>JADJJI010000001.1 GCA_016706565.1 Piscinibacter sp.
GCAGGATGGCGATGTCGGCGCGCTTGTCGGTCACCGTCATGACCAGCGTGGAGACGAGGTTGAACGCCGCCACAGCGACGATCAGCGTGAGGATGATGAACATCAGCCGCTTCTCGATCTGCACCGCGTCGAACCAGTTGCGGTTGCTGCGTGTCCAGTCGCGCACCTCGACGGCTTTGCCGAGCGACTTCGACAGCTCCTCGGCCACGCCGCGTGCGGCGTGCACGTCCTTCAGGCGCAGCTGCACGCCGGTGGGCCCCTCGACGCGGAACAGCCGCGCCGCATCGTCGAGCTGCATCAGCGCTAGGCCGGCGTCGTATTCGTAGTGGCCCGAGTCGAAGGTGCCGACCACGGTGAGCTGCTTCAGTCGCGGGATCACGCCGGCCGGCGTGACCTGCCCGCCCGGGGCGATCAGCGCCACCTTGTCGCCCTCGCGCACACCCAGGCTGCGCGCCAGTTCGCCACCGAGCACCACACCCCACGCGCCGGGCTGCAGGCGCGTCAGCACGGTGCCGCGCAGCTTCGCGGCGAGGTCGGTGACGCTGGCCTCGTCGTCGGGCGAGATGCCGCGCACCAGCGTGCCGCGCATCTGCTCGCCATGCGCGATCAGCGCCTGCGCCGCGACGAAGGGCGCCGCGCCGATCACCTGCGGATGCTGGCGTGCCTTGGCGGCGGTGAGCCGCCAGTCGGGCAAGGCGGCGTCGCCGAGGGCGCGCACTTCCACGTGGGCGATCACCGCCAGCATGCGGTCGCGCACCTCCTTCTGGAAGCCGTTCATCACCGACAGCACGATGATCAGCGCGGCGACGCCCAGCGCGATGCCGGCCATCGACACCGCGGAGATGAAGGAGATGAAGCCGTTGCGCCGCCCCGCGCGGCCGGACCGCGTGTAGCGCCAGCCGATCTGCAACTCGTAGGGCCAGTTCATGTCCGGCGCATGCTACCCGAGCCGACGCGACCGGCGCGGCCCGTGGGGCCATGGGCGCCGCCGATAATGGAGCGATGCACCTGCTCGTTCCGTTCGCCTCGGCCCTGTCGGAGGCTGGCCGGCACACCCTGCGTGACCTCGCCCTGCCGCACCTCGATCGCGCCCTCGCGCGCCTGGCCCCCACCGCCCGCCTGGGCACCGACGAATACAGCCTCACGCCGCCGCACGAAGCCGCGCTGGCCGCCGCCCGCGGCTGGCAGGGTGGCGCCGGCACGCTGCCGTTCGCGGCGCATGCGGCACAGGCCGACGGCATCGAGGTGCTCGATCTCGCCTGGGGCCTGCTCACGCCGGTGCACTGGCACCTGGGCCGCGACCAGGTCACGCTGGCCGACCCCGATGCGCTGGCGCTCGACGAGACCGCGTCGCGCGCCTTGTTCGAGGCGGTGCGCGAGTTGTTCGAGTCCGAAGGCTTCGCGCTCGCCTGGGGTGCGCCGCAGCGCTGGTACGCGGCACACGAGAGCCTGGTCGACCTGCCCTGTGCGTCGATCGATCGCGTGGTCGGCCGCAATGTGGACCGCTGGTTGCCCGAAGGCCGCCCGGCACGGCTGCTGAGGCGCCTGCAGAACGAGGTGCAGATGCTGCTGTACTCGCACCCGCTGAACGATGCGCGCGAGGCGCAGGGCGCCCTGCCGGTCAATTCCTTCTGGCTCAGCGGCTGCGGCCGCCGGCAGGACGTCGAGGGTGAGGAGCCGCATGCCGACACGCGCCTGCGTGCGCCGCTGCTGTCGGAAGACTGGGCCGCCTGGGCCGAAGCCTGGCGCGCGCTCGACGCCGATGCGCTGGCGCCGCTGGCCGATGCGCTGGAACGTGGCGAGCCGGCCAGCCTGACGCTGTGCGGCGAACGTTTCGCACAGCGTTTCGACCTGGCCGAAGGCTCGCTGTGGTCGCGCCTGGGCCGGCGCTTCAAACACCCCGGGCCCGCTGACGTGCTGGAGGCGCTGTGAGCGGCTCGCCGGTGATCGCGCGCCGCGAAGCACCACCGCGCGCCGTCTGGGCGCTCGAGCAGGCCGGCGTGCCGACGCTGCTGGCGCGCCTGTTCGCGGCGCGCGGCGTGCGCAGCATCGACGAGCTCGACGACGGCCTGGGCAAGCTGCTGCTGCCCGCCGGCCTGCAGGGCGCGGCGCAGGCGGCGAAGCGCCTGGCCGACGCGCTGCGCGACGGCGAACGCATCTGCATCGTCGCCGACTACGACTGCGACGGCGCCACCGCCTGCGCCGTGGCGCTGCGCGGCCTGCAGCTGCTCGGCGTGCCGCGCGAGCGGCTCGCCTACGTGGTGCCCGACCGCGCCGTGCACGGCTACGGGCTCACGCCGGCGATCGTCGACCTCGCGGCGCAGCAGCGGCCGGACGTGCTGGTGACGGTGGACAACGGCATCGCCAGCCTCGAAGGCGTGGCGCATGCGCGCGGCAAGGGCATGGCGGTGGTGGTGACCGACCACCACCTGCCGGCCTTGCTCGACGGCGTGGTGGTGCTTCCCGAGGCCGACGTGATCGTCAACCCCAACCAGCCCGGTTGCGGCTTCGCGAGCAAGAACCTCGCCGGCGTCGGCGTGATGTTCTACGTGCTGCTGGCACTGCGCAGCGAGTTGCGCGAGCGCGGCGTGTTCAGCGCCGAGCAGCAGCCGCGGCTGGATGCGCTGCTCGACCTGGTCGCACTCGGCACGGTGGCCGACGTCGTCAAGCTCGACGCCAACAACCGCCGCCTCGTCGCGCAGGGCCTGCGCCGCATCCGCGGCGGGCGCATGCAAGCCGGGCTGGCGGCGCTGTTCGCCGCGGCCGGCCGCGATGCGCGCCGGGCGAGTGCCTTCGACTTCGGCTTCGCGCTCGGGCCGCGCATCAATGCGGCCGGGCGCCTGGCCGACATGACGCTGGGCATCGAATGCCTGCTGACCGACGACACCGGCCGCGCCGCCGAACTGGCCAAGCTGCTCGATGGCATCAACCGCGAGCGCCGCGAGGTCGAGGCCGGCATGCGCGAGCAGGCCGAGCTGCTGCTCGAGCGCTTGATGCCCGACGGCGAGCCGCCGCCGGCGCTGGCGCTGTTCGATGCCGAGTTCCATGAGGGCGTGGTCGGCATCGTCGCCGCGCGCCTGAAAGACCGCGTGCACCGCCCGACCTTCGTCTTCGCGCGCGGCCAGGACGGCCTGCTCAAGGGCTCCGGCCGCTCCATCCCCGGCTTCCACCTGCGCGACGCGCTCGACCTGGTCAGCAAGCGCCACCCCGGCGTGCTGCGCCGCTTCGGCGGCCACGCGATGGCGGCCGGCGCCACCGTTGCCGCGGAAGACCTGCCCACCTTTGCGCAGGGCCTGCAGCAGGTGGCACGCGAGTGGCTGGATGCGGCCACGCTCTCGCGCACGCTGCTCACCGACGGGCCGCTCGATCCGGCGCAGTTCGCGCCGGCCACGGTGCGCGAGCTCGATGCGCAGGTGTGGGGGCAGGCCTTCGAACCGCCGGTGTTCTGCGACGAGGTCGAGGTGGTGTCGCAGCGGCTGGTCGGCGAGCGCCACATGAAGCTGTCGGTGCGACATGCCGGCGCGTTGCGCGACGCCATCTGGTTCGGCCGCAGCGAGCCGCTCGAGGCACGCGTGCGCCTGGCCTACCGGCTGAGCCTGGACGAGTACAACGGCCGCGAGCGGGTACAGATGGTGGTGGAAGGGAGCGAAGCCGCATGAACCATTCGACACGACGCACGATCATGAAGGCGATGACGGCACTGGGCGCCTCGATCGCGCTCGGCCAGCGCGCCACAGCGGCCGACACGCCGACGCCGGCCACATTCACCGATCGCCTCGACCGCCCCTGGGCCCTGGCCTTCCTGCCCGACGGCAGCCTGCTCGTCACGCTCAAGGGCGGCAGCCTGCTGCGGGTCAGTGCCGACGGCAAGGAGGTCTCGCGTCCGCTGGCCGGCGTGCCCGAGGTGAATGCGCGCGGCCAGGGCGGCCTGCTCGACGTGGCCATCGATCCCGACTTCGCCACCACGCCCTGGGTCTACCTCAGCTATGCCGAGAACGGCGAAGGCGGCAGCGGCACGGCAGTGGCCCGCGGCCGGCTGGTCGGCAATGCGTTGCAGGACACGACGGTGATCTTCCGCCAGCAGCCCAAGGTGTCGGGCAACGGCCACTTCGGCTCGCGCCTGGTGTTCCGCCGCGACAAGACGCTGTTCGTCGCCCTGGGCGAGCGCCAGAAGGGCAGCCCGGCGCAGGACCTGGGCAGCCACCTCGGCAAGGTGGTGCGCATCCACCGCGACGGCAGCATTCCTGCCGACAATCCGCGCCTGGGCTCCGGCGCGCTGCCTGGCCTGTGGAGCTATGGCCATCGCAACGTGCAGGGGGCCGCTGTGCACCCGGTGACCGGCGAACTGTGGGTCAACGAGCATGGCCCGCAGGGCGGCGACGAAGTGAACATTGCCCGCGCCGGCGCCAACTTCGGCTGGCCCGAGCGCAGCTATGGCTGCAACTATGGCGCCCCGGTGGGGGACGCCTGCCGCATTGGCCGCGGCACGCACGCGCCCGCCTACGTCGAGCCGCTGACGACCTGGACGCCGACCTCGATTGCCCCGAGCGGCCTGGCCTTCTACACCGGCAGCCTGCTGCCCGAATGGAAGGACAGCCTCTTCATGGGCTCGCTGGCCGGCACGGCCTTGTGGCGCCTGAGCTTGAAGGGCGACACCGTGACCGGGCGCGAAATGCTGTTCGCATCAATGGGCGAGCGTTTCCGCGACGTGCGCCAGGGGCCCGACGGCGCGCTGTACCTGCTGACCGACGGCAGCGGCGGGCGCATCCTGCGCGTCGCCCCTTAGGCCGCCGGGCCGCGCTCAGCGCGAACCCGGCCCGCTCCCTACAATCGATCACTCGATGTTGCCGAGTTCCTGGATGAACGCCGACCTGCACTGCCACTCCTCCGTTTCCGACGGCACGCTCACGCCGGAAGCCCTGGCAGCACGCGCGAAGGCCAACGGCGTGGAGCTCTGGGCGCTCACCGACCACGACGAGATCGGCGGCCAGCAGCGCGCGCGCGACGCCGCGCTGGCGCTGGGCCTGCCCTACCTCACCGGCACCGAGATCTCGGTCAGCTTCGTCGGCATCACCGTGCACATCGTCGGCCTGGGCTTCGATGCCGACGATGCGGCGCTGAAGGCCGGCCTGGCCGCCACGCGCGGCGGCCGGCGCGAGCGCGCGCTCGAGATGTCCGACAGCCTGGCGAAGGCCGGCATCCCCGGCAGCTTCGAGGGTGCGCTGAAGTACGTCGGCAACCCCGACCTGATCTCGCGCACGCATTTCGCACGCTACCTCGTCGAAGCCGGCGTGTGCGCCGACACCAGCGAGGTGTTCCGCCGCTTCCTCACCGAAGGCAAGCCGGGCTTCGTGCCGCACCGATGGGCCAGCCTGCGCGACGCCGTGCGCTGGATCAGCGACGCCGGCGGCGCGGCCGTGATCGCCCACCCGGCGCGCTACAAGTTCACCGCCAACGAAGAGCACGCGCTGTTCACCGAATTCAAGGCGCATGGCGGCCTGGGTGTCGAGGTGGTGACGGGCAGCCACAGCGCCGCCGAAGCGGTGCGCTACGGCGAAGCGGCGCTCGAGTACGGCCTTGCAGCCTCGCGCGGCAGCGACTTCCACAGCCCCGGCGAGAGCCACACAGACCTCGGCGCCCTGCCCGAGCTGCCGGGCACGCTCACGCCGGTGTGGGACGTGCTGCAGAACCGCATCCAGCGTCCGCAATGACCGGCGGCGTGCCGGCGCGTCCCGGGCTCGGGATCGTGCTGATCCTGCTGATGGCGGCGTGTTTCGCCACCATGGACACGGCGGTGAAGTACGTCGGCGCAGTGCTGCCGATCCTGATCGTGCTGCTGGCGCGCTACGGCGTGCAGGCCGCCAGCATGGGCTTGTGGCTCGCCGGCTCGCAACTGCGCGGCGGCGCCGGCTTCCGCTCCGCGCACCCGCGCTTCCAGGCGGTGCGCGGCGCGCTGCTGCTGACCAGTTCCACTTTCGGCTTCCTCGGCCTGCGCTACCTGCCGGTGGCGGAGTTCACCGCCATCAACATGCTCACGCCGGTGATGGTGACGCTGCTGGCGGCCACGCTGCTGCGCGAACACGTGTCTCGGCTGCGCTGGGCGCTGGTGGTGGGCGGCTTCGCCGGCGCGCTGATCGTCATCCGCCCCGGCAGCGGGCTGTTCGGCTGGGCGGTGCTGCTGCCGCTGGCCGGCTCGGTGGCCTATGCCAGTTTCCAGGTGCTGACGCGCAAGCTGTCGGCGCTGGAGAGCCCTTACACCACGCACTTCTACACCGGGCTGACCGGCACGCTGGTGGTGGTCGCGCTGCTGCTGGCCAGCGACGTGCCGCTGCGCGCCACGCTGCAGGACGCCACCGCGCTGCAGATCGGCCTGCTGCTGGCCATCGGAACGCTGGGCACGCTGGGCCACCTGATGCTGGTGCTGGCCTTCGGCCTGGCGCCCACGTCGACGCTGATGCCCTTCATGTACGTGCAGATTGCCTTCGCGGCGGCAGTGGGCTGGCTCGTCTTCCGCCATGCGCCGGACGGCTGGGGCTGGATCGGCATGGCGGTGGTGGCTGTGTGTGGAGCCGCCAGCGCCTGGCTCAACGTCAGAGAGGCCGCTGCCGCGCGCGCGCCGGTCTCGGCGCTCGGGGCGGATACCATCGTGGACTGAACTATGTCCCAACTCTTCGAAGTCCACCCCGACAACCCGCAGCCGCGCCTGCTCAAGCAGGCCGCGCAGATCCTGCACGACGGCGGCGTGGCGGCGATTCCCACCGACTCGAGCTACGCGCTGGTGTGCCACCTCGACGACAAGGCCGCGGCCGAATCGCTGCGGCGCATCCGCGGCGTCGACGACAAGCACCACCTGACGCTGCTGTGCCGCGACCTCAGCGAACTGGCCAGCTACGCACGCGTTGACAACAAGCAGTACCGGCTGCTCAAGCTGGGCACGCCCGGGCCCTTCACGTTCATTCTCGAAGCGACCAAGGAAGTGCCACGCCGGCTCTCGCACCCGTCGCGCCGCACCATCGGCCTGCGCGTGCCCGACCATGCGGTGACGCAGGCGCTGCTCGAACAGCTCGGCCAGCCCCTGATCGCCACCACGCTGATCGCGCCCGGCGAGACCGAGCCGATGAACGAGGCGAGCGAGATCCGCGAGCGTTTCCAGAAGCTGGTGCAGGCGGTGGTCGATGCCGGCGCCTGCCCGATGCAGCCGACCACCGTGGTCGACCTGACCGGCGACGCGCCGGTGCTGGTGCGCCTGGGCCGCGGCGACCCGCGGCTGCTCGGCCTGGCGGTCGCGGCGCCGGGGGCGGGCGGGCGGGGGGGGGGGGGGGGGGGGGGCGGGAGGCTCAGCTGCGCTCGATGCGCGCCACGGCCGAGTGCGCGTGGATGGACTCGAAGTTCTCCACGTCGACCAGGTAGCGGCCTACGCGTGCATCGGCGTTCAGGCGCAGCGCCACGTCGCGCACCAGGTCCTCGACGAACTTCGGGTTCTCGTAGGCGCGCTCGGTGACCCACTTCTCGTCGGCCCGCTTGAGCATCGGCCAGATCTCGCTGGAGGCCGAGTCCTCGGCGAAACGCACCAGCTCGGGCCAGCCTATCTCACCCAGCATCTCGATGCGGATGGTGACGTGCGAGCGCTGGTTGTGTGCGCCGTAGTCGGAGATCTCCTTCGAGCAGGGGCACAGCGACTTCACGGGCACCACCGCCTCGGCCCAGATCGCGACCTGGCCGTCCTTGGCTTCGGCGATCCAGCGGCCCTGGTACTCGAGCAGGCTCTCGACGCCGGAGACCGGCGCGCGCTTGCGCAGGAAGAACGGGAAGCGCGCCTCGATGCGGCCGCTGCTGGCGTGCAGCTTGTGCAGCATCGCCGCCATCTGCGCACGCAACTCGCCGGCGTCCACCGGCTTGTCGAGCGACTCCAGCCACGCCACGAAGCGTGACATGTGCGTGCCCTTCTGTTCGGCGGGCAATGCCACGTCCAGGTCCCACTCGGCCACGGTGGACAGCTCGGCGGCGCCGATGCGCAGCTGCATCGGGTAGCGAACGCCGCGCACGCCGACGCGCTGGATCGCCAGATGGCGCTCGTCGCGGGCACTTTGCGTGTCCGGGATGTGCAACGCGTCTTTCAGGTTGGTCATGGCTCTGTCCGAAACTCAGGCGCAAGGATGCCAGCAAATCGCCCGCCTCGCGCCGCCGGGGCCTTGAAGCCCCCGTTCAAGCCGTTTCAACGGCCTCGGGTGCCTGTCAATGGTTCACCGCGCGCACCAGGGCCGGCTTGGCCCCGAAGCGCTTCAGGATGGATTGCTCGATGCCCGCGGCGTCCAGCCCGCACATCGCCAGCAGCTTGGCCGGGTCGCCGTGTTCGACGAAGACGTCGGGCAGGCCCAGCGTCAGCACCGGTGTGCTCAGCCCGGCAGCGGCCAGTGCCTCCAGCACCGCACTGCCGGCGCCGCCCATCGTGCAGCCTTCCTCGACGGTGACGATGGCGTCGTGGCTGCGCGCCAGGTCGGCCACCAGCGCGGCATCCAGCGGCTTGGCGAAACGCATGTTGGCCACCGTGGCGTCGAGCTTCTCCGCCGCCGCCAGCGCCGGGTGCAGCAGTGTGCCGAAAGCGAGGATGGCGATGCGCGAGCCCTGCCGGCGCAATTCGCCCTTGCCGAAGGGGATCGCCGTCATCTCCTTCACGATCTCCACGCCGGCGCCGCTGCCGCGCGGGTAGCGCACGGCGCAGGGGTGGTTCTGCTGGAACGCCGTGTACAGCGCCTGGCGGCACTCGTTTTCATCCGAGGGCGTGAGCACGCTCATGTTCGGCACGCAGCGCAGGTAGGCGATGTCGTAGGCACCGGCGTGTGTGGGGCCGTCGGCACCGACGAGGCCGGCGCGGTCGAGAGCGAACACCACCGGCAGGTTCTGCAGCGCCACGTCGTGGATCAACTGGTCGTAGGCGCGCTGCAGGAAGGTCGAGTAGATCGCCACCACCGGCTTCAGGCCCTCGCAGGCGATGCCCGCGGCGAAGGTCACCGCGTGCTGCTCGGCGATGCCGACGTCGAAGTAGCGCTCCGGGAAGCGCTTGTGGAACTCCACCATGCCCGAGCCTTCGCGCATGGCCGGCGTGATGCCCACCAGGCGCTTGTCGGCTTCGGCCATGTCGCACAGCCACTGGCCGAAGATCTGCGTGAAGCTCGGCTTGCTCGGCACGGATTTCGGGAAGCCCTCGGCCGGGTCGAACTTGCCCGAGGCGGCGTGGTACTTGACCGGGTCGGCCTCGGCGAGCTTGTAGCCGTAGCCCTTCTTGGTGACCACGTGCAGGAATTGCGCACCGGGCTTGTCGCGCAGGTTCTCCAGCGTGGGGATCAGCGCGTCGAGGTCGTGGCCGTCGATCGGGCCGACGTAGTTGAAGCCGAACTCCTCGAAGATCGTGCCGGGCACGACCATGCCCTTGGCATGCTCCTCGAAACGCCGCGCCAGCTCGAACAGCGGCGGCGCGTTCTTCAGCACCGTCTTGGCGCCTTCGCGTGCAGCGGTGTAGAACTTGCCGCTCATCAGGCGCGCGAGGTACTTGTTCAGCGCACCCACCGGCGGGCTGATCGACATGTCGTTGTCGTTGAGCACCACCAGCAGGTTGGACACATGGCCCATGTGCGGCATGCCGGCATTGTTGAGCGCTTCGAAGGCCATGCCGGCCGTCATGGCACCGTCGCCGATGATCGCCACGGCATGGCGCTGCTCACCCTTCTGGGTCGCGGCGATGGCCATGCCCAGCGCGGCGGAGATCGAGGTCGACGAATGCGCGGTGCCGAAGGTGTCGTACTCGCTCTCGTCGCGGCGCGGGAAACCGGAGATACCGCCGAGCTGGCGCAGCGTGCTCATGCGCTCGCGCCGGCCGGTCAGCACCTTGTGCGGGTACGTCTGGTGGCCCACGTCCCACACCAGACGGTCGTTCGGCGTGTCGAACACGTGGTGCAGCGCGATCGTCAGTTCCACCGTACCGAGGTTTGACGACAGGTGCCCGCCGGTCTGCGAGATGCTCGTGAGCACGTAGTCGCGCAGTTCGGTGGCGAGCTGCTTGAGCTCCAGGCGCGACAGCTTGCGCACGTCGGCCGGGCTGTTGATGGATGGAAGCAGCAGGTACTTCATGGCTCAGTTATCCCTCTCGACCACCTTGTCGGCCAGCAGCGACAGGGCCGTGGTGTCGGCCAGCCCGCTGCGCCGCAGCGCCGCCTGGGCCTTCTCGCGCAGTTCGAGCGCATGGGCCCTCGCACGCTCCAGGCCGAGCACGCTGACGTAGGTCGGTTTGTTGTTGTCCAGGTCCTTGCCGGCGGTCTTGCCGAGCGTCTCGGAGGCCTGGGTGACGTCGAGGATGTCGTCGACCACCTGGAAGGCCAGGCCGAGCGCGTCGCCGTAGACGGCCAGTGCATCCCAGGCGGCAGCACCGATCGGCCCGCAGGCGGCGCCCATCAGCACGCTGCCCTGCAGCAGCGCACCGGTCTTGCGGTGGTGCATGTCGCGCAGCGACTGTTCGTCCAGCGGCTTGCCGATGCTGGCCAGGTCGATCGCCTGGCCACCGGCCATGCCGGCATGGCCGGCGGCGCGCGCCAGCAAGGCGCACAGGCGGGCCTGCAGGGCCGGCGCGACACCCTGCTCGGGCGTCAGCACTTCGAAGGCCAGCGCCTGCATCGCATCGCCGGCGAGCATGGCCTGCGCTTCGCCGAAGCGAACGTGCACCGTGGGCTTGCCCCGGCGCAGCACGTCGTTGTCCATGCAGGGCATGTCGTCGTGCACCAGCGAGTAGGCGTGGATCAGCTCGACGGCGCAGGCCGCGCGAAGCGCCGCTTCGCGTTCGCCGTCCACGGCCTGCGCGGCCGCCAGCACCAGCAGGGGCCGCAGGCGCTTGCCGCCATCGAGCACGCCGTAGCGCATGGCCTGGCCGAGGCCGGCCGGAGCATCGGCCGGCACCCAGGCGTCCAGCGCCGACTCGACGGCGTCGAGCTCGGCCGCGGCCCAGGCATCGAACTGGCTCTTCCTCATCCGGCGATCCAGGGCTTGAGTTGCCCTTCCTCGAGCACCTTCACCTGCGTCTCGACCGCCTCCAGCCGGCTGCGGCAGAACGCCAGCAGTTCGGCGCCGCGACGGTAGCTGTCGATCATCTGGTCCAGCGGCAGTTGCCCGCCTTCCATGCCGGCCACGAGGCGCTCCAGTTCGCGCAACGCGTCTTCATAGCTGGCCGGCTCGTTGGCGGGGGTCTTGGGGGTGCTTTTTGCCATGCGCAATCTCTGGGCTCGATTGTAGTCAGCCGCACCCCGAAGGCGCCCCGGGTTGTTGCGCCAATGCCCCCGCCGCCGCAGAGGCAACTCCCCACGGCGACTTCGCCCCCTCGAAGGACCCCCCGGGTACAATCCGCGGCCCGTCAGGCAAGACGGGTCCCTTCTGACCCACGCCCGGTGCGCCGGGGTGGTGGTTTGACATCGGTTTTTGGAGATCCTGGGGATCATGTCCGACCTGAGCGTCCCTCTCGAGGCGCTGCAGCGCGCCCGCTCGCAACTCTCCGTCAGCACATATTTCGACGCCGGCCTGCACCGTCGCGAGATGGAGCTGATCTTCGAGTCCGGGCCGCGCTATCTCGGGCACGAGTTGTCGGTGCCCGAGGTCGGCGACTTCCATGCCCTGCCGCAGGAACACGAAGGCCGCGCCCTGGTGCACACCGCGCAGGGCGTGGAGCTGATCTCCAATGTCTGCCGGCATCGCCAGGCTTTGATGCTGCGCGGGCGCGGCCACACCGGCAGCAACGTCGTGTGCCCGCTGCACCGCTGGACCTACGACACCCACGGCCAGCTGCTGGGCGCGCCGCACTTCGCCGACGACCCTTGCCTGAACCTGCGCAACTACCCGGTGCAGAACTGGAACGGCCTGCTCTTCGAAGGCGCTGGCCGCGACGTCAACGCCGACCTGGCCCGCCTCGGCCCGAAGGCCGACATGGACTTCTCCGGCTACGTGTTCGACAGCGTTCACCTGCACGAGTGCGACTACAACTGGAAGACCTTCATCGAGGTCTACCTGGAGGACTACCACGTCGCGCCCTTCCACCCCGGCCTGGGCGGCTTCGTCAGCTGCGAAGACCTGCGCTGGGAGTTCGGCGCCCAGCATTCGGTGCAGACGGTGGGCGCCAACAACGCGCTGGCCAAGGCCGGTTCGGCCACCTACCGCAAGTGGCACGACGCCGTTCTCGCCTACCGCAACGGCGTGCCGCCCAAGCATGGCGCCATCTGGCTGACCTACTACCCGAACGTGATGGTCGAGTGGTATCCGCATGTGCTGGTGGTCTCCACGCTGTTCCCCAAGGGGCCGAACAAGACGCTCAACATGGTCGAGTTCTTCTACCCGGAAGAGATCGCCGCGTTCGAGCGCGAATTCGTCGAGGCCGAGCAGGCCGCCTACTGGGAGACCTGCGCCGAGGACGACGAGATCGGCCTGCGCATGGACGCCGGCCGGCGCGCGCTGATGGAGCGCGGCGACGACGAGGTCGGCCCCTACCAGAGCCCGATGGAAGACGGCATGCAGCAGTTCCACGAGTGGTACCGCCGCATGATGGGGCCGGCTCTCGAAGGCTGAGCCCTTTCGAGCCTCGGACCCGGCACCGGCCGGGGGCAGACGACAATCCCGGCATGTCTGCTCCCTGGATGATGGTGCTCGCGTCGCTGCTGTTCGCGACCATGGGCGTGTGCGTCAAGCTCGCCTCGGCGCACTACGCCACCGGCGAGATCGTGTTCTACCGCGGCCTGACCGGCGTGCTGCTGATGTGGGGCTTCGCGCGCTGGCAGGGCGGCACGCTGCGCACCTCGCTGGCCTCGATGCACTTCTGGCGCAGCCTGTCGGGCGTGACCGCGCTGTGCCTGTGGTTCTACGCCATCGGCAACCTGCCGCTGGCCACCGCGATGACGCTGAACTACATGTCGTCGGTGTGGATGGCCCTCTTCCTCGTCGGCGGCGCGATCATGCTCGGCAGCCAGCGTGTCGACGGCCGGCTGATCGCCACCATCCTGCTCGGCTTCGCCGGCGTCGGCCTGATCCTGCGGCCCACCATCGAGCAGGACCAGCTGTGGCACGGCCTGATCGGCCTGCTGTCGGGAATGATCTCAGCCACGGCCTACCTGCAGGTCACGGCGCTGGGGCGGGCCGGCGAGCCGGAGTTCCGCATCGTCTTCTACTTCTCCTGCGGCGGCATCGCCGCC
Organism: Piscinibacter sp.; assembly: GCA_016706565.1. Taxonomy (GTDB): domain Bacteria; phylum Pseudomonadota; class Gammaproteobacteria; order Burkholderiales; family Burkholderiaceae_C; genus Piscinibacter. The sequence goes on from JADJJI010000001.1 coordinate 13,221, forward strand.
GGCGCGCTGACCACGCTGTGGACCGGCATCACGCCGCACCGCACGCTGGAGGGCCCGGCGCTGCTGCTCGCGGTCGGCCTGCTCGCCACGGTGGCCCAGTTGCTGATGACCCGCGCCTACGGCACTGGCCGCACGCTGGTCAATGCCAGCCTGCAGTACCTTGGCATCGCGTTCGCGTTCGTCTACGGCGTGCTGCTGTTCGACGAGCGCATCACCTGGATGTCGCTGGCCGGCATGGTGCTGATCGTCGCAGCGGGCCTGGGCGCCTCGCTGCTGCGCAGCAGGGCCGCACCGGCCGACGCCACCCAATCCACTTTCGAGGGCTGAACATGAACCGGACCTGGACCACCCTGATCGGCGCCGCCGAACTGCGCGCCCTGCTGGCCGACGGCGCCACGCCGGTGCTCGTCGACTGCAGTTTCGACCTCATGGACACCGAGGCCGGCGAACGCGCCTGGCGAGATGGCCACATCGCCGGCTCGCACTACCTGCACCTGGACCGCGATCTGTCGGGCACCAAGTCCGGCCGCAACGGGCGCCACCCGCTGCCCGAGCGCAGCGTGTTCGCGGCCACGCTCGGGCGGCTCGGCGTGACCCCGGCCACGCAGGTGATCGTGCTGGACCGCCAGGGCGGCACCTACGCCGCACGGCTGTGGTGGATGCTGCGCTGGATGGGCCACGAGGCCGTGGCCGTGCTCGACGGCGGCCTGCAGGCCTGGACTGCCGCCGGCGGCGATGTCGACAGCAGTGAACCGCCGCCACGCGCTGCGGCGCCCTACCCCGACCGCCAGCCGCTGGCCGCCGTCACGAGCGCCGACGCGCTGGCGGCACAGCTCGGCCGCGTGAAGCTGGTCGACGCGCGGGCGGGCGAACGTTTCCGCGGCGAGGTGGAGCCGCTGGACAAGGCGGCCGGCCACATCCCTGGCGCGCTGAACCGCTTCTTCAAGGACAACCTCACCACCGACGGGCGCTTCAAGCCGGCCGACACGCTGCGCGGCGAGTACCTCGCGCTGCTTGGCGGCGATGCCGCGGCCCGCACAGTGCACCAGTGCGGCTCGGGCGTGACCGCCTGCCACAACCTGCTGGCCATGGAGCATGCCGGCCTGGCGGGCTCGCGCCTGTACCCGGGCTCGTGGAGCGAGTGGTCGTCCGACCCCACGCGGCCCGTCGCGCGCGGTTGACCCCCATCAAGCTTGCGCTTACCCTGCGGATCGACACTGCCTTCATTCAGGCGCCTCGTGGCGTCGCCATTCGAAGGAGATCCACATGTTCAAGCGCATCCTCGTCCCGAGCGACGGTTCCGACATCACCAGCAAGGCCGTCGACACGGCCATCGCCCTGGCCAAGTCCGTGGGCGCACAGCTCTACACGATCAGCGTGAAGGAGCCCTTCCCCTACAGCGCGATCTCGGAGATGCAGCCCACGCCGCCGCAGGAGTTCTTCGACGCGCAGGAGCGCATCGCCGCCAAGCGCGTGGCCACCGTCGTCGATGCCGCCAAGACCGCCGGCCTCGCCTGCCAGGGCCACACGGTCGAGGCGCTGCACCCGTGGGAAGCCATCATCGACCACGCCAAGCGCACCGAATGCGACCTGCTCGTGATGGCCTCGCACGGCCGCCGCGGCGTCACGGCGCTGCTGCTGGGCAGCGAGACGCAGAAGGTGCTGACGCACTCGACGGTGCCGGTGCTGGTGGTGCGCTGACGCGCACCCGCGCGGCCGGCCCGCGACTTCAGGTCACGCCGTTCGCCTTCAACCACGCGACGGCGCGTTTCCAGCCGTCTTCGGCCTGCTCCTTGCGATAGCTGGGCCGGTAGTCGGCGTGGAAGGCATGCGGCGTGTCCGGGTAGATCACCAGCTCGGACTTCGTGTTGCCCGCAGCCTTGATCGCCGCCATCATCTTCTCGACCGTGTCGTTCGGAATGCCGGGGTCGGCGCCGCCATACAGTGCCAGCACGGCGGCCTTCACGTTCGCGGCCACGTCGAGCGCCGGCTTGTCACCCGGGAAATAGCTGCGCGCCACCGGCCCATACCAGGGCACCGCGGCCTTCACCGCGGCGTTGTGTGCCGCGTACATCCAGGTCGTGCGCCCGCCCCAGCAGAAGCCGGTGATGCCCAGCTTCGAGGTGTCGCCACCGTTCGCCTTGGCCCAGGCCACCGCGGCGTCGAGGTCGCCCATGACCTGCTTGTCGGGCACCTTGGCGATCACCTCGCTGACCAGCTTGGCGATCTCGCCGTACGACTGTGCGTCGCCCTGGCGGACAAACAGCTCCGGCGCGATCGCCATGTAGCCCAGCTTGGCGAAGCGCCGCGCCACGTCGGCGATGTGCTCGTGCACGCCGAAGATCTCCGACACCACCAGCACCACCGGCAGGCCGGTCTTGCCGGCCGGCTGGGCGCGGTAGGCCGGCATCTTGAAGTCGCCCACCGGAATCATGACCTCGCCGACGGTCAGGCCTTCGCTGTCGGTCTTGATGGTCTGCGCAGTGACCGGCAGCACGGCGGCGGCAAAGCCGCTGCCCACGGCCGTCTTCACGAAACCCCGGCGCGAGAAATCACGCGACGGCACCAGACTGTCGATCTCCTGCTGAAGCATGACGAACCTTTGCTGCGTTGTTCGGAGCGGCGATTCTAGGAACAGCGCCGCACCGCTGCACGACCCCGGTGGCAACAGGGTTTGACCGCACAATCGCCGCATGACCCTGCCCGCGAACGGAACCCCGGACTTCGACACGCGGTGGCCCGGCCAGCTGGCCGCCATCGACATGGGCTCGAACAGCTTCAGGCTCGAGATCGGACAGCTGCACCAGGGCCGCTACCGGCGTGTCGACTACCTCAAGGAAACGGTGCGCCTGGGGGCCGGCCTCGACAGCAACGGTTTCCTCACCGAAGAAGCGGTGCTGCGCGGCCTGGCCTGCCTGGCGCGCTTCGCGCAGCGCCTGAAGGGTTATGCACCACAGCAGATCCGCGCCGTGGCCACGCAGACGCTGCGCGAGGCGCGCAACCGCGACGCCTTCCTGGCGCGCGCGCAGACGGTGCTGGGCCGGCCGATCGAGGTGATCTCGGGCCGCGAAGAGGCGCGCCTGATCTACGCCGGCGTGGCGCGGCTGCAGCCGTCGAACGTGCCTCGGCTGGTCATCGACATCGGCGGGCGCTCCACCGAGATGATCCTCGGCCAGGGCCGCAAGCCGCTGCGCGCCGAGAGCTTCCAGGTCGGCAGCGTGAGCCTGTCGATGCGCTACTTCGGCGACGGCCGCATCACCGAGCAGGCATTCCGTGCCGCCCAGGTGGCCGCCGGCGCCGAACTGGAGGAAGCGCTCGAACCCTTCGCGCCGGTGCACTGGCACGAGGCGCTGGGCTCCTCGGGCACGGTGGGCGCCGTATCGCAGCTGCTGGCCGCCAGCGGCATCAGTGACGGCCGCATCACCGCCGAAGGGCTGCGCTGGCTGATCGAGCGCTGCCTGCACGCGGGGCGCGTCGACCGCCTCGACCTGCCCGGCCTGAAAGAAGACCGCCGTGCGGTGATCGCCGGCGGCCTGGCCATCCTGTACACGCTGGCCGCCAACTTCGGCATCGACGTGCTGCAGCCCGCACGCGGCGCCCTGCGCCAGGGCGTGATCTTCGATCTCGACGAGCGCCTGCACGCCACGGCGCTGGAGCAGGACGGGCACGACATCCGCGACGCCACGGTGCGCGAATTGCAGCGCCGATTCATGGTCGACACGCAGCAGGCGCAGCGCGTCTCGACGATCGCCGAGCGGCTGTACGAGCAGGCGCAGCCGCGCGCCGGCCGCGAGGCGCGCCGCGAACTGCTGTGGGCCTGCGCTCTGCACGAGATGGGCATGATGGTGTCGCACCACGACCACCACCGCCACAGCGCCTATCTGGTGGCGCACGCGGATGCGCCGGGCTTCTCGCAGAGCCAGCAGCGCCGCGTGGCCGACCTGGTGCTCGGCCAGCGCGGCGGCCTTCGCAAGGTGGAGGCCAGCCTGGCGCAGGAGACCTTCGCGTGGCAGGTGCTGTGCCTGCGGCTGGCGATCATCAAGTGCCATGCGCGCGGCCAGGTTCGCGCCGACGTGCTGTCGCTGGCACGAAGCGGCACGCAGGCGAGCCTCGACTTCCCGGCCGACTGGTCGGCCCTGCACCCGCGCACGCTCTTCCTGCTGCATGAAGAGGCCCAGGCCTGGTCGCGCGGCGGCGTGCTGAAGCTGGCGCTGCGCGGCTGAGCGGGAGACCTCAGCTGCCGCGGTGCTCCAGCCGCGCCTTCAGGAAGCCGCTGGCCGCGTAGCGCGTGACCCGCGCGTAGTGGCGGTCGGCCAGGCGCTGCACCATCGCGCTGTAGGCGTCCATGAGCTCCGGGCGGATGCTGAAGTGGTCGTAGTTGACGACCACGTCGACACGCGCGCCGATCGGCGCGACGCGGCGCGACACCTCGGTCTCGATCTCGGCGATGTCCTGCGCGCTGTCGACCGCCAGGCCTTCGAAGTTGATGAACAGCACGCGGCCGCGCGCGTCGAACTCGATGCGCTCGGCCAGCGGCAGCGTCAGCATGCGCTCGCGCAGGTTCATCGGCGCGGCGTCGAACAGCGCGGCGTCCATCAGCCGCAGGTCCGGGCTGATGGCCGGCGTGAAATCCATCTGCGCGAGGATGTGCCGCTCCAGGTCGATGCCCGGCGCGATCTCGATCAGCTCCAGACCGCCCGCCTCGGCCAGGCGGAACACGCAGCGCTCGGTGACGTAGAGCACCCGCTGGCCGCGCGCACGCGCGCGTTCGCCGCTGAAGGTGCGGTGCTCGACCTCGCGCACGAACTTCTTCTGCGTGCCCTCGCTGACGATGTGCACCTGCCCGCCTTCGATCTTCACCTGCAGGTCGCCGGCGGTGAAGGTGCCGACGAACACCACCTCGCGCGCCGACTGGCTGATGTTGATGAAGCCGCCGGCGCCGGCCAGGCGCGGGCCGAACTTGCTGACGTTGAGGTTGCCCTGCGCATCGGCCTGCGCCAGGCCGAGCACCGCCACGTCGAGCCCGCCGCCGTCGTAGAAGTCGAACTGGTTGGGCTGGTCGATGATGGCCTGCGTGTTCACCGCGGCGCCGAAGTTCAGCCCGCTGGCCGGGATGCCGCCGATCACGCCCGGCTCGGCGGTCAGCGTGAGCAGGTCGATCACCTCCTCTTCCGCCGCCACGTCGGCCACGCCCTCGGGCATGCCGATGCCCAGGTTGACGACGGCATTGCGGTGCAGTTCCAGCGCGGCGCGCCGCGCGATCAGCTTGCGCTCGCCCATCGCCATCGGTGCGAGCGTGTTCGCCGGCACGCGGATCTCGCCGGCGAAGGCGGCGCTGTACTGCGTCACGAAGGTCTGCATGTGGTGCTCGGGCTTCTCGGCCACCACCACGCAATCGACCAGCACGCCGGGGACCTTCACCTGCCGCGGGTTCAGCGAGCCGCGTTCGGCCAGCCGCTCCACCTGCGCGATCACCACCCCGCCGCTGTTGTGCGCCGCCATCGCGATGGCCAGCGCCTCCAGCGTGAGCGCCTCGCGCTCCATCGTCAGGTTGCCGTCGGGGTCGGCGGTGGTGGCGCGGATGATGCCGACGTGGATCGGGAAGGCCTTGTAGAACAGCACCTCCTCGCCGTCGATCTCCATCAGCCGGACCAGCTCGTCGGTGCTGGCCGCATTGATCTTGCCGCCGCCGTGGCGCGGGTCGACGAAGGTGCCCAGGCCGACGCGGCTGAGCGTGCCCGGCTTGCCGGCGGCGATGTCGCGGAACAGGTGCGAGATCACGCCCTGCGGCAGGTTCCAGGCCTCGATCTGCCCGGCCACCGCCAGCGCCTGCAGCTTCGGCACCAGGCCCCAGTGGCCGCCGATCACGCGCTTGACGAGCCCGGCATGGCCGAAGTGATTGAGCCCGCGCTCCTTGCCGTCGCCTTGGCCCGCGGCGTAGACCAGCGTCAGCGCGCGCGGCGAGCCGCTGCCCGTCTCGGTCTCGGTGGCGAGGAAGCGCTCCTCCAGCGCCACCGCGATGCCCTCGGCGAAGCCGATGCCGACGAAGCCGCCGGTGGCGACGGTGTCGCCGTCGTGGATCAGGCGCACCGCCTCGGCGGCCGTGACGATCTTGTTCGGGCGGGCCGGGTTGGATGCGCCGGTCTTGGCCGGGTTGAGGTGCATGGCGGTCTCCTGTCGCGGTGCCGGCCCAGTCTACGGTCGGCGCGAACGTGTAGGCTTCGGCGGGATCAATCCCTGCGCATGAATCCCGACACCCCACCCCTGCTGGTCGACAGCATCACCGAGGCCATCGGCACCGGTGCTGGCCGCGTGGTGGTCAGCGGCTCGCATGGCGGCATCAGCGCCGGGCGCTTCGCGCTGCAGGCGGGCGTTCGGCTGGCGGTGTTCAACGACGCCGGCGTCGGCCGCGATCGCGCCGGCGTCGCCGGGCTCGATCTGCTGCAGGCGCAGGGCATCGCGGCCTGCACGGTGTCGCACGACTCGGCCCGCATCGGCGAATCGGCTTCGACCTTCGAATACGGCGTGATCTCGCACGCGAATGCCGCGGCAGCGGCGATGGGTGCGGCGGCCGGTCTGCGCCTGCGCGACTGGCTGGCCACGCTGGCCGGCTGAGGACGGCGCTACAGGCTGTCCGGTGCGATCACCGCGTGCAGCACCACCTGGGCGGAGCCCTCGCGGTCGCGGCTGCGCAGCCACCAGACCGCGCCCTTGCGGATCGGCCAGGGCTGCTCCACCCCGGCGAGCAACTGCGCTGCCAGCAGGCCCAGCGTCGGCTGGTGGCCGATGATCAGCACCGGCTCGGAGCCTTCGGGCCATCGCGCGGCCTTCAGCAGCGCCTCGGGGCTCGCCTCGGGCGCAAGCGCCTCGAGCGTCTTGTAGCTGCGGTCGAGCGCCTTGGCCGTCTGCTGGCAACGCCGCGCCGGGCTGACGATCACGCGCGTCGAATGCGCCAGTCGGTGGTTGAGCCACTCGGCCATGCGCTTGGCCTGGCGTTCCCCCTTGGTCGTGAGGGCCCGGTCGAGGTCGGGAAGGCCCTCGCGTTCGAGCACGGCCTCGGCGTGGCGCCAGAGGATCAGGTCCATGTCAGCCCCCGAAGCGCCGCAGCAACGCCTGCTGCGCGCTGGGCCCGTCGCTGCCGTCGCGCTCGTAGCGGCCGTCGGGCAGCAGCTGCCAGGCATCCTGATGGTCGTGCAGGTAGGGCACCAGGCATTCGTCGATGACACGCTGGCGCAGCGCCGGGTCGCGCAAGGGCCAGGCCACCTCGATGCGGCGGAACATGTTGCGCCCCATCCAGTCGGCGCTGGACAGATACAGCGCCTCGTCGGCCTCCGCCTCGCCCCAGCGGAAATAGAACACCCGGCTGTGCTCGAGGAAACGGCCGACCACCGAGCGCACGCGGATGCGCTCGGTCACGCCGGGCACCCCGGGCGGCAGCATGCAGGCGCCGCGCACGATGAGGTCGATCGAGGCGCCGGCCTGCGCGCAGCGCATCAGCTTCTCGATCAGCGCCGTGTCGGTCAGCGCATTGACCTTGACGACGATGCGCGCCGGGCGGCCGGCGCGCGCCGACTCCGCCACACGGTCGATCAGCTGGCCCATGCGCCGGTGCAGCGTGAAGGGCGCCTGCAGCAGCGTGCGCAGCGGGCGCATCTTGCCCAGGCTGGCGAGCTGCTGGAACACGGCGTCGGCATCCGCGGTCAGCTCGGCGTCGGCCGTGAGGTAGCCGACATCGGTGTACAGGCGCGCGGTCTTCGGGTTGTAGTTGCCGGTCGACAGGTGTGCGTAACGGCGCATCGCACCACCCTCGCGGCGCGTCACGAGCAGCAGCTTGGCGTGCGTCTTCAGGCCGACGATGCCGTAGACCACCTGCGCGCCCACCGCCTCCAGGCGGTCGGCCCAGTTGATGTTGGCCTCTTCGTCGAAGCGCGCCTTCAGCTCGACGACCACCATCACCTCCTTGCCGCGGCGCGCCGCCTCGATCAGCGCCTCCATCAGCGGCGACTCGCTGCCGGTGCGGTAGATGGTCTGCTTGATCGCCAGCACCTCCGGGTCGGCGACCGCCTCGCGCAGGAACTGCACCACCGGCTCGAAGGATTCGAAGGGATGGTGCAGCAGCACGTCACCCTGGCGCAGCCGCTCGAAGATCGATCGATCGCGCGGCAGCCGCCCGACCGGCCAGGCCGGTTCGTGCGGCGCGAAGCGCAGCGCCGGCGCAGGCCCGGCGTCGCTGGCCTGGTCGATCAGCTGGTTCAGGCGCACCAGGTTGACCGGGCCGTTGACCTTGTACAGCGCCGGCTCGGGCAGGCCGAACTGCTGCAGCAGGAACTCCGACAGCTCGTCGGGGCAGGAGTTCACCACCTCGAGCCGGATCGCCTGGCCGAAGTGGCGCGTGGTCAATCCGGTGCGCAGCGCCTGGCGCAGGTTCTGCACGTCGTCTTCGTCGACCTCGAGGTCGGAGTCGCGTGTGACGCGGAACTGCGAGAAGGCCTCGACCTCGCGGCCGGGGAACAGCTCGCCCAGGTGCGCGCGGATCACGCTGGTCAGCAGCACGAAGGCCTGCTGCCCCGGCGCCAGTTCGTCGGGCAGTCGGATCACCCGCGGCAGCACGCGCGGCACCTTGACGATGGCGATGCCGTTGGCGCGCCCGAAGGCATCACGCCCGCCCAGGCGCGCGATGAAGTTCAGCGACTTGTTGGCCACCTGCGGGAAGGGGTGCGACGGGTCCAGCCCCACCGGCACGAGCAGCGGCCGCACCTGGCCCTGGAAGAAGCGGTCGACCCAGGCGCGCTGCGCGGCGTTGCGGTCGGCGTGGTTGAGGATGACGATGCCCTGCTCGTGCAGCAGCGGCATCAGCTCGTCGTTGAAGACGGCGTACTGGTCGTCGATGATGCGGTGCGCCTCGGCCGCCACCGTCTGCAGGTCGCGCTGCGAGGCGCCCAGTTGCCCGGAGCGCGCCGCCTCCAGGAAGTCGGCGAAACGCACCTCGAAGAACTCGTCCATGTTCGACGAGACGATGCACACGTAGCGCAGCCGCTCGAGCAGCGGCACGTCGGTGCGGCTGGCCTGCGCGAGCACGCGGCGGTTGAACGCGAGCATGGCGCGCTCGCGGTTGAGCAGCGGCGGCAGCGGCGGCGCGCCGGCCGGCAGCGCGCAGTCGGGATCGTCGTGCGGCAAGGGAGCCCGATCGTTCATCCGGGCAGTTTATGAACGAAATGCGACAGCCGCGTGACAGCGCTCAGCGCGATTCCGTTCTCTTGCGTGCTCCGAGTCACGCCCCGGAGGGGGCCGTGACGATCTGGCCGCGTACCGGACGCGGGCTTTCAGCCGGTGCCGGCTCGCGACAACGCCGTGCGGCAGGACTGTGCGCCGAGCCCCGGCACGTTGGCCAACCGCAAGAAGTAGGAGCCACGATCGAGCCGGCTGGCCCGGCAGGCAGCGTCGAATCGAAGCCTGGGCGACGGCTCCATCGCCGCCTCGATCGCGTAGACCCAAGACACGTAGGGGCTGATGCGCTGGTACGCCCTGAGCGTCTTCAGCGTCTCGCGGCGAAAGTCCTCCGTGCCGGTGTGCTGGTGGAGCAGATAGCCTGCCAGCGCCCATTGATAGAGCACGGGCACCGGTCTGCGCTCCATGTTCGTGCCGCCCCTGCCCGTCTCGGCGAACGAGATCCGGGCGGCGACGAAATGGCGCAGCGCGCCTGCGCGATCACCCTCGAGGGCGAGCAGGATCGCTTTGCCGAGCACACCTTCGAAGTCGCCGTCGAGCCCGCCGCTGCGCACGCGCGCGAGCACCTCGTCCTGGCCCTTCGTGGCGGCCCAGGCCGTCCACACGTAGGCAGGCAGCATGAAGCGCTGGCGCTCGAAGTTGTCGTCGTCCTTGAGGGCGGCAAGAACCCGGCGATGGGCCTCGCCCTTGTCGATGCCACCCAGCGCAGCACGCATGAGCAGCGCCGAGGCGATCCATCGGCGCTCGGCGGAGTCGCCCTGCGGGCCACGGCGCCCGAGCAACTCGACATCGTTCTCGGTGGGGCGTCGATCGAGCACCGCCATCAGGTGCGGGTAGAACCTCGACACCTCGGAGAAATCGACCGCCGCGCGACCGAGATCCTTGGATTCCAGCCACGCGCTCGCTGCGGCCGCTTCGAGACCCTCCAGCCGATGGCCCACCGCCACGGCCGTCCAGATCGCGGGCTGCCTGGCTGCGGCCAGGCGCGGCTCGAGCAGCGACCAGGCCTCCTGCGGCCGATCCTGCAGGAACAGCAGTCCGGCAAGATCCCGCGCCGCCGTGTCGGAGCGATATCGCCTCGACAAGGCCTGTGCAGCTTCGGTGGCCTGGGGCCACTTGCCGTCGATCAGCGCGATCCGCACGGCGGCCTGCATCTCCGACTCGCTGCCGGTGCCGAAGGCGGCCGTGCGGCCGTAGAACTCGCGGGCCGCCAGCAACTCGCCGATGTAGTACATCGCGCCGGCGGCCGCCCCCCAGCGGTGGGACTCTCCGACGCGATTGTCGGTGCGTTGGCTGTCGGGATGGGCGCGCAGCAGCTTGACGGCCTCCTGGACCGACCCACCTTGCTTGAGCCGCCCCAGGGCCACGTTCAGCCGTGCCGTGATGTAGCCGGGATCGACGCGCAGTCGGGCCTCGTTCTCGGCCAGCGACTGGGCTTCCAGCGGATCGACGGTCTCGCGCTTGAACAATGGCCGGGTGACCGGCGCGGCAGCCGCAGTCAGGACTGGCGCCTGCAAGGGCGCCGGCGATGCAACGGGCGCCCGGCGCTGTGTCAGCAGCGACATATGCGCGTAGCGGACCTGATCGGCATTCGGCTCGAGGAAGAACGCCGCCTCGCCGGGAATCCGTCGCTCGGCTTGCGGCCCGGGTTCGTATCGATCAAAACGAAGTACGGACACGAGCCGGTAGTCGTCGTTGGCGCGGGCCCGGATCTGCGCATCGTTGGCAATCGCCAGGTTGCGCAGCGCACCGGGTTCAGACAGCACGTGCCGCCGTGCCCAGTCGTCCTGCCGCTGCATGTCCACCGTGGAAGCCAGAACGAGATCCGCGGTCGCCCGGCCGCGCTGGAGCGCCGCCTCGAAGCTGCCTTGCATGACGTCGACGCTGGCCACGTCCACCGCCAGCCTGCGCAGCCACGGATGCGCCGCGACATCGGCCGGCATGGCCGCCAGCTGCCGCTGAGCCTCGTCGGGTCGCCCCTGCGTCTGCAACAGTCGCCGGAGGTCGCGAACGTGCAGGCCCAGACGCCACTCCTGGAACAGCAGCAGTTCGAGACGCGACGCCGGGCGAGCCGTCGAGGCCGGCCGTGGTCGGTCCGGATCCAGGCAGCCCGGGCGCACCATCACCCCCGGCGTGACACGCTCGAAGCCGCAGGCGTCCAACGGCGCGAATCCGTCGTCGTACAGGGCCCTGGCCCGCACGGCCTCCTGGACGAGCGCCGGGAGATCCACGTTGATGGCGTCGACCTCGCGAAGCACCGCCTCTCGCGTCGATCGCGAAGGCGAGCGTGACTGCAGCGGCGCCCTCAGCAAGCGGCTCACTCGCGCCAGCACCGGATCGTCGGGCTGAGCCGCGGCGCCCAGCGCGGTGCCGGGATCGATGCCCAGTTGCCGCCAAGACAGTTCGCGCAGAGCACGGGATACCGGACCGTTGCCTCCGTCGAGCCCGGCCAGCGCATGCGCCCGTGCCAGCCATGCCAGCCGCGCCGGCGAAGACTGGGAAGCCATGCCGATGCCGCTGGCATCGTGATCGGGCAGCAGCGTGCCGACGATCAGTGCCTGGCAGGCGAGCTGACGCGCCGACGCGGCTGCGGGCGGCTCGTCGAGCTGCCACGCGATCGGCTCACAGCCCGCGTCCTCGCCCGGGGTGCGCCGCCGCACCGGCAGTCCGACTTCGACCAACATGCCGGCAAGCTGTTCGCCCATGGCCGCGAGCGCAGCGCGGGCATCGGCGGGCATCGCGAGCGTGCGATGCGCCGTCCTGCTCGACGTCGCTCGCTGCACCGACAAGGTCAGGAATGCCGTGTCGACGCCGTCATGGCCGGCGTACAGCACGATGCCTGACGAGCCCGCAGGCACCAGGCCGGCCAGCGTCTGCGGATCCAGGCGCCGAACGAACGGTCCATGCACATCGACCAGATCCGTCTGGGCCGTCGCAGGGATGCCATGCCGCAGCAGGCTCGCATCGAGCTCGGCACCGAGCAGCGCGCGAAAGACCGGTCCGAACCCGAAGGCCTGCGTCTGCACCGGCAGCACGACGTGCGGCGGACGCGGTGCGCCCGGGGCCAGCCGCAACTTCGGCGATCGCACACGCTCCTGGGGTGTCGACGACGTCAGGGCCAGCGCCGACTGGAAGTAGTCGGGCTGGGGCCAGCTCGCCGTGGCCGCTTCGTGCGGCATCGGTGGCGGCTTGCGCTGGAGCATCTCCAGGAACCGCTGGCTCTCGGCATTCGGCGTGCCAGATGCCGGGGCTGCCGCGGGCTGCTGCGCGACGACCGCGACGCTGAACAGCACCGCGGCCAGCGCCACGCCACACCGACCGATCCATGCGCACGCACGCACCCACTCTTCCATCGGACCTCTCCCTGATGCGTCCCGGCCCCTGCAGGGGCTCGCCGCTGATGCTTCTTGCTGGATGCCTGGCCGTCGACGGGCTCAGTGCGCCTGATCCCAGTTCGGCCCCACCCCCACTTCGGCGAGCAGCGGCACCTTGAACTGCGCCACCGCCGCCATCACGCGCGGCACGGCTTCGCGGGCCCAGGCGATCTCGGCCTCGGGCACCTCGAACACGAGTTCGTCGTGCACCTGCATGATCATCTTGGTGGCACGCCGCTCGTGGTCGATGAGGTCCTGCACCGCCACCATGGCCAGCTTGATCAGGTCGGCCGCCGTGCCCTGCATCGGCGCGTTGATCGCCTGCCGTTCGGCGCCGCTCTTGCGCGGGCCGTTGCCGCCGTTGATCTCCGGCAGGTAGATGCGCCGGCCGAAGATCGTCTCGACATAACCCTTCGCCTTGGCCGAGGCCTTGGTCTCGTCCATGTAGCGCTTCACGCCGGCAAAGCGCTGGAAGTAGCGTTCGATGTAGGTGGTCGCCGCGCTGCGCTCGATGCCCAGACTCTGCGCCAGCCCGAAGGCGCCCATGCCGTAGATGAGGCCGAAGTTGATCGTCTTCGCGTAGCGGCGCTGCTCGCTGGTCACCGCCGCCGGCTCGATGCCGAACACCTCGCTGGCGGTGGCACGGTGCACGTCCATGCCTTCGGCGAAGGCCTTGAGCAGGCCCGGGTCCTCGCTGATGTGCGCCATGATTCGCAGCTCGATCTGCGAGTAGTCGGCGCTGAGGATCGAACAGCCCGGCGGCGCGATGAAGGCCTCGCGCACGCGCCGGCCTTCGGGCGTGCGGATCGGGATGTTCTGCAGGTTGGGGTCGTTGCTGGCCAGCCGCCCCGTCACCGCCACCGCCTGCGCGTAGTTGGTGTGCACGCGGCCGGTGCTGGCGTTGACCATCAGCGGCAGCTTGTCGGTGTAGGTGCCCTTGAGCTTGGCGAGGCTGCGGTGCTCGAGCAGCTTGGCCGGCAGCGGGTAGTCGGCGGCCAGTTCGGCCAGCACCTCTTCGTCGGTGGACGGCGCGCCGCTGGCGGTCTTCTTCTTCACCGGCAGGCCGAGCTTGCCGAACAGGATCTCGCCGATCTGCTTGGGGCTGCCCAGGTTGAAGGGCTGGCCGGCGAGTTCGTGCGCCTCGCGTTCCAGCGCCATCATGCGTTCGGCCAGCTCCTGGCTCTGCCGGGCGAGCACGGCCGAGTCGATCAGCACGCCGTTGCGCTCGATGCGGCCGAGCACCACCACGCTGGGCATCTCGATCTTCTCGTAGACGAACAGCGGCCCGGCCTGCTCGCGCAGCTGCGGCCACAGCACCTCGTGCACGTGCAGCGTCATGTCGCTGTCTTCGCAGGAGTACTCGGCGGCGCGCTGCACCTCGACCTGCGCGAACGGGATCTGGTGGACGCCCTTGCCGCACACGTCTTCGTAGCTCAGGCCGCTGCGCCCGAGGTGGCGCGAGGCCAGGCTCTCCAGGCCGTGCGGCTTGTGCACCTCGAACACGTAGCTCTCCAGCATGGTGTCGTGCGCGTAGCCTCGCACCACGATGCCGGCATTGGCGAACACATGCGTGTCGTACTTGATGTTCTGGCCGAGCTTGAGCGCCTTCTCGTCCTCGAGCCAGGGCTTCAGCGCGGCCAGCACCTCGGCGATCGGCAACTGATCCGGCGCGTCGGCATAGCTGTGCGCGAGCGGGATGTAGGCCGCCTCGCCGACCGTCACCGACAGCGAGATGCCGACGATGCGCGCCGTCATGCCGTCGAGCGAATCGGTCTCGGTGTCGATCGCGGTCAGCGGCGATTGCCGGATGCGTTCCAGCCAGCGTTGCAGCGCCTCGTGCGTCAGCACCGTCTCGTAGTGTTTGTCGACGTTGGCGGCAGGCGCCGGCGCGGCGGCCGGCGGGTCGTCACCTTCGCCACCGAGGGCAGCCACGGCCGGCGCGCTCATCGACGCTTCGAGATCCTTCTTCCAGGTCTTGAAGCCGAAGCGGCCGTAGAAGTCGAGCAGGCCCTCGCGGTTCACCGGCTGCAGCGCCAGCGCGTCGAGCGAGGGGAAGCCCGGTACCTGGTCGCCCAGGTCGCAGTCGGTCACCACCGTGACCAGCCGTTTCCCGGTCGGCAGCCAGTCGAGCGCCTTGCGCAGGTTCTCGCCGGCCACACCCTTGATCGACGCGGCGGCGGCGATAACGCCGTCGAGCGAGCCGTGTTCGACGATCCACTTGGCGGCCGTCTTCGGGCCGACCTTCTCGACGCCGGGCACGTTGTCGACGGTGTCGCCCATCAGCGTCAGGTAGTCGACGATGCGCTGCGGCGGCACGCCGAACTTGGCCAGCACGCCGGGCACGTCGAGCCGCTCGTTGCTCATCGTGTTGATCAGCGTGACGTGCTCGTTGACCAGTTGCGCCAGGTCTTTGTCGCCGGTGGAGATGATCACCTCGTGGCCGCTGGCCGCGGCCAGGCGCGCCAGCGTGCCGATGGCGTCGTCGGCCTCGATGCCCGGCGGCACCAGCACCGGCCAGCCGAGCAGCTTCACCACCTCGTGGATCGGCTCGATCTGCCTGACCAGGTCTTCGGGCATCGGCGCGCGCTGCGCCTTGTACTCGGGGTACCACTCGTTGCGGAAGGTGTCGCCCTTGGCATCGAACACGCAGGCCGCGTGCTCGGGTTGCACATCCTGCAGCGCGCGCTTGAGCATGGCCACCATGCCGTGGATGGCGCCGGTCGGGAAGCCGTCGGGGCTGCGCAGGTCGGGCAGCGCGTGGTAGGCGCGGTACAGGTAGCTCGAGCCGTCCACCAGCAGCAGGGTCTTCGTCGTCATGGCGGGATTGTGTCGCAAGCCCGGCGCCTAGAATGAGGCCATGAACACCCCGCTCGCCCTCGCCGCCGCCTGGTTGCTGGCCCTGGCCGGCCCGGCCTTTGCCCAGGAAGCCAAGGCGCCGGGCACCGCCGAACCGAAGGTCGAGCGGCTGGTGCACGAAGACGAAGGCAGCCGCATCGAGGAGCTGCGCGTGCGCGGCACCACGCAACGCATCGTCGTCACGCCCAAAGTCGGCACGAAGCAGAGTTACGAGATCCTGCTCGGCGACGGCTCCCGCGACCTCTCCGAGGGCGTCAACACCACACGCGGCGCGGCGGGCAAGCGGGTCTGGCACGTGCTGAGCTTCTGACGCGGCGATGGCGGTCTACACCGAGGTCTCGTTCGACGAGGCGGCCGCGCTGATCGCACGCCTGTCCATCGGCGAGCTGAAGGCGCTGCAGCCGATCTCCAGCGGCATCGAGAACACCAATTACTTCGCCGACACGGCCCATGGGCGCTACGTGCTCACGCTGTTCGAGCGGCTCACGCACGAGCAGCTGCCCTTCTACCTGCAGCTGATGAAGCACCTGGCCGAACACGGCATCCCGGTGCCGCGGCCGTACGGCGATGCGCGCGGCGAGATCCTGCACACGCTCAAGGGCAAGCCGGCTGCGGTGGTCGACCGGCTGCGCGGGCGGCACCACCTGGCACCGGACGCGCTGCACTGCGCGATGGTCGGCGACATGCTCGCGCGCATGCACCTGGCGGCACACGACTTCCCGATGGTGCAACCCAACCTGCGCGGCCTGGCCTGGTGGGCCGAGACCGCTCCGGTGGTGCGCCCCTTCGTCACACCGGAGCAGGCCGAGCTGCTCGACACCGAGCTCGCCTTTCAGCGGCAGCTCGCCGATTCCGCCGCGCACCGCGGCTTGCCCGCGGCGGCGATCCATGCCGACCTGTTCCGCGACAACGTGATGTTCGACGCGGGCGACGACGGCCGCGACCAGCTCACCGGCTTCTTCGACTTCTACTTCGCCGGCGTCGACAAGCTGGTCTTCGACATCGGCGTGTGCCTGAACGACTGGTGCATCGACCTGGCCAGCGGCCGCCTCGACGAGCAGCGTGCGCAGGCCTTCGTGGCCGCCTACGATGCCGTGCGCCCGCTGGCCAGCGCCGAGCTCCGCCTGCTGCCGGCCATGATGCGCGCCGCGGCACTGCGCTTCTGGATCTCGCGGCTGTGGGACTTCTTCCTGCCACGCGACGCCCACTTGCTGACCCCCCACGACCCCGGCCACTTCGAGCGCGTGCTGCGTGCGCGTGTCGAGACGCCCTGGCACTTCACCCGCGCATGAGAGCGCCCGCTACCCCATGAGACTGCAGTACGTCAGCGCCGCCACCGGGGCCACCTGGGTCCGGCGCGGTTTCCAGGCCTTCGCCCGGCAGCCGCTGGCCTTCAGCGGCCTTTTCGCGGCCTTCCTGTTCTTCGTCTTCGTGCTGACGCTGGTATCGGTGATCGGGCCCCTGCTGTTGCTGGCGCTGCTGCCGCTGGGCTCGCTGGGCTTCATGATCGCGACGAAACAATCGCTGGGCGGCCAGCTGCCGCTGCCGCGGGTCTTCTTCGAACCGCTGCGCCATGGCGCGCAGCGCAGCCGCGACATGCTGATGCTCGGCGTGGCCTACGCCGTCGCCAGCGTGGCCATCATTGCGCTGAGCGAATGGGCCGACGGCGGCGCGCTGGAGGCACTGATGGATGTGGTGGCCGACGGCAAGGCCACACCCGAGGAGGTGGCACAGCGGCTGGCCGACGGCCAGTTGCAGCTCGGGGTGGCGATGCGCCTGGGCCTGGCGGGGCTGCTCTCGGTGCCCTTCTGGCATGCGCCGGCACTGGTGCACTGGGGCGCCCAGGGCGTGGCGCAGTCGCTCTTCTCCAGCACGGTGGCGATGTGGCGCAACAAGGGCGCCTTTGTGGTCTTCTCGCTGGCCTGGCTGGGCGTGGTGCTCTCGCTCGGCGTGGCGGCCAACCTGATCGCCGCGTTGCTCGGCCAGGCCCAGCTCGTCACGCTGCTGGCCATGCCGGCCTCGCTGCTGCTGTCCACGGTGTTCTACACCTCGCTGTACTTCACGTTTGCCGACTGCTTCGTCGACGGTGACGAAGCCTCGTCCTCGACTCCCCCCACCGACGCGGCACCGCAGCCGCCCGAAAGCACACCATGAGTTCCACCCCCCGCGTTGCCCTCGTCACCGGTGCCGGCAGCGGCATCGGCCGCGCCTGTGCGCTGGCCCTTCTGGAGGCCGGCTACCACGTCGTGCTGGCCGGCCGCCGCGCCGACGCATTGCAGCAGACCGTCGCGGCCGCACCCCGCGGTGCCGAGCGGCTGCTCGCCGTGCCCACCGACGTGGGCGATCCGGCCTCGGTGAAGGCACTCTTCGCGACGACGCGCGATCGTTTCGGCCGCCTCGACGTGCTGTTCAACAACGCCGGCACGGGCGCTCCGCCGATCCCGATGGAAGACCTCAGCTTCGAGCAGTGGAAGACCGTGCTCGACGTGAACCTGACCGGCCCCTTCCTGTGCACGCAGGAGGCGATTCGCCTGATGAAGAGCCAGACGCCGCAGGGCGGGCGCATCATCAACAACGGCTCGATCTCGGCCTATGCGCCGCGGCCCTTCTCGGCGCCCTACACGGCCACCAAGCACGCCATCAGCGGCCTGACGCGCAGCACCGCGCTCGACGGACGGCGGCACAACATCGCCTGCGGCCAGATCGACATCGGCAATGCCGCGACCGACATGACCGAGCGCATGGCGAACGGCGTGATCCAGGCCAATGGCGAGACCAAGGTCGAGCCGCGCATGAACGTCAAGCACGTCGCCGACGCAGTGGTGCACATGGCCGGCCTGCCGCTGGATGCCAACGTGCTGTTCATGACGGTGATGGCGACCAACATGCCCTTCGTCGGGCGCGGCTGAACCGCGCGACTCAGGGACTCAGGGACTCAGGGACTCAGTGCATCTTGTCGCGCGGCGGGCGCTTGAACTCGTCGGGCGTGTAGACGTTGCCATCCCACTGGCCCTGGCTGGCGCGGCGAATCGTTTCGTCGGCGAGCTGCCGGGCCTGCCGCCGCGAGCGCGGCCAGCGCCACACCGTGATGGCCGCCGCACGAAGCCGCAGCCAGGCGCGGATCGCGGCCGCGTCGAAGCGCTGACGCCGCTGCGCACCCAGTGCCAGGCGCAGCAGCATCACGAGGCACGCCGCCAGCACGATGGCGGCGAAGCCCTTCTCGATCACGACGGCTCTCCCATGCCGTGATTCTGGCGCCACTTCGGCCGTGGCGCCATGAACCACCGCACGGGAAGGCCACTCAGCTGCCGATGCGCCCGCCGTCGTTCTTGGTGATGACGATCGTCGCCGAACGCGGCCGCGCCGTCGCCCCGCCCGCGCCGTAGCCGGTATTGCCCGGCCAGTGGCTCGTGAACTTCGTCGGATCGGCGATGTTGGCCTGCGCCGTGGTCTCGCCCGGGTGCTGGATGTTGACGAACATCGCCTTGCCGTCCGGCGTCTCGCACAGCCCGGTGATCTCGCAGCCCACCGGGCCGACCAGGAAGCGCTTGAGCGTCGCCGCGGTCGGCGTCTTGCCGACGTAGGTGTCCACCGCGAGCGGGCCGCCGGCGGTGCGGCTGTAGCTCAGCGTCTTCTTCGCGCCGTCGCCCACCTGGCCCGGCACGGCGGCCAGCATCATGCAGTTGGTCACGTCGGTGTAGGCGCCGTCGTCGGTCTGGATCCAACAGATGCCGGTCGACGGGCTGAACACCAGCCCGTCGGGGCTGGAGAAATCCTGGTCCGCGGTCAGGCTCGACAGGTTGATAGCGCCGGGCGCGCCCGACTCGGAGGCGAACAGGTAGACGTCCCAGGTGAAGCCGGTGCCAGTGCCTTCCTTGAGGCGCAGGATGTGGCCATTCGGGTTGCCCTGCTGCGAGGTC
Organism: Piscinibacter sp.; assembly: GCA_016706565.1. GTDB lineage: Bacteria > Pseudomonadota > Gammaproteobacteria > Burkholderiales > Burkholderiaceae_C > Piscinibacter. The sequence continues at coordinate 32,599 of JADJJI010000001.1, forward strand.
GCAGTGCCCTTGATGTCGGTGTAGACGCGCGGGTTGGCGCTGTCGGGTGCCAGTTGCGTCGTGCCGGTCGGCTCGACGCGGCGGTTGCTGTTGTTGGTCAGCGTGAAGTAGACCTCGCCCGTGCCCGGATGCACGCCGCACCACTCGGGCCGGTCCATCTTGGTGGCACCGACGGCATCGCCGGCGATGCGGCTGTTCACGATCACGTCGGCCTGGTCGGCGAAGGGGTAGGTCGCGTAGCCAGCCACCGCCGGCGTCGTGATCGACAGCTCGAGCCATTCGCCCGTGCCGTCGGCGTTGAACTTCGCCGCGTACAGCTTGCCGCTGTCGAGGTACTTGTCGCCGGTGGCCATCCGGTCGGCCGGGTTCGCATCGGCAGCGTCCCACAGGGCCGTGGAGACGAACCTGTAGATGTATTCGTTGCGGGCGTCGTCGCCCTGGTAGCAGACGACCGGCTGGCCGGCGACAGGCTTCGCGAACGCCGCGCTCTCGTGCGCGAAGCGGCCCAGCGCGCTGCGCTTCTTCGCCGGCTTGGTCTTGTCGTAGGCGTCGAGCTCGACCACGTAGCCCATGCCGTTCATCTCGTTGCGGTAGTCGTCGCTGCCGTCGGTCGAGACACCGGTCTTCGCGTTGGTCCAGCGTGCGTAGATGTCGCCGGCACCGGCGCTCTCCCAGCCGTGGCGCGAGGCGACGCCTTCGGCGCGGCCGTAGCGGTTCAGCGCGGTGACGCTCTTGTCGTTGCCGCGCGCGGCGTTGTCGCCCACCGGACGCGTGAAGTAGCCGGCCCAGTTCTCTTCACCGGTGACGAAGCTGCCCCACGGCGTCTTGCCGGTGCCGCAGTTGTTCAGCGTGCCGCGGGTCATCGTGCCGGTGGTCGAGTGCTTCGTCACCAGCAGCGCGTTGCCACGTGCCGGGCCGGCGATCTCGACGTCGCTCAGCGTGGTCAGGCGGCGGTTGAAAGATGAATCCTTCACCGTGGCCCAGGCCGCACCGGTCTTGCGCACCTCGACGACGGACACGCCGTGGATCGCGAGCTCCTTGTCGACCTCGGCGGCCGGTCGCGGCAGCGTGCTCGTGCCGCCATCGGCATGCAGGAAGAACGACGAACGGTTCTCGTCGGTGGTGGCCTCGTGGTTCACGGCGAGCAGGCCGCGGTCCACCGCCGTTGCCGACGGGGCGCCGCTGGCCGACAGGCCGAACCACTCCATGCCATCGTGGTGGTCGCCCGCACGGTTCTCGAACTGAGTGTCGGTGCCGTCGTTGCGGTAGTCGGCCACACCGGCCGCCAGCGGGTCGCCGAGCGCGTAGATCGCGGTGGCGGTGTAGCCGGCCGGCACGACCACGCTGTCGAGCAGGCTCTTGCTCACGGCGCTGAAGCCGAGCAGGGTTTCCGTGGGCGCGGGTGCCGGATCGTCGTCGCCGCCGCCGCAGCCGGCCAGCACGGCGCTGCCGAACAGGGCCGTGGCGGCAGTGCCGACGCCGCCGCGCAGCACGCCACGGCGGCTCAGCCGCGCGCTCAGGATGGTCTCGAAACTCGGGTTGGCGGAGGTGTTGGAGTCTTCTTCTTCGGAGAAGCCGATCGGCAGGTCCACGGGCTTGTTCATGTCGTCCTCTTGACTGCGGGTTGGTTCAAGCGCCGCAGTCTCGGCGGCGGGCATGACAATGCCGTGAAGCCCCCGTGACGGTTTGACGTGTGTCGATGCGAGGGCAGGCGCGAAAACAGGCCAGAATGTCGGCAGCGGGCCGCACCGGGCGGCACCCCCACCGAGCGAGGGACCTCACGAGATGGCGAAGATTCATTTCATCGGCGGCGAAAAGGGCGGCGTCGGCAAGTCGCTGATGGCGCGGGTGCTGGCTCAGTACCTGATCGACCGCGGCGAGCCCTTCATCGGCTTCGACACCGACCGCTCGCACGGCGCGCTGATGCGCTTCTACTCGGGCTACGCCTCGCCGGTGATCGTCGACCGCTACGAGGCGCTGGACGCCATCATGGAAGCCGCCGTCGAGCAGCCGGAGCGCCGCATCCTCGTCGATCTGGCGGCGCAGACGCACGACCCTCTGGTGCGCTGGATGGACGACTCCGGCGTGCTCAACCTGGCCGACGAGTCCGGCATCCAGATCCACTACTGGCACGTGATGGACACCGGCAAGGATTCGGTGGACCTGCTGCGCCGCCTGCTCGACCGCTTCGGCACCAGCCTGAAGTACGTGCTGGTGCGCAACCAGGTGCGCGGCAACGACTTCGGCGTGCTCGAGCAGTCGGGCGAGCAGGCTCGTGCGCTCGGCCTGGGGGCGAAGATCGTCTCGGTGAAGCGGCTGCACGACGGCGCGATCAACAAGATCGATGCCACCAGCAGCAGTTTCTGGAACGCCAAGAACGGCGACAACCACGCCGCGCTCGGCCTGATGGACCGCCAGCGCGTGAAGATGTGGCTGCGCGACGTCTACCGCGATCTCGACGACGTGGGCGTGTAGCTCGGCTGCAGCCCGTCTCGTTGGCGGGCCCTAGTTCGAGCCGAAGCGCTCCGCCAGCGACGGCGTCAGCCTGATCGTGGCCTTCGCGGCCGGCCGGCGGAAGCTGCCCGCGGTGGCCTTGCGCAAGCGCAGGCTGACCAGCGCCTCGGCCTGCTTCACCGCTGCGGCCATCTGGTCGACCACCGGCACCGGGATGCGGTGCTTGACCTTCTCGGCAAGCCCGGCGAGCGGCGCGCCGGCGAGGATGACCACATCCGCCTCGTCCTGCATCACTGCCGCGTTGGCGAGTTGCACCAGCAGTTCTTCCTTCTCGTCCTGCACGTCCGAGACGGCACCGATGCTGCCGTCGAGCATGCGGATGCCGGCCAGGCGACCGGTCAGACCATGGGTCTCGACACACTCCTCGTACCAGGGCCCCAGCGCCTGCGCGAAGGTGACGATCGCGAAGCGCTTGCCAAGCATGCAGGCGGTGAGCATCGCTGCCTCGGCCATGCCGACCACCGGCAGGTCGAACAGCTCACGCGCGCCAAGCAGCCCGGGGTCGCCGAAGGCTGCGATGATCGCCGCGTCGAAGCCCGCGTGGTGCTCGGCGAGCATTTCGATCGCGATGGCACCGCCGATCTGCGCTTCAGCCCGCGTGGCGATGTAGGGGAAGCCGCGCGGCGCGGTCAATGCCACCAGTTCTGTCCCAGTCGCTGCGGCGGGCCGCGCCGCGCCCATCAGGCGATCGGTGATGCCGGTGCTGGTGTTGGGGTTCAGAACCAGGATACGCATGGTCGGACCTCTCGGTGACTCATTGACTTGAAGACTCATTGGGCTTGGGCGAGCACGGCTTCGATCTCGGCCGCCGCATCGAGCAGTTGGCGATCGCGGCCACGCGCGGCGATCACCTGCATGCCGACAGGCAGGCCGTCGCGGCCGCGGCCGCAGGGGATCGAGATGGCGGCCGCCATCGCATGGTTGACGAACGGCGTGAAGACGGCGTGGCCGCGCGGCTCGACAGGCCGGCCGCCAATCGTCTCGGGGCCGAGGCGGTCGTTGCGCCAGGCCACGCAGGGCGTGGTCGGACAGACCAGCAGATCGAAGCGCGAGTGGAACTCGGCCAGCGTCAGCGCGATCTGCAGGCCGGCCTGGCGGGCCCGCGCCACGTCGGCACCGCGCCACTGCAGGCCCCTTTCGATCTGCCGCGCCACATCGGCATCGAATTGCGTGGGGTCGCGTTTCCATTCGTCGCCGAACAGATCGGCCAGGCCGACATGCTGCAGCGGCATCAGCGCGTCCTCGCTGGCATCGGCCGGCCACGCCGGGTCGGTGTCCGCGATGGCCCAGCCGGCTTCGCGCAGCCGCTCGACACCCTGCTGCAGACAGGCTCGCACGTCGTCGTCGACCGGCACGTCCAGGCCCAGTCGCGGGCTCCAGGCGACGCGCAGGCTGCGCGCGGGCTGCGTCGGCGCGTTCGAGATGTCGATCGATTGCGGGTCACGCGGGTCCGTGCCGACCATCGCCTCGAACATGAGGCGGGTGTCTTGCACGCTGCGTGCGATCGGCGCCACCACCTGCAGGCCGACGAAGGCGTGAGGAAAGCCGATCGGGTCGGGGATGGCGCCGAACGAGGGCTTGAAGCCGACAACGCCGACATGCGCCGGCGGCCGGCGGCTGGAGCCGCCGCCATCGGTGCCCAAGGCCAGCGGCGCCAGACCCGCGGCGACGGCGGCGGCGCAGCCGCCGGACGATCCGCCCGGGGTCAGTGCCGGGTCCATCGGGTGCCGTGTCAGGCCGTAGAGCTTGTTCGTCGTCAGTCCCTTGCACGCGAACTCGGAACTGTTGCCCATGCCGATGACCAGTGCGCCGGCCTGCTTCAGCCGGGCCACAGCCAGTGCATCCTGCGCGGCCACGAAGTCGCGGAACAGCAGCGTGCCTTGGGTCACGCGCTGGCCACGCACCCAGATCACATCCTTGACGATCACCGGCACGCCCGCCAGCGGCAAGGCCTCGTGGCGTGCAATGCGCTGGCGCAGCGTGGCGATGTCGTCAGCGAGCCCCGATGGCGTCTCGCCGACGACGGCGTTCAGGTCCGAATTGCGCACGGCAATGCAACGCTGGAACGCGGCGACCACGTCGGCCGGGTCGAGCGAACCGGCGGCGCAGGCCGTGGCGATCTGCGCCGCGTCGAGGCTGGCAGGATCACCCATCGTGCCGCTGCGCCAGCTGGCCGAGTGCGTCGGGACGGTTCGCCATGTAGTGCCCGCTGTCTGCCGGGGTTACCACTTTCGGGCGCGCCATGTCGGGCCTGCCGCAGGGCAGGAAGCGGCCGAAGCCGGGGCGGCCGCACACCTCGCCGCCGTCCCACACACGGGTGCCGCGTACCAGCGTCGTCACCGGCCAGCCAGTGACGCGCATGCCTTCGTAGGGCGTGTAGTCGACGTCGTGGTGCAGCAGCCGGTTCTCGATGGTGACCTGCTTGTCCGGGTCCCAGATCGCGATGTCGGCATCGGAGCCGATCGCGATCGTGCCTTTGCGTGGGTTCAGGCCGTACAGCTTGGCTGGGTTGGTGGCGGTCAGCGCAACGAACTGGTTCAGCGTCAGGCGGCCGCTGCGCACTCCCTCGGAGAACAGCAGCGGCAGGCGCGTCTCCAGGCCGGGGATGCCGTTCGGGATGTACTGGAACGGCACCTCCTTGCCGCCGGGCTTCTTGCCCTGCGGGTCGTCGAAGCGGAACGGCGCGTGATCGGACGAGACGATCGTGAACAGGCCGTCCGACAGCCCGTCCCAGACGATGCGCTGGTTGGCACGGTCGCGCGGCGGCGGGCTGCAGACGCACTTGGCGCCTTCGTAGCCGCCGCCCAGGTGTTCGGCGGTGAGGAAGAGGTACTGCGGGCAGGTCTCCGCATAGATGCGCAGCCCGTGGGCGTGAGCCCAGCGGATCTGGTCGATCGCGTCGCGGCCCGACACGTGCACGATCAGGATCGGCACGTCGACCAGTTCGGCCAGCGTGATCGCGCGGTGCGTGGCCTCGCGCTCGATGGCCATCGGGCGCGCCGCCGCGTGGTACTTCGGTGCCACGTGGCCGGCCGACTCCAGCGCCTCGGTCAGCCAGGCGATGCAGTCGGCGTTTTCCGCATGCACCATTGCCAGCGCGCCGTGTTGGCGAGCCACCGCGAGCAAGCGCAGGATCTGCCGGTCGTCGAGCTTGAGGTCGTCGTAGGTCATGTAGATCTTGAACGACGTGTAGCCTGCCTCGATCAGCGCCGGCAGCTCGTCGTTCAGTACGGCCGGTGTCGGGTCGGCCACGATCATGTGAAAGGCGTAGTCGACCAGCGCCTTGCCTTCGGCACGGGCGTGGTAGTCCTCGACCGCGGCGCGCAGCGACTGGCCACGCTGCTGCGCCGCGAACGGGATCACTGTGGTCGTGCCGCCGCAGGCCGCGGAGCGTGTGCCGGAGCGGAAGTCGTCGGCCATGCGCAGGCCCTCGCCCATCGGCTGGTCGAGATGGCAATGGGCGTCGACACCGCCGGGCAGCACCAGCAGGCCGCGCGCATCGATCTCGTCGCGGCCGCGGGGCAGGCCCTGGCCGAGCGCGACGACGCGTCCGTCGCGGATGCCGATGTCGGCGGCCATGGTCTCGCAGGCCGTGGCGACGGTGCCGTTGCGGATCACGGTGTCGAAGTTGTCCATGGTGTCAGTGCCCTGCGTCCTTCAGGTCGATGTGCGCCGTCTCGCGGGCCGCGTAGGCCGCCACTGCGATCAGCAGGCAGACGATGGCGAGGTAGATGGCCACCGGCGTGACGGAGTCGAAGCGGGCGATCAGGCCGGTGGCGATCAGCGGTGCCAGCGCGCCGCCGAACACACCGGCGAACTGGAATCCGAGCGAGGCGCCGGTGACCCGCACACGGGTGGCGAACAGCTCGGGCAGGAACGAGGCCAGCGGCGAGAACATGAAGGACACCAGCACCATGCCGACGAACGAGGCCCCCATGATGGCTGCCGGGCTGGCAGTTTGCACCATCTGCATGAACACGAAAGCCCACAGCGCGCCACCGATGCCGCCGATCATCAGCACCGGGCGACGGCCGATGCGGTCGCACAGCCAGCCAGCCACGGGAATGAACAGCATCTGCGCCACCGCCCCCATGAGCACGGCGTTGAGCGCCACGCTGCGCGGCAGGCCGAGCTTGGTCGGAACGTAGTAGAGCAGGAACAGCGTGAACACGTAGAAGGCAATGTCACCGCCCAGCCGGGCGAAGAAGGCGATCGCCAACTGCGGCTTGTAGTCGCGCAGCACTTCGACGATGGGCGCATGGCCCTCGTGCGCCGCGGCGTCCTTCTCGAACACGGCCGACTCCTGCACGTTCAGGCGGATGTACAGACCCACGCCCACCAGGATGGCGCTCATCAGGAACGGCACGCGCCAGCCCCAGGAGAGGAATGCCTCTTCCGAGACCGACCAGGTCACCAGCGCGAACGCGCCGTTGGCCAGCAGCAGGCCGATCGGTGCGGCGATCTGCACCACGGCGCCGAGCAGGCCGCGTCGCTTTCCGCCGGGGTCGAGCTCGTTGACCATGATCGCGGCGCCGCCCCACTCGCCGCCGAGCGCGAGGCCCTGGACGATGCGCAGCACCACCAGCAGCACCGGCGCCAACATGCCGACCTGCCCGAATGTCGGCAGGCAGCCGATCAGGAAGGTGGCCAGGCCCATCATCAGCAAGGTGATGAAGAGGATCGATTTGCGGCCGAGCTTGTCGCCGAAATGCCCGAAGACTGCCGCCCCCAGCGGCCGCGCGGCAAAGGCCACACCGTAGCTGGCGAACGAGAGCAGCGTCGCCACCAGCGGCTCGGATTGCGGAAAGAAGAGCTTCGGAAACACCAGCGCCGCCGCCGATCCGTAGATGAAGTGGTCATAGAACTCCAGCGTGGTTCCGGCCAGGCTGGCCGCGGCGACACGCCGCGTGGAACTGGCCTCTGTTTTCGGTGCGGCGCCGGCGTCGGCGTCCAGATTCAGGGTGGCTTGCATGCGATTTCCTCCTGGCGGTGATGGGCAGCGGGTGCGCGAACGGTGCCGAACAATATGCGATAGCCGCCATACAATCAAGAAGTTTGTTGTACTTCGCTTGAAGATTTTTTGTACGTCGCAAAAGTCCTATGGTTAACCCTTTGTGCCACCCTCTCTCCCCCGTAGAAATTGTGTCGTTTGAATGTCGTCTTACCCCGCTCGTCCCTCAACCCGCCATACAATTTGAACCTATGCTCAGTGCAATCAAGGAAGAACCATGACCAAGAGCGCCGCCAATGCGCAGGACGTCGAGAGCGCCACGGGATCATCAGTCGAGGAGATCGGCGACAAGATCCTCGGTGCCATCTGGGAGCACCGCTTGCCGCCCGGCACCAAGCTGGTCGAGGAAAAACTGGCCGCGGTCTTCGGGGTCAGCCGCACGAAAATCCGGCTCGCGCTGGCCCGGCTGTCGCACGACGGCATCCTGACCATCGAGCCGAATCGGGGCACCTTCGTCTCGAGCCCGACGGTCGAGCAGGCGCGCCAGGTGTTCGATGCACGGCGGCTGCTCGAGCCCGCCTTGATGCGCGAGCTGTGCAACACCGGCGTGCGTCGCGAGCAGTTGCAGCGACTGCGCAAGAACATCGCGCTGGAGACCGAGTCGCGCACTCGTAACGACAGGCGCACGACGATCCGCCTTTCGGGCGAGTTCCACGTGCTGCTCGCCGAGCTCGGCCAAAACGCCTACGTGGGCCGCTACATGCGCGAGCTGTGCTCGCTGACTTGCTTGGTCATCGCGCTGTACGACGCACCCGGCACGCCCGCCTGCCCGCACCACGAGCACGTGGCGATCGTCGATGCGCTGGAGGCCCGCGATGCCGACACCGCCTGTGCGCTGATGCTCGAACACCTGGGCCACGTCGAGAACACCCTGCGGCTGGAGATGCCGGCGGACGCCGAAGTCGACTTCGCGGCACTGTTCGCGTGATCGGCTGATCGCCAGGGTCAGTGCAGCTTGACGCGCGGCTCGGTGCCGCGCGTCATCCACCGGTTCATCGAGCCGAGCGCGGTGCGCCAGAAGCCGTGCAGCGCCACCTCGTGCATCTTGTAGAGCGACAGGTACATGGTCCGCGCGAACAGGCCCTCCACCCACAGGTTGCCGCCCACCAGCGAGCCCATCAGGTTGCCCACCGTGCTGTATTCGCCCAGCGACACCAGCGAGCCGAAGTCGCGATAGCGCCAGGGCTGCAGCGGCTTGCCCTCGATGCGCCGCTGCAACTGCTTCACCAGATGCGAGGCCTGCTGGTGCGCTGCCTGGGCGCGCGGCGGCACATTGCCCTCGTGGCCCAGCCACGGCGCGGCAGCACAGTCGCCCAGCGCGAAGATGTTCGGGTCGCGCGTGCTGCACAGCGTGGGCTCGACGACGAGCTGGTTCAGCCGGTTGGTCTCCAGCCCGGCCAGATCGCGCAGGAAGTTCGGCGCCTTGACGCCGGCGGCCCACACCACCAGCTCGGCCGGGATCAGTTCGCCGCTGGCGAGCTGAACGCCCTCGTGCGTCACGGCGGTGACACGCGAACCCGTGCGCACACGCACGCCCAGGCCGCGCAGCAACTGGGCCGCAGCGGCGGAGATGCGCTCGGGCAGCGCGGGCAGGATGCGCGGCCCGGCCTCGATCAGGTTGAGCTTGATGTCGCGCTCCGGGTCGATGCGCTCGAGGTTGTACGAGACCAGCGCCCGCGTCGCCTTGTGCAGTTCGGCCGACAGCTCCACGCCGGTGGCGCCCGCGCCGATGATCGCCACCTGCAGCTGCCGGGGCGCCAGCGGCTCGGTCTGCATGTGCGCGCGGATGCAGGCGTTCACCAGTCGGCGGTGGAAACGCTCGGCCTGCCAGGGCGTCTCCAGCGCGATGGCGTGCTCGGCGACGCCTGGCGTGCCGAAGTCGTTGGTCTGGCTGCCCACGGCGATCACCAGCGTGTCGTAGCCGCGCGTGTAGGGCTGCGTGATCGGCACGCCGTCGTCGTCGATGGCCGGGGCGACGATCACCTCGCGCTTGTCGCGGTCGAGCCCGACCATCTCGCCCACGCGATAGCGGAAGCCGTGCCAGTGCGATTGCGCCAGGTAGTCGGTGGCGTGGCTGTGCAGGTCGGCGCTGCCGGCGGCGATTTCGTGCAGGTGCGGCTTCCAGAAGTGCGTGCGCGTCTTCTCGATCAGCGTGACGTGCGCCAGGCCCTTGCGGCCGAGCCGGTCGCCGAGCTGCGTGACCAGCTCGAGCCCGCCGGCGCCGCCGCCGACGACCACGATGCGGTGCGGCACCGCGGCGCCCTGCGCCAAGTCAGTGCGATGGGACGGCAAGCGCTCGACGTTGTTCATGGCAGGCCCGGGGATAGTGCACGGCGTTGTTGCGGCGATGGCGAGAACCGCGGTGTGCCACGCTTCTCGCGTGGCAGGACCGAACTATCGCCGTCGATAATGATCGCATCCACAGAGCCCTTCATGCCGACCCGCTGGAACCGACTCCGATGAACTCGCTTGCCGAACGCCTGCGTTCGCAGACCTGGCCTGCCCACAAGCAGGTCGAAGCGACGAGCTTCGTGCGTGCCCTGCTCGGCGGCCAGGTCGATCGCGCCGGCTACTGCCTGCTGCTGGCCAGCCTGCACCCGATCTACGCGGCACTCGAAGCAGCACTGCTGCGCCATGCGCAGCACCCGGGCATCGCCAGCGTGTTCAGCCCCGCGTTGCTGCGCGAAGCGTCGCTGGGCAGCGACCTCGATCACCTGCATGGCCCGGCCTGGCGCAACGAACTGGAGGCACAACCGGCGGCGAGGGCCTACGCGGCACGCATCGCCGAGATCGAGCGCAACGAGCCGGTGCTGCTGGTGGCGCACGCCTACGTGCGCTACCTCGGCGACCTCAGCGGCGGCCAGGCGCTGCGCAAGATCGTCGCCCGCGCGCTCGGCCTGGTGCCCCGAGGCCGGCACGCGCTTCTACGACTTCGGCTCGCCTCAGCAGGTGGGCGCGATGGCGCAGCGGTTCCGCAGCGGGCTGGATCAGATCGAAGGCGACCCGGCCTCGCGCGAAGCCATCGTCAGCGAAGCGACCGACGCCTTCCGCCGCCACGGCGAGCTGTTCGAGCAGCTCGACCGCGCGCGCTTCGCGCCTAGCGTTGCGTGAAGCCGCGGATGCGCCCGTAGAGGGTGGTTGCGCGGCGCGTCGAGACTTCCAGCTCTTCGAGCATGGGTGCGACCGTGGGCGCCATGTTGCCGTCGGCGATGTCCATCGCCGCCAGGCTGGCGCTGGCCAGGATGGCGCTGACCAGCTCGTCGTTCTCGCGCGAACCGCTGCCGAAAGCGGCCAAAGACGGCGCCGCCTGCGACAGCGAAGCCTCGAGGTGCTCGCGCGCGCGCAAGGCACGCTTGGATTCCGTCAGGTCGTCGAACATCAGGATGAAACCGAGCACCGAGCCGTCGCGCGCAGGCACGACTTCGGCCCGAACGGACAGCGGCGTGGGCCGGGTGCCCGCCATCTCGAACTCGCCGCGCCAGGGCTGGCAGTCGCTCACCAGGGCATCGAAGACGCGCTGGGCGGCCTGCGGCTGAGTGAACAGACCGGCCACCGCGGCCAGGTCGGGCAGGGCCTCGCGCGTGCGCCCGCTCAGTCGCAGGAAGGCGTCGTTGGCGAACAGCGTGCGCTGATGGCCGTCGGTGACGATGACTGCCTCGTTCGAACTGCCCACCGTGCCACGCACCTTGGAGAGCTGGTGTTCGGCAATCAACAGGCGTACCGCGTTGACCTGCACGATGATGTCGATCAGCGAGGCCCCGATGGCGCGCGCCAGCGCCAGCTCGCTGCCGCTCCAGGGCAGCGCGGTGCCGCGCACCAGCTCCGACCAGGCGGCGAACGAGCGCCGCGGCGACAGCTCCATCGGGTTGTTGGCGACCATCGGCTTGGCCGGGTCGCCGGCCCAGGTGACGGTGAGCAGCTGCTCCTTGCGGAACCACATCAGGTAATCGGGCCTGTCGGCCGAGAGCTTCACCGCGATCACGCCGCTGGCGGTGGGCGTGAGCGAGGCCAGCGAGGGGTTGTCGCGCTCGACGGCCGAGCAGTGGAAGAGTCGATCGCCGCCGGTCGTCTGCACCCATTGCTGGAGGGCGCGCAGCTGCGGCGTGGACGGGACCTCGCCGGTGCTCAGCACCTCGTCGTCGTGGAACAGCGCCGCGCCGGTGGCGTCCAGCGGCTGCAGCAGCGTGCGCGGGTTGCGCAACAGCGCCAGGCGCCAGTCGCCCTCGGTGGAGGTGGCCTCGATCAGGCGCTGCTCGAGCCGGCGGACCTGGATCGCCACCTGGGCATAGGCGTAGTTGTCGATCGCGGCGATGCGCGTGGCGATCACCTCGGACAGCAGGTCGGCCGCGGCACGCACGGCAAAGCGCAGGTTGTAGGGGCTGTAGTGGTGGCAGGCGACCAGGCCCCACAGCTGACCCTCGCGCACCAGCGACACCACCAGCGTGGCCGTCACGCCCATGTTGCGCAGGTACTGCAGGTGCAATGGCGACATGCTGCGCAGCGTGCACATCGACATGTCCAGTTCGGCAGCGCTGCCGGGCACCTGGCGCGGCACCAGCCCGGCGGCGGCATAGTCGACGTCGACCAGAAGCCGCACCCGATTGCGGATGTACAACTCGCGGGCGCGCTGCGGGATGTCGGTGGCCGGATAGTGGTGACCGAGCAGCGACTCGAGCCTTGGATCGCGCGCCTCGGCGATGATCTTGCCGTGGCCGTCGGGGTCGAACTTGTAGACCATGACGCGGTCGTAGCCGGTCATCTCGCGGAAGCACTTCACCACCGCGTCTGACAGCGTGCCGATGCTGGAGGCAGCGCTCAGGCGCTGCACCGCGCGGCCCAGGTGCTGGGCCAGCGTGTCGCCGTCGAGTTCGAGCACCGCCACGCCGCCCGGCGGCGTGTCCAGCGGTTCGAGCTCGACCACCAGCAGCTGACCCGGCACGCGATGCACCACGCCCTCGAACTCGGCGTCGCTTCCACCCAGCGACAGCCGGCAGCGAAATGGCACCGGTTCGTCCAGATCGTCCTGCTGGGCGATCACGCGCACCTGGTCTTCGAGGTTCCCACCCAGCCAGCGAAGCGGCCGCTCGAGCAGTTCGCCCGATTGCCGGCGCAGCAGTTCAACCACGTTCGCGCTCGCCTGCACCACTTCGAATGAGGGCTCTCGAACGGCCAGCAATACGCCATGCGGCTGCACCGAGCCGGCGAGATGGATCAGCTCGCGTTCGCAGTTGGTGAGGTCGGCCTGGCCGAACGCAGGGCTCGTCTTCACGGCGAGTCGGACTTCCTGTCGTCCGGGCGGCGCAGGCTCTGCGGGCTCACGCCGAGCAGGCCGGCCGCGGTCACCGTGTCTCCGGAAGCACGCTCGAGTGCCATGCGGATGAAATGCTGCTCGGCCAGGGCCGTGGCGTCGCGCAGCATGTCCGGCAGGCTGGCCGTGCCGAGCTGGTCGCACAGCCGCGTCCACGCCTGCGCGAAGGCCACCTGGGCCTCGCCGAACTCGGCCAAGCGCGGCGGCGTCTGCCGAAGCACCAGACCGATGCATTCCTGGTCACCTTCGGTGAGCCAGGTCGCACTGAGCTGGACCGGCAGCGAATCCGCCACGCGCAGCGGCACGGCCGTCCGCTCGGCCAGGCCGGCATGCCGCACTTCCTGCAGCAGGGCTGCCAGTTCGTCGGCCGGCTCGCCCAGCCATTGCGCGACCGACTTGCCGATCAGCGCGCCGTCGTCGTCGGCCTTCATGAGCGCCACGAAGGCGGCGTCGCACGACAGGATGTTTCCGACCGAGTCGGTTACTGCCGCCGCTTCACGCAGCGCGGCACCCGGCACGGCCGCCGCAGGCGCGCCGGTGGTGCGCATGCGCACCAGCAGGCGCTGCACGTCGGTGGCGCGGAACGGCGTCGCGGCGACGCTGGCGGCCACGGGGTTGCCGAGCAGGCGGGCGCGCAGTTCCACCGGTCGGCCGCTGCTGCGCGCGGTCACCAGCAGTTGATGGATGGGGCTGCGCGATCGCGTGTCGAAGAGCGCCTCGACCGACTGGCCGACCAGCGCGCCGCTGGTGGCCAGCCAGTTCGAAGCGGTGCGGTTCGCCGAGACGATCGTCAGCGTGGCGGCATCGACCACCAGCACGGCGTCGGTGAGCACTTGCAGCAGTTGCCGCTCGTGGGTTTCAGCCTGGCGCGCGCGCCAGTAGCCGCGCTCCAGGTCCTGTTGGGCATCGAGGAAGCGCTGCTGGATCGCCGCGATGGCACGCATGTCACGGCCGACGGCGATGACCGGGCCGTTGCGCCCCAGGCGGATCGCCGTGTAGGCGATCGGAATGTCGGTGCCGCCGGCACCCGGATGATTGACTTCGCGGCGGCGCGCCAGGCCGGTGCTGGTGACGTCCTGCAGCAGCGCTTCGACCTTGCGGCGGGTGCCGCCGGAGACCGTTTCGACCCAGGGTCGGCCGATCCAGTGTGCGGCCGCGGGCGAGATCGGCTCCTTGCCGGCCTGTGCCACGCTGGTGATGACCCCTGCGTCGTCGAGAACCAGCGCGATGTCGCTGGACAGGGTCACGAAGGTTTGAGCCAGCTCCTGCGCCCAGGGGGCGAGAGCACCGAGATCGTCCGCACCGCCCGAGCGTTGATTCACGCTGCTTCTCCTGTAGGCCGACGGTTCATCCGGGAGGTCCTTTGCGGCGCATTCTATGCCCGGCCCTGGCTGACGCACCTTGACCTGAAACAGGTCAGCGTCGCCAGCGCTGCCACAGATCGACCGCATGGACGGCCCCGCCGCCGCTGAGCAGCAGCGCGATCAAGGGCCAGGGTGCTCCGGTGAGGGCACAGCGCAGGGCCAGCACCAGCATGACGCCGGCACCGATCATCGGCACGAACACCCGCGGCGGCGGGCCGGCTCCGCTGCGCGCATGGCGAACGGTCAGCACGATGGCCTCGATCACCAGCACCGCGAGCACGATATCGGCCGCGCGGCCGCTGGCGAAGAGGGTGTCCATCACGGGCCGCGGGAGCTCGGCATGGTCAGACGCGGGCCATTCCGAACAGGTGCGCCACGTCCTTCAGGAAGATGCGCACGTGGGCCATCGGCTTCTTGCGCGCCAGTTCCTTGTTCATGTAGGACTCGAAGGTGAGCTGCTGCACGTCGCGGTCGCGGCAGATGCTGACGAAGCGCTCGCGGCGCTTGTCGCTCGAGTACCAGAAGTACTGCATCACGCCGAGCACCCAGAACACCTTGCCGTGCGCCTTCATGAAGCGCTTGCGGGCCAGCTGCAGGTCGCGCGGCTGGCCGCTGGCCAGGTAGGCCAGCGAGGCCTCGGCGGCCAGCTTGCCGCCGTACATCGCGTAGTAGATGCCCTCGCCCGAGGCCGGCGCCACCACGCCGGCGGCGTCGCCGGCGAGCACCACGTCGCGGCCGTTGTCCCAGCGCGGCAGTGGCTTGAGCGGGATTGGTGCGCCTTCGCGGCGCAGCGTCTCGGTGTCGCCCAGACCGGAGGCGCGGCGCAGCGCCTCGGTCGCGCTGCGCAGCGAGAAGCCTTTATCGGCGCTGCCGGTGCCCACGCTCATCGTGTCGCCGTGCGGGAACACCCAGCCGTAGAAGTCGGGCGAGTACTCGCCGTTGTAGACCACGTCGCAACGCGTGCCGTCGTAGCCGGCCCGATCGACCGGTGCGCGCAGGATCTCGTGGTAGGCGAAGACGAACTTGCCGCGATCGGAGCCGGGCACCTCCTGGCGCGCCACCTCGGAGCGGGCGCCATCGGCGCCGACCACAACCCGCGCCTTCACCCGCACCGGCACGGCCTCGCCGCCGCGGCGACCGCGCGAACTGAAGCGAACGATGGCCGAACCGTCGACGTCGCGCTCGATGGCCTCGAAACTGCCGCGGGTGCGCACTGCGCCGGCCTGGGCTGCGCGCTCGCGCAGCCATTCGTCGAACGGGCCGCGATCGACCATGCCGACGAAGCCACCCTCGATCGGGATGTCCACCTTGGCGTCGCTCGGCGCGATCATGCGTGCGCAGCGGATGCGGGCCACCAGCAAATGGTCGGGGATCGCGAAATCCTTGATCAGCCGTGGCGGAATGGCGCCGCCGCAGGGCTTGATGCGCCCGTCGCGGTCGAGCAGCAGCACGCTGCGGCCCTGCCGCGCCATCTCGTGGGCGGCGGTCGCACCGGCCGGCCCGCCGCCGATCACGACGGCATCGTAGGTGTCGATCTTGTCCATGCCCATCTCCTTGTGCGCCGCTGCGGCGCGCGCGTCTCGATGCCGGCGGCCAGCGCCGCGGCCCAAAGGAACAACAGCGCCTCGGCGCCGAACACCACCGCGTAGGCCGCGCCGGGGCTGTCGATGAAGCGGCGGGCGATGTCGCTGGCCACCGCGCCGGCCAGGCCGCCGACGCCGAAGGAGATCGCCTGCGAGGCGCCCCACAAGCCCATGCGCACACCTTCGCGCGAGGCCCTGCCCTCGCCGGCCAGCCGCATCATCGAGCCGATCGCGGCGATGGAAAACGCGCCGTTGGCCGCACCGAGCGCGAACACCGTGGCGTGCAGCGGCCAGCGCGGGCCGACCACTCCCGCAGCCACCAGCGCGGCCAACGCGAAGGCCGAAGCGATGCAGCCGCCGATCGTCCAGCTGCGCAGCGAGCCGATGCCCCAGCGGCTGCCCGCCAGCGCACAGGCGATCATGCCCAGCAGCACGCCGCCGTGCTGCAGCCCGGACAGCTGCGTCGTCGCGCCCGGCGTGAGGCCGAACACCGCGCCGGCGAACGGTTCGAGGATCAGGTCTTGCGCGCTGAAGGCGAGCATCGAGACGAACACGAAGACCGTGAAGCGGCGCGCTGCGGCTTCCTGCCAGACCTGGCGCAGCGCCTCGAGGAAGCGCAGCTTCGGCTCCGCCTCCACGGCCGCCCCAGCAGCGATGCCGCCGCGGCCTTCGAGACGCCATAGCGCCATCAGGGCGACGAGGCAGGCGATCGCTGCGACGCCCGCGCTGACGGCCACCAGGCGCTGCGGCGTATAGGGGTCGAGCCAGCGGCCGGCCAGGCCGGCCGTCACCGCGAAGCCGATGATCATCATCATCCAGACGATCGTGGCAGCCGGTGCGCGCCGCTGCGCCGCCACGCGCTTGGCCAGCAGCACCAGCAGCGAGGTGCCGCAGGCGCTGACCCCCAGGCCGACGAGGAAGAAGGCGAACGCCGCCAGCGCGAGGCCGGCGTAGCGCTGCGTGGACATCCAGGCGGTCGCGATCGCGGCCAGCGTGCCGCCCGCGGCGAGCACGGCCATGCCGCCGAGGATCCATGGCGTGCAGCGGCCGCTGCGGTCGGAACCGAAGCCCATGCGCGGCCGCGTGATCTGCACGGCGTAGTGGATCGCCACCAGCAGCCCGGGCACCAGTGCCGGCAGCGCGAGCTCGATGACCATCACGCGGTTGAGCGTCGAGGTGGTCAGCACGACGACGGCGCCGAGCGCCATCTGCACCAGACCGAGCCGCACGATGCCGAACCAGCCGAGCGGCGTCATGTCAGTGGCGCCCGGTCGTTCCGAAGCCGCTGAGCGCCCCCTCGGGGGGCCGCGAGCGCAGCGAGCTCGGGGGCTTCATGGCTTCATCCGGCCTGCGCGGCGGCGCGCAAGGCGAAGGCGCTGACGAGCATGCCCGACACGTACAGCGTCACGCCCAGACCGCTGTACCAGGTGGCGCGGCCGTGCGGGTCGGCGACGAAGCGGCGCATCAGCAGCAGTTGCACCGCGAGCAATGCGCCCACCGCCAGCGCGTGGCCGCGGGCCTGCCAGCTCATCAGCAGCACGACGACCACGAACTGCGGCGCAGCCATCATCCAGCAAGCCATGTGCGCTGCCTGTTCCTCGCCCAGGCGCACCGGCAGCGAGCCGATGCCCATGCGGCGGTCGCCCTCGACCGACTTGAAGTCGTTGAGCGTCATGATTCCGTGCGCACCGAGGCTGTACAGCGCAGCCAGCGCGAGCGAGCGGCCGTCGGGCAGGCTGCCGCCGGCCATGACGATCGCACCCGTGACCCACGCCAGGCCTTCATAGCAGATGCCGCAGGCGGCGTTGCCCCACCAGCCATTGCGCTTCAGGCGCAGCGGCGGCGCGCTGTAGGCCCAGGCGAGCGCGAGGCCGACCAGCGCGGCGACGAAGCCCCAGGGGCCCAGCGTCAGCGCAACGGCCAGCGACAGCACCGTCCACAGCACCGCGATGTACAAGCCCCAGCGCCCCGGCATGCGGCCCGAGGGGATGGGGCGGTTCGGTTCATTGATGGCGTCGACGTGGCGATCGAACCAGTCGTTCACCGCCTGGCTGGTGGCACACACCATCGGGCCGGCGAGCAGCACGCCCAGCGCAACCAGGGCCCAGCGCTCACTCCAGTTCTGGCCCGAAGCGACGGCGCCGCAGGCGAAGGCCCACATGGGCGGAAACCAGGTGATCGGCTTGAGCAGTTCCGCGACTGCCGACGGGGCAGGATAGGCCATGGGATTGATTCTGGGCGTGACACTTCAGAGTGTCAACCAAGATTTACAACTCATGGCCCGATCGGGCCTCGGTATCAACCCTCGTCGTCGCCCAGGTCGCCCATGCCGTGACGGCGCAGCTTGACGTACAGGCTCTGGCGCGACAGGCCCAGCATCTGCGCTGCGGAGGCGCGGTTGTCGCTGGTCATCTTCAGCGCCGTCTCGATGCACAGCTGCTCGATCAGGTCGGTGGTCTCGCCGACGATGTCTTTCAGAGGCACGCGGCCGACCAGCTCGGTCAGCTCGCCGGCGGATCGCGGCAGTTCGCCGGCGGCGCGCGGCTCGGCGCTCAGCCGGCGGCCGACGTCGCGCACGGCGAAGGCGAGCATCGGCTTGCCGTCCTGCGTGGTGGCCGAAGCCGAGACCTCGACCTCGGCGGTGGCCCCGTCCTCGCCGCGCAGCAGCGTCGAGAACAGGCGCATGCTGCCGCGCTGGCGCACGGTCTGGATCAGCACGCCGAGTTCGACGCCAGTGCGGCCCAGCCAGCGATCCAGCGGCTCGCCGCGCGCCTGCTCCTCGCTGCCCAGCTGGGCCAGCGCGACGAAGGACGCGTTGGCCATCTGGATGCGGCCTTCGTTGTCGGTGAACACCAGCGCATCGGGCGAGTTGCGCACGAAGTCCAGCAGCATCGAACTCTCGGTGACCGTGGCCAGCGGCGAAGGCTCCGTGCCCAGGCGCGACAGGCGCACCAGCAGAAGCGAGGCATCGTCCTGCCGGAAGCTGGACATCGACACGCCGACGCGCCCGCCGCCGTCGGACAGCGCAGTGCGCACCACCTCGGCCCGGCGGGCCGAGCGTGCGGCGGCGAGTGCGGCCTGCAGCGGCTTGCTGTTGGGCGCCTCGAACAATGACGTCAAGGAACCGCCGGCCAGGCGGCGCGGCCCGCCGCCGTTGGAGACTAGCGCCACCGCGGCCGGGTTGGCCTCGAGGATGCGCAGGCTGCCCGCGTCGACGATCAGCACCGCCTCCGACGAAGCCTGGAACAGGTGGCGATACCGCGTCTCGGCCTGGCGGAAGCGCCAGTAGTCGCGCTCCATCGCCTGCTGCGCTTCGATGAGTCGCAGTTGCAGCGCCTCGGTGGCGCGCAGGTCGCGGCCAAAGGCGATGGTGCGGCCCGCTGTCTTGCCGCGGCCGGGCGGCGCGATCTGCACCGCCGAATAGAGGATGGGCCAGTCGCTGCCGCCGCCGGTGGACGGGTGGTTCACCTGGCGCCAGCGTGGCGGACCGGCCGCATCGCGCAGCAGCGACTCGACCTTGGCGCGGCTCTCGACCGTCACCGTTTCGGTCCAGGGCTGGCCGATCCAGTCGGCCACCAGCACCGGGTCGAGGTCATCCCGGCCGATGACGACATCCTGGATCACGCCATGGGGGTCGAGCAGCAAGGCGACGTCGCTGGCCGCCGCGACCACGCGCTGAGCGGTGGCCGCGTCGAGATCACCCACCACTGCGCGGGGTGCCGTGCGGCGCTTCACAGGATCATCCCCTGCGAGCTCCCGGTGCTGCGGGCCGTTGTCTTCATGTCTGTCAACGTCCAGCTGCTGGACGGAGGTTCAACTGTGTTTCACGCGGCCGGCAAGCAAGCTTTCGGCCAGACCTGGTGCCTCGCTCCCGTTGGCGGTCGTCGCGTCCGCACCGACCTGACGGGCCAGTTGCGGTCTCAACGTGAACACCGGGCCGCCCACCAGCACGGCCACACCCTTGTGACACGAAGCGCGGCGAACGGCCGCGATGCAGGAGGGCAACCAGTCGAGCCGCGCTTCGCTGCCCGCCGAAAACCCCACCACATCGAACCACTCGCGCCGCACCGACGTGATTGGGTCGGTATCTGCGCCTTCGCCACCGGAGACAACTTCCCAACCGGCGCGGCGAAAGAACTCGGCGACCATCGACATCCCGAAGCTGTGCTGCTCGCCCGGGGCACGCACCAGCAAGGCGCGTCGCCCGTTGGGCGGATGGGCCACCTCGGTTCCGAAGGCCGGGCTCAATTCTCGCATCATTCGCTGCAGCCGCCCGAGGCCGATGGTGACGTCGGTGAAGTAGCACAGGTCCTCGGTCCAGAGGTGGCCGAGTTGACGCGCCGACGGCGCGAGCAGGTCGACCAGCAAACGCTCCACGGTGAAGCCGCGGTCGCGCAACCCGTCGAGCACCTGCGTCAACTCGCGCTCGTCGCCGCGCACCAGGCTGTCGGTGAAGGCATTCACCTCGGCTTCGCCGAGGCTGCCGCTGAGCGCGTCGTTGCTCGCCGGCAGGTTGCCGTTGTCGCGGTGCGCCGCCACCAGGCGCGGAATGACCTCGAGTTCGAGGGCCCGCGCCAGACAGGCCGCCCGCTCCATCGGGCCGGGACTGGGGTCGGTGAACAGCGCGCTTGCCGGTGAACCGCCAGCAGCCCAGGCCGCAGCGCTTTCCGGGCAGTCGGCCGGCACCGTTCCCGGTTGGGATCCTCCTTGCATCGAGCCCTCCACTTCCTTGTCTCGTGTGCGTTTTCGGAACGTCTGCTCGGGGGCGTTGGAGGGGCGAGCCTTGCCAAAGCGCGTCGCCAATGCTCGGGATGCAGTCGGTGAGTTCGTCGCCTGGTGCTGTGTCCTCTGCGGGATCTCGTTGGACCGAGGGTGGTTTTACTCTCCGCCACCCCAGACCGTCAATGCGTGTGTACATCCGCCTTTGGAAGGTTTGCGCCACCGCAACCTCGTCGGCCGCGCATTTCACTGGAAGGAATGATCGGCGGCGAGCGACAGACTGTCAAGTCTGGTTTACGTCTTCCTCGATTGACACTTTTCATCGAACGGCCTAGTCTCGCTTTCATTCGCAACCGCAGGGAGTCTCTCGAATGGCATCGCCCAGGCCCGGCACGCAAACCGGCACCCGGCTGTACAGCCCCGAGGAGCGCCAGCGTCGCGACGCCTCGGTCTGGACGCTGGTGCAAGGCGTGCTCGCGCCGGTGCAGTTCCTGGCCTTCCTCGTCAGCCTCGTGCTGCTGCTGCGCTATCTGGCCAGCGGCGCCGGCGAGCAGGCCGCGATGCTCTCGGTGGTGGTGAAGACCGCGCTGCTCTACCTGATCATGGTCACCGGCTGCATCTGGGAGAAGGTGGTTTTCGGCCGCTGGTTGTTCGCACCGGCCTTCTACTGGGAAGACGTGTTCAGCATGCTGGTGCTGGCCCTGCACACGGCCTACCTGGTGGCCTGGGCCAATCACGCACTCGACGGCCGCGGCCTGGCCTGGCTGGCCCTGGCGGCCTATGCGAGCTACGTGATCAACGCGACGCAGTTCCTGCTCAAGCTGCGCGCCGCGCGCCTCGAGCACGCCGCATCCGGCACGTCGCTGCAGGGAGCCCGCGCATGAGCCCCGTGATCCCGCTTCGCGCCGAACTGTCGGGCGGCTGCAGCCAGGCGCCGGTGCTCAAGGAGCGCGGCCAGCGCGAGGTCTTCTGCGGCCTGACCGGCATCATCTGGCTGCACCGCAAGGTGCAGGACGCCTTCTTCCTCGTCGTCGGCTCGCGCACCTGTGCGCACCTGATCCAGTCGGCCGCCGGCGTGATGATCTTCGCCGAGCCGCGTTTCGCCACCGCCATCATCGACGAGCGCGACCTCGCCGGCCTGGCCGATTGCCATGACGAACTCGACCGCGTCGTCAACCGCCTGCTCGAGCGCCGCCCGGAGATCCGCACGCTGTTCCTGGTCGGCTCCTGCCCGTCCGAAGTCATCAAGCTCGATCTCGGCCGCGCCGCGCAACGCCTGGACGGCATCCATCGCCCGACGGTGCGCGTGCTCAACTACTCCGGCAGCGGCATCGAGACCACCTTCACGCAGGGCGAAGACGCCTGCCTGGCCGCGTGGGTGCCGCAGATGCCGGCGTCTGCCACCCATGCACCGGATTCGCTGCTCGTCGTCGGCTCGCTGCCCGACGTCGTCGAGGACCAGTTCGCGCGCCTGTTCCGCGACCTGGGCCTGGCCAACGTGCGCTTCTTCCCGCCGCGCCACGCGACCGAACTGCCCGAGGTCGGCGCGAACACGCGCTTCCTGCTCGCGCAGCCCTTCCTGGCCGAGACCGCGCGACTGCTCGAAGCTCGCGGCGCCACGCACCTGCCGCGCCCTTCCCCCTCGGCGTGGAAGGCACCACCGCCTGGCTGCAGGCCGCCGCCGCGGCATTCGGCGTCGCCCCGGCGCACTTCGATGCGGTGACGCGGCCCGGCCGCGAGCGTGCGCGCCACGCGTTGCAACGCCACCGCGAGATGCTCGAAGGCCGGCGCATCTTCTTCTTCCCGGACTCGCAGCTCGAACTGCCGATGGCACGCTTCCTGGCACGCGAGCTCGGCATGCAGCTCACCGAGGTCGGCACGCCCTACCTGCATCGCGCGCACCTGGCCCACGAGCTGGCGCTTCTGCCTGCGGGCACGGTGCTCTCCGAAGGCCAGGACGTCGAGAAGCAGCTCGACCGCTGCCGCGCCGCGCGGCCCGACATCGTCGTCTGCGGCCTCGGGCTGGCCAATCCGCTCGAGGCCGAAGGTTTCACCACCAAGTGGGCGATCGAACTGGTGTTCACGCCCGTGCACGGCTACGAGCAGGCAGCCGACCTGGCCGAGCTGTTCGCCCGGCCGCTGGTGCGCCGCACCAAGCTCGCCGCCTGAGGCCCGCATGCAACTCACGCTCTGGACCTACGAAGGACCGCCCCACGTCGGCGCGATGCGCGTCGCCACCGCGATGCGGGACGTGCACTACGTGCTGCACGCGCCGCAGGGCGACACCTACGCCGACCTGCTGTTCACGATGATCGAGCGCTGCCCAAGCGCCCGCCGGTCACCTACACCACCTTCCAGGCGCGCGACCTCGGTGGCGACACCGCCGAGCTGTTCAAGACCGCCGCCCGCGAGGCCTACGAGCGCTTCAAGCCCAAGGCGCTGCTGGTCGGCGCGTCCTGCACCGCCGAGCTGATCCAGGACGACCCGGGCGGCCTGGCCCAGGCGCTGGACCTGCCGGTGCCGGTGGTGCCGCTGGAACTGCCGGCCTACCAGCGCAAGGAAAACTGGGGCGCCGCCGAAACCTTCTACCAGCTGGTGCGCGCGCTGGCCGGGCCGCCCGCCCCGGCACGCCGCGCCCGGCCCGCGCCGGCCAGGCGCCGCGCTGCAACCTCCTCGGGCCCACGGCGCTGGGCTTCCGCCACCGCGACGACGTGCGCGAAATCCGCGGCCTGCTCAGCGCGCCTGGGCATCGAGGTGCGTGTCACCGCGCCCGCCGGCGCCGGCCCGGACGACCTGGCGCGCCTGGCCGACGCCGACTTCAACGTCGTGCTCTACCCCGAAACCGCCTGCTGGCCGCGCAGTGGCTGCAGCGCACCTTCGCGCAGCCCTTCACCCGCGTCGTGCCGATCGGCACGCAGGCCACGCGCGAGTTCATCACCGAGGTGGCCACGCTGGCCGGCCTGGACCCGCAGGCGGCGCTGGAGCGCGAGACCTCGCGCGCCAGCTGGTACGCCGCTCGGTCGATTCCACCTACCTCACCGGCAAGCGCGTGTTCGTGTTCGGCGATGCCACGCATGCGGTGGCCGCCGCGCGCGTGGCTTCCAGCGAGCTGGGCTTCCAGGTCGTCGGCCTGGGCACCTACAGCCGCGAGTTCGGCCGCGAGATCCGCGAGGCCGCCAGGCTGTACGGCGTCGAGCCGCTGATCACCGACGACTACCTCGAGGTCGAGGCCAAGGTCGCCGAGCTGCAGCCCGAGCTGGTGCTGGGCACGCAGATGGAACGCCACATCGCCAAGCGCCTGGGCGTGCCCTGCGCGGTGATCTCGGCGCCGGTGCACGTGCAGGACTTCCCGGCGCGCTACTCGCCGCAGATGGGCTTCGAAGGCGCGAACGTGCTGTTCGACACCTGGGTGCACCCGCTGATGATGGGCCTGGAAGAGCACCTGCTGAACATGTTCCGCGACGACTTCGAGTTCCACGAAGGCGCGGCCGCCTCGCACCTCGGCTCGGCCGCCGTGCGGCCGGCGGCAATGCCGGCCCAGCCGGTCGAGCAGCCGCTGCCCGGGAGCGCCGCCGCGCCGCCGGTGGCGCTGGCGCCCGGCGCCACCGTTTCCACCTGGTCGGCCGACGCCGAGCAGGAGCTTCGAAAGATCCCCTTCTTCGTGCGCGGCAAGGCCCGCCGCAACACCGAGCGCTTTGCGCTCGACCGCGGCGTGCCGGTCATCACCATCGAGACCCTCTACGATGCCAAAGCCCACTACAGCCGCTAGCGGCGCCGCGGCGCTGCCGATGCACGTCGTGCTGGTCACGATGGACAGCCACCTGGCCAGCGCCGCGGCGCGCGCCAACCGCACGCTGGCCAAGGCCATGCCCGGGCTGCGCCTGTCGGTGCACGCCGCCGCCGAGTGGGGCGACGACGAAGCGGCGCTGGCGCGCTGCAAAGCCGACATCGCCACCGGCGACATCGTGATCGTCACGATGCTGTTCATGGAAGACCACTTCCTGCCGGTGCTGCCGGCACTGCGCGCGCGCCGCGACCAGTGCGACGCGATGGTCTGCGCGATGTCCGCCGGCGAGGTGATGAAGCTCACCCGCATGGGCAAGTTCGACATGGGCTCGCCGGCCACCGGCGCGATGGCCTTCCTGAAGCGGCTGCGCGGCAAGACCTCGCACAAGTCGGACGAGCAGAGCGTCAAGTCCAGCGCCGGCGCGCAGCAGATGAAGATGCTGCGCCGGCTGCCGAAGATCCTGCGCTTCATTCCCGGCACCGCGCAGGACGTGCGCGCCTATTTCCTCACCCTGCAGTACTGGCTCGCCGGCTCGGAAGACAACGTCGCGCACCTGGTGCACTTCCTGGTGGACCGCTATGCGGCCGGCCCTCGCCAGGGCCTGCGCGGCCTGGTCAAGACGCACGCGCCGGTGGAGTACCCCGAACTCGGCGTCTACCACCCGCAGATCAGGAACCGCCTGTCCGACGACCTGTCCGACATGCCGCGCGTGGCCACCAGCGGCAAGCGCGGCACGGTCGGCCTGCTGCTGCTGCGCTCCTACCTGCTGGCGGGCAACACCGGCCACTACGACGGCGTGATCACCGCGCTGGAAGCACGCGGCCTGCGCGTCGTGCCGGCCTTCGCCACCGGCCTGGACGCCCGCCCCGCCGTCGAGGCCTTCTTCCTGAAGGACGGCCGCCCGACCATCGACGCGCTGGTCTCGCTGACCGGCTTCTCGCTGGTCGGCGGCCCGGCCTACAACGACTCGCGCGCCGCCGAAGAGACGCTCGCGCAGCTCGACGTGCCCTACCTGGCCGTCAACCCGGTCGAGTTCCAGACGCTGGACCAGTGGGGCGCCTCGCAGCGCGGCCTGCTGCCGGTGGAGGCGACCATGATGGTCGCCATCCCCGAGCTCGACGGCGCCACCGGCTCGATGGTGTTCGGCGGTCGCGGCAGCTCCAGCCAGGCCTGCCGCACGGTTGCCGCTTCGACAACACCAAGGGCGCGCACGACATGCGCAGCTGCATCGAGCGCGCCGACATGCTGGCCGCCCGCGTCGGCAAACTGATCGACCTGCGCCGCAGCGAGCGGGCGCAGCGCAAGGTCGGCATGGTGCTGTTCAACTTCCCGCCCAATGCGGGCAACACCGGCACCGCGGCCTTCCTGTCGGTGTTCGAGTCGCTGCACAACACGCTGCTGGCGATGCAGCGCGAGGGCTACACGGTCGACCTGCCGGCCACGGTCGACGCGCTGCGCGGCCGCGTCATCGAGGGCAATGCCGCCAAGTTCGGCGCGCAGGCCAACGTGCATGCGCGCATCCCGGCCCACGACCACGTCAGGCGCGAGCGCCACCTCAAGGAGATCGAGGCGCAATGGGGCGCCGCGCCGGGCCGCCACCAGAGCGATGGCGCCAACATCTTCGTGCTCGGCGAACGCTTCGGCAACGTGTTCGTCGGCATCCAGCCCGCCTTCGGCTACGAGGGCGACCCGATGCGGCTGCTGTTCGAGAAGGGCTTCGCGCCCACGCACGCCTTCTCGGCCTTCTACCGCTGGCTGCGCGAAGACTTCGGCGCGCACGCGGTGCTGCACTTCGGCACCCACGGCGCGCTGGAGTTCATGCCCGGCAAGCAGAACGGCCTGACCGCCGACCTGCTGGCCCGACCGCCTGATCGGCGACCTGCCCAACTTCTACCTGTACGCCAGCAACAACCCGAGCGAAGGCACGATCGCCAAGCGCCGCGCCGCCGCCACGCTGATCAGCTACCTCACGCCGCCGGTCGCGCAGGCCGGCCTGTACAAGGGCCTGAACGAACTGAAAGCGGCGCTGGAGCGTTACCGCGGCCTCGAACCCGAAGCGCAGGCCGAGCGCAGCGAACTCGCGGTGATGATCCAGGCGCAGGCCGCCGAGCTGGAGCTCGCGCCGGCCGCACCCGCCTGGGCCGGCGAAGCCGACGCGCACATCCAGGCGCTGTCGGAGGCCGTGCTCGAACTCGAGTACACGCTGATCCCCTACGGCCTGCACGTGGTGGGCCGCGCACCGTCGCCCGCCGAGCGCGTCGACATGCTGCTGTCGCTGGCCGAGGCCTCGCACGGCCAGCGACCGGCGCGCACGCTGGTCGAAGCGCTGGTGGCCGGCCAGACTCCCGAGCAGGTGTTCACGCACGCCGCAGCCGCCGACAGCGCAGCGACGACCATCGAGCTGCTGCGCGAACTCGGCAAGGCCGATGCGCTGATGGCGCAGGACCACGAGATCGGCGGCATCCTGCACGCGCTCGACGGCCGCTTCCTGCGCCCGGCGCCCGGTGGCGACCTGCTGCGCACGCCGGCCATCCTGCCCACCGGCCGCAACCTGCACGGCTTCGACCCGTTCCGCATCCCCAGCGCCTACGCGGTGCAGGACGGCACGCGCCAGGCCGAGAGGCTGCTGCAGCGCTACCTGGCCGACGGCAACGCCTTCCCCGAGACCATCGCCCTGGTGCTGTGGGGCACCGACAACCTGAAGACCGAGGGCGGCCCGATCGCGCAGGCGCTGGCGCTGCTCGGCGCCAAGCCGCGCTTCGACAGCTACGGCCGCCTGGCCGGCGCCGAACTGATCCCGCTGGAAGAGCTCGGCCGGCCGCGTGTCGACGTGGTGATCACGCTGTCGGGCATCTTCCGCGACCTGCTGCCGCTGCAGATCCGCTGCTGGCCGAGGCCGCCTTCCTGGCCGCCAGCGCCGACGAGCCGGTGGAGATGAACTTCGTGCGCAAGCACGCGCTGGCCTACCAGCAGGAACATGGCTGCGACCTGGAAGCCGCCTCGCTGCGCGTGTTCGGCAATGCCGAAGGCGCCTACGGCGCCAACGTCAGCCACCTGATCGACAACGGCCGCTGGGACGACGAGAACGAACTCGCCGAGACCTACTCGCGCCGCAAGGGCTTCGCCTACAGCCGCACCGGCCGCCCGGTGCAGCAGGGTGCCCTGCTGCAGAGCGTGCTGGCCAGCGTGCAGCTGGCCTACCAGAACCTCGATTCGGTGGAGCTCGGCGTCACCACCATCGACACCTACTTCGACACGCTCGGCGGCATCAGCCGCGCCGTGCAGCGCGCCAAGACGGCGCAGGGCACGAAGCCGCCGCGATGGCGCCGGTCTACATCGGCGACCAGACGCGCGACGGCCTGGGCGGCGGCACGGTGCGCACGCTGTCCGAGCAGGTGGCGCTGGAGACGCGCACGCGCATGCTCAACCCGAAGTGGTACGAGGGCATGCTCGAGCACGGCTACGAGGGCGTGCGCCAGATCGAGGTGCACGTCACCAACACCATGGGCTGGTCGGCCACCACGGGGCAGGTGCAGCCCTGGGTCTACCAGCAGCTCACCGAGACCTTCGTGCTCGACGAGAAGATGCGCGAGCGCCTCGCGCGCCTGAACCCCACCGCCTCCGCCAAGGTCGCCAGCCGTCTGCTGGAAGCCTCGGAGCGCCAGTTCTGGACCCCGGATGACAAGACCCTCGAGGCGCTGCGACGCGCCGGTGAGGAACTCGAGGACCGGCTCGAAGGCATCCTTCCCGAGAAAGCAGCAGCATGAACATCACGGCAGTACCGGTGAACGAGATCCGCAAGGGCGGGCGCCCCGACGGCGAAGGCAGCGTGCAGGTGCAGCTGGACCCGAACGTGAAGATCGGCACCGCCAAGGTGTTCGCGATCTACGGCAAGGGCGGCATCGGCAAGAGCACCACCAGCTCCAACCTGTCGGCCGCCTTCAGCAAGATGGGCAAGCGGGTGCTGCAGATCGGCTGCGACCCCAAGCACGACAGCACCTTCACGCTGACCAAGAAGATGCTGCCCACGGTCATCGACATCCTCGAGACGGTGGACTTCCACGCCGAGGAACTGCGCCCCGAGGACTTCGTCTTCGAAGGCTACAACGGCGTGATGTGCGTGGAGGCCGGCGGCCCGCCCGCGGGCACCGGCTGCGGCGGCTACGTGGTCGGCCAGACCGTCAAGCTGCTCAAGGAGCACCACCTGCTCGAAGACACCGACGTGGTGATCTTCGACGTGCTCGGCGACGTGGTCTGCGGCGGCTTCGCCGCGCCGCTGCAGCATGCCGACCGCGCCATGATCGTCACGGCCAACGACTTCGACTCGATCTTCGCGATGAACCGCATCGTGCAGGCCATCGGCGCCAAGGCCAAGAACTACAACGTGCGCCTGGGCGGCGTGATCGCCAACCGCAGCGCGGCCACCGACCAGATCGACAAGTACAACGCGCGCACCGGCCTGAAGCTGGCCGCGCACCTGCCCGACCTCGACGCGATCCGCCGCAGCCGCCTGAAGAAGTGCACGCTGTTCGAGATGGACGGCACGCCCGAGATCGAGGCCGTGCAGAAGGAGTACCTGCGCCTGGCGGCCTCCATGTGGCTGGGCCCGGATCCGCTGCCGGCCGTGCCGCTGAAGGACCGCGACATCTTCGACCTGCTGGGATACGACTGATGGAACACGCCACCTACCAGACCCGCCGCGGCGAGATCGAGCACTACTTCGACCGCACTGCGGTGCAGGCGTGGGAGCGCCTCACCTCGGACGCGCCGGTCGGCCGCATCCGCGCCACCGTGCGAGCCGGGCGCGACCGCATGCGCGCCACGCTGCTGTCCTGGCTGCCTGCCGACATGCACGGCATGCGGCTGCTCGACGCCGGCTGCGGCACCGGCGCGCTGGCCGTCGAGGCGGCACGCCGCGGCGCCCACGTGGTGGCCATCGACCTCTCGCCCACGCTGGTCGAGCTCGCGGTGCGCCGCGTCGCGCAGCACCTGGAGACTTTCGACAACGGCGGCCACATCGACTTCCGCAGCGGCGACATGCTCGACGCCGGCCTCGGCCACTTCGACCACGTGGTGGCGATGGACTCGCTGATCCACTACGAGGCGCACGACGTGGTGCGCGCGCTGGAAGCCTGGGCGCCTCGCGTGTCGCGCTCGATGCTGATCACCTTCGCGCCGCGCACGCCGGCGCTGGCGGCGATGCATGCGGTGGGCCGCTTCTTCCCGCGCGGCGACCGCGCCCCGTCCATCGAGCCGGTAGCCGAGACGGCGCTCAAGCGCGGCCTGCTCGCCGCGCCGGGACTGCAAGCCTTCCTCGATGCGCGCACCGAGCGCGTGGCCAGCGGCTTCTACACCTCGCAGGCACTGGAGATCGCGCGGTCATGAGATTTGCCGAGCTCGCCCTGCTCTGGAAGCGCGTCGGACCGCGCTTCCTGCCCTTCGCCGACGTGGCGACGGTGGAGCTGCCGCTGTCGCGGCTGCTGCGCCTGTCGCTGTTCCAGGTGTCGGTGGGCATGGCGACGGCGCTGATGGTGGGCACGCTCAATCGCGTGATGATCGTCGAGCTGGGCATGGCCGCCTGGCTGGTGGCGCTGATGGTGGCGCTGCCGATCCTCGCCGCGCCGTTCCGCGCGCTGATCGGCCACCGCTCCGACACGCACGCCTCGGCGCTCGGCTGGCGCCGCGTTCCCTACATCTGGCTGGGCACGATGATGCAGTTCGGCGGGCTGGCGATCATGCCCTTCGCGCTGCTGCTGCTGACCGGCCAGGGCGAGCTGGGCCTGGCCTGGCTGGGCCACCTGGCGGCGGGCCTGGCCTTCCTGCTCGTCGGCGCCGGCCTGCAAACCACGCAGACCGCCGGCCTCGCGCTGGCCACCGACCTGTCGACCGAATCCAACCGCCCGCGCATCGTCGCGCTGATGTACGTGATGCTGCTGCTGGGCCTGGCCGGCGGCGGCGCGGCCTTCAGCGTGCTGCTGACCGACTTCAGCCCGACGCGGCTGATCCAGGTCGTGCAGGGCGCGGCCGTGCTGTCGATCTGGCTCAACGGCGTGGCGCTGTGGAAGCAGGAAGCCCGCGACCCGAGCCGCCGCAAGCACAAGGGCGAGCCGGCGCCGGCCTTCGCGCCGCGCTGGCGCAGTTTCATCTCGCAGCCCAAGGCGCGCCGCTTCCTCTGGACCGTGGGCCTGGGCACCGCCGCCTTCAACATGCAGGACGTGGTGCTGGAGCCCTACGGCGGCGAGATCCTGCACCTGAGCGTGGGCGCCACCAGCGCGCTCACCGCGATGCTGGCCGGCGGCTCGCTCGCCGCCTTCGCATTCGCCGCACGCTGGCTGGCGCGCGGCAGCGACCCGTACCGCGTCGCGGCACTCGGCGCCCTGCTCGGCCTGCCGGCCTTCGCGGCCGTGGTCTTCGCCGCGCCGCTGGAAGCACCCTGGCTGTTCCGCGCCGGCACCACGCTGATCGGCTTCGGCGGCGGGCTGTTCGCGGTGGGCACGCTGACCGCGGCGATGAGCCTGGAGCAACCCGAACACGTCGGCCTGGCGCTGGGCGCCTGGGGCGCCGTGCAGGCCAGCGCCGGCGGCTTCGCCATCGCAGCCGGCGGGGCCATCCGCGACGGCGTGTCGCACCTGGCCACGCAAGGCGCGCTGGGCGCGGCGCTGGTCAGCCCGGTGACGGGCTACAGCTTCGTCTACCACCTCGAGATCTACATGCTGTTCGCGGCACTCATCGCCCTCGGCCCGCTGGTGCGGCCGATGGGGCGCCGCCCACAGGTCGCCACCACGGCGAAGTTCGGCCTGGCCGACTTCCCCGGCTAACGCTAGCAAGAAGGAGAGCATCCCATGGGAACCGGAGCGATCACCCAATACGTCGACGTCGCGCAGCTCGTGCTGTACCTGTTCTGGATCTTCTTCGCCGGGTTGATCTACTACCTCGCGGCCGAGAACCATCGCGAGGGCTACCCGATGGAGACCGACGGCTTCAGCAAGGCGAAGATCGGCGGCTGGCCGGTGCCCGGCCCGAAGACCTTCAAGCTGTCCGACGGCCGCGAGGTCAGCGTGCCCAACCTGCTGCCCGATCCGCACGTGTTTTCCGCCGAGCCGGGCCATGCGTACGCGGGCGCACCGCTGGTGCCGGTGGGCGACCCGATGTTCGCAGCGGTGGGCCCGGGCGCCTATGCGCGCCGCCACGACGAGCCGGACATCGACTTCCTCGGACACCCGCGCATCGTGCCGATGCGCATGATGAGCGGCTTCGAGGTAGCGTCGAAGAGCCCCGATCCGCGCGGCATGCCGGTGGTGGGCGCCGACGGCCAGGTGGGCGGCAAGGTGCACGACCTGTGGGTCGACCACTCCGAGAACATCGTCCGCTACTTCGAGGTCGAGGTGCCCTCGCCCACCGGAGCGCGCCTCGTGCTGCTGCCGGTGACCTTCGCCCGCGTTCACCGTGACCGCATCGCCGTGAAGTCGGTGATGGGCCACCAGCTCTCCAGCGCGCCCGCGCCGCGCCAGCCCGACAAGGTGACGCTGCTCGAGGAAGAGAAGATCTGCGCCTACTACGGCGCCGGCACGCTGTACGCCGAGCCCGGCCGCGCGGAGCCGCTGCTGTGAAGGTCAGCCAACGCCCGGGCGCCGTGCGCGAGCACGAGCACGAACCGGTGCACGGCCTGCCCGAGGAACTGCCGGCCGACGAACGCGTGCTCTGGCAAGGCGCGCCGGACTGGCGCGCGCTGGCGATCCGTGCCTTCCACGTACGCAAGCTGGTCGTCTACTTCGCGCTGATGCTGGCGCTGCGCGGCTCGGTCGTGCTGGCCGACGGCGGCAGCGCGCTCGACGCGATTCGTGCGGTGGCCACGCTGGCGCCGCTGGCACTGCTGGGCATCGGCCTGACGCTGCTGATCGCCTGGTTGTCGGCGCGCAGCACGGCCTACACGCTGACCAACCGGCGCGTGGTGATGCGCATCGGCATCGTGCTCACGCTGAGCTTCAATC
Organism: Piscinibacter sp.; assembly: GCA_016706565.1. Classification (GTDB taxonomy): domain Bacteria; phylum Pseudomonadota; class Gammaproteobacteria; order Burkholderiales; family Burkholderiaceae_C; genus Piscinibacter. The sequence goes on from JADJJI010000001.1 coordinate 64,876, forward strand.
TGCCACTCAAGCGCATTGCCGCGGCCGAGATGGCGCCGGCGCCACGCGGCAGCGGCGACATCGCACTCGATCTGGCCGGCAACGACCGCATCGCCTGGCTGCAGCTGTGGCCGCACGCGCGCCCTTGGCATCTCGCCAAGCCGCAGCCGATGCTGCGCTGCGTCCCGCAAGGGGCGCAGGTGGCGCAGTTGCTCGCGCAGAGCTGGTCGCAGGTCACCGGCCTGGACGTGCAGCCGATCGATGCGGCCGAAGTACTGCCACCGCTGCCGGAACGGCCCCCACAGGCTGACGAGGGCCACGCCATGCCCGGCACCGCGATGGCCACCCGCTGAACGAGACCCGAACCATGTCCACCTCGCACGCCCCCGCTCCCTTGCCCCGTGTGCCGATGCTGGCGCTGGCCGCGCTGGTGCTGATCTCGCTGATCAGCGTCGCGGCGGTGCGCTGGTCGGGCATGTCGGTGCACACGCCGGATGCCCCGCCGGTGGCCACGCGGCTGCTGCGCTTCGAAGACCGGCCCGACGGCAGCATCGCGGTGATCGACGCCGCCAGCGGCCGCCTGCTCGAACGCGTGCAGGGCGAGCAGGGCTTCCTGCGCGGCTCGCTGCGGGCGCTGGCGCGCGAGCGCCGCATGCGCGAGGTCGGCGCGCTGCCGCCCTTCGAACTGGCGGCACGTGCCGACGGCCGCCTGACGTTGACGGACCCGGCCACCGGCGCCCGGCTCGACCTGGAGTCCTTCGGGCCGACCAACGCCGCCGTGTTCGCCCGCCTGCTGACGCTGAACAAGAACCCCTGAGGAGACAAGCCATGGAAGCCACCCACGCCATCACCAGCGCGCAGGACGCCGAGGCCAAGGCCAAGCAGGAGACGCTGCTCACGCCGCGCTTCTACACCACCGACTTCGCGGCGATGGACCGCATCGACGTCACGCCGATCCGCGCCGAGTGGGACGCGATGATGGCGGAGTACGAAGGCGACAACAACCACGACCACTTCCAGCGCACGCCAGAGTTCGCCGAGGAAGCGCGCGCGCAGATGGCACAGATGACGCCGGAGCTGCGCCAGGAGTTCCTCGACTTCCTGATCAGTTCGGTGACCTCGGAGTTCTCCGGCTGCATCCTCTACAACGAGATCGCCAAGCACATCGAGAACCCCGACGTGAAGGCGCTGATGCGCTTCATGGCGCGCGACGAATCGCGCCACGCCGGCTTCATCAACCAGAGCCTGAAGGACTTCGGCCTCGGCCTGGACCTGGGCGACCTCAAGCGCACCAAGAAGTACACCTACTTCAAGCCCAAGTACATCTTCTACGCGACCTACCTGTCCGAGAAGATCGGCTACGCGCGCTACATCACCATCTTCCGCCAGCTCGAGCGGCACCCGGAGAAGCGCTTCCACCCGATCTTTCGCTGGTTCGAGCGCTGGTGCAACGACGAATTCCGCCACGGCGAGAGCTTCGCGCTGATCATGCGCGCGCATCCGCACCTGCTGCGCGGGCCGAACACGCTGTGGATCCGCTTCTTCCTGCTCGCGGTGTACGCCACCATGTACGTGCGCGACCACACGCGGCCGCAGCTCAAGCAGGCGATGGGGCTGGAACCCACCGAGTACGACTACACGGTGTTCCGCATCACCAGCGAGATCTCCAAGCAGGTCTTCCCGATCAGCCTGGACATCGACAACCCGGCCTTCCGCGCCGGCATGGACCGGCTGTTCAAGCTGTCGCAGCGCATGGACGCCGCGAAGGCGCGCGGCGGCATCGTCGGCCGGCTGCAGCAGGGCTTCCTCGCCGCCGCCGGGCTGGCCACCTTCGCCCGCATCTACCTGCTGCCCGTGCAGCACCACGAACTGCCGCGCGACGTGCGCGTGGCACCGGCGTGGTAGGCCTGCCCGCTTAGGACCAGGCCGTGTCGACGCCCCTGCTCAACGTGGCGCTGCCGGTGCTGTTCGCCGTCTTCGTCTGGTGGTTCTCCACCGGCATCGTGCTGCTGCTCGACGGCTTGCCGCGCACCACCTTCCGATGGAGCCACCTGCTGTCGACGCTGCTCGGCCTGGGCGCCTTCGTCGGCCTGGCGCACACCGCACCGCAGACCACGCCGGCCGGCGCCTTCTGCGCCTTCACCTGCGCGCTGCTGGTGTGGGGCTGGCACGAGCTGAGCTTCCTCACCGGCTGGGTCACCGGGCCCCGGCAGCATGCGGCCGATCCCGGCGCGCAAGGCTGGCAGCGCTTCGTGCAGGCCGTGCAGGCGATCCTGTGGCACGAGCTGGCGATCCTCGCCTCGGGGCTGATGATCGTCGCCATCACCTGGGGCGCGCCCAACCAGATCGGCACCCAGACCTTCGCCGTGCTGTGGGTGATGCGCATCAGTGCCAAGCTGAACGTCTTCCTCGGCGTGCGCAACCTCAGCATCGAACTGCTGCCGCCGCACCTGGCCTACCTGGCGAGCTTCTTCCGCAAGCGCGCGATGAACCTGCTGTTCCCGCTGTCTGTCAGCGCATCGACCGTGGTGGCGGTCTGGATGGTCAACGAAGCGCTCGGCAGCCCCGCGGGCAGTGCGCGCGCCACGGGCTTGCTGCTGGTGGCCACGCTGCTCGTGCTGGCCATCCTCGAACACTGGCTGCTGGTGCTGCCGCTGCAGGCCACGGCGCTGTGGCAATGGGCCATGCGCAACCGCGACGGTGCAGCGCCGGTAGCGCCCGAACCCTTGTCGATCGCACCGATGGATGCCGATGAAAAGCTTCTTCACGCCCGTTAGCGGCGGCGCCCCGCCGGCCGCCTCGACCGATCGCCGCGCACCGAAGGGTGCGCCGAAGGCGATCGTGATCGGCAGCGGCTTCGGCGGGCTGGCCGCGGCGATCCGGCTGAGCTGCCGCGGCTACCACGTCGAGGTCTTCGAGAAGCTCGACGGCCCCGGCGGCCGCGCCTATGTCTGGAAGCAGGACGGCTTCACCTTCGATGCCGGCCCGACCATCGTCACCGCGCCCTTCATGCTCGAGGAGCTGTGGGCTCTGTGCGGGCGCAAGTTCGCCGACGACATCGACCTGCGGCCGATGGACCCGTTCTACCGCATCCGCTTCGACGACGGCAGCTGGTTCGACTACAGCGGCGACGAGGAGCACATGCGCCGCGAGGTGGCCCGCTTCAGCCCCGACGACCTGCCCGGCTACGAGAACTTCCTGAAGGAAGCCGCCAACTGCTACAAGCTCGGCTTCGAGGAACTCGGCGCCACCGCCTTCGACGGCATCGGCGACCTGCTCGCCGCCGTGCCGTCACTGACGAAGATGCGCGGCTGGCGCAGCATCTACCGCATGGTCGCGGGCCACCTGCGCCACCCGAAGCTGCGCATCGTGATGAGCTTCCACCCGCTGCTCATCGGCGGCAACCCGTTCTCGGTGACCTGCGTCTACTCGCTGATCAACACGCTCGAGCGCCGCTTCGGCGTGCACTGGGCGATGGGCGGCACGGGCGCGCTGATCCGCGGCATGGTGGGGCTGCTCGCCGAGCGCGGCGTGGCGGTGCGCTGCAACGCCGAGGTGCGCCGCATCACGGTGGACAACGGCCGCGCCACCGGCATCGAACTGGCCGACGGCAGCCTGCACCGCGCCGACATCGTCGTCAGCAACGCGGACACCGCCTGGACCTACCGCCACCTCGTCGAGCCGCAGCACCGCCGCCACTGGACCGACAAGCGCATCGAACGCGGCCGCTACTCGATGAGCCTGTTCGTCTGGTACTTCGGAACGAAGAAGCGCTTCGACGGCGTGCCGCACCACATGATGCTGCTCGGGCCGCGCTACGAAGGCCTGCTCACCGACATCTTCAAGCGCCAGCACCTGGCAGACGACTTCAGCCTCTACCTGCATCGGCCCACCGCCACCGACCCCTCGATGGCGCCCGAAGGCTGCGATGCGTTCTACGTGCTCTCGCCGGTGCCCCACCTGGGCAGCGGCACCGACTGGGCCGCGCACGCCGAGACCTACCGCCGCGCCATCGAGGCCCGCCTGGAGGCCACCGTGCTGCCAGGTCTTCGCGAGCAGATCGTCACCTCGCGCGTGACCACGCCGCAGGACTTCCACGACCGGCTGCTGTCCTTCAAGGGCGCGGCGTTCGGGCTGGAGCCGCTGCTGCTGCAAAGCGCCTGGTTCCGCCCGCACAACCGCAGCGAGGACGTGCAGGGCCTGTTCATGGTCGGCGCCAGCACCCACCCGGGTGCCGGCGTTCCCGGCGTCCTGATGTCCGCCAAGGCACTCGAAACGGTGGTTCCGCATGTCAGCAGTCTTGCCTGAACAACATTTCGCCCTGACGGCCCATGCGGCTGTTGCAGCGCCGGACTTCGCGCCGGACTACGACCAGCGCGCCTGCCGAGCGCTCATGCGCGGTGGATCGAAGACCTTCTTCGCCGCGTCGCTGCTGCTGCCGGCGCGCGTGCGCGCCCCGGCCAGTGCGTTGTACGCATTCTGCCGACTCGCCGACGACGAGATCGACCTCGGCAGCGACCCGCAGCGCGCGATGGCCGGCCTGCACCGCCGGCTCGACCATGTCTATGCCGGGCGCCCGCAGCCGATCGATGCCGACCATGCACTGGCGGCAGTGGTGCACCGCTTCGCGATCCCGCGCGCGATGCTCGATGCGCTGCTCGACGGCTTCGTGTGGGACACGCAGGGCCGCCGCTACGAGACGCTGGAAGACGTGCATGCCTACGGCGCGCGCGTGGCCGGTGCGGTGGGCGCGATGATGGCGCTGGTGATGGGCACGCGCGACTCCGCCGCCCTGGCCCGCGCCTGCGAGCTTGGCGTGGCCATGCAGCTCACCAACATCGCCCGCGATGTCGGCGAGGATGCACGCAACGGCCGCCTCTACCTGCCGCGTGCCTGGCTGCGCGAAGCCGGCATCGACCCGGACGCCTGGCTTGCCGCGCCGCGCTTCGATGCGGCGCTGGGCAGCGTGGTGCAACGGCTGCTCGACGCCGCCGAGTTGCTCTACCGCCGCTCCGAGCAAGGCATCTGCGCCCTGCCGCGCGACTGCCGCCCGGCCATCTGCGCGGCGCGGCTGGTCTACGCCGAGATCGGGCGCCAGATCGAGCGGAACGGTCTCGATTCGGTCAGCCAGCGTGCGGTGGTCTCCGGGCAGCGCAAGCTCGCCCTGATCGCCCGCGCCAGCGCCGCCGTGCTCAAGCCGGCAAGCGTGCAGCGCCCGTCGCCGGCCGCCTTGCCCGCCGTGCAGTACCTCGTCGATGCTGCGCGCCTGGACGCGCCGAACAGCGAGTTGCCGGCCGACATCGAGCGGGTCGGCCGCGTCGGCTGGGTGATCGAGCTGTTCGAACGCCAGATGACGCAGCAAAGGGGGCTGCGTTGAGCGCTGCCGCCATGGACCGCTCGAACTGGCCGCTGATCCTCATCGAGGGCGTGCTGGTGTTCGGCGGCGCGCTGCTGTTCGGCTGGTGGCAGCTTCGCTCGGTGGCGCGCGACGCGCGCGAGACGAAACGACGCCGCGAGGCCGAGGCCCGCGAGGAATCCGATGGACCGGCTGCCTGACAGCGTGGCCGCGCCCATGGCCGAACCGGCGCACCGCACGCTGTGCACCGACTGCGGCATCTCGCGCTCGTCGGACCCGCAGCGCTGCGGCCGCGCCTGCCAGTTCATCCAGCCCGACTATGCCGGGCTCGAGAGCCGCGTGCATGGCCGCGCGCGCGATCCGTCACGCGGCGACGAGCAGCACTTCGGCCCGCTGCGCCGCATGCTGCGGGCCTCGCTGCGCCAGCCCAGCGAAGGCGCGCAGTGGAGCGGCATCACCACGCGCATCGCCGAGCGGCTGCTGGAGACAGGCGCGGTCGATGCCGTGCTGACCATGACCGCCGACCCCGACGACCGCTGGCGCCCGGTGCCGGTGCTGGTCACGCAGGCGAAGGACATGGCCGCCTGCCGCGGCATGCGCATGGGCTACGCGCCGCTGCTGTCGCTGCTCGAACCGGCGCGCGAACGCGGCTTCAAGCGTCTGGCCGTCATCGGCATCCCCTGCCAGGTGTACGCACTGCGCGCGCTCGAGCAGGAGCTCGGCTTCGAGCGCCTGTTCGTCATCGGCACGCCCTGCTCGGACAACACCACCACCGAACGCTTCCACGAATTCCTCGCGCTCGTCTCGACCGGCCCGAGACCATCACCTACCTCGAGTTCCGCGCCGACTACCACGTCGAGATCCGTTTCGCCGACGGCAGCCGGCGCTGCGTGCCCTTCCTGCAGCTGCCGCTGTCGCAGCTGCCGTCGGACTTCTTCCCGCTGACCTGCCGCACCTGCGTCGACTACACCAACGTGCTGGCCGACCTGACCGTCGGCTACATGGGCGGCCAGGGCGAGCAATGGTTACTGGTGCGCAATGAACGCGGCGAAGAACTGGTGTCCTTGCTCGGCGACGAGCTTCGCACCTCCGCGCTGGGCAGCGCGGGCCAGCGCGCCGGGCCGGTGCGCGGCTTCCTCGCCAACGTCGAGCGTGCCGCCGGCGGGTTGCCGCTGCGCCGCATGCCCGACTGGCTGCGCCCGATCGTCGGCTGGCTGATGCCGCGCGTGGGCCCGCGCGGTCTCGAGTTCGCTCGTGCCCGCGTCGAGATGAAGGCGGTGGAGACGGTGATCCATCTTCGCCGCGAAGCGCCGCGCAAGCTGCGCAACATGGTGCCGCCGCATGTGTGGCCGCTCGTCGAACCCTACGGATTGAAGCCCGCATCGCATGAAGTTCGAGCGGGATCAAGTCAAGCAGTCAATTCTTCTTGACAGTCAGATGTGTCACTTGATAATGACACTTAGGAGAAGCAGTACCCACGTGCGGGTTGAGCACGGAACCTGAAAGTCCCGAGAGGAGAACTCACTATGGCGGACCCCAACAAGGTATGGCCCACAGGGCTGACCGAAGCTGAATCCGAAGAAGTGCATCGCCACCTGATTCAAGGCACGCAGATCTTCGGCATGATCGCCGCGCTGGCTCACCTGCTGGCGTACATCTATTCACCCTGGCTCAAGTAGTCGAAGGAGCACCTCATGATCTATGGAAAGATCTGGCTGGTCGTCAAGCCTTCGGTCGGCATCCCTCTGATGCTCGGAGCCGTGGCGGTGAGCTCGTTCGCAGTGCACTACGCACTGCTGTCGCACACCACCTGGCTGCCCAAGTACTACGAGGGTGGCGCCAAGGCAACGAAGGCGGCCGCAGTCGAGTCGCAGCAATCGACGACGCTCGCTCTGGTGGAGAAATCCGCCACCAAGCAGTAGCGGACCGTCGCCGTGGACAGCACGGCGGACCGGGAAGCAACACTCCCGGTCCGTGCGTGTCTGCTCCATCGAATCCGTTCTGACCGAGCCGACCCGACACCACCATGAAGAGCCTCACCCGAAGACTCGTGGTCACCTGGACCGGACTCGGCCCACGCTTCCTGCCTTTCGCCGATGCGGCGACGCCGGACCTGCCGCTGTCGCGCCTTCTGCGACTCTCGCTGTTCCAGGCCTCCGTCGGCATGGCGCTGGTGCTGCTCGTCGGCACGCTCAACCGCGTGATGATCGTCGAGCTGCACGTGCCGGCCTCTCTGGTCGCCATCATGGTGTCGCTGCCGGTGATCTACGCGCCGGTGCGCGCCCTCATCGGATTTCGCTCCGACAACCACCACTCGGCGCTCGGCTGGCGCCGCGTGCCCTACATCTGGATGGGCACGATGCTGCAGTTCGGCGGCCTCGCGGTGATGCCCTTCGCGCTGCTGGTGCTGTCCGGCGGCGGCAATGCCTCGCAGTGGCCGGCCTGGATCGGCCAGGCGGGCGCGGCCATCGCCTTCCTGCTCGTCGGCGCCGGCGTGCACACCACGCAGACCGCCGGGCTCGCCCTGGCCACCGACCTCGCGGCCGAGGAATCGCAGCCCAAGGTGGTCGGCCTGATGTACGTGATGCTGCTGGTGGGCACCATGGTCAGCGCCGTGGTGTTCGGCCAGCTGCTGGCCGACTTCAGCCCCGGCCGCCTCGTTCAGGTGATCCAGGGTGCCGGGTTGGCCACCATGGTGCTCAATGTCGTCGCCCTATGGAAGCAGGAGACGCGCCGCCCGCCGCGTGGCGCGGCGCCGGCCAGGCACGCCAGCTTCGGCGAGTCGTGGGGGCGCTTCATCAACCAGGTCAACGCGATGCGCCGGCTGGTGGCCATCGGCCTGGGCACCATGGCCTTCAGCATGCAGGACGTGCTGCTCGAGCCCTATGGCGGCCAGGTCCTGGGCATGAACGTCGGCGCCACCACCTCGCTGACCGCCACCTTCGCCGCCGGCGGGCTGATCGGCTTCGGCTGGGCTTCGGGCGTGCTCAGCCGCGGCGCCGACCCCTTCCGCATGGCGGCAGCCGGAGCGCTGCTCGGCATCCCGGCGTTCGGCGCCGTCATCATGTCGGCGCCGATGGGGTCGATCCCGCTGTTCGGCGCCGGTGTGCTGCTGGTCGGGCTGGGCGGCGGCATCTTCAGCCATGGCACGCTCACCGCGACCATGAACAGCGCCCCGAAGGAGCAGACCGGCCTCGCACTGGGTGCTTGGGGCGCGGTGCAAGCCACGGCGGCGGGTGTCGCGGTGGCGCTCGGCGGCATCCTGCGCGACCTCGTATCCGCGCTGGCCGCCAGGGGTTTTTTCGGCGAGGCGCTCGCCGTGCCGGCCACGGGCTATGCTGCCGTCTACGCGCTGGAGATCGCCCTGCTGCTGGCCACCACGGCTGCCATGGCAGCACTGATCGGCAGCCAGCGCAGTGGGAGCAGTCCCCGCCCGTTCACTGAAGAATTCGAGAGGAGATCGTCATGAAAATCCACTACCTGCTGTTCATTCTCTGGGTGCTCTGGGTCGCGTTCTGGCTGTGGGGCCAGTTCACGCGCTGGAACCGCGACAACAAGCGCGACTGAAGCACTGTGCGCGCGGGCCTCACCGCCCGCGCCTGTTCAGTCTGGTCAGTCTGGTAGCGAGCCCGGCACGCGCCGGCGCCGCGCCAGCGCCAGTACATCGGCCAGGTAGCCGACCATGATCGCGCCGAAGAAGGCGCCATTGGCCGCCAGCAGCACGGCCAGCGGCAGGCCGCTGATGCGCATGCCGAAGCCGTAGCTGTAGAACGCGCCGAGGGCCGCCACACACAGCTGCGCGGCCACGACCAGCCACTCCCATGTGCTGCGCTGCGTCGCCTGCGTCGTCGTTATCGTCATGGCTCCTTCACTTCACCCGCGGCATGCGCCACGGCAGCATCAGCCGTGTCGTGCGCGCCATCAGGCGCGGCACGTTCAGCGTCTCGTGCACCGAGCTCACCCGCTCGCCGAGCAGCGACGAGTCGAGCATCGAGCGCACGTAGAAAGGCGTGTCCTCCAGCGTGTGCAGCACGCGCGCCGGCTCGCCTGGTTCATTGCGCATGTGGCGCTCGATGCGCCACAGGCTGCGCGGCAGCTTCTGCCGAGGCGGGGGCTCGAAGCGCTCGGCGCCGCCGTCCGCCGAGAAGCGCTGCGCGATGACACGGTCGCCGCCCTGCTTCTGCCGCACGTCGTAGATCACCGCCGTGCTGCCGTCGCGCAGCGAGGCACGTGACCAGTCCCAGTCGGTGAACGGCCGGTCGATCGGCTCGTCGCCCTCGTTCGAATCGAGGTAGGCCTCGCCGCTCCAGCGAACGCCGGGCTGCTGCAGGTCGACCTCGACACGCGCGCACGGCGCAATCGGCCCCCAGCGGTGCCGGCCGGCGTCGTCCAGCGTGGTCGCGAAGGTCGACAGGCCACGCGGCCACACGCGCACTCGGCCGCGCACGCGCTGCGGCAGCGGCATGCCGATCTCGTCGAGGTCGAGCACCAGCGAGGCGCCGTCCCAGTGGATGCGGCTCGGGCCGACGACGAACTCGTGCACGTCGCGCGTCACGCTGGCGCGGCTGCGCTCGGTCATCGTCCAGCGCTTGCCGGCGTCGCCGTAAAGCGCCACGTTGATCGCGCAATGGTCCTCGGCCGGCGACTTCGGGTCGCGCGCGCGGGCCCAGGTGTAGTACGGCGAGAAGACGCTGCCGACGAAGGCGATGATGGTCAGGGCATGGCGGCCGTCGTCGCTGACCGCGTCGACGTACCACCAGAGATAAGCACCCGGCGCGACCGGCTGGTCGAATCGAGGCGTGCCATCAGCGTCGCGGCCGCCAGTTGCCCCGACAGTGCCGCCATCGGCACGCCCGGCCCCGGATGCACCCCCCCGCCCGCCAGGTACAGGCCCGGCAGCCGGCTCGTCGAGGCGCTGCGCCGGAACGACGACATCCAGCCGTGCGTCGCCTGGCCGTACAGCGCCCCGCCGCTGGCCGGGAAGAGCCGGTGAAAGTCGCGTGGCGTGGTGAGAGTCACCTGCTGCGGCGTCATGTCGATCTGCAGGCCGCATCGGCGCAGCAAGTCCAGGCTCCGTTGTTCGCATGGGTCGGTCTCCAGGGCATCGAAGGCGCGCCGGTCGCCTTCGGCAGGGGCATTGACGAGGCACAGCAACCGCTCGGCGCCGGCCGGGCCGGCCACGCCGCCGCGGTCCTGCGCGCAGACGTACACCGTGCCTCGCTGCGGCAGCTGCCGGGCGCGGAAGATGTCGCTGAACTCGGACGCGTAGTCGTCGTCGAAGAACACGTTGTGGCGCTCGAGCGGGAAGCCCTGCGTGCGTGCGTGCACGGCCCAGGTCAGCGCCGACAGCGAACGTTGCTCGCGCGGCAGCGAAGGCACGGCGCCGCGCGCGTCGTCTCCGAGCAGGCCTTCGGCCAGGGCCTGCGGATCGCCGTTGAAGACCACCGAGTCGGCGGCCAGTTCCTCGCCGCCGGCCAGGCGCACGCCGCGCACCCGGCCGCCCGTGGTCAGGATGCGCTCGCAGGGGCTCGCGTAGCGGATGCTGACGCCGCGCCGCTGGGCGAGCGCGGCGAAGGCCTGCGCGACGGCATGCATGCCACCGTCGACCGACCACACGCCGTCGAGTTCGACCTGCGCCACCAGCATCAGCGTGGCCGGCGCCTCCCAGGGCGACGCGCCGCAATAGGTGGCGTAGCGGCCGAACAGCTGCTGCAGGCGCGGGTCGCGGAAGTGCCGCGCCAGCGCGCTCCACATCGAGGCGAACGGGCCGAGGCCGGCCAGTGTGGCCAGGCCGCGCGGGCCGAGGTCGCCGGCCATCGACAGGAGCGTGGGCCGCTCGCAGCGGATGTAGGGGCCTTCGAGCCGCTCGTACACCGCCTTGGCCTGCCGGCAGAAACCGAGGAAGCGCTGTGCCTCGGCGGCACCGGAGAACTCGCCGATCGCCTGCGCCGAACGCTCGCGGTCGGCGAACAGGTCGAGCCGGCGCTCATGGCCGCGCCAGGCGTGGCGGGCCAGCACGTCCAGCGGCGTGAGCGCGGGCAGGTCGGCCATCGAGAAACCGGCGGCATCGAGGATCTGCTCGAACACCCAGCGCATCGTGAAAACCGTGGGGCCGGCGTCGATGCCGGCACCGTCGACCTGCAGCCGGCGCATCTTGCCGCCGGGCGCATCGGCGGCCTCGACCAGGGTGACCTGAAGGCCGGCACGCGCCAGCAGCAGCGCGCTCACCAGCCCACCGATGCCGGCACCGACCACCACCACGCGGTGCGCGCCGGCGCGCTCAGCCGCCATACACGCGGCCCTTCCAGATGCCCTGCAGATCGAGCACCGCGAAGCGCACGAACATGGCCTCGGCGAAGAAGTCGCCTGCATAGGCGGTGCGGATGGCCAGCAGGTGCGCGCCGCTGCGCGCATAGGCGTCCATCGACGCCACGCTGTCCCACAGGCTGAAGGTGCACTGGCGCAGCAGCGGCGCCTCGCCCAGGCCGACGGCGAGTTCGCAGCCCGGCGATGCGGCCAGGGCCGCCTCGCTGGCCCGCGAAAGGCGCCAGAACGAGCGCAGGTGGCGCGGCCGGATCGATGCACGCGTGAGTGCGGCCACCGGCCCGTCGGTCGGCAAGCTCGCGGTCGGCACCATCGCGGCACCCGACCACGAGCCCTTGCTCGAGGTGGCGCGCAGCAGGGCGACGCAGCACTCCTTCGCATGCGCACGGTAGCGCGCGAGCACCGGCGACGAGTCGACGAACTGGCGCGCCGTCGTCTCGTCGTCGAAGACCAGGAACAGGCCCTGCCGCGAGCCGCTGGGCCGCAATCCGAAACCGCCCTCGTGGCCGCTGCCCAGCACCTTGGCGAAGCGCAGCCCGGCGACATGGCGCAGCGGCCGGCGTTGCAGCACCAGCCGCGCCCAGCCCCAGGCCCGCGCCATCGGCGTGTACTCGACGAGCAGCATCACCGCGACGGTTCCGGCCAGTTGCAGCGGCGCGTTGAACGGCCCGCCGCGCGCGTCGCCCGAAGGCGGACGGTCGGCGCCGACGCGTGCCAGCGGCGCGGTGGTGCCGTGAGCCTCGATCGTTGTCACGCCGCCCGCCGCAGCAGTGCCACGGGCAGGCGGAAGACGATGCCCTCGTCCAGCCCCTCGGCCTGGCGCACGTCGCCGGCACCGAGTTCGCGCAGGCGCTGCGCGACCCGCTGCACCAGCACCTCGGGCGTGGAGGCGCCCGCCGTCACGCCGATGCGGCGTGCGCCAGCCACCCAGGCCGGGTCGATGCCGCTGTCGTCCTGCACCAGGTAGGCGTCCACGCCCTGCTGCGCCGCGACCTCGCGCAGCCGCGTCGAGTTGGAGCTGTTGCGCGCGCCGACCACCAGCACCACGTCGACCTGCGCCGCCAGTTCGCGCACCGCGTTCTGCCGGTTCTGCGTGGCGTAGCAGATGTCGTCGGTCTCGGGGCCGACGATCTGCGGGAAACGCGCCTTCAGCGCCGCGATGATGCCGCGCGTGTCGTCCAGGCTCAGCGTGGTCTGCGTCACGTAGGCCACCGGCGCGCCAACGTCGATCGGCAGCGCCTGGACCTGCGCGGCCTCGCTGACCAGATGCACCTCGCCCTCGACGCGGCCCATCGTGCCCACCACCTCCTCGTGGCCGGCATGGCCGATGACGATGATGGCGTGGCCCTGCCGGGCATAGCGCTGCGCCTGCAGGTGCACCTTGGTGACCAGCGGGCAGGTGGCGTCGATCACCTGCAGCCGGCGCACCTGCGACTGGTGCACCACCGCCAGCGAAACGCCGTGCGCGCTGAACACGGTCACCGCGCCCTTGGGCACCTGCTCGAGCGAATCGACGAACACCGCACCCTTGTCGCGCAGGTCGGCCACCACGTGGCCGTTGTGCACGATCTCGTGGAACACGTAGACCGGCGCGCCGTGCAGCTCGAGCGCGCGCTCGACGATCTCGATCGCCCGCACCACCCCGGCGCAGAAGCCGCGCGGCCGGGCCAGCAGCACATCGGCCGCCGGCGCGAGGATGGGCGATGCGGTGATGGGCGACATGGCCGGTGCGCAGCGGGCCGCGCTACTTGATCGTCACCTCGACGCGGCGCGCCGTCGGGTCTTCGCCGGCGACGTTGGCCTCGGTCTGCTGCGGCTTGGCCAGTGTCACGCGCGACTCGGCGATGCCGGCGGCGAGCAAGGAATCACGCACGGTGAAGGCGCGCTGCTTGGCCAGTTCCTGGTTCTGCGCCAGCGTGCCGGCCGCCGAGTGGAAGCCGGAGATGGTCGCCTTCGCAGCCGGCGTCTTGCTCATCGTGGTGATCAGTTCGGCCAGGCCCCTGGCCTGCGCGTCCTGAAGGACCGGGGAGCCGACGTCGAAGTACAGCACCGAGCGCTGCGCCTCCGCCACCGGCGGCGGCAGCGCTGCCGGGCCCGATGTGCTCACCATCGCCACCTTGAGCAGCTCCGGGTAGTCCTTGGCCATCGGCGCACCGTAGACCGGCTTGTAGGCACCCTGGTGGCAGGTTGCGCAATACACCTTGGCCACGTCGCCCGTGGGCCCCTTGCGCGCCGCCGGGAAGGTGTCGGTCAGCGGCTGCATGTAGGCGTTGTTGAGCTCGCGCACCATGCGGATGCCGTGCCACGCCGTGGTGCGCTGGGGAGAACTCTCCTGCCAGTTGCCGAACGAGCGGGTGTTGTGGCAGTAGGTGCAGTTGACGCCCAATGACTTGGACATGTGCATCATCAGGCCGTAGGTCTGCTCGGTGTGCTGGATCGAGTTGCGGTTTCCGGTGGGCAGCGGCGTGTTGCCCGCCACGCGGATGTCCATCGCCTTCTGCAGGTACGGCGTGTACGGGTCGTTGGGCAGCGAAGCCAGCCCCACGGTGGTGGCCGGGTAGTTCTGGCCGTTGAGGTTGCCGATGAAGTCCGCGCGTTTGTTCTGCGGCTCCGCCGTGAACCAGATCTCCGCCGGGATGTTGTTGCCCCGGTGGCAGGTGTAGCAGGTCACGCCGGTGGCGGCCACGTGCGGCTTCCAGTCGGCGTTGATCTTCTGCGTCATCTGGATCATGCGGCGGGCGACGACCTTCTGGTACTTCGTGTCGTCGGCCAGGTTCTCGCTGTGGCAGTAGGTGCAGCCTTCCTTCGGTGCGACCCACTCGGTGATCGCCAGCATCTGGCGCGTGAAGGCACCGGCACTCAGGTCACCGAGCACCTGCACGTTCTTGAACACGTCCTTGGCCTTCGGGCCATCGGCGGAGATCGGTGGCTGTGCGACCGGCGGCTGGTTCAGCGGGATCTGTTCGGCCATGGCACGCGGGTTGTAGACCTGCACCATGCCCGTGCCGCGGTAGCCGTACTGCACCGAATCCACCGGCGGCCGCTCGCAGCCGGCCAGCAGGGCTGCGCCGGCCAGCGCGGCGAGCATCGAAGAGATTCTCGCGAAGGCGCTCATGGCTTGACTCCCTGCAGGGCGGCGGCCGGATCGACCCCCGTGCCGAACACGGCCGGGTACGGCGGCGCGACGCCGTGCTGCACCGACCACAGATACCAGTTGTCGACCACCGTGCCGGACAGCAGGATGCCGATGCCGCCGGTCAGCGGGCACAGCACCGCGAACCACCAGGCCCAGCGGTGAATCGATTCCGTCGTCGCGTTGAAGCCCATCGTCCAGCGCCAGAACAGCGCGGCACGCTCCGAGGCGGTGCCGCGGTCGACGATCTGCTCGATCTCGCGTTCGCCGCCGAAGCGTGTCACCGCCAGGATGGTGGCGCCGTGCATCGCGAACAGCAGCGTCGAGCCGTACAGGAAGGCGATCGACAGCGCGTGGAAGGGGTTGTAGAACAGGTTGCCGTAGCGCAGCGAGAAGGCAGCCGTCCAGTCGAGGTGAGAGAAGATGCCGAAGGGCACCGCCTCGCTCCAGCTGCCCATCAGCACCGGGCGGATGAAGCCGAGCACGAGGAACAGCCAGATCGCCGACAGGAAGCCCCAGGCCACGTGCGTGCCCAGGCCCAGCGCCCTCGCCCGGGTGTACATGCGCGCCCACCACAGGAAGATCGAGATGGTCAGGAACAGGCCCGCCATCAGCCACCAGCCGCCGTCGTTCAGCGGCGGCAGCGACAGGCCGTAGGCCGGCGACGGCGGGTCCAGCGACAGCCAGAACAGCTGACGGATGAACTGCACCGGATCCCAGTTGACCTGGGTCAGCATGTTGAAGCCGATGATGTTGAACGACAGCGTGCCGAAGATCAGCGAGGCCAGGCCGAGCGGGCCGAGGTAGATCGGGCCGATCTGGGCGCAGCCGATGCGGCCCATGAGGTGCGAGATCCACGGGTTCTTGCCGGTGCGCGGGCTGTTGCCCGGAGGCAGCGGCACACCCAGCTCCGCCGGGCCCACGACCTGCACGCTGGTGAAGAGGTTTTGGTATTCGACCATGCTTGTTCTCCTGGGCTCACTTGATGGGCCACTGGCTCCAGATCGGCAGGTTCAGCCACCAGCCCCACCACTCGGGCCAGCCGCGCGTCCAGAACGGGCCACTGATGACGATGCACACCGCGCTGAAGAACACCGCGGCCAGCGCGAGGAACAGCCCCAGACGGTGGATGCCCAGCGAACCGATCGAGTAGCCGACGGCATCGCGGAAGAAGGTGTCCTCGTGCGCCGGCGTCTTCACGATCTCGCCCTTGCGCGGATTCGTCGCCGACAGGATCAGGCCACCGTGCATCGCCAGCGCCAGCGTCGTCGTGAAGAAGAAGCTGATGGCGATCATGTGCGCCGGGTTGTAGTGGAAGTGCAGGTACTGGTAGCCGACGTTGCTCACCCAGTCGAGGTGGCTGTAGATGCCGTACGGGAAGCCGTGGCCCCAGGCGCCCATCAGCACCGGGCGGATCACGACCAGCGTGAAGTAGGCGAAGATGGCGAAGCCGAAGGCGATGGGCACGTGCAGCCCCATGCCCAGCTTGCGGCAGATCTCGACCTCGCGCAGCGCCCACGATACGAACGCGCCGAGCGCGCACACCGTGATGAGCTGCCACAGCCCGCCTTCGAGCAGCGGCGCCATGCGCAGGCCGTACGACAGGTCGGGCGGCGCGATGCTGATCTGCCAGAGGTTCCAGGTCGGACCCATTGCCGCGCCCCACAGGATCATCGCGATCCCGAGGAACGAGAAGAAGAACGTGGTGACGCCGAAGAACCCGACCCAGAAGGGGCCGACCCAGAAATCGAACAGATCTCCGCCGATCAGCGTCCCACCGCGCACGCGGTACTTTCTTTCGAAACTCAACATGGCCATGTTCGGTCCTCCGGCCTGTAAAAACTCCGGGTCGGCGCCACACGGCGCCGCCCGGGCAAGCGGGACGGGAACGGTGCTTTGCGCGCCGACCCCGCCCGTTGCTTCGGGCTGCGTGTTACTTCGTCAGGGTGAGCGAAGCAACAGCGGTCGGCATCGGGGCGTTGGCAGACGCCACCGTGGCCTTCTTCGGGCCATCGAGCCAGTTGAACTTGTTCGTGCTCAACAGGATGAGGTGAATCATCACTGCCAGCCCGGCCAAGAAAACCCCTTGGACGACGAGCGCCCGCAGAGGGTCGAACAAACGCCAGATTCTCCACATGATTCCAAGCTCCTACAGTAGATGCGACATGAAGGTATAGACAGCTGCCTTGACGCCGCCAAACACGGACTTGACGCCTTCCGCCCCGGGCAACCAGGTTCGCCAGTGCGCTCCCAGCAACTGCCCGGCAAGGGCGATCGCGAGAAACACGACAAAGCTCATCGCGAAGATCAAGTAGTAGCTTTTGTTGTACTTGCTCTGCGCGTCGTGCCTGTGAAGTGCACTTTGGGTATGGGCCATGGCAATCCCCCTTTGCTGGGTCAGTGCGTCGGACTAATCAGAGCCAGGGGCGCCAGGCCCACACGAGCACGTGCGCGACGACGGCAATCGCCGTGAAGCCCACGAAACCCTGGACCCAGAACCGATGGAACTCCTGGGCCTCTTCGTCGGTCAGGCCCGAGATCGAGCCCTTTCTTTCAGCCATGGGATATCTCCTTCAGCTTGGCCTTGCGACCAGCCGCGCGCGATGCCTGCGCGACAGAGGCAGCCGCGGCAGGATGCCGCGACGTCGGGTGTGCGAGGTGCCGCCTCATGCGGGCACCCCTTGCAGCGAAACGTTGCTCGACTGCGCCATGCGTTGCGCGCTGACGCGTTCTTCGCCCACGCGGCGCGCCTCGGACTCGGCGCGGTCGCGCAGGCGCTTGGCCGCCGAGATGCGCACGAGCACCGGCTGCGTCTCGACGAGATCGTCGAGCAGCGCCTTGGCGTCGTCGTCCCAGGGCAGTTCATTCGTGTGCTTCGCCGGCGTGGCATCGACCTGGTCGAGGTCGGTGCCCAGCGGCAGGATGTGGAACAGCGCGTCGAACAGCGCGTTGCACACCTCCTGTACCACGTAGGTGGCGCCGGCATAACCCATGAAGGGCGTGCCGGTGGCGCGGCGGATGATCGCGCCGGGGAACGAGGCCGGGATGAACGCCGGCTTCATCGGCCCGCGCGCACCCACTTCGGCGAGGTACATGCGTTCGTTGAAGCTGCCGAACATCACCAGCGGCGTCTTGTCGCGCACCAGGCGGCGCACCTCGGCGTTGTCGGTCTTCGTGCCGGCGGTACGCGATACCGCGAACTGGCACGGCAGGCCGAGCTCGTCTTCGAGGAAGTGGCGCAAGCCCCGCGCGTAGGTCTCGCCGGCGACGACCGCGAAACTCGCGGTGGCGAAGAAGTCCTGCGTGACCGAGCGCCACAGGTCCCACACCGGCTTGATGGTGGTGTGCTTCTCGCGCTCGATGAAGGGCTCGGGGTCGAGGTTGAGCAGCCGGCCCAGCTCGCGCAGGAAGGCGGTGGTGCTGTGCAGCCCGATCGGCGCCTGCAGGTAGGGCCGCTCCAGCGCCTCGCACAGCATGCGGCCGAACTCGCGGTACATGCAGATGTTGACGTCGGCCTCGACCAGGCGCGACACGTCGGCCAGGTGGCTGCCGAGCGGGAACACCATGTTCACCTCGGCGCCGATGCCCTGCACCAGGCGGCGGATCTCGGCCAGGTCGCTCGGCGAATTGAAGGTGCCGTAACACGGCCCGATGATGTTCACGCGCGGCTTCTCGCCAGCGGGACGCTCGGCGAAGGGCACGCGCTGCGGCACTTTGCGCAGGCCGTACTCGGTCCACAGCCAGTACATCGCGCGGTTGGCGCACTGCCACTGGTCTTCGTCGATGGTGCGCGGCAGGAAACGCTGGATCGTCGTGCCCTCGGGCGTGACGCCGCCGCCGATCATCTCGGCGATCGAGCCGGTGACGACGACGCTGGGCAGGTCGGGGTCGAGCGCGGCATGGGCGCGCTTCATCGAGCCTTCGGTGCCTTCGCGGCCGAGCTGCTCTTCGGCCAGGCCCGTCACGACGATCGGCAGCTCGTGCGGCGGCAGCGCGTCGGTGTAGTGCAGCACGCTGGTCACCGGCAGGTTTTCGCAGCCCACCGGGCCGTCGATCACCACCTGCAGGCCCTTGATGGCCGTGAACACGTAGACGGCGCCCCAGTAGCCGCCGGCGCGGTCGTGGTCGAGCACGAAGTTGGGCAGGCTCATGATCCCATCGCCTCCGCCTTGCGCCGCGCGACCATCTTGATGACCTGGCGGCGCGTCTCGGCGCGGAACTCGGGGCGCATCACCGGCTTGCCTTCCCACACGCCGGCCTGGTCACCGCCGCCGACCTCGCCGAAGAACTCGCGCATCGCCTCGAAGCGGCCCTTGTTGGCGATCGCCGCGTTGACCACCTGCGCCAGCGAGCCGGCACCGGCGGGGCCCATCAGCGGGCGCGCCGAGATCAGGTTGGTGAAGTACAGCGCCGGGATCGTCGCTTCCTTGGCGGCCTGCACCACCGGCGTGGTGCCGATGGCCAGGTCGGGGCGGAACTCGGCGACCGCGGCGATGTCCTGCTCCAGCGAAGCGCGGTACTGCACGTGCACGCCGCGCGCCTGCAGCCATTCGAGGTCAGGCGCGCTCCATGG
Organism: Piscinibacter sp.; assembly: GCA_016706565.1. Taxonomy (GTDB): domain Bacteria; phylum Pseudomonadota; class Gammaproteobacteria; order Burkholderiales; family Burkholderiaceae_C; genus Piscinibacter. The sequence continues at coordinate 84,241 of JADJJI010000001.1, forward strand.
CGTGCGCGGGCAGGCACTGCCGACATAGGGCACCTCGGCGCCGCTCTCGATGAGCAGACGCGCGACCAGCAGCTCGGAGCCTTCGTAGCCGCTGACGGTGATGCGGCCCTTCACCGGCATGCGCGACAGCGCGCCGCGGATGGCCGGCAGCCACTTGTTCTTGGCGGCATCGATCTTCGCCTGCTCGACGTTGGTGGCCTGGCCGATCGCCTGCAGCCAGGCCTCGGTGCCTTCGTAGCCCACCGGGGCCGACGCGACGACCGGGCGGCCTGCCGTCTGGAACTCGCGCACGCTGGCCGTGTAGAACGGATGGATCGCCGCCACCGCCGCGCAGTCGAGCGCCGCATACAGCTCGCGCCATTCGCGCGTGGGCACCACCGGTCCGGCAGCCAGGCCCATCGGCTCGAGCATCATGCCGATGCCCACCGGGTCGGCCGGGAACATTTCGCCGAGCAGCGTGACGGTCGGCTTGCTCGAGATGCCGCCGCGCGGTGCCGTCACCGGGCCGGCCTCGGCCTCGGTGCGTGCGTACTTGAGCATCGCGCCGGCGAGCACGTCCTTCGCCTCGGCATGCGTGGGCACGCCGAAGCCCGGCACGTCGATGCCGATGATGCGCACGCCGTTGATCTCTTTCGGCAGCAGCTGCAGCGGCACGCCGCTGGCGGTGGGCACGCACAGGTTGATGATGACGACGGCGTCGTACTTGTCGGGGTCGGCTTCGCGGTAGACCGCGTCGCGGATGTCCTCGAACAGCTTGCCGGTGACCAGCGATTCGCTGTTGAACGGCACGTAGCCGACGCTGCGCTTGGCACCGTAGAAGTGCGAAGTGAAGGTCAGGCCGTAGACGCAGCAGGCCGAGCCGGACAGGATTGTCGAGGTGCGGCGCATGCGCAGGCCGACGCGCAGCGAACCGAAGGCCGGGCACATGCTCTGCGGTTGTTCGTGCGGGCCGGCGCCTGCGGGCAGCGGGTAGTCGCGGGCGTACTGCGCGAGCGTCTCGCTCTTGCCGGCCGATTCGGCGGCGGCGAGCATCTTGTCGCGACCGGTGTGGCAGCCCACGCCATCGCCTTCGAGGGCGGCGGGAACGGGGACGTCGGCGGCGGTGCTCATGGCGGTCTCAGGCGGCGTCGTAGACGACTTCGAGCGTCGGCTTGATCAGCTCGTGCTTGCCGACCATGTCGAAGGTGGTGGCCGGCTCCATCTGGAAGTTGCGGCCGGTCACCTCGGCGGAGAACAGGCCGAGCAGCTGGTCCTGCGTCTGCGGCTTCGGGCGCACCGGCGGCGCCACCGCCACGTTGGTGGCGAGTTCCTCGAACAGCGGCGCCCACTGCGTGCCGGGGCGGCCGATGATTTCGTAGGACGCGCTCTTGCGGCGGATGTCCTCGTTGGAGGGGATCGTGGCGAGCACCGGGATGCCGGCGTGCTCGGCGAACTGCTTGGCCTCGCCGGTGCCGTCGTCGCGGTTGATCACCATGCCGGCCACGCCGACGTTGCCGCCGAGCTTGCGGAAGTACTCGACCGCGCTGCACACGTTGTTGGCGACGTACAGCGACTGCAGGTCGTTGCTGGCGACGACGATGACCTTCTGGCACATGTCGCGCGCGATCGGCAGGCCGAAGCCGCCGCAGACCACGTCGCCGAGGAAGTCGAGCAGCACGTAGTCGAAGCCCCAGTCGTGGAAGCCGAGCTTCTCGAGCGTCTCGAAGCCGTGGATGATGCCGCGCCCGCCGCAGCCGCGGCCGACCTCGGGGCCGCCGAGCTCCATCGCATACACGCCGTCGCGCTTGAAGCAGACGTCGCCGATGGCCACGCTCTCGCCGGCCAGTTTCTTCTTCGAACTGGTCTCGATGATGGTCGGGCAGGCCTTGCCGCCGAACAGCAGGCTGGTGGTGTCGCTCTTCGGGTCGCAGCCGATCAGCAGCACCTTCTTGCCCTGCTGGGCCATCATGTAGCTCAGGTTGGCCAGCGTGAAGCTCTTGCCGATGCCGCCCTTGCCGTAGATCGCGATGATCTGCGTCGTCTTCGCCGCCGGCGAGGTCGGCACCGGATCGGGTTCGATCGCGGCCTCGGCCTTGAGGCGCTCGTCGCGCATGAAGATGACCGGGTTGCTGGGCGCATTCATTGGCAGTGTCTCCAGTCGAGGACCATCTTCAGACAGCCGGGATCGCCGAACGCGGTGCGGTAGGCGGCGTCCGCCTGCATCGGTTCGGCGTGGTGGGTGATCAGGCCGTCGAGCGACAGCACGCCGGTCTCCGCCAGCTCCTTGACGGCCAGCAGGTCGGGCCGCTTGAATTCGGCGGCGCAGCGGATCTGCGCCTCGCGCATGAAGGCCGGCGCGAACGCGAAGTTCAGCGGCTCGGTGTAGAAGCCGGCCAGCACGATCTCGCCGCCGGGCGCCAGGCGCATGATCAGGCTGTCGAGGATCTGCGCGTCGCCGCTGACGTCGTAGATGGCCTTGTAGTCGCGCCGCGGGTCGTCCTCGGGGCGCACGACCGGGTAGCCTTCGCTGCCGGCCACGCGCGCGGGGTTGGTCTCCCACACGGTGGGCGGCTTGAAGCCGGCGACCACCACCATGCGCGCCAGCAGGCGGCCGAGCACGCCGTGGCCGACGATCAGGTCGGGCGGCACGATCGGGTCGCGCTGACCGGCGCCGGAGACGGCGTGGTAGGCCGTGGCGGCCAGCGCCAGCAGCACGCTCTTGTCGCCCAGCGTGTCAGACACTTCGGTGATGCGCGAGTCGCTCACCACCACGCGGGAGGCGGCGCCGCCGAACAGGCCGCGCACCTCGCCGTAGCAGCGCGCGCCCGGCACGAAGACCCGTTCGCCGACACGGTGCCTGGCAAGCGGGCCGGCCTCGATGATGTGGCCCACCGATTCGTAGCCCGGCACCAGCGGGTAGCCCATGCCCGGGAAGGTGGGCATGCGCCCGTTCCACAGGAGCTTTTCGGTGCCGGTGCTGATGCCGCTGAACTCGATGTCGACGACCACGTCGTCATCGGCCGGAGGCGTCAGGTCGAGGCGGCTGAGCATCAGGTGCTCGGGCTGCTCGAGGACGATGGCCGTGGTGTTCATTTGTCTGCTCCGGGCCGCTCGGCGCGCCGGCGGCGTGCCTGGCTGGGGACCCTGAGTGTCATCCTAACCTGACACTTTGAATTGTCAACAGTGGTTTCCAATTGGGCGATCCAGGTCAAACAGAAGTGCATCGGGCGACCAGCAGACCGGTCTGCAGCGGGATGCGCGTGGGCACCTGGCGGATGGCGCCGAAGCCGGCGGCCTGGAGCATTTCGGACAGGCGCTGCGGGGTGCGCGAGCGCCCCGAGCCCATGGCCATCAGGTAGAAGCCGAAGTAGGCGTCGCCCATCGGCTCGGCGCCCTTGGTGCCGGCCATCGGCTCGGCCACCAGCAGCGTGCCGTCGGCCGGCAAGGCGGCCCGCACGGCGCGCAGGATGCGCATGGCGTTGTCGTCGTGGTGGTCGAACATCACCCGCACCAGCGAAGCCACGTCGGCCCCGGTGGGCAGCGGGCGGTTGAGGAAGTCGCCGCCGATTGCCTCGGCGCGGTCGGCGATGCCGGCCGCGGCGAAGCGGCTGCGGGCCCGCTCGGCCACGGCGGGCAGGTCGAGCAGCATCAGGCGCAGGCTCGGCGCGCGCCGCGCGGCGGCGCACAGGAACACGCCCTCCCCGCCGCCCACGTCGAGCAGGCAGCGGTGCCTGCCGATCGGGTAGGCATCGAGCACCTGATCGGCGATCAGCGGCTGCGAGGCGGCCATCAGCGCGGAGTAGTCGGCCACGCGCTGCGCGCCGAGTTCGCCCGCGGCCGCGTTGTCGGCATAGGCCCAGTAGCTGCCCAATTCGGTGGGCGGGCGTTCGCCGCGCAGCAGCGACACCGGATCGGCCAGGTCGCGGTACAGCGAGGCATGGTGCTCGATCATCGCCACCAGGGCGGTGTTGCCGACCATCACGGCGCCGAGCGAGCCGAGACCGTAGGCCGCGCCGCGGCGCTCGACCAGGTCGAGCGCCACCGCGGCCGACAGCAGCCGCAGCGCCTGCGGCTCGGCAAGATCGAGCCGGCGGCACAGCGCCTGCAGCGACTGCGGGCCTTCGGCGAGGATGTCGAACAGGCGCATCTGCACGCAGGCCATCAGCACCTGCGAGTAGACGAAGCCGGCCATCAGATCGAACAGGCCGCGCGCGCGGCGCCGGGCGATCGGCCGGGTGAGCGGGAATGCGGCTGCGAAACGGTGGAATCGGGCGCTGCCGAGCAGCTGATCGCGCCACACGCGCCATTGGTGCCACCAGGGCGGCGCGTCGTCAGCGGCGCCGGCTTCGGCCACCGCGGAGAGCTTCGAGTTCACCGCGCGACCTCGGCGGCCGCGGCGCTGCGCTGACGGCCGGCATGCGCCACCGTCATCTCCAGCGGCACGAGGCGGCGTGCTTCGGCGCGCACCAGGGCGCGCAGCGCCGAGGCGCCACGGCAATCGGGGATCGCGGCGATGCAGCCCTGCACGAGGCCGTCGAACTGGCTGAGCGCGCCGTCGAGGCCGAACTCGATGGCCGAGCTGGGCCGGCCATGCGTCACGTCCTGCCCGGTGGGCTTGCCGATGGCCTGCGGTTCGGCGACCACGTCACGGATGTCGTCGGCCACCTGGTAGGCCTCGCCGAGGCAGTCGCCGAACTCCAGCCAGGGCGTCGGGTCGGCACCGGACGATTCGGCACCAGCGGCGGCCGCCGCAGCGAACAGCGAGCCGGTCTTGGCGCGCTGGTAGTCACGCAGCACCGGGCGCGGTTCGCACTCCCAGGCCTGCCCTGCCGCGATGCCGTGCGGCATCGCCACGCCGGCCGCCACGCGCGCGATCACGCGACCCAGACGCGAGGGCTGGACCGACGCGCACTGCGCCAGCTGCTGGAAGGCGAGCACGATCAGCGCGTCGCCGGCCAGCACCGCCAGGCGCTCCCCGTAGGCGACGTGCACCGATGACCGGCCGCGCCGCGAAAGGGCGTTGTCGAAACACGGCAGGTCGTCATGGACCAGCGAAGCGCAATGCAGCAGTTCGACCGCGGCGGCGGCCGCGTCGGTCAGCGCCGGATCGTCGCCGCCGCAGGCCTGCGCCACGGCCACGCACAGCTGCGGCCGGATGCGCGCCCCGGGGGGAAACACCGCATGGCGGACTGCCGCGGCGAGCCGGGGCGGGCCGCCGCGGCCCTCACCCAGAGCCACGGCAGCCTCGAGGGCGCATTCGATCCGGTGCATCGCGTCCAAGGCCGATCTCCTGCGCTGCGGTCGGCCGGCGGCCGGTGTCAACTCTCGTTTCCGCAGATGTGTGTCAACTAGAATAGACACTCTGCGGAAAGGCGTCAACAGCGCACACCCGCGATCAAGGCGGCGGGTGAGGCGCGAGCAGGTCGGTGAGCAGTCGCGCCACGTCGGCGGGCCGTTCCTCGTGGGCCAGGTGGCCCAGGCCGGCCAGCCTCGTCACCCGGCAGCCGGGAATCCTCTGCGCGGCCTGCCAGGCCAGGTCGGGCGGCAGCGTGCGGTCGCGTTCGCCGACGACCAGGTGCATGGGGCAGCGCAGTTCGGGAAGACGACGCGCCAGCGTGTCCAGGTCCCAGCCGGCCATCATCGCCAGCGCCGCCCCCACGTGGGCGGGGCTGCGCACCAGGCGCCCGTACAGTTCGCGCCCGCGCGCATCGAGTTCGGAGCCGGTGCCCTCGAGCAGGCGCGACAGCGTGCCGGGCCAGGCCGCGCCCCAGGCGAACAGCCGAGGCACCAGCGGATTGACGGCCAGCGTGCGTGCCATCGGCGAGAACATCGAGCCGACCACGCCGGGCATCGGCAGCAGCGCGGCATTCAGGCCGAGCAGCGCCTGCGGTGTGGCCAGCCCGTCGAGGCAGATCTGGACGGCCACCGCCGCGCCGGCCGAGTGGCCGGCAATCAGCTGCGGCTCCAGCCTCAGCGCCCGCAGCAGTTCGGACACGCCGCGCGCCATGCCGGGCAGCGTGAAGCCGGAGCGATCGGCCGGCGTGCCACTGAAACCGTGGCCGGGCAGGTCGGGCGCCACGACGAACGCGTGCTCTGCCAGCAATGGCAACAGGTCACGCCAGGAATGGCTGGAGGCGCCGGTGCCATGCAGCAGCACGACCACGGGCCGCCGCCGATCGCCTGCGCATTGCACGTGCCAGCGCATGCCGCCGGCCTCGACGAAGCGGCTCGCCTCGCGGTTCGGCCAGTCGCGGCCGTCGGTGTCCCAGTCGAGCCGATCGGGCATGGCGACCTGCCCTCGCCGGCTCAGCGGCCGGCGTTGCCGCGCGCCACCGCCTGCACCGCCTGGTTCAGCGTGGCGGCCTGCGCGTGCGGCAGCGGCAGGTACAGCGCGTCCATGCGCTGCGCCAGCGCCTTGGCACGCGGCTCGGGGCGCGCCGAGGTGTCGACGACGACCGCCGCCATCGCACTGCCGCGCCAGCGCTCGGCAGCCTTCAGCGCGTCGGCTTCGGCCGCAGCACGGCCGGGCTGGCCGTCGCGGCCGATGTTGGCGCGGCCATCGGTGAGCAGCACCACCAGCGGCGTGTCGCCGCGCCGTGCGATGCCTTCGGCGAGCGCCCAGGCGGCATCCAGCCCGGCCGCCAGCGGCGTGCCGCCGCCACCAGGCAAGCCAGCCAGCGAGCGCTTGGCGCGCACCAGCGAACGTGTGGGCGCCAGCAGCAGTTCGGCGCCCTGCCCGCGGAAGGCCAGCACGGCGACCTGATCGCGCCGCACGTAGCAGTCGGCCAGCAGCAGTTCCACCGCGCCCTTGGCCTCGGCCAGGCGGTGCAGTGCCGAGGAACCCGAGGTATCGATCGCGAAGATGGTGGTGGTGCGGCTGTGCTGCCGGTAGCGCGTGACGCGGAAGTCCTCCGGCCGCACCGCCACGCCCTCGCCGCCGCCGCGTTCGCGCCGGCGCAGCGCCTGCCACGGCGCCGCGGCGCGCAGCGTCTCGATCAGGTTCAGGCGCGCGCCGCGCTGGATGTTGCCGGCGCGCGTGCCGGCCGGGCGGCCCTGGCGCCAGGCCAGACGCGTGGCGCCACTGCGGCCCATCGAGCGGGCAGCGCCGGCCGCACGCTGTTCCATCTTCAGGCGCGCGAGCAGCCCGGCCGGGATGGCGGCGGCCGCGGCGGCGAGCACCTGCTCGTCCAGCGGCTGGTCGGGCACGGCCATCTCTTCCTCTTCCTGCTGCTCCTTCGGCTCGCTCGGCGGAGGTGGCGGCGGGGTCTCGTCCTGTCCGGCATGCGGCGGCGGCGCAGGCAACTGCCGCGCGCGCGGCGCGAGCACGAGGCGCGCGGCCAGCTCGGCGTCGTCGTGCTCGACGCTGTCGCGGCCGGCCAGGGCCGCGGAGATGCGTGCCGCCTGCAGCGCATACCAGGGCGCTCGCGCCGAGCCGATTCCCAGCGCAACGCAGGCAGCGCACAGCGCCTCCAGCACGGCGTCGTCCGCGCGCACCGTCGTCCAGCGCTCGCGGGCGGCCACGATCGCGTCGCGCGTGGGCAGTCCTGCGGGCTCGCCCTGCACCTCGCGCCAGCCGATGCCGTCGAGATCGAGCCGGAAGGCCAGGCGTTCGGCGAGCACCGGGCTCAGCGGCTCGTCGTCGAGCACGCCCTCGTCGAAGGCGACCACGCCGATGCGGCTGGGCAAGGTGGCGACGATGCCATCGCGCGCCACCTGCACCTCGCCGCGATCCATCGCCGAGGCCAGCCGCGCGGCCGTGCCGGGCGGCAAGCGCTCGGCCATCGGCAGCAGCAGCACGCCGCCATCGGCTTCGGCGAGCAGCCCGCGCTGCGCGACCGGGCGGCCGAGGCGCAACGTCGCGGTGAGGTCCAGCCCGCCGAGCAGCCGTTCATCGGCGATGCCGTGCGGCATGCGACGCACCGGCGCGCCTTCGGGCAACCAGGCGCCGAGCGCGGCCGCCCAGCGGTCGCGCACCGGCCCGGCACCACTGCGCAGCAGCACACCGCCGAGCGCGGCCGGCGCCACGGCGAACAGGGCCGCCGCCAGGCAGGCGTCGCGCCAGCGGGCCGCCGTCTCGTTCATGCGCGGGTCATGCCGGGGTCAGCGCCGCACGCTCAGGCGCCGAAGTGCTCGGCCAGCGCGCGCTCCACACGCACCGTCGAGCCGGCTTCGTCGAGCGGGTCGCGGCGCAGGCGGTGGCGCAGCGCCGGCGTGGCGATGCGGCGCAGGTGCGCGTCGGTCACCTTGTCGTCGCCCTCGAAGGCGGCCAGCGCGCGCGCAGCGCGGATCAGCGTCAGCTCGCCACGCAGGCCGTCGGTGCCGACCGCCATGCAGAGCTTCGCTGCCGATTCGAGCGCGGCATCACCGGCATCGATCGTGGCCACGCGCTCGCGCGCCTTGACGATGCGCCGGCGCAGCTTCTCTTCGTCTTTCTGCCACTGCGCGACGAAGGCCTCGGGGTCGCGCTCGAAACGGTCGCGCCGGCGCACCACCTCCACGCGCATGGCCAGCTCGGTCGGCGTGCGCACCTCGACCGACAGGCCGAAGCGGTCGAGCAATTGCGGGCGCAGTTCGCCCTCTTCCGGATTGCCGCTGCCCACCAGCACGAAGCGCGCCGGGTGGCGCACGCTCAAGCCCTCGCGCTCGACGACGTTCTCGCCGGAGGCGGCCACGTCGATCAACAGGTCGACGAGGTGATCTTCGAGCAGGTTCACCTCGTCGATGTAGAGGAAGCCGCGGTTGGCGCGCGCCAGCAGCCCAGGCTCGAAGGCCTTCACGCCCTGCGCCAGCGCCTTCTCGAGATCGAGCGCGCCGACCACGCGGTCTTCGGTGGCACCCAGCGGCAGGTCGACCACCGGCACGGACACCCGATGCGATTTCAGTGCCGCACCGCCGGCACGCCGCGCCTGGCAATCGCCGCAGGGCGTGGCCGGATCGCACTGGTAGGCGCAGCCGACCACCGCATGCATCTTCGGCAGCAGCGCGGCCAGAGCGCGCACGGCGGTGGACTTGCCGGTGCCGCGGTCGCCGAACACCAGCACGCCGCCGACGCTCGGGTCGATCGCGGCGATCAGGATCGCGAGCTTCATCTCGTCCTGACCGACCAGCGCGGAAAACGGGAACGTCCAGGCCATGGCCTCTCCAGAATCTTGTCAAGGACCGCTGACAGCTTTCAGCGATCCACTTTGGCGACACTGTACAACGCGTGGCGCTCGCGAAGCTCGCGCTTGAGCACCTTGCCGATGGCGCTGCGCGGAAGTTCGTCGACCAGGTGCACGGCGGCCAAGCGCTGCGTCTTGCCGACACGCCCGTTCAGCCACGCGCGAAGCGCCTCGGCCGCGGTGTCGTCGGCGGCCCGGCGCACCACGAAGGCCACCGGCGTTTCGCCCCATTGCTCCGACGGCACGCCCACCACCGCCACCTCCGCCACCGCCGGGTGCTCGCGCAACTGCGCTTCGAGGTCGCTCGGGTAGATGTTGAAGCCGCCGGAGATGATCATGTCCTTGCGGCGGTCCATCAGGATCAGGAAACCGTCGGCGTCGAATCGGCCGATGTCGCCAGTTCGGATGAAACGCTTGCCCGTGGCATCGAACCACTCGGCCTCGCGCGTCGCCTCGGGCCGGCCGTGGTAGCCGACCATCATGCCCGGCGAGTGGCCGACGACCTCGCCCGTGGCGTCGGCCATGCCGGCAGGCAGCTCGTGGCCGGCCTCGTCGATCAGGCGCACGTCGGTGCCCAGCGCCGGGCGGCCGACGGTGTGCAGTTTGTCGGGGTGCAGGTGGGCTTCGAGCAGGCAGGTGCCGCCGCCTTCGGTCATGCCGTAGAACTCGACCAGCCCGCCCGGCCAGCGCGCCAGCACATCGGCCTTCAGCGCGGCGGAAAACGGCGCGCTGGTGCTGAACTTCATGCGGAACGACGAGAGATCGAAGCGGCCGAAGTCCGCCTGCGCCATCAGGCGCTGGTACTGCACCGGCACCAGCATCGTGTGCGTGGCACGCACGCGCTCGGCGAGCTGGAGGTAGCCGAGGGTGTCGAACTTGCGCATCAGCACCACGCTGCCGCCGAAGGCCAGCGAGGGAAAGAACACCACCAGCGTGGTGTTCGAGTACAGCGGCGTGGCCAGCAGCGTCACCGCGCCGGGCCCGTAGCCGTAGGGCAGGCCGCGGCGCACATGGGCCCAACGCATTCCGTGCGGTTGCACGATGCCCTTGGGCTCGCCGGTGGTCCCCGAGGAGTAGATGATGTTGAACGGCGATTCCGGCGCAATCGTCACTGCAAGCGGCGAAGAACCGATTGGCCCCATCCAGGCCTCGAAGCCGTCGTCCAGCCGCGTGACCGGCACCATGCTGGCGGCGAAGTCGCCGGCCGTTGAGGCATCGACGAACAGCCGCCTCGCCTGCGCGTCGGCGACCATGCGTGCGAGGCTGGACGGTGTGCTGCCCGGCGCCAGCGGCGCCACCACCACGCCGGCGCGCAGCGCGCCGAGAAAGACCAATGCCTGCACCACCGACGGCGCGCCGCACAGTGCGATGGCATCGCCGGGCACCAGCCCGTCGCGCTGCAGCGCGGCCGCGACGCGGTCCATGCGGGCATCGAGCGCCGCGTAGTCGAGCGTGTGGTCATCATCCGACAGCGCCGGCGCGTCGGGTCGATCCTGCGCATGGCGGCGGATGCATTCGGCGATGGTGTCGAAGGGGCGATCGGCGATGCCGTGGCCAGTCTCGTGGTTCATGGAGGCTGCGTATACCATGCTGAGCAGGCGCCGCCTGGCACCGGGGCGACACGCCCGCGCTGCCATACTCGACGCCACGCGAAGGAGTGTGATCATGGCCAGCAAAGCCGCCGCTTTCCAGTGGGACGACCCCCTGCTGCTCGACCAGCAGCTCACCGACGATGAACGTGCCGTGCGCGACGCCGCGCGCGACTACTGCGTGGGCCGCCTGGCGCCGCGCGTGCTCGAGGCCTTCCGCCACGAGAAGACCGACCCGGCGATCTTCCGCGAGATGGGCGAACTCGGCCTGCTCGGGCCGACCATCCCCGAAGCCTACGGCGGCTCCGGCCTGAACTACGTCTGCTACGGGCTGATCGCGCGCGAGGTGGAGCGGGTCGACTCCGGCTACCGCTCGATGATGAGCGTGCAGAGCTCGCTGGTGATGGTGCCGATCAACGAGTTCGGCACCGAGGCGCAGAAGCAGAAGTACCTGCCGAAGCTGGCCACCGGCCAATGGATCGGCTGCTTCGGCCTGACCGAGCCCAACCACGGCTCCGACCCCGGCAGCATGATCACCCGCGCCCGCAAGGTCGACGGCGGCTATGAGCTGTCCGGCTCGAAGATGTGGATCAGCAACAGCCCGATCGCCGACGTGTTCGTCGTCTGGGCCAAGGACGACGGCGGCCAGATCCGCGGCTTCGTGCTCGAGAAGGGCTGGAAGGGCCTGAGTGCGCCCGCCGTGCACGGCAAGGTGGGCCTGCGCGCCAGCATCACCGGCGAGATCGTCATGGACCGCGTGTTCTGCCCCGAGGAGAACGCCTTCCCCGAGGTGCGCGGCCTGAAGGGCCCGTTCACCTGCCTGAACAGCGCGCGCTACGGCATCGCCTGGGGCGCGCTCGGCGCTGCAGAAGACTGCTTCCACCGCGCGCGCCAGTACGTGCTCGATCGCCAGCAGTTCGGCCGGCCGCTGGCGGCCAACCAGCTGATCCAGAAGAAGCTGGCCGACATGGAAACCGAGATCACGCTGGGCCTGCAGGGCTGCCTGCGGCTGGGCCGCATGAAGGACGAAGGCACGGCCTCGGTCGAGGTCACCTCGATCATGAAGCGCAACAGCTGCGGCAAGGCGCTGGACATCGCCCGCATGGCGCGCGACATGATGGGCGGCAACGGCATCAGCGACGAGTTCGGCGTGGCCCGCCACCTCGTCAACCTGGAAGTCGTCAACACCTACGAAGGCACGCACGACGTGCATGCGCTGATCCTCGGCCGTGCGATCACCGGCATCCCGGCGTTCGCGAATTGAAGCAGGACCGATGAGGGACGGCGGCGCGTGATCCCCTGGCTGCGCGGCCCCGACGACGCGCTGCCCGACACGCGCCGTGCGCTGCCGCCCGGCTCCGAGGCACCGGGGCTGCTCGCCGCGGGCGGCGAGTTGACGCCGCAGCGCCTGCGCGAGGCCTATTCCAAGGGCGTGTTCCCCTGGTACAGCGAGGGCCAGCCGGTGCTGTGGTGGTCGCCCGACCCGCGCATGGTGCTGCTGACGGGCGAGTTCCGCCTCAAGCGCTCCTTGCGCAAGACGATCGCGAAGTTCATCCGCACGCCTGGTTGCGAAGTGCGCATCGACAGCGCGTTCCGCCAGGTCATCAGCGCCTGCGCCGGCACGCCGCGCGAAGGCCAGGACGGCACCTGGATCGTGCCGGAGATGGTCGAGGCCTATGTCGCATGGCACAAGCTCGGCACGGTGCACAGCATCGAGACCTGGATGGGCGGCGAACTGGTCGGCGGGCTGTATGGCGTCAGCCTGGGCCGCATGGTGTTCGGCGAGTCGATGTTCTCTCACCGCACCGACGCGTCGAAGATCGCACTGGCTGCGCTGGTGTGCTTCTGCCGCGAGCACGGCGTGGCCATGATCGACTGCCAGCAGCGCACCGGTCACCTCGCTTCGCTGGGCGGGCGCGAGCTGCCGCGCACCGAGTTCGAGCAGCGCCTGACCCGCGGTCTGGGGGAGCCCCCGATCGACGAATGGACCTATGATCCGTCGCTGTGGCGCCACCTCGGCATCGTGGTCGAGGGCGCCGACGCCGAGCAGGACACCGGCCCGTGACTCATCCCAAAGAGCTACCGCTCGCCTCGTTGCAGTTCTATGCCACCGCACCGTACCCGTGCAGCTACGTGGCCGGGCGCATGGCCCGCTCGCAGGTCGCCACGCCGAGCCACCTGATCCACGCCGATGCCTACTCCGGGCTCGTTGCCAACGGCTTTCGCCGCAGCGGCATGTTCACCTACCGGCCCTACTGCGACGGCTGCCGCGCCTGCGTCCCGCTGCGCGTGCCGGTGGCCAGCTTCGTGCCGACGCGCAGCCAGCGCCGTGCCTGGAAGGCCCACCAGAACCTGCAGGCCCGCGTGCTGCGCCTGTGCTTCGTGCCCGAGCACTACCAGCTCTACCTGCGCTACCAGGCCGGACGCCACAGCGGCGGCGGCATGGACCACGACTCGATCGACCAGTACACCCAGTTCCTGCTGCAAAGCCGCGTCAATTCGCGGCTGGTGGAGTTCCGCGAGCCGGCCGAGAACGGCCTGGGCGCGCTGAAGATGGTATCGATCCTCGACATCCTCAACGACGGGCTGTCCGCGGTCTACACCTTCTTCGAACCCGAGGCGCACGCCAGCTACGGCACCTACAACGTGATGTGGCAGATCGAGCAGACGCGCTCGCTGAAGCTGCCGCACGTCTACCTCGGCTACTGGATCGCACAGAGCGACAAGATGGCCTACAAGGCGCAGTTCACCCCGCACGAGCTGCTGCTCGACGGGCGCTGGCAGGCGCCGCCTGGCTCAGTCGGCTGAAGCTTCGATCCCGAGGCGGCGCAGCACTTCGTCAGCCAGTGCCAGGCTGGCGGTGAGCCCGGGCGATTCGATGCCGAACAGGTTCAGCAGCCCTCTGACGCCGTGCTCCGCCGGCCCCTGCAGCACGAAGTCGCCGGCCGGCGCGCCCGGCCCCTGCAGCTTGGGACGCACGCCGCTGTAGGCGGGCTGCAGGGCGCCATCGCGCAGGCCCGGCCAGTAACGGCGGATCTCGGCGTAGAAGCCCTCAGCGCGTGCCGGATCGACGCGGTAGTCGATGGCGTCGGGATCGCCGGTTTCGAGCCATTGCACGTCGGGGCCGAAGCGGGCCTGGCCGGCGAGATCCAGCGTGAGATGCACGCCCAGCCCGGCCTGCTCGGGCACTGGATAGATCAGGCGGCCGAACGGCGCGCGGCCGGCCAGCGAGAAGTAGTTGCCCTTGGCGTAGAAGGCCTGCGGCCACTGTGCGCCAGGCAAGCCGCGCTCGGCCGCCGCCAGCCCCGGCGCCCACAGTCCCGCGGCATTCACGACGATGCGTGCCGACAACGAGATCGGCATCTCGCCGCCGACCTCGACGACATGCGCATCGCTGCCGCATTGCACGCCCAGCACCGGCGACTGCAGCGCGAGCGCGCCACCGTGCCGTTCGAGGTCGCCCTGCAGCGCAAGCATCAGGCCATGGCTGTCGACGATGCCGGTCTCCGGCGACAGCAGCGCCGCGGAGCAGCTCAGCGCCGGCTCCAGCGCCCGCGCCGCGTCCGCATCGAGCCAACTGAGTGCGACGCCGTTGGCCGCCGCCTTCTCGCGCGTGTCCTGCAGTGCTGCGTGTTGTTGCGGCGAGGTCGCCACCACCAGCTTGCCGCAGCGCCGGTGCGACACACCGTGCGAGTCGCAGAAGGCATAGAGCTGGGTTCGGCCCTGAACGCACAGCCGCGCCTTCAGCGATCCGGCCGGGTAGTAGATGCCTGCGTGGATGACCTCGCTGTTGCGCGAGCTGGTGCCGGTGCCGATCGCGTTGGCGCGTTCGAGCACGATCGTCTCGAAGCCGCTGCGCGCGAGCGCGCGGCCAACGGCCAGGCCGACCACACCGGCCCCGATCACCACCGCTTCGACGCTGTCCATCGCGAGCCTGCTCCCTGCTCTGCTGCGCAAAAGCAAACGGCCGGGTGGGTGCCCGGCCGTGAACGTTGTGCTTTCTGGATCTGCCTAGTGGATCGTTGGTGGGCGGCGAGGGTTTCGAACCCCCGACCCCCGCAGTGTGAATGCGATGCTCTACCCCTGAGCTAGCCGCCCTCGCGATCCGCAGAGCCTTGGATTATGCCACAGCCGGCTCGGGCAGCTTCCACACCACCTTGCCGCCGCTGGCCTTGTCGAGCTCGGCGATCAGCGCCTCGTGGGCAGCCGCTTCGGTGTCGTCGGCAACGACCACCTTGAGCTCGAATCGCGACAGGTCGATCGCCTCCAGCGACAGTTCTGTGCCCGAGGCCTCGACCTCGTCGATGACCAGCGAATCCTGCCCGCGCGTCATGCGGATGTAGACCTCGGCCAGCAGCCCGGCGTCGAGCAACGCGCCGTGCAGGCTGCGGCTGGCGTTGTCGACCTCCAGCCGCTTGCACAGCGCGTCCAGCGAGTTGGACTTGCCGGGGAACATCTCGCGCGCCATCAGCAGCGTGTCGGTGATGCCGCTGACCTGCGACTCGAACGCGGGGCGGCCGAGCCGGCGCAGTTCGGCATTCAGGAAGCCGATGTCGAACGCCGCGTTGTGGATGAGGATCTCGGCGCCGGCCAGGTACGCCATGATCTCGTCCGCCACCGACGCGAAGAGCGGCTTGTCGGCGAGGAACTCGTCGGTCAGGCCGTGCACCTTGACCGCATCCTCGTGGCTGGGCCGCTCGGGGTTCAGGTAGAAGTGCAGGTTGCGCCCCGACAGGCGCCGGTTGAGCATCTCCACGCAGCCGATCTCGATGATGCGGTCACCCGATTCGGCATTCAGGCCGGTGGTTTCGGTGTCGAGGAAGATCTGTCGCATCTCAGGCTCCCTGCCTTGCGCCGCGTGCCCAGAGGAAGGCGCCAGCCACCACCATCGGCACGCACAGCCACTGGCCCATGCTCATGTTCAAGGCCAGCAGGCCGAGGAAGGCGTCCGGTTCGCGGAAGAACTCGGCGATGAAGCGGAACAGCCCGTAGCCGATCAGGAACAGCCCCGACACCTGCCCCGGCCCGCGCGGCTTGCGCGCGTAGAGCCACAGGATCACGAAGAGCAGCAGGCCCTCGAGAAGGAACTGGTACAGCGGCGACGGATGGCGCGGGATCATGCTGCCCGATTGCGGGAAGGCCATCGCCCAGGGCAGCGACGCATCGGCCTCGCGCCCCCACAGCTCGCCGTTGATGAAGTTACCGATGCGCCCCGAAGCCAGCCCTGTGGGCACGCAGGGCGCGATGAGGTCCATCACCTGCAGGAACGGTCGTTGTTTGAGCCGGCCGAACAGCGCCATCGCGGCGATCACGCCGATCAGCCCGCCATGGAAGGCCATGCCGCCCTTCCAGACTGCGAACACTTCCAGCGGGTGGGCGGCGTAATAGCCCGGCTTGTAGAACAGCACGTAGCCCAGGCGCCCGCCGATCACCACCCCGAGTACGCCGTAGAAGAGCAGGTCCTCGACGTCCTTGCGCGTCCAGCCGACGCTGGCGAACTGCGGCATCGCGGCGCGCCGCCCGGCCAGCCACAGGAACAGGCCGAACGCCACGAGGTAGGTGATGCCGTACCAGTGGATCGCCACGGGTCCGAGCTGCAGCGCGATGGGGCTGAATTGAGGATGAACGAGCATGGATGCAGGATCGGGAAGGAGCGTGAACGATAACCCAGTCGCCCACCGGGCGGCGCCCGCCAGCCCCGCGCACCGCAGGCGGCATGACCACACGCCACCCTCCGGGAACAGGGGGGGTGCGCATGTCGCAATGCGCACGAACTTGAGGGTGCCGTGAGAATCCCACCGGCCTCGCTGCGCCAGAATCGGCTCAGGGAGAACAAGGCCCGAAGTGGCCGCCAAGATGCATTCATGACTCCGTTTCGTTTCGGTCCGGCGGCAAGGCAGCTGTACGGCGTCTTTCACCCGGCAGCGCCTGCGCAGCAACGCGGAGTCGCCGTGCTGGTGTGCAGCCCTTTCGGCCAGGAATCCATCCGTTTCCATCGCATGCTGCGCGTGCTCAGCGACCGCCTGGCCAGCCGCGGCATTGGCGTGCTGCGCTTCGACTATTTCGGCGTCGGCGAGTCCGCGGGCGACGACGACGAAGGCGATCTCCTCGGCTGGCGCGACGACGTGCTGATCGCCCACAACGAACTCCTGCGCCGCAGCCGCGCCACGCGGATCATCTGGCTCGGCGCACGCCTGGGCGCGACGATCGCGGCAATCGCTTCGAGCCAGCTGCCTTCGCCGGCCGATCGCCTGATCCTCTGGGAGCCGGTGGCGGACGGGCGCAGCTACCTGCGCGAACTGGAGACGGCCCACGCTCGTGCCCTGGCAGACGCAGGGTCACCTTCCTCGAGTACGACACCGACGGCGATCGTCGACGAGGCGCTGGGCTTCGGTGTGAGTGCGGCCTTGCTCGAGCAACTGGGCCGGCTGGTCCAGGCCGACCTCGAAACCGCGAAGGCGAAGCAAGTCATCCTGGTGCTGCCGCCCCACCAGACTGCCGGCGCAGCGCTTGCCCAAGGCCTGGCCCGGTCGGGGCTGCAGACCCGCGTCGACGAGTTCTCCCATGTGTTCGACTGGTCTTCGGAAGAAGCCATGAGCACCGCCCTGGTCCCGGCACCGGTGCTGGAGATGCTCGCGACACACATCGAGGCAGCCAGCGATGAATGAGATCGCCGTCAGCTTCGGCCCGGGCAAGCACCTGTCGGGCACCCTGGCCTTGCCCGATGAACTCGGCCAGCGGGACGTCGGCTTCCTGATGCTCAATGCCGGCGTGATCAACCGCATCGGCCCGCACCGCTTCAACGTCAAGCTGGCGCGTCGTCTCGCGTCACAGGGCTGGCCGAGCCTGCGCTTCGACCTCGCCGGCCAGGGCGACAGCGACAACGCGCCGCAGGCGCAGCCCTTCGATCGGCAGATCGTCGCCGATCTGCGCGCGGCGATGGACCACCTCGAGCGCACGACCGGCCTGAAGCGCTTCGTGATCGCGGGCATCTGCTCGGGCGCCCACCGTGGCCTGGCCGTGGCTCAGGAAGACGAGCGCGTCATGGGGCTCTGGATGCTCGACGGCTACGCCTATCCGAGCAGCCGATCGCGCCTGCAACGCTATCTGCTGCAGTGGCGGCGCGATCCCGCAGCCACCTTGCGTGCGTGGGCGGCCTGGCCGCTGCGATTTCTGGCGACGCGTCTGTCGCGGCCGGCACCGGCCGCCGATGGCGGCGAACCGCTGGAGATCGACTACGGCCACAGCACCCCTGCACCCGACGACTTCGCCGCGATGCTCGACAAGCTGGATCGGCGTGGTGGCCGAGTCTTCCTCATGCACACCGGCGGCATGCTCTGGCGCTACAGCTACGCCCAGCAGTTCCACGACGTGTTCGGCGACCGGCCGTTCGCCGCGCGCGTGCGCTGCGACTTCCTGCCCGACATCGACCACACGCTGACCACGCTGTCGGCCCAGCGCCGTGTCATCGACGCCATCGCCGGCTGGGCCGGCGAAGTCTTCGGCGCTCAGGACGCCGCGTCGAAACAGAAGCCCGCGTAGTCCTCAAGGCTGTGGCCGGGCTCGAAGGGCAGGCGCAGCGGCTTGCCGATGTTGCGCCACTCGTGGCGCAGCGTGTAGCCCTGGGCGACGACGGCAGCGACGAATTCATCGCGCGACTGCACGCGGTAGGCGCAGAACGCCGTGCCGATGCTGTTGAGTGTGAAGAAGCTCTTGCTCGGATGGATCGCCGCGGTGTTCACGATGATGCGACGCGGCCTGCGCTTCAGCCCCGCGACGATCTCCGCGAGTGTCTGCGGGAGGTACTGCAGCACGCCCGAGGCGTAGATGATGTCCACCCCGTCGGCGTCGGCGATGTCACCGGAGAACTGCAGCGCCGCAGGCGCGCCGCGGCTCGCGGCGAACTCCCGCCCGCGCTCGGCCACCGCGGGCATGTCGATGACGCGCCAGAGCAGGTTCGATGGATAGCTCATGAACTCGCCAAAGGCGAAGTACTTGATGCCGATGCTGCCGCCGACATCCACCAGGCTCGTCATGCCCTCGTCGAACGACTGCTTCAACCAGAACATCGACGGGTAGTCGTAGTCGTCGATCTGCAGGCGCTCGAGGTAGAGGTTGGCCGAGCCTTCGTTGTCGTAGCTCAGCGGCCGCGTCGGCGGCGCACTGGCCAGCGCAGCCTGCGCCGTGGCGAAAACACCGCGGAACAGGTTCGAGCGCACGTTGCTCGCGAAATTGCGTTCGGCCGAGGCTCGGCGCAGATGCAGCACGCCGGGCGCCACCTTGAGCGCATCCACCAGTCCGTGCATCAATCCAAAGGGTCCCATTCCAGCTCCGTTCAACGATTCGAGGCGAGCAGCGAGTCGACGAGGCGCGAGGCCTCGGCGTCGCCGATCGGGGTGATCTTCAGGCCCAGGCGCTGGTTCAGCAACTCGACCAAGGACTGGGCCCACAGCACATTCCACACCAGCCCGGCATGACCGTCGGCAATGACGGCATGATGCGGTTCGTCGCCGATCGTGTTGTGCACTGTCAGGCCCGAGGCCAGCACGACAGGGCGGTATGCCGGCCGGCCCTGTGCGTCACGCGTGCCCCAGCGTTTGGCGAACCAGGCGCGATCATCGAAGAACGCAATGCGCGGGTCCGCGTCGGCCATGCGTTGCAGGGCCTGGTCGTAGACATCCAGGCCGCGCGCCACGTTGGCCAGTGCAGCGGATGATTGCCAGCGGTCGAAGTAGCGCGGCCAGTTGCTGTTGTCGTAGATGCCCACCAGCACGAAGCGCGTTTGCTCGTGCTTCGCGTGCACGAGCGCGATCGCCGCTCGCACCTGCGACAGGCATTGCGCCACCTCGCCCTGGATGCCGGCGCCCATCGGGTCGCGTGCGAACTGATCAAGACCGTCGTCCATGCCGAAGCTGTTGACGCCGATGCGAAGCACCACCACGCCTTCGCGCCAGCGCGCCGGCTCGCGATCCATCAGTGCCAGCAGCCTCTGGACCTGTCGGCCACCGCCCGTGGTCAACGTCTCGCAACCGGCACCGGAGATTGCGAAGTTGTACTGGTAGTCCTCCTTGCGCGGCGCCCGGTTCTGCAGACCCACCCACTCCTGCACTCGCGCCACGATGCGATGCACTCCCCAGACGCCCCATTCACCCTGGTCGAGTTCCTGCGCTCGCAGGCGCGCGAGCACCTCGGTCCATTGCAGCGTGGTGGCCCGGTAAGCGCCACCGCGCTTTCCGCTGCCCGCAGGGAAGGAGACCTTGTCCTGGTACGAGTGGCTGTCCGAGTCGCCGAGCACGGCCAGCGGCACTGCTGAAGCCGGGCGGGTCTCGGCGCCGTCGGCCCCGGCCAACTGGAATCCGTCCGAGAAGAACACCAAGGCGGCCACGCCGAACGCCGTCGCTGCCCAACCGGCCGTCGAGGCCCCTTTGAGGAATGTCGAAATTTGCACACTCGCAGTATGCGCATCGCTTTGCGGGGCTTGATCCACCCGTCTTAGGGGTCCGCAGCTAGCACTCGCCCACCATAATGACCCTCAACCTCAGAAGGTCGGGCCACCGGTACCGGCACACAGGTCGTGCGGGTTTCGCACCCTCGTCCAGAAACCCGTTTGCGAGCGCACCAAACCGCTGCGCGGTCCTCCTGGACGAACTGGACCATGACTGGCGAATCCCGCATGCAGACGAAGCCCCTCTCCGCCGCGGAGCTCGACGTGCCGTCGCTGTCCGAGGCCGACCTGTTCGTCCCGCCGCAACATGCCCAGCAGGGGGCCCCCCGCGATCGAGTGTCTGTTGCGATGGAGCCTCGCCTTCTCGCTCAGCTGAACGAAATGACGCGGCAGGCCGGCTGGACACCGAATGCCCTGGTCGACGCCGCATGGTGCCTGCTCTCGGTCCGCTGGCTCGGATCGGTAGCGTCGGCGCAGGAGACTTCGCTGGACGTGACGCAATGGATCGCCCGCATCAACGTGCAGCAGCGCCACGCGGGCGCGGCCGAGGCGCCGATCGAGATCCTCCGTGTCACCACCGACGGCGACGAAATCCAGCTCGATTTCGATGCCCGTCGACTCGACCGCGCGCAGGCCGCGGCGGTGCTCGCCTGCGTCGTGCATGTGGCTCGCCAGTTCGTCGAGCGGCCGCAGGCACGGCTCGCCGAGATCGACAACCTGCTGGCCGATGAACGGCAGCGCCAGTTCGTCGACTGGAACCCGCCGCTGCAGCAGCGCGATCCCGCGCTCACCGTGCATGGGCTGTTCGCCCAGGTGGTGCAAGCGCACGGCAACGCCGCCGCGCTTCAGCTCGGCGCGCAGCGGCTGAGCTATCACGCGCTCGATGCCGCGTCGACGCGCCTGGGGGCGCAGTTGCAAGCTGCCGGCGTGCAGGCCGGCGAGCGCGTCGGTGTGGCGCTGGAGCGTTCATTCGACGGCATCGTCGCCCTGCTCGCGATCCTGAAGGTCGGCGCCGCCTACGTGCCGCTGGACACCCACCACCCCGCCGAGCGTCTGGCCTTCACGGTCGCCGACGCCGACGTGCGCGTGGCGATCGCCTCGAGCGCGCATCGCGCATTGCTGCCTGCGGGCCTGTCGGTGCTGGCCATTGAAGAATTGCAGTCGGGTGCGGCGGAGACACTTCGCCCGACGCATGCCGATGGCGACAGCGTGGCCTATGTGATGTACACGTCCGGTTCCACGGGCACGCCCAAGGGCATCGAGATCCGGCACCGCTCGATCCTGCGACTGGTCGTCGACGCGCACTACGTCGACCTGCCGGGCCGCGCCATGCTGCACGCCGCGCCGCTGGGCTTCGACGCATCGACACTGGAAGTGTGGGGGCCGCTGCTCAACGGCGGCCGCTGCGTTCTGCACGACGAGGCGCTGCCCACCGCCGCCGGCCTGGCGCGCAGCATCCGCGACGGCGAGGTAACGACCGCCTGGCTGACCGCCGCACTGTTCAACGCCGTGGTCGACGACGATCCGACCCAGCTCGCCGGCCTGCGCCAGTTGCTCATCGGCGGCGAGGCGCTGTCGGTCGCGCACGTGCGACGCGCCTTGCAGGCCCTGCCCGGCCTCACGCTGATCAACGGCTACGGCCCGACCGAGTGCACGACCTTCACCACGACCTGCACGATCCCGCACGACCTGCCCGCGGACGCGCGCTCGGTGCCGATCGGCCGGCCGATCAACGACACGCTCGCCTATGTGCTGAGCCCGAGCCTGCAGCCGTTGCCGAGCGGGCTGGTCGGTGAGCTGTTCGTTGGCGGGCCGGGCCTGGCCAAGGGTTACCTCAAGCGCGAAGCGCTGACCGCCGAGCGGTTCGTCCCCGATCCCTTCGGTGCCGCGGGCGATCGCCTGTACCGCACCGGCGACCGCGTGCGCTTTCTGCCCGACGGCCGCATCGAGTTCGTCGGCCGCGCCGACGCACAGGTCAAGATCCGCGGTTTCCGTATCGAGCTGGGCGAGATCGAGGCCGCGCTGGCCAGCCACCCGCAGGTGAAATCCTGCGCCGTGGCCGCGCCGGCCGAGAACGGCAACGCGGTGCGGCTCGTCGGCTACATCGTGCCGGCCGGCAGCGCGCCGACGGCCGCCGAACTTCGTGCCCACCTCGGTGCGAGCCTGCCCGAGTTCATGGTGCCCAACACCTGGGTGTGGCTGGACGCGCTCCCGGTCACGCTCAACGGCAAGCTGGACCGGCGCGCCCTGCCCGCCGCCCCTGCCGGCCGCCCGGACCTGGGCACACCCTTCGAGGCGCCGCAAGGCGCCGTCGAGCAGGCGATCTGCGCCGCCTTCAGCGCGGTGCTGAAGATCGACAGCGTCGGCCGCGACGACAACTTCTTCGAGCTCGGCGGCAATTCTTTGCTGGTGCTGAAGGTGCTCGCCGGGCTCAAGCGCAACGGCACGGGCGCGTTGTCGACCACCGCCTTCCTGCGCCTGCCGACGCCGGCGGCGCTGGCCCGCGAGATCGCCGGCACGGCTGACGACGCCGCGGTCGAAGCGCGCCGCGTCGCACGCCGCGTCGACCCGTCCCGCGTGGACGAGCCGATCGCCGTCATCGGCATGGCCGGCCGCTTCCCCGGCGCATCCGACGTGGAGCAGTTCTGGGACAACCTGTGCCACGGCCGCGACAGCATCCGCCACTTCAGCGTCGAGGAACTCGACCCCAGCCTGCCCGCCTCGCTGACGTTCGACCCCTTGTACGTGAAGGCGCGCGGCGTCGTCGACGGCGTGGAGATGTTCGACGCTGCCTTCTTCGGCATACCGCCTCGCGAAGCCGAGCTGATGGATCCGCAGCAGCGCGTCTTCCTCGAGCTGTGCTGGCACGCGCTGGAGCACGCCGGCCACACACCCGACGGCGGCAGCGTGCCGGTCGGTGTGTTCGCCGGCATGCACAACGCCACCTACTTCCAGCAGCACGTGTCGCGCCATCCGCAGCGCGTGGAGGCCTTCGGCGAGTTCCAGGCGATGCTGGCCAACGAGAAGGATTACATCGCCACGCGCGTGGCCAACCGGCTCGACCTGACCGGCCCGGCGATCAGCATGAACACCGCCTGCTCGACCTCGCTGGTGGCCATCGCGCAGGCGGTGCTCAGCCTGCGCGCCGGGCAATGCGGCATGGCGCTGGCCGGCGGCAGCTCCATCCACTGCCCGCCGAGGAGCGGCTACCTGCACCAGGAAGGCTCGATCCTGTCGCCCGACGCGCGCACTCGCAGCTTCGACGCGCAGGCCGCCGGCACGGTGTTCAGCGACGGTTCAGCCGTCGTGGTGCTCAAGCGGCTGAGCGATGCGCAGGCCGACGGCGACACCGTCTACGCGCTGATCCGCGGCGTGGCCGTCAACAACGACGGCCGCGACAAGGCCAGCTTCACGGCGGTGAGTTCGGTCGGCCAGGCTGCCGTGATCGCCGCCGCGCAGCAGGATGCCGGCATCGACGCGCGCAGCGTTTCCTACGTCGAGACACACGGTACCGCCACGCCGATGGGCGACCCGATCGAGATCGAGGGCCTGACCCGAGCCTTCCGCCGCAGCACGGCCGACACCGGCTTCTGCCGCGTCGGCTCGCTCAAGAGCAATGTCGGCCACATGGTCATCGCGGCGGGTGCCGCCGGCGTCATCAAGACGGCACTGTCGCTCGCACGCGAACAGCTGCCGCCGAGCATCCACTACGACACGCCTCACCCGTCGATCGATTTCGCGTCCAGCCCCTTCGTCGTCAATGCGAGCCTGGCCGCCTGGCCGCGCGCGCACGAGCCGCGCCGCGCCGGCGTGAGCGCCTTCGGCATCGGCGGTACCAACGCCCACGTGGTGATGGAAGAGGCGCCGCTGCCGGTGCCGCTGCCGCCCGGCGACGGGCCGCAGCTGCTGCAACTCTCGGCCCGCACGCGCAGCGCGCTGGACACGATGGCGGCACAGCTCGCCGCGCACCTCGAAGCCCATCCGCAGCTCGATCTGGCCGACGTGGCGCACACGCTGCGCGCCGGCCGCAGCCGCTTTGCGGAGCGCCTGGTCGTTCGCGCCGAATCCATCGCCGAAGCCGTGACCGCACTGCGCGGTGCCGATGCAGCACAGCGTGTCACGGGCAAATCGCTCGGCGCCAGCCCGGCGCTGGTGTGGATGTTCACCGGCCAGGGCTCGCAGTACGCCGGCATGGGCCGCCAGCTGCATGCGCAGGACCCCGCCTTCCGCGAGGCCTTCGACGCCTGCGCCGCCGCGCTGCAGCCCTGGCTGGGCTTCGACATCCGCTCGCGCATGTTCGACGGCCATGACGATCTGTCGCACACCGGCACCACCCAGCCTGCGCTGTTCTGCCTGGAATATGCGCTCGCGCAAGCCTGGCTGGCGCGCGGCGCGCAGCCCTCTGCCTTGCTCGGCCACAGCATCGGCGAGTTCGCCGCGGCGGTGGTCTCCGGCGTGATGTCGCTGGCCGACGGCGCCCGCCTCGTGGCGCGCCGCGGTGCGCTGATGCAGGCATTGCCGGCAGGCCGCATGCTGTCGGTGCGGCTCGGGGCGGAGGCGCTCGCGCCGCTGATTCCGCCGCAGATCTCGCTGGCCGCCGAGAACGGCCCCAACGCATGCGTGCTGGCCGGCCCGGCCGAGGCGATCGATGCCTGCGCTGCCAAACTCGAAGCGCAGGGCCACGCGGTGCGCGTGCTGCACACCTCGCACGCCTTCCATTCCGCCCAGATGGAGCCGGCGGTGGAGCCCTTCGAGCGCGAGGTGCGCCAGGCGCGCCTGAACGCGCCGACGATCCCGATCGTCTCCACCATGACCGGCACCTGGTTGACCGACGCACAGGCCCGCGACCCGCAGTACTGGGCACGCCATCTGCGCGAGCCGGTGCGCTTTGCGCCGGCGCTGCGCACGGCGAAAGAGCGCCATCCGGCGATCTTCATCGAGCTCGGCCCGCGCGGCGCGCTGACCGCGCTCGCTCGCCAGCAAACCATCGCCGCCGTGCCCAGCCTGGCCGATGCGCCGGAGGCCGAAGCCGCGCGTTTCGCGCTCGCCCAGGGCGAGCTGTGGACGCTGGGCCGCGAGCTGCCCTTCGCCGCAACTTCCGCCACGCGGCGCCAGCGCGTGCCGCTGCCCGGCTATCCCTTCGAGCGCAAGCGCCACTGGCTTGACGCCACCCCCGTTTCGAATCCTGCTGCTCCCGTAGCCACTGCCACCATGACTGCACCCACCACTGCCCCGGCTTCCGCTCCCGTTGCTGCACCGTCGGCTTCGCGCCGACCGCAACTCGTGGCGCGCCTGCGAACGGTGTTCGAGGACGTCGCCGGCGTCGACCTCGCCCAGGCCGACACGTCGATGGACTTCCTGCAGCTCGGCCTGGACTCGCTCACGCTGACGCAGGCCGCGCTGCAGGTGAAGCGCCAGTTCGGCGTGGCGGTCACCTTCCGCCAGCTGATGGAGAAACTGCGCAGCCTCGACGCCCTCGCGCAGTACCTCGACGAGACGCTGCCCGCCGAAGCGGCGCCGGCCGTGGCCCCGGTGGCCGCGGCACCCGTGTCCGCGCAGCCTGCGTCGGCGATGCCATCGACCGTCGCCGCCGCGGTCTTCCAGCCGATGGCGATGCAGCCGGTGAACGCCTCCAGCCCGATGCTGCAACAACTGATCCAGCAGCAGATGCAGCTGATGTCGCAGCAGCTCGCGCTGCTCGGCGCTGCAGGCCAGGCGGTGCTGACCGCGCCAGCGCCCGCGCCGGTGGCGCCCGCCGTCGCTGCGCCGGTGCAAGCCGCCGCGCCGGAGGCCGCCGCACCCGCAGGCGACGAGCCGGTCAAGCCGATCACCTACGACGTCAAGAAGGCCTTTGGCGCCATTGCCCGCATTCACACGCAGCCGGGCAGCATCACCGACCGGCAGCGCGCCCGGCTCGGTGCCTTCATGCGCCGCTACATCGAGCGCACGGCCAAGAGCAAGGCCTACACCGTCGCGCACCGGCCGCATCTGGCCGACCCGCGCGTCGTCAACGGCTTCCGCCCGACGATCAAGGAGATCGTCTACCAGATCGTCATCGAGCGCAGCAAGGGCTCGCGCATGTGGGACCTCGACGGCAACGAATACGTCGACGTGCTCAACGGCTTCGGCATGAACCTGTTCGGCTGGCAGCCCGACTTCATCAACGACGCAGTGCGCAAGCAGCTCGACGACGGCTACGACATCGGCCCGCAGCATCCGCTGGCCGGAGAGGTGGCGCAGCTGATCTGCGAGTTCACCGGCTTCGACCGCGCCGGCCTGTGCAACACCGGTTCCGAGGCAGTGATGGCCGCCATCCGCATGGCGCGCACCGTTACCGGCCGCAATACGGTGGTGCTGTTCACCGGCTCGTACCACGGCACCTTCGATGAGGTGCTGGTGCGCGCCGGCCGCGGCGGCAAGGGCATCCCGGCCGCACCGGGCATCATGCCCGGCGTGTTCGGCGACGTGCGCGTGCTCGAGTACGGCACGCCCGAGGCGCTGGAGTTCATCCGCAGCAACGCCGACGATCTGGCCGCCGTGCTGGTCGAGGTGGTGCAGAGCCGCCGCCCCGACTTCCGCCCGATCCCCTTCCTCAAGGAACTGCGCGAGATCACCACGAAGGCCGGCAGCTGCCTGATCTTCGACGAGGTCATCACCGGCTTCCGCTCGCACCCGGGCGGCGTGCAGGCGCTGTTCGACATCCGCGCCGATCTGGCCTGCTACGGCAAGGTGGTGGGCGGCGGCTTCCCGATCGGCGTGGTGGCCGGCAAGCGCGAGTTCATGGACGCGCTGGACGGCGGTGCCTGGCAGTTCGGCGACGACTCCGTGCCCACCGTGGGGGTGACCTACTTCGCCGGCACCTTCGTGCGGCATCCGCTGGCACTGGCCGCGGCCAAGGCCTCGCTGCTGCACCTCAAGCAGGCCGGCCCGTCGCTGCAGTCCGGGCTGAACGACCTGACCGGCGCCTTTGCGGACGAGCTCAACGCCTATTGCCGCGAGGTCGGCGCACCGCTGGAGATCCGCCACTTCGCCTCGCTGTGGCGCGTCAGCTGGCAGGAAGACCACCCGCTGCAGGACTTGCTGTTCGCGATGATGCGCAGCCGCGGCGTGCACATCCTCGACAACTTCCCCTGCTTCATGACCACGGCGCACAGCGCGGCCGACATCGCCGTCATCAAGTCGGCCTTCCGCGAGTCCATCGCCGAGCTGCAGCAGGCCGAATTCCTGCCTCGGCGCGCCGACATGCCGGCCGCCGTCGACGCGTCCAAGCCGCCGGTGCCCGGTGCGCGCCTGGGGCGAGGGCCGGACGGCAAGCCGCAATGGTTCGTGCCGCATCCGCAGCAACCCGGCAAGTTCGTGGCGGTGTCATGAACGATCGTTGCAGCCCCGTGATCAGCAGCCTGCAGGACAACGGCAGCCCGTCCGCCGACCCTGACGACTTCGACCCGTTCGCCGGTGGCGAGATCGAGCGCGTCGTTCCCACGACAGAAGCGCAGCGCGAGATCTGGCATGCCGACCAGCTCGGCACCGAGGCCTCGCTGGCCTACAACGAATCGGCCTCGCTGCGGATGGCGGGCCCTGTCGATGCGCAGGCACTGCAGGCGGCGCTGCTCGCGCTGTGCGAGCGCCACGAGGCGCTGCGCAGCACCATCGGCCCCGAGGGCACCGAACTCGTCATCGGCGGCGAGCCGCGGCTGGCCTTGAACCGGCTCGACCTGCGCGCACTCGGTGCCCAAGCAGCGGAACAGCGACTCGCCGACGAGCGGCGCCTCGCGGTCGAGACGCCCTTCGACCTGGGCAACGGCCCGCTGGTGCGCGCCACGCTGGCCTCGACCAGCGACACGTCGCACGAACTGATCCTTACCGCGCACCACATCGTCTGCGACGGCTGGTCGCTCGGCGTGATGTCGCACGACCTGATGCGCCTGTACCGCGCGCAGCGCAGCGGCCAGGCCGCTGCGCTGGCGCCGGCCTACCCATTCGGCGACCATGCGCTCGCGCTGGCCGCCCCGGAGGCGCAAGCGGAACGCGAGCGCGACGAGCGCTACTGGATCGGCGTGCACGACGGCGGCGGCATGCCGCTGGAGCTGCCGTGCGACCGTCCGCGGCCGGCCTACCGCAGCTTCGCGTCGCGGCGCGAAGACCTTGTCATCGACGCTGGCCTGGCGCAGGCCGCACGCAAGCTGGCTGCACGCCACGGCAGCAGCCTGTTCAGCACCCTGTTCGGCCTGTTCGGCGCACTCGTCGGCCGGCTGAGCGGTACTTCGGATGTGGTCGTCGGCGTTCCCGCCGCCGGGCAAGCTGCCGCCGGTCACGACGATCTGGTCGGTCACTGCCTGAACCTGCTGCCGGTGCGTCTGTCGTTCGACATCGACCAGGGTGCGAAGGCGCTCCTGGAGGCCTCGCGCACGGCCACACTGGACGCCTACGACCACCAGCAATGCACGCTCGGCGGCCTGCTGCAGAAGTTGCAGCTGCCGCGCGACCCCAGCCGGTTGCCGCTGGTGTCGGTCCTGTTCAACCTCGACACGGCCATCGCCGAGAGCGAGCTGTCGGACGAATCGCTGCGCGTTTCGGTGCGCGGCAACCCGCGCAGCTTCGAGAATTTCGAGCTGTTCCTGAACGTCAGCCAGATCGACGACACGCTGGTGCTCGAGTGCCAGTACAACACCGATCTCTTCGATGCCGCCACGGTGCAGCGCTGGCTGGAGCTGTATGCCGCTGCCCTGCAGCGACTGGCCGCTGACGATACGTGTGCGCTGGCCGCTGCGTTGGCGCCGACAGATGCCGAACGTGGCTTGCTGGCCCGCTTCAACGCGAGCACCGCAGATCATGATCGCATCCAGGCCGTCGACGACCTGATTGCCGCGCAAGCCAGTGCCACGCCGGATGCGGTGGCCGTGGTCAGCGGTGAGCGATCGATGCGTTACGGCGAATTGCAGGCGCGCGCCGATGCACTGGCGCAGGCACTGCAGAGTCGCGGCATCGGCCCGGGCGAACGGGTCGGCATTTCATGTTCACGCAACGAGCACATGCTTGTCGCAATGCTCGGCGTGCTGCGCTGCGGCGCGGGCTACGTGCCGCTGGACCCGTCGTTCCCGGCCGATCGCCTGGCCTTCATGGCCAGCGACGCGAAGTTGCGCATCGTCGCCACCGATGCCGGGGTCGACGGCCCTTGGCACTTCCCCGGCGCCGAACCGCTGGCCGTGGACACACTGGCCCCGCTTCAGGGATTCCAGGGTCCTGCGCGAAGCGTGGACGACGTCGCCTACGTCATTTACACATCTGGCTCGACCGGACGCCCCAAGGGCGTGCTGGTACCGCACCGCGCCGTCGTCAACTTCCTGCACAGCATGAAGCGCGAGCCGGGGCTGACGGCCGCGGACCGCCTCGTCGCCGTCACGACGCTGTCGTTCGATATCGCGGTGCTGGAACTGCTATTGCCGCTGTCTGTCGGTGCCACGGTGGTGCTCGCCAGCCGCGACGAGGTTGCCGACGGCCAGGCGCTGCGCAGCCTGGTCGAGGGCAGCAAGGCCACGGTGATGCAGGCCACGCCCTCGAGCTGGCGCCTGCTGATCGACGCCGGATGGCAGGGCGGAAGCGCGTTCAAGGCCCTGGTCGGCGGTGAGCCCCTGCCGGCCGACCTGGCCCGGCAGCTCCTCGTCCGCACTGGCGAGCTCTGGAACATGTACGGCCCCACCGAAACCACCGTGTGGTCGAGCTGCTGGCGCGTTCACGATCCGGAGCGTGGCATTCCGATCGGTGCACCGATCGCCAACACGCGCTTCGATGTGGTCGACGACAAGCTGCGCCTGCTGCCGATGGGTGCGATCGGCGAGTTGGTCATTGCCGGCGAAGGCGTCACACTCGGGTATCACGAACGGCCCGACCTCAATGCAGACCGGTTCGTTCCCGATCCGCTGGGCTTGCCCGGTGCAACCCGCTACCGCACCGGAGACCTCGGCCGCTGGCGCAATGACGGGCTGCTCGAATGCCTGGGCCGCATCGACCACCAGATCAAGCTGCGCGGCTACCGCATCGAGCTCGGCGACATCGAATCCAATCTCGCAGCGCATCCGAAGGTGCAACGCGCACTGGCGGTGACACGCGAGATGCGCCCCGGTGACGTGCGCATCGTCGCCTACGTGGTGCCCCAGAGCGCCGCGCCCGACTCGGCCGAACTTCGCCAGCACCTGTCGACCCTGCTGCCGGACTACATGATCCCGCAGCATTTTGTGGTGCTCGACTCGATCCCTTTGCTGCCCAACGGCAAGACCGATCGCCGTGCCTTGCCCGCACCAGTGCTGGCCGCCTCCGAGGCGGTGCGCCGTACGACGCCTCGCACGCCGACCGAGCAGATCGTCGCTTCGGCCATGGAGTCGGTTCTGGCCCTCCCCGGCCTCGGCGACGACGACAACTTCTTCCAACTCGGCGGGCACTCGCTGCTCGCCACGCAGCTGGCCAATTCGCTGGGCCGCAGCACCGGCGCACGCGTGCCGTTGCGCGCGATCTTCGAGGCGCCCACCGTGACGCAGCTGGCCGCCTGGCTGGATGCGCGCTCGGCGTCCGCGATGCCGGCCACGGCCGCAACAGCGACGCCGGCCGCGGCCCCGGCTCGCGCCGAGGCCGACCGCGCGCCGTTGTCGTTGATGCAGCAGCGCCTGTGGTTCCTCGAGCAGTTGGAGCCCGGCCGCGTCACCTACAACACGCCGTCGGCGCACCGCCTCACCGGGCCGCTGGACGTCGCGGCGCTGGAGCGTGCTCTCAACGAGATGGTGCGCCGCCAGCCCATCCTGCGCACCGCTCTGGTCGCCGATGCCGACGGCGAGCCAATGCAGCGCATCACGCCCGAGCTCGTGCTCTCGCTCGGGCCGATCGAGGACCTCTCCGACCTGACCGCTGCCGAGCGCGAGGCCGAGCTGCTCGCGCGCATGAAGGCGCGGGTTGCCGTGCCCATCGACATCGGCACCGCCCCGATGTTCCGCCACGGCCTGTACCGACTCGGCCCGCAGGAGCACGTGCTGTTCTTCATGCCGCACCATGCGATCTGGGACGGCTGGTCGTTCGACCTGTTCTACGAGGAGATGGCGGCGATCTACGGCGCGTTCGTGGCGGGCCAGCCGCACTCGCTCCCGCCGCTGCCGATCACCTACGCCGACTTCGCCGCCGGCCAGCAGCAGTGGCTGGCCAGCGACGAACTGCGCGAGCAGGTGCAGCACTGGAAGCAGCGCCTGGCGGACTTGCCCGAGCCGCTGGCCCTGCCGACAGACCGCAGCCGCCCGCCGCGCGCTTCTGGCGAGGGCAGCACGCAATGGCTGAATTGCTCGAAGGAACTGGTCGACGCGGCCCGGCAGTTCGGGCGGAATTTCGACGCCACGCTGTTCATGACGCTGCTGGCGGCCTACGCGCTGCTGCTGAGCCGCCTGAGCGGCCAGCACGACATCGTCATCGGCACGCCGGTGCGCGGGCGCAACGACAGCGCGCTCGAGAAGGTGATGGGCTTCTTCGTCAATGCGCTGCCGCTGCGGCTCACCGTGAAGCCCGAGGGCAGCTTCCGCGAGCTGGTACACCATGTTCGCGCTGCCGTGCTGGACGCCTTCGGCGCGCCGGATGTCCCCTTCGAGCATCTGGTGCGCGAGTTGCGCGTGGCACGCGACGAGAGCCGCTCGCCGATCTACCAGGCCTTCTTCTCCTTCCAGGACGCACGCCAGCGCCTGCGCCAGTGGGGCGGCCTGCAGCAGGAACAGGTGCTGCTGTTCCAGCCCGGGTCGGCGGAAGACCTGGGCCTGTGGTTCCTCGAGCACGAGGGCGGCCTGACCGGCGGCCTGACCTACAACACCGACATCTTCACCGGCGCCACGGCTCAGCGGCTCGGCGAGCGCTTCTCCGGCGTGCTGAGCGCCGCGCTGCAGGCGCCGGACATGCGCGTCGACCAGATCGACGTGGCCACGCCGGCCGAGCGCGATGCCATCGCTTCGTGGAGCCTGGGCCGCACCATGGACTTGCCGCCCGTCACCGTGGTCGAGCTGATCGCCGCGCAGATGCAGCGCACGCCGCAGAACGAAGCCATTGTCTCCAGCGAAGAGACGCTCGACTATGCCGAGCTCGACCGGCGCGCCAACCGGCTGGCCCGGCTGCTGCGCTCTCGCGGCATCGGGCGCGGTGCGCTCGTCGGCCTGTGCCTGGAGCGTTCGCCGGCGATGCTGGTCGCGCAGCAGGCCATCATGCGGGCCGGAGCAGCCTACGTGCCGCTGGACCCGGCCTACCCCGCCGAGCGCCTGCAGTACATGGCCACCGACGCGAAACTGGCGATGCTGGTGGCCGACTCGTCGACCATTCAGGCCATCGACTGGCCGCGTCAGAGCGCGGTGCTGCTCGACATCGACGCCGCGGCCATCGACCGCCAGGACGACGATGCGCTGCCAGCCGATGCCGAGCGCGACGCGCGAGCCGAGGACCCGGCCTACGTGATCTACACCTCCGGCTCCACCGGCCGGCCAAAGGGCGTGGTGCTGCCGCACCGCGCGGTCGTCAACTTCCTGCTCAGCATGCAGCGCGAGCCCGGTCTGAAAGCCGCCGATCGCATCGTGGCGGTGACCACTCTGTCGTTCGACATCGCCGTGCTCGAGCTGCTGCTGCCCCTGACCGTCGGCGCCACGGTGGTGCTGGCCAGCCGCGACGACGTGGGTGATGGCCGCGCGCTGCGTGCGCTCGTCGAGAGCAGTGCGGCCACCGTCATGCAGGCCACGCCTTCGACCTGGCGCATGCTGATCGACTCCGGCTGGGAAGGCGGCACGCATTTCAGCTCACTGGTCGGCGGCGAAGCCTTGCCGCTGGACCTGGCCACGCAGCTGATGCAGCGCACCGGCGCTCTGTGGAACATGTACGGCCCGACAGAAACCACGGTGTGGTCGAGTTGCTGGCGTGTGCATTCCCCGGAGCAAGGCATCAGCATCGGCACGCCGATCGCCAACACCACGTTGCGCGTACTCGATGTGCGCGGCGCGCCCTGCCCGATCGGTGTGGCCGGCGAGATCTTCATCGGCGGGGCGGGCCTGGCCAGCGGCTACCTGCACCGACCCGAGCTCACGGCCGAGCGATTCATCGCCGATCCGCTGGCCCCAGGCGCTGGCCTGTACCGCACGGGCGACCAGGGTCGTTGGCGGGCCGACGGCCAGCTCGAGCACCTTGGCCGGCTGGACTCGCAGGTCAAGCTGCGCGGCCACCGCATCGAACTCGGCGAGATCGAGGCGCAACTGGCCTCGCACCCCGCGGTAGCACGGGTCGTGGCCGCGGTGCGAGAAGTGCAGCCCGGCGACGCACGCCTGGTCGCCTACGTCGTCGCCCGTGGCGCGCTGCCACCGCCTGCGGAACTGCGCGAACACCTGCGCACCAACCTGCCCGAGTACATGCTGCCGCAGCACTATGTGGCGATCGACGCGGTGCCGCTGCTGCCCAACGGCAAGGTGGCCATGCAGGCGCTGCCGGGCATCGGCGGGGCCGCCGACGACGGGCGGCGCGGCGCCTTCGCTGCGCCGGCCACGCCCGCCGAGATCGCCATCGCCGAGATCTGGCAGAAGCTGCTGGGCGTGGAGCGTGTCGGCCTGGCCGACAACTTCTTCGACCTCGGCGGACACTCGCTGCTGGCAATGCGCGCGGTGGTCGAGATCGAGAAGCGGCTCGGCCTGCGGCTGGGCGTGCGCCGGCTGATCTTCGAGACGCTGGCGCAGATCGCAGCGCAGCCCGACGCAGCGGCCTCGGCCGCGCCCGACGCCGCAGCGGCGCCCGCCTCCGGCTGGATCGGCCGCATCGTCAAGGGCCTGCGCGGCTGAGGCATGACGGGTGCCGCGGCTCGGGCAGGTGCCACCGACCTGAGCGCGCTGGCCGGCTGGCCCGGCGTGCGGCTGTGGCTGTTCGACCTGGCGGGCGAACCCTCGGCCGCACAGCTCGGCTGGCTGTCGGCCGACGAACGGGCTCGCGCCGCGCGTTTCGCCTTCGAGCGTGACCGGCGGCGCTACCTTGCCGCCCACACGCAGCTGCGAGGCCTGCTCGCCCAAGCCATGGGACGCACGCCGGCCTCGCTGCGCTTTCTCGAATCGGTGCAGGGCAAGCCCCGCCTGGATGCGGAAGATGCCCCGACCTTCAATCTCAGCCACAGTGCCGAGATCGGTGCGCTCGCGCTGGCCGCGCAAGGTGAGATCGGCGTGGACATCGAGGTGCTGCACCGCGTCGACGACCTGGAGGCGCTGGCCCAGCGTTGCTTCACAACCGACGAGCAGCGCGAGCTGGCGGAGTGCGACGAGGAGCCGACCGCGCGCGAACTGCTCTTCCTTCAGGGCTGGACCCGCAAGGAGGCCTGCCTGAAGGCGGTGGGCAGCGGCCTGTCTCTGGAGCCCGCCAGCTTCGAGGCCGGCCTGTCACCGGCCGCGCGCGATGTGCGGCTGGAGTGGGACGGCCGGGCTTTCCACCTGGCCGTGCACTCCTTCAGGCACGGCGACACGATCGGCGCGATCGCCGTGCAACGCTCGCGGGACTGAGCCCGCAGGCGCGAGGTTCAGGCGCTTTCTCGAACGAAGTTCACGAAGCGCAGCACGGCCGGCGGCGCATCGGGCCGCCACAGCAGGCTCGTCTCGCAGCGCGGTGCGCCCTCGGAGAGGGCGGCCGGCAGGTTGCGATAGACCACTCCCCGGCCGCTGCAGGAGCCGCATCGATTCCGGCACCAGAGAGAGCCCGAGACCCGCCGACACGAGGTTGACGATGGTCTGCATCTGGATGGCCTCCTGCGCGATCACCGGTGTCGCGCCGTGGCGGTGGTAGAAGGCCAGCACCGCGTCGTACAGGGAGGGTGCGATGGCGCGCGGGAAGATCACCAGCGGTTCGCTCAGCAGTTGCGCCGCACTCGGCCGCTTCGGCGACGATTCGGGCAGCACCAGCACCAGTGGCTCGATGCCCAGCGACAGCCGCTGCAGCAGCGGCGGCGGTGCGATGCCCGGCGCATGCAGCACGAAGCCGGCATCGAGCTCGCGCTGCGCAAAGGCCTCGAACTGCACATCGCCGGTGGCCTCGCGCAGTTCCATCGCGATGCCTGGGTGAGCCTCGCGAAAGGCGCGCAGCCACGTGGGCAGAGGCCCGAATCCGACGGTGGAGACGAAACCGAGCCGGATGCGGCCGACCTCGCCGCCGGCGGCGTCGCGTGCGCGAACACCCAGTGCCGCGGCCTGCAGCAGCAACTGCCTCGCCGGCTCCACCAGCGCCGCGCCGGCCGGCGTCAGTGCGACGCTGCGGCGCGTGCGCTCGAACAAGGCCATGCCCAGCCGCCGCTCGAGCTGCTGGATCGCCTGGGTCAGCGGCGGCTGCGTCATGTGCAGACGCTGCGCCGCGCGGCCGAAATGCAATGCCTCGGCCACGGCGAGAAACTGCCGCCACAGGCGCAACTCGATCTCCGGCGGCGCATCGTCGAGGGCTTTCATATGCACAGCATATCAATAGGGCAGCTCAGATCGATTGGACGCATGGCTGCGCCGGGCCGATACTTCGGCTCCCAGCCGAAGGAGTGCGTCCATGAAGATCAACCGCCGTTCCGCCAACATCACCGAGGGCACGGCCCGCGCGCCCAACCGCTCCATGTACTACGCGCTGGGCTACGAGGAAGGCGACTTCAAGAAGCCGATGATCGGCGTGGCCAACGGCCACTCGACGATCACGCCCTGCAACTCCGGCCTGCAGAAGCTGGCCGACGCGGCGGTCGAAGGCATCGAGGCGGCCGGCGGCAACGCGCAGATCTTCGGCACGCCGACCATCAGCGACGGCATGGCCCTGGGCACCGAGGGCGCGAGAAGCCACAGCCTGGTGTCGCGCGAGGTGATCGCCGACTGCATCGAGACCTGCGTGGGCGGCCAGTGGATGGACGGCGTGGTCGTCGTCGGCGGCTGCGACAAGAACATGCCCGGCGGCATGATGGGCATGCTGCGCGCCAACGTGCCGGCGATCTATGTCTACGGCGGCACCATCCTGCCCGGCCACTACAAGGGCCAGGACCTGAACATCGTCAGCGTGTTCAGGCCGTCCAGCCAGTTCAGCGCCACAATGAGCGAAAGAGGACTTCTGCCAGATCGAGCGCCGCGCCATCCCCGGCCCCGGCTCCTGCGGCGGCATGTACACCGCCAACACGATGAGCTCGGCCTTCGAGGCGCTGGGCCTGTCGCTGCCGTACTCGTCGACCATGGCCAACCCGCACGACGAGAAGATGAACTCGGCGCGCGAGTCGGCACGCGTGCTGGTCGAGGCCATCAAGAAGGACCTGAAGCCGCGCGACATCGTCACCAAGAAGGCGATCGAGAACGCCGTGGCGGTGATCATGGCCACCGGTGGCTCCACCAACGCGGTGCTGCACTTCCTGGCCATCGCCCACGCGGCCGGCGTCGAGTGGACGATCGACGACTTCGAGCGCGTACGCCAGCGCACCCCGGTGATCTGCGACCTCAAGCCGAGCGGCAAGTACCTGGCGGTGGACCTGCACCTCGCGGGTGGCATCCCGCAGGTCATGAAGGTGTTGCTCAAGGCCGGGCTGCTGCACGGCGACTGCATGACGATCACCGGAAAGACGATCGCCGAGTCGCTGGCCGACGTGCCCGACGTGCCGCGTGCCGACCAGGACGTGATCCGCACCATCGACAAGCCGATGTACGCGCAGGGCCACCTGGCCATCCTGCGCGGCAACCTGTCGCCCGAAGGCTGCGTGGCCAAGATCACCGGCCTGAAGAACCCGACCATCACCGGCCCGGCGCGCGTGTTCGACGACGAGCAGTCGGCGCTGGCGGCCATCATGGCCAACAAGATCGTCGCGGGCGACGTGATGGTGCTGCGCTACCTGGGCCCGAAGGGCGGCCCGGGCATGCCGGAAATGCTCGCACCCACCGGGGCGCTGATCGGCCAGGGCCTGGGCGAGTCGGTCGGCCTGGTCACCGACGGGCGCTTCTCCGGTGGCACCTGGGGCATGGTGGTCGGCCACGTGGCCCCCGAAGCCTATGAAGGCGGCAACATCGCTCTGGTCAACGAAGGCGACTCGATCACCATCGATGCCCGCACCCTGACGCTGCAGCTCAACGTGAGCGACGAAGAACTGGCTCGACGCCGGCAGTCATGGAAGCGTCCTTCGCCGCGTTACACACGCGGCGTGCTGGCCAAGTTCGCGATGAACGCTTCGAGCGCAAGCTCGGGCGCGGTGCTGGACAAGTTCGACTGAGTTGCTCGGGCCAAGGCGGCCCGGCGGCCGCTTTCAGCGCTTGGCGGCCTTCTTGGCGCGGCGGGCGGTCTTGTCCATGCCCAGCGCCACGAGGTTCTGC
Source organism: Piscinibacter sp. (assembly GCA_016706565.1). Classification (GTDB taxonomy): domain Bacteria; phylum Pseudomonadota; class Gammaproteobacteria; order Burkholderiales; family Burkholderiaceae_C; genus Piscinibacter. The sequence continues at coordinate 121,760 of JADJJI010000001.1, forward strand.
TCACGCCGATTGCGGCGACGCTCGTCCATCTTTTCCATTTCACGGCGCTTGTTGTAGCCGGTGGCGTCAGCCCAGGCCCACCAGACTGCGGCCAGGCCGAACGGCACGCAGAACTTCCACAGGTCGCCGGAGATGTTCCAGTTCCAGTTGGCCATCGGGCCGATACCGAGCAGGTTGGCCACGATGATCAGCACACCGATGATCACGAAAAACATGTATGAAACTCCAGGGTGCGGGAAATCGCTGCAAGATGCGCGTCAACCGCGGCCCCTACAATCCGTTAGAGCCAATGTAGCCGACCGCTCGGTTGGGCGGGTGCCGAAACATCCGCAGAATTTCCCGTTTGACCCCGAAAGGAAATCATGAAGCTGTTCCCCGTTCTCGCCCTCGTGGCCGCTGCCGCCACCGTTTCCGCTCCCGCCGTGGCCGACGAAGCCCTGGCCAAGGCCAAGAACTGCCTGGCCTGCCACGCCACGGACAAGAAGGTCCTCGGCCCGTCCTACAAGGAAGTGGCTGCCAAGTATGCCGGCCAGAAGGATGCGGCCGACAAGCTGGCTGCCAAGGTCATCAAGGGCGGCGTGGGCGTCTGGGGCCAGATCCCGATGCCCGCCAACGCGCAGGTCAACGAGGCCGAGTCGAAGAAGCTCGTTGCCTGGATCCTGAGCCTGAAGTGATCACTTCTCGCTCTTGAAAGAGGCCCCGCTTGCGGGGCCTTTTCATTTCCGGCCGCCGCCGGATCAGGCCAGCGCCCGGCGCAACGTCTCCTGCACCGCCGGCGACAGGGCGAACCGTTCGCCATGGCGGGCGGCCAAGGCCGCGGCGTTGCGCAGGAAGCTGTCGATCCCTTCGGAGGCGACGAACTGCAGTGCCCCGCCCGTCCAGGCCGGAAAACCGATGCCGAAGATCGAGCCGACGTTGGCCTCGTGCACGCTCGTCAACACGTTCTCGGCCAGACAGCGCGCCGTCTCGATGGACTGCCGATACAGCAGCCTCTGCTTCAGCTCCGCCACGTCGGCTGCGGATGCAGCGCGTTCGAAGTGCTCTTTCAGCCCCGGCCACAGGTGCTTGGGCTGGCCCGCCGGGTAGTCGTAGAAGCCGCCGCCGCCGGCCCGGCCGGGACGCTTGAACTCCTTGACCATGCGTTCGATCAGCAGTTCGCCGGCCCCCGGCTGGTAAGCCTGCCCGGCCGCAGCCAGGTCGGCGCGGGTCTGCTCCATCACGTGGACCGACAGCGACAGCGAGGTCTCGTCGATCACCGCCAGCGGGCCGACCGGCATGCCCGCGGCCACCGCCGCATGCTCGATCAGCGGCGCGGCAATGCCCTCGGCAAGCATCGCGGCACCTTCCATCACGTAGGTGCCGAACACCCGGCTGGTGAAGAAGCCGCGCGAATCGTTGACGACGATCGGCGTCTTGCCCAGCGCCAGCACGTAGTCGTAGGCACGCGCCACGGTCTCGTCATCGGTGGCCGGGCCGCGGATGATCTCGACCAGCTTCATCTTGTGCACCGGCGAGAAGAAGTGCAGCCCGACGAAGCGCTGCGGCGCGGCGCTGGCCTGGGCGAGGCCGCCGATCGGCAGCGTGGAGGTGTTGGAAGCGAACACGCCGCCGGCAGCGAGCATCGGCTCGGCCTCATGCGTCACCTGCGCCTTCAGCTGGCGCTGCTCGAACACTGCCTCGATGATCAGGTCGCAGCCTTTCAGGTCGGCTGCATCCGCAGTGGGCGTGATCAGGTTGAGCAGCGCCGCCTGCTTGACCTCGTCGATGCGGCCCTTGGCCAACAGCGGCGCCGTGATCTTGCGCACGGCCTCGTGGCCGGCGCGTGCTTTCTCGATCGAAACGTCCTTGAGCACACAGGGGATGCCGCGCGCCGCGTTCGCGTGCGCAATGCCCGAACCCATCATGCCGGCGCCGAGCACGCCGACCCTGGCGGGTTTCCATGGCGCATGGCCTTGCGGCCGCGACTTGCCCGACTTGATGGCATTCAGGTTGAAGAAGAACGCCGTGATCATGTTCTTGGCGTTCTGCCCGACCATGATCTTGGCGAGCTTGCGGCTCTCGATGCGCGTGGCGGTGTCGTAGTCGACCATCGCACCCTCGACCATGGTCTCGAGGATGGCCTGCGCCGCCGGGTACAGGCCGTGCGTCTTCGCCGCCAGCATGGCCGGCGCCACCGTCAGCCCCATGGCGATCTTCGGGCTGCTCGGCGAGCCACCGGGCATGCGGTAGTCCTTGCGGTCCCAGGGCTGCACCGCTTGCGGGTTCTCGGCGATCCAGGCCAGCGCCATCGTGCGCAGTTCGTCCATCGTCGCGCCCAGGCCATCGACGAGGCCGAGTTCCAGCGCTTCGCGCGGGCCGAACAGCTTGCCCTCCATCAGGTAAGGCTGCGCCGCCATCAGGCCGAGCAGTCGCACGGTCTTGGTGATGCCGGTCGCGCCGGGGATCAGACCGAGCGACACCTCCGGCGTGCCGAACTGGATCTTGCGGTCGTCCAGCGCAAAGCGTGCGTGCGCCGCCAGCGCCACCTCCCAGCCGCCGCCGAGCGCGGCGCCGCCCAGCAAGGCGACCACTGGGCGGCCCATCGTCTCCAGACGGCGGAAGCAGGCCTTCATCGCCTCGATGCCCTTGAAGCCCGCGGCGGCATCCTCGGTCTTCAGCTTGAGGACGTTGTCGAGTTGCGCGCCGGCGAAGAAGGTCTTCTTGGCCGACGTGACGAGCACACCCTGGATGCGCTCCTTGTCGGCCTCGATGCGCGACACGGCATCGGCCAGGTCGGCCTGCCACTGCTCGGTCATGGTGTTGACCGGTGCGCCGGGCGCGTCGTGGGTGATCGTGGCGATGCCGTCGGCGCCGAGTTCGTAGCGGATGGTCTGCACGCTCACACCCTCTCGATGATTGTCGCGATGCCCATGCCGCCACCCACGCACAGCGTGATCAGGCCGCGCTTGAGCTGGCGCCGCTCCAGCTCGTCGAGCAGCGTGCCCAGCAGCATGGCGCCGGTGGCGCCCAGCGGGTGGCCCAGAGCGATGGCCCCGCCGTTGACATTGACCTTTTCGTGCGGCACGCCCATCTCGGCCATGAAACGCATCGGCACGGCGGCGAAGGCCTCGTTGACCTCGAACAGGTCGATGTCGTCGATGGTCAAGCCGGCCTTGGCGAGCACCTTGCGCGATGCCGGCATCGGCCCTGTGAGCATGATGGTCGGGTCGGCGCCCGACAGCGCGGTGGCGACGATGCGCCCGCGCGGTGCGAGGCCGAGCGCGCGGCCCTTGGCCTCGCTGCCGATCAGCACCGCCGCGGCGCCATCGACGATGCCCGAGGAGTTGCCTGCCGTGTGCACGTGCTCGATGCGCTCGACCTGCGGGTAGCGCGCCAGCGCCACCGCATCGAAGCCCATCGCCCCGAGCTCGCCGAAGGCCAGCTTGAGCTGCGACAGGCCTTCGAGCGTGGTGCGCGGCTTGATGAACTCGTCGCGGTCGAGCACCGGCAGGCCGATCTCGTCTTCGACGGCAATGACGGAACGATCGAAGCGCCCCGCCGCCTGCGCCGCGCTGGCGCGCTGCTGCGAGGCGAGCGCGAAGCGATCGACGTCTTCGCGGCTCCAGCCACCGAGCGTGGCGATCAGGTCGGCACCGATGCCCTGCGGCACGAAGCCGGTGGCGAAGTTGGTGGCCGGATCCTGCGCCCAGGCACCGCCGTCGCTGCCGATGGGCACGCGCGACATGCTTTCGACGCCGCCGGCGACGACCAGGTCCTCCCAGCCGCTGGCGACCTTCTGCGCGGCGAGGTTGACCGCCTCCAGGCCCGAGGCGCAGAAGCGGTTGATCTGCATGCCGGCCACGCGGAAGTCCCAGCCGGCCTTCAGCGCTGCCGTCTTGGCGATCACCGAGCCCTGCTCGCCGATCGGCGAGACGACGCCCATCACCACGTCGTCGAGCTGCGTCGGATCGAAGTCCAGCCGCTTCTGCAGCTTGACGAGCAGCCCGGCGAGCAGGTCGACCGGCTTGACCTCGTGCAGGCTGCCGTCCTTCTTGCCCTTGCCGCGCGGCGTGCGCACGGCCTCGAAGATCATCGCGTGGGTCACCGTCGTCTCCTCAGTGCGTTCGGCTCTGTCTTGTCCGAATTGACAGTGCATTATCGAGGCCGACACACTGTCGGGCAATCACCAAGCATTTGCTTGGTGAACCCTTCGCGCATGCCCTTCGCCCCCGATCACGAGACCTTTCGCGACAGCGTGCGCACGTTCGTCGAGCGCGAGATCGCGCCGCACGTCAATGCGTGGGACGAGGCCGGGAGTTTCCCGCGCTCGCTGTACCGGCGCGCTGCCGAGATGGGCCTGCTCGGCCTGGGCTATCCCGAATCGCTGGGCGGCACACCAGCCGATGGGTGGTACCGGCTGGTCGCCACAGAGGAGATCGCGCGCGCCGGCAGCGGCGGCCTGATGGCCAGCCTGTTCTCGCACAGCATCGGCCTGCCGCCGATCGTGGCGCACGGCAGCCAGGCGCTGCAGCGGCGCATCGTTCCGGAGGTCCTCGCCGGCGAGAAGATCGCCGCGCTGGCCATCACCGAACCGGGCGGCGGCTCCGACGTGGCGCGCCTGTGCACGAAGGCGCGGCGCGACGGCCAGGAATGGGTCATCGATGGCGAAAAGACATTCATCACCTCCGGCATGCGTGCCGACTGGATCACGCTGGCCGTGCGCACCGGCGGCCCGGGTGCGGCCGGCATCTCGCTGGTCGTGGTGCCGGGCGACACGCCGGGGCTGACCCGATCACCCCTGGCCAAGATGGGCTGGTGGTGCAGCGACACCGCGCAGTTGCGCTTCGACGGCGTGCGTGTGCCGCTGGATCACCTGCTCGGCGACGAAGGCGCGGGCTTTCACATGATCATGCAGAACTTCAACGGCGAGAGATTGCTGATGTCCGCCGGCGCCGTCGCGTTCGCGCAGGTTTGCCTGGACGAAGCGCTCGACTGGGCACGGCAGCGCAAGACCTTCGGCGCCTCGCTGGTCGAGCACCAGGTGATCCGCCACAAGCTGATGGACATGCGCATGCGCATCGCCAGCGCCCGCGCCTGGCTGCATGCGCTGGTCGAGCGCCAGGAGGCCGGCGACACCGGGCCCGAGTGGGTGGCCGACCTGTGCCTGCTGAAGAACCACGCCACCCAGACCATGCAGCACGCCGCCGACCAGGCCGTGCAGATCCTCGGCGGCATGGGCTTCATGCGCGGCACGAAGTGCGAGCGTATCTACCGCGAAGCCAAGGTGATGATGATCGGCGGTGGCGCCGAAGAGATCATGAAGGAACTGGCCGCGCGACAGCTCGGCCTCTGAGGAGACAGCATGCCCGGCACGCCAGGTTTCGAGCCCGACTTCGTGAGTGGCCTGAAGGAGATCTTCGAGCAGCGCATCGTCTTCAATCGCCTGCTCGGGCTGCGCATCGGCACGGTGTCGGCCGAGGGCGTGACCGGCCACATCGAGATGCGCAACGACCTGATCGGGCACTACACGCACCAGCGGCTGCACGGCGGCGTGGTCAGCGCCGGGCTCGACGCGATGGGCGGCCTGGCCGTGATGGCCGCCATCGGCGCACGCCACATGGACGAGCCTGCGCTGCAGCGGCTGCACCGTTTTGGGAAGCTCGGCACCATCGACCTGCGCATCGACTACCTGCGGCCGGCCATTGGCGAGCGATTCGAGCTGCGGGCGCAGGTGCTGCGCCTGGGTTCGCGCGTGGCGTCAACGCGCATGGAGTTTTTCGATGCCGACGGCAAGCTGCTGTCCACCGGGGCCGCGGCTTACATCGTCTCCTGAGCCGCGCGAGCTCGGCGCGGCGGCTTTGTATACATACAAGTCCCTATAGGGTCATCAAATGACGTTCCTACACTCGAATGATCCCTTTCGGGGGATGGCTGTCGGTTTGCACTTCGAGGCAGACGACTGACGGCATGCCCTATGTCTCGAAGTTCTCAACGACAGTATTGGAGGAGACAGATGAGTGCAATGAAGTACCTGGCGGCCGCGGCCGCCTCTGCCGTCATGGCCTTGTCGAGCACCACGGTGTTCGCGCAGGCCAAGATCAAGCTCGAGAAGGTGATCACCGGCATCAACACGCCGCTGGCCATGGTTCAGCCGCCCGGCGACAGCCGCATGTTCATCGTCGAGCAGAACGGCCGGATCCGGATTCTGGACAACGGCAAGCTCGCGCCGAACCCGTTCCTCGACATTCGCAGCAAGATCAAGCCGCTGTTCCACGACTTCGACGAGCGCGGCCTGCTCGGCCTCGCGTTCCACCCGAAGTTCAAGGAGAACGGCAAGTTCTACGTGGCCTACAGCGCGCACCTCGACTACCAGAGCGACCTCGGCCAGATGCTCTGGTACGACCACAGCAACGTGGTCGAGGAATACACCGTATCGGCGTCCGACCGCAACGCGGCCGACCCGAGCAGCGCGCGCCGGATCATGTCGAACTCCTGGCCGCAGTTCAACCACAACGGCCACTGGATCGGCTTCGGCCCGGACGGCAAGCTCTACGTCTCCACGGGTGACGGCGGCTACGCGAACGACTGGGGCATCGGCCACAACCCGATGACCGGCAATGGCCAGGACCTGACCATCAACCTGGGCAAGATCCTGCGCATCGATGTCGACACACGTTCGCCGGGCAAGCCGTACGGCATCCCGCCGGACAACCCTTTCGCCGGCAAGAAGGACGTGAACCCGGAGATCTGGGCCTACGGCGTGCGCAATCCGTGGCGCTGCTCGTTCGACATGGGCAGCACCGCGGCCGAGCTCTACTGCGGCGACGTGCAGCAGAACAGCTACGAGACGATCAAGCTGATCGGCAAGGGCCAGAACATGGGCTGGCGTCGGATCGAAGGCAACATGCGCTGCTTCGACTACCTGAAGCCCGATGACCACCCGGCCAGCTGCGACAAGTCAGGCATCACGCCGGCGATCATCGAATACAACAACTGCACCGCCAAGCCGAACGGCTGCAAGGGCATCTCGGTGACCGGCGGCTACGTGTACCGCGGCGCCAACGCGGCGATGAAGGGCAAGTACATCTTCGGCGACTGGAGCAAGTCGTTCGCCGAGATGGACGGCCAGATCTTCATCGGCACGAAGGGCGGCGACGGCAAGTGGTCGATGGAAGTCGCCGAAGTCACCAACATGCCGGGCAAGCTGCCCTACGTGCTGGCCTTCGCGCAGGACGCCAATGGCGAGGTCTACGTGCTGACCTCCATCACCACCGGCCCGAACGGCTCGCTGGACACGATCTACAAGATCGTTCCGTAGGCCGCGGCCCGGCGCCACCGCGACCTTCGGGACGCGGTGGCCTTTCCGTTCTAGAGCTGCATGGGAAGCTGAAGCGATGAACGTTCGACACCGGTATGCGACCTTCGCCCTGTTGACGGGGCTGCTGGCCCCGCTAGCCACCGGCCTGGCGCCGGTGCGTGCCCAGGAAGCCGGCAAGCCGGCCGCCGACGAACCGGTGCCGACCTTCGACGTCGCCTACATGAACGACGCCGCGAACATCAAGCTCGGCGAACAGGTCTGGCAGGAGCAGTGCCGCCACTGTCACGGCAACAGCGCCTACCCCGGCAAGGCGCCGAAGCTCAACCCGGGTGCGATGGATGCCGACCACATCTTCGACCGCGTGACCAACGGCTTCCGCAAGATGCCGTCGTGGAAGCAGGTCTTCTCGTACCAGCAACGCATGGGCGTCGTCGCCTACATCAAGAGCGACAGTTTCTCGCCCTGATCTCGACGCCGAACCCCGCATCCCGGGAGACAAGGTCGACTGTGCGCATCCTGAACATCTTCCTCGCCCTCGTCATGCTCGCCTTCGTCGGGGTGCAGTACAACGACCCCGACGGCCTGCTGTGGGCGGTCTACTACGCCGTGCCGGCGGTGTGGTGCCTGCTCGTCGCGCTGCGGCCGCAGGCATTGCGCGCCCCGGCGGCGATGCCGCTTCTGTGGGCGAGCGTGGCCGTGTGGTTCGGCCTGATGGTCTTCTACTGGCCTGCGATGCCCAACTTCTGGCGCCGCGACGTCTGGTGGGAAGAAGAAACCGCCCGCGAAGGCATGGGCATGATGATCGCGTGGGTGGTCGTGCTGGTGGCCGCGCTGGCGGCGCGCCGCCAGCGGGCCCGAGCGGCCTAGAACTCGGCGCGCAGTTCGACTCGCAGCCGGCGCTCGCGCGCCGGGAATCCGACGAACTGTTCGTAGTTCTTGTCGAAAAGGTTGTCCAGCGCGAACTTCGCCTGCAGCGGGCCGAAGCGCCGCGAGTAGGCCAGATCGACGGTCGAGTAGCCGGGCATGATGATGTCGCCCGTCGGGTTGGACCGATCGAGGTAGCTGCCCGTGTAGGACAAGCCCGCGAACAGCGAGGCCCGGTCGTCGATGTCGTACACGAGGCTGGCCGCGGCACGCTTCTCCGGCCGGTTGCGCAAGGTCGCCAGGCCGTCTTTCTCGTCGATGTTGAGCAGCGTCACACCGAGTTGCGTGCGCAGCTGCCTGCCCAACTGCAGCTTGAGCGTCGGCTCGATGCCCTTGACGACGATCGCACCGCGGTTGACGTTCTGGAAGGTGTTGCCGTCGAAGTCGACCAGGTCCTTGTAGTCGATGCGGAAGACGCTGACGTGCAGCGAGTTCGCCTCGCCGTCGAAACGGTGCGCCACGGTCAGCTCGGCATTGCGGCTGCGTTCCGGCCGCAATGCCGGGTTGCCGCCGATCGGGAAGCCCAACGCGAAGAAGCTCGGCGGCTTGAAGCCCTTGCTGTAGGTGGCCTTCAGCGTGGTGGCTCCGCCGGGAAGGTCCCACACCGCGCCGAGGTGGGGCGTGGTCTCGGCGTCCAGCCCTTCGACCTTGTCGCGTCGCACACCGATCTGCAGCGACACCGGGTCGGCAACACGAAAGCGCCCCTCGACGAAGACCGAGCTGGTGCTGCGCTTCAGGCCGAACTGCAGCGTGTCGGGCAGGCCGTCGAAGTCGAAGTCGCCGACGCTGCTGAGCTCGCCGTCCTCGGTCTGGCGCTCCAGGCCGGCAACGACGCTGGCGCGCTCGTTGTACTCGTGCGTGGCCGTGATCGTCGCGGTCGTGCGCTTGAAATGGGTGTCGCTGGCGAAGGCCGGCACCGGGAAGCGCACGCCGCCGTCGATGAAGGCATTGTTCGCCTCTTCGTCGCGTTCATAGACCGACACGGCCGCCTGCACGCGCAGCGTCGCGGCATCGCCGCCGCCCAGGCTGGCGCCGTAGATCGTGTCGGTGGCATCCCGAGTGGTCTTCTCGCGGTTGACGGCCAGGCGCGGGCCGCCACTGTCGTCGGGGAAGGCGCTGCTCTTGCGGTCGCTGCGGTGGAAATGGAGCTCGCCGCTGATCGTGCCACCGGGCACGAAGCGCAGCGATCCGGACAGGTTGTTCTGCTCGAGCTCGCCATCGCTGGAGGCGCTGCCTTCGCGGCTGCTGCCGACCCCGAGCTGCGCACGCAGCGTCTCGTTGCCTGCCGCCACCGAGCCGCCGGCCTTGCCGAAGCGGCCCTGGCCGGCCGCGAGGTAGCCGCTGCCGCTCACGCCGTCCTGGACCGGCCGGCGCGTGATGATGTTGATCACACCCGCGAGCGCCTCGCCGCCATGGATGGCCGACGCCGGACCGCGCAGCACCTCGATACGCTCGATCTGGTTCACGTCGATCGACGACAGGTCGTAGGCACTGCCGCGCGTCGTGGTCGGGTCGTTGACCTTCACGCCGTCGACCATGATCAACAGGTGGCTCTGCTCCGCGCCGCGCATGTACAGCGACGAGAACCCGCCCGCCTGCCCTGCCTGGTCGACATAGACGCCGGTGATGCGGCCGAGCACGTCCTCGATGCGCCCGGGATGGGACTCCTGGATCTGCTTCTGGTCGATCACGGTCACGTTCTGCGCCAGGCCGCTGGGCGTGCTGGGCAGGCGCGAGCCGGTGATCAGCACCGGCGCGAGTTCGGTGGTGGACGGCTGCGCGTGCACGCCGGCCGGCACGACGAACAGTGCCGCGACCAGCGCGGCAACGGGATTCCTGCGGGCGCGGCCCGCGGTGGTACGTGCGTTCATGTCGGTCCCCTCGGTACGCCGAGCAACCGTGCGCTTCACGTCACTCGTGGTGAGTTTGCGCATCTGTGTGCGCGATGATCACACTCTAAGCGCATTGGCGGGCCAACGTCGCTAGGGGTTGCCACCCCGTGGTACCGCCGCCGCACCTGCGCGCGGCGGCGGCCCCGAAGACTCACTGCGGCTTGACGTACTCGGTCACCGGCTTCCAGCGCTCGTCCTGCAGTTGCGACATGCGCGTCATGTTGCTGCCCGCGCGCTTGGCCGGCCCGAAGGTGAGTTCGGCCGAGCCGAACATGTCGGGCGGGAAGGTCAGCGACTCCATCGCCTTGATGAAGCTGTCCGTGCTCAGGTTCGGGCCGGCCTTCTGCGCGGCCTGGATGAAGGTGTCGATGGCCGAATAGCCGTACACCGAGAACACCGTCGGGTCGTCGCCGAACTTGGTCTGGTACTTCTTGGCCCAGAAGGCGATCTTCGGCGACACCTCGTCCATGTACGGATGCTGCACGGTGTGCGTGGCGTACAGGCCGTCCATCGCCTTCTTGCCCAGCTTGTGGATCAGGTCGGTGTAGGTGGCGCTGGAGCCCAGGTAGGCCGGGTTGAAGCCCGTCTTGCGGCCCTCGGCGATGGTGCCGATGGTCTCGCGGATGATCGTGCCCAGCACCACCAGATCGCAGTTGGCCGCCTTCATGCGCGCCACCTGCGACGAGAAGTCGGTCGCACCGCGCTTGTAGGTAGTCTTCTCGGTGAAGTCCATGCCCACGGCCTTCAGCCCGGCCTCGGCACCGCGGAACACCTCCAGGCCGAACTCGTCGTCCTGGTAGATCGTGCAGATCTTCTTCGCGCCCTTGTCCTTGATCAGGCGCGGCAAGGCGACGCGCATCTGGTCGTAGTAGCTCGATCCGCCGGCGAACTTGAGCTTGTGCACCGGCTCGGTCATCTCGCGCGCCGCGGTCACCGGGAAGAAGTTGATCACGTTCTTCTCGAACTGCACCGGCATCGCCGCGTTGTTCGTCGGCGTGCCGATGTGAGCGACCATCGCGAAGATCTTGTCCTGGTTGACGAGCTTCTGCGCCGCCAGCACGGCCTTCTTGGGGTCGTAGGCCGAGTCCTCGATCAGCAGCCTGATCTTGCGGCCGTTGATGCCGCCCTGCTCGTTGAGCTCGTCCACGCGCAGCAGCATGCCCTGGCGCACCTGCTTGCCGAAGCCCGCGATCGGCCCCGACAGGTCCTGGATCGAGCCGAGCACGATCTCGTTCTTGCTGACGCCCTGCGACGTCTGCGCCTGGCTCGATGCGCCGGCCAGCGCGAGCAGCGCGGCAGCGAAGCTGAGAACCTGGTTTCATGGTCTGTCTCCTTGGGTGGACGGGTCAGCGGTACAACGCCTCGATACGCTCGGCGTACTTCTTCTCGACGAACTTGCGCTTGAGCTTCATCGTCGGCGTGAGTTCCTCGTCCTCGGCGCCGAGTTGCGTCTCGAGCAGGAAGAACTTCTTGATCTGCTCCACGCGCGCGAACTTGCGGTTGACGCGCTCGATCTCGTCCCAGATCAACTGCTGCACCTCGGCCGCACGCGTCAGGCTGGTGTAGTTGCTGAACGGGATGTCGCGGTCCTGGGCGAACTTCTCGACGTTCTCCTGGTCGATCATCACGATCACCGTCAGGTAGGGCCGCTTGTCGCCGATCACCACCGCGTCGGTGATGTAGGGCGAGAACTTCAGGTCGTTCTCGATCTCGCTGGGCGTGACGTTCTTGCCGCCGGCCGTGATGATGATGTCCTTCATGCGGTCGGTGATGCGGTAGTAGCCGTCCTCGTCGACCTGGCCGACGTCGCCGGTGCGCAGCCAGCCGTCGGGCGTGAAGGTCTCGGCGGTCTTCTCGGGCAGGTTCAGGTAGCCCATGAAGACGTTCGGGCCGCGCACCTGGATCTCGTTGGTGATCGGGTCGAGCCGAACTTCGTTGAACGGGCAGGCCGGCCCCACCATGCCGGGCTTGATGCCGCCGGCCGGCGTCGATGTGGCCGCGCCGCAGGTCTCGGTCATGCCCCAGACCTCGGCCATCGGCACGCCCAGCGCCAGGTACCACTTGACGAGATCGGGCGAGATCGGCGCCGCGCCGGTGACGCAGAAGCGCGCGCGGTGCACACCGATCAGCTTGCGCACGTTGTTCAGCGCGATCAGCCGCGCGACGTGGAACTGCAGCTTCAGCCACGCGCTCACCGGCTGGCGGGCCAGAATGCGGTCGGCGATGCGCATGCCCACGCCGATGCCCCAGGCGTAGGCCAGCTGCTGCAGCCGGCTCGATTCGCGCAGCGCGATCGTCACCGCGGAGTAGAACTTCTCCCACACGCGCGGCACGGCGGTGAACACCGTCGGCGAGATCTCGCGCACGTTCTCCGGCACCGTCTCGGGCCGCTCGACGAAGTTGAGCACCGAGCCGGTGTAGACGGCGAAGAAGGCACCGCCGATGCGCTCGGCGATGTGGCACAGCGGCAGGAAGCACATGCGCTCGTCACGCTCGTCCTGCGCGACGATGCGGTTGTAGCCGCGCACCGTGTAGATCAGCCCGGCGTGCGAATGCATCGCCCCCTTGGGCTTGCCGGTGGTGCCCGAGGTGTAGACGAGGATCGCCAGGTCCGCCGGCTGGCAGGCCGCCACGCGCGCCTGCATGGCGCCGGGGTGGTCCTTCGCGTGGATGCGCCCGAGCTCGCGCAGCGCGGCCAGGTCGATCACGCCCACGTCGCGGAAATCGCGCAGGCCCTTGGTGTCGAACACGACGATCTTGCGCAGCAGCGGCAGGCGCTCGCGCACCTCGAGCGCCTTGTCGAGCTGCTCCTCGTCCTCGACGAACAGCACCGTCGTGCGCGAGTCTTCGCACAGATACTGCGCCTGCTCCGCGGAATCGGTCGGGTAGATGCCGTTGCTCACGCCGGCGCACGACAGGATCGCCATGTCGGCCAGCATCCACTCGACGACGGTGTTGGACAAGATCGAGGCGCACTCGCCGCGCTGGAAGCCCAGGCTCAACAGGCCGTTGGCGATCTCGCGCACCGCCTCGCCGGTCTGCGCCCAGGTCCACTCGCGCCACAGGCCGAGTTCCTTCTGGCGCATGAAGACCTGCTCGCCGCGCTGCGCCACCGCGTTCCAGAACAGCGCGGGCATGGTCTCGCCCGCCACGACGACGTCGGTGCGCGGCTGCAGGTGGTTCAGGTCCCAGATGTTCGCCACGGGCTCATCTCCACGTCTTCTTCTTCTTCCAGCGCCTGTCGCCGCGAGCGCCGGCTTCCTTCATGCCGAGGTAGAACTCCTTGATGTCGTCCTTCTCGCGCAGGCGCTCGCATGTGTCTTCCATGACGATGCGACCGTTCTCCAGCACGTAGCCTTGGTCGGCCACATTCAATGCCATGTTGGCGTTCTGCTCCACCAGCAGCAGCGTGGTGCCGCGCTCGCGGTTGATGCGGATGACGATCTCGAAGATCTCGCGCGTCAGCCGGGGCGAGAGGCCGAGGCTGGGCTCGTCGAGCAGCATCAGCTCGGGCGCGGCCATCAGCGCGCGAGAGATCGCCAGCATCTGCTGCTGCCCGCCCGAGAGCAACCCGGCGTCCTGTGCGCGCCGCTCGCGCAGGATCGGGAAGTAGCCGTACACCGTCTCGATGTCGCGCGCCACGCCGTCGCGGTCGCGGCGCGTGTAGGCGCCCATCAGCAGGTTGTCGTGCACCGACAGCAGCGGGAACACCTCGCGTCCCTCGGGCACGTGGCTGAGGCCGCGCTGCACGATCAGCGCCGGGTCGCGCGCGGTGATGTCCTCGCCCTTGAACAGCACCGAGCCCTTGGTCGGGTCGAGGATGCCGGAGATGGTCTTGAGGATGGTCGTCTTGCCGGCGCCGTTGGAGCCGAGCACGGTGGCGATCTGCCCCTTCACGACCTGCAGGCTGACACCGCGGATGGCGCGGATCGGCCCGTAGCTGCTTTCCACGTTGGCGAGCTTGAGGATCGATGTCATGACTGCCCCTCGCTCGCCGGGTACAGCGAGCGATCCCCCGAGGGGATGCTCGCTTGCTTGGGGCGGCCCGGCGCAGCGCTCGCTCTCATGCCGCCTTCCTCCGCAGGCTTTCCACGTCGCCGGCCGCGCCGAGGTAAGCCTCGATCACGCCGGGATGGCGCTGCACCTCGGCCGGCGTGCCCAGCGCCAGCACCTCGCCCTGGTTCATCGCCAGCACGCGGTCCGACACCTTGGAGACGAGCGACATGTCGTGCTCGACCATCAGCACCGTCACGCCGAGCTCGTCGCGGATGTCGCCGATCCAGAAGGCCATGTCGTCGGTCTCCTCGACGTTCAGGCCCGACGAAGGTTCGTCCAGCAGCAGCAGCTTGGGCTCGGTGCACAGCGCCCGCGCCAGCTCGACCACCTTGCGCACGCCGTAGGGCAGCCCGGCGACGAGCGACTCGCGGTGGTGCTGCAGGTCGAGCAGCTCGATCACCTCTTCGGCCTTGTGGCGCGTGCGGACCTCGGCGGCGCGCGTGGCCGGCGTGAAGAACAGCTGGCTCCAGAAGCCCGTCTCGCGGTGCACATGGCGGCCAATCAGCAGGTTCTGCAGCACCGTGGCGTGCTCGAACAGCTCGATGTTCTGGAAGGTGCGCGCGATGCCGAGCTGGGCGATCTCGTGCGGCGCGTGGGCGAGCAGCGGCGTGCCGTCGAAGTCGATCGAGCCGGAGGTCGGCGTGTAGATGCGGCTGATCAGGTTGAACACCGTCGTCTTGCCGGCACCGTTGGGCCCGATCAGCGTGAATACCTCGCCGCGGTGGACGTCGAAGCCGACCTTGTTGACCGCGAGCACGCCGCCGAAGCGCACGCTCAGGTCCTTGGCGGAGAGCAGCACGCCGGTGCTCATTTCAGGCGCTCCGATTTCTGGAAGCTCTTCTGCCGCTTGAACATGCCGCGCCGGTAGAACGGGAAGATCTGGAACCAGGTGCGGAACTTCAGCCAGCGGCCATACAGGCCGAGCGGCTCGAACAGCACGAAGGCGATCAGCACCACGCCGTAGACCAGGCCCTGAAGGCCCGGCGCCATGCCGATGGCCTCGGGCAGGTAGTCCTTGGCCAATGAGATGACCTGCGGCATGGTGATCAGGAAGATCGCGCCGAGGAAGGCGCCGTGCACCGAGCCCAGGCCGCCGATGACGATCATCAGGATCAGGTCGATCGACTGCAGCACGCCGAACTGATCCGGCGAGATGAACATCAGCTTGTGCGCGTACAGCGCGCCGCCCACGCCGGCCAGCGCCGCCGAGATCGCGAACGACAGCGTCTTGAAGCGCGCCAGGTGGATGCCCATGCTCTGCGCCGAGATCTCCGAGTCGCGGATGGCGACGAAGGCGCGGCCGGTCGGCGAGCGCAGCAGGTTCAGGATCGCCAGCGTGGCCAGCACCGCGAGCACGAGACACAGGTAGTAGAACGATTCGCCCGAGTCGAGCTTCCAGCCGAACAGGTCGGGCGCCTTCACGTGCTTGCCGGCATTGCCGCCGGTCACGCTCTCCCAGCGCGCGAACACCTCCTCGACGATGAAGCCGAAGGCGAGCGTGGCGATGCCCAGGTAGATGCCCTTCAGGCGCAGCGCCGGCAGGCCGACGATCACGCCCACGAAGGCCGACACCGCGGCCGCGACGACCAGCGCGAGCGGGAACGGCATGCCCATGCCGGTAAGCGCGGCCTGCGTGTAGGCGCCGACACCCAGGAAGGCGGCGTGGCCGAGCGAGAACTGCCCGGTGAAGCCCGACAGCAGCATCAGCCCGAGGCCGACGATGCCGTAGATCAGAACGAAGGTGACCTGCGCGAGCCAGTACTCCGGGAAGATCCAGGGCGCGGCGAGCAGCACGAGCATCAGCGCGCCGTACCAGAACAGGTAGCCGCCGTGCTTGGCGATGCGGATGTCCTGCTCGTAGCGGGTCTTGAAGATGAAGCGCATCGGGATGCTCAGACTTTCTTGCGCAGCTTCTCGCCGAACAGGCCGTTCGGCCGCACGACCAGCATCACCAGCACGACCACGTAGGCAGCGATGTCCTTGAAGCCCTCGGGCAGGTAGAAGCCCGACAGCGACTCGACCAGCCCGATGACCAGGCCGCCGACGATGGCGCCCGGCAGGCTGCCGAAGCCGCCGACCACCGCCGCCGGGAAGGCCTTCAAACCGATGAAGCCCATGTTCGCGTGCACGAAGGTGATCGGCGCGAGCAGCAGTCCGGCGACCGCGGCCACCGCTGCGGCGAGGCCCCACACGAGGCCGTTCAGGCGCTTCACGGGGATGCCCATGTAGTAGGCCGCCAGCTGGTTCTGCGAGGCGGCCTGCATCGCGATGCCCAGCTTGCTGTAGCGGAACATCAGGTACAGCAGCGCGCTGAGCACGGCTGTGGCGGCGATCACCACCAGCTGCTCGACATTGAGCACCAGCGAGCCGAGCTTCCAGGCCTGGTCCTTGTAGGGCACGGGAAGCGTGTGCGTCTCGGTGCCGATGGTCGGGATCATGGTGATCAGGCCGCGCGCCACGTAGCCGATGCCGATGGTCAGCATCACCACCGAGAAGGCCGGCTGGCCGAGGATGGGCCGCACGACGACCCGTTCCAGGGCGATGCCGAACACGGCCATGGCCGCGATGGCGGCGAGCACCGCGAGCCAGAACGGGAAGCCGAGCATCGTCATCAGCCCGAGGCCGCAGAACGCACCGAGCATCATCAATTCGCCCTGCGCGAAGTTGACGGTCTCGGTGGCCTTGTAGATCAGCACGAAGCCCAGCGCGATCAGGCCGTAGATGCAGCCTTGCGCGATGCCACTGATGATGATCTGCAGAAGCTGCAAGCGGTCTCTCCGGACGGGGCGCTTGCACGGGCTGTCGCCATTGCGACACCACGATGGCATTGTTATTCTGTGGCTGCCAAGCAAGCAGTTGCTTTGTATGCGAAGCGCAAATCCACACGTCAGCGTGAAAACCCGGGCTGCAGTCACCTCCGAGACACCGAACCGCAGGGGTGAGCTCGTGCGCGCCGCGGCGCAACTGTTCCGCGAGAAGGGCTTCGACGGCACCACGATCCGCGATATCGCGCGTGCGGTGGGCATGCAGTCGGGCAGTCCGTTCTATCACTTCGCCAACAAGCACGAATTGCTGATGGCCGTGATGGAAGAAGGCTTGCGCCAGGGGCTGGAGCGCGCACATGCCGTGCTCGGCGACGACGCATTGCCGCCGGCGCGGCGCTTCGAGCGCCTCGTGCGCACGCACTACGGCATCCTGCACGACACGGGCAGTGATTTCGTTCCGGTGATGCTGTACGACTGGCGCTCGCTACCGGCGCCGTACCGGCGCCGCATCGTCGCGCTGAAGAACCGCTACGACACGCTCTGGCAGCATACGCTCGACGAACTGCACGCCGCCGGGCTGCTGCGCGCCGACCCGAAGCTCGCGCGGCTGATGATCCTCGGCGCGATCAATTTTTCGGCGACCTGGTACCAGGCGAACTCGCGCAAGCGCGAGCGCGTCGGCCTCGACGAGCTCGCCGCGCAGACCGTCTCGCTCGTCCTGCAACGCTGATCCGCAGCCTCCCTTGGGGGCATGTCCGAAAACGGCCAGCGCCATGCGGCGCGGTGCCCATAATCGGCTGCATGACATTCGATCCCGACGCCGCCTACCAGGTGCTCATCGCCCGCGATGCGCGCTTCGACGGCCGGCTGTTCGTCGGCGTCACCTCCACCGGCGTGTACTGCCGGCCGATCTGCCGCGTGCGCACGCCGCTGCAGCGCAACTGCCGCTTCTTCGAGACGCCGGCGCAGGCCGAGGCGGCGTCGTTCCGCCCCTGCCTGAAGTGCCGCCCCGAGATCGCGCCGGGCGCCGGCCTGCCGTGGAGCGTGATGGACGCGTCGCGCACGCTGGCGCGGCAAGCTGCGCAGGAACTCAATACGCAAGCGGCCAGCGGCGAGGCCGCCTCGCTCGCGGCGCTTGCAGCGAAACTCGGCGTCAGCGACCGCCACCTGCGACGCATCTTCGCCGCCGAGCAAGGCGTTACGCCGATGCAGTACCTGCAGACGCGCCGCCTGCTGCTGGCCAAGCAGCTGCTGACCGATTCGGCGCTGCCGGTCGCGCAGGTCGCGCTGGCCAGCGGATTCCGCAGCCTGCGCCGCTTCAATGCGGCGTTCGCCCATCAGTACCGCATGAGCCCGAGCCGGCTGCGCGGCGCGGCCGGCGACGAGCCGGATCGCGCCGATGCGACGCCGGATGCGATCACGCTGACGCTCGCCTACCGTGCGCCTTTCGATCAGGTCGCGCTGCTGCGCTTCGTCGCGCAGCGCGCCATCCCCGGCATCGAGGAGGTCGACGGCACGACGATCCGCCGCACGCTGCGCGCCGGCAGTGTGGCCGCGCAGCCGGGCTGGGTGGAGGCGCGTTTCGACCCCTCGCGCGACCGCGTGCAGCTGCGCTTCGCGCCGGCGCTCGCCGCTTCGAGCGCGCGCATGATCGCGGCGGCACGGCGCTGGCTCGATCTCGATGCCGCGCCGGCAGGCATCGACGCCGCGCTGGCCAATCTGCCGGGCACGCCGGGCATCCGCCTGCCGGGCAGCCTCGATGCCTTTGAGCTCGCGGTGCGCGCCGTGCTCGGCCAGCAGGTCACGGTGGCGGCGGCGCGCACGCTGGCACGCCGCGTCGTCGAGCGTTTCGGTACGCCGCTGGCCACGCCGTGGCCTTCGCTCGCGCGTGCCTTCCCGTCGCCGCAGACGCTGGCCGCGGCGACGCTGGACAGCGTCGCCAGCCTGGGCATCGTGCGCACGCGCTCGAACGCACTGATCGCCATGGCGCAGGCCTGGCCCGCACTCGAGGCGGCGATGGCGTCGCCTGACGACTTCATCGCCGCGTTGTGCGAGCTGCCCGGCATCGGCCCGTGGACGGCGCACTACATCGCGATGCGTGCGCTCGGCTGGCCCGACGCCTTCCCGCCCAACGACGTGGCCGTGCTGAAGGCGATGCGCCTGCTGTTCGGCACGCAGAACCAGCGCGATGCCGACGCGCAGGCGCAGGCCTGGCGGCCGTGGCGCGCCTACGCCGTGCTGCGCCTTTGGAACAGCCTGGAGACTCCGACATGAGCACCCTCACCGACACCTTGAACAAGGTCTGCACTGCACAAGCGCTGGTCGACACGCCGCTCGGCCCGGTGCGCGTGGCGCGCACCGCCGCAGGCATCGCCGGCCTGTGGTTCGAAGGGCAGAAGCATCACCCCGGCGAACTCGCCGCGCCGATGTGCGACGACGACCCGCTGCTGCGCCGGGCCGCGCAGGCGCTGCAGCGCTACTTCGCCGGCGAGGCAGATGCCTTCGATCTGCCGCTGGACCTGCACGGCACGCCGTTCCAGCGTTCGGTGTGGCAGGCGCTGCTGCGCATCCCGGCCGGCCGCACCTGCAGCTACGGCGAGATCGCGCAGGCGATCGGTGCGCCGCAGGCGGTGCGTGCGGTGGGCGCCGCCGTGGGCCGCAACCCCGCCTCGCTGGTCGTGCCTTGCCACCGCGTGCTCGGCCGCGACGGCTCGCTCACAGGCTACGCGGGCGGCGTGCAACGCAAGCAGGCGCTGCTGTCGCTCGAGGCCCACGCGTGAAGACCGCGGACCTGAGCGAGCTCATTGGCCTCGCCGCGCTGTGGGGCGCGTCGTTCCTGTTCATGCGCCTGGGCGCGGCCGAGTTCGGCCCGGTCGCGCTGGCCGCCGTGCGCGTCGGCGGCGCGGCGCTCGTGCTGCTGCCGCTGCTGCGCTGGCGCGGCCAGTTCGGCGAACTGCGCCGCCACTGGCGCAGCATCTTCGTCGTCGGCATCACCAACTCGGCGGTGCCCTTCCTGTGCTTCAGCTATGCCGCGCTGTCGATCACGGCCGGGCTGTCGTCGATCTTCAACGCTTCGACACCGCTGTTCGCCGCGGTGATTGGCTGGTGGTGGCTGAAGGACCGGCCGAGCGGCCCGCGCATCGCCGGTCTGGCGATCGGCTTTGCCGGCGTGCTCGGCCTCGCCTGGGAGAAGGCCTCGTTCAAGCCGGGCGGCTCCGGCTGGGCGATCGTCGCCTGCCTGGCTGCGGCGCTGATGTACGGCCTGTCGGCCAACTACACCAAGCGCCGGCTGCAGGGCGTGGCGCCGCTGGCGGTGGCCGCGGGCAGCCAGCTGTCCGCAGCATTGGTGCTCGCTTTGCCGGCGCTGTGGTGGTGGCCTCAGGTCATGCCGTCGGCGCACGCCTGGGCCATGGTGGCGCTGCTGGCCGTGCTGTGCACCGGCGTGGCCTACCTGATGTACTTCCGGCTGATCGCGCACGTCGGGCCGGCCAACGCGATCACGGTGACCTTCCTGATCCCGGCCTTCGCGGTGCTGTGGGGCTGGCTGTTCCTGGCCGAGCCGCTGACCGCGGCGATGGCCGTGGGCTGCGCGGTCATCCTGCTCGGCACGGCGCTGGCCACGGGCGTGCTCGGGCCTTCGCGATTCGCGAGACTCAAGCAGTGACGCTGCTGCGCGCGCTGCGCCGCGCCTGCAGGAAGCCCGACATGTGCTCCGCGATGCGCGTGGCGGCGTGGCCGTCCCACAGTTCGGGCAGGCGACCGCGCTTGCCGCCGTTGAAGATGCAGTCCCACATGGCACGCGTCGCCAGCGCCTTGTTGCGCCCGACGACGAGGTTGGAGCCCACAGACACCGTCGTCGCGCGCTCCTGCCCGAGGCCGATGGTCAGGCAGGGGATCGACAGCACGGTGGCCTCTTCCTGCACATTCCACGAATCGGTGATCACGCAGGTGGCGTTGGACATCAGCTGCACCAGCGACGGGTAGCTCTGCGAAGGCAGCGTGGCGATGCGCTCGCTGGCGACGATGGCGTCGAGCTTGAAGCGCGAGAGCTGCTCGCGCGTGCGCGTGTGCATCGGCCAGACCAGCGGCACGTCGTGTGCGACGGCGCGCAGGATCGCGATCAGCTCCGACAGCACCTGGCGGTCGCCCACGTTGGGCATGGCGTCGAGGATGACCACGCCGTAGCCGTTGCGGTCAGACAGCAGGTTGGCGGGCAGGCCCAGGCGCTCGCGCGGGTTGGCCACCGGCAGCTTGGTGCGCAGGGCGATCTGCAGCGCGTCGGCAAGCGGATTGCCGACGAACTGGATGCGCTCGCCGGCGACACCTTCCTGCGCGAGCTGCTGGTTGGCCTGCGGCTCGGCGGTGTAGAGCACGTCGGAGAGCTGGTCGGCCAGGCGCCGGGTGATGTCGGCCGCGTCGGCATTGCTGCCGCTGCGCAGGCCGGCGCCCACGTGCAGCACCGGCAGGCCCTTGCGGCTGGCCACCAGCCCGCAGGACAGCGCCGCGTCGCTGCCGTCGAACACGATCACGGCGGCAGGCTGGCAGTGGTCGACGACGAACTCGAAGCGCTTCATCAGCTCGGCGGCCCGGCCGGCATAGGTGCCGCCGGCGATGCCCAGGCTGACCAGGCGGCCGGCCACGTCGAGGCCGGCGAACATGTCGCGATGCCGCTCGAAGGCACTGTTCGCATAGCAGCGCACCAGCAGCGTCACCGGCAGTTCGGGCCGGCCCGCGAGGGCATGCATCAGCGCCGCAGCCTTGACGTGCTCGCCTTGCCCACCGACCACGCACAGCAGCGGGCGCGATTCCTCACCGCTGCGCAGCGGTGGCAGCGCCGGCTGCGCCGCGCCGGGGGGCTCGCCGATGTCAACTTCCAGATCCACGTCGACGGTGGCAGGCGCCGGGGCCTGCGCGGGGGCCTTGACCTTGATCGGCGCCGAGGGGCGTGCGGGTTTGACGGCTTCGCGCAGCACAGGCAGCGCCGGTGCGGGCGACGGAGCCGGCGTGGCAACCGGTGCAGGTGCGGCAGACGGCGCCGCGGCGGGCGGCGGCGGTGCCGAGGTGTCGCCGATCTCGGCGCGCAGGTCTTGCGCGGTGGCGGCCACCGCCTCGACGTCGATCTTGACCTGCGACGACAGGAAGCGCGAGAGCATCAGCCGGTTGCACAGCAGGTTGATGCGCCGCGGGATGCCGCCCGTCCAGCGATGGATCTCCTCGAAGGCCCCGGGCTCGAAGCTGGGAACGCCGCTCCAGCCGACCTTGGCGAGGCGGTGGCGAATGTAGGCGCCGGTTTCGTTCAGGCCCAGTGGCCCGAGGTGGCACTGCGCGCTGACACGCTCGCGCAGCGCCAGCAGGTCCCCCGACGCGACCAGGTCGCGCAGTTCCGGCTGGCCCACCAGGCAGATCTTCAGCGGCGCCCGGCCGGCGACCTTGCCCTTTTCCATCTGCACCAGCCACTCGAAGGCACTGCGGTGCAGGTTCTGCGCTTCGTCGACGATGAGCACGGCACGGCGACCGTCCTGCGTCAACGAGGTCAGGAAGTTCTGCAGGATGTCGTTCAGTGCGCCCGGCGTTTCGGCTTTGGCCGGCAACCCGAAGGACATCACCAGGCTGCGCATCAGTTCGGTATCGTCGAGCTGCGTCGTCAGCACCTGGCCGACCACCAGCCGCGAGGAGTCGAGCTCCGCCAGCAGCGTGCGCACCAGCGTGGTCTTTCCCGCACCGATCTCGCCGCTGACGACCACGAAACCCGTCGGGTCGGCCAGGCCGCGGCGCAGCGTGGACAGGGCCTCATGGTGGCCCAGGCTGTCGAAATAGAAGCTCGGGTCGGGGCTGAGCTGGAAGGGCGGCCCGCTGATCCCGAAGTGGGTCTCGTACATCCTACGAGTATGCCCCGGGCCCGGCCCTCCCCCGATCCCTTGAACCTAAGCTGGCAGCGCGAAAGCGCGCACCGCCGTGACTTTGAAACCGGGAATTTTCCCGAAAGCGTCGAGCGCCGAACCGGTCAGCTTGTTGGCCGCCGCCTCCCAGTAGGCGAAGGGCACGAACAGGTGGCCCGGGTTGACGGCCCGCGTCACGTCGGCCACGCCTTCGATCGCGCCGTGGTGCGACTCCACGCGCAGCACGCCGCCGTGCACCGCGCCCAGGCGCTGCGCATCGTCGGGATGCAGGCTGATGGTGGCCACCGGCGCCAGCGCATCGAGCACGCCGGCATGGCGCGTCATCGCGCCGGTGTGCCAGTGCTCGAGCACACGGCCGGTGGAGATCACGAACGGGAACTCGCTGTCGGGCTGCTCCGGCCCCGCCACGAAACGCGCCGGCACCAGCGTCGCCCGGCCGTCGGCGGTCGGGAAGCTCTCGGTGAAGACGACGGCATGGCCCGGCTGGTCCTCGCGTTCGGCGGGGGTCACCACGGCGTCCTCGCGCACCAGGCGGCTCCAGGGCACGCCGGCCAGCGGCTCCATCACCGTGCGCATCTCTTCGTAGACGCGTGCCGTGGGCGCTTCGGCCGCGGCATGGCCATCGCCGTCCTCGGCGCGCCAGTAGTTCCAGCCCAGGCCGAGCCGGCGGCCGACCTGCTCGATCGCCCACAGGTCCTGCCGTGCCTGGCCCGGCGGCTTGAGCGCCGGGCGGCCGATCTGGATCAGCCGGTCGGTGTTGGTCACGCTGCCCCACTTCTCGGCGAAGGCCGAGGCCGGCAGCACGACGTCGGCGAGGATCGCCGTCTCGGTGGCGAAGATGTCCTGCACGACCATGTGCTCGAGCCGCGCCATCGCGGCGCGTGCATGGTCGAGGTCGGGGTCGCTCATCGCCGGGTTTTCGCCCTCGACGTACATGCCGGTGATGCGGCCGGCCGCCGCTTCCTTGATGATCTCGACCACCGTGAGGCCCGGCTCGCGGCCGAGCGGCGTGCCCCACATCGCCTCGAACTGCGCATGCGCGTCATCGCGAACCACGCGCTGGTAGTTGGGGTACATCATCGGGATCAGCCCCGCATCGCTGGCGCCCTGCACGTTGTTCTGCCCGCGCAGCGGATGGAGCCCGGTGCCCGGGCGGCCGATCTGGCCGGTGAGCAGCGACAGCGCGATCAGGCAGCGTGCGTTGTCGGTGCCGTGCACGTGCTGGCTGACGCCCATGCCCCACAGGATCATCGAGCCCCTGGACGTCGCGAACGCCCGCGCCACCTCGCGGATCGTGTCCGCATCGATGCCGCAGATCTCGGCCATGCGCTCGGGCGTGGCTTCGGCGACGGAAGCTTTCACCGCCTCGTAGCCGTTCACGCGCGCCGCGACGAAGGCTTCGTCGACCAGGCCTTCGGCGACGATGACGTGCAGCATGCCAGTCAGCAGCGCCACGTCGGTGTCGGGGCGAAACGCCAGGTGCCATTGCGCGAAGCGCGCCATCGGCGTGGCGCGCGGGTCGGCCAGGATCAGGCGTGCACCGCGCTGCACCGCGTTCTTGATCCAGCTCGCCGCCACCGGATGGTTGGACGCCGGGTTGGCGCCGATGAGCAGGATGACATCGGCCTGCGCCACGTCTTCCACCGGATTCGACACCGCCCCCGAACCAAGCCCCTCGAGCAGCGCGGCGACCGAGCTCGCATGGCACAACCGCGTGCAATGGTCGACGTTGTGCGTGCGCATGCCGGTGCGCACCAGTTTCTGGAACAGGTAGGCCTCTTCATTGCTGCCCTTGGCCGAGCCGAAGCCGGCCAGGCGGCTGGGCGTGCCCGGCGGCGTGGTGTCGCGGATGCGCGCCAGGCCGCCGGCGGCGAGGTCCAGCGCCTCGTCCCAGCTCGCCTCGCGGAACAGCGCCGACAACGCCAGCTCACCGCGCTTGAAGCGCTCGATGTCGGCCGGGTCCTTGGCCACGCCGGCGCGGCGCACCAGCGGCGTGGTCAGGCGACGCTCGTTGTGCACGTAGTCGAAGCCGAAGCGGCCCTTCACGCACAGCCGGCCATGGTTGGCCGGGCCGTCGCGGCCGGTGACGACGTGGATCTTCTCCTCGCCTTGGCTGTCGTGACCGACGTGCAGCGTCAGCTGGCAGCCGACGCCGCAGTACGGGCACACCGATTCGACCTCTCGATCGATCTTCGCCAGGCCCGCGCCACGCGCGGGCATCAGCGCGCCGGTCGGGCAGGCCTGCACGCACTCGCCGCAGGCCACGCAGCTCGACGCGACAACGGCGTCGTCCTGGTCGAACACGATCTTCGCGTGCGCGCCGCGCATCGCCAGGCCGAGCACGTCGTTGACCTGGATGTCGCGGCAGGCGCGGATGCAGCGCGTGCACTGGATGCAGGCGTCGAGGTTGACCTCGAAGGCCGGGTGCGAGGCGTCCTTCGCCACCGGTGCGCGGCCCGGCAGGCGGCCGCGCGGCACCTTCCATTTGTCGGCCCAGAAGAGCAGCTCCGACTCATGCGTGTGCTCGGCACTGGCCACGCCGGCATCGCTGGTCAGCAGCTCCAGCACCATCTTCTGCGCGGCGACGGCGCGATCGCTGGCGCTGTCCACCGTCATGCCCGGCGTGGGCGTGCGGCAGCACGAGGGCGCGAGCGTGCGTTCGCCCTTCACCTCGACGACGCAGGCACGGCAGTTGCCCGCCGGCTCGAGACCGTTCTTCGCGCACAGGTGCGGAATGCGCACGCCCGAGCGCTTGGCGACGTTGAGAAGGGTCTCGCCCGGCGCCGCGGCGACCGTC
Source organism: Piscinibacter sp. (assembly GCA_016706565.1). Lineage (GTDB taxonomy): Bacteria > Pseudomonadota > Gammaproteobacteria > Burkholderiales > Burkholderiaceae_C > Piscinibacter. The sequence continues at coordinate 147,391 of JADJJI010000001.1, forward strand.
TTGCCGTTGAGCGAGAACTCGATGAAGTCGACCGGCTTGTTCATTGCGCCCCCAGCTCGTGCGGGAAGTAGCGGACCACGCAGTCCACCGGGTTCGGTGCGGCCTGCCCGAGGCCGCAGATCGACGCGTCGCGCATCACCTGCGAGAGTTCGGCGAGCAGCGCCGTGTCCCAGCGGTCATGCTCGATCAACGCGCGCGTCTTGGTGGTCCCGGCGCGGCAGGGCGTGCATTGGCCGCAGGACTCGTCCTCGAAGAAGCGCATCAGGTTGCGTGCCGCATCGACGGCGCGGTCGACGTGCGTGGCGCTCTTCGTCAGCACCATCACCGCCGCCGAGCCGATGAAGCAGCCGTGCGGCTGCAGCGTGTCGAAGTCCAGCGGGATGTCGGCCAGCGAGGCCGGCAGGATGCCCCCGGAGGCGCCACCGGGAAGGTAGCCGTACAGTTCGTGCCCCTCGGGCAGCCCGCCGCAGTATTCGTCGACCAGCTCGCGCAACGTGATGCCCGCCGGTGCCAGCTTGACGCCCGGCTCGCGCACGCGGCCGGACACCGAGAAGGAGCGAAGGCCGTGGCGGCCGTGCCGGCCGTGGGAGGCGAACCACTGCGGGCCGCGCTCGACGATGTCGCGCACCCAGAACAGCGTCTCGAAGTTGTGCTCCAGCGTCGGCCGGCCGAACAGGCCGACCTGCGCCACGTAGGGCGGCCGCAGCCGCGGCATGCCGCGCTTGCCCTCGATCGACTCGATCATCGCGGACTCCTCGCCGCAGATGTAGGCGCCGGCGCCGCGGCGCAGTTCGATCTCGGGCAGGTTCGGAACCGGCGGGTTCGCGCGCAGCGCGGCGAGTTCGCGCTCGAGCAGCGCGCGGCAGCCGTGGTACTCGTCGCGCAGGTAGACGAAGATCCTGTCGATGCCCACCGCCCAGGCGGCGACCAGCATGCCTTCGACGAAGCGGTGCGGGTCGCGCTCGAGGTAGGTGCGGTCCTTGAAGGTGCCGGGCTCGCCCTCGTCGATGTTCACCGCCATCAGCCGCGGCGCCGCCTCGGCGCGCACGATGCGCCACTTGCGGCCGGCCGGGAAACCGGCGCCGCCCAGGCCCCGCAGGCCCGAGTCCTCCATCGTCTTGATGACCGACTCGACGTCGCGCGTGCCGGCGTGGCAGTCGCGCAGCAGACGGTATCCGCCCTGCGCCTGGTAGGCGGCCATATCGATGGCATCGGGCAAGTTGTCGCCTCGTTGATTCGCCTCGACCAGCGCCTGCACCATGGCCGCATCGGCCTTCGGCACGGCGCGCTGGTGAACCACCGCCACCGGCGCCTGCTCGCAGCGGCCCACGCAGGGCGCCTCGAGCACGCGAACCTCGGCGCCGAGCAGCGCCGGCAACTTTGCCAGCAGCGCTTGCGCGCCCGCCAGTTCGCAGGACAGGCCATTGCACACCCGCACGGTGAGCTTCGGCGCGGCGGCGTAGCCCCCCTGGGCGTCCTCGCGCACCACGTCGAAGTGGTGATAGAAGCTCGCCACTTCGTAGACCTCGACCTGCGACAGCTTGAGCAGCTGCGCCAGCGCCGCGAGGTGGTCACTGCGCAGCTGGCCGTGGCGGTCGTTCAGGGCATGCAGGTGCTCGATCAGCAGGTCGCGGCGCAGCGGCATCGCGCCCAGCGCCTCGCGCACCTCGTCGAGCGTGGCGGAGGCCACGCTGCGGCCGTTGCGGCGGGCCTGCTTGCGGCGCGGCAACTGGTCGCTGACCTTTTGCAGCGGGATCGCGGTCGTGTTCATGGGCCGGCAGGGTACGGCCGAGGTCACGGCACAATATGTTCCGGATTGCATAATGAACATCACCCTCCGTCCCCAATGGGACGTCGGCCCGCCCGGCGGTGCCCGCGTCGACACCACCGCCCTGCTGGCGCTGCTGTCCGGCGTGCAGGAGACCGGCTCGCTGGCGCAGGCCGCGCGGGGTGTCGGGCAGTCGTACCGCCATGCCTGGGGCCTGGTGAAGGGCGCCGAGGCGCTGTTCGGCGCGCCGCTGATCGACTCCGGACGCGGCCGCGGCTCCACGCTCACCGAACTGGCGCACAAGCTGATCTGGGCCGACCGGCGCATTGCGGCGCGCCTGTCGCCGCTGCTGGAGTCGCTGGCCTCGGAGCTGGAGCGTGACCTCGACCGCAGCCTGACGCCGCAGCGTTCGGCCGTGCGCATCGACGCCAGCCACGGTTTCGCCGTCGCGCGGCTGCTCGAACAGATGCACGCCACGCAGCTGCCCGTCGAGCTGCGCTACCGCAACAGCCTGGAGTCGGTGGCCTCCCTGGCGCGCGGTGACTGCGACCTGGCCGGCCTGCACGTGCCGATCGGCGAGTTCGAGGCTCATGCGCTGCGCCGCTACCTGCGCTGGCTGCGCGCCGACACGCATTGCCTGGTACACGTGGCGGTGCGCACGCAGGGCCTGTTCGTCGCGCGCGACAACCCGAAGAAGGTGCGCGGCATCGCCGACCTGACCCGCGCTGACCTGCGCTTCGTCAACCGGCCCGAGGGCTCCGGCACGCGCGTGCTCACCGAACTGCTGCTGGAGCGCGAGCACATCCCCGAGAGCGCCGTGCTCGGCTTCGACGACACCGAGCTGACGCACGCCGCGGTGGCGGCCTACATCGCCAGCGGCATGGCCGACGTCGGCATCGGCGTGCAGACCGCGGCGCAGCGTTTCGGCCTGCACTTCATCCCGCTGCTGCGTGAACGCTACTTCTTCGCGCTGCGCATCGCCGCCCTCGAACAGCCCCACGTGAAGGCGGTGCTGACCATGCTGGGCTCGCCCGCATCGCGCGCGGCGATCGCCTCGCTGGCGGGCTACCACGCGGCCGAAACCGGGCGCATCCAGCGCCTGGGCGAGGCGTTCGAACGGCTGCCCTGAACGTCAGCGCGCCGCTCAGGCGTGCACTTGCGGGATCGGCTCGACCAGCTCCGGCCGCGCGTGCAGGTAGTGCGTGGTGCGGCGCTTGGCCTCGATGTCGCCGTAGATGCGCTGGGCGTGCGTTTCATCGAGGCCCAGCGCCTTGGCGAGTTCGGCGGCCGGCCGGCCATGGTTGTGCGCCCAAACCGCCAGGTCCATCTGCGCATACGGCAGCGCGAAGTAGAACTCGTCCTGGCCCTGCGAGAGCGTATAGGTGTCGGTGGTGGGCACCGCGTTGCACACCTCCTCCGGCGCGCCGAGGTGTCGGGCCATCGCGTAGACCTGCGTCTTGTACAGGTGCGCGATCGGCTTGAGGTCGGCCGCGCCGTCGCCGTTCTTGACGAAGAAACCCTGGTCGTACTCGAGCCGGTTGGGGGTGCCGATGACGGCGTAGTTCAGGCGGTCGGCATGGAAGTACTCCATGGTCTTGCGAATGCGCTGCTTGAAGTTGGTGGCCGCCACGATCTGCAGGTATTCCTTCACCGGCAGCCGGGCTTCGTGCATCTGGCCGTCGGGCGACTGCACCACCAGCTTGAAGAAGTTGATGCCGCGCTCGGTGCCGCCGGCGATGACGATCTTGTTCTTCCAGCCGTCGCCGTAGGCCGGGAAGACACGCCGGATCGCTTCATCGCGCTTCTCGTAGCAGCCCAGGCCTTCGAGCGCGGGCGCGATGTCCTGCACCTCGTACGAGATGCCCAGGTGCTCGGCGAGCATGCGGCCGCGGTGCGAACTGAAGGAGCTGGAGTCGCGCTCGGGCAGCAGCAGGCCGAAGACCTTCTTCGGGCCGAGCGCATGCACCGCCAGGCAGGCACATGCCGAGCTGTCGATGCCGCCGGACATGGCCACGACGACGCCGCGGCGGTGCAGCTTGTTGGACAAGGTGTCGACCATCCAGCGGCCGATGCGGTCGGCCTCGGCGGCCAGGTCGATCTTCAGCACCTCGGGGCTCAGGGTGGGTTGGCTCATGGCTCGGTCCTCGTTCGTGTTCTCGGTTTCAGGCGGCGAGCTTGCGCGCGACGAAAGCATCGATCGCGTCGAGCGAATCGAGGTTCTCGGGAACCATCTCCTCGTCCTTCACGGCGATGCCATAGGTCTCCTCGAGGTGCGAGATCAGCTCGAGAAAGCCGGTCGAGTCGAGGATGTGCAACTCCATGAAGGAGTCACCGTCGGCGAACTTCGTGCCGTTGCTGCCCATGATGAAGTTGTCCTGGATGTACTGGCGCAGCGCGGCCTTGTGGTCTGCCATGTAGGTTCTCCTGTGATGATCGTGATGCGCCGACACCGTTCGGTGTTCAGCGCAGGTCCAACTTGCGGATTTTCCCGGAATCCGTGCGCGGCAGATCGTCCATGAACACCACCGATTTGGGGGCCATGTAGCTTTCCAGCCTCGCAAGGCAGTGCCGGATGACGTCGCGCTCGCTCATGGCGGCGCCGGGTTTGAGGGTGACGAAGGCCTTCACGGCCTGGCCGAGCAGTTCGTCGGACACGCCGATGACAGCACAGTCGAGCACGCCATCCAGCGCATAGATCGCGTTCTCGACCTCGCGCGGCGCCACCTTCTCTCCGCGGCTCTTGATGATGTCGTCGCCGCGGGCGACGAAGTAGAGCCAGCCCTCCGCATCCGTGCGGAAGATGTCGCCGGTGTACAGCACACGCTCGCCCTCGATGCCACCGGGCTTGAGCCGCTCGGCGGTCTCGACAGGCTTTTCCCAGTAGCCGCGCATGACGTGGCTGCCACGAACCACCAGTTCGCCGGTGGACCCGTTCGGCAGCCGCCGGCCGAGTTCGTCGACCAGCCAGCATTCCTGGTTGGGCATGCCCCGGCCCACGCTGGTGGGACGGATCGTGAGCTGCTCGGGTGGCAGGAAGCTGATGCGCTTGCACTCCGTCATGCCGTACATCGAGAAGAGCCGCGCGCCGGGCAGCAGTTCGCCCAGCCGGCGCACGTGTTCGTCGGGCAACGCGGCCGCGGCATTGGTGACGATGCGCAGCGCCGAAAGATCGTAGTTGGCGAGGTTGGACAAGCCGAGGATCGACGAGTACAGCGTCGGCACGCCGGGGAACACGGTGACCCGCTCGCGGGCCAGGTTCTCGACGACCTTGACCGGGAAGGATGTCGAGCGCTCGAGCACCAGCGTTGCGCCCAGACCCAGGCTCATCAGCACGTGGTACAGGCCATAACTGAACGAGGGCGAGAGCGCCAGGCCGATCACGTCATCCTCGCGAAAGCCGATGTAAGCCTGCACCGAGCGCCAGGCGCTGCACATGTTCAGGTGCGTGAGCATCACGCCCTTGGGCACGCCGGTGGTGCCCGAGGTGTAGATGATGGCGGCGAGGTCCTGGTCGATCAGCTCAGGCGATCGGGAACCGTCGCCGGCGGCGGCACCCGTCGGCCAGCCGAGCACGCGGTCACCGGCTGTCCGACCGCCCTGAGCGTCATGCACGACACAGCTGTGCACGCTGGCGCTGCGCTCGAGTGCGTCCTGCCAGACCGGCTGCAGACGGGCCTGCGTGAGCAGTGCCGCGGCGCGCGTGTCGCCCAGCATGTAGGCCAGCTTGTCGGCCTTGGTCAGCGGCGAGATCGGCATGAACACGGCGCCCAGCCGCAGCACCGCATGCACCGCGACGGCAAACTCGACGCTGCTGTCGAGGAACAGCGCCACGCGGTCGCCGCGCTCCACGCCGCGCACACGCAGCATCGAGGCGAGCGCATCGACGCGCCCGGCAAGTTCGGCGTAGCTGACACGTTCGTCGCCGCAAACGATGGCGGTCTTCGCCGGCAGCCGGGCGCAGCTCGAATCGAAGGCGTGGTGCAGCAGCATGGGTCGATCAGAGCGCCATCGGCGGCCGCGGCCCGCCCGCGGGAGCGATGAACTGGTCGTGCAGCAGCATGGTCGACAGCACGCCGACGAAGGCCATGTTGTCGCCGAAGCCCAGGGCCTTGCCGGTGCGGCACTTCTCGGTCAGCTTGCCGACCGCAGTGGCGTCGAACACGCCGGCGTCCTCGATGCGCTTCTTGCTCAGCAGTTCGGCCACGTATTCCAGCGGCTGGCCGTCGACGAAGAAGCTGGAGCTGTCCGGTGAGCGGTAGGGCTGCTTGCTGCGATTGGTGATCGACGCGGGCAGCTCGGCTGCCATCGCCTTCTTGAGAATGTACTTCTCGGTCAGCCCGCGCAGCTTGTACTGCGGCGGCAGCCGGTTGGCGAACTCGATGACGCGGTGGTCGAGGAAGGGAAAACGCGCCTCGATCGACGCCGCCATCGCCATGCGGTCGCCCTGCGACGACAGCAGGTAGCCCGACATCAGCGTGTGCGCCTCGACGTACTGGTCGCGGCCCTGCGGCAGCCAGCGGTCGATGCCTTCGGGCAGCGTGGCGCGCAAGGCCGCCTTCGGATCCCATGCCGTCGCACGCTCGTGAAGCTCGGGCCGCAGGAACTGCAGCGCACGGCGCGTCGTCGTCATGCGCGGGATGTGCGCGAACCAGGGCTCGCGGATCTCGTCCAGCCCCTCGCTGAAGAAGCGTTGCGTGAACGCACGACCGGCGGCCGGCGAATGCTGCAGGTAGGGATAGAGCCGCTCGAGGATGCGGCCGCGCCACTTCGACTCCGGCTGGCGCGCCAGGAAGCGGCGCACCTTCGCTTCCTTGAAGAGGTCGTAGCCGCCGAACACCTCGTCGGCGCCCTCGCCCGTCAGCACCACCTTGTAGCCGGCGGCGCGCACGCTGCCCGCGAGCAGCATCATCGGCGTGGGCGCGGTGCGCACCAGTGCCGCCTCGGCATGCCACACGGCGCGCGGGAAGGCGGCGCCGATGTCGCCACGCTTGCACATCTGCGCCGAATGCGCGGTGCCGAGGTGGCGCACCAGTTCGTTCTGGTGCGCGCTCTCGTCGAACTCCGGGTTCTCGAAGGTCAGCGAGAAGCTCCGCAGCGGCGTGTCGGTGTGGTTCTTGATGATCGTCGTGATGATCGACGAATCGAGGCCGCCGCTCAGGTAGGCCCCCACGGGCACGTCGGAGCGCAGCTGCAGCCGCACCGCGTCGATGAGCAGCGCGCGCAGTTCCTCGGCGCAGTCTTCCTCACTGCGCGCCGAAGGCATCACCTCGGGGAACGACCAGTCCCAGTAGCACTCGGTGCGCACGCCGTTCGCGTCGACGACCATGCGGTGGCCCGGCGGCAGGCAGTGCACGCCCTCGAAGATCGTCGAAGGCGGCAAGGCCGACCAGTAGCTGAAGGTGGACGCCAGGCCGTTCAGGTCGAAGCGCCGCGGCACCTCGGGCAGAGCAAAGAGCGCCTTCACCTCGGAGGCGAAGGCGAGCCGTCCGGCGGCTTGCGTGTAGAACACCGGGCGGATCCCGGTACGGTCACGGGCCAGCACCAGGCGCTGGCGGCGCTTGTCCCACAGCGCGATGGCGAACTGACCGTTCAGCTCGTCGACGAAGTCGTCGCCGAGGTCTTCGTAGAGATGGACGATGACCTCGGTGTCGGACTTGGTGCGGAATCGGTGGCCGCGCTTCTCGAGAGCCTCGCGCAGCTCGACGAAGTTGAAGATCTCGCCGTTGAAGACGACCCAGACGCTCTCGTCTTCGTTGGCGATCGGTTGCCAGCCGGTGGCCAGGTCGATGATCGACAGCCGCGCATGGGCCAGGCCGGTCGGGCCGTCGACGAAGGTCGAGCTGCCATCGGGCCCGCGATGGTGAAGCGCACCGATCATCGCGGCGAGTTCACCCTTGTTGGGTGGCGCCGCACTCCCGAAGCTGTAGAGACCCGCTATGCCGCACATATCAGGGTTCAGTCCGCGTCGTTGTCGAAACTCGTGAGGTACCAGTGCTCGGCCGCATCCAGCTCGAGCGGCCCGCCGGGCAACTTGAACAGCGGCGCCTCCTGCGGACGCGGCACCATGCCACTGGCCAGCAGCGCGCTGGCGACCGGCTCGCGCCCGAAGAAGGTCACCGAGATGCTGTTCGCGCCGGCACGCCGAGCCAGGCGGGTGAACGCCAGGATGAGAGGCGCCGTGAGGGCGTCGGGATCGGTGCTGAAGAAGTCGCCGATCTCGGCGAAGCCGTCATGCATGCGCCAGATCACGTGGCCCTGCACCGTGCCAGCCTCGTCACTCGCGATGCACAGCTTCCAATCGCCTCGCTCCGGCGTACCGAAACGCCAGCGCAGCATTGCCGCAGAACGATCCGAGAGCAGCAGAGCACCAGGACGCCGCGCCCAGAGCTGGTCGAGCGCCGCGTCGCTCCAGTCGGAATCGCGGCACTCGAGGCGAGTGCGCGATCCGGCGGAGCGCAGCGCGTCCCGCAGGCGCAGCGCAGCGTCGACCAACGGCGCGCACATCGCGGCCAGCGCCTGAGGCAGCCGCTGGGCGAGCAGCGCCCGGCTGCGCAGCGGCTTCGCGTAGCGTTGCACCATGCCGATGCGCTTGAGACCGGCCCGTGCCACCACGGCGGCCGCCTTTCGATTGGGCAGGCCATAAGTGAGGTCGAAGCGCTCGGCGCCGAGTTCGGAACCGCGGCGCATCAGCATCAGCGCCGGGCCGAGCGAACGGTGCGCTTCGTCGACGGCGTAGTCGGCCAGGCCCGCTGCGCGCAGTCGACGGGTGCCGAAATGGAACAGGCGTGGGTGCAGCCCCTGTACGCCGCTGGGCCGATCGTCTCCCTGCGGATACAGGAGGATGGCAGTGCCGGTGCCAGCCGGGTTCTCTGCGTAACCCAGGCGCAGCTTTGCGGCCGCGCTGCGCGCGTCGTGGCCGACCAGGTTGGCGACCCACAGACCCTGAATGGCGGCAGCGGCCGTTGACAGATCGGCTTCTTCGATGTGGTAACTGATGGCCATCGACGTCGATTCGTCCACCTTGGAGCGACGCATACGGCAAGGCCGACGGCGCTGCGCAAGGTTCGCTCGGAGGAACGGAGTGATTGCAGGCCGTGCAGCCTGTGAGGGCATGCTAACACCCGGACTTGAGCCGACACCCCCCCTACACACGGCTCGCACGAGGCCCAATGCGGGCAAATTTCACTGCGCAGCCGAGCTCAGGTGAAGGACAGAAGCACCCGCGTCAGCAGCCACATGAAGAACACGCTGCCGATGCTCATCATGACCAGCTTGCCGGATCGCTCGGACCAGGTGATCGCCGCGAAATCCGGGCGCTGCGCCCGGGCCATCTGATACACCGCCACGACCAGTGCGATGTGCAGGTAGAGGATGACCACGTAGCTGCGGCTGAGGAAGAAGGCTGACACCAGGCCGCCGACGTAGCCGTACAGGAGCGTTCGCGCCGCTCCGCGCAATTCTTCCCACTTCTGCACATCCTGCGGAGCCGCATCGGCCGCCGCCGCGGTCTGCACCAGCCGTTGCAGCATGATCCAGGAGATCACGATGTTGGACAGCCAGAAGAAGTAGCCGATCATGCCGAGCTCGGCGAAGGCCAGCACGAAGGAGTTGTGCGCCGTCAGTCCGTGGTGGTCGGCGAAAAGGCCCTTGCCGACGCCGAACAACGGGCGCCAAATGAGCAATTGCACGCCTTCGTACCAGGCCTCGATGCGTCCTTCGGCCGAATCTTCGTCGGCCGACATGTCGGCCATCCGGCTCGGCCCCAGCGCGATGAGCGGGGCGAACAGCATCGGCAGCACGATGACGCTCTTCATCACGCCGTAGCGCAGGATGCCGTACATGAACAGCATCGCGCCCAACGCCAGCACGCTGCCGCGAGAGTTGGTCAGGTACACCGCATAGGCCACGGCGCCCGCTGCGGCGTAGGACGCCATGCGCAGCAGGAAGCCCAGATCGCGAGCAAGGTGCAGGATCATCGGCAGCACCATCACCAGTGCCATCGCGAGATCGTTCGGATCGTTGAGGAAGCCCAGGTAGGTGATGCGAGTCTCCTGGCTGAGCTCTGCCCCGGTCCAGCCGATGCCCTTGATGGACTGGTCGATGCCGTGCCAGGCGATCACCGTGATGCATACCGACAGCACGAAGAAGATCTGCCGCAGCCGCTGCATCGAGTCGGTCGAGGTGGCCACCATGTAGAACAGCATGACGACCGGCGCGAACTCCGAGAGCACGTTCAGCCCGCCCGTCAGCCAGCCGGAGAAGATGACCGACAGCGCCATCATCAGCATCAGCACCGGGATGATCCAGAACTGCGGCGCCTCGAAACGCTTGTCCTGCCGCACCAGCCAGAAGAAGAAGGCCAGCAGGAGCAGGATCGGCAGTACCGGCCAGCCCATGAACGCCGGCACGAACTCGTGCGGGCGGATGTACAGGACGCTCAGGTACGCCAGCAGGTAGAAATACGGCTGGGTCGGGTTCAGCATGGCAGGGCCGCTGGCCGGGGCCGCGGCAGACTACAGAGGCGCGAAGCGCAGACCGGACCCGGACCAGCGCGGCAGCAGCCGGGACAGCGCGCCGAGCGCCGCACCGCCGTCGTCGTGGAACAGGAGAATGTCGCCGCCGCGCACCGTCAGCTTCTCGAGGCGCGCTGCCACCTGCTCGGCATCGAGCTGGTAATCCAGGCTGTCGATCGACCAGAGCACGAGCGGCTGGCGCGTGACCAAGCTGTTGACGATCGTGGCGACCGTCGCGCGGCCGTTGGGCGGGCGGAACATCTGGCGACGGCGCCCGTTGAATCGCGCCATCACGGCATCCGCCCTGGCGATGTCGGCCAGTTGATCGCGTGCCGACAACTGGGGCAGGCGAGGATGCGTCATCGAATGGTTGCCGATCGCATGCCCCTCGTCGACGATCTGCTGGACGATCTGCGGGTACTTCTCGACCTGGCTTCCAACCAGGAAGAAGGTCGCCTTCGCGCCATGCAGGCGCAGCAGGTCGAGCAGCGCGGGCGTGTGATCGGGGTGCGGGCCATCGTCGAACGACAGGTACAGCTTCGGTTCTCGGCGGGGCATGCTCACTCTGACCGTGTAGACAGTCAGGACGGCGACAACAGACCAGATCCAGTGCATCGGAGCGAGAGACATCAGGTGGGGAGCGTTGGCTGGCGGATCGAAGGAGCCCGCTGTGCATAGGCAACGCTTTGGGGTTTACGCGAGTATGTCACCCGAGAATTGCAAGAGCGATCCCTCATGCGTGGGCAGTGCCCTTTTCAGGGGCACTCAAGCGTGCCGCACTGCACGTTCCCGCAGCGCCTGACCCACGTTCGCGAGGGTTTCGTCCACGCGGTGGTCCCAGCTCATGTCGCGCACCGAGGCCATGCGCGCGTCGCGGGCCGCGGTGGAGTCGTCCCGCAGGGCGGCTTCGATGGCAAGGAGGAAGCCCTCGCGGTCCGGCGCCAGCCGCACGACATCGGCGAACCGGTCGATCTCGGGCGTGGGCACCGACACCACGGGCTTGCCGGTCGCCAGGTACTCGCGCAGCTTCAGCGGGTTGGCATTGCGCACCTGCTGGTTTTGCCGGTAGGGAATGATCGCCACGTCGAAGGCCTTGGCCCAGCCCGGCAGGGTTTCGTAGGGCTGAGCACCGGCCATCACCACGTTGGGCAGCCGGGCCAGCGCGTCCACGTCCACCTTGGCATGGCCGACCAGCAGGAAGGTCCACTGGGGCCGCTGGAGCGCCAGCCATTCGATCAGTTCGGTGTCTGTCCAGGCGGCGAGCAGCCCGAAGTAGCCGATGACAGGCTTGGGCAGGCCGGCGGCCACCGCCGGCACGACGGTGCGCTCGTCCTGGGCGCCGCCGAACATGGCGACGTCCACGCCGTGCGGCGAGAAGGTCGTGGTCGGGTTGAGGGCCTGCTTGGCCGCCACCAGCGCCGGAGGCGCCACGAAGACGCGGTCGGCCTCCCGTGTCAGCTTGGTGTCGCAAGACTGGATCAGCTGCACGTCCACGCCAGGGTGCGCGGCATAGTCGTCGATGCAGTAGTACACCGACAGCTCGTGGGCCACCGCATCGATCATGAAGGCCGGGTGCGGCACCACGAACCAGAGGATGGCGCGGCGGATGCCCGCGGCACGCATGGCCCGCCGCACGGCCCAGGCCCCGAACCAGCGGTTCAGCGTGGCCACGCCGGGCAGCCGCCGCCACGGCAGTTGCGGCACGGTGCAATGCCACAGGCCCGGATCGACGTGGCGCGCACGCTGGAAGGTCTGCCCGAGCTTGCGCCACAGGCGCTTCAGGTCTCGGCCGCTCGTCGTGGGGGCGCGCATGCCGGGCGAGTCCACGTACAGCAATGTGGTGCGCCCGGCCAGACGCCGCGCGATGTGGTGGCTGCTGGTGCGGTTCTCCGCGTTCCAGTCGTTGCCGAAGTAGACGATGCCCAGGCCGTCGCCGTGCAGGTCCGGCGGTTCGACGCTCATGTCGGTGCCGCCGCAGCGGGCCGCGCGGCGAAGGTCACGGAGGTGCAGCACAACTGCTCCGGCGGATAGCGCTGGAACTCCGGCGCGAAGGGAATCTGATCGAAGCGCGCCATCAGCTCGGCGCGCGGCACGTGCATGTCGATCAGCACGTCCATGCCGGCCGAGCGCGCTGCATCGACGAAGTCCACCGGCCGCAGGCGGTTCTGGTAGAGCAGGTCGTTGTTCCACTTGCGCCACTGGCTGTCGGTGAATCGCAGGTAGTGGACCTGGGTGATGGACCGGTCGAAGTAGGCGTAGTGGTCGCCGCAGTTGACGCTGTGCAGCGACAGCCCGTCCGGCTGCAGGACCCGGCACGATTCGCGCATCATCGGCGCCAGCACCTCGAGCGTGACGTGTTCGAGCACGCTGTTGGAGAACACGAGCGCGACCGAGGCGTCCTTCAATCCTGTCGTGGTGGCATCGGCCGGCGCGCGGTACTCGACGCCGGCGGCGCGCAGGATCGCATCGCCGTCGCCCGCAGCCACGAGACCTTGCCAGCGACCGCGCACCGTGGCCTCGGCATCGCCGCAGGCCTGCGCGATCGCCGGCAGGTGCCGCTCGAGCTCGCGCAGCGCACCGGGCACGGCAGCCGGGTTCAGGTGGCGGTTCAGGTCGAAGGTATGGCAGCGGCGTGCTCCGGCCAGGGCGAAACAAAGGGGGAACACCGGCAACCACCCGGTGCCGATCTCGAGCAGGTCGCGCCCTTGAACCCGGAAGCCGAGCCGATTCAGCACCTCGACCTGCACCAGCCAGTCGGCCTTGAACTTGAGATCGATGTGTGCGCCTTCGTCGCGGCGGCCACCGGCCGCGCGCTGCAGGGCGTCATTGAGAACGGTTCCCCCGGGCACCCGTGACAGCAGCCCCTGCAGCACACCCTTGACACGCCAATCCATTCGCTCCCCTCCCCTGTGGACTCAGGCCGTCTCGGCCATCGCGAAGCGCTGCAAGGACAGCACCCGCGGCGAGAGCGCCCGGCCGACCTTGGGCAAGCGCCCGATGACGTTGGCAATCACCTCGAAATCGCCCACCCGCCACGTGCGCAAGAGCACGCTCAAGGTCAGGTAAACGGTCGTGAAGACCAACGCGCCGCCTATGAACGCCAGTTTCAGGTGCATCGACTCGGCCGTCAGGTAGCCCAGCGCCGTGGCGATGGCGCCCGCAGCGAGCAGGCGCGCCATCGGCCCGAAGGGCAGCTTCACGTTGGTACGCCGGTGGGCGTACCACCAACTGATGGCCGTGTCGCACAACTGCGTGATCGCGAAGCTGGCGATCGCCCCAGGCAGCCCGAAGCGCGGGATCAGCAGGAAACCGGCAATCAGGTTCACGATCAGCGCGCACAGGATGACCCGGATGCGGTCGATCTGCCGGTCGCTGGCGGTCAACACGGCTGCCGCGGCGCCGTTGACCACGACGAAGCCCGCCACCACCAGGTGCCACATGAGCGCGGGAATTGCGCCTTCGTAGCGCTGCCCGTAGAGCAGGTGCACGAGGCCCTCGGACACCGTCAGCCCCAGCCCGGCGATCGCCAGCCCGACGAACCAGTACATGCGGGTCGACTCGGCGAGCATCCGGCCCAGCGACTCGGCCCCACCTTCGCCGAAGCGGCGCGCCATCGCGGGCAACAGCACGGCGGCCATGCCGCCGGCGAGGATCTCCACCGCACCCTTGGTCAGCGCCCCGGCAATGGCGAAGTAGCCGACCGTCTCCGGGCTGGTGTAGGCCTTGAGGAGCGTCATCTCGACCGCCTTGTTCGTGGCCACCACCAGCAGCATCATGATGCCGGTGAGCACCAGGTGCTTGCGCAGGCGCCGGTTCAGTTCGTCGGGGATCGAGCCGGCCACGGCACTCACCCCCATGCGCCGAAGCAGCAGGCGCACCAGGATGTTCGAGAACAGGCCCAGCACGGCGTAGGCAGCGAAGAACTGGGCGACGGTCGCACCCTTCCACGCCAGCACCACCACCAGCACCAGGTTGGCGATGGCCGTCAGCGCCAGCGAGGCGTTCTCGGGCACGAAGAGTTCGTAGCCCTTGCTGATCGCCCCGCGCATCCAGAACCCGGCGCGCGACCACACGGCAACCACGGCGATGCCGAGAAAGAGAGGTAGCTGCTCGCTCCAGTCCGAGACCGGCCGCACGATCATCGCGATCACGAAGATGCCCAGCACCAGCCCGGAGCTGATCAGTTGCAGCCGCAGGAAGCGCTGCACCAGCGCCTGGGCCACGTCTTCCCGGCCGGCACCGCGCGCCTCGGCCAGGAACTTGATGGACGAGGTCGGCAGCGCGTTGTTGCCGGCCATGATCAATGCGCCGCACAGCCAGATGCCGAACGCGTAGTGTCCGTAGTCGGTCGGGCCGAGCGTGCGCGCGATCAGTACGCCGGCCAGCAGGCCGACCGCCGACTCGACGTAGCTGGCCATCGCCACCAGCGCGACATTGCGCAGCAGCGCAATCTTTTCCTTCAAACGGCACTCCTTGCAGGGGGCCCAATGCTAGGGCAGCCCGGCGACTTCAAGATGGACGGATCGCACACCGGGTCATGGGCCGGTTGGACGGACGCCACACGTCAGCCCCGCGAACCAGGGGGATAAGGCCGGCTTCAGGCCAGCAAGCGTCGCGGCCGGCGGAACAGGTACAGCGCCAGCAGATCGGGGCGGAACCGGCCGGAACCGTCGGCCACCGCGCCGGTTTCAAAGCCCAGCCGCCCCAGCAGCCAACCCACCTTCGACTCGGTGCTGTTGACCACTGGAACGCTGGTGAAGACGAGTTCGTAGCCTGCGCTTCGCGCCCGCTCGGCGATACCGGCGTCGAAGCGGCCGTGCGGGAACGACATCGTCACAGGCGCCGGGCGATGCGGCATGCGCGCCGCCATCTCGGCACGTGCACCACCGAGTTCGGCATCGAGATCGGGAGCCGAGGTCATCGGCGTGTGCGTCTTGCCGTGCAGCCCGATGGCGATTCCGCCGTCGTCGAGCGTGCGCAATTCGTCCGCCGTGATCATGTGGCGCAAGGGATCGGCCAAGGCATCAGCCATCTCGGCGAGCAGCACCCTCCGCCGTTCCGTCGGCAGTTGCTCGACCTGCGAAATCAGCTGGCGCAGCCCCGTGGCCCCTGCATCTGCCGGCTCCGGCGCCTGCACGCCATGGCGCCGCAAGGCCTGCGCCAGCGTGCTGACATCGAGGCGCCCTCGACGCCAGGCACCGATGATCTGCTCCTGATAGAAAGGTTCGGCTCGGCCGACCGCGTCGGACACGACGAACATCAGGCCCGGCGCCTGCAACGCGCGCATGCGGGGCAGGGCATGGTCGACATTGTCCGACCAGCCGTCGTCGAACGTGACCAACAGCGCACGCGGTGGCAGCTCGTGTTCGCCGCGACGCGCACGAACGACGTCATCCGCCGTCACCATGGTGTAATGCGCGGCGAAAAACTCGAGGCAACTCGTGAACAGATCGGCCCGCAGCGTGTAGTCGGGATCGCAGTGGGCCCAGCGAGCGTCGGTGGGCTCGAGCACGCGATGGAACATGATGACCGTCAACGTGCGGGCATTCCTGACCCGGTGGTAGAGGCCGAGGGCACCGCTGGCGTAGAGCAGCTTCTTGAGCAGATCGGAAAACATGGCACTCGACGTGGAAGTGTCGGTGATCATACCGACGTACAACCGACGCGAGCTCGTGCAGCGGGCCATCGGCACGGTGCTCGCGCAGTCGCGCCCGGTGCAGGAGATCCTGGTCGTCGACGACGGCTCGACGGACGGCACCGGCGACACGCTCGCCGCGGCTTTCGGCGATCGCATCCGCTACGTCCGTCAGGCCAATGGCGGCGTCTCGTCGGCGCGCAACCACGGCCTGCGCCTGGCGCGCGGACGCTACCTGGCGCTGCTGGACAGCGACGACGAATGGCTGCCCGAGAAGACCCAGCGGCAGATCGAGTGGCTGCAGGCCCGGCCCGACTACGGCATGGCGCTGTGCGACGTCGTGCGCATGGACGCGGAGCATCGCGATGTCGAGCTCTTCAGCCGCCGTGAACTGCTGCCCGAGGACGGCATGATCCTCAAGTGGGTGCTGGTGCAGCCGGCACTGGTGCCCGCCTCGGTGATGATGCGCCGCGAGGTGTTCGAGACGGTGGGCGGCTTCGACGAGACGCTGGCCACCGGCGAGGACCTCGACTTCCACCTGCGTGTCGCGGCGCGCTGGCCGATCGGCATCGTCGAGCAGCCGCTGGTGCGCGCGATGCGCGGCCATGACGGCCTGTCGAGCCTGGCGCGGACCTATGACGACTATGTCCGGGTGATCGAGCGCGCTGTGGCGCTTGCAGCAGGCAGCGTCTCCGAGGTCGACCGCCACCGTGCGCTGGCTCGCGCCTACGCGCGCAACGCGCGCGGCATGGTCTACCTGCGGCGCTGGCAGGCGGCCTGGGAGTTGGCGCGCAAGGCCTGGCGCCTAGAACCCGAAGCAGCGGCTCGGCGCGAACTGCTCGGCCTGATGCCGCTGGCCGCGAGGCGCATTGTCGCCAGGCTGCGCCACGGCCATTGAGCGCCCGAGGACACCGAAGGAACGTCATGACCAAGAAAACCGTGCTCGATATCGTGGCGTCCGAAGGGGCGCCGGCCCGCCAACTCGTCTCGAAGCTGTGGCGGCGCTACGCGATGCGCGGCATCGGCGCCAACGACAATCACGCGGGGCTGGACAAGCTCTACGCGCTGCCCGACCCCTGGGGCATGACCACCGAGCGAGAGCAGTCGCGCTTTTCGCAGACCAACGCGGTGATTGGCGCGCACGCGGGTCACGTCGGCTCGCTGCTGGAGATCGGCAGCGGCGAAGGCCACCAGAGCGAGCACCTGTCGAAGATGTGCGATCAGCTCTACGGCCTGGATGTCAGCGAACGCGCCGTGGATCGCGCCCGCGAGCGCCTGCCCCAGGCCCGCTTCGGCGTTGGCGAGATCACCGCCCTGCCCTGGGAGCCGCCGGCGGGCGGCAAGTACGACCTGGTGGTCGCCTGTGAAGTGCTGTACTACCTGAGCGACATCGCCGGCGCCGTCGACGCCATGTCCAGACTGGGCAACGCCTGCCTGGTGACCTTCTTCTGCCCGTCGGCCCGGCGCGTGGCCGAGCACTTGCAGGACATCCCGGGCCTGCAGCGCGGCTGGATCTACCACGATCCCTACGCCTGGCTGTGGGCCTACTGGCGCCCGCAGCTCGCTGAACCCGCTCAGTCGTAGCCGAACCAGGCCAGGTCGTAGGTGGTGCCGTACCACCAGCCGGCCTTGCGCGTGGGCGACAGCCGGTAGCGAGGCACGCCCGCCGACGGGCGCACCCAGCGCGAGAAGTTGGCATCGGCCGTCACGCGCAGGCGCGCGATCTGAGTGTCGATCTGCCCGGTTGGCTGCCCGAGCTTCTGACGCGCCCATCGTCCACGCGCCAGCAGGCCCAGCACGTTGAAGGCGTGCTCCGCCTCGGCGCCTTCGTAGTTGCCCTTCAAACCCGACAGGTAGCGGGGCGACCAGTCGACGCCTTCCTGCTCTATCGCGCGTTCGGCCACGAACTGCGCGTAGTCGCCCAGAAGTTGCAGGGCGCGGCGATCGTCGCTGTGCAGGTGGTAGCGCCACAGCGCCTCGGTCATCAGCGCCGCCATCCACGGGCTCATCACCACGTCGGGAAAGCTGCCCTCCTCGTGCACTTCGGGCCGATGGAGCAGCACACCGGCCATCTCCGTGGCGCCCGGGTAACCCGGCGGCGGCTGGCTCACGTCGGCGCGCATGCCCTCGACGATGCGCTGCACGCGCGTGCGGTAGGCCGCCTCGCCGGTGGCTTCCCAGGCCGACAAGGCGCCACCGATGGCCACGCTCATGTGCCGCTCGGTCCACAGGCCCGTGGTCTTCTCGAAGGGCGGCAGCCGCGTGGGTACCGTGGCCACCAGGTCCGCCACGGCGCGAATGCGCTCGATCAGCCGCGCGTCGCCGGTCAGCAGGTAGGCCGTGAACAAGCCGCCGGCATGCGCGTACTTCGCGTCGCCCGGGCGCTTGGCGAAGGAGCCGCGGCGGCCCTCGAGCGCGATGTGCGAGGCATAGAACTGCGTGGCCCGGTGCGCATGCCGGAGCCACTTCGCATCGCCGGTCTGCACGTAGGCGTTCCACAGCACGCCGGGGCGGTCGTACAGCCAGCCCTCGAACTCGTTGACCCAGTGGATCAGGCCCTGGCCGTTCTCGCCGGTCTCGAAGCGCGTCACATCGGCGGCCACGTCGTTCACGTAGGTGCGCATGAAGCCGATCTGCCAGTCGCGGCCGATACCGGCCCGGATGGGCGCCACCGGCCCGCGCAGGTTGGATTGCATCAGCCACGCGGCCGGCAGCCCGACCCAGGCATGCGGCTCGCGGACCGGGGCGGCCGTCGTGTCGATCGCGTAGTTGTCCGTCTGCGGGTGCTCCAGCGGCGAAGGCTCGGCCTGCGGCCCCCAGGTGCGCTCGGCCACGTTGGCCGGCGTGATGCCGGTACCTGCCGCCAGCGTGCGCGCCTGGCCCCAGCGCACCACGTACTGCGCGGTGGCAGCACGCGCGCAGTCGTGCGTAAACGCGATCAGTACGGCGCGGATGGACTTGCCATCGATCGACGTGTCACTGAAGTGCCGCCAGCGCGCCAGTTCGACGACATCCGCCGCCACCTCGCGGCCCTCCGGCGTCTCGAGCCTGAGCCTGGACGAGTCGGCCAGGAATCCGCGCGGCAGCGGCAGACCAAAGCCGATCGCCTGGGCGTCGCCGCTGCCCGCCGCACAGTGGACGGTCGCCTCGACCGTGCCGGTGGCCTGCGGCGCCGCGTAAGGCTCGGGCAACGCGCCGGCGGCGGGCGCCGCCAAGAAAACGATTGCCAGCCCGAAGCCGGCACGAAGCCGGCCTCGGCCGCCGGCACACCCCATGGAAGTCAGTCGCATCGGCCGATTATGTGCAAGCCCTCCTGTGGGCAGGATCCCACGCCGCGGGCCGCTGCGCAGCTTCCCCCCTGTTCAAGGGCACCTGCGGCGATCCGGCAGCGTTTACATTCCACGCCACAGGCGCATCGCAGCGCCGAACAGGAGCTGGTTTCCCCAGCCCACAGTCGTTGTGATCATCCACAGTCCCGTGATCGCCGCTGCCGCCGTGCCCGCTGCGGGGCAGCAACTTGCCGACCGAGTCGACTACCTCGATGGGTGGCGAGGCTTGGCCATCGTGCTGGTGCTGCAGTCGCATTTCCTGCCCTCGCATGCCATCGACTCCGGCCAGCTCGGCGTCGACATCTTCTTCTGCCTGTCCGGCTTGCTGATGAGCAACCTGCTGTTCGTCAAGCGGGTTTCACTGGTGCACTTCTACAAGCGGCGCATCAGCCGCATCCTGCCGGCCTTCCTGCTGTTCATCACCGTGGTGTACGGCCTGGCGGCCTGGGCGGGCATCGGCCGTGGGTGGCACGAGATCGTCGCCTCGGCGCTCTTCCTTCGCACCTACCTGCCGGCACAGCCGGACATCTGGAGCACGGGGCTGCCGATCGGCCATCTCTGGTCGCTCAACGTCGAGGAGCACAGCTACGTGTTCCTCAGCCTGCTGACGTTGGTCGCGGTGCTGCGCAAGCGCGAGGCCTGGGTGCTCGCGGCGGTGAGCGCGGCGACGATGGCGCTGTACTACGTTTACGAGACGACCCCGCAGATCGCCGCCACCTCATTCGAGATCCGCACCGAGATCGCGGCCTCGTTCCTGCTCGTCTCGGCGGGCTACTTTCTCGTCAAGCACCGCGTCGCACCGCACGTTCGGCCCTGGATGCCGATGCTGGCGCTGGGCTTGGCCGTGCCAGGCTACCTGCCGCATGCGCACTGGTGGGTGAGTGCGATCGTGTCGCCGCTGGCGCTGGCGTTCTGCGTGAATCACCTGGCCGTGACACCCAGTGCCGTGCGCCAGGCGCTCGCGGCGTGGCCGTTGCGCCGGATGGGCATCTGGTCGTACTCGATCTACCTCTGGCAACAGCCCTTCTACGACTACAAGGCATCCTTTCCGGCCGGCCTGGCGGTCGTCGGTGCGCTGCTCACGGGCCTGGCGTCCTTCTACCTGTTCGAAAACCCCTGCCGCGACTGGATCAACAAGCGTTGGTGAAGGCCCGAGGCGACGAGCAATCGGAGCCCCCCCAGAACAGACGCTTGCCGCCACGACACGCAGCGCTATCCTGCGCGATCCCGATCTCGAGCCTCCTGTCATGAGCCTGTGCCGATCCATTGCCATCTGCCTGTCTCTCACTGTCGTGGCGCAGGGGAGCAGCGCTTTCGCGCAATCCAGCGCCGAGACCAGGCGGGCGCCGGCGTCGTTCAAGCTGCCTCAGGCGCATCCGCGCATCCTTCTCTCCGACGAAGCCACGATGGCACGCTTGAAGAAGGTGCTCGACAGCCGCTCCGCGGCGGCCGGGCGCTTCCAGGACCAGGTGGCCGGCCAGCTGATGGGGCGCCGCGCGTATGCATTCCAGCCCTGGTATGCCGCCTTGCTGTACCAGCTCACCGGTGACAAGAGGTACGCCAGCTACGCCATCGAAGAAACCGAGAAGTTCATCGTCGCCGAAGAGGAGAAGATCGCCCGCAACCAGCGCGCCGCGGTGGCCGGAGACAGCTACCTCGAGGTCGGTCAGACCATCGGCAACGTGGCGCTGGTCTACGACTGGTGCCATTCGCTGCTCACGCCGGAGCAGCGCGCGCGCTGGGTGAGCTACTCGAACGTGGCGGTGGGCAACGTCTGGAACCACACTGGCGCCAAGTGGGGCAACACCACCTACGCCTGGAGCGGGTGGTCGGTCGACAACCCGTCGAACAACTACTACTACTCGTTCCTGCGCGCGACCATGCTGCTCGGCCTGGCGACGCACGGCGAGAACCCGCAGGCGCCGGCCTGGATCGACAAGTTCCGCACCGCGAAGATCGAGAACCAGCTCATCCCGACCTTCAACCGCGAGTTGCAGGGGGGCGGCTCGCGCGAAGGCACGGGCTACGGCACGGCGATGAAGAACCTGTGGCAGCTGTACGACTGGTGGGAACGCTCCACCGGCGAACGCATTGCCACGCGCACGCCGCACACGCTGGCCTCGATGGCGCACCTGATGCACAGCATCGTTCCCACGCTGGACCGCCTGGCGCCCACCGGCGACCACGCCCGCGACAGCACCGCCGCGCTGTTCGACTACCACCGCGAATACCTGCTCGAGCTGATGGCCCTGTTCCCGCAGGAGCGACTGTCCGGTGCCGCACGCACGCTGCTCGATTCGTCTTCGGTGCCGCAGATGAAGAACAGCTTCATGTTCGTCGCGGACTTCCTCTACGAGCAGCCCGATCTTCAGGCGCGGCCGCTGTCTGATCTGTCGACCACCTACTGGGCTGCGGGCACCGGGCAGCTGATGATGCGCTCGGCCTGGGACAACTCGGCGACCTACGCCAACTTCATCTGCGGCCCCTACACCGAGAGCCATGCGCACCGTGACCAGGGCAGCTTCGTGCTCTTCAAGGGCGCCTGGCTGGCCACCGACTCCAACGTGTTCTCGCGCTCCGGCATCGAACAGGACGAGGAACTGCACAACCTGGTCCGCTTCGACAACGGCGGCGCGCCGGTCAAGCAGGCTTATGGCACGAGCTGCACCCTCGCCGCGCTGGCCGACAACAAGCACTTCACCTATGCGTCGGCCAAGATCACGCCGGTCTACCGCAACAGCCCTGCGGTGACGAAGTCCGAGCGCGAGTTCCTCTTCATCAAGCCCGACACCTTCGTGGTGTTCGACCGCGCCAACGTCGGCTCCGCCGCGACGAAGCGCACCTGGACCCTGAACCTCGGCGGGCCGCCGACTGTGGCGGGCGACATGATCGGCTACGCCGACGGCAAGAGCCGGCTCGACGTGCAGCGCCTCGCGCCCGCCGGGCTGACGGCGGAAGTGCGCCAGTGGCCCGAGCTGCGCAAGGGCATGCAGGGCGGCGTGCGTGTGGACGTGGCAGATTCGGCCGGCACATCCTCGGTGTTCCTGCACGTGCTTTCGGCCAATGGGGCCGTGACCTCGGCCACGCGGTCCGATGCTCCAGGTCAGACCGGTGCGCAGATCAAGCTGGCCGACGGCCGCACGGCCACCGTCCGGTTTTCCACGCAGGCCAACGGCGCCACGCTGGAGCTGCGCGGTGCGGACCAGTCGCCTCAGTTCAGCGGGCCGCTGCCCACCGGCGTGACGCCACCGCCCCTGTTCGCGAACTGATCAGCCCACTTCGACTGGAGAAGCCTTGTACGAGTCACTGTTCCGCAATGCGCTGTTCCCGGCCTACGAGACGCTGGTCAAGCGCCGCGGCACCGCGTCGCATGTTGCCGAGTACGAACACAACCAGTGGCTCGGTCCGCGCGAGCTCCAGGCGCTGCAGTTGCGCAAGCTCAACGAGCTGCTGGCGCATTGCTGGGCGCAGGTGCCCTTCCTGCAACGGCATTGGCGCGAGCACGGCGTGGCGCCCGGTGCGCTCGGCAGCATCGGCGAACTCGAGCGCTATCCGGTGCTGACCAAGGCGCTCATCAGCGCCCACTACGACGAGATGATCGCTACCGATTGGCGCGGTCGCACGCTGACCAAGGTCACCGGCGGCTCCACCGGTGACCCGTTCCGCTTCGAATACACGATGGACGTCTATGCACGGCGTACCGCCGTGATGTGGCGCGGCTACGGCTGGGGCGGCGCGAAGCTCGGCACGCGCACCGGCTACCTCTGGGGCACCGGCCTGCGCAAGGGAGGTTGGGGCGGCTTCAAGGACCGGATGTACCACGGCGCCTTCAATCGCCGATTCTTCGACGCCTTCTCGCTGACCGAGTCGAACATCGACCCGATCATCGACGAGCTCGTGGCCTACCGGCCGAACGCGATCGTCGGCTACGTCACGCCGGTGGCGCTGGTGGCCCGGCGCATGATCCGGACCGGCCGCACGCTGACAGGCGTGCGCGGCGTGCTCACCGGCGCCGAGGCGCTGTACGACCCGGAACGCCACGACATCGAGCAGGCCTTCGGCTGCCCCGTGTTCAACACCTACGGCTCGCGCGAGGTGATGCTGATGGCTTCGGAGTGCGAGAAGCACCAGGGCCTGCACGTCAACGCCGACCACCTGGTGCTCGAGACCCTCGACGAATCTGGCTGCGGCGTCGCCGCGGGCATTTCGGGCGAGGTCGCCATCACCGACCTGCACAACTTCGGCATGCCGATGGTGCGCTACCTCAACGGCGACCGGGCAACCTACGCGACCAGCGGATGCAGTTGCGGCCGCGGCCTGCCCCTGCTCGCCTCGGTCGACGGGCGCGTGCTGGATCTGATCGAGACGCCCGACGGCCGCCACGTGCCGGGTGAGTTCTTCGTCTACGCCATGCTCGATTGGCCTGATGTCCGCCAGTGGCAGGTGGTGCAGACGGCGCGCGACTGCGTACAGTTCAGACTGGTCGTCCCTGCGCCTTGGAGCCAGGAGCGTCGCGACAAGCTGACCGCCAAGGTACAGGCCACGGCCGGGACGGGGATGCGGGTGGAGATCGTCGAGGTCGAGACAATCCCGACCACACCTTCCGGCAAGCGCCGGCTCACGATCTCGCTGGCCAACGCCTCCTTGCTGAACTGACAAGTCCGCCGGCGGTATTTCTCCACTGGATTGCGGCCCCTCCCCCACACCGATGCACACGATTCGCAATCGGCTCCCTCTTGCTCGACGACAGCGCCGCCGCCCGGTGCTCCACTTCCGCCCAGGCGACGCGAACCGGTCATGTCGCCGTCATACAGGGCGGAACAACAAGATGGCAGTGGAGTGGATCGGGAAGCACGTCTATCCCATTTACGAGGCGCACCTGCGCGGGCGAAAGACCTTCGAGTACGTGGCCGAATACGAGGCGAACCAGCAGCTGTCGAGCGACGAACTCCACGCGCTGCAGCTCGCCAAGCTCAAGCGACTGCTCGCCCATTGCGAAGCGCAGGTGCCCTTCTACCAGCGGCACTGGGCGATGGCCGATGTGTCGTCACGAGACCTGCGCGAGGTCGCCGACCTGCGCCACTTCCCGACCATCGACAAGGGCATGATCCGCGCGAACCAGGCCGACATGGTCGCCAGTTCGTGGCAGGGCCGGACGATGCGCAAGTCCACCGGCGGCTCCACAGGGCAGCCCTTTTCGTTCGAGTACACGCGCGAGAGCTACGAGCGCCGCATGGCAGTGATGATGCGCGGCTATGGCTGGGCCGGCTGGCGGCAAGGCGAGCGCCGGCTGGACATCTGGGGCACCGAGATCGCGCCGACCTCGGCCCTGCGGCGCTGGAAGATGCAGTTGCACGACCGCGTGCTCGGACGCCGCGTGCTGAGCTGCTTCACCATGACGCAGGACAACCTGCCGCAATACGTGCGGGTGATCGACGACTACCGGCCCAAGGTCATCGTCGGCTACACCAGCGCGCTGGTCGAGCTGGCGCGCTGGATCGAGCGCCACCAGGGCGCGCGCTGGGCGCCGCACTCGGTGATCACGGCCGCGGAGATGCTCACGCAGGACCAGCGCACGCTGCTCGAACGGGCTTTCCGTGCGCCTGTGTTCCATACCTACGGTTGCCGCGAGTTCATGCTGATCGGCGCGGAGTGCGAGCATCACGATGGCTACCACACGAGCGCCGACCATCTGGTCGTCGAATTGACCGACGATGCCGGCGTACCCGTCGCGTCGGGCAGCGGCCACGTGACCATCACCGACCTGCACAATGAGGGCATGCCATTCGTGCGTTACCTCAACGGCGACCTGGGACGCACGTCGGACCATACAGGCGCCTGCGCCTGCGGCCGTGCGTTGCCGCTGCTCGGTGCAGTGGAGGGGCGCAGCCTGGACGTGTTGACCAGCCCCGACGGCCGCATCATCCCCGGCGAGTTCTTCCCGCATCTGATGAAGGACCAACCGGCGATCGAAGCCTTCCAGGTGCGCCAGACGAGCGAGGATCGGCTGAAAGTCCTGCTCGTCGGCGAAGGCGGCCATTCAGAGGCCATTCAGCAACGGCTTCGCACCCGCATCGAGAAGCAGACCGGGCCGCAGTTGCGCGTGGATTTCGAGTGGGTGGACGAGATTCCGTTGACGCCGTCGGGAAAGCGGCGCGTGACGGTCCGCGAGATCGAAAGGCCCCCCGTGCGATGAGCAGACAGGACGGACGTGCGAACGCGTGATTTCGGCAGGACCGGCCTGAGGGTGTCGGAGCGCGGCTTCGGCGCCTGGGCCATCGGCGGCGCCAGTTTCGGCGCCGTGCCGGCGGAGCAGGCGCTCGACGCGCTGGCGCGGGCGGAGGCGCTGGGCTGCAACTTCGTCGACACGGCCGCCGTGTACGGCGAGTCTGAAGCGCTGCTCGGCCGCTTCCTGCCGGGTCGCCGCGACCGCTGGATCGTCGCCAGCAAGTACTCGGGCCAGCCGCAGGGCTTGACGGCGCTGGTGCACGAGCAGTTGCGCCGCCTGAACACCGACCGCATTGACTTCTACCAGCTGCACTGGGCGCCGCGCGGCAAGGACGAAGCACTGTTCGACGAACTCGACGCGCTCAAGCGCGCCGGCAAGCTGCGCTTCGTGGGTGTGTCGCTGCGCAGCGCCGGCGACATCGACCATGTGCTCGCCCGGCCAGGCATCGACGGGCTGCAGATCTGCGTCAGCCTGCTCGACCCCGACCCGCTGCTCGCGCGCCTGGCGCTGCTGCGCGCGCGCGGCGTCGGAGTCATCGCCCGCTCGGTGCTCAAGGGAGGCTTTCTCACCGGCAAGTACGACGCGGCGGCACGCTTCACCGACCCGGCCGACCAGCGCCGCGGGTGGGAGCCGGCTCGAATCCGCATGCTCGCGCAGCAGGCGCGCGCCTTCGACTTCCTCGCCGCTTCGGCCGGCTCACTGCACGCCGCGGCAATCGCATACCCGCTGTCGTTTCCCGAGGTTTCGACGGTGATCCTGAGCTGCAAGAGCGTCGAGCAGGTCGAGGCCAATCTCGGCGGCGCACCGCCTGCCGCCCTGGCGCCGGCCCTGCTCGAACGCATCGCGCAGGTGCAGCGCCAACTCGGCGTGTCTCCCGCCAGCAGTGGGGTACGGCTTTGGCGGCGTCTGAAGGCCAGGATCGGGCTCGCATGACGGCCGATTCGTCCGTGCCCACCCGCGAGATCGTGCTCGGCCGCAGCTCGACCGTGTGGCAGCGCCTGAGCGCAGACCCATCACTGGCCGCACGCGTTGGCGCGGCCATCGGCCACCACGATCTCGACACGTTCGCGTTCACGCCCGCCGACCGGGTCTGGGTGCTGTCCTACTCGCGCGAGCCGCGCGAAAACAGTGCGATGCTGCAGCGTCTGCGCGCAGCGGGCATCCGCGAGATCGTCTACGTCACGTCGGCCTCCACCATCGTCGCGCAGCGCACGCGCTGCTACGAATACCCGCGCGTGAAGCGGCAGGCGGAGCAGGACGCACTGGCACTGCCGCAGGCGAAGTTGCTGACCATCGGACTCATGCACGACGCCGTCGACGAGTTGCCGTCCGGCACCAACATCGCCACCCGCTACAGCGAGCTCGCCGCCTTCATGCTGCAGCCCGACTGGCCGGACGTGGGCGGCCGCGGCAAGCAGCTGTTTCACGTCGAGCAGCGCCCGTTCGGCAGCGCGATCGAGCGGGCGGCATGCACGACCTATACCTCGCTGCTGATGGCATCGGGCTCGCGCCCGTGCCTGCTGCGGCCCCTGGACCTGATCCTGCGCCTGCTGGGCTGGCGCTGGTACGGCTACACCTGCCTGAGCAACCGCCTGTGGACTTCGAAGACATCGTGATCGGTTCGGGCCTGGCGGCGCTGGGCGCCGCCATCGGCCTGGAGGGCAGCAGGAGCGTGCTCGTGCTGGGCGGGCCGGCGCAAGGCCAATTCAGCCACTATGACGGTCGCGCGACGGTACCGAGTTCGTACCTGGGCGACGGCGGGCTGGGCAACGACTGGCATGGCGTCATTCCGACCGGGTGGTGCAACGCCTACGACCCACGCGACGACGAGGCCTACGCCGCCCTCTTCCGGCGTTTCTACCCGCGCACCGACCCGCGGCCGCGTCTGGGCCAGCCATGGCTGTTCGTGCCCTGGAGGCCGATCCGGCCGCGCCTGGAGTTCGCCCGGCTGCAGCAAGAGCGCGCCGGCAAGCTCACGCTGGCACCGGAACTGGTGCTGTCGTTCCGCGCCAGCCGTGCCGGCGTCGCGGTGACCACGGCCATGACGACGCACCGCGCACGGCGGCTGTGGATTGCCGCCGGTGCGCTGCACACGCCGGGCCTGCTGGAGCGCTCGCTGGGTCAAGGCATCGCGCGCGGGCTGGTGTCGGATCACGTGGGCTGCTACGTCGGCCAGGCGGACGGCCTGCAGGCACCTGCCATCCATCGCAATCGCGATGGCGCGTTCTTCCAGGCCTGGCAAGGCGCCTGCGCCGACGCGCTGTACACCCTGCGCCCGGCGCGCTTTGCGTATCGCACGCTGGATCACGGCATCGAGCAGCGCGCCGTCTTCGGCCTGCCCACCGGCAGCGCGATCGCCAAGATCTCCAAACGCATGTCGCCGGGCCTGCTGGCCGAGGCGTTCTACAACCGCTTCGGACTCTTCCCCGCCGCGCCGCGACACAGCGTCTATGCGCAGGTGCTCGTCCGCGACGCCTATGCTGTCGGGGCGGCCGAGACCGCGCTGATCGCAAAGGATGGGGCCATCCGCGCTGCCACCGACGCCGCACGCGCGCATGCGCCGTTCGCCGGGGTGCGAGTCTCACAGCGCCCGGAGCTCACGATCCCGGGCATTCACCTTCATCACTCGGTGGACCTGCAGTCGCTGGCGCGCGCCGGCGTCGGCGACGCCGACTTCCCGGTGCAGGTGGTCGATGCCTCCGTGCTGAGCGAAATCGGCCCGGAGCACCACAGCTTCAAGATGATGCTGGGGGCGGTGGCTCGGGCGCAGCGCGCCGTCCGGCTCGCCTGAAACGACATCGCCGCCGGGTGTGCCCCAGGCGGCGATGCGCACCTCGCGGCCTCGATCGAGACCTGGTGCGGAAGTCAGTTCACGAACAAGGCCGGAGCCTGCACGGTGGTCGGCAGGGCACCCGTGGTCAACACCGTGCCCGCAGCGTCGCGGATCTCCAGCGTGCCGCCCGTGCCGGCGGTGCTGAAGCGCACCGTCGCCGTACGGCCGTTGGACATTGTGACCTGCGCGCCGGTCTGTCCGGTGCCATCCGAGCGTGCGCTCGACGTCACCGAACCGTCGGTGCCCATCACGTGCAGGAACACCGAGCTGTCGCCGTTGCTGTCGGCCACGTCGATCCGCGAGCCTGAGCTCACGATGCCCGAACCCGACCAGGCGTTGACCTGCGTCGTCAGGCCAGCGGGCGAGAGCCGTGTCACGTCCAGGCGGCTGCTGCCGTTGACGACGCTGAAGTTGTCGCCGCTGACCGTCGGCGCGACCGGCGTGTTGAGCGTCCACACGCGGCGCATGCCGGTGCCGCTGGTCTGCACACGGTCCATCACGACGAAAGTGCCCGGCTTGAGGAAGAGGAACTCGCGCTCCACCTTCACCACGCCGGCCACGCCGTTGTAGATCGGTGTCACGCGGGCCACGCCGTAGGCGTAGTTCGCGGTCTCCGTCAGCGCAAGCATCTGGCACTGCGGTGCGCCTTCGCGCTGCCTCATCACCGTGCCGTTCTGCTCGATGCGTACGAGGTTGTGCAGGTTCTCGGCCTGTTCGATGCCCGAGGCGGACGCGACGTTCGAGTCGTAGGCCAGCCAGTTGCCCTTGAACAGCACGAAGCTGCCCTGGTCATGGTGTGCATGGCTTTCCGAGTACGGGCCGCAGATGAAGTTGGCGAATGCAGCGTCCCTCGCCCATGACGAGCGCATAGGGAACTGCCCCGTGCCGCTGCCCCAGTAGGCGGTGGCCAGGTTGGTCAGCGGCTGTGCGGGAAGATCGGTCTGGTCGTACAGGAAATCGCTGTAGTACATGAAGTAGTTCGCCATGCGCGGCACCGACGAAGCGGCCAGCAGCGACTTGGCGGTGCCGCTGGCGCGGTCGGTCGGGAACAGCCGCATCAGCACCTGCAGATAGTCTCGGTGGTAGTCGAACAGCGCCGCGGTGCTATCGCGCGCGTGGTCACCCGTGGGCGCCAGGCGATCCAGCGTCGGCGTGATCTGGTGCATCAGGTGGACCATCGAGGCCTGTGTGTGCGGCGTCAGCGTGGCGATGCGCTCGGTGGTGGAACGTTCCCACCAGTCGTACAGGCGCCACAGGTTCTTCATTGCCGTTCCGTAGCCCGTGCCTTCGCGCGAGCCGCCGCCGACGAGGTCGCGGTTGAAGGTCGGCACCAGCTGGTTGGCGATCTTCGCCATGCGGAACTTGTCGATCCACGCGGCTGCCTGCGTGTTCTCGCCGTAGGTGGCCAGACCCAGCAGCATGGTGGCCTCGAGGAACGAGTAGTAGTAGTTGTTGACCGGGTTGTCGATCGACCAGCCGCTCCACGCGTAGGTGGTGTTGCCCCACTTGGCCTGCTGGTAGTTCCAGACGTTCCACACCGCCTGGTTGGCGTAGTTCATCCAGCGCGTGCGCTGGCTGGCCGTCATCGAGTCACGGCACCAGTCGTAGACCAGGGAGACGTTGCCGATGATCGGGCCGACTTCGAGGTAGCTGTCACCAGCCACGGTGGCGCGCTGGTTGGAAGCGATCAGCGCTTCTTCCGATGCAACGAAAGCTTCGGTGCGCGAGACGGCGTATGTGCAGTACGAGGCCGTTCCGGTGATGCGCCCCATCAATGCCGCATGCCAAGCCTCGAAGCCATAGATGTTGCTGCCGGCCATCTGGCTGTCGACCATGCCCTTGAATCGGGTGGCCGACGGTGCCTGGCTCGTCACCAGTGTGCGATAGCGGTTGAGCGTGGCTGCATCGGAGATCAGGATGCGCGGCGTACCGAGCGGCTGAATGACGATGTTGCCGGCCGGTGCCGGTGCCGGTGCCGGTGCCGGTGCCGGGGCGGGGGCGGGTGCAGGCGCAGGCGCAGGCGCAGGCGCAGGCGCAGGCGCAGGCGCAGGTGCAGGTGCAGGTGCAGGTGCAGGTGCAGGTGCAGGCGCGGGTGCGGGTGCGGGTGCGGGTGCGGGTGCGGGTGCGGGTGCGGGTGCGGGTGCGGGTGCAGGTGCAGGTGCAGGTGCGGGTGCGGGTGCAGGTGCGGGTGCAGGCGCAGGTGCAGGTGCAGGTGCAGGCGCCGGTGCGGGTGCGGGTGCAGGCGCAGGTGCGGGTGCAGGCGCCGGTGCCGGTGCGGGCGAAGGTGCCGGTGCGGGCGCCGGAGCCTCTTGCGGCCCGTTCACGGCCGCCGTCGTCGTCGTCCGGTTTCCGGCTGCATCCTCGGCCGTGATGGTCAGGTTGTTGGTGCCAGTCTGCAGGGCGATGCCCGAGGCCGCCCAGTCTGCCGCCTGATACGTCCCGCTGAGCTTGGCCAAGCCATTGCCACCACGATCGTTCACCCAACGAACCTTGTACAGGCGCAGGTTGTCGGCAGCCTTGCCGCGCAGCACCAGGGTGCCCGTGCCTGAGCCCGACTGGCTATCGATCTCGACCGAGGGCGATTCCTTGTCCATCGACCGCCAGCGCAGCCGTTCGGCTTGCGCCATGTCCGAATCGTCGAGAGTGGCCGTTTGCTGCGCGGTCGTGTCAGCACCACCGCAACCAGCGAGTGTCAGCGCGGCCAGCGCCTGGGCCACGATCAATGCAGTCTTGTTCAGCTTGAGTTTCATTCCCAACGATCCTTGTGAGGTGTGACCTGCGGCGCCTTCAGCGCGCCTGCATGGCTCATCGACCTGCACGGTACCGGCGCACAGCCCACCCCCGGTAACGGGGGGGCCGACATGTAACGGCGGCAGAAGCTCGCCACCGAATGCGGCGCAGCCCGCCGGACCCGGATCGCCCTGCGGCAAGCGCAGCACTT
Source organism: Piscinibacter sp. (assembly GCA_016706565.1). Lineage (GTDB taxonomy): Bacteria > Pseudomonadota > Gammaproteobacteria > Burkholderiales > Burkholderiaceae_C > Piscinibacter. The sequence continues at coordinate 178,639 of JADJJI010000001.1, forward strand.
GTTACATCGACGCACTGATCAGAGCGTCCTGTATCGCCGAGCCGCGCAACCGGGAAATGGGCGTTCGATCGGTTGAGAAGGGGATGCCATCAAGCAGAACGGCCCCCGAAGGGGCCGCTCTTGTCTTGGCGCAAGCAAGGGTCAGTTGCGGAACAGCGGCGGGGCCACGACCGTGGTCGGCAGGCTCCCGCTGAAGGCGGCCGCACCGTTGAAGGCCGGCAGCTCGAGCGTGCCGCCGGTGCCGCTGTTGGAGAATCGCACGGTGGCCGTGCGCCCGTCGGACAGCGTGATCTGAGCGCCAGTCTGATCGGTTCCATTGGCGGCCACGGCATTCGTGACCGAACCGTTGGTGCCCAGCACGTTCAGGAACAGCGATTGCCCCGCGGCACTGTCTGCCACTTCGACACGCCGGCCAGAGAGCGTCGACGTCAGGTTGGTCGGCGCCACACGCCGCACGTCGAGCCGGTTGGCGCCGTTCACGTAGCTGATCAGGTTGCCGCTCAACGAGGGTGTGCCCGGCAGGTTCAGCGTCCAGATCTTGCTCGTGTTGGTGCCGGTGACGACGCGGTCGAACACCACGAACGTGCTGGGACGGATGAACAGGAACTCGCGCTGTACCTTGGTCACTGCCGCGTTGCCGTTGTAGATCGGCGTGACATCGGCCACCGCGTACGTGAACTGTGCGTTGTCGGCCAGCGCCAGCAGGTTGCAGCGCGGTGCGCCCTCGCGCTGGGCCACCGTGCTGCCACCCTGCGTGATGCGCACCAGGTTGTGCATCTCCTCGCCTTGCTCGATGCCTGAAGCCGAGTCGACGTTCGCGTCGTAGGCGAGCCAGCTACCGCGATAGACGACGAAGCTGCCCTGGTCGTGGTGGGCGTGACTCTCGCTGTACGGGCCGCAGATGAAGTTGGAGAACGCCGCGCCGGTGTCCCAGCCCGAGCGCATCATCAGCTGGCCTGTGCCCGGGCCCCAGTAAGTGGTCGACAGGTCGGTCAGCGCCGTCGCCGACAGCTGCGGCGGCTCGTAGATGTAGTCGACGAAGTACTCGAAGTACTGCGACATGCGTGGCACGCTCGATGCGTCGAGCAGCGACTTCGCGGCGCCCGACAGTCGCTCCTGCGGGAAGATCGACATCAGCTCGAGCAGGTATTCGCGGTGGTAGTCGAACAGCGCGGCGGTGCTGTCGCGGGCGTGGTCGCCGGTGGGCGCCAGGCGGTCCAGCGTGGGAACGATGCTGTGCATCAGGTGCGCCATCGACGCCAGCGTGTGCGGCGTGCGCGTGGCGATGCGTTCGCCGGTGGAGCGTTCCCACCAGTCGTACAGCTGCCACAGGTTCTTCATCGCCGTGCCGTAGCCCGTGCCTTCGCGCGAGCCGCCGCCGTCGAGATCACGGTTGAAGGTCGGGATGAGCTGGTTCTCGATCTTCTCGGTGCGGAACTTGTCGATCCAGGCCTGCGCCTGCGAGTTCTCGCCCTGGCTCGCCAGGCCGAGCAGCATGGTCGCCTTCAGGAAGGAGTAGTAGTAGTTGTTCGAGGGGTTGTCGATCGACCAGCCACTCCAGGCGTAGGTGGCGTTGCCCCACTTGGCCTGCTGGTAGTTCCAGACGTTCCACACCGCCTGGTTGGCGTAGGTGATCCAGCGCGTGCGCTGCGTCGGCGTGAGCAGGCTGTAGGTCCAGTCGTAGACCAGCGCCACGCTGCCGATCATCGGCCCGACTTCGAGGTAGCTGTCGCCGGCCACCGTCGCACGCTGGTTGGCGGCGATGAGCGCCTCTTCCGATGCCACGAACGCATCGGTCTGCTGGATTGCATAGGTGGCGTAGGCCTGCTGGCCGGTCACCTGGTACATCAGCGCGGCGTACCACGGCTCGAAGCCGTAGACGTTGCCGCCGTTCATCTGGCTGTCGACCATGTTCTTGAAGCGCGTGGCCGACGCCGAACCGGAGTTCAGCAGCTGCTGAAGGCAGCTCTTGGTCGCCGCGTGGTTGAGCAGCACCTTCGGGTGCGTGGCAGAAACCACCGGCGCCGTGGCGGTTCCGCGCGGCAGCGTGCAGCCCGCGACGGGGCCGCCCGAACTGGCGAAGTTCGCCGAAACGATCTGCGCCTGGGACAGCGTGACCACGCAATTGCCAGTGCCGCTGCACGGGCCGCTCCAGCCGCTGAAGGTGTAGCCGGTCGCGGCACTGGCCGTGAGCGTGACGGTGGTGCCGGTGAGATAGGCCTCACCGCAGTCGGTGCCGCAGTTGATGCCCGCCGGGCTCGACGTGACGGTGCCCGAGCCGGCCTTGGAAACGGTCAGCGCACTGGAGTTGGAGGGCACGGCGGCAAAGCTGGCCGTGACCGTGGTGTCCTGGGTCAAAGTCACCGAGCAGCTGCCCGTGCCGCTGCAGGCGCCACCCCAGCCGGAAAACAAGGCGCCGGAGGTCGGCGTGGCGGTCAGGGTGACGGTACTGCCTGCGGCAATCGTCTCGCTGCAATCACTCCCGCAGCTGATGCCTGCCGGCGTCGAGGCGATGCTGCCCGACCCAGAGGTGGAGGTGGTGAGAACGAAAGTCTGCGTGCCCCCGCCTCCGGCATCGGCCGCCTTTTCGCTTCCCGATCCCCCACCGCAACCTGCAACGGCCATCACCAGCGCCGCGATGGCGCTACCACGAATCAAACTCGAAACCATCAAACCCCCAGAAGGCCGTCGTCAAACACATTTCTGCTCGAAAGCGCAATACGGAATAGTCGCCGGTTTCCAACCCCGTTACGTATCCAGTGGTTTCCAGGGCGTACCGCGAACGGCCACGGCAGCCCGGTCATCCCTGTAGGCCAGTCACCATCAGTTGCAACTGGTCAGCGACGAGATCCAGCTGCGCAGCAACGCGACGCCGGCCGTGTCCACCACATGGCTGCCGATCGGCGGCATCTGGATCAGGGCGGCACGGCTGTTCACGCGAGCCAGCAGCACGGAACTGTCGGGCAGACCCGGCGCAATGATCTTGGGATTGGTCAACACACCGGCATTCCCGGCGGTCGGATCGACATTGCAGGTGTTCGTCGCCGCCAGCGAGGCCGAGGCCAGCATGTTCATGCTCGATGGCGTCGGCCCGTTCGGGCGGTGGCAGAACGAACAGTTCGTGTGCAGCCAGGCCCGCGCGCGCAGCGACACACTGTCAGCGCCGAACGGATCGGACATCCTGGGCTGCGTGGCCGGGTCGCTGATCTGCGGCGTCAGCATCGCGATCGCCGGAGCACTCAGCGTGGTGAGTTGGTGCGCCGTGATGCCGGTCTGCGAATACAGCGCCGTGCGGTTCAACTGCTGCGTCTCGGGCCCCAGGCTGAAGCCTGCCACCGAAGTGTGGCACTGCAGGCACTGCTGCCGGCTCGGGTAGCTCCAGGTCTGGCCGGCGATGGTCACATCCTTGCCGGCCGCGGCCACCAGGGTGGCGTCCGTCTGCCCTGTGTTCCACTCGTAGGAGTAGCCCGCCCAGTCGCCATTGGACTGCTTCATCATCAAGCGGGTCTCGATCAGTTGACCGCCCAGGCGGAAGTCCTTGCGGAACACGCTGCGCGCCGGCGTGCTCCAGTCGCCGTCGGCGCCCGGAGTGAATGACGCGGTCGAGTTCGGCAACGCGAAGAAGCGCGTCTTCACCGCGTTGTCGGACCAGAAAGGCGCATTGATCTCGTAACCCACCATGCCGGTCGACGGATTCTGCGGGTTGCTGGCCGCGCAACCGGTGGCCGATAGCTGAGTGGGCACGACAGGCCCGCCGCCTCCGCTGCCCGACGAGAAGGTCAGCTTGTGGATGAAGCCGGTGTCGAAGCCCAGCACGTAGAGTTCGCCATCGGTGCCCTCGCCGAACGAGGATGGCATCACCGAGTTGGCGGAGAACGGCGCGATCAGCTGTCTCACGGTGTAGCTGCCCGCGGTACTGCCCGCCACCACGGCACTGAACATCTTGCTGCCGAAGTCGCCAAAGATGTACTGGCCCGCCAGGTCGGTGGTCTGTGTTCCGCGGTAGACGTAGCCACCGGTGATCGATTGGCCGTCGCCGCGCGGTACGGCGTAGACCGGATCGGTCAGGCCGGTGCAGCCCGAGGTGCAGTAGCCCTCCTTCTGCGGCCAGCCGTAGTTGGCCCCCTTGGTGACGATGTTCACTTCCTCGAAGCTGCCCCAGCCCACGTCGCCCACCCACAGGCGGCCGTTGTTGCGGTCGAAGCTCCAGCGCCACGGGTTGCGCAATCCGCGCGCCCAGACTTCGGGGCAGTTCGCCGAACTGCCGACCCCGTTGGCAGCGTTGCACAAGCCATTGCCGGCATTCGGGTTGTCGGCCGGGATCGCATAGGTCACCGCACCGGTGTTCGCGTTCGGATTGATGCGGATGATCTTGCCGTAAAGGAACCTGTCGTCCTGCGCCTGCGGATTGGGATCGCCGCCGCCGTCGCCGAAGCCGGCGTACAGGTATCCGTCCGGACCAAAGGCGAGGTTGCCGCCGTTGTGGTTGCTGTCCACCTTGTCCAGGCCGAGCAGGTTGACCTCGGAATTCGAAGGCGCCGAAGTGGCGGTCGAGTTGGCGGTGAAGCGCGAGATCTTCGAACGCAACCGGTAGCCCGAGTTCGGCGCGCCACTGTAGAACAGGTAGAAGTTCTGGTTCTTGCCGGCACCCACGCCGAAGTTCGGGTCGAAAGCCATGCCCAGCAGCCCGGCTTCGAGCTCGCCAGCCGTGACGATCTTGGCCGTGATGTCGATGAACACCGACGAGGTCGTGGTCGAAGCGCTGTTGACGAACACGCGCACCACTCCGCTCTTCTCGACGACGAACCAGCGCGAGCTGTCGCCAGGCGCCTGCAGCAGCGCCACCGGCTCGGAGAACGACAAACCGGTGAACGCACGCGGCAGCGTCATGCTGGCCGTGGTGCTGGTGGGCGGATCGAACGCAAAGCAGGTGGTGTTGCTCGGCCGCGTGCTCAGGCCGAGGGCGGAGCCGCCGGAGAAGGTGGCAGTCACGGAGGTGGGAGCGGCCAGCGCCGAGGTCGTGCACGTCGTGCTCGTTCCGGAGCACCCGCCGCCGCTCCATCCGCCGAACGTGGAACCACTGGTGGCAGCGGCCGTGAGCGTCACAGTGCTGCCATCGGCAAAGCTGGCGGCGCAGGTCGATCCGCAGTTGATGCCTGCCGGGGCCGATGTGACCGTGCCCGCGCCAGTGCCCGCCTTGGCGACCGTCAGCGTGCGCGCGAGAGCGAAAGTGGCGGTCACATTTCTGGCGGCACTCATGGTGACCGAACAGGAACCGGTGCCTGTGCACGCGCCGCTCCAGCCGCTGAACAACGAGCCCGAGCCCGCCGCGGCCGTCAGCGTCACGGCGGTGTTCTGCGCATAGGACTCGGCGCAATCGGTGCCGCAACTGATGCCGGCCGGTGCCGAAGTGACCGTTCCCGTGCCGGCCCCGGCGCGCGTGACGGTCAGGGGGAAGTTGACCGTCGAGAAGCTCGCAGTCACCGCCCTCGCAGCCGTCATCTGGACGGTGCAAGTCGCAGCCGTTCCGGAGCATGCGCCGCCCCAAACTTGAAAGTTCGCCCCCGTGCTCGGCGTCGCCGTCAGCGTCACCGATGCGTTCTGCGCAATCGTGGTGGCACAGGCCGCCGGGCAGCTGATACCGCCCACGCTGGAGGTGACCGCCCCGGCGCCGCTCACGCCCACGGTCAGCGCAAACGTTCCCGTCGGTGCTGCTGCAAAGCTCGCCGTGACTCCAGCATTCGCATTCATGGCGATCTGGCAAGTCCCGTTGCCGCTGCATCCGCCACCGCTCCAGCCAGTGAACTGCTGGCCGGCGTCCGGAACTGCGGTCAGCGTCACGGACGTGCCCTGGGCATAGGTCTCACCGCAGTCACCGGGGCAGTCGATGCCTGCGGGCAAAGAAGTCACCCGGCCACCGACACTGGTGAGTGAAAGCGTGAACGTGAGCTGGTCGAACGTGGCGGTCACCGTGGTGGCCGCACTCATCGTCATCACGCAGGTCGCCGTTCCGTTGCAGCCGCCGCCGGTCCAGCCGACGAAACGCCAGCCCGCGGCCGGCGTGGCCGTGAGCGTAACCAGGGTTCCCGAGGCATAGGTTTCACTACAGTCGCCGCTGCTGCCGCTGCCGCAGTCGATGCCGGCCACACTGGACGCGACACTGCCCGTGCCGGCCACGGTCACCGTCAGGTCGGCCGCGGCACCAGCCTCGTTCTTGTCGGCGCCGGAGCCGCAGCCGGCCAGCAAAAGGGCCACGAGCATCGAGAGCCAGATCATCGACTTGCCGAACCGCATTGTTTCTCCCGTCGTCGGCGGTGCGCTCGCACCGCCTCATCGTGCCAAGCGACGACTATAGGCGGTCGCAAAGCGTGAAGGAATCCACATGTAGCTCAGCGGCCGATCCTTCACCCCAACCGAGGGGGCGGACTTCGCTATGCGAACAAGGGCGGCACGGCCATCATCGCGCGGAAGCGCTCGCGCGACACGTACCGCTCCACTGCCAGCCGACGCAGCCGGAAGGCATCCAGGTGGGCCGGGTCGATGACGCCGGACTCGTAGGTGAAGCCGAACCGGTAGCCGGCGCGTCGCGCGACATCGATGACCCGATCGCTGTAGGCACCGGGCCCGCCCACCGGATAGGCCAGCGCCACCACCGGCTTGCCCGTGTGGACTTCGATCTGTGCCTTGGACTCGAACAGCTCGTGCTCGAGCTTTGCGTTGTCGGTCAGCTTGGCGAGCACCGGGTGAGTCACCGAATGCGAGCCGATCTCGACGCCGGCGTCGGAGAGGGCCCTGACCTGCGCCCAGCTCATCGGGCCATCGAGGCCGGCACAACCGGCGGGCGACTCAACCGCCATCAGGTCGCGCCAGCGGCGCAAGGTCTCCTGTCGAGCGCCGTCGGACAAGGTCTTGAGATGCGCCAGCGCACGAACGGCAGCATTCCGGCGGGCGGCATGGTCGCCACGGATGTCGAGTTCCGGCTCGCCTGCCGCCAGGGGGAGGTGCGTGGCCTTCGTGCGCAGCAGCTCGTTGACGATCTGGTCGTACCAGTAGGTCTCGCTGGCATCCATGTAGCCGGTAGCCACGAACACCACCGCCGGCACGCGGTACTGCTTCAGGATCGGCAGCACCACATCATGGTTGTCGCGGTAGCCGTCGTCGAAAGTGACGATGACGGCAGCCCGCGGCACGTGCCGGCCGGCATCCAGCAGTTCGGCCAGGTCGCGGCAGGTGATGACTTCATGATTGGCGGCCAGGAAGCGCACCTGCCAATCGAACTCCTCCTGCCAGGCGCTGACGAGTTCGAGGTCGAACGGAAAGCTGTCCTCGTCCACGCGAGGCACGACGCGGTGATAGGCCAGCACCTTCACCCGATGCAGCGTCGCCGAATAGACGGCACCCAATGGCCGGGCCAGGCCGGCCCGGACCACCAGTTGTGCGGCAAGTTCGCGTTTGGCAATCACCGCGGCGCAACGGTTGCACCCACCGCCGCGCGACTGGCTGCCGGGCGCGGCAACACGTGATCGCGGTAGTCGGATGGGTTGCCCTCGAGGCCCTGCTCGGCCGCCTTGGCGATGTTGTAGAGCTCGCGCGCGTTCACGTAGTGCAGGACGTAGCGCTTGCCGTCGTTGTAGGCTCTTTCGAGGTAGCTGAACATGGCGTCGGCGGGAGCGCCGAGGAGCGTCTCCATGTCGTTCTCCTGCGCGCCATGGGTGTGCACCTTCACGAACACCCACTCGGGCCGCCCCTGCACGTGGATGTGCTGGCGCACCCACAGGTCGACGCGATCATCCGTCGGCGGGCTCGAGGCACGGACGTCCGAGTTCTCGATGCGCGGAATCACGCCCCATTTACGGCGGCGCCAGTTCAAGGCCAGGGGTCCCTGCACGATCATCAGGTCCCCACTTTCCTTGCGGCCGACCTCGACGTCCACCCCGTGGTTGTGGGAGCAGGGTTTGTGCGGATCGTCCGTGGCGTAGTAGATGCTGTTGATCTTGGCCGTCTGCGTGTCGCTCGGTGCCGAGGGCAGCGTGAAGTCCGCATAGCAGCCCAGTTCGGCCAGCACGCGGATCTCGTCATTGACGCCGCACCAGCGGCCATCGGGGCGCGAGTTGTCCAGCGCCCAGTTGCCGTGGATGAAACCGAACTTCAACTCGCCGGTGAGGGGGTCTCTCGGCAGAGCGCCATGGCGCTCGTGCAGGATGGCCCCGAAGCGGCGGATCTTCTCGCGCAGGCCGTCCGCCGTGTCGTTGTCATGGTGCAGGTGCACCTCGATCTCGCCGTAGCCTCGCCGGCACAGCGCTTCGAGCTTGTCCAGGTGCGGCTTCTCGTATTCCTCTTCCGGGTAGAAGAAGGTGTGCTGGGGCGCAACGCCATCGGCATCACGGTGCCTCGACGCCATGCGCTCGTATCGCTCGCACCAAGCCTGCACGCGCCGCTCCTCGACATCCGCGCTCGGCCGACCCCACTTCGGCTCGAAGTGGTCGACAAAGCAGAACATCACGTGGACTGGCCCGTCGGGGCGCGCAGGAAGGCGCCGGCGAAGGTATGAACCGAGCCAGATGTCGGCGTTCTTGCGCTTGAATTCACGTGCGACGACCGCTGCGCCCCCCAGCGCAAGCAGCATCGGCAGCAGCCACCAGATCATTGTTCCCGCCCCGCTCTTTTCTGTTCTAGTCGAATTGAAACATCAGCGGGCCGTTCGTGCCCACGTGCCGGAGAAGCCACCGGTCAAATAGCGGTAGTACCCCACCAACAATGCCATGTTCATGCTCACGAAGAACACCGGCAGCCGAAGCAGTCTCGGCACTGCGCCGCCCTTGCCTGCCACGTGGCCTGCCGCGGCCAGCAGATAGAACAGGATCTGGAACGCGAGCAGCCCTCGGTACACCGGATGGGCGAACGCGAGCACCATGTTGGTGAGCAGCGCGATCACCATGCAGTGCGGCGCAAACCAGCGCAGGCACTTGTGCGACAGAAAGGCCAGCGCCGCGTAGCCATGTCGCGGGTGCAGCAATCCGACATGCCGGCGCAGCGCCTGGTAGTTGCCGATGCCGATGCGGACGCGGCGACGGAACTCGTCTGATATGCGCGGTGGAATCTCTTCAGTCGCGCGCGCTTCCGGGTCGTAGTGGCATCGAAGTCCTTGCTCGATCAGGGCCACGGAGATCGAGAAGTCGTCGACGATGGTGTCGGGTGGGATGGGCCGGTAGTGCTCGCGCCGCAATCCGTACACGCCGCCGTTGGCACCCAGCAGGGCTCCGAGCCGCCCCTCGAAGAACTTCAGCACGCGCTCGTAGCGCCAATAGACGTTGTCGGGGTTCTCGTTCTTCGAGCCCGCCACGAGCCTCAGTTCGCCCGATACGCAGCCGATGCTCGGATCCGAGAAGTGCCGCACCAGCCGGCGAACGGCGTCGGGTTCGAACGAGGTGTTGGCATCCGTGAAGACAAGAATGTCTTCTTTGGCCAGCGCGGCGAGATCGTTGATCACCGAAGGCTTGCCACGACGTTGCTCGAATGGGCGGAACACGATGCGCTCGTGCCGGGCTTCGTCCACGAGCCGATTGGTTGCGTCGGAAGAACCATCCGAGCCGATGTAGATGCGCAGGAGTTCCGGCGGGTAGTCGCAGGCCAGGAGGTTGCGGATTCGTTCGGCGATGTGGCGTTCCTCGTTGTACGCAGCCACGAGCACGGCCACCGTGGGCAGATACTCGCTTCCCTGCAACGGCCGACGCGTGGCACCCTGCGACACATAGCGCAGGTCGGCGCGCAGCTGCTTGAGCGCGCTCAGCGCCATCAGCACCACGGGGTACAGGAAGTACGTGTACACGATGGCCAGGGCGGCCAACCAGAAAACGATCTCGACGGCGATCATGGTGTGAGGGGCGCTTGCGCGCGTTGGGCGGCGTGCTCGATCAGTTCTCGCAGCCGGGTCACGTTTTTATCCCAATCGAAGCCACGTGCATGTTCGACGATGCGTTCGCGGTCCCATTCGGTGTGCAATGCTGTGAACAATGCCGCTTCGAGCGCAGCCGTGTCCTGGGCCTGCACCATCGCGCCGGCAAAGTCGGGCAGGACCTCGGGAATGCCACCCACGCGAGTGCTGACCACCGGCGTACCGCAGGCCATCGATTCGAGCACGACGTTGGGCACGCCCTCCGCATGGCTGGGCAGGCAGAAGACGTCGGCGGCACCGAACCACTGCACGATCTCCTCGTGCGCCAGCCTGCCGGCGAAGCGGACTCGGTCGCTGGCCCTCATCGCGGCCGCCCGTTCCGTCAGTGCGCGCACCAGCGGCCCAGCTCCGACGTAGACCAGCGTGAGGCCCGGCAGGCGCTCGCGCAGCTGCCCGAACGCCTCCATCAGATCCATGCAACCCTTGCTCGCCAGGATGTTGCCGACATACAGGATGACCCGTTCATCGTCGGCAAACCCCAAGTCACGCCGGGCTTGCGCGCGCGGAACGGGATGGAAGCGCACCGGGTCGACCCCGTTGTACAGCACCGTGGTTCGCGCCGGGTCGACGCCCAGTTCGGCGAGCCGGTCCGCCAGCGCCTGGCTGACGGCCACCACGTGGCGCGAATGGTTCAGCGCCCAGCAGATCTGCGCTCGCCGTGCGGGCTCTCGCGTGAACACGTTGACATCGGAGCCGTGCACCTTTGCGATCATCGGTACGCCGGTCAGTTTCGCGACGGCAGCCACGGCGACGGCATCGGGGTAGCCCCAACTCCCGAACAGGCAATCCCAGCGCCTGAAAAGCAAGGTGGGCAGGCGCTGCAACAGCAGCGAGAGAAACAGGAAGGCCGCGTGAAATCGCCGGCCGACGCCCGGCACGTACCAATAGATCACGTAGTCGGCAAACGGCCACCGCTCGAGCGTCTGGCGCCGCAACCGTCGGTACGCCAGCGGTTGCTTGATCACTTCCAGCCACGACACGGGCACCATCACCGTGAGGTCGACCTGCTCGGCCAGACGGCCGAACTGCTGCTGGTTGAAGGTGGCGCGCGACGCGTTGAACGGGTCGGCGAAGAGGTTGGTGACGATCAGAACGCGCAAGGACATGACGATGGGCTCGACCTAGGCCGAGATGCCATCGCGCAGGCGGGCGGCCGAGGATTGCGCGGCCTCGCCGTACAGGCGCTGGTAGCCATCGCACATGGCGTCGAGCGAGCCTTCCCGCAGGGCCCAGGCTCGCGCCTGCGCACCCAGCGATGCGCGCCTCGGGGCATCCAGCGCAAGTTCGCGCATGGCGGCGGCAAGACGATCGTCGTCGCCCGCCGGAATGACCCGGCCGGTGACGCCGTCGTGCACGATCTCGGCATTGCCACCGACAGCGGTCGCGATGATCGGCAGGGCCGCGGCGCTGGCCTCGACCAGCGCCAGCGAGTAGCCCTCCGTGCGCGACGGCAACACGAAGACATCCATCGCTGCGAGCAGGTCCGGCACGTCGTTGCGCGCTCCGAGTAGCCTGACGCGTTCGCGCAGGCCCAGACTGTCCGTCTGCGTCTCGAGTGCGGCTCGCAGCTCGCCGTCGCCAGCGATGACGAGGGCCGCGGGCACGCCGGTATCGAGCAGGGTGCGCAGGGCGACGAGCAACCGCCCCTGCTGCTTGGCCTCGTTCAGACGACCGACCGTGCCGAACAGGACAACCTCGTCGGGCAGCCCCAGTGCCGTGCGCAAGGCGGCGCCAGCGGCCGCGTTGCGTGCAACGAACCGCGAGAGGTCGATGCCATTGCGCACCACGCTGGCCTTGCTCGCCGGCATCACGCCATGCGCGACGAAGCGCTGCCGCGCCGCTTCGCAGACGCTGACCGCATGGTCGGTGGCCAGCAGCGCCAGCCGATAGAGCTTCTCGCGACGCGCCGAAAGCTCACCGGAGCCCATGCCGTGGCGGGAGTTGAGCACCCGGGGAATGCCCAGGCCCAGCGCCGCTGCGACGGCGTAGTAGTGGGCCATCGGGTTGTGCGTGTGCAGGACGTCGCCAGCGAATTCGCGCAGCAGCGTCCTCATGCGCCGCAGCGCCTGAGCGTCCAGGCCCGACTTCTTGTCGCAGCACTCGACACGCACACCCGCAAGTTCGGCACGTTCCGCCAAGGCGCCACGCCGCCACAGGCAGATGATGCGCACCTCGTTGCCACGTGCATGCTGGGCAGCGGCGAGCGCCACGACCACGTGCTCCAGACCACCGATATCCAGGCTCTCGACGACGTGCGCGATCCTCATCGCTTCCGGCCCGGCTCCTGCGCTGCTCGCGCGCCGTGCACCGGCTCGGTATCGAGTGCGGCAAGCCACTGCAGCACCGCCTCGGCCGCTCGCTGGTCGGCAGAAGGCTCGCCCGCAACCTGTTCTCCGGCGAGGATCTCGTCGACGGCCAGAGCCAAGGACGCAGCATTGGCACCATCGTCAGCCAGTTCCAGGTAGGGCTTGCCGAGGCAGGCCGCCTCTTCGACCCACCTTGCCCTCGCGTCGCCGATCACCAGGCTCGCGCGCGACATCAGTGCCAGACCATCGAGAAGTCCGAGCGACGGCAGCAGCGTGACGCGATGGCGTTCGAGCCGGCTCTCGAGCGCGGCCGTGCGGATCGCATCGGCCGTCGACCGATCGGCGACCCAGAGCATGGGGATGCTTCCCTTGACGTGGGCAAAGAGTGCCTCGAGACGGCTGGCCATCGAAGCCCCCGCGGTCGCTGTCAGCGACAGCAAGGCGAAGGGCCGGGCGGTGTCGAGAGCCGAAGTGGGCAACCCGAATCGACGCAGCACTTCTGCCGCCTCCGGCAGCGCTGCACGGGTGGACTCGAGCACGGCGCCGAACAGACTCCCGACACACTGCACGCGTTCCGACGGAATGCCTTCACGGTACAGCGCGTAATGCGAGTTCACGCTGCGAGTGAATACCGCCGAAGCCAGCCGATCGACCAGCGCAGGATTGGCACCGCCCAGCGACGAAGTGGGCACGTCACGCAGTCCGCCATCGAGGCGGAGCAACGGGATGCCTCGCATGTTCGCAGCCAGAGCACAGGCCAGCACGGCATCGCCGTTGCCGATGACGGCCACGGCCGCAGGGGCCAGATCGACGATCTGGGCGTCGAATCGAAGCAGAACCTGCGCGACCATCTCCGCACCCTCGCTCGTGCCTGCATTGAGACAGACTTCGAGCATGGGCGCCGGCAACGCGTCGGCAGCGGCCTCATCGCTGCGCACATCGCGCAAGCTGCGCGAGGAAACGACGACCGGCGCGCAAGTCGAGCCCGCGGCTTCGAGCCTGGCCGCGAGGGCGCGCAACTTCAGGTAGTCGATCGGTGAGTCAGCCACCAGGAGCACGGGCCGCTCAGGCTTCGCGCCCGGCGTGCGGTGAAGCCTCATCACCTCCGCGGCCGAAGGCAACGCCTTGACGGCCGATGGCGCGGCAACCGGCCCGCGAGGCGCCTGACCCACGCTGGCCTGCTCCCCGACTTCGGCGCGAAGATCGTCCGCCACGCCCTTCACCGAGTCTGCAGTGATCTGGTCGTCCTCAGCCAGGAAGGCCGCCAGCATGACCCGGTTGCACAGGACGTTGATGCGACGCGGAATGCCGCCCGTCGCCGCATGAATCACGTCGAAGGCCTCGGGCTCGAAATGCGGTCTGTCCTGCCAGCCCACCTTGTGCAGGCGGTGTTCGATATAGGCGCGGGTTTCCGGCAGATCGAGCGGCCCGAGGTGGCAGGATGCGATGACACGCTGTCGCAACTGCTCCATCGACTTAGACTGCAGCAGGCGCCGCAGTTCAGGTTGCCCCACCAGGAAGCTCTGCAGCAGTGCATGCTGATCGAACTGGAAGTTCGACAGCATGCGCATCTCTTCGACAGCCTCCAGGTTCAGGTTCTGGGCTTCGTCGATGATCAGTAGCGCTCGCTGGCCGCGTGTTGCCAGGAGGGTCAGGAAGGCCTCGAGCGAAGCGATCAGCTGGGCCTTCGTGAGACCGGCCGAGCTCACGCCGAACGCGGTGAGGATCGAACGCAGCAAGTCGCCGGCCTCGAGTTGCGTGCTCACCACCTGAGCTGCGACGACCTTGTCGGTATTCAACTCGGACAGCAGCGCCCGCACCAGCGTCGTCTTGCCCGCGCCGATCTCTCCGGTGACGACGATGAAGCCCTCGCCCTGGTAGGCCCCGAACCGCAGGTACGCCAACGCATTGCTGTGGCCCTTGCTGTCGAAGTAGAAGCTCGGGTCGGGACTGAGCTGGAACGGAGGGGCACTCAGCCCGAAATGCGATTCGTACATGGAATTGGTTCAGAACCGGTGCAGCAGGGCACCGACGACAGCCATCTCGTTCGCCGGGCTCGTCACGGACGACGACACCGTCTGGTATCGCAGCCCCGCGCTGACTCGGGTGTTGATGCTCACGATCCGGGTCATGCCGAAGCGGATCGCGGCGTCGCGGCTGGCCTGCCCGTCGCGGATGCCGAGGCCTTCGATGCGCGTATAGCGAATGCCGCCGTCGGCCGTCAGCACCGGGGACAGCCGCCGCGACACGTCGATCTCGACGCCGTACTGAAGGTTGTCGGATGAAAGCGAGGCCGGTGCGAGGACGTCCTCCACGTCCACCAGGCGCGTGCGCCTGCGGCCGAAGACGGTCGCGGACGCCGTCGTCAGGCGCCCGAAGAAGAGTGCGGTGGCGGAGACGTTGTCCTGCAGTTGGGCATAGCTCGTGTACAGCTCGACCGGGCCAGTCAAGGTGCCTGGGAGGTTCAGTTGTCGAACCAGGTCATTCACAGCCGTGCTGCGTTGGCCGGGGTCGGGATAGCGGGTCGTCAGCACCCCATCGAGCAAGCTCACGAGATTGTCGCCGGCTGCCCCGAAGAGATGGGAGCCGGACTGGGCCACCGGCATGCGGTTCGCCCGGATCGAGAAGCCGAGGAACGGCGAGCGCTGGCGCCACTCGAGGTCACCCCCCGTGCCGAAGAAGCGCTTCTCGAGCGATGCGTTCACTTCACCACGCTCGTTCGGCTGCCAGTTGAACCGGACACCCACGATCGAATCGGAACGGTCGATCAGCGAATACTCGTTGTTCTCCCGGCCGACGCTGACACCGACGATCAACTGAGGTCCGACGGCGTAGGTGCCGATCGCCCGCGCAGCGGTCTGCGTCAAGATCGCCTGGTCCGAGTAGCGAAGACGAGTCTCCTGACGGGTCAGTTCAGCAGTCCAACCGAATGGCTGCGGGCGCTGCGCAAGACGCAGGGTCTGCTCCTGCTCGTGCGAATCACGCGCCACTTCGGTCGAGGCCGCACCAGTGGCAGAACCCACGCGCCGCGTGATGATGTGATCTGTTCGAGCCAGCAAGGACAGCGACGGCGTCAGTTCGCGCTCGACATACGGCGTGAAGCGGTACCGCATCTGCGTGTAGTCGTTGAATGCAGTCGCACTCTCCGGCCGTGCTGCAAAGGGATCTGCGCTGATGCGATCTGCAGTCACCGATGCGTCGAGATACATCAGACGCTCGACCAGCTGACTTCGCAGACTGAGCGAGCCACGCGGGCGGACGATCGAGTCCTGCGCGTTGTTGAGGTAGGTGACAGCCTCGAGTCCGAAGGTCCCCTCGATTGCAGCCCGCCCCCCGCGAGAGGTCACATGAAGGCGCGGATTCACGCTGATGATCGTGTCGGACTGAGCCTGGTCACGGGACGTGAACGAGGCGTTGTTGGTCACGGTGACCGTACTCTCGACTTCCGGCTGAACGCGCAACGCCTGCGCGCCGACATGCTCGCCCAAGGCACCCAGCCCGATCAGGACGGCCAACGGGCCGAGTCTCGACAAACCGGCTCGACGGTCAGTCGCCGTAGCCATAACCATTGCCATAGTTGCGCAGGATGCCGCTGCGGCGATTCAGGATCGACATCACGTTCTTGCAGTCCTTGATCGTCCCGAAGGCCTCGGTCAGGACGCCCTGCGACGTGCTTCCGGCATCGACGATCATCACAACCTGCCCTGCACGGGTCGCCAGCGTACGCGCCTCGGTCG
Organism: Piscinibacter sp.; assembly: GCA_016706565.1. GTDB lineage: Bacteria > Pseudomonadota > Gammaproteobacteria > Burkholderiales > Burkholderiaceae_C > Piscinibacter. Next base: position 194,637 of record JADJJI010000001.1, read on the forward strand.
TAGGCAACAGGGGCGGGGCGTCCACGATGATGATGCGATCCGGGTAGCGCTGGGCCAGTTCATCGAAGAGCTGCTTCATGTGACCACCCGCCAGCAGTTCCGCCGAGTCGGCGCGCGGCTTGCCGGCCGGCAGCACGGTGAATTTCGGGATATTGGTCTTCAACAACACGTCGGACAGGTCGATGGCCGGATTCGCCAGCAAGTCCAGCAGGCCCGCGCGGGCCTCGATACCGAGTCGGCTTGCCACGGAGGGCTTCAGCACATCGGCATCCACCAGCAGCACCGTCTTATCCACCTCCGCAGCCATGCTGAGGGCCAGATTGATCGCACAGAAGGTCTTTCCTTCGCCCGGCACGGCACTTGTCACCACGATGAGATTGCTGCCCGGAAGCGCCGCGCCGGCCCCGCTGACGAGGTTGGCGACGAGAGGTCGCTTGATTCCACGGAACTCGGCAGCGAGCTCCTGGTGCGGATTGCCCGGCACCAGCATGAGTGACTCCGCCAACTTCCGGAGATCGAGTTCGATCGACTTCGATGCCTTGGGCGGCGACGTCGGTTCGGCGGGCGTGTTCTTGACGAGCGCATCGCCCGCCTCTCGCCGCGATGCGCGGGCAGCGACGTCTGCCGATGCACCGGCTGCTGGAACAGCCGTCTGCTGCTGCCAGGACACTTCGACGCCGGCCTGGCGCAGTTGCTCCAGTCGCTTGGTTGCCTGTTCGATGATGCTCACGGATGCCCCGGATTAGATTCTGCTGCTCACGACCACCCAGCCCAGCCACGCCACGCTGGCCAAGATCAGCAGCCCAGCCGTGCCGCCGAACTGGAACATCTGCCACCGGTGAGCCCGCTGACCGGCACTGTCGAGCACGACGGACACACTGCCGATGACCGGGCGATCGGTGACCGCCTGCAGTTGTTTCTCGTCGAACAAGGCCGGGAACACGAATGTCATGCCGAATGCTGCCGCGATGCCAGTGGCAATAGACGCGACCACCGCCGCGAGTGCCAGAACGCTGCGCGATGGGAATACCGGTTTGGGTGCGACCATCGCCGGCTCGATGATCCGGAAGTCGGCCAGTTGCGCGGAGTCGTCGAGTTTGATGCCGAGGGAGGCCGATTCACGCCGCTCGACCAGCTGCTGGTAGTTGCGGCGAATGACGTCGTAGTCACGATTGAGCTGCGCCAGTTCCGCCTCGACCTGCGGCATCTTCGAGGCCTGGCTGCGGACCAGATCGAGCCGCCCCTGCTGAACACCAAGCTGCGAACGCAGCGAAGCCACCTGTGCCTCCGCCTGCGCGAGCGAGACACGCAGTTGCTGGAATACTGGATTCGTCGGCGCCATCCCGCGTGCGCCGTTGCGCGCCGCATCTGATTCTTCCTTGCGCTGCCGCTCGATCTGGGCGATGTTGCGCCGCGCGGCAATCACATCCGGGTGGACTTCGGTGAAGCGACGCAGGAGGTCATCCAGAATTCGACGCTGAGCGTCGAGTCTAGTCTCGAGCTCACTCGGCGCCATAGGCGCACGTGCCTGCAACGCCTCCGCAGGCAACTGCGGCGCCTCGGAACTGAGCTCTCGCTTCAACGCGTCGCGCGCCTGTTCAGCGGCGTTCAGTTCAAGGCGGAGTCGATTGACTTCGTCCGACGTCGTTGCCATCCGTGCAAAGAAGTCCTGATTGGTCGCGCCGGACATGCCGAAATTCTTCAGCTTGAAGTCCTTCAGGCGCGACTCGGCCTCGGTCAACTTCTTCTCGTTCTCGACGATCTGCTCGTCGATAAACTCGCGTGCACGCTCGGAGTCGCGGCGCTTGCTGACCGCGCTCGATTCGACGAAGAGGTTGACCAAGGTTTCCACCAGCCGCCTTGCACGGACGGGATCGCGATCGCGATAGCTGATGGTGTACAGGTTTCCCGACGTGCTGCCTTCAAGCTTGATGGCGGCGACGAGGTCGTTGACGATCCGCTCGCGCACGCGCGGGCCGTCTTGCTTTTCCGCGAAGTCGAGCGAGTCGATCAGTTGTTCTATACGCGGCCGGGAGATCAGCGTCCGGGCCAGCATGCGCACCTGCTGGTCGATGTCGGGTTGAACGGCCAGTTGAGCCATCAGGGGCTTGAGCACGGTCTGCGTGTTCACGTGGACACGCGCACTTGCTTCGTAGCGATCCTTGAAGAAGTGCAGGCCCGCCGCGGCGAGCAGCGCCACAACCCAGGCGACAGTCACGCCGACCCAACGGTAGCGCCATGCGCCACTGGCTCGAATCAAGCCGAGACGAAGTGCGTCGTTCATTTGGAACTCAATGATCCTCTTGCAAAGACAGAAGCCCGGTGAGCCCACCACCACGGGACTTCCTGCGCTGCTGCAGCGCACAAAATGACAGCCGTCGATCGTAGCGCCACCACTTCGGTACGAGTGGCACTGTAAGGTCGCGGTACACGCTGCACCGCGACGAAATGCCGCTTAGAACCAGCTTTGCGGAACGATGATGATGTCCCCCGGCAGTACCGGCGCATTGGCGGAGATGTCGCCTCGCTTGAGCAAGTCCTTCAGTCGCAAGCTGTACTGCTTGCCTTTCTCGGAGCCGCGCACGAGCACGGCGGCATTGCCGTCGGCATAGTCGGTCAGACCGCCGGCCTGGATCATCACGTCGAGAACCGTCATCTCCTGGCGGAAGGGCACGGCCTGCGGCCTGGCCGCCTCACCCACGATGCGGATCTGCTCGCCGTAGTTGCCCTGGAAGCCGCTCACGATGACTGTGACGGACGGATCACGCAACAACTTGGCCAAACCCTTTTCAAGTTCCCGAGCGACTTCGCTGGGGTTCTTCCCTGCTGCCATCACGTCGTCGATCAACGGCATCGAGATGCGGCCATCCGGACGCACGGTGACCGTGGTGGACAACTCGGGGTTTCTCCAGACGGTGATGGCCAGCACGTCCAGCGGACCGACCTTGTATCTGTGCTCGACGGACGGTACCGAAGCAGGCGCCGGCGCGTAGCCGCTATTGCTCGCACACCCGGACAGGCCGAGCAGACCGACCGCGAAGGCAAGGGCGGCCCACACCTTGGCGAAAGTCACCGAAAAGTTCATTCCCATATCGAGGCCCCCGATGCCGTTGGTTCAAGTGAAATGGACCCCCGCCACGCTGGCCGACTTGGCTGCGCGTCGAGTTCCATCCAATCGTTACTAGTTTAGGTCGAATCGGCTCACCCACCGATCGATCTGTCCCCCTAGGGCGCGGCCCAGGCCGGCAGGCCCAGTGGACTACTGCCCTTCGCCGAAGAGCACGACGCTCACCGTCTCGATCAGGATCACGATGTCGAGCAGCAGGGAGTTGTTCTTGATGTAGTACAGGTCGAACTGATGCTTGCGGCGCGCGTCCTCGACCGAGGCACCGTAGCAGTAGCGAACCTGCGCCCAGCCGGTCACGCCGGGCTTCACGGTATGGCGCAGGTCATAGAAGGCGACCTTGCTCTGCAGTTCCTTGACGAAACTGGGCCGTTCCGGGCGCGGCCCCACGATGCTCATTTCGCCCTTGAGAACACTGAACAGTTGGGGCAGTTCATCAATCCGCGCCTTGCGGATGATGCGCCCGACACGCGTCACGCGGGCATCATTCTTTGTGGCCCAGCGCGCCACGCCATCGCGCTCCGCGTCCGTACACATGCTGCGGAACTTCAGGCACATGAAACTGCGACCACCCAGCCCCACTCGCTCCTGCCTGTAGATCAGGGGCCCGCGGCTGTCGAGCTTGATCGCCACGGCAGCAATGATCATCACCGGCAAGGCGAGCACGAGCAGAATCGACGAGGTCACGATGTCGAAACCGCGCTTGAGCGCCTGGCGAACACGCCCCTGCACGAAGCCCGGCCCGTAGACGAGCCAACTGGCCTTCAGGCTGTCCAGCGGGACCTCGGCGTGCGTGCGCTCGTAGAAGCCAGCGAGATCCATGACCGGAATGCCCATGGAGCGGCAAATCACCAGCTGATCCATCGGCATCGCGCCACCGCGTTGTTCGCGTGTGGCGACGATGATCGAGTCGATCTCGAGCTCGCGCGCCAGTTGTTCCAGCGGCACTCGCGCGTCAAGCAGCAGCTTGCCGTCGATGTTCTGATCAGGCGCCACGGCCGGGGTCGGGTAGAAGCCGATCACCTCGCCGCTCACGCGCGAGCTGCGACGCAGGTCGTTCGCCACGGAAACAGCTTCGGGGCCGGTGCCCACGATCAGCACGCGGCTGGACCCCTGGGCCGCGCGCACCAGCACGATCGTGCCGCGGACCACGAGGATCGCGAAGATCAGGTTCGCGACGGAATACCCGACAAGACGGCTCGGATGACCATCGAAACCGACCTCCTTCAGAACCAGATAGGTCAAGTAGCCACCGATGCTCATCGCCACGAGCAATCGTGCGAGCTGGGACGCGAAGGACAGCCCCGCTTGGCGATACAGACCCAGGAACGACTGGAGCATCGCCATGCAGACAGCGAAACCCGAGGCAGCAAGCATCACCGACGGGTTGGACAGCGTCTGGCCGAATTCGCTCATCGGCACCGCACTGATTGTCCAAGCCGCGATCAGCACGGCGAGGAACCCCAGCAAGGCGTCCATCCCGGCGTCGAGAAGGACTGCAGCGTATGCACGATGGTGAAAGGCGCGGAACATTCTGTCTCCTGTGCCGCAGCAGCAAATGCCGCGTGGTCGCAATGTGAACTGGTGCGTCAGCCAGACCTCGCTCTGACGACCAGCCAGAATCGGATCGCGAGGGCCACCTGCTACTTCCTTGGCACCCTTCAACTTGTGACGAATTATGTTTGGCGCCATGTCAGCCGCAACCCTCCATGCGGGGGGCTCCCCCACAGTCGTACTGTCATGGCGCCGTGCTTCAGCAGGTGATTCAGCGTGCGGAAGTACACACTTTTGCCCGCCCCCCCACGAACGAACCCCCACGTCGCTCCGGCGATCGGGGTCGGCCTGTCTGGCAGAATCCGCGCCCGCACGGAGTGGCAATCGATGATGCTCAAGCGCAAAGGATGGATCCTGCTGTTGGCTGCCATCGTGGCACTGGCCCTCGCCGCCTGGGTGACGCCCAAGGTTCTCAGAAGGCTCGACATGCAGGGCCTTCGGCCGGTCACGGTGGCGAAGGGACTGGAACACCCCTGGGCGATCGCCTTCCTGCCGGATGGCCGGATTCTCGTGACGGAGCGGCCAGGGCGGATGCGCATCGTCTCGGCGGATGGAGCCTTGAGCGAGCCCCTGGCGGGGCTCTTGCCCGTGGCCTCAGGCGACGAGGGCGGCTTGCTCGACGTCGTACTCGACCCGGGCTTTTCGGTGAACCGGACGATCTACTGGTCGTTCTCCGAGTCGTCGGATTCGTCGCCGCAGGCGCGGAGTACGGCGGTGGCCCGGGGTCGACTGATCGACGACAGGGTCGCCGATGCCCGTGTGATCTTCAGGCAGCCCGTCAAAAGCGAGGATGGTTCGCACTTCGGATCCAGACTGGTCTTCGCTCGAGACGGCAGCCTCTTTGTCGGACTCGGCGATCGCGGAGCCCGGCGGGACGCCCAGGATGTCGCTTCGGCGCACGGAAAGATTCTGCGCATGGACGTGCAGGGCAATGCGCTATCCGACAACCCTTTGGCGTCGACACCGAGCGCGCTTCATCAGGTGTGGTCCTGGGGGCACCGCAACATCCAGGGCATGGCCTTCCATCCGGAAACCGGTGAACTCTGGGCCACCGACCATGGCCCTCAGGGTGGTGACGAACTCAACGTCATCGAGCGCGGAAAGAACTACGGCTGGCCGACAATCACCTACGGGACGGAATATGCGGACAGCGCCAAAATCGGCGAGGGCACGGCCAAGAGCGGCATGGAGCAGCCCGTCACGTGGTGGGGGCCCATCTCCATCGCGCCCAGTGGCATGGCCTTCCTCACCAGCGACCGCTACCCAGGCTGGAAAGGCCAGTTGTTCATCGGAAATCTACGCGGCCGTGCACTGCTGCGCGTCAAACTCGACGGGCGCAAGGTGATCGAACAGCAGCGACTGGTGACCGGCCTCCTGGAGAGGATTCGCGATGTTCGCCAAGGGCCTGACGGCTGGCTTTATGTCGTCACCAACAGCCCCGAGGGCCGGATCATCAGAATCGAGCGCTGAGCAGTTCAAATGCCGGCCCGAATGTAGCCCCGAAACGATTTCTTGAAGCTGACCAGCGCCCAGGCCAGCGGGTACTTCAGTGCATCGACCCAGGGCCGCTCTCCCGGCGCGCGGGGTACCACCCCCAGCTTGCGCAGGAAGCGGTTCAGGATGTGCAGGTGTGCCGCCCTGCGCGTCACATCCGTGTAGAAGACGACACCGATACTGATCGAGACGCCGTCACCCGGCGTCGTCCAATCCGTTTCGCTACGCGTCATGTGCGGCGACGTGCTCGGGAAGTAAACGCCATCGCCCGGGCCTACGTCGAACTCGTGGCTGCGTTCGCGGAATCCGTCCTTGAGCCTGACATTGTCCAGACTGGCATTCACGATGAACGTCTCTCGATCGACCGTGGGCACCACGTGAGTGTCGGTTGGCTCCCATACATTCATCGTCTTCCGGCCTCTGATCTGCAGCCAGAAGTTGTTCTCACGATCGATGTGGAACGGCGTGACCGAAGGTGGCGCGGAGACGAAGATGAACCCCCCGACATTGAACATGCCGGGCTCCTGAGGCTCGACGAGCGAGCGCACATTGGCCGCAATCTCGTCGAGCAATTCGCGATAGGGTTGATGGGTTTCGACGTTGTACAGCGCCACCCAGGAGCCGGATTCCTCGATGTGCGCGAAGACTTCGTCAATGCCACGCCCGCCGGGGTCAACCGCGTCATGCTCGAACGGCGCATTCTGGCGGGCCCCTGGCATGATGAAACGGCACTGCTTCGTGCTGTAGAGAACCTTAGCCAGTTTGGCCAACTCCGGCAGTTGGAACAACGGATGATCTTGAAAGGTGTGCCGAATGGCCTGCACTCGTGCGGTCGAGAATCGGCCCGGATCGTCCACCGAGATCTCGAAACGCCGCGGCTGATGCGGTGCGGCCATCGCCGATTCGGTTGTTGGGAAACCGGCGGTGAGATCTGGAGTGATTGACATGACTTGCTGATTGGAAGGCGCCACCCCAGTATAGAAGCGGGCATTTGCCGAGCCAGCCCTGCACTTGAGGGCCTTGCCCTGTCGAGAATTCACGGCGCAAAGCAAAAAGGCACCCGAAGGTGCCTTTGCCGAAGATTCCGCTCAAGGATCATTGCTGACCAGGAATGGATGGCGGAGTGGACGGGGCTCGAACCCGCGACCCCCGGCGTGACAGGCCGGTATTCTAACCAACTGAACTACCACTCCGCGTGGCCGGCAACTTCAGGATTGCTCCTCAAGCGCTGCCGAAACTTGGCGTCCCCTAGGGGATTCGAACCCCTGTTACAACCGTGAAAGGGTCGTGTCCTAGGCCTCTAGACGAAGGGGACTTGAACTCCTTCGACTCAAAACCGCGCTGTGCATACCTTGGCAAACTTGGTGGAGGTAAGCGGGATCGAACCGCTGACCTCTTGCATGCCATGCAAGCGCTCTCCCAGCTGAGCTATACCCCCGTTTTGATGCCGTTGGTGCAGCAGTCGCAGTTTCAAGCGAGACTACGATTATAGCCAGCTTTTCAGACGTCCTGCAATCTGCTCAGCACCATGTCGCGAGGGAAGAGTTCGAGCACGGCATCGATCGACGGCGTCTGGGCGCGCCCGCACACGAGCACGCGCAGGGCCGGCGCCAGTTGCGGCATCTTCAGCCCGTGAGTGGCCAGCGTTTCCTTCATGGCGGCGGCGATCGTGCCCTTGTCCCAGTCGATTGCGGCCAAGCGGTCACGAAGCGACTGAAGTGCAGGCCGAACGGCCGCCGTGACGTGCGCCGCCACGTCCTCATCGCGCGGCTTGACGTCGACGAAGTACATGCCCAGCCAATCGGCCAGCTCGGCCAGCGTGGCGCAGCGATCCTTGAAGACGGCGCACATCCGTTGCAGACGTTCGTCGGCACTCAGGCCGACACCACGCAGCGCAAACTGGCGAACCACGCCGCGCGCCAGCGCCTCGTCGGGCATGCCCTTCATGACATGAGCGTTGACCCAGTTCAGCTTCGCCGCATCCCACTGCGCCGGGCTGCGCGCCAGGTGGTGGCCGTCGAACCAGGCGACCAACTGCTCGCGGCCGAACAGTTCGTCGTCGCCGTGGCTCCAGCCCAGCCGTGCGAGGTAGTTGATCATCGCCTCCGGCAGGTAGCCACTCTCCTCGTACTGCATCACGCTGACCGCGCCGTGCCGCTTGGAGAGCTTGTCGCCGTCGGGTCCCAGGATCATCGGCACGTGGCCGTACTCGGGTAAGTCGGCTCCGAGCGCGCGCAGGATGTTGATCTGGCGCGGCGTGTTGTTGACGTGGTCGTCACCGCGGATCACGTGGCTGATCTGCATGTCCCAGTCGTCGACCACCACGCAGAAGTTGTAGGTCGGCGTGCCGTCGGGGCGGCTGATGATCAGGTCGTCAAGTTCGCGGTTGCTGATCGTGATCGGGCCCTTGACCATGTCATTCCAGGTCACATCGCCATCGACTGGATTGCGAAAGCGGATCACCGCCGGCACATGCTGTGGCACCTCCGGCAGCTTCTTGCCCGACTCCGGGCGCCAGCGTCCGTCGTACCGGGGTTTCTCACCTCGTGCACGTTGCGCCTCGCGCATCGCGTCGAGCTCTTCCGGCGTGCAGTAGCAGCGGTACGCTGAGCCCTCTGCCAGCATCTTCGCGATGACCTCGCGATAGCGGTCGAGCCGCTTCATCTGATAGAACGGCCCCTCGTCGTAGTCGAGTTCGAGCCATTGCATCGCGGCGATGATCTGGTCGACCGCCTCCTGCGTCGAGCGCGCGACGTCGGTGTCCTCGATACGCAAGATGAAGTCGCCGCCATGATGGCGCGCGAACGCCCACGAGAACAGCGCCGTGCGTGCGGTGCCGAGGTGGAGAAAGCCCGTCGGCGACGGTGCGATGCGGGTGCGGACTCTGCGGGTCATGGTTCGGTTCGGATTCAAAGCGTCGCCAGCCCGCGCAGCAGGTCGGCCTGGATATCGCGCACATCGTCCAGCCCGACGGCCACGCGGATCATGCCCTGCGTGATGCCGGCAGCTTGGCGCTGCTCTTCGGTGAGCCGCCCGTGCGAGGTGCTCGCCGGGTGGGTGATGGTGGTCTTGGTATCGCCCAGATTGGCGGTGATCGAGCAGACTTGAGTGTGGTCGATCACATGGAACGCGTTCCGGCGAGCACTGGCCGCAGCTTCGGCCCGTACGACGAAGGACACCACCGCCCCGCCGCTGCCCGATTGCTGCGCCATGGCCAGCTGGTGCTGGGGGTGCGATTCCAGCCCAGGATAGAAGACTCTTTCAACCTGCGACTGCCCCTCGAGCCAGCGCGCCAGTTCGAGTGCCCGCTTGCTCTGCGCCTCCATCCGGATCGACAGGGTCTCGAGGCCTTTGAGCACCACCCAGGCATTGAAGGGCGACAGGCTCATGCCCGCGCTGCGCATCACGGGCACGAACTTCTCGTTGACCAGCGCTTCGCTGGCGCACAACGCGCCGGCGATCACGCGGCCCTGGCCATCGAGGTACTTGGTACCCGAATGGATGACCAGATCGGCCCCGTATTCGATGGGCCGTTGCAGCGCCGGCGAACAGAAGCAGTTGTCGACCGCCAGCCACGCACCCGCGCGCTTGGCAATGGCCGAAAGCGCAGCGATGTCGCACACCTCGGTCAGGGGGTTCGTCGGCGACTCGGCGAACAGCAGCCGCGTGCTGGGCTTCACCGCACGCTCCCATTCCGCAATGTCGGTCTGCGAGACGAACGTCGTCTCGACACCGAACTTCGCGAACTCCCGGCCGAACAGCATGATGGTCGAGCCGAACACGCTGCGCGAGCAGATCACGTGGTCTCCGGCTTTCAGCAGCCCCATGCCGAGCAGCAGGATCGCGCTCATGCCGCTGGAGGTGGCGATGCAGGCCTGCGCGCCCTCCAGCGCGGCCAAGCGGCGCTCGAACATCATCACCGTGGGGTTGGTGAAGCGCGAGTAGATGAATGCCTCTTCTTCGTTGGCGAATCGCGCGGCGGCCGTCGCGGCGTCGGGCTGGCGGAAGCTGCTGGTGAGGAACAGCGCCTCCGAATTCTCACCCCAGATGCTGGGCGGCAGGCCTTCGCGAACGGCCAGCGTGTCCAGGTGGACGCCCTCTGGCAGATCGACTCGAGGGATGCGCTTGTCGTTCATCAGCGCGACTCCGCCGCGTTCTGCAGGGCCAGGCGAGAGCGGTCGTCGCCCTCTTCTTCTTCGCCTTGCGACTTGCGCTGGGCGGCCATCGTGTCGAAGTCGGCCGCGGTGATGTCGCCGGTGACGTAGACACCGTCGAAGCACGAGGCTTCGAAGCCTTGCAGCTTCGAGTTCAATGTTGCAACCACCTTCTTCATCGCCGCCACGTCCTGGTAGATGAGGGCATCGGCGCCGATGTACTGGCGAATCTCCTCGTTGCTGCGGTTGTGCGCGATCAGTTCGTCCTTGGTCGGCATGTCGATGCCATAGACGTTCGGGAAGCGCACCGGCGGCGCAGCCGAGGCCATGAAGACCTTGCGCGCGCCGGCGTCCCGCGCCATCTGGACGATCTCCTTGGAGGTCGTGCCGCGGACGATGGAGTCGTCGACCAGCAGCACGTTGCGCCCCTTGAACTCCGACGCGATGGCATTGAGCTTCTGGCGCACCGACTTCTTGCGCATGCCCTGCCCCGGCATGATGAAGGTGCGGCCGACATAGCGGTTCTTCACGAAGCCTTCCCTGTAGGGCTTGCCGATCTTCTGCGCGAGCTGCATGGCCGACGGCCGGCTCGACTCCGGGATCGGGATCACCACGTCGATCTCGCTCGGTGGCATGGTGGAAATCAGACGCTGCGCCAGCGTCTCGCCCATGTTCAGCCGCGCCTGGTAGACCGACACGCCGTCCATCACCGAGTCGGGCCGCGCCAGGTAGACGTACTCGAACATGCAGGGGTTCAGGCTCGGGTGCTCGGCGCATTGCTGCGCATGCACGCGGCCTGCGAGATCGATGAACACCGCTTCGCCGGGAGCCACGTCGCGCACCAGCTTGTGCCCGGTGCCTTCGAGCGCGACCGACTCGCTGGCCACCATGGTCTCGGGGCCATCGGGCGTGTCGGCCTCGCCGAAGCACAGCGGCCGGATTCCGAACGGGTCACGGAAGGCCAGCAGGCCATGGCCGGCGATCAGCGCGATGACCGCGTAGGAGCCCTTCAATCGCTTGTGCACCGCGCCCACCGCCCGGAAGATCGACTCAGGCGTGAGCGGCAGGTCGCGCGCCACCTGCTCGAGTTCGTGGGCCACCACGTTGATCAACACCTCGGTGTCGCTCTCGGTGTTGATGTGGCGTCGGTCGATGTCGAAGAGTTCCTTCTTCAGCGCCTGCGCGTTGGTGAGGTTGCCGTTGTGCACCAGCACGATGCCGAACGGCGCGTTGACGTAGAAGGGCTGTGCCTCCTCTTCACTGTAGGCGTTGCCGGCCGTCGGATAGCGCACCTGTCCCAGGCCCACGTTGCCCGGCAGCCCCCGCATGTTGCGTGTGCGGAAGACGTCGCGCACCATGCCGCGCGCCTTGTGCATGAAGCACTTCGTGCCCAGCATGGTGACGATGCCGGCCGCGTCCTGCCCACGGTGCTGGAGCAGCAGCAGCGCGTCGTAGATCAGCTGGTTGACCGGCGAGCGGGAGATCACACCGACGATGCCACACATGTCATCAACTCCTGTTCATCGCAGCGTGCCGGTCAGGCACGGCGAAGGTGACCTGCCACCTGGGTCGGCAGCAGCGGCATCAAACCTTCGAGCAACGCGGCCAGAACGCCTGCACCGCGCGATTGTTGCCAGGCCATCGATTTGGCCGCCGGGGTGAGCCCGACCGCGACCGCCACCGCCAGCAGCAGCACCACGCCGCGCAGCAGGCCGAAAACCACGCCGAGGCCTCGGTCGACGATGCTCAGCGGCGTGGCGTGCAGGGCGAGCCGGATCAGCCGCGCCGCGATCGCCCAGACGATCAAGGCGGCTATGAAGACCACGGCAAAGGAAACTGCCAGATTCAGCGCCGAGCCGCTCGCCCCGACCGGGATGTGCGGGGCGACCTCCGGCGAGAACCATTGCGCGGCGAACCATGCGGCGACCCAACCGACCAGCGACAGCAACTCGAACACAAAGCCACGAATCGCTCCGACGATCACCGAGATGACCAGCACCGCGATCAAGGCCGCGTCGACCCAACCGATCTGGGAGAAGTCCATGGCGCGCCGTCAGAGGGTCAGCACCACGGCGTTGAGCCCGGCTGCCTTGGCCTTGGCGAGCGCCTTCTCGGCCTCGTCGCGCGAATCGAACGGGCCGGCACGTACACGCGTGCGGTTGCCGCTCGAGGTCTCGACGACCTGCATGTAGCTCTTCAGGCCCAGCCTCTCGACCTTGCCGCGCATCTCGCGCGCGGCGGTCGCATCGGCAAAAGCTCCCACCTGCACGACAAAGCGACCCGCGTCGGGCTTGGCCGCGGTCGCCGCCGGTTTCGCGGACTCCTTGCCTTCGAGCAGTGCCTTCGCGCGTGCAGACTCGGGCGCCGGCGCCGGTATCGCCGCAGGTGGACGTGTCTCGGCAACGGCTTTCTTCGGCGGTTCGACCACAGGAGTGGCAGGCTTGGTCACCGCTGCGCTGGCTGGCGCAGCCGCCACTCGCGGCACTTCGACTGCCACTTGCGGCGGTGCCTCCTCGCGCGGCACGGCCAGCGGCGCCGAGGCCTTCGTGGCGGCGGGCCGGGCCGGCGGCATGGGCAGCGCCGGCGCGCCATCCTTGCGCGGAATCTCGATGGGAATGTCGACCGGGATCGGCCGCGGCTGCGTCTCGAACACCAGCGGAAAGCCGATCACGCCGGCCATCACCAGCACCGCGGCGCCCATCAGCCGACGGCGCGCACGGGTGCGGGCTGCCGTGATCGCGTCACCCGTCTCGGTGGGTCTGGGGGGTACGTCTGCACCGCTGTTGCGGCGCTGGAAGATGGACAGCAGACCCATGCGATGCGTCAGGTGCGATTAGGCGATGAGGGTCGGCGCGCCTCACCCACTTGCGCGAGGATGCCGGCCGCTTGCTGCGATGCTCAGCCGACGTGCCGCGCCCCGAGCCGGGGAACGCCGTCCTTCAAGACGCCGCCGACGGTGTAGAACGATCCGAAGACCACGATTCTATCAGCGGGGTCCGCTGCAGCCAGTGCTGCCTCCAGCGCCGCCTGCGGGTCCGGATGGCACTGCACCGTCACCGGCCCGGGAGCTTTGGCCCCGCTGGTGGCGTGGATCCCGGCCAGTTCCTGCGCGCGCGCGGCTCGCGGCAGCGGCAGGTCGGTGAAATGCCATGAATCCACGAGCGGCACCATGCGCGCGATGATGGCCGCCACGTCCTTGTCGCGCATGGCGCCGAACACCGCGTGCGTGCAGGGGTGGAAGCCCATCTGATCGAGGTTCTGCGCCAGCGCCGCCACCGAGTGCGGGTTGTGTGCAACATCCAGCACCAGGGTAGGCTGCCCGGCGACGATCTGGAAACGGCCGGGCAGTTCGACCAGCGCGAAGCCGTTGCGCACCGCCTGCGCGGTGATGGGCAGCACCGAGCGCATCGCCTCGAACGCCGCCAGCGCGCCGGCGGCATTCAGCAGTTGATTGGCGCCGCGCAGGGCCGGATACGCCAGGCCGTTGTAGCGGCGCTCGCGGCCGGCCCAGTTCCATTGCTGGCGGTCGCCGGCATAGTTGAAATCGCGGCCGAACAGCCACAGGTCGGCGCCGATCTGCTCCGCCTGATCGACCACGCTGCGCGGTGGCAACGGATCGCTGACGACCACCGGCTTGCCGGCGCGCATGATGCCGGCCTTCTCGCGCCCGATCGACTCGCGGTCGGGGCCGAGGAACTCCATGTGGTCCAGGTCGATGCTGGTGATGACCGCGCAATCGGCGTCGAAGGCGTTGACCGCGTCGAAGCGCCCGCCCAGGCCCACCTCAAGAATCACCAGGTCCAGCGGTGCCTGCGACAGCAGGCGCACGATCGCCAGCGTCGTGAACTCGAAGATGCTCAGCGTGATCTCGCGCCGGGCCGCCTCCACGGCCTCGAAATGCGGCAGCAGTTGCGCCGCATCGACCATGCGGCCATCGACGCGGCAGCGCTCCTCGAAATGCACCAGGTGCGGTTTGGCATACAGGCCGACGCGGTAGCCGGCCTGCAGCGCAATGGCCTCCAGCATGGCGCAGGTCGACCCCTTGCCGTTGGTGCCGGCCACAGTGATCAGCGGCACCTTGAACTCGATGCCCAGCCGCGCCCGCACCTCGACCACACGCTCCAGCGACAGGTCGATCTCGGTCGGATGCATGGCCGCGCAGTGCGCGAGCCACTGGTCGAGTGTGCTCGGAGTCATGGTGCTTGCCGACATGCCCGCACGCTGCGGGCAGCCACGGCCCCTCTGAGTCGAATCAGGCGATGGCGTCGGCGCTGAGGCCCTGCAGCATCGCGATCGAGCGCGCCACCGTCGAACGCATCTCTCGGCGATCGATGATCATGTCGATGGCGCCCGTGCCGATCAGGAACTCGGCGCGCTGGAAGCCTTCGGGCAGCTTCTCGCGCACGGTGTTCTCGATCACACGCGGGCCGGCGAAACCGATCAGCGCCTTCGGCTCGGCGATGACCACGTCACCCATGAAGGCGAAACTGGCCGAGACACCGCCCATTGTCGGATCGGTCAGGACGCTGATGTAGGGCAACCGGGCCTTGGCCAGCCGCGTCAGTGCCGCGTTGGTCTTGGCCATCTGCAGCAGGCTCAGCAGGCCTTCCTGCATGCGCGCGCCGCCGGTGGCCGTGAAGCTGACGAAGGGCGTCTTCTGCTCGACCGCCGTCTCGACGCCGCGCACGAATCGTTCACCGACCACCGAGCCCATCGAGCCGCCCATGAAGTCGAACTCGAAGCAGGCGGCCACGATGGGCACGCTCATCACGGCGCCGCCGATCACCACCAGCGCGTCGGTTTCGCCGGTGGCTTCGAGCGCGTCCTTCAGCCGTTCGGGGTACTTCTTGCTGTCCTTGAACTTGAGTGCGTCGACCGGCAGCACCTCCTGGCCGATCTCGTAGCGGCCCTCCGGGTCGAGGAAAGCATCGAGCCGCGCACGCGCGCCGATGCGATGGTGGTGGCCGCATTTCGGGCAGACGTTGATGTTCTGCTCGAGATCGGTCTTGTAGAGCACCGTCTCGCACGAGGGGCACTTGATCCACAGCCCTTCCGGCACCGTGCGGCGTTCGCTCGGGTCGGTCTGCTGGATCTTCGGGGGCAGCAGTTTTTCCAGCCAGCTCATGGTGCCGTTCCTTTCACGAATCGAGGGCGGCGCGGATGCCGCCGATGAAGTCGGCCGCGGCCGCAGCCACGTTGCCACGCTCGCGCGTCTCGAGCAGTTGAACGAGGGCCGAACCGATGACCACCGCGTCCGAGACGTCCGCCACCGCACGAGCGGTCTTCGCGTCGCGGATGCCGAAACCCACGCCGACGGGCAGCTTCACGTGTTGCTTGATGCGCGGCACCATGTCGGCCACTGCGGCGATGTCGAGGTGCCCGGCACCCGTCACGCCCTTCAGCGACACGTAGTAGACATAGCCGCTGGCCATGCGCCCGACATCGCGGATGCGCTGTTCGGTCGAGGTGGGTGCCAGAAGGAAGATCATGTCCAGGCCGGCACCACGCAGCGTGGCGGCGAAGGCTTCGCACTCTTCCGGCGGATAGTCGACGACGAGCACGCCATCGACGCCGGCCGCCTTCGCATCGACCACGAAGCGGTCGACGCCGTAGCGCTCGATCGGGTTGGCGTAGCCCATCAGCACCACCGGCGTTCGCTCGTCGCGCTGGCGGAACGCGCGCACGGCGTCGAGCACCTGCGGCATGCCGATGCCACGGGCAAGCGCCCGTTCGGAGGCCTTCTGGATCACCGGGCCATCGGCCATCGGGTCCGAGAACGGCACGCCGAGCTCGATCACATCGGCGCCGGCCTTCGCCATCGCGACCATGATGTCGGCCGTGGCATCGGCGTACGGGTCGCCCGCCGTGACGTAGGGAATCAGCGCCTTGCGGCCACGCGCCTGCAGCGCGGTGAAGGTGGCGGCAATGCGGCTCATCGGGCACCGCCCTTGACGGTCTGCCCGCGGCACGAAGGCCGGCAGTAGAACTCGGCGCCCGACAGGTCGGCGACGGTGCCGATGTCCTTGTCGCCACGACCCGAGAGGTTGACGAGCAGGTGTTGATCGCTGCGCATCGTCGGCGCCATCTTCATGGCATGGGCCACGGCATGGCTCGATTCGAGCGCAGGGATGATGCCCTCGGTGCGGCACAGCCGGTGGAAGGCGGACAGCGCCTCGTCGTCGGTGATGCCGACGTACTCGGCGCGGCCGATGTCCTTCAGGTACGCATGCTCGGGGCCGACGCCGGGGTAGTCCAGGCCAGCGGAGATCGAATGCGTCTCGGTGATCTGGCCGTTCGCGTCCTGCAGCAGGTAGGTGCGGTTGCCGTGCAGCACACCGGGCGTGCCGGCCGACAGCGACGCGGCATGCTTGCCGCTGTCCAGGCCCTGCCCGGCGGCCTCGACGCCGATCAGCCGCGTGCCTTCATGCTCGATGTACGGATAGAAGATGCCCATCGCATTGCTGCCGCCGCCCACGCAGGCGATCACGGCATCCGGCTGGCGGCCGATCATCTCGGGCATCTGCACCAGGCACTCGTCGCCGATGACCCGCTGGAAGTCGCGCACCATCATCGGGTACGGGTGCGGGCCGGCCACCGTGCCGATGATGTAGAAAGTGCGCTCGACGTTGGTGACCCAGTCGCGCAACGCTTCGTTGAGCGCATCTTTCAGGGTCTTCGAGCCGCTTTCGACCGGCACCACCGTGGCGCCCAGCAGGTGCATGCGGTAGACGTTGGGCGACTGGCGCTTGACGTCTTCACTGCCCATGTAGACCACGCACTCCATGCCGTAGCGCGCACAGATGGTGGCCGTGGCCACCCCGTGCTGGCCGGCACCGGTCTCGGCGATCACGCGCGGCTTGCCCATGCGGCGCGCGAGCATGGCCTGGCCGATCGTGTTGTTCACCTTGTGCGCGCCGGTGTGGTTCAGGTCCTCGCGCTTGAGGTAGATCTGTGCACCGCCGAGCTCGCGGCTCAGGCGCGCGGCATGGTAGACGGGACTCGGCCGGCCGACGAAATGCGCGAGTTCGGATCGGAACTCGGCCATGAACGCCGGGTCGTTGCGCGCCTCGTCGTAGGCCTGCTTGAGTTCGTCAAGGGCGTGGATCAGCGTCTCGGCGACGAAGGTGCCGCCGTACACGCCGAAGTGCCCCCGGGCATCGGGTTGCTGGTAGTTCAACATGGTGGAGAAGGATTCAGGATTCGGAGATGGCGATGCGTGCATCGGCTTCGCGCACGGCATCGCAGAAGCGGCGGATCAGCGCGGCATCCTTGATGCCCTTGGCAGCTTCCACGCCGGAACTCACGTCAACGGCCCAGGGCCGCACCTGAAGAATGCCTTCGATCACATTTCCGGCATGCAACCCACCAGACAAAACGACTGGAGAGGGCACGTTTGCGGGAATGAGCGACCAATCGAATACCTTTCCGCCGCCGCCGAAACCCTCGACGTGCGCGTCGAGCAGGATGGCCTGGGCGTTCGAGAACTGCTTGGCGAAGTCTAGCAAATCGAAGCCTTCGCTCATACGGGCAGCCCGCAGGTAGGGCCGCGACGTCTCGTCGCAGCGCTGCGGCGCCTCGTCGCCATGGAACTGCAGCAGCGCCAGAGGGAGCGCAGCGATGCACGCGTCGACTTCGGCATCGGAAGCATTGACCAGCAGCGCCACCGGCGTCACGAAGGGCGGCAGGCGCCGGGCCAACTCTGCCGCCCGCGCCGGGCTGACATGGCGCTGGCTCTTGTCGTAGAGCACGAAGCCGACCGCGTCGGCACCTGCCTGCACGGCCGCGTCGACGTCGGCTTCGCGGGTGAGGCCGCAGATCTTGATGCGGGTTCGCTGATTCATGCGTGAGGTGACAGGTATCAGGGCAGCCAGTCCATCGCCGCCGTAGCTTCGGGCAGTTGGAGGGCCGCATCGTAGTACGGCCCGACGAAGTACAGGCCGCCAGGCGCGAATGTCGGCGCGGCCAGGCTGCGGTCGCGCGATTGCAGCACCGCAGTCAGCCAGTCTGCGTCGCGCGAGCCGGTGCCCACGGCCACGAGGCAGCCCATGATGTTGCGCACCATGTGGTGGAGGAAGGCATTGGCGTCGAACTCGAAGCGCCAGTACGAACCGCGCCGCCCGATGCGGATCTCGCGAATCGTCTTGACCGGAGAAGCGGCCTGGCACTCTGCAGAGCGGAACGCCGTGAAGTCGTGTTCGCCGATCAGGCGCTGAGAGGCCGCCTTCAGTGCCGCCTCGTCGAGCGGGCGGAAGCTCCAGCCCACCAGCCCTGCCTCGAGCGAGGCACGCACCGGCGACTCGCGCAGCACGTACACGTAGCGGCGGCCTCGCGCGCTGTTGCGGGCGTGGAAGTGCTCCTCAACCGGGCGGCACCACTGCACGGCGATGTCTTCCGGAAGAAAACGATTGGTGCCGCGCAGCCAGGAGAAGGGCTCGCGCTGCGCCTCGCAGTCCAGGTGGACCACCTGGTTCAACGCGTGCACGCCGGCATCGGTGCGGCCGGCACACATCACGCGCACCGGTGCATCGAGGAATTGAGCCAGGGCCAGTTCGAGCTGATCCTGGACAGTGCGCCCACCGGGCTGGCTCTGCCAGCCCTGGTAGGCGGTTCCGCGGTAGCTGACCCCGAGCGCAACCCTCACGGCAGGCTCACTGGCCGGCGCCGGCGCCGGCGCCTAGGCGCCGCAGCGCGTCAGCCGAGCTGCTCAAGCATGCCCTGGGCCTTGGACTTCAGCGAGCCCGAAGCCTTGGACACCACTTCCTGCAGCAGGTCGCGGGCGCCTTCCATGTCGCCGATCTGGCGGAACTCCTCCGCCAGTTCGAGTTTGCGCGACAGCGGATCGCCGACGTCGTCCTCGTCGAAGCCCGACAGGCCCGATTCGCCGAAGCCCGAAGGCACCGTGGTCGGCCCGGTGGGCGACGCGGCTGCGCCACCAGCCGGGAGGTCGAGATCGAGCGAGATGCCGGCGAGATCGAACTCGACCGACGGGCTGCCGGCGGGCATCGCCGCCGGCGCGGCAGGCGCGATGTCGGGCAACGTCAGATCCGTCATCGGCGAATCGAAGTCCATCGAATTGCCCGACGGTGCGGCGGAAGCCAGCGTCTGTGTGGCTTGCAGCGGGGCAGGTTCGGTCGGGCCCGGCGCAACGCCGCCCAGGTCGAGGTCCAGATCCACATCGGCGCCACCGGCAGGCATCGAATCGATGATGGAGGCGTTGAACTGAGACGGCGACGGCAGTACCGACTGCGGCATCGTGCTGGCACCCAGCGCCTCGACCATCTGGCCGGCTGCAGCCGCCCCGCCGGCCGGTGCTCCGCCAGGCTGATAGAGCGGATTCTCGGGGTCGATCTGCATGCCGAGTTCCTGGGCCTTGGCCCAGTCCTCGCCCTGCCCTTGCGTCAGCGAATAGAGCTGCGTGGCCAGCAGTTCGAAGCCCTTGGTGTCGCGGCGCTTGGCGTAGACCTCGAGCAGCTTGGTGCGGATCGCCATGCGCTCGGGGTTGCCGCGCATCGCTTCCTTGAGGATCTCTTCGGCCTGCAGGTCGCGCCCGTAGGCGAGGTAGACATCCGCCTCGGCGACCGGGTCGACGTCGCCAATCGCGTCGAGCTGGCTCAGCGAGTAGCTCATCGACGACGAGTTGCCGCCGGCGTCGCGCGTGTCGATGCGCTGGCCACCGCTGGCGCCAAAGAAGGAGTCGGGCTGCAGACGGCTCTCGAGGAACGAGGTTTCGCCGCTGTCCTTTTTCGAACGACGCGTGAAGCGGTAGATGCCGAAACCGGCCAGCAACGCGATCAGGCCACCGCCCAGCGCCAGCGCCAGCGGGTTGTCATCGAGCAGCGAACCCAGGAACCCCGGCTCTTCCTGCGAAACGACGACCGGCGCCGGTTTCGGGAGGGCCGGCCGGGCCACGGAGGCGGCAGGCGCAGCGGCCACGATCGGTGCCGAAGCCGGCGCTGAAGCCGCCGCGACGACAGGGGCGGACACCGGAGCTGCCACGGGCACCGATGCGGGTGCAGCGGCCACCGCGGCCGAAGCCACCGGGGCCGGCGCAGCCGCCACGGCCGGCGCGGGCACCGAAGCGGGTGCCGCGGGCTTCACCGCAGGCGTTGCCACCACGGCAGGAACCGAGGCCGCCGCGGGCAAGGCGGGTTTGGCGGCCACCGGTGCGGCAGGGGTCGCTGCCGTCGCAGGCACCGACGCCTTGGCGGCCTCGGCGCCGAGTTTCTTCAGCTCGGCCACGTTCTTGGACAGTTCGGCCACGCGGGTCGAAACGTCTTTCTTCTCTCCGCTCTTTGCGATCTGATCTTCAGCGCCTGCCTTGGCTGCAGCACCCTTGCTCAGCGTCAGCTTGTCGGGCGCAGGCGCAGCCGCGGACTTCCGATCCTGCACCTCCGTCTGGACCTTGCCCGCCGCCTGACGCGTGCTGCCCGTGTCCTTGGCGGCCGGTACCGCGCCGGCCAGGCGCTGGCGATAGGCCCCGAAGTCGGCGCTCTGTGCCTGGATCACCTGGCGCGCTTCGGCCGTCGGCACGGCCTTCGCCTCCTCGGCGCTGGGGACTGCGAGCACGACACCGGCCTTCAGCCGGTTCATGTTGCTTTCAACGAAAGCCTCGGGGTTGGCGCGGTAGAGCGAGACCAGCATCTGGTCGAGGGACACGCCAGCACGCTGAGTCTTGCCCGCGATGCGCGACAGGGTGTCGCCCTGGCGGACCTTGTACTCGTCGGCGCCAACCGGCGCCGGCGCGGCCGGCGCCGCAGCTGAAGTGGTCGGCGCGGCCACAGCGGCCTGGCGCGGCTCAACGGCCGGGCGACGCGCAGGCGCCGGGGCCACTGGCGCCGGAGGTGCGGCGGCGATCGAAGGCGCCGTGGCCGGAGCGGTCGGCGCCGGCGCGCGCGCCATCGTCGCCGGGTCGAACAGCATCGTGTACTCGCGCACCAGGCGACCGGTCGACCACGAGATCTCGAGGATCACGTCGACGAAGGGCTCCTGCACCGCGCGATCGCTGGTGACCCGCAGATACGGACGGCCGTCGCCGCGGCGCTGCAGTTCGACCTGCGTGACTGGCAGCACGTTGTTGTAGTCGACACCCGCGGCGCGGTAGGCCTCGGGCGGCGCCACACGCACGCGCAGGCTGGAGGCCTCCTCGGGCGTGAGACTGGTGACGTCGATCTCGGCCCGCAGCGCCTCGCCCAGTGCCGATTGCACGGAAAGCCTGCCCAGACCCAGCGCGTACGCATTCGATGCGGCGAGCCAGAGGGCGGCTGCAGCCACACCGGTCAGGGCGAGACGCCCTGAGAAGGTCGAGTTTCGTTTCAAGGCGTCTCCCAATAGGACCGAGCGGGGCGCGAAACCTGCCCGCCGCTGTCGACAAGGTCACCGGCACGGAACATCCGCACCTCGCGCGAAGAGATGGAAATCACAATAACATCAAGAGGATACGAAGACAAGCTCATGCATTGGCTGACGTTCGTCCTGTGCAGCGTTCGGAGCGGGTTCGTGTGACAAATGTTGCAGCGCGCCAACGGGCCATGACCAGTGTGTGGCGCGCCAGCTTCATCAAGCGTCGACCAGAATGCGCAACATGCGACGCAGCGGCTCGGCTGCACCCCAGAGCAATTGGTCGCCAATGGTGAACGCACCCAGGTACTGCGGCCCCATCGCCATGTGCCGGATGCGGCCTACCGGAATCGCCAGCGTGCCAGTGACGGCCACTGGCGTGAGGTCCTTCATGGAGGCCTCGCGCGTGTTGGGAACCACCTTCACCCAGGCATTGTCGGCCGCGATCATGGCTTCCACATCGGCCAGCGGCATGTCTTTCTTGAGCTTGAACATCAGCGCCTGGCTGTGGCAGCGCATGGCTCCGATGCGCACGCAGAAGCCGTCGACCGGCACGGCGGCGGTGCCGAAGCCTTCGCCCTGCCCGAGGATCTTGTTCGTTTCGGCGCCGCCCTTCCACTCCTCGCGGCTGACGCCATTGCCCAGATCCTTGTCGATCCAGGGAATCAGCGAACCGCCCAGCGGCACGCCAAAGTTGGCGGTCTCGGCCTCGGAAAGATCGCGCTGCTTCGCCACGATGCGCCGGTCGATCTCGAGGATGGCGCTCTTCGGGTCGTCGAGCAACGGCCGGACTTCGGCGTTCAGCGTGCCGAACTGCGTCAGCAGCTCGCGCATGTGCTGCGCGCCGCCGCCCGACGCGGCCTGGTAGGTCATGGTGCTCATCCACTCGACGAGCCCGGCCTTGTACAGCGCGCCCACGCCCATCAGCATGCAGCTGACGGTGCAGTTGCCGCCGATCCAGTTGCGGCCGCCCTTGGACAGCGCGTTCTTGATGACGGGCAGGTTCACCGGGTCGAGCACGATGACGGCGTCGTCCTTCATGCGCAGCGTCGAGGCCGCGTCGATCCAGTGACCCGTCCAGCCGGCGGCGCGCAGCTTGGGGAACACCTCGGTGGTGTAGTCGCCGCCCTGGGCGCTGATGATGATCTCGCAGCGCTTGAGCGCCTCGATGTCGTAGGCGTCCTTGAGCTTCGTCTCGTTCTTCGCCATCGACGGCGCGGCACCGCCGGCGTTGCTGGTGCTGAAGAACACCGGCTCGATGTGTGCGAAGTCGCCTTCCGCCTGCATGCGGTCCATCAGCACGGAGCCGACCATGCCGCGCCAACCGACCAATCCCGTGAGTCTCATCGTCGTCGCCCTTTCAGAAAGTGTCTGGAAACTCTTGCATCCCCCGGGTCGTGTCGCCGGGGGATGGGGGCGAAACGAACCGGAGCTGAACTAGCCCTTGGTAATGGTTTTGATGGTCGTGCCCGAGAGCGCGGCAACCACGGCGTCGCCCATGGCGCGCGTGCCGACCTTGGTGGTGCCCTCGGACCAGATGTCTGCCGTGCGCAGCCCCGACGCGAGCACATGCTGGACCGCCGACTCGATGCGGTCGGCAGCCTCGGGCTGGTTCAGGGAGAAGCGGAGCATCATGGCCACGGACAGGATTGTAGCCAGCGGGTTTGCAAGATCCTTACCGGCGATGTCGGGGGCGCTGCCGTGGCTGGGTTCGTACAGGCCGCGGCCCGCCTCGTTCAGCGAGGCCGACGGCAGCATGCCGATCGAGCCGGTCAGCATCGCCGCCTCGTCCGACAGGATGTCGCCGAACATGTTGCCGGTGACCACCACGTCGAAGCGCTTGGGCGCCTTGACGAGCTGCATCGCTGCGTTGTCCACGTACATGTGGTCGAGCTCGATGTCGGGGTACTGCGCGTGCACCTCGGTGACCACGTCCTTCCAGAACTGGAAGGTCTCCAGCACGTTGGCCTTGTCGACGCTGGTGACGCGCTTGCTGCGCTTGCGCGCCGCCTGGAAGGCCACGTGGGCGATGCGCTCGATCTCCGGGCGCGTGTAGCGCATGGTGTCGAAGGCTTCGGGCGCGCCCTTGAACGGGCCGTCCGGCGCCTCGCGCCGGCCGCGGGGCTGGCCGAAATAGATATCGCCGGTCAACTCGCGGATGATGAGGATGTCCAACCCCGCCACCAGCTCGGGCTTCAGGCTCGATGCGTGGGTGAGCTGCTCGTAGCAGATCGCCGGGCGGAAGTTGGCGAACAGGCCGAGGTTCTTGCGCAACCCGAGGATCGCCTGCTCGGGGCGCAGGGCGCGCTCGAGCTTGTCGTACTTCCAGTCGCCCACGGCACCGAACAGCACCGCGTCGGCTTCCTTGGCGAGCTTCAGCGTCGCCTCGGGCAGCGGGTGGCCGTGCGCTTCGTAAGCGGCGCCGCCCACGGCGGCGGTCTCGGTCTCGAAACGCAGGTCGAGGCACTGCATCGCGCGCACGGCTTGCGCGACGATCTCGGTTCCGATGCCGTCGCCCGGCAGGATGGCGATCTTCAAAAGAATGTCCTTCTCAGAGGGTGTGGGCGAGCCAGGGCTTCTTCAGCAGGCGCTCGGCCTCGAAGCTGCGGATCTTGTCGGCATGGCGCAGCGTCAGGCCGATGTCGTCGAATCCGCCGAGCAGGCAGAACTTGCGGAACGGCTGCACCTCGAAGGGCAGTTCGGTGCCATCGGCCTTGACCACCACCTGGCGCTCCAGGTCGATGGTCAGTTCGTAGCCGACGAAGGCCGCGACCTCGTCGAACAACGCCGCCACCTGGTGCTCGGGCAGCACGATGGGCAGCAGGCCGTTCTTGAAGCAGTTGCTGAAGAAGATGTCGGCATAGCTCGGCGCGATGATGGCGCGGAAGCCAAACTGGTCGAGCGCCCAGGGCGCGTGCTCGCGCGACGAGCCGCAGCCGAAGTTCTTGCGCGCGATCAGGATCGACGCGCCCTTGTAGCGCGGCTGGTTGAGCACGAAGTCGGGGTTGGGCCGGCGCGTGGCCGGGTCCTGCCCGGGTTCGCCGCGGTCGAGGTAGCGCCACTCGTCGAACAGGTTCGGGCCGAAGCCGCTGCGCTGGATCGACTTGAGGAACTGCTTCGGGATGATCGCGTCGGTGTCGACGTTCTCGCGGTCCAGCGGCGCGACCAGGCCCCTGTGCAATCGGAAAGCTTGCATGGCCGGCGCCTACTTCTTCTTCGCGGCTTCTTCGACCTTCTCGCCGCCGGTCTTGATGTCCTTGCCGAGGCCCTCGATGGTGTTGCAGCCGGCCAGCAGGTACAGCGAGGCCATCAGGACGAACAGGGTGCGCTTCATGGCGTGTCTCCTTTGCAGTAGGGGCTCGTCAGGCGATGCGCCGGACGTCGACGAAATGGCCTTCGATGGCGGCCGCCGCGGCCATCGCCGGGCTGACCAGGTGGGTGCGGCCGCCGGCGCCCTGGCGGCCTTCGAAATTGCGGTTGGAGGTCGAGGCGCAGCGCTCGCCGGGCTCGAGACGGTCGGGGTTCATCGCCAGGCACATCGAGCAGCCCGGCTCGCGCCACTCGAAGCCGGCCGCGACGAACACCTTGTCCAGCCCTTCGCGCTCGGCCTGCGCCTTCACCAGGCCGGAGCCCGGCACCACCAGGGCCAGCTTCACCGTCGAGGCGACGCGGCCGCCGAGCCGGCGCACCACGGCGGCGGCCTCACGCAGATCCTCGATGCGGGAGTTGGTGCACGAGCCGATGAACACCTTGTCGATGCGGATGTCGGCGATCGGCTTGTTCGGCTCCAGCGCCATGTACTGCAGCGCGCGCTCCATCGCGCCGCGCTTGTTGGCGTCCTTCTCGCGATCGGGGTCGGGCACGCGCTCCTCGATGGACAGCACCATCTCCGGCGAGGTGCCCCAGGTGACCTGCGGGCGGATCTGTGCGGCGTCGAGTTCGACCACCGCGTCCCAGGCGGCATCGTCGTCGGAGCGCAGCGTGCGCCAGTAGGCCGCTGCCTGCTCCCACTCGAGCCCGGTGGGCGAGAACGGCCGGCCCTTCACGTAGGCGATCGTCGTCGTCGACGGCCACGAGGCCGGCGCGCGCGCCCGCCTCGATGGCCATGTTGCACACCGTCATGCGGCCTTCCATGCTCAGCGCACGGATCGCGGTGCCGCCGAACTCGATGGTGTAGCCGGTGCCGCCGGCGGTGCCGATGCGGCCGATGATGGCCAGCACGATGTCCTTGGCGGAGCAGCCGCGCGCGAGCGTACCGTCGACGCGCACGAGCATGTTCTTCGCCTTCTTGGCCAGCAGCGTCTGCGTGGCCAGCACATGCTCGACCTCGCTGGTGCCGATGCCGTGCGCCAGCGCGCCGAAGGCGCCGTGCGTCGAGGTGTGCGAGTCGCCGCAGACGACCGTCATGCCCGGCAGCGTGGCGCCCTGCTCCGGCCCGATCACGTGCACGATGCCCTGCCGCTTGTCGAGGAACGGGAAGAACGCCGCCGCGCCGAAGGCCTTGATATTGGCGTTCAGCGTGGTGACCTGCTGCTTGGAGATCGGGTCGGTGATGCCGTCGTAGCCGAGTTCCCAGCCGGTGGTCGGCGTGTTGTGGTCGGCGGTGGCCACGATCGAGCTGACGCGCCAAGGCTTGCGGCCGGCCAGGCGCAGGCCCTCGAAAGCCTGCGGGCTGGTCACTTCATGCACCAGGTGGCGGTCGATGTAGAGCACCGAGGTGCCGTCTTCCTCGGTGTGGACGACGTGTTCGTCCCAGAGCTTGTCGTACAGGGTGCGTGGCATGGCGATTCGCGGCGGGTCGCGGGGAACCCGTGATTTTAGGCGCATGAGAAAGGCCCCGGCACTTGCGTGCGGGGGCCTTGCCGGCGAGCGCGCTGATCAGCCGCGCTGCGACAGCGACGTGACGTCGCGACGGGTCGAGCCGTGGAACAGCTGGCGCGGACGGCCGATCTTGTACTCCGGGTCGCCGATCATCTCGTTGAGCTGCGCGATCCAGCCCACCGTGCGGGCCAGCGCGAAGATCGCCGTGAACAGCGACACCGGGATGCCGATGGCGCGCTGCACGATGCCCGAGTAGAAGTCGACGTTCGGGTAGAGCTTGCGCGACACGAAGTAGTCGTCCTCGAGGGCGATCTTCTCGAGCGCCATGGCGAGCTTGAAGATCGGGTCGTTGTGCAGGCCCAGTGCGTCGAGCACCTCGTGGCAGGTCTCGCGCATCAGCTTGGCGCGCGGGTCGTAGTTCTTGTAGACGCGGTGGCCGAAGCCCATCAGCTTGACGTTGGAGTTCTTGTCCTTCACCTGCTTGATGAACTCGCCGATCTTCTCGACGCCGCCCATCTTCTGCACGTCTTCCAGCATGTTCAGCGCCGCCTCGTTGGCGCCGCCGTGAGCCGGGCCCCACAGGCAGGCCACGCCGGCCGCGATGGCGGCGAACGGGTTGGTGCCCGACGAGCCGCACAGGCGCACCGTCGAGGTGGAGGCGTTCTGCTCGTGGTCGGCATGCAGGATGAAGATGCGGTCCATCGCGCGCACCAGCACGTCGTTCGGCACGTACTCCTCGCAGGGCGTCGCGAACATCATGCGCATGAAGTTGCCCGCGTACGACAGGTCGTTCTTCGGGTAGATGTAGGGCTGGCCGACGGTGTACTTGTAGGCCATCGCCACCAGCGTGGGCATCTTCGCGATCAGGCGGATCGCCGAGATGGAGCGGTGCTCCGCGTTGTGGATGTCCGTGCTGTCGTGATAGAAGGCCGACAGCGCGCCGACCAGGCCGGTCATGATGGCCATCGGGTGCGCATCACGGCGGAATCCGCGCAGGAAGAACTGCATCTGCTCGTTGACCATGGTGTGGTTGGTCACGAGCTTGGTGAAGGTCGACTTCTGGCTCGGGTTCGGCAGTTCGCCGTTGAGCAGCAGGTAGCAGGTCTCGAGGTAGTCGCAGTTGGTCGCGAGCTGCTCGATCGGGTAGCCGCGGTACAGCAGCTCGCCCTTGTCGCCGTCGATGTAGGTGATGGTCGACTGGCAGGCGGCGGTCGACAGGAAGCCGGGGTCGTAGGTGAACTTGCCGGTCTGTGCGTACAGCTTGCGGATGTCGATCACGTCGGGACCGATGGTGCCCTTGTAGATCGGCAGATCCATGCTCGGGCTGCCGTCCGAGAATGACAGGGTGGCTTTCACGTCAGACGGAGTCATGGTCGTTCCTTGAATGGCGGGTCGGGGTGTGGCCGGGTTTGTCTCCACCACGCGGGCTCGAAACGGCCCTTGATCTTCTTGTTCGACGCTGAACTGCGGCGACCGCATCATGCCCAGCACCTCGATCACGTCGTCGCGCAACAGCTCGCCCTCGGGCTCGCGGCGGCGCAGCAGCAGGTCGAGCAGGTCGTTGTCGGCCAGGTCCATCAGCGCGACCATGCCCGACGCCTGCTGCTCGGTGACGCGCCCTTCGCTGCGCGCGAAGAAGCGCTCGACGAACAGGTCGTTCTCGAGCAGGCCGCGCCGGCAGCGCCAGCGCAGCTTCGAGAGTGCTCGTTCGTCGATCAGCTCGGGCATGGCAGGCCAGTGATCACACCGCGCGGCGGACCATCAGTTCCTTGATCTTGCCGATGGCCTTGGTCGGGTTCAAGCCCTTCGGGCAGACATCGACGCAGTTCATGATGGTGTGGCAGCGGAACAGGCGGTACGGGTCCTCGAGGTTGTCGAGGCGGCCGGCGGTGTCCTGGTCGCGGCTGTCGGCGATGAAGCGATAGGCCTGCAGCAGGCCGGCCGGGCCGACGAACTTGTCCGGGTTCCACCAGAAGCTCGGGCAGCTGGTCGAGCAGCTCGCGCACAGGATGCACTCGTACAGGCCGTTCAGCTCGTCGCGCTCTTCGGGCGACTGCAGGCGTTCCTTGTCGGGCGCCTGCTCGTCGTTGACGAGGTAGGGCTTGATCGAGTGGTACTGCTTGAAGAACTGCGTCATGTCCACGATCAGGTCGCGGATCACGGGCAGGCCGGGCAGCGGCTTGAGCACCACCACGCCCGGCAGCGTGCGCATGTTGGTCAGGCAGGCCAGGCCGTTCTTGCCGTTGATGTTCATCGCGTCCGAGCCGCAAACGCCTTCGCGGCAGGAGCGGCGGAAGCTCAGCGTCGGGTCGACCGCCTTCAGCTTCATCAGCGCGTCGAGCAGCATGCGCTCGCTGCCGTCGAGCTCGACCTCGAGGGTCTGCATGCGCGGCTTGGCGTCGGTGTCGGGGTCGTAGCGGTAGATCTGGAAGACACGCTTGGTCATTTAGATCTTTCAGGAATCAGAACGTGCGAAGTGAGCTCATGAAGCTGCGCACTAGAACGTGCGCACCTTGGGCGGAATCGACTCGGCCGTCAGCGGCTGCAGGTTCACCGGCTTGTAGTCGAGCCGGTTGCCTTCGCTGTACCACAGCGTAGTCGTTGGCGACGTCCTGCGCGTACTCGCCGCCGCTGCTCTTCTCGAATCGCGCCAGGCGTGCCAGCGTCTGGTCGGCCGCATCGGCCGGCAGCGCCTTGTGGCTCTTCGTCTTCAGCGCGCTGTCGACGATGTGGTTGCCGGCGGCACGGCCGAACACCAGCAGGTCGAGCAGCGAATTGGTGCCCAGGCGGTTGGCGCCGTGCACGCTCACGCAGGAGCATTCGCCCACCGCATACAGGCCGTTGACCACCGCGTTCGGGCTGCCGTTCTTCGGCACCACCACCTGGCCGTGGATGTTGGTCGGGATGCCGCCCATCTGGTAGTGGATGGTCGGCACCACGGGGATCGGCTCCTTCGTGATGTCGACGTTGGCGAAGTTGTGGCCGATCTCGAACACGCTGGGCAGGCGCTTCATGATCGTCTCGGCGCCCAGGTGGGTCATGTCGAGCTGGATGTAGTCCTTGTTCGGACCGCAGCCGCGCCCTTCCTTGATCTCCTGGTCCATGCAGCGCGAGACGAAGTCGCGCGGCGCCAGGTCCTTCAGCGTGGGCGCGTAGCGCTCCATGAAACGCTCGCCGTTGCTGTTGCGCAGGATCGCGCCTTCGCCGCGGCAGCCTTCGGTGAGCAGCACGCCGGCGTTGTGCACGCCGGTCGGGTGGAACTGCCAGAACTCCATGTCTTCCAGCGGGATGCCGGCACGCGCCGCCATGCCCAGGCCGTCGCCCGTGTTGATGAAGGCGTTGGTGCTGGCCGCGAAGATGCGCCCGGCGCCGCCGGTGGCCAGCAGCACGGTCTTCGCCTCGAAGATGTGCAGCTCGCCGGTCTCCATCTCGAGCGCGGTGACGCCGACCACGTCGCCCTCGGCGTCGCGGATCAGATCGAGCGCCATCCACTCGACGAAGAAATTGGTGCGCGACTTGACGTTCTGCTGGTACAGCGTGTGCAGCATCGCGTGGCCGGTGCGGTCGGCCGCGGCGCAGGCGCGCTGCACCGGCTTCTCGCCGTAGTTGGCGGTGTGGCCGCCGAACGGGCGCTGGTAGATCGTGCCGTCGGGGTTGCGGTCGAACGGCATGCCGAAGTGCTCGAGCTCGTAGACGACCTTCGGCGCCTCGCGGCACATGAACTCGATCGCGTCCTGGTCGCCGAGCCAGTCGGAGCCCTTGACGGTGTCGTAGAAGTGGTAGTGCCAGTTGTCCTCGGACATGTTGCCCAGCGAGGCGCCGATGCCGCCCTGCGCAGCGACGGTGTGCGAGCGCGTCGGGAACACCTTGGACAGCACGGCGACGTTCAATCCGGCGCGGGCGAGCTGCAGCGAGGCGCGCATGCCGGAACCGCCGGCACCGACGATGACGACGTCGAACTTGCGCTTCGAGACGTTGGTGGAAGTCATGGAATCAGAGTCTCCAAAGGACCTGGATGGCCCAGCCCGCACAGCCCACCAGCCAGACGATCGTGAACACCTGCAGCGCGAGCTTGATGCCCACCGGCTTCACGTAGTCCATCCAGACATCGCGCATGCCCACCCATACGTGGTACAGGAGCGAAACGATGACGACGAAGGTCAGCACCTTCATCCACTGCCGGCTGAAGATGCCGGCCCACTTGTCGTAGCCCATCTCGCCGGGCAGCAGCACCTGCACGATCAGCGCGAGGGTGAACAGCGCCATCAGCGCCGCGGTGATGCGCTGCGCAAGCCAGTCGCGCAGGCCGTAGTGCGCACCGACGACGATGCGCTTGGATCCGAAGTTCTGTGCCATGAGAAGGGTGCTCAGAAGAACAGCTTGAAGCCCAGCGCCAGCGTCAGCGCGACGCTCAGCGCCAGCGTGACGATCGCCGAGAGGTGGCCGAATTCCTTGGTCACCGCGTGGGTCGCGTCCATCCAGAGGTGGCGCAGCCCGGCGATCAGGTGGTGCAGGTAGGCCCAGATGAGGCCCAGCACGACAAGCTTGAGGAACCAGCCGGGCAGGAAGCCCACGCCGGCCGCGAAGGCCGCCCTGAACTGGCTGTACGAGATTTCCGAGGTGACGCTCGCGTCGAACATCCAGATGATGAACGGCATCAGCAGGAACATCACGACGCCGCTGACACGGTGCAGGATCGAGACGATGCCTGCGGGTGGCAGGCGATACGCGACGATCTGCGAGACGTGGATGTTGCGGAACACGGGCCGCTCTTTGAGGGTGTCTGCCATGCCCAACCTTGTGCTCAGTGGTGATGTAATCGACGCGAAACCGAATGATTCTATTGCACTGCAGCAGGCTTGCACGGTGCTTGCGCGCACCATGGGCCTTGTGATTCAAAGGCGCTTCAGCTCAACTCGTTGCGATAGTGGTGCGACTGGGTGTTGTACAGGCCGCGGCGCAGTTCGACCGGCTTGTCACCATAGCTCAGCGACAGCCGCTCGACCAGGAGCAGCGGCGCACCCACGGCCACGGCCAGCAGTTCGGCCGACTGCGCATCGGCGGCCACCGCGCGGATCTTCTCCTCGGCGCGGATCATGCGCACGCCGAACTCCGATTCGAACAAGCCGTACATCGGCCCGCGGTAGCCCGACAGGCGCTCGGCGGTGAGGCCCTTGAAGGGCGCCGCCGGCAGCCAGATCTCGTCGAACACCACCGGCACGCCGCGCAGCGACAGCACGCGCTTGATCTGGATGGCCGCGTCGCCTGAGCGCAGGCCCAGCGCGCGCGCCACCTCGGCGGGCGCACGCAGGCGCCGGCAGTCGATGAAGCGGCGCTGCGTGCCGCCGTCGGTGACGCCATCGTCAGGCTGCAACCGCAGGAAGCGGTACTGCGTGGTCTGCTCGGCGTGCGTGGCGACGAAGGTGCCCTTGCCCTGGCGGCGCACCAGCAGGTTCTCGGTGGCCAGTTCGTCGATCGCCTTGCGCACCGTGCCCTGGCTGACCTTGAAGCGCACCGCGAGCTCGGTTTCGCTCGGAATCGCCTCGCCCGGGCGCCACACGCCGGCCTGCAGGTCGCGCACCATCAGCGCCTTGATCTGCTGGTACAGCGGGCTGAAGGCGGGGCTGGCGGGTTCGGTCTGGGCGGCGGCGGACATGGGCGCATTGCAGCACAAGAGTCGCCCATCGTCCATGATCAGCTGACAGATGTCTTATAGAAGACAGAAGACTCGGGATTCCCCTCGCCCGCCGCACGGCTTCGTCCTACACTCGCGCCCTGACCCCTCCCAAAAGACCTTTTCCCTCTCTTCTGGAGCCTTCCATGAGCAAGAAACCCGTTCGAGTCGCCGTCACCGGCGCAGCCGGCCAGATCGGCTATGCGCTGCTGTTCCGCATCGCCTCCGGCGAGATGCTGGGCAAGGACCAGCCCGTGATCCTGCAACTCCTGGAAGTGCCGGCGGAAGGGCCGCAGAAGGCGCTCAAGGGCGTGATGATGGAGATCGAGGACTGCGCCTTCCCGCTGCTGGCCGGCATGGAAGCGCACAGCGACCCGAAGACCGCCTTCAAGGACACCGACTACGCGCTGCTGGTCGGCTCGATGCCGCGCAAGGCGGGCATGGAGCGCGCCGAACTGCTGGCGATCAACGGCAACATCTTCATCGGCCAGGGCAAGGCGCTGGACGCCGTGGCCAGCCGCAACGTCAAGGTGCTGGTGGTCGGCAACCCGGCCAACACCAACGCCTACATCGCGATGAAGAGCGCGCCCAGCCTGCCGCGCGAGAACTTCACCGCGATGCTGCGCCTGGACCACAACCGCGCGCTGTCGCAGATCGCCGCGAAGACCGGCAAGGCCGTGGCCTCGATCAAGAAGCTGGGCGTCTGGGGCAACCACAGCCCGACGATGTACGCCGACTACCGCTTCGCGACCATCGACGGCAAGAGCGTCAAGGACATGATCAACGACCAGGCCTGGAACAAGGACGTGTTCCTGCCCACCGTCGGCAAGCGCGGCGCCGCCATCATCGAGGCGCGCGGCCTGTCGTCGGCGGCGTCGGCCGCCAATGCCGCCATCGACCACATGCGCGACTGGGCCCTGGGCACCAACGGCGAATGGGTCACGATGGGCGTGCCCAGCAACGGCGAATACGGCATCCCGAAGGACGTGATGTTCGGCTTCCCGGTGACCACCGCCGGCGGCCAGTACAAGATCGTCGAGGGCCTGTCGATCGACGCGTTCAGCCAGGAGTGCATCAACAAGACCCTGGCCGAACTGCAGGGCGAGCAGGACGGCGTCAAGCACCTGCTCTGATGCGCGGGACGCAGCGCCGGGCCACCCCAAGCAAGGCCCGCCCCCTCTCGGAGGGGTGGCCGCTGCTTGCGGCGGACGGGGAGTTGTCATGACGCCGCGCGAAGCGCTCTTCGACGCCGACGACCGCGCACAGGCCCTGCCTGTGTGCGATCACTACTCGGGCGTCGAGGCGCGCATGCGCAAGAGCCTCGAGCTGCAGGGCGAGCTCGGGCCGGTGTTCGACGTCACGCTCGATTGCGAAGACGGCGCCCCGGTGGGCGGCGAGGCCGAGCACGCGCACCTGTGCGCCGAGCTGGTCATGTCGGCGGCCAACCGCTTCGGCCGCGTTGGCGCGCGCGTGCACCCGGTCGACCACCCGGCCTTCGAAGCCGATGTCGACACGCTGATCCGCCGAGCCGGCTCGCGCCTGGCCTACCTGATGGTGCCCAAGCCGCGCGGCCTGGCGGACGTGAGCCGTGCCTGCGACGAGATCGATCACTTCGTCCGCATCCACGGCCACGGCCACGCCATTCCCGTGCACGTGCTGGTCGAGACGCA
This sequence comes from Piscinibacter sp., assembly GCA_016706565.1. GTDB lineage: Bacteria > Pseudomonadota > Gammaproteobacteria > Burkholderiales > Burkholderiaceae_C > Piscinibacter. The sequence continues at coordinate 228,465 of JADJJI010000001.1, forward strand.
TGGCGCGCTGCGCGAGGTCGGCGCGATCGCGGCGCATCCGCGCATCGAGTCGGTGTCGTTCGGGCTGATGGATTTCGTCTCGGCGCACCGCGGCGCGATCCCCGCCACCGCGATGAGCGCGCAGGGGCAGTTCAGCCACCCGCTGGTGGTGCGCGCCAAGCTGGAGATCGCCGCCGCCTGCCACGCCTACGCGAAGACGCCATCGCACTGCGTGGTCACCGAGTTCAAGGACCTGCGCGCCCTCAACGCCGCAGCGACACGGGCTGCGCGCGAGTTCGGCTACACCCGCATGTGGAGCATCCACCCCGATCAGGTGCGCACCATCGTCGACGCCTTCGCCCCGACGGCGGCCGAGACCGACCTGGCCATCGAGATCATCCGCGGCGCGCAGGCCGCACACTGGGCGCCCACGCGGCACCGCGACACCCTGCACGACCGCGCCAGCTACCGCTACTTCTGGCAGGTGCTGGAGCGCGCGCATCGCACCGGGCAGCCGCTGCCGGCCGAGGCGCGGCAGGCATGGTTCGACACTCCGGTCGCCTGAGCGACTTGGCGCGAGTGTGGCAAGCGCCACGTTCCGCACCGGGTGCACGTTTGCACATGTAAGCGCCGCGGGGGCGGACGCTGCAGTTTGTTGCAAGGCCGGCGGCCGAAGCCTCATGCTTCGCGCACCGTAAAACGACTCGCGCTTGCGCACCCCGCCATGAACTTCAAGAGCACCCTCGCCATCGCCGCCGCCCTTTGCGTGGGCACTTCGATGGCCCTCGCGCAAAGCGCCGCCCCGGCGAAAGCGGCTGCAAAGCCTGCAGCAGCCAAGCCCGCGCCCAAGAAGGCCGCCCCGGCCGCTGCGGAACCTGCCCAGGCGTCGCCGGAGCAGCTGGCCGCCGCCGAACGCGTGCACTACGGCACCTACGACTGCGAATTCGGCAAGGTCGCCGAAGTCTCAACCCTGGCCAAGTACCCCGGCTACGTCGAAGTGAAGTCGGGCAAGCAGAGCTGGATGATGAAGCCGATCGCCTCGAGCACCGGCGCGATCCGCCTGGAAGACCTGAAGGGCCAGTACCTGGTCATCCAGATCGCCAACAAGTCGATGCTGTTCGACAGCAAGTCGGGCCAGCGCGTGCTCGACGGTTGCGTGAACGAGAAGCAGAAGGAGTCGGCCGCCGCCGTGGCTGCCGCAGCCGCCGGCAAGTAAGCCGCTGCCGCTTCAGCAAAGGCCCGCCGCGTGCGGGCCTTTTTCTTGCGTGCGCGGCGGGAATGGCCGACGCTGACAGACCGGCGTCAGCCGACGCTGCAATGCTTCCCTCAAGTCTTATATAAGACATAAAATAGCGGGGTTACCCGTAGCCCCACGCCGACCCGCATTCGTCACCCGTCACCGGAGCCCCCCATGCTGCAAGCCTATCGCCAACATGCCGCCGAACGCGCCGCCCTCGGCATCCCGCCGCTGCCGCTGGACGCCCAGCAGACCGCCGCGCTGATCGAGCTGATCAAGGCACCGCCGGCCGGCGAGGATGCCTTCCTGATGGACCTGCTGACGCACCGCGTGCCTCCGGGCGTGGACGACGCCGCCAAGGTGAAGGCCTCGTTCCTCGCCGCCGTCGCGCACGGCGACATCACGGTCGGGCTGGTCTCCAAGGCCAAGGCCACCGAGCTGCTGGGCACCATGGTGGGCGGCTACAACGTGCACCCGCTGATCGAGCTGCTCGACGACGCCGACGTCGCCGGCGTCGCCGCCGAGGCGCTGAAGAAGACGCTGCTGATGTTCGACTTCTTCAACGACGTCGCCGAGAAGGCGAAGGCCGGCAATGCGAAGGCCAAGGACGTGATGAAGAGCTGGGCCGACGCCGAGTGGTTCACCACCCGCCCCGAGGTGCCGAAGTCGATCACCGTCAGCGTCTTCAAGGTGCCCGGCGAGACCAACACCGACGACCTGTCGCCCGCGCCCGACGCCTGGAGCCGCCCGGACATCCCGCTGCACTACCTGGCGATGCTGAAGAACACCCGCCCCGACGCGGCCTTCAAGCCCGAGGAAGACGGCAAGCGCGGCCCGATGCAGTTCATCGAGGACCTGAAGAAGAAGGGCCACCTCGTCGCCTACGTCGGCGACGTGGTCGGCACCGGCTCGTCGCGCAAGAGCGCCACCAACAGCGTGATCTGGGCCACCGGCCAGGACATCCCCTTCGTGCCGAACAAGCGCTTCGGCGGCGTCACGCTGGGCGGCAAGATCGCGCCGATCTTCTTCAACACGCAGGAAGACTCGGGCTCGCTGCCGATCGAGGTCGACGTCTCCAAGCTGGAGATGGGTGACGTCATCGAGGTCAAGCCCTACGACGGCAAGCTGGTGAAGAACGGCGCCACGGTCGCCGAGTTCAAGCTCAAGAGCGACGTGCTGTTCGACGAGGTGCGTGCCGGCGGCCGCATCAACCTGATCATCGGCCGCTCGCTCACCGCCAAGGCGCGCGAGTTCCTCGGCCTGGGCGCCTCCACGGTGTTCCGCCTGCCGCAGCCCCCGGCGGCGACGAAGGCCGGCTTCACGCTGGCACAGAAGATGGTCGGCCGCGCCGTCGGCCTGCCGGAAGGCCAGGGCGTGCGCCCGGGCACCTACTGCGAGCCGAAGATGACCACCGTCGGCAGCCAGGACACCACCGGCCCGATGACGCGCGACGAGCTGAAGGACCTGGCCTGCCTGGGCTTCAGCGCCGACCTGGTGATGCAGTCGTTCTGCCACACCGCGGCCTACCCGAAGCCGGTCGACGTGAAGACGCACCGCGAGCTGCCCGCCTTCATCAGCAACCGCGGCGGCGTCGCGCTGCGCCCGGGCGACGGCGTGATCCACAGCTGGCTGAATCGCCTGCTGCTGCCCGACACCGTGGGCACCGGCGGCGACTCGCACACCCGCTTCCCGATCGGCATCTCGTTCCCGGCGGGCTCGGGCCTGGTCGCCTTCGGCGCCGCCACCGGCGTGATGCCGCTGGACATGCCGGAATCGGTGCTGGTGCGCTTCAAGGGCCAGATGCAGCCCGGCGTGACGCTGCGCGACCTGGTGCACGCGATCCCCTACGCCGCCATCAAGGCCGGCCTGCTCACCGTGGCCAAGGCCGGCAAGAAGAACATCTTCAGCGGCCGCATCCTCGAGATCGAGGGCCTGCCCGACCTGAAGGTGGAACAGGCCTTCGAGCTGAGCGACGCGAGCGCCGAGCGCTCCGCCGCCGGCTGCACGATCAAGCTCAACAAGGCCCCGGTGATCGAGTACCTGACCTCGAACATCGTGCTGATGAAGAACATGATCGCCGACGGCTACGCCGACAAGCGCACGCTGGAGCGCCGCATCAAGTCGGTCGAGGCGTGGCTGGCCAAGCCGACACTGCTCGAGGCCGACAAGGACGCCGAGTACGCCGCCGTCATCGAGATCGACCTGAACGAGCTGAAGGAGCCGGTGCTGTGCTGCCCGAACGACCCGGACGACGCCAAGCTGCTGTCGGACGTGGCGGGCACGAAGATCGACGAGGCCTTCATCGGCTCGTGCATGACCAACATCGGCCACTTCCGCGCCGCGGCCAAGCTGCTCGGCGGCCAGCGCGACATCCCGGTCAAGCTGTGGGTCGCGCCGCCGACCAAGATGGACCAGAGCGAGCTGATCAAGGAAGGCCACTACGCCGCCTTCGGCACCGCCGGTGCGCGCACCGAGATGCCGGGCTGCAGCCTGTGCATGGGCAACCAGGCCCAGGTGCGCGAAGGCGCCACGGTGGTGTCGACCTCGACGCGCAACTTCCCGAACCGCCTGGGCAAGAACACCAACGTGTTCCTCGCCTCGGCCGAACTGGCCGCCATCGCCTCCAAGCTGGGCAAGCTGCCCACCGTCGCCGAGTACCAGGAAGCGATGGGCATCATCAACAAGGACTCGGCCAGCGTCTACCGCTACCTCAACTTCGACCAGATCGAGGAGTACGCGGAGACGGCGAAGTCGGTGACAGTCTGAGCGAGCGCCGCTGACTCGCCGCGACGGCCCGCTTCGGCGGGCCGTCGGTATTTCGGACCTTGCGCAAACTCAACGACCTGGTCGACCGGCCGCAACAAACTGCAGTCATGCGGGGGGCGAAGGAGCTCGCGGTGCGAGACACGGTCGGGCTAGAGCATGTCCACTCACGGGTGCGCCGGCGCTTGGTCGGGGGTGCCTTGCTGTGGCTCGCGCCGCAGCGGTTCGCCCGAGCCACACCCTACCCCGCCACCATCGCGGCGATGCAGACCGCCCACGAGGCGGAAATGCATGTCTACTACCGCTACACCGAATTCAGCCGAATCGCCACCCAGGAAGGCTACCGCGGCATCGCCTATCTGTTCACCGCCTTCGCCGCAGCCGAGCTGATCCATGCCGGCAACTTCGCGCGCATCCTGGCGCGGCTGAACGTCGAGGTTCCGCCGGTGCCCCGGCCGGTGCTGAGAGCAGGCACGACGCGCGAGAACCTGATCGCCGCAGCCGCGTCGGAGATTGCTTCGATCGACTCGCTCTATCCCGGCCTGCTCGAGCGCCTGCGCGCCGAGGATCACGCCGACGCCATGACCACGGTGCGCTACGCCTGGGCTACCGAGAAGCAGCACCGCGACAAGATCGCGCAGATCCAGCGCTGGTCGCCGAGCTTCTTCGAGCAGGTGGCCAAGCACATCGACGCCAAGACCGGCCAGTACTTCATTTGCCAGCTGTGCGGCTGCACGCTCAACAAGCTGCCGGCCGAGACCTGCCCGGTGTGCGCCAATGCGGCCAAGCACTTCCGGCGCATCGAACCCTCGGGCTGATCACGCCGGCTCCGGCGCGATCTGCTCGGCGTAGTCGTACAGCGACTCGAGGATCGCCTGGCCGCGCTCGTCGGATGACTCGTTGAGTGCGTCGATGCGGTCGAAGAAGACCTGTAGCGTGAGCGCGCCGCCCTCGCCTTCGTGCAGCCGCCGTACACGATGCTCCTCCCAGCGGGCGACTTCGTCGGAGGTCAGCGTGGTCGCGAAGTTGCGCGCGCGGTAGCGGAAGACGATCTCCTCCAGCCGCGCATCGTCGAAGGCGAGGCGCTTGGCCGCGAGTTGCTCCGGCGCGAGCTCGCGCAGCCGCTGCAGCCGGCCACGATCGGTGTGGCCGACGAAGCCGCCGTACAGATCCTCGTCGACGTCCGGCGCCTGCACCGGCGCCGGCCGCGCAAACACCTCGGGCCACAGGCCGGCGATCGCCGCGCCCTGCTGCGCCGCCGCCTCGGCATGGCGCAGCGCCTGCGCCACGTCGATGCCCCAGCGCGCGGCCATCTCCGGGCTCAGTGCCTTGAGGTTGCCGACGACGACCGGCGACTTGTTGATGTGGATGGTCTTGATGGGCAGCCGCGTCACGCCCTCGGGCAACTCGTCGGCGCGCGTGAACATCCGCTCGCGGATCGTCACCGCGTCGAGCGACGACAGCCCGCCCGGGTCGATCGACAGGTCCCAGACGATCAGCTCGTTCTTGTTGGTCGGGTGCGGCGCCAGCGGCCAGACGATCGCCAGGCAGCCGCGCTCGGGCGGGTACATGCCCGACACATGCAGGAAGGGCCGGCCGCCGCCGATCTCGGCAATCACCGCGTCCTTGCGGCGCAGCTTCAGGCAGAACTCCCACAGCCGCGGCTGCTGCGCGCGGATCAGCCGCGCCAGCGCGATGGTCGCGCGCACGTCGGACAGCGCGTCGTGCGCCGCCTCGTGTGCCAGGCCGTTGGCGGCCGTCAGGTGCTCGAGCTTGAACGAGGCACGGCCGTCGTCGTGCGTCGGCCAGGTGATGCCCTCGGGGCGCAGCGCGCGGGTGGCGCGCACCACGTCGAGCAGGTCCCAGCGGCCGCAGCCGTTCTGCCACTCGCGTGCATAGGGATCGATGAGGTTGCGCCAGAACAGGAAGCGCGTCACCTCGTCGTCGAAGCGGATCGAGTTGTAGCCCACGCCCACGGTGCCCGGCTTCGCCAGCTGCGCCTCGATGGCGGCGGCGAAGGCATGTTCGGGCACGCCGTGCTCGAGGCAGTGCTGCGGCGTGATGCCGGTGAGCAGGCAGGATTCCGGGTCGGGCAGCGAGTCGCCGGCAGGCTGGCAGTGCAGCATCACCGGCTCGCCGATCTCGTTGAGCTCGGCGTCGGTGCGCACGCCGGCGAACTGCGCCGGCCGGTCCCGCCGCGGCACGACGCCGAAGGTCTCGTAGTCGTGCCAGAAGAAGGAGAAATCGGTGCCGGGCAAACTCATGCCCGGCACGATACCTCAGCCCCTGCTACTTCTTGCCGCGAGGCTTGGCCGTGCCGCCCTGCGTCAGCGCGTCCGACATGCCGATCAGCACGCCGCTGACCAGCGCGGTGTAACTCTCGGCCAGCGTCTGCGCGGCCTTCAGGCTGGCGGCGCGGCTGTCGCGCAGGGCCGTCTGCATCTGGCCGACGAACTGCTCGGCGGTGGTGGCCGCCTTCGCGCCGGACAGCGTGCCGCCAGCCTGCAGCTTCTCGAGGATCGGCGCCCATTGCGTCGAGGCCTGCGCGCCGGCCGCCTCGGCGGCCTTCTTCAGCGATCCGATGAAGTTGTCTTCCATCGCCTCCAGGTCGGTCAGCGCCTTCTTCAGGTGCTTCTCGCGCAGGTCGGCACCCTGGTTGACGAACTGCTGCAGCGCGACGCGGTTGGCGTCCACCGCCTTGAGCAGCGCTTCGTCCATGCCGACCACGGCCTTGTCGAGCAGGTCTTCGACGTCCACGCCCGGCAGCTTGTTCATCGCCGCGCCGGCCGAGGCCGACTGCGCCACCGTCTTGAGCACGCTGCGGATGTTTTTCAGGCTCAGTTCGCGGCCCTGCAGCGCGGCCAGCGTCGCCTGCGTCACGCCCTTGCGGACCTGCTCGGTGCCGCTCGCCGTGGCGGTGGCGAACATCTGGATCAGGGCGTCCTGGTCGATACCGGACTTCATCATGGGAATCTCCTCGTGTTGTGGTCGGCCGGGGCCTGCGGCACCCGCCGCGATGCTGTCACCAATTGCCGCGCCGCGCCAGGGGCGGCGGTCATGGAACGGCCTTCGAATCTGGTTATGCTCTTCCCCTTCACCCGACCCCCCGCCTGGAGACCCGTTCCATGACCCGCGTTTTCAACTTCAGCGCCGGCCCGGCCGCCCTGCCCGAGTCCGTGCTGCGCCAGGCCGCCGACGAGATGCTCGACTGGCACGGCTCGGGCATGTCGGTGATGGAGATGAGCCACCGCGGCAAGGAGTTCATCGCCATCCACGCCGAGGCCGAGGCCCTGCTGCGCGAGCTGCTGGCCATCCCGGCGAACTACAAGGTGCTGTTCATGCAGGGCGGTGCGATCGGCGAAAACGCCATCGTCCCGATGAACCTGCTGCGCGGCAAGACCGGCGCCGACTACATCGACACCGGCGAATGGTCGAAGAAGTCGATCAAGGAAGCCGGCAAGTACTGCACGGTGAACGTGGCCGCCAGCGCCAAGGGCAGCGGCTACACGACGATCCCGCAGCGCGAGACCTGGAAACTGGACCCGAACGCGGCCTACGTGCACATCTGCGCCAACGAGACCATCGGCGGCGTCGAGTACCACTTCACCCCCGACACCGGCGAGGTGCCGCTGGTGGCCGACGTGTCGAGCAACATCCTGTCGCGCCCGCTGGACGTGACGAAGTACGGCCTGCTCTACGGCGGCGCGCAGAAGAACATCGGCCCGGCCGGCCTGACCATCGTCATCGTGCGCGACGAGCTGCTCGGCCGCGCGCTGCCGATCACGCCCTCGGCTTTCGACTACCAGCTGCAGGCCGAGGCCGAGTCGATGCTGAACACGCCGCCCACCTACGCGATCTACATCGCCGGGCTGGTGTTCAAGTGGATCAAGGCGCAGGGCGGGCTGGCGGCGATGGAGGCGCACAACCGCGCCAAGGCCGCGTTGCTGTACGACTACCTCGACAGCCAGGACTTCTATTCCGCGCCGGTGGCCAAAGACTGCCGCTCGCTGATGAACGTGCCCTTCAAGCTGAAGGACGAGAAGCTCGACGAGGCCTTCCTGAAGGGCGCGCAGTCGCGCGGCATGGTGCAGCTCAAGGGCCACCGCGTGGTCGGCGGCATGCGCGCCTCGATCTACAACGCCATGCCGATCGAGGGCGTGAAGGCGCTGGTGGCCTACATGAAGGAGTTCGAGGCGCAGCATGGCTGACGCTCCCGTGCCCTTCAGGGTCCTGGTGCTCAACCAGGTCTCGGCGAGCGGCCTGGCGCGATTGCCGGCCGATCGTTACCTGACGGGCAAGGAGCTCACGCAGCCCGACGCCATCCTGCTGCGCTCGGCCGACCTGCACGGCGCCGAGATCCCCGCCAGCGTGCGTGCCGTCGCGCGCGCCGGTGCCGGCGTCAACAACATCCCGGTGGCCACGCTCAGCCTGCGCGGCGTGCCGGTGTTCAACACGCCGGGCGCGAACGCGAATGCGGTGAAGGAGCTGGTGCTCGCCGGCATGCTGCTGGCGGCACGCCACCTGCCGGCCGCGCTGCAGTTCGTACAGCAGCTCGACACCGCTGCGCCCGATCTCGACAAGCGCGTCGAAGACGGCAAGAAGGCCTTCGCCGGCGTCGAGCTGGCCGGGCAGACGCTGGGTGTGGTCGGCCTGGGCAAGATCGGCTGCCTGGTCGCCGACGCGGCGATCCGCCTGGGCATGAACGTGCTCGGCTTCGACCCCGAGATCACCGTCGACGCGGCCTGGAGCCTGCCCGCGCAGGTGCGGCGCGCCAACAGCGTGGCCGAGGTGCTGCGCGGCGCGAACTTCGTGACGCTGCACGTGCCGCTGCTGGCCGCCACGCGCGACCTGGTCAATGCCGACAACATCGGCCTGATGAAACCCGGCGCGGTGCTGATGAACTTCTCGCGCGAGGGCGTGGTCAACGACGCCGCCGTGCTCGCGGCGCTCGAACGCGGCGCGATCGGCCGCTACGTGTGCGACTTCCCGAGCACGGCCACGCACGGCAACCCGCTCGTCATCGCGCTGCCGCACCTGGGCGCTTCCACCCGCGAGGCGGAGGACAACTGCGCCGTGATGGTCGTTGACCAGCTGCGCGACTTCCTCGAGCACGGCAACGTGGCCAACGCGGTGAATTTTCCGGCCGTCTCGATGGCGCGCGAATCGGCGTACCGTGTGGCGATCGCCAACGCCAACGTGCCCAACATGCTCGGCCAGATCTCCACCGCCATGGCGCGGGCCGGGCTGAACATCCACAACATGGTCAACAAGTCGCGCGGCGAGATGGCCTACACCCTGGTCGACGTCGACAGCCCGGTGGCGCCCAGCGCGCTGGCCGAGATCGCCGCGATCCAGGGCGTGCTGTCGGTGCGCTCGCTCCCACTCGTCACTGGGGCCCGTTGGGGGGTGGGGGGGGGGCCCGGCGGCCCCCACACACCCGCCGCGCCCCCGGGGCCGCGCGGGGGGGCCGGCCGGGCGCGGGGGGGCGGGGGCGCCGAGCGCGGGTGGTGGTGGCCGGCGGGGGGGGGGGGCGGCCGGCCCGCGGGGGGGCCGCGGGGCGGCGCGGGCCGGCCGCGGGCGGCCCGCCCCCGCGGGCCGCGCCCGCGGGGGGCCCGGGGGCGGCGGGGGGACGCCCTCCCCATATCGTCAACAGGCCCTGAAGGAAGAACATGACTGCCCATCCCTTTGCCTCGACGCTTCAACTCTTCAAGACGGCCTCGGGCAAGGAGGGCCGTTTCTACTCGCTGCCCGAGCTGGCCCGCACGCACCCGCGCGTGAGTCGCCTGCCGGTGTCGCTGCGCATCGTGCTCGAGTCGGTGCTGCGCAACTGCGACGGGCGGAAGATCACCCCGGAGCACGTGGCCCAGCTGGCGCGCTGGAAGCCGAAGGCCGAGCGCAGCGACGAAATCCCGTTCGTCGTCGCCCGCGTGGTGCTGCAGGACTTCACCGGCGTGCCGCTGCTGGCCGACCTGGCCGCGATGCGCAACGTCGCCGCGGCGATGGGCAAGAACGCCAAGACCATCGAGCCGCTGGTCCCGGTCGACCTGGTGGTGGACCACTCGGTGATGGTCGACCACTACGGCAACAAGCACGCGCTCGACCTGAACATGAAGCTGGAGTTCGAGCGCAACCGCGAGCGCTACGAGTTCATGAAGTGGGGCATGCAGGCCTTCGACACCTTCGGCGTCGTGCCGCCGGGCTTCGGCATCGTGCACCAGGTGAACCTGGAGTACCTGGCGCGCGGGGTGCACAAGGGCAAGGGCAAGGTCTACTACCCCGACACGCTGGTCGGCACCGACAGCCACACGACGATGATCAACGGCATCGGCGTGGTCGGCTGGGGCGTGGGCGGCATCGAGGCCGAGGCCGGCATGCTCGGCCAGCCGGTGTACTTCCTGACGCCCGACGTGGTCGGCTTCGAACTCAGCGGCAAGCTGCGCGAGGGTGTCACGGCCACCGACCTGGTGCTCACCGTCACCGAGATCCTGCGCCGCGAGAAGGTGGTCGGCAAGTTCGTCGAGTTCTTCGGCGAGGGCACGCGCACGCTCGCCCTGCCCGACCGCGCGACCATCGCCAACATGGCGCCGGAGTACGGCGCGACCATGGGCTTCTTCCCGGTCGACGAGCGCACCATCGAGTACTTCAAGGGCACCGGCCGGCGCAAGAGCGAGATCGAGGCCTTCGAGGCCTACTTCCGCGCGCAGGGGCTGTTCGGCGTGCCCAAGGCCGGCGAGATCGACTACAGCCAGGTGGTGAAGCTCGACCTGGGCAGCGTCGCGCCCAGCCTGGCCGGCCCGAAGCGGCCGCAGGACCGCATCGAACTCGGCCACGTCAAGCAGCAGTTCGCCAGCCTGTTCAGCAAGCCGCCCGGCGAGAACGGCTTCAACCAGAGCGCGGCGAAACTCGACAAGTCCTATGCGATCCCGTCGGGCCTGTCGATCCGCAATGGCGACGTGCTGATCGCCGCGATCACCTCGTGCACCAACACCAGCAACCCGAGCGTGCTGCTGGCCGCCGGGCTGCTCGCGAAGAAGGCGGTGAAGGCCGGCCTGACCGTGAAGCCGCACGTCAAGACCTCGCTCGCGCCGGGCTCGCGCATCGTCACCGAGTACCTCGAGAAGGCCGGCCTGCTGCCCTACCTCGAGAAGCTCGGCTTCTACCTCGCCGGCTACGGCTGCACCACCTGCATCGGCAACGCCGGCGACCTGACGGCCGAGATCAACGAAGTCATCACGAAGAACGACCTGGTCTGCGCGGCCGTGCTGTCGGGCAACCGCAATTTCGAGGCGCGCATCCACCCGAACCTGAAGGCCAACTTCCTGGCCAGCCCGCCGCTGGTGGTCGCCTGTGCGATCGCCGGCAACGTGATGCGCGACCTGATGACCGAGCCGGTGGGCACCGGCACCGGCGGCAAGCCGGTCTACCTGGGCGACATCTGGCCGAGCAGCGACGAGATCCACGCGCTGATGAAGTACGCGATGAACGGCAAGGCCTTCAAGGCGAACTACGAGAAGGTGAAGAGCAAGCCCGGCAAGCTGTGGAAGGCCATCGAGGGCACCGAGGGCCAGGTCTACGACTGGCCGACCTCGACCTACATCGCCCGGCCGCCCTTCTTCGACGACTTCAGCGCCAAGCCGAAGGAGGTCGCCTTGCACATCGAAGGCGCGCGCATCATGGCGCTGTTCGGCGACTCGATCACCACCGACCACATCTCGCCGGCCGGCTCGATCAAGGAGAGCTCGCCGGCCGGCGCCTGGCTGAAGGCGAACAAGGTGCTGAAGGCCGACTTCAACAGCTACGGCTCGCGGCGCGGCAACCACGAGGTGATGGTGCGCGGCACCTTCGCCAACGTGCGCATCAAGAACCTGATGATCCCGCCCGGCGCCGACGGCTCGCGCGAGGAAGGCGGCGTGACGCTGTTCCAGCCCTCGGGCGAGAAGATGGCGATCTACGACGCGGCGATGAAGTACATGGCCTCGGGCACGCCCACGGTGGTCTTCGGCGGCGAGGAGTACGGCACCGGCTCCTCGCGCGACTGGGCCGCCAAGGGCACGCAGTTGCTGGGCATCAAGGCGGTGGTGGCGAAGAGCTTCGAGCGCATCCACCGCAGCAACCTCGTGGGCATGGGCGTGCTGCCGCTGCAGTTCAAGGCGGGCGACTCCTGGCAGAGCCTGGGCCTGACCGGCCGCGAGATGATCGGTGTCGAGCTCGGCGGCGAGCTCAAGCCGCAGGCGCAGGCCACGCTGTCGATCCGCCGCCCCGACGGCGTCACGCGGCGCGTGCAGGTCATCCTGCGCATCGACACGCCGATCGAGGTGGACTACTACCTGCACGGTGGGATCCTTCCCTACGTGCTGCGGCAGTTGCTGGCCGCCTGACTGAGGTCAAGCAAGGCGACGATTGTTTGATGCGCGTCATGCAGGAGGTCGTGGGACGGCGTTACTTTGCGCCCGAAGATTTCGCTTCCCACCACCACACAGGAAACCTGCCATGAAGTTCAGAACGATGTTTCGCGGTGTGCTCGGCTTCTCGGTCGCCTCGGTGCTGATGATGGCGGGCCCCAGCCACGCGGTCGATGCCGACGCCGCCCAGGCCCTGGCCAAGAAGAACGACTGCTTCAAGTGCCACGCGATCGACAAGGAGAAGAAGGGCCCGTCCTACAAGAAGATCGCCGCCAAGTACAAGGGCAAGCCCGAAGGGCAGGACGCGATGATCAAGAACTTCACCACCGGCCCGAAAGTCAAGCTGGACGACGGCACCGAGGAAGACCACAAGATCCTCAACACGAAGGACGTTGCCGCGCAGAAGAACCTGGCGGACTGGATCCTCTCGCAGTAGCGCTTGCTTCCTTGACGGGCGCCGCGAGGGCGGCGCAAGCCACAACAACAACAGAACGGCGGACGACATGCGTGCGATCCGATGGGTTGGACGAGTGGCCGCATTCGGCCTGCTCGCATGGAGTGCGCTGGTGGCCGCCCCGGCGGCCCGGGCCGCAGCGGATGCGGGTGCGCTGGACAACGCGGGCTGCCTGAGCTGCCACGACGCCAAGGCGCACAAGCTCGAAGTGCCCGCGGCCGACGGCAAGGCACGCACCCTGCTGGGCATCGCGCCCGACAAGTACGCCGGCGGCGTGCACGCCAAGATGCAGTGCGTGGCCTGCCACACCGGCATCACCGACCAACCCGCGGCAGGTACCGGGCACAAGCCGGGCCCGGCCCGCACAGCGGCCAGTTCCACGGGTTGTGCCGACTGCCACCAGAAGCTGTGGGACCAGGCCAAGGCCGACAACAGCGCCGCGGCCAAGCCGCGCCTGGGCATCGTGGTCGACAACATCGAGGCCTACCGCAAGTCGTTCCACGCCCGCGGCAGCAAGGCCGACAGGAGCAAGGCCAACGCCAGTTGCGACGGTTGCCACGACACGCACAGCTTCGACATCCCGACCAAGGCCAGCCCGGCACACGAGCAGTGGCGCCTGACCAGCGCGGCGATGTGCGGCCAGGCCTGCCACAGCGACGCGCTGGAGGAGTACACCGCCTCGATCCACGGCAAGGAAGCCCTGGCCAAGCACAACGTCAAGTCGGCCGTCTGCGCCGACTGCCACAGCGCGCACGCCGTCGGCAACACCTCGGCCGACCCGGTCAAGCTCACGATCACCGCCAACTGCGGCGGCTGCCACGCCGAGAACTACGCGTCCTACAAGGCCACTTACCACGGCCAGATCAGCACGCTGGGTTACGCGTACACGGCCAAGTGCTACGACTGCCATGGCAGCCACGGCATCCTCGAGGCGAAGAACCCCGAGTCGAAAGTCCACCCGAACAACCGCATGGAGACCTGCGAGTCCTGCCACAACGGCAAGAAGGGCGTGGGCGTCGCGTCGGCGGGCTTCGCGACCTTCCAGCCGCACGGCCGCACCGACGACTTCGCGCGCTACCCGCAGATGTGGATCGGCTACCAGATGATGGCCGGCCTGCTGCTGGGCACCTTCGGCTTCTTCTGGCTGCACACCTTGCTGTGGTTCTGGCGCGAGTTCCAGGACCGCCGCCAGGGTGTGCCGCGCCCGCACGTGGCGGCTTCCGCGCTGCCCGCGAACCTCGAAGCCAAGCACTACCGCCGCTTCAGTGCCATCTGGCGCCTGGCGCACATCACGTTCGCGCTCAGCCTGATGATCCTCACGCTGACCGGCATGCCGCTGTTCTACCCCGACGCCGCCTGGGCACCGTGGGTGATGCAGGCGCTCGGCGGGCCGAAGGTCGCCGGTGTGATCCACCGTGTCAACGCAGTGATCTTCGCCGCCGTGTTCTTCTGGCACCTGGGCTACATGGCGCTGAACCTGTGGCGCCAGCGCAAGACCTTCCGCTGGTTCGGCCCGGACTCGATGATCCCGAACCTGCAGGACGGCCGCGACATGCTCGCCATGTTCAAGTGGTTCTTCGGCCGCGGCCCGCGCCCGGTGTTCGACCGCTGGACGTACTGGGAGAAGTTCGACTACTGGGCGCCGTTCTGGGGCGTCACGATCATCGGCGTGAGCGGCCTGATGATGTGGCTGCCCGGCCTCACCGGCACCTACCTGCCCGGCTGGGTGTTCAACGTGGCGGCGATCTTCCACGGCGAGGAGGCGTTCCTGGCGGTGGTGTTCCTGTTCACGGTGCACTTCTTCAACAACCACTTCCGGCCCGACAAGTTCCCGGTCGAGATCGTGATGTTCACCGGGACGATGAGCCTGGAGCACTACCGCCGCGAGCATCCCCTCGAGTACCAGCGCATGGTCGAGAGCGGCGAACTCGAAAAGCACCTGGTCGACGCACCGTCGGCACCGATGACATTCGCTTCCAAGCTCCTGGGCTTCGTGCTGATCGCGGCGGGGCTCACCTTGCTGGCCGGTGTCGCGATCGGCTTCTTCAGCGGCGCTTGATCGATCGCAAAGCCATGCCGCCACAAGTGCTTACAAGGACGAGACAGACGTGACGACACGGCGATGACGCCACGACCGGCTCCCGCAAGGGTGCCGAACCAAGAACGATGGAGGACGCAATGAAGCGCTCGTTGATCGGATGGGGAGTGGCGGCATCGGTGCTGGTGGCGATGGCCGGCTGCGGTGGTGGTGGATCGTCGGCCCCCGCGCCGACACCCGGCACGGGCACGACGCTCAGCGACACCCTCGTGGCCGCCGGCGCCGTGGCCGCCAACGACACGGCGAGCAATTCGGCCTCGGCCTTCACCGTGTTGCAGGCCGCCGGCGTTCCCGCCGTGACGGTGAACAGCCCGCCCCAGGTCAACTTCACCGTCTTCTCGGATGGCGCGGTGAAGACCGGGCTCACCAACACCAATGCGCGCTTCGCGATCGCCAAGCTGGTGCCGGGCACCAATGGTGACCCCGACCAGTGGCTGAGCTACGTCTACCGAACCGAGTCCACGGCCACCGCGCCGAACAACGTCGGCCCCGGTGGCACACCGGCACTGGCCAGCGCCAAGCAGGCGACCACCGATCCGATCACCCCGGCCCAGCTGGTCTACAACGCCGACGGGTACTACACCTACACCTTCAGCACCGACATCAAGGACCCCACCAAGACCAATGGCGTGGTGTTCGAGCCGGATCGCACGCACCGCATCGCCATCCAGCTGAGCTACAAGAACGCCGCCGGCGAAACGGTGCTGGTCAATCCGTACATCGACTTCACCATCGATGCCAACGGCAACTCGGTGCTGGTCACCGATGCAAGCAAGACGCGCAAGATGACCGACGTGTCGTCGTGCAATAACTGCCACGAGAAGCTGGCGCTGCATGGCGGCGGCCGCGTCGACACGCAGTACTGCGTGATGTGCCACAACCCGGGCACCACCGACGCCAACAGCGGCAACGTGCTGACGCTGTCGACGATGGCGCACAAGATCCACTCGGGCAAGCTTCTCAAGGCCAAGCTCGACGCAGGCAAGGGCGGCGAGGACTACGCGATCTGGGGCTTCGGTGCCGCCAAGGTCGACTTCGCGGAAGTCGGTTTCCCGCAGGACCTGCGCAACTGCACGAAGTGCCACTCGGCAGTCAACCCGAACACGCCGCAGGGCGACGACTGGAAGACCAGGCCGAGCAAGGAAGCCTGCCTGACGTGCCACGCCAACAAGGTCGGCTCCGACTGGGAGGCCAGCCACAAGGTGTTCGCCCGCGATCCCACGGTCACGCCCGGCGCCACCGGCACCGAGGAGGCCCTCAGCCTGACCAATGCGCAATGCGTGGCCTGCCACAAGGTCGGCTCCAACATCTCGCCGGAGCGCGTGCACTGGAACCAGAACGAGGAGAACGCGGCCAGGTACAAGATGAACATCGAGAGCGCGGTCTACGATTCGACCGCGCGCAAGGTGACGGTCAAGTACTACCTGTCCGATCCGACGAACGGCAATGCCGCCTACAACCTGGTGACCTCGGACTGCGCCAGCACGACCGTCCCCACCTGCGGCAGCACGACGAAGTTCGGCAATCTGCGCTTCTATCTCGCGTACCAGAACCTCGTGGGCCAGTCGACCACGGTGACCGAGTTCACCGCCAGCACCAACGGCACCAACGCCGCGAGCGGCTATGCCTACAAGGGCGCCAACGACGGCAGCAACCACTACACGCTGGACATCGTGCTGCCGGCCGACACGGCCACTGCGGTGGCCGCCGGCACCGCCCGCGTCGTCAGCATCGGTCAAGTCAAGGAGCCGAAGCTGCAGGCGAAGTGGGCGACCGACCCGCGGCCGGAGGCGATTCCGGCGGCGCTCGTCAACGTCGTCGCGCAGAACGCCTGGACGGAAGTCGCCCTGGGCGGCACGCTTTCGCCGCGCCGCACCATCGTGTCCAACGAGAAGTGCAACGCCTGCCACGCCGCGCTGGGCACGACCTCGGGCTCGAACACGCTGTCGGAGGCCTTCCACGGCGGCGCGCGCAACACCGTCGAAGCCTGCGTGGTCTGCCACGACGTGAACCGGATGTCGTCGACCGTCATGACCGACGGCCAGGCGCTGAACGAGTCGTACCAGTTCAAGCGCATGATCCACGGCATCCACGGCAACTCGAAGCGGACCTATCCCTTCACGCACGGCAACCCGGTGCAGGGAGCCTTCGGCAAGGACGGCACACTGCCGCTGGGCGGCATCTTCCTGGCCGACTACACGATCAGGAACTTCGCGCCGGTCGTGGTCGCCGCCGGAACGGCTGTCGCCGCCGGGGCCACTTTCGAGACGATCGAGTCGCTCATCAATGCCGCGGCCGCGAACGCCGGCTACACCGGCGCGCCGCAGGTCATCGAGAACTACGCCGCTGAAGTGGCCTGGCCGGGCGTGGGCATCAACTGCAACGCCTGCCACGTCGACAACTCGTACAAGGTGGACCATGGCCCGCTCGGTTCCGTGGTGGCCAAGCCGTCGGGCGTGACCGACCCGAAGGGCTGGCGCGTCATCTCGCCGAAGGCGGCGACCTGCACGGCGTGCCACAACTCGCCCACCGCGATCGCGCACGTCACGAGCTTCGGCAATGCCTCGTTCGCGAACCGGACACAGGCCGAGTCGATGCTGGTGCAGGAGACCTGCGCCGATTGCCACTCGAGCGGCGGCTTCAAGGGCGTGGACATCGTGCACGGCCAGAACTGACCATGCGCCTTCAGCCCGCCTTGGCCGCCCTGTTGATCTGCCTGGGCGGGCTGATCGCCCCGGCCCGGGCGCTGACGGACGTCGAGGCCTCCAAGGCCTGCGTGGAATGCCACGACTCGGACGACCTGCCCGACATGAGCCAGGGGCCGCACGGCGAGGTGCTGAAGAAGAAGCCCCCCATGGATGCCGCGGCGCTGGCGATGCGCGGCAGCCCGATGGCCGATGCGACCGACCCGCGCACGCCCAATTGCATCAGCTGCCACGGCCCTAGCCCGACGCATGCCAAGAAGCCCGAAGGCGTCAAGGAAAGGCCGCGTCCCGATCGGACCTTCAGCAAGAACGGCGGCACGCCTGCGCATGAACGCAGCGAGGTCTGCCAGACCTGCCACCAGCGCGACGCGAAGCAGGCGCTGTGGGGCGGCAGCCAGCACGAGAGCGCCGACGTGGCCTGCTCGTCGTGCCACAAGGTGCACACGAACCGCGACAAGGCGATGGCGAAAGCGACGCAGACCGAGGTCTGCTATGCCTGCCACAAGGAGCAGCGCGCGCAGTTGCAGCGCCCCTCGCACCACCCGATCCCCGAAGGCAAGATGACCTGCTCGGACTGCCATGCCGTGCACGGCTCGGCGGGCCCCAAGCTGGCGCTGCGCGACAGCACCAACGCCACCTGCTACACCTGCCACGCCGAAAAGCGCGGCCCCTTCGTGCATGCGCACGAGCCGGTCAGCGAAGACTGCGCGAGCTGCCACAACCCGCACGGCACCACCGTGGCGAGCATGCTCAAGGCCCGCGTGCCGATCCTGTGCCAGCAGTGCCACACGCCGCACGTGGCGGGGGGAGTCGGCGCCGTCGGCGGCCAGCGCGGCGTGTTCCCTCCGGGGGCGCCGGGACAAGGGGGCTCGGCCATCGGCCCGGTCACCGGCGGCAAGAACGTGGTCAATATCTGGCAGGGGCGCAGCTGCACCAACTGCCACACGCAGGTGCATGGCTCGAACAACCCGTCGGTGAGCAACCCGACACCGCAGCTCATGTTCCGCTGAGCGTCGGAGAGACATCATGATCAGGCCCGTCTCGAACCCCGCCTTCGCCCCGACCCTGCTCGCATTGGCCCTGCTCGCGGCCTTCGGCTCCGCGCGCGCGGAAGATGAACCACCGCCGCCGCCGGAATCCTCGGTCACCGTGGGCGCCGGTCTGCTCAGCGGCAGCGACGCCGACCGTGCGCTGTTCGGCCAGTACAACGGGCTGCGCACCCACGGCGCCAGCGCCCTGCTGGGCTTCCAGTACAGGCGCCGCGACGACGAAACCGGAACGTCCCTGCGGCTGGAAGGCAGCGAGCTGCTGGGCAGCCTGCGCGAGCTCGAGCTGGCCTGGAAGAAGCCTGGCGACTGGAAGTTCTCCGTCAGCTACGGCGAGACGCTGCGCGAGGAGCCGAACCGCGCCAGCACGGGCGCCGACCTGCAGCTCAAGCGCAGCAAGGTCGGCGTGGCCCTGCTGAAGACGCTGGGCCCGCAGCTGCAGCTCGACGTCTCGCTGAGCAGCGAGAACAAGGACGGCCTGCGCCTGTTCGGCATCGGCATGAACTGCCCGTCGGCCGTGGCGCCCGGTTGCGGCGTGACCACCGGCGCACAAGTCGGCTGGGCCGTGCTGATGCTGCCGGAGCCCGTCAACGCCAACCACAGCCAGATCGAGGCCCGGCTGAGCTACACGGGCGACAAGCTCTACGTGAGCGCGGGCTACTACGGTTCGTTCTATCAGAATCAGTTCGGCAGCCTGTCGCCGAACGTGCCCGGCGCCTTGAACAACGCCGTGGGCACGCCGCTGCCGCTCGCACCCGGGCTGCAGGCGATCCTCAACCAGCCGGTGGCGCTGCCGCCGGACAACCAGGCGCACCAGATCGACCTGTCCGGGCGCTACTCGTTCACGCCGACCACGCACCTGAACTTCAAGCTCAGCCACGCGCAGGCACTGCAGCACGACGACTTCGCCGCCGCCGGCTTCACCGGCGCACCGGCCGGTGTGAGCAACCTGGGCGGCCGCGTCGACACCACGCTCGCGCAACTGGGCCTGAGCGCGCGGCCCTGGGCCAAGCTGACGCTGCAAGCCAAGCTGCGCTACGAAGACACCGACGACAGCACGCCGATCGCGCTGTACAACGTCGAGGACACGGCGACCTACACGAACCGGCGCCTGCCCGGCACCAAGCTGCGCGGCCAGTTGCAGGCGCACTACCAGTTCAGCAGCGACTACCGCGGCACGCTGGGCGCCGAGGCCGAATCCATCGACCGCGGCGTCTTCACCGCCACCAGCGCCGCGGCCGGCATCACCGCGCTGCGCCAGAAGACCGACGAGACCACCGTGCGCGCCGAACTGCGGCGCCGCATGAACGAGCAGCTCAGCGGCGCGATCAGCGTGTCGCGCAGCCGCCGAGACGGCTCGAACTGGCTGCGCGACAACAGCGGCACCGGGGTCACCGAGGTGCCCGATGCGTCCGACCCATCCACCGGCTTCGCGCGCGGCATCTTCATGCCCACGCTGGCCGACCGCCAGCGCGACAAGCTCAGGCTGCAGGCCGACTGGCAGCCCTCCGACGAACTGTCGCTGCAGCTCTCGGCGCAGCACGGCATCGACCGCTTCTCGACGCCGAGCGTCTACGGGGTGCAGACCAGCGGCATGGACCAGTTCGAGTTCGACGCCAGTTACGCGCTGACGGAGCGCTGGAGCCTGAACGGCAACTTGAGCTACGGCACCGAGACGCTGCGGCAGGCACGGCCCGACGCTGCCGCGCTGGCCTACGACAACACGAGCAGCGGCTTCGGCGTCGGCATCACCGGCAAGGCCACGTCGGCGATCCAGGTCGGCGCGAATCTGTCGCACCTGGACGACCGCAGCAGCTATACGCAGGCCCTGGACAGCACCGCCGACGGTGCCAGCGCCGCGCTGCTCGCCGCCACCGGCGGCCTGCCCGACATCATCTTCCGGCAGACCACGCTGAAGCTGTTCGGCATCTACACGCTGGACAAGCAGTCGGACCTGCGGCTCGACCTGGGCTACCAGCGTTCGACCTGGAGCGACTGGAGCTGGAGCTACAACGGCGTGCCCTTCACCTACTCGGATGGCACCGTCGTCGGACAACCCGTCCGGCAGCGCGTGGGCTTCGTCGGCCTGCGCTATACCTATCGCTGGCAGTGAACCGCCTGGCACCCCCTGCTTCAAGAGGAAACTGAATGCCTCCTCCGCCGTTTGAAGTCACCCTGGCCGGGAACGATCGATCTGGCTCCGTGGCACCGCCGGTGCCGCGCTATCTCGAACAGGTGTACTGGTGGGCCTACGTGCACCCCAAGGCCGTGCACGTGTTCGAGCGCGAGTGGTTGGTCAATGCCATCCTCTTCAACAACTACGGGCGCTTGCGCGACGCGGCGCTGGCCGACCTCGGCCAGACGGTGCACGGCCGCACGCTGCAGGTGGCCTGCGTCTACGGCAACCTGACGCCGAGGCTGCAGGCGCGGCTGGCGGCCGATGCCCAGCTCGACGTGGTCGACATCCTGCCGGTGCAGCTCGCCAACCTGCGCAAGAAGCTGCCGGCCGACGAACGCGTCACGCTCAAGCAGAGCGACGCCACCGCGCTGGACAGCGCCGATGCGCAGTACGACCAGGTGCTGCTGTTCTTCCTGCTGCACGAAATGCCCGAGGCGGTGCGGCGCCAGACGCTGAGCGAGGCGATGCGCGTGCTCAAGCCGGGCGGCCGCATGGTGATC
The DNA here is from genome assembly GCA_016706565.1 of Piscinibacter sp. GTDB lineage: Bacteria > Pseudomonadota > Gammaproteobacteria > Burkholderiales > Burkholderiaceae_C > Piscinibacter. The sequence continues at coordinate 249,828 of JADJJI010000001.1, forward strand.
GTCGACTACCACCGCCCCGCGAAGCTGCACCCGCTGCGCCCGCTGATGCGCCAGGTGTTCCGCCATCTCGAGCCCTATGCCATGGACCTGTGGGGCCACGAGGTCGAGGCCTTCCTGCCCGCGGGCATGGCGCCGCCCGCCATCGAGAAGAAGACCTACTTCGGTGGCCTGTACCAGAAACTCGTGCTGACCCGACAGGACCCGCCGTGATCGAGACCTACCAGGCCGACGTGGCCATCGTCGGTGCCGGCGGAGCCGGCCTGCGCGCCGCCATTGCGGTGGCGCAGGCGCACCCTGAGCTTCGCATCGCGCTGGTCTCCAAGGTCTACCCCATGCGCAGCCACACGGTGGCGGCCGAGGGGGGCGCCGCCGCAGTGACGCAGGCGCACGACAGCCTGGAGGCGCACTTCCACGACACCGTGGCCGGTGGCGACTGGCTGTGCGAGCAGGACGTGGTCGACTACTTCGTCGGCCAGGCGCACGAAGAGATGGTGCAGATGGAGCACTGGGGCTGCCCCTGGAGCCGCACGGCCGACGGCCGCGCCAACGTGCGCGCCTTCGGCGGCATGAAGATCGAGCGCACCTGGTTCGCCGCCGACAAGACCGGCTTCCACATGCTGCACACGCTGTTCCAGACCTCGATCCAGTTCCCCTCGATCCGGCGCTTCGACGAACATTTCTGCGTCGACCTGATGGTCGACGAGGGCCGCGTGCAGGGCGTGCTGGCCATCGACATCGCCAGCGGCAGCTTCACGCTGATCCAGGCGAAGGCGGTGGTCATCGCCACCGGCGGCGCCGGCCGCGTGTTCCGCGAGAACACCAACGGCGGTATCGTCACCGGCGACGGCATGGCGCTGGCCTACCGCCACGGCGTGCCGCTGCGCGACATGGAGTTCGTGCAGTACCACCCGACCTGCATGCCCGGCACCGGCCTGCTGTTCACCGAAGCCTGCCGCGGCGAAGGCGGCTTCCTGCTCAACAAGGACGGCTACCGCTACCTGCAGGACTACGGCCTGGGCCCGGCCACGCCCGAGCCGCGCAACAAGGCGATGGAGCTGGGCCCGCGCGACCGCCTCAGCCAGGCCTACTGGCACGAGAAGCAGAAGGGCCGCACCCTGCCCGGCCCGCATGGCGACGTGGTCCAGCTCGACCTGCGCCACCTGGGCGAAGCCAAGCTGCGCGAGCGGTTGCCGCAGATCTACGAACTGGCCGTCGAGTACCTCGGCGTCGACCCGGCGAAGACGCCGATTCCGGTGCTGCCGGCGGTGCACTACACGATGGGCGGCATCGTCGCCGACGGCCGCACCGCGTCCACGCTGCCGGGCCTCTTTTCGGCCGGCGAATGCTCCAGCGTCGGCATCCACGGCGCCAACCGGCTCGGCTCGAACTCGCTGACCGAGCTGCTCGTCTTCGGCAAGCTCGCCGGCCTGGAGGCCTCAGCTTTCGCGAAGGCGGCCCCGGCCGGCGACATCGCCACCCTCGCCCGGCTCGCCGAAGCGGCCAGCCAGCGCGCGCTGGCCGTGGCCGAGCGTCGCGGCGGCGGCGAACGCATCGCCACGCTGCGCCGCGAGATGGCGCAGAGCATGGAAGACGGCTGCGGCATCTACCGCACCGCGGCCACGATGCAGTCCACCTGCGACAAGCTCGCCGAGCTGAAGCAGCGCCTGAAGAACGTGCAGCTCGACGACCACTCGCGCGGCTGGAACACCGAGTGGCTGCTCGCCATCGAGCTCGGCTACCTGCTCGACGTGGCACAGGCGATGGCGCATTCGGCGCTCGAGCGGCGCGAATCGCGCGGCTCGCACCAGCGCCTGGACGGCTTCGAGCAACGCGACGACGTGAACTTCCTCAAGCACAGCCTGGCCACCTACGCCGGCGACGACGCACCGCGCATCGGCTACGGGCCGGTGAAGATCACGAGCTCGGCGCCCGGCACGCGGGCCTACGGCGCCGCCGGCGAGAAGGCCGAAGCCGAGCGCAAGGCGAAAGAGACGAACCATGGCTGAGTCGCTGAAGACCATCGACGTCGAGGTGCTGCGCTACCGCCCCGAGCAGGAGAGCGAGCCGGTCTGGCAGCGCTACACCGTGCCCTACACCGACGACATGTCGGTGCTGCAAGCGCTGCAGCAGATCAAGGACGACCAGGACGGCTCGCTGAGCTTCCGCTGGTCGTGCCGCATGGCGATCTGCGGCAGTTGCGGGATGATGGTGAACGGCAAGCCTCACCTGTCGTGCCAGACCTTCCTGCGCGACCTGCTGCCCGGGCCGGTGCGCATCGAGGCGCTGACGCATTTCCCGATCGAGCGCGACCTGGTGGTCAGCGTCGACGGCTTCGTCAAGAAGCTCGAGGGCATCCAGCCCTACATCATCCCGAAGGAGCCGCGCACGCTGGCCCAGGGCGAATACCTGCAGACGCCGGCGCAGCTCGAGCAGTTCGAGCAGTTCAGCGGCTGCATCAACTGCATGCTGTGTTATTCGGCCTGCCCGCAGTTCGGCCTCGACCCCTCGTTCACCGGCCCGGGCGTGCTGGCGCTGCTGCACCGCTACAACGCCGACTCGCGCGACGGCGGCCAGGCACAGCGCATGGAGGTGCTCGGCTCGACCGAGGGCGTGTGGAACTGCACCGCGGTGGGCTACTGCTCCGAGGTCTGCCCCAAGGGCGTGGACCCGGCCAACGCCGTCAACCAGAACAAGGTGAACAGCGCGAAGGACTACTTCCTGCGCTTCCTCGGCCCAGAAGGAGGCCAGGCTGAACACGCAGGTCGAATCGGCCGTACGTAAGCCCGATGGCGGGCTGGTGGAAGCGCGACCCCTTCTTCATGCGCTACATGGCGCGCGAGCTGACGGCCTTCGCGGTGGGCGCCTATGCGGTGATCCTGTGCGTGGGCGTTCTGCGGCTCGCCCAGGGCGAGGCGGCCTGGAACGGCTGGCTCGCGGCGCTGCGCTCGCCGCTGTCGATCGTGCTGCATGCGGTGCTGCTCTTCGCGATGGCCGTGCACGCGAAGAGCTGGTTCGAGATCATGCCCAAGACGATGCCGATGATCCACGTCGGCGGCAGGCGGCTGGGCGCGCAGACGATCACGCGGGCGGGCTGGGCGGCGACGCTGATCGCCTCGCTGGTGCTGATCGCGCTCGTGTGGGGCTGGCGATGAAACGCTCCCACGCGCCGATCTTCTGGCTGCTGTTCGGCGGCGGCGGCATGCTCGCCGCGCTGTTCGGCACGGCGCTCGTGCTCGTCACCGGCATCGTCGTGCCGATCACCGGCAGCGACGTGCTCGCCTACCCGCGCATGCTCGCGCTGGCGCAGAGCATCGTCGGCAAGGCCTTCGTGCTGGCGGTGATCGTGCTGTTCGCCTGGCATGCGGCGCACCGCATCCTGTGCAGCCTGCACGACGTCGGCATCCACAAGGGGCTGGTGGCCAAGCTCACCTGCTACGGCTGCGCGATGGCGATCAGCCTCGTCGCCGCCGCGAGCCTGTGGCGCGTCGGGTTCTAGCCCGGCAGTTCACCAGCTTGCTTCGCGCTCCGGCGTGGCGCCGATCTTGTGGATGGACAGGTCGGCGCCTTCGTATTCTTCCTCCGGCGTCAGTCGCAGCGAGGTCAGCGCCTTGATCGCGCCGTAGACGACGAAACCGCCAGCCAGCGCCCAGGCCACGCCGGCGAGCGTGCCCAGCAGCTGCGCGAGCAAGCTCACGCCACCCAGGCCGCCGAGCGACTGCAGGCCGAAGATGCCGCAGGCGATGCCGCCCCAGGCACCGCACAGGCCGTGCAGCGGCCACACGCCGAGCACGTCGTCGATCTTCCAGCGGTTCTGCGTCAGCGTGAACATGACGACGAAGATCGCGCCGGCCACGCCGCCGACCACCAGCGCGCCGGCCGGGTGCATCACGTCCGAGCCGGCGCACACCGCCACCAGGCCGGCCAGCGGGCCGTTGTAGGCGAAGCCCGGGTCGTTCTTGCCCATCAGCACGGCCACCAGCGTGCCGCCCACCATCGCCATCAGCGAGTTCACCGCCACCAGGCCGGAGATCTTGTCGATGGTCTGCGCGCTCATCACGTTGAAGCCGAACCAGCCCACCGCCAGCACCCAGGCGCCCAGCGCGAGGAAGGGGATGCTCGACGGCGGGTGCGCGCTGATGCCGCCGTCCTTGCGGTAGCGGTTGGCGCGCGGGCCGAGCAGCAGCACCGCCACCAGGCCGATCCAGCCGCCCACCGCATGCACCACCACGCTGCCGGCGAAGTCGTGGAAGGCAACGCCGGCCACCGACTCGATCCAGCCCTGCAGCCCGAAGCGCCCGCCCCACACCGCGCCCTCGAAGAGCGGGTAGATCGCCCCGACGATCACCGCGGTGGCCGCGAGTTGCGGGCCGAAGCGCGCACGCTCGGCGATGCCGCCGGAGACGATGGCGGGGATCGCCGCCGCGAAGGTGAGCAGGAAGAAGAACTTCACCAGCTCGTAGCCGTTCTTCGCCGCCAGCGTCTCGGCGCCGCTGAAAAAGCTCACGCCGTAGGCCACCGTGTAGCCGATGAAGAAGTAGGCAATGGTCGAGACCGCGAAGTCGACCAGGATCTTCACCAGCGCATTGACCTGGTTCTTCTTGCGCACCGTGCCGAGTTCGAGGAAGGCGAAGCCCGAATGCATGGCCAGCACCATGATCGCGCCCAGCAGAATGAACAAGGCGTCGGTGCCTTGTTTGACCTGATCCATCGGCTTGTCCCCTCGTGCGTCGTTGTTGTGCCGTTCGCACCGGAAGCGGACGAAAGGCGCACCAAGTTAGCAAGTCGTGTGCCTTGAATGGTGCACCCCTGACGCACCGTTTCAGTGAAATCAGGCGCATTGGCGGGCATTTCAGGTGCACGTACGCACGCTACCCGTGCATCGGCGCGGCCGGCTATGCTGGCGCGCCATGGCCGAACCCTTCAAGAACCTGATCAACGCCGAGGTGGTGCGCCTGATGCGGCACCACCTTCAGCGCGCCTGGCCCGGCTTCGACGGGGCGCGCTTTGCGGCCCTGGCCGGCCACGGGCTGGAGTCGATGGAGTTGAAGGCTCGCGCGCAGCACCTGTGCGCGGCGCTGGAAGCCACGCTGCCGGCGGACTTCGCGGCCGCCGCCGACGTCATCGAGGCCAGCCTCGCGCCGACACCGGGCGACGAGGCCCTGCCCGCGCTGCGCGCCGGCGAGCATGGCCTGGCCGGCTGGGCCGTGTGGCCGCTGGCGGAGTTCGTCGCGCGTCGCGGCCTGGCCGCGCCCGAACGTGCCCTGCAGGTGCTTCACGCGATCACGCAGCGCTTCACCGCCGAGTGGGCGCTGCGGCCCTTCATCGTCGCGCACCCCGTGCTGGCATTCGAGACGCTGCATCGCTGGTCGCGCGACCCCAGCCCGCATGTGCGCCGCCTGGCCAGCGAAGGCAGCCGCCCGCGCCTGCCCTGGGGCATGCAGCTCAAGGGCCTGATCGCCGACCCGTCGCCGACGCTGCCGCTGCTCGCCGCGCTGCAGGACGACGAGAGCGAGTACGTGCGCCGCAGCGTGGCCAACCACCTGAACGACATCGCCAAGGATCACCCGGCGCTGGTCGCCGAATGGCTGGAGACGCACTTGCCCGAGGCCACGGCCGAACGCCGTGCGCTGCTCAGGCACGCCAGCCGCACGCTGATCAAGCGTGGCGATGCGCGCGTGCTGAAGGCCTGGGGCCTGGGCCGCCGCTTCGCTGGCGAAGCCACGCTGGCCGTGTCACCGAAGCGCGTGGTGCTCGGCGGCGCGGTCGAACTGAGGCTGACGCTGCACTCGACGGCGAAGCGCACACAGAAGCTGGCCATCGACTATGCCGTGCACCACGTGAAGGCCGATGGCCGCGCCAGCGCCAAGGTGTTCAAGGGCTGGGTGCTGGAGCTCGCACCCGGGCAAACGCGCGAACTGATCAAGCGGCACTCGATGCGGCCGGTGACCACGCGGCGTTACCACGCCGGCCGGCATGTCGTCGACCTGCGCATCAACGGCGAGGTGCGCGCCGAGGCCGCCTTCGACCTCAAGCTCTGAGCCGCTCGGCTCAGGCCAGAGCGAAGGCCCTGCGAAGCTGGCCAGCGTCGGCCTGGGTTGAGCCGCCTGCGCTGCGCACTTTCAAAGGCGCCTCGCTGCGGCGGCTCAGCCCAGCGCGCGCCCCCACTCGACGGCATCGAAGCCGACCAGCACCGTGTCGCCGCGCACCAGCACCGGCCGCTTGATCACGCTGGACTGTTCGTTCATCAGCGCCAGCGCACTGGCCGCGTCGGTCACGGCGGCCTGCCGGGCTGGATCGAGCTTGCGCCAGGTCGGGCCGCGGCGGTTGAGCAGTTTCTCCCAGCCGTGCAGCTTCATCCACGCACGCATGTCGGCCTGCGGCACGCCTTGTTTCTTGTAGTCGTGGAAGGCGTGGGCGAAGCCCCGCTCGGCCAGCCACGCACGCGCCTTCTTGACCGTGTCGCAGTTGGGAATGCCGTAGAGGGTGATGTTCATCGCCGGAAGATGCCGTGCAGGGGTTTGTCCACATCGTCGCAGATCGGGTCGGGCCCGTAGCCCGTGTCCTCGACGATGCCCGCCTCGCTGAGCCCGACCTGGAACCATTGGCAGAACGGGCTCGTGTAACGGTACGACCAGACGGTCTGCGTCTTGTGCCAGCCGACGTAGCCGACGTTCGACGGCCGACCGATCGTGCGCAGCACCTCGTCGGCGGTGGCGCCGGCCCGGATGGCGTTGAACTGCTTCTCGGTGAGCACTTGTGTGGTGGAGGTCAGCCGGCCTTCGGCGTCGACGTCGAGCATCCAGGTCTGCTTGCCGAAGGGGCCGCGGGCGTACTCCAGGCGCTGCGCGCCGCCGGCCAACGCATATCGCCCGGTCGGCGCGCCCAGCAGGCGCTGAACCTCGTCGGCGCTCGTCCCGGGCGCGAGCCGCGTCGGGTCGCTCATGTTGACGCAGCCGGCGCACGCCACGCCGGCCACCAGGGGCAACACAAACCGCGTCCAATCCATCGACGACTCCCGTGCGAAACGCCGACCATTGTGACCATTCCCCGGGCAGGAAGGTTCAGCCCCATGCTGCCTAGAATCCCGGCAACCTTCCGACCGCACGCCCCTCCATGGCCGCCCTCCCCTCGTACGCCCAGGCCCTCGGCCACGGCATCCATGCCATCGACACCGGCTTCCACCGGCCGCTGTTCGACGCCGCCTACCTGGTCGTCGAGAACGGCCACGCCGCTTTCGTCGACACCGGCACCAACCATGCCCTGCCGCGCCTGCTGGGCACGCTGGCGGCGCTTGGGTTGGCGCCCGAAGACGTCGACTTCGTCGTCCCGACGCACGTGCACCTCGACCATGCCGGCGGCGTGGGCCTGCTGATGCAGCACCTGCCGCGAGCCACCGCCTGGGTGCACCCGCGCGGCGTGCGCCACATGGTCGACCCCTCGGCGCTGGTCGCGGGCGCGACGGCGGTCTACGGCGAAGCCGAGATGGAGAAGTCGTACGGACGCATCGTCGGCGTGCCCGCCGAACGTGTGCGCGAGACGGCCGACCACATGACCATCGAGCTGGCTGGGCGGCCGTTGACCTTCCTCGACACGCCGGGCCACGCACGGCATCACCATGCCGTGTGGGACGAGCGCAGCCGCGGCTTCTTCACCGGCGACACCTTCGGCCTGAGCTACCGCGAGTTCGACACCGAACGCGGCCCCTGGCTGCTGCCGACGACCACGCCGGTGCAGTTCGAGCCCGGGCCGCTGCGCGCGACGGTGCGCAGGCTCCTGTCGTACCGGCCGGACAGCATCTACCTGACGCACTACGGCCGCATCGGCGACGTGCAGCGCCTGGGCGCCGAACTGATCGAGCAGCTCGAGGCCATGGTCGCGCTGGGCCGCGCGCTGCGCGACGCGCCCGACCGCCACGAGGCCATCAAGCGCGGCCTGATGCAGCAGTACCAGGCGCGCGTCGCCGCTCACGGCTGCCGCTTCACGCCGGACGAGGTGGAGCGGCTGCTGGCCATGGACACCGAGCTGAACGCGCAGGGCATGGGCATCTGGCTCGACAAGGAGGCGGCATGAGCCAAGTTCACTTCGGGCTCGACGGACGCGTCGCCATCGTCACCGGCGCGGCGCAGGGCATCGGCGAGGCCTGCGCACGGCGCCTGGCCGCCGACGGCGCCAGCGTCTCGCTGTGGGACGTGGACGCGGCGCGCGGCGAGGCGCTGGCCGCGCAGTTGCGCGAAGACGGCGCGACCGCCGGATTCCTGCGCTGCGACGTGTCGCGCAAGGCCGAGGTCGATGCGGCGCTGGCCGCCGCGCTGCAGGCCCACGGCCGCGTCGATGCGCTGGTCAACAACGCCGGCATCTTCAAGGCGGCGGACTTCCTCGACATCAGCGAGGCCGACTGGGACGCGGTGCTCGCCGTCAACCTGAAGGGCGCCTTCCTCGTCGCGCAGGCGGTGGCGCGCGCGATGGCCGCCAGCGGCGGCGGCGCGATCGTCAACATGAGCTCGGTGAACGGCGTGATGGCGATTCCCAGCATCGCCAGCTACAACGTCAGCAAGGGCGGCGTGGACCAATTGACCCGCGTGATGGCGCTGGCACTGGCCGACCGCGGCATCCGCGTCAACGCGGTGGCGCCGGGCACCATCGCCACCGAGCTGGCGAAGAACGCCGTGCTCGGCAGCGAGGAGGCACGCGCGCGCATCATGAGCCGCACGCCGATGCGCCGCCTGGGTGAGCCGGGCGAGATCGCCGACGTGGTGGCCTTCCTGCTCAGTGACGCGGCGAGCTACCTGACCGGCGAGATCGTCTATGCCGACGGCGGCCGGCGTGTGCTCAACTACACCGTCTGAGCCTTTTCGGGAGACTGGCATGGCCGAGACCGACGACGCGGTTCTGCAAGGCGGCTGCCTGTGCGGCAGCGTTCGCTACGAGGTGCGGCCCGATTCGCTGGAGGGCTACTACTGCCACTGCCGCATGTGCCAGCTCGCCTTCGGCAACACGCGCGCCGCCTTCCTCAACGTGCCCAAGGACGCTGTGCGCTGGCTCTCGCCGCCGCAGCACTACGCCTCGTCGAAGTTCGCGCTGCGCGGCTTCTGCGCGAACTGCGGCTCGCCGCTGAGCTTCGAGTACCTCGGCTCGAAGCGGCTGGACCTGTCGGTGGGCAGCCTCGACGAGCCGCAGCGTGTGCGGCCGGTGTCGCACTTCGCTGTCGAGACACGCATCGCCGAATGGCACGCCGACGACGGCCTGCCCGGCCAGCGGCTGGACGAACACCAGAAGCTGGTCGAGCGCTGGAAGCAGGCTTACGGCGACGATGTCGTGCCCGGCATCGCGGCGACGCGCAGCGACGAGTGACTCCTGCGAACTGGCCTGCTCAGAGTCGGGAGTTGCACGAGCGACTGGCACGCGGGCAGGCAGTCCGGAGAACGCGGGCACCGCCGTCGACCTTCGACCATGCAGTTCGCGCGCAACGCAGAATCACGAAGACCGCAACGGGCCGCAAATGGATTCGCGGTCAGGATCGTTGTTCGATCCTCTAGCGCAGCTGCAGTTCAGGCCGCAGCCACCGCGCGCGGCGGCAGCTCCTGCTCGCGGATCGGCAGGTGCACCAGGGCAGCCGCCACGGCGAGCAGGATGTCGGCGTACCACATCCAGTCGTAGCTGCCCGTCCAGTCGAAGGCCTTGCCGCCCAACCACGCGCCGAGGAAGCCGCCGAGCTGGTGCGACAGCATCACGATGCCGAACAGCGTGGCCATGTGTTGCGGGCCGAAGAACTTGGCCACCAGCCCCGCCGTGGGCGGCACGGTGGACAGGTAAGTCAGGCCGATCACCGCGGCGAACATCAGCATCACGGCTTCCGTCTTCGGCGAGAGCACGAACACCAGCACGGCGACGGCACGTGCCGCATAGACAAGCGACAGCAACGACTTCATGCGCCAGCGCCCGACCGCCCAGCCCATCGCGAAGCTGCCAATGATGTTGAACAGGCCGATCACACCGATCGACCACGCACCCACCGTGGCGGGCAGCCCGCAGGCCGCCACCACGCCCGGCAGGTGCGTGGCGATGAAGGCGACGTGGAAACCGCAGACGAAGAAGCCGGCGCACAGCAGCCTGAAGCTGCGGTCGGCCAGTGCGCGCGACACCGCCTCGCGGGTGCCCACCTTCTTCGCCGGCGCGGCACCGATGGCGGCCGCCGCCTGCATCGAGTTGCCGCGCAGCACCCAGGCTGCCGGCAGCGCCAGCAGCGTCAGCACGGCCAGGCTCTGCAATGCGGCGGCCCAGCCCGCCGCCGTCGAGATCGCACCGGCGATCGGCGCGAACAGGAACTGCCCGAACGACCCGCCCGCATTGACGATGCCGGTGGCCATGCCGCGCTTCTCGGCCGGGATCAGCCGCGTGGTCGCCGCCATCAACACCGAGGGCCCGGCCATGCCTGCGCCGCCGGCGGCGAGCACGCCGATGGCGATCACCAGGCCGAGCGTCGTCGTCATGAAGGGGATCAGAAAGGTGCCCAGCGCCACCAGCAGCACGCCGACCACCAGCACGCGGCCGGCACCGATGCGATCGGCCACCATGCCGGCGAAGGGCTGGGTGAGCCCCCACCACAGCTGGCCGAAGGCGAAGGCCAGGCTGATGCTGGCCAGGCCCAGGCCGGTGGCGGTGTTCAGGTTGCCGAGGAACAGGCCCATCGACTGGCGCGCGCCCATCGTCAGCGCGAAGGTGCCGGCGGCGGCCAGCAGCACCAGGGCCACCGGCGGCACGGCGCGGCGCAGGGGATCATTCATCGTCGGACTCCGAGACGTCGAGGGCTTCGAGGCAATCGTCGATCAGCGCGTGCAGCGCGAGCACGCGCTCGTTGCCCAGGCGGGCGTTGAGGGCGAGCTGCGCCTGCTTCCAGGCCCGCTGCGCTTCGGCGCGCTTGGCGCGGCCGGCCTCGGTGGCGCTGATCGAGCGGCTGCGCGCGTCCTCGCCCGGCCCCTGCGCCACCCAGCCGGCGACCACCAGCGGATGCAGGTTGCGCGTCAGCGTGGAGGCATCGATCTTCATGCGCGCCGCCAGGTCGGTGGGCCGCAGCGGGCCGAGCAGCACGACGTGCGAGAGCAGCGAGTACTGCGAGTTCTTCAGCCCGGTGGGCGCCACGTAGGCGTCGTAGTGCCGCGTGACCGCACGGCTGAGCTGGCGCAGCTTCAGGTTCGTGCAGCCTTGCGGCTTGACAGCATCGAGCATGGCGATTATTGTAGCTGCAATTATTGCATCTGCAAGTGAAAGGCGAAGAATGAGCAAGACGATCGATGCCGAGGCGACACTGGCCCGCTGGCGCGAGGAGGAGGCGGCGATCCGCGCCCGCCGCGGCGAGCCGGGCGTGGCCCGGCCCGAGCAGGTGGCCGGCATGAGCGGCATGCAGGTGTTCGAGGCGATGTTCGACGGCCGCCTGCCCTCGCCGCCGATCGGCACGACGCTGGATTTCCTGCCGGTGCACATCGAGCCCGGCTTCGCGGTGTTCCAGGGCAAGCCCGGCTTCCAGCACTACAACCCGCTGGGCACGGTGCACGGCGGCTGGTTCGCCACCCTGCTCGACTCTGCCGTCGGATGCGCGGTGCACTCCTCGTTGCCCGCAGGCAAGGGCTACACCACGCTGGAGCTGAAGATCAACATCGTGCGTGCGCTCACCGACAAGGTGCCCCTGGTGCGCGCCGAGGGGCGCGTGGTGCACGGCGGCAACCAGGTGGCCACGGCCGAGGGCCGGCTCGTCGGGCCGGACGGCAAGCTGTACGCGCACGCCACGACGACCTGCCTGGTCTTCGACGCGCGGCGCTGAGCCGATCGCCTGGGCAGCTTCGCTTCAGCGCAGCTGGCCAACTTCCTGCGCGAGGCGCGTGATGCGCGCCCAGTCCTTCGCCGCCACCGCGTCGGCCGGCGTCAGCCAGGAGCCGCCGCAGACCTTCACGTTGGGCAGCGCCAGGTACTGCGGCGCGGTCTCGACGCTGATGCCGCCGGTCGGGCAGAAGGCGACGTCGGCGAAAGGGCCGTGCAGCGCCTTCAGCAGCGGGATGCCGCCGGCCGCCGAGGCCGGGAAGAACTTCAGGAAGCCGTAGCCGTCGCCGTTGGCGCGCATCACCTCGCTGGCCGTGGCCACGCCGGGCAGCAGCGGCAAGCCGATGTTGCGGCAGTAGTGGCCGATTTCGCTGGTGTAGCCCGGGCTCACGCCGAACTGGCAGCCGGCATCGCGCGCCGCCTGCGCGTCGTCGACCGTGCGGATGGTGCCGGCGCCGACGATGGCGCCCTTCACCGAGCGCGCGATCGCCTCCATGCACTTCAACGCCACCGGCGTGCGCAGCGTGATCTCCAGCACCCTGACGCCGCCGTCGACCAGCGCCTGCGCCATCGGCACCGCGTCTTCCAGCTTCTGGATCACGATCACCGGGATCACCGGGCCGTGCTCGGCGAGTTCGAGCGTGTTCATGACGGATTCCTTGCGAGTCAGAGCCAGGTGCAGGCGCCCTCTTCGGCGCTGAGCACGTTGCGGCGCATGCCGCCGAAGAGTTCGCGCCCGAGGCCGTGCGCGTTGGTGTCCGACGCCGCGTCGGTGATGCGGGCCAGCGGGCGTGCCGCCCACTCCGCTGCATCGACCAATGCATCGAGCGTGCCCGCCACGGCATCGAGGCGGATCACGTCGCCGTCGCGCACCTTGGCCAGCGGGCCGTCGGCCAGCGCCTCGGGGCTGACGTGGATGGCCGCCGGCACCTTGCCGGAGGCGCCGCTCATGCGGCCGTCGGTGACCAGCGCCACCTTGAAGCCCTTGCCCTGCAGCACCGCCAGCGGCGGCGTGAGCTTGTGCAGTTCGGGCATGCCGTTGGCGCGCGGGCCCTGGAAGCGCACCACGGCGATCAGGTCGCGCTCGAGCTCGCCGGCCTTGAACGCGGCGAGCAGCTCTTCCTGCGAGGCGAACACGCGTGCCGGCGCCTCGATGACGTGGCGGTCGTCCGGCACCGCCGAGATCTTGATCACCGAGCGGCCCAGGTTGCCGGTGAGCAGCTTGAGGCCACCCTCGGGGCTGAAGGGCCTGGCGGCCGGGCGCACGATGGCCTCGTCGCCGCTGGCCTTCGGCAGCGCGGACCAGCGCAGCGCCGCGCCGTCCTGGTGCGGCGCCTTGCCGAACTCGTGCAGGCCGCCCTCGACCACGCTGGCCACGTCGGCATGCATGAAGCCGCCTTCGAGCAGTTCGCGGATCACGAAGCCGGGGCCGCCGGCCGCCTGGAACTGGTTCACGTCGGCGCTGCCGTTCGGGTAGACGCGGGCCAGCAGCGGCGTGGCGTGCGAGAGGTCGGAGAAGTCGGTCCAGTCGATCCGGATGCCGGCGGCACGCGCCACCGCCACCCAGTGGATCAGGTGGTTGGTGGAGCCACCGGTGGCCAGCAGCGCGACCATCGCGTTGACGATCACGCGCTCGTCGACCATCCGGCCGATCGGCGTGAAGCGCTTGGCCTTGGTGATGGAGAGCACGCTGCGCACCGCTTCGCGCGTCAGCGCCTCGCGCATCTGCGCATGCGGGTGCACGAAGGCCGCGCCCGGCACGTGCAGGCCCATGGCCTCGAGCAGCATCTGGTTGCTGTTGGCGGTGCCGTAGAAGGTGCAGGTGCCGGGGCCGTGGTAGGCGGCCGACTCGGCCTCGAGCAGCTTGTCGCGGCCCACCAGCCCCTGCGCGAACTGCTCGCGCACCTTGGACTTCTCGTTGTTCGACAGGCCGGTGCTCATCGGGCCGGCCGGCACGAACACGCAGGGCAGGTGCCCGAAGTGCAGCGCGCCGATCAGCAGGCCCGGCACGATCTTGTCGCACACGCCCAGCAGCAGCGCGGCATCGAACACGTCGTGGGTCAGCGCGATGGCGGTGGACATGGCGATGGTGTCGCGCGAGAACAGGCTCAGCTCCATGCCGGGCAGGCCCTGCGTCACGCCGTCGCACATCGCCGGCACGCCGCCGGCCACCTGCACCGTGGCGCCCTGCCGGCGCGCCTCGTCGCGGATCAGCGCCGGGAAGCCCTCGTAGGGCTGGTGGGCCGACAGCATGTCGTTGTAGGCGGTGACCACGCCGATGTGCGGCGCGCGCTCGGCCACCACGCGCAGCTTGTCGTTCGCCGGCAGCGCCGCGAAGGCATGCGCCACGTTGGCGCAGCCCATGCGGTCGGAGCCGCGCGGGCGGTCGATGGCAGCTTGAACACGAGCCAGGTACGCCGCCCGGGTGGCGGCACTGCGCTCGCGGATGCGTTGCGTGACTTCGACGAGGGCTGGTTTCATGGCGTCACCGGGGCTGTAACTCGAGCCCTGATTATCCGGTAACCAGGTTACATCGTCAAAACAAGCCGCAGTCGCCCTACTGCAGCCTCAACTCGACACGGCGGGCTTCGCGGGCATCGGCGCCGCCGGTGGTTTCCTGCGGCTTGTCGAGCACCAGCTGGCTGGGCGCCACGCCGTTGGCTTCCAGTGCGTGGCGCACCGCCTGCGCGCGGCGTTTGGCCAGGTCGGCGTTGTGCTCGGGGTTGCCGGTGGCGTCGTGGAACCCGGAGATCAGCACGGTCGTGCCAGGCTTGCCGCGCGCGGCATCCGCGACGCGGTTCAGCACCTCGGCGGCGTCGGCCGGCAAGGCGTCGGAATCGACCTCGAAATAGACGCGCGGCTGGCCCTGCGGCGCCGCGGCGGCCGCGGCCGGCTTGGCCGGAATGGCATTGCGGCTGGTGGAGACCGCCAGCGCGATCACGCCGGCCACGACCAGGGCCACCACGCCCGCCAGCACGGCCAGCGCGTAGTTCTGCACGTCGTCATTGGCATCGCTCATGCTTCTTCCTTCAATGTTTATCGATTCATTCTAGAGTGTCGGCATGACGGTCGAAGGCGATCCGCTGCTGCTGCGCGACCCCCGCGCCATGCTCGACGAAACGCTGCGCGCGTGGGGCGGCGACGACGACCTGTGGGTGTTCGGATACGCCTCGCTGATCTGGCGCCCTGAATTCGACGCCGAAGAGCAGCGCAGCGCGGCCGTGCACGGCTGGCACCGCGCCCTGCGCATGCGCTCGCGCATCAACCGCGGCACGCCGCAGCGGCCCGGCCTGGTGTTCGCGCTGGTGTCCGGCGGCTCCTGCCGTGGTTTGGTCTATCGCATCGACCGCCGCCGCGCGCCCGATGAGCTGGAGCGGCTGTGGCAGCGCGAGATGCCCACCGGCGTGTACGACCCGCGCTGGGTGCCCTGCCGCACGGCGCTGGGCCCGGTGCGCGCACTGGCTTTCACGCTGGACCGCGCGAGCCCGGCACACACCGGCGAGCTGAGCGACGAGCAGTTGCTCGACATCCTGCGCCATGCCTCGGGGCGTTATGGCAGCACGCTGGATTACCTGCTGGAGACCGCCGCTTCGCTGCGCCGCTGCGGCATCCGCGACCGCGAGATCGAGCGGATCGAGAAGCTCGCGCTGGCGCTGCGCTGAGTCAGAGCCGCTGTGGCGCCTCTTCGCCGCGCTGCTGGGCCAGGCGCACGGCATCCAGGTCGGCCTCGGTGTCGACGTCGATCAGCACGCCCGGGTCGTCGACCTCGATGCCCACCGCGGGATACCGCGCCACCAGGCGGCGAGCCCCTTCGTCCCCGCGCAGGCCGGCCAGCTCCGAATACAACTCCGCCGAGAACCCCACCGGATGGCCGCGCATGCCCTTGTGCTGCGCAAACACCACCGCATGGTGCGCGAGTTCGCGTGCCACCTCGAGCAGTGTCGAGGTGCGCACCATCGGCATGTCGCCGGGCAGCACCAGCCAGCCGCCGGCGTCCGGGCAGGCGCTCACGCCGGTGGCGATCGAGTAGCCCATGCCCAGGCCTTCGTGGCCCGGCGCGCCCACTTCCGGCAGCACGATCACGTCGCGCGCGGCGACGCTGCGCCGCGCGACTTCGGCGAGCGCCTCGGTGGTCACGGCGATCACGGGCAGCTGCGTGGCCACTGCGTGCCGAAGCGTGGTGGCCAGCACGGTCGCGCTGCCCAGCCGCTGGGCAAGCTTGTGATCGGCTCCGAGGAACCGGCTGCCCCTTCCTGCCGCCAACACGATCACCGCCGGTTGCGCATTCATGCGCTGCCCCTGTTCTTGTTCGTTGTCGATGGCACGAGCAGGTCTCGTGCCCTGGAAACAGAATGGGATCCGCACCTCGAATCAGGTAGTGGGACGTATACCTAAGGCCTTCCCCGTAAGCAGATTTGCCTAGCAATGTCTGTCAGGCGGGTAGACCCTGATCGGCCGGGCCTCATCTCTATACTCGATGCATCATGAGCGACCCATCCCGCGTCATTGCCGACCTGCGCAAGAGCTACGAACGCGGCGAACTCGACGAGTCCGCCAGCCATGCCGACCCGCTGCAGCAGTTCGAGCTGTGGATGCAGCAGGCGCTGAGCGCCGAACTGCCCGAACCGAACGCGATGACCGTGGCCACCGTCGGCGCCGACGGCCGTCCGTCGACGCGCGTGGTGCTCATCAAGGGCTACGACGCGCGCGGCATCGTCTGGTTCACCAACTACGACAGCCGCAAGGGCCGCGAGCTCGCCGGCCACCCCTATGCGGCGCTGCAGTTCCACTGGGTCGAACTCGAGCGGGTGGTGCGCATCGAGGGCCGCGTCGAGAAGGTCGATGCCGCCGAATCCGATGCCTACTTCAAGACGCGCCCGCTGGATTCGCGCATCGGTGCCTGGGCCTCGCCGCAAAGCCAGGTGATCGAGTCACGCACCGTGCTGGTGGCCAACGCGGCGCGTTATGGCGCGCAGTTCCTGCTCAACCCGCCCCGCCCGCCGCACTGGGGCGGTTACCGGCTGGTTCCGGACCGCTGGGAGTTCTGGCAGGGCCGCAAGTCGCGCCTGCACGACCGCCTGCGTTACCGCCAGGACGCCGGCCGGTGGGTGCGCGAGCGCCTGGCCCCCTGACGCTCGCGCAGCACCTCGCCCTCGACTAGAAACTCGCTCGCAGACCGAGCTTCAACGAGCGCCCGGGCAACGGCGCGAGATCGCGCACGGTCGGGATGGTCGACGCGTTGTAGGCCAGCGTGTCGGTCGCGTTGGCCAGCTTCACGAAGGCCAGCGCGTCGCCGCCGCCCAGTGCGAAACGCCGCGACAGCGCCAGGTTGAGCAGGTCGTGGCTGGGCGTGGCCACGTCGGTGGCCGCCACGCGGCCCTGGCGTGAGGCATGGTCGAGCTCCACGCTGGCCGTCCACGGCCCGGTCATCGCGTCGAGACCGATCCGCACCCGGGCCGGTGCGATGCGCGGCAGCGGCTCGCCGCCGCTGAGGTCGTCGGCACGCACGAGATCGAGCTGACCCGACAGGTCGAACGACCAGGCCCCGGCCTCGAAACGGTGCTTCGCCTGCGCCTCGATGCCGCGCAAGCGCGCGCGCACCGATCGGAACACGTACTCCGGCACGGCCTCCACCGAGCCGTCTTCGGCCACCACGTCGACCGTGGCGCCGGTGGCCGCGAGGTTGATGAAGCGCGAGAAGCGCGCCTCGAAGACGCCCACGCGCATCGAGCTGTGGCCTGCGGCCCATTGCAGCGCCGCGTCGAGATTGCGCCCCCGCTCGGCACCGAGGCTCGGCATCGCCGCGCTCGAAGGCACCGGTGGCCGCATGCACGCCGTTGGCATAGAGCTCGAACGAGGTCGGCGCACGTTCGGTGCTGGCCAGCGTGGTCGCGAGGCTCCACCCCGGCGCGAACCTCCAGACGTTGGCCAGCGAGACGCTGCGCAGCGAGAAGCTGCGCTGGGCCGGCGCGCCGAACTGCGCAGCGGCCGGGTCGGCGTCACCGGCGGAGTCGACACGTGCATGCTCCAGCCGCACGCCTGCGCTCAGCGTGCCGAGCGGCCAGGCCGTCTCTTCGAGCACGAAGACACCCTGCTTGCGCGTCGTCGTGCCCGGCACGAAGGCCTCGGCGCCGAGCGCGGCGAAATCGCTGCGCTCGAACTGGGCGCCCAGCACGCCGCGAACGCCGCCGATGGCCGCGTGCTCTGCCTCGATGCGCGCCTCGGTGCCGCGTGTCGAGAAGGTGGTGCCGACCTCTCCCGTGCCTTCGATCTCGCGGTGCGCGTAGACCGTGCGGCCGAGTTGCGCGCGCAGCGTGCGCAGCGGCCCGCCGAGTTCACGCCATTCGCCGGCCAGCGCCAGGTGCTCGCGCTGCATGCGGATGATCACGTCGGGTTCGGCGACGATGCCGTAGCGGCTGTCGTAGCTGTCGACCGCGGCACCGAGGTAGCTCGTGGGCGTCGTGAAGGACGCGCCGAACGCGCCACCGCTGGCGCGCGAGGCCGAGTTGCGCACGCGGCTCGATTCGGGCAGTGCCGCGCCGTCTTCCACCGGGGTGAAGCGGGGCACGCGCAGGTCCGCGGTCTGGCGGCCGAAGGCATCGGCATGCAGCGCCCAGCGACCGTCGCCCGTCTCCAGCAGCGCTGCGGCGGATCGTTCGCGCTCGGCGCCGCCCAGTCGCAACTCGGCAGCGCCCGTCGGGCGCCTTCAGCGGCGACTTCGGGATGCGGTTGTCCAGCGCGTTGACCACGCCGCCGACGGCGCTGCCGCCGTACAGCAGCGCCGCCGGGCCGCGCAGCACCTCGATGCGCTCGATGACCAGCGGGTCGATCGGCACGGCGTGGTCGAAGCTCAGGCTCGACGCATCGAAGGACGCGCCGGCGTTGCCGAGGATGCGCACGCGGTCGCCGTCCAGGCCGCGGATCACCGGCCGGTTGGCGTTCGGGCCGAAGTAGGTCGACGAGACGCCGGGCTGGCCGGCCAGCGTGTCGCCGAGCGAGGTGCCGCGCTTGAGCACGAGGGCATCGCCCGACAGCACGGAGACCGGTGCCGCCAGGTCGTCGGAGCGCAGCGGGTTGCCGGTGACGACGACCGTGTCCAGTTGGGTGACCTGGGCCGCCACGGGCAGGCCCAGGGAAGCTATCGCGCAGGCGAGCGCGGTGCGCCGATGGCGCGAGAGGAGATTCGACATGAGAGGGTTCCATCACGATGAAGAGCCGCGCGGCGCGAGGCGATGCGCCGCAGGCCGGTCCGCGCATGGCGGGCCGGCGCACTGGAGACCGCTCGAAAGCGGCCGGGTCTTCAGGCCGTGAAAGGAGGCCCGCGGGCGAGGAAGCCCGCGGCCTGCGGCGCGTGCCGGCCGCTGCGCAGGATGACGTCGACGCACACCTGCGTCGTGTCGCGCAGGGCCAGCACCGGCACGCCGCAGGCAACGTCGGCATGGGCCAGCTGGTCGTAGAGGCGGCAGCTCGCCTCGTCGTCGTGATCGCCGAACAGGTCGCCGGCCGCATCGTGGTCCGCGGCGGCCGCCACCTGCGGGGCATGCCCGCCGCCGTGCACCACCGCGTGCACCAGGCCGAGGGCCTGGAGCAGCAGCATCAGCGCCGCCAGCAGGGGCAGCGCGACGCGGCGTACGGTGACAGAGGAGCGGATCAGCACCCGCGCAGTCTAACGGCGCGGGCCATCACCCTTCGCGCACGAGCCGGGCGAAGGTCTTGCGGAATTTCTCCACCTTCGGCGCGACGACGAAGGCACAGCACCCCGGCCGGGGGGGCGGGGGGAGGGGGCGTTCCTGGGGGCGCGGGCGGGCGGGCGGGGGGGGCGGCCCGGGGCCCGGCGCGCCGCCGGGCGGGGCGCCCCGCGGCCCTCCCCCCCCGCCCCCCCCCCCCGCGCCGGGGCCCCCGGCGGCGGGGGGCGGGGGGGGAGCGGCCCGCGCGGTCCCCCGCGCCGGGGGCGTGGGCCCGGGGGGTCCGGGGGGGGGGGGCCGGGCCCCCCGGGGAGGGCCCCCCGCCCCCCGCGGGGGGCCCGGCCGCGGGGGCCCCGCCGGGCCGGCCCCGGGGCGGGCGGCCGGGGGGGCGGCGGGGCCCCGGGCTGGCCGGGGGGGGCGGCCGCGGCCGGGCCCGACGCGACCAGTGCGCCGCCACCCCGCACCCTCACACCCGAGCCCCCCCCAGGGTGGGAGAACCCGACATGGTGAAAACCTCCGCAGGCTCAGTCGCGCCTGCGCAGCCCACCTTACCTGAACTCGTGCTTCGCCGTCAGCGCGAGCATCCAGTTGCGCGGCAGCGCCGGCTCGAAGAAGCGGCTGTTGGCGTCGTTGACGATCACCGAGCCGGCGTAGGTCTTGTCGGTGGCGTTCTCCAGCCGCAGCAGCTGGCTGAAGGTCCAGCCGCCGGCCTTCTGGGCAAAGCCCAGCCGCAGGTTCATCACTGTCGCACTCGGTGCGGCGTCGGTGTTGGCATCGTTGACGTACAGATTGCCGGTGTGCACCACCTCGATGCCGCTGTTGAAGCCGCCCCAGGCGCCCTTCGGCGTCCAGGCCAGTTCGACGAAGGCGCTTCGCTCGGGCGTGCCGGGCAGGCGGTTGCCCGCCGGCACGGTGACCGCGGTGGCGCCGCTGCCGCTGACAAACTGGTCGGCGAAACGCGCGCGCAGCGCCGACAGGCTCAGCGTGGCGCGCAGGCTGTCGCTCATCTGACCGAGGTACTGGAACTCGGCGCCTCGCCGTGTGGTGCGCCCGGCGTTCTTGAAGGTCGTGCGGCCGCCGGCGTTGGTGTCGACGACGATCTCGTTGCGCGTGGCGATATCGAACACCGCCAGGTCCAGGCGGTGGCCGGCGGCGATCTTCCACTTCATGCCGACCTCGGCATGGCGGCTCTTCGATGCCTGGAGGTCGAAGTTCAGGCCCGAGGCCGGCGCCGGCCGGTAGGACAGCTCGGTGAAGGTCGGCGTCTCGAATCCCTGGCCGGCATTGGCATACAGGTTCAGCGACTCGGCGGCTCGCCAGCTCAGCCCGATCACCGGGTTGGTGGCGCTGTAGCTGATGCTGCCGCTGTCGTCGCCGTTGTCCGGCGTGCCCGGCTGGATGTACAGATCGCGGGTCTGGAACTCCACGCGGCTGGCGCGCACGCCGCCGGTGGCGGTGAAGCCGGGCGTGAGGTCCCAGGCGGCCTGCGCGTAGGCGTCGCGGCCGTCGACCGAATTGCGCTCGTCGCGCCTGAGTGCGCCCTGCACGCCGCCGGTGTTCAGGTAGCCCTGGCGGTCTTCCTTCATGCGGTCGTACTCGACGCCGCCGGTCAGGCGCAGCGCGCGCCCGCCGTCGAGGCGGATGGCATGCGACAGCTGCACGCCGCCGCCCATGTAGCTGCGCGCGAAGGACACGATGCCGCCGCTGCCGGTGTTGGAGGTCTGCGCCGGCGCCGTGGGCGGCACCGACAGCGCGTTGTCGAGGTCGCGATAGCCGACGTACAGCCGCGTGCTCAGCGTCGTCGCTTCGCTCAGGCGGCGCTCGTAGACGGTACCGAGCTGGCTCTGGCTGACCACCTTGCGCGCGTCCTGCGACTTGACCACGGCCACCGCCTGCTCGGGGTTGGCCTCCCACTGCGCGCGCGTCAGGCCGCCCGGGTCGAGCGAGAGCGGCTGGTCGAAGGAGTTGGCCACCAGGCTGATCGTCGAATCCTTGTCGATCACGTGGTCCCACTTGGCATTGAGCTGCGTGCGCAACGCATCGCTGTGCTCGCGGTAGCCGTTGGTGGCGTAACGCGCCGCGTCGAGCACCACGCTGTCGCGCTCGCTGTTCTGGCCGAACTTGACGCCGAACTTCGTCTGCCCATAGGGCCCCATGCCGACGCTGGTGCTGACGGTGGGCACGGTCGCGTCGGTGCCGGTGAACACCTGCACCACGCCGCCGGCGGCGTTGCCGTACAGCTGCGCCAGCGGGCCGCGCAGCACCTCGATGCGCTGCGCCGAGCCGAGCGCGATGGTCGAGGCCTGCCCCTGCCCGTCGGGCATGGTGGCAGGGATGCCGTCGACGATCAGGCGCACGCCGCGGATGCCGAAGGTCGAGCGCGAGCCGAAGCCGCGGATCGACAGCTGCAGGTCCTGCGCATAGTTCTGCCGGTTGAGCACGCTGATGCCGGGCACGCGGTTCAGCGCCTCGGACAGGTTGACCTGGAAGCCGCCGTTGTCGATCACGTCGCGCGTGACGGCGCTGATGGCCGCAGGCGCGTCGAAGGTGGTCTGGCGGGTGCGCTCGGCGGTGATGACGACGGGATCGAGCTCGACTTGCGCCAGGGCGGGAAAGGCGGCGGCCAGGGCGAGGGCCAGGGTGGACAACGGCAGCGTCTTGTTCATGTTCTGGGGGTGAGAGAAAGGCACGGCGCACCGGGGCCCGGCGCGCGCAGCGAGGCTACGCGAACGCCTGGCGCGCCGCGACGGGGTTTGCAGTTAGAGATTTTCTGGAGGTGCGCGCCGTCCCGGCGCGCACCTGCCGAAGGTCAAGGCGCGGTGGCCGTGACCTTGATCGAGTTGAACCACGCGGCGACGTTGTCGATGTCCTCGTCGCTGAGCGACTTGGCGATGACGTTCATCACCTCGTGCTGGCGCTTGCCGGTGCGGAAGGCCCGCAGCTGCCGGACGATGTAGCCCTCGGGCTCGCCCGCGAGATTGGGGGTCTCCGGGGCGGCCGCGATGCCCATCGGCCCGTGGCAGACGGCGCACATCTGCGCCTTCTGCCGGCCAGCCGCGGCGTCGCCGGCCAGCGCCGCGCCGGGCAGCGCGGCGGCCAGCGTCAGGGCAAGGATCTGCCCTCGCCTCACGGTGCGCTGTAGGTGATGCGGTAGATCGCGCCGACATAGTCGTCGGACACGAGCAGCGAACCGTCCTTCATCACCGCCACGTCGACCGGGCGGCCGCGGTAGATGCCGGTCTCGCTGTCGAGCCAGCCTTCGGCGAAGACGGTGCTCTTGTCCGCCGAGCCGTCCGCCTTGAGCGAGACGAAGTTCACCAGGCCGCCGCTGGCCTTGGTGCGGTTCCACGAGCCGTGCGAGGCCACGAAGACGCCGCCCTGGTACTGCGCCGGGAACATCTTGCCGGTGTAGAAGGTCATGCCGAGCTGCGCCTGGTGCGCGGGGAACTCGACTTGCGGCTTGGTCCAGGCGGCCGGTGCCTTCATGTCCTTCAGGTCGGGCGCGGCGGCCGTGCCGGCGATCTGCGTCGCGTTGCCGTGGATGAACGGGTAGCCGAAGTGCTCGCCGCCCGCCTTGGTGATGCGGTTGAGCTCGCCGGGCGGCGTGTCGTCGCCCATGCCGTCGGTCTGGTTGTCGGTGAACCAGACGGTCTTGTCCTTCGGGTTGATGTCCATGCCCACCGAGTTGCGCACGCCGCGCGCCACCACCTCGCGCCCGCTGCCGTCGAAGGCGTTCAGGCGGACCATGCCGCCGATGCCCAGCTGCTCGTACATCGCCACCTTGTCGCGCGGCTGCACGTTGTACGGCTGGCCCAGGGTGACGTAGAGCTTGCCGTCGTCGCTGACGCGGCAGGTGCGCGCGCCGTGGTTGTACGACTCCTCCTCGGGCGGCACCAGCTTGCCCTGCGGCACGACCTCGATCACGGCGACGTCCGGGCCTTCGTAGAAGAACTCGGCGGCCGGGAAGTTCAGCACGCGGTTGTGCTCGGCGACGATCAGGAAGCCGTCCTTGGTCCAGCACACGCCGTTCGGGTTGGTGAACTTCAGGCTGGGCGCGAAGGACTTGACTTCGTCGGCCACGCCGTCGCTGTTGCGGTCGGTGACGGCCCAGACGGTGGTCTTGCGCGTGCCGACGAACAGCATGTTGGTCGACGGGGCGATGGCCATGTGGCGGGCGTCCGGCACGACCGCGAACAGGTCGATCTTGAACCCCGGCGGCAGCTTCACGCGCTTGAGGTTCTCGCGGATCGCCGCTGCGTTCTTGCCTTCCTGCGGCACGACGGGGATGTTCAGGTCGGTGGTCGCGACCTTCATCTGCTTGAGCTTCTCGATGTTCTGCTGCGCCTGCACCGGCAGGCTGAGCATGGCGGCGCAGGCGATGCCTGCCAGCACGAAGGAACTGGACGTCTTCTTCAAGGGTTGTCTCCTGTGGGCGTGTTGTGGGACTGCTTGCGCGGCCGTCGCCTCCTGTGGCCGCTGCACCTCTAATCTACTGGTAATGGCCGTGCCGTTCCAGCAGTTCGATCTTGTACCCATCGGGATCCTGGATAAAGCAGAAGCGCGCGAGCAATTCGTCGCCGCGCTTGAACTCCTTCACCGGCGCGGGCTCATAGCCCTTGGCCAGCAACGCGGCATGCGCGGCGGCGACATCGGGCACGACAACGCCGACGTGGCCGTAGCCGGTGCCGTGCGTGTAGGCCTCGGTGCGGCCCTTGTTGAGCGTCAGCTCGATCTCGACGTCGTTCTCCGCGTTGCGCAGATAGACGAGCGCGAAGTCGGGAAAGTCGAGCCGGTGCGACTCGTGCAGGTCGAGCACGTCGGCGTAGAACTTCATCGACTTCTCGAGATCCAGAACGCGGATCATGGAATGGATCACCTTCGCCATGCGAACTCCGTGGAAAGAGGCGAGTGGAACAGTCAGGAGCGCGCGCCCAGGTTCACGACCTTGGGCCGCAGCGGCGGCGATGCTGCCCCGCCCTCGTTTGGGAGGGCGGACTCCAGCGCCATCAACTTGCGGCGCAGGAAGCGCATGCCGGTGACACGCAGGAAAGACGCGAAGTTGGGCACCTCGCCGCGGTGGGCGAGGATCTCGTCGTGGAACTGCACGATCAGCGCGTTGGTCGTGCAGCCCTCGGCTTCTGCCATCTCGGCCAGGATGTCCCACACCATGTTCTCCAGCCGGATGCTGGTGAGCACGCCGTGGATGCGGATCGTGCGCGAGCGCTGCTCGTACTGGATCGGATCGGCCTTGACGAAGTATTCGCACATGATGGGTCTCCCTGTGAGGCGGCAGGCTCAGATGCTGCGCGCCGTCATCTGCTTGGCGATGTACTCGGCCTGGCGGATCGCCAGAGTCACGATGGTCAGCGTCGGGTTTTCGGCGCCGCCGGTGGTGAACTGGCTGCCGTCCGAGATGAACAGATTGGCGATGTCGTGGGTCTGGCCGTAGGCGTTGCACACGCTGTCCTTGGCCGAGCTTCCCATGCGGCAGGTGCCCAGATTGTGGGTCGACGGGTACGGCGGCGTGCGGTAGGTGCGGATCGCCCCCGCGGCCTTGTAGACCTTCTCGCCCTGCGCGAAGGCGTGGTTGCGCATCGCGATGTCGTTGTCGTGGTCGTCGAAGTGGACGTTCGGCGCGGCCAGGCCCCACTTGTCCTTCACGTTGCCGTTCAGCGTGATGCGGTTGCCCTCGCGCGGCATGTCCTCGCCGACCAGCCACATGCCGGCGATGTTCGTGTAGTGGTCCATCCACCAGGCGAAGTCCTCGCCCCAGGCGCCCGGGTCGAGGAAGGCGGCCATGAAGGGCACGCCGAGCGCCAGTGTCTCCATCTCGTAGCCGCCCGCGAAGCCGCGCTTCGGGTTGTGCGCCGCCTCGTCGCGGATGATGCCGGCCATGGTGGTGCCGCGGTACATGTTGACCGGGTTCTTGAAGGCCGCGTAGACCGAGCCGGTCATGTGGCGCATGTAGTTGCGCCCGACCTGGCCCGACGAATTGGCCAGGCCGTCCTTGAACATGGCCGAGGCGGAAAGCAGCAGCAGGCGCGGCGTCTCGATCGAGTTGCCGGCCACGCAGACGATGCGCGCCTTCTGGCGCTGTTCCTTGCCGGCCTTGTCGAAGTAGACGACGCCGGTGACCTTGCCCTTGTCGTCGTGCTCGATCTTCGACACGTGCGACTCGGGGCGCAGATCCAGGTTGCCGGTCGACTCGGCCTTGGGCAGCTCGGTGTACAGCGTGCTCCACTTCGCGCCGCTCTTGCAGCCCTGGAAGCAGAAGCCCAGCTGCAGGCAGCGGCCGCGGCCGTCGCGCGGCTGGCTGTTGATGGCCATGTTGCCGGTGTGCACCTCCTGGTAGCCCAGCTTCTTGGCGCCCGAGTACATCACCTTGAAGTTGTTGTTGCCGGGCAGGCCCGGCACGCCGGTGGTGCGCGTCACGCCCATCTTGTCTTCGGCACGCGCGTAGTAGGGCTCGAGCTCCTTCAGCGTCACGGGCCAGTCCATCAGGTTGGCGCCCTTGATCTCGCCGTAGTGCGTCTTGACGCGGAACTCGTGCTCCTGGAAGCGCAGCGAGGCGCCGGCCCAGTGCGTGGTGGTGCCGCCCACGGTCTTGCAGATCCACGCCGGCAGGCCGGCGAAATCCTTCGCGACGCGCCAGGTCCCCGACGTGGTGCGCGGGTCCAGCCAGGCCAGCTGGCCGAAGGACTTCCACTCGTCGTTGATGAAACTCTTTGGCGACTGCACCGCGCCGGCTTCGAGCACCACGACCTTGATGCCCTTCTGGCACAGCTCGTTGGCCAGCGTGCCGCCGCCCGCGCCCGAGCCGATGATGACGACGACCGAGTCGTCGCTGAAGTCGAACTTCGCCATGTCTTGTCTCCTGCTTGTCTTGTGGTGTTCAGCCGAGGTGCGGCTTGGGGCTCGCGTCCAGCGGCGGCGCAGGCAGCCACTTCAGGTCCTGGAAACCGCGCGTGATGTAGCCGCCCTTCTCCCAGGCCGAGCCCGGGTAGCCGAACACCTTGAAAGCCATGTCGTTGTCGTACAGGGAGGTGATGCACTGGCCGCGCACCGTGGCGAAGAAGGGCTGGCCCTCCATGCCCTTGACGATCTCCTTGCGCTTCTTCTCGCTCGCCTTGGCGAAGCTGCCGCCGGCCGCGGCGTTCAGCGCGGCGATGCCGTCCTTGATCATCTTGGCCGCGCCGGCATCGCCGGCGGCCTTGGCGTCGATGTCCTTGGCCAGCAGCGCGTACACCGCGTCGGGCAGCTTCTTGTGCGGGAACAGCACGCGGCCCATCTTCATGACGGCTTCGCCCTCGGCCTTGCTCAGCGCCTTGAGCTCGACCGCCCAGGCCGTCGACGGCGCCAGCGCGGCGAGCACGCTGCCGGTGGCGAGCGTGCCCATCAGCACGCCCGAGCCCTTGAGGAATTCGCGCCGCGCCAGCGGCAGGTCGAGCCGGGGCACCTCGCCGGCCGACGCGTCCTCGCAGCCGGCGCCCTCGAACATGGTTTCGATGGGAATCACACGCATGTCTGTCTCCTGCTTTGAACTGCAGCGGCAGTGGTCTGCCGTCTGGAGCATGCAGTGTTGCACCGGGCCCGAAGCCCCTTGGTGATAGACGGCTACATACGAGGGGAAGTCCTAGTCTGTGCCAAACGGGAGCACGGCGAGATCAGTTCGTCCCCAGCGTCAGCTGCACGCGCGGCGTCCAGGCCGCGTCCTCTTCGCCGGAGGCGCGCAGCTTCGGTGCGGCGAGGAACAGCCGCTCGCCGGGCAGCCCCTTGGCCAGCAACGCGTCGCGCACCGCCAGGCCGCGCTGCAGCGCGAGCTCGCGCATCGCGTCGGTGCTGACCACGGTGTTCGACCTGAGCAGCGCTTCCATCTCCGGGCCGGGGATGTCGCGCGCGAAGCCCAGCGCGTTGCGCGGCTTGTTCTTCAGATCGGTGGCGCGGTAGACCTCCCTGAGCACGCGCGCCCGCGTCTCGGGCTCGAGCGTGCTCAGCGCGTCGGCTTCGGCGGCCGGCGTGCCGCCGCGCAGCAACTCGCGGCGGCGCTCGGCGAGCAGGCGAGCTTCCAGCGCGGCGCGCTGGAACTCCTCGCGCTCGCTGACCGGATCGGCGGCGCCGGTCACCGTCATCTTCAGCGTCTCGCGGTCGGCCAGCGCCTGGGCCACCTTGTCGAGTGCATTGCGCCCGCCCTCGGTGACCTGCGCCGTGCCGGGCCTGAACTCCACCTGGCTGAGGTCTTCGCTGCCGCCGCCGGCGAGCAGCGAGAACGGCGCGGTGAGCGCCTTCACGAGCAGGTTGCCGATCACCTTGAGCACGATGCCGAACACGCTGAACTGCGGGTCGTTGATCGAGCCGCTGATCGGCAGGTTGATGTCGATCACGCCATTGCGGTCGCGCAGCAGCGCCACCGCCAGCAGCACCGGCAGCTTGGTCGCGTCGGGCGAGTCGACCTTGTCGCCGAAGGTGAGCTGGTTGAGGATGACCTGGTTGCGCGCCTCGAGCTTGCCGTCGGGCGAGATCTTGTAGGCCACTTCCATGCTCAGCTTGCCGCGCTCGATCGCGTAGCCGGCGTACTTGCCCGCGTAGGGCGACAGCGGCGCGAGCTCGAGGTCGGTGGCCTTGGCCTGGATGTCCAGCGCCAGCGGGTCGGCGGTCGGGTTGACGGAGCCGCGGATGTCGAGCAGCGCGGTGCCGGCAGCGCGGCCGCGCAGCTCGATCGTGGCCATCTCGCGTGTGCCGGAGCGGAAGGCGCCGAGCTGGCCGTTGAGCTCGGTCAGGTTGGCGCTGTAGTTCGGCCGGACGAAGCGGTCGCTGAAGTCGACGCGGCCGTTGGCGAGCTTGACGCCGCCCACGCTCAGCACGATCGGCAGCTCCGACGGCGCCGCCGCCGCAGGCGCGGAAGCCGCCGATGCCGCCGCGGCCACGACTGGCGCAGGCGCGCTGGCCGACGCGGCCGGCGCACTGGCGGCCGCATCGGCGGCCGCCACGCTGCTCAGGTTCAGCCGCCCCTGCTCGGTGATCACCAGCCGCGCGAAGAAGTCGTTCAGCGCCGCCTCGCGGATCTCGAGCTGCGGCGACGCGGCCGGAGCCATCGCGAAGCGCACGCCGCTGAGCGTGAAGGCCTGCCAGCTGAGCAGCTCGTCGCTGCTGTCGGCGCCGGGCGCCGCGCGCGTGTGCACCCGCACGTCGCTCAGGCGCGCGTCGCCGTTGGCGCTGGCCGTCCAGCCGGCCGGTGCAGCCTGCACGTTGAAGTCGCCCTGCCAGCCCGCCTCGGCACGCAGCAGGCTGAGCCGCACGGCGTCGCCGAAATATGGCTCGAACACATGCACCGGGAAACGGTCGATGCGCAGCTTGCCGCTGGCCGCGAGCGGCTCGGGAGCGGCGCGCCCGTTCCACTCGATGCTGCCCGCGGCCGGCGCGGGCTGCCCTGCTGCGGCCACGCCGGCCAAGCGAGCACCGAACTGGATGCGCGCCGGCAGCGTGCCGTGTGCGCCGGGCCAGACGGCGTCCTGCACGTGCAGGCGCAGCGCGCTGGCGTCCACGCGCAGCGGCGTCTCGGCCGCGCGTCCGGCGGCAAAGGCGTCGGTGAATTGCACGCGCCCACCGTCGAGCTGCAGGTCCTTGAGCTGCACGCGCCACGCCGGCGCGCTGGCCGGTGCTGCCGGCGCCTTGGGCGCTGCGGCAGCGGGCGCGGGCAGCGCCAGCGACGCGAGGTTCCAGCGCCCCTCGCGATCGCGTTGCACGGCCAGCGTGGGCTGCTGCAGCTTCACACGCCCGAGTTCGAGCTGCCGCGCGACCAGGTCGACACGCGCGTCGGCCAGCGTGAGCTGCTTGAAGGCCAGCTCGTCGCGGGCTGCGCGGCCGCTGCCCGACACGAGGCGCAGCGCATCGACGCTGGCGCTGTCGATGCCCAACGCCAGCCGCGGCGAGGCGGCGTCGCTGCGCCAGTCGAAACGGCTCTTCAGGGCGGCCCGGCCCTCGACACGCGGCAGCAGCGCCTGCGCCAGGTAGGGCGCCAATTCGGGCAGGGCGAGTTCGCTCAGCTCCAGCGTGCCGTTCGCTTCGCGGTCGCTGAAGTTGCCGTCGACGCTGAACTGCCCGGCCGGCGCGGCACCGGGCGCCTGACTGCGCAGGGTCGCCGAGACACTCAGCGGCGCGGGAGCGGCCAGCGGCCACGACCACTGCTTCGCACGCAAGCGCAGGGCCTCGATCTGCAGCGCCGCGGCCGGGCGCGTCGTCGCATCGTTCCAGCTCAGCCGCGCGTCGTCGATCTCGAGCTGATCGAGGCTGGCCTGCCATGCGGCCTTGACCGCGGCCGCCGGCGGAGCCGACGCCGGCGCGCTGGCCGGCGGCACCGCCGGCGGCACCGCCGTGCCGCCGAGCGCCTGCAGATTGAGGCGGCCGTCGGCGTCGCGCGCGACGTGAAGCCGCGCGCCATCGAGCTTCAGCGTGCCCAGCGCCACGCGCCGCGCGAAGGGCTGCACGTCGCGCAGGCCGATCTGCAGCTGCCGCCAGCCGAGCAGCGGTGCGCCCGCTGCATCGGCCACGTCGAGATCCTTCAATCCGGTGCTGCCGCTGAGCACGACGCTCGGCTCGGCCCCCTCGGGCAGCTCGAAGCGCAGCGCCAGGTCGGCACTGAGCGCCCCCTTCTGCAGGCGCAACGGCAGCGAGGCCGGCAGGTAGGCGGCGTAGCCGGCGAGGTCGAGGTCGGCGAAGCTCAGCTTCAGTTCACCGTTGCGCCGCGCGGCGAAGGGCGTGGCCTGCGCGCCGCTGTCGAAGGCCGCGCCGTCGAGCCGGAACGCCACGTGCGGCTGCGCCGTCACCTCCAGGTGCGCCGGCAGGTTGGACAGGAAGGGCAGCGACAACTGCACCGCCTCGAGCTTGTGCACTCGAGCCACGGGCCGGTCGTCGAAGCTGAACGCGGCATCGCGCAGCCGGAGGTTGTAGAGCGCGAAACGCGCCGGCTCGCCGGGCGCCGCCGGCGGGGCGGCCGGGTCCGGCGCGAAACGCGCGATCAGGTCGTCGATGTCGTAGTGGCCCGGCGAGGTGCGCGCGAGCTTCACGTCCAGGCCGTCGAGCTCCAGCGCCGCGATCACCGGGGCGCGCCGCCACAGCGAGCCGGCATCGGCGTCGACGTAGGCGCGGGCCAGCTTCAGCAGCGGCTGCGCTCCGCCTGGCGCCGGGCCGATGACGACCTCGCTCAGCGTGAGCTCCAGGCTCCAGGGTCGGAAGTCCACCGCGCCGATGCCGACGCTGCGGCCCAGAAGTTCGCCGAGCCGCGACTGCGCCTGTGACTTGAGCAGCGGCGGCACGGCCAGCCAGGCCAGCGCCCACAGCACCAGCAGCCCGGCCAGCGCGATGGCCGCGCGGCGCGGCCAGGCGCCCAGGCGGCTCATCGGCGCGGCCCGGCGGTGGCGGTGGCGACGTTTGCTTGCGAAGCGAAGCGGGGCGAAAACATGCGAAGGGTCCTGCGTCGTGAAGTCTGCATCATGCCGTGCCCGGCGCGTCGCTCACAATCGTCGACCGACTCGCGCCGCATTCGGCCTGCCCCGTGAACGACATCTTCGTGCTGCTTGGAATCTCTTCGTGGAAGCCGGTTGTCGCCGCGCTGCTGCTGCCGCCCGTGCCCTTCATCCTGCTGATGCTGGTGGGCACGCGCCTGGTGCTTCCGCGCCGCGGCCTGGGCTGGCTGGTCGCGTTGACCGGCGCGGTGCTGCTGTGGCTCTCGGCCTGCAGCGGCACGGCCCGCGTGCTGTCGCAGGCACTGCTGGCCCCGCCGGGCGCGCTGCCGCTGCAGCGTGTCGCCGAACTGAAGGCCGAGGTGCAGGCCAGACAGCCGATCGCCATCGTGGTGCTGGGCGGCGGCGCCAAGGCGCGCGCGCCGGAGTACGGTGTCAGCAACCTGTCCAGCCAGTCGCTGGAACGACTTCGCTACGGCCTGTGGCTGGGCCGCGAGACCGGCGCGCCGGTGGCCTTCAGCGGCGGCATCGGCTGGGCCGACGTGGCCGCCAGCCCGGTGCCCGAGGCGCAGGTCGCCGCACGCATCGCCACCCAGGATTTCGGCCGGACGATCAAGTGGACCGAGGAACGCTCGCGCGACACGCGCGAGAACGCGGCCTACACCGTGCCCCTGCTCAAGGAGCAGGGCATCCGCCGCGCGATCATCGTCACGCACGAGCGGCACATGCCGCGTGCCCTGCGCGCTTTCGTGCAGGCGGCCGAGGGCAGCGGCATCGTCTTCGAGGCCGGCACCCGTCGACCTGCTCGACGCGCAGTTGCGCCAGCCCTCGAGCTGGCTGCCGTCGACCGGCGGCCTGCGGATGGTGCGCGAGGTGCTGCACGAGGCCGCCGGGCGCGCGTTCGGCGCCTGAGGCGCCTGCCCGACCTCGGAAAGCGAAACGGGGCGCCTGCCAGCGCAGACGCCCCGCTTTCGGAGTTGGTGGGCCCTGAAGGATTCGAACCTTCGACCAACGGATTAAGAGTCCCACCTGCCACGCTGAGCGGGTTGACGCAAGTCGTTGTCACCGTTGATTAATTTGGCGTTGCTGCGCCACGCGTTTTGTGCCGCAAACGGGCCGATTTCAGGCTGTTTTTTCGAAGTTGCGGCACAAATCCGTCACAGCGATTCGGTGCGGATCAGGGCTGTCTCACGAGGTCTATGTGGCCCCTCGATTTCACGCTTGAGGCAGGTCGTCGCCCTGCACTTCAACGGCTTTGGCCCAACGGCGGATAGCGGCCTTCAGACGACGTTGCGCGCCCTCCTCCAGAGGCATCGCCGCCACGAGCGCCAGCACCGCCTCTGGCCTGACGTAGCGATGCGAGAGCATCGCCATGCAGAACTCGCGGTCCTTGTCGCGCCCTGCTGCGGCCTTGGACATGAACAGGTCCGGCAGGTCGAGGCAGTAGCCCACTCGCTGGTTGGTCGCCGCGCTCTGCACCCTGTGGACACGATCGATCCAGCCTCGCGGCAATACGGCGGTTTCGGGACCCACGCCTTGGGCGTAGTAGCCGTAGGTCTGGTGAAACTGCGAGCCTTCACCGATGGCGCCATCGATCCTGTCGGCCAGTTCGGGTGCCTGTAGCGGGTAGATGTCCGCCTCGGCCGACATCGTGAAGACCTGCGGAGGATTCGGAATCGGACCCAAAATCGACTGGCTGCCGACGATGATGAACTCGTACTGGTCCGTCACGTCCGCGCTGGCGCGGATGATGTGTTCGAGTTCGTCGCGGGTCATGCCGGTGTCTGTGCTTCGGAGTCACCCAGCACGACGCCCTTTCGCAGCTTTCCGACCTGGTCCAGCACGCCTTGACGCACCTGTGCCGGGAGCACTGCCGTCAGTGGCGATGCCTGACGAAGCTCCTGCGCCCGACGCGTTCGCCCCAGCACCTTGCGCCACTTCGCGCCGCGAAGGATCTCCTGCCACTCCTGCCACAAGCCCATCGAGCGTGAGCTGCCCGATGCCAGCCAGCGATCCAGTGTGTCCTGGGCCCGGAGCAGCAACTCGGGCTCCGAGCGGGCCAGCCGAATTGCCTCCTCGTGTAGCGCCAGGCTTTGAAGGTCCTGGACTTGATGTCGGGTGTCGTCGGTGGAGACGGTCACCTGCACGACCGGGCGGGCGCGCTTTGACCTAGCCGCCGCCGTCCCCGGTGGCCCGGGCTGCAATGCGTCGCCAGCCAACAGGGCCAGTTCACCGCTGATGCCCAGTACCGACATCACGCGCAGGTAGGTTCCAATGGCGGGGCCCGGATCGCCCGATTCGACCGAACTCAGCGTGGTGCGGGAGATGCCCGCACGCTTGGCCATTTCTACCGTGCCTAGGCCCTGTGCCTTGCGCAGGCGCTTGAGCCGATCGCCGAGCTGCAGCAGCAACTGACGCTCGAGGATCACGGTACTGTCAGGCACGTTCATTTGTCCAGAATAGTAGTCAAAGAATCATATTGTGTCCAGTTAAGCGATCAGTCAGCGCGACCCCGGAGTTGTGGCTGGGCATCCTCAACCGCCTCAGCGTCGGGCTGTCCTCCGGCATGTGAACGGGCCGAAACGCTCCGCCTACCGACGAAAATTCGATCAGGTCGAATGCGAGTGACGGCCAGCATCGGCGACTTTCCGTGCCGGTGCTTTGAACACGTTCTTCTGATTCCACGCCAGGAAGGGCGGCGCCGGCCGCATGTCCACCTGCTGCGGTGCCAGCAGCCGCTGCCCGTGGTGCCGCAACTCGCCTTGCTGGCTGCGGTCTCCAGCCATCGCGTGCTGACTGAAGATCACGCGGTGCTCGGCGGGCTCAACGGTGAACGCACCCAGGTCAAACAGCTTGTGATGCAGCGCGCACAGGGCCAGGCCGTTGGGTTCGATGTCGGGCCCGCCGACGTGATGCCACTGGATGTGGGCGGCCTCCAGGCCCGCACTCACCTGGCCAATGCGCAGGTCGAAGCCGCAGACGCAGCATCGGTACTCGTAGGCGCGCAGCACCCGTTCACGGAAACCGGGGTCGCGCCTTCGGCGTTCGGCCGTGCCATAGGCCGGCACGTCCGGTTCGCTGGCCAAGTGCGCCACCGTGCGGTCCAGGTACAGCCCGACAGCGGCGGCGATGTCGGCATGCAGCGTCGCAGGGAAGTACGTTTCCAGCACGCGTGCCGCCACGACCTCCAGCAAGCCTGGCACCTTGCGAAGCGCCTCATCCACCTGCGGCGGAAAGCCGCCCTGCACGTGATGCGTTCGCAGCTCACCCAGATTGGGCGTGGCGCCGGCGGGGCGGGCGAGCAACTCACGGGGCCCATTCAGATCCCACAGCGCGCCCCGGCCATCCGTGGCGAGATGCCAGAACGGGTAGTGACGCGACTTCGCGGCGCCACTGGGGCCGAACTCGGCCAGCAGCGCTTGCAGCGAACCGTCGATAGCAGCGAACTCCACGAGCCGTGGCTCATCCCGCTGCACGCGGGCCAGCGCCAGCAGGATCAACAGCGGCTTGTGCGGGGCGTACACACCGGCACGCTGGGCGCGCCGGATGTTGTCGAAGGCCTCAAGGACCTGCGCGGCCGTCTTCATCTCAAACCGGCTCACCGTCACGAGCAGACCAGTAGTCCGCACGCTCTGGGAAGATCCACCGCACCCCACCGCGCGGATCGACCTGGTCCCCGGTGTAGCGCGGGATCAGGTGCACGTGCAGGTGTGGCACGGTCTGCCCGGCGGCCGGCCCATCGTTGATGCCGATGTTGTAGCCATCGGGATGCAGCGACTGGTCCAGGTCGCGACGGGCCAGGTCGAGCAACTCGAAGACGGCGTCGCGCTCTAGGGGCTCCAGCTCGAAGAGGCTCCCTACGTGCCGGCGCGGCAGCACCAGCGTGTGGCCGCGTGACACGGGGTAGGCATCCTGGATGACCACGGCGAGGCGGTTGGCATGCACGATCCTGGTGGGCGGCAAGGTGCAGAACAGGCAGTCGGTGGCAGCAGACGTCGACATGGGCGATCAAGCGTAACTCAGCGACGGGCGCGACTCGAACCCAGGTACATCGATGTGATCTGGGTTCTCGAATGCCCGAGTGCCTCTGAGACCAGGCGCCGCGCTGCCAGGTCGACCGCCGCATCAGCGCGTTCCGCCGTGGCCACCGGCGGCGCCATCCCCGTCTCGGCCTTGTAGCGCTCGGCCGCATAGCCGTGCCGCAGGCCATGCGCCGTCACACCAAGCATGGCCTTGGTCAGGCCGAACAGCTCCATCACGTAGCGCTGGTGCCGGATGGCCCGCGCGAGTTGGTAGCGCGGGTCGCTGAGGCTGTCGTTCTCGCAGGGCGCCACGCGGCGCGCGTGCTCGATCGCGGCCAACTGGCCCGGCGTGACCACCGGCACGTAGCGCAGACGGCCGCCCTTGGTGCCGCGTCGCAGCTGCAGGCATTCCGCCACGCAGGCAGCCACCTTGCCGGCCTGGGCCGCGGTCACGATGTCCTGGTGGGGGCGGAACATCACCGCTTCCTTGCAACGCAGGCCAAACTCTTTCATCAACTTGATCTGCACGGCCACGCGCTCGTCGAATTCGGCGACAGCCGCGATCACCTCGTCGGGCGCCACGCCATTGTTGTCCCAGGCCTTGCTGTGCTTGGTCACGTAGCTGCGGCGGTAGAGGGTCTCGTCGCTGATGTAGGCGCCGATCGGCAGCACCAGACAAGGCTTGTCGATCCAACCCGAAAACGTGCGCAGGTAGCTGTGCGCTTTCTGGATGGCCGAGGGTCCGAGCTGGCCGGCCTTGGCGCGCCGTTCCATGTCGGCGAACAGGAAGCGCACATGCCGATCACCGAACGAGCGCGGATCGAGCTTGAAGGATTTGATGTCGTTGTGCTCCAGGTAGTGAAAGGCACGGTAGATGTACTGCCGTCGGTCTTCCATGGTGTCGTTGGATACACCCTTGTCCTTGACCGCGTGGCGGAAGTTGTTCTGGACGAACAGCGCGTTCAGGACGAAGCCTCGCCTGCCGGTTTGAAGCGGCAGGGTGCGCAGGTTGACGGTGCGCGGGTCGAGGTCACCCATAGTGGTTCTCCGTTCAGGCCACTGGCGCGGCCAGTGGGCGGGTGGGTTCGTGCGGCACCGTCCCGCCGGTGCCAGGCGCATTCAGGGTTCGCGCTTGCTGCTTTCGGCATAGGCGCTGGCCAGTCGTAAAAGTGATCGCCCAAACACGGCGTCTGGCGCCGTGGCAGCCCGCTCGAGGCGGGGCGCAGGGGAATGGCCACGTTGGTGGCCACGCTGCGCAGCAGGTGCATGGGCGTCACCCATGCTGAAGCGCTCGGGGCGCTTCAGGGCTTCACGATCTGCCGCATGGCCTGAGTGCGCCAGTGCCACCTGGCGCGCCATGCGTGCGTGCACACCGGCGAACCCGATCGTGTCGGTGTTCGTCGGCGCCTTGTAGGCGCGCACGCAGCAGTCGTTGGGGAGTCTTCCAGCAGGCATCGCGTGCCCGCTGCTGTTGCGCGATCAGGGTCGCGCGCATCAAGCCGTGTGGCTCGGGGGCCAGGGGCTTGCAGGTCGGCATCGACCAAGGTCGCTGCCGGTATCGTGATCGGCTGTCGGGTTGACAAACCGGGGATCAGAGCCCGAAGGCTCGTGCACCCGAAGGTGCTCTGGAGGGCTTGCCAATTCGCGCTCGATGCGCCCGGTGGGCCAGCTGCCCGGTGCCAAAGGCGTTGCAAGCATGCGCGAAGGTCGCCACCCTTGCAAGCGCGAAAAGTGCCGTTACGGCGCCAATACCTGTGTGAGGCCTGAAGCCCCCTGGGGTTGACGGATGGACTCCATACCTCTCTCTCCGAAGCCTGATCGTGCCGGACATGCTGGTCGGGTTGCGGACGCACCGGAAACAGACCTGATGGCCGAAACAAGCGATCGGACGGCCGTATCACTCGGGCTGCAGCCCCATTTCGCCGAAGCAAATCGTGCCGCTGAGCGTGGCCCCGGGAATCGACGGCCGATTTCCGGGGGGACTTCGACCCGCCTTTCGAGTGGACGTGATTGGCCGCGTTGGCAACAGTAGAGCCATGTCGGCACCACTGCTGCAGGAGGTCCCATGGGAAGCATAGTCAGGGCCATCGATCTCGGCTTCGGCCACACGAAGTTCACCACCGTCAACGCGAACGGCGAGCTCCGATACGCCAGCTTTCCTTCGCTGGCCCTGGCCAGCGTCGATCCGCACACCGCGCGTCCTCTGCTGGCGCCGCGGCGGACGGTGTCGGTGCGGGTGGGCCAGCTGTTCTACGAGGTGGGGCCGGATGTCCTTGCGGTCGGCGCGCGCAACACACCCATCCTGTCGGTCGAGGGCTACACGCAATCGGCCGACTACAAGGCCTTGATGCTCGGGGCTCTGAACTACATGCAGGCCGACGAGATCGACGTGCTGGTGGTGGGCCTGCCGGTCTCGGAGTTCACCGCGCGCAAGTCAGCGCTGGAGCGCCTGTGCCTGGGTGAGCACGACGTAGGCAAGGGCCGCAAGGTGCGGGTGCACAAGGCGCTGGTGGTGGCGCAGCCGCAAGGTGCGCTGGTGGCCTACGCTGAAGAGCATGGCCTGCTGGATCAGATCGGCCAGCAGGAGAACCTGATCATCGACTGCGGCACGCGCACGCTGGACTGGTTGACGGCACGTGGCCTGCGCCTGGTGGCCAACCGCAGCTACTCGGCGCAATACGGCGTGCATGACGTGGTGTCGGCGATCTGCGAGGCCATCTCGCGCGAGATCGGCGAGCGCTACGACGAACCGCACACCGTGGACGAGGCCCTGCGCACCGGCAGGAGCCTGACGACCTACGGCAAGGCTCGCGAGATCCAGCGCTACATGCCCATCGCCGAGCGCATTGCCGTCGAAGGCATCCAGGCCTTGACCAATTCCATTGGCGGCAAGTACCGCTTCGCCAACATCGTGCTCAGCGGCGGCGGCGCGCATCTCTTCCGAAAGGCACTACGGGACGCCTTCAAGAAGCAGCCGGTGCTGGAGCTGGCCGATCCGTTCTACGCCAACGTGCGCGGCTTCCAGCGTGCCGGTGTCGACCGACTGCGCTCCCAGGCCCCCACCGATGCCAGCCAAGGAGCACAGCATGAAGCGCAATGAGGGTGACGACGAAGCGCCGGGCCCAGCAGGCTCGGGCCGCGACGAGCCGATGCTGGAGTTCTACGCTCAGGTGGGCGCCTGGCAGCACGGACCGCTGTACGAAGACCTGGCAAGGCTGCCCAAGGGCCGGCGACGCGCCGAGCGCTTCCGCACGCTGGCCTACCTGGGCGTGCTCGTCGAACAGGAAAGGCGAGGTGGCGAGGCCAGGCCTGGCGCATTGCTCAGGCCAGCATCGCCGCCGGCCAGCCCGTCGGCCGGCGGCATCTTCGACGACCCGCTGCCGGAGTAGCCAACGGTGCAAGCCTTGACCGCGGCCGAACCCATGGGACTTTCAGGTGAACCTTCACCTGGGAGTCCCCATGTACGTCCTGGAAACGCTGACCGGTCGTGTCATCGAGGCGCGCCGCTACCTGAATCGCATCCCCGGCCTGCGCGACGACGACCCCTCGCGCGAACGATGGGAACTGTGGCTGGCCGACGCCAGCAATCGCGAGCACCAGATCGTCGTCTACAGCCGGTGCATGCCGGCGCGTGCGGGCCATGCCGTCACCGTCATCCACTACGGAGGCCGTGGCGTGGGCCTGTACAACCTGAGCATCGGCATGCGCGTGAACTTCGTGCTGGAGAACCCCATCGCGCTGCTGCGGAGCATCGACGTCGTGGTCATCGTGTTCGGATCGTTCGGCGCGCTGATGCTCGGCGCCTACTGGCATCCGATGGTCCTGCTGATCGGCTTGCCGCTGCTGGCGCTGTATGGCCCGGTGGTGATGCTGAAGCGCCGCCACTACCAGGTCAGCCTGGCCAACCAGGTCGAAGAGATGCTGGACCCGATTCAGGTGGAAGACGTCGTCAAGCCCTTCAAGCCGCGCCGCTGAAACCACCTGCAGCCCGTGCTGGGTCGGGTTACGGCCCGACCTGCGGGCCTGCTTGGCAGGCCCCCACGGCAGGCGTAGATTCACTGCGCACGGGCATGCGCACCTTGCCATGCCCACCGCCCTATCCGCCGCGATTTCCACGGCATAGGGCGGCGTTAGCGGTCGTGACCCGCACTTCAATCGAATCGCCCCGCCAGGGGTGCATCCCCCCATCTGGCTTGAATCGCGCGCCAGGCGAATGCCTGGACCCAGCGCGTGGCAGGCCCATGGCCCATCGACGGCCAAACCCATGAACCTTGCACTGCAAGGCCGAAGCGGAGCACCACCATGACGAAGAGCCCTGTCATCGCCGCCATCGACGCCGGTTGCGGCTTCACGAAGTTCAGCAAGCTGCGCCCAGGCCAGCATGCGGACATCGAAGTCTTCCCGTCGCTCACGGACATCGTCTTTCACGACAGCCGCTGCAGCAGGCTCAGGGCCCCGCGGCGCAATGCCCTGATCCCCTTCGGTACCCACCTGGTCGAAGTGGGTCCGGACATCGAAGCGGCACTGGGCGATGCGATCTATCACTCGCAAGCAGAGGGCTTTGCGGCCACCGATGACTACCGCGCATGCGTCGCCGGCGCGCTGGCCTTCATCGAGGAACCCTTCATCGACATGCTGGTGCTGACCGTGCCGATGCGGGAACGCGATGCCCTGGAGCCGCAGATCCGCGACTGGCTGAGCCGACCGTTGCACACCGCGGCCAATGCCAGCGTCACCGTGGCACGCGTGGAAGTACTTGCCCAGGCCGCGGCCAGCGCCATCGAATGGTTCGACTCGCCCGAGCTCGACGAGACACAGGTGTCGCTGGTGCTGGTGGCGGGCTTCGGCAGCCTGGATTGGGCGCTGTACCGCGGCCGTGACCTCGAGCCCCTGGCCGGCGGCACCGAATACCACGGCGTGGCCAACCTGCTGCGCACCGTGGACGACCGGATCGGCCAGGGTGCCCCCAGCGGCGACGTCCGGCTCGATGCCGTTGATCAAGCACTTCGCCACGGCAAGTCACTGCGGGCGTGCGGACAACTGCATGACCTGCAGCTTCACTGGCCGTGGATCCATGGCCGGGCCCGCCGAATGCTGGGCGGCATCGCACAAGCGCTGATTGAACTGCCAACCCCGCAGACCGTGTGGTTGGCCGGCGGCGGCGCGGCGTACTTCCTGCAGGCCGCGGAAGGCCTGTTCCATCGACAGGCCGTGCACGTGGCTGCCGAGCCAATGCACGCGTGCGTGCGCGGCATGTGCCTGTACGGCAAGCGCCGTCTGATGGCCGAGCTGGACGCCCTGCGCGCCTGATCCATCGCGAAGCGAACCCATCCCGCCCCACACCCCGCGCGCGAGGCGCCCGCGGGGACGACTGTGAACTTGACGCCTCTAGCGACCGTGCGATCTTTGATCTGACGCCGGCCGCGAAGCAGCAGATCCAACTGACCCGGCTGCGTGCAGCCAGGAAGGCACGGACATGACTGCAGTGACACCTCTCTTCTACGACCTGCGCGAGACGGCGACGATGCTGCGCGTGGACTACTCCACCGCCTGGAACCTGGTGAACACCGGCCAGCTGAAAGCGATGCAGATCGGCCGGCGCTGGAAAGTGACCCAGGCCGCCATCGATGCCTTCGTGCAGCAATGCACCGAGGCCGTGCAACTACGGGCGCAGGGCCATCGCAACGCATGTGAACGCATAGGAGGCAGGACATGGGCATCCTCAAACGAGGCACAACCTGGTGGATCGACATCACCGCGCCAGGTGGCCAGCGCGTTAGACAGTCGGCTGAGACAACTGACCGCAAGGCCGCGAAGGAACTCCACGACCGGCTGAAGCACGACCTGTGGCGCCAGGCCAAGCTGGGCGACAAGCCCCGCTACACCTGGGAAGACGCGGCCCTGCGCTGGCTGAACGAGCAAGGCCACAAGGCGTCGATCCGCGACGACGCGAAGAAGATCGAGTTCCTCACCCCGTTCTTCAAGCGCCTGCCGCTGACCGAGCTGACCTGGGACCGCATGCAGGCCGTGGTGGAAGGCCAGAAGGGCGACAAGGCGCCGGCCACGCGCAACCGCTACTACCAGCTGCTTCGGTCCATTCTGCGGCGGGCGATGCGCGAGTGGAACTGGATCGACAGCGTGCCCACCATCCGGCTGCACCGCGAGCCCGAGGGCCGGGTGCGCTACCTCACGCCCGCCGAGATCGACACCTTCCTGCGCAACCTGCCCGAGCACCTGCGTTCACTGACGCGCTTCACCATCGCCACCGGCCTGCGGCGCGCCAACGTGCTGGGCCTGAAGTGGAGCCAGATCGACATGCAGCGCCAGGTGATGACCGTGGCCGCCAGCGACATCAAGAGCCGCAAGACGCTGGGCATACCGCTCAACGCCACGGCCATGGAGATCCTGCGCGCGCAGATCGGCAAGCACGACGAGTACGTCTTCGTCTACAAGGGCAAGCGGCTGAACGCCACGGTGAACACCGCCTGGCGCAACGCGCTGAAGAAGTCGGGCATCGAGGACTTCCGCTTCCACGACACCCGCCACACCTGGGCCAGCCTGCTGATCCAAAACGGCGTGCCCAAGGGCATGATCAAGGAAATGGGCGGGTGGAAGTCGGACTCGATGGTTGAGCGGTATGCGCACCTGGCGCCGGAGCATCTGGCGCGGCATGCGGCGGTGATTGATGAACTGCTGCGAAAGGACGTGGAGCCCACCCCTTTGCAGCCCGTCAAGTCGGTCAAGCGCACATAGAGTCGTGCCGCCCATCCATCGGGCTGCTGCCCTCCGTCCTCGCGCGCGCCCAGGCTTGGGCAAGTGCTATTACCTGGGCGATCGGAGTCCCGGCGCTCAAGGCCGCGGCCGGGTTCGTGCCGCCAAGGACCCCGTGGTCGCGCAGCCAAAACATCAGCTTTTCGGTGTCTTGGAGTTGCCGCAGCGCGCGGCAGATCGCACCTGCAGTCAAACGATCCAGGCTCAACAACGCCTTGGGGAAGTACTCGCTGCCGTCGATGGTCATGCTGACCACCTCGCTGCTTGCGGTGGCGGTCGCAAGGGCCTCCTGGGGGATCCCCCACGCCTGTGCCAGTTGCGGACCAAGCACCAGGAGTCCTTCCTTGATCCACCGGGCGCGCGCCGCTGCGCCCCGGGCCTCAGCAGCTACCAGGCCGCCTCGTGCCGACCCTTGATCCTTGATCTCTCCAGGCAACATCGTGCGCAAACCTCCTGCAGGGAAATTCTCCATGCGAAGACCGTGCTGACGTTCACTGTCGACGCGGGGTTCTGGAAGGTAATGGCTGCTCAGCCGGAGCGCGATCAATGGCGGGCTCGCGCTCGATCGCGTCGATCTCGGCTTCCATGGCGGCCATGGCCTCTTCGAGAGGGAGGCTTGGACGCGGATCGTCCAGCGCGTCCTGGATCTCGGCGGCGAGCCATCGGTTGTGAGCTGCGGTCTGATGACCGCTTCGCATCAGTTCGGCTTGGCTGGCGTTGCGAGGGCTCATGTCGTTCCCGGAGGTGGTCGAGTCTTGGCGACAGTTCTATCGCACTCAAGATGGAAGCATCATGCGCATTTGACTGCCCCGGCGCAACGGCTGTGTGCCGCGGGGGCGGGATTCAGTGAGAATCCAGGCCCGGATCGCCAGTCGTCCAAGCTGGCCCGGAACCTTCGGCCCGACGATTCGACGTCTCCGCCAGGGTGGCGGCGCGGCCCACGACACCGATGGCGTTGAGGTCCATGGCCAGAGCGAGCCGAGGACGCAGCAGCCTCCTTGTGTCGCTTCGGCGCAATCGTCGCAAGCAGGCCGGATGAGCGACTTTAATGTTTATGTCAACTCCGCTGGACTTCGCTAGACAGCTTTGAGCGCAGCAGCGGCCCGCGCAGTTGTGCCTTGAGCTTGGGCCACACGATCAACCAAAGCAAGAGCTGGTTTGAGCGTGGCTGACCATGATCGCTATCGGAGATCCGTTCCATGCGGCGAGCGATCCGTGGGACGACGCGTTGGTCGGGAATCATCGCCGTTGCTGGGTCTCAGGCGAAAAAGCGCAGCAATCTGCGCGAAATGCACGACTACCCCAGCATGCGGTCGATCTCCTCCAGACTCGCCAGCAGGTGATCGACCCGTCGCGGAAGCCGACTGCCCATGGAGCGGCGCGCGCTTCGAGCTCATTGTGGGCGGGTGAACGACTTGACTCGCGATGCCGGCATGGCTCGCACGTCGCTGCCCTTGAGCCGGTCTGAGCCCCCTACTACCTTCAATCGTTCGACTCGCCTGAGAGCATCGCCCTGTCAATTGCCAATCCTGCCGGCGCCGCGGCGTTTCTTGCGAGCACGCAGACCTCCTGCAGCGGCGAGGTCGGCGACTCGTCCATCTGCTCATCGATGAGTTGGGCGGTCACCAGGGCACTGGCAAAGCCTTCTGCGATTTGGTCAAAGCAAAGCTGCTCGCGATCTGCTTCAGAAAAGTTCTTCATAAGACAGAGCGTCGCATGCACCCTGACGAATGAAGCCATCGAAAAGGGGGAGAAATCAGGCTCTGCTGTAACCCACCACGCCTGTCCTGCGCGGTTCTGCAAGCAGATTCGGCGATGCGCCTTACCGAGAAAGTCGTCTCTCCGGTGATCGTTTCATCGTGGGTCGTAGGCTTGGCAGCCTCTCTCAAGCCGTCCGTATCGGCGTTGGTACTACGTTCCAGAACCTAACCAGCCCGTCGCAACGACCTTACTGATCGTCACCTGCTTCGAGCAGGTGTGCTCGGTGGTGCCCGCGATCGCGAGTGACTTGCACCGGAATGTCCGCGGTAAGGCTCGGCAAGCAGCGTTTTGTCCCAGTCCGCTAAACTACGCTCGTGCGTCGCTTGGTGCTTCTCTTTCTACTGGCCGTTCTGCCGCTCCAGTTTGCCTGGGGCGCGGCAGCGACCTACTGCGGCCACGAGAAGGCTCCGAGTTCAGGGCACTTCGGGCACCACAGCCATCAGCACCAGGCGAAGGCCGAGTCCGATTCAGAGTCCGCTGCCAAGAAGGCCTCGGTACTCGCAGACGACCTGGACTGTGCGTTTTGTCACCTGGGCTGCGTGCAACCCTGTGCCAGTCAGACCGCTTCGGTTGCTGCGATTCCGTCCTCCGTCCTGGCACGGACCACGCCTCTTCTTCCGGATTCCGGTCGCCCTGGCCGGATCGAACGCCCCAAATGGTTCCTCGCCGCCTGATTCGGCGAGGGACTGTCACATCCATTGAGGTTGCCCCCTAGCGACTGACGCCTCGCCGAATTCTTCCGCTTTGTTGTTCATTGCAACCTGGAGAATTCGATGCGAACGAAGTCGCTGGCCCTTGCCGGTGCCCTGCTCTGCCTGTCCAACATCGGGCAGGCGCAAGTCCCGGCGCAAAAGCCTGGCGTCCTCCCCCCGGAAATCGCACCGACTCAGGCGCAACAGCGTCTGAGCCTGGTGGAAGCCATTGCGCTGGCCGAGGCGGCAAGCCCGACCCTGCGCTTGAAGATGGCTGAGCTGTCGGCGGCCGAAGGGCAGCGTGCCGACGCAGGCGCGTGGCTCTACAACAACCCGCAGTTGTCCGTCGACCAGACGCGACGATCCGTGCCTTCGACCACCGGGTCGGAACGGCGGAGCGAGTGGGGTGCGGGGCTGTCCCAGACCTTCGAGGTGGGCGGACAGCCGTCCTACCGTCGCGAAGCCACCAGTGCTGCGCTGACCGCCCTGCGGCTGGAGATCGCCGACGTCCGTCGCCGCGTGCGCGCCGACGTCGCCGAGCGACACACGCGCGTGCTCGCGCTGCAGCAGCGGGCCGACACGGAGACGCAGGCCCTGAAGCTGTTCGATGACACGGCTACGGCGGTGCAGCGAAGACGTCAGGCGGGTGAGGACACGCGGCTCGACGCCAACGTCGCTCGCGTCGAGGCCGAGCGCGCGCGCAACCAGCTGGCCCAGATCCAGGAGCAGTTGCTCGAAGCACGCGCCGAGCTGGCCAGGCAATTGCAACTGCCGCCCGGAAGCCTGC
Organism: Piscinibacter sp.; assembly: GCA_016706565.1. Classification (GTDB taxonomy): domain Bacteria; phylum Pseudomonadota; class Gammaproteobacteria; order Burkholderiales; family Burkholderiaceae_C; genus Piscinibacter. The sequence continues at coordinate 294,819 of JADJJI010000001.1, forward strand.
CGATGGCGACCGGTGAACTCTCGGCGCAGCGCCCCGGCTACTCCCTCGACGCCCTGCTCGCGAGCGCCGACAACCAGCCGCGCGCCGGCGCACTGGCCGCGCGCGAGACCAGTGCCGCCGCGCGGCTGAAGCTCGAACGGGCCAGCACCTACCCGGACGTGACCGTGGGCCTGAACGTCGGTCGCGAGGGGCCCGGCGCGGCGCGCGAACGCTTGACGACCTTGACCCTGTCCGTGCCCTTGCCGCTGTTCAAGCGCAATTCCGCAGGCATCGGCGCAGCCCAGACCGAGCTCACGCAGGTCCAGATCGAGCGGCAGGCGGCGCAGCGCGATGCCCGCGCAAGCGTCAGTTCGCTGTGGGCGCGGCTGGCCAGCCTGGAGGATCGGATTCGCCGGCTGCAGGAGTCCGTGCTCCCTGCCCTGGCGGACAACCAGCAACTCTCCATCAAGTCGCAACAAGCGGGACAGATCGGCCTGCTCGAACTGATCGTCGTCAGCCGGCAATCCCTGGATGCCAGGCGCGACCTGATCGACGCGCTCGCCGACTACCAGAGCACCCGCATTGCCCTCGAACTCGCGGCCGGCTGGCCGCAAGAAGGAAACCAACCATGAAGAACCCGAAACCGCACGGCTCGTCCACGTCGTTGGTGCTGACGACGCTGGCCCTCGCTCTGGCAGCCGCCCTGTCCGCCTGTGGCGGCGGCGAGAAAGCCGCCGAGGCCAAATCCGCCGAGAAGGCCGCTTCCGCTCCCGAGGGAGAGCACAAGGAAGAAGGCGGCCTGAAACTTTCGGCCGAAGAAGCGCAGCGCGCCGGCATCAAGCTCGAGAAGCTCACGGAACAGGGCTTCGCCGACACGGTCACCGTCACCGCGACGATCCGTCCGAACCAGGATCGCGTGGCCCGCGTGGCGCCGCGCGTCGAAGGGCGCATCGTGCAGGTCACCGCGAAGCTGGGTGACGCCGTCAAGGCCGGTCAGGTGCTGGCCGTCCTCGACAGCCTGGCCCTTGGCGAAGCACAGTCTGCCCTGGAGCGGGCGCGATCGGCACAGCGCGTCGCGCAGGCCGACTACGCCCGTGCGGAGTCGCTAGCCAAGGACGAGATCATCCCGCAACGCGAACTCCTGCGCGCCAAGTCATCGCTGGAGACGGCAAACGCCGACCTCCACGCGGCGGAGGACAAGTTGCGCCTGTTGGGAGGTACCGCGTCGCACACGGAGCGTGCCGCATCGACGTTCGCGCTCACCGCTCCGCTGGGCGGAACGGTGGTCCAGAAGAAGGCCACGATCGGCGAACTGGGTTCTCCGGCTGAGCCGCTGTTCTCCGTGGCCGACCTCTCGACGGTCTGGATCGAGGCCGATCTGACCGAGGACAAGCTCGCGCGCGTGAAGGTCGGCGCCGCGGCGACGATCACCGTCAATGCGTACCCGAACGAGCGCTTCTCCGGCCGCGTGACCTACGTCGCCAGCATGCTCGACAAGGACAGCCGCACGACTCCCGCACGCATCGAGGTCCCCAACAAGGACGGCAGGCTCAAGCCGGAGATGTTCGCCAGCGCCACGATCGAGACCGGTGCGGCGCGTGCGCCGGCGCTGTCTGTGCCCAGCTCGGCGATTCTGCTGCTGCAAGGGCAGCCCACGGTGTTCGTGGCCGAAGGCGGCGGCTTCGAACCGCGAGCCATCGAACCCGGGGACAAGGTCGGCGGACGCACGGTGATCAAGGCCGGAGTGAAGGCGGGCGAGCAGGTGGTTGCCGAAGGGGCTTACGCCCTGAAGGCCCGGCTGCTGAAGTCGCAAATCGGCGAAGGCCACTGAGAAAGATCACCCATCATGCTCAACGCCATTGTCGATGCCTCGCTTCGATACAAGGTCCTGGTCATCGTCGCTTTCCTGATCGTCATCGGTCTCGGGGTGCAGGCGTTTCGCCAGGTCCCGGTCGATGCCTTCCCGGACGTCACGCCCATCCAGGTAAACGTCTACACCGAGTCCCCCGGCCTTGCAGCCGAGGACGTCGAGAAACTGCTCACGGCCCCGATCGAAGGCGCCCTCGCCGGCCTGCCCGGCGTTCAGGAGGTCAGGTCCGTCTCGCTGTTCGGCCTGTCCTATGTCGGCGTCTACTTCGACGACGACGTCGACATCTATTTCGCGCGCCGCCTGGTCGGCGAGAAGCTGCAGGACGTGAAGGGCCGACTGCCCCAGGGGTACGGCGAACCGGTTCTCGGCCCGAACAGCTCCGGGCTGGGCCAGGTCTTCTGGTACACGGTCGAGTCGGCGGACAAGAACCTGTCCAGCATGGACCTGCGGACGCTGCACGATTGGACCGTCAGGCTGATCCTGCGCACGGCGCCCGGCGTGGACGACATCATCACCTGGGGCGGCGACGAGAAGCAGTTCCAGGTTCAGATCGATCCGAACGCACTCGTCAAGTACAAGCTGTCGTTCAAGCAGGTGATGGAAGCGCTGACGGCCAACAACAAGCAGGTCGGCGGGCAGTCCATCAATCTCGGCCGCGAGCAGTACCTGGTGCGCGGCCTGGGCCTGGTGAGCAATGTGACGGACATCGGAGGCATCGTGGTCGCCGAACGCGGTGGGGCGCCCATCCGCGTGCGCGACGTGGCCAAGGTCGTCGAGGCGCCGGCACCGCGCTTCGGTGCCGTCACCCGCGACGGCAAGGAAGCCGTGCTTGGCATGGCGCTGTCGCGCGTGAACGAGAACGCCAAGACCGTGGTCGACGCCGTCAAGGCCAAGCTCGCCATCGCGCAGGCCGCGCTGCCCAAGGGCGTGACGCTCAAGCCGATCTACGACCGCACCGAGATTGTCGAGAAGGCACTGAAGACCGCAGAGAGCTCGCTGGTGGAGGGCGCGATCCTGGTGGCGGTGATCCTGTTCCTCTTCCTGGGGGAGTTCCGGTCCGCCATCGTCGTGATCGTCACGCTTCCCCTGTCGATGCTGATCGCCTTCATCCTGATGCAGCGGTTCGGGCTGTCGGCCAACCTCATGTCGCTCGCCGGGCTGGCGATCGGCACCGGGATGATGGTGGACGGCGCCGTGGTCATGGTCGAGAACGCGTTCCGGCTGCTCTCGCATGCACGCGAGTCGGGCAAGCCGATCAACAAGACGCATGTGATGCTGGAAGCCGCGCGCGAGGTGGTCAACCCGATCGCGTTTGCGATCCTGATCATCATCGTCGTGTTCCTGCCGCTCTTCTCCCTGACCGGGCTCGAGGGCAAGCTGTTCAAGCCGATGGCCCTGACCATCACGTTCGCGATGGCCGGCTCGCTGGTCCTGTCGCTGACGCTTGTGCCGGTGCTGGCCGCACTGATCCTCAAGCCCAAGGAAGAGAAGGACACGTTTCTCGTTCGCTGGGCCAAAATGGCCTATGTACCGCTGCTGGACTGGGCGCTGGAGCGCAAGAAGCGCGTGATCGGCACGGCACTCGTGCTGCTCGTCGGCACGCTGGCCCTGTTCCCCTTGCTCGGCAAGGAGTTCATGCCGCAGCTTCAGGAGGGGGCCATCATGTTCCGCGTCACCGGCATCCCGTCGACCTCGCTGGACGAATCGCTGCAGGTGTCCCAGGCGGTCGACACCACCCTGCGCACGAAGTACCCGCAGGTTCGCTCCGTGCTCGCCACGATCGGCCGCGCCGAGAAGGGCGAGACCGCGGACGTGAACTACATGGAAGTGCTGGTGGACATGAAGCCGCAGGCTGAGTGGCCGGAGAAGGCGTCCTACTCGGCGCTGGCGTCGCAGATGCAGGAGGACCTGGAGAAGGTCGTCCCGACTTCCGTCTTCGGTGCCACGCAGCCGATTCAGATGCGGGTGGAAGAGCTCATCTCGGGGGTGCGCGCCACGCTGGCGCTGAAGTTGTACGGCGAGGATCTGGAGACCCTCGACCGACTGACGGCACAAGCCAAGAGCGTCCTGGAAAAGGTGCCAGGCGTCACCGATCTGTCGGCGGAGGCCAACAAGGGCAAGCCCCAGCTCGTCATCAAGGTCAACCGCGAAGCTGCATCGCGCTACGGCATCAATGCCGATGAGATCCTGGAGGTGGTGCAGGCCGGCATTGGCGGCAGCGCCGTGTCGACGCTCATCGATGGCACCAAGCGCTTCGACATCGCCGTACGCCTGGCCGACGGCTTCCGGGCCGATCCGGAGGCAATCGGCTCAATCCCGATCCGCACCGCCGAAGGAGCGCTCGTGCCTTTCTCGCAGGTGGCCACGCTTGAGCTCGACGAAGGATATTCGTTCGTGCGTCGCGAGGCCCTGCAGCGCTATGCCGTGCTGCAGATGGACGTCAAGGGCCGCGATGTCGACAGCTTCGTGAAGGAGGCTGACGCGAAGCTCAAGGAAGCGGTGCAGATGCCGGCCGGCTACTGGGTCGAGTGGGGCGGCGCCTTCGAGAACCAGCAGCGCGCGCTGGCGCGGCTTGCCCTGATCGTGCCGCTGACGATCGGGCTGATCTTCCTCTTGCTGTACACCGCGTTCAATTCGCTGCGACACGCGACGATCATCATCGCCAACGTGCCCTTCGCGATCATCGGCGGCATCATCGGCCTGTTCGTCACCGGACAGTACGTCTCGGTCCCGTCGGCGATCGGATTCATCGCGGTCTTCGGGGTGGCGATGCTCAACGGCATCGTGCTGGTCTCGTTCCTCAACGATCAGCGACGACACGGGCTGTCGGTGAGAGAGGCGGTCCGGCAAGGGGCTGCGCTGCGGCTGCGGCCCGTGTTGATGACGGCTTCCGTGGCCATCCTCGGCCTGATCCCCATGCTGCTGTCCACGGGCGTCGGCGCCGAGACCCAGCGGCCACTGGCCACGGTGGTCGTCGGGGGACTGATCACCTCGACGGCGCTGACGCTCCTGCTGCTTCCGCTGATCTACGAATGGGCCGAACTGCGGGCAGAGCGCCGCAAGCAGCCCCAGCCTGTTCCCGCCATTGAAGGAGCGACACCATGAAGGAAATCAAGGCCTACGTCCACGCCAGCCGCATTGCCGACGTCATCGCCGGGCTGAAGGGCTCGACCGTGTGGGGCAATCCGGATCACGACGAACACAACCTGGCGGTCTACGTTGTGAAGGGATCCCTGGTGCCTCTGGACGATGCCGAGCGCCACTACTCGCTGGAACTCGGCGAAGAGATCATCAACGAGTACAAGGTCGAGCTGCATTGCCACGACGAGGATGTCCCCGCCCTGGTGGACGTCATCCGGCGCACGGCGAGGACCGGGTCGGCCGTGGCCGGCTGGATCTACGTGATGGACATTGCTTCGGCCGAGCCGATCCGATGACTCGACGGCAAGCCTGCCCGGTTCCGCCGCTCGAGGGGGTTGGGCGATGAGCGCGGGGCACGACCACGCCTTGCCGGCGACGACCAAGGAGCGCTCGCTGCGCTGGGCATTGGGGCTGACGTCGGCCTTCCTGATCGCCGAGGTCGTGGGGGGCGTCGTTCTGAACAGCCTTGCGCTGCTGTCCGATGCCGCGCACATGTTCACCGATGTGGCCGCGCTCGCGATCGCGTTGGCGGCCATCAGGATTGCCCGCCGGCCTGCGGATCAGCGTCGAACCTTCGGCTATCACCGCTTCGAGATCCTGGCGGCGGCCTTCAATGCGCTGCTCTTGTTCGGAGTCGCCGGCTACATCCTCTTCGAAGCGTGGCAGCGCTGGCGCCAGCCCGAGGAGGTGCAGACGACCGGGGTGCTGGTGGTGGCGGCGCTCGGGCTGGTGGTGAACCTCGCGAGCATGTGGATGCTGCGTTCGGGCAAGGACGCCAGCCTGAACGTCAAGGGTGCCTATCTCGAGGTGTGGAGCGACATGCTGGGATCGATCGGCGTCATCGCCGGCGCGATCGTGATTCGCGTCACCGGGTGGAACTGGGTCGACTCGGTGATCGCGGTGGCCATCGGACTGTGGGTGCTGCCGCGCACCTGGGTGCTCTTGAAGGACACCCTGAACATCCTGCTGGAAGGGGTTCCCGAAGGCATCGACATCGCGGCGGTCAGGCAGTCCCTGCTGGGCCTGCCGGGCGTGCTGGGTGTGCACGATCTTCACGTGTGGGCCGTCACCAGCGGCCGGCCCAGTCTCACGGTTCACCTGGTGCATGCCCCCGACGTCGCGACGCCCACGGAACTTCTCGAGCGGGCACGCGCTGTCCTCGCGGCGGACCATCGCATCAGACACACGACGGTTCAGCTCGAGACGCAGCCCTGCGCACAAGCCGACGTGGCCGTTGGTCCCGGAGGCAGTGGCGACGAAGCCCCATCGCGTGAGGATGCCCATGCCTAGGCCTGCAGCGTGGGCCACCGGACCGGCGTGCGCCATGGAGCCATGGTTGCGCCCGAAGCCGCGGCGACTGCGGCCCCAACCACCGGCGTGTCCGGTCGTCGCCACGGCGACCACGCGCCATTTCCGCCAACTGAAGGAGAACTGAATGAGCTTCGATCGACGCAAGCTGCTGGCCGCAGCCCTGGGCGGCACGGCGCTGCTGACCACCGGTTGCATGACCAAACCATTGCGCCCGGCTAACGCCGATGGGACGTACTGCTACCGCATCGGCAAGAGCTACCGCCCCAAACTGACCTGCACGCCAGGTCCCGTTCCCTCCGCGCAAGTCGAGTCGCAGGCTCTCGATTTCGGTGGATCGGCCGATCGCCTCACGGTCTATCTCGTGCGCAAGCGCTGGGGCGATACGGAGCACGTGATCTCAGTGTCGACCCCAGGGGTGGCCCCAGCGCAAACCGTGCCCGAGAGCTTTGCGCGCCTGCGGTTGGCGCCCGGACAGCATGTACTGACCGCCACATGGCCCGAAGGGACGGCAGGCCTCGAGATTTCGGGCAAGGCTGGCGAAGTGCTGGTGGTCGAGGTGATCGGGCAAGTCTGGGCCTGGGGCAGCAAGTACCGCCTCGAACCAGGAACGATCGACGACGCCCGCGAACGCACGCGCAACCTCCGACTGGTTGCGGACGTTGGTTGAAGACGCTTGCGACCTCGTGACGCAAGCGATTGCCGGTGCCCGAACAGCACGGGCCAGCGAATTCCAGCATGAGACCCCGACTGGCCGATCCCGAGCTCTCGCTGGCGATGACCTGGATCTGGATCGGCGTGCTGCTGGCCGCGCTGGTGGCGTATGGGATCTTCCGCTGGTGGCGCCGTGGACATCCGCGCAAGCAGCCACCAGCACCGCTGAGCTACTCCGCCGAACTGAGCCAGCGATTGCAGAAGAACATGACCACGAGCACAAAGCGCAGGCGGCGCGGCAAGACCGCGAAGAAGAAGCCGCCGCGCCGCCCGTGAGCGGTGTGCCGAGATCAGCCGCCCGTCAACAGTTCGAGGCGCGCGCGGCGGGCATCGGGCGACTCGGCGCGCATCTCGTCGATGACCTGCTGCCGCGTCTTCGGCGGCTCGGAACTCTTGACCGGCAGCGGCGCTCCACGCTGCAACAGCGCCAGCGTGCCGTCCTTGCGCGCTGCGTCGACCTCGGCCATCACCTGGGCACGGGTCTTGGCACTCTTGAAGTGCTCGGGATGGTAGGTCACACCGGCTTCGCCGCCAGCGGTGTGCCAGACCGAATTGGCCTGCGCCGCCAGCGGCAGCGTGAACGCGAAGGCGACGGCCGGGACCAGAGCGAGGCGGAAGACATTCATGTCGAGATCCTTTCAGGAGGAGGAGCAGGAGACCTGCGATGGCATGCCCCAAGGCATGCGCCCACTGTAGGAATCGGCGCCCCACACGAAGGAAACGAACAGATGACAGTTTGGACAGGCCTGGTGCGCCAGCAGGCGGGGGCACGGCCATGAAGCTCCTGATCGTGGAGGACGAGGCCAAGCTGGCCGACTACCTGCGCAAGGGTCTCGCGGAAGAAGGCTACGTCGTCGAGGTGGCCGGCAACGGCATCGACGGGCTGCACATGGCGACCGAAGGCAGCCACGACCTCATCGTGCTCGACACCATGCTGCCCGGCATCGACGGGCTCGGCCTGCTTGCAGCGCTTCGCCAGAGCAAGCAGACGCCGGTGATCATGCTGACCGCCCGGCACCGTGTGGAAGACCGTGTGCGCGGCCTGAAAGCCGGCGCGGACGACTATCTCGTCAAGCCGTTCGCCTTCTCCGAACTGGTGGCCCGCATCGAGGTACTGCTGCGCCGCGCCGCCGACGCCGCGCCGGCGCCTGACGCCCTGCTGCTGTCGCTGGGTGACCTGCAGGTGGACCTGGCGCGGCGACGTGCAGTGCGCGCCGGCCAGCGTCTGGAACTGTCCGCAAAGGAGTTTCAGCTTCTGACGCTGCTGATGCGGCGCAAGGGCGAGGTGCTCTCCCGTACCGAGATCGCCGAGCAGGTCTGGGACGTAAATTTCGACCACGGCACCAATGTGATCGACGTCGCCATCCGGCGCCTGCGCGGGAAGCTGGACCTGCCCTTCGAGCACCCGCTGCTGCACACCGTGCGCGGCATGGGCTACGTGCTCGAGGACCGCAGCCCATGAGTCGGCTGCACGCTGGATCGCTCGACCGCCGCCTGGCTCGCTGGCTCGCACTGCTGGCCCTGGCGGGGCTCACGCTGACGTGCCTGGGCGTCTACACGGTGACAGCCCTGAGCTTCGAGGACCGGCAGGCGGACACGCTGCGCCAGAAGCAACTCCAGGTGCGTCACCTCATCGCCGAGGCCGGCGTGGTGGGGAATGCGGCGCTGACGCACAAGCTCGACGATGCGATGGTCGGCCGGCAGGACCTGACACTGGTGCTCACCGATGCGAAGGGCCAGGTCCTGTATGCCGGACCCACCGCGCCGCCATTGCGCCAGACCTTGGTCACGCGGTTTGAGGCGGCAACGGCATCCGGTCCGGTCCAGGCGACCCTGACTCTGGACACCACCGAAGACGACCGTGTGCTGTCCAGACTCGCCCGCACGCTCGCCGCAGCCGCGCTGACCGGATCGATCATCATTGCAATCGGCGGCTTCACGCTGGTGCAGCTTGGACTGCGCCCGGTCCGCAACCTTGCTTTGCAGGTCCAGGCTTTGGCGGCCGACACCTTGGATCGCCGGCTCGATGGATCGGCCCAGCCGGAGGAACTCGCCGCACTGGTCCAGCATGTCAACGATCTGCTGGACCGGTTGCACCGGGCCTACGAGCAGCTGGAGGCCTTCAATGCCGACGTCGCGCACGAACTGTTCACGCCGCTGGCGACGCTGATCGGAGGTACGGAGGTCGCCCTGCGCAAGGCCCGCGAAGCCGATGAACTGCGGGAGGTGCTGGGCGAGCACCTCGAGGAACTGCAACGCATGTCCCTCATCGTTCAGGACATGCTCTTCCTGTCCCAGGCTGACCGCGGCGCGACGGCTAGGCGCGAGACCGTGCAGAGCCTTGCCGACGTCGCCGGCGCGGTGGCCGAACTGCACGAGGCCCACATGGAAGAGGCCGGACTGCGTTGGCGCGTCGACGGCGACGCGCGTGGGGCCGTCGACGCCCGCTTGCTCCAGCGGGCCCTGTCCAATCTCATCGGCAATGCCACACGGCACGCGCAGCGGGGCAGCGAAGTGGTCGTGCGGATCGAGGGAAGCCGTGACGAGGCCTCGCTGAGCGTGGTGAATCAGGGCGCGACGATCGCGCCCGAACACCTGCCGCGTCTGTTCGATCGCTTCTACCGAGTCGATGCCTCTCGCAGCGGAGCGGCCCGCAACCACGGGCTGGGCTTGGCCATCGTGGCCGCCATCGCGCGAATGCACGGTGGGCGGGTGGCGGCCACCTCGAGCGACGGAACCACGTCCATCGGGCTCGTCATCCCGACGACGCCCACCGAACCGGCCTGACGGTCAGAGGCAACTGCCCGCGATGTCCCGAGCGCGGCCGGGCGCGGGCATGCGGTCCAGCTTCTTGGCATCCGCCAGGCTGAGCCCGGTGGCCGGCGCTGACGACGGCACGGCCATCCCGGCATTGTCCAGGCGCTTCGCGACGGCGAGGGTCACGCCGCTCATGGCAGGCGCCGTGGTCGCCGCAGGCGCCAAGGCCCGGTCCTCCAGGCGCTTCATCTTGGCGACGTCGGCCGTGCACACGCTGGCCGCAGACGCTGTACCCGCCAACAACATCGACAGCGTCGCGAGCGCGGCACTCAAAGAGGTCTTCATGGTTTGCTTGGGGGTCGTTGAGACGGTACCCAGTGTGGATGGCGGCGACTGACGCGCCCTGAACGGCAACATGACAGTTCCGTCAGAAACCGGCCGGCATGGCCGCATCAGGTGCTCGTCCCGGCAGGCGGGTGATGCACCACGCGGCAGCGGATGTTCACCGGCATTCTTCGATGAACTCAGCGGTTGCCTCCGGGCCTCGCACTGGCGAAGCGGCGGATCAGCAAGGCACTCAAGTTCGCTCAGGGCGTCGCTGACTTCTTGAGTTCCTGCTGGACAAGTGCCTTCAACTGCGCCTCGCCGAACTCGCGCAGCGGCGTGCCGTTGACGAAGAACCCGGGTGTCCGATCGACCTTCAGTGCCTGCATGTCCGCGATGTCCTGCCGCAGCAGTTGGTCGATGGCCGGCCCCTCGGCATCCGCCCTCGCCTTCGTCATGTCGAGGCCGATGTCGCCGATGAGAGCCCAAATCATTTCCGGCTGTGGGCGGTCATGAGAGGCCCATTGAGGCTGGGCAGCAAGGGCACGCTCGAGCGCTTCCCAGTACTTGCCCTGCACCCGCGCCGCCTCGAGGATCTTGACGGCGGTGTCGGACCCATGATGCAGCGGGGCATTGCGCATCACGAGCCTGACCTGGCCGAAGCTCGCGTTGACCATGCCCTTGACGATCGGGTAGAAGACTCGGCAGGTCTCGCAGGACGGATCGAAGAACTCGACGATTGTCACCTTCGCCGCCGAGTTGCCGAAGATGGGCGAGTGTGGCCGGACCAGCGCTTCGTTGTTGATCTGCGCCGCCTGCTTGACTTCCTGGTTCGAGCGGTTCGTGAAGACCGCGACGCCGGCCACGAAGGCCAGAACGACCGCCAAGGCCGTGCCGAGAACGATCCATTTCCTGTTCATTCCATTGCCCTCCGAGCCCTTGCTCTTGCCACCCACAACGCCACCAGGATGCCCGTGAATGCCGCCAGCGACAGCAGCGGAATCGGCACCACGCCGGCCATCTGAACGTCGGCGTCGGCGCATGACGGTCCCTTGCCGCACGGCACGAGGTCTTTCGACACCACGCCCCAGTAGACCAGCACGTGGTAGGCGGCGATGCTCCATCCCACGCCGGCCAGCGGCAGTGCGTAGCGAACGCTGCGCACATCCGATGTGAACAGGCCCACGCCGAGCACCAGCACCAGCGGAAACATCGCGATGCGCTGGTACCAGCACAGCACGCACGGCGTCTTGCCCATCACCTCGCCCAGGAACAGCGCGCCAGCCGTGGCCAGCAGCGCCAGCAGCCAGGCCGCGAACAGTGGCAGCCAGAACGCGGCGTTCCGGCCTTTGCCGACTTCCGCGGCGGCGCGATGCTCGCTCATCGTACCGGCGGCGCTGAGGCAGATGTCGCGTTCACCTCGACCTGCAACACGCTGCCGTCGGCCGCCGTGAACAAGAGCGTCAGGGGCACGCGCTCACCCGCTTTGATCTGCTTCTTCAGGTCCATCATCATGACGTGCAGGCCGCCCGGCCTCAGCTCGATCGTCTGCCTGGCCTTCAAGGGCACGCGATCGGCAGGCCGCATCCGCATGATGTCCTTGTCCAGCCACATTTCATGCACTTCGACGATGCCGGCGACCGGGGACCTGGCGCCCGTCAGCATGACATCCTTCTGGGCGGTCAGCCGCATGAAGGCGCCGGTGGCCGACTGGTTCGGCACGGTGGCACGTGCCCAGGCACCGTCGACGGTTACCTGCGCATGGACCGCGGAAGCCAGGCCAGCGGCCAGCAGCGCAGCAATGCATTGGGACCACACGCGGTTCGCAACAGGGAAAATCATGCCCGTCATTCTCGCCCGGGGAACTGTACGTGACGCTTGGGCATTCACGTCGAGTGTCCTTGACCGGCCCGACGCCCGGCGCCCCCGGGCAGGAACGAGACCAGTATCAGCAGTGCCGCGCTGCCGACGACGAAGATGTCTGCCAGATTGAAGGCAGGCCAATGCATGTCGCGCCAATGCAGATCGAGGTAGTCGACCACGGCACCGATGCGCATTCGGTCGACGACATTGCCCAGCGCACCGCCGATCATGCCGACGTAGGCGACCGCGTCTCGAGTCGGTTGCGAACGCCGCGCCAGAGGAGCACTGCCAGCGTCGCGCTGACGGCGACGCCAACCGCACTGAGTGCATGCCGCTGCCAACCGCCCGCGTCGGCCAGAAAGGAGAACGCGGCTCCCGGATTGAGGACATGGACCAGATTGAACCAGGTGGTGACGGCAACAGCTTCGCCAGAGGGCAGGTTCGTGGCCACCACCCATTTGACGATCTGGTCCAGAGAAAGCAGCAAAGCAGCCGAACCCATGAGGCACCACCAGAGCCGGTGCCGGGCAGCCCTCGCGGCGCGTGGTGCGGCGAGACCCGCAGGTGCGTGCGTCATCGTTCGCAGGCCTCGGTCAATGGCATGGGTTTGCGGGCCCGGCGATCAATCGAAGAGATCTCGCAGGAACGACTTGCGCTTGTGACCACTGGCGTAGCGGTCGTCATGCCGCGAGCGGTGACCTCCGTGGCCGTGCTCGGGTGTCGCTGAAGGGAACTGCGGTGCGGCGGGCATCGGAAGCGGAGGCGCCGCACTCGATTCCATGGCCGAGCGTTCGACGATCTTGTCGAGTTCACCGCGGTCCAGCCAGACGCCACGGCACTTGGGGCAGAAGTCGATTTCGATGCCCTGACGCTCCATCATCGACAGGCGCTCGGTCTTGCACACGGGACAATCCACTTTCTGACTCCTCATTGCCGAGCACACGCTCGGAATCTGGTGGGATAGATACAGGGACGAGGCATCAGCATTTGCTCGTCCCTCATGGCCACGGGGTGGCCACCTCGACAGGCGGCCGGCGGGGACGAGCGTTCAGAGACAACTCCCTCCAAAGCAGCGCCCAGGACCGACCCCGGTGTCATGCCGCCTTGCCCCCCTTCTTGAGCAGCCGAAGCCCGTTGCCCACCACCAGGAGACTGGCCCCCATGTCGGCGAAGATCGCCATCCACATCGTCGCGCTGCCGAAGACCGCGAGCACCAGGAACACCGCCTTGATGCCCAGAGCCAGCGTGATGTTCTGCCACAGCACCACATGCGTCGAGCGTGACAGTTGAACCGTCTCGGCAATGCGGCGCAGATCGTCGTTCATCACGACCACGTCCGCCGCTTCCATCGCCGTGTCGGTACCGGCCGCGCCCATCGCCACGCCGATATCGGCCTGCGCCAGGGCGGGCGCATCGTTGATGCCGTCGCCGGTCATCGCGGTCAGGCCATGTTCCGCTTGCAGCGCCTTGATCGCTTCGAGCTTGTCCTCGGGCAGCAAGTTCCCGCGCGCTTCGTCGATGCCGGCCTCGTGCGCGATGGCCGTGGCCGTGGCCTGGTTGTCGCCCGTCAGCATCACCGGTGTGATGCCCATTGCCTTCAGCGCTGCCACGGCTTCGCGGGACGAGTTTTTGATCGTGTCGGCAACGGCAAACAAGGCGATCGGGCCGGCGTCGGAGGCCAGCAGGCTGACGGTGCGGCCGGCTTCCTCATGGGTGCGCAAGCTCGCCTCGAGGGCCGGCGAACACTGGCCACGCTCCTCGATCAGCCGGTGGTTGCCCAGCACATAGGTGGTGCCGGCGATGTCCGCTTGTACCCCGCGACCGGCCAGCGCCTTGAAGTTCTGCGCCTGCACGCTGTTGGACTTGAGCCCCGCGGCGATGGCGCGAGACACCGGGTGGTCCGAGTGGCTGGCCAGCACGAAGGCCATGTGCTCGGCGTTCGCGGCATCGGTTGCCGGATCGAGGACGGACCAGTCCACCAGCCGCGGCTTGCCCTCGGTGATTGTGCCGGTCTTGTCGAGCGCAATTGCCTTGAGCTTGCGCGCCTCTTCCAGGTAGATGCCGCCCTTGATGAGGATGCCGCGGCGCGCTGCGGCTGCCAGGCCACTGACGATCGTCACCGGTGTGGAGATCACCAGCGCGCAGGGGCATGCGATGACCAGCAGCACGAGGGCCTTGTAGACGCCTTGCAGCCACGTCCAGCCGAGCAGCCAGGGGCCGAGCAGTGCCACTGCCACGGCGATCACGAACACCGCCGGCGTGTAGATCGCCGCAAACCTGTCGACAAAGCCCTGCGTCGGCGCCCGGGTCGCCTGAGCCTCCTCCACAGCGTGGATGATGCGCGCCAAGGTCGAATTCGAGGCCAGTGCGGTGACCTCGAACTCGAATGTCCCCGACTCGTTGATCGTGCCGGCAAAGACCGGATCCCCGCTCGCCTTGTCGACGGGGATGCTCTCGCCGGTGACCGGTGCCTGGTTGATGCTGGTCTGGCCCGAGCGGACGACGCCGTCCATGGGAACGCGCTCCCCCGGCTTCACCCGCAGCAGAGCGCCAACCGCGACCTGGCCCACGGGCAGCGTCGCCCAGTTGCCATCGGCTTGGCGAACCGAAGCCTCCTCCGGCGCCATCGCCAGCAGGCCCTTGATGGCGTTGCGCGCGCGGTCCACTGCCCTGGCCTCGATCGCCTCGGCGATGGCGTACAGCGCCATCACCATGGCGGCTTCCGGCCACTGGCCGATCGCGAAGGCGCCCGTCACGGCCACGGTCATCAGCGCGTTGATGTTCAGCCGCCCGTGCCGCAGCGCCGTCAGCCCCTTCTTGTAGACGTCGAAGCCGGCGAGCCAGATCGCGATGGCCGCGACGGCCAGACCGGCCCCCCGCCAGGCCGTGGTCTCCGGCGCAAAGTAGCCGATGATCTCGGCGCCGATGGCCAGAGTCAGCGCCCCGGCCAGCTTGGGGACCTGACCTCGCACGACCTCGTGATCATGACCGTCGCCCGCCGCATGGCCGGCCTCCGGTTCGCCCCCGGCGATCGGCTGCGGGTCGAAGCCGGACTTGCGCACGGCCGCCAGCGCCGGCGCGATCGACGGCTCGTCGGCATCGATCGTGAGCACCCGCTGGCCCAGTTGGAATCGCAGACCGCGAATGCCGGGCATGCCGTCAAGGGCACGCCGGATCTCGGCCTCCTCGGCCGCGCAGTCCATCGTCGCGACCCGGAAACTGCGCCCCCGCGCTGACGGGGCGCCGGTTTGCACCGGCGTCGCGGGCATGGCGCAGGCGCCACAACCGTCGTCCGCGCACGCGGCTTCCTTCACCTGCGCTGGAGGGTGAATGTGCCGGGCGTCGTGGGCGTGGGTGTGACCATCGCAGTGATCGTGCTGGTGTGTGTTGCCGCCTTCGGCATGGGAATGGCTCATCGCAGGAATCCTCTTTGACCTTGCCGCCATTGCAAACCCTGTAGCCGGTGTAGAGTCAAGTCCCTCTCCCCATCAGGGAACCTGAAAGCTTGGAGCCATGAAGATCGGAGCGCTGGCCGAGGCCACCGGAACACTCGTCGAGACGATTCGCTTCTACGAGCGCGAGGGACTGCTGCCGCCGCCGGCCCGGGCGGACAACAACTACCGCGTCTACCTGCCGGCGCATGCCGAGCGGCTCGCCTTCATCCGGCAGTGCCGCAACCTGGACATGACGCTCGACGAGATCCGGGCCCTCATCGCACTGCGGGAGTCGCCCGCGCAGGATTGTGGTGAGGTCAACGCCCTGCTGGACGAGCACATCGGCCACGTGGCGCACCGCATTCGCGAACTGCGAGCGCTGGAGAAGGATCTGAAGTCACTGCGCGCGCGGTGCGCATCGCCCCACGCCTTGGCGGATTGCGGCATCCTCACCGGCCTCGACCGCGCCGCCGCCGCGCCAGCGGCCCCGGCGAAGCGGCGCCACGTTCACGGCGCTCACTGAGCCGGCGCATGCCTCAGGGCCAGATGACAGAACTGTCATCTGCCGGTTCCGAGACTGTTGCCAGGCGATTTCTAGAGTCCGTGGTCATGCCATCGGGGCATGCGGCTGAGCGAGAGCCGATCACACCACCACGAGGAACTCATGCAATCACCTTCGTCATCCCTTCTCCGCCTGTCGGCCGCGCTGGTTGTGGCGGCCGCGCCTGCCGTCGGCTTCGCGGCTGGCGAGACCTTCATGAACGGGCAGTCCATCTACGGCCAGCCGGCCGCCGTGTCGAGCGCGGCTCGTGTCGTCAACCTGGCGCAGGCCCCGCGCCCGAACATCGCCTACGGCGAGACGGTCGCCTTCCGCGGCGACGCCGGACAGCAGTTCGCATGGACCTTCAATGGCCTGGACCAGCGTGGCGTCGACCTCGCCAAGATCGCACCGCCGGGCTTCGGCGCGAAATCCGCCGTCGCCTACGTCGGGCGCGATCCGTCCAACCGCCGCTGACCGCGGTCCGACGCGCGCACAAGCGCCGGCCGGGATCGGCCGGCGCGGCGGGCTTGACCCGGTAGTGGCTTCAGGGTCTGAAATGCGGCTGTCGCCGCCTGGAGCCACCCTGATCGAGTCATGTCCGACACACCTTCGCCACTGCTTCGCAGCACGCCGCTGCTCGACACCCAACATCCCGACCTCGAGCGGCTCGTCGCCGAACGGGGGTGGCGCGCGCTGCCGATGCGCGAGCGGATCGGCGCGGTCTACGACTTCGTCCGCGACGAGATCGCATTCGGCTACAACGAGGCGGACGATCTGCCGGCATCCCGCGTGCTGGCCGACGGCCATGGGCAGTGCAACACCAAGGGCACGCTGCTTATGGCCTTGCTGCGCAGCGTCGGCGTGCCGTGCCGTTTCCACGGTTTCACCATCGACAAGGCGCTCCAGAAGGGCGCGATCACCGGGATTGCGTATGTCCTCGCGCCGCGGCGCATCATCCACAGCTGGGTGGAGGTCTGGTTCGAGGGGCGATGGGTCTGTCTCGAAGGATTCATCCTCGACGCGCAATACCTTCGCAGCCTGCAACGCAGATTCCCCGGTGCGCGACGCTTCTGCGGCTTTGGCGCCGCCACCCGGGACCTGTCGGCGCCGGACATCGAGTGGCGTGGCCAGGACACCTTCATCCAGAAGGAGGGCATCGTCGACGACTTCGGGATCTTTGACGATCCCGACGCGTTCTATGCCCTGCACGGCGCCAACCTGCGTGGTCCGAAGCGGTGGCTGTTCGTGCACGCGATCCGCCGCTGGATGAACAACAACGTGGCGCGCGTCCGCGCCGGACGGTGGTGATGTCCTTCACGCCTCCGCTTGGCCTCGCATGCCCAGGGTCAACCCTGTAGCCGCTACACTCTGACCCCATGCGCCGTTGGCTCGCCATCCTGCTGCTCGTTCTGCTGCCCACCCAGATGTCCTGGGCGGCAGTGGCGGACTACTGCGCCCATGAATCGGGCGCGGCAGCGGACCATGTCGGCCACCACGATCACGCCGATCACGGCCATGCGCCTGCAACGGCGGATGTGGCCGATCAATCGGGTGTTGACGAAGGCGCTACTTCAGCGCCTGACGCAGACTGTGGCCATTGCCACGGTCAGTGCACAGGAATGCTGGTGTCGCTCGTCACCACGGCGCACGACCGCGCCACGGCCGCCCCGACTCCAGCCGGCGATGCCCCGTGCGCTGCCCAGGCGGCAGCCCAACCTGAACGCCCTCAGTGGGCGCGCCTCGCCTGATCGGCGGGGCGGGTTCGTTCTCCTCCTGAACCTCGTCCACGCCTGAGCGCGTTGCCGTAGCTCGCTCTCGGCAACCCGTTCGGGTCGGCGCGACCGCATTGGTCGCGGCTCGCCGGTCTCCCGTGTTCCCCCTTTTTCACACTGGAGCATCGGATGCATCCGAGAACACGAACAACGATCGGCGTGCGGCAGGCCCTGCTTGCCGCCGTCCTGACCGGTGCCGTTGCTGGCGCAGTGGCGCAGGCGCCGGCAGCCCCCACGCCCGGCGGACCTGGCACGCCCGGCCTCAAGGAACTCTTCGAGGCGGCCTGGGCACGTCAACCCGAGGCGCTGGCGCTGCAGTCCCGCCGAGAAGCAGCGCAGGCGCAGCGCCGTGCGGCCGAAGCCTGGACCCCCGAGCCGCCTGCGTTCGAGGCCAGTCACAAGACAGACCGCCTCACCCGCAACGACGGTGCCCGGGAACTCGAGGTCGGTCTCGCCGTGCCGTTGTGGCTTCCGGGCGAACGCCGCAGCAGCGGCGCGCTCGCGGAGGCCGAGGCAGCCGCCGTCGAAAGCCGCGCCAAGGGCGCTCGCGTGCGCCTGGCCGCGGCGGTCCGCGAGGCCTGGTGGACCTGGCAGCGTGCCGGCGTCGATGTCGAGATCGCGCGCGGCCAGCTCGACAACGCACGCAAGCTCGCCGCTGACGTCTCGCGTCGCGCCAGGTCCGGTGAGCTCGCCCGCGCCGACCAGCACCAGGCGGATGGCGCCGTGGCCGCGGCGGAGGCGGGACTGGCGCAGGCCGAGGCTGCGGCCACGGCGGCGCTGCAGCAGGTCAAGGCCTTGTCTGGGGGCGCGATCGGGATGACCCCCGCGGTGACGGCCGCTGCCGAACCGGAGCCCGCCGCGACCGAGGCGGGTACCCATCCGGCGATCGCGGAGCTGCAGGACCGCGCCAGTGCCGCCGAGCGCGCCGCCGTGCTGGCTGCCACGCAGTCGCGTGCAAACCCCGAACTGACCCTGGCCACGACGCGCGATCGCGGCGCATCGGGCGAGCGATACGGCCAGACGGTGACGCTGGCCGTGCGCATTCCGTTCGGTGGCGGTCCGAGACATGACAGCCGAGTGGCCAGCGCGCGTGCCGATGCTGCCGAGGCCCAGGCCCAGCTTGCACTTGACCGTACGCGCTTGCAGTCCGAGCGCGACGCCGTCGTTGCAAGGGTCGACGCGGCGCGGGTCCAGCTGGCAGCGGCCGAGCGGCGGGCGACGCTGGCACGCGAAACACGCGGCTTCTTCGAGAAGTCGTTCCGGCTGGGCGAGACCGATCTGCCGACCCGGCTGCGCATCGACGCAGAGGCCCATGAGGCCGAGCGGCAGGCCGCGCGCAGTCGCATCGAGCTGGCCGCTGCGATCTCGGCCTGGCGCCAGGCGCTCGGGCTGCTGCCGCAGTGACGAACGAACCGAACACCCACCTCCTCTTGCGAATCCTCACCATGAGACTGACATCCTTCATCGCTGCGCTTGGCCTCGCCACGGCTGCCTTCCTGTCCCCGCCGGCTCACGCCGGCGAGGGCCACGACCATGGCGAAGCCGCTCCCGCGGCGGCCGGACCCGCCCTGCCCCGCTTTGCGGCCGCCTCCGAGACCTTCGAGCTGGTGGGCGTGCTCAACGGCAAGCAGATCACCCTCTACCTGGACCGCGCCGCCGACAACAGCCCGGTCACCGATGCCCAGATCGAGATCGAAATCGCCGGCACCAAGCTCAAGGCCAAGAAGCACGAGGACGCCTACGAAGTCGTGCTGGCAGCCGAGCCGAAGCCGGGCGTCCTGCCCGTCACGGCCACGGTGACGGCCGGCACGGAGGCCGATCTGTTGGCTGGCGAGTTCGATCTCCACGAGGAGGCGCATGCCGACGAGTCCGCACATGCGCACGGCTGGCAGGAGTACGCCGGTTGGGCCGCAGGCGCCATCGCCGCCCTGGCCGTCCTGATCGTGGTCGGCCGCCGCGTTTCGGCCAACCGTCAACTCCGCGCCGGAGCCCCCGCATGAAGCCGAATCGCATCCGCACGTTCTCGGCGCTCGCGGCTACTCCGCTGGCAGCCCTGATGCTCCTTCTGGCCGACGCGCGGCCTGTCCATGCCGGTGAAGGCCATGACCACGGCGGCGCCGCCGCGGCGCCCAGCGCCAACGGCCCGCAACGCTTGCCGGACGGCGGCGTCTTCCTGCCCAAGCCGGCGCAGCGCCAGCTCGGCATCCGCACGCTGCTCACCGAGGCAGCGGAACTGCCTCGCTCGTTCGAGCTGAACGGCAAGGTCGTGATGGACCCGAACGCTGGCGGCAAGGTGCAACCCCTGAACGCCGGCCGCGTCGAACCGGGACCGCGCGGGTTGCCGACCGCAGGCCAGACGGTGCGCAAGGGCGAGGTGCTGGCCTACGTCGTTCCCTCGGCCGCGCCGATCGAGCGCTCGAACCAGGCCGCGCAGCTGGCCGAGCTGCGCGCCGCGAAGTCCCTGGCCGACAAGCGCGTCGCACGGCTGAAGGAACTCTCCGACACCGTGCCGCGCAAGGACATCGATGCGGCCGAGAGCGAGGTGCTGAGTCTGACCGAGCGCATCGCTGCCGTCGGCACGGGGCTGGCAACGCGCGAGGCCCTGGTCGCGCCGGTCTCTGGCGTGATCGCTTCGACCCACGTCGTCGCCGGCCAGGTGGTCGATGCACGCGAGCTGGTGTTCGAGGTGGTCGATCCTCAGCGCCTGCACATCGAGGCCCTGGCCTTTGACCCTGCGGTCGCCGCCGGCATCGGGCGGGCGACCCTTGCGGTCGGCAGCGAGCGGGTGCCGCTCGCCTTTGTCGGCGGCGCCCGCAGCCTGCGCGAACAGGCGCTTCCGCTGACCTTCCGCGCGCAGGGCAAAGCCCTCACCGCCCTGGCCGTCGGCCAGCCGGTTCGCGTCTTCGTCCAGGGCAAGGAGCTGGTCAAGGGCATCGCGGTGCCGGTGGCATCGCTGATGAAAAACCCGGCGAACCAGACCATCGTGTGGGTGAAGACCGCGCCCGAGCGCTTCGAACCACGCACGGTGACCGTGGAGCCGCTGGACGGCGTGAGCATTGCCGTCACCACCGGCCTGAAAGCCGGTGATCGGGTCGCCACACAAGGCGCGACCCTGATCAACCAGGTCCGCTGAGGAGCCCCCGATGTTCAAGTGGCTCCTCGACAACAGCCTGACGAACCGCCTGCTGGTGATCATCGCCAGCGTGGTGCTGATGGCCTACGGCGCGTTCACCCTGTCGCGAACACCAGTGGACGTGTTCCCCGACCTCAACAAGCCGACCGTCACCATCATGACGGAAGCCGGCGGCATGGCCGCCGAGGAGGTGGAACAGCTCATCACCTTCCCGCTGGAGACGACGATGAACGGGCTGCCCGGCGTGGAAAGCGTTCGCTCCACCTCGTCCGCTGGCCTGTCCTTCCTCTACGTCACCTTCGACTGGAGCACCGACATCTTCCGCGCGAGGCAGCTGGTCGCCGAGCGGCTGGCATCGATGGAGGAAGGTCTGGCCGAGGGCGTCGTGCCGCGCATGGGGCCGATCAGCTCGATCATGGGCGAGATCATGCAGATCGCCATTCCGGTCGATCCGCAGAAGATCAGCCCGATGGCCGTGCGCGAATACGCAGACTGGGTGCTGCGGCCACGCCTGCTGTCGGTGCCCGGCGTCGCGCAGGTGATCCCGATCGGCGGCGAGGTTCGGCAATTCCAGGTGCAACCGAACACGGCGCGCATGGCCGAACTCAGCATTACGCACGATCAGCTGGAAGGAGCGCTGAAGGGATTTTCCGCGAACACCTCCGGGGGCTTCCTGGAGCTCAATGGCCGCGAGTACCTCATCCGAAACCTCGGCCGGACGTCGCGCCTGGATGACCTGAAGAACCTGGCGATCGGTGCGAACCGGGGGCAGCCCATCCTGCTGCGCCAGATCGCCGAGGTCACGTTCGCCGCGGCGATCAAGCGCGGTGATGCCGGCTTCGAAGGCAAGCCTGCCGTGATCCTGGGGGTCCAGAAGCAGCCGACCGCAGACACGATCGCGCTGACGAAGTCGATCGAGGAGGCGCTGACAGGGCTCAAGGCCTCGCTGCCGGCCGGCATGGAAGCACCCCGCGTCACCTTTCGCCAGGCCAGCTTCATCGAGGCGTCGATCACCACGCTGCAGGGCAAGCTGATTGGCGCGTCGGTCTTTGTCGCGGCGATCCTGTTCTTCTTCCTCGGGACGCTGCGGCCAACGGTGATCGCGCTCACGGCGATTCCCGTGTCGATCTTCATCACCGCGCTGGTCTTCAAGTACTTCGGGCTGTCGATCAACACGATGACGCTGGGCGGCCTGGCCATCGCCATCGGCGGGCTCGTGGACGACGCGGTGGTCGGTGTCGAGAACGTGCTGCGGCGGTTGAAGGAAGACCGCGCCAAGCATCCGCACTCGCGCCTTCATCCGCTGGAGGTCGTCGCCCACGCCACGATGGAGGTCCGCTCCGCGATCCTGTATGCAACGGTGATCATCGTGCTGGTCTTCATCCCCTTGTTCGCATTGCCGGGATTGGAAGGCAAGCTGTTCGTGCCGCTGGGCATCGCCTTCATCGTCTCGACGCTGGCCTCGCTGGTGGTGTCGGTGACGATCACGCCGGTCCTGAGTTTCTATCTGCTGCCGCGCATGAAGAACCTGGACCACGGCGACACCAAGGTTCTCGCGTGGCTGAAAGCGCGCTACAGCAGCAGCCTGCACGTCGTCCTGGCCAGGCCGAAGGCGGCACTCGCGGCAGCCGGTCTGGCCGTCGTGGCCGCAGCGGCTGCTGTGCCGTTCTTCCCCACCACCTTCCTGCCGCCGTTCAACGAAGGCACGCTGCTCATCGGCCTGCGCCTGAACCCCGGCGTCACGCTGACCGAGAGTTCAACCGTGGCGCGCCAGGCCGAGACGCTGGTGAGCCAGGTGCCGGAAGTGACTCACGTCGGGCGACGAAGCGGGCGTGCCGAATTGGACGAGCACGCGGAAGGCGTGCACGTCAGCGAGCTCGATGTCGGCATCGTGCCCACGGCCGAGCTCAAGCGCAGCATGGACGAGGTCAAGGCGGACATCCGAGCCAGGCTGGCCAACCTGCCGGCAGCCATCGAGATCGGCCAGCCGATCTCGCACCGCATCGACCACATGCTCTCTGGCGTGCGGTCGCAGATCGCGGTGAAGATCTATGGCGAGGACCTCGATGCACTGCGCGGCCAGGCCGATGCGCTGCGCCAGCGCCTGGCAACGATCCCGGGCATTGCTGACCTGCAGATCGAGAAGCAGGTTCTGGCGCCGCAGATCAAGGTGCGCGTGGACTATGCCGCTGCCGCGCAGTACGGCGTGCCGGCGCCACAGGTGCTGGCCACGCTGCAGAGCCTGGTCGAGGGCGAGAAGATCACGCAGATCGTCGAGGGCGGACGCCGCTTCGCGCTGGTGGTCAAGCTGCCCGAGTCGGCGCGCTCGATCGAGGGCCTGAGCCAGATCCTCATCGAGACGCCGACCGGCCGCATCCCGCTGTCGAAGGTCGCTTCCATCGAGGACGGCGACGGCCCGAACCAGATCAGCCGCGACGATGGCAAGCGGCGCATCGTGCTGTCGGCCAACGCCTCCGGCCGCGCGCTGTCGGAGATCGTGGCCGACATCCGCAGGATCGTCTCCGAGACCAAGCTGCCGGAGGGCTACTTCATCACGCTGGGCGGCCAGTTCCAGGCGCAGGAGGAGGCCTCGCGCCTGGTCGGCCTGCTGTCGATCGTCTCGCTGGTGCTGATGTTCGTGGTGCTGTACAGCCGCTACAAGTCCACGACGCTGTCGGCGTTGATCATGGTGAACATTCCGCTGGCCCTGGTGGGCGCGGTGATTGGCCTGTGGCTGTCGGGCCAGCCCCTGTCGGTGGCGGCGCTGGTGGGCTTCATCACCCTGGCCGGCATCTCGGTGCGCAACGGCATCCTGAAGGTCAGCCATTACATCAACCTGATGCGCTTCGAAGGCGAGAGCTTCGACACCAAGATGATCGTGCGCGGCTCGCTCGAGCGGCTATCTCCCGTGCTGATGACGGCGCTCGTGACGGCCTTCGCGCTGGCGCCTCTGCTATTCGAAGCGGAGCGGCCGGGTACCGAGGTGCTGCACCCGGTGGCCGTGGTGATCTTCTCCGGCCTGATCAGCTCGACCCTGCTCGACACCTTCCTCACGCCCGCGATGTTCTGGCTCTTCGGCCGCAAGGATGCCGAACGGCTGATGGACGACAAGGACGCCGAGGCCCTCTGACCCCTTCCCTGCCCACACCCACCATCCCGAAAGGATCCCCATGAAGAAGCACGCCCTGCTCGCCTCCATCGCCCTCGCCCTGGCCGTCCCCGCGTCCGCGGCCGGCGAGAAGCATGACCACGCCCACGAGCACAAGCCGATGCACGGCGGGGTGGTCGTCGAAGTCAAGGACATGGACTACGAACTCGTCGCCAGGCCGACCACGATCCAGCTGTTCCTGCGCGACCACGGCAAGGCCGCCGACGTGTCCAAGGCCAGCGCCAAGGTCACGCTGCTGACCGGCACCGAGAAGCAGGAGGTCGAACTCAAGCCGGCCGGCGACAGGCTCGAGGCCACTGGCAGCTTCAAGGTCGGCCCCGGCACGAAGGCGGTGGCCGTTGTGACGATCGCAGGCAAACCGGCCACTGCCCGCTTCACGCTGAAGTGATGGCCATGGACACGCACCGACTGATCGCCGTGGTAGCGCTGGGGACCGCCGTGCTGCTGGCTGGCTGCGCGACGCCCACTCCGCCCGATCCCACCGCTGAAATGCCGCATTGCTACAAGACCAACAAGGGCCGGGTGATTGCCTGCACCCCGGTGGCGGTGCCCAGCCTGAACGCGGATGCCGAGGCCAAGCGCTTCGCGCCGGACCGCGATGCGCTGACCGTCTACGTCGTGCGGCGCAACTGGGGGGACGGCCGTAACTTCGTGAAGGTCTACCCGGACGGCGGCGCCGGCGTCGACACACTGCCCGACACCATGGTCAGGTTGAAGTTCAAGCCCGGCAGCCACAGCGTCGCCTTCGAGTTCGACGGCAAGCGCCAGAGCACGACGGTGGAGGGCCAGGCAGGCGAGATCCGCTTCGTCCGCATCGACGGCACGGTGTGGGCCTGGAAGAGCACGTACGAGTGGGTGGCCGAGCCGCAAGCCGCAACCCGCGAACGTGCCCTGAAGGCGAGGCTCGTCGCCGACGTGTCCGTCCGCTGACCAGGGCGATACTGGTCGAGTGACGTTGAACCCTCATCTCCCTGCACGCTGGCTACCAGCCGGCGCTGCTGCGGCCTTGCTCGCGGCAGCGCTCTTCGGCGCCGGCACGCCGCTGGCCAAGGTACTGCTGGCCGGCATCAGTCCGTGGATGTTGGCTGGCCTGCTTTACCTGGGATCCGGTCTCGGGCTGGCGACCTTGCGGCTGATGCGGCAGGCGCCCCCGGCGCACCTCCAAGCTGGCGAATGGTCATGGCTGGCCGGTGCGGTAATGATGGGCGGCGTTGTCGGCCCGGTGCTGCTGATGTTCGGCTTGACGGCCATGCCGGCCTCAGGCGCCGCGCTCCTGCTCAATGCCGAAGGCGTGTTCACCGCCCTGCTGGCGTGGTTTGTCTTCAGAGAGAACTTCGATCTGCGCATTGCCCTGGGGATGTTGACCATCGTGGCAGGCGCTGTCGTCCTGAGCTGGCCGGGTCAAGCGAAGTTCGGCGCACTGTGGCCAGCCCTCGCGGTACTGGGCGCTTGCCTGGCTTGGGGGGTCGACAACAACCTCACTCGCAAGGTGTCTCTGGCCGACGCCACCTGGGTGGCGATGGTCAAGGGACTGGCTGCGGGGTCGATGAACCTGACCATTGCGCTGACGCTGGGCGCGCCGTTGCCGTCAATGGGCGTGTTGGCCGGGGCGGCCATTCTGGGCTTCTTGTCCTACGGCATCAGCCTGGCGCTGTTTGTGGTCGCACTGCGGCACCTGGGTACCGCGCGCACCGGCGCGTATTTCTCGGTCGCGCCGTTCTTCGGCGCCGTCCTGGCTGTACTGATTCTTGACGAGCCCGTGACCTCGACACTCCTCGTTGCCGGTGGACTGATGGGGCTTGGAGTTTGGCTGCACATCATCGAGCGGCATGTGCACACCCATGGGCACTTGCCCCTGGAGCATGAGCACGAGCATGAACACGACGTCCACCACTATCACCATCCCCTCGGTGACCCAGCTCCGGTCCGGCATACGCACCGTCATCGGCACGATCCGATGACCCACTCGCACGAACACTATCCAGACGAACACCACAGGCATTCACACTGACGGGCCACAAGAGCGACGGCAAGATGAGCCCCGTGCCGTCTGATCGCCGCACGGCGCCACCGATGCGGGTAAAGGAGCGACCACAGGCCGCGACGATCGAGGCAGCGCCTGCTGCGCTCTGAGGCTGCCTACTTGCCCGCGGACGCAGGTGACGGCGTCATCCATTGCTGACGCTGCATCATGTGGTCCATCATCATTTGCTGCATGCCCATGTACTGTTCCGTCATGTACTGGCGCTGCTTCATCTGCTCGGGCGTGAGCCTGGAGTAGTGGCCATGCATGCCTCCCCACCCCTTCATTCCCGGGCCGCCCATCATTCCAGGGCCATGCATCATCCCTTGACCACCCATCATTCCGGGGCCCCACATCCCGTGCATCGCGCCCATGGCGTTCTGCATGGACTGGTAGTGATCCTGCAGAAGCTTCTGACGCTCCAGGGGATCCTGCGTCTTGCGCAGGCGATCCATCTGCTCCTGCATCCGCTGCATGTGGACCTGCGCTTCGGCCAGGTGCTGGTCGAAGGCCTTCACGTCAGGCACCCCCGATGACTGCGGCGGCTTCGCCGTCTGTGCCTGCGCAGCCCACGGGACCGCCGCGAGCATGGCTGCCGTGATCACGGCCACAAGGTGGTCCTTCATTGCAGTCTCCCATTCGGCTCTGAGCCGACCCGACACAGACGAATCAGCCTACGCCTGAGCTGCCATGAACGATTGACCTTGCGCAAGTGCGAACCCTGAATGCGGCGGACCGCCCACCGTCACTTGATGGCGCTTCGCGTCAGGCCGGACCGCAAAGTGCCGCCGCCAAATGTTCCCATGCCAAATGACGTCCTGATAAGAACACTTCTCAGGACAAGGCGGATGCGATGGCCAGCGGCGCGACCGCAGCACCGTTGGCGGACGAGACCGCGCGATGCGATGAAAGCGAGAGGGAAAGCAACGCACACCACGTGTGCCGCCAGGGCGCGCGCGCCAAACTACGGCACAAATCCGTCACAACCGACGGAAGCATCCGTCCGATGCGCCCAAGAAAAAAGGACCTAGCTCGCGCTAAGTCCTTGTTTTCTAACCAAGAATTTTGGTGGGCCCTGAGTGACTCGAACACTCGACCAACGGATTAAGAGTCCGCTGCTCTACCAACTGAGCTAAGAGCCCGAAATCTTGCCACCTTCGGTGGTGGGTCGTGCGTGACTCGAACACGCGACCAACGGATTAAAAGTCCGCTGCTCTACCGACTGAGCTAACGACCCGAAAAGCCCACGATTATAGCGGCTTGTTTGGCCGAGTCTTCAGCTCGCGACAGCCGCGCATTCTAGCGCAACTTGCGCGGCCACCAGGCCGAAGGTCGCGGTCACGCTCACCGTCGAGCCGTAGCCGTGGCAATTGAGGTTGCCCTCCACGTCGCAGGCATCGACCGGCGCCACCACCGGCTCGCGCGAGAACACGCAACGCACGCCGATTGCGCCCTTGCGCGCCGCGCCGTGGTGCTGGCGCAGGCGCTGGCGCAGCGCGGCAAGCAGCGGGTCGTGCGTCGCGGCGCTCAGGTCGTCGACCTCCACCGCCTGCGGGCGCCGCTTGCCGCCCGCAGCACCCACGACCACCAGCGGCGTTCCCGACGCGATCGCCCAGGCGGCCATCGCTGCCTTGGCACGCAGCTGGTCGCAGGCATCGATCACGGCATCCACCGGCTGCGGCAGCACGGCGGGCCAGTTGTCGGCCTCGGCGAAGGCTTCGACCTCGTGCACCACGCAGCCCGGGTGGATGTCGGCGATGCGCGCGCGAAGCGCCTTCACCTTGGCCATGCCCAGCGTCGCGCCGAGCGCCTGCACCTGCCGGTTGATGTTCGATTCGGCGATGTGGTCCAGATCGATCAGCGTGAGTTCGGCGACACCGCTGCGCGCCAGCGCCTCGGCCGCCCACGAGCCCACACCGCCCACGCCGACCACGGCGAAACGCGCCGCGCGAATGCGGTCATAGGCCAAGTCGCCATACAGGCGGCGCAGGCCGCCGAAGCGCCGCTCGAGATCGGCGTCCGCGAGCACAGGCCCGGCGCTCACTGGAGAACCTTCGTGCTGCGCACTCCGGAATTCGCCCTTGGGGCGGCCCTGCGGGCTCATGCCGAACGCTCGACCTGCCAGAACTGGAAGCGAAGCCCGGCCACCGCACCGGCAATGATGGCGGCCACGGCAACGAAGCTCGTCAGGCTCAGCGTCGACAGGCCCGACAGGCCCTGCCCGATGGTGCAGCCCATCGCGGTGACGCCGCCGATGCCCATGAGCACGGCGCCGAGCAGGTGATTGGCCGTGTCCTGCACACCGCGAAAGCCTTCCCAGCGGAAGCTGCGCGTGGCGATCGCGTAGAGCCACGAGCCCACCACCACGCCGACCGTGCTGACGATGGCGATCGTCAGCAACTTGCTCTTGTCGCTGAAGAAGATCAGCCAGTCGATCGTATAGGCCATCGGGGCGACGAAGGTGAGCGACTCCATGCGCTGCGAGTTGGTGGCCAAGAAGGCCTCCTGCAGCGTGTTCGGGTCCTCGGCCACGTGGCCGAGGCGGCCAGACACCCACCACAGCAGCGCCACCACGGCGCCCAGGCCCAGCCCGCCGAGCAGGTTGTCGGCGCTGCGGCCTTCCTGGCGCGAGAGCGCCCACGCGAGCAGCACGCCGCCCAGGCCCACGCCGACGCTACCGGCGAGCGTTTGCCGGGTCATGCCAGTCGCCGCAGCGAGCAGCGAGGGCAGGTCCTGACCGCCGGGGAAGGAGATCGCCACCGCGTCCACCGTGGCCACCCTCAGCACCGCGGTGATGCCGCGCAGCGTCGCAAAGGCGGCGATGCCGAGCACGAAGAACACCACCAGAGACTTGAGGTTGCCGCCGCCGATGCGCACCAGCGTCTTGCTGCCGCAGCCCGAGGCCAGCACCATGCCGAAGCCGAACATCGCGCCGCCCACCAATGCCGACAGCCAGATGAAGCGCGGCCCGCCGTAGACGGTCTTGCCGGCGTCGAGCCAGCCCAGCGCCACCATGGCGTTGAAGCCGACCATCGCCACGCCCATCGCGGTGACCCACATGCGCATGCGCGACCAGTCCCCCATGGTCATGATGTCGGACACCGCCCCCATGGTGCAGAAGTGCGTGCGCTGCGCGATGGCGCCGAAGACCACCGCCAGCGCGAAGGAGGCCCACAGCACGGTGCGGCCGAGGGCCTGGATGTCGATTTCCTGCATGCCGCGATTTTAAGCAGCGCGACTGCGCTGCCTGCCGCGACGGGCGCCGCCCGCTACTTGATCGAGGCCAGTCGCTCGCGGCCGGCCTGCGCGGCCTCCGACTTCGGGTAGGCCTGCACCAGCTCGCCGATGGTCTTGCGCGCGCCTTTGGTGTCCTTCAGTTCGACCTGGCAATTGGCGATCGCCAGCATCGCCTCGGGCGCTTTCGGGTGCTCGGGCCGCGCGGACAGCAGCGCCCGGAACGAGCCGATCGCCTCCTTGTACTCGCGCCGCCCGTACTGCGCGTTGCCGAGCCAGAACTGGGCCGAATCGACATAGCCGCTCTGCGGGTAGCGGCGCACGAAGGTCGACAGGCCGGCGGCAGCGGCATTGAAGTCGCCCTTGCGGATGAACGCGAAGGCTTCGTCGTACATGCGCTTTTCTTCCGGATCGGCGAGGAACTCCTTCTCGTCGAGCGAGACCTTCACCGGCTCGAGCTTGCGGATGCGCTCGTCGATGCCGGACTGCACGTCCTTCTGCTTGCGCTGCAGTTCGGCGACGTCGCGCGCGAGCTGCTCGTCCTGGCCGCGCATCTTGGCCATCTCGGAGCGGATCTGCTCGAGCTGGTTGTTGAGGTCGAGCAGGCTGCGCTTGAGCTGCGAGAGCTGGTCGGCCATCTGCGCGTTCAGCTCCGCCTGGCGAACGCGCTGCGCCTCGTTGCTCTGCTCGAGCTTCTGGCGCAGGTCGAGGATGGCCTTGCGCGCTTCGTCGTCGTCGAAGATGCCGGCCCGGGCCGGCGCGAGCAGCGCCCCCGCCAGGCCGAGCACCGCGACGCCCCGCGTGAGTACCGACATCGGCGACATCAGCGGCTCCGTCTCAACGGTAGACCAGTTCGGCGCGGCGGTTCTTCGCGTACGCCGCCTCGTCGCTGCCCTGCACCGCCGGGCGCTCCTTGCCGAAGCTCACGGCTTCCATCTGCGCGTTGGTGGCCCCGAGCAGCGCCAGCGACTTGGCCACGGCCTCGGCACGCTTCTGGCCGAGTGCGAGGTTGTATTCGCGGCCACCGCGCTCGTCGGTGTGGCCTTCGATGGTGACCTTCTTCTTGGCGTCGGCGGACAGCACCTTCGCGTTGGCCTCGACGGTGGACCGGAACTCGTCCTTCACGACATAGCTGTCGAAGTCGAAGAACACGATGCGCGGCAGGTTGCTCATCATCGCGTTGTCGGTCTTCGCCAGGTCGACCGGCGTGACCTTGCTCTGCGAGGTGCCCGAGCTCGCGCCACCGGCACCGGCGCCGCCCGCGGCACCGGCGCTGCGCGACTCGACGGGCGCCTTGGTATCTTCGAGCGGCGTGCTCGCGCAGCCGGCAAGCACGGCGGCGGCCAGCAGGGCCAGAGCAGCCCGGGGCAGATGATGGTGGTGCGTCGAGTTCATGGTGTGCTCCTCTTCGGATCGGTGGGACAGGGCCGCAATGCGCGGCGACAGGGAACGGGTTGCAGTCTGCATGGCGTGCAGGCCCTCAGCGGCCGTACGGGCTCCAGTTGGGCTCGCGCACATCGGCGGTGGTGGAAACCAGCCGGGCCTTGATCTTGCCATCGAGCGTGGTGGTCATCAACACGTCGCGCCCGCCGGCACGCGTGGCATAGATGATCAGCTTGCCGTTGGGCGAGAAGCTCGGGCTCTCGTCGTCGGTGGTGTCGGTCAGCGGCACCGGCTGCGAGCCCGGCGAGGACAGGTCCAGCGTGTGCAGCTTGAAGCTGTTGCCCTGCCGCGCGATGAAGGCCAGCGTGCGCCCGTCGGGGCTGACGGCCGGGCTGATGTTGTAGCTGCCGCCGAAGGTGATGCGCTCGACGTTGCCGCCGCCGGTGGCGATGCGGTAGACCTGCGGGCCGCCGCCCCGGTCGCTGACGAAGTAGATGCGCTTGCCGTCGGGGTACTCGAACACCGGCTCGGTGTCGATCGCCTGGCTGCTGGTCAGGCGCCGCACGTTGCCGCCGTTGCGGTCCATCAGGAAGAGTTGCGAGCCGCCTTCGCGCGACAACGTGGCGGCCAGCGTGCTGCCGTCGGGCGACCAGGCCGGCGCGCTGTTGGAGCCGCGGAAGTTCGCGATCGGCCGCCGCTTGCCGGACATCACTTCCTGTGCGTAGACCACCGCCTTCTGGCTCTCGAAGGACACGTAGGCCAGCTCGCGGCCGTCGGGCGACCAGGCCGGCGAGATGATCGGCTCGGGGCTGTTCAGCGCCACCTGGCCGCCCTCGCCGTCGGCATCGGCCACGCGCAGCGTGTAGCGCCCGCCGCCGCGCGTGACGTAGGCGATGCGGGTCGAGAACACGCCCTTGTCGCCGGTGAGCTTCTCGTAGATGTAGTCGGCGATGCGGTGCGCTGCCAGGCGCAGGTCGGCCGCGTCGACGGCGCTGGCCTGGCCGCCGATCTCGCTGCCCTTGACCACGTCCCACAGCTTGAAGCGCACGTCGAAGCGGCCGTCGGCCAGGCGCTGCACCGAACCGGCTGCCAGCGCGTCGGCGCTGCGGCCGCGCCAGTCGGCCATCACGGGGCGCGAACTCTCGTCCAGCGCCACGCCGTTGGCGTCGATCGGGCGGAAGAATCCGCTGCGCTCGAGGTCAGCGCGGATGATCGCCGACACCGGCTGCGGTGCCTTCTCCTCGTCGCGAAAGCGCGGCACGGCGATGGGCAGCTGCGTCGCGCCGACGCCGGAGATCTCGACGCGGAACTGCGCCTGCGCGGTGCCGAACAGCCCCAGAGAAGCGGGCAGCGCGGCCAGTTGGAGGACGGTTCTTCTTTTCATGATGTTCGTGGCGACGGGCCGTCCAGGCCTCGCCGCAGGTGGCTTTGGTGGGATCGGCGACAATTCGCATGATAGAGGGCGATACCCCACGCACCATGCCGAACCCGCATTCGCTCACCATTGTGGTGGTCGCGAAAAACGAAGAAAGAAACATTGCGGAATGCATCGCGAGCGCTTCGTTCGCCGACGAGGTGCTCGTGCTCGACTCCCGCAGCACCGATGCCACCGCGCGCCTGGCGCGCGAAGCGGGCGCGCGCGTGGTCGAGACCGACTGGCCCGGCTACGGCCCGCAGGTGGCGCGCGGCTTCTCGATGGCCACCAGCGAGTGGGTGCTGTCGCTGGATGCAGACGAGCGCATCAGCCCTGAGCTTCGCGAAGAGATCCGGCAGGCCATCCGCAGCGGCGCGCACGACGGCTACCGGCTGCCGCGCCTGTCGGAGTTCTGCGGCAAGTTCATCCGCCACAGCGGCTGGCGGCCCGACTACACGCTGCGCCTGGGCCGGCGCGCCAAGGCCGGCTTCACCGACCACTTCCTGCATGCGCACATGACGGTGGATGGCAGCGTGGCCGACCTGAAGGCCAGCATCGTGCACTTCAGCTACCCGAACATGCACGACGTTCTGGAGAAGCTCGACCGCTACTCCAGCGGCCATGCGCGGGACATGCTGGCCGCGGGCAAGCGGGGCAGCGTCTTCAAGGCCGTGCTGCATGGGCTGATGGCATTCCTGCGGACCTATGTGATTCGTCTGGGCTTCCTGGACGGGCAGCACGGCTTGATGCTGGCCATCTACAACGCCGAGTACACCTACTACAAGTACATCAAGCTGATGTTCCTGCAGAGTCCCGCGCAGCGGCCGGAGTTCCCCGGATGAGCGAAAAAGCCGCGCAAGTGGCCTCGCGCACGTTCTGGCAGCGCATCGGCGCCATCGCGCCCTACTTCCGTTCCAGCCGCCGCGGCATCGTGCTCGCCTTCGTCGGCTCGGTGATCGGCGCACTGACCGAACCGATGATCCCGTCGTTCATGCAGCACCTGCTGGACGCCGGCTTCCAGCAGCGCAGCATGCCGCTGTGGCAGATCCCGGTGATCGTGATCGGCCTGTTCGGCTTGCGTGGTTTCGCGGGCTTCATCGCCCAGTACGGCCTGGCCTGGGCGGCCAACCGCGGCATGGTGGAACTGCGCAGTGCCCTGTTCGCGCGGCTGATGAATGCCGAACCGGCATTGTTCTCCCGCAATGCGTCGAGCAGCCTGATCAACACCGTCACCTACGAGGTGCAGGCCGGCGCCGGCCAGCTGATGCACGCGATGACCGGCCTGGTGCGCGACTCGCTCACGCTGGTGGCACTGCTGGGCTACCTGATGTGGTTGAACTGGCGGTTGACGCTGTTCGTCGGCGTGCTGTTCCCCGCGGTGGCCTGGATCATGCGCACGCTGAGCAGGCGGCTGCACCGGCTGACCGTGGAAGGCCAGCGCGCCACCGACGAGCTCGCCTACGTGGTCGAAGAGAACGTGCTCGCCTGGCGCATCGTGCGCCTGCACTCGGCGCAGGCCAGCGAGGCCTCGCGTTTCGCGCGCGTCAGCGAGACGCTGCGCCGCCTGTCGGTGAAGGCCGCCGTCGCCGCCGCCACGATGACGCCGCTGACGCAGATGCTCGCGGCCTGCGCGTTGTCGGCCGTCATCGTCGTGGCGCTGTGGCAGAGCGGCCAGAGCGGCGGCTCGGTGGGCGGCTTCGTGGCCTTCGTGATGGCCATGCTGCAGCTGGTGGCGCCGATCAAGCACCTGTCGGAAGTGGCCGGCCCGATCACCCGCGGCGTGGCCGCGCTGGAGCGTGGCATCCACCTGGTCGACACCACGCCGGCCGAGGTGGGCGGCGTGCATGCGCCGGCGCGCTGCGAAGGTCGGCTCGAACTGCGCGAGGTGACGCTGCAGTACGGCGGAGCCGCCGCGCCGGCGCTCGACCGGGTGTCGATCACGCTCGCGCCGGGCGAGACGGTCGCGCTGGTCGGCCCTTCGGGCGCCGGCAAGAGCACCATCGTCAATCTCCTGCCGCGATTCCTCGAACCCAGCAGCGGCAGCCTGCTGCTCGACGGCACACCGCTGCGCGAGTGGGACATCGACGCGCTGCGCCGCCAGTTCGCGCTGGTCAGCCAGGACGTGGTGCTGTTCAACGACAGCATCGCGGCCAACGTCGCGCTGGGCGGCGAAATCGATCGCCCGCGTGTCGACGCGGCCCTGCGCGGCGCCAACCTGTTCGACTTCGTGCAGACGCTGCCGCAAGGCATCGACAGCGCCATCGGCCACAACGGCAGCCAGCTTTCCGGCGGCCAGCGCCAGCGGCTGGCCATCGCCCGCGCGATCTACAAGGACGCGCCGGTGCTGATCCTCGACGAGGCCACCTCTGCGCTGGATTCCGAGTCCGAGCGCCTGGTGCAGGACGCGCTGGAGCGGCTGATGACCGGGCGCACCAGCATCGTCATCGCGCACCGCCTGTCGACCATCGAGCGCGCCGACCGCATCGTCGCGCTGGAGGGTGGTCGCGTCGTCGAGCAGGGCACGCACGCCCAGTTGCTCGCCGCCGGCGGCCTGTATGCCAGACTGCACGCGCTGCAATTCCGGAGCCCCGCATGAGCATGAACCAACCGATCTCGCGTTATCCCGTGCCCGCCCTCGAATCGCTGCCCGACGACGTGAAGCGGCGCATCGTCGAGGTGCAGGAGAAGTCGGGCTTCGTGCCCAACGTGTTCCTGGCCCTCTCGCACCGGCCCGACGAGTTCCGCGCGTTCTTCGCGTACCACGACGCGCTGATGCTGCGCCCCTCGGGCCTGAGCAAGGGCGAGAAGGAGATGATCGTGGTGGCCACCAGCGGCGCCAACAAGTGCCTCTACTGCGTGGTGGCGCATGGCGCGATCCTGCGCATCTACGAGAAGAAGCCGATGCTTGCCGACCAGGTGGCGGTGAACCACCGCAAGGCCGACATCACGCCGCGCCAGTGCGCGATGCTCGACTTCGCGATGAAGGTCTGCCTCGACTCCGCGTCGGTGGGCGTGGCCGACTTCGAGGCGCTGCGCGCGCACGGCTTCAGCGAGGAAGACATCTGGGACATCGGCGCCATCACGGCGCTGTTCGGCCTGTCCAACCGCATGGCCAACCTCACCTCGATGCAGCCCAATCCGGAGTTCTACCTGATGGGCCGCGTGCCCAAGGCCGCGTCGCCCGACAAGGCGCGATGAGCGATCCGGGCAAG
Source organism: Piscinibacter sp. (assembly GCA_016706565.1). Classification (GTDB taxonomy): domain Bacteria; phylum Pseudomonadota; class Gammaproteobacteria; order Burkholderiales; family Burkholderiaceae_C; genus Piscinibacter. The sequence goes on from JADJJI010000001.1 coordinate 330,090, forward strand.
CGCCGCTGGCTGATCCTGTCCCACGCCTACAACGTGGACGGGCGGGCTGAGAGCGTGACCATCACCGACAAGATCCCGCACCTGCTGGCCGCCGGCATCGAGCCCGTGGTGTTCAGCAGCGTGATGGGCCAGCCCGACCCGCAGGTCACGCATGTGCAGATGCTGCCCTGGGGCCCGGCGGGCATCCGCTTCGATCTGCGCCACGTGCTGGCGCGGCGTTTCGGCCGTGGAGTCGTGTACCGCGTGCTGAGCCTGATCGTCACGGTGCTGCTGGCGCTGCCCATCCTCGTCGAACGGCTGCTCGGCGGGCTGCGCAGCCAGTGGTCGTGGGCGATCCCGGCGCTGCTGCGCGGCCGCGGGCTGGTCAAGCGCGGCGAGGTCGAGCTGGTGTTTTCCACCGGCGGCGTGTTCTCGGCACACCTGGCCGGCTACTGGCTCAAGCGCTGGACGGGCTGCCGCTGGATCGTCGAGGTGCACGACCCGCTGGTCATTCCCGGCCGCGCACCGCAGGGCCGGCACGAGCGCTTCCTGGCGCGGCTGGAAGAACGCATCTGCCGCCATGCCGATCTCGCCTGGTGGTTCACCGACGGCGCGCTGGCTGCGGCGCGCCGGCGCCACCCCGAGCTCGGCGAGCGCGGCATCGTGGTGCTGCCCGGCGCCGAGCCGCCGGTCGTGCGCACCGAGTACCAGCGCGGCCCGCAGTGCGTGTTCGGCCACTTCGGCTCGCTCTCGCCGACGCGCAGCCTGGCGCCGGCGCTCGAGGCCATCGCGCTGCTGCTCCAGCGCGATCCGTCCTTGCGCGAGGTGCTGCGGCTGGAGGTCTACGGCAGCGCGCTCGATCCGCAGGCGGCGCAGCTCGTCGAGTCGTTGAAGCTCACCGGCGTGGTGCTGCCGATCGGCCGGCTGGAGTTCGACCCGGCCACCGGCCTGTCGGGCCGCGCCCGCGTGATGCAGCGCATGCAGCAGTGCGACGTGCTGCTGATGATGCATGGCGACATGGCCGAGGCCGGCGAGTACATCCCGTCCAAGCTCTACGAGTACTTCTGGGCGCGCCGGCCGGTGCTGGCGCTGACCTGCGAGAACGCGCAGCTCGACGCGCTGGTCGTCGGGCACGGCGGCTGGGTGGCGCCGACGCGCGAGCAGCCGGCGGTGGTCGAGGCGTTCGCCGCCGCCATCGGCCGCTGGCGCGAGGGCGGCCTGCCCGACGTGGACGTGCCGCCGGTGACGGTGGCCGATGCCGTGGGCCGCATCCTGAAGGCGGTAGACGGCCTGGGCAGCGCGCGTCGTGGCTGACTTCGCCTTCGTCTGCAAGTCCTACCGCGGCGACGTGGCGCGTGTGCGCCGGCTGCTCGACTCGCTGGTCGACAACAACCCGGAGCAGATCCCGGTGGTGGTGATCGTGCCGAAGGACGACCTGTCGCTCTTCCACGAGGCGCTGGCCGGGCGGCGACACGACCTGGTCTGCGACGACGACGTGGTCAACAGCCACCCGCAGGCGGCCGATCGTCACCTGCTCGAACGTTATCGCGCCACGCCCGGCTACCGCGCGCAGCAGGTGATCAAAGCCGAGGCCTGGCGGCTGCTCGGCTGCAGCGCCTACCTGTGCATGGACTCCGACACGGTGTTCCTGCGCCCGGCCAGGCGCAGCGACTTCATCACGCCGGCCGGCCACCCTTACACGCTGCTGCACCAGTCGCGCGAGCTCCTGCAGCTGGCGGTGAACCGTGGCCACGCCAAGGTCGCCGAGGCCTTTCGCGCCGAGAGCGAGAAGCTCAAGGCGGTGTTCGGGCGCGTCGGCCCCGACTACGACTTCGGCCCGCAGCCGCTGATCTGGTCGGCGCGCGTGTGGAGCGACCTGCACGAGAAATTCCTCGCGCCGCGCGGCTGGACGCTGTGGGACGCGATCGACCAGATCCCCACCGAGATCCGCTGGTACGGCGAGGCGCTGCTGGCCTACCGAAGCATCCCGCTCGATCCGATCGAGCCGCTGTTCCGCGTCTACCACCACGAGTGGCAATGGTTCGTGCAGCAGCGCCTGGGCGAGAGCGCGGCCACGCTGCCGGCGCAGTTCATCGGCGCGGTGTACCAGTCGAACTGGGAGTACGAGCTCGATGTGCCGGGCACACGCTCGGCGATGTCGATGCTGTCGCGGCGCCTGAAGCGCCTGCGCCGGCGCTGGCAGGCACGGGGCTGAGGCGGGGAATGCATCGATGAGCACGACGCCCTGGCTCAGCCTGGTGCTGCTGTCGTTCAAGCGCTTCGACACCACCACCGGCCCCTGCCTGGCCACGCTGGCCGGCGCCGACGCCGATGAAGACGTCGAACTCATCCTCGTCGACAACGGCTCGGACGATGGCGCGGCACAGCGTTGTGCCGAGGCGGCGGCGGCGCGCCCGTGCATCCGCTACGCGCCGGAAGCGAGCAATCTCGGCTTCGCCGGCGGCATGAATGCGGGCGTGGCCCTGGCGCGCGGCGACTGGGTCTGCCTCGTCAACAGCGACACGCTGTTCCCCGCCGGTGCGCTGGCCGCGCTGAAGGCCGCGCTGCAGGCCATGCCGCCCGAGGTGGCGATGGTCGGCCCGGTGACCAACGCGGCCGGCAACGGCCAGCGTCTGCCGCTGCCCGGGGTGGACCTGCAGGCCGTGCCGGCCATCGGTGCCGCCGCGATGAAGTTGCGCACCGGCCTCGTCACGCCCAGCTACCGAACGGACTTCTTCTGCGTCGCCGTGCGTCGCGCCGTCTGGCAGCAGCTCGGCGGGCTGGATCGCATCTTCGGCCTGGGCTACTACGAGGACTTCGATTTCAGCCTGCGCCTGCGCCGCGCCGGCTGGCAGCAGGTGATCGCCGAGGACGTGTTCGTCGCCCACGTGGGCAGCGCTTCCTTCTCGGCCATGGGTTCGAAGCAGCATGAGCTGATGCGCCACAACCGCCAGCTGATGAAGGAGCGCCACCCCGACGTGCACTTCGAGCATGTGCGCGAAGGCAATGCGACCGTGCTGCGCGCGCTGGTCGCGCAGGCCGCGCAGACCGGCTGGACCGACGCGCTCCGCGCACGCGCCGCCTGGCGCGCGGCCGCGCTGGCCTGGGACGAACCCCGCAGCCCCTTCAAGCGCCTGCGCTGGCGCTGGAAGAACCGCGACCTGCGACGGCAACTGGCCGTGGCCGGCATCGACGCCCGCTTCCCGCACACCGCATGAGCTTCCGGAGACCCGCATGAGCGCCCTGCCCGACCGCCACCTCGACCTCGGCTGCGGCGACGCGCCGCGCAACCCCTACGGGCGGCGCGAATTGTGCGGTGTCGACCTGCGCGAGATGCCCTCGCGGCCCGGCGTCCAGCTGCGCGCGGCCAACGTCGTGCTCGACCCCATCCCCTACCCGGACGACCACTTCGGCTCGGTGTCGGCCTACGACTTCATCGAGCATGTGCCGCGCATCCTGTCCACGCCCGATGGCCGCGCCACCTGGTTCCCCTTCATCGGCCTGATGAACGAGATCTGGCGCGTGCTCGCGCCGGGCGGCCGGCTCTACGCGCTGACGCCGGCCTATCCGAACGCGGCGGTGTTCGTCGACCCGACGCACGTCAACTTCATCACCGAGCACACCCACGAGTACTTCAGCGGCGACAAGCCGCTGGGCCGCATCTACGGCTTCGAGGGCGGCTTTCGCGCGCTGCGCACCGAGTGGGTGGTGAACCTCGATTCGCTGGTGGCCCAGCCGCGCACCCTGCGCCAGTCGCTGCGCCGCTGGAACCGCCAGCGCAGCGGCAAGCTGACGCACTTTCTCTGGGAGCTCGAGGCGCTCAAGCCCGGCCGCTGAGGCCCGCCGGGGCCGGTCAGCGCCGCGCTACATCAGCACGATGTCGTACTGCTCGGGCGAGGCGAAGGGCTCGGCCTTCAGCGAGATCGGCTTGCCGATGAAGTCCGACAGGCCGGCCAGGTGCTGGCTCTCCTCGTCGAGCAGCATCTCCACCACCGAGGCCGAGGCGAGCACGCGGAATTCCTTCGGGTTGAACTGCCGCGCCTCGCGCAGGATCTCGCGCAGGATGTCGTAGCAGACACTGCGCGCCGTCTTGATCTGGCCCTTGCCCTCGCAGGTGGGGCAGGGTTCGCACAGCATGTGGGCGAGCGACTCGCGGGTGCGCTTGCGCGTCATCTCCACCAGGCCGAGCTGCGTGAAGCCGCTCACCGTGATCTTGGTGCGGTCGCGCGCCAGCTGCTTGCGCAGTTCGGCGAGCACCGCGTTCTGGTGCTCCTCGCGCGACATGTCGATGAAGTCGATGATGATGATGCCGCCGAGGTTGCGCAGCCGCAGCTGGCGCGCGATGGCCTGCGCCGCCTCGAGGTTGGTCTTGAAGATGGTGTCGTCGAAGTTGCGCGCGCCGACGAAGCCGCCGGTGTTGACGTCGATCGTCGTCAGCGCCTCGGTCTGGTCGATGATCAGGTAGCCGCCGCTCTTCAGGTCGACCCGCCGCGCCAGCGCCTTGGCCACCTCGGCGTCGATGTTGAACAGGTCGAAGATCGGCCGCTCGCCCTTGTAGTGCTCCAGCCGCGCCACCGAGGTCGGCGTGTAGACCTCGCCGAAGGCCTTGAGCAGGTCGTACTGCATCTTCGAGTCGATGCGGATGGCCGCCGTGTTCTCGTGCGCCAGGTCGCGCAGCACGCGCTCGACCAGGCTCAGGTCCTGGTGCAGCAGCGTGCCCGGCGGCGAGCTGAAGCCGCGCTCGCGCACCGCGCCCCAGGTCTTGCGCAGGTAGGCGATGTCGTCGGCGAGCTCCTCGTCGGTGGCTTCCTCGGCGTTGGTGCGCAGGATGAAGCCGCCGGGCGCGCCGGCACCTTCGGGCAGCGCCGCCAGGCGATTCATGCGGGTGCGCAGCTGCTCGCGCAGCTCGTGCGAGCCGATCTTCTGCGAGATGCCGATGTGATCGTCCTGCGGCAGGAAGACGAGCAGCCGCCCGGCAATGCTGATCTGCGTGGACAGGCGCGCGCCCTTGGTGCCGATGGCGTCCTTGATGACCTGCACCATCAGCGCCTGGCCCTCGAAGACGAGGCGCTCGATCGGCGTGGGCGGCGTGTTGCCGTTGTCGCTGCGCGGCGGCGCGCCGGCGACGTGCACATCGGCCACGTGCAGGAAGGCCGCGCGCTCCAGCCCGATGTCGACGAAGGCCGACTGCATGCCGGGCAGCACGCGAGCCACGCGTCCGGTGTAGATGTTGCCGACGTGGCCGCGCTCGAGGGCGCGTTCGAGGTGCAGTTCCTGCACGGCGCCGTTCTCGACGATGGCGACGCGGGTCTCCTGCGGCGCCCAGTTGATCAGGATGTCTTGCATGAGGCGGTACTTCCTGGCTGCGGGTCAGAACCGCACGCCGGCCTGCCTGAGGAGCTGTGCCGTCTCGAAGAGAGGCAAACCCATGATACCGGAGTAGCTGCCCTCGATGCGGGCGATCCAGGCCGCCACGGCGCTCTGGATGGCGTAGGCGCCGGCCTTGCCGAAGGGCTCGCCGCTGGCGACGTAGCGTTCGATCTCGCGCGGCGGCATGGCGTCGAAGTGAACGCGCGAGGTGCTCACCGCCAGCCACTCGCGACGGCCCGCGGCCACGGCCACTGCGGTGATGACGCGGTGCGTGCGTCCTGACAGCGCAGCCAGCGTTTCGGTGGCCTGGGCCGCATCGGCCGGCTTGCCCAGGATGCGCCGGCCCAGCGCGACGGTGGTGTCGGAGCAGAGGATGGGCGCGGCCGGCAGTCCGCTGGCCGCCAGCCGGGCACGCGCCGCGTGCAGCTTGGCGCGCGTGACGCGCTGCACGTAGTCGGCCGGCAGCTCGCCCGCGCGCTCGGCCTCCAGCGCCTCGGCATCCTCGTCGGCACGTGGCAGCAGCAGCTCGAAGCGCACGCCGATCTGCTCGAGCAACTGGCGCCGGCGCGGGCTCTGCGAGGCGAGGTAAACGAAGTCGTGCTTCATGCGCGCTTCATTCGCGGTGGTACGGGTGGTTCACCATCACCGTCCAGGCGCGGTAGAGCGCCTCGGCGAGCAGCACGCGCACGAAGGCGTGCGGCAGCGTCAGGTCCGACAGGCGCAGCGTCTCGTCGGCGCTCGCCTTCAGGTCCGGGTGCAGGCCGTCGGGCCCGCCGATGACCAGCGCCACGTCGCGGCCGTCGCGCTGCCAGGCCTGCATGCGCTGCGCGAGCTGCGCCGTGGTGAGCCGCTCGCCGCGCTCGTCGAGCACGACTCGCCGCACGCCCTTGGGCAGCGCGGCTTCCAGGCGCACCGCCTCCGCGGCCATCAGCTGCTCGGCTGTTCGCGAGCCGCGCGGCTCGGCCTTCACGGCCTTGAGCTCCAGCCGCATCTCCGGCGGGAAACGCTTGGCGAAGTCCTCGTAGGCGGTGTCGGCCCAGGCCGGCTGGCGCTGGCCGACCGCGGCGAGCACCAGCTTCATCGCGAGCGAATCACGCCTTGGCGCGCTTGCCCGCCGGGGCCTTCTTGGCCGGGGCGCTGCGCTTCACGCCGACGCTGCGGGTGACCGGCTTGCGCGGCGCCACCGACTTCTTGGCGGCGGGCTTCACCACCACGGTCTTGGTCGGCGCGCTCTTGGCGGGTGCGGACTTCTTTGCCGGTGCGCGGGCCGGCGGCGCGGCACGCTTGGCAGGCGGCGACTTCCTGGACGGCGCGGTCTTCGCGGCTGGCCTCGGCGCCGACTTGCCCGCCGGCGCGGCCTTCGCGGCAGCGCCCTTCTTGGCGGCAGCCTTCTTGGCGGCGGCCTTGGCCGGCGCGGCCTCCTCGGAAGCCTTCACCAGCCGCACCGGCGTGTCGTCCACCTTCATCTTGACCGGCTTGCCGCCCCAGATCTCCTCGAGGCGGTAGTAGTCGCGGATGGACGGCTGCATCACATGGACCACGGCAGTGCCGCAGTCGACGATGATCCATTCGCCGTTGTCCTCCCCTTCGGTGCGCGGGGCCGGCAGGCCCTTGCTCTTGACAGCGTCGCGCACGCTGGCGGCCAGCGCCTTCGTCTGCCGGTTGCTGGTGCCCGACGCGATGATCACGCGTTCGAACAGCGGTGAGAGGTGCTCGGTGTTGAAGACGACGATGTTCTGGGCCTTCACGTCTTCGAGACCGTCGACGATGGCGCGTTGCAGCTTGCGGATGTCCAGGGGGGGCTCCTGTTGTTTCAGCCCAGAGGGCGTGGGGGACGTTGGTAGAGATGGTGCGCTTCAATATATCTCGCCACGCCGTCGGGCACCAGCGAGCCGATGTCCCGGCCTTCGGCGACGCGCGCCCGGATGTCGGTGGAAGCGATGTCGAGCATGGGCAGCGGCACGGCCCGGTGGGCGAAGGCAAGCACCTCGGCGTGCGGCGCCTGTGCCGGCCCCGGCCGGTTGGCCACGGCCAGCGTGACCCGGCCGAGCAGCTCGCGCCAGTCGCGCCAGGTGTGCAGGCCGGCGTACTGGTCCTGCCCGATGACGAGGAACCACATCGCCCCCGGCTCGGCGGCCTGCAGTTCTCGCACCGTGTCCAGCGTGTAGCTCGGGCCGCGGCGCAGGAGTTCGCAGCGCTCCAGCACGAAGCGCGGCTCGGCGCCCATGGCCAGCCGCACCATCGCCTCGCGGTGCGCGGCCGGCGTGATGGTGCGCGACTTCTGCCAGGGCTCGCCGGCCGGGATCCAGCGCAGTTCGTCGAGCGCGAGCTCGCGCAGCGCCAGCGTGGCCAGCGCGACGTGGGCCGCATGCGGCGGGTCGAAGGTGCCGCCGAACAGGCCGATCCTCAAGACCGCCCCTCGTCGAACGAGTACGTTCGCCGATCCCCCGAGGGGATGCGGGCCGGCTTGGGAGCGGCCCGGCGCTCGGCCCGCTGAGTGCTCACGTGGCCGTCCAGCTCGCCCAGTCGCGCGGACGCAGGAAGTCGCTGTACAGCCGCGCCTCCGGCGTGCCGGCTTCGGGCTTCCAGTCGTAGCGCCACTTCACGATCGGCGGCATCGACATCAGGATGCTCTCGGTGCGCCCGCCCGACTGCAGGCCGAACAGCGTGCCGCGGTCGAACACCAGGTTGAACTCGACGTAGCGCCCGCGACGGTAGGCCTGGAAGTCGCGCTCTCGCTCGCCGTAAGGCATGTCGCGGCGGCGCTTCACGATTGGCAGGTAGGCGTCGAGGAAGTTGTCGCCCACCGCCTGGATCATCGCGAAGCTGCGCTCGAAGCCGAGCTCCGAGAAATCATCGAAGAACACGCCGCCGATGCCGCGCGGCTCGCCGCGGTGCTTGAGGAAGAAGTACTCGTCGCACCAGGTCTTGAAGCGCGGGAACTTGTCGTCGCCGAAAGGCGCGAGCGCGGCGCGGTTGACGCGGTGGAAGTGCGCCGCGTCCTCCTCGAAGCCGTAGTAGGGCGTGAGGTCCATGCCGCCGCCGAACCACACCACCGGCTCCTTGCCCTCGGGCTGCGCGGCGAACATGCGCACGTTCATGTGCACCGTCGGCACGTAGGGGTTGCGCGGGTGGAACACCAGCGACACGCCCAGCGCCTCGAAGGGCGCGCCGGCCAGCTCGGGCCGGTGCGCGGTGGCCGAAGGTGGCATGGCCTTGCCCTTGACGTGGCTGAAGTTGCAGCCGCCGCGCTCGAGCAGGTTGCCTTCTTCGACCAGGCGCGACAGGCCGTCGCCTTCGAGCCGGCTGCCCGGCTCGCGCGTCCAGCCGTCGCTGACGAAGGCCTTGCCGTCCTCCGCCTGCAGGGTGTCGATGATGCGCGACTGCAAGCCGAGCAGGTAGGTGCGAACGCTGGCAATGTCCATCATGGTTTGAGTCGGATGGGCGAGGCCTGCTGCGGATGGCGGCCGGCACAGGCCTCGAAGCCCTGCGCGATGGCGGCCATGTCCGCGGCAGCGTCGCCGCTGAGTTGCAGAAAGCGCCTGAAGTCGACCTCGCGCCGGGCGTAGTCGAAGCGCACCAGCCCGAGCGGCACCTGCGCCGCCAGGGCCAGATGGTAGAAGCCGGAGCGCCAGCCCTCCACGTGGCGCCGCGTGCCTTCGGGCGCGAGGGCCAGCCAGAGAAAGCGGCCCTCGGCGCGCGCAGCCTTCATCGACTCGGCCATCGCGCCGACGATGCCGTGGTGGCTGCTGCGGTCCACCGGCACGCCACCGAGCCAGCGCAGCCAGCGGCCGAACAGCGGCAGCTTGAAGAGAGCGTCCTTGCCCCAGAACGACACCGGGATGCCGATGCTCCACTTGGCGAGGATGCCGAGCGGGAAATCCCAGTTCGAGGTGTGCGGGTAGACGATCGCCACGCCCTGCGCTGCGGGCAGGCCGTCGAAGCGGACGCGCCAGCCGGCCAGCCGAAGCAGCGCGCGCGCCAGCACGCTGCCGCGCAACTGCACCGGACGCTCGTTCAGTTCGACGGCCGCGGTGATCATCTAGCGCTTGATGGCCCGAAAGCCGATGTCGCCGCGGTACTGCGCGCCGTCGAAGCGGATCGTGCGCAGCGCTTCGTACGCCCGCGCCTGCGCCTGCTTGACGGAGTCGCCCAGCGCGGTGACGCACAGCACGCGCCCGCCGCTGACCGTGAGCTGACCCTTGTCCAGCGTGGTGCCGGCGTGGAAGACCATCGCATCGCCTGCCTCGGCCGGCAGCCCGGTGACGGCGTCGCCCTTGCGCGGCGTCAGTGGGTAGCCGTGCGCGGCCATCACCACGCCGAGCGCGACGCGCCGGTCCCACTCGAGCTCGACCTGGTCGAGCGTTCCGGCGGTGGCGTGCATCAGCACGTCGAACAGGTCGCTCTTCAGCCGCATCATGATCGGCTGCGTCTCCGGGTCGCCCATGCGGCAGTTGAATTCCACCGTGCGCGGCTGGCCCTGCGCGTCGATCATCAGCCCGGCATAGAGAAAGCCGGTGAACGGCAGGCCGTCGGCCGTCATGCCGGCCAGCGTGGGCAGGATGATCTCGTGCATCACGCGCGCATGCACGTTGGGCGTGACCACCGGCGCCGGCGAGTAGGCGCCCATGCCGCCGGTGTTGGGGCCCTGGTCGCCGTCGAGCAGGCGCTTGTGGTCCTGGCTGGTGGCCAGCGCGAGCACGTTCTTGCCGTCGGCCAGCACGATGAAGCTGGCCTCCTCGCCCTCGAGGAAGTCCTCGATCACCACGCGCGCGCCGCCCTGGTTGTGCGTCACGCCCAGCTTGTTGTCGAGCAGCATCCAGTCGATCGCCTCATGCGCCTCGGCCAGCGTGGTCGCGACCACCACGCCCTTGCCGGCCGCCAGGCCATCGGCCTTGATGACGATCGGCGCGCCGCGCCGGTCGACGTAGGCATGCGCAGCGGCGGCGTCGCTGAAGGTCTCGTAGGCCGCGGTCGGGATGCCGTGGCGCTTCATGAACTCCTTGGCGAAGGCCTTGGAACTCTCCAGCTGCGCAGCCGCCTTGGTCGGCCCGAACACGCGCAGGCCGCGCGCGCGGAATGTGTCGACCACGCCGCCGGCCAGCGGCGCCTCCGGGCCGACGACCGTTAGCACGATCTTCTCGGCGACGGCGAAGTCAGCCAGCGCGTCGTGGTCGGTGATCGCCACGTTGTGCAGCCGCTTGTCGAGCGCGGTGCCGCCGTTGCCCGGCGCGACGTAGACCGTCTGCACCTTGGGCGACTGCACCAGCTTCCAGGCCAGCGCGTGTTCGCGGCCGCCGCCGCCGATCACCAGGACTTTCATTCGGCGATCTCGGCGTTGTGATAGACGTCCTGCACGTCGTCGAGGTCCTCGATGACGTCGAGCAGCTTCTGCATGCGCTGCGCGTCGTCGCCGGCCAGCGGGATGCTGTTCTCGGCGCGCATCGTCACCTCGGCGATCTCGGGCTTCAGTCCGGCGGCTTCGAGCGCCGTCTTCACCGCCTCGAAGTCGGGCGGCGCGCAGAGCACCTCGATGGCGCCGTCCTCGCCGGTGACCACGTCCTCGGCGCCGGCTTCGAGGGCGACTTCCATCACCTTGTCCTCGCTGGTGCCGGGAGCGAACACGAGCTGCCCGCAATGCTTGAACTGGAAGGCCACCGAGCCCTCGGTGCCGAGGTTGCCGCCGTACTTGCTGAAGGCGTGGCGCACCTCGGCCACCGTGCGCACGCGGTTGTCGGTCATGCAGTCGACGATGATCGCCGCGCCGCCGATGCCGTAGCCCTCGTAGCGGATCTCCTCGTAGCTCACGCCCTCGAGGTTGCCGGTGGCCTTGTCGATATTCTTCTTGATCGTGTCGGCGGGCATGTTGGCCGCCTTGGCCTTGTCCACCGCCAGGCGCAGGCGCGGGTTCATGGCCATGTCGCCGCCGCCCTGGCGGGCCGCGACCATGATTTCACGGATGATGCGGGTCCAGACCTTGCCGCGCTTTTCGTCCTGGCGGCCCTTGCGATGCTGGATGTTGGCCCACTTGGAATGACCGGCCATAAGTGTTGAGTCCTCGCTCCTGTGCGGCAGCGCCGCTGCGTGGGCGGCTGGCCTGGATAGTTCGATAGACTGCGATTTTACGTGCCGCCCCAGAACAGCCCCTTTCGCAGGAGCCCGCGATGCCCGAACCGATCCTCGTTGCCCGCCACGGCGACATCGAATGCCACCTGCTGCCCGGCCTGGCCAACCGCCACGGCCTGATCACCGGCGCCACCGGCACCGGCAAGACGATCACGCTGCAGACGCTGGCCGAGAACTTCAGCAAGCTCGGCGTGCCGGTGTTCATGGCCGACGTGAAGGGCGACCTCACCGGCATCAGCCAGAAGGGCGCCCTTTCGCCCAAGCTGGCCGCCGTGCTCAAGGAGCGCGGCCTGCCCGAGCCCGAGCCGACGGTCTGCCCGACCACGCTGTGGGACGTGTTCGGCGAGCAGGGCCACCCGGTGCGCGCCACCGTCTCCGACATGGGCCCGCTGCTGCTGGCGCGCATGCTGGCGCTCAACGAGACGCAGCAGGGCGTGCTGCAGCTGGTCTTCAAGATCGCCGACGACCATGGCCTGGCGCTGCTCGACCTCAAGGACCTGCGCGCCATGCTGCAGTACGTGGGCGACAACGCCAGCGACTTCACCACCGACTACGGCAACGTCAGCAGCGCCAGCGTGGGCGCCATCCAGCGCGGCATCCTGCAGATCGACGAGCAGGGCGGCGACAAGTTCTTCGGCGAGCCGATGCTCAACATCGCCGACTTCATGCAGTCCGACGGCGGCAAGGGGGTGATCAACATCCTCGCCGCCGACAAGCTGATGAACGCGCCGAGGCTGTACGCCACCTTCCTGCTGTGGATGCTGTCGGAGCTGTTCGAGCAGCTGCCCGAGGTGGGCGACCTCGAGAAGCCCAAGCTGGTGTTCTTCTTCGACGAGGCGCACCTGCTGTTCAAGGACGCGCCGGCGGCGCTGGTCGAGCGCATCGAGCTGGTGGTGCGCCTGGTGCGCAGCAAGGGCGTGGGCGTGTACTTCGTGACGCAGAACCCGCTGGACATCCCGGACACCGTGCTGGCCCAGCTGGGCAACCGCGTTCAGCATGCCTTGCGCGCCTTCACGCCGCGTGACCAGAAGGCCGTCAAGGCCGCGGCGACGACGATGCGCGCCAACCCCAAGCTCGACATCGAGACGGCGATCACCGAGCTGGCGGTGGGCGAGGCGCTGGTCAGCTTCCTCGACGCCAAGGGCCGGCCGAGCGTCACCGAGCGCGTCTTCGTGATCCCGCCGGGCAGCCAGATCGGCCCGATCACGCCCGAGCAGCGCAAGGCGCTGATCGCCGGCTCGCTGGTGGCCGGTGCCTACGAGAAGACGGTCGACCGCGAATCGGCCTACGAGAAGCTCAAGGGCCGCGCCGCGCAAAGCGCCGACGTCGCGAACGACATGGCCAGCGAGGCCGAGAGCGCCGTCAAGGCGAGCAAGCCCCTGCCCGGCCAGGCCAGCCGGCAGGCGCCACAGGCCGACGAAGGCGGGGGCATGCTCGGCGGCCTGAAGGACGTGCTGTTCGGCTCCACCGGCCCGCGCGGCGGCAAGCGCGAAGGGCTGGCCGAATCGGCCGCACGGTCGGCCATGCGCAGCGTGGGTTCGGCGGTCGGCCGCGAGATCATCCGCGGCGTGCTCGGCGGCATTCTCGGCGGCGGCTCGCGGCGCCGCTGAGTTCGCCGATCACGGCACCGCGGAGGCCTTGAAGGCGGGCCGGGCCAGGATGCGCGCCACGTTGTCGACGCGGCTCACCACGCCGCCGGCGACGTAGCTGCTCGGCGTGTCGGGCTCCAGCGCCGCCACGGCCAGGTAGGCCAGCGGCTGGTCCAGCGGCACGTACCAGCTGCCCGGCGCCACGTCGACCAGAGCCGGTACGGCCTCCACCTGCACCAGCAAGACACCTCCGGCGTCGGCCATCCCGGGCGGGCCATCCGAAGCGGGCACGGTGGCGCGCGATATCTCGCGGTAGGTCTCGCCGCGCACGACCCCGTTGGCATCGACGCGCTGCACCGACAGACCGAGTGCGCGCAGGCGCAGCATGGCCTCGCGCTCGCCGGCAGCCAGCCAGTAGCCGCAGGGCCGCGCGCGCGACTTCAGCACCTGCAGCTGCAGCGACGAATCCCAGGCCACCGAGACCGACTTGTCGGCGCCGGTCAGCGGGTCGAGCAGGCGCAGCGGGTATTCGCTCGGTGTGGCTGCCGCTTCGACGACGACCTCGCCCTGGCAGGCCAGCCGGCTGACTTCGCTGTCGACAAAGCGGCGCAGCTTGACGAGGTCGTCGGCACGTGCTGCGGCACTCTGCAGCACGCTCGTCATCGCCACCACCTGCGTGTGCACGCGGCGCGCGAAATGCGCCCGGCCGAGGCCGACCCCGCGTGACTCGATCAGCAGGCTCACCGCATGGCGCAGGCCGCTCACGTTGCGGCCCATGTCGGGGCGCGTGCCCCCCATGGCCACGCGCCGATCGTCGGCCGCGCCCGACAGCGTGTGGTACCAGTCGCTGCTCAGCCCCTCGCGCTGCAGGCTGGCCAGCAGAGGCTGGCGGAACCATTCTTCGGCTGCCCGCGTCACGAACTCGTGGACGTTGCCGGCAGTGGCGTACTGCAGCAGCACATCGGCCCGCGCAACGGCGCCGAACTTGTCGAGGTACAGGCCGGCCGCCGGGTACTCGTGCGCATCGGCGACAACCATCGGCTCGTAGTCGCGCATCAGGGCGGCCATCGCCTGCGCCTCGGGCGTGCGCAGCAGCAGGTGATCGCGGTTGGCATCCAGGCCGCTGGCGGTGGCACGCCGGCCCGCCTGCGCGCCGTCGGGGTTGGCGCGCGGCACGATCAGCACGTTGAGGCGGTCGAGCAGCGGCGCGAGCGGGCCCTGCGCCAGCTGCCGGGCCAGCACCAGCAGGGCTTCGCTGCCGGCCGGCTCGTCGCCATGCTGCTGGCCGATCAGCATCACCGTCGGCCGGGCGGTGCTGCGCAGGGCAGCGCTGGCGGCATCGCCCAGGCGCGTGAGCAGCAGCGCCTCGATCGGCTGGCCGCTCTGCGACAGGCCCGGCGAGAGCAGTTGCACGCGGGTCGGTGGCGGTGTCTCGCGAGCGAGCTCGCGCAGCATCGATTGCATCTCGGCACTGCTCGTGAAAGCCTGCCGGCCGGCCGCGAACGCGGGAGTGGCGTAGCGCACCGGCGGGTCCGGGAAGCGCGCGGCCAGTGCCGTGGCTTCCGTGGATGCCGGCGCCTCGATGGCGGCGGCAGGCGCGGTTGCCGGAGGCGCCGCAGGCTGAGCCGGCGGCGCCGACACGGGCCCCGCCGGGCTCGGGCCGCCCAGGGGAGCGGGCACCTGGGAGGCCGGGCGCGACTGCACGGCCGTGCCGGCCGGCGGCGGGCTCGCGCAGGCCGCCAGCAAGGCGGCAGCAGCCAGTGCCCACGGCACAGGGGCGAGTCTCCATCCGGGGCGTCGGGGCGTCGGCTGTGGCATCGGCATCGAGGAATGGGCTGGCACCGGGAGCGCGCACTATAGGCGACGGACCGGGGCCGAGGGTCGGCGCGGGAGCCGCGCGCACCGCACAATCGGGGCAAACCATTCTTCGATGCCCGTTCATGGCCATTCTCAAGACGACGCTCCTGGTCATCGTGCTGCTGGCGCTGGCCGTCGGCCTCGCGGCGCAACTCGGCCTGCTGCGCGGGCGCACGCCGAGCGACCTCGGCGCGCGTGACGGCCGCCTCAAGCCGCCATCGACGACGCCCAACAGCGTCAGCAGCCAGGCCGCGCTCTATCCCGACAATCCCCAGCGGGCTTATGCCGCCATCGCGCCCTTCCCCGCCAGCGAAGGCGGGCCGCAGACGCTGGAGCGCATCCGGCGCGTCTGCGAGGGCATGCCAGGCGCCAAGGTGGCCAAGAGCGACCCTGGCTATCTGCACGTGCAGTTCGAGACCCGCTGGATGAAGTTCGTCGACGACACCGAGTTCTGGTTCGACCCGCGCGCCGGCTTGATCCACGTGCGCTCGGCGTCGCGCATGGGAAGGAAGGACTTCGGCGTCAACCGCGCGCGTGTCGAGGCCATCCGCGCGCGCCTCGAGGCACGCTGAGGCGCCTCGGTTGGCGTCGCGAACCCGGCATCTCGCGCCCTGCAGCCACCGCCTGTCGCAGCTGTGGCGACGTCAGCCCTGGCCCGCGCCAGAATGCTGCCCATGACGCCTGCAGCCGACACCCTCGCTACCTCGCCCTGGCGCAGCTTTGCCTGGCGCGGGCTGAAAGTGCTGGCGATCGGCATCGGCATCGCGCTGCTCTTCGCACTGGCGCAGCCGCACAAGCTGGGTGTCTCGATGGCCTATGCGGTGCCGATCACTTTCGGCTGCTGGTTCTTCATCGATGCCGGCCGCCTGCTCACCGCGCGCTGGCTGCAGCGCCGCGGCCCGATGGCGCACCCTCAGTGGCCAGGCTGGCCCTGGATGGCCGGGGTGCTGCTGGTCGGCACCGTGCTGGGCTACCAGGTCGGGCACACGGTCGGCAACCTCGTCACCGGCCATAACGCACCCGGCCTCCTCTTCGAAGGGCCGGTGCGTGCCATCTCGCTGGTGGCGTTCTCGCTCGTACCCGGCGTCCTGGCCACCTACTTCTTCTACACGCGCAGCCGGCTCGCCACCATCGCGGCACAAGCTCAGGAAGCGCAGCGCCATGCGGCCCAGGCGCAGCTGCGACTGCTGGAATCTCAGCTCGAGCCACACATGCTCTTCAACACGCTGGCCAACCTGCGCGTGCTGATCGCGCTGGACCCGCCGCGCGCGCAGGCGATGCTCGACCAGCTGATCGCCTTCCTGCGGGCCACGCTGAATGCCTCGCGCGCCGGGCAGCATGCGCTGTCGGCCGAGTTCTCGCGAATCGCCGACTACCTGGCGCTGATGAAGGTGCGCATGGGTGAGCGGCTGCAGACACAGTTGGTCTTGCCCGACGAGCTCGCCAGCCTGCCGGTGCCACCGCTGCTGCTGCAGCCGCTGGTGGAGAACAGCATCCGCCACGGGCTGGAGCCGAAGGTCGAGGGTGGGCGCATCGAGCTGGAGGCCTCGCGCGAAGGCGATGTGCTCGTGCTGCGCGTGCGCGACACCGGCTCGGGCCTGTCCGAACCGTCCGCCGACGGCACGCACTTCGGCCTGCAGCAGGTGCGCGAGCGCCTCGCCACGCTGTACGGTGAGCGCGCCGGCCTGCAACTGGAAGCCGCCGACGACGGTCGCGGCGGCACCCTCGCCACCATCCGCCTGCCCGTCACGAGATGAACACACCGACCGCCCTGATCGCCGAGGACGAAGCCCTGCTCGCCGCCCACCTGCAGGCGGAACTGGCGCGCCTGTGGCCCGACCTTCGGGTCGTCGCCAACGTGTCCCACGGCGCGGCGGCCGTCGAACAGTCGCTGGCGCTGCGGCCCGACATCGTGTTCCTCGACATCCGCATGCCCGGCATGGACGGGCTGGAAGCCGCTCAGGCGATCGGCGAAGACTGGCCGGAAGGCGAGGCGCCACCACTGCTGGTGTTCGTCACCGCCTACGACCAGTACGCCCTGCAGGCCTTCGAACAGGCCGCGGTCGACTACGTGCTCAAGCCCGTGCAGCCCGAGCGGCTGGCGCAGACCTGTGCGCGGCTGCGTGCGGCGCTGGAGCGCCGCAGCGAGCCGCAGGGCGGGGCCACGGTGGAGTCGGCGCTATCGCAGCTCAGGGCGCTGCTCGGAGCGCCGGGTCTGGTGGGGGCCGCGGCCAGCCCGGCCGCCCGCCTGAACGTCATCCAGGCCGGCGTCGGTACGGCGATCTACATGGTGCCTGTGCAGGAGGTGCTGTACTTCGAAGCCGCCGACAAGTACGTTCGGGTGATCACGGCCGAGCGCGAGCACCTGATCCGTACTTCGCTGCGCGAACTGCTGCCACAACTGGACCCGGACCGCTTCTGGCAGGTGCACCGGGGCACCGTGGTGCGTTCCGATGCCATCGCCTCGGCACTGCGCGACGAGTCAGGCAAGCTGACCCTCGTGCTGCGCGGCCACGGCGACAAGCTGGCCGTCAGCCGGCTCTACGCGCACCGCTTCAAACCGATGTGAGCGCGTGGCGCCCAGGCCAAGGCGAAGGCCCTGCGAAACTGGCCAGCATCGGCCTGAGGATGAGCCGCCGACGGTGCGCAGTTGCACAGGCGCCACCCCTCGGCGGCTCAGTGCGCCAGATCGGTTTGCGCGAGCGCGATGCGCACCATCGCGGCCATGGTCTGCTGGAGATCGCGGCCCGGGCCGGCCAGGCGGGCGGCTGCGTCGTCGAAGCCATCGTCGCCTCGATCGAGCCGGGGCGACGGCTCGGCGGCCGAGCGGGTGTTGCGCGGGCGGTAGGGCCAGACCACTGCCGGGGAGGGGGTGTGGCGGTTCATGCGGCGCTCGAGGTGCTTGCCGCACGCGCGATGGCGGGCGGATTGAAAACCATCAGCGCGGTGACGGCCAGGGTGGCCAGCATCACCACGCCCACCAGGCCCACCGCGAACTGGCGGCGGCGACGGGCCTTGGACTCGGCCACGTACGATTCGTAGTGCTTCATGCAGGGACTCCTTCGCAGTCATCGGTGCGGAATGCACCGATGCAGCAAATCTAGGGGAGCCCCGCCGAGCGCGCATCGCTCGTTGGGGGGACGGGCCTAGAGAGGCCCGTCCAATCCGTCAGTGGCTGTACTTGCGGTTGTCGCTGCGGTCGTCACGCCGATCCTGGCGGCGGTCATCGCGGCGGTCGTAGCGATCGGGCACGCCATCGCGATCGCGGTCGCCGTAGCCGCGGTTGTCGTAGCGGTCCCAGCGGTTCGGCACGCCGTCGTGGTCGCGGTCGCCCCAACCCGGGCCACGGCCGTGGTAGCCGTAGCCGATGGGCACCGGGCGGCTCACCACCACCGGGGCCGGGTAGACCACGCGCGGCGCCGGCCGATAGACCACGGGAGGCGGCGAATAGACCACCGGCGGCGGCGAGTACACGGGAACGGGCGCGTAGATCGGCGCCGGGGCGTAGACCGGGCCGTTGGAGATCACCGTACCGATCGGAGGCGCGCTGATGCCGATCGACCAGTAGACGTCGCCGGCCCGTGCGGTGCCTGCGGCGAGCAGCGTGGCTGCGGTGGCAACGGCTGCGATCAGGGACTTGTTCATGCGTTTGCTCCTTGGGTGGCGCGCATCCGGTGCGTGCCTGCCGCAAACAACGCGGCGCCCGGGGGGGGCAGTTGACCCGGGAAGGTAAAGACATATTGCTGGCGACCACCCCCGGAAGGGGGTACACGCAGGGCGCGCCGATAGAATGAATCCATGAGTTCCGCTCCCGCCGACGACAGCCCCAAGTCCAGCAACTTCCTGCGCCAGATCGTCGAGCGCGACCTCGAACAAGGCTCCTACGTGGGCCGACGCTTTGCCGGCTCGCCCGGCGATGCGGCCCACCATGCGGCCGCGGCCGTCGACCCGGCGCGCATCCGCACCCGCTTTCCGCCCGAGCCGAACGGCTACCTGCACATCGGCCACGCCAAGAGCATCACGCTGAATTTCGGCCTCGCGGCGGAATACGGCGGCGTGTGCCACATGCGCTTCGACGACACCAACCCCGAGAAGGAAGAGCAGGAGTACGTCGATTCCATCCTAGACGCGGTGCGGTGGCTGGGCTTCGGCTGGACGGCGAACGGCGTCGACCACCTGTACTACGCCAGCAACTACTTCGACTTCATGTACCGCGCCGCCGAGGCGCTGATCGGCGCGGGCCTGGCCTACGTCGACGAGCAGACGCCCGAGCAGATGCGCGCCAACCGCGGCGACTTCAACACGCCCGGCACGGCCAGCCCGTTCCGCGACCGCACGCCCGAACAGAACCTGGCGCGCTTTCGAGAGATGCGCGACGGCAAGCATGCCGACGGCGCGATGGTGCTGCGCGCGCGCATCGACATGTCGTCGCCGAACATCAACCTGCGCGACCCGGCCATCTACCGCATCAAGCACGCCGAGCACCACAACACCGGCAACCGCTGGTGCATCTACCCCATGTACACCTTCGCGCACCCGATCGAGGATGCGCTGGAGCAGATCACCCACAGCATCTGCACGCTGGAGTTCGAAGACCAGCGGCCGTTCTACGACTGGCTGCTCGACACGCTGGCGAACCTGGGCCTTCTGGCGCAGCCGCGGCCGCACCAGTACGAGTTCGCGCGGCTGAACGTCACCTACGTGATCACCAGCAAGCGCAAGCTCAAGCAGCTGGTCGACGAGAAGATCGTCGACGGCTGGGACGACCCGCGCATGCCGACCATCGTCGGCCTGCGCCGGCGCGGCTACACGCCGGAAGCGATCCGCCTGATGTGCGAGCGCGCCGGCACCAGCAAGGCCGGCGGCTGGACCGACTACGCGAGCCTGGACATCGCGCTGCGCGACGATCTCGAAGGCAAGGCCGCTCGCGCGATGGCCGTGCTCGACCCGGTGAAGCTCACGCTGACCAACTGGAGCGAGGTGTTCGGCAGCGCGGCGAGCGAACCCTGCCATGCGCCGGCGCATCCGCAGCGGCCCGAACTCGGCGAGCGCCGTTTCGGCCTCGGCCCGCAGGTTTGGATCGAGCGCGACGACTTCGCCGAAGTGCCGCCGAAGGGCTTCTTCCGCCTGTTCCCGGGCAACAAGGTGCGCCTCAAGTACGGCGTGGTGATCGAGTGCAGCGGCTGCACGAAGAACGACGCCGGCGAAATCGTCGAGGTGCTGGCCACCGTGGTGCCCGACACCCGCAGCGGCACGCCCGGTGCCGACAAGGTCAAGGTCAAGGGAACGATCACCTGGGTCGGCGTGCACGATGCCGTGCCGGTCGAGCTGCGCCTGTACGACCGCCTGTTCACCGAGCCGCAGCCCGATGCCGGCGGGCGTGACTTCAAGGCCAGCCTGAACCCGGCGAGCAAGCGTGTGGTGCGCGGTGTCGTCGAGCCCTCACTCGCTGGGCTGGCCAGCGACACGCGGGTGCAGTTCGAGCGCCACGGCTACTTCGTGACCGATCGCGAGGCGCATCGCGCCGACGCGCCAGTGTTCAACCGCATCACCGGCCTGAAGGACACCTGGGCGAAGTGAAGCCCGGCCAGCCGGCGCATCAACCGATGCAGGTCCGGTTCTTCCCGGTGCGCTTGGCCTCGTACAGCGCCTGGTCGGCGCGCTCCAGCGCCGCCTCGATGGACTCGCCCGGCCGGTAGTCGGTGACCCCGGCCGAGAAGGTCACGAAGATCGTCTTGTCCTCGTGCATGAACAGGCCGCCCGACAGCGAGCGCTGCAGCCGCGTGAGGATCTGCTGGCCTTCGTCGATCGGCGTCTCGGGCAGCAGCACGACGAACTCCTCGCCACCGTATCGCGCCACCAGGTCGGTCGGCCGCAAGGTCTTGCTCACCACCTCGGCGAGCGAACGCAGGGCCACATCGCCGGCGGCGTGGCCGAGTTCATCGTTCAGGCGCTTGAAGTTGTCGATGTCGAGCAGGCCCACGGCCAGGCCGGCCGCACCGCGCTCGACGCGGGCGCGCTCGGCTTCGAAGGCCTGCAGCAGGCCGCGCCGGTTGGCGATCTGCGTCAGCTGGTCGGTCGACACCTCGCTGGACAGGCGGCGCAATTCATCCTCGAGTTCACCGACGCGCGCGGTCAGCTCGCTCGCCTTGGCATGTTCTTCCTGCAGCCGCCCCTGCGTCTGCTGCACCAGCGCCTGCACGGTGCGCGTCTCCTCGACCATCTCGCGCACCACGCCGGCCAGGCTTTCCAGCGAATCGGCCTTCTCGATCACGTCGGCATAACGCCCCACGCTTTCGTGGAAGCGGCCGGTCTGCGAGCCGAGTTCGCCCAGCTCGCTGAGCATGCGATTGATCAGCGACTTGAGCGCTTCGCGCGCCTTCTCGCGCTCGCTGCGCAGTGCGCCCTGGCGCGCGCGCGTGTCGCGCAGCAGTTCGTTGACGGCGCGCACGCCGCGGGCGGTCAGGCCCTCGTCGAGCTTGACGCGCATCGCTTCGCACTGGCCCTTGGCCCAGCTGTCGTCCTCGGCCAGGTCGGTCAGGCTGGCGGTCAGCTCCTGGCACAGCGCGCCCAGTTGATCGACGAGGTGGTGGCGATGCTGCAGCACGATGCCTGCACGGCGGCACATCGTGTCGAGCTCCTCGGCCAGCGGCGCCGAAGCACCTTCGCTGCCGATGCGCTCGACCAGGCCCGCGAGTGCCTGTGACAGCTGCGCCGCCGCATCGTCGTTCGGGGGCAGCGCCTGGCGCGTGGTGCTGCCCAGCGTGCCGACGACCCGGCTCCAGGGCCGCTCGTCGGAAAGGTTCAACGAAATCGGAGACACGGACGGAGCCGCCTCGGCGGCCAGCGCTGCGGGAGCCTCCAGCGCGTCCAGCGGCGCCGGCTCGGTCTCGACACCGGCGTCCGGCGAATCGGCATCCCAGCTCGCCGCGAGCTGCGTGAGCCGCTGCTGCAGGCGCTTGGCATCGCTGCGGCTGCCTTCGAGCACCCGCTGCAGGCTGTCCTTGCGCCGCGCCGACGTCCAGTGGCGCCCGCCACGTTCGACGCCGCGAACGAGCTTGCCGATCAGGTTGGCCAGTGCGGCGCCGTCGGCCGCCGCCGGGGAAGCCTCGCCGGATTCCTGCGCATAGGCGCGGGCGTAGTTCTCCGGCGTCAGCTCCTGCTTGTCGAGCACCAGGCGGCGCAGGGCCGCCTTGGCGATCTGGGCCGGCAGGGTCTCGGCGCCCGGGCGTGCCGCCGTGGTGCGGCTGGATTCCGTCGTGCTCACGGGCTCAGCCGGCTGGCTTGAGGCGGCCGTCGCGCGAATCAGCCGGCCGCAGCGCGTCGGCCAGGTCGACCATCTCGCCGGCCTTGCCGATCCACGGCGCCTTGCGCGGCAGCACGGTCTGCTGCAGCCAGGTCTCGATGTCCTCCGGCGGCTGCGGCCGGCTGAACAGGTAGCCTTGCATGATCCCGCAGCCCAGGCGGTGCAGCACCTCCATCTGGCGCAGGTTCTCGACCCCTTCCGCGATCACGCGCAGGCCCAGCGAGCGGGCCAGCGCGATGATCGCGGTGACCACCGCCGAACTCTGCGGCGTCATGCCCAGGTCGCGCACGAAGCTGCGGTCGATCTTCAGCTCCGAGATCGGCAGCGTGGTGAGGTAGGCCAGCGACGAGTAGCCGGTGCCGAAGTCGTCGATCGAGATCTCGACGCCGATCTCGTTGAGCCGGTGCAGCGACGGGATCACGTTCTGCAGGTCCTTCATGAGGCCCGTCTCGGTGATCTCGAGCTGGATCGCATGGTGCGGCACGCCGTAGGTGGTGACGGCGTTGTGGATGTGCTCGACCAGGTCGGTGCGCTCGAACAGCCGGTTCGGCAGGTTCACCGCGATCGAGTCGGCGAAACCGAAGCTGTCCTGCCAGATGCGCGCCTGCCGTGCCGCCTCGCGGATCGCCCATTCCGACAGCGGGATGATCAGGCCGGTTTCCTCGGCCAGTGGGATGAAATCGGCCGGCGGCACGAGCACGCCGCCGCGCTGCCAGCGCATCAGCGCCTCGGCGCCGACCATGCGCGCGCCGCGCACGTCGATCTTCGGCTGGTAGTGCAGCACCAGTTCGTTGCGCTCGATTGCCTTGTGCAGGGCACTCTCGAGCTCGAGCTTCTCGCGGCCCTTGCCGGCCAGCGCCGGGCTGTAGAGCGACGAACTGTTGCGGCCGCTGGATTTCACCGCATACATCGCCACGTCGGCGTTGCGCAGCACGTCGGCCATGGTCGCGCCGTCGCGCGGGTACAGCGCGATGCCCACGCTGGCGGTGACGAAACACTCCTGCCCGCCGACGAAGATCGGCTCGCGCATCAGGTCGAGGATGCGCTTGGCCACCCGCTCGGCGTCGCGCTCGTCGGCGACCTCGGGCAACAGCGCCACGAACTCGTCGCCGCCCAGCCGCCCCACTGCTTCCAGCGTGCGGTGAGAACGCGAACCCATGGCCTCGAGCGAACTTTCCATCACCTGATCGGAGTGGCGCACGCAGGAGCGCAGCCGGCGCGACACCTCCATCAGCAGCTCGTCGCCGGCACCATGGCCGAGCGTGTCGTTGATGACCTTGAAGCGGTCCAGGTCGATCAGCAGCAGTGCCACCTGGTGGCCCAGGCGCCGCGCATGCTCCAGCGCGCGCTCGGTGCGCCAGATCAGCTGGCGGCGGTTCGGCAGGCCGGTCAGGCCGTCGAAGTTGGCCAGGTGCTTGATCTTGTCCTCGGCCATGCGCCGATCGGTCACATCCTGCACGATGCCGGTGTAGCCGATCAGGTTGCCGTGCTCGTTGAACTCGGGTTCGGCTTCCACGTGGACGATGCGCTGGCGGCCATCGAGCAGCGTCACCGGCACGTCGGTGGCCAGCACCGAGCTGTGCTTGAGCACCTCGCGCAGCACCGTCAGCAGACCGTTGCGGTCTTCGCTGGGCAGCATGCGCAGCAGGGTGCGGAACGGCAGAGACTCGTCGGGCGCCAGCCCGAACACGCGCAGACCCTCGGGCGAGAAGATCGGCCCGCCGTCGCCGCGCTTCCAGTCGAAGCTGCCCATGCGCGCCAGGTCCTGCGCGCGCGCCAGGCGCGACTTGTTGCGCTCGAGCTCTTGCCGGGTGCGCGCCGAACGCAGCAGGTAGCGCAGGCGGCCGGCCAGCAGGCTCCATTGGGTGGACTTGACGAAGAAGTCGGTGGCACCGGCCTCGTAGGCGCGGGTGATCGAGGCGTCGTCATCCAGGCCGGTGAGCATCAGCACCGGCAGCGACTCGAAGCCGGGCAGATGGCGCAGTTCGCGGCAGGTCTCGAAACCATCGAGGCCGGGCATCAGCGCGTCGAGGACGACGACGTCGGGCAGCCAGTCGGCCAGCATGCGGATCGCCTGCTCGCCGCCGTTGGCCTCTGTGATGTCGAAACCGCGCTCGCGCAGGGCGATCGAGGTCAGCAGGAGGTTGACCTCGTCGTCATCCACCAGCAGCACCTTGGGCTGCCGGGGCAGATCGTCGTCTTCCTGAACCGCGCGCTTGCTCATGCCTGGTTGTCCAGCACCGTTTGGATCGCTTTTAGCACGACCGCGAGCTCGGCGGACAGGGCGTCGAGTTGCGCATTCAGGTCTTCCGTGCTTTCCAGACGGATCAGGGATTCGACTTCCGCGCAGCGCTGCGACAGCACGAGCGCGCCGATGCTGGCCGAGGACGACTTGAGCGTGTGCGCCACGTGGCGGATGCCGGCACGGTCGCCGCTGCGGCGAGACTCATCGAGTTGGGGCGCCAGCCTGGCCACCGAGGTCTCGAAGGCCTTGAGCACGCGCTCGATCAGCCGGTTCTCGCCTTTCGGATCGAGTTCGCGCAGGCGCGCCAGCGCCTGCGCGTCGAGCACGGCCGGCATCGCGGCGCCGGCGGCTGGCGCCGAGCCGGCTTCGGGCGCGTCCTGCCCGGGCAGCGGTGCACCGGGCCTGAGGTGATGGTTGAGCATGGCGAGCAACTGGCTTTGTCGGAAGGGTTTGGAGAGGTAGTCGTCGAATCCGAGATCGAGGAATCGCTGTTCGTCACCGTCCAGGGCGTTGGCCGTGACGGCCACCACCGGCGTGTCGGGCCGCGTGAGGAATGCACGCCGCGCGTCCGGCCCGCGGCGGAACGTGCGCAACACCTCCACGCCGTCCATGCCCGGCATCTGGATATCCATCAAGACCAGATCGAAACTCTGCTCGCACAGCGCCCGCAACCCTTCCGAAGCCCCGGAAGCCACCGTGGCCCTGCACCCGAGTTGCCGCAGCATGTGGCCGATGACTTCCTGATTGACGGTATTGTCTTCGACAACCAGAACCCTTCGCCCGACATGCGTGTCGGGCAGCGGTGCCTCGCGGCGTGAGGATGTCACGCCGAGCAGCGCTTGTCGCAACTCGGCCTGCCGCACCGGCTTGGCCACGAAGCGCAGGAATCCCGCGTCGTGTGCCGCCTGTACGTCGTCCGGGCTGGACACCGAGGACAGCAGCACGAGCTTGAGTGCAGGGTGGCGGCCCGACGTGGCGATCGCGCGTGCCAGGCCAAGGCCGTCGAGCCGGGGCATGTGCATGTCCACCAGGGCCAGGTCGAATGGCGCGGCCCCGGTGCCGGGCGCTTCGAGCAGTTCCAGGGCGCGCACGCCGTCCTCGGCCAGCGTGACCTGCATGCCCCAGTCTCCCAGCATGTGCTCGAGCACCGTGCGGTTGGTCGGGTTGTCTTCCACGACCAGTACGCGAAGCGCGGCCAGATCGGCCTGCAGCCCGTCAGGCAGGCCGGCGCGGCCCTCCAGCGCCACGAGCGGCAGTGTGAAGCGGAACTCCGAACCGAGCCCCGGCGCGCTGCGCGCCTCGATGTGGCCGCCCATCAGCACGACGAGCTGGCGCGAGATCGCCAGCCCCAGCCCGGTGCCGCCGTAGCGGCGCGACATGCCGCCATGCGCCTGCGTGAAGGCATTGAAGAGTCGCGGCAGCACGTCGGCCTCGATGCCGATGCCGGTGTCGCGCACGCCGAACTCGAAGGCCAGCGTGCCGGCCGGCACCTCGCCCTGGGGATGCGGGCCCAGGCGCAGGTCGACGACGACCTCGCCGTGCTCGGTGAACTTGATCGCGTTGGCCACCAGGTTGGTGAGCACCTGGCGCAGCCGCAGCGGGTCGCCGCGCACCACCTCCGGCAGGCCGGTGGCCGCGCGGAAGCTCAGCTCGAGCCCCTTCTCGTGGGCCCTCGGCGCCAGCAGTTCCAGGGTGTCCTCGACAACCGAACGCAAGGTGAACTCGACGGGAGCGAGCTCGAGCCGCCCGGCCTCGATCTTCGAGAAGTCGAGGATGTCGTTGATGATCTCCAGCAGCGACTCGCCGGAGCGGTACACCGCCTGCGCGAAGCGGCGCTGGCGGTCGTCCAGCGAAGTGCCCAGCAGCAGCTCGGTCATGCCGAGGATGCCGTTCATCGGCGTGCGGATCTCGTGGCTCATGTTGGCCATGAACTGGCTCTTGGCCTGGCTGGCGGCCTGCGCCTCGTCGCGCGCGCGTTCCAGGTCCAGCTCGCGCTGCCGCTCTGCGGTGACGTCGGTGACCATGCCGTACACGCGCATGCTGCCGTCGGGCATCGGCTTCGTCCGCGTGCGCGTGCGCAGCCAGCGCAGGCCGCGCGACGGGTGGCGGATGCGCACGCTGACGTCGGCGCTTTGCTGGTGCAGCTCGGCCTGCCGGCGTGCTTCGAGCCGCGGCCGATCCTCCTCGATCACGTTGTCGTAGATGCGCCCGGGCTCCCGTTCGATCAGCTCGCGCGGGACGCCCCAGGTGTCGAACGCGCTGCTGGCGATGAAGCGGAATTCGGATCGGTCGGGGTTGCTGACGAACAGGCTGTCGTCCACCGTCTCGGCGAACTCGCGCGCCCGCACCTGGGACTCGATCAGTTCGCGCCGGCGTTGCCACTCCTCGGTCACGTCGCGCAGCACGGTCAGCATCAAGTGCGCCGCCTCGCCCGCCTTCAAGGCACCGTGCACGGCGGAGATCACCCGCGTGCCCTGCGGCGACGGCAGCTCGAACTCCTGGCTCACCGGTGCATCGGACACCTCGGCCTCGGCCAACGCCGGCGCCACCCGGGCCTGCACGGCGTGGCCGAAGGCCTGTGCCACCGTGAGCCCGACCAGCGCATCGCGCTGCAGGCCGAATTCGCGCTCGGCCTGGCGGCTGAGCTCCATGACGCGGCCGTCGGTCGCGTCAGTGACGATCACGCTGGCCGGGAGGCTGCGCAGCAACTCGTCGCCGATTGGCCGTGTTGGCTCGGCTGCGGCCCCGTGGAACCGGCCCAGTTGCTGGCGCGTCAGCTCGAACAGGGATTTCAGCGCCTCGGTCGGCGCCTGCAGCGCCACCGGACCCAGCTCGATCACGGCCACCGGCGCCTGCGCGCGCAGCACCGGAATCGCGAACGGACCGAGCCCCGCGCCGGCCACGCGCCGTTCGCGCAAGGCTTCACCGAGCGGCGAACGCTCGAGCCGCACACGATGTTCGACGCCGATGCCGCCGGCCTGGCCCTCGACCAGCGTGGCCAGGTGCGCCAGCGGCGGCTCGATGGCGAGCACGCGGTGGACCGTGGTTTCGCGCGAGCCGAGTTCGGCGCGCAGGGTGTCGGCCGCCGCATGCAGCGCCGCATCGAACCCGGTGCTGCCGGCAATGGCCTGCGACAGCCGCGTGGCGATCTCCAGCAGGGCGAGTTCGTCGAGCTGGGCGGGCTCGGTGGCGTCGCCATCCTCGTGGGCCGCCCGGCGCTCGTTCGCCAACGCCAGCCGCCAGGCGCCATACGACAGCAACAGGCCGACACCCGCTACCGCGGTCAGCACCGTCGCGAATCGATCCGGGCCGAGCAGCGCCAGGCCCGCCGCGGCGGCGGCCAGCCAGAACAAGGTGCGGTAGAGGAAACTGAGCATGGCGGGGTGATGGGCGAGCGGCCACTGCGTCGGAACGGCGCGACACCTCAGGCTCATCGGCGCCCTGCCCCCGAACTTGAACCGGCTTTGGTGACGCCTGCCTCGGCAACGCCTCTTTACAATCTTGCGCATGCACGTGGCTCTGGCGGTACCCGCTCGACACGGCCTGGCCCCGCGGACTGCGGCGCTCGGCGCGGCCCTGGCGTGGTGTGCCACGCCGGCGATGGCGGCCGAAAACGCCTCGGCAGGCAGCGTCTGGGCCGTCGCCCTGCCCTCCTTCGTGATCGGCGCCTTGCTCGCGCTGTGGGCCGGCCGCAGGCACTGGCAGGCACTGGCCGCGCTGCGCCGCAGCCGCGACGAGCTGCGCCGGCTCGAGGAGATGCTCGACCTGTGGCAGTGGCGCAGCGATGCCGGACACCGGCTGCAGATGCTGAAAGCCCCGCCGGGCTCGGCCGCGGCGGCCGAAGACACCACCGGCACCTTGCTCTGGGAGCGCTTCACCGGCACCGATGCGGCTTCGCTGCGCTCGCAGCTCGACGGCCGCCTTCCGCTGCAGGACGTCGAGGCCCGCTTCGCCCCGGCCCAAGGCGGCCCGATGCGCCGCGTGCGGCTGCAGGGCCGCGCCTGCGTCGACGACAGCGGCGCCTTCGCCGGCTACGCGGGCACGCTGCGCCTGCTCGACGACCCGCTGCCGGCGGCTCCCGATGCCAGCGCCGAGACCGAGCGCGAATCGTTCAGCTACACCGTGTCGCACGACCTGCGCGCGCCGATCCGCGTGGTCGAGGGTTTCACGAAGATCCTCAAGGAGGACTACGGCCACGCCCTCGACCGCATCGGCAATGACCACCTCGATCGCGTGCTCGGCGCGGCCGCGCGCATGAACAGCATGATCGACGCGCTGCTGACGCTGTCCAAGCTGTCGTCGCAGCCGCTGGCGCGCCAGCCGGTCAACCTGTCGCAGCTGGCCGCCTATGTGGCCGAGGACCTGCGCCGCCAGTCACCCGGACGCGATGTGCTGCTGCACGTCGAACCCGGACTGCAGGTCACCGGCGACCCGACCCTGCTGCGCCTGGTGCTCGAAAACCTGCTGGGCAACGCCTGGAAGTACACCGGCAAGTGCCGGGCGCCCGAGGTCTGGCTGGAGCGCCGGCCGCAGCATCCCGACACCTTCACGGTGCGCGACAACGGCGCGGGCTTCGACATGCGCTTCGCCGAGCGGCTGTTCGGGGTCTTCCAGCGCCTGCACAGTGCCAGCGACTTCCAGGGCACGGGCATCGGCCTCGCTACCGTGCGTCGCATCGTCCGGCGCCACGGCGGCGAGGTCTGGGCCGAGGCCGAGGTCGAGCGCGGCGCGAGCTTCCACTTCAGCATCCCGCCGGGGTGAGCGCCCCCGGGTGGCCCGCGTCAGTGGCCTGAGCTCGACAGCAGTTCCACGGCCTGCAGCAGCCGCTCGGCCTGGTCGGCCAGGCTGCGCTGTTCGCTGGCGGCCAGCCGCTGCAGGCGCTCCAACGCTGCACCGCGACCGAGCGAATAGCGGTGCATCAGCACGCCCACGGCCATGGCCACCGCGGGTTCCAGCGATTCGGTGGCGGGGCTGGCCGTGCGCAGTTCGCCAGGCTGCGTCGGCGCCGCCGGCGCACGCCGCGCGTCGATGTGGGCGAAGGCCGCCTCGACCGCCGGCACGATCTGCCGGATGTCCAGCGGCTTGACGAGGTAAGCGACGGCGCCGAGCGCCTTCACCTGCGCCACGGTGGCGTCGTCGGAGAAGGCGGACAGGAACATGAACGGGATCTGGCAGTACTCGCGCAGGTAGGCTGCCACGTCGAAGCCGCTCTTGCCTTCCATGCGGATGTCGAGCAAAGCCAGGTCGGGCCGGCGCTCGCGGGCGAGCAGGATGGCGTCGTCGCCGTTGTCGGCGTCGATGACCTCGTAGCCGGCCTGCATCAGGCCATGCGTCAGCGTCGCCAGCACCAGCCGGTCGTCGTCCACCACCAGGATCCTGCCCTTGCCTGTCGTGGCCACCGTCACGCCCTGTCGTCGAAGTCGCGTTGCAGCGGATTGTCCGACAAACCGGGCCCCGTATTCATGCCGGCTCCAGCCGGGTGATGCTCGGCGGGTCCAGAGTCACGGTGGCGAGCACCTGCGCGCCGTCCTGCACGATGCTCAGCGAGGCGCTGCGCCGCGGCAGCAGCGCGCGCACCAGGCCCAGGCCGGACACACCGCCCGGCACGCGCGCGAGGTTGAAGTCGGCCGGCAGCACGCCGACGTTGCGGATGGCCAGGCGCACGCCCGTCTCGGCGCAGGTCAGCGTGCAGCACACATCGGCATCGACGCTGTGCTTGACGGCATTGGTCAGCAGTTCGTTGATGGTCAGCGCGATCGGAATCGATTCGGCCTCGGGCAGCGCCCAGCGGTGCGGCGCCGGCCCCTCCAGCGCGAAGCGGATCGTGCGGCCGAAGGTGCGCTGCACCGACTGCGCGATCGCCTCGACCACGCTCTTCACCCGCAGCGGCCCGGTCACGCCGACCTGCAGGCCGTAGACCTGCGCGATCGCCTGCACCTGCCCGACGACCTCGGACATGACGCCCGCCACCTCCGGCTTGCGCTGGGCGATCTGCTGCAGCAGGCCGGCCACGCCCTGCAGGTTGTTCTTGATGCGGTGGTGCACTTCCTTGACCAGCATCTCGCGCTGCGCGATGGCCGCCTCGAAACGCGCCTCCTGCGCGGCGCGCTGCTCGGTCACGTCGGTGGCCACCAGCAGCAACTGGTCGGGCGGCTGGCCCGGCACGGTGGACAGCGGCAGATAGCGCGCATCCCACACCTGCGGCACGCCGTCCGCCTCGACGCGGTACTCGCGCTGCGTGAGATCTCGCGAGGCCAGCGCCTGCTCCATGTCGGCGCGACGCTGCGCGGCCGCATCCGCGTCGAACAGCTGCTCGGGCGCCATGCCGATCATCTGCTCCGGTTCGCGGCCGGCATTGCGCGCCGCCACCTGATTGACCTGCAGCACCTTCAGCGAGCGCGCGTCGCGCAGCGTGATCGCCATCGGCGCGGCTTCGATGATGCGCTGCAGCGAGGCCTGCGCCTCCGACATGCGCGCCTCGGCCTGGCGCCGGCGCTCGATGTCGAGCAGCGCGTAGGTGAGCTGGCGGCCGGTGGAGTCGCGTGCCGTGGCCACGGCATTGCCGACCACCCAGAACTCGCGCCCGTCGCGCGCCTTCACGCGGCACTCGAAGGTCTCGGCCTGGCCCTCGGCCAGCTCTTCCAGGTAGTGGGTGCGGCGGAACGGGTGCGTCGGCTCGGGCGTGGCCACCGTCGAGATCGGCTGGTTGAGGAAATCGGCCAGGTCGCCGCCGAACATGCGCCGCGCCGAGCGGTTCATCCACTCGATGCCGTGGGCGCCCACGGTGACGATGCCCACCAGCACCGAATCGAGGATGGCGCGCGTGCGCTCAGCCTGCAGCGTGACCGCCAGCTCGGCGCGGTGGCGCGCGTCGACGTTCACGACCGAGGCGATGAAACCCACCGACGGATCGCCCTGGCTGACCAGCCGCAGGCCGAGCTGCACCCACAGCAGCTGGCCGTCGCGGCGGCGCAGCTGCATCTCGCCGCTCCAGCGGCCCTGCAGGCGCAGCTCGCGCTCCTGGTGCGGCCAACGGCGTGCATAGTCGGCCGGGTCGGCGTAGAGCGTGGACAGCGTCAGCGAGGCCAGCTCCGGGGTCGGCCAGCCGGCCAGCTGGGCCAGCGCATCGTTGGCGCGCTGGATGCGGCCGTCGCGCACCGAGGCGATGCCCACCTCCGAGAGGCTGAACATCAGCTCGCGGTCGCGTGCCGCCAGCTCCAGCTCGGTCTGCTGCAGCTTCAGCCGCGTGATGTCGGAGAGCACCGCGATCAGCTCGACGCTGCCCGTGCCTGAATCGGTGCGGCGCACCGACAGCCCGTACCACAGCATCGGCAGGCCCGGCGGCGCGAACTCGAACTCGGTCTCCATCACCTCGCCGCTGCTCAGGGTGTTCAGCCCCTCGACCGCCACGTGCCGCACATTCGGATCACCGCCGAACAGGTCGACCAGGCCGCGCCCGGCCGCGCCGCCCGCCGCGAGCCCGACCATCGCCTCGAATCGCTGGTTGCAGCGCACCAGCAGGCCGCCGCGCAGCTGCGCGATGCCGGTGACGGTGCTCTCGAGAATGTTGGACATCTCGCGCAGCAGTTCCTCGCTGCGCAGCTGGGCCTGCTGCTGCTCGGTGACGTCCAGCGTCACCACCGAGGTGGTGCGCTGGCCCGAGGCCAGGGTGGCCGGCTCGACGCGAGTGAGCAGCCAGCGCTGGCCGAGTTCGGGGTGGCGCACGGCGTAACGCACCTCGGCGCGCTCGCCGAGCTTGAGCGCGCGCTGCAGCCGCTCGTACTCGGGCAGCGATTCGGGCATCACCACGTCGCGCCCGATCGCCTGCAGCGCCGAGGGCGCCCCGCCGCCGCCGCCGGTCTGGCGCTGGCGCACCCAGCCGGAGGATTCCTGGAAGGTGGCCAGGCCGACGCCGGCGGTGTCCATCATCGCGCCGATCTGCATCTGCGCGAGGTCGCGCTCCTCCTCGACGCTGCGGTCCTCGACCACCGCCATGTGGCGGCGGTGCCCGCCGGGCGCCTTGTAGCAGCGCACGATGGAGCGCAGCCGCAAGTCGGCGCCGCCGGGCTGCGGCATCCAGACCTGGCGCTCCAGCGGCGGCGCGCCGGGGCGCAGCGCGGCGTCGGGCGCATCGCCGGCCCAGCACAGCAGTTCCCGCAGCGGCAGGTTCGCGTCGGACAGCATCACCGGCATGCTGCCTACCAACGCTTCGAAAGCCGGGTTGCTGCGCACCAGCAGGCCGCGATCGTCGAACAGCACCATGCCCACCGGGCTGAGGTCGAACCAGTTGTCCAGCTCGCGGGCCGAGCGGTCGGCACGTTCGCGCGCCACGTGCTCGGCGGTCGAGTCCTGCATCACCACCAGCAGCAAGGTGCGGCCCTGCGCATCGGTGACCCGGCGCCGCGCGGCTCGGTACCAGCGCTCATGGCCGCCGGCGTCGAGCAGGCGGCGCTCGAACAACGGGCCGGTGTCGGCGAGCGCGGAGTTGGCGAGGAAGGCCTCGCGCGCCTCCAGGCTGCTGGCGCGGTCTTCGGCAGGCTGCAGCTCGAGCGGGTCGCGCCCGATCAGCCAGTCGCGCGAGTGGCCGGTGAACTCGAGATAGGCCGGGTTCACGTCGACGAGCCGGAAGGCGGCATCCTGCAGCGTGGCGGGGAACGGTGCGTCCCAGACGAGCCGGAAGGCCTCGTGCACCGCGTGCACCGGCTCGGACGGCGGCGCCGACGCGGCCGCGGGCAGCAGGCGCAGCACCGCTTCTCCCGAATCGAGCCGGCGCCAGGCCAGCGTGAAGGCGCTGCCGTCGGGCAGGCGCGCCAGCGGCGGCTCGGCGGCACGCGCCTCACCGCGCTGCGCGGCCTGCAGCCAGGCCACGGCCGGCGCGCCGAACAGCGCTTCGAGCCGGGGCAGCGACAGGCCCACGGCATCGGGCACGAGCCGCGTCGCGGCGCTGTTGGCAAAGCTGACCTGCCCCGCCGTGTCGAGCAGCAGCACGGCCTCGCCGAGGCTGTCGAGCAGGGGGTGCCAGGCCGCCAGTGGCAGCCGGGTCTCGGGGCGGACCGGGCCCCTCAGTGCCACGGCGGCGGCCGCCTCATTCGAGCTGGCTCGCCGCCATCAGCGCGCGCAGCTGCGCGCGGTTGATCTCGCTGACGCTGGTCATCAGCGCGTCGGCACACTCGCGGAAGTCGAACAGCGACTCGTTCTCGATCGCCCGCACCATGTTCACGTAGGGCTGGAAGGGGCCGGTCTCCTCGGCCAGCGCCTGGAACACGCGCTCGGGCACCGGGATGTTGGCCAGCAGCTCCTTGAAGGGCTGCTGGAACATGCGGTCGAGCAGCGAGAACACGCCGCAGATGAACATCTCGCTGCGCATCTCCTCGTCGCTGCTCTCGCGGCCGAGCTCCTCCATCAGCAGGCCGCGGCGCACCGCGGCGAACATCACCGGCTTGAGGTTGACGTCCTTGCTGGCGGTGGCCAGCAGCAGCGCCACCCAGCGCTTCAGGCGCTTGTAGCCGAGCATCATGATGGCGTGGCGGAACGAACTGATCTCCACTCGCAGCCCGAAGGCCGGCGAGTTGATGTAGCGCATCAGCTTGAAGGCCAGTTGCGGATCGCGCTTGAGGGTGTTCTCGAGTTTCTCGATCGGCTCCTCCGCATCGACCTGGCGGATCAGCTGCACCATGGTCTGCATGTCGGGCTGGCCGGCACGGGCCTTGGCGTTGCCCGCCTGGATGGCGTCGTCGATCGGCCAGCCCAGCACGGCCTCGGCACCACGCGCGAAGGCGTGCTCCATCTCGGTGATGCTGCGCACGCCCGCCTGCACGTGCGGGATGTTGCGCGTCACGCCGGGCGGCGGCTTGGAGCCGTCGGCACGGCGATCGTCGGCCAGGTCGATGATCGAGTACTTGAAGCAGGGCAGCACCTCGCGGGGCAGCTCCGACAGCGGCCGGCCCTTGAGCAGCAAGGAGTTGCCGTTCGCATGCAGCGAGACGATGGAAGCGGTGTTCGCCGGGTCGCAGGCCATGAAGGCCGGGATCTCGACCATCACGTTCGGCGCCGGCTGGGCCTGCATCAGGTCCTGCAGCAGCGATTCGCCGGCCACGTTGAGCGACACGCGCGCACCGTCGGCCGGCCACACGCCGCCCACCGCATGCAGCAGCTGCGCGGCGTCGGGCGAGCTGTCCGTCTTCAGCGGGAAGACGGTCAGCCGCGTGGCCGACACCGCCCGGTTGCGGTCGATGAAGGGCGAGTAGCCGAAGGCCACCTGGCCGAGGATCGCAACGTCGAGCATGGGGGCCTTACGTGTTGAGATACTGGAACAGCGACAGCCGCTGCACCATCGAGTACGACTTCAGCGCGGCATCGTAGCCGGTTTGCAGGCTCTGGAACTTCGAGATGGCATCGGTCATGTCGAGATCTTCCGCACGACTGCGTTCGCTTTGATTGGCCAGCTTCTGGTCGGCCAGGCGGCCGGTCTCGCTGTCGATGCGCACCAGCATCTCGCCGGCGGCGGCACGCGCGCCCTGCAGCTGCGACATCGATTGGTCGATGTCGCGAAGCGCGTCGGTGTTGCCTTGCGCGATCTGCGCGGCCGTGCGGCTGGGCGTGCCGAGCTGGCCGATGGCGCGGTCGAGCGTGTCGAACACCGACAGCGTGGCGGTCGAAGGCTGCACCGTGAACTGGTCGCCGCTCGCCGGCGCGCCGCTGATGCGGAAGGTCTGGCCGTCCACCGTGATGTCGCGTCCCGAGACGTAGGGCGCGGCGGTCACCGCCGTGGGCAGGCCGTTCTCCAGCACCGCGTAGGTGGTGGCGCCGGCGGCGACGCTGAACTGCAGCGTGTAGGTGGAGCCGGTCAGCGCGGACGGGTCGCTGACCTGCCCGTTGTCAATCCAGGCCTGCGTGACGCCGGCCGCGGCGCTGGTCTGGAACACGCCGTTGCCGGTGAGCGAAGTCATGAACACGCCGTCGCCGTTGATGGTCAGCGGCAGGTCGGTGGCCGGTTCAGTGCGGCGTTCGCCCGCGATGCCGCGGTACTGCACGCCGCCGGCCGCGTCGACGAAGGGGGCCGCGCCGGCCCCCTGCCCGCCGAACAGGAAGCTGCCCGCGCCATCGGTCCGGTTGGCCACCGACAGCAGCTGCTGGCGGATCGAGGTGAGCTTCTCGGCCAGCCCCTTGCGCTCGTTGTCGGTGTACGAGGCATTGCCGGCGGCGACCATCGCCTCGCGGGCCTGCTGAAGCAGCTCGACCACATCGCCCATCGCCGTCTCCGACAGCGACATGGCGGTGCGGCTGGCCTCGACCGCGCGCTCGCTGGTCTGGGCACGCATCTCGCCGGCCAGCGCGCGCTCGGCGCGGGCCGCTGCGGCCGGGTCGTCGCTGGCCTTGGCCACGCGCTTGCCCGAAGTGAGCCGTTCCTGGGCATCGGCGAGCTCGGTCTGCCGCTTCTGCAGGGTCTCGATACCGGCCTCGTGGACGCGGGTGGTGCTGATGCGCGAAGACATGGTGTGTTTCTCCTTCAGCCGGCGGTCTGCAGCAGCGTGTCGAACAGCGACTGCGCGACCTGCAGCATCTTGGCTGCGGCCTGGTAACTCTGCTGGAACTGGATCAGGCGCGCCGCTTCCTCGTCGAGGTTGACGCCGGTCTTGTCGGTGAGCGCCGCTTTGGCATCGTCGGCGATCGAAGCCGACTGCTGCGCCGAGTACCTGGCGCTCTGCACGCGCACGCCGACGTTGGCCAGCACGTTGGCATAGGCATCGGTGACGCTGACCCCGGGCACCACCGTGCCGCTGGCCTGCGTGACCTGGCCGACCAGGCCGGCATCGCGCAGGCCCATCATCGCGCGGGCATTGCCGTTGTCGGCGGCGGGGAAGCTGGTCTTGCCCACCGTCAGCACGTCGCCGCTGCGCGGCACGCCGCTGAGCGAGAGCTCCCAGTCGTAGCGCTGCGCCGGCGTGGCCGGCGTCCAGGCGTCGCTGCGGATGCTCTGGCCGGCTGTCCAGGTGCCGGTGCCGCTGCGCACCAGGGCGTTGGCGGCATCGCGCAGCTCCCAGCTGTAGGCGCCGGTGTCGTTGGTGAAGGTCAGTGTCGCGCTGAGTTCTGCCGCCGCCGGGGTGGCGCCGGTGGCGCTGAGCGCGGCCAGCGTGGCCGTGCCGGTGTTGTCAACATCGAAGGTCGCCATCACCGGCGACGCGGCGGCGATGCCGCGCGGGTTGTCCAGCGCCAGCGTGGCCCGGCTGGCCGCGGCCGCCACCGGCTGCAGCAGGAAGCGGTCGTTGGCCGCCGGCGCCGGCGCGACGATGTCGATGCGGAAGCCGTCGACGACGGAGCCGTTCGTCACCGTCTGGCTGGTGCCATCGGAGCGGCGCGTCAGCGTGTAGCTGCCCGCGGCCAGGCTGGGGTCGGCGAAGAGTTCGTAGTCGCTGGCCTGCAGTTCGGTGGGTTCCACCACCGACAGGCTCACGCTGGGTACGCGATCGCCGCTGCCGTTGACGTAGCTGGCCACCGGCACCCCGGCGACGCTGGCGTTGCTCGACGAAGGCAGCACCCGCGGGCCGCCCACCGACAGCAGCGGCGAGCCGGCCACCGCCGGCTGGCTGCCGTCCAGGCCCAGTGCCTGCTGGCGGTTCACGCTGCCGGCCACCGCCGCGGCGATCTGGCCGAGCTGGTTGCGCGCATCGATCAGATCGCTGTTCTGGAAGCGCAGCAGCCCGGCGATCGCGCCGCCGGTGACCAGCTCGTCGGGCATCTGGCGCAGCGAGCCGGAGTCGTTCACGCCGAGCTGCAGGCGCGAGGGGTCGAAGGCGTCGGTCACCGCGACCAGCTTGGTCGTCTGCGTACCCAGCACCAGCTTCTGGCCGCCGCCGATGAACACGCTCATGCTGCCGTCGCCGGCCGCGATGGTGTTGACCTGCAGGTACTGGCTGATGTCGCTGATGGCCTGGTCGCGCTGGTCGAGCAGGTCGTTGGGCGTCTGGCCCGAGCCCTGCGCCGCGGCGATCTTCTGGTTCAGCTCGGCCACCCGGCCGGCCAGCATGTTGACCTGCGTGATGCTGGCACGCAGTTCCTCGGTCACACCCTGCTGGATGTTGTCGATCTGCTCGCCGGCGGTGCGCAGGCGCTGCGCGAACTCGCCGGTGCGTGCCAGCACCACCTGGCGCGAGGACGTGTCCGACGGCTTGTTGGCCACGTCGACGAAGGCGTTGAAGAGCTGGCCGGCCGCATAGCCGATGCCCTGCTCGCCGAGCGGGAAGGCCTTCTCGAGCTGCTGCAGCTGCAGGCTGCGCGTCTCGTCGGCGGCGGCGATGGCACGGCTGGTGGAGGCCTCGCGGGTGAGGAACTCGCTGTGCTCGCGCTTCACGCTCGCCACGTTGACGCCCTTGCCGAAGAAGCCGGCGCCGGTGAACTGCCCGCCGTTGGTCTCCAGCTCCACGCTCTGTCGCGAGTAGCCGGCGGTGTTGACGTTGGCGATGTTGTGGCCGGTGGCCTGCAGCGCCGCGTAGTTCGCGGTCATCGCGCGCATGCCCAGCGACATCAGTGCGGAAGCGCCCATGGCGTCGGTCCCTTCAGGTCACGGCGCGCTGGAGGCGCAACGTGGTGTTGATCGTGCGGGCCAGCTTGTCGGCATAGGCCGGGTCGGTGGCATAGCCGGCCTTCTGCAGGCCGCGGGCGAAGCCTTCGGCGGTGCTCGAGTTGGCCAGCACGCCGGTGTAGCGCGGGCTGGTCTTCATCAGCTGCGCGTAGTCGGCGAACGATTCGGCGGGCGACGCATAGGCGCGGAACTTCGCCGTCACCTTGCGCGGCTGTCCGTCGACGTACTCGGTGGTCGTGACCTCGGCGACCGCGCCCTTCCAGGACGCGCCGGCCTTGATGCCGAACAGGTTGTTCGACGAGCTGCCGTCGGCGTTGCGAATGTCGCGCTTGCCCCAGCCCGATTCGTGCGCCGCCTGCGCCACCATGAAGGCTGCCGGGATGCCTGTGGCCGCCTCGGCGGCACGCGCGGCGCTGCTGTGCTGCTGCACGAAGCCGGCCTGCGTCGGCGTGGACTTGGGTAGCGTCTTGGTTGCGCTGGTCTCGGGAATGGCCGGCAGTGCGCCGCCCATCTGCCGCTCGAGCTGCCGCGCGATCACCTCCGACAAGCCGCCGGGCAGCCCTGTCATCTTGGTGGCGAACTGCG
The DNA here is from genome assembly GCA_016706565.1 of Piscinibacter sp. GTDB lineage: Bacteria > Pseudomonadota > Gammaproteobacteria > Burkholderiales > Burkholderiaceae_C > Piscinibacter. The sequence goes on from JADJJI010000001.1 coordinate 368,729, forward strand.
TGTCGAGCATCTCGGTGCCCATCTGCGTGCCCGAGTTGTCGAGCAGGCCCGAGCTCATCGTCGACTCGCGCATGCTCTTCATGATCTGCTGCATGAAGAGCGCCTCGAACTGCTTGGCGGCCTCCTTGATGGCAGCCTTCGGGTCGCGCGCGGCGCTGGCCTTCAGCGCATCGATCGAGCGCGTGTCGGTGGCCAGCGGAGCGTTCGGGTTGATGGCCATCAGATCACCTCGAGTTCCGCGTTCAGTGCGCCGGCCGCCTTGATGGCCTGCAGGATCGCTAGCAGGTCCTGCGGCGTGGCGCCGAGCGAGTTCAGCGCCTTGACCACGTCGACCAACTGCGTGCCGGCAGGCATCTGGATCAGCGAGCCCGGCGCCTGGTTGATGGTGATGTCGGACTTCTCGCGCGCCACCGTCTGCCCGCCCGACAAGGGGCCGGGCTGGCTGACCACGGGCGTGGTGCTGATGGTCACCGACAGGTTGCCGTGTGCCACCGCACAGGACGACAGCGTCACTGACTGGTTGACGACGATGGAGCCGGTGCGCGCGTTGATCACCACGCGCGCGGCCGGCGCGGCGCGCTCGATCGGCAGGTTCTCGATGTCGGCCATGAAGGACACGCGCGCATCGGGCTCGGGCGGCATGCGCACGCGGATGACGCGGCCATCGAGCGCCTGCGCGACGCTCTCGCCCATCTTCGTGTTGATCGCCTTGGCCACCTCGCGTGCGGTGCCGAAGTCATTCGCGTTGAGGTCGAGCTGCAGGTACTCGCCCTGGTTCAGCGGCGTGGGCACGGCGCGCTCCACCGTCGCGCCTTCGGGCACGCGGCCGGCGCTGAGGTGGTTGATCTGCACCTTGGAGCCGCCGGCCGAGGCGCCGGCGCCGCCGACGATCAGGTTGCCCTGCGCCAGCGCGTAGACCTGGCCGTCGGCGCCCTTGAGCGGCGTGGCGATCAGCGTGCCGCCGCGCAGGCTCTTGGCATTGCCCAGCGAGGAGACGTTCACGTCCAGCGTCTGCCCCGGCTGCGCGAAGGGCGGCAACTGCGCGGTGACGAGCACCGCGGCGACGTTCTTCAGCTGCATGCTGGCGCCGGGGGGCACCGTCACGCCCATCTGCTGCAGCATCGCGGCGATGCTCTGCGCGGTGAAGGGGGTGGAGGTGGTCTGGTCGCCGGTGCCGTCCAGGCCCACCACCAGGCCGTAGCCCATCAACTGGTTGCTGCGCACGCCCTGCACGGAGGCCAGCTCCTTGATGCGCGCGGCATTCGCGGTGACCGGCCACCACAGGGCGGCGCTGGCCATCACCACCGTCGCTGCGATCAGCGTGCGGATCAGGCGTTCGGTGCGGTCGGGGTGGGAGTCATTGTCCATGACCCCATTCTTCGCGCAGCTAGATCGGCAGAACGTTCAAAAAGAAGCGTGCGAGCCAGCCTATTCCCTGCGACTCGGCCTGCGCGCCGCGGCCGCGGTGCTCGATGCGCACATTGGCGATCAACGCCGAGGCGACGGTGTTGCCCGGCTGGATGGCGCGCGGGTCGACCTGGCCGGAGAAGCGCAGCACGTCGACGTTGTGGTTCACGCCGATCTGCTTCTCGCCGGCCACCAGCAGGTGGCCATTGGGCAGCACGCCAGTCACCGTCGCGGTAATGGTGCCGGAGAAGTCGTTGGTGTTCTCGGTGCTGCCCTTGCCCTCGAAGGTGTTGCTCGAGGTGCCGGCGGCGCTGGCGCGGCCGAAGGAGTTGGCCGAGACGAACGGCAGCGCGGTCACGCCGGCGCTGAGCTTGCCGCTCTTGTCGATGCTGCTGGTGCTCTTCTGGCTGGCCGAGACCTTTTCGACGATCTGCACCGTCAGCGTGTCGCCGACCAGCCGCGCGCGGTGGTCTTCGAACAGCGGCCGGTACTGCGCGGCCTGGAAGATCGCGCCGTTGTTGATCACCGGCGCGGCATGCGCAACGGGCAGCGCCGACGTCGGCTCCGCCACGTCGACCTTGGCGGGAGCGTTCAGCGTCTGGCAACCGGCCAATAGCGTGGCGGCTGCGGCGATGGCGATCGGGAGAAGCAACTGGTTCATCACAGCTGGCCGAGCTTCTGCAGCATCTGGTCGGAGGTCTGGATCGCCTTCGAGTTCAGCTCGTAGGCGCGTTGCGTCTGGATCATGCCGATCAGCTCCTCGACGACGTTGACGTTCGAGGTCTCGACGAAGCCCTGCTTCACGGTGCCGAGCTGGTTGCTGCCCGGCGCACCGGTGGCCGGCGCGCCCGAGGCAGCCGTCTCGGCGTAGAGGTTCTGACCCTTGGGTTCCAGGCCGGCCGGGTTGACGAAGCTGGCGAGCTGGATCTGCCCGACCGACTGCGGCTGCGCCTGCCCGGGCAGCGTGACGCTGACCGTGCCGTCGGTGCCGATGGTCACGCTCTGCGCGGTGGCGGGAATGGTGATGCCGGGCTGCAGCAGGTAGCCGTTGTTGGTGACCAGCTGGCCTTGCGCGCTGACCTGGAACGAGCCATCGCGCGTGTAGCCGGTGGTGCCGTCGGGCATCTGCACCTCGAAGAAGCCGTTGCCCTGCACGGCCAGGTCCAGCGGGTTGCTGCTCTGCTGCAGGTTGCCCTGCGTGAAGCTGCGCACGTTGGCCACGGCGCGCGTGCCCAGGCCGACCTGCAGCCCGGTGGGCAGCGTGGTCTGCTCGGAGCTGTTGGCCCCGGCCTGGCGGATGTTCTGGTACATCAGGTCCTCGAACACCACGTGCGACTTCTTGAAGCCGTTGGTCGAGGCGTTGGCGAGGTTGTGCGAGATGGCGTCCAGCTGCGTCTGCTGGGCTTCCATGCCGGTCTTCGATGTCCACAGCGAGCGCATCATGGCAAGAGCCCTTTCTCGTTGGCCGATCTTTGGTGGCTTGTTGCCTCTGACCTGTCGAAAAGCAGGTTGAATCGGGCTCTTCTTTTGTTCCCGGGCGCCGGAGTACGCCGGCCTCGCCGCGGCCGGCGAGACCTGAGCTGCGCGACCCGAAAAGGACCAGAGGGCCCCTGAAAGACGATTTGTGGCTTCCCTGCCGGGGCGAAGCGCGTTCGGCTTGTTGGACGGTTTCAGACTCACCCTGGCCTCAGGCTCGACCCACCACAGGCGGTTTCGGGTCATCACGCCCCCCCCGCAACCCACTGCGCGACACCAGCCGCTTCGGGTGGTCTGCGGCCAGCACAACCAACCGCCTCCTCACAATCGAATCGTGTTCCAGGCCCTTTGGCTCTGCGGTGACTTTCATTGGGCCAGCAAATGAGTTACCGACAGCACGGCCGGGGACCAAGGGGCCTCCCCGCAACGAACGTCCGCGCGCAGGCCGGCGAGATCGCGCCGCGCCCACCTCAGCCGGTCAGGACATCGACAACAGCTGCGCCGCCGACTTCTCGTTGTTCTCCGCCGTCTGCAGCATGCGCATCTGCGCCTCGAACTGCCGCGCCGCGGAGATCATGGCGACCATGGTCTCGACCGGGCTGACGTTGCTGCCTTCGAGTGCGCCATCCTGCAGGCGTGCCGTAGCGTCTGCCGGCAGGTCGCCGTCCGGCGCGCGGAACAGGCCGTCGGCGCCGCGCTCCAGCGGCGCTTCCGGCGTGACCAGCTTGAGCCGGCCCACCGTGGCGCTGCGGCCGTTGGCGCCGCGCGCACTCACCGTGCCGTCAGCGGCGATGCTGACCTCGCTGTTGGCCGGCACCTGGATCGGCCCGCCGTCGCCGAGCACCGTCAGGCCGCCGTGGGTGACCACGGTGCCGTCGGCACTGGTCTCGAGCGAGCCACCGCGCGTGTAGGCCTCGGTGCCGTCCAGTCCCTGCACGGCGAGCCAGGCGTTGCCGCGCATCGCCACGTCCATCGGCCGGCCGGTGTTGCTGACGACGCCGGGGGCGTCGCTGTAGCCCGGCGTCGATTCGAGCGCATAGACGCGCGTGCTGGCGCCGCTGCCCTCGACCGGCACGGAACGGAAGGCATGCAGCTCGGCGCGGAAGCCCACCGTCGAGGCGTTCGCGAGGTTGTTCGCGAGCACGTCCTGGCGCTGCATGGTCGCCTTCGCGCCGGACATGCTCAGGTAAATCATCCGGTCCATGGCGGTCCTTCAGTTCAGTGCGCGATCGTGAGCATCAACGCAGATTGACGAGCGTCTGCAGCACCTGGTCCTGCGTCTTGATCGTCTGCGCATTGGCCTGGTAGACACGCTGCGCGGTGATCATGTTGACCAGCTCGCCGGTCAGGTCGGTGTTCGATTCTTCCAGCGAACCCGACTGGATGGTGCCCAGGTTGCCGTCGCCCGGCACGCCCAGCACCGGATCACCCGACGTGAAGCTGCGCGACCAGGCGTTGCTGCCCAGCGGCTGCAGGCCCTGCGGGTTGCGGAAGGTGGCGATCTCCACCTGGCCGGCCGGCTTGGACTGGCCGTTCGAGTAGCGCGCAGTGATGATGCCGTTGGCCTCGAACTGGATGCCCACCAGCTGGCCCGGCGCATAGCCGTTCTGCGACAGGTCGGTCACCGCGAAGTTGGAGCCGTACTGCGTGGCGCCTGACAAGTCGAGCTGCACGCCGCTGATGGCCAGGGTCTGCGCACCGTTGGCGTTGGTCGAGGCGGGAATGTTCAGCGTCACCGTGCCGACCGGCGCAGTCGGCGTGCCGCCGTTGGCCGGGAAGTTGATCGTCGTCGACGGCGCCGGGACACCGGCGCCGGTGGTGGAGATCGGCGTGCCGTTGGCGGTGGCATAGACGTTCCAGGTGTCGGTGGCCGACTTCTGGAAGAAATAGGTCAGCGCGACGTCCTGGCCCTTGTCGTCGTACACCGTCACCGAGGTGGCATTATTGTAGGTGCTCGGGTCGGTGAGGATGATCTGCGGCCCGGCGGCGGGCACGGTGGTGGCCGCGCGCGAGTCGAGGTTCATCTCCATCGTGATCGTCGAGGTGGCGGCCGGGTTGATGCCTGCGGTGGGCATGCGCAGCGCACTGGCGTTGCCGGGCTGGATGGTGCCGGTGCCGTCGGCCGGGTAGCCCATCAGCTGGCCGCCCGAGTTGTTGACGACATAGCCGTCGCGGTCGACCTTGAACTGGCCGTTGCGCGTGTAGGTGACGGGGCTGCGGCCATCGGTCACCTGGAAGAAGCCCGCGCCGTTGAGCGACAGGTCCATCGGGTTCTCGGTGGTGACGATGTTGCCTTGCGTGAACTGCTGCGACACCGCGGACAGGTTCACGCCGATGCCGATGTTGCTGGTGCCCGATCCGTTCATCGAGGTGGCGTACATGTCGGCGAACTCGGCACGCGCGGCCTTGAAGCCGAAGGTGTTGGCGTTGGCGACGTTGTTGCCGATCACCTCCAGGTTCTTGCTGGTGGCGTTCAGTCCGGAAAGACCTTGCTGGAAGCTCATGGTGTGTCCTCGGTGAAGTTCGGGATCAGTTGAAGGCCTTGACCGCGCCGTACTCGACGCTGCCCGAGCGGGCCAGTTCGAGGCTGAAGCCGGTGCCGCTGGTGCTCACCGCGTCGACGCGGTCGCGCATCAGCGCGGTGGCGGTGGTGGTGGTGCCGCCGAGCGTGGAGGTGACCTTGAAGCGCAGGCCGCTGTCGTTGGTGGCGGTGCCGGCGGCCCAGTCGAAGCTGTGCATGCCGGCGCTCTGTGCGCCGAGCTGCATGGTCTCGACCACCTGGCCGCTGGGCGAGAGGATCTCGACCTTCACCGCGTCGGCCGGCGAGCTCAGCTCGAAGCCGCCCTGGCCCACGCCGTCGACGATGTCGAGCTGGCTGCCGGGCACGATCACGTCGCGGCCGACCAGGCTGGCGCCCTGCAGCGCCTGCATCTGCATGAACTGGCTCGACAGCCCCGCCACCGAGCTGTTGAGCTTCTCGATGCCGGTGACGGTGTTGATCTGCGCCATCTGGCTGGTGACCTGCGCGTTGTCCATCGGATTGAGCGGGTCCTGGTTCTGCATCTGCGCGACCAGCAGCTTGAGGAAGCGATCGGAGGCATCGCCCGGGGCGGCACTGGTCTGCGCGGCCAGGTCGGTCGAGGCGGATGTGACGGAAGAGACGGCCATGGTGTGTGCTCAGTTCGGTTTCACTGGCCCATCTGCAGCGTCTTCAGCAGCAGGCTCTTCGCGGTGTTCATCACCTCGACGTTGTTCTGGTAAGAGCGCGAGGCGGAGATCATGTTGACCATCTCCTCCACCGGGTTCACGTTGCTGTAGGTGACGTAGCCCTCGGCGTCGGCGCCGGGGTGCTTGGGGTCGTGCACGCGGCGGCCCTGCGTCTGGTCTTCCTGCACGGTGCTGACGCGCACGCCGGCTGCGCCGACCTCGCCCATCAGCTGCGTCTGGAACACCACCTGGCGCGCCTTGTAGGCCTGGCCGTCGGGGCCAGCCACGGTGTCGGCGTTGGCGAGGTTGCTCGCCACCACGTTGAGCCGCTGGCTCTGCGCCGAGGCCGCGCTGCCCGAGACATTGAAGATGTTGAAACATCGACATGCGAGTTCTCCTTATTGGCCCTTGATGGCGTCGAGCATCGTGCGCACGTTGCCGTTGATGAAGCGCAGCGTGGCTTCGTACTTCACGCTGTTGTCGGCGAAGGCGGCGCGCTCGCGGTCCATGTCGACGCTGTTGCGGTCGAGGTTGGTCTGGCTGGCGCTGGCGTACAACAGGTTGGGTTCGGCGCGGGCGCCGGTGGCCGCGGCGATGTGGCCGGCGGTCGATGTGTTCAGCGTCGAAGGCAACCCGCCGCTCGCGCTGCCGGTGGCCTGGCGCAGCGCCGACGCGAAGTCCATGTCGCGGGCGACGTAGCCCGGCGTGTCGGCGTTGGCGATGTTGCTGGCGAGCAGCCGCTGGCGCTCCGATCGCAGCGCGAGGGCCTGACCGTGGAAGTCCAGCGAGTTGGTGAGGCGGTTCAGCATGGTGGCGCGATCCGGGTTGGGCCCGACCGGAGACCCGGTAAGGCGATGTGACAGGATTCTGTTCAGCCCCCGGCCGGACATAAGCGGGAATAGAACGGCAAACCGAGGTCAATTCGCACCGCTGCGCTTGTCGACCTGCTCCTACAGTGACGACATGCATTCCTGGGCCCTCGTCTTCCCGCTTCTGCTGCGCCTGCTGGCGGCGGCGCTGCTGTGCGCGGCGCCGGCGCGCGCCGCAACGGTGGACGAGTCGCCGCTGCAGCAGCAGGTGCGCCGCTTCGCCGCCACCGCCGCGCCAGAACAGAAGGCCACGCGGGTGGTGGTGGAAGTGGGCACGCTCGATCCGCGCCTGCGCCTGGCGCCCTGCGATGAGGTGCAGCCCTACCTGCCGCCGAACGCCCGCATGTGGGGCCGCACCCGCATCGGCGTGCGTTGCCTGCGCGGGCCGACGCGCTGGAGCGTGTTCCTGCCGGTCACCGTGAAAGTCTTTGCCAAGGCGCTGGTCGCCACGCGCGCCCTGCCCGTGGGCAGCACACTGGTCGAGGGCGACCTGGCTCAAGCCGAGGTCGATCTGGCCGAAGAAGCGGCTGCGGCCCTGATCCGGCCGGAGTTGGCCGTGGGCCGCACGCTGGCCCGCCCGCTGGATGCGGGCCGCAGCGTGCGCACCACGCACCTGCAGCCGCGCCAGTGGTTCGCCGCCGGCGACACGGTGCAGGTGGTCGCTCAGGGCAGCGGATTCAGCATCTCCGGCGAAGGCCAGGCGCTGACACCGGGCAACGAAGGCCAGCCGGCGCGAATTCGTACCGAAAGTGGGCGCATCCTGACCGCCGAGCCGGTGGGCGAACGCCGGGCCGAGGTCAAACTGTGAACAGCGCTTCCCCCCTGTTCGAGGGACTTCTCCGAAAAGAGCCTAAAGTCACGGCGGGCCGCACCGATATTCCGACCATGAACGTCGGGAAGTGCTCCGGCTCCTCCCTCAGGAGAACACCATGAAGATCGGCAATCCTGCAGAGAAACGCAACGTGGCGGCCGCTGACAGCGCCGCCGCACCCGCCAAGGCGGCGGCCGAGGCTGCCAAGCCGCAGGCCGGCAGCGCCGCGGCCGCTGACCCCAGCGCGAAGGTCGAACTTTCCAGTTCGGCCGCCAGCCTGATGGCCGGCGCCAGCACGGCGGACTTCGATGCCGAGAAGGTCTCGCGCATCTCGCAAGCCATCGCGGATGGCAGCTACAAGATCAACGCCGAGGTGATCGCCGACAAGCTGATCGCCAACGCGCAAGAAGTGCTGGGCAAGGTCCAGCGCTGATCCGCCCATGAGCGACGCGCCGCAGGGCAGCTCCGACCCCCGCCTCGACGCCGCGCTGACGGCCGTCGAGGAGCGTTTGGCTGCGCTCGGCGAGGCGCTGCGCGCCCGCGACTCGGTCGGCATTGAACTGCAGGCCAACGAGTTGCACCGGGCCCTGTCGGGCGCGGTCGACCAGTTCGCCCGCGCCGCACGCAGCGGCCCCGTCTCCCCCGCGCTGCGCCAGCGCCTGGCGCGCACCAGCGGCCTCGTGGCCGCCCAGCGCGAATCGCTGTCCCGCGCCACCGCGGCACTCGACCGCGCGATGGACGTGCTGATGCCGCGAGACGCCCACACCACCTACTCGCCCCAAGGCAGCGCCGACCGCGGACTGCGCGGTGGCGCCGTCGTCGCCTGATTCCCCTGCGCGGCGGCGCTTGCCGTCGCCCCGGCTGGCCGCTATGCTGTATGGATGTACAGCCCCGATGCGCCGCGCCTGATCGCGCATCTCGACATGGACGCGTTCTACGCGTCGGTCGAACTGCTGCGCTACCCTGAATTGCGCGGGCTGCCGGTGGTCATCGGCGGCGGCCGCCGCCACCAGCCCGAACTGCTGCCCGACGGCACACGCCGCTTCTTCCGGCTGCGCGACTACACCGGCCGCGGCGTCATCACCACCAGCACCTACGAGGCACGCGCGCTCGGCGTGTTCTCGGCCATGGGCACGATGAAGGCGGCCGCGCTGGCCCCCGATGCCGTGCTGCTGCCGGTCGACTTCGACGAGTACCGCAAGTACTCGCGATTGTTCAAGGCTGCGGTGCGCGAGATCGCGCCCTGCGTCGAGGACCGCGGCATCGACGAGATCTATGTCGACCTCAGCGAACTGCCCGGCGTGCACGACGATGCCGGCCGCGCCATCGGGCTGCAACTGAAGCAGGCAGTGAAAGACGCCACGGGCCTCACCTGCTCGATCGGCATCACGCCCAACAAGCTGCTGTCCAAGCTGTGCTCCGAGCTCGACAAGCCCGACGGCCTGACGCTGCTGGGCTTCGCCGACATCCCGGCGCGCATCTGGCCGCTGGCCGCGCGCAAGGTCAACGGCATCGGGCCGAAGGCGAGCGAGAAGCTCGCCGGGCTCGGCCTGCACACCATCGGCGACATCGCCGCGGCCGACCCGGCGTTCCTGGTCGAGCACTTCGGCGCCAACTACGGCCGCTGGTTGCACGAGGCTTCGCACGGGCGCGACGCGCGCGAGGTGGTCACCTACAGCGAGCCGGTGTCGATCAGCCGCGAAACCACCTTCGAGCGCGACCTGCACGCCGTGCGCGACCGGGCCACGCTCTCGGCCATCTTCACCGAGCTGTGCGTCGAGCTCGCCGGCGACCTGGCGCGCAAGGGCTACGCGAGCAAGACCATCGGCATCAAGCTGCGTTTCGACGACTTCAAGTCGGTCACGCGCGACCTCACGCTGCCGGCGCACACGCTCGACGCGCGCACCATCCGCCGCGCTGCGGGCGAATGCCTCAAGCGGGTCGACCTGACGCGCCGGCTGCGCCTGCTGGGGGTGCGCGCGGGCGCGCTGGCCAGGCTGCGCGACCTCGTGGCGCCGCTTGCGCCGGAGCCTGCCGCAGCCCCCCGCGCCGAAGAACCGTCTGCCCACTACGGCCTGCCGCTGTTCGACCTGCACGGCGCCGATTGACCGTCATCGGCCGATCGAAGCCGCTGGCGTGACAAATGCCCGCAGCTCGGTGCATCCGGTCCGCAGGGGGCTTCGTATCCTGCACCGTTCGCTGCAAGACCCGGAGTCGTACCCATGCCATGTCCCCAGCCGCGCGCCCTTGCCTGGGCCGCGCTAGTCGCTGCTTCAGCCAGCCCGGCGTTCGCCTTCACGCCCGGCCAGGGCAAGTTGCTGCTCACCGGTGGTGTGAGCAGCATCGACGGTGCAGCCGGAGGCGGGCTCACGCCATGGGCCGTCACCGGCAGCCATGCCACGGGCAGCGAGATCGGCGCGACGGCCTTCTTCACCCGCGTGAAGGTGCAGGACTACGCGCTCGTGGCCTACGGCGCCGCGGTCGGTTTCGGCGACCGCGCCGAACTTTCGATCGCCCGCCAGGATTTCGACGCCGGCGACAACCTCGCGCCGCTGGGCCTGCCGGGGCTGCACCTCAAGCAGAACATCGTCGGCGCCAAACTGCGCGTGGCCGGCGACGCCGTGCTCGACAGCGACACGCTGATGCCGCAGGTCGCCGTCGGCGTGCTCCACAAGACGACCGACGCCGGCGCGCTCGGCCCGACGCTGACCGGGCCACTGGGCGCCAAGGAGAGTGGCACCGACATCTACCTCAGTGCCACCAAGCTGTTCCTCGCGCAAGGCGTGCTGCTCAACGGCACGCTGCGCGCCACCAAGGCCAACCAGAACGGCCTGCTCGGCTTCGGCGGCGCTGCCAGCAACGGCTACAAGCTGCAGCCCGAGGTGTCGGTGGCGTACCTGCTGCGCCGCGACCTCGCCATCGGCGCCGAGTACCGCGCCAAGCCCGACAACCTGAACGAGTCCGTGCTCGGCAGCGGTGCGCTGAAGGAGGACGACTGGTCCGACCTGTTCCTCGCCTGGGCGCCGAACAAGCACTTGTCGATCACGCTGGCCTGGGTCGACCTGGGCCGGATCGCGCCGGCGGTGCAGCCGCGCCGCCAGCGCGGCGCCTACCTGTCGGCGCAGATCGGCTTCTGATGAAAGTCCACCGCATGAAGACCCTCGCTCGCCCCCTCGCCCTGGCCGCCGCGCTGCTCGCCGGCGCCGGCGCCTTCGCCCAGACGGCCCCGCAGCGCACGGGCGACGACAGCCTCTACCAGGCGCTCGGCGGCCAGGGCGGCCTGACCACGCTGATGGACCGCTTCATGGAGCGGCTGCTCGCCGATGCGCGCATGCGCCCCTTCTTCAAGGATGCGGACCAGCAGCATGTGAAGGAGCAGCTCGTCCTTCAGCTGTGCGAGGTGTCCGGCGGCCCCTGCCGCCGCGACGGCCCCGACATGAAGAAGGCCCATGACGGCATGGACGTCACGCGCGGCGACTTCAATGCGCTCGTGGAAGTACTGCAGGACACCATGGATGCGCAGGGCATCCCGTTCGTCGCGCAGAATCGCCTGCTCGCGAAGCTGGCGCCGATGCACCGCCAGATCATCAACACACCCTGAAGGGACGTGACGGCATGAAGCAGATCCTCCTCGGCGCCGCCATGGCGCTCGGCAGCCTCGCCGCGCAAGCCGGCTCCGTCCAGATCACCGTCACCGACAAGGACGGCAAGCCGACGCCCGATGTGGTCGTCCTGGTCGAGACACCGGGCCGGCCCGTACCGGCGAACGTCGGCGTCACTGCCACCATCGCGCAGGAGGACCTGAAGTTCCAGCCCTTCCTCACCGTGGTGCCCGCGGGCAGCACGCTGCGCTTCGTCAACCGCGACGGCTACGACCATCACGTGCGCTCGATGCCCAGCGGGCCGCTAGGCAGCACGCCGCCCGCGCAGAGCATCGAGCTGCGCCTGGACGCCTCCGCCCCGGCGCCGCGCAGCGCCGACGACGACTACCAGAACAAGCCCCCGCCGGTGCGCAAGAAGAGCGGCACCAGCAGCGTCGACGTGAAGGTCGACAAGGCCGGTCCGATCGGCCTGGGCTGCCACCTGCATTCGTCGATGCGCGGGCAGGTCTACGTGAGCGCCACACCCTGGTTCGCGAAGACCGACGCCAACGGCGTCGCGCGGCTCGAGAACGTGCCCGACGGCGCCATCGAGCTGTCGCTGTGGCACCCTGACCAACTGCAGGAGCAGCCGATCCAGCGCGTGCAAGCCACTGCCGCGCCGCTGACGCTGACGGGGCAGCTCAACTTCGTGCCGCGCCGCCGCCGCAGCTGACTGCGACGGCGCAGGCCACTGGCCGCGCCGCTTGGCGACAATCGGCGCATGGCGTCGCCGGACATCCGTTTCCCGTCGATCGAGGGCCTGCGGGCCTTCGAGGCGGCCGCGCGCCTGGGCAGCTTCGAGCGCGCCGCCGAGGAACTGAACGTGACCGCCAGCGCGATCGGCAAGCGCATCGCCGCGCTGGAGGACCTGCTGGGCACGCCCTTGTTCACGCGCGGGCCGAAAGCACTGTCGCTCACCGCCACGGGCAAGGAGTACCTCGCGCAGGTCGGCGCGGCGCTCGGCCTGCTGGCCGCGGTGCCGCTGCACCGGCGCACGGCCCAGCGTGCGGAGCGGCTGCGGGTGAGTGCGCCGCCGACCTTTGCGCGGCAGATCCTGGTGCCGGCGCTGGAGCACTTCACGGCAGCGCATCCGCAGGTCGAGCTGGAGGTGGTGCTGTCGATTCCGTACCTCGACGCCGCAGCGACCGAGGCCGACGTGGAGGTGCGCCACGGCGACCCGACTTCACACGCCGGCCTGCCGTTGCTCGACGAGCAGGTGCTGCCGATGGCCGCACCCGCCTTGCTGCAGCGCCTGCCGGCGCTGGCCGAGCCGCGCGACCTGCGTGAAGCGCCGCTGCTGCGCACGCCGCTGGAACCCTGGTCACCCTGGTTCACCGCCGCCGGCCTCGACTGGGGCGAGCCGGCGCTGGGCACGAAGCTCGTCGACCTCGGCCTGACGCTGGAGGCGGCCGTCAGCGGCCAGGGCATTGCGCTGGCGCGGCCCAGCCTGGCGCGGCACTGGCTCGCGACGGGCGCGCTGGTGCCGCTGTTCCGCGTCGCCGCGCCGCCGGCCTTTCGCTACTACCTGCTGCCGCATGCGGCGCAAGGGCCGGCGGCGGCCTTCGCACGCTGGCTGCGCGGCGAATGCGAGTTGGCCACGCAGGCGGCTGCGGCCCTGGTTTCGGGCAGGCCCTGAAAATCTTTCCGGGGCCGGCGTTCGCGGCACCGCTAGCATCGCCGGTCACAACGAGACAGGAGACCAGACCATGCCCGTGATCACCAACATCGAAGACCTGCGTGTGCTCGCCGAGAAGCGCGTGCCGCGCATGTTCTACGACTACGCCGATTCCGGCTCCTGGACCGAGACGACCTACCGCGCCAACGAGAGCGACTTCCAGAAGATCAAGCTGCGCCAGCGCGTGGCGGTGAACATGGAAAACCGCTCGACGGCGACGAAGATGGTCGGCCAGGACGTGAAGATGCCGGTGTGCATCGCGCCCGTCGGCCTGACCGGCATGCAGCACGCCGACGGCGAGATCCACGCCGCGCGCGCTTCAGAGAAGTTCGGCATCCCGTTCACGCTGTCGACGATGAGCATCTGCTCGATCGAGGACATCGCCGCCAGCACGAAGGCGCCGTTCTGGTTCCAGCTCTACATGATGCGCGACCGCGATGCCATGGCGCGCATGATCGATCGCTGCAAGGTGGCGAAGTGCAGCGCGCTGGTGCTGACGCTGGACCTGCAGGTCATCGGCCAGCGCCACAAGGACCTGAAGAACGGCCTGACCGCCCCGCCGCGGCCGACCATCGCCAACATCATCAACCTGATGACCAAGCCGCGCTGGTGCCTGAGCATGGCCGCCACGCGCCGCCACACCTTCGGCAACCTGGTCGGACATGTGAAGGGCGTCAGCGACATGAGCTCGCTGGCCGCCTGGACCAACGAGCAGTTCGACCCGCGCCTGTCCTGGGCCGACGTCGAGTGGGTCAAGAAGCAATGGGGCGGCAAGCTGATCCTCAAGGGCATCATGGACGTGGAAGACGCGCGCCTGGCAGTGGGCAGCGGCGCCGACGCCATCGTCGTCAGCAACCACGGCGGGCGGCAGCTCGACGGCGCGCCCAGCAGCATCGAGGCGCTGCCGGCGATCGTCGAGGCGGTGGGCCGGCAGACCGAAGTCTGGATGGACGGCGGCATCCGCAGCGGCCAGGACGTGCTCAAGGCCTGGGCGCTGGGTGCGCGCGGCACGATGATCGGCCGGGCCATGGTCTACGGCCTGGGCGCCATGGGCGAGGCCGGTGTCACCAAGGCCCTGCAGATCATCCACAAGGAGCTCGACGTGACGATGGCCTTCTGCGGCCACACCCAGCTCACCAACGTCGACCGCTCGATCCTGCTGCCGGGCAGCTACTGAACTCGCGCCTCGTTCATTCCGTCGCAATTCGGGGCTGGCGTCTGGCTGACGCCAAACTTACACTGAGCGCATCCGTCGCCCCCAGGGGATGCGCCATGACCCTCGACCAGTTCCAGGAATTGCGCCAGTGGTTTCTCCGGCATCGGGGTGACCATCCGATGGAGGGCCATGTCTGGACCACCCTCCTGACGCTGTGGATGGTCGGCTGGGTCGGCGCACCGACCGCCTGGCTGCTGCAGTGGGATCTGGCGGCGCTGGGCGCCGTGCTGCTCGTCTTCGCGCCGGGCCGCTACGTCGCGTGGCGCGACCGGCTGCACCGCCGCGGCCGGCTGCGCTGCGACTGGATCACCCTGCTGCGCTGAGAGCCGATCAGAGCTGGCGCGCCTCGAAGGTGTTGCACTGCTGGACGCTGCCGGTCTGCAGGCCGCGCTTGAACCAGGTGACGCGCTGCGCGCTGCTACCGTGGGTGAAGCTCTCCGGCTGCACGGTGCCGCGCGACTTGCGCTGCAATGCATCGTCGCCGATCTGGCCGGCCGCATTGAGCGCTTCTTCCAGGTCACCCTGCTCGAGGATCTGCCGCGCCTTCTGGGCATGGTGAGCCCAGAGCCCGGCAAAACAGTCGGCCTGGAGTTCCAGGCGCACGCTCAGCGCGTTGCCCTGTGCCTCGCTGACACGGCCGCGGGTGGACTCGACCTTGGCGGTGATGCCCATCAGGTTCTGCACGTGGTGGCCGACCTCGTGGGCGATCACGTAGGCCTGGGCGAAATCGCCCGGCGCGCCGAGCTGCGTGCGCATCGTCTCGTAGAAGCCGAGATCGATGTAGACCTTCTGGTCGCCGGGGCAGTAGAAAGGCCCCATCGCCGCCTGACCCTGCCCGCAGGCCGTTGGCTCGGAGCCTCGGAACAGGCGCAGCTTGGGCTCGCGGTAGGTGGCACCCAGTTGCTGGAACTGGGTGCGCCAGACGTCTTCGGTATCGGCCAGCACCACCGAGACGAAGCGCGCCATGGTGTCGTCGGCCGGTGGCTTGCCCGCCGGCGCCGACTGCTGCTGCGGCCCCGGCCCTTCGCCGCTGAGCAGGCCCAGCACCGTCAGCGGATTGATGCCGAAGATCCAGCCGGCCACCAGGGCGATCGCCACCGTGCCCAGCCCGATGCCGCGACCGCCGCCCAGGCGCACGCCGCCTCCGCCTCGCGAGGACCGCGCATCCTCGACGTTGTCGCTCTCGCGGTTGCCTTCCCACTTCATGACGGTCTCCCTGTTGGCGGGCGGCTCAGGCCGGACCGAAGCCGCTGTGCAATTCGGCAGGGCAGGCCTGAAATGAGCCGCCTGCGGTGCGCAATTTCATAGGCGCTTCCCTCCGGCGGCTCAGGTCTTGGGCAGCGTCACGCCGCGTTGGCCCTGGTACTTGCCACCGCGGTCCTTGTAGCTGGTTTCGCAGACCTCGTCACTCTCGAAGAACAGCACCTGCGCGCAGCCTTCGCCCGCGTAGATCTTCGCGGGCAGCGGCGTGGTGTTGCTGAACTCCAGCGTCACGTAGCCCTCCCACTCGGGCTCGAAGGGCGTGACGTTGACGATGATTCCGCAGCGTGCGTAGGTGCTCTTGCCCAGGCAGATCGTCAGCACGTTGCGCGGGATGCGGAAGTACTCGACGGTGCGCGCCAGCGCGAAGCTGTTGGGCGGGATGACGCAGACGTCGGCCTCGATGTCGACGAAGCTGCGCTCGTCGAAGTTCTTCGGGTCGACCACCGTGCTGTAGATGTTCGTGAAGACCTTGAACTCCGGCGCGCAGCGGATGTCATACCCGTAGCTGCTGGTGCCGTAGCTGACGATCTTGTGTCCGTCGGGAGCGGTGCGCACCTGTCCGGGTTCGAACGGATCGATCATGCCGTGCTGCTCGGCCATGCGCCGTATCCACTTGTCGCTCTTGATGCTCATGTGCGCAATTCCGGGTCTGGAAACGTGCATTTTAGGGACCCCGTCGCGCACCACCGGCCGAAGCTGTGCGACAGTTGGGCCTGAAATGATCCCGGAGAACCGCATGCGTGCCGCGACCGACCTCCTGAGCCAATACGCCCTTTACCACCGCGACCGCCGCAACATCGCGAGCCACTTCGTCGGCGTGCCGATGATCGTGTTCGCCGTCGGCGTGCTGCTGGCCAAGCCGGCTTTCGCGCTCGCCGGGTTGGCGCTGTCGCCAGCCTGGGTGGTGTTTGCGCTGGCGGCCGCCTGGTACCTGACGCGCGGCAATCTCTCGCTGGGCGTGGCCACCACTGCGGCAGTCGGCGCGCTGATCGCCCTGGCCCATCACGTGGGCAACAGCGGCACCGGCGCCTGGCTGGCCTGGGGAATCGGGTTCTTCGTGGTCGGCTGGATCATCCAGTTCATCGGCCACTGGTACGAGGGCCGCAAGCCGGCCTTCGTCGACGACATCGTCGGCCTGCTGGTCGGCCCGATGTTCGTCACCGCCGAGGCGCTGTTCTCGCTCGGCTGGGGCAAGCCCCTGTTGCACGAGATCGAGCGCCGCGTCGGCCCGACGATGATGCGGGACCTCGCCCGCATCGCCTGAACCATCAGCCGGCAGCCCGTGCCGGCTCCGGCTGGGCCTCGAATCGCTCGAACCCGCCATAGCAGATGAAGTGCCGGTTGGTGGCCCGGCCGAACAGGCACAGGCCCAGCCGCCCGGCGATCTCGTGGCCCATTTGCGTGATGCCGCTGCGCGACACGATGATCGGCACGCCCATCTGCGCCGACTTGATGACCATCTCGCTGGTCAGCCGCCCCGTCGTGTAGAAGACCTTGTCGCCGCCGTCCACGCCGTTCAACCACATCCAGCCGGCGATGGTGTCGATGGCGTTGTGCCGGCCGACGTCCTCCACGAACATCAGCAATTCGTCCTGGCGGAACAGCGCGCACCCGTGCACCGACCCGGCCGACTTGTAGGTGCTCTCCAGGCGCCGCACGGCATCGAGCAGGCCGTACAGGCGCGCCTGGCTCAACCGCGCCGTGGCCTCGCTGGCCGGCGGCAGCGAGATGTTGTCGAGGTCGCCCATCAGGTCGCCGAACACCGTGCCCTGGCCGCAGCCGGTGGTCACCACGCGCTTGGCCGTCTTCTCGTCGAAGCGCTCGATGCCGGCGCGCGTGGCCACGGCCGCGGCCTGCACGTCCCAATCCACCGTGATCGAGTCGATGTCGGCCACGCTGTCGACCAGCCGCTGGTTGCGCAGATAGCCCAGCACCAGCAGTTCCGGCGCGGCACCCAGCGTCATCAGCGTGACCAGTTCGCGCTTGTCGACAAACACGGTCAGGGCGCGCTCGGCGGGAATGGCGATCTCGCGGGAGGCACCGAACTCGTCGCGCACCTCGATCGAGTGCATCAGCGGCGCGCAGGCCTGGGTCAGTCGGACGGTCATGCCGGGACTCTACGGGAAGCGATGAAGGCCCACGGCGAACCGCGGAATGAGAACGGGCCGCTGAAACAGCGGCCCGGGCCAGGCGAGGCGCGCGTTCAGGTCTTCTTGGCTGGCGCCGCAGCCGGCGCCGCAGCCTTGGCCGGCGCTGCAGGCGTGCCAGCCGGCGCCGCCGCGGTGCCCGCCGGCACGAAGGGGCCGGGGTCGGCACAGGCCGGCGTATCGGTGGCCTTGTTCACCGACTTGCCGGCCTTGGCGGCATCGGCCTGGTAGCGGGCTGCCACCTTCTCCATCGAGCGGCACAGCAGGTAGGCCTCGACCTTGCCGCCATGCGCTGACTTGGCCGCAGCCTCTGCCGCCTTGGCCTTGGCTTCGTCGGACGGGGGCGGCAGCTTGGCCACGGCCGAGGCGGCCAGAACGGAAGACAGCACAGCGATCAGGAGTTTGCGCATGGTCGGACTCTGCAGGTCAGGTTTGCGGAGCAGCCACGGTCCCGCCGGGCGGCGTGCTGCGTTGAGCGGGGATCTTGCCGGCGCGGATGTCGTCGAGCCAGAGCTCGTGGTGCTCCTTGGCCCAGGCTTCGTCGACGTAGCCGGTGCGCATGGCCTTGAAGGCACCGCGCGTGCCGATCGTGCCCATGTAGATATGGCCGATGAACAGCACCAGCATCAGCACGGCCGACACGGCATGGATCATGTGCGCCACCTGCATGTCGGTGCGCAGGTAGGCCAGCCCGGGCACCAGCTTGTCGAGCACCAGACCAGAGCCGACGGACACCAGGCCGCAAACGAACACGCCGCCCCAGAAGATGACTTTCTCTCCGGCATTGAAGCGGTGCGACGGGACTTCATGGTCGCCGAGCATGCCGCCGCCCTTGGCCAGCCAGGTCAGATCGGAGGCCTTGGGGAGGTTGTCGCGCACGAAGGTCACGATGACGATCAGCAGCGACACGGCGAACACCGGCCCGGCGAAGTTGTGGGCCGTCTTCAGGGCATAGGTCAGCCAGCCGAACAGCGTGCCGCCGAGCACGGGCAGCAGGAAGAACTTGCCGAAGGCCATCACGATGCCCGAGATGGCCAGGATGCTGAAGGCGATCGCATTCGACCAGTGTGCACTGCGCTCGAAGGGCGTGAAGCGCTCGACCACGCGCCCGGTGTCGGCCACGTGGCCGCCCAGCGGACCCTTGCGCCAGTAGAACAGCGCGAGCGCGAGCGTGACGATGAGCAGCAGCGCACCGCCGTAGGGGATGATCCACTGGTTGCGGACCTGGCGCCAGGCTTCGCCGGCGTTGGTGAAGCGCGAACCGGGGTACTCCACGAACGGCTGGATCAGCACGCCCTTCTCGGCCCCGGGCAGCGACGAATAGCCCGCGCTGTTGCCCGACTCGCGCACCGCGCGCCAGAACGGCGCGTTGTTGCCGGGCTGGCTCTTGGCGCGCTGGGCGTTCGACTCATCGGCCTTGGGCAGATCGGCCGCGGCCGCGTCGGCGGCGGGCTTGGCCGCAGCGCTGTCCGCCTGGGCCATGGCGAGGCCCGGGCCGAGCAGCGCGGCCGCCAGGAGCAATGTGCGCATCACGCGGTGCATGGCTTCTCCTCGATTCGCAACAAGCTCACTTCAGCGCCGGGGCGCGGTTGTACTCGTTCTGGCTTTGCGCACGCTGGCGCAGCTGGGCCTCCCAGCTCGCCTGGTCGCCGGCTTTCCAGCCTTCGGCGACGTAGGCGTTCTGCGCTCCGTCCCAGGCCTTGCCGTCGGACTTCTTCATCGCTGGCTGTACGGTCTGGGCTTTCTCACCGCAGGCCGCGAGGCCCGACGCGAGCACGGCGACGATCAGGATCCGTTTCATCATGACTTGGTGGTCTCCGCCTTCGGTTGAGCGGCACCGCCCGAGCTGGGCTTGCCGTAGGCCGTGCCCCAGCCCCAGACTTCGGAGCCCTTGCCGCGCGTCAGCACGCGGGTGCGGAAGATGTCGGCCACCACGTCGCCGTCGCCGCCGAGCAGGGCCTTGGTCGAGCACATCTCGGCGCAGGCCGGCAGCTTGCCTTCGGCCAGGCGGTTGCGGCCGTACTTCTCGTACTCGGCCTCGCTGCCGTTGGCCTCGGGGCCGCCGGCGCAGAAGGTGCACTTGTCCATCTTGCCGCGCAGGCCGAAGGTGCCGTTGGTCGGGAACTGCGGCGCGCCGAACGGGCACGCGTAGGAGCAGTAGCCGCAGCCGATGCAGGTGTCCTTGTCGTGCAGCACCACGCCCTCGTCGGTGCGGTAGAAGCAGTCGACCGGGCAGACGGCCATGCAGGGCGCGTCGCTGCAGTGCATGCAGGCCACCGAGATGCTGCGTTCGCCGGGCACGCCGTCATTCAACGTGACCACGCGGCGGCGGTTCACGCCCCAGGGCACGTCGTGCTCGGCCTTGCAGGCGGTGACGCAACCATTGCACTCGATGCAGCGCTCGGCATCGCAGATGAACTTCATTCTTGCCATGTCGTGTTCTCCTTAGGCGGCAGCGCGCTCGATCTGGCACAGCGTCGTCTTCGTTTCCTGCATCATCGTCACGCTGTCGTAGCCGTAGGTGGTGGCGGTGTTGACCGACTCGCCACGCACCACCGGCACCGCGCCGGTCGGGTAGTAGGGCGCCAGGTCGACGCCGCCCCAGCGGCCAGCGAAGTGGAAGGGCAGGAACACCGTCTCCTCGTTGACCCGCTCGGTCACCAGCGCCTTCACGCGCAGCCCCTTGAACTCGGGAACAGCGGCCATCGGCGGGGTCTTCACCCAGACGTACTCGCCATTGCGGATGCCGCGGTCGTTGGCGACCTTCGGGTTGATCTCGACGAACATGTCCTGCTGCAGTTCGGCCAGCCACGGGTTGGAACGCGTCTCGTCGCCGCCGCCCTCGTACTCGACCAGGCGGCCCGAGGTCATGATCAGCGGGAAGGTCTTGCCGATGTCCTTGTTCTTTTCCTGCACGGTCTTGAACAGCGTGGGCAGGCGCCAGAAGGCCTTCTTGTCGTCGTGCGTCGGGTACTTGGCGATCAGGTCCGGGCGGTTGCTGTACAGCGGCTCGCGGTGCTGCGGCACCGGATCGGGGAAGTTCCACACCACCGCCCGCGCCTTGGCGTTGCCGAACGGGTGGCAGCCGTGCACCTGCATGGCCACGCGGATGATGCCGCCCGACGGGTCGGTCTTCCAGTTCTTGCCCTCGGCGGCCTTCTTCTCGGCCTCGCTGAGGTCGTCCCACCAGCCGAGCTTCTTGAGCAGCAGGTGGTCGAACTCGGGGTAGCCGGTGGTGAGGTCGGCGCCCTTGCTGTGCGAACCGTCACCCGACAGCAGCGACACGCCCTCACGCTCGACGCCGAAGTTCGCGCGGAAGTTGCCGCCGCCCTCCATCACGTGCTTGCTGGTGTCGTACAGGTTGGGCGAGCCGGGGTGCTTGAGCTCCGGCGTGCCGTAACACGGCCACGGCAGGCCGAAGTAGTCGCCGTCGAGCTTGTAGCCGGTTTCCTTGTCGATGCCGCCCTTGGCCTTGAGCGTCTTCACGTCGAAGACGTTCATGTTGCGCATGTGCGCCTTCAGGCGCTCGGGGCTCTGGCCGGTGTAGCCGATCGTCCAGACGCTGGCGTTGATCTCGCGAAGGATGGACTCGACCTCGGGCTCGTCCATGCCGCCCTTGCCCTTGACCATCTTGTAGTTCTTGACCAGCTCCTTGTCGAAGCCCAGCTTCTGCGCCAGCTGGTACATGATCATGTGGTCGTTGCGCGACTCCCACAGCGGCTCGATGACCTGCTCGCGCCACTGGATCGAACGGTTCGACGCGGTGCACGAACCGCTGGTCTCGAACTGCGTGGTCGCCGGCAGCAGGTAGACGGCGCGGTTGGGGTTCTGGTCCTCGGGCTTGCCGGGCATCGCCGCCAGCGCCGCGGTGGCGCTCGGGAAGGGATCGACGACGACCATCAGGTCGAGCTTGTCCATCGCCTTCTTCATCTCGAGGCCGCGGGTCTGCGAGTTCGGCGCATGGCCCCAGAAGAACAGGCCGCGCAGGTTGCTGTCCTGGTCGATCAGCTCGTTCTTCTCGAGCACGCCGTCGATCCAGCGCGACACCGTCATGCCCGGCTTGGTCATCATGCCCGGCGCGTACTGCTTCTTCATCCACTCGAAGTCGACCTTCCAGGCGTTCGCGAAGTGCTTGAAGGAGCCTTCGGCCAGGCCGTAGTAGCCGGGCAGCGAGTCGGGGTTCGGGCCGACGTCGGTGGCGCCCTGCACGTTGTCGTGGCCGCGGAAGATGTTCGCGCCGCCGCCGCTGGTGCCGATGTTGCCCAGCGCCAGTTGCAGGATGCACGAGGCGCGCACCATCGCGTTGCCGATGGTGTGCTGCGTCTGGCCCATGCACCACACGATGGTGCTCGGGCGGTTCTCGGCCATGGTCTTGGCAACCTGCAGGCAGGTGGCCTCGTCGACGCCGCTGGCTTCCAGCACCTTGTCCGGCGTCCACTTCGCGAGCACGTCTTCGCGGACCTTCTCCATGCCGTAGACGCGGTCCTCGATGTACTTCTTGTCTTCCCAGCCGTTCTTGAACACGTGATAGAGCACGCCGAACAGGAACGGGATGTCGCTGCCCGACCGGATGCGCACGTACTGGTCGGCCTTGGCCGCCGTGCGCGTGAAGCGCGGGTCGACCACGATCATCTTGCAGCCGTTCTCCTTGGCGTGCAGCACGTGCAGCATCGACACCGGGTGTGCCTCGGCGGCGTTGCTGCCGATGTACAGCGCCGCCTTGGCGTTCTGCATGTCGTTGTAGGAATTCGTCATCGCACCGTAGCCCCAGGTGTTCGCGACGCCCGCGACCGTGGTGCTGTGGCAGATGCGCGCCTGGTGGTCGCAGTTGTTGCTGCCCCACAGGCTCATCCACTTGCGCAGCAGGTAGGCCTGCTCGTTGTTGTGCTTGGAGGAGCCGACGACGAACACCGAGTCCGGCCCGCTCTGCTTGCGCAGCTCGAGCATCTTGGCGCTGATCTCGTCGAGTGCCTGGTCCCAGCTGATGCGCTCGTACTTGCCGCCGACGAGCTTCATCGGGTACTTGAGGCGGAACTCACCGTGCCCGTGCTCGCGCACTGCCGCGCCCTTGGCGCAGTGCGCACCGAGGTTGATCGGCGAGTCGAACACCGGCTCCTGGCGCACCCAGACGCCGTTCTCGACCACCGCATCGATCGCGCAGCCCACCGAGCAGTGGCCGCACACCGTGCGCTTGACGACGACCTTCTTGTCGCCCGAAGCGGCCTTGGCCGCATCGGCGGCCTGCACCTTCTTCACCAGCGTCAGCTGCGACACCGCGATGCCGGCGCCGACCCCGAGGCCGGAGCGGCGCAGGAACGAGCGGCGGTCCATCGTGGGGATCGCGCGCGACACCCCGCGGGCGAGGCTGGACACCAGCGAAGAGGCCGAGCCCGGAGCGGACGACGACGATTTGCGCGTGAGCAGCATGGGAACTCCTTGAGCGTTCAACGGCGGGCCCGAGTGGCCCGGTCGGAAAAGGGCAGCGGTCAGACCCGTGCGGTCTGGTAGTAGCGCAGCACGTGCTGCGTCACCTGGTAGCCGCCCTTGTCGGCATCGGGCTGTGCACCTGTCGCGACGGGCTCCGGCCCGGCAGGCGCCTTGGGCAGAACGGCGGCCACGGCGGCGAGCGCGCCGGCGGTGCCGGCACCCGCAAACACGGTGCGGCGGGAGAGCTTGGGCTGAACCTTGTCCATCGTGGCCTCCAATGCAGCACAGCATGACCTGTGCAAAAGTGTGCATATCTTAGCCACGCATCGGTCAATTCTCAGTCGCGGCGAACCCTCGCAAACACCCATGCCGCGCCGCGACAAGGTGTCGCAGCGGCTTCCCCGGTGTGGCGCGACAGCTTGTCGCGTCGATCAATGAAAGAACAAGGGTATCTACCCAGTCAGACGCCCTGCCCGACCGGCGCGATGCAGCGCCTGTGCCACAGTAGCGCCCTGCGAAACGCCGCAATCCGATGCCCCCGACCCCGACCCCGCCCGAATGGCCGCTGGCCCACCTGCTCGTCGTCGACGACGAAGCCGGCATGCGCAACTTCCTCGAGAAGACACTGGCCAGCCGCTGCGGCGAGGTACACAGCGCGGCCGATGCCGAATCCGGCGACGAGCTGGTGCGGCGCCACCGTTTCGACCTGCTGATCCTCGACATCACGCTGCCCGGCAAGAGCGGCATCGCCTGGCTGCGCGAACTGCGCGAGCGAGGTTTCGGTGGCGAAGTGGTGCTGATCACCGCCTTCGCCGACCTCGACACGGCGATCGAGGCGCTGCGTGCCGGCGCCAGCGACTTCATCCTCAAGCCCTTTCGCGTCACGCAGATCCTCAACGCCGTGCGCCGTGGCCTGGAGCGCGCAAACCTGCAGCGCGAGAACTGGGTGCTGCGCCGAGCGCTCCTGCAGCGCACGCCGCCGGCCGACGGGCTGATCGGGCGTTCGATCGCCATCAAGGGCCTGCAAAGCGCGCTGCAACGCGTGGCCGCCGTCAACAGCACGGTGCTGCTGACTGGCGAGTCGGGCACCGGCAAGGAACTGGCCGCGCTCGCCCTGCACCGCAACAGCCCGCGCCGTGGCGGCCCGTTCGTCCCGGTGAACTGCGCCACCATGTCACCGGAGCATGTGGAGCACGAACTCTTCGGCCACGCGCACGGCGCGGCCGGAGGCCGCGGGCCGGGCCGCGACGGGCTGTTCGTGTATGCCCAGGGCGGCACGCTGTTCCTCGACGAAATCGGCGACCTGCCGCTGCCGCTGCAGGCCACGCTGCTGCGCGTGCTGGAGGACCGGCGCATCCGCCCGGTGGGCAGCGAGCAGCAGATCCCGGTGGACGTGCGCATCGTCGCCGCCACCAACCGGCGCCTGGCCGACGAGGTGGCCGAGGGCCGCTTCCGCGCCGACCTCTACTACCGGCTGCAGGTGGTGGAGATCAACCTGCCGCCGCTGCGCTCGCACAAGGAAGACATCCCCGACCTCGTCGAGCACTTCATCGCCACGCTGGCCCCGCAGCTCGGCGTGGCGCCAATGGAGGTGACGACCGAGGAGCTCGGCTACCTCGCGCAATACGACTGGCCGGGCAACGTGCGCGAGCTGCGCAACCTGATCGAACGCTCGCTGATCCTCGGCGCGCTCAACGTCTCGGCGCTGTACCAGGGGCTGTCGCGCATGCAGGCCGAGCCGCGCGCGCGGGCCGCCGCCGGCCCCACCGACCTGCATGCGCTGGAGAAGCAGCACATCCTCTCGATCCTCGACTCGGTGGGCGGAGACAAGACCCGCGCCGCGCAACTGCTGGGCATCTCGCGCCGCACGCTGGAACGCCGCGTCGCCGAATGGAGCGAAGGTGCAACGAGCGCCCGCTCCGCGCGACCGGCCTAAGGGCCGCCCGCCCCGATGATGCGCCGCTTCCGCGACCTGCCCATCCGCGGCAAGCTGCTGGCGATGGTGCTGGTGCCGCTGGCAGTGGTGCTGCCGTTGCTGGGCATCATCCTGCTGGTGTGGGCCGACCTGTCCTTCGACCGGCTGCTCATCACCAAGGTGCGCTCCGACCTGGCGGTGGCCAACGGCTACTTCGAGCGGGTGCTCGGCGAAGTGGGAGCGAGTGCCGCGACGCTGGCGGACTCGAACGCGCTGCACCTCGAGCTGGCCCGGCATCCGGCGGCCGAGCTGGTGCCGCTGCTGCAGCGATTCAAGACACGAGAGGGGTTGGACTTCGTCAACTTCCGCCGCAGCGACGGCACGCTGGTCGCCACGGACTTCGCGCCGGCCGGCGAGACCGGCGCGGCGCCGGCCTTCCGCCTCGGCGGTGCGGCACAACGGCGTGCCAGCATCGAGATCCTCTCGCCCGAAGAGCTGAAGCGCCTGGCGCCGGCGCTGATCCCGCGGGTCGCGGTGCCGCTGGTGGAGACGCGCAACGCTGCGCCGACCACCCGCGCCCAGGAAGACCGGGCGATGGTGGTACTGGCCAGCGCGCCGGTGGTGTCGGCCGACGGCCGCCCGCTCGGCCATGTGCAGGCCGGCGTGCTGCTCAACCGCAACCTGCCCTTCATCGACCACATCAACGGCATCGTCTACCCCGAGGGCTCGCTGCCCTTCGGCAGCCAGGGCACGGCCACGCTGTTCCTCGACGACGTGCGCATCAGCACCAACGTGCGCCTGTTCGGCGCCGACCCGACCAACCGGGCCATCGGCACCCGCGTGTCGCAGACCGTGCGCGACGAGGTGCTCGGCCGCGGCGGCACCTGGCTGGACCGTGCGTTCGTGGTCAGCGACTGGTACGTCTCGGGCTACCAGCCGCTGGCCGACGGCGCCGGGCAGCGCGTGGGCATGCTCTACGTCGGCTTTCTCGAGCAGCCATTCACGCTGCTCAAGTACGGCGCGCTGGCGGCGATCGGGCTGATCTTCGGCGCGGTGATGGTGGCGGCAGCGCTGGTCTCGCTGCGCGGCGCGCGCGGCATCTTCGGGCCGATCGAGCAGATGGCGCAGACCATGCAGCGTGTCGAATCCGGCGAGATGGGCGCGCGCGTCGGACCAGTGCCCGGCCACGACGAGATCGGCCAGCTCGCCGGACACCTCGACCACCTGCTCGACACCATCGACGACAAGACCCAGGCCCTGCAGCGCTGGAACGCCGAGCTCGACGCCAAGGTGGCCGAACGCACGCGCGCGCTGGAGGCCGCGCAACAGCAGCTGGTGCGCAGCGAGAAGCTCGCCGCGGTGGGCCAGCTCACCGCCAGCATCGCCCACGAGGTGAACAACCCGATCGCGGTGATCCAGGGCAACCTCGACCTGGCGCGCGAGCTGCTCGGCAGCGACGCACAACGTGTGTCGGGCGAGCTGAGGCTGGTGGACGAGCAGGTCGAGCGCATGCGGCTGATCGTCACGCAGCTGCTGCAGTTCGCGCGGCCGAACGAATTCGCCGGCTACATCGACAACGTCGACACCGCGCAGGCGCTGCAGAGCTGCCTGGTGCTGGTGGCGCACCTGCTGTCGCGCACGCGCATCGAGCTGCAGCGCGAGCTGCACGCCACGCGGCTGCCGGCGGTGAACCGCAACGAGCTGCAGCAGGTGCTGGTCAACCTGCTGGTCAACGCCATCCACGCCATGCCCGAGGGCGGCACGCTGACGCTGGCCACGCGCGACGTCGGCACCGATGCGGTCGAGATCGACGTGGCCGACACCGGTGCGGGGCTGGATGCCGAGCTGCTGGCCGAGCTGTTCCAGCCCTTCGTGACGCGCAAGAAGGACGGCACCGGCCTGGGCCTGTGGATCAGCCGCAGCATCGTCGAACGCTATGGCGGCGACATCCGCGCCGCCAACCGCGCCGACGGCCGCAGCGGGGCCGTGTTCACGGTGCTGCTGCGTGTCGAGGACCGCGGCGCGGCGTGAGGCGGCCTACTGCTCGAGCAGGTCGAAGCCCTGCGTCTCGACCTGCACGAACGCGCGCGTGAAGTCGGCCAGCGCGCGATAGAGCTGGGCGCGCGGCTGCGTGTCCACCGCGTCGCACAGCTTCTCGATCCAGGGCTGCAGGTGGCCGCGGAAGAAGCGCCGCTGCTGCTCGAGGTTGCACACCGCCGCGTCGTCGCCGGCGATCAGGTAGCGCATCACCTCGAAGACGCCGGCGATGTGGTCCTCGGTCTCGCCGCGCGTCTCGTCGCGCGCCAGGCCCAGCGCGGCCAGGTCGTGGCGCAGCGCGGCCAGCGGCTTCTCGTTGAGGAAGCCGCTGAGGTAGTAGGAGCCGTAGAGGAACACCTCCGGCTTGCCCACGCCGAGGAACAGGCCGTCGTACTCGCGCGCCGCCGCCTCGGCGGTGGTGGCGCGCATCGCGGCCACCAGCGCCTGCCAGGGCGCTTCGAGGAAGGCGCCTTCCTGCGGCGCCTGCGTCACGGCGACACGGAACTGCGCCAGCAGCGCCTCGTCGGGTGCGGCCAGCCACAGCCGCGAGAGCAGCCCGTACAGCTCGGCGCGCGCCAGCTCCTCGCTGTCGTCGGCGCTGGCGAAGCTCATGGCGGTCGGCTTGTCGCTCATAGGTCGGTGATCTTCGTCTCGTTCGGGTTGCTGTAGATGTCGATGACGCGGCAGTCGCCGCACATCTGCAGCCGCTTGAGCGCGTCGCCCTGGAAGGCGCTGTGGCCCGACAGTTTGGTCAGCATGTTCTCGATCGCGCGCATCGTGCCGAAGGGCTTGCCGCACTGGATGCAGCGGTAGGGCTCGGCCTCGTTGAGCACGCGCGCCGCCTTGCGCGCCTTGCCGCCATCGGCCAGCCACAGGCGCGGCTGCAGCGTGATCGCGCCCTCCGGGCAGGTGGTGGCGCACAGGCCGCATTGCACGCAGTTCTTCTCGATGAACCTGAGCTGCGGCTTGTCGGGGTTGTCGGCCAGCGCGGCCTCGGGGCAGGCGCCGACGCAGCTCAGGCACATCGTGCACTTGGCCGGTGTCGACCCGCAGGCTGCCGAAGGGCGAGCCGGCGGCCGGCAGCGCGATCTCGTCGGCCGCGGCCGGGGCGTGGGTGAGCAGGTGGTCGAGCGCGAGGTCGAGCGTGGCGCGTTTGTCGGCCTGCGCGGCCAGCGCGCCGGGCTGCGCCACGCCCTGCGCCGCGGGCGCGCGCAGCGCCGCGTCGAGCGCGGCCAGGTCGCGCGCATCGCGGGCCTCGATCAGCCTGAAGTGCTCGCCGCGGTAGCCCAGGCCGGCGAGGATGGCCTGCGCCACCGCCATCTGCTCGGCCAGCGCCGTGCGGTACTCGGGCGCCTCTTCCTCGGTGAGCAGCACCCAGACCTGGCTCGCGCCGCCGGCGATGGCGGCCAGCCAGAGGTCGATCCCGACGCTCGCGGTGTGCCACAGCGCCACCGGCAGCACGCGCGCCGGCACGCCGTGCACGGCCTTGTCGGTGCGGGCCGCGCGGCCGAGTTCGCCGATCATCCTGCTGCCCGCGCCCTCGCTGTGCAGCAGCAGCGCCGCGTCCCTGCCGCCAGCCAGGCGATAGGCGCCGAGCATCGTGCGCAGCTTGCGGCCCTGGTCCACCGTGCCGGGGTAGCCGAAGGCCAGAGCGCCGCTCGGGCATACCGTGCTGCAGGCTCCGCAGCCCACGCACAGGTGCGGCTCGACGACGATGCCGCCGGCCGCATCGCCCTTGGCCTTGCCTTTGCGCGACGCATCGCTGCGAATGGCGCGCGCGGAGCAGACCTCGATGCAGGCGCTGCAGCCGATCTGCTCGTTGCGGCTGTGCGCGCACAGCTTGGCCTTGTAGTGGAAGAACTTCGGCTTCTCGAACTCGCCGGTGCGCTCGCGCAGTTCGAGCACGGCCTTCACCAGCCGGCGCTCGGCGTCACCGCCGCGGCCGACGTGGAAGTAGCCCTGCGGCGGCTGATGCATCGTGAAGGCCGGGCTCTCGCGCAGGTCGAGCACGAGGTCGAAGTCGTCTTCGGCCTGTTGCGGCGCGCGCTGGAAGTCGATGGCGCCGGCAGCGTCGCACACCTTGACGCAGTCGCGGTGGCTCTTGCATCGCGACAGGTCGATCTGGTAGCTGAAGTCGATGGCACCCTCCGGGCAGGCGTCGACGCAGGCATTGCAGCGTGTGCACAGGTCCAGGTCGATCGGGTTGCCGCTCTCCCACTCGGCGTGGAAGGCGCCGAGCCAGCCGGACAACTTCGTCAGCCGCCCCGCCATCACGGCGCGATCACGCAGCTGCGGCAGCGCGCCGCCCGGGCGGTCGACGAGCAGCACGACGTCGAGCTTGTCGGCCAGCATCGCCGCGGCGCGCTCGGCGTCGTCGGCCGGCCCGATCACCAGGCAGCGGCCCTGCGAGCGGTAGCTCACCGTGGCCACCGGGTCGGGGTCGGGCAGCTGCGCGGCGGCGATCAGCGCGGCGATCTTCGGCGCGGCGCCCTTCGCGTCCTTCGACCAGCCGCCGGTCTCGCGGATGTTGACGAAGCGGATCGGCCGCTCGGCCACGCGCGGCGCGCCCTCGGTCTGCTCGTTGAGCTCGAGGAACAGCCGGCTCTCCTGAGTGCAGGCCACCAGCAGGTCGTCGCCGTCCTTGGCCGCGCGCTGGAAACCGCCCGCCTCGCGGCGGCACAGCAGCGTGTGGACGGTGTCCAGGCCGTCAGGGCTGGCCAGCGGCGTCTTCGCCAGCGCCTGGCTCACCGGCGCCAGGCTCGCCGGCGTCAGCGGCATGGTGCGGTTGCAGTCGCAGATCAGCGTCTTCATTCGAGGCTTCTTCCTTCGGGTCGGCCGGTGCCGGGGCCGCAGATTCGGCAGCCGGCTCGTCCGTCTTCTTCTCGTCGTCGAACAGCCCGAGGAACTGCGACTGCACCATCTGGCGCAGCATGCCCTCGGGCAGCGGGTCGGGCTTGCCGTAGTCGTCGATGTAGGTGTCCAGCCCGTCCATCACGTTGAAGTGCGGGTCGGTGAAGAGCTTCTTCAGGGCCGCGTTCTTCACCGTCGGGTCGACGTCGTGAGCAACGAAGCGGCTGAAGTCGGATTCCGTGGTCAGCGTGGCGACGTCGTCGAGCGTGAGCGCCGGCTCGGCCGGCATCTCTGCGCTGACCGGTGTTTCGGTCTCGGTGGCGACCGGCCCGGCGGCGAGCGCCGGCACCTCGATGGGTGCGGGCAGCGGCGGCGTCGGTTCGGGCTCGCGCCCTTCGCGCGCCTGCGACTTGCGCCGCGCCCAGCGCGACAGGAAGCCGCCTTCTTCGCCGGCCATCAGTGCCTCACGAACCGCGCCGCTGCGGCGACTCGAACGACGCCGGGCGCTTGCGCTGCTTGGGCTCGGGCTTGTAGTGCTCGTCGGTGAAGGCCTGCAGCCATTCGCGCCATTCGGGCTGCAGCGGCACGTTGTCGACACGCTCCTGCGCGTCGAGCCGGCGGCCGGCCTCGTTGTACGACAGCGTCACCTGCTCGGGCCAGGCCCGCGACGGGTCCTCGTCGTCGGCGCGCCAGACGACGAACCACACCGGCGCGCCGCTGCTCAGGTTCAGGTAGTAGCCCTCGCCCTCGTCGGCGAACAGCTCGACGCGCAGGCCCGGGTGCAGCGTGCTGCACAGCTTGCCGTCGTCGCGCAGCACGCGCGGCGCATCGCCGAAGGCCTCCTGCATGGGCAGCACCTCGGCGATGCGATGACGCCAGTCCTCCCAGCGGTTGGGCTGGAAGTCGCGCTCCATCACGACCGCGACGGTCACGGTTGGGCGCTCGGTCATCGGCGGCGGCCTCTCACGCTCTCAGGTGTTCTTCGAGATCGAGATGGTCGGGAACTTCGCGCTGAAGTCCTTCGCGCGCTGCGCGATCTTCACCGCCACCTGCCGCGCCACGCTCTTGTACAGGCCGGCGATCTCGCCGTCGGGCTCGCTCACCACCGTGGGCCGGCCGGCGTCGGTCTGCACGCGGATCGACAGGTTCAGCGGCAACGCGCCGAGGTAGTCCATCTCGTACTCGGCGGCCATCTTCTTGCCGCCGTCCGCGCCGAAGATGTGCTCGATGTGGCCGCACTTCTCGCACACGTGCACGGCCATGTTCTCGACGATGCCCAGGATCGGCACGCCGACCTTCTCGAACATCTTGATGCCCTTGCGGGCGTCGAGCAGGGCGATGTCCTGCGGCGTGGTGACGATCACCGCGCCGGTCAGCGGCACGCGCTGGGAGAGCGTGAGCTGGATGTCGCCGGTGCCCGGGGGCATGTCGATGATCAGGTAGTCGAGGTTGCCCCAGTTGGTCTGGCGCAGCAGCTGCTCGAGCGCCTGGGTGGCCATCGGGCCGCGCCAGATCATCGGGTTGTCCTGCTCGATCAGGAAGCCGATCGAGATGACCTGCACGCCGTAGTTCTCCAGCGGCTCCATGGTCTTGCCGTCGGCGCTTTCGGGGCGGCCCTCGATGCCCATCATCATCGGCTGGCTGGGGCCGTAGATGTCGGCATCGAGGATGCCCACCGTGGCGCCCTCGGCAGCCAGCGCCAGCGCGAGGTTGACCGCCGTGGTGCTCTTGCCTACGCCGCCCTTGCCGGAGGCCACGGCGACGATGTTCTTCACGTTGGGCAGCAGCTGCACGCCGCGCTGCACCGCATGCGCGATCACCTTGGTGGCCAGGTTGGCGCTGACGTTCTCGACGCCGGGCACGCTGCGCGCCGCGGCGATCAGCGCCTTGCGCAACGCCGGAATCTGGCTCTTCGCCGGATAGCCGAGCTCGACGTCGAAGGAAACGTCGCCGCCCTCGACCTTCAGGTTCTTCAGCTGCTTCGTCGAGACGAAGTCTTTGCCCGTGTTCGGGTCGGTGACGCCCTTCAGGGCTTCGAGGAGGGCGGAATCAGAGGCGGCCATGAAAGTGGTTTCATAGGATGAGAGCGAGCGGCAGTCTAGCGCAGCGATCACCGCCCTCCGGTCCACCGGGACACTGCCGCGGCCCGGCGCCCCACCCCCCTCAACCGTGGGGAACTGCACGGATTTTGGAAACAGGACGTCGATCGGATGGTGCGGGTCGCTCCATTCGCATCACTCGATGACGAAGCGAACTGGGCTTTGAAAACGTTTACAGCCCCGAACAATTCGTTGTTTGCAGCCACAGGGCCTCCCGGCTCGGCCTCCTACATTCGCGATGCGCAAAGACGCCGTATCGAAAAGACAGTCCTCGGGGGAGGGTGGCGAGTGAAGACACATTGGGTGGCCGGATGGCTCTTGTTGACGACGCTGACCGCGTGCGACTTCGGATCGAAGATGCCGGACGCAGCCGCGACTGCGGGCGCAGCGGCACCGCCACCGGTGAGCGCGGCGCCGGATCCGCACGGCCAGGAAGCGGCCCCTGCTCCGGCGACGAGCACCTCCGTCAAGCCCTCGCCCGGCTGTTTCACGTCGAGTTCTCCCCGCCGGCTGACGCGCTCGCAGTTCGTCAACCTGCTGACCGACATCAGCCGCGACCTCGCCGGCGGCGACACGGCGGTGGCCGGCAGAGTGGCGGGCATCGTGATCGACCAGGCGCAATTCCCGCCCGACCAGCCGATCAACCCTGACAGTGCTCGGCACAAGGGCTACGAGCGCATCGATCAGGCCTTGAACAGCCGACAGGCCTCGGCGATCCACGCCAGTGCCAAGGCCATCGCCGGCGGACTCACCGCTGACGCCACGCAGCTGTCGACGCTGCTCGGCGGCTGCAGCGGCACCCCCGAGTGCCTGGATGCCTTCATTCGCCGCGCCGGCAGGCTGCTGTTCCGCCAGCCGCTGAGCGAGGCGGAAGTGGCCGTCTACCGCGGCGCCGCAGGCGGTGCCACCAGCGCCTCGGCGGTGACCAAGGTGCTGGCGACCATGATCGCTTCGCCGAAGGTGTTCTTCGTGATCGAGCGCGGCCAGGCTGTCGATGCCGGCACGCGCTGCGCGCCGCTGACGGCCCACGAACTGGCCGCGCGCCTGGCCCTGCACTTGTGGGAATCGGCGCCGGACGCCGTGCTGAACGCCGCGGCCGATGACGGCTCGCTGCTGCAGCCGGCGGTCTACACCGCGCAGGTCACGCGCATGCTGGCCGATGCCAGGGCCGAGCGCGCCATGCGCGGCTTCTTCCGCCAATGGTTCCGGCTCGACGAACTGGTCGCGCTGGACGGCAAGGCCGGCACCGCGAAGTTCGACGCCTTCGCCGCAGGCTACAAGCCCCTGCCGGGCTCGCGCGACGCGGCCGTCACCGAGGTGCTGGACATGGTCAGCTGGGTGGCCGCCAACAACGGCTCGCTGCAGCAGGTGCTCACCGATCGCCACGCGTTCGCACGCACCGAGGACATCGCCGCGCTCTACAAGACCCCGGTGTGGGCCGGCGGCACGGCGCCGCCGCCCTTGTTCACCGAAGCCGCACGCGTGGGGCTGCTGACGCGCATCGGCCTGATGGCCAACGGCGCCTCCGATACCACGCTGCCGATCCAGCGCGCCAGCCGCATCCTCGGCGGCCTGACCTGCCAGGCGCTGCCGCCGCCGGTGATGGACCAGAGCAACAAGGCCGCCGACCTGTCCGGCGTGCTGAGCACCCGCGAGCGCACCGAGCGCATCACGCAGATGGACGGCACCAGCTGCGTGGGCTGCCACAAGACCGTGCTGAACCCCTGGGGCTTCGTCTTCGAGGGCTTCGACGCCCTCGGCCGCGTGCGCAGCACCGAACGAGTGCTCGACGACGCCGGAGCCCTGCTCGGCGAGAAGCCGGTCGACACCGCCGTGACCGCCAAGCTCGACGGCATGGCGGCGCGGCCGCTGGCGCATGCGGCCGAAGCCCAGCAGTACGTCCTCGACAGCGGCGCCTTCGAACGCTGCTTCGCGCGCAACCAGGTGCGCTACGCCTTCGGGCGCGCCGACACCGACGACGACGGCGAGATCGTGGAATCGCTGCGTGCACAGGCCGCCAACGGCGCGAACCTGCGCAGCCTGTTCGCCGCCATCGTGCAGCGCCCCGAATTCAAGTCGATCGCCAGGTAGCCATGAAGCCGATCTTCGACAAGCTCTCCCGCCGCCAGTTTCTGCGCGGCGCCGGCGGCACCATGCTCGCCCTGCCGCTGCTTCCCTCGCTGCTGCCGCGCGAGGTGGGCGCCCAAGCCGTGGCTCAGGCCTCGGCCGAGCGCTACTTCGTGCACATGACGACCTGGCACGCCTGCTTCCAGGAGCCCTACTTCGGCCCGATGCTGACGGCCGCGCCAGCCGCAACGGCGTCGCATGGGGGCATCGCCGTGCGCAGCGGCCCGCTGCCCTTCTCGACCGAAGGCGAGCAAGCCGTGCTCAGCAGCATCCTGCGCGCGCGCAGCAGCCTGTGGACGCCGCGCCTGCGCGGGCTGACCAACGTCATCAACGGCCTGGACTTCGCCCGCGGCGTCGGCCACAACCGCGGCGGCACCCTCGGCGGCAGCGATACCAGCCCGAGCATCGACCAGATGCTGGCTGCGGCACCGAGCTTCTACAAGACCACCGCGCTGCAGCCGGCGATCGTGCGCAACCCGGTGTCGCGCACGCTCAGCGGCGGCGCCATCGTGCAGACCGAGGAGACCGCCGACAGCAACGTCAAGCTGTTCGACCGCCTCTTCAAGAACGCCACCACCGCGACCGGATCACCGGCGCCCGCCGCCGCCGAACAGGTCGTGCTGGTCGACCGCGTCAAGGAGCATGCGGACCTCGTGCTCAAGGACCCGTCGTGCTCGGCCGACTGCCGCTCGCGCCTGGGCGACTACCTCGACATGCTGTCGCAGGTGGAAGTGAAGGTGCAGGCTTCGGCTGCGGTGAGCAGCTCCTTCGCGCGGCCGACCAGCGACACCCTGGCGATCGAGCAGTCCGCCGGCTTCTACGGCACACCCAACTCGCATCTGCAGTGCGAGCAGTTGTGGAACGACATCGTCGTGGCCGCATTTGCCGCCGGCATCAGCCGCATCTACGTCAACGGCCCGACCACCTACACCTTCGGCCCGGAACCCGAGCACTCGTGGCACAACGCCTATGCGCACGGCCAGGACGCGGCGGACATCCGCGCCGGCTTCGGCGCGGCGGTGCAGCGGCAGTTCGAAGGCGCCGTGCTCGACATGGCCTCCAAGCTCGACCAGGTGCGCACCGCCGACGGCGCGACGCTGCTCGACAAGGCGCTGGTCGCCAACAGCTTCGAGATGGGCAGCGGCGGCAATCCCGGCCACCACCACAACCGCTGCATCCCCATCGTCAGCATCGGCAGTGCGGGCGGCCATTTCCGCACCGGCCAGTGGCTCGATTACCGCGACCTCAATTCCTTCTCATGGTCTTCGGACCCGCACTGGTGGAGTGGCCTTCTCTACGACCAGTGGCTGGGCATGGTGGTGCGTTCCATGGGCGTGAGCCAGGCGGACTTCGACAGCACGCGCCACGGATATCCCGGCGTGCGCGCCGACAACAACGACCACACCGATGCGACCTGGGCTGCCGCGGGCGGCGACCTGCCCTGGCTGAAGGCCTGAGCCGATGCGACGCATCCCCGCACTGAGCCTGCCTGTCGTCTTCGCGCTGCTGACCCCGCTGGCGGGCGCGCAGAGTGCTGCCAGCGGCGAGAAGCTCTACGCCACGCCGGTCGTTCCCGGCAAGCTGAGCTGCTCCGCCAACGCATGCCACGGCTCGATCACGCAGCCGCAGAACCGCATCGCCAATGGCCTGAGCGCCGCCAACATCAAGGCGGCGGTCGGGCGCGTGGCGCAGATGCGTTTCCTCGACGGTCAGCTCGGCGACGCGCAGTTCAACGACCTGTCGGCCTACCTGAGCAGCAAGCTCGGGGGCACGCCCAGCTACCTGCAGGTGGTGGCGATGCCCCAGCCCGTGCTCGCGCCGGCGGCGCTGGCCTTCGGCGCGCTGGACCTTCTGACCACCAGCCCCGCCCAGGCCATCACGCTGACCAACGCCGCGACCGCGAGCGCGCCGCTCGTGCTCGGCAGCATCGGCACCACGGCAGGCAGCGACTTCGCCGTCACCGGCGGCACCTGCCGC
Source organism: Piscinibacter sp. (assembly GCA_016706565.1). Lineage (GTDB taxonomy): Bacteria > Pseudomonadota > Gammaproteobacteria > Burkholderiales > Burkholderiaceae_C > Piscinibacter. Next base: position 404,873 of record JADJJI010000001.1, read on the forward strand.
AGCGGCGACAGCCTGCCGATTGCCAGCAACTGCAGTGTGCTGGTCAGCTTCACACCCAGCGCCCTCGGAACGCGATCCGGGGAGCTTCGCGTGGTTCACAACGGCGCGGCGGCGCTCAGCACGGTGTCGCTCGGCGGCACGGGCACCGGCACGTTGCCGGTGATCACGCTGTCGCCGCCGTCGCTGAGCTTCTCGCAGACCGTGGGCAGCAGTTCGGCCGCGCTGCGTCTGCTCGTCGGCAACGGCGGCACCGGCGTGCTCAGCCTCGGGGCCATCGGCCTGGCCGGCGCGCAGGCCTCCGAGTTCGAACTCGCTGCCGCCACCGGTGCCGGCGACTGCGCCGCCGGCACCCTGCTGTCGGGCGGGCAGAGCTGCGCGCTGACGATCCGCTTCAGTCCGGCCGCCGCCGGCCACCGCGAGGCCACGCTGGCGATCGCGCACAACGCCTTGGGCGGCAGTTCGAGCGTGGCGCTCGTCGGCTTCGGCAACGCCTCACCGCAACCCGGCCTGCAGCTCGACGCCACGCGCATCGACCTGGGTGACCAGGTCGCGGGCACGGCAAGCGGTGAACGCGTGCTCGGCGTCGTCAACAACGGCCAGGCCGGGCTGAACATCAGCTCGCTCGTCGTCACCGGCACGCAGGCCGCCGAGTTCTCGCTGGGGGGGAGTTGCGCCGTCGGCACGGCGGTGCCCGCGCAAGGCAGCTGCACGATCGCCGTGCGCACGACACCGGCCAGCCTGGGCGCGCGTGCCGCGATGCTCGTGCTGGCCAGCAATGCGCCGGTGGGCACGGTGAGCGTCTCGCTGGCCGCGACCGGCGTGCCCGCACCCGCGCCGGCGGTCTCGCTGTCGCAGGCAGCGCTGGGCTTCGGCGCCGTGGCCATCGGGGGCAGCTCGTCACCGCGCACGGTGGTGCTGGCGAACACCGGCAACGCCGCGCTGCAGCTCGGCAGCCTGGCCACCAGCAGCATCGAGTTCAGGCTCACGCACGACTGTCCGGCCAGCCTCGCGCCCGGCGCGAGCTGCTCGCTCGGCGTCGTCTATTCGCCGACCAGCGCCAACAGCTCCGAAGTACTGACGATCCGCTCGAACGCGCCCAGCTCGCCCAACCAGATCGTGCTCAACGGCCTGGGCAGCAACGCCGCGCTGCCGGTGCTCGACTGGGCCGAAGGCAGCGCTCCGATCGCCTTCGACACCGCGGCCATCGGCGCCACCACCGCGGCCGTGCAGCGCACGCTGGTCAACCGCGGCCCGGGCAGCGTGAGCCTCTCGGTCCTGTCCGTCGCAGGCACCGACCCCGGCTCCTTCGTGCTCGGCGGCGGCAGCTGCGTGGTCGGCAGCGTGCTCGCCGCCAACACGAGTTGCAGCGTCAGCCTGCGCTTTGCGCCGTCGGCCCCCGGCGCACGCTCAGCCGTGCTGCAGGTGGGTTCGACAGGCAGCAACCCGGCCGAGCTGGCACTCGGCGGCACCGGCTCCGGCTTCGCAGCCGTGCAGCAGGCGCTGGGCGTGTTGCCGGCGGCCCTCGACTACAGCCACGCGAGCATCGTCACCGGAACGCGCAGCGATCCGCTGGTGCTGCGCATCAGCAATGAAGGCAACGCCGACAACACCATCGCCGCCGTGACGACCAGCGCCGGCTTCATCGTCGCGCCAGCCCAGGGCAGCGACGCCTGCCCTGGCGTGCCGTGGACGCTGGCGCCGGGCGCGGCATGCCGTGTGGCGGTGGCGTTCGCGCCGGTGACCGGCGGCAGCACGCAGGGCACGCTGCGCGTGGTCAACAGCGCCGGCCAGGCCAGCGAGGTCGCCCTGAGCGGCCAGGCCACCACCACCATGACCAACGCCGGCAGCTCGGGTGATGGCGCCGGCGCACTCGGCCTGGGCTGGCTGCTGCTGCTCGGCCTGGCCGTGGCCGTGCTGCGGCGGGGCACGGCCTCCCGCACGCGTGTCGCTCGGCACCCATGAACAAGATCATGCCCTGCCGGACCGCAGCCCTTCCCCGATCCACCTGCTTCGTCATCAAGAGACCGTCACCGTGAACATCCTCCGTCCCCTTGCATGGTTCACCATGCTGTCGCTGCTGGGCGGCTGCGCCCAGCTCGACGCCATCGCGCCCAAACCCTGGCAGAAGGAGTACCTGGCCAAGAAGGAGATGACCATCGAGGGCGATGGCCACGAAGGCCGCCTGGCCCAGCGCATCTACAACAGCCGCGAGAACGCATCGGGTGGCTACGGCGTGGGCGGAGGCGGCTGTGGCTGCAACTGAACCGCTCAAGGGCGCCATCGTCGCCGCGGCGCTGGCGCTGCCCGGCGTTCTGCCGAGCGCCGCACGAGCCCAGACGGCACCCGATCAGGGCAGCGTCTCGCTGAAGTTCCTGGCCTATCGCGACAGCCAGTCGACCGACACCGTCTACCCGCAGTACACCGGCAACGAACCGTCGCGGCTGCGCCGCATCTCGGTGAATGCACCGTCGTTCGCCATCGTCGCGCCGTTGAACAGTCAGTGGGCGGCAGAAGGTTCGCTGATCGTCGAGCATGTGTCGGGGGCGACGCCGCGCTACTACACCGACGTCTCCGGCGCCACCACCTCGCCGGGCATGACCGACACCCGCACCGGCGGCGACGTGAAGCTGACCCGCTACTTCGATCGCGCGTCGATCGGCGTGGGCCTGGCCGGATCGACGGAGAACGACTTCCGCTCGGCGGCGGTGTCGCTGGACGGCCGGCTCTCGACGGAAGATCGCAACACCACCTTCAATCTGGGCATCGGGCACACCCGCGATCACATCACCTCGGTCAATGACGACACGCTCGACGAGAAGCGCCAGACCACCGAGCTGATCGCCGGCGTGACGCGCGCCTTGACGCGCAGCGACATCGTGCAGCTCAACCTGAGCTACGCCGGCGGCCGCGGCTACTACAGCGACCCGTACAAGCTGTTCGATCGCCGGCCCGACACGCGCCGGCAGGCCGCCGGCCTGCTGCGCTGGAACCACCACTTCGTGGGCTGGGGCAGCACGCTGCGCAGCGGCTACCGCTACTACCGCGACAGCTTCGGCATCCGCGCCCACACCGCCGATGCGGCCTGGGTCCAGCCGGTAACGCCGATCTTCTCGATCATCCCGAGCCTGCGCTACTACAGCCAGGGTGCGGCAAGGTTCTACTACGACCCGGTGGCGGATGTCTCCATCTATCCCGGGCCGGTGGGCGCTCCCGTCTACAGCTCACCCGACCAGCGCCTGTCGGCCTTCGGCGCGATCACTCTGGGATTGAAGGCCGAACTTCAGCTCGGCCGCTGGAGCACCGACCTGAAGCTCGAACAGTACGAGCAGCGCTCGTCGTGGCGCACGGGTGGTCAGGGTTCACCTGGAATCGATCCGTTGCACTCGACGATGCTGCAAGTGGGTGTGTCGACGACCTTCTGAGCTGGTGACCATGAACCGACAGACCCGATTGCATTGGATCGCCCTCGCCGCCCTGGTCGGCGGCTGCGGTGGCGGCACGAATGCGGCAGCACCCGTGGCCGCGGCGCCTGCTCCTGCTCCTGCTCCTGCTCCTGCTCCTGCTCCTGCTCCTGCTCCTGCCCCCACGGCCTGGCGCGGTGTCAGCCTGGCCGGCGCGGAATTCGGCGAGAACAACCTGCCGGGCACCTATGGTTCCGACTACATCTATCCGGGCGTGGGCAGCGTCGGCTACTTCCATGCCAAGGGCATGAACCTGGTGCGCCTGCCCTTCCGCTGGGAACGGCTGCAGCCGACGCTCTCGCAGGCCTTCGATGCCGCGGAGCTGGTACGCCTGAGCACCTTCGTCGACGGCGCCACCGCCGAGGGCGTGACCGTGCTGCTCGACCCGCACAACTACGCGCGCTACCGCGGCGCCCTGATCGGCTCGGCCTCGGTGCCGAACGCGGCATTCGCCGATTTCTGGTCTCGCCTGGCCGAGCAGTTCAAGGGCAATGCGCGCGTGGCGTTCGGGCTCATGAACGAGCCGAACACGATGCCCACGGAGCAATGGCTGGCCGCCGCCAATGCCGCACTCGCGGCCATTCGCGGCACCGGAGCGACCAACCTCGTGACCGTGCCCGGCAACGCCTGGACGGGCGCGCACAGCTGGTCTCAGAACTGGTACGGCACGCCCAACGCCACCGTGATGAAGGGCATCGTCGACCCAGGTTCGAACATGCTCTTCGAGGTGCACCAGTACCTCGACGCCGATTCGTCGGGCACCTCGGCCAACTGCGTGAGCGCGACGATCGGTGTCGAGCGCCTGCAGGAATTCACGAGCTGGTTGCGCAGCAATGGCCATCGCGCGCTGCTCGGCGAAGTGGCCGGCGGTGACAACGCCACCTGCGCCGCCGCGCTGACGCAGATGCTCGGTCATCTGCAGCTCAACAGCGATGTCTGGCGCGGCTGGACCTGGTGGGCGGCGGGCCCCTGGTGGGGCAGCTACATGTACTCGATCGAGCCGAACGGCACGGTCGACAAGCCGCAGATGTCCACGCTGGCGCCCTTCCTCAACTGAGACGGGCACCATGGCATCGAACTCCCCGAACCGTCCCCTGGGCTGGCTGATGCTGGCCGCGCTGATGAGCGCCTGCGGCGGCGGCGGCGACAGTGCATCGCCCACCGCGGCGGGAGCACCTGCACCTGCACCTGCACCTGCACCTGCACCTGCACCTGCACCTGCACCTGCACCGGCACCGGCACCGGCACCGGCACCGAGCACTTCCAACCCGTTCGCCGGCGCGCTGATGTACGTCGATCCGGAGTATGTCGCCGCGGCCGACGCCTCGTCGGCTCGAGTGGCGCCGGGCTCGGCCGACGCGGCGCGCATTGCCGTCGCGCGGCATTTCCCGACGGCGGTGTGGCTCGACCGGCTCGCGGCGATCGACGGCGCGAAAGCCAGCGGTGGCGCCATGGGACTGGCCGGCCACCTCGACGCGGCGCTCGCCCAGCAACGCGCGCAAGGCGGCAGCGCGCTCGCCCCCGTGACGGTGATGATCGTCGTCTACGACCTGCCCGACCGCGACTGCGCCGCGCTGGCCTCCAACGGCGAATTGAGCTCGGCGGCCAATGGGCTGCAGATCTACAAGACGCAGTACATCGACCGCATCGCCGAGGTGCTCGGACGCAACGAGTACGCCGGGCTGCGCGTGGTGACCGTGATCGAGCCCGACTCGTACCCCAACATGGTCACCAACCTGTCCACGCCGGCCTGCGCCACGGTGAACCAGAACCACGTCTACCGTGACGGGCTGCGCTACGCCATGGCGAAGTTCGCACCCCTGTCCAACGTGCACATGTACCTGGACATTGCCCATTCGGGCTGGCTGGGCTGGGACAACAACCGCAGCGCCGCAGTGGCGGCCTACAGGGATCTGGTGGCCGGCGCCACCCCGGGCGGCGATCTCTCGATCATCCGAGGCTTCGCCACCAACACGGCCAACTACACGCCGCTGGACGAACCCTTCTTCGACGGCAACGACAACATCGTCAGCACCGCCGGCACGACGCAGTTCTACGAATGGAACCGCGCCGTCGACGAACTGAGCTACATCGACAAGCTGCGCAGCGATCTGCTGGCCGCCGGCTTCGCACCGGGCACCGGATTCATCGTCGACACCGGCCGCAACGGCTGGGGTGGCACCAACCGCCCTCAAGCCGCCGCGGCGGACGTCGACGACATGCGCATCGACCGCCGTGCACACCGCGGCAACTGGTGCAACGTGAAGAACACCGGCATCGGCGAACGGCCCCGCGCGAACCCGGACGCCACTCGCCCCTACCTCCACGCCTACGTCTTCATCAAGCCCCCGGGCGCCTCCGACGGCACCAGCGACAGCACCGCGACGGTGCCCAATGCCGAGGGCAAGCGCTTCGACCCGAAATGCGGCAGCGACAACGTCGATGCACTGCAGGGCGCGCCGCATGCGGGCCAGTGGTTCCACGACCAGTTCCTCATGCTGCTTCGCAACGCCTACCCCCCGCTGAACTGAACCCGACATGCCGACCTCGCCCAAGACCCCGCCCGCTCGCGCACTGCTGCGCCGCCGGCCCTTGCTGAGCTGCCTGGCTGCGGCTGCGATGAGCGCGGGCTGCGGCGGCGGCAGCACCACAGTGGCCTGGAACGCGACGAGCGACGGGTCGTCGCTCGGCCCGGTGAACGCAACTGCACCCGCACCCGCACCTGCACCTGCACCTGCTCCTGCTCCGGCACCTGCTCCGGCACCTGCTCCGGCACCCGTGGGCACCTGCAGCTCGCTCGCGTTGTGTGAAGACTTCGAAGCGGGAACCACTGGCGCCGCCCCCGACGCCGCGCGCTGGAGCATCGGTGCGCCGGACTGCTCCAAGCCCGACGTCAGCAAGGCGTTGATCGACTCCACGCAGGCACACACCGGCTCACGCTCGTTGCGCATCGAGGCCCCCGGCGAGTACTGCGGCCATGTCTTCATCCAGAACACCGCGATCGCCTCGCTCGGCCCGGTCGCCTATGGACGCTTCTTCGTCAGGCTGAGCGCGGCGCTGACCGAACAGCACGTCACGCTGATGTCGATGCGGGACGCCGCAGACAACAACAGCGAATTGCGCATGGGCGGCCAGGGCGGCATCCTGATGTGGAACCGCAAGTCGGACGATGCCACGCTGCCCGAGCTGAGCCCCGTGGGCATCTCGATGAGCAAGGCCATTCCTGCGCTGACCTGGACCTGCATCGAGTTCGCCATCGATTCGAATGCCGGAACGCTGAAGACCTGGGTCGACGGCAATGCCGTTGCCGGTCTCGAGGTCGACGGCACGGCCACGCCGGACGTCGACCGCCGTTGGCTGCAACGCGCCAACTGGAAGCCTGCACTGATGGACTTCAAGCTGGGCTGGGAGCAGTACTCGAACGTCGCGAACACACTCTGGTTCGACGACATCGCGTTGGGCACCAGCCGAATCGGCTGCGGGCCATGAATGTCGATGCGCGGCGCCCCCTGGCCCGGGGCAGGCGTCCGGTGGTGCGGCCAGCCGTGCATGGCATCCTCACGTCCGGACGGCAACGGAGCAGCGGCCAGCGCATGGACGGCGTCGAGTTCGGTTTCGAGTTTCGGGCCATGGGCACGGCCTGCCGGCTGCGGCTGGCCGGGTGCAGCGAGTCCGTGGCACAGCGCGCCGCGGAACGGGCCATCGACGAGGTTCGGCGCATCGAGACCAAGTATTCGCGTTACCGGGACGACAGCATCGTCTCGCGCATCAACGCCGCGGCCGGAAGCGGCAGGCCCGTCGAAGTCGATGACGAGACGGCCGACCTGCTGGATTTCGCGGCCCGTCTGCATGCCGTGAGCGGCGGCCTGTTCGACGTCACCACCGGCGTGCTGCGACGGGTGTGGGACTTTCGCGCCGCCAGGTTGCCGGACGCCGCGGCACTGGCCGAGCAGCTCGCGCGCGTCGGGTGGCAACACGTTCGCTGGAACCGCCCTGCGGTCGAACTGTCTCTGCCCGGCATGGAGCTGGACTTCGGCGGATTCGGCAAGGAGTACGCGGCGGACCGCGCCGGCACGCTGCTGCTCGAACATGGCGTGCCTGGCGGGCTGGTCAACCTGGGCGGCGACATCCGCGTGATCGGGCCGCACCCCGACGGCAGCCCGTGGGCGCTGGGCATCGCCCACCCACGCCAGGCCGACGCGGTGATCGCGACCATCGCATTGCCCAGCGGCGGCCTCGCCACCAGTGGCGACTACGAGCGCTTCTTCGATCTCGACGGGCGCCGCTACTGCCACATCCTCGATCCGCGCAGCGGCTGGCCGGTGCAGCACTGGCGATCGGTCAGCGTGGTGGCCCCCGCCTGTCTGGCCGCCGGTTCGCTGAGCACCATTGCCATGCTCAGCGGCGACAAGGCACACGACTTGCTCCGCAGCCAGGGCGTGGGATACCTCACGATCGACGCACACAACCAGATTCGACAGGAGCTTCCGGCGTGAACCCGATGAATGCCACGGCGCTGCGGCGCGCCGGCCTGAGCTGCCTGATTGGCATGGCCGCTGCCAGCGGCGGATGCGGAGGCAGCAACACCAACGCGTCCGCGCCCACCGCCACGGCACCTGCACCTGCACCTGCACCTGCTCCTGCTCCTGCACCGGTCGGTTCGAACGACAGCGGGGGCTATGCCGGCACGGTCACGGGCGGCGGCAGTTCCACAGCCGTCACGGTCGCGAACGCTGCCGACATGCAGGCGGCCCTCAATGCCTACACCAGCAACAACGGGCTTGTGATCCGCTACACGGGCAGCTTCGATTTCTCCACCATCACCGATGCCTGCACGCAGTGGCAGTTGCCGGCCGGGGCCATCGTGGAGATCAAGAACAAGCACAACATCACCATCGAGGGTGCCGACGGTTCATCTGCAAATTTCGGGCTGGCCATCAAGGCGGATGCCACGAACATCGTGATCCGCAACATGACGATCGGCCTGCTGCCGGGCTCGATCGATGCCATCGGCATCGAAGGCCAGGGGGGCAAGTTCCCCGGCCAGATCTGGATCGATCACAACACCCTGTTCAGCAGCTTGAAGGAGTGCGCCGGCGCCGGCGATCTGGAGTTCGACGGCCTCGTCGACAACAAGGCCGGAGCGCACCACATCACCTACTCCTACAACCACCTGCACGATCACCACAAGGCCGGATTGATCGGCTCGAGCGACAGCGACATCAGCGATCGTTTCATCACCTACCACCACAACGTCTACGAGAACGTCGGCTCGCGCCTGCCGCTGCAGCGCGGTGGCTACACCCACCTCTACAACAACCTGTACAGCGGCGTACTCGCTTCGGGAGCCAACATCCGCATGGGCGGCTTCTCGCTGATCGAGGCCAACCACTTCGAGAACGCCAAGAACCCCGTCACCTCGCGCGACAGTTCGGCCATCGGCTTCTGGGAACTGCGCAACAACAACATCAGGTCGCCGGCCGACTTCTCCACGTTCGGCATCACCTGGGTCGCCAGCGGCTCTTCGCCTTCGCGCGATGCCTCCGACTGGGTGAGCACCGCCACCTTCCCGGTCAGCATTCCGTACGCCTACACGGCGCAGGAGCCGGCCTGCGTGAAACAGAAACTGGCTGCCGTCGCCGGTGCCGGCAAGGCGCTGGCCAGGCTGAACTGCAACTGAAACCGCCCGGCGGGAACGCCGGGCCGTCGGTGCAACGGGCGCTCCTACAATGGCGCCATCATGCGCAAGCTCTTCGTCACCACCGCCCTGCCCTACGCCAACGCGCCGTTCCACGTCGGCCACATGATGGAGTACATCCAGGCGGACATCTGGGTGCGCTACCAGCGCATGCAGGGCAGCGAGGTGCACTTCGTCTGCGCCGACGACGCACACGGCGCGCCGATCATGATCGCCGCCGAGAAGGCGGGCCTGACGCCGCAGGAGTTCGTCGCGAAGATCGCCGCCGGCCGCAGGCAATACCTCGACGGCTTCCACATCGCATTCGACAACTGGCACTCCACCGACGGGCCGGAGAACCACGAGCTCGCGCAGGACATCTACCTCAAGTTGCGCAAGCAGGGCCTGATCGCGGTGCGTTCGATCGAGCAGTTCTACGACCCGGTCAAGGGCATGTTCCTGCCCGACCGCTACATCAAGGGCGAGTGCCCGAAGTGCGGCGCGAAAGACCAGTACGGCGACTCCTGCGAGGCCTGCGGCGCGGTCTACGCGCCCACCGACCTGAAGAACCCGTACTCGACGCTGACCGGCGCGACGCCGGTGATGAAGAGCAGCGAGCACCACTTCTTCCAGCTCTCCTCGCAGCGCTGCATCGACTTCCTGCAGCAGTGGACGCAGGAGCCCGGGCGGCTGCAGAGCGAGGTGCTCAACAAGATCCGCGAGTGGTTCGCCACCGACGAACAGGGCCACGTCAGCCTGGCCGACTGGGACATCAGCCGCGACGCGCCTTACTTCGGCATCCGCATCCCCGACACCGAAAACAAGTACTTCTACGTCTGGCTCGACGCGCCGGTGGGTTACCTCGCGTCCCTCAGGAACTACTGCGCCAGGACCGGCCGCGACTACGAGACGCTGATGGCCGACCCGGCGCTCGAGCAGATCCACTTCATCGGCAAGGACATCACCTATTTCCACACGCTGTTCTGGCCGGCGATGCTGCACTTCAGCGGCCGCAAGGCACCAGACAAGGTGTTCGTGCACGGCTTCATCACCGTCAACGGCGGCGAGAAGATGAGCAAGAGCCGCGGCACCGGCATCTCGCCGCTGAAGTACCTCGAACTCGGCCTGAACGCCGAATGGCTGCGCTACTACATCGCCGCCAAGCTCAACGCGAAGGTCGAGGACATCGACTTCAACCCCGACGACTTCGCCGCCCGCGTCAACAGCGACCTGGTCGGCAAGTACATCAACATCGCCAGCCGCTCGGCGGGATTCCTGACCAAGCGCTTCGGCGGCAAGCTGTCGGCCGACATCGGCGTGGAGGGCCGCACGCTGCTCGACGGCCTGCGCGCGCACCGCGCCGAGGTCGAGCGCCTGTACGAGGAGCGCGAGTTCGGCAAGGCGCTGCGCGAGATCATGCTGCTGGCCGACCGCGTCAACGAGTATGTCGACGCCAACAAGCCCTGGGAGCTGGCCAAGCAGGCCGGCCGCGATGCGGTGCTGCACGACGTCTGCACGGTCTGCATCGAGGCCTTCCGCGTGCTGACGATCTACCTGAAGCCGGTGCTGCCGGCGCTGGCGGCGCAGGTCGAGACTTTCCTGAAGGTGGCGCCGATGGATTTCGCCGACGCCTCGCGCGCTCTCGGCGCCCATGTCATCGGCGAGTACAAGCACCTGATGCAGCGTGTCGACCCAGCGCTGCTCGACAAGCTTTTCGAGCCGCCGGTGATCGAACTGCCACCACCGGGCGGCGAGCCGCTGGCCGCCGAGATCAAGGTCGACGACTTCGCGAAGATCGACCTGCGCATCGCCAAGATCGTGAACTGCGAGCACGTCGAGGGCAGCGACAAGCTGCTGCGCCTGACGCTGGACGTGGGCGAAGGCCGCACGCGCAACGTCTTCAGCGGCATCAAGTCGGCCTACCAGCCGGAGCAGCTGATCGGCAAGTTCACCGTGATGGTGGCCAACCTCGCGCCGCGCAAGATGAAGTTCGGCGTCAGCGAGGGCATGGTGCTGGCCGCCAGCCATGCCGACGAGAAGGCCAACCCGGGCTTGTACTTGCTCGAGCCCTGGCCCGGCGCGACGCCCGGTCTGCGGGTGCGCTGAAGCCGCTCGCAGGCGCGTGACCGCGGGCCACGCCTGAGCCTACGGGCACTTCCAGGGTCGCCTGGCACGGGCGAAACCGTCCAGCGCCGGCGCGCATGCCGTGGCCAGTGCCTCTCGGCGCGCCACCAGCCAGCCCAGTGCGAAGGCCAGCGCCGCGTCGGCGGACGGCGCTCTGCGAAAGGCCGTGATCGCGACACCCACGTCGTTGAGGGCGCCGAGCCGGTCCTGCAGGTCGCTCAGCACACGCAGGTAGCGCGCCACCTTCTTGCGGCCGAACAGGGCCTGCGTGAATTCGAGCGCATAACGCAGCCGCTTGACGCGCTTGCGCAGGCGATGGCGCGCCGCATCGTCGAGGTCGGCGAAGGCGCGCACGTCGCGCTTGACCTGCCGATGCCAGCGCTCCAGGCGCACAGCGAGCAGCGCCGTCAGGGACGGATCTTCCGCCGCATCCTGCGCCGCCAACGTCGGCAGCGTCGAATCCAGCAGGTCGAGCAGCAGGGCCTGTGCCGCAGCGCTGCGCAGCGCCCGGGCCGGGTCGGCGCCGGTGCCCTGCGGCAGGCTCGGTGCGACCAGTGCCAGGCCGGCGGCCGAGATCGCCTGCTCGAGCTGTGCGCGCAGCGGCGCACCGATGGCGGCCTGGTCGCGAGCCGCGCCGAGCTCGCGAAACAGCGCCGCGCTGGCAGCCGCCAGCGGCGTTGCTTCGCTGTCGGAATCCGTGGCGCCATCGAACAGCGCGATCGCCGCTCGCAGCCGACGCAACCCGACACGCAGCTGATGCACATGCTCGTCGCCGAACGTGCCGCTGGCCACCTGGCTCGCATTGGGCAGCACCTGCTGCGCACAGGCCTGCAACACGGCCCGCTGCGCCGCCACAGCCGGCATGCCGGCCGTCAGCCGCACCGCCACCGCCTTGCGCGCCGGCGTGTACGGCAGGCCGCGCGCCAGCAGGTCGCCGCGCTCGGCCTTGCTCCGCGTGTCCAGCCACAGGCCGTGGCGGGACACCCATTGCCGCGCACAGGCCAGCAGTGCGCCGGGGGTGCCACGCAGCAGTTCGATCTCGAGTTCGCACAGCGGCTGCACCTGCGCATCGGCCTGCACGCGTCCCGTGTCGAAGGCCAGTTCCATCACCGCGCCATGCGTGCGCACCCGCCGCGACAGGCGGCGGATGTCGGTGCGGAACTGGCAGGCCAGCACCGGATCGGCCGCGCCCGAGAGCACCTCGGCCAGGCGCGCACCGGCCGGCGTGCCGGCATGCAGTGCCAGGTCGAGCGGCGGCGCGGCCGCCGCCCGCCCCGGCCGCTCGACGTTGTGCTCCAGCCGCGTCATGGCATCGCCGCCGCTGGCCTTGAGCGTCTGCACCCAGCGTGGCCCCTCGCGGCGCAGCCGCAAGGCCACGCCAGCGTTCGCCAGGGCGCGCTCGGCCGTGTCGTGGTAGGCCGCCTGCAGGCGCTGCACCTGCCCGGCCCCGGCGCGGCCAGCCACCGCCGCCGCCACGGCCGCGCGGCTTTCGGCGGGCACCTGGAACTTCAGCTCGATCTCGGTCATGCCGCATCGTGACAGAGCTTCCCCCCGGGTTTGATGAAACAGCCCGCCCGGTCGCTGCGATATCCTTGCCGCATCCCGACTGATTCGCGACACCGTGGGCTTTCTCGACGACCTCAAACGCCAGGCCGAAGCCGTCAAGGCCGAACAGACCGTCGACGTGGCGGCGCTGGAGCGAAACACGCTGCTGGCCGAATCCGCGTGCAAGACGGTGTTCACCTACTTCGACACGCTGCTGCGCCAGCTGGAGGTGCTCAAGCCGGTGTCCAAGGTGCGCTACGTGCTCGACCGCCGCACCTCGTTCGACCAGCTGCCGCTGACCGGGATGAAGGTCGACGCGCGGCGCAAGAAGCTGCGCGGCAACGACGTCTACGACCACATCGCGCTGCACGCCCGCTTGCGCAACGGCCAGAAGCTCGCGCTGGTGAAAGACTTCCTGCCGGACATCGAGCAGATCGAGTCGCGCATCCGCCAGAGCGGCGCGCCGGTCCACTCGCAGGCCGTGCGCAACCCCGACAACGGCAAGCTGCAGGAGATGCGCTACGAACTGGCGGTCGACTTCGTGCTGGGCGTGCATGTCACGCCCGAGCACGACCGCGGCCGGCTGCACTTCAAGTTCGTCAACTTCGACGGCTTCGAGACGGTGACGGCGGAACTCTCTGCGCTCGAGGTCGGCTCGACCCGCCTGGACGAGCTGGCCCGCTGGCTGCTGGGCGAACCGCACCGCTTCCTCGAGGGCGCGCAGAGTCTGCGCCGGGTCGAAGCGTAAGGTCTGTTCACATCCCGCAAAGGCTCGGGCCGACGCGCTGCCGGTAAAATGCGCGGTTCAACTTCGTGCTGGCACCCTCGACAGGGCTGCAGCACCCGCGCCATGCCGCTGTTCTGGAAACCCTACACCTCCGACGTCACCAGCTTCATCGAGCAGCTCAAGGCCGCACGGCCCACGCTCGAAGACGAGCAACGCGCCGGCCGCGCCCTGCTGTGGGACAAGCGCATCGACCGCGCGGCGCAGGCCGACTACCAGGACGCACGCGTCCCGCAGCAGCCCTACGTCTACCAGACCAAGGCGGAGTGAGCCCACACGCCCAGGCACCCGAGGTGCCCGTCATGCCGGCGCCTTCGCCCGACGCGCAGGCACTGCCGCCGGCCGTGGTGGATGCCGTCGCCGTGGCGCGCCTGTATGGCGAGCCGCTGTTCGCGATGCCCACCGACCTGTACATCCCGCCGGATGCGCTGGAGGTGTTCCTCGAAGCCTTCGAAGGCCCGCTGGACCTGCTGCTCTACCTGATCCGCAAGCAGAACTTCAACATCCTCGACATCCCGCTGGCCGACGTGACGCGCCAGTACCTCGCCTACGTCGACCAGATCCGCAAGACGAACCTCGAGCTGGCCAGCGAGTACCTGCTGATGGCGGCGATGCTCATCGAGATCAAGTCGCGCATGCTGTTGCCGCGCCCGAAAGCCGGTGACGGCCAGGAGCCCGAGGATCCGCGCGCCGAGCTGGTGCGCCGCCTGATCGAGTATGAGCAGATGAAGCTCGCGGCCGCGAAGATCGATGCGCTGCCGCTGCTGGGCCGCGACTTCCTGCGCGCCCAGGTGACGATCGAGCAGTCGCTGGCGCCGCGCTTTCCCGACGTCGACCCCGACGAGCTGCGCGCCGCCTGGGCCGACATCCTCAAGCGCGCCCGGCTCAACCAGCACCACACCATCACGCGCGAGCAGCTGAGCGTGCGCGAGCACATGAGCATCGTGCTGCGCCGCCTGCAGGGCCGGCGCTTTGCGCTGTTCGAAGATCTGTTCGACACCGGCCACGGTCCGCAGGTGCTGGTGGTGACTTTCATCGCCATGCTCGAGCTGGCCCGCGAGCGCCTGCTCGAGATCACGCAGGCCGAAGCCTTCGCGCCGATCTACGTGCGGCTGGCCTACGCGCCCGCCTGACCTGCGGGCCGAGCGCCGGGCCGCTCCCAAGCCGGCCCGCATCCCCCCGGGGGATCGGTCGCGGCCTGCCGCGACCGAGGGGCACCATCACACTGGCTTGACGCCCAGCTTGAACGCGATCATCGCGCGCAGCTTGTTGGGCACCACCGGCTTGAGCAGCAGGTGGAAATCCTTCTCCTGCGCTTCCTTGTCGAGCGTGCTCATGGTGCTGCCGGTCACGACGATGGCCGGCGTGGCGGCGCCGAAGCGCCCGCGCAGCAGCTGGATGGCATCGACACCGTTGCGCCCGCTCTCCAGCCGGTAGTCGACGATGAGGAGGTCCGGCCGCACCTGCGTCGGATCGGCTGCCGCGGCCCAGGCACCGGCGTCGGCCACGCTGTCGAACGACAGCACCTGCGCACCCCAGCCCTGCAGCAGCACCTCCAGGCCGCTGCGCACCGCCGGCTCGTCTTCGACCACCACGATCAGCCGGCCATCGAGCGTGAGCCCGAGCGGCCCCTTGCTGCTCGGCATGGCCGCCGGCTGCCGCGGCCGGTTCCCCACCGGGAGTTCGAGCGTGAACACCGTGCCGCGGCCTGTTTCCGAGCGCAAACTGATCGGCGCTCCCATCAGGTCGGCCAGGCGCTTGACGATCGCCAGGCCGAGGCCCAGGCCCTTGCGCTGGTGCGGCGCCACCGCTGGCGTGTTGGGCACCTGGTAGAACTCCTCGAAGACCTTGGCCTGCTCTTCGGCGCGGATGCCCAGGCCCGAATCCCACACCTGCAGCAGCACCTTGTCGCCGCGCAGGCGCGCGCCAACCAGCACGCCGCCGTCGTTGGTGTAGCGGATCGCGTTGCTCACCAGGTTGCGCAGGATGCGCTCGACCAGCAGCGGGTCGGCATGCACCACGCGGGCACCGCCGCGCAGGCGCAGCGCCAGGCCCTTCTCGAAAGCCGTCGGCTCGAAGTGCAGACGCAGCTTGCGCAGGATGTCGCCCACCTCGAACGGCTGCGGATGCACCTCGACGCCGCCGTTGTCGATGCGGGTGATGTCGAGCAGCTCGGAGAACAGCCCCTCGAGCGCGTCGACCGAGGCGTTGATGCTGTTCACCAACTGCGCCACCTCGGGCTCATGCGCACGCTGGCGCAGCGCCTCGGCGAACAGGCCCATGGCGTGCAGCGGCTGGCGCAGGTCGTGGCTGGCGGCGGTGAAGAACTGCGTCTTCGCGCGATTGGCCACCTCGGCCTCGTGGCGCGCGGCTTCGGCGGCCTGCTTCTCGACGCGCAACTGCACCAGTAGGTCGTCGGCACGCAGCTTGAGCTCGATCACGCGAGCCAGCGCCTGCCGATAGTTGCGCGCGAGCACCGTGGTCAGCGTGATGATGATCAGCAGCATGCCGGCGAGCTGGTAGCTGTACGCGTCGCCGCCGGTGGCGATGCGCACGATCAGCGGCCCGAAGCACAGCACCACGTAGGCGATGAACATGCGCGGCTGGTTGGCCAGCACCGGCACCACGGCAATGCAGAAGGTATAGATGACGAGGATCAGGCCGGTCTGCTGGATGCCCAGCCCGCGCGTGAAGAACAGCCAGCCCGACAGGCCCCAGGCACCGGCCGAGCACAGCGTCAGCACGTTCCAGTACAGGCGCCAGCGGCCCCAGTCGAGCTCGACTTCGTGGCGCTTCACCGCAGACTGGAAGCGCCGTGCGATCACGATGCGAACGAACCACAGGCCGATGAACAAGGCCATCCACGGGAACATCAGCGCTGTCGGCGTCGAGGGCCAGAACAGCGTGACGAGCATGAAGAAGCCCGCGGCCAGCCCGGCCAGCGTGGCCGGCGTGTAGGCATAGACGGCGAGCACCTCCTCGCCCAGCGCCGAGTGGCGCGGCGCCGGCTCGGCCGCCGGGGCCGCCGCTGCCGGGGGCAGCGCCATCGCCGGGCTCACCGCGTCGGATTGCGCCATGCGTTCAGGCCACCCTTGTGCGACATCTGGCTCACCGCGAGCACCGCCTGCGTGCGCGAGCTGACGTTGAGTGTGCGCAGCACCGCGGCCACATGGTCCTTCACCGTCTCGACCGAGAGATTCAGGTCGCGCGCGATCAGCTTGTTGGGCTTGCCCTGCAGCAGCAGCGCCAGCACGTCGGTCTGGCGCGGCGTCAGGCCGAGCGATTGCAGCGGCGGGTGGCCCTGCACCTCGCCGGCCTCGGCCTGCTCGCGCACCACGCGCAGCACGCTGGGCACGGTGTCGCCCTCGGGCTTGAGCGGCGCCGATTCGGAGCCCATGGTCATCGGCGGCACGTAGATGCCGCCGGACATCACCACGTGCAGCGCCTCGAACAGAGACTCGTTGCTGGCCCGCTTGGGCACGAAGCCCATCGCGCCGAGGTCGATGGCATGGATCACGTCGCTGCTGCGGTCGGAGGCGGACACCACGACCACCGGCAGTGCCGGGTACTGGGCGCGGAACTCGCGCAGCACGTCGAAGCCGTCGGCGTCGCCGAGCGAGAGGTCGAGCAGCACCAGGTCGTAGTCGGAGTCGGCCTGCAACGCCTCGCGGCCGGCCTTCGCGCTGCCCGCGCCGACCACGGTCACGTCGTCGCCCAGCCCCTGGATGACGCTTTGCAGCGCCGACAGGATCAGCGGGTGGTCATCGATCAGCAGGACTTTCATCGCCACGGCCTCCGCAATGCATGCGGACCGGATCGTAGCCCACCGGCGAGCAAGCACCACGAACGTGGGCCGAGGCGTCCCCAGTTCGCATGAGGCAGTCGGGCCGGGGGCCGCCTAGATTGATCGCGTGCGGCCACAACGGCGGCGCTGCCCGGCCCCCGCGCCGGGCTCCACCCACCCTGGAGAGAAGTCATGAGTTCACGCCACGGCCGAGAGGCCTTCTTCATCGTCGGTGAGGGAATGAGGCAGATCGGCAGCGACGGTCGGCCGGAATCGGTCGCGCCGAATTCGCTGCAGGACACCACCGAGTTCCGCTTCTCGCGTTTCGTGCCCGGCCTGCGCAACGAGCGCGAGAACAGCACCAACGTGCTGGCCAAGCTGGCGGTGGCCATGGTCGGCGGCGCCGGCCGCACCGACCCCACGCTGCCGGCTGGCTACACCTACCTGGGCCAGTTCGTCGACCACGACATGACGCTCGACAAGGCCGAGCTCGACCTCGGCCAGCCGGTGGACATCCCCGGCCTGCTGTCGCAGCGCTCGCCCACGCTCGACCTCGACAGCCTGTACGGCAAGGGGCCACAGGAGCAGCCGCAGTGGTATGAGGACGACGGCATGCACCTGCGCCGCGGCACGCCGCTGAACTTCGAATCGCCCAAGGCTGCCAAGCCGGGCTTCGACCTGCCGCGCTGGGGCGCCCAGGGTGCCGGCCTGACGCCGGCGCTGGCGCCGCGGCGCGCGCGCATCCCCGACGCGCGCAACGACGAGAACCTGGCCGTGGCGCAGGTCCACACCGCCTTCATCCGCTTCCACAACTGCGTGGTCGACGACATCCTGGCCGGCGCGACACCCGGCACCCCGCAGGAAGTGTTCGATCGCGCCCGCGGCATCGTCACGCGTCACTACCAGTGGATGCTGCGAACCGACTACCTGCCGCGCATGGTGGACCCCGCTGTCGTCGACGCGGTATTCAGCCAGGGTCGGCGCTTCTTCGAGCGCCATGGCGAGCGCGACGCCACGATGCCGGTCGAATTCTCCGGCGCGGCCTTCCGGCTCGGCCACAGCATGATCCGCACGGCCTACAACTGGAACAAGCACTTCAACGCTGCCGCAGCGCAGGCCCAGGGGCCGATCCGTTCGGGTCACCTGTTCCGCCTGTTCCGTTTCAGCGGCACCAGCGGCACGCTCGCGCCGACCGACCTGCCGCCGGGCTCGGCGGCCGACCTGGCCGACCTCGAATCCGGCGCCAATGTCGGCGAGGTGCTGCCGGCCAACTGGGTGGCCGACTTCACTCGCCTGTTCGACATGCGCCGCTTCGGCCCGGCCTTCACGCCGGCCCCGTCGGACATGAACTTCGCGATGGCGATCGACACGCAGATCGTCGACCCGCTGAAGTCTCTGCCGATCGCATCGTTCGGCGGTGTCGGCGAGCCCGACCTGGCACTCAAGCGCAGCCTGGCGTTCCGCAACCTCGCGCGCGGCCGCATGCTCGGCCTGCCGTCGGGCCAGCAACTCGCCTACGCGCTGCAGGTCGCGCCGCTGACGGCCAGCCAGATCATCAACGGTCAAGGCGGCGTGGAGATCCCCGACAGCCTGTTCGCTGGCGCCGACCGGTTGCAGCTCGAGACCAACACGCCGCTGTGGTTCTACGTGCTGCGCGAGGCCGAGATCGGAGGCAAGAACCGGCTTTCGGGGGTGGGCGCGATCATCGTGGCGGAAACCTTCCACCGCGCGATGCAGGCCAGCACGCACTCGGTGGTCAACGACACGGCGTTCCGCCCGACACTGGGCCCGGGCGCCTCACAAGGGCGCTTCGACATGGCGGACTTGCTGCACTACGCCTTCGAAGGGAAGGCCGACATGCTCAACCCCCATTGAACCGAGAGTTCGCGGCCCGTTGCTGACTTTCGCCGTCTGCTGTGCGGGTCTTGGGTGGCGCGGCAAAGGCACGCCCGGGCAGGCTGCGGCGCTTCGCCTCGGCGGTCGGTGCTGCGCACCGACTCCCCTGCGATGCTCGGTCTCGCGGCCCCGTCGCCGAACTCACTCCGCGACCTGCGGTCGCTGCGTTCGGACAGCGTCGACGAGTCAGAAGACGAAGCGCGCTGCGCGCGCGGCCACGAGCCCTGGCCTTGCAGGCCGCGCCGGGCCAGGAGGCCCGGCCGTTCGCAAGGCACAAGCAGTCCCCCGGACTGCTTGTGTCCCTGCTCACCTTCTCGGCACCTCAGAGGCGCGCCTTCGCCTGCCCGGGCGCGCCTTTGCTGAACCAGCGGTGGCCTGCGGTCCGGAAAGAACCGGTGGTGGACTTCGCGGCAGGCGCTGCCCGCGGGGGGCGATTTCTGTGGCGACGAGAAGCGCAGCGCCAGGGTCGGCGCGCGTGAGCGCGCTTCGTGAACTGACTTGCCGCGGCTGTTCGAACGCAGCGACCGCAGGTCGCGGAGTGAGTTCTGCGGCACGACCCTGGTGCGAGCATCGCAGTGGAGTCGGCCTGCAAGGCCGACCGCCACAGCATGAGCCCCCCGCGGGCAGCGCCTGCCGCGATGCGCGAATCCGGGACGAGCGAACGTCAGCAAAGGGTCGGGAGCGGCCGGTCGCCTGCGTGACTTCCTGAGTCGTTCAAAGCGGTTGGGGCTCAGACGTAGCGACGCGACAGCGACTCGGCCACGCAGACCGGCTTGGTCGAGCCTTCGCGCTCCATCGTCACTTCCATGGTGATCTGCGCGCCGCCATCGATCGGCTCGAAGGCGGTGAGCTTGAAGTGCCCGCGCAGCCGGCTGCCCACCGGCACCGGCGCCGGAAAGCGCACCTTGTTCAGCCCGTAGTTGACGCCCATGCGCACGTTCGCGAACTCGATCGCCGACTCGGCCATCACCGGCAAGAGCGACAGCGTTAGGAATCCGTGCGCGATCGTCGCCCCGAAGGGCCCGGCCGCCGCTCGCACCGGATCGATGTGGATCCACTGGTGGTCGCCGGTGGCACGTGCGAACTCGTCGATGCGCTCCTGCGTGACGGTGATCCAGTCGCTGCTGGCCACGGTCTGTCCGATCAGAGCGCCGAACTCCTCGAGCGTCGCGAAGCTCCTCATGCTTCGACCCACTGCAGGATCGGCTTCCACTGCTCGATGTCGCGCTCGAAGCGGGACGAGGTGACGTCCCACAGCGTCAGCCCGTGCGCGGCCAGGTGCACGTAGTTCTGCGTGTCGCGCAGGAAGCCGAGCACCGGGACCTTCAGGCTGTCGACGAAGGCACGCAGGTGGTCGCTGGAGATCGTGCCCTCGCGCGTGCGCATGCCGACGATGGCGATCTTCACCTTGTCGCTGCGCCGGTGCGCGAGCAGTTCACGCACGAAGGCGTGCGTGGCATGGATGTCGAAGATGCTCGGCTGCAGCGGGATCACCACCTTGTCGGCGATCTTCATCACCTCGTCCAGCCGCTTGCCGTGCAGGCCGGCCGGCGTGTCGAGCACCACGTGGGTGGTGCCCTTGGGCGGTCGCACGATGTCGCCTTCGCGGGTCTCCCAGCTGCCGATGGCCGGCAGGTGCTTCGGCCGCAACGACAGCCAGGTCAGCGCGGACTGCTGGCGGTCGACATCGCCGAGCATCACCGCATGCCCCTTCGAGGCGAGGTAGCCCGCCAGGTTGGTCGACAGCGTGCTCTTGCCCACGCCCCCCTTGGGATTGGCCACCACGATCACCGGCATCTGGACCTCCGTCCTCGCGACTGGTTGTTCGGCTTTTGCGGTTATGTTACGGCACCGTCCTGACCCGCCCCATCGAGTGCAACCCCACGCCATGCCCGAGCCGCAGCCCGCGTCCGGCGCCGCATCCGCCGAGGTGCTGGTGCTGGTGGCGCATCCCCAGATGGAACAGTCGCGCGTCAACCTCAGGCTGATGCGTGCCGCCGGCGAGGTGGCCGCAGCCTCGCACGGCCGCGTGGAGGTGCGCGACCTGTATGCGCTCTACCCCGACTACCTCATCGACGTGGCGGCCGAGCAGGCGCTGCTGGCCCAGGCGAAGCTGATCGTCTGGCAGCACCCGGTGCACTGGTACTCGATGCCGCCGCTGATGAAGCTCTGGCTCGACGAGGTGCTCGCCTTCGGCTGGGCCTACGGGCCAGGCGGCACCGCGCTGCAGGGCAAGGACCTGTGGCTGTCCGCCAGCACCGGCGGGCCCGAGGATTCGTACCGGCCCGACAGCTACAACCGCTACTTCTTCGACGCCTTCCTGCCGCCCTACGAGCAGACCGCGGCACTGTGCGGCATGCGCTTCCTGCCGCCGCTGCTGCTGCACGGCGCGCACCGCGTCGAGAAGGCGGCGATCGAGGCACACGCCGGCGTCTATGCCGAACGCCTCGCGACCTATCCCGAGTGGCCCGAACTGGCCGAGCTGGCCGAATGCGTGGCCTGCGAGGTGCCGGCCACGGCGCGCCCCTCGACCGAGCCGGAGGGCGCCTGATGGAACACGGCTCCTGGCTGACCGGCAGCCTCGTCTACCTCGCCGCGGCGGTGCTCGCGGTGCCGATCGCCAAGGCGCTCGGCCTGGGCTCGATCATCGGCTACCTCGCCGCCGGCATCCTGATCGGCCCCTGGGGCCTGAAGTTCGTCACCGACCCGCAGGACATGCTGCACTTCGCCGAGTTCGGCGTGGTGCTGATGCTCTTCCTCGTCGGCCTGGAGCTGGAACCGCGCCGCCTGTGGGCGCTGCGCCGGCCGATCTTCGGCTGGGGCAGCGTGCAGCTGTTCGGCTCCGCCGCGCTGATGTGCGGCGCCGCGGTGCTGCTCGGCGTGGACTGGCGCCTCGCGCTGGTGGCCGCACTGGGCCTGGCGATGAGCTCCACGGCGATCGGCCTGGGCGTGATGGCCGAACGCAACCTGATGGCCACCACCTCGGGCCAGAGCGTGCTCAGCGTGATGCTGCTGCAGGACGTGGCGGCCATCCCCATCCTCGCGCTGGTGCCGCTGCTGGCCGTCAGTGCCGAGCACGCGCAGGGCGGCGGCTGGTTCGGCGCGGCCAAGGCGGTGGGCGTGATCGCGCTGATCGTGCTCGGCGGCCGGCTGCTGCTGCGCCCCGCGCTGCGCTGGATCGCGCGCAGCAAGACGCCGGAGATCTTCACCGCCGCCTCGCTGCTGCTCGTGGTCGCGACGGCGGCGCTGATGCAATCGGTGGGCCTGTCGATGGCGCTGGGCGCCTTCCTCGCCGGCGTGCTGCTCGCCGAGAGCGAATACCGGCGCGAGCTGGAGACCGACATCGAGCCCTTCAAGGGCCTGCTGCTCGGCCTGTTCTTCATCGCCGTGGGCATGAGCATCGACTTCGCGGTGGTGATGGCACAGCCGCTGCTCGTGGCCGGCCTCGTGCTGGGCTTCCTGGTCGTCAAGGGCGTGGTGCTGTGGGCCATGGGCCGCACGATGCCGATCCCGGTGGTCGAGCGGCCGCCCTTCATCATCTTGCTCGCGCAGGGCGGCGAGTTCGGCTTCGTGGTGTTCCAGACCGCCGCCGGTGCCGGCGTGATCGACGCGCCGAGCTCCTCGCTGCTGGTGGCCGCCGTGGCCATCTCGATGCTGCTCACGCCGCTGGTGCTGCTGCTGTCCGACCGCTGGTGGGCCGCGCACCTGGCCGCACATGCGCAGGGCCCACAGCTCGACGAGATCAGCGAGCCGCAGCATGCGCCGGTGATCATCGCCGGCTTCGGCCGCTACGGGCAGATCGTCGGCCGGCTGCTCTATGCCAATGGCTTCGCAGCCACCGTGCTGGAGCACGACGCCGAGCAGGTGGAGGCCGTGCGCCGCTTCGGCTGGCCGGTGTTCTATGGCGATGCGACACGGCTGGACCTGCTGCGCACCGCCGGCGCCGACAAGGCCCGCGTGATGGTGCTGGCCATCGACGACATCGAGCAGAGTGTCGAGGTCGCCAAGCTGGTGCGCGAGCATTTCCCGCGCATGACGATCGTCGCGCGGGCCCGCAACGTCACCCATTACTACGAGCTGCGCAACCTGGGTGTCGAGATCATCGAACGCGAGACGCTCGACGCCGCGCTGATGAGCGGGCGCAGCGTGCTCGAGCTGCTCGGCTTCGAACGCCACCAGGCACGCACGCTGGCGCTGCGTTTTCGCCGGCACAACGTCGCGCAGCTCGAGGTGGTGCGGCCGCACTTCGGCGACGAGGCCAAGCTGATCGCCTTCGCCAAGCAGGGCCGCCAGCAGCTCGAGGAACTGTTCGCGCAGGAGCGCGAGGCCGCACGCCAGCGTACCGAGCGCGCAGGCTGGGGCGGGCAGGACGCCGAACCCGACGACAAAGGCCGCCCGGCACCGCGCTGACCCCGGGCCTGGCTCGGGTATCGGTGGTCATGAGCAAATGCAATTGCATTTGCAATAAGATGCGCCCATGGAATCCCGCCAGACCCGCCAGAAGCAGGCCGTGCTGCAGGCGCTCGCCTCCAGCGGGCGCTCGCTGGCGCCGGCAGAGATCCTCGACCTGGCGCGCGGCGAGGTGCCGACGCTGAACCTGTCGACCGTCTACCGGCAGCTGCGCACATTGCATGACGAGGCCCAGGTGGTGCGTGTCGACCTGCCCGGCCAGGCGGCGCGCTTCGAGGCGCCCTGCGCCCAGCGCAGTGCACATGCGCACGAACACCACCATCACCACCACTTCCATTGCACCGTGTGCGACCGGGTGTTCCCGATCCACGGCTGCCCGAGCGGCATCGACCTGCTGGCACCGGCGGGCTTTCGCGTCGAGCAGCACGAGCTGACGCTGCGCGGCCGCTGCGCCGACTGCGCGAGGGCTGCATGAGCCACGATCACGCGCATCCGCACGATCACGGCCACGCCGAGCCGCGCCCACGCGATGAGGGCGTGGCTGGCAGCGTGCTGATGAGCGGTGCCCTGCCGCGCATGGCGGCGGCGCTGGCCGCCCTCGTGCTGCTCTGGGCCGCGGTGGCCTGGGCGCTGGCGGACCTGTCGGCATGAACGCGGTGCGTTTCATCGACCTGACCGTGACGCACCAGCGTCACCCTGCCGTGCATCACCTCAGCGGCGAGATCGATCAGGGCTCGCTGATGGCCATCGTCGGCCCCAACGGCGCCGGCAAGAGCAGCCTGCTCGACGCACTGGCAGGCCGGCTGCCGCTGACCTCCGGCCGCATCGAGATCGCCCCGGCGCTGGTCGGCCGCGTGGCCTACCTGCCGCAGCAGTCGCAGATCGACCGCAGCTTCCCGGTCGGCGTGCTCGACCTCGTTTCGCTCGGCCACTGGCCGCGCCGCGGCGCCTTCGGCGCGATCGATGCGCCGCTGCGCGAGAAGGCGCGCGAAGCGCTGGCCTCGGTGGGGCTGTCGGGCTTCGAGCAGCGGCGCATCGGCGAGTTGTCGGTCGGGCAGTTCCAGCGCGTGCTGTTCGCCCGCGTGCTGCTGCAGGACGCGCAGCTGATCCTGCTCGACGAGCCCTTCAACGCCATCGACGCGCGCACCAGCGCCGACCTGCTCGCCGTGGTGCGGCGCTGGCACGGCGAGGCACGCACCGTGGTGGCGGTGCTGCACGACATGGAGCTGGTGCGCGAGAACTTTCCGCAGACCCTGCTGCTCGCCCGCGAGGCGGTGGCCTGGGGGCCGACGGCGCAGGTGCTGCATGCCGAGAACCTGTTCCGCGCACGCCAGATGTCGGAGCGCTGGGACGAATCGGCACCGGTGTGCGAGCGGGCCTGACGGCATGACCATGGGCCTGTACGAGATCTTCCTGCAGCCTTTCGTGGAGTTCGGCTTCATGCGCCGCGCGCTGGTCGCCTGTGTCGCGCTCGCGCTGGGCAGTGCGCCGATGGGCACGCTGCTGGTGCTGCGCCGCATGAGCCTGATGGGCGACGCGATGGCGCACGCCGTGCTGCCCGGCGCGGCGATCGGCTTTGCGCTGGCCGGCTTCTCGCTGCCGGCGATGGGCGCGGGCGGGCTGGCGGCGGCGCTGCTCGTCGCGGTGCTCGCCGGCTGGGTGGCGCAGGTCACCACGCAGCGCGAAGACGCCAGCTTCGCCGCCTTCTACCTGATCGCGCTGGCCGCCGGCGTGCTGATCGTCTCGACCCACGGCAGCCCGGTCGACCTGATGCACGTGCTGTTCGGCAGCATCCTCGCGGTCGACGACACCGCGCTGATCACGGTCGCCGGCGTGGCCAGCGTCACACTGCTGGTGGTCGCAGCTGCCTATCGGCCGCTGCTGGTGGCCAGCGTCGACCCCGGCTTCCTGCGCTCGGTCGGCGGCCACGAGCGCGCGCTGCATTTCGTCTTCCTCGCGCTGGTGGTGCTCAACCTCGTCGCCGGCTTCCAGGCCCTGGGCACACTGATGGCCGTGGGACTGATGATGCTGCCAGCCACCGCGGCACGCTTCTGGGCCCGCGAGGTCTGGAGCCTGGCCGCCACCGCCACGGCGATCGCGCTGTTCAGCGGCGCCGGCGGCCTGCTGCTGAGCTACCACCTGCAGCTGCCTTCGGGCCCGGCCATCGTGCTGCTGGCCGGTGCGGCCTACCTCGTCTCGCTGGCGGCCGGCCGTCACGACAGCCTGCTCGCCCGCCGAACGGCGCTGCACGCGCATCGCGTCGCCTGAATCACGATGCGCCGTCTCGTCAGCCTCGCCATCGTCTGCGCGCTGCTCGGCCTCGCTTTGCCGCTGCGGGCCGAGACCGCGCGGCCGCTGCAGGTGGTGGCGAGCTTCTCGATCCTCGCCGACATGCTGCGCGAGGTCGCCGGCGATGCAGCCCAGGTCCACTCGCTGGTTGGCGCCAACGCCGATGCGCATGTGTTCGAACCCACGCCCGCCGACGCGCAGCGCCTGGCCCGGGCCGACCTGGTGGTCGTCAACGGGCTGCATTTCGAAGGCTGGATCGACCGTCTGGTGCGCAGCTCCGGCTACCGCGGCCCGGTGATCGAGGCCACGCGCGGCATCGAGCCGCGGCGCGTCGGCCGCGCGGTGGATCCGCATGCCTGGCAGAGCCTGGCGCACGCGCAACGCTACGTCGAGAACATGCGCGCCGCGCTGGTGGCCGCCGCACCGTCGCAGGCCGCAGCCATCAATGCGCGCGCCGCCGCCTACGGCGAGCGCATCGCCGCGCTCGACGCCAGCGCGCGCGCCGCCTTCGAGGCCGTGCCGCGCGATCAGCGCCGCGTGGTCACCACCCACGATGCCTTCGGCTACCTCGGCGACGCCTACGGCATCACCTTCATCTCGCCGCGCGCCTGGAACACCGACAGCGAGGCGTCCGCCGCCGGCGTGGCCTCGGTGATCCGCCAGGTGCGGCTGCACCAGGCGCGCGCCCTGTTCGTCGAGAACATCACCGACCGCCGCAGCATCGAGCGCATCTCGCAGGAGACCGGCGCGCGCGTCGGCGGCACGCTCTATTCGGATGCGCTGTCGCCGCCGGCCGCTGGTGCCGACACCTACCTGCGCCTGTATGCGCACAACGTGAAATCGATCGCCGTGGCGCTGCAGGCCGTGGCGGCGCGCTGACCACCGAAGGATGCCCAACGATGAAGCTGCTCCTGGCGACCTCCCTGCTCGCCGCCTCGATCGCCACACCGGCCTGGGCCGGCAAGGCCCATGAACACGGCGCGGCCAGGATCGACATCGCCGTCGAGCCGGGCCGGCTGGTCATCTCGCTCGAATCACCGCTGGACGGACTGCTCGGCTTCGAGCGCGCGCCGCGCAGCGCGGCCGAGAAGCGCGCCGTCGAGTCGATGGCGGCCACGCTGAAGGCAGCCGACACGCTGTTCCGCATCGACCCGGCCGCGCAATGCAGCCTGGGACCGGTGACGCTGACATCGGCGCCGCTCAAGCTGGGCGATGCCAAGGCCACGGCCGATGACGGCCACGGCGACCTCGATGCCGAGTTCGAGTTCGCCTGCAAGTCGGCCCCGGCCTTCGTCGAGGTCGGCCTGTTCAAGGCCTTCCCGCGTTTGGCGCGGCTGGAAGTGCAGACGGCCACGGCGAAGGGCCAGCGCAAGCAAGTGCTCGTCCGCCCGGCGCAGCGCGTCGACCTGGCGCGCTAGCGGCACGGCGTGATCGAGCTGCACGATCTGCGCTACGCCTGGCCGCGTGCCGGGCGCGACTGCCTGGCCATCGATGCACTTCAGGTCAGCGCAGGCGAAACGCTGTTCCTGCACGGGCCGAGCGGCTGCGGCAAGAGCACGCTGCTGTCGCTGCTGGCCGGCGTGCTGGTGCCGCGTGCCGGCACGGTGTCGCTGGCCGGGCGCTCCTGGAGCTCGATGTCCGGTGCGGCGCGCGACGCCTTCCGCGCCGACCATGTCGGCTACCTGTTCCAGCAGTTCAACCTGCTGCCCTGGCTGAACGTGACCGACAACGTGCTGCTCGGCTGCCGCTTCTCCGCCTCGCGCGCCGCACGCGCCACGCAGCGCAGCGGCTCGCCGGCGGCGCAGGCGCGCTCGCTGCTCGAGCGGGTCGGGCTGGACTCGAGCCTGTTCCACCGCGATGCCCGCGAGCTCTCGGTCGGCCAGCAGCAGCGCGTGGCCGCGGCGCGCGCGCTGATCGGTGCGCCCGAGGTGGTGATCGCCGACGAACCCACCTCGGCGCTCGACGCAGTGCTGCGCGACGGCTTCATGGACGTGCTGCTCGGCGAATGCCGCGCCGCCGGCAGCACGCTGGTCTTCGTCAGCCACGACGAGCGCCTGGCGCGCCGCTTCGACCGCGCGGCCTCGCTGCCCGAGCTGAACCAGTCCTTGCGCGAGGCCGCGGCATGAAGCCGCTGCTGAGCCTGGCCGCGGCCAGCGCCTGGAACCGCCGCGGCACACTCTCGCTGGTGGCGCTGTCGATCGCGCTGTCGACGCTGCTGCTGCTCGCCTTCGATCGGGTGCGCATCGACGTGCGCGACAACTTCTCGCAGGCCGTCAGCGGCACCGACCTCGTCGTCGGCGCGCGCACCGGCTCCGTGCAGCTGATGCTCTATGCCGTGTTCCATCTCGGCGGCGCCACCAACAACGTGCGCATGGAGAGCATCGAGGCGATCGCCAAGCACCGCGCCGTCGACTGGGTGGTCCCGCTGTCGCTGGGCGACTCGCACCGCGGCTTCCCGGTGCTGGGCACGACGAAGGCGTTCTTCGAGCGTTTCCGCTACGGCGACCGGCAGGCACTTCGGCTCGAGCAGGGTTCGCCCTTCAGCGGCGACCTCGACGGCCTCTACGGCGCGGTGCTCGGCGCCGAAGTCGCGCAGCGCCTGCACTACAAGCTCGGCGACGCCATCGTGCTCAGCCACGGCAGCGGCACGCTGCCGGGCAGCGAGCATGCCGACAAGCCCTTCACCGTGGTCGGCATCCTGGCGCCGACCGGCACGCCGGTGGACCGCACCGTGCACATCAGCCTGCCCGCGCTCGAAGCGATCCACCTCGACTGGTCGGCCGGCACGCCGATGAAGGGCCTGGCCATTCCGGCCGAACAGGCGCGCAAGTTCGATCTGGCGCCGAAACAGGTCACCGCCGCGCTGGTCGGCCTGAAGGGGCGCGCCGCGGTGTTCGCGGTGCAGCGCTTCGTCAACGAGTACGAGGGCGAGCCGCTGATGGCGGTGCTGCCCGGCGTGGCGCTGGACGAGTTGTGGAACGTTGTCGGCGTGGGCGAGAAGCTGCTGCTGGGCCTGTCGGCGCTGGTGGCGCTGGTCAGCCTGGCCGGCCTGGTGGCCACCGTGCTCGCCGGCCTGAATGAGCGCCGGCGCGAGCTTGCCGTTCTGCGCGCCGTGGGTGCCGGCCCGCGCGACGTACTGGTGCTGCTGGCCTCCGAGGGCCTGCTCGTCACGCTGGCCGGCATGCTGCTGGGCGTGCTCGCCTGCGTGGCGCTGATCGCCGGCGCCGGGCCCTGGGTACAGTCGCACTACGGCGTGGTGTTGAACCTCGGCGAGCCGAGTGCATCACAAGGGCTGCTACTGGCCGGCGTGCTGGCAGCTGGCGTGCTGGCCAGCCTGATCCCGGGCCTGCGCGCCTACCGGATGTCGCTGTCCGACGGCCTGTCGCCGCGCAGCTGAACGAGGAACCGACGATGAACCGAACCTCTCCCTGGCTGATCGCGCTGGCCCTGGCCCTGCCGGCCGCGCACGCCGCCGCGCAGGACAAGCCCTCCGCCAAGGCCGCGGCGCCGGCCCGCGCCGGTTTCCAGGAAGTCACCTGGGACGAGCTGGTACCCAAGGACTGGGACCCGCTCAAGCAGTTCAAGGACATGAACTTCGGCGTGCTCAGCGATGCCGATCCGCGCGCAGCCGCCATGCTGAAGAAGATGCGCGAGACCTGGGACAACGCACCGACCAACAACGCGATGGACGGCAAGGCGATCCGCATCCCCGGCTACGTGGTGCCGCTGGAAGAAGGCAAGTCCGGTTTGACCGAGTTCCTGCTCGTGCCCTACTTCGGCGCCTGCATCCACTCGCCGCCGCCGCCTTCGAACCAGATCATCCACGTGCGCCCGCGCGAGGCTGCCAAGGGTGTGAAATCGATGGACGCGGTGTGGATCAGCGGCACGCTGAAGACGCTGCGCTCCGACACCTTCATGGGCGCCAGCAGCTACCGTCTCGAGGCCGTGGCCATCGAGATCTACACCGAGAAGAAGTAGGCCTCGCTCACTTCAGCCCGTCGTAGAGCAGCTTCGCGCCGGTGAGGAACATGCCGGTGTAGGCCAGCCGGTAGAACCAGCTCGCGTCGATGCGCCGCGTGGCCCATACGCCGAGCCACACGCCCAGCGGCGCCAGCGGCATCAGCACGAGCGAGGTGCTCATGTTGCGAAGGTCGATCAGTCCGAGCCACGCGTAAGGGATCCACTTCGACAGGTTCACCGCGGCGAAGAACACCGACATGGTCGCGGCGTAGGTCAGCGGCGACAGTCGCAGCGGCAGCACGTAGGCGTTGATCGGCGGGCTGCCGGCGTGCGCCACGAAGCTGGTGAAGCCCGACGCGATGCCGAGCGCGAAACCCAGCGGGCGCGGCGGCGGCGGGCTGTCGGCGCGTGGCGGGAACAGCAGCCGCTGGGCGAGGAACAGCAGCGTCAGCGCACCCACCACCGCCGCCACCGTGGCCGTGCTCAGCACACCGAACAGCACCGTGCCGACCACTGTGCCGAGCAGGCCGGCGGGCAGCAGCAGGCGCAGCAGGTCACGGTCGCAGTGTCTCCACAGCTGCTGCAGCCCGGTCGCGTCCATCACCAGCAGCAAGGGCAGCATGATCGCCGCAGCCTGCGGCACCGGGATCGCCAGCGCCATCAGCGGCACCGCCAGCGAGCCGAAGCCGCCGAGAAAGCCGCTCTTGGACAGCCCCATCATCAACACCGCCGGCACGGCCACGGCATAGAAGGCCGCATCGTGGATCAGCGGCAGCTCGCTCAATGCCGTCATCAGGGTCCGTCTTTTCCGATCGAGGGACAATTGTCGGATGTTTGCTCCCTCCCAGAACGACGTGCGCCGATTCTTCTGCGACACGCGACGCAAGCGCCGCGACGGCCTGCCGCTGATCCCGATGGAGGCCTTGGCCGCCGACTGGATCGACGAGCACCCGGAGTACCACGCCGAACTTGACGATCTGGAGGTCGCGCTGGCCTCGGTCTACGAGGTCGAGAGCGGCCGCACCAACCCCTTCCTGCACCTGTCGATGCACCTGACGATCACCGAACAGGTGTCGATCGACCAGCCGCGCGGCATCCGGCAGGCTTTCGAGCTGCTCGCCGCCCGGCGCGGCTCGGCGCACGAAGCCCACCACGAGGTGATGGAATGCCTGGGCGAGATGGTCTGGGCCTCGCAGAAGAGCGGGCTGCCGCCCGACGGCGAGCGCTACCTCGAATGCGTGCGACGGCGCGCGACGCGCTGAGACCGGTCCGCGTTCCAGGCTTCAGGTGGTGATCCGGGCGGGCGGCGGCTCTCGGCCCTTTGCTGTCGTTCTGCGTCTGCTGTGCGGGTTGCGTTTCTCGCGGCAAAGGCACGCCCGGGCAGGCTACGGCGCTTCGCCTCGGCGGCCGGCGCTGCGCGCCGACTCCCCTGCGATGCTCGGTCTCGCGGCCCCGTCGCCGAACTCTCTCCGCGACCTTCGGTCGCTGCGTTCGGACAGCGTCGACGAGTCAGAAGACGAAGCGCGCTGCGCGCGCGGCCACGAGCCCTGTGCTTCTCGGCACCTCAGAGGCGCGCCTTCGCCTGCCCGGGCGTGCCTTTGCTGAACCAGCGGTGGCATGCGAGACGAGACGAACCAGCGGTGGACTTCGCGGCAGGCGCTGCCCGCGGGGGCGATTTCTGTGGCGACGAGAAGCGCAGCGCCGGGGTCGGCGCGCGCCAGCGCGCCTCGTGGTCTGACTTGCCGCGGCTGTTCGAACGCAGCGACCGCAGGTCGCGCAGTGAGTTCTGCGGCACGACCCCGGTGCAAGCATCGCAGTGGAGTCGGCGCACAGCGCCGACCGCCACAGCATGAGCCCCCCGCGGGCAGCGCCTGCCGCGACGCGCGAACCAGGCACGAAAGCGGCCACGTGCGAACGTCAGCAAAGGGCCGGGACCGGCCCAGAACGGACCGGCCGGTGCTTCGTTTGCCTACTAAGCAGCCTCGCGATCGACCGGCGCCGGGGCCGTGCGTGCCGCGAGCAGCGAGGTCTGGCGCGTCTCGCCGAACAGCGAGTTGCGGAACACCGAAGCCTCGCCGCGGTCGCCGATGGCCCACAGCAGCAGCGCGCGGGCCGACATCGGCTTGGCGAAGAGGTAGCCCTGCAGTTCATCGCAGCCCAGCTCGGCCAGGATCTGGTGCTGGCGCGGGTTCTCCACGCCCTCGGCGACCACCTTCAGCCCCAGCGCGTGGGCGAGCTTGAGCACCGCGTCGACCACCGCGCGGGCGTCGGGGCTGTGCTCCAGGTCCTGAACGAAGCTGCGGTCGATCTTCAGCTCCTCGGCAGGCAGCTTGCGCAGGTAGGCCAGGCTCGAGTAACCGGTGCCGAAGTCGTCGATCGACAGGTGCGTGCCGAGTTCGCCGAGGCGCCGGAAGGTCTCCTGCGTGGCCAGGGTGTCTTCCATCGCCGCCGACTCGGTGATCTCGCACGTCAGCAGCGAGGGCCGGATGCGGTGGCGCTTGAGCGCCTCGATGATGCGGTCGACGATGTCGTCCTGGCGCATCTGGTAGGCCGACAGGTTGATCGCCACGCGCATGCGCAGGCCCTTGTCGCGCCAGGCCCGCGCCTGCCGGCAGGCGGCTTCGATGACCCAGTCGCCCAGCGGGCCGATCAGCCCCGTGCGCTCGGCCAGCGGCACGAACTGGCCGGGCAGCACGAGGCCGAGCTTCGGGTGGTTCCAGCGCAGCAGCGCCTCGGCGGCGGTGACCTTGCCGCTGCGCGCATCGATCTTCGGCTGGAAGTACAGCTCGAGTTCGTTGTTGGCGATGGCGCGGCGCAGGTCGCGCACCATGTCGAAGTTCTGCTTGGCGTCGGAGTCCATCTCCGGCGCGAAGAAGGCGTGCCGCGTGCCGCCGGCGCGCTTGGCGGCGTACATGGCCGCGTCGGCGCGGGCGATCAGCTTGCTGGCGCGGCAGCCGTCCGGGTAGATGGCGATGCCCACCGAGCAGGAGATGCCGATCTCGCGCTCTTCCACCTTGTAGGGCCGGCTGAGGATCTCGATCAGCGCCTTGGCGATGCGCGTCACCGACTCGGTCGACGAGATGCCCGGGATCAGCAGCAGGAATTCGTCGCCGCCGACGCGTGCCGCCACGTCGGAGCCGCGCGTGAGTGAACGCAGCCGCACGCCGACCTGCTCGAGCACACGGTCGCCGCAGGCGTGGCCGAAGGTGTCGTTGACCGGCTTGAAGCCGTCGAGGTCGATGAACAGCACTGCCAGCTTGGTCTTCTTGGCGTCGCAACGCCGGGCCGCGGCCGTCAGCCGTTCCTCGAAGAACTGGCGTGTCGGCAGCCCGGTGAGCAGGTCGGTGGCCGCCGTGCGGACCGGGCGCGCCACCATGTCCTGCGAATCCGAGGGTTGGCGCAGCATCGCCAGCAGCATGGCGCCCATCGCGGCCACCAGCGAGAGCACCGCCAGCTCATGCCAGGCGGTGTCCGGGACGGACGGCACGCTCGCCATGAAGCCGGTGAGTGCCAGCGCCACCACCCCGGCTGCGGCCGACACCGACATGGCGCGCACCCACTGGCCCACGCGTTCGTTCTGGGTGGGCAGGAACATCGCGATGCTCGCCATCGCCAGCCCGAGCACCAGGGCGCCTTCGCTCACCGGCAGATCGATCGGGGCGATGCGGAACAGGCTGGGCAGCAGCAGCATCGCGTAGGCATAGGCCGCCACCACGGTGACGACGCCGCCCAGCACCGTGCCGGCCCATGAGCCCATGGCCCAGGCCCGCGTGGTGGCCAGGCCGAGCGAAAACAGCGCCAGCGCCGGCAGCCAGGCCAGCATGGAGCGGGCGCCGACCGACGCGACCAGGGTACCCTCGGTCTGCAGCGCGTGTGCCGGCCACCACAGGGCACAGGCGCTGAGCACGATGGCGACGCCGCGCAGCCGCCAGGCCAGCTTGGCCGAGCGCCGATCGGCCAGCACGCCGATGCCCGCAGCCAGCCACAGCAGCAGCGCGGTCACGACAAGGCAGGCGATAAAAAGCATCGGGACGGGAACGTGGCGGGAGTTTCGGGGACGGGCGTCCGCGATCTTCAGGCCTTTCGGCAGCCTGCCACCGCTCTTGAGCGTCACTTATTCGGCCCTGGCGTGACGCACGCCTCAGCCGGGCGGCGCGCGCCGCGCCGCGGCCATCGTCAGTCGCCGACCAGCCCGTTGCGGATGGCGTAAACCGTCATCTCGGAGTTGTTGGCAAGCGACAGCTTCTCGAGCACACGGGCGCGGTAGACGCTGACCGTCTTCGGGCTGAGCTTGAGCTCCTCGGCGATGTCGGACAGGCGCTTGCCGGAGGCGATCAGCACCAGCGTCTGCAGTTCGCGGTCGGAGAGCTTCTCGTGCGAGTTCTCGACCACCGGCGTGGTCAGGCTCTCGACCAGCATCTGCGCGATCTCGGGCGTGACGTACTTGCGGCCCTGCGAGACGGTGCGCACGGCCGTGACGAGCTGCGCCGGGTCGCCGCCCTTGTTGACGTAGCCGAAGGCGCCGGCGCGCAGCGCGCGGATCGCGTACTGGTCTTCCGGGTACATCGACACCACCAGCACGCGCATGGGCAGGCCTTCGTCCTTGAGCACGTGCAGCACATCCAGCCCGCTGCGCCCGCCGGGAAGGTTGATATCGAGCACCAGCACGTCGCAGGCATGGCTGCGCAGCAGCGTGCGCAGTTCGCCGTAGTCGCCGGCCTCGCCGATCACCTCGATGTCGGGCGCGTCGGAGAGCGTGTCGCGGATGCCTCGGCGGATCAGCGCATGGTCGTCGCAAAGAATGACTTTGATCACAGAGTGCCCCACTGCGAAGGATCTTCCGGCTCGCGCAGCGGGTGCGCGGGCACGGGCGACGTGTCCCCGATCGGGTTCAGCGGGACAGACAGTATCAGCGTGGTACCGGCCGGCCCGCTGGACAGGTCGACCCAGCCGCCCACCGTGCCGGCGCGCTCGTGCAGCCCGCGGATGCCGAAGGAGCGGGCCTTGGCGAGATCCTGCTGGCTCAGGCCGCGGCCGTTGTCGCTGATCTCCAGCGACATTACGCCGCCGGCCAGCGACAGGTCGATCTGCACGCGCGAGGCCTGGGCGTGCTTGGTGATGTTGGTCAGCGCCTCCTGCGCGGTGCGGTAGGCCACCAGCGGCACGCCGGCGGGCCACGCGGGCGTCTGCGTGGGCAGCCTCAGCTCGCAGGCGATGCCGGTTCGCTTCTCGAAGCGCGAGGCGATCCATTGCAGCGCAGCCACCAGGCCCTGCTCGAGGATGGCCGGGCGCAGGTTGTGCATGATGCGCTTGCTCGATTCGATCGCCAGCGTCACCGTCTCGAGGGCGGAATTCACGCGCAGTCGCACCCCTTCGTCGGTGGTGTGGCGGGCGATCCAGGCGAGGTCGAACTTGAGCGCCGTCAACGAGCCGCCCACGTCGTCGTGGATCTCGCGGGCGATCGCCGCGCGTTCCTGCTCGATGCTCGTCTGCAAGTGCTGCGCGAGTTCGCGCAGGCGCTGCTTGGACTTGCCCAGTTCGCGGTCGGCACGCTCGCGGGCATGTCGCGTCTCGGTGGCCTCCACCGCATGCATCAGCGCCGGCACCAGCCGCGCCAGGTTGTTCTTCAGCAGGTAGTCGCTGGCGCCGTTGCGCATGGCCTCGACCGCCGTGTCCTCGCCGATCTCGCCGGAAACCAGGATGAAGGGCACGTCCAGACCGCTGGCCTTGAGCAGGTCCAGTGCCACCAGGCCGGAGAAACCGGGCAGGTTGAAATCGGACAGCACCACGTCCCATTCCTGCTCGAGCGCGGCCAGGAAGGCCGCCTCGGAGTCGATGCGCAAGGCCTGCACCTCCAGGCCGCCGCGGCGCAGGTGCGCCAGGGTCAGTTCGTGGTCCAGCGGCGAATCCTCCAGGTGCAGGACGCGCAGCGCATGGTCGAGGATCGGGGCCGCCATGCGTGAAGTATGCCGCGCCTGCGCCCGTGAAGATGAGCCGGAATTCCGGGCGACATCACCCTAATGATTCCGTGGTGGCTGCCGAAAATGCCCTGAGTCCCCGGCCCTTTGCCGGCCTGCACATCGCGGAGCCACGATGCCTGAGAGCGTTTCGACAGACCCCGGAGGGGGAAGCACCCTGCCGCTGATGGCCGCAGCCGATCTTCAGGACAACCTGATGACGGCTTCCAACGACCTGGAGCGCCTGCAGCGCCTGCTCAGCGACGCCAGCGAGGCGCTGCTCGGCCATTTCTATGGCGCCTCGGGCCAGCTCAACCACCTGCTGCATGCGATGGCGAAGCATCCCGAGCTGAACACCCGCGAACTGCACGACGCCATGCAGCACATGGCCGGCGCGATCACCGCGAT
Source organism: Piscinibacter sp. (assembly GCA_016706565.1). Classification (GTDB taxonomy): domain Bacteria; phylum Pseudomonadota; class Gammaproteobacteria; order Burkholderiales; family Burkholderiaceae_C; genus Piscinibacter. The sequence goes on from JADJJI010000001.1 coordinate 441,168, forward strand.
GCAGTTCCAGGACATGGCCTCGCAGCTGATCCACCACACCAATTCGCGTCTGCGCAACTGCGCGGATCGCCTGGCCGCGGAAACCATGGGCGACGACGAGGACGGCGAGGCCGTCGTAGAGAGCGCCCCGCTGCGGCCCAACCCCGTCACACAGGACGAGATGGACGCCGGGTCCGTCGAGCTCTTCTGACCGGCGCCGTTCAAGAAACCCACCAACTACCCGAAATCCACTCGTTACCTGGAGCCAGACATGCATTCAATCCTCGCTGTGGACGACTCGGCCTCGATGCGCCAGATGGTCTCATTCACGCTCAAGAGCGCCGGCTACAACGTGGTCGAGGCAGTCGACGGCCAGGACGCCTGGGAGAAGGCCGGCTCGCGCGACTTCGACCTGGTGCTGACCGACCAGAACATGCCGCGACTGGACGGCATCGGCCTGACCAAGAAACTTCGCGACAACCCGAAGTTCAAGGCCACGCCGATCCTGATCCTGACCACCGAGTCCAGCGACCAGATGAAGCAGGCCGGCCGCAGCGCGGGCGCCACCGGCTGGCTGGTCAAGCCCTTCGACCCGACCAAGCTGCTCGAAGTCATCAAGAAGGTGATCCGCTGAGGCTTCCTCGCGCACACAAGAAACCCGGGAGCACGACCCCATGGCCGAGATGAATTCGGAAAGCGCGAACGCAGGCGCCGGCATTGACCTGAGCCAGTTCTATCAGGTCTTCTTCGAGGAAGCGGGCGAGAACCTCGACCGCATGGAGCAGTTGCTGCTCGAAGTCGACATCGAGGCGGCCGACGACGAAGAGCTGAACTCGATCTTCCGCTGCGCGCACTCGGTCAAGGGCGGCGCGGCCACCTTCGGCTTCAACGACGTGGCCGAGCTGACGCACCAGATGGAGACGCTGCTGGACAAGCTGCGCCGCCACGAGCTGCAGCCCACCGCCCCGATGGTCGACGTGCTGCTGGCCTCCGGCGATGCGCTGCGCGCGCAACTCGCACGCCACCAGGGATCCGGCGGCGCCGAGGTGGACACCACCGAACTGCTGTTCAACATCCGCGCACTGGTGGCCGGCGAAGCGCCGCCGGTGCCGCTGGCCGCGGCCGTGCCGGTCGCGCAGGCCGCAGCCCCGGCCGCCGCAGCACCGGCCGCGGCGCCTGCCCAGCAGGCCCGCCAGCTGGAGTTGCGCGTCGGCCCCCTGGAGCAGCCCGAACAAGCCGACAACCTGATCGACCTGTTCAAGGAGATCACCGACCTGGGCACCATCGAGCCGATCGATGGCGGCCAGTCCAGCGACGGCATGCGTCGCTTCAAGATCACCACCACCAGCAGCGACAGCGACCTGCTGGACCTGTTCACCTTCCACGTCGCCCGCGAGGCGGTGGCGCTGCTGCCGCTGGGCCCGGGCTACGGCTTTCACGCGGGCGCCCCTGGCGCCCCGGCAGAAGACCCGGCCGCCGCGGCCGACCTCGGCTACGGCTTCTTCGACGACGCGCCGGGCGCCCCCGGCTCGGCCGCTGCAAACGGCGCCGCAGCGCCCGCGACGTCGGCCACCCCGGCGGACACGGCCAAGCCGGTGGCCCGCCCTGCCGCCAAGGCCGAGAAGCCGGTGGCCGCGACGGTCGAGGCCTCGACGCTTCGCGTCTCGGTCGAGAAGGTCGACCAGCTCATCAACCTGGTGGGCGAACTCGTCATCACCCAGGCCATGCTCGCGCAGAACAGCAAGAGCGTCGACGCGGCGCTGTACCAGCAGATGGCCGCCGGCCTGGCCGACCTGGAGCGCAACACGCGGGACCTGCAGGAATCGGTGATGTCGATCCGCATGATCCCGATGTCGGTCGTCTTCAACCGCTTCCCGCGCATGCTGCGCGACCTCGCCGCCAAGCTCGGCAAGAAGGTCGAGTTCGTGACCCACGGCGAAGCCACCGAGCTCGACAAGGGCCTGGTCGAGAAGATCACCGACCCGCTGACGCACCTGGTGCGCAACAGCTGCGACCACGGCATCGAATTGCCCGCCGAACGCCTGGCCAAGGGCAAGCCCGAGCACGGCACGATCACCCTCTCCGCCTCGCACCAGGGCGGCTCCATCGTCATCGAGGTGCGCGACGACGGCAAGGGCCTGTCGCGCGAGAAGTTGCTGAAGAAGGCCCGCGAGAAGGGCATCGACGCACCCGACTCGATGACCGACCAGGAGGTCTGGAGCCTGATCTTCGCCGCCGGCTTCTCCACCGCCGAGGTGGTGACCGACGTCTCCGGCCGCGGCGTCGGCATGGACGTGGTGAAGAAGAACATCCTCGGCCTGGGCGGCACCGTCGAGATCGACTCCGCCGAAGGCTACGGCATGAGCGTCAAGGTGCGCCTGCCGCTGACGCTGGCCATCATGGACGGCATGAGCGTGGGCGTGGGCGAGGAGTGCTACATCCTGCCGCTGTCGTCGGTGGTCGAGTCGTTCCAGGTGCAGCCCGGCATGATCCGCACGATCGGCGGCACCGGCCGCGTGGTCGAGGTGCGCGACGAGTACATGCCCGTGCTGGAGCTCGAGCGCATCTTCAACGTGCCGCGATTCGACTTCGAGAACGTCAGCGCCATCATGGTCGTGGTGGAAGCCGAGGGCGGCCGCGTCGCGCTGCTCGTCGACGAACTGCTCGGCCAGCAGCAGGTCGTGGTGAAGAACCTCGAGGCCAACTACCGACGCGTCGACGACGTGTCTGGCGCCACCATCATGGGCGACGGCCGCGTCGCGCTGATCCTCGACGTCGGCAGCCTGGTGCGCCGATCGCGCCACTGATCCCGATTCCTCTCGAGAGCCACTTCATGAATCTCAACAACCTCAAGATCGGCCGCCGCCTGGCACTCGGCTTCGCAGCCCTGCTGGCACTGATGGCGGGCATGTTCGCCGTCTCGTTCTGGCAGTTGTCGCTCAACACCCGGCACAGCCTGGAGGCCGAGGAGTACGACCGCCGCGCGGCCCTGGTCAGCGAGTGGACCGGGCTGACCGAGTTGAATGTCACCCGCGCTCTGGCCATCGCCAAGGCAGCGGGTCAGCCACAGGTCGAGCAGCACTTCGCCCCGCAGATGAAGGAAACCTCGGCGAAGATCTCCGAGATCCAGAAGGAACTCGAGACGATCATCGTCTCCGAGAAGGGCAAGGCTCTGATGGCCACGGTGTCCGACAAGCGCAGGATCTACATCGATCTGCGCAAGGACCTGATGGCCCTGCTCAAGAACGCCGACCCGCTGGCCGCCGAGACGCTGATGGTCAGCAAGGTGCTTCCTGCATCGCAGGAGTACATCGCCTCGATGCGCGCAACCCGCGAGTTCCAGCTCGCCCTCGCCGCCGAGCATGCCCAGGACGTGAAGAACGGGCTCGATCGCGCCAAGCTGATCCTGTCGGTGCTGCTGCTCAGCGGCCTGGCCGTGGGCAGCCTGATGGCCTGGTCGATCGCCCGCTCCGTGACCAGCCCGGTGCACGAGGCGGTGAAGGCCGCCGAGGTGATCGCTTCCGGCGACCTCTCGCACTCGGTGAGCTCGCAGCGCGGCGATGAACTCGGCGACCTGCTCCGCACCATCGGCCGCATGCAGGAATCGCTGCGCACGCTGGTCGGCCAGGTGCGCACCAGCACCGACAGCATCGGTACCGCCAGCGTCGAGATCGCCACCGGCAACCACGACCTCTCGGTGCGCACCGAGCAGACGGCGAGCAACCTGCAGCAGGCTGCCTCGTCGATGGAGCAGCTCAACGGCACCGTCAAGCAGAGCGCCGACTCGGCCCGCCAGGCCAACCAGCTCGCCGCTTCGGCCGCCGAAGTGGCGCAGCGCGGCGGCACGGTGGTCTCGCAGGTGGTCTCCACCATGGACGAGATCAATGCCAGCTCCAAGAAGATCGCCGACATCATCGGCGTCATCGACGGCATCGCCTTCCAGACCAACATCCTGGCGCTCAACGCCGCCGTCGAAGCCGCCCGCGCCGGCGAGCAGGGCCGCGGCTTCGCCGTCGTCGCCTCCGAGGTGCGCAGCCTGGCCCAGCGCTCGGCCGAAGCCGCCAAGGAGATCAAGGGCCTGATCGGCGCCAGCGTCGAGCGCGTGGAGGCCGGCTCCAAGCTCGTCGCCGACGCCGGACAGACCATGGGCGAGATCGTCGGCTCGGTGCAGCGTGTCTCCGACATCATCGGCGAGATCACCGCCGCCGCCGCCGAGCAGAGCGACGGCATCGGCCAGGTCAACACCGCCGTCACCCAGCTCGACCAGATGACGCAGCAGAACGCCGCCCTCGTCGAACAGTCCGCCGCCGCCGCCGAATCGCTCAAGGACCAGGCCGTGCGCCTCGCGCAGGTGGTCGGGAGCTTCCGCCTGGCCGGCAACGCCAACGTCGCGCCGCCCCAGGCCAGCATGTCCGCGCACTTGCCCGTCGCCCGCGCGCGGGTGACCGCGCCGACACCGAAAGCTGCGCCGCCGAAGCCCGCACCGCTGAAGGCCGCGTCACCGAAGGCCGTGCCGCAACCCGCACCGCGTCCCTCTCCGAATCCCATCGCAAGCACCGCAGCCGTATCCGGTGATTGGGAAACCTTTTGATCACAGCTTCACTTCTCACGGCGGCCCCATGAACTTCCAGACCCTGCTTCGCGGCTTCACCATTCGCACCCGCATGCTCGGCGCCATCCTGATGGTCATCGGGCTGTTCCTGCTGGTCGGCGCCACCGCGCTGTGGGGGGGCGGCCGGCTGAAGTCGCTGAACAGCGAGTTCATGGACCACTCGGTGCACGAGATCGCCACCGTCGGCGAACTGCGCGCCACGGCAGGCGAGCTGCGCCGCCACGAGAAGAACATGGTGATCGACTACGAGGACGGCGTGGCCGTGCTCAAGCACCGCGAGGCCTGGGTGGCCACGGCGCAGGCGCTGAAGAAATCGTTCGAGGCCATGCTCGAGGGCGAGGAAGACGAGGACAACCCGATCGCCCGCGAGGCCATCAAGAGCCTGGAAGCGTATGTCGTCGAATCGAAGCCCGTGCTCGATGCAGTGCAGAACGGCGCCTTCGACACTGCCAAGGTGGCCGACAAGCGCCTGGACAAGGCCAAGGCGCATGTGACCGCCGTCGAGAAGCACATCGAACAGATCGGCAAGATCGTGCGCGACGAAGTCAAGGACCGGCAGGCGGAGTTCGCGGACGCGATGACGACGACGCTCTATGCCTTCGCGGCCACGCTCGGCTTCGCGCTGGTGCTGGTGGTGCCGCTGACGTTGCTGAATTCGCGCTCGATCGTGCAGCCGGTCGAACATGCCCGGCAGATCGCCCAGGCCATCGCCTCGGGTGACCTCACGCGCCGCATCACCATGGAAGGCCGCGACGAGGCCAGCGCGCTGCTCGAATCGCTGAACCAGATGCAGGACTTCCTGCGCACGCTGGTCGGCCAGGTGCGCGTCAGCGGCGAGAGCATCGGCACGGCCAGTGCCGAGATCGCTTCCGGCAATCAGGATCTTTCCGCGCGCACCGAACAGGCGGCGAGCAACCTGCAGCAGACCGCGAGTTCGGTCGAGCAGCTCAACGGCACCGTCAAGCAGAGCGCCGACTCGGCCCGCCAGGCCAACCAGCTCGCTGCGTCCGCTGCCGAAGTCGCCCAGCGCGGCGGCTCCGTCGTCTCGCAGGTGGTCTCCACCATGGACGAGATCAACGCCAGCTCCAAGAAGATCGCCGACATCATCGGCGTGATCGACGGCATCGCCTTCCAGACCAACATCCTGGCGCTCAACGCCGCCGTCGAAGCCGCCCGTGCCGGCGAGCAGGGCCGCGGCTTCGCCGTCGTCGCCTCCGAGGTGCGCAGCCTGGCCCAGCGCTCGGCCGAAGCCGCCAAGGAGATCAAGGGCCTGATCGGCGCCAGCGTCGAGCGCGTGGAGGCCGGCTCCAAGCTCGTCGCCGACGCCGGACAGACCATGGGCGAGATCGTCGGCTCGGTGCAGCGTGTCTCCGACATCATCGGCGAGATCACCGCCGCCGCCGCCGAGCAGAGCGACGGCATCGGCCAGGTCAACACCGCCGTCACCCAGCTCGACCAGATGACGCAGCAGAACGCCGCCCTCGTCGAACAGTCCGCCGCCGCCGCCGAATCGCTCAAGGATCAGGCCATGCGCCTGAACCAGGTGGTCGGCACCTTCCGCGTGCACGCGGCCGCCTGACCCCGCATCCCTTTACCCCAGCCCAGCGAGATTCAACATGGACATGATCACAGACGCAAAGCACGTGGCCCAGCACGAGGCCGCCCGCGCCCAGGCCCACGCCGGCGGCGAGTTCCTGACCTTCCGCCTGGGCGAGGAGGAGTACGGCATCGACATCCTGCGCGTGCAGGAGATCCGCTCCTACGAGCAGCCCACCCGCATCGCCAACGCACCCTCCTTCATCAAGGGTGTCGTCAATCTTCGCGGCGTCATCGTCCCCATCGTCGACCTGCGCATGAAGCTGGGCTGCGATTCGGCCGAGTACAACACCTTCACCGTCGTCATCGTCCTGAACGTCAAGGGCCGCGTCGTCGGCGCCGTCGTCGACTCCGTCTCCGACGTGCTCGAACTCTCCCGCGACTCCATCAAGCCCGCTCCCGAGATGTCTTCCGCCGTCGACGCAGGCTTCATCACCGGCATCGGCGCCGTCAAGAACGGCGACGCGGAGCGCATGCTCATCCTCATGGACATCGAGTCCCTCATGGCCAGCGCCGAAATGGGCCTGATCACCGAGCTCCACTGACAGCGAAAGGAAATCCACCATGAAGTTTCGTCACCTCAGCCTCGCCCTGCTGGGCGCCTCGCTCGCCGCCTCCACGATCGCCAAGGAAGGCAACGCCACCGCCGCGGAGGCGACCGCCATGGTCAAGAAGGGTATCGCCTTCATCAAGTCCAACGGCAAGGACAAGGGTTATGCCGAGATCAGCAACAAGGCCGGGCAATTCACCGACCGCGACCTCTACCTCGTCGTCTACGGCCTGGACGGAACGGTGCGCGCCCACGGTGCGAACGAGAAGATGATCGGCAAGAACCTCATCGAGCTCAAGGACGTGGACGGCAAGCCCTTCGTCAAGGAGCGTGTCGAGCTGGCGCAGAGCAAGGGAACGTTCTGGCAGGACTACAAGTTCACCAACCCGGTGAGCAAGAAGATCGAGCCCAAGAGCATGTACTGCGAGAAGCTGGAAGACGCCGCGGTGTGCGGCGGCATCTACAAGTAAGCCCCGGCGTGCAGCAGGCACGCCGCCCTCGTCTGCCGGAGCCTCGATGAAACTCGGTTCGAAACTGCTTGCGGCGCCGCTGCTCACTGCGCTGGTGGTGTTCTGCGTCGGCCAGGTCAACACCTGGATGACGGCGCGCGAAGCCAGCGCCAATCAGGAAGGCTTCAAGAGCAGTTTCGAGACCTTCCGAACCCTCAGCAGCCTGCAGGAAAAGCTCGGGCAGACGCACTCGGGCGTGTACCGCACGGTCGCGCTGATGGCGTCGCTGGACGACGCGAAGGTCAAGGCCTTCCGCGCCGACCTGGCCAGCCAGGTGGCCGGCATCAAGCGCGTCACGGCCACGGTGATCAGCGACGGCGACGTCGACGCGTCACTGAAGGAGTCGGTGGCACAGGCTGCGAAGCAGATGGACAGGTACCTCGCGCAGGCCGACTCGGCGATCGACCTGTCCTCGGTCGATCCGAATACCGGCATTGCCGCGCTGCGCGGCGCCGACGAATCGTTCGACGCTCTGTCGAAGACCTTCGGCGCCATCCTGACGCGCCTGGATGCGCGCTCGTCGGAGGGGCTGGCCGCGTCCAACCAGCGCACCCGGAACCTGACGCTGCTGCTCGCGGCTGCGGGACTGGCGGCTGCCGGCGCTGCGGTGTGGCTGTCCTGGCTGATGCAGCGGCGGCTGGTCGGAGAGCTTCAGCGCGCGGGCGAAGTGGCCACGGCCGTTGCCGCGGGCAACCTGACGGTCGACGCCACGTCATCGCGCGCCGACGAGGTCGGCGACCTGCTGCGCGCGCTCGCCACCATGAACCACCAGCTGTCGGATTCGATGCGCACCGTGCTCGAGTCCTCGTCCTCCATCCGCACGGCCAGCGCCGAGATCGCCAGCGGCAACCAGGACCTGAGCACACGCACCGAACAGGCGGCGAGCAACCTGCAGCAGACCGCGAGTTCGGTCGAGCAGCTCAACGGCACCGTCAAGCAGAGCGCCGACTCGGCCCGCCAGGCCAACCAGCTCGCTGCGTCCGCTGCCGAAGTCGCTCAGCGCGGCGGCTCCGTCGTCTCGCAGGTGGTCTCCACCATGGACGAGATCAACGCCAGCTCCAAGAAGATCGCCGACATCATCGGCGTGATCGACGGCATCGCCTTCCAGACCAACATCCTGGCGCTGAACGCCGCGGTGGAAGCCGCCCGCGCCGGCGAGCAGGGCCGCGGCTTCGCCGTCGTCGCCTCCGAGGTGCGCAGCCTGGCCCAGCGCTCGGCCGAAGCCGCCAAGGAGATCAAGGGCCTGATCGGCGCCAGCGTCGAGCGCGTGGAGGCCGGCTCAAGCTCGTCGCCGACGCCGGACAGACCATGGGCGAGATCGTCGGCTCGGTGCAGCGTGTCTCCGACATCATCGGCGAAATCACCGCCGCCGCCGCCGAGCAGAGCGACGGCATCGGCCAGGTCAACACCGCCGTCACCCAGCTCGACCAGATGACGCAGCAGAACGCCGCCCTCGTCGAACAGTCCGCCGCCGCCGCCGAATCGCTCAAGGATCAGGCGGACCGTCTGACCCAGGTGGTCGGCGGCTTCAGGCTGGCCACGCGCGCCCACGCCTGATCGCCGGGCTTCAGCCGGAGAGCGGCCGGCCGATAAGGCGTAAGAACCCGTTCAACTTCCGCACCGAGACCAGCCCATGGACATGATCACCGACGCCCAGCAAGTGGCAAAGCACGAAGCGGCCCGCGAAGCCGCACAGGCCGGCCACGCCGGCGGCGAGTTCCTGACCTTCCGCCTGGGCGAGGAGGAATACGGCATCGACATCCTGCGCGTGCAGGAGATCCGCTCCTACGAGCAGCCCACCCGCATCGCCAACGCACCCTCCTTCATCAAGGGTGTGGTCAACCTGCGCGGCGTCATCGTCCCCATCGTCGACCTGCGCATGAAGCTGGGTTGCGACTCGGCCGAGTACAACACCTTCACCGTCGTCATCGTCCTGAACGTCAAGGGCCGTGTCGTCGGCGCCGTCGTCGACTCCGTCTCCGACGTGCTCGAACTCTCCGCGACTCCATCAAGCCCGCTCCCGAGATGTCTTCCGCCGTCGACGCAGGCTTCATCACCGGCATCGGCGCCGTCAAGAACGGCGACGCGGAGCGCATGCTCATCCTCATGGACATCGAGTCCCTCATGGCCAGCGCCGAAATGGGCCTGATCGACCAGAGCCGCTAGTCCAGCCTCCATCGTCAAGGGACACCATGAGCTCTCACGTTTCCTCTTCGCAGGCGGCCGCCACATCCCTCGGCCGCACCGCCGACCTGATCATGCTGGGCACGCTGCTGGTCTACTCGGCCGCGGCCCTGGCCATCGGCTCCTACTATGGCTCGCCGGGCCTCGCCGCGGGCATCTCCCTGCTGCTGCTGCTTGTCGGCGGCGCGGTGTTCTCCGGCTCCGCCGGCTCAGGCCTGTCGCGCAACGTTCTCGCGCTGTGCCTGTCGGCGGCCGTGGCACTGCACATCCACCTCGGGCGCGGCACGCTGGAGTTCCACTTCGGCGTGTTCGTCACGCTGGCGCTGCTGCTGGTCTACCGCGACTGGCGGCCAATCGTCGTGACGGCGGCCTTCTTCGCCGTGCACCATGTCGCCTTCGACCGCATGCAGGCTGCCGGCATGGGCGTGTACTGCACGCCGGAACCCAACTTCCTGAAGATCGTCATGCACGCCGGTTACGTGGTGCTGCAGACGGCACTCGAGGTGTTGATCGCCGTGCGCATGGCCGCCATTGCCCGACAGGGCGACGAACTCGGCGTGCTGATGGGCGAAATCGATGCGAACGGCCAGATCTCGCTGGACCTCGGCCATGTGCCGGCCACCACGGCCGGTGCCCTGGCCCTCAAGCAGGCCCTGGGCCGCGTGCAGCAGACGCTGCTGCAGGTGCGTGCCTCGGCGGGCAGCGTCACCACCGCCAGCGACGAGATCGCCAGCGGCAACCACGACCTGAGCTCGCGCACGGAGCAGGCCGCCAGCAGCCTGCAGCAGACCGCCAGCGCGATGGAACAGCTCACCGCCACGGTGCGCAACAGCGCCGAATCGGCACGCCAGGCGAACCAGCTCGCCGCTTCGGCCGCCGAGGTGGCGCAGCGCGGCGGCACGGTGGTCTCGCAGGTGGTCTCCACCATGGACGAGATCAACGCCAGCTCCAAGAAGATCGCCGACATCATCGGCGTGATCGACGGCATTGCCTTCCAGACCAACATCCTGGCGCTGAACGCCGCGGTCGAAGCCGCCCGCGCCGGCGAACAGGGCCGCGGCTTCGCCGTCGTCGCCTCCGAGGTGCGCAGCCTGGCCCAGCGCTCGGCCGAGGCCGCCAAGGAGATCAAGGGCCTGATCGGCGCCAGCGTCGAACGCGTGGACGCCGGCTCCAAGCTCGTCGCCGACGCCGGACAGACCATGGGCGAGATCGTCGGCTCGGTCAAGCGCGTGAGCGACGTGATCGGCGAGATCACGGTCGCCTCGGGCGAGCAGAGCGACGGCATCGGCCAGGTCAACACCGCCGTCACCCAGCTCGACCAGATGACGCAGCAGAACGCCGCCCTGGTCGAGGAATCGACGGCGGCCGCCGAGAGCCTGCGCACCCAGGCGCAGAAGCTGGCGCAGGCGCTGGCGGGCTTCCGCCTCGCCGCGGCCTGAAACAGCAGCCTATTCGGCGGCGCGGCGCAAGGTCTCGACGACCGGGCGCCGCAGCACCTCGCGCAGGCCCCACCAGCCGGCACCGAGCGCGAGCAATGCGCCGGCCACACCACCGGCCAGCGGCACCAGCGGCGACGGATTCCAGCTGAACTCGAAGGCCCAGCGCGCCAGCGCCCAGCCCACCGCCATCGCCGCCACCGACGCCAGCACGCCGGCCAGCGCGCCCACGCCGAGCAGCTCGGCGCGCTGCACCTGACCGAGCAGTTTTGCGCTCGCGCCCATCGCGCGCATGACCGCAAACTCGCGCGCCCTCGCCTCGCGCGTGGCCGTCACGGCGGCGAACAGCACCACCAGACCGGCGGCCAGCGTGAAGCCGAACAGGAATTCGACGGCGCGGATCACCTGGTCGAGCACCCTCTGCACCTGTGCGATCGACGCCGACACGTCGACGTTGGTGATGTTCGGAAAGTCGTGGCTGAGCGCATTGTCGAACGAGGCCCCCTTGTCGCGCCCCGGCGGCGCCTGGAACGCGGCGATGTAGGTGGCCGGCAGGTCGGCCATCGCGGCGGCAGGGAACAGCACGAAGAAGTTGACCCGCATCGAGCCCCAGTCGACCTTGCGCAGGCTGGTGATGCGGCCCTCGGCCGGCATGCCGGCGATGTCGAAGCGCAGCGTGTCGCCAAGCTTCACGCCCAAGGTCTTCGCCAGGCCCTCTTCGACGCTCAGCGCGTTCGGCTCGTCGGGTGTCCAGCGGCCGCCGACCAGTTCGTTGTGCGCGGGCAGGCGGGTGTCGTGGCTGAGGTTGAACTCGCGGTCGACCAGCCGCTTCGAGCGTTCTTCGGTCATGTCTTCCGGGCGCACGCCACGGCCGTTGATCGCCACCAGCCGGCCGCGGATCATCGGGTACCAGTCGTAGCCCTTCACCCCGCTGTCTTTCAGGCGCTGCTGGAAAGCCTCGCCCTGCTCGGGCTGGATGTTGATGACGAAGCGGTTCGGCGCGTCCGGCGGCGTGGCCTGGCGCCAGCTGCTGATCAGGTCGGTGCGCAGCAGCACCAGCAGCACCAGCGCGAGCAGGCCGACACTCAGCGCCGACACCTGCAGCACCGCGAAGGCCGGCCGCGCGGCGATCTGCCGCGTGGCCAGCACCAGCCAGCGCGGGGCGTTCGACTCCGGCACGGCACGGCGCAGCAGCGCCACTGCCAGCCACGACAGCGCGGCGAACATCGCCACCGCCGCGGCAAAGCCGCCCACTGCGATCAGCCCGAGCTTGAGGTCGCTGGACACCGCCATCAGCAAGGCGACGAAACCTGCCGTGCCGGCCGCCAGCACCGCGATCGAGGCCGGCTTGAGCGCGCCGACGTCGCGCCGGATCACGCGCAGCGGCGGCACGCGCGCGAGCTGCAGCACCGGCGGCAGGCCGAAGCCGAGCAGCAGCGTCATGCCCACGCCCAGGCCGAACAGCGCCGGCCACAGGCTCGCCGCCGGCAACGCGCCGTCGACCAGCCCGGCGAGCAGCCACACGAAAACGTAGTGCACGCCGAAGCCCAGCGCCACGCCGGCCAGGCTGGCCACGAGGCCGACGCAGCCGAACTCGATCAGGTAGAGCATCGCGATGCGCCGCTGCGGCTGGCCGAGCACGCGCAGCATCGCGCAGTCGTCGAGGTGGCGGCTGGCGAAATCGCGCGCGGCGATGCCCACCGCCACCGCGGCCAGCAAGGCGGCGAGCAGCGCGACGAGGTTGAGGAACTTCTCGGCGCGATCCAGCGTCTGGCGCATCTCCGGGCGGCCGCTGGCCAGCGACTCGACGCGCAGCCCGCGCAGGTCCTTCGCCTTGATCTCCGCCTCGGCCCATTGCACGAAGGTGCGCACCGGCACGTCGTTGTTGCTGCGCGAGGCCACCGCGAGCCGGTAGGTCACGCGGCTGGCCGGCTGGATCAGCCCGGTGGCCGGCAAGTCGGCCTGGTTGAGCATCACGCGCGGCGCGAAGCCGAGGAAGCCGGCACCGCGATCGGGCTCGACGACGATGACCTGGGCGATGCGCAGGCTCGCGTCACCGAGCAGCAGCGCGTCGCCGACCTGCAGGCCCAGCGCCGGCAGCAGCGCCGCGTCGACCCACACGGTGCCGGGATCGGGCGCTCGCGCCACCTCGGTCTCGGCACCGCCCGGCGTGCTGGCCAGGCGCAGCTTGCCGCGCAGCGGGTAGCCCTCGGCCACCGCCTTGGCGGTGACCAGTCGCGTGGCACCGCCCTTGTCGTCGCCAGCGCGGCCCATGCTCGGGAAGGTGGTGGTCAGCGCCGTCGACAGGCCCAGTGCGGCGGCCTTGTCGGCGAAGGCCGCAGGCGCCGGCTGGTCGCTGGCGACGATGGCATCGCCGCCAAGCATCTGGCGGGCATCGCGGGTCAGCCCGGCGTTGATCCGGTCGGCGAAGAAGCCCACCGCCGTCAGCGCCGCCACCGCCAGCATCACCGCCGCCACCAGCAGGCGCAGTTCGCCGGCGCGGAAGTCGCGCGCCATCTGGCGCCAGGCGAGCGAGAACAAGGAGGCGGTGCCGGCTGTGGGTTGCATGGTGAGCGGACTGTGCCATGACTCGCGTGCGCAACCCCAGCGTGAGGGAATGCGCGGTTCGGTCCCGTCGCGCCTTGGTGCGCCGCCGGCCCGCCTCTACAGTCTGCCCATGAGCGACCTGCAGTGCCTGCTGTACATGAGCACCGCCTCGCGGGAGATGGCGCCCGGCGAGATCGACGGCATGCTGCAGCGCGCCCGTGCCCGCAATGAATCCCTGGGCATCACCGGGGCGTTGCTGCACTACGGCGGGCGCTTCGTGCAGGTGCTCGAAGGGGAGTCCGGCGCTGTCGAGCAGTGTTTCGAGCGCATCAGCGCGGACAGCCGACACGGCGAAATCAGGCGCATCTTCAGCGGCCCGATGGCGGCGCCGAACTTCCCTGACTGGTCGATGCGCTATGTCGTCAATGCGGGCCCGCCCGATCGCGCCGTGGCCGCCTTCCTCGACGAACTGCAGAACCGCCCCTCGCCCGAGACGGTGCGCCAGGCCATCGCCCTGCTCGGCCGCCTGGCCGGCGGCAGCGCCGACTGGCAGTCGCGCTGAACGCTGCATGCAATTCGCCTGAGCCCCGGCGGCTTCGGCACGGCGTCCAATGAGCCGATGGACACCTCAAGCCTCCCCTCGATCTTCGTCTCGCACGGCTCGCCGATGACGGCACTCGAGCCGGGCGCCGCCGGCACCTTCATGCAGTCGCTCGGCCGGCGCATCGATGCGCAGTTTGGCCGCCCGAAGGCCATCCTGGCGATCTCGGCGCACACCGCCGCGCGCGCCCCGGTGCTGCTGGCCGGCGCGCGCCACGAAGCGGTGTACGACTTCGGCGGCTTCGACCCGAAGCTCTACACGCTGCGCTACGACGCGCCCGGCGCGCCCGACCTGGCGCGGCGCGTCACTGCGCTGATGAGCGCGGCTGGCCTGCCGGTGCACGTCAGCCCCGAGGGCGGGCTCGACCACGGCAACTGGACGCCGCTGCGCTACATGTACCCCGATGCCGACCTGCCGATCCTGCCGCTGGCCTTCGTGCCCAGCCAGAGCCCGGCGCAGCAGTTCGCGCTCGGCCAGGCGCTGGCGCCGCTGGCCGACGAAGCCGTGCTGGTCCTGGCCAGCGGCAGCATCACGCACAACCTGCGGCGTGTCTTCGAGCAAGGCCTGCGCGGGCCGGTGGACCGGCCGGAGATCGCGGAAAGCGCGGCCTTCCGCCATTGGCTGCTGGAGCGCAGCGGTGCACGCGACTGGGAAGCGCTGTTCGACTACCGGGCGCGGGCACCGTACGCGGCCGACATGCACCCGACCGACGAGCACCTGCTGCCCTGGTACGTCGCCGCCGGCGCAGGCGGTCGCGAGAACGCGCCGCTGCGCCTGCACGACAGCGTGACCTACGGATCGCTGGGCATGGACGCCTACGCCTTCGGCGCGCAGGCGGCGCGGCTGCTGGCGCACGAGCCGGAGCGCGCCGCGCTCACCTGACCCTCACCCAGCGCAGCTCGGCGACGTCGTTCGACCACTGCACCAGCTCGACGTCCGGGCGCATCGCCCAGGTGTGCTGGCGGCGGTACAAGGGGATGATCGCGACGTCGTCGCGGATCAGTCTGAGCACCTCGCCGACCAGGGTGCGCCGGCGCGCCAGGTCGGGCTCGACGCGCACCGCGTCGATCAGCGCATCGTATTTCGGGTTGGCATAACGCCCGCCGTTGAAGGCGCCGGAGAACATGCCGTCGTTCGTTCGCAGCAGCGTGTTGAGCACGAACCAGGCATCGGTGCCCGGTGCCCAGCCGAACTCCATGAAGCTGCTGATCGCCTGCGTGACCTTCGGAAAGAAGGTCGCCGCCGGTGCGGGCTGGAAGTTCACCTTGATGCCCACCCGCTCGAGCATGGCCGCGATGGCCTGGCAGGCGGCGGCGCGCGAGGCCACGCTCAGGCAGTCGAGCGTGACCCGAAAGCCGGCGCCAAAACCCGCCTCCTTCAGCAGCGCCCGCGCGGCGGCGGGGTCGTAGGGCGGGCGCGCATCGAGCGCGGCCACGTGGCCCTCGACCAGCGGCGACACCGCCGAGCCGGTGCTCACGCCCTGGCCGCGCAGCACCTGGCGCACGATCAGGTCGGTGTCGATGGCCTGCCAGACGGCCAGGCGCACGCGGCGGTCCTTGAAAGGGTTGCGGCCGCTGACACCGGAGTCCGGCAGCTCGGCGCGGTGCTGGTCGAGCGCGAGGTACTGCGTGCCGATGTCGGCCGTGCTCACCAGCTTGATCGACGGGTCGGCCTTCAGGCGCGGCAGGTCCTGCAGCGGCGGGTCGAGCACCAGGTCAACCTGCTTCGAGGCCAGGGCGGCCAGCCGCGTGGCGTCGGACTGGATGACGACGAACACCGCCTCGTCGAGGTTGCCGCCGCCGAAGGGCGTGCCGCGGCCCCACCAGCGCGGGTTGGCCTTCAGCACGGTGCGCGCATCGGCTTCGTAGCGCTCGAGCATGAAGGGCCCGGTGCCGTTGGCATGACGCACGGCGAAGGTCTCCTGCCGCGCGTTGTAGTCCTGCGGCTGGGTGACCTTGTTCTTCTCCGACCAGGCCTTGCTCATCATGGCGACGAGCCAGAGTTTCTCGGGCAGCACCGCGTCGGTCTCGGCGGTGCGGATCTCGATGCTTCCGGCGTCGAGCTTCTTCACGCCGGCGATGCCGCGCAACTGGTTGGCGCGCTGAGAGGTGCGCGACATCGCGCGCTCGATCGAGAACACCGCATCGTCGGCGGTGAACGGCGTGCCATCGTGGAAGCTCACGCCGGCGCGCAGCCTGAAGCGCCAGGCCAGCGGCGCCGTGCGCTCCCACGACTCGGCCAGCGAGGGCTCGAGCTTGAAGTCGCGGCTGCGGTTGACCAGGCCTTCGTAGATCTGCGTGACCACGCGCGACTGGTACTGCAGCGACAGCGCGTGCGGGTCCATCGACTGCGGGTCGTTGGCGCTGGCGATGCGCAGCGTGCGCGCGTCGGCACCGGCGCACAACGCGGCGATCAGCAGCCCCCCAGCCAGAACGGATCGCAGCATGGCCCGGCCCCTTGGATACGATGGGCTCATTGTCCCGGCAAGCTGCCGACGACGCCAGCGGCCAGCCAGTTCATGGTGGCAATGGCCGCATCGTCGAGCGTGCCGCGCGCGAGGCGCTCGGTGCCGGTGTTGTCGACGAGCCGGCCTGAGAAGGGCCTGAGCTTGCCCGCAACCACGGCCTGGCGCCGGGCCTCGAGCTGCGCGCGCAGCTCCTTCGGCAGCGAGGTGTCGACGGCGCTGAGCTGCACCAGCCCTTCCTTCATGCCCGCCCACACCGGCTGAGCCTTCCAGCGGCCATCGAGCACCGACTGCGCCACGCGGGTGTAGTGGCCGCCCCAATGGTGGGTGACGGCCGCCAGCTGCGCGTCGGGCGCGAAGGCCTTCATGTCGCTCTGGTAGGCGATCACGCGCACGCCCTTGTCCTTGAAGGCGGCCTGCGCGGCCTGCGGCACGGCGGGCGAGCCGCTGTGGTTGGTCAGCACGTCGGCGCCCTGGTTGATCAGCGTCTGCGCGGCCTCGCGCTCCCGCGCGGGGTCGAACCAGGCGTTCAGCCACAGCACGCGCAGCTGCGCCTTCGGGTTGGCCTCGCGCATGCCGATCGCGAAGGCGTTGATGCCCTGCACCACCTCGGGCACGGGAAAGCCGGCGACGTAGCCGGCGATGCCACTCTTGCTGGTCTTGCCGGCCAGCCAGCCGGCCAGGTAGCGCGCCTCGTAGTAGCGCGCGTTGTAGGTGTTCAGGTTGGCTGCCGTCTTGTAGCCGCCGGCATGCTCGAACTTCACGTTGGGGAACTCGGCCGCCACGCGAAGCGCCGGCTCGAGGTAGCCGAAGCTGGTGGCGAAGATCAGCTGGTGGCCTTGGGCGGCGAGGTCGCGCATGACACGTTCGGAGTCGGCGCCTTCGGCCACCGCCTCGACCACGGTGGTCTTGACGCGCGCGCCGAGCGCACGCTCCATCTCGCGCCGGCCCAGGTCGTGCTGGTAGCTCCAGCCGGCCTCGCCGACGGGGCTGACGTAGACGAATCCCACCTTGAGTGGTGGCGTCTGGGCGGGTGTGTGGAAGGGACTCAGCAACGCAGCGGCGAGCGCGGCCGCGCGGGCGAGGTTTTTGTGCATGGTGTTCCTCTACATGGCTCCGGATGAAAAGCACAAAGCGGCAGGGAGCACTGCCGCTTTGCGGATGTCATTGTCGCAGCACCGCCGATCCGGTACCCGCGAAGTGCTTGGGTCTATTTGCGAATCATTCTCATTTGCGACAGAATGACCGCCATGTTCCGTGCAGGAGAAATCCCGTGCCACCGCGCGACCGCCCGATGATCGAAGAACACGAACTGCCCAGCCTCGAAGCCGTGCTGGCCGGCACGCTGGCTCTGATGACAGGCTACAGCCAGGCCTTGCAGGCCGATCTGCATCCGCAGCAGCGGCTGCTGATGGGCGCGAAGATCGGCAGCAACCTCGATCTGCTGGCCGGCCATGTGGGCCTGAGCGAGGCCTTCCAGCGCATCGTGCGCGGCCTGTGCGCACGCTGGCAGCAGATGGGCGCCTGCACGGCGCAGGCCGAGCCGCTGTGTTGCCCGGCCTCGGCCCGGCTTCACTGAGTCGCGGCCGCCTCCTCGAAGGCCAGGTCGAGCTGGTTGATCCAGTGCGACTTGGCGCCGGCATCCGCGAAGCTGGCCTCGAAGCTGTTGCGCGCCAGCGTGTAGGCCTCGCGTGCACCGAGCTGTGACAACGAGGCGAAGGTCTCGAGAAAGTTCTGGTTCATGTAGCCGCCGAAGTAGGCCGGGTCGTCGGAGTTGATCGTGGCCTTCAGCCCGGCAGCCAGCAGCGCGGGCAGGTTGTGCTCGGCCATGGTCTTGAACACACACAGCTTCACGTTGGACAACGGGCACACCGTCAGCGCCATGCCTTCGCGGGCGAGGCGCTGCACCAGCGCCGGGTCTTCCATGCAACGCACGCCGTGGTCGATGCGCTCGACATGCAGCACGTCGAGCGCGCTGTGGATGTAGGCCGGCGGCCCCTCCTCGCCGGCATGTGCCACCAGGTGCAGCCCGGCCTCGCGCGCCCGGGCGAACACGCGGGCGAACTTCTCCGGCGGGTGGCCGCGCTCGCTGCTGTCCAGGCCGACGCCGATGAAGTGGTGCCGGTAGGGCAGCGCCTCTTCCAGCGTGGCCATCGCCTCGTCTTCGCTGAGGTGGCGCAGGAAGCACAGGATCAGCTTCGCGCTGATGCGCATCTCCTGGTGGGCGCGGTGGCAGGCGTGGTCCAGGCCCTTGATCACCGTCTCGAAGGGCACGCCGCGCGCGGTGTGCGTCTGCGGGTCGAAGAAGATCTCGGTGTGCACAACGTTGTCGGCCGCCGCGCGCTCGAGGTAGGCCCAGGCCATGTCGAAGAAGTCCTGCTCCTTCAGCAGCACGCTGGCGCCGGCGTAGTAGATGTCGAGGAAGCTCTGCAGGTCGCTGAAGGCGTAGGCGGCGCGCAGGGCCTCCACGCTCGCGTAGGGCAACGTCACGCCGTTGCGCTGCGCGAGCTTGAAGATCAGCTCCGGTTCGAGCGAACCTTCGATGTGGATGTGCAGCTCGGCCTTGGGCATGGCGCGCAGCAGGCCCGGCAGCCGCCAGCGCGGGATGGCATCGAAATCGATCATGGCGGGGCTCCTCAGCAGACTCCGAAGGTGATGCCGCTTTCCAGCAGGAAGCGGCGGTAGGCGGCCGAGCTGCGGTCGGCGGCGCAGTGCACTTCGCCGCCGGAGACCGGCAGCAGGCGCGGCACCTGCGACTCCAGCACCGGCTGGTCCTGCGTGAAGATGGTGTGCTGGAAGGCGCTCAGCTCCGCGTCGCTGGAGTCGTGGTCGGTGACGGCCATGCGGAACCAGACGCGGCTCTTCTCGGGCTCGACCGGGCAGGCGAACAGCGCGATCTCGTCGCGGTAGCCGTCTTGCCGCTGCGGCAGCTTGGTCAGCACCGCGGTGTAGGGCGCCATCACCTCGTAGCGGTAGTCGACCCAGCTGCCCTCGGTGGACAGGCGGTTGCTCTGCGGCTGCCAGGCGCGGCAGCCGGTCGCCACGAAGCCGGTGGCCGTGCTCTGCACACGATAGTCGTCGAGTGCGACGTGACCGCGGTCGCCGAGCCAGCCTTCGTGCACGAAGCCGAAGTGCGCCAGATCGAGGAAGTTCTCGACGATGCGCGGCGCGCTCGTGGCCACGTCGTAGGGGCCGACGTTGAGCTTGCGCAGCTTCGCATCGGCTTCGCCGTCGAAGCGAGGCAGGTTCAGCGCGCCCTCGAGCTGCAGCCAGAGCAGCCCGTGCGCCTGCACGACGCGCAAGGGGCTCAGCGCATGCGAATCCGACGGCGTGAACGACGGCAGCGCGGGGATCTGCGTGCAGCGGCCCGCGCCGTCGAAGCGCCAGCCGTGGTACGGGCACTCGATCTGGCCTTCGCACACGCGGCCGAGCGACAGCTTCGTGCCGCGATGCGGGCAGCGGTCTCGCGCGGCACAGGGCGTGCCGTTTGCATCGCGCCAAAGCACGTAGTCCTCGCCGAGCAGGCGCACGGCCCGTGGCTCGTCACCCAGCGCCTGGGCGTCGAGCACGGGGTGCGCAAAGCGCGCTTCGTTCATGTTCCGGGTCCTGGCAAGTAAAAAGGCCGCCGGGTGCTTGTCACACCGTGGCGGCCTGTTGGCATGGAAAGCTCAGCCGGCGATCACTTGTCGCCAGGCACCTTGCCTTCGACGCCCTTGACGTAGAACTTGATGCCGCCGAGGAACTTGTCGTCGGCGACCTCGTCCTTCTTCAGGATCTCCTTGCCGTCCTGGCCGACGATCGGGCCCTTCCAGATCGCGAAGCTGCCGTCCTTCAGGCCGGCCTTGACGGTGTCGACCTTGGCCTTGATCTCTGCGGGCACCTTGTCGGAGATCGACACGATGTCGATCGTGCCTTCCTTGACGCCCCACCAGGAGCCCGTGCCGCCGGCCCACTTGCCTTCGAGCGCGTCGCGGGTGGCCTTGATGTAGTACGGGCCCCAGTTAATGATGGCCGAGGCCAGGTGCGCTTCGGGCGAGTAGGCGCTCATGTCGCTGTCCCAGCCGAAGGCGTACTTCTTCGCCTTGCCGGCGGTCTGCAGCACGGCCGAGGAGTCGGTGTTCTGGAACAGCACGTCGGCGCCGCCGTTGAGCAGCGACTGCGCGGCTTCGGTTTCCTTGGGCGGGTTGAACCACTCGTTGACCCAGACCACCTTGGTCTTGATCTTCGGGTTCACCGACTGCGCGCCCATCGTGAAGCTGTTGATGTTGCGGATCACCTCGGGGATCGGGATCGAGCCGACGACGCCGACGGTGCCCGTCTTCGACATGCCGCCGGCGATGATGCCGGCCATGTAGGCGCCTTCGTAGGTGCGGCTGTCGTAGGTGCGCATGTTCTCGGCCTGCTTGTAGCCGGTGGCGTGCTCGAACTTCACGTCCTTCAGGTCGGCGGCGACCTTGAGCATCGGCTCCATGTAGCCGAAGGTCGTGCCGAAGATCAGCTTGTTGCCCTGGCCGGCCATGTCGCGGAACACGCGCTCGGCGTCGGCGGCTTCCGGCACCTTCTCGACGAAGCTGGTGACGACCTTGTCGCCGAATTCCTTCTCGACGGCCTTGCGGCCGTTGTCGTGCGCGAACGTCCAGCCGCCGTCGCCCACCGGGCCGACGTAGGCGAAGGCGATCTTCAGCGGCTCGGGCTTGGCCGGGGCGGCGGCCACCGGCGAGGCAGCGGGCGCGGCTGCCGGCGCCGCCGGCTCTTCCTTCTTGCCGCAGCCCACCAGGGCCGCGGCGGCCGCCAGCGAACTCCAGCCAGCCAGTTTGATCAGCGAACGCTTGCTTTGTGACGTCATGTCGTCTCCAGGTTGAGGTGCGAGAGGAGCGGGGGGAAACAAGAATTATGGGTCAGCGCGATGGCGCGTCAGGAGCCGGGGAAAAACGGTTTGCCGATGGAGGCCGGCATGTTCACCTTGATGAAGTTGGCGTTGCGCGAGATCAGCACCAGCACCACGATGGTGGCCACATAGGGCAGCATGGTGAGGAACTGGCTGGGCACCTGGACGCCTTCTCCCTGCAGGTGGAACTGCAGCATCGTCACGCCGCCGAAGAGATAGGCACCGAGCAAGACACGTGCCGGCCGCCAGGTGGCGAAGGTGGTGAGCGCCAGCGCGATCCAGCCCTTGCCGGCGATCATGCCCTCCACCCACAGCGGCGTGTAGATCACCGAGATGTAGGCGCCCGACACGCCACACAGCGCGCCGCCCACCATCACCGCGATCAGCCGGATGCGCCGCACGGGGTAGCCCAGCGCATGTGCCGACTCGGGCGACTCGCCCACCGCGCGCAGCACCAGGCCGGCCCGCGAGCGGTAGAGGAACCAGGCCAGCGCGATCGTCAGCAGCACGGCGATGTAGACCATCGGGTGCTGCTTGAACATCGCCGGGCCGACGAACGGGATGTCCGACAGCACCGGGATGTCGAAGTGGGCGCGCTCGCTGAGTTTCTCCTGCGTGTACTTGATGCCCACGAAGGCCGAGAAGCCGGTGCCGAACAGGCTCAGCGCCAGGCCGGTGGCGTACTGGTTGGTGTTCAGCCAGATGACCAGCACGCCGAAGGCCGCGGCCATCAGCGCGCCGGCGCCGGCGCCGGCCGCGAAGGCCAGCCAGTCGTTGCCGGTGTTCACCGCGGTGGCGAAGCCGGCGATCGCGGCCACCAGCATCATTCCCTCGGCACCGAGGTTGACGATGCCGGCGCGTTCGTTGATCAGGAGGCCTAGCGCCGCGATAGCCAGCACGGTGCCGGCGTTGAACGTGGCGGCCAAGAGCAAGGACAAGGATGACCTTGCCCCTGGATCCCGTATCCCATAGCTGGACTACGCGCTGGCTTGCCGGGGTTGGCTGGCGAGCCAGGCTTCTTCGAACTGCATCGGGCTGGTGTAGGCCAGCGTCGAGTGCAGTCGGGTTCGGTTGTACCAGAGCAACCAGGCCACAACTTCGTCCTTGGCCTGGCGTCTGCTCTTGAAGCGCTGTCCGTGCAGCCGCTCTACCTTCAGTGACCCAAACAAGGTCTCGCTGCAGGCGTTGTCCCAGCAGTTGCCACGCCGGCTCATCGAGGCAGTGATGCCGTACTCGGTGAGCACGTCGCGGTAGTCCTTGCTGGCGTACTGGCTGCCCCGGTCGCTGTGGAAGATCAGGCCAGCATCCTTGCCCGGATGGCGCTTGAACCAGGCCATGCGCAACGCATCGATGACCAGCTCACGCGTCATGTCCTGGCGCAGCGACCAGCCCACCACCTGGCGGCTGAACAGGTCGATCACCACGGCCAGGAACAGCCAGCCTTCGTCGGTGGCGATGTAGGTGATGTCGCCCACCCAGACCTTGTCCGGCTCGCTCACGGCGAACGCTTGGTTGAGCAGGTTCGCTGCGATGGGCAGGTCATGCTTGCTGTCGGTGGTGACCTTGAATCGCCGCTTGCCCCTGGCGCGGATGCCGTGCAGCTGCATCAGCTTCTGCACCCGGTCCTTGCCCACCCGGATGCCTCGGGCCAGCAGTTCCTTCCAGGTCCGCGGCCAGCCGTAGCCACCGCGTGTCTCGGCGTGGATCGCCTTGATGTGCACCAGCAGCGCATCGTCGCTGAGGTGGCGTCGCTGGGCGTTGCTGGCGCGTCGCATGAAGTGCTCGTGGTACCCGGTCACGCTGACCTGCAGCACCCGGCACTGCACCGAGATCGGCCACACCCGCCGGTGGCGCTGGATGAAGGCGTACTTCACTTCGCTGCCTTTGCGAAGTACGCCGTCGCTTTTCCCAGGATGTCGCGCTCCATCGTCACTCGGGCCAGCTCCGCACGCAGCCGGGTGATCTCCATTTGCTCGGCACTCACAGGCTTGCTGTCCGCGCCGCTGAGCTTGCCCTCGCGCTTTGCCTTGACCCAGTTGAACAAGGTCTGATCGACCACGCCCAGCGTCCTGCCCACCGCCGCAATGCTCTGGCCTCCTTCGACCAGGCGCACCGCCTCCTGCTTGAACTCCATCGTGTAGCGCGCCCTCGGCGCCGCCTTCGGCTTCGTCATTTCCGTTCTCCTTGCTGACATTGCATCACTCAGCATGGGAGACGGTTTCCGGGGGCAAGATCAGGATTCCATCTCAGTGGCTCCTGCGCACTTGGCGCAAAACTCGGTGAATGAATTTAGGTTGTTGGGCGATTGGCTGCTTGCGGCCCATTGCTGACTTTCGCTTGTGGCCGCTTTCGTGCAGGATTCGCGCATCGCGGCAGGCGCTGCCCGCAAAGTCCACCGCTGGTTCAGCAAAGGCGCGCCCGGGCAGGCGAAGGCGCGCCTCTGAGGTGCCGAGAAGCGCAGGGCTCGTGGCCGCGCGCGCAGCGCGCTTCGTCTTCTGACTCGTCGACGCTGTCCGAACGCAGCGACCGCAGGTCGCGGAGTGAGTTCGGCGACGGGGCCATGAGACCGAGCATCGCAGGGGAGTCGGCGCAACGCGCCGACCGCCGAGGCGAAGCGCCGTAGCCTGCCCGGGCGTGCCTTTGCCGCGCCGCCCAAGACCCGCACAGCAGACGTCGAAAGTCAGCAACGCGCCGAGAGCGGCCACGCGTGAACCAAGCCTCAGTTTGTGTTCCATGTCACGCCCCCTTTCCAGTGGCGGCCACGGAGGCGGCCGCAACGGGCTTGGCGGCATGCGGCTGCGCCGACTTCCAGCGGATGCGGTAGTGGATCAGCGTGTCGCAGGCCAGCAGCGTGAACAGCAGCAAGCCCTGGAACACGCCGGTCAGCGACTTCGGCAGACCCAGGCGCGACTGCGCGAGTTCGCCGCCGATGTAGAACATGCTCATCAGCACTGCCGAGAAGATCGCCCCCACCGGGTGCAGCCGGCCGACGAAGGCAACGATGATGGCGGCGAAACCGTAGCCCGCCGGCACGTGCGGAGTGAGCTGGCCGAGCGGCCCGGCGGCTTCGAGCGCACCGGCCAGGCCGGCCATGCCGCCGGACAGCAGCAGCGCCATCCACAAGGCCTTGCGCGACGAGAAGCCGGCGTAGCGCGCCGCCGCCGGCGCCAGGCCGCCGACCTGCAGCTGGAAGCCGGCATAGGTGCGGAACAGCAGCACCCAGAACGCCGCCACCAGCACCAGCGCGATCGGCAGGCCGAGGTTGACGCGCGAGCCGTCGAACAGCCGCGGCACCTGCGTGCTCTTCAGGAAGGTGATGGTCTGCGGGAAGTTGTAGCCCGCCGGGTCCTTCCAGGGGCCGTAGACGAGGTAGCTCAGCACCATGTCGGCGATGTAGACCATCATCAGGCTGACCAGGATCTCGCTGGCGTTGAAGCGGTCGCGCAGCAGCGCCACGATGCCCGCCCAGACCATGCCGCCCAGAATGCCGGCGAGCAGCACCGGCACGACGATCCAGCGGCCCGTCTCCGGCCCGGCCTGCATGGCCACGCCGCTGGCGAAGATGGCGCCGACGATGAACTGCCCCTCGGCGCCGATGTTCCACACGTTGGAGCGGAAGCACACCGACAGGCCGAGCGCGATCAGCAGCAGCGGCGTGGCCTTCATGGCCAGCTCCGACAGCGCATAGGCGCTCTTCACCGGCTCGATGAAGAAGACGTACAGGCCGCGCATCGGGTCCTTGCCCAGCGCGATGAACAGGATGGTGCCCAGCACCACGGTGATCGCCAGCGCCAGCAAGGGCGACGCGATCGACATGAAGCGCGAGGCTTCCGGGCGGGCTTCAAGCTTGAGCATGATCGGCCTCCTTCGCGTCAGCCGTGTTCCACAGGCCGGACATCCACTCGCCGATCATCTCGATGGTCGCCTTCGAGGTCTCGATGCTCGGCGACACCTTGCCCTGCGCGATGACGACGAGCCGGTCGCAGATCTCGAACAGCTCGTCGAGCTCCTCGCTGACCACCAGCAGCGCGCAGCCCTTGTCGCGCAGCGCCAGCAGTTCGCCGCGGATCTGCGCGGCGGCACCGACGTCCACGCCCCAGGTGGGCTGCGAGACGATCAGCAGCTTCGGGTCGGCATCGATCTCGCGGCCGACGATGAACTTCTGCAGGTTGCCGCCCGACAGGCTCTTGGCCGCCGCCTGCGGCCCGCCAGCCTTGACGTTGAAGCGCTTGATCAGGTCCTGCGCAAGCTGCGTGACTTCGGCGGTGCGGATCCAGCCCGAACGCTCGACGGTGCCGGTGCGCGTGAGCAGCGTGTTCTGCGCCAGCGACAGCGTGGGCACCGCGCCGCGGCCCAGGCGCTCCTCGGGCACGAAGTGCAGGCCCTCCTTGCGTCGTCGGCGCGGCGAGTCGTGCGAGATGTCCTGGCCGAACAGCGCGATCGAGCCGGTGGGCGCGCGCAGGTCCTCGCCGGAGAGTGCCGCCATCAGCTCCTGCTGGCCGTTGCCCGAGACGCCGGCGATGCCGACGATCTCGCCGGCGCGCACCTCGAAGGCGATGTCCGACAGTTCGGTGGCGAACGGGTCGTCCTTGGGCACCGACAGGCCCTTCACCGCCAGCACCGTGCCGCCCAGCTTCGCCTGGATGTGCTGCAGCTGCGGCGGCTCGGCGCCGATCATCAGCCGCGACAGGCTGGCGTTGCTTTCCAGCGTGGGGTCGACCTCTCCGGTGACCTTGCCGCCGCGCAGCACCGTGCAGTGGTGGCACAACGCGCGGATCTCGTCGAGCTTGTGGCTGATGTAGAGGATGGAGCAGCCTTCGTCGGCCAGCTTGCGCAGCGTGACGAAGAGCTTGTCGACGGCCTGCGGCGTGAGCACCGAGGTCGGCTCGTCGAGGATCAGCAGCTTGGGGTTGGTGAGCAGCGCGCGCACGATCTCGACGCGCTGGCGCTCGCCCACCGACAGCGTGTGCACCGGGCGCAGTGCGTCGACGTCCAGGCCATAGAGGCTGGCGACCTGGTTGATGCGCTCTGTCACTTCGGCCAGCGTCAGGCTCTTGTCCAGGCCGAGCCAGACGTTCTCGGCCGCGGTCAGCGTGTCGAACAGGCTGAAGTGCTGGTAGACCATGCTGATGCCCAGCTGCCGCGCCTGCGCCGGCGAGGCGATCTGCACGGCCTGGCCGTTCCAGCGGATCTCGCCCTCGTCGGGGCGCACGGCGCCGTAGATCATCTTCATCAAGGTCGACTTGCCGGCGCCGTTCTCGCCGAGCACGGCGTGGATCTCGCCAGGCTTGACGCGCAGGTTGACGCGGTCGTTGGCCTTGACGGCCGGGTACTGCTTGCTGATGTCGATCAGTTCGAGTCGAAGCATGGCTCGGCCCCTCCATGGGTTGCCACCCGCGACCTGGCCCCGTGAGGCCAGGCCTGTCTCCGCGGGTTAGCCGGGTGCACTGCGAAGCGCCCCGGCCGGGTGTGACGGATCAGAAGTGGTACTCGGCGCGAAGCATAGGCGTCTTCGCGAAAGCGCCGTCGCCCGCCGGGCCGCCGGCGTCGTTGCCGAACTTGTTCTTCCAGTACTGGTACTCCAGGCCGACCTTGAAGGTGCCCTTGGGGCCACCGGCCAGCGCGCCGACGTCGAGCATGATCTGCATGTCGATGTTGGTCTCGGCCGCGGTGTCGCCGCCGAACTCGTTCTTGCCCTTGGAGGCGATGAAGTTGGCGAAGCCCTCGAAGGAGATCGGGATCTCCTTGGACAGCGGGATGCCCCAGGCGGCGGTCAGCATCGGGTGCGTCTTGTAGCTGTAGCGCGGCGTGCTGGTGTTCGAGAAGGTGTTGTACGGCGCGTTGCTTTCCTTGAGCAGCAGCAGGCCCACGTTCAGGAAGCCGGGCACGTCGATGCTCAGCGTCGGGCCGACCACGAACATGCGCTTCTTGGAGTTGTAGCCCGCGTCGGTCTTGGCGTTGACGTCGAAGCCGAGCGTCAGGCCGACGCCGCGCACCGGGCCGAACTTCATCGGCGTGCCGGTGGTCTTCTCGATGTCCAGCGTGTTGCGGTAGACGATGTAGACCTCCTGCGCGCCGTTGGTGGAGCCTGCGCCGGCCGGGTCCTTCTCGTCGGACATCAGGAAGTCGACGTTGAAGAAGTTCGAGCCGTACTTGTAGCCGCTGGCATGCGTCAGGTTGACGATGTTCTTGTGGATCTCGGTCGAACCGAAGGGCTCGGCGAACTTGCTGCCGGTGCGAAAGCCGATCGAGGTGTCGCTCCAGTCGGCGGCGTGGCCGGCGGTGGAGGCTGCGACGAGCAGCGCGGCGGCGGTGATCTTGCTGAGAGCGTGCATGGTTGTCCTTTGTGTGATGGGTGGAACGGATTCGGCAAGGTGCCGGAAGGCCCGAGGCGCAATTTCCATGCCTCAGCTGCGCCGGAAGGAAGCACGGCCGGCCACGTAGGCCGCCGCGAGGTTTCGTTCGTCGCCCAGCGTGAGCCAGGCGAACACCTGCTCGTGCAGCGCCTGGGCGACGGCCATCCGGCGCCCGGCCACCGGGCCGACGGCCCAGTCCCACACGGCGACGTCGGCCAGGCGGCCCGGCTCCAGCGAACCGATCTCGGCTTCCAGGCCGAGCGCACGCGCGGCGCCGCGCGTGGCGGCGTGCAGCGCCTTCCAGGCCGTCAGCCGCTCGCCGGCCATCGCCTGCACCTTGTAGGCATCGGCCATCGTGCGCAGCATCGACAGGCTGGTGCCGCCGCCCACGTCGCTGGCCAGGCTGACCGCCACCCCCGCCTCTTGCGCGGCACGCCAGCCGAACAGGCCGCTGCCGAGAAACAGGTTGGACGACGGGCTGTGCGCGATCTGCGCGCCGCTGTCGCGCAGCGCGGCGCGGTCGGCGTCGTCGAGCCAGACGCCGTGCGCCAGCACGCTGCGCGGATGCAGCAGCCCGGCGCGTGCATAGACGTCGAGGTAGCTGCGCGCTTCGGGAAACAGCTCGCGTGCCCAGCGCACCTCGGCCTGGTTCTCGGCCACGTGGGTCTGCATGTACAGCGTCGGGTCCTGCGCGCACAGGCGGCCGGCCATGGCCAGCTGCTCCGGCGAGCTGGTCGGCGCGAAGCGCACCGTCACCGCGTAGGCCAGGCGTTCGTGGCCGTGCCAGCGCTCGATCAGCGCACGGCAATCGCGCTCGGCCTGCGCCACGTCGTCGCGCAGGCCGTCGGGGGCATGGCGGTCCATCAGCACCTTGCCGGCGATCAGCCGCATGCCGCGCTGCGCGGCGGCGGCGAACAGCGCGTCGGCCGACACCTTGTGCACCGTCGGGAACACGACCGCGGCCGTGGTGCCATGCGCCAGCAGCGCGTCGAGGAAGAGCGCGGCGCCGGCCTCGGCCTGCGCCGGGTCGGCATAACGCTGCTCGGCCGGGAAGGTGTAGGTGTTCAGCCAGTCGAGCAGCTCGGTGCCGTAGCTGGCGATCACGTCGAGCTGCGGGCTGTGCACGTGGGTGTCGATGAAACCGGGCAGCACTAAGCGGCCGGCGTGGTCGTGGCGTTCCCAGCTCGCATCCGGTGCATCGGCCTGCACCGCGACGATGCGCCCGCCCTCCACCAGCAGCCAGTGCGCCGGCCGCCAGCGCACCGCGCTGGACAGCGTCTCGCCCCAGGCCGGCTCGGCCGTGAAGTCGAGCAGGTCGCCGAAGATCGCGATGCGGGCCGTCATGCCTTGCCCTCGCTGCGCGTACGTGGCCGCTGCAGCATGCCGTGGCCGGACAGGTTGCGAGCCACCTCGCGCACCTGCTCGCGCAACCAGCGGTTGGCGGCGGAGGCGTGGGTCAGGTCGTGCCAGAGCTGGTAGTAGGTCAAGGGCGGGAAGGCCACCGGGCAGCGCACGATGCGCACCGGCAGGCTGTCGACATAGCGCGAGCAGAACAGGCGCCCGGTGGTCAGCACCAGCAGGCTCTGTGCCACCATCAGCGGGATCAGGCTGAAGTGCGCGCTGCGCACCACGATGTCGCGCCGCACGCCCAGCGAGGCGAGGTGCTCGTCGATCACGCCGGGCGCGTTGGCATGCAGCGGCGTCGGCGCCACGTGCTGGCACTCGAGGTAGCGCTCGGCCGTCCAGGCACGTGCGCTCAGGCGAGCGGCCGGGTGGTCCTCGCCGACCAGGCAGACGATCTCGTCGGACATCAGCCGGCCCAGGTGCAGTTCGCCCGGGGGCTCCAGCCAGTTGCCGATCACCAGGTCGACCGCGCCCTGCGCCAGGCTGCGCCGGTAGTCGAAGGCGCCGGACAGCGGCAGCAGCTCGAGCCGCGTGCGCGGTGCTTCGCGCTGCAGGTGCGCCACCAGCTCGGGCAGGAACAGCGGGTCGAGGTAGTCGCTGGCGGCAATGCGGAAGGTCAGCCCACTGTGCACCGGCTCGAAGGCACGCTGGCGCGAGTGCGGGCTGAACAGTCGGTCGGCGTCCTGCAGCAGGCGGCTGGCCGGGTCCAGGAGTTGCAAGGCGGTCTCGGTGGGCGTCATGCCATTGCCGGCGCGCACCAAGAGCGGATCGCCCGTCAGCGCACGCAGCCGCTTGAGCTGGGCGCTGACGGCGGGCTGCGTGCTGTTCAAGCGCACGGCGGCCCGGGATACGCTGCGTTCGGTGATCAAGGTCTGCAACACCCGGATGAGATGGAGCTCGATCTTGTCGAAATCGCCGCGCTGTGCCATATGAGTTCCATCATAGGTAATATGCACATCATCGTATACGCAGGGCCGCTCAAGGGCGTACCGTGCGTCCGTCCGCATCTGTCCTGAGCGCGCCATGCACACCCGCCCGATCCGCTTCTTCCACCGTGGCCGCGTCGTCGAAGTGGCCGACGCCGCCCCGACGCGCAGCGTGCTCGACTGGCTGCGCGAGGACGCGCGCTGCACCGGCACCAAGGAAGGCTGCAACGAGGGCGACTGCGGCGCCTGCACGGTGGTCATCGGCACGCTCGCCGCGCCGGGCGATGCCCAGGCGGTGCGCGGCCTGTCGCTGCAGACGGTGAACGCCTGCATCCAGTTCCTGCCCACGCTGGACGGCAAGGCGCTGTTCAGCGTCGAGGACGTGAAGGCCATCGCCCCGGGCGAGGCGCTGCACCCCACGCAGCAGGCGATGGTCGAGTGCCACGGCTCGCAGTGCGGCTTCTGCACGCCGGGCTTCGTGATGTCGATGTGGTCGAGCTACGAGCAGCACCGCGCCGCCGGCACCGTGCCGACGCGCCAGGCGCTGGCCGACGAACTCTCGGGCAACCTGTGCCGCTGCACCGGCTACCGGCCCATCCTCGACGCCGGGCAGCGCATGTTCGAGCTGCCGGCGGCGACGCTCGACACCGCGCCGGTGGTGCAGGCGCTGCGCGACATGGCCCGGCCCGACAGCTTCCACTACGCGCCTGGCGCGGGCTTCCACGCGCCGAAGACACTGGACGAACTCGCCTGCCTGCGCGAGGCCAAGCCCGACGCCCGGCTGCTCGCCGGCTCCACCGACGTGGGCCTGTGGGTGAACAAGCAGTTCCGCGAACTGGGCGAGATCGTCTACCTCGGCTCAGTCGCGGAACTGCAGCGCATCGAGCCGCTCGATGCCGGTGGGCAAGGCGGCCTGTGGATCGGCGCCGGCGCCTCGCTCGAATCCGCCTGGCGAGCGCTGGCGCAGCGCTGGCCTGCGCTCACCGACGTATGGCTGCGTTTCGCCTCGCCGCCGATCCGCCATGCCGGCACGATGGGCGGCAACGTCGCCAACGGCTCGCCGATCGGCGACAGCGCGCCGGTGCTGATGGCGCTGGATGCGCAGATCGAGTTGCGCCGCGGCGCCCGCGTGCGGCGTTTGCCGCTGCCCGAGTTCTACCTCGACTACATGAAGAACCGCCTGGAGGCCGGCGAGTTCGTGCAGGCCATCGTGATCCCCGGGCTGCCGGCGCGCCGCCAGGTGCGCGCCTACAAGATCAGCAAGCGCTTCGACTGCGACATCTCGGCGCTGTGCGCGGGCCTCGCCATCGAGCTCGACGGCGACACGGTCAGTGCGGTGCGGCTGGCCTTCGGCGGCCTGGCGGCGGTGGTCAAGCGCGCCGCGGCGGCCGAGGCGGCGCTGATCGGCCAGCCCTGGTCGCAGGCCAGCGTGGCGGCGGCGCAGGCGGCACTGGCCGAGGACTTCAAGCCGCTGTCCGACATGCGTGCCAGCGCCGCCTACCGCGCCCAGGTGGCGGCCAACCTGCTGCAGCGCTTCTGGCTCGAGACGCGCGCGAAAGATCCGCTGCCGGCCAGCGCCACCAGCGTGTTCGCCGCCATGACGCACGAGGAGGCTTGAGATGAACAAGCCGATCGCTCCCGCCCTGCTCTCCAACGCCACGCCGCAGGTCGGCATCGGCCTGCCGCACGAGTCGGCGCATCTTCACGTGGCCGGCGAAGCCACCTACATCGACGACCTGCCCGAACTCGCCGGCACGCTGCACTGCGCGCTCGGCCTGTCGCCGGTGGCGCACGGCACGCTCAAGGGCCTCTCGCTCGACGGCCTGCGCGCCCTGCCCGGCGTGGTGGCTGTGCTGACGGCGGCCGACATTCCCGGCCCGAACGACTGCGGCTCGATCGTGCACGACGAACCCATCCTCGCCGAGGCCGAGCTGCGCTACCTCGGCCAGCCGGTGTTCGCGGTGATCGCCACGACGCGCGACATCGCCCGCCGCGCTGCCGCGCAAGCCAAGGCTGTGATGCAGATCGAGCCGCTGCCCGCGGTGCTGACGCCGCAGGAGGCGCATGCCAAGGGCCAGTACGTGCTGCCGCCCATGCACCTGGTGCGCGGCGAGGCGCGTGCGGCGATCGAGCGCGCGCCGCATCGCATCAAGGGCAGCTTCGACGTCGGCGGGCAGGAGCAGTTCTACCTCGAAGGGCAGATCAGCTACGCGATCCCGAAAGAGAACGACGGCATGCTGGTGCACTGCTCGACGCAGCACCCTAGCGAGATGCAGCACCTGGTGGCGCATGCGCTGAAGCTGCACGCGCACCACGTGCAGGTGGAGTGCCGGCGCATGGGCGGCGGCTTCGGCGGCAAGGAGTCGCAGTCGGCGCCGTTCGCCTGCATCGCCGCCGTGGCCGCGCGCCAGCTGAACCGCCCCGTCAAGCTGCGCCTGGACCGCGACGACGACTTCCTCATCACCGGCCGGCGCCACTGCTTCTGGTACGAGTACGAGGCCGGCTACGACGACGCGGGCCGCATCCTCGGCGCCGAGGTGACGATGGTCTCGCGCGCCGGCCATTCGGCCGATCTCTCCGGACCGGTGATGACGCGCGCGCTGTGCCACTTCGACAACGCCTACTGGCTGCCGCACGTGGCCATGCACGGCTACTCGGGCAAGACCAACACCCAGAGCAACACCGCCTTCCGCGGCTTCGGCGGGCCGCAGGGCGCCATCGCCATCGAGAACATCCTCGACAGCGTGGCGCGCACGCTGGGCAAGGACGCGCTGGACGTGCGGCGCGTCAACTTCTACGGCCAGGGGCAGAGCACGCCCGAACGCCGGAACGGCGTGATCACGCCGTATGGCCAGAAGGTCGAGGACAACGTCATCCACGAACTGGTGGCCGAACTCGAGAAGACCAGCGACTACCGCGCCCGGCGGGCCGCCATCGCGAAGTCCAACGCCGCCAGCCCGCTGCTCAAGCGCGGCCTGGCGCTGACGCCGGTGAAGTTCGGCATCTCGTTCAACGTCAAGCACTTCAACCAGGCCGGCGCCCTGGTGCACGTCTACAACGACGGCTCCATCCTGGTGAACCACGGCGGCACCGAGATGGGCCAGGGCCTGAACACCAAGGTGGCGCAGGTGGTGGCGCACGAGCTGGGCGTGCGCTTCGAGTCGGTGCGCGTCACCGCCACCGACACGCAGAAGATCGCCAACACCTCGGCCACCGCCGCCTCGACGGGCAGCGACCTGAACGGCAAGGCCGCGCAGGACGCGGCCCGGCAGATCCGCGAGCGGCTGGCCGCCTGCGCCGCCGCCCACCACGGCGGCGATGCCGCGGCGGTGCGATTCGCCGACGGCAAGGTCGAGGTCAACGGTCGGTCGCTGCCCTTCTCGGCCCTGGTCGCGCAGGCCTACCAGGACCGTGTGCAGCTCTGGTCCGACGGCTTCTACGCCACGCCCGGCCTGAGCTGGGACCGCGACAAGCTGCAGGGCCGGCCGTTCTACTACTTCGCCTACGGCGCGGCGGTCAGCGAGGTGCTGGTGGACACGCTGACCGGCGAATGGAAGCTGCTGCGCGCCGACGTGCTGCACGACGTGGGCCGCTCGCTCAACCCGGCGCTCGACATCGGCCAGGTCGAGGGCGCCTTCATCCAGGGCATGGGCTGGCTGACGATGGAAGAGCTGGTCTGGCACCCGCAAAGCGGCAAGCTGATGACGCATGCGCCGAGCACCTACAAGATCCCGACGGCCAACGACTGCCCGCCGGTGTTCAACGTGAGGCTGTTCGAGAACGACAACGTCGAAGACAGCATCCACCGCAGCAAGGCGGTCGGCGAGCCGCCGCTGCTGCTGCCCTTCTCGGTGTTCTATGCGATCCGCGATGCGGTGTCGTCGGTGGGCGGGCACCGGGTCGACCCGCCGCTCGCCGCGCCGGCCACCAGCGAGTCCATCCTGCGCGCACTCACGGCCGTGCAGCGAGGCTGAGGCGATGGCCTCGCTGCGCGACACCGCCGCCCGCTGGCTCGCCGACGGCACATCGGCCGTGCTGGTGGAAGTCACCCAGGCGCTGGGCTCCGCGCCGCGCGAGGCCGGCACGCGCATGCTGGTGAGCGCCACGCAATGCGAGGGCACGATCGGCGGCGGGCACCTGGAGCTGAAGGCAATCGAGCGCGCGCGTCGCCTGCTCGCGGCGGGCGAGACCGTGCCGCAATCGGCGCACTACCCGCTCGGCCCGGCGCTGGGCCAGTGCTGCGGTGGGGCGGTGACGCTGGGCTTCTCGCGGCTCGATGCCTCGTCCGTCGCGGCCTGGCCGATGGCCGCGCCGCGCTTTCACCTGCAGCTGTACGGCGCCGGCCATGTCGGCCGCGCGATCGTCAACGCGCTGGCGCCGCTGAACGTGCACGTCGAATGGATCGACGAGCGCGACGAGGAGTTCCCGCCCGACAGCGCGCTGCCCGCGCACACGCGCAAGGTCTGCGTCGACAGCCTCGACGCCGAGGTGAAGGAGGCGCCGCGCGGTGCCTTCTACCTGGTGCTGACGCACCGGCACGACCTCGACCTGCGTATCGCCGAGGCGATCCTGCGTCGCGGCGACTTCGGCTTCTTCGGGCTGATCGGTTCGCAGACCAAGCGCGCGCGCTTCATCCACCGCTTCGAGGAGCGTGGTATCGCCGCGCAGGCGATCGCACGCATGACATGCCCGATCGGCGTGCCGGGCATCGAGGGCAAGGAGCCCGAGGTGATCGCCGCGTCCGTGGTGGCGCAACTGCTGCAGGCGGCGAGTGCCGCCTGCGGGCCCTCGCGGGCCCAGGCTCAGGCTTCGGCCAGCCTGCGCAGTGCAGCGACGTCCAGCACCTTGACGGTGTAGCCCATCACGTAGATCAGGCCCTTGCGGCTGAGCTGGCGCAGCAGGCGCGACAAGGTCTCGGGCGTGATGGCCAACTGCGATGCGATGTCACGCTTGCGCTCGCTCAGCGCCACGGTGATCGAGCCGTCGCTGCCCGCTTCGCTGGCGCAGCGCTGCAACAACCAGGCTGCAAAGCGGCCTTCTGCGTCCTTGTGCATCAGGTCGTGGGTCGCCATCGTGAGCGAGTGAACCTGTTGCGCAAGCGTCACGACGATGCGCCGGCCGAGTTCGGGGTAGCGCTGCAGAAGCGATTGCACCTCGGCGCGCGGCAGCGTCACCACCTGCACGTCGGACAGTGCCATCGCGTCCTGCGCCGGCGTGCCGCCCAGCCAGGCGCTGCTGGCGTCGATCCAGGCCGGCCCCTGCAGGCTGCGCTCGGGCTGGAACGGCCCGTCGTCGGGTGCGGTGCCCAGCGCCGCATCGCCGCGGGCGAGCAGGCACAGGTCGCGTGCCTGTTCACGGCTGGAGACGAGCAGGCTGCCGGCAGGCAGTTCCCGCACCTGCGCCATTTCCTGCAGGGCGGTGAGGATTTCGACCGGCAAGGCCGGCGGGCCGAGCACGGCCGTCCAGAACGCGGCGCCGCCCGCCGCTGGCGCCGGGATCGAACCCGGTGCGATTCGGCGCGGCCGCATGGCCCGCACGGGCCGGGCGGAGGTGCCGCTGCTGGTGGTGTGGGTGTCCAAGCGCAGTCCCCGGATGTGGTTCTCGATGGAATGGACTGTGTCTCGCCCCCTTGACAGGCGTCTTGCGGTGGATCAATAGGCCTGCGCGACACGCCGCCGCGTTGCACGGCCCTTGAGCGCGCTCAGGCCAAAGCGAGGGCCCTGCGAAGCTGGCCAGCGTCGGCCTGCGGTGAGCCGCCTGCGCTGCGCACTTGCAGAGGCGCCTCGCTTCGGCGGCTCAGGCGATGTCGTGTTTTGCCAGCAGTTCCAGCGCGCGCACCACGGCCGAATGGTCCTGGTCCTGCAGGCCGTGCGCCGCGCAGGCCTGCATCAGCTGCGCCACGTTGGCCGTGCCCGGCAGGCTCACGCCCAGCGCCTTGGCGCCTTGCAGCGCCAGGTTCAGATCCTTCTGGTGCAGTGCGATTCGGAACCCCGGGTTGAAGGTGCGCTTGATCATGCGCTCGCCGTGCACCTCGAGGATGCGGCTGGCCGCGAAGCCGCCCATCAGCGCCTGGCGCACCTTGGCCGGGTCGGCTCCGGCCTTGCTGGCGAACACGAGCGCTTCACCCACCGCGGCGATGTTCAGCGCGACGATGATCTGGTTGGCCACCTTGGTGGTCTGCCCGTCGCCATTGCCGCCCACCAGGGTGATGTTCTTGCCCATCAGCTGGAACAGCGGCAGCACCTTGTCGAACGCCGTCTGCGGGCCGCCGACCATGATGGTCAGGCTGGCCGCCTTGGCGCCGACTTCGCCGCCGGACACCGGCGCGTCGAGGTAGTCGCAGCCCAGCTCGTTGATCCGCCTGGCGAAGGCCTTGGTCTCGATCGGCGAGATGGAGCTCATGTCCACCACGGTCTTGCCCTTGCTCAGGCCTGCGGCCACCCCGCTCTCGCCGAACAGCACCTTTTCCACGTCCGGCGTGTCCGGAACCATCGTGAAGACGATGTCGGCGCGCTGCGCCACCTCCTGGGCCGAGCCGCAGGCGACCGCGCCCGCATCCGACAGCGCCGCCGGCACCTTGCTGCGCGTGTGCACGAACAACTCGTGGCCGGCCGCGCGCAGGTGGCCCGCCATCGGCGCGCCCATGATGCCCAGCCCGATGAATCCGATCTTCATGTGTGCTCCCTCGTGTTCACTTCGCGCGCATCGCGCCGAGCAGGTCCTGCGAGCCGCCGGCCAGCAGCCGTGCATCCGAGCCCACGGTCACGAAGCGAAATCCCTTGGCGATGCGGCCGCGGGCCACGTCGGGCCGGCCGTTGTGGATGCCGGCCACCACGCCGTGCGCCTTGGCACGCTCGACGATGTGGTCGATGGCCTGCGCGGCCTTCGGGTCGACATCGTCGAACACCGGCTTGCAGCCCAGTGCCAGCGAGAGGTCCGAGGGGCCGATGTAGATCGCGTCCAGCCCTTCGACGGAGAGGATGGCCTCGAGGTTGTCCAGCGCCTGCGTCGTCTCGATCATCGCGAAGCGCACGATGGTGTCGTTGGCCTGCGCCGGGTAGTCGGCGCCGCCGTACAGCGTTGCGCGCACCGGGCCGAAGCTGCGCGTGCCGCGCGGCGCGTAGTTCGTGTAGGCGATGAAACGCTGCGCCTCCTCGCGGGTGCTGACCATCGGGCAGATCACGCCGTAGGCGCCGGCATCGAGCGACTTCATGATGATGCCCGGCTCCAGCCAGGGCACGCGCACCACCGGCACAGTGGCGGTGGTCGAGATGGCCTGCAGCATGGTCACCATGGCGGCGTAGTCGATCACGCCATGCTGCAGGTCGATGGTCAGCGAGTCCCAGCCCTGGTGGGCCATGACCTCGGCGGAAAAACTGTTCGGGATCGCCAGCCAGCCGTTCACCGCAGCCTGGTCGGCCTTCCACAGCGTGCGCAGTCGGTTCTCTCTCATCTCTGTTCCCTCGGTCGGATTCAGTTCGGCAGCGGCGCCGGCGAGACCATGCGGCCGTCGCGCAGGAAGCCCTGCAGGTTGTCGTAGGTACGGTCGGCCATGGCCTGCCGCGTTTCCTGCGTTCCGCTGGCGATGTGCGGCAGCAGCACCACGTTGTCCAGCGTGAAGAGCTCGGTGGGCACCTGCGGCTCGTTCTCGAACACGTCGAGGCCCGCGCCGGCGATGCGCTGGTCGAGCAGCGCACGCACCAGCGCCGCCTCGTCGATCACCGAGCCGCGCGCCACGTTGACGATGAAGCCGCGCGGGCCCAGCGCATCGAGTACCTCGGCGTTGATCAGGTGCTTCGTGCCCGCGCCGCCGGCGGTGATGACAATGAGGAAGTCGCACCAGCGCGCCAGCTCGATCAGCGAAGGCTCGTGGCGCCACGGCGCGCCTTCGACCGGGCGGCGGCTGTGATAGCGGATGTCCATCTCGAAGCCGCCCGCGCGCTTGGCGATGGTCTGCCCGATGCGGCCCAGGCCGACGATACCCAGCTTCGCGCCGCTGACCTTGCGCGCCAGCGGGTAGCTGGCCACGCCGGGCGTCGTCCAGCCGCCGCGGCGCACGTAGCGATCGGCCTCGCTGACGCGTCGCGCCACGTCGAGCATCAGCACCATGGCGAGGTCGGCCACGCAATCGTTCAGCACGTCGGGCGTGTAGCCCACGGCGATGCCGCGGGCCTTGGCGGCGGCCAGGTCCAGCTTGTCCAGGCCGACCCCAAAGCTGGAGACCACGCGCAGCTTCGGCATGAGCTCCAGGGTGGCGGCGTTGAACCCCACGCCGGCCGAGGTGACGAAGCCCTCGAACTCGCCGCCGTGCGCCGCCAGGAAAGCCTGCGGGTCGGCCTCGGAGGCGAGCAGGTGGGTGTCGAACTCTGCAGCCAGGCGCGCCTCGAGCGAGGGCAGCAGCCGGCCGGCTTGCAGGATGCGGTGCTTCAAAGGGTTCCTTTCAGTCGATCTTCACGCCGCCCTCGGCGACGACGCCCGCCCAGTTCTTGCGCTCGCGATCGAAGAAGGCGCTGAACTCGGTCGGCGACATCGTATAGACCTCGGCGCCTTGCGAGACGAGGCGCTCGCGCACCTCGGGCGAGCGGATGATGCGGGTCAGCTCGGCCGACAGGCGCGCCACCACCGCCGGCGGCGTGGCCGCAGGCACCAGCAGACCCTGCCAGGTGCCCGACTCGAAACCCTTCACGCCCTGCTCGGCGATGGTCGGCACGTTGGCCAGCAGCGGCACGCGCGTGGCCTTGGAGACGCCCAGCACCTTCAGCTTGCCCGACTGCACCATCGGCAGCGTGGCGAGCATGCCGTTCATCAGCACCTGCGTCTGGCCGGCCACGGTGTCGCCGATGGCCTGCGAGCCGCCCTTGTAGGGGATGTAGGTCCACTCCGCCTTCGTCGCCTTCTCCACCGCCACGCCGGCCAGGTGCGGTGCGCTGCCGATGGCGGTGACGGCGAAGTTGAGCTTCTCCTTGTGCGACAGCGCCACCAGCTCCTGCAGGTTGTTCGCCTTCACCGAAGGGTGCACCACGAGCAGGTGCGGCGAGTAGGCCAGCATGGTGACGCCGCGCAGGTCCTTGCTCGGCTCGAAGGGCAGTTGCTTGTAGACCGAGGCCGTGATGGCCAATGCGCCGACGTCGCACAGCAGCAGCGTGTGGCCGTCGTTCGATTTCGCCACCGAATCGGTGCCGGTGTTGCCGTTCGCCCCCGGCCTGTTCTCGACGATCACCGTCGTCTTCAGCGCCTCGGACAGCGGCTGCGAGATGGCCCGCGCGATGATGTCCGACGAGCCGCCCGGTGGGTAGGGCACGACGATGCGGATCGGCTTGTTCGGCCAGGCCTGGGCCGAGGCGTTCACGGTGAACGCCGCCAGCGCGACGAGTATCAGCTTCTTCATGGTGTTTCCTGGAAGGTGAAGGTTGCGGTGCGTCAGCGGACCATGCACGGCCGCTTGGGGTCGAAAGTCCAGTTCGGCACCAGGTACTGCATCGCCATCGCGTCGTCGCGGGCACCCAGGCCGTGCTGCTGGTAGAGCTGGTGCGCCTTGTGCACCTCGGCCATGTCGAGCTCGACGCCGAGCCCCGGCTGCTTCGGCACCTGCACATGGCCGCCGACGATCTGCAGCGGCTCCTTCGTCAGGCGCTGGCCGTCCTGCCAGATCCAGTGCGTGTCGATCGCCGTCACCTTGCCCGGTGCGGCGGCGCCGACGTGGGTGAACATCGCCAGCGAGACGTCGAAGTGGTTGTTCGAGTGCGAGCCCCAGGTCAGGCCCCAGTCGCGGCAGGTCTGCGCGACACGCACCGAGCCGGCCATGGTCCAAAAATGCGGGTCGGCCAGCGGGATGTCGACCGACTGCAGCGACAGCGCGTGCGCCAGCTGCCGCCAGTCGGTGGCGACCATGTTGGTGGCGGTGGGCAGCCCGGTGGCGCGGCGGAATTCGGCCATCACCTCTCGGCCGCTGAACCCCTGCTCGGCGCCGCAGGGGTCTTCGGCGTAGGCGACCACGCCGCGCATGCGCTGGCCCAGGCGGATCGCGTCCTTCAGCAGCCAGCCGCCGTTGGGGTCGAGCGTGACGCGGGCCTGCGGGAAGCGCTCGTGCAACGCGATCACCGCGTCCACTTCCGCGTCGCCGGCGAGCACACCGCCCTTGAGCTTGAAGTCGTTGAAGCCGTAACGCTCGCGTGCCGCCTCGGCCAGGCGCACGATGGCCTGCGCGTCCATCGCCGGCTCGTGGCGCAGGCGCGACCAGGCATCGTCGGCACCGGCCTCGCTCGCGTACGGCAGGTCGGTCTTCCGGCGGTCGCCGACGAAGAACAGGTAGCCGAGCATCTCCACCGACTCGCGCTGCTGACCCTCGCCGAGCAGCGCCGCCACCGGCAGGCCCAGGTGCTGGCCGAGCAGGTCGAGCAGCGCCGACTCGACGGCGGTGACGGCGTGGATGGTGGTGCGCAGGTCGAAGGTCTGCAGCCCGCGGCCGCCGGCATCGCGGTCGGCGAAGCGGCGCTGCATCTGCTGCATGACGGCCTGCACGTTCGCCACCGGCTGGCCGACGACGAGCTCGCGTGCATCCTCCAGCGTCTGGCGGATCTTCTCGCCGCCGGGCACTTCGCCGACGCCGCTGCGGCCCGCGCTGTCGGTGAGGATCAGCAGGTTGCGCGTGAAGAAGGGGCCGTGCGCGCCGCTCAGGTTGAGCAGCATGCTGTCGCGGCCGGCGACGGGGATCGCCTGCAGCGAGGTGACGACGGGGGTGGAGCTCTTGGCCATCGGTGCGTCAATCCGCCGTGATCTTGCGGCTGTCGATCAGTTGCTTCCAGCGCGCCGACTCTGCAGCCTGGAAGGCGCCGAACTGCTCGGGCGTGTTGGCGACGATCTCGAAGCCGACCTCGAGCAGCTTGGGCTTGACCGCCGGGTCGTTCAGTGCGGCCACGATCGCGGCATGCAACTTCGCCTTGACGTCGGCCGGCAGCCCCTTGGGTGCGGCGATGCCTTGCCACGAATAGACGTCGGCGTCCTTCACACCCGATTCGGTCAGCGTGGGCACCTGCGGCAACAGCGCCGAGCGCTTGGCGCCGGTGACGGCCAGCGCGCGCAGCTTGCCGCTGGCCACGTGCTGCAGGATGGCGTTGATGTTCTGGAACGAGGCATCGACCTGAGCGCCGAGCAGGTCGCTGATGGCCGGCGCGCCGCCCTTGTAGGGCACGTGAACGCCGGCGGTGCCGGTCTGCAGCCAGAACAGTTCGGCAGTCAGGTGGTCCGACGAGCCGTTGCCCGACGAGGCGAAGCTCAACTTGTCGGGCGACTTCTTCAGCGCCGCGATGACGTCGGCAACGCTGTGGTGCGGCGAGGCGGCCGGCACCACGAGCACGTTGGGCGCCTGCACGGCGACGGTGAGCAGGTCGAAGTCCTTGCCGGCGTCGTAGGGCACGTTCTTGAGCAGGTGCGGCGCGATCACGAACGGGCCGAGCGACGACACCAGCACGGTGTAGCCGTCCGGCGCGGCGCGCTCGACCAGCGCGGCGCCGATGGTGCCCGTGGCACCGGCCTTGTTGTCGACGATCACCGCCTGGCCGAGCTTGTCCTGCATCTTCTGACCGATGCTGCGCGCCAGCGTGTCGGTCGAGCCGCCCGGCGGGAAGGGCACGACGAGGGTGATGGTCTTGTCGGGCCAGGCCTGGGCCGGGGCCACGAGAGCGAAGGCGAGGGTCGCGAGGGTGAGCAGTTTCTTCATGGCAGTCGATCAGGGAGGAGCAGACGGAATGCAATCGATCAAGTTGTCAGTCATCGTACAACTTGGGATCGCAAAGTCAAGCCTGGAATACCCTTCAGGCAGCCGACGCGAAGGCCCGGCGGCGGCGCTCGCGGCTGTTGGCCAGGTGCGTGCGCATCGCCGCGCGCGCCGCCTCGGCGTCCTGCGCCGCAATGGCGTCGTAGATGCTCTCGTGCTCGGCGTTGACGCGCCGCAGGTAGGACTGCTGCGCCGGTTCCAGCGCGGCGCTCGCCTCGAGCCGAGCGCGCGGAATGATCTGCGCGCCGAGCGTGGCCAGCAGGCCGGCGAAGTGCTCGTTCTGCGTCGCACGGGCGATTTCGGTGTGGAACTGGAAGTCGGCGGCGACCGCGTCGCGGCCCTCTTCCACGGCGGCGGCGAAGGCGTCGAGCGCGCTGCGCATCACGGCCAGGTTGGCCGAGGTGCGCCGCTGCGCCGCCAGACCCGCGGCCTCGCTCTCGATGCCGATGCGAAGCTCGAGCACCGCGATCACGTCGCGCAGCGTGGCGAGCTGTTGAGGTTCGATGCGAAAGGCCGACGCGTCGCCCGCGCCGACCACGAAGGTGCCGATGCCGTGCCGCGTCTCGACCATGCCGGCCGCCTGCAGCTTGGAGATGGCCTCGCGCACCACCGTGCGGCTGACGCCGAACTCGGCCATCACGGCTGCCTCGGTGGGCAATTTGTCGCCCGGCGCCAGGCGGCCGTCGCGTATGCGCTCGCCCAATACCTCGACGAGCCGCAGCGCCAGGGTGCGTGGCCGCCTCGCAGAGGGCATCTCGGTGTTCATTGCCTTCCTTCGAGCCATGGCGCCACCCCGAGCGGCGCAAGTTCCTCAGGCCCGCTCAGCTTATACGACAACTGATCACTCAGCTCCAGCTGTGCCCGCCCCAGGGACTCAGCGCCTGGCTGCGCGTGGCGCATCGAGCGGGAAC
Organism: Piscinibacter sp.; assembly: GCA_016706565.1. GTDB lineage: Bacteria > Pseudomonadota > Gammaproteobacteria > Burkholderiales > Burkholderiaceae_C > Piscinibacter. The sequence goes on from JADJJI010000001.1 coordinate 483,907, forward strand.
TCGGTGCAGCCCAGTTGCGACGAGATCGAGCGGCTTGCGTCACGCAGCATGCCCACGAGCTGTGGCTCGAGCGCCTCGTCGTAGCGGAAGGTCGGGAAAGACACGCTCAGGCCCGCGACGACCTGGCTCATGCCATCGAAGATGGGGATGCCGATGCAGCGGATGTGGTCGTCGAACTCCTCGCGGTCGACACCGAAGCCCTGGACCAGCGTGCGTTCGAGTTCCGCATCGAAGGCAACGCGGCTGGTGATCGTCTTGTCGCGAAAGCGCTTGAAATCGCAGCCTTCGAGGACGCGGTTGCGGCGCGCCGGCGTATCCCAGGCCATCAGCACCTTGCCGATCGCCGTGCAGTGCAGTGGCGCCCGGCGCCCGACACGCGAATACATGCCCAGCATGTGGCGCGAATCGACCTTGTGCACGTAGATGATCTCGCTGTCGATCAGCATGCCCAGGTGCACCGTCTCCCCGGTCAAGTCGGAGAGTTGCTGCATGTGCGGCTTGGCAAACTCGACCAGATCCGGGAATCGCAATGCCTTGCTGCCCAGTTCGAAGAGCTTCATCGTCAGGCCGTAGCGCTCGTTGTCGGCGTCCTGCCGCACGAAGCCGAGCGTCTTCATGGTCTGCAAAAAGCGGTAGACCGTGGCCTTGGGCATGGCCAGACGGGTCGACAGGTCGGAGATGCCGAGTTCGCTGCGCTCGGACAGCGCCTGCAACACGGCGAACACCTTCAACACCGCAGCCACGGATTCTGGATGCTTGCTGTCTACCGAATCATCTTCCATGTTCCGTCAGGGTTGAAACCCTGTTCCGTTTCTATTGTCAGAGTCCTAGAATCTTGTTCTTGAAACCGTGTTTCAACTGAAGACCCACGGCGGTATTAAACCAGATCGACATGGCAGTGAACTCGGCGATGACCCGCAGACGCCGCAAGCTCTTGGCGCTGGCGGGGGCCGTTGCGGCTGCGCCGACACTGCTGTGCGCGTGCGCCCATTCGGTGCGCGCGTCCGACGGCGTCGATGCGGCGCTGCACCTGGCGGGCGACTCGACCATGGCGACCAAGGCACTCGAACCCGCCCTGCCCGAGCGCGGCTGGGGACAGATGTTGCGCGCACGCGCGTGGCAGCCCTTGCGGATCGTCAACCATGCAGCCGGCGGCCGCTCGACGCGCTCGTTTCGCGACCAGGGCAAGTGGCAGCGCCTGGTCGACGCACTGCGGCCGGGCGACTTCGTGATCATCCAGTTCGGCCATAACGACCAGAAGGTCGGCGACCCTGCCCGCCACGCCGAGGCCCGCACGACCTACCGCGAGAACCTCGCGTGCTTCGTCGATGAGGTGCGCGAACGCGGCGCCACGCCGATCCTCGCGACGCCGGTGGTGAGGCGCAAGTTCGACGCCGAAGGCCGACTCGTCGAGACACTCGGCGACTACCCCGCCACGATGCGCGAAGTCGCGAACGCGAAGAACGTGCCCTTGCTGGAATTGAACCGTGCCAGCGCTTACCTGGTGCAATCGCTGGGGCCGGAGCAGGCCAAGCGCCTGTACATGTGGATCGAACCCGGCACACACCCCAGGTGGCCCGACGGCTTGCGAGACGACACGCATTTCAGCGCGGCCGGGGCCGATGCGATCGCGCAGATGGCCATTGACGAGATGCGCCGCTTGCGCCTGCCCACCGCCGATTGGTTCCGATGAGTTCGACAGGCCACGGGGTGCGTGTCGGCGCAATCGGGCTCGCGCATCCACATGCCTTCGGGCAGGCCAAAGCCTTGGTCGCAGCCGGCGCGAGCATCGTTGCGCTGCACGCCAGCGACGAAGAGCGCAGCGCCGAATTCATGCAGAGCTTCGCCGTCGCCCGGCGTGTCGCAGAGCTCGCCGCCGTGCTGGAAGACGATCGCATCGATCTCGTGCTCGTGGCCACCGCGCCCGACACGCGCGCGGGTCTGGCCGCCCTGGCGATGCGCCATGGCAAGGACGTGCTGGTTGCCAAGCCTGCCGCGATCTCGCTCGATCAATTGGCGATGTTGCAGCGCGTTCAGCAGCAGACCGGCCGCATCCTCTCGGTGTGGTTCTCGGAGCGCTTCGCCGTGCGCGCCGCAACGCGCGCCAGCGAGCTGGTGGCGGCCGGCGCGATCGGCCGCGTCGTGCACACCGCCGGCCTCGGCCCGCACCGCGTGGGCGGCGCACCGCGACCCGACTGGTTCTTCGATGCCTCGCGCCACGGCGGCATCCTGTGCGACATCGGCTCTCACCAGACCGAGCAGTTCCTCCACTACACCGGCACAACGCGCGCCGAGGTGGTCAGCGCGCTGGTGGCCAATCATGGGCACCGCGAGCACAAGGGGTTCGAGGACTTCGGCGAGATGATGCTGCGAGGCGACGGCTGCAGCGGCCAGGCCCGGGTGGACTGGCTCAGTGCGGACGGCCTGCCCACCTGGGGCGACGGGCGATTGACGCTGCTCGGCACCGAGGGCCACATCGAGTTGCGCAAGTACGTCGACCCGGCCGGGCGGCCCGGCGGCGACCACCTGTTCCTAGTCGATGCAACAGGCACGCGCCACGTCGACTGCCGCGATGCGCCGCTTCCGTTCGCGCAGCGGCTGCTGGCCGACGTGCGCGGGCGCACCGAGACGGCGATGCCGCAGGCGCACTGCCTACTGGCCATCGAGCTGGCGCTGCGCGCGCAGGCGATGGCCGCGAAGGCATCGACATGAAACGCACGAGCGGCGCGCTGGGCATCGCCGTCGTCGGCCTGGGCGTCGGCCAGCATCACCTCGACGCGCTGGCCGCACTGGCGGCGCTCTATGAAGTGCGCGCCGTGTGTGACCTCGACGAAGGCCGCCTGGCCGCGACGGCCCGTCGGCTCGGCACCAAGGCCATGGCCCTGCGCCACCTGGACGACGTGCTCGCCGACCCGTCCGTCGACATCGTGGCCCTTTGCACGCCCCCGCACCTGCACCTGGCGCAGATCCGCCAGGTGCTGGCGGCAGGCAAACACGTCGTGTGCGAAAAGCCGCTGGTCGGCTCGCTGGACGAACTGGCGCAACTGCGGCTCGCGCTGGCGCAGGGCGAGGCACAGGTTTTCCCGGTGTTCCAGTCGCGCTTCGGCGAAGGGCTGCGCCAGCTCAAGCACCTGCAGGCCTGCGGTTTCGCGCGGCACGCACTCGTGGCCACCATCGAGACCCACTGGCGGCGCGGCGCCGAGTACTACGCGACGGCATGGCGCGGCCGCTGGGCCACCGAGCGCGGTGGCGTGTGCCTCACGCAGGCGATCCATGCCCACGACATGCTCACGCACGTGCTCGGCCCGGTGCACACGGTCTCCGCCCAGCTCGCCACCCGCGTCAACGACATCGAGGTCGAGGATTGCCTGGCCGCCGCGCTGCGCATGGCCGATGGCTCGCTCGCTTCGCTGTCCGCCACGCTGGGCGCCACCAGCAACCGCTCGCGCCTGCGCTTCCTGTTCGCCGACCTGAGCGTCGAGAGCGCGAGCGCCAACCCCTATCGGCCGGCGCAGGGCCCGTGGAGGTTCGAGGCTGCCACGCCGGCGATCGAAGCACAGCTGCACGAGGCCCTGGCCGCGTTGCCGCCGGCGCGCGAAGGCTTCGAGCGGCTGTTCGAGCTGATCCACGCGAGCCTGCGCAACGGCTCACCGCCGCCGGTCACGCTCGACGAGGCCGAGGCGGCACTGTCGCTGGTCACGGCCATCTATGCATCAGCCGCAGCCGACGGCGCGCCGATCGCTCTGCCATTGCCGGCCACCGACCCGGCGCGCACCGACTGGCGGCCCGCTGGCGGCGGCTTCGCGAAATCACTGGCCTGACAACAAGGCAGCCCAGCCGGCGCGCGGCGACAGGCGGTCGAGGTCCCAGTCCTCGGCGCGGAAGGCGCGCCGGGTCGCTTCGCGGCGCGGAGTGCCGAGCGGGTTCTGGTTCTCGTCGTTGATGATGCGGCCGATACCGCGCGCCATGTCGTCGAGCACGCGGCGGTCGAGCGGATCGCGGTTCCAGGGCCGCGCCCCGACGCGCGCTGGCAGCTCGGCCTCCAGGCTTCCGGCCGGCAGTGCACGCAGCCCGGCCGGCAGGTCGGGGCTCGGTGCGGGCAGCACATGAGCGCGGCCGCCCGAGATGTCGCCCAGCAGCGGCACAGGCGCGCCACGGCGGTCGAACGCCAGGTTGTCGGCCATGAAGAGCGCAACGTCACCCTGCCCGCCGATACTCACCAGCGGCAGGCCGGCTTCGCTGTCCGGCCCGTGCCGCATCACGTTGCCGATCAGCGTCAGTTGCCCGGTCTCGTGCGCGCGCCCCTTCCATTCGCCGCCAACGAGGTTGTAGTGGATCGCCCGGTCGCCGGGGTTGAAGACGAGGTTGTTGACCATCGCGCTACGCGTGCCGCCCTTGAACAAGGCATTGCGCTGGCGGTTGGACACGTAGACGTTGCCGAACAGCAGGATTCCGCTGGCGTTGTCGTGGATCAGCGAGCCCTTGGAATGCTCGCCCTTCTGGTGCACCGAGTGGCTCAAGCCTTCGTAGATCAGGTTGTGGCTGAAGGTGATGTCGTGCGAGGTGTGGCGGCGCCAGTCCTCGGCACGTTCGCCGCCGTCGAACCGCGGGCCCGAGGCCGAGAGGTTCTCGTCGGTCGCCCACGAGAAGCTGCAATGGTCGACGATCACCCGGCTCGCCCCACCCAGCGTGGACAGGCCGTCCTGGTCACCGCCGGCGCGCTTGGGCCGCCCCCACTCGCCCGGACGAAAGGCCAGGTGCTGCACGATCACGTCGTGCGTGTCGATGCTCGTCTCGGCATGCACGACCGTGATGCCCGGCGGCGGCGCGGTCTGCCCGGCGATGGTCAGGAACGGATGGCGGATCGCCAGCGGCGCGCCGGCCATGTCGATCACCCCGCCGACCTCGAACACGACGATGCGCGGCCCCTCGAACTCGACCGCCTCGCGCAAGGAGCCCGGGCCGCTGGCACCGAGATGAGTCACGCGCAGGATGCGTCCGCCTCGGCCACCACGCGCCTCGGCGGCCCAGCCGAGCTGCGTCCGTTCGGTGGCGCTCAAGATGCTCGTGGGTGCGCCCGTCAGCGGCGAGACCTGCCCTGCGGCCAGTTCGGCCAGGTAGACCTCCAGCCAGGTGAAGCCGCTGGCTGGCTCGCTGAGCGCAGCGTCTTCCGCATGGGCGGAGTCCAGGCCGTGGGCGCGCTCCCACACATCCGGGATGCCGTCGCCATCGCTGTCGAGCGGAGCCACCGCGGACTGCAGCGCCGGCCAGCCGCCGACCTCGCGCTGGCTGTCGATGAGGCGCCCGCTGCGCGAGCGAACCTGCTCGACGATGCGCAGGTCGACGGCGTCGCGCACCAGCGCGGCACCGGCACCCGCCAGCACGCGCTCGTAGGCGCGCGGCGCCGGGTCTGCGGCCACTGCACCCACCTGGATCGGCGTGGCGAGCTTGTAGCCCGCCGGCAGGCCCGCGGGCAGGTGCTCGCGGTGCGCCAGCACCAGCGCGTACGGATCGGCCGGTTCGATGCCGTCCATCGTATTTCCGGCGAAGAAGGCCAGCGCGTTCGGGCTGCTCTCTTCGAATGCATAGGCCCCCTTCGATTGCGGGCCTCGCACGTAGGCGTTGTCGATGAAGTTGTAGGTCGAGCGGGTGCCGGTGCGGTCGAGGTTGTAGCCGGCGCGCCCACGCCCCCAGTTGTAGAAGACGTTGGAGCGGAAATCGAACAGCCCCCCGACAGGATCGGTGACGGGGTCGAGCCAGTTGCCCGGCCGCGGCATGCGGTCCAGGTGATGGGCCCACAGGTTGTGGTGCATGCTGACGCGTGCGCCGCGCCCGGCGCGCAGCAATGAACCGAAGCCATGAGCCTGCCCCGCCTTCGCCGCGTTCAGGTTCAACGACTCGGCGATCACGCTCCACTGCACCGTGACCTCGTCGAACGAGCGTGCCGTGGTGTCGAATCGGGCGCTGACTGACAGTGACTCGTCGGTCGACCAGCTTGCCGAGACGTGGTCGTACACGATGCGGCGCCCCGCGACCACGCCCATCGCATCGCCGTCGGCGCGCGCCTCGTCGCCCAGGCGGGAGCGGATGTAGCGAACGACCACGTCGTCGGCGGCGATCTCGAACGGCTGCCCGCGCAGGGTGATGCCGTCACCCGGTGCGGTCTGCCCCGCAATGGTGAGCCGGCCGTTCTCGACTCGCAGCGGCTTCTTCAGCAGGATCGTCCCGGACACCGCGAAGACGACGGTGCGCGCGCCCTTGGCCTCGACGGCCGCACGCAGCGAGCCGGGCCCGTCGTCGCCCAGATGCGTGACGCGGTGGACCACGCCGCCGCGGCCGCCGAGTGCGTGGCGCCCGGCGCCTTCGGCACCCGGAAAGGCGTCAAGCGGCGAGCGCAGCGCTGCTTTTGCAGGGGCTGCGGCGGGCGCCTGGCAGCCGCCCGCTGCCGCCATCAACACGACAACCACCGAGAGACCCGCAAGCCGTGCGGAGCGATGGGAGACAGTGTTCATCCTGAGGATCCTGGAGGTAGCAGACCGGTCTGCCCGTGCGCCGGCAGGCGCACGGGGCCCCGGCAGGCGCGCTCAGAACTTGTACTCGGCGCTGAGCCGGTACGCGCGCCCCAGCACATCGACACTGCTGGTCAGGTAGCCCTGGTAGCCATTGTGGTTGGTCAATGGCGGCTTGGCGTCGAACAGGTTGTTGACGCCGAAGCCCAGCTTGAGGTTCTTCACGCCAGAATAGGACAGGGCGATGTTGTACTGCTCGTAGGACGACACGTCGCGCGGCCCGGAGGTACCCGCACCGGTGCGCGCCGGCAGGTTCTGGTCGCGGATCTTGCTCTGGTAGCGCTGCGACAGCGTCGTTTCCCAGTCACCGCGCTTCCAGCCGATCGACGCCGTATGCCGCCAGCGGAAGTTCATGCCCCGCGTCGCGTTGCTCAAGCCCGCGTTCGGGTTGACCGGCACGACATCGTTGAACTGGCCGAGTGCAGAAATCCAGTCACCCCCGTTGGCTTCCGGCGAGCGTGCGTCCCAGCGCGTCAGGTAGGCCACGTCCAGGGCGCCGGAGAAGACGCCGTAGTCGGACTGCGGTGCCGTGACGCGAATGCTCGCGTCGATGCCCGAGCCTCGCATCGCGCCCACGTTCGACGGAACGTTGAACACCGCGTCAGTCTGCAGCGTGCCATCCGGATTGCGCCGGAAAGCGGTGGGGTAAAGGCTGGGGTTGTTGAGGATGAAGTCGATCGAGCGGTTGCCGATCACGTCGTTGATCTGCGTGTGCCAGTAGTCGAGCGTGACCGCCACGCTGTTGACTGGCTCGAAGGCCATTCCGAAGGTGAAGCTGCGCGAGGTCTCCGACTTGACCCCTGAGTTGGAGGGCACCTTGGTGATCTGGAAGCGGCCGGTCAGGTTGCAGACCTGCTCGGGCGTGTAGCCGGGCGCGGGTGTCTCGACGCCGTTGACCGTCGGGCACAGCGTCGGGTCATCGAACGTGGACATCGAAGTCCGCTCGGTTTCTTTCGTGTAGATCTCCGGCAGGCTCGGGGCGCGATAGCCGGTGTTCGCCGAGCCGCGCAGCAGGAAGGCCTTGGAGGGCTGCCAACGCACGCTCAGCTTCGGATTCACGGTGGTCTCGCCGAGATCCCCGTACTTGTCGGCGCGCAGCGCGGCATTGAGCGTCAGCGACTTCGTCACCGGCGCCTCGAGTTCCGCGAACAGCGACTTGATGCTGCGCTTGATCTGGTTGCTGGTCGACGACGTCGCGCCGGCGGCCTGGCTGTCGCCCCCGAGCAGGTCGATCTGGCCGTTGAGCGAGGCTTTCGGGTCGTTGCTGGCCAGGCCGATGGCTCGCCAGCCGTCGCGCCGGTATTCGCCGCCGGCCGCAAGCGCGAGCGCGCCGCCAGACAGTTCGGCCAGCTCGCGCGTCACCGTCAGGTCGACGCTCTCGTTGGTCGCACGGTGCAGGCGGAAGGTCTGCCCTTCGACGCTGCGCCCCTGCAGCAGCGCAAGACCCTCGGCAGTCTGCAGCCCGAACGGGTTGAGCAGCGGGTCGAGGAAGAGCGTGCGGCCGCTGCCCTGCACCGAGGCGAGGCCGGTCACCGTGGCCCAGCCCCTGCCGGCGCGGGTGTCGCGCTCCGAGTTGCCGAAGTTCACGCCGGCGCGGTAGTCCCAGCCGGCGATCGAGCCTTCGTCGGCGAAGACGATCCGCTCGTTGGTGTGATGGTCTTCGCGAACGCGCGAGCCAAGATCGGCCACCGACCACAGCACGTCGATCGGGCGGCCGCCGAGATTCAGGCCGGCCACCGCCGGCACGATGCCGTTGCCCGGGTAGTACGGGTGCGCATTTGTCAGGCGGACCGTGACCGGGATGGGGTCGTTGTATTGAAGGACGGTGTACTTGCCGAGGTTGTACTCGAGGCTGGCCTGGTGGTTGGCACCCAGGTTGAACGTGACCTTGCCGTACAGCGTGGAGATGTCGTTTCCGTTGGTGAAGGCGCGATAGTTGGCGTCGGTGTCCAGGAAGCAGGTCTGCCGGGAGCTGGCCGTGCTCGGCACCGAGTAGGGCGGCAGGCAGCCGGACGCGTAATACGGGTTGTAGCGGATCGTGCGCAGCGAGGCGGTCGGGTTGGTCGGGTCGGTGAAGTTGCCCGGCGTCGCGTTCGAGCCCAGCCCGGGAGCTGTCGAGATCCCGAGCTGACCCAGCGCCGTGCCGTCGACCATTTCCGGCCTGTCCTTGCGCAGCAGCACGTCACGCTTTTGCACCTCCAGCGCAACATAGGCGTTCCAGCGGTCCGTGGCGATGTCGCCGGCCCCGAGGATCATGCCCAGGGTCTGGCTGTCGCCACCGCCATCTCGCCGCGGCACGATGGCCTCGGCTTTCAGGCCGATGCCGGTGTGGGTCGCCTTCGTGTAGAAGGCCTCGACGCCGCCGATCGCGTCGGAGCCGTAGCTCGACGAAGCACCATCGCGCAGCACGTCGGTCCGCTGCAGGGCCATGCGCGGAATCACGTTGACGCTGACGTACTGGTTGCTCAGCGGCTCCTTGGCCAGGCGGCGCCCGTTGAGCAGCGTGAGCGAACGCATGGGGCCGAAGCCGCGCAGGTTGGTGACGGTGCCGGCCGTTCCGCCGAAGGTGCCCAGCGAGCTGGCCTGCGGCAGCTCGAGCACGTACTCCTTCAGTTCGGTGTGGCCGCGCTTTTCGAGTTCGGTCGCACTGATCGATGTCACCGGCAGGGCCGACTCCTGCGAGACGCGCCGGATGATCGAGCCGGTGATCTCCACCCGCTCGAGCAGGAGCTCGTCCTTCTTCTGTTCGGTGGCGGGTGCAGCCGCGGGTTCTGCCGCCTGCTGCGCCTGCGCATTCGCGCAGAGCACCAGGATGGCCGTTGCCACGGCCGACAGGGGCAGCCGGTTACGGCCGTGGGGGATTCGCTCGCTCATGTCGCTGTCTCCTTGTCGGTGCGAAGCACTGCCTTTGCGGCACCGCGCGCACCATTGATTTCCGTCATTTCCACACTCGGGCGACATCGCACGCAGGGCGAGGCCTGAATCGGAGCAACGCAGCGTCAGGCCGCGCAGCTCGTGAAGCGCAAGGGGCTAGAGGTAGTCCTCCCGCCGCGGGGAAAACTGGTCGAGCAGCGTGCTGCCCGCCTCGAGCGCGACGACGCCGTGCAGGCTGCCGCGCGCCGCAAGAAAGGAATCGCCCGCGCGCAGGGTCTGCTTCACTCCGTCGAGCTCCAGCTCGAAGGCGCCGGCGACCACGTAGGCGATCTGGTCGTGCGCGTCGTGCACATGAGCCGTACCGACCGCACCCTTGTCGAAGTGCACCAGCACCGACATCAGCTGCGGCGTGTGCGCGACGATCTTGCGGCGAATGCCGTCGCCGAGTTCGACCCAGGGCTGCTCGTCATTGCGGAAGACTGAACTCATTGCGCTCCCTCTTTGTTTTCACTCCCTGGGAAGCCCCGGGATACCGACGTTTGCGTCGTGTCCATTCGCAGCAACTATACCGTTCCGGCACTTTTTTGAAACAGTGGTTCACTTAGTAGAAACGATATTTCGGGAAAGCCCCGATCTGTTTGACAATCCCGCCTGAACTCAGGAGTCGCCATGGAAATCCGACAGCCCATCCACAGCGAGCACGCGCGCACGCTGGACACCGCCGGCCTGCGCCGCCACTTTCTCGTCGAGGACTTGTTCGTGCCCGACCGGGCCACGCTCACCTACAGCCAGATCGACCGCATCATCGTCGGCGGCGTCCATCCGGTGACCCAGTCGGTGAGCTTCTCGGCCGAGCTGGGCCGCCACACCGGCACCGACTTCTTTCTGCAACGCCGCGAACTCGGCCTGATCAACATCGGCGGCGATGCGCTGGTGATCGCCGACGGCCAGCGATTCGAGATCGCGGCGCGCGAGGCGCTCTACCTCGGCCAGGGCACGCGGGAGATCGAGTTCCGCAGCCTCGACGCGGCACGCCCGGCCAAGCTGTACTTCAATTGCGCGCCGGCGCACACCGCCCACCCGTCGCGAAAGATCACGCTGGCGCAGGCTTCGCCCGAGACGCTGGGCGACCCGAAGACCAGCAACCGCCGCACGATCTACAAGTTCATCGTCCCCGACGTGCTGCCGACCTGCCAATTGTTGATGGGCATGACGCAGCTCGAGCCCGGCTGCCTGTGGAACACCATGCCCTGCCATACGCACGACCGGCGCATGGAGGTCTACTTCTACTTCGACATGCCCACCGACGCCGCGGTGTTCCACCTGTGCGGCGAGCCGACCCAGACGCGTCACCTCGTCGTGCGCAACGAACAGGCCGTGATCAGCCCGAGCTGGTCGATCCACAGCGGCGTGGGCACGCAGGCCTACACCTTCATCTGGGGCATGGTCGGCGAGAACCAGGTCTTCAAGGACATGGACCATGTGGCCATGACCACACTGCTCTGATCGGATCGACGACGAACATGGTTCTGGACAATTTCCGGATCGACGGCAAGGTTGCCATCGTCACCGGCTGCAACACCGGCCTTGGTCAGGGGATGGCTTGTGCGCTCGCCGAGGCGGGTGCCGATGTCGTCGGCATCAACCAGGCCGAGCCGACCGAGACCATCGCGCGCGTCGAGGGAATCGGGCGACGTTTTCTCGACCTGCGCGCCAACGTGGCCGAGATCTCCGGCCTCGAGGGCCTGGTGAGCCAAGCCGTCGCCTGGGGCGGGCACGTCGACATCCTGGTCAACAACGCCGGCATCATTCGCCGCGACGACGCGATCCGCTTCAGCGAGAAGGACTGGGACGACGTCATCGACCTCAACCTGAAGTCGGTGTTCTTCTTCTCGCAGGCGGTGGCGCGGCAGTACATCGCGCAAGACACCGGTGGGCGGATCATCAACGTCGCATCGATGCTTTCGTTCCAGGGCGGCATCCGCGTGCCCTCCTACACCGCCTCGAAGAGTGGCGTCGTGGGCCTGACGCGGCTGATGGCCAACGAATGGGCGGCACACCGCATCAACGTCAACGCGATCGCGCCGGGCTACATGGCGACCAACAACACCGCGCCGCTGCGCGCCGACGAGGCGCGCAGCGCCAGCATCCTCGAGCGCATTCCGGCCGGCCGCTGGGGCACGCCGCAAGATCTGGCCGGCCCGGTGGTGTTCCTCGCCTCCAGCGCCTCGGATTACGTCAGCGGCTACACCGTCGCCGTCGACGGCGGCTGGCTGGCCCGCTGAGCACGGCGCCCATGTACGAAAACCGGCGCACCGGCCTGCTGTTCGTCCTGCCGTTCCTGCTCGGCGTGCTGGGCTTCAAGCTGTTCCCTTTCGTGGCCAGCCTGGCCCTGAGCATGACGCAGTTCGACGTGATGAGCCCGCCGGAGTTCGTCGGCCTGGAGAACTACCGCGTGCTCGCGACCCAGGATCCGACCTTCCGCCAATCGCTGAAGGTGACGCTGCTGTTCGTCGTGCTCGCGGTGCCGCTGCGCGTGGCGTTCGCCCTGGCCATCGCGCAGGTGTTGAACTTCCGGCTGCGCGGCGTCTCGTTCTTCCGTGCCGCCTTCTACCTGCCGTCCATCCTCGGTGGCTCGATCGCGGTGGCGGTGCTGTGGCGCTTCATCTTCTCGCAGAACGGCCTGGTCAACATCGCGCTGGCCAAGATCGGCATCGCGCCGATCATGTGGCTGGCTGACGAGCGTTACTCGATCTGGACCATCGTGGCACTGTTCACCTGGCAGTTCGGTTCATCGATGGTGGTGTTTCTGGCCGCACTGCAGAACATTCCGAAGTCGCTGTACGAAGCCGCCGACATGGACGGCGCCTCCAGATTCCAGCAGTTCTGGCGCATCACCGTGCCGCTGCTGACGCCGGTGATCTTCTTCAACCTGATCATGCAGCTGGTGCACGGCTTCCAGGAGTTCAACGGGCCCTACATGGTGACCGAAGGCGGGCCATTGAACTCCACCTACCTGCTCAGCCTGTACATCTACGAAGAGAGTTTTCGCTACTTCAACCTGGGCTACGGCTCGGCGCTGTCGTGGGTGATGTTCGCGCTGGTCGGCGGCTTCAGCGCGCTGTCGTTCTGGAGTTCGAAGTACTGGGTCTTCTACGCCGGCGAGAAGGAAGGCCGTCGATGAGATCAGTGCTGACCGGGGACGAGGCCGCGCGCACTCGTCGGCGCGAGTCTGGCGCCCTCGCGCTGCGCTATGCGGTGCTGGCTGCCATCGGGCTGATCATGCTGTACCCGCTGGTGTGGCTGGTCGGGGCCTCGTTCAAGTCCAATGCCGAGATCTTCGGCGACATCGGCTTCTGGCCTTCGCACCTGGACTTCGGCGCGTACCTGAAGGGCTGGCGGAACAGTTCCGAATTCACCTTCGCGACCTACTTCGTCAACTCGTTCCTGATCATCGTGCCGCGCGTGATCGTCACGGTGATCTCCTGCGTGCTGGTGGCCTATGCCTTCGCGCGCTTCGATTTCTGGGGCCGCAAGATTCTCTTTGGCGTGATGGTGTCCACCATGATGCTGCCGCACATCATCCTGCGCATCCCGCAGTACATGATGTTCCGCAGCTTCGGCTGGCTCGACACCTACTGGCCCATCATCGTGCCGTCGGCCTTTGCCACCGACACCTTCTTCGTGTTCATGCTGGTGCAGTTCCTGCGCGGCATCCCGCGCGACATGGAGGAGGCCGCGCAGCTCGACGGCTGCAACGCGCTGCAGGTGCTGCTGTTCGTGCTGGTGCCGATGCTCAAGCCGGCGATCATTTCGGTGGTGGTGTTCCAGTTCATCTGGACGATGAATGACTTCATGGGGCCGCTCATCTACCTGTCGTCGGTCGAGAAGTACCCGGTGTCGCTGGCGCTCAAGATGAGCATCGGCGCCACCGAGGAGGTCGAATGGGCCAGCGTGATCGCGATCTCGGTCGTGGCGCTGATCCCATCGGTGGTCGTGTTCCTCGCTGCGCAGCGCTACTTCATCGAAGGCGCGAACTCCAGCGGCGTCAAGGGGTAAGGGCAGGTGGCCGAAGTCAATCTCAGCGGTATCGAAAAGGTCTACCCGAACGGGTTCAAGGCGGTTCACGGCGTCGACCTGACCGTGCGCGACGGCGAATTCATGGTGTTCGTCGGCCCGTCGGGCTGCGCCAAGAGCACGCTGTTGCGCATGGTGGCGGGGCTGGAATCGATCAGCGGCGGCGAACTGCGCATCGGCGATCGTGTGGTGAACAACGTGGCCGCCAAGGAACGCGGCGTGGCGATGGTGTTCCAGAACTACGCGCTCTACCCGCACATGACGGTGTTCGACAACCTCGCCTTCGGCCTGAAGATGACCGGCGTGCCCAAGGCGGAGATTGGTGTGCGCGTGAAGGAGGCGGCGCAGCTGCTCGAGATGGAGCAACTGCTCAAACGCTACCCGCGCCAGCTGTCCGGCGGCCAGGCCCAGCGCGTGGCCGTCGGACGCGCGATCGTCAAGAAGCCTGCCGTGTTCCTGTTCGACGAGCCGCTGTCCAACCTCGACGCCAAGCTGCGCGGCTCGATGCGGGTGCGCCTGACCGACCTGCACCGCACGCTGCGCGAAAGCGGCCACGCCGCCACGGTGATCTATGTCACCCACGACCAGGTCGAGGCGATGACCATGGGCGAGCGCATCTGCGTGCTCAAGGACGGCATGATCCAGCAGGTCGACACGCCCGCGCGGATCTACGAGAAGCCGGCGAACGTGTTCGTCGCCGGCTTCGTCGGCTCGCCGGAGATGAACCTGCACGACGTCGAGGTGCGCCACGAAGGCGGCCAGCCCATGCTGCACTGGGGCGGTCTGGCGGTCGCACCCGGCGGCGCGGCCATGTGGAACCTGCGCGCACACTCGCGCGCCCGGGTGGTGTTCGGCCTGCGCCCCGAGCACGTGCTGTTGAACCCGACCGCATCCGACTGCGCGGCCCTGCCGGGTACCTTGCGCTCGATCGAGAACACCGGCAGCGAGGTCCACGTGCACTGCGACATCGGCGGCCTGCCCTTCGCCTGCCGCGCCGCGCCCGAGGCGCTCGGCGAACTGGCCGGCAAACGGCGCGGCGAATCTCACATCTTCCATCTGCGCATGGACGCCTGTCATGTCTTCGACCCCGACACCGGTGCAAACCTGCTCGACTGAGCCGCCGAAGCGAAGCGCCTCTGAAAGTGCGCAGCGTAGGCGGCTCATACTCAGGCCGACGCTGGCCAGCTTCGCCGGGCCTTCGCTGTGGCCTGAAACGCGATCGACGCGGCGCCGCCTGCTCCTGGGTTCCGGTGCAGCGCTGGCCTGGCTGGGCCTGCCGGCACTGGCGAATGCCGCACGCACGCTGCGCTTCTCGTGGTGGGGCGGCACGGCGCGCCACAACGCCACGCTGAAGGCGATCGCCGCCTACGAGGCGCGCCACCCCGGCGTGCGCATCAAGCCGGAGTACATGGGCACCAACGGCTACCTCGAGAAGCTGACGATGCAGATCGTCAGCGGCACCGAGCCCGACCTGATGCAGATCGACTGGGCCTGGCTGGCGATGTTCAGCCGCCGCGGCGACGGCTTCGCCGACCTCCACTCGCTGCGCGACCATATCGATCTCGCGCAGTACGGTGAGGACGACTTGCGCATGACCACGGTCGCGGGCCGGCTCAACGGCATGCCGGTGTCGTTCACCGCGCGGCTGTTCTTCTGGAATGCGGCGAGCTTCGAGCGTGCCGGCCTGCGCATTCCGGCCACGTGGGACGAGTTCATTGCCGCCGGCGCGCGCTTTCGCCAGGCATTCGGCGAGCGTGCCTACCCGATGGACGGCGAGATCTACGACGCGCTGCTGATGACGCACGCCCAGGCCTTCCAGCGCCACGGCCAGCCCTATGTGCACCCGGGCGAGCCACGCATCGCGATGAGCGAAGCCGCGCTGCTCGACTGGGTGACGCAGTACCGCGCTCTGGTCGCCGCACGCGCGATCACGCCGCTGCCCTACCGCGCCAGCCTCGGCGGCGCGCGCAAGGCCACCGAGCAGCAACCCGACTGGGTGGTCGGCAACTGGGCCGGCAACTACACCTGGGACAGCACGCTGCCGGCGCGGCTGGCCTCGCTCGACAAGCAGCAACGACTCGAGCTCGGGCCCTTCCTGACCGTGCCCGGCGCGCGCGCCAGCGGCATCTTCGGCCGGCCGGCGATGGTCCTTGCGATCGGCCGCAACAGCACGCAGCGCGAGGCGGCAGCCGATTTCCTCAACTTCCTGCTGACCGACACCGAGGCGGCGCGCATCCTGGGCATGGTTCGCGGCCTGCCGACGGCGGCCAGCGCTGCCAAGGTGCTCGAGGGCGACCCGCGCCTGAGCCCGCTGCAGTTGCAGGCGCAGCGCGCGATCGCCGAGCAACGCCGCGCCGGCCGCATCGACATGCCCTCGCCGCTGTTCGAGGACGCGCGCTTTCGCAAGTTCAT
Source organism: Piscinibacter sp. (assembly GCA_016706565.1). Classification (GTDB taxonomy): domain Bacteria; phylum Pseudomonadota; class Gammaproteobacteria; order Burkholderiales; family Burkholderiaceae_C; genus Piscinibacter. Next base: position 499,839 of record JADJJI010000001.1, read on the forward strand.
GGTCGAGGTGTTCGAGCTGCTCGCCTACGGGAAGCTCGACGAGCACGAGGCCGCGCAGCGGCTGCGCGCCGACGGCGCCGGCCTGCTCGCCCGAATCGGCAAACGCTGACCCCGAGAGAAACCCACATGGCCAAGCATCAGATCCGCCCGCTGCAATTCCAGGTCTCGCTCGATCCGGACACCGGCGCCCGCGTCACGCGACTCACTCCGCCGGACGTGACCTGCCACCGCAACTACTTCTACCAGAAGTGCTTCACCAACGACGGCACCCGATTGCTGTTCGGCGCCGAATTCGGCCCGGGCACCGACTGGAACTACCACCTGCTCGACTTGAGGAGCGGCGAGGCACTGCAACTCACGGATCGACCGGCCGAGAACACCTTCGGCGGCTTCCTCAGCCCGGACGATCGCTCTCTCTACTTTGTTCGCGAGCAGCGGCAATTGATCCGCCTCGATCTGGCCACGCTGCAGGAGGACGTGGCCTACGTCGTACCCGACGGCTGGGTGGGCTACGGCACCTGGGTGTCGAACAGTGACTGCACGAAGATGGTGGGCATCGAGATCCGCGCGAGCGACTGGTTCCCGCTGACCGATTGGCAGAAGTTTCGCGAGATGTTCTTCCGCAAGCCGCGCTGCCGGTTGATCCGCATCGACCTCGCCACCGGACAGCGCACGACGATTCACGAAGTGGACCTGTGGCTCGGCCACCCGCAGTACCGGCCGTTCGACGACAACACCATCGCCTTCTGCCACGAGGGCAACCACGACCTGATCGACGCGCGCATGTGGTTCGTCGACGAGGACGGCAGCAACGTGCGCTGCGGCAAGGTCCATGGCGAAGGCGAGAGTTGCACGCACGAGTTCTGGGTACCCGACGGCTCGGCCATGGTCTACGTGTCCTACCTCAAGGGCCAGCCGGAGCGCTGGATCCGCGCGCTCGACCCCGTCACTCTCGAAGACCGCGCGCTCACGCGCATGCCGCCGTGCTCGCACCTGATGAGCAACCACGACGGCACGCTGCTCGTCGGAGACGGCCACGCCACGCCGGCCGACGTGGACGACAAGTCGGGCTACGCGATCCAGAACGACCCCTACCTGCACCTGTTCGACCTGAAGGCCGGCACACACCGCACGATCGCGCGGCACGACAGCTCGTGGCAGGTCTACAAGGGCGATCGGCAGGTGACGCACCCGCACCCTTCGTTCACGCCCGACGAGAAACAAGTGCTGTGGAGCTGCGACAAGTCTGGCGAGCCCGGCCTCTTCTTGGCCGACCTTTGACACGCACCCGAGTCGCCTTCGGCGCCGCCGCCGTGGCGCTCGCGCTCGCCGCGTTCGGCTGCGCCGCGCCGCGCGACGACTGCCCGAGCGTCACGCCGCGCGTCGGCGCCCAACGCCCGCAACTCGACGCTGCGCAGGCTCGCGCCTACAGCCGCGAGCGCGTACTCGGTGCCGCAGGGCGGGCTGGCGACCTGCAACGCGACGGCTGGGATCCGCTGGCCGACACGGTGATCACGGGCGAGCGGCTGCCCGCCTTCCAGTACCGGGTCGACCCGGCGTGGGCCGATGGCCGCACGGTCTTCGCCACCGTGCAGGCCGCGGTGAACCGCGCGCACACCGACATCGGCGCCGGCGCGCAGCGCGCGCCGCGCATCTACATCGGCATCGCGCCCGGGCGCTACCGCGAGCTGGTCTTCGTGCCGACCGGGCCGGTGCCGATCACGCTGTGGGGCCTCGGCCGGCTGCCGCACGAAGTGACGATCGAGGAAGACCTCGACGCCGGTGTCGGCGCGGCCGACTACCGCCGCCGCTTCGCGCGCGTCTACGAGGCGCCGGGCGTGCACCCAGAGGTGGCTGCCTTCTATCGCGAGTGCATTCGCGAGGATGCCGCCTCGCGCAGTTGCATGAACGTGATGTGGGTGCGCAACGACGGTTTCCAGCTGCGCCACCTCGCCGTCGCCAACGTGCCGGGCCAGACGCGTCAGCGCCACCAGCAGGCGGTGGCCTTTCGCTCCGAAGGAGCCGACCGCGTGCACCTCGAGCAGGTGCAGTTGCACGGGCTGCAGGACACGCTGTACCTGCGCACGCCCACGCCAGACAGCACGGTGCGCAGCTTCGTTCACCGCAGCCTGATCGAGGGTGACGTCGACTTCATCTATGGCGCTGGCACAGCCTACTTCCTGCGCAGCGAGATCCGCTTCGTCGGCCCGCGCCGTGGGCAGACGCATGGCTGGGTGGCCGCGCCGAGCACACACCTGCGGATCCCCTACGGATTCGTCTTCGAAGACTGCGACTTCAGCGCCGATGGCAATGCGCTGCCCGGCCGCGTGGCGCTGGCGCGGCAGTGGTTCACCGGCGCAGGCTGCAGCCCCTACGGCAGCCAGGCCACCGCGTGCACGCTGCTGGGCGCCGGCCAGTCCGCCAGCGGGCCTGGGCAAGTGCGCCGCGCGTCGATCGAAGCCGTGGGCAAGATGGTGGTGCTGCGCTCGCGCATCGGCGCGCACATAGACACCGCGCAGCCCTGGGCGCCGTGGCAGACCGACCCGGCACACCGCGCCTACCGGCCGGCGCAGTTCGATGGCGACGACTTCTGGACGCGGCTCGCCAGCGCAGGCCTCGATCCGGCGGCGCTGGGCTACGCCCGCGCAACGCCTGCGCAGCCCTGGCTGGCCGAGTTCGGCAACCGCGACAGCAGCGCTCTCAGCTGCCCATCAGGTCGGCCATGAGTTCGCGCGGGATCAGCGCGCCGCGGTGCTGCACGACGCGCGCTGCGACGAGGTTGCCCGCCGCAGCCGCCTGCACCGCGCTGCCGCCGCCCAGCCGCGCGGCCAGGTAGCCGCCTGCGAACGCATCGCCGGCGGCGGTGCTGTCGACCACCTTCACGCCCGGCACCGTCGGCACCTCGCGGGCCGATGTCGAGCCGCAGCGCACCAGCGTCGGCAGTGCCCCGCGCTTGACGACGACCTCCGGGCACGGGTGCGCCAGCGTCGCGGCGAGTTGCGCCTCGGCCTCCTCCCCGCCCCACAGTGCCTGTTCGTCGTCCAGCGTCAACAGCGCCACGCTGCAGGCCGCCAGCGCCCGGCCGAACAACTCGCGCGCGCGATCCGCGTCCGGCCACAGGCGCGGCCGGTAGTTGTTGTCGAACGCGACCAGTGCGCCGCGTTCGCGCAATCGCGCGGCCAGCGCCAGCAAGCGCTCGGCACCTTGCGGCGGCAGGATCGCGAGACTGATGCCACTGAAATGCAGCGCGTCGATGTGCTCGGCCTCGCGCTCGAGCGGCGTGTCGCCGGCGGCCGTGTCGAAGTACTCGCGCGCCGCGCTGCGTTCGCGCCAGTAGTTGAAGCGGCGCTCGCCGGCCGCATCGACCTCGATCAGGTACAGGCCCGGCAGTCGGCCGGGCAGACGCCGCACCAGCGAGGTTTGCAGCCCCTCGTCGTGCCAGCGGTGCCGCAGGCCGTCGCTGAGCGGGTCGTCGCCGAGCGCCGTCGCGTACGACACCGACAGCCTCCCCGGCCGCGCGCAGCGCGCCAGATAGACGGCCGTGTTCAGCGTGTCTCCTCCGAAGCCCTGGCGCATCGTGCCGAATGCCTCGCCTTGCAGTTCGAGCATGCATTCGCCGAACGAAACGACGCGCAACGGCCGTGCCATGGAATCTCCCTAGCTATTTGAAACAGTGTTCCGATATTCTACGAAGCCTCGTTCCATCTCGTTCTGCGGAGAAACACCGCCAACGCTCGCATGATCGACACCCTGCTGCTCACCGGCGCGGCCGGCACACTCGGCCGTTTGCTGGCCGAGCCGTTGCGCATGCGCTGCCGGCAGCTCGTGATCTCCGACCTGGCCGGGCCACTGGCCACCCTGGCGCCGCCGCACGGCGCACGAGCGGTGGCCTGCGATCTGAGTGCCGCTGCGGCAGCGCGAGACTTGCTGCGCGGGGTCGACGCCGTGGTTCACCTCGGCGGTGTGTCGGTGGAAGGCCCCTTCGAGCCGATCCTCGAGGCCAACATCCGCGGCACCTTCAACCTCTATGACGCGGCACGTCGCGCCGGCACGCGGCGCGTCGTCTATGCAAGCTCCAACCACGTGACCGGCTGCCACCCGGTCGGAACTCAGCTCGACCCGGCCGACGAAACCCGACCCGACGGCCACTACGGGCTGAGCAAGCTGTTCGGCGAGGGCGTGGCGCGAATGCACCACGACCGCTACGGCATCGAGAGCGTGTGCCTGCGCATCGGCACCGCGACGCCCGAACCGGCCGACCGACGCGCCCTGTCCACCTGGATCAGCCCGCGCGATCTGATCGCGCTGGTGATGGCGTCGCTCGAGGCGCCACAGGTCGGTTGCCTGATCGCGTATGGCCTGTCGGACAACCCGCGCCGCTGGTGGAACTGCGACGAGGCCTGGGCCCGGCTGGGCTTTCGCCCGCAGGACAGCGCCGAACCCTGGGCGAGCCGCGTCGAATCCGTTCCCGTTCCCGGCGGCCAGATTGCCCAGGCGCTGCAGGGCGGCAGCTTCCTGTCCATCGGGCCGTTCGATTGAAGGCCCACCCACGACAAGACCCAAGGAGACTCCCATGACCCTTCCGCTTCACACCCTGGCCATTCTTGGAGCGACGCTCGTCGCATCCGCCGCCCAGGCCACCGAGTTCCGCTCCTCCGACATCCACCCCGACGACTACCCCACCGTGCTGGCCGTGCGCCACATGGGCGAGACGCTGGCCAAGGCCACGGGCGGCAAGCACACGATCAAGGTGTTCGCCAAGTCGGCCCTGGGCAACGAGAAAGACACCATCGAGCAGACCAAGCTCGGCGCGCTGGCGATGACGCGCGTCAACGTGGCGCCGATGAACAACATCTGCCCGGCCACCATGGTGCCGACCATGCCCTTCCTGTTCCGCAGCACCGAGCACATGCGCCGTGTGCTCGACGGCGCCATCGGCGACGAGATCCTGAAGGACTGCGAATCCCAAGGTTTCATCGGCCTGGCGTTCTACGACTCCGGCTCACGCTCGATCTACTCGGTGAAGAAGCCGGTGAAGACGATCGCCGACACCAAGGGCATGAAGATCCGCGTGCAGCAGAGCGACCTGTGGGTGGCGCTGATGGAAGCGATGGGCGCGAACGCCACGCCCATGCCATTCGGCGAGGTCTACACCGCGCTGAAGACCGGCCTGGTCGACGCCGCCGAGAACAACTACCCGAGCTACGAGAGCACGCGCCACTTCGAGGTGGCGAAGTTCTACAACAAGACCGAGCACTCGATGGCGCCGGAGATCCTGCTGTTCAGCAAGAAGGTGTGGGACGGCCTGTCGCCCGAGGAGCAAAAGCAGATCCGCGCTGCGGCGAAGGAGAGCGTGGGCCATATGCGCAAGCTGTGGGACGAGCGCGAGGCCAAGTCGCTCGAGATGGTGAAGGCCGGCGGCGCGCAGGTGATCGAGGTCGACAAGGCCGGCTTCCAGGCGGCGATGAAGCCGGTCTACGACAAGTTCCTCAAGGACCCGAAGCTGCAGGACCTGGTGCGCCGTATTGGCGAAGTGAAGTGACTCAGTTGACTGCCGCGCCGCGGGGGGGCGGGGGGGGGGGGGGGGGGGGGGGGGGGGGGGGGGATGATGTACAGCCGCTTTTGCGCCGCGCTGGCGCGGCTGTGCCTGCGTGTCGGCGTGGGCGGCCTGGTGCTGCTGATCGTCGCGGTGATCTACCAGGTGATCGGCCGCTACGTCTTCAACGACACGCCGACCTGGGCCGAGAGCGGTGCGGTGCTGCTCGTGCTCTACGTGACGATGCTCGGCATGGCGGTGGGCGTGCGCGATGCCGGGCACATCGGGCTGGAGTCGCTGCTCGTGCTGGCGCCCGAGAAGCTGCGCCTGAAGATGGAGTTGCTGATCCACGCGCTGGTGCTGCTGTTCGGCATCGTGATGGCGTGGCAGTGCACGGTGCTGGCGCTCAGCGTCGCGGGCTACAAGATTCCGACCTTGGGCGTGTCCGAGGCCTTCAAGTACGCACCGCCGGCGCTGGCCGGCGTGCTGGTGGCGATGTTTTCCATCGAGCACATCCTGGCGCTGCTGCGGGGCGTTGAGGTAGAGCCGGCATGGCACTGACCATCCTGTGCGTGAGCTTCACGTTCTTGCTGCTGCTGGGCGTGCCGGTCGCCTTCTCGATCGGCCTGTCGTCGCTGGCCACCATCCTGTACGAAGGCCTGCCGCTTGCGGTGGGCTTTCAGCAGATGATCTCCGGGATGAATCCGTTTTCGTTCCTGGCGATCCCGTTCTTCATCTTCGCCGGCGAAATCATGCTGTACGGCGGCGTCGCCGACCGCATCGTCGGCTTCGCCAAGGCGCTGGCCGGCCACGTGCGCGGCGGCCTGGGCATGACCAACGTGCTGGCCTGCACCCTGTTCGGCGGCGTCTCCGGCTCGCCGGTGGCCGACGTGTCGGCGATGGGCGCGGTGCTGATACCGCAGATGAAGAAGGAGGGCTACCACGCCGACTACGCCGTCAACGTGACCACGCATGCCTCGCTGGTCGGCGCGCTGATGCCCACCTCGCACAACCTGATCATCTTCACGCTGGCCGCCAGCGGCAAGGTGAGCATCGCAGCGCTGATCCTCGCGGGCATCGTGCCGGCGATCATCCTCACCGTGTGCAACCTCGTGGCGGCCTATGCGGTGGCGGTCAAGCGCGGCTACCCGGCCGGCACCTTCCCGGGCTGGAAGATCGTCGGGCAGTCGTTCGCCGCTTCGCTGCCCGGGCTGCTGGTGGTGGTGATCATCATCGCGGGCATCCTGTCGGGCGCGTTCACGGCCACCGAGTCGGCCTCGGTCGCGGTGCTGTGGGCGCTGTTCCTGTCGGCCATCGTCTACCGCAAGCTCACGCGCGAGCAGTTCCTGAAGGCGGCCGCCAAGGCGGTCAAGACCACCGGCACGGTGCTGCTGCTGATCGGCATCAGCTCGATGTTTGGCTACCTGATCGGCCTGTATGGCGTGGCCGAGCTCACCGGCAAGACGCTGGCCGCGACGAGCAGCTCGCCCTGGGTGATCTTCCTGTGGGTGAACATCATCCTGTTCGTGCTCGGTACCTTCCTCGACATGGCGGCGACGATCCTGATCTGCACGCCGATCTTCCTGCCGATCTGCCAGCAGTACGGCATGAGCACCGAGCAGTTCGGCATCGTCATGCTGATCAATTGCGCCCTCGGGCTGAACACGCCGCCGGTGGGCACCACGCAGTTCGTCGGCTGCACCATCGGCGAGATCTCGGTGGGCGAGGTGATGAAGACCATCTGGCCGTTCTACGGCGCGCTGATCGCCGCACTCATGCTCGTCACCTACGTGCCGGGTTTCGCGATGTGGCTGCCCAACCTCGTGCTGAAGTAACCTCGCCCGCATGGACAGACCGATCGTCTACGTCAGCAACGCCGACAGCGGCGAGATCTCGGTGCTCGCGCTCGACGAGTCGCGCGGCACGCTCGCCAGCGTGCAGACCGTGGCCGCGCACGGCACCGTGATGCCGATGGCGCTGAGCCCCGACGGGCGCGTGCTCTATGCCGCGCGGCGCAACGAGCCCTGGTCGGTGCTCGCCTTCGCCATCGATGCACGCGACGGCCGCCTCGCACCGCTGGCCGAAGCGCCCTTGCCGCAGAGCATGGCGCACATCGCGCTGGACGGCAGCGGCCGCTGGCTGTTCAGCGCCTCGTACCACGGCAACCTGCTGGCGCTGAGCCCGATCGATGCCGATGGCCGGCCCGGCCCAGCCACGCAGGTGATCCCCACCGGGCCGAAGGCGCATGCCATGCGCGCGGCGCCTGGCAACCGCTTCGTCTATGCCACCTCGCTGGGCGGCGGCGTGGTAATGCAGTTCGGCTTCGATGCGGCCCACGGCACGCTCACGCCGATGGCGCCGCGCGACATCGCCGTGCGCGCAGGCGCCGGCCCGCGCCACCTCGCCTTCCATCCGGGCGGCCGCTTCGTCTACCTGCTCAACGAGCTCGACGCGTCGGTCGACGTGTTCAGCCTCGATCCGCACAGCGGCACGTTGGCCTGCGTGCAGAGCGTTCCCGCGCTGCCGCCCGCATTCAGCGGCGAACCCTGGGCCGCCGAACTGCGCCTCACGCCCGATGCCCGCTTCCTCTACACGAGCGAACGCCGTTCCAGCACGCTGGCCGGCTTTGCGGTCGGCGCCAACGGGCGGCTCGCACCGATCGGCCATTGGCCCACGCAGGCGCAGCCGCGCGGCTTCGCGATCTCGCCCTCGGGCCGCTGGCTGATCGCCGCCGGGCAGTTGTCGAACGCCGTGAACGTGCATGCCATTGACACGGCCACCGGCCATCTCACCCTGTGCCACGAACACGCCGTGGGCCGCAATCCCAACTGGGTCGAGGCGATCGCCCTGCCCTGACCCTTCACTCCCGTTCAAGGAATTCAATCATGACCCTGACCCGCCGCTCCCTGGCCAGCCTCATCGCCGTGGCCGCCTGCCTGCCCTTTACCGCCGTTGCGCAGGAATGGCCGGCCAAGCCGATCCGCATCGTCGTGCCCTTCGCCGCCGGAGGTACATCCGACATCCTGGCGCGCGCGCTCGGCGAACGGCTGCAGGCGGCGCTCAAGCAGACGGTGATCATCGACAACAAGGCCGGTGCCGGCGGCGTGATCGGCGCCGACAGCGTCGCCAAATCGGCCCCCGACGGCACGACCTTCCTGCTCGGCACGATCGCCAGCCACGCGATCAACCCGGTGCTGAATCCGAAGATGCCCTACGACGCGGCGAAGGATTTCGCCCCCGTGATCCTGCTGGGCAGCATTTCCAACGTGCTGCTGGTCGGCTCCGATCAGCCGTACAAGAACGTCAAGGAGCTGATTGCCGCGGTCAAGGCCAAGCCCGGCATGCCGTTCGCCTCGGCCGGCCAGGGCAGTTCGCAGCACATGTCGGGCGAGGCCTTCCGGCTGCTGGCCGGCGTCGAGCTGACCCACGTGCCCTACAAGGGCAGCGCCCCGGCGATCCAGGACGTCATCGGCGGGCAGATCCCGATGAGTTTCGAGACCGCCACCGTCGCCCTGCCGCACATCCAGAGTGGCAAGGTGCGGGCTCTGGCGGTGACTTCGGCCAGGCGCAGCAAGGTGCTGCCCGACACGCCGACCCTGCAGGAAGCCGGCGTGGCGGGCTTCGACGTGTCGAGCTGGCAGGCCCTGTACGCACCGGCCGGCACGCCGGCGGCCATCGTCAAGCGCCTGAACGCCGAGATCGAGAAGATCATCGCCGAGCCGGAGATGAAGGCCCGGATGGACGGGCTGGGGCTGGACCACAGCCCGAACACCCCGGAGCAGTTCACCGCCTTCGGTCAGTCGGAGCTCGTCAAGTGGGCGAAGATCGTCAAGGACGGCAACGTCAAGCTGTGATGCCGAGCACCGCCATGGCCGCGCCGCTGGTCATCCGCATGAACGATCGCGACAACGTCGCGATCGTCGCCAACGACGGCGGCCTGGCGGCGGGCACTCGGCTGCCTTCGGGGCTCACGCTGCGCGATCAGGTTCCGCAGGGGCACAAGGTCGCGCTGGTCGACCTGAAAGCCGGCGACGCGGTGCGCCGCTACGACGTGACGATCGGCCGCGCAGCGCGCGACATCCCTGCCGGCAGCTGGGTGCATGAAAGGCTGCTCGAGATGCCCGAGGCGCGCGCACTCGTTGGCCTGCCGATGGCCTCGGCCAAGGCGCCGGCGCTGCCGCCGCTGGAAGGCCACAGCTTCCTGGGCTACCGCAACGCCGACGGTTCGGTGGGCACGCGCAACCTGCTGGCCATCACCACCACCGTGCAGTGCGTGGCCGGTGTCGTCGACCATGCGGTGCGGCGCATCCGCACCGAGCTGCTGCCCTTGTACCCGCATGTCGACGACGTCGTCGGCCTCGAGCACGGCTACGGCTGCGGCGTGGCCATCGACGCACCCGATGCGGTGATCCCGATCCGCACGCTGCGCCACATCAGCCTGAACCCGAACTTCGGCGGCGAGGTGATGGTGGTCAGCCTGGGCTGCGAGAAGCTGCAGCCGGAGCGGCTGCTGCCGCCGGGCAGCTTCGCGATCGGCGAGACGGCGACACCACCTGCGCTCGACGTGGTCTGCCTGCAGGACGATGCGCATGTCGGCTTCGAGTCGATGATCGATTCCATCCTGCGCCAGGCGCGTGTGCACCTCGAGCGGCTGAACGCGCGCCGGCGCGAGACGGTGCCGGCCAGCGAGCTGGTGGTCGGCGTGCAGTGCGGCGGCAGCGATGCCTTCTCCGGCGTCACCGCCAACCCGGCGGTGGGCTTCGCCAGCGATCTGCTGGTGCGCGCCGGCGCCACGGTGATGTTCAGCGAGGTCACCGAGGTACGCGACGCCATCGACCAGCTCACCGCGCGCGCCGCCACGCCCGAAGTGGCGCAGGCGATGGTGCGAGAGATGGCCTGGTACGACGCCTACCTGGCGCGCGGCCGCGTCGACCGCAGCGCCAACACCACGCCGGGCAACAAGAAGGGCGGCCTGTCGAACATCGTCGAGAAGGCGATGGGCTCGATCGTCAAGAGCGGCAGCGCGCCGATCGCCGGCGTGCTGGCACCGGGCGAGAAGCTCGCGCCCGGCCAGCGTGGCCTGATCTACGCGGCCACGCCGGCCAGCGACTTCATCTGCGGCACGCTGCAGCTGGCCGCCGGCATGAACCTGCACGTCTTCACCACCGGCCGCGGCACGCCCTACGGCCTGGCCGAATGCCCGGTGCTCAAGGTGGCCACGCGCAGCGACCTGGCACGCCGCTGGCACGACCTGATGGACATCGACGCCGGCCGCATCGCCACCGGCGAGAAGAGCATCGAGGAGATGGGCTGGGAGCTCTTCCACCGCCTGCTCGCGGTGGCCAGCGGCGAGCGCACCTGGGCCGAGCGGCACCGGCTGCACAACGCGCTGGTGCTGTTCAACCCGGCGCCGGTGACCTGAGCGGTGCGGCGTCGCGCAGCGGTGGCGGCATTGCGCCCGCGGCCATGACACGGTCGCGGCCCTCGGCCTTGGCGGCATAGAGGGCACGGTCGGCTTCGGCCCAACAGAGCTCCCAGTCGGCGCGCTCGTTGCAGCGCCGCGAAATGCCGATGCTGACGGTGCAGCGCACCGGAATCTTCACGCCGGGCAGCGCCACCTCGAGCTTGCGCACGCCGTTGAGCAGCCGGTCGGCGAGCGAGCGCGCCACACCGTCGTCGGCGGCCACGCAGCCGACCAGGAACTCCTCGCCGCCGACACGCGCGATGAAGTCGGAAGCGCGGATGCTGGCGTTCAGCGAGGCGGCGACTTCGCGCAGCACCAGGTCGCCGGCCGCATGGCCGTGGCTGTCGTTGATGCGCTTGAAGTTGTCGATGTCGACCTGCATCAGCGTCACGGGCCGCGGGGTCCGCTCGGCAAAGTGGCGCGACAGCACCTCGTCCAGGCCGTTGCGGTTGAGCACGCGCGTGAGCGCATCGCGCGAGGCGAGTTCGGTCAGCTGCGTGTTCAGCCGCACGAACACCATCCACACCAGGTTCAGGCCGAGCAGCACGGCGGCCAGCGATGCGTACGAGTAGTAGACCTGCGCATACAGGCCACGGTAGACGACCTCGATGCCGTGCATGGCGATGAAGAAACCGCGCGCACCGGTGAGCAGCGACAGCGTGCCCATCACCAGCGTGAGCACGAGCAGCGGGGAGGCCAGCGCGCTGCCCTGCGCGCCGCGCGCCATCAGGCTCTCGGTGGCAAGCGCGGCGTAGATCAGCCCGAGCGTGACGTTGAGCAGGACGTGGCGGCCCACCAGGCCACCGGACTGCACGGCGGCCAGGTGCAAGGCGCCGTAGAGCAGGACGGCACCGGCGAACCACGGCCAGCGCCCCGGCGCGCGACCGAGGAACTGGCGCAACCCCGCCACGAAGAACAGGGCCGCCAGGACCATGGCCGCGTCGGCCGTCAGCATCCACGGCGCCTCGATGTCGCGGCCGGCGACCATGCGCGCGATGTAGGCCGAGCCGAACAGCACGCCGCCTGCCGACCACAGGCGCAGGCCGCTGCGCGGCGGCATGCCCCGGCCGATGAGGTAGTACAGCCCGCCTGAACAGATCAGGTGGGTGGCCAGCATGATGATGACGGTGTTCGGATCCATGGCGTGCCCGCAGGCGGCGCCATGATAGGGGCACCGCTCAGGCCACGAGGCCCTGCGAGAAGCTGGCGCGTGGCCTGGGGGGCCCCTGCGCTGCGCACAGAGGCGCCTGCGGCTCGGGCACAGCGAAGGCCTGCGTCGGCCTGAGTGTGAGCCGCCTGCCGCGCACTGCAGGGCCTGCCGGCGGCTCAGCTCACCAGCAGCGCGCGAAAATCGTTCACGTTGGTGAAGGTCGGGCCCGGCACCACCAGATCGCCCAGCGGAGCGAAGAAACCGTAGGCGTCGTTGCGGTCGAGGAAGGCCTGCGCCTTCATGCCCAGCGCGAGGCCGCGGGCCAGCGTGTCGGGCGTGACGATGGCGCCGGCGTTGTCTTCCACGCCGTCGATGCCGTCGGTGTCGGCGGCCAGCACATGCACGCCGGGCTCGCCCTGCAGCGCGATCGCGCAGCCCATCAGGAACTCGGTGGCGCGGCCGCCGCGGCCGCCCTTGCTCTTCACGGTCACCGTGGTTTCGCCGCCGGACAGGATCACGCAGGGCTTCGCGAAGGGCGTGCCGCTGCGCGCCACCGAGCGCGCCAGCGCCGCATGCACCTTGCCGACCTCGCGCGACTCGCCTTCCATCTCGTCGCTGAGGATGTAGGGCGTGATCCCGGCGGCTCGCGCCACCGCCGCCGCCGCTTCGAGGCTCTGGCGCGGCGTGGCGATCATGTGCACGGCGTGGCCGGCGAAGCGCGGGTCGCCGGGCTTGGGCGACTCGAAGGCGCCGCCTTCCAGCCCGGCGCGGGCCGCTGCGGGGATCTCGATGCCGTAGCGCGTCAGGATGGCCAGCGCATCGGCGCAGGTCGTGCTGTCGGGCACGGTCGGGCCGCTGGCGATGACCTCGGGCGCATCGCCCGGCACGTCGCTGATCAGCAGCGTGACCACGCGCGCCGGCGCGCAGTTCGTCGCCAGCCGCCCGCCCTTGATGGCCGAGAGGTGCTTGCGCACGCAGTTCATCTCGTCGATGGCCGCGCCGCTCTTCAGCAGCGCCTTGTTGATGGCCTGCTTTTCTTCCAGCGTGATGCCGGCCGCCGGCAGCGACAGCAGCGCCGAGCCGCCGCCGGAGATCAGGCACAGCACCAGGTCGTCGGCGCTCAGCCCTTGCGCGAGTTGCGCGATGCGCTGCGCCGCACGGCGGCCAGCCTCGTCGGGCACCGGGTGCGCGGCCTCGACCACCTCGATGCGGCCCGGCTTCGCCTTGTAGGCCGGCGGCACATGGTCGTAGCGCGTGACCACGAGTCCCGACAGCGGTGCCGCCTGCGGCCACAGCGCATCGACGGCCGCGGCCATCGCACCGCCCGCCTTGCCGGCGCCGATGACGACCGTGCGTCCCTTGGGCGGCGGCGGCAGCCACGCGGCCGTGGTCTCGGCCGGCAGCGCACGCGCGACCGCAGCGTCGTAGAGGGCGCGCAGGAAGCCGCGCGGGTCGGTAACGGGCGAGAGCGTGCTCATGGCTGTGGATTATCCCGGCTCAGGCCGATGCGAAGACCGTGCGAAGCTGCCCGGCGGCGGCCATCAATGAATCGCGTCTCGAGCAACGTTGCGTGAGAGACAGCTTGCGGCCCTTGAGCGACATACAAGAGCGACCGCTTCGATCGGCGCGCGGGCAGGCGGTCCGGGTATGCGCTCTCCGGCCCTCGCTCGCGGGCGACCACCGAGACTCGCCTCGCATGACCTCGTCAATACAAGCTTCGGCCTGCCATCGCCAGGGCGACCGCGAATGGGGCCTGCGATCGCACACCCGAACCACCTGCCCCACAACCACCGAGGCCTTCGTGACGGCAGGCCACCGCTGATGCCGGCAGGGCGGCGGTGGTGCCCGCGGGCGCAGGCCCCATTCGCGGTCGCCCTGGCGTGGGCATGGCCACCCCGTGTTGATGCAGCCACGGTGGCGGCCCGCGGAGGCCGCCCGCGAGCGTGGGCCGGAGAACGCGGGTACCGCCGTCGACCTGCGACCATGCCCGTCGCACGCAAAGCAGACCAAAGTCGACCGCAACGGGCCGCGAGCGGAAACCCTTCGCGCCGCATTGCCCAGTATTGCGAGCGGCACACCGTTCCATGGCCAGCGAGACGAGCCGCCGGTACCGCGCTGCATCACCGTCGTCTCGATTCAGCCCGCGACTGAGGCCACCTCGTGCTTCGCCAGCAGTTCCAGCGCGCGAACCACGGCCGAATGGTCCTGGTCCTGCAGGCCGTGCGCCGCGCAGGCCTGCATCAGCTGCGCCACGTTGGCCGTGCCCGGCAGACTCACCCCCAGCGCCTTGGCGCCTTGCAGCGCCAGGTTCAGATCCTTCTGGTGCAGTGCGATTCGGAACCCCGGGTTGAAGGTGCGCTTGATCATGCGTTCGCCGTGCACCTCGAGGATGCGGCTGGCCGCGAAGCCGCCCATCAGCGCCTGGCGCACCTTGGCCGGGTCGGCCCCGGCCTTGCTCGCGAACACCAGCGCCTCGCCCACCGCCGCGATGTTCAGCGCCACGATGATCTGGTTGGCCACCTTGGTGGTCTGCCCGTCGCCGTTGCCGCCCACCAGGGTGATGTTCTTGCCCATCAGCTGGAACAGCGGCAGCACCTTGTCGAAGGCGGCCTGCGGGCCGCCGACCATGATGGTCAGGCTGGCGGCCTTGGCGCCGACTTCTCCGCCGGACACCGGCGCGTCGAGGTAGTCGCAGCCGAGCTCGTTGATCCGCCGGGCGAAGGCCTTGGTCTCGATCGGCGAGATCGAGCTCATGTCCACCACCGTCTTGCCTTTGCTCAGCCCCGACGCCACCCCGCTCTCGCCGAACAGCACCTTCTCCACGTCCGGCGTGTCCGGCACCATCGTGAAGACGATGTCGGCGCGCTCGGCCACGCCGCGCGGCGTGGTGCATTGCGTGGCGGTGCTCGAGGCGATCTCCGGATGCACCTTGCTGCGCGTGTAGACGAACAGCTGGTGGCCGGCCTTGATCAGGTGCAGCGCCATCGGCGCGCCCATGATGCCCAGGCCGATGAAGCCGATCTTGAGGGGGGACGTGGTCATGTGGATCTCGGATTCGAAGTGATCGTTCAGCGCACCGGGCGCAGCTGGCGCCGCGCATGCTCCAGCCAGACGAGGCCGGCCTCGGTGCCGTTCTTCGGCTTGTACTCGCAGCCGACGAAGCCCTTGTAGCCGATGCGATCGAGCTGCGCGAACAGGAAGTGGTAGTGGATCTCGCCCGTGCCCGGCTCGTTGCGGCCGGGGTTGTCGGCCACCTGGATGTGGCCGATGCGGGCGATGTGCTTCTCCATCGTCGCGGCGAGCTCACCTTCGGTGCGCTGCGCGTGGTAGATGTCGTACTGCAGGAACAGGTTGTCCGCACCGACCTCGTCCATGATCGAGATCGCCTGCGCCGTGCGGTTCAGGTAGAAGCCGGGGATGTCGTAGGTGTTGATCGGCTCGATGAGCAACCTCAGGTTGGCCTTCTTCAATTCCGCCGCGGCGTACTTCAGGTTGGCCACGAAGGTCTTGCGCAGCAGGTCGTCGCTGGCGCCCAGCGGCACCTTGCCGGCCAGGCAATTGAGCTGCGGCGCGCCCAGCGCGGTGGCGTACTCGATGGCCTTCGCCACGCCGGCGCGGAACTCGTCGACACGGTCGGGCAGGCAGGCGATGCCACGCTCGCCGGCGTCCCAGTCGCCGGCGGGCAGGTTGTGCAGCACGACCGACAGGCGGTTGCCCCGGACCTTGGCCGCCACCTCGCCGGGTGTGTGCGCATAGGGGAAGAGGAACTCGACCGAGCCGAAGCCGGCACGCGCGGCGCGGTCGAAGCGCTCGATGAAGGGCACCTCGGTGAACAGCATCGAGAGGTTGGCGGCAAAGCGGGGCATGGTGTGGTCCTTATTCCAGCAGGCCGGCCATCTCCAGGCCCTGGCGGCCTTCGGGGTGGCGGCAGTCGATTTCCTCGAACTCGTTGATCTTGTCGATCTCGGTGCCCATCGCGATGTTGGTCACCTTCTCGAGGATCACCTCGACGACCACCGGCACGCTGTACTTGCGCGCCATCGCCTGCGCCTCGACCATCGCCGACTGGATCTTCTCCGGGTCGGTGACGCGCAGGCTCTTGCAGCCCAGGCCCTGCACCACCGCCTGGTGGTCGACACCGTAGCTCTTCAACGTGCTGTCCTCGACGTTCTGGTTCTCGAAGGCGAGCTGCACGCAGAAGTCCATGTCGAAGCCGCGCTGGCTCTGGCGGATCAGGCCGAGGTAGCTGTTGTTGACCAGCACCTGCACGTAGGGCAGTCGGAACTGCGCACCCACCGCCAGCTCCTCGATGAGGAACTGGAAGTCGTAGTCGCCCGACAGGCCGACCACGGTGCGCGTCGGGTCGGCCGCCACCACGCCCAGCGCGGCGGGGATCGTCCAGCCCAGCGGGCCGGCCTGGCCGCAGTTGATCCACTGGCGCGGGCCGTAGACGTTGAGGAACTGCGCGCCGGCGATCTGCGACAGGCCGATCGTCGTCACGTAGATGGTGTCGCGCGGGAACACCTTGTTCATCTCCTCGTACACGCGCATCGGCTTGATCGGCGTCTCGGTGTAGTGGCTCTTTCGGTGCATCAGCTTCTTGCGCTCGGCGCAGCGGTGCGCCCAGTCGCCGTAGGCCTTGAGCTTGCCGGCGTCGCGCCGCTCGCGCGCCACCTGCACGAAGAGTTCGAGCGCCGCCTTGGCGTCGCTGACGATGCCGAAGTCGGGCATGAACACGCGGCCGATCTGCGTGGGCTCGATGTCCACGTGAACGAAGGTGCGGCCCTTGGTGTAGACCTCGGTGGAGCCGGTGTGGCGGTTCGCCCAGCGGTTGCCGATGCCCAGCACGAAATCGCTGGCGAGCATGGTCGCGTTGCCGTAGCGGTGGCTGGTCTGCAAGCCGCACATGCCGGCCATCAGCGGGTGGTCGTCGGGGATGGTGCCCCAGCCCATCAGCGTGGGGATCACCGGCACGCCGGTGAGTTGTGCAAACTCCACCAGCAGGTCCGACGCGTCGGCATTGATGATGCCGCCGCCGGCCACGATCAGCGGCTTGTCGCCGCGGCCAGCATGTCCAGCGCCTTCTCGATCTGCTTGCGGCTGGCCGCAGGCTTGTAGACCGGCAGCGGCTCGTAGGTGTCGATGTCGAACTCGATCTCGGCCATCTGCACGTCGAACGGCAGGTCGATCAGCACCGGGCCCGGGCGGCCCGAGCGCATCAGGTGGAAGGCCTGCTGGAAGGCGCGCGGCACCTGCGCCGGCTCGCGCACGGTGACGCTCCACTTGGTCACCGGCTTGCTGATGGACTCGATGTCCACCGCCTGGAAGTCTTCCTTGTACAGCCGCGCGCGCGGCGCCTGGCCGGTGATGCACAGGATGGGGATGCTGTCGGCGCTGGCCGAGTACAGGCCGGTGATCATGTCGGTGCCGGCCGGGCCCGAGGTGCCGATGCACACGCCGATGTTGCCGGCCTTGGCCCGCGTGTAGCCCTCGGCCATGTGCGAGGCGCCCTCGACGTGGCGCGCCAGCACGTGGGCGATGGAGCCGCGCTCGCGCATCGCGGCGTACAGCGGGTTGATGGCGGCGCCGGGCACGCCGAAGGCCTGGTTGACGCCTTCCTTCTCCATCACCAGAACGGCTGCCATTGCGGCTTTCATGCGGGCCATGTCGGTCTCCTTGGGTTTGTGACTGCTGGACTCGATGCTCGGGCCGAACGCCCCGGCCGAGAAGACCAGCCGGCGCATCAGTGCTATTCCCCGGCGGAATGGGTGGCCGCGGCAGTGCATCATTGGGGCTGGAGACAAGACCCCATGGACCGCATCACCGGCGTGCAGCTGTTTGCACGCATCGTCGAGACCGGCAGCTTCAGCAAGGCGTCGTCGGACCTCGGAATCACCCAGCCCACCGCCACCAAGCATGTCGCCGCCCTGGAAGCCAAGCTCGGCGCCCGGCTGCTCAACCGCAACACGCGTGGCGTGAGCGCCACCGAGATCGGCGCGCTGTACTACGAGAAGTGCAAGGCCATCCAGCGCGAGCTCGACGAGGCCGACAGCCTGGCCGCGCTGCTGCAGAGCAAGGTCGGCGGGCAGCTGCGCATCAGCACCTCGGTGGCCTTCGGCCGGCGCGTGGTCACGCCGCTGGCGCTGCGCTTCATGCGCGAGCACCCCGACATCACGCTGGACCTGAGCTTCGACGACCGCTACGTCAACCTCGTCGAGCAGGGCGTGGACCTGGCGCTGCGCATGGGCCGCCTGGCCGACTCGGCCCTCGGGGCGCGCTACCTGGGCAGCAACCCCTGGCTGACCGCGGCCTCGCCCGACTACCTGGCGCGCCGCGGCACGCCGGCGACACCCTCCGAACTGTCCAAGCACGACTGTCTGGTCTACAGCAGCGTGCAGGGCGACGACCGCTGGACCTTCTCCGAGCCGAACGGCGAGCCGGTGTCGGTGCCGGTGAAGGGCACGCTGCGCTCGAACAATCTCTCGGCGGTGCTCGCCGCCTGCCGCGCCGGCCTGGGCCTGGCGGTGCTGCCCTGGTACGTGGCGCGCGAGTCGGTGGCCGACGGCGTGATCGTGCCCGTGCTCGCGGACTTCGCGCTGCCGTCGCAGGAGCTGCACGCGGTGTTCCCCTCGCCGAAGCTGGTGCCGGGCAAGGTCAGCACCTTCATCGACTTCCTCAAGCTGCAGCTCGATGGCGAATGGTGGCTGCGCGCACCGGGGGCGGCATGAACCGGGTGGCACATCGGGGCTTCACGCTGATCGAGCTGATGATGGTGCTCGCCGTGGTGGCGATCCTGGCCATGATCGCCATGCCGAACCTGCAGGACCGCATGGTGCGCGACCAGATCGTCGAAGCCGTCAAGCTGGCCGACGTGGCCAAGGAGCCGATCGCCTTCGCGTGGAAGCTGACGCGCTCGCTGCCCGCCGACAACACGGCCGCCGGGTTGCCGGCGCCGGACCGCGTGGTCAGCAACCTGGTCAGCGCCGTGACGGTGGAGAACGGCGCGATCCACCTCACCTTCGGCAACCGCGCCAGTGTCGCGCTGCGCGGCAAGATCCTGAGCTTTCGCCCGGCCGTGATCGACGACGCCCAGGTGGTGCCGGTGGCCTGGGTCTGTGCCTCGGCGTCGGCGCCGCCGCCGATGACGATCCACGGCAGCAACCGCACCGACGTGCCGGCGCGCTACCTGCCGCTGAACTGCCGGGCCTCGCCATGAGGGTCGTGCTCGCCATGCTGCTGGCCTGGGGCGTGACCGGGGCCGCGGCGGCGCCGCCGGACACGCTGGCCCAGCGCCTGCAGGCCTGCACCGCCTGCCACGGCAAGGAAGGCCGCGCCGCAGCCGATGGCTACCACCCGCGCATCGCCGGCAAGCCGGCGCTCTACCTGTACCACCAGCTGGTCAACTTCCGCGAAGGGCGGCGACGCTACGGCCCGATGGTCTACCTCGTCGACCACCTGAACGACAACTACCTGCGCGAGATCGCCGGCCACTTCGCCGCGCTCGATCTGCCCTACCCGGCGCCCGCGCCGGCCATCGAGTCCGCGGCCACGCTTCAGCATGGCGAGCGCCTCGTGCTGCAGGGCGACCCCGCGCGCAAGCTGCCCGCCTGCGTGGCCTGCCATGGCCAGGCGCTGACCGGCGTGGCGCCGGCGATCCCCGGGCTGCTCGGCCTGCCGCGCGACTACCTCAAGGGCCAGATCGGCGCGTGGACGAACGGCCAGCGTCGCGCCCATGCGCCCGACTGCATGGCCGACATCGCCCGACGCCTGACGCCCGAAGACGTCAGCGCGGTGGCCGCCTGGCTGGCCAGCCGGCCGGTGCCGGTGCCCTCGAAGGCCGCCGATTCACTGCCCGAGCCGCTGCCGCTGGAGTGCGGCAGCGTGCCGCGCTGAGGGCTGCCGCATGCTGCGACGCTGGCTGATCCTCACGCTCTTGCTGCTGGCCGCCTTCGCGGCACTGGTCGCCTGGCTCAACGTGCGCGGCGAAACGGCGATCGCTGCCGCCGCCGCGCCCAGCACCGGCACGCCGCAACAGATCGAACGCGGCGAGTACCTCGCCCGCGCCGGCAACTGCATGACCTGCCACACCACGCGCGGCGGCCTGCCCTATGCCGGCGGGCGCGGCATCGCCACGCCTTTCGGCACGGTGTACGCCGGCAACCTCACCCCGGATGCCGAGACCGGCCTGGGGAGCTGGAGCGCCGAGCATTTCTGGCGCGCTCTGCACCACGGCCGCTCGTTCGACGGCCGGCTGCTCTACCCCGCCTTCCCCTACCCCGACACGACCCGCGTGACGCGCGAGGACAGCGACGCGCTGTACGCCTACCTGCGTTCGCTGCCCGCGGTGAAGCAGGCGAACACGCCGCATGCGCTGCAGTTCCCCTACGGCACGCAGGCGGCGCTGGCGGTGTGGCGGGCGCTGTTCTTCCGCCCCGGCAGCTTCGAGCCCGAAGCATCGCAATCGGCCGAATGGAACCGCGGCGCCTATCTCGTGCGGGGCCTGGGCCACTGCGCGGCCTGCCACGGCGGGCGCAACTTCCTCGGCGCCACGCCCCAGGGCGGCCTCTCGCTGGCCGGCGGGCTGATCCCGATGCGCAACTGGTACGCACCGGCACTGAGCGCGCCCGACCAGGCCGGCGTGGCCGACTGGCCGCTGGACGACATCGTCGCGCTGCTGCGCACCGGCGTCTCGCCGCGCGGCTCTGCGCTCGGGCCGATGGCCGACGTGGTCTACCGCAGCCTGCAGCACCTGCGCATCGACGACCTGCGCGCCATCGCCACGTTCCTCAAGGCCCTGCCGCCCACGCGCTCGCAGTCCGGCGACGGCAAGCCGGCGGACCCGGCTGTGCTCGAGCTCGGTGCCAAGCGCTACGAGAAACATTGCGCCGATTGCCACGGCGCGCGGGGCGAAGGCGTGAAGTCGCCTGCCGGCGCGTGGATGTACCCGCCGCTGGCCGGCAACCGCACGGTCACCATGGACCCGCCGGCCAACCTGGTGCGGGTGATCGTGCACGGCGGCTTCCTGCCGGCCACGGCCGGCAACCCGCGGCCCTTCGGCATGCCGCCCTTCGGGCTGGCGCTCGACGACGACGAGATCGCCGCCATTGCCAGCTTCCTGCGCAGCAGCTGGGGCGCGGCGGCGGGCGCCGTGTCTCCGCAGGACGTGGCGCGCTTTCGCGGCGGCGCGGGCGACTGAAGGCGCCACGGAAACCAATTCACACACCCGTGACGAACTCGGATCCCGACAAGGGGATATGCAAATGTTAGATTTGCACATTACGAAGAGACATCCTCTTCCTTCCCTTGCCACCGAGAGTCGCCATGAACCTCCACCCGCTTCTTCGCCCCTTTGCCGCGAACGCCATGCTCGCGGCCGTCACCCTGCTCGCTGCCTGTGGCGGCGGCAGTTCGACCACCAGCGGCAGCGCCACCGGTCAGGGCACACTGCGTGTCGCCTTGACCGATGCGCCGTCCTGTGGCTTCGACGAGGTCAACGTCACGGTCGAGAAGGTGCGAGTGCACCGCAGCAGCACGGCTGCCGATGCCGACGCCGGCTGGTCCGAGGTGGTGTTGAACCCCGCCAGGCGCGTGAACCTGCTCGATCTGACCAACGGCGTGCTCGCCGAACTCGGCCAGACCGAACTGCCCGCGGGCATCTACACGCAGTTGCGCCTGCAGCTCGCCTCGAACGGCTCGACGGGCCCGTACGCGAATTCGGTGGTGCCCACCGGCGGCACCGAGACGCCGCTGGACACGCCGAGCGCCCAGCAGTCCGGCCTGAAGATGAACGTCAACCTGACGGTGGCCGCCAATGAACTGGCCGACGTCGTGCTCGACTTCGACGCCTGCAAGTCGGTCGTGACGCGCGGCGCTTCCGGCCGCTACAACCTCAAGCCGGTGGTCACCGTGCTGCCGCGCGTGCGCCTGGACGGCCTGGTCGCCGAAGGCATGGTCGCCCCGGCGATCGCGCTGCCGACCACGACGGTGTCGCTGCAGAACGCTGGTGTGCCGGTCCGCTCCACCGTGCCCGATGCCAGCGGCCGCTTCGTGCTCTACCCGGTGCCCGCCGGCACCTACGACCTGGTGGTGAGCGCCGACGGCCGGGTGACGGCGGTGATGACGGGCGTGCCGATCAGCGACAGCTCGCGCACCTTCGCCACGCCCACCGGCACGGCGATCGACCCGCCTGCCGGCACGCCGCGCAGCATCGGCGGCGTGGTCTCGATCACCGGTTCGACGACGATCCCGCTGGCCACGATGCGCGCGCTGCAGACCGTCGCGACGAGCACGGTCGAGCGCCACTCGGCGACCAACGACGTGGTGACCGGCAGCTACGCGCTGAAGGTGGTGGCCGGTGCGCCGGTGACGAGCGCCTACAGCGCGGGCGCGACGACGCTGTCCTTCGTCGCCGACCCGACGGCAGACCACGCCGTGAAGTACCAGGTGGCGGCCAGCGCCGACGGCCTGCTCGCACTGAGCCTGCCGGCCGACGTGACGGCGGGCGACGTGGCCTTGCCCGTGGTGTTCGCGGCCCCTTGAACCTGCCAGACTCGGCGACCCGCCACCCCTCACGGAGCCCGCTATGAACCAGCGTCTCGTCTTTGCCAGCCTGCTCGCCCTGGCCGCCACTGCGCCGGTGCAGGCCGCCGATGTGGATGTCGGCGTGTCCATCAACATCGGCCAGCCAGGCTTCTATGGCCGCATCGACATCGGCAACGTGCCGCCGCCGGTGGTGATGTATCCGCAGCCGGTGATCATCCAGCAGGCGCCGGTGGCAGTGGTGCGCCAGCCGATCTACCTGCGCGTGCCGCCCGGGCACGCCAGGGATTGGTCCAGGCACTGCTACCGCTATGCCGCGTGCAACCAGCCGGTGTACTTCGTGCAGGACAGCTGGTACCAGCAGGTCTACGTGCCGCAGTACCGCCAGCGCCATGCGCCCCCGCCCCCGCCGTCACGCAAGTACAAGCATGACGACCGGGGCGACGACCGCGGCAACAAGCAAGGCAGGGGTCACGGCAAGGGCCGCGACAAGGACTGAAGCCAGCGCTTCAGGTCGGACTTGGCGTCTTTGCCTTGTCCGACCAGAGCACGCCGCCGCTGGCCCAGTCTTCGCGGCGCATGTCGAAGAACAGGACGTCCACGCCGTCGGCGCTGCCGCCGAGCACGCGAACACAGGCCTCCGTCAGCTCCTTGGCGAGAGCGCGCTTCTGTTCGGCCGTGCGGCCCTCGAAGAGTTCGACGCGCAGGGTGGGCATGGGTGTCTCCTTTGGTGGTTGATGTTCAGTCGCGGTAGCCCGGCAGGCTGCGGTCCAGGCCGCGCAGCAGCGCCGGCCATTCCAGGTCGCCATCGAGCTCGCTGCCGTCGCCCACCCACTGGCGGCGGGTGAGTTCGGCGATCTCGTCGCTGACCACGCGCAAGCGCCCGCCCGTCGCGGCCATCGCGGTGAGCTGTGCCTGCGCGGCACGGTCGAGCAGGTAGCTGAGCATCCAGGCCTCGGCCACCGTGCGGCCGACGGTCAGGGTGCCATGGTTGTCGAGGATCAGCCCGTCCAGCGTGCCGAGGTGCGTGACCAGCCGCGCCTGCTCGGCGGCACCGAGCGCCAGGCCCTCGTAGGCGTGGCGGCCCAGCCGGCGATGCAAGCGCATCGCGAACTGCGAGGTCGCCTGCAGCCCATCGGGCAGCATCGACAGGGCCACGCCCCAGGGCGTGTGCAGGTGGATGACGCAGGCGGCATCGGGCCGAGCGGCATGCACCGCGCCGTGGATCGCGAAGCCGGTCGGGTTGACGCTCACGCCCGAGCCATCGACAACGCGCCCCGCCACGTCCACCTTCACCAGCGAGCTCGCCGTGATCTCGTCGAAGCGCTCACCAAACGGATTGATCAGGTAGTGCCCCGGCTCGCCCGGCACGCTGGCCGACAGGTGGGTGTAGATGGTGTCGTCCCAGCCGCGCTGCGCGGCGAGGCGGTAGGCCGCGGCGAGGTCGATGCGGACTTCCCGTTCGCTGGGTGTCGTGCGTGCCATGGGGATGCGCAGTACGCGTGAATTGGAGCGGACAACCTAGAAATGCCCCCCACGAAAGAGGACTGCCGCCCCCCCATTCTGGATGAAGCGAGGGGGAGGCCGGACTCCTATCCTGAATCCATCGAGAGTGATTGCTTTCGCTGGAGGCCCGATGAAGCTGCTCACCCTGCTCCGCCCCGCCGTCGCCCTGGTCGGGCTGCTGCCTGCCTGGTGCGCCGCGGCCTCCATCGGCATCGTCACGATTGTCGACGGCGACGTGGCCGTGCTGCGCGACACGCTGCGCTTTGCCGCCGCCGAGGGGCTGCGCGTGCGCAACGACGACATCCTGCGCACCGGCCCCGACGCCAAGCTCGCGCGCATCGAACTCGCCGACGGCACCACGCTGGACCTCGGGCCCGACACCGAGCTGATGCTGCAGCCGCGTGCCGGCGGTGCCTTCGGCGAGCGCGCAGCGACGCTGTATCTCGCACGCGGCTGGCTGAAGATCGGCACCGCTGCCGAGCCCGGGGTCGCCGGCGTGGCCAGCACCACGATCGATCTGCAGCACCTGAGCGGCACGGCCGTGCTGCGCGCCGCGGCGGGCGCCACCCTGCTGTTCGTCGAAGCGGGCCAGGCTCAAGTTGCCGACGTTCAGGACGGTCGCGCTGCCAAGCCCCAGTCCCTGAAGGATGGCGACACCCTCGTGAAGCGTTCGAACGAGGCGACGCGCCTGGCACGCCGGCCGCCGGCCGATCTGCTGCAAGGCATGCCGCGCGGCTTCGCGGACTCGCTGCCCCGCCGCGCTTCGCGCTTCCAGGCCAATCCGGTCGAGCCGGGAGCGGCCACGCCGGTGGCCTATGCCGAAGTGTCGCGCTGGCTGAACGGCGAGCCACCGCTGCGCGCGCTCGCCGTGCCGCGCTTCACGCCGCGCGTCTCCGATCGCAGCTTCCGCGCCTCGCTGGTCGCCGAACTGCGCGCTCACCCCGAGTGGGACCGCGTGCTGTTTCCCGAGAAGTACCGCCCCAAGCCAGTGGTCGTGGCGAACCGACCGGCACCCGCCGCTGCCGCAGCCGCTGCGTCGGCACCGGAGCCGGCTCCCGTGACCGTCAGCCTGCAGGGCCTGATGAGCTGGCCGAGCGCCGCTCGCGACTACACCCCGAACTCGCCGATGGAGGCACGATGAAACTGCTGCTCAAGTTCAACCTGGTGTTCGTCCTGATCTTCCTGATCGGCCTGGGCGCGACCGGCGCGATGACGCGCCAGATGCTGGAGCGAAATGCACAGGAGGAGACGCTGCAGCACGCGCGCTTCCTGCTCGAGAAGGCGCTGGCGGTGCGCTCCTACACGTCCACGCAGGTGGCGCCGTTGCTGGAGACGCAGATGAAGTACGCCTTCCTCCCGCAATCGGTGCCGGCCTTCTCGGCCACCGAGGTGCTGGCGAAGATCCAGAAGAACCACCCGGAGTACGCCTACAAGGAAGCGACGCTCAACCCGACCAACCCGCGCGACCGTGCCGTCGAATGGGAAGCCGACGTGATCGCCGAGTTCCGCAAGTCGCCCGACACCAAGGAGTTCATCGGCGAGCGCGACACGCCAGCCGGCCGGGCCCTGTACATCGCGCGCCCGATCAAGATCGCCGACGGTGCCTGCCTGCGCTGCCACAGCACGGTGGAGGCGGCGCCGCGCACGCTGGTCGACAAGTACGGCCCGGCCAACGGCTTCGGCTGGCAACTCGGCGAGGTGGTCGGCGCACAGATGGTCTCGGTGCCGATGGCCATCCCGATGGCGCGGGCCCAGCAGGCCTGGGCGTTGTTCATGGGCATGCTCTCGGCGGTGTTCGTCACCATCGCGGTGGCGCTGAACCTGATGCTGTGGTGGCTGGTGATCCGCCCCGTGACGCGCCTGTCGCGCCTGGCCGACCGGGTCAGCCTGGGTGAGCTCGGTGCGCCGTCGTTCGCGCTCGGCGCGCGTGACGAGATCGGCCGCCTGGCCACCTCGTTCAGCCGCATGCGCAAGAGCCTGGTGCAGGCGATGAAGATGCTCGAAGGGGCGCCATCATGAGCGCACGCCCGCTCGGCCTGGCCCACGGCGTCGACACCGGGCATCCGCTGCCGCAGCGGCTGGGCAAGTACCTCGTCTCGCACCTGCTCGGCGAAGGTGCGATGGGCGTGGTCTACAAGGCGATCGACCCCGACATCCACCGTGCCGTGGCGATCAAGGCGATCCGCGCACCGCTGCTCGCGCCCGACGCGCAGGACATCTCGGCCACCGCGCGCTTTCGCACCGAGGCGCAGGCCGCGGGGCGGCTGTCGCACCCGAACATCGTCTCGGTCTACGAATACGGCGAGACGCCCGATCAGCACTACATCGCGATGGAGTACGTGGACGGCACCTCGCTGCAGGAGCTGGTGTCGCGCGGCGACCGGTTGCCGCTGGACGATGCACTGAGCGTCATGGTGCAGCTGCTCGACGCGCTGGCCTGCGCACACGAGCAAGGCGTGTGGCACCGCGACATCAAGCCCGCCAACCTGATGCTCACGCCGGAAGGCCGGTTGAAGGTGACCGACTTCGGCATCGCGCGCATCGATACGGCCGACCGCACGCACCGCACCACTGTGCTCGGTTCGCCAGGCTACATGGCGCCCGAGCGCTACACCGACGAAGCCCCCGACCGCCGCGTCGACCTGTTCTCGTCCGGCGTGCTGCTGTACGAGCTGCTCACCGGGCGGCCGCCCTTCCGCGGCCCTGCCGGCACGGTGATGTACCAGGTGATGCACATCGAGCCGGCGGCGCCGTCGACGCTGCAGGTGCAGCCCGCGGTGCCCGCGCAGTTCGACGCGGTGGTGGCGCGCGCCATGGCCAAGCGCGCCGACGACCGCTACGCCGATGCCGCGCAGATGCGTGCCGCGTTGCGCGATGCCGCGGAGCGGCCGATCGCTCCGACGGTCTGCGCCGAGACGATGCGGCGGCTGCGTTTCGGCCGCATCGAGGCCACGCAGGTGATACCGCGCCCGATGGCTGCGCTGCCGAGCGGCAGCGTGCCGATGCCGGCCGTCTCGCAGCCTGCGCCGCTGGTCGCTCCCAGTGCGCCCATCATCCCGGTGTCTCCGAGCCTTCCGGAGTGGGACGCCCGCGCACTGGCCGCCATCGAGCGGCTGCTGCTGCCGCAACTCGGGCCGATGACGCGCATCGTCGTGCGCGATGGCGCCCGCCGGACTCATGATTTGTCAGGGCTGATCGCCTGGCTGGCCTCCGAGGTGGTGGAAGCCGATGAACGCCCCGCCTTCATCGCGCGGGCGCGAGCCTTGTGCCCCGCACCGGAAGTGGCCGCAAGGCCGGCGCCCAGCGGGCCGCTGCCGGTGCTCGGTACCACGCCCATGAGGACCGAGCTGGTCGAACAGGCACAGCGCGTGCTGGCCGAGCAGATCGGACCGATCGCCGCCGTGCTGGCGCGCCGAGCGGCGGCCACGGCGGCGACGCGCGAGGCCTTCTTCTGCGCGCTGGCCGATGCGGCCGGAGCGAGCGTCGATCGAAAGCTGCTGCTCGCGCAACTTTGGCGCCTGCGCTGAGTCTCATGCCAGTTCGCGTTCAGTAGCTCGGGGCGCATCGCAAGCGCAAGCGACGGTTTGCGGCCCTTTGCTGACTTTCACTTGTGGCCGCTTTCGTGCCGGGTTCGCGCATCGCGGCAGGCGCTGCCCGCGGGGGGGCTCATGCTGTGGCGGTCGGCGCTGTGCGCCGACTCCACTGCGATGCTCACGCCAGGGTCGTGCCGCAGAACTCACTGCGCTCCCTGCGGTCGCTGCGTTCAAACAGCCGCGGCAAGTCAGTTCACGAAGCGCGCTAACGCGCGCCGACCCTGGCGCTGCGCTTCTCGTCGCCACAGAAATCGCCCCCCGCGGGCAGCGCCTGCCGCGAAGTCCACCGCTGGTTCGTCTCGTGGGGTGCGCCACCGCTGGTTCAGCAAAGGCACGCCCGGGCAGGCGAAGGCGCGCCTCTGAGGTGCCGAGAAGCGCAGGGCTCGTGGCCGCGTGCGCAGCGCGCTTCGTCTTCTGACTCGTCGACGCTGTCCGAACGCAGCGACCGCAGGGAGCGTAGTGAGTTCGGCGACGGGGCCGCGAGACCGAGCATCGCAGGGGAGTCGGCGCGCAGCACCGACCGCCGAGGCGAAGCGCCGTAGCCTGCCCGGGCGTGCCTTTGCCGCGCCCAACGCAACCCGCACAGCAGACATCGAAAGATGGCAAAGGGTCGCGAGCAGATGCTGCGGTCCGGCCCCCTTCTTCTGGCGCAGTTCGGTATCAGTGACTTGCCAGGCGAGCCGCCAGCACGTTGTGTCGCTCGATCAGCCGTGGCAGGTCGAGCGTGGCGTGTTGCCCATCGCGAACGACGACACGACCGTTGACGATGCTGTGCGAGACGCGCGGCACATGGCAGAAGAACAGCGCCGCCAGCGGGTCGTGCAGCGCGCCGGCCAAGCCGATCTCGTCGAGCTTCACGGTCACGATGTCGGCCGCCATGCCAGGCGCCAGCACGCCGATGTCGTCGCGGCCCAGCACCTGTGCGCCACCGCGAGTGGCGATCTCCAGCACCTCGCGCGCTGTCATCGCCGACGGCCCGTTGGTCGGGCCATGGGCGACGCGCTGAAGCAGCAGCGCCAGGCGCGCCTCGCCGAGCATGTGCCCGCTGTCGTTGGAGGCCGAACCATCCACCGCGATCGACACCGGCACGCCGGCATCACGCATCGCGCGGATCG
Organism: Piscinibacter sp.; assembly: GCA_016706565.1. Lineage (GTDB taxonomy): Bacteria > Pseudomonadota > Gammaproteobacteria > Burkholderiales > Burkholderiaceae_C > Piscinibacter. Next base: position 528,742 of record JADJJI010000001.1, read on the forward strand.
GCGCGATGCCGGAAGCCAGGCGCATGTTCGAGCCCGGGCAATGCGCCACGCCGGTACCGGTGCGCGCGAACAAGGCGATGCCTGCCTCGTCGAGCTTCACACAATGCGCGTGCCACACGTCGCGGCCCAGCCAGCCGAGCTGCTCGGCGTATTCCACCGGCGTGCAGCCGAACTTCTCGCGCGTGTAGGCGATGTCGTTGTCGTTCTCGGCCAGATGGGTGTGCAGCGACACGCCGTGCGCACGCGCGAGCAGCGCGGCATCGCGCATCAGCTCGCGGCTGACGGAGAACGGCGAGCACGGCGCCACCACGATGCGCTGCATCGCAAAGCGCTTCGGGTCGTGCCAGCGCTCGATCACGCGCTGCGTGTCGGCCAGGATGTCGGGCTCGCGCTCCACCACACGGTCCGGCGGCAGGCCGCCCTGCGACTGGCCCACGCTCATCGAGCCGCGCGCCGCATGGAAGCGCATGCCGATCTCGACGGCCGCCTCGATGCTGTCGTCCAGCCGCACGCCATTGGGGTAGATGTAGAGGTGATCGCTGCTCGTCGTGCAGCCCGACAGCAGCAATTCGGCCATCGCCGTCTGCGTGGACACGTGCACCATCTCCGGCGTGAGCCCGGACCAGATCGGGTACAGCGTGCGCAGCCACTCGAACAGTTCGCAGTCCTGCGCCGGGCGGATCACCCGCGTCAGCGTCTGGTACATGTGATGGTGCGTGTTCACCAGGCCAGGGATGACGATCTGGCCACGCGCGTCGATCATTTCATCGGCCGTGGCGGGCAAGCTGTCGCCCGGCCCGACAGCCTCGATCACGCCATCGCGCGCGAACAGCCCGCCGCCGGCGATCTCGCGCCGCGTCTCGTCCATGGTGACGAGCAACGCGGCATTGCGGATCAGCAGGGTTGCCATGTCATCGCCGCGGCATTCAATGAGCCTCGGCGGTCTTGGCCGCCTCGATCGCCCCGGCCGCGTCTTCCTTCGCACCGTTGAAGAACACGTTCAGCGCCACTGCCGCCACCGCGGTGAGCAGGATGCCCGACTCCAGCAGCGGGTGCAGGCCGTGCACCATCTGCTGCGTCCATCGAGGCGCCACCAGCGGGATCAGGCCGAAGCCGATCGACAGCGCGACGATGTACAAGTTGTGGCGGTTGCCCTTGTAGTCGACCGTCGAAAGGATCCGGATGCCGGTGGCCGCGACCATGCCGAACATCACCAGCCCCGCACCACCGAGCACGAACTGCGGAATCGATTCGACGAAGGCGGCCATCTTCGGCAGCATGCCCAGCACGATCATGATGATGCCGCCGGCCACGCAGACCCACCGGCTCTTCACGCCGGTGACGCCGACCAGCCCGACGTTCTGCGAGAAGCTGGTGTAGGGGAAGGTGTTGAACAGGCCGCCGATCAGCGTGCCCAGGCCGTCGGTGCGCAGGCCCGCGGCGAGCGCGGGCTGGTCGATCTTCTTGCCGGTGATGTCCGACAGCGCGAGGAACATGCCGGTCGATTCGATCATCACCACGATCATCACCAGCGACATGGTCAGGATCATCACGATGTCGAAGGTCGGCATGCCGAAGGCGAAGGGCGTGACCACGTCGAACCAGTGCGCCTTGCCGACCTTGTCGAAGTTCATCTTGCCCATCGCGATGGCCACCGCGCAGCCGGCCACGATGCCCAACAGCACCGAGATGTTGGCGACGAAGCCCTTGGCGTACTTGACCAGCAACAGGATGAACACGAGCACGGCCGCCGCGATGGCCATGTTGTCGAGAGCGCCGTAGTTCAGGTTGTCGACCATCGGCACCGGCCCGGCCAGCTTGATCGGCGCGCTGGCCGCCTGCGCCGCGGCCTTGGCGGCGTCGACCATGGCCACCAGCTTGGGCAGGTCCACACTCTGCGCGAGCGGCGCCGGCCCGCCCATCGCCCAGCCCACGCCGACGCGCATCAGGCTGATGCCGATGATCGCGATGATGGTGCCGGTCACCACCGGCGGGAAGAAGCGCAGCAGCTTGCTGACCACAGGCGCGATCAGCATCGACACGATGCCCGCGCCGATGCCCGCGCCGATGATCGCGCCGAAGATCGCGCGTGCGCCCTCGACGCCCGGCATGGCGTTGGCGAAGGCCACCATCGGCCCGACGGCCGCGAAGGTCACGCCCATCATCACCGGCAGCTTGATGCCGAACCAGCGCGTGAAGCCCAGCGACTGGATCAGCGTGACCAGGCCGCAGCAGAACAGGTCGGCCGAAATCAGCAGCGCCACCTGCTCGGGCGTGAGCTTGAGCGCGCGGCCGACGATCAGCGGCACGGCGATGGCGCCGGCGTACATCACGAGCACGTGCTGCAGCCCCAGCGCCGCCAGGCGCGGCGCGGGGAGCTTCTCGTCGACGGGGTGGACGGTGGTGTCGCTCATGTTTGTCTCCTCGTGGGGTCTTGTCGGGTTTGCTCGCGCGCCGGCCGCCGCGACTCAGTAGCGGTGGCGGATGCCGACCGAGAAGGCGCTGCCGCTGGTCTGGCCGTCGATCTTGTCGCTCATCGCCACCGCGTAGAGGTCGGTGCGCTTGGACAGGAAATAGTCATAGCCAGCCGAGAAGGTCTTGCGCTTGGCGCCGGTCTCGGGCTTGATCTGGCCCCACTGCGCAAGGATCTTGCCGTTGCCCACCGGCACGCTGGCACCCAGCCCGACGATGTCGTACTCGTTGCCGCTCGTCTTGTTGGCCACGTTGCCGAACTGGCCGAACAGCCTGGCCACGCCGAAGTCGTAGCTCGCTGCGCCTTGCCAACTCTTGGTATCGGCCACGGCCGTCGCTCCGTCCTTCTTGACGTCCTGCCAGGAGAAGGCGGAGTCGAAGGCACCGGCGCCCCAGCGCAGGTTGACGCCGTGATTGCGCCCGTTGCTGCCGGCCTCGGCCGCGGCCATGAATAGCTGCAGCGTCGCGCCGCCGAGCTTCGGGCTGGTGTAGAGCACCGAGTCGCTCCAGCCCGAGTCGCCCGTCAGCGTGCCGCTGGTGAAGTAGTGGCGGATGCTGGGCGAGTAGCCGAACGAGTCACCGAAAGGATTGAAGGACAGGGTGGTGACGAAGAACGGCGTGGTGTTGCGGCCGATGGTGACTTTGCCGAGGCTGCTGCTGGCCAGCCCCACGAAGGCATTGCGGGCCCAGAAGGTGTCGGCGCCGAAGCGACCGGAGGCGCCCGTGTCGGCGCGCATGAAGGACTGCAGCGTGAAGAGCGCGGACAGCCCACCGCCGAGATCCTCGCTGCCGCTGGCGCCGAACCAGCTGGTGGTCATCTGGCCGTTGTCCACGCCCCAGACCTTGTTGCTGCTGCCAGCCGCCTTCGATTGACCGGCGCTGATGTCGAGCAGACCGGACAGCGTGACGCTGGACTGGGCCATCGCCGTGCCCGGCAAGGCCCCCATAACCGAAGCAGCGATCAGGGTGCTGCGCAAAGCTGAATGAAGATTCATGGCGGTACTCCTCCTCGGGTTGTCGAATGCCTTGGCTGTCAGTTCAGGGGTGCGCCGGCCTCGAACCAGCGGCCCAGCAGGCCGCGTTCGGCATCGGTGATCTGCGTGGCGTTGTTCATCGGCATGGCCTTGAGCACCACCGCCTGCTGGTACAGCGCCTGCGCGTTCTTCGCGATCAATTCGGGCGTGTGCAGCTGGATGTTCTTGCTGATGACCTGCTCGTTGTGGCACATCGCGCAGCGTTGCGCGACCACCGCCTGCACCTGCGCGAAGCTCACCGGCGCGGCGGCCGCAGCCTTCGGCACCGGCGCGGGCGCCAGCCACACGATCAGGCCGACGATCACCGCCGTGCCGACACCGGCGTAGAGCCAGGGCACCGGCTGGCCCTGCACCAGCGCCTTGTGGCGCGCCACGAAGGAGTGGCGGATCAGCGCGCCGGCCAGCATGATCAGCACCAGCACCAGCCAGTTGTGCGGCGCGCCGTAGAGGAAGCCGTAGTGGTTGCTGAGCATCGCGATCAGCACCGGCAGCGTGAAGTAGGTGTTGTGCACGCTGCGCTGCTTGGCACGCTGGCCGTGCACCGGATCGACAGGCTGGCCGGCCTTCATCTGCGCGATCACCGTGCGCTGCCCCGGGATGATCCAGAAGAACACGTTAGCGCTCATCGACGTGGCCATCATCGCGCCCACCAGCAGGAATGCGGCACGCCCGGCGAAGAACTGGCAGGCCAGCCACGACGCAAGCACCACGGCGACCGTCACGCCGATGCCGACGATGCGGTCACCACCCTCGCGTTGGCCGAAGAATCGGCAGATGCCGTCGTAGACGATCCAGAACACCACCAGGAAGCCCAGCGCCGCCGCGATGGCGGCGGCCGGTGACCACGCATGCACGTTCCTGTCGATCAGGAAGGTGCCGGCCTGGTAGAGGTACAGCACGGTGAACAGCGCGAAGCCGGTCAGCCAGGTGGAGTAGCTCTCCCAGTAGAACCAGTGCAGGTTCTCCGGGATGGCCTTCGGCGCCACCATGTACTTCTGCGGGTGGTAGAAGCCGCCGCCGTGCACCGCCCACAACTCGCCGTCGACCCCCTTGGCCTTCAGGTCCGGGTCGGCCGGCTTGGTCAGGCTGTTGTCGAGGAAGACGAAGTAGAACGACGAGCCGATCCAGGCGATCGCCACGATGACATGGGCCCAGCGCAGCAGCAGGTTGACCCAGTCCAGAACGTACGCTTCCATGCGTCACCACTCCCTTCGGACACCGGCGCGCAAGAAACGGGCCTGTGTGCAACCTCACCACAGCGGGCTCTGTGAGGCGGGAAGGTCGCGACCGGCTGGGGGGCCGGGCTCCGCGGCGACGCCACTCAACTGTATACACGGATGCATCCAGAACGATCCGGAATTACCCGCGCTCCAATCCTCCTCGCGCGTCAGCTTCCGCGGTAGGTGGAGTAGGCCCAGGGGCTGGCCAGCAGTGGCACGTGGTAGTGCTGCCCCACCGCCGCGAGGCCAAAGTCCAGCGGCACCTCGTCGAGAAAGGGCGGCTCGGCCAGCGCCGCACCGCGCGCGCGGAAGTAGCCGGCCACGCCGAACACCAGCCGGTAGCGACCGGGCTGGAACTCCTCACCCTGCAGCAGCGGCGCATCGGCGCGGCCGTCGTGGTTGAGCACGATGCGCTTGAGCTCGGTGGCGCTGCCGTCGCCCGCCAGGCGGTACAGCCGCACGGCCATGCCGGCGGCCGGGCAGCCGTTGGCGGTGTCGAGCACGTGGGTGGTCAGCTTGCCCATGGAATCCTTTCGGTGAGTGGCCGGCGAATCGTTCGCAGACGGCGCTTGAAGTGTCCGCAAAAGTGTATACACTTCCATCAGCAAATCAAGCCCGAACCTTGCGCCGATCCGAGCCGCCCATGTCGCGCCAGCCCCCGCCCCTGCAAGTCGTCCGCCCCGCGCCGCGTGCCAGCAAGGTGCGCGCCAGCGCGGGTGATGCGAACCCGAGCAGCACGCAGCGCATCGTCGAGTCGATCACCACGGCCATCGTCGAGCGCCGCCTGATGCCGGGCACCAAGCTGGCCGAGCAGAAGATCGCCGACATCTTCAAGGTCTCGCGCACGCTGGTACGTCAGGCGCTCAACCAGCTCAGCCGCGACAAGCTCGTCACGCTGGAGCCGGCACGCGGCGCCCGCGTGGCCGAGCCGAGCATCGACGAGGCGCGACAGGTCTTCGAGGTGCGCAACATGCTCGAGTCGGCCATGATCCGCCGCGCCGCCGCCGAACTGAGCGACGCGCAGCTCGCCGGACTGCGCGCCCACCTGCGCGACGAGCAGGCCGCGGTGCAGCGCACCGACGTGTCGGGCCGCACGCGGTTGCTCGCCGACTTCCACGTCGTCATCGCCACCATGCTGGGCAACCAAGTGCTGGCCGAACTGCTGTCGGACCTGGTGACGCGCTCCTCGCTGATCGCGTTGATGTACCAGTCCTCGCATTCGGCCGAACATTCCTTCGACGAGCACGTGGCCATCGTCGAGGCGCTGGCGCGCCGCGACGCCAAAGCCGCGGTGCGCCTGATGGAAGAGCACCTTCACAACGTCGAGCGCAACCTGCAGCTCGACCCGCGCATTCCCGACCTCGCCGCGGCGCTGATGCCGCGCAATTGAATCCACCTCCTCACCGACACCGCACGCCCATGAGCACCCCCACGGACTCGCGCGAACTCACCTCCACCGCCGGCTACCCGCGCGACATGCGCGGCCACGGCCGCGACGTGCCGCATGCCCGCTGGCCGAACGGCGCCCGCATCGCGGTGCAGTTCGTCCTCAACTACGAAGAGGGCGGCGAGAACAACCCGCTGCACGGCGACCCGACCTCGGAGACCTTTCTCTCCGAGCTGGTCACGGCGCAGGCCTACGAGAACCGCCACATGACCATGGAGTCGATGTACGAGTACGGCTCGCGCGCGGGCGTGTGGCGCATCCTGCGCGAGTTCGAGCGGCGCGGCCTGCCGATGACGATCTTCGGCGTGGGCATGGCGCTGCAGCGCTACCCCGAGCTGCTCGACGTGTTCATGAAGAACGGTTACGAGATCGCCAACCACGGCCTGCGCTGGATCCACTACCAGAACCTGCCCGAGGCCACCGAGCGCCGCCACATCGACATCGGCACGCGCGTGCTGAAAGAACTCACCGGCGGCGCCTGGCCGGCCGGCTGGTACACCGGCCGCGACAGCCCGAACACGCGCCGCCTGGTCGTCGACCAGGGCGGCTACGAGTACGACAGCGACTACTACGGCGACGACCTGCCGTTCTGGACCGAGGTGATGAAGACCGACGGCAGCAAGGCGCCGCACCTCGTCGTGCCCTACTCGCTGGACACCAACGACATGCGCTTCGTGCAGGCGCAGGGCTTCAACACCGGCGACCACTTCTTCACCTACCTGCGCGACAGCTTCGACGCGCTGTACGCCGAGGGCGACCCGGCCGGGCTGGACCGGCCGAAGATGATGTCCATCGGCATGCACTGCCGGCTGCTCGGCAAGCCCGGGCGCATCGGCTCGCTGCAGCGCTTCCTCGACCATATCGGCGCGCACGACAAGGTCTGGGTGTGCCGCCGCATCGACGTGGCGCGGCACTGGAAGCAGGTGCATCCGTTCAAGGCGGTCGCATGAAGCTCAGTCTCGACCAACTCAACGCCGCCTTGCCCGAAGCGGCGGCCGCCCTGCTCGACGGCCTGTACGAGCACTCGCCATGGATCGCCCAGCGCGCACTGGAGCGAAGGCCGTTCGTCTCGCTCGCGCAGCTCAAGCGCACCATGGTCGAGGTGCTGCACGATGCCGGCCGCGACGCGCAGCTCACGTTGATCCGCGCCCACCCCGAGCTCGCCGGCAAGGCGATGGTGAGTCGCTCGCTGACCGCCGAGTCCACCAACGAGCAGACCACCTCGGGCCTGACGAACTGCACGGCCGAGGAGTTCGCGCGCATCCAGCAGCTCAACGCCGACTACAACAAGAAGTTCGGCTGGCCCTTCATCCTGGCCGTGCGCGGGCCGCGCGGCGCGGGGCTGTCGCGCCGCGAGATCGTCGACACCTTCGCGCGCCGGCTCGACAACCACCCGGACTTCGAACTCGCCGAGTGCCTGCGCAACATCCACCGCATCGCCGAGATCCGGCTGAACGACAAGTTCGGCGTCGAGCCCGTGCTGGGCAACCAGGTCTGGGACTGCGCCGAGCTGCTCGCGCAGCACACCGACCCCGGCTACGCCGAGCAGGGCCAGCTCACGGTCACCTACCTGACCGAGGCGCACGTTGCCTGCCAGGTGCAGCTGCGGCGCTGGATGCACGACTGCGGCTTCGACGAGGTCTCGGTGGATGCGGTGGGCAACGTCGTCGGCGTCTACCACGGCAGCGATCGGAATGCGAAATGCCTGCTCACCGGCAGCCATTACGACACCGTGCGCAACGGCGGCAAGTACGACGGCCGCCTGGGCATCTTCGTGCCGATGGTGTGCGTGCGCGAGCTGCACCGCGCCGGCCGCCGCCTGCCCTTCGGCTTCGAGGTGGTCGGCTTCGCCGAAGAAGAAGGCCAGCGCTACAAGGCCACCTTCCTCGGCTCGGGCGCGCTGACAGGCCAGTTCGACACCGCCTGGCTGGACCAGCGCGACGCCGACGGCGTGTCGATGCGCGAGGCGATGCGTGCCGCCGGCCTGCCGGCCACGCTGCCGGCCATCGCCGCGCTGCAGCGCGACCCGGCGCGCTACCTCGGCTTCGTCGAAGTGCACATCGAGCAGGGGCCGGTGCTGAACGAACTCGGCCTGCCGCTGGGCGTGGTCACCTCGATCAACGGCGGCGTGCGCTACCAGTGCGAGGTGAGCGGCATGGCCAGCCACGCCGGCACCACGCCGATGGGCCGGCGCCGCGATGCGGCGGTGGCTGTCGCCGAACTTGCGCTCTACGTCGAGAAGCGCGCCGCGAGCGTGCCCGACGTGGTGGGCACGATCGGCATGCTGCAGGTTCCCAACGGCTCGATGAACGTGGTGCCCGGCCACTGCCTGTTCAGCCTGGACCTGCGTGCCACCACCAACGAGGCGCGCGATGCGCTGGCGCGCGACGTGCTCGCCGAGCTCGCCGCGATCTGCGAACGCCGCGGCCTGCATTTCAAGGTCGAGGAGACCATGCGCGCCGCCGCGGCGCCCAGCGCGCCGGCCTGGCAGCGGCGCTGGGAGCGTGCCGTCGAATCGCTCGGCCTGCCGCTGTTCCGCATGCCCAGTGGCGCCGGCCACGACGCGATGAAGCTGCACGAGGTGATGCCGCAGGCGATGCTGTTCCTGCGCGGCCTGAACGCCGGCATCAGCCACAACCCGCTGGAAGCGATCACCAACGACGACGCCGACCTGTGCGTGCGCGCCTTTCAGCACCTGCTCGATCAACTGACCGAAGAACTCGCATGACCCCCTACCACCGACTCGACGACTGGATCGACGCCCACTTCGACGAGGAAGTGCGAACGCTGCAAGCCCTGGTGCAGGTGCCCACCGATTCGCCGCCGGGCAACAACGCGCCGCATGCCGAACGCACCGCCGAGTTGCTGAAGGACTTCGGCTTCGAGGCCGAGAAGTACCCTGTGCCGGCGGAGCAGGTGAAGGCCGCCGGGCTGGAATCGATCACCAACCTGATCGTGCGGCGCCGCTATGGTGCGGGACGCACCGTGGCCCTGAATGCCCACGGCGACGTGGTGCCGCCCGGTGAAGGCTGGACGCATCCGCCCTATGGCGGCGAGGTGCACGACGGCAAGCTGTACGGCCGCGCCTCGGCGGTGAGCAAGTGCGATTTCGCGACCTTCATCTTCGCCACCCGCGCGCTGGAGTCGCTGGGCCTGCCGCTGAAGGGCGGCATCGAGCTGCACTTCACCTACGACGAGGAGTTCGGCGGCGAGCTCGGCCCGGGCTGGCTGCTCGAGAAGGGCTACACGAAGCCCGACCTGCTGATCGCCGCCGGCTTCAGCTACCAGGTGGTGACGGCGCACAACGGCTGCCTGCAGATGGAAGTCACGGTGCACGGCAAGATGGCGCACGCCGCCATCCCCGACACCGGCGTCGACGCGCTGCAGGGCGCCACGGCGATCCTCAACGCGCTGTACGCGCAGAACACGCTGTACAAGCAGGTCACGTCGAAGGTGAAGGGCATCACCCACCCTTACCTCAACGTCGGCCTGATCCAGGGCGGCACCAACACCAACGTGGTGCCCGGCAAGGTGGTGCTCAAGCTCGACCGCCGCATGATCCCCGAGGAAAACCCGGCCGAGGTGGAAGCCACCCTGCACCGCGTCATCGCCGAGGCGGCCAGGCAGGTCCCGGGCATCACGGTGGACATCAAGCGCATGCTGCTGGCGCGCGCGCTGACGCCGCTGCCGGGCAACCGGCCGCTGGTCGAGGCCCTGTGCAAGCACGGCGAGGCGGTGTTCGGCGAGCCCATCCCCACCTCGGGCACGCCGCTGTACACCGACGTGCGGCTGTACTGCGAGCGCGGCATCCCGGCGGTGATCTACGGCGCCGGGCCGCGCACCGTGCTGGAGAGCAACGCCAAGCGCGCCGACGAACACATCGTGCTGGAAGACCTGCGCCGCGCCACGAAGGTGGTGGCGCGCACGCTGCACGACCTGCTGGCGTGATCCGGCGACTCACGCTGGTGCGCGACGCACCAGCCTGAGTTCGCAGCGCTGCGCATGCTTCTTGCGACGGGTGGGTGAATCACGATTCGCCCGCTTCGGAGTACCGCATGCCTTTCATCAAGCCACTCGCCCGCCGCACGCTGCTCGGCGCTGCCGCCGCCTCGCTCGCCCTGGCCGCCGCGCTGCCTGCCGTGGCGCAGGAAACGCCGATCAAGTTCCAGCTCGACTGGCGTTTCGAGGGCCCGGCGGCACTGTTCCTCGTGCCTGCGGCCAAGGGCTACTTCAAGGCCGAGAAGCTGGGCGTCACGATCGACGCCGGCAACGGCTCCGGCGGCACCGTCACGCGCGTGGCCTCGGGCACCTACGACATGGGCTTTGCCGACCTGGCCGCGCTGATGGAATTCCACGCCAACAACCCGACGGCACCGAACAAGCCGGTCGCGGTGATGATGGTCTACAACAACACGCCGGCCGCGGTGCTGGCGCTGAAGAAGAGCGGCATCGCCAGGCCGGCCGACCTGTCGGGCAAGAAACTCGGTGCCCCGGTGTTCGACGCCGGCCGCCGCGCCTGGCCGATCTTCGCCAAAGCCAATGCGGTGAAGGACGTCGCCTGGACGGCGATGGACCCGCCGCTGCGCGAGACCATGCTGGTGCGCGGCGACATCGACGCGATCACCGGCTTCTCGTTCACCTCGCTGCTCAACCTCGAGGCGCGCGGCGTGAAGACCGAAGACATCGTCGTGCTGCCCTACTCGCAATACGGCGTGAAGCTGTACGGCAACGTGATCATCGCCGGCGAAGATTTCCTCAAGAAGAACCCGGAGGCAGTGAAGGCCTTCCTGCGCGCCTTCACGAAAGGCGTGAAGGACGTCATCGCCGACCCCAAGGCCGGCGTGGCCACGGTGAAGGAGCGCGACGGCATCGTCAATGCCGATCTCGAACTGCGCCGCCTCAAGCTCGCGCTCGACCAGACCGTGCTGACGCCGGATGCCAAGGCCGAAGGCTTCGGCGACGTCAACGCCGCGCGGCTGGCGCTGATGGCCAGCCAGGTGTCGGACGCCTTCGCGACCAAGGAGCGCGTGGTGGCCACCTCGGTGTGGAACGCCGGCTTCCTGCCGAGCGTGACGGACCGCAGCATCTTCAAGAAATGACCGCGCGCGCCATGCTGGGCCGCACCAGGCGTGCAGCAGGAACGACGGCACACGTCCCGTTGAGGACACTCGATGTGAGCTGTGCGGGTTGCGTTGGGCGCGGCAAAGGCACGCCCGGGCAGGCTACGGCGCTTCGCCTCGGCGGTCGGCGCGTTGCGCCGACTCCCCTGCGATGCTCGGTCTCATGGCCCCGTCGCCGAACTCACTGCGCGACCTGCGGTCGCTGCGTTCGGACAGCGTCGACGAGTCAGACGACGAGAGCGCTGCGCGCGCGGCCACGAGCCCTGCGCTTCTCGGCACCTCAGAGGCGCGCCCCCACGCCTTGCCCGGGCGTGCCTTTGCTGAACCAGCGGTGGCCTGCGGTCGGAAAGCGCCACTGGTGGACTTCGCGGCAGGCGCTGCCCGCTGGGGGCGATTTCTGGGGCGACGAGAAGCGCAGCGCCAGGGTCGGCGCGCGCCAGCGCGCTTCGTGAACTGACTTGCCGCGGCTGTCTGAACGCAGTGAGCGCAGCGAACGAAGTGAGTTCTGCGGCACGACCCTGGCGCGAGCATCGCAGTGGAAGTCGGCGCACAGCGCCGACCGCCACAGCATGAGCCCCCCGCGGGCAGCGCCTGCCGCGATGCGCCATCAACTTCCGTGCCCCGCCCGGCCGAGGCGTTCCGCCATGGAACACTGACATGACCGCCTTCGTCGACTTCCACGACGTCTGGCTGGCCTACAACGACGAGCTGCTCGCCAAGGGCCAGTTCGCCGTCGAAGCCATCGACCTGAAGGTGCGCGAAGGCGAGTTCATCGCCATCGTGGGGCCTTCGGGCTGCGGCAAGAGCACCTTCATGAAGCTGGCCACTGGGCTGAAACGGCCGAGCAAGGGCACGGTGATCATCGGCGGCCAGCAGGTCACCGGGCCGCTGAAGATCACCGGCATGGCCTTCCAGGCGCCCAGCCTGCTGCCCTGGCGCACGACGCTGGACAACGTGCTGCTGCCGCTGGAGATCGTCGAGCCCTACCGATCCAGCTTCCGTGCGAAACGCAGCGAATACGCCGCCAAGGCGCGCGCGCTGCTGGCCAGCGTGGGCCTGGCCGGCTACGAGGACAAGTTCCCCTGGCAGCTTTCCGGCGGCATGCAGCAGCGCGCCAGCATCTGCCGAGCGCTCATCCACGAGCCGAAGATGCTGCTGCTCGACGAACCCTTCGGCGCACTCGATGCCTTCACGCGCGAGGAGCTGTGGTGCATTCTGCGCGACCTGGAGGCGGCGCAGAAGTTCAACGTCATCCTGGTCACCCACGACCTGCGCGAGAGCGTGTTCCTCGCCGACACCGTCTACGTGATGAGCCGGAGCCCCGGCCGCTTCGTCGTCAAGCGCGAGATCGAGCTGCCGCGCCCGCGCGACCTGGAGATCACCTACACGCCGGCCTTCACCGACATCGTGCACGAGCTGCGCGGGCACATCGGCGCCATCCGCGGCCAGGCCGGGCGGCCGGCAGGGGCAACGGCATGAAGTCACCGCTGGAGAAGGCCGCGCCCTGGCTGCTGCTGCTCGCCACGCTGCTCGTGTGGCAGCTCATCTGCAGCGCCTTCGGCGTCAGCGAATTCATCTTCCCCAGCCCGGCACACATCGCCGAGGCGAGCTGGGAACACCGCTGGACCATTCTCGGCCACGCCTGGCGCACCTACTGGGTGACGATGGTCGGCTTCGCGATCGCCATCGTTGTGGGCGTGCTGCTGGGTTTCCTGATGGGCAGCTCACGGCTGGCCTACGACGCGATGTACCCGCTGATGACCGGCTTCAACGCGCTGCCCAAGGCGGCCTTCGTGCCCATCCTCGTCGTCTGGTTCGGCATCGGTGCCGGGCCGGCGATCCTCACCGCCTTCCTGATCAGCTTCTTCCCGATCATGGTCAACATCGCCACCGGCCTGGCCACGCTGGAGCCGGAGCTGGAGGACGTGCTGCGCGTGCTCGGTGCGAAGCGCTGGGACGTGCTGATGAAGGTCGGCCTGCCGCGCTCCATGCCCTACTTCTACGGCTCGCTGAAGGTGGCGATCACGCTGGCATTCGTGGGCACCACGGTCAGCGAGATGACGGCCAGCAACGAGGGCATCGGCTACCTGCTGATCAGCGCCGGCAGCTCGATGCAGATGGGCCTGGCCTTCTCGGGCCTGGTGGTCGTCGGGCTGATGGCGATGGCGATGTACGAGCTGTTCTCGGTGGTCGAGAAGCGCACCACCGGCTGGGCGCACCGCGGCTCGCAGAACCATTGACGTAGAGTCTGCGCATGAACGAGCGCACCGAGCCGACCCTCGAGCAGGCCATCGCATTGCTGCAACGCGCCCAGGCCCTGGCCGAACGCGCCGCGGCGGCCGGCCACCACCCGTTCGGTGCGCTGCTCGTCGGCCCCGACCACGAGACGGTGCTGATGGAGCAGGGCAACGTCGACAGCGTCAACCACGCCGAGGCGGTGCTGGCGCGCGAGGCGGCCCGGCGCTTCACGCCCGCCGAGCTGTGGGGCTGCACCCTGGTCACCACCGTCGAGCCCTGCGCGATGTGCGCCGGCACGCAGTACTGGGCGCACATCGGCCGCGTGATCTACGGCCTGGAGGAGCGCGAGCTGCTGCGCCTGACCGGCAACCACGCCGAGAACCCGACGCTGGACCTGCCCTGCCGCGAGGTTTCTCTCGTGGACAGAAGGACGTGCACGTGATCGGCCCGGTGCAGCAGATGGCCGAGGCCATCGCGGCGACACACCGGCGCTTCTGGAAGACCCGCTGAGCCGCAGCCCGTCGCCGCAATCGGCGCCCCTGCGCGCGGCGCAGTTTCCCCGAGTCGGGTGGGTGACACTAAGTTACAAGCTCGGCAGACTCGCGGCCCATGCCTTTGCCCAGCCTGCGCCTGCCGCGTCTTCTCGCCCTGTCGACCGCCGCGGCGTTGATGCTCGGCTCCGGCGCATCGGCGCAAGCCGCCGTGCTGCCAGGCATCCAGTTGCAGGACCAGCATGCCGCCGCGCTCACGGCCGCCTCGGTTGCGCAGCGCGTCGTGCTGCTGCACTTCGTGTTCACGACCTGCTCCACCACCTGCCCGACGCAGGTGCGCGAACTGGCGGCCGTGCATGACAGCCTGAGCAAGGAAGCGCGCGCCCACGTCCGCTTCCTGTCGGTGTCGGTCGACCCGCTCAGCGACACGCCCGCCACGCTGGCGGCCTTTGCGCGCCGCATGGATGCGCAGCGCCCCGGATGGAGTTTCGCCACCGGCCGGCCCGAACAGGTGCGGGCCCTGGTCGAGCGCATGCAGGCGATGGCGCCGGGGCGGCAGCGCGCCGCGCCGCAGGACCACCGCACCTCGCTGTACCTCTTCGATGCCTCCGGCGAACTCGTTCAGCGCTTCGCCGGCGTACCTGTCGATCGGCCGCGCCTGGCTGCCGAGATCACCCGCCTGGTCGCCGCGAAGGCGCGCACCGCCCACTGAATCTGCCGACGCGCTGCCCGCACGCCGCGCTTGCCCGAGAAGAAGAACCATGCACCACTGCACGCCTCGCTTTGCCCTTGCCCTGTCGATGATCGCTGTCCTGGCCGCTTGCGGCGGCGGAGGCGACTCGAGAGTCGCGCCGAGCGCGATGGACACACGCAAGCTGGCCCAGGCCGACAGCGAGGAACTGTCGGTCGTGCTGCCCGACGTGGCCGACCCGCTGTTCCAGGGCCTGACCATCCCCACCGATGCGCCCACGCGCGGCATGTGGTCGGCCACGCAGGCCTGGCCGATGAACGGCCTGCATGCCGTGCTGCTGCCCGACGGCAAGGTGCTCACCTACGGCACGCCGCAGAACACGCCCGGCACGCAGGACGGCCGCACCTACGACTTCTGGGATCCGTCGCTCGGCTTCGTCGCGGCGAGCCACGTGACCTCGTTCGACGCGGCGCGCGTCAACAGCTTCTGCAACACCTCGGCCTGGCTGGCCGACGGGCGGCTGATGCTCACCGGCGGCAACACGCCGCTGGGCTCCTCGCTGCTGACGCCTGCCACCGGCAGCGCGCTGACGGACACGGCCACGCTGGCCGACCAGCGCTGGTACGCGACCATGCTGACGCTGCCTGACGGTCGCAACATCATGCTCGGCGGCATGGACCCCTACCAGGAGGACATGCGCAACAACCCGGACGCCGCCATCGCCGCCGGCACGGTGTCGATGACGCCGGAGATCTACAGCGCCGGTACCGGCTGGCGCAGCCTGACCGGCGCGCGCAGCCGCGACGCCTTCGGCCCCGACTACCTGCGCGCCTCCTACCCGCGCGCCTGGGTGGCCCCGAACGGCCGCGTGTTCGGCATCTCCGCCGAGACGATGTGGAGCCTGGACGTCGCCGCCAACGACGGCGCCGGCAGCATCACCGTGCACGGCCGCTTCAAGACGCCGGCCAGCGCCACGGCGCCGGTCAACGTGGGTGCCACCAACACCGCCGTGATGTTCGCACCCGGCCGCGTGCTGCAGGTCGGCGGCAACGGCTACTTCAACGGCGACGGCTTGCCGGCCAGCAACCTGGCCACGGTGGTCGACTTCAACGACGCCGAGCCGGTGGTCACCGAGACCGCGGCGATGACCTACGCGCGCCGCTTCCCCAACTCGGTGGTGCTGCCCGACGGCCGGGTGCTGGTCACCGGCGGCACGCGCGTGGGCAACAACGGCGGCGCCGATGCGGTGTATGCCGCCGAAATCTGGAACCCCGCCACCGGCGCCTGGACGCTGGGCGCCAGCGAAGCACAGATCCGCGTCTACCACTCGGCCACGCTGATGCTGGCCAACGGCACGGTGCTGTCCACCGGTGGCGGTGCGCCCGGGCCGGTGAACAACCTCAATGCCGAGCTCTACTACCCGCCCTACCTGTTCCGCACGGTGGACGGCGCGGCGCAACTTGCACCGCGGCCGCGCATCAGCTCGATCAGTTCGCTCGCCTTCGACCACGGCAGCGCCGTGCAACTGCGCATGGCCGGCGACGCGCCGGTGGCGCGCCTGGTGATGCTGGCCAACGGCTCGGTGACGCACTCGTTCAACAGCGGCCAGCGCTTCCTCGAGATCCCCTTCACGCAGAACGGCCCCTCGATCAGCGCCACGCTGCCGGCCAGCGCCAGCCTGGCGCCGCCGGGCTACTACCAGATCGTCGCGCTCGATGCGGCCGGTGTGCCCTCGCGCGGCGCCATCGTCTCGCTGGGCCTGCAGGGCAAGTTGCCCGCAGCGCAGAGCGACATCGTGCGCAACCAGGCGGTGACGCTGGAAAGCACCAACGCGCCCGGCCAGTCGGTGACGGTGGACGCTGACGGTATCGCCGGCCTCGCCGCCACGCCGAACACCGTGCGTGCACCGGCCGCTGCGCAGTTCTGGGTGCGCAACGGCCTGGCCGATGCGAACTGCCTCTCGCTCGAATCAGCCGCCTCGCCGGGCCAATGGCTGCGCCGGCGCGAATTGCGCGCAACGCTGGATGCCGCCGACGGCAGCCCGGCCTTCGCCGGTGACGCGACGTTCTGCCCGCAGTCCGGCCTGTCGGGCGCGGGCCTGTCGCTGCGGGCGTTCGGCGCGGACGAGCTGTTCCTGCGCCACCGCGGCAACGAGTTGTGGTTCGAAGCGGCCGCCAGCGACACCGCCTTCGCCGCCGACGCCAGCTTCGTGCCGCGCAGCACGCTACCGCAGGATGCGGTGCTGCAACTCGCCAGCGTGGACGTCGAAGGCTCGGTGCTGGCGGTGGACGCCAACAACCTCGGCGTGCTCGCCGCGCTCGGCAACAAGGAGCATCGCCGGCGGGGGGGGGCCTGGGCGATGCGAGCTGCGTGTCGTTCGAGTCGGTCGCGGCGCCGGGCCGCTGGCTGCGCCATGCCGGCTACCGCGTGCAGTCGTCGGCCTTCGCCGAGACGGCGCTGTTCCGCGCCGATGCCACCTTCTGCCCCGAGCCCGGCCTGGCCGGCACGGGCGTGTCGCTGCGTTCGAAGAACTTCCCCGCGCGGGTGATGCGGCACGTCAATGGCCAGATCTGGATCGATCCGCAGGCCGCCGATGCCGCCTTCATCGGCAGCGCCAGCTTCCTCGCGCGTCAGTTCGCATCGGCGGCCGGCCTGCCCACGCTGGCGGCGCTGCCGGCCGCTCCGGTCGTCGTCGGCACAGCAGCCTCCTGGAGCCCAGGGCTCGAAGGCACCGGGCTGGAGTTCAGCTGGGATTTCGGTGACGGCAGCAGCTCGCCGTACGCTGCCAGCAGCGCCGCGAGCCACAGCTACGCCAGCGCCGGGGTCTACCTCGTCACGCTGACCGTGCGCAACGCCAGCGGCCAGACCAGCTCGCGCAGCTTCCTGCAGGCGGTGGCCCTGCCGGCGGCCAGCGGCGCGCCGCGCGCGAGCTCGCAGATGATTCTCGAACCGCGCGGCACTGCCGCAGCGCGCCTGTGGGTGGTCAACCCCGACAACGACTCGGTCAGCGTGTTCGACACCACCGGCCCGACCCGCATCGCCGAGATCGCCACCGGCAGCGCGCCGCGCAGCATCGCCCGCACGCCAAACGGCAGCCTGTGGGTGGTCAACCGCGACGGCGCCTCGATCAGCGTGATCGACCCGGCCGCGCTCGCGGTGGTGCGCACCATCGCCCTGCCGCGCGCCTCGCAGCCCTACGGCATCGTGATCTCCAGCGGCGGCAGTGCCTATGTCAGCCTGGAAGCTGGCGGCCTGCTGCTGGTGCTCGATGCGACCACGGGCAACACACTCGGCTCGATCTCGGTCGGCGCCAACCCGCGCCACCTGGCCCTCAGCGCCGACGGCGCACGGCTGCTCGTCTCGCGCTTCATCACGCCGCCGCTGCCGGGCGAAGGCACGGCCAGCGTGGCCAGTGCCGTCGAAGGCGTGCAGCGCGGCGGCGAGATCGTGGTGGTCGATACCGCGGCGATGACCGTGCAGCGCACCGTGGTGCTGCAGCACAGCGACCGCGCCGACACCTCGATCTCCGGCAGCGGTGTGCCCAACTACCTGGGCGCCGCGGCGATCTCGCCCGACGGCGGCTCGGCCTGGGTGCCCTCCAAGCAGGACAACGTCAAGCGCGGCACGCTGCGCAACGGCAGCGCGCTGGACTTCCAGAACACCGTGCGCGCCATCAGCTCGCGCCTGGACCTGGCCACGCTGACCGAAGACAGCGCTGCGCGCATCGACCACGACAACGCCAGCGTGGCCAGCGCAGCGAGCTACGACGCCAGCGGCGCCTACCTTTTCGTCGCCCTCGAGACGGCGCGCCAGGTGGCGGTGCTCGATGCCCGCAGCGGCGCGCAGCTGATGCGCGTCGAGACGGGCCTTGCGCCGCAGGCGCTGGTGGTGTCGGCCGACAACACGCGCCTGTTCGTGCACAACTTCATGGGCCGCAGCGTGCAGGCGGTCGACATCACGCCGCTGACGCAGCTCGGCGAGCTGCGCAGCAGCACGCTGGCCTCGGTGGCCACGGTGGGCACCGACAAGCTCGCCGCCAACGTGCTGCTGGGCAAGCAGCTCTTCTACGACGCCCGCGACACGCGCCTGTCGCGCGACGCCTACATGAGCTGCGCGAGCTGCCACAACGACGGCAGCCACGATGGCCGCACCTGGGACCTCACGGCCCAGGGCGAAGGCCTGCGCAACACCATCAGCCTGCGCGGCCGCGCCGGGCTCGGCCACGGCCGCCTGCACTGGAGCAGCAACTTCGACGAGGTGCAGGACTTCGAAGGCCAGATCCGCGCGCTGGCCGGCGGCACCGGCCTGATGAGCGACGCACTCTTCAACACCGGCACGCGCAACCAGCCGCTGGGCACGAGCAAGGCCGGCCAGAGCGCCGAGCTCGATGCGCTGGCCGCCTACGTCGGCTCGCTGAACCAGATGCCGCTGAGCGCTGCGCGCAGCAGCTCCGGCGCGCTGACGGCTGCGGCGCAGGCCGGCCGCGCGGTGTTCGCCGCCCAGGGCTGCGCCAGCTGTCACGGCGGCGCCAGCTTCGCCAACGGCGGAGGCACGCTGCTGGCCGATGTCGGCACGATCAAGGCCAGCAGCGGCAAGCGCCTGGGCGCACTGCTGCCCGGCATCGACGTGCCGACGCTGCGCGACGTGGCGCTCACCGGCCCCTACCTGCACGACGGCTCGGCCGCCTCGCTGGCGGCGGCGGTGCAGGCGCACCGCGGCATGTCGCTCGCAGCGGCAGACCTCGACAACCTGGCGACCTACCTGGGCCAGATCGGCAGCGAGGAAGTGGCGGCCCCAGCGGCCCTGCCTGCGGGCGCGGTGCGCTGCGCCAGCGAGCGCGGCAACTGCAGCCTGCCCTCGGGCACGCCGGCCACGGTGTACTACGGTGCCGACAGCCGCTGGGTCAGCATCGGTGCGGTCAATGCTTCGATCGCCTGCAACAACAGCGTCTTCGGCGACCCGGCCTACGGCACCGGCAAGGCCTGCTACTACGTGGCAGCCACCAAGTGCAGCAACGAACGCGCCACCTGCACGGTGCCGGCAGGCAGGACGGCAACGGTGATCTACGGCGCCAACGGCCGCTATCACCTGCGCACCGGCGTGAGCGGTGCGCTGGCGTGCAACAACACCACCTTCGCCGACCCGCTGCCCGGCGTCGGCAAGTCCTGCTGGCTGCGCTGACGGCGCACGCGGGCCGGGCAATGCCCGGCCCGCGTGGCGAACAGAACGATCAGAACGGGTAGTGGCGCGGTGTCGTCTGCACCGTGATCCAGCGCAGCTCGGTGAACTCGGCGACGCCGGCCTTGCCGCCGAAGCGGCCGATGCCCGAGCCCTTCACGCCGCCGAAGGGCATCTGCGCCTCGTCGTGCACGGTCGGGCCGTTGACGTGGCAGATGCCCGATTCGATGCGCCGCGCCACGTTCATCGCGCGGGCGATGTCGCGGCCGAACACCGCGGCCGACAGCCCGTACTCGTTGTCGTTGGCGCAATCCACCGCGGCATCGACACCCTTGACGCGCACGATGCACTTCAGCGGGCCGAAGGTCTCTTCGTGGTAGATGCGCATCTCGCGCGTCACGCGGTCGAGCACGGTGGCGGGCATCAGCGTGTCTTTTGCCTTGCCGCCGCACAGCAGCTTGGCGCCCTTGGCCAGCGCGTCGTCGATCAGCGCATTGCAGTGCTCCACCGTGCCCATGCCGACCACCGAGCCCAGCACCACCGGCTCGGGCTTGCGCGGGTCGCCCAGCGGCAGCTTGCTGGCCTTGCCGACGAACTTGTCGATGAAGGCCTCGGCGATCTTTTCGTCGACGATGAGGCGCTCGGTCGACATGCAGATCTGCCCCGAGTTGGCGAAGCAGCCGAAGGCGGCGGCGTTGACCGCGTCGTCGATGTCGGCGTCGTCCAGGATCACCAGCGGCGCCTTGCCGCCCAGCTCCAGCACCACCGGCTTGAGGTACCTGGCGCAGGTCATGGCGATGATCTTGCCCACGCGCGTGCTGCCGGTGAAGTTGACCCGCCGCACCGCCGGGTGAGCCACCATCGCCTCCACCACCTTGCCCGCATCGGCAGGCGCGTTGGTCAGGTAGTTCACCACGCCGGCCGGGAAGCCGGCGTCCTGAAAGGCTTCGATGATCAGCTGGTGGGTGCGCGGGCAGTTCTCGCTGCCCTTGAGGATCACCGTGTTGCCGCAGGCCAGCGGCGTGGCGATGGCGCGCACGCCCAGGATGATCGGCGCGTTCCATGGCGCGATGCCCAGCACCACGCCGGCCGGCTGGCGGATGCCCATGGCCAGCGAGCCGGGCACGTCGGAGGGGATCACCTCACCGCTGATCTGGGTGGTCAGCGACGCCGCCTCGCGGATCATGCCGGCCGCCAGCATCACGTTGAAGCCTGCCCACATCGCCGTGCCGCCGGTCTCGGCCGGCACGGCCTCGCAGAACTTCGGCGTCTTCGCCTCCAGCGCATCGGCGGCCTTGAGCAGCAGCGCGCGGCGTTCGCCGGGGCCGGTCTGGCTCCAGGTCTTGAAGGCTTCGGCGGCGGCCTCCACGGCGGCGACGGCGTCGGCCTCGCTCGCTGCCGGCGCGCGCGTGGCGACGCTGCCGTCCAGCGGGTTGCGGCGCTCGAAGGTGGCGCCCTTCTCGGCCGAGACGGCCAGGCCGTTGATCAGCATCGACAGGTCGGACATGGTGTGCTCCTTGTGAACAGCTTGGGATGCAGTGGTGCCAGCGCCCTGGCCCAGGTAGGCGTGGCGGATGACGGTGGAGCGTGCGAGCAGGAAGGCCGGGCCGCTGGCGACCAGGCGGCCGCGCTCGAGCACGTAGCCGCGGTCGGCCACGGCCAGCGCCTTGCGCACGTTCTGCTCGACCATCAGCACGGTGGTGCCGGTGTCGGCGATGCGCCGCGCGATGGCAAGCAGCTCGTCGACCATCTTCGGCGCCAGGCCCAGCGAGGGCTCGTCGAGCATCAGCAGGCGCGGCGCGCTCATCATCGCGCGCGCCACCGCCACCATCTGCTGCTCGCCGCCGCTCATGGTGCCGGCGAGCTGGGTTGCGCGCTCACGCAACTTGGGGAAGTCCTCGAAAGCCTGCTCCAGCCGCTTCGCGCGCTCGTCCGGCCCGAGCAGCCAGCCGCCGAGCTCGAGGTTCTCGGCCACCGTCATCTGCGGGAAGAGTTGCCGACCCTCGGGCACCAGCGCGATGCCGCGCCGGACAATGTCGGAGGTCTTCGCCTCGGGCTCGATCTCCTCGTCGTCGAGCCTGAGAACGCCACCGCGCGGGATCAGGCCGGCGATGGACTTGAGCAGCGTGGTCTTGCCGGCACCGTTGGGGCCGAGGATGACGGTCAAGCCGGGGCGCGCTTCGAGCGTGAGATCGCGCAGCACGAGGAAAGGCCCGTAGCCGGCGCAGAGCGCTTCGATCTTCAGGTGGGCGAGCCGGCGGTCCAGCAGCGCTTCGATGTCGTTCTTCATGCCGCCCTCACGCCACGTCGACCATCTCGTCGCCGAGGTAGGCCTCGACCACTTCGGCATTGCGCACCACCTCCGCCGGCGTGCCGTCGGCGATCTTGCGGCCCTGGTGCAGCACCAGCACACGCTCGACGTGGCGCAGCAGCGTGGTCACCGCGTGCTCGATCCAGATCACCGACAGGTCCAGGTCGTCGCGCAGGCGGCGGATCAGCTGCGCCATGCTCTCGATCTCGGACTCGGTCAGGCCGGCGGCCACCTCGTCGAGCAGCAGCAGCTTGGGCCGCGTGGCCAGCGCCATGCCGATCTCCAGCAGGCGCTGCTGGCTGGGCGTGATGGCTGCGGCCGGCAGCGCGGCCTGCGCGGCCAGGCCGATGAGATTCAGGATGCTGGTCTCGTCCTTCAGCAGCCACGAGGCTTGCCGGTGCCGGCCGGCGAACTGCAGGCCGAAGTCGATGTTGGCGGCCACGCTCAGCTCGGCGAACACGCGTGGTGTCTGGAACGTGCGCGCGATGCCCTGCTGCGCGAAGCGGTGCGGTTTCGCGCCAGTCAGGCGCTGGCCGAGCGCGAACAGCTCGCCCTCGCTCGGCTCGATCACGCCCGACAGCGCGTTGAAGAAGGTCGTCTTTCCCGCGCCATTCGGGCCGATGATGCCGACCAGCTCGCCCGGCGCGAAGGCGGCACTGACCTGGTCGACCGCGGTCAGGCCGCCGAAGCGCACCGTCACGCCGCGGGCTTCGAGCAGCGGATGGCCGTTCATGCCGGCACCTTCTTCGCCTTACCCGCGCGCAGCTCGCGCAACCAGGAACGGATGTCGTCGCGCCACATCGTGAAGGTCTCGCGGCGCAGCGAGGCCAGGCCACCGGGCAGGTAGAGCACCGAGAGGATCAGCAGCAGGCCCAGCGTCATCATGTACAGCTGCGGCAGCTGCAGGCGCAGCGTCTCGGCCAGCAGGCTGAACACCACCGCGGCAAGCAGCGGCCCCCACAGCGTGGCGGCGCCGCCGATCAGCGCGATCAGCACGGTCTGGAAGCCGATGAAGGGGTTGAAGACGGTGGCCGGGTCGATGTACGTCCAGCGAACGCTCATGGCGGCGCCGACGGCACCGGCGAATGCGGCCGTGAGCGCAAAGCCGCTGATCTTCACCAGGCGGGTGTTCACGCCGAGCGTCTGCGCGCGCTGTTCGTCGGCGCCGATGCCGGCCATCGCCAGGCCGAAGCGGCTGCGCCGCACGAGGATGGAGGCGAGGATGGCCAGCACCGCCAGGCCCAGCACGGTGAGGTAGACGGTGTCGCGCTCGGGCACCACCGTGAGCACGCGCCCCACGGTGCCGGTGACCTGCTTCTCCCAGGTGGTGATGGCGTGGCGGATCAGCTCCGTCATGCCGAAGGTCAGCACGGCGAAGTAGGTGCCGCGCAGGTGCAGCACCGCCGCGCCCATCACCACCGCCACCGCCGCGGCGATGGCCGCGCCCAGGCCGATGGCGCCCAGCCAGCCGAGCTGCTCGAGCGACAGCGCACTGCAGTAGGCGCCGATGCCGAAGAAGGCCGAGGTGGCCAGCGACAGGTAGCGCGTGCTGCCGCAGAACAGGCTCCAGCTCGACGACAGCGTGGCGTACATCAGGCAGGTCAGCGCCATCGACACGGCGAACTCGCTGCCGTAGTGCGGCACGGCCAGCGCCCAGCCGGCCAGCGCGAAGAGAACGAGGAGATCACGCTTCGTGTTCATCGGCGGGCACTCATTTGCGCGCGAAGAGGCCGTTGGGCCGCCACAAGAGCACGGCGATGAAGATGCCGTAGGACAGCAGCGATTTCAGCGAGGGGCTGGTGAAGTGCATGCCCACGGCCTCGATGACACCGAGTGCCAGGCCTCCGACCAGCGCGCCGCTCATGCTGCCGAAGCCGCCCAGCGTGATGACGATCAGCGCCGTCACGGTGTAGGGCTCGCCCATGCTCGGCGAGATCGTGTACGTCATCGACAGCAGGCAGCCGGCCACGCCCGACAGGCCCAGCCCGACGCCGAACATCAGCGGGTGCAGCCGCTCGGTGTCGATGCCCACCAGCTGCGCGCCGGTGGGCGACTGCATCAGCGCGCGCACACCCTTGCCGTACAGCGTCTTCTTCAGCGTGACGATCAGCGCGGCGCTGAAGGCCAGCGCCAGCGCCAGCAGCAGCAGCTTGTTGGCGGCGAACTGCGCGGAGCCGATGGCCACCGGCTCGGTGAGGAAGTCGTAGCCGCGCAGGTCGCCGCCCCACAGGAGCTGGGCGAAGTTCTGCACCAGGAACATCAGCCCGAAGCTGACCATCAGGCCGCGTGCCTCGAAGACGTCGAGGTTGGGGCTGGTGCGCGTGAGGCGGCGGAACACCAGCCGGTGCACGGCCAGGCCGGCGCCCATGAGCAGCGCAAAGGCGAGCGGGATCATCAGCAGCGGCGAGATGCCGAACTGCGTGGTGGCCATCCAGGTCAGGAAGGCGCCGACCATCAGGAACTCGCCGTGCGCGATGTTCAGGATGCGCATCAGGCCGTACTGGAGGTTCAGGCCCAAGGCGACGAGCGCGTACACGCCCCCGGTGATGAGGCCGGAGGCGATGAGTTCGAGCCAGGCGCCTGCGGTCACGGGCCCTGCGTCCTCAGACCCACGCGGGCTTCTGCGGCACCAGGGGCGCCGTGGCATTCGCCTTCGGCCACACCACCTCGAACTCGCCCCTCTGCCACTGGCTTACCGTCCCCGGCGTGCCCACGTTCTCGCTGCCGGCGAACTTGATCTTGCCGAGGATGGTGTTGTGCTCGCCGCCTGCCACGTAGTCGCGGATCGCCTTGCGGTCCAGGCCGACCTTGGCCACCGCGGCCGTCAGGATCTCCAGCGAGGCCCAGGCCGCGCCGCTGGCCCAGCGGTCGGGCTCCTTTGCGGCACCGAACTTCTTCACGTGGGCGTCGAAATAGGCCTTCGCGCCGGCGCTGGTCTTGCCGTTCCACGAGCCCATGCCGAGCACGCCTTCGGCGCCAGCCTGCATCACGTTGCGGTAGAGCTGGAAGGCCGTGCCCACGGAGGCGTAGAAGAACTTCGGGTTGAAGCCGACCTCCTTGGCCTGCTTGCTGGCCAGGATGGTGTCGGGCGGGTAGGTCAGGCCGATGAAGGCATCGGGGTTCTTGTCCTTCATCGAGCGCAGCACCGGCGAGAGGTCCTTCACGCCCAGCGGGTAGCTCTTGTCCTCGACCAGGCTGATGCCGCTGCCGGCCAGCGCCACCTTCAGCGCCGCGTAGTTCTCCAGCCCGAACAGGTCGTCGACGTAGATCACCGCCGCGCTCTTCGCGCCGCTGGCCTTGAGCATGTCGACCAGCGCGTCCATCATCGGCTTGGGCTGCTGCAGCATCAGGAAGAAGTACGGCAGCTTCATCTCGATCAGGCGCCGGCTCAGCGCCGTGGGCGCGAGGAAGGGGTAGCCGAAACGGTTGGCCAGCGGCGCGACGGCGAAGTTGGCGTTGCTGCCCCAGGGCGGCAGGACCAGGTCGACCTTGTCGCTGCCCATCAGCTTCTCGTAGGTGCGCACGCAGGTCTCGATGTTGCTCTGGTCGTCGCTGCTGATCAGCTCGATGGGGCGCTTCGTGCCCTTGACGTTCAAGCCGCCCGCGGCGTTCTGCTGCTCGGCCCAGAGCAGGTAGTTGGGCTCCTGGCTGACCTGCGCGCCGGTGGTCCACGGGCCGGTGCGGGCGATGGCATAGCCCACTCGCACCGGCGCGGACTGGGCGCGCACGAGCGAAGGAAAGGCCAGCGCGGCAGGGGCGGCGGCGAGGGCCTGGACAACGGTGCGGCGAGTGCTCATGGTCTGTCTCCGTGATGGGTAGAAACCCGGCTCGATCCGGCCGGTGGACGGTGTCTGACGGAAGCGGATTCTTCGCACCCGCGCCCGACATGGCTTTGCGCGCCGTGCAGCGGCGCTTGACGATCCGTGCACACCGGCTAGGGCTTTCCCTCGCCCGTCACCCCGGGGCTTGAGAGGGCTCCGGCGAGCCGCTACGCTGCCGCACCGGCCAGCGTCTGGCCGGCCCGCGAGGCACCCCATGGGCATTCCCGTCAACGCGATGAGCACCGACCAGGTCGCGGCCGCCGAGCGCCCCGGCTTCTGGGCCGACTGGATCCACCGCCTCTTCCACGGCCTCGATTCCGACCTCTACGGCGACAGCGGTTTCGACGGCCGCATGGCCACCGTGCGCGCTGGCGACGTCGTGCTGACGCGGCTGGAGGCGAACCGCCACCGCGTGATGCGCTCGTCGTCGCTGGTGCGGCAATCGGAGCTCGGCTACCTGAAGATCGTCGCCCCCTGGGTCGGCTGCGCCGGCGTCGAGCAGAAGGGCCGCGAGGCCTGGGTGACCCCCGACCAGTGGAGCATCTACGACACCACCGACAGCTACGCGGTGGCCAACCCGGTGCGCGTGGAGCACCTGATCGTGATGGTGCCCAAGGACCGCATCGTCGAACGCGGCCTGGCGCTCGACCCGCTGATGGCGCGCCGCCTGGGCGGCAGCGGCGGCGTGGCGCGCATCGCGCTGGAGACCATGCGCAACGCCTACCGCGAGCTGCCCGGCATGTCGGAGGCCGGCGCGCGCGGTGTCGGCGACGCGATCACGCAGCTCGTGCACCTGTCGATGCTCGACCTCGCCGGCATCGGCACCGCGGTGACGCAGCGCGAGGCGCTGCGCGAGCGCATCAAGCAGCATGTGGGCGAACATCTCGGCGACCCGGGGCTGACGGTGGATGCCATTGCGCTGGCCTTGAACTGCAGCCGCCGCCAGCTCTACAACGCCTTCGCGGAAGAGCCCGACGGCGTGGCCGGCTACATCCTGCAGCGCCGGCTGCAGGCCTGCCGCCGCTGCTTCGATGACCGAAGCCAGGCGCACCGCTCGATCACCGAGATCGCCTTCGATTTCGGCTTCTCGAACATGGCGCACTTCAGCCGCGTGTTCCGAGCCCACCTGGGCCTGCCGCCCAGCGACTACCGGCGCGGCGCGGCCGGGGCCTGAGGGCGCTCAGGGAGGGCCACGGCCCTGGCTACACTGCCGGGCCACTTCACCTCGACCGCCCATGGGCTGGCACGGCCACCTCACCCTCGACTACCGCCGCGACGGCGACACCACGCAAGCCCACGACCGCCACGACGGCCCGCTGCGCGTGCTGCAGCGCCTGTACCCGGAAGGCCCGGGCATCTGCCACCACGTGCTCGTGCATCCGCCCGGCGGCATGGTGGGCGGTGACACGCTGGACATCGATGTCTCGCTGGCCGGAGGCGCCCACGCGGTGATCACCACCCCCGGTGCGGCGCGTTTCTACCGCAGCGGCGGTGCTTCGGCGGTACAGCGCCTGCGCGTACGCGCCGCGGCCGGCACCAGGCTCGAGTGGCTGCCGCTGGAGACGATTGCGTACAGCGGCTGCGAGGGCGAGAACCTGCTGCGCTTCGATCTCGAGCCCGGCGCCGAAACGATCGGCTGGGACGTGCTCGCTCTCGGCCTGCCGGCCGCCGATCAGCCCTTCGAGCGCGGCCGCTACCTGCAGAGCATCGAGCTGCCGGGCCGATGGCTGGAACGCGGCACGATCGCCGCCGACGACCGCACCCTGCTCGACTCGCCCCTCGGCCTGGCCGGGCACCGCGTGATCGGCACGCTGTGGCTGGCCGCAGGCCACGCCATGGCGGACACACGGCGCGACGAACTGCTCGATGCCGCGCGCGCCGCCTGCGCAGGCCACGAACTCGCGCGCATCGCCGGCGCCACGGCGCCGCACGACGAAGTGGTGGTGCTGCGTGCACTGGCACCGCGCGTCGAGCCGTTGATGGCGCTGTTCAAGGACGTGCGCAATCGCTGGCGCCAGATCGCCTGGGGCCTGGGCGCGGTGCAGCCGCGCATCTGGACGACCTGAGCCCGCGCCGCCCCGGGGCGCACAATCGCTCGACGTCGCTTGGCGACATCCTGGCGCGCACCGGCGCGAACCGTTTGGCCACCACCCGTACCGAGACCGACAGTTTCGGGCCCATCGAGGTGCCCGCCACCGCGCTGTGGGGCGCGCAGACCGCACGCAGCCTGCATTTCTTCGCCATCGGCGACGAGCGCATGCCCGCGGCCATCGTGCATGCGCTGGCCGAGGTGAAACGCGCCGCGGCCGAGGTGAACGGCGCGCTCGGCCTGCTCCCGGCCGACCGCGCCCAGGCCATCGCCGCAGCTGCGGCGCGCGTGGCGGCCGGCGAGTACGACGCCGAGTTCCCGCTGTCGGTGTGGCAGACCGGATCCGGCACGCAGAGCAACATGAACGCCAACGAGGTGATCGCCAGCCTCGCTTCGCTGGCACTCGGCGGCGGTCTGGGGGCGGACCGCATCGTTCACCCGAACGACGAGGTGAACCGCGGCCAGTCCTCCAACGACGTATTCCCCACCGCGATGCACGTCGCCGCGGTGCTGCAGATGCGCTCCCTGTTCGGCTCGCTCGGTGCCTTGCGCGGGGCGCTGCAGGCGAAGGCCGCGGCGTTCGCGCAGACGCTGAAGATCGGCCGCACCCACCTGCAGGACGCCACGCCGGTGACGCTGGGCCAGGAGTTCGGCGGCTACGACGCGCAGCTCGGTCTCGCCGAAGCCGCGCTGAGCCAGGCGCTGCCGGCCGTGCACGCGCTGGCCATCGGCGGCACGGCGGTGGGCACCGGGCTGAACACGCATCCGGAGTTCGGCGAGCGCGTGGCCGCGGTGCTGGCGTCGAGGCTGGGCGAGCCCTTCGTCGTCGCGCCCAACCGCTTTGCAGCGATGGCCGGCCACGAGGCGCTGGTCGGCCTGCACGGCGCTCTGCGCCAGTTGGCCATCGCGCTGACCAAGATCGGCAACGACATCCGCCTGATGGGCAGCGGCCCACGCGCCGGGCTGGGCGAACTGCAGCTGCCGGAAAACGAACCCGGCAGCTCGATCATGCCCGGCAAGGTCAACCCGACCCAGGTGGAGGCGCTGAGCATGGTGTGTGCCCAGGTGATGGGCCACGACGTGGCGATCGGCATCGCGGCCAGCCAGGGCCAGTTCGAGCTGAACGTCTACAAGCCGCTGATCGCGCTGGACGTGCTGGGCAGCATTCGCCTGCTTGCCGACGCGATGGCCAGCTTCACGCAGCACTGCGTGGCCGGCATCGCGGTGAACGAAGCCCGCACGCAGGAACTGCTGGAGCGCTCGCTGATGCTGGTGACCGCCCTGGTGCCGCACATCGGCTACGACCGCGCGGCGGCCATCGCCAAGCACGCGCATCGGCATGGCCTCGGGCTGCGCGAGGCGGCCATCGCCGTGGGCGGGATCCGAGGAGAGGATTTCGACGCCTGGGTCGACGCGCGCCGGATGCTGGGGCCAGGCTGACCGCGAGGGCTGCGGAACTCAGCCGTTGCACCCGGCGGGCGGTGGCGGCGTCCCGACGATGGCCAGGGCGCGAGCCGCCTCGAGGTCGAAGGTGCCGATGGTGTGCTCGGAGATCGAAGCGTGAAGCAGCACGGTTCTCGCGACTTCGGCATTCGCCTCGAAGCGCAGGCGCGCCGCAGCCCGCACCTCTGCCGGCATGGCCTGGATCAGCGAGATCAGCAGCGTGTCGAGCACCAGCAGGCTGCCCTTGAGCTCGCAGATCCTCTCGGTCGCTTCCTGCAGGTTCTTCATGTTGGCTCCTCCGCGGCGGGACTCCAGTGTGCGCCAGTCTGGCAGTCGCGGCCTGGCACAAGCCCGACGGACCGCGCCTCAGTCCTTCGCGAAGCTGTACGGCCCGCCGCGCTCCAGCGCCTTCTTGTACGCCGGCCGCGCGTGGATGCGCCGCAGCCAATCGTTCAGCTTCGGCCGGCGCGCATCGAGCCCGGCACGCTGCGCCGACGCCTCGAGCGGGAAGCTCATCTGGATGTCGGCGGCGCTGAACTCGGCGCCAGCGAACCAGGGCCGCTGGGCCAGCTCGGACTCCATGAAGTCGAGCTGCCGCTCGATGTTGGGCATCACGAAACTCTTCAGCACCTGCGCCGAGATGCCGCGCGCGATCGGCTTGACGAAAAAGGGCATCGGCGACGACGCCACCTTGTCGAACACCAGCTTCATGAGCAGCGGCGACATCGCCGAGCCCTCGGCGAAGTGCAGCCAGTAGCGGTACTGCAGGAACTCGGGCGTGCCGATTGCGGGCCGCAGCCGGCCGTTGCCGTGGCGATCGATCAGGTATTCGATGATGGCGCCGGACTCGGCCACCGTGGCCTCGCCATCGGTGATCACCGGCGACTTGCCCAGCGGATGGACCGCGCGCAGCTCCGGCGGTGCCAGCATGGTCTTGCTGTCGCGCTGGTAGTGTTTGATCTCGTAGGGCAGGCCCAGCTCCTCGAGGAGCCAGAGCACGCGCTGAGAGCGCGAATCGTTGAGGTGGTGGACGGTGATCATGGGCGGCGATTCTGCCCCGCTTCACCGCACCCCCGCTCTCAGATGGACATCCGGTCGCGCACGCCCTCGCGTTCCATGTCGGCCCCGCGACCACGCTGCACGATCTCGCCGCGCTCCATCAGCAGGTACTGGTCGGCCAGCTCGGCGGCGAAGTCGTAGTACTGCTCCACGAGCACGATGGCCATGGTCTTGCGGTCGGCCAGCATGCGGATGACACGGCCGATGTCCTTGATGATGCTGGGCTGGATGCCCTCGGTCGGCTCGTCGAGGATGAGCAGCTTCGGCCCCGCGGCGAGCGCGCGCGCGATGGCGAGCTGCTGCTGCTGGCCGCCGGAGAGATCGCCGCCACGGCGGTTGATCATCTGCTTGAGCACCGGGAACAGCTCGAACAGCTCGGCCGGGATCGGCGTGCTGCCCTTCTTGTAGGCCAGGCCCATGCGCAGGTTCTCTTCGACCGTCAGCCGGCCGAAGATCTCGCGGCCCTGCGGCACATAGCCCACGCCCTTGCGCACGCGGTCGTAGGGCGTGTCGCGGGTGATGTCCTGGCCGTCGAGCTGGATGGTGCCGGTCTTCACCGGCACCACGCCCATCAGCGACTTCAGCAGCGTGGTCTTGCCCACGCCGTTGCGGCCCAGCACCACCGTCACCTCGCCGATCTTCGATTCGAAGCCGAGGTTGCGCAGGATGTGCGAGCCGCCGTAGTACTGGTTGATGCCTTCGAGCTTGAGCATGTCAGCGGCCCAGATAAACTTCCACGACCTTGTCGTTGGCCTGCACGTCGGCCAGCGAGCCTTCGGCCAGCACGCTGCCTTCATGCAGCACGGTGACCTTCTTGCTCGCCTTGCCCTGCGTGAGCTCGCCGATGAACTTCATGTCGTGCTCGACGACCACCAGCGAGTGGTTGCCCTCGAGCGACAGGAACAGCTCGGCGGTGCGCTCGGTCTCCTCGTCGGTCATGCCGGCCACCGGCTCGTCGAGCAGCAGCAGCTTCGGGTCCTGCATCAGCAGCATGCCGATCTCCAGCCATTGCTTCTGGCCGTGGCTGAGCAGCCCAGCCACACGCTGCGCGCTGTCCTTCAGGTGGATGAGCGTGAGCATTTCGCCGATGCGGTCGAGCTGCGTGCCCGTCAGGCGGAAGAGCATCGACGAGCGCACGCCGCGGTCGGCCTTCAGCGCGAGTTCGAGGTTCTCGAACACCGAGAGCTGCTCGAACACCGTGGGCTTCTGGAACTTGCGGCCGATGCCGATCGAGGCGATGTCGTTCTCGCGCAAACGCAGCAGGTCGATGGTCGAGCCGAAGAAGGCCTTGCCGGCGTCGGGCCGTGTCTTGCCGGTGATGACGTCCATCATGGTCGTCTTGCCGGCGCCGTTCGGGCCGATGATGCAGCGCAGCTCGCCGGCACTGATCGACAGGGAGAGCGCGTTGAGCGCCTTGAAGCCGTCGAAGCTGACGGTGATGTCGTCGAGGTAGAGGATGGCGCCGTGCGCCAAGTCCAGTTCGCCGGTGACCACGCGGCCGTAACTCGCGCCGCCGGAGGCAGGCCGGGTGGCGACGATCTTCGCGTGCTCTTCGCGGATCTTCGCGCCCGCCTTCATCAGATCCGGCGTCATGTACGTTCTTCCTTCTTCACCCGGCGGACCAGGCCGATGATGCCCTGCGGCAGGAACAGCGTCACCGCGATGAACAGCGCGCCGAGGAAGTACAGCCAGAACTCCGGGAAGGCCTGCGTGAACCAGCTCTTCGCGCCGTTGACGAAGAAGGCGCCGACGATCGGGCCGATCAGCGTGCCCCGGCCGCCGACAGCCGCCCAGATGGCCATCTCGATGCTCGCCGCCGGGCTCATCTCGCCCGGGTTGATGATGCCCACCTGCGGCACGTAGAGCGCGCCGGCGATGCCGCACATCACCGCCGAGATCACCCAGATGGTGAGCTTGTAACGGATCGGGTCGTAGCCGGTGAACATGACGCGGCTCTCGGCATCGCGGATCGCCTGCAACACACGGCCGAACTTGCTGGCCACCAGCCAGCGCGCGAACACGAAGAAGCCGATCAGCACGAGGCCGGTGATCACGAACAGCACCATGCGCGTCGACGGCGTGGCGATGGTGATGCCCAGGATGCGCTTGAAGTCGGTGAAGCCGTTGTTGCCGCCGAAGCCGGTCTCGTTGCGGAAGAACAGCAGCATCGCGGCGAAGGTCATGGCCTGCGTGATGATCGAGAAGTAGACGCCCTTGATGCGCGAGCGGAAGGCGAAGAAGCCGAACACGAAGGCCAGCACCCCGGGCGCCAGCACGACCATCGCCATCTGGAAGACGAAGCTGTCGCTGAGCGCCCAGTGCCAGGGGAATTCCTTCCAGTTCAGGAACACCATGAAGTCCGGCATGTCGGACTGGTACTGGCCGTCGCGGCCGATCTGGCGCATCAGGTACATGCCCATCGCATAGCCGCCGAGTGCGAAGAACAGGCCGTGGCCGAGCGAGAGGATGCCGGTGTAGCCCCAGATCAGGTCCATCGCCAGCGCGCAAATGGCGTAGCACATGATCTTGCCGACCAGCGCCACGGCGAAGTCGCTCATGTGGAACACGTTGCCTTCGGGCACGACGAGGTTGAGCACCGGGGCGAGCACCACCACGGCGAGCAATGCGGCGAGCACGCCGAACCAGCTCTTCAGGGACAGCACGCGTGTCGGCGACGGCGCGGCGGAGACGGGCATCACGGCACTCATGCTTCTGCGCTCCGGCCCTTCATGGCAAAGATCCCCTGCGGCCGCTTCTGGATGAAGATGACGATGAACACCAGCACCATGATCTTGGCCAGCACGGCGCCGGCCACGCCCTCGAGCAGCTTGTTCAGCACGCCCAGGCCGAGCGCCGCGTAGACGGTGCCGGCGAGCTGGCCCACGCCGCCGAGCACGACGACGAGGAAGCTGTCGACGATGTAGCTCTGGCCGAGGTCCGGCCCGACGTTGCCCACCTGCGAGAGCGCGCAACCGGCCAGCCCGGCGAGGCCGGAGCCGAGCGCGAAGGCGTAGGTGTCCACGCGCGCCGTGTTCACGCCGACGCAGGCGGCCATGCGGCGGTTCTGCGTCACGCCGCGCACGAACAGGCCCAGCCGGGTGCGGGCGATCAGCAGCGCCACGCCGGCCAGCACCAGCACCGCGAAGGCGATGATGGCGATGCGGTTGAAGGGCAGCGTCAGGTTGCTCATCAGCGATACGCCGCCGGACAGCCAGGCCGGGTTCTCCACCGGCACGTTCTGCGCGCCGAACAGCGTGCGCACGCCCTGCATCAGCACCAGGCTGATGCCCCAGGTGGCCAGCAGCGTCTCCAGCGGCCGGCCGTAGAGCCAGCGGATGACGCTGCGCTCCATCGCCGCGCCGACCAGCGCCGAGGCGAGGAACGACAAGGGGACGGCCGCCAGGATGTAGTAGTCGAACAGCCCCGGCAGGTTGTTGCGGAAGACGTTCTGCACCACGTAGGTGGCGTAGGCGCCGATCATCAGCAGCTCGCCGTGCGCCATGTTGATGACGCCCATCAGCCCGTAGGTGATGGCCAGGCCGAGCGCGGCCAGCAGCAGGATGGACCCCAGGCTGGCGCCGGTGAAGACCACGCCGATGCGCTCGCCCCAGGCGAGGCGGTCGCGCACGCTGTCGAGCGCGCGGCCAAGCGAAGCGCGCACCTCGGGGTCGGTCTCGGCGTCGGGCGCCAGGCGTTCCTGCAGCAGGCTGGCCACCGCCCCCTGGCCGCTGCCGGCGAGCGCGGTGATGGCGGCCAGGCGCTTGGCCTTGTCGCTCGACGAGACGAGGATGGTGGCGCGCATGCGCTCGAGCGAGGCTTTCAGCGCGGCATCGCTCTCGGCCTCGAAGGCCTTCTCGAGCAGCGGCAGCTGAGCCTCGTCGAGCTGCTGCTTGAGCAGTTCGGCCACGCCGGCCCGGCGCGCCTCGATGTCGGGCGAGAGCAGCTGCAGCGCGCCCATGGCGGCCTGCAGCGCGCCGCGCACCCGGTTGTTGTTGACCACGTCTTCCGCGTCGTCGGGCACGGTGGCCGCGGCGCCGGTGGCCGCATCGACCGCCTTGTCGCCCTGCACGATGAAGACCTTGTCGCCCGCGACCTTGACCGAGTCGTCGAGCAGCGCCTGCACGAAAGGCCCGAGCCCGTCGGCGGCGCTCGCCGCCGCCTCGTTCAGCGCGGCGATGCGCTCGTCGCTGTCACCCGACGCGATGGCCAGCGCCTGCTGGGGCGTCAGCGCGAAGGCCGCAACAGAACTGCAGAGCAGCACACAGCAGAGAACGAGTCGTCGAAGCATTCGAGTGAGGTTCAGAAGAAGACGCGGACAGGTCGAAGACCGTCCGCCCTTCAAGCGGACGCCGCGGATCCGGCTTCGCCGGTCCGCTGGCGTCGCCCCTGAGGGGGGCGCCGTCAGGCGCTCCGGGGGTGGGTCACTTCTTTTCAGGCACGTTCTTCTTGCCCTTGTTCTCGGCGATGTAGTCGCTCCACGGGTCGGCAACCACCGGGCCCTTGGTCTTCCACACCACGTTGAACTGGCCGTCGGCCTTGATTTCGCCGATGAACACCGGCTTGTGCAGGTGGTGGTTCTCCTTGTCCATGGTGGACATGAAGCCGCCCGGCGCCGGGAAGGTCTGGCCGGCCATCGCCGCGATCACCTTGTCGGTGTCGGTCGACTTCGCCTTCTCGACCGCCTGCTTCCACATCATGATGCCGATGTAGGTGGCTTCCATCGGGTCGTTGGTCAGCGGCTTGTCCTTGTGGCCCGGGATGTTCTTGGCCTTGGCGTAGTCGCTCCACTTCTTGACGAACTCGGTGTTGGCCGGGCTCTTGATCGACATGAAGTAGTTCCAGGCGGCCAGGTGGCCGACCAGCGGCTTGGTGTCGACGCCGCGCAGCTCTTCTTCACCCACCGAGAAGGCCACCACCGGCACGTCGGTCGCCTTCAGGCCCTGGTTGCCCAGTTCCTTGTAGAAGGGCACGTTGGAGTCGCCGTTGATGGTCGACACGACGGCGGTCTTCTTGCCTTCGGAGGCGAACTTCTTGATCTTGGCGATGATGCTCTGGTAGTCGCTGTGGCCGAAGGGGGTGTACTCCTCGATGATGTCGGCCTCGGCCACGCCCTTGGCCTTCAGGAAGGCGCGCAGGATCTTGTTGGTCGTGCGCGGGTAGACGTAGTCGGTGCCCAGCAGCACCCAGCGCTTGGCCGAGCCGCCGTCCTTGCTCATCAGGTACTCGACGGCGGGGATGGCCTGCTGGTTCGGTGCGGCACCCGTGTAGAACACGTTCTTCGACAGCTCTTCGCCTTCGTACTGCACCGGGTAGAACAGCAGAGCGTTCTTCTCCTCGAAGACCGGCAGCACCGACTTGCGGCTCACGCTGGTCCAGCAGCCGAAGGTGACGGCGACCTTGTCCTGGTCGATCAGCTGCTTGGCCTTCTCGGCGAACAGCGGCCAGTTGGAGGCGGGGTCGACGACCACCGGCTCGAGCTTCTTGCCGAGCACACCGCCCTTGGCGTTGATCTCGTCGATCGCCATCAGGGCGACGTCCTTGAGCACCGTCTCGGAGATGGCCATCGTGCCCGACAGCGAGTGCAGCACGCCGACCTTGATGGTGGCCTGGGCCTGGGCAATGGTGGCGAAGCCCATCGTGCAGGCGGCGGCGGCCAGCGCGGTGAGCGATTTCGCGGCGAAGCGGCGGGACAGATTCATGGTGAACGGACTCCTGGCTTGTGGGTCGGGGTTGTGGGACAGGCGCAGGTTAGGTGCGCCGCCACGTCCGGCCAATACGCAAGGTGGCGTAGGCGGCGCTCGGCCACCCCCGCCCCGTTCACCCGCCGACCCTAGGGTGCAGGCCGCCCCGGTGCCTGGCTGCCCTGGGCACGGGCCGAGAGGTAGGCGTACAGGTCCATGATGTGGGCGTTGACGCGCGGTTCGCTCTCCCAGGCCGGCATGACGAGCTGGCCTTCCCGGCGCTGCAGCACGTCTTCGACCAGCGCCTCGCGCGCCGCGCTCTCGCTGCCGGCGCGCGCGGCGGGCATGCTCCAGTCGTAGCGCCGCAGCACCAGGCCGACGAACTGCCGCGAGCCCATCTCGCGGACCTTGGGCAGCAGGTCGGGTCCACGCGGCGTGCCCCCGGCCTCAGGCCCGTGGCAGCGCGCGCACTTCTCCTGGAAGACGCGCCAGCCGGGGTAGACCGATCCCGCCGGTTTCGCGCTCTGGGCGATCTCCTGCGCGGGCTGGCGGTTCTGCACCTGCACGGCGCAGCCGGCCAGCGCCAGGGCTGCCACGAGGGCGGCGCCGAGTGCCGCTGCATGGCGCGGCTTGCGCGCAATCGTCGAGCACTGGGACATGGTCGTCACCTCCGTGTGACGCGTGCCCGGACGATTCCGCGCACGCCGTGGACGATTGTGGCGAGACCCCGGTGCGCCCGGCTTGCCAAAAATCAGCCCTGCGGCATGCCCGGCCGCACGACGCGGTCTTTCAGCGCCGGCCAGGGGACCAGCTCTTCCGGCGGCACGCCGGCAGAGGGCGCGCGCAAGGCCAGGCCATACCAGGCCACGTCATGCCAGCCTCCCAGCTTGAAGCCGACCTGCGGGTACAGGCCCACCGGCTCGAAACCCATCGCACGGTGCAGGCCAACGCTGGCCTCATTGGGCAGGGTGATGCCGGCGAAGGCCGACACCGCCCCCTGGCGGCGCAGCAGTTCGAACAACACGGCGTACAACTGCCGGCCAATGCCGCGGCGGTGCCGGCCATCGCGCACATAGGCGCTCACCGTGACCGACCAGCGGTAGGCCTCGCGCTCGGCGAAGGCACCGGCATAACAGTAGCCCAGCACCTCGCCGCCCTCCTCGGCCACCAGCCAGGGCCACATCGCCGTCACCCTGGCCAGGCGCGCAGCCATCTCGGCGGCATCGGGCGCGCGCAGCTCGAAGGAGGTCGGCCGATGCAGCACGCTCGGCGCGTAGATCTCGGCCAGCGCGGCGGCGTCGCGCGCTTCGGCCGGCCGGATGCTCAGTGTCATGGAAGCCTCCTTCAGCGTGCCGGCGAGAGCTGCCGCACCCGCCCCATGGCCATCGACGCCGCAGCGGTACGCGTCTCGACGCCGAGCTTCTCGAAAACGTGCTCGAGGTGCTTGTGCACCGTGCGCGGACTGGTGCCGAGGATGTCGCCGATGTCGCGGTTGGTCTTGCCCTGCACCACCCAGTAGAGCACTTCAGCCTCGCGCGCGGTGAGCTTGAAGGCCAGGCCAAGCGCCTCGATGGTCGACTCGTCGGACGACTCGCTCATCACCAGCAGCCACTCGTCGTCGCCCCCGCTCTCGCCGCCGCTGGCTGCGCTGGCCTCATGCAACGCGAAGGCCAGGCGCTTGCCGTGGCGCGCGATCGTCAGCGGCTGGGGCGCGCCGCCGGTGGCCTGCACCACGGCCTGCGCCTGCAGCCAGTCGAGCAAGGCCTCGCCGAGGTGGTGGCCGTCACCGGCCTCGTGTGCGGTGAGCAGCTGGCGCGCCAGCGGCGTCTGCCAGAGGATGCGGCCGTCGGCGGCGCGCACCGACAGCGTGGCGTGGCCGAAGGCATCGAGCGCGTTGCGCGCCTGCCGCCGCTCGCGCGCGCCCTGCACATGCGCGGCGATGCGCGCGAGAACCTCCATCGGCTTGATCGGCTTGGCCACGTAGTCCACGCCGCCGGACTGGAAGGCCTTGAGCACGTGTTCCGTCTCGGTCAGGCCGGTCATGAAGATGATCGGTATGGCCGCAGTGGCCGCGTTCGCCTTCAGTCGCCTGGCGACTTCGAAGCCGTCCATCCCCGGCATCATCGCGTCGAGCAGGATCACGTCGGGCATGGCCTGCGCGGCGCGCTGCAGGGCCTGCTCGCCGTTGGTAGCCACCAGCACGGTGTAGCCGAACTCGTCGAGCGCGTCGTGCAGCATCGACAGGTTGTCGGGCACGTCGTCGACGATGAGCACGACGTCGGAGTTGTGGCGGTCGAGGTTCATCTTGCTGTGCGCCGACAGCCCGCCGGTCTCGCCCGGCCGGCGAGATCCTTTCTTCTGCTGGCCCAGAAGAAAGGACCCAAAGAAGAGGGCCTGAACACGATCTGGCTGCTGCCGCTGGCTAAAAGGTTCGGCTGTTGAATGCCGAGCCCCATCGAACCGCAGGCTCGGCCAACATGCGCTCGACGCTCCGGGTCAGCACGGCGCGGAACAGCCGCCTCGGGTCTGCTGCCATGCAAACCGGCCTGATCGTGTTCGAGGCCCTTTGCTTTGGTGACTTTCATTTGGGCCAGCAAATGAAAGTTACCGCCGGCCGGGCGCGACCGGCGGGCTGTTGAAAGAAGAACAATACTCGAAATCACGAATCCAAAGCCCGCGTCAGGACACCATTCATCTCGTCGAGCTGAAACCCCCGCGCCATCGCCCGCATGCGCTCGACAAACGCCGCGCACGCAGGAGACTCCGTCTCGATCTGGTCGAGCCGCTTGACGATCCCGCGCACATAGCCGATGTTGACCAGCTCCTGCAGCGCACGCAGATGCGGCTCGGCCGGCAGCGCCAGGCTCTCGGTGGCCACGGCAGGCAGAGTGACCGCCGCCACCGCCAAGTCAGCCGTGATCCACGAGAGCGCCAGCGCACGCCCCAGCCAGTCGAGCAACTCCCCCACGCGCACCGGCTTGGTGATGAAGTCGCGCGGCGTGATGCCCACGTCGTTGTCCAGCCCCTTGTCGAAGGCGTTGGCCGAGACGATCGCCAGCGCCGCCGGCCCGATGGCCTCGTGGCGGATGCGGCGCAGCGTCTCCCAGCCGTCGATGCCCGGCATGGCCAGGTCCATGAAGATCGCATCGGGGCGCCAGCCGTCGGCATGCAGCCGGCCTTCGCGCAGCATCGCCAGGCACTGCTCGCCCGAGGCCGCAGTGCGCAGATCGAAGCCCAGCGGCTCGAGCACGCTGACGAGCAGGCCGCGGTCGGCCTCCTCGTTGTCGACGACGAGGATGCGCCGCCGCTCCCCCGCATAGCCGATGCGCGCCGCCGCCTGCGGTGCTGGCAGCGCATCGGAATGCAACTCGGGCAGGAACAGGCGCACGCGGAAGACCGAGCCGCGGCCGGGTTGGCTGTCCACCGTCATCTCGCCGCCCATCAACTCGGTGAGCATCTTGGCGATCGTCAGGCCCAGACCCGTCCCCCCCGAAGCCTGGCCCGCGCCCTGCCCCGCCGCCGAACCGCGCGCGAAGGGCTCGAAGACGCGCGCCACTTCGTCGGGCGGCATGCCCGGGCCGGTGTCCTCGATCTCGAAATGCGCGATCTCGCGCGCATAACGCAGCCTGAACACGACGCGCCCGCTGCGCGTGAACTTCACCGCATTGCCGAGCAGGTTGATGAGGATCTGGCGCAGCCGCTTCTCGTCGGCACGCACCAGCTCGGGAGCCTGCGCGTCAATCTCGGCGACGAAGCCGATGCCTTTGGACTGCGCTTGCAGCTCGAACAGGCGCGCGA
Source organism: Piscinibacter sp. (assembly GCA_016706565.1). Classification (GTDB taxonomy): domain Bacteria; phylum Pseudomonadota; class Gammaproteobacteria; order Burkholderiales; family Burkholderiaceae_C; genus Piscinibacter. Next base: position 568,835 of record JADJJI010000001.1, read on the forward strand.
TCTGCTGCAGGCTTTCGCGCAACCGCCAGGGCGCGGGCTCCAGCGTGAGTTTGCCGCCTTCGATGCGCGCCATGTCCAGCGTGCCCTCGATCAGCGACAGCAGGTGATCGCCGCCGCGCTTGATGACGCGCACCGCCTGGCGGCGCGCCTCGGGGATCGACGGATCGTCATCGAGCAGTTGCGCGTAGCCGAGGATGCTGTTCAAGGGCGTGCGCAGCTCGTGGCTGATCGCCGAGATGTAGCGGCTCTTCGCCTGGTTGGCTGCGTCGGCCACGTGCTTGGCCTGCTGCAGCGCTTCATCCGTGCGGCGGTGAGACTCGATCTCCTGCACGAGCAGCAGCGTCTGGCGGTTCGATTCCTCCTGCGCGACCTGTGCGCTCTTGTGCTTGAGCACCAGCCACCAGGCCACGACCGCACTGGTCACCAGCAGGGCCGCGTAGACCTTCACGAAGCCCATCTGCAGCGCCGCCTCGGCCTCCGGCGCAACGGCGCCGAGCGCGCGCCGCTCCTGCGTGTAGACGGTGGCGAACAGTGCCGCCAGCGCGGGCATGGCCAGCGCCATCAGCATCAGGTAGTGGCCGAGTTCGGTGTCCAGCCGCTGCCACAAGCCCGGCGGCACGATGCCCGACATCGCCGAGCGCCACTGCACCGACAGCCGTGCATCGGGCTTGCACAGGTCGTGGCAGCGTGCGTCGAGCGAGCAGCACAGCGAGCAGATCGCACCGCCGTAGGCCGGGCACGCGGCCATGTCGTCATGCTCGTAGTCGCGCTCGCAGATCGTGCAGCGCGTCAGGCGCTTGTAGCTGCCCTGCTCCTGCGGCGCCGCCTCGGGCTGCCGTGCGAGGTAGTAGCGGCCCTTCGTCCACCAGGCGATCAGCGGCGAGGTGACGAAGGCGGTGACCAGCGCGATCACGGCCGAGAAGGCCTGCGCCATCGGCCCGAGCACGCCGAGGTAAGCGACGATGGACAGCGCCGAGGCGATGCCCATCGCGCCCACGCCGACCGGGTTGACGTCGAACAGGTGCGCGCGCTTGAACTCGATGCCCTTGGGCGACCAGCCCATCGGCTTGTTGATCACCAGGTCGGCCACCACCGCCATCATCCAGCTGATGGCGATGTTGGAGTACAGGCCAAGCACCTTGCCGAGCGCCTGAAAGACGTTCAGCTCCATCAGCATCAGCGCGATCAGGGTGTTGAACACCATCCACACCACGCGGCCCGGGTGGCTGTGGGTGAGCCGCGCGAAGAAGTTCGACCAGGCCAGCGAGCCGGCATAGGCGTTGGTGACGTTGATCTTGAGCTGCGAGACGATCACGAACACCGCGGTGGCCGCCACCGCCCAGCCATAGTTCGAGGTGACCGCGCCGTAGGCGATCAGGTACATCTGGGTCGGATCGACCGCGCGCGCCACCGGCACCGCGTAGCCGATCGCCAGGTAGGCGAGCAGGCAGCCGGCCAGCATCTTCAGCACCCCGGGAATCACCCAGCCGGGGCCGCCGATCACGACGCCGGCCCACCAGGCGAAGCGGTTGCTGCGCTGCCTTTCAGGCATGAAGCGCAGGTAGTCGGCCTGCTCGCCCATCTGCGTGATGAGTGCGATGCCCACCGTCATCGCGGCGCCGAACTTCATCAGGTCGAAGCCGGCGGGTTGCAGCTCGTCGCTGCCCGGAAGCGCCGGAGACGATGCCGCCGAAGTGCCAGATGTCGGTCAACACCGTCGGATGCTGCTGCAGCACGTAGGCCAGCGGCACGATCAGCATGGCCAGCCACAGCGGCTGCGTCCACACCTGCAGCCGGCTGATCGTCGTCACGCCGTGCGTGACCAGCGGGATCACCAGCAAAGAGCACAGCAGGTAGCCCCAGGCCGGCGGGATGTCGAAAGCCAGCTCGATCGCGTAGGCCATGATGGCCGCCTCGAGCGCGAAGAAGATGAAGGTGAAGCTCGCGTAGATCAGCGAGGTGATGGTCGAGCCGATGTAGCCGAAGCCGGCGCCGCGCGTCAGCAGGTCCATGTCGACACCGTGCCGTGCCGCGTAGACGCTGATCGGCCAGCCGGCCAGGAAGATGATCAAGCCCGTGGCGAGGATGGCCCAGAAGGCGTTGATGAAGCCGTAGTCGACCAGCAGCGTGCCACCCACGGCCTCGAGCACGAGGAACGAGGCGGCACCGAAAGCGGTGTTGGCCACGCGCAGCGAAGACCACTTGCGGAACGAGCGCGGCGTGAAGCGCAGCGCGTAGTCCTCCATGGTTTCTTTGGCGACCCAGCTGTTGTAGTCGCGCCGGACCTTGATGACACGTTGCACCGCCTTGGTGCTCGAAGTCGTGGCGATGGCCGGCCCGACGGGCAGATTCTCCTGGGGCAGGGCCGGGTTCGCACTCATGCGCCTTCTTGGGGCAAGGCCTGTGCCAACGGGGCAAAGGCCCGTAGCATCTGGCACGTCTCCTGCTGAAGCTGACCCCATGGAACTCACGCCCCGCGAGAAGGACAAGCTGCTCATCTTCACCGCCGCATTGCTGGCGGAACGGCGCAAGGCGCGCGGGCTGAAGCTCAACTACCCCGAGGCGGTGGCACTGATCAGCGCCGCGATCATGGAGGGCGCGCGCGACGGCAAGAGCGTGGCGGCGCTGATGAGCGAGGGCAAGACGGTGCTCACCAAGGCCGACGTGATGGACGGCGTGGCCGAGATGATCCCGGACATCCAGGTGGAGGCCTCGTTCCCCGATGGCACCAAACTGGTGACCGTGCACCAACCCATTGCATGACAACCAAATCGAGGGAGACGCTCATGAATCGAACCCTGATCGCCGCCGCGCTGCTGCTGGCCAGCGGCTGGGCCGCCGCCCACGACGGCCATGGCCTCGCCGGCGCGCACTGGCACGCGAGCGACCTGTTCGGACTGGCGCTCGCGCTGGCCGCCGGTGCCGGCATGGTGTGGTGGCGGGGCCGCAAGTGAACCCCGGCGAACTGCTCGTCGATGCCGGCGACCTGACGCTCAACCCCGGCCGCCGCACGATCACCCTGGTGGTCGAGAACGGCGCCGACCGGCCGATCCAGGTCGGCTCGCACTACCACTTCGCCGAGACCAACGGCGCGCTCAAGTTCGATCGCGGCGCCGCGCGCGGCATGCGCCTGAACATCGCCTCGGGCACCGCGGTGCGCTTCGAGCCGGGGCAGCAGCGCACCGTCGAGCTGGTCGACTTCGCCGGTGACCGCGAGGTCTACGGCTTCCGCGGTCTGGTCCAAGGGAAACTCTGATGGCCACCATCGGCAAACGTGCCTACGCCGAGATGTTCGGCCCCACCGTCGGCGACCGCGTGCGCCTGGCCGACACCGAATTGATCGTCGAAGTCGAGAAGGACTACACCCTCGCGGCCGGCGGCTATGGCGAAGAGGTGAAGTTCGGCGGCGGCAAGGTGATCCGCGACGGCATGGGCCAGAGCCAGCGCGTCAACGGCCCCGGCCGCCAGGAGGCGGTGGACTGCGTCATCACCAACGCGCTGATCATCGACCACTGGGGCATCGTCAAGGCCGACATCGGCATCCGCGGCACGCGCATCGCCGCCATCGGCAAGGCCGGCAACCCCGACGTGCAGCCGGGCGTGGACATCGTCATCGGCCCGGGCACCGAGATCATCGCCGGCGAAGGCATGATCGTCACCGCCGGCGCGATCGACTCGCACATCCACTTCATCTGCCCGCAGCAGATCGAGGAAGCGCTGTCTTCCGGTGTGACCACCATGCTCGGCGGTGGCACCGGGCCGGCCACCGGCACCTTCGCCACCACCTGCACGCCCGGCCCGGCCAACATGGCGCGCATGCTGCAGGCGGCCGACGCCTTCCCGATGAACCTGGGCTTCCTCGGCAAGGGCAACGCGAGCCGGCCGGAGGCGCTGCGCCAGCAGGTGCTGTCCGGCGCGATCGGCCTGAAGCTGCACGAGGACTGGGGCACCACGCCGGCGGCGATCGACTGCTGTCTGTCGGTGGCCGAAGAGACCGACACGCAGGTCGCCATCCACAGCGACACGCTGAACGAATCCGGCTTCGTCGAGAACACCATCGCGGCGACGAAGGGCCGCACGCTGTGCGCCTTCCACACCGAAGGCGCGGGCGGTGGCCATGCGCCGGACATCCTGCGCGTGGTCGGCGAGGAGAACTTCCTGCCCTCCTCCACCAACCCGACCATGCCCTACACCGTCAACACGCTCGACGAACACGTCGACATGCTGATGGTGTGCCACCACCTCGACGCCGGCATCGCCGAGGACCTGGCCTTCGCCGAGAGCCGCATCCGCCGCGAGACCATCGCCGCCGAGGACGTGCTGCACGACCTCGGCGCCATCAGCATGATGAGCAGCGACAGCCAGGCCATGGGGCGCGTCGGCGAAGTCATCACCCGCACCTGGCAGACGGCGCACAAGATGAAGCTGCAGCGCGGCGCGCTTCCCGGCGATTCGGCGCGCAACGACAACACGCGCGTGAAGCGCTACATCGCCAAGCTCACCATCAACCCGGCGCTGGCGCACGGCATGGCGCACGAGATCGGCAGCATCGAGCCCGGCAAGTGGGCCGACCTGGTGCTGTGGAAGCCGGCCTTCTTCGGCGTGAAGCCCGCGCTGATCCTCAAGGGCGGCTTCATCGCGGCGGCGGCGATGGGCGACCCTAACGCGTCGATCCCGACGCCGCAGCCGGTGCACTACCGGCCGATGTTCGGCGCCTTCGGCGGCGCGCTGCACCAGGGTTCGCTGACCTTCATGAGCCAGGCGGCGCTGGAGGGCGGCATCCCCGAACAGCTCGGCCTGCACAAGCGCATCGCCGCGGTGAAGGGCTGCCGCAACGTGCGCAAGCAGCACATGGTGCACAACGGCCTGACGCCGAAGATGGAGGTCGACGCGCAGACCTACGAGGTGCGCGCCGACGGCGTGCTTTTGACCTGCGAGCCGGCCAAGGTGCTGCCTATGGCGCAGCGCTACTTCCTGTTCTAGGGGCAGGCGCGGTAACTTCTTGTGCCGGCGGCGGGCCGCGCGAAGCGTCGCCGATATGCTGCGGGCTCAGCAGCATGGCGCAGGGAGGCGGGCGTGAAACACCGTGCATGGATTGGCGTGCTGGCCGCGGCGATGCAGGCCACCGTCATGGCCGTGCCCGCGGCCGACGAAGCGCTGCTGAAGGCGGTGCTGATCGTGCGCAGCTTCGACCATTTCGCCACGGCCTGCCAGCAGCGCGGCGGTTTCAAGCCGGCCGATGCCTCCGCCGTGAAGGCCTGGGAGCGCGACCACGGCGTCGCACAGATTCGCGCCCGAGCACAGGCGCTCGACGGCGAGCCCGGGCAGAAGCAGCAACTCGAGCGCGGCGTAAGCAGCATCGTGCGGCAGATCGACGCACAGGGCGTGGAGCCCTGCCTGGCCGCGGTGACGGCCAGCCGCACGCGCGATGCGCAGTTCGCAGCGGTGGCGCCGCAGTTGCTCATGGCGACGGGCAGCACGACGCCGGCAGCGAAGCCCGCACCGAGCGCTGCGCCGCCGGTGGCCACTGTCCGGCCGGACGCCGCGCTGCTGGCCCAGATCGATTCCTTCGGCTTCGACACCCGCCCGGCGATGGGCATCGGCGGCTTCATCACCACCGACATCTACCCGGTCGTGCTGTTCCGCGACGGCCGGCTGCTCACCGACGTGGAAGGGCTGATGTTCGCGGGCGGCATGGCCGCGCACCAAGCGGCCCATCCCAAGGACTGGACACGCTGGCGGCGCCAGGGCGGCGAACTGCAGATCGCCGGCGAGAAGGGCTGGGAGAAGCTGCCCTTCCAGTCGACTTTCCGCCAGCTGCCCAAGGACTTTCGCCTCGACGGGTTGTTCCGGCGCCTGGGCGGAACGGGCAACGTGGCGGTGGGAGGCACCTCGTCGGTAGCGGCGTGGAACGAATACCGCTTCACGCCCGATGGCCGGGTCAGCCGAGGAGGAGGCGCGGGCGCACGCGCCGAGAGCACCGGCGGCTCGGTGGTGACGCGCAGCCAGGCCGCCGGCCAGCAGGGCAGCTACCGCATCGAGGGCGTGATGCTGAACATCCACTACGACGACGGCACGCAGGAGTCGCGTCTGATCATCACCGACCCGAAAGATCCGACCGGCGCGATCTGGCTCGATGGCCAGGGTTACGCGCAGCGGCGTCGCTGAGCGGCACAATCCGATCCATGCTGACCCTCAACAAGATCATCCCCGGTGGGCGCGGCCTGGCTGCCGTGCTGCTCAAGCGCGCCGCCACCGTCGAACTCGACTGGGACGTGCGCCAGAAGAGCCGCTTCGATGCCACCGATTCGCAGGGCCGCGCGCTCGGCGTGTTCCTGCCGCGCGGCAGCGTGGTGCGCGGCGGCGACGTGCTGGTGGCCGAAGACGGCTCGCTGGTGCGGGTGCTGGCTGCGCCGCAGCCGGTGCTGCGCGTGACGCACTGCCCCCAGCACGGCACCCCCTACGACCTGCTGCGCGCCGCCTACCACCTGGGCAACCGGCATGTGCAGCTGGAGCTCAAGCCCGATCACCTGAAGCTGGAGCCCGACCACGTGCTGGCCGAGTTGCTGAACCAGATGCACATGATCGTGAAGGAAGTGCAGGAGCCCTTCGAGCCCGAGTCGGGCGCCTACGCGCCGGGCGCGCACGCCCATGCGCACGCTGGTGCGCACGAGAAGGTGCACGACCATGGCCACGCCGCGCATGCGCATGCGCATGATCACGCCCACGATCATGGGCACGACCACGCGCATGGCCACGACCACGATCACGGCGGCCACGGTCACGATCACTAAACCGCCGTGCCGCGCGTCCGCACCGTTGCACCGCCCTTCGCTCCGAGCGCGCTGCTGCAATTGATGTGGCTGGCCTCGCCGGCCCTGCCGGTGGGCGGCTTCAGCTACTCCGAGGCGCTGGAAGCCGCGGTCGAGTCGGGTCATGTTGCCGGCGAAGCCGATGCCGCGCGCTGGCTGTGCGACCAGCTCCAGCTCGCCCTGGCGCGCAGCGAGCTTGCCGTGGTCGCCAGGGCTTTCGGCGCCTGGCAGCGGGGTGATGCCGCCCATGTGCGCGAGCTCAACGACTGGGTGCTCGCCACGCGCGAGACGCGCGAGCTGCGCGCGCAGGCCGAGCAGATGGGCCGCTCGCTGGTCGAGTGGCTGAAGAACCGCGGCGTGGTCGACGAACGCGTGGCGGTGCTCGCGGCGCTGCCGCCGGCGCCGACCTGGCCGGTGGCCTTCGCGCTCGCTGCGGCGCAGACCGGCGCACCGCGGCGCGAAGCACTGCTGAGCTTCGCCTTCGGCTGGGCGGAGAACATGGTGCAGGCGGCGCTGAAGTCGGTGCCGCTGGGCCAGAGCGCCGGGCAGCGCATTCTCGCGGCGCTGGTCGCCGCCATCCCCGCCGCCGCCGAGCAGGCCGCGCGGCTCGCCGACAGCGAAAGGCAGGCCTTCTCGCCAATGCTGGCCATCCTGTCTTCGCAGCACGAGACGCAGTACTCGCGCCTGTTCCGATCCTGAGCGGAGGGCCAGCCCGGCGCCTATCATGGGCGCCATGAGCAGCCTGCACCACATCCCCTCGCGAACCAAGAAACTGCCACCGCTGCGCGTGGGCGTCGGGGGCCCGGTCGGCTCCGGCAAGACGACCCTGGTCGAGATGCTGTGCAAGACGATGCGCGAGCGCTACGACCTCGTCGTCGTCACCAACGACATCTACACCAAGGAAGACCAGCGCCTGCTCACCGTGGCCGGCGCGCTGGAGCCCGAGCGCATCATGGGTGTGGAGACCGGCGGCTGCCCGCACACCGCGATCCGCGAAGACGCCTCGATCAACCTCGAGGCGGTGGATCGCATGCTGGGCAAGTTCCCGAACGCCGACATCGTCTTCATCGAGTCGGGCGGCGACAACCTGGCCGCGACCTTCAGCCCGGAGCTGTCGGATCTCACCATCTATGTGATCGACGTGGCCGCCGGCGAGAAGATCCCGCGCAAGGGCGGCCCCGGCATCACCAAGAGCGACCTGTTCGTCATCAACAAGACCGACCTCGCGCCCTACGTCGGCGCCGACCTGGCCGTGATGGAAGCCGACACGAAGCGCATGCGCCCGACGCGGCCCTACGTGATGACCAACCTGAAGACGAAGACCGGGCTGCAGCAGGTGATCGACTTCATCGAGACCAAGGGGCTGCTGAAGTGAGCCGGGCCGACGAGCTGCGCGCCGCGCTGGTCCGCAACCTGGCGGACGTGAGGCTCGAGCGGCAGCAGCGCGAGCCGCTGTACGACACCTCATGCGGAGGTGTCTCCGACGGTACCGCGGCCGTCAAGCTCGGCGCCGGCTTCGACATCCTCGCGCCGGGCAAGCGCAGCTGCCCGTACCACTTCCACCACGCGCAGGAAGAGATGTTCGTCATCCTCGAGGGAGAAGGCACGCTGCGCGTGGCCGGCGAGATGGTGCCGGTGCGCGCCGGCGACGTGGTGTTCATCCCCCCCGGCCCGATGTACCCGCACCAGTTCATCAACACCTCGGCCGCGCCGATGCGCTACCTGAGCATCAGCACGCAGGAGCGGCCGGAGCTGTGCGAGTACCCGGATTCGGGCAAGGTCGCCGGCTACACGCGCGGCCTGCGCATCATCCAGCGGCCGGCCGACAGCCTGGACTACTGGGAGGGCGAGCCCTAGGGCCTGCCCCTCGATCAGCGCAGCGGCGGCGCCATCTCGCGCAGCGCGCGCACCGCGCCGGCGCCGATCGAGGCGCCGAAGCGCTTGGCCAGCCGCTCGGCCACGTTCTCCTTGGGCGTGTAGTCGATCACCTCTTCGGCGCGGATCACCTCGCGCGCCACGAAGTCGAGGTTGCCGGTCTTGTCGGCCAGGCCGAGCTTGATGGCCTCCTCGCCGTTCCAGAACAGGCCCGAGAAAGTGTCCGGCGTCTCCTTCAGGCGCTTGCCGCGACCCTGCTTGACCACGGCGATGAACTGCTGGTGGATCTGGTCGATCATCGACTTGGCGAACGCGCGGTGCTGCTCGTTCTGCGGCGAGAACGGGTCGAGCATGCCCTTGTTCGCGCCGGCGGTGAGCAGGCGGCGCTCGATGCCGAGCTTTTCCATCGTGCCGGTGAAGCCGAAGCCGTCCATCAGCACGCCGATGCTGCCCACCAGGCTGGCCTTGTCGACGTAGATCTCGTCGGCTGCAACAGCGATGTAGTAGGCGCCCGAGGCACACATCTCCTCGACCACCGCGTAGACCGGCTTCTTGTGCAGCGCTTTCAGGCGGCGGATCTCGTCGTAGACGATGCCGGCCTGCACCGGGCTGCCGCCGGGCGAGTTGATGCGCAGCACCACCGCTTGCGCGCCCACATCCTCGAAGGCCGATTTCAGTGCCGCGACGAGGTTCTCGGCGCTGGCCTCCGTGTCGGCGGCGATCTCGCCGCGCACCTCGACCAGGGCCGTGTGCGGCGTGCTCGGCGCGGTGGGGCCCATGCGCGACGAGAAGGTCAGCGAGACGATGAAGAAGAGCAGCAGCAGCCAGGCGAGGCGGAAGAAGATGCGCCAGCGGCGTTCGCTGCGCCGCTCGCGCAGGAAGTCACGTGCAACCTGCTCCAGGCCAGAGGTCTCCAGCGTCGCCGGGCGTGCCGCGGCGCTGGACGGCGGGGCGGATGCCGGTGGCGGCACGCTGCCGAATGCGGGTTCCACTCGCCCTGGGTTGCTGGGTTCGTCGGGTGTGCTCATGGGAAGGCTTTCGGCCCCGGCCGACCGCTCAGTCGGCAAAGGCGGGTTGGGTGTCGCGTGAAGGATACCAATACACCTGGCCGTCGCGTTCCTCGACGTCGATGACGACGAGGCGGCCGCGGCCGCAGGGCCCGGCGACGCAGCGGCCGCTGGACGGCTCGTAGGCCGCACCGTGGATCGAGCACAGGATGAAGGCACGCTCGCTGTCGAGGAACTGGCCGGGCTGCCAGTCCATCTCGGCGGGCACGTGCGCACAGCGGTTCAGGTAGGCGACCACACGGCCGTCGAAGCGCAGCGCGAAGGCGCGGGCAGGCTGGCGGTACTGAAGCACGTCGAACACCATCGCATCGCCGCGCTCGGCCAGTTGCTCCGAGGCGCACAGGTGCTGCGCGTCACCGCGCTCGGCCGCCTCAGGCATGGCGCATCAGCCAGTCGTGCAGGTCGGCGGTGGAGTGAGCCACGTAGCGGGTCTCGAAGCCGGCGAAGCTCTCGTGCGCATGCGCGCCGTAGCTCACGCCGATGGCCGCGGCGCCGGCGTTGGCGGCGAGCTGCAGGTCGTGCGTGGTGTCGCCGATCATCAAGGTGCGCTCGGGCTCCACGCCGAACTCGCTCATCAGCTCGATCAGCATCTGCGGATTCGGCTTGGACGCCGTCTCGTCGGCGGTGCGGGTGGCGTCGAACAGGCCCTGCAGCTGCACGGTCTGCAGCGCCTCGTCCAGCCCGCGGCGCGACTTGCCGGTGGCCACGCCCAGCCAGTGGTTGCGCGCCTTCAAGGCCTGCAACATCGCCAGCGTGCCCTCGAACAGCACGATCTCGTGCTGCTTCGCGAAGTAATGGTGGCGGTAGCGCTCGCCGAGCTCCTTGTAGCGCTCGCGCGGGAGGTCCGGCGCGGCATGCTGCAGCGCCTCGATCAGGCCCATGCCGATCACGTAGCTGGCATCCTTGTCGCTGGGCACCGGCACGCCCAGGTCGGCGCAGGCGTCCTGGATGCAGCGCGCGATCAGCGCAGTGGAGTCGAACAGCGTGCCGTCCCAGTCGAAGGCGATCAGGTCGAACTGCCTCGGTCGTGTCATGTCGAGAGTGTGGCGAGGAAAGCCACGCATTCTGCCGGCAGGGGCGATTCGAGCTCGATCACCTCGCCGCTGGCGGGATGCTGGAAACGCAGCCGCCGGGCGTGCAGGAACATGCGCTCGAAATGGGCCGCGCCGCGCGCCAGCGTCTTGTTGAGCGAGAAGTCGCCGTATTTGGCGTCGCCGACGATGGGGTGGCCCTCGTGCGTCAGGTGCACGCGGATCTGGTGCGTGCGGCCGGTCTTGATGGTCACGTCCAGCAGCGTGAAGTCGCGGTAGCGCTGCGCCACCTTGACCAGCGTGATCGAGCGCTTGGCTTCGTCGTGGCCGGGTTCGACGGCCCGCACGCGGCGCTCGCCCTCGCCGGTGAGGAACTTGTGCAGCGGCACGTCGATGACCTTGCGGCTGGCCGGCCAGGCGCCGATCACCAGCGCCGCGTAGGTCTTGCCCGTTTCGCGTTCGCGCAGCTGGTCCTGCAGCGCCACCAGGGCCGAGCGCTTCTTGGCGATCAGCAGCAGGCCCGAGGTCTCCTTGTCGAGGCGGTGCACGAGCTCGAGGAACTTCGCGCCCGGCCGCGCCTGGCGCATCTGCTCGATGACGCCGAAGCTCACCCCGCTGCCGCCGTGCACCGCCACGCCGGCCGGCTTGTCGACGGCGATCAGGTGCTCGTCTTCAAAGACGACAGGAAACTCCCGCGCCGGCGCCGCTGGCTCGGCCGATCGGTCGGCCACGCGCACCGGCGGCACGCGCACCACGTCGCCGATTTCCAGCCGGGTGTCGGCGGCGGCGCGGCCCTTGTTGACACGCACCTCGCCCGAGCGGATGACCCGGTAGACGTGGGTCTTGGGCACGCCCTTGAGCAGCCGGATCAGGAAGTTGTCCAGCCGCTGGCCTTGCGAGCCCTCGTCGACCGTGAGGCGCAGCACGCTCGGGGCGTTGGCGGCCGCTGCGGCCGGCTTCGGTTTGGCCCCTATAATCGGCGCGTTCACGTTGTGCTCTAAGTGCTTGATTCCACGGAGTTTAGCCTCGCAGGCCAGCGTGACGGGCCGCTCAGGAGAGCGGCCACCCGGTGATGCAACGCAACGTTGCCCGGGCGGGCGGCGTCCCCAAGTGACGCCGCGGCCCAGGGCGCGAAGCGGCAGAGCAAACGAAGAACGAACCACCCAACAAGGTTTTCGGACAGGAGACACCCGCGGCCGAGCGTGAGGGCGAATGCCCCGCGAAAGCCGAAGTCTCCCGTCTGCGTCCAGTGATCCAGCGGATGTTGTTCCCGGTCCCCCACCCCCCGCGCTGCGAGCGTGCGCCTGACAGGACATGGTCCTGCGCTGCGCCGTCGCTCCCGGGTTCCCGGTGGCCCAGGACCCAGGACTTTCATGCAGCGCGCGGCCGGCCCACGAGGCCTCAGCGCGCAGTGCCAACCGCCCACCCCACTGTCGCGCACGCGCCAACGCTGCCCCTGCGGCCGATCTGCTGATCGACACCGCAACCAGGCAGTCCAGGGCGATTCCTTCCGGTTCCCACGCGTTTCTCGTGCATCGAAGCGTCGCCTCCTGCATCCGCAGGCGGTGACTGTCGATAGCGCGCCGCCCACGAAGGCGGCGCAGGAGGAGTGCACATGAAACGCATGCTGATCAATGCGACGCAGCAGGAAGAGCGTCGCCTGGCGATCGTCGACGGGCAGAAGCTGCTCGACTTCGAGACCGAGATCGAAGGGCGCGAACAGCGCAAGGGCAACATCTACAAGGCCGTCGTCACGCGCGTCGAGCCTTCGCTCGAAGCCTGCTTCGTCGACTACGGCGAGGACCGCCACGGCTTCCTGCCGTTCAAGGAAATCTCCAAGAACTACTTCCGCGAAGGCGCCTCGTGCGCGACGCGAAGATCCAGGACGTCATCTCCAACGGCCAGGAACTGCTGGTCCAGGTCGAGAAGGAAGAGCGCGGCAACAAGGGTGCGGCGCTGACCACTTTCGTGTCCCTGGCCGGCCGCTACCTCGTGCTGATGCCCAACAACCCACGCGGCGGCGGCGTCAGCCGGCGCATCGAGGGCGAGGACCGCGAGGAGCTGAAGGAAAACCTCGACCAGCTCGAGTACCCCAAGGGCATGAGCCTGATCGCCCGCACCGCCGGCATCGGCCGCTCGGCCGCCGAGCTGCAGTGGGACCTGAACTACATGCTCAAGCTCTGGGAGGCCATCGACGGCGCCTCCAAGGGCGGCAAGGGCGCGTTCCTGATCTACCAGGAATCGAGCCTGGTGATCCGCGCGATCCGCGACTACTTCACCGCCGACATCGGCGAGATCCTGATCGACACCGACGACATCTACGATCAGGCGCTGCAGTTCATGACCCACGTGATGCCGGAGACGGCAAACAAGGTCAAGCGCTACCGCGACGATGCGCCGCTGTTCAGCCGCTTCCAGATCGAGCACCAGATCGAGACGGCGTTCTCGCGCACGGTGAACCTGCCCTCGGGCGGCGCGATCGTGATCGACCACACCGAGGCGCTGGTCTCGGTGGACGTGAACTCGGCGCGCAGCACGCGCGGCAGCGACATCGAGGAAACCGCGACGCGGACCAACCTCGAGGCCGCCGACGAGATCGCGCGCCAGATGCGCCTGCGCGATCTGGGCGGCCTGATCGTCGTCGACTTCATCGACATGGAAGAGTCGAAGAACCGCCGAGAGGTCGAGACCCGGCTGCGCGATGCGCTGCGCCAGGACCGCGCCCGCGTGCAATTCAGCTCGATCAGCAAGTTCGGCCTGCTCGAACTCAGCCGCCAGCGCCTGCGCCCGGCGCTCAGCGAAGGCAGCCACATCACCTGCCCGCGCTGCAACGGCACCGGCCACATCCGCGACACCGAGAGCTCCGCGCTGCAGATCCTGCGCATGGTGCAGGAGGAGTCGATGAAGGAGAACACCGCCGCCGTGCATGTGCAAGTGCCGGTGGAAGTGGTGTCGTTCCTGCTCAACGAGAAGCGCACCGAGATCACCAAGATCGAGCTGAAGCAGCGCGTCACCGTGCTGCTGGTGCCGAACAAGAACCTCGACACGCCGAACTACCGGCTCGAGCGCCTGCGCCACGACGACCCGCGTCTGGAGAACCTGCAGGCCAGCTACACGATGATCGACGAGATGGACGAGGAAGTCGGCATCACCCGTCGCGAGAAGGCCAAGCCCAAGCAGGAGCCGGTGATCAAGGGAATCATGCCCGAGACGCCCGCGCCGCAGCCTGTGCCAAAGCCCGAACCCGTCGCGGTGGCTCCGGTGGCTGCGCCGGCGCCGGTGGCGGCGGCACCTGTGGCGGCTGCGGCCGGCACGGGCTTCTTCGGCTGGGTCAAGCGCCTGTTCGCGGCCGAGCCGAGCACGCCGGCTGCAGCACCGGCCCCGGCCGCCAAGCCTGCGGTTCCGGCTGCCGGTGAGCCGCGCCGCGAAGGCCGCGGCGAGCGTGGCGGCCGCGGTGGCCGCGACGCCAAGCGCGGAGAACGTGGTGAGCGTGGTGAGCGCAGCGAACGTGGCGGCGAAGCGCGTGCCGACGGTCGCGGTGGCCGTGGTGGCCGCGATGGACGAGGAGAGGGCGGCGGTCGCGACGGCCGTGGCCAGCGCAACGAACGAGGCGAGCGCAGCGAGCGTCCGGAAGGTGAAGAAGCCACCGTGCGCACCGAGGCCGGCGTCGAAACGCGCGGCGAAGCGCGTGGCGAAGGCCGCCGTGGCGGTCGGGGCGAGCGTGGCGAGCGCGGTGATCGTGCCGAGCGCAGCGAGCGCCGTCCCGCACCCGAGGCGGGCAGCGCCGAGGCTGTGCCCGTGCAGCAGGCCTTCGTCGACACCATCCCGGTGGCAGAGGGTGCTGCCGAGAACGGCGAGGCGCAGGCCGAACGCAATGGCCGCCGTCGCAACCGCCGCGGACGCGGTGGCCGTGACCGTGACGAGTCGCGTGGTGCAGAGGGCGGCGCCGGCGAGACGCCGGTGAGCGCGGAAGGCGAAGCCGCTGCCGAGGCCGTGAGCAGCGAGGCCATCGAGGCCGCGCCGCAGGCTTCCGAAGGCGGCGAGGAGCGAGACGGCCGCCGTCGCGGCGGTCGGGGTGGACGCGATCGTCAGCGCCGTGAGCGCCGTGACGAAGCCGCGCCGGGCAGCGAAGTGCCGCTCGGCGAGGGAATGTCGGCCATCGCCGAACCGGGCGCCGAGTTGGCCGAACACGCGCCGGTGGCTGCGGCCGAATCGATCGCGCAACCGGTGGCTGCGGTCGAACCGATCGCCGAGCCGCTGGCAGAAGCCTTCGTCGCGCCGTTCGTCGCAGTGCCGGTGCCGGTTGCCGCCCCTGTGGCAGCACCGGTCGCCGCCGCTTCACCAGTGGTCACGAAGGTCGAACCCTTCGTTCTGCCGGCCGGTCAACTCGCCGAGGTCGCGCAATCCGCCGGTCTGCAGTGGGTGAACTCCGACGCCGACAAGATCCGCGCCGTGCAGGAGGCGATGGCCAATGAGCCGAAGCCCGTGCACGTGCCGCGTGAGCGCAAGCCGGTGGTGGTGGCCGACGAAGGCCCGCTGGTGCTGGTCGAGACGCGCAAGGATCTCTCGCAGATCACCCTGCCCTTCGACCAGGCTGCGCAGGAGCCGCGCGCACCGCAGTAAGTACGCGCCGCCCTGTGCGACACGCCGCCGCGGCCCAGGCTTCGGCGGCGTTGTCGTTTCTAGGGCAGCCGTTCCAGCGCGCGCTGGTACAGAGGGTCGTGCATCAGGTCGTCCCAGGCCAGCGGCGCGGTCTGCGGCAGCAGGCGCTGGCGTCGCGCCTCGCTGTCGGGATCGGATTGCCAGTGGCCTTGCGCATGCTGCGCCTCCAGGCCATCGAGCAAGGCGTCGACGGCCGCACCGCCGTCCACCGACTGGTTGCACAGCAGCACGAGATCGCAGCCGGCGTCGAGCGCGATGGCGGCCGCCTCGGCATAACTCACCTCGACGCCGCCGACGCGGCGTGCCCCCTCCATGCTGAGGTCGTCGCTGAACACGGCGCCGGTGAAACCGAGCTGCAGGCGCAGGATCTCCTTCAGCCAGCGCGGCGAGAAGCCGGCCGGGTGGGCATCGACCTTCGGGTAGACCACATGCGCCGGCATCACGCTGGCCAGGCTGGTGGACAGCCACTCGTAGGGCTTCGCGTCGTCGGCGAGGATGGCCTTCAGGCTGCGCTGGTCGACCGGCACCTCGGTGTGGCTGTCGGCCTTCACGAAGCCGTGCCCCGGGAAATGCTTGCCGCAGTTGGCCATGCCGGCCAGCAGCAGGCCATGCATCAGGCTCTTGGCCAGCATCGTGGCCACGCGCGCGTCGCGGTGGAAGGCGCGGTCGCCGATGACGCTGCTGCCGCCGTGGTCGAGGTCGAGCACCGGCGTGAAGCTGAGGTCGACGCCGCAGGCGCGCAGCTCCATGCCCAGCACCTGGCCGGCGGCGGTGGCGGCGTCGGTGGCGGTGAGCGCGTCGCGCATCCACAGTTCGCCCAGCGCGCGCATCGGCGGCAGGTGGGTGAAGCCGTCGGTGCGGAAGCGCTGCACGCGCCCGCCTTCGTGGTCGACGCAGATCAGCAGGTCGGCACGGATCGACTTGATCTCGGCCGTCAGTTCGACGAGCTGGCGGCGCTCGGACCAGTTGCGCGCGAACAGGATCAGCCCGCCGGTCAGCGGGTGCTGCAGGCGGCGGCGGTCGTCGGCCGACAGGCTCAGTCCGGCAATGTCCAGGATGACGGGGCAATGGGGGCTCATCGGTTCTCTCGGGTTTCGACGACGACGAAGCTCGCCGCGTAGTCGGTTTCGTCGGTCACGCTGACATGCGCGCGCAGGCCGCGCGACTCGAACCACTCGGCCAGCGCGCCGTGCAGGCGGATCTCGGGCTTGCCGCTGGGCGCCTTGACCACCTCGCAGTCACGCCAGGTCATGGGCATGCGCATGCCCATGCCGATGGCCTTCGAGAAGGCCTCCTTGGCCGAGAAGCGCGTGGCCAGGTAGCTGATGCCGCGCGATTCGACCTTGGCCAGGCGCTGGCGGAACACCTCGATCTCGTGCGGGCCGAGCACCTTGGCCGCGAAGCGTTCGCCGCGCCGTGCGTAGGTCTCGCGCATGCGGCGGATGTCGCAGATGTCGGTGCCGATGCCGAAGATCATGCGCTTCAGGCGTGGGCGCGGTGGATGCAGCGAAGGTAGTCGCGCACCGTCTCGCCGATGCCGAGCTCCAGCGCGTCAGCGATCAAGGCATGGCCGATCGAGACCTCCTGGATGCCAGGCACGGCGCGCAGGAAGTCGGTGAGGTTGTCGCGGTTCAGGTCGTGGCCGGCGTTCAGGCCCAGGCCCTCGGCCAGCGCGGCCTGCGCCGACGCGGTGAAGCCGGCCAGCACAGCGGCCTGCTGCGGCGTGCCGTGGGCACGGGCATAGGTCTCGGTGTAGAGCTCGACGCGGTCGGCGCCGGCCTCGCGCGCCCGACGCATCTGGGCTGGCTCCGGGTCCATGAACAGGCTCACGCGCAGGCCCATCGCCCGGCACTCGGCAACCAGCGGCGCCAGGCGCTGCAGGTCCTGCGGGAAGCGCCAGCCGTGATCGGAGGTCGGCTGGTCGACGCTGTCGGGAACGAAGGTGACCTGGTGCACCGGCAGGCCACGGCGCACCAAGTCGCGAACGCAGTCCATCAGGTTGTGGAAAGGGTTGCCTTCGATGTTGTACTCGGCCTGCGGCCAGGACTTCAGCAGTTCGCCGAGGTCGACGACGTCGTACGCGCGAATATGGCGCTCGTCGGGCCGTGGGTGCACCGTGATGCCCTGGCAGCCGGCCTCCAGTGCCAGCGTGGCGGCGCGCGTCACGCTCGGGATGCCCAGCGCGCGCGTGTTGCGCAGCAGGGCCACCTTGTTGAGGTTGACCGACAGCGCGGTCATGCCGCGGTGGGCGTCGAGTCCGGTGGTCAGGAGGGGATTCATGGGGCGAGGTTCTGCACGTCCAGCATCACCTGGCGGGTGCGCAATGGGGCGGAGCCGAGATGATAGTGAAGCAGCGCACGCAGCTGCGCCTTCAGCGCCGGCAGCGCACCGGCGCAGGCCTGCTGCAAGGCCTCGAGGCTGCCATGCTCGAGCGCCGCCTGCACGCCGACCAGTGTCGCGCCGGACAGCCCGGACTCGTCGCCGCGCGCCTCGATGACGCCGGCCTCCGGCCGAAGCGCGTACAGGGCGGCGGGCTGCAAGGGTTGCTGAGTCTGCGTTGCCACGCTCAGGTCGGGCAGCAGGCCGATCTCCTGCAGCAGCGTCAGCTCGAAGGCGCGCAGCGCGGCCTGCGTGCGGGCATCCTCGCCGGGGCCAAGCAGCGGCAGCGTCTGCGCATAGGAATCGAAGAGCGCCGGGTGCGGGTCGTGCCGGGCGAGCAGCTTCATCAGCAGCTCGTTCAGATAGAAGCCGCTGAACAGCGCCGCCCCAGTGAGCATGGACGCGCCACCGCCCCACTCCGCCTGGCGCAACGTCTGCACCTCGCCGGCGCCCTCACCTTCGGGCAGCCGGCCCAGCGAGACGTTGATCCGCTGAAAGGGCAGCAGCACGGCGCGCAGGTTGGAGTGCGGCTTCTTGGCACCGCGTGCCGCCACTGCCACGCGACCCTGGCTGCGAGTGAACAGATCGACGATCAGGCTGGACTCGCTCCAGTCGTAGCGGTGCAGCACGAAGGCCGCCAGCGGGGCCGCGCCGCGCGCCGTGGCCATCGTTACTCGTAGCCGTAGCTGCGCAGGTGGTCCTCGTCGGCCGCCCAGCCGGATCGCACCTTGACGAACAGCTCGAGGAACACCCTGGCGTCCAGCAGCTTCTCGAGCTCCTGGCGCGCCTCGGAACCGATGCGCTTGAGCCGCTCGCCACCGGCGCCGATGATCATGCCCTTGTGCGCGTCGCGCTCGACGACGATGGACGCCGCGATGCGCCGCAGGTGGCCTTCTTCTTCGTACTTGTCGATCACCACCGTCGAGGTGTAGGGCAGTTCGTCGCCGGTCAGGCGGAACAGCTTCTCGCGGATCAGTTCGCTGGCGAGGAAGCGGTCGCTGCGGTCGGTGAGCGCGTCTTCCTCGTGGAACCAGGGCTGCTCTGGAAGGTAGGGCCGCACGATGCCCAGCAGGCGCTCGACGTCGGCCGCCTTCTTGGCCGACAGCGGCACGAACTCGGCGAAGGCATGGCGGTCCTGCATGCTCTTGAGCCAGGGCGCCAGTTCGGCCCGGCGCTGCACGGCGTCGAGCTTGTTGGCGATCAGGAACACCGGCTTGCCTTTCATGGCCTCGCCCTGAATGAGGGCGAGCACCTTGGCGTCGTCGAGCCCGAAACGGCCGGCCTCGACGACGAAGAGCACCACATCGACATCGGTCAGCACGCCCTGCACCGTGCGGTTCAGCGTGCGATTCAGCGCTGCGGCGTGGCGCGTCTGGAAGCCGGGCGTGTCGACGAAGACGAACTGCGAGTCGCCCACCGTGCGGATGCCGGTGATGCGGTGGCGGGTGGTCTGCGCCTTGGCCGAGGTGATGCTGATCTTCTGGCCGACCAATGCATTCAGCAGGGTCGACTTGCCGACGTTCGGTCGGCCGACGATGGCGATCAGGCCGCAGCGCTGCGCCGCAGGAGGTTCTTCGGCCGAGGGGGTGTTCGTCATGAGCGGAGCGGGCCGCCGGGGCGGTCACTGGCCTTGAGCAGGTCGATCATGCGGCGTGCCGCTTCCTGCTCGGCCTGCCGGCGGGACTTGCCCTCGCCGGCCTGCGTCAGGCCCAGTGCTGGCACCTCGCAATCGACCTCGAAGGTCTGCGCATGTGCCTGGCCGCGTGTGCCGCTGATGCGGTAGGTCGGCACCGGCAGGCGCCGCGCCTGCAGCCATTCCTGCAGCTCGGTCTTGGCATCCTTGGCCCAGCCGCCGATGTCGGTGCCCGCGATGACCTCGCCGAACAGTCGCTGCACCAGCGCACGCGCCGATTCGAAGCCGCCGTCGAGGAACACCGCGCCGATCACCGCCTCCAGCGCATCGGCGAGGATGGACGCACGCTGCGCGCCACCGCCGCGGGCTTCGCCCTCGGACAGGCGCAGCACCTCGGGCAGGCCGACCTGCAGGGCGACACGGTGCAGGCTCTCCTCGCGAACCAGATGAGCGCGCACGCGCGTCAGGTCGCCTTCATCGGAGCCGGCAAAGCGGTCGAACAGCAAGCTGGATACGGCCAGGCTGAGTACGGCATCGCCGAGGAATTCGAGCCGTTCATTGTGATCGGCGCCGAAGCTGCGGTGCGTGAGCGCACGCGGCAGCAGATCGGCCTGGCGGAATCGGTGGCCGATTCGTTGCTGAAGTTCGTCGAGTCGTTCGTCCATCGGGTTGGTCGCGGTCGGGTGCCCTCGCACCCGGATTGGCCCCGCTGCACTACTTGGAGTGCCCCTCGTACTTGATGAGCAGGTAGACCGGAGCCATCAGCTCGATCTCCTTGTCGTAAGCGAAACTCACCACAACCTTCTCGTTTTCCTTGGTGATCTTCAGATCCTTGCTGTCGATCGAGCTGATCGAATACTCGATCTGCTTCTGCTTCTCGAAGGCGCTGCGGATCTCCGGCACGGTCGTGCCGCCTTCCTTGGCGATCTTCTCGACCGCACGCTGGATGGTGTAGTACTCGTTGATCGTCGGCAACACGCGCATCGTGACGAGCGCGCCGAATCCGATCAGCACGGCCCAGAACATCAGGCCGAAGAGAGTGACACCGCGCTGGCGGCGGCTCGATACAGGCTCTGCAGTCATGCGTTCATGCTCCCGTCGTGAACCTCGTGCCCCGGCACGTCAGTGGAACGAACCGATGCGCTTCGGGTTGCCGAAGTTCATCCACACGAAAAAAGCCCGGCCGACGATGTTTTCGTCGGGCACGAAGCCCCAGTAGCGCGAGTCCTCGGAATTGTCGCGGTTGTCGCCCATCATGAAATAGTGTCCCTCGGGCACCTTGCAGCTCACGCCCTCGGCACTGTAGCGGCAGTTCTCCCGGAAGGGAAACGTGTAGGCCCCATCGGCGCCGAACGGCCGCTGCGCCTGCGGGTTCACGAGGATGCGGTGCTCGACGTCGCCGAGCTTTTCCTTGAATTCGGGAAAGTAGCGCAGCGAGTCCTCGTCGTAGAAGCCTGGCGCAGGCATCGCCTCTAGGGGGATTTCCTGGCCGTTGATCGACAGCTTCTGGTTGCGGAAGCTCACCTCGTCGCCCGGCAAGCCGACCACTCGCTTGATGTAATCAATGCTTGGATCGCGCGGGAAGCGGAACACCATCACGTCGCCGCGCTTCGGGTTGTTGTTCGGGATGATCTTCTTGTTGATCACCGGCAGGCGCACACCATAGTGGTACTTGTTGACGAGAATCAGGTCGCCGACGAGCAGTGTCGGAATCATCGACCCCGACGGGATCTTGAACGGCTCGAACAGGAACGATCGCAGCAGGAAGACTGCCAGGATCACCGGGAACAGGCCGGCCGTCCAGTCCAGCCACCAGGGCTGCATCAGCAGTCGTTCGCGCGCCGGTTCCAGATCGGTGTCGATCTTGGAGATGCCCTGCGCGGCGAGCTGGGCGCGACGGGCAGTGTCCTGTTCTTCCAGCGCACGGGCGGCCACGAGGCGCCGCGGCGCGAAGTGGAAACGTTCTGCCAGCCAGTAGGCCAGGGTCACGACGCTGAGGATGAACAGCAGCAGCGAGAAGTTGCCCGTCCACTTGCCGAGGTACCAGCCCCCCAGGTAGAAGGCGAGCACGCCGTAGAGCACACCGGTCAGATAACCCATCAGTCGTCCACTTGCAGGATGGCGAGAAACGCTTCCTGCGGCACTTCGACGGAGCCGATCTGCTTCATGCGTTTCTTGCCGGCCTTTTGTTTTTCGAGCAGCTTGCGCTTGCGGGAGATGTCGCCACCGTAGCACTTGGCCAGCACGTTCTTGCGCAGCGCTTTGATTGTCTCACGCGCGATGATGTTGGCGCCGATGGCGGCCTGCACCGCCACGTCGTACATCTGGCGGGAGATCAGCTCGCGCATCTTGCTCACCACGGCGCGGCTGCGGTACGCGCTCTGGCTGCGGTGCACGATGATCGACAGCGCGTCGACCTTCTCGCCGTTGAGCAGGATGTCCACCTTCACGACATCGGCGGCCCGGTACTCCTTGAACTCGTAGTCCATCGACGCGTACCCGCGCGACACGCTTTTCAGCTTGTCGAAGAAGTCGAGAACGATCTCGGCCAGCGGCATCTCGTAGGTCAGCATGACCTGTCGGCCGTGGTAGGCCATGTTGATCTGGTTGCCACGCTTCAGATTGGCCAGCGTCATCACCGGTCCGACGTAGTCCTGCGGCATGTACAAATGCACGGTGACGATCGGCTCGCGGATCTCCTTGATGCGGCCCAGATCGGGCATCTTGGAGGGGTTCTCCACGCGCAGCAGCGTGCCGTCGTTGAGCTCGACCTCGTAGACGACGCTGGGCGCGGTGGTGATCAGGTCCTGGTCGAACTCGCGCTCCAGCCGCTCCTGCACGATCTCCATGTGCAGCAGGCCGAGGAAGCCGCAGCGGAAGCCGAAGCCGAGCGCCTGGCTGACCTCGGGCTCGTAGCGCAGGGACGAATCGTTGAGCTTGAGCTTCTCGAGCGCGTCGCGAAGCTGGTCGTACTCGCTCGCTTCGGTCGGGTAAAGCCCGGCGAAGACCTGCGGCTGGATTTCCTTGAAGCCGGGCAGCGCCTCGGTGGCCACGCCCAGGTTGTTGGGCAGCTTCTTCTCGAGCGTGATCGTGTCGCCGACCTTGGCGGCCTGCAGCTCCTTGATGCCGGCGATCACGAAACCCACCTCGCCGGCGTTCAGCGTGTCGCGCGGCACCGACTTCGGCGTGAACACGCCGAGCTGCTCGGCGCCGTAGACCGCGTCGCTGGCCATCAGCCGGATTCGCTCGCCCTTGGACAGCGAGCCGTCGACCACGCGCACCAGCATCACCACGCCGACGTAGTTGTCGAACCAGGAATCGATGATCATGGCGCGCAGCGGCGCCTCGGCCTTGCCGCGCGGCGCGGGCATGCGCGTGAGCACCGCTTCGAGGATGTCGTCGATGCCTTCGCCCGTCTTGGCGCTGCACGGGATGGCGTCGGTCGCGTCGATGCCAATCACGTCCTCAATCTCTTCCTTGGCACGCTGCGGGTCGGCCTGAGGCAGGTCCATCTTGTTGAGCACCGGCACGACCTCGACCCCGAGCTCCAGCGCGGTGTAGCAATTGGCGACCGTTTGCGCCTCGACGCCCTGGCTGGCGTCGACCACCAGCAAGGCCCCCTCGCAGGCCGATAGCGAGCGGCTGACCTCGTAGGAGAAGTCGACGTGCCCCGGCGTGTCGATCAGGTTCAGCGTGTACTTCTGGCCGTCTCGCGCGATGTAGGTCAGCGCCGCGGTCTGCGCCTTGATCGTGATGCCGCGCTCGCGCTCGATGTCCATCGAGTCGAGCACCTGCGCTTCCATCTCGCGATCGGAAAGACCGCCGCAGCGCTGGATCAGCCGATCGGCCAGCGTGCTCTTGCCGTGATCGATGTGGGCAATGATGGAGAAGTTGCGGATGTGGTCCATGGACAGCGGAGCGTGAGCCTCAGGCGATAAGCACAACGGCCATTGCGTTGCGGCGGAGACTCAAATCGCGAAGCGATGTGAAGCCGCGAAGCGGCGTGTCGAAACCAAAAAAAAGGCACGTCGAAAGATTGACGCGCCTTCCAACAAAACGTATGGCAACTGCTTGTTGGGCCTTCATTGTAGCCAAAAGCACCCGGCTGGAAACCGCGCCAATCCTCGATTTGTCGTCGTTGCAGGGTGCCAACAGGAGAATTCATCAACAGCTTATCCACAAAGCCTTGTGGATCAGTTGGGGATAGATCCGAACACCCTGCTTTGTTGATCGAATCAGCGAAACAGGGCGGTGGCAGACGCTGATTCTACCGTTCGGTCAGTGCAATCCCCGCTCGGGCGCCAATGTTAGCGAGAACTGACTTACTGCAATCTGAAAAGCTGGCCCTCAGCCTCGCTTCTCGGTTGCCATCACACCGCCTCACATCCCGGATCATGGAAAGACCCGCCTCCACAGTAGGATGCCCGGCGCCAACGCCAGGCTTCCCACAGGCCCGCCGCGGCGGTCAGCGCACGGGACGGATGATCAGAAAGTTCACCGTGTCGCCGCGCCGCACGAGCGCGGTGACGGCGCGCGACTTGTCCAGCTTCGAGACCACGGTCTCGAATTGCTTGGCGCTGGTGATCTCGGTGTTGTCCAGCGACAGGATCACGTCGCCCTCGCGCAAGCCGGCGCGCGCCGCAGCGCCATCGGCCACCTCCACCCGCACGCCGTTCTTCAGCTTGAGTTCGCGCTTCTGTGCCTCGTTCAGATCGGACACGGCAATGCCCATCGTCGAGACGGTGGCCGGCGGCTTGGTCTCCGCCTCGGCGGTGCGCTTGACCTTGTCCGGTTCGATCTCGGCCACCATCACCCCGAGATCCTTGTAGGCGCCACGGCGGAACACCTGGACGGTCGACTTGCTGCCGGGCTTCACGCCGCCGACGATGCGCGGCAGATCACCCGACTTCTCGACCACGCGGCCATCGAAGCGCGTGATGATGTCGCCCGCCTCGATGCCGGCCTTCTCGGCCGGGCCACCGGCTTCGACGCTTCGCACCAAGGCACCGGTGGGCTTGCCCAGGCCGATGGATTCGGCCACGTCCTTGGTGACCTGATCGATGCTCACGCCGATGCGGCCGCGGCTGACGCGGCCGGTCGTCTTGAGCTGTTCGGCCACGCGGCTGGCCTCGTCGATCGGGATTGCGAACGAGATGCCCATGTAGCCACCGGAGCGGCTGTAGATCTGCGAGTTGATGCCCACCACCTCGCCGCGCATATTGATCAGCGGACCGCCCGAATTGCCGGGGTTGATGGCCACGTCGGTCTGGATCAGTGGCAGGAACTCGCCGGTGTCGCGTGACTTCGCGCTGACGATGCCGGCGGTGACAGTGTTCTCCAGTCCGAAGGGCGAGCCGATGGCGATCACCCACTCGCCCACACGAAGGCGCCCAACGTCACCGATGCGCACGGTCGGCAGCCCGGCCGCGTCGATCTTCACCAGCGCAACGTCGGAGCGACGGTCGGCACCGATGATGCGGGCCTTCAGCTCGCGCTTGTCGGTCAGCGTGACGAAGACTTCGTCGGCACCTTCGACCACGTGCGCATTGGTCATCACGTAGCCGTCGGCGCTCAGAATGAATCCGGATCCCACGCCGCGTTGCTGCGGCTCGCCATCCGGCGCCGGACGCTGACCGCGCGGCGACGGCTGGTTGGGGATGGGCAGGCCGAATCGCTTGAAGAACTCCAGCATGTCCTCGTCGATCTCCGGCCCGCCGCTGCTGCGCGCAGAGCGCCTCTCGGTGGTGCGGATGTTGACAACCGCCGGCCCGACACGCTCGGCGAGGTCGGCGAACTCCGGCAGCGCCTGGGCCTGGGCCTGTGCCGGCTGACTGACGATGGCGCCTGCCGCGGCCAGGACGAGGCCGAACAGAACGGCGACGAGGCTGCGGCGTGCGGCCTGCGGGACGAGGGAGAACATCTGGGTCATGGGTGAAGGCCTCAAACAGGAAACCGAGCCAGTTGGCGATTCATTTCTTGCGTTCAAGCCCGTTGGCGAACATCAGCAGCGTGGCGGGCGGAACGTCGCCGACGACAGTGACCCACCAATCGCCATGCCGGCGCATCAGGGTCTGCGTCGCGCCGACGGCAGTGCGCATGGAACGCTGGTGGCGCTGCGCATTGAAAGGCTCGATGAACAGCGACACGTAAGTCAGCCCGTCGGAGAAGATCGTCTGCAGCACCGGTTCGGCCGAAGCCTCCTGGCTGTTCGACGTGGGCGACTCCATCGGCCGCTTGACGCAACTGACTTCGCGGAATCCGGGCACCAGCTGGCGCATCGACCAGCCTTCGGCGTCCAGCCGCGTGGCAGTCAGCGCGGGACGGATCACGCGGTACCCGTCGAGCTTGCGCATCGGCACGGTCACGCTGTCGAGCTGCGGCTTCACACCGATCGTCACCTCGGAAAAGGCCGAAGTCTCGAGCACCTCGTTGCGATCGTTGACCACGTCGGCGCGCAGCAGCAGGCCCGAGGCTTTGTCCGACCAGAGCCGGTAGCCAAAGCGGTTCGCGTCGCGCGGCTGCACCATCAGCACGTTGGCCTCGCGGCCGGCCACGCGCTCGCTGCCCTGCGGATTGACCTCGTAGAACTCGGCCAGCCGGTCGACGCCTCCTTGCAGCAGCGCGGGAAAACTCGTCATCGACTGCGCCTGCTCGACCAAGGCGACACGGCTGGCCGGCCACACCGTGTGGACCACATCGTTGAGACGGAAGACGTGGCGCGCCTGCCCGTCGAGCGACTCGATACGCTCGTACTGGTTGCTGCCTTCGCAGTAGTGGGCGATTCGGGCACTGGAGACCGCACCGCCGCCGCTCACCACGAACGTGCCCTGGAAGTTCTGCTTGCCCGCCGCCTCGTGGATGCGCGTCAACCAGACACGCACCTCGCGAGCTTCGGCATCGGTGGACGCGGTTCCGCCACCCGCCGCGGACACAAAGCCGCAGAAGGCGCCGAGCAGAGTCAGCGCAAAGATCGGACGGATGAGCATGTGGGAAACGGGCCGTTCGCGGAAGTCAGCGCTTCGAGGCATCGGTGGTCGCACTGCGCAGGAATGCCGAAGGCACGCCCAACGCCGAAGCGCCCGCGAACTGCTGGTGGGCCGCCAGGTAGCGATCCAGGCGCGCGTCGCGCATGACCCGCCCGTCGGTGACATAAGCTGCCTGCTCGACGCCGGCATCTGCTGCGACCGGCACCACAGGCGAGGCCATGGGCGCGCGAGCCAACTCCGGCGCCATCTGCGGCGCTGGCGAACGCATCACGACCAGCACACCCGCCACGGCGACGAATCCGGCGGCGACAGCGGCACCCGCCCGCCAGTGCCGCAGTGCGCGGCGGCCAGCGATCACCGGCACGGCGGAAACTGCCGGCACAGCCGACGGCGCCAGCACCACCGGCTCGTCGGCAAGACGCTCGCGCAGGCGATTCAGGAAATCCACGTCGCGAGCAGGGCGCGAAGCCAGATCGTCGGATCGCAGCACGTCTCCGATCAGGTGGTACGCGTGCCACGTCTGTCGCGACCGGGCGTCGCTGCGCCAGCTCGCGCAGGCGCGCACCACACCATCGGGGCCGAGTTCTCCATCGACCAGCGCAGAAAACTCTTCCGCGCCGTTCGAACCGACTGACTGTTCACTGGACATCTTCGACTCCAAACATCTCCCGCCCCCTCACCACCGTTCGCCTTCGCGCGTGTCGAGCAACGGCCGCAGCCGCAACGCGATCGCTTCGCGGGCCCGGAAGATGCGCGATCGCACCGTCCCGATCGGGCAGTTCATCAATTCGGCAATCTCTTCGTAGCTCAGCCCTTCGATCTCGCGCAGCGTGATCGCCTGGCGAAGGTCTTCCGACAACGCTTCGATCGCGGAGTTCACCGCAGATGCGATTTCTTTGCTCGCCAGCACCGCCTCGGGGGTTTCGCCGTCGGTTAGTTCATTTTCGACGCGCGAAGTTTCCTCGTCCTCGTCACGCGAGGCGAGTGCGGATTCCGTCACGATCGGGTCTCGCTTGAGGTCGACCAGGGCCTTCTTGGCGGTGTTCACCGCGATGCGGTAAAGCCAGGTGTAGAACGCGCTGTCGCCGCGGAACTGCCCGACCGCCCGGTAGGCGCGGATGAAGGTCTCCTGGGCGATATCGGGCACCAGATCGACATCGCGCACCATCCGGCCGATCAGCCGCTCGATGCGCCGCTGGTACTTGACGACCAGCATCTCGAAGGCCTTGACGTCGCCTTGCTTGACGCGTTCGATCAGCGGTGCGTCGGCGTCGTTGGGATTCATGCGGAAGGGGCGGCTGGAGCCTGCGCCGAGCGGCCGGCCGGATCGGGTCGCGGCGAATATACCGCACAGCGCAGGGCGTGCCATTGACCGCCTAGGTCGCGACGGCTCAGTGCCAGCCAGCGCACGTGCCGCCTCGAACCGGCCGGCGTGGCGCGAAAGCGCAGCAGCATCCAGTGGCCGCCGTCCAGCGCAACGGCCACGCTGCCGGGCGTCTCCTCAGCGCTGCCTGGGGCGCCGTCGGCCAGCCGCCAGACTTCACCCTCCCGGCGCAATTGGCCGCTGCGGATCCAGTGCATCGCCGCCGCGGCCCCGAGCGCCAGCGAGGCCGGCAAGCCCAGCCAGATCCATCCCGGCGAGTCTCGTTCGAAGGCTGTCACGAACCACCAGCCCAGGCTCAGCGACGCGGCCAGCGTCAAGGCAGCCGTCCCGAACCGCCAGGCGGCAGCCGTTCGGATCTGGATGGACAGCGCGTTGGAATCGGGCATGGCAGCGGGTGCGCCCGCGCGCCCTCAAGCGCGACGGAACACCAGCGTGCCGTTGGTGCCGCCGAAGCCGAAGTTGTTCTTCACGGCGTACTCGATCTTCATCTGCCGCGCCTCGTTGGCGCAGTAGTCCAGGTCGCACTCGGGATCCTGGTTGAAGATGTTGATGGTCGGCGGCGACACCTGGTGGTGCAGCGCCAGCACGGTGAAGACCGACTCGATGCCGCCGGCTCCGCCGAGCAGGTGCCCTGTCATCGACTTGGTCGAATTCACCACCAGCTTCCCGGCGTGGTCGCCGAAGGCGAGCTTGATGGCGTTGGTCTCGTTCACGTCGCCCAGTGGCGTAGAGGTGCCATGGGCGTTCAGGTACTGCACCTGGTCGGCGTTGAGGCCGGCATTGCGCAGCGCCGCGCGCATCGAACGCTTCGGTCCGTCGACGTTCGGCGCAGTCATGTGGTACGCGTCGGCGCCCATGCCGTAGCCGCTCAGTTCAGCGTAGATCTTCGCGCCGCGCCGCTTGGCATGTTCGTACTCCTCGAGCACGACCACGCCCGCGCCCTCGCCGAGCACGAAGCCATCGCGGTCCTTGTCCCAGGGGCGCGAGGCGGTGGCGGGGTCGTCGTTGCGCGTGGACAGCGCGCGCGCCGCCGCGAAGCCACCGATGCCCAGCGGCGACACCGTCGACTCGGCGCCACCGGCCACCATCACGTCGGCATCGCCGTACTCGATCAGCCGACCCGCCTCGCCGATGCAGTGCAGCCCGGTGGTGCAGGCCGTCACGATGGCGAGGTTCGGCCCCTGGAAGCCAAAGTGGATCGACACGTGGCCGGAGATCATGTTGATGATCGAGGCCGGCACGAAGAACGGCGAGATGCGGCGCGGGCCGCGGCTCGCGTACTCGGCCTGCGTTTCCTCGATCAGCGGCAGGCCGCCGATGCCCGAGCCGACCAGGCAGCCGATGCGCTCGGCCGCCTCTTCGCCCAACGCATCGTTGGTCGGCAAGCCGGCATCGCGCACCGCCTGGATCGACGCCGCCAATCCGTAGTGGATGAAGGTGTCCATGTGGCGCGCTTCCTTGGCGGGGATGTAATCCTCGATCTGGAAGCCCTTCACCTCACCGGCGAACCTGCACGCGAACGCCGACGCATCGAAGCGCGTGATGTTGGCGATGCCGGAGCGCCCGGCGATCAGGTTGGCCCAGCCATCGGCCACCGTGTTGCCCACGGGACTGATCAGACCGAGCCCGGTGACGACGACGCGGCGACGGCTCATGCGCTATGCGAATGCAAGGGGAACGAACGAAGGCGCGCGCTCAGGCGGCCTTCTGGTGCTTCACGGCGTAGTCGATCGCCAGTTGCACGGTCGTGATCTTCTCGGCTTCCTCGTCGGGAATCTCGATGCCGAACTCGTCTTCGAGCGCCATGACCAGTTCCACCGTGTCGAGCGAATCGGCGCCGAGGTCGGCCACGAATGCTTTTTCGTTGGACACATCGGCCTCGGGAACACCCAACTGTTCGGCGATGATCTTCTTGACTCGTGCTTCGATGTCGCTCATGACTCCTCCGGGAGTGTTTACAGAAACAGGGCGGGATTCTAAGGCTTGGCCGGTCCGGGCCGCGCGCGGGGCGCGAAGCCGGTTTCAGGCCATGTACATGCCGCCATTGACGTGCAGTTCGGCACCGGTCACGTAACCGGCCAGCGGCGAGGCGAGAAAGGCCACCGCATGGGCGATCTCGGCAGCCAGGCCGAGCCGGCCGACCGGGATCTGCGCCAGCAGCGCGGCCTTCTGCGTCTCGGGCAGCGAGTGCGTCATGTCGGTGTCGATGAAGCCGGGCGCCACGCAGTTGACGGTGATGCCGCGGCTGCCCAGTTCGCGGGCGAGCGATCGCGTCATGCCGGCCACGCCGGCCTTCGCCGCAGCGTAGTTGGCCTGGCCCGGGTTGCCGCTGGCACCCACCACCGAGGTGATGTTGACGATGCGGCCGTAGCGCTGCTTCATCATTGGCCGGATCGCTGCGCGGCTGGCGCGGAAGACGGCCTTGAGGTTGGTGTCGAGCACGGCGTCCCAGTCTTCGTCCTTCATGCGCATCGACAACGTGTCGCGCGTGATGCCGGCGTTGTTGACCAGCACCTGCAGGCCGCCGTGCTGCTTGACGATGCTGTCGATCGCCGAGTCCAGAGCGGCGCCATCGGTGACGTCGAGCTTCAGCCCGCTGCCGCCCTGCGCGCCGAGCGCCTCGCCGATGGCGGCGGCGCCGGCCTCGCTGGTCGCCGTGCCGATGACCTTCATGCCCTGCGCTGCCAGCGCCATCGCGATCGCCCGGCCGATGCCCCGCGAGGCGCCGGTCACAAGCGCCACCTGGCCCTGCGTCGTCACCTCGCTCATTGCAGCATCCCCTTCGCTTCGGCCAGCGTCGCCGGGTCGAGAACATTGCCTACGACCAGGCTCGCATCGATGCGCTTGGCCAGGCCGGCGAGCACCTTGCCCGGACCGCATTCGAACACGTGCGTGGCGCCACGCGCGCGGATGGCCTGCACCACCTCGACCCAGCGCACCGGGCCGAAAGCCTGCCGGTACAACGCCTCGCGGATGGCGTCGGGGTCGGTCTGCACCGCCACGTCGATGTTGTTGACCAGCGGGATCGATGGGGCACGCAGCGTCACCGAGCGCAGCCGCTCCTGCAGCCGCTCGGCTGCCGGCTTCATCAGGCTGGAATGGAACGGGGCGGAGACGGCCAGCGGCAACGCGCGCTTGGCACCTCGGCCCTTGAGCGCTTCGCAAGCCTGGTCGACAGCGCCCTTCGTCCCGGCGATCACAATCTGCTTGGGATCGTTGAAGTTCGCCGCCTCGACCGGTTCGCCGACGGCCGCAGCCACTTCGGCGCAGGTGATGCGTACGACCTCGGCATCGAGCCCCAGGATGGCCGCCATCGCGCCCACACCGACGGGCACCGCCTCCTGCATCGCCTGCGCACGAAAGCGCACCAGTGGCAGGGCATCGGCCAGCGTCAGCGAACCCGCGGCGACCAGCGCGCTGTACTCGCCCAGCGAGTGGCCGGCGACCACCGCCGGCGCCAGGCCGGTCTCGGCCATCCAGGCGCGGTAGCAGGCCACCGCGGCGGCCAGCATGACCGGCTGCGTGTTGGTGGTCAGGTCGAGCTGTTCCTTCGGGCCTTCGTGGATCAGCTGGCCGATGTCGGTGCCGAGGGCGTCGGACGCCTCGGCCAGAGTGTCTCGCACGGCCGGGTGGTCACCCCATGCGTCGAGCATGCCCACCGTCTGGGATCCCTGCCCGGGGAACACGAATGCGAAGGTCGTCATCGCCTGTTGTCTCACTCTTTGCATGTGGGCCCGTGGCCGGGCCTCGAACTCAATAGTCCAGCAGCACCGCGCCCCAGGTGAAGCCGCCACCCACGCCTTCGAGCATCACGGTGTCGCCGCGCTTGACCTGGCCACGGCGCACCGCGACATCCAGCGCCAGCGGGATCGACGCGGCGGAAGTGTTGCCGTGTTCGGCGACAGTGACCACCACCTTGTCCATCGGCAGTTTCAGCTTTCGCGCCGTGCTCTGCATGATGCGGATGTTGGCCTGGTGCGGGATCAGCCAGTCGATGTCAGCCTCGCTGCGGCCGGCCTTGTGCAGCACGGCCCGCGCAGCGCTCTCGAGCACGCCGACGGCGAGCTTGAACACCGCCTGGCCATCCATCTTCAGCAACGGATCGCCGAGCACCTGCCCGCCGGAAACATTGCCGGGCACGCACAGGATCTCGACGTGGCGGCCGTCGGCATGCAGGTCGGTGGCCAGGATGCCGGGCTGATCGCTCGCCTCCAGCACCACCGCGCCGGCGCCGTCGCCGAACAGCACGCAGGTCGTACGGTCCTTGAAGTCGAGAATGCGCGAGAACACTTCGGCGCCGATCACCAGTGCGCGGGTGGCCGCGCCGCTACGGATCATCGAATCCGCGATGGTCAGCCCGTAGACGAAGCCGGAGCACACGGCCTGCACGTCGAAGGCCGCGGCACCGAAGGCGCCGAGCTTGTTTTGCAGGATGCACGCCGTCGACGGGAAGACCATGTCCGGCGTCGACGTGGCGACGATGATCAGGTCGACGTCGGCCGCCGTGCGGCCGGCCGCCTCGAGCGCGTGGCGTGCCGCATGCACCGCCAGCTCGCTGCTGGTGACGTCGGGCGCGGCGAAGTAGCGAGCACGGATGCCGGTACGCTCGACGATCCAGTCGTCGGAGGTCTCGACCCCGTCGCGGGCCAGCTGCGCCGCGAGCGCCTCGTTCGACACGCGGTTCGGTGGCAGGTAGCTGCCGGTGCCGGTGATGCGGGAGTAGCGAGGTGTGATCGAGCTCATCGTGATGCGGCCAGTGCCGGCAGATCGGACTGAAGCTCCGCAGCCGAGGCCGGCATCGCCGCCAGCGTCTCGAGGATGCGGTCGTGCACGCGGTCGAGCAATCGATTGCGCGAGGCATCATAAGCCCGATTCAGCGCCTGCTGGAACGCGAAGGCATCGGCCGAACCGTGGCTCTTGAAGACCAGCCCGCGCAGGCCGAGCAGCGCCGCGCCGTTGTAGCGGCGGTGGTCGACACGCGCCTTGAAATGCTTGAGCACCGGCAGCGCGACGATCGCGGCCATCTTGGTGAAGATGTTGCGGGTGAATTCCTGGCGGATGAAGTTCGACAGCATCGAGGCCAGGCCCTCGGCCGTCTTCAGGGCCACGTTGCCGACGAAACCGTCGCACACGACGAGGTCGGTGGTGCCCTTGAAGATGTCGTTGCCTTCCACGTTGCCGTGGAAGTTGATGTGCCCGGCGGCAGCGGCGGCGCGCAGCAGTTCGCCGGCCTGCTTGATGGTCTCGCTGCCCTTGATGGCCTCTTCGCCGATGTTGAGCAGGCCCACGCTGGGGTTCTCCTTGCCCTCGACGGCGGCGACCAGCGCGCTGCCCATCACGGCGAACTGCAGCAGGTGCTCGGCGCTGCAGTCGACGTTGGCACCGAGGTCGAGCACGGTCGTGTAGCCGTCGCGCTCGTTGGGCATCACCGAGGCGATGGCCGGGCGGTCGATGCCCTCGAGCGTCTTGAGCACGTAGCGCGAGACCGCCATCAGTGCACCGGTGTTGCCGGCCGACACGCAGGCCTGCGCTGCGGACCGGCCGTCTTCGCCGGCCTTCACCTGCGATACCGCCACGCGCATCGAAGAATCCTTCTTGCGGCGCAGCGCCACTTCGACGGGGTCGTCCATCTCGACGACCTCGCTGGCCGCGACGATGGTGCAGCGCGGCCACGCGGCGGCAGCAGCCAGCGCATCGGCCTTTCCGACGAGGATCAGGTGGGCCTGCGGATGCGCGTCGAGGAAGGCGCGACAGGCGGGCAGCGTGACTGACGGGCCGTGGTCGCCGCCCATGCAGTCGACGGCGAGCGTCACGCGGGCTTCGGCGGCCGCGGCAGGCGAGGCGGCTGTGTTCATCTCAGACCGATGGGCGGACGGGCCGCGCCACGGACAACGCGATCAGGCGTCGGCCTTGGTCTTCAGGACCTTGCGGCCACGGTAGAAGCCGGTCGGGCTGATGTGGTGACGCAGGTGCGTCTCGCCGGTGGTCGGCTCGATGGCCGTGCCGGGCGCCGCGACGGCATTGTGCGAGCGATGCATGCCGCGCTTCGAGGGCGACTTCTTGTTCTGCTGAACGGCCATGGAATTCTCCTGTGTAGCGGGGCAAGCCCCAGGGTCCGCGACACGGACCGGCTCGAACTCTCGAGCGGTCCCGCGCCCTGGCGCCCCAACCGACACCCGCCCTGAAAGCTCACGCAGCCGGGTAGGCGTCCGATGAAAAGCCCGCGATTCTATCACGGGCAGGCTGCCCGGCGGACAGGCCCGGTCAGTGGCGCCCCGGGCGCTTCAGGGCGGCCAGCGCCGCGAATGGGTTCGGACGTTCTTCAAGGGGCTCGGGTTGACTGCCGGCCAGCGGCATCGGCGGGGCGCACGATTCGTGGCGCGGCACCAGCGGGAGAGACAGAAGAAGCTCGTCCTCCAACAGTTCGCGAAGATCCAGCGCGCGAGTGAGCGCCAACACATCGTCCTCGCTTTCGGCATCGAGCGCGGCCGCCGCCGCCTCGCCGTGCACGAAACAGAAGCTGCGCGACACATCGAGCGGCACCGCCATCGGCTGCAGGCAGCGCTGGCATTCGAGGTTCAGCGAGGTCTGCGCGCTCAGGTGCAGCCACGGCTGCGGCGCCGCGCCACGCACGGGCCGCATCTCGCCTCGGGCCTGCCAGTGGACCCGGTCCGATTCGGTCGGCCGTGCCTCGGGGTGCGTGGTTTCGGCCAGCCGCCGCAGTTGACGCAGCGGCCACTCGCCTTCCAGCTCGCCGCTTTCCTTGGCGAAGGGCTCGACGTCCAGCCGCGAGGGGTCTCTTGAACGCGCGCTCATGGCGGCGAGTGTACGGGCGCCGATGGGACAATCCGGCCATGACCGCACGCCCGCCGCTGATCCTCGCCTCCACCTCACGCTACCGACGCGAGTTGCTCGAGCGCCTGCGCCTGCCTTTCGAGGTCGTCTCGCCGCAGGTGGACGAGACACCCAGGCCGGCGGAGGCACCGGCCGACCTGGCCGTGCGGCTGGCGCATGCCAAGGCGGCAGTCGTCGCGGTGCTGCACCCGAACGCCGTAGTGATCGGCTCCGACCAGGTCGCCGAACTCGACGGCCAGCCCATCGGCAAGCCGGGTACGCACGAGCGGGCCGTGCAGCAGCTGCGCACGATGCGCGGGCGCAGTGTGGTGTTCCACACGGCCGTGGCCGTCCAGCGTAGCGCCACAGGCTATGCCGGCGCGGCGCTGGCGCCAGTCACGGTGCATTTCCGCATGCTGTCCGACGCCGAGATAGAACACTACCTGCGCGCCGAGCAGCCCTACGACTGCGCCGGCAGCGCCAAGTGCGAGACGCTGGGCATCGCGCTGCTGCAGGCGATCGACTCCGACGATCCCACGGCGCTGGTCGGCCTGCCGCTGATCCGCACCTGCGAGCTGTTGCGCGCGGCCGGATTCGATCCGCTGCAGCCATGACCGAGCCGGTGGGCCGCCTCTACCTCGTCCCGAACGCGCTGGACTTCGGCATCGACGGCGCCTCCGAAGCCGTGCCGCTGGACGAGGTGCTGCCGCTGGGCGTGATCCGCATCGCAGCGCGGCTCGAGCATTGGGTGGCCGAGAACGCGCGCAGTACGCGCGCTTTCC
Organism: Piscinibacter sp.; assembly: GCA_016706565.1. Taxonomy (GTDB): domain Bacteria; phylum Pseudomonadota; class Gammaproteobacteria; order Burkholderiales; family Burkholderiaceae_C; genus Piscinibacter. The sequence continues at coordinate 604,280 of JADJJI010000001.1, forward strand.
TCAAGCGCGTGGACCGCATCGTGCCGCTGGCCCGACCAGTGCAGCAGATCGAAATCGTCGAGTTGCCGCGCCCAGCCAAGGGCGGCAAGTCCGCGGCCACACCCGATCTCTCGCCCTTGCTGGCATCCGCGCGCGGCGGCGCCGACCTCGGCTTGATCTCCGAAGCCGGACTGCCGGCCGTGGCCGACCCGGGCGCGGCTCTCGTGCAGGCGGCCCACGCCCAAGGGCTCGAAGTGATCGCCCTGCCCGGCCCGAGTTCGCTGCTTCTGGCCCTGGCGGCCAGCGGCCTGAACGGCCAGAGCTTCGCCTTCGTCGGTTACCTGCCGGTCGATGCGGCCGAGCGCACGGCCCGCCTTCGCGAACTCGAAGCACTGTCGCGCCGCGCGCAACAGACGCAGATCTTCATCGAGACGCCCTACCGCAACGGCGCGCTGCTGGAAGCGCTGCTCGCGCATCTGCAGCCGGCAACGCGCGTGACGGTGAGCTGCGGCCTCACGGCGCCAGGTGCCTTTACCCGCACCGACAGTGTCTCGGGCTGGCGAGCCCGCCCGTCAGCCTTGCCGGCCGACCGGCCCGTGGTGTTCGCCTTCCTGGCCGGCTGAGGCCGGCCGCAGGCGTCAGGACGAGGACACCTCGTCGGCCGCCTTCTGGCCGCCGAACAGCGCAGCGACCTTCTTCTTCGGCTTGATGTAGGGCGACAGGCCGCTGCGCGGCGAGGTCTGCGGCGTCTTCTGCTCCCAGGCGGCTTCGGTCTCGTTGCCGCTGGCCACGTAGGGCTGGTCGAAGAAGGGGTCGCCCGGCGCCTGCCGCGGCGACGGCGCACTGGCGCGCGGGGCCACCGTGCGCGCCGGGCGCTCGTCTTCGCCCTCGCGCCGCGTGCGGTCGCGGAAGCTCTCGCGGCGCGGCGGCTCGTCGTCGAACTCGAAGGGATCGATCTCGATCTTCTTCTTGATCAGCTTCTCGATGTCGCCGACCATGCGCATGTCGTCGCGCGACACCAGCGTCACCGCCAGGCCCGAGGCGCCGGCGCGGCCGGTGCGGCCAATGCGGTGCACGTAGTCTTCGGCATTGAACGGCACGTCGAAGTTGAACACCGCCGGCAGGTCGGCGATGTCCAGCCCGCGCGCGGCCACGTCGGTGGCCACCAGCACGTCGACTTCGCCGCGCTTGAAGGCGTCGAGCGCCTTCAGCCGCTCGTCCTGGCTCTTGTCGCCGTGCAGCGCGTTGGTGCGCAGGCCGTCACGCTCGAACGAACGCGCCAGGCGGGCACAACCGAGCTTGGAATTGACGAAAATCAAGGCCTGCGTGATCGCGCGGTCCTTGAGCATCTTCAGCACCGCGCGCCGCTTGTCGTCGGGCGCGACGCTGAAAAAGCGCTGCTCGACGTTGGTGGCGGTGGCGTTGGGCCGGGCCACCTCGACGAGGATCGGATCCTGCAGGTAGCTCTCGGCCAGGCGCTTGATCTCCGGCGAGAAGGTGGCCGAGAACAGCAGCGTCTGGCGCTGCTTGGGCAGGTAGCTCAGGATGCGCTGCAGGTCGGGCAGGAAGCCGATGTCGAGCATGCGGTCGGCCTCGTCGAGCACGACGTACTCGACCTGGTTGAGCACGCAGTTCTTCGCCTCGATGTGGTCGAGCAGCCGGCCCGGCGTGGCGATCAGCACCTCGACACCGGCCTTGAGCTCCAGCGTCTGCGGCTTCATGTCGATGCCGCCGAACACCACGGTGGCGCGCAGCTTGGTGAACTTGGAATACTGCTTGACGTTGTTGGCCACCTGGTCGGCCAGCTCGCGCGTGGGCGCCAGCACCAAGGCGCGCACCGGGTGGCGCGCCGGCGACATGCTCGGGTTCTCGTGCTTGAGCATCTTCTGCAGCAGCGGGATCGAGAACGCGGCCGTCTTGCCGGTGCCCGTCTGCGCTGCACCCATCACGTCGCGGCCGGCCAGCACGATCGGGATGGCCTTCGCCTGGATGGGCGTCATCGTCTGGTAGCCGGAGTCGGCGACTGCGCGAAGCAGTTTCTCGTCCAGCGGCAGGGTGTCGAAACGGGCCGGCGCGGGTGGTGCGGCCTCGGGGGTGGCGATGCTGATGGCGTCGCCGGGGGTGGGGTCACTCATCCCTCCATTATCGCCGCAGCGCAGCATGGATCAAAATCTTGCGCTTTCGCCCGCCTAGAATGCCAGGTTCGCCAGAACACCAAAGCTGTGCATTCATGATCCTCGTCACCGGCGGCGCCGGCTTCATCGGTGCCAACTTCGTCCTCGACTGGATCGCCTCCACCGGCGAGCCGGTGCTCAACCTCGATGCGCTCACGTACGCCGGCAACCTGGAGAGCCTGAAGTCGGTGGCCGGCGATGCCCGACACGTGTTCGTCAAGGGCGACATCGGCGACCGCGCACTGCTCGACCGCCTGCTCGCCGAACACCGCCCGCGCGCGGTGATCCACTTCGCGGCCGAGAGCCACGTCGACCGCAGCATCCACGGCCCAGGTGCCTTCATCAAGACCAACATCGAGGGCACCTACACGTTGCTCGAGGCGGTGCGCGCCCACTGGTCGTCGCTGGCCGGCGACGCGAAGGCGGCTTTCCGCTTCCACCACGTGTCGACGGACGAGGTGTATGGCTCGCTCGGCCCGGGCGACCCGGCCTTCACCGAGACGCACACCTACGAGCCGAACAGCCCCTATTCGGCCAGCAAGGCCGCCAGCGACCACCTCGTGCGCGCCTGGCACCACACCTACGGGCTGCCGGTGCTGACGACGAACTGCTCGAACAACTACGGGCCCTACCACTTCCCCGAGAAGCTGATCCCGCTGATGATCGTCAACGCGCTGGCGGGCAAGCCGCTGCCGGTGTACGGCGACGGCATGCAGGTGCGCGACTGGCTCTACGTGAAGGACCACGCCGCGGCGATCCGCGCCGTGCTGGCCCAGGGCCGGCCTGGTGAAACCTACAACGTCGGCGGCTGGAACGAGCGGCCGAACATCGAGATCGTGCGCAGCATCTGCGCGCTTCTCGACGAGATGCGCCCCGACGCGGCCGGCTCCTACACCCGGCTGATCACCCACGTCACCGACCGCCCCGGCCACGATCGCCGCTACGCCATCGACGCGCGCAAGATCGAGCGCGAACTCGGCTGGCGGCCGGCCGAGACCTTCGAGACCGGCATCCGCAAGACGGTGCGCTGGTACCTCGACAATGCCGACTGGGTGCAGCACGTGCAGAGCGGCAGCTATCGCGACTGGGTCGCGACGAACTACAGCGCGCGCACGGCCGCATGAAGATCCTGCTGCTCGGCAAGAACGGCCAGGTGGGCTGGGAGTTGCAACGCTCGCTGGCCACGCTGGGCGACGTCGTCGCGCTCGATTTCGACAGCCCCGGCCCGCTGAGCGCCGACTTCTCGAAGCCGCAGGGCCTGGCTGCCACGGTGCGCGCGGTGGCACCCGACGTGATCGTCAACGCCGCCGCCCACACCGCCGTCGACAAGGCCGAGAGCGAGCCCGATCTTGCCCGTGCCATCAACGCCGAAGCCCCGGCCGTGCTGGCGCGCGAAGCCGCGGCCTGCGGTGCCTGGCTGCTGCACTACAGCACCGACTACGTGTTCGACGGCAGCGGCGACGCGCCGCGCGGCGAAGACGCGCCGACCGGCCCGCTCAACGTCTACGGCGTCACAAAGCTCGAGGGCGAGCAGGCCATCCGCGCCAGCGGCTGCCGCCACCTGATGCTGCGCACGAGCTGGGTGTACGGTGCACGCGGCGGCAACTTCGCGCGCACGATGCTCAAGCTCGCGCAGGAACGCGAGCAACTGCGCGTCATCGACGACCAGATCGGCGCACCCACCGGCGCCGACCTGCTGGCCGACCTCAGCGCCCACATGCTGCGCACCGCGCGCTCGGACGCCTCCGTGGCCGGCACCTACCACGCCGTCGCCTCCGGCCAGACCAGCTGGCACGGCTATGCGAGCCATGTGATCGACTTCGCGCGCGCCGCCGGCGTGGCCGTCAAGGTGGCGCCGGGCGCGATCGAGGCCGTGCCCACCAGCGCCTTCCCGACGCCGGCGAAGCGCCCCCTCAACTCGCGCCTGGACACGGCGCGCCTGCGCAGCCGCTTCGGCGTGGTGCTGCCCGATTGGCGCCACGGCGTCGACCGCATGCTGACCGAAGTGCTCGGCCGCTGACCCGGAGACAAGCCCGCATGAACCGCAAAGGCATCATCCTCGCCGGAGGCTCCGGCACCCGGCTGCACCCGGCCACGCTGGCGATGAGCAAGCAGCTGCTGCCGGTCTACGACAAGCCGATGGTGTACTACCCGCTGTCGACCATGATGCTCGCCGGCATCCGCGAGATCCTGCTCATCAGCACGCCGCAGGACACGCCGCGCTTCGAGGCACTGCTCGGCGACGGCTCGCAGTGGGGCATCTCGATCCGCTACTGCGTGCAGCCCAGCCCCGACGGCCTGGCGCAGGCCTTCATCCTCGGCCGATCCTTCGTCGACGGCCACCCCAGCGCGCTGGTGCTCGGCGACAACATCTTCTACGGCCACGACTTCCAGCGGCTGCTCAACGACGCCAACGCGCGCGTGGCCGGCGCCACCGTGTTCGCCTACCACGTGACCGACCCCGAGCGCTACGGCGTGGTCGCCTTCGATGCCGACAAGCGCGCGCTGAGCATCGAGGAGAAGCCGAAGGCGCCGAAGAGCAACTACGCCGTCACCGGCCTCTATTTCTACGACGAGCAGGTGTGCGACATCGCCGCGAGCATCACGCCGTCCGCACGCGGCGAACTCGAGATCACCGATGTCAATGCGCGCTACCTGAACCAGGGCCAGCTCGATGTCGAGATCATGGGCCGCGGCTACGCCTGGCTGGACACCGGCACCCACGACAGCCTGCTCGAGGCCGGGCAGTTCATCGCCACGCTCGAGAAGCGCCAGGGCCTGAAGGTGGCCTGCCCCGAGGAGATCGCCTGGCGTTCCGGCTGGATCGATGCGGAACGCCTGAACGCGCTGGCCCAGCCGATGCTGAAGAACGGGTATGGGCAGTACCTGGCCAAGCTGCTGAAGGAACAGGTGTACTGATGAAGGTCACCCCTACCGTGATTCCGGATGTGCTGATTCTCGAGCCGAAGGTGTTCGGCGACGAGCGCGGCTTCTTCATGGAGAGCTTCAACCAGCGCGCCTTCGACGAAGCTGTCGGCCGGCACGTCGAGTTCGTTCAGGATAACCACTCGCGGTCGGCGAAGGGCGTGCTGCGTGGCCTGCACTACCAATTGCCACCGTATGCGCAGGGCAAGTTGGTGCGGGTGACGCAGGGTCGGGTCTTCGACGTCGCGGTCGACGTGCGGCGCTCCAGCCCGACGTTCGGCCGGTGGGTGGGCGTCGAGCTCAGCGGCGAGAACCACCGCCAGCTCTGGCTGCCAGCCGGCATGGCACATGGATTCCTGGTGCTCAGCGAATCTGCCGACTTTCTGTACAAGACAACGGACTACTACGCCGTCACTGCCGAAGCCTGTATCCGCTACGACGATCCGACGCTCGCGATCGCCTGGCCGGATGCCGGGCAGATCAGCGTTTCTGCCAAGGACGCTGGCGGCCTGCCCTGGGCGCAAGCTGCGACCTATGCCTGAACTGAATCGATCAGAGAGGACCCCAAGATGAACTCGAACGTGTTGAAGATCTTCATCGGCTACGACCCCGTGGAAAGCGTGGCCTGGCACACCATGGCCCACTCGATCCTGGCGCGCAGTTCGGCGCCGGTCGCGCTGATCCCGGTCAATATTGCCAATCTCAAGGGCATCTACACCCGAGAGCGCGATGCGAAGCAGTCGAATGAGTTCTCGTTCACGCGCTTCCTAGTGCCCTACCTGGCCGGTTACGAGGGCTACGCTGCCTTCTTCGATTGCGACATGATGCTGAGAACGGACGTTGCCGAACTCTTCAAGCTGGCGGCAGCCGACCCGAGCAAGGCCGTTCATGTGGTCCAGCACGACTACGAGCCCAAGGACGACATCAAGTACCTCAATACCGTCCAGTACCGCTACCCGCGCAAGAACTGGTCCTCTGTCGTCTTGTGGAATTGCGCGCACCCCGCCAATCGCCGGGTCACACCGGAGTTCGTCAATACCGCCTCAGCGATGGAGCTTCACCGCTTCCAGTGGCTCCAGGACGAGCAGCTCGGCGCCCTCAACGTGCGTTGGAACTGGCTCGTGGGCGAGTACGCCGAGCCTCCGGAGGACGTTCACAACGTGCACTGGACCGTGGGCGGCCCGTACTTCCATGAGTACAAGAATGCCGACTTCTCTCAGGAGTGGTTTGCCGAATTCGGGCGGATGTCCTTCTGCCTGCAACGCCCCGAGAACAGCTGATGGGCAACTTGAAGAAGCAAGACCTGGTCGAGCTCGCGGCCAGTGTGCTCGAGATCGAGGCCGCAGCCATCCTGGCAGCGCGCCAGCGGCTGGGCAAGCCCTTCCTGGACGCGATCGACATCCTGCTCTCGCAGGCCAGCGGCGGCCGCGTCGTGCTCATGGGCATGGGCAAGTCGGGGCACATCGGCCGCAAGATCGCGGCCACCCTGGCCAGCACCGGTACACCGGCACTGTTCGTGCACCCGGCCGAAGCTGGTCACGGCGACTTGGGCATGGTGACACCACACGACGTCGTCATTGCCATCTCGCAGTCCGGCAAGAGCGACGAGTTGCTGCGTGTCGTGCCCTACATGAAGCGAAACCGGATTCGCATCATTGCCATGACGGCGAAGGCGGATTCGGCACTGGCGCAGCATGCCGACGTGGTGATCGACACCTCGGTCGACCGCGAGGCATGCCCGCTCGGCCTGGCGCCGACAGCAAGCACCACGCTGGCACTGGCGCTCGGCGATGCACTGGCGATGTGCCTGATCGAGGCGCGAGGCTTCACGGCGGACATGTTCGCTGCAACCCACCCGCACGGCACGCTGGGACGCAAGCTGCTAGTGTCGATCGCCGACGTTATGGTGACCGGCGCCTATGTGCCGACCGCCCGCGAGGACGCCACCATCCGCGAGGCACTGGTCGGCATGTCGCGGGCGGGGCTCGGGTTCATCAACGTGCTTGACGCCTCGGGCGCGCTGGTCGGCGTGTTCACCGACGGCGACCTGCGCCGCGCGCTAGACCGGGACATCGACATTAAGACCGAACGCATCGGCTCGGTAGCTGCGCGCAAGTTCGTGACCGTGCGCGCTCCGCAACTGGCCGTCGAAGCGGTGGAACTGATGGACCAGCACAAGATCTCCGCCATGCCTGTAGTCGACGACACCAATGTGCTGGTCGGCGCAGTGAACATGCGGCTGCTGTTGCAGGCCGGGGTTGTCTGACAGCCCATGCCAGACACGCCCCCCCTTTCCTACCCGTTGTGTATGTAATGAGAGTTGTCGTCACGGGTCATACCGGCTTTGTCGGCAAGAACTTGCTGGCCCATATTGCCATGCAGGGCGCGGCCGATGTCGCCTGCGTCACTCTTCCTGATTCATTCGACCTGTGTTCGGAAACGGCAATCGATGAAGCGTTGGAAGGTCTCGAATTCGATCATGTGCTGCACCTGGCTGCACAGTCCCATGTTCCGACGAGTGTGGCTGACCCCGTTGGCACGTTTGATACGAACGTCATGGGCACGGTACGTCTCCTTCGCGCGCTCCAGAAGCGTGCCTTCGCCGGTCGATTCCTCTATGTGAGTTCTGGAGACGTCTATGGCATCGTGGATTCCGCCTCACTGCCAGTCACCGAGCGCACTCAGCCGCGACCAGCGAATCCTTACGCGGCGAGCAAGCTTGCTGCAGAAGTGGTCGCACTCACATGGGGTCAGATGAAGGCCTTTGACGTGATAGTCGCTCGACCATTCAACCATCTCGGGCCGGGACAGCGCACAGACTTCGCCGTCGCGCGCTTTGCCGACGCAGTGGCTCGTATCAAGCTCGGTCTCACTCCCCCGCACCTCGGCACCGGTCGACTTGACGTGACTCGTGACTTCCTCGATGTCCGTGACGTGGCAGATGCCTACGTCGCACTCCTGCACTCTGGCCGGGCCGGAGAGATCTACAACGTGTGCAGCGGCGTCGAGCGTGGGCTCGATGCTGTACTGGACGAGCTAATCGAGCAATCCGGTGTGGCCGTTGAACACAGTATTGATTCAGCCCTTGTCAGGCCAGTCGACCTGCCGCGCATGGTAGGCAGCGCCTCTAGACTCAAGGCCGATACGGGCTGGGAATCAAAGATTTCGTTTGCCGACACGCTGCGGGAAGTGCTGACACATCAACTCAGGACCCATAGATCATGAAGAAGGCGCTGATTACCGGCATCACCGGTCAGGATGGAAGCTATCTCGCCGAACTGCTGCTCGAAAAGGGCTACGAGGTTCACGGTCTCAAACGACGCTCCAGCCAGTTCAATACGGCCCGGATCGATCACCTCTATGCTGACCCACATACGGTGGGCAATCGACTGTTCCTGCACTACGGCGATCTCACCGATAGCAGCAACCTGACCCGAATCATCCAACAGGTTCAACCCGATGAGGTCTACAACCTTGGCGCGCAAAGCCATGTGGCGGTCAGCTTCGAGAGCCCCGAATACACCGCAGACGTCGACGCTACGGGAACTCTGCGACTCCTCGAAGCAATTCGCCTGCTCGGCATGCAGGAGAAGACCCGCTTCTACCAAGCGAGCACAAGCGAACTCTATGGGCTCGTTCAGGAGACTCCGCAGCGCGAAACCACGCCGTTCTATCCGCGAAGCCCGTACGGTGTAGCGAAGTTGTATGCGTACTGGATCACGGTCAACTACCGTGAGAGCTACGGCATGTACGCATGCAACGGCATTCTCTTCAATCACGAGAGTCCGCGCCGTGGCGAGACGTTTGTCACCCGAAAGATCACTCGTGGCTTGGCCAATATTTCGCTCGGCCTCGAGCGCTGCTTGTACATGGGGAACCTAGACGCACTCAGGGACTGGGGACACGCCAAGGACTACGTCAGGATGCAGTGGATGATGCTTCAGCAAGCACAGGCCCGAGATTACGTCATCGCCACTGGCGTCCAGTACAGCGTGCGCCAGTTCATTGAGCGTACGGCCTCGGAGTTGGGAATGAACTTTGAATGGCACGGAGCCGATGTCGAGGAGGTTGGCTATTGGACCAACCCCACCGACGCGGCACTGGCCGCGGCTAAGCAGAAGGCAGGCCCGCTGCCGATTGTTCGCATTGATCCGAAATACTTCCGACCTGCGGAGGTCCAGACGCTCCTGGGAGATCCGAGTAAAGCGCGCGAAGAATTGAGTTGGATTCCGGAGATCAGCTTCGATTCGATGGTTGTTGAGATGGTGGCTCACGACCTGGGGCTAGCCCGCCGTCAGGCGCTACTGAGCAAACATGGCTACCAAGCACCAGCGCCTCAGGAGCGCTGAGACATGCCTGCCGGGCAGATCGGCCGCGCCGATGCCTCAACCTCCTACCCAAGGGCTGGTCGGTGCGAGTCCACCTAGTCCTCGCGGAGGTGGTCGCAGCACTGGCTTTGCTCGCAGCGGTTGTGTTGGTGTCGCCGAGCCAACTCAGCAAGGCCTATGCCCTCATTACGATCGTGACGAGCGTGCTGCCTGGGCTAATGCTGACCGGCGACGTGAAGATGCTGAATGCGGGCGTGGCAGAACGCGCCTCGCGCCTTCGGTTCAAGTCTGTCGCCGCTGTGGCGGTCAATATCCCTGTGGCCACGGCAGGCCTGATGCTGCAGGAGCACGGACACCCTTTGTGGCTGCTCATCGCATTTGTTGTCCTCGGCACATTGGGAGGGACGGCGCAGGCCTTCTCCTCGGTCTGGTACTACACACAGACAGACAGGTTGAAAATGCTGGGATCCAAGGTCGCGTCGGCAGGAGTCAAGTTTGGCTTCGCCGCACTCGCCATCGCGCTGTCCGAGTTCACGTTCGCGCTGGTTGGTTTGACCGTTGGCGCGATGCTCGAGTTCGCGCTCAACTTCACGACGCTCCCATGGCAATCAGGCGACAGCAGAGGTACGCCACGTGCAGCCATATCCCCGCTGGGCGTGGCCTACGGTCTGTCGAGAGTCGTCTCAGCAGCGGTCCGCGTAGGGCTCGAACAACTGTTCGGCTCCTTGATCGCAAGCTTCCTTGTCATCGAGCAACTGGTCGGCGGCCTCAACTCCATCTTCGAGAAGTACTTCGTTCGCTCGAATCGTTGGCAGGGCATGACAAGGGCGTTGAAGCTCGCGTATCTATTCTCAATGGCCTGTCTCGCGCCAATAATCGCGCGCGCAGACTTTTCGCCCGCGGACCGAAGTTCACTTGCCCTGTTGTTGCTGATTGCTTGTGCCGGTTTGTTGCCGCTGTCGGAGATGTACGTTGCCCTTCAGCGCCGAGGACAATCGTTCGTGGCAATTGGATCAGCGGGCATCTGCCTTATCGCGGCAGCGTGCCTGGGCATTGCATGGCACTTTGGGGCCCTGCGGTGGGCATCACTGATCACGTACATCTTGCTGCCGGGATGCACCTTTATCTTCTATTGGCTGTCAGGCTCCAATGCTCGTCACAACACTAAACACTAAGCTCTTGGAAGAGTACGGCCGGACCACGGTCGCGACTTGGTCGGCCTTTACAGGGCGCAAGATTGTTGTCGTCGTCAACCCAGAAGAAGTCGACTACTTCAAAACGGAACTGGGCTCGAGATACTCTGTCTTGCCCTTTGGCGCTGGCAGCCTGCAGCACATGGCAGCCATTCGCTCTCGCGAAGATGCACTGAACTACCGCCGTGGCGACTATCGCTGGCAAGCCGCTCGGTTCTCTTGGAAAGTCTTCGCAATGGAAGAGGCCTTCATATCATTTCCGCAGGAGCAAGTCGTTACGTGGTTGGATGCCGACTCGCTGCTTAAGGATGGTTTTGATAGCTGGCTCAGCCAGGTCTTCTCAGCAGAGCACGCGGTTTCGTTTCTCGGGCGTGCTCACAAGCAACTCCATGCCGAGACCGGACTCATCGACTTCAGAGGCGCCGAAGGTCTCAGACTCTTCAACCGAGTTCTCGACATCTACAAATCGCTAGAGATCTTTGACTTCAACGAATGGACGGACTCGTACGTCTATACGTCAGTCTTCCAGTTCAATAAGCACTGTTTCGACATCTGCAAGCACCGCGGCGTTCGTTCGTCGAACCCGATCTACGAGATTGACCGTGGTCGCCACTTGATTCACCTCAAGGGCATGCGCAAGAACTCGTCCTCCATGTTGCTCGACGACCTCAGGGTATTGCTGCGCCGATGACCAAGATCCACGTCTGCTGCGGCGGCGTCTATCTCAAGGGCTACGTCAACATCGACAAGTACCCCTTCGAGGCAGGCGACGACTCGCGATCCGGCTGCGTAGCTGACTTGCTCGGCGACGTCTTCGACTTGCCCTACGCGAAGGGCTCTCTGTCGGAGATCGTGCTCGTACACGGTCTGGAGCACTTCACTCGCTATGACAGTGTTAGGTTGCTCGAAAAGTTCGTCGAATTGCTCACCCCGGATGGAGTGCTCTATCTAGAGATGCCATCGCGCAACCCGGTGTTCTTCCTCACGCTGGTTGAACGGGTATTCGCGATCTTTGCGCCGCGCAGACCATCGAATCGATTCGGGCGCGGCCCGGCCTCCTCGATGTTCTGGGGCAACCAGTGGGCTGGATTCGACTACGAGACGCATCGCTACCTGTGGAGTGCAGTGGAGGTGGTCCGGGCAAGCAGAGACGTTGGTCTTGTGCATCATGCGGTATTCCGGCTTCCTGCCAGTCATATTCCTTTCCGTGACATGGGCGTGGCCGTTTCGCGAGCGCCTTCGGCAAGAGCCTACTGCCCGCCCGTCATTCGCCGCAGGGCGCGCTCGGGTTTGCAGGGCAACCTGCTGGGCTTTGCACGTGGCACTGCCCATGTGATTCTCAGTTTGTTCAGAGCGCCCAGATGAGGTTATCGCTACGGCACGCGGTGTACGCCTGCCGGCGAGCGGGGCAGCATTTCGGTCTCGCGTTCATGTTCCTGGGCATCTTCCTTGAGAAGCCAGCCATGTTCGCTCTTTCAATCCTTGCGCTCTTTGTGACAACTCCGCTGCGCGAGGTCATTCGACGCGGCGCGAAGCTGCGATTCGAATTGTTCGTAGTCTCTTGCCTTATCGCCATGCAGGCAGCCGCCGCGAGCCAGTTCAACGCACTGATCGTGATGATCTATCTGATGGGATTGCTGAATGGGCTGCTGTTGCCCGATCCGCGCACCTTCCACCCGAAGTCTTGGTTTCTCTTGGTCGCGCTGTGCGTGGTGCTTGCAATCTTCTTCACCTCCAGCCTACCCAGCGCGCTTGGATTGACCGCCTCGGAATCTGCGTTCGGCACCAACCCCGAGGACTACCAGATCGACCCGCGTTCGCTTACCTACGGCGTTTTCATCGTAGCTCTCTACCTGTCTCCGCATTTCACGGGCCTGTCGTCAGGCTTGCAGACTGCTCTGCTGCTCTTGGCCGCAGCCTTAGGCACGAACAAGTTTGGGATGCTGTATGCCGGGCTCTATAGGCTCACCCCGAAGCTGGTGCTGCCGTTGGTCGTGCTGATCTTCGTCGCGCTGGCAGCCGTGGGCTTGGCTCAAGTCGAGTTCACCGCGGCGCGATCGGCACTGTGGCGCGACTTCTTCTTGGCGTTTCCCAGTTGCGTGTCGCAGTTCGGAGCGTGCACGGAGGTCATCATCGTGAACAACGAAGAAGGCGTACGCAGCTTTCACAGCATCCTTCTCGACTTCACGTGGTACGGCGGCTACGTGGGGCTCCTGGGTGGGCTCTTCTTCGTCTTTCGCGTAGCAGGCGCCCGCTCGAATTTCGGGCGCTCGGCGGGCGTCCTCTTCGCGGTGGCACTGTTGTTCGGGTTTCCGCCATTCTTCAATGAACGCCATGTCCTCATCGTCTACGCCTTTCTCGTCCTCTTCCAGAAAGGCAATCCTCGTCGTGTCGCTCATCGGCCACTACGAACGAATCGCCCAGTACCTGTTCAGGAACGAGGCGCTGCGGAGCTACCCGGCCGTTGACAGCATGCACGCGTTGCGTATCAGGGCGAGGAGCCTGCCGTCGATGCTGAGGGCTTGCGCCGTCATGGCGCACCACCTGCTGTTCCGTCCGGGGCCTCTGATCGGCATCCCTCGTTCCAACTCGCGCGCGATCCAGCTCCTGACGCGGCTCTTTCCGCGGGCTCGGTACTTCTCGTACAGCGACGGTCTGGGCGACTCGATCCACCGCTTCTACCTTCAAGACAGCATCAACTATGTCGGACACGTCGGGTTTCCGAGTCTGGCCAGGCAGCCATTGATCCACGAGATCCCGCTGTCCGAGTGCATCGAACCCTGGGGCGACCGTATCGAATTCGACCCGACGGCGCCGGTGCTCGTGATCGTGAAGACACCCAAGGAGACGAACTTCGACGCGGCACACGTGGCGCGGCTCTATGAGCGCACGATCCGGGTCGTTGCACGGCATCGCCCGGTCCTGATCTCCGGTGGCGTGCCCGGCCTGGCATTGCCGGAATCGATCGACGCACGGACCATCGGCTCACTGATGACCCTGCCCGGCCCGCTGCGCATCTCCGGCGCCATTGGACTGCCGAGCACGGCCTTCCTGACGCTGGTCACCAGGCTGCCGCCGCAGCGATTGCGTGTCATGAGGCTGTGCTGCCGGTTCACTTACCCCGACGCAGACCGACGCATCGTCTCGATGAAGCACACGCTCGAGCACTGCATGAATCTGCTCGTTGCGCGCGGCGAACAAGAACCAACCCGAACCGATCCCAAGGCAAAGAGCACCCCGTGAACAAGTACACCAAGTACCTCGGCGAAATCGTGGCTTCGATGCGCGACGGAAGTTTCGCGCTGCCGCAGCGCCATTGCGCTTCGTGCGCGCGCAGAACGCGGTTCCTGATCTCGGGGCTGGAGTCGCGCTCGATCCGCTGTCTGAGCTGCAAGTCGACGGCAATCTCGCTGGCCACCGTGGCCCAGATCCAGCAACTGCCGCTCGACCCGGCAGCCAGCGCCGTGTACGAGCTTTCCTACCACGGCGCAGTGTTCCGGTACCTGAAGAGCAACTTCGCGAACTTCCAGTTCTCGGAGTACTTCGGCCCACCGGCTGGCGGCGTCTACGTCGACGGCGTTCGCAACGAGGACGTCCAGAAGCTGTCGTTCGCACCGGCGAGCTTCGAGCTCGTGTCGTCGACCGAGGTGTTCGAGCATGTGCCCGACTACATGGCCGGCTTCGCCGAGGTGTGCCGGGTCCTGCAGCCGGGCGGCTGGTTCGTGTTCACGGTGCCCTTCTTCGACGATGCCCGAACCGAGGCCATTTGCCGCCTTTCGGCTCAAGGTGGGCTGGAGTGGCTGCGCGAGGAGGAGTACCACGACAGCCAGGTCACCGGGGTCGGCACGGTGCCGGTGTTCTGGCACCACTCGAAGCAGCAGATTCTGAGCGACCTGCGACAGGTCGGATTCAAGCAGGCGGAACTGTTGCAGACCAACGCGTTCAGCGATCGTGTCGCACAGCAGGTCGTCGTTGCGCGCCGATGAACGTGGAAATCCCTGTCGGGCAGACGACGAGCGGGCCGCACGTGCGCGTGCTGCTGGCCACCTTCAATGGCGCTCCATGGCTCGACGAGCAGTTGCACAGCATCTTCGCCCAGCAGGGCGTTCGCATCAGCGTGGTGGCCAGCGACGACAGTTCGTCGGACGGCACACCCGAGCTGCTGCAAGCCTGGATCGGCCGCGGCGCGCTGACCGTGCTGCCGTCCACCGGAGCCCGATTCGGCAGTGCTCATCGCAATTTCCTGCGTCTGATCCGCGACACCGAACTCGGCGACGCGGCCTTCTTCGCGCTGTCGGACCAGGACGACATCTGGCTTCCGCAGAAGTTGTCGCGCGGCATCGAGTGCCTGGGCAAGCTGTCGGCGCAGGGCTATTCGAGCAACGTCACGGCCTTCTGGCCGGACGGCACCCGCCACCTGATCGACAAGGCGCAGCCTCAGCGGCGCTTCGACCAGCTGTTCGGCTCGCCCGGGCCAGGCTGCACATTCGTGTTCCCACGCAGTGTCTTCCAGCAGTTGCAGCAGTGGGTCACGCAGAACTTCGACCGCATCCAGGGCATCTGGGTGCATGACTGGCTGATCTACGCGTTCGTGCGCTGCCGCGGCATGCGCTGGTACATCGATGACCAGCCGAACATGCTCTACCGCCAGCACGGCCGCAACGAGATCGGCGTCAACGCGGGCTGGCGCGCGGCCTTGAGCCGGCTGCGCCACGTTCGCACCGGGGCCTACCGCCGCGACATCCTGGCCATCGCGGACTCGGTGGGCGAGACCGCCGGCGTGGTGCAGCTGGTACGCCGCCTGTCGGTGCTCGATCGGCTTCGCCTCGTCCTGCAGGTTCGCCACTTTCGTCGACGGCTCATCGACTGCGTGATCCTCGCGTTCTTCATCATGGTGATGCCCCGTGAGCGCGGCTGATCCAGGGCGGGCAACAATCGCAGTGACCGGCGCGAGCGGCTTCGTGGGGCGGCGACTGCTCGAGCGGCTGGCGGCCGAGGGCCGGCCGACGGTCGCGCTTTCGCGCCGTGGAACGGGCCTGTCGAACGTCCGCGATGTGGTGGTCCGCGACTATGCGGACACCGAGGCCCTCGCTGAAGCCCTGCAAGGTGTCGATTCGGTCGTCCACCTGGCCGCCCGGGCCCACCTCGATTCGCAGGGAGCCGGCGACTCCGCGTTGTTCCGCTCGGCCAACGTCGACTGCACCCTGTCCGTGGCGCGCGCCTGCCTGGCCGCCGGCGTGCGCCGTCTTGTTCTGGTCAGCTCGATCGGCGTGAATGGCAGCCGGTCCACCGACCACCCTTTCACCGAACTCGATCGGCCCGGGCCTGCCGAGCCCTATGCGGTCAGCAAGCTGGAGGCCGAAACTGAACTGGCGACGCTGCTTCGAGGCACAGGTGTCGAGTACGTCATCCTGCGACCGCCCCTGGTTTACGGGCCAGGATGTCCAGGGAATTTCGGAAGGCTCGTGCGCCTGGTTGCACGTGCCCCGATAGTGCCCCTCGGCGCACTGACTGCGCCGCGCAGCTTCATCTATGTCGACAACCTGGTCGACGCCTTGCTCGTTGCCGATCGGCAAACGGGCCTGGGTGGCATGACCTTCTTGCTGGCGGACGGCCGCGACGTATCGGTCGGGGAAGTGGTGCGGCGGCTGGCCGCGGAGTTGCGTCCGAACCGGTCGCCGGTAGTTGACATCCCCGTCTGGCTGCTGCGGGCATTGGCACGCCTGGTGGGCCGCTCCGCGGATTTCGACAAACTTGCCGCGCCCTTGCAGATCGACGCACGTGCGTTCTCGCTTGCCACTGGCTGGCATGCCCCATACGACCCGACAGAAGGTCTGCGCGAGACTGCGAGACAATTCGTGGCGATGTGATGACATCGCCCGCGCTGCGTCCTGACCCTCTGCCGGCCGCTTTCGACGGCCGATCCGAATGAGACTCGATCATTTCACCGCGTTGTTGCTGGCGGGACTCGCCGGGTCCTGGTTGCTGACCGCTCTGGTGCGCCACCTAGCCATTCGCGCGAGCTTGCTAGACCATCCCAACGAACGCAGTTCGCACGCCGTTCCCACGCCACGCGGCGGTGGCCTGGCCATCGTCGCTTCGTTTCTCTTGTTGATCGCGGCACTTCAGTGGATCGAGCCCCTACCCACCCCGATGCTCGCCAGCGTGGTCGGCAGCGCAGTGCTGGTGGCCTGGGTGGGCTGGCTGGACGACCGCCACACGCTGGCGGCCCGCTGGCGTTTCCTCGCCCATGTGATCGCCGCGGCCTGGTCGGTCTGGTTGATGCACGGCATCCCCGCGGTACCGGCCTTCGGCCACCACTTTGACCTGGGCTGGCTGGGCACCGGCTTGGCCGTCGCCTATCTGGTTTGGATGACCAACCTCTTCAACTTCATGGACGGCATCGACGGTATCGCCAGCATCGAGGCCGTCATCGTGGCGGCCGGCGGCGCGGTCTGCTGGTGGCTGGCCACGGGCACGCTGCTGTGGGCGCTGCCGCTGCTGCTGGCCGCCGCGGTGGGTGGCTTCCTGGTGCTGAACTACCCGCCGGCGAAGATCTTCATGGGCGACGTGGGCAGCGGCTTCATCGGCATGGTACTGGGTGTACTGTCGCTGTGGACGGCGCAAGAGGCCACGCAGGTCTACTGGGCCTGGTTCATCCTGATCGGATGCTTCATGGTCGACGCCACCACCACGTTGCTGCGCCGGGTGCGGCGCGGCGAACGTTTCTACGAGGCGCACCGCAGCCACGCCTACCAGTACGCCTCGCGCCGTCACGGCTCGCACAAGGCGGTGTCGCTGGCCGTAGGTGCCATCAACCTGCTGTGGCTGCTGCCGCTGGCGCTGGCCGTGGCGACGCGCCGGCTCGACGGTCTGGCGGGCACGCTGATTGCATACGCCCCGCTGGTCTGGCTGGCTTACCGATACAAGGCCGGCGACCGGGCCGGGCAGGCCGCCTGAGACGCCCCTCGTGCCGTAGCACAATCTAGGCTCATGTCTCCCATCCAGATCGCCCGCCGCCTGTCCGAAATCTCGCCGCGCGCGAAGATGCTCATCATGCTCGGCGGCGACGCGGTGTTCCTGCCACTGTGCATGATCGCCGCCGTGTCGTTGCGGCTGGGCTCCGTCGAAGACGCGCTGCGCACCGATGCCGACATGCAGTTGATGCTGGCGCTGCTGACCATCCCGGTGCTCGGCGTGGCCGGCCTGTACCGCACGGTGGTGCGCTACATCGACCTGCGCGTGTTGCTGGTCTCCGGCGTCGCGCTGGCGGTGGCGGTGCTGCTGGTCTACACGCTCGCCACGCTGATGCAGTTCCTCGAGCTGCCGCGCTCGTCGGTGCTGATCTACTGGTTCGTCGCCTTCGCCTACGTGGTCACCTCGCGCTTCGTGGCGCGTTCGCTGCTGCGCCGAGGCATCCGCTCGGGTGGGCGCACGCGGGTGCGCACCGCCATCTACGGCGCCGGCGAAGCCGGCGCGCAGCTGGCCTACAGCATGGCCTTCAGCAGCGAGTACCGCGCGCTGTGTTTCCTCGACGACCGCCGCGACCTGCAGAACAAGACGGTCGCCGGCCTGAAGGTCTACTCGCCCGACCTGCTCGCCGAGGTGGTGTTCCGCCACGAGATCGACCAGATCGTGGTGGCCATCCCTTCTGCCAGCTCGGCGCAGAAGCGCCGCCTGATCCGCCGCGTCGAGGGTGCCGGGCTGCCGGTGAAGATCCTGCCCGGCCTCGTCGAGATGGTCGACGGCAAGGCCGGTGTCTCCGACATCCGCGAGGTCGACGTCGCCGACCTGCTGGGCCGCGACGCCGTGCCGCCGGACCCGACCCTGTTCGCCCGCAACATCGCCGGCAAGGTGGTGCTGGTCACCGGCGCCGGCGGCTCGATCGGCAGCGAGCTGTGCCGCCAGGTGCTCTCGCAGCACCCGAGCCGCATCGTGCTGCTCGATCACTCCGAGTTCGCGCTCTACACGATCGACCACGAACTGCAGCACGCCGCGCGGGGCACCGAGATCGTCGCCTGCCTCGGCTCCGTGCTCGACGAGGCGCTGGTGCGCCACCTGATGAAGGCGCACGGCGTTCAGACGGTCTACCACGCCGCCGCCTACAAGCACGTGCCCATCGTCGAGGGCAACATGCAGCAGGGCCTGCGCAACAACGTCTTCGGCACGCTGAACATGGCGCGTGCCGCGGCCGAGGCCGGTGTCGAGACCTGCGTGCTGATCTCCACCGACAAGGCCGTGCGCCCGACCAACGTGATGGGCGCGTCCAAGCGCGTCGCCGAATTGGTGATGCAGGCGGCGGCCCTGCGCGCCGGCGGCCGTACAGTGTTCTCGATGGTGCGCTTCGGCAACGTGCTCGGCTCGTCGGGCTCGGTGGTGCCACTGTTCCGCCGGCAGATCCGCGCCGGCGGGCCGATCACCATCACCCACCCGGACATCATCCGCTACTTCATGCTGATCCCGGAGGCGGCGCAGCTCGTCATCCAGGCCGGCGCGATGGCCAAGGGCGGCGACGTGTTCGTGCTCGACATGGGTGAGCCGGTGCGCATCGCCGACCTGGCGCGCTCGATGGTCCGCCTGTCGGGCCTGAGCGAGCGCACCGTCGACAACCCGGGCGGCGACATCGAGATCCAGTCGGTCGGCCTGCGCCCCGGCGAGAAGCTGTTCGAGGAACTGCTGATCGGCGACGACGTGGCGCCCAGCGGCCACCCGCGCATCATGACCGCCCACGAACGCCACATCGACCCGGCCCTGCTCGACAAGATGCTGCAGTCGCTGCGCCAGGCCTGCGAGGCCAACGACAGCGAGTCGATGCTGCGCCAGATCCGCAACCTGGTGCCCGAGTACCGCTCGGCGGACGAGGTCAATGCCGAAGCAGCCGCCGGCCTGGCCACGCGGGCCTGACCGGCTGCGCGCTCAGATCACCTTCGCAGGCCTCAGGTCGTTGGAGTTCAGCGAACTCCCCAGCACGCTGCCGTCGTCGCCGTCCGATGCCCGAGACCACCCAAAGCCCGCCAGCCTCCTACGTGGGCACGGCTTCCGGCGCGTCGTGCACTTCCATGCGCGGCGGCACGCTCATCACCGCCAGGCCGGTCTGGCGTGCCAGCTCGATGGCCCGCTCGCGCCGCTCGGCGGCCACGCCGGGCATGGCCACGATCACGTGGGTGGCGCCGGCCAGCAGGTGCGGCAGCACCACGTCGGCGATCGTGCCCTGCACCGTCACGCCGCCGATGCGCAGGCCCTGCTTGGCCGGGTCGTCGTCGAGCAGGGCCAGCACCGTCCAGCCGTCGCGGCGGTGGATGGTGCCCACCAGCCGGCGCGCCGCCTCGCCGGCGCCCAGCACGATGGCGCGGCGCGGCTCGCCCTCCACGCCGCTGGTCAGCGAGCGCGCCTGCTCCCAGACCATGCGGTAGGCCATGCGCGCCAGGCTCAGCGTGAGGATGCAGAACAGCGGGTGCAGCAGCAGCACGGCGCGCGCCACGCCGGTGAGCTGCGCCATCAGCACGGCCACCGCGCTGATCGTGCCGGCCAGCAGGCAGGCCAGCGCGATGCGCTTGAAGTCGTCGAAGCCGAAGAAGCGCCACAGCCCGCGCGGCACGCCGGTCAGCGCCAGGAACACCAGGTAGCACAGCACCACGCCCAGGGAGACGTAGTCGTCGTACCAGGGCCGGCCCGGCTGCCAGCGCTCGAAGCCGAGGCGGAACAGGTAGGTCAGGTGCCAGCAGGCCAGGATGACCGCCGCATCCACCGCCATCGCGACAGCGCGATTGCGCGGCCGCAGCGCCGACATGGTCTGGTCGAGCCAGACCCAGAGTTTGCTGTCGTTCATGCCGAACATCCTCGTGGGTGAAGGAAGGGTGGGGACGAACACCGTGCTCAGCGTCAGGCCGATCACGCGCAGGTCGTTGGCGAAGGTGGGCCGGTCGACGTAGTGCAGCGCGTACTGCAGCTTGGTCGGCAGGATCACCTCGATGTACTCGCGCTCCGGGTCGTGCGCCTGCGCGAGCAGCTCGTTCTCGTCGCGGTAGCGCACCGAGGCGAAGTCGGTGATACCGGGGCGCACGGAGAGCAGCCGCTCGCGCCATTCCGGCGGGTAGTGCGCCACGTAGCGCGGCACCTCGGGGCGCGGGCCGACCAGGCTCATGGTGCCGCGCAGCACATCGATCAGCTGCGCCAGCTCGTCGAGCTTGCTCTTGCGCAGGAACGCGCCGACGCGGGTGATGCGGGCATCGCCGGCCACCGTGAGCGGCACGCCGCCGCTGGGCGGCGCCACCGTCATGGTGCGGAACTTGAAGATGCGGAACGGCCGGCCATGGCGCCCCACGCGCTCCTGGCGGAAGAACACCGGCCCGGGCGACTCGAGTTTGATGGCCAGCGCGATCAGCGCGAAGAACGGCGCCAGCAGCAGCAGGCCGGCCGCCGAAGCCACCACGTCGACGAAGCGCTTGAACATCGCCTAGCCGAGCAGGGCCTCTCGCGCGGCCGCCGCCACGCGCAGCACGTCGGCCTCGGTCATGCGCGAGTACATCGGCAGGCTGACCATGCGCTCGTAGGCATGCTGGCTGTGCGGGAACTGCTCGGCGCGCAGGCCGTAGCGGTCGCGCCAGTAGGGCTGCAGGTGCAGCGGGATGTAGTGCACGCTGCAGCCGATGCCGGCGGCGAACAGCTTCTCGATGAAGCTGTCGCGCGAGATGCGCGCCTCGTCGGTCAGGCGCACCACGTACAGGTGCCACGAGTGCAGGTCGCCCACCACCGGGCCGGGCGGGCGCAGCAGCGGCAGGCCGGCCAGCGCCTGGTCGTAGGCATGGGCGATCGCCTGCCGGCAGCGCTGGAACTCGTTGGCGCGGCGCAGCTGGTGGATGCCCATCGCCGAGGCGATGTCGGTCAGGTTGTACTTGAAGCCGGGCGCGACGATCTCGTAGTACCAGCTCGGCACCTTGGCGGTGAAGCGGTCGAAGGCGTCGCGGCTGATGCCGTGCAGGCGCATCACCTTGACGCGCCGCGCCAGGTCGTCGTCGCGCGTCACCACCATGCCGCCCTCGCCAGTGGTGATGGTCTTGTTGGCGTAGAAGCTGAACACCGTGGCGTCGGAGTCGAGCGTGCCGATCAACCGCCCGCCGCTGGTGCTGGGCAGTGCATGCGCGGCATCCTCGACGACGCGCAGGCCGTGCTTGCGCGCCAGCGCCAGCAGCCGGCCCATCTCGGCGGCCAGGCCGCCGTAGTGCACCGGCACCACGGCCTTGGTGCGCGGCGTGATGGCGCGCTCGACGGCATCGACGTCGATGCACAGCGTGGTCGGGTCGATGTCCACCAGCACCACGTCGGCGCCGAGGTAGCGCACCACCTCGGCCGTGGCGGTGAAGGTGTGCGTGGTGGTGATGACCTCGTCGCCGGGGCCGATGCCCAGCGCTTCGAGTGCCAGGTGCAGCCCGGCGGTGGCGGAGTTCACCGCCAGCGCGTGCAGGCCCGGCGCGCCGAGGTAGGCGGCGAAGTCTTCCTCGAAGCGGCGGGTCTTCGGGCCGGTGGTCACCCAGCCCGAGCGCAGCGTGTCGACCACCTCGGCGATCTCGGCTTCACCGATGTCGGGCAGGGCGAAGGGCAGGAAGGGCTGGACGGGGGCGGTGCTCATCGGGGCAGATCGGGCTTGGCGATCCAGGCGAGCACGTGCGTGCGCAGCGCCGGAACAGTGTTGAACAGAGTGTAGAGGGACGGGTGCAGCCGGGCGACGCGGCGGGCGATCGGCGGCGCGAGCGTGACGCGCCGCGCATCGACGCGGCCCTGCGGGAACAGCTGCCGCACGCGCGCCAGCGGCACGCCGCGCACGTCGCGGTTGGCCGGGTTGTCGACGGTGAAGTCGTACCAGAGCACGCCGCCGCCCGGGCGCACCCAGCGCCACATGGTCTCGGCCAGGCGCTGCTGGAAGGCGTCGTCGAGCAGCGACGAGAACACGGTGGAGACGAACACGATGTCCTGCGACTGCGCCTCGAGCACGAGCGCAGTGGCGTCGCCGCCGTGCAGCACGGTGGCGGCCGGCAGCGTGGCACGCGCCGCGGCCAGTCGCTCGGGCAGCAGTTCGGCGCCGGCCAGGTGCTCGGGCCGGAAGCCCAGGCGCAGCATTTCGAGCAGGTTGCCGCCGCTGCCGCAGCCGACCTCGAGCAGGCGCAGCGAAGCCAGGTCCGCCAGGCCGTGGCTGACGAACAGCCCGAGCATGGCGCGCTGGCGCTCCTGCACCGTCTGCCAGACCTCCGGGCGCAGCAGGCTGTAGCGGCTGTCGGCGGCGGCGCGGCGCGCGTAGCGTTGTGTGACGGCGTCGGCTTCGTCGTGGCGCTGCGTCATGCGATGGCCTCCAGGAAGCGCCGCGCCAGCACCGGGTAGGCGTGGTGGGCGAGCACATAGTCGCGGCCGCGCTCGCCCATCGCGCGGCGGGCGCCGGGCGACAGCACGGCCAGCCGGCGCAGGCCTTGCGCCACCGCCGGTGCCGACTCCGGCGCCACGGTGAGGCCGCAGCCCGCCTCGGCCACCGGGTCGTTGCCGGCCTCGACCGAGTGCAGCACCGGCACGCCCGCCATCATGTAGTCCATCAGCTTGTTCGGCGCGATGCCGAAGCGGTACAGCGGCTGGCGCTTCCAGCCGATGTAGGCGATGTCGGCGGCGGCCAGCAGCGCCGGGATCTGCGACTTCGGGATCGGCTCGAACAGGCGCACGTGACGCAGCGCCTCGCCCTCGTCCTGCACGCGCTGCGCCAGCCGCGCCTTCTCGTGGCCGTCGCCGACCAGCACGAAGGCGAAGGGCTCGGTCTGCATCGCCGCGGCCGCGTCGAGCAGCACGTCCAGCGCATTCGGCTCGCCGTGCGAGCCCGCATAGACCACCACCTGCCGGCCGGCAGCGCGCTGCTGCGCGATGTGCGTGGCGATGGCAGGCGCCAGCGAGGCCGCGGCGCCCTGCCACTCCTCCGGCGAGATGCCGTTGGGCACGATGTACAGCTTGCGCAGGTCCAGCCCGTGCAATTGCAGGTGTTCGGCCACCTTGGGCAGCATGGAGACCACCACGTCGGCATCGCGGCAGGCGTCGTTCTCGGCCTTCTGGCACAGCAGGATGAAGGGGTGCCGCGGCGACATGCCCGACAGCTCGATCGGCGAGGCCGGCCACAGGTCGTGCACCTCGTGCACCAGCTTTGCTCCGGCCAGGCGCGCGATGCGCCGCGCCACCCAGATGTCCATCGGGTAGGTGCTGGAGGCGATCACCGCGTCGGGCCGGAACTCGCTCGCCCAGCGCGGCGCCTCGCGCCACAACTGCTTGAGGAAGGCCCAGATGTTGAGCACGCGGCCCACGCCGTTGCCGCCGTAGGGTGGCGCGGGCAGCCAGCGGTAGGCGATGCCGTCGATGACCTCGTCGCCGGCCTGTTCGGGCTGCACGCTGCGCACGTGCGACCAGCTCGCCGCGATGATCTGCACGCGGTGCCCCAGGCGCACCCATTCGCGCGCCAGGTAGAAGGGCCGGTACTCCATGCCGTGGCGCGGCGAGCCGGCGTAGTGGTTGATGAGCAGGATGTTCACGGCAGCAGCGCCTCGTAGAGCGCGAGCAACTCGCGCTCGGCCTGCGGCCAGTTGTATTGCTCGAGCACGGCGGCGCGGCCGGCGCGGCCCATCGCCTGCACGCGCTCGGGCGCGTCGACGATGGCGCGGATCGCCGCGGCGATCGCCACCGGGTCGGCCGGGTCCACGCACACGCCGCAGGCCTGGCGCACGACGATGTCGCGCCACAGCGGGAAGTCCGATGCGATCACCGGCAGCTCGGCCGACATGTACTCGAACATCTTGATCGGCAGCGAATCCACATAGCTGGGCATGGGCAGCAGCGTGACGAGGCCGGCGCTGGCGCGCGCGAGCACGCTGCGCACCTGCTCGCGGCCGATCAGGCCGAGGTAGTCCACCTGTGCCCAGCCGGGCTCGGCGCGCAGCGCCTGCTCCAGCGCCGCATCCTCGAAGTTTCCGGCCAGCAGCAGCCGCACGCCGGGCGCCTGCGGCAGCGCGCGCACCATCTCGAAGATGCCGCGCGTGCGCATGATGCCGCCGACGTAGCAGACGACCCGCTCGCGCGGCACCGGCGCGGCCGGCGGCGCCAGCTCGCCGAGGAAGGGGTAGTTGGCCACCGAGACGCTGCGCCGCGCCACCGCCGCGAAGCGCTGCGCGATGTGCGGCGTGGCCGCCACCACGGCGGCCAGCGGCCGCACGCGCGCGTTCTCGTAGCGCTCGAAGCCCCAGGAGAGCGCGCGGCGCAGCGGCGCGGCGATCCACTGCTTGGTGAGGATCTGGCGCGGCACGTCTTCGTGCGCGTCATACACGGCCGGCACGCCTTCGCGCGCCATCGCACCGGCCAGCGGCAGGAGTTCGGGGTCGTGCACGTGCACCAGCGCCGGCGCGAGCGCGCGCACCGCCTCCAGTGCTCGGCGCGGCTGCTGGCGCATGCGCGCGAGCCGCCCGGCCGGTCGCGTGCCGATGTCGACGATGCGCACGCCGTCGACCAGCGCCTCGCCCTGGCCGTCGCCGACCACCTGCACGACCTCGTAGCCGGCACGCGCGAGCGACACGCATTCCTTGCGGAAGATGCGGATGTCGTCGCGCGGGTGCACGGTGGTGACGTGCACGACGCGGCGCGGTGGCGTGCTCATCGTGCCAGCTCCATGAGTTCATCGTAGAGCGCGATGAACTGCTCGATGTTGCGCGGGAACAGCGCCTTCTCCGCCACCAGCGCCTCGTTGATCGGCCTCCCTTCGCGGGCCCAGCGGCCCGACTCCAACCAGTCGATCGCCTGCTCCAGCGCCTCGCCGAGCTGCGCCGGGTCGGCCACCAGCAGGCCGTTGCTGCCCGGTCTCCACCCACTCGCGGTTGGCCGGCAGGTCGCTGAGCACCGGCAGGCAACCCGCGGCCATCGCCTCGAGCAGGCTCACCGAGGTGCCGTCGGTCTCTGGCACGCTGACGAACACGGCGCTGCGCCGGTAGGCGCGCCACAGGGCGGCGGCGCCGAGCATGCCGCTGAACTCCACGCGCTCGGCCACGCCGAGCTCGGCCGCGAGTTGCTGCAGGGCCGGCGTCTGCTCACCGCTGGCGGCCACCTCCAGAACCCAGTCGGCCCGGCTTGCCGGCAGGCTGGCGAAGGCGCGCAGGATCGCATCGATGCGGTACAGCGGCTTGTGCAGTCGGCACGAGAGCAGCCGGTGCTCGCGCGTCTGCGAGCCGGGCGGCGGCGCGTCGATGCCGATCGGGATCCATTCGCGGCGGATGCCGGCGCAGGGCCCGGCGATCTGCGTGGCCGCATCGAGCAGCACGCGCGCATCGGCGGTCCAGGCGGCAGCGCCTTGCAGCGCGCTGCGCACCATCCAGCGGTGCAAGGGGCTGCGCGAGGGCAGCGTCAGCACGTCGGAGCCCCACAGCGTCAATACGACCGGCACGGCGCCGCGCGCTGCGCGCACGGCGTGCCAGGCCACGCTGTTGACCTGGTGCGCGTGGATGACCGACGGCGACCACTGCCGCATCAGCGCGCGGATGCGGCGCACCGCCGACCACGAAGTAACGGACAGGTCGAGCACCACCTGCTCGCGCAATCCCGGCAGCGGGCCGAGCGGCAGCTCGCCGTGCGTGGCCAGCACCACGCTGCGACCGGCGGCGCACAGGCCGCGCACGAAACGCGCGACGTGGATGGAGGCGCTGCCGAGCACGAGCACCGGGGCGTCGGTCCGTTCGATCATGCGGCGCTCCGGGCGAACACCAGCCACTGCGTCGGCGAACCGGCGCGGTCCATCGCGTCGCGGTCGGCTTCGGCGGCCTGCGCACCGAGGCGGTCCAGCCAGCCGCGCACCCGTGGCAGCCGCCAAGGGGCCAGGCGCGACAGCAGGCGCACCAGCGGGCGCCGGCGGTAGGCCAGGAAGGCCGGCGTCGGGCTTTCGCCGGGGTGATAGAAGCCGCGCTGCGAACGCAGGGCGAGGCCGACGGCAGCGAAGGCCGCCACCAGCGACTCGAGCGTGCGGCGCTTCAGGTAGCCATTCGCCGCAGGCGTGCCGCTGGCGAAGGTCTCCAGCACCACCACCTGCCCGCCGGGCTGCAGGGCTGCGGCGAAACGCTGCAGCAGCGCGTGAAGTTCGGCGTCGTCGACCACGTGCTGCAAGACCGTCACGCACAGGATCAGCGCATACCGTTGCGCGAGCGCTTCTTCGGCATCGGCGCTGTAGCGGATGCGTGGCGAGGCGTTCCGATGCCCAGCCAAGGCGAGCACGGCGGGTGCGAGGTCGCAGCCGACCACCGCGCCGAAACGCTCGGCCAGCAGCGCGCAGAAGTCGCCGGTGCCGCAGCCGAAGTCGAGCGCGGTCGCCTCGGGGGGAAACGTCTGGGAGTCCAGCCATTGGCGCAGTGCCGCCAGGCGCAGCCGCTGGTCGTAGGCATACACCGCCGCGTCGGACCAGCCGGTGTGCCCGTAGCGGCGCACACGATCGGCCCAGAACTGCGCGCCGCTCATCGCCGGCTCCGCGCCAGGCGCTGCAGCCACACGCCGTAAGCGAGCAGCACCGCGCTGGCCGCCGCCGACTGCAGCGTCAGCGTGTGCAGAACCGGCCAGGCCAGTGCCCAGCCGAGTGCGAGCGGCAGCACCATCGCCAGCTGGTAGACCACGCCGAAGGCGAAGGCGCCGCCCTGCCGCCCGACGATCAGCGGCAGCTGCGACATCGGGGACGTCAGCAGGCTCAGGATCATCCACGGCGCCAGCACGCGGGCATAGAGGCCGGCGTCGCGCCAGTTGTCGCCGAACACCCAGGCGAACAGCTCCGGCGCCCACACCACCGCCACGCCGAACGGCGCGGCAATCAGCAGCAGGCGCTGCGTGGTGCGGCGCGACAGCTCGGCGAGATCGCCGCCCGATTCGGCCAGCCGCGCCGCGCGTTGCTGGAAAACCTGGCCCACCGAAGCGCCGATCATCGCCAGCGGCGTGCGCGCGATGCGCAGCGCGAAGGCGTACCAGCCGAGCACCGCGCCGCCGTAGGCCGCGCCGAGCAGCGCCAGCACCACGCTGGCCTGCGCCGCGTCGAGCAGCGCATGCGGCAGGTTGATGCGCGGGAAGTCGCGGTAGCGCCGGGCGAGTTCGGTGAGCGTCGCCTGCGTGGCCTCGCCCTGCCCGCGCGGCCGGCGCGACACCAGCAGCCACGCGGCACCGGCCTGGCCGACCACGCTGCCCAGCATCAGCCCCGGGCTGGCCCAGCCCGCCGCGCCCAGGCCCACGCTGGCAGCCGCGGTGGCGCCGCTTTGCGCCACGCGATTCACCGCCAGCGCACCGTAGGCCTGGCGCCGGTTGGCCCACACCGTCAACGTGTTGATCAGCGCGGTGAGCAACACGGCGACCGGCAGCAGCCAGGCCCACACCGCCAGCCGCGCGTCGCCCGCCCGTTCGGCCAATGCGCCACCGCCCAGCGCCACGGCCAGCAGCGTCAGCGCCGTCACCGGCACGGCGATCCCCAGCGCGAGCTTCACCACCTGCCAGGCTTCGCCGTCGCCGGCCGGCAGGATCACCGCCAGCTCGTAGCGGCCGGTGGCCACGGTGGCGATCAGCGTCACCAGGCTGGCGAACAGCGCGAACACGCCGAAGTGCTCCGGCGCGTACAGGCGCGTGAGCAGCGGGCTGGCCGCCAATGCGATGGCTTGCGCGAGGCCGGCGCCGCCGAGCAGCGTCAGCACCTGGCGCCACGCGCCCTGGCTCATCGCGTGGCGTCGAGCAGCGCCTGCACGACGCGCAGCTGGTCGGCCTCGGACAGGTCGGCGCTCATCGGCAGGCTCATGACGCGCTGCGCGGCGCGCTCGCTCTCGGGGCAGCACTCGGCGCAGCAGTACGCGGCATAGGCCGGCTGGCGGTGCAGCGGCTTGGGGTAGTGCACCGCCGTCGGGATGCCCTGCGCCTGCAGCGCCGCCTGCACCTTCGCGCGCTCGTCGACGAACACGGTGTACTGGGCCCAGACGCAGTCGCGATCGGGCCGCACGGCCAGCAGATCGACACCGCGGCCTTCGAGCAGCAGCTGGTACTTCGCTCCGATCTCGCGGCGGCGCAGCAGCTCCCAGTCGAAGCGTTCCAGCTTGGCCAGCACCACGGCGCACTGCAGCGTGTCCATGCGCCCGCCCACGCCGACGCGGGTGTGGGTGTAGCGCGCGCTCTGGCCGTGCACGCGGATCTCGCGGCAGGCCTGCGCGAGCGCGTCGTCGCTGGTGAAGATGGCGCCGCCGTCGCCATAGCAGCCCAGCGGCTTGCTCGGGAAGAAGCTGGTGCAGCCGAAGGTGCTCAGATTGCCGCTGCGTGCGCCCTGGTACGAAGCGCCGAAGCTCTGCGCCGCGTCCTCGATCACCGCCAGACCGTGGCGCACCGCGATGGCGTTGATGGTCTCCATGTCGGCCACCTGCCCGTACAGGCTCACCGGCATGATGGCGCGGGTGCGCGGCGTGATCTTCGCCTCGATGAGGCGCGGGTCGATGTTGCAGGTGTCGGGCTCGATGTCGACGAACACCGGCACGCCGCCACGCAGCACGATCATCTCGGCGGTGGCCGCGAAGGTGAAGGCGGTGGTGATGACCTCGTCGCCGGGCTGAAGGTCCAGCGCCATCAGCGCGATCAGCAGCGCCTCGGTGCCGCTGGCCACGGTGATGCAGTGCTTCGCGCCGGTGAAGGCGGCCAGGCGCTCCTCGAGCTCCTTGACCTCCGGGCCCATGATGTACTGGCCATGGTCGAGCACGGCCTGCATGCGCTGGGCGATGCGGTCCTTCAGCGCCGCGTACTGGCTCTTCAGGTCGATGAAGTCGAGCTTGGCGGTCATCAGGATTCCTCGGCGAGGCGGCACACGCCGGCAACCAGTCGATAACGCTCGCCGGTCGCCGGGCAGGCGGCCTCCGCGTCGCCGCTCAGCGGCAAGGCCAGGCGCTCGCCGTGCCGGCTGACCCAGCCGATCTGGCGCGCAGGCACGCCCACCATCAGCGCGAAGTCGGGCACGTCGCGGTTGACCACTGCGCCTGCGCCGACGAAGGCATGGCGGCCCACGGTGTGGCCGCACACGATGGTGCAGTTCGCGCCCAGCGTGGCGCCGCGGCGCACCAGCGTGCGCCGGTACTCGTTCTTGCGCGTCACCGCCGAGCGCGGGTTGTAGACGTTGGTGAAGACCATGCTCGGGCCGCAGAACACGTCGTCCTCCAGCGTCACCGCGTCGTACACCGACACGTTGTTCTGGATCTTCACGTTGTCGCCGATGGCCACGTCGTTGCCGACGTAGACGCCCTGCCCCAACGAGCAGCGCGCGCCGATGCGGGCGCCGGCGCACACATGGGCGAAGTGCCAGACGCGCGTGCCCTCGCCGAGCTGCGCGCCCGCGTCGACGATGGCGCTGGGGTGGATGGTCCCGCTCATCAGAACACCAGCGGCAGGCCGACGCGCATGCCGTCGCGCGCCGAGCGATAGGCGGCGATCAGAACCTCCAGCGAGCGCAGGCCCTCGTAGCCGTCGACCTCGGCATGCGCCTCGCCACGCAGCGTGTTGATCACGTTGTCGTAGTACAGCGGGTGGCCCGGGCCGTAGACGCTCTCGACGCCGTAGCTGGCCGATGCCACCTTGGCGTCGTCCTCGTGCGGCGTGTCGAACTCCCAGTGCTCGATCTTGTTGACGGCCACGCCGCCCACGCGCACCGTGCCGCGCTCGCCGAGCAGCGTGATGCTGCCCTCGAAGTTCTTCTTGTGCGTCAGCATGGTCACGTTGACGCTGGCCAGCGCGCCGCTGCGCAGGCGCAGGCTCATCACGCCGGTGTCCTCGGCCTCGATGTCGCGCGCCAGCGTCGCGGTGTAGGCATGCACGTTGTCGACCGGGCCGACCAGCCAGTCGACCATGTCGACGTAGTGGCTCGCCTGGTTCATGAAGGCGCCGCCGTCCATGTCCCAGCGGCCGCGCCAGGGCGCGTCGTCGTAGTAGCTCTGCGGGCGCGTCCAGAACACGTTCACCGTGACCATCGCCATCCGGCCGAAACGGCCCTGCTCCACCGCGCGCTTGACCAGCTGCAGCGTGCCGTTCAGGCGGTTCTGCTTGACGACGAAGAGCTTGACGTTGGCGTCGCGGCAGGCGCGCACCATGGCCACGCCTTCGTCCCACTTGGTGGCCATCGGCTTTTCGCTCAGCACATGGCGGCCGGCCTGGGCGACGCGAATCGCCTGGCGCGGGTGCAGGCCGCTGGGCGTGCACAGCACCACCAGGTCGGCGTCGCTGCCTGCCAGCAGCGCGTCCAGCGAGGCGAAGCCGGCGGCGCCGGTCAGCGCCACGGCCTTCTCGAGCGCGGCCGGCTGGTTGTCGCACACCGCCACCAGCTCCACGCGCGAGGCATGCTGCTTCAGCGCGGCGAAGTGGTTCTGCGCGATGCGGCCGCAGCCCACGAGGGCGAGACGCAGCTTGCGGTCGCGGATGACGGACGGGGTGGTCATGGCAAGGCGGGGCACGGCAGGCCCCGGGGGCGGGAAGTCCGCGATTTTATTCGGCTGGCGCCCGCCGGCCCGGGACCCTGGGCGAGGGCCCCTAAAATCACGGGCTATCAGAAAGAGGCCCATGAGCGACGAACGCCCCCCGACCGATGAGAACCAGCTGATCGCCGAACGCCGCGAAAAGCTCGCCGGCATCCGCGCCCAGGCCCGGGACAGTGGCACCGCCGCCTTCCCGAATGACTTCAAGCCCAGCCACCAGGCGCTGGCGCTGCTGCGCAAGCACGGCGAGCAGCCCAACGAGGAGCTCGAGCCGCTGGCCGTGAAGGTGGCGCTGGGCGGCCGCATGATGCTCAAGCGCGTCATGGGCAAGGCCAGCTTCGCGACGCTGCAGGACGCCTCCGGCCGCATCCAGCTGTTCGTCACGCGCGACGCGCTGGGCGAGGATGTCTACGCCGCCTTCAAGCACTGGGACCTGGGCGACATCCTCGGCGCCGAGGGCACCCTGTTCAAGACCAAGACCGGCGAGCTGTCGGTGCGCGTGACGCGCCTGCGCCTGCTGACCAAGAGCCTGCGCCCGCTGCCGGACAAGTTCCACGGCATGACCGACCAGGAGCAGAAGTACCGCCAGCGCTACGTCGACCTGATGACCGACGAGGACGCCCGCGTGCGCTTCACGGCGCGCAGCAAGGCGGTGTCGTCGATCCGCAACTTCATGGTCGAGCACGGCTTTCTCGAGGTCGAGACGCCGATGCTGCACCCGATCCCGGGCGGCGCCAACGCCAAGCCCTTCGTCACGCACCACAACGCGCTCGACCAGCAGATG
Organism: Piscinibacter sp.; assembly: GCA_016706565.1. GTDB lineage: Bacteria > Pseudomonadota > Gammaproteobacteria > Burkholderiales > Burkholderiaceae_C > Piscinibacter. The sequence goes on from JADJJI010000001.1 coordinate 636,185, forward strand.
TTCCTGCGCATCGCGCCCGAGCTCTACCTGAAGCGGCTGATCGTCGGCGGCTTCGAGCGCGTGTTCGAGATCAACCGCAACTTCCGCAACGAAGGCATCAGCGTCCGGCACAACCCGGAGTTCACGATGATGGAGTTCTACGCGGCCTACTGGAACCACCACGACCTGATGGACTTCACCGAGGCGGTGCTGCGCCACGCGGCGCGCCAGGCCACCGGATCCGCGAGCCTCTCCTACGCCGGCCGGCCGGTCGACCTGGACCGCCCTTTCACGCGCCTGTCGGTGAAGGATTCGCTGGTCGTGCACGCCGGCCTCACGCCCGACGAAGCCGGCGACGCGAAGGTGCTGCACACCAAGATGAAGCTTCACGGCGAGGAGCCGCCGGCCCACTGGACGCTGGCCGAGCTGCAGTTCGGCCTGTTCGAGGCCGTCGTCGAAGAGAAGCTGTGGGACCCGACCTTCATCATCGACTACCCGGTCGAGGTGAGCCCGCTGGCGCGTGCGTCCGACACCAACCCGGCCATCACCGAGCGCTTCGAGCTGTTCATCACCGGCCGCGAATACGCCAACGGCTTCTCGGAGCTGAACGACGCCGAGGACCAGGCGGCGCGGCTGCAGGCCCAGGTGGCCAACAAGGACGCCGGCGACGACGAGGCGATGTACTACGACGCCGACTTCATCCGCGCGCTCGAGTACGGCATGCCGCCCACCGGCGGCTGCGGCATCGGCATCGACCGCCTGATCATGCTGCTGACCGACAGCCCGAGCATCCGCGACGTGATCCTGTTCCCGTCGCTGCGCAAGGAAGGCTGAGATGGTGCAGCGCGTCGAGACGCTCGCCGAAGTCGAGGCCGAGGTCTGGCGGCAGCTCGCGCTGTGTGCCGGCGACAAGACGCACCCCTGGCGCACCTCGGTGCTGGCCACCATCAACGGCGACAGGGCCGACGCACGACTGGTGGTGATCCGCGAGGTCGATGCGCGGCAGAAGCAGTTGCTCTTCTACACCGACGAGCGCGCCGGCAAGGTGGCGCAGTTGCTGCACCATCCGCACGGCACGATGGTGATGTGGTGCCCCACGCTGGCCTGGCAGCTGCGCTGCCGGGTGCGGCTGGCGATGGAGATGTCGGGGCTGTCCGCCTCGTCGCGATGGGCGCGCATCCGGCTCTCGCCGGCGGCGCAGGACTACCTTTCGCCGCTGCCGCCGGGCACCGCGCTGCCTGCGGTGCCGGCCCATCCGCCGGTGGCACGCGACTACTTCGCGGTGATCGACGCCACCATCGAGTCGATCGACTGGCTGGAGCTGCACCCCGACGGCCACCGCCGCGCCATCTTCGACGGCCACGGTGCCCGCTGGGTACAGCCCTAGCGGCCCGTTCTATCGCTGCTTGAAGTCCGGCTTGCGCTTGCCGACGAAGGCGTTCATGCCTTCCTTCTGATCCTCAGTGGCGAAAGTCGAGTGGAACAGGCGGCGCTCGAACATCACGCCGTCGGAGAGCGAGCCCTCGTAGGCGCGGTTCACGCATTCCTTGGCCATCATGATGCTCGGGCCGCTGAACTCGCAGATCTGCTGCGCGGCGGCGAAGGCCACGTCGAGCAGCTCGGCGGCCGGCACCACGCGCGAGACGAGCCCGGCGCGCTCCGCCTCGGCAGCGTCCATCATGCGGCTGGTCAGGATCATGTCCATCGCCTTGGCCTTGGAGATGGCGCGCGGCAGGCGCTGCGTGCCGCCAGCGCCGGGGATGATGCCCAGCTTGATCTCCGGCTGGCCGAACTTGGCGCTGTCGGCGGCGATGATGAAGTCGCACATCATCGCCAGCTCGCAGCCGCCGCCCAGCGCGAAGCCGGCCACTGCGGCGATCACCGGCTTGCGCACCGCGCGGATGGTCTCCCAGTTGCGCGTGATGTAGTCGGTCTTGTAGACGTCCATGTACGACCAGCTCGCCATCGCGCCGATGTCGGCGCCGGCGGCGAAGGCCTTCTCGCTGCCGGTGACGACGATGCAGCCGATGCCTTCATCGGCATCGAAGGCCTGCAGCGCGGCGCCCAGCTCGTTCATCAGCGTGTCGTTCAGCGCGTTGAGCTGCTTGGGGCGGTTCAGCGTGACAAGGCCGATGCGGCGCTCGCCGCTGCCGCGGGTGTCGACGAGGATGGTTTCGTAGGTCATGGGGGTCTCCTGGGTCTTGAAACTATAAGGGGCTGCTCTACGGCCCGGCCAGCTCCGGCCGGCGCGACAGCACCAGGTCGATGAAGGTCTCGCGATCCTGCTCGATGCGGATGCGCGCCGGCAGGTAGCGCAGCTGCGGCGCGAACCACACCTCGGCGACCAGCTCGCCGCCGGGCCGCGACACGCGCCGCGGCTTGAGGTGGAAGGCGTTGACCGCTCCGAACGAGGTGGCCACCGGCTCCTCTTCCAGCACGTCGTAGACCCAGCGGTCGACGCTGCGCGGCAGCGCGAGCGCGAAGTCGACGGTGTTGCCGGTGCGCAGCAACTCGGGCCGCGTGGTGAAAATCCAGCTCAGCTGAACGAACTGGCTGGCCGTGTCCTGCGTGCCGGGGAAGCGCGGGCGGCGCTCGCCGTTGGGCATCAGCACGGCGTCGGGCTCGAAGAGCATCGTCAGCCGGCGGCGGTTGGCGAACATCACCTTGGTGTCTTCGTCGTATCGGCGCGGTGCGAGGCCCAGCTCGGTGAGATCGCCGTCGCTGCTCATGCGCCGCGTGATCATCGGCGCGATCGGGATGCCGACGGTGAGATCCAGGTGCACCTGGTAGCGGCTGCCCTGTCGCACCCACTCCACCTGCGCATCGCCATGCACCTCGCCGCGCACGTTGCCGCTGAGCTTGTAGCTCAGGCGGGTGGACGCTGGCCACTCGAAGGGAAAGGCGCCCGAGGCGGCCGCCGAAGGCGGTGCGGCGGCGAGCACCGGCGCGGGTGCAGAGGCCACCGGCTCGGGTGCGGCCGCGAGTTGCGGCGCCGGTTCGGGCGGCGGTGGCGGTGGCACCGGCTCGGGTTCGGGCGCGGGCTCCGGCGCGGCCTGCATCAGCGCCACCGCCTCGGGCGCCGAAGCGGCCGGCTTCGCGGCCTGCGGACGGCGTTTGGGCTTGGGCGTCGCGGGCGGCGGCGCCGGGGCCAGGGCGGGCGGCGCTGCCAGCTCCAGCTCGCGCACGTAGGCCACTTCGATGCGGATCGGCATCGCCTGAGCGGGGTCGAGCGAGGCCATGCGATCGGCCAGCTCGTCCGTCAGCCAGCCATGCACGGCCAGCACCGCCAGCGCCAGCGCGGCGAGCGCGATCCGTCGGCGCGGCGTCGAGAGAGCGCTCAGCGCGTGAGCCATGCCTCGCGCAGCGATTGCGCCACCTTGCCCGGCTTGGCGTCGGCGACGAGCTGCACCGGCGCACCCAGGCCCGCGTCGGCCGGCAGGGTGACCCGCAGTGTCAGCACACGCTGGTCACGGGCCACCAGCAGTTCGGCGGGCTCGCCCGGGGTCAGCACACGCTGTGCATCGTCGAGGCGGCGCAGCCGCCAGCCGGCGACGGCGAGGATCTCGTCGCCAGCGGCGATGCCGGCTGCTTCCGCCGCGCCGCCGCGCAGCACGTGGGTGGCCTTCACGCCGGTCAGCGCGCTCTCGTTGACGCGCAGGCCCACGCGCTGCGCGATCGTCGCCGGCTGGCTCTGCCACTCGATGCCGGCGCTGTAGAGCAGGCCTTGCAGCGGCAGTTCGACGGTGCCGTGCACCCACTCGGCCAGTTCGCGTTCATACGAACGGCCGCCACACTGCTGCAATGCCGCGGCGATGTCGGCCTCGCCGATCGGGCCGCCGTCGCTCGCCTTCCACAGCGTGCGCATCACCTCGTCGAGCGAGCTGCCGTCGCGGCGCAGCGTGAGGTCCAGCGCCAGCGCCACCAGCGAGCCCTTGGCGTAGTAGCTGATCGTCGCGTTCGGCGTGTTCTCGTCGCTGCGGTAGTACTTGACCCAGGCATCGAAGCTGGCCTGGGCGACGCTCTGCACCTGCCGCCCCGGCGTGGCGGCCACGCCGGTGATGGTGCGCGCCAGCAGCTTCAGGTAGCGCGGCGTGTCGATCAGGCCGCAGCGGCGCAGGAACAGGTCGTCGTAGTACGAGGTGAAGCCCTCGAAGAACCACAGCAGCCGCGTGTAGTTCTCCTGCGTGTAGTCGTAGCGCGCGAACTCCGCCGGGCGCAGCCGCTTCACGTTCCAGGTGTGGAAGTACTCGTGGCTGATCAGGCCGAGCAGGTCGGCGTAGTTGTCGCTCGTCTCGGCACGGCCACGCTGCGGCAGGTTGCGCCGCGCCGACAGCAGCGCCGTGCTGGCGCGGTGCTCCAGGCCGCCGTGGCCGTCTTCGGCGGTGTTGAGCAGGAACACGTAGCGGTCCATCGGCGCGCGGGCCTTCTTGCCGCTGCCGTGCCAGAAGGCGATCTGCGCCTCGCAGATCCGTTGCGCGTCGGCGAGCAGCCGCTCGCCGTCGAAGTCGGGCAGCGCGCCGGCGACGACAAACTGATGCGGCACGCCCTGCGCGTCGAAACTGCCGCGCCAGAAGCTGCCCAGCTCGAAGGGGTGGTCGACCAGCTCGTCGTAGTCGGCCGCCTCGTAGAGCCCGCGGCCGGCCGCGTCGACCTTGACCGCGCGCATCGCGGTGGCGACCTGCCAGCCACGCGGCAGCGTGCCGATCTGCAGGCGGTGCGCCTCGGCCTCGCGGCCTTCGACACGCAGACACAGGCCGGTGCCGTTGAAGAAACCTCGGTTCGCATCAAGGAAGGCGGCGCGCACCGAGGTGTCGAAGGCGTACACAAGCGCACTCACCACCAGCTCGGCGCGGCCGCTGCAGCTCGCCACCCAGCTCGCCTTGTCGAGCTGCTGCAGCTCGACGGGCTCGCCGCCTTGGGTGGCGCGGACGTCCGACAGATGCCGCGCGAACTCGCGCACCAGGTAGCTGCCGGGGATCCACACCGGCAGGCTCAGGCGCTGCTGCGCGGCCGGGTCCGGCACGCGCAGCGTGACGCGGAACAGGTGGGCGTGGACGTCTTCGGCGTCGATGCGGTAGGTGATCATGGGCGTGGAGGTTCAGCTGCCCGCTGCGCCGATGAAGCAGCTCAGCGAGGCGACGGCGGTGAGACGGAAGCGCAGCGTCAGCCAGGCGGCCGCGCCCTGCGCCGGGTAGACGCGGCGGTCGACGAGGTAGCAAGCAACGAGCATGGCACCGAGCACGATCAGCCCGGCATAGGGCGGCATCACCACCGCCACCCAGGCCACCAGCGAGGGCACCACGCCCCAGCCGGCCAGCGAGCCCGGCGCGTCGGCCTGGCGCATCGCGAAACCCCAGTGGATGCCGCCGAGGAACGAGACGATCACCGCGGCATAGGCCGACAGCGCGGCCGTCACGTAGGGGTGCGCATCGGGGCGCACCAGCCAGACGAGGGCGGCGCCGAGCACGAAGGGCAGCAGGCCCGCATGGCCCAGGCGCAGCGCGGCGGCGGTGGGCAAGGTGGCTGACGGCACGGGATTCAAGCGCGGCTCCGGATCGAAACGGGCGCCATTGTCGCCGCAGGGCCGGCACCGGCGCAGCGGCGGGGCCACCGGGCCCAGGCCGTTTGCCCCTGCGCTCGACAGCGGCATTCCAGAGTTTTCAGTATTTCCTGAAAGTTCTTGTAGAGTCTTGACTCCGATCAATGCCGGCGCGACGCTGTTCCCACCATGAATGCACTGTCTCCCCTGGTCCGCAGTTTCGTCGGCCACTTCGGTGAAATGGGCAGCCGCTGGGGCATCAACCGCACGGTCGGGCAGATCTACGCGCTGATCTTCGTCTCGCCGGTGGCGTTGAACGCCGACGAGATTGCCGAGCAGCTGGAGTTCTCGCGCTCCAACGTCAGCATGGGTCTCAAGGAACTGCAGGCCTGGCGTCTGGTGAACCTGCGCCACCTGCCCGGCGACCGGCGCGAATACTTCGACGCGCCCGCCGAGGCCTGGGAGATCTTCCGCACGCTCGCCGAAGAGCGCCGCCGGCGCGAGATCGAGCCCACGCTGTCGATGCTGCGCAATGCCCTGCTCGAAGCCCCTTCCAGCGACGCCGACCGCGTCGCGCTCGAACGCATGCGCGGCATGCACGACCTGATCGAGCTGATGACGACCTGGTTCGACGACGTGCAGCGCATGGACCAGCAGACGCTGGCCAAGCTGATGAAGATGGGCTCCAAGGTCCAGCGCCTGCTGGAGTTCACCGACAAGGTCAAGGTCGTCTCCGGCGGCAAACGATAGGAGCTCCCACGATGGACGCCCTCATCCTGGCGCGAATGCAGTTCGCGGCCAACATCACCTTCCACATCCTGTTCCCGACCATCAGCATCGCGCTGGCCTGGCTGCTGCTGTTCTTCCGCTGGCGCTACCTGCGCGCCGGCGAGGCCGCGGCGAAACATGCGTGGCTGGGCGCCTACCGCTTCTGGACCAAGGTGTTCGCGCTGAGCTTCGCGCTGGGCGTGGTCAGCGGCATCACGATGAGCTTCCAGTTCGGCACCAACTGGCCGGGCTTCATGGAGCGCGTGGGCAACGTCGCCGGGCCGCTGCTGGGCTACGAGGTGCTGACCGCCTTCTTCCTCGAGGCCGGCTTCCTGGGCGTGATGCTGTTCGGCCACGGCAGGGTCAGCGAGCGGGTGCACCTGATGGCCACCTTCTTCGTCGCGCTGGGCACCACGCTGAGCGCCTTCTGGATCCTGGCGCTGAACTCCTGGATGCAGACACCCGCGGGGCACGAGATCATCAACGGCGAGTTCCACGTGAAGAGCTGGCTCGAGGTGATCTTCAACCCCTCGTTCCCCTACCGCTTCACGCACATGCTGCTCGCCTCGGCGCTGACCTGCGCCTTCCTGATGGCCGGCCTGTCGGCCTGGCAGCTGCTCAAGGGCGGCGGGCAGAGCGCGGCACCGCGCGTGCTGCGCGTGGCGCTCACGCTCGCTGCACTGTTGATCCCGCTGCAGATCTTCGTCGGCGACGAGCATGGCCTGAACACGCTGAAGCACCAGCCGCAAAAGATCGCCGCGATGGAAGGCGTGTGGGAAACCGAACGCGGTGCGCCGCTGCTGCTGTTCGCCATTCCGGACGAGACAACGCGCAGCAACCGCGCCGAGATCGCCATCCCGAACCTGGCCAGCCTGATCCTCACCCACGACGCGCAGGGCGAGATCCGCGGCCTCAACGAATTCCGCGGTGCGCACCCGCCGGTGCTGCCGCTGTTCTTCGCCTTCCGCATCATGGTCGGCGTCGGCGTGCTGATGCTGGCCACCAGTTGGATCGGCTGGTGGCTCTATCGCCGCAGCGGCTGGCGGCCCGAGCGGCTTCCGCGCGCACTGCTGTGGGTGCTCGCCGGCATGACCTTCTCCGGCTGGGTGGCCACGGTGGCCGGCTGGTACGTCACGGAGATCGGTCGCCAGCCCTTCATCGTGTACGGCCTGCTGCGCACCGCCGACGTCGCGTCCACCGTGCCGGCGCCGATGATCGCGCTCACGCTGGCGCTCTACGTGACTGTGTACCTGGCGCTGATCGTCGCCTACATCGGCGTGCTCAAGTACATGGCCGAGAAGCCGGATGCCCCCGATGCGCCCGAGCCCGGCGCCGTGTCAGCGCTGCCCGCCAGAGGTGCCGCATGAACACGATGAGCTTCGACGAGGCACTGCCCGTCGTCTTCATGGCGCTGATGGGCCTGTCGATGCTGATCTACGTCGTCAGCGACGGCTACGACCTCGGCGTCGGCATGCTGATGCACCGCGCCAGCGAGGCCGAGAAGGACGTGATGATCGCTTCCATCGGCCCCTTCTGGGACGCCAACGAGACCTGGCTGGTGCTCGGCGTGGGCATCCTGCTGGTGGCCTTCCCGAAGGCGCACGGCCTGGTGCTGACCCAGCTGTACCTGCCGGTCACGCTGATGCTGGTAGGGCTGATCCTGCGCGGCGTGGCATTCGACTTCCGCGTCAAGGCCAGCGCCTCGCACAAGCCGACCTGGGACCGCCTGTTCTTCGCCGGCTCCACGCTGGCCGCGGTGTCGCAGGGCTGGATGCTCGGGCGCTACGTCAGCGGCTTCGGCGAGGGCTGGAACTACCCGCTGTTCGCCGCCGCCATCGCTGCCGCGCTGCCGATGGCTTACGTGCTGCTCGGTGCCACCTGGCTGGTCATGAAGACCGAGGGCGAACTGCAGGAGCGCGCGGTGCGCTGGGCCAAGATCGCCTGGGCGCCGATGGTCGGCGGCCTGCTGCTGATCTCGATGGCCACGCCCTGGATCAGCGAGACGGTGCGCGCACGCTGGTTCGTGCTGCCCGAAGTGATCGCGCTGTCGGCCATCCCGCTGATGACCGGCGTGCTGCTGCTGGCGGTGCGCGGCCTGCTCAACTCGCGCGTGGTGCGCGGGCCGGCCTCGTGGCTGCCCTTCGTGCTGCTGATCGCCGTGTTCGTGCTCGGCTTCCTCGGGCTCGCCTACAGCATCTATCCCTACGTGGTGATCGATCGCCTGACGATCTGGCAGGCGGCCAGCAGCCCGGCCTCGCTGAAGTTCATCCTGTTCGGCGTGTGCATCTCGGTGCCGGCCATCGCGGCCTACACGGTGTTCTCGTACCGCGTGTTCCGCGGCAAGACCGGCGAACTGCGCTACGCCTGAGGCGGCGTGGCGCTCAAGGCCGGGCGCTGCGGCTGGCGACGAGCTGCTTCTCGATCTGCTCGGCGTTCATCGCGCCGGGCACGCGCTTGCCGTCCTCGAACACGATCGCCGGCGTGCCGTTGATCTTGTACTTGCGGCCCATCTCGGCGGTGCGGTTGAGCGCGCCGAGATCGCACTGGCCCATGACCTTCGGCGGCGTGACGCCGTCGAGCATCCAGTCGCGCCAGGCCTTGGTGTTGTCCTTGGCGCACCAGATGTTCTTCGACTTCTCCGGCGAATCGCCACCGAGGATGGGGTAGAGGAAGGTATAGACGGTGACGTCCTTGACGTTGTTCAGGTCACGCTCGAAGCGCTTGCAGTAGCCGCAGTTCGGGTCGGCGAAGACCACCAGCTTGCGCTCTCCCGTACCTTGCTTCCAGACGATGGCGTCCTTCAGCGGCAGCTTGCTCACGTCGATCTGCGTGAGCTTGTCGACGCGCGCCTGCGTGAGGTTGACACGCGTGCGCGTGTCGATGATGTGTCCCTCGATCACGTGGTTGCCCTGCTCGTCGGTGTAGAAGACCTCGGTGCCGATGCGGAACTCGTACAGGCCCGGGATCGGCGTCTTCGTGATCTCGTCGATCTTCGGGAAGTCGGGCAGCCGCTCGCTCAGGTTCTTGCGGATGACCGCCTCCTGAGCCAGGGCGGGCAGCGCCAGCGCGGCGGCGAGTGCGAACGGAACGAAGCGGATCATGAGGGGCCTTCAGGCGTCGAGCGCGCGGGCAGTCAGCCAGCGCTTGAGAGGGGTGAGCTGGTTGACCAGACTCAGCCCGCGGTTGCGAAGTTCCCGCACGGCGGGCGCCGGCTGTGCGAAAAGCTGCAGCAGGCCGTCGGTGACCTGCGCCATTGCCCAGGTGGGCAGGGTGCGTTCGCGCGCATAGCGGCGCAGCAGCCGCTCGTCGCCCAGCGGCCGCCACGGCTCGCGCGCGGCGATCACGCGGGTCAGCGCGATCACGTCGGCCAGGCCCAGGTTCAGGCCCTGGCCCGCCAGCGGGTGCACCACATGGGCAGCGTCGCCGAGCAGCACCCAGCCGGGGCCGCTCCAGGCGCTGGCTTCGGCGATCGCCAGGGGCCATTCGGCGCGCGGCGATGCCAGCGTCAGCTCGCCGGCTTCGCCGCGAGTGGCTTCCATCAGGGCCGACACGAAGGCGGTGTCGTCCAGCGCCATCAACTCGCGGCATCGCTCGCGCGGCATCGACCAGACCAGCGCATACGAACAGCTCGGCTGCGGCGAATCGAAGGGCAGCAGCGCCAGCACGTCGGGCGAGCGGAACCATTGCCGTGCCGTGCCCCCGTGCGGCCGTGCGGCCACCAGACGCGCAGCGATGGCACTGTGGCCGTAGTCGTGGCGCTCGAAACCCACGCCCAGGCGGGCGCGGCTGGCCGATCCCTTGCCCTCGCATAGCGCGGTCAGATCGGCCCCCACGCGCTCGGCCGCGGCAGGCGCCAGCGCATGGATGTGCGGCGAGAAGCGCACCGCCGCGCCCAGCTCGCGCTCGAGCACCGGCGCATCGACGATCCAGGCCAGCTCGCCGACCTTCTGCTCCCAGGCAGAGAAGTCGATCGCCGCGCCCTCAGCATCGCCCTGCACGTGCATGTCGTAGACCGGCGTGGCGGCCTGCGCGGGCAGCGAATCCCACACCTTCAGGCTGCGCAGCAGCGCCACCGAGGCGGCGTTGAGCGCGTAGGCGCGCACGTCAGGCGTGCCTGCGGGGCGCGGCGGCTCCGCGCACAGGCCCACCTGCAGCCCGAGCCGCGCCAACGACAGCGCCAGGCTCTGCCCGACGATGCCCGCCCCGCGCACCAGCACATCCACGTGTTTCATCGCCTTGCATTGTAGGCAGCCGGGCCCGGCACCGTGCTGTGCAGGGGGTGCACAATCCCGGCTCCCGATCGGCTCCATGCGGGCGCCGCTGCGGCCCGCTCCCCTGTCCATGTCTGCCTGGATCAAGAGAATCGGCATCGCGCTCGCGGTGCTGCTGCTGGTGGCCATCGCCGCCGCCGTCTACCTCGTCAGCACCTTCGACCCCAATCGCTACAAGGGCATGGCGGTCGACTGGATGAAGGCGAACCGCAACCGCACTCTGGCGATCGACGGCCCGATCGAGCTGTCGGTGTTCCCGCGGGTGGCGGTCAAGCTGAGCCGGCTCAACCTGAGCGAAGCCGGCCGCAGCGAGCAGTTCGCCGCCATCGACAGCGCCGCGCTGGCGGTCGACGTGATGCCGCTGCTCAGCGGCCGCGTCGTCGTCGGCCGTGTCGAGGCCAGCGGCGTGCGTGCTCAACTGCTGCGCGATGCCCAGGGCAGGCGCAACACCGACGACCTGGCCGGCCCCGCCGCGCCGGCCTCGGCGCCGTCGAAAGCCGAGCCGAAGTCCGCCGCCGGCAAGCCACTGGACTTCGACATCGACCGCGTCACCCTCAAGGACGTGCGTGCCCGCGTGAAGGACGATCAGGGCGGCATCGACGGCGAGCTGGTGCTCGACTCGCTGAGCACCGGCCGCATCGCCAACGGCGTGGAGTCGGCCATCGAGCTGGCCGCCAAGTTCGATTTCAGGAAGCCGGTGCTGAAGGGATCGCTCGACGGCAAGACCCGTCTGACACCGGACCTCGCCACCGGCTCGGTGCGCCTGGCCGACATGAACCTCACGTTCAAGGGCGACGTGCCCGGCGCCAGCGCAGTCGAGACCAACGTGCGTGGCGCCCTCGCCTACGACGGCGCCAAAGGCTCGGTCGACGCCAAGGGGCTGGAACTGCAATTGGCCGCCCGCGCCGGCGCGATCCAGGTCGCCGGCAGCACGCTGGCCATCGGCGCCTTCGGCTACGACCCGACGAAGCAGGCCCTGCGTGTCGAGCAGCTCAAGCTGCGCGTCAAGGGCAGCCGCGGCAAGGACCCGCTGGCGCTCGAGCTCGACTGGCCGCAGCTCGACGTCGAAGGCCAGAAGCTCAAGGGCAGCCCGCTCGAAGGCAAGCTCGAGCTCGGCGGCGAACTGCCGGTCAACGCCAGCTTCAAGAGCGGTGCGCCCACCGGCACCTTCGACGCCGTCGCCCTGCCCGCCTTCGAGGCGAAGCTGTCGAGCAACAGCGCGGCACGCAAGCTCGACGGCACGCTGCGCGCCAACCTCGGCATCAAGCCGGCCAAGTCGGCGATCAGCCTGGAGGCGCTGGAGCTGAAGGCCAACATCGAGGACAAGGGCCTCAAGCCGGTGGCGCTTTCGCTCAAGGGCAGCGCCTCGGCCTCGCCGCAGGCCGCGCAGTGGGCGGTGTCGGGCCAGGTCAACACGAACAACTTCGCGATCGATGGCAACGCCAACCTGTCGGCCAGCCCGCTGTTCGTCAAGGCCAACGCACGCTTCGACGCGCTGGACCTGAACACCCTGCTGCCCGCGGGCGCCTCCGCTGGCGCCACGCCGGACAAGAACGCACCGGCGCCGGCCGACGCGCCGGTGGACCTGTCGCCCCTGCGCGCGCTGAACGCCAACGTGTCGCTGCGCGCCGGCAGCTTCGTGTTCCGCCAGTACCGCATCGCCGACGCCCGCATCGAGGCGCAACTCGACAACGGCATGCTCAAGGTGCCGGTGCTGCAGGCCAAGGCCTGGGGCGGCGCGCTGGACGCCAACGCGCTGGCCGACGCACGCGCCAACCGCATCGCGGTGAAGGCGGTGGCCACCGGCGTGAACGTCAACGCGCTGCTCAAGGACGTGGCCGGCAAGGACCTGCTCGAAGGCACCGGCCGCGTCGCGATGGACGTCGACACCACCGGCAAGAGCATCGGCGAACTGCGCTCGCACCTGCGCGGCACGGCCTCGATGAACCTGCGCGACGGCGCGATCAAGGGCATCAACCTGGCCAAGAGCATGCGCCAGGCGAAGGCTGCGCTGTCGCTGAAGGACGACGCCTCGACGAAGGCGGTGCAGACCGAGAAGACCGACTTCTCAGAGCTCAGTGCGAGCTTCCAGATCGCCGACGGCGTGGCGCGCAGCAGCGACCTCGACCTGAAGAGCCCCTACCTGCGCCTGGGCGGCGACGGCGCGGCGGACATCGGCAAGGGCCGCATCGACTACACGGCGCGCGCCACCGTCACCGGCACGGCGGCGGGGCAAGGCGGCGCCGAACTCGCCGCGCTGAAGGGCGTGACGGTGCCGGTGCGACTGACCGGCCCGTTCGAAGCGATCGAGTGGAAGATCCAGTGGTCGGCGGTGGCCGCCGGCGCGGTGCAGAACAAGCTGGAAGACAAGCTGCGCGACAAGCTCGGCCTGAAGGCCCCGGCGGGCGGCGCCTCGGCGGCGGCCGGCGCAGCCTCGGCGCCCACGCCCAAGCAACAATTGAAGGAGAAACTGTTGAAGGGGTTGTTCAAGTGAGCGACGCCGCTGGCGACATCGAGGTCCGCATCGCCGGGCTGAACCTGCACCCGATCAAGTCCTGCGCCGGCATCGCCGTGCCCGAGGCGCTGCTCATCGAGACCGGCTTCGAGTTCGACCGCGCCTGGATGGTGGTCGACGAAGCCGGGCTGCTCGTCACGCAGCGCGAGCTGCCGCGCATGGCGCTGATCCAGCCCACGCTCAAGCACCACGACATGGTGCTGCGCGCACCGGGCATGCTGGCGCTGCACATCGCGCTGGACACCGTCGAGCAGCCGGTGCAGGTGACGGTGTGGAACGACACCGTGAAGGCCTACGACATGGGCGACCTGGCCGCGCAGTGGTTCAGCGACTTTCTCGGCCCGTACCGCGGCGGCAAGCTGCGCCTGGCGCGCTTCGACCCCGAGCAGCGCCGCCTGTCCGACACGCGCTGGACGGGCCCGATCGAGGCCGAGAACGCCTTCGCCGACGCCTTCCCGCTGCTCGTCACCTCGACGGCCGGGCTGGACGAGCTGAACCGCCGCCTCGCCGCGGCCGGCCACGCGCCGGTCACCATGCAGCGCTTCCGGCCCAACATCGTGCTCGACGGGCTCGATGCGCATGGCGAGGACCACCTCGACGAGATCGTCTTCGCCGCGCCCGAGGGCCCGGTGCGCATCAAGATGGTCAAGCCCTGCAGCCGCTGCACGATGCCCGACGTCGACCCGGCCACCGCCGAGACCGGCCACGCCGTGGGCGACACGCTGGCCAGCTACCGTGCCGACGCGCGGCTCGACGGCGCGCTGACCTTCGGCATGAACGCGGTGATCCTCGAAGGCATCGAGTCCACGCTGCGCGTGGGCCTGACCGGCGCCGCGAGCTACGCTTTCGACTGACGCGGCGGCAGCGGGATGAACTCGGTCTCGCCCGGGACCTTGTCGAAACGCTGCGCCTCCCAGTCGTCCTGCGCCTGCACGATGCGCTCGCGGCGCGAGGAAACGAAGTTCCACACTATGAAGCGGTGGCCCAGCGGCGCGCCGCCGATCACCACCACCCGTGCCCCTTGGCGCGCATGCAGCAGCGGCTGCGAGCCGGGCTCCAGCACCGCCAGGGTGCCGGCCGGCACCGGCGTGCCGCCGAGCTCGATGTCGACGTCGGTGCTGTAGACGGCGCGTTCCACCGCCACATCGGGCAGCACCAGAGAGCCGCCCGAGGCCAGCGCGATGTCAAGGTACAGCGTGGGCGACAAGGTGGCCACCGGCGAGGTGACGCCGAAGGCCGAGCCGATCAGCACGCGCACCGCCGCCTCGGGCAGGTTGAGCTCGGGCAGCTCGTGCGCCGCATGGTGCTGGAACGCCGGGGCGTCTTCTTCGTGCTCGGCCGGCAGCGCGCACCACAGCTGCAGCCCATGGCTGCGCCGCACCCTGCCGCGCAAGGTCGTCGGGCGTGCGCTCCGAGTGCACGATGCCGCGCCCCGCCGTCATCCAGTTGATCGCGCCGGGCTCGATGCGCTGCACCACGCCGGTGGAGTCGCGGTGCAGCATCGCGCCCTCGAACAGGTAGGTCACCGTGGCCAGGCCGATGTGCGGGTGCGGCCGCACGTCGTGGTTGTCGGCCGGCTGCGCGGTGATCGGCCCGAAGTGGTCGAAGAACAGGAAAGGCCCCACCGCCTGGCGCTGCGCCGAAGGCAGGCAGCGGCGCACGGTGAAGCCGCCACCGAGGTCCTTGGCGTGGGGGCTGATGAGCTGCGGCAGGGTCATGGTCGAGGCAGTGTAGGCCGGGCCCCTAAAATCCACGTTCTTCCCGCGGAATACCGAAAGCCCCTCCATGAGCCTCAAGTGCGGCATCGTGGGCCTGCCCAACGTCGGCAAGTCCACCCTCTTCAATGCCCTGACCAAAGCCGGCATCGCCGCCGAGAACTACCCGTTCTGCACCATCGAGCCCAACGTCGGCATCGTCGAGCTGCCCGACCCGCGGCTCGACCAGCTGTCGGCGATCGTCAAGCCCGAGCGCGTGGTGCCGGCGATCGTCGAGTTCGTCGACATCGCCGGCCTGGTGGCCGGCGCGAGCAAGGGCGAGGGCCTGGGCAACCAGTTCCTCGCGCACATCCGCGAGACCGACGCCATCGTCAACGTGGTGCGCTGCTTCGAGGACGAGAACGTCATCCACGTGGCCGGCAAGGTCGACCCGATCTCCGACATCGAGGTCATCCAGACCGAGCTGTGCCTGGCCGACATGACGACCGTCGAGAAGTCGCTGGCCCGCTACACCAAGGTCGCCAAGACCGGCCACGACAAGGAGGCGCAGCGCCTGGTCGACGTGCTGATCAAGTGCCAGGCGGCGCTCAACGAGGCGAAGCCGGTGCGCAGCATCGACTTCAGCAAGGAAGAGCTGGTGGTGCTCAAGCCGCTGTGCCTGATCACCGCCAAGCCGGCGATGTTCGTCGGCAACGTCGACGAGCACGGATTCGAGAACAACCCGCTGCTCGAGAAGCTGAAGGCCTACGCCGAAGCGCAGAAGGCGCCGGTGGTGGCGATCTGTGCGAAGACCGAGGCCGAGATGTCCGAGATGAGCGACGAGGACAAGGAGCTGTTCCTCGCCGACATGGGCCAGACCGAGCCGGGCCTGAACCGGCTGATCCGCGCCGCCTTCAAGCTGCTCGGCCTGCAGACCTACTTCACCGCCGGCGTGAAGGAAGTGCGCGCCTGGACCATCCACGCCGGCGACACCGCGCCGCAGGCGGCCGGCGTGATCCACACCGACTTCGAGCGCGGCTTCATCCGCGCGCAGACCATCGCCTTCGACGACTTCATCGCCTACAAGGGCGAACAGGGCGCCAAGGACGCCGGCAAGATGCGCGCCGAAGGCAAGGAGTACGTCGTCAAGGACGGCGACGTGCTGAACTTCCTGTTCAACGTCTGAGACCAGCCACTTCAATACCGCCCGAAGTGACCTGAGCGACGAGCTGCTGGAAGCGAGCCCTCATGACGGCGATCTTCTGACCCGATTTCGCAGCCACGCCGGCAGTGGCTTGCCGCATGCATCGTTGCTCTTGCGACGGGTGCCACGCGTGCACAGGGCCGTATGGCGCGCCTCGTCGTCGGCTTCGGCCCGGGCGGCACGTCGGACGTCGCCGCGCGCCGTGAGCGGGTCTGCGCGAGGCCTGGGCGGCGGGTCATCGTCAGAGAACCGCTCGGGTGCCGGCGGGCGTCTGGCCGTCGGCACGTTCGGCGCCGCGCCGGAAGGGCGTTGCCCTCTGGTGCCCGATGCCATGATGTTTCTGTGCCCGCGTCTATCGCTCGTTGGGTACGACCCGGCGCGACCTCTTCCCGTGCCGCTGAAAGCCTGGCCCCTCTCTGTGGGTCCGATGGTCCCGGCCACCGTGGTCAGCGTGGCCGACTTCGTGGCATGGGTGCGGGCGGACAGCCGGCGAGCCGTCTTCGGAACGTCGGCCGCCGGTGCGACGCCGCACTTCGTTGGCGGATGTTCGCCCGTGCCGCAGGCCTGACCATGACGCCTGTGCCCCGCGGCGGTGCCCCGGCGTACAGGACCCGCTGGCGGGCAACTGCCGGCCATGTTCGGCGCCGTGCCCGCGGTGCGGTGATGCGGGCGCGGGCGCGTGCGCCCTGGCGCGACAGGTCCGCGTCGCAGCGCCGCGACGCCCGACGTGCCGACCTTCGCCCGAGAAGGGTTCGGGACCTCGTGGTAGGGACGGGGCGGGGTCTCCCTGCCGGCCGCGCCGGGCCGCCGTGGAGCGCATGGCCCTGGCGCTGCATCGCGCGCTCGACAGCGCCGAGGTCCGCCGGGTCTTCGCGTCCGTCGGCCTGGACAAGGATTACGAAGGACCCGAGGCGTTTGGCGCGGCTGCGCGAGCGGGCCAGGTGGGCTGGCATCGTTCGGTCTACGGGCTGGGCGCTGGACGGCGCTGGCGCCCAGCACTTCGGACGGTTTCTCGGCGGTTGCGCGCCGGCGCCACTGCCGCCTGCTCCCCGGCACGGCGGGGTCGTGCGCGCGCGCATGCCGTCCGATCAGCTCTGGCCTGGCTCTCCGGCGCCACGGCGCCAATGCTGCCGCAAGCACCGGCCAGCGCGTGCGCGGCCTGCAGAAGTGCCGCGGGGTCGCTGGTTTCGATGGCCCGGGCCAACGCGCTGTCGCCGCGTTGGTAATAGCCGGCAAAACAGCGCAGTACACGCTCCAAGGTCGCCACGTTGTTGCCGACACGCCGCAGTGCGGACTGCACGTCGTCACGGCGGCGCTCGCAGGCGCCCGACCTCCGCCCCTCGCTGGCCGCCATCGCCGGCAGCACGGCAGGCGCACGCACCGGCAGCCAGGCCAGCAGCACCTGATAAAGCCGGTCCGGATCCACCGGCTTGGCGACATGGTCACCCGGCGCTGATGCGGGCGACCTGTCGTCGTCAAGGCGTGGCTGTCATCGCGATGATGGAATGGCCCGGCCGAGCGCCACGGATCCGCCGCGTCGCCTCCAGCCCGTCGACGGTTGGCATCTGCACGTCCATCAGGATCAGGTCGTACGCACGCGTCGAAGCCAGTTCGACGGCGCGCGCGCCATCCTCGGCGGTTTCGTCGGCTGCGCGCCCGCAGGTTCGGTGCCACCTCGCGGTTGACGGGGTTGTCCTCGACCAGCAGCACACGCTGGCCGGCGTGCTTGTGCGACAGTTGCTGTCGGTACGCGCCGGGCTCATCCGGGGCTGGCGCCACGGCAGCGGTCGCGCTGTGGCGCAGCAGCCGCACCAGGGTGTCCAGCAGGGCCGAAGGCGACGTGGGCTTGTCCAACACCTCATGGCAGCCCACATCGAACGCGAGGGCCCGCAAGCCCGGGTCGGAGAAGGCGGTGAAGAGAATCGTTCGTGGCATGCCGGCGCCCAGCAGCCGGCGCAGCGCAGCCAGCGTCGCGATCCCGTCCAGGCCGGGCATCTTCCGGTCCGGCACCACGTCGAAGGTCGGCCAGCCGCGTACTCTGCTGCAAGCTCAGCGCCGCACCGCTGGGGTGCCGTGCGACCTCCTGCCGAAGCGCCAGGCGCTCTGCCTCGGCGGCCAAGGCCTCCGGCAGGTCATCGACGATCAAGGCGCGCAGGCCGTCCAGCGACACCGGTGCCGCACGTCCGGATGCGTCCTCGGCGTGGGCCAGGTTCACCCGGATCCAGAACCTGCTTCCTTGACCGACAACACTGTCCGCGCCCGCATCGCACCCACTTTCGGCCAGGGCGGTCAGCCGGGTGCCGTGGCGGCGCGAGCTCGAGGTGTCTGCCTGTTCGAAGGGTTCGAACAACAGCGCCAGGCGCTCAGGCTCGATGCCTGGGCCTGTGTCCTGCACCTCGAATCGAAGCTCGAGCCGGCGCCCGTCGTCAGCCACCACGGTGCCCCGCAGCCTCACCCAGCCGCGTCGGTGAACTCGGCTTGGCCGCGGTTGATCAGTGCCTGTGACAGCCGTGTGGCGTCCCCCTGGCGTGCTGCGGCAGATGGTCGGCGTCATCACCAGTTCGAGCGCTTGTCCTGCCGCGGGCTGACCATCTGGTCGCCATCGCGTCTTCGAGTGCAAATCGCCTCGCGGATCCTTCCGGCCTCGATCTTCGACAGATCGAGGATGTCGTTGATCACCCCGCAACAGGTGCTTGGCGGCGCCGTCGATCTTGCCGGGCGGTCGCGATGCTGCGGGTCGCGCGTTCGTGCGACCGGTGCGTCAGGCCCGATGTGCGTTCTCGGCGTGCGGATCGTGGCTCATGTTGGCCGGAAGGCGCTCTTGGCGCGATTGGCCTCGTCAGCCAGGCTCGCCCGCCGCGCCAACTGCTCGTTGGCATGCGCAAGTTCGGCGGTGCGTTGAATCACCAGTTCGGCCATCTCGGCGTGCGGACGCCCCCGCTCCTCGGCCTCGTGCCGGGCGCTGACGTCGACGTGCAATCGATCACCCCGATGGGCTCGCATCGTCGTAGATGCCGACCGGACGACTCCGCGCTGAACAAAGTCCCCATCCTTGCGCAGGTAGCGGATCTCGAAGATGGCTTCGCGATGCTCCAGCGCCTGGCGAAAGCTCTGCGCGCCGACCCCTTGGAAATCGGCAGGGTCCGCATAGAAGAAGCCGGGATCGCGGCCGACGACCTCATCGGGCTCATAGCCGAACAGGCGCGTGAAGCCTGGATTGACTGCCGTGATGCGCCGTTGCGCATCAAGCAATACGATGGCGTGGGGAAGGCGGTCGAAGAGGGCCTGGAAAGCCAGGGCGAAGTCGCGCGTGGGCATGTGGGAATTGTGCCTCCCGCGCAACGGGTCGGCAAGCTGTCGGGGCAGCCTTGCGGCGATGAGATCAGGACACCGGCTCTGAGCACCCCAGGGCCTGGGCACCCGCGCGCGCCATTCTGCGTCAACGGCACTGAAACCCAGGCTCGCAAAATGGCCTGATCGGCGCCATCGTGCGCCGCCGTATGGTCGCACCATGAGCAACGACGCACCGCACGAAGAAACCCCCACCGAGCGGCTGGACCGCACCTTGCACGCCGCGGCCGCGCCGCTGACCGGCGGCCTGTCGCCGGTGTCGCTGTCGCTGGCCTGGGCCGACTGGGCCTGGCACCTGGGCGTGTCGCCGGGTCGGCAGATGGAGCTGGCGGCGCTCGCTGCACAACTGGCCACCGACACGCTGCGCGGCGACGATGCGCCCGCCGGCGCCGCCGACGACGACCCGCGCTTCCGCCACCCCGACTGGGCGCGCTGGCCCTTCAACGTGATGCGTGCGGGCTTCCGCAATGCTGAGAGCTGGTGGCATGCGGCGTCGCGCCTGCCGGGCATGACGCGCCACCACGCGGAGCTCACCGATTTCATGGCTCGGCAATGGCTGGGCGTGCTGACGCCGGCCAACTGGCTGCCGACGAATCCCGTGGTGCTGAACGCAAACGCCGAGAACCTCGGCGGCCCGCTGCAGCGCGGTTTCGCAAACTGGCTGGAGGATCTGTCCATGCCGCCGGCTGCGCGTGCCGCCGCCGAGCGCGAGGCGCATTTCAAGGTCGGCCGCGACGTCGCCGTCACGCCGGGCGAGGTGGTGATGCGCAACCGGCTCGTCGAGCTGATCCGCTACACGCCGCAGACGAAGGCGGTGCATCCCGAGCCGGTGTTGATCGTGCCCTCGTGGATCATGAAGTACTACATCCTCGACCTGTCGCCGCACAACTCGCTGGTGCGCTACCTGGTCTCGCAGGGCCACGTGGTCTACATGCTGTCCTGGCGCAACCCCGATGCCGCCGACCACGAGCTGACGATGGACGACTACCTGCAGTTCGGCCCGTTCGAGGCGCTGAAGGCCATCGCCGGGCTGCACCCGCCGCGCACGCCGGTGCATGCGATGGGCTACTGCCTGGGCGGCACGCTGCTGGCCATCGCCGCGGCGGCGCTGGCGCGCGCGGGCATCGTGGCCGGCGCGAAGAAGCTCGCGCCCCTGGCCACGCTGACGCTGCTGGCCGCACAGACCGATTTCTCCGAGCCGGGCGAGCTCGGCCTGTTCATCGACGAGAGCCAGGTCGCCTACCTTCGCGAGCTCACACGCGGCAAGGGCTACCTCACCGGCGAGGCGATGGCAGGCTCGTTCCAGTTCCTGCATTCGCGCGACCTGGTGTGGACACGGCGCATGCGCGAGTACCTGATGGGCGAGCGCGAGCAGGCGAGCGACCTGATGGCCTGGAACGCCGACACCACACACATGCCGGCGCGCATGCACAACGAGTACCTCACCTCGCTGTACCTGCACAACGCGCTGGCGGCAGGCGCCTACCGCGTCGGCGGCCGCGAGGGCCGGGCGGTGTCGCTGGCCGACCTGCGCGTGCCGGTATTCATGGTCGGCACCACCCGCGACCACGTCTCGCCGTGGCGCTCGGTGTACAAGCTGCACCACCTGTGCGAGGCGCAGATCACCTTCGTGCTGGCCAGCGGCGGGCACAACGCCGGCATCGTCTCCGAGCCGGGCCACGCCCGCCGCAGCTACCGCATCGGCACGCGCGCCGCGCACGGCCCCTGGATCGACCCGGCCGCCTGGGAACGCGAAGCCGCCGAGCACGAGGGCTCGTGGTGGCCGGCCTGGCACGACTGGCTGGCCGCGCATTCGTCGAAGAAGCGCGCGCCGCCGGCATTGCCGCGCGGCGCCTCGCTCGGTGCCGCGCCGGGCGAGTACGTGCTGACGTGCTACGACGACTGAATCCACCGCGTCATCGCGGCCGCAAGGCGTTGCGCCGGCTGTTCCAGCGCAGCGCGGTGCCGCAGATGCTGCGCGGGCGCCACTGGGGCCAGCCGCTGCCGGCGCAAGCTTCGGCACCGCTGCTGGCCGCCGCGCAGGCCGAGCCCGACGCGCTGTTGCAGCAGCTGCACAGCCATCCCGACGGGCTGAGCGCCAAGCAGGCAGCCGCGATCCGCCGGCGCAGCGGCCGCAACGAAGTCGCCCGCGCTGCGCACGTGCCCTGGCCGCTGCACCTGTGGCATTGCTACCGCACGCCGTTCAGCCTGCTGCTCAGCGCGCTGGCGGCGCTGTCTGCCTTCACGCACGATGCCCGCGCGGCGATCGTCATCGGCGCGATGGTGCTGCTGTCGACGCTGATGCGCTTTGTCCAGGAAGCCCGCGCGCAACGCTCGGCGGAAGCGCTGCGCGGCCGCGTGGGCAACCGGGCCACGGTGCTGCGGCGCGGCCACGAGCCAGCGCAGATCGAGCTGCCGATCGCGCAACTGGTGCCCGGCGACATCGTCCTGCTCGCCGCCGGCGACATGGTGCCGGCCGATCTGCGCCTGCTCTC
The DNA here is from genome assembly GCA_016706565.1 of Piscinibacter sp. GTDB lineage: Bacteria > Pseudomonadota > Gammaproteobacteria > Burkholderiales > Burkholderiaceae_C > Piscinibacter. The sequence goes on from JADJJI010000001.1 coordinate 658,001, forward strand.
GGCCAAGGACCTGTTCATCGACCAGTCGGCGATGACCGGCGAGTCGCTGCCGGTCGAGAAGTTCGCGCGCAGCAGCGCGGCCGGGCGCCGAGGATGCCGCCACCGCGCCCGGCATCTGCCTGATGGGCACGCACGTGATCAGCGGCAGCGCCACGGCGCTGGTGCTGGCCACCGGCACGCACACGGTGTTCGGCACGTTGGCCGAGCACGCTACCAGCACGCCGGGCACGCCCACCGCATTTCAGCAGGGCATCGACCGCGTGAGCTGGCTGCTCATCCGCTTCATGCTGGTGATGGTGCCGATCGTCTTCGTGCTCAACGGAGCGACCAAGCACGACTGGCTGCAGGCGCTGCTGTTCGCGCTGTCGATCGCCGTCGGGCTGACGCCGGAGATGCTGCCGATGATCGTCACCACCACGCTGGCGCGCGGAGCCGTGGTGCTGTCGCGGCGCAAGGTGATCGTCAAGCGGCTGGACGCGATCCAGAACTTCGGCGCGATGGACGTGCTGTGCACCGACAAGACCGGCACGCTGACGCAGGACCGCATCGCGCTCGCGCGCCACAGCGACACCTTCGGCAACGAGTCGGCCCAGGTGCTGGAGCTGGCCTGGCTGAACAGCCACTTCCAGACCGGGCTGCGCAACCTGCTCGATGCCGCCGTGCTCGCGCACGTGGAGCTGCATCCGCGGCTGGGCGTGGCGGAGAACTTCCGCAAGGTCGACGAGGTGCCGTTCGACTTCCAGCGCCGCCGCATGTCGGTGGTGGTGGCGCGCGCCGACGGCACGCGCTTGCTGATCTGCAAGGGCGCCGTCGAGGAGGTGACGGCGGTGTGCACCACGGTGCGCCGCGAGGGCACCGAGCTGCCGCTGGACGACGCGCTGCGCGAGCGCGTGCGCGCCGTCACCGAAGGGCTCAACCGCGAGGGGCTGCGCGTGGTGGCGGTGGCGGTGCGCGAGTTCCCGCCCGGCGACGAAGCTTTCGGGGTGGGCAGCGAGAGCGGCCTGACGCTGGCCGGGCACATCGCCTTCCTCGACCCGGCCAAGGACTCCGCCGCGCCGGCCGTGGCGGCGCTGGCGGCGCGCGGCGTGGCAGTGAAGGTGCTGACCGGCGACAACCTCGAGGTCACGCTCAAGGTATGCGGCGACGTCGGCATCGAGGTGGCCGGCACGCTGCAGGGCATCGACATCGAGGGCCTGGACGACGCGCAGCTGGCCACCGCCGTCGAAACCACCACCGTGTTCGCCAAGCTCAACCCGCTGCACAAGGAGCGCATCGTGCGGGCGCTGCGCGCCAACGGACACGTGACCGGCTTCCTCGGCGACGGCATCAACGACGCGGCCGCGCTGCACGCCGCGGACGTGGGCATCTCGGTGGACTCCGGCGTGGACATCGCCAAGGAGGCCGCCGACATCATCCTGCTCGAGAAGAGCCTGGCCGTGCTCGAGGCGGGCGTGATCGAGGGGCGGCGCACCTTCGTCAACATGCTGAAGTACATCCGCATCACCGCGAGCTCGAACTTCGGCAACGTGCTGTCGGTGCTGGTGGCCAGTGCCTTCCTGCCTTTCCTGCCGATGCTGCCGATCCACCTGCTGGTGCAGAACCTGCTGTACGACCTGGCGCAGACGGCGATCCCCTTCGACAGCGTCGACGACGAGGCGCTGCGCACGCCGCAGCACTGGGGCCCGCACGACCTGCTGCGCTTCATGCTGCATTTCGGCCCGGTCAGCTCGGCCTTCGACGTGCTGACCTTCGCGGTGCTGTGGTCGGTGTTCCAGGCGCAGACGCCGGCGCTGCAGTCGCTGTTCCAGAGCGGCTGGTTCGTCGAGGGCCTGCTGTCGCAGACGCTGGCGGTGTTCCTGCTGCGCAGCCGCGCCCTGCCCTTCACCGGCAACTGGCCCGCGCCGCCGCTGATCGCCGCCGGCGTGCTGGTCGCGCTGGCTGCCCTGTGGCTGCCGGCCAGCCCGCTGGCCGGCGCGCTGCAGATGCGTTCGCTTCCGGCGGCATGGTTCGGCTGGCTGACCGCGCTGCTGCTGGCCTACGCCGCGTGTGTGGAGGCGATGAAACACCTCTTTTCACGCCGCTTCGGCTGGCGTTGAACCGCCCATAATGTTTGCTTCATGACGCTGCCACTGACCGAACTCGCGCCTGGCGGCCCCCGCCTGTCCCCCATCGTGGCGGGCGCCTGGCGGATGGCGGATTGGCAATGGGACGCCCAGCAGCGCCTGCGCTGGATCGAGCAATGCGCCGAGCTCGGCGTGACCAGCTTCGACCATGCCGACATCTACGGCGGCTATGCGGTCGAGGGCCTGTTCGGCGAAGCGCTGGCGCTCGCCCCGGCGCTGCGCGAGCGGCTGCAACTGGTCGGCAAGTGCGGCATCAAGCTCGTCGCGCCGGCGCGCCCGGAGCATCGCATCAAGCACTACGACAGCTCGGCGGCGCACATCGCAGCCAGCGTCGAGACCTCGCTGCGCGCGCTGCGCTCCGACCGGCTCGATCTGCTGCTGATCCACCGCCCCGACCCGCTGATGGACGCCGACGAGGTGGCACGCGCCTTCGAGTCGCTGCGCGCGGCCGGCAAGGTGCGGCACTTCGGCGTGTCGAACTTCACGCCGGGGCAGTTCGAGCTGCTGGCCAGCCGCTTTCCGCTGGTCACCAACCAGATCGAGCTGCACCCGCTGCAGCGCGCGCCGCTCACCGACGGCACGCTCGACCAGCTGCAGCGCCTGCGCGTCCGGCCGATGATCTGGTCGCCGCTGGCCGGCGGCGCGCTGCTCGCCGGCGGCGGCGAGACCGAGCGGCGCGTGCAGGCGGCGCTCGGGCAGATCGGAGCGCGGCTCGGCGTGAGTGCCGCCACGGTGGCTTTCGCCTGGCTGCTGCGCCACCCGAGCCGGCCGCTGCCGGTGGCGGGCTCGCGCCGCATCGACGCGCTTCGCGAAGCCATAGCCGCCGTGTCGTTGACGCTGGACGCGCAGGACTGGACCGAGGTCTGGCAGGCCGCCGCCGGGCACGAAGTGGCCTGAGCCGATTGCCCCCATGCTGCCGACCACCCCCGCTTCCGAGGCACCTGGACCGCACAAGTTGCTGGCGCTGTGGGTGATCTCCGGCACCACGCTGGCTTACCTGCTCGTCGGTCTGGCAGCGCTGCAACTGGCCATCCCGCCGAGTTATGCGGCGCCGCTCTTTCCCCCGGCCGGCATCGCGCTGGCGGCCGTGCTGGTGTACGGCCGCATTGCGCTGCCCGGCGTGGTGCTGGGCGCGCTGGGCGTGAACCTGTCGCTCAGTGCCCTGCGCGGCAACCTGGACCTGTCGGCGCTCGGCGTGCCGGTGCTGATCGCGCTGGGCGCCGCGTTGCAGGCCTCGCTGGGCGCGTGGCTGGTGCAACGACATGCTCGCCACCCGCAGGCGATCGACGATCCGCGCGACGTGGCGGTGCTCTTCGGCCTGGGCGGGCTGCTCGCCTGCATGGCCAATGCGAGCGTGGCCACCCTGTCCCTGGTCGCCAGCGGAACGGTCCCCTTGGGCCAGGCGCTGATCACCTGGGTCACGTGGTGGGCCGGCGACTGCTTCGGTGCACTGATCGGCACGCCGATCGCGCTGACGCTGATCGGCAGGCCGCGGGCCGACTGGGCCGGCCGGCGCCTGATGGTCGGCCTGACGCTGGCGCTGGTCACGCTGGTGATGGCGCTGGGGATCGCGCAGGTCGGACGCTGGGACGAGGAGCGCCTGCGCAATGTCTTCGCGCGCGATGCCAACCACGCCGCCACCGTGCTCGATGCTCGCCTGAAGGAGCCGCTGATGGCGCTCGAGGCGATGCGCGGCGTGTTCATCTCCTCCGACGAGGTGAGCCGCGATGAACTGCGCCGTGCCGCCGCCGCGTGGCTGGCGCCGGGCCGCATCACGGCAATCGGCTGGTACCAGGTCGTCGAACGCCATGCCGTTCCCGCCTTCGAGGCGCAGGCGCGGGCCGAAGGGCTGACGCAATTCCGTGTGTTCGACCGGGCCGATGCACCGGCGGGGTTTCCGCGCGACCGCGTGATCGCGATGCGCTACATCGAACCGATGCGCGACAACGTCGCGGCGCTGGGCCTGAACCTGCTGTCGCTGCCCGCCGCACGCGCGGCGGTGGAGGTCAGCGACCGCACCGACATGCCGGTGGCGAGCGAAGCCTTCACCTTGACCCAGCCGATGGCCGACGGCGATCGCACCGGGGTCGTGGTGTATCGGGCCGTGCACAGCGACGAGAGTTCGACCGAGCCGAAACACCACGGCACCCTGGATGGCGTGCTGTTCGTGACGCTGCGTCCGGGGCCGCTGCTGGCCGCGATCAGCTCGGACCTGCCGCGCTACCTGCGCCTGTGCCTGGTCGACGCCGACCCGCAGGCGGCTCAGCGTCGCCTGGCCGGGCCGCCCGATTGCGACCGCGCCGGCACACCCGGGCTCTCGCACACGAGCACGATCGAATACGCCGGCCGCCGCTGGGAGTTGCGCACCGGCGCCTTGCCGAGCGAGGTGCCGGAAGGCCAGGGCGTGAACGCCTGGCTGTTTTCGCTGGTCGGCCTGCTCGGCGCAGCCATGCTGGGCGCGCTGCTTCTGGTGGTCAGCGGCCGCGCGCGACGCATCGAGGGCGCTGTGCGCGAGCGCACGGCTGCGCTCGAGGCCGAGGTGCACGAACGCGAGCGTGCGCAGGCGGCGCTGCGCGACAGCGAGCAGCGCTTCCGCAACATCCTGAACACCGTGCCGATCGGAATCATCTACACCGACCTGCGCGGCAACGTGAAGCAGACCAACCCGCGCTTCTGCGAGCTCACCGGCTACAGCGACGACGAGCTGCTGACCATGACCTCGGCGCAGTACACCCACCCCGACGACGTGGCGCAGGACGTCGAGCTGTCCGGCCGGCTGGTCATCGGCGAGATCCCGATGTACCGGCGCCAGAAGCGCTACATCGCCAAGGATGGCCACACTCTGTGGGTGCAGGCGACGGTGACGCTGCTGCGCGACGAGTTCGGCCAGGCCCGGCGCATCGTCGGCGTCGTGGAAGACATCGGCGAGCACCTGCGCCTGCAGGAAGCGGAGACGGCGCGCGAGCGGGCCGAGGCCTCGAATCGCGCCAAGAGCGAATTCCTCTCGCGCATGAGCCACGAGCTGCGCACCCCGCTGAACGCCATGCTGGGCTTCGCGCAGCTGCTCGAACTCGACCGCCGCCAGCCCCTGTCGCCCGACCAGCGGCCCTGGGTAGGCCAGATACAGCAGGCCGGTTGGCATCTGCTGGAGATGATCAACGACGTGCTCGATCTGTCGCGCATCGAGTCGGGCAATCTGAAGCTGCAGATCGAGCCGGTCAACCTGCCCGAGCTGCTGGCGGCGAGCCTGGCCATGGTCGAGGCCGACGTCAAACGCCGCGGCCTGCGTGTCAGTACCGAGCTGGCCGACGGTACCGGCGTGCTGATGGGCGACACCACGCGCGTCAAGCAGGTGCTGGTCAACCTGCTGAGCAACGCGGTGAAGTACAACACCGACGGCGGGCGCGTGCACATCGCCAGCCGGCTGCGGCCGCACGACATGGTGGAGATCGCCGTCACCGACACCGGCCTGGGCATGACGGCCGACCAGCTCGGCGAGCTGTTCCAGCCCTTCAACCGCCTCGGCCGCGAGCGCTCCTCCCAGGAAGGCACCGGCATAGGCCTGGTCATCAGCCAGCGCCTGGCCGAGCTGATGGGCGGCTCACTGCGCGCGCGCAGCATCGCCGGCGAGGGCTCGTCGTTCATCCTCGCGCTGCCGCGCGCCGTCGAGCCCGACACGGTGCCGTCGAACCTGGATCCGCTGATCACCTCGACCGCCGAGTACCACCGGCGCATCGTCCACTACGTCGAGGACAACGAGACCAACGTCGAGGTGATGCGCGGCATCCTCGCGCAGCGGCCGCAGGTGCAGATGGAAGTGTCGATGAACGGCCTGGACGGCCTGCGAGCGATCCGCGCGCAGTCGCCCGACCTGGTGCTGCTGGACATGCACCTTCCTGATCTGTCTGGTCTGGAACTGCTGGCACGTCTGAAGGCCGATCCGGCCACGGCCGACATCCCGGTGGTGGTGGTCTCGGCCGACGCCACGGCGCAGCAGATCGACGCCGCGCTGCAGGCCGGCGCCAGCCTGTACCTCACCAAGCCGGTGAGCGTGGCGGAGCTGCTCGCCGTGGTCGACGAGGTGCTCGAGCGCAGCGAGACGCGCTTCGGCTGAAGCGTCGCGCTACCAGCGCGCGCCGAAGCTGCGCCGCAGTTCGTCGATCTGCACCTCGCTCAGCGGATCGACCTCGCCACGCGACAGCAGCCAGAGCCTGGCGGTCTCTTCCAGCTCTTCCAGGGTCGCCATTGCTTCGGCCGGGCTGTCGTGCCATACGTTCGGGCCCAGGCGCTCGAGCATCACCGCGCGGATCGGCCGACCGGCTGCGCGCGCGCCGGCGATGCGCTCGGCCACCCGCTCGGCAACCTCGGGTGCGCCCGGCCGGTGGTACGGGATCAGCGGCACGTGACCGACCTTCATGACGTAGTACGGCGTGATCGGCGGCACGATGTCGTCGGGCCGCCAGACGCCCTGCAGCGTCAGCGCCACCAGGTGCGTCGAATGGGTGTGGATCACGCAGCGCGCCGTGTCGTCAGCGGCGTAGATGCGGCGGTGCAGTGCGAGCGTCTTGCTGGCGCGGTCGCCTTCGAGCTGGCAACCTTCGAGATCGAGCCGCGCCAGCTTCGCCGGGTCGAGCCTGCCGAGACAGGCGTCGGTGGGCGTGATCAGGTAGCCGTCGGGCAGGCGCACGCTGATGTTGCCGGCGCTGGCGTGCACGTAGCCACGCGCGTACAGGCTCGCGCCGACGCGGCAGACCTCCTCGCGCAGCGACGCTTCGCCGTTCATCGTTGCACCTCGAAGGCCTTGTCGAAGAAGTCCGTCGTGCCGAAGTTGCCCGACTTCAGTACCAGGTGCAGCGGCTGTCCGTTGCCCGTGACGGCATGGCACCAGGGCACGCCGGGGTCGATCTGCGCGCCGATGCGCAGGCTGCGCACGCCCAGCGCCTGCACGCAGGCACCGGAGGTCTCGCCGCCGGCCACCACGAGCTGGCCGGTGCCGCTGTGCACCAGGCCGGCGGCCACTTGGGCCAGCGCCTGCTCGACCAGCGTGCCGGCCTTCTCGACGCCCAGCCGGGCCTGCACGGCCTTCACTGCCTCGGGCTGCGCGGTGGCGTAGACGAGCAGCGGCTCGCTGCCCATCCGCGGGGCCGCCCAATCCAGTGCCTGCGCCGCCATATCGGTGCCGTCGGCCAGGCGCAGCGGGTCGATCGCGAAGCCGCGCCCGGGATGGCGGGCGAGAAAAGCCGCAACCTGCGCGTTTGACGCCGTCGAGCAGCTGCCTGAAACGATGGCGCGTGAGCCCTGTGGCTCGGGCAGCTCGGCCGCGCCGGCGCTGGGCACCAGGCCGAAGTTCGCGGGCAGGCCGATGGCCACGCCGGAGCCGGCGGTCAGCAGCGGCAGCGTGGCAAAGGCGCGGCCCATCGCGTGCAGGTCGGCGTCATCGAGCGCGTCGACGATGGCGATGCCCACGCCAGCGTCGCGCAGCTCTCGCATTCGCTGCGCGATGGCCTCGCTGCCGCGGTGCACCACCGCCTGCTCGATCAAGCCGACACGGCGCCGGCTCTGCCGCTGCATCACGCGCACGAGGCTCGGGTCGGTCATCGGCGTCAGCGGGTGCTCGCGCATGCTGCCTTCGCTGAGCAGCACGTCGCCGGTGAACAGGTAGCCCTTGTAGACAGTGCGGCCGTTGGCCGGGAAAGCCGGGCAGGCGATCGTGAAGTCGCAGCCCAGGGCATCCATCAGCGCCTCGGTGACCGGGCCGATGTTGCCGCGGTCGGTGGAATCGAAGGTCGAGCAGACCTTGAAGTAGATCTGCCGCGCGCCCTGCGCCCGCAGCCAGCGCAGCGCCACCAGCGACTGCGCCACTGCCTCGGCGGCCGGGAGGGTGCGCGACTTGAGCGCCACCACCACGGCATCGGCGCCGGCGGGCGCGTCGCCGCCCGGTACCCCGATCGTTTGCACCGTGCGCATGCCCGAACGCACCAGGTTGTTGGCGAGGTCGGTGGCCCCGGTGAAATCGTCGGCGATGCAGCCCAGCTTCATGCACTGTCCTCCAGGGCCGGAAGTCTGGCACAGGCGGGCCGCGCCGCACGGGACCCGTCCGGACCCCGTCCGACCAGCCTGGCGATGTGAGCGACTGCACACATTTGCCGGCCTGGCGTCGTCAGCACTCTCGGGACACGAGTGCTAATATGGGGGAACAAAAGGAGACTCAGAGTGTCTGATGCTTCCATGAACATGAATCCGACCACCGCACTGACCGTTCGCGACCCGTGGGCGATGGTGCCCTCGCTGGGCAACCTGGACGCCTACATCAGCGCCGCCAACCGCCTGCCCCTGCTCACGCAGGAGGAAGAGGTGTCTCTGGCGCGCCGGTTGCGGGCCAGCGGCGATCTCGACGCGGCCGGGCAGCTGGTGCTGTCGCACCTGCGCCTGGTGGTGTCGATCTCCCGCCAGTACCTCGGCTACGGCCTGCCGCACGGCGACCTGATCCAGGAAGGCAACGTCGGCCTGATGAAGGCCGTCAAGCGCTTCGACCCCGAGCAGGGCGTGCGCCTGGTGAGCTACGCGCTGCACTGGATCAAGGCCGAGATCCACGAGTACATCCTGAAGAACTGGCGCATGGTGAAGGTCGCCACGACGAAGGCGCAGCGCAAGCTGTTCTTCAACCTGCGCTCGATGAAGCAGAGCCTGAAGGACGACGCTGCCGACGTTGACACTCACCGCTCGACGCTGACGCAGGGCGAGGTCGACACCGTGGCGCGCACGCTGAACGTCAAGCGCGAGGAAGTGCTCGAGATGGAAACGCGCCTGTCCGGCGGTGATGTGGCCCTGGAGCCGCAGACCGACGACGGCGAAGAGAGCTTCGCGCCGATCGCGTACCTGGCCGACGACTCCCACGAGCCCACGCGCGTGCTCGAGGCGCGCAACCGCGACTGGCTGGCCAGCGACGGCATCGCCCACGCGCTGGGCGCGCTGGATGAGCGCAGCCGCCGCATCGTCGAGGAACGCTGGCTGAAGGTGAACGACGACAGCAGCGGCGGCATGACGCTGCACGAACTGGCGGCGGACTACGGCATCAGCGCCGAACGCGTGCGCCAGATCGAGGTCGCGGCGATGAAGAAGATGCGCAAGGCGCTGGCCGAAGCGGCCTGAACCTTCACTGCAACGCACGACGGCCCCGCGAGGGGCCGTTTGTCATCGTGGGTGCGCCCCGACTCAGCCGGCGGCGAGCAGGGCCTTGATGTCGTTCGCCAGCGAGTCGGCACCACCACCATAGCGCACGAACAAACGCAGCTTGCCGGAGGGATCGAACACATAGGAGCCGGCGGTGTGGTCCATCGTGTAGCTGCCCTCAGTCTTGCCCGGCACCTTGGCGTAGAACACCTTGAACTCCTTGGCCGTGGCGGCAACCTGGTCGGCCGTGCCGCGCAGTGCGACGAAGCTCGGATCGAAGCTGCCCATGTAGGCCTTCAGCAGTTCCGGCGTGTCGCGGTCCGGGTCGACGCTGATGAACACCCCCTGCACGCGCTCGCCGTCGGCGCCGAGCGACTTCTTGACCTGGGCGAGTTCGGCCATGGTCGTCGGGCAGACGTCGGGGCATTGCGTGTAGCCGAAGAAGACCACCGTGACCTTGCCCTTGAAATCGGCCAGCGTGCGCACCTTGCCGTCGGGATCGGGCAGCGAGAAGGTGCGGGCGTACTCGGCGCCAGTGACGTCGACACCGCGGAACGAAGGCGCCGCCGCGCCGGGAGCCGAACCCGGCTTCTCGCAGCCGGCCAGCAGCGCCGCGAGGGCAAGGATGCACCACAGTCTTCGATGAGCGTTCACAGCAGCAGCCCCAGGTAGTGATCGACCAGCAGCGCCGCGAACAGCAGAGAAAGATGCCAGATCGAGAAGCGGAAGGTCTTGCGTGCCAGTTGGTCGGAATACTCGCGCCAAAGTTTCCATGCGTAGGCGATGAAACCAGCGCCGAGCAGCAAAGCCGACACCAGGTAGAACCAGCCGCTCATGCCCGAGATGAAGGGCAGGAGCGTAGCGGCGAACAGCACCAGCGTGTAGAGGAACACGTGCAAGCGCGTGAACTCGGAGCCGTGCGTGATCGGCAGCATCGGCAGGCCCGAGCGGCGGTAGTCTTCGGCGCGGTACAGCGCCAGCGCCCAGAAGTGCGGTGGCGTCCACAGGAAGATGATCAGGCACAGGATCAGCGCCTCGGGCCCGACCTCGCCGCGGATGGCCGCCCAGCCCAGCACCGGCGGCATGGCGCCCGACGCGCCGCCGATGACGATGTTCTGCGGCGTCATCGGCTTGAGCACCACGGTGTAGATCACCGCGTAGCCGACGAAGGTGGCCAGCGTCAGCCACATCGTCAGCGGGTTCACCATGAAGTACAGCAGCGCGCCGCCTGCGGCGCAAAGCAGCCCGGAGAAGATCAACGTCTGCGTCAGCGTGAGCTCGCCGCGCGCCGTCGGTCGCCAGGACGTTCGCGCCATGCGCGAATCGATCTGCTGCTCGATCAGGCAGTTGAACGCCGCGGCGGCCGCAGCCACCAGCCAGATGCCGGCGGTGGCGGCCAACGTCACGCGCCAGTCGGGCAGGCCCGGCGTGGCCAGCAGCATGCCGATGACGGCGCAGAAGACGATCAACTGCACCACGCGCGGCTTGGTCAGCACGTAGAACTGGCGCACGCGCGAAGGCAGCGAGGTCGCGGTGGCGGGGTGGGAAGCGAGGGTGTCGGACATGGTCTGGCGGGCGTCGCAGCCTACAGCATCGCGCGGGCGGGCCGGGCGGGCTGTCGGCTGTCGCCGTGTTCGGGAAGGGAGGCTGGTGCCGTGCGGACCAGGAGCACGGCCAGCAACGCGACGAGCACGGCGGCACCGGCCGTGTGTGCCAGCGCAGCCACCAGCGGCCAGCCGAGCACCACGTTGCCCAGCCCCGAGGCCAGCTGCCACAGCGCAACGCCGATCAGCGCAAAGGCGGCGCGGCGCGGCGCCGCCTGGGCGCTGCGATGCAGTCGCCAGGCCAGCCACAGCAAGGCCACGAACACGGCGTAGGCCATCAGTCGGTGCGTGTAGTGGATCGCCGTGAGCGCGGCAAACGGCAGGAAGTCGCCGCCCCGGGTTTCGCCCAGCTCGCGAAGCAGCGTGAAGCCGTGGCGGAAGTCCATCTCGGGCCACCAGGCGCCCTGGCAGGTGGGGAAGTCGCTGCAGGCCAGCACCGCATAGTTGGTGCTGACCCAGCCGCCGAGCGCAACCTGCAGCAGCGTCAGCGCGGCCACGGCCAGCAGCAGCCGGCGCGTGCCGTTGTCGAGCACCATCGGCCGCGGCAGCGCCAGTTCGCCCTGCACGGCCAGCAGGGCGAGCAGCCCGATGCCGCCGAGCAGGTGCAGCGTGACGATCGCCGGGTAGAGCTTGAGCGTGACGGTGAGCGCCCCGAACGCGCCCTGCGCACAGACCCACACCAGCGTCGCTGTCGCCCACCACGGCGAGGGCGTGGCCCGCCCACGGCGCGCTTCGAACCAGCTGGCCAGCGCCATCACCGTGATCAGCACGCCCACCGCCGTGGCGAGGTAGCGGTGAACCATCTCGACCCAGGCCTTGCCATGGGTGACCGGGCCGCCGGGGCGCAGCGATTGTTCGGCATGAATCTCGGCCTTCGCGCCGAGCGGGCTGGCATTGCCGTAACAACCCGGCCAGTCGGGGCAGCCCAGGCCGGAGTCGGACAGGCGGGTGAAGGCGCCGAAAACGACGAGATCGAACGTGAGGAACAGCGTGAGCAGCGTGAGCGCGCGCATCCGGACGGCCGGCGTGGCGCCGCGATGGCGCAGCCACACCCAGGCCAGCGGGCCCAGCGCCAGTACCACGCCGAGCGCGGCCATGCGCACGATCGGCGTGAGGTCGTAGAGCGGCTGTGCGTCCATGGATGTGCCGGCGCTCAGGGGCGGCCAGCGCGGTCCCATCCGGCCGAGGCGCGCAGCAGCCGATCGATGTCGCGCTTCAGGCGGGCCGGCTCCGGGTCACCGGGCGCGCGCAGCATCCAGTTGCCGATCGGATCGACCACGTAGAAGTGCTGCTCGAGCGAGTGGCCGGCGGAGGGCGACAGCCACTGCGCCAGTGCCTCGCGCGGCACGCGCAGCACGGTGACCGGGTCGCCCTGGCTGACGGCCTGCAGCGTTTCGGGCCGAAGTGCCTGTGCGTCGTCGACGAGCCAGATCTTGTCGACGCGGTCCTTCTCGCGCCCGAGTGCCTCGCGCAGCTGGCGCTGCAGCCACAGGCGCTTCTCGCAGCCGGCGTCGCAGGCGCCGCCGGCCACCACCAGCAGCAGCCACTGGCCGTGCAAGGACTTCGCCTCGACCGCGCGGCCCTGCAGATCGCTCAGCGGCAGTGCTGCAGGCAGCGGGCGCAGCGGGTCGACGAGCTCGCCGTAGTTGGTGCGCCCCTCGGGGCGGTAGAAGAAGTAGGCCAGGTAGGAGGCGATCACCGGCGCGGCGCACACCGCCAGGATCAGCAGCATCTTCAGCCGGCCGATGGCCGTGCGGCGTGCCGCGTCATCGAGGCCGGGCGAAGGCATCGTGTGCACCGTGAAGCTAAGCGGCGACGCCGCTTCAAGCTTGGCGTCGGAGCCGGGGGCGGACGAGTTGGAACCAGACATAAAGACCCGTGATCAAGGCCGCGAGTGCGAACCACTGGAAGGCGTAACCGTAGTGCTTGTGGACGTCGACCGCCGGCGCCGGCCATTGCCGCAGCAGCCCGTCGCCCGCGGTCCCGGCACTGTCGGCCTGCAGCAACGACAGCGGCCGCAGCCGCAGCCCCGTCTCTTGTGCGAACCCGTCGAGATCGAGATTCTGCCGGATCGGCCCCTGCCCTTCGGCGCCGAGCTCGTAGAGCCTTGACGGTGGCGGGGCGATGCGGCCCTCGACCTCCACCACGCCTGCGGCCGCTGGGAGCTCCGGCACGCGCGTGCGGTCGTTGGCATCGCGCGGCACCCAGCCGCGCTGCACCAGCACGGCGTCGCCGCCCTCGCCGATCAGCAGTGGCGTCACGACGTAGAAGCCCTGCCGACCGGCCATCGGTCGGTTGTCCAGGAACACCGTGCGGCCATCGACCCAGCGGCCGCGCAGCGCGATGCGCCGGAAATGCTGTGTCGCGGCCTGCTGCGCCTGGTCGGCCAGTTCGGCCTGCGCCAGCGGCGGCGCCGCGCCGCGCGAGTCGAGAGCGGCCTGTGCCTGCTCCTTCTCGGCGGCGCGGGAGAGTTGCCACGCGCCCAGCCGGGCGGTCAGGCTCGCGCCGAGCAGCGCGGCCAGCAGCACCAGAGCGGCCCGTTGCCGCACGCCGAGCCCGCTCACCTGCGAAGCCCCTTCACGGGGCAAGGCGGATAATCAGCTCGCATGAAGATCCTGCTTGCGGTGGCGTTCGTCGGCATTCTCGGAGCGCTGTTGTCGGCGGGCGTGTTCATGGTGCGCGATGGCCGCGACGGCAAGCCCAAGACCGGCAACATGATGCGCGCACTGGCCCTGCGGGTGGCCCTGTCGGTGCTGCTGTTCGCCTGCGTCATGCTGGCCTGGTGGATGGGTTGGATCCAGCCCAAGGGCCTGCCGATCGGTCGCTGAACCGCGCGGCGATCGGCCGGCAATGAAAAACGCCGCTTTCGCGGCGTTCTTCGCGGGTGCCGGGTCGCTGCGTCAGGCCCAGTACACCACGATGTACAGGCCCAGCCAGACCACGTCGACGAAGTGCCAGTACCAGGCGGCACCCTCGAAGCCGAAATGGCGCTGCGGCGTGAAGTGACCCTTCATCAGGCGCAGCGTGATGAACAGCAGCATCAGCATGCCCACGAGCACGTGGAAACCGTGGAAGCCGGTCAGCATGAAGAAGGTCGAGCCGTAGGCGCCGGAGCTGAGCTTGAGGTTCAGGTCGCGGTAGGCATGCATGTACTCGTAAGCCTGCACGCACAGGAAGGTGGCGCCCAGCAGCACGGTGATCCACATCCACAGGATCGTCTTGCCGCGATTGCCGGCGACGAGCGCGTGGTGCGCGATCGTCAACGTCACGCCGGATGTCAGCAGCAGCAGCGTGTTGATGGTGGGCAGCGGCCACGGGCCCATGGTCGTGAAGGGCTCGACGATGCCCGCCGGCGAACCGGTGGCCCCGGCGGCGGCACTCGGCCAGACCGCCTTGAAGTCGGGCCAGAGCAACGCGTTTTCGAGGCTGCCCAGGTTGGGCAGCGAGTGCAGGCGTGTCCAGTACAGCGCACCGAAGAAGGCGGCGAAGAACATCACCTCCGAGAAGATGAACCAGCTCATGCTCCAGCGGAACGAGACGTCGATGCGGCTGCCGTACAGGCCGCTTTCGCTCTCGTTGATGGCCGCACGGAACCAGCCCTGCAGGATGAACGCCCACATCAGGAAGCCGAACAGCGTGACCCACGCGCCCCAGCCATGGCCGTTGACCCACTGGCCCGCGCCGAGGATGACGAAGAACAGTCCCGTGGCGGTGAGCACCGGGAAGTGCGAAGGCGCCGGAACAAAGTAGTAGGGGGTCTGCCCGTGTTGTGTCGCTGCCGACATGGTTTCTCCTCAGGGTCCTGTTCGATTCTCTATGTCGCCACACCGCTGGCGATGATCCAGTTCACCAGCAGCGCCAGCGCCGCAATGAACAACAACGCGCCGATCACGCCGGCAATCACCACGTGCACCGGGTTGAGCTTGCCGATGTCCTGCTCGTAGCCGCTGGACTTGCGGATACCGAAGAACGACCAAGCCACCGCCCGCATCGTCTGCAGGAAGGAGCCCTTGCGCTGCACCGCTTCGCGCAGGCCGTCGCTCATGTGCGCGGCTCCTGCACGGGCGCGCGCACCGTCGCCTCCGGCTCGGCGGGAGTCTTGCCGCCGACCTCGAAGAAGGTGTACGACAGCGTGATCGTGCGCACGTCCTTGGGCAGTTTCGGGTCGACGATGAACACCACCGGCCATTGCTTGCTCTCGCCCGCCTTCAGCGTGTATTCGTTGAAGCAGAAGCACTCGATCTTGTTGAAGTGCGCCATCGCCTGCCGCGGCGCGTAACTCGGGATGGCCTGCGCGGCCATCGTGCGGTTCTGCTTGTTGCGGAACTCGTACATCACCGTGGCCATCTCGCCCGGATGCACGTCGATGGAGCGCTTGGCGGGCTTGAAGTCCCAGGGGCCGCGGGCGTTGGCGTCGAACTCCACCGTGATCACCCGGCTGGTGTCGACCTGCGTGTTGCGCTCGGCCGGCGCATTGCCGGGCACCTGCCGCTCGGCCACCGACAGCACGTTGATGCCCAGTGCCGAGCAGATGGCACGGTACATGGGCACCAGCGCGTAGCCGAAGCCGAACATCAGCGCGGCCACGACGACCAGCTTGCCGACCATGCGCAGGTTGTCGCTGCGCAGGGTCGGATCGGGCCCGATCGGAAGGTTCGACATGCCGGATTCAGACGCCGATGAACGCGCTCTTCACCATGAAGCCGACGAATAGCGCCACCGCCACCGAGGCCAGGATCAGGCCCAGGCGCAGGTTGCTCTTCTTCTGCTCGGGGGTCAGCGCCATGGTGTCAGCCCAGCACCTTGGTGGCCGACGGGTTCAGCAGGGGCGGCGTCTCGAAGGTATGGAACGGCGCCGGCGACGGCACTTCCCACTCCAGGCCTTCGGCACCGTCCCAGGGCTGCTGGGGCGCCTTCACGCCCTGGCCGCGCATGGTCGGCAGCACGACGAAGAAGAAGAAGTAGACCTGCATCAGCCCGAAGCCGAAGGCGCCCACCGACGCGAGCATGTTGAAGTCGGCGAACTGCATCGGGTAGTCGGCATAACGGCGCGGCATGCCGGCCAACCCGAGGAAGTGCATCGGGAAGAAGGTCACGTTGAAGAAGATCAGCGAGCCCCAGAAATGGATCTTGCCGCGCGTCTCGTTGTACATGACGCCGGTCCACTTCGGGCTCCAGTAGTAGTAGCCGGCGAACAGCGCGTACAGCGAGCCGGCCACCAGCACATAGTGGAAGTGCGCCACCACGTAGTAGGTGTCCTGCAACTGGATGTCGACCGGCGCCATCGCGAGGATCAGGCCGGTGAAGCCGCCCATCGTGAACACGAACAGGAAGCCGACGGCGAACAGCATCGGCGTCTCGAAGGTCATCGAGCCGCGCCACATGGTGGCGATCCAGTTGAACACCTTCACGCCGGTGGGCACCGCGATCAGCATGGTTGCGTACATGAAGAACAGCTGGCCCGTGACCGGCATGCCGGTGGTGAACATGTGGTGGGCCCAGACGATGAACGACAGGATGGCGATCGAAGCGGTCGCGTAGACCATCGAGGTGTAGCCGAACAGCCTCTTGCGCGCGAACGCCGGGATGATGGCGCTGACGATGCCGAAGGCCGGCAGGATCATGATGTAGACCTCGGGGTGGCCGAAGAACCAGAAGATGTGCTGGTACATCACCGGGTCGCCGCCGCCGGCGGGGTTGAAGAAGTGAGTGCCGAAGTGGCGGTCGGTCAGCGTCATCGTGATGGCGCCGGCGAGCACGGGCATCACCGCGATCAGCAGGTAGGCGGTGATCAGCCAGGTCCAGCAGAACAGCGGCATCTTCATCAGCGTCATGCGCGGCGCGCGCATGTTCAGGATCGTGACGATGATGTTGATCGAGCCCATGATCGAGCTCGCGCCCATGATGTGCATCGCGAAGATGCCGGCGTCCATCGACGGGCCCATCTGCAGCGTCAGCGGCGCGTACAGCGTCCAGCCCGCAGCGGGCGCGCCGCCGGGCATGAAGAACGAGCCGACAAGCATCGCTCCGGCCGGGATCAGCAGCCAGAAGCTCAGGTTGTTCATGCGCGCGAAGGCCATGTCCGCCGCGCCGATCTGCAGCGGGATCATCCAGTTCGCGAAGCCGACGAAGGCCGGCATGATCGCGCCGAACACCATGATCAGGCCGTGCATCGTGGTCAGCTGGTTGAACAGCTGCGGGTTCACGACCTGCAGGCCGGGCTGGAACAGCTCGGCGCGGATCAGCAGCGCCAGCACGCCGCCGACCATCAGCATCGCGAACGAGAACAGCAGGTACATCGTGCCGATGTCCTTGTGGTTCGTCGCGAACAGCCAGCGGCGCCAGCCGTGGGGTGCGTGGTGATCGTGGTCGTGATCGTGGGCGTGGTCACCGTGGTGGCCATGCTGGTCAATGACTGCGCTCATGCCGTTTCCTTATGCCTTCTGATTCGACGAGTTCTTACTTGCGTGCAGCGACGACGTCGGCCGGCTGAACGAGCTGCCCGGTCTTGTTGGACCAGTTGTTCTTCGTGTAGGTGATCACCGCGGCGATCTCCGTGTCCGACAGTTGCTTCCAGGCGGGCATGGCACCGTTGTTCTGGCCATTGAGCAGCACCTGGATCTGCTTGAGCTTGTCGGCATCGAGCACCACGGCAGCGCCGTCCAGCGGCTTGATCGGGCCGGCGCCCTTGCCGCTGGCCTGGTGGCAGGCGGCGCAATTGGCTGCATAGACCTTCTCGCCGCGGGCCACCAGCTCGTCGAGCTTCCATTCCTTGGCCGGGTCGTCGGCCAGCGCGGCCATGGCCTTCTTCTTGCCGTCGACCCAGGCGCTGTAGTCGGCATGCGACAGCACCTTCACGTGGATCGGCATGTAGGCGTGTTCCTTGCCGCACAGCTCGGCGCACTGGCCGTAGAAGTCGCCGGTCTTCTCGGCACGGAACCAGGTGTCGCGCACGAAGCCGGGGATCGCGTCCTGCTTGATGCCGAACGCCGGCACCATGAAGGCGTGGATCACGTCGTTGGCGGTGGTGATGATGCGGATCTTCTTGTCCACCGGCACGACCAGCGGGTTGTCGACCTTGAGCAGGTAGTTGTCGGTCGCCGGCGGCTTGCCGCTGTTGGACATCTCGCGGTGCGTCACGTCGAGCGTGGACACGAAGCCGATGCCTTCGCCTTCGCCCTTGAGGTAGTCGTAGCCCCACTTCCACTGGATGCCGGTCGCCTTGATCGTGAGATCGGCGGAGCTGGTGTCCTTCATTGCCACGACCGTCTTGGTGGCGGGCAGCGCCATGGCAATCACGATGACCAGCGGCACGACCGTCCAGGCGATCTCGACCTTGACGCTCTCGTGGAAGTTGGCCGACACAGCCCCCTTCGACTTCCGGTGCTTGAAGATCGAATAGAACATGACGCCGAACACGGCGACAAAGATCACCGTGCAGATGATCAGCATGAAGTAGTGCAGCCAGCGCTGGTCGGCGGCGATCTGCGTGACCGGCGGATGCAGGTCGAGCTGATTGACCGCCGGGCCGCCGGGCAGGCTGTTCACGGCCAGGGCGGCTTGCGTCGCCAGCGTGGCACCTGCGGTAAGGGCGACTCGCGCCAACGTTGCACGGAGTGATTTGATCGTCTTCATCGTTGTCACGTCAGTTTCTGGATCCCGCTCAGGCCGAACCAGGCACGAGCCCCTGCACCGCTTCATGCCGCCGCAGCACCCACCGCATCTCGTCGGCGAGTTGCCGCCGCAACTCGGGTCGCACGAAGCGCCCCACCCTCACCTTCCGGCCACGCTCGCACAGCTCGATCAGCGAACCGTCACGGGACATGGACTCCACCCTCACCCACTCGGTGCAGAACTCGCACCGCTCGGTTCGCGCGCCAGAGGCCCGCTCGACCGTCAACAGCCCGCCCTGCAGCCAGATGCTCTCTCGGTCGGTGACGTGGCGCGCGTGCACCAGCAGCGCCACACCGACCGCCAGCACTTCCAGCCAGGCGAAGGGCATGACCAGCGTCGCACCCAGCCACCAGAATATTCCGGCAATGCCGAGAGAGATGCCGCTCAGACCCAGGTAAAACCCCAACATCTGCCTCGGCGTCAACGAACAGTTGCGTCGAAGCTCCCACTGCACCGAACAAGGATCCGAACCCGCCTGCGAAGCGCGCCCGAACCGCAATCGTGGCGGACCGGGTTCGCTCGACATCGATGAGGCGTCGATCGTCATCCTTGCTTACTGCTCGCTGACTGCGCGTACGACCTCAAAGCACGATCTTTTCTTCGCTGCTTTGATCAACTGCAAGAGTTTAGCTCACCGGCCCGGCTCTCCGGCCACGCACCATGGCGCGCATGTCGTCGAGCGACACGGTCGTCTCCTCGCCGCCACGCAA
The DNA here is from genome assembly GCA_016706565.1 of Piscinibacter sp. Classification (GTDB taxonomy): domain Bacteria; phylum Pseudomonadota; class Gammaproteobacteria; order Burkholderiales; family Burkholderiaceae_C; genus Piscinibacter. The sequence goes on from JADJJI010000001.1 coordinate 677,285, forward strand.
GCGCGGGGCGGCGCGGAACGCGTGGCCGTAGGCCACCTCGAAGGCGAGCGCGGGGCGGCCGTCGGCGCCAGCCAGCGATTCGAGTTCGCGCAGCAGCCGCCGTTGCCAGCGCGGCGTACGCAGGCCACCGGCGCGCAACGGCGAGGCGTTGCCGCCGAGGCTGCGCAGTTCGTCGAGCAGGGCCTGGGTGCTCGGCCACTGCAGCGTGATCGTCTCCTGGTCCATCACCGGGTCAGCGAATCCGGCCTGCACCAGCATGTCGCCGAGGTCGTGCATGTCGATGAAGTTCGGCGTCGGCACCGGCCAGCCCAGTCGCCCATAGAGCGCACGCAGCTCGCGCAGCGTGCCAGGACCCAGGCACGAGAACATCACGAAGCCGTCGACGGCCAGGGCCCGCTCCCAGCGCGCGAACAGCGCCGGCGGATCCACCACCGCGTGCAGCATCATGTTGGCCCACACGAGTTGCGTGCCGCGGGGCAGTTCGTCGCCCTCGCCCAGCACGATGGGTGCTGGCGATGTCCAGCGTCGGGTCGACCACCAGGGTGCGCGCAGCGCGGACTCGCTGCGCGAACGCAGCGCCGGCGTGGGTTCGACGGCGATGCGCCGCGCCGCAGGGTAGGCATTGGCCAGCAGTTCGGCACCCGCGCCCAGCCAGCTCCACCAGTCGATCAGCTGTGCAGGCTGCAGCCGGATGATGGCCAAGCGCTCGGCCATGCGCCGCGCCACCTCGCGGTGCAGCCACGGCGCTTCGTCGGCGCGCGCCAGACGGCGCAAGGCAGCATCCACTGCCATCGGATCGAGGCCGCGCGCAGTCAGGTCGGAGGCAGGCGGCTCGCTCATGGGCGGGCAGTATATTGAGCCGGTGTCGCTGGCGTCACTTCTCGGCTCCCTTCCTGGTCAATGCAGCATCTGCCGCGACTGGGGCCGCGGTGCGCTGTGCGACGCCTGCCGGCAGCGTTTCGCTGCGCCACGGCCGCGTTGCGAGCGCTGCGCGATCGCCGTGCCGGCCGGGCAGCCGGTGTGCGGCGAGTGCCTGCGCGATCCGCCGCCCTTCGAACGCACGATCGCCGCGCTCGACTACGGCGCGCCGTGGAGCGCCCTGATCGCGCGATTCAAGTTCCAGGGCGGCGTCGAGCTGGCGCCTGTGCTGTCGGGACTGCTGCGCGAGGCCGTGCGCGGCCAGCCGCCGCCCGAGCTGCTCCTGCCCGCGCCGCTGAGCGACGCGCGGCTTCGCGAGCGTGGCTTCAATCAATCGTGGGAGATCGCTCGCCGCCTCGGCCCGCCGGCCGACGCCCGGCTGCTGCTGCGCATCCGCGACACGCCGCACCAGGTCGACCTGCCGCTCGACCGGCGCGCATCGAACGTGCGCTCGGCCTTCGCGGTCGAGCCGCTGCGCCGGGCCGAGATCGCCGGCCGCAGCGTCGTGCTGGTCGACGATGTGATGACCACCGGCGCCACCGCCGCCGAGATGGCGCGCACGTTGCTGCAGGCCGGCGCGTCTCGCGTGCGGCTGTGGGTGCTGGCGCGCACGCCGCGGCCCGATGGTGCCTGAGCAGGCCTGGGCGCCCGCGCTGCGGGAGAATCGCCTCACCATGTTCAACATCGTGCTCGTGCACCCGGAGATCCCGCCCAACACCGGCAACGTGATCCGCCTGGCCGCCAACACCGGCTGCACGCTGCACCTCGTCGAGCCGCTCGGCTTCTCGATGGACGACAAGCTGCTCGTGCGCGCCGGGCTCGACTACCACGAGTACGCCAGCGTGCGCCGCCACGCCTCGTGGCAAGCGCTGCTGAGCGACTGCGCGCCGCCGCCGGAACGTTGCTTCGCCTTCACGACACGTGGCACGCGTGGCTTCGCCGATGTGGCCTGGGCACCGGGCGACTGGCTGGTGTTCGGATCGGAAAGCGCCGGCCTGCCGCCGGACCTGCGTGAGCGCATCGCGCCCGCGCAGCGCGTGCGCCTGCCGATGCGTGCGGGCCAGCGCAGCCTGAACCTGAGCAACGCCGTCGCCGTCGCGGTGTTCGAGGCGTGGCGGCAGTGCGGCTACGCCGGCGCCGCGACGCCATCCGAGGTGCCCGCTACTCCGGCTTGACGTCGGCCAGCTTGATGACCTGGGCCCAGCGCAGCCGCTCGCTGGCCATCAGGCCGGCCAGTGCGGCCGGCGCGGTGCCGGCGGCGCTGAAGTATTGCGCGAGCATCTTCGTGCGCACCTCGTCGCTCTTGATGATGCGCACCAGCTCGCGCGACAGGCGCTCGATGATGGACGCTGGCGTCTTCGCCGGCGCGAGCACCGCCTGCCACGAGATCGCCTCGAATTCCGGGTAGCCCTGCTCGACCAGCGTCGGGAAGTCCGGCAGCGCGGCCGAGCGGCCCAGCGTCGTCACGCCGAGCCCGCGCAGCTTGCCGGCGCGCACCTGGCCCATCGCGATGCCCGGCACCATGAACCCGGCTTGCACCTGGCCAGCGAGGATGGCGTTGACCACCTGCGGGAAGCCCTGGTAGGGCACGTGCACGAGCTCGATGCCGGCGCGGCGCTTGAAGAGCTCCATCGCCAGGTGCGCCGCGCTGCCGTTGCCCACGCTGCCGTAGTTGAGTTCGCCTCGCCGGGCCTTGGCCACGCGCACGAAGTCGGCCAGCGTCTCGGCGCCCAGCTTTGGGTCGACGACGAGAAGGTTCGGCGAGGTGGCCACGAGCGTGACCGGTGCCAGTTCCTTGACCGGGTCGTAATTCAGGCTCTTGCTGAGCAGCGGTGCAGTGACCAGCGGCCCCTGAATGGTGAAGAGCAGCGTGTGGCCGTCCGGCTCGGCCTTGGCGACCATGCCGGTGCCGACGTTGCCGCCGGCACCGGGCTTGTTGTCGATCACCACCGGCTGGCCCAGCGCGGCCGACAGCGGCTCGGCTACCAGGCGCGCGATCAGGTCCGGCGAACTGCCCGGCGGGAACGGCACGACCAGCCGGATCGGCCGCGCGGGCCAGGCCTGCGCGAAGGCGGGCAGCGCCAGCGTGGCAGCGGACGCAGCCGCAGTGCGAAGGATCAGGCGGCGATGCATGCGGCGCTTCCTCTCTCAGTTCTCGGACCGCGCTTCGCGGCCCATCAGCAGGCCCAGCGCCTGCGCAGGCGTGATGCGGCGCTCCAGCACCGCCACCACCGCTTCGGTGATCGGCATCGCCACGTTCAGCGCCTGTGCGCGCTGCAGCACGGTGGCCGCACTGAGCACGCCCTCGGCCACGTGGCCGAGTTCGGCGAGGATCTGCGCCAGTGTCTGCCCCTGCGCCAGCAGCAGGCCGACACGGCGGTTGCGCGACAGCTCGCCGGTGGTGGTGAGCACCAGGTCGCCCAGGCCCGACAAGCCCATGAAGGTCTCGGCGCGCGCGCCCAGCGCCAGGCCCAGCCGCGTCATCTCGGCCAGGCCGCGTGTGACCAGCGCGGCGCGCGCGTTCAGGCCGAGCTGCATGCCGTCGGCGATGCCGGTGGCGATGGCCATCACGTTCTTCACCGCGCCGCCCACCTCCACGCCCACCGGGTCATTGGAGGTGTAGATGCGCATCGTGTCGCTGTGGAAGGCCTCGACGGCACGCTCGGCGAGCGCCGCGTCGTGGCTGGCCGCCACCAGTGCGGTGGGCTGGCCGCGCGCGACCTCGATGGCGAAGCTCGGGCCCGAGAGCACGCCGGCGCTCAGTGACGGGCAGGCTGCACGGGCGATCTCGTGGCCGAGCAGGCCGCTGCCTTCCTGGAAACCCTTGCACAGCCACAGCACGCCGGGCGCGTCGGCCGGCAGGCGGCGAAGAATGCCTTCCAGCCCGGCCATCGGCGTCGCCACCACCAGCAGCCCGCCGCGTGCGTGCGCCACGGCGGCGTCGAAGTCGGCGTCGATCTGCAGCGCGGGCGGCAGCGTGATCTCGTTCAGGTAACGCCGGTTGCGCCGCTCGCTGCGCATCGCCGCGGCCTGCGCCGCATCACGCGCCCACAGCCGTGTGGGCTGCCGCGTGCAGGCGCTCACGGCCAGCGCGGTGCCCCACGCTCCCGCGCCGAGCACCGTCAGGTTCATGCGCGACGCGGCAAGCGCCTCAGTTGACGCTGGTGATGATGCCCGAGCCGTTCTGGCCCGCGGCCTGGGCGCGCTGCGCCTCGAACATGGCCTGGAAGTTCACCTCGGCCAGCAGCACCGGCGGGAAGCCGGCACGCGTGCACACGTCGGAGACGATGGCGCGCAGGTAGGGGTAGACGATGCCGGGGCAGGCGATGCCGATGATCTGGTCGAGCTGGTCGCCCGGGATGTTGCGGATCTCGAAGATGCCGGCCTGCTTGGCCTCGACGAGGAACAGCACCTTGTCGGCGACCTTGGTCGTCACCGTCGCGGTGACGGCCACTTCATAGACGCCGTCGGCGATGGCCTCGGCGCCCAGGCCGAGCTGGATGTCGACGGCCGGCTGCGACTGCTCGAGCAGGATCTGCGGCGAGTTGGGTTGCTCCAGCGACAAGTCCTTCAGGTACATGCGCTGGATCTGGAACACCGGGGTCAGGTTGTCGTCGGCCATGGGAATCTCTGGATGAAGGGGTGCCGTCGAAATGGCGGCGAGCCCGGGATTATCGCTGCGCGGGGAGTCAGCCAGCGAGCAGCGGCGCGAGGCCGCCGCGCTGGTCGAGCGCGACCAGATCGTCGCAGCCACCGACATGCGTGTCGCCGATGAAGATCTGCGGCACGGTGCGCCGGCCGGTGAGTTGCACCATGGTGTCGCGCTCGGCGGGGTGCAGGTCGACGCGGATCTCCTCGATCTGCTCGACGCCGCGCTGCTTGAGCAGCGCCTTGGCGCGCTGGCAGTACGGGCAGACCTGGGTGGTGTACATCTTCACGGCAGGCATGGCACGTCCTCAGGCGTTCTTCTCGACGGGCAGGTTGGCTTCGCGCCAGGCGGCCAGGCCGCCGGCAAGCACATGCGAGTTCTCGAAGCCGAGCTTCTTCAACGTCGCGACGGCGCGCACGGCGCGCGTGCCGCTCGGGCACACCACCACCAGCGGCAGCGTCTTGTTCTTCGGCAGGTCGCCCGAAGCCTCGAGCCGGCCGAGCGGGACGTTCTTCGAGCCGGTGGCGTGGCTGCCGGCGAACTCGTCGGGCTCGCTGACGTCGATCAGCACGGCCTTCTCGCGGTTGATCATCTGCACGGCCTGCGCCGGCGAGATGCGCCCGGCACCGCCTCCGCGCGAAATCATCGGCCAGAGCAGGAGGCCGCCGGAGGTGATGGCGGCCAGGAAAAGAACCCAGTTGTCGATAAAGAACTTCACGGGAGCCTTCAGCCGCTGCGGCGAAAAACGCGAATTATAGAATTCAGGGTTGACGCCACCGGGCCGAGCCCGGCATTCCCTCATCCCGAACCCGGCCAGCCCATGCACAAGCTCGTACTGATCCGCCACGGCGAATCGACCTGGAACCTCGAGAACCGCTTCACCGGCTGGACGGACGTGGGCCTCACGCCCACCGGCGTGGCGCAGGCGCGCGAGTCGGGCCGGCTGCTCAAGGCCGAGGGCTACGAGTTCGACGTCGCCTACACCTCGGTGCTCAAGCGCGCCATCTGGACGCTGTGGCACGCGCTGGACGAGATGGACCGTACCTGGCTGCCGGTGGTGAACTCCTGGCGCCTGAACGAGCGCCACTACGGCGCGCTGCAGGGCCTGAACAAGGCCGAGACGGCGAAGAAATTCGGCGACGAGCAGGTGCTGGTCTGGCGCCGCAGCTACGACACGCCGCCGCCGGCGCTCGAGCCGGGCGATCCGCGCACCGAACGCAGCGACCCGCGCTACGCGAAGCTCGCCGACGGCGAGGTGCCACTGACCGAATGCCTGAAGGACACGGTGGCGCGCGTGCTGCCCTACTGGAACGACACGCTGGCGCCGGCGATCCGCTCCGGCCAGCGCGTGCTGATCGCCGCGCACGGCAACAGCATCCGCGCGCTGGTGAAGTACCTCGACGGCATCTCCGAAGACGCCATCGTCGGCCTGAACATCCCCAACGGCATCCCGCTCGTCTACGAACTGGACGACGCGCTCAAGCCGATCCGCAGCTACTACCTCGGCGATGCGGAAGCGGCGGCGAAGGCGGCGGCAGCGGTGGCGAACCAGGGCAAGGCCTGATCCGGGATCCGGGTCACTCCGGCAAGCCGAACAGCCGCTCCGGCGGCACGCGCAGCACCAGGTTCTTCTCTGCCGCGAGCGCGGCGATGGCGAATTCGGGCTTCGAGGTGTCGCGCACGACCGTATTGACATTGGGCAAGCCGTGCCGGTCGGTGATGGCGGCGGCCAGCGGCGTGCTGGCATTGGCGCCGCGGCGCACCACCACCGCCATCTCGCCCGACTTGAGCTGCACGAACTCTCCCGGCGGGTAGATGCCGAACTCCTTGATGATCGCCGCCGACGCCGGCGCGCCGCCGGATTCCTGGAAGAGCTGCCGGGCGGCGAGCTGCGCAGACAGTGGTGCGCGCAGCGCCCGCGGCGCCATCTTGGCCATGAACACGTCGATATAGCGCAGCACCGTGGCCTGTTCGCCCGATTCGCGCAGACCGGCCGGGTAACCCGTGCCGTCCGGCCGCTCGTGGTGGTGCGCGATGGACTCGAGCCAGGGCAGTTCGTCGATGCCGGCCGCCTTCAGCATCTCCACACCCTGCGTCGGGTGCACGCGGATCATGTCCATCTGCGGCGGCGTGGGCGGCACGCCCTGTGCGGCCATGCGGCCCTGCAGGTCGAGGATGGCGATGTTCATCGTCAACGCGGCTTTCATCAGCGCGTGCGTGGACTCCTCGTCCCAGCCGAGCCGCCGTGCCATGAGTAGCGACACCATCGCGCAGTGCACGGAGTGGGCCAGCGCGTAGATCGTCAGTCGCTTCGGGTCCTGGCGCACCGTCAGGTAGATCGCGATGTCGGGGTCGCGCAGTGTCAACGCCTCGATGCGCTGCACGAGTTCGTTCACACGCTGGCCGAAGCCCGGCTCGCCGCCGACACTGCGAAGCACACGATCGAGCTGCCACAGCACCTGCTCCCACTGCGCGAACAGGCTCACCGGCCGGGCCGTATCGGCGTCGCCCCGTGCCGCCGCGCGCACCTCCTCGATGTCGACGCTCGCACCACGCTCGAGCAGGGCGGCGAGTTGTGCCTCGTTGGCGATCACCTGCCCACGGGCCAGCAGCAACTTGCCCTGCTGGTCACGCACGCCCCAGGGCAAGGGCTCGCCGAGCTTCACCTGGCTTTGGATCAGCCTGAGCAGATGCATGGGCTCCCCTAGCGATGCGAGAAGCCAGTGTGGGATGCGTTCCCATTCAGTCGCAATCCGCGATTGCCCTCGCCAGCAGGGGCGCGACCGTGACAACGTTGCTCGAATGCGGCACGGCATCGGTGCTCCACACCTGGCGGATACCGGCCTGCATCAACCGTTCGATCGCATCGCCGCCGAACAGCGCATGCACCACGGCCACGTCGATCGAGGCGACGCCCCGCTCGCGCAAGGCCGCCGCAGCCTGCACGATCGTGTGGCCGGTGCTGGCCACGTCATCGATGATCACCACATCGCGACCAGTGATGTCCTGTGCCGGGAGTTCGACCGTCACATCGCGATCGCCGCGCCGCGTCTTGCGGCAGACCAGCCCCTGCAGGCCAGTGCGTTCGCCGGCCGCACGCACCCACTGCTCGGCCTCCTCGTCGGGACCGACGAGCAGCGGCAGCGAATCGGCCGGCCACTGCGAAGCGATCCAGGCGCCGAGCAGCGGCGCGGCCGTCAAAGCGACGCCCCGCGAGCCCTGCATCACCTCGTCGAGCGAAGCAATGCGATGCAGGTGCGGGTCGATCGTGATCACGCGGTCGAACAGGCTGCCCAGAAAGCCGACGACGATGCGCTGGCTCACGGCCTCGCCAGGCTGGAAGGCCATGTCCTGGCGCATGTAGGCGAGGTAGGGCGAGGCCAGCGTCAGGTGGCGCGCACCGAGCTCGCGCGCGGTGCGCCCGGCCAGCAGCAGCTGCACCAGCCGGTCGTTGGGCTGCTGCAGGCCGCGCAGCATCACCACGCGTGGCGGCAGCGCCGGCGGCAGCCGCAGCCTGATCTCGCCATCGGGAAAGCGGTGCGTCTCGACGAAGGCGAGCTCGCAGTCCATCTCGCGCGCCAGCGCGTGCGCCAGCGGGCTTTCGTCGGCAAAGGCCAGCAGCATGCGCACTCCCTGGGTCAGAACCCGGCACCGTTGTCGCGCAGCACGTAGTCGCGCGGCAGTTCGTCGGCCGTGCCGACACGAAAGCCCGCGTCGGCTTCGGACTTGCGCCGCGCGTAGTCGAGGTCGGCCTCGAAGCGCGCATGCACTCGGTACAGCGGCTGGCCGGCCTTCACGATGTCGCCCAGGCGGTGCAGCAGGTCGATGCCGGCACCGGCCACCTTGGGCGCGCCGGCCAGCTGCGCGATGCGCGCCACCGCCAGGTTGTCGATCGCGGTGACCACGCCGTCGCGCGGCGCCAGCACGTCGAAGCACAGCGGTGCCACCGGCGGTGCCGCCCACGAGAACGGCCGCCGGCCCTGCGCATCGATGATCTGGTTCATCTTCGCCAGCGCACGGCCGGAGTCGAGGATGTCGCGCGCGATCGCGAAGCCGTCGCCGCCGCGCACGTCGGGGTCGAACTCGATCACGCGGCCGGCCAGGCGCAGCGCCTTCTGGCGCAGGTCCATCGGCGCGGCAGGGTCGTTCTCGAGCACCTGCATCACGTCGCGCGCCTCCAGCACCGGGCCGATGCCGCGGCCGATCGGCTGGCGGCCGTCGGTGATCACCACATCGATGTGCAGCTGCAAGCGCGAGGCCACGTACTCGAACAGCTTCTTCAGCCGCTGCGCCTCGGGCATGCCGCGCACCTTGGCGCTCGGGCCGACCGGGATGTCGAGCACCAGGTGCGTGGAGCCTGCGGCGATCTTCTTCGACAGGATCGAGGCCACCATCTGCCCCGGCGAGTCGATGCCCAGCGGTCGCTCCACCGAAATCAGCACGTCGTCGGCCGGCGACAGGTCGGCCGTGCCGCCCCAGGCCAGGCAGCCGCCGGTCTCGCGCACGATGGCGGCCAGCCGGTCGAAGGGCAGCTCGACCTGCGCGAGCACCTCCATCGTGTCGGCGGTGCCGGCCGGCGAGGTGATCGCGCGCGACGAGGTCTTGGGGATCAGCATGCCGTGCGCGGCAACGATGGGCACGACCAGCATCGAGGTGCGGTTGCCCGGGATGCCGCCGATGCAGTGCTTGTCGACCACCGGGCCGCCACGCACCTCCTGGTGCCAGTCGAGGCGGCGGCCGGCGGCGATCATGCCTTCGGTGAGGTGCAGCACCTCGTCGCGGTCCATCTCGAACTGGTTGGCCGCCACGACGAAGGCCGCCAGCTCGATCTTCGTGTAGCGCATCTGCGCGATGTCTCGGATGATGCCGTGCAGGTCGTCGCGCGAGAGGCGCTCGCCGGCGATCTTGCGATGCAGCGCGGCGATCGAGGCCGGCGGTTCGGCATGCTGCAGGCTGGCCCCGTGGCCCGCTGACAGGCCCAGGCGAGCGAAGGCCTCTTCGCTCAGGCCCAGCTCGGTGGGGCCGACGATGCATGCGTCGTCGACCACGTTGAGCACCGCCAGGATGCTCGATCCGTTGCCGCTGACCTCCACCTTCGACAGCGCCTGGAAGCCCTCGGCGCGCACGGCCGTGCAGTCGCGGTGCAGGTAGGCCACGTGCTCGCGGAAGGTGTCGATGGCGACACGGCGGATCGTCAGCGGCGTCAAGCCCGGTCCTCCTGCAGCCGGCCCAGGATGGTCTCGCGCAGATGCTCGGCCAGCGCGCGCCGGTCGGCATGGCGCGTGCCCTGCGCATTCTCGACCACCACCCGGGCGACGAGCTTGTCGGCCGTCACGGTGGACCACAGGGATTGCGCCAGGCTGGTGTCGCCCACGTAGGACGCGGCCTGGCTGACCGGCGACGCCGCGTCGCGGTAGGCCAGCACCACCGGCTGCACCGGCGCCTCGGTGGCGATGGCGGCCTGCAGCAGGTTGGCATGGAAGGGCAGCAGGCCGTGTCCATCGCCCGTCGTGCCCTCGGGGAACACCGCGACCACGTCGCCCGACTTGAGCGCTTCGGCGATCTGGTGCACCACGCGCAGCGCGTCGCGCTTGCGCTCGCGCTCGATGAACAGCGTGCCGCCGCAGGCCACCAGCCAGCCGAGAAACGGCCAGTGCTTCACGTCGGCCTTGGAGACGAAACGTGCCGGATGCACCGCATTGACGGCCAGGATGTCGACCCACGAGATGTGGTTGGCCACCAGCAGCACCGGACCGGGGTGCACGCTGCCCTGCGCCTCGAGCCGGATGCCCAGCGCGCGCAGCATGCGTGCCGACCAGCGGCCGACGTGTGCCATGCGCTGCGCCGGCTTCAGGAAGGGGAACAGAAGGCCACAGATGAGCGCGCCACCCGCGACCTGCAGCACGGCGGCACCGAGCCGCCACAGCGCGATCAGCCCACGCACCCTGGCGCCGGCCTCAGTCGCGCGCGGCTTCGAAGGCCACGTGCCCGCCGACGATCGTCGCCCGCACCCGCCCCGGCAGCTCATAGCCGGCGAAGGGCGTGTTCTTGCCCTGGCTGCGCAGTGCGGCGGGGCGCACCGTCCAGTGCGCTGTCGGGTCGAACAGGCACAGGTCGGCCACGCCGCCCTCGACCAGCCGGCCGGTGCTCGAACCCAGCGAATCCAGCGCGTCGCCGAGCACCGCCACCGGGCGCTGCGTGACGGCAGAGAGCGTCTTCGCCAGCGGCAGGCCGCTCTCGGCGCCCCATTTCAGCGTCAGTCCGAGCAGCAGTTCCAGCCCGGTGGCACCAGGCTCGGCCTCGGCGAAGGGCAGGTTCTTCGCGTCGGCGTCGACCGGCGTGTGGTCGCTGACCAGTGCATCCACCGTGCCGTCGGCCAGCGCGGCGCGGATCGCATCGCGGTCGCGCTGCTGGCGCAGCGGCGGCGTCAGCCGCATCGCGGCGTTGAAGTAGCCGATGTCGACGTCGGTCAGGTGCAGGTGGTTCACGCTCACGTCGGAGCTCACGGGCAGGCCTTCGGCCTTGGCCGCGCGGATCAGCTCGATGCCCGCGGCGCTGCTGATGCGGCACAGGTGCACGCGGGCGCGGGTGTCGCGCACCAGCTCGAAGATGGTGTTCAGCGCGATCGTCTCGGCGATCACCGGCACGCCCGACAGGCCCAGCCGCGTGGCCAGCGGCCCCTTGGCGGCCACGCCGTTGCCCAGCCAGCTGTCGTTCGGGCGCAGCCACACGGTGTAGCCGAAGGTGCTGGCGTACTGCAGAGCGCGGTGCAGCACCAGCGTGTCGCGGCAGGACACCTCGGCTTGCGAGAAACCGACGCAGCCGGCCTCGGTGAGCTCGGCCATCTCGGTCAGCGTGTCGCCCTTCAGGCCGCGCGTCAGCGCGCCCAGCGGGTACAGCCGGGCGAGGTTGAGGTTGCGCGCGCGGAACTTGAGCATCTCGACGAGGCCCGGCTCGTCCAACGGCGGGTCGGTGTCGGGCAGGCACACGAGGCTGGTCACGCCGCCGGCCATCGCCGCGGCCATCTCGCTCTCCAGCATGCCTTCATGCTCGTGGCCGGGCTCGCGCAGCCGCACGGCCAGGTCGACGAGGCCGGGCGCGACCACCAGGCCGCTGGCGTCGATGATGCGGTTCGGCGTGAAGTCGGCGCTGACGCCGCCGATGGCGACGATGCGCCCGGCGGCGATGGCGACATCGGCCGTCTCGTCGCGGCCGCTGGCGGGGTCGACGAGGCGCCCGTTCTGGATGAGGATCTTCATGCGTTGTTGCCCGCGATGATGGACATGACCGCCATGCGCACCGCGATGCCGAAGGTCACCTGCGGCAGGATGACGCTCTGGGTGCCGTCGGCCACCGCCGAGTCGATCTCGACACCGCGGTTGATCGGCCCGGGGTGCATGACGATGGCGTCGGGTTTGGCCAGCGCCAGCTTCTCGGGCGTCAGTCCGTAGTTCTTGAAGAACTCGCCGGCGGACGGCAGCATCGCGCCGCTCATGCGCTCGTTCTGCAGGCGCAGCATGATGATCACGTCGGCACCGCGGATGCCCTCGGCCATGTCGTGGCACACGCGCACGCCCATCTCGCGCAGGTCGCCGGGCACCAGCGTCTTCGGGCCGACGGCGCGGATCTCCGGCACGCCCAGCGTGGTCAGCGCATGGATGTCGGAGCGCGCCACGCGCGAGTGAACGATGTCACCGACGATCGCCACCGTGAGCTGCGTGAAGTCGCGCTTGTAGTGGCGGATGGTGTACATGTCGAGCAGGCCCTGCGTCGGGTGCGCATGGCGGCCGTCGCCGGCGTTGACCACGTGCACGTGCGGCGCGCAGTGCTGGGCGATCAGGTAGGGCGCGCCGCTCTCGCTGTGCCGCACCACGAACATGTCGGCGTGCATCGCCGACAGGTTGGCGATGGTGTCGAGCAGGCTCTCGCCCTTGGCGGTGGAGCTGCGCGCGATGTCGAGGTTGATGACGTCGGCCGACAGGCGCTTGGCGGCGATCTCGAAGGTGGTGCGCGTGCGCGTGCTGTTCTCGAAGAACAGGTTGAACACGCTCTTGCCGCGCAGCAGCGGCACCTTCTTCACCTCGCGGTCGTTGACCGACAGGAAGGTGCCGGCGGTGTCGAGGATCTGCGTCAGCACCGCCTTGGGCAGGCCCTCGATCGACAGCAGGTGGATCAGCTCGCCGTGGGCGTTGAGCTGGGGGTTTCTTTTCGAGAGCATCAGGCGGCGTCCTTGATGTCGAAGCTGAATCGGCCCGCTTCGTCGCGGGCCAGGGACAGGCGCTGTCCGCGCGGCAGGGCCACGCGCGCGGCCGAGAAGGCCGGCTGGATCGGCAGCTCGCGCCCGCCGCGGTCGACCAGCACCGCCAGCGTGACGCTGGCCGGGCGGCCGAAGTCAAACAGCTCGTTGATGACGGCGCGCGTGGTGCGGCCGGTGAAGAGCACGTCGTCGATCAGCACGATGTGCCGGCCCTCGACCTCGAAGGGCAGCCGCGTGTGGTCGGCCCCGGCGGCCATGCCGCGCGAGCCGAAGTCGTCGCGGTGCAAGGCGCTGGAGATGACGCCATGCTCGCCCTCGATCTTCAGGTCGCGCTGCAGGCGCTCGGCCAGCCAGGCGCCGCCCGACCAGATGCCCACCAGGGCACTGCCGGGCTGCATCAGCATGCGTGCGCCGGCCAGCAGGTCGGCATAGAGCGCTTCGGCATCGAGGAGAAGGCTGCTCATTCCAGGTTCCTCAGGTACTGATCCAGGATGATGGCAGCCGAGGCTGCATCGAGGTCGCGTGCGCCCGCGGCCGCGGCCTCGGTGGTGGTGTAGCGCTCGTCCACCTCGTGCACCGGCAGGCCGAAGCGGCCGTGCAGCTGGCGGGCGAAGCGCCGCGCGCGCCGCGTATTGTCGTGCTCGGCGCCGTCCGGGTGGAACGGCACGCCCACCACCAGCGCATCGGGTTGCCATTGCGCAATGAGCCTGGCGATTTCCGCGAAACGTTGTTCGCCCTCGGCCGAGACCGTCTTCATGGGCGTGGCCTGGCGGGTGACCGAGTTACCGCTGGCCACGCCGACGCGGCGAAGCCCGAAATCGAAGGCGAGAAAGCTGCGGGGAATGGAAGGCATGGCCGGCACCGCCATGCTCATGCGTGCCCCGCCTCCTGGCTGAGCATGCGCGGGTCGATGCCCAGCAGCGACAGCGCCTTGTCGTAGCGCTGCTCCACCGGCGTGTCGAAGATGATGCCGGGCTCGGCGCCGACGTTGATCCAGCCGTTGCGGCCGATCTCGTCCTCCAGCTGGCCGGCGCTCCAGCCGCTGTAGCCCAGCGTCACGAGCACCTTCTTCGGCCCGGCGCCGTTGGCGAGCGCCTCCAGCACGTCCTTGCTGGTGGTCATTTCCAGGCCGCCGGGGATCTGCAGCGAGGAGTTGTAGGTGCCGCCTTCGGTCGCCTCGCCGCCCAGGCGCTCGTGCAGCACGAAACCGCGCTCGGTCTGCACCGGGCCGCCGAAGTAGACCGGCTCCTCGGCCAGGTCTTCGCGGTCGAGCGTGAGCTCCACCTTCTCGAACAGGTTCTTCAGCTTGATGTCGATCGGCTTGTTGATCACCAGGCCCAGCGCACCCTTCTCGGTGTGCTCGCACAGGTAGATCACCGTGCCGGCGAACGTGCCGTCCCCCATGCCGGGCATGGCGATGAGGAAGTGGTTCGTGAGGTTGATCGCTGCGCCGGCCATGCGGGCATTTTATAGACTCGGCCCATGCATCACGACAAGAATGCCCCCGCGCTGGACTCCGCGCTGGTCTGGTTCCGCCGCGACCTGCGCGCCCACGACCATGCCGCGCTGTTCCACGCGCTGAAGGCGGCGCGTCAGGTCTGGTGCGCCTTCGTCTTCGACCGTGACATCCTCGACCCGCTGCTGGAGCGCGGCCTGCGCACGGACCGGCGCGTCGAGTTCATCCACGACAGCGTGACGCAACTCGATGCGGCGCTGGCCGCGCTGGGCGAGCAGCACGGCCGCACCGGGGTCCGCCTGCTGGTGCGCCACGGCCATGCGGCACACGAACTCGTCGCGCTGGCCAGCGCGCTGCACGTGCAGGCGGTCTATGCCAACCACGACGACGAGCCGGCGGCCCTGCAGCGCGACGCCCGTGTGCGCGGCCTGCTGGCCGGCGCCGGCATAGCGCTGCACACCTCCAAGGACCACGTGGTGTTCGAGCGCAGCGAAGTGCTCACCGCGGCCGGTTCGCCCTACGGCGTGTTCACGCCCTACAAGAACGCCTGGCTGCGCAAGCTCGAGCCCTACTTCGTCAAGGCCTATCCGGTGGCGGCACACGCGGCCGCGCTGGCGCCGCTGCCACCGCAGGTGGCCTGCGCCCTGCCCTCGCTCGATGCGCTGGGCTTCGAGCGCAGCAACCTGCACGCGCTGAAGATCCCGGTCGGCGAACGCGGCGCGCAGGCGCTGCTCGACGACTTCCTGCCGCGCATCGACGAGTACGGCCGCACGCGCGACTTCCCGGCCGTGAAGGGGCCGAGCTACCTGTCCGTGCACCTGCGCTTCGGCACCTGCTCGATCCGCACGCTGGCCCGCGAGGCCTGGGCCAGGCAGCAGGCTGGCAGCGAGGGCGCCCGGGTGTGGCTGTCGGAGCTGGTCTGGCGCGACTTCTACCACCAGATCCTGCATCACCACCCGCGCGTCGTCGGGCACTGCTTCAAGCCGGAGTTCGACGCCATCCGCTGGGACCACGGCAAGCATGCCGACGAACTGCTCGCTGCCTGGTGCGCCGGCCGCACGGGCTACCCGCTGATCGACGCCGCGATGGCCCAGATCAACCAGACCGGCTACATGCACAACCGCCTGCGCATGGTGGTGGCGAGCTTCCTGACCAAGGATCTGGGTATCGACTGGCGGCGCGGCGAGCAGTACTTCGCCGACCACCTGAACGACTTCGACCTCGCGGCCAACAACGGCGGCTGGCAATGGGCGGCGTCGACCGGCTGCGACGCGCAGCCCTGGTTCCGCATCTTCAACCCGGTGTCGCAGAGCCGCCGCTTCGACCCGCAGGGGCGCTTCATCCGCCGCTACCTGCCGCAGCTGGCCGCCCTGCCCGACGAGCTGATCCACGCGCCCTGGGAGGCCCGCCCGGTGGACCTGGCGGCTGCCGGCATCGAACTCGGGGTGCACTACCCCGCGCCGGTGGTGCAGCACGACGAGGCACGCCAGCGCACGCTGGACCGGTTTGCCGCGGTGAAGAAGAAGGCCTAGCGGACCGGCGAACGGGCGGGCTAGAACAGCTCGACGTCGCCGACCTTGGCGTCGTCTTCGAGGTGCCCCGAAGCCACCAGTTCGGCGTGGTGCCTCACCTGGTTTCGGCCCTGGCCCTTGGCGAAGTAGACCGCCTTGTCGGCCCGCTCGAAGGCGCCGCTGGGCGTGTCGCCCCGCTTGAGCTCGGTGAAGCCGATGCTCACCGTGATGTGGCCCACCTGCGGGAACACGTGGCGCTCGACGTGGAAACGCAGGCGCTCGAAGGCCAGCGCCGCGGCCGGCGCGTCGGTGCAGCGCATCAGCACCACGAACTCCTCGCCACCGAAGCGGTAGAGCCGGTCGTCGAAACGGAAGCTGGCTCGCATCAGCCGCGCGAGCAGCAGCAGCACCTCGTCGCCGATCAGGTGGCCGTAGGTGTCGTTGACGCGCTTGAAGTGATCGATGTCGATCACGCCCATCCAGTAGCGGCAGCGCTGCGCGGCGGTGCGCCGGTCTTCGCCCTCGCCATCGGGCGGCGGCAGCATCGGCTCGGCCACCGCCTTCATGAAGCTCTCGTCGAAGGTCTTGCGGTTGAGCAGGCCGGTCAGCGTGTCGCGCTCGCTGTAGTCGAGCAGACCCTGGAAGTTGCGGTAGATGCGCAGGATGCTCATCACCAGGCGCTGGTCGCGTTCGTCGAGCGGTGCATCGCTCTCGACCTCCATCACGCCCAGGCTTTCGCGGTCGGTGGCGACCGGGAACAGCGTCAGGTGCACCGGCCCCGGCAACTGCACGATGGTCTGCCGTCGAAAGGCATCGAGTCGCGCCGGGTGCTCGTGGTGGGCGGGCAGGCTCTCGAGGTCGACCCAGCCCGGGTCGGCCCGGGCCGCCAGCTCGCCGGCCTGCAGCCTTGCGCGCGTCAGCCAGCGCTCGTGGCCGGCCTCGCCGACGCTGCGGTAGATGGCCACCGCACGCGGGCGCAGGAGGTCGCGCAAGGCGCCGACCAGCGTCACGTCGAGCAGCTCCCGATCGCGGAAGCCGGTCAGTTCGGCCAGATGGTCGACAAGTTCGGCCATGGCCGTGCCGGCCTCAGGCCGTGGTGACCGCGGCCGTGTAGCGACCGATCAGCGCGAGCAGGTCTTCTTCCGAGTACGGCTTGCCGAGGTAGTGGTCGACGCCCAGCTCGGCGGCGTAGTCGCGGTGCTTCTGGGCGATGCGCGAAGTGATCATGATCACCGGCAGATCGCGCAGGCGGGCATCGCCGCGGATGTTGCGCACCAGGTCGAAGCCGTCCATGCGCGGCATCTCGATGTCCGACAGCACGATGCTCGGCCGCTCTTCGGCCAGCCGCTCGAGCGCGTCCATGCCGTCCTTGGCGAGCACCACGCGGTAGCCCTCGCGCACCAGCAGGCGCTGCGTGACGCGGCGCACGGTGAGCGAATCGTCGACCACCAGCACCAGCGGCGCCGCGGCCACCTTCGGCTCCTGCGCGGCCTGCGGCATCGCCGGTGCGCCGCCGCGCATCGCGTTCAGCGCCGCGGCAGTGGCAGCGCGGGCGGCGTCGCCGTACAGCGTGGCCAGCGCCACCGGGTTGTAGATCAGCGCCACGGCACCGGAGGCGAGCAGCGTCATGCCGGCCAGACCCGGCAGGCGCGACAGCTGCGGCCCGAGGTTCTTGACCACCACTTCCTGGTTGCCCAGCACTTCGTCGACGTGCAGCGCGACGCGCTGCTGCGCGCTGCGCACCACCACCACCGGCCGCGTGCGGCCGATGGCCTCGGTCGGGGCCGGGCTGGTCTGCAGCAGCGAGCCCAGCCAGAAGAACGGCAGCACCCGGTCGCCCAGCGGATAGCCGCCGCCGGCGTAGGCCTGCTCGATTTCCGCAGGGGTGGCGCGGCGCACGATCTCGATCAGCGTCGACGGCACGGCCACGGTGGCGTCGCCGCAGCGCAGCATCACCACCTGCGTGACCGCCGTGGTCAGCGGCAGCACCAGCTTGAACGAAGTGCCCTGGCCCGGTGCGGTGGCGGTCTCGATGCGTCCGCCCATGGCGTTCACCTCGGAGCGCACCACGTCCATGCCGACACCGCGGCCGGCGAGTTCGGTCACCGATTCGGCGGTGGTGAACCCGGGCGTGAAGATCAAGTTGGCAAGGTCGGCGTCGCTGACGGCCTGGTCCGGCTGGATCAGGCCCATCGCCAGGCCCTTGGCGCGGATGCGATCCAGGTCAAGGCCCTTGCCGTCGTCGCGGAACTCGATGCCGACTTCGTTGCCTTCCTGCGTCAGCGAGACCAGGATTGCGCCCGCAGCATCCTTGCCTTGCGCGGTGCGCGCGTCGGGATTCTCGATGCCGTGGGTGACGCTGTTGCGCAGCAGGTGCTCGAAGGAGCCTGTCATGCGTTCGAGCACGCCGCGGTCGACTTCGATCGAGCCGCCGACGATGTCCAGGCGCACCTGCTTGCCGGTTTCCTTGGCGGCCTGCCGCACGACGCGGTACAGGCGATCGGACTGGCCTTCGAATTCCACCATGCGGGTGCGCAGCAGGTCATCCTGCAGGTCACGCGTCAGGCGGGCCTGGCTGGCCAGTTCGTCCTCGGTGCTGTCCAGCGAACGTTGCAGCGTGCGCTGCACCGTGGCCACGTCGTTCACCGACTCGGCCATCATGCGGGTCAGTTCCTGGAAGCGCGTGAAGCGGTCGAACTCCAGCGGGTCGAAGGACTGCGACATCGCCTTGGCCGCCTCGAGCCGCGAGCTCATCTGCGTCTCGGCCTGCAGTTCGATGTCTCGCAGCTGCTGGCGCAGGCGCTCCAGGTTCTCCGTCAGGTCGACCAGCGAACCCTTGATCTGGCCGACTTCGGACTCGATTCGAGAGCGGGTGATCGAGACTTCGCCGGCCTGGTTGACCAGGCGGTCGAGCAGCGGCGCACGCACGCGCACGGCCGACTGCGAAGCACTCTGCGACTTGTCGACGACGACGCGGCTGGTCACTCCGCCCAGCGCGAAGCGCGACCAGTCGATTGGCGGCAGTTCGGTGGCCGACGCCACGTCCACCGGCGCGGCCGGAGCCGCCGCAGGTTCGGGTTCGCTCGCCGAGGCCGCCACCGGGACTTCCGGCTCGGGCGCTGGCGCGACGATCAGCGGCTCGGGCACCGACACCGGCGCAGCGGCCACCGGAGCGGCCACCGGCGCAGCGACCACGGCCGCGCTGGCTTCCTCGTAGGCCTGGGCATCGCGTGCACGCAGCGCCTCGAAGACCTGCGACAGCGCGTCGCCGCGCATCTGCAACTGCTCGACATCGGCCGCCACGATCGGCGGATTGCCCAGGATCTGCTCGATGCGCGTTTCCAGGCGGTGGGCCATTTCGCCCAGGCGCATCGCACCGGCCAGGCGGGCTCCGCCCTTGAGCGTGTGCAGCGTGCGCATGCACGACGCGGCATGGCTGGTCTCGCCGGGCCGCTTCGCCCAGTCGCGCAGGCGACTGGACAGCTGTGGCAGCAGGTCCTGCCCTTCCTCCTCGAAGATCGGGAACAGCTCGGCGTCGACCGCGTCGACCGCATCGATGTCTTCCGTGCCCTCGATCGCCAGCTCGCGTTCGGCAGTGCGACCGGCTGCCGTCGGCAGCTCGGCCAGCGGCTTCAGCTCGGCCACACCCAGCGCGTCGACGCGGGCGTCCAGTGCGCCGAAGCTGCTGACGGACAGGCCGCTGGTTTCGAAGAACGGCGCATGGCTCGACGGCACCGTGGCCGTCGGTTGCTCGGCCTCGGGCTTCGCATCGGGCGATTCCGACAGGTCGATGCGCTCCAGCTCGGGCGCTTCGTCCAGCTCGCCCATGCCGGTGGCTGGCGGCAGGTCGGCCGCCGCGGTGGCCGCCTCGAGGCGGCGGGCGGATTCGATCTCGTGCTCGGCCAGGCGGGCGAGCAGCTCCGGCGCAGGCTCCTTCAGGAATCCGGCGGCGAACTGGTGCAGCAGGCGACGAACCTCTTCCGCCGCATCGACGAACAGGCGTGCTTCCTCGGGCGTGCCGTAGCCGATGGACTGCGAGCGCATCTGCGCATGCTCGAGCAGCCTCGCCAGATGCGACAGGTCGTTGAAGCCGACCGTGGCCGAGCTGCCGGCCAGCGAATGTGCCAACGCGATCGGCGTTTCGCCGATCGGGCGGTGCAGTTCCATCGCCCACTCGGCGACTTCAGTGGTCAGGCGGCGCGACAGCTCGTCGGCCTCGTTGAGGTAGATGTTGAAGAGCGGAATGCCGATGCGCAGCGTGCCGACGATCTTGACGTTCTCGTCTTCGGCGGGTGCGGACGCGGCGTCGCCGATGTCGAGCGGCAGGTCGGCCGAGTCCTCGAAGGGCTGTGCCGCGCTCGGCTCGATCGTCTCGGCCAGCGGCTGGTTGGCAGCTTCGCTGCCCAGGTCGAGGTCGATCAGATCGAACGCCAGATCGACAGGAGCCGCTGCGGAAGCCGGCAGCTCCGACAGCGGCAGAGGCTGCGTGGCCTGCGCGTCGAACGGCTCGTTCAGGGCCTGCAGGTCGAAGTCGATGGCCGTGGCGGATGGTGCGGCCATAGCAGGCGCTGCGGCGGCCACGCCGTCGAGCGCGGACAAGTCAAGCTCGAAGGCCACCTCGGGTGCGGATGCGGCGGGTGCGGCCTGTGCCGCCGGCAGCTCCAGTGCCTCTGCCGTCGGCAAGTCCGGCGGCAGGCTGAAGCCGAAAGCCGACAGGGCCTCGGCCTCCGACAGCGGCGCCGGTGCGGTCACCAGCGGCAGGGCCGGCTGGCCGGCGGCAAGCCGTTGCGCCGCCGCCTTGATGGCCGACGCGGTGCGTGCGGCGTCGCGGTGCGCCGCGATGTCGGCAACCCAGTCGCTCAGGCGCGCGAGCACGCCCTTCGTGAAATCGATCAGCTCGGGCCCGGCGGCGCGGTGGTCGGCGAGCTGGGTGTTGTACATCTGCTCGCAGGCCCAGGCGGCTTCGCCGAACTCCTTGAGCCCGACCATGCGCGAGCTGCCCTTGAGCGTGTGGAAGGCGCGCCGCACGGTGGTGAGCAGTGCCAGGTCCGAGGGCGCATGCGCCAGATCGTCGGTGGCCACGCCGGCGTCGTGCAACACCTCGCGCGCTTCCTCGAGGAAGACCTCGCGCATCTCGTCGTCTTCGGCGAGCTCGGCGGGGGCCGACAGCGGCACGGGGGCAGACACCGTGGCGGCGCGGACGGGCGCGAGGCTGCTGTCCAGGCCCATCGGCTCGGAGGTGCTCGAGACGAAGTCGACGAGCACGTCGGTGAGTTCGCCGCGCACTGAGGCCACGCCTTCGCGGTCGTCGGCCTCGTCGGCCTTGGCCAGCGCCTCGCGCGAGCGCTCGACCTTCTCGACCAGGGCCGACTGGTCGGCCACGCTCGCCTCTTGAGACAGCCGCTCGAGGTCGCGGGCCACGTCGGACACCGGCACGTCCGGGCGGGCGGCGTTGAACGCCAGTTGCTGGGCCTGCTCGATGAGCCGCGGCTCCACTGGCGTGGGCGTGGACATCTGGCGGTGGCTGGGGCCGCGCCCCATCACCGGGTCGAGCGTGCCCGTGCGCGGGTCGAACACGAACAGCGACTTCGCCATCTGCGGCTGCACGCTGAGCATGTCGATCAGGAAACCGAGCGCGCCCAGGTTGCCGGCCAGGCGATCGAACAATCCGGTCTGCGCGATGCGCTGGGGGTCGATCTCGGTCTGCACCAGGCCCTCGACCTCGTCGCGCATGCGCAGCAGCGCAGCCGTGGCCTGGTCCATGCCCAGCACCGAAAGCACGCCGCGCATCGCGGCCAGCTGGTTCGGCACCGGGATCAGCACCTCGCGGTCTTCGGGCCTGCGGAAGAACTGGTCGATCTGCTTCTCGGCCTCGGACAGGGAGGCGCGCAGTTCCTGCACGACGCTGCCCATGGTCTGGCGGTCGGAGACGCGGCGATACAGCTCCTCCATCCACGGTTCGAGCGGATCCGGCGCCTTGCCCTCGCGCACCGAACCGAGACGGTCGGCCAGACGGCGCACGCGCTCGGCCTGGGCGGGGTTGTCGAAGTCGGCGTCCTCGAGTGCAGCTTCGACGTAGAGCAGGCTGGTGGCCACCTCCATCGCCAGCGGTGCCGGCGGTGCCGAGCCGCTGGAGAGCGTCTGCGACGCGGCCATCTGCAGCTCCGCCGCGAAGGCCTCGCCGAGCGGGAACAGGCGCTTGAGCGAATCGCCGACCAGCGAGAACTGTTCGTTCAGGCCGGTCAGGCGATGCAGTTCGCCGCCGGCCACGGCCGACCACGACTCCTTGGCGGCTGCCACGCGCTTGCGTGCCTGCACCACCATCGCCGGGTCGAAGCGCCCCAGCGGGCTGACGTTGTAGTCCACCGGCACGTGGTGGGCCAGGCCGTAGACCTGGCGCACGGCGGCCAGCCGCGGCGCGCGTCGGCCATCGCCCGGCGAGGCGCTCTGCGCGCAGAAGAACAGCAGGTCCTGCGCGAGGCGCTCCGAAACCTCGTTGTCGCCGCGTTCGAGCACGCGGTACTGCGCGAGCAGCCGCGAAGCCATCCGTTTGCTGAAGACATCGAAGCCGAGCAGGCCCTGCCCTTGGGCCTCGAACACGGCCGAGGCCAGCTTCCACAGCGTGGCGGCCTGCGGGTCGCGCGCCGCGGCGCCCAGGCCAGCGCAGCCTTCGCTCATGCGGGCGGCCGCCAGCGTGGGCTGCGGCGTGCGCATGATGCCCAGCAGGTGGCCCTCCATCGCGCTGCGCGTCGCGGCGTCGAGCGCGCGCGGCGGCACCGAGGTGTCGGAGGGCAGCTCGCGCCATTGCCAGTCGACGTTCCACAGGTCGGCCGGATGGATGCGCTCCGCCCCGGCGGCTTCCTGCACGGCGCGGTACTGCGGGAACATCGACAGCGCCGCCACCGGCTTGCCGGCCAGCCGGCGCGCCAGGTAGTCGAGCAGTGCGAAGGAAGCCTTCTCGATGTCTTCGACGATCGCTGCCGTCAGCTTGTGCGGCTTGGCGACGAACTTCTGCACCAGCGCCTCGCTGGAGCGCAGCACGAGCGCGGCCTCGGGCAGACCGACGAGCTCGAGCGCGCCCACGCCCTGGTGGAGCTGCGAGCGCGCGCTGCGAAGCACGGCCGGGTCGACGGTGTCGACGTCGGAAGCGCCCAGCGACTCGGCCTCCTTGAGGCAGCGGCGCATCGACTTGTGCGCCGCTTCGAGCGTGCGACGCAATTCATCGTGCACCCATGCCAGGGCGCTGAGGTCATCGGCGGGTTCGCCCCGCGAGGTGGCCGACGTGGCGGTGCGCGTGTCCATGCAGGGCTCTCAGGCGAAGAAGGTCACTCGATCTTGAAACGCGCCACCGACTGCTTGAGTTCCTCCGCAGTCCGCGACAGTTCGCGCACCATCGCGGCGGTCGAGCGAGTACCTTCTCCGGTCTGCTCGGTTACCGCGAAAATGTGCTGGATGTTGGCCGCCACGACGTTGGCGGACTGCGCTTCCGAGAGCGCCTGCGACGAGATCTGCGCAATCAGGTCGGCCAGCTGGCGCGACACGCGGTCGATCTCGCCCAGCGCCGTACCGGCCGCGTCGGACAGTCGTGCACCCTCGACCACACCCTGCGTGGAACGCTCCATGGCGCCCACCGCGTCCTGGGTGTCGGTCTGAATGGTCTTGACCAGCGCCGCGATCTGGCGCGTCGCATCGGCGGAGCGTTCGGCCAGCCGCTGCACTTCTTCCGCCACGACGGAGAAGCCTCGTCCTGCGTCACCGGCCGATGCGGCCTGGATGGCGGCGTTCAGCGCCAGCACGTTCGTCTGCTCGGTAATGTCGGAAATCAGCTCCGTGATTTCGCCGATCTCCTGCGACGACTCGCCCAGCCGCTTGATCCGCTTGGAGGTTTCCTGGATCTGGTCGCGGATCAGGTTCATACCGCCGATGGTGTTCTGCACCGCGCGCAGGCCCGACTCGGCGGCGTCCAGCGATTGGCGCGCCACCTGGGCCGTTTCCTGCGCCTTGCCCGACACGTCGTTGATTCGGCCGGCCATCTGCAGCACCGACTCGCCGGTGTCGCGGATCTCGCGCAGCTGTTCGGTCGAGGCGGCGAGCAGTTCGGTCGACGTGGCTTCCACCTGCTGCGTCGTCTCGGTCACCCGACCCACCGTGCCCTGCACCTGCGACACCAGAGAGCGCAGCTCTTCCACCGTGTAGTTCACCGAGTCGGCAATGGCGCCGGTGATGTCTTCCGTCACCGTGGCCTGTTGCGTCAGGTCGCCCTCGGCCACCGTCTGCAGTTCGTTCATCAATCGCAGAATGGCCGCCTGGTTGGCGTCGTTGACGCGCTTGGCTTCCTGCTCCTGGCGTTCGGCTTCGAGTCGCTGGCCCTCGGCGAGCTGCGCACGCAGGGCCTGGTCACGCACATACAGGCGCAGGAAACCGACGCCGCCCAGGATCATGGTGGCCGCGAAGGCAATCAGCGCGAGCAGGCTGCCCGCTCCGAAACCGGTCTGCTTGGACAGGCCTTCCTGCACGACCTCGAGGCCTTTGCGCAGCGGCTCGCTGTCCGCGATGATCGCGGCCTGCGCCTCGCGCGCAGACACCAGGCCCTGCAGGTTGCCCAGAATGGCGCTGGCCTGCGTGCGGGTCTCTTCGTACTGCTTGAGCAGCGCGACCAGGCGTTCCTTGGTCTGCGGGTCCTTGGTGCCGGGCAGGCGCAGCTCCTGGTTGCCGTCGGCCAGGCCCTGGGCGATTTCGCGGAACGAGTTCAAGTCCTTGCCGAGCAGGAACACGGCCTCGGGGCTGACGCCTTCCATGGTCAGGAATTCGTTCGCGCTCTTGCCGATGCGCTGGGTCAGCATCACCAGCTGGCCGACCGCGGACAGTTCGGCCGGCGAGGCCTCCTGCTGCAGCTTCAGCGACGACACCGTCTCGGCGATCTCGAGCAGGTCGGACGACTGGCGGTTGATGGTGCGAAGCGCCTGGCCCACCTGGGTCAGGATCTTCTGCTGTGCGATGACGGTGTTGGCGTTCTTCTCGGCGCGGTCGACCAGCGGCAGCAGCGGGTCGAGCGATTCCTGCACGCTGGCCGGCGCAGCCGCCAGGCTGCCTTCACCCGTCTTGAGGTCGCGCACCGTCTTGGCCATCACGTCGGTGCTCTCGCGCACCTCCGGGAAGGCGGCCGGGCTGCCGATCAGGGCCTGCGACACCGACTTGGCCAGCCGCTGCGACTGCATCAGGGCCTGACCGGTGGCACCCACCTGGGCCGAGCCCCGGCTCGCGGCGTTCAGCGAGGTGATCGTCACCGCCACCACGCCGATGAAGCCCAGCAGCACCAGGCCGCCGAGAATTCGCTGCTGCTCGCCCAGGGGCCGATCGCCGATCACCGGCAGGCCGCTGCCCGCTGCGGACGCGTCGGCGTCACCGGCGCGACGCACCTCGGTGAACTCGGCCATCTCCGAAGGCGCCGCCTCGGTGATGATGGAGGAGTCCATCTGTGCCGTCTGCTGCATCGCCCCGACATCGAGCGCCACCGTGCCGCCCGATCCGGGCAGCGCCATGTCGTTCGCATCGTGTCGGCCCGGCGCGTCGTCGTATCGATCCTGCTCCAGGGTGTCGATGTCGTTCGCGCTGTCCTTGCGGCCCAGTCCCTTGAACTTGTTCAGGAAGCTCATGTGTTCCTCTTGCGGTCTTGTTGTGCCTGATCAGCCAACGATCCTCAGGAAAGCCTCGTCGCCGGCGAGTGCGGCCAGACTCAGTTCCTGCCACTGTCGGCCGGAGCCGTCTCGGTAGCGCGCGCCGACGAAAGTGGGCCGTGCCACGCCGTCGTCAGGTTCACGCTGCAGTTGCTCTTCGCTGCGCAGGCCGGCCAGCCGGTCCACCAGCAGCACGCAGTTCAGGTCGAGCGACTGGTTGAAACCCACCAGTTGCTGCGATTGCGTCGAACTGCCTTCGCTTGTCTTGATGCCCAGGAAGCCGGCCAGGTCGACCACGCCGTGCAGGTGCCCGCGCAGGTTGGCCACGCCCATGAACCAGCGGTGCGTGTGCGGCACCGGCACCAGCACGGACATGGCGAAGATCTCGCCCGCCTCGCGCAGCGGAAACAGGATGCCGCGCCCGCTGCATTCCACGGCCAGCCAGGAGCTGCCGCGCTGCTGGGTCCGCGCCGCCTGCAGCCGCTCGGCCAGCCGGCTCTGGAGTTCGCGCAGTGCTTCCTTCTTGGCCATGGGTCGTTGTCAGTCGAAGGCGCGGATCTTCGCCACCAGCTCGTCGGCGTCGACGGGCTTGACGATGTAGTCGCGTGCGCCCTGGCGCATGCCCCAGACCTTGTCGGTTTCCTGGTTCTTGCTCGTGCACATGATCACCGGCACGTTGGTGAAGCGCGGGTCGCGCGTGATCGCCCGGGTCAGCTGGAAGCCGTTCTGGCCGGGCATCACCACGTCCATCAGGATCAGGTCGGGCTTTTCTTCGCCCAGGCGACGCATCGCGTCCTCCCCGTTCTCTGCGGTGCGCACGGCGAAGCCGCGCTTGGTCAGCAGGTCGGACAGGTGGTGCAGTTCGGTCTTGGAGTCGTCGACCAGGAGGATCTTCTGGATCGGCATGGCGGGTCCTCAGTGAGCGCCGGCTTCTCGCCGGCGGCAATCGCTAGAAGCTGCAGGCTCGAGCCCGCGGGTTTCACAACAGGGGTCGATCATGCGGCACGCCGGTGCTGCGCCACGGCCTGCAGAAGCTGATCTTTCGTGAACGGTTTGGTGAGATAGTCCTCCGAACCCACCATCCGGCCCCGAGCCTTGTCGAACAGACCGTCCTTGGACGACAGCATGATCACCGGCACATTGGCAAAACGAGCGTTGCGCTTGATGATGGCGCAGGTCTGGTACCCGTCCAGGCGCGGCATCAGGATGTCGCAGAAGATCAGGTCGGGGTCGTGGTCGTTGACCTTGGACAGCGCATCGAAGCCGTCCTCGGCGAGCAGCACGTTGTGGCCACCCTGCTTGAGAAAGATCTCCGCGCTGCGGCGGATCGTGTTGCTGTCGTCGATGACCAGCACCTTGATGCCCATGGCATCGGCGGGGACTTCATTGCTCACCGAGCATTCTCCTCATCGACTCGACGGACGACTCCCTGGGCGACTCGGCGCATGGGGGTCAGATCTGGACCATCTCGAAATCTTCTTTGCGGGCGCCACATTCCGGGCAGGTCCAGTTCATGGGCACCGCTTCCCACGCGGTACCCGGCGCGATGCCGTGTTCGGGATCTCCGGCGGCCTCGTCATAGATCCATCCGCAGATGAGGCACATCCAGGTTCGGGGTTCGCTCACGACGCGTCTTCGCCTTCACTACAATGCAACGGAACCGGATTGTAGCCACCCGAAATGGCAAAAAATCAAGGCTCCGTAGGCACATACGCAACATTCTTCACGTTCGGCTGTAAGTCCGCGGGACCCTCTCGGCGACCGAATCTCGCGGCCTTCAGCCCCCCACCATGAGCCCTGAAACCACCCCCACCGACGCCACCAGCGAAACGCTGCAGGAGCAGCCCGCGCCGGCCTGCGTCATGAGCTTCAATGCCAGCGACCCGAGCGGCGCCGGCGGCGTGGCCGGCGACGTGGCGACCATCGCCGCCATGGGCGCCCACGGCCTGCCCATCGTCACCAGCATCGTCATGCGCGACACCGCGGAGGTGTTCGACCAGCACGTCATCGACGCCGACGTGGTCGTCGAGCAGGCGCGCAGCATCCTGGAAGACGTGACCATCGCCGCCTGGAAGGTCGGCTTCCTCGGCTCGGCCGAGGGCGTCAGCGCGGTGGCGGAGATCCTCTCCGACTACCCCGACGTGCCGCTGGTGTCCTACCTGCCCAACCTGTCGTGGGTGGAAGAAGACGCCCAGCAGGCCTACCTGGAGGCCTTCCGAGAGCTGGTGCTGCCGCAGACCGAGGTGCTGGTGGGCAGCCACCAGACGCTGACCGACTTCCTGCTGCCCGACTGGGACAGCGAGCGCCCCGCCTCGCCGCGCGAGCTGGCGGTGGCGGCATCGGAGCACGGCACGCGCTTCGTGCTGGTGACCAGTGTGGTGCTGCCCAACACCAAGGGCCCCGACCAGTTCCTCGACAACGTGCTCGCTTCGGCGCAAGGCGCCATTACCGGCGAGAAGTTCGAACGCTTCGACGTCGCCTTCGTCGGCGCGGGCGACACGCTGTCGGCGGCCCTGGCCGCGTTGCTGGCGTCCGGCGCGGAACTGCATGCCGCGGTTGGCGAGGCACTGACCTTCCTCGACCAGGCGCTGGACGCGGGCTTCCGCCCCGGCATGGGCAACGTGGTGCCGGACCGCTTCTTCTGGGCCCTGCCGCCCGGCGAGGAAGGCGACGAGGCGCCTGCCGACGAATCCTCCTCCGACGACCTGCCCAAGGGCCCCCGCCATGTCCACTGAGTCCAAGACCAACGCCGGCCTGTTCGCCCGCGCCCAGAAAGTCATCCCCGGCGGCGTGAACTCGCCCGTGCGCGCCTTCCGTGCCGTCGGCGGTACGCCGCGCTTCATCGCCCGGGCCCACGGCGCCTACATGGTCGACGCCGAAGGCAAGCGCTACATCGACTACATCGGCTCCTGGGGCCCGATGATCCTCGGCCACGGCCACCCGGCGGTGCTGGAGGCGGTCAAGAAAGCCGCCGCCGACGGCTTCTCGTTCGGCGCGCCGACCGAGCGCGAGATCGAGCTGGCCGAGGAGATCCTGTCGCTGGTGCCGAGCATGGAGCAACTGCGCCTGGTCAGCTCGGGCACCGAAGCGGCGATGAGCGCGCTGCGCCTGGCGCGCGGCGCCACCGGCCGCAGTTACATCGTCAAGTTCGAGGGCTGCTACCACGGCCATGCCGACGCGCTGCTGGTCAAGGCCGGCTCGGGCCTGGCCACCTTCGGCCACCCGACCAGCGCCGGCGTGCCGCCCGAGGTGGTGCAGCACACCATGGTGCTCGAGTACAACAACCTGGCGCAGATCGAAGAGGCCTTCTCGCTGCACGGCAAGGACATCGCCTGCGTGATGATCGAGCCGATCGCCGGCAACATGAACTTCGTGCGCGCCAGCGTGCCCTTCATGACGAAGTTGCGCGAGCTGTGCACGAAGCACGGCGCGCTGCTCGTGTTCGACGAGGTGATGACGGGATTCCGTGTCGCGCTGGGCAGCGCGCAAAGCCTGTACGCGAAGCTGATCCCCGGCTTCACGCCCGACCTGTCGGTGTTCGGCAAGGTCATCGGCGGCGGCATGCCGCTGGCGGCCTTCGGCGGCAAGCGCGCGGTGATGGAGCAGCTCGCGCCGCTGGGCCCGGTCTACCAGGCCGGCACGCTGTCGGGCAACCCGGTGGCCACCGCCTGCGGCCTGGCCACGCTGCGCGAGATCCGCAAGCCCGGCTTCTACGAGGCGCTGGGCGCGAAGACCAAGACGCTGGTCGACGGCCTGCTCGGCGCCGCCCGCGAAGCCGGCGTGCCGATGGTCGGCGACTGCGAGGGCGGCATGTTCGGCTTCTTCTTCGCCGACGCCTTGCCGCAGAACTACCCGGCCGTGATCGCCACCGACAAGGAGCGCTTCAACGCCTTCTTCCACGCCATGCTGGAGTCGGGCGTGTACTTCGCGCCGGCGCTGTACGAGGCCGGCTTCGTCAGCGCCGCGCACAGCGCCGATGACATCTCGGCGACCGTGGCGGCCGCCGCGCGCTGCCTGCGAAAGAGCTGAACCTCAGGCCGGCGACGAGCGCAGGCCGTAGGTCGCTGTGCCGACGAGCAGGTACTCGACGCGCAGCACCGGCTCGCCCTTCTCGCCGGCGAAGGTGTAGCCGACCATCGCCACCGCGTCGCCGTCGCGCAGCTCGGTCACGTTCCATGCGCCCATGCGCGTGAGCGGCGCGAGCTCCACGTGCCACAGCCTGTCCTTGCGCGTGGGCAGCTGCGCCGACGCAAACAGGCGCGCGCCATCGATGCCCGCCGATTGCGCAGGCACCGGTCGTTTCGCGAGATCGGCCGGCAGCTTCAGGTCGGCGTCGACCTCGAGATCGAACTCGGCATGCGGATTGCGCCAGGCGACCTTGCGCGCCCTGCCCGACAGGTACAGCGGGCGAGCCGTGTCGAAGCTGCTCCAGCCGTGGTGGGCGAAGGCCGCGTGCGCGGGCAGGACGGCGGCGGCGAGCAGGAGATGTCTGCGCAGCATGCGAGCTCCCTTCATGTCATGAGTAGGCGATCCAACGACCGCAGATGATGACGGCGCCCCAAAGCCCCAGCGAGATCAAGGTCTGTGCCCGCGCCACGCGATCGAGCGACTGCAGGCCGCCGCGGGCATGGAACGAAGCCGCGTTCAGGCCGGCCAGCATCAGCAGCGCCATCTTCACGACGAACACGCGGTTGGCGAGCAGTTCACCCGGCTGGCTGATGAACATCGTCAGGCCCGTGAACGCGGCCAGGCCGAAGCCGGCCAGCGTGAGCGGCAGCGCCAGCCGCGCCAGCGGCGCCACCGGCAGCGCCGCGCCGAAACCCCAGACACGCAGTTCCAGCACGGCCAGGCTGCCCAGCAGCAGCGCGATGCCGACCACGTGCAGGGCCTCGAGCAGCGGGTACAGCCACGGGTGCGTGGCGATCCAGGCAAAGGCCGTGATGGCGCGCGGTTCGGGCATGGCCCCCGCACCTTAGCAGTTCCGCGTCGCTCCACGGTCCATAGAATCGACCCATGCACATCCACATCCTCGGCATCTGCGGCACCTTCATGGGCGGCCTGGCGGCACTGGCGCGCGAGGCCGGCCACCGCGTCACCGGCTGCGATGCCAACGTGTATCCGCCGATGAGCGACCAGCTGCGCGCGCTGGGCATCGATCTCATCGAAGGCTTCGGCGCCGAGCAGCTCGCGCTCAAGCCCGACCTGTTCGTCGTCGGCAACGTGGTTTCGCGCGGCAACGCGCTGATGGAGGCCATCCTCAACGCCGGCGCGCCCTACACCAGCGGGCCGCAGTGGCTGTCGGACCACGTGCTGCAGGGCCGCCACGTGCTCGCCGTGGCCGGCACGCACGGCAAGACGACGACGACTTCGATGCTGGCCTGGATCCTCGACCGCGCCGGCCTCACGCCGGGTTTCCTGGTCGGCGGCGTGCCGCTGAACTTCGGCGTCTCGGCGCGGCTCGGCTCGGGCAAGACCTTCGTCATCGAGGCCGACGAATACGACACCGCGTTCTTCGACAAGCGCAGCAAGTTCGTGCACTACCGGCCGCGCACCGCGATCCTGAACAACCTCGAGCTCGACCACGCCGACATCTTCGAGAACCTGGCGGCGATCGAGCGGCAGTTCCACCACCTCGTGCGCACCGTGCCGGGCGAGGGCCGGATCGTGGTCAACGCCCGAGAAGACAGCCTGCAGCGCGTGCTGGCGATGGGCTGCTGGAGCGAGGTGCTGCGCTTCGGCGCGCGCAAGGAGGAGCCGGGCGCACTGCGCGCGCGTGGCGAGCCGCACGCCTTCGACGTGCTGCGCGGCAGCCTGAAGATCGCGCGCGTCGAGTGGGCACTGCTGGGCGAGCACAACCAGCTCAATGCGCTGGCTGCGATCGCCGCGGCCGAGCATGTCGGCGTATCACCCGAGGTGGCGGCCAAGGCGCTGGCCAGCTTCGAGAACGTGCGCCGCCGGCTGGAACTGCGAGGCGAGGTCAACCGCATCAAGGTCTACGACGACTTCGCGCACCACCCCACCGCGATGCGAACCACCGTCAACGGCCTGCGCCGCAAGGTGGGCACCGAGCGCATCCTGGCCGTCTTCGAGCCTCGCTCCAACACCATGAAGCTGGGCACCATGAAGGCGCAGCTGCCCTGGTCGCTGGAGGAAGCCGACCTCGCCTTCTGCCACAGCGGCGGCCTGGGCTGGAACGCCGAGGAGGCCCTGGCGCCGATGGGCAAGCAGGCGGTGGTGTGCGACAGCATCGACAAGCTCGTCGCGCGCGTGGTCGCCTCCGCGCGCCCGGGCGACCACGTCCTGTGCATGAGCAATGGCGGCTTCGGCGGCATCCACGCGAAGCTGATCGAGTCGCTCGCCGCCGCGGCGCGCTGATCAGAGCGGCGCGGTACCGGTCGAGACGCCGGTGTCCCAGGCGGTGCGCAGCAGCGGGTGATCGAGTGGCACGTTGCGGGTGCGGCCGGCCACGTCGGCCAGCGGCACGCTCTCGATCTGCGTACCGCGCAGCACCACCACCCGGTTGAAGTTGCCCTGCGCCACCAGTTGCGCCGCGGCATGGCCGTACTGCGTGGCGAGCACGCGGTCGAAGGGCGTGGGCGGCCCGCCGCGCTGCACATGGCCGAGGATGGTGGTGCGCACCTCGCAGCCAACCAGCGGTTCGAGCTGCGTGCGCAGCACGTTGCCCACTCCGCCCAGGCGGATCGGCTCGGGCGAGTCCTCGATGCGCTCCTTCACCGTCAGTTGCCCGCCTTCGGGCCGGGCGCCTTCGGCGATGGCGATGAGGGTGTAGTGCTCGCGCGCCTCGCGCTCGCGGCACACCCGCGCCACCTCGTCGAGCCGGTAGGGCAGTTCGGGGATGAGGATGATGTCGGCGCCGCCGGCCAGCCCGGCGTGCAGCGCGATCCAGCCGGCATAACGCCCCATGGTCTCGAGGATCATCACGCGGCCGTGGCTGCGGCCGGTGGTCTGCAGCCGGTCCAGCGCCTCGGTGACGATGGCCACGGCGGTGTCGAAGCCGAAGCTGCGGTCGGTGTGCGCCAGGTCGTTGTCGATCGTCTTCGGGCAACCGACCACCGGGATGCCCCTGGCCGCGAGCTGGTGCGCGATCGCCATGCTGCCGTCGCCGCCGATGACGACGATCGCGTCCAGCCCGAGTTCGCGCACGTAGGCGCAAGTCGCCTCCGACACGTCGGCTCCGCCGGCGCCGAAATAGCCGAACGGGTTGGCCTTGTTGTGCGTACCCAGGATGGTGCCGCCGGTGGCCATGATGTCGGCCACCGAGTCCAGGTCCAGCGGCCGCACGCGGCGCTCGATCAGGCCGAGGAAGCCCTGCTCGATGCCGATCACCTCGGTGCCGTCGAGCTGGATCAGCGAGCGCGCCACGGCGCGGATCACCGCATTCAGCCCCGGGCAGTCGCCACCGCCCGTGAGGATACCCACTCGCATGCCCGCCTCCTTCGATGTCCTGTCAGGCCCAGTGTAGGCGGCGCCGATAGACTCGGGCCCGACCCGCCTTGATCATGCGCAAGCCACCGACCCATCTGCTCTACCTGCACGGATTCCGCTCCTCGCCGCAGTCGGCCAAGGCGCGCCGCATGGCGGCCTGGGTGCAGGCGAATCGGCCCGACCTGCACTGGTGGTGCCCGCAGCTGCCGCCCTCGCCGCGCGAGGCGATGGCGATGGTTGAATCAACCGTGCGCGAGTGGCCTGCCTCCGCGATGGCGGTGATCGGCAGCTCGCTGGGCGGTTTCTACGCCACCGCGGTGGCCGAGCGCCACGGCTGCCCGGCCGTGCTGCTGAACCCGGCGGTCGATCCGGCCCGCGACCTGGCGAAGTACATCGGCGAGCAGACTTCCTTCCACGACCCGGCCGAGCGCTTCTTCTTCCGCGCCGAGTTCGTCGACGAACTGCGCGCCATCACCCCCGCGGCGATCACCCGGCCCAAGCGATACCTCGCCGTCATCGCCAAGGGCGACGAGGTGCTCGACTGGCGCGAGATGAGCGCGCGTTACGCCGGCTGCCGGATCAAGCTGCTCGAAGGCGGCGACCACGCGCTGTCCGACTTCGACACACACCTCCCCGACATCCTCCACTTCCTGCAACTCCCATGAGACTCCAAGACAAGGTCTGCATCGTCACCGGCGCCGCCCAGGGCATCGGCCTGGCCACCGCGCTCAAGTTCGCGCGCGAGGGCGGCATCGTCGCCGTGTGCGACATGCGCGCCGACGCGGTCGACGCTGCCGTGGCGCAGTGCCGCGCGCTCGGCGCACGCGCCGAGGGCTACATCGTCGACGTGACGAACCGCGAGGCGGTCGATGCCATGGTGGCGAAGGTGCGCGAGACCTTCGGCCGCATCGACGTGCTGGTCAACAACGCCGGCATCACCAAG
>JADJJI010000002.1 GCA_016706565.1 Piscinibacter sp.
AGCGAGGCCGACATCGACTGGTTGATCCCGCACCAGGCCAACATCCGCATCATGCAGAGCACGGCGCGCAAGCTGAAGCTGCCGATGGACAAGGTGGTGGTCACTGTCGCCGAACACGGCAACACTTCCGCTGCTTCGATCCGCTGGCGCTGGACGTCGCGGCGGTCAGGCCAAGCCGGGCGTGGCGAGACACCGTGATGCTCGAAGGGCGTGGGCGGCGCTTCACCTGGGGCGCGGTGCCGGTCGGATTACTGAGATCGAGGCCTGGGCCACGGGCCCACAAGAAAGAGTGAGACAACAGGCGATGACGACCTTCGCATTCGGTGTTCCCGGGCAGGGTCCCGAAAGTAGACGGTGGGCATGCCGCCGAGATGGCTGGGGCGATCACCTGGCCCTGCGAGACACCCTGGTCGAGGCCTTCCTGACGCCCCTCTGGCACCGACATCACAACTGTGATCCATGACGGGCCCGAAGGAACAGCTCGATCCTCACCAACAACATCGCAGCCGGTGATGCTGGCCGCAGCGGTCGCCTGCTACCGCGCCTGGATGGCCGAGACCGGTCCCGCGCCGGCGGTGGTCGCAGGCCATCACTCGCTGGGCAGAGTGCTGGGCGCGCTGGTCGCCGCGGGTTCAGCTGGACGCTGGCCGATGCCTTGCCGCTGGTGCGCTTCCGTGCGCAGGCCATGCAAGAGGCGGTGCCGGTGGGCGTGGGCGCGATGGGCGGCTATTCTGCGCCTGACGGTGCCGAGGTCGTACGCATCACCTGGGCCGAAGTGGTCGTCGGCTGTCGGCGAACCGGTCGAGGCGGCGAACTTACCGATCCCAAGCAGATCGGGATCGCCGGGACGAAGGGGCGCCGTGTCGATCCAGGCTTGCCAGCGCTCAAGGCCGCGCGTGCTAAGCGCGCGTTAAGCTGCTGGCCGTCTCCGCCCTGCGTTCCACCTCCAGCCTGATGAAGTCTGCTGACGAGCGGCCGCAGGAGCGGCTGCCGTCGGTGACGCTGCGCACCCCCCGGCAGACCCCGCCATCACCGACGATTCGGCGGTGCAAACCCCGACCCTGACGCCATCCGCGAGGTTCGCTTTCGTACCGCAGGCTTTGGGCCCGGCAGTGCTGGAACAATGAGGTGGTGCAGGCCATCCGCGCAGCGTGGGCGCCACGCACCTGTTCGAATGCGGTTCCGGTGCAGTCGCCGGTCCGGCTCGGGAAGCGCATCGATGCGAGCCCCGTCGTAGGCAATACCTGACCCGGCGACGCTGGCCGGAAGCGTGGTGATGCTCCCCGCAATGAGCGAGGTGACGACGCAGGGCCAGTGGGCGCTGGTCACCGGCGCGTCGCGCGGCATCGGCCGGGCGATCGCGATGGCGCGCTGGCCGCGGCAGGGCATGGAAGGTCATCGGCAACGGCGACCAGCGAGGCTGGCGGCCGCCCGCGCCATCGGTTTCGAGGCGCTCGCCGCAAAAGGCGGTTCAGTGACCGGAAGCCTTCGACGTCACCGATGGGGCCGCCGACGCGGGGCGATCGACGGCCATCGTCAGCACCATTTTGCGTGTCTGTACGTGCTGGTCAACAACGCCGGCATCACGCGCGACGGCCTGGCGACGCGGGCATGAAGGATGAGGACTGGGACGCGTGCGAGCGACGTCAACCTGAAGGCGGTCTTCCGCGCCAGCCGCGCGGCGATGCGGCTGATGATGAAGCAGCGTTACGGGGCGCATCGTCAACATCACCTCGGTGGTCGGGGCCAGCGGCAACCCGGGCCAGCGAATTACGCCGCGGCCCAAGGCCGGCGGCGGGCATGACGCGGCCGCTGGCGCGTGAACTGGGAGCGCGCAAACATCGTGAACTGCGTGGCTCCGGGTTTCATCGACACCGACATGACCGCACCTTGCGCCGAGCAGCGGAAAGGCGCGCTGCTGGCGCAGATCCCGCTGGCCGGCCTGGGCTCGGCCGCCGAAGGTGGCGCACGCGGTGCGTCTTGCCTGGCGGCGCCGCTGGCGGGCTATATCACCGGCAGCGGAACTGCACGTCAACGGCGGCATGTACTGAGCGTGGCGGCCCGGCTACGCCAGTGGTCGCGGCCGGCGTCCGGGGCCAGCGCCGGGGTGGCTAAAATCCCCGCTTTTTTCGAACCCACTTTGGAGGAGTCCATGAGCGATATCGAAACCCGCGTCAAGAAGATCATTGCCGAACAACTCGGCGTACCTGAGTCCGATGTCACCAACGAGAAGGCCTTCGTGGCCGACCTGGGTGCTGACTCGCTGGACACGGTGGAACTGGTGATGGCACTCGAAGACGAGTTCGGCATCGAGATCCTGACGGGGAAAGCCGAGAAGATCACCACGGTAGCAACGCGCGATCGATTACGCCGGTGGCCCCACCAGAAGGGCTTGACCCGCCGTGCGCCGACTTCCCCTGCGGGCGCCGGAGCGCTCGCGGTGCGGGAGTCCGGTGGCCGTGAGCGTCGCGTCGTCGTCACGGGGCTGGGGCTGGTCTGCCCGGTGGGCAACACGGTGGCCGAGGCCTGGGCCAACCTGGTCGCCGGGGGCCAGTCGGGAGTCGCCGACATGACCCAGCTTCGACGCGTCCAACTTCGCCTGCACCGGATCGCGGGCGAGGTCAGAGGGCTTCCGACTCGAGGCGTACATCCCGGCCAAGGAAGCGCGGCACATGGACACCTTCATCCACTACGGCCTGGCGGCGTCGATGCAGGCGGTGCGTGATGCGGGCCTGCCGACCAACGATGCGCTGGACGAGGAGCCGGCCGACGCGCATCGGCTGCCTGGTGGGTTCGGGCATCGGCGGCCTGCCGATGATCGAGGACACCCACGGCGAACCGACGAGCGGGCCGCGGCGCATCTCGCCGTTTTTTGTGCCCGCATCGATCATCAACATGATCTCGGGCCACCTTTCGATCCGCTTGGCTTTCAGGGGCCGAACCTGGCCGTCGTCACGGCCTGCACGACCGGCCTGCACTGCATCGGCGAAGCAGGCCGGATCATCGAGTACGGCGACGCCGACGCGATGGTGGCCGGCGGTGCCGAGTCGACGTCTCGCCGCTGGGGATCGGCGGCTTTGCGCCGCGCGCGCCTTGTCGACGCGCAACGACGATCCGGCCGGCGCGTCGCGCCCCTGGGACCGGGACCGCGACGGCTTCGTGCTCGGCGAAGGGGCCGGTGTGGTGGTGCTCGAAGAGTACGAGCACGCCAGGCGGCGCGGCGCGCAGATCTATGCCGAACTCACCGGCTTTGGCATGGGCGCTGACGCCATCACATGACCGCACCGAACGTCGACGGACCGAAGCGTTCGATGCGTGCCGCACTGCGCAATGCCGGCCTCAACGCCGATCAGGTGCAGTACTTGAACGCTCACGGCACCTCCACGCCGCTCGGCGACGTGAACGAGACCAACGCCATCAAGCGGCGCTCGGCGACCACGCAAGAAGCTCGTGGTCAATTCGACCAAGTCGATGACGGGGCACCTGCTGGGCGGTGCCGGCGGCATCGAGTCGGTGTTCACGGTGCTCGCCGTGCACCACCAGGTATCGCCGCCGACGATCAACATCTTCAACCAGGATCCCGAGTGCGACCTGGACTACTGCGCCAACACGGCGCGCGAGATGAAGATCGAGGTACGCGCTGAAGAACAACTTCGGCTTCGGCGGCACCAACGGCACGCTGGTGTTCCGTCGCGCCTGACGGCGCGCGGGCGCACGCGCTGCCATGCCCGGCCCCGTCCTGCGGCCGGCAGTGCCGATCCGGCCGCCGGCGTCTGGCTGGTGCTGGTCTGCGGCGGTGCCTGGGGCAGCGCTGGCCCTGTCTGGTGGAGCCGGCCCGCCGCAGGCGAGGCGCGCCGGGCCGGTGGTCTGGCGGGCCTTGCCGCCTGGCTGGCCTGGCGGCCGGGCCGCGTTTCGCTGGATCCGCGGCGGGTGCCTGCGCCGGGACGGGCAGGCTGGCGTGGTGCCGCTCGGACCTTGCGGCCGAACAGGCAGTGGCGTCCTGGCCGCTCGGATGCCGGCACCTGATGCTGCTGCGTTTGCCGATGGAGGGCCCAGCGACGCTGGCTCGACCGCGCGCTGGCTGGCGCGTTGACCGTCGCGACCTGGG
Source organism: Piscinibacter sp. (assembly GCA_016706565.1). Classification (GTDB taxonomy): domain Bacteria; phylum Pseudomonadota; class Gammaproteobacteria; order Burkholderiales; family Burkholderiaceae_C; genus Piscinibacter. Next base: position 4,109 of record JADJJI010000002.1, read on the forward strand.
CGGCCATGGCACGCCTTGCGCTGTGCGGTATATTCGCCGCCACCCGAGGCCGGCCGGCCTGCCGCGCAGGCTCCACGCCCAGGCGCCCTGGCCGGCATGAAGCCCACGGGACGCCGACGCACCGCTGGTCGAACGCGTCAAGCCGGGCGACGTGCAAGGCCTTCGAGATGCTGGTGGTCAAATACCAGCGGCGGATCGAGCGGCTGATCGGCCGGATGGTGCGCGATGTCGATCTGGCGCCCGACATCGCGCAGGAGACCTTCATCCGGCTTACCGGGCGCCCTGCCGCAGTTCCGCGGCGACAGCGCGTTCTACACCTGGCTTTACCGCATCGCGGTGAACACCGCCAAGAAGGCCCTGGTCGACCTCAAGCGCGACCCGCCGGTCTCCGAATCCGGCCCTGCCTCGCGTGACGAGGACGAGGAAACTTCGCGCGCCGAAAACGAACCAAGCGACGGCGAAACCCCGGAGGCGGTGCTGGCGAGCAAAGAAATCGCGGCGGCGGTGAACGCCGCCATCGAAGCACTGTCGGAAGACTTGCGCCAGGCGATCACGCTGCGCGAGATCGAAGGCCTGAGCTACGAAGAGATTTCCGACGTGATGAATTGCCCCATCGGCACCGTCCGCTCGCGCATCTTCCGCGCCCGCGAAGCGATCGCGCGCGCCTGCGGCCGTTGCTCGACACGCGCGAAGGCGAACGCTGGTGAGGGGCGGGCGATGCTCGGGAGTCGAACCCCGATGTCCAGTGAACAGACGTCGGACGGCTGGCCGACCGCGCGGAAGAGCTTTCGGCGCTCAGCGATGGAGAACTCGGCCGCTGATGTGGCGCGCCTGTGCGAGCTGGCGCATGGCGACGCCGCCGGCGCGACGCCTGGCACGGCTACCACCTGATCGGCGACGTGCTGCGATCCGACGATCTGGCCCACGCCGGCCGCGACCGACGCGACTTCCTGAATAGGCTGCGCGAGCGGCTGGCCGACGAGCCGGTGGTGCTGGCGCCGGCGCCGGTGCCGGCGGCCTCGCCGTGCCGGTCACGACGCGCCTGGCCTGGCGCGCCTGCGGCACTGGCGGCGGGTGCCGCCGTGGCCGCCGGTTCTTGGCCGTGGCGGGCGTGCTGGTCGGCCTGCGCTGCGCCGGTGCCGCAGGGCGCCCGAGCGGCGCGCGGCGGGCCTCGCCGGGGGTGCCAGTCGCAGCAGATGCCGGGATGTCAAGCGGGCAGCCCGCGCCGCCGCCGGCGGGCAAGCCGCGCGTGATCGCACGCCAGGATCGACCACCTGGCGGCCCACCAGCAGCTCGCGGGCGCGTCGGCGCTGGGCGAGCCTGCGGCCTTCCTGCGCAGCGCGACCACCGATGCCCCGAAGCGCTGACCTCGCCGAACTGCCGCCTGCCCAGGTGCTGCGCCGCCGTCCGCCAGCGCTGCCCTGCTCGGCCCCTGCAGGGCTCCGCGGCCGTGGCGGCCGGCGGGCCCATCGGCCGGCTGACGGCGAACCGGCCTCGGCGAGGTCCGCGTCTGGCTGGCGCGCATCCACGAGGCGGCGGGCCAGCAGAACTTCCAGGGCACGTTCGTGGTGAGCGGCCGGGGGCGCGGTGTCGAGTGCCCGAATCGCCCATTACTGTGCGGGCAGCCAGCCAGAATGAGCGGATCGAGTCGCTCGACGGGCAGGCGCGCCAGGTCTATCCGCCCAACGACGTGGTCCACACGGTGCGGCCGCGGCAGCCGGAGTCGCGCTGGTCGAGCAGGCGCGTCGATGCCGAGCTTTTCCCGCGCTGCTGCAGGGCGGCGTGGATCGGCATGGCCGAGTAGTACGAGGCAATCCGCAGGGCAGCGAGCGGGTTGCCGGGCGCGAGGCCCATGTGCTGACGGTGCAGCCGCGGATGCGAACCGGTTCGGCTACCGGCTCTGGGCCGACAAGCGACACCGGCCTGTTGCTGCGCGCCGACGTCCTCGACGACCGCAACGAGGTGCTCGGAGACTTCGGCCTTTCTCGAGGTCGCGATCGGCGTGCGGCCGCAGCTCGCAGGCTGACCAGGCGATGCGGAAGCTCGACGGGTACCGCGTTGACCCGGCCGGCCCTGGCGGCGACCGGGCTGAACACGAAGGCTGGTCGATGCGCCAGCCTGTGCCGGGCTTCCGCTTGGTCAGTTGCGCCAAGCGGCCTGCGGAGCCCCTCGAGCAACAGCGAGAAGTCAGTGGCGCCGAGTCGCGCCGGTGCTGCAGGCCATCTTCTCCGACGGGCTGACCTACGTGTCGGTCTTTCATCGAACCGTTCAACGCGCAGCGCCATCAGCGTTCCATGCTCACCGCTGTCGGCGCGACGCAGACCCTGATGCGGTGCCAGGGCATGGCGGTTGGTGGGTGACCCGGGCGCCGGCGACGTTCCGCCAGGGAACGCTGCACGCCGCTGGGGATGCTTGGCAACGGGCCGGCTGCCGCAAGAAATGAATCGCGCAACGGCCTGCGAAGGGGTCCTTCGTTGAGGCCTGCCGCGTTGGCGACCCGCCCTTGAGTTCAATCCGACCCCAGATGCCGCCAGGCGGCACGCCGAAAGGCTCGTCGATCGCCTTTGTCGGCCTGGCTGCGCCTGGCGCGCTGGCCAGCGCGGCGCCTGCTTGGCTGCCGTGGCTGCCGGCGGCCCGGTGGCACGGCCGACGCGCGGGGGCTGCCCGATTTCACCGAACTGGTCGAGCGCGTCGGGGCCGGCGGTGGTCAACATCCGGACCACCGAGCGCAAGCGCAGCGCGCGGCAGCGGCGGGCCCGAGATGGACGAGACGTCTGGAGTTTTTCCGTCGCTTCGGTCTGCCCCGTTCCAACCAGCCGCCTCCGCGGGCCGCGCCCGCGCCGCGCCACAGACCCGATGGCGAGAGCCGCAGCAACGCGGCGTCGGGTTCCGGGCTTCATCCTCAGTGCCGATGGCTACGTCATGACCAACGCGCATGTGGTCGACGGCGCCGATGAGGTGCTGGTCACGCTGACCGACAAGCGCGAGTTCAAGGCACGGATCATCGGTGCCGACCAACGCACCGACGTGGCGCTGGTGAAGATCGACGCGACCGGGTTGCCCGACCGGTGCGCATCGGCGACGTCAGTCGCCTAAGGTCGGCGAGTGGGTGATGCGCCATCGGTTCGCCGTTCGGACTGGAGAACACCGTCACAGCGGGCATCGTCAGCGCGAAGGCCCGCGACACCGGCGACTACCTGCCGTTCATCCAGACCGACGTGGCCGTGAACCCCGGCAACTCCGGCGGGCCGCTGCTCAACATGGCTGGCGAGGTGGTCGGCATCAACTCGCAGATCTACAGCCGCACCGGCGGCTTCATGGGCATCTCGTTCGCGATCCCGATCGACGAGGCCGGCCGCGTCAGCCGAACAGCGCTGCGCCGACCGGGCGCGTGGCGCCGCGGCCGCATCGGCGTGAGCATCGACCAGGTCACCAAGGACGTGGCCGAGTCCATCGGCCTGGGCAAGCCCACCGGCGCCCTGGTGCGCAGTGTCGAGGCCGGCGGCCCGGCCGAGAAGGCCGGCGTCGAGGCGGGCGACATCATCACCAAGTTCGACGGCCAAGCGGTCGAGAAGTCCGGCGACCTGCCGCGCATCATCGGCGGCGTGAAACCCGGGCAGCAAGGCCACCTTGCAGGTGTTCCGCCGTGGCGGCTACCAAGGAACTCCCGGTCACGGTGGGCGAGTTCGAGGCCGACGGCCAGGCGCAGGCGCCGAGGCCGGAGACCAAGCCGCAGGCCACCGGCGAGAGCGCTGGGCCTGGCTGTGTCCGACCTGACCGAGGCGCAGAAGGGAACTCAAGCTGAAGCACGGCGTGCGGGTCGAGGCGGTCGACGGGGCGCGGCGCGCGCCGGCCTGCGCGAAGGCGAGGTGTCCGCCGCTGGACAACATCGAGATCACGAGCCTCGCCAAGTTCGAGGGCGTGGTCGCGAAACTCCACAAGTCGGCCCGTCACAGTGCTGGTCGCGCCGCGGCGATGCGGTCAACTTTCTGGATCCGCCCGGCGCGCTGACCGCTGCGGGCGGGCCGGCGCACTGGGCACCCGGTTGCCGTCGGCCGTCCGACTGCCAGGCGCGCCGGTCCATGGATGCGGATGTGTCGGGGTGGTGTGGCCAACCCCGTGCAGCGAAGCGCCCGAGCTGTTCCGAGCTGCAAAGTTAGTTTCTACCATCATTTGCGCCAGAGGGGGATTGCTCTGCCTGAACGGCTAGAATCGAGGCCTGCGACGGCCCTATTGGGCTGATTCTCAACAAACGGACGTCGCGCAAGATCCTCGCAACCGATCCACAAGGCTGTGTTGATAAGCTGTTGATAAATTCTGCTGTTGGCACCTGCAACGACCAGCACTCGAGGACTGGCGCGGCTTCCAGCGGGTGCTTTTGGCTACAATGAAGGCCCAACAAGCAGTTGCCAAACGTTTTGTTGGAAGGCGCGTCATTCTTTCGACGTGCCTTTTTTTTTGCTTCGGGGCCCAGCCCTGCCTTCACACGCCGCGTGAGGCCCCACCCATGGCTGCGCCTTTGGCATGCACATTGCGGCTCGCGATCCGTTGATGGACCACATCCGTAACTTTTCCATCATTGCCCACATCGACCATGGCAAGTCGACGCTGGCCGATCGGATCATCCAGCGTTGCGGCGGCCTGGCCGAGCGTGAGATGGAGGCGCAGGTGCTCGACTCGATGGCGATCGAGCGCGAGCGCGGCATCACGATCAAGGCGCAGACGGCGGCGCTGCGACTACACCGGCGAGGACGGCCAGGACTACAAGCTCAACCTGATCGACACGCCGGGGCATGTCGATTTCTCCTACGAAGTCCGCCGGTCACTCTCGGCCTGCGAAGGTGCCCTGCTGGTGGTCGACGCCAGCCAGGGCGTCGAGGCGCAGACGGTGGCGAACTGCTACACGGCGCTGGAGCTCGGCGTCGAGGTGGTGCCGGTGCTCAACAAGATGGACCTGCCGCACGCCGACCCGCAGCGCGCCAAGGAAGAGATCGAGGACGTGATCGGCATCGACGCGACCGACGCCATCCCGTGCAGCGCCAAGACCGGCGAGGGCATCGACGACATCCTGGAAGCGGTCGTCGCACAGATCCCGCCGCCGGCGCGGCACGGCCGAGGCGCGCTGCGCGCGATGATCATCGACGCCTGGTTCGACAACTACGTCGGCGTGGTGATGCTGGTGCGGGTCGTCGACGGCGCGGTCCAAGGGCGAGCGCATCCGGCTGATGGCGAGCGACGCGGTCTACGAGGCCGAGCAGCTGGCGCGTTCACGCCGAAGTCGGTGCCGCGCGACACGCTGAACGCCGGCGAGGTCGGTTTCATCATCGCCGGCATCAAGGAGCTGCAGGCCGCCAAGGTCGGCGACACGATCACGCTGGAGAAGAAGCCGCCCAACAACCCGGGCGTGGCCACCGAGGCATTGCCGGGCTTCAAGGAAATCCAGCCGCAGGTGTTCGCCGGCCTGTACCCCACCGAAGCGAGCGAGTACGACCAGCTGCGCGACGCGCTCGAGAAGCTCAAGCTCAACGACTCCTCGCTGCGCTACGAGCCGGAAGTCAGCCAGGCGCTCGGCTTCGGCTTCCGCTGCGGCTTCCTCGGCCTGCTGCACATGGAGATCGTGCAGGAGCGGCTGGAGCGCGAGTTCGACCAGGACCTGATCACGACCGCGCCCAGCGTGGTCTACGAGGTCGAGCTCAACGACGGCACCCTGCTGCGGGTCGAGAACCCCTCGAAGATGCCGGATCTCGGCCGCATCAAGGAGATCCGCGAGCCGATCGTCACCGTGCACCTCTACATGCCGCAGGACTACGTCGGCCCGGTCATGACGCTGGCCAACCTCAAGCGCGGCAACCAGATCAACATGGCCTACCACGGCCGCCAGGTCATGCTGACCTACGAGATGCCGCTGGCCGAGATCGTGCTCGACTTCTTCGACAAGCTCAAGAGCGTGTCGCGCGGCTATGCGTCGATGGACTACGAGTTCAAGGAGTACCGAGCGGCCGACGTCGTGAAGGTCGACATCCTGCTCAATGGCGAGAAGGTCGACGCGCTGTCGATCATCGTCCACCGCAGCCAGAGCGCGTACCGCAGCCGCGCCGTGGTGAGCAAGATGCGCGAGCTGATCTCGCGCCAGATGTACGACGTGGCGGTGCAGGCCGCCATCGGCGCCAACATCATTGCGCGTGAGACAATCAAGGCCCTGCGCAAGAACGTGCTGGCCAAGTGCTACGGCGGCGACATCTCCCGCAAGCGCAAGCTGCTCGAAAAACAAAAGGCCGGCAAGAAACGCATGAAGCAGATCGGCTCCGTCGAGGTGCCGCAGGAAGCGTTTCTGGCCATCCTGCAAGTGGACGACTGATGGGTTATCTGACCGGTGTGCCTCTACGGCGTGCTCGCCGCTACCTGGGGGCTGGTACCTCGGCAAATGGACGGGCAACTTCTCGCTGCTGCTGTTCATTCTCAGTGTCGTGACCTTGGCCTACTGGCTGGCAGAACGCTTCCACTTTGCACCGCGGCGCCTCGTGGCCGCCCGTGCACTGGAAGAACAGGACACCGCCCGCCGCGCCCAGCTCGCCGCGCAGGGCATCTCCAAGGTCGACAGCGATCTGGCACCGGCGCGCGAACGACTGCTGATGCAGCCCTGGTGGCTGGACTGGACGGCCGGCCTGTTCCCGGTGATCCTGGCCGTCTTCCTGCTGCGCTCCTTCCTGTTCGAGCCGTTCAAGATCCCGTCGGGTTCGATGATTCCGACGCTGCTCGTCGGCGACCTGATTCTCGTCAACAAGTACCACTATGGTGTGCGGCTGCCGGTGATCAACAAGAAGATCATCCCGAACAACGACCCGAAGCGCGGCGACGTGATGGTGTTCCGCTTCCCGCGCGATCCCAGCATCGACTACATCAAGCGAGTGGTGGGCCTGCCGGGCGACGAGGTGAGCTTCCGCAACCAGAAGCTCTCGATCAACGGCCAGGAAGTCCCCCTGGAGGCGACGCCTGCGCCGGGCTTCTACGACGAGGACTCGCTGCGCTACTTCCCCGAGTTCAAGGAGAAGCTCGGCGACGTCGAGCACCGCATCCTCGTGAACCCGCAGGCGCAGCGGCCGTTCGGCGCCGATGGCGCCTACACGTTTCCCTTCCGGGAGAACTGCCGGTACAGTGCCGAGGGCGTGAGCTGCAAGGTGCCCGAGGGACACTATTTCATGATGGGCGACAACCGCGACAATTCCGAGGACTCGCGCTACTGGGGCTTCGTGCCCGACGAGAACATCGTCGGCCGGGCCTTTTTCGTGTGGATGAACTTCGGCAACCCGAAGCGCATCGGTTCGTTCCACTGACGCGCCGGGGCACGAGGTTCACGACGGGAGCATGAACGCATGACTGCACAGCCTGTATCGAGCCGCCGCCAGCGCGGTGTCACTCTCTTCGGCCTGATGTTCTGGGCCGTGCTGATCGGTTTCGGTGCGCTCGTCACGATGCGCGTACTACCGACCATCAACGAGTACTACACCATCCAGCGTGCGGTCGAGAAGATCGCCAAGGAAGGGGGCACCACCGTGCCCGAGATCCGCAATGCCTTCGAGAAGCAGAAGCAGATCGAGTACTCGATCAACTCGATCGAAGGCAAGGACCTCAAGATCACCAAAGAGAACGAGAAGGTCGTGGTGAGTTTCGCCTACGACAAGGAGATCGAGCTGATGGCTCCGGTCTACCTGCTCATCAAGTACGAGGGGCACTCCAAGTAGTGCAGCGGGGCCAATGCGGGTGCGAGGGCACCTGACCGCGACCAACCCGATGGACGAACGACTCGACGAACTCCAGCAACGGATCGGTCACCGATTCCGCCAGGCCGATCTGCTGCCGCGTGCGCTCACGCACCGCAGCTTCGGCGCCGATCACAACGAACGGCTCGAATTCCTCGGCGATGCCGTGCTCAGCCTGGCCGTGTCCAGCCTGCTGTTCGACCGCTTCGCCGGTTCCGACGAAGGCGATCTGACGCGCGTGCGCGCCCACCTGGTTCGCGAGGAGAGTCTGCACCGCGTCGCCTTGCAGGTCGGCCTGCCGGAGGTGCTGCGCCTGTCGGAGGGCGAAGCCCGGGGCGGCGGCGCGCAGCGCGCGTCCATCCTCGCCGATGCGCTGGAGGCGGTGATCGGCGCGGTGTTCCTCGACGGCGGCTTCGACTCGGCGCGCGCGCTGGTGCAGCGCCTGTTCGGCGAGGTCATCGCCGGTACCGACATCGGCGGCTGGGCCAAGGATGCCAAGACCGAACTGCAGGAATGGCTGCAGGCGCGGCGCCTGCCGGTTCCGACCTATCGCATCAGCGGCACACGTGGGCAGGCCCATGCGCAGACCTTCGAGGTCGAATGCGAGGTGCCGGCCCTGGGCCTGACGCAGGCCGGCGAGGGCAAGTCCCGCCGGCAGGCCGAGCAGGAAGCGGCACGCCGCATGATCGACCTGCTCAAGGCCAGCGACCGCCCCGGCGGCCCGCTCCGCTCATGACCACCACCCCTTCTGCCGAAGAACCTCCCGCGGCTCAGCGCTGCGGCCTGATCGCCATCGTCGGCCGGCCGAACGTCGGCAAGTCGACCCTGCTGAACGCATTGGTCGGCCAGAAGATCAGCATCACCTCGGCGAAGGCACAGACCACCCGCCACCGCATCACTGGCATCCGCACGCTGGGTGCCACGCAGTTCGTCTTCGTCGACACGCCCGGCTTCCAGACGCGCCACGCCGCGGCGCTGAACCGGCACCTCAACCGCACCGTGCAGGGCGCGCTCGCCGATGTCGATGTGGTGCTCTTCGTCGTCGAAGCGGGCCGTTTCGGGTTGGACGACGCCAAGGTGCTCGCCCTCATTCAGGGCGAGGCCATGAAGGGCAAGCCGGTGTTCCTGATTGCCAACAAGCTCGACGCCGTGCAGCGCCGCGCCGAACTGGCGCCCTGGCTCAAGAGCATGCAGGACCGCCACGCCTTCGCCGAGTTCGTGCCGCTGTCGGCCAAGAAGGCGGCAGACGTCGAGCGCCTGTTGGGCATCGTGCGCCCCTACCTGCCCGAGCAGCCCTGGTTCCACGAGGAAGACGCCCTCACCGACCGCAGCGACCGATTCCTGGCCAGCGAACTCATCCGCGAGAAGCTGTTCCGCCTGACTGGCGATGAACTTCCCTACACCTCGACGGTGGTGATCGACAAGTTCGAGGAAGAGGGCAACCTGCGGCGCATCGCCGCCTCCATCGTCGTCGAGCGCGACGCGCACAAGGGCATCGTCATCGGTGCCGGCGGCGAGCGGCTCAAGCGCATCGGTTCCGAGGCGCGCCAGGAGCTCGAGACGCTGCTGGATGCGAAGGTGTTCCTCGAGCTGTTCGTCAAGGTGCGATCCGGCTGGGCAGCGGACGAGGACCACCTGCGCAGCTACGGCTACGAATAACGATGGCCACGGCGCGCGGTGCGGCCCCGCTGGCGGCCTTCGTGCTGCACCGCTACGACTGGAGCGAATCCAGCCTGATCGTCGAGCTGTTCACTCGCAGCCAGGGTCGCGTGGCAGTGGCGGCACGCGGTGCCCGCAGGCCGCACTCCAACCTGCGTGCCGTACTGCTGCCCTTCCAGCGCGTCAACGTCTCGCTGGGCCGGCTGCCCGAAGGTGAGGGGGCCGGCGAGGTGCAGACGTTGCGCCAGGCCGAGTGGGGCGGTGGCGCGTCCATGCTCACCGGGGCGGCGCTGTTCAGCGGCTTCTATCTGAACGAGCTGCTGATGAAGCTGCTCGCCCGGCACGACCCGCACCCGGCGCTCTGCGATTCCTATGCGCAGACGCTGCCGCTGCTTGGCCCCGGCGAGGATGCCCGGCACGCAGGCCGCGCTGCGCGCGCCTTCGAGCTGACGCTGCTGCAGGAGATCGGCCTGCTGCCCGACCTGAGCGTGGCAACGCAGACTCAGCAACCCTTGCAGCCCGCCGCCCTGTACGCGCTTCGGCCGGAGGCCGGCGTCATCGAGGCTCGCGGCGACGAGTCCGGGCTGTCCGGCGCGACACTGGTCGGCGTGCAGGCGGCGCTCGAGCATGGCAGCCTCGAGGCCTTGCAGCAGGCCTGCGCCGGTGCGCTGCCGGCGCTGAAGGCGCATGCTGCGTGCGCTGCTTCACTATCATCTCGGCTCCGCCCATTGCGCACCCGCCAGGTGATGCTGGACGTGCAGAACCTCGCCCCATGAATCCTCCTGACCACCGGACTCGACGCCCACCGCGGCATGACCGCGCTGTCGGTCAACCTCAACAAGGTGGCCCTGCTGCGCAACACGCGCGCGCTGGGCATCCCGAGCGTGACGCGCGCAGCCACGCTGGCACTGGAGGCCGGCTGCCAGGGCATCACCGTGCACCCACGGCCCGATGAGCGCCACATCCGCGCGCACGACGTCGTCGACCTCGGCGAGCTGCTGAAGTCCTGGCCGCAGGCCGAGTACAACATCGAGGGCAACCCGTTCCACAACCTGATGGACTGCGTGCGCGACCTCGTGCGCCGCGGCCTGCCGGTGCACCAGGTCACCTTCGTGCCCGACAGCGTCGACCAGCCCACTTCCGACCACGGCTGGCGCTTTCCGCAGGATCTCGAGCGCCTGGCGCCGCTGGTTGCCGAGTGCCGGGCGATGGGCCTGCGCGTGAGCCTGTTCATGGACCCGGAGCCAGGGCAGATGCGCGGTGCGCGCGAAGCCGGCGCCGACCGCGTCGAGCTGTACACCGAGACCTACGCCCGTGCCCACGGCACGCCGCAGCAGGCGGCGGTGCTGGCCGGCTTCACCGCGTCGGCGCAGGCCGCGATGGCCGAAGGCCTGGGCCTGAACGCCGGCCATGACCTGAACCGCGACAACCTCACCGACTTCCTGCGCGCCGTGCCGGGCGTCCAGGAGGTCTCGATCGGCCATGCGCTGATCGCCGATGCGCTGGAGCTCGGCCTGGCCGAGACGGTGCGCGACTACCTGCGCTGCATCCACCGCGCCCAGGCCTGAGCCAAGCATGATTTTTGGCGTTGGCACCGACATCTGCGATATCCGTCGGATGCGCGAGACCTACGCGCGGCGCGGCGAACGTTTCGCGTCCAAGGTGCTGGGCCCGCACGAGATCGAGGTGTTCCGCCAGCGTCTGGCCAAGGTCGAGTCGCGCGGCATCAGCTACCTGGCCACGCGCTTCTCGGCCAAGGAGGCTTTCTCCAAGGCCATCGGCTTGGGCATCCGCATGCCGATGACCTGGCGTGACTGCGAGGTGGTCAAGGCGCCCAGCGGCAAGCCCGAGATCCGCCTGCACGGCGCGCTGGCCGAGTGGGTTCGAATCGCGCGGCCTGACTGCGCATGTCAGCGTGACCGATGAAACCGACTACGCGGCGAGCTTCGTCGTCGTCGAAACCCGAGAGAACCGATGAGTCCCCATTGCCCCGTCATCCTGGACATCGCCGGCCTGAGCCTGTCGGCCGACGACCGCCGCCGCCTGAAGCACCCGCTGACCGGCGGGCTGATCCTGTTTGCCCGCAACTGGTCCGACCGCCGCCAGCTCGTCGAACTGACCGCCGAGATCAAGTCGATCCGCGCCGACCTGCTGGTCTGCGTCGACCACGAAGGCGGGCGCGTGCAGCGCTTCCGCACCGATGGCTTCACGCACCTGCCGCCGATGCGCGCGCTGGGCGAACTGTGGATGCGCGACGCGCTCACCGCCACCGACGCCGCCACCGCCGCCGGCCAGGTTTTAGGCATGGAGCTGCGCGCCTGCGGCGTGGACCTGAGCTTCACGCCGGTGCTCGACCTCGACCACGGCGGCAGCAGCGTCATCGGCGACCGTGCCTTCCACCGCGATGCGCGCGTGGCCACGATGCTGGCCAAGAGCCTGATGCATGGCCTGGTGCTGGCCGGCATGGCCAACTGCGGCAAGCATTTCCCGGGGCACGGCTTCGTCAAGGCCGACAGCCACACCGAGGTGCCGGTCGACCAGCGCAGCCTGAAGGCCATCCTGGCCGACGACGCAAAGCCCTACGAGTGGCTGTCCACCAGCCTGGCCAGCGTGATGCCGGCGCACGTGGTCTACCCGAAGGTCGATGCGCACCCGGCCGGCTTTTCGCCGCGCTGGCTGAAGGACATCCTGCGTGGCCAGCTCGGCTTCACCGGCGCCGTGTTCAGCGACGATCTCAGCATGGAGGGCGCGCGCCGCGTCGGCGGCGTCGAGGTCAGCTATGCCGACGCGGCCGAGGTCGCGCTGGCCGCCGGCTGCGATCTGGTGCTGCTGTGCAACCAGTCGTTGGACGGCGGCGATGCCGTCGACGCCTTGCTCGACGGCCTGGAGGCGCAACATGCGCAGGGCCACTGGCAATCCGACCCCGACAGCGAGGCGCGCCGCCAGCGCCTGCTGCCGCAGACGGCGCCGCTGGCCTGGGACGACCTGATGCACGACCCGCTGTACCAGCGCGCGCTGGAACGGCTGCCCTAGAAACGACAACGCCGCCGGGCGAAAGCCGCGGCGGCATGTCGAGCAGAGCGACGCGTACTTACTGCGGCGCGCGCGGCTCCTGCGCAGCCTGGTCGAAGGGCAGGGTGATCTGCGAGAGATCCTTGCGGGTCTCCACCAGCACCAGCGGGCCTTCGTCGACGATCACCGGCGGCTTGCGCTCGCGCGGCACATGCACGGGCTTCGGCTCGTTGGCCATCGCCTCCTGCACGGCGCGGATCTTGTCGGCGTCGGAGTTCACCCACTGCAGACCAGCGGATTGCGCGACCTCGGCCAGCTGACCGGCGGGCAGCACGAAGGGTTCGACCTTCGCAGCCACCGGCGCCGTCACGGGAGCGGCAACCGGTGCGGCAATAGGCGCCGTGACCGGCACCGGTGCTGCGAAGGGCGCGACAAAGGCTTCGGCCAGCGGCTCGGCGATGGGTTCGACCACCGGCACCGGTTCGGCCGCAGCCACCGGCGCGAAGTCAGCGACCGGCTCTGGCACGGCACTCGGTTCGGCCTGGGCCGATGCCTCGTCGGCCAGCGGTGCTTCGCTGCCCGGCGCAGCTTCGTCACGGCGCTCGCGGCGCTGGCGATCGCGGCCACCGCGGCCACCACGACGGCGGCTGTCGCGCTCCTCGCCGCCCTCGGTCGCCTGCGGTGCGGCCTCGACGGCCTCGCCACTGCTCACGTTTTCGGCGGCGACTTCGCCTTCCGCGCTCACCGGCGTTTCGCCGGCGCCGCCTTCTGCACCACGCGACTCGTCACGGTCACGACCACCGCGTCCGCGGCGGTTGCGACGGCGTCCGTTGCGTTCGGCCTGGGCCTCGCCGCCCTCGGCGGCACCCTCGGCCACCGGGATGGTGTCTACGAAGGCCTGCTGCACGGGCAGCGCCTCTGCGCTGGCCGCTTCGGGTGCCGGCCGGCGCTCGCTGCGCTCGGCACGCTCACCGCGCTCACCGCGCTCGCCCCGGCCACCGCGGCGGCCTTCCCCACGACCCTCGCCGCGTGTTTCCACGCCGGCCTCGGTGCGCACGGTGGCTTCTTCGCCTTCCGGGCGCTCGCTGCGCTCGCCACGTTCGTTGCGCCACGACCATCGCGACCGCCGCCTTCGCCACGACCATCGCGGCCGCCACGGCCACCGCGGCTGTCGGCACGCCTTCGCCGCCACGTTCGCTGCGCTTCACCACGCTCACCGCGTTCTCCGCGCTTGGCGCGTCGCGGCCACCGCGGCCGCCCCGTCTCGCCGCGGCCTTCGCGGCGCGGTTCACCGCTGGCGGGAACTGCCGGCTTGGCGACCGGAGCCGGCGCTGCAGCCGGCGTGGCTCGGCTCGGCCGCGAACAGGCGCTTGACCCAGCCGAAGAAGCCCGTGCCGGCCGCAGCCGCCGCAGGCGGCGCCGCCACCGGCGCCGGCGCAGCCACCGGAGCCACCGCGATGGGTTCGGGCTTCGGCACAGGCTGCGGTGCGGGCGGCTCGGGCATGATCCCCTTGATCACCGGCTCCTGCTTGGGCTTGGCCTTCTCACGACGGGTGATGCCGACTTCCTCGTCCATCTCGTCGATCATCGTGTAGCTGGCCTGCAGGTTCTCCAGACGCGGGTCGTCATGGCGCAGGCGCTCGAGCCGGTAGTTCGGCGTGTCGAGGTTCTTGTTCGGCACCAGCAGCACGGTGACGCGCTGCTTCAGTTCGATCTTGGTGATCTCGGTGCGCTTCTCGTTGAGCAGGAAGGACACCACTTCCACCGGCACCTGCACGTGCACGGCGGCGGTGTTGTCCTTCATCGACTCCTCCTGCACCATGCGCAGGATCTGCAGCGCGGAGCTCTCGGTGTCGCGGATGTGGCCGGTGCCGTTGCAGCGCGGGCAGGTGATGTGGCTGCCTTCGCTCAGGGCCGGGCGCAGGCGCTGGCGGCTGAGTTCGAGCAGGCCGAACTTGCTGATCGAGCTGAACTGCACGCGGGCGCGGTCTTGGCGCAGCGCGTCGCGCAGCCGGGTCTCGACCTCGCGGCGGTTCTTCGACTCTTCCATGTCGATGAAGTCGACGACGATCAGGCCGCCGAGGTCGCGCAGCCGCATCTGGCGGGCGATCTCGTCGGCCGCTTCGAGGTTGGTGCGGGTCGCGGTTTCCTCGATGTCGCTGCCGCGCGTGGAGCGCGCCGAGTTGACGTCCACCGAGACCAGCGCCTCGGTGTGGTCGATCACGATCGCGCCGCCCGAGGGCAGGTTCACGGTGCGGCGAGAACGCGGTCTCGATCTGGTGCTCGATCTGGAAGCGGCTGAACAGCGGTGCGTCGTCACGGTAGCGCTTGACCTTGTGTGCCGTCTCGGGCATCACATGGGTCATGAACTGCAGCGCCTGGTCGTAGATGTCGTCGGTGTCGATCAGGATCTCGCCGATATCCGACGTGAAGTAGTCGCGGATCGCCCGGATCACCAGGCTCGACTCCTGATAGATCAGGAACGCGCCCTTGCCGCCCTTGGAGGCGCCGTCGATGGCCTCCCAGAGCTTGAGCATGTAGTTCAGGTCCCACTGCAGCTCGGCGGCCGAGCGGCCGATGCCGGCGGTGCGGGCGATCAGGCTCATGCCCTTGGGGTACTCGAGCTGGTCGAGGTTTTCCTTCAGCTCCTCGCGCTCCTCGCCCTCGATGCGCCGGCTCACGCCGCCGCCGCGCGGGTTGTTGGGCATCAGCACCAGGTAGCGGCCGGCCAGGCTCACGAAGGTGGTGAGCGCCGCGCCCTTGTTGCCGCGCTCTTCCTTCTCGACCTGGACCAGCAGTTCCTGGCCATTCGAGATGACGTCCTGGATCTTCGCGTCGCGCACGCTGGCGCCTTCGCGGAAGTAGTTCTTGGAGATCTCCTTGAACGGCAGGAAGCCGTGGCGGTCTTCGCCGTAGTCGACGAAGCAGGCTTCCAGCGACGGCTCGACGCGCGTCACCACGGCCTTGTAGATGTTGCCCTTGCGCTGTTCGCGCCCTTCGATCTCGGTCTCGAAGTCGAGCAGCTTCTGCCCGTCGACGATCGCCAGGCGACGCTCTTCCTGCTGCGTCGCATTGATCAGCATGCGTTTCATGTGCACTCCTTCCGCGCCGCCACGAGGGCCGGCGCACTGCCATCAGTCACCGCCTGCAGGTGCAGGTGGCGACGCTTCGATGCACGAGAAACGCGTGGGAACCGGAAGGAATCGCCCTGGACTGCCTGGTTGCGGTGTCGATCAGAAGATCGGCCGCACGGGCAGCGTTGCGCGTGCGCGACAGTGGGGTGGGCGGCTGGCACTGCGCGCTGAGGCCTCGTGGGCCGGCCGCGCGCTGCATGAAAGTCCTGGGTCCTGGGCCACCGGGAACCCGGGAGCGACGGCGCAGCGCAGGAGCATGTCCTGTCAGGCGCACGCTCGCAGCGCGGGGGTGGGGACCGGGAACAACATCCGCTGGATCACTGGACGCAGACGGGAGACGTCGGCTTTCGCGGGGCTTGTGCCCTCACGCTCGGCCGCGGGTGTCTCCTGTCCGAAAACCTTGTTGGGTGGTTCGTTCTTCGTTTGCTCTGCCGCTCCGTGACCAGGGCCGCGGCGTCACTTGGGGACGCCGCCCGCCCGGGCAACGTTGCGTTGCATCACCGGGTGCCGCTCCCTGAGCGCGCCCGTCACGCTGGCCTCGCGGGCTAAACTCCGTGGAATCAAGCACTTAGAGCACAACGTGAACGCGCCGATTATAGGGGCCAACCGGAAACCCGGCCGCGCGGCTCGCCAACGCCCCGAGCGTGCTGCGTCTCACGGTCGACGAAGGCTCGCAAGGCCAGCGGCTGGACAACTTCCTGATCCGGCTGCTCAAGGGTGTGCCCAAGACGCACGTCTACCGGGTCATCCGCTCGGGCGAGGTGCGTGTCAACAAGGGCCGCGCCGCCGCCGACACCCGGCTTGAAATCGGCGACGCGGTGCGCGTGCCGCCGGTGCGCGTGGCCGACCGATCGGCCGCGCCGCCGGCGCCGGCGCGCGAGTTCCCTGTCGTCTTTGAAGACGAGCACCTGATCGCCGTCGACAAGCCCGCCGGCGTGGCCGTGCATGGCGGCAGCGGCGTGAGCTTCGGCGTCATCGAGCAGTTGCGCCAGGCGCGACCGGCGGCGAAGTTCCTCGAACTCGTGCACCGGCTCGACAAGGAGACCTCGGGCCTGCTGCTGATCGCCAAGAAGCGCTCCGCCCTGGTGGCGTTGCAGGACCAGCTGCGCGAGCGCGAGACGGGCAAGACCTACGCGGCACTGGTTATCGGCGCCTGGCCCGCGAGCAGGAAGGTCATCGACGTGCCGCTGCACAAGTTCCTCACCGGCGAGGGCGAGCGCCGCGTGCGTGCCGTCGAGCCCGGCCACGACGAGGCCAAGCGCTCGATCACGCTGGTCAAGGTGGCGCAGCGCTACCGTGACTTCACGCTGCTGGACGTGACCATCAAGACCGGCCGCACCCACCAGATCCGCGTGCACCTGACGCACGAGGGCCACCCCATCGTCGGTGACGCCAAGTACGGCGACTTCGCGCTCAACAAGTCGCTCTCGCGCGGCGCGGCCCATTTCGAGCGCATGTTCCTGCACGCCCGGCGGCTGCGTTTCCAGCATCCCGCCAGCGGCGAGGTGATCGAGCTCGAAACGCCCCTGCCGGCAGAATGCGTGGCTTTCCTCGCCACACTCTCGACATGACACGACCGAGGCAGTTCGACCTGATCGCCTTCGACTGGGACGGCACGCTGTTCGATTCCACCGCGCTGATCGCGCGCTGCATCCAGGCCGCCTGCGCCGACCTGGGCGTGCCGGTGCCCAGCGACAAGGACGCCAGCTACGTCATCGGCATGGGCCTGATCGAGGCCTTGCAGCACGCCGCGCCCGACCTGCCGCGCGAGCGCTACAAGGCGAGCTCGGCGAACGTTATCGCCACCATTACTTCGCGAAGCAGCACGAGATCAGATGCTGCAGGCGCTGAAGGCGCGCAACCACTGGCTGGCGGTGGCCACCGGCAAGAGCCGCCGCGGCCTGGACGAAGCGCTGCAGACGGTGCAGCTGCACGGCCTGTTCGACGCCACCCGCACCGCCGACGAGACTGCGTCCAAGCCGGATCCACAGATGCTGCTCGAGCTGATGAGCGAGTTCGGCGTGGAGCCCGAGCGCACCTTGATGATCGGCGACACCACGCACGACCTGCAGCTCGCCGCCAACGCCGGCGCCGCGGCCATCGGCGTGAGCTACGGCGCGCATGCGCACGAGAGTTTCGCCGGCTTCGACACGCGCCACGTGGCGCACTCCACCGCCGACCTGTACGACTGGCTGATGCGCCATGCCTGAGGCGATCGAGCGCGGTGAAGCGCAGCACCTGTGCGCCTCCGAGCAACTCGCCGAGCGGGGCGACGCACTGGTGTTCGACGTGCTGCAGTACCGCCAGCCGGCGCGTGCCTTCGCGCTGCGCTTCGATGGCCGCGTGGTCGCCTACCTGAACCGATGCGCGCACGTGCCCGCGGGAGATGGACTGGCAGCCCGGCCAGTTCCTCGACAGCGAGCGAGCCTTCATCCTGTGCTCGATCCACGGCGCGGCCTACGAGCCATCCAGCGGCCGCTGCGTCGCCGGCCCCTGTGGCCGTGGTCGCCTGGTCGTCATCGACGTCGAGGAACGTGACGGCCAGGTGTATTGGTATCCTTCCCGAGACACCCAACCCGCCTTTGCCGACTGAGACGTCGGCGGGGGCCGAAAGCCTTCCCATGAGCACACCCGACGAACCCAGCAAGCAAGGGCGAGTGGAACCCGCCTTCGGCAGCGCGCCGCCGCCGGCATCCGCCCCGCCGTCCAGCGCCGCGGCACGCCCGGCGACGCTGGAGACCTCCGGCCTGGAGCAGGTCGCACGCGACTTCCTGCGCGAGCGGCGCAGCGAACGCCGCTGGCGCGTCTTCTTCCGCTTGGCCTGGCTGCTGCTGCTCTTCTTCATCGTGTCGCTGACCTTCTCGTCGCGCATGGGCCCGACGGCGCCGAGCACGCCGCATACGGCCCTGGTCGAGGTGCGCGGCGAGATCGCCGCCGACACCGAGGCCAGCGCCGAGAACCTCGTCGCGGCACTGAAGTCGGCCTTCGAGGACGCCGGCGCGCAGGCGGTGGTGCTGCGCATCAACTCGCCCGGCGGCAGCCCGGTGCAGGCCGGCATCGTCAACGACGAGATCCGCCGCCTCAAGGCGCTGCACAAGAAGCCGGTCTATGCGGTGGTCGAGGAGATGTGTGCCTCGGGCGCCTACTACATCGCGGTGGCCGCCGACGAGATCTACGTCGACAAGGCCAGCCTGGTGGGCAGCATCGGCGTGCTGATGGACGGCTTCGGCTTCACCGGCACGATGGAAAAGCTCGGCGTCGAGCGCCGCCTGCTCACTGCCGGCGCGAACAAGGGCATGCTCGACCCGTTCTCGCCGCAGAACGAGCAGCACCGCGCCTTCGCCAAGGCGATGATCGACCAGATCCACCAGCAGTTCATCGCCGTGGTCAAGCAGGGCCGCGGCAAGCGCCTGAAGGAGACGCCGGACACCTTCTCGGGCCTGTTCTGGAACGGCGAGGAGGCCATCAAGCTCGGCCTGGCCGACAAGACCGGCAACCTCGACTTCGTGGCGCGCGAGGTGATCCGCGCCGAAGAGGTGATCGACTACACGCCCAAGGAGAACGTGGCCGAGCGGCTGGCCAAGCGTTTCGGCGCGTCGATCGGCAGCGGCGCCGTGCGTGCGCTGCGCGAGATGGCACCGCCGCTGCGCTGAACGAGTGGCGGGCCCTGTCTAGGGCTCGCCCTCCCAGTAGTCCAGGCTGTCGGCCGGCCGCTGGATGATGCGCAGGCCGCGCGTGTAGCCGGCCACCTTGCCCGAATCCGGGTACTCGCACAGCTCCGGACGCTCCTGCGTGCTGATGCTCAGGTAGCGCATCGGCGCGGCCGAGGTGTTGATGAACTGGTGCGGGTACTGTGGGCCGGGCGGGATGAACACCACGTCGCCGGCGCGCACCGGCACCATTTCGCCAGCCACGCGCAGCGTTCCTTCGCCCTCGAGGATCACGAACATCTCCTCCTGCGCGTGGTGGAAGTGGTACGGGCAGCTGCGCTTGCCCGGCGCGAGGATGTCGAAGCCGGCCCCGAGTTTCACCGCCGCCGTGCCGTCGGAGACGCCGCCGCACAGCGTGTCGTACAGCGGCTCGCGCTGCTGCCGCTCGAGCGTCACGTCAGCCAGGTTGCGCACCAGGGTGGCGCGCAGTTCGGCGGCCCGGCTCACTTCAGCAGGCCCTTCGTCTCGATGAACTCGATCACCTGCTGCAGCCCGGACTTCGTCTTCAGGTTGGTCATCACGTAGGGCCGCGTCGGGCGCATGCGCTTCGTGTCGGCCTCCATCACGGCAAGGTCGGCTCCGACGTGGGGCGCGAGGTCGGTCTTGTTGATGACGAACAGGTCGCTCTTGGTGATGCCCCGGGCCGCCCTTGCGCGGGATCTTCTCGCCGGCGGCGACGTCGATCACGTAGATCGTCAGGTCCGAGAGCTCAGGGCTGAAGGTGGCGGCCAGGTTGTCGCCGCCGGACTCGATGAAGACGATGTCGGCGTTCGGGAACTTGCCCAGCATGCGGTCCACCGCCTCGAGGTTGATCGAGGCGTCTTCGCGGATCGCCGTGTGCGGGCAGCCGCCGGTCTCCACGCCCATGATGCGCTCGGGGGCCAGCGCGCCGGCCACGGTGAGCAGGCGCTGGTCTTCCTTGGTGTAGATGTCGTTGGTGACGACGACGAGGTCGTAGCGCTCGCGCATCGTCTTGCACAGCATCTCGACGAGGGTCGTCTTGCCGGAGCCGACGGGGCCGCCGACGCCCACGCGCAGCGGCGGCAGTTTCTTGGTGCGCGAGGGAATGTGATGCAGGCTGCTCATGGCGCCGATGATAGGCGCCGCAAGCCGCGCCTGCTCATGCGGAAATGCCGACCTGCAGGGTGGCGGCGTAGCCGTTCGTCACGTCGCCGGTGACGGTGGCCAACTGGTACGCTGCGCTGTCGTTGGAGAACACGTTGTCGCTGGCCAGCGAGATCGCGGCGAAGTTGTTGACGCTGGTGCTGTAGCCGCTGGCCGTGCCGTAGACCTGGTTGCAGGCCGCCGCCGGCAGGGCCAGCTGCGAGGTCTTCACGTCGTTGTTGCCGCTGGTGGCGCTGGCCAGGCTGGGGTAGATCTCGAAGTGAATGTGCGGCCATCGTCCGCTGTAGCAGCCGGGGAAGATGGTCGTGAACGTCACCTGGCCGTTGCTGTCGCTGACCTGCACGCCGCCCAGGTAGTTTTCGTCGAGTACGCTGCTCGAGTAGAGGCGAGTAGTTGCCATCGCGCGTGCAGTGCCACAGGTACACCGCATAGCCGGCCAGGCTGGCGCAACTCGCGCTGGTGTTCACCAGCGTCAGCGTCACCGTCATCGGCACGCCGGCAGCGGTGCCGCTGGCGCCGGCCACGCTGGTGCGGATGTCGCTGCGCACGATGCCCGACAGCGTCAGCGCATTGACGATGCCGCTGCTGTTGGTGTTGGTGCCGTCGCCGGGGTAGGGCCCGGCCGTCTCGCTCGGGATGACCGAGCAGTTGCCCGACGAGGAGGAGCCGCCGGTGGATCCGCTCGAATCGCCGCCTGTCGTCGTCGTGCCGGCGTCGCTGCCGCCACCGCCGCAGGCGGCCAGCAGGCCCAGCGGCGCGCTGCCGGCCGCCGCCAGCCAGAGCAGGGCGCGTCGGCGCTCGGCCGCGCGGCGGTTCATCGTGTCGAGGTCATGGCGCAGGCCGTGGTCGTGCATGGTGTCGTTCCGTGTGGTCATGCAACGGATGTTCGCCGCGCGCTGTTTCGCGAACACTGACGCCGGGTATCGGCGCCGACACAATCGTTTCAGGCGGCCGGCAGATGCAGCGTGGCGCGCAGCCCGCCCGCCGGGCGATTCGCCAGGGTGAGGCGGCCGCCGTCGCGCTCGGCCAGGTCGCGGGCGATCGCCAGGCCCAGCCCGTGCCCGGTGCGCTCGTGCGTGCCCGTCAGGCGAACCCAGGGCTCGAAGACCTGCTCCAGCCGGTCCGCCGGGATGCCCGGCCCGTCGTCGTCGACGGTGACTTCCACCATGTTGCCGCTGCGCGCCAGCCCGATGCGGGCGCGTTCGCCGTAGCGCAGCGCATTGCCCACCAGGTTGCCGACGACGCGGCGCACCGCCGCGGGGTGGGCCCGCGCCCGCATGGCACCGGCATCGCCTGCCAGCACCACGTCGTGTCCTTGTTCGGCGAGGTCGTCCGCCACGGCCTGCAGCAACGAGGCCATGTCCACCGGCGCCGAGGGTTGCGCGTCGCGTTGCTCGCGCAGTACCGCCAACGTCATGTCGATCATCTCGTCCATCTCGCGCACGTCGTTGGCAGCCGATTGCGCGGCGGCGTCCGGAAGTTGCTCGAGGCGCAGACGAAGCCGCGTCAGCGGCGTGCGCAGGTCGTGCGACAGCGCCGCCATGTGCAGGCCGCGGGCGTCGAACTGCTCCTGCAGGCGGGTCGCCATGCCGTTGAACACCTGGGCGGCCTCGCGCACCTCGCGCGTGCCGCGCGTCACGTCGAGCACCGGGGCCGCCTTGCCGCGGCCGAATCCGCGCGACAACTCGCCGGCCGCGCGCGACAGGCGCCGCATCGGGCTGGCCAGCCAGCGTGCGCCGAGTGCGGCGCCCAAGGCGATGACGATCATGCGCAGCGCGTAGTCGGCCCACAGCGCGCCGCGAGGCAGCGCCAGCGAGTCCGCCGGACCGCCCGCCCCCGGCGGCCCGCCTGCTGGAGGCCGCCCGCCGCGCTCGACCTCGTCGGCCGTGAACGGATTGCCCGGCGGCAGCGAGGGCAATGTGGGCCACTGCGCGGCGCCCGGGTGACCACCTTGCGGAGCCGGCCCGCGCGGCCCGGCCATCGGGCCCACGGCCAGGAAGGCGACCCCGTGGCTGAGCACCAGCGTCACCCACATCAGCACGAACAGGCGCAGGAACAGCGTGTCGAATCGGCGCCAGTTCATGTGTCCACCTTCACGTCGAAGAGATAGCCCTCGCCGCGCAGCGTGCGGATCAGCGGCTGGCCGCTGCGCGCCTCGCCGAGCTTGGCGCGCAGCCGCGAGACGGCGAGGTCGACGCTGCGCCCGCCCACTTCTGCGTCGCCGCTGCGCGTGAGCTCGATGAGTCGATCGCGCGCCAGCACCTTGCCGGCGTGATCCACGAAGGCCGACAGCAGCCGGAACTCCGCGGCGGACAGTGCCAGCACCGTGCCGTCGCCCTCGCGCAGTTCGCGGCGCAGGCGGTCGAAGATCCAACCTTCGAAGCGCACGTCCGCCGCCGACGCGGTCGGCAGGGCGGCCGCGGCACCCCGCCGCAGCACGGCCTTGATGCGCGCCACCAGCTCGCGCGGCTCGAAGGGCTTGGGCAGGTAATCGTCGGCGCCGAGTTCGAGGCCGAGCACGCGCGACATCGGGTCGCCCTGCGCGGTGAGCATGATCACCGGCAGCGCCGGGCGCGTCTGCTTGACCCACTGGCACAGCGCCAGGCCGTCCTCATCGGGCAGCATCAGGTCGAGCAGCAGCAGGTCGGGCGTCGAGGCGGCCAGCGCGCGGCGCAGCGTACGGCCGTCGGGCACGGCTTGCACGGTGAAGCCGAAGCCCTTCAGGTAGCCCAGCAGCAGATGGCGGATCTCGGGGTCGTCATCGACGAGCAGGCAGTGCGTCATGGACGGCGTTGCGCTCAGGAGCGGAACAGGCGCGAGTACTGCGTCTCGTGCTGCGACGACAGGATGGCCAGCATCGGCGAGAAGGCCTGCCGTTCGCTGTCGGCCAGGCGTTCGGCCTGCTCGGCCGCGGCGGGAATGGCAGCGACCAGCGCGGCGAGGATGCGCTGCCCCGCGCTCTGGCCCAGCGGCACCGACTTCAGCGCCGCCTGCACCATGTTCTCCGCCCAGCCGAAGGCGAAGCTGAGCAGCGCCTCGCGCAGCGGTGCACCGGTCTGCGCGGCGGCCAGCGCGAAGGCCACCGGCCAGGTGGGCGCCGGCGGAAACGCGGCGAGCACTGCCACGCGCTCGTCGGCCACGCCGCGGTTCTTCAGCCACTCGACGAGCGAGCGGCCCATCTGCTCGGCCTGCGCGCGCAGTTCGCGCGTCTCGCGCGTGGCCAGCACCCAGTCATTGAGCTCGCGCAGATGGGTGGCGTCGCCGCGCTGCCAGGCGCCGAAGGCCTTGGCGACCACGGCGAGCTCGCTGCGCGCCAGGCCGAGCTGCAACTGGTCGCACAACCAGCGCGCGGCGTCGGCTTCATTGACGACATGGCCCGACTCGACCGCGGCCTCCAGTGCCTCGGAGTAGCTGAAGCCGCCCACCGGCAGGGCGGGCGACGCCAGCCACATCAGCTGCAGCAGCGCGCCCGGGGCGAGGGTCGGTGCGGCGGTACGGACGCGCGGCACGTCGATTCAGTGATCGTGACCGTGGCCGTGGCCGTGGCCGTGATCGTGGCCATGCCCATGCCCGTGACCTTCGCCGTGCTCGTGCGCATGGTCGTGGCCATGGTCATGCGCATGTCCCGCAGCGTGGCCATGATCGTGAGCCTTCTCGTGCGCATGGGCATGTGCGCCCGGCGCGTAGGCACCCGACTCCGGCTCGAAGGGTTCCTGCACTTCCTTCACGATCATGTGCATCTGGTTCAGCAGCTCGGCCAACACGTGGTCGGGCTCCAGCTTCAGGTGGTCGGGCTTGAGCTCCAGCTGCACGTGGCGGTTGCCCAGGTGGTAGGCGGCGCGCAGCAGGTCGTAGGGGCTGCCGTGCTGGCTGCAGTGCGTCACGCGCAGCACCGGCTGCGGCGCGGCCAGCACGCGCACCAGCGAGCCGTCTTCGGCCACCAGCACGTCGCCGCCGCGCACCACCTGGCCACGTGGCAGGAAGACGCCCAGCACGCGGCCCGTCGAGTCGGTGGCGTCGAAGCGGCTCTTCTGGCGCACGTCCCAGTCGAGCTCGACGGTGGCGGCGCGCTTGAGCAGCACGGCGGCGAGGCCGCGCCCGCCGGGGATGATCTTGTTGAGTGTCAGCATGCCGCGGATTGTGCCGCTCAGCGCCGCCGCTGGGCATACCCCTGGCCATCGAGCCAGATCGCGCCGGTCGGATCCTTCGGGTCGGTGATGATCAGGCGCGACTCCTCGCTGCCGTCGTCGTAGCGGATGTTCAGCATCACGCCCTCGATGCGGTAGCGGCCCTGCTGGCCGGCGGCCTGGCTGCGCGTCACCACCGAGCCGCCGGTGCTCTCGGCGCGCGCGCCGGCGCCGCCGCCGCGGCTGACGCGGCCGTCGCGCGTGAAGCGGTACTCGTTCCACGCCGCCACCGTCGCGGTGCCGCCCATCGCCACGTTGCCCGTGCCGCCCAGGCGCCGGAACAGCCCGTCGAGGCGGAAGTCCTTGGGCAACTGCCTGAACGTCGACTGGAACTCCAATTTCTCCCAGCCCTTCTCGCCGGCGATCTGCAGTTCGCCGCCCTGGCGCCGCCAGCGTGTCCAGTCCTTCGGATGGGCCGCCTGGTGCGCGGCCATGCCGCCCGCGAACATCAGCCCCTCCACATCGGTGAGCAGCCGACCATCGCGGAACAACACCACCGGATAGATGTCGGTGGTGATGAAGCCGCCGATGCCCATCGCCGGGCGCGTGTCGAAGCCGAAGGAGTCGATCTGCGCCAGCAGCGCGGCATCGGGCCTGACCGATGCCACGGGGGGCGGAGCCGGGGGTGCCGGCTTCGCCGCCGGCGCGGCGCTGCCAGCCCCGGAGAGCAGCTGCGGCGCCACGGCAGCGAACTGCGCATCGCGCGTGCGGCTGGCCGTCACGGCGGCCAGGCAGGGTTCCACGCCCTTGGCATCGATCTGCCGCACGATGGTGTTCACGCCGCGCTCGAGTTGCTGCTTCTGCGCGGGGTCGCTGTCGATCGCCAGTGCCCTGGCGCGGATCTGCGCGACGCCATGGTCGCGCTCCCAGGCCTTCACGCTGGAGGCGTCGGCGGGCTTGAAGCCGCCGCGCTGCTGGCAAGCGGCGGCGAAATGGTCGAAGGTGCGCACGACCAGCGCGGCCTTGAGCAGCGCCTCGTCGACCGCGGGCGCAGCCAGCACGGCGGCCGGCAGCGCGCCGGCCAGCCCGCAGATCCATCCACGCAGTCGTCGCACGCCAGCCTCCCTGTGTCATGCCGCCGAGGCCGCAGCATAGGGGCGGCAGGCCGTGCGACCGGCCGCCGGAACAAGGAGTTACCGCCGGAAGGCCCGAGCCGGGCGCGCCGCCTCAGAACGGCAGGCCGACGTAGTTCTCCGCCAGCGAGCGCTGCGCAGCCTCCGACGAGAAGAGGTAGGCCAGGTCGGTCTGCTGCAGCTTCGCGTCGTATGCGATGCTGTCCGGGAAGGTGTGCAGCAGGGTCGTCATCCACCACGAGAAGCGCTGCGCCTTCCACACGCGCGCCAGCGCCTTCGCGGAGTAGTTGTCCAGGCCGGAACTGTCGCCGTTCTGGTAGTGCGCGAGCATCGCGTGGTAGAGGTAGTAGATGTCCGAGGCCGCGCTGTTCAGGCCGCGCGCGCCGGTGGGCGGCACGATGTGCGCCGCGTCGCCGGCGAGGAACAGGTTGCCGTAGCGCATCGGCTCGGCCACGAAGGAGCGCAGCGGGGCGATCGACTTCTCGATCGACGCGCCGGTGACCATGCGAGCGGCCACCTCGGCCGGCAGGCGGCGCTTGAGTTCGGCCCAGAACGCCTCGTCGGACCAGTCCTCGACCTTGTCGCTCAGCGGCACCTGGATGTAGTAGCGGCTGAGCACCTGCGAGCGCAGCGAGCACAGCGCGAAACCGCGTTCGTGCTTGGCGTAGATCAGCTCCGGTGATACCGGCTTGGTGCGAGACAGCACGCCGAGCCAGCCGAACGGGTAGAGCTTCTCGTACTCCTTGAGCACCGTCTTCGGAATCGCCTTGCGGCTCACGCCGTGGAAGCCGTCGGCGCCGATCACGTAGTCGCAGTCGATGCGCACGATCTCGTCGCCATGGCGGTAGGTGACGTAGGGCGTGGCGCTGGTCAGGTCGTGCGGCTGCACGTCCTCGGCGTTGTGGATCACGGTGCCTTGCAGGCGGTCACGCGCCTCGTACAGGTCGCGCGTCAGCTCGGTCTGGCCGTAGACGACCACCGAGCTGCCGCCGCTGTACTTGTGCAGGTCGACGCGGTCCTGCCTGCCGTCGTGGGCGATGAAGAAGCCCTCGTGGATCTCGCCCTCGCGGTCCATGCGCTCGCCGCACTGCGCCTCGCGCATCAGCGCGGCGAAGCCGTGTTCCAGCACGCCGGCGCGGATGCGGCTGAGCACGTACTCGCGGCTCTGCCGCTCGAGCACGACGTTGTCGATGCCCTTGAGGTGCAGCAGCTGGGACAGCATCAGGCCGGACGGGCCGCCGCCGATGATGCACACACGGGTTTGCATGGTCTTGTCTCCTTCAGAGGGGTTGCGCCAGATGCTGTTCTGGCCGCCCGAAAGGTGCGCCAGTTAACCCGAGCCACGGAAGGAATGACCGGATGCGTCCAATACTTGTACGATTCGAACATGGCTCGATCGCGCGAACACATCCTCTCCTTCAGCCTGTTCGGCGAGTCGGCGCACCTGCCCGACGTGATGCACTGCGAGACCATCGCCGAGCGCTCCGTGCTGCACGACTGGGAATTCGAGCCGCACCGGCATGCCCGGCTGCACCAGGTGCTGCTGATCGAGTCCGGCGGAGGCACGGCGCAGCTCGAAGGCCGCGTGCTGCCGCTGCGGCCGATGTCGCTGGTGAACGTGCCGCCCGGCCACGTGCACGGGTTCTCGTTCGCCCCCGGCACGCAAGGCTACGTGGCCACGCTGGCCGACGAGTTGCGCGACGAGGTGCTCGCCCAGGCCGGCGATGCGCGGCGCACCCTGGCGCGCTCGTGCATCCTCGTCGCCGACGAGCCGATCGTCGCGGCGATGCGGCAGATCGGGCTCGAGTTCAGCGGCCGCGATCCGGCGCGTGCACTGGTGCTGCGCGGCCTGTGCGCGATGCTGCTGGGGCTGACCGCCCGCGCGGTGGCCCGCACGGATGCCGTCGAGGAGCCCCTCGCCGAACCGGACCTCCTGCGCCGCTTCGAGAGCGCGCTGGAGTTGCACTATCTCGAGCACTGGAAGGTGGCGGACTACGCCCGCGCACTGGCGGTCACGCCCACGCACCTGACGCGCGTGGCCCGCGCGGCCACCGGCGAGCCGGTGTCGCGCCTGATCGATGCGCGCGTCATGCGCGAGGCGCGGCGCAACCTGGCCTACACGAGCATGAGCATCGCCACGATCGCCTACACGCTGGGCTTCTCGGACCCGGCCTATTTCAGCCGCGTGTTCACAAGATCGCTGGGCGTGTCGCCCCGCGCCTTCCGCGAGCGCATGGCAGGCTGAGCCCGCGCAGCGCGCTCAGAACAGGAAGTAGCGCTGCGCCATCGGCAGCACCTTGGCCGGCTCGCAGGTGAGCAGCACGCCGTCGGCGCGCACCTCGTAGGTCTGCGCGTCGACTTCCATCTTCGGCGTGAGGCCGTTGTGCACCATGTGCTGCTTGCGCACGCTGCGGCAGCCCTTCACCGCGGCGGTGCGCTTGTGCAGGCCGAGCTGCTCGGGGATGCCGCCTTCGAGCGCCGCGCGGCTCATGAAGGTCAGCGAGCCCTGGTGCAGCGCGCCGCCGAAGGCGCCGAACATCGGCCGGTAGTGCACCGGCTGCGGCGTCGGGATCGAGGCGTTCGGGTCGCCCATCGCCGCCGCGGCGATGAAACCGCCCTTCAGGATCAGCGCCGGCTTGACGCCGAAGAAGGCGGGCTTCCACAGCACCAGGTCGGCCCACTTGCCGACCTCGATGCTGCCGATCTCATGCGCCATGCCGTGCGCCAGCGCCGGGTTGATGGTGAGCTTGGCGATGTAGCGCTTCACGCGCGTGTTGTCGTTGCGCGCCGAGTCGCCGGGCAAGGCCCCGCGCTGCAGCTTCATCTTGTGCGCCGTCTGCCAGGTGCGGATGATGACTTCGCCGACGCGGCCCATGGCCTGGCTGTCGCTGCTCATCATGCTGATCGCGCCCAGGTCGTGCAGCACGTCCTCGGCGGCGATGGTCTCGCGGCGGATGCGGCTCTCGGCGAAGGCCAGGTCCTCGGCGATGTTGGCGTCGAGGTGGTGGCACACCATCAGCATGTCGAGGTGCTCGTCCACCGTGTTGACGGTGTAGGGCATGGTCGGGTTGGTGGACGAGGGCAGGAAGTTCGCCTCGCCCACCACGCGCAGGATGTCCGGCGCGTGGCCGCCGCCCGCGCCCTCGGTGTGGAAGGCGCACAGCGTGCGGCCCTTGGTGGCGGCGATGGTGTTCTCGACAAAGCCCGATTCGTTCAGCGTGTCGCTGTGGATGGCCACCTGCGTGTCGGTCTCCTCGGCCACGTCCAGGCAGTTGTCGATCGCCGCCGGCGTCGTGCCCCAGTCCTCGTGCAGCTTCAGGCCGATGGCGCCGGCCGTGATCTGCTGCAGCGCCTCGGGCCGGCTGGCGTTGCCCTTGCCGAGGAAGCCCAGGTTCATCGCAAAGCCGTCGGCCGCCTGCAGCATGCGGGCGATGTTTTCGGGGCCGGGCGTGCAGGTGGTGGCGAAGGTGCCGGTGGCCGGGCCGGTGCCGCCGCCGATCATGGTGGTCACGCCGCTCATCAGCGCCTCCTCGATCTGCTGCGGGCAGATGAAGTGGATGTGCTGTCGATGCCACCGGCGGTGACGATCATGCCCTCGCCGGCGATGATCTCGGTCCCCGGGCCAGATGACGATGTCACGCCCGGCTGCACGTCCGGGGTTCGCCGGCCTTGCCGATGGCGGCGATGCGGCCGCGAAGGCCGATGTCGGCCTTGACGATGCCCCAGTGGTCGATGATCAGCGCGTTGGTGATCACGCAGTCGGCGGCCTCGCCATGGCCGGGGCCGTTGACGCGCTGGCTCTGGCCCATGCCGTCGCGGATGGTCTTGCCGCCGCCGAACTTCACTTCCTCGCCGTAGCCGCCCGGCGGCTGGGGTGTAGTCCTTCTCGACCTCGACGATGGGCCCCGGTGTCAGCCGGGCGCACCCGGTCGCCGACGGTGGGGCCGAACATCTCGGCGTAGGCGCGTTCTGCGTCCGATCGTTGCCATTCACAGGTCTCCGCCGGGCCACGGAACCTGGCACCTCGCGGGCCGGCGTGGGCCACCAGGTTTTCCAGGCCGTGCGTTGCTGGCCAGGCCGCGAAGTCGCACGCGGCGCTGCCCGACGAGACTGCCGTGTCAGCGGCGCATGCCGCGCGGCACCGCGGTCGAGCGAGCGCCCGGTTGGTCTCGGCAAAGTGGTAATGCGAGCCGACCTGGATCGGCCGGTCGCCGCTGTTCTCGACCACCAGGGTGATCGTGCGGCGGCCGGGGTTGAAGCGCCAGATCGCCGGCGGCTCCCCGGCCGGCAGCAGCCCCGCCACGAACCATGCCGGCCCGGCGGCTCGCGAGGAGGGTTGAACAGTCGCTGGCGGAGTGCGGGAAGCCAGGGAGTGGGCGGCCGGCCCTGGCCATCAGCAGCTGGCGGGGATCAGGTTCGGTTGGGTCGCCCTCGGGTCTTGTTCATGCCGTCTCTCATGCAATGGGTTGGTGCACGGTCACCAATTTAGTGCCATCAGGAAGCGAGGCTTCGACCTGGATGTCGGGATCATCTCGGCCACGCCGTCCATCACGTCGGCCTTGGTGAGCACTGTCTTGCCCTCGCTCATCAGCGCGGCCACGCTCTTGCCGTCGCGTGCACCCTCCATGATCGCGGCGCTGATCAGGGCCACCGCCTCGGGGTAGTTGAGCTTCAGGCCGCGCGCCTTGCGGCGTTTCGGCCAGCAGCGCGGCGGTGAAGATCAGCAGCTTGTCCTTCTCGCGGGGCGTCAGTTCCATGGGGTCGGCTTCCAGCGGGAGGGGTGCCAGATGTCCAAGAGGGTTCGCCCCGTTGGCACGGGCCTTGCCCCCGGAGGCGTTCTGGAGTGCGAACCCGGCCCTGCCCCACGGAGAATCCGCCCGCCAGCCGGCCGGGATCGCCACGCCTGCAGCCTCCAAGGCAGTGCAGCGCGTCATCAAGGCCCCGCGACTACAACAGCTGGGTCGCCAAGGAGACGATGGAGGACTACGCGCTGCGTTTCACGCCGCGCTCGTTCCGCAAGTGGTCGTCGCTGCGCGTGGCCAACACCGCCTTCGGCGCAGCCTCGTTCCTGGTGCTCGAGGCCGTGGGCGGCACGCTGCTCGTGGACTATGGCTTCATCAACGCCTTCTGGGCCATCCTGGCCACCGGGCTGATCATCTTCCTGGCCGGCCTGCCGATCAGCGTCTACGCCTCGCGCTACGGTGTGGACATGGACCTGCTGACGCGCGGCGCCGGCTTTGGCTACATCGGCTCCACCATCACCTCGCTGATCTACGCCTCGTTTACCTTCATCTTCTTCGCGCTGGAAGCCGCCATCATGGCCTACGCGATCGAGCTCGCCTTCGACATTCCGCCGGCCTGGGGCTACCTGCTGTGCTCGATGCTGGTGATCCCGCTGGTCACCCACGGCGTGACGACGATCAGCCGGCTGCAGGTGTGGACGCAGCCGCTGTGGCTGGCCATGCTGGTGCCGCTGCCCTACGTGCTTCAGGCCCCGGCAGTGCGCCCGACATCTGGCATTTCGGCGGCATCGTCTCCGGCGCCTCAGGCGCCGGCTGCTAGCTGCAACCGGCCGGCTTCGACCTGGTGAAGTTCGGTGCCGCCATGACGGTGGGCATCGCACTCATCACGCAGATGGGCGAACGGGCCGACTACCTGCGCTTCATGCCTGAAAAGAACGCCACGACCGCGTTCGCTGGTGGGCCGGCGTGACCGTCGGCGGCCCCGGCTGGAGTCATCCCCGGCGTGCTACTGAAGATGCTCGCCGGCTGCGCTGCTCGCCTACCTGGCCGATCAGCTACGCGGTGCCCAGTGGCGCGCGCGGTCGACCCCAACCAGATGTACCTGGCGGCTTATGAATACGTGTTCCCGAACTACGGCTGGGCGGTGGCGGCGACGGCGCTGTTCGTGATCGTCTCGCAGCTGAAGATCAACGTCACCAACGCCTACGCCGGCTCGCTGGCCTGGAGCAACTTCTTCGCGCGGCTCACGCACAGCCACCCGGGCCGCGTGGTGTGGATGGTGTTCAACACGTTGATCGCGCTGATGCTGATGGAGATGAACGTCTTCAGCGCGCTGGGCCACGTGCTCGGCCTGTACTCCAACGTCGCTATCAGCTGGATGATGGCCGTGGTGGCCGATCTGGTGGTCAACAAGCCGATGGGCTGGTCGCCCAAGGGCATCGAGTTCAAGCGCGCCCACCTGTTCGACGTCAACCCGGTCGGCGTCGGGGCGATGGGCATCGCCTCCCTCGTTTCCATCGTCGCCTACCTCGGTTTGCCCGGGCCGATGGCGCAGGCCTTCTCGGCCGTGATCGCGCTGGTCACCGCGTTCGTCTGCTCGCCGCTGATCGCCTGGTGGACGAAAGGGCGCTACTACCTCGCGCGGCAGCCCGACGCCGCGCCGCAGGTCGGCGAAGAGCAGCCACAAGCGCCTGACGCGATGCTCCGCGATCTGCGAGCGCGACTACGAAGCCCGACGACGCCGGCGCATTGCCCGGCCTACGGGGGCCCGATCTGCTCCTCGCTGTGCTGCTCGCTCGACGCGCGCTGCCACGACCTGTGCAAGCCCGACGCGCGGCGCTCGGTGCAATGGAGCTCGTGCCGCGCCGCCTCCTGCCGGCGGGCCTGTGGCAGCGGCTGGACACCGAGCTCGGCCACTACCTGATGCTGATGGCGCTGGCCATGCCGGCGCTGGCCGCGCTGTTCGCCACTGTGTACACGCAGGAGCGGCGTGCGCTGGGTGGGATGGCGCCCGAGGCCGAGGCGGCGCTGCAGATGGGCTTCGTGAAGGTGTACGCGGCCTTGCTCGTGACCAGCGCGGTGGTCGCCTGGTGGCTGGTGCTCAAGCACAAGAGCGCGCAGGTGGCGCAGGAGGAATCGAACCGCCAGACGCTGCTGCTGTGCGGGAGATCGACAGTCACCGCCGCACCGACGAAGGCACTGCAGCAGGCCAAGCAGGTGGCGGACTCGGCCAACCAGGCGAAGAGCCGCTACATCTCCGCCATCAGCCACGAGCTGCGCACGCCGCTGAACAGCATCCTCGGCTACGCGCAGTTGCTTGACGACGACCCGTCCATCCCCGAGGCGCGCCGCCAGGCGGTGCGTGTCATCAAGCGCGGCGGTGACCACCTGCTGTCGCTGATCGAAGGCACGCTGGACATGGCGCGCATCGAGGGCGGCAAGCTCACGCTGGAGCCTGCGCCGCTGCGCCTGCGCGAGAGCCTGCAGCAGATCGCGCGCATGTTCGAGCTGCAGGCGCAGTCCAAGGGCATCGGCTTCGTCGCCGAGATCGACGCGCAGGCGCCGGAGCTGGTGCGTGCCGACGAGAAGCGGCTGCGCCAGATCCTCATCAACCTGCTGGGCAACGCGGTGAAGTTCACGCGCAGCGGCCGGGTCGTGTTCCGCCTGCGCTACGCCCGCGAGATCGCACACTTCGAGATCGAGGACACCGGCCCGGGCATGCCGCCCGACGAGCTGGCGCGCGTCTTCGAGCCCTTCGCGCGGCTCAAGCGGCGGGAGCAGGAGCG
The DNA here is from genome assembly GCA_016706565.1 of Piscinibacter sp. Lineage (GTDB taxonomy): Bacteria > Pseudomonadota > Gammaproteobacteria > Burkholderiales > Burkholderiaceae_C > Piscinibacter. The sequence continues at coordinate 37,297 of JADJJI010000002.1, forward strand.
GCACCGGGGGCACGGGCCTGGGCCTGACCATCGCGAAGATGCTCACCGAGCTGATGGGCGGCGAGATGACGGTGGACAGCCAGCCCGGCCGCGGCTCGGTGTTTCGCGTGCGCCTGTTCCTGCCCGAACTGCACTCCGATGCGCTGCCGGCGCCGAGGCGTGGGGCGCGAAGGTCTATGCGGAGGGCGAGCGGCGGCGCGTCCTGGTGGTCCGACAACGAGGGAGGCCGACCGCGGCCTGCTCGTCAGCGTGCTCGCCACCGACGGGCTTCGATCTGCCGCACCGCGGCGCCGGGCGAGCAATGCCTGGCGACTGCGCGAAAGCCCGGCGCAGCCCGACGGCTGGCGGCCCGATGCGATCTTCATGGACGCTGGCATGCCCGGCATCGATGGCTGGGAGACGTTGCGCCGCATCCGCCTCAGAGGCCACCTCGGCCCGGCCGGCGCTGGCGATCGTCTCGGCCAACGCCTTCGACAAGGGCTGGACAACTTGACGTGGGCATCACGCCGCGCGACTTCATCACCAAGCCGGTGCGTGTGGGCGAACTGCTCGACTGGCTGGGGCGAGCTGGCGCTGCAGTGGATCCACGGCCG
>JADJJI010000003.1 GCA_016706565.1 Piscinibacter sp.
GGCTCCGGCGCCGGCATCCGCCAGATCAAGGCCAAGACGGTGGATTTCGGCGCCTCCGACATGCCGCTCAAGGATGAAGATCTGGCGAAGGACGGCCTGCTCCAGTTCCCCACCGTGATCGGCGGCGTGGTGCCGGTGGTCAACATCAAGGGCATCACCCCCGGCCAGATCAAGCTGACCGGCCAGGCGCTGGGCGACATCTACCTCGGCAAGATCACCAAGTGGAACGACCCCGCGCTGACCGCGCTGAACCCCGGCGTGCCGCTGCCCGACGCCGCCATCGCCGTGGTGCGCCGCGCCGACGGTTCGGGCACCAGCTTCATCTTCACCAACTACCTGAGCAAGGTGAACGCCGAGTGGAAGGCCAAGGTGGGCGAAGGCACGGCGGTGAACTGGCCGACCGGCGCGGGCGGCAAGGGCAACGAGGGCGTGGCCGCCTTCGTGCAGCGCCTGCCCAACTCGATCGGCTATGTCGAGTACGCCTACGTCAAGCAGAACAAGATGACCTACACGCTGATGAAGAACAAGGACGGCCATTTCGTCGCCCCCAACGACACCGCCTTCAAGGCCGCCGCGGCCGGCGCCGACTGGAACAAGACCTTCTTCCAGATCACCACCGAGCAGCCGGGCAAGGACGCCTGGCCGCTGACCGGCGCCACCTTCATCCTGATGCACAAGGCCAGGACAAGCCGGCCAGGCCGCGACCACGCTGAAGTTCTTCGACTGGGCCTACGCCAAGGGCGACAAGATGGCCAGGAGCTGGACTACGTGCCCATGCCCGCAGCGTGAAGGACCTGGTGCGCAAGCCTGGGGCGAGATCAAGGACGCCTCCGGCAAGGCCATGGCCTTCAAGTAACCCCTGCCGGGCGGCGACGCCTTCCCGGTCGGCCCCGGAGGCCGGCCACGACAGGGCCGCATGACCGCCAGCCCCACCGTGCCCTCCCCAGGGACGCCCACGAGCGCCCGGAAGCCGCGCCCCGCCGGCGGCCCGCGCTGGGCCGACCGGTCTTTTCCTGCCTGCGCCGGCGCCGGCCTGGCTGACCCTGGCGCTGCTGCTGGGCATCCTGGTGTCGCTGGTCATCGGCGCCTGGCCGGCCATCCGGAATACGGCCTGAGTTTCCTGTGGCGCGCCGAATGGGATCCGGTGCAGGACGAGTACGGCGGCCTGGTGATGATCTACGGCACGCTGATGACCTCGTTCATCGCGCTGCTGATCGCGGTGCCGGTGAGCTTCGGCATCGCGCTGTTCCTCACCGAACTGTCGCCCGGCTGGCTCAAGCGCCCGCTGGGCACGGCCATCGAACTGCTGGCCGCCGTGCCGTCCATCGTCTACGGCATGTGGGGCCTGCTGGTGTTCGGCCCCATCCTGGCGACCTACGTGCAAGCGCCGCTGCACCCTGTTTGCCGGCGTTCCCTTCCTGGGGGCGCTGGTGTCCGGCCCGCCGGTGGGCATCGGCATCCTGTCGGCCGGCATCATCCTGGCGATCATGGTGATTCCCGTTCATCGCCGCGGTGATGCGCGACGTGTTCGAGGTGACGCCGCCGATGCTCAAGGAATCGGCCTACGGCCTGGGCGCCACCACCTGGGAGGTGGTCTCCAAGGTGGTGCTGCCCTACACCAAGACCGGCGTCATCGGCGGCATCATGCTCGGCCTGGGCCGGGCGCTGGGCGAGACGATGGCCGTGACCTTCGTGATCGGCAACATGAACCAGCTCGATTCGCTGTCGCTGTTCGAGGCGGCCAACAGCATCACCTCGGCGCTGGCCAACGAGTTCGCCGAGGCCGGCGAAGGCCTGCACCAGGCCTCGCTGATCTACCTGGGGCTGGTGCTGTTCTTCATCACCTTCGTCGTGCTGTCGCTGTCCAAGCTGCTGCTGCTGCGCCTGAAGCGCAACGAAGGAGTGCGCTCATGACCGTTGCCGGTTTCGATGCCGCGCGCCTGGCCCGGCACCGCGCCGCAAGCGCAACCAACCGCGTCGCGCTGGCCTGTCGCTGGCGGCCATGGCCTTCGGCGTGTTCTGGCTGCTGTGGATCCTGTTCGAGACGGTGCGCCTGGGCATCGGTGGCCTGGCGCTGTCGGTGTTCACCGAGATGACGCCGCCGCCGCAGGCCGAGACCGGCGGCCTGGCCAACGCCATCTTCGGCTCGGCGGTGATGGTCTCGCTGGCCACGCTGATCGGCACGCCGATCGGCATCCTGGCGGGCATCTACCTGGCCGAGTACGGCCAGAAGGGCTGGCTGGGCAGCGTCACGCGCTTCATCAACGACATCCTGCTGTCGGCGCCGTCGATCGTCATCGGCCTGTTCATCTACGCGGTGGTGGTGGCGCGGGCCAAGAGCTTCTCGGGCTTTGCCGGCGTGCTGGCGCTGTCGCTGATCGTCATCCCGGTGGTCGTGCGCACCACCGAGAACATGCTCAGCCTGATCCCGAATGCGCTGCGCGAGGCCGCCTATGCGCTGGGCACGCCGAAGTGGAAGGTGATCATGCTGATCACCCTGAAGTCGGCGCTGGCCGGCGTCATCACCGGCATCCTGCTGGCCGTGGCGCGCATTGCCGGCGAGACGGCGCCGCTGCTGTTCACCGCGCTGTCCAACCAGTTCTGGACCAGCGACCTGCGCCAGCCGATGGCCAGCCTGCCGGTGACGATCTTCAAGTTCGCGATGAGCCCCTACGAGAACTGGCAGAAGCTGGCCTGGGCCGGCGTGTTCCTGATCACGCTGGGGGTGCTGGCGCTGAACATCCTGGCGCGCGTGCTGTTCCGCAACAAACACTGAACCAAGGCACGCAATCCATGGACGCGAGAGTCGACCTGCCGGCCACCGAGAAGGTCAAGATCTCGGTGCGCGATCTGAACTTCTACTACGGCAGCTTCCACGCGCTGAAGAACATCAACCTGGACATCCCGGAGCACAAGGTCACGGCCTTCATCGGGCCCTCGGGCTGCGGCAAGAGCACGCTGCTGCGCACCTTCAACCGCATGTTCGAGCTCTACCCCGAGCAGCGCGCCGAGGGCGAGATCCTGCTGGACGGCGAGAACATGCTGCAGGAAGCTCGACGTGAGCCTGATCCGCGCCAAGATCGGCATGGTGTTCCAGAAGCCCACGCCGTTCCCGATGTCGATCTACGACAACATCGCCTTCGGCGTGCGGCTGTTCGAGACGCTGCCGCGGGTCGAGATGGACGAGCGGGTCGAATGGGCGCTGAAGAAGGCGGCGCTGTGGAACGAGGTCAAGGACAAGCTCGACCAGAGCGGCTCGGGCCTGTCGGGCGGGCAGCAGCAGCGGCTGTGCATCGCCCGCGGCATCGCCATCAAGCCCGAGGTGCTGCTGCTGGACGAGCCCTGCTCGGCGCTGGACCCGATCTCCACCGGCAAGATCGAGGAACTGATCCACGAACTGAAGACCGACTACACGGTCGTGATCGTCACCCACAACATGCAGCAGGCCGCGCGCTGCTCCGACTACACCGCCTACATGTACCTGGGCGACCTGATCGAGTTCGGCCCCACGCGAGATCTTTTCATGAAGCCGAAGAAGAAGGACACCGAGGACTACATCACCGGCCGCTTCGGCTGAACGGAAGGCACAGACCATGAGCGACAAGCATCTCTCCACCCAGTTCGACGCCGAACTGGCCGCCATCTCCACGCGCGTGCTCGAGATGGGCGGCCTGGCCGAATCCCAGGTGACGCAGGCGATCTACGCCCTCGTCAACTTCAGCGGCGAAACGGCCTCGCAGGTGCTGCAGGGCGAGGAGCGCGTCAATCAGATGGAACTGGAGATCGACCGCGATCTCTCGACCATCATCGCGCGGCGGCAGCCGACCGCGCGCGACCTGCGCCTGCTGATCGCGATCTCCAAGACCATCGCCAACCTCGAGCGTGTGGGCGACGAAGCGGCACGCATCGCCCGCACCGTGCAGCGCCTGATCAACACGGGTGTGTCCAGCCGCATGCGCCTGCCGGTGGGCGACCTCGCTTCGAGGCCGACCTGGCCACCGCCTCGCTGCGCAAGGCGCTGGACGCCTTTGCCCGGCTTGACACGGCACGTGCGCTGGAAGTGCTCAAGCAGGACGACCAGATCGACCAGGAATTCGACGGCCTGATGCGCAAGCTCATCACCTACATGATGGAAGACCCGCGCACCATCTCGGCCAGCATCGACCTGGTGTTCGTGGCCAAGGCCATCGAGCGTGTGGGCGACCACGCCAAGAACCTGGCCGAGCAGATCATCTACATCGTCAAGGGCACCGACGTGCGGCACACCTCGCTCGAGAACGGACGGTCGATCGTCCGATGAGGCGATGGCATGACCAGGGTCCTGGTGGTCGAGGACGAGCCGGCGATCGCCGACCTGATCGCCATGAACCTGCGCCACGCAGGCTACGAGGTGACGCTGGCCGCCAGTGCCGAGCAGGCGCAAGCCGCGGTGGACGGCGTGCTGCCCGACCTGGTGCTGCTGGACTGGATGCTGCCCGGGGAGAGCGGCCTGCAGCTCGCGCGGCGCTGGCGCGCCGACGCGCGCACGCGCGGCCTGTCCATCATCATGCTGACGGCGCGCAGCGACGAGGCCGACAAGATCGCGGGCCTCGACGCCGGCGCCGACGACTACCTGACCAAGCCGTTCTCGACGAAGGAGTTGCTGGCCCGCATCCGTGCCGTGCTGCGCCGCAAGGCGCCGGAGGCGCTGGAGGACGTGGTCGAGGTGGCCGGCCTGCGGCTCGACCCCTCGACCCGGCGCGTCGCGCGCGGCGACGGAGGTCAAGCTCGGGCCCACGGAGTTCCGGCTGCTGCACTTCCTGATGACCCACCCGGAGCGTGTGCACAGCCGCGCCCAGTTGCTCGACCGCGTCTGGGGCGACCATGTCTTCATCGAGGAGCGCACGGTCGACGTGCACGTCAAGCGCCTGCGCGAGGCGCTGGCGCCGGCGCAGTGCGTCCACCATGATCGAGACCGTGCGGGGGGCCGGCTACCGGCACGCAGCGGTGCCGGCCCGGGCCTGCGTGCGAGCAGGCCGTTCTCCCTGGCTGCTGCCGCGCCTGCTGGCCGGCGTGCTGGCCTGCTGGCCGGCGCGTGCGGGCGCCGGCTGGCCGGGCGCTGCTGTGGCGCGTGCTGGTGGGCGGTGGCCTGGCGTGGCCCTGGCCGGCGGCTCGACAGCCTGCGCGGCGCGCCTGCTGCGCTGGCTGCGCGGCCGCCGGGACCGAGCCGGCGCGCGCGACCGGCTTCTGGGGGCGAGCGGGGCCCGTCGAGCGCGCGCCTGCGGCTGCGCGAGCAGCGGCTGGCGCCGCGAGCGCGAGCGGCTGGCGCAGTTCCTCTCGGCGATCGAGGCGTCGCCCAACGGCGTGCTGCTGCTCGATGGCAACGACCAGATCGACTGGTGCAACGCGTGGCGGCCGACCACTTCGGCCTCGACCCCCAGCGCGACCGCGCCAGCGCGTGACCAACCTCGTGCGCGCGCCGGCCTTCGTTGCCTACCTGCAGGAGCGGGCAGCGCAGCCGAGCTGGTCCCGCCACCCGGGCGGCCAGGGCACCCTGTCGGTGCTGGTGCGGCCCTACGGCGACGGCATGAGGCTGGTGCTGTCGCAGGACATCACCGAGCGCGAGCGCGCCGAGGCGATGCGGCGCGACTTCGTCGCCAATGTCTCGCACGAGATCCGCACTCCGCTGACGGTGCTGGCCGGCTTCGTCGAGACCATGGCCAGCCTGCCGCTGACCGGTGCCGAGCGCAGGCGCGTCATCACGCTGATGCAGCAGCAGACCGACCGCATGCAGGTGCTGGTGGCCGACCTGCTGCAGCTGGCCCAGTTGGAGGGCAGCCCGCGGCCCGCCGGCCGACCGCTGGGTGCGCTGGCGCCACTGCTGGCGCAGGTCGAGGCCGACGCGCGCGCTGTCCGGCGGGCGGCATCCACTGCCGGTCAGCGGTGGCGAAGGCGCTGAGCTCGCCGGCATCGACCCGGGCTGCTCAGCGCCGTCGGCAACCTGGTCAGCAACGCCGTGCGCTACACGCCGACGGCGGGCGCATCACCGCGCCTGGCAGGTCCTGGCCGGACGGCAGGGGCGAGCTGGCGGTGAGCGACACGGGCCTGGGGATCGCGCGCGAGCACATTCCCCGCTTGACGGAGCGCTTCTATCGCGTCGACGGCAGCCGCTCGCGCGACACCGGCGGCACCGGACTCGGCCTCTCGATCGTCAAGCACGTGGTGCAGCGACACGGCGCGGAGCTCGACATCCAGAGCGAGCCGGGCAAGGGGTCGCGATTCAGGCTCGTCTTTCCTGCCGCACGCGTGCGCGTTTCTACCGAGGCGGCCTGAACGCGGGCGGACGCGCCGGCGCACGCCGGTACATCGCGGTGAGGTCAGCCTGTCGGTCGGGCGGCTCGACGCGGGCAATCAGCTCCCAGCCGGGCGGGTCGCCGCCGGCACCGCGCCGACTGCCGGGCGAGCAGGTAGCCGCAGGGCGTCAGCGCCGCGGCGGGGCGCATCGACGTGGGGCCGCCAGTGGATTCGAGCGCCGCCAGCAGCGCGCGTGGCACCTGGGGTGCGGCGACGCAGGCGTTGCGGGGCCGTCGGCCATGCGCCGACCAGGGGCCGGAGCTGCGGGCGTAGTCCAGCAGGGGCAGCCACAAGGTCATCAGCAGCAGCCAGCACAGCGCCACGCCGCCGGCCGGCAGCACCACGCTCTTCCAGATCACGGCGCGGTGGCGGCCGGTGCGCCAGCGCACCAGGCCCAGCCAGGCCAGCGTGGCCAGCGCGGCGATGGCCAGAGCGAGCCCAGAAAAGCTCGGCATGAAACCCGGCGCCAGCCGCACGACGTTGGCCGCGGGCTTGGCGGCACGCCGATCTGCATCGCCAGGTAGATGACCCAGATGGCCAAGGCGCAGGGCCGAAGAAGAACATCGAGAACCAGTCGATCGCCGCCGCCGCGCTGCGCTGCAGGGTCGGCAGCGCGAAGGCCGCCAGCACGGCCAGTCCGGGCAGGCCTAGCATCAGCGCACGGTCGGACCCGCCCATCGCCAGGCTGGCCAGCAGCGCAGCCACGGCGCCGACCAGCGGCACCGACAGGTGCCGGTGCAGGAAATGCTGGCGCCAGCGCCACAGCGTCCACAGCGCCAGCGGCCAGGCCGGCCACAGGAACCACAGCCACTGGCGCAGCAGGGCCACGGGCTATGCGCTGGCCGGGACACGCCACCGCCAGGCCCAGCGCGGCGCCAAGCCGGCGGCCAGCACGGCGGCGACGCCACCACCACGCGGCGCACCTGGGCATAGCTGGAGCGCCAGCAGACTGGCAGGCCCACCATCGCCACCACCGCCATGGCTGGGCGCGCCGCTGCCCGCCAGCACCGGCAGCGCCAGCAGCGCGGCCGCCGGAGCGGCCCGCGAACGTGGCGCCGCCGCCAGCGCCGTAGAGGAACAGCGGCACCGCGCCAGCTGCGCCAGCTCCGGCGTGGTCTCGTGACCGAGCTGCAGCAGGCCCAGCGTGGCCATCAGAGCCAATACGGCGCCATCGGCCAGCGCTCTCGCATAGTCCACCGGGTCGGCCTCGCCGCCGAACGCAAAGGGCACGGGCTGAGCGGCTTCGGTGCGGGCCAGGTGGTAGGTGGCGTACCAGGTCAGCGCCAGCGCCAGCGCCAGCAGCAGCGCGAAGGGCAGGCGCGCCGCCAACCGCCGGATCGAGCAGCCCCCGAGCAGGCGGATGAAGGCGGCGCCCAGCCAGTAGGGCACCAGCGCGACGTCTCCCGGCAGCCCGCCCAGCGCGGGCGCCAGCCAGCCGGTGCGGCCCTGGCCATCCCCACCATCTGGCCGAAGGCGGTGACGTCGGCGTTGCGCCAGGGATCGCGGCCGAACAGGCCCGGCAGCAGGTAGGCCGCGCAGAGCAGCAGCAGCGCCAGCCGCGGCAGGCGCTGGCGCGGCGCGCTGGGTGACCAGGGCGGGGGGGCGGTTCAGGCATGCGGGCTGGGGCAGCATCATGCGCGGGCCAACAAAAAAGGCAGCCGAGGCTGCGGGCAACCAAGGCGCCGGCGGCCTTTGAGTTCAAGTGCGCGAAGGTTCACTTCTCGAGGTGCGCGAACTTGTTGCGGAACTTCTCGACGCGGCCGCCCAGGCTGTCGACGCTCTTCTGCGTGCCGGTGTAGAACGGGTGCGTCTCGCTGGTCGACTCCAGCTTCATCAGCGGCAGTTCGCGGCCGTCGTCCATCTTGATCGTCTCCTTGGTCTGCAGGCAGGAGCGGGTGACGAACTTGAAGCCGTTGGACAGGTCCACGAAGCAGACTTCGCGGTAATTGGGGTGAATGCCGTCTTTCATGCTTGCCTCTGCGCTGGTGGCTGCGGGAGCCACGTCGGACCCGTGCGGCGCACTTTCCGACGCGGGAAAACCGCAGAACGCAGCTTCAGCCGCCGCGGCGCATCATGTCGAAGAAGTCGAGGTTGTTCTTGGTGGCCTTCATCTTCTCGAGGATGAACTCCATCGCCTCGATCTCGTCCATCGGGTAGAGCAGCTTGCGCAGGATCCAGGTCTTCTGCAGGATCTCGGGCTTGAGCAGCAGTTCTTCGCGGCGCGTGCCCGACTTGTTGATCAGGATCGACGGGTAGACGCGCTTCTCGGCCATGCGGCGGTCGAGGTGGATCTCGCAGTTGCCGGTGCCCTTGAACTCTTCGTAGATCACCTCGTCCATGCGGCTGCCGGTGTCGATCAGCGCGGTGCCGATGATGGTCAGCGAGCCGCCTTCCTCGACGTTGCGCGCGGCGCCGAAGAAGCGCTTCGGGCGCTGCAGCGCGTTGGCGTCGACGCCGCCGGTGAGCACCTTGCCCGACGAGGGCAGCACGTTGTTGTAGGCGCGGGCCAGGCGGGTGATCGAGTCGAGCAGGATCACCACGTCCTTCTTCAGCTCGACCAGGCGCTTGGCGCGCTCGATCACCATCTCGGCCACCTGCACGTGGCGCGCGGCGGGCTCGTCGAAGGTGGAGCTGATGACCTCGCCGCGCACGGTGCGCAGCATCTCGGTCACTTCCTCGGGCCGCTCGTCGACCAGCAGCACGATCAGGTGGATGTCGGGGTGGTTGGCGACGATGGCGTGCGCCAGGTGCTGCATCATCACCGTCTTGCCGGTCTTGGGCTGCGCCACCAGCAAGGCGCGCTGGCCTTTGCCGATCGGCGCGATCAGGTCGATGATGCGGCCGGTGATGTTCTCTTCCCCTTGAGTTGTCGCGTTCGAGCTTGAACTGCTCCTTGGGGAACAAGGGCGTCAGGTTCTCGAACATGATCTTGTGCTTGCTCTCCTCGGGCGTCAGGCCGTTGACGCGGTCGACCTTGACCAGCGCGAAGTAGCGCTCGCCGTCCTTGGGCACCCGCACCTCGCCTTCGACCATGTCGCCGGTGTGCAGGTTGAAGCGGCGGATCTGGCTGGGCGACAGGTAGATGTCGTCGGTCGACGCCATGTAGCTGGTGTCGATCGAGCGCAGGAAGCCGAAGCCGTCGGGCAGCACCTCGAGCACGCCGTCGCCGAACACCTGCTCGCCGGCCTTGGCGCGCTTCTTCATGATCGCGAACATCAGCTCCTGCTTGCGCAGGCGGGCGACGTTCTCGATCTCCAGCGCCTCGCCCATCTTGATGAGCTCGCTGACGTGCTGCGCCTTCAGTTCGGAAAGATGCATGGGGGGACACCCTGGGGTGGTTGTCGACGGCCGTGCCACGCGGCATGGCGCCGGGTGCGCCTCCAGCGCGCCGGCCAGGATGGCCTGCGGCGCACCAGCGTCGGTCAGGAACGGGGGTAGGGGGAAGCCACGCGCCGGAATCTGGCGCGACCCGGAGCCGCGTGGGGGCCGTGGCGTGGTGGCTTGATTGGCTGCAGCGGGGCGGCGACCCGTGGAGCCGGCCCGGTGCGTCAGGCGCGATTATAGATGACCGTCGAGGAAGGCGGTGAGTTGGGCCTTGGACAGCGCGCCGACCTTGGTGGCGGCCAGCTGGCCGTCCTTGAACAGCATCAGCGTCGGGATGCCGCGGATGCCGAACTTGGCCGGCACGTCGCGGTTCTCGTCGACGTTCATCTTGGCGATCTGCAGGCGGCCGTCGTAGTCCTTCGACACTTCGTCGAGGATGGGGGCGATCATCTTGCAGGGGCCGCACCACTCGGCCCAGTAGTCGACCAGCACGGGCTTGTCGGACTTCAGGACGTCGTTGTCGAACGAGGCGTCGGAGGTGTGTTTGATCAGATCGCTGCTCATGGAATGTCCTTCTGCGGGCACCACGCTGATGGGGTGGCAAGGCACAATCATTCTGACATAAAGCCCCAGCTGCCGTTTCTTCGCGGGCCGTCTGCTTTCCTATGGCCGCCATAGCGCGACTCCCTCTTGAAGTCCAGGTCCCCGGACCCCATGGCGCGACGCCCTGGGATGCGCTGGCGCGCCAGGTGACCGATTGGGCCGCGCTGCAGCAGCTCAGCCTGCGCGATGTGGTGTTGCTGCTGCCGTTCGCTCAACTGCTGCCGCTGGCGCGCCAGGCCTTCGGGCGCATCGGCGGCTGGCAGCCGCGCATCGAGACGACGCAGACGCTGGCCGCCGCGCTGGGCCCCGCCGCGTCCCTGCAGGCCATGCAACTGGCCTTCGACGTGGCGGCAGACCGCCTCAATGCGGCTCGGCTGATCCGCTCGCAGGGGGCGTCCATGGCCTGGGCGCGCAGCGACCCGCGGCATTTCGATCGTGCCGTCGCGGCGCTGACGCAGACCGCGCACGACCTCGCGCAGGCCGCTTTCTCCGTCGCCCCTGCGGATCGTGATGCGTACTGGGCGGCGGCGCGCGAGTTGCTGTCGCCGGGCACGGGGCCCGGCAGCCAGCAGCGCTGGCTGGCGCGGGTGGCGCTCGAGTGGGCGGCGCAGAGTTCAGCGCCGGCCACCGATCGCCTGTTCGATGAACGACCTGCCGCCTGGGTCGCCCTGCAGGCGGGCGGGCCCGATCCGCTGGTGCAGTCGCTGATGCGCTCTGCCCCGTTCGGCGTGCCCTGCCTCGTCATCGATGCCGACGCTGCGCCGTCGATGCAGGCTGTTGCCTCCGAGCCGCCGCGCCTCGCGCGCTGCGGCGGTTTCGAGCACGAGGCGCAGTGCGCCGCCGCTCAGGTGTTGCTGCACCTCGAGCGTGGCGAAGTACCGATCGCGCTCATCGGGCAGGACCGGCAGCTCGTGCGCCGCGTGCGTGCCTTGCTCGAGCGCCAGCGCGTGCCGTTGGCAGACGAAACGGGCTGGGCGCTGTCGACCACGCGTGCGGCCGCGCAGGTGATGGCGTTGTTGCGCGCCGCGCCGGCGCGTGCCGGCACCGACGCGTTGTTCGACTGGTTGAAAACCTTGCCGGGCTGGCCCGGCCGCGACGACGCCGCGCTGCGATTGCAGCAACTCGAGCGCCTGTGCCGCAGGCACGCGTGGTCTCGCATCGAAGCCCTCGACCGGCTCGATCTCGACGCGGACCTCGCGTCCTACTGGGCAACCGTGCGCGCCCAGCTCGAACGGCTGCGCGCCGCGCGCCTCGGTGTGGCTGCCTGGCTGAACCGGCTGCGCGAGGCGCTGCTGGGCTGTGGCGCCTGGCCACTGCTCGAGGGCGACGAAGCGGGCCGCGCCGTGCTGTCGGCCCTGCGTCTGCATGCCGTGGCCGATGCCGACGCGGCCTGGCGCGAAGCGGCCGATGCCTCGCCCATGGCGCTCGAAGGCTTCGTGGCCTGGGTCGACGAGGTGCTGGAGCGATCCAGCTTCATGCCGGCCGGTCCCGGAGGTGCGGCGCAGGTGTTCGTCACGCCGCTGGCGCGGGCGATGCTGCGGCCTTTCGCCGCGGTGGTGTGCCCCGGCGCCGACGATCGGCATCTGGGTGCGAGCGCGCCGCCGCATCCCTTGCTGTCCGATGCCGAGCAGCTGGCCCTCGGCCTGCCCGCGCGGGTCGAGCGCCGGCAGCGCGAGACACTGGCCTTCCAGCATGCGCTTGCGCTGAACCGGGTGACGTTCCTGCGGCGCCATGTCGATGCCAACGGCGAGCCGCTGGCCGACAGCCCGCTGCTGCAGCGGCTGGCGCTCGACCTGTTCGCGCAGGGCCGCGCTCTGGCGGACTGGGCGGATCCGCGGATTCATGTCGATCTCGATGCGGCACCCGTGGCCCGGCCGCTGCCGGTGGCTGGTGGACAACTCCCCGGGCGCGTGTCGGCCAGCGCCGTGCAGGCGCTGCGCGACTGCCCGTACCGATTCTTCTCGCGCCATGTGCTCGGGCTGCGCGAAGACGACGAACTCGAAGCCGAGATCGAGAAGCGCGACTACGGCACCTGGCTTCACGAAGTGCTGCACCGCTTCCACCTCACGCGCGAGGCGCCGGGCACGGCGCAGGCCGAGCGCGAGCGCCTGCACGAGCTGGCGCGGGTGGTGCAGGCCGCGATGGGCCTGGCCGACGACGAGTTCCTGCCCTTCGCCGCCGCCTTCGACGGCGTGGCGGCACGCTACGTGGCCTGGCTGCACGAACGCGACGCGGCCGGCGCGCGCTGGCAGGACGGCGAGCGCGACTGCCGCAGCCGGCCCGAGGCGCTGCAGGGCGTCGAGCTGCAGGGCGTGATCGACCGCATCGATCGCGTCGAGCACGGCACGGCCGTGCAGCTGATCGACTACAAGACGGTGAAGGCCGACAAGCTGAAGCGCCAGGTGCGCGAGCCGCTGGAGGACACGCAGCTCGCGTTCTACGCGGCACTGCTGTCGGCCGAAACCGAGAGCCCCTTGCAGGCCTGCTACCTGGCGCTGGACGACGACGAGCGTGTCGTCGAGGTGCCGCATGCGGACGTGCGGCACAGTGCCGAGGTGATGGTGCGCGAGCTCGGCGGCGAGTTCGCGCGCCTGCGCGCCGGTGCGCCGCTGCCTGCACTCGGCGAGGAGCCGACCTGCGAACACTGCGAAGCGCGCGGCCTCTGTCGCCGCGATCATTGGCCGGACGGGCAGGGCGCATGAACGGATCGCCCGCTTACCGCGCCGACGGCGCCCCGGTGCCTCGCGAGGCCTTCTACGCGCTGGCCTGCGACCCGCGGCGCAGCGTCGTCGTCGAGGCCTGTGCCGGCGCGGGCAAGACCTGGATGCTGGTCTCGCGCATCGTGCGTGCCCTGCTCGACGGCGCGCAGCCGCAGGAGATCCTGGCCATCACCTTCACGCGCAAGGCCGCCGGCGAGATGCGCGAGCGCCTCGACGATTGGCTGCAGGCCTTCGCCTCGCCGGCCATGACGGCGGCGCAGCGGGCTCGCGAACTGCGTGACCGCGGCGTGCCGGCCGGGCAGGCCGAACAACTCGCCGAAACGCTGGCCGGCCTGCAGCGGCGCTTGCTCGACGCCGGCCGTGCCGTCGAGGTGCGCACCTTCCACGCCTGGTTCGCCCAGCTGCTGCGCGCCGCGCCCTACGAACTGCTCGACGAGATCGGCATCGACCCCGAGGGTGAGCTGCTGCAGGACATGGACGAGCACCGCAGCGAGGTCATGCGCCGCTTCCACGCCGCGCTGCTGCGCGATTCGGCGCGCCGCGAAGACCACGCGACGCTGATCGCGCAACGCGGGCGCAGCCAGGCCGCCAAGTGGCTGGACACCGTGCTGGCCCGGCGGGTCGAGCTGGCGCTGGCCGACCGCGCCGGCGTGCTCGAAGACGGCGTGGCGCCGGCCGTGCCCGAGGGGGAGCCGCCGCCGCAGGCCGAAGTGTCGAACGCGGCCTGGCGCGACAGCCTGCAGCAGCTCGCGGCAGCGCTGTCGCGCGGCGGCAAGAAGGCGCGCGACGCCGCCGCTGCGCTCGAGCAGGCGCTCGCCCTGGACGACCGGCAGCAGCTCTACGAGGCAGTCTGGTCGGCGCTCTTCACCAAGGACGATGCACCACGCAAGCTCGGAGAAGTCGACGGGCTCGATGCCACGCAGCGTGCCCTGGAAGCCATCGCCGAGCGCGTGCACCAGCACGAGTCGCACCTCGAGCACGCACGGCTGGTGCGGCTGTCGCGGGTGCTGCTCGGCGTGTATGCCGACTACAAGCGCGAGCGGGGGCTGATCGACATGAACGACCTCGAGCATGGCGCACTGGCACTGCTGCGCGACGCCACGCTGTCGGGCTGGGTGCAGGAGCGGCTGGACGCGCGCATCCGCCATGTGCTGATCGACGAGTTCCAGGACACCAGCCCGCTGCAATGGCATGCGCTGCACGCCTGGCTGGCCGGCTATGCCGGCGCGGGCGGCGGGGCCAGCGGGCAGCGCGCGCCGGCGCTGTTCGTCGTCGGCGATCCGAAGCAGAGCATCTACCGCTTCCGGCGCGCTGAGCCCAAGGTCTTCGGCGCGGTGCGCGAGTTCGTCGTCGAGGCACTGGGCGGCTGCGTGCTCGAGTGCGATCACACCCGCCGCAACACGCCCGAGGTGCTGGCCGGGCTCAACGCGGTGTTCGGTGCGGCCCAGCAGGCAGGCGAGCTCGAAGGCTTCCGGGCGCACACCACCGAGATCGAGCCGGCCGGCACACCGGGCCTGTGGCTGCTGCCGCCGGTGCCGCGCCCGCCGGCGGCGCCGCGCGGCGTCGCGGCCGAGCCCGCGCCCTGGCGTGACAGCCTCACGCAGCCGCGCCACGAGCCCGAGGAACTGCTGCGCGAGGAGGAGGCCCGGCGTGTCGCCGATGCCGTGCTGCAGGAGATCGCCCGCGGCACCGCGCCCGAGCAGGTGATGGTGCTGTGCCGCAAGCGCGCGCCGCTGCGCCTGGTCGCGCAAGCGCTGCAGCGGCGGCATGTGCCGCACGTGGCGGTGGACGACGCCGCGCTGATCGAGTCGACCGAGGCGCTGGATTTGCTGGCTCTGCTCGACGCGCTCGTCTCGCCGCAGCACCGCTTGTCACTGGCGCGTGCGCTGCGCAGCCCGCTGTTCGATGCGAGCGACTCGGACCTGCTGGAGCTGTCCCGGCGCGCCGCCGCCACGGGCGACTGGTGGGCCGCGCTTGCAGGCTACGACGGTGCGAGCGCGGCGCTGCAGCGTGCGCGCACGCTGCTGCCCGCCTGGCAGGCGGCCGGCCGCGAGCTGCCGCCGCACGACCTGCTCGACCGCATCGTCTCGCAGGGCGAGCTGCGCGAGCGTGTCGCCGCCCGCGTGCCCGCGGCGCAGCGCGCGGTGGCGCTGGCCAGCGTGGACGCCGTTCTCGCGCAGGCGCTGGAGCTCGACGGCGGCCGCTACGCCACGCCCTATGCCTTCGTGCGCGCGCTGCGCCGACGGGCCATCACGATCGTGGCGCCGGATCTCGGCGACGCGGTCAAGCTGCTCACGGTGCACGGCGCCAAGGGCCTGGAAGCCGAGGTGGTGTTCGTGATGGACGCCGACCCCGAGCCTCCGCGTTCCGAGAACGCCACGCTGCTGGTCGACTGGCCGGTGCAGGCCACGCAACCGCGCCGCTGCGCCTTCGTCTACAGCGAAAGCCGCTGTCCGCCGGAGCTGGCCGGGCCGATGGCCGACGAGCAGCAGGCCCGCCGGCGCGAGGAGCTCAACGGCCTGTATGTCGCGATGACACGTGCGCGCCGTCGCCTGGTGTTCAGTGCCACCGAGCCGTTGCGCCGCAGCCCGGCGCAGGCGAACTGGTGGCCGCGTGTCGAGGGGCTGGGTTCACCCTGGATCCCGGCGGCGGGCGAGGGCGGCGACGGCCGGCCGGAGCCGGGCCGTCGGTGGAGGTGCTGCCGCGCTGGTCGGGCCGCGCTCCCGAGGCCGTGCCGATGAGCGCTGCCGACAGCCCCGCCTCGCGCCTGGGCTCGGCCGTGCACCGTGTGCTCGAGTGGCACACCGGCGGCGGCGGCGAGCTGGCGGGGCTCGCCGCGGCGGCGGCCGACGCCTTCGGCGCACCGGCGGACGAGGTGACCCGCATCGCCAGCCGCATCCTCGCCAGCACCGAATGCGCCCGCTTCTTCGACCGCGGGCAACTGGTCTGGGCCGGCAACGAGGTGCCGGTCAGCCTGGCCGGCGCGGTGCAACGCATCGACCGCCTGGTGCTGCTCGACGAAGCCGGCATTCCGACCTGGTGGGTGCTCGACTACAAGTTGCAGCATCGGCCGCAGGAGCTGGCCGAGTACCACGCCCAACTGGCTGGCTACCGTGCCGCGGTGCAGGCGGCGCAGCCGGGCGCGCAGGTGCGCAGTGCCTTCATCGCCGGCGACGGCAGCCTGATCGAATCGGCATGACCGGACACGGTGAGCCGCGCGCCAACTGCAGCGCAGGCGTGGCGAAGCGCACGAATGGGCCGGGTTTGGCCCGCTGATCGCGCGTTCGGCAACGCCCGGCTGGGCTTCAAATCGGTGCATCTCACTTGCCACGCCCGATGGCCACGCCTGCCACGCCCGCCACTGCCGCTCCTCGCTCCAGCCCGACACGTGCCTTCGGCCGCTTCGAGCTGCGCCAGCTGCTGGGCAAGAGCCAGGGCACCATGGCCTGGCTGGCTTTCGATCCGCGCCTGGGCCAGGAGGTCATGCTGACGCTGCCGCGCGTGCAACCGGCCGACAGCGCGGCGCTCGAGTCGCGCCTGCGCGAGATGAAGCAGGCGGCGCGGCTGAACCACCCGAACCTGGCGCATGTCGTCGAGGTTGGCGTGCAGGACCATTGGCCCTACGTGGCCAGCGACCGCGCGCTGGGCGTCACGCTCGGCGAATGGCTGGCCGCCCAGCCGCGTCTGGCACCGATCGACATCGCCGCGCTGATGTGCCACGCGCTGTCGGGCCTGGCCTTCGCGCACGAAGCAGGCGTCGCGCATCACGACCTGCAGATGCACACGCTGCTGGTCAGCCCGCAGGGCCAGGTGCGGGTGGCGGCGCTCGCCGCCGCCGACTTGCCGGCCGCGCCCGTCGCCGCCGACAACGCCAACGCCAACGCCAACGAGCGTGCCATGCCGATGGATCCCGGCGAACTGCGCGCCCAGCGCGACGCCGCACAGCGCGACGTGCTCGCCTGCGGCGTATTGCTGCACCAGATGCTCGCCGGCGCGCCGGTGCTCGACGAGCCCGACGTGGCCCGCGTCATCGACCGCATGTCGCCGCAAGGCCGCGACCTCGTGCGCCTGCCCTGGACGACGCCGCAACCGGTGCCCGAGGGCCTGCGGGCCATCGCCAACCGATGCACCGCCTCGCAGGAGCGCCAGCGCTACCGCAGCGCACGCACGCTGCTGCGTGCCCTCGAAGGCTGGCGCGAGGTAGAAGCCCAGGGCAACGGCGACCCGATCGCGCTGCTGATCGACCGCCTGCGCACCGTCGGCCACCTGCCGGCGCTGCCGGGCATCACGCGACGCATGGCGCGGCTGTCGATCACCGACAGCCAGCGCACCGACGAGATCGCCGAGCAGCTGCTGCAGGACATGGCGCTGAGCTTCGAGCTGCTGCGCACGGTCAATTCGGCGCAGGTGCGCGGCACGCAGGTGGCCGGCAACGGCCCCGTGTTGACGCTGCGCCGCGCCATCGCGCTGCTGGGCGTGGACGGCGTGCGCGGCGCGGCCCAGGCGCTGCGCCACTGGCCCGGGCCGATGAACGAGGCAGGCGCCGACGCCCTCAGCCGGCTGATGAACCATGTTCGCCTGGCTGGCCATGCCGCTCAGGCGCTGCGTCCGCCGGGCTACGACCCGGAGGTCGCCTATCTGGTCGCCGTGCTGCAGAACCTCGGCCGGCTGCTGGTGCAGTACCACTTCCCGGAGGAATCCGAGCAGATCCACCACCTGATGCAGCCGCTTCCCGGCCCGCCCGGCGCCCCTGAGCACCCGGGCATGAGCGAGGAGTCGGCGGCCTACGCGGTGCTCGGCGTGGACATCGAGTCGCTCGGCGCCGCCGTGGCGCGCCACTGGGGCCTGGGCGACGAAGTGCAGCACATGATCCGCCGGCTGCCGGCCGGCAAGCCGGTGCGCGCGCCAGACGGCGACGCCGACATGCTGCGCGCCGCCGCCAGTGCGGCCAACGAGGCGGTCGACGCGATGACGCGGCTGCCGGCCCCGCGTGTCGCCGCAGCGCTCGCGCAGGTGGCGCAGCGCTACGCACGCGCGTGCTCGAACTCGACGCGGGCGAGATCCGCGAGGCGCTGCAGGGCGCGCGTGCCGCGCTGAACAGCGGCACCGCCGCTCCCGCCATGAAGCGCGGCGGCACGCTCGACGGCGACGCCACCAGCACAGGGGAGCTCACACGCCCTTCGTTCACCGGCGAACCAGCCGCACCAGTCGCCCGGAGCGGCGCATGAAGGACGGGCCACGATGAGCGTTGTCGCAGCGACCGACACCACCCAGCGGCTTGGCCGCTTCGAGTTGCGCCGCATTCTCGGCAAGGGCGCGCAGGCGACCGTCTGGCTCGGCTTCGATGCGCGTCTGGAGCGCGAGGTGGCGGTGAAGATGATCACCGCCGGTGCCGACGTCGACCCGCAGGACATCACCCATTGGCTGCAGGAAGCGCGCAGTGTCAGCCGCCTCACGCACCCGAACATCGTGCCGGTGTTCGAGGCCGACGTGCAGGATGGCCGGCCCTACCTCGTCTTCGAGTACGTGCCCGGCCGCACGCTGACCGAACACCTGAAGGCGCGCGGCAGCCTGCCGCCGCCCGAGTCGCTGGCGCTGATGCTGGGCGTGCTCGACGCGCTGCAGACGGCCCATGCCGCAGGCGTGGTGCACCGCGACCTGAAGCCCTCGAACATCCTCGTCGACGGCGGCGGCCGTGCGCGGGTGATGGACTTCGGCATCGCCGCGCGGCTGCACGACGCCAACCGTGCTGCCAAGGGCCTGGTCGTCGGCACGCCGGGCTACATGTCGCCCGAGGCCACGCAGGGCCTGGCGCCGACGCCGGCGATGGACGTGTTCGCCGCCGGCCTGGTGCTGATCGAGATGCTCGCCGGCCGCGCGGTGGTCAAGGAGCGTGATCCGTACCGCGCCATGCAGCGCATCGCGCAGGAAGACCTGAAGCTCCCGGAAGAACTGCCGTCGACGGTGGATGACACGCTGCGCAGCGTGCTGCGCCGAGCGATCGCCCGCGACCCGGCACAACGTTACGCCAACGCCGCGGCCTTCGCGGACGCGCTGCGCCAGTGGATGACGCCGCTGGCCGGTTCGGCCGAAGCCGCCGGCGGGAACAGCGGCACGCTGGAGTTCCTGCTGCGGCGCATGCGCCACAAGAGCGACTTCCCGGCGCTGTCGGACTCGGTGGCGCGCATCCAGCGCATCGCCACCTCGGAACACGAGAGCCTGGCCAGCCTGTCGGCCGAGATCCTCAAGGACGTGGCGCTGACCAACAAGCTGCTGCGCCTGGTCAACACGGCGCATTACTCGCACGCGGGCGGTGGCAGCATCAGCACGGTGTCGCGCGCGGTGGCGCTGGTCGGCTTCGCCGGCATCCGCAACATGGCGCTGAGCCTGGTGCTGCTCGAGCACATGCAGGACAAGGGGCACGCCAACCAGCTCAAGGAAGAGTTCCTGCGCGCCCTGATGGCCGGCTCGCTGGCGGGCGAGATGTGCCGCGTCGGCCGCGAGGGCGAAGAGGCCTTCATCGGCGCGATGTTCCAAAATCTCGGCCGGCTGCTGACCGAGTACTACTTTCCCGAGGAATCGCGCCAGATCCGCAGCGTGGTGGCCAGCAGCCAGCGCGACGGTGCTTCGCACGCCGCCATGGTGCAGGCGGAGACGGCTGCATCGATCAGCGTGCTCGGCCTGAGCTTCGAAGACCTGGGCCTGGGCATCGCCAGGAGCTGGGGCCTGCCCGACAACCTGCAGCGCTGCATGCGCCGCCCCGAGGGTGACCCGCCGGCGCGCGTTCCCGAGAAGCCGGCCGAGCGACTGCGCTGGCTCTCGCTCGCCGCCAACGAACTGACCGACACGCTGCTGCGCACCGACGGCGACCCGACGGCGCGCCTGGCGTCCGTGGCCGAGCGCCACGCGCGCGGCATCGGCCTGAGCGTGCGCGAGATCCAGACCGCCACCGATGCCGCCCGGCAGCGCCTGGCGCAGGCGGCGCAGGCCATGAACCTGCAGGTGGCGTCGAGCTCGCCGGCGCGGCGCCTGCTCGCCACGATCGTCGTGACGCCGCAGCAGGCCGCCGATGCCGACACGCTGTCGCCGCACAGCCTGCAGGCGACCGTGGCGGCGTTCGAGGCGACGCGCATCGAAGCTGCGCCGGTGCCGCAGGTGCCGCGCGAGAGCGCCGCCGAGGTGCTGGCCTCGGGCATCGCGGACATCACGAATTCGATGGTCGAGAACTTCAAGCTCAACGAAGTGCTGCGCATGATCCTCGAGACCATGTTCCGCGCACTGGGCTTCCGGCGCGTGGTGTTCTGCCTGCGCGACCCGAAGACCGACACGCTCACCGGCCGCTTCGGCCTGGGCGAGGGTGCCGATGCCGTGGCGGCGCAGTTTCGAGTCCCACTCAAGGGCGGCACCGACCTGTTCTCCGCGGTGTGCAACAAGGGCGCCGACACGCTGATCAGCGACGCGACGGTGGCCCACATCGAGGCGCGCCTGCCGGCCTGGTACCGCGCCGGCGTGCGCGCACCGGCCTTCCTGCTGCTGCCGCTGACGCTCAAGGGCGCCCCTTTCGCGCTGATCTATGCCGACAAGTCGGTACCCGGTGGCATCGAACTGGGCGAGAAGGAACTGTCGCTGCTGCGCACGCTGCGCAACCAGGCCGTGATGGCGTTCCGGCAATCGAGCTGACCGGGGGGCCGGGCGCCCCCCCGGCCGCCCGCCGCGCGCCGGGCGGGCCAGCGCCGGCGGGGGGGGGGGGCCCGGGGGGGGCGGGGGGGGGCGGGGGGGGCCGGGGGGGGGGCGGGGGGGGGGGGGCCGCCCGGGCGGGGCCCCGGGGGGGGGGGGGGGGGGGCCGGGGGGGGGGGGGGGGGGGGGGGCGGGGGGGGGGGGGGGGGGGGGGGGGCGGCCCCCCGGCCCCGCCCGGGGGGGGCCCGGCCCCGCCCAAGACCGCAAAGAAAAAGGCGTTTTTATAAAAGACGAGGGGTGTAAAGAAAAGGGGGGGGGGGGGGGGGGGGGGGGCCGGGGGGCCCCCCCCCCGGGGCGCCCCGCGCCCCCGGCGGCCCCCCCCCCCCGGGGGGGGGGGGGCGGGGGGGGGGGGGGGGGGGGGGGGGGAGGGGGGGGGGGGGGGGGGGCGGGGGGGGGGGGGGGGGCCCCCGCGGGCCCCCCCCCCCCGCCCCCCGCGCCCCCCCCCCCCCGGCCCCGCCCCGGGCCCCCCCCTCCGGAAGGACCCAGAAGAACGAAAACCATTGCACGACAAGTAGTTATCGTGCAAAGCGAAAGTAAACTCTAGGGAATTTGGCGGCGTCCGGCAGGGTGATGCGCCGCACGTCGTGCCGCCAAAGGTGACGAGCCTTACCCCCGGCACTGGTTGCAACGCTTAGGGCTGCTTGGTTCCCCACCTGACCCGGTTGGGCGCGCTCCCATGCGGGGAGGCCCGTCGCCGACGATTGTAGGGGCGACGCGCGCGGCTCACCGCAGTTGCAAAGCGTCGTCGCCGTATTCGATGCGCAGCGGCTCGACGATCAGGCGTTTCGGCCCCGCTTCGACGCGCCCGGCGACGAGCGCATCGACACCCTGCGAACGCGCGATCTCGACGCAGCGTTGCGCCTCGTCGGCAGCCACGAACAGCGCGAAACCCGCGCCCATGTTCAGCGTGCCGTAGGCCTCGTGGTCGTCCTGCCGCGCATGCTGCTGCATGAAGGCCAGCACCGGCGGCACGGCGGGGATCTTCTGGATGCGGTAGGTCAGCGTGGCCGGGTGACGCAGCAGCTTGCGCCAGCCGTGGCCGGTGATGTTGGCGCAGTAGCGCGGCGTGATGCCGGCGCGGTACAGCGCCTCGGTGACCGGCGAATAGAGCACCGTGGGCGCGAGCAGCGCTTCGCCGTAGCTCAGCCCGGGCGCCACCTCGGTGAGGTAGCCCTGCGGCAGGCGCTCGACCAGCTTGCGCGCCAGGCTCAGGCCGTTGGCGTGGATGCCGCTGGAGGCGAGCAGCACGATGGCGTCGCCGGCGCCGAGCCGATCGCCCACCGACAGGCGTGACTTCGGGTTGACGATGCCGGTGCAACTGGCCGCCAGATCGATGCGGCCACCCTCGACGATGCCGGCCAGCGCCGGCGTTTCGCCCCCGCCCCAGGCCACGCCGCAGGTGTCGCAGGCGGCTTTCCAGCCTTGCACCAGCGCCTGCGCGCGCTGCGCGTCGCCGAACCAGTCGGAGCCGCCGGCCGCCCAGTAGGCCTGCACCACCAGCGGCGTGGCGCCGACGGTGATGAGGTCGTTGATGGCCATCGCGATGGTGTCCTGCGCGATGGCCGCGTAGTAGCTGCGGCCGGTGAGCGCCTTCATCTCGTCGGCCACCAGCGCCTTCGAGCCCAGGCATTCGACGATGCTGGCCAGGTAGAACGGGCCCACGTCGACCACGTAGGCCGATTCGCCGCGCGACGCGGCGATCTCGCTGAAGCCGTGCGCGGCCAGGTTGACGGCAGTGGCGGCAGCGGCACGCTGGGCCGCCACCTTCAGCGGGTCGATCAGCTCGTAGTTGACGCCGGCCTGTTCGTAGCTGAGCGTGCTGTTCGAATCGGCGTGCGTGGCAGGGCGGGCGGCGTCGGTCATGGGGCGTGATTATCGGTCAGCCCCTGGGCCGGTGCGGCGCGGGGTCGCCCCGTAGAATCGATGCATGAGTTACCAGGTGCTGGCCCGCAAGTACCGACCGCACAGCTTCGAGGAGCTGGTCGGTCAGGAGCACGTCGTGCAGGCGTTGGCCAATGCCCTGACGCAGCAGCGGCTGCACCATGCCTACCTGTTCACCGGCACACGCGGCGTCGGCAAGACGACCGTCTCGCGCATCCTCGCCAAGTCGCTGAACTGCACTGGCGCCGATGGCAGCGGCGGCATCACCGCGCAGCCCTGCGGCGTGTGCGATGCCTGCCGCGACATCGATGCCGGCCGCTTCGTCGACTACGTCGAGCTCGACGCGGCGTCGAACCGCGGTGTCGAAGAGATCTCGCAGCTGCTCGATCAGTCCGTCTACAAGCCGGTGCTCGGCCGCTTCAAGGTCTACATGATCGACGAAGTGCACATGCTGTCGAACACCGCGTTCAACGCGATGCTGAAGACGCTGGAGGAGCCGCCCGAGTACCTCAAGTTCGTGCTGGCCACCACCGACCCGCAGAAGGTGCCGCCCACCGTGCTGTCGCGCTGCCTGCAGTTCAACCTGCGGCCGATGGCGCCGCAGACGGTGCAGGAGCACCTGGTCACCGTGCTGGCGCGCGAGGACATCGCCGCTGAACCCGGCGCGCTGCGCCTGATCGCGCGGGCGGCGCGCGGCTCGATGCGCGACGCGCTCTCGCTGGCCGACCAGGCGATCGCCTTCGGGGCGGGTGCATTGGCCGAGGCCGGCGTGCGGCAGATGCTCGGCGCCGTGGACCGCGGCCATGCGGTGCGGCTGGTCGAGGCGCTCGCGGCGGGCGACGGTGCCGCGGTGGTGGGCTCGGTCGACGGGCTGCGTTCGCTCGGGCTGTCGGCCGCCGGCACGCTCGAGGAGATGGCCTCGCTGCTGCAGCAGATGGCGGTGCAGCAGGCCGTGCCCGGCGCGCTCGATCCGAACGACCCGGACGCACCCGCGGTCGAGCGGCTCGCCTCTGCGTTGCCGGCCGACGAGACGCAGTTGCTCTACAGCATCGTCGTGCATGGCCGCGCCGAGCTGGCTCTGGCGCCCGACGAATACAGCGGTCTGGTGATGGTGTTGCTGCGCATGCTGGCCTTCCGGCCGGCCGGCAGCGGCTCCGCGGAGCGTGCCGTGGCGCGCGGTGCCGCAGCCCCGGCCGTCGTGCGCAGCCCGGTGGCGGCGCAGCCCGCCGTGGTGGCGGGTGCCCCGGCATTGCGTGTACCTGCGCCGCCGGTGAGGCCGACTCAACGCCCGCCCGTCGCGCGCTCGCCCGAGCCGCCGCCCTGGGTCGATGCGCCTGACGAGGCCGACGACGACCTGCCCACGGCTGCCGCGCCGCCGCGCGGCCCGATCCCCGAGCCGATGGCAATGGCCGTGCCGGACCTCGTCACCACGCCGCTGGGCGACCGCTGGGCGCTGCAGGTGCGCGAGCTGTGCGAGAGCGGCGCCATCAGCGCGCTGGTGCGCGAGCTGGCGATGCAGGCGCAGTGCCTGGCCCTCGACGACGCCGCCACGCCGGCGCGCTTCACGCTGCGCGTCGAACGCGAAACCCTGCGCAGCGCGGCCAACACCGACAAGCTTCAGGCCGCGCTCGCGCAGGCGCTGGGCCGGCCGGTGAAGTTGCAGCTCGAGGCCGGCGTGGCCGAGGATTCGCCGGCGCGCCGCGACGCTGCCGAGCGTGCGCGCCGGCAGGCCGAGGCCGAACAGATCATCCACGACGACCCGCTGGTGCAGGCCCTGATGGCGCAGTACAAGACCGCGCGCATCGTGCCCGGCTCGGTCAAGCCGCATTGATTTCGAAGGAGCATCCATCATGATGAAGAACCAGCTGGCCGGGCTGATGAAGCAGGCCCAGGCGATGCAGGACAACCTGAAGAAGGCGCAGGAAGAGCTCGCGCTGATCGAGGTCGAAGGCCAGTCCGGCGCCGGCCTCGTGAAGGTCACGATGACCTGCAAGCACGACGTCAAGCGCGTCGCCATCGACCCCAGCCTGCTCGCCGACGACAAGGACATGCTCGAGGACCTGGTGGCCGCCGCCTTCAACGACGCGATCCGCCGCGCCGAAGAGGTGAGCCAGCAGAAGATGGGCAAGCTCACCGCCGGCATGCCGATGCCGCCGGGCATGAAGTTCCCGTTCTGATGGCGCTGCGCGCACTGCGATGAGCGGTTCATCGCTCGACGCGCTGATCGAGGCGCTGCGCCGCCTGCCTGGCATCGGCGTCAAGTCGGCGCAGCGCATGGCCTTCCACTTGCTGCAGCACGACCGCGAGGGCGCGCAGCGGCTGGCGCAGGCGCTGCAGGCGGCATCGACTTCGGTGCGCCACTGCGAGCGCTGCCACACTTTCACCGAGGCACCGGTGTGCGGCATCTGCCTCGACCCGGCGCGCGACGCGCGCCAGCTCTGCGTCGTGGAGACACCGGCCGACCAGGCGGCGCTCGAGCGCACCGGCAGCTACCGCGGCCTGTACTTCGTGCTGATGGGCCGGCTGAGCCCGCTGGACGGCGTGGGCACGCGCGACATCGGCGCGCATGAGCTGCTGAGACGAGCCACCGACGGCGTGACCGAAGAGGTGATCATCGCCACCAGCTTCACCGCCGAGGGCGAGGCCACGGGCCACGTGCTGGCCGAGGCGCTGAAGGCGCGTGGCCTCAAGGTCACGCGGCTGGCGCGCGGCGTGCCGATCGGCAGCGAACTCGAGTACGTGGACCTGGGCACCATCGCCCACGCGCTGTCGGACCGCCGCTGAGCGCGGCAGTGCCGCGGCTACTTGCGCGCGGCCTTGCGCACGGCCTTGCGCATGGGTGCAGCGGCGCGGGCCTTCGTCGACTTGGCTGACTTGGCCGACTTCGTCGACTTCGCGGACGTCGCGCGCTGCACCACGTAGACGATGATCGGCTGCCCGGGCCGGAAGCTGGATCCCGCCGTCACGCCGTTCCAGTGCGCCACCTGCTGTGGGCTGACGCGGTAGCGGCGCGCCACGCTGCTCACGCTGTCGCGCTTGCCGGCCTTCAGCGCCACGCGGCGCATCGACGGGCCGTCGGGGGCGAGTGCCATCGTGGCGTTCTCGGCCAGATGCTCGGAGACGTCCGCGTGCCGCTGGTCGCTGCGCGGCACCAGCAGCGTGGAGCCGGCGCGCACCAGGTAATGCGGCGGGATGCCGTTGACCTCGCGCAGCTCTTCTTCGCTCATGCCGACCTGCTTCGCGGCATCGGCCGGCCGCAGCAACTTCGGTGCGACCCAGGCCGTCCAGCTGGCCAGGCGACCGCGGTGCTGCGGCAGATCGCGAACGAAGTGGTTGGCGTTGTCGTAAGGCAGCAGCACCTGCGGCGTGCCGGCGGCCAGGATCACTGGCCGGTTCATCTGCGGGTTCAGCGCCTTGAACTCATCCAGCGGCAGGCGCGCCAGCCGGGCGGCGAGCTCGACGTCGATGTCGCGCTCGATCGCCACGGCAAGGAAGTACGGGTGATTGGCCAGATCGGGCAACTGCAGACCGTAGGCCGCCGGTCGCGCGACGATGTTCTTCACCGCCTGCAGCTTGGGCACGTACAGACGAGTCTCGTCGGGCATGCGCAGGCTCTCGTAGCCCGTGGGCAGTCCTGCGCGGCGATTGCGGGCGATCGCTCGCTGCACGTTGCCTTCGCCCCAGTTGTAGGCGGCCAGTGCCAGATGCCAGTCGCCGAACATGCCGTGCAGCTTGCCCAGGTAGTCGAGCGCCGCGCGCGTGGACGCGAGCACGTCGCGCCGGTCGTCGCGGAACACGTTCTGGCGCAGTTCGAAGTTGCGGCCCGTGGCCGGCATGAACTGCCACATGCCCGAGGCCTTGGCCGACGAGATCGCCTGCGGATTGAAGGCGCTCTCGATGAACGGCAGCAGCGCCAGTTCGGTCGGCATGCCGCGCTTCTCGACCTCCTCGACGATGTGGAACAGGTAGCGGCTGCCACGCTCGGTCATGCGCTGCACGTAGTCGGGCCGCGTGGCGTACCAGCGTTCGCGGTCGCGCACCAGCGGATTGTCGAGCTCGGGCATCGCGAAGCCCACACGCAAGCGTGCCCACAGGTCGAGCTGGGCGGATCGGTCGTCGAGATCGAGGCGCACCTCGGGACGCAGCGGGTCGACGGCGGCCGGCGTCGGTGCCGGTTCATCGGCCACGGCGGCCGGCGGCGGGGGGCTGGCAGGCACCGCCGGTCCGGGCGGCGCTGCAGGCGGCTCCACCGGGGTCACCACCGCCGGTGCCGGCGCACTGGCCTGGCCGCCTTCGGCAGCCGGCGTGCTCGCGCAGCCGGCCATCACGGCGAGCCCACCGACCATCACCGCAGCCAGTGCGGCGCGTCGAAGCATGTTCATCGGAAATCGTTCTTCCAGCGGCGCAGTGCCGCAAAGACATCGCTGCCTGCCGTGCTGGCTGCACCGTGCCGGGTGGCCGAGCGGACGATGGCGCTCTGGTCGCAGCGCAGGAAAGGGTTCACCTCGCGCTCGACCGCGATGCTCGACGGCAGCGTGGGCCGGTTGTCGGCGCGCAGCGCCTCGCAGTCGGCGCTGTAGCGCGCCAGCGCGGCATTGTCGGGTTCCACCGCGCGGGCGAACTTCAGGTTGGACAAGGTGTACTCGTGCGCGCAGCACACGCGGCTGTCACCCGGCAGCGCCGCCAGGCGCGACAGCGAGCGGTGCATCTGCTCGGGCGTGCCCTCGAACAGGCGGCCGCAACCGCCCGAGAACAACGTGTCGCCGCAGAAGAGGATCGGGGCGCCTTCGCGCCCCGCATGGAAGTAGGCGATGTGGCCGGCCGTGTGCCCCGGCACCTCGATCACCTCGAAGCGCTGGTCGAGCACCTCGACCGCATCGCCATCGTCGAGCGCCACGTACGGTGTGGGGATCTGCTCGCGGCGCGGGCCGTAGACGGGCCCCTTCAGCCGGCTGCGCAATGCATCGACACCGCCCACATGGTCGCCATGGTGATGGGTCACTAGAATCGCCGCCAGCGCCAACCGGCGGGCATCGAGCGCGGCCTGCACCGGCGCTGCTTCACCTGGATCCACCACGACGGCGCTCGTGCCGTCGTCGAGCATCCAGATGTAGTTGTCGGTGAAGGCGGGCAGGGCAGTCAGATTCATCATGGCGCACAGCGAGCGGATTATAGGTTTGGCCCAGTGGCTCGCCACGCCGGCAGGGAGATACCTGCTGGCGTGGGAGCAGCATCACCTCGACCTGGCCGTGGCCGACCTGTTCGGCTTTCACGCGCTGCAGGTGGGGCTGCCCGAACTCGATGCGCTGCGCGCCAATCGCATGCCGCACCGCTGGGTCGGCTGCGAGAGCGTCGAGCCGCCGCCATCCGAAGGCGAGCCGATGCCGCGCGCCGCGGTGGCGCTGAACCTCGACTTCGACGCGCTGCCCTTCGACAGCGCCAGCCTCGATCTCGTCGTGCTGCCGCACACGCTGGAGATGGCGCGCGATCCGCACCAGACGCTGCGCGAGGTCGAGCGCGTGCTCGTGCCGGAAGGCCGCGTGGTGATCGTCGGCTTCAACCCGGCCAGCCTGTGGGGCCTGCGCCAGGGGCTGGGCCGGGCCCGTCTCGGGCTGGGCCTGGGCCGGCAGCGACCGCTGTTTCTGCCCGCCACCGGTGAGTTCCTCGGCTATCGGCGCCTGCGCGACTGGCTGCGCCTGCTCAGCTTCGAGGTGGAGTCGGGCCGCTTCGGCTGCTATCGCCCGCCGGTGAGCTCGGAGCGCTGGCTGCAGCGCTACGAATGGATGGACGGCTCCGGCGAGCGCTGGTGGCCGGTATTCGGTGCTGCCTACTTCGTCGTGGCGGTCAAGCGCGTGCGCGGCATGCGGCTGGTGGGGCTGGTGCGCGACCAGCGCCAGCGGGTCAAGGCGGCCGCCACGGTGGCCACGCACAGGCGCCGCGAGCGCGAGAAAGAACCGGCATGACGGCAGCGGCCCCGGCGGTCAAGCGCCCCCACGTGGTCATCTATACCGACGGTGCCTGCAAGGGCAACCCGGGCCGCGGCGGCTGGGGCGCCTGGCTGCGCACCGGCGAGCACGAGAAGGAGTTGTTCGGCGGCGAACTGCTGACCACCAACAACCGCATGGAACTCACCGCGGTGATCGAGGCTCTGGCTTCGCTGAAGCGCACCTGCGACGTCACGGTGCACACCGACAGCGAGTACGTGCGCAAGGGCATGACCGAATGGATCCATGGCTGGAAGCAGCGCGGCTGGAAGACGGCCGACCGCAAGCCGGTGAAGAACGCCGAGCTGTGGCAGCGCCTGGACGCGCTTCGCCAGCTTCACCACGTCGAGTGGCGGTGGGTGAAGGGGCATTCCGGCGACCCGGGCAACGAACGCGCCGATGCACTGGCCAATCGTGGGGTGGAAAGCGTGGTTTGAGGGTAGCCGCCGCTGCAGCGTTTCGCGCACGACGTTACAGTCTGCCGGCATCTCGGAAAGCAGGGACTTGAAGATCCTGCATACCGTCATCGCCGTGGTCGGCATCGCTGCCGCCAGTGGCGCCGCCTGGTGGGTCCAGAACAAAGGCGCCAGCAGCGGCTCGCAGCCGGCGGTCTCGCCCTCCGCGGCCGCGGCTTCTGCGGCGGGCGCCGGCCCCGCCGCCGGCGGGCCGATCCCCGTGGAAGTGGGCCGTGTCACCGTGACGCGCATCGAGGACGATGCGCAGTCCGTCGGTTCGCTGCGCTCGCGCCAGGGCGTGATGCTGCGCCCCGAGGTCAGCGGCCGCATCGCCCGCATCGGTTTTCGCGACGGGCAGCGTGTCAAGCGCGGCCAGCTGCTGGTGCAGCTCGACGACACGCTGCAGCGCGCCCAGTTGCAGCAGGCGCAGGCGCAGGCCAGCATCGCCCGCACCAATCTCGAGCGCAACCGCGAGCTGCTGGCGCAGAACTTCGTCAGCGCGAGCGCCGTCGACCAGAGTGCCGCGGCGCTGGAGGTGACCGAGGCCCAGGTGGCGCTGTCTCAGGCCCAGCTCGCGCGTATGCGCATCGAGGCCCCGTTCGACGGCGTGGCCGGTATCGCCTCGGTGAACCTGGGCGACTACGTGAAGGACGGCGCGGACCTGGTCAACATCGAGGATTCGTCCTCGATGTCGGTGGACTTCCGCCTGCCCGAGCGTTACCTCGCCCGGCTCAAGCCCGGGCAGCCGGTGGACGTGCAACTCGACGCCTTGCCGGGGCGCAGCTTCCCGGCGCGCATCGACGCCATCGATTCGCAGATCGACGCCAACGGCCGCTCGCTGCTCGTGCGCGCGCGGCTGCCCAATCCGCAGGGCGAGCTGCGCGCCGGCATGTTCGCGCGCACCCGCACGGTGTTCGCTGTGCGTGAGCAGGCGCTGGTGGTGCCCGAGGAGGCCCTGGTGCCGCTGGGCGGCAAGCAGTACCTCATCAAGGTGGTGGACGGCCCGGGCGGAAAGGTCTCGCAGCGGCTGGAGGCACGCATCGGCATGCGCCTGCCGGGCAAGGCCGAGATCACCGAGGGCCTGGCCGCCGGCGACCTGGTCGTCACCGCCGGGCAGGCCCGGCTGCTGCGCGGCGAGGGGCTGCCGTTGCGCGTGGTCGAGGTCGGCCGCGAGGCGCCGCGTGGCGCCAGTTCGCCGGCCAAGGGCGCGAGCCTGAACCGCTCCGCCGTCTGAGCGGCCGCGGCGTGCCATGAAGTTCTCCGAAACCTCGATCCGCCGGCCGGTCTTCGCGACGGTGATGTCGCTGCTGCTGGTGCTGGTGGGCGCAGTGTCGTTCATGGGCCTGCAGGTGCGCGAGTACCCGCGCATCGACGAGCCGGTGGTCAACGTGACGACGCGTCTGACCGGCGCCTCGTCGGAGGTGATCGAGTCGCAGGTCACCAAGCCGCTCGAAGACTCGATCTCCGGCATCGAGGGCGTGGACATCATCACCTCGGTGTCGCGTGCCGAGCAGAGCCAGATCACGGTGCGCTTCAAGCTCAGCAAGAGCCCGGAAGACGCCGCCGCCGACGTGCGCGACCGCGTCTCGCGGGTGCGCGGCCGCCTGCCCGATGCGATCGACGAGCCGGTCATCGCCAAGGTGGAGGCCGACGCCACGCCGACGATCTGGCTGGCCTTCAGCAGCGAGACGCTCTCGCCGCTGGAGATCACCGACCTGATCAATCGCGTCGTCAAGCCGCGGCTGCAGACGGTGCCGGGCGTGGCCGACGTGCAGATCAACGGCGACCGCAAGTTCTCGATGCGCATCTGGGTCGACCCGGACAAGCTCGCCGCCTTCCGGCTCACCGTGCAGGATGTCGAGGACGCGCTGCGCAAGCAGAACCTCGAGGTGCCGGCCGGGCGCATCGAGAGCCAGCAGCGCGAGTTCAGCGTCACCGCGCAGACCGATCTGGTGTCGCCGGCGCAGTTCGGCGAGATCGCGCTGAAGACCGCCAGCGGCTACGTGGTGCGCCTGCGCGACATCGCGCGCATCGAGCAGGCCGCGGCGAGCGAACGTTCGAGCGTGCGCCTGAACGGCGTGCCGGCGGTGTCGATGGGCGTGATCCGCCAGGCCACCGCCAACCCGCTGGAGGTGGCCGACGGCGTGCGCCAGGTGATGCCGAAGATCCAGCTCGACCTGCCGCCCGCGGTGCGCGTGCAGCAGGCCAACGACAACTCCATCTTCATCGACCGCTCGATCAAGTCGGTCTACAAGACCATCGCCGAGGCGGTGCTGCTGGTGGCGCTGGTGGTGTTCGTGTTCCTGCGCACGCTGCGCGCATCGATCATCCCGCTGGTCACGATTCCCGTCAGCCTGATCGGCGTGTTCGGCCTGATGGCCGCGGCCGGCTTCACCATCAACACGCTCACGCTGCTGGCCCTGGTGCTGGCCATCGGTCTGGTGGTCGACGACGCGATCGTCGTGCTGGAGAACATCTTCCGCCACGTCGAGGAGGGCCTGAGCCCCTTCCAGGCGGCGTTGCGCGGCGCCAAGGAGGTCGGCTTCGCGGTGGTGGCGATGACGATGACGCTGGCCGCGGTGTACGCGCCGCTGGCCTTCACGCCGGGGCGCACCGGGCGCCTGTTCGTCGAGTTCGCACTGACCCTGGCCGGCGCGGTGATCGTCTCCGGCTTCACCGCGCTGACGCTCACGCCGATGATGTGCAGCAAGCTGCTGCGCCACAACCCGAGCCGAACCGCTTCGACCGCCTGATGGAGGCGCTGCTGGTGTGGACCAGCGCGCGCTACGAGGTGTCGCTGCGCTGGGTGCTGCTGCGGCGCTGGATCGTGCTGCTGATCATGGCGATCTCGGCCGGGGCGAGCTGGTGGCTGTTCAAGACGGCGAAGAGCGAGCTCGCGCCGCTGGAGGATCGCGGCGTGATCCTGGCCACCGTCAACGCCCCCGACGGCTCGACGCTGGAGTACACGCAGCGCTACATGCAGGCGATCGAGCGCATCGGCATGAGCTACCCGGAGTTCGACCGTGTGTTCGTGGTCACCGGCAACCCGACGGTGTCGCAGGGCGTGGCATTCCTGCGCACCACCGACTGGTCGGAGCGTTCGCGCAGCACGCAGCTCCTGAGCCGCGAGTTGCTGCCGAAGTTCGCCATGCTGCCCGGCGTCTCCGCCTTCCCGATCACGCCGCCTTCGCTCGGCCAGGGCTTCCGCGAGCGGGCGATCAACTTCGTCATCGTGAGCTCCGACTCCTACGCGAACCTGGCCAGCGTGTCGCAGCAAATCCTCGCCGAGATGGCGAAGAATCCGGGCATCGTGCAGCCCGACAGCGACCTGCGGCTGAACAAGCCGGAACTGTTCATCCAGGTCGACCGCGACCGCGCTGCGGATGCCGGCGTCGCCGTGGACCAGGTGGCGCGCACCATCGAGTCCATGCTCGGCGGGCGCAACGTGACGCGCTACAAGCGCGATGCCGAGCAGTACGACGTGATCGTGCAGACCGAGGGCCGCGGACGCACCACGCCGGAGGACATCGACCGCATGTTCGTGCGCGGCAAGGGCGACGCGATGGTGCCGCTGGCCTCGCTGGTGACGGTGCGCGAGTCGGTCAGCCCGCGCGAGCTGAATCACTTCAACCAGCGCCGCTCCGTCGCGCTGACGGCCAACCTGGCACCGGGCTACTCGATGGGCGAGGCGCTGGAGTTCATGGACCGGACCGCCGCCAAGGTGCTCAAGCCCGGCTACGCCACCGAACTCAACGGCATGTCGCGCGAATTCCGAGCCTCCAGCGGCGCGCTCGGGCTGGTGTTCGTGCTGGCGCTGCTGTTCATCTTCCTGGTGCTGTCGGCGCAGTTCGAGAGCTTCGTCGACCCGTTCGTGATCCTGCTGGCGGTGCCGCTGTCGATGGTGGGCGCGCTGGCAGCGATGCGGCTGACCGGCGGCACGCTCAACGTGTATTCCCAGATCGGCCTGATCACGCTGGTCGGCCTGATCACCAAGCACGGCATCCTGATCGTCGAATTCAGCAACCAACTGCGCCAGCAGGGCCGCGCGATGCACGAGGCGGTGGTCGAGGCGGCGGCACTGCGCCTGCGCCCCATCCTGATGACCACCGGGGCCATGGTGCTGGGCGCGTTGCCGCTGGCGCTGGCCACCGGCGCCGGCGCCGAAAGCCGCCAGCAGATCGGCTGGGTGATCGTCGGCGGCATGTCGCTGGGCACGCTGCTGACGATCTTCGTTGTGCCCACCATGTACACGTTTTTCGCGCGGGGCACCGTGCCCGGCGAGATCACCACGCCGGCCGACCCGCACGAAGAGGCGGCCGTGGCGCACTGAACGCCTCGCCGCCAGCCGCGTTGCCTAGACGCGTGCCCGCATCGCCCGCCGGGCCTGCACGAACTCGAACGCGAAGCTCACCGCGTCGCTGATCGCGCGCTCGTTGTCGCCGCGCTCCTTGTCGGTCAGGTAGAAGGCGAAGTCCACCTCGTGGCGGATGTAGCGCGGCGGCAGCCGGTTCAGCGCCACGCAGGCGACGTCGGCCAGCAGCTCCGGCGTCGCCATGTGCGAGAAGCGTGCCGAAGCGGCCTTGACGGCCTCGAACACCGAGCGTTCGTGGTGGTTGAAGATGGTCTCGAAATCGGCGCTCATGGCGGGGCCTCGCTGTCATGCGGATCGAGCCAGTATGGGCGGCCCGCAGCCCCGCGAGCAGCGGAAAAGCGGGCCTGCGCCGGCGCAGTTTGCGCGATCGTCAGAGCCGCTCGAGGATGCGCATCGACAGGTCGACCGCGCGCACGTTCTTCGTCAGCGCGCCCACCGAGATGCGGTCCACGCCGGTGGCGGCGATGGCGCGCAACTGCTCGAGCTGCACGCCGCCGGACACCTCCAGCTCGGCGCGGCCGGCGTTGCGTGCCACTGCGTCTCGCATGGCGGCCAGCTCGAAGTTGTCGAGCATGATGCTGTTGGCGCCGTTCGCCAGCGCCTCGTCGAGCTGCGCCAGGCTCTCGACCTCGATCTGGATCTCCACGCCGGCGTTCAGCGCCCGCGCCTGCGCCAGCACCTGCGCGATGCCGCCGGCGGCGGTGATGTGGTTCTCCTTGATCAGGATGCCGTGCCACAGCGCCAGGCGCTGGTTGCGCCCGCCGCCCACGCGAACCGCGTACTTCTGCGCCTGGCGCAAGCCCGGCAGCGTCTTGCGCGTGTCGAGGATGGCGCAACCCCGCGGGTTGGGCGAGGCGCCGGCGATGGCGTCGACGTGCGCACGCGTCAGCGTCGCGGTGGCCGACAGCAACTGCAGGAAGTTCAGCGCCGGGCGCTCGGCCGACAGCAGCGCGCGCGCGTTCGCCTCGATCTCGCACAGGGCCGCGCCGGCCGTGACGCGAGCGCCTTCGTCGGCTGCCCAGGCCACGCGAGCGGTCGGGTCGAGCGCGTGCAAACAGGCGTCGAACCAGTCGCGGCCGCACAGCACGGCGTCTTCGCGCACGATGACGCGGGCGCGGTCCCGCTGCGTGGCCGGCACCAGCCGTGCCGTAAAGTCGCCGCGGCCGATGTCCTCGGCCAGCGCATCGCGGATGTTGCGCTCACGCGCCTGTTCCAGGGTCTCGTTGTGCTCGAACATGCTCAGGCCGCGCCGATGTTCTTGACGAATGCGGGTTGCGCCGTGGCCGCCGGGTGCTTTGCCGTGAAGTCGAGCATGCGCTCGATGCAGCCGAGCGCCTGGGCACGCACGGGCTCGTCGACGAAGATCTCGCCGCTGCCCTGCTCCAGCGCCTGCACCACGCCCTGCAGTGCGTTCATCGCCATCCACGGGCAATGCGCGCAGCTCTTGCAGGTGGCGCTGCGGCCGGCCGTGGGCGCCTCCAGCAGTGTCTTGCCGGGCGCGAGCTGGCGAATGCGGTGCATCAGGCCGTTGTCGGTGGCGATGATGAAGGTCTGCGCATCGCTGTTCAGCACCGCATTGAGGATCTGCGTCGTCGAGCCGACCACGTCGGCCTGCACGACCACGCTCTGCGGCGATTCGGGGTGCACCAGCACCTTGGCATCGGGATGCTGCCTGCGCAGCAGGTCGAGTTCGATGCCCTTGAACTCGTCGTGCACGATGCACTCGCCGTGCCACGACAGCATGTCGGCGCCGGTCTGCTCCTGGATGTAGCGGCCCAGGTGCCGGTCGGGGGCCCAGAGGATCTTCTCGCCGCGCGCCTTCAGGTGGCTGACGATGGCCAGCGCGCAGGAGCTGGTCACCATCCAGTCGGCACGCGCCTTCACGGCCGCGCTGGTGTTGGCGTAGACGACGACGGTGCGGTCGGGGTGGGCGTCGCAGAAGGCGGCGAACTGGTCCGGCGGGCAGCCCAGGTCGAGCGAGCAGGTGGCGTCGAGGTCGGGCATCAGCACGCGCTTGTCGGGCGACAGGATCTTGGCCGACTCGCCCATGAAGCGCACGCCGGCCACCACCAGCGTCTTCGCCGCATGGTCGCGGCCGAAGCGGGCCATCTCCAGCGAGTCGGCGACGCAGCCGCCGGTCTCCAGGGCCAGGTCCTGCAGGTCACCATCGACGTAGTAGTGCGCCACCAGCACGGCGCCGTGCTGCTTCAGCAAGGCCGCGGCGCGCGCCTTCCATTCGCGGCGCTGATCGGGGGTCAGCGGCTCGGGCACCTTGGCCCAGGCGTGGGCGACGCAGCTGCTGCCGCTGGCGTCCTGGAGCGTGTAGTCGAACAGCACTTGGCTCATCGCAATGGCGCGGGCCGCAGCCCGTCTGATGCGGGCACCCCGGCCCGCTGCACTCGCGATGTTAGCCCTCGGCGCGCAAGGGCGTGGCCCGCGCTACAGCAGGGCTTTGTCGAGCTCCATGAGCTTGTAGCGGGCCAGCGGCAGGTTGGTGCGCTGGCGGTCGAGCAGGGCGACGATGAAGACGTCAGGGTAGCGCGAGATGACGCGCATGACCTGCTGGCGCGAGCCGGTGCTGGTCATGATCTCCTCGACCGGGCCGCCCACGCCCATGGCGTTCGACGCCGCGCGGTGGTCGCGCAGGATCTGCGCGCAGGCGGCGCCGACCACATCCATGTCGACCGGCTGGTCTTCGCGCAGCTCGCGGGCCAGCACCAGGCCGGTGGTGGCATCGACCGCCGCGCAGCCGAGCATGCCTTCGAGCGGCAGCATGTCGGTCAGCGCCTGGCGAGCGCGGGCCGGGTCGAGCACGGCACGGCCGAGCCGTGCCACCGGCGCTGCCGGGCTGCTCGCGGCAGAGGCAGGACGCAGCGACTGGGGTGGCGCAGACAACTCGGCGACCTTGAACGGGAAGTCCTGCTTCGGCGGCTGCTTGTCCCAAGCGGGCTGCAGCTTGACCAGGTTCCAGATGCCGAGCATCGCGTTCCACACGGCCGAGGAGCTGATCAGCGGCTCATCGATCACGTGCACGTGCAATCGCGCCGGCCAGCGCACCGCGGCGATCTTGTTGGCGATCCACACCGCGTTGGGCGGCAGCATGAACAGCAGGTTGGGGCAATGCCAGGCAGGCAGCTGCGTGGCATCGCTCAGCGAGGCCAGCAGCGAGTCGATGGCGTGCGGCTGCATCGGGCCGACGATCACCGCCGTCAGGTGGCTGTGCTCCATCAGCGCCACCGGGATCTCGGCGTTGTCGTGCCCCGGGGCGCGCACGTCGGCGTGGTAGAGGTTGAGCTTTTCCTCGTGGCGGCGCACGAGGCTCGTGCGCTCGATCACCGCC
Organism: Piscinibacter sp.; assembly: GCA_016706565.1. Lineage (GTDB taxonomy): Bacteria > Pseudomonadota > Gammaproteobacteria > Burkholderiales > Burkholderiaceae_C > Piscinibacter. Next base: position 36,750 of record JADJJI010000003.1, read on the forward strand.
AGCGTCTTCAGCGTGGTGTGCTCGCGCAGGTGCAGCCGCTCGACCGGCTGGCCGCCGGCGTCGGACAGCGCCTTGATCACCGCCGAGGCCCACACGCCGGTCGGGTCGAGCAGGGTGATCTGTCGCGTGGCGGTGCCCAGGTCGGCGCGGGTGGCCGCGAAATGTTCGCGGATGGCCGCGGCCGGCGAGCCGGTGACGACCAAGTCGCGCAGATGGCGGTCGACCATCTGGCCGCGTTCGTTGACCTCGGTGGCCACGCTCTCGAGGATGGCCGTGGCGGCGAATCCGCCGTCGGATTCGTCGGGCGTGGCCGCCCGCAGGCGAGGGTCTTCGGCAGGGCCGAGCTCTCCGAACAGCGACTTCAACATGGTGTTTTCTCCCCGGCGGCACACCTGCAATGGTGCGGTGCCCCCTCTTCTCAGCGTACGTGCAACGACAGGATGGGATTCTCGTCCCAGATGGAAGATGTGTTCCAAGGTGTCACCGGCGCAACACCCCCCGATTCAGGTGAAGAAGTGCGTGGGTGGCGCTCCCAGCGTGCGCTTGACCATGGCCGCGAAGGCGCTGGCGCTGGCGTAGCCAAGTTCGGCGGCGATGGTGGCCATCGGCAGCTTGCGCGACGCCAAGGTCAGCGCGTGAGCCAGCAACACCTGCTGGCGCCATTGCAGGAAGGTGGTGCCCAGCTCGCTGCGGAACAGCCGCGCCACGGTGCGCGGGCTGGCGCCGGCATGGCGCGACCAGTCCTCCAGCGAGCTCCAGCGAGTCGGCTCGTCCAGCACCGCTTCGCACAGCTGGCGCAGGCGCTTGTCGGCCGGCAGGTCCACGCCCAGGCGCACCGGCGCGGCGCGCTGCAGTTCGTCGAGGATCAGCGCGGCCAGGCAGGCCTCGCGCTCGTCGAACGTGCCCGTGCCGGGGGAAGTGTCGAGGTGGGCGACCAACTGGCGCAGCAGCGGCGAGACCTCCAGCACGCGGCAGGCCGGCCAGCGCGAGAACGGTGTGTCGGCGGCGTTGCCGAAGAATCGCGCGCCCGGGTGCACGTAGAGCGTGCGGATCTCGGCGTCTTCCAGCACCGTGACCACGTGCTCCACCCCCGGCGGGATCCACAGCGCCCGCGACGGCGGCACGAGGTAGGTGCCGGCGCCAGCGTTCATGCGGATCACGCCGGTGGCCGACATCGCCACCTGCGCCCAGGGGTGGCTGTGCGGCTCGACGCGGGTCGCCGCGGCCAGGCGGCGCAGCTTGGCGCGCACCGGGCGCTGCGGCGTCGGCGCGAAGGCCAGCGGGTCGATCGGCGGCACGCTGGCGCGCCTTGGCTGGGAGGATGGCGACATTGGCGGGATCTCGATAGAACTTGTCCCGCTATCGTAACCACGACAAGCTGCCGCCGCCTACAGTGGCCTTGTCTTCTGGCTTTTACCTGTCCATGACCGCACCGGCCGTTCCCCTGCGCCAGGATGCCCGCACGATCGGCCTGATCGGGCTGGCGCACGGCACCTCGCACTTCTTCCACATGCTGCTGCCGCCGCTGTTCCCGCTGTTCATCCGGGACTTCGGGTTGAGCTACTCGGAGCTGGGCCTGCTCGTCAGCACCTTCTTCGTCATCTCCGGCATCGGGCAGGCGCTGGCCGGTTTCCTGGTGGACCGTGTCGGCGCACGGCCGGTGCTGTTCGCTGCGCTCGGCTGCTTCGCGCTGGCGGCCGTGGCCGCAGCCACGGCGCAGGGGTACACCGGGCTGATGCTGGCGGCGGCGCTGTCGGGCCTCGGCAACTCGCCCTTCCATCCGATCGACTTCACCATCCTCAACAAGCGCGTCTCGCCGCCGAGGCTGGGGCATGCGTTCTCGGTCCACGGCATCTCCGGCAACCTCGGCTGGGCGGCGGCGCCGGTCTTCATGGCAGGCATCACCGCGGCCACCGGATCGTGGCGCTGGGCCGCGGCCGGGGCAGGCGTGTGGGCGCTGGTCGTGCTGGCGACGCTGGCCTTGAACCGCCGCGCCATCGACGACCGCCTCGGCGAATGGGCTCACGCGACGGCAGCGAAGGCAGGCGGCGCCGCGGCCCCGGTGGAGCATCCGCTGGCCTTCCTGCGCCTGCCCTCGGTCTGGCTGTGCTTCTCGTTCTTCTTCTGGTCGACCTGTGCGCTCAGCGCCATCCAGAGCTTCGCCGGCCCGGCGCTGCAGAAGATGCATGGCCTGCCGCTGTCGGTCACCACGTTCGTCGTCACCGGCTTCATGCTGTGCGGCGCGGCCGGGATGGTGGTGGGCGGCTTCCTCGCCGCGCGTGGCCAGCGGCTGGAGCGCACCATCGGTGCCTGCCTGCTCGGCGCCGCGGTGCTGCTGTTCCTGGCGGGCCTGCCGGGGCTGCCCGGCATGGTGGCGGCCGCGCTCGCGTCGCTGGCCGGCTTCGGCACCGGCCTGGCCGGGCCTTCGCGCGACATGCTCATCAAGCGCGCCGCGCCGCCCGGGGCCACCGGGCGCGTCTACGGCACGGTGTACTCGGGGCTGGACCTCGGCTTCGCGCTGGCGGCGCCGGTGTTCGGCGCCGTGCTCGACCACGGTTCGCCGTCGTGGGTCTTCACCGGCGCGGCGCTGGCCCTGGTGGGCGGCGTGGCCTCGGCCTCGCTGGTGGGCCTGCAGGTGGCGCGCGGCCAGCGGGCGGCGGTGAAAATGGCGGCATGAACCGCACCGGACCTTCGAGCCCCGCTACCTCCTCCCGCATCGCCGGCCACGCGCTGGTCGAGGCCCTGGTCGCCCAGGGCGTGCACACCGCCTTCGGGGTGCCGGGCGAGAGTTACCTCGCGGTGCTCGATGGCTTCCACCAGCACCGTGAGAGCATCCGCTTCATTGCCTGCCGGCAGGAGGGCGGCGCGGCCTTCATGGCCGAAGCGCAGGGCAAACTGACCGGCCGCCCGGGCATCTGCTTCGTGACGCGCGGGCCCGGTGCAACCAACGCCAGCATCGGGCTGCACACAGCCTTCCAGGACAGCACGCCGATGGTCCTGTTCGTCGGCCAGGTGGCCAGCGACCAGCGCGACCGCGAAGCCTTCCAGGAACTCGACTACCGTCAGGTGTTCGGCCCCGGCACGCTGGGCATGGCCAAGTGGGTGGGCGAGGTGCACAGCGCCGACCGCCTGCCCGAGTACGTGGCACGCGCCTTCCACACCGCGATGCAGGGCCGGCCCGGGCCGGTGGTGCTGGTGCTGCCCGAGGACCTGCTGACGACACCGACCGCCGCACCAGTGTTGCCGCGCGTGGAGCCGGCGTTGGCGTGGCCGGCACCCGGCCCGCTGCGCGACCTGCGTGCGCTGCTGGTGCCGGCGCAGCGGCCCTTCGTGATCGCCGGCGGCGGCGGCTGGGATGCCGAGGGCGCCCGCGCGCTGCAGCGTTTCGCCGAGAACTGGCAACTGCCGGTGGGCTGCGGTTTCCGCTTCCAGGACACCTTCGACAATCGCCACCCGCTCTATGCCGGAGACGTGGGCATCGGCATCAACCCGAAGCTGGCGGCGCGCATCCGCGACGCCGACCTGGTGATCGCGCTGGGCGTGCGCCTGGGTGAGATGACCACTGGCGGCTATACGCTCCTGCAGGCGCCGCGGCCCACGCAGAAACTCGTCCACATCCACGCTGGTGCCGAGGAACTCGGCCGTGTCTACGCCGCCGACCTGCTGATGCAGGCCTCGGTCAACCATGCCGCCAAGGCGCTGGAGTCGCTCACCGCGCCGCCGCAGGTTCCGTGGCGCGCCGAGGCCGAAGCTGCAGCGGCCGACTGCGTCGCGAATCGCGTTCCGCAATCCGTGTCGCCGCTGGACATGGCGCAGGTGATGCTGACCGCCGAGCGCCTCGTGCCCGAGGACACCGTCTACACCAACGGCGCCGGCAACTACAGCGGCTGGCTGCACCGCTACGTGCGCTACCCGGGCCTGCAGCACCACGGCCGCACGCAGCTCGCGCCGACCTCGGGGGCGATGGGCTACGGCGTGCCGGCCGCCATCGCGGCTTCGCTGCTGTACCCGGATCGCACGGTGATCAACGTGGCGGGCGACGGCGACTTCCTGATGACCGGCCAGGAACTCGCCACCGCCACTGGCTACGGCGCTGGCCGCGGCGCAGGCAAGCTGATCAGCATCGTCGTCGACAACGGCACCTACGGCACGATCCGCATGCACCAGGAGCGCGAGTACCCCGGGCGCGTGTCGGGCAGCGACCTGTTCAACCCCGACTTCGCGGCACTCGCGAAAGCCTATGGCTGGTACGCCGCCAAGGTGGAGCGCACCGAGCAGTTCGAGCCCGCGCTGCGCGAGGCGCTGGCCGCGGATGGCCCGTCACTGCTGCATCTCAAGCTCGATGCCGAGGTGAGCACGACGCGCACCACGCTGTCCGCGATCCGCGAGGCGGCACTCAGGCGCGCTTGAGCGCCGACCCGCGCAGCATCAGCACCACGCCGGCGAGCACGACGCCGGCGGCCATCCACTCGAAGCCGCTGACCACCTCGCCGAGCACGGCGACGCCGAGCAGCATCGCGATCACCGGGTTCACGAAGGTGTAGCTCGAGGCCAGCCCGGCGCTCGCCTGCGCGAGCAGCACCATGTAGGCGTTGAAGGCGATCAGCGAGCCGAACACGACGAGGTAGAACCACGCCGCCACGGCCACCGGCTGCGGCGGCCACTGCGGCTGTTCGCCGGCGGCCAGCGAGAGGATCAGCAGCACCACGCCGCCGCACAGCATCTCGCTGGCGAAACCGGTGGCGCCGGGCGCCAGCGGCAGGCTGCGCTGGCTCAGCACGCTGCCCACCGACCAGGTGATGCAGGCGGTGGCGATGGCCGCCAGGCCCGCCGGCGAGGCCTGGAAACCGGCGCCCTGCGTGAGCATCAGCACGCCGACCAGGCCGACGACGATGCCGGCCAGTTCCAGCCGTCCCGGCACGACGCGCCAGAACAGGTTCAGCGCCGCGATCATCAGCGGCACCACCGCGATGAAGGCGACCACCAGGCCCGAGCCCACCGACACCTCGGCCACTGCCGTGCCGCCCATGCCGCCGCCCAGCATCAGCGCACCCACCACCAGCGCATTGCGCCATTGCACGAGCGTCGGCCACGCCGCGCCGCGCCAGCGCACCCAGGCCATCAGCAGCGCGCCGGCGAACAGGAAGCGCGTGCCCATCTGGAAGAAGGGCGGGAAGCTCAGCAGTGCGAACTTGATCGCGAGGTAGGTCGATCCCCAGACCAGCCAGGTGGCGGCCAGGCACAGCCACAGCAGCGTGGACAGGGACGGACGGCGCGGCTCGTGGCCGGCGAGGGCGTGTGAGGACATGGTGGTGCCGGGCGATTTCAGGCCGTCATCGTATGAAAGCCGGGCGCCACGATCCATGGCCCGATGCAGTTCCTGAAGGCACAATGCCGTGATCTTCAAGGAGATTGCCCGACGTGGCCTTGAACTTCGAACTCGACGCGCACGACACGCGCATCCTCGCCGAGCTGCAGGCCGATGCGCGGCTGACCATGTCCGAGCTCGGCCGCCGCGTGCACCTGAGCCAGCCGGCCGTCACCGAGCGCGTGCGCAAGCTCGAGGCCGCCGGCGTCATCACCGGCTACCGGGCCACGGTCGATCTCGGCCGGCTCGGCTACGGCATCCGCGCGCTGATCCGCATCGGCCGCGCGGAGTACGCACGCGTCATCAAGCTGATCCAGCAGACGCCCGAGTGCATCAATGCCTACAACGTGACCGGCGAGGACAGCTGGGTGCTGGAGATCGCCGTCATCGACGTGGCGCACCTCGACTCCGTGGTGAGCAAGTTCTGCCTGCTCACAGAGACGGCCACGTCGATCATCCTCAACCCCGCGCGCGAGCACCAGCCGATGCTGCCGCCCCGCCGCGAGGACGTGAAACCCCCGATCCGGAAAGTGACCCAGGCATGAGCCCGACCGACTTCGCCACCTGCGACCTGTGCGACGCCCACAAGACCGACACCGACGGCGCGTTCCGCGTGCTGCCGCCGGTCTTTCACGACTACGGCGCGCGCCGCAAGTTCTGCGGACCGGTGGTCACCGTGAAGTGCTTCGAGGACAACACGCCGGTGAAGGCGGCGGTGGAGTCGCCGGGCCAGGGCCGTGTGCTCGTCGTCGACGGCGGCGGTTCGCTGCGCCGTGCGCTGCTCGGCGGCAACCTCGGCGCGGCCGCGGCGAAGAATGGCTGGGCCGGCGTGGTGATCGACGGCGCCGTGCGAGATACCGCCGAACTCGCTGCCTGCGACACCGGCATCCGCGCGCTGGCGCTGATCCCGCTGCCCACCGACCGCAAGACGCCGGGGCAGACCGGCGTGGCGGTGCAGATCCAGGGCGTGTGGGTGCGCCCCGGCGACTGGCTCTATGCCGACGCGGACGGCATCGTGGTGATGCCGTCCCCGGCGCCCTGAGCGATCAGGCCGGCACCGACGGCAGGCCCGCCAGCGCCATCGCCAGTTCGGACTCGTCGTAGGGCTGGTCGACCAGCTTGCCGGCCATGAAGTTGCTGTACGACGACATGTCGAAGTGGCCGTGGCCGCACAGGTTGAACAGGATCACCTCCGAGCGGCCCTCGCGCTTGCAGCGCAGCGCCTCCTCGATCGCGCCCTTCACGGCGTGGTTGGCCTCGGGCGCCGGCACGATGCCTTCGCTGCGCGCGAACAGCACGCCGGCCTCGAAGCAGGCGTTCTGGTGGTAGGCGGTGGCCTCGATCAGGTTCAGCTCCTTCAGGTGCGACACCAGCGGCGCCATGCCGTGGTAGCGCAGGCCGCCGGCGTGGAAGCCCGGCGGCGTGAAGGTCGAGCCGAGCGTGTGCATCTTGGTCAGCGGCGTCAGGTGGGCGGTGTCGCCGAAGTCGTAGGCGTACTTGCCGCGGGTCAGCGACGGGCAGGCCGCCGGCTCCACCGCGACGATGCGGCGCTGCTTGGTCTTGCCCTTGCCGCGCAGCTGCTGGCCGATGAAGGGGAAGGAGATGCCGGCGAAGTTGCTGCCGCCGCCGGTGCAGCCGACGATCACGTCGGGGTCGTCGCCAGCCATCTCGAGCTGCAGCATCGCCTCCTGGCCGATGATGGTCTGGTGCATCAGCACGTGGTTGAGCACCGAGCCGAGCGCGTACTTGGTGTCGTCGTTGGTCGCCGCGACTTCCACCGCCTCGGAGATCGCGATGCCCAGCGAGCCGGGGTGGTTCGGGTTCTGCGCCAGGATGGCGCGGCCGGAGTTCGTCTCGTTCGACGGGCTGGCGATGCAGCGTGCGCCGTAGGTCTCCATCAGCGCGCGGCGGTAGGGCTTCTGGTCGTAGGACACGCGCACCTGGAACACGGTGACGTCGATGCCGAACAGCGCGCCGGCGAAGGCCAGCGACGAGCCCCATTGCCCGGCGCCCGTCTCGGTGGCGATCTTCTTGATGCCGGCCTGGGCGTTGTACCAGGCCTGCGGCACGGCGGTGTTCGGCTTGTGCGAGCCGGCGGGCGAGACGCCTTCGTACTTGTAGTAGATCTTCGCCGGCGTGCCGAGCGCCTTTTCGAGGCGGTGCGCGCGCACCAGCGGCGACGGGCGCCACAGGCGGAACACCTCGCGCACCGGCTCCGGAATCGCGATCTCGCGCTCGGTGCTGACCTCCTGCAGGATCAGCTCCATCGGGAACAGCGGTGCCAGGTCGTCAGGCCCGACCGGCTGCATCGTGCCGGGGTGCAGCACCGCTGGCGCTGGCGTCGGCAGGTCGGCGGCGATGTTGTACCAGTGCGTGGGCATCCTGCTTTCGTCGAGCAGGAACTTGGTGGGCGTGCTCATGGGTTCTCCTCGTGTCGATGGCCTGCGCCATCCTAGGGGTGTGGACTGTGTCACGGCATGAGGTTTTCCCCGCCGCCGTGCAGGCCCACCGATACGGCGCAGACTGCCAGAATTCTCGACCCGCCCATGCCGCACCGCCGAATTCCGCTGCTCTTGTTGATCCTGGTCACGCCGCTCGCAGCGGCGCAGGACCGCGGTGCGCGCGTGGAGCGCGAGGCGAACAACCCGCTGCGCATGATCATCGAGGCGAGCAAGATCAAGCCCAAGGCAAAGCCTGCCGAGGCTGTGCGGCCCCTCGATCGCCCCGCATCGGTGGCTGTGCCGTCCGCTGCCGTGGCCGCTTCGGCCCCGGCCGATCTGCCCCGCGTCGCCGTGCCGGCCGGCACCGTGGAGTCGACGGTCGCCACCGTCGAGGTGGGGGCCGAGGCCGAGCGTGCCCCCGTGCCGCCGCCAGCCGCGCCGAATCCTTCGCCCGCATCGGCCGTGCCGGCAACGGCGCCGGCGCCGCTTCAGCTGGCGGACATGGTCGAGCCCGTCACCCCGCGCATGCTGCTCGGCAAGCTGCGCGGCGAGGTCCAGGTGGTCGTGAGCTTCACGGTCCGGGCCGATGGTTCGGTGGTGGAGCCGGTCGTCCGCTCTTCCAGCCATCCGCAGATGGACGAAGCCGTGCTGGAGGCCGTGCGGCAGTGGCGCTATCGGCCGATTGACGCACCGCGCGCCCACGAGGTGCAGCTGGTGCTGCGCCAGGCCGGCTGAAGCCTAGGGCTGGAGCACCTCGAGCGCGCGGTCCATGCCGCCGCTCATGATCGAGATCATCGCCTCGTCGGCCACCGCGGGCTTGGGGTGGTAGGCGATCGACAGCCCGGCCGCCGCCATCATCGGCAGGTCGTTGGCGCCGTCGCCGACGGCGATGGCCTGACGCATGTCGATGCCCATCAGTTCGGCCACCTCGAGCAGCACGCGCTTCTTCTCGGCGCCGTCGACGATGTCGCCCCAGGGGCGGTCGAACAGCGTGCCGGTGAGCCGGCCGTTGGCGATGCCCAGCGAATTGGCGCGCGCGAAGTCCAGCCCCAGCTGGTGGCGGATGCGCTCGCTGAAGAAGGTGAATCCGCCGGAGACGAGCAGCGTCTTCAGCCCAGCCGCCTGGCAGGCCGACACGAAGGTCTGCACGCCGGGATTCAGCCGCAGCTTGTCGGCCCAGACCTTCTCCAGCGCTGCCGCAGGCACGCCGGCGAGCAGCGCCACGCGCCGGCGCAGGCTGTCCTTGTAGTCGGCGATCTCGCCGCGCATCGCCGCCTCGGTGATCTCGGCCACCTCGGCCTTGCGGCCGACGGCCGCGGCGATCTCGTCGACGCACTCGATGTTGATCAGCGTCGAGTCCATGTCGAAGGCGACGAGCCTGAAGTCGGCCAGGTGCAGCGGCGGCGTGAAGCCGCGGATGAAGAGGCCGGGGGCGTGTTCGGTGCTGGACATCGGCGCGCATGTTACCTGCGCCGATCTCGCTTCACCCCGCCGCCAGCACCTTGGAAAGCACGCGGATCTGCGCCCGCGTGTCCTCGCCCACGAGGCTGCGCACGGTGTCGTCGTCGGCGGTCGGCGCGAGTCCCTGGCCTTGCAGACGCTCGCGCATCTGCCCGGGCGTGACCTTGGCGACCTGGGCCAGCACAGTCAACGGTGCGTCGGCCAGCGCGCGCATCGGCGGCAGGAAAGGCGGTTCGCCCTTGCCGCCCAGCGGCACGAACGACAGCGCCAGCACGGTGGCGAACACGCCCAGCGCCGCGCGCCCTTTCCAGCCGGCCAGATGCCGTCGCACGCCGGCCCAGTTGACCGCCGCATGCAGCGCCACGCCGCCCAGCAGCACCCAGCTCAGCCACTCGTGCACGGCCTCGTTCAGGCCGCTGTCGATGTGGAAGAACATCAGCACGCCCGTGGTGGCCAGCAGCCCGAAGGCGCCCATGGTGATCGGCGTGATCCAGTCCCGTTGCAGTTTCATGCGGTCATCTCCTCAAGATGACGCCATGCTGCGCGGCGGCGGTGTCGGCCTTGCTGCGCCGACGTTGCTGCACGTGAACGGGTTTGCGCCAGATCAGTGTCGGGTCAACGAACCGCGTCGGCGGCCTTCGGCGTGCCCAGCGAGCGCAGCACGTCGCGGATGAGTTGTGCCCGGTCCTTGGCCTCGGGCGTCTCGCGCTCGATGCGCAGCTTGTCGTTGCCGGCCAGCTTGATGTGGCGGTTCTTCTGCACCAGCTCGATGATCTTCGCGGCGTCCACCGGCGGGTTGGGGCGGAAGCTGATCACCATGAGCTTGGGCGCCGCATCGACCTTGACCACGCCGTAGGGTTTGGCCAGCACGCGCAGGCGGTGCGTGTCGAACAGCGTCTGGCCCTGCGGCGGCAGCTTGCCGAAGCGGTCGGTGATCTCCTCCAGCATGGGTGTCGATCTGCTCGGGCTTCTCCGCCGTGGCCAGGCGCTTGTAGAGCGACAGCCGCGTGTGCACGTCGCCGCAGTAGCTGTCGGGCAGCAGGGCGGGCGCATGCAGGTTGATCTCGGTGGCGGCGCTCAGCGGCGACAGCAGGTCGGGCTCGCGCCCGGCCTTCAGCGAGCGCACGGCCTCGCCGAGCATGTCGTTGTAGAGCTGGAAGCCGACCTCCATCATGTTGCCGCTCTGGTTCTCGCCCAGCACCTCGCCGGCGCCGCGGATCTCCAGGTCGTGCATCGCGAGGTAGAAGCCGGAGCCCAGCTCCTCCATCTGCTGGATCGCTTCGAGGCGTTGCGCGGCCTGCTTGGTGAGGCCCTCGACGTCGGGCACCAGCAGGTAGGCGTAGGCCTGGTGGTGGCTGCGGCCGACGCGCCCGCGCAGCTGGTGCAGCTGCGCCAGGCCGAACTTGTCGGCGCGGCTGATGACGATGGTGTTGGCGCTGGGCACGTCGATGCCGGTCTCGATGATGGTCGAGCACAGCAGCAGGTTGTGGCGCTGCGCGACGAAATCGCGCATCACGCGCTCCAGCTCGCGCTCGGGCATCTGGCCGTGGGCGATGGCGATGCGCGCCTCGGGCAGCAGCTCGGCCAGCTTGTCGCGCCGCGCGACGATGGTGTCGACCTCGTTGTGCAGGAAGTAGACCTGCCCGCCGCGCTTGAGCTCGCGCAGCACGGCCTCGCGGATGGTGCCGCTGCCCTCGTTGCGCACGAAGGTCTTGATCGCCAGGCGGCGCTGCGGCGCGGTGGCGATGACGCTCAGGTCGCGCAGGCCCTCCAGCGCCATGCCCAGCGTGCGCGGGATCGGCGTGGCGGTCAGCGTGAGCACGTCCACCTCGGCGCGCAGCGCCTTGATCGCCTCCTTGTGGCGCACGCCGAAGCGGTGCTCCTCGTCGATGACGAGCAGGCCCAGGCGCTTGAAGTGCACCGTCTGGCTGAGCAGCTTGTGCGTGCCCACGACGATGTCGATGGTGCCGTCCTCGATGCCTTCCAACGCCGCCTTCACTTCCTTGGGCGAGCGGAAGCGCGACAGCTCGGCCACCTTCACCGGCCATTTGCCGAAGCGGTCCGAGATGTTCTGGAAATGCTGCTCCGCCAGCAGCGTGGTCGGCGCGAGGATGGCGACCTGCTTGCCGCCGGTCACCGCGACGAAGGCGGCGCGCAGCGCCACCTCGGTCTTGCCGAAGCCGACGTCGCCGCAGACCAGGCGGTCCATCGGCTTGGGGCTGACCATGTCCTGGATCACCGCGTGGATCGCGGCCTGCTGGTCGGGCGTCTCCTCGAAGCCGAAGCTGGCCGCGAAGGCCTCGTAGTCGTGCGGCTGGAAGCGGAACGCATAGCCCTCGCGCGCGGCGCGGCGGGCGTACAGGTTGAGCAGCTCGGCGGCGGTGTCGCGCACCTGCTCGGCGGCCTTGCGCTTGGCCTTGTCCCACTGGCCGGAGCCCAGCCGGTGCAGCGGCGCTTCGTCGGCGCTGACGCCGGTGTAGCGGCTGATCAGGTGCAGCTGCGCCACCGGCACGTACAGCGTGGCCTTGTCGGCGTACTCCAGGTGCAGGAACTCGCTGGCGCCGTCGCCCAGGTCGATGTTGATCAGCCCCTGGTAGCGGCCGATGCCGTGGTTCACGTGCACCACCGGGTCGCCGACCTTCAGCTCCGACAGGTCCTTGATCAGCGCGTTGACGTCGCTGACCTGCTCCTGCTTGCGGCGCCGCCGCGCGGTGGGCGAGGTGGCGAACAGCTCGGTCTCGGTGACGAACTGGATCGCCTTGCCCGCCTGCGGCTCGTGCCAGAAGAAGCCCGCGGCCAGCGGTGCGGCGGTGATGGCGAACTTCTCGTCACCGGCCTCGAACTCGGCCAGCGTGGCCACCGAGGGCGGCTCGATGCGGCTGTCGCGCAGCAGCTCGAGCAGGCTCTCGCGCCGGCCCTCGCTCTCGGCGACGATGAGCACGCGGTGTGCCGTGCTGCCCACATGCTGCTGCAGCCGAGCCAGCGGTTCGGGGGCGCCGCGGTCGGCGGTCAGGTCGGGCAGCGGCCGCGCCCAGTCCACCGGCTCGCTGCCGCGAACGGCCAGCACGGCCAGCGCGCTGCCCAGGGTGAAGAAGTCCTCCGGCTTGAGGAACAGGTCTTCGGGCGGCAGGATCGGCCGCTCGCGGTCGTGCTGCAGGAAGCGGTGGCGCTCGCGGGTGTCGGTCCAGAAGCGCTTGAGCGCCTCGTCGATCTCGCCGTGCAGCACCAGCGAGGCCGACTCGCCGAGGTAGTCGAAGATCGTCGCCGTGCTGTCGAAGAACAGCGGCAGGTAGTACTCGATGCCGGCGGTGGCGATGCCGGTGCCGATGTCCTTGTACAGGCGCACCTTGGTCGGGTCGCCCTCCATCTTCTCGCGCCAGCGGGCGCGGAATTTCGCCCGCGCGTCCTCGTCCATCGGGAACTCGCGGCCCGGGCAGCAGGCGCACTTCGGGCACGGGGTAGAGGCTGCGCTGCGTGTCGGGGTCGAAGGTGCGGATCGAATCGACCTCGTCGCCGAACAGGTCGACGCGGTAGGGCACCGCCGAGCCCATCGGGAACAGGTCGATCAGCCCGCCGCGCACCGCGTATTCGCCGGGCGAGACGACCTGGCTGACGTGCGTGTAGCCGGCCAGCGTGAGCTGCGATTTCAGCGCCGCTTCATCGAGCCGCTGCTTCTGCTTGAAGTGGAAGGTGTAGGCGGCCAGGAAGCTCGGCGGCGCCAGCCGCACCAGCGCGGTGGTGGCCGGCAGCAGCACCACGTCGACATCGCCGCATTGCGCAGGATGCGCCACAGCGTGGCCAGGCGCTCGGAGATCAGGTCCTGGTGCGGCGAGAAGGTGTCGTAGGGCAGCGTCTCCCAGTCGGGGAAGACGGCGATGCGCAGGCCCGGCGCGAAGAAGGCCAGCTCGCCCTCGAGGCGCTGCGTGTCGGCCGGCTCGGCGGTGACGATGGTCGTGAGCTTCTTCTGCGCCGCCTGCGCCTGTGCGACGGGCGAGCAGCAGCGCATCCGCCGAGCCGAGAGGGCGGGGCAGGGTGAAGCGCTTGCCTGGGGCGATCGAGGGGATCTGCATCGTGTCGGGAGAGCAAAGCAAATCGCCCGCGAGGAGGTCCCCCCGGGGCGATGCATGATCCGGATTATAGAATTCGCACCCTTTCCTGCATCGGTGCCCCGCACTGCATGACCGACGCTTCCGCTCCGCGCTGTTTCGCCCTGCTGCCTTGTGCCGGCGTGGGTGCGCGTGCGGGGGCGGCGATGCCCAAGCAGTACGTCGAGATCGCCGGCCGCGCGATGGTGGCGCACACGCTGGCGGCGCTGGCGCAGGTGCCGCGGCTGGCCGCCACGCTGGTGGTGCTGTCGCCCGACGACGACCAATTCGAGTCGCGCGTGCCGGGTTTCACCGGCCCACGCGGCTGGGTGTGCCGGCGCGGCGGCGCGCAGCGAGCCGACACGGTGGCCCAGGGCCTGGAAGAACTCGCCGCGCGCGGCGCGTTGCCGCACGACTGGGTGCTGGTGCACGACGCGGCACGCTGCCTGCTGCGCCCCGAGTGGGTGGACCGCCTGATCGACGCCTGCCTGGACGACGCGGTGGGCGGCCTGCTGGCGCTGCCGCTGGCCGACACGCTGAAGCAGGCCGTGGACGGCCGCGTGGCCGCGACGCTCAGCCGTGTCGACAAGTGGGCGGCGCAGACGCCGCAGATGTTCCGCCTGGGCATGCTGAGCGAGGCCTTGCGCGCCGAGGGCACGGCGGTGACGGACGATTCGAGCGCCATCGAGGCGCAGGGGCTGCGGCCGCTGCTCGTCGAGGGCGACAGCGAGAACCTGAAGGTCACCTGGCCTTCCGACTTCATGCTCGCCGAGCGGGTGCTCGCCGCGCGGGCCAAGGGGAGCGCATGAACCAGCCCAACATCCGCATCGGCGAGGGCTGGGACAGCCACCGGCTGGTTCCCGACCGGGCGCTGATCCTCGGCGGCGTGACGATCCCGCACACGCACGGGCTGTTCGGCCATTCGGACGCGGATGCGCTGTGCCATGCGATCACCGACGCGCTGTTCGGCGCTGCGGCGATGGGCGACATCGGTCACCATTTCCCGGACACCGACGAGCGCTTTCGCGGCGCCGATTCGCTGGCGCTGCTGGCAGAGGCCGGCCGCCGCGTGCAGCAGGCCGGCTGGCAGGTGGTCAACCTCGACAGCACCATCATCGCCGAGGCGCCGAAGATGGCGCCCCACATCCTGGCGATGCGCCAGCGCATCGCGCAGGCCCTGGTGATCAAGGTCGACCAGGTCAGCGTGAAGGCCAAGACGGCCGAGAAGATGGGCCCGGTGGGCGAGGGCCTCTCGATCGAGGCCCGCGCCATCTGCATGCTCTACACGCTGCGCCGGCCGGTGCCGACGGTCTGAGCGCCTGTCAGGCCCCGGTCAGGGCGCCTTCTTCATGCGGATGTGGGCGACCAGCCCGCCATCGGGCGCGTTGGCGATCTCGAAGCTGCCGCCCATGCGCTGCACCGCCTTCTCGACGATGGCCAGCCCCAGGCCGGCGCCGGTGGCTGCGGTGCGCGCCGCGTCGCCGCGGAAGAAGGGCGTGGTGAGCTGGCCGAGCTTGCGCGGGTCGACGCCGGGGCCGTGGTCGCGCACGCTGAGGATCACCCAGGGCCCGGTGCGCGCGTAGGTCACCACCACGCGGGCGATGCCGGTGTCGGTGCTGCGGCCGTAGCGGCGCGCGTTCTCGAACAGGTTCTGCAGCACGCGGCCGAGTTCGGTCTCGTCGGCCATCACCTTGGTGTCGATGGCCACGCGCGCGGTGATGCGGATTTGGCTGGTGTCGCGGAAGGCCGCCATCTCGCGGTCGACCAGGCTGGACAGATGCACCGGCACCAGCTTCACCTCGCCGGGGCGGGCGTAGTCCATGAACTTGTCGATGATGGCGTCGAGCTGGTCGATGTCGGAGGCCATGTTGCGCTTGGCCTCTTCGTCGGTGACGCTCATCTCGGCCTCCAGCCGCAGGCGCGCCAGCGGCGTGCGCAGGTCGTGCGAGATGCCGGCCAGCATCACCGCGCGGTCTTCCTCCACCTTGGCCAGCTCGCGCGCCATGCGGTTGAAGCCCATGTTGACCTCGCGGATCTCGCTGGTCAGCGTGTTCTCGTCCAGCCGCGAGTCGAGGTCGCCTTCGCGGATGCGGCTGGCGGCGAAAGACAGCTCCTGCAGCGGCCGGTTGATCGCCCGGGCGATCAGCGCCGAGCCGAAGATCGAGGCGAGCACCGCGATGCCGCCCCACAGGCCGAGCGTGCTCCAGGTGATGGCGGCCACGCGCGAGGCGTCGGCCTGCAGCCAGTACGGGTCTTTGTCGATCGTGAAGCCGACCCACAGGCCCTGCTGCTTGTTGACCGAGCTGGCCACCACGGTGTCGGGCCCGAGCTGCGCGCGCAGCTCGGCGGCGATCGCCTTGGAGAATCGGTCGACCTCGAAGGGCTCCCACTTGTCGCCGGGCTCGCGCGGCGCCAGCCGCACCGACTCCTGCTTCGACATGGTCTTGATCAGCGCCACGCGGTTGATCGTGTCGCTGGCCTGCAGCGCCGTGCGCCCGAGGTTCACCAGGCTGGCGATCTGCTGCGCCGCCTGCACCGCGCGCGGCTCGAACTCGAGCGCGCGGAAGGTCTGTGTCCAGGCGAACACGCCGCCCACCAGCAGCAGGGCCAGCAGGAAGAAGGTGCGCCAGAACAGGCTGAAGGCGACTTTGGGGGCCATGCGGGGCCCTGGCGCCGCGGGCGGGCTCCGTCACGCCGTGCCGTCCGGCACGAACACGTAGCCCACGCCCCAGACGGTCTGGATGTAGCGCGGCTGCGCCGGGTCGGGTTCGATCATCTTGCGCAGGCGCGAGATCTGCACGTCCAGGCTGCGGTCGAAGGGCTCGAACTCGCGGCCGCGCGCCAGTTGCGCCAGCTTGTCGCGCGACAGCGGCTGGCGCGGGTGGCGCACCAGCGCCTTGAGCATCGAGAACTCGCCGGTGGTCAGCGCGATCTGCTCGCCGTCCTTGGTCAGGCGGCGCAGCGACAGGTCGAACTCGAACGGGCCGAAGGTGACGGTCTGCGCTTCCTTGGCCGGCGCGCCCGGGGCTTCCAGCGCCGGGCGGCGGCGCAGCACGGCGTGGATGCGGGCCAGCAGCTCGCGCGGGTTGAAGGGCTTGGGCAGGTAGTCGTCGGCGCCGACCTCCAGGCCGACGATGCGGTCGACGTCTTCCACCTTGGCGGTCAGCATGATGATCGGCGTCACGTCGTTGGCGGCGCGCAGGCGGCGGCAGATCGACAGGCCGTCTTCGCCGGGCAGCATCAGGTCGAGCACGATCAGGTCGACGGTCTCGCGCGTGAGCACGCGGTTCAGCGCCTTCGAGTCCTCGGCGAGCAGCACCTCGAAACCCTCCTGCGTGAGGTAGCGGCGCAGCAGGTCGCGGATCCGCGCGTCGTCGTCGACGACCACGATGCGGTCAGGACGCTGGTTGGGATTGGGTGACATCAGGGGCTCCGAACTTGTAACAGCCGGGATTCTGCGCGGCTTTCCGAGGCGTTTCGGGAGGTCTGACCATATGTTACAAATCTTGCCCCGACCCTTGCCGGTCCGTCATCACCCTGTCGGGCGCTCTCTCACGTATAAGCCTGCGTCGCTCATTCGTCCTGGAGAACTCGCCCATGCGCTCACGTCCATTCGCTCCCTTCGTGCTGGCTGTGGCCGCCCTGTCCGGCGCGGCCCAGGCCGAGACGCCGCCGCTGCAAGGCGTGGTCTCGCTGTCGTCCAGCGCGAGCATCGAGGTCACCAAGGACCTGCTCAACGTCGTCATGACCACCACACGCGAGGGCCAGGACGCTGCCACCGTGCAGAGCCAGCTCAAGCAGGCGCTCGATGCGGCGCTGGTCGAGGCGCGCAAGGCCGCCAAGCCCGGGCAGTTGGAGGTGCAGACGGGCAACTTCTCGCTCTACCCGCGCTACGCGGCCAAGGGCGGCATCAATGGCTGGCAAGGCTCGGCCGAACTGGTGATCGAAGGCAAGGACATGCCGGCCATCGGCCAGCTCACCGGCCGCATCGGCACGATGACCATCGGCCGCGTCGGCTACGGCGTGTCGCGCGAACTGCGCGAGAAGGTCGAGGGCGAGGTCACCGCGCAGGCTATCGCGCGCTACCGCGCCAAGGCCGCCGACTACGCGAAGCAGTTCGGCTACGCCGGCTACCTGATACGCGAGGTCAGCGTGGGCGGCTCCGAGCCGCAGATGTACGCGCCGGCGCCGATGCTGCGCGCCAAGGCCATGTCGGCCTCGGCCGACGAGGCCCTGCCGGTCGAAGCCGGCAAGGCGACGATCGTGGTGAACGTCAACGGCAGCGTGCAGCTCACCAGGTAGCGGCGATCACTGGGCCGTCCAGCCCCCGTCGACGGCCCAGGCCTGGCCCTTCACATTGTTGGCCGCGGCCGAACACAGGAACACCGCCAGTTCGCCCAGCTCTTCGGGCGTGGTGAACTGCAGCGAGGGCTGCTTCTCGGCCAGCAAGGCGGCGCTTGGCTTCCTCGTTGTCGACGCCGTCCTTCGCCGCGCGGGCGTCGACCTGCTTCTGCACCAGCGGCGTCAGCACCCAGCCCGGGCAGATCGCGTTGACGGTGACCCCGGTGGTGGCCAGCTCCAGCGCGCTGGCCTTGGTCAGGCCGACGATGCCGTGCTTGGCCGCCACGTAGGCCGACTTCTGCGCCGAGGCCACCAGGCCGTGCGCCGAGGCGATGTTGATGATGCGGCCCCAGTTCTTCTTGCGCATCGCCGGGATCGCCAGCCGCATGGCATGGAAGGCCGAGCTGAGGTTGATGGCGATGATCGCGTCCCAGCGCTCGACCGGGAAGTCCTCGACGTTGGCCACGTGCTGGATGCCGGCGTTGTTGACGAGGATGTCCACGCCGCCGAACTCCTTCGCGGCGTAGGCCATCATCGCCTCGATCTCGGCCGGCTTGCTCATGTCGGCGCCGTGGTAGCCGACGCGCACGCCGTGTGCCTTGCCGGCCGCGGCCACCTCGGCCTTCGGGCCTTCGGCGTCGCCGAAGCCGTTGAGCACCACGTGGGCGCCTTGCGCGGCCAGGCGGCATGCGATGCCCAGGCCGATGCCGCTGGTGGAGCCGGTGACGAGGGCGGTCTTGCCTTTCAACATGGTGTTCTCCGTGGGTTGCCTTACGATCGATTATCGAAGAGGAAACTGAACCATGACTGAACCGCGCCTCGACTCCGTGCAGTGCCTCGGCGCCCGTGGCCTGCACCGCATGGCGTACGTCGAATGGGGCGACCCGGCCAACCCGCGCGTGCTGGTGTGCGTGCACGGCCTGGCGCGCCAGGGGCGCGACTTCGACACGCTGGCGCAATCGCTGAGCACGCACTACCGCGTGGTCTGCCCCGACGTGGTCGGCCGCGGCCGCTCCGACTGGCTGGCCGACCCGGCCGGCTACCAGATCCCCGCCTACGTGGCCGACATGGTGACGCTGCTGGCGCGGCTGGATGCCGATGAACTGCACTGGGTGGGCACTTCGATGGGCGGGCTGATCGGCCTGGGCCTGGCCGCGCTGCCGCAGTCGCCGATCCGCAAGCTGGTGCTCAACGATGTCGGGCCGACCATCGAGGCGGCGGCGCTGCAGCGCATCGGCGCCTACCTCGGGCAGCCGCTGCGCTGGGCCAGCGTGGACGAGGCGGCCGACTACCTGTGGAGCATCTCGGCAGGGCTTCGGCCCGCACACGCGCGAGCAGTGGCTGGCGCTGACCCGGCCGATGCTCAAGCCCGACGGCGACGGCTTCAAGCTGCACTACGACCCGGCCATCGCCGCGCCGCTGCGCGCCGTCACGCCCGAGATGGCCAAGGCCGGCGAGGCGATGCTGTGGGCGAGCTACGACGCGCTGCGCTGCCCGACGCTGCTGCTGCGCGGCGCCGACTCCGACCTGCTGTCGAGCGCGACCGCGCAGGCGATGACCCAGCGCGGCCCGAAGGCCCGGCTGCACGAGTTCGCCGGCGTTGGCCACGCGCCGACGCTGATCGCGCCTGAGCAGATCGACGTGGTGCGGGAGTTCCTGCTGGCGCCATGAAGACGAGTCTGCTGGACGCCCGCGAACAGGCGGCGCCCATCGTTCAACTGGCCGACGTGCCGGACGGCTCGGCCGCGTCCCACGCCGCGGCGGCGCTGCCCGGCGGGGTGGAGGCCGACCTCGCGCCGCTGGAGCGTGCGCGGGCCTTCGCCGAGCCGCTGCTCACCGGCCGCCTTCTCGACACCGGCGAAGACGCCGCTGGCCATGCCGAAGGCGTGGCCGCCATCTTGCAGGGCATCGGCGCGGCGCCTTCGATGCGCGCCGCGGCCTACCTCGTCTACGCCGGCGACTACCTGCAGAAGCCCGAGGAGGTCGTTGCCAAGGCCTTCGGCGAGTCGTATGCCGGATTGGTGAGCCACACGCGGCGGCTGGTGCAGATCCAGCGTGCCGCGCGCGAGGCGCAGGTCGGCCCCGGGCAGCGCGCCGAGCAGACCGAGCGCGTGCGCAAGATGCTGCTCGCCTTCTCGCGCGACCTGCGCGTGGTGCTGCTGCGCCTGGCCTCGCGGCTGCAGACGCTGCGCTGGTTCGCGGCCACCAAGAAGGCCTGCCCGCGCGCGCTGGCCGAGGAGTCGATGCAGGTGTTCGCGCCGCTGGCCAACCGGCTGGGCATCTGGCAGATCAAGTGGGAGCTCGAGGACCTGGCCTTCCGCTTCCTCGAGCCCGAGGCGTACCGGCAGGTGGCGCAGCTGCTCGACGAGAAGCGTGTCGAGCGCGAGCAGGGCGTCGAGGCGTTTCGCATCGAACTCGGCGCCGAGCTCGCCGCGGCGGGCTTGAAGGCCGAGGTGCAGGGCCGGCCCAAGCACCTGTACAGCATCTGGAAGAAGATGCAGGGCAAGGGGCTGGACTTCGAGCGCGTCTTCGACGTGCGCGCGCTGCGCGTCATCGTCGACGACGAGGGGGCCTGCTACGCTGCGCTGGCGCGCGTGCACGAGCGCTACACGCCGGTGCCGGGCGAGTTCGACGACTACATCGCCAAGCCCAAGCCCAATGGCTACCAGTCGCTGCACACCGTGGTGCTCGACGCCGAGGGCCGCGCCGTCGAGGTGCAGATCCGCACCCGCGCCATGCACGAGCATGCCGAGCACGGCGTGGCCGCGCACTGGGCCTACAAGGAGGCGGGCGCCAAGGGATATGCCGGCGTCAGCGCCGGGGGCGACTTCGACGCGCAGATCGCCGAGGCGCGCAAGGCCGTGCTGCGCCAGCTGCTGGCCTGGGAACGCGACTTCGTCGAACAGGGCGTGCCGGCCGGCGAGGGCGTGTTCGACGACCGCATCTACGTCTTCACGCCGCAGGCGGCGGTGGTGGACCTGCCGGCGGGCGCCACGCCGATCGACTTCGCCTACGTGCTGCACACCGACCTGGGCCACCGCTGCCGCGGCGCCAAGGTCGACGGCGCGATGGTGCCGCTGAACACGCCGCTGAAGAGCGGGCAGACCGTCGAGGTGACGGCGCTCAAGGAAGGCGGCCCGTCGCTCGACTGGCTCAACGGCGAGCTCGGCTTCCTGCAGAGCCCGCGCAGCAAGGCCAAGGTGCGCGCCTGGTTCAACGCGCTGGCGATGCGCGACACCATCGCACGTGGCCGCGAGGCGGTCGAGAAGCTGCTGCAGCGCGAAGGCCGCACGGCGATGAAGCTCGACGACCTGGCAACGCAGCTGGGCTTCCGCAACGCCGATGCGCTGTTCGAGGTGGTCGGCAAGGACGAGTTCTCGCTGCGCAACATCGAGAGCCTGCTGCGCCCGGCCGAGCCGCCGCGCAGCGAGGAAGAGGAGATCGTCGCCCGGCACGTGCGCGCGCCGGGGCACGCGCCGCAGGGCGGCGTGCTGGTGGTGGGTGTCGAGTCGCTGCTGACCAGCCTGGCGCGCTGTTGCCGGCCGGCGCCACCCGACGGCATCGGCGGCTACGTCACGCGCGGCAAGGGCGTGGCCATCCACCGTGGCGACTGCAGCAACTTCCGCCAGATGGCCTCGCGCTCGCCGGAGCGCGTGATCGCCGTGGCCTGGGGCGAGCCGCGAGGCGACCGGGCGGCCGTGTACCCGGTGGACGTGCAGATCGAGGCCGACGACCGCCAGGGCCTGCTGCGCGACATCTCCGAGGTCTTCGCCAAGGAGAAGATGAACGTCACCGGCGTGAAGACGCAGACCATCAAGGACGCCCGCGGCGGCACCGGCCTGGATGACCTTCACCGTGGAGGTGGGTGATGCCTCGCGGCTGGCCCATGTGCTCGGGCTGGTGTCGCGCGTGCCGGGCGTACGTGCCGCGCGGCGCAAGTAGGGGAGCGCCGCGGGCCTGATATACTGCGAGGCTTCCGTAGGCGCGTAGCTCAGCTGGTTAGAGCACCACCTTGACATGGTGGGGGTCGTTGGTTCGAGTCCAATCGCGCCTACCACGATGCACACCGCACGCATCGTGAGTGCCCCGGAAGCAGGACCGCCCTTCAGGCGGGAAAACCCCTCCGAGGCCGTTTCGGCCCCCTCACTAGAATCTTTGTGCCCTGCACAACAAGGTTCCTCTGGAGCGCACCACATGGCCGCAACCCGTCGCAATGCCAAGGCCTCGAGCGAGACGACGCAGGCCATGCAGCCCGACGAGGTGGCCCTGCGCGTGCTCAAGAAGTACCCGAACCGGCGCCTGTACGACACGCAGACGAGCAGCTACATCACGCTGACCGACGTCAAGCAGATGGTGCTGTCGGGCGAGTCGTTCGTCGTGCGCGACGCCAAGACCGGCGAGGACCTGACGCGCAGCATCCTGCTGCAGATCATCCTGGAAGAAGAAACCGGCGGCGTGCCGATGTTCTCGACGCAGATGCTGTCGCAGATCATCCGCTTCTACGGCCACGCCATGCAGGGCATGATGGGCTCGTACCTCGAGAAGAACCTGCAGACCTTCACCGACATCCAGGCACGCATCGCCGAGCAGTCCAAGGGCCTGTACG
Organism: Piscinibacter sp.; assembly: GCA_016706565.1. GTDB lineage: Bacteria > Pseudomonadota > Gammaproteobacteria > Burkholderiales > Burkholderiaceae_C > Piscinibacter. Next base: position 59,052 of record JADJJI010000003.1, read on the forward strand.
ACCCGAAGGCGATGAATCCCGAACTGTGGGCGCAGTTCCTCCAGGGCCAGGCACCCGTGGTTCAGGGTCTGATGGGCAACTACCTCGAGCAGTCGAAGAGCATGTTCCTGCAGATGCAGGAGCAGATGGCCAAGCAAGCCGAGACGCTGTTCCCGGGCATGGCCGGCTTCGTTCCGCCCAAACGCTGAGCCGTTCGAGCGGGCACTTGCGGCATCGGCGAAAATCCGCCGCATGACCCAAGACACCGTGACACCGCCGGCGGCGGCGCCGAAGATCGGCTTCGTCTCGCTCGGCTGCCCGAAGGCGCTGACCGACTCCGAGCTGATCCTCACGCAGCTGCGCGCCGAGGGCTACGAGACCAGCAAGACCTTCGCCGGCGCCGACCTGGTGATCGTCAACACCTGCGGCTTCATCGACGATGCGGTGAAGGAAAGCCTGGACACCATCGGCGAGGCGCTGGCCGAGAACGGCAAGGTCATCGTCACCGGCTGCCTGGGCGCCAAGGCGGGCGACACCGGCGGCAACCTGGTGCGCCAGATGCACCCCAGCGTGCTCGCCGTCACCGGCCCGCACGCCACGCAGGAGGTGATGGACGCGGTGCACGTGCACGTGCCCAAGCCGCACGACCCTTTCGTCGACCTGGTGCCAGCGCAAGGCATCAAGCTCACGCCGAAGCACTACGCCTACCTGAAGATCAGCGAAGGCTGCAACCACCGCTGCAGCTTCTGCATCATCCCGAGCATGCGCGGCGACCTGGTGTCGCGGCCGATCGGCGACGTGCTCGGCGAGGCGCAGCGGCTGTTCGAGTCCGGCGTAAAGGAACTGCTGGTGATCAGCCAGGACACCAGCGCCTACGGCGTCGACGTCAAGTACCGCACCGGCTTCTGGGACGGCCAGCCGGTGAAGACGCGCATGACCGAGCTGTGCGAGAAGCTCGCGCTGCTGGCCGATCGCCACGGCGCCTGGGTGCGGCTGCACTACGTCTACCCGTACCCGCACGTCGACGAGATCCTGCCGCTGATGGCCGGCGGCCGCATCCTGCCCTACCTGGACGTGCCCTTCCAGCATTCGCACCCCGATGTGCTCAAGCGCATGAAGCGCCCGGCCAGCGGCGAGCGCAACCTCGAGCGGCTTGCAGCGCTGGCGCGAGGCCTGCCCCGAGCTCGTCGTGCGCAGCACCTTCATTGCCGGCTTCCCCGGCGAGACCGAGGCGGAGTTCGAGCACCTGCTCGACTTCATGCGCGAGGCGCAAATCGACCGCGCCGGCTGCTTCGCCTATTCGCCGGTGAAAGGCGCGGCGGCCAACGAACTGCCCGGCATGCTGCCGGCCGAACTGCGCGAGGAGCGCCGCGCGCGCTTCATGGCGGTGGCCGAGCAGGTCTCGGCGGCCAAGCTGGCCGGCCGCGTCGGCGCGACCATGCAGGTGCTGGTCGACCACGCACCGGCGCTCGGGCGCAAGGGCGGCAGTCGGCCGCAGCTACGCTGATGCGCCGGAGATCGATGGCCGCGTGCGGCTGCTGCCGCCGGAGAAAGCGTCCAAGACCTTGAAGGTGGGCGAATTCACGCGCGCCCGCATCGTCGCGGCCGAAGGGCACGATCTGGTCGGCATTCCGGTCTGAGAACGCCATGACGCAAAAGAAGAAGCCGACCTCGCCACGGCACTGATCCACCACGCCTACGAGCCGCCGGCCGGCTTCGTGGCGCCGCAGCCGGCGGTGCACAAGGCCTCGACGGTGATCTTCCCGGACACCGCGGCGCTGCGCGCGCGCAACTGGAAGTCCAAGGCCGGCTACACCTACGGCCTGCACGGCACGCCGACCACCTTCTCGCTCGAGGAGCGCCTGGCCACGCTGGAAGGCGGCCTGCACTGCGCTGCTGGTGCCCAGCGGCCTGGCGGCGATCGCGCTGGTCGACATGGCCGTGCTGAAGTCGGGCGACGAGGTGCTGATCCCCGACAACGCCTACGGCCCCGGGCAAGGAACTGGCGCGCAACGAACTCGCCGGCTGGGGCGTCACGCATCGCTTCTACGACCCGATGGACCCGGCGTCGCTGGCAGCGGCGATCGGCCCGGCCACGAAGCTCGTGTGGCTGGAGGCGCCCGGCTCGGTGACGATGGAATTCCCGGACCTGCCGGCGCTGCTGCGCATCGCGCGCGAGCGCAGCGTGCTCACGGCACTGGACAACACCTGGGGTGCCGGCGTCGCCTTCGACGCCTTCGATCTGGCCGGCGGGCAGGGCGTGGACATCTGCATGCAGGCGCTGACCAAGTACCCCTCGGGCGGCGGCGACGTGCTCATGGGCTCGGTGACCACGCGCGACGAGGCGCTGCACCTCAAGCTCAAGTTCACCCACATGCGCATGGGCTGGGGCGTCGGCGCCAACGACGCCGAGGCGCTGCTGCGCTCGTTGCCTTCGCTGCCGCTGCGCTACGCGGCGCACGATGCCACGGCGCGCACGCTGGCGCAGTGGTGGGCGACGCAGCCGCAGGTCGTCCAGGTACTGCATCCGGCGCTGCCCGGATCGCCGGGCCATGCCCACTGGAAGGCTGTCTGCACGCAGGCCGCAGGCCTGTTCTCGGTGGTGTTCGACGAGCGATTCACCGCGAAGCAGGTCGATGCCTTCGTCGATGCGCTGCGCCTGTTCAAGCTCGGCTATTCGTGGGCCGGGCCGGTGAGCCTGGTGGTGCCCTACGACCTGGCGACGATGCGCGAGCGCCCGGCCTGGAAGGGCACACTGGTGCGCTTCTCGATCGGCCTGGAATCGGCCGACGCGCTGATCACAGACTTCGAGCAGGCGCTCGCGGCATCAGGACTTGCTTGAGACCTTATGCCGCATCAGGCGGCCCTTTTCCCGGTCCCAGTCCTTCTGCTTCTCGGTGTCGCGCTTGTCGTGCTCGGCCTTGCCCTTGGCCAGCGCGATCTCGGCCTTCACGCGGCCGCCCTTGTAGTGCAGGTCCAGCGGCACCAGGGTGAAGCCCTTCTGCTCCACCTTGCCGATCAGGCGCCGGATCTCCTCCTTGCGCATCAGCAGCTTCTTGGTGCGGTCGGCCTCGGGGTGCACGTGGGTCGAGGCGCTGCGCAGCGCGTTGATGCGGCAGCCGATCAGGTACAGCTCGCCGTCGCGGATCACCACGTAGCCGTCGGTCAGCTGCACCTGGCCGGCGCGGATGGCCTTGATCTCCCAGCCCTCCAGCACCATGCCGGCCTCGTGCCGCTCCTCGATGTGGTAGTCGTAGCGGGCGCGGCGGTTTTCGGCAATCGACATGTAGGTCCAGATGAGGCCGGTGGCCGCCAATACAATCGGCGCATTGTATGAAGCACGTGAAGAAGTCGGTCCTGCTGTGGTACTCGCCGCGCGAGATGTACACGCTGGTCACGGCCGTGCCCGACTACCCGAAGTTCCTGCCCTGGTGCGAGCGCGGCGAGGTACTGGAGCAGCATGAGGGCGGCATGACGGCGCGCCTGCACCTGGCCTACGCCGGAGTCCGCCATGCTTTCACGACGCGCAATGTCCATGTGGAGGACGCCAGTGTCAAGGTCGATCTGATCGACGGGCCGTTCTCCTTGCTCGAGGGTCACTGGCACTTCAACCCGCTGGCGATGCCGGGCGACGACGCGGCGCTGGCCTGCCGCATCGAGTTCGAGATGCGCTACGCCTTCAGCAGCATGCCGCTCGAGGCCGTGCTCAGCCCGGTGTTCGATCGGGTGGCCAACACCTTCGTCGACTCCTTCGTGCGACGCGCCGAGCAGGTCTATGGCCCGCGCTGAGGCGGTCCGTGTCAGCGTGGCCTACAGCCCGCAGGCGCGCGGCGTCGACGAAACCGAACTGAGCCTGCCCGCCGGGCGCCTGGCCGACGCGATCCGCGCCAGCGGCGTGCTCGATCGCCACCCGGAGTTGAACCTCGCGCAGGCGAAGCTCGGCATCTGGGGGCGCGTGCAGACGCCCGAGACGGTGCTGCGCGAGCGCGACCGGGTGGAGGTCTATCGCCCGCTGCAGGTGGATCCGAAGGAAGCCCGGCGGCTGCGCTACCGGAAGAGGGGCCCGGACCAGCGCTCGCGCTGACCGGCGCGGCGTTACTTCGCGCAGTCGCTGGCGACCATGTCGCGGGCGCGCTTCATTTCGTCCTCGCGCATCTTGTCGTCGAGGATCTCGCGCTCGCCTTTCTCGTTGACGCGCGCCATGCGCATGCCGCTTTCGAGCGACCGCATCTGTTCCCGTGCCCGCTTGCAGTTGTCGGCCTTGGCAGCAGTGATGCGCTGTTCTTCGGCCTTCTGCTTCTCGGCCTGCTCCTGCTCGGCCTTCTTGCGCTTGGCCTCGAGTTCGGGCTCCTGCGCCTTGGGATTGAGCAGAGGCGCCGAAGCGGCTGAAGCGGCCGGTGCTGCAGCCAGGGGTGCACCCCGAAGCGCCGTGTTTCCGGGGCGCTGAAGGATGTCCTTCTCGGCCACGCCGGGCGGCGGCGGCAGGTCGCTGTACTGCATCTGGCCATTGGCGCCGCGCCACTTCCATTGCGCGGCCACCGGCAGTGCCAGCGTGGCGCCGAACAGGGCGACTGACAGAACTACGAGGCTACGGCGCATGGCGAAATCAGGCAATGGCATCAGCCTTGCAGTTTACCGGCGCACCGCCGGCGTCAAGTGTCGATTCCGTCACAAAGCGTGGCTTCGTGCACGGTCCGTATAATTCCCTTTTGCGTCTGGAGCTTTCCTCATGCGCCTTCTCGGCAAAGCGCTCACCTTCGACGACGTGTTGTTGGTGCCCGCCTTCTCCCAGGTCCTGCCGCGCGACACCTCGCTCGCCACCCGCTTTTCCCGCAACATCCGCCTCAACCTGCCGCTGGTGTCCGCCGCCATGGACACCGTCACCGAGGCGCGCCTGGCGATCGCCATCGCCCAGGAAGGCGGCATCGGCATCGTGCACAAGAACCTGTCGCCGATGCAGCAGGCCGCCGAAGTGGCTCGCGTCAAGCGCTACGAGTCCGGACTGCTGAAGGACCCGATCACCATCTCGCCCGGCGTGCCGGTGCGCCACGTGATGGAACTCTCCAAGCAGCACGGCATCTCCGGCTTCCCCGTGGTCGAAGACGGGCGCGTGGTCGGCATCGTCACCAACCGCGACCTGCGTTTCGAGACCCGGCTCGACGTGCCGGTGCGCGAGATCATGACGCCGCGCGAGCGGCTCATCACGGTGCGCGAAGGCGCCTCGCTGGCCGACGGCAAGGCGCTGATGCACAAGCACAAGCTCGAGCGCGTGTTGGTCGTCAACGAGGCCTTCGAACTGCGCGGCCTGATGACGGTGAAGGACATCACCAAGCAGACCAGCTTCCCGAACGCAGCCCGCGATGCGCACGGCAAGTTGCGCGTGGGTGCAGCGGTCGGCGTGGGCGAGGGCACCGAGGAGCGGGTCGACCTGCTGGCCAAGGCCGGCGTCGACGTGCTGGTGGTCGACACCGCCCACGGCCACAGCGCCGGCGTCATCGAGCGTGTACGCTGGGTCAAGCAGAACTACCCGCAGGTCGACGTGATCGGCGGCAACATCGCCACCGGCGCCGCCGCGCTGGCGCTGGCCGAAGCCGGCGCCGACGGCGTGAAGGTGGGCATCGGCCCCGGCTCGATCTGCACCACGCGCATCGTCGCCGGTGTCGGCGTGCCGCAGATCACCGCGATCGACAACGTCGCCAAGGCGCTGGCCGGCTCCGACGTGCCGCTGATCGCCGACGGCGGCATCCGCTACTCGGGCGACGTCGCCAAGGCGATCGCCGCCGGCGCCACACCGTGATGATGGGCGGCGTGTTCGCCGGCACCGAAGAGGCGCCGGGCGAGATCGTGCTGTTCCAGGGCCGCAGCTACAAGAGCTACCGCGGCATGGGCTCGATCGGCGCGATGCAGCAAGGCAGCGCCGACCGCTACTTCCAGGACAACACTGGCGCCAACCCGAACGCCGACAAGCTGGTGCCCGAGGGCATCGAGGGCCGCGTGCCCTACAAGGGCTCGATGGTCACCATCGTGTTCCAGATGGCCGGCGGCCTGCGCGCCTCGATGGGCTACTGCGGCTGCGCCAGCATCGAAGACATGCGCAGCAAGGCCGAGTTCGTCGAGATCACTTCCGCCGGCATTCGCGAGAGCCACGTCCACGACGTGCAGATCACCAAGGAAGCGCCGAACTACCGGATGGAGTGACGGACGCGATGTCGGATACGCACCGCGGGCCGAGCGCCGGGCCGCCCCAAGCTGGCCCGCCCTCCCACGGGGGGGAGTCCGATGTACCCGTCGGACGGGGGGCTGTCAGACAGGCGGCGATGCCCTTCATCATGCTGACGGTGCTGATCGACATGCTGTCAGTCGGGCTCATCATTCCCGTGCTGCCCACGCTGGTGGGGCGCTTCACCGCGTCACCTTCCGAGCAGGTGTTCTGGTACGGCGTGATCGCCTTCACCTACGGATTCGCGCAGTTCGTCGCCTCGCCGATCCTGGGCGCGCTGTCCGACCGCTACGGCCGGCGGCCGGTGCTGCTGCTGGGCTTCTGCGGCCTGGCGATCAATTTCTTCGCCACCGCCATGGCCGCGGCGATCTGGACGCTGATCGCCTCGCGCCTGATCGGCGGTGCGATGCAGGCCAATGCGGCGGTGGCCAACGCCTACGTGGCCGACATCAGCTCGCCCGACGAACGTGCCAAGCGTTTCGGCATGCTCGGTGCGATGTTCGGCATCGGCTTCATGCTCGGGCCGGTGCTCGGGGGCATCCTCGGCGCGATCGACCTGCAGCTGCCGTTCTTCGTGGCCGGCACGCTGGCGCTGGCGAACCTGGTCTACGGCTGGCTGGTGCTGCCCGAGTCGCTGCCGCCGGAGCGCCGTCGGCCGGTGCAGGCCAAGTCGCTGAACCCGTTCGCTTCGCTGCGCGACCTCGCCCGCCTGAAGGGCGTCGGCCTGCTGGTCGCGGTGATCGCCTGCAGTGGCCTGGCGCAGTTCGTCCTGTACTCGGTGTGGGTGCTGCACGGCAGCTTCAAGTTCGGCTGGGGGCCCAAGGAGAGCGGCTGGTCGCTGTTCGTCATCGGCGTGATGTCGGTGCTGGTGCAGGGCTTCCTGCTCGGCAAGCTGCTCAAGGTGTTCACGCCGCAGCGGCTGGCCATCCTCGGCCTGATGTCGTCGACGGTCTCGTACCTGCTGTGGGGCGCGGCGTCTCAGAGCTGGATGGTCTACGCGGTGATCGTCGTCAACGTGTTCGGTTTCACCACCGCCTCGGCGATCCAGAGCATCGTCTCCGCGTCGGCCAACGCCAATCAGCAGGGCGAGGCCATGGGCGCCGTGAGCTCGCTGAACAGCCTGATGGCCGTGCTCGCGCCAATGATCGCCACGCCGCTGCTCGGCGCCTTCTCGCACCACCCGCTGGGCGACTGGCGCATCGGCGCGCCGCTGTACTTCTGCGCCTTGCTCCAGGGCATCTCGCTGCTGCTGGCTTGGCTGCACTTCCGTGCGGCAGAGCGCGCACAGTCAGGGCTGCCGGCCGCGCCCGCATCCTCCTGATCCGCCTTCGCTCATGCACGACAAGATCCTCATCCTCGACTTCGGCTCCCAGGTCACGCAGCTGATCGCACGGCGCGTGCGCGAGGCGCACGTCTACTGCGAGATCCACCCGAACGACGTTTCGGACGCGTTCATCCGCGAGTTCGCGCCCAAGGGCATCATCCTGTCGGGCAGCCATGCCAGCACCTACGAGGAGCACGACCTGCGCGCGCCGCAGGCGGTGTGGGATCTGGGCGTGCCGGTGCTGGGCATCTGCTACGGCATGTTCACCATGACTGTGCAGCAGGGCGGCAAGGTCGAGGCGAGCGCGCACCGCGAGTTCGGTTACGCCGAGGTGCGAGCGCATGGCCACACCAAGCTGCTCGAAGGCATCCAGGATTTCGCCACACCCGAGGGCCACGGCATGCTCAAGGTCTGGATGAGCCACGGCGACAAGGTCACCGAGCTGCCGCCGGGCTTCAAGCTGATGGCGTCGACGCCGAGCTGCCCGGTGGCCGGCATGGCCGACGAGGCGCGTGGCTACTACGCGGTGCAGTTCCACCCCGAGGTGACGCACACCGTGCAGGGCCGCGCGTTGCTCGAGCGCTTCGTGCTGCAGATCGCGAAGGCGAAGCCCGACTGGATCATGCGCGACCACATCGCCGAGGCGGTGGCGCGCATCCGCGAGCAGGTTGGCGACGAAGAGGTGATCCTCGGCCTGTCGGGCGGCGTCGATTCGAGCGTGGCCGCGGCGCTCATTCACCGTGCCATCGGCGAGCAGCTCACCTGCGTGTTCGTCGACCATGGCCTGCTGCGCCTGGACGAAGGCCGGTTGGTGATGGAGATGTTCGCCGGCCGCCTGCACGCGAAGGTGGTCCACGTCGACGCCACCGCCGAGTTCATGGGCGCGCTGGCCGGCGTCAGCGACCCCGAGGCCAAGCGCAAGATCATCGGCCGCGAGTTCGTCGAGGTCTTCCAGCGCGAGGCGAAGAAGCTCAAAGGGGCCACGAACGGCCCCTCCGGGTCCGGTGCCAAGTGGCTGGCACAAGGGACCATCTATCCCGACGTGATCGAGTCGGGCGGCGCCAAGACCAAGAAGGCGACCACCATCAAGAGCCACCACAACGTCGGCGGCCTGCCCGAGACGCTGGGCCTGAAGCTGCTCGAGCCGCTGCGCGACCTGTTCAAGGACGAGGTGCGCGAGCTCGGCGTGGCGCTGGGCCTGCCGCACGACATGGTCTACCGACACCCGTTCCCCGGCCCCGGCCTGGGCGTGCGCATCCTCGGCGAGGTGAAGAAGGACTATGCCGATCTGCTGCGCCGCGCCGATGCAATCTTCATCGAGGAACTGCGTACCTTCAAGGACGAAGCCACCGGCAAGAGCTGGTACGACCTGACCAGCCAGGCCTTCGCCGTGTTCCTGCCGGTCAAGAGCGTGGGCGTGATGGGCGACGGCCGCACCTACGACTACGTGGTGGCGCTGCGCGCGGTGCAGACGAGCGACTTCATGACTGCCGACTGGGCCGAGCTGCCTTACGCGCTGCTCAAGAAGGTGTCCAGCCGCATCATCAACGAGGTGCGCGGCATCAACCGCGTCACCTACGACGTGAGCAGCAAGCCGCCGGCCACCATCGAGTGGGAGTGACGGGCGCCTTTCCCTTGAAACCGTGATGTACCGTGACTGCACATCAGCCATGGACCTGACCGGCTCCGAACGCGACCGTTTGATCAGGCTCATCCGTGAGCATCGCCTGGAGCCGAGCGAAGACGAGCTGCTGGCGCACAGCGCGCCATGCGTCACGCTGCTGCTCAGCGACATCGAAGACCCTCGCAGGGCCGTAACGGACAGTGCCCCGGGATCGAGCCGGATGGGAGGGCTTCCCGATGCGCCGGACGGGTTCGAATGGCGCGTCATCCGCCCTCGGCCGGACGCACCGGAAGTGCATGCGGGGTTCCTGATGCAGCTCGATCTTGCCGACCTGCCGCGACTGGCAGGCAGCGGGTTGCCAGCCACGGGGTTGTTGAGCGTGTTCCACTGGGATCAGTGCACGGAACTCGGGCATTCCTTCGAAGTGCACTACTTCGCCGCGACTGGTCGACCGTGGCACCGCATCGAGCCACCGGCAGACGTGCCCTGTGCATCGGAACTCGGCCTTTACCTCGACGGTCGGGCCTTTCCGATCGAGGGCGTGTTGGGCATCGATGCACCGAGCAAGGGCCAACATGACCTGCTGTCCTACGACGCGCACGAACGCTTCGCGCACGAATCCCAGGACACCGACCATCCGCAGAGATGGGCTTCGCGCTGGGCAACGTTTCGCCAGCGCGCTGCCGCCCCCGGGTTCGATACGCGCTGCGCGCGTGGCTTCCGCTACGACTGGTGGTGGGTGGGGCAGTTGCTGGGGCGCATGGACCTCGCCAGTGCCGAGTGGTTCGCGGCTCGCGAAAGGTCGGCGCACCGCCGTCGCCTGCTGTTGCAGTTCGAAACGAACCCCGTCGTCGGCTTCGCGGGCGGCTGCGACGCGGCACCGGTGCTGGTGCTGGTGCTGGCCCGTGACCCGGGATCGTCGCAGCACCTGGACTTCGGCAGCGTGCTGGCGACCCTTGCGCCATGACTGCGTCGGATGAGTTGCGGTTGGCGCAGGAGCGAATGGCCCGGGCGCGGGAACTGGTCGACAGATACCCGCACTTCGCAAACCTGACGACCGGGGTTCTCCACCAGGACTGGATGCACCACTTCGCCACGTGGGAAAGCGCCGTCGAGGACTGGCTCGGCGACTTCGCCCGGGATCCGGTAAAGCGCTCGCGGGCGCGGACCGAACTCGAGGAACTCTCCAGCCAACTCCCGGAAGAGGCGTTAGGATCGATCTTCGATCTTCTCGGTTCGAATGTCGTCCCTGCCGACGACGGCCTCACCCACCGCGAATGGGTGAGGGAGGTGCTGCGACGCCTGGATGCATCGCGGGCACGGCCGGAGGGATCTGACCATACCGTCGGGATGGGCGCCTTGGGCCGGCAGCTCTACTTGTTGATCCACATGGCTGGCGGTGAGCCCGCCGCCGCACCGCGTGCCCGCGTGCTTGCGGCGCTCGCGCGGCACCCGCTTGCCACGGCCGCACGCACGGCTGCTGACGAGTCGCTTGAGTTCGACCTGCGTTTCTCGGACGGCGGCTGGCTGCAGCTCGCGCTCGCGGGCGCAGACCAGCGCTCGGATCTCACCGTGCAGGACTGCTCGCTGAGCCAGCAATCGGCCACCTTCCTGCAAGAAATCGGCGTCGCCGGTGACTACCTGCTGTTCGACCCGCAGGGCAAAGACACGCCCGTCACGCCGTCGGTGATCCTCTTTCACGAGGCCCAGCAGGGTCGGCTGCCGACCTCGACTTTCTCGCACCAGCCCGTCGCGGCCAATGCGACGTTGTTGGCGGACCTGCTCGGCATGACGCCGCGTCTCGCCCAGGAATACCGTACAGCCACGCTCGCCGACATCGCGGCGGGCCGAGTACAGGTCATCACGATCGCCGGGGCGTTCGTCTTCGTCGACCTGCGCGAGCTGCTGCTCGCCCATGCCGCAAGACACCCTGCGTTGCGCGTGATGCTGCTGCTCACCGCGAGCTGGTGCGAGCCGTGTCGCGAGCTCGAGGCGCTGCTGATGCATCCGGGGCTGCAGCGGACGCTGCAGGGCTGGCTCCTGCTGCGCGTGGACATCGACCGCTTTGGTATCGGCGCACGCAGCGTCGGCTACCAGTCCAGTGCCGTTCCTACCTTCGTCGCGCTTGATTCGCAGTGCCGCGCGGTCGGCGCGCCACTCGACGGCGGGGCATGGACGGACAGCACGGACGAGGCGATCGCCGCCGCGCTCGTGCCATGGCTGCGCGACTGTGCGACGAGGCGAGAGTAGGGCGCCGATGCGAATGGCCGAGTCGATTCGAGCGCATGGAGCCCTGTCACGATGGCGAACTTTGCACACCTGACCGGCTGCCCGGATCGAGGCGCAGCCCAACGCTACGACTTCAAGGCCATCTGGGCGGCGCCTGGCCTGGAGCTCACTGCACGCCACTCGATTCCGCTGTTCTGGCTGGCGGGCTTCGATCGCGCCGACGAAGTGCTGACCCAATGGCCGCCGCCCAATTCGCGGCGGACCGACGGGTTCCCCGAAGAGACACCTGAGGAGCTTCTGGTTCTGTGCGCGGCCGGTAAAGACTTCAGCGCGCGGCTCACGCGCCGCAGGTCCGCCGTCCTGGCGCTTCTGCCAGCGCCAACGGCGTACCTGTACGACGAGTGGTGCCGCTTTGTCTGGATGCACTTCCCCCAGCATCTGTTGCTTCGCACCGAGGACATCTTCTCGATGGACGGGTTCGGCGAGGGCGCTGAGCGCCTGCGCGATGCACTCGACACGCTGAAGGCGGCGGATGCTGGCCACCCGATACGGGATGGGGGCGCCATTGACTGCTTCGCCAGCTACACCACGCTGTTCGCCGAGCGCCGCCATGGCGAGTCGGCTCCCGATGCGGCCGCCCGGTGGCGCAGCGCGCTCGCGGGCTTCGCCTACACGGAGCAGGGCGACCTGCTCTGGCCCGCTCGGCCTCAGCAGCCTGAAATCGATCTTGCCGCCGCATTGCCTCAAGCCGAGGCGTCGGCGCCCGCTGGCAGTGCCGCGGCGCGCGATCAGGCGCTCACGACGCTCATCCGGGAAGGTCGCCGACCCGGTGATGTGCGCGGGCGCTTGCGACTCGCATTCGACAAGCTCGTCGGGGATGTGCCACTCGGCGCCGATGCGCCCAACAAGACCGCCCGCAAGATCATCGGTTCTGGCGCCGCGCTCCTCGCCACCCTGCGGCACGCCTTCTTCGCGCTGCTGTCGGCCCCGATGGGGGTGATGCTGCTTTATGTCGGCCTGCACGGGAGCTTCAACCTCTTGAATGCGGGCCTCGGTGCGGTGCTGCTGGCGGTCGGCGTCTACTGCGGCTGGCTGTTCGTCCGCGCGTGGCGCCGGCTTCGTGCCATCCTCAGGGCATGACGGGGACTGCCGTCACATCGCAGAACGTCCATGCAGAAAGACACTGATCGACGCCGTTTCCCGGGGCGTGTTCGATGTGCGCGTCGCTGGTCCTCGGCCGCACTGGCGCTTGTCGTGCTCACCGCAACCGCCGGTACGCCGGCCGCCGAGGTCCCTTCGGGCTTCGACGGCAGCGCCTACCAGAAGCTGCGGCGGGTGCGGGTGCTGGAGGGCGAGGACCACGGGCCGGCGTATGCAACGAACCGGTCCCTGCTCGACACCTGCAACCGGATGCGCGCGGCCTTCTACGAGGCACCACCGCAGGGCATCGACGACGCCGTGTTGCGCAGCCTGGATGAACAAGTCGTCGAGAAGTACTACCGCGACGGTCGGGCCGTCACCTTCATCACGGGCCGTGGTCTCAAGCTGGTTGATTTCGAACGCTGGACTGCCGAGCAGCGAAGCGCCGGCGGCAAGCCGGCCGTCCCGCCCGATTGCGGGCGCTATCGGCTTGACGCGACGCGCGCCGGCACGCTCTGGCGCGACGGGATTCGCTACCAGCTCGACTTTGCGCGTCGCCGCGCCGCAGGGCTTGCGGCCCCGCAGGATTTTGTCGCCCGCCCGTTGCTGGCGCCCGGTGAATTCGACCGCCAGCCCAAGGCCGAGGTGAAGTTCCGGTCCTGCCGACGGGTCACCGCGCCTGGGCGAGAGTTCCTCGACGGGCGCTCATGCATCTGGAGCGACTATCCGTTCGTCGCGTGGCTCAACTGGCCTTGGGCGCTCGAAGCCGAGTCGCGTTTCGGCATGTCGCAAAAGATGGTGCAGACGGATACGCTGATCGACATCGAGCGCAACGGCGTGCTGCCGCCTGGCGTCTTCGACCTGCCCGCCGGCTTCAGCGTGACGCCGACTCCGGCAGAGCGATCGCGTTGAGTCATTCGTCTGGCCGCGGCAGCTTCGCCAGGGCGGCCAACCGTCAACCGCCAAGGAAGGGCGCCAGCGCGGCGATGACGTCTTGCTCCGTCATCGCCTCCCAGGCGCCACTGTCCAGCGCCTTTCCGGTGGCCCGGCCTTCTTCGTCGAGCGGTACGAACACCGGGATGGCGCTGACGTCGAAGCCGATGCTGCGCATGCCGACGCCGACGACGTCGATGTCCGTGCGCATCAGCAGATGGCCTTTCAGCAACTGCTGCAGCGCAGGTCGGTGCAGCAGCGCTTCGAGCTCCCGGCACGGCTCGCACCAGACGGCGGAAATGAGCAGCAGGGGCCGCAGACCGGGGTAGGCCGCGCGACATTTCTGCACCACGTCGCGCAGCGACCAGCAGGGGTCTTGCGGCAGATCCACAAAGGCAAAGTCGGCTGCGAGCGCCAGCGGGGTGAAGTCGATCGGTGACGCGCCGCCGGGCCGCGGTGGCGCGCCCCAGCTGATGAAGCCGCCGGCCGGCGTCCACGTTAGCGGTTCGCCGCTGTCGCGCCACTGTCCGAACAAACCCAGTTCGTCGATGGATTCGGCAGCGCTGGCAACGGACAACCCCAGCCCCAGCCGCGATTCCGAAGGCGGCGCGTCGAAGCGCCGCAACCCGCGGCCGCGTTCCCACACCAGAATGGCCATCGTGGCGTAGTTGGCCGGATTGCGCAGCGTCGCCACCCACCAGTCGCCGGTGCTCGACACATGCCGCGGTATGACCACTGCACCGTCCGTGGCCATCGTCACTTCCGGTGCCTGTCCCTGCCGCCACAGCACCAGCGATTCGTCCACGATCCCCAGCGCGCAGCCGACGTCGGGGGAGAAGACCACGTCTTCAGGTGACTTTCCGTCGATGTCGATCGGCATCGCCTCGGCGCCCGCCTGCCAGAAGTAGGGCCGCGCAGGACTGTCCCTTTCCGTCTTGATCGAGAGAGCGCCGCGGTGCCCATCCTGCGACAGGGCGACCCAATCCGTGATCCATCCTGCGGCGATCGTGTCGCTCGCAGCGGAGTCGTGGCGCCAGATGGCGGCCCGCGTGCCGCTCCACTGGCCGTCGGGGAGCGCAAGCGAGATCTTGATGGCCATCACCGCACCATCCGCACTGACGCGCTGAACCTGTGATCCGGCCGGAACACCGGGCAGGACGCGGACTCCGGTGTCCGGACGCCACACCGCGGCCTGGGTCGGTTCGGGATGGGTGGGGTACAACGCGCCCGCTGCGACGTCGCCGTTGGCGCTGCACGCGGCGACACCGAACGACGGCGTGCCTTCGTGAAGGACAGCCAAACCACCGTTTGCGAACCGCAGAGACTGCGGCACAGCCCCCGGGTGCGACACCGCACCGCAGAACAGCGATCCGCCATCGGGGCTCAGGCAGTGCGGGTACAGGAAGCCGATGTCATCGGGAACGATGCTCGCGCACGGGGTCCCCTGCGCACGCGGGTCCCAGAGGACTGGCGTCTGCACGCCGGCAGAGTTGGTGACCATCGTGCCGACCACCCTGCCGGTGGCAGAGACGAAGTGTCTGTCGGCCTGACGCGCCCAGGTGATGAAGTCGTCCGGGGCGCGCCGCTCCCGCGGCGGGTCGCGGCGCCACGGCTCGCTCCCGCTGCAGGCCACGCCGGCCATGAGCACGCCGAAGGCAGGCGTCTGCGAATCAAGCTTCTTCAGGCCGAGCTCGTCGAGGAGCCGCTTGACGGCCGACGGTCGCCGCTTTCCCGCCTTGCTGTCCAGCGCGGCTGCACTGGTACGCAGGATCGCGAGCGCCTCTTCGCGCGAGCCGACGAGGTCCACCCATTCCGAAAGATCCAGCCGCAGCGCCTCGCCGGGTTGGGAAGCCACCAGATCGATGAATTGATCGACGATCTTGCCGGCCGCAGGATCGGTCCATGCGGCGATGGCCGCACGCCGCGCTGCCAGACGCGCCAGCGCGGCTTCGCGGTCGAGGGTGATCCCGAACGGCTCGCCTGCCTCGAGGCGCAGCGTGGGCCCGTCGGTCCAATGCGTGTCCGTCGCGCCCGCTGCGAGCAGGCCGAGCCACAGCAAGGGCACGTTGTTGGCCGCTTCGAGTACCGCGACGGGGGTATGCGACATTCCTGACAACAGGTAGCTGCGTGAAGACATGGTGGTGTGCGTTGGTTTTCGAGCATATCGCCGTTGCGGAACGCCACGGCTGTGGACCCACTCGGGTCGGTCGACAGCATGTCGCTTCGCGCGTCACCGAAGCTCAGGAGGCCCTTCTGGTCGGCTGCAGTCGCTGCGTCGATTCAAGCTTTGACCAACAGTCGAGCGCCGCTGACCTTGGCAGCCCCCCTATCGAAAGTCCACAGAGGCTGCTCGCCAGCCTGCGCTGCCAATGCGATGTGAAGGCAGTCCGCGAAGTCAACCGATCCCTCGCGGAACAACTGAAGCGCGACTTCGAGCGCTCGCTCAGATTCGAATGTCAGTTCTGCTGCCGACAGGAGGGTCGACAGGGTCAACAGCACGTCGTCCTTGACGAATGCGAAGCCGGACCTCAGCACCCACTCCAACTCGAGCACGACGGTGATCGGGACGAACAGCGCCGAGCCTTCGGCGACGCAACGGCCGATGAGCCGCTTGGCTGCGGCCATTTGCGCTGGATCGTCCTGGACGATGTAGCGCACCAGGACGTTCGTGTCGAGTGCTGGCATGCTGGAGCCGAAGTCAGCGCCAGGGGTTCATGTCGTCGACGCTGACGCGCTTTCCCTTGGGCGCCTTGAGCATGCCGGCCATGTCGAGGATGGACTTGGTCTTGGCCCGGACGATGATGGTGCCGTCGGGCATCGCCGACCAGACCAGGCGCGTGCCGGGCTTGGCATCCACGAGCGCCCGGATGTCTGCGGGCACGGTGGTCTGGCCCTTTGCGGTGATGGTGGATTCAGCCATGCCCGTACTCCTTACAAAGGTCTCAATTGTAAGGCGGGTGCGACCGGATAGGGCGAGCCAGATCCCGATACCGTCAAGGTGGGCCAGACTACCGTCACAGCGCGGTCAAGTGGGGACTCGATACCGTCAATTCGGGACCTGCTGACCCGACTTCCGGTCCTCCTGCGCCGGTGACGACGATCTATGCGCTTTCTGATGACAGATGTGCACTTTGCGGAGCCTCCGACTGCGACGGTAAAAGTGTCGGTATCGGCCCTTTGCCGTGCAACCAGAGCGCGAGATTTGCCTATGAACGCCGCCTGCCTGTTGATAATGGAGTGGGAGTGACGGGTTTGCTGAAAACTGCAGTTAACTCAATGAGGTGAAGGGCTCGTTGATGATTCGACTGCGTTGTCAGCAGGCCTCGTCAACTTCAACACGCAGCCTCTGTCGATCCTGCAGCGGCTGAGGGTCTCGCACGGCCAATCGCCGGACCACAGCATCGCCCGACATCGCGACCGCGAGACGCCGTGACGGCGGCGGGGCAGGGCGGTTGCTTGCAGCCGATTGATTGACTGCGCTCACCGAAGGCCTGCTCGCGCAGCCGACCCGTAGCGGCTCGTCGACAGCCTGCGGAGCGGTCGCTTGCGGCAGTCTGCGTGTGAAAGAAGCGAAGATGCTCCGACCTGGACGCGGCTACGCCGGTGGTGCCCGACTGAACGAGCGCATGTCCAGACGAACTCTGACGAAAACCGACTCAGCAAACGATTGAGCACGCCTACGCGCGGCAAGTTGCTAGGCGGCAAACCGCCTGACCGCGTCTTCGTCCCACTCGATCCCGATCCCGGCACGATGCGGAATCTGCAGCTGCCCAGCCACCACCGGGAAGGGCTCCTTCAGGATCGGGTCGGCCCAGTCCTGCCACTCCAGCCAGTGTGCCGTCTCGGTGACCCGCATGAGGTGTGCCGAGACTTCCGGATAGAGGTGCGTCGACACCTCGATGCCCGCCGCCGCGGCGATCGGCACCGAACGCAGCCAGCCGGACACGCCACCGATGCGCATCATGTCGGGCATCACGTAGTCGCCCGCCCGCATGCTGATGGCCCGGTAAAGCTCGCGCGGACCATAGAAGTTCTCGCCGAGCTGCAGCGGCGTGCGCAATTCCGCCGCCAGCTGCGCGTAGCCCTCGAGGTTGTTGTATGTGGTCGGCTCCTCGAACCAGTACAGCCCGAGTTCATCGAGCGCATGGCAGCGCCGGATCGCGTCGCCCAGCGTCAAGCCCTGGTTGAAGTCCACCATCAGCTTCGCGTTGGACCCGACGGCTGCGCGGACCTGTGAAATCGCGCGCAGGTCGTCCTCCAGCTGGTCACGCCCGAGCCTCAGCTTGAACGCGTCGAACCCGCCCTCGGCGGCGAGTTCCGCGGCTTCATCGTGGAGGCTGTCCGGGTCGGTGAGCCAGAGGCCGTTGCTGTTGTAGGCCGGCACGCTGCCCACCGTTCCGCCCAGCAGCACGGCCAGCGGAACGTCTGCAGCCTTGGCCAGGGCGTCCCAGCCGGCCATGTCGATGCCGGCGTTCGCGATCATCGCGACACCTTCGTAGCCGATCAGGTTGAGCGACTTGCGCCCGGCCTGGAAGTCGGCCATCGGCGCGAGCGGCTTGCCCTTGCGCGCTTCGACGAGGTCGCTGATGGCCGGCATGATGTACCGCGGCGAGGCCTGGAGGTAAGGCTCCAGATAGCTCCTCCCGACGATGCCCTCCTTGGTCTGCAGGTCGATGAGGATCAACGGCCAGCGGTCGAAGAAGCCGACGCGCGAGACGACCTTGCGTTTCAGCGGCACCAGCACGGCACGCACCCGTACCGACTCGTAGGTCAGGGACTCGACTTTCATGACTGCTCCTTGCGGTGGAAGCGGTGTGTGGGGAGGCCCATCACGCGGGCTTGGGCGCGTACTGCATGTCGCCGTTGCCGAAGGACCAGTCCTCGCGTGCAACATCGATGAGGTTGATCCAGACGTCCTGGATGCGAACACCGGCCTTGTCTGCGATGCCTTCGGCAACCGCCCGGTAGAACGCCTTCTTGACCTCCACGCTGCGACCGGTGTTCCAGGTGACCTGGATGAACACGATGCCGGGGCTGTAGGTCACGCCGAGGTAACCGTCCGACGGATACACCAGTTCATCACGGCCGTGGCGCGTGATGACCTGGAACCGATCGTTGGCGGGCACGTTGGCGACGCTCGTCATGGCGTCGTACACGACGTCGCTGACGGCGCGCACGACCTGCGGCGAAGCGGAGCTTGCGATGTCGATTCGAACCAGCGGCATGGCACGGCGTTGAAGTGCAAGGGGTCTGCCCAGGTTAGGAGCCGGCCTAGAATCATGCAAGCGCATAGTTCTCATGCATAGCATGCGCTCAGAGAATGTTGAAGCCACGCTCGAAGGGATGGGGAGGCCTCCATGCTTGAAGAACTGAGGGCGTTCACGGCGGTTGTCGAGAGAACGTCACTCACCAAGGCCGCCAACGCGCTGGCGCTGACGCAGTCGGCCGTGTCGCGACGCGTCCAGCAGCTCGAGGAGCAGCTGGGTGCCACGCTGCTGGACCGGTCCAGCCGGCCGCCGACCGCCACCGCAGTCGGCCGGCGCGTCTACCTGCAGGCGACGGCGCTCTTGCGTGATCTGGACCGGCTGATGAACATCCCGAAGGACGACGGCGAGCCCAGTGGCACGCTTCGCCTGGGCTTGCCGCAGGTGGTGGCGGATGTGGCGCTGTTCGACATCGCGATGGGATTGAAGGCCTCGTTCCCGGCGCTCGATCTGCGCTGTCGCACCGAGTGGAGCAGCGGGCTGCAGCGCGAGGTTGCCAGCGGCGAAGTGGATGCCGCCGCCATCATGGCGCCCAGCGGCGGCACGCCACCGGCCGGCGCGAGTGCCAGCCTCATTGCCACGCTGGACGTGCTGATCGTGCAGAGCCGGCGTGCGCCGATCGCCACGAAGCCCGTGGCAGTGGCCGACCTGGCAGAGCAGCAATGGATCCTCAACCCGCTGGGTTGCGGCTATCGCGCCGCGCTGCAGCGCGCGATGGAGGGCGCCGGAAAGCAGGTGCGGCTGGGCGTCGATATGCACGGCACCGAGACCCAGTTGCGGCTCGTTGCGGCCGGGCTCGGGCTCGGGCTCGCCCCCACGCGTCTGCTGGCCAGCAGTCTCCACCTGTCGGAACTCTGCCCGGTCGAGGTGACCGACTTCGAGCTCAAGCTCGACCTGTGGCTGCTGCGTGCGCCGGAGATCGGAAACCTGGGCCGGGCCGTCGACGCGCTCGGCCAGATCCTTGCGGGCAGGTTCGAAATCGGAAGGCGTTCAAGCGGCGGGCAGCGTGTCTGACCGCTCTGGCCCCGTCAGGACCGCCCCATCCACCAGGAGAGCCTTATCGGCCGCACGGAATTGCTCGTATCCACGCGCAGGCTTCGCCCATGGCATCCCGGGCCTGTGGGTGCAGGTCGGTCTGCGCCATGAAGCCGTGGAGCATGCCACTGACGCAGCGGTGGCTGCAGTCCACTCCCGCGTCGCGCAGCCGGTCCGCGTAGGCCCGGCCTTCGTCGCGCAAGGGGTCGCATTCGGCCGTCATGACGAGCGCCGGAGGCAGATCGCGCAGGTCGGTCGCGAGCAGCGGGAACGCGTCGACCGGGGACTGGGCTGCGCCGAGGTACAGGTCGATGAACCAGCGCATGGTGTCGCGGGTCAGGAAGTAGCCCTCGGCGAATTCCCCGTACGACGGTGTCGGCGGATCGTAGTGGGCCGTGACGGGGTAGAAGAGCAACTGGCCCTGGATCGGCGGGTCGCGCGCTTCGCGCGCGCGCAGGCACACCATCGCGACCAGGTTGCCGCCCGCACTGTCGCCCGCCACGAGCAGACTGCGTGCGTCGCCGCCCAGGGCCACGGCGTGGGTGTGGGCCCAGCGAGTGGCGAACAGGCAGTCTTCGAGGGCCGCGGGGAACGGATGTTCGGGCGCGAGCCGGTAGTCGACTGACACCACCAGGCACGGTGCCGTCGTGCAGAGCTCGCGACACACGTGATCGTGCGTGTCGAGGTCACCGCGAACGAAGCCGCCGCCATGGGCATAGACCAGCATGCGGTGAGGCGCCGGCGCGTCCGGCCAGTAGAGACGCACGGCCAACGGCCCGCCTGGACCGGACAACAGGCGGTCCTCGACGCGCGCCACGGGCACAGGGTGCGTCGC
This sequence comes from Piscinibacter sp., assembly GCA_016706565.1. Taxonomy (GTDB): domain Bacteria; phylum Pseudomonadota; class Gammaproteobacteria; order Burkholderiales; family Burkholderiaceae_C; genus Piscinibacter. The sequence goes on from JADJJI010000003.1 coordinate 79,635, forward strand.
CACCCAGGCCCGCGCCATCTGGCGGAACTGTGCCAAAGGCAGCCATTGCGGCGGCGGCAGACCGGCCGCACTCATCTGATCGAGCCAGGCCCGGGCAGTGGGTGCCAGCGGCATGAGGCTTCCCTACCGCAGGTTCAGGACTCGGCGGAGAAGCCGATCTTCTTGATGTCGGTGCGCCACTGCTCGGTCTCGGTACGGATCAGCTCCGCAAAGGCCTGCGGGGTCATCGTCCTGGGTGTCATGCCGAGATCGGCCAGGAACTTGGCGAAGTCTGGTTGTGACACCACGGCTGTCACTGCGCTGCCCGCGCGCTGCACCACCGCCGGCGGCGTGCCCTTGGGCGCGAAGATGCCCGTCCACTCGATGAGGTCGATCGGGTAACCCTGCTCGCGGAAGGTGGGAACGTCCGGCGCGATGGGATTGCGCGAGACCCCGGAAACGGCGAGCAGGCGCAGCCGCCCGCTCTTCATGTGCGGGCTGAAGGAACCGGTCGTCGACAGGTAGGCGGGCACCTGCCCGCCGAGCAGATCCTGGATGCCCGGAGCGTCGCCGCGGTAGGGCACATGGGTCAGTTCGACACCCGCGGCCTTCGACAGCAGCATGCCGACGAGGTGCGGCGTCGCGCCCGCGGCGGGCGACCCGAACACGGCGTTCGCCTTGTTGCTGCTCGCCCAGGCCAGGTAGTCCTTCAGGTTGCGCACGCTCTCGGGCACGGCCGGTCCGACCGCAAATACGAACGCAAAGGTGCTGACCATGGCGACGGGCACGTAGTCGTCAGGCTTGTACGGCAATGACTTGAAAGTGAACTGAGCCACGGTGAGCGGCCCCGGCACCGAGAGCATCAAGGTGTTGCCATCCGGAGCGCTGTTCTTGAGAGCGCTGACCGCGATCTGCCCGCCGGCACCCGCCCTGTTCTCGACGATGACCGTCGGCGCGAGGGTGCCCTGCAGGCGTTCGGCAAGTCGGCGCGCGATGTTGTCGCTGCCACCGCCGGCCGGGAAGCCGACCAGGATGCGCACGGTGTCGGCGGATTGCGCTCGGGCCAGGCCCGGCAGCAGTCCGGCCGTGGACATCAGGGCTAGCGTGGTCGTGAATTGGCGGCGGTTCTTCATGGTGTGTCTCCAGGTTTCGGATCGCGTGGTCGCGACGTCGCCGAGAGTGTCGAGGTGCACACTGCGGATCACTGTCGTGCCCTTGCGCGAATGTCCGGTTCTTGCGGCCGGGATGAGGCCGCCGACAAATGGCCCAGCCGCGCCTCCCGGGGCGTGACCCCCCAATGGCGCCGGAACGTCTGCGAGAAGTGGGTGGCCGTCGCGTAGCCCGCGTCCATCGCGATGTCGAAGATCGGTCGCGAGGTCGAACGCAGCAGGCGCAATGCTTCTTCCATGCGCAGCCGGGTCACATAGGCATGGGGACTCTGCCCGCTGGCCGCCTTGAAGCTGCGACAGAAGTGGAAACTGCTGAGGCCGACGGCATCGGCCATCTGGCGAACCGACCAGCGCTGCTGCAGATCGCCCAGCACCATCGCGGTGATCTGGTCCAGCTCGCGCCGGGACAGCGCGGCCGATGACCGCTCGCGCCGGTCCGCCTGTGCATAGTGCTCCAGCAGGTGCGCGGCCAGACTCAGCGAGATGCCGTCCGCGAAACTGGGCTGGAGCGAGGCGTTGGTGTGCAGCGACGCCATCAGTGCGGCCGCCAGCGCGGACAGCACGGGATCGGGCTGGCCGAAGCAGCTTCGCAGCTGCGCATGCCCGCCACCGACCACGCGCTGAAGCCAGGCCGGGTCGAGGTCGATGTGGATGTTGTCGCGGGGCGATTCGCTGCGCCAGAAGGTGGGCACCCCGCTCGGCACGATGATGGCTTCGCCCGGCAGCCAGTGCCGGTGCTGAACCGTGCCGCCGTGTCGCTGGACCAGCTCGGTGGGACCGGCACGCCGCACGAGGATCGTGTGCGCGTTGATGCGGGGAATGTAGAGATCGCCCGGCGGCCCGACCTGATGCCACACGGCCAGGCCGCGCCACGGGCGCCCCCGGCTATGGCTTCGCACCTGCTCGGGCAGGGCCTCGCAAGGGTCGCCGATCTCGGCGGCCGCCGTGGCCGACCAGCGGTCTGCGTCGATGTCGTCGCCCATGTCGGTGGTCCTCGAGGTCGCCATGCCGCCATGGCCCTGCGATTTTCCGCGCGGCGTGCGGACTGGCCGCTCGACCAGACCGGTGCGCCCTTGCGTGAAAACCCGCGAGCTTGAGAGAAGGACACAAGCCCGGCAGTTGTGCGCAAGTGCGGGGAATCACCGCCGCAGGCATGCGGTGCCTGCCAACGCGGGGCGCACGAATCCGACAGGTGCGCAGCTTCTCGACATTCCGGCGGCGGGTGCCTTCCTACGATCGCCGGCAATGGATTCCAGTCAAGACACGGCGTCGTTGCGGTGCGCTTGGAGTTCGTTCATGAGACGGGCGCGACGGCACTGGGCCGTCGCACCGTCGAATCACATTCAACAACCAGGAGACGATCGATGAAGAAGCTTTCTCGGGCCGCGCTTTCGCTGCTCGCCGTCATGCCAGGGCTCGCCCTGGCGCAAAGCAGCGTGCAGATCTCCGGCGTCATGGACGCAGGGGTGCGCATGGACCGCGGTGCAGCCAGCGGCTCGGTCACGTCCGTCGGCTCGGGCCAGCGCGATGCGAGCCGCATCACGTTCTCCGGCATCGAAGATCTCGGCGGCGGACTGAAGGCAGGGTTCATTCTCGAATCGGGGATCGGCGTCGACACCGGTGCCGGCATCAACAATCCGCCAGGAACGGCGCCCGGTCCCCTCACGTGGGGACGCCTGTCGACGCTGACGCTGGGCAGCGACGCGACCGGCTACCTCTCGCTGGGCCGCCAGTACACGCCGATGTGGGCGATCTCCGCAGGCCCGGCGAACGATCCCTTCGGTGCAGGCTGGCTGGGCGGCATCGCGACCATCTACAGCTTCACGGTGCGTGCCAGCAACTCGCTGGTCTACAGCTACGGCTACACCGCTCAGACGACGCTCCTGCCAGCCCCACGCAAGGGCCTGGGCGCGATGCTGATGTACTCGCTTGCCGAAACCTCCACGCCGTCCTCGAACGCCGGACGGCAGCTCGGCGGCAACGTCTCGTATGGCGACGGCGTCTGGTGGGTTGGCTACGGCTACCACCAGGTCAATGGCAGCAATACGACGATCAGCGCGACGGCGCCGGTGGCCGATTCACCCACCGTCAAGCAACAGACGCTTGGCGCGTCCTATCAGCTCGCCTGGGGCCGCGTGCATGTCGGCCTCAACTCCGGCAAGAACGGCCTGTCTGGCGCCGGTGCCGTGGACCGCTTGAACTGGCACGTCGGAGCCAACCTCTTGTTCGACGGTCGCCACACCGTGCGTGCGCTTGTCGGCAAGTCCAAAGACCGGACCGCGACCCAGGCCGAGGTGACGACCATCCAGCTCGGCTACGGCTACGACCTGAGCAAGCGCACCGCGCTCTATGCCGCAGTCGGGCAGATGGACAACAACAGCGCTTCGGCGGCCGCCCTCGGCGGCTCCATCGGCACCTATGCGCCGGGCAGTACCGCGCGCTCGGTGATCGGCGGCGTTCGACACATCTTCTGAAGGACATCATGCGGGACGTCATCGTCGTCACCTGTGCCCTGACCGGTGCGGGCCCCCTGTCGAAGAACCCGGCGCAGCCGATCACGCCCAAGCAGATCGCGCTGTCCGGACTCGAAGCGGCCGAGGCCGGCGCGGCCGTGTTGCACGTGCATGTTCGCGACCCGCAGACGGGTGTCTTTTCGGGGGACCTCGCGTTGTACGAAGAGGCCGTGGATCTGATCCGGGCGCAGAACCCGGACGTGATCCTCAATCTCACGACCGGACTGGGATCGGGTTTCTATCCCAAGGACCCGATGCTGCCGAGCGAGGCCGGGCCGGGCACGCACATCTGGACCGCGGAGAGGCGCGTCGAGCACGTGCTCAAGCTGAAGCCCGAGATCTGCACGCTCGATCTCGTCACGGCGCAGGTCTTCGGCGGCATCGTCATCAGCACGGAGCAGGTTCTCTCGCGCATGGCCACGCTGATCCGCGAGGCCGGCGTCAAGCCGGAGATCGAACTCTTCGACTCCGGCGATGCCGTGCTGGCCAAGCACCTGATGGCCCAAGGTGCGCTCGATGGCCCCGGCATGTTCTCGTTCGTCATGGGCCTGAACTTCACGATGCCCGCCGACACGCAGACGATGGGCTACATGCGCGACCAGCTGCCGCCAGGTGCCCAGTGGCAGGGCTTCGGCATCGGCCGCAACCAGTTCCCGATGGCGATGCAGTCGGCGCTGCTCGGTGGCCATGTTCGCGTCGGCATGGAAGACAACGCGTTCATCTCGAGGGGCGAGTTTGCGCAGAGCAACGCCCAGCAAGTACGAAAGGTGCGTCGAATGGTCGAGGACATGGGCCCGACGATCGCCACCCCCTCACAAGCCCGCTCCATCCTGGGACTGAAACCATGAACCATCGAATCCAGTTCGCGGCGCTCGTCGCCTGCTTCGGCACCGCCATCGCCACACTGCAAGGCTGCGGCGGCGGCTCCGACGCCCCGCTCGCGCCTGCGGCCAGCTTCGACTGCGCCGCCGTCGCGAACGCCGCGCTCGGCGGCAACGTCAAGGTGACGCAGAGCAAACGCGTGGAGGCCAACACCGCCAAGCCGGTTGACCCGTTCACCGGCGCCCCGGTCGGCGAATTCCTGCCCGCGCACTGCGTCGTGCAGGGCGAGATCAATGCGCGCACCGGCAAGGCCTTCTCCGCGGATCCGGTCACCCATGCGGTGTCGGTCGTCGACGCGCCGTACGCGATCGGCTTCGAGCTGCGCCTGCCGAAGGACTGGAACGGGCGCTTCTTCTTCCAGGGCGGCGGCGGGCTCGACGGCGTGCTCGCTCCGGCGTTCGGCATCTTCGACCCGCAACAGGGGGCAGCGACGAACGCGTTGTCGCGTGGCTTCGCGGTCGTCTCGACCGACGGCGGCCACCGCGGCACGAGCGCGTTCGACGGCAACTTCGGCGCCGACCAGCAAGCCCGGCTGGACTATGCCTACAACGCGCTCGACCAGGTGACGCTGACGGCCAAGGATGTCCTGCAGCAGTACTACGGCAAGCGGCCCGACAAGTCGTACTTCGTCGGCTGCTCCAATGGCGGACGCCAGGCGATGATGGCGTCGCAGCGCTTCCCCAGCTACTTCGACGGGATCGTGGCCGGCGATCCGGGGTTCGATTTCATGAACGCGGTCAGCAACACGCTGGCCGACGTCAAGACGCTGGCCGCGATCGTTCCTGCCGGTCAGGTGACGCCCTTCGGCCCCGACCTGAGCAAGGCGTATTCGCTCGCGGACCGTGCACTGATCGGCTCGGCGATCGTCGCCAAGTGCGATGTCAAGGGCCGCGACAACGCCGCCGACGGCATCATCTCCGATCCGCAGGCGTGCGACTTCAATCCGCAGACGGACATCCCCACCTGCACCGGCGCGAACGACGGCACCTGCCTGTCCGCAGCGCAGAAGACGGCGCTGGCCGCCATGACTGCGGGTGGCAAGACCTTGTCCGGTGCGGCGCTCTACAGCGACTACTACTACGACGCAGGCGTCGGCAGCCCGGCGTGGAGCGTCTGGAAGCTCGACGGCATTCCGGTGCCCTTGTCGCCGACGCTGACCGTGAGCCTCGGGCTGAACCAATTGGCCGGGATGGATGGCCCGGGCAAGGTCTTCTCGACACCGGCGAATCCGGTCTTCGATCCGTTCGGGTTTGCTGCTGATTCCGATCCTGCCAAGTTCCGGGAGTTCGGCAGGCTGGCGGATGCGACGTCGGTCGACCTGTCGAGCTTCAAGGCGCGCGGCGGCAAGCTGATGATCTACAACGGCAACAGCGACCCGCTGTTCTCGTCGAAGGACATCGCCCACTACTACCAGTCGCTGGCGGCTGCCAACGGCGGCAACGCCGCCGATTTCGCGCGGCTGTTCCTGGTGCCCGGCATGGGCCATTGCTCGGGCGGCCCCGCGACCGACGGGTTCGATCCGCTGACGGCCCTGCAGGCCTGGGTCGAACAAGGCGTGGCGCCCGACACGCTGCTGGCCAAGGCCGGTCCTTTCACGCCGTGGCCGGGCCGGACGCGGCCGCTGTGTGCCTTTCCCAAGGTGGCCGTCTACAAGGGCAGCGGCAGCCTCGAAGACGCGGCGAACTTTGCCTGCCAATGAGCATTCGGCAAACGGCCGTCGTCGGCCTCGGCGTCATCGGCGCCAGCTGGGTGGCGCAGTTCCTCGGCGCGGGACTGCAGGTGCGCTGTTTCGACCCGTCGGTCGTGGCGCGCGCGGCGCTCCTGCCCTTTCTGGAGCAAGCGCTGGGTGATGCGTCGGCATGGCAGCCGCGGCTGCAGATCGCAGGCGACCTTCGGGACGCCGTGCGCGGCGTCGAGCTCGTGCAGGAGAACGGCCCCGAGGCGCCGCATCTGAAGCGGGCGTTGATCGAGGCCATCGACCTGGCTGCGGATCCGTCGGCTCTGATTGCATCCAGCACCTCCGGCCATCGGCCTTCGGACCTTCAGGCGATGGCGGGGGCCTTCCCGCAGCGGGTCCTGGTGGCGCACCCCCTGAATCCGCCGCACCTGATTCCGCTGCTGGAGGTCGTGCCGGGCCGGCTGACATCCGCCACGGACCTGGGACGCGCCGTCGCGTTCTACGAGGCGCTCGGCAAGAAGGTGATCGTGCCGAAGCACGAGCGCGTCGGGCATGCCGCGAACCGTTTGCAGGCCGCGTTGCTGCGCGAAGCCTTTGCGCTGGCGATCGACGGCACGCTGGACGTCCCGGACATCGATGCGATCCTCACCCACGGGCTGGCCTTGCGCTGGGCCTGCGCCGGCCCGTTCGCGCTCACCGAATTGGGGGGCGGTGCGGCGGGAAGCAAGGCCATGCTGGAGAGGCTCGGGCCCGCGCTCAATGGCTGGTGGGGCGATCTGTCCCGGCTGGAGCTCGACGTGCCGGCGCGCAATGCCTTGCTCGAGGCAATGGCTCGGCATCCTTCGAAGCCCTGCACGGTGGACGAGATGCAGCAGCTCGTGCAGAAGACGCTGCAGGTCCGTGCGTTCAGCGCAGGCGCTGCAACTTGAAACGTGCTCCTGGAGACCAAACCGTGTCGAACAAGGAGAGACCGCAGCGCGTGCTGGTGACGGCCGGTGCCTCGGGCCTCGGGCTGGAGATCGCACGTGCCTTCGTGCGTGCGGGCGATGCCGTGGCGGTGTGCGATGTCGACGAGGTCGCGCTCGAGGCGGTGCGCGCGCGTGGCGATGCGTCGCATGCCCTGGCGTGCGACGTGGCCGACCGGGAGGGCTGCACCCGGATGGTGGCGCAGGCCGCGCACGCGCTCGGGGGCCTGGACGTGCTGGTCAACAACGCAGGCATCGCGGGGCCGACCGGCGCGCTCGAAGACATCGATGCCATCGAATGGGACCGCACACTGGCCGTCAACCTGACGGGGGTGTTCAACGTCACGCGCGCCGCCATCCCCTGGCTCAAGCGCCAGTCCAGTGGGGCGATCGTCAACATCGGCTCCGTCGCTGGCCGACTCGGCTTTCCGCTTCGCGCCCCCTATTCGGCCAGCAAGTGGGCCCTTGTCGGCCTGACGAAGACACTCGCCGTCGAGCTGGGCCCGTGGCACGTGCGCGTCAATGCGGTTCTGCCAGGCGCGGTCGACGGCGAGCGGGTACGCCGGGTCATCGAAGGCAAGGCCGCATCGCGCGGCATTGCTCCGGACGATGTTCTGCGCGAGATGCTGGCCGGCATGTCGATCAAGCGCCTGGTGCCGCCGAGCCAGGTCGCCGCGATGGTGGCGTTCCTGGCTTCACCCGGGAACGACACGGTGTCCGGTCAGGTGATATCGATCGACAGCGACACGCAGATGATGGCCTGAGCAACAGACTCGAGGATCTTCCCGTGCGCCGTCAACCGCGTCGCAGACGGGTGGGCGCCACGCCCCAGTGCTTGCGGAACGTGTTGGTGAAGTGCGCCAGGTCGGAGAATCCGACCGCGGTGGCGATCTCGCCGATCGGCGCACCGGTGCCTTCGACCAGGTCGCGGGCACGGCGCATGCGCAACTGCTGGCAGTAGCGCAAGGGTGGCAGGCCCGTGGCCGCCTTGAAGGCACGATGGAAACTCTGCGGGCTCAGGTCCACGACCTGGGCGAGTTCCTGCAGCGAAGTCGGCTTGTCGACCTGGGCCGCGAGGTAGTCGTCGAGGCGAGCGAGCTGCGCCGAGCTGAGCGTGCGGCGCGGAAGCCTGTCGTCCGTGCCGAAGCGCTCGAGCAGCCGCACGGCGAGCGCAACGCTGGCCGCCTCCATGAAGGCCCGGGAGTTGCCTCCTGGCGCTTTCACGTACTCCAGCAGGGCGCGTCCCATGCCGGAGACGACTTCGTCCCTTTCGCCGAAGCAGGTCTTCAGGCTGATGCCCGCCTTCGGGCGATCGTGCCCCGCCGCACGCATCAGCACGCCCGGCGCCATGCTGAGGTGGATGTTCTGGCCGGGCCCGAACGTGCGGAAGTAGGCCGCACGGTACGGCGGCACGACGACGATCTGCCCGGTCGCGTTGTGGCGGATGTCCAGGCATCCCTCGCGCCACTGCACCACCGGCGAGGCCGCTGCGAGCCGGATGAAGACGTCGTACGAATGGTTGGGCGGGATGTAGTACTCCTGCGCCAGTGCCGACTGTTCCCAGACCATCAGGTCGTTGAACCCGGCGACCGCGCTGCTGGCCGTGACCATCGAGCGCACGGCACGGGTCGGGTCGCCCGGAGCCTCGTCGGCAAGCTGACGCAGGCGCGCCATGTCGATGACGCGCAGCGCCTCGAGGTAGCTGGTGGGCGGACTGTGTCCGTTGTTCTGGGCAGTCATGGGTGCGTCATTGTCGCGCGCCGGTGCCTTGGATGCCCCGTGGTGAATTTCATGACTTCGGCTTCAGGTACTCCGTGAAACCTTGAAACCACATCACCTCGACGAAGTCGCCGCTGATGGTCAGGTCTTCGTCATGCAAGGCCGCGAGGAACGCTTCCTTGCCGTCCTTGGCGGACAGGATCTCGAAGCCCTTGGCGGCGTTCCTGAAGGTCATCGTGAACTGCGGCGCCGCGGCCAGGCCCGCGAATGACTTCACCCTGCCGTCCTGGATGCGGAAGTAGCGGCCGATGCGGTCCGCCGTCTGGATCTGGAACTCCAGGCGCTTGCCGGCCACGTATTTCGCGCAGGCCGCGTTGGTGGCGATGGCCCTCTGCATGAGTTTCGTCATCACCCAGAGCAGGAACTTGAATTTCAGCATGACCTGGGGCCTTTCATTCGTCGAGGAACTGGATCGCGTGCTTCAGGAAGCGCTCGGGGTACTGGAAGTGCGGCGCGTGGCCCGCGTCCGGATACAGGAACAGCTGCGCGTTCGGGATGTTCTGCGCCATGTGCCATGAGTTGATGGTCGGGATCATCACGTCGTCCACGCCGTTGAGGACGAAGGTCGGCTGACGGATCTCGCGCAGATGCGCGAACGGCGCCTGGCGGTCGAGCTTGGGCAGGTAGTGCATGTTGGCCTCGATCTGGGCCTGGATCACCTCGGGCGAGCTCGGCGGGTCCGCGTCCTGTCGCTGATGGCGGCGCTTCCAGAAGTCGCGACCCGCCTGTTGAGCTTCCTCCGATCGGCCGAAGAACAGGAACAGGAAGTCTTCCAGCGTCGGCACCGGACGCGGCGCGCGTTCCAGAACGCCGGGGTCCGAATCCGGATTGCCGCCGCGCGGCCCTGTGCCGATGAGCATGAGCTTGCGGACCAGGTCGGGGTGGCGTCGGGTCAGGTCCTGCGCCTGATACCCGCCGAGCGAAAACCCCAGCACGTCGACCTTGCGCAGGCCGATGGCCCGGATGACCGCCGCCGCGTCGTCGGCCATGTGTTCGATCCGGGTGCGCGGCCGGCCGGAAGAGGATGCAACGCCGCGACCGTTGTACAGAATGACCTCGCGCCCGGCGGCCAGGCCATCCGTCATGAGCGGATCCCAGTGATCCATCCCGCCCCTGAAGTGCTGCAGGAAGAACAAGGGCGGCTGGCCCGAAGTGTCGTTGCCCCAGCGGCGATAGGCGAATGTGTCGCCATCGACTTGCACGAAGCGGGTTGGCGCAGTCTGGTGTGTGTCGTTCATGAGGTTCAAGCTCGCATCCGCTTGGTTCGGTAGGTGCCCCACTGACTCTTCAGCAGGCTCTTGAGAAACGCCATCAGGCCGCTCTCGCCGGGACGGGGATTGCCGCCCTTGGCAATGCGCGCGAGTTGACGCGAATACCAGAGGATCTCCATGACGCCCATGCGGTCCACCGCCTTGATGCCGGTGGTGATCGCCCGCACGCTGTACGGGCTGTCGCGGCCTTGCAGCAAGGCGGCAGGGGCGTCCGGGTCGATGGCCATCAGCCGCGCCAGGCCGACGATGTCGAGGGCCCCCGAGCGCAGCGCCGCATTCATGCCGTCGGCGGTACGGAAGCCGCCGGTGACCATGAGCGGCACCTTGACCGCCGCACGGACCTTCTCTGCGAATTCCAGAAAGTAGGCCTCGCGCGCCGCCGTCGATGCCTTCTGCGGCTTGTGGAAGCCGCCGCTCATGGCCGGAGCCTCGTAGGTGCCGCCGGAGATCTCGATCAGGTCGATGCCGGCCTCGACGAGGGCGACGATGGTGGCCATCGACTCTTCTTCGGTGAAGCCGCCACGCTGGAAGTCGGCTGAGTTCAGCTTGATCCCGACGGGGAAGTCGGCTCCGACCCGGCGGCGGATCTCGTGATAGACCTCCATCACGAAACGGCGCCGATTCTCCGGGCTTCCGCCCCATTCGTCGGTTCTAAGGTTGTGGTGGGGCGAGAGGAACTGGCTGATCAGGTAGCCGTGGGCGCCGTGGATCTCGACGCCGCTGAATCCGGCCTTCTTGCAGATGGCCGCGCTTTCCCCGAAGCGCCGGATGATGTCGTGGATCTCGGCGCTCGTGGCTTCGCGCGGAGTCTCGAAGAAGGCCGCCATGTCCTCGCGGAACGGCACCGCGGACGGTGCGAGATTGCTCGCGTTCAATCCCTTGGGGGACTGCTTGCCGGGGTGGTTGAGCTGCACCCACAGCGCAGCGCCCTGGCCGGTGGCCGCACGGGCCCATTGCCGCAGGATCGGCAGGTCGGCTTCGTCCTCGATCACCACGTTGCCGGGCTCGCCGAGTGCACGTCGATCGATCATGACGTTGCCTGTGAGCAGCAGTCCGGCGCCCGACGCGGCCCAGCGTCCGTACAACCCGATCAGCTTTTCCGTGGCGTGGTTGTCGTAGGTGGCGAGCGTCTCGCTCATGGACGACTTGGCCAGACGGTTGCGCAGCACGCTGCCGTTGGGCAGGCGCAAGGGTTGCGCGAGAAGGTTGGTCTCAGGCATGGGGGATGTGGACATCAGCATGTCGTTGAACCGTCGAACCGTCTTCAGCCGATCACTTGATCTGCACGACGACCTTGCCCTTGGAGCGGCCTTGCGCCACGTACGCCAGCGCTTCAGGGGCCTGCTTGAAAGCAAAGACCTTGTCGACCACGGGCCGGACGGTTCCGGCCTGGAGCAGCTTGCCGATGTCGGCCAGCTGGGCTCCGTCCGGGCGCACGAAGAGGAACGAATAGGCAACGTCGCGCTTGGCAGCCAACCGCTTGATCTTGCGGCCCATCAGGCCGAAGACGAACTTCAGGATGAAGTTCAACCCGCGAGCCTCGGCAAACGCAGCGTCCGCCGGCCCGACCAGCGACACCATCTTGCCGCCAGGTTGGAGGATGCCGATGGCCTTCTCGATCTCCTCGTCCCTGAGCGTGCCCAGCGCCATGTCGTAGCCGCGCAGTTCCTTCTCGAACACTTGCTTCTTGTAGTCGATCACCTCGTCCGCACCCAGGCTGCGCACGAGCGCCACGTTGCCCGTGCTGGTGGTGGTGCCGACCTTGGCGCCGAAGTGCTTGGCCAGCTGGATCGCCATGCTGCCGATGCCGCCGGCGCCGGCGGGGATGAAGACCTTCTGTCCCGGTCGAACGCCAGCGCGCTCCTTGATGGCCTGCCACGAGGTGAGGCCGACCATGGGCACCGAGGCTGCCTGCACGAAGTCGAGATTCGTCGGCTTGGGCGCGGCCACGCGCTCGGGCACGACTGCGAACTCGGCCAGCGAGCCGGTACCGAGATCGAACAGGCTGGCGAAGATGGCGTCGCCCGGCTTGAAGCGCGTCACGCGGCTGCCGACTTGCTTGACCACGCCGGCCAGATCGCTGCCGATGGTGGCCGGCAGTTGAAACTTCAGCAGCGGCTTGAACGCGCCTGTCGGGATCATGTTGTCGATCGGGTTCAGGCCGACCGCGTGGACCTCGACCAGCATTTCGTCGTCGCGCAAGGTGGGGATGGAAAGATCCGAGAAGCCGATGTCGGGCGACTTCCCGTAGCGCTTGAAGGTGAGTGCTTTCATGTCTTGACCTCAGGCCGCGTGGCGATAGCGTTCGGCCGCATGGGCCTGGTGGAGCCCGGCGAACACGCCCTGGCGCGCGCTCTCCAGGCTGTCCCAGCGCGCGGCGTCGGACAGCGGTGGGATCGTCACCAGCTCGCGCCGGTCGAAACCGACCAGTGCCGCATCGACCAGTTCACCCACGTCCATCAGGTCGGGTATGGTGCTGATGTCGACGCCCGCACGCGCCCAGATCTCGGTGCGCGTGCCGGCCGGCAGCACGGCCTGCACGTACACGCCCTGGGGCGACAGTTCCAGGTGCAGGCCCTGCGACAGGAACTGCACGTAGGCCTTGGTCGCACCGTAGACCGTGGCGCCGAACTCCGGCGCCAGGCCGACGACCGAGCCGATGTTGACGATCGCACCGGTGCGGGCCTGCACGAAACGGGGGGCCACGGCGGCCGCCAGGCGGGTCAGGGCGGTGGTGTTGAGTGCGACCAGGCGCTCGATGCTGTCGGCGCTTTGCTGCAGGAATCCGCCCGACTGGGGCAGGCCGGCGTTGTTGATCAGGATGCCGATGCGCGTGTCGTCGCGCAGGCGCGATTCGACAGCCGCCAGATCGTCTCGGTCCGTCAGATCGGCTTGCAGCACGTCCACGTCAACCTGATGTTCGGCGCGCAGCTTCGCGGCGAGCGCCTCGAGTCGGGCCTTGTCTCGTGCCACCAGCACGAGGTGATGGCCGCGCTGCGCGAATCGTTCGGCGTAAGTGGCGCCAATGCCGGCAGAGGCGCCGGTGACGAGGACGGTGGGAGTCGTGGACATGTCGGGGCTTTCGGGAAGTGACGAGCCGTAATGATGACGAGCATAATCAAAAGTGTCAAGCAGTTTGCGTATGGTCGACATCAATGTATAGTGAAGCCACGTCCATCGACCGCACCCCGCATGAAGATCACCAAGGCACAGTCCCAGGAGAATCGCGCCCGCATCGTCGAGACCGCGTCGGCGCTGTTCCGTGAGCGCGGCTACGACGGCGTCAGCGTGGCCGACCTGATGCTGGCCGCCGGCCTGACGCACGGCGGCTTCTACAAGCACTTCGGCTCGAAGGCCGAGCTGATGGCCGAGGCCACCGCGCACGGGCTCCAGGCCAAGATGCACGACTACCAGGGCGTGGACATGCAGGGCTTCGTGAACGGCTACCTGTCGCGCGAGCACCGCGACAGCAGGGGCGACGGTTGCACGATGGCCGCCCTGAGCGGCGATGCGGCGCGTCAGCCTGCCGCGGTGCAGGCCGTGTTCGAGTCGGGCATCGCCATGATGTTGGCGGCTGTCGAGCGCGGGGCGATGGAGGCCGCCACGACACCGGCCGCCGCCCGTGCGCAGGCCATCGGCCTGTTCGCGCAGATGGTGGGGGCGATGGTGCTGTCGCGAGCTTGCCCCGACGACTCACCGCTGTCCGACGAGATCCTCGACACCTGTCGTGCGCAGATCCTCGGTGCGCTGGGCCTTCGATCGCCTGCTGCTGAACGCACAGTGCCGAAACGGCGCCGACGAGTGCCCGTCGTCGACTGAGGTTGTGGTGCCGAACGCCACTGTGATGCTGGCGCTCTGATTCGAGCCGAAGCAATGGCAGTCACATCGACGGCAGCCTTTGGCCGAGTACGGGTACACGCGCTTCGCGCCGACAGCTGACCTTGTCTGACGATCAAGCCACGATGCCCAACACTTTGGGTCAAGTGTGGTGCTAATGCGAGACGCTTCTCCAGTTCGTCGAAGCGTCGGTGCGGGCCAGTGTCGAACGCCGCTGCATGCAGGCCGAGTTCATCGCGCCGAACACCAGCTATCCGATACCCAGCCACTGGGACAACCTACGCTGCGAAAGGCCCAGGGGTTGATTGCCGACCATGCGCAGGAACAGACCCTAGTGCGCCAGATTGTCCGCGACCAGCTCGAGCAGGCTTTCGGTGCGCTTGTCCCACGAGGCATGCTTGGCGCCCATCTCCAGCGTGATGCGGCATTGCCCGCAGCTGGTGACGAAGCGCTTGGCACCAGTCGCTTCGATCTGCTGGCGCTTGAGCTCGAAGACCTTGTGTCGCAGCGGCGCGGCGCGCTGGTTCGACACCACGCCGCCACCGCCGCCGCAGCAGAATCCCGCGGTGCCGTGGTCCTGCAGTTCGCGCAGCTCGAAGCCGAGCGCGGCAAGAACGCGCCGCGCCGCCGTCTCCAGGCCGCCCCGGCGCACGATCTGGCAGGGGTCGTGGAAGGTCGCCGTCTCACCGATCGGATGGACGCGGATGCGCCCGTCGGCGAGCAGCTCGTCGAGGAACTCGGTCATGTGGATGATGCGCACCGGCAAGGCCTGGCCGTACCACTTGGCGGCCTCCCAGCGTGCCGCTCCGTAGGCATGGCCGCATTCGGGCAGCAGCACGGTCGTCGCGCCGATCTTCACGGCGGTGTCGATCAGCGAGCGGGTGAGCCGCTCCTGCAGTTCGAGGTCGCCGTTGTTGAAACCGATGTTCGACGCATCGAAGCCGGCACTGTGCATGGTCCAGCGGGCGCCGATGCGATTGAGGATCTTCGCCGCGTCGGCCAACGACTTGGTGTGCTCGCCCAGCTCGGCGGGCGCGGCGGTGACCAGGATGTCGGCGCGCTCCAGGTCGCAGGGGATCGTCACGCCGTGCTCCGCGGCCACCTCGGCAAGGATGTCCGGCAGGTCCTCGCCCGGCGTGGCGGTGCTGCCCCATTGGCGTGCCGTGCGGTCCATCAGCGCCAGCCGCTCGGGCACCAGGCCGGCCTTGAACATGCCGTGGCGCGACACCTTCACCAGCTCGGCGATGTCGATGCCCATCGGGCAGGCCGTGGTGCAGCGGCCGCACATGGTGCAGGAGTCGTACAGCAGCTCCTGCCACTCCTGAAGATCCTCGATGGTCGGCCTCTTCGCCAGCCCGAACGCGCGCAGCAACGGGGCGAACGGGCTGACTTCGTGCAGGTAGGCGCGGCGCAGCGGCTCGAGCTTGCGGATCGGCGTGTACTTCGGGTCACCGGTGGTGATGCGGAAGTGGCAGGCGTCCGCACACAGGCCGCAGCGCACGCAGGACTCCAGGTGCAGCGACGCGGTGACGCCGAACTCGCGCACGAAGCTGCCGATGGCGGCATCGATGCGCGCAGTGTCGTCCTGCTCGCCCTGGCGGTCGAAGGCCGCCGGCGCGGGGGTCGTCATGGCGCCCATCACTGCACCCCGCGATGGCTGAAGCGCACGCCGGTGGCGCCGCGCGAGAAGGCGAACAGCACGGCATGCATCAGCTTGCCGAACGGGAACCAGATCAGCAGCAGTTCCAGCGTCAGCAGGTGCACCGCCAGCGGCCCGTCGTAGAGCAGGTGCTTGCGTGCCAGGATCGCGTCGGAGGGTTCCCCGGCCACCGCCATGCCGGTGATGAAGGGCAGGAAGGTGATCGTCCAGGTGATGTAGTCGTCGGCGATTGAGATGCGGCGGCGCACCGGGTCGTTGATGCGCATCGCCAGGGCCATCAGCAGCGCGATGATGGTGATGCTGGCCGATGCGTACATCACCGGGTCGGGCAGGGCCGGCCAGCCGAAGCCCGTCAGCCGCTCGACGAAGGCGATGTGCGGTGCGTAACCGAAGAACACCAGCGCCAGCCCGAGGTGGAACACGTAGCCGTTGATGGCGATGAAGCGGGCTCCGTGCAGGAACTCGGGCCGCGGCCACATGGCACGCAGGTTGGCCTGCAGCGCCCCGGCGAGCCGGGACGGCGCGCCTTCGCGCGCCGGCGAGAGATCTGGCAGGCGAGGGCGCATCAGGATGCCGGCCAGCCGCCACAGCGTGCCGGCCACGAACACTGCCAGCGAGGCGTAGAGCCCCGGGCCGCGAGCGAACTCGAGCAAGGTCATGGCACGGACCTCGCGCCTAGCGGTGGTCGGTCAGGCGCACGATGCCCAGCGCCTTGAGCACGTACTTCTCGTAGACCGGGTCGGTGTTGCCGGTCTTCATCTTGCGCATGAAGTACTTCTCGAAGGCGATCTTGGCCAGGTGCACCCACTTGCCCTTCTTGAACCAGTTGACGTTGCGCGGCGGGATCTGCGGCAGCGCCACGAAGGCGGCGCCGGTGTCGCCCATGTCGGCCAGGCAGATGGCGTTCCAGGTGCCCTTGGCGGTGGCCGGTTTGCCGGCGAGCTCGTCGGCGATGTTGTGGGCGATGGCGGTCACCATCGTCTCGATCATGTAGCCCGTCTTGGGTGCGCCGCTGGCCACCGGCGTCACCTCCACCGGCGGGATGGCCACGCACACGCCGGCCGAGAAGATGTTGCGGTACTTCTTGCTGCGCTGGTGCTCGTCGATCAGCACGAAGCCGCGCGGGTTGCACATGTCGGCCACCGCCGCCACCGGCTCCACGCCCTTGAAGGCCGGCAGCATCATGGCCAGCTTGAAGGCGACCTCGTGCTCCTTGTAGACCTGGCCGTGGTCGTCTAGCTGCGTGGTGAAAAGCTTGCCGGCCTCGACCTTGGTGGTCTTGGCGTTGGTGATCCACTTGATGTCGTGGCCGCGCAGTTCGCTTTCCAGCATCGACTTGCTGTCGCCCACGCCGCCCAGGCCGAGGTGGCCGATGTAGGGCTCGGCGGTGACGAAGGTCATCGGCACCTTGTGTCGCAGCTTGCGGCGGCGCAGGTCGGCGTCGAGGATGAAGGCGAACTCGTAGGCCGGGCCGAAGCAGCTCGCGCCGGGCATGGCGCCGACCACGATCGGGCCGGGCGCCTCGAGGAACTTCTGGTAGTCCTGCCAGAACATCTCGGCGTGGCCGACGGTGCACACCGAGTGCGTGTGGCCGCCGTGCGGGCCGGCGCCGGGCACCTCGTCGAAGCTGAGCTTGGGGCCGGTGGTGATGACGAGGTAGTCGTAGTCCAGGGTCTGGCCACCCTCCATCGTCAGCCGGTTCGCCGCGGGGTCGATCGCCGCCACCGGCTTGCCGACGAACGCGATGCCCTTGCGCTCGAGCAGCGGAGCGATCGGCAGCGTGATCGATTCGCGATCGCGCCAGCCCACCGCCACCCAGGGGTTGGACGGCGTGAACTGGAAGTAGTCGGTGGCGTTCACCACGGTGATCTTGTGCTCCTTGGGCAAGAGCGAGCGCAGCTCGTAGGCCGCGGGCATCCCGCCGATGCCCGCGCCCATGACGACGACATGTGCCATGACTTGTCTCCTTGGCGTGCGATGTGCGACGCGACTCGGTTCAGAACTTGTGGCTCCAGGCCAGGCCGATGGCGGTCTGGCGCATGCGCACGGTCTCGTTGCCGCCGGCACCGGGGCCGAGCACTGCATTGAACAGCGACGAGCCGCTGACCGACTGACGTGGCGCAAACATCAGTGACCCGCTGAGCTCGTCGGACGCGCTCATCGCCCAGCTGAAGCCGCCGGTGTAGTGCTGCTTCATCACGCCGGGCGCGAGGATGTTGAAGGTGACGTCTTCGCCGTGCACCGGGTTGTCGCCGCGGTTGTAGCCGGCACGCAGCGTCCAGGCATTCGTCGCGCGCCACTGCACGCCGAGCTTGACGACGTTGACGTCCTTCCAGCCGAAGCCGGGGCCGCCGGGGAAACCCAGCGGCAGCTGCACCGAGCTGCTGTTGCCCACCGAGCCGACACCGCTGTAGTTGATGCGCTGGTAGTCCAGCGCCACGGTGACCGCAGGCGTGGGCATGAAGGCCAGGCCGATCGCGTAGTGCGAGGGAATGTCGAAGTCGCCGTTGTCGGCGAACAGGCCCTTGTACTCCTCGAAGCGGCTCATGTTCATCTTCGGCGCGAAGGTCGCGCCGACCGTCAGCGAGTCGCTCAGGCGGCCGAGGTAACCCAGGCGGATGCCCACGCCGTTCGAATGGGCGTAGCCCTTGTTGGTGACACTGCCCGGGGCGCTGGTGAAGTCGGGGAAGGGCGGGCCCGGGTTGTCGAAGGCCTGCAGGCCGTAGGCCTTGAACTGCTGGAAGCCCAGCAGCAGCGATGCGCCGACCGAGTGTTGCGCGTTGAGCTTGTAGGAGATCGTCGGCGCGACGATCAGCTGCATCAGGTCGACACCGAGGTTGCCGCCGCCGCACAGCATGTTGGCCGGCCCGCCGCCGCAATTGAAGTCACCCTGCGGGTAGTTGGTGTTCATGCCGCCGTTGCCGTACACGGTGAGGCCGAGCGACATGTCGCTGCCCATCATGCGGTTGTAGCCGAACTCCGGCACCAGGAAGGACTTGCTCTGGCTGTCGACGCTGCCGTTGAGCGGGGAGCCCGGCGGCAGCGCGTCGACGCGCGTCGCGTCGCGGCGCGGCGAGAACAGGTCCATGCCGACGTCCAGTCGCGAGCCGACCCACACCATGGTGGCCGGGTTGTTGGCGCCGCCCATGCTGTCTTCGGTCATCGCCACCGAGGCGCCGCCCATGCCCTTGGCGCGGATGCCGTAGCCATGCGGGAAGTAGCCGTTGGTGGCGAATGCGGACGAAGCCAGCAGCAGCGCGGCCAGCGGGGTGAGCTTGAAGGGGTGGTTCCAGCGGGTCATGTCGTGTCTCCTGTCGTTGTGTGATCGGTGATCTGTGTGCTCGTCGGGATCGGTCACCAGCGGGCCAGCACGCGCCCCTTTTCGAGCTGGCTCGGCCAGCGTCGCAGCGGGCTGTTGCCCTTGGCGGTGCATTCGCCGCTGCGGATGTCGAAGGCCCACTGGTGTTTCGGGCAAGTCAGCGTGTGGCCTTCCAATGCCAGGTGCGGTATGTCGGTGGTCTGGTGCGGGCAGCGGCTGTCGTACACATGCCATTCGTCGCCGGCGCGGTGCACGAACAGCGCACGGCCATCGCAGTCGACGCGCTTCGTTTCGCCGGGAGCCAGCGCGTCGCTGCCGATCACGTCGTGCCAGCGTGTCTCGCCGTGTAGCGCCTCGGGGCTGAAGCCCGGCAGCTCCATCGCCAGGATGATGTCCACCGCCCAGACGATCTTCGCCAGGCCCAGCGCCGGGAAGGCCATCAGCAGCGCGTCCAGTACCTCCATCGGCGTGCAGCCGTCGCGCAGCGCGCGGTTGAGGTACTGCTTGAAGCCCCGCTCGGTCTGCGCATGCACCTTGGTGATCACCGAGATCAGGTCGCGCGTCTTCGGGTCGAGGTGCTTGCCGCACTCCTTGAGGAACTGGAAGTAGTGGCCCACCGCATCGGGGCGGGCCTTGACGAGGTAGGCGAGCGCGTCGCTCATGCATGGGCTCCTGGAGGAGAGAGGGAAGTCACCGCGACGAGCACCGGCTCCTCGGCCAGGCCGATGACCTTCTGCGCCACGCCGCCCAGCCAGGCGCGCGACAGGCTGTCGCCGCCGTGGCGGCCGATGACAATGAGGTCGGCGCCGAGCTGCTGCGCGGCGGCGACGATCTGCTCGTGTGGCCGGCCCACCCGCGTCACCGCATCGACGGTGACGCCGAAGGCGCGGCCGGTCGACCAGGCCTTCTGCAGCGCCCGCTCGGCGACCTGCATCGCGTCGGCGGCCGGCTCTGTGACGCACAGCACCGACAGCGGCAGCCCGCATTCGGCGGCGATGGCCGCCGCCGTGGCCACGGGCGTCATGTCGGCGGTGGCCGGGTCCAGCGCCACCAGCACGCGGCGCGTCCACATCTGCGAGGCGCGCGGCACCACCAGCACGCTGCACGGCGAATGGGTCACCACGTTGCGCACCATGTCGCCCACCAGCAGGTTGGCGAGCAGGCCGCGCTTGCCGCGCCGGCGGATCACCAGCAGGTCGGCGCGGCGCGCCTGTGCCTCCTCGACGATCTCGCGGTAGGGCTCCGGGCCGCGGCGCGCCTGCAGTTCGAGCACGATGCCGGCGCGCTGCGCTTCGGCGAGCAGCGCCTGGATGCGCTGCCCCGCCTGTGCTTCGGTGTGCGCGGCCAGCTGCGGTGCGAGCGCCTCGTACTCCGGGTTGCTGACGATCGGCAGCACCGCGGCCAGCGGCAGCCCGCAGCGCTGGGCCATCGCGAAGGCGAGTGCCTCGGCGCCGGCGTCCTGCTCGGAATGTTCGGTCGCCAGCAGCAGCTGCGTGAAGGCATGCGTCATCGCCATCGATCCTTCAGTGGCCCGCCGTCAGCACGCCGGAGGCGGCCAGCAGCAGCACGGCGATCTGCGCCAGCCCGAGGCCGACGTAGAGGCGATCGCCGCGCCGGGCGTACAGCGGCAGCATCGCCAGCAGCGCGAGCAGCGAACTGCCGGTGAGCAGCGCGATGCCGATCAGGTTGGCGATGTCGCCGCGGTGCGCATGGGCGAGCCAGCCCCAGCCGGTGGGCAGGCCGGTGGCGACGAGGAACTCGCTCACCGGCAGGTTCCACACCTCGGGCAGGCGGGAGTGCGGCACGTGCGGCGTGGTCATCCCCAGGCCGTAGGCGAGGAACACCAGCACCAGCACGACCAGCCCGACGCGCGTCCCCCAGTCGAGCCAGAGCGCGTATCGCAACTGCTCGGCCGGCTGCGTGACGACGCTCGGGTCGTAGCCGGTCACTCCGACCTCGACCGGCTTCATGCCCACACCCCCGTGCCCTTGAGCAGCGCGCGCAGCCCGGCGAACAGCAGCACTGTGATGACCATGCGTCGGATCACCACGCCCTTGAGCACGTTGAGCAGCCGCGCGCCGATCTTCGCGCCGAGCATCATGCCCACCACCGAAGGCACGGCGATCATCGGCAGCACCGCGCCCTTGTTGACGTAGACCCAGGCCGCCGAGGAGTCGACCAGCGAGAGCACCAGCCCCGAGGTGCCGGCCGAGACCTTCAGCGGCGCGCCCATCAGCAGGTTCAGCGCCGGCACGTTGGCCCAGCCGGCGCCGATGCCGAACATGCCGGCCAGCACGCCGATGCCGAGGAACACGGCCAGCCCGGCCGGCGTGTGATGCACCTGCCAGTCGATCCGCCGGCCGCTGGCCCCGTCGACGAACACGCCGTTGAGCGCCAGCGCGCTGGACAGGCGGTCTGGCGCTGCGACCAGCGGGAACTCCGACTTCTTCGACACCGCCATCAGCGCGACGATGGACAGCACGGTCACGCCCAGCGCCGTCTGCACCGTGGCCACCGGCAGCGCCAGGCCGAGCAGGGCGCCGCCGATCGAGCTGGCCGAGGCGAGCAGCGCCAGCGGCAGCGCCAGGCGCAGGCTGGCCAGGCCGCCGCGCAGCAGCATGGGCGCGGCAGCCAGCGCGCTGGCCAGCGCCACCAGCAGCCCGGCGCCGCGCACGAAGTCCAGGTGGAAGGGAAAAAAGCCGCCGACGATGGGCACGAACAGCGTTCCGCCACCGATGCCGGCCGGCACCGCGACGATGCCCATCAGGAAGCAGGCGCCGAACAGCGCCATCGGCCAGAACCACCAGGGCATGGCGGCTGTGTCGGCGCCCGCGGCGTGCGCCGGCGCGGCCACGCACAGCAGCAGGAGCAGGCCGAGCAGGTGGGCCGGAGCGGGAAGGCGCGGGCGTCCCATCAGGAGATCGCCTGGTAGTAGAGGTTCTGCGGGTGGTTCGCCTGCGCGAAGAAGAACCAGCGCTCGGCCAGCAGGCCGGCGAGCTGGACCAGCACGGCGGCCAGCAGCACCGGGCCCGAGGGCGGCAGCGCCAGCAGCATCGCTGCCGGCAGCACGAAGCCTGCAGCGAGGAAGAACCACTTCACCGAGCGCAGCACGCCGGCGCTGCTGCCGTGGAAGAACTCGCGGGTGTTGAACGAGCCGCCCATGAAGCCCTGGGCGCGCTGCACGATGGCCGGGTGCTTGATGCCGATGGCCGTCTGCAGCGTCGAGCGCGGCTTGAGTCCCGCGTTGCGCAGCAGCGCGGCGGCGCGGCCGATCAGCGCCGCCAGCGTCAGCAGCAGCGCGGCCAGCGCCAGCGGCTCCACCAGCGAAGGCGCCGCGAAGCTCGCGAGCGCGGCGGCGAGCAGGCTGCCGCTGGCACAGCCGATCAGCAGGTAGTTCACCAGCGTCAGCGGGCTGGCCCATTCCTGCAGGAAGCGCACCGAGGCATAGACCATCGCGGTGCACACGTAAAGCGCCAGGCACAGCACCGCCGCCAGCGCACCCAGCCAGCGTGTGCCGGGCACGCCGAGCGCGTGCGCCAGGCCCCAGGCGAACAGGCCGGCCATGAACAGCGGCAGCGCGATCACCTCGCGCGACAGCCACGAAGTGCGCCACATCGCCGCGGCACGCCAGGCGCGCTCCGGGTGGCCGAGGTGGAAGAACGAAGCGAGCAGGCCGAGCGCGCTGAGCACCAGCGCGACGGCGGCGCCGCCGGCCAGCAGCATGCGATCGCCGGCGGCAGTGCCGAAGCCGGCCAGCTCGCTGGCAAACAGCGCCAGGAACAGGCCCTGGCCGGCGCCGATCAGCACGGTGAGGAAGATGACGGAGAAGGCAGGTTGCATGGCGGCGCTCAGGTCGCGAAGTCCTCGCGCCCCGGCTCGAGGTGCGCGGGCTCGGGTTGTTTGCCGTCGACCTTCAGCGGGTTGGCCTGGCGCTGCAGGTCTTCGGCATGCAGCGTGATCTGCGTGCGACGGCGCGGCAGGTAGTGGTTGGCCGGCCGTGTGCCCCACTCGGGCATCAGCGGGTAGCCGCCGCGCTCGGTGATGGCCACCGACACGTTGGACTGCGGGTCGTGGATGTCGCCGAACAGCCGCGCGCCGCTCGGGCAGGCGAGCACGCAGGCCGGCTTGCGCTGCGCTTCGGGTAGCGCCTTGTCGGTGACGCGGTCCACGCACAGCGTGCACTTCGTCATCACCTTGCGGTCTTCGTCGAACTCGCGCGCGCCGTAGGGGCAGGCCCAGCTGCAGTACTTGCAGCCGATGCACTTGTCGTAGTCGACCAGCACGATGCCGTCTTCGGCGCGCTTGTAGCTGGCGCCGGTGGGGCACACCGGCACGCAGGGCGGGTCTTCGCAGTGCAGGCAGCTCTTCGGGAAGTGCACCGTCTGCGTGGCCGGATACTGGCCGACCTCGAAGGTCTGCACGCGGTTGAAGAACGTTCCGTTCGGGTCGGCGGCGTAGGGGTTGTCGTCGGTCAGCGGGCCGGCCGAGCCGGAGGTGTTCCACTGCTTGCAGCTCGTCACGCAGGCGTGGCAGCCGACGCAGACGTTCAGGTCGATGACCAAAGCGAGCTGCGTCATGGCTTGCTCCGCACGCGGCCGGCCATCCAGCCCTGGCGCTTCTTCGGGGTCGAGCCCATGCCGGGCACCGCGCGCAGGGTGTCGAACTGAGGCCAGCTCTCCTCGGGCTCGCCGGCCTGCGCCGGGTAGATGCGCACGCGCACGTCGTACCAGGCCGCCTGGCCGGTGATCGGGTCGCTGTTCGACAGCGCGGTGCCGCCGGCCGCCGCGGGCAGCTCCTCGCTGATCAGGTGATTGAGCAGGAAGCCCTTGCGCGACTCGTTGGCGCCGGGCTCCAGGTGCCAGGCGCCGGACTGCTTGCCGATCGCGTTCCATGTCCACACCGTGCCGGGCTCGACGGCCTCGGAGTGGCGGCACATGCAGCGCACCTTGCCCCAGGGCGACTCGACCCACATCCAGCCGCCGTCGGCGATGCCCGCGGCCTGCGCGGTGCGCGTGTTGACGAACAGGTAGTTGTGCGTGTGGATCTGGCGCAGCCAGGCGTTCTGCGAGTCCCACGAGTGGTACATCGCCATCGGCCGCTGCGTCACCGCGTTGAGCGGGTACTTCGTGGTGTCGGTGGCCTGCTGCTCGAGCGGCGCGTAGAAGAAGGGCAGCGGGTCGAAGTAGGTCTGAACGCGCTGGCGCAGCCGGTCGGGCGGCTGCCTGCCGGGGTGCTTGCCCTGCGCCGCGAGGCGGAATCGCTGCAGGAACTCCGAGTAGACGTGGATGACGATCGGGTCGCGGTCGCGCCGCAGGCCGACCTGCTGCGCCCAGTCCATGTAGCCCTGGTTCCAGTTGCGCATGTACTGCAGCGAGGGCGGCAGGTGGTGCTGGAAGACGCAATTGTTCTTCTCGTACATCTCCCACTGGCGCGGGTTCGGCTCGCCGCGCATCGCCTTCTCGCCGCCCTTGCCGCGCCAGCCGGCGAGAAAGCCGATGCCCGAGCCCGGCGCCGTCTCGTAGTTGACGATGAAGTCGGGGTAGTTGCGGTACTTGCGCGAGCCGTCGGCGTTGACGAAGGCGGGGAACTGGAGCCGCCCCGCCAGTTCGACCAGCACTTCCTGGAAGGGCTTGCACTGGCCGGTGGGCGGCAGCACCGGGATGCGCACCGAATCGACGGGGCCGTCGAACTCGCTGATCGGCCGGTCGAGCATCGACATGCAGTCGTGCCGCTCGAGGTAGGTGGTGTCGGGCAGCAGCAGGTCGGCGAAGGCCGTCATCTCGCTGTGGAACGCATCGCAGACGACCAGGAAAGGGATCTTGTACTCGCCGTCCTCGGCCTTGTCGTTGAGCATCCTGCGGACCTCGGACGTGTTCATCGTCGAGTTCCAGGCCATGTTGGCCATGAAGATCAGCAGCGTGTCGATGCGGTACGGGTCGCCGCGCCAGGCGTTGGTGATGACGTTGTGCATCAGCCCGTGCGCCGACAGCGGGTGCTCCCACGAGAAGCCCTTGTCGATGCGCACCGGCTCGCCCTTCGCGTCGACGAACAGGTCGTCCGGGCTCTCCGGCCAGCCCAGCGGCGCGCCGCCCAGCGGCGTGTCGGGTTTGACGGCCTCGGGCCCTTTCGGCGGCCGTGCGTTTGGCGGCACCGCACGCGGATACGGCGCCTTGTGGCGAAAGCCGCCCGGCCGGTCGATGGTGCCCAGCAGGCTCATCAGGATGGCCAGCGAGCGGATCGTCTGGAACCCGTTGCTGTGCGCGGCGAGGCCTCGCATCGCATGGAAGGCCACCGGGTTGCCGGTCACCGTGTCGTGCTTCTGGCCCCAGCAGTCGGTCCAGGCGATCGGCAGCTCGATCTTCTGGTCGCGCGCGGTGATGCCCATCTCCTGCGCGAGGCGGCGGATGGTCGAGGCCGGGATGCCGGTGATGCCCGCGGCCCACTCGGGCGTGTAGGGCTTGACGCGCTCTTCGAGCAACTGGAATGCGGGCACGGCGCTCGTGCCGTCGGGCATTGCGAAGCGGCCCAGCAAGGCCGGGTCGGCGCCTTCGGCGTGGTCGGCCACCGGCTTCTGGGCATGCCGGTCCCACCACCAGAAGTTGGCCGGGCGCAGCGGGTTGACGAGGTCGCCTTCGGCGTTGCGCAGCATCAGGCCGAAGTCGTCGCTGGACTCGTCCTGGTTGACCAGCTGGCCGGCGTTCGTGTAGCGGGCGAGGAAGTCGCGGTCGTACAGGCCCAGCGCGATGATCTCGTGGATGAGCGCCAGCAGCAGCGCGCCGTCGGTGCCCGGCTTGATCGGCACCCATTCATCGGCAATGGCGGCGTAGCCGGTGCGGATCGGGTTGATGGCGATGAATTTGCCGCCCTGGCGCTTGAACTTGGCCAGCGCCGTCTTCATCGGGTTGCTGTGATGATCTTCGGCGGTGCCGATCATCACGAACAGCCTGGCGCGGTCGAGGTCGGGGCCGCCGAATTCCCAGAACGAGCCGCCGATCGTGTAGATCATGCCGGCGGCCATGTTCACCGAGCAGAAGCCGCCGTGCGCCGCGTAGTTGGGCGTGCCGAACTGGCGTGCGAACAGGCCGGTGAGCGCCTGCATCTGGTCGCGCCCGGTGAACAGCGCGAACTTCTTCGGATCGGTGGCGCGCAGGTGGCGCAGCCGCTCCTCGAGCATCGAGAAGGCCTCGTCCCAGTCGATCTCGACGAACTCGCCGGCACCGCGCTCGGTGCCCGGCTTTCGCTTGAGCGGCTGGGTCAGCCGCGCCGGCGAGTACTGCTTCATGATCCCCGACGAACCCTTGGCGCAGATGACGCCCTTGTTCAGCGGGTGCTCGGGGTTGCCCTCGATGTAGCGCACCTCGCCGTTGCGCAGGTGGACTCGGATGCCGCAGCGGCACGCGCACATGTAGCACGTGGTGCTCTTGACCTGCGTGCGAGCCTC
The DNA here is from genome assembly GCA_016706565.1 of Piscinibacter sp. Lineage (GTDB taxonomy): Bacteria > Pseudomonadota > Gammaproteobacteria > Burkholderiales > Burkholderiaceae_C > Piscinibacter. The sequence continues at coordinate 106,128 of JADJJI010000003.1, forward strand.
CGGAACGGGCGGGGCGGTCGGATCGTGGAGCGGTTGGGCCGGCATCGATGTCTCTTCACCCGGTGGCCGCAACCGCCGGATTGATCGGGTCCGATACACCTGTCGTGAATCGGGTTTTGACTGCTGGCCGATTAGGCGCAAGCGGCCCTGCAAGCGTCTATAGCCGGGACGGGTAATGGCCACCTACCCATATGGGGGATGTCGGCGCGGGCGGTGCGCCGGGCGTGCGAGATCGCCTCGCATTGCGATTCGTCACATACCATACAGGGTATAGGGTGAGGCCGGATGGCGGAGGTCTTGCAAAAGCGCTTCAATCGACCCACTTTCGATATCGCGGCGCCAGCGCAGTCGGGCTCGCCGCGGCACCCATGACCTTGTCCAGAACGACTTCATCGACTGCCACGGCCGAGCTTGCCCGACCGGCCGGCACGGAACTGCTCGTGCAGATCACGGCCGGGCTGTCGGAGGGCCAGGACCTGCGCGCGCTTCTCGAGCGCTTTCTCGATCCCATCGTCACGCTGGCCGGCGCGCAGGCCGGTGCGGTGCGACTGCTGTCTGACAGTGGCGAGCGGCTGCAGATGGTCAGCGCCGTCGGGCTGCCCGACGCGGTGTGCCGCGACGAGCAGACGGTGGATCGCCATTGCGGCGTGTGCGGCACCGCCGCCGACGGGCACCGCATCGTCTGGGCCACCGAGCTGGGCGCCTGCGCGGCCCGCGGGGACACGGCCTTCTTCGGTCGCGAATGCCGCCGCCTGCTGGCCGTGCCGCTGCAGCATCGCGGCCGCGTGCTCGGCGTCTACAACCTGTTCTTCGCCGCCGAGGCCGAGCCGGCGCCGCAGGTGATGGCGCTGCTCAAGTCGGTGGGCGAACTGCTCGGCCTGGCGCTGGACAACGCGCGGCTCGAGGCCGAGAGCCTGCGCGCCACCGTGATGCACGAGCGGCAGATGATGGCGGCCGAGATCCACGACTCGATCGCGCAGACGCTGACCTTCGTGAAGATGCGCCTGCCGCTGCTGCAGGACGCGCTGCTCGTCCACGACGATCCGCAGGCCATGAAGTATCTGGGCGACGTGCGCCAGGCGGTCGGCGAGTCGCACGCCAGCCTGCGCGAGATCGTCACCCACTTCCGCACCCGCATCGATTCGCGCGGCCTGGCGCGCGCGCTGGAGTCGCTGGTGGCGCGCTTTCGCGAGCGCAACGCCATCGAGCTGAGCTATGTCAAGCGCGGCGCTGCGCTGAGCCTGTCCACTGAGGTGGAGACGGAGGTGTTCCACATCGTGCAGGAAGCCCTGGCCAACATCGAGCGGCATTCGCGCGCACAGCATGCCTGGATCAGCCTCGAGGGTGGCCCGGTGGGTTTCGAGCTGCGCGTCGAAGACGACGGCATCGGGCCGCGTCCCGCCGACGAACAATGCGACGAAGGCTCGCACTTCGGCATCGGCATCATGAGCGAGCGGGCCGTTCGCATGGGCGGCGAGCTGAGCGTGGAAGCGCGGCCGGGCGGCGGCACTCGGGTGCGGCTGGCCTGGAACACCTCCACGCCCGCCGCCGCGGGAACCGGCCATGACTGAGCCGCGCCTGAAGATCGTGCTGGTCGACGACCACTCGCTGTGCCGCAACGGCCTGACCGACCTGCTGCAGCATCGCGGCCAGATGACCGTGGCCGCCTCCACCGGCGATCCGGGCGCGGTGGTCGGCCTGCTGCGCGAGCATCAGCCCGACCTGGTGGTGCTCGACCTGCGCATGCCCACCACCGACGGCCTGAGCCTGCTGCGCCACATCCGCAGCGAGGGCGTGCAGACGCCGGCGGTGATCCTGACCATGAGCGACGCGCAGGACGACCTCGCCGCGGCGCTGCGCGCCGGTGTGAAGGGCTACCTGCTCAAGGACATGGAGCCCGAGGACGTGATCGCGGCCATCGGCCGTGCTGCCCGCGGCGAGCTGTCGGTGGCGCCGGCGCTGACGCTCAAGCTCGCGCAGATGCTGCAGGCCGGCCCGGGCGACCCGGAGCGCCGCGACCTGCTGGCCTCGCTGACGGAGCGCGAGCGCCAGATCCTCGACCACCTGGCACGCGGCGAGAGCAACAAGACCATTGCGCGTGCGCTCGAGATCAGCCACGACACCGTCAAGCTGCACGTGCGCCACATCCTCACCAAGCTGAACCTCAACTCGCGGGTCGAGGCCGCGGTGTTCGCCGTCGAGCAGCGCGCCTCGCCGCAGGCCACCAGCCTGGTGGAATCGGCTAGGCGAACGCCGCGCTGAGCTGGGCCGGCGCCGGCGCCTGCTGCGCGGCCGTCTCGAACCACTCGAGCGACTCGCGCAGCCGCACCACCTCGCCGACGATGGTCAGGCAGGGCGACGAGAGCCCGGCCGCATCGACGCGCGCGGCCAGGTCGGCCAGCGTGCCGCTGACGATGCGCTGCGCCTGTGTCGTGCCCTGCTGCACCACGGCGGCAGGCAGGGTCGGCGGCAGGCCGTGTTCGATCAGGCGCGCGCAGATCTGCTCCAGCGCGGTCAGGCCCATGTAGATCACCACCGTGTGGTTCGGCCGCGCCAGGCCGGCCCAGTCGAGTTCGGCCGCGCCGTCCTTCAGGTGGCCGGTGACGAAGGTGCAAGACTGCGCGTGGTCGCGGTGCGTGAGCGGGATGCCGGCGTAGGCCGACACGCCGCAGGCCGCGGTGATGCCCGGCACCACCTCGAAGGGCACGCCGGCGGCCGCCAGCGCCTGCATCTCCTCGCCGCCGCGGCCGAAGATGAAGGGGTCGCCGCCCTTGAGCCGCACCACGTTGCGCCCCTGCCGTGCCAGCTTCACCAGCAGTGCATTGATCTCGTGCTGCTTGAGGGTGTGGTGGTTGCGCTGCTTGCCGGCGTCGATGCGCCGCGCCCGCGGGCCGATCAGCGCGAGCACGCCGGGCGACACCAGGTGGTCGAGCACCACCACCTCGGCGTGGGCCAGCAGGCGGGCCGCCTTCAGGGTGAGCAGGTCGGGATCGCCCGGGCCGGCGCCGACGAGGTGGACCTTGCCCATGGGCTGCAGCGGGAAGGGGAGATCGGTGCGGGCGTTCATGGTGAAGGCTCCAGGAGGGATGGGCTCAGCAGGTCGCGCAGCCGCCGCTGCTGCAGCTGCCGCAGCCGGACTTGCCGCGTGCAGCCGTTGCCTGCGGTACGAAGATGAAGTTGAATTCGCCGGGTTCGAGCTCGACGAAGTCGAGTTGCGTGTCCTGCAGCAGCGGCTTGCTGCTGCCGGCGATCAGCACGGTCACGCCGTCGGACTGCAGCGACGGCTGCTCGCCTTCACCGGGTTCGTCGAAGCCCATGCCGTAGGTGATCGAGCCGTCGTTCTCGCGGCGTGCCGCGACACGCAGTGCGAGTTCGGCCATGCCGCCCTCGACGGCAGCCTGGCGGATGCGTGCGGCGGCCGCCGCGGTCAGTGTGAACATGCGCAGTCTCCTTTCAGTGTTCGCCCTTGGTGCGCAGCAGGCCGGCCAGGCGGTTGCCCTGTTTCTGCGGCCCGCCGCGCGGGCACATCTCGTGCAGGTGGTGGTTGCTGCCGCGCTGCGGCCCCCATGCTTCGGTGAAGTGGCGGATCATCACGCGCACCTGCGCCTGCACGCCGTGCTCCGCGTAGTACTGGCGCAGGAAGCGGATCAGCTCCCAATGCGCGTCGGTCAGCAACAGCCCTTCGCGCTGCGCGAGCGCGCGGGCGAAGTCCTCCGACCAGTCGGTCAGGCGCAGCAGGTAGCCTTCCGAGTCGATCTCGATGTCGCGATCCCCGACGCGGACCTTGTCTTTCAGCGTGCCGACCATGCGGGTTCCTCCGTGAGGGCCGGCCGCAACCGGGCGAGCTGAGCTTCGTCGCGGCGCTTCACGTCGCGCACGAAGGCCATGAAGCGCCGCGGCCAGTCGTTGCCGCCGGTGTGGCGCAGGTGCGCGTACGACGCCAGCACGTTGTGCACGAGCACGCCGTCACGGCCGCCGCCGATGCCGTGGCCGCGCTGCACGCGGTAGGCGCAGCGCACCGAAGGGTCGAGGTTCTCCAGGCTGGAGTGATGGAACTCGTGGCCCAGGCGCAGCGCGCCGTCGCCCGCCCCGGCGTCGCGCGGCCACGGGAAGTCGGCGGTCTCCTGCAGCCGCACGTAGCCGCGGCCCACCGGCCGCTCGTGCATCACCGCGTCGCCGGGAATGGCGCCGACCATCTGCGCGCTGCGGCCGTTCCAGTTCAGCGTGCGCGCCAGGTACATCAGGCCGCCGCACTCGGCAAACACCGGCAGGCCATCGGCGATGGCGCGGTGCAGCTGGGTGCGCAGCGAGACGTTGGCCTCCAGCTCGGCCATGAACAGCTCGGGAAAACCGCCGCCGATGAACAGGCCGTCGAGCGGCGGCAGCTGGCTGTCGTGCAGGGTATCGAGCGGCACCAGCGTCGCGCCCTCGGCTTCGAGCGCGGCCAGGTCGTCGGGGTAGTAGAAGCCGAAGGCCTTGTCGCGGGCGACGCCGATGCGCAGCCGGTCGCGCTGCGGCGGCCGCGGGCGGCCCGGCGCCGGCGGTGAGGCCGTCGTCGCGGTGGCGGCCAGCGTGAGGATGCGCGGCAGGTCCACCTGCGCCGCGATCACCTCGCCCATCGCGCGCACCCTGGCCAGGGCATCGTCGATCTCGCGGTCGGGCATCAGGCCCAGGTGGCGTTCGACGAGTTCCAGCCGGGCGTCGTTCTGCACCGCGCCGAGCACCGGCACGTCGGTGTAGTGCTCGATCACCGCGCGCAGCTTGGCCTCGTGGCGCGAGCCGCCGAGGCGGTTGAGGATCACGCCGCCGATGCGGATGTCGCGGTCGAAGGCCTGGTAGCCCAGGATCAGCGGCGCGATGCCGCGTGTCATGCCTCGCGCATCGAGCACCAGCAGCACCGGCAGGCCGAGCTGCTTGGCCAGCGCTGCGTTGCTGTTGCTGCCGTCCAGCGCCAGGCCGTCGTACAGGCCCTTGTTGCCCTCGACCAGGCGCAAGCCCGCTCCGGCACCGTGCCGCGCGAAGCAGGTGTCGATCTCGGCGTGCGCCATCAGCATCGGATCGAGGTTCACGCAGGCGCGGCCGGCGGCCAGCGACAGCCACATCGGGTCGATGTAGTCCGGCCCCTTCTTGAAGGGCTGCACGAGGTGGCCGCGCAGCGCCAGGGCGGCGGCCAGGCCGAGCGTCACCGTCGTCTTGCCCGACGACTTGTGCGCAGCGGAGACGAGCAGCCCTGGCGTGCCCATCAGCTCACTCCGCGACCTTGGCGCCAGGCGCCGCGAAGTCGTCCTGAGGCAGGAAGTCCAGGGCCCGGATGCCGATCGCAGTGAGCACGAAGGCAGCGCCCAGCCCCCCGATACCGAGCAGCCACTCGGGCCAGCGCGGCCGGTACAACTCGACCGCGCCATCGGCGAAGCTGCTCGTCACCTCGTGGCCGGGGAAGATCTCCAGCGGGAACGACTGCCCGCCGACGATGAAGACGAACAGCAACGCGAAGGCACCCGCCACCACCAGCGCACTGGCTGCGAGCATGCCGTTGGGGCCCGCGCCGCGCGGCATGAACAGCAGCAGCATCGGCAGCAGCGCACCGACCACCACGTAGCCACCCCAGAACAGCGCCGGGAAGACGCCGAGCTCGTCGCCGCGGCCGAGCAGGATGAAGGCCTCGAAGGCCGATTGCCGCGCAAAGTACAGGTTGGTGCCGTGGTACACGGCGACCAGGTAGAGCGAGGCCGCCACGAACACGCCGAGCAGCCGCGCCATGCGCCGGCGCACATCTTCGGGCAGGGTGTGGCCGTTCCAGGCGTACATCACCGACTGCACGATCAGGAACACCGCCAGCCCCCAGGCGAACGACAGCACGATGAACAGCGGCGCCAGCAGCGCCGACTGGTAGGCCTGGCGCGCGACCAGGAAGCCGAAGATCGAGCCGGTGCCCGTGGTCAGCGCGAAGCGCCACACCAGCGCGGCGATGCCGGCGGCCTTCGAGTAGCCGTTCAGGCGGCGCTCGAACATCGTCCAGAGGTAGATCGCGATGATCGCGGCCATGCCGGAGTAGAGGAACACGTTCCAGGCGAACACCGACGTGAAGTTGTAGTGCGTGGCCGCGACGATCACGCGATCCGGCCGGCCGAGGTCGAGCATCAGCACCATCAAGCCGCCGGCGAGCAGGGCCAGCGAGAGCAGGCCCGACAGCGGCGCGCGCGGCTTGTAGGCGGTCTGGCCGAACACCGAGCCGATCGAGGCGACGTTGAGCACGCCGGAGGCCGCGACGATCATGAAGATCGCGAACACGTGCGGAAGGCCCCACACCACCTGGTTGCTCATGCCGGTGACGACGTGGCCGTGCACCTCCATGTAGTGCGCCGCGCCCAGGCCGGCCGCGGTGACGAGTCCGCCGAGCAGCAGCAGGGCGTAGAAGGCGCGGCTCTCGATGGCGTGGAAGCCGGTGTTCGTCATCGTCACAGCCCCTGGTAGCGAACGCCCGGATCGAGCCTCAGGTCGGCGCGCAACTGGCTGCTGGCCACCGCCTTGATGCGTTGCGAGATCTCGCTGGCCGGGTCGTTCAGGTCGCCGAAGAGCATCGCGTGGTGGCCGGCCTTCGCGCAGGCCTCCACGCAGGCGGGCGTGCCGCCCTTGTCGACGCGGTGCACGCACAGCGTGCAGCCTTCCACGCAGCCCTTGCCGCGAGGCACATCGGGCTTCTGGTCGCTGACCGGCTCGTGCACGAAGCTGCGCGCCTTGTACGGGCAGGCCATCACGCAGTAGCGGCAGCCGATGCAGCTGTGGCGGTCGACCAGCACGATGCCGTCGGCGCGCTTGAACGAGGCGCCGGTCGGGCAGACGTCGACGCAGGGCGGCTCGGCGCAGTGCTGGCACATCACCGGCACCGAGGCGCTGCGGCCGGTCTTGATCTCCTTGATCTCGACCTTGCGGATCCACTGCGCCGAGGTCGGCGAGGGGCGCGGGTCGAGGCCGTTTTCGGTGTTGCAGGCGCTCACGCAATCGGAGCAGCCGCTCGCGCACTTGGTCGTGTCGATCAGCAGGCCCCAGCGCACCTTGCCGGTGACGGCCGGCGTGGCGGCCTGCGCGATCTCGATCAGGTGGATGCCCGGCGCGAGCAGCACGCCGCCCATGCCGGCGGCAGCCAGGCCGAGGAACTTGCGGCGGCCTGCCAGGCCCTGCTCGGTGCCGGTCTTCATGGCTGGCCCGTCCCGGCCAGCGCGGTGGTGCGCTGCGCCTTGCTCGAATGGCACTCGAAGCAGTCGATCTGCACCGCCGCGTAGCTGTGGCAGCTGCTGCAGAAATCGGTCTTCGCCTGTGCCACGCTGCCCGTCGCGGCGCTCGCATGGCAGCCGATGCAGGCCTTCAGGCTGGCGCGTGCCTCGCGCACGCCGCGGTGCACGGTCTCGTCGCGCTGGTGCTTCAGCATCGAGGGGTGGTCGCGCCGCATCACGTCCGGCGTGGCCAGGCACTGCGTACCCGCCGTGGCGGGTTCGATCGCCGGCCTGGGCGTGCGCCCGGCGGGCTCGCCTGCGATCGCCGCCCCGGTGGCGATCAGCAGCACGAGCGTGAGCGCCACCGCCAGCGGGTGGCGCATCAGCTGGCACGACACGCCGCAGTGCACCGTGCTACTCCCCGAGGCCCATCTGGATGTAGCCGGTCGGGCACACGTCCTTGCAGATGTGGCAGCCGATGCACTTGCTGTAGTCGGTGTCGACGTAGCGGCCCGTGGTCGACTTCGCCTTCGGCACCTTGAACACCGCTGTCTGCGGGCAGTAGACGACGCAGTTGTCGCACTCGAAGCACAGGCCGCAGCTCATGCAGCGCTTGGCTTCGGCAATCGCTTCGGCCTCGGTGAGCGGCAGCACGCGCTCCTCGAAGTTGTTCAGCGCCTGCTCGGCGTTGAGCGTGACGATCTTGCGGCGGTGCCGCTCGGTGTACTGGAAGTGGCCGAGGAACAGCTCCTCGTGCGGGATGATGTAGCGGTCGGAGCGGTTGTCGAAGTTGTGGATCGCGACGTTCTTGCTGTCGGTGCCGTGGATCGGCTCGTGCACCTCGCTGACGGTGAGCCCCTTCTCGACCAGCTTGCGCTGGATGTCCCAGGTGTGCACGTCGATCTTCGGCCGCTTGTCGAGCGCCTCGCCGGCCAGGTGCCGGTCGATGCCGTCGGCGGCGATGTTGCCGTGGCCGATCGCCGTGGTCAGCAGGTGCGGGCGCACCACGTCGCCGCCGACGAACATGCCGGGCTGGCCCTGCACCTGGTAGTTCTTGTCCGCGGCGATGCCGCCCTTGCCGTTGTTCAGCGACTCCAGGCCGCTGAAGTCCACCGCCTGGCCGATCGCCGAGACGATCAGGTCGGCCTCGAGGTCTTCCTCGGTGCCTTCGATGTTCTTGATCTCCAGCCGGCCGCCGACGATCTTCGCTTCGCAGCGGATCACCCGCAGCCCGGTGGCGCGGCCGCTGGCGTCGCGCAGCACCTTCACCGGTGCCAGCCCGCCGCGGATCGCGATGCCCTCGGCCAGCGCATGCTCCACCTCGTGGCGGCTGGCCTGCATCTTGTCGACGGCGAAGATGGAAGTCAGCGTCACGTCGGCGCCCTGGCGCGCCGTGACTTCGGCAACGTCATGCGCCACCTGCCCGGCGATGGCGTGCTCGGGGCGGTCGCTCTCGCGGGCCTGCTCGATGTGGCCGAGGCGGCGCGCCACCGTGGCCACGTCGATCGAGGTGTCGCCGCCGCCGACCACGACCACGCGCTTGCCGACATGGCGCAGGCGCCCGTCGTTGAAGGCCTTCAGGTAGGCGGTGGCGGTGACGCAGTTCGGCGCGTCCGAGCCTTCCACCGGCAGCGGCCGGCCCGACTGCGCGCCCAGGCCGAGGAACACCGCGTCGAAGTCGGCGCGGATCTGCTCCATCGTGATGTCGGTGCCGATGCGCGTGGCCATGCGCGCCGTCACGCCCAGGTCGAGGATGCGCTGGATCTCGGCGTCGAGCACCGCGCGCGGCGTGCGGAAACCCGGAATGCCGTAGCGCATCATGCCGCCGAGCTCGGCGCGCTCGTCGAAGATCGTCACCGCGTGGCCCTTGCGTGCCAGCTGGTAGGCGGCCGACAGGCCGGCCGGGCCGCCGCCGATCACGGCGACCTTCTTGCCGGTCTGCTTCGCGGGTTTCGGGAAGGCCAGCTTGTTGGCGATGGCGTACTCGCCGAGGAAGTGCTCGACCGAGTTGATGCCGACGAAGTCTTCCACCTCGTTGCGGTTGCAGCCCGACTCGCAAGGCGCCGGGCAGACGCGGCCCATCACCGAGGGCAGCGGGTTGGCCTCGGTCAGCCGCCGCCAGGCGTATTCCTGCCAGGGCACGCCGGCCGGCGGCTTCTCGATGCCGCGCACGATGTTCAGGTAGCTGCGGATGTCTTCACCCGACGGGCACGAGCCCTGGCAGGGCGGCGTGCTCTGGATGTAGGTCGGGCACTTGTGCGAGTGGTCGGCGTCGAAGATCTCTTGCTGCCAGGGCAGCGGCTTCGCGTCGCCGTCCTTGTAGCGGCGGAAGTTCAGCGGCTGGGCCTTCACCGATTGCGATGGACCGGACATGGGGTGTCTCCTGTGAATCTGTTCAGTTCGGCTCGCCGAGTCGAATCGACTTGCTCACCAGTTGGTGCACGCCGCCGACCATGCCCATGTCGAAGCCGTAATAGGGCAGCACCTTGCTGAACTGCGCCTTGCAGATCGCGCAGATCGTCGCCATGAAGTTCACGCCGTGCTGGTCGACGACGTTCTTGAGCGCTTCCATGCGCGGCAGCGCACCCTTGACGCGCAGCTCGATCAGGTCGTCGGTCAGCAGGCCGCCGCCACCACCGCAGCAGAAGGTGCTCTCGTGGATGGTCTCCGGTGCCATGTCGTGGAAACGGTTCGCCACCGCCTTGATGATCTCGCGCGGGATGACGAACTGGCCGCCGGGCAGGTCGCCCATGCGCGAGGCGCGCGCCACGTTGCACGAGTCGTGGAAGGTGATGATGCGGTCGTCGTTCTTCTCTTTGTCGAACTTCAGCGCGCCGCGCTGGATCAGGTCGTACGTGAGTTCGCAGATGTGCATCGGCTGCTTGTAGCGGCCGTCGAGCTGGCTTTGCAGCTGGATCGCGAAGGGGTCTTTGCCGCCGGCACCGATGCCCACCAGCGTGTTCCAGAAGCTGTAGGCCACGCGCCAGGCATGGCCGCATTCGCCGACCACGATGCGCTTGACGCCGAGCTCCAGCGCGGCCTCGCGGATGCGCAGCGCGATCTTGCGCAGCTGCTCGTAGTTGCCGATGAACATGCCGAAGTTGCCGGCCTCGCTGGCCTTGCTCGACAGCGTCCAGCTGATGCCGGCGGCATGGAACACCTTGCCGTAGCCGATGAGGCTCTCGACATGCGGTTCGGCGAAGAAGTCGGCGCTCGGCGTGACCAGAAGCGCCTCGGCGCCCTGCACGTCCAGCGGGTAGCGCACGTCGACGCCGGTGTCTTCCTTGACGTCTTCTTCCAGGCCGAGCAGCGTGTCTTCCAGCGCCGGGCCGGGCAGGCCGAGGTTGTTGCCGATGCGGTGGACCTTGCCGATGATCTCGTTGCTGTACTTCTGGCCCAGGCCCACCGCGTCCATGATCTCGCGCGCGGCCATGGTGATCTCGGCAGTGTCGATGCCGTAGGGGCAGAACACCGAGCAGCGGCGGCACTCCGAACACTGGTGGTAGTAGGCGTACCAGTCGTCGAGCACCTCCTTCGTCATGTCGACGGCGCCGACCAGCTTCGGGAAATGCTTGCCGGCGAAGGTGAAGTAGCGGCGGTACACCGCGCGCATCAGGTCCTGGCGCGCCACCGGCATGTTCTTCGGGTCGCCGGTGCCCAGGAAGTAGTGGCACTTGTCGGAGCAGGCGCCGCAGTGCACGCAGGCGTCCATGTAGACCTGCAGGCTGCGGTACTTGCCGAGCAGCTCGCCCATCTTGGCGATCGCGCGCTGCTCCCAGCCTTCGGCCAGCTCGCCGGGGAAGCCGACGGCCTGCTGGATCGCCGACGAAGCGACGAAGGGCCTGCTGTGCGCCATCGAGCCCTCGGCGATCACCGGGATCACCGGGTAGGGCTTGAGCTTGGGCGTCTCGAAGGCGGCGGTGGCCATGGTTCTACTTGTCGAGTGCGGCCGCCCAGGACGCGACGTGGCGCACTTCGCGCGGGTTGTCGACCTGGTAGCGCGTCGGGCTGAAGAACAGGCCCGGCGCATGCAGCAGCTTGCTGATCGGGAACACGAACATCAGCAGCGCCACCAGCGTGAGGTGCAGCAGCAGCAGAGGGTCGCCCGGCAGCGGCTGCCAGTCGAATCGCATGAGCCCGAGCATGAACGCCTTGAGTGCCACGATGTCGGTGTGCGCGACGAAGCGCATCGTCAGGCCCGACGCTCCGATGGCCAGCAGCAGCGCCAGGTGCAGGTGGTCTGACGGCGTGGAGATGTAGCGCACGCGGTCGACCAGGAAACGACGCGCCCACAGGCCGGCCAGGCCGGCCACCATCGCGAAGCCGGCATAGGTGCCGAAGAACTGCACCCACAGCACCGGCGTCCACACCGGCTCCTGGAAGTAGCGCAGGTGGCGCAGCAGCACCAGCAGCAGCGCGGCATGGAACATCCAGCCGAAGATCCAGGTCCACTTGCTGGACTTGAACAGGCTCTCGAACAGCACCACCTCGCGCGCCAGCCGCAGCGCCACGCCGCCTTGCGTGGTCGGCGCGGGCGTGGTCGGGATCTTCAGTGGCGCGGGCGTGCGCAGGTAGCTGCGGATCTTCAGCGCGACGCCGACGACCAGCATCGCCGTGGCCGCATAGAACAGCAGCGCGTAGGCGATCGTGAGGGCCGACATGCGAATCGCTTCCGCGCGTTGCGAGCCAGCCGGGTCAGACGCAGCCGGTCGGCTTGGGCAGGCCGGCGATCTTGCAGGCCTGCTTGGCCGGGCCGTAGGGGAACAGCTCGTAGAGGTACTTGCTGTTGCCCTTGTCCGGGCCGAGCTGCTTGCCGATCGCCTTGGTCAGCACGCGCACGGCCGGGGCGATCTGGTACTCGTCGTAGTACTCGCGCAGGAAGTTGACGACTTCCCAGTGGCTGGGCGTCATCTCGACGTTCTCGGTCTTGGCGATGACGTTGGCGACCGCCTCGTCCCATTCGGCGAGGTTGATCAGGTAGCCCTCTTCGTCGGTTTCGTAGGTCTTGCCGTTGATTTCGATGCCCATGTCGATCTCCTTGGGATTCAGAGCCAGGTCTGGTTGTTGGTGTGCTCGGCGACGAGGTCGACGAAACCGGTGTAGTCGACGGCGGTGACGCCTTCGGCCAGTGCCGCGGCGACGCCGCGGGCTTCGAGATCGGGCCGCAGCACGTAGACCTTCAGGCGCGCCAGCGCTTCGGCCAGGCCGGCCGAGGCGGCGCCGGCGGTCGTGGCGGCATAGACGCCGTCCTCGATGAGCAGCAGCGCGTGGCCGTCCTGCGCCAGGCGCAGGCAGCTCGCGAGCGAGGTGGTCTGGCGGTGCGACTTGTTGACGATGTGCAGCATGGCCATTCCTCAGAAACTCAGGACCACGTCCTGTTCGGCCATCAGCGCGGCCATCTCGACGCTGGACAGCACCTCGACGTCGACGATCAGGTCGTCTTCGCTCAGGCCGCGGGCCTGCATCGACTCGCGCTCGACGTAGAGCTTCTCGACGTCGTAACCATCGAGTGCGCGGTAGGTCTTCGAGTGGTTCTTGATGCCGATGCCCTGCGTGTCCTGGCCCTTGGCCAGCTCGTAGACACCGTCGTCGAGGAAGACCAGGCTGACGTCCTGGTCGAAGGTGGCGGCGATGAGCACGACCTCCAGGCTCTCGAGCGCGTAGATCGTCCCGTAGGGGGCCTTGCGGTTGACGAACATGAACTTCTTCATCGTTCAGTCTCCGAAGGTCACGAAACGATCGGCCTTGATGCCGCTGTCCACCAGCTGGCCGAGGCCGCTGATGCGAAAGCCCGGCGCCAGCACCTCGTCCTTGATGCCGCGGCGCAGTGCGGCGGCCACGCACACCACGAGGTCGACCTTGTGCTCGGCGTTCAGTGCCGACCAGCGGTTGACGACGTGGCGGTCGTCTTGCGGCGGCTCGGTGAGCCGCGTCGCGTTGTAGACGCCGTCGTGATAGAAGAACACGCGCTGGATCTCGTGACCCTTCTCGATCGCCGCGCGGGCGAACTGGTAGGCCGTGTCGCTGGCCTGGTGCGTGTACGGGCCTTCGCTGACGAGGATGCCGAATTTCATCGTGCCTGCCTCAGAAGCGGATGTGCGTCGACGCGTTCAGGTTGGCCCGCGAGCCGCGCCAGTCGTCGATCAGGTACTTGGTGAAGGGCAGGTCGCACTTCTCGAAGAAGCGCGGCCAGCCGATGCGCTCCACCCAGTCGGCGATGCGCTCCCACGAGCGGGCGTCTTCCTTGTAGGTGTAGAGGATCTTCTTGACGATCTCCGACACCTCGGGCCAGCGCGGCGGGTTGTTCGGCAGGCCGGAGGCGACCATCTTCATGAAGGTCGGCTTGCCACGCGCGTTGGAGTTCTTGCCCCCCACCCAGATGGCCAGCTTCGAATGCTCCGGGTCGTTGATCTGCATCGGCGGGCACGGGGGGTAGCAGGCGCCGCAGCAGATGCACTTCTTCTCGTCGACTTCCAGCGAGGGCTTGCCGTTGACCAGCGCCGGGCGGATCGCCGCCACCGGGCAGCGGGCCACCACCGCGGGGCGCTCGCAGACGTTGGCCACCAGGTCGTGGTTGATCTTCGGCGGCTTGGTGTGCTGCACGATGATCGCGATGTCAGCCTGGCCGCCGCAGTTGATCTCGCAGCAGCTGGTGGACAGGTGCACGCGATTCGGCATGTCTTCGCGGATGAACTCGGCGTAGAGGTCGTCCATCAGCGCCTTCACCGCGCCCGAGGCGTCGGTGCCGGGGATGTCGCAGTGCAGCCACCCCTGCGTGTGGGCGATCATCGACACCGAGTTGCCGGTGCCGCCGACCGGAAAGCCGGCCTCGGTGAGCGCGCCGATCAGCGGGTCGACCTTCGCCGGGTCGGACACCATGAACTCGATGTTGCTGCGGATCGTGAAACGCACATGCCCTTCGGCATAGGTGTCGGCGATGTCGCACAGCTTGCGGATGGTGTAGACGTCCATCTGCCGCTGCGTGCCGGCGCGCACGCTCCACACCTCGTCGCCGCTGTGCGAGACGTGGTGCAGCACGCCCGGGCGCGGCCGGTCGTGGTAGCGCCAGTTGCCGTAGTTCTTCAGCAGGGCAGGGTGCAGGTAGGGCCGGTTGTCCGGCACGCCGCTTTCGATGGGGGTGCGCATCGTGGCCATGGTCTTCGGCTCCTCAGGCTGACTTCTTCGCTTGGATGCGGGCGACTTCGTCGTCCCAGCCGTCGGTGCGAACGTAGGGGTTGGTGCGCGGCGTGGCGACCATGTTCGGGTCGATGTCCACGCCGATGCCCTCGAGGAAGTTGACCAGGCCGATGCGCTCGATCATCTCGCCGGTGCGCTCGTGCTCGAGCGCGTTCTCGGCGAAGAAGTCGATCACCTTCTGGCCCAGCTCGACCAGCGCCTCGTAGTCTTCGTCGGTCTTCAGCGGCAGGAAGGGCACGACCACGGTGCCCATCAGGTCGCCGATCTTCAGCGTGCGCTTGCCGCCGATCAGGATGGTGGCGCCGGTGTCGGTGCCCTTGGCCAGCGCGCCGGTCATCACGTTGACGCAGTGCATGCAGCGCACGCAGTTGCTGTTGTCGATCTCCAGCGCGTGGGTGTCGCTGATCTTCACGCTGGAGATGGTCGGCCCCGCGGCCACGTCCTTCACCTCCTTGAGCATGATGGTCTTGGTCGGGCAACGCGAGATCACGTTGTTGACCAGCTCGTTCATGCCGTGCGCCGCGAACCACTGGCGCGCCAGGCCCTCGTCGGTGCGCATGTTGTCGCGCCAGGTGCCGATCACGGCCATGTCGGAGCGCTGGATCGAGTTCATGCAGTCGTTCGGGCAGCCCGAGAACTTGAACTTGAACTTGTAGGGCAGCGCCGGGCGGTGGATGTCGTCGAGGAAGGTGTTGATCACCTGCCGGTGCGCCTTGGCCTCGTCATAGCAGCTCTGCTCGCAGCGCGCCGCGCCGACGCAGCTCATCGAGGTGCGCACCGCCGGGCCGGCGCCGCCGAGGTCGAAGCCGAGCTCGTTGAGCTCGTCGAAGGCGTCCTGCACCTTGTCGGTCCTGGCGCCCTGGAACATGATGTCGCCGGACTGTCCGTGGAAGGCGATCAGGCCCGAGCCGTGCCGCTCCCAGATGTCGCACATCTTGCGCAGCACCTCGGTGTTGTAGTGCATGCCGGCCGGCGGCTGCACGCGCAACGTGTGGAACTCGGCCGCGTCGGGGAAGACCGGCTTGTCGTTCTCGTCCTTCAGCTCGGTGAAGCGCGGGATCACGCCGCCGCCGTAGCCGAACACGCCGACCGTGCCGCCCTTCCAGTAGCCCTTCTTGGTGCGGTAGGACGTCTCCAGCTGACCCATCAGGTCGACCATGTAGTCCTTGTCCTTGGCCAGCCGCTTCAGGCCGGTCACGAAACTGGGCCAGGGGCCGCTCTCGAGCTGGTCGAGCATCGGCGTGTCGTGCATCTTCTTGGCCATGGGCATGTCTCCTTGGGTGGACGGATCCTAGGCAGCCCCCCCGGCGCGCGCCATCACTCCGGTTGGGTGCGGCGCATTACCCAAATGGGTTATGCGGGGCTTACCCGTCGCGGTGATAGACGCCCCGTGCCCCCGCCGCGCTCAATGGCGAGGCATTGGAGAGCGTCATGACCCGTGTGACACCGCTGGACAAGCTGCGCGTGCCCCTGGGCGGACAGGAGATCGAGCTGCAGCAGATCGACTTCGAGGCCGGCGGCATGAGCCTGCTGCGCACCCGCATCCGCGAGAAGAGCCGGTTCACGGTGTTCGAGATCGACGCGCAGACGGCCGCTGACTGGGGCCGGGCGTTGCTGCGCTGGGCTGAATCGCAGCAGGAGCGTTCTTCGTGAGTCTCTTGCGCTACATCGGACGGTGGAGCGGCAAAGGCGCGCCCGGGCAAGCTACGGCGCTTCGCCTCGGCGGTCGGCGCTGCGCGCCGACTCCCCTGCGATGCTCGGTCTCATGGCCCCGTCGCCGAACTCACTACGCTCCCTTCGGTCGCTGCGTTCGGACAGCGTCGACGAGTCAGAAGACGATGCGCGCTGTGCGCGCGGCCACGAGCCCTGCGCTTCTCGGCACCTCAGAGGCGCGCCTGCGCCTGCCCCGGCGCGCCTTTGCTGAACCAGTGGTGGCATGCGACACGAGACGAACCACAGGTGGACTTCGCGGCAGGCGCTGCCCGCTGGGGGCGATTTCGGGGGCGACGAGAAGCGCAGCGCCAGGGTCGGCGCGCGCCAGCGCGCTTCGTGAACTGACTTGCCGCGGCTGTTTGAACGCAGCGACCGCAGGTCGCGTAGTGAGTTCTGCGGCACGACCCTGGCGCGAGCATCGCAGTGCAGTCGGCCTGCAAGGCCGACCGCCCCGGCATGAGCCCCCAGCGGGCAGCGCCTGCCGCGATTCGCACAACCTGTGCAAGCTCTCGGAACAAGCGCAATGAACGCACCTGCATCCGCACGCGTCGACGTCGCCTTCCCACTGCAAGGCCATGCCCTGCCCAGAGACCACCGTCTGGCGGTCGCGCAAGCGGTCTCGCAAGTGCTGCCCTGGCTCGCCGACGACCCGCAAGCCGCGGTGCATCCGGTGAAGCTGGTGCAGGGCAGCGTCGAGCCGGCGCTGCTGTCGGCTCGTTCAAGGCTGGTGCTGCGCGTCGCCCGGGAGCGGGCTGCCGAGCTGCACGGCTTCGCCGGCAGCACGCTGCACGTGGCCGGCCACGAGATCACGCTCGGCGAGCCGCAACTGCGCGAGCTGCTGCCGCATACCACGCTGTATGCGTACTTCGTCGATGCGGGCGAGGCCGACGAGGCCGGCTTCCTCGACGCGGTGGGTGCCGAGCTGCAGCAGCTCGACGTGAGCTGCCACCGCGTCTGCGGGCGCGAGCAGGAATGGCGCGGCCCGCAGCGGGCGCTGCATGGCTACAGCCTGATGTTGCATGGCCTGCGCGCTGCCGCTGCGCTGCGTGTGCTGGAGCACGGCCTGGGCGCGCACCGGCTGATGGGCTGCGGCGTGTTCGTGCCGCACAAATCGGCGGCCGCCGTGGGCGATTGAGTGACCTGAACGAGGAGATTGCGAACGATGAGCTACACCGTGAACGGCAACGAACTCGAGACCGATGGCGAGGGCTACCTGCTCGAGCCCGACTACAGCGACGAAGTGGTGCGCGTGATCGCCGCCGCCGAGAACATCACGCTGACCGACGACCACTGGAAGGTCGTCAACTACCTGCGCGACGAGTACCGCGAGCACGGCCACACGCCGAACTTCCGCAACATGCTCAAGGGCCTGGGCGCGGTGATGCCCGGCTGCGACAGCAAGGCGCTGTACGACCTGTTCCCCACCGGCCCGGCCAAGCAGGGCGCCAAGGTGGCCGGCCTGCCGCAGCCGCTGGGCAAGGGCGGGTACTGATCCCACTTCATGGCCACCAACCTGCGCATCAAGGCCCACTGGTTCAAGGCCGAACAGCCGAAGAGCCCGGAGCAGACCGCCAGTGCGATGGCCTTCATCGCCTGGCGTGTGGCCATCAACATGCTCAAGCGCATGCGCGAGGCGGGTTTCGACATCGACGCCGGGCCGGCCTACTTCGGCTTCGTGCGCGAGGTGCTGGTGTTCCTCTTGTGCGGCATCGACCGTTTGGCCTACGCGCAGCTCGGCGCCGATGCGCGCACGCCGTTCACCACCGCGCTGGTGCTGCGCGTGGCCGAGATCCTGCGCGAGAACGAGGCCGACCTGCTCGGCCCGGTGGAGGGCGACGACTACCGCGAGCGCTTCATCGACCAGTTCAATGCGCTGTCAGGCCACTACGCCGAGTTCGGCTGGAGCGAATCCGAGGGGCCCGATTTCGCCTTCGTGCGCTACCTCGGCAGCCGCCTCGAGGCCACCGTGCCCGAGAAGGACCGTCACTGGGTCATCGACCAGGTGATGGCCGCCGAGGTGCCCGAGGCGGTGGGCATGCTGCAGCGCGCCATGCAGGGTGTGTTCTCGACCGAGCCGCGCAGCGCGCGGCGCGGTGCGCTGAGTGGAGACTGACGATGAACGCCCAGCCTGCCCCGACCCTGGCACGCACGAGCGCCGCCGTGGGCAACCCGTTCGACCTCGACGACGACCGCGCCTGGCGCGACTGGCGCGAGGCCAAGCTGGCCGACTTGCCGCGCAGCGCAGAGTCGCTCACGGTCACGCTGCGCGACCCGCTGGCACTCACCTCGGCCGAGCGTGCCGCGCTGCTCGACCGCTGCGCGCGCCACAACATGGTGTTGTATCGCAGCGGCGCCACGGGCGAGGACAAGGCACTGACCCGCGAACTCGGCCGCCAGCTCGGCCTGCTGCGGCTGGACGCCAACTGGCTGGCCGACGAGGACGGCATCTCGCCGATCACTGTGCGCGAAGGCGCCGGGCCGGCGGCGGCCTTCATCCCGTACACCAACCGCGCTATCAGGTGGCACACCGACGGCTACTACCACCCGCCGCAGCGGGCCATCCGCGGCATGATCCTGCACTGCGTGCGGCCGGCGGCCAGTGGCGGCAGCAACCACCTGCTCGACCATGAGCTGGCCTACCTGATGCTGCGCGACGCCGACCCGGCCCATGTGCGCGCGCTGATGGCCGAAGACGCCATGACCATCCCCGCACGCACCGACGAGGCGGGCGAGGCGAGGCCGGCGCAATCCGGCCCGGTGTTCAGCGTCGACTCGCATGGGCAGCTGCACATGCGCTACACGGCGCGCACGCGCAGCATCGAATGGAAGGGCGACGCCGCCACGCGCGCGGCGGTGGCCTGTCTCGAGGCGCTGCTGGCCAGCCCGTCGGCGCCGGTGCTGTGCGTGCGTCTGGAGCCCGGCATGGGCCTGGTGGCGAACAACGTTCTGCACGACCGCGACGCCTTCATCGACGACCCGCAGCGCCCGCGATTGCTCTACCGTGCGCGCTACCTCGACCGTGTCGCCGGGCCCGACTGAGACGAGCCCTCATGTCCCGATGGCTCACCGTCTGGCGCGCCGCCCACCTCGTGGGCGTGCCCCGCGGCGTGCTGCAGCAGCGCGTGCGCGACGGCGAGCTGCCGCTGTCCGACGGCATGGTCTCCACCGATGCGCTGCTGCGCCTGTACCCGCAGGCGCAGATCGAGGACGGCGGCCTGCTCGAGCGTGTCGTGCAGATCAAGGACGAGGCTTTCGGCCGGCGAGTGCGCGAGCGCATCCTGCCCAGCCAGGAGGTGCTGGCGCAGCGGCTGTTCCGCCAGAGCCAGGAGCTGGCCGACCTGCGCCGCCACCTGCAGTGCTACCACGCGCTGGTGCTGGAGCTGCGCGACGCCATGCGTGCGCAGTTCGACGCGGCGCCGCAGGACGAGGGGCTGCGCCGCCTCGTCGCCCAGGCGAGCTCGGGCCTGGCCCGCGCGCTCGCCACCGAACCCGTCGACAGGCTGGACGTGATGGACGACATGCTCAAGGTGATGTGTGCCCAGGTGACGGTGCGCCCCAGCGGCCACCAGTTCAGCGTGGAGGGGCACGACACGCTGCTGCAGGCGGGGCTGCGCGCCGGCCTCAAGCTCAACTACGGCTGCGGCAACGGCACTTGCGGCATGTGCAAGGTGCGTGTCATCGACGGCGAGGTGGCGCGCGTGCAGCACACCGACTACCCGCTGTCCGAGGCAGAGAAGGCGCAGGGCTACACGCTGATGTGCGCCCACACGGCGGCCAGCAGCGAGCTGACGCTGGAGACGCTGGAGGCCGGCGGCCCGCAGGACATCGCCACGCAGCAGATCGTCACCACCGTGCGCCAGGTGCGCGAGCTGGCGGCAGACACACGCCTGCTGCACCTGCAGACACCGCGCACGCACCGGCTGCGCTTTCTGGCCGGCCAGTCGGTGACGCTGGGGCTCAGCGGCGGCGACTCGGGCAGCGACGACACGCACCTCACGCTGCCGGTGGCGAGCTGCCCCTGCGATGACCGCAACCTGCTGTTTCTCATCGCGCGCGAGGCCGGGGATGCGTTCTCGCGCCAGGTGTTCGACGGCGGCCTGCAGCCCGGCGCGTCGGTCGACCTCTGGGGGCCGGTCGGCGAGTTCGTGCTGGACAGCGACGAGCGGCCCTTGGTGTTCGCCGCCTGCGACCTCGGCTTCGCGCCGGTGAAGAGCCTGATCGAGCATGCGCTGGCGCGCGACGAGGCGCCCTCGCTGTCGCTGTTCTGGCTGGCCACGCGGCCCGACGGCCACTTCATGGTCAACCAGTGCCGTGCCTGGTCGTCGGCGCTCGATGGCTTCGAGCATCACCTCGCGTACCACAGCGACATCGCCGCCGGCGCGCGGCAGCTCGCGCAGGCGATGCGCGCCGACCTGTTCGACATCGCCTGCGACTTCTACCTCGCCGGGCCCGAGGCCTTCGTGCACGTGCTGCATGACGAGCTGCGCGCCGCCGGCGTCGCGGCCGGGCAGATCCGCACGGAGGTGCTGTGATGAGTGGCTGCGACAGCGGCAGCGAGTCGTTCGCGCTGATGGTGCTCGGCGACAGCATGGTGCCGGAGTTCAACGAGGGCGAGATCATCGTCGTCGAGCCCGATGGCGCCACCCGCGACGGCTCCTTCGTGCTCGCCTTCGTCGGCGAGGAGTGGACTTTTCGCCAACTGCGCCGCGAGGGCGAGGGCTGGCGGCTGCAGCCGCTCAATCCTGCCTACCCCGCCACGCCGCTGCCCGACCTCGCCGCCCTGCGCGGCGTGGTGATCCAGAAGGCGCTGCCCGGGCGGCGCCGTGCCTCCAAGCGCTACGTGTGAAGCGGAGATCCATCCTGTGCCCTATTACCTGTACCGTGTCATGCCGCTGGGCGTGCAGAAGAAGCTGAACCAGTTCGAGCGCTTCCGCGAGGCGTCTGCCGAGGCCAAGGCGCTGCGCGCGGCCGACCCGCCGGGCACGCCGGGCAGGGTGAAGGTCATGTTCGCCGACAACGAGCTGCAGGCCGAAGACCTGCTCGGCCAGGTCCGCGAGGCCGGGCCCAGCGGTGACGACTGAGGGCCACGGGATGGACGATCCGTGTTCCGCGGCTTCGTCGTGCTGCCACGGGCCGTCGGCCTGCGTGTTCACCAAGGCCCTGCTGGCCCGCTCGGCCCGCTGCGAACTGGCCACCCGCCATGCGATGGGCGAGACCGATGCGATGACCTGCGGCTCGCCGGTCGCGCAGGCCAACTGCACGACGCTGTCTGCCTTGCTGCGTGAACGCGCCGGCTTCGTGCTGCGGCTGCCGCGGCCGCCCGTGCCGCTGACGCACGCCAAGGCGCTGCAGCTGCAGTGCGGCGGGCTGATCGCACTGCAGCACATCCTGGAAGCACCGGATGACGACGTCCACCGCATGATCGGCCTGGCGCACGTGCGCCACGGCAGCCTGCTCGACCTGCCCTGGAGGGCGATGGTCGATGCCATCGCGGCCTGGCAGCCGCGCCGGCGTCACCCCGGCCCCGGCACATGAAGCTGCAGCCCCTCATCGAGGCGGTGCAGACCAACTGCCATATCGCCGACGCGCGCCATGCGGCCGACCTGAGCCTGTGCACCTTTCTGCTGCAGATGCGCGAGTTCTACCGCTGGGAGAAGGGCCTGCCGCTGGGTGCGGCGCTGTCGCGCGAGGCTGTGGGCCAGTGGCTGGCGCGCCGCGAGGCGCAGTGGGCCGATCTGGAGGACAAGGACTTCGTGCGCCTGCCGGTGGGCGAGGGCGGTGACTTCGATCCGTTCGACGTGGCCGAGCTGAACGCGCTGCTGCAGCCGCAGGGCCTGGTCTACGGGGCGGGCCTGGTCGGGCCGCAGCGGCCGGTCTTCTTCATCGCCGAGCTCGACCACCTGCAGACCCTGGATGACGGTGTCACGCTGCAGGTGTGCGGCCGCGAGTTCGCCCGCAGCCTGCTGGCGCCGCCCGCGGCGCTGCAGGGCGAGCGCATCGTGCTGCGCCGCGAATCGATGGCGCGCTGGCTGTGGGAGAAGTTCGAGGCCCTGGGCCTGAAGAAGCTCGACGGGCCGTTCCGTGCCGTGTCGCGCGCCTACGGCCTGGAGGAGGACTTCCACGCCGCGCTGCCGCGCCTGCTCGACGAGCAGAGTCGCACGCTGGTGCTGCACGAGCTCGGCGAGCACCGCGCCGGCCGCTGGCTGGAGCCCGGCTGGGCGGCGATGCGCCTGGCGCTGCAGGATCGGCGCACCGAGCTGCTGGTGCGCGCCGTGCGCGACCACCTCGCCGACTTCACGCACACCCTGCCCACGCTGCTGGCCGACGGCTCGGCCGCGTCCATCCACTTCTGGTTCGCGGGTTTCGACGGCTTGCGGCGCCAGCTGTATCCGTCGCTGGTCGATGCCTATCAGGCCTGGTGCGCGGGCGATGCGGGCCGGTCGCTGCAGCGCCACACCGGGCAGGGCGCGCTGCACTTCACGCGGCTGGCCGAGCAGGTGCTGGCCTTGCATGCGCAGCATGCGGATGCCGCCGGCACGCACATCGAATCGCTGCTCTCCTCGCCGTTGGCCGTCTGCCGCGCCTGAGCGCCGCGCTCACTGCGGCTTCTTGATCGTCATCGCGCCGCGGATCTGGCCGAGTCCGTAGCCCACCGCCTTGTCGTCGGGGTACAGCGCGGCCAGCCGCGCCTTCACGGCGGGGCTGAGCCGGTCGTCCGTACCGTGGCAGCCCAGGCAGAGTTCCTGCGTGGGCAGTGCGCGCATGTAGCGGTACACCGCGCGCCCGTCTTCCTGCACCAGCTCGGCCCGCTCCAGCGTGGCCGGCTTCTCGCCGGCGGCAGCGCGGCGGTCGAAATCCATCAGCGCGGCCTGCTCCCATGCATCGGGCACCGCCTTCGGATTGCGGTTGCGCAGGCTCACGCGGCGCACCGCCCAGCCGGTCTCCTGCGAGGCCGCGCGGGCGAGCTTGGGCGCCTCGTCGCGGCAGATGGCGATCGCTCCTTCGGGGCCCGACTGCTTGATCTCCTCGGTCAACACCGACAGCAGCTTGGGCGGCACCGAGCCAGCCACGGCCCGCGCTTCGGCGACCCAGGCCTCTTCGGCCGCCAGCGCAGGCAGCGCGAACATGGCGGACGAGGCCAGCATGGCTCCGATCAACTTCTTCATGGTGGTGCTCCTCGGCCAGACGGCGGTTTAGGCCTCGCGCTCGGCGCGCCAGGTGATGTACTTGAGCGTGGCGACGGCGCCGCCGACGATGCCGGCCAGCGCGACGAAGGATCCCAGTGCCAGCGTCGACACGCCGGTGAGTCCCTGGCCGACGGTGCAGCCCATCGCAGTGACGCCGCCGAAACCCATCAGCATGGCGCCGACGAGCTGGTCACGCAGGTCCTGCAGCGAGGCGAAGCCTTCCCACCGGAAGCTGCGCGTGGCCAGCGCCCAGGCCGCGGAGCCGAGCACCACGCCCAGCGCCGTGGCGATGCCGAAGCTCAGGTGCAGCGACTTGTCGGTCCACATCAGCAGCAGCTCCAGGCTGTAGGCCAGCGGCGCGACGAAGCTCAGCGACTCGATGGTGCGCGTGTTGGTGGCGAAGTAGACCGTCTCCAGCGTGTCCGGGTTCTCGCCGAAACCCAGGTGGCCCGACACGTACCAGCCGCCGGTGACGATGGCGCCGATGGTCAGGCCGGCCAGCCACTGCGTCGGGTTGGCGCGAAAGCGCCTGTCCATGAAGACGAACAGCAGCAGCGGCACGGCGACGGCGGCCATCACCGCGAGCAGGGCGGTCTTCGGCGCCAGGCCGCTGGATGACGCGAGCATCGAGGCCAGGCTCTGGTCCTTCAGCCCGAAGCGGGCGAGGTCCAGCGACACCGGGTCCAGCCAGCTGGCTCGCCACTGGCCGAACAGGCCCTTGAGCGTCATGTAGGCCGAGATGGCCAGGAAAGTCAGCACCACCAGCGAGCGCACGCTGCCGCCGCCGACGCGGATCAGGTTCTTGTTGGCGCAGCCTCCGGCCAGCGACATGCCCACGCCGAACAGCCCTCCGCCGAGCAGCAGCGACAGCCAGTTCAGCGTCGGGCGCTGGTAGACGCTCTTCGACAGATCGACCAGCCCGGCATGGCCGAGCAGGTTGGCGCCGACGATGGCCACCGCGATCGCCAGCAGCCACATGCGCATGCGGCCCCAGTGGCCCATGTTGACGACATCGGAGACCGCGCCCATGGTGCAGAAGTTGGCGCGGTTGGCGACTGCGCCGAAGACGAAGGCGAGGGCGAAGCCGCCCCAGATCACCACGGTGGCGGGTTGGGTGGCCAGCTCCATCGTCGTGCTCCTCGGCTGTCGTCGTCAGGGGGCCGGCGCGCCGGCGAGTCGCCCCATCGTCTGGTGGATGGCGTCGGGGGCGCGGACGATGCGCATGAATTGGCCCATGCCCAGCGCCGGCCACGACAGCGCGATGCGGTAGCGGCCGTACAGCGCGTAGACCTTGCCGCCGACGATGAAGATCTCGTAGGGCAACGCCGCCACGTGGTCGGCACCGATGGTGTTCACCCACCAGCCTTCGCCGGAATCGGGATCGTTCAGCGCCACGCCGAACACGGCCAGCTGCGCCTGCGGCATCACCACCTCGTAGACCGGCGCCGTCTGGCCCGTGCCCTTGGCAAGGTTGTCGCGCACCGTGCGCAGCGCCTCGTCGAAGCTGCCGAAGGCATTGAGCTCGTTGCGCGGCGAGTCGATGCGTTCCATGCCGAACATGTAGCGGTAGTTGGCAAGATCGGCCTCGGGCACGTCGCCGCCGAAGGCCGCGCCTGCACCCAGTGCGTGCGCCAGCCGCTCGCGCACCGAACGCAGGGCCGGCTGAGCCGCGTCGTACTGGCCGCGCAGGTACGCGCGGCCCCAGTAGTCGGGGTTCATGTACGACACCGTGCCGTCGCTCTTCACGCCGACGCGGATCGCCGCCGCCACGATCGCCGGCCCTCCGGCGGCACGCACCGCATCGAGCAGCTTCGCATCGGTGACGACGATGCTGCCCTGCTGCGGCAGGCCGCGCGGCAGGTGGCGGCCGACGACGTTGAAGCCATCGGCCCGCAGCTTCTGCTCGAGCTGCGCCATCAGCGCGGGCAGTTCGCCCGCCGGCATCGCCGTGCCGGCGAGGTAAGGGCCGATCGCGAAGCACGCGGGCGCGCCCAGCAACCCGAGCAGCGCGAGCAGCGCCGTCAGCAGGCGTTTCATGGCCAGCCTCAGATGAACAGGCAGACGTCGGTCTCGCCGGCGAACTTCATGAAAGTCGCCGCGCCGCCGTATTCGATGCCGTCGATGAAATCGCTCTTCTCGAACTCGAACAGGTCCACCGTCATCTGGCAGGCGATGAACTTGACCTCGGCCTCCTGGCACAGGTCGCGCAGTTCGGTCAGCGAGGCCACGCCCTTCTTCTTCATCTTGGCCTTCATCATCGAGGTGGCCATGGCCTGCATGCCGGGCAGCACCGAGACGATCACCGGCATCGGCACCGGCATCGGCATGGCCGGGTTGGCCAGCGGGCTGATGGCGATGCCGCTCAAGTCCTTGCGCAGCAACTGCAGGCCGTAGAAGGTGAAGAAGATCTGCACCTCCCAGCCCAGCGCCGCCGCTGTGGAGGCCAGGATCAGTGGCGGGTACGCCATGTCCAGCGCGCCCTTGGTGGCGATGATCGCCATCTTCTTGGTGGCCATGGATTCAGGCCTTGCGCAGGAAGAACACGTACTTGCCGCCTTCGGAGCCCGATTCGAGCAGCGCGTTGCCGGTCTGTTCGGCAAAGGCCGCCATGTCGCACACCGAGCCCGGGTCGGTGGCGACGACGCGCAGCACCTGGCCCGAGGCCATGTCGGCGAGCGACTTCTTCGTCTTGACGATGGGCAACGGGCAGGCCAGGCCCGAGGCGTCGAATTCCTTGTCGAAGTTCATGCGTGTCTCCAGTGCGGGGCCTATTAGCGCGGCAAGCCCTCCCCAGCGTCTATTACCGCGATGGGTGAGGCCCGATAGCCCATTTGGGTAATGGGGTTGCAGGGGGTGCCGGTTCACCATGCCGGCCAGGCTGAACACATCCGCGCCGAGGAGGGCCCAAGATGCAGACCCGTCGAGAAATGCTGACGCGCAGTGCGTCCGTGGCTGCCGCGCTGGCAGGGCTGGGGCTGCTGCCCCAGGCGGCGCAGGCGGCCTGGTCGCAGGCTGCGTTCGATGCCAAGACCATGGGCGACCTGATGAAGGCGCTGGGCACCTCGGGCCCCGCCGAGAGCAAGGACGTCACCATCACCGGCCCCGACATCGCCGAGAACGGCGCCGTGGTGCCCGTGGGCGCATCGACCACGCTGGCCGGCGCCAAGCGCATCCTGCTGCTGGTCGAGAAGAACCCGTCGATGCTGGCCGCGCTGTTCGAGGTCACCGATGCGGTGGAGCCCAACATCTCCACCCGCGTGAAGATGGGCCAGTCGTCCAACGTGATCGCCGTGGTGATCACCGCCGACAACAAGGTGCTCTTCGCCCAGAAGGAAATCAAGGTCACGCTCGGCGGCTGCGGCGGCTGACGAACAAGGAGCACGACATGGCAGATCCGATGCGCATTCGCGCCCAAGCCGCCGGTGACAAGACCACCGTGCGCGTGCTGATGAGCCACGAGATGGAAACCGGCCAGCGAAAGGACGCCTCCGGCAAGGTGGTCCCCGCCTGGTTCATCCAGGAAATCACTGCCAGCCACAACGGCAAACCGGTGATGACGGCCCAGTGGGGCCCGTCCGTCGCCAAGAACCCCTTCCTGCAGTTCGTCATCAAGGGCGCCAAGGCAGGCGACAAGGTGACGATCGGCTGGCTCGACAACCGCGGCGACAAGCGCAGCGACGAAGCCACGGTGTCCTGAGGTCGGTGCCGGCCTCGATCAGTCCTGCTTGCCGGCCAAACAAGCCGCCGTGAGGAAATCGACGAGCACGCCAGCTCGAGGTGCGAGCGTGGCGCTGAGGTCGTGATCGCCCTCGAGCGCCAGCAGTTCGGCACCCTGCGACACGGCTCGCAGCCGCAACGCATCGTCGAACGGCACCGTGCGGTCGTCGTGGCCATGCACGAGCAGGACCGGGCAGCGCACCCGAGGCAAGGTGTTCAGTGGAGCGATGGCGTCGAACGAGGTGCCGATCACCCGCTGCACGTGCCGCAGGACGTACCAGCCGATCGGTGCGAACGGGATGTGGTGCTGGGCGAGCAGCCTGCGCATCACTTCGCGCGGGTGGGCGAAGGCCGACAGACTCACGACGGCACACACATCGTGCTGTCGTGAGGCATGCAGGATCGCCGCGCCGGCGCCCACCGAGTGGCCGAGCAGCGCGATGCGGTCGGCCGCGATCTCCGGCTGTTGCCGCAGCCAGACGAGGCCGGCTGCGATGTCCTCGGCGAAGCGTGGCAGCGAGCTGAAGTCCTCGTCGTCGCTGCGGCCATGGCAGCGTGCGTCGAGCAGCAGCGTGGCGAATCCCGCAGCCCGCAGCGGCGGCACGACCGGCCACATCAGCCCCGCGTTGGCACCCCAGCCATGCATCGCCAGGACTGCCGGCCACGGGCCGTGGCCGTGCTCCTGTGGCAGCACGAGGCGGGCGAAGAGCCGCCTCCCGTTGGGCCCGGCGATGTGAAGCTCGCGCAGCGAAGCGGGCAAGGCGCCCTGCGCGATCTCGCTCGCCGGGTGCGGCAGGCGCGGCGCGCGCAGACCCCGCAGGATCGCCCAGTGGGCCAGCGCCCGCAGGACGAACAGACCTCCGACAGCCGCGGCCGCGGCGGCGATCACGGGGTGCTGCGCGCCGCGCGGCCGGCCGGACACATCGCCTTGCGCGGCTCTTCGCGGTGCAGATGCCGGGAGATCATGCGGGCGGGGTGGCCTGCAGCTTCTTCCAGGCCTGGAATCCACCCGCCACCGAGAGCGCCTTCGGGTAACCCAGCGAGCGCAGCAACGAGGCCGCCGTCACGCTGCGCCGCCCGCTGTTGCAGATGCACAGGAGCAGATGGTCCCTGCCATGGTGCAACTGGTTGATCATCGTGAAGAAGGTCTTCGCGTCGATGTCCTTCGGTTGCCCGGCGTCCAGGATGTCCTGTTCGTCCTCGGTCAGCGTGTGGCCGAGCATCAGCTTCACCTCGAACATCGGGATGTGCACGGTGTCGGGGATGGCGCCCTTCATCTCGATCTCGAACGATTGCCGGATGTCGATCATGGTGGCCAGCCCGAGCCTGCACAGCTCCAGCGACGTGGGCAGAGAAATCTCGAGCGCTGCGAGGTCCGCGGCCGGGGTGGCGGTGCCTGCGTTCATGCGCCACCCGTGCTGGTGTGGGCGCGGCGCAAGTGCGACGGCGCTGCTGCGGCCACGGGCCTGATCTCGCCGCGCCCGGCGAGCTTGCGGGGCGGCAGCAGGCCGATGTCCGGCTCGGCCTGCTTCGCCTCGATGGTGCGCGCCAGCGCGCTGTCGAAGGACAGGCCTTTCAGGGTCGTGATGAATCCATGCATGCGTTGCTCCCGAGTTCGCCCTGATCACGCTGGTGTTGGCCACGAGCCGCCGCAAGGGGCGTGTCGCGGTTGCGCTGTCGACGATTGTCCACGCTCCCCGGCCCCGTGGCCAGGCACAGCCCGAGGGGGCACCTTCATGTCGCCGAGACTAGTAGCGCTTCATCAGCGCGAGCAGTCGACGCATCAGCGGCCGGTAGGGCGGCAGGAACAACGCCATGCCGTTCAGCCGCGACTGGCGGAACACCGGTTTGAGCTTGCTGAAGGTGTCGAATCCCCACTGCCCATGGTAGTGGCCCATGCCCGAGGCACCGACGCCACCGAAGGGCAGGCTCTCCTGGGTGATGTGCAGCAACGTGTCGTTGACCGTCACGCCGCCCGCGGGCAGGCGATGCAGGGCCTCGTCCACGCGGCGCGCGTCGTGGTCGAACCAGTACAGCGCCAGCGGGTGAGGGCGGGCATTGACGAAGGAGATCGCGTCTTCCAGCCGGTCGTAGGGCACCAGCGGCAGCAGCGGGCCGAAGATCTCGTCGCGCATCGCGCCGCAGTCGGCGGGCGGGTCGACCAGCAGCGTGGGAGCGAGGCGGTGGCTTGCGTCGTCGCGCGCGGCGCCGTCGAACAGGCATTCGCTGCGCGTGCCGCGCGCGACCGCTTCCTCCAGTTCGTGCACCAATCGAGCGTAGTGGCGCTCGTTGACGACGCTGCAGAAGTTCGCATCCGCCAGTCCTGCCGGGTAGCCGCGTCGGGCCTCCTGGCGGCCCGCCTCGACGAAGGCAGCCAGTTGATCGCGCGGCAGCAGCACGTAGTCCGGCGCGATGCAGGTCTGCCCGGCGTTGAGCAGCTTGCCGGCGAGGATGCGCTGCACCGCATGGGCGAGCGGGTAGTCGGGGGTGATCACGGCAGGCGACTTGCCGCCGAGTTCCAGCGTCACCGGCGTCAGGTTGGCGGCCGCCGCCGCCATCACCTTGCGCCCGACGGCCGTGGATCCGGTGAACAGCAGGTGGTCGAACGGCAGGGTGCTGAATTCGGCCGCGACCTCGGGGCCCCCCGTCACGATGCAGACCTCTTCGGGCGTGAAGGCCTGCGCGCAAAGTTGCTGCAACAGCGCCGAGAAGGCCGGCGTCAGCTCCGACATCTTCACCATCACGCGGTTGCCTGCAGCCAGTGCCGCGGCCATCGGGCCGATGGCCAGGTACAGGGGGTAGTTCCAGGGCACGATGATGCCGACCACGCCGAGCGGCTGCGGCAGCACTTGAGCGCGCGCCGGGATGAACCACTTGCCCACGCCGACGCGGCGCGGCTTCATCCAGCCGCGGCCATGGCGCAGCGCGCCCTTGATCTCCTCGAGGCTGGGCCAGACTTCGGCCAGTTCGGTTTCGATCGCGGGCCGTCCGCCGAAGTCGGCGTCGATGGCGCGGGCGATCGACGCCTCGTTGTCCAGCAACAGGTGTTGCAGCCGGCGCAGGCGCTCGGCGCGGACGGCCCAGGGCGGGCCGGGCTGATTCGAGGCGGCGGCACGCTGGCGTTCGAAGGCCAGCAAGGGGGACGAGGGCAGATCCTGGGTGTTCATGGCGGAATCCTAGGCGCTGGCGCGCGTTTCGGGCTGGAGTGCCCTCCTTATTCACAGACTGAGGCGAGAATGCGCGCCAAAGGAGAGCCCCGCGTGATCGACCCGAAGGACGAGCAGGCCATGCGCATCGCCATCGACCAGGCCCGCAACGCCTGGCTGGTGGGCGAGGTTCCGGTGGGCGCGGTGATCGTGCGCGAGACGCCGACGGGCCGGCAGGTCGTGGCCACCGGCTACAACCGGCCGATCACCGAGCACGACCCGACCGCCCATGCGGAGATCGTCGCCCTGCGCCATGCGGCTACGCTGCTGTCCAACTACCGCCTGCCGGAGTGCGAGCTCTACGTGACGCTGGAGCCCTGCGCGATGTGCGCGATGGCGCTGATGCACGCACGCTTCAAGCGCGTCGTCTTCGGTGCCTTCGATCCGAAGACCGGCGCCGCCGGCTCGGTGGTCGACCTGTTCGCCAACCGCCAGCTCAATCACCACACCGAGCTCGTGACGGGCGTGCTGGCCGACGAGTGCGGGCAGGTGCTGCGCGAGTTCTTCGCCGAGCGCCGCGAACAGTACCGCCAGCGCCGCGGCGAGCGCAGCGAAGCCCCGGGCGATGCGCCCGACACCATTCCCGCCGGCGAAGCGATCGAGCTCGATCTGCCCGAACCGCCGGCCGCGCCCTGATGAGCACACTCACCTTGTTCACGCCCTCCGGCGTGGTTGCCGCCGCGAAACCGCTGCGCCTGGCACAGCGGCGCCTGGCGAAGCTCGGCTTCGAGGTCGAACTCGACGACGCGGCGCTGGCGCGCCACCAGCGATTCGGCGGAGACGACGACACGCGCCTGGCCGCGCTGCACCGGGTCGCGAAGCAGTCGCCCTCGATCGCGATGGCCACACGCGGCGGCTACGGCCTGACCCGGCTGCTCGATCGCATCGACTGGAAAATGCTCAGTGCCAGCATCGAGCGCGGTACGCGCTGGGTCGGACACAGCGACTTCACCGCGCTGCAATTGGGCCTGCTGGCGCATGCGCGCGGCACCACCTGGGCGGGGCCGATGGCCTGCTTCGATTTCGGCCGCGAGGCCGGCGAGCATGGCGAGAAGACCCTCGATGCGGTCGACGAAGTCACGCGCGACTGCTTCGTCGAAGCGATGAGCGGCGAACTCGAGGCGGTGGGTTTCCGTACCGAGCCAGGCTTCGACGGGCTCGACGTGAAGGGCATGCTCTGGGGCGGCAACCTGTGCATGGTCGCCTCGCTGCTGGGCACACCGCACTGGCCGCGCATCAAGGGCGGCGTGCTGTTTCTCGAAGACGTCAACGAGCATCCCTATCGCATCGAGCGCAGCCTGCTGCAGCTGCAGCAGGCCGGCGTGCTTGATGCACAGAGGGCGATCGTGCTCGGCGCCTTCACCGACTTCCGCCCGTCGCCGCTGGACCGCGGCTATTCGCTGAAGACCATGGTGGCGCAGCTGCGCAGCGTGACACGCACGCCCATCCTCACCGGGTTGCCCTTCGGGCACGTGCCGACCAAGGTGACGCTGCCGGTCGGGGCGCGCGTGCAACTGGTGGTGCAGGCACGCGATGTGCTCATCGGTTGGTGAGATGCTCTGGAGTCGGGCCTCTAAAGCATCGGCGTCCCCGCGTTCCGGGGGGCGCAGGCGGTGAAACCCTGAGGGGTGCCGCATTCGGTGAGCTTATGATCCGCGACTGCCTTCCGGCGACCCGGCCACAAGCCGGTGTTCGTCGGGGGCAGATTCATTTCCGGAGCCGCTGCGTCAAGCCTGCGGTGCGCTCCCGATCTTCGAAGGGGACGACCGCATGCACGGTCCGATGAAACGGTGGGGCGCGCGGTTCGCTGTGGTGTTGTCGCTGGTGCTGGCCGCCTGCAACAACAGTCCGTACCCCGATGGCGCGGCGGCCACCAACACCATCTTCAACTCCTTCGACGAGCGCTCGCCGCGCTACCTCGACCCGACGGCGTCGTACAGCAACCCCGAGACGCCCTACACCTACTCGGCTTACGAGCCGATGTACGCGTACCACTACCTCAAGCGGCCGTACGTGCTGATTCCGAAGACGGCCGAGGAGGTCGTCCGGCCGCATTACCTCGACAAGGCCGGCCAGCCGTTGCCAGACGACGCGCCGGCCGAGCAGATCGCCGAGAGCGTCTACGACATCAAGCTCAAGAAGGGCATCCTGTACGCGCCGCACCCGGCGTTCGCGAAGAACGACCAGGGCGAGTACCTGTACCACGCGATGAAGCCGGGTGAAGTCGGCGACAAGCGCTCACCCTGGGATTTCGCCAAGCAGGGCACGCGCGAACTGCTCGCCGAGGACTATGTCTACGCCTTCAAGCGGCACGCGACCACGCGCATCGAGGCACCGATCTTTGCCATCTTCTCCGAATACGTGATCGGGCTGAAGGAGTACGCCGAGCTCATCAAGGCCGAGGATGCCAAGCTGCTCAAGGGCCTGCCCGAATCCAGCGTCGACAAGCCCTTCCTCGACTTCCGCCGCTGGCCGCTGGCCGGCGTGACGGCGCCCGACAGCCACACGGTGCGCTTTCGCATCAAGGGCAAGTACCCGCAGTGGAAGTACTGGCTGGCGATGACCTTCTCGTCGCCGGTGCCGTGGGAGGCCGACGCCTTCTATTCGCAGCCTGGCATGAATGCCAACGGCCTGTCGCTGGTGAAGTGGCCGGTGGGCACGGGGCCCTACATGATGACCGAGTACGTGCAGGACCGCCGGCACGTGATGAAGCGCAATCCGAATTACCGCGGCGAGCCGTATCCCTGCGAGGGCGAGCCGGCCGACAAGGCGGCGGGCCTGCTCGCCGACTGCGGCAAGATGATGCCGTTCGCCGACACCTTCGTCTCCACCATCATCAAGGAGAAGGTGCCGCGCAAGGAGATGT
Source organism: Piscinibacter sp. (assembly GCA_016706565.1). Classification (GTDB taxonomy): domain Bacteria; phylum Pseudomonadota; class Gammaproteobacteria; order Burkholderiales; family Burkholderiaceae_C; genus Piscinibacter. The sequence continues at coordinate 139,228 of JADJJI010000003.1, forward strand.
TCAAGCAGGGCTACCTCGACATCCCCGAGATCGAGCGGCCCGAGTGGGGCGTGGACTTCCGAGTCGACATGGAAGACTCCGACCGCGTCAAGGCCGACTACGAGGCCAAGGGCTTCGCCTTCCCGCAGGTGACCGACATCAACAACTGGTACCTCGGCTTCAACTGGCTGGATCCGGTGGTTGGCAAGGGCGACACGCCCGAGCAGCAGGCGAAGAACCGCAAGCTGCGCCAGGCCTTGTCGATTGCGATCGACTGGGAAGAGGGTTACGGCCGGATCTTTCGCGCCAAGGGCGGCGTGACCGCCCACGGGCCGGTCCCGCCGGGCGTCTTCGGCTCGCGTGAAGGCACGCCCGAGGGCTTCAACCGGGTCACGCACAGGCTTGTCAACGGCCAGCCGGTGCGCCGCACCATCGAGGAGGCCAAGCAGTTGCTCGCCGAGGCCGGCTACCCGAACGGCCGCGAGGCCAAGACCGGCAAGCCGCTGGTGCTGAACTACGACTACCAGCGCACGCCCACGCCGGAGATCAAGGCCGAACTCGACTGGATGGTCAAGCAGTTCGCCAAGCTCGGCGTGCAGCTCGAGATCCGCGCGACCGACTACAACCAGTTCCAGGACAAGATGCTCAAGGGCAAGCAGCAGATCTTCTGGTGGGGCTGGCTGGCCGACTACCCCGATGCGGAGAACTTCCTGTTCCTGCTCTACGGCCCGAACGCGAAGTTCCCGACGCAGGGCGAGAACGCAGCCAACTACAGCAATCCGGAATACGACCGCCTGTACCGCATCATGCAGACGCTGGAAGACGGCCCGGAGAAGCAGAAGGTCATCGACCAGATGGTGGCCATCGTGCGCGAGGACGCGCCGTGGGCCTGGGGCTACTGGCCCTACGTGGCACTGGCCTTCCAGCCCTGGGCGCACAACGGCAAGCCGAGCATCCTGGTGCGCGACCTGGCCAAGTACTACCGCATCGACCCGGCGATGCGCGTGGCCAAGCAGGCCGAGTGGAACCACCCGGTGCGCTGGCCGCTGGCGCTGATCGCGCTGGCGCTGGCGCTGCTGGTGGGGCTGGCCTGGCGCGGCTACCGCGTGCGCCAGCTCGCCACGGCGAAGCCGAAGAATGCCGGCGCCGTGGCGGCCACCTCGACGGGCACCTGACCATGCTGAACTACCTGATCCGCCGCATCGGCTACGGGGTGCTGATCCTCATCGGCGTCAACCTCTTCACCTTCGTGCTCTTCTTCACCGTCAACACGCCCGACGACATGGCGCGCCTGAACATCGGCGGCAAGCGCGTCACGCAGGACCAGATCGAGAAGTGGAAGGCCGAACGCGGCTACGACAAACCCCTGTACTGGAACAAGAAGGAAGAGGGCGCCGCGAAGCTGACGAAGACCATCGTCTGGGAGCGCTCGGTGTCGCTGTTCGCGCTGCAGTTCGGCCGCTCCGACGCGCGCAACGCGATCGACATCGGCTACGAGATCAAGACGCGAATGGGGGTGAGCCTGCAGCTCGCCTTGCCCTTGTTCATCCTGCAGGTCTTCGCGAGCACGGCCTTCGCGCTGCTGCTCGTGTTCTTCCGCAACTCGCGGATCGACTTCTGGGGCGTGGTGCTGTGCGTGCTGATGCTGTCGATCTCGTCGCTCTTCTACATCATCGTCGGACAGTACATGTTCTCGCGCGTGCTGCGGCTGGTGCCGATCAACGGCTACGCGCCGGGGCTGGATGCGGTCAAGTTCCTCATCCTGCCGATCCTGCTGTCGCTGCTGGCGCGGCTGGGCGGCGAGGCGCGGCTGTACCGCGCGATGTTCCTCGAGGAGATCGGCAAGGACTACGTGCGCACCGCGCGCGCCAAGGGCCTGTCGGAGGCGGTGGTGCTGTTCCGCCACGTGCTGAAGAACGCGCTGATCCCCATCATCACCAGCGCCGGCTCCTACCTGCCCTACGTGTTCCTCGGCAGCCTGGTGTTCGAGAGCTTCTTCGGCATCCCGGGCCTGGGCGCCTTCGTGATCGAGGCGATCACGGGGCAGGACTTCGCCATCGTGCGCTCGATGGTCTTCCTCGGCGCGCTGCTGTACATCGCCAGCTACGTGATCATCGACCTGACCTACACCTGGGCCGATCCGCGAGTGCGGCTGTCCTGAGAAGAACGAGAAGACCATGCCGAAGATCGTCCTGCTCTGGACCGACGTCGTGCTGTACGCGATGCTGCTCGCGCTGGCCTGGTATGGCTGGCGCATTCGCGTCAACGACAACCTGCGCGCCAACTGGTGGAAGGTGCTGCGCGACCCGGCGGCCTTCTCGGCGGCCATCGTGCTGGCCCTGTTTGCCCTGGTGACCGCCGCCGACAGCGTGCACTTCCGCCGTGCGCTGGCGCCTTCGGCCGGCGCACCGGCGGGCACGCAGACCTTCTACGCCACCTCGACCGAAAGTCTGCTCGACCTGATGCTCTCTCGCCAGGTCGCGATGCGCGAGACAGGCTACTCGGAGCCGCTGGCCTACCTCGGCCTGACCAAGGAGCCGCTGGAGGTCGACGGCAAGCTCAAGCGCGACTTTCCGCGGCTGAAGCACGCAGGCGCGCACCTCACCGACCCTGAGAGCCAATGGGCGGGCGACGTGACGCAGCGTGCCCTGGCCGGCGCAACCGGCGGCCTGCTCGTGGCCGCGCTGATCGCTCTGGCCACCGGCGCGCTGATGAGCCGCACGCATGGCGGCCTCGGTGCGGCGCTGCGCGACATCGCGGCCGATCGTTCCGACCTGCCGCTGCGTGCCGCCTTGCTGACGGTGGCCGTGGTGTGCCTGATCGGCGGCGCCGTGGTGGGCCTGATGGGCCACTACCACGTGTTCGGCACCGACCGCACCGGCAACGACGTGCTCTACCAGGCGCTCAAGAGCGTGCGCACGGCCTTCGTGATCGGCACGCTGGCCACCGTGGCCACGCTGCCCTTCGCGGTGGTGCTGGGCGTGCTCGCAGGCTACTTCCGCGGCTGGGTCGACGAGGTCATCCAGTACCTCTACACCACGCTCAGTTCGGTGCCCAATGTGCTGCTGATCGCCGCCTGCGTGCTGATGGTGCAGGTGTTCCTCGACAAGAACCCCGATCTCTTCGAGACCGGCCTGGAGCGATCGGACCTGAAGATCTTCCTGCTCTGCGTGATCCTCGGTCTCACCGGATGGGCCACGCTGTGCCGCCTGGTGCGCGGCGAGACGCTCAAGTTGCGCGAGCTCGAGTTCGTGCAGGCCGCCACCGCCTTCGGCGTGAGCCACGCGCGAATCATGTCGCGCCACATCGCGCCCAACGTGATGCACCTGGTGCTCATCACGACGGTGCTGAGCTTCTCCGACCTGATCCTCTACGAAGCCGTGCTCACCTACGTCGGCGTGGGCGTCGATCCTTCGATGAACAGCTTCGGCGGCATGATCAACCTGGCGCGCAGCGAGATGAGCCGCGACCCGGTGGTCTGGTGGAGTTTCGCCGCCGCGTTCGGCTTCATGGTCACCCTGGTGCTGGCCGCCAACCTGTTTGCCGACGGCGTGCGCGACGCGTTCGACCCGCGCGCCCGCAGCTTCCGCCCGCGCTTCAAGCGCAGCATCGCCTGAGGCGCCCGCACATGCTGAAGATCGACGATCTCAAGGTGGCGCTGGACGCCGATGCGGGGCTGGTACGTGCCATCGACGGCCTGAGCCTGGCAATCCGCCGCGGCGAGACCTTTGCGCTGGTGGGCGAGTCCGGCTGTGGCAAGAGCATGACGGCGCTGGCGCTGATGCGGCTGCTGCCCGAGAACGGCGGCATCACCGACGGGCGCATCCTGCTCGAGGGGCACGATGTTCTGGGCCTGCCGGAGTCCAGCATGCGCGCGGTGCGCGGCGGGCGAATCGGCATGATCTTCCAGGAACCGGCGACCAGCCTGAACCCGGTGATGCGCGTGGGCGATCAGATCGTCGAGGCGATCGAGAGCCACACCGAACTGCGCGGCGACGCGGCGCGCGCCAAGGCGATCGAGTGGATGGGCAAGGTCGGCATCCCCGAGCCCGAGCGCCGCATCGACGAATACCCGTTCCGCCTGTCCGGCGGCCAGAAGCAGCGCGTGATGATCGCTATGACGCTGGCCTGCGAGCCCGACTTCCTGATCGCCGACGAGCCGACCACGGCGCTGGACGTGACCATCCAGGCGCAGATCCTCGACCTGCTCAAGCAGCTCCAGAAGGAGCAGGGCATGGGCATGCTGCTCATCACGCACGACCTCGCGGTGGTGTCGGGCATGGCGCAGCAGGTCGCGCTCATGTACGCCGGGCAGATCGTCGAGGTGGCCAGCGCGGCCGACTTCTTCTCCTCGCCGCGTCACCCCTACGCACGCCTGCTGCTGCGCGCCTTGCCCGACACCAGCAAGCGCGGCGGGGCGCTCGCCGCCATCGGCGGCACCGTGCCGCCGCTGTGGCAGGAGTTCACCGGCTGCCGATTCGCACCGCGCTGCGACCGTGCCTTCGACGCGTGTCACCACACGCTGCCGGCGATGGAGCAGGCCGGAGCCACTGGCGTACGCTGCCTGCTCTACCGCGAGGGTGCCGATGCCACGGCTTCACCAATCCCCGCCGACGCGGCGGCGCGGGCAGACGTGCGCCGCATCGAAGACATCGAGACGGCATTGCTCGAGGTGCGCGATCTGTCGGTGCGTTTCCCGATTCGCAAAGGCTTGCTGCAGCGCACCGCGGGCGCGTTCGTCGCGGTGGACGGTGTGTCCTTCGCGATACCCGCTGGCCGCACGCTGGCACTGGTCGGTGAATCCGGTTGCGGCAAGACAACCACCGGCAAGGCGATCGTCCAGTTGCTGCGCCACCAGGCCGTGATTGGCGGCCAGGCCTTGTTCCAGGGGCAGGATCTCTTCACGCTGCAGGGCGATGCGCTGCGCGAGGCACGGCGCGCCGTGCAGATCGTTTTTCAGGATCCGTTCGCCTCCCTGGACCCGCGCATGCGCGTCTTCGACATCCTCGAAGAGGGCCTGATCGCGTTGCGCCCCGACATGGCCGCGGCGGCACGCCGCGAGCGGCTGCACACGCTCGTCGACCAGGTCGGGTTGAGGCGCGAAGCCTTGCAGCGCTACCCCCACGAGTTCTCGGGCGGCCAGCGCCAGCGCATCGCCATCGCCCGCGCGCTGGCGGTGGAGCCGCGGCTGATCGTCTGCGACGAACCGACCTCGGCGCTGGACGTGTCGGTGCAGGCGCAGATCCTGAACCTGCTGCGCGACCTGCAGCGCGAAACCGGCGTGTCGTATCTCTTCATCACGCACAACATCGGCGTGGTCGAGTACATCGCCGACCGCATCGCGGTGATGCAGCGGGGCCGCATCGAGGAGCAGGGCAGCGTCGAGCAGGTGCTGGGCACGCCGCAGACGGCCTACACCCACACGCTGCTGGCGGCCGTGCCGCGCATCGCCTTGCCGATGGCGGGTTGAGCCGCGCAGCGGCTGCGGCCGAGGCAAGAAAAAGGGGCCGCTTTCGCGGCCCCTTGTCATTGGCGAAGCGCCGATCAGCGCAGGCGGATCGCGTCGGCCTCCAGGCCCGCATTGCGGCGGTACATCAGGAGCAGACCCCGCTCGCTGCTGGTGGTGTCAGGCTGCGTGGTCGACGTCACGCCGACCCAGGCCGCGCTCCTCGGTGCAACCGAGTTGAACGGACCACCGACCACGCCAAAGCGCTCGCTGCCCGGCGTGAAGAGCATGCCCTCGATCGCGTCGCTCGTGATGCCGGAGAAGTAGTTGTCGAAGGCATACACGCTGAAGCTGATCGTCTGACCGGCAACAACGCCAATCGCCGCGGCCGGGAGGGTCATGATCATGTTCCCGGAGTTCAGATCGGCATCGGCGTAGAAGTATGCCGAACCGGCAGCTGCACCGACCTTCTGAACGAACACCAATGTCTGCCCGGTCACTGCGAAGCCGCCGTTCTCGCCGTTGAAGACGAAATAGTCGACCACGCCGTCGCCGTTGGTGTCGATGTCCACCTCGAAGCCCGCCGGATAGGCGGGGTGCGCCCTGCGACCATTGGTGTTGATCGCAAACTCCAGGTAATCCGCACCGGCCAGGCTGGCCGGCAGGAAGCGCACGCCCACCGAGCGCAGGTCGATCACCGCCTGGTTGGAGCCCGGGCCGGGGATCTCGCTGTTCGGAATCTTCGCGCTCTGGCCGGTCAGCGAGAACACGTCGTAGTCCGAAACCTCGACACCCTTGTTGTCCAGATAGAGCGTGCCGCCCGAGCGGCTGCGGTCCGTCAAGGTGGACTTCGTGGCGGCCGCCTTGCGGGGCAGAACGTGCCAGGGCACGGTCACCCGCTCAGCGTCGACTTGCAGCGTCAGGTAGCCGTCGTACTCGGGCCCATTGAGCGCCGCGCCGGTACCGCCCAGCGAACCGCCGTTGAGCCCCCACGTCGGCAGCTTGGACGGATCGATCACCAGCTTCACGTCGATTTCCGCGCTTCCCTTGGCTCCGACATAAGCGAACGACGGTGCGAGCACGCGCACTGCGCCGCTGGCCTCGTCGTCTGCGTAGCGGAAGGCCGACGAGACGCGGTAGGCGCGGCTGGCCTTCGAGAGGTTCTCGATGCGCAGCTTCTTCGTGACCACCAGCGTTTCGGGCACATCCACCGTGCCGAACGACAGCGAGGCCGACTTCGACTCGCGGTTGTAGGCCAGCGTGGTGAGCGTCAACGCCCGATCGACGCGCATCTCACCCGCGCCGATGCGCGTGATCGGTGCGAGTTCTCCCGGAAGCAGTGCGGGGTTGGTGTAGATCGTCGTCTCGGCGCTGTTCATCAGCATCGCCTTGATCTGCTCGGGCTTCCGGTTCGGGAAGGCCTGCAGCAGCAGGGCTGCACCGCCCGACACCATCGGCGCTGCACCGGAGGTGCCACCGAACACCGTTTCGCCCGTGCCCGTGCCGGCTTCTGCCGACAGCGAGGCGCCAGGCGCACCGATTTCCGGCTTGATGGCCTGGGTGCTCATCGACGGACCGCGCGACGAGGTGGCCGCCATGCTGCCGATCAGCGCAATGCCGGAGGCCGGCGAGATCGTGACGTTCACCGGCGCCGCGATGTTGGCCTTGATACGCGACGACAGCGACTGCTGAATGACCATCGAGGGCACGAAGGTGTCACCACCACCGTACGAGAACGACACGGCGTCGCCCGCAGCGACGAGGCCGATCAGCACTGCCGTCGCACCGTCCTTGGCGGCACGGTCGATCTTCAGGCTGACGGAACAGCCCCCGCGATCGATCAGGGCGACCTTGCCTTGCGGGCTGGTCACGACCGGATCGGCCGGCGAGCCTGCCGAAACGCTCCCTGCCGGGCAACCGCGCCCGTAGAACACCACGTCGCCGGAGACGGCGGCATTCACCGGCGCCCAGTCCATGGTCTGCGTGTTGGCATACGTGCCGGCAATCGCGGCCGGCGAATTGACCACCAGCGGTATCGCCACGGCTCCCGGCACTTCGGTCTGCGCGACGCTGATCACCCCGGGGGCGATCGAAGGCGAGCCGACGACGTAGGGCTTGTTGGCACTGTTGCCGGCGGACGTGACCACGACGACGCCCAGCCGCACCGCGTTGGTGGCGGCCTGCGTCAGATCGTCTTCGGTCTGGCCGTATGACGAGCCGAGCGACATGTTGATGACATCGACAGCATCGCTGGTGTCACCGTCGCCGTTCGGGTCGAGCGCGAAGTCCATGCCCTGCAGCAGTGCGATGCCGCTGCACGACGTGGCGACGGCGCTGCAGACCTTGACGGCCATCAGCTTGGCGCCGGGCGCGACGCCCTTGTGCGCGCCGTCGGCGCTTTGGCCGGCGATGATGTCGCCCACGTGCGTGCCGTGGCCTTCGAGGTCGATCGGGTCGGGATCGCCGACCTCCGGGGAGTTCGGCCAGGATTCACCGACGAAGTCGTATCCGCCGATGACCTTGGCGGTCGGGAACAGACCATCCAGCGTCGTGTTCCTCGGGTCCGACGTGGCCGTGCCGTATGCGTCCGTGTAGGCGGCGTCCGTGCCCGCGCCACCGAGGTTGCGGTGCGTGTAGTCGATGCCCGAATCGAGCACCGCGACGACGACACCGGTGCCGTCGACACCGCGCGATTGCGCGGCGGTGGCGCCCACATAGGGCACCGTGGCGGAGAGATCCAGTTCGTAGTTCATGACCGGCCGCACCTTGGCGACGCCGGACAAGGAGGCCACCTGGGTCAGCTGCGAGGCATCGATGCTCACCGCGATCGCGTTGTGCGCGGTCTGCACGCGAGCCAGCTCCTTGCCTCCGAGCGCGCTCAGCTGGCCGGACAAGGCGCCCTGCGTTTCGCTGATGCGCAGCTTATGAGCGCTCACGCCAGCGCGCAGCGCCGAGGCGGACTTGATCGCCATGCGATCGGAGGCGAGCGAAACGTCGGCTTCCGCCAGCGCGGCACGCTGCGCGGCCACCGAGTTCTGCTCGAGAGACACCCACACCCTGACCTGGCCTTGCGCGCCGCGCAGGCGCGCGTCGATCCGGCTGGCGACCACGCCCTCGGGCGCTGCAGTCCGATAGCTGGACGCGGCCTGTTGTGCACCTGCCTGGCTACCGTCACCGGGCGCTGCGCCCGACGAATCCCCGCCGCCGCAGGCAACGAGCAGCCAAGCTGCTGCGCCCACCGCCAAGGGTGATAAGAGTCTGTTCACGTGGACCTCCAGAAGATTTTTTTCGAGGGCAGCACCCGATGAGTGCCGGTCGGGTTGGCGATCGACTTGCAGGCGGATTACCTGACAAAAGTCACGATCGACCCCGACCAGCCACTGGATCACGCCAGATGTCGTGCGTCAACGGGGTTGTGTCCTAGCTTCACGTGCCCCCCCCTGTTTGGGGTGGGTGCAGCGAGCGGGCAGGGCGCACGCTCTTCACGCCATCGATGGCGCGCACCGCATCGAGGCGCGTGCTGTCGATCCGCACTGCGATCGCGTTGCCGTTGGCGCGAATCCGGGCGAGCTCGATGCCACCCAGCCTAGCCAGGGTCTCTCCGACACGATCCTGTTGTGAAGCGACACGTTCGCGCTGGCGCGCTGCCGCAGAAGCCGCGACGGTTGCAGCGGGAGGTTCTTCGGTGAGCTCGACCCAGACCTCGACGGTACGGCCACCGGAGGCAAGGCTGCCGGTCGCTGCGCCTGTGGCCACTGCGAGGGTGAACCAGCGGCGGGTCAGATCGAGCATCGGCATGCGGGGGACGTTCGAATGGGGCAGGCTAGTCTGGCATGGCCTTCATGCGCGCAAGCGCGGCGACGCGCGTGTGCATGTTGCACACAGCCAACGACGCGGCGTGAGGATCCTAGGGAGATGCACCTAGCTGCGCAGTGAGTCTCGGCCGGCGACGCGGACGAAGTGCCATCGCGTCGTCCTCGGCAAACCCGCGCTGCCAGCGGCTTTGAGCACGATCGTTCGATGCCGCCGCTCCGCACCGCGCCGCACCGTTACCAGCCGGTTCAAGGAAACCCCTAGACGGTCTGGAGGGTGCCTGTGGTGACAATTCTTTTACATGTCTTCGCAGACGGGTCGCAGCAGCCTTACAGAGGCGGCATGTGTCTTGCTCGGAGCTGGGTCTATCGATCAACCTTTCACCGCTTTCACAGGAGATCACATGTTCAGAAGAACCAAAGTGTGTTCCGCCGTGCTCGTCGCTTTCGGCGGCACACTGGCACTTGGCGCTGCCCCGGCCTTCGGCCAGCAGACGCTCGACCGCGTCGAGATCACCGGCTCGTCGATCAAGCGCATCGACGTCGAGGGCTCTCTGCCCGTGCAGACCGTCACCCGCGAAGACATCGAGCGCAGCGGCGTGACCAGCACGGAGCAACTGCTGCAAAGCATCACCGCCGCATCGAGCGCGGGCGGCACGGCCAACGCCACCGGCGCCGGCTCATCGACCTACGGCCTGGCCACGATCTCCCTGCACGGCCTGGGTGAAGAGCGCACCCTGGTGCTCGTCAACGGCCGTCGCCTGGCGATCTTCGCCAACCCGAGCGTTGCCGCGGTGAACGTCAACGTCATCCCGCTGGCCGCCATCGAGCGCGTCGAGGTGGTGAAGGACGGCGCTTCCGGCGTGTACGGTTCCGACGCCATCGCCGGCGTGGTGAACTTCATCCTGAAGAAGGACTACCAGGGCCTCGAGCTGAACGTCTCCACCGGCACGCCCACGCGCGACGGCGGCGGCCAGAACCACGGCGTGTCCGTGGTCGGCGGTATCGGCAACTTGCAGAAGGACCGCTACAGCATCACCTTCTCGGCCTCGCTGGAGAAGGACTTCCCGCTGTTCGCGAAGGACCGCAAGTTCGCCGCCACCGGCAACCAGTTCCCGTACATCGTTTCCGGCGCCACCGGCCAGGGCAATATCGAAGGTGCCTACACCCCCGGAGTCGGCCCCCAGGCCGGATTCGGCGGCAGCCCGGGCACGGGCTACGGCAACCCGCTCGCAGCCTCGGACACCTGCGAAACGATCAACATGTTCCTGAACCCGACGCCGTCGAACAAGGGCGCACCGTACTGCACCTTCGACAGCAACACGTTCGTCGGTCTGTTGCCCAAGCGTGACCTGCTCAACCTCACGGCCAACGGTGCCGTGAAGGTCAACGACGCGGTCGAACTGTTCGGCGACGTGCTGTTCTCGAAGAGCACGGTGACCCAGCGCTTCCAGCCGAGCCCGGTACGTCGCAGCTTCCTGCTGACCGACGGCGAGTTTGCCAATCAGGGTGTCGATCCTGCGCTGCTGATCTCTCCGGGCAACCCGAACTACCAGATCGCTGCCGACTATCTGAACGCCAACGGCTTTGGAGCACTTGTCGGTCAGCCGCTCGCGGTCACGGCGCGCGTGTTCGACTTCGGCCTGCGCACCAGCGAAGACGAAAACGAGCAGACTCGCCTGGTTGTCGGTTCGCGCGGCACCTTGTTCGGTCTGGACTACGAAGTTGCAGCTGCACACAACGAGTCGAAGACCTCGGGTACTGTGCCTGACGGCTACTTCTCTCAGGTGGCGTTCGCCCGCGTCGTGAATGCGCCCGGCAGTGACTGGAACCCCTGGTCCCTGACCCAGTCCGCTGCCTTCAATGCGGCCCTGGCCGCGGCCGGCGCCAAGTACACCGGTGGCACGATCGAGTCCAAGTCGACGGCCGACGGCATCGACGGCAAGATCACCGGCGAACTCGGCAAGCTCGCTGGCGGCACGGTGCAGTACGCTCTCGGCGCGGCCTATCGTCAGGAGAAGTTGCAGACCACCCCGAGCGCGGCCCTGGGCACTGGCGACATCGCTGGCCTGGGCGGCGCCACCGCACCGGTCGACGTGAAGCGCAAGGTGGCTTCGGTATTCGCCGAACTGCTGCTGCCGATCTCCAAGACCCTGGAAGGCACGCTGGCCGTGCGCGGCGACAAGTACTCGATCGTCGGCGACTCGACCAACTACAAGGCGGCGCTGTCGTGGAGGCCGAACCAGACCTTCCTGGTGCGCGGCTCGGTCGGCACCAGCTTCCGCGCTCCGTCGCTCATCGACCTCTACACGCCCGTGACGCTGGGCACGTCCGAGCAGTTCGACGACCCGTTCACCGGCGAAACCGACCTGCAGGTGAATGCGCTGAACGGCGGCAAGTCCGATCTGAAGCCGGAGAAGTCGCAGCAGGAGACCCTCGGCATCGTGTTCCAGCCGACGCCGAACTTCTCGGCCGCGGTCGACCTGTTCAACGTGCGTGTCAAGGACTACATCCAGACCCCCTCGGCTCAGCTGATCGTCTCGCGCTTCCGCGCGGGTGATCCGGCCTATGCCAACCTGGTGACTCTGGATGGCAGCGGCAGCGTTGCTGAAATCAACCAGTTGCTGTCCAACACCGGTGGCTCCACGGTGCGAGGCCTCGACGTCGACCTGCGCTACAGCGAGAACGTGGCTGACGGCAAGTTCTCGGCGCGCCTGTTCGGCACCTACATGCTGAAGTTCGACGAAACCACCCCGAGCGGCGCGATCTCGCACCGCGTGGGCACCATCGTCGACCCGGCCGGCAACCCGGTTTCGGGTGCGGACAACGGCGGCGTGGTGCTGCGCTGGAAGCATGCGCTGACCGGTACGTACTCGACCGGCGCATGGGCCTTCACCGCGACGCAGAACTTCGCCAGCGGCTACGAAGCCGGGCGCAATGCGATCGACAACGACCGCAACTTCATCCCGAGCTTCTCGACCTACGACGCCAACATCACCTACACGGGCATCAAGAACCTGCGTCTGGCGATCGGTGCGCGCAACCTGTTCGACAAGAATCCTCCGGGAGTCTTCACGCCGGTCAGCAACCAGTTCCAGGGTGGCTATGACATCACGCAATACGATCCGCGCGGCCGGTTCGTCTACGTGGCGGCAGGCTACAAGTTCTGGTAGGCCCCCGAGCCAATCGCCTGGTTGACCGTTCATGCCCGCGGGTCACGAGCCCGCGGGCATTTTGTTGAACGCGATAGCCTGTCAACCAAGGCAGCGCATGGGCCTTGACGCCGCCACTTCGACTCTCTTTGACGCGCGGGTTCTTCAGCAGAGCGCGCTCATTCCGGACTCGTCCGAATGCATGGGCTCGCCGAGCCATTCACGTTGATCGTCGAGCGCTCGATCGCTTCACGAGAGTTGGTTTGCTGAGCCGCTGAAAATTTGGCCTATAGATTGAAACGCTGTTTCGAAAGTGGGGCAAACTACAGGTCGAACAGGCTGCGAGCCCGCTAGACTCCTGCCTGTTCCGCTTTGCTCGCCGGCCATGAGCCTGCGAGCAAATGCAGTCATCTGTTAGTCCGCGTCCGAACTGGAGATCCCAGGACATGAATTTTGCCCAGCGACAGCGGGACCCGAGGAAACACCTCGCCGGCATCGCCGCTGTCATCCTGTTTCACGGCTTCATCGTGTACGCATTGGTGACCGGCCTGGCCAAGAAGGTGGTCGACGTCGTGCGAGCACCCATCGAGACCAAGGTCATCGAAGAGATCAAGAAGCCGCCGCCCCCTCCCGAGATCGTGGTGCCGCCGCCTCCGAAGCTGGAAGCTCCGCCACCGCCGTTCATCCCGCCGCCCGAGGTGCAGATCGCGACACCTCCGCCTCCCCAGCCGACCATCACGGCCGTCACGCCCACGCCGCCTCCGGCGCCGGTGGTGATCGCTCCTGCGCCTCCGCCAGTGGTGGCCGCACCCGCACCGCCGCCGCCCGCCGCCCCCGTGGTCGCGTCGGCCGGCGTGGTTTGCCCTGGCTACCAGGAAAAGGTGAAGGAAGCCGGATTCCCGCGCGAGGCCAATCGTGCCGGCCTCACCCGCGGCGAGGCCTTGATCGAATTCACCGTCGGTCCCGGCGGCGAGATCAAGAACGTGAAGGTCGTGCAGCAGACCCATCCGATCTTCGGCCGCTATTCGGCCAAGGCAGTCGAAGAGGTCAAGTGCGTCGGACAAGGTCACGACGTCGCCGGTGTCCGCATTCCCTTCGTTTACCGATTCGATTGAGTCCGGCCCCATCCCGGCCCAAGCTCACACGCATCCATTTCTGCATCCCAGAAAGAGAATCAACATGTCATTCAACAAATCCATCGTCGCCCTCGTCTTCACGCTGATCGTCGGCCTGCTGCCGCAGCTCGGCTTCGCACAGGCTTCCGCGCCCGAGGCCACTCCGGCCGCAGCCGCGCCCGCACCGGTGGCGGCACCAGCGCCCGCGCTCGTTCCGACCGTCACCAAGGAGACCGTCGACAACCCCTACGGCCTGAAGGCCCTGTGGGCCCAGGGTGACTTCGTCGCCAAGGGCACGCTGATCATCCTCGTCATCATGAGCATGGGCAGCTGGTACATCCTGGTGACCAAGCTGTACGAGAGCATCAAGGTCAGCGGCGAGGCCAAGGCGGCGCGCGCAGGCTTCTTCAAGGCGTCCAGCATCCGCGAAGGGGCCAGCAAGCTGAAGGAGGGCAGCGCATTCCGCTTCATCGCCGAGACCGGCATCGACGCGGGCGAGCACCATGAAGGCGCGCTCACCGAGAACATCGACCGCAACACCTGGGTGACGATGAGCGTGCAGCGCGCCGTCGACGAAGTGCAGTCGCGCCTGCAGGATGGCCTGGCCTTCCTCGGCACGGTGGGCTCCACGGCACCGTTCATCGGCCTGTTCGGCACGGTGTGGGGCATCCTGAACGCGCTGACGGCCATCGGCATCGCCGGCCAGGCGAGCATCGACAAGGTGGCCGGCCCGGTGGGCGAGTCGCTGCTGATGACGGCCATCGGCCTGGCCGTGGCGGTGCCGGCGGTGCTCGGCTACAACTGGCTGGTGCGCCGCAACAAGGTGACGATGGACGCGGTGCGCAGCTTCGCCGCCGACGTGCACGGCGTGCTCATGGGCGCGAAGTCGGTTCGCTGATCGGCGCACAGGAGAGAACCTCATGGCCATGAACATAGGTTCGGGCGGCGACGAGGACGAGATCACCAGCACGATCAACACCACGCCGCTTGTCGACGTGATGCTGGTGCTGCTGATCATCTTCCTGATCACCATTCCGGTCGTCACGCAGTCGATCGCGATGAGCCTGCCCAAGGAAATCAACATCGCCCGGCAGACCAAGCCGGAGAACATCGAGATCTCGGTGAACCGCGATGGCGATGTCTTCTGGAACAACCAGCCGGTGGCCGACAGCGAGGCGCTGTTCCAGCGTCTGAAGAAGGTCGCCGTGCAGGATCCGCAGCCGGAAGTCCACATCCGCGGCGACGAGAAGTCGCGCTACGAATCGATCGGGCGAGTGGTCTTCGCCTGCCAGCGCGCGGCGATCGCCAAGATCAGCTTCGTGACCGAACCGCCGCCGAAGGGGTGACCAGATGGCAATGAACCTAGGCTCCGGGTCGGGTGACAACGACGTGATGGTCGACATCAACACCACACCGCTGATCGACGTGATGCTGGTGCTGCTGATCATGCTGATCATCACCATCCCCATCCAGCTGCACAGCGTGAACCTGAACATGCCGCAGGGCGCGCCGCCGGCCCAGCAGAAGGATCCGGTCGTCGTGACGATCGACATCGACTTCGACGGCACCGTGCTGTGGAACGGCGAAGCGCTGGCCGACCGCGCGGCACTCGAAGATCGCCTGCAGCGCGTGGCCGCCGAGCCCGACCAGGCCGAGGTGCACATCCGGCCGAACAAGCTGGTCGAGTACAAGTCGGTCGCGACGGTGCTGGCTTCTGCGCAGCGGCTGGGCGTGACCAAGCTCGGCATGGTCGGCAACGAACAGTTCGTCAAGTAGGCCATGAAGCAACTTCGATTCACCGCGCTCGCCGCGGCGTGCCTGATCGCCTACGGCGCCGCGCAGGCGCAGGAGGCCGTTCGGCCTGACGTGGGCAAGCCGCTGCAGGCCGCGCAAGAGCTCATCAAGGCCGGCAAATACAAGGACGCGTTGACCAAGGTGCGCGAGGCCGATGCGGTGGGCGGCAAGAACGCCAACGAGAGTTACCTCGTCGAGCGCATGCGCATTGCCGCGGCTTCGGGCGCCGGCGACAACGACACCGCGGCCAGGTCCTTCGAGGCGCTGGCGGCCACAGGCAAGGTGGCACCGGCCGACAAAGCACGCATGGCCGAGTCGATCTCTGGCGGCTACTACCGCGCCAAGGATTACGCACGCGCGATGCAGTGGGGCCAGCGCTACTTCAAGGAGGGCGGCACGAGCGGCTCGATGCGCACCCTGCTGATCCAGAGCCAGTACCTCAGTGGCGACTACGCCGGCGCGGCACGCGAGCTGACCGGCGAGATCCAGGCGGCCGAGAAGGCAGGCACCCCGCCGGCGCAGGATCGACTGAACCTGCTGCTCAACGCGGCCTCGCAGCTGAAGGATCCGGGCGCGACGGTCTTCGCGCTGGAGCGCCTGGTCACCTACTACCCGAAGAAGGAGTACTGGGTCGACCTGCTCAGCCGCATGCAGCGCAAGCCCGGCTTCAGCGACCGCCTGGTGCTCGACACCTACCGGCTCAGCCTGGCCACCGGCAGCATGAGCTCCGCCAGCGACTTCATGGAGATGAGCCAGCTCGCTCTGCAGGCCGGCCACGAACTCGAAGCCAAGCAGGTGGTCGACAAGGGCTTCGCCACCGGTGTGCTCGGCACCGGCGCCGAGGCCGATCGCCACAAGCGGCTGCGTGACCTGGTCATGAAGCGGATCGACGAGGCGAAGGCGGCCCGCGCGGCGGCGGAGAGCGAGGCCAATGCGGCAAAGGACGGCAATGCGCTCGTCAGCCTGGGCTTCTCGACCGCGCTGGGCGGCGACAGTGCGAAGGGCCTGCAGATGATGCAGCAGGGCATCGCCAAGGGCAGTCTGAAGAGACCGGAGGACGCCAAGCTGCACCTCGGTGTCGCGCAGGTCCTGGCCGGCGACGCGAAGGCGCAGGCAACACTGAAGAGCGTGGGCGGCGCCGACGGCACGGCCGAACTGGCCCGGCTGTGGAGCCTCTACGCTCGCCGCAAAGGCTGAGCCGGCAGTTCGATGAGCGAAAACGGTGGCGGGGGCAGGGCCCGCCACCGGTCGGTCACTTCGGCGCGAGCCGGATCGCGCCGTCCAGGCGGATCACTTCGCCGTTGAGCATGTCGTTGACGATGATCTGGTGCACCAGCTTCGCGTAGTCCGCGGGCGTGCCCAGGCGGCTCGGGAAGGGCACGCCGGCGGCCAGCGCGTCCTGTACCTCCTGAGGCATCGAGAACAGCATCGGCGTGCCGAAGATGCCCGGCGCGATGGTCATGTTGCGGATGCCGTTGCGGGCCAGGTCCCGCGCGATCGGCAGCGTCATGCCGACCACACCTCCCTTCGAGGCGGAGTACGCTGCCTGCCCGATCTGGCCGTCGTAGGCCGCGACGCTGGCAGTGGAGATCAGCACGCCGCGTTCACCGGTCGGCTCGGGCTCGTTCTTCGACATCGCCGTGGCGGCCAGGCGGATCATGTTGAAGCTGCCGACCAGGTTGACGGTGATGACCTTGGCGAACAGCGACAACGCGTGCGCGCCTTCCTTGCCGACGGTCTTTGCCGCGGGGGCGATGCCGGCGCAGTTGACCAGCCCGACGAGCTTGCCGAGCTTGAGAGCCGCGTCGACCGCCGCCTGGCCGTCGGCTTCCTGGCTGACGTCGCACTTCACGAAGGCACCACCGAGTTCCTTTGCGATGGCTTCGCCACGTTCGGCCTGCAAGTCGGCGATGACCACCTTGCCGCCATTCGCAGCCAGCATGCGTGCCGTGCCTTCACCCAGGCCCGAGGCGCCGCCGGTGACGATGAAGACCTTGCCTGCGATGTCCATTCAGCGCTCCTTCAGGACAACGCGGCGAGAGCGCGAGCGGTGATCTCGTCGACGCTGCCGGTGCCGTCGATCTTGCGATAGCGGGGCGCGCCGGCGTCGCCCGTGGCGGCCCACTTCGAGTAGTAGTCGACCAGCGGCCGCGTCTGGCTCTGATAGACCTCGAGGCGCTTGCGAACGGTCTCTTCCTTGTCGTCGTCGCGCTGGATCAGGTCTTCGCCGGTCGCGTCGTCCTTGCCGGCAACCTTGGGCGGGTTGAACTTGACATGGTAGGTGCGGCCCGAGGCGACGTGGACGCGGCGACCGCTCATGCGCTCGATGATGGCGCTGTCGGGCACGTCGATCTCGAGCACGAGGTCGAGCTTGACGCCGGCGTTCTTCATCGCGTCGGCCTGCGGAATGGTGCGCGGGAAACCGTCGAACAGGAAGCCCTTGGCGCAGTCGGGCTGGGCGATGCGTTCCTTGACGAGGCCGATGATGATGTCGTCGCTGACGAGTGCGCCCGAGTCCATCACGCGCTTGGCGGCCAGGCCCATCTCGGTGCCCGCTTTCACGGCAGCACGCAGCATGTCGCCGGTGGAGATCTGCGGGATCCCGAACTGCTTGCAGATGAACGCCGCCTGGGTGCCCTTGCCGGCGCCGGGTGCGCCCAACAGGATGAGTCTCATGGGTCTGCCTCGTTTGTCTTTATGGTGCGTGGCGGCGATGTCGTGGAGCCCTCGTCGCGCCGGGTCGCAACGAGAATACCATGCGCGTCCCTGCGTGAAACTGACGCTTCCCCGCAGGGGCCGAGCCCTGTGAATCGGCTCAGGCGTCGAACAGCGCGCGTACGCGGGCGAGGTCTTCCGGCGTGTCGACGCCAGGCCCCGGCGCGTGCGCGCTGACGTGCACGGCGATGCGCTCGCCATGCCAGAGCACACGCAGCTGTTCGAGCGATTCGATGCGCTCCAGCGGTGCCGGCTCGAGCTGCGGAAAGCGCCTCAGGAAGCCCGCGCGGTAGGCGTACAGGCCGACGTGGCGCAGCGGTGCAGGCACGGGCAGCGCGGTCGAACCGGAGGCCCGGCCATCACGCCACCAGGGGATGGGCGCACGCGAGAAGTAGAGTGCTCGGCCGGCCGCATCGAGCACCACCTTCACCACGTTCGGGTTGTCGAACTCGGCCGGCGAGTCGATGGCGTGGGCCGCCGTGCTCATGACGCAGTCGCCACGCTGCGCCAGCAGTGTGGCGCAGGCATCGACGAGGGCCGGGTCGATCAATGGCTCGTCGCCCTGCACGTTGACGACCATGTCGTCGCCGTCGAGCGAGAGCAGGGCGCAGGCTTCGGACAGTCGGTCGCTGCCGGTCGCGTGATCGGTCCGGGTGAGCACCGCGCGCACGCCGTGCGCGGCGCAGGCCGCAACGATGTCGGCATGGTCCGCGGCGACAACCACGGCTGCGGCCGAAGACTGCCCGGCGCGCTGCGCGACGCGCACGATCATCGGCAACCCGGCGATGTCGGCCAGCGGCTTGTTCGGCAGGCGCGTCGACGCGAGCCGCGCCGGCACGAGCACGGTGAAGCTCACGGGGTGGCCGGGGTGTCGCTCAGCGCGCGCGCTTCGCTCTCCAGCATCACCGGGATGCCGTCGCGCACCGGGAAGGCCAGATGGTCGGCGTGGCAGACGAGTTCGTGGCGCTCGTCGGTCGGTGGGCGGCGATGTTCGAGCGGGCCCTTGCACAGGGGGCAGACCAGCAGATCGAGCAAGCGGGTTTCCATGGCGATCAACGACGGGTCAGGGGTGGAGGAGCAGATCGTCTCGGCAGCAACGCCAGCACGGCGCGTTCGAAGTCCGCATCGAATCCGAAGTCTAACGCCGCGACCCACAGGCGCACGTCGCCGGCGCGCTGCGGGGTGATCTTCACCGCGTCCTTTTCGGTCATCACGATGTCGGTGGTGCCGGGCGGCCAGTCGAACCGCACGTAGTCGTGGTGATCGGGCAGCGGGAGCTCCACGATGTCGAGTCCGGCCTCGCGCAGCATGGAAAAGAAGCGTTGTGGCCGGGCGATGCCGGCAGCTGCGAGCAGGGGGCGGCCGCGCAGGCCCGCCATCGACTCGGGTGTCGACTTGCGGCCTTGCCACCAGTCCGCGATCGACACGAGCCCGCCCAGCCTGCGGTGCGCCAGATGGCCCGGCAGCGGCGTGCTGGGGCGCGTCGCGTTGTAGAGCACTGCAGTGCGTGCGGGCACCTGGTCGGGGACCGGTTCGCGCAGCGGGCCGGCCGGCAGCAGCCAGCCGTTGCCGGCGCCGCGCTCGTCGAACACCAGCACCTGCGCGTCGCGAGCCAGACGCAGGTGCTGCAAGCCATCGTCGCAGACCACGATGTCCACTTCAGGATGGCGCTGTCGCAAGGCTCGGGCCGCAGCCACCCGGTCGCGCCCGACGAACACCGGCGCGCCGCCGCGCAGGCGCAGCAGCAGAGGCTCGTCGCCTGCCGATGCGGCCGGTGTGTCGGGCCCGACCTCGAGCACGTGATCGGCGCTGCGGCCATGCCCGCGCGAGACGATGCCGGGCTGCCAGCCTTCGCGGCGCAACAAGGCGATCAGCGCGAGCACGGTGGGAGTCTTGCCGGCACCACCTGCCACGAGGTTGCCGACCACCAGCACCGGCACGTCGATGTGCTGTGCCTTCAGGATGCCGCGGCCATAGAGCCAGTGCCGCGCGGCCGTGAGCGCGCCGAACATCAGGGCCAGCGGAAGCAGGGAGGTCGCGAGCGGCCCGCGTGTGAGCCAGGCCTGCTGCAGCCGCGTGGCGAAACGCGATGAAGACGTGGCCAAGGCCGCAGCCGCGCCTCAGCGCGCTTCGCCGCCTGAAGTCTGCGTCGCGAAGGTCAGGCGCGGCAGGCCGGCGCGGCGGGCCGCGTCCATCACGTTGACCACGCTCTGGTGCGCCGCAGTCGCGTCGGCCGAGACGATCACGATCAGGTCGTTGGAACCGGCGGCCACCGCGGAGAGCTCGGCGGCCAGTCGCTCGACGCTGCGTCCCTCGACCGGTTTGCGGTTGACGACGTAGCGTCCGTCGGCGCTGACGACGACGATGATCTCGCGCGGCCGCTCGCGCAGCTTCTCGGCATCGGCGATCGGCAACGTGACCTGCAGTTCGGTGAACTTCGAGTAGGTGGTCGAGAGCATCAGGAAGATGAGCACGACCAGCAGCACGTCGATGAACGGAATCAGGTTGATCTCCGGTTCTTCGATTCGCCCCTTGCGGAAGTTCAACGACATGGCGGCCTCAGTTGCTCGCGCGGGCCATGGAGAAGCGCAACAGGTGAGGCACCAACCGGTTCGCCGCCTGTTCCATGTCGAGCGTGTACTGGTCGACCAGACCGCGGAAGTAGCGGTAGAACATCAGCGCCGGGATCGCCACGATCAGCCCGAACGCGGTGTTGTACAGCGCCACCGAGATGCCATGCGCCAGCATCGCCGGGTTGCTGCCGGTGGTGGGCGACTGCGAGCCGAAGATCTCGATCATGCCGATCACCGTGCCGAGCAGCCCGAGGTAGGGTGCGGCCGAGGCGATCGTGCCCAGCGTGTTCAGGTAGCGCTCCATCCGGTGCACGGCGGCACGCCCGGCGGATTCGAGCGTGCCGCGCAGCGCTTCCTCCGTGATGCGCGGGTCGGCGATCACGGCCCGCACGCCGCCAGCCAGCACGCGGCCGAGGATGGAGTTGTCGGCCAGCTTGTTCACCACGTCCGGGGAGGGCAGGTTGGCGCGCGTGACGGACAGCACTTCGTCGAGCAGACGCGGCGGAATCACGCGCGCCGCCCGCAGACTGGAAAGGCGCTCGACCACCACGGCCAGGGCGACGATGGAACAGATGATGAGGGGCCAGATCGGCCAGCCAGCGGCTTGTATGATCGAAAACAAGCGAGCCCTTTCGAAGGCAAGAACCGTGTTTTTCGGGACGGGCGATTATGGACCAAGCCTTGCGCCACGCAGTGCGTCCATGTGTGCCGATACGCAGTGGCGGGAGTCTGGTGCGCACCACGTGCGATCAATCCACCGCTGATGTGGATAACTTTGTGGGCAACCCGCGCCTGCCGGCTGCAAAGCCGCGCGAAATCACGCATCAGCCTAGATTGCTGAAAACTTAAGCATCATAAACTCGTTGAAAATCAACAGCTTGCATGAAAGTGACAGGGCGATGACAAGCATAGTGCTGCGCCAGGCCTTGTGCCTTCACGTTGTGGAGTTCTCGGCCCGCGCCAATGCTGGGTTTGCGCGTGATTGAACCGGCTGCCGAGGCGGGCTCGCGGCTGGTCTGGAGCGTTGCCGGCCTCGTGCAGGCGGTGGCCGACACGCTGGCGGCACGCTTCCCGGTCTGCGTGGTGCGCGGCGAGTTGTCGGCGTTCATGCGCGCGGCCAGCGGGCACTGCTACTTCAGCCTGAAGGACGCGGAGGGTGCCGCGGCCTTGCTGCGCTGCGCGATGTTCCGCCGTGCAGCCAGCCTGCTGGATTTCGCCCCGGCCGACGGCCAACTGGTGGAGATTCGCGGCAGGCTGGCGGTGTACGAGCCGCGCGGGGAGTTGCAGTTCGTCGTCGAGGGCATGCAGCGCGCCGGCGCCGGCGCGCTGTATGAGCAGTTCCTGCGCCTGAAGGCGCGGCTCGAGGCGCAGGGCCTGTTCGATGCGCAGCGCAAGCGGCCCATCGCGGCGTTCCCGCGCCGCATCGGCGTGGTCACCTCGCTCGGCGCCGCGGCCCTGCACGACGTGCTGTCCGCGCTGGCACGACGTAGCCCGCAGGTCGAGGTCGTCGTCTACCCGAGCCTGGTGCAGGGGGCCGATGCACCGGCTGCGCTGGCGCTGGCCCTGGCCACGGCGTCGCAGCGCGCCGAGGTCGACACGCTGCTGCTGTGCCGCGGCGGCGGCTCCCTCGAGGATCTGTGGGCCTTCAACGACGAGCGCGTGGTGCGCGCCGTCGCCGCCTGCTCGATGCCGGTGGTCTGCGGCGTGGGCCATGAGACCGACGTGACGCTGGCCGACCTGGCCGCCGACCTGCGCGCACCGACGCCCACGGCCGCCGCCGAGTTGGCGGCGCCACCCCTGGCGGCCTGCCTCGAATCGCTGGCGGTGCTGCAGCGTCGTGCGGGCCAGCGCCTGCATGGCGCGCTGGACACGCAGGCGCAGCGGCTGGACAGCCTGTCGCTGCGCCTGGCGCGCCCGCTCGAGGCGGTGCGGGCGCGGCGGCAGCAGCTCGCGCTGCTCGGGCAGCGCCTGAGCAGTGCCGGCCGGCGCCTGCACGAGCGCCGCGGTATGCAGCTCGAGCAACTGGCCCGGCGCCAGGTGCGCGCCGCTGCCGTCGACGCGCAGGCCCGGTCGCGGCAGGTGGACAGCCTGGAGGCGCGGCTGAACGCGCTCGATCCGCAACACGTTCTGGCGCGAGGCTATGCGTGGCTCACCGGGCCGGGCGGCGTGGTGGTGCAGTCGGTGCGCCAGATCGAGGTGGGCGCGCCGCTGCAGGCGACCCTGGCCGACGGGCGAGCCGACCTCAGCGTCACTGCGGTCACCCCGACTCGCCACGGTTGAATCGGCAAGCCTGCCGGCAGGGCCTTGCGACGCTGCCTACAATGAGCTCGATCCGCCACACAACACGAGAGGACTCGCATGGAACACACCCTGCCGCCGTTGCCCTATGCCATCGACGCCCTGGCGCCCCACCTGAGCAAGGAAACGCTGGAGTTCCACCACGGCAAGCACCACAACGCCTACGTGGTGAACCTGAACAACCTGCAGAAGGGCACCGAGTTCGAGAGCCTGTCGCTCGAGGACATCGTCAAGAAGTCGTCCGGCGGCATCTACAACAACGCCGCGCAGATCTGGAACCACACCTTCTTCTGGAACTGCATGAAGCCCGCCGGCGGCGGTGAGCCCAAGGGTGCACTGGCCACGGCCATCAACGCCAAGTGGGGCAGCTATGCGGCCTTCAAGGAAGCCTTCGCCAAGAGCGCGGTCGGCAACTTCGGCTCGGGCTGGACCTGGCTGGTCAAGAAGGCCGACGGCAGCGTCGACATCGTCAACATGGGCGCCGCCGGCACCCCGCTGACCACCGCCGACAAGGCGCTGCTGACCATCGACGTGTGGGAGCACGCCTACTACATCGACTACCGCAACCTGCGCCCCAAGTTCGTCGAGACCTTCCTGACCTCGCTGGTCAACTGGGAATTCGCGGAGAAGAACTTCGCCTGACGCGTCGCGCGGCAAGTGAAGAGGCCGGTCGATGACCGGCCTTTTTCATGGGTGCGCCGCGCGTCAGTTGCCGAACGGCGCGCCGGTGATCTTCGCACCGGGCTTGATCGCGCGCTTGTCGAACCAGCCCTTGTTCATCTCCAGCACGAAGCGCACCGGCTTCTTCGAGCAGTGCGAATCCAGCGTCTGCGGCTGCATGTCGTCGATGTTGACGATGCTGCCGTCGTCGGCCAGGAAGGCGATGCTCAGCGGCAGCAGCGTGTTCTTCATCCAGAAGCACTGCTGGCCGGGTTCCTCGAAGACGAACAGCATGCCCTCGTTGGGCGGCATGGTCGGCCGGTGCATCAGGCCGATCGCACGCTGTTCCGACGTGCGCGCCACTTCGGCGGTGATGACGTGGAAACCCGCCGTGAGGCGGGTGGTCGGCAGGCGCTGCGGCGCGTCCTGTGCCGTGGCGAGACCCACGAAGCACAGGGCGATGGCGGCGATGAGCCGATGGGGCTTGATGTATGTCATGCGCGAACTAGCATAGCAAGCCTAGATTATGGCGGTGGCCCCCTCAATGACTTCCAGCGTCGCATCCGCTGCGAGCGCAAATGACCTGCGCGCGCTCGACGACCCCCTGAACCAGTCCGCCTTCACGACCTGGACGCAGGGCAAGGGCGGCGAGCGCGAAGCCACCTCGCAGTTCCGCCTCTCGGGGTTGTATTGCGCCGCCTGCGCCGGGTTGATCGAAACGGCGCTGCAAGGCGTCGACGGCGTGCTGGAGGCGCGCGTGCATTCGGCCACCTCTCTTGCCCTGGTGCGCTGGGATCCGCTCCGCACACGCGCCTCGGCGCTGGTCGAGGCGGTGCAGCGTGCCGGCTACGGCGCCGTGCCCGATGCCGCGGCGAGCGCGCGGACCCTGCGCGAAGCAGAGCAGCGCAAGGCGTTGTGGCGCATGTTCGTGGCCGGCTTCTGCATGATGCAGGTGATGATGTATGCCACGCCGGCCTATGTGGCAGCGCCGGGCGACATCACGCCCGACATGCAGCGGTTGCTGCAATGGGCCAGCTGGGTGCTGAGCCTGCCGGTGATGCTGTTTTCCGCCGGGCCGTTCTTCTCGGGCGCGTGGCGCAGCCTGCGTCAGCGGCGCCTGGGCATGGACGTGCCGGTGGCGCTGGGCATCGCCGTCACCTTCATCGCGAGTTCGGGTGCCACCTTCGACCCGGGCGGCCACTTCGGCCACGAGGTGTACTTCGACTCGCTGACGATGTTCGTCTTCTTCTTGCTTGGCGGGCGTTATCTCGAGCTGCGTGCGCGACATCGCGTCGCGCTGGCGCTCGAAGCGGGCACGGCGCGGCTGCCCGACAGCGTGCAACGCGTGCGGGACGACGGCTCGACCGACGTGGTGGCAGTGGCACGGCTGGCCGCCGGCGATCGCGTGCGTGTGCCGGCCGGGCAGGCCTTCCCGGCCGACGGCGTGCTGCTCGAGGGGCGCACGCTGGCCGACGAAGCCCTGCTGACAGGCGAATCCGCCCCCGTGCCCAAGCAGGACGGCGACGAGGTCGTGGCTGGCAGCCTCAACCTGCGCTCGCCGGTGCTGATGCAGGTTCTGCGCCTGGGCGAAGACACCCGCCAGGCGGGCATCGTGGCGCTGATGCGCAGCGCGCATGACCCAACGTCCGCGCCTGGCCCGCAGGCCGACCGCTGGGCCGGCGCCGTTCCTGTGGACTGTGCTGGCACTGGCCGCCGGTGCGGCAGCGGTCTGGTCGATCGTCGATCCGTCGCGGGCAGTGTGGGTCGCCGTGTCGGTGCTCATCGTCACCTGCCCGTGCGCACTGTCGCTGGCGGCGCCCTCGGCGCTGCTGGCTGCCACCGGCGCGCTGGCGCGCCGCGGTGTGTTGCTGCAGCGGATCGAGGCTCTGGAGGGCCTGGCCGGCGTCGACACGGTCGTGTTCGACAAGACCGGCACTCTGACCCGTGACCAGCTCGAACTCGTGCAGGTGCGGGCGCTGCGCGAGGGCGACGATGCGCAGGCACTGCTCTCATCCGCAGCGGCGCTGGCATCGCTGTCCAGCCATCCGGCGTCGCGGGCGTTGGTGCAAGCTGCAGCTGCCACGCCCTCGGCCGCCGGCTGGAGCGAAGTCGAGGAGCACCCGGGGCAAGGTCTCCAGGCCCGCGCCGCAGACGGCATCGTGTGGCGTCTCGGGCGGCAGAGATGGGTCGCGCCGCTGGCGTCTACCGGCGACACCGACGATGAGTCGTTGTGGTTCGGCCCGGCCGGCCAGGTGCGTGCCGCCTTCGAACTGCATGAGCAGCTGCGCGACGATGCCCAGGCCACCATCGACCGGCTGGGCCGCGAGGGCTTGCGCGTCGCGCTGCTGTCGGGTGATGCCCCCGGCCGTGCGCAGGCGCTGGCGCGCCGGCTGGGCATCACCGACGTTCGCGGCGGCGCCACGCCGGCCGACAAGCTGGCGGCCGTGGCCGCCTGGCAGGCCGAGGGCCGGCGCGTGGCCATGGTCGGCGACGGCCTCAACGATGCGCCGGTGCTGGCCCGTTCCGACGTCTCGCTGGCCATGGGGCAGGGCGCGCCGTGGCGCGCAGCCAGGCCGACGCGGTGTCGTGCTGCTGGCGACCGCCCCGCCGATGCTGGTCGCCCGCGTGCAGGCACGCGCACCATGCGCATCGTGCGCCAGAACCTGACCTGGGCGGCCGTCTACAACGCGGCCTGCGTGCCGCTGGCGCTGATGGGCTGGCTGCCGCCCTGGGCCGCGGGCATCGGCATGGCCTCGAGTTCGCTCCTGGTGGTGCTCAATGCCTTGCGCGTGTCGCGCATCCGGGTGACAAGGGCTGAGCGGCATGGACATCCTCTACATGCTCATTCCGTTGTCGGTGGTTCTGGTGTTCGCCGTGATCGGCATCTTCGCCTGGGCGCTGCATGGCGGGCAGTTCGACGACCTGGAGCGCGAAGGCGAGCGAATCCTGGGTGCCGATGAGACAGCAGCTTCCCGCCTTCGGGAAAGGTTGATAGCGATCAAGGCCGTCAATGACCCTGCGCGAAACAATGATTTCAGTAGTTACATGACAACCGAACAAGGAGCGATCCGATGGTCAAGCAACTCCTTGACGGCCGCCAAGACGGGCCGGTGTACAGCGACACCGTGGTGCGGCTGTTTGCGCTCGTTGCGGTGTTGTGGGGCATCGTCGGCATGCTGGTGGGCGTGATCATCGCCGCGCAGCTGACCTGGCCCGAGCTGAACTTCGGCATCCCGTGGCTCAGCTACGGGCGCCTGCGCCCGCTGCACACCAACGCGGTGATCTTCGCCTTCGGCGGCTGCGCGCTGTTCGCCACCAGCTACCACGTCGTGCAGCGCACCTGCCAGACGCGGCTGTTCGCGCCGCGGCTGGCCATGTTCACCTTCTGGGGCTGGCAACTGGTCATCGTGGCGGCCGCCATCACCCTGCCGCTGGGCATCACCCAGGGCAAGGAATACGCCGAACTCGAGTGGCCGATCGACCTGCTGATCGCCGTGGTGTGGGTGGCCTATGCCATCGTGTTCTTCGGCACCATCGGCGTGCGCAAGGTGCGCCACATCTACGTGGCCAACTGGTTCTTCGGCGCCTTCATCCTCGCCATCGCGCTGCTGCACATCGTCAACAGCGCGGCCATCCCGGTCAGCCTGACCAAGAGCTACTCGGCCTACGCCGGCGTGCAGGACGCGATGGTGCAGTGGTGGTACGGCCACAACGCGGTGGGCTTCTTCCTGACCGCCGGCTTCCTGGGGATGATGTACTACTACATCCCCAAGCAGGCCGAGCGCCCGGTGTACAGCTACCGCCTGTCGATCGTGCACTTCTGGGCGCTGATCTTCACCTACATGTGGGCGGGCCCGCACCACCTGCACTACACCGCGCTGCCCGACTGGGCGCAGAGCGTGGGCATGCTGTTCTCGCTGGTGCTGCTGGCGCCTTCCTGGGGCGGCATGATCAACGGCATCATGACGCTGTCGGGTGCCTGGCACAAACTGCGTGACGACCCGATCCTGAAGTTCCTGATCGTCTCGCTGTCGTTCTACGGCATGTCGACCTTCGAAGGCCCGATGATGTCGATCAAGACGGTCAACGCGCTGTCGCACTACACCGACTGGACGGTCGGCCACGTGCACAGCGGCGCGCTCGGCTGGGTGGGCCTGATCTCGATGGGCTCGCTCTACTACCTGATCCCGCGCATGTTCGGCCGCAAGCAGATGTACAGCACCAAGGCCATCGAGCTGCACTTCTGGATCGCCACCATCGGCATCGTGCTGTACATCGCCGCGATGTGGATCGCCGGCGTGATGCAGGGCCTGATGTGGCGCGCGGTCAACCCCGACGGCACGCTGGTCTACAGCTTCGTCGAGAGCGTCAAGGCGACCTTCCCGTTCTACGTGATCCGCCTGTGCGGCGGCCTGCTCTACCTCAGCGGCATGCTGATCATGGCCTGGAACGTCGTCAAGACCGCCACCAGCGGCAAGTACGAGCCGGTGCCGATTCCGGCCGTGGCTGCCCACGCCTGACCCCAAGGAGCACCGAACATGGCCAACAACCAAGCCACCTGTCGGTCACGAGAAGATCGAGACCAGCAACTTCCTGATGATCGTGCTGATCCTGCTGGCGGTCGCCTTCGGCGGCCTGGTCGAGATCGTGCCGCTGTTCTTCCAGAAGTCCACCACGCAGCCGGTCGAGGGCCTCAAGCCCTACACCGCCGCTGCAGCTGGCCGGGCGCGACGTCTACATCCGCGAGGGCTGCTACAACTGCCACTCGCAGATGATCCGCCCGTTCCGCGCCGAAACGCTGCGCTACGGCGACTACTCCAAGGCCGGCGAGTTCGTCTACGACCACCCGTTCCAGTGGGGCAGCAAGCGCACCGGCCCCGACCTGCACCGCGTGGGCGGCAAGTACAGCGACGAGTGGCACCGCATCCACCTGAACAACCCGCGTGACCTGGTGCCGGAGTCCAACATGCCGGCCTATCCGTGGCTGCTCAAGGGCAATGTCGACCCGGCCGACATGGCACCGAAGATGAAGTCGCTGCGCATGGTGGGCGTGCCCTACACCGACGCCGAGATCGCCAAGGCGGCCGAAGAGGTCAAGGGCAAGACCGAGATGGACGCCGTCATCGCCTACCTGCAGGTGCTGGGCACGGCCGCTGCAGCAGCTGCGGCCAAGTGAAGGAGTCGCACCATGGACATCAATGACCTGAGAAGCGTGGTCACCGTGGTCTCTCTGCTGGCCTTCCTGGGCATCGTCGCCTGGGCCTGGTCGCGCAGCAACCGTTCGGCGTTCGACGAAGCAGCGCAGCTGCCGTTTGCCGATGAGCAGGGCGCCCAAGGCGCCTCGCGCAGGAGAAAAGCAATGAGCGATTTCATCAACAGCGGCTGGGCGCTCTTCATCGCCGCCGTCACCATCCTGGGCCTGGTGGCCTGCCTGGCACTGCTGATCATGGCCAGCAAGCGCAAGGTGATGGCCGCCGACAACACCACCGGCCACGTCTGGGACGAGGACCTGCGCGAGATGAACAACCCGCTGCCGCGCTGGTGGATGTGGCTGTTCGTCATCACGGTGGTCTTCGCGGCCGTCTACCTGGCCTTCTACCCGGGCCTGGGCACCGCGCCGGCAAGCTGGGCTGGACCAGCACCGGCCAGCACGAGGCCGAGCAGGCGAAGGCCCAGGCGACCATGGCACCGCTGTACGCGAAGTTCACCAGCCAGGGCGCCGAAGCGCTGGCAAAGGATCCGCAGGCGATGGCCATCGGCGAGCGCCTGTTCATCAACAACTGCGCGCAGTGCCACGGCTCCGATGCGCGCGGCAGCAAGGGCTTCCCGAACCTGACCGACGGCGACTGGCGCGACCCGATGGCCGCGGCGGTCGGTAGCTCCGAGGACGTGAAGAACGTTGCGAACTACGTGCTGAGCCTGTCGGGCAGCCCGCACAACGCCACGGCGGCGCAACTCGGCAAGGAGAAGTTCGCCGCCTGCGCGGCCTGCCACGGCCCGGACGGCAAGGGGCTCAAGGCGCTGGGCGCACCCAACCTGACCGACAAGGTCTGGCTGCACGGCTGGGGCGAGGAGGCGATTCTGGCGATGGTGAACAATGGCAAGACCAACGTCATGCCGGCGCAGGCCAGCCGGATGTCGCCCGAGCAGATTCACGTGCTGGCGGCCTATGTCTGGAGCCTGTCGCAGGCCGGCCCGCAAAGTGATCGAGCGATGTCTGAGCCGCGCGCCCCCGCGCCCGGCGCGCGCGTCCTCCGACGCGCCGGCGAGACCGCCGTTTCGCTGGCCGCGCCGCGCACCAGAAGACGACGCGCGCGCCGTCGCGGCAAGAGATCGCCGGCCTGGCGGTGGGCCCTGGTCTGGGGCACCCAGATCCTCTTCTACGGGCTGCCCTGGCTGCAGTGGAACGATCGCCAGGCGGTGCTCTTCGACCTCGGTGCCCGCCGTTTCTACATCGGCGGTCTGGTCCTGCATCCGCAGGACTTCATCTACCTCACCGGGCTGCTGATCGTCTCGGCCTACGCGCTGTTCCTGTTCACCGCGGTGGCCGGGCGGCTGTGGTGCGGCTATGCCTGCCCGCAGACGGTCTACACCGAGATCTTCATGTGGTTCGAGAACCGCATCGAGGGTGATCGTGCCAAGCGCATGAAGCTCGATGCGGCTCCCTGGAACGGCGAGAAGCTGTGGCGCAAGGGCAGCAAGCAGGCGGTCTGGCTCGCCTTCGGCCTGTGGACGGGCTTCACCTTCGTCGGCTACTTCACGCCGATCCGCACCCTGGCGGCCGAGGCCGCGACGCTCGGCTTCGGGCCCTGGGAGTGGTTCTGGATCCTGTTCTACGGTTTCGCCACCTACGGCAACGCCGGCTACATGCGCGAGCAGGTCTGCAAGTACATGTGCCCGTACGCGCGATTCCAGAGCGCGATGTTCGACAACGACACGATGATCATCAGCTACGACACCGCGCGCGGCGAGCCGCGGCTCACGTGGACGCAAGGCGGATCCCGGCCCAGCTGGGCCTGGGCTCGTGCATCGACTGCGGCCTGTGCGTGCAGGTCTGCCCCACCGGCATCGACATCCGCAAGGGCCTGCAGTACGAGTGCATCGGCTGCGCCGCCTGCATCGACGTGTGCGACGGCGTGATGGACAAGATGAGCTATCCGCGCGGCCTGATCCGCTACGCCACCCAGAACGGCATCGACAAGGGCTGGGACAAGGCGCAGATGCTGCGGCGCGTGCTGCGCCCGCGCGTGCTTGTCTACACCGCCATCCTGATCCTCATCCTCGCGGCCTTCGGAGCCAGCCTGATGCTGCGCACGCCGTTCCGTGTCGACGTGGTCCGCGACCGCGGTGCGCTGGCCCGCCTGGTGGACGACGGCCAGATCGAGAACGTCTACCGCCTGCAGATGATGAACGCCACCGAAGGCGCCGCAGCGCTACCGCATCAGGTGAGGGCCTGGCGGGCCATCCAGGGCAAGCCGCCGGTCGAGGTCGGTCCGGCCGAAGCGCGCTGGGTGCCGGTGGCGGCCAGGTGCCGCCGGAGCGGCCGGCGCGCCGGGGGCCGGTGCACTCCGTTCGAGCGATCACCGCCTGCCGGATGACCCGGTGGCGAGTACCCGCGAGAAGTCGACCTTTGTCGTGCCGCGCTGAGCCACCGTGGGACCCTGCAGCAAGCGATCCCCGCAAGCCTCCGCTGTGGCTGGCGCGGCCGCCTGGTGTGGGTCGGGCGCCGGCCTGGCCGCCGCGGTGGTGGCCTGGGCCATCGACCGGTGATCACCGCCGCCAGGGTGACCTGCGCGCCGCCGACGCCCTGGCGGCGAAGGTCAGCCCGAAGATGCGCTGGCGCCCGCCATGCAAGGCCGCAACCACGCAGCGTCACCGCAGCGCTGAGATGAACATCCCGGGGGCGGTCTTGAAGCAGCGCGCGCTGACCATTCTCTGGCCCGCCTTCCTGATGGCCGGCGTGCTGGAGATGCTTGTCTTCGTGGTCGTCGATCCGGGCGATCTGCACTGGTTCGGTGGCGAGGCGCTGAACTGGTCCAACCAGGCGGTCTATACCGTCACCTTCCTGATCTTCTGGGCAGTCATCGCCACGGCCGGCGCGCTGACGGCGCTGCTGGGCGAGCCCGAAGAGATCAACGCCGCCGCGGCCGAGCGGCCGCGCTGAGCGCCAGCCTCAGCAGGCGGTGCTGCTGATCAGCTGGCGCAGCCCGGCCTCGTCGAGGATGCGGATGTGGCGCTGCTTGACCTCCAGGAGGCCATCGTCCTGGAACTTCGAGAAGGTGCGGCTCACGGTTTCCAGCTTGAGGCCGAGGTAGCTGCCGATCTCTTCGCGCGTCATGCGCAGAATGAGCGATGAGGCCGAGAAGCCGCGTGCCTGCAGCCGCTGCGTCAGGTTGAGCAGGAAGGCCGCCAGGCGCTCTTCGGCGCGCATGCTGCCCAGCAGCAGCATCACGCCGTGGTCGCGAACGATCTCGCGGCTCATGATCTTGTGGAACTGGTGCTGCAGGCGGCGTGAGCTCGCGCGACAGGTCCTCGAGCTGGTGGTAGGGGATGACGCAGACCTGCGAGTCTTCCAGGGCGATCGCGTCGCAGGTGTGGCGGTCGGTGCCGATGCCGTCGAGGCCGAGCAGTTCGCCCGCCATCTGGAAACCCGTGACCTGGTCGCGGCCGTCTTCCGAAGACACGCAGGTCTTGAAGAAGCCGGTGCGCACCGCATACAGCGACTGGAACGCGTCGCCGGCGCGGAACAAGGCGTCGCCGCGGGCACCAAGGCGGCGCGTGGCCACCAGCTGTCGAGCCGCTCGAGCTGTTCGTTGGACAGGCCCACGGGCAGACACAGCTCGCGCAGGTTGCAACTGGAGCAGGCCACCTTGAATGCCTCGGCGCGGATCGGCGCGGCGGTGGGCCGACCGCGGGGGACTCGGATCGTGGCCGATGGCGGGCTGATCGTGACGCGCGACGCGGCATGTACGGCGATTCGGGTGGTGGTGCGCATGGACTTATTGCCGGTTCCCACCTGCGCTGTTGAGGCACGTCAAGTCGCCGGGCGCGCGTCTGGCACAGTCTTGCGCCATGAACGCCACCATGCGGCGCGCCCTGTCCTGCCCGAGAGCGCTGCTGCGCCGGCTCGACGTGCCGGGGCCGCGCTACACCTCGTACCCCACGGCCGACCGCTTCGTCGAGGCGTTCGGGCCGACCGAGTACGCGCAGGCGCTGCGCCAGCGCGCCGAAGGCGCGATGGTCGGTGGCGTGCCGCCGCTGTCGGTCTACGTGCACATCCCCTTTTGCGAATCGCTGTGCTACTACTGCGGCTGCAACAAGGTCATCACCAAGCATCACGAACGCGCCGGCGAGTACCTCGACGCGCTCGAGAAGGAGATCGCGCTGCACGTCGACCGGCTCGGCGCCGGCCAGACCGTCTCGCAACTGCACTTCGGCGGCGGCTCGCCCACCTTCCTGAGCGATGCGGAGCTCAGCCGCCTGATGGGCACGCTGCGCCAGGCGTTCCGCGCCTCGCACCGGAAGCCGAGAACTCGATCGAGGTCGATCCGCGCACCGCCACGCCCGAGCGGCTGGCGCACCTGGCCGCAGCTGGGCTTCAACCGCCTCAGCTTCGGCGTGCAGGACTTCGACCCGCCGTGCAGCAGGCCGTGCACCGGTGCAGAGCCGCGACAGCGCGCGACCTCGCTGATGCACCGGCGCGCGCACTCGGCTTCGAATCGATCAACGCCGACCTGATCTACGGCCTGCCCAAGCAGACGCCCGAGTCCTTCGCCCGCACCATCGCGCAGGTGGCCGAGCTGCGGCCCGACCGCATCGCGCTGTACGCCTACGCCCACCTGCCGCAGCGCTTCAAGCCGCAGCGGCGCATCGCGTCGGCCGACCTGCCACCGCCCGAGCACCGCGTGAAGCATGCTGGGTGGCGCCATCGCGGGCTTCGTGGGTCACGGCTACACCTACATCGGCATGGACCACTTCGCGCTGCCCGGCGACTCGCTGGCGGTGGCCAAGCGCCAGGGCCGGCTGCATCGCAACTTCCAGGGCTACAGCACGCAGCCCGACTGCGACCTGATCGCCCTGGGCGTGTCGTCCATCGGGCGCATGGGCGCCACCTACAGCCAGAACGCCAAGACGCTGCCCGAGTACTACGACGCGGTGAACCAGGGCCAGTTCCCGATCGTGCGCGGCCTGGCGCTGACGCGCGACGACCTGGTGCGCCGCGCCGTCATCATGGCCCTGATGTGCCAGGGCCGGCTGGAGTTCGAGTCGATCGAACTCGCCCACCTCATCAAGGTGCGCAAGCACTTCGCCACCGAACTGGAGCAGCTGCGCGCGTTGCAGGAGTCGGGCTGGTGGTCATCGAGCCATCGTCCATCCAGGTCACTGCGCTGGGCTGGTACTTCGTCCGCGGCGTGGCGATGGTGTTCGACAAGCACCTTGCAGGCCGACCAGGTGCGCGAGCGCTTTTCGCGCATCATCTGAGGCATGAACACTGCGCTGGCCGCCACTGCCCTGCTGATGGGCCTGGCCGGAGCGCCGCACTGCGCGGCGATGTGCGGCGCGGCCTGCGCCGGCATCGTGCGCTCCTGCCACGGTGGGGCAGGGCATGCGAGTTCGGTCGCCTTCCATGTCACGCGCCTGGCGGGCTATGCCGCGGGCGGGGCGCTGGCGGCAGGCAGCGTCTCGTGGCTGGCCACCCAGGGCGCGCAGGTGGCGCTGCTGCGGCCGCTGTGGACGCTCTTCCAGGTCGCGGCATTCGCGCTGGGGCTGTGGCTGCTGATCGCCGGTCGCCAGCCGGGCTGGGTCGACAACTTCCGAGTTCGGGCGACTAGCGCGGCGCAGACCGGTCGGCGGGTCGTCTGGCTACAAGGTCCGGCTGGCGCCGCAGCCGCGGGGTCGATGTGGGTGGCCTTGCCGTGCGGCCTGCTGCAGTCGGCGCTGGTCGTGTCGGCGCTCGGATCTGGCCCGCTCGACGGCGCCGTCTTGATGGCCTTGTTCGCCGCAGGCTCCAGCCTGGGGCTGCTGCTCGGGCCGAGCCTGTGGTTGAGCCTGGCGGGCCGCCACGCCGGGCAAGCACAGGTATGGTCGGTGCGCCTGGCCGGGCTGATGCTGGCGGCCGCGTCCGCCTGGGCGCTGGCGCATGGTCTGGCCACGGCGATGGGCAGCGACTTCTGCCTCCCGTTCTGACGCCGTCGAATCGATTCCAAGCTTTGCAAACACAAACGCCCGGTGCAGGCACCGGGCGTCTGGTCCGGACCGAAGCCCGGCGATCAGTGGGCCGGCTCGCGCCGGCCCGGCTGAATTACTTCGAGGCAGCCTTCTCGGCGGGCTTCGCAGCAGCCTTTTCGGCAGGCTTCGCAGCAGCCTTGTCGTCCTTCTTGGCAGCGGCGGAAGCAGCCGGCTTGGCGGCTTCGGCAGGCTTGTCGGCGGCGTACACGCCGGCGGCGAAGAAGGCAGCGGTCAGGGCGGCGAGGAGCTTGGTCATTTTCATTTACCTT
This sequence comes from Piscinibacter sp., assembly GCA_016706565.1. GTDB lineage: Bacteria > Pseudomonadota > Gammaproteobacteria > Burkholderiales > Burkholderiaceae_C > Piscinibacter. The sequence goes on from JADJJI010000003.1 coordinate 174,270, forward strand.
TTGTTGAGAGTTGGATCCAACCTCCATCGGGAGGCTTGGCGACAACGGGTGCCGATGTCAGTCGGTTGACAGACGTGCTGAACTAGAATTCGCGCTTCCGATCCCGACCCTGCAACGCCACGAGCGGAGCCACTCCCCATGTACCAACACATCAAGGTGCCCGCAGGCGGGCAGAAGATCACCGTCAACGCCGACTACTCGTTGAACGTGCCCTCGAACCCGATCATTCCGTACATCGAGGGCGACGGCACCGGCTTCGACATCACGCCGGTCATGATCAAGGTCGTCGACGCGGCCGTGGCCAAGGCCTACGGTGGCAAGCGGCAGATCCACTGGATGGAGATCTACGCCGGCGAGAAGGCCACCAAGGTGTACGGCCCGGACGTCTGGCTTCCCGCCGAGTCACTGGAAGTGCTGCGCGAGTACGTGGTATCGATCAAGGGCCCGCTGACCACGCCGGTGGGCGGCGGCATCCGCTCGCTGAACGTGGCGCTGCGCCAGGAACTCGACCTGTACGTCTGCCTGCGCCCGGTGCAGTACTTCAAGGGCGTGCCGTCGCCGGTGAAGGAGCCCGAGAAGACCAACATGGTGATCTTCCGCGAGAACTCGGAAGACATCTACGCCGGCATCGAGTACGAGGCCGAGTCCGACAAGGCGAAGAAGCTGATCAAGTTCCTGATCGACGAGATGGGCGTCAAGAAGATCCGCTTCCCGAACACCTCGGGCATCGGCATCAAGCCGGTCTCTCGCGAAGGCACCGAGCGCCTGGTGCGCAAGGCGATCCAGTACGCGATCGACAACGACAAGCCCAGCGTGACCATCGTGCACAAGGGCAACATCATGAAGTTCACCGAAGGCGGCTTCCGTGACTGGGGCTACGCCCTGGCGCAGCGCGAGTTCGGCGCCGAGCTGATCGACGGCGGCCCGTGGTGCAAGTTCAAGAACCCGAAGACGGGCAAGGACATCGTCGTCAAGGACAGCATCGCCGACGCCTTCCTGCAGCAGATCCTGCTGCGCCCGGCCGAGTACTCGGTGATCGCCACGCTGAACCTGAACGGCGACTACATCTCCGACGCGCTGGCCGCGCAGGTCGGCGGCATCGGCATCGCGCCCGGCGCCAACCTGTCCGACTCGGTGGCCTGCTTCGAGGCCACCCACGGCACGGCGCCCAAGTACGCCGGCAAGGACTACGTCAACCCGGGTTCCGAGATCCTCTCTGCCGAGATGATGCTGCGCCACATGGGCTGGACCGAAGCCGCTGACCGCATCATCAGCTCGATGGAGAAGTCGATTGCCTCGAAGAAGGTGACCTACGACTTCGCCCGCCTGATGGAGGGTGCGACGCAGGTGTCGTGCTCGGGCTTCGGGCAGGTGATGATCGACCACATGTGAACCGGCCGAGCGGGCCATTTGCGCCCGTTCCAGAACGACAAAGGCCCGCTATCGCGGGCCTTTTGCATACGAACCGAGATGTCAGCGGCTCGATTCGGTCAGATCGGCGGATTGGGCAGACTGAGCCTCGCTCTCCACCGGCGCGATGTTCTGGGCCAGCTGGCCCTTCGGGCCCTGCACCAGTTCGAAGCGCACCTTGCTGCCCTGCTTGAGGGTGCGGAAGCCCTCCATCTGGATGGCCGAGAAATGCGCGAAGACATCGTCACCGCCGCCGTCGGGTTCGATGAACCCGAAGCCCTTTGCGTCGTTGAACCACTTCACGGTGCCGGTGGGCATGTCGCTTCTCCTTCGAGACAGAAGGGAATTTTCGACCGGGCGTCGCAGCGTGTCAAGGAAGCCACAACCCTTGGTCGATAGTCGCGCGGCAAAAACGGGCGGTGCTTGCCGTTCTTTTCCGTGTACTTGTGATCTTCGGGCATGGCGCAATATCCAATGCCATGGATGGGTTGCCCGTCAACTCGATAGAATGTTTTCATGCCCGATGAAACACCTCCGACACCGCCCCTGCCGCCCGGCAAGGGGGGCGTGCCCGACGACGGGCAAGGAGCGGTCGTCGTCGAGCGGCGTACGGCGAAGACCAAGCCGCCACGCATGTACCAGGTGGTGCTCCTGAACGACGACTACACCCCCATGGAGTTCGTCGTGATGGTTTTGCAGGAATACTTCAAACGCGACCTCGAAACCGCGACCCAGATCATGTTGAAGATTCATCATGAGGGGCGAGGCGTCTGCGGCGTCTATTCCAAAGATGTCGCCGCGACCAAGGTTGAACTGGTGTTGGCTGCCGCAAGGCGCGGTGGCCACCCGTTGCAGTGCATTATGGAGGCCGCATGATTGCCCAGGAACTCGAAGTCAGCCTGCACATGGCGTTCGTCGAAGCGCGCCAGCAGCGTCATGAGTTCATCACGGTGGAACACCTGTTGATGGCTCTGCTCGACAACCCTTCGGCCGCGGAGGTGCTGCGCGCCTGCTCGGCCAACGTGGACGACCTGCGCAAGAGCCTGGCCGGCTTCATCAAGGAGAACACGCCCACCGTAGGTGGCTCCGACGAAGTCGACACGCAGCCCACGCTGGGCTTCCAGCGCGTGATCCAGCGCGCGATCATGCACGTGCAATCCACCGGCAGCGGCAAGAAGGAAGTGACCGGCGCCAACGTGCTGGTGGCGATCTTCGGCGAGAAGGACTCGCACGCCGTGTACTACCTGCACCAGCAGGGCGTGACGCGCCTGGACGTGGTCAACTTCATCGCGCACGGCATCAAGAAGAGCGATCCGCCGGAGCCCACCAAGTCCAGTGAGAACAACGGCAGCAGCGCCGAGACCGAGAAGGAAGAGGGCGAAGGCAAGGGCTCGCCGATCGACCAGTTCACTCAGAACCTCAACCAGCTCGCCCGCGAAGGCAAGATCGATCCGCTGATCGGGCGCGACCACGAGGTCGAGCGCGTCATCCAGATCCTGTGCCGCCGCCGCAAGAACAACCCGCTGCTCGTCGGCGAGGCCGGCGTGGGCAAAACGGCCATCGCCGAGGGCCTGGCCTGGCGGATCACGCAGAACGACGTGCCCGAAGTTCTCGCCAATTCGGTTGTCTATGCACTCGACATGGGCGCGCTGCTGGCCGGCACCAAGTACCGCGGTGACTTCGAGCAGCGCCTGAAGGGTGTGCTCAAGCAGCTGAAGGACCAGCCCAACGCGATCCTGTTCATCGACGAGATCCACACGCTGATCGGTGCGGGCGCCGCCTCGGGTGGCACGCTGGATGCGAGCAACCTGCTCAAGCCGGCGCTCAGCTCCGGTGCGATGAAGTGCATCGGTGCCACCACCTTCACCGAGTACCGCGGCATCTTCGAGAAGGACGCTGCCCTGTCGCGGCGCTTCCAGAAGATCGACGTGGTCGAGCCCTCGGTCGAGCAGACCATCGAGATCCTCAAGGGCCTGAAGTCGCGCTTCGAGGAGCACCACAGCGTCAAGTACGCGCTGGGTGCCCTGCAGGCGGCGGCCGAGCTGTCGGCCAAGTACATCAACGACCGCCACCTGCCCGACAAGGCGATCGACGTGATCGACGAAGCCGGCGCGGCGCAGCGCATCCTGCCCAAGAGCAAGCAGAAGAAGACCATCACGCGGGCCGAGGTGGAAGACATCGTGGCGAAGATCGCCCGCATCCCGCCGGCCAGCGTGTCCAGCGACGACCGCGGCAAGCTCAAGAGCCTGGATCGCGACCTGAAGAGCGTGGTGTTCGGCCAGGAGCCGGCCATCGAGGCGCTGGCGGCCGCCATCAAGATGGCGCGCTCGGGCCTGGGCAAGCCGGACAAGCCGATCGGCTCCTTCCTGTTCAGCGGCCCCACCGGCGTCGGCAAGACCGAGGTGGCGCGCCAGCTCGCCTACATCCTGGGCATCGAGCTGATCCGCTTCGACATGTCGGAGTACATGGAGCGCCACGCGGTGAGCCGCCTGATCGGCGCGCCTCCGGGCTACGTCGGCTTCGACCAGGGTGGCCTGCTGACCGAGGCGATCAGCAAGAAACCGCACGCCGTGCTGCTGCTCGACGAGATCGAGAAGGCGCACCCGGACGTGTTCAACGTGCTGCTGCAGGTGATGGACCACGGCACGCTGACCGACAACAACGGGCGCAAGGCCGACTTCCGCAACGTCATCATCGTCATGACGACGAACGCGGGTGCCGAGACGATGAACAAGTCGACCATCGGCTTCACCAACTCGCGCGAGCAGGGTGACGAGATGGGCGACATCAAGCGCCTGTTCACGCCGGAGTTCCGCAATCGGCTCGACGCGATCGTCAGCTTCCGTGCGCTCGACGAAGAGATCATCCTGCGCGTGGTCGACAAGTTCCTGCTGCAGCTCGAGAGCCAGCTGGCCGAGAAGAAGGTCGAAGTCACGTTCTCCGACGAGTTGCGCAAGCACCTGGGCAAGAAGGGCTTCGATCCGTTGATGGGCGCGCGCCCGATGCAGCGCCTGATCCAGGACACGATCCGCCGTGCCCTGGCCGACGAACTTCTGTTCGGCCGTCTTGTCGACGGGGGCCGTCTGCGTGTGGACATCGATGCCGACGGCAAGCCGGTGCTCGACATCACGCCGCTGAAGAAGAGCGACAAGCCGAAGGCCGAGCCGGCGACGGCCTGACAGGCGCGACACAGGCGAAACGGGAAGGGGCCTTCGGGCCCCTTCTTCATGCTGCGGCGGGATCCTGCCGGTAGTAGCCGGCGAGCAGTTCGTACAGCTGCGGGTGCTCGGCACGCAGCGCCGATGCGTTGACGAAGAACACTTCAGAGGCCACCGCGAAGAACTCGTCGATCGCCTCCGCCCCATAGGGGTCGATCAGCGTGTCCTCGCCGTCGTCCACGCGCGCACAGAAGTCCTGCCACTGCGGCTCCAGCACGTCCAGCCACCGTTCGCGCGCCGCGCGGTCCGGCAACAGCGGAACGCCATCGGGTGCGCCATCGCGCATGTCCAGCACATGCGCGAACTCGTGGATCACCACGTTGTAGCCCCAGGCTGCGCTGTCGCCGGCATCGGCCACGTCGCGCCACGACAGCATCACCGGGCCTCCCTCCATCGCCTCGCCTGAGAGCTCCTCATCGTAGTGGTGCACGACGCCGTCTTCGTCCATCACCTCCCGGCGGGCCACGACGACGTCCGGGTGGACGACGATGCCCTTGAAGGCGTCGTATTGCGACAGTCCCAGACGCAGGATCGGGAGACAGGCCTGCGCGGCGATGGCCACGGCCATGCCGTCGTCCACTTCGAGCCCCTGCATGCCGGCGAACTCCTTGTCGGCCAAGAACAGCGTGCTGAGATCGCGCAGCCGCTGCAGGTCGTCAACCGGGCGGTGCACGAGAAACGGGAAGCGCGACAGCGTCAGGCGCCACAGATCTTCCGGGATCGCTCGCTGCACCAGCATGCGCGCATCGCGCCGCCGGCGCCACCAGCCGCCGATCATGCCGTGCTCACCCGGCCAGCGGGACGCGCGCGAGGCCCGAGCGACGCAGACGCATCACCTCGGCACGCGGCTGGTGGGCATCGTCGAGGTCCCAGTCGCTGAGCACCTCGCGCACGAACCCCGGCGCCAGGTCCTCGTGCTGAGGCCGATGGGTGTGGCCGTGGATCAGTGTCGGCGTGCTCGCTTCGTGCATCCAGCGTACTGCCGTGCCCTTGTCGATATCCACCCAGTCCTCGACCGCCTTGCCGCGTTTGCGCTGCTCGCTGTGGTCGCGCATGGCGCGCGCCAGCGCATGTCGCTGCTCGAGCGGCCGCCCGAGGAACTCGCGCTGCCAGGCGAGCGAGCGCACCTGGGCGCGGAACTGCTGGTACTCGCGGTCGTCGAGGCACAGGGCATCGCCGTGCGAGAGCAGCAGCCGCTCGCCGAATGCGACCAGCACGGTCGGGTCGGGCAGGGCGCGCACCCCGCATTCACGCAGCATCTCGCCGCCGACGAGAAAGTCGCGGTTGCCGCACATGAAGGCCACCGTCAGGCGCGAGGCCGCCTCGGCCAGCACGTCGGCGCACTGTGCCTCGAAGCCCTCGTGCCGCGCGTCGTCGCCGATCCAGACTTCGAACAAGTCGCCAAGGATGATGACGGCCGACGCCGGCGTGCTGCGCAGGTGTGCTGCCCAGGCCTCGAAGGTGCGCGGCGTCTGCGCCGACAGGTGCAGATCGCTGATGAGGTCCACCGCCGTCCAGTCCGCCGGCGCCACGAGTTCCCAGAAGGTCGGCAGCGGCGATGGCGTGGGCATGGAGGGGTAGGCCCGACTCAGTCGAGCACGGTGGCGCGCTGGATCAACACGTCTTCCACCGGCACGTCGCCGTGGCCGCCGCTGCGGCCGGTCTTGACCTTCTCGATGGCGTCGACCACCTCCTTGCCGGCCGTCACCTTGCCGAACACGGCATAGCCCCAGCCGTCCTGCGACTGCGCCTTGTTCAGGAAGCCGTTATTGGTGGCGTTGATGAAGAACTGCGCAGTCGCCGAGTGCGGCGCCGAGGTGCGCGCCATCGCGATCGTGTAGTGGTCGTTGGTCAGGCCGTTGGCCGACTCGTTCTCGATCGGTGCGCGCGTGGCCTTCTGGCGCATGCCGGGCTCGAAGCCGCCGCCCTGGATCATGAAGCCGGGGATGACACGGTGGAACACCGTGTTGTCGTAGTGGCCGGCCTTCACGTATTCGATGAAGTTGGCGGCGGAAACCGGTGCCTTGGCGTCGTCGAGCTCGATGGTGATCTCGCCCATGCTCGTCTGCAGTTGGACCTTGGTGCTCATCTCATTTCTCCAGGGTGGCTTTGGTGATGGTCACGGGCTCGTTCGGCACGTTCTGGTACGGGCCCTTGTTGCCGGTGGGCACGACGCGGATCTTGTCGACCACGTCCATGCCGGCGACGACCTTGCCGAACACGGCATAGCCGTTGCCGTCCTGCGACTGCGCGGCGTTCAGGAACCCGTTGTCCTTGACGTTGATGAAGAACTGCGCGGTGGCCGAGTTCGGGTCGCCGCGGCGCGCCATGGCCACGGTGCCGCGCACGTTGTCGAGGCCGTTGCGGCTTTCCAGAGGAATCGCCGCGCGTGTCGGCTTTTCCTGCAGGTCGGCCGACATGCCACCGCCCTGGATCATGAAGTTCGGGATGACTCGGTGGAAAACCGTGCCATCGTAGTGGCCTGCCTTGACGTACTCGACGAAGTTGGCCACCGTCTTAGGCGCCTTTGCGGCATCGAGCTCGATGACGATGTCGCCGGCGCTGGTGGCGAGCTTGACCTTCTGTGCCTGCGCGGCGAGGTGGGTGCCGAGCGCCAGCGCGGCAATGGCCAGGGCATGGCAGATTCGTCGGGCATTCATCGGGAGGAAACTCCTTCGGTGGGGAATTCGGATTCAGGGTGTGGCACGGGCCGGCACCTTGAGCAATTGCCGCAGCAGCGCCAGCTTGGCCGGAACGCTGTTGTTGCTGGGCTCGATCTGGAGCACCCGGCCATAGGCGCGCATTGCCAGCATGAGTTGCACGTCGCCCATGTTCTCGTGGGCCAGCGCCAGATTCGGGTTGGCGCGCAAGGCCTGGTCGAGCGAGGCCTTCGCACCCTCATAGTCGCCCGCAGCAGCCTTCAGCGTGGCGAGGTTGTTGTAGGGCTCGGGCAGTTCGGGGTAGTCCTCGACAAGCCGCTCGAAGGCGCTCACAGCCTCGGCACTGCGTCGAGTCTCCGCCAACATCACGCCGACGGCGAAGCGCATCTGTGCATCCTTGGGCTTGGCGGCCAGGTACTTCTCGGCGCGCTGCATGGCCTGATCGGTCTGGCCGGCGGCGTGCAGGCGCTGCACCTCAGCCAGTTCGTCGGCGCGCGCCACGCCACAACCCATCAGGCCGGCAAGCACCAGGCAGATCAGCCAGAAACGGGGATGCCTCATCGTGAAGGGAGCGCGGGGAGGGCGGTGCAAGGACACTGCGGTTTACCTCGGAGCCGGGCTCCGGGCGGTCCCGCTATACTGATTTCATTGTAGTTCAGTGCCTTCGACCGGACGCGTCGCAGGGCCGCTTCGCCCGCACCCACCAGCGCTGGCGATACCGACAAGAATCCTCCCGCGGCGGCTCGCACCGGCCCCGTGGCGAACCCGCCGAACGGCCCATGACGCTGCGCATCCACAACACGCTCTCGCGGGATATCGAGACCTTCACGCCGATCGATCCGAACCACGTGCGCATGTACGTGTGCGGGATGACGATCTACGACCTTTGCCACGTGGGCCACGCGCGCTTCCTGCTCGTGTTCGACATGGTCTACCGCTGGCTGCGCACGCTGGGGTACCAGGTCACCTACGTGCGCAACATCACCGACATCGACGACAAGATCATCAAGCGCGCCGTCGAGCGGGGCATCCCGATCCGCCAGCTGACGGCCGAGATGACCGAGGCGATGCACCAGGACATCGCCCAGCTCGGCGTGCTGCCGCCCTCGCACGAGCCGCGCGCCACCGAGTTCGTGCCGCAGATGCTCGACATGATCTCCAGGCTCGAGCGCAAGGGCCTGGCCTACCGCGCCAGCAACGGCGACGTGAACTACTCGGTGCGCAAATTCGAGGGTTACGGCAAGCTCTCCGGCAAGTCGATCGACCAGCTGCGCGCCGGCGAGCGCGTGGCGGTGCTCGACGGCAAGGAAGATCCGCTGGACTTCGTGCTGTGGAAATCGGCCAAGGCTAGCGAGCCGGCCGACGCCAAATGGGACAGCGCCTTCGGCAGCGGACGCCCCGGCTGGCACATCGAGTGCTCGGCGATGGGCTGCTCGCTGCTGGGCGAACATTTCGACATCCATGGCGGCGGGCTGGACCTGATCTTCCCGCACCACGAGAACGAGATCGCGCAGAGCGAAGGCGCCAATGGCCAGCGCTTCGTCAACGTGTGGATGCACAACGGCTTCCTCAACGTCGACAACGTGAAGATGTCGAAGTCGCTGGGCAACTTCTTCACCATCCGCGACGTGCTCAAGCACTTCGACGGCGAAACGATCCGCTTCTTCATGCTGCGCACGCACTACCGCAGCCCGTTCAACTTCAGCGATGCCAATCTCGACGATGCGCGCAGCGCACTGCGCAGGCTGTACACCGCGCTCGACGGCATCGAGGTACCGGCGGCAGAGATCGACTGGGGCCAGCCCCAGGCCGCCGCCTTCCGCGCCGCGATGAACGACGACTTCAACACGCCGGTGGCGTTTGCCGTGCTGTTCGACCTGGCCGGCGAACTCAACCGCACGCGCTCGCCGCAGACAGCTGCGCTGCTCAAAGGGCTCGGTGCCACTCTCGGTGTGCTGCAGCAGGTGCCCCGCAGCTTCATGCAGGCCGGCAGCGGCCTGGACGAAGCCGCCATCGCACAGCGCATCGAAGCCCGCGCGCAGGCCAAGGCCGCACGCGACTTCGTGCTGGCCGACCGCATCCGCCAGGAACTGGCTGCCGACGGCATCGTCCTGAAGGACTCGCCGCAGGGCACCACCTGGGTGAAGGGCTGACGCCGGTGACGCCCGCCAAGCTGGGGACGACCCCCGACTACTGGGACGACGCGTGCAAGCACCTGTCGAAACGCGACCGCGTGATGCGCAAGTTGATCCCGCAGTTCGGCGAGGGTCGCCTGCAAAGCCGCGGCGATGCGTTCACGACGCTGGCGCGCTCGATCGTCGGCCAGCAGATTTCGGTGAAGGCCGCGCAATCGGTGTGGGACCGCTTCACCGCCCTCGTGCCCGACCCGCGCAACAAGCTGCGGCCAGCGTCGGTGATGGCACTGGACATCTCCGACGCGCGCGGCGCCGGGCTGTCGGCGCGCAAAGTCGAATACCTGCTCGACCTTGCGCAGAATTTCGAAGCCGGCACGGTGCACGTACGGCAGTGGCAGCAGATGGACGACGAGGCCATCATCGAAGAGCTGGTTGCCATCCGCGGCATTGGCCGCTGGACGGCGGAGATGTTCCTCATCTTCCACCTGATGCGCCCGAACGTGCTGCCGCTGGACGATCTGGGCCTGATCAAGGGCATCAGCGTCAACTATTTCAGCGGCGAGCCGGTGTCGCGCGCCGAGGCGCGCGAGGTCGGCGATGCCTGGGCACCGTACCGGTCGGTCGCCACCTGGTACATCTGGCGCAGCCTGGACCCGCTGCCGGTAGACTACTGACCCGTCGCGGGGCGCAGAAGAACGTCGAGGGGACCATCCCATGAGCAAACGGCATTTCCTGGAGTTCGAGCAGCCTGTGGCCGAGCTCGAGACGAAGATCGAGGAGTTGCGCTATGTGCAGAGCGAGTCTGCCGTCGACATCTCCGAGGAGATCGATCGCCTGAGCAAGAAGAGCCTGCAACTCACCAAGGACATCTATTCGAGCCTGACGCCCTGGCAGGTGACGCAGATCGCGCGCCACCCTCAGCGGCCCTACACGCTCGACTACGTCAACGAGATCTTCACCGACTTCCAGGAACTGCACGGCGATCGGCACTTCGCCGACGATCAGTCCATCGTCGGTGGCCTGGCGCGCTTCAACGGCCAGGCCTGCATGGTCATCGGCCATCAGAAGGGCCGCGACACGAAGGAGCGAGGGTTGCGCAACTTCGGCATGTCGCGCCCCGAGGGTTACCGCAAGGCGCTGCGCCTGATGAAACTGGCCGAGAAGTTCGGCCTGCCGGTATTCACCTTCGTCGACACGCCCGGGGCCTACCCGGGCATCGGCGCTGAAGAGCGAGGCCAGTCCGAGGCGATCGGCCGCAACATCTTCGAGATGGCGCAGCTCGAGGTGCCGATCGTGTGCACCATCATCGGCGAGGGTGGTTCCGGCGGCGCGCTGGCCATCAGCGTGGGTGACCAGACGCTCATGCTGCAGTACTCCATCTATTCCGTCATCTCGCCGGAAGGCTGTGCGTCGATCCTGTGGAAGACTTCCGAGCGCGCGGCCGATGCGGCCGAGGCATTGGGCGTCACCGCGCATCGGCTGAAAGCGCTCGGGGTGATCGACAAGATCGTCACCGAGCCGGTCGGCGGCGCGCACCGCGACCACAAGCAGATGGCCTCGTTCCTCAAGCGCGCGCTGAGCGACGCCCTGCGCCAGATCGGCGACCTCAAGCCCAAAGAGCTGCTGCAACGACGCTACGAGCGCCTGCAGGCCTACGGCCGCTTCACCGACAGCAAGGAGCGCTGAGCCTGCGGGCCGCGGCGGCGGTGGAAGACAGCCGCATCGCCGTCGCCTGGAGCGGTGGCCGTGACTCGACGGCGCTGCTCCATGCCACGCTGGTGGCCGCCGTGCCACTCGGTGTCGAGGTGCTGGCGCTGCATGTGCACCATGGCCTGAGCCCGAACGCCGATGCCTGGGTCGCGCACTGCGAGCAGCAAACCCGGCGCTGGGCAAGGCGAGGCTTGCCGCTTCGTTTGTGCGTGACTCGTCTCGAAGCGAAGCCGCCTCGGGGCGAAAGTGTCGAAGCCTGGGCGCGTCGCGAGCGTTACCGGGCGCTTCGCCAGATGGCAACGGAGCAGGGCGCCGGCATCGTCCTGCTGGCGCATCACCGGCTGGATCAGGCCGAGACCGTGCTCATCCAGGCCCTGCGCGGCGGCGGCGTCGCGGGCCTGTCCGGCATGCCGCGCGAGGCCGAACGCGACGGCGTGCGATGGCTGCGGCCCTGGCTTGCACGTGCGCCCGAGGAGATCGCAGGCTACGTGCGGCGCCATCGCTTGCACCACATCGAAGACGAGAGCAATGCGGACCCGCGCTTCGCACGCAACAGACTGCGTCTGGAGGTCTGGCCGTCGATCGTGCAGGCCTTTCCGGCCGCGCAAACGACGCTGGCCGACACGGCGGCCTGGGCCCAGGAGGCCACGGCCTGCCTCGACGAACTGGCGGCCCTGGATCTGTCGGCGGCGGCGAGCGCAAAGGGCTTGTCTGTGCCGGCGTGGCTCGTGCTGAGTGTCGCGCGCCGATCCAACGTGCTGCGGCAGTGGTTGCGCGGCCAGTTCCGCCAGCCGGCGCCGGCCAGCCTGGTCAGTCGCCTGATGGAAGAACTGGGCGGCGCCAGGCAAGGGCGATGGGAACACGAACGAGGGCGGTTGCGGCTCCATCGTGGCATCCTGAGCTGGACTCCTGCCGCTGCTGACGAGCCCTTACGGCGTGGTGATCGCGAAGCGAGCTTGGGCCTGCGTCGCGCCGGCCGCCATGCCTTGCCGGGTTGGGGTGGTCACCTCGTGGTGTCCCGGGTGGGCGAGGGCGGCGTGCCACTGGCCTGGCTGGGCCACGTCGAGTTGCGCGCTCGCTCGGGAGGCGAACAATTCCAGGCCGGCATCGGCCGCCCGCCGCGCAGCCTGAAGAAGCAGTATCAGGCGCAAGGCGTGCCGGCCTGGGAGCGCGATGGGCCGCTGCTCTACAGCGGCGGGCAGCTCGTCTACGTGCCCGGCCTGGGCCTGGACGCACGGGTGATCGGCCTGCCTGGTCAGCCGCTGGTGAGCCTGCGCTGGGAGCCTTCCGCGGCCGGCTAAAATGCGCGGTTCACGAGCGCGGCGTGACCCCCTTCGAGCAATCACCGCGAGCTTGCATCTTCATGGCACTCATCGTTCACAAGTACGGCGGCACGTCGATGGGCTCGACCGAGCGCATCCGCAATGTCGCCAAGCGCGTCGCCAAATGGGCGCGGGCAGGGCACCAGATGGTGGTCGTGCCCTCGGCCATGAGCGGCGAGACCAACCGCCTGCTGGCGCTGGCCAAGGATCTCTCTCCCGCCTCGATCACCCCGGAATATCAGCGCGAGCTCGACATGATCGCCTCGACCGGCGAGCAGGTTTCGGTGGGGCTGCTGGCCATCGCGCTGCAGGCCGAGGGCATGCCGGCGGTGAGCTACGCGGGCTGGCAGGTGCCGATCGCCACCGACAGTGCATACACCAAGGCGCGCATCCAGAGCATCGATGATCAGCGCGTGCGCGCCGACCTGGCCGCCGGCAAGGTGGTCGTCATCACCGGCTTCCAGGGCGTCGACGGCGACAACAACATCACCACGCTGGGCCGCGGCGGATCCGACACCTCGGCGGTGGCAGTGGCCGCGGCGCTGAAGGCCGATGAGTGTCTCATCTACACCGATGTCGACGGCGTCTACACCACCGACCCGCGCATCGTTCCGGAGGCGCGCCGCCTGCACAGCATCAGCTTCGAGGAAATGCTGGAGATGGCCAGTCTCGGCTCCAAGGTGCTGCAGATCCGCTCGGTGGAGTTTGCCGGCAAGTACCGCGTGCCGATGCGCGTGTTGTCGAGCTTCACGCCCTGGGACATCGCCATCGAGGAAGAGGCCCGCTCGGGCACGCTGATCACTTTCGAGGAAGACGCCAAAATGGAACAAGCCGTCGTGTCGGGAATCGCATTCAACCGCGACGAAGCCAAGATCAGCCTGCTCGGGGTGCCCGACAAGCCGGGCATCGCGTACCAGATCCTCGGCCCGGTGGCCGATGCCAACATCGACATCGACGTGATCATCCAGAACGTCTCGCACGACGGCAAGACGGACTTCTCGTTCACCGTGCACCGCAACGACTACGCGCGCACGATGGAGTTGCTTAAGTCGACGGTCGTACCCAGAACCGGTGCCGCCGAAGTGTCGGGTGATACGAAGATCTGCAAGGTCAGCATCGTCGGCATCGGCATGCGTTCGCACGTGGGCGTGGCCAGCCGCATGTTCAAGGCGCTGAGCGACGAGGGCATCAACATCCAGATGATCACCACCAGCGAAATCAAGACCAGCGTGGTGATCGACGAGAAGTACATGGAACTCGCCGTGCGCGCGTTGCACAAGGCCTTCGATCTCGAGCAGGCGCCTGCCTGACAGCGCCGCGATCGCGGCTAGAATGCGAGCCTTCGCCGGAGTCGTGACCGAGTGGCCGAAGGTGCTCCCCTGCTAAGGGAGTATGTGGGCAAAACCTGCATCGAGGGTTCGAATCCCTCCGACTCCGCCAGACCGCAAGTGAAACGGGCCCCTCGGGGCCCGTTTTCATTGGCGCGAGCGACGGCTCAGAAGTTGTAGCCGAGACCGAACTTCACGGTCGGAAAGAACTTCAGCGCGTCGACGCTGTCCTGCAGGTTGCGCTGCTCGGCGTCGATGTTGGACTGGCCCGCCGCAGCCACCAGGCCTGGCGAGGCGGTGATCTTCGCGTCGGCCTTGCCGATCGCGACACCTGCATCGAAATAGAAACTCAGGCCCTTGCTGACTTGTGCGTGGCCGAAGCCGATTCCGAGATACGGGGCGAATGACGGGAACCTGGCTTCTGCGGCTACGCTTTCACCGGCCGCCGGGTAGGTGGTTCCATTGATGGTGATCGTGCCGTTCGTCGCGACGCCGTTGCCCGACGCCTTGCGTTGCCCGATCAGTGCGCCCGCAGTGAACCGGAAGCTGCTGCCGAGGAAGTAGTCGCCGTAGACACCGAGGGTGGAGAACTTCAGCTTGGTGTCGTAGCTGGCGCCGTTGCGATCGAAGCTGCGGCTGTAGTCGAGGAACTCGGCATCCATGCGCAGGCCGGTGTTCGGGCCTATTCGGCTTCCCAGCCCGATTTCGAGCCCGGTGGTGCCGAGGCCTCCGAACAGCTCAACGGCTTGAACCGAAGTGCTGACGAGTGCGGCACCAAACAGGGCGAAGGACGCCAGGGCGATGCCGACCCTCGTCTTCAATGCGCTAGTTGACATAATATACATCGTAGCGCATTCAGATGGAAGTCAACCGATGCGATGCGAATCGTCCGAATCGAGAATCACGAGGTTCGAATCGTTGGACTGGCTCTCGCTGGTGTCGGCCGGATGCGGGCGATCCAGTGGGCGGCAAATGCGGCTGGAAAGGCGGTTCAGGCGCTCCGAGCGTTCCATCTCGGCGACGACGGCCTCGGGATTGAGCAGGAGCGCGAACGGATTGGCGACGGGCTGGACAGTGTGCATCGAGAACCTCCGACAAAGGCACTGGGGTGAAGCCGACTCTAGGCCTGGCCCCGGGTGCTGGAAGTCATCGTGTCGCCATTCGGCTTGTAGGAAGAAATCCGACAAGGCCCTCGCGCCGTGAACTGTTCCCGCCAAGTCACTTCGTCATCAGTTCGAGGCGGTCGGCCAGCCAGTCTCGTCCGCCCAGGCGCGCGAAGTCGGCAGCCTGCAGATCCCGTTGATTGCGCCGTCTTGCGTCGGCGCCCCGACGCAGCAGCAGTTCGACGGTGGCCTCCGGCCCGGTCTGTGCCGCCAGCATCAACGCAGTGGTGCCGTTCGGGGCTTCTGCCTCGAGCGATGCACCCCGCGACAGCAGCAGTTCCACCAGGCGGGTGTTGGGCCCGCTGGCTGCATAGTGGATCGGGGTCCATCCCGGCCCGTCCAGTCGGGCACCACGGGCCAGGAGTCGCTGGCTGGACTCCAGGTCGCCGGCAATGGCCGCCAGCATCAATGCAGACTCGCCCGCCGCGTTCAATGCATTCACGTCGGTGGCTGGATGCTCCAGGAGCAGCGCGAAGGCGCCAGGAGACTCGCGCCTGAGTGCCAGGGTCAGGGCTGGGTACCCCTTCGGGTCGCGGCTGTTGGGATCAACGCCTTGCTGGAGCAGGCTGCGGAGCCAGGCAACGTCATCACGGATCACTGCCTTGAAGAAGTCGTCGTAGGCTCCGGCGTTCGCTGATGAAACTCCAATTCCGATAAGGAGATAGAACAAATACTTTAAGTAGATTCTCATCTCTTGACCTGAGAGTCATTGCATTCAAATGACAATCAAAACAATAACTTGTGTCGTGTTATTCAAGTCTTTAACGAAGTCTTGAACAAGCTTTCGAAGTTGCGGCTGGTCGCAACTGCGACCTCCTCGACCGCAACGCCCTTGAGCTCGGCCAGCTTTCGCGCAACGTAGGGAACGAGAGCCGGAGTGTTTGTCCTGCCGCGGAACGGCACGGGTGCAAGGTAGGGGCTATCTGTCTCGATCAGGCAGCGCTCCAGCGGGACATAGCGCGCCACCTCCTGGAGTTCCACGGCCGACTTGAAGGTCAGGATGCCCGAGAAGGAGACGTGAAAGCCAAGATCCAGCGCCTCGCGGGCCACCTGCATCGTCTCGGTGAAGCAATGGAATACGCCGCCGACCGCCTCGGCGCCCTCCTCCCGCAACAGGCGAAGGGTGTCGGCCGAGGCGCTGCGGGTGTGCACGACGAGCGGCAGCCCGGTGGCACGCCCGGCGCGGATATGGACCCTGAATCGCTCGCGCTGCCATTCCATGTCGTCGAGGCCGCGACCATTGAGCCGGTAGTAGTCGAGCCCCGTCTCTCCGATGGCCACGACGCGCGGCCGCTGCGCCAGTTCGACCAGGTCTTCGATGCGGGGTTCGCGCACGCCTTCGTTGTCGGGGTGCACACCAGCACTGCACCAGAAGTTGTCGAAGCGCGCGGCCAGCCCCTGGACCGTGTCGAACTCCTCCAGCGTCGTGCAGATGCACAGCGCTCGATCGACCGATGCCGCGACCATGTCGGCGCGGATGTCGTCGATGCGCTCGGCGAGCTCCGGAAAGCTCAAGTGGCAGTGTGAGTCGACGAACATGGCATGGGCGGCCGGGTGAACCGGCCGTGGCGAGGCGCAGGCCTCAGATGGTCTGCGTCGGCTTGGCCGAGGAGATGGAGGTGCCGAGGATCTCTTCGATCTTCAGCTTGAGCAGGCGGGTCTTCTCGTCGGTCGGGAAGCGTACGCCGACACCCTGGGTGCGGCCGCCCGAGGCGTTCGCCGGCGTGATCCAGCCGACCTTGCCGGCCACCGGGTAACGCTGCGGATCTTCGGGCAGCGAAAGCAGCAGGTAGATGTCCTCGCCGAGGCGGTACTCGCGCGTGGTCGGCACGAACAGGCCCCCGTCCGAGAACACCGGCATGTAGGCCGCGTACAGCGCGCCCTTCTCGCGAAACACCAGCTGGATGACGCTCGGCCGCGACCCAGCCGCGGTGGCCGGCGCTCCGGGCAGCATGCTTCGTCCTGGGGCTTCACTCATGCGGCCGAGTGTACCGAAACACAGCCTGTGCCGGGCTAGCGGCCCTGGCCCGACATCAAGGCCACGCGCGCTCGTGAGACAAGTGCATCGATCATCAGCCCCGCATTCAGTGGATGCTCGGCCTGGCGTGCGGCGCGAAGCAGTTCCCTGGACCATTGGCTGATCGGCGCGGTGCCAGTTCGTGCCGTCACCGCGCCTGCGGGAAAGAAGCGCGGCGCCGCACCGACGCTCACGCTGAGAACGTCGTGGCAGAGCTTCTGCAATGCGTCGACGACACGAACGATCGGCCAGCCGGTCAGCGACGAGGCGTCTCCTTGCGCCACGATCGCCGGCAGGCGTGTCCACAGCTTGGCGTCCAGGCCTTCGCGTACCCATTCCAGGGCATCCAGCGGCTGGCCGCCGGCGGCCGCGAGCACGACCTCCGCCGAGGCCACGCCCTGCCCGGCCAACCAGGCGGTGGCCTGTGCCGGGTCCGGCAGTGCGAGGCCGAGCGCCTGGCAGCGGCTGCGGATCGTCGGCAGCAGCGACTGCGGGGCCGAACTGCTCAGGATGAAGCGTGCCGTGCCGGCGGGCTCCTCGAGCGTCTTCAGCAGGGCGTTGGCCGAGATGCCGTTCATGCGCTCGGCCGGGTGCAGCACGATCACCTTGCCGGCGTTTCGCGCCGGTGTCGTCTGTGCAAAGGCGACGGCCGCGCGCACGGCTTCGACCTTGATCTCCTTGCTGGGCTGACGGGTCTTGCTGCCGCTCTCGGGTGCCTCGGCATCGGCGTCGCCGACAGTCCAGCCCAGTGGCCCTTGCAGCGCCTCGGGCAGCAACACGAGCAAGTCCGGGTGCGAGCGGGCCTGCACGAGGCGGCACGAGGCACAGGTGCCGCACGGGCGGCGAGCGCCGGCGGCGGCGTCGCACAGCCAGGCCTGCGCCAGCGTCAACGACAGCTGCCATTGGCCGATGCCTTGCGGCCCGTGGATCAGCACAGCGTGTCCACGTTGAGTGCGCAGCGCCGTCTCCAGCCAGCCGCCCAGCCAGGGCAGCGGCAGCGCACCGTCGGTGCCTACCATCCCCGCCTCACGAATTCGGCGTCGATCTGTGCCCAGACGGCCTCGCGCTCGAGCGAGGAATCGATGCGCACGAATCGGCCCGGGTCGGCGGCCATGCGAGCCGCATACCCTGCCCGCACCCGATCGAAGAAGGCGATGTCTTCGCTCTCGAAGCGGTCGGCCGCGCGCGCTGCGGCACGGCGACGCGCCGCTTCCGCAGCGGGAAGATCGAGCCAGAAGGTGAGTTGCGGTTGCAGGTCGGCGTGCACCCAGCGCTCGAGCTGGGCGAGCACCTGGGTGTCGAAGCCGCGTCCGCCGCCCTGGTAG
This sequence comes from Piscinibacter sp., assembly GCA_016706565.1. GTDB lineage: Bacteria > Pseudomonadota > Gammaproteobacteria > Burkholderiales > Burkholderiaceae_C > Piscinibacter. Next base: position 192,558 of record JADJJI010000003.1, read on the forward strand.
GCAAAAGTCGCATCGGTGAAGCGGTCGCAGACCACCGTGGCGTCGCGTGCCAGCGCCGGTGCGACGAGCTGCTGCACATGGTCGCGCCGTGCGGCGAAGACGAGCAGCGCTTCGGTGAGCGCGTCCATCGGGGCATGCAGAACCAGCTCGCGCAGCTTCTCGGCCAGCTCGGTACCGCCGGGTTCCCGCGTGCAGACGACCTCGGCGCCGCGTTCGCGCAGCCGCTGCGCCAGTGCCACGATGTGCGTGGACTTGCCCGCGCCGTCGATGCCCTCGAAGGTGATGAAACGGCCGCTCACGCGCTGTGCTGGGGGCCTATCGGCCGCGCTGGTACTTGTTGACCGCGCGATTATGCTCGGCGAGCGTCTCGCTGAACTCGCTGCTGCCGTCGCCGCGCGCGACGAAATACAGCGCCTTCGACGCCTCGGGCTTGACGGTCGCGCGCAGCGACGCAGCACCCGGCATGGCGATCGGCGTGGGCGGCAGGCCCGGGCGCGTGTAGGTGTTGTAGGGCGTGTCGGTCTGCAGGTCGCGCTTGCGCAGGTTGCCGTCGAAGGCCTCGCCCAGGCCGTAGATCACCGTCGGGTCGGTCTGCAGCGGCATGCCGATGCGCAGGCGGTTGACGAACACCGCCGCGATTCGCGCGCGCTCGGCCGCCGCGCCGGTCTCCTTTTCGACGATCGAAGCCAGCGTCAGGGCCTCGTCCGGGGTGCGCAGCGGCAGGTCGGGCGCGCGGGCGGCCCAGGCCTCGTCAACACGCTGGCGCATGGCACGCAAGGCGCGCTTGAGCACGGCGAGGTCGGCGCTGCCCTTGCTGTAGGCGTAGGTGTCGGGATAGAAGCGGCCTTCCGGGGCCATGCCCGGCAGGCCGAGCGCTTCCATGATCTGCGCATCGGTCATCGCGGCGGTGGTTGGCTTCAGCGCGTCGGCCTTGGCGAGTTCGGCACGGAACTGCCGGAACGTCCAGCCCTCGATCAGCCGCACCGTGGCCAAAGTCTCGTCGCCGCGCACCATCTTCTCGAGCAGGGTGACGGGCGTCGTGCCGGCACCGATCTCGTAGCTGCCGGCGCGGATGCGCTTGGCCTTGCCCGACCAGCGGAACCACTCGTACAGCGCCCATCGAGGCGCCTGCACCCCGGCACGGACCCAGCCTTGCGCGATGTCGCGCGGCAGTTCGCCCTGCTCGATCGACAGCTCGACCGTCTCTCCCGACAGCTTCAGCGGCTGCTGCAGCCACCATGCTGCCGCGCCGGCGGCACCGAGCGCAGCGATGACCAGCACGATGACAAGGCGGACGATCCATTTCATCGGGGCACACCACCTCGGCTGATGCCGTGAAACCCCAGTGCGAAGCAATTCATGGCGGCTGATGATAATCGGGGCATGGAACACACCCTCGATACCAATGGTGTCGTGCGTCTGGCGCACTGGGGCGTGATTCGCGCCCGCGGAGCCGACGCCGCCCGCTTCCTGCACGGCCAGCTCACCAGCGACATGCTGAACCTGGGCACCGGCCGCGCCGTGCCGGCCGGCTTCTGTTCCGCCAAGGGCAGGCTGCAGGCGAGTTTCATCGTGTGGGCAGGTGAGGCCGACGAGATCCTGCTGGCCGGCTCGGCGAGCCTGCTTGCGCCGACACTCAAGCGGCTGTCGATGTTCGTGATGCGTGCGCAGTGCAAGCTCGACGACGCCACCGCCGAGCTCCCGCTGCACGGTCTGGCCGGCCCGGCTGCTCTGGCCCTGCTGGGCGACGCGCAGCCGTGGGAGTGCCGGCGCAGCGCAGCCGGCACGGCGATACGGCTGCCCGATGCCCAGGGTGTGCCACGCGCCATGTTGGCCGGCACGGCGCCTTCCGGTGTGACGCCGCTGGACGCGGACACCTGGCGCTGGCTTGAGGTGAGCAGCGGCGTTCCTGTCATCGAGGCCTCGACGGTCGACCAGTTCGTGCCGCAGATGGTGAACCTTGAACTGATCGGCGGCGTGGACTTCAAGAAGGGCTGCTATCCCGGCCAGGAGGTGGTGGCGCGCAGCCAGTACCGCGGCACACTGAAGCGCCGCATGTTCCTGTTCGATGTGGCGGCGGCGGCGCAACCTGGCCAGGAACTCTTCCACAGCGCCGACCCCGGCCAGCCGGCCGGTCTGGTGGCCAACGCGGCGCCATCGCCCGCCGGCGGTTCACGTGTCCTGGCCGAGGTCAAGCTTGCCGCCCTGGACCAGGGCAGCCTGCACCTGGGCGCGGCCGACGGGCCTGTGCTGTCGCGGCGCGAGCTGCCGTACCTGGTGCCGATGGAAACGGCTGCGCCGGCCTGATGGCGGCTGCGGCAGACGGCACGGCAAAAGGTCACGGCCAGGCACCCCTGCGGACTGCCGGCCAGCCCATGCGAGAGCTGTTCATCTACTATCGATCGCGCGTCGAATGCGAAGCCGAGGTGGCAGCGCAAGTACGCAGATTCCAGGCGCGGCTGATGCTCCAGCACCCGGCCCTGGTGGCGCGCTTGCTGCGCCGCCCGGAGGCCAAGGGCGGGCTGTTGACCTGGATGGAAACCTACGCCTTCGCCACGATGAATCCCGACCGCGCCATCGATGCCGACATGCAGCAGCAGATCGAAGCGTCTGCCGCGTGCCTTCACGGCCTGATCGACGGCGAGCGCCACACCGAGGTCTTCACGACATGTGCCTGCTGACGCTGGCTCTCGACCAGAACCGGCGCTTCCCGCTGGTCATCGCTGCCAACCGCGACGAGTTCTTCGCGCGACCAGCCGCTCGCCTGGCCTGGTGGACCCCGGAACCCGGCGCCACGCAGATCCTCGGCGGCCGCGACCTCGATGCCGGCGGCACCTGGCTGGGGCTGACCGCGGAGGGCCGGCTCGCGATGCTCACCAATGTGCGCGATCCGTCGCGGCACGACCCGGCAGCGCCGTCGCGCGGCCGCATCGTGCCGGAGTGGCTCGCCGCGCGAGAGCGCGTCGACCGCTTCTGGATGCGCACGGCGCTGGCCGGCTACAACGGCTTCAACCTCATTGCCGCGGATTTCTCTCTGGGTGAGTGCTACTGGGCCAGCAACTCCGGCAGCCACCCGCTTCGCCTCGAGCGCGGCATCTACGGCGTCTCCAACGCCGGGCTGGACACGCCGTGGCCGAAGGTGCTGTCGCTGAAGTCGCGCACCGGCGAAGCGATCACGCAGTCGGGCTCGGTCGACGAACTCGCGAACCGGCTCTTCGAGGCGCTGTCCGACCGCCAATTGCCCTCCGACGACGAACTGCCCGAGACCGGCGTCGGCCTCGAGCGCGAACGGCTGCTGGCGCCGGCCTTCATCCGCTCGCCCGACCAGAGCTACGGCACGCGCTGCTCCACGCTGATCATCACCGAGCGCGTGAACCGCCACAACGTGACGCACGTGCTGGAGCGCAGCTTTGCCTCGCATGGTGGCGTGGCGCTACTTCGCCGCGCCACGCTGAACCACTGGCCGCCGCGCTACAGCGCGGGAGACGCGGTACCGGCAGTGCAAGGCGGCGTCGTGTCCGAGTCCGAGATCGACGGTGTGTCGGCCACTGCGCCGGCGCGACGCACCCGGGTGCGCAGCCTGCTGCGGCCCGAGCCGAAGCGCCGCCGCGCAGCGCCGGTTTCCGGCTGAACCCGAACGGCTACAGGGCCCGGACCATCTCGATGTGCGGGATGCCGGCTTCCTCGAACTCCTGGCCGCGCGGCGCGAAGCCGGCCCGCGCATAGAACGGTGCCGCGCTGGACTGCGCATGCAGCAGCACTTCGCGGTCGCCACGAGCGCGCGCCGCCTTCATCAGCGCTTCCAGCACATGGCGGCCCACCCCGCTCCCGCGCAGGCTCTGGCTGACCGCCATGCGGCCGATCTTCGCCACGCCGGGCACATGTTGCAGCAGCCGGCCGGTAGCCAGCGGCAGGCCGAAGCGGTTGTAGGCCACGGCGTGAACGCATGAGGCGTCCGCGACGTCCCACTCCATCTCTGCCGGGATGCGCTGCTCCTCGACGAACACCTCGGTGCGGATCGCGCTGGCTTCGCGGCCGAGATCGTCCCAGCCGCCCACGCGGACGTCGACCATGCCCTGCCCGGCCTCGAAACCCTGCAGCACGTCGCGCAGGCTCTGCGGCACGGGCCGCGAAGTCTGCGTGTGCGGGTCGGCGAAGACGTAGACCAGTTCGCCGTTGATCAGCAGCTCGTCACCGCGGAACACCGCGCCCTCGAACAGCAGCGAAGAGTTTCCGATGCGGCCGCAGCGCATGCCGATCTCGAGCTGGTCGTCGTAGCGCGCCGACCCGTGGTACTCGACGGTGGCCTTGCGCACGTAGAGGTCGCCACCGAGCGATTCCATCGTCTGTGCATAAGGCAAGGCCAACGCACGCCAGTAGCCGGCGACAGCGGTGTCGAAGTACATCAGGTAGTGCGCGTTGAAGACGATCTTCTGCGCATCGATCTCGGCCCAGCGCACGCGCAGGCGGTCGAAGAAGCGGAACTCGGTGCGTTTCATGGCTCGAAGGCCCTCCTCAATGCATCCCCGGCGGCGGCCTGCGCATGGCGGGCCTCGTCGAGCACGCGGCCCATCTTGATGAAATCATGCGTCATGCCGCGGTACAACTCCAGCGAGACCTCGACGCCGGCCAGGCGCAGGCGGTCGGCATAGGCCAGGCCCTCGTCGCACAAGGGGTCGCACTCGGCCAATAGCAGGCAGGCGGGGGCCACGCCGTCGAGCGAGTCGGCATTCAGCGGCGCGAAGCGCCAGTCGCTGCGCTGCGAGCGGTCGATGTACTGCTCGAAGAACCACTCGATGGTCACGGCGTCGAGCAGGAAGCCGTTGGCGAACAGCTTGTGCGTCGCCGTGTCGGCATGTGCCGTCGTGCCCGGCGTGATCAGCAGCTGCGCGCGCAGCGGCAGGCCGTGGTCGCGCGACAGGATCGCCGCCACTGCGGCGAGCGTGCCGCCGGCGCTGTCGCCGCCGACGGCCAGGCGATCGCTGTCGAAACCCAGCGCGGCGCCCTGCTCGCGCAGCCAGCGCAGTGCGGCCCAGGTGTCATCGACGGCGGTCGGGAAGCGGTGCTCGGGCGCCAGGCGATAGTCCAGCGCCAGAACCTGCGCGCCACTGAGCAGCGCGAGCTGGCGGCACAGGCTGTCGTGTGTTTCCAGGCCGCCGATGGTGAAGCCGCCGCCGTGCAGGTAGAGCAGCGTGCCGCGTGACGCAACCACGGGTCGGTAGCGCCGCGCGGCCAGTTCGGTGCCATCGGCGCCGGGAACGCGCATGTCTTCCACCTTGTCGAGGCGCGCGCGTGGCAGGTCCAGCACCTCGGCGCCGGCCCCGTAGGCGGCACGGGCCTGCTCGGCAGACAGGGTGTGGAAAGCTGGCCGGTTGGCGCGGCGGATGCGTTCCAGCACGCCGGCCATGCGCGGGGTCAGAAACTGTGTGCTCATGAACGCGGCGCAGTCTGCCACATCGGGCTGTCCCGCTTGCGCAGGCGAGCGCCACGCCTACACTCCCGCGCCATGGCCTTCATCAACTACATCACCCAGATCCAGCTCGACTTCGGTGCCGTGAAACTGTTGCCGCAGGAGTGCGAACGCGTCGGCATGCGCCGTCCGCTGGTCGTCACCGATGCGGGCGTGCGTGCGGCCGGCGTGCTCGATAAGGCGCTTGCCGCGCTCGGCGACCTGCCTCATGCGGTGTTCGACCAGACGCCCTCGAACCCGACCGAGGCCGCGGTGCGCGCCGCGGTCACGGCTTATCGCAGTGGCCAGTGCGACGGGCTGATCGCCGTGGGCGGCGGCTCCAGCATCGACCTGTCAAAGGGCGTGGCCATCGCGGCGACCCACGAAGGCGCGCTGAAGACCTACGCCACCATCGAAGGCGGAAGCCCGAAGATCAGCGAGCGGGTCGCGCCGCTGATCGCCGTGCCGACCACCGCAGGGACCGGCAGCGAAGTGGCCCGCGGCGCCATCGTCATCGTCGACGATGGCCGCAAGCTCGGCTTCCACAGTTGGCACCTCGTTCCCAAGGCGGCCATCTGCGACCCCGAGCTCACGCTCGGCCTGCCGCCGCTGCTCACGGCCGCCACCGGCATGGACGCCATCGCGCATTGCCTGGAGACCTTCATGGCGCCCGCGGTGAACCCGCCGGCCGATGGCATCGGGCTCGACGGCCTGGAGCGTGGCTGGGCGAACATCGAACGGGCCACGCGCAATGGCAGCGACCGCGAGGCGCGCTGGCAGATGATGAGCGCGAGCATGCAGGGCGCGATGGCCTTCCAGAAGGGCCTGGGCTGCGTGCACAGCCTCAGCCACAGCCTGGGCGGCGTCGATCCGCGGCTGCACCATGGCACGCTCAACGCGGTGTTCCTGCCGGCGGTGATTCGCTTCAACGCGCCTGCCGAGTCGATGGTGCGCGAGCGCCGTCTGGCGCGTCTGGCGCATGCCATGGGCCTGGCCGGCTGCGACAGCCGCGGCACCGAGATCGCCGAAGCGGTGCGCGAGATGAACGTGCGCCTGGGCCTGCCGTCGGGGCTGCGCGCGATGGGCGTCGGCCCCGAACTCTACGAGCGCATCATCGACGGCGCGATGGCCGACCACTGCCACAAGACCAACCCGCGCATCGCCACCCGCGACGATTACCAGCAGATGCTCGACGCTTCGATGTGACGCGGCGTCGCACCGCCCGGGTGTCGCTCAGAACACCGAGTCGCGGTCGATGCCGTTGCGCAGCATGCGGCGCTTGAGCTTGATCAGCGCCTCCTGCTGGATCTGCCGGATGCGTTCGCGCGTGAGGCCGAGCCGCTCGGCCAGCACCTCGAGTGTCTCCGGCTCGCGGTCGCGAAGGCCGTAGCGGCCGGCGAGCACCTCGCGCTCGCGATCGTTCAACTCGTCGAGGCCATGTTCCAGCAGCCGATCGACTTCGTTCGACAGCGTCAGGCTCATCGGATCGCTGGCGCCGTCGTCTGCCACGCTGTCGAGCAGCGACTCGGAGCCGCCGTCCGCCGGGTTCCGGTCCAGCGGGGCATCGAGCGAGGCGGGCTGCTCGGCGAAGCGCAGCAGGTCGGTCACCTCCTGCACCGGCCGGCCGAGAGCGGCCGCCACATCTTCGACACGCACCTGGCGTTCGCTCTCGGTGCCGTCGGGCATGCGGGCCTCGAGAGCACGTCGCGCCTTCAGCACCTGGTTCAGTTCGCGCACCACGTGCACCGGCAGCCGCACCAGCCGGGCCTGGTGCATGATCGCGCGCTCGATGCTCTGCCGGATCCACCACGAGGCATAGGTCGAGAAGCGAAAGCCCCGCTCGGGCTCGAACTTGCCGATGGCATGCATCAGGCCGAGGTTGCCCTCCTCGATCAGATCGGGCATCGGCAGGCCGCGGCCGAGGTAGTTCTTGGCGATGCTGACCACCAGGCGCAGGTTGTGTTCGATCATCGCCTGGCGCGCCTCGAAGTCGCCCTGCCGCGCCCGCGTGGCGGTCTCGAACTCCTGCTGCGGCGTCAGCAGCGGCGCGCGGCGGATCTCGCGCAGGTAGGTCTGCAGCGTGTTGCCGACTTCACCCTCGCCTGCGGCGAGATCGGCAATGCGAGGTTCGATCAACGGGGGGCCGTCGGCGCCGTCCGCGGCATCGGTATCGGTATCGGCATTGGGCGGCTCAGCCTCGAAGCCGTCGGCCGAGTCAAGCGAGTGGCCGTTGTGGAGCTTCGGCGGCGGGCTGACCGATGTCCCGTCGAGCGATGTGCGCTTTCTGGGCATGGTCGAGGCCTTTCGCGGGTCGCCGTCAGCGCGGCGGCAGCAGTCTTGCCGGGTCGACCGGCTTGCCTTGCCGGCGAATCTCGAAGTGCAGCAGCACCCGATCGGAATCGCTGGCCCCCATTTCGGCAATCTTCTGCCCGCGACGCACCGCCTGGTCTTCCTTGACCAGCAAGGTCTGGTTGTGGGCGTAGGCGGTGAGGTAGGTGGTGTTGTGCTTGACGATCACCAGGTTGCCATAGCCGCGCAGGCCGGAACCCGCGTAGACGACACGGCCCTCGGCGGCGGCGAGCACCGGATCACCCAGCTTGCCGGCAATGCCCAGGCCCTTGCTCTTGCCTTCCTCGAACACGCTGCTGATCGGGCCGGATGCGGGCCAGATCCAGTTGATGTCGTCGTCGCCTTCACGGCCGGCTGCGGCGGCCGTGGTGGCGGCCGCAGGCAGGCTGGTGCTCGGCGAAGACGTCGTCGGCGCAGCGCTGGCGGCCACCGGCGCGGGTTTGGCATCCAGCGGCCGCGTCTCGGCTTTCGCGCTGGTGATCGGGCGCGTCGACACGCCTGCATCGGAGCCTGGCGGCACCACACGCAGCACCTGGCCGACCTCGATCACGTTCGGGTTGTCGAGGTTGTTCCACTTGACCAGGTCTTTCCAGTTCTGGCCGCTCTCCAGGCCGACGCGGATCATGGTGTCGCCAGGCTTCACGGTGTAGTAACCGGGCTTGCCGGCGTTCTCGGCGCCGGGCAGCGGTTTGGTCGCGTCGGCAGCGGGTTGAGCGGGCACCGAACCCGGCGACGGCTGAGCCGACGCGATCGTCGGTGCACCGCGTGCGCCGACCGCACGATCTTCCACCGGTGCATGGTTCTTGCCCGTCGCGCAGGCGCCGAGCAGCAGCGCCGCAGCCAGCGCCGCGCCGATGCCCTGGATGCGTTGCGTCGAAAGAGGTCTCACCATCTGCTCATTCATTCGTCAGCTACCGAGACCGGATTTTAGGGGCACGAACTTCACAGCTTCGTGAACGCTGTGCTCGTACCCATGTTCATGGCGATCCACCACCACAAGGACTTGCCGCCGCGAGCGAGGTTCCACGAGCGGCGCCACGAGTCGGCCGCCGACGGCGAGTTGCTCCAGCCACGCAGGCGGCAGTGCTTCACCGCCAGCGGCAGCAATGATGCTGTCGTAAGGCGCGTTCGGCGGATGGCCGCGCATGCCGTCACCATACACCAGACGCAGCTGCGTCAGGTTCAGCGGCGCGAGCAGCGCGAGGGCCTTCTCGTGCAGTGGGCGAAGCCGTTCGACGGTGAAGACCTGCCGCGACAGCCGCGCGAGCAATGCAGCTTGGTAGCCACAGCCGGTGCCGATCTCCAGGGTCGTGCCGAGCGAGCCGCGGCTTCGTGCAGCGGCGCCGCCCATCAGCAACTCGAGCATGCGCCCGACCACCGAGGGCTTGGAGATCGTCTGCCCGTGGCCGATCGGCAGGCTGGTGTCTTCGTAGGCCTGCGTGGCCAGCGCGCCGTCGACGAACAGATGCCGAGGCACGCTGTTCAGGGCGGCCAGCACGGCTTCGTGATGCAGGCCGTCGGCATGCAGTCTCTGCACCATGCGCCGGCGCACGTCGGCGGAGTCCAGCCCCAGGCCCGAAGGTGTGGCCGATCGGGCCGCATCGGCATGGGCCTGATGCACGGGTGCCTGCGGGCGCAGCACGGGCGATCGGGAGGCTGCCGGGGCTTGGGCGACCTGGTCCAGGCGCAGGGGGAATCGCGAGCTTCGCGAGCCCGCACCGCTCATGGCGCCGTCCCGGCCGCCCAGGCGCGCCATGCCGGCACCGCGGCATGGTCGGTCAGGTCCACCTGCAGCGGCGTGACGGACACGCAGCCGTTGGCCACCGCATGGAAATCGGTGCCTTCGCCGCCTTCGCGGGCATCGCCGGCCGGGCCGATCCAGTAGATCGTCTCGCCGCGCGGGCTGGTCTGCTGGATCACGGGCTCGCTCGCATGACGCCGACCCAGGCGCGTGATCACTCGCGGCAGTCGATCGGCATCGGCGCGATTGGGGATGTTCACGTTGAGCAGCCAGGCGGCGCCGGCCGGCGGCTGCCGCAGCACCTGCTCGATGACACTGCGCGCCACCCGCGACGCAGCGTCGAGATGCGCCCAACCCTTTTCGACCTGCGAGAAGGCGATGGCCGGGATGCCGAACAGGAAGCCTTCCATCGCCGCGGCCACCGTGCCCGAATACAGCGTGTCGTCGCCCATGTTGGCGCCGTTGTTGATGCCCGAGACCACCAGGTCGGGCCGGTGCGGCAGCAGGCCGGTCAGCGCCACGTGCACGCAGTCCGACGGCGTGCCATTGACGAAGCGGAACGACTTCACCACCTCGCCATGCCCGTGGCGGGCCGGGTACACCGACAGCGGCCGGTTCAGCGTCAGCGCGTTGGAGGTGCCGCTGGCGTTCTGTTCAGGGGCCACCACGTCGATCTCGCCGAGGCCGGCACAGGCCTGCACGAGCGCGGCGATGCCGGGAGCAAGGTAACCATCGTCGTTGGCGATCAGGATGCGCATGGGCTCCATTGTAGGGACGCGTCGCCTGCGCGACGGGAAGGTTTCGGCGGCCTGCGTATCATCCGCCGCCACCATTCCCGCGGAGAGAGACATGCATGCCTGGCTGTGCGATAACCCGACCGGCGTCGATGCCGTGGCCTGGAAGGAACTGCCCACACCCCGGCCCGGGCCGGGCGAGGTGCTCATCGCCATCAAGGCGGCGAGCCTGAACTTCCCCGACCTGCTGATCGTGCAGAACAAGTACCAGATGAAGCCGCCGCTGCCCTTCGTGCCGGGCTCGGAGTTCGCCGGCGTGATCGAGGCGGTGGGCGACGGCGTGAAGAATCTGAAGCCGGGCCAGGCGGTGGCGGCGTTCTCGGGCACGGGCGGGTTCGCAACCCATGCTTGCGTGAACGCCGCGGTCGTGATGCCTTTGCCGCCGGGTTTCGCGTTCGACGATGCCGCTGCCTTCGTGCTGACCTACGGCACCACGCACCATGCGCTCGTCGACCGGGCAGCGCTGAAGGCCGGCGAGACGGTGCTGGTGCTGGGCGCCGCCGGCGGCGTGGGCACGGCCGCCATCCAGATCGCCAAGGCCGTCGGTGCGCGCGTCATCGCGGCGGCCTCCAGCGACGAAAAGTGCGCGTTGTGCCGCGAGATCGGCGCCGATGAAACGATCAACTACACGAGCGCAAATCTGCGCGATGCGCTGAAGGCGCTGACCGGCGGCAAGGGCCCCGACGTGGTCTACGACCCGGTGGGCGGCGACCTCGCCGAACCGGTGTTCCGTTCGATCGCGTGGCGAGGCCGCTACCTGGTGGTGGGCTTCGCCCAGGGCGGCATCCCGAGCCTGCCGCTGAACCTCGCGCTGCTCAAGGGGGCCTCGATCGTCGGCGTGTTCTGGGGCGAGTTCGCGCGTCGCGAACCTCAGGCCAATGCGCACGCGCTGGGCGAACTGGCGCAGTGGTATGCGCAGGGCAAGGTCAAGCCGGTGATCGACCAGCGCCTGCCGATGAGCGCCCTGCCCCAGGCCTTCGCGCGCATGGGCACCCGTCAGGTGCGCGGCAAGCTGGTGCTGGTCAACGGCTGAGCGCTCGATTCGGGTACTTTGTCACACACGGACATTCCACGAGACGGAGTGCGCTAACATCCATCGCAAACAAGACAACGGCTGAATCAGGCCGGGCTGGGTGGAGCATGTCAGTCAAAGTCCTTATCCTCGAAGACAACCCCGTCGCGCGCAGTTTCCTGTGCCGCGTGGTGCGTGAGAGCTTCAGCGACGCGATCGCCATCACCGAAGCCGGTGACCTGGAGAGTGCGCGTCGTCACATCGGCCCGCTCGGGCGGCAGGAGCCTGCCGACCCGTTCAAGCTGATCCTGGTCGATCTCGAGCTCCCCGATGGAAACGGCATGGAACTGCTGGCCGAGCTCGTCAAGTACCCGGCCACCAAGATCGTCACCACGCTGTACTCCGACGACGACCACCTGTTCCCGGCGCTGCAATGCGGCGCCGACGGCTACCTGCTCAAGGAAGACCGCTTCGAGGTGCTGGTCGAGGAGCTGCAGAAGATCGTGCGCGGGCAGCCGCCGCTGTCTCCCGCCATCGCCCGGCGCCTGCTGACGCACTTCCGCCAGGGTGCCGGCGGCGCGGCCGACAGCGGCCCGGCGCCGTTGAACTCCGGCTTCCAGAGCAGCCGCCCGATGCCCACGGGACGCGGCGCACCGCTCGACCACGAACGCCTCACGCCGCGCGAGAGCGAGGTGCTGACGTACCTGAGCAAGGGCTTCACGATCAAGGAGATCGCGAACCTCATGGGCATCAAGTGGTTCACCGTCAACGACCACATCAAGTCGATCTACAAGAAGCTCAACGTCTCCAGCCGCGCCGAGGCCGCCGTGCTGGCCAGCAAGCAAGGGCTGGTCTGACACTGGCAGATTGCCGTGGCGCAGCACGGTCCGTCGGCGCGTAGATCCCGGCCCATGGCAGCGGCCGCAGGACCGCAGAGCACCCTCGGCCCTGCTGACACCATCATCGAGTCGAGTTTCGGCGAGCGCGTTTCGCTCAGCGGCAGCCCGCTGTCGCGATGGATGGGCTGGCGCCTGCGCATGCTGGTGCTCGCCGCGCTGATCGGCTGCCTCGGGCTTTTTCTCGTGACCCGCATGATGGCGGGGCTGCCCCGCATCGATGCCAGCTGGCGCCCCAACCCGCAAGGCCTGGTCGAACTCGCGCGCGCGGCCGATCCGGCGCTGGCGCCGTTCGTCGGCCAGGTGCTTGTCGCGGCGCAAGCCAACGGCCGCACCGTCCAGGTCGAGGATGCGCTGACGCTGCAGCGATCCGCACGCTGGGTGATCGACGACCAGATGCGGGCGCGGCACCACCTGATCCACGAGGATCTCGACAGCGTGCTCTCGCAGGCGACCGTGCGATTGGCCTTCGCGGACGGCCGCAGCGTGCTCGTGCAACCGATGCCGCGCGGCTTTGCAGGGCTGCCGGCGATGTACTGGCTGCTGTGCGGGTTCGCGCTCCTGCTGTATCTCGTGGCGATGATCGTGCTGATGGCCAAGCCCAACGGCCGCAACCTGCTTTACGCCGTGCTGTCGCTGAGCCAGGCGGGCAACTTGGTGTTCATCGCCATCGAGGCCACGCTCGATCTCGCGCTGCCAAGTGCCTTCGCTCATCTCGATCTGCCGATGCGCGTGGGCTTCGACCTGGTCACGGCAGCAGCCATCGTCAATGCTGCCTGCGTCCACCCGCGTCGGCTGCCGGGCGGCGCTGTCATCGCCTTCGCGGCCTGGTCAGGCGCCATCGGCCTGACCTGGCTGGTGGGCACCGACAGGCTGCCGCACGGATGGTGGTGGGTGCAGATCGCCGTGATGATCTACGGGCTGGTGATGGTGGGGCTGATGTCCTGGTCCTACGAGATCGAACCCCATCCCTTTGCCACCGTGTTACGCCGATTCGGGCTGGTCACGCTCGGGACCTGGCTGCTGCTCACGGTCGCGCTCGCCGCTGCCGTGGCGAACCCGGGGGTGCACCAGAACATCGCTTCGGTCGGCTCGATGGTCTGGTACGTGTTCTTTGCTTCGCTGCTCTTGCTGGTGCCGTTCCTGTCTCGATCGCAGCAGATGATGCGCGAGTTCTCGATGCTTGCCGCCGTCAGCACCGTGGCGACCTCGCTGGATCTGCTCTTCGTCGCGGTCTTCTCGCTCGGTCAGTTTGCCTCGCTCACGCTGGCACTCTTCGTCTCGCTGGCGGTGTACTCGGGGGCGCGGCAGTGGATCCTGAATCAGCTCCTGGGCAGCAGCATGCTGACGACCGAGCGCATGTTCGAGCAGCTCTATCGCATTGCCCGCGAGGTGGAAGCCCACCCCGATCGCACGCCCGGGCTGCTGACGCAGTTGCTGCGCGAGTTGTTCGAGCCCATGGAGGCCGTGCTCGTGGAGCGCAACGTGAGCGCCACCCGTGTGTCGGGCGACGGCTCCACGCTGATCGTCCCGGTTCCCGAACTGGCGGGCGACGCCGTACCGGCTGGCCGATCCATCGTGATCCGCTTCGCCAATCGCGGGCGACGATTGTTCACTCGCGAAGACGCACGGCTGACCGATCGTGTCGTCGAACAGCTGCGGCGCGCCGTGGCCTTCGACAAGGCTGTCGAGCAAGGGCGCAGTGAGGAGCGCGCGCGGCTCGCGCAGGACCTGCACGACGACATCGGTGCGCGGCTGCTCACGCTGATGTACAAGGCCCAGTCGCCCGAGATGGAAGAGTACGTGCGGCACACGCTGCAGGACCTGAAGACGCTGACCCGCGGCCTGGCGGCGCCGAACCATCGCCTGTCGCATGCCGCCGCCGAGTGGAAGGCCGACCTGGCGCAACGGCTGACGGCGGCCCATGTGCAGCTCGACTGGAACTTCGAGTCGGACGAAGACATCCTCCTGTCCGTGGTGCAGTGGTCAGCGCTGACGCGGGTGTTGCGTGAGCTGGTCAGCAATGCCATCGCGCACGCACGGGCGACGCGCGTCGACGTGGAGTTCTCGCTGCGCTCGGGCCGGCTCGAGCTGATAGTCGGTGACAACGGCGAAGGCCGCAATCCGCGCGCCTGGTCGCATGGCCTGGGGCTGGGAGGCGTGCGAAAGCGGGTCAAGCAGCTCGGCGGCGAGGTCGAATGGCGCGAACTGGAGCCGCGCGGCATCGTTTGCCAGGTGACCCTGCGGGACTTTTCGCCGCGGCCCTGAGTTCGCGGGCCTCGCCATGAAAAAGCCGGGCGCTGGGCCCGGCATTTTCAGGATCTGGTGGGGTGGCTGATGGGACTCGAACCCACGACGACAGGAATCACAATCCTGGACTCTACCAACTGAGCTACAGCCACCGCAGAGCCGCTAATTATATCGGAGCCTCAGCGACTGTTCAGCCGCCCGTCGCGGCGCTGGCGGCCTTGGCCGCGGCCGGCGTTGTCTCCGCGCGGAAACGTGCCTTCAGCGCTGCGAGGTAGGCCTGCCCTTCGGCATCGCCCCAGGCTTGCCCGTACTGAGCCTGCAGGCGCTGCGGATCACCGGCCGCCGGGTCGCGGCCCAGCACCTTGGCGATCTTCACCACCGCATAGCCTTGCGTGGGGAGTTCGACCCCGACAAAGGCCGGCAGCTTGTCGCCCGGCGCACGCAGCGCCGCATCCACGACTTCACGCGCCACGTCGCGAGCCTGGCTGCGCGAGATGGTCACGGCGGCGCTGGGCATGGCCGTTTCCGGGGACTTGCGCAGTTCAGCCAGGCGCGCCTCGCCTTCCTTGCGGGCCAGCTCGGCTGCCTGCTTCGCGGCGACCTTGTCGCGCACCATCGCCTTGACTTCGTCGAAGGGCCGCTGATGCGCCGCGCTGTACTGCAACACGCGTCCGGAGGCCAGCTGGTTCGGCCCCACCTCGACGGCCTCGGTGTTGCGCTTGTTCTTCAGCGCGTCGGTTCCGAACAAGGCCTCCAGGAACTTCGGGTTGGCAAGTGCGCCGGTGGCCCCTTGTGCCGGGCTGCGCTTGACATTCGGCGCACTGCGCACTTCCAGCTTGAATTTCTCTGCCGCCGGCTTCAGGCTGTCGGCCTGCTCGTAGACCATGTTGGTGAAGTCGACCGCCGCGGCGGCGAATCGTGTCTGCGCCTGCTGCTTCTTGGCCTCGTCCTCGATTTCGGCGCGTACCTGCTCGAAGGTCTTCTTCTCGCCGCCGCGCGCGCCGGTCACCTGGATGATGTGGTACCCGAAATCGCTCTCGACCACGCCACTGATCTCGCCCTGCTTGAGGCCGAAGGCCGCGTCCTCGAACGGCTTGACCATGGCGCCGCGGCCGAAGTAGTCGAGGTCGCCGCCGCGCTGCGCCGAGCCGGGGTCGTCGCTGTGCTTGCGCGCCAGGTCGGGAAAGCTCGCCGGCGTCTTCTTCACTTCTGCCAGCAGGGCTTCGGCCTGGGCCTTGGCCTTCTCGCGTTCGGCTGCCGGCGCACTCTTTTCCGCCTTCAGGAGAATGTGGCTGGCGCGACGCTCTTCCGGTGTGGTGTAGCGCTTCTCGTTTTCGGCGTAGTACTTGCGAAGTTCGTCTTCGGAAACGCTGATGCCCTTCTTGATGGCGTCGAGGTCGAGAACGAGGTACTCGATCGAAGCCTGTTCCGGCGCCTCGAACTGCGCTGCGTTCTCGGGAGCCTTGTAGTAGGCCTGGAGGTCGGCATCGGAGGGGCTGACCTTCGCCAGGTAGTCCTTCACGTCGAAGCGCTGCACCTGGATCTCGCGCTGCTGCAACAGTGCGTCGAACGCCGCGCCACTGGTGCCGGCCGTGCCGAAGGCGGTCGCGCTCACTCCTTGAAGCACCTGGCGCTGCGTCATGTCCTGACGCATGCGGGCCTCGAACATTTCCGGGCTCATGCCCTGTGCCTGCAGCAGCGCCTTGTAGGCGTCGACGTCGAAGCTGCCGTCCGGCTTCTTCAGCGTGGCCAGTTGCGGAATCGCCAGCAGTTCGCGTTGCAGTCGCTCGTTGCTCGTCATCAGGTGCAGCTTGTCGGCCGCCGTGATGAGCACGCGATCGCGCACCAGGCCGTCGAGCACCTGCTGCTTCATCTCCGGCGTGTCGAAGAGCTTGGCGTCGATGCCGGGCATCTGGCGGCGCACGCGCTCGACCTGCTCGCGCTGCGCGGCGTCCCACTCGGCTTGCGTGATGTCGTGGCCATCGACCTTGGCCACCGGGGTGTTCTCGCCGCCGGTGAAGCGGCTGTAACCCTGGATACCGAAGAACACGAACGACGGAAAGATCAGGAGCACCAGGATGAACTGCAACAGCCGGGTGTGCTTGCGGACGAAATCGAACATCGGGAGCCTCTATCGACGGCGGTGAAGTCCAGATGCAACAAAGGCGAACCTGGGTTCGCCTTGGAGTCTGGTGAGCTGCCGGGATTCTATCGCAGGCCTCGTGGGCCGACGGCTCGGGCCCGAGGGGCCTTTGGTGGGTGCTGAGGGGCTCGAACCCCCGACCTACGCCTTGTAAGGGCGCCGCTCTACCAACTGAGCTAAGCACCCGCAACGTGACGGGCGCACGCTCAGTTGAGCGCGTCCTTGAGGGCCTTGCCAGGACGGAACTTCGGCACCTTGGCAGCCTTGATCTTGATCGTGGCGCCGGTGCGCGGATTGCGGCCACTGCGCGCGGCACGCTTGCCGACGCTGAACGTGCCGAAGCCGACCAGCGAGACGCTGTTGTTCTTCTTCAGCGTCGACTTCACGCCGCCGATCATGGCCTCCAGGGCGCGCGTGGCAGCTGCCTTGGAGATATCCGCCTGACGGGCGATGTGCTCGATCAATTCAGACTTGTTCACGGGTCTTCCCCCTCTCTAAAGGTTTCTCGAACGGAATTCGGTGGGTGTCTGGAGCGCGCCGTGTCTCAGTACGCCCGGCGCGGGTCATTACAAGCCGTGCCCCTGAGGCTGTCAAGGGCGGATCGGGATTCTATGCGCAATCATTTGCTTCGCCGACGCGGCGCACTGACGTGGCCGTGCAGGGCTTCATCCCCTGTCGCGCACCACCATCGCCACGCCGCACACGGTGAGCAGCATGCCCAGCATCATGAGCGGCGTGAAGGCCTCGCCGAAGAGCCACCACGCCATCGCTGCGGTGCATGGCGGCACGAGGTACAGCAGGCTCGTGACCTGCGTCGCCGCACCGCGCTGGATCAGCAGGTACAGCAGCGAGCTGCCGCCGAGCGTGAGCCCGAGCACGGACCAGGCCATCGCGCCGACGAGCTCAGGCTGCCAGTCCATCACCTCGGGCTCCAGCAGCGCCAGCGGGAGCGTCATGACCAGCGACGCGAGCAACTGGACGGCGCTGGCGGCGCGCACGTCGGCCACGCGCACGAATCGCTTCTGGTAGAGCGTGCCCACGGTGATGCTGCACAAGGCACCGACCGACAGGATGAGGTTCAGCGGTGTCACCTCCCCCACCCCCAGCTTGCGCCAGACCACCAGCGCCAGCCCTGCGAGCCCCAGCGTCAGGCCGGCCCACTGCTGCGGCGTCACCGATCGGCCGCTGCCTTGCGCGCGCGGCGCGGCCGTGGCGCTCAGCCAGATCGCGGTGAGCACGGGCTGCAGGCCGACGAGCAGCGAGACCGTCCCCGCGCCGATGCCCGCCTTCACGGCCGACCAGACGCCGCCAAGGTAGCCGGCATGCATCAGCACACCCGACACTGCGAGCTGCATCCACTGCTCGCGCGGCGGCCAGGGCACGCGTGCGATGGCCATCCAGGTCACGAAGCAGGCGACCGACAACGCGAATCGAAGCGCGAGGAAGCTCATCGGCGGCGCATGCGGCATGCCCAGTCGGGCGACCACGAAGCCGGTGCTCCAGATCAGCACGAAGACCCACGGCATCGCCCGCAGCAGCGAGCGCTGGTCGGCCAGCACAGTCAGCGCGCCTTGGCGCGGATCTCCGGCAGCGCCTTCTGCAGGTAGTAGACCATCGACCAGATCGTCAGCACGGCCGCCACCAGGATCAGCAGCGTGCCCCACCAGTGCGTGTCGATGAGCCCGAACAGCCGGCCGTCGTAGAGCAGGAACGGAATGGCGACCATCTGCACGACGGTCTTGAGCTTGCCCAGCATGTGCACGGCCACGCTGCGCGACGCGCCGATCTGGGCCATCCACTCGCGCAGCGCCGAGATGGCGATCTCGCGGCCGATGATGACCAGAGCCACCAGCGCATGCAGCCGGTTCAGGTGCACGAGCACCAGCAGCGCTGCGCAGACGAGGAACTTGTCGGCCACCGGGTCGAGGAAGGCGCCGAACGACGAGGTCATGTTCAGGCGGCGAGCGAGGTAGCCGTCGGCCCAGTCGGTCAGTGCGACCACGACGAACAGCACCGTGGCGAGCAAGTTCTGCGCGCCCGGCTCCATCTGGAGATAGAAGACGCCGACGATCAGGGGGATCGCGACGATGCGTGCCCAGGTGAGCAGGGTCGGCAGGTTGAAGAACATCGGCCGATTGTGCCGAAGTTCTTCACGGAGCCCGATCCGGCGCTGCGGCGGCTACAGCTGGCCCTCGGTCAGGGTGTCGAGCTGGAACTTGCCGCTCTTGTCGAACAGCCACACGTCGGTGTACTTCGTCGCGCCCATGCGAGCGGGTGCCGGCAGCGGCGAGGCCTTGCGGATCAGCTCGCGGATCTTCGCCGTGACCTCGGGGGCGTGACTGGGCGCGCGGACCATGCGCACGTCGCGCACGTTGCCGTTGGCGTCGAGCTCGGTCTCGACGACCGCGATGGCATAGAGCAGCGGCGGCAGCTTGCCCTTGTAGATGCTGTCGGGATAGGCCGCGTAGATGGCGCGCGCGCCGTCGTGTCGATAGGCCTTCTCGTTGGTGGCCTGCGAAATGTTCCGGTTGGCCGGCGGCACCGGCACTGCCGCGGGGGCCGGTACCCTGGCCACGGGTGCCGGAGCGGGGGCTTTGGCCGGCGGCGGCGTGGAGCAGCCGGCCAGGCACGCCAGCGCCGCGATGGCCGCGCCGAGTTTCGGATCAATGCAACGCACGATAGATCTCCTCTGCAAGTTCTCTTGAAATTCCGTCCACGCTGGCCAGGTCTTCCACGCTCGCCTGGCCGACACCGCGCACGCCGCCAAAGCGCTGCAGCAGCCGGGCCCGCTTGCGCGGACCCACGCCCGCGATCTCTTCCAGCCGGCTGCCGCCGGTGCGCACGCTGGCACGCCGCGCACGCATGCCGGTAATGGCAAAACGATGCGCCTCGTCGCGGATCTGCGCCACCAGCATCAGCGCCGCCGAGTCGCGACCGAGGTACACCTTGGGGCGGCCGTCGGCGAACACCAGTTCCTCGAGACCGACCTTGCGCCCCTCGCCCTTCTCGACACCGACGATCAGGCCGAGGTCCAGGCCCAGTTCCTCGAACACCTCGCGCGCCATGCTCACCTGGCCACGCCCACCGTCCACCAGCACCAAGTCCGGCAATCGAGCGGTGCCGGCGCTCGCGGCCTCGGCCAGTTTGGCATAGCGCCGCGTGAGCACCTGCCGCATCGCGGCGTAGTCGTCGCCACCGGTGATGCCCTCGATGTTGTAGCGGCGGTACTGCGCGTTCTGCATCCGGTGTGCTTCAAAGACCACGCACGATGCCTGGGTCGACTCGCCGGCGGTGTGGCTGATGTCGAAACACTCGATGCGAAAGGTGTCCAGATCCTCCACGGCGAGGTCGAGTGCGTCGACCAGTGCACGCGTGCGGGCCTGTTGCGAGCCTTCCTCGGCGAGCAGTTGCGCAAGTTTGATGCGGGCGCCCTGGATGCACATGTCCAGCCAGGCGCGGCGTGGCTCGCGCGGCTGGTGCTGCGCCGTCACCTTGATGCCCGACTGCAGCGACAGCGCCTCGATGAGCGACTTGTCGACCGCGTGGCTGAGCACCAGCAGCGGCGGCACGCCACCGTCGAGGTAGTGTTGCGCGATAAAGGCTTCGAGTACCTGAATCTCGGGCGAGGCAGGCTGCCCACCCTCGTCGGGCTCGTCGGCGAGCACCGTCGCATCCTCGACGTGCGCCGGGAAGTAGGGCCGGTCACCGAGGTGCCGTCCGCCCCGCACCATGGCCAGGTTCACGCAAGCCCTTCCGCCTTCGACACGCACTGCGAGGATGTCGGCGTCCTTGGTGGTCACGCCCGTGTTGTCTTCCACGGCCTGGCGATGCAGCACGCGCGACAGAGCACCGATCTGGTCGCGAATCTCCGCCGCCTTCTCGAACTGCAGCGCGTCGGCGTGCGCCATCATCTGCACCTGCAGCGCGTCCATCACCTCCTGCTCGCCGCCGAGCAGGAACTGTTCGGCATTCGCCACGTCGCGCGCGTAGTCGGCCGCGTCGATCAGCCTCACGCAGGGGCCCGAGCAGCGCTTGATCTGGTAAAGCAGGCAGGGCCGGGTCCGGTTGGCGAAGACGGTGTCCTCGCAGGTGCGCAGCCTGAACACCTTCTGCAGCAGCTGGATCGATTCCTTCACCGCCCAGGCGCTGGGGTACGGGCCGAAGTAGCGATGCCGTTGGTCGACCGCCCCGCGGTAGTAGGCCAGCCGCGGGAAGGCCGCCGCGCCCGACGTCGCGCCGCGCGTGCCGGTGATCTTCAGGTAGGGGTAGCTCTTGTCGTCGCGGAACAGGATGTTGTAGCGCGGGACCAGCGTCTTGATGAGGTTGTTCTCGAGCAGCAGCGCCTCGGCCTCGGAGCGCACCACGGTGGTCTCCAGCCGCTCGATCTTGCCCACCATGTGGCCGATGCGCGTGCCGCCGTGGTCCTTCTGGAAGTAGCTCGAGACGCGCTTCTTCAGGTCGCGCGCCTTGCCCACGTAGAGCACCGAGCCCTGCGCGTCGAAGTAGCGGTAGACGCCGGGCAGGCTCGGCAGTGCTGCGACTTCCTCACGCAGCCGTTGGAGCCTTGCGACGTCGCGTGCGTCAGTCGGCAAGGGGGTCGAGGAGTCCATCGGCCGCGATTATCGAGCCGGGATAATCGATTCGCATGAAATGGGATCTGTTCTGCCGCGTGGTCGACAATTTCGGTGACGTCGGCGTGTGCTGGCGTCTCGCCGCCGACCTGGCCGCGCGCGGCGAACAGGTGCGCCTGTGGATCGACGATGCCTCGGCACTGGCGTGGATGGCCCCGCACGGTGCCCGCGGCGTCGAGGTGCGTGCCTGGCCGCAGGGCGATGTCGACGTGGAACCGTTCGACGTCGTCATCGAGACCTTCGGCTGTGATCCGCCAGCGCCCTTCGTCGCGCGCATGGCCGCGCGCCGCCCGGCCCCGCTGTGGATCAACCTCGAATACCTCAGCGCCGAGCCTTATGTCGAACGAAGCCACGGCCTGCCTTCGCCGCAATCCGGCGGCCCCGGCGCGGGGCTCCTCAAGTGGTTCTTCTACCCCGGCTTCACGGCCTACACCGGTGGCCTGATCCGCGAGCAAGGGCTGCTGCAGCGCAGGCAGGCCTTCGACGCCGCCGAATGGCTCAGGTCGCGCAGCATCGCGCGCCGGCCGGGCGAACGCGTGGTCAGCCTGTTCTGCTACGAGAACCCGGCCCTGCCCGCCTTGCTCGCCGCGCTGGCTGACACCCAGACGCTGCTGCTGGCCACCGTGGGCCATGCCTCGCGTCAGGTGGCGACTGCGCTGGGCGCGTCCATGGCGCGCGGGGCACTGCGCGCGGTCACGCTGCCCCACCTTTCGCAGCTGGATTTCGATCACCTGCTGTGGTCGGCCGACCTGAATCTGGTGCGTGGCGAAGACTCCTTCGTGCGTGCGCAATGGGCTGGCGTGCCCTTCCTCTGGCATGCCTACCCGCAGCACGACGGCGCGCATCAGGCCAAGCTGGACGCCTTTCTCACCCGGCACCTGGATGGCGCCTCGGGCGCCTGGGCGCTGCGCTGCCGGGACCTCTGGCTGCGCTGGAACGGCGCCGCCGGCCAGCTGCAGCTGCCGCCGCTGGAGCCCTGGCGCGCCCACTGCCAAGCCTGGTGCGACAAGCTTGCGGCACATCAGGACCTCGGCACCCAGCTGCTGAGCTTCGCTCGCGAAAAGAGCTAAAATCGCGAGCTTTGCGTCATCCGGGGAACGGCCCGGCGGGCGCCGCCCCTACGCCGCCTGAGAAAGCGCCTGAGTCAGCGCCTGAACCAGGCGCACCGCCATACGAAAGTCACCATGAAGATCGCACAGGAAATCCGCGCCGGCAACGTGATCATGCAGGGCAAGGACCCGATGGTCGTGCTCAAGACCGAATACAGCCGCGGCGGCCGCAATGCTGCCACCGTGCGCATGAAGCTCAAGAGCCTGCTCAACAACTCGGGCACCGAAGTCGTCTTCAAGGCCGACGACAAGATGGACCAGATCGTGCTGGACAAGAAGGAGTGCACCTACTCCTACTTCGCCGACCCGATGTACGTCTTCATGGACACCGAGTACAACCAGTTCGAGGTCGAGGCCGAGAACATGGGCGACGCCATCAGCTACCTCGAAGACGGCATGACCGTCGAAGTGGTGTTCTACGACGGCAAGGCCATCTCGGTCGAACTGCCCACCTCGGTGGTGCGCGAAGTGACCACCGAGCCGGCCGTCAAGGGCGACACCTCGGGCAAGGTCATGAAGCCCGCCAAGATCGCCACCGGCTTCGAGATCGCCGTGCCGCTGTTTGTCGAGAGCGGCGACAAGGTCGAGATCGACACGCGCACGCACGAGTACCGCAAGCGCGTGTAACGCCTATCGGCAGGACGGATGACGGGCGCCCTTGGGCGCCCTTCTTTTTTTGTGTTCCATTCGCCACCATGCCTTTCGATTTCGCCGCCGTCACCGCCCCGTTCCGCATGCAACCCGGCCTGCGCGCCCTGGCGCCGGGCGCGGCCCAGCTGACACCTGGTTCGCCCGGCGATCGCGCCTTGCGTGAGAAGTTGGCGGTGCTCGGCAGCCATGCCGAGCAGGCCCTGGTGGCCGCTGCGGGCTTCGACCCGGCACCGGCGCTGGCGGCGCTGTGCGAACACGCGGCGCGCGAGCACCCGCAGGCCTGGCGCTGGGATGGCCGCGAGCATCTCGAGGCCCTGCAACTCGGCTGGTCACTGCAGGGTGATGCAGTGCACGGCGACGGCCCGGCGGAGATCGGCCGCTGCCTGGCCGCGTTGCCCGCACCATGGCGTGCGGCCGGACTGCTGAGCCTGGCTTTCGCCGAAGACTTTGCCGTCATCGACGGGACGACCGGGCGCATTCCCTGGCTGGCGGTGTGCCTGCCCTCGCACTGGTCGCCGCAGGACAAGGTGGGCCGCCATTTCGCCGAGGTGCACGCACCGGTGGCCGACAACCGTCTGCTGCTCACCGCCAGCGACCACCTCGCGCGGCTGGTCACCGGCACGCAGCGCTGGGAGCGTTTCGTCTGGACGATCACGCCGCAGCCGCAGCTCGACATGCACCCGCTTCGCGTGGCCAAGCCGGCCTGGCCCGAAACCGCCGATGTCGACGCACTGGCGGCTGTGGCCACTTTTCGCACCGAGCGCCAGACCTTCATCCCGGTGCCCGGCGCCGGCCAGGCGATCTTCACCATCCATGTCGAGAGCCGTCCCTTGACGCAGGTGGCCACAGGTGCCGGGGAAGCTGCGCCCTTGCATGCCGCGCTGGCCAGCATGAGCGACGCGGTGCTGGCCTACCGGGGGCTCACCGGCGCCCGCGACCGCCTGCTGGACTGGCTTGCCGCCCGCCCATGAAGACGGCGCCCATCGTCCCGGCGCGCATCGAACCCTCGGCCGAAGGGCTGCCCTACTCGCCCACCTTCGCCGACGTGTACCACCCGCGTGCCGGCGCGATGGAGCAGGCGCGGCATGTCTTCCTCGCCGGCAACCGCCTGCCCGGCCGCTGGGCAGGCTGCGACGATTTCGTCATCGCCGAGACCGGCTTCGGTCTGGGCAACAACTTCCTGGCCACCTGGGCCGCATGGCGCGCCGACCCGCAACGTTGCGCGCGTCTGGACTTCGTCTCGGTCGAATTGCATCCGCCCACGCGCGCCGAACTCGCGGCCTGGCAGCGCGATGCTGCGCTCGCGCCGCTGGCGGCCGAACTGGCCGCGCAGTGGCCCGCGCTCACGCACAACCTGCATCGACTGAGCTTCGACGATGGGCGCGTTCGACTGCACCTGGCGTTCGGCGACGTGGCCTGCTGGGTGCCGGAATGGGTGGCCGGCGTCGATGCCTTCTTCCTCGACGGCTTCGCACCGGCACGCAATCCGCAGATGTGGGATCCGCGCCTGTTCAAGGCCATCGCGCGCCTGGCGCGGCCGGGCGCCACGGCAACCACCTGGTCGGCTGCACACAGCGTGCGCGACGGGCTGCAGGCCGCCGGATTCACGGTGAACAAGGCACCGGGGCAAGGCGGCAAGCGCGACATCACGGTGGCGCGATTCGAGCCCGCCGCAACGCGCCGCGCTACACCGCCCGGGCGGCCGCGCGCGCGCTCGAGGCCATCCCGGGCCATCGTCGTCGGCGGCGGCCTGGCCGGCTGTGCATGCGCCTGGGCCATGGCCGAGCAAGGTTGGCGCACGACGATCATCGATCGTCACGACGAACCCGCGCTCGAGGGCTCAGGCAACCCGGCCGGACTGTTCCACGGCGTGGCGATGCGCCACGACGGCCCGCATGCGCGCTGGCTGCGCGCGGCGGCGCTGGCCTTCGAGCCGGTGGCGCGCGCGGCGGTGTCGAATGGCGTGCCCGGAGCCGTCGACGGCCTGCTTCGGCTGGAGCCGCAGGTGGGCTCCGTCGACGCCATGCAGGAGATCATCGCGCGCGTGGGCTTGCCTGCGCAGTATGTCCAGGCGCTCACCGCGGCGCAGGCCTCGCAGCGTGCCGGCCTGCCGCTCGTCCACCCGGCCTGGTTCTATCCGGGGGGAGGCTGGATCTCGCCGCGCTCGCTGGCGGCCTGGTATCTGCGAAGTGCCGGCACGCTGGCATCGTGGCGCGGGTGCAGGCAGGTCGCCGCGGTCGATCGTGTCGACGGCGAGTGGCGGGTGCTCGATGCGCAGGGCCGGGTCATCGACAGTGCACCCGTCCTCGTGCTCGCTTGCGCAGACGACACCTCGCGCCTGCTCGGCGGACCCGACTGGCCGATCGAACCCGTTCGCGGGCAGATCTCCATTGCGGACCCGGGCCGGATCGCCCTGCCGAGCGTGGCGCTGGCCGGTGCCGGCTACGTGCTGCCCGCGGCAGCCGGTGCGGCGATCTTCGGTGCGACGGCACAGCCCGGCGATCGAGACGCTGCGGTCCGCATCGAGGATCACTGCCTCAATCTCGACCGGCTCGCGCAACTGACTGCGAGCCGCATCGACGTCGACGCCGCCTCGTTGAGCGGCCGCGTCGGCTGGCGGTGGACCGCAGTCGATCGATTGCCCGTCATCGGCGCGGTGCCGGACGGCGGTTTGCCTGCCGTGGGATCGGCCGATCAGCCGCGCTTCATGCCGCGCCAGCCGGGCCTGTTCGTGTTCACCGCGCTCGGGTCGCGCGGCATCGGGGTGTCGGCCCTGGGGGCGCGGCTCGTGGCCGCCTGGGTCAGCGGCGCACCGTCGCCGGTGGAGGCCAGCCTGATGGATGCCGTGGACCCGGCCCGCTTCGCGGCGCGCGATCAGCGCCGCGCCAGCCGCACGCTCAACCCGCTTCGGGGTTCGGCTGTGCCGGGCTGAGCTCGTCGCCCCCGCCCGCTTCGCCTTCCGGCGATTGCCCGGGGCCGGTCTTGCGCTCGGCCTTCTCCTTGGCTTTTTCTTCCTTCTTCTTCTTCTTGGCCAGCTCGCGCTGGCGCTTCTCGTACGAGTAATTGGGTTTGGCCATGCGCCATCCTTCCAGTGAACACAAGGTGCCCACTGGCACCAGTTGCGAGGTTACGCGTTTTTCGGCGGTGCGAGCGGCACCGGGCTCAGAAACTCAATGTCTTCACACCCTGTGACGTGCCCAGCAGGCACACACGGGCGCGGTGCCGCGCAAAGATGCCCACCGCGACCACGCCGGGCCACTGGTTGACCTCCTGCTCCATGCCCAGCGGGTCGGTGATGGACAGGCCGTGTACATCGAGGATGCAGCCGCCGTTGTCGGTGATCACGCCTTCGCGCAGCACCGCATTGCCGCCCAGCGCGGCAAAGCGCCGCGAAACTTGTGACGTGGCCATCGGCACCACTTCCACCGGCAAGGGAAACCGCCCGAGCGTCGTGACGAGTTTGGATTCGTCGGCGATGCAGATGAAGCGATCGGCCAGGTCGGCCACGATCTTCTCTCGCGTCAGCGCGGCGCCGCCGCCCTTGATCATGTGGCCGCCGTGGTCGATCTCGTCGGCGCCGTCGATGTAGGCAGGAATGCGCTCGACGCTGTTGCTGTCGAGCACGACGATGCCATGCGACTGCAGCCTCTGCGTGCTCTTCTCGCTGCTCGAGACGGCACCGGCGATGCGGTCCTTCATCGTGGCCAGCGCATCGATGAAGCAGTTCACCGTCGAGCCGGTGCCCACGCCCACCACGGTGCCGGGTTGCACGTAGGCCAGTGCGGCCTGGCCGACGAGGGCCTTGAGTTCGTCCTGTGTCATGGTGGCTGCGTGTCGCACGAAAGTGTTTGAGAGAATCGACCGATTATCCAAGACGCACCGCGCCCCGCCGCATGGCCTTCGTTCCCTACCCCCTCACGCGCTCCTTCCTGTTCGGCCTGGACGCAGAAACCGCGCACGACCTGACCCTCGGCACGCTGGCGCGCATCCAGCACACGCCGCTGATCCGTGTGGTGGCGCAACCGCGCGTGGACGACCCGGTGACGGTGGCCGGCCTGCGCTTTCCCAACCGCATCGGCCTGGCGGCAGGGCTGGACAAGAACGGCCGCTGCATCGACGGCCTGGCCGCGATGGGCTTCGGCTTCATCGAGGTGGGCACGGTGACGCCCAAGGCGCAGCCGGGCAACCCGAAGCCGCGCATCTTCCGCCTGCAGCAGGCGCGTGCGCTGATCAACCGGCTCGGCTTCAACAACGACGGGCTCGACGCCTTTCTGGCCAACGTCAAGCGTGCGCGCTTTCGCAGCCAGGGCGGCATCCTGGGCCTGAACATCGGCAAGAACGCCGCCACGCCGATCGAGCACGCGGTGGACGACTACCTGATCGGACTGGACGGCGTCTACCCGCACGCCGACTACGTGACGGTGAACATCTCCAGCCCGAACACGAAGAACCTGCGCGCGCTGCAGAGCGACGAAGCGCTCGACGCGCTGCTGTCGGCCGTGCAGGAGCGCAAGGTGGCGCTGGCCAAGCGCTACGGCCGCCAGGTGCCGGTGTTCGTGAAGATCGCCCCCGACCTCGACGAGGCGCAGGTGCAGGTGATCGCCGCCACGCTGAAGAAGAACGGCATCGACGGCGTGATCGCCACCAACACGACGATCGCGCGCGAGGCGGTGAAGCACCTACCGCATGGCGACGAGGCTGGCGGCCTGTCGGGCAAACCGGTGTTCGAGGCCAGCAACCGGGTCATCCGCCAACTGCGCGCCGAACTCGGCAGCAGCTATCCAATCATCGGCGTGGGCGGCGTGATGAGCGGCGCCGACGCCTGCGCCAAGCGCGAAGCCGGTGCCGACCTGGTCCAGGTCTACACCGGCTTCATCTACGGAGGCCCCCCGCTGATCACCGAGGCGGCGCGGGCGCTGAAGGCCAGAGGCTAGCGCGTCACTGCAGCGGAACGCCGGTCTTCGCCTGCACTTCCTCGCGCGTCACGCCCGGAGCGAGTTCGACGAGCTTCAGCCCGTGCGGCGTCACGTCGAGCACGCACAGGTCGGTGACGATGCGGTCGACCACGCCCACGCCGGTCAGCGGCAGCGTGCAGTGCGGCAGGATCTTCAGGTCGATCGTGCCGTCCTTCTTCTTCGCCACGTGCTCCATCAGCACGACGACGCTCTTCACGCCGCCGACCAGGTCCATGGCGCCGCCCATGCCCTTGACCATCTTGCCGGGGATCATCCAGTTGGCCAGGTCGCCCTTCTCGCTGACCTGCATGGCGCCGAGGATCGACAGGTTGATCTTGCCGCCGCGGATCATCGCGAAGCTGTCGTGGCTGCCGAAGATGCTCGAGCCGGGGATCGTCGTCACCGTCTGCTTACCGGCGTTGATGAGGTCGGCGTCGACCTCGTCCTCGGTCGGGAACGGGCCGATGCCGAGCATGCCGTTCTCGCTCTGAAGCCAGACCTCGATGTTCGGGTCGACGAAGTTGGCCACCAGCGTGGGCAGGCCGATGCCGAGGTTCACGTAGAAACCGTCGGCGAGTTCCTTGGCAGCGCGCGCTGCCATCTGGTCGTGGGTCCAGGCCATGGTCAGATCCCTTCCTTTGCGGGCACGCGCTCGGTGATCGTGCGCTTTTCGATGCGCTTCTCTGGGGTGGCGTTGAGCACGATGCGGTGCACGTAGATGCCCGGCAGGTGCACGGCGTCGGGGTCGAAGGTGCCCGTCTCGACGATCTCTTCGACCTCGACCACGGTGATCTTGCCCGCCATCGCCACCGCCGGGTTGAAGTTGCGCGCGGTGCGGCGGAAGATCAGGTTGCCGCTCTTGTCGGCCTTCCAGGCCTTGACGAGCGACACCTCGGGCAGCAGCGCGCGCTCCATCACGTAGACATGCCCGTCGAACTCGCGCGTCTCCTTGCCTTCGGCGACGAGCGTGCCCACGCCGGTGCGCGTGAAGAAGGCCGGGATGCCGGCGCCGCCGGCGCGCAGCTTCTCGGCCAGCGTGCCCTGCGGCGTGAACTCGAGCTGCAGCTCGCCGGCCAGGTACTGGCGCTCGAACTCCTTGTTCTCGCCGACGTAGCTGGAGATCATCTTGCTGATCTGGCGCGTCTCGAGCAGCTGGCCGAGGCCGAAGCCGTCGACGCCGGCGTTGTTCGAGATCACGGTGAGGTCCTTGACCTTCGTGTCACGCAACGCGGCGATCAGCGCCTCGGGAATGCCGCACAGGCCGAAGCCGCCGACCGCGAGCAGCTGGCCGTCGCGGACGATGCCGTCGAGCGCTTTCGCCGCGCTCGGGTACACCTTGTTCATGAACCGTCTCCTTGGGGGAAATCCAGCCGCGCAGCGTACTACGTATGGCATTACGTAGTCGTTACGTAGAATTGATTAAGCATCTTCCTGGCGCCGCCCGGCGCGACCCATGGCCGACACCCTGGCGCTGGACTATCGCACTGCCTTCGACCTGGCCCCGGTGGGCATGGTGCTGTCGCGCCACCGGCTGATGGTCGACTGCAACCAGCAGCTGCTGGCCATGTTCGGTGCCGAGCGCGAGCAGCTCATCGGGCAGAGTTTCGAGGTGCTCTACCCGACGCACGACGAGTTCGAGCGCACTGGCGCGCGCATCGTGGCGAGTCTCGATCGCCAGGGCTGGTACAGCGACGAGCGGGTGATGAAGCGCGTGGATTCCGTGGGCGGCGCGCAGCGCGGCGAGCTGTTCTGGTGCCACGTGTCGGGCCGCGCGCTCGACCCGGCGCAGCCGCACGCGGCCGGCATCTGGGTGTTCGAGGACCTGTCGGCCCGGCGCCGCATCGCGGTCGACCTGACGCCGCGCGAGCGAGAGATCGCCGCGTTGTTGATCGAGGGCCTGACCAGCAAGCTGATCGGCAAGCGCCTGGAGATCAGCCCGCGCACCGTCGACGTCTACCGCGCGCGCCTGATGAAGAAGCACCGCGCGGCGACCACGCCGGAGCTGGTCCAGAAGCTGTTGCGCGCCTGATCGGGCGCGCGCCGCGCTATTCGACGAGCGCGCGCATCCAGTCCGGCAGCGGCGTCGACTTCTGCTTCGGGAAGTCGACCCAGACCGTCTTCGCGCCCCCCTCGGTGAAGATGACGCCGGGCTGGTCGGTACGCTCTAGCGTCATGTAGGTGTCGAAGCTGGTACGGCCGGGATTGGCCACGTAGTGGCGCGCGATCACCTCGCCCGGGTATTCGAGCTGGCGGATGAAGTTGCAGAAGGCGTTGACGATCACCGGGCCCTCGCCCTTCGGGTCGGGCTGGCAGCCGATGCTGTCGAACCAGGCGATGCGCACCGTCTCGAAGTAGCGGAAGTAGATCGTGTTGTTGACATGGCCCATCGCGTCCATGTCGCCCCAGCGGATCGGGATCACCATCTCGTTGGTGAGCTTCTTCTTCTCGGGCAGGTGGAAGCGCAGCATCGCTTTGCTCAGCTCCGGGTGACGCCGAGTTCGGTGTACAGCCGCTCGACCAGCGCGCGCAGCGCCGCCACTTCGGATTGCAGCGCCGCCTGCTGGGCCTTGAGCGAAGCCAGTTCGCCGGCGGCGACGAACTCTTCGGCGTTGGCCGCCACCGGCATGGCCGACACGTCGACCGGGCCGCACAGCAGGTGCGTCCAGCGCGCTTCGCGGGCACCGGGTGCGCGCGGCAGCTTCAGCGCCAGCGGGCCGCCCTTCTCTTCCGGCCGCTCGGCCAGCTCGTCGAGGAAGGCCTCGACCGAGGACACGTCGGCAAAGCGGTGCAGCCGGTCGCAGTTGGCCCGCAGTTCGGAGCTGGTCTGCGGCCCGCGCAGCACCAGCACCGCCAGCAGTGCCACCGACTGCGAGGGCAACGACATCGCGCGGCCCATGTTGTGCTCGTGGCGCGCCACCCGCGAGCCGCTGGACTCGAAGACCAGGTTCAGCGCACGCAGCGCATCCACCGCCACCTGCACCTCGGACTCGGTGGCATTGATCACCGGGTCACGGGCGGTCTTCTGGTTGCAGCCCAGCGTCAACGAATTCAGCGACAGCGGGTAGCTGTCGGGCACGGTGTGTGCCTTCTCGACCAGCACGCCGAGCACGCGGGCCTCGAGCAGCGACAGGGGCCGCATCGTCATGTTGCGACTAGACCGCGAAACCGTCGTCCGCCTGGATGATGGCACCGTTGATGAAGTGGCTCTCGTTGGCCACCAGCATCATCAGCACCGAGTCCAGGTCCTGCGGTTGCCCGATGCGCTTGCGCGGCAGCATGTCGATCAGCTTCTTGCCCTGCTCCGTCTGCCAGTGGTGGTGGTTGATTTCGGTGTCGATGTAGCCCGGGCAGATGGCGTTGACGTTGATGCCGTAGCGGCCCCACTCCAGCGCCATGGCGCGCGTCATGTGCACCACGGCCGCCTTGCTCATGCAGTACACGCCGATCTGGCTGAGCACGCGCAGGCCGGCCATCGAGGCGATGTTGACGATGCGCCCGCCGGTGAAGGTGCCCGGCGCCGCGCCCTTGGCACGCGCCAGCATGCGCTTGCCGACCTCTTGCGCCACGAAGAAGGCGCCCTTGGTGTTGGTGTCGAAGACGAAGTCGTAGTCGTCTTCGCTGACGTCGACGAGCTTCTGCGTCGTGCTCACGCCCGAGTTGTTGACGAGGATGTCGATCGTGCCCATCTCCGTCTCGGCGTGCGCCACGGCCGCCTTGATGCTGTCGTGGTCGGTGACGTCCAGCGCCACCACATGGGCATCGCCGCCATCGGCCTCGATCTCGGCGCGCAGCGCCTTCAGCCGCTCCATGCGCCGGCCCGCCAGCACCACGCCGCAGCCGGCCTTGGCCAGCGTCTTGGCGAACTGCGTGCCCAGGCCGCTGGAGGCCCCTGTCACCAGGGCGACCCGGCCGGAAAGATCGATGCTGTAGCTCATGCGCGCCTCTGCTGTGATTCGGAATCCGCAGCGACGATAGCATGCGACAAACGCTGCAAACGCCCGGTGAAAGCGCGGCGACTGCGGCCGTTGGAGAGGCCACTCGAACGAATCGAACGATCGTGCTATTTAGCGGTGCTAGCCCGTAGAATCGCATGCAGACCCGTCTCCCAGGACCCCCGATGAGCCCCCAGCAGATCCTCGAGCAATACGGCCCGCGCGAAGCCATGGAATACGACGTGGTGGTGGTCGGCGGCGGCCCCGCCGGCCTGGCCACCGCGATCCGCCTGAAGCAACTGGCCGCGCTCGAAGGCGGCGAGGTTTCGGTGGTGGTGCTCGAGAAGGGCTCGGAGCCCGGCGCGCACATCCTGGCCGGCACGATCATGGACCCGCGTGCACTCACCGAGCTGTTCCCGAAGTGGAACGAGATGGACGCGCCGCTGAAGCAGGAGGTGACTGGCGACCAGTTCCTGTTCCTGAACGAGACCGGCGCGAAAGCGACGCCCGAGTTCCTGCTGCCCGACTGCTTCAAGAACCACGGCAACTACATCATCAGCCTGGGTTCTCTGGTGCGCTGGCTCGGCCAGCAGGCCGAGGCGCTGGGCGTGGAGATCTTCCCCGGCTTCGCCGCCGCCGAGGTGCTCTACAACGACGACGGCTCGGTCAAGGGCGTGGCCACCGGCAACATGGGCGTGGGCAAGGACGGCGAGCCGCACGACGGCTTCCAGATCGGCATGGAGCTGCATGCCAAGTACACGATCTTCGCCGAGGGCGCGCGTGGCCACCTGGGCAAGCAGCTGATCGAGCGCTTCAAGCTCGACGCCGGCCGCGACCCGCAGAGCTACGGCATCGGCCTGAAGGAACTGTGGGAGATCGACCCGGCCAAGCACCGGCCCGGCCATGTGCTGCACACCGCCGGCTGGCCGCTGGACCCGAACACCTACGGCGGCTCGTTCCTCTATCACGCCGAGAACAACCAGCTGATGCTGGGATTCGTGGTCGGGCTCGACTATTCGAACCCCTGGCTCAGCCCCTTCGAGGAATTCCAGCGCTGGAAGACGCACCCCGAGATCCGCAAGTTGCTCGAAGGCGGCAAGCGCATCGGCTACGGGGCGCGCGCCATCACCGCCGGCGGCATCCTCAGCCTGCCCAAGACGGTGTTCCGCGGTGGCGCTCTGGTCGGCTGCGAGGCCGGCTACCTGAACGCCAGCCGCATCAAGGGCAGCCACGCCGCTATCAAGACCGGCATGCTCGCCGCCGAGGCCGCCTACACGGCGCTGAAGGCCGGCCGCCAGCACGACGAGCTGAGCGACTACCCGAAGGCCTTCGACGAGAGCTGGCTGCGCGAGGAGCTCGAGCTGTCGCGCAACTTCAAGCAGTGGTTCAAGAAGGGGCGCACCACCGCCACGCTGATGACCGGCATCGAGCAGTGGCTGCTGCCCAAGCTCGGCTTCAAGGCGCCGCCGTGGACGCTGCACCGCACTGCCGCCGACCACACCTACCTGAAGCCGGCGGCCGAGTGCGCGCAGATCAGCTACCCCAAGCCCGACGGCAAGATCACCTTCGACCGCCTGAGCTCGGTGTTCATCAGCAACACCAACCACGAAGAGAACCAGCCGGCGCACCTGACGCTGCGGCGCGCCGATGTGCCGGTGGCCACCAACCTGGCCAAATACGCCGGCCCCGAGAGCCGCTACTGCCCGGCCGGTGTCTACGAGTTCGTCAAGAACGACGACGGCAGCGACCGCCTGCAGATCAACGCGCAGAACTGCGTGCACTGCAAGACCTGCGACATCAAGGACCCGACGCAGAACATCGTCTGGGTCACGCCCGAAGGCGGTGGCGGGCCGAACTACGCGGGCATGTGAGGCTGCGCCGGCCGGCTCAATGCCGGCGGCCGCCGTGGACCTGCGCCTGCGGGACGGCGAGCATCTGCTGTACCAGAGGCGCGCGCGCCTTGTCGGCCCAGTACGGGTGGGCCAGGTCGATCACCATGAACGGGCACGGCAGGTCGATGCGCTCGCGCAGTTCGGCCCACCAACTGTCGGCGTCCGGCTGGCCGAGCACCTTGGAGCGCTCGATGACGACGATGCAGAAGCGCCAGCCCGGCGCGGCGTCGTCGGACTTGCGCACCACGAAGGCCCGGCCAGCGGCCTTCTCGCCGCGCAGCGCGTCCTGAAGCGAGCGCAACGAGCGGCGGCTCAGGCCGCTGGGCTCGAAGTGTTGTGGCCTGTCGAAGTCGTGCAGCGCCTCCATCGCCGCGGTGGACTGCGTCTCGCGCGTGCGCAGCAATGTGCGCCAGGTCTTCAACTCGTCGAAACGCTCCTGCGCCTCCAGCCAGGCCTCGCGGCGCTGCGCGGCGCTCCAGGCCCAGGGGTTGGCGCCGGCCTCGGCGACGCCGCGCAGCAGATCGGAACCTTCCGCGCCGAGATCGGCCTGCGCGGCATCGACGAGCAGCATGCCGAGCTCGTATCGCCCCGCCAGGTGATCGGGCCGTGCCTGCACGAGCTGGCGCAGCACCCGTTCGTAGGCGCTGTCCCCGTCGAGCAGGCGCGCCGCGCGTGCCCACAGCAGGTGGTCGTCGGGGTCGACCGGGCCGGCGGCGCTCTCCGCCTCCAGTTCGGAGACCAGGTGACGCTGGGCATTGGCGAAGCGGTGCCGGTCGCCCCAGGGCCGCGCCACGTCATCGCGCCATGTGGCGTCGAGGCGGCCGACCCACTCGGCCAGGCCGCTGCCGAGCAGTACCTCGGCCGCGGAAGGCTCCGTCGGCGCCGGCAGGCCCGGCTTGATCTGCGCAAAGTCGAGCCGGTCGCGCAGCGACGGATGCGTGTCGCTCAGGTCCGGCAGGCGCTTGAGGCCCTCGGCCAGCCAGGCCTTCGCGCGGGGGTGGCGAAGGCTGGCCGGCATGGCCTTGCGCAGCATGGCGTACGGCTGCTGCCCGGCTGGCGATGGTTCGGTGGCCGCGCTGCGGTAGACCTGCGGCCAGAACTCCTCCTGGAGAAAACGCGCCTGCACCTCGATCGCCTGCAGGCCTTCGGCCGCATGCCTCTTGCCGACGATCTCGTGCGCGGCGCGATCGGCTTCGTACTCCTGCTGTCGCGACAGCACGAAGGCGCGCGCATTGAATCGCGGGAAGAAATGACGGAAGAAGAAGGCCAGTGCCAAGTCGGCGATGTTGCCGCCGATTCGGGCGCGCTCGCGCGCCTGGGCGAGCATGAACCAGCTGCGCCGCGTGCGGTAGACCCACATGCCGAGCTTGCCGTGAGCGCCGCGAAGGTGGCCGAACTCGTGGGCGATCACCGCGCCGAGCTGGCGCGGGCTCAGGCCCATCATCAGCGGCAGGCCGAGGATCAGTTCGTTGCGGTGCCAGCCGAGCAGGCCCAGGCGCGGTCGCTGGACTACGGCGGCATTGAGGTCGCCGTCGATCAGCACACGGTCGGGACGCGGCGCGCCAAGGCGCTTGCGCACCTTCTCGATCAGCTCGAACAGCCGCGGCGCTTCCTTGGCCGTGATCGGCAGGCCCTCTGGCGCCGCCGGGCGCATCCACAGCGCGCGCAGCAGCGAGATCAGGAGAGACAGGCAGCCCAGCACCAGCATGATCTTCCAGCCCTGGACGCGGCCGTGCAGCAACTGGCCGGTTCCCCACCACAGACCGAGTGCTGCGGCGACGAGCGTGACAAGGATCGCCGCGTAGCCGAACGCCGCCATCGCCGCCGTGAAGCGCGCGAAGCGCTGCGGCGCATGGCGGCTTTCGTGTTCGTAGTCCGCCACAAGACGGCGGAACGCCTGATCGTCCATGCTGTTCTTCTCCCTGGCAGCAGTCTTGCCGACAGCGCGTGGCGCGTTCTGTGGCCGGCGTCGAGGCCGCAGGCGAGGTGCCAAGTTGTTCACGCAATCGGCCGGTGCCGCCGACTCGACTCGATAGAATGCGAACCTTCATGAGCACCCTGCCCCGCCGCCGATTCATCGCCGCCCTCGCGGCGCTGCCGCTGGCCGCGCGCGCGCGCAGCAACGAACCGCGCGTGCTGGCCTTCAACCACCTGCACACCGGCGAGCGGCTCGAGCTCGAATACTTCAGCGCCGGCGCCTACGTGCCGGATGCGCTGGGCGCCGTGAACCACCTGCTGCGCGACTTCCGCACCGGCGATGTCGGCACGATCGACCCGGCGCTGCTCGACCTGCTGCACGCGCTTCGCGAGCGCACCGGTACGCACAGGCCGTTCCAGATCATCTCCGGCTATCGCTCGCCGGCCACCAACCAGATGCTGCACGATCGCAGCAGAGGCGTGGCGACGAAGAGCCTGCACATGAGCGGCCAGGCCATCGACATCCGCCTCGCCGACGTGCCGCTGGTGCGTCTGCGTGACACAGCCCTTTCATTGCGCGTCGGTGGCGTGGGCTTCTACCCCGGCTCGGATTTCGTCCACGTCGACACCGGGCGCGGGCGCGCCTGGTAGGCCGCCCCGTCGGTCAGCGTCCACGGCGCGCGGCCAGCGCGCGCTCCAGCGTGCGGTCGTGGCCGTACAGGTCGTCGGCGAAGTGCAGCAGCCCATCGTCGGGCGTGAGCGCCGTGGTCACGTAGTACAGGATCACCGGCACCGGCTGGCTCAGGTTCACCTGCCGCGTCTTGCCGCCGGCCATAGCGGCCTCGATGCGCTCACGCGTCCAGTCCGGCTGGTCGCGCAGCAGCCACGCGGCCAGCGCCGGCGGATCCTCGACGCGCACGCAGCCGTGGCTGAAGTCGCGCCGGCTGCGGCCGAAGAGCTCCCGCGCCGGCGTGCCGTGCAGGTACACGTTGTCGTCGTTCGGGAAGATGAACTTGACCAGCCCGAGCGAGTTCTTCGGCCCCGGCCGCTGACGGATGCGCAAGGCACCGGTGCGCGCCGCCGCCAGGTTCTGCGGCGAGGCCTCGACCGGCCTGGCGTCGTCGCCCTGGCCGGCCACCAGCTCCATGTCGTGGCGTTGCAGGTACAGCGGGTCGGCTTCGGCTGCGGGCAGCACCTCGTTGCGCAGGATCGAGCGCGGCACGTTCCAGTAGGGCCGGAAGATCAGGTGCGTCATCTCGTCGGCGAACACCGGCGTCTGCGTGCGCACTGCGCGGCCGACGATGACGCCCATGCGCACGGCCGGCGACGACTCGGGCGCTGCGGCGTCCCAGGCCCACAGTCGGAACATCGGGATGTTGATGGCGATGAAGGGCCGGCCGCTGCGGTGCGGCAACCAGCGCAGCCGCTCCATCGCGAGCTCGATCTGCCGCACCCGCTGCGTGGGCGTCGTGTTCAAGGCGGCGAGCGTGCCGCGGCCGATCACGCCGTCGGCATCGAGACCGTGGCGGGACTGGAAACGCCGCACGCCTGCCGCGAGCGCCTCGTCGTACAGTGTCGACGCCGGCGCCGCATCCACGGGCAGATCGCCGAAGGCGACGAGCCGCTCACGCAGGGCGACGCTGCCTTCATAGGCCTGCCCGGGCTGCACTTTGCCGGCCTTGCCGAGCACTGGCAGCGCAGCGAAGGCCGGCCCCGCGGCGAGCTCGCGGTAGCGCGCCAGGGCCTGGCGCAACTGCCGGTACTGCGCCAGGGGCGGCGTGAGCTCGTCGGCCAGCGCGCGCAGTTGTGCGCCATCGGCGAGCGCCGACAGGCGCTGCGCGATCTCGCCTTCCGGCAGCGGTTCGGCGACAACGCCGAAACCCAGCTCCTTCGGCGACACCCGGCCCTGGTGCAGGTGGCGAAGGTAACGCAGCACGGCCGCCTGAAGCGCGGCATCGGTGTCGGCCGCGGCCGGATCGAGCCGGTAGTCCGATGCGTCCAGGCCCTGCTCGGCGGCGCGTGCCAGCAGGGCCTGTGCTTCGCCAGCCCAGGGCAGAGCGGCCCCGGCCACGCCGCAGCCCAGCAGCAGGCCCAGCGCCGCCAGCGCGTGGCGCACCTTCGTCGCGACGCTCATCCGCGCGGCGTGCCCCAGCTCGGCGGCCGCTTGTCGATGAAGGCCTGCACGCCTTCGAGCGCACTGTCATCCATCATGTTGCAGGCCATGGTCTGGCCTGCGTCGTCGTAGGCGGCGGCGATGCCCTTCTCGAGCTGCCGGTAGAACAGGCTCTTGCCCATGGCCAGCGCGACACGCGGCTTGGCCACGATGGCCGCGACCAGCGATTCCACCGCCTCGTCCAGTGCCTCGGGCGCGGCGACGCGGTTGACCAGGCCCTTGGCCAGCGCCTCTTCGGCCGAGATGAAGCCGCCGGTGACGAGCATCTCGAAAGCCGCCTTGCGCGACAGGTTGCGCGACAGCGCCACGCTCGGCGTCGAGCAGAACAGGCCGAGGTTGACGCCCGACACGGCGAAGCGCGCATCGCGGCTGGCCACGGCCAGATCGCACATCGCCACGAGCTGGCAGCCCGCCGCGGTGGCGATGCCGTGCACACGCGCGATCACCGGCACCGGCAGCTTCTGCACCGCAAGCATCACCTGCGTGCATTGCGCGAACAGGCGCTGGTAGTAGTCGAGCGAGGGCTCGGCGCGCATCTCCTTCAGGTCGTGGCCGGCGCAGAAGGCCTTGCCGGCTGCGCCGAGCACGACGACGCGTGCCGATTCGTCACGGGCGATCGCCTCGAGCTCAGACTGCAGCGCCGCGAGCATGCCTTCGGACAGCGAGTTGAAGGCACTCGGGCGATTCAGCGTCAGGCTGACGACGCCGCGTGCATCGGTGGAACGTTGCACCAGGGTTTCGGTCGATGTCATCGCTGTCTCCTCATTCGATCGCCGAGGCGCTCTTGGCGCGCTCGCGCAGCTGGAACTTCTGGATCTTGCCGGTCGACGTCTTGGGGATCGGCTCGAAGCGGATCTCGCGCGGCACCTTGTAGCCCGCGAGCAGGCCCTTGCAGTGCGCGATCAGTTCGTCGGCGCTGGGGCTGGCGCCCGGCTTGAGCTCGACGAAAGCCAACGGCGTCTCGCCCCACTTCGGGTGCGGCCGCGCGACCACCGCGCAGGCCATCACCGCGGGGTGGCGGTACAGCGCGTCTTCCACCTCGATGGAGCTGATGTTCTCGCCGCCGGAGATGATGATGTCCTTGCTGCGGTCCTTGATCTTCACGTAGCGGTCGGGCTCCATCACCGCCAGGTCGCCGGTGTGGAACCAGCCGCCCTCGAAGGCCTTGTCGGTGGACTTCGGGTTCTTCAGGTAGCCCTTCATGACGATGTTGCCGCGGAACATGATCTCGCCCATGGTCTGCCCGTCGGCCGGCGTCTCGCGCATCATCTCCGGGTCCATCACCGTCATGCCGTCCTGCAGCACATAGCGCACGCCCTGGCGGCCGTTCAGGCGCGCCTGCTCCGACAGGCTCTCGCCCGCCCAGCTGTCGCGCTTGACGGCAACCGAGGCGGGTCCGTAGACCTCGGTCAGGCCGTAGACGTGGGTGATGTCGAACCCCAGCTTCGCCATGCCCTCGATCATCGCGGCCGGCGGCGCCGCTCCCGCGACCATGCCGCGCACCTTCTGGCGAATGCCTGCGCGCATCTCGTCGGGCGCAGCAATGATCAGGTTGTGCACGATCGGCGCCGCGCAGTAGTGGTCCACACCGTGCTCGCGCATTGCCGCCAGGATGGCCGGCGCCTCGACGCGGCGCAGGCAGACGTGGGTGCCACCGAGCATGGCCACCGTCCAGGGAAAGCACCAGCCGTTGCAGTGGAACATCGGCAGCGTCCACAGGTAGGTCGGGAAGTGCGGCATGGTCCAGGTGGCCGCGTTGCACACCGCGTTGAGGTAGGCGCCGCGGTGGTGCGTCACCACGCCCTTGGGGTCGCCGGTGGTGCCCGAGGTGTAGCTCACGGCGATGGCATCCCACTCGTCGGCCGGGGCGTCCAGCGTCGCCAGGGGCGCGTGCGCGGCCAGCAGTGCCTCGTACTCGTGCGTGCCGAGCCGTTCGCCGGCGCCGGTGTACTCGCTGTCGTCCACATCGATCACCACCGGCGTACGGCCATGCTCATCCTTCAGCAGACGCAGCGCCTCGCGCATGGTCGGCGCGAACTCGCGGTCGGTGATCACCACCGCGGCTTCGCAGTGGCTCATCTGCCAGGCCAGCAAGGGTGCGTCCAGCCGCGTGTTCAGCGTGTTGATCACCGCGTTGAGCGCCGGGATCGCATAGTGCGCCTCGACCATTTCCGGCGTATTGGGCAGCATCACCGTCACGGTCGTGCCGCGCGCCACGCCGAAGCTGCGCAGCGCCGCCGCCAGCCGCGCCGAGCGCTCGCGCACGGTCTTCCAGTCGTAGCGGCGCTGGCCGTGGATCACCGCCGGCAGGTCGCCGAAGACCTCGGCACTGCGCTCGACGAAATTGACTGGCGTCAAGGCAGCATAGTTCGCTGCGTTGCGGTCGAGGTGCTGGTCGTAGATGCTGCTCATGCGAAGGGCCTTCTGCTGCCGGGCTGGGCGAGGAATCTTACGCGCCAGGATGTCGCGCACCGGGAACATGCCGATGCGCTGCGCCGCGCCGTAGCCAAAATGGTGCGGCTCCCTCGAGAGGTCCATGGGTTCCGAAGCAGTACGAGAGAACGCCCGCCAGCGCGCGCCTCAAGCGCCGGCGGATGCACTGGACGCCCAGGTCCGCGACGCACAGTACGCGATGATCTTCGACCGCTCCCGCGCGTCGAACCTGATCGGCACCCCTTTCGCGGTGCTGGTGTGCTGGGTCCTGTGGGGAGCCATCGATCACCGGCTGCTGCTGGGCTGGCTGGGCATGAAGGCCGGCGTCACGCTCTGGCGGCTGGCCGTGACGCGGGCCTACGACCGGGCTGGGCCGGAGCATGTGCCGCGCTGGGGGCGGCATATCCTGTGGGCCCTGGCAGCCGAGGGAACGGTGTTCGGCCTGCTCGGGACCGTTCTGCTGCCCCTGCACGACGCCGCGCTGGCGGCCACCATGATCGCCACGCTGCTGGGCATTGCCGCGATCGGCCTGGTGGTGCTTTCGATGAGCCTGCCGGCCTCGCTGGCGCTGACGGTTCCCGCCGTCCTGCCGGCGGCCGCGCTGCAGTTCTGGCGCGCCGACGCGGTGGCGGTCTACACCGGCATCGGCATGCTGGTCTTCCTCGGGCTGGTGTTCGTCGAAGGGCGCCGAGCCAGCGAGCACACGCGCGCCATGCTGCGCCTGCGCTTCCAGATGGACGAACTCGCCGCGCAGCGCCAGCAGGCGCTGGACCAGGCCGAGCGCAGCAATGCGGTGAAGAGCCAGTTCCTGGCCACCATGAGCCACGAGATGCGCACCCCGCTGCACGGCCTGCTTGGCATGGCTCGCCTGCTGCAGCGAGAAGCGCCGCAACTCAGCCCCGCGAAGCAGGCCGAAAGCCTGCAGATCGTCGAGCGCACCGGCGAACACCTGCTGGGCATCATCAACGACGTGCTCGACCATTCGCGCATCGAGAGCGGCCACCTGCGCCTGCTGCGCCAGGGCTTCGACCTGCGTGCCCTGCTCGTTTCGGTGCTTGGCCTTCTCAAGCCTGCTGCGCTCGAGAAGGGCCTGGGCCTGAACCTCGTCGACCTTCTGCCGGCGCGATGCCACGTCGAGGGTGATGCGAACCGGCTGCGCCAGGTGCTTCTCAACCTGGCCGGCAATGCCGTCAAGTTCACCGAGCATGGCGGCGTCACGATCGCTGCGCGGCGCGACGCCGGCGGCACCGTGGTGATCGACGTCAGCGACACCGGCCCGGGCGTGCCGGAGGGCGAGCGTGAACGCATCTTCGATGCCTTCCGGCAGCTCGACGGATCGTTCTCGCGGCGCCATGGCGGCACTGGCCTGGGACTGACGATCTCGCGCGACCTGATGATCGCGATGGGTGGCTCGCTCGAGTGCCTGGACGCGCCGGGCGGCGGTGCGCTGTTCCGGCTGATCGTGGGCCTGCCGGACGCGCTGATGACCCTGCCCATCGGCCCGGCCGAAACGCCGAGCCCCGCCCTGCCCACGCTGCTGCGCGGCCGCGTGCTGCTGGTGGAGGACAACCCGGTCAACGCGCTGGTCGCCGAAGCCTCGCTGCGCCGCCTCGGGCTCGAGGTGGAAAGTGTCGCCGACGGCGAAGGCGCCGTGGCGCTGGCCACCCGCGATCCATTCGACCTGATCCTGATGGACTGCCAGATGCCGGGCATCGACGGCTTCGAGGCCACGGCGCGGATCCGCGAGTTCGAGCGCACCGCCAGCCGCCGACCGGTGCCGATCGTCGCGCTGACCGCCAATGCGATGGCGGGCGACCGCGAGCGCAGCCTCGGCGCCGGCATGAACGATCACCTGGCCAAACCCTTCCACGACGACGAGCTCGGTGGCGTGCTGCGGCGGCACCTCGCCGCCTGAGCGACGAGCGCTTGCCGCCGCTATCGGCAGGCCGCAGCGAGTGCCTGGTCGCTACGCGCTCGCGGCAGCGAGTGCCTGGTCGATGTCCCAGAGAATGTCGTCGATGTGCTCGACGCCCACCGACATGCGCACCATGTCGGGCAGCACGCCGGCGGCGAGCTGCTGCGTTTCGTCGAGTTGGCGGTGCGTGGTCGACGCCGGGTGGATGATCAGCGTGCGCGTGTCGCCGATGTTGGCCAGGTGGCTCATGAACTGAGCCGCCTCAATGAACTTCACGCCGGCGCCCATGCCTCCCTTGACGCCAAACGCGAGCAGCCCCGATGCGCCGCGCATCTGGCGCTGCACGAGCGCGTGCTGCGGGTGCTCGGGCAGGCCGGGATAGCTGACCCAG
Source organism: Piscinibacter sp. (assembly GCA_016706565.1). GTDB lineage: Bacteria > Pseudomonadota > Gammaproteobacteria > Burkholderiales > Burkholderiaceae_C > Piscinibacter. Next base: position 235,191 of record JADJJI010000003.1, read on the forward strand.
CTCACCTGCGGGTGCGACTTGAGGAACTCGGCCACGCGCAGTGCATTGCTGCAATGGCGCTCCATGCGCAGGTGCAGCGTTTCTGTGCCCTGCAGGATCTGCCAGGCGGCCATCGGCGACAGCGCCGCGCCGTACACACGCAGCGTCTCCATGCGGGCGCGCATCGTGAAACCGAAGTCGCCGAAGGTCTCGTAGAACTTCACGCCGTGATAACCGGGCGACGGCTCGGTCATGCCGGGGAACTTGCCGTTGTCCCACGGGAACCTGCCGCTCTCCACGATCACGCCGGCCAGCGTGGTGCCGTGGCCGCCGAGATACTTGGTGGCCGAGTGAACCACGATGTCCGCGCCGAAGCGGATCGGGTTGCACAGGAAGGGCGACGGCACCGTGTTGTCGATCACAAGCGGCACGCCGTGCGCATGCGCCACGTCGGCCACGGCCTGGATGTCGAGCACCGTGAGGCTCGGGTTGCCCAGGCTCTCGGCGAACACGGCGCGCGTGTTCGGGCGCATCGCGGCGGCAAAGGCCTCGGGCTTCGTGGCATCGACGAAGCTGGTCTCGATGCCGAACTTCTTCAGGTTCACCGCGAGCATGCTCACCGTGCCGCCGTACAGCGCGCCGGCAGCCACCACGTGGTCGCCATGCTGCAGGATGGTCATCAGCGCCATGGCCTCTGCGGCCATGCCGCTGGCCGAAGCCACCGCGGCGCGGCCGCCCTCGAGCGCGGCCACGCGTTCCTCCAGCGCAGCCACCGTCGGGTTGGACAGGCGCGAGTAGACGTTGCCGAAGGTCTGCAGGTTGAAGAGTGACGCCGCGTGCTCGGCGCTGTCGAACACGAAGCTGGTGGTCTGGTAGATCGGCAAGGCGCGGGCGCCGGTGGCCGCATCGGGGATCTGGCCGGCGTGGATGGCCAGCGTCTCGGGCTTGAATTCGTGGTCGGCCATGGGCTTGCTCAGACGGCCCGGCGGGCGGAGATCACGCGGGTGTTGACGCCGGCCCAGTTCAGGCCGCCGAACAGGCGCGCATGCTCGATCTTCACGCAGCGGTCCATCACCGAGTCGAGCCCGCCTTCACGGGCGATGGCGTCGGCCTCGAGGTTCTTCACGCCGAGTTGCTGCCAGAGGCACTTCGCGCCGATGGCCACGGCCGAGCGCGCGATCGGCGGCAGGTCGGCGGGCTTGCGGAACACGTCGACCATGTCCACCGGGAACGGGATCGCCTCCAGGCTCGGGTAGCAGGCCTCGCCCAGCACCTGCTCATAGCGCGGGTTGACCGGCACGACGCGGTAGCCGTGCTCCTGCATGTACTTGGCGGCGAAGTAGCTCGGCCGGTGCCATTCGGCGGACAGGCCCACCACCGCGACGGTGCGGCAGGTCTTCAGGATTCGGCGCAGTTCTGTGATGGTGTCGGCCATGGTGCACGACGATAGCAGGGGCGCACAGCGCCACCAAAGAGAAGGGCCCGGCATCGCCGGGCCCGCTCTTGTCTCCTGCACGAAGTGCGTTAGCCTTGCAGGCCGCGCTCGCGCTTGCATGCGCTCGCCCCTTCGCAGGCGCGAAGCCCTGCGCAGGCAGGGCTTCACGTCCGGCTCAGGCGTGCTTCTTGTCGAAGAACTGCTCGTCTTCCGTCGAGCCCTTCAGCGCGGCAGTCGAGGCTTCGCGCTCGATCGTCGTCGTGACGGCGTCGAAGTAGCCGGTGCCGACCTCGCGCTGGTGCTTCACCGCGGTGAAGCCACGCTCGGCGGCAGCGAACTCCTTCTCCTGCAGCTCGACGAAGGCGCTCATGTTGTTGCGCGCATAGCCGTAGGCCAGGTCGAACATGCCGTAGTTCAGGCTGTGGAAGCCGGCCAGCGTGATGAACTGGAACTTGTAGCCCATCGCGCCCAGCTCGCGCTGGAACTTGGCGATCGTCGCGTCGTCGAGGTTCTTCTTCCAGTTGAACGACGGCGAGCAGTTGTAGGCCAGCAGCTTACCCGGGAACTTGGCATGGATCGCGTCGGCGAAGGCCTTGGCGAATGCCAGGTCGGGCTTGCCGGTCTCGCACCAGATCAGGTCGGCGTACTCGGCATAGGCCAGGCCGCGGCTGATCGACTGCTCCAGGCCGTTGCGCGTCTTGAAGAAGCCTTCGACGGTGCGCTCGCCGGTCAGGAAGGGCTTGTCGTTGGCGTCGACGTCGCTGGTGACGAGGTCGGCAGCTTCCGCGTCGGTGCGCGCCAGCAGGATGGTCGGCGTGCCCATCACGTCGGCCGCCAGGCGGGCAGCGACGAGCTTGGCAACGGCTTCACGCGTGGGCACCAGTACCTTGCCGCCCATGTGGCCGCACTTCTTCACCGAGGCGAGCTGGTCTTCGAAGTGCACGCCGGCCGCGCCCGCGTCGATCATCGACTTCATCAGCTCGAAGGCGTTGAGCACGCCGCCGAAGCCGGCTTCCGCGTCGGCCACGATCGGGGCGAAGTAGTCGATGTCGTTCTTGCCTTCGCTCCACTGGATCTCGTCGGCGCGCTTGAAGGTGGCGTTGATGCGCTTGACGACCTTCGGCACCGAGTCCACGGCGTACAGCGACTGGTCGGGGTACATCTCGCCGTTGCTGTTGGCGTCGCCGGCGACCTGCCAGCCCGACAGGTAGATGGCCTTGAGGCCGGCCTTGACCTGCTGCATGGCCTGGTTGCCGGTCAGCGCGCCGAGCGAGTTCACGAAGGGCTCGGTGTTGATCAGCTTCCACAGCTTGTCGGCGCCGCGCTTGGCCAGCGTGTGCTCGACCTGCAGCGATCCGCGCAGGCGCACCACGTCGGCGGCGGTGTAGCCGCGCTTGATGCCCTTCCAGCGCGGGTTCTCGGCCCAATCCTTCTCGAGGGCGGCGATTTGTTGTTCGCGGGTCAGATTCGTCATGAGGACCTCCGTGGGTTTGAAGACAGGGACAGAAAGCGAAATCTCTGGCCTCAAGGTTAGTCCCCGGCTCGACGACTGGGAAGACTTATGTCTTATAGAGGACTAAATATGTTCTTTCGTAAAATCAATAGGTTAGGATGAACGTACCGGGATGCGAAACGTCATCCTTCACAATGAGAAAGATTGCGGCGGTGCAGCACGAGATTTTTTCGTAATGCGCAACGTGCATCCCTGATCGTGAAACGGCCCGGAATGGTGGGCGCCCCTATCATCCCGGGCCGAAATTCGCAGGTCCGCCGATGAGCAGCTTCGCCTTCCTCTCGAACAACACCTTCCTCAAGTCGCCCCTCATTTCGGCTAGCACGCCCTATGCCGTGGCCGGCATCGCCTGGGACGGCTCGGTGACCAATCGCCCCGGTGCCCGCTTCGGTCCGCGCGCCATCCGCGAAGCCAGCCACATGCTGTGCGACGCGATCCATCCGTTGTTCGACGTCGGCCCCGAGGGCCGTCTCGGCGATGCCGGTGACCTGCCCTTGCCCAACACCAGCCTCGCCGCCATGCGCGAGGCGATGCGCCCGCACGTGGAGCGCCTCATCCGCGCGCACCACATGGTCTGGCTGGGCGGCGACCACAGCATCACGCTGCCGCTGCTGCGGGCCTACCGCGAACTGCACGGCCGCCCGCTCGCCGTGATCCACTTCGATGCGCATTGCGACACCTGGGAAGACCATTTCGGCGAGCCCAGCGGCCACGGCACCTGGGTCTACGAAGCGATGCAGGAAGGCCTGGTGATCCGCGAATGCTTCTCGCAGCTGGGCATCCGCTCGGCCGGCGTGCGCGAGGCCCGCGAGTACGTGCGCGACCAGGGCGGGCTGATCTTCACGGCGCGCGATCTGCGCGGCCTCGACAGCCCCGCGCAACTCGCACCGGTGCTCGGCGCGATCCGTGATCGGCTCGCGGCGCATGGCCATCCGCCGGTCTACCTGAGCCTGGACATCGATTGCCTGGACCCGGCGTTCGCGCCGGGCACCGGCACGCCCGAGCCCGGCGGCATGAGCACCAACCAGGTGCTCAGCGTGCTCGAGGAACTGGCCGATCTGCCGCTGATCGGCATGGACTGCGTCGAGGTGGCGCCGCCCTACGACCACGCCGAACTGACGAGCCAGGCCGCGGCCCATTTCGTCTGGACCTACCTCTGCGGCAGACTGCGCGGCGCTTGACCTGTCGCAACTGCTGCGCCGCAGCAGAATCAAGAATGGGACCGTCGCAACGAGGAGGTCCCATGACAAAAGCGAAGTCGAACAACGCAGGCGCGGACTTCAAGGCCCTCGACGCGTGCCACCAGCAGATTGCCGAACACCTCGCGCGCCTGGATGCGCTGGTCGAACACCTGGTGAGCGAGGGCGTCGACGCGCACGCGCAAGGCGAAGCGCGAGCGATCGAGGCCTTCTTCAGCGAGACCTCGCAGCGCCACCACCTCGACGAAGAGTCCAAGGTGTTCCCGCCCTTGCTGAGCTCGTCGGACGAGGCGCTGGTCGCCACCGTGCGCATGCTGCAGCAGGACCATGGCTGGATCGAGGAAGACTGGCTCGCGCTCGCACCGCAGCTGCGCGCCATCGCGGCGGGCTACAGCTGGTACGACCCCGACGAACTGCGCCACGGCATCGGCGTGTTCCTCGAGCTGTGCCGCGAGCACATCCAGCTCGAGGAATCGATCATCTATCCGCAGGCCAAGGCGGTGGTGGCGAAGCTGGAGCGGCGCCGCGCCTTGCTGCCGCCGCTCAAGTTCAAAGCGGGAGCGCCGTCGTCTTCTTGACGGTGCGCAGCACCAGCATCGAATTCGAACGCGAAACGCCCGGCAGGTGCATCAGCACCTCGGCGTGGAAGCGCTCCAGATCCTCGGCGTCGCGGTAGGCGAAGCGGATCAGGTAGTCGTTCGCGCCAGCCACGTAGTAGCAGTCCAGGATCTCGGGCGTGTCGCGCACCGCCTGCTCGAAGGCCTCGAGCTGCGGCGTGTTCATGCTGTCGAGGTTGATGATGGTGAAGCTGATGCCGTGCTTGCCCACGGCGCGCGGATTGACCAGGGCCACGTACTGGGCGATCACCCCGCTGTCCTCGAGCGCCTTGACCCGCCGCAGGCAGGCCGAGGGCGACAGGTGCACGCGTTGGGCGAGCTCCTGGTTGGAGATGCGGCCGGCGTGCTGAAGTTCGGTCAGGATGGCCCGATCAATCGAATCCAGTTGCACTTCCGAGGCTTTGTTTCGCATTGAATGCGGCGTTCTTGTTGATCCTTCGCATGATATTGCAGGATGGAGGGTGAACCCCGTTCGATTGCGCAAGCACATTGCGTGTCGGTTTCTCTAGACTCGCAACGTGTCAGATCGCACACTCTGCCGGGAGTGCATCGACATCTCCAGGAGCCTGCCGCCATGAACCAATCCATCGACCCTGCCGTGCTCTCGCTGCGCGACGAAGGCGCCGCCCACCCGCATGCGATGGATGCCTACTGGATGCCGTTCACCGCGAACCGCCAGTTCAAGAAGGCTCCGCGCCTGCTCGCCAAGGCCTCGGGCATGCACTTCTGGACGCCCGAGGGCCGCGAGGTGCTCGATGGCATCGCCGGCCTGTGGTGCGTGAACGCCGGCCACGCGCGGCCGCGCATCGTCAAGGCGATCGCCGAGCAGGCCGCCGAACTCGATTTCGCGCCGCCGTTCAACATGGCGCACCCGAAAGCTTTCGAGCTCGCCGAGCGCCTCGTGCAGCTCACGCCGCAGGGCCTGAACAAGGTGTTCTTCACCAACTCCGGCTCCGAGGCGGTCGACACCGCGCTGAAGATGGCCATCGCCTACCACCGTGCCCGCGGCGAAGGCACGCGCACCCGGCTGATCGGCCGCGAACGCGGCTACCACGGCGTCAACTTCGGCGGCATCTCGGTGGGCGGCATCGTCGGCAACCGCAAGCTCTTCGGGCCCATGCTCGGCGGCGTCGACCACATGCGCCACACCCACGACCTGGCGCGCAATGCCTACTCGCGCGGCGTGCCCGAGCATGGCGCCGAGTTGGCCGACGACCTCGAGCGCCTCGTCGCGCTGCACGACGCCTCGACCATCGCCGCGGTGATCGTCGAGCCGGTGGCCGGCTCCACCGGCGTGCTGCTGCCGCCCCAGGGCTACCTGGAGCGGCTGCGCGAGATCTGCGACAAGCACGGCATCCTGCTCATCTTCGACGAGGTCATCACCGGCTTCGGCCGCCTGGGTTCGCCGTTCGCGGCGCAGCACTTCGGCGTGACGCCCGACCTGATGACCACCGCCAAGGGCATCACCAACGGCTGCGTGCCGATGGGGGCGGTGTTCTGCAAGCAGCAGATCCACGACGTCTTCATGACCGGCCCGGAACACGCCATCGAGTTCACCCACGGCTACACCTACTCGGCGCACCCGCTGGCCTGCGCTGCGGCGCTGGGCACGCTGGACACCTATGCCGAAGAAGGCCTGCTGACGCGCGGCGCGCAGATGGCGCCGTACTTCGAGAACGCGCTGCATTCGATGAAGGGTTCGCGGCACGTGATCGACGTGCGCAACATCGGCCTGGTCGGCGGCGTCGAGCTCGAACCGATTCCCGGCCAACCGGGCAAGCGTGCCTTCGACATCTTCCTCGAGTGCTGGGAGCGTGGCGTGCTGATCCGCACTACCGGCGACACCATCGCGATGTCGCCGCCGCTGATCATCGAGAAGAGCCACATCGACCAGCTCGTCGGCACGCTGGCCGACGTGCTGAAGACGGCGGCCTGATTCCTTCTCTATGACCCTGCTGCAGACCGACCTGGAACTGACGCGGAACTCCTACTACGCGGCGACGGCTCCGCGTCGGCAGCGTTTCCCCGTGCTGCAGGGTCATGTCGACGCCGATGTGGCCATCGTCGGCGGCGGGCTGGCCGGCCTGTCGGCCGCCATCGAGCTGGCCGATCGCGGCTACAGCGTGGCGCTGCTCGAAGCGCGCCAGGTCGGCTGGGGCGCCTCCGGCCGCAACGGCGGCCAGGCAATCGCCGGCCTCGCCTGCGATCAGTCGGTGATCGAGTCACAGCTCGGCCGCGAAGCCTCGCGCCGGGTGTGGGACATGACGCTCGAGTCGATCCGACTGATTGGCGAGCGTCGCGAGCGTTTCGGCATCGAATGCGACTGGCGCGACGGCTACCTCGGCCTGGCGGTCAACGAGCGCAAGGCGCGCGAGCTGCGCGAATGGCACGAGCTGATGCAGCGCGACTACGGCTATCGCACGACCTGGATCGCGCCGCAGGACATGCCGGGCTGGATCGCCAGCCCGCGTTTCCACAGCGGCATCCATGACCCGCTGGGCGGCCACCTCCACCCGCTCAAGTACAGCATGGGCATGGCCGGCGCCGCCGCCAGCCTCGGCGTGAAGGTCTTCGAGGAGTCCGGCGTCACCGAGATCGTGCCCGGCCGCATCGCCAAGGTGCGTACTGCGCAGGGCAGCGTGAACGCCTCGCACGTGCTGCTGGCCGGCAACGTCTACCTGCAAGGCGTCGCGCCGGTGCTCGAGAGCCGCGTCATGCCGGTCGGCACCTACATCGTCACCTCGGAAGCCATCGAGCCGGCGCTGGCCGCTTCGCTGATTCCGTCGGGTGCCGCCGCCTGCGACACCAACTTCGTGCTCGACTACTTCCGCCCGACACTCGACCACCGCATGCTCTATGGCGGCCGCGTCAGCTACAGCACCACCACACCGAGCAACCTCGCGGAAAGCATGCAGCGCCGCATGGCGCGCACCTTCCCGCAATTGCGCGACACCAAGGTCGAGTTCGCCTGGGGCGGCTTCGTCGACATCTCGATGAATCGCGCGCCGGATTTCGGCCGCCTGGCCGATCGCCTGCACGACAAGGGCGGGCCGGACTGGTCGAACGTCTACTACCTGCAGGGCTTCTCCGGCCATGGCCTGGCGCTCACCGGCCTGGCGGGCAAACTGGTGGCCGAGGCCATCGCGGGCGATGCCGAACGCTTCGACACCTTCGCGCGCATCCGTCATCGTTCCTTCCCCGGCGGCAAGCTGCTGCGCACGCCGGCGCTGGTGGCCGGCATGGCCTACTACCGTCTGAAGGATCTGCTGTGATCGCGCGTCGCTCCTCCAAACCCGTCGTGCTGGTGCCCTCGTGCAACCGGGTGCTGGGCCAGCACCCCTTCCACATCGCCGGGCGCAAGTACATCGAGGCGGTGCGCCTGGCCGGCGCGCTGCCGCTGATCGTGCCGGTGGCGCATGCGGACGAGATCGACGAACTGCTCGACCTGGCCGACGGCGTGCTGCTCACCGGCTCGCCCTCGAACGTGCACCCGCGCCACTTCGGCGAGGACGTGCACGACACCAGCCTGCCGCTGGACACCGAGCGCGACGACTGGACGCTGCCGATGATCCCGCGCGTCATCGAGCGCGGCATACCGCTGTTCGCCATCTGCCGCGGTTTCCAGGAAGCCAACGTCGCGCTGGGCGGCACGCTGCACCAGGCGGTGCACGAGGTCGAGGGCCAGCACGACCACCGCGGCGCCGGCGGCGCCCCCGACGCGCCGGCCGAACTGGTCTATGGCCTCGCGCACCCGGTGGACGTGCAGCCCGGCGGCGCGCTCGCCAAGATCCTGCCCGAGCCGCGCATCCAGGTGAACTCGGTGCATGGCCAGGGCGTGAACCGGCTCGCGCCGGGGCTGCGCATCGAGGCCCGCGCGCCCGATGGCCTCGTCGAGGCCTTCTCGGTCGAGCACGCGCAGGGGTTCAACCTGTGCGTGCAGTGGCATCCGGAATGGCAGGCCGCCACCAACCCGATCTCGGTACGTTTGTTGCGTGCCTTCGGGGATGCCTGCACTGCCTACCGCGACCGCCATCGCGCGCCTGAGCCACCGCGCTGACGCGCGCACGGCGCACCGGCGCCCTCCCGCATCGGCGGGATCGATCCCGCGCACCGACAGCCCCGCCCAGTGCGGCCCGGTGTGCTCCAACTCTCAGGTGACTCATGGTTGACAAAAGCAACTTCGGCTTTGCCGAACTCGAACAGTGGCTCAATGAACGGCGCGTGACGGAGATCGAGTGCCTCGTGCCCGACCTCACCGGCGTGGCGCGCGGCAAGATCCTGCCGCGCGAGAAATTCACCGAAGACCGTGGCATGCGGCTGCCGGAGGCCATCGTCGCCATCGGCGTGACCGGTGAATTCCCCGAGGAAGGCCCGTACTACGACGTGATCCATGCGACCGACCGCGACATGCACCTGCGCCCCGACCCGAGCACGGTGCGCATCGTGCCCTGGGCCACCGACCCGACCGCGCAAGTGCTCCACGACTGCTTCGACCGCGACGGCAAGCTGATCCCGTACGCGCCGCGCTCGGTGCTGCGCCGCATCTGCGACCTCTACGATGCCGAAGGCTGGAGCCCGGTGGTCGCGCCCGAGCTCGAGTTCTACCTGGTCGAGCGCAACACCGACCCGAACACGCCGCTGCGCCCGCCGCGCGGCCGCAGCGGCCGGGCCGAGACCTCGCGCCAGGCCTACTCGATCGACGCGGTGAACGAGTTCGACCCGCTGTTCGAGGACATCTACGCCTATTGCGAGCAGATGGAGCTGAACGTCGACACGCTGATCCACGAAGTCGGCGCCGGCCAGATGGAGATCAACTTCTTCCACGACCACCCGCTGGGCCTGGCCGACGAGGTGTTCTTCTTCAAGCGCACGATCCGCGAGACGGCGCTGCGCCACGAGATGTTCGCCACCTTCATGGCCAAGCCGATGGCCGGCGAACCCGGCAGCGCGATGCACGTGCACCAGAGCATCGTCGACAAGATCACCGGCAAGAACATCTTCAGCAACGCCGACGGCTCGCCCAGCAAGGAGTTCTACTGGTACATCGGCGGGCTGCAGAAGTACACGCCGGCGGCGATGGCGCTGTTCGCGCCCTACGTCAACTCGTACCGGCGGCTGTCGCGTTCGATGTCGGCGCCGATCAACATCCAGTGGGGCACGGACAACCGCACCGTCGGCATCCGCTCGCCGGTGGCTTCGCCGGCCGCGCGCCGCATCGAGAACCGCGTCATCGGTGCCGACGCCAACCCCTACGTGGCGCTGGCCGCCACGCTGGCCTGCGGCTACCTCGGCATGAAGAACCGCATCGAGCCCACGCCCGAGTGCAAGGGCGACGCCTATCTGTCCGAGTACCAGCTGCCGCGCTCGCTGAGCGAGGCGCTGGGCTGGCTGGCCGACGAGAAGGACCTGCACGACGTGCTCGGCAAGGAGTTCATCACCGTGTACTCGGAGATCAAGGAGATCGAGTTCGACGAGTTCATGAAGGTGATCTCGCCGTGGGAGCGCGAGCACCTGCTGCTGCACGTCTGAAGCAAGCACGAGACTGGAGAACGACATGAATGCCGTCCTGAACACCCCGCCCGCCCGCACCACCGCCGAGTGGCAGGCCGCCGACTCGGCGCATTACCTGCACCCCTTCACCGACTTCAAGGGCCTGGCGAACAAGGGCTCGCGCGTCATCACGAAGGCCGACAACATCTACCTCTGGGACAGCGAGGGCAAGAAGATCCTCGACGCCATGTCCGGCCTGTGGTGCGTGAACGTCGGCTACGGCCGGCAGGAGCTGGTCGATGCCGCGACGCGGCAGCTCCAGGAGCTGCCCTTCTACAACAGCTTCTTCCAGACCGCGACGCCACCGGCCATCGAGCTCGCCGAGCTGCTCGCCGAGGTGACACCGCGGCAGTTCCAGCACGTCTTCTATTCGGGCTCGGGTTCCGAGGGCAACGACACGGTGGTGCGCATGGTGCGCCGCTACTGGGACGTGCTCGGCCAGCCGCAGCGCAAGGTCATCATCAGCCGCAAGAACGCGTATCACGGCTCGACGATGGCCGGCGCTTCGCTCGGCGGCATGAGCGGCATGCACGAACAAGGGGGCCTGCCGATCCCCGATATCGTGCACATCGAGCAGCCGTTCTGGTTCGAACTGGGGCGTGACCTGTCGCGCGATGCCTTCGGCCTGAAGGCCGCGGGCTGGCTGGAAGCGAAGATCCTCGAACTCGGCGCCGACCGCGTCGCCGCCTTCATCGGCGAGCCGATCCAGGGTGCCGGCGGCGTGATCGTGCCGCCCGACACCTACTGGCCCGAGATCCAGCGCATCTGCGACAAGTACGGCATCCTGCTCGTCTCCGACGAGGTCATCACCGGCTTCGGCCGCACCGGGCAATGGTTCGGCTGCGAGCGCATGGGCAGCAAACCCGACCTGATGACCTTCGCCAAGGGCGTGACCTCGGGATACATCCCGCTGGGCGGCGTGATGGTCGGCGAGCGCATCGCGCGCGTGCTGATCGACCAGGGCGGAGAGTTCAACCACGGCTACACCTACTCGGGCCACCCGGTGGCCTGCGCTGTGGCCATCGCCAACATCCGGCTGATCCAGCGCGAAGGCCTGGTCGAGCGCGTGCGCGAGGACGTCGGCCCCTACCTCGCCCAGCGTTTCGCCGAGTTCGCCGGGCATCCGCTGGTCGGCGAGGTTCAGACCTGCGGCCTGATGGGCGCGCTGCAACTCGTCAAGGACAAGGCCTCCGGCGCCAGCTTCGACGGCGCGCTCGAGGTCGGCATGGTCTGCCGTGGCCACTGCTTCGGCAACGGCCTGATCATGCGTGCCGTGGGCGACCGCATGATCATCGCGCCGCCGCTGGTCATCACGCGCGCGCAGATCGACGAGATGGCGGGCCTCATCCGCCGCTGCCTCGACCTGACGCTGGCCGACGTGAAGGCCAGGGGCTGGATGTGACGTCGGCCGCCTGCAACGTGGCACGGGGTTTGCCTCTAGCACCGTGCGCGGCCCGCTCGCTAGACTGCCCGAGAACTTGATCCCGCTACTGTCTCTAGACCTCGCACAAACCTCGACACGAAGGAAGTCCACCATGAAACGGATGATCGGCACCCTCAGTTCACTGACCACGGCCGCGCTGGCCGCCACGGCCTTGCTGTGGGGGCCGCCGGCCGCGGCGCAGGAAGAAGAGAAGGTGCTGAACGTCTACAACTGGTCCGACTACATCGCCGAAGACACGCTGAAGACCTTCGAGAAGGAAACCGGCATCAAGGTCCGCTACGACAACTTCGACAACAACGAGATCGTCCATGCCAAGCTGGTGGCCGGCAAGACGGGCTACGACGTGGTCGTGCCCTCGTCGTACTGGGCCAAGATCCAGGCCGACGGCGGCCTGCTGATGAAGCTCGACAAGGCCAAGATCCCGAACCTGAAGCACCTCGACCCGTCGCTTCAGGAGCAGCTCGCAAAGCTCGACCCGGGCAACCAGTTCCAGGTCAACTGGCTGTGGGGCTACACCACCGTGGGCATCAATGTCGACAAGGTCAAGGCCGCGCTGGGCACCACGCCCATGCCCGACAACGTCTGGGATCTGGTCTTCAAGCCCGAGTACATCTCCAAGCTCAAGGGCTGCGGCGTGAGCTTCCTCGACTCCGCCACCGAGGTGATCCCGGCCGCGCTGCACTACCTGGGCAAGCCGGCCTACTCGAAGAGCCAGGCCGACTACGCCGGCGTGGGCCCGCTGCTCAAGTCGATTCGCCCGCACGTGACGCTGTTCAGCTCCTCGGGCTACATCAACGACATGGCCAACGGCTCGATCTGCCTGGCGCTGGGCTGGTCCGGCGACATCAACATCGCGCGCCAGCGCGCCATCGACGGCAAGACCGGGCAGAAGATCGAGGCCTTGATCCCGAAGACCGGCGGCGTGCTGTTCTTCGACGTGATGGTGATCCCGGCCGACGCGCCGCACCCGGGCAACGCGCACAAGTTCATCGATTTCATCCTGCGCCCGGAAGTGCACGCCAGCCTGACCAACAAGGTCTTCTACGCCAACCCGAACCTGGCCTCGAAGAAGTTCATCAAGCCCGAGGTGGCGGGCAACCCGTCGGTATTCCCTGGCGCGGACGACATGAAGAAGATGCAGGCCCCGGACGCTCTGTCCAACGACATCCGCCGCACCATGACGCGGCTGTACACCAGCTTCAAGACCGGGCTGTGAGCGGCGCTCACCAGGAGGCAACATGAGCGCCACACCGCCCGCCTTTCTGCAGATCAAGGACGTGGTGAAGGACTTCGGCGGCGGCGCCGTCGCGGTCAACCACGTCAGCCTCGAGATCACCAAGGGCGAGATCTTCGCGCTGCTGGGCTCATCGGGCTGCGGCAAGACGACCTTGCTGCGCATGCTGGCGGGCTTCGAGACGCCCACCGCGGGGCAAATCCTGCTCAACGGCCAGGACCTGGCCAACATCCCGACCTACGACAAGCCGATCAACATGATGTTCCAGAGCTACGCGCTCTTCCCGCACCTCACGGTGTGGGAGAACATCGCCTTCGGCCTGCGGCGCGAGGGCATGGCCCAGGACAAGATCACCGAGCGTGTCGAGGCCATGCTCAAGCTGGTGCAGCTGGGCAAGTTCGCCAAGCGCAAGCCGCACCAGCTCTCCGGCGGCCAGCAGCAGCGCGTGGCGCTGGCGCGCAGCCTGGCCAAGCGGCCGCAGCTGCTGCTGCTCGACGAGCCGCTGGGCGCGCTCGACAAGAAGCTGCGCGAAGAGACGCAGATCGAGCTGGTCAACATCATCGAGGAGGTCGGCGTGACCTGCGTGATGGTCACGCACGACCAGGAAGAGGCCATGACCATGGCCTCGCGCATCGCCATCATGAGCGAGGGCAAGGTGCTGCAGGTGGGTGCGCCGGCCGACATCTACGAGACACCAGCCACCCGCTTCGTGGCCGACTTCATCGGCAACGTCAACCTGATGGACGGCACGCTCGCCGAGGACGAGGCCGACCACTGCGTGATCGACTGCCAGGACATCAAGCACTACGTCGGCCACGGCATCACCGGCACGGCCGGCATGCCGGTGACGGTGGCGGTCCGGCCGGAGAAGATCCACCTGTCGCCGCACGCGCCGTCCGATGAAGACCTCGCCGCCGGTTTCAACCGCGCCAAAGGGGTGGTGAAGAACCTGTCGTACTTCGGCAGCTTCACCGTCTATCACCTCGAGCTGCCCAGCGGCCGCATGCTGAAGATCAGCCAGAACAACACCCAGCGCCACCGCGAGCACGAGCTGACCTGGGGCAGCGAAGCCTGGGCGCATTGGTCGCGCCAGTCGCAAGTGGTGCTGACGCAGTGAGCCGGTCATGAACAGACTGCGCGCCCTGCTCGCCTGGATCGCCCGCGGACGCACCGCGGTGATCGGCCTGCCCTACCTGTGGCTGCTCGCCTTCTTCATGCTGCCGTTCCTGATCGTGCTGAAGATCAGCGTCTCCGAGGTGGACGGCGTCGTCTTCAAGGAGGTGCTGAGCCTCAAGGACGGTGTGCTCGCCCTGTCGATCAAGCTGTCGAACTACGTGTTCATCACGGAAGACGACCTCTACTTCAAGACCTACCTGTCGAGCATCAAGTACGCCGCCGTCACGACGGTGCTGTGCCTGGCCATCGGCTACCCCTTCGCCTACTTCATGGCGCGCGCCAAGGCGTCGCTGCAGCCGGCCCTGCTGATGCTGGTGATGCTGCCGTTCTGGACTTCCTTCCTGCTGCGCGTCTATGCCTGGAAGGGCCTGCTCACCGAGCATGGCTGGGTCTCCGATCTGCTCATCGCGCTGCGCGTCGATCACCTGCTGCTGGCCGCCGGCGTGATCCCGGCGCTGGGCAAGTTCATGAACTCGCCTTTCTCGCTGGTGCTGGGCATGGTCTACACCTACCTGCCCTTCATGATCCTGCCGCTGTACGGCAACCTGGCCAAGATGGACCTTCGCCTGCTCGAAGCGGCCTCCGACCTCGGCGCCACGCCCTGGGTGGCGTTCTGGAAGGTCACCGTGCCGCTGTCCAAGGCAGGCATCATCGCCGGCTCGATGCTGGTGTTCATTCCCTGCATCGGCGAGTTCGTCATCCCCGAACTGCTCGGCGGGCCGCAGACGCTGATGATCGGCCGCGTGCTGTGGGACGAGTTCTTCAGCAACAACGACTGGCCGATGGCCTCGACCGTCGCCGTGGTGATGGTGCTGCTGATCCTGGTGCCGTTGGCGATCTTCAACCGCTACCAGGCGCAAGCGCAGGAGCAGCGCAAATGAGCGGCCGAACCTTCTTCGGCGCGGGCTTCGCGCGCGGCTTCTCGAAAGCCTGGCTGACGGCGGGCTACGTGTTCCTGTACCTGCCCATCGTGGCGCTGGTGATCTTCTCGTTCAACGATTCGCCGATCCCCAACGTCTGGGCCGGCTTCACGCTGAAGTGGTACGCCGCGCTGCCGGGTGACCGAGAAATGATCGGCGGCCTGTGGCTGAGCCTGCAGATCGCGTTCTTCACCGCCTGCGGCTCGGTGGTGCTGGGCACGCTGGCGGCTTTCGCGCTGGTCAAGTACAGGCGCTTCACCGGCCGCACGCTGTTCGGCGGCATGGTCAGCGCGCCGCTGGTGATGCCCGAGGTCATCATCGGCCTGTCGCTGCTGCTGATGCTGGTGTCGGTGCAACGCGTGCTCGGCTTTCCCGAGCGCGGCATGCTGACCATCTGGATGGGCCACCTGCTGCTGGGCATGGCCTACGCCACGGTGGTCGTGCAGGCCCGGCTGCAGGACCTGAACCCGCAGCTCGAGGAAGCCGCGATGGACCTCGGCGCGCGCCCCTGGCAGGTCTTCACGCTCGTCACGCTGCCGATGATCGCGCAGGCGCTGATGTCGGCCTGGCTGCTCACCTTCACCCTGTCGCTCGACGACGTGGTGCTGTCGGCCTTCCTGTCCGGCCCCGGTGCGACGACGATGCCGCTGGTGATCTTTTCCCGCGCACGGCTGGGCTTGAACCCGAGCGTGAACGCAGTGGCCGCGCTCATCGTGCTGGTGGTCTCGGTGGGCGTGGTGCTCGCCAGCCTGGCCATCGCCAGGGCCGAACGCAAGCGTGCACAGGACATGGCCGCGGCCGCCCGCGGCGGTTGAGACGAACGATTACCCGATTCAGCGCAACGATTGATCAAACGAGGAGAACCCGATGAAATTCTGGCAACCCACCGCCCTCGCCCAGGCTGCCGTGCTCGCCCTGGGCGCCAGCTTCGCCGGCGGCGCCACCGCGCAGTCGACGGCCGACCTGCTCAAGGAGCTGCAGGAGCTGAAGAAGCGTGTGGCGGAGCTCGAGGCCAAGCAGAAGGCGCCCGAGGCCAAGCCGGCCGCCGGCCAGTGGGGCATGACGCCGGAGCAGGCTGCCGAGTTCAATCGCATTTCGGTGAAGACCGAGGCGATGGAGGACGCGCGTGACGCTTCCGGGCTGAAGCTGCTGAAGATCTCCGGCTACATGGATCCGACCTTCATCTACAACAAGCGCCAGGATCGCGCCGGCTTCCAGTTCCTCAACGCCGTGGGCGACGACGGCTACAACTACGACAACTCGTACTTCGGTGCGGCCGTCATCGACTTCCAGAAGGAAACCGACTCCGGCACGCGCTGGCGCCTGACGCTGGCGCCCAACCGAGGCGTGGGCGCCGTGTTCGACGGCCAGTCACCGGTGCACGAGGCCAGCGTGTCGGTGCCGCTGGGTGACCTGCAGACGCGCTTCATCGCCGGCCAGATCCCCGACTGGTCGGGCTACGAGTACCTGCAGCCCACGCTGAACAAGCTGATCACGCACAACCTGCTGTTCGACTTCACGCTGCCCACCGCCTACACCGGCGCCGGCATGGAGATCACCGACGGCAAGTGGATCTACAAGGGCGTCATCGCAAACATGAACGCCTCGCGCAACCAGCCAGGCGAGAAGGCGCCGGTGTTCGCCTACCGCGTCGACTACTCGCGCGGCGAGTTCCAGGGCTTCGGCTTCGCCGGCGTGCATGGCAAGGCGGCCAACTTCCGCGGTTTCGACGACACGCAGCCCGACGGCATCGGCATCAACCCGGTCAGCCTCGAGCCGTACTCGACGAAGAACACCCGCCTCGACCTGTTCGAGTTCGATGCCTACTTCATCCGCGGCGACTGGACCGTGCAAGGCCAGGTCAGCTTCGGCAAGCAGAAGAACGCCGCCATCACCGCCGACCCGACGACCGGCGATCTGCGTGACTCGAGCTGGTGGGGCCTGTCGACGTTGGCGGCCTACAAGTGGACGCCGCGCTTCGAGACCACCGCGCGCCTGGACTACCTGAACAACAAGAAGAACGGCGGCGGGTTGCTCGGCTACACGGGCGCAGACGACCGCAACGGCATCGGCCCCGACGGCGCCGGCGATCCGGAAGTCGGCTCGAATCGCACCGCGCTCACCCTGGGTGCCAGTTGGCTGTTCAACCTGAACACCACCTTCAAGGCTGAGTACCGACTCGACCGTGCCAGCCAGCCGGTGTTCATCAATGTCAAGGACGCCAGCTACGGCAAGACCAACCACCTGCTCGGCGCCTCGGTGCTGGTGTCGTTCTGATCCACCGGGCGTCCGCTGCCGGACGCCCCGCACGGCATCACGCCCGCGGCGCGGCAACGGCCGCGGGCGTTTTGTTGCCGGCTTCACCTGAGAAGGAACCACCATGAACAAGCCTGCCCCCGACTGGCATGCCGCCGCGTCGGCGCTGCGCATCGACGGCCGCGCCTTCGTGGGCGGCCGGCGCGTCGCCGCCGCCAGCGGCGAAACATTCGCCAAGAGTTCACCCATCGATGGCCGCCGCCTCGCCGACATCGCTCGCGGCCAGGCGCCGGACATCGATGCCGCCGTCGCGTCGGCGCGCGCCGCCTTCGCCGATGCCCGCTGGGCCGGCAAGGCGCCTGCGGCGCGCAAGAAGACCCTGCAGCGCTTTGCCGAGAAGATCCTCGCCGCCAAGGACGAGCTCGCGCTGCTCGAGTCGCTCGACATGGGCAAGCCGGTGCAGTACAGCCTGGCCGTCGACGTGGCCTCGACGGCGCGCACCATCGCCTGGTACGCCGAGGCCGTCGACAAGATCTACGACGAGATCGCGCCGACGCCGGCCAGCGCGCTGGCGTTGATCACCCGCGAGCCGATGGGCGTGATCGGCGCCGTGGTGCCCTGGAACTACCCGATGATCATGGCCGCCTGGAAGCTCGGGCCGGCGCTGGCCGCGGGCAACTGCGTGGTGCTCAAGCCCAGCGAGAAGAGCCCGCTGACGGCGCTGCGCCTGGCCGAGCTGGCCGTCGAGGCCGGCCTGCCCGAAGGCGTGTTCAACGTCGTGCCGGGCTTCGGCCACGAGGCCGGCGAGGCGCTGGCGCTGCACATGGACGTCGACGCGATCGGCTTCACCGGCAGCACGCGGGTGGGCCGCAAGATGCTCGAGTACGCCGGCCGCAGCAACCTCAAGCGCGTCTACAACGAGCTGGGCGGCAAGTCGGCCTTCGTGGTGTTCGACGACTTCGAGGACATCGCGCGCGCCGCCAAGACGGTGGCCGGCAGCATGTTCTTCAACCAGGGCGAGAGCTGCAATGCGCCCTCCCGCGTGTTCGTGCACGAGACCGTGGCCGACGAGTTCCTCGCCGTGGTCGCCGCCGAGGCGCCGAAGTACGCGCCGGGCGACCCGCTGTCGGGCCACGCCGAGATGGGCGCGCTGGTCGACGAGACGCAGATGCGCACCGTGCTCGGCTACATCGACGCTGGCCACGGCGATGGCGCGAAGCTGGTCACCGGCGGCAAGCGCTCGCGCAGCGAGACCGGCGGCTTCTACGTCGAGCCGACCGTGTTCACCGGCGTGAGCAACCAGATGAAGATCGCCCGCGAGGAGATCTTCGGCCCGGTGATGAGCGTGATCCGCTTCAAGACCGAGGCCGAGGCCATCGCCATGGCCAACGACTCCAGCTACGGCCTGCAGGCCAGCGTGTGGAGCCACAACATCAACCGCGCGCACCGCGTCGCGCGGGCCCTGCGTGCCGGCACCGTGCACGTCAACCAGTACGACGAAGACGACATCACCGTGCCCTTCGGCGGCTACAAACAAAGCGGCAACGGCCGCGACAAGTCGCTGCACGCCTTCGACAAGTACACCGAGCTGAAGACGACCTGGCTGCGCATCGACGCCGCCTGACCGCCAGCCTGCCAGGAGACCGACATGAACCATTCCCTCAATGAACAGCTGATGGCCCGCAAGGCCGCCGCCACGCCGCGCGGCGTGGGCGTGATGGGCACCTTCTTCGCCGACCGCGCCGACAACGCCGAGCTGTGGGACGTGGAGGGGCGGCGCTACATCGACTTCGCCGGCGGCATCGCGGTGCTCAACACCGGCCACCGCCACCCGCGGGTGGTGGCGGCGATCGAGGCGCAGCTCAAGCGCTTCACGCACACCTGCTACCAGGTGGTGCCTTACGAGAGCTACATCGCACTGGCCGAGAAGCTCAATGCGATGACGCCGGGCAGCCACGCCAAGAAGACGGCGCTGTTCTCCACCGGCGCCGAGGCGATCGAGAACGCGATCAAGATCGCGCGTTCGTACACGAAGCGTTCGGGCGTGATCGCCTTCAGCGGCGCCTTCCATGGCCGCAGCCTGTTCGCGGTGTCGCTGACCGGCAAGGTGCAGCCCTACAAGGCCGGCTTCGGGCCTTTCCCGCCGGAGATCTACCACGCGCCCTTCCCCTGCCATTGCGCCAGCCTGGCCGAAGTGAAGAAGGCCGTGCAGCACATCTTCAAGGCCGACATCGAGCCCAGCCGCGTGGCGGCCATCGTGTTCGAGCCGGTGCAGGGCGAAGGCGGCTTCAATGTCATCCAGGCCGAGGCGGTGCAGTGGCTGCGCGCCTTGTGCGACGAACACGGCATCGTGCTGATCGCCGACGAGATCCAGACCGGCTTCGGCCGCACCGGCAAGATGTTCGCGATGGAGCATTTCGGAGTCATCCCCGACCTGATGACCATCGCCAAGTCGCTCGCCGGCGGCGTACCGCTGTCGGCCGTGACCGGCAAGGCGGAGATCATGGACGCGCCGGCCCCTGGCGGCCTGGGAGGCACCTACGCCGGCAACCCGCTGGCCATCGCCGCGGCGCATGCGGTGATCGACGTGATGCGCGACGAGAAGCTGCCCGAGCGCGGACAGAAGCTCGGCGACCAGCTCAAGGCCGTGCTGCAGGAGATGCGCGCTGCGGTGCCGCAGATCGCCGACGTCCGCGGACTCGGCGCCATGGTGGCGGTGGAGTTCAACCGCCCCGACAGCGACGAACCCGATGCCGACTTCACGAAGAAGGTGCAGGCCGAGGCGCTGAAACGCAAGCTGATCCTGCTGACCTGCGGCGTCAACGCGAACGTGGTGCGCTTCCTGTTCCCGCTGACCATCCAGCAGCCGGTCTTCGACGAGGCCATGGACGTGCTGCGCGCCGCGCTGCGGGCGGCCGTGGCGTGAGCGGGCACCACCACCACGTCGACACGCTGCGCGAGAGCCTGGCCGCGCAGGGCGTGCACACGCTGATCGCGCAGTTCACCGACCTGCACGGCGTCGCCAAGGGCAAGTACGTCCCTCTCGATCAGCTCGGCACCTTGCTGGCCACCGGGGCGGGCTTCTCCGGCCCGTCGATCGCGGGCACCGGCCTGCCGCGCATGGGCCCGCGCTCCGAGTACTACGGCCGCGGCGATGCGGGCACGGCACGCGCCCTGCCCTGGATGCCGGGTTATGCGCGCCTGGCCTGTGACGGCTTCGTCGCTGGCACCCCCTTCGACGGTTGCCCGCGCCAGGTGCTGCGCCGCCAGATCGCGCGGCTGGCCGAACGCGGCTGGGCGCTGCAGACCGGCATCGAGCCGGAGTTCTTCCTGCTGCAGCGCACGGCGAGCGGCTTCGCGCCGGCCGATGCGCACGACCATCTCGACAAGCCGTCGTACGACCTGAAGAGCCTGCCGCGCCAGCGCGAGTTCCTGCACGAGCTCGCCACCGGGCTGCAGGCCTGCGGGCTGCACGTGTTCCAGATCGACCATGAAGATGCGCATGGCCAGTACGAGCTGAACTTCCTGCACGCCGATGCGCTGACAAGTGCCGACCACCTGATGCTCTTCAAGCTGGCCGCGCACACGCTGGCCGAGCGGCACGGCATGGTGTTCTCGATGATGCCCAAGCCCTTCGCCAACCAACCGGGCAGCGGTTTGCACTTCCACGTGTCGCTGTGGGACGGCGAACGCTGCCTCTTCGACGACGACGCCACCAAACGCCACTTCATCGGCGGCGTGCTCGCACACTCGGCCGGCCTCTCGGCCCTGGCGGCGCCGACGGTGAATTCGTACAAGCGGCTCGTCGTCGGCGAGTCGCTGTCGGGCACCAGCTGGGCGCCGGCCTACGTGGCGCACGGCCCGAACAACCGCACGGCACTCGTGCGTACGCTGGACGGCCGCTTCGAGTGGCGCCTGCCGGATGCTGCGGCCAACCCCTACCTGGCCACCGCCGGCCTGATCGCCGCCGGGCTGGACGGCATCGCGAAGCGCACCGATCCCGGCCCGGCCTGCCCCGACGATCTGTTCGAGCAACCGCTGGCTGCGCTGCGCGAGCGCGGCATCGGCGTGCTGCCGCAGAGCCTGGGCGAGGCCGTCGATGCGCTGGAGCGCGACGCCGTGCTCTGCGAGGCGCTCGGCCCCTCGCTCGCGCCGGAGTTCATCGCTGCCAAGCGCAGCGAGTGGATCGCCTACGCGCGCCACGTGAGCGACTGGGAAATGCAGCGCTACGCCGACATGTTCTGACCGCGCCTCGATGACTTCTTCCCGCGCGGCCGACGCGCACCACGTTCCCTGGCTGTCCTACCTGTGCCTGGGCTCCGGCATGGCGCTGGTGGGCAGCTACGTCGGGCTGTCGAAGATCCTCGTGCTGGTGCTGCCGATCTTCCTGCTCGCCTGGCTGCGCTTCGGCATCGCCGCGGT
The DNA here is from genome assembly GCA_016706565.1 of Piscinibacter sp. Classification (GTDB taxonomy): domain Bacteria; phylum Pseudomonadota; class Gammaproteobacteria; order Burkholderiales; family Burkholderiaceae_C; genus Piscinibacter. Next base: position 256,936 of record JADJJI010000003.1, read on the forward strand.
CGCCATGGCCGGCTGGGTGAAACGCCAGCCCGATGAAGCGAGACTGAGCCCGCACGACCGCTGGCTGCTCTTCCTCGAATCCTTCTTCGGCAACTTCCTGTTCTCGGTGTGCATGTTGTTCGGCGTGGCACGCACCTCGGCGCTGGCTGCCGGCGTGATCATGGCCGCCATCCCGGCGGTGGTGGCGATCCTCTCGCGCGTGATCCTGAAGGAGCGCATCCTGCCGCGCGTGGCCGCCGGCATCGCCTGCGCGGTGGCCGGCATCGCGCTGGTCTCGCTGGGCAAGAACGCCGGCGCCGACGCGGGCAGCCTGGTGGGCAACCTGCTGCTGCTCGGCGCGGTGACCTGCGAGGCGATCTACGTGGTGATCGGCAAGAAGCTCACCGGCAATGTCTCGCCCAAGCGCATCAGCGCGTTGATCAACCTGTGGGGACTGCTGCTCGTCACGCCGCTGGGCCTGTGGCAGGCGCTGAGCTTCGATTTCGGCAGCGTCAGCGCCGGCCATTGGTGGCTGCTGGTCTTCTACTCGTTGGCTGCCAGCATGGTCACGGTGTGGCTGTGGATGACCGGTCTCAAGCATGTGCCGGCCTCGCAGGCAGGCGTGTTCACCGTGATGCTGCCGGTGGCTGCGGCGGCCACAGGAATCGTCTTCCTGGGCGAGCGTTTCAGTCCGGCGCAGGCCGGTGCCTTTGCGTTGGCGCTGGCCGGCGTGATGCTCGCGACCTGGCCGTCGCGGCGCACCTGAGGCGCCCTGCGATCAGGCGGCCGCTTCGGCCACCGCCGGATGGCGGCGTGCCTGCGTGGCCAGGCCCGCCACGGCCGAAGGCGGCAACGCCTTCAGCTTGTGGTCCGACCACACCTGCCGCCACCGGCGTGCGCCGGGCTGGCCGTTCCACAGCCCGAGCATGTGCCGGGCAATGCGCGACCACGGCTCGCCCTCGCGCGATTGCCGCTCCATGTAGTCGATCATCGCGGCCTCGACCTGTTCGCGATCACGCTGCACCGGCTCGGCACCGAGAAAGCGTGAATCCCAGTCGGCCATCAGCCAGGGGTGGTGGTAGGCCTCGCGGCCGACCATCACGCCGTCCAAACCCTCGGCCAGCAGCGATTCGATCTGTGCGCCGGTGGTGATGCCGCCATTGATCGCGATGGTCAGCGCCGGGAAGTCGCGCTTGAGCCGTTGCACGAACTCGTAGCGCAGCGGCGGCACCTCGCGGTTCTCCTTCGGGCTCAGGCCCTGCAGCCAGGCATTGCGCGCATGCACGATGAAGACTTCGCAGCCAGCCGCGGCCACGGTGCCGACGAAGTCGCGCACGAACTCGTAGTTCTCGATCCGGTCGATACCGATGCGGTGCTTCACCGTCACGGGAATGCTCACCGCGTCGCGCATCGCCTTCACGCCGTCGGCGACCAGTTGCGGCTCGGCCATCAGGCAGGCGCCGAAGGCGCCCCGCTGCACGCGGTCGCTCGGGCAACCGCAGTTGAGGTTGACCTCGTCGTAGCCCCATTGCTGGGCCAGCCTCGCGCAGTGCGCCAGATCGTCGGGCTCGCTGCCGCCGAGCTGCAGGGCCAGCGGGTGTTCCTCGTCGTTGTAGTCGAGGTGCCGCGGCACGTCGCCATGCAGCAGCGCCCCGGTGGTCACCATTTCGGTGTACAGCCGGGTGCGGTGCGTGAGCAGGCGATGGAAGTAGCGGCAGTGCCGGTCGGTCCAGTCCATCATCGGCGCGACCGACAGGCGCCAGGGGTTCGGTTCCACGGCCCGGATTATCGGGCGGCCACGACCCTGCCGCTGCGCCTCAGCGGCGTTCCCAGTAGCCGGGGCGCTGGCGCCAACCCGGGCCCTGACGGATCCAGGCGTGCGGCACCCAGTGATGACCGGGACGCGGCGAATCCCAATGGCCTCCGATCCACACGTGGCGACCGCCCCGCCAGCCCCAGAAGCCGCCGATCCAGATCTGGCCGACCACCGGCGGTGCGCCGTAGTACTCGGCCTGTGGCGGCGGCGGCGCCACCTGCACGACCTCGCCCTCGTAGCCGTAGTACGGCCCGACGGGTGCGACCACGCAGCCGGCCAGCAGGAGTGCGCCGGTGCACGCGGTGGCCATCACGAGCCTGCGGATGGAAGGTTGGGCCATGGAGCACTCCTGCGGTGGTGTTCACCCAGCAACGCCCTGGCCGCGCAGGCTGCCGACGGCCTTCATGCGGCTTTACGCCGGAGACACAGTCCGTCGCACGAGCCGCATCAGGCCCGCCCCGCCGCGGCTGCGATGTCGGCCGCGAAGCGTGGCCACAGCGGCTGCGGCAGGTCGTGTCCCATGCCCTCGATCAGGTCGATCTGCGCGCCGGCAATGCGGCGTGCCAGTTCGCGCCCCGCCTCCACGGGCACCAGCGGGTCGGCCAGGCCGTGGACGATCTGCGTCGGCTGGCGGATCTGCGCAAGCATCGGCGTGCGGTCGCCGTCGGCCACGATGGCCATCAGCTGTCGCGCCGTGGCCGCCGGCCGGTAGGAACGCTTGACGGACATCGCCAGGCGCTCGCGCAGCGTGGCGGGTTCGGGCGGGTAGCCCGGGCTGCCGATCACGCCGTACAGGCGCACGAAATGCTCGATGACGCTGTCGAGATCGCGCGCGTTCTCCGGCCGCGACATCAGCGCCATGCGCACCTTCCATCCCGGCTGCGGCAGGCGGCGCGCGCCGCTGGTGGTCATCATCAGCGTCAGGCTGCGCACGCGCTGCGGATGCCTGGCTGCGAGGTGTTGCGCGACCATGCCGCCCATCGAAGCGCCGCACACATGCGCGCTTTGCAGCCCCAGCGCATCGATCAGCGCGGCCGTGTCGTCGGCGAGGTCGGCCAGGCGGTAGGGGCTGGCCACCGCCATGCCCAGCGTGTGCTTGACGGCCCCGGCGGCGATGTTGGGCACGCCCAGGTGATCGAAGCGCTGCGACAGGCCGACGTCGCGGTTGTCGAAGCGGATGACGCGAAAGCCCTTGGCGACGAGCTGGTCGACCAGGCCCTCGGGCCAGGCGACGAGCTGCATGCCCAGGCCCATGATCATCACCAGCGGCTGGCCACTGGCCGGGCCGCGGTCGTCGACTTCCAGCGAGATGCCGTTCGCACTGATCTGCATCAGGCGGTGCGAGCCTCGTTCGGCGTGCGGAAGAACCAGCGCCTTGCGCCGTGCGGCTCGAAGGGCTTCCAGTGCCCCGCAGGCTGCGACAGCCGGTCGGCAACGGCGTACAGCGCCATCGGATTCATGCCCATGCCCACGTGGCTGGCGTGCACCTCGATGTTCTCGGCCATCGGGCTGGGCGCCACCACGCTGCAACGCCACGCCACGATGCCGTCGCTGCGCGACCAGATCGAGGTGGTGGGCACCGGCGGCTCCTTGCGGATCTGCGCGATCAGCGCCGGGTCGTGCACCGACTGCCCGCTGACCAGTTCGAAGAAGCGCCAGGCGTTGGTGGCTCGCGGGTGGCCGGTGAAGGGCGTGCCCAGCGTGATGACGCAGCGCACATGGTCGGGCAGTTCCTTGGCCATCTCGCGCGCGTAGATGCCGCCCAGGCTCCAGCCGATCAGGCTGACCTTGCGCGCATGCGAGTTGAACAAGCGCCGCACGTCGTCGTTGCAGCGCTTGAGCACGCCCTGGCGCGGGCCGAAGTTGAAACCCTGGCCCCAGGGGTGGGTGACGTAGCCCAGATCGTCGAGGAATCGCCGCAACGGCGCGGTGGTGAAGTCGTTGGCGCCCAGGCCGGGGAACACCAGCACCGGATGGCCGTCGCCGCGTGGCAGCTTGCGCAGCCAGGGCGTGGCGGCCAGCAGTGCCGCGTACTCCCAGGGAGCCCGGCCCTCCATGGCCAGCAGCAGCGCATTGGGCGCGCGCAAGTCTTCGAAGTGGAAGTGGTGGTGGCGCGGATCGGGCGGCGTGCGGGGCATGCGGCGTGAAGGAGCGGCGTTCAGGTCATGTTAGCGGCTGGGCCGCTTTGCGGTTGGAGCGCTTGCCCTAGCCTTCGGTGTCACCTTCGGGACAGGTTTGGCGGGCTTCTTTGCGACGACCTTCTTCGCGGCGGGCTTCTTCAACCGCGCCTTCGTGGCGGCAACCTTCTTGGCAGGGGCCTTCTTCGCCGGTGCCTTCGGGGCCACGGCCTTCTTCGGCGCCGCCTTCTTCGCCGCTACCTTGGGCGCCGGCGGTGCGGGCACGGGTTCCGCTGCGACCGGCAGCCCCTTGAACTCGAGAAAGGACGTCTCGACGTGCGCCGCGAATTCGTCGACCTCGGGCATCGCCTGCGCGCAGGCGATGATGCCCACGTCGAGCGAATCGTTGTAGGTCTGCACGGTGATGTTCAGGGCCACGCCGTGCACGACGATCGAGGTCGGGTAGTTGGTGAGCATCTTCGCGCCGGCCATGTACAGCGGCACGGTGGGCCCAGGCACGTTGGAGATGACGACGTTGGCCACCGGCGGGATGCGGTCGGCCACGCCGGCGCGGCCGTAGATCGCCGTCAGGCCTTCCATCAGCCAGGGCACGCCCATGGACGGGAAGTCGGTGGGTAGCAGGCTCTTCACGCTGCCCAGCGTCGCCTTCATCGACGCACTGGCCGCCATCACGTGGGCCAGCCGCTTGCCCGGGTCGGCGATGTGCGTGCCCAGGCTGATCAGGCTCATCGACGCCTGGTTGTTCGATGCCGTGTCGCCCTTGGAGCGCAGCGAGATCGGCACCGCCGCCACCAGCGACTTGCGCGGCAGCGGCCCGTGCTTGGCGAAGTGGCGCCGCAAGGCGCTGCTGCAGATCATCAGCACCGCGTCGTTCAGGCTGGCGTGATGGCGCCGGCGCACGGCGTTCAGCTCGGCCAGCGGCAGGCTCACCGCAGCGAAGGCGCGCGTGTCGGACACCGTGGCGTTCAGCCGCGTGCGTGGCGCCAGGCCGAGATTGCTGACGCTCTTGCCGCCCTTCGGCCCCGCGCCCTTGATGCGCGACCACACCGAGGCCGCCGTCTCGCTCACCGCGCCGCCCGCGGTCTGCGCCGCTACTTGGGAGATGGCGCCCACCGCGGCGGGCAAGGCCTTGACGAGGTTGCCGAGCTGGTCGAGCTGGTTGGACAGCGCGCCACGCAGCATCTCCGTCATCGCCAGCTGTCCCTTGCGCTCGCGCGCCGGGCGCGCAGCGATCTCGCGCGGCTCGGGGCCGAGGTCGAGGATGGCCTGCGCCAGCGCCACCGCGGCCTGGCCGTCGACGGCGGCGTGGTGCAGCTGGGTGTAGAGGGCGTAGCGCTTCTCGCCGTTCGGCCCCGGCTCGAGGCCGTCGAAGACATGGAACTTCCACAGCGGCCGGCTGCGGTCGAGCAGCACCGGGTGCAACTCGCCGACCTGCTCTTCCAGCTCGGCCAGTCCGCTGCCCGCAGGCAGCGCGATGCCGACGATGTGCTCGTCGAGGTCGGGCTCGGCATCGACCCACACCGGCGCGGCCAGGTTCAGCGGCATCCAGGCCAGCTTGCGACGCAATGCAGGCGCGAGCGGAATGCGCGTGGCCATGTGGGCACGCATGTCGGCGAGGAAGTCACCGCGGTAGCTGGCAGGCAGCTCGAACTGGTGCAAGGCGCCCACGTGCATGGGCATCTCGGCGGTCTCGAGGTACAGGAAGCTGGCGTCCAGGCCGGACAGCTGTTTCATCGGCGTCTCCCACGCGGTCTGCGCCGATGCTAAGCGCGCGCAAGAGTCGCCGCCTTGAGGGGAAGCCCTGTTCGGGCGCGAAAGCGTCAGGCCCTGCGTTCGCGCAACGCCATCAGTTCGTTGCCGGCCAGCGCCAGCAACACGAGCAGGCCGCCGCCGATCACCGACACGGCCGGTGCCTCGTTGGCGCCCAGCCAGGCCCAGAGCACACCGAAAACCACCTCAAGCAGTCCGAGCAGCGACATCTCCGGCGCGCTCAGCGAGCGGGCGATGGTCACGGCCAGCAGGCACGGGATGGCCAGCTGCACGACGCCGAGCATGGCCAGCAGCGCGAGGTCGCGCCCTGTGGCGGCGAAAGGCTGCGAGGGCAGCACCATGGCGGCTGCGGAGAGCACGGCGCCGATCAGCACGGCGGGCAGCATGTCCTGCTTCTCGCCGCCGCGGTTGTGCTGGATCAGCGTCCAGTTGACGGCTGCAGCGATCGGCACGCCCAGCGCGACCAGCGTGCCGGCCAGGTGGCGCGGGTCGCTGCCGCTGACCTCGCGGGCGTACATCCAGGCGATGCCCGCCCCGGCCAGCACGATCGCTGCCCAGGTGCGTGCAGCCAGCCGGTGGCCGAGCGCGAAGCGCGCCATCAGCGCGGTGAACAGCGGGCCCAGCGCCATGGTGACCAGCACGTTGGCCACCGTGGTGAGCGACAGCGCCATCATGAAGGCGGTGTACATGACTGCCCAGCACAGGCCCGACAGCCACAGCGTGCGGCCGCCGCTGCGAATGGCCGAAACCAGCGTCGCCGGCCCGCGCAGCCAGCCGAGCATCACGACCAGCGCCAGCGCATTGAAGGCGCTGCGCCAGAAGGTCACCTCGAAGCCACGCGCCGCCTCGAAGTGGCGCGACACCACGCCGGCGATGCTCCACATCAGCGTGACCGCGACCATGAGCAGCACCGCCTTGCGGTGCGTCATCGGCACGGGCACGGCGTCAGGCGGCTTCGCGCGAGGCGCGCTTGCGGTCGTGTTCCTTTAGGTGGCGCTTGCGGATGCGGATGCTCTTCGGCGTGATCTCCACCAGCTCGTCGTCGGCAATGAATTCCACCGCGTACTCGAGCGTGAGGATGATCGGCGGCGTGATCTTGATCGCGTCTTCCTTGCCGGAGACGCGGAAGTTGGTCAGCTGCTTGCCGCGCACCGCGTTGACGACGAGGTCGTTGTCGCGACTGTGGATGCCGATCACCATGCCTTCGTACAGCGGGTCACCGGCCTTCACGAACATGCGGCCGCGGTCGTCGAGCTTGCCCAGCGAGTACGTCACCGCCTCGCCGTCGTCCTGGCTGATCAGCACGCCGTTCTTGCGGCCTTCGATCTCGCCCTTGTAGGCCTCGTAGCCGTCGAAGATGTTGCTGATCAGGCCGGTGCCGCGCGTCAGGTTGAGGAACTCGTTCTGGAAGCCGATCAGGCCGCGCGCCGGGATGCGGTACTCCAGGCGCACGCGGCCCATGCCGTCGGGTTCCATGTTGACGAGTTCGGCCTTGCGTTCGCCCAGGGCCTGCATGACGGCGCCCTGGTGCTGGTCTTCCACGTCGGCGGTGACCATCTCGATCGGTTCCTGACGTTCTCCATCGACCTCGTGGAACACCACGCGCGGCTTGCTCACGGCCAGCTCGTAGCCCTCGCGGCGCATCGTCTCCAGCAGGATGGTCAGGTGCAGTTCACCGCGGCCCGACACCTCGAAGATGCCGTCTTCATCGGTCTCCTTGACCTTCAGCGCCACGTTGCTCTGCAGTTCGCGCTGCAGGCGGTCCCAGATCTGCCGGCTGGTGACGAACTTGCCTTCTCGGCCCGCCAGCGGCGAGTTGTTGACGCAGAAGTTCATCGTCAGCGTCGGCTCGTCGACCTGCAGCATGGGCAGCGGAGCCGGGTTGTCGATGTCGGTGAGGGTCACGCCGATGCCGATGCCCTCGATGCCGTTGATCAGCACGATGTCGCCCGGGCCCGCCTCGGTGGCCTGCTTGCGCTCCAGGCCCTCGAACTTGAGCACCTGGTTGACGCGCGCCGTGAAAGGCGTGCTGTCGGGGCCGGCGTACACGGCCACGTTCTGCATCGGCTTGAGCGTGCCCTGGTTGACGCGCCCGATGCCGATGCGGCCCACGTAGGTGGAGTAGTCGAGCGAGCAGATCTGCAGCTGCAGCGGCGCATCGGCCGCGCCTTCGTGCGCCGGCACGTGCTCCAGGATGGCATCGAACAGCGGTGCCAGGTCGGTGCCGACCTCGCCCTGCTTGAGCGTCGCCCAGCCGTTCAGGCCGGACGCGAAGATCACCGGGAAGTCGAGCTGCTCCTCGGTGGCATGCAGCTTGTCGAACAGCTCGAAGGTGGCGTTGATCACATAGTCGGGGCGCGCGCCGGGTCGGTCGACCTTGTTGACGACGACGATGGGCTTGAGTCCCAGCGCAAGCGCCTTCTTGGTGACGAAGCGCGTCTGCGGCATCGGGCCCTCGACGGCATCGACCAGCAGCAGCACCGAGTCGACCATCGACAGCACGCGCTCGACCTCGCCGCCGAAGTCGGCGTGCCCCGGGGTGTCGACGATGTTGACGTGCGTGCCCTTCCACTCCACGGCGCAGTTCTTCGCCAGGATGGTGATGCCGCGCTCCTTTTCGAGGTCGTTGCTGTCCATCACGCGTTCGGCAACCTTCTCGTTCTCACGGAAGGTGCCGCTCTGGCGCAGCAGCTGGTCGACCAGCGTGGTCTTGCCATGGTCGACGTGCGCGATGATGGCGATGTTGCGGATCTGGCGGGTCATGCGGTTCTTTCAGTCAGGAGGCCTTGCACCTCGATCGGGCTGAGCAGCCTGGTGGATATCAGTTCGCCGGCGGCGATGTGGCCCGCGCCGAGGAAGGCCTTGGGTTCGGGCCCGAACACGCGCACGCAATCGGCGTCGGCGAGTTCGAGGCGGCGGCGCATGCCGCTGAGGAAACGCCCGCATTCTCGGCATCGAGGCGCACCGCCGGGCAGTCGGCGATCAGCGCGTCGGCGTCGAGCAGGCGAGCATCGCGTTCGGCCTCGCTCATGGCTTCGAGCGCCTCGAGCGTCACGGCCTGATCCAGCGTCAGGGTGCCGGAGCCGGTGCGGCGCAGTGCCGCGAGGTGCGCGCCGCATCCCAAAGCGCGGCCGATGTCCTCGGCCAGCGTGCGGATGTAGGTGCCCTTGCTGCAGCGCACGTCGATGGTCCAGCGGTCGTCATCGCCGTCGACGATGTCGATGGCGTGGATCGTCACGCGGCGCGGCTCGCGTTCGACCTCGACGCCGGCGCGCGCGTATTCGTACAGCGCCTTGCCTTCGTGCTTGAGCGCCGAATGCATCGGCGGCACCTGTTCGATGGTGCCGGTGAAACGATCGCACGCGGCGCGCAGCTGCGCCGCCGTGACGGCGACCGGCCGGCGCTCGATGACCTCGCCCTCCATGTCGCCGCCGACGCGCGTCTCGCCGAGCTGCAACGTGGCCACGTAGCGCTTGTCGGCGTCGAGGCTGACCTGTGAGAACTTGGTGGCGGCGCCGAAGCACAGCGGCAGCAGGCCACTGGCCAGCGGATCGAGCGTGCCGGTGTGGCCGGCCTTCTCGGCGCGGAACAGGCGCTTGGCCCTCTGCAACGCATCGTTGCTCGACAGGCCCAGCGGCTTGTCGAGCAGCAGCACGCCGTGCACGGCACGGCGTGGGATGCGAGCGCGAGGCGCGTTCATGCGTTCAGTCTTCCTTGGCTCGCGTGGCGTTGGCCTGCTGGATCAGCAGGCTGAGTTCGGCGGCGCGCTCGGTGGTGCGGTCGAAGTGGAAGTGCAGCGTCGGCACGGTGTGGATCTGCAAGCGCTTGAACAGGCCGTTGCGCAGGAATCCGGCGGCCTCGTTGAGCGCCTCTTCGCATTCCTTCGGGTCGCCCACCAGCAGCGAGAAGAACACCTTGGCGTGCGCGTAGTCGGCCGACACCTCGACCGCGTGCAAGGTGACCATGCCGATGCGCGGGTCCTTCAGCTCGCGGATCAGCTCGGCCAGATCACGCTGGATCTGGTCGGCGATGCGGAAGCCGCGGTTGGGGATGGATCGTTTGTGTCGCATGGTCGACTCCTGAAACGCAAACCCCGCCTTCTTTGGGAAGGCGGGGTTCGGGACGAGACCGAGACCGCCTTACAGCGTTCGAGCCACTTCCTTGACCTCGAAGAACTCCAGCTGATCGCCTTCCTTGATGTCGTTGTAGTTCTTCAGCTTGATGCCGCACTCGAAGCCGGTGGCGACCTCGCGGACGTCGTCCTTGAGTCGGCGCACCGATTCGATCTCGCCGGTGTAGACCACCACGTTCTCGCGCAGCAGGCGGAAGCGCGCGCCGCGGCGAACCACGCCGGCGGTGACCATCGAGCCGGCCACGGTGCCGATCTTCGAGGCCACGAACACCGTGCGGATCTCGGCCGTGCCGATCAGCTCCTCGCGCTGCTCCGGCGCCAGCATGCCGGTCATCGCCGCCTTCACCTCGTCGACCGCGTCGTAGATGATGTTGTAGTAGCGGATGTCGACGCCGTTGTTCTCGGCCAGCTTGCGCGCGCCGGCATCGGCCCGCGTGTTGAAGCCGATGATGATCGCCTTCGAGGCGATCGCCAGGTTGACGTCGGACTCGCTGATGCCGCCGACCGCGGCGTGCACCACCTGCACCTTGACCTCGTCGGTCGAGAGCTTGAGCAGCGATTGCGCCAGCGCTTCCTGCGAGCCCTGCACGTCGGCCTTGATGATGAGCGCCAGGGTCTGGGCGCTGCCCTGGCCCATCTGCTCCATCATGTTCTCGAGGTTCGCGGCCTGGCGCTTGGCCAGCTTCACGTCGCGGTACTTGCCCTGGCGGAAGGTGGCGATCTCGCGCGCACGGCGCTCGTCGGCCAGCACCATGAACTCGTCGCCGGCTTGCGGCACCTCGGTCAGGCCCTGGATCTCGACCGGGATCGAGGGGCCGGCTTCGTTGGTCGGCTTGCCGTCCTCGTCGAGCATGGCGCGCACGCGGCCATAGCTCGAACCGGCGAGCACCACGTCGCCGCGCTTGAGCGTGCCGGACTGGACCAGGATGGTCGCCACCGGGCCGCGGCCCTTGTCGAGCTGCGCTTCGATGACGAGGCCCTTGGCCGGCGCGTCCTTGGCCGCCTTGAGCTCCAGCACCTCGGCCTGCAACAGCACCTGCTCGAGCAGCGCGTCGATGCCCTGGCCGGTCTTGGCCGACACCGGGACGAACGGCGAATCGCCGCCGAAGTCCTCGGGCACGACCTGCTCGGCGACGAGCTCGCTCTTCACGCGCTCGGCATTCGCCTCGGGCTTGTCGATCTTGTTCATCGCCACGACGATCGGCACGCCGGCCGCCTTGGCATGGTGGATGGCTTCCTTGGTCTGCGGCATCACGCCGTCGTCGGCCGCCACCACCAGGATGACGATGTCGGTGGCCTTGGCGCCGCGCGCACGCATCGCGGTGAACGCGGCGTGGCCCGGGGTGTCGAGGAAGGTGATCATGCCGCGCGGCGTCTGCACATGGTAGGCGCCGATGTGCTGCGTGATGCCACCCGCCTCGCCGGCCGCGACGCGGCTGGTGCGGATGTAGTCGAGCAGCGAGGTCTTGCCGTGGTCGACGTGGCCCATCACCGTGACCACCGGTGCGCGGGTCGTCTCTTCGTGCTCCTGCTCGGCCTGCTCTTCCTCGAGGAAGGCTTCCGGATCGTCCAGCTTGGCAGCCAGCGCCTTGTGGCCCATCTCCTCGACGACGATCATCGCCGTCTCCTGGTCGAGCTGCTGGTTGATGGTGACCATCTGGCCCAGCTTCATCAGCTGCTTGATGACCTCGGACGCCTTCACCGACATCTTGTGGGCCAGGTCGGCCACGCTGATGGTTTCGGGAATATGAACCTCCTGGACCTGCTGCTCCGCCGGCGCGACGAAGCTCGACATGCTGCCGTCGCTGCGCTCGCCGCGGCGTCCGCCGCGAGGCGCGCGCCAGCCGGCGCGTGCGCCACCCGCCGCGCCATCGGTGCGGCCCTTCAGCGCGGTGCGCTTCTTGGCCGCATCGTCGGCCCAGCTGGACGACAGCTTCTCGGACTTGACGGACTTCTTGTCACCCGGCTTGGCAGCGCCGGCCGTGGTCGTGGCCGGAGCGCCTGGGGCGCCGGCCTTCTTGTGGATCGTGCCCTTGATCTCGGTGGCCGGCTTGGGCGGCTCTTCGGGCTTCTTCGCGACGAGCACCTTCTTCGGTGCGTTCATCATCTCGCGGATCGCCTTCGCCTCGTCTTCGGCGGCCTTGCGGCGCTTGGCCAGATCGGCAGCGCGCTGCACCTCTTCGTTGGCGACGTCGGCGGCCTTGATGACACGCAGCGCCGGCTTGACCGGCTCGGCCGGTGCAGCGGGCGCGGCAGCCGCAGGGGCGGCTTCGGCCGGTGCGGCGCCGGCCTTGCCAGCCCCCTTGGGCTTCGGGCTTGGCCGCGGCGGCAGCCAGTGCTGCGGCGGTTTCCTCGGCGGCCTTGCGCGCGGCCTCGGCGGCGCGGGCTTCGGCGGCTTCGCGGTCACGCTGCTCCTGCTCTTCGCGCAGGCGGCGCTTTTCGGCCAGGTCTTCTTCCTGGCGACGCAGCAACTCGGCCTGGGCGCGTGCTTCTTCCTCGCGACGCTGCAGTTCGGCTTCGTCGATCACCGGTGCGGCGGTTTCCTCGGCAGCCGGCGCGTCGTCGCGCTTGACGAAGGTGCGCTTCTTGCGCACTTCGACCTGGATGGTGCGCGCCTTGCCGCTCGAATCGGCCTGCTTGATCTCGCTGGTCGACTTGCGCGTCAGCGTGATCTTCTTGCGCTCCGCGCCGGCGGTGCCGTGCGAGGTGCGCAGGAAGTCGAGCAGGCGTTCCTTGTCCGACTCGCTGAGCGTGTCGTCCGTCGACGCCTTCTTGACGCCGGCCGACTGCAGCTGCTCGAGCAGCGCCGCGGCCGGGCGATTGAGCTCGGCGGCGAGTTGGGCGACGGTGGTCGAAGCCATGGGTTGAATCCTTGCTTGGTCTAGCTCTGTCTGTCGGCGCTGTTGTCGTTCAGGCCGTGAACCAGTGTTCACGGGCCTTCATGATCAGCGCCTTGGCCTGCGCTTCGTCGATCGCGGTCATCTCGGTCAGCTCGTCGACGGCCAGGTCGGCCAGATCGTCTCGCGTGTGGATGCCGCCATTGGCGAGCTTGGCGATGAGTTCGGGGCTCAGGCCCTCGAGATCGCGCAGGTCCTGCGAGACCTCCTCGACCTTTTCTTCGCGGGCGATTTCCATCGTCAGCAGCGCGTCCTTGGCCCGCGTACGCAGCTCGTTCACGGTGTCCTCGTCGAAGCTCTCGATCTCGAGCATTTCCTGCATCGGGACGTAGGCCACTTCCTCGAGGCTGGTGAAGCCTTCGGCAATCAGGATGTCGGCGACTTCCTCGTCGACGTCGAGCTTGTCGACGAACAGCTTGCGCACCGAGTCGGATTCGAGGGCCTGCTTCGAAGCGGACTCCTCGGCCGTCATGATGTTGATTCGCCAGCCGGTGAGCTCGGACGCCAGGCGCACGTTCTGGCCGCCGCGGCCAATGGCGATGGCGAGGTTCTCCTCGTCGACCACCACGTCCATGGCGTGGCGCTCTTCATCCACCACGATCGACTGCACGTTCGCCGGCGCCAGCGCGCCGATGACGAACTGCGCCGGGTCTTCCGACCACAGCACGATGTCGACCCGCTCGCCGGCGAGCTCGTTGGTGACCGCCGTGACGCGCGAACCGCGCACGCCCACGCAGGTGCCGATCGGGTCGACACGCTTGTCGTGCGAGACCACGGCGATCTTGGCGCGGGACCCGGGGTCGCGGGCGCAGCTCTTGATCTCCAGCAGGCCCTGCTCGATCTCGGGCACTTCCTGTGCGAACAGCTCGATCATGAAGCCCGGCGCCGAGCGCGACAGGATGATCTGCGGACCGCGCAGCGTCGGGTCGACCTCGAGGATGAACGCACGCACGCGGTCTCCGCTGCGCAGGTTCTCCTTCGGGATCATCTCGTTGCGGCGCAGCCGGCCCTCGACACGGCCCGACTCGACGACGATGTCGCCCTTGTCCAGCCGCTTGACCGTGCCCACGAAGATCTTGTCGCCGCGCGACAGGAAGTCGTTGAGCAGCTGCTCGCGCTCGGCATCGCGGATCTTCTGCAGGATGACCTGCTTGGCTGCCTGCGCACCGATGCGGCCGATCGAGACCGACTCCACCGGCTCCTCGATGTAGTCGTCGACCTCGATGTCGGGGATCTGCTCCAGCGCCTCGAACAGCAGGATCTCGGAGTCGGGCAGCTGCAGGCCGGCTTCATCCGGCACCACGTGCCAGCGGCGGAAAGTCTCGTATTCGCCGCTCTCGCGGTCGACCGACACGCGCATGTCGACCTCGCCGCCGTGCAGCTTCTTCGACGCCGAGGCGAGTGCGGCCTCGACCGCACCGAACACGACCTCGCGATCCACGCTCTTTTCGCGCGAGATGGCGTCCACCAGCATCAACAATTCGCGGTTCATCGCTCACGACCTCCGTCAACCTCTTGTCCGGGGACCGGCGTGTCGGCGGGCGACTGCACGGGCGCGAAACGGCGCCCCTTGAAGTCGACCACCGGCACCAGCCGGGCCTCGCGCACTTCGTCGAGTGAAAAATCCAATGCCTGATCCGTCTTGCCGTCGTTGAAGACGATGCGCCAGCCCTCGCCCTCGCCTTCGGGTCGCGCCTGCAGGACGCCGCTGTACTTCTTGCGGCCTTGAAAGGCAAGCTTCAGCGTCAGGTCGATCTGCTCGCCGGCGAACCGGGCAAAGTCGGCGGGACGCTTCAGCGGCCGATCCAACCCGGGCGACGAGACTTCGAGCCGCGTGTACGAGCAGTTCTCGACTTCGAGCACGTGCTGCAGTTGCCGCGTGACCTTCTCGCAATCCTCGACAACGATGAACTCGCCGTTCGGATCACCGGCGACACGGTCGATGTAGACGCGCAGCAACCCGCCGGCAGTTCGCTCGGTATCCACGAGCTCGTAGCCCAGACCGGTCACGGTGCGTTCGACAGCGCCTTGCCAACTCGTCACAGGGGCATCAACCTTTGCCAAATAGTCCGCATCAATTCCGCAGATCAATCGTCGTTGAAAAACGTTCAAGCAAAAAAAATGGGCTGGAAGAATCCGCCCACGCAGCTTTCTAGGAAACGGCAGATTGTAGCGCGGGCTCGAGGTACAGGCAAGCCGTTGCCCTGTCAAGGGGCCCGGGAGGAGGCCCTGCCCATGCCAAAATCCGGCCCCTCGAACCACAGTGCGGAGACCCCATGGGCTTTCTTGCCGGCAAGCGCCTTCTCATCACCGGCTTGCTCAACAACCGCTCGATCGCCTACGGCATCGCCCGCGCCTGCCACCGCGAAGGCGCCGAACTGGCCTTCAGCTACCAGGGAGAACGATTCAAGGAGCGCATCGCGGAGTTCGCCGCCGAGTTCGGCTCCACGCTGACCTTCGACTGCGATGTCGGCGACGACGCGCAGATCGAGGCGCTCTTCACCGGCCTCGGCGAGGCCTGGCCGGAGTTCGACGGCTTCGTTCACTCCATCGGCTATGCGCCGCGCGAGGCGATCGGCGGCGACTTCCTCGACGGGCTGACGCGCGAGAACTTCCGCATCGCCCACGACATTTCGGCCTACAGCTTCCCGGCCATGGCCAAGGCTGCGCTGCCGCGGCTGCGCACGGGCTCGTCACTTCTCACGCTGAGCTATCTGGGTGCCGTTCGCTACGTGCCCAACTACAACACCATGGGCCTGGCCAAGGCCTCGCTCGAATCCAGCGTGCGCTACCTGGCGCACAGCCTGGGCGCCAGGGGCATCCGGGTGAACGGCCTGTCGGCCGGCCCGATCAAGACGCTGGCGGCCTCGGGCATCAAGGACTTCGGCAAGCTGCTGACGGACTTCGCCGCGATGGCGCCGATCCGCCGCGCCGTGACGATCGAGGACGTCGGCAACGTCGCCGCTTTCCTGCTGTCGGACCTGGCGGCCGGCGTGAGCGCCGAGATCACCTACGTGGACGGCGGCTTCAGCCAGGTGATGGCGGGTTCGGGAAACGCCTGAGCCGGAGCGCAGCCTCAGAGCGCCTGCAGGATCTCGCGGCGCTTTTGCTGGTACTCCTCTTCGCTGATCAGGCCGCGCTCGCGCAGCCTCTTCAGCGTGACCAGGCGCTGCTCGACCTCCTCTGCAAAGCCCGGGTCGCGCGGACGAAGTGCCGGCTGCGGCGCGACTGCCGTGGCGGCCGGTCCCGGCGCGACGACCTTCGGCGTGACAGCCACGGGCGCCGCCGGCGCAGCGACCGCAGTGGCTGCTGGCAAGGTCGTCGGCAGGGCAAGCCAGTCCGGGCGCGCATTCGTACCCGATGCACTCCGCAGCACAACCTGGCCCGCCTTGCCGCGCGATCCGAAAGTGAACTGCGGCGGTTTGCCCGTTCCCTTGTATTCGTTGAAGAACTCGTAGCGCGCGTCGTTGACCAGCAGTTGCAACTGGCCGCCCTGAACGAACAACCGCGCCGTGATGCCCAGCGGCTGCGACAGCAGGCCGCCACCGCGGCGCGAGGTGCTCAGCAGCAGCAGGTCGTCATCAGGCGTGGCGTTGCCGAAAGCCTCGATCAGCGGCTCGATCAGGTCGCCGAGTTCGTCGGCCGCGAACAGCGCCTGGGCGCCTGAACCGACGACGAAGCGCACCTGGGCGAGTTGCTGCCGCAGCGCCTCGGCTTCCACCTGGACGGGATGCTGGTTCGGCGCCGATCCCGGCTCGCGCGGCACGAGCCGGATGGCGGTGAAGTCGTGCACTGGCCAGCTGCGGCGGCGGGCGTCCGGCTTTGCGGCGTCGGCGGACTTTTCAGAGGCCCCAAACAGGAAGTCCATGACACCGGCTCGTGCCGGCGCGGCCACGGCGCTCAGGCAGGCCGCCGTCAGCAATGCGATCCATGCTGAAGAGGTCGGGCGAACGGGTTGCCGCATGGCTGGATGCCTTTCTGTGCCGCTCCTGGCGGCCGTGGTTCAGAGATCGTCGAGTGCCCGCGCCGCACCCAGCAAGGCCGGCGACACGCGGGCCTGCACGACGAGCGTGGGAATGGCCTGCAGGTAGCCGGCGAATCGTCCCTTGGCTTCGAAACGCTCGCGAAATCGCGAATGGTCGATCGCGTTGCCCAGGCGCGGGACGATGCCCCCGCCAATGTAGACGCCGCCGCGCGCGCCCAGCGACAAGGCCAGGTTGCCGGCCACGTTGCCGAGAAAGCCGAAGAACAGTTCGATCGCCTGCACGCAGTGCGCGTCTTCGCCGGTGGCGGCGCGCGCGGAGACGTCGGCGGCCTCCAGCGGCTGCGCGGCCACGCCGTGGACATCGCACACGGCGACGTAGAGATTGACCAGCCCCGGGCCCGACAGCGCCCGCTCGGCCGAGGCGTGGCCGAATCGCTCGCGCAGGCGACGGATCACCGACTCCTCGAGGGCGTCGGTGGCCGCCAGTGTCACGTGCCCTCCCTCGCCGTTGATCGGGATCGCCCGCTGGATTCCGCGCGCTGGCAGCAAGCCCGACACGCCGAGCCCCGTGCCAGGCCCCAGCAGGCCGACGGGCGCGCCAGGCACCGCGATGCCGGCGCCAACCTGGCGCACCTCGTCCGGCGCCAGCGCCGGCAGCGACAGCGCCAGTGCCGTGAAGTCGTTGATGACGAGAAAGCGCTCCAGCCCCAGCAGTTGCCGCACCGCTTCGATCGAGAACGACCAATGGTGGTTGGTCATGCGTACCTGGTCGCCGACCACCGGGTTGGCGATGCCGATCGCGCACCAGCGCGCCGCGCCGCGACCGTGCCCGGCGAGGTAGTGCTGCATGGCGTCCTGGAGCGCCGGGAAATCGGCGCACGGCAGGGTCGTGACGTCGGACAGCGCGGCGCCGGCGGTGGCCTGCCAGGCGAATCGGGCGTTCGTGCCGCCGACATCGCCGACGAGTCGGGGAAAGGTCGAGGAATCCATGTCTACCAGGCCATGCCTGCGTGAGTCGGTTTGCGCTTGCAGGCGTGCAATCACCATGCCCATGCGGCAACGATGGCCGCACGACACCGATCACCCTGCCGACCGCGAAATGTAGCCCAACTACGAATTCAAGTGATGCACCCGTTCGTCAAGAAAACCCTGATTGGGCTGGCTACAGCGTGTTGCATTCCCGCAAATCTTCAGGAAAACCCGGCTATCACCGCTGTAGTCTGACTACTAGAGTCCCCCTCGATCCAGCGCCAAAGAACATCGAATGTAGGCCAACTACCTCCGCAAACAGCGGGCGTGATGGCGTGGTTGCCCGGCCATCCTGGGTGCCGACCGACGGTTCAGGCGTGATGTTTTCCCGGAAGAGCGAGTTGGTGGCGGCGCCGTCCGCGGCGCCGCCCCTTTTTTGCCCACCGTCCCAGTTCCCCCAACCCCGGCGTCCCGAAGGGCGTTGAGCGTCTCGAACGTCGCCGGTTTCACTGCCAGCAGAACCTCTGAGGAGCCAACGATGAAAATGAAACACACCCTGCTCGCCGCTGCAGCGCTGAGCTTGCTCTCCACCACCGCCAGCGCGGTGGATTGGGGCGGCTACTTCCGCGTCGGCCCGGGCCAGAAGGCAACCACCGGCGACGGCGCCAAGTGCTTCGGCGCCAACATGGATGGCGGCACCTACCGCCTGGGCAACGAGTGCAACACCTACGGCGAATTCATGCTCAGCCAGGGTGGCCAGGCCGGTGGCGTCGACTACAAGGCCTACCTGATGACGAACTTCTTCAAGGAAAGTTCGGACATCGGCGACGGCAGCACGACGATCAAGGTCAACCAGATCTATGCCGAAGGCAAGGGCTTCGACGTTGCCCCGAACCAGACCTTCTGGATCGGCCGCCGTTTCTACGGCCGTGCCGACGTGCACATGGTTGACACGTTCTTCGTCAACATGACCGGCAGCGGTGCTGGCGCCGACGGCTTCGACCTCGGCGTGGGCACCCTGAACCTGGCGGTCTTCCGCACCGACGAGAACGCGTCGGCCAACCACGGCACGCGAGTGAACCTCGACCTGAACGGCGTCAAGACCAACCCGGGTGGCACGCTGCGCGTCACCGCGGCACTGACCGACTTCAGCGGCACCGGCGGCAAGGGCGGCTTCGGCCTGAGCCTGCAGCACAACCAGGCCAATGTGTTCGGCGGCGAGAACACCGCCTGGCTGCAATATGCCCAGGGCTCGGCCTACCTGAACATGGGCTTCGGCGGCGGCACGGACGACTCGGACCAGAAGCGCTGGCGCCTCGTGGAGAGCATGCAGTGGACCAAGGGCCCGCTGACCGGCCAGGCACTCGTGGTGTTCGGCAAGCAAGGCACGCCGAACAACAAGGAGACCTTCAACACCATCGGCGGCCGTGTCGCCTACGCGTTCACGAAGAACTTCAAGCTGCAGGGTGAACTGGGCGTTTCCAGCCACAAGCCGCAGGGTGGCCAGACGGATCGCCTGACCAAGTTCACGGTCGCCCCGACGCTGTCGGTCGGCCCGAACTTCTACGACCGCCCGGAGTTCCGCTTCTACGTGACCTCATTCAGCTTCAACGACGCCTACAAGGCGACGCGCGGGCTGACGAAGTCGAGCGCCACGGCTGTCGGCTTCCAGGTCGAGACCTGGTTCTGATCGACGCCTGACCGAGTGGCCGGCCCTGACCCGGGGCCGGCCCTCTTCCCGCAAGACATCTGTTCTCCAGCCGGCAACCCCGATGGCCAATGTCCTGTTGAAAGCGCTGAAGAAGTCGTTCGGCGACCTGACCATCATCCCGGGCATCGACCTGGAGATCCGCGACGGCGAGTTCATGGTCTTCGTCGGGCCATCGGGCTGCGGCAAGTCGACTGTGCTGCGCTGCATCGCCGGCCTGGAGGAGATCACCGCCGGCGAGCTGTACATCGGCGGCGAACTGGTCAACGAGGTGCCGCCGGCCAAGCGCGGCATCGCGATGGTGTTCCAGAGCTACGCGCTCTATCCGCACATGACGGTGGCCGAGAACATGGCCTTCGGCCTGAAGCTGGCCGGCATGAGCAAGGCCGAGATCAAGGCCGCGGTCGATCGCGCCGCGCAGATCCTGCAGATCGAGCACCTGCTCGAGCGCCGGCCCAAGGCGCTGTCGGGCGGCCAGCGCCAGCGCGTGGCCATCGGCCGGGCCATCGTGCGCAAGCCCGGCGTGTTCCTGTTCGACGAACCGCTTTCCAACCTCGACGCGGCGCTGCGGGTGCAGATGCGCGTCGAGCTGTCGCGCCTGCACAAGGAGCTGGCGACGACGATGATCTACGTCACGCACGACCAGGTCGAGGCGATGACGCTGGCCCACCGCATCGTCGTGCTCAACGCCGGCCGCATCGAGCAGGTCGGCACGCCGCTGGAGCTGTACCACCAGCCGGTCAACAAGTTCGTGGCCGGCTTCATCGGCAGCCCGAAGATGAACTTCATCACCGGCACGCTGGTGTCGGCCACGCCGATGCTGGCCACCGTGAAGCTGCACGACGGCAGCGTGGTGCAGGTGGCGGCCGATGCCACCACCTTGCCGGCCGGCGACCCCGTCACGCTGGGCATCCGACCCGAGCACGTGCATGCCACCGCTCAGCCGGGCGAAAACGCCGTGAAGAGCCACGTGCAGCTGGCCGAGCACCTGGGCGATACCACTTACCTGCACGTCATGGTCACGGGCGGAACCGAGAGCCTGACGGTGCGCACCGATCCCGAGAACCCCCTGGACACCGGCGACACGGCCTGGCTGGGCCTGCCGCTCAAGCGGTGCTTCCTGTTCAGTCAGCAGGGCAAGACCCTGCCACAAGCCGGTTGAGGGCGACCCCCGACAAACGGCAATATCGCGGCGAAACGCTCGCCCTACGATCCCATCACCCGACACGGGCACCACTGAAGGAGAAAGTCATGAAGCTTCAACGTCAACGCATCCATCTCGTCGCTGCCGCCGCGGCACTCGCCCTGGGCGCGACCCTGGGCGGCTCCGCATTCGCGTCCGAGCCGGGCAAGCTGCTGATCTGGATCAACGGCGACAAGGGCTACAACGGCCTGCAGAAGATCGGCGACGAGTTCGCCAAGAAGACGGGCGTGCAGGTGACCGTGGAGCATCCGGAGGACGCGCCGGGCAAGTTCCAGCAGGCCGCGGCCGCCGGCAAGGGCCCCGACATTTGGATCTGGCCGCACGACCGCATCGGCGAATGGATCGCCGGTGGCCTGCTGCAGCCGGTCACGCCGGGCAAGAAGGTGGTGGCCGACATCGACCCGCTGGCGCTGAAGGCGTTCACGGTCGGCGGCAAGACCTGGGGCTACCCGATCTCGATCGAGGCGGTGGCGCTGGTCTACAACAAGGCCCTGGTGCCCACCCCGCCGAAGACCTTCGACGAGGTGATCGCGCTCGACAAGAAGCTGTCCGCCCAGGGCAAGAAGGCGATCCTCTGGGACTACAACAACACCTACTTCACCTGGCCGCTGCTGGCCGCCAATGGCGGCTACCCGTTCAAGCTGAAGGCCGACGGCACCTATGACGCCGCCGACAGCGGCGTGGCGAACGCCGGCGCGGTCAAGGGCGCCGAGATGCTCGACAAGATGATCAAGTCCGGCGTGATGCCCAAGGGCGCGAGTTATGCCGACATGGAAGCCGGCATGTCGCAGGGCAAGGTGGCGATGATGATCAACGGCCCGTGGTCGTGGGACAACCTGAAGAAGTCGAACATCGACTTCGGAGTGGCGCGCATCCCGGCCGTCGGCGGCAAGAAGGCGGCGCCCTTCGTCGGCGTGCTCGGCGCGATGATCAACAAGTCCTCGCAGAACCGCGACGTGGCGGTGGAGTTCATCGAGAACTACATGCTCAGCGTCAAGGGCCTGAAGATGATCAACGACGACGTGCCGCTGGGCACGCCCGCGAGCAAAGCGCTGTATGCCGAGCTCAAGAGCAACCCCAACATCCAGGCCACCATGGCCTCGGCGCAGGACGGCGCGCCGATGCCCAACAACCCGGAGATGGGCCGCTTCTGGTCGTCGATGGCCTCGGCATTGCAGAACATGACCGAAGGCCGTCAGGCGCCCAAGGAGGCGCTCGACGCCGCCGCCAAGCGCATCGTCGCGAAGTGACGCGACGGGCCGCCGCGGCATGGTCGTGCCGCGGCGGCCCGAGCGCCTTCGCGATCGAGCCATTGTGATGAAGCCCCCCCGCCGCGAACCATGAGCACCGAGTCGCCCCTGCGCCGATATGCCGGCCCGGCCCTGCTCGCACTGATCGTGCTGGCGGCGCTTTACCTGGTAACACTGGTCTATGCGGTCGGCGAAACGCTGCTGGCCGGCACCATCCTGGTGATCGTGGGCCTGGCGCTGTGGATCTACACCTCGCAGAAGGTGTATGCCTTTCGCTATCTGTTCCCCGGCATCGCGGCGGCGCTGATCTTCGTCGTCTTCCCGATGGTCTACACGATCGCCATCGGCTTCAGCAACTACAGCTCGAAGAACCTGCTGGAGTATCCGCGTGCCGAGGCCTACCTGCTCGACGAGAGCTTCCGTGTCGAGGGCGTGGTCTACAACTTCTCGCTGCACGCCGATGGCAGCGAGTTCCGCGGCCGGATCGAGCATGCCGACACCGCCAAGAGCTTCCTGTTCGGCCCGTTGGCCCTGAGCGCCGAGCGCCCGCTCGAACTGCAGGCGGTACCCGAGGAGACCGCGGCCGCGGCGCTGAGCGAAGCGGTGCCGCTGAAAACGCTGATCGAGCGGCAGAAGCCGCTGAAGGCGATCACGGTCGTGACGCCCGACGGAGCCAAGTTGCGCATGTCCAGCCTGCGCGAGTTCGCCCAATCCAGCCCGCTGTACAAGCGCCAGGCCGACGGCAGCCTGCTCAACCAGCAGACGCAGGCGGTGATCAAGCCGAACTTCAAGACCGGCTTCTTCGAGACGGCTGCCGGCGAGCCGCTGCAACCGGGCTTCCAGGTCGGCATCGGCTGGGACAACTACACGCGCATCTTCACCGAGCAGCGCTTTCGCGAGCCGTTCCTGCGCATCTTCGTCTGGACGGTGATGTTCTCCGGGCTGACGGTGCTGTTCGCCACCTCGCTGGGCATGTTCCTCGCGGTGCTGCTGAACTGGGAGAACCTGCAGTTCAAGGGCTTCTACCGCATCCTGCTGTTCCTGCCCTACGCGGTACCGGGCTTCATCTCGATCCTGGTGTTCCGCGGCCTGTTCAATCAGAACACCGGCGAGATCAACCTGATCCTGAGCGGGCTGTTCGGCGTCAAGCCGGCCTGGTTCTCCGACCCCTTCCTGGCCAAGGCGATGCTGCTGCTGGTGAACACCTGGCTGGGCTTCCCTTACATGATGGTCGTGTGCATGGGCCTGATCAAGGCGATCCCGGCCGACCTGTACGAGGCTTCGGCGGTGGCCGGTGCCGGCCCGATCACCAACTTCGTCAGCATCACGCTGCCGCTGATCCTCAAGCCGCTGACGCCGCTGCTGATCAGTTCCTTCGCGTTCAACTTCAACAACTTCGTGCTGATCAGCCTGCTCACCGGCGGCCGGCCCGACTTCCTCGACACCTCGGTGCCGGCGGGCACCACCGACATCCTGGTGTCCTACACCTATCGCATCGCGTTCCAGGATTCGGGCCAGCAGTTCGGCCTGGCCGCGGCGATCTCCACCGTGATCTTCCTGCTGGTGGCGGCGATCACGCTGGTGCAGATGCGCTTCACGCGCGTCGTCGAAGAAGACAAGCGCTGATTCATCACCAGGAGCAACGGTCATGGCCATCGTCCTCGACAAGTCGCACCGCTGGCGCCTGATTGCCGCGCATGTCTTCCTGCTGTGCCTGTGCGCGGTGGTGATCTTCCCGTTCCTGATGATCCTGTCGATCTCGCTGCGTCCGGGCAACTTCGCCACCGGCAGCATCATCCCCGAGAGCATCAGCCTGGAGCACTGGCGCTTTGCCCTGGGCATGCCTTTCCAGGATGCCACCGGACGCCTCATCGAGCCCGACCTGCCGGTGCTGCGCTGGCTGTGGAACTCGGTGAAGGTGGCCACGCTGTCGGCGCTGATCGGCCTGCTGCTGTCGACCACCGCCGCCTACGCCTTCGCGCGCATGAAGTTCGTCGGCAAGCGACAGGCGCTGCTCGGCCTGATGCTGATGCAGATGTTCCCGGCGGTGCTGGCGCTGGTGGCCATCTACGCCATCTTCGACCGCATCGGCAATGCCTTCCCGGCACTGGGCATCGACACGCACTGGGCGCTGCTGCTGGCCTACTCGGGCGGCATCGCGCTGCACGTGTGGACGATCAAGGGCTACTACGACACCATCCCGGTGGAGATAGAGGAAGCGGCCAAGGTCGACGGCGCCACGCCCTGGCAGGCCTTCCGCCTTGTGCTGCTGCCGATGGCCGTGCCGATCCTGATGGTGGTGTTCCTGCTGGCCTTCATCGGCGCGATCATCGAGTACCCGGTGGCGTCGATCCTGCTCAAGCAGCAGGACATGCTGACCATGGCGGTGGGCTCGCAGCAGTTCCTCTACCAGCAGAAGTACCTGTGGGGCGACTTCGCCGCCGCCGCCATCCTCTCCGGCCTGCCGATCACCGTGGTGTTCATCCTCGCGCAGAAGTGGATGATTTCCGGCCTCACGGCAGGCGGCATCAAGGGCTGATTCTTCTCCCGGGCCTTCGCGGGCCCCTTCACTCCTCAAGAGGTCAACATGACGATGTCCCGCTCTCTCCTGCGCACGGCGGTTGCTGCCGCCCTCTCGATCGCCGCGCTGTCGCCGGCGTTCGCCACTTCGAACCCTCCTGCGGGCTCGGTCGCCATCAACTACAACCGCTGCGATGGCAACTACGGCAACTGGGGCCTGCACATCTTCCAGCGCGGACCCGGCGGCCCGGCCGTGCCGGGCGTGAGCTGGGCCAGCCCGGTCGAGCCGAGCGGCAAGAACGACTTCGGTGTCTACTGGCACGTCAAGCTCGAGGACTTCCCGGGCGGCAAGGTCAACTACATCATCCACAAGGGCGAGAGCAAGGACCAGGGCGGCAAGGACATGCAGTTCGACGGCAATACGACCAAGGAGATCTGGGTCAATAGCGGCGATCGCAAGATCTACACCTCGCTCGACGAGGCCAAGAAGGGCCGCGAAGAGACGCCCTGCAAGTGACCCACGCCGCGCGCTGGCTGCGCCGCACCCTGGCGGCGCTGGTCTGCGGGGCCGCCCTGTGCAGCGGCTCCCTGGTGCAGGCCGCCGACATCCCGGGCCTCGCTCCGGTGGCCGCCGCCCCCGTGCCGAGCACGCTGCCGGCCGGCTGGGCGCAGCGCGGCGTGTTCATGGAGATCCTGGTGCGCTCGTACCAGGACAGCAACGGCGACGGCATCGGCGATCTCGCCGGCCTGACCCAGCGGCTGGATTACCTCCAGCAGCTGGGCATCAAGGGCATCTGGCTGATGCCTGTCTTCAAGAGCGACGACCACGATCACGGCTACGCGGTGGTCGACTACCGCAACATAGAGCCCGACTACGGCACGCTGGCCGACTTCGACCGCTTCCTCGCCGAGGCGCACAAGCGCGGCATCGCGGTCATTCTCGACTACGTGATGAACCACGTGTCGTCGGCCCACCCGCTGTTCGAGAGCGCCTACGACAGCCGCAAGTCGCCCTACGCCGACTGGTTCATCTTTGCCGAAGACAAGCCCCGCGGCTGGAACACTTTCGCCGGCGATCCCTGGCGCGAGGGCAACCAGCGCTGGTACTACGCGGTGTTCGACCCGGGCATGCCCGACTTCAACCTGCGCAACCCGAAGGTGGTCGACTTCCACCTCGACAACCTGCGCTTCTGGCTGAACCGCGGTGTCGACGGCTTCCGCTTCGACGCGGTCGGCGTGCTGTTCGAGAACAGCGCCATCGCCTGGGAGAACCAGCCCGAGAACCACCAGCTGCTCAAGCGCGTGCAGGAGCTGCTGGCCAGCTACGGCAACAAGTACCTGGTGTGCGAATCACCGAGCGACCCGGCGCCGTTCGCCACCGGCGACTCCTGCGGCAGCGCCTTCGCCTTCGGCCTGCACAAGCACATCATGGGCAGCGTGAAGATCGGCCGCCTGCGCGACGACCTGCTCTACAACCTGCGCAAGCTGCCGGTGCCGCGCCTGGCCACGCTGCTGGCCAACCATGACTACTTCGCGGGGCCGCGGCTGATGAAGCAGTTCGCCGGCGACGAGAAGAGCTACAAGGTGGCGGCGGCCACGCTGCTCACCCTGCCCGGCACGCCCTTCGTCTACTACGGCGAGGAGATCGGCCTGGGCATGTCGGAAGGCGCCGGCAACGAGGACCAGACCATCCGCGGCCCGATGAGCTGGAGCGCCGAGGCCCATGCCGGCTTCACGACGGCCGCCAAGCCCTACCGGCCCAGCGTGAGCAACTGGAAGACGCACAACGTGGCGGTGCAGCAGGCCGCCCCGGACTCGCTGCTGAACTGGTACCGCGGCCTGATCACGCTGCGCAACGCCGAGCCGGCGCTGTCGGTGGGGTCGATGACCCCGCTGTCGGAGCGCGATGCGCCGATCTTCGCCTTCATGCGCGAACACGAGGGCAGCCGGCTGCTGGTGCTGATCAACTTCGCCTACCGTGAGTCGACGTTCACCCTGCCTCTCGGCATCCAGGCCGACGGCTGGACGGTCGCCTTCCCGTCGGGCGCGGCCCTGCCCTTTGCCGCGGCGAAGAAGGGTGCCGCGGCCAGGCCTGGCACCGAAGCTGCTCAGGTCAAGCTCGCGGCGCAGCAGGTCCTGATCCTGAAGGCCCGCTAGCCCCACGCCCCTGCCCGGAGCCCCACGCCTCCATGTCATTCGAACGCTCCGCTTCCGTGCAACCGCACGCCGATCCGCGCCTGCTGGCCGATATCGGCGCGACCTACGCGCGCTTCTGCATCGAGCAGGTGCCGGGCCGCTTCGAGCACGTGGCGGTGCTGCCCTGCGCCGACTACCCCGGCTTCACCGCGGTGGTGCAGGCCTATCTCGACACGCTGCCCGGCATCAAGCCGCGCCATGGGGCCGTGGCGATCGCCAACCCGATCGAAGGCGACTGGGTGCGCATGACCAACCGCGACTGGGCCTTCTCGATCCAGGAGGCGCAGCGCCAGCTCGACCTGACCACGCTGCTGGTCGTCAACAACTTCACTGCGCTGGCGATGTCGCTGCCGCGCGTGGGCGCCGACGGGCGCCACCAGGTCGGCGGCGGCGAGGCGCAGGCCAACGGCGTGATCGGCCTGATCGGCCCTGGCACGGGCCTGGGCGTCTCGGGCCTGATCCCCAGCGGCGACCGCTGGGTCACGCTGGCCACCGAGGGCGGCCACGTCGGCTTCGCGCCGACCGACGAGCGCGAGCTGCGCATCCTGCAGTTCGCCTGGAAGACCATGCCGCGGGTGTCGGCCGAACGCCTGCTTTCCGGCCCCGGCCTCGAGCTGATCTACCAGGCACTGACTCACGACAAGCCGGGCGCCGAGTTGCACCTGAGCGCTGCGGAGATCGTGCGCCGCGCGCTGCAGAACGCCGACTCGGCCTGCAGCGAGACGGTGGAGAGCTTCTGCGCCATGCTCGGCACGATGGCCTCCGACCTGGCGCTCACGCTGGGCGCCACCGGCGGCATCTTCGTCGGCGGCGGCATCGTGCCGCGGATGGGCGAGCTGTTCGACCGCTCGCCCTTTCGCCAGCGCTTCGAGGAAAAGGGCCGCTTCAGCAACTATGTAGCGCGCATCCCGACCTACGTGCTGACGGCCGAGAACCCGGCCTTCCACGGCGTCTCGTCGCTGCTCGCCGACCACGTGCCCGACCAAGAAGGCGGCAACCCGCTGCTCGAGCGCGTGCGTGCCTCGCGCGATGCGCTGTCGCCCGCCGAGAAGCGCGTGGCCAACTTCGTGCTGGACAACCCGCGCACCGCGCTGAACGACCCGATCGCTCTGATCGCCCAGGGCGCCGAGGTGAGCCAGCCCACGGTGATCCGCTTCTGCCGTTCGCTGGGTTTCCAGGGACTGGCCGACTTCAAGCTCAAGCTGGGTTCCGGCCTGACCGGCACCCTGCCGGTGCAGCGCTCGCAAGTGAGGCGACAGGACAGCACCGGCGACCTGTGCGCCAAGGTGCTCGACAACACCATCTCCGCGATCATGCAGTTCCGCGAGTCGCTCAACGTCGAGGCGGTGGACCGGGCCATCGAGTACCTGCGCCAGGCCAAGCGCGTCGAGTTCTACGCGATGGGCAATTCGGCGGTGGTGGCGCTGGATGCGCAGCACAAGCTGTTCCGCTTCCGCATCCCGTCGGTCGCGCACACCGATGCAGCCATGCACACCATGGCCGCCGAGCTGCTCGGGCCCAACGACGTGGCGGTGTTCATCTCGAGCTCGGGCCAGCCCCCCGAACTGGCGCGCGCCGCCGGGCTGGCCGTGGAACGCGGCGCGGCGGTGATCGCGGTCACGGCCGGTCAGTCGCTGCTGGCACGCCGCTCGACGGTGTGCATCCCGGTCGAACACAACGAAGACGTCACCACCTTCGTCTCGATGATCTCGCGCATCCTGCACCTGCTGGTGGTCGACATGATGTCGGTCGGCCTGGCGGTGCGCCGCGCCGGCGCCAGCGGGCCGGGAGCGCCCGCGCCGGCCCCCGGGCAGGCGCACGCCGAAGGGCAGCTGCAGCCAGCGCCCGGCGTGCTGATTTCGCACATCGCCTGAGCCGCCGAAGCGAGGCGCCTGTGCAACTGCGCAGCGCAGGCGGCTCACCTCAGGCCTTCGCTGGCCAGCTGCGCAGGGCCTTCGCTATGGCCTGAGCGCCGCGCCGCAGCGTGCCGGCCTCAGGGTCGAACGCAGTCGACGAAGTATCGGCGCGGTGCGCCGGCTTCGCCTTCTTCCTCCACCAGGCCGTGCACGTCGGTGTCGAAGCCGGGGAACGCCGCGTTGAACTCGCGCGTGAAGCGCAGGAAGTCGACGATCTTGCGGTTGAAGCGCTCGCCCGGGATCAGCAGCGGAATGCCCGGCGGATAGGGCGTGAGCAGTGCCGTCGTGATGCGCCCTTCGAGGTGATCGATCTCCACCCGCTCGGTCTTGCGGTGCGCGATGTGCGCATAGGCATCGCTCGGCTTCATGGCCGGATGCAGGTCGGACAGGTACATCTCGGTGGTCAGCCGCGCCACGTCGCCGCGGGCGTACATCTCGTGGATGCTCTGGCACAGGTCGCGCAGGCCCATGCGCTCGTAGCGCGGATGCTTGGCGATGAACTCCGGCAGGATTCGCCACAGCGGCTGGTTCTTGTCGTAGTCGTCCTTGAATTGCTGCAGCGCCGTCAGCAGCGTATTCCAGCGGCCCTTGGTGATGCCGATGGTGAACATGATGAAGAAGGAGTACAGGCCCGTCTTCTCGACCACCACGCCGTGCTCGGCGAGGAACTTGGTGACGATCGACGCCGGGATGCCGGTCTTGGCGAACTTGCCGGAGACATCGAGCCCCGGCGTGATGATGGTGCTCTTGATCGGGTCGAGCAGGTTGAAGCCTTCGGCCAGGTCGCCGAAGCCATGCCACTTGTCGCCGGCCTTGAGCACCCAGTCGGCGCTGGTGCCGATGCCGTCGTTGGTGAGCTTGTCCGGCCCCCACACCTTGAACCACCAGTCGCGGCCGTACTCCTTGTCGACCTTGCGCATGGCGCGGCGGAAGTCCAGCGCCTCGAGGATGCTTTCCTCGACCAGCGCGGTGCCGCCCGGCGCTTCCATCATCGCTGCGGCCACGTCGCAGCTGGCGATGATCGCGTACTGCGGGCTGGTGGAGGTGTGCATCAGGTAGGCCTCGTTGAACAGGTGCCGGTCGAGCTTGCGCCCCGGAGAATCCTGCACGAGCACCTGCGAGGCCTGGCTCAGGCCGGCCAGCAGCTTGTGGGTCGACTGCGTGGCGAAGACGAGCTGGTCCTTCGGCCGCGCGCGCTTGCGGCCCATCGCGTGGTAGGTGCCGTAGAACTTGTGGAAGGCGGCGTGCGGCAGCCAGGCCTCGTCGAAATGCAGCGTGTCGATGTAGCCGTCGAGCGACTGCTTGATCGTCTCGGTGTTGTAGAGCACGCCGTCGTAGGTGCTCTGCGTCAGCGTCAGGATGCGCGGCTTGACTTTGTCTGCATCGACGCCGGCGAGCAGCGGGTTCTTGGCGATCTTGCGCTTGATCGCCTCGGGCGAGAACTCGCTCTGCGGGATCGGGCCGATGATGCCGTAGTGGTTGCGCGTGGGCGGCAGGAACACCGGCACCGCGCCGGTCATGATGATCGAGTGCAGGATCGAGACGTGGCAGTTGCGGTCGACCACCACCACGTCGCCCGGCGCCACCGCGTGGTGCCAGACCATCTTGTTGCTCGTGCTCGTGCCGTTGGTGACGAAGAAGCAATGGTCGGCATTGAAGATGCGCGCCGCATTGCGCTCGGAGGCCGCCACCGGGCCGGTGTGGTCGAGCAGCTGGCCGAGTTCGTCGACGGCATTGCAGACGTCGGCACGCAGCATGTTCTCGCCGAAGAACTGGTGGAACATGCGGCCCACCGGGCTCTTCAGGAACGCCACGCCGCCGGAGTGCCCCGGGCAATGCCATGAGTAGGAGCCGTCCTGCGCATAGTCGACCAGCGCACGGAAGAACGGCGGCGCCAGGCCGTCCATGTAGCTCTTGGCCTCGCGGATGATGTGGCGGGCCACGAACTCCGGCGTGTCCTCGAACATGTGGATGAAGCCGTGCAGCTCGCGCAGCACGTCGTTGGGCAGGTGCTGCGAGGTGCGCGTCTCGCCATAGAGGTAGATCGGGATCTCGGCGTTCTTGAAGCGGATTTCCTGGATGAACTTGCGCAGGTTCACCACCGCCGGGTCGATCTCCGGCCCGGCGGTGAACTCTTCGTCGTCGATCGACAGGATGAAGGCGCTGGCGCGGCTTTGCTGCTGCGCGAACTGGCTTAGGTCGCCGTAGCTGGTGGCGCCCAGCACCTCGAAGCCCTCCTTCTCGATCGCCTCGGCCAGCGCGCGGATGCCCAGGCCGGAGGTGTTCTCCGAGCGGTAGTCCTCGTCGATGATGACGATCGGAAAGCGGAAGCGCAGCATGGCAAGCCTCGGGGTGGCAAAAAGCGGGAGCGCGAAGTGTAGGGCCAACGCCTGACCGTACACTGCGCCCGATCACGCTTC
This sequence comes from Piscinibacter sp., assembly GCA_016706565.1. Lineage (GTDB taxonomy): Bacteria > Pseudomonadota > Gammaproteobacteria > Burkholderiales > Burkholderiaceae_C > Piscinibacter. Next base: position 287,836 of record JADJJI010000003.1, read on the forward strand.
GAGGAGCCTGCATGGACCTGTCTGCCGCCACCTTCTGGTGGGTCGCCGCCGGAGTGGCCGTGGCCGCCGAACTGGCCACCGGCACTTTCTACCTTCTGATGTTCGCGCTCGGGCTGGGCGCCGGGGCGCTGGCAGCCCATCTCGGGCTGTCGAGCACGCTGCAGATCGTCGCCGCGGCCGTGGTCGGCGCGGCCGCCACCGCGCTGTGGCACTGGAAGCGCGCCAGCCATCCGAAGTCGGCGCCGGCGGCGAGCAACCGCGACGTCAACCTCGACATCGGCGAGCGCGTGCAGGTGGCGGCCTGGGGCAGCGACGGCACCGCGCGCGTCACCTACCGCGGCACGCAATGGACGGCGCGGCTGCAGCCCGGCGCGGCCGCTGCGCCCGGCGAGCACCGCGTCGCCGCCGTCGAAGGCAACTGGCTGGTGCTGGCACCGGCCCCATCGAACTGAATCACTCGGAAAGCGCATCCATGGAAATCGCCCTCATCCTGGCCGTCATTGCCGGCATCTTCATCTACCGCACCTTCAAGATCGTGCCGCAGCAGCACGCCTGGGTCGTCGAGCGGCTGGGCAAGTTCGACCGCACACTCACACCAGGCCTGAAGTTCGTCGTGCCCTTCATCGAGCGAGTGGCCTACAAGCATTCGCTCAAGGAAGTGCCGCTGGATGTGCCCAGCCAGGTCTGCATCACCAAGGACAACACCCAGCTGCAGGTCGACGGCATCATCTACTTCCAGGTGACCGACCCGATGCGCGCGAGCTACGGCTCGAGCAACTACATCCTGGCCATCACGCAGCTGGCGCAGACGCTGCTGCGCTCGGTGATCGGCAAGATGGAACTCGACAAGACCTTCGAGGAGCGCGACGCGATCAACGCCTCGGTGGTCAGCGCGCTCGACGACGCGGCGTCCAACTGGGGCGTCAAGGTGCTGCGCTACGAGATCAAGGACCTGACACCGCCGGCGGCCATCCTGCATTCGATGCAGGCGCAGATCACCGCCGAGCGCGAGAAGCGCGCGCTGATTGCCGCCTCCGAGGGCCGCAAGCAGGAGCAGATCAACATCGCCACCGGCGAGCGAGAGGCCTCGATCGCCCGCTCCGAAGGCGAACGCCAGGCCGAGATCAACAAGGCACAGGGCGAGGCTGCGGCCATCACCGCGGTGGCCGACGCTACCGCCGACGCGATCCGCAAGATCGCTGCGGCGATCCAGTCACCCGGCGGCGAGCAGGCGGTGCAATTGAAGGTCGCGGAAAAAGGCCGTCGAGGCCTATGGCCAGCTCGCACAGAAGAACAACACCATGATCGTGCCCGGACACATGGGCGAGGTGTCGGCGCTGATCGGCACGGCCATGGCATTGCTCAAGGGCAAGGCCCCCGGGACGCCCTGAACTCTTGCGATAAACTCCGCGGCTCCGGAGAGATGGATGAGCGGTTTAAGTCGCACGCCTGGAAAGCGTGTGAGGGTTAACAGCCCTCCGCGGGTTCGAATCCCGCTCTCTCCGCCAGAATGCTAGGAAACACGGGCCTTCGCGGCCCGCTTTGCTTTCCCCCTCGCACACCTGCCCGCGTCCGCTGCGTCGTATCACTTGAGGCTCGGCTGTTGCGGTTGGCGAATCGCTGGTAGCCAGTCGACTGATTCAATGACGACGCGACTCGAGTTCGGCAAGCGCACACGACTCGCTGGGCACGTTGCACTGGTGGGGTCGTTTGTTCTCCTGCCTGGCATTTTCTGGAGGCAGGAGATGTACCTCGCTTCGATTGCCTTGCACATTGCCTATCAGGTCTGCGAAGGCCTCAGCCAGCGTGCCTTGCAGCAGGATGCAGACGCCCGTGCCCTGGATTGCAGGTCTGGTGAAGTCTTGTTTCTGCGGAGCTTTGGTACGGACGAGACGTCGGTACTGAGCGCGTTCGGCTATGGGCCGCGCTATGAACAGCACTTGGTGCGCGTCCTCAGCTCGCTCGGCCCTGTCGTGGCGATTGGTCGGCCCGGAGAGTTCCTGCCGCCTGCAGGCGCCAGCCGGATGTACGTAGCGGACTCCGAATGGCAAGCCACCGTTCGGCGGTTGATGCAATCTGCACGGCTCGTTGTTCTCTTCCTGATCCTGGAGAAGCGTGCAAGTGGCGTCGCATCAGAGACAGGCTTGGATTGGGAGATCGACGAACTGATCCGACAAGTCCCCCCGGATCGGTTGCTGCTGGTTCTGCCGCGAGGCGCAGCACGCCTGCGATCAGGCGGATATCACGATCCCATTCACACCAACAGGCTCGCACGCCGGTTTGCACGACAGGGACGACAAGCGCTGGAGCGTCTCCGGCTTCAGTGGCCTCGTCCCTGGCCGCAGGAGGCGACACGTGCCGATTTCGTGACCTTCGCGGCCGATGGCACGCCACAGTTGCACGTTGCCCGAGGGTGGCGGCACGTCAACACGGCACTCGAGCCGTGGCTGAAAGCTCAAGGTGTTCCGCGGCCGATGCCGCCCTGGTGGGATCACCTGCGCGATGAGCGGACTGTGCTGTTTGCCGCGTACTTGACTCTCGGGATGGCCGTTGCCGCCCTCTGGCGGTGGATGGCCTCATGAACTTAAACCTTGGTGGCGTGGGTGCCCGGTCCTGATCGCTCTTCGCGCCAGCCGCGCTGCGAGCTGTGCACGCCGGGCTTGTCCGCGTCGTGCTGGATCGCGATTCCACACTCCCACTCGGTCAGCAGATTTGCCTTCTGGGCAAGCGGCAGTGCTTATGATTCGATCCCATCGAAGATCCGTCAGCGCGTTGTGAACGGGAAGTGAACCGCAGCACTGGTGCCTGGAGAGCAAGCGCCGATGCTGATGTTGACAGCCGTTCCGTGCGCCATCTCCGCACTTCCACGCATGTGCACCCGCTACGTCTCCCCCGAAGCCGCGGCCATCGAGCGGGCCTGGCACATCGGCCGGCACACGCCCTGGCGCGGTGGCGAGATCTTCCCGCAGCGGCCCGGGGCCTTCATCCGCGCCGCACGCGACTCGACCGAACCCGAGCGTGAGCTGGTGATCGGCCAATGGGCCCTGGTGCCCTGGTTCGCCAAGACACCCAGGCTCACCTACTCCACCTGCAATGCGCGCAGCGAGGAGCTGGCCGACAAGGCCACCTTCAAGGACCCGTGGAAGCACGGCAAGCGCTGCATCATCCCGGCCTGGTCTTTCGACGAACCGAACTGGGAAAGCGGCAAGAACGTGTGGTGGCGTTTTCGCCGCGTCGACGGCGCGCCCTGGGGCCTGGCCGGGCTGTGGAACACCTGGACCGACAAGACCACCGGCGAGCTGGTGGAGAGCTACACCATGCTCACCATCAATGCCGATGCCCACCCCTTGATGCGGCGCATGCACAAGCCCGACCCGAAACTCGGCCCCGACCAGCAGGACAAGCGCTCGGTGGTGCCGGTCGAGTTCGAGGACGTCGACCTGTGGCTGCACGGCACGCAGGCCGAAGCACGCCGCTTGTTGCGACTGTCGGAAACGGAGCTGTTCGATGCCGGTCCGGCGGACGTAGACTCCGCGGCATGAGCGCCAACGAGCAGGACGCGACCCCCACGCAGCCGGAGCCGGCCGACGGCGGCCCGCGCACCGAACCCGCCAAGCCGGTGACCGTGGCCGCCGCCACGCCGTTCAAGCGCATGCCGCGCATACCCAAGCGGCGCCGCGGCTGGGACTCGTTCTCGGTGCCGCTGCCCCTTCAGTTCGCCATCGCGGTGCTGATCGGCATCCTCGTCGCCACGGCGATCGCGGCAGCCTACGTGCGCTGGAGCGCACGCTCGACCGCCGAAGCCAACGCACGCGCCACGGCGGCAGAGATCGAACGCATCTCGCGCGAGAACCAGCAGCAGATCGAAGCCGCCCAGCAAGCGGCCGCGCAACGCCAGCGTGCCGCCGAAGACGAAGAGCGTGCGCGCGCCGAGAAGATCCGCGAGCAGCAGCGCCTGGCCGAGGAAGCCCAACGCAGCACCGTCTCCGATGCCGAGCGCAAGGAACGCGCCTGGGCGGCCTCCTACCGCAAGCCGCCCGGCTGCGCCGATTCGGCCTCGCTGGAATGCGCGAATCACTACATCCGTGCGCGTCGTGCCTTCGAGGCGCAATACGCTCGAGATTCCGCCAGGGACGGTGCCAAGAGCACGCCCTGAGCACACCCTGCCCCCCTAACTCCACACCCACCCCTTGGGGATGTGCGCTGCCGGCGGTGCCGCGAAGAATTCGCTGCATCGGCCCTTCGGCCGCGCAACGAGACGGAGCAGGCGTCATGGCACAAATGATCCACAGCATCGGCGGCGAAAAGATCCAGGCGCTGCGCCGCATGCTGGCCGCGCGCGGCCTCGACGAGCGCGACTTCGACATCGAAGAAGACTCGCACTCCGGCATCAGCCAGCTGCTCGGCCTGAGCGGCGGCATCGTATCGATGCGCCGCCGCTCCACCGGCGAGATCCGCGTCTATGCGGCCGGCCCGGGCTCGACCTGGTATGCGGCCATCTGCGGCGATCTCGATCGCGGCTACTTCAAATCGGCCACGCCAGCCAAGGCCTTTGTGCGCCGTAGCGAATCGACCTTGTCGGCCTTGTGGGCCTGAGGCGCCTCGATTCAGGCGTGCAGCAGGCGCACGAAACCCACCATTGCGGCCGCGCCCAGCGCGACCACCAAGCCCGCCGCCATCAGCGCCGGGACGGGGCTGCGATGGCGCCGCCGCGACTCGCGCACCGGCTCCACGTGGTAGCCCGACAGCAGCGAGTAGCCGGTGGTCTGCGAGAAGGCGCTGGGGCGTTCGTCGTGCGGCTCGACCTCCCAGTCGAAGACCTGCGTGTCCTTGTAGGCTGGTTGCTTTCTGCTCATGGCGCCATTGTCGAAAGCGCACGCGATGCAGCGCAGCCCGCGGGTACGGGGGGCTGGTTTACATTTTGATACTTGGCGTGAACTATTGCCGGGGCCCGGTCAGGCCGCGATACAGCGTCATGTAGTGCTGGGCGGCTCCCTCCCAGGAAAAGTCCTTCGCCATCGCCGTCACCATCAGCCGGCGCCACAACTCGGGTTGGGCATGGGCCTGAACGGCGCGCAGCAGGGCCGACTCCAGCGCCGCGGGCGTGGCCGCGTCGAAGCTGAAGCCGGTGGCCAGGCCGTCGCGCACCGCGGCTTCGCTCGCATCGACCACCGTGTCGGCCAGCCCACCGACACGCCGCACGAGCGGCAGCGTGCCGTAGCGCAGACCATAGAGCTGGGTCAGGCCGCAGGGCTCGAAGCGCGACGGCACGATGATCACGTCCGAGCCGGCGATCAAGCGATGAGCGAAAGTTTCGTCGTAGCCGATACGCACTGCCACTTTCGCAGGGTGCGCGAATGCGGCGGCCGTGAATGCGGCCTCGAGCACCGGGTCGCCGGAGCCCTGCAGCACGAGCTGCGCACCTTGGCGCAGCAGCGCCGGCAAGGCGGCCAGCACCAGGTCCAGCCCCTTCTGTGCCGACAGGCGGCTGACCACGCCGAACAGCGGCGCGCCGGCGTTCACCTCGAGGCCCATCTCCTTCTGCAGCGCCGCCTTGTTGCGGGACTTGCCGGCCAGGTCCTTGGCGGAGTAACGCGCGCTCAGACTGCTGTCCTTGGCCGGGTCCCACACGGTGCCATCCACGCCGTTGAGGATGCCGCTGACCTCGGCGCCGCGGCCGCGGATCACGCCGTCCAGCCCGCAGCCGAACTCGTGCGTGGCGATTTCGCCGGCGTAGGTCGGGCTCACGGTCGTCACGCGCTGCGCGTACTTCAGGCCCGCCTTCATGAACGACAGCTGGCCGTGGAACTCCAGGCCGTGCGACTGCATGTAGCGCAGCGGCAGGCCGAGCTGAGCGAAATCCTGCTGCGGGAACAGGCCCTGGAAGGCCAGGTTGTGCACCGTGAACACCGAGCTCGCCGTGTTGCCCGGATGCGCCGCCATGTAGGCGCAGGCCAGCGCCGCATGCCAGTCGTGCGCGTGCAGCAACTGCGGTGTCCAGTCCGGGTCGATTTCACCGGAGGCCAGGTGCGCCGCCATCCAGCCCAGCAGGGCAAAACGCTGCAGGTTGTCGGCCCACTCGCTGCCGTCGCTGGCCTGGTAGGGCCCGCCGCCGCGCCGGTACAGGTACGGCGCATCGATCACGTAGGCGCTCACGTGGCTGTAGGGCATGGTGCCCAGGCGCACGGCGACACGGCCGGCGCCGAACAGGGGGCCGAGCTCGACGATCGTCTTCTGGTGCAGCACGGCGTCGACGATCGCCGGCAGCCCCGGTAACACGAGTCGAACGTCCGCTCCCGCGCGTGCCAGCGCCTGCGGCAATGCGCCAACCACGTCGGCCAGACCACCCGTCTTCACCAGCGGAAAGACCTCCGCGGCGGCATGCAGAACCTTCATCGGTCAGAGCGGGTCGAATTGCGAGAGCATCTCGCGCGTGACGAGCGTGATGCCGTTGTCGGTGCGGAAGAAGCGTTCGGCGTCGCTCGCCGGGTCCTCGCCGATGACCATGCCGTCGGGGATGTGGCAGCCGCGATCGACCACCACGCGGGTGAGCCGCGTGCCCCGGCCGACCTGGACACCGGGCAGCAGTACCGCCCATGACACGCTGGAGTGCGAATGCACGCGCACGCTGGAGAACAGCACCGAGCGGAACACCTGCCCCGAGACGATGCAACCACCCGAGACGAGCGACTCGATCGCCATGCCGCGGCGGTCGTCCTGGTTGTGAACGAACTTGGCCGGAGGCAATTGCGGCTGGTAAGTCCAGATCGGCCAGCGCGTGTCGTACAGGTTGAGCAGTGGGTCGGTGGCCGTCAGGTCGATGTTGGCGTCCCAGTAGGCGTCGATGGTGCCGACGTCGCGCCAGTACGGTTCCTCGTTCATGCGCGTGCCCACAGCGCTCAGGTCGAAGGAATGGGCCGCAGCTTGACCTTTGCGCACCGCGCGCGGGATGATGTCCTTGCCGAAATCGTGGCTGGAGTTCGGGTCGTTGATGTCGCGCTCGAGCTCCTTGTAGAGGTAGCGCGCATTGAAGATGTAGATGCCCATGCTGGCCAGCGCCCGATCGGGCTTGCCGGGCATCGGTGGCGGGTCGGCCGGCTTCTCGACGAAGTCGACGATCATGCTCTTCTCATCCACGGCCATCACGCCGAACGCCGTGGCCTCCATGCGCGGCACCTCGATGCAGCCCACCGTGCAATCGCGCCCCTTGGCCACGTGGTCGGCCAGCATCAGCGCGTAGTTCATCTTGTAGATGTGGTCGCCGGCCAGGATGACGATGTAGTCGGCGCCGTAGCTGGCCAGGATGTCCTGGTTCTGGTAGACGGCGTCGGCCGTGCCGCGGTACCAGCTTTCCTCGTCGACGCGCTGCTGCGCAGGCATGAGGTCGACGAACTCGTTCATCTCGCTCTTCAGGAAGGCCCAGCCGCGCTGCAGGTGGCGCATCAGGCTGTGGCTCTTGTACTGCGTGATCACGCCGATGCGGCGGATGCCGGAGTTCAGGCAGTTGGACAGCGCGAAATCGATGATCCGGAACTTGCCGCCGAAGTAGACCGCCGGCTTGGCGCGTCGGTCGGTCAGGTTCTTCAACCGGCTGCCGCGCCCGCCGGCCAGCACCAGCGCCACGGTGCGCTTGGGCAGGTCCAGGCTGAGCGCGAGATCGTTCGGGGTCATGGATGAGTCTCCTGTGTTGGCGTGGGCGCACGCAAAGGCGGCGGCGCGCTTCGATCATCAGCATTTTCGGCGTCGGCGCAACAGGCGTCTGCCCGCCCGCGGTGCGCTTTCAGACCGCGGCGGCGTGAAGTCGATGTTGTTTCGCCGTACCCGACGGTAACTCCGTGACCGCGGCCCCGGCTCTGTCCTCGGTCAAGCCGCCGGCACCGCGTCGAGGCCGGCTGAAATCGGCCGTAACCCGGGCACGGGCACCGTGTTGGGCCGGCGCGAAAATTGCGACTGCTGTGCGGTTGACGCTCCCAGGCTCAGCAGAGACACTGCGCACCCGCCAGAAGGCCGCCGGCGCCCACAGCGCCGCCGCACGACAAAGGATCCCCGTGGACAAGAACACGCTTTCCCCCACCGACATTGCCGGCGGCGTCGACGATCACCTGCTCAAGACCGTGGGCGTGGCACCGGCACAGGCCACTCCCACCGAGCTGATGCAGGCGGTGGCCCAGGTGGCACGAGAGCAGTTGTCGCGGCGATGGGTGGCCACGCAGGCCCGCGAGCGAAGCGAACAGGCCCGCCGCGTGTATTACCTGTCGATGGAGTTCCTCATCGGCCGCACGCTGGGCAATGCGCTGGCGGCCCTCGATCTGGGCAACGGCGCTTCCGAGGCCGCAAGACAGCACGCCCAGAAGCTCGAGGATGTGGCCGACCGCGAGCCCGATGCCGCACTCGGCAACGGTGGCCTGGGCCGGCTGGCGGCCTGCTTCCTCGATTCGATGGCGACGCTCGGCCTGCCTTCGTTCGGATACGGCATCCGCTACGAGTACGGCATGTTCGCGCAGGACATCCAGCACGGCTGCCAGGTCGAATACCCCGATCCCTGGCTGGCCAACGGCACGCCGTGGGAGTTCCCGAGGTCCGGCGTGAGCTACCCGGTTCGCTTCGGCGGCTGGGTCGAGCACCATGGCGACAAAGCGCTGTGGCGCAATGCCGCCGAGGTGGCGGCCAAGGCGCACGACATGGTGATCCCCGGCCACGGCACGGCCAAGGTCAGCACGCTGCGGCTGTGGAAGGCCGTGGCGCCGGCCCACATCGACCTGCACGCCTTCAACACCGGCGACTACGCGCGTGCCGCCGGCGTGAAGAACGAGTACGAGAACATCTCCTGGGTGCTGTACCCGAACGACAGCACCCCGGCCGGCCGCGAGCTGCGCCTGCGCCAGGAGTACTTCTTCGTCGCTGCCTCGGTGCAGGACATCCTGGGCCGCCACCTCGACGAGCACGGCACGCTGGCCAACCTGGCCGACAAGGTGGCGATGCACCTGAACGACACGCACCCGGCCATCGCCGTGGCCGAGCTGATGCGCGTGCTGTGCGACGAGCACGACATGGCCTGGGCCACCGCCTGGGGCATCACGCAGCGCGTGTTCTCGTACACCAACCACACGCTGATGCCCGAGGCGCTGGAGACCTGGCCGGTGGCGCTGATGCAGCACGTGCTGCCGCGCCACCTGGAGATCATCTTCCGCATCAACCAGGACTTCCTCGACTTCGCGGCGAAGTTCCGCCCGGGCGACATGGGCTTCCTGGCGCGCCTGTCGCTGATCGACGAGAGCGGCGAGCGCCGCGTGCGCATGGCCAACCTGTCGATCGTGGGCAGCCACAAGGTCAACGGCGTGTCGGCGCTGCACTCCGATCTGCTGGTGAAGACCATCTTTGCGGACTTCGCCGCGCTGTGGCCCGACCGCTTCACCAACATGACCAACGGCGTGACGCCGCGCCGCTGGCTGGCACAGGCCAACCCGGGCCTGTCGGGCCTGCTCGACCGCACGCTGGGCGCGAAGTGGCGGCTCGACCTCGACCAGCTGCAGGCGCTGCGCGACCAGCGCGGCAATGCCGCCTTTCGCGACGAGTTCATGGCCATCAAGCGCGCCAACAAGGCGCGCCTGGCCGAGCACATCGCGCGCACCACCGGCATCGCGGTGGATCCGGCCAGCCTGTTCGACGTGCAGGTCAAGCGCATCCACGAGTACAAGCGGCAATTGCTCAACCTGCTGCACGTGGTGTCGCGCTACCAGGCCATCCTGGCGCACCCGAACGCCGGCTGGGTGCCACGCACGGTGATCTTCGCCGGCAAGGCGGCCTCGTCGTACGCGATGGCGAAGAACATCATCCGCCTGATCCACGATGTCGGCAGCGTGATCAACCGCGACCCGCGCGTGGCCGGGCTGCTGAAGCTCGTGTTCATCCCCAACTACGGCGTCTCGGTGGCCGAGGTGATCATGCCCGGCGCCGACCTGTCCGAGCAGATCTCCACCGCCGGCACCGAAGCCTCGGGCACCGGCAACATGAAGCTGGCGCTCAACGGCGCGCTGACCATCGGCACCGACGACGGCGCGAACATCGAGATCCGCCAGAACGTCGGCGACGACAACATCTTCATCTTCGGCCTGAAGACGCCCGAGGTGCTGTCGCTGCGCGCCGCCGGCTACCAGCCGATGCGCTACTACGAGAGCAACCCGCAGCTCAAGCAGGTGCTCGACGCCATTGCCGGCGGCGCCTTCTCGCCGGAGGAGCCCGGGCGCTACCGCGGCCTGGTCGATTCGCTGCTGTGGGGCGGCGACCATTACCTGCTGCTGGCGGACTACGGCGCCTATGTCGAGACGCAGTTGCGCGTGGATGCGCTGTACCGCCAAGGCGGCGAATGGGCCTCGCGGGCCATTGCCAACGTGGCCGGCATGGGCGCCTTCTCGTCGGACCGCACGATCCGCGAGTACGCGCAGCAGATCTGGGGCATGACGCCGGCGCCTTGAGCGGCCACTGCCTCGCCGCACCGGGGCGGTTGATACCATCGGCGCAGTCCCTTCGACTGCCACCATGCTCAACGACACCGAGATCGACCTGATCCGCCACGCCCGCCACGGAGACCCGTTCTCCGTGCTGGGGCCGCACGCCGACCTCGACGGCCGGCTGTGGCTGCGCGCCTTCCTGCCCGGCGCCACCCACGTGGTGGCGGTCGAGGCGGCCGACGGCGCAACGCTGGTGCCGCTGCTGCTGGTGCATGTGGACGGCCTGTTCGAGGGCGCCCTGCTCGCCCTGCCCGCCTCCGGCTACCGGCTGCAGGTGCGCTGGGCCGATGGCAACCAGTCGGTGATCGACGACCCCTACCGATTCCCTCCGGTGCTCGGCGAGCTCGACGTCTGGCTGATGGGCGAAGGCACGCACCTGCGGCCCTACGAGGTGCTCGGCGCGACGCAGCGCACGCTGGACGGCGTGCCGGGGACTTCGTTCGCCGTCTGGGCACCGAACGCCTCGCGCGTCAGCGTGGTCGGCGACTTCAATCTGTGGGATGGCCGCCGCCACCCGATGCGCCTGCGCCGCGAATGCGGCGTGTGGGAGGTCTTCCTGCCTGGCGTGGGGGGCGGCGCACGCTACAAGTACGAGGTGGTCAGTCGCGAGGGCGAGCTGCTGCCGCTGAAGGCCGATCCTTATGCGCTGCAGTCCGAGCTGCGCCCGGCCACCGCCAGCGTGGTGGCCCAGATGCCGCCGGTGGCGCCGGCCTCGCCCGCGCGGCAACGCGCCAACGCGCTCGATGCGCCCGTCAGCATCTACGAGGTGCACCTCGGCTCCTGGCGGCGCAAGCCCGAGGAAGGCAACCGCTGGCTGAACTGGGACGAGCTCGCCGCGACGCTGGTGCCCTACGCCCGCGAGATGGGTTTCACCCACCTCGAACTGCTGCCGATCTCGGAGCATCCGTTCGACGGTTCCTGGGGCTACCAGCCGATCGGCCTGTATGCACCGACCTCGCGCTTCGGCGATGCAGCCGGCTTCCGCCGCTTCGTCGAACGCTGCCACGCCGAAGGCCTGGGGCTGATCCTCGACTGGGTGCCGGCGCACTTTCCGACCGACGCGCACGGGCTGGCCGCCTTCGACGGCACGCACCTGTACGAGTACGCCGATCCGCGCGAAGGTTTTCACCAGGACTGGAACACGCTGATCTACAACCTCGGCCGCACCGAGGTGCGCAACTTCCTGGTCGGCAACGCGCTGTACTGGCTGGAGCGCTTCGACGTCGACGGCCTGCGTGTCGACGCCGTGGCCTCCATGCTCTACCGCGACTACAGCCGCAAGGCCGGCGAATGGCTGCCCAACGTGCACGGCGGGCGCGAGAACCTGGAGGCGATCTCCTTCCTCAAGCGCGTCAACGAGGTGGTGGGCACCGAACGCCCGCAGGCCGTGACGCTGGCCGAGGAGTCGACCGCATTCCCGGCGGTATCGCGGCCGACCTATCTCGGCGGCCTGGGCTTCCACTACAAGTGGAACATGGGCTGGATGCACGACACGCTGAAGTACATGGCGCGCGACCCGGTGCACCGCCAGTTCCACCACGGCGAGATGACCTTCGGGCTGGTCTACGCCTTCAACGAGAACTTCGTGCTGCCGATCTCGCACGACGAGGTGGTGCACGGCAAAGGCTCGCTGCTGAACAAGATGCCCGGCGACCGCTGGCAGAAATTCGCCAACCTGCGCGCCTATTTCGGCTTCATGTTCGGCCACCCGGGCAAGAAGCTGCTCTTCATGGGCTGCGAGTTCGGCCAGGAGCGCGAGTGGAACCACGACCAGAGCCTGGACTGGCACCTGCTCGGCGACCGTTCGCACGCCGGCGTGCACCGCCTGATGCACGACCTGAACCGGCTGTACCGTGCCACGCCGGCGCTGTTCGACAACGATTTCGACGGTGCCGGTTTCGAATGGATCGACCATGAGGACGCGCAGCGATCGGTGCTGAGCTTCGTGCGGCGCAGCCGCGACGGCCGCTCCGAGGTGGTGGTGGTGTGCAACTTCACGCCCTCGGTGCAGCGCGGCTATCGCCTGGGCGTGCCGGCCGCCGGCACCTGGCGCGAACGGCTGAACACCGACTCCGAGCACTACGGCGGCAGCAATGTCGGCAGCCCGTTCGGCGCGGCCGACAGCGAGCCGGTGGCCAGCCATGGCCGCACGCAGTCGCTGCTGCTCGACCTGCCGCCGCTGGCGACGGTCTTCTACGAGCGCGATCGCTGAAATGACACCGGGTCACCCCTGGCCGCTCGGCGCCCACTGGGACGGCCACGGCGTCAACTTCGCGGTGTTCTCGGCGCACGCGCAGCGCATCGAGCTGTGCCTCTACGACGAGACCGGTACGACCGAACTGCGCCGCGTCGACCTGCCCGGCCACACGCAGGACGTGCGGCACGGCTACCTGAGCGGCGTGAAGCCGGGGCTGGTCTACGGCTTGCGCGCGCACGGCGCGTGGCGGCCCGAACGCGGCCATCGATTCAACCCGAACAAGCTGCTGCTCGACCCCTACGCACGCGAGATCGTCGGCAACTTCGAATGGCGCGCCGAACATTTCGGCGCCGACCCCGAACACGCCGGCCACATGGACATGCGCGACAACGCGGCGTTCGCGCTGAAGGCCCGCGTGGTCGATGAACGCTACGACTGGAACGGCGACCGCCACCAGCACACGCCGCTGGAGCGCAGCGTGCTCTACGAGGTGCACGTCAAGGGTTTCACCATGCGCCACCCCGGCGTGCCCGAGGCCCTGCGCGGCAGCTATGCGGGGCTCGCCTCGGATGCGGCCATCGATCACTTCAAGCGCCTGGGCGTGACCGCAGTCTGCCTGCTGCCGGTGCAGCAGCACCTCGACGAGCGCCGCCTCGTGGAGATGGGCCTGGTCAACTACTGGGGCTACAACACGATCGGCTTCTTCGCGCCCGAGCCGCGCCTGGCCAGCGGCGTGGGCGGCTCGTCGCCGCGCGACGAGTTCCGCGCCATGGTGGCCCGAATGCACGAACACGGCCTCGAGGTGATCCTCGACGTGGTCTACAACCATACGGCCGAGGCCGACGAGCTCGGGCCCACCATCAGCTTTCGCGGCCTGGACAACGCCAGCTACTACCGGCTGCCGGCGGAATCGAAGTCGCACTACGAGAACCACAGCGGCTGCGGCAACACGCTGGACCTGCGCCAGCCGCGCGTGCTGCAGCTGGTGCTCGACAGCCTGCGCTACTGGGCCGGCGAGATGCATGTCGACGGATTCCGTTTCGACCTCGCTCCGGTGCTCGGCCGCGGCGACCACGGCTTCGACCGGCATGCGCCCTTCTTCACCGCACTGGCGCAGGACCCGCTGCTCTCGCGCCTGAAGATGATTGCCGAACCCTGGGACATCGGCCCCGGCGGCTACCAGCTCGGCGGCTTCCCGGGCGGCTGGCTGGAATGGAACGACCGCTACCGCGACACGATGCGTGCCTTCTGGATCGAAGGCGCCTACACGCGCGGCGATTTCGCGCAGCGGCTGTGCGCCTCGTCGGACATCTTCCAGCCCCGACACCGCGCGCCGGCCGAATCGGTGAACTACATCGTCTCGCACGACGGCTTCACGCTGGCCGATCTGGTCAGCCACGCGCACAAGCACAACCACGCCAACGGCGAGCACAACCGCGACGGCCACGGCCACAACCACAGCGCCAACTTCGGCGTCGAGGGGCCGACCGACGACGCAGCCATCAACGCGCTGCGCTCGCGTGTCGTGCGGGCGCTGCTGGCCAGCACGCTGCTGTCGCAGGGCACGCCGATGCTGGCCGCCGGCGACGAGCTCGGCCACACGCAGGGCGGCAACAACAACCCCTACTGCCAGGACAACGAGACCACCTGGATCGACTGGTCGGCCATCGACGAGGATCGCCTGGCCTGCACCACGCGCCTGCTCGCGCTGCGCCGGCAGGCGTTGCCATTCGCCAACCGCTGGTACGACGGCCTGCCTGATCGCCACGGCCTGCAGGACGTGACCTGGCTGCGCGTGGACGGCAGCGAATTGCACGGCGACGAATGGCGACGACCCGACGGCCGCGTGTTCGGCTGCCTGATCGGCCACCCCGGGCGCGCGCAGTCGCCACTGCTGCTGCTCGTCAACGGCGACGGCGGCGACATCGACTTCATGCTGCCGGGCGGCCAGTGGCAGCTCGTGTTCGACAGTACGCATCCGCGCGGCGAAAGCAGCTGGCAAGGCCCGGGCGAGCGGCTCTACCCGCTGCCGGGCCGCTGCCTGCTGGTGTTCGCGGCGCCGGGCCACGGGCTCGACCTCTAGACTCAGGACACCCCCGCATGCGTTTTCCCCGTGCCAGCGGCGTGTTGCTGCATCCCACCTCCCTGCCCGGCCCGCACGGTTCCGGCGACTTCGGCCCCGCTGCCTACCACTTCGTCGACTGGCTGGTGGCTGCCGGTCAGAAGCTGTGGCAGATCCTGCCTCTGGGCGGCATCGGGCCGGGCAACTCACCCTACATGAGCAGCTCGGCCTTCGCGGGCAACGTGCTCCTGATCGACCTGGGCGAACTGCAGCAGCGTGGCTGGCTGCTGCCCGAGGAACTGGAGCCGCCGCTTGGCGTCTGTGGGCGGCGGCTTGATTTCGCGGCAGTCGTGCCGTTCCGCATGGACCGGCTCGCACGGGCGGCGCAGCGCTTCGAGACGCGGGCGACACCGGAGGAACGCGCCGACTTCGACGCCTTTCGCGCCAGCCATGCCGACTGGCTGGACGACCACGCCCTGTTCATGACGCTGGCCGAAGCGCACGGCTGGCGCGACTGGAGCGACTGGGACGCCCCGCTGGCCGCGCGCGAGCCCGCCGCGCTGGCCGAGGCCCGCGTGCTGCATGCGCAGCGCATCGCCTTCTGGAACTTCTGCCAGTGGTGCTTCTATCGCCAGTGGCTGGCACTGAAGGCGTATGCGAACGGCCGCGACATCGAGGTCATCGGCGATGCGCCGATCTTCATCGCCTACCAGAGCGCCGAGGTGTGGGCGCGCCGCGAGCTGTTCGAACTCGACGCACGCGGCAAGCCCGCGGCCGTGGCCGGCGTGCCGCCCGATGCCTTCAGCGACACCGGCCAGCGCTGGGGCAACCCGCTGTACCGCTGGAAGGCGCATGCAAAGGAGGGGTACGCCTGGTGGGTGCAGCGCATCCGCCGCACCTTCGAGCTGGTGGACCTGGTTCGCATCGACCACTTCCGCGGCTTCGCCGGCTACTGGGAGATCCCCGCCACCGAAACCACGGCCGTGAAGGGCCGTTGGCTGCCCGGCCCGGGCGATGCCTTGTTCAAGGCCATCGCCAAGGCATTGGGGCCGCTGCCCATCATTGCCGAGGACCTGGGCGTGATCACGCCTGACGTGACAGCGTTGCGCAAGAAGTTCGCCTTCCCGGGCATGCGCATCCTGCAGTTCGCCTTCGACGGCGGCAGCGGCAACGCCTACCTGCCGCACAACCATGATGTCGATTCGGTGGTCTACACCGGCACGCACGACAACGACACCACGATCGGCTGGTGGGCCTCGCTGACCGACTCCCAGCGCGCGCGGGTGCGCGACTACCTGGGCACCGACGGCAGCGAGATCCACTGGGACCTGATCCGCGCGGCCAGCGCCAGCGTGGCCGACACCGTGGTGCACCCGATGCAGGACGTGCTGGGCCTGGGCGGCGAACACCGAATGAACCTGCCCGGCAAGGGCGAAGGCTACTGGGAATGGCGTTTCGACTGGAGCCAGGTGCGGCCGGAGCATGCGCAGCGGCTCGCGCACCTGACACGTCTGTTCCGTCGCGACGGCACGCCCTTGCAGGGCTGAGAGGCCGAGCCGGAAACGAAAAACGGGGCGCCGAAGCGCCCCGTTCAGGTCATCGCGGAGGCCGGATCAGCGCACCACGGCGATCTGCTCGCGCTTCTCGCCCTTGTACGTGAACAGGGTCAGTGCGCCGTTCTTGATGTCGCCCTTCTCGTCGAAGGCGATCGTGCCGGTCACACCCTTGTAGCCGCTGGTCTTGGCCAGCACCGGGAGGTACTTGGCCGGCTCGGCGGAACCGGCCTTGACCATCGCGTCGACCATCACCATCGTGGCGTCATAGACGTACGGGGCATAGATCTGCACGTCGGCGCCGAACTTCTTCTTGAAGTCGGCGCGGAACTTGTCCATGCCGGCCTTCTGTTCGCCTTCGACACCACCGGCTTCGGCGCAGACGACCTGGCCGTCGGCCATTGCGCCAGCAGCCAGCTTGGGCAGTTCGCCCGAGCAGATGCCGTCGCCGCCCATGAACTTGGCGTTGATGCCGAGTTGCTTCATCTGGCGGATCATCGGGCCGGCCACGGCGTCCATGCCGCCGTAGAACACGACGTCGGGCTTCTTGGCCTTGATGGCGGTCAGGATGGCGGTGAAGTCCGTCGCCTTGTCGGTGGTGAACTGCTGCTCGGCGATCGCACCGCCCGAGGCCTTGACGGCCTTGGCGAACTCTTCGGCGACGCCCTGGCCGTAGGCCGTGCGGTCGTCGATCACGGCAATCGACTTGCCCTTGAGTTCCTTGACGGCGTAGCGGCCCAGCGTGCCACCCAGGTGCACGTCATCGGCCACCACGCGGAACGTGGTCTTGTAGCCGTTGACGGGTGTACTTCGGGTTGGTGGCCGACGGGGAGATCTGCGGGATGCCCGCGTCGCTGTAGATCTTGGAGGCCGGGATCGAAGTGCCGGAGTTCAGGTGGCCGACCACGCCGTTGACCTTGGCGTCGACCAGCTTCTGGGCAACGGCCGTGCCTTGCTTCGGATCGCCGGCGTCGTCTTCGGCCAGCAGTTCGAACTTGACCTTCTTGCCGCCGATCATCACGCCCTTGGCGTTCAGCTCGTCGATGGCCATGCGCGCGCCGTTCTCGTTGTCCTTGCCCAGGTGGGCGATGGCGCCGCTGGTGGGGCCGACGTGGCCGATCTTGACGACCATGTCCTGGGCCGACGCAGCACCTGCGATGAGCAGAGCGGCTGCAGCCACCACGGCATTGAATTTGACTTGCATGCAATAACCTCCGGTTGGAATGTTGAGAGCGATCGGAAGAGAGGGTTTATCTCAACGGCCGACACGATACCCCAAAAAAAACCGCATCTCCACCGGGATTGCTCAGGGGAAACCTGCGAATCCTCGGGGGAAACGCGCGGCTTCGAACGAAGCATCCAGATGGTTCGGCAGTCGGCCTGTGCCCGGGTAAACGCGGAGGCGCTCCCGGTGCAGGCTCAGGACTCAACGCGCTCGCCAAGCTTAGCGATGACGGGAGAGTTCCTGAGCGACGGCTCGCGAGACGATGTCACGCAAGGTCGATGCCAGCTCGGTGCGGGCTTCGCGCATCAACGCGTCGGTGGCGCGGGTCAGGGCCGGCGCGAGCACCTCGCGCAGCTTGACCTCGAGCATCAGGTCGATCTGCCGCTGCAGGTCGGCCAGCACGCGCTGAACGAGTTCGTCCTCGTCGATCGCCTTCGGGCCGGTGACGACACCACCACCACGAAGCTGCTCGAGTGAAGCGGGCACGGTGGGCGCGAAGGCCTGAGGATCGGCCGCCGGCGCGGGCACGGCAGCCGCCGGTGCCTGCGCCTCGGGCATGCGCACGACCTCGGTGAGGGTCGGCACCCGGCCCGGTGGTGCGGGGCGCAGGCTCATCCCTCCACCTCGTGCTTCTCGATCTGATAACCCCGCGAAGCGTAGTGCTTCCAGCGCGCGCGCGCCGCAGCCCGATCGCCATCGTCGGTGGAGACGATCTCGACCAGCCGCTCGAAGCTCTCAAAACCTGCCGGCGGCTCGGCACCGAGGTTGAGCAGCACGTCGTGGTGCAGCGCACCAGCAAGAGACTCGACCAGGCACACCGGCGTGTCGCGCTGCCGCTCGGGAATCGCCTCGCCGTGGCGCACCATCACGTGCGGCACGAACTCCGTCGCTTCGAAAGTCCACAAGGCGCGGTCGAGCTCGGAAAGTGCCGCGGCCGTGCCGGTGACGGTGACGCGCGCGTTCTGCCGGGTCGCCTTGCGCAGCAGCCGGCAGGCATAGCCCAGCCGATGCGGCACGTTGAAATGGAAGCTGACCCGGGTCATCGCAGACGCGGCGTGCCTCAGGACGCCTGCGACATCACGAAGTGGGTCAGCAAGGGCACGGGCCGCCCAGTGGCGCCCTTGGCAGCGCCGGACTTCCAGGCCGTGCCGGCGATGTCCAGGTGGGCCCAACGGTACTTGCCGGTGAACTTGCGCAGGAACATGGCCGCCGTGATCGCGCCGCCGGCACGCCCGCCGACATTGCCCATGTCGGCGAAGTTGCTCTTCAGCGCCTCTTCGTACTCCTCGTCCAGCGGCATGCGCCAGGCCGGATCGAGAGACGCCGTGCTGGCGGCCAGCAGCTGCGCGGCCAGCGCGTCGTCGGCGGTGAACAGGCCCGTATGGTGGTGGCCGAGCGCGATCACGCAGGCACCCGTGAGCGTGGCCACGTCGACCACGCAGGCCGGCTTGAAGCGCTCGGCGTAGGTGAGCGCGTCGCACAGGATCAGCCTGCCCTCGGCATCGGTATTGAGGATCTCGATGGTCTGGCCCGACATGCTCTTGACCACGTCGCCCGGCTTGATGGCGCGGCCGCCAGGCATGTTCTCGCAGGTCGGCACGATGACGACGAGGTTCAGCTTCGGCTTGAGTTCGGCCACTGCGCGCAGCGTGCCCAGCACGCTGGCGGCTCCGCCCATGTCGAACTTCATCTCGTCCATCTCGGCGGCCGGCTTGATCGAGATGCCGCCGGTGTCGAAGGTGATGCCCTTGCCGACCAGCACGATCGGCGCCTGCGTCTTCGCGGCGCCGTGGTACTGCGCGACGATGAAGCGCGGCGGTTCGGCCGAACCTTGCGCCACGGCGAGGAAGGAGCCCATGCCGAGCTTCTCGATCGCCTTGCGGTCGAGCACCTCGACCTTCAGGCCGTACTCCTTGCCGAGCTTCTTGGCCTGCTCGCCGAGGTAGGTCGGCGTGCAGTGGTTGCCCGGCCGGTTGGCCAGTTCGCGCGCCAGCGTGACGCCGGCCGCGACGGCCTGGCCACGCGCCAAGCCCTGCGTGACGGCCTTGGCCGCAGCCTTGCCGCACAGCAGCGTGACCCGCTCCAGCGCGCCGGCGGCAGGTGCGCCCGGCTTGGTGTGGCGGTAGACGTAGGTGGTTTCGCCGACCGCGGCGACCAGCGCCTCGGCCAGCTCCGCGCTCGCGTCGCCAGCGCCGCCGACGGCCACCGCGACATGCCTGCTTCCGCCGCCCTTGAGCTGGCCGACGCCGGCCGCGAAGGCCGCCTTCAACGATTTGGGCGTGGCCGCGCCGCAGGCAGCGAACACCACCCGCGCCGCCTTCACGCCGGCGGGCCGGTGCAGCAGCACGGCCTTGCCGCGCTTGAACTCGAAGTCGCCATGGGCGACGGCATCGGCGAGCAGCCTGGCCAGCGTGGCGTCGAGCGTGCGCTCGGCCTTCTCGCCAGCCAGCACGACCAGGAGGGCATCGCAGGCGACGGATGCAAGGGTGTCGAGCGAGGCGGTGTGTTGACGAAAGTCCATAATCAGAGCCACAGAAGACAATCGCACGATGTTATTCGATTCCACTCTGCGCGCTGACCTGGCGCGCAGCTTCGGCGCCACGCTGGTCGTCATCCTGACCATCGTGCTGACCATGATGCTGATCCGCACGCTGGGCCTCGCGGCCGGGGGACGCGTGTCGCCGCAGGACGTGGTGCTGCTGCTCGGCTACGCCGCACTCGGCCACCTGCCGACCATGCTGGCGCTGTCGTTGTTCATCTCGGTGGTGGCCACGCTGGGCCGCATGTACCGCGACAGCGAGATGACGATCTGGTTCGCCAGCGGCGTGGGCCTGAGCCGCTTCGTGGGCCCGGTGCTGCGCACCAGCTGGCCGGTGCTGGTGGTGATCGCCGCGCTGGCGCTGTTCGTCTGGCCTTGGCAGAACGAACGCGCCGCGCAGATGAAGGAGCGTTTCGAGCGCCGCTCCGATCTGTCACGCGTCGCACCCGGCCAGTTCCAGACCTCGAGCGACGGGCGGCGGGTGTTCTTCATCGAACGCGACTCGCAGGACGGTCGCACCGGCCGCAACGTGTTCATTCTCGCCAGTTCGCCGCTGACGGAATCGGTGACCTCGGCGCGCACCGGCCACATCGAGTTGCAGGGCGAGGACCGTTTTCTCGTGCTCGACCGCGGCCAGCGAAACGAGCAGGACTTCGAGACCTCCGAGAAGACGCTGTCACGCTTCGAGACCTACCGCGTGCTGGCCGGCGAACGTGTGCTCGCAGGCGTCGAGGAACTGCCCCCCAAGGCCCTGGCCAGCCTGCAGTTGCTCGCCCAGCCGACGCCGCGCAACCAGGGCGAGCTGGCCTGGCGGCTCGGCCTGCTGTTCGGTGCGGCCAACCTGCTGCTGCTGGCGATTCCGCTGTCGGCCTCGAACCCGCGCCGCGCCAGCAACTGGAACCTGCTCTTCGCGCTGCTCACCTTCGTCGTGTACTACAACGTGATCAACCTGTCGCAGGCCTGGGTGGCATCGGGCAAGCTGGGCATGGGCGCCGCGCTCACGCTGTTCCATGGAGGCGCCTTCGTGCTGGCCCTGCTGCTGCTGTGGTGGCGCGAGCAGGGCAATCGACGCTTCGGCTGGCGCCGCCCCCGCACGACGCTGCCAGCCACTGCATGAAGACCGTCCGGCGCCTCTTCTATCGCGACATCGTCTCGTCGGTGCTGTTCGTGGCGCTGGCCTTCCTTTCGCTGTTCTTCTTCATCGACTTCGTCGAGGAGCTCGGCGATGTCGGCAAGGGCTATACGCTGCTGCATGCGGCCGCATATTCGGCGCTGCAGGTGCCGGGGCACCTCTACGAGCTCGCGCCGATCGCCGTGCTGATCGGCACGATCTATGCGCTGGCGCGCCTCGCGCAATCGTCGGAATACACCATCCTGCGCACCGGCGGACTCGGCCCGGGGCGGGCACTGTCGCTGCTCGCCGGCCTGGGGCTGATGTTCGCCACGGCCACTTACGTGATCGGCGACTACGTCGCGCCGTGGAGCGAGCGGCAAGCCACCGAGCTGCAGGCCCGTGCGATGGGAAAGCTGCGGCTGGGCCGCACCGGCGCCTGGTTGAAGGATCGCGCGAGCACGCCCGAAGGCGAACGCAGCTACTCGGTCAACGTCGGCTCGACCGGCGCCGACGCCACGCTGCAGGACATCCGCATCTTCGAGTTCGACACCGATGGCCGCCTGGTGCGTCGCATCGGGGCCGCCAGCGCGCGCATCGGCGACGACGACGCCTGGCAGCTCGCCGGCGCGGTGGTGACGCATTGGAGCGTGGCCAGCGCCAATGCGCAGCCGGTGGCCAGCGAAGAGAAGCTCGCGACGCTGTCCTGGCCGAGCACGCTCTCGGCCGGCGTGGTGGCGGCCGCGGTTTTGCCGCTGTCCACCATGTCGACGGTCGAGCTGTTCCGCTACATCGGTCACCTCGCCGACAACGAACAGGCCGCTCAGCAGTACGAGATCCAGTTCTGGAAACGTGCGCTCTACCCCTTCGCCTGCCTCGTGATGATGGCCCTGGCCCTGCCCTTCGCCTACCTGAGTGCCCGGGCCGGCGGCATCAGCCTGAAGGTGTTCGCTGGCATCATGCTGGGCATCAGCTTCGTCCTGCTCAACAACATGTCCAGCCACCTCGGCCTGCTGCGCAACTGGACGCCGTGGATCGTCGCCGCGGCACCCAGCGCGCTGTTCCTGCTCGTCTCGCTGGCCGCGTTCAGCTGGCTGGTGCGCTACCGATGAAGCGCGGACTGCTCTTGTTTGCCCACGGCGCGCGCGACCCGCGCTGGGCCCTGCCCTTCGAGGACGTGGCGGCACGCGTTCGGCGAGCCGATGCATCGGTCGCGGTCGAGCTGAGCTTCCTGGAGTTCATGACGCCCGGCCTGGTCGACGCCGGCCACGCGCTGGCGACGCAGGGCTGCACGCGCGTCGAGGTGGTGCCCCTGTTCCTGGGCGCCGGCGGCCATGTGCGCAAGGACCTGCCGGCACTGCTCGAGACGCTCAAGAGTGCGCATCCGCAGGTCCAGTGGCTGCTTCGCCCGGCAGTCGGCGAGGACGACGGAGTCGTCGCGGCGATGGCGGCTGCCTCGCTGCGATCTGCCGACACGCGCTGAACAGCGCTCGATGGAATAATCCGCCCGATCAACAGATCGCGCGGAAATAATGAACCTGCATCAGTTCCGCTTCGTCCAGGAAGCAGTGCGCCAGAACCTGAACCTGACCGAGACGGCCAAGGTGCTGTTCACCTCGCAGCCGGGCATCTCCAAGGCCATCCTCGAACTGGAAGACGAACTCGGCGTGGACATCTTCGCGCGCCACGGCAAACGCTTGCGCCGCATCACCGAGCCGGGCCAGCAGGTGCTCAGGTCGATCGAGGTGATCATGCGCGAGGTCGGCAACCTCAAGCGCATTGGCGAGGAGTTCTCCAAGCAGGACGCCGGCACGCTGTCGATCGCCACCACCCACAGCCAGGCCCGCTACTTCCTGCCCGAACCCATCGCGCAACTGCGCAGGCGCTTCCCCAAGGTCAATGTCAGCCTGCACCAGGGCTCACCCGACCAGGTGGCACGCATGGTGATCGAGGAGATCGCCGACATCGGCCTGGCCACCGAGGCGCTGGACGCTCACGACGAGTTGGTCACCCTGCCCTGCTACGAGTGGCAGCACGCGCTGGTGATGCCGGCCGGCCACCCGCTTGCGCAGCTCGAGCGCATCGAGCTGGAGGACCTGGCGCTGCAGCCGCTGGTCTCGTACCACCCGTCTTTCAGCGGTCGCACCCGCGTCGACCAGGCCTTCGCCGCGCGGCGCCTCAAGCCGAACATCGTGCTCGAGGCGATCGACGCCGACGTCATCAAGACCTACGTGCGCCTCGGCCTGGGCGTGGGCATCGTGGCCGAGATCGCGGTGCGCGACGATCCGCCGAACGGCGAACTCGCCTCCCGGCCGGTGGGTCACCTGTTCGGCCGCAACGTCACGCGCATTGCCTTCAAGCGCGGCGCGTACCTGAGAAACTTCGTCTTCGCGTTCGCCGAAATGCTGTCCGACCGGCTCGGCCGCAACCTCATCACCCAGGCGCTGTCGGGCCAGAAGCCCGATGCGCAGGACTATCAGCTCTGAGCTCTCCCACCATGACCACCGCCACCGCCCGCACGCCCGCGATCACCAGCCGCCTGCCGAACGTCGGCACCACCATCTTCACCGTGATGTCGGCGCTGGCCCAGCAGCATGGCGCCGTGAACCTCGGCCAGGGTTTCCCGGACTTCGACTGCGACCCGCGCCTGCTCGACGCGGTGAGCGCGGCGATGCGCGGCGGGCTCAACCAGTACCCGCCGATGGCCGGCGTGCCGGTGCTGCGCGAGGCGGTGGCCGCGAAGATCGAATCGCTCTACGGCCGCCGCTATGACGCCGGCAGCGAGATCACCATCACCGCCGGTGCGACGCAGGCGATCATCACCGCCATCCTGGCCATCGTGCACCCGGGCGACGAGGTGATCGTGCTCGACCCCTGCTACGACAGCTACGAACCGAACATCGAGCTCGCCGGCGGCCGTGCGGTGCACGTGCCTCTGGTGCCGGGCACCTTTCGCCCGGACTTCGCGCGCATTGCCGCAGCGCTGTCGCCGAAGACGCGCGCGATCATCGTCAACACGCCGCACAACCCCAGCGCCACGGTGTGGACGACGCAGGACATGCAACGCCTGGCCGAGCTGCTGCGCCCGACCGACGTGCTGCTGATTGCCGACGAGGTCTACGAGCACATGGTCTACGACGGCGTGCGCCACGAGAGCGTGGCTCGACACGAGGAACTGGCGCAGCGCGCCTTCATCGTCTCGAGCTTCGGCAAGACCTACCACGTGACCGGCTGGAAGGTCGGCTACGTGGCGGCGCCGGCGGCGCTGACGGCCGAGTTCCGCAAGGTGCACCAGTTCAACGTGTTCACCGTCAACACGCCGATGCAGCACGGCCTGGCGGCCTTCATGGCCGATGCGTCGCACCACCTTTCATTGCCGGCCTTCTACCAGCGCAAGCGCGATCTGTTCCGCGCCGGCCTCGCCGGCAGCCGCTTCACCTTGTTGCCCAGCGAAGGCAGCTACTTCCAGTGCGTCGACTACTCGGCCATCAGCGACGAGACGGAGGAGTCCTTCTGCCGGCGCCTGACCACGCAGGTGGGCGTGGCCGCGATACCGCTGTCGGCTTTCTACCAGGGCGGTTTCGAGCAGCGCATCGTGCGTTTCTGCTTCGCGAAGAAGGACGAGACGCTGAATCTCGCGCTGGAGCGGCTGGCCGCGCTCTGACGCGGGCCGCGGCAAGGCCGCAAAGGCTCAGCCGCGATCGGTGTCGCCGCGCTTGAGCTTCGGGTCGACCAACCCGAGGAAGTCCGAGGCAGGCGGCTCCTTGCCGGTCATCGGACGGGTGACATCGAGATCCACCTGCACCGTCAACTGGTCGGTGGCCGCGAATCCCATCAGGCGGCTGGCCGTCAACTGCTCGATCGGCTTCTCGGCCGCTTCGCCGTCCATCGGCAGCAGCAGGTCGACGGCACGCGCGTTCGAAGGATGCTCCGCCAGGTCACGGGCAATCGAGTACAGGAAAAGCAGTTCGCGGTAGGCCGGCAGGTCGTAGGTCTCGCCTTCGGCGTCCTGGCGCATCAGCGTGGCGTCGAGCATCTGCGTGACGCGTTGCGGCTCGTCCCACAGCCGCTGCAACTGCCTCAGCACCTGCGGATAGTCGTCGAGCGTGCGGCCGTGCTGGAGATCGCTGTCCCAGTCGGGCGCATAGGCGCTGAAACGGCGGTTGAAACGTTCGCGCACACGCTCGTACGAGTCGTGCTCGCCCCGGCGGCGGTAGATCTCGAGCAGCTTGAGGTAGGGCAGCGGGCTCACGCCGCCGCTGCTGCGCACATGGCCCATCAGCAGATCGATGGCGGCATCGTCCTGGCCCAGCACGACGAAGAAATCGGCCTGCTGCTCCAGATCGATCAGTTCTTCGACCGACAGCTCACGGCGTGGGCTGGCCGCTTCGGCGACCATCGGCGACAGCGTCGCCGGCGCATCGAGGACCTCGGTGCGGAACGCCGAGGATTCCTCTTCGATCGTGCGCACGACGTTGCGTTCGTCCATCACCGCAGGCTGGGTCTCCTGGCGTGCGGCAGCAGCCTCGCTGGCCGGGCCCCGCGTGGCCACCGGCTTGACCGACTGCGTCTGCGCCACCGAACCGGCCGAGGGCGCGAGCCACCACTGCGACGATTGGCGAGATTGCGACTGGCGCCACCACAGTGCGGCGACGGCCAATGCGAGCAGCGCCGACAGCCACGCCAGGCCATAGACAAGCGGATTCGAATATCGGGATGCCTGCGCATCGTTCAGGCTGGACTGCAGCGTGGCCAGAGCCTGCTGGGTTTTCTTCGACTCCTCGCGAAGTGCGCGCAGCTGCTCCTCCAGCAAGGCAACCCGCTGCTCCGCCGCCGATGCCGCACTGGCCGCAGCGGCCATGGCCTGGGCGGCCGACGAGGCGGCCATTTCAGCGGCGGCCGCCGCCGAAGCCGTCTGCGCCGGCGCTGCGGCTGCCCTCGCCGCGGCAGCGGACGCAGCCGCAGCCGACAGCGTGGCGGCCGTCCCGGCTTCCAGCTGCAAGCGCGAGCCCCCCGCCTTGGCAATCGCTACCGGTGCAGCGGCCTTGCGTTCGCGCGGCTGAGCCGTGGCCGCAGGCGCCGCTGTGCTTCGCTGGCGCGGCGCAGGTCTCGGGGCCGCTGCTGCGCGCGGGCGCACCGGGCGAGCATCGGGCGGGGCAGCCAGCGCACGCGCGGGCGCCGAGGCGGCTTGTGCCCCCTGCACCACCGAGACGACCGGCGCCACGTCGGCGTCCACACGCTGCGCAGGCAGCGAGACTTCTGGAACTGCCGCGCCACCCTGAGCGAGATTGAGCCCCGGCGGGTCCATCAAAGTCACGAAACTGCGGGTGAGCCGCGGCAGGCAGCCTGCCGTCACCGTGACGGTGACCACCGGCTCGTCGATCTGTGTCTGCGTGCTGACCCGGATCAGCCGTTCGTTGGCGTTCGCGCCGGGTTCCACAGTGACGCGCAAGGCAACCGACGGCAGCTTGTTGTCGCCCGACTGAACCTCGGCAGCAACGCACTCGCGCGGCAGCGTTTCGTCGGCTTCCAGGCGCACGGTCGCCGCGAAGTTCAGCGGCTGGCCGAGGTAGGACGCATTGATCGATCGGCCAAAGCCCAGCGCCTGCGCCGGCCCTGCGGTGCACAGCAAGGCAATGCCGACGAAGGCGAGAGGAAGAGAGAGCGAGGCTCGGCGCATTCTGCGATGTGTTTTTATGCTCGAAGACTCTAGCATGAAGCCACCTGAGTCGATCCTTCGAACGCAGGGGCCGCCGGCACGGTGCCGTGACACAATCGACCGATCACCGGCGCCTCGCGAGCCCATGCCTTCCGAACTGTTGACCGAGCGCCAAGGCGCCGTGCTGATTCTCACGATCAGCGACCCGGAGACCCGCAACACGCTGTCCGAGGCGGTCATCACGGCCGGCATCGAGGCGCTGAGCACGGCCGAGTCCGATGACGAGGTGCGCTGTGTGATCCTGCGCGGCGCCGGCCAGCACTTCTGCGCCGGCGGCAATCTGCAGGGCCTGATGGCACGCCGGCAGGCGGGCCCGCCGGCCCAGGCCCGCATGCTCGAGCGGCTGAACCAGTGGGTCGAGGCGCTGCGCGCTTGCCCGAAACCGGTGCTGGCGGCCGTCGAAGGCGCCGCGGCGGGCGCAGGTTTCTCGCTCACGCTGGCCTGCGACATGATCGTCGCTGCCGACGACGCGAAGTTCATCCTCTCCTACGCCAAGCTCGGGCTGTCGCCCGACGGTGGCGCCAGCTGGCAGCTGCTGCGCGCCCTGCCCCGCCAGGCGGTGCAGCAGATGGTGTGGCTGGCCGAGCCCGTCTCGGCGCGGCAGCTGCAAGGCTGGAGCATCGTCAACGCCGTCACCGAGCCGGGCAACGCGCTGGCCGAGGCGCTGCGGCTGGCCGACCGCCTGTCCGCGATGGCACCCAATGCCTTGGCCAGCGGCAAGGAGCTGCTCAATGCGGCGGCCGATCAACCGCTGAACGCCCAGCTCGGCGCCGAGCGCGACCACTTCATCGTCAACCTGTTCCACGCCAACGGCGGCGAAGGCATCCAGGCCTTCGTCGGCAAGCGCGCGCCGCGCTTCGAGTGATCGCCGCCCGCGCGCTTCGTCAGCTGCGGTAGCCGGGGTTCTGGCGGTCGAGCCGGCGCAACAGGCCCGGCCAGGTCAGCGCCCCGCCGCCCACACCTCGGGTCACCTGCTTCGCCTGCTGCTGGGCCCCCGCGATGATGCGTGGATCGACGTGCGTCAATTCGCGGCTGCCGGCCAGCGCGCGGACCTGGATCGTGCACACCGTCTCGAACAGGTACATGTTCAGGAAGGCGTCGGCAATCGTCGGCCCCACCGTCAACAGGCCGTGATTGCGCAGCATCAGGAAGGACTTGTCGCCCAGATCGGCCACCAGGCGGGGCTTCTCGTCCTCGTTGAGCGCCACGCCCTCGTAGCCGTGGTAACCCAGGCTGGACAGCACGAAGATCGACTGCTGGGACAGCGGCAACACGCCTCCCTGCTGCGCCGAGACGGCGATGCCGTTGAGCGTGTGCGTGTGCAGCACGCACTGCGCGTCGTGGCGCACCGCATGGATGGCACTGTGGATCGTGAAGCCGGCCGGGTTGACCGGGAACGGCGAGTCGTCGAGCTTCTTGCCGGCGGTGTCGATGCGCACCAGGCTCGACGCGGTGATCTCCTCGAACATCAGCCCATAGGGGTTGATGAGGAACTCGTTGTCGCGGCCCGGCACCCGCGCGCTGATGTGGGTGAACACGAGGTCGTCCCACTTGAACAGCGCGACCAGCCGGTAGGCCGCGGCGAGGTCCACGCGGGTCTGCCATTCTTCGGCGCTGACCTGCCCCTGGCGGCTGGGGATCTGCAGTTCGGTGGTGCTCATTTTCGTCTCCTCGTGGCGGGGTTTCGCTCGTGGACAATAGGTTGGCACAGCCGCATCATGCTGTCACGTCAGCGACTGAACATGAACACCCCCGCGCTTACCATCGACGAACGTTCCAACATCGAGTCGGGCTCTTGGTTCTCGAAGCTCTCGCTGCCCCTGCGCCAGGCCATCCTCGCCCGCTCGACGGTCCGGCGCCTGGCCGACGGCGCCACCTTGACGGCTCGCGGCACGCCCGCCCAGGAGTGGGTCGGCGTGGCCAAGGGAGCCGTGCGCGTCAGCTCGGTGTCGCTGTCGGGCAAGCAGGTCACGCTCACCTACGTCGAGCCCGGCACCTGGTTCGGCGACATCGCCCTGTTCGACGGCCTGCCGCGCACGCACGACGGCAGCGCGCATGGCGAGACCACGCTGCTGATCGTTCGCAAGGCCGATTTCAAGGAACTGCTGACGCAGCATGTCGAGTTGTACGACGCCTTGCTGCGCCTGAACTGCCGGCGATTGCGGCTGATGTTCGACACCATCGAAGACCTGAACACGCGGCCGCTCGCCGCGCGACTGGCCAAGCAGGTGCTGTTGCTGGCTCGTGCCTATGGCATCGAGCAAGGCGAGGAGATCCGCATCGGCCTGCAGCTCGCCCAGGAAGACCTGGCGCAGCTGCTCGGTGCTTCGCGGCAGCGCGTCAACCAGGAGCTCAAGGGCTTCGAGCGCGAGGGCGCCGTGCGCATCGAGCCGACGCGCCTGGTCGTGCTGTCGAAGGACAAGCTGCTCGCCATCGCCGAGAAGTGACTCTCAGCCGCGCCGGCCGCGGCCGCGGCCGGTTTGTCATCCACCGTTTCTGACAAGCCCATGGACGCCTATTCCGGAACCAAACCCGTCGCCCAGCAGCACGCGTTCGACATCGCGATGCTGCAGGCCCACCTCGAGATGCATCTGGACGGCTTTCGCGGCCCGCTCACGGTCGAGCAGTTCAAGGGCGGGCAATCCAACCCGACCTTCAAGCTGGTCACGCCGGCCACCACCTACGT
Organism: Piscinibacter sp.; assembly: GCA_016706565.1. Taxonomy (GTDB): domain Bacteria; phylum Pseudomonadota; class Gammaproteobacteria; order Burkholderiales; family Burkholderiaceae_C; genus Piscinibacter. The sequence continues at coordinate 317,439 of JADJJI010000003.1, forward strand.
GATGCGCTGCAAGCCCGGGCCGGTGGCCAAGTTGCTGCCCTCGGCGCACGCGATTGAGCGCGAGTTCACGGTCATGCGCGCGCTGCGCGGCAGCGGCGTGCCGGTGCCGACCATGCACCTGCTGTGCGACGACGAATCCGTCATCGGCCGCGCCTTCTACGTGATGGAGTTCGTGCAGGGCCGCGTGCTGTGGGACCAGACCCTGCCGGGCCTGCCCAACGCCGAGCGCAGCGCCATCTACGACGAGATGAACCGCGTCATCGCCGCGTTGCACAAGGTCGACGTGAACGCCGCCGGCCTGGCCTCGTACGGCAAGCCCGGCAACTACTTCGACCGCCAGATCGGCCGCTGGAGCAAACAGTACATCGCCTCGATCACCGAACCCATCGAGGCGATGGACCGACTGATGGAATGGCTGCCCGCGCACATGCCGGCGAGCGCGCGCGACGAGAGCCAGGTGTCGGTGGTGCATGGCGACTACCGGCTCGACAACCTCGTCTTCCACCCCACCGAGCCGCGCATCCTCGCCGTGCTCGACTGGGAGCTGTCGACGCTGGGCCATCCGCTGGCCGACTTCAGCTACCACTGCATGTCGTGGCACATCCCGCCGGGATCGTTCCGCGGCATCGGCGGCGTGGATCTGGCGGCGCTGGGCATCCCTGACGAGAAGACCTACGTGCGCCGCTACTGCGAGCGCACCGGCCGCCCCGACGCCGACGCGGTGATGGCCGACTGGAATTTCTACATGGCCTACAACCTGTTCCGCATGGCCGGCATTCTGCAGGGCATCGCCAAGCGCGTCGTCGAGGGCACCGCCTCGAGCGCACAGGCGACCTCTGCCGGCGCCGGTGCGCGGCCCCTGGCCGAAATGGGCTGGCGCATCGCGCAGTCCGCCTGACAACCCCGGAGAGACGCATGGACTTCAGCTATTCACCGCGCACGCGCGAACTGCAGGCTCAGCTGCAGCGCTTCATGGACGAGCACATCTACCCGGCCGAGCCGGCGTGGTGGGCGGAGATCGAGGCCAACACGGCGGCGGGCAAGCGCTGGACGCCGCTGGAGGTGATCGAGAAGCTCAAGCCCAAGGCGCGTGCCGCCGGCCTGTGGAACCTGTTCCTGCCGCCCAGCGCCGATGGCCACAAAAACACTTCGGGCAACTACGGCGTCGGCCTGTCGAACCAGGAATACGCGCCGCTGGCCGAGATCATGGGCCGCGTGCCCTGGGCCAGCGAGGTGTTCAACTGCTCGGCGCCCGACACCGGCAACATGGAAACCATCGTCCGCTACGGCAGCGAAGAGCACAAGAAGCTGTGGCTCGAGCCCTTGCTCGACGGCAAGATGCGCAGCGCCTTCGCGATGACCGAGCCGGCGGTGGCCTCGTCGGACGCCACCAACATCGAGGCGCGCATCGTGCGCGACGGCGACGACTACGTCATCAACGGCCGCAAGTGGTGGACCTCCGGCGCCGGCGACCCGCGCTGCAAGATCTACATCTTCATGGGCAAGACCGACCCGAGCGCCGCCCGCCACTCGCAGCAGTCGATGATCCTCGTGCCCGCCGACACGCCGGGGGTGAAGGTGCTGCGCCCGCTGCAGGTGTTCGGCTACGACGACGCGCCGCACGGCCACATGGAAGTTCTGTTCGAGAACGTGCGCGTGCCGGCCAGCAACATCCTGCTCGGCGAGGGCCGCGGCTTCGAGATCGCGCAAGGCCGCCTCGGCCCTGGGCGCATCCACCACTGCATGCGCCTGATCGGCCTGGCCGAGCGCTCTCTCGAGCTGATGTGCAAGCGCGCCACCAGGCGCGTGGCCTTCGGCCGGCCGGTGGCCGAGCAAGGCGTGACGCGCGAGCGCATCGCTGAGGCGCGCTGCATGATCGACCAGGCCCGCCTGCTCACGCTGAAGGCCGCCTGGATGATGGACATGGCCGGCAACAAGAGCGCCCAGGCCGAGATCGCCATGATCAAGGTGGTCGCGCCGACGATGGCCTGCAAGGTGATCGACTGGGCGATGCAGGTCTACGGTGGCGCCGGCATGAGCCAGGACACGCCGCTGGCCTACTTCTACACGGCCGCGCGCACGCTGCGCTACGCGGACGGCCCGGACGAAGTGCACCGCAACGCGATCGCCAAGCTCGAGATCGGCAAACACGCCTGAGGCGCCGGGCCGCACGCCGGCCCCGGCGCGGCGCAAACCGCTCAACGCGGTTTGCTGTCGTCGAAGTTCTGCCAGGCGGTCGAGCCGGTGCTCGGCCATTCCTGGGCGCTGTCGCCCAGGTGCTGTGCGACGCGCAGGGCTTGCGCCACCGCGGTTTCGAAGAGGTCGAGCGCGATCGCCAGCGAGGCTGGGTCGGGATCGACCAGTTGCGTGCGCAGATAGGCACGGCCTCGCAGCGTCATCAGCACGAAGGGCGGGTCGTTCTGCAGCAAGGTGCCCAGGGCGCGCTCCAGGTGCAGGCCCAGCGGCCCCTCGATCCAGGCCAGGCCCGTCGGCGGCGCGCTGGCCACCATGCCGAAGTGGCTGCGCAGCACGCGGTAGCCGTTCAGGTTGAGCTTGGGGAACATCACCAGCCAGCGCATCTCCTCGGGCGAGGAGGTGTCGATCTGCGTCTGCAGGCCTTCGGTGAAGTTCTCGTAGGTCTGCCGCTCGAGCTGGTCCATCAGCGGCTTGGACAGCAACAGCATCTGCAGGTCGCCCGGCAGCTTGAGTTCCATGCGGATGCGCAGTTCGCGGCCGGCGATGTAGGCGCGCTGCGGCGGGCCCCATTCCATGCGCCAGGGCCTGTCGTCGAGACGCCCGTCGACGACGAACCCTTCGCCCTCGTGCACCCGCTTGAAATGCAGACTGCGCTTGCCCGCCCATTCGGCCACGTCGGCCCATTCGGGGGCGGGCGCCTGGCCCACGAAGAAGCGCTTGAACGACTCCAGCATGCTGGCGATCAATCCACTAGAGTGTGAGCCACGGCGAACTGCCCTGACCTGGAGAACGAGATCATGATCGAAGTGTATTCGTGGCCGACCCCGAATGGCCACAAGGTTCACATCATGCTCGAGGAGTGCGGCCTGCCGTACCGCGTGATCCCGGTCGACATCGGCGCCGGCGACCAGTTCAAGCCCGAATTCCTGCGCATCAGCCCGAACAACAAGATCCCAGCACTCGTCGATCCCGATGGCCCGGACGGCGCGCCGATCTCGCTGTTCGAGTCCGGCGCCATCCTGCTGTACCTGGCGGGCAAGACCGGCCGCTTCCTGCCGGCCGACACGCGCGGCAAGTACGAGGTGCTGGAGTGGCTGATGTTCCAGATGGGTGGCGTCGGCCCGATGCTCGGCCAGGCGCACCACTTCCGCATCTACGCGCCCGAAAAGATTCCGTACGCCGTGGACCGCTACACCAACGAGGCCAAGCGCCTGTACGGCGTGATGGACCGGCGCCTGGCGAAGAGCAAGTACATCGGCGGGCCGGAATACTCGATCGCCGACATCGCCATCTTTCCCTGGCTGCGCTCCTGGAAGAACCAAGGCATCGACTGGAACGACCACCCGCACCTCAAGGGCTGGTTCGACGAGATCGGCCACCGCCCGGCCGTGCAGCGCGGCGTCGAGGTGCTGGCCAACCAGCGCAAGCCCCTGGTCGACGACAAGGCGCGCGAAGCGCTGTTCGGCGCCACCCAGTACCAGAAGCGCTGACGCCATCCTCCGCGCGGTATCGCGCCACGCCACCGCCGGTGTTGCCCGGTGGCCAACTCCATCTCGCCCCGATTGCTCGGCCTGCGCGAGGCTACGATGCCTGCGCCATCACACACCTGGGGAGGATCGATGGACTTGAGACTGGCGCTGTACGAACTCGCCGCCGAACACCGGCTGGAGGATGACGCCTCGCGGCGGCTCGAAGCACTCGCGGGCTTTCATCGCCAACCCGAATCGCTGTCGCGCTGGCTGCCGATCGGCATCGCGGGGCTGGCCGCCGCGCTCGGCGGCCTCGGGCTGATCTTCTGGATCGCGGCGAACTGGGAGACGCTCGGCCGCTTCGGCCGCTTCGCCGTGCTCGAAAGCGCCATCGTCGCGATGGGACTGGGCGCGTTCTGGCGCGCCGGCGCTCGCGCCGCGCTGTCGCTGGTCGCCCTTCTCGCCACCGGCGGGCTGTTCGCCTACTTCGGCCAGACTTACCAGACCGGCGCCGACCCCTGGCAGCTGTTCGCGCTGTGGGCAGTACTGACGCTGCCGCTGTGCCTGGGCCTGCGCTCGGATCTGCTGTGGTCGCCGTGGGCGCTGATCGTCATGACGGCGATCTCGCTGTGGGTGCATGCGCACACGGGCCACCGTTGGCGCGTCGAACCCGGCGACCTCGCAGCGCACCTGGCCGGCTGGTCCGCCGCGCTGCTGGTGCTCGGCTTTCTGAGTTCGCCGCTGCAACGGTTCACCGGCGCCGGTGTCTGGGCCCTGCGCACGGCGGCGACGCTGGCGGTGGTGATCATCACGCTGACCGCGCTGGGCGGCCTGTTCTCGCGCTCGGTCGGCACGCACTACGCCTTCGGCCTGATCGTGCTGGCGGTGGCGGCCGCGGCCTTCGCGGCACGCAGCAGCTTCGACGTCTTCGCGCTCAGCGCCGTGGCCCTGGGGCTGAACACGCTGCTGGTCGCCGGTCTCGGGCGCTTGCTGTTCGAGAACTCGCGTGGCGGCGACGCCATCGGCAGCCTGTTTCTTCTGGGCGCCGTGGCAGCCGGCCTGTTGGCGGCCAGCGTGAACGGTGTGCTGCGCCTGTCGCGCCACCACGCATCGCAAGGAGCCTCGTCATGAGTCGCCAATCCCTCGACGCCGTGCTGCAGGCCGGCATCGCCGAAGGCCTGCTGCCGGCCACGGCGCGCGCGCCGGACGACAACGAACGCCCCTGGCCGGTGGTGCTGCTGACCGCGCTGGGCGCCTGGCTCGCCACGCTGCCGCTGCTGGGCATGGTCGGCATGCTGCTGGGCGACCTGATCAGCCGCAGTGCCGGGCCCTACTTCATCGGCACGCTGATGCTGGCCGGCGCGGTGGTGGTGCTGCGCTCGCGTTCGGTGCCGCTGTTCGTCGAGCAGCTGGCCGTGCCGGCCCTGCTGGTGGGCGGCGGATCGCTGGGCTTCGGCCTGTTCCGCGATCTGCACCACACGACCGGCTCGGCTGTGCTCTGCCTGGTCTCGCTGATCGTGGCGCTGCTGGTGCGCGGCCCCTGGCTGCGCGTGCTGCTCGGCGCAGCGGCGGCGATCCTGTTCGTCGTCGCCGGCTCGCCATCGCGCTGGAATTTCGATGGCGGCATGGCGCTCGACCGCTTCTGGCTCAGCTGGCATCTCGCCGCTGCCGTCTGGCTGCTCGCGCTGTGGCTGCAGCACCAGGGGCTGCGCGGCGCGGCGCTGGCGCGCATGGCCGCCGCGCTCGAATCCATCGCCGCGGGCTGGCTGCTCGCCACGCTGGCCGGCCTGGCCTGGTGGTCGGGCATGACCTTCCTGGTGGGCGGCAGCCTGGGCGGCGGCTTCGTCGGCGAGGTGGCACGCGAACTCGGCCGACGGGCACCGGCCGCCTGGTCGCTGGGGCTTCGCCAGGCGTTGTCCGCGGTGCTGGCGCTGGCCGGCATGTGGTGGGCCGTGCGCCGTTGGCCGGGCCTGGGCCGACCGGCCTACGCCGGCGTCGGCGTCGTGCTGGTGGCGCTGGCCTGGTTCATGCCGGCGCTCGGTGCCGCGCTGCTCGCGCTCGCGGTCTGCGCCACCAGCGCGCGCTGGCGGCTCGCTGCCGCCGCCGGCGTGGCCGCGGCCTGGATCGTCGGCGCCTTCTACTATCAGCTCGACTGGCCGCTGGCGACCAAGGCCGCCGTGCTGGTGGGCGCCGGGGCCGTGCTCGGTGCCCTGGGCTGGTGGGCCGGTGCGGTCCACCGCGCCTCACAAGAGACCGTGTCGGGCCACGATGCGGGCGGCAGCCGCGCGGCGCGCTGGGGCATCGCTGCCAGCGTCGTCGCCGTGCTGGCCGTGGCCAACGGCGGCATCTGGCAGAAGGAGAACCTGATCGCCCACGGCCAACCGGTCTTCGTGGAGCTGGCGCCGGTGGACCCGCGCTCGCTGATGCAGGGCGACTTCATGCGCCTGAACTTCCGCATGCCCGGCGACGTGCAGGTGCGGCTGGACGACCTGACGACGAACCAGAGGCCGCGCATGATCGCCCGGCGCGACGAACGCGGCGTGGCCACCCTCGTGCGGCTGGACGACGCCACGCCGCTGTCCGCCGAGGAATTCCGCTTCGAGCTGACGCCGAAGGATGGCCGCTGGATCCTCGTCAGCGACGCCTGGTTCTTCCGCGAAGGCGAAGCGCAGCGCTGGCAGCCTGCGAAGTACGGCGAGTTCCGCGTCGACGCGAGCGGCAAGGCGCTGCTGGTGGGCCTGCGCGGGCCGAACCTCGAGGCGCTGTGACGGCCACCGGCGCTCAGGCGCCGTTGCCGTCGTCGGCCGCGGGCTCGAGCGTCGCGACCAGCTCGTCGAGCACCGCGTAGAGGCGCTGCAGCAACGGCGCTCCGAGCACGCCCTCGAGCTCGGCATAGGCGGCCTCGACCTGCGGCGCCATGCGGGACGCCAGCGCGCGGCTCTTCGCCGTCAGCGAGACGAGCATGCGGCGCTGGTCGTGGTCCAGACGCTCGCGCGTCACGAAGCCCAGCTCCTCCATGCGCGCCAGCACGCCGGCCAGGCTGGGGCTGGAGATGCCGCACACCGCGACGATCTCGCGCGGCTCCAGCGGCCCCGTCTCGAGCAGCGCTCGCACGATGCGCCACTGCTGCTCGGTGATGCCGTTGGCATTGAGCAGCGGCCGGAATCGCCCGATGACGCGCTCGCGGGCCTGCAGCAGCAGCAGCGGCAGGTTGCGGTGCTTGAAGCCAGGAGCAGCGCGGGTGCGTCGGGCGGGCGGGGCCATGGGCGGATCGTACTTGACTCGTTCACATCTGAGCGACTACATTGCTAATATCTTAGCAATTTGCTCCAGCCGCAGCCCATGCCATCGCCCCGCCTGCCCGATCTGGATATCGCGCCCTGGCGGCTTTCCGGGGTGGTGTACGGCACGTTGCTGAACGATCCGGCTTCGCTCGCGGCATTGGGCGAGGCCGTGAACGCACCGCCGTACAAGGCCGCGCCGCGCGCGCCGGTGCTCTACGTGAAGCCGCGCAATACGTTGGCCGCCGACGGCGCGGCCGTGGCCGTGCCGGGCGATGCCGGGCGAATGGAAATCGGCGCGTCGCTGGGCATCGTCATCGGCCGCAGCGCCTGCCGCGTGGCGGCCGGCCAGGCACTGGACTTCGTCGCGGGCTGGGTGCTGGTGGCCGACCTGTGCGTGCCGCACGGCAACTACTACCGCCCCAACGTGCGCCTGCGCGCCCGCGATGCTTCTTGCCTGCTCGGCCCGGTGGCGCGGCGCGATGCGCTGGCCGATGCCGATGCGCTGCAGATCCGCGTGACGGTGGGCGATCGCCCGGCGCATGTGGCGCGCACGGCCGGCATGGTGCGCCCGGTGGCGACACTGCTGCAGGACGTCACCGAGTTCATGACGCTGCAGGCCGGCGACGTGCTGATGCTGGGCGTGTCGGCGGGCGCGCCGCAGGGATGCGCCGGTGAATCGTTCGCCCTCGAATGCGCCGGGCTGGGCCGCCTGCAAGGCCGGCTGGTCGCCGAGACCGACGAGGCCTGCACATGAAGACTGCCCGCGTGGCCCATGCCGGAGCCATCCACGACGCACATCCGCACGAGCGCGGGCTGCAACTGGCCGACGGCCGCGTGCTCGCCGAGCACGAGGTGGTGTGGCTGCCGCCTTTCGAGGTGGGCACGATCATCGCGCTGGGCCTGAACTATGCCGACCACGTGAAGGAGCTCGCCAGGGAGCTGACCGTCACGGCCAAGGACGAACCGCTGGTGTTCTTGAAAGGCCCCGGCTCGCTCATCGGTCACCGCGGCGTCACGCGGCGCCCGCGCGGTGTGGCCTTCATGCACTACGAGTGCGAGCTCGCCGTGGTCATCGGCAAGCCTGCGCACCGGGTGTCGCGCACCGAGGCGATGCAGCACGTGGCCGGCTACACCGTGTGCAACGACTACGCCATCCGCGACTTCCTCGAGAACTGGTACCGGCCCAACCTTCGCGTGAAGAACCGTGACGGCGGCACCGTGCTCGGGCCCTGGTTCGTCGACGCGGCCGACGTGCCCGGGCCGCATGCGCTGGCCTTGCGCACCCTGGTCAACGGCGTGGTCACGCAGCAGGGCAACACCGCCGACATGATCGACGACATCCCGGCGCTGATCGAATACCTCAGCGGCTTCATGACGCTGCGACCGGGCGACGTGATCCTCACCGGCACGCCCGACGGCGTGGTCAACGTCAACGAAGGCGACGAAGTGGTGACCGAGATCGACGGCATCGGCCGCCTCGTCAACACGATCGCCGGCGACGACATCTTCGGCCGCTGAGCGCGGCCGCCAGGAGCCTTCTTCCATGCAAATCCAGCACCTGATCGCCGGCAAGCCGGTGGACAGCCGCAACCGCTTCGAGACCGTCAACCCGGCGACACAGGAGGTGCTCGCCGAAGTGGCGCAAGGCGGTGCCGCCGAGGTCGACGCCGCGGTGGCCGCCGCGAAGGCGGCCTTCCCGAAGTGGGCTGGCCTGCCTGCCCCCGAACGCGCGAAGCTGATGCGCAAGCTCGGCGAACTGATCGCCGCGCACGTGCCGGAGATCGCGCGCACCGAGACGCAAGACACCGGCCAGGTGATCGCGCAGACCGGCAAGCAACTGGTGCCGCGCGCGGCCGACAACTTCCACTACTTCGCCGAGATGTGCGTGCGCGTGGACGGCCACACCTACCCGACGCCCACGCACCTGAACTACACGCTGTACCACCCGGTGGGCGTGTGTGCGCTGATCAGCCCGTGGAACGTGCCCTTCATGACGGCCACGTGGAAGGTGGCGCCCGCGCTGGCCTTCGGCAACACCGCCGTGCTGAAGATGAGCGAGCTGTCGCCGATGAGTGCGGCGCGCCTGGGCGAACTGGCGCTGGAGGCTGGCATCCCGGCCGGCGTGCTCAACATCGTGCATGGCTACGGCCGCGAAGCCGGCGAACCGCTGGTCGCCCACCCCGACGTGCGCGCCATCTCCTTCACCGGCAGCACGGTCACCGGCAACCGGATCGTGCAGGCCGCCGGGCTGAAGAAGTTCAGCATGGAGCTCGGCGGCAAGAGCCCTTTCGTGGTCTTCGACGACGCCGATCTGGCGCGCGCACTCGACGCCGCCGTGTTCATGATCTTCAGCAACAACGGCGAGCGCTGCACCGCGGGCAGCCGGATCCTGGTGCAGAAATCGATCTACGCCGACTTCGCGCAGAGGTTCGCCGAGCGGGCCCGTCGCATCACGGTGGGCGACCCGCTGGACGAGAAGACGATCGTCGGCCCGATGATCAGCCAGGCGCATCTGGCCAAGGTGCGCAGCTACATCGAGCTGGGCCCGAAGGAAGGTGCCACGCTGCTGTGCGGCGGGCTCGATGCACCGGATCTGCCGGCGCACCTGGCGCGTGGCAACTTCGTGCGGCCCACGGTGTTCGCCGATGTCGACAACCGCATGAAGATCGCGCAGGACGAGATCTTCGGGCCGGTGGCCTGCCTGATCCCCTTCGACGACGAAGCCGACGCGATCCGCATCGCCAACGACATCGCCTACGGCCTGTCGAGCTACGTCTGGACCGAGAACATCGGCCGCGCGCACCGCGTGGCCGCGGCCATCGAGGCGGGCATGTGCTTCGTCAACAGCCAGAACGTGCGCGACCTGCGCCAGCCCTTCGGCGGCACCAAGGCCAGCGGCACCGGGCGCGAGGGCGGCACCTGGAGCTACGAAGTGTTCCTCGAGCCGAAGAACGTGGCCGTGTCGTTGGGCTCGCATCACATTCCTCACTGGGGGGCCTGAGCATGGGCACGCTGGCACTCGCCGCCAAGATCACGCATGTGCCGTCGATGTACCTCAGCGAGCTCGACGGCCCGCGCAAGGGCACGCGGCAGGATGCGATCGACGGGCACAAGGAGATCGGCCGCCGCTGCCGCGCGCTCGGCGTCGACACCATCGTCGTGTTCGACACGCACTGGCTGGTCAACGCCAATTACCACGTCAACTGCGCGGCGCACTTCAAGGGCCTGTACACCAGCAACGAGCTGCCGCACTTCATCGCCAACCTGGGCTACGAATTCCCCGGCAACCCGGCGCTCGGGCAACTGCTCGCCAGGGTGGCCAATGAGAGGGGCGTCGAAACGCTGGCGCACGAGCACACCACGCTGGCACCGGAGTACGGCACGCTGGTGCCGATGCGCTACATGAACGAGGACCGGCACTTCAAGGTGGTGTCGGTGTCGGCGCTGTGCCAAGCGCACTACTTGAACGACAGCGCGCGGCTGGGCTGGGCGATGCGCTGCGCGGTGGAGCAGCACTACGACGGCACGGTGGCCTTTCTCGCCAGCGGCTCGCTCAGCCACCGCTTCGCGCAGAACGGCCTCGCGCCGGAGTTCGCCTTCAAGATCTGGAGCCCCTTCCTCGAGGCGCTGGACCACGAGGTGGTCGAGATCTGGAAGCGCGGCGACTGGAAGACCTTCTGCGGCATGCTGCCCGAGTACGCCGCCAAGGGCCACGGTGAAGGCTTCATGCACGACACCGCCATGCTGATGGGCGCCCTCGGCTGGAGCGGCTACGACGCGCCGGCGGAGATCGTCACGCCCTACTTCGGCGCTTCGGGCACCGGGCAGATCAACGCCGTGTTCCCGGTCACGCCGCAATCGGGTGCGGCGATCCCGGCGCCGGTCGCGTCCAGCGCCGAGGGCTACACCTCGATCGCCACGCGGCTGTGACCCCGGAGCCGCCATGCCGCACCTCGTCATCCTCTACACGCCCAACCTCGAAGCCGAGACCGACATGACGGCGCTGTGCCGCGCCCTCGCCGACGCGATGCTCACGGTGCGCGACGAAGCCGGCGCACAGGTCTTCCCGACCGGCGGCACGCGTGTGCTGGCCTACCCGGCGGCGCACTTCGCGGTGGCCGACGGCTCCGGCGATCACGCGTTCTGCTGGTTCAACCTGCGCATGGGCCGCGGCCGCAGCGAGGCCGTGCAACAGGCCGCCGGCCAGGCGCTCGCCGACGCGGCGAAGCGGCACTTCGCCCCCGTGCTGGCGCGCCGCGCCGTCGGCCTGACGCTGCAGGTGGACGTCGGCAACGAGGTGTTCGATGCCAAGTTCGGCAACCTCCATCCGCTGTTCGCCAAGGGCTGAGCCATGCTCGACACCGCCACCATCACCGCGCTGGCCCGCCAGCTCTACGACGCACGCAAGGCGCGCACGCCGCTGCGCCACTTCTCGCGCCAGTATCCGCAGATGAGCATCGACGACGGCTACGCGATCCAGCGCGCCTGGGTGGCGCTGGAGCTGGCCGACGGCCGTTGCATCAAGGGCCGCAAGATCGGCCTCACGTCGCGCGCGATGCAGTTGTCCAGCCAGATCGACGAGCCCGACTACGCGCCGCTGATGGACGACATGTTCTTCGCGCAGGGCGGCGACATCCCGATCGATCGATTCATCGCGCCGCGCGTCGAGGTGGAGCTCGCCTTCGTGCTCGGCCGGCCGCTGCAGGGCCCGGGCACCACGCTGTTCGACGTGCTCGCCGCCACCGACTACGTGTGCCCGGCGCTGGAGATCATCGACGCACGCATCGAGCAGTTCGACCGCGAGACGAAGGCGCCGCGCAAGGTGTTCGACACCATCAGCGACTTCGCCGCCAACGCCGGCATCGTGCTCGGCGGCCGGCCGGTGAAGCCCGACGCGCTGGACCTTCGCTGGGTCGGCGCGATGCTGTTCAAGAACGGTGTGATCGAGGAGACCGGCCTGGCCGCCGGCGTGCTCAACCACCCCGCCACCGGCGTGGCCTGGCTGGCCAACAAGATCGCGCCGCACGACGAGCGCCTGAATGCCGGCGACGTGGTGCTGGCCGGCTCCTTCACCCGCCCCACGCCGGCCGTTGCCGGCGATTGCCTGCACGCCGACTACGGCGCGCTGGGCACCGTGTCTTTCCGCTTCGCCTGAGGAACCGCCATGAGCTCGCCCGCCCCCGCCTTCGCCCGCCCGGAACGCTTCAGCGCCGCGGAATGGGATGCCCGCGTGCAGCTCGCCGCTGCCTACCGCATCTTCGACCACCTGGGCTGGACCGAGCTGATCTACAACCACCTGTCGCTGCGCGTGCCCGGCGAGGGCGGCCAGTTCCTCGTCAACCCCTTCGGCCTGCACTACGGCGAGGTGACTGCATCCAACCTGGTCAAGGTCGACGTGAACGGCAAGATCATCGGCCACAGCGACTGGCCCATCAACCCGGCCGGCTTCACCTTCCACGGCGCCATCCACGCCACGCTGCCCGACGCGCACTGCGTGATGCACGTGCACACCACGCCGACGATGGCGGTGTGCTGCCTGGAAGACGGCCTGTCCTTCACCAACTTCTACGCCGCGCAGCTGTGGGGCAAAGTGGCGTACCACGAGTTCGAGGGCATCACGGTGCACCTCGAAGAGGGCCAGCGCATCCTCGCCAGTGCCGGCGGCAAACCGGTGCTGCTGCTGCGCAACCACGGGCCGGTGGTGATCGGCCAGACGCTGCCGCAGGCTTTCGCCTACATGTGGGTGGTGCAGCGCGCCTGCGAGGTGCAACTGGCTTCGCAGGGCAAGGGTGCGCTGCGGCCGATCCCGGTGGCGGTGCTCGAGGCCTGTGTGCGCGATGCGCTGAACTTCAATCCGAAGTACGGCGCGGGCGAAGACGGCTTCACGGCGCTGCAGCGGCTGGTCGACGCGAAGGATCCGGGCTACCGGCGCTGAGTCTGCGGGTCCACCGGGAGTGGCCGCCCGGAGGGGTTCGAACGTCGGCTGGGAAGCCGCGCCGATGCTTGACTTTGGTTGGACAGTCCGACTCTGTTCCCCCGGCCTGTTCCCCTGTCTGGAAAGTTACCTCTTTTCAGCCGACTCGAAACGCTTCGCGGCCCTCGTCTGACTGTGCCTCAACGTCGCTCCTCGCACCAAAACGTGGCGGTCCAGTCCTGTTCAGTCGACACCGCAAATGACGACAGTAAAGACGCTCCCCTGCCCGGGCGCCGACTCGATCTCCAGGCGCCCGCCGAGCTGCTCGGCGATCCGCCGGCAGATTGCAAGGCCGAGGCCGGTCCCCTCGTACTTCCGGCGAGAGTGAAGCCGCCTGAACGGCGTGCCAAGCTCCTCGAATCGACGGGCATCGATGCCGATCCCGTTGTCCGAGACGCTCAATCGAAGCTCGCCATCCGCGCGAGTGGCGGCGATCTTCACCACCGGTGACCGTCCCGGCGCCATGAACTTGATCGCGTTCGAGACAAGGTTCTGCAACGCGAGCGAGAGCAGCGTCGCTTGGCTTGTCACCGAGCCGAGTGGCCCGATCTCGACCTGTGCGCCAGCGTTCTGAATCTGCGCCGTCAGGGCGACGCTTACATCACCTGCCAGTCGATCGAGGTCGACGCGCTCAGGGGCACGCACCGGTGCTTCGTCCAGGCGCACGAAGGCCAGCACATCGTCGAGCATCGTCTTCATGCGTGCCGCGCCCGCGCTGACCTGCGAGAAGTACAGCCGGCCGGAGTCGTCGAGCCGAGTTGCCTGTTCCGCGGTGATCAGGTTGCAGAACTGAACGATGGTGTTGAGGGGTTCGCGCAGGTCGTGCGACGAGATGCGCACGAACTGCTCGAGGCTGTGGTTGGCGCTGCTGAGTTCGTCTGCCACTCGCTGCAATTCACGGCGTGACGTTTCGAGATCCGTCACGTCGGTGCCGCAATAGAGCACGCCGATCTGATGCCCTTCTTCGTCCAGCGCCGGTTGCATCAGCATCTCGATGGTCCGCCGTCCGCGCACGGGGTAGTCGAAGTCGACCAGACGCCGCGCCACCTGGCCTGCACGGGCCAGTTCGAAGAGCGGGCGCACCACCGACTCGTAGGGTTCCGCAGGAAAGTTCTCGGCCCACGAGCGGCCCAGAACCTTGTCGTTCGGTTCTCCCCAGTAGATCTCGCGGGCGCTCGTCCGCATCGTGGCCCTCGGGTCGCTGAAGGAAGTCCAGCGCTTCCTGCGCAGTGCCGAACGGCTTGACTTCGTCGGCGATGCCTGCCTTGTTGAGAATGATCTCCGCATACAGCAGATCGGCATCGCTGTCGTCGATGACCAGCACTTCCTTGAGTTTCATCACGCCCCCCCCCCGAATAGGTTGGAGTGTCGGCGCTTGAGCCCTGCCTCAAGGAAGCACCCCTGTGGGCAATTGTGGGCCCTCTAACACGGGAACTTACGAATCTCCGCGCGTGGCCGTGAGGGAGCTCCGATCTGGAGATCGACCTGTAGGCGTTCAGCGACACCTCTGCGCAATCACCGGACTCTCTGCGACTCGGGACAGTGCACGGAAGCGGAACCGGACAGACCACGCGAGGGGCCGTCTGCGCTTGCTAGAAGCCTCACCTTGTTGCGGCCACCTGGGGCAGACCGCCACGGTCGCTTGCGGATCCCACCCGCCACGGCGACGAGTCTCGGCGATGCGCGCTCGATCTGGACTCCACTGCGGTCGTCCTGCAGTGCGCACTCCCGTCGAACCCTGGGAGCAACGAACCGGCCATGATCCTTCGGCATCCCACTCGCGCGGCGGGCTGAGTCCAGGGCGGGCATGGCCCGGCGAAGCGGACCCTGGACGCGGCCAGGCGCGCCCTACGCTCGGGCTCGCAGGCAGGTGGCTGTTCCAGCGGCCTGCCCCCGAGCCCGTCCGGCGGCGAGGACGTGAGTGGCCTTTCCCCCGTCAGCGGCTCATGTCCGGTCCGCGGATGGGCTCCGGCGGCACCCGTTGGGCGGGCCGCGCGCGATCCATGCTCATGCTGGGCAGCTCCGTCTGTCGCTGCGCAGCACGCATGCGCTGCACGGCCTGCGCGACCTCCGTCTGCATCACGAAGGCGACGATGCTCTTGCTGAGCGTGCGGTCAGCCGGGTCGGGCGATGCCGCCAGCGCCTTGGCGATCTCGGCCCAGGCCTTGAGCGCCCCCGAGCGCGTGGCGCGGGCTGCCGGCCCGGTCTTGTGCTCGCCCCGCCGCTTGCCTATTCGCGCGGCGGCACCGGGCTGGCGCTCCCAGCCGTGCAGGCTGCGTCGGGTGACGCCTCGCGTGGCCTGCGAAGAGGCCTCGGCCTCGATGCCCCAGTCGCGCAGCTTCTCGGCAAAGGTCTCGCGCCAGCGGTGCAGGTCTTCCTTGCGCGGGTTCAGGCGTTTGCCGTCGCGGCCCTCCGCACGCACGCTGATGTGCACGTGCGGGTTGGCCTGGTGCGTGTGCAGGACCATGACGTAGCGGTGAATCGCCAGTTCGGCCTTGGCGAACTCGCGCGCCGCCTGTCGCACCACCCGGGCATCGGTGCCCGTGGGCATCGACAGCATGACGTTGAACGCCTCGCGGCGCTCGCTGACCTCGGGGATGCGAGTGCCGCCGAACCGCCATTGATCGGCGATCGTAAGCAAGGCCTCCCTGCCCTCGCGCACGGCACCGCGGTCATCCTCGATCGGAAGCCTTCCCGACTTCGCGATGTAGCGCAGGTGCGCCGCGATGGCGCCCATGCCACGCCCGCCGCCGGTGACCTTGACCATCACCTGCGGCGCGCGGCGTTCGACCGTCGCGCGGATGCGTTGACGCAGGACCTGGGCCCGCTGCCGCACGGCGGCATCGGTCAGCACCGGCGTGCGAGACGCCGTCATGCGGTTCGACGGGTAGAACAGCCGGTCGCCCCATTGCACGAGCAGACCGTCGATGGTGCTGGGCATGGCAGTTCTCCCTCATAGGCGGTCGATCAGCGCCGAGGCCCGATCGAGGTGGCGGCGAATCTCCGCGTCGGCCGTTTCGAGGCGGTCGCGGTACGGCTTGGCCTGCTCGACCTTCGCCTGGCGCAGCAACGTCACCAGCGCGACGAGATCGGTCGACAGCGCGGCCATGCGGTCGTTGGACGCGAGCAGTGCCGCGCGATCAGCCTGGCGCTCGGCAACGGGCTGCGGCAGACGACTGCCGGCCACGAGTCGCCCCACGTAGTCGCCGTAGGACAGGCCGAGCGCGCCAGCGTTCATCATGAGTGCGTCGGCGTGGGCTCGGGAGAGTCGCAGCGTCAGCTTGGCGGTCTCTCGGGTCGGGACCTGGTGCGGGGTCTGACCGTCAGACCCCCGCTCCATCGGTGCGACTGCCGCCGTCGCGCGGAGGTCGAGGCTCATCACCAAGGCGCGGCGGACGAGTTGTGCAACGCCCATGTCGCGAACGGCGGCAGCGGCGCGGACGGCATCGCCGATGCCGCGCAGGTCGATCGTCACGCGATCACGCGAGGTGCCCGCCACGTCGAACCTCGCGCCAGATGCCGCATGGCATCCGTTTGCTGGCGGCCAGCCTATCCTGCCCTACGTTCAAAGACAGTCTCTTGGGCCTCTCCGACGCATGCTCCTCGCGGTCAAGGACAGCTCCCCCGCAGGTCGATTGCACAAACTGACCAGCGGGTGCACAAAGACTGAACAAGAAGTGAACAAGAACTGGAACGAGAGCGAACCGGAAGTGGAACCCGTCCGAAACGAATGCGGAACACGACCGCAACGCAACCGGGCCAAGAACCTCGGGGACGGATGTACGAGCCGGATTCATGAAGTCTGACCGTCAGACCCACCGCCCGACCATCCGGAAAGGACCGCCAGCCTCGTCCGCAACGCCTTCAGGTCGGAACGATCGCAGGTGGCCCGCTGCAGGTCGATGCCGGCAAGCAATTTCTCCAGCCGGTCACATGCCACCATTGCCTGCCCGATCAGCCGCCTTGGGTCCGCGGGCGAGATCGAGTCGACCCTCTCACGCAGCGCCGTCACCGCCTCCCGGGTGACAGGCACCGAGCCATCGAGCAGGTCCTCGACGTGCTCGGGGTGGCGATCGTGCAGCCGGCCCAACTCGTGCAGCGTTCGCGGCGAAGTGCATCGCCCGGCCCTCATCGCCTCGTCGAGCACCGATGGCAAGTCAAGCAGCGACAGGTGATGCGCTACCGTGGTCAGGTTGATGCCCAGCCGCCGGGCCACCTCGGAGTTCGACTCGCCGGCATTGATGCGGCCGCGAATGAAGCGCGCCAGGTCGAGAGGCGTCAACCCGTGCCGCTTCTGGTTCTCTGCCACTTGGGCATACGGGTCGGCGGGTGCGTCGCGCACCACGACAGGCACCACCTCCAGCCCCGCAAGCTGCGCCGCACGCCAGCGGCGAGCTCCGAAGTGGATGCGATAGCGCCCTTCCCCGTCGGGCGGATGGACGACGATGGGCTGCAAGATGCCGCGCTGGCGGATGTCTTCGGCCAGCTCGGCCAGCTCATCCTCGGGCAACTCCGTGCGTGGATTGCTGGGATCCTCGTGGAGTGCAGACGTGGCGACCAGGAGAGGTTGGCCGGTGGTTTGTTCGGGTGAGGCCTCCGTGGGTGGCGCCGCACCCGCAGCTGCCGGCTCGGACTCGAGCAGATCGAGCTGCTCGCCCTTCTCCCTCTGCTTGACCCACGGCATGCGCATGGCTGCATCGTGCCAACGCAGTCCGCCCGGCACCAGCCGCCCTGCTCATCGCCAACGATCGTCCCGATTCGTCTCGCGACATTCAGGGGGCGCCAGCGATGTCTCGCGAGCGGCGTAACCCAGACACCACTGGTTTCAACTTCCCTGCTTGCCGCTGGTCGAGATCAGCAGGCGACAGAATCGCTCGCCGCGATCCGGGCGATCCGGCAGCTATGCCAGCCAGGCCGGCGTCCGGAACGCCGCCACGAGATAGTCGATCATCAGCCGCACCTTGGCCGTGACATGCCGGCGCGATGGATAGACGGCGTAGATGCCCAGCTCGATCGAGCGGAAATGAGGCAACACCTCGACCAGTTCGCCGGACTGCAGGAACGGCGCGACCAGGAACGAAGGCTGCAGCACGATGCCCTGGTGCCGAATGGCAGCCGCGCAGCAGGTCTCGCCGCTGTTGGTGCGCAACCTCGGGTTGACGCGGGCGATCACCGGCCCCTCGGGCCCATCGAATTCCCAGCTCTCGCCCGTGGCCAACAGGCTGTAGGCCACCACATCGTGTGTAGCGAGCTCCGACGGATGCGCAGGGCGTCCCCTCTCGCGCAAGTAGTCGGGTGAGGCGCACAGCAGCAGCCGTGTCGAGCCCAGCCTGCGACTGATCAGCGATGAACTCGGCAGTCTGGCAATGCGCACGGCCAGGTCATAGCCTTCTTCGACCAGGTCGACGAAGCGATCGGCCAAGGTCACGTCGAGCGTCACCCTCGGGTGCTGCTTCAGGAACGCTGGCCACAAGGGCGCGAGGTGGAGCTGGCCGAAAGTCACAGGGACGTTGATCTTCAGCTGTCCGACGGCACTGCCCGAGTGCGCCGTGATCTCGGCCTCGGCCTCGGAGAACTGCGCCAGCAACTCCTTGCAGCGGGAGTGGAACACCTCGCCTTCCTCGGTCAGCGACAGCCGGCGTGTCGTTCGATTCAGCAATCTCACGCCCAGTTGGGCCTCGAGTTCGCCCACGTAGCGCGAGACACCGGCCTTGGACTGCCCGATGGCCTCGGCGCCCTTCACGAAACTGCCAGCGTCGACTACCGCGACGAAGGCCTGTACCGCAGCGAACTTGTCCATATCGTATTGTTCAACTATGCGAGACAGATCATCTTCTGTTGGCATATTTATCTCAAGTAGTTGAACTTCTAAAGTCTTGGCATCGCAGCAGCCCGCTGCATCCACGACAGGAGTCACAGCATGAAAGTCACCGTCATCGGCGCCGGCAACATGGGTTCGGCGTTCGTCAAGCAACTCACCCGCGCCGGCCATCAGGTCAGCGTCGCCGCGCGCAGCGGCAGCAAGGCGGCGCAAGTCGCCGCCGCGAATCCCGGCGCGCGCGCCGTCGATGTGGCGAACTCGGCAGTCGACGCCGATGCCGTCGTGCTCGCCACGGGCTTTGCCGACGCCGCCGCAGCGCTCAAGTCCGTTGGCGACCTGCAAGGCAAGGTCGTCATCGACATCACCAACCCGCTGACCGCCGACTACATGGGGTTGACGCTGGGCCACAGCACCTCGGCCGCCGAGGAAATCGCCCAGGCCGTGCCGGGCGCCGAAGTCGTCAAGGGCTTCAACACGCTGTTCGCCCAGGTACTGGCCGATGGCGCGGACTTCGGCAACGGCCAGAAGGCCAGCGTCTTCGTCGCCAGCGACAGCGCACGCGCCAAGCAGGTCGCGACCACGCTGGCAGAGAGCATGGGCTTCACGGTCATTGACGCCGGCGGCCTGAAGAACGCCCGCTACCTCGAGCCGCTGGCTGGCTTGAACATCTATCTCGGCTACGGCGCCGGCCTCGGCACCGCGATCGCGCCGACCTGGATCCGCAAGGCCTGACGCCACCCGTCACGACCCTCACTGCCAACACCGGGAACGACCATGTCCACTCGAACGCGACTCCCCGCCGTGCTCATCGCGGCCTTCGCCCTGACCTCTCTTGCCGCGTCGGCACAGACGCTTGCCGAGAACCCGACCACCCCGCCGCCCAAGCCCGAAGTTCAGGCGCCGAAGGTCGAGCGCCACCTGAAGACTTTCGACACGCTGGACTTCGACGTCTTCAGCAACCAGAAGTGGGATCGGCTGCATGAGAGCCACGGCAAGGACATCGTCGTCACCTGGCCCGACGGCCACGAGACACGCGGCATCGACAAGCACATCGAAGACCTGAAGGCGCTCTTCGTGTTCGCCCCCGACATCGCGATCCAGACCCACCCGATCCGCTTCGGCTCGGGCACCTGGACCGCGGTGACTGGCGTGATGACTGGCACCTTCACCCAGCCTATGCCGAGACCCGATGGAACGTCGATTCCGCCGACCGGAAAGCGCTTCGCCATCGGCATGGCGACCATCGGCCACTGGAAGGACGGCACGATGGACCACGAGTGGCTGTTCTGGGACAACCAGGACTTCATGGCCCAGATCGGGCTTGGTGGCAAGTAGGCCAACCGCACCACAGCCGCCGGGAGCAGCAGACCATGCAAGACGCACTGATCATCCAGCAACCCGCCGCTGCGGGCGACGGCCCGCGCGAACTGATCTTGCTGTTCCACGGCGTTGGCGCGAGTGCGCAGGATCTGGCACCGCTCGGCAGCATCCTGGCGCAACGGCGCCCGCTGGCCATGGTGATCAGCGTGCAGGCACCGTCTGCCACGGAAAGCGGCCGCGGTTGGCAGTGGTTCTCCGTGATGGGCATCACCGAGGCCAACCGGCCGCAGCGCGTGGCCGAGGCCATGCCGCTCTTTGTCGATACCGTGTCCCAGTGGCAGAGACAGGCCGGGGCCGACCCGCGTTCGACCACGCTGATCGGCTTCTCGCAAGGGGCGATCATGGTGCTCGAGTCGACGCAGCAAGCGCCAGCGCTGGCCGGCCGCGTCGTCGCGATCGCGGGTCGATTCGCTCTGGCGCCACGGCGTGCGCCGCTCGGCACGCAGGTGCACCTGATGCACGGCGACCAGGATCGCGTGATGCCGATGGAGTTGGCCCGCAACGCCGCGACGGGCCTTCGCGCGCTCGGCGCCAGCGTCACGCTGGATGAGTTTCCCGGCCTGGGACACGGCGTGGACTCGAGGGTCGCGATCCGCATCGGCTCCTGCCTGGAATCGCCCGTTGGCTCGCCGCCGTCGGTGTGACACTCCTGCCATGCACCTGTCATTCGGTCCGGAAGTGACCACGCTATCCATGGAGGACGGGAGCGCCGTGACCGCGGGGCCTAGCCCCGCGGCACTTGCGGACTCCTGCTTCCGTCACGATCCACCCACTCCCCGTGAGCTCGAGCATGCGATCGACATCGTCGAAGACGCGCTGATGGCAGCGATGCCGCCGCGCGGCAGCGGAGCCCCTCTGACGACGGCCGAGCCCTCGCTGCGGCTGTTGCCTGGCTTCGCGGAGGTGGACTCGGCGTTGAGCAGGGACGCGATCGAAGGCATGTTCCAGCAGTTGGTATCGCTCGCGTCCGGCTCACCGGGCTCAAACGCGAGCGTGCTCGCAGACCGTGCTGTGGCTGCGGCCCTGCTGATCACGCGCGAGTACATGCACCACCTGGACTTCGACTCGATCAGCGTGGCACACGCTCCCGCCGTGTAGTGCCGCTGAGCCGTCTGGACACCCTGACCGGATCCAAGCGACGCGCGGTGGAACTCCGCCTGTATCGGATCTTCGATCCGTGCAGTCAGTGCGCGTCAGGCTGGAGCGCCGGCGCGGCTTGCCTGAAGGCTTCGAGAGGGCCGCAGGCGGCGTCGATCTCCAGCAGTCTCGGCCAGCGCCCAAGATCAACCTTGAATCGGCGCGCACTCTCGATCTGCGGCACCAGGTAGACGTCGGCCAGCGTCGGGTGCTCGCCGAAAGCAAACGGCCCCCGGCCGTGGGCCTGGACCAGCGACTCGAAGGCATCGAAGCCGGCGCTGATCCAGGTGCCGCACCAGTCATCAAGGGTGGCCTGATCGGCCGAGAATCGATGCCGCAAGGCTTCGAGAATCCGGCGGTTGTTCACCGGATGGATGTCGCACCCGACGATGGCCGCCAGAGCGCGCACCTGCGCTCTGCCCAGGGCATCGGCCGGCAACAGTGCGGGCGTCGGGTACCGCTCTTCGAGCCACTCGAGGATGGCGGGGGACTGAGTCAGCACCGTCTCGCCGATATCCAGCGCGGGAACGAGTTGCTGTGGGTTGATCGCCTTGTACGCTGGATCATTGTGTTCTTCCTTGCGGAGGTCGACAGCGACCTGCTGGTAGTCAAGCCCCTTGAGATTCAGTGCAATGCGCACGCGGTGGGACGTGCCGCTTCGGAAGAAGCCGTAGAGCCTCGGTAGAAACGCATCGGGCGCGATCGGTAGCGGAACTGCCATGGGGAACTCCGATCTGAACGGTGGCTGAGGCATCAAACGCCGAGGTAACCAGCCAGCGCCGGGTTCGCCGCCACGTCCTCGCTGCCGCCCTCGATCACTACCTGGCCCTTCTGCAGCACGATGGCGCGGTCGCTGCGCGCGAGCACGCGGCGGTAGTCGCGGTCGACGATCAGCGTGGCGATGCCGCTGACGCGGATCTCGCCGATGACACGCCAGATGTCGGCCACGATCAGCGGCGCCAGGCCTTCGGTGGCCTCGTCGAGAATGATCAGTTCCGGATGCGTCATCAGCGCACGGCCGATCGACAGCATCTGCTGCTCGCCGCCGGAGAGCTGCGCGCCGAGGTTCGTCAGCCGCTCCTTCAGGCGCGGGAAGGTGTCGAGCACACGCTCGTAGTTCCAGTCGTTGCGCCCGTCGCGGCCCGGCCGAGCGGCCATCACCAGGTTCTCGCGCACCGTCAGGTTGGGGAACACGCCGCGGCCTTCCGGCACATAGGCCACGCCGAGGCGTGCCACCTGGTGCGGCCTGGCCTTCGAGGCGTCCTGCCCGAACAAGGCGATGTGCCCTTCGCGCTGCGCCACATGGCCGAGCAGCGTACGGATCAGCGTGCTCTTACCCATGCCGTTGCGGCCGAGCAGGCCGAGCGTCTGGCCGCGCGCGATGGCTAGGTCGATGCCGTGCAGCACATGGCTGGAGCCGTACCAGGCGTGCAGGCCGCGGGCTTCGAGGAGATAGTCGTGATTCATGTCGTGCCTCGAATCAATGCCCCAGGTAGGCCGACTGCACCTGCGGGTTGGTGCGGATCGCATCCGGCGTGTCGGACGCGATCACGCAGCCATTGACCATCACCGTGATGCGGTCGGCGATGCGGAATACCGCATCCATGTCGTGCTCGACCAGCAGGATCGCGTGCTCGGCGCGCAGCTCGGCTAGCAGCGCGAGCATGCGCTCGGTCTCTTCGGCACCCATGCCGGCCAGCGGCTCGTCGAGCAGCAGCACCTCGGGCGCGGTAGCCAGGCACATCGCGATCTCGAGCTGGCGCTTCTGGCCGTGGCTGAGCAGGCCGGCGGGGCGCTCGAGCAGCTCGGTGAGGCCGGCCTCGGCCGCCGCCTGCCGTGCCGCCGTCGTGCTGGCGTCGCAGGCTTGCGCGTCCTGCCACCAGTGCCACGGCTTCTGGGTACGGGCCTGCGCAGCCAGGCGGCAGTTCTCGAAGACCGTGAACGTCGGGTAGATGGTGTTGCGCTGGTAGCTGCGGCCCAGCCCCGCGCGGGCGCGCTTCGGTTGCGTCCAGCCGGTCACGTCCTGCCCGAGCAGCTCGACACTGCCGCCCGAGGGCGGGATCTCGCCGGAGAGGATGTTGATCAGCGTGCTCTTGCCGGCGCCGTTGGTGCCGATCACCGCATGCACGCTGCCTCGCTCCAACTCGATCGAGACACGGTCCACCGCCACCAGGCCACCCCAGCGGCGGCTGATCTCGCGGCCGCGCAGCAGCACGGCGCTCTGGGCTTCAGGCTTCACCGAGCGCCTCCTTGCTGGCCGAGGGCACCCGGTTGCGGCCCACCAGCCGCTCGCGCCACTGCCCCGGCAGGCCCACCAGCCCGCGCGGCAGCAGCGCCACGCTGGCGATGATGGTCAGGCCGAGGCCCAGGTGCCAGTGCTTGGCGAAGGCGCCGAAGATCGCCTCGCTCTTGAAGAACTCCTGCAGCAGCGCGAAGGCGAAGGCGCCGATCAGCGCGCCACGCAGGTGGCCGATGCCGCCGAGAATGATCATGATCAGCACGGCGCCCGAGAGGTGCCAGCTCATCAGCTCGGGGTTGACGAAGCCGTCCTTGACCGCGAACAGGAAACCCGCCAGCCCGGCGATGCCGCCGGACAGCGTGAACGCCGCGAGCTTGTACGGATAGGTGGAGAAGCCGGTGGCGCGCATGCGCTGCTCGTTGACGCGGATGCCGGCCAGCGCGCGGCCGAAGCGCGAACGCAGCAGCACGGCGAGGAAGGCGAAGGCGGCCACCAAGCAGGCCAGCGTGAAGAAGTACAGCGTCAGCGAACTGTCGAGATCGATCAGCGATCCCAGCGCCGGCTTGACGTAGAGGTAGATGCCGTCGGTGCCGCCACCCAGTGGCGTGTCGTGCACCACGTAGTAGGCCATCTGCGCGAAGGCGAGCGTGACCATGATGAAGTACACGCCCTTGGTGCGCAGGCTGAGCGCGCCCACCGCGAGTGCGTACATCGCAGCAGCCACGATGCTCACCGGCAGCAGCCACCACAGCCCCGCTGCTTCACTGGCCGGCGACAGCAGCACCGCCGCATAGGCGCCGATGCCGAAGAAGGCGGCCTGGCCGAAGCACACGAGCCCGGTGGCGCCGACCAGCAGCTCCAGGCTCAGCGCGAAGATCGCGTAGACCATGATCTTGGTGACCAAGTCGACGCCGTAGCTGCCGGTCAGCAGCGGCAGCAGCGCCAGCGCCGCGAAGCAGGCGGCGACGAAGGCGGCCTTGGAACGGTCGAGGTTGTTCATGGCACTCATGCGGCTTTGAACAGGCCGTCTGGCTTCCACAGCAGGATCAGCGCCATCAGCACGTAGACGAGCACGCCAGCCGCCTGCGGCAGCAGCACCTTGCCGAAGGTGTCGACCGCTCCGATCAGCAGCGCCGCCAGCAGCGCGCCGCGGATCGAGCCGATGCCGCCGATCACCACCACCACGAAGCAGATGATGAGCACCGAGTTGCCCATGCCGGGGTACACGCTCGACACCGGCGCAGCCACCATACCGGCCAGCACCGCGATCGCCACGCCGGCGGCGAACACCACGCGGTAGAGGAATTTGATGTCGATGCCCAGGCTCTGCACCATCTCGCGGTTGGTGCTGCCGGCGCGGATCATCATGCCCAGCCGCGTGCGCGTGAACACGAACCACATGCCGATGGCCAGCGCCAGGCACACGCCGCTGACGAACAGGCGGTAGACCGGGTACGTCATCATCTCGCCCAGCGGCAGCGTGCCGGCCAGGATCTCGGGCGGCTGCACGCCGTGCACGTCGTCACCGACTGCGAGGCTGCGCAACTCCTCGAAGACCAGGATCAGCCCGTAGGTCATCAGCACCTGCTGCAGGTGCTCACGCTCGTAGAGGAAGCTGAAGAAGACCCACTCCAGCACATAGCCGAGCGCCACCGCTAGGACCGTGCCGACCAGGAGCGTGGCGAAGAAGCCGCCACCGAAGGTGGTCGCGACCACCGGCGCCAGCGCGAAGGCCATGTAGGCGCCGATCATGTAGAAGCTACCGTGCGCCAGGTTGATGACGCCCATGATCCCGAAGATCAGCGTCAGCCCGCTGGCCACGAGGAACAGCAGCAGGCCGTACTGCAGCGAGTTCAGGCACTGGATGAGGAACGTGGCGAGATCCATGGGCGAAGCCTTCCCCTGCGGCCACCGTGGCGGTGGCCGTTGGTCGGTTGAATCGGGAGTGGCGAGCCGGCCTTACATCCTGCAGCCGCGAGCCGGATCGGCGAGCGACTTGCTGGCGACACCGACCAGCTTGTTCTCCTTGCCGCTGACCTGCCGCAGGTAGATGTCCTGCACCGGGTTGTGCGCCTTGGAGACACTGAAGGGCCCGCGCGGGCTGTCGATCTTCGCCTTCTCGATCGCCGCGGCGAACTCGGCCTTCTTGCCGATGTCGCCCTTCACCGCCGCGAGGCCGATGCCCAGCATCTGCGCGGCGTCGTAGCCCTGCACGGCGTAGACGTCGGGCTGCAGCTTGTAGGCCTTCGCGTAGGCGAGGCGGAAGCTGTTGTCACGCTGCGTGTTCAGGCTGTCGGCATAGTGCAGCGTGGTCAGCAGGCCGTCGGCATCGGCGCCCTGGGCCTCCAGCGTACCGTCGGTCAAGAAGCCGGCACCGTACAGCGGAATGTTCTTCTTGAGTCCCGCCGCGGCGTAGTCCTTGACGAACTTCACCGCGCCGCCGCCGGCGAAGAAGGTGTAGACCGCATCGGGCTTGGTGGCGGCGATCTCGGTCAGCAGCGCCTGAAACTCGACGTTGGGGAAGGGCAGCGAGAGCTCCTTCACCACCTTGCCGCCGGACTTCTCGAAGGCCTCCTTGAAGCCCTTCACCGACTCGTCGCCGGCGGCGTACTTCCAGGTGATGGTGACGACGTTCTTGTGGCCCTTCTTGGCCATCACCTCGCCCATCGCATAGCCCGGCTGCCAGTTGCTGAAGCTCGAGCGGAAGATGTTCGGCGCGCACATCGGCCCGGTCACCGCGTCGGCGCCGGCGTTGGGCACGAACAGCAGCGTGCCGGTGTCCTTGGCCACCTTCGCCATCGCC
This sequence comes from Piscinibacter sp., assembly GCA_016706565.1. GTDB lineage: Bacteria > Pseudomonadota > Gammaproteobacteria > Burkholderiales > Burkholderiaceae_C > Piscinibacter. Next base: position 343,742 of record JADJJI010000003.1, read on the forward strand.
ATCGCCACGCCGCTGTGCACCGTGCCGACCAGCACGTCGACGTTGTCGCGCTTGATCAGCTTGTTGACGTTGTCGGTGGCCTTGGCCGGGTCGCTCTCGTCGTCGACCTTGACGAACTCGATTTCGCGGCCGCCCAGCTTGCCGCCCTGCTCGGCGACGTAGAGCCGGAACCCGTTCTCGATGGCGGTGCCCAGCGCGGCGAAGGTGCCGGTGGCCGGCAGCATCAGGCCGACCTTGAGCTTGGCCGACTGAGCCTGGGCAGCGGAGCTCACGGCGAGGGCGGCGGCGAATGCGAGGGTCTTGAGCTTCATTTGATCTTGTCTCCGGTGGTGTTCGAACGAATGGCGGGACAGGGACCCGCGCTCAGTCGATCTGCAGGTACACCCTGCCGCCCTCGACCTTCACGGGGTAACTGCGCAAGGCCTCGGTGACCGGCGCGCAGGTCGGCTTGCCATCGCGCACATCGAACTTGCCCTGGTGCAAGGGGCATTCGATCTCATGGCCGTCCAGGAACCCGTCGCACAGGCGGGCGTGGCCATGCGTACAGATGTTGTCGGTCGCGTACACCGCGTCGCCTACGGTGTAGATCGCGATGTCGCGCCCGGCGACCGCGAGGCCCGTCACATCGTCTATGGGAAGCTCGTCGGCCGACAGCGCGTCGACCCAGTTCGTCGTGCCCATGCGTGCCTCAGATCGGGTAGATGATGGAGTTGGGGATCATCTCGGAGTCGTAGATGCACTCGCGAGAGGCGAACTTCAGGCCCGCGGGTGTGCGCACCACCACGTCGAGGTAGCGGCCGACGTTGAACACGGTCGAGGCGTCCGACAGCTTGGTGCGAAAGACCGCGTAGTTCGCCTCGCATCGGTAACGTCCGTCCTGCGCCTCGCGGACCACCGGCGATCCAACCACGTGGCGCTGGTAGTACGGGTCGTGGAACAGCGTCTCCTTGATGCCGTAGACACGGTCCCTCAACATGCCCTTGCTGGTCAGCGAGAGCGTCGCCAACGGGAAGCCGCGCTCGTGGTTCTCGCGCGGCTGCACGCGGTAGATGCACTCGTCGGTGAAGAACTCGGGCCACAGATTCCAGTTCCCGGAGTCGACGGCACTGGCGTAATCCGCGTACAGCTGTGTCAGGGCCAGCCAGTCTTCGAAGTTCAGGTTGATTGCCATCGCCTCAGGCCTCCATCACATCGCGCCAGTAGCGGTACATGCCGCGGATCAGGGTCTCCGTGACCATGTGCTCGGTGTTCTCCACCCCTCGCCCGCCGAGTTCGGCCACGGCACGATGGAACGGCTTGCTCTCGAAGGCCTGCTGCGAGAACTCGATCACCTCGCCGTCGTCGGCTGAGACGAATCCGGCCGGCCCGAACAGGTTCGCCTGCGTCAGGCGACGATTCGTCATCACCTCGTCGTCGTCCTCGAAGCCGAAGTGCGTCCAGACGAAGTCGAAGCTGTCGTGACCGGTGGGCTGGATGTGCCGCGTCGAGACGCTGTTGACCTGCTGCTGCAGGATCACGCTGGGGAAGATCGTGGTCATCACCGCCGTCGGGCCGCCCCACCAAGGTTCGGGCACGATGTCGATGAACCTCGGATCGTTGAGCTTCATCTCTTCCTTGAAGCTCGAGACCTGCGTCACCTGCTCGGCCTTGCCGCCGCTGCCGCGCGTGGAGATCATCGCCGCGTGGCGATGCTTCTCGTCCATGCGCAACTGCGACTTGTTGTCGGCGCGCCAGAGCCCGAAGGTGACGAACCAGGTGTGCAGCAGGCCCGGGTGGTACGGGTCCTTGATGTTCTCCTGCATCAGCTTCCAGTTGCCCGGGATGCGCTGGCGGTTGTAGCCCAGGATCTTGAGCTTGCGGCCGTTGAACAGCCGGTCGAAGTAACCCAGGATGGTCGGGCCGAGGTAGTCCTCGAAGGGCTCGACGTCCGGATCGAACGACGCGAAGACCACACCGCCGCGCGTAGCCACCTTCAGCTTGGTCAGGCCATGGTCGGACGTCTTGAAGTCCGCCGGCATGCCGCCGTGGACCTGGCCGTCCTGCTTGACACAGCGCCGGAACGGCACACCCTGCAGATCACCCTTGAGCGTGTAGTTCCACTGGTGGTACGGGCAGACGAATTCCTTTCGGTTGCCGTGGCGCTCGCGGCAGAAGCGCATGCCGCGGTGGGCACAGACGTTCTCCACCACGTTGAGCGTGCCGTCGGCATCGCGCGCCAGGATCACCGAACGCTCACCGATCACGGTGCGCTTGAAGTCGCCCGGGTTCGGCACTTCGGCCTCCAGGCCGATGTAGCACCAGTGGCCCTTGTAGAAGAAGCGCTCGAGCTCCTTGCGGTAGATCTCGTCGCTGGTGTAGGCGACGAAGGGAATGCGGTGGGTGCCGTCACTCTCCCACACCGGCTGCTCGGGAAAGACGGTGGATGTCTCGTTCATGCCTTGTCTCCTGTGATCTCGAATCGGGTCGGTCGATGCCGTCCTCAGCCAGTCACGCGAACCTCGATCGCGCCTAGCCCCTGCACTTCGCCGCGCATCACGTCCCCGGCCACCACGGCGTTCACGCCTTCGGGGGTGCCGGTCATGATGATGTCGCCCGGCTCCAGCGCCTCGTACTCGGACAGGTAGGCCACGCACTCGGACACCGACCAGATCAGCTTGGCGATGTCGGACGACTGGCGCGGCTGCCCGTTGACGGTCAGCGTGATCTCCGCCGCCGACGGGTGGCCGATGTCCTGCGCGCGATGCAGCGAACCGATAGGCGCCGACAACGCGAAGGACTTGCCGAACTCCCAGGGCCGCCCCTTGTCGCGGGCTTCGAGCTGCAGGTCGCGCCGGGTCATGTCCAGGCCCACGGCGTAGCCGTAGACATGGTCCAGGGCGCTGGCGATCGGGATGTCCCGCCCGCCCCGCCCGATGGCCACCACCAGCTCGATCTCGTGGTGGTAGTTCTTCGTCTTCGGCGGATAGGGCACGCTGGTCGTCGACGCGGCGTCGACCACTGCCGCCGCGGGCTTCATGAAGAAGAACGGCGGCTCGCGGTCCGGGTCCTTGCCCATCTCGCGGGCATGGGCTGCGTAGTTGCGACCGACGCAGAAGACACGGTTGACCGGGAAGCGCTCATCACGGCCGGCAACGGTCAGGGTGTGGAGCGGGGGAGCCTCGAGGGCGAGTTTCATGAGAGTCCTTGTTCGATGGGAGTTCACAGCCGTTCTTCGCGCCACAGCCCCAGGGCCTGCTGGACAGGCCGGTCGGAGAAGCTGAACAGCACCGAGTCGCGATCCGCGCGCAGCTGCAGCGCATGCCAGGAGGGCACGACGAAGACGTCGTTCTCCTGGAAGCGCCAGCTCTGCTCGCCGACGCGAACCTCGCCGCCACCCTCCAGGCAGACGTGCACCGTGCCGTCGGTCGAGCGCACCGCCTTCGTCTCGAAGCCGGCCGGCAGGCGCTGCGCGAAGGCGCCGATGGTCGGCATCGGCGAAGCGCCGGTGGCTGGATTCACGTAGCGCAGCTTGAAGCCGTGGTGTGCGTCGGGCGTGCCCTGCGAGATGCCCACCAGCGAGGCTCGGGTGCGCTCGAACGGGTAGACGAAGACACGTGTCGGGTCAGCCGGCCGGGGCTGGTAGTCCAGCGGCACCATGTTGGCGCCGTAGCGGGCCAGCGCGTCGCCTTCGGGGCGCAGCCGCACTTGACTCAACTGCTCGCTGCGCTCGGCAAAGCCGGCGTCGAGAAAGCGGACGATCGGGATGTCCAGGCCATCGAGCCAGACCACCGGCTGGTCCCCGAGATTGCCGTGGTCGTGCCAGGTCCAGGCCGGCGTGATGATGAAGTCGCCGCGGCGCATCGTCGTGCGCTCGCCGTCCACCGCGGTGTAGGCGCCCTCCCCGTCCAGCACCAGCCGCAGGGCCGACTGCGTGTGGCGGTGGGCGGGCGCCACCTCGCCCGGCATGATCAGCTGCAGGCCGGCGTAGAGAGACTGCGTGATGCACGACTGGCCGCGCAGCGCCGGGTTCTCCAGGATCAGCACGCGCCGCTCGGCCTCTTCGGCCGAGATCAGCCGGCCGGCCTCCAGCACCTGCTCGCGCAGCTCGCCGTAGCGCCACAGATGGGCCAGCGCCGGCGAGCGCGGCTGCGGCGGCACCAGCGCGCCGAGCACCTCCCACAGCGGGGTCATGTGGCCGGTGCCGATGCGTTCGTAGTAGTCGGCGCGCTGGCGCTGTGCGTCCGGCGAGAGTTTGCTGGCGTGCACGGTGTCTCCTCAGGTACCTTGGGTGTAGAACGCGTCGGCGTAGATGTGCTCGGCGGCGATGCCGCGGCGGCGAGCAACCACGGTGGCCGCCTCGACCATCGGCGGCGATCCGCACAGGTAGGCGCGCCAGCCGCTCAGGTCGCCGTGGTCCTGCTCTATCGCATCGGTGACCAGCCCGCAGCGCTGCGTTGCGGGGTTGCCGCCCGAGGTCACGACGACGTTCACCGTGAGGCCCGGGTGTTCCCGCTTCAATTGCTCGAGCCAGGGTATGCCGTAGACGTCGCGCGGCGAACGCACGCCGAAGTAGAGATGAATAGGATTCTTCATACCCTGCGCGATGGCACCGCGCAGGATCGACAGGATCGGTGCCAGGCCGGTGCCGCCGGCGACGCACAGCATCGGGCCCTCGTGCTTGCGGCGCAGGTAGGCCGATCCGAGCGGCCCGCTGACCTTGACCGAATCGCCGGCCTTGAGCTCGTGCGCGATGTAGCCGGTCACGCGCCCGTCCGGAACCAGGCGGATGTGGAACTCGAACAGTCCGTCACCACAGAGACCGGCCATCGAGTACGGCCTGGCGTGTTCGGGTGTGAACTGGAGCTGCACGTACTGGCCGGGCGAGAACTCGACCGGCTTGGCCGGCCGCAGCACCAGCCGCTTGATGTCGTGGGTCAGGTCCTCGATCGTCACCACGGTGGCCTTGACAATGCGGGCCGGGTGGACGACGACCTCGTCGGGCTCCGGAATCTCGATCGTGCATGACTCGGTGACATAGGTCTGGCAGGCGAGCACGACGCCCTGCTCGCCGTCGAAGGGCCGCTGCTGCTCGCCCGACCCCTCCATGACCTCGCCGTCGAGCACCCGGCAGCGGCAGGTGCCGCAGCGGCCGGCCATACACGAGTACGACATCGGCACCTGGGCGTCCTGCAGCGCCTTCAGAAGGTTGGCGCCGGGTTGGACCCGGATGACACGGTTGAGAGGTTGAACGAGGATGTCCATGGTGGTTTCGACGCGTTGTCCGCATCATTCCCGCTCAGCGACATTCCGGAAATAGAATCGCGTGAATGTGATGTATCACCCGCGGTGATGGAGGGCCCATGGAACTGTCGGACATCGACCTGAACCAGCTGGTGCTGTTCCAGCAGTTGATGGTCGATCGGCACGTCTCCAAGGCGGCGGAGAACCTGGGGCTGACGCAGCCCGCGGTGAGCAACACGCTGGCCAAGCTGCGGCGACAGTTCGGCGACGACCTGTTCGTGCGCACGCCCACCGGCATGATGCCGACGCCCTTCGCAGAGCAGCTCGCCGAGCCGATCGGCTATGCGCTCGGCATGATCCACAGCGGGCTGAACCAGCACAGCCGCTTCGACCCGGCCAGCGTGCGGCGCTCGGTGACGATCGGCATGACCGACATCGGCGAGATCGTCTTCCTGCCCGCACTCGTCGAGCGGCTGCGGCAGGAAGCTCCCGGCGTGTCACTCAGCACCGTGCGGACCACCACCACGAATCTGCGTGACGACATGGAAGCCGGCAAGGTCGATCTGGCCATCGGCCCGCTGCCGCAGCTGAAGGCCGGCTTCTTCCAGCGCCGCCTGTTCCGGCAGCGCTATGTGTGCCTTTTCAGGAAAGGCCACGCCCTCGACCGCAAGCGGATGACCCTGGCGGACTTCAAGGCGGCCGAGCATCTGGTCATCGTGTCGGCCGGCACCGGCCATGGCAAGGTCGACGAACTGATCCGGCGTGCCGGCGTGGAGCGCAGCGTGCGCCTGACCGTTCCGCACTTCGTCAGCGTGGGCCATCTGCTGCGTCGCACGGACATGGTGGCCACGGTGACCGAGCGTCTGGCGGAGAGCCTGGTCGAACCGTTCGACCTCACCTTCCGGCCTCACCCGATCGACCTGCCGGAGATTGCGATCAACGTGTTCTGGCATGCCAAGGTGCACCGCTCGCCGGCGCACCAGTGGCTGCGCGGCGTGGTCTTCGACCTCTTCGGCGAGGACAAGACGGCCGGATTGTCTCCACCGAAGTCGCGCACACCGGCCTAGGGGCGCCATTCTGATGCTGCGAAGCAGCATCACGGCGCGTGATGCGGCACATTCGAGCTGCGCCATTGGCGCACCGACCGCCACGCGGGACTATCGCGATCGCTGTGCACGGCGGTCGACATGAACCATCTCCCCAACTCCTCCTTCCTCCAATCGCACCCTGCCCGCATCGAGCTGGCGCGGCAGCGCTTCTTCGAGGAGGGCCAGGCACCGACGGGTGTTGTTGGTCCAGCCGTCTTCGAATCCTGGTCCCGCTGCCTGCGGCTGCATGGCAGCCCGCGTGAGCAGGCCACGTTCCAGCCCGTCACGGCCAGCCGGACTCAGCTGGCGCTGCTGAAGAATCGTCATCTTCGCCAGGCCTGGACCGATGAGCTGCCGCGGCTGGAGACGATCCTCAGCACGACGAGCTGCTCCGCCATGCTGACCGACGCGACCGGCGTCCTGATCGGTTCGTCCTGCGTCGGGCGCTCGCACGAGGCGCTGATGCCCATCGCCACGCGTCTGGGCGTGGATCTCTCGGAGGACGCCGTCGGCACCACGGCACCCGGCGTCGCAGCGAGAACCGGCAAGCCCGTGTGCGTGCTTGCCGGCGAGCACTTCTTCGACAGCGTCAAGGCGATGCATTGCGCTGCGGCGCCCATCCGCGACATCCGCGGCCAGCTCGCCGGTGTGTTCGACCTGTCGAGCGAGCAGATCCCGTTCGCCTTCGACGCCGCGGCCGTCGCCGGACTCTTCGCGGGTGCGATCGAGAACCGGCTGCTGGTGGCGCAGTCGACCGAGCATCTGGTGATCCGCTTCCAGGTCGCGGCGGAGCTTCTCGACTCGGCCATGGTCGGACTGATCGGCATCGACACGAGCGGTCGCCTCGCCTGGGAGAACGGGGTCGCTCGCAGCTTGCTCGGCGGCGTATCGAACCAAGACCCGAGGGCTTCCACCGCGATGCAGGAGTCTCTGGGGCTCGGCTGGGCGCAACTCGCTGCGCTGCCCACGACGGGCGCTGCGCCGCTGGCCTTGCCCAATGGCCTGCACGTCTGGGCTCGCGCAGAGATGCTCGCGCCGGACGGGCGTCGTGGACTGGTGGCCCACGGTTCCCGCGCCACCGAAGTCCCGGTGCCAAGCCCTGCGATTGCTGCGCACATCGAGATTTCGCCGGAGACCGTCGAGGCGGCGGAGCCGCCGGCCGTGGCGCCACCGGCTCCTGCACCGAAGCGGCTGCGCGAGTCCGATCTCGAGCTAATCCACAGCACCTTGCGGGACTGCGGCGGCAACGTGTCCGACGCGGCACAACGCCTCGGCGTCTCACGAGGCCTCATCTACCGCCGCCTGCGCGCTTCGCGGGCGGCCAGCCCCGAAGCGGACTCCTGATCCGCCTTCCGTGTTCCCAAACGGAACACGGCCCTCTTCGCGTTAACCCGAAGTTCTGCCGGAACCTCACGCCCCCCTACCGTTCGCCACCGCAATGCACGGTCGAACACCCACCGCCCGCGCACCGCCAAGCGCGCACCTGAACTGACATTGGAGACACCGATGGAACCCATCAGCCCCCTGGGCACCCCCGACCAGAGCCTGCTCGATCGACTCGAGCATGCGCTCATCGCAGGCCGCATCAGCCGCCGCGGCTTCATGCGCGCTGCGGCCGCCGCGGGCCTGGCCGGCAGCAGCCTGCACGTGCTGGCCGACGAGCTGGACGCCATCCGCGCCAACCAGGCCGAACGCGCCAGGAAGCTTCAAGCGACCTACGACTACATCGTGGTGGGCACGGGCAGCGCGGGTTCGGCGCTGGTCGGGCGGCTTGCGGCCGCGCGTCCGAACGCCAGCATCCTCGTGCTCGAAGCGGGCGACTGGGACACCGCACCGTCGGTGATGGACCCAAGCGTGTGGTTCACCAACCTCGGCACCGAGCGCGACTGGAAAGACGTGGCCATTGCGTCGACCAGCACCAACAACCGCGCCATCCCCGAGCACATGGGCCGCGTCGTCGGCGGTGGCAGCAGCATCAACGCAACGATCTGGGCGCGCCCGTTCAAGGCCGACCTGGAGCACTGGGCGGCTGAGAGCGGCGACAAGGCCTGGGGCTACGAGCACGGCCTGTCGATCTACCGTCGAGTCGAGAACTGGCAGGGCACGCCCGATGCGCGATACCGCGGCAAGAGTGGCCCGGTGTGGTGCCAGCCCGCGGCCAATCCGCACCCCCTGGCTCCCGCGATGCTCGCCGCCTGCCGCAGCCTGAACCTGCCCGTGCTCGACGACCAGAACGGCGCACGCGAGGAAGGCAGTGGCGGCTTCGCGCTGATGAACCAGATCATCCGCGACGGGCGCCGGCAAAGCATGGCGCGCTCGTACCTGTATCCGGTGCTGTCGCGCAAGAACGTGACGCTGCTGGTCAACACGCATGTCGATCGCCTCACCTTTGCCGGCAACCGCGCCACGGGGGTGGAGATCGCGAGCGCGTCGGGGCCGCGCCGCGTCCAGGCCAGAAGCGAGGTGATCCTCTGTTCCGGCGGCATCAACACGCCCAAGCTGCTGATGCTCAGCGGCATCGGCGACGAAGCGCAGTTGCGCAGCCATGGCATCAAGACACTGGTGCACGCGCCGGAGGTCGGCCAGAACTTCCAGGACCACCTGCTGCACGGCGGCTGCATCTGGGAGCCAAAGGAGCACATCCCACACCGCAACAGCGCAGCCAATGCCGCCGGCTTCGTCAAGAGCCAGGCCTCGTTCGACTCCCCCGACGTCAACCTGGTGCAGATCGAACTGCCCTACGCCAGCGACGTGGTGGGCAAGCGCTATGCGCCGCCCAACACGAGCTGGGCGCTGTGCGCCGGCCTGGTCGCGCCGAAGAGCCGGGGCGAGTTGCGCCTGAAGTCGGCCAATCCGGCCGACCGGCCGATCGTCGATGCACGCTTCCTCAGCCATCCGGACGACGTCAAGGCGCTGGCCTATGGCATCGAACTCGCCCGTGACATCGGCAACTCAGCGGCGATGCGCGACTACGTCAAGCGCGAGGTGGCTCCGGGTCAGAAGCTCACCGGGCTGGAGATGGAGAACTTCGTGCGCGACGGCGCAACGACCTACTTCCACCAGGCAGGCACCTGCCGCATGGGCAAGGACGACAAGGCCGTCGTCGACGCGAAGCTGCGTGTCAACGGCGTCAAGAACCTGCGCATCGCGGACAGCTCGATCATGCCCCGCATCGCCTCCGTCGCCACGATGGCCAGCTGCGTGCTGATCGGCGAGCGCATGGCCGAGATCCTGACCCAGCGCAGCTGAGGTTCGCCCAGCGCAAAGGCACTACCAACGCTTCAAAGGACACCCCATGGAAGCCCAACTCCTGATCGACAACGCTTCTCGCCCGGCGCAGGCCGGCGCCACGTTCGAGCGCCGTCACCCCGTCACCAATGCCGTCGTCACCCGTGCCGCAGCCGGCAGCGTCGCCGATGCCATCGAGGCCGTCGAGTCCGCCAGCACCGCCTTCAAGACCTGGCGGAACTCGGCCCCGTCCGAGCGGCGCCGGGTGCTGCTCAAGGCTGCCGATGCGCTCGAAGCCCGCACCCCGGCCTTCATCGAGGCGATGGCGGCGGAAGTCGGCGCCTCCGCCCTGTGGGCCGGCTTCAACGTCTACCTTGCAGCCAACCTGTTCCGCGAGGCGGCGTCGCTGGCCACGCAGATCCAGGGTGAGACGATCCCGACCGACAAGCCCGGAGCGTTGTCGATGACCGTGCGCCAGCCGGTCGGCGTGATCCTCAGCATCGTGCCGTGGAACGGCCCGGTGGTGCTGGCCGCGCGCGCGATCGCCTACCCGATCGTGTGCGGCAACACCGTGGTGTTTCGTGCCTCGGAAGCCAGCCCGCGCACCCACATGCTGGTCGCCGAGGCACTGGTCGAGGCCGGCCTGCCGCCCGGTGTGCTCAACATGATGACGAACGCCCCGCAGGATGCGCCCGAGGTCATCGACGCGCTGATCGCCCACAAGGCCGTGCGCCGCATCAACTTCACTGGCTCCACCCGGGTCGGCCGCATCATTGCGCAGAAAGCCGCCACGCATCTCAAGCGCTGCCTTCTCGAGCTGGGCGGCAAGTCGCCGCTGGTGGTCCTGGACGACGCCAATGTCGACGAGGCCGTCAAGGCCGCGGTGTTCGGTTCGTTCCTCTACCAGGGCCAGATCTGCATGTCGACCGAGCGCATCGTGGTCGACGAGTCGATCGCCGACGAGTTCGTCGCCAAGTTCGCAGCTCGCGCCAAGGAACTGCCCGCGGGCGACCCGACGAAGAACGCCGCCTGCGTGATCGGGCCGATGGTCGCCAAGGAGTCCGGAACGCGGCTGAATGCCCTCATCGACGACGCCCTGACCAAGGGCGCGAAGCTGGCCACCGGCGGCCACGCCGACGGAGCGGTGATGCCGGCGACCATCGTCGATCACGTGAAGCCGGGCATGAAGATCTACGACGAGGAGACCTTCGGCCCGATCACGACCGTCGTGCGGGTGAAGGGAGTCGACGAAGCGGTCTCGGTGGCCAACGACACGGCCTACGGCCTGTCGTCCGGCGTGTTCGGTCGCGACGTGACGCGCGCCCTGGGTGTGGCGATGCAGATCGACTGCGGCTCGGTGCACGTCAACGGGTCCACCGTGCAGAACGAGGCTCAGGCGCCCTACGGCGGCATGAAGGACAGCGGGTATGGCCGCTTCGACGGTCGCGCGGTGATCGACGAGTTCACCGAGCTGAAGTGGATCACGGTGGAGCCGGCCGTTCAGCAGTACCCGGTCTGACCGCGAGCTCAACCGCATGGAGGGGCTCGTGACGTCCCTCCCTTGAAGAACAAGATCAGGAGACACGACAGTGAACAGAGCCTTCAGCCCTGCCGGCCACGGCAACGACTCCCGCGCTTCCATCTCTCGCGGGCCATGGGTCCGCTGGCTCGCAGCGACAGCGCTCGCTTCGACCGCTGCCCTGATGGTCGGCTGCGGGGGCAGCGATGCGCCGGCCGCGCCAGCGCTGTTGAGCTGCGACGACGGCATGAAGACCGCCTTCAAGCCGGACGCACAGACGCAGGTGGTCCTCGTCAAGGCGTTCAAGCAAGGTGACCCGCTGACGCTGACATCACCGGTCCCCGCGGGCACGCCGGTGGCCGCCGCAAACGTCTGCCTGGTCAAACTCAATGTCGGTCCGGGCAATGCGGGTCCGGCCGATGCACCCTCCACCTCGGCCGGCATCGGCATCGAGGTGTGGCTGCCCGCCACCGACAGGTGGAACAACCGGTTCCACGCGCTCGGCGGCGCGGGTTGGCAGGGTGGTCCTGCGGGGTCGGCAACAGCGATCGCCAGCCTGGCGGCCGCTAACGTCGCGGGTGTCGAGGGGGCGGTGTCGTCGACGACGGACACGGGCCATGCCGGACCCGGCGGCGCCTTCGCGATGAACCCCGATGGCACGATCAACCAGGTGCTGTGGACGGACTTCGCCTCGCGCGCGATCCACGAACAGGCCATCAAGACCAAGGCGCTGTCAACGGCCTTCTATGGAAAGGCGCCTCGCTACTCGTACTGGGACGGCGGCTCCACCGGCGGTCGTCAGGGCCTCAAGCTGGCGCAGAACCACCCCGACGACTTTGACGGCATGGTCGCGCTCTATCCGGCCATCAACTGGACGCGGTTCATCACGGCGGAGCTCTATCCGCAGATCGTCTACCAGCGCGATCTGGCTGGCACACCACCGACCACGGCGCAGCTGGATCTGGTGTCGAATGCCGCCATCGCCGCGTGCGATGTGGTGGGAGGCCAGCACCTCGGCTACATCCTGGACCCGGCGAGCTGCACCTACGACCCGACGAAGGACGCCAACGTCCTGTGCGTGGCCTCCGGCGGAACCAATGCGACTGCGGACTGCGTTTCGACCGCGCAGGCCGTGGCCATCAACAAGATCTGGTACGGCATGACCGCGGACGGGAGCGTTCCCGACCCGGCGCTCGACAACGGCTGGTCGAAGGCCTTCTCGAGCACGCTGATGGGCGACGGAACCCACCGCTGGTTTGGCATGGCGCGCGGAACGTCTCTGTGGGGCAGCTTCTTCAGCCTGTTCGGACTGAATGGCCCCGGCAGTCCCAATGGCGCCTTCCCGATCGCGCCGGATGTCGTCGCGCTGGAACTGCAGAACCCAACCATCGCAGATCCGAGCTTCATCAACCTCACCGGCAACGGCCAGTCGCTCTGGAAGAGCCTGTCGTACGCGCAGCTCTCCAATGCCTACGATCGAGGCGTGGCCCTGCAGTCGCAGTTCGGGAATATCAACACCGACAGTGCGGACCTGAGTGCCTACAAGAACCGCGGAGGCAAGATCCTGACGTGGCATGGTCTGGCCGACGAGCTGATCTTTCCGCAGGGCACGGTGAACTACTACCACCGAGTGGCGAGCCAGGCGGGCGGGATGACGGCGACGCAGGAGTTCTTCCGCCTGTACCTGGTGCCGGGCCTGGGCCACGGCACGCCGAACGGCACGTCGAACGCCGCCGCCATCGTTCCGAACTTCACGTCGACGCAGATGTATGACCTGCTCACGGCCTGGGTGGAACAGGGACAGGCGCCCGACCGCATCGATCTGCAGGCCAGCGCAGGCGCGGAGACGCGCAGCATGCCGGCATGCGTGTACCCGAAGGCGATCACCTACGTGAGCGGCGATCCCAAGCGGACGGAGAGCTACGACTGCCTCTGAGGCTAGCCCAGCGGGCACCGCTGCCGGCGGGCCCGCACCCCAAAGCACCGACGCAGAGTCCGCGAGGACGTAGTTCAGCCGTCCGCGATGGAGTCATCGGGCAACGCGCACACTTCTAGCGAGCAAAGTCGGCACCCACGATGCGGCCTCGGCGTCTGGTCCGCGGCTTGTCGGTCTCGGGGCGACCGGTGCGCAAGCCTTCCAGATAGTCGGCCCACTGCTGCATCATCGCCCGCCGTTGCGCCATGAACTCGGCGCGGTCGTAGGCCGCACCCAGCGGCCCGCTCTTGCCGTGCGCGAGTTGCGCCTCGATCACGTCGGGGTTCACATTGAGCTGCTCGACCAAAATCGTGCGCGCCATCGCACGGAAGCCGTGCGGCGTCATCTCGTCGTTCGTGTAGCCCATGCGTCGAAGTGCGGTGCGCAAGGTGTTTTCGCTCATGCAGCGCTCGCCGGTGAGCAGGCTCGGGAACACGTAGCGGCCGTGCCTGCTGAGCGGATGCAGTTCGCGCAGGATAGCCACCGCGCGCTTGGCCAACGGCACGAGGTGCGGACGGCCGTTCACCTTGCCATGGACAGTACGCTTCATTTTCGCGGCCGGGATGGTCCATAGCGCCTTGTCGAGATCCACCTCGGACCACTCCATCTGCCGGATGTTGCCGGGACGCTGGAACAGCAGCGCAGAAAGCTCCAGCGCGGCGCGGGTCAGCGGCTGGCCCTCGTAGGCCACGATGGCACGCATCAAGGCCGTGGCGCCTGACGGGTCGAGCACGGCAGCCATGTGCTTGACGACGATGGGCTTCAACGCGCCGTGCAGATCGGGCGCCGGGTTGCGTTCGCAGCGGCCGGTGGCGATGCCGTAGCGGAACACCTGTCCGGCCGTCTGTCGCAGCGTATGGGCGGTCTCGTGCGCGCCGCGGTTCTCGATGCGCCGCAGCGTGTGCAGCAGCAGCGGTGCGGTGATGTCCTGCAGCGGCAGGCTGCCAATCCAGGGGAAGAGGTCCTTCTCCATGCGCTCGATCCAGCGCGCGGCATAGCGTGGACTCCAGCCGCTGTGCTTGGTGGCATGCAGCTCGCGGGCGACAGCCTCGAAGGTGATGCCAGCCACGGCCTGACGAGTGAGCTTGTCGAGCTGACGCTTCTGGGTGGGATCGGTGCCGTTGCGCAGCAACTTGCGTGCGTCGTCACGCGCCTCACGGGCGTCCTTCAACGACACCGAAACCTTCTTCGAGCCGGCCTCCGTGTAGTGCCCCAGGGCAAGGCGCTTCTCCTTGCCGCCGAAGTAGTACTTCCAGAACCAGCGGCGTGAACCGTTGGGGGCCACTTCCAGGTACAGGCCTCCGCCGTCATTGAGCCGCACGCGTGCCTTGTCGGCCGGGCAGGCCGAGTTGCGGCACGTGACATCGGTGAGCAACAAGGGGAACAAACGGGATCTGGGTGTCCAGATTTTGCTCCTGTTCCCCTGTTTGTGCCCCAAGTCCGGCCGGCTGTTACGAAACCGTCTGCACCGGCTTTGGCCTAAAAACCCGCGCCACTGCTAGGTTTGCGGCACCTTCTGGGGCGTCTTGGGACCTTCTGGAACGGCCAAGTGGCCTGCCCGGAGGGACTCGAACCCCCGACCCCCAGCTTAGAAGGCTGGTGCTCTATCCAGTTGAGCTACGGGCAGCACGGGCCGGCGGTGGCCGGAAGGAATGGTCGGGGTGAGATGATTCGAACATCCGACCCACTGCTCCCAAAGCAGTTGCGCTACCAGGCTGCGCTACACCCCGAGTGGCTGCATTGTACCCAGCGTCACGCAGCGGCGGGCGTGGGCAGCGCGAGCTGGCGCGAGACATCCATGCATTGGCGGATGTGCTGTTCGCAGACGTACTTCAGTGCAGAGAAGGTCAGCAGCGCCGATACCGCCTGCCCGGCCACCGGTACGAACTTGGCGGCCTGCTGCGTGGTCAGGCGCACGCCGACGAGTCTGAGCGTGTACATCACGACCTCTCGCGTGATCAACCGCCCGACCAGCATGCTGCCGCCGGCCGAGATCGCCTTGTAGACGACCACCCGGCGGTCGGGCGAGAGCCGCTCGACCTGCTCAGGCGTGAGGCCGAAGGCACGGTTGATCTCGGGGATCAGCTTGACCAGGATCGCCACGTCGGTGACCCAGTCGATGCCGGGGATCGGCACCAGGGCCACGCCGGCGCCCACCAGCGCGCGCCGCGTCACGAGGCGGCGGCAGTGGTCCGCCACCGCGTCGATCTGCTGCGGCGTCTCGGGCACCAGATCCCAGTGGGTGACTTTCGCCATGAGCCTGCCTCAGGAGCCTTCCGAGGCGCCCGGCCCCTTGAGCTTGCCGACGATGAACAGCAGCACGATCGCCCCGAGCACCGAGCCGATGAAGCCCGCGCCCTGCCCGGCCTGGTACCAGCCGAGCGCCTGGCCGACGAAACCGGCCGCGAACGAACCGGCAATGCCCAGGACGGCGGTCAGCACGATGCCCAGGCTTTGCGAGCCCGGCAGGATCGCGCGCGCGATCAGCCCGACGACGAAGCCCACCAGGGCCATCCAGAGGTAGTGCATGGCGATCCCTTGCGAGTGACGATGCGGCGCAATGTACCCCAGGGGCGTGACACGCGCCTTCAGCGCTGCATCTGCTCCCAGGCTTTCTCGAGCCGCTTCACGCTGACCGGCTGCGGCGTGCGAAGTTCCTGCGCGAACAGGCTGATGCGCAGTTCCTCGATCAGCCAGCGGAATTCGTCGAGGCGCGCGTCGGCCACGCCCTTGCGATCGGCCAGCGCGCGCACGAAGCGCTGCTCCAGCGGGCGCAGCTCGGCCAGGCGCTGGGCATCGCGGGCCGGGTCGGCGCGGTACTTCTCCAGGCGCATCTGCACGCCCTTCAGGTAGCGCGGCAGGTGCGCCAGCGCCGCCCAGGGCGTGGCCACGACGAAACGCTTGCCGACCAGCCGCGCCAGCTGCGCGGCGATGTCGTCGGCGGTCTCCTTGGCGGGCCGCGTGTCTTTCAGCTTGCGCTGGGCCGCGGCCCAGTCGAGCAGCACGACGCCGGCGGCACGCGCGATCTCGTTGGCGATCAGCGTCAGCCGGCCGCGGCCTTCTTCAATGCGCCGCGCGAACGAGGCCGCATCGGTGGGCAGCGGGTCGGCCAGGAAGGCACGGTCCAGCGCCAGCTCGACGATCTGGTCGCGCAGGTCGTCGGCACTGCCCAGCGGCATGTAGGCCACGGCCATCTTCTGCAGCTCGGGGATGTTCTTCTCGAGGTACTTGAGCGCATCGCGGATCTGCAGCGCGACGAGCCGGCGCAGGCCGCCGCGGTGCTTCGCGGCCGCCACCTCGGGCTCGTCGAAGACTTCGATCTCGACGTGGTCGCGCTGGTCGATCAGCGCCGGGAAGCCGACCAGCGACTGGCCGCCCTTGCGCAGTTCGAGCAACTCGGGCAGCTCGCCGAAGGTCCAGGCGGTGTACTTCTCGGCGGGGCGTGCGGTGACGGCGGCTTCGGGTTCACGTGCCATCGTGTCGGCCATTCGCGCGCTAGACGGAGCCGATGCCGCCGCCGCAGGCGCAGCGGCTACCTTCAATGCCGCCAGCGCCTGGAAGGCGGAGCGTGCCTGGCCGCCCAGTTCGGCCTTCAGCACGGCGAGGTTGCGGCCGGTGGCGAGCTGGCGGCCATGCTCGTCGACGATGCGGAAGTTCATCAGCAGGTGCGGGCTGAGCTGTTCCAGCTTGAAGTCGTTTCGCTGCACGGCGAGCTGGGTGCGTTCGCGCACATGGCGCAGCAGCGCGTCGAGCAGGCCGCCCTGAGCGAACGAAGCTTCGGCGACGAACTCGTCCGCATAGGCCGGCAGCGGCACCAGCCGGGAACGCGGCCGCTGGTGCAGCGTCTTCACGAGCGCGAGCACCTTGTCCTTGAGCATGCCGGGCACCAGCCAGTCGCAGCGTTCCTCGTTGACCTGGTTGAGCACGTAGATCGGCACGGTGACGGTGAGGCCGTCCTTCGCATCGCCGGGCTCGTGCAGATAGCTCGCCGCGCAATCGATGCCGCCCAGGCGGATGGTCTTCGGGAACGACGCCGTGGTGATGCCCGCCGCCTCGTGGCGCATCAGTTCGTCGCGGGTGAGCAGCAGCAGCTTCGGCTGGCGCTTCAGCTCGATGCGGTACCAGTGCTCCAGCGATGCGCCGCTGTGCACCTCGGCCGGCAATTGCTGGTCGTAGAAGGCGTGGATCAGCTCGTCGTCGACCAGCACGTCCTGCCGGCGCGACTTGTGCTCGAGCTCCTCCACCTGCGCGATCATCCTGCGGTTGGCGGCAAGGAAGGGCAGCTTCGTCTCCCACTCGCCGTTGACCAGCGCCTCGCGGATGAAGATCTCGCGCGCCGCGGACGGGTCGACCTGGCCGAAGTTCACCCGCTTGTTGTTGTAGACGACGATGCCGTACAGCGTGGCCCGCTCCAGCGCCACCACCTCGCCGGCCTTCTTCTCCCAGTGCGGTTCGAGCAGCTGCTTCTTGATGACGTGCGCGGCGATGCCCGGCAGCCAGGCCGGGTCGATGGCGGCGATGCCGCGGCCGAACAGCCGCGTCGTCTCGACCAGCTCGGCCGCGACGATCCATCGCCCCGGCTTCTTCGACAGGTGCGTGCCCGGGTGGCGGTGGAAGCGGATGCCGCGCGCGCCGAGGTACCAGTCCTCGTCCTCGCTCTTGCAGCCGATGTTGCCCAGCAGCCCGGCGAGCAGCGACAGGTGCAGCTGCTCGTAGGTGGCCGGCGAGGTGTTCAGCCGCCAGCCATGCTCGGCCACCACGGTGTGCAGCTGCGAATGCAGGTCGCGCCACTCGCGCACACGGCGCGGCGAGACGAAGTTCTCGCGCAACAACTGCTCCTGCTTGCGCACGCTCAGCTTGTGTTCGCCGTGGCCGCCGCGGCTGTCTTCCAGCCACTTCCACAGCTTCAGGTCGCCGCTGAACTCGGAGCGTTCGTCGTCGAACTTCTTGTGCGCGGCGTCGGCGGCCTGCTGCTGCTCGAGCGGCCGGTCGCGCACGTCCTGCAGGCTGAAGGCGGCGGCGATGATGAGCACCTCGGTGAGCGCCTGGCGGTCGCGCGCCTCGAGGATCATGCGGCCCACACGCGGGTCCAGCGGCAGTTTCGAGAGCTCGCGGCCGATCGGCGTGAGCTCGTTGAGATCGTCGACCGCGCCGAGCTCGGACAACAGCTGGTAGCCGTCGGCAATCGCGCGGCGCGGCGGCGGCTCGAGGAAGGGGAACTCTTCCACCGTGCCCAGCCCGAGCGACTTCATGCGCAGGATCACGCCGGCCAGCGAGGAGCGCAGGATCTCCGGATCGGTGAAGCGCGGCCGGCCGGCGAAATCCTTCTCGTCGTACAGGCGGATGCAGATGCCGTTGCTGACCCGCCCGCAGCGGCCGGCGCGCTGGTTGGCAGCGGCCTGGCTGATCGGCTCGATCATCAGCTGCTCGACCTTGTTGCGGTAGCTGTAGCGCTTGACGCGCGCCGTGCCCGCATCGACGACGAACTGGATGCCCGGCACCGTCAGCGATGTCTCGGCCACGTTGGTGGCCAGCACGACGCGGCGTGCGCTGTGCGGCTCGAAGATGCGGTCCTGCTCTTGCTGGCTCAGGCGCGCGAACAGCGGCAGGATCTCCACGCCCGGCGGGTGGTGCTTGCGCAGGTGCTCGGCCGCCTCGCGGATCTCCCGCTCGCCGGGCAGGAAGACGAGCACGTCGCCCGAGCCCTCGCGCCAGAGCTCGTCGACGGCCTCGCCGATGGCGTCGTTGAGGTCGAACTCGCGGCTCTCCTCGAACGGCCGCCAGCGCTGCTCGACCGGAAACAAGCGCCCCGACACCTGGATCACCGGCGCCGGGCCGTGACGGCTGGCGAAATGCTGCGCGAAGCGGTCGGCGTCGATGGTGGCCGAGGTGACGATCACCTTCAGGTCGGGCCGGCGCGGCAGGATCTGCCGCAGGTAGCCGAGCAGGAAGTCGATGTTCAGGCTGCGCTCGTGCGCCTCGTCGATGATCAGCGTGTCGTAGGTGCGCAGCAGCGGGTCGCTCTGTGTCTCGGCGAGCAGGATGCCATCGGTCATCAACTTGACCGAGGCGCCGCGCTGCAGCCGGTCCTGGAAGCGCACCTTGTAGCCGACCACCTCGCCCAGCGGCGAGTCCAGCTCCTGCGCGATGCGCTTGGCCACGCTGGAAGCGGCGATGCGCCGCGGCTGCGTGTGGCCGATCAGCCCCCTGCCGCCGGCGCCCAGGCCGCGGCCGAGCTGCAGCGCGATCTTGGGCAGCTGAGTGGTCTTGCCCGAGCCCGTCTCGCCGCAGACGATGACCACCTGGTTGGCTTCGATGGCGCGCGCGATCTCCTCGCGCCGGGCCGAGACCGGCAGCGATTCGGGGAAGGTGATGGGCGGGACGGCGGTGGCCGCCGGGGTGGTCTTCACGGGCCGCGGATTATCCGCGGCTCGGGCGATCACCCTTGGGGCGGTGCGTAAGTGATGATGTTCAGCGCAGCGCCCTGCTTGTCCAGGATGACGGCGAAGCGGCCGACGCCGGGGATGTCCTGCGGGGCCACCGCGACCTTGCCGCCGAGATCGGTGCAGCGCTTCGCCGTGGCATCGACGTCGGCGACCGTCACGTAGCACCCCCAGGCGGGCGGCATCGGCCCGGCGGTCGGCGGCATTGCCATGATGCCGCCGACCGCCTCGCCGCCGACCTTGACGACGTGGTAATTGCCCTCGGCCATGGGCATCGGCTCGATCGTCCAGCCGAACAGCGTGCCGTAGAACTCGGTCGCGGCCTTCGCGTCGTTGGTCATCAGTTCCGACCAGCTGAAGGCACCGTGGGTGGTGAAGGCATCCATGCGAGGCTCCCTTGCGGATTTGCAGGGCAGTGATGCTGCGCCGTCGCCCAGGCGGCGTCAACGCACGCGGCACCCGTGCGGCACAATCGCGGCCGGGGCCCATTGCCCCATCCCCCGCGCCCATGAGCCTCGTCTTCCCCCACACCTTCGTGCCCTGGTTCCGCCATGTCGCGCCGCACATCCACGCCTACCGGGGCAAGACCTTCGTCGTCGCCATCGCCGGCGAGCTGATCGCCGCAGGCAAGCTCGATCGCTTCGCGCAGGACCTCGCCATCCTGCAGGCCATGGGGATCAAACTGGTGCTGGTGCATGGCTTTCGCCCACAGGTCAACGAACAGCTGCGAGTGAAGGGCCACGAATCGCGCTACAGCCACGGCCTGCGCATCACCGACGCCATCGCGCTCGACTGCGCACAGGAGGCCGCCGGCCAGCTGCGCTTCGAGATCGAGGCGGCCTTCTCGCAGGGCCTGCCGAACACGCCGATGGCCAATGCCATCGTGCGCGTCGTGTCGGGCAACTTCCTGACCGCGCGGCCGGTCGGCATCGTCGACGGCGTGGACTTCATCCACAGCGGCGTGGTGCGCAAGGTCGATGCAGCCGCGATCCGCCGTGTCATCGACATCGGCTCGATGGTGCTGCTGTCGCCGTTCGGTTTCTCGCCCACCGGCGAGGCCTTCAACCTGACGATGGAAGACGTGGCCACGAGCGCCGCGGTCGCCTTGCAGGCCGACAAGCTGCTCTTCATCACCGAGGTGCCCGGCATCCGCGAGCGCCTGGACGACCCTGACAGCGGCATCGACACCGAGCTCGCGCTGGCCGATGCCGAGCGGCTGCTTTCAGCCCTGCCCGCGCCGACCCAGCCCACCGACACCGCCTTCTACCTGCGCCACTGCGTGAAGGCCTGCCAGGGCGGCGTGGAGCGCTCGCACATCCTGCCCTTCGCGGTCGACGGCGCACTGCTGCTGGAGGTGTTCACGCACGACGGCATCGGCACCATGGTGGTCGACGAGAAGCTCGAGAGCCTGCGCGAGGCCACCGCCGACGACATCGGCGGCATCCTGCAGCTCATCGAGCCCTTCGAGAGCGACGGCACGCTGGTCAAGCGCAGCCGCACCGAGATCGAACGCGACATCGGCCACTACACCGTGATCGAGCACGACGGCGTGATCTTCGGCTGCGCGGCGTTGTACGGTTACCCCGAGGCACGAACCGGCGAACTGGCAGCGCTGACGGTGTCGCCCAACGTGCAGGGCCAGGGCGACGGCGAACGCATCCTCAAGCGCGTCGAGCAGCGCGCCAAGGCGATGGGTCTGGAGAGCATCTTCGTGCTCACCACCCGCACCATGCACTGGTTCATCAAGCGCGGCTTCGTCCAGGTCGACCCGGACTGGCTGCCCGAAGCGCGCAAGCGCAAGTACAACTGGGACCGGCGCTCGCAGGTCCTCGTCAAGAAGCTTTGAAAAGGAGTTCGACCATGGCCCGTACCGTGCAATGCACTTACCTCAAGAAGGAAGGCGAAGGCCTGGACTTCGCGCCCTACCCCGGAGAGCTGGGCAAGCGCATCTACAACGAAGTCAGCAAGGAAGCCTGGGCGCTGTGGATGAAGCACCAGACCATGCTGGTCAACGAGAACCGCCTGAACCTCGCCGACCAGCGCGCCCGCCAGTACCTGGCGCGGCAGATGGAGAGTTTCTTCTTCGGCCAGGGCGCCGAACAGCCGGCCGGCTACGTCCCGCCGGCGCCCTGAGTGCGCGGACTGGCTTTGACGCCGGTCAAACAAACACTATTGAGAACAATTCGCGTTTAGAACTAGAATGCGGGCATCCGCCACTTGGAGCCCGCATGAAGATCCCTCGCGCCCTTGCCGCCGCCTCGCTCGCGGCCTGCGTCACCGCACTGCCGCTGGCCGCCTCGGCCCAGGAAAAGGTGCTGAACCTCTACTCGGCCCGCCATTACCAGACGGACGAGGCGCTCTACGCGAACTTCAGCAAGGCCACCGGCGTGCGCATCAACCGGGTCGACGCCGACGATGCCGGCATCCTGGCGCGCCTGAAGAGCGAGGGCACGGCCAGCCCGGCCGACGTGATCCTGCTGGTCGACGCCGCACGCCTTTGGCGCGCCGAGACCGATGGCCTGTTCCAGCCGGTGAAGTCGGCCGTGCTCGAGTCGCGCATCCCTGCAACGCTGCGTGGCGCCGATGCCGGCCAGGGCTCGCAGTGGTTCGGCTTCTCGACCCGCGGCCGGGTGATCGTCTACAACAAGGCCAGCGTGGCCAAGGCCGACGCCGACACCTACGAGGAACTCGGCGACCCGAAGAACAAGGGCAAGGTCTGCACGCGCTCGGGATCGCACCCATACAACCTGTCGCTGTTCGGCGCCGTCATGCAGCACCTGGGCGAGCCAGCCACCGAGGCCTGGCTCAAGGGCATGGTTGCCAACATGGCGCGCGCGCCCAAAGGCGGCGATACCGACCAGATCAAGGCCGTGGCCAGCGGCGAATGTCAGATCGCCTTGACGAATACCTATTACCTCGCCCGCATGATGCGGTCTTCCAATCCGGACGACCGCGCCGTGGTCGAAAAGGTCGGCGTGGTTTTCCCCAATCAGTCGAGCTGGGGCACGCATGTGAATATCGCCGGCGCCGGCATCGCGAAGAATTCCCCGAACCGCACCGCCGCGCAACAGTTTCTCGAATACCTCGCCAGCGAGCAGGCGCAAGCCTATTTCGCGGATGGCAACAACGAGTGGCCGGTGGTCGCCGGGGCGAAGACCACGAACCCGGCGCTGGATGCACTGGGCCCTTTCAAGGCCGAAACCATTCCGGTGTCCGTCACGGGCATGAACCAGACCAAGGTGCAGCAAATGCTCGACCGGGTAGGCTACAAGTAATCCATCGGGAATCTCCCAAGGATTCGATTCAGCGGGAATGACGCCCTGTCCCTAGAATGCGGCAGCCGGGCATATTCGACCCGGGGAGTCGCACATGGCCACGCTGCAGGAACTGCTGACGCAGAAAGAAGCGCTCGAACGCGAAATCGAGCAAACCAAGAAGCGCGACCGCGCCGATGCCATCGCCAAGGTACGAGGGCTGATGGCCGAATACGGCCTGACCCTGTCCGACCTTGGCAACAAGGCGGCACCTGCAGCTCGCCAGGGCGCGCGCACCAAGGTACCCGCCAAGTACCGTGACGCGTCCACCGGCGACAGTTGGAGCGGCCGCGGGCTGCAGCCGAAGTGGCTGAAGGCCGCTTTGGCCGCGGGCCGCAAGATCGACGACTTCAAGGTCTGACCGGCACCGCTGCCCGGCCAGCAGATCCGGCATGCCCAGCATCCGCCTTCCTCGAGCCACACCGCTTCCGGCGCGCTGGGACGGGCTGTGGCTCGTCTGGGGGCTGGTGCTGGCGACGACGTACTACGCCAGTGGCATGTTCGGCTTGGCCACGCCGCAGATCGGCGCTCATGTCAGCCTGATCTGGCCGGCGGCCGGGCTGGCGTTCGCCGCTCTGGTGCGATTGAGGCCGGGCATGTGGCCGGCGGTCATGCTGGGTGCGCTGCCGGTGGCCTTGTCGACCGGCTTGCCGCTTTGGGCGGCCGTCCTGACCGCGCTGGGCAACGCGGCCGGGCCTGCGCTGGCTGCCGAATCGCTGCGCCGGCATGGGCTGCATACCAACCTCGACCGGCGCCAGGACTTGTGGCGCTTCGGCCTGGGCGCCGGCGCAGCGACGCTGATCAGCGCGACCAACGGCACCTGCTGGCTGGTTCTCAGCGGCGCCCTGCCCTGGACATTGGCACCCGCCGCCTGGGCTTCCTGGTGGCTGGGCGATCTGATGGGCGTCATCGTCGTCGGTGTGCCGCTGCTCACCGCATCGCGCGCCACGCTTCGCCGCGCCTTCGGTGATTGGCGCTGGGTACCGGGCCTGCTGCTGGCCGGTGGTTCGGTCGCAGGGGCCTGGTTCTCGTTCCGCGGCCAGCCGGGCGTCGTCTCGCCCCTGCTGTTCCTGCCCTATCTGCTGCTCGGCTGGCTCGCCTTGCGCAGCGGCGTGTTCGCCGCTTCGGCCACCGTGCTGCTTCTGGCGGTGATGTCGGTCGTCGCGACGCTGACCTCCCACGGGCCGTTCGCCGGAGCCGACGCGCCGGCGGCGCTGGCGATGCTCGCCGGCTACATCGCCACGCTGTCGGCGCTGCCGATGCTCGTCACGGCGCTGGTGGGCGAACTCTCCGCCACCGAGGATCGCTGGCAGCTCGCGCTGGCCGCGTCCAACCTCGGCGTCGGTGACTGGGACCTTCGCCGCGGCATGCTCGACTTCTCGCCGCGCTGGCTGGACTTGCTGGACCTGCCGGCACGCCCGCGCGGCCACCCGGCCGACGTGTTCTGGTCGCGCATTCATCCCGACGAGCTCGCGTCCGTGCAGAAGATGCTCGAATCGCTTCGCAACCCAGGCGCGGAGCAGTTCCGCACCGAGTGCCGCATGCGGCGGGGCGATGGCAGTTGGCACTGGTTCGAGCTCAACGCGCTGGTGGCCGACCGCAGTGCGGCCGGCGAACCGATGCGCGTGGTCTGCACTGCGCGCGATATCAGCAGCGAGCGCGACGCCTCGGAGCGCCAGCAGGTCGCCGACAGCCTGTTCAGGCAACTGCATGAAGGTCTGCTGGTCACCGATGCGCAGCACCGCGTGATCGAGACGAATCCGACCTTCTGCCGTATCACCGGCTTCAATCGCGACGAGCTGCTCGGGCGGGTGCCCGTTCTGCTGCTCGGTGGCACCACGGCAGACGGCGAGCCCGGGCCGTCCGAGGCGATTCGACAAAGCCTGGCCGACGAAGGCATGTGGCGCGGAGAGGTCGTGCACCAGCGCCCGGACGGCGCGTTCCGCGAGCTCGAACTCACGGTCTCGGCCGTGCGCGGCCACGACGGCTCGGTGCGCAGCCACGTGGTGGCCGTATCGGACATCACCCAGTCGCGCCAGCAGCAGGAGCGCCTGGAGCGCCAGGCCCATTTCGACGAGCTCACCGGCCTGCCCAACCGCGTCAAGCTGGCCAGTCTGCTGCAGGCAGCGCTCGAGACGAGCCAGAGGGAGGGTTCGCTGCTCACCGTGTGCCACCTCGACATCGACCACTTCAAGGCCATCAACGAGCTGCACGGCCACGATGCCGGCAACGCGCTGCTGGTCAAGCTGTCGGAGCGGATCCAGGCCTCGCTGCGCTCCTGGGCGGGCGGAGACGACGTGGCCGCGCGCGTGGGTGGCGACGAGTTCGCCCTGCTGTTGCGCACCGCCACGCTGCGCGAGAGCCACCACGCAGTCGAGCGGGTGCTGCAGCAGATCGCGATGCCCTGCGACATGGGCCTGGCGAGCGGGCCGCTGGCCGTGACCGCCAGCATCGGCGCCACCGTGTTCCCCTACGACCGCGCCGACGGCGAGGCCCTGCTTCGCCACGCCGACCAGGCGATGTACGGTGCCAAGCAGGCCGGGCGCAACGGCTACCTCTTCTTCGATGCCGAACAGGACCGCCGCACGAAGGACCGCTTCGTGGCCCTGGGCCGCGTCCAGGAGGCACTGGACGCATCGGAGTTCAGCCTGCACTACCAGCCCAAGGTCGACATGCGGCAAGGCCGCGTGCTCGGCGCCGAAGCGTTGCTGCGCTGGAACCACCCGGAGCACGGGCTCGTTCCGCCGGGGCAGTTCCTGCCGCTGGTCGAACACACCGGGCTGGGCATCGCGCTGGGCCGCTGGGTGCTCGCGCAGGGCGTCTCGCAACTGGCGGCCTGGCAGCGCGAGGGCCTGGACATCACCGTCAGCATCAACGTCTCGGCACGCCACCTGCAAGAGCCGGCCTTCGCCGACGAACTGGCCGAGCTGCTCGCCCCGCACGGCGCCGACGTGGCGCGGCACCTCGTCCTCGAAGTGCTGGAGACCGCCGCGCTGGCCGACATCGACTACACCTGCGAGCTGATGCAGCGTTGCCGGGCGCTCGGCGTGCGCTTCGCGCTCGACGACTTCGGTACCGGTTACTCGACCTTCACCTACCTGAAGCGCCTGCCGCTGGACATGCTGAAGATCGACCGCTCCTTCGTGAACCAGATGCTCGAGGACCACCAGGACCTGGCCATCGTCGAAGGTGTCATTGCGCTGTCGCGCACCTTCGGCTGCGAGGTGGTCGCCGAGGGTGTGGAGACGCCGGCGCAGGCGCAGCGGCTCATCGAGCTGGGCTGCGGCATCGGCCAGGGCAACGGCATCGCCGCGGCGATGCCCTCCGAGCAGCTGCCCGGCTGGGTGCGTGCGTACAAGGGGCAGATGACGGCCGGCGCATAGCCCACCGCGTAGACTAGGCCGGTGATCCCGAACGGCTTCATCCAGGACCTTCTTTCGCGCGCCGACATCGTCGATGTCGTGGCCCGCCACGTGCAGCTGAAGAAGGCCGGCATCAACCACAAGGGCCTGTGCCCGTTCCACGGCGAGAAGTCCCCCAGCTTCATCGTCAGCCCGACACGCCAGACCTACCACTGCTTCGGATGCGGCGTGCACGGCAACGCGGTCGGCTTCCTGATGGAGCATGCCGGGCTGAGCTTCCCAGATGCGGTGCGCGAGCTGGCGCAGCAGTACGGCATGACGGTGCCCGAAGACGACAGCTCGCCCGCCGAGCGCGAACGTGCCGCCGCACAGAAGCAGCGCCAGGCGACCTTGACGGACGTGCTCGCCAAGGCGGCCGAGCATTACCGGCGCGAACTGCGCGGCAGCCCGCGCGCGATCGACTATCTCAAGCGCCGCGGCCTGTCGGGAGAGATCGCCGCCCGCTTCGGCCTCGGCTACGCCCCCGAAGGCTGGCGCAGCCTGGCCAGCGCCTTCCCCAAGTACGACGATCCGCTGCTGGAGGAAAGCGGCCTGGTGATCGCCAAGCCGTCCGACGACGGCAACGAGGCCGACACCAAGCGCTACGACCGCTTCCGCGATCGCGTGATGTTCCCGATCCGCTCGGTGCAGGGCGAGGTGATCGGCTTCGGCGGCCGTGTCATCGACCAGGGCGAGCCCAAGTACCTGAACTCACCCGAGACGCCGGTGTTCAGCAAGGGCCGCGAACTCTACGGCCTGTTCGAGGGCCGCACCGCGATCCGCCAGCGCGGATTCGTGCTGGTGGTCGAAGGCTACATGGACGTGGTGGCGCTGGCGCAGTCGGGCTTCGGCAATGCCGTGGCGACGCTGGGCACGGCCTGCACCGCAGAGCATGTGCAGAAGCTGTTCCGCTTCACCGAGTCGGTGGTGTTCAGCTTCGACGGCGACGCCGCCGGCCGCCGCGCCGCGGGCCGTGCTCTGGAGGCGAGCCTGCCGCACGCCACCGACACGCGCACGGTGCGCTTCCTGTTCCTGCCCACCGAGCACGACCCGGATTCCTACGTCCGTGAACTCGGCGCCGAGGCCTTCGAGGCCTGCATCGCGCAGGCGGTGCCGCTGTCGCGACAGCTCGTCGAGGCCGCGGCCGAAGGTGTCGCCCTGGACAGCGCCGAGGGCCGAGCGCGCATGCTGGCCAACGCACGCCCCTTGTGGGGTGCGCTTCCCGAGGGCGCGCTCAGACGGCAGTTGCTCGGCGACCTGGCCAACCAGGCGAGGCTGCCCCTGTCGGAGCTTGAAACCCTTTGGGGGCTCTCCGCCCCGGGCCCCGCCAACGCCGACGGCTTCGAGCGGCGGCCGGCCAGGCGTGAGTACCGTCGCCCGGAACGAGTCAGCCGCGCGGCGGCCAACCTGCTCGACCGCGCGCTGTGGCTGTTGATCCAGCGCGTCGAACTCTGGTCTGCCCTCGACGGCGAAGCTCACGATCTGCTGGCAGGCCAGGCGCTGCCCTACGGCGCCTTGTTCGCTCATCTCGAACGCGCGCTTCTCGAACATGGCCCGCAATCGCCAGCGGCCGTGCTCGACGACCTTCGTGCGCAGGCCCAGGCGATCGGCGGTGAAGTCGTGTTGTCGCGGATCTCCGAACTGCACGAACCCGAAGCATCAGCGGACTTGGCGGGCCAACTGGCCATCGTGATGGACCGGTTGCGCCTTCAGGCCATCGAAGGCGAACTGAAGCAGTTGTTCGAGTCTGGAGATCTCTCCCCCGACGCGCAGCAGAGGGGCAAGGAACTGAGCCTGGACCGCGCCCGCCTGAAGGCATCGCTCACCCAGGTGCAGGTGGGCACCGCCTGAAGAGACGAAAGTTGCTTCGAGTTGTATAATTAAAGGCTTAGTACGCGCGGCAAGAGTGACAGCAGCACCTCCGGGCCCCGGCCACCCTCTGACCCAGGGTCCCCTCCAAGGCCAACTTTTACCCGCAAGGGCTGCACCCTCCAGGATGTTCACGCCAGCTTGCCCGCCCGATGCCGACCTGTTTTCGCGCTGCCCGCGGGCCGCGGCGAGACAGGCCCGCTTGCGCATTGGTTCGATGCCGTTCCTGCCTTCGGGCCGATAACGGCGTCCAGGCCACCTACCATCCGAGGATCCGCATGACCGCGAAGAAGAGCGCCGCTCCCGCCAAGGCCGCGAAGGCCACCAAGCCCGCCAAGGCCGAAGTCGAAGACAAGAAGAAGGCCGCGGTGGCCAAGTCCTCGGCCGTGGCCGAGAAGGCAGCCAAGCCCGGCAAGGCCGCCAAGGCGGAAGTGCCCGCAGCCAAGGGCAAGCCCGGACGCAAGGGCAAGGACGACAAGGTCAAGAAGGAAGAGCCGGCGGACGAGGACTTTTCCGACCTGGAAGCCGAACTCGAGGCCGAGCCTGAAGTCGAGGCGGCCGACGAAGGCGAAACCAAGGTCAAGGCCAAGCCGCTGCGCATGAAGGTGTCGCGCGCCAAGGAGCGCGCGCTGATGCGTGAGTTCGGGCTGGACGAGACCGCTCTGACCGAGGAAGAAGTCGCCAAGCGCCGCCAGGAGCTGAAGACGCTCATCAAGATGGGCAAGACGCGGGGTTTCCTGACGCACCAGGAGATCAACGACCACCTGCCCGAGAAACTCGTCGACAACGAGATCCTCGAAGCCATCGTGTCGATGCTCAACGACATGGGCATCGCCGTCTACGAGCAGGCGCCCGACGCTGCCACGCTGCTGATCGCCGGCGGCGGCACCACCACGGCGACCGAAGAGGAAGCCGAGGAAGCCGCCGAAGCCGCGTTGTCCACGGTCGACTCCGAGTTCGGCCGCACGACCGACCCGGTGCGCATGTACATGCGCGAAATGGGCACCGTCGAGCTGCTCACTCGTGAAGGCGAGATCGAGATCGCCAAGCGCATCGAAGGCGGCCTGCAGGCAATGATGCTGGCCATCTCGGCCTCGCCGACGACGATCGCCGAGCTGCTGAGCTACGCCGACAAGATCGGTGCGGGCGAGATGCAGATCTCCGAGGTGGTCGACGGCTTCGTCTCGGAAGACGAGGCCGACGACTACGTGGCCGAGGAAGACGTCGACTTCTTCGACGAGGACGACGACGACGACGGCCAGGGCGGCAGCAAGGCGCTGACCAAGAAGCTCGAGGAGCTGAAGACCGCCGCGATGGTCAAGTTCGACTCGCTGCGCATCAACTTCGAGAAGATGCGCCGTGCGTTCGAGAAGGAAGGCTACCAGTCGGCCCCCTACAGCAAGGCCCAGCAGGCCATCAGCACCGAGCTGATGACGATCCGCTTCACCGTCAAGACGATCGAGAAGCTGTGCGGCATCCTCCGCTCGCAGGTCGACGACGTGCGCCGCTACGAGCGCGAGCTGCGCAAGATCCTCGTCGACAAGTGCGGCATGCCGCAGGAATACTTCATCAAGCACTTCCCGCCCAATTCGCTGAACCTGAAGTGGGCCGAGAAGGAAGCCGCGTCGGGCAAGGCCTACAGCGTCGTGCTGCAGCGCAACCTGCCGCCGGTGCAGGAACTGCAGAAGAAGCTCACCGACGTGCAGGCGCGTGCCGTGGTGCCGCTGGAAGACCTCAAGCTCATCAACAAGCGCATGAACGAGGGCGAAAAGGCCTCTCGCGACGCGAAGAAGGAGATGATCGAGGCCAACCTGCGTCTGGTGATCTCGATCGCCAAGAAGTACACCAACCGCGGCCTGCAGTTCCTCGACCTGATCCAGGAAGGCAACATCGGCCTGATGAAGGCGGTCGACAAGTTCGAATACCGCCGCGGCTACAAGTTCTCGACCTACGCCACGTGGTGGATCCGCCAGGCCATCACGCGCTCGATCGCCGACCAGGCACGCACCATCCGCATCCCGGTGCACATGATCGAGACGATCAACAAGATGAACCGCCTGAGCCGCCAGCACCTGCAGGAGTTCGGCTTCGAGCCGGACGCGCCGACGCTGGCCGAGAAGATGGAGATCCCCGAGGACAAGATCCGCAAGATCATGAAGATCGCCAAGGAGCCGATCTCCATGGAGACGCCGATCGGCGACGACGACGACTCGCACCTGGGCGACTTCATCGAGGACACCAACAACACCGCGCCGATCGAGGCTGCGATGCAGGCCGGCCTGCGTGATGTGGTCAAGGACATCCTCGACTCGCTGACGCCGCGAGAAGCCAGGTGCTGCGCATGCGCTTCGGCATCGAGATGTCGACCGACCACACGCTCGAAGAGGTCGGCAAGCAGTTCGACGTCACCCGCGAGCGCATTCGCCAGATCGAGGCGAAGGCGATCCGCAAGCTCAAGCACCCGAGCCGCTCCGACAAGCTGCGCACCTACCTCGACAACCTGTAAACCGAGCCGCCACGGCAAGCCACGGACAAGGGGCCCCACAGGGGGCCCTTTTCCGTTCCGGAACCGGGCATCCAGCGGATAAACTTTCGGCCATGCAGCGCCCTCTTCCCCGATGACCCAGATCGTCCAGCGCACCATCCTGTTTGCCGACCTTCGCGGCAGCACGTCGCTGTACGAGACCATGGGCAATGCCGAAGCCACCGCGGTGGTGACGCAAAGCGTGTCCCTGCTCGCGCGCATCGTCGAGAGCCTCGGCGGCCAGGTGGTGAAGACGCTCGGCGACGGCCTGATGGCGATGTTCGAGGCGCCCACCGAGGGTGTGCAGGCGGCCGACGAGATTCACGAGTCGATGGAACGCATCGGCGGCCCGGGCAGCGCGTTGCCGCAGCCGCTGAAGGTGCAGGTGGCGCTGGCCTGCGGCGAGGTCGTGGAGATGTCGGGCGATGTCTTCGGCGATGCCGTCAACGTGGCCGCGCGACTGCTCGATCATGCCGGCGACAACGAAACCCTGGTCACCGCCAACGTGCTGGCCGGTCTGGCGCCCGTCGAGCGGCTGCGCTTTCGCAGCCTCGACCGCATGCAGCTGCGCGGCCGCGTCGAGCCGGTCCACGTGCACCTGCTGGAGGCGCAACGTAACGCCGGAGACACCGCCGCCACCGCGTTCGGCGACCTCGCGCCGGCACCCGAGCCCGAAGGCATCCGGCTCGTCTGGACCACGCTGAATCGCATCTACAGCGGCGCCAGCCTGCCGGTGGTGCTGGGCCGCAGCCCGCAGGTCACCTACTGCATCGACGACACGCGGGTGTCGCGCTCGCACGCCCGCATCGACTGGCATGGCGGCACCTTCCAGCTCACCGACCTCAGCTACAACGGCACCTACGTGCGCTTCGATCACGACCCCGAGGTGATCAGCCTGCGCCGCGGCACCTGCACCTTGCACGGCAGCGGCCTCATCGGCCTCGGCACGCCGCCCATCGAGGCCGACGGTCCCTCGGTCCGATTCGAGGTCATGAAGTTCGCGGACACGCAGCCGCACGACCTCGTGCGCTGACCATGCCCGCGTCCGCGTCGGCCGATCGCGCAGCCCTGCTGGCCGAGCTTCGGCTCGATGAAGCACCGCAGCTGGTCGCCGCGCTGGAGGCACTGCTGCGCAGCGTCGGCCGGCAGACTGGCGCGCAGGCTGCGGCGCTGGTCCTCGACAACGGCGCCAGGCGCTGGGTCGCCAGCGCGACGGCGGGCGACTGGCCCGAGGCGCCCGATGCATCGTCGCCCGTCCGGCTCGGCGAACTCGGCATCGGCAACGTGCAACTCTGGAGCCCGAGCAGCGCCTGCGACACGGCCCTCGCCGATGCCGCACGGGTCGCCTCGGCCCTTCTCGAATCGCGCCTGCACGAAAGGCGGTTGAGCGCCAGCCTGGAGCGCGAACGGATGGCCTCCGCCGCGGGCAGCGACTGGCTCTGGGAGACCGATGCCGAAGGCTTCGTGACCTGGGTGTCGGACAGCGCCGAGCGCCACACCGGATGGCCGGTGAGCCGCGAGATCGGCTCGCACGCTTCGCGTTTCGTTCGCCCGCCGCCCGGGCCTGAAGAGTTGGCCAGCTGGACCCGCTATCGGGCCGATCGAGAAGCGCATCGCGCGTTTCGCGAAGCGATCTGCGAACGCGACACGGCACACGGGACGATGCTCGCCGCGATGAGCGGGCAGCCTCGCTTCGATGCCGATGGCAAGTTCGCGGGCTACCGCGGCGCGGCACGCGATGTGACGCTCGAGGTGGCTCAGCGACACGCGGCCCGGCAGGCCCACCAGCAGCTGATGCAGGCGATGGATGCGGTGAACGCCGCGCTCATGATCAGCGGGCCGGACGGGCGCGTTCAGGCATCGAACGCCGCCTGGAAGACGCTGCTGCACACGATGGTGGCCAGTGGCCTCTGTCCCGATGCGGACGGCCGCGAGGAAGAATTCGTCCGCTGGCGGCTCTCGCTCGCATCGCCCGAGGCGCCAACCCACGAACTGAGCTTCGGTGATCGGACGGTGCTCGTGTCCGACAAGCGGCTTCCGGACGGCAGCACGGTGCACCTGTCGATCGATGTGACGGAGCAGCGCCGCGCCGAGAAGGGCCGACGCGAAACCGAGGCCCGGCTGTCGGCCGTGCTGCGGGCGGTTCCCGACCTGTGGTTCGTGCTCGATCGGGACGACCGCCTGCTGATGTGCAGCGACGAACATCATCCGCTGCTGATCGTGCCCTTCGAACAGCAGCGTGGCCAGCGATTCGGCGCCGTACTGGCGCCGCCCGACGACGCCATGGCGCAGGCGGCGCTTGCCCGGGCCCGCAGCAGCGGCGAGACTCAGCGGCTCGAATACGAAAGTGTCACCCTCGACGGCCGACGGCATCACTTCGAAGCGCGGCTGGCGCCCATGCCCGACGGCCAGATGCTCTACCTGACCCGGGACCTGACCGACCTGCGCCGGCTCGAGCGCGAGTTGACGGTGCTGCAGCGGGCCATCGAGACCGACAGCTCCGTGCCCATCATCGTGACGGATGCCTCCCGCGAGGACGAGCCGATCGCCTACGTCAACCCCGCCTTCGAGCGCCTGACCGGCTACTCGCGCGAGGAGGCCCTGGGCCGCAACTGCCGCTTTCTGCAGGGGGCGGGGGCGGATCGCAACCAGCCCGGCCTCGCCACGCTACGCGAAGCGCTCGCCGGCGACCAGCCCTGCACGGTCGTGCTCAGCAACCGACGACGCGACGGCAGCGAGTTCCTCAACGAGCTGAGCGTGGTGCCGATCCGCGACGCGAAGGGGCGCGTGGCGCAACACCTGGGCGTGCTCAACGACGTCACCGAGCGGGTGCGCGCGGCGGAGCGCCTGCGCGTCAGCGAAGACCTCTACCGCTCGGTGGCCGCGACGATCAGCGACGGCCTGCTCGTCGTCGGACCTGACGGCCGCATCATCGCGTGCAATCCCTCGGCCTGCGAGATGCTCGCCTGCTCGCCCGAACGCCTGAGCGGCAAGCGGCTGAGCGAACTCGGCTACCGCCTGCACACCGAGGCCGACACGCCGTTCACCCCGGCCGACCACCCGGTGCGCCAGGTGCTGACGGGCGGGAAGCCGGTGCGCGACTTGCCGCTGCAATTGC
The DNA here is from genome assembly GCA_016706565.1 of Piscinibacter sp. Classification (GTDB taxonomy): domain Bacteria; phylum Pseudomonadota; class Gammaproteobacteria; order Burkholderiales; family Burkholderiaceae_C; genus Piscinibacter. Next base: position 377,441 of record JADJJI010000003.1, read on the forward strand.
ACCGGCCCGACGGAAGCGCACGCACCATGCTGATCACCGCGCGGGCGTTGAGCGGCGCGGGCTCGCCGGCGGTGTCGTGCCTGGTCTCGTTCCGTGACGTGACCGACCAGCGCGGCGCCGCGCGGGCGCTGGCCGCCGCCGAAGAGCGCTGGAAGTTCGCCCTCGAAGGCGCGGGCGCGGGCGTGTGGGACTACGACGAGGACACGCGGCAGATCTTCTACTCCAAGGGCTGGAAGGAAATGCTCGGGCATGCCGATGCCGAGATCGGCTCGTCGCTGACGGAATGGTCCGAACGCATCCATCCCGACGACCGTGAGGTCGTGTTTGCGGCGATCACGGAGTACCGCAGAGGCCGCCGCGCGAGCTACCAGACGGAGCACCGCCTGCGCCACCACGACGGCCACTGGATCTGGGTGCTCGACCGCGGCAAGATCGTCGAGCGGCATGCCGACGGCAGGCCGCGCCGGGTGGTCGGCATCCACACCGACATCACGCGGCTCAAGCAGGCCGAACAGGCCCTGATGGACAAGCAGGCGGCCGAGCTGGCCAGCCGGGCGAAGAGCGAGTTCCTCTCGCGCATGAGCCACGAGATGCGCACCCCGCTGAATGCGGTGATCGGCTTCACGCAATTGCTGAAGATGCAGCCCGACGGCGGGCCTGCCAAGGTGACCGAGTACGCCGATCACGTGCTGCGCGCCAGCGAACACCTGCTCGGGCTCGTCAACGAGGTGCTGGATCTGCAGCGCGTCGAGGAAGGCCGCACCGAGATGCTGCCGCAGGCGGTGGAGCTGGCGCCCTTCCTCGACAGCACGCTCGACCTGATGCGGCCCGCCGCGCAGCGCCAGGGCATCGCGCTGACCAACCAGATTCCGCCTGGCCGTTGGGTGCATGCCGACGCGCGCCTGCTTCGCCAGGTGCTGATGAACATGATCTCCAACGCCGTCAAGTACAACCGCGACGGGGGCTGGGTGGTGATCTCGCTGCTGCCGGCGCCGCCGGGCCGCTGCCTGATCGCCATCGAGGACACCGGCTCCGGCCTGACCGACGAGCAACTGTCACGGCTGTTCCAGCCCTTCGAGCGCCTGGGGCACGAGACCTCGGCCATCGAAGGCTCCGGCCTCGGCCTGGTGATCACGCGCAGCCTGATCGAGCTGATGGGCGGCTCGGTCACCTTGTCGAGCGTGCCGGGCGCCGGCACGCTGGCGCGCATCGACCTGCCCGCCGCCAAGGCACCCGCGGGGGACGCACCGCTCGCGCCAGCACAAGCAACGCTCGCCTCCGAGGAAAAGCGCCCCATGGATGTGCCTTCGCTGCGCGTTCTCTACGTGGAAGACAACCGCATCAACGCGCTGCTGTTCGAGGAGGCCATGCGCGTGCTCGGCGGCATCGAGCTGATGGTCGCTGAGAGCGGCGCCGATGCGCTGGGTGCCGTTGCGGCCTGGACCCCGCAGGTGCTGGTGCTCGACGCCAACCTGCCCGACATGAACGGCAACGAGCTGCTCGGCCTCCTGCGTCGGCGATCCGAACTGGCCGAGGTGCCGGCCTACATGTGCTCGGCCGATGCCATGCCCGAAGACCTGCAGCGCGCACGCGACAGCGGCTTCCAGGGCTACTGGACCAAGCCGATCGAACTGAACGCCGTCAGCGCCGCGCTCGACGCGCTGCGACCGGCAGCCCCAGCCTGACGGGGGTTGCGCCACGTCGCCGATAATCGCCGGCCACCCGACGCCCCTGCATGACCTTCGCGCCCGAACCTCCCTTTCGCCATGGCACGCCCGAGACCACCGCGGTGGTGCTCGTCAACCTCGGTACCCCGGACGCACCCACGCCGGCAGCGCTTCGCCGCTATCTGGCGCAATTCCTCGGCGACCCGCGCGTGGTGGAGATCCCGCGCGCGCTGTGGTGGCTGATCCTGCACGGCGTCATCCTGCGCGTGCGGCCGGCCAAGTCGGCGAAGAAGTACGAGAGCATCTGGATGCCCGAAGGCTCGCCGCTGCAGGTCTGGAGCGCCCGCCAGGCGACGCTGCTGCGCGGCTACCTCGGCGAACGCGGCCATGCGCTGGTGGTGCGCCACGCCATGCGCTACGGCAACCCCTCGGTGGCCAGCGTGATGGACGAGCTGAAGACCGCCGGAGCCACCCGCGTGCTGCTGCTGCCGATGTACCCGCAATACTCCGGCCCCACCACGGCCAGCGCCTGGGACGCGGTGGGCGCCTGGGCGGCCCAGGTGCGCCACGTGCCGGAGCTTCGGTTCGTGAATCGCTACCACGACGACGCCGGCTACATCGAGGCGCTCGCACAGCGCGTGCTGGCGCATTGGCAGGCGAACGGCCGCGGAGACCGGCTGGTGCTGAGTTTCCACGGCGTGCCGCGGCGCACGCTCCTGCTCGGCGACCCCTATCACTGCGAGTGCCTGAAGACGGCGCGCCTGCTGGGCGAGCGGCTGGCACTCAAGAAGGATGAACTGGTCGTCACCTTCCAGAGCCGCTTCGGCAAGGCCGAGTGGCTGCAGCCCTACACCGAGCCGACGCTGGTCGAGCTGGCCCGTCAGGGCATCGCGCGGGTGGACCTGATGTGCCCGGGCTTCACCTCCGACTGCCTGGAAACGCTGGAAGAGATCGACCAGGAAGCGCGTGAGGCCTTTCTCGAGGCCGGCGGCAAGGAGTTCCACTACATCCCCTGCCTGAACGACAGCCACCCGTGGATCGCGGCGCTGGCCGACATCGCCATCCGTCACCTGCAAGGCTGGCCCACGCGCCCGGCCGATCCGGCCATGCTCGATGCGCAGCGCCAGCGGGCGCTGGCGGCCGGCGCGAGCCAGTAGGTCAGACCCCGCAGCGCGGGCCGCTCAGGGCGCGCGGCGCAGCTTGCGGCGCAGCCTCAGCAGCCGCGGCAGGCCGAGCACGGCGAAGATCACGACGAGCAGCACCACCGACATCGGGCGTTGCACGAACACGCTCCAGTGGCCTTCGCCGATCGACAGCGCGTTGCGCATCTGCGCCTCGGCCAGCGGGCCGAGGATCATGCCCACCACCACCGGCGCGGTCGGGAAGTCGTAGCGGCGCATCACCACGCCGAGCAGGCCGATCGCATAGAGCAGCACGAGGTCGAAGGCCGACTGCCGCATGCCGTACACGCCCACCGTGGCGAAGATCAGGATGCCGGCGTACAGCGGCGGCTTGGGAATCTTCAGCAGCTTGACCCACAGGCCCACCAGCGGCAGGTTGAGGATCAGCAGCATCACGTTGCCGATGTACAGCGATGCGATCAGCGCCCACACCAGGGCGGCGTTCTTGTCGAACAGCTGCGGCCCCGGGTTGATGCCGTAGTTCTGGAACGCGCCGAGCAGGATCGCCGTGGTGTTCGAGGTCGGGATGCCCAGCGTCAACAGCGGGATCAGCGTGGCGGTGATGGCCGCGTTGTTGGCGGCCTCGGGGCCGGCGACGCCCTCGATGGCGCCGGTGGTGCCGAACTCCTCCTTGTGCTTCGACAGCTTCTTCTCGGCCGCGTAGCTCAGGAAGGTCGGGATCTCGCTGCCGCCGGCCGGGATGGTGCCGAAGGGAAAGCCGATGAAGGTGGCGCGCAGCCAGGCCGGCCAGGAACGGCGCCACTCCGACGCCGTCATGTGGACCTTGCTCATGCGGTTCTGGGACTCGACCGTGCGGCCCTCGTAGAGCACCGCGTAGAGCGCCTCGGCCACCGCGAACAGGCCCACCGCGATGAGCACCACCTCGAGCCCGTCCATCAGTTCGGGCACGCCGCCGGTGTAGCGGGCCTGCCCCGAGATCTGGTCGATGCCCACCAGGCCCAGCGCGAGGCCGACGAACAGCGCGGTCAGGCCACGCAGCGTGCTCTTGCCCAGCACGGCCGACACGGTGCAGAAGGCCAGCACCATCAGCAGGAAGTACTCCGGCGGCCCGAGCCGCACCGCGTATTCGGCCACCAGCGGCGCGAACAGGGTCACGAGCACGGTCGCGATGGTGCCGGCGACGAAGGAGCCGATGGCCGCGGTGGCCAGCGCCGCGCCGGCCCGGCCGTTCTTGGCCATCTTGTTGCCCTCCATGGCCGTGACCATGGAGCCAGCCTCGCCCGGCGTGTTGAGCAGGATCGAGGTGGTGGAGCCGCCGTACATCGCGCCGTAGTAGATGCCGGCAAAGAAGATCATCGATGCGGTCGGGTCGACCTTCAGCGTGATCGGCAGCAGCATGGCGACAGCCGTGGCCGGCCCGATGCCGGGCAGCACGCCCACCGCCGTGCCGATGGTGCAGCCCAGCAGCGCCCACAGCAGGTTGATCGGCGTGCCGGCGGTGATGAAGCCCTGCAGTAGGTTGTTCCAGATGTCCATAGGTCAGGCCTTCCGCCGGGCCGCCCCGAGGAACGACTGCGTCCCTTCGGGGGGCCGGAGCGCAGCGACGAAGGGGGCTGTCATCAGAGCCAGCCGGTCGATGTGAGGCCAGGCAGGTTGATGGCCAGCAGCTTGGTGAACATCCAGTAGACGGGCGCGGCGATGGCCGCGCCGATGGCCAGGTCGATCAGCCAGGCCTGGGGCGACAGGTCGAGCCGCCCTTCGGCCGACTTGAAGCCGCGCACCGCCAGCACGAAACACAGCGCGCAGCTCAGGATGAAGCCGATGGTGGTGATCAGCGCCGCGTTGACGAGGATCGCCACCGACACCCACACGAAGCCCGGCCAGTGGCCGTGTTCGGCGCCCGAGGGCGTTTCCATCGCGCGGTAGCCGCCGCTGGACGCCTCCCAGACCAGGAAGGCGCCGCAGGCGAGCAAGGCGATGCCGACCACCCAGGGCAGGAAGTTGGGGCCGACCCCGCCGTAGCCGGCCTCGCTGCTGATCTGCATCGCGCCGGCCACCAGCACGACACCGATCACCAGCGTACCGCCGCCGACCAGCGCCTGCCGCATGTTCATCAGATCATCCCGGACTTGGCCATCACCGCACGCAGGCTGGCGAACTCGTCGTCGACGAACTTCTCGAAGTCGGCGCCGGCCAGCAGTGCCGGCGTCCAGCCGTTCTTCTCGAGCGCTTCGCCCCAGGCCTTGGTCTTGGTGGCCTTGACCACCATGTCGGTCAAGGCCTTGCGCTGCTCGGCGGTGATGCCGTTGGCGCCATACACGCCCCGCCAGTTGCCGATCACGACATTGACGCCCTGCTCCTTCAGCGTGGGCACGTCGATGCCCTTGAGGCGCTTCTCCGACGTGACGCCGATCGCACGCATCTTGCCGGTGGTGATGTACTCGGCGAACTCGCTGTAGCCGCTGCCGCCGATGGTGACGTTGCCGCCCAGGATGGCTGCAGTGGCTTCACCGCCCCCGCGGAAGGCCACGTAGTTGATCTTCGACGGGTCGACGCCGACCTCGCGGGCGATCATCGCCGCAGCGATGTGCTCGGTGGATCCGCGCGAGCCGCCGCCCCACTTGACACTGCCCGGGTCCTTCTTGAGCTGCTCGATGACGTCCTTCATGCTCTTCAGCGGCGAGCTCGCCGGCAGCACGAAGACGTTGTACTCGCTGGTCAGGCGCGCGATCGGCGTGGCCTGCGACAGGCTCACCGGCGGCTTGCCGGTGATGATGCCGCCGAGCATGACGGCGCCCATCACCATCATCGCGTTGGCGTCGCCCTTGTTGGCGTTGACGAACTGCGCCAGGCCGATGGCTCCGGCGGCGCCACCCTTGTTGTCGAAGCTCACCGACGCAGCGCCGGCTTCCTGCAGCGCCTTGCCGAGCGCGCGGCCCGTGCTGTCCCAGCCGCCGCCGGGGTTGGCGGGGATCATCATCTTCAGGTTGGCGCTGGCGCGGGCCGACAGCGGCAGCGCACCGGCGGCGGCCAGGGCGGCCAGGGAGCGGAGGAAGGTGTCGCGACGCATGCGGGTGTCTCCTTGCTGGATTGCGAGTGGCCCGATGTTCGGCGCAAAAGCTGTCAGTCGGCTGTCCGTTCACCTAGGGAAAGCTCTAGGATCGTCGGCGTCTGGACCCGCGGCCGATCGCCGAGACTGGCGCCCCCGATGAAGCTGCTGCTGATCGAAGACAACCCCGCGATGCAGACCACGCTGCAGCGCTCGTTCCAGCGCCGCGGCATCCAGGTCGTGCCCTGCACCGACGGCGCGCGCGCACTCGACCGCTGGCGCGCCAGCGTGCCCGACGTGGTGCTGCTCGACCTCAGCCTGCCCGGCCTGGACGGCCTGCAGGTGCTCACGCAGGCGCGCACCGAGGGCCTGAACACGCCGGTGCTCATCCTCACCGCGCGGGGCACCGTGGGCGACCGCATCCTCGGCCTGAACAGCGGCGCCGACGACTACCTGCCCAAGCCCTTCGACCTCGACGAGCTGGAGGCACGCATCCGCGCGCTGGCGCGCCGCCGCGAGCTGCCCGGCGCGACCGAAACCGCAGCACCGGCATTCGCCGGCCTGAGCGTCGACGGCCTCAGCGGCGCCATCTGCCTGAACGGCGCGCCGATGGAGCTCACGCCGCGCGAGGCGGCGATGCTGCGCGCCCTGCTCGCCCGCCCCGGCCAGGCGCTGGCCAAGGAGCGCCTCGTCGAGGTGGTGTTCCCGGGCGAGGCAGTGCAGGCCGATGCGATCGAGGTGGTGGCCTACCGGCTGCGCAAGCGCCTGGCCGCCACCGGCGCGCAGCTGGTGACGCTGCGCGGCCTGGGCTACCTGCTGAAGGCCGCGGCGTGAGGCTGGGGCAACTCTCGCTGCGCAGCCAGCTGCTGCTGGGCATCCTGCTGCCGGTGCTGCTGGGGGTGCTGGCCAACACCGTCAGCCTGTACCGCCAGGCGTTGCGCGCGGCCGATACGGCCTACGACCGCACGCTGCTGGCCAGCGCCAAGTCGATCGGCGAGCAGCTCGAGGTCAGCGGCGCCGGCGACGCGGCGCGCGTGCGAGCCACCGTGCCCTACTCCGCGCTCGAAGCCTTCGAGGCCGACAACCGCAGCCGCATGTTCTTCAAGGTCAGCGGCTTCCAGGGCGAGATGGTGTCGGGCTTCGAGGACCTGCCGGCCTGGCGCGGCAAGTTGCCCGACAAGGGCCCGTATGCGGCGCTGGTCGACTTCTACGACGACGTCTACCGCGAGCAGCCGGTGCGCGTGGCCGTTCTGCTGCAGCCGGTGGCCAGCGTCGAGGGGCGCGGCGTCGCCACCGTGCAGGTGGCCGAGACGCTCGAGCTGCGCCAGACGCTGGCGCGCCAGATCCTCGTCGACACGCTGTGGCGGCAGGCGGCGCTGCTGGCCGTGCTGGTCGGCGTGGTGCTGTGGGTGGTGCAACGCGCGACAAGGCCGGTGCGCGAACTCAGCGCGCAGCTGCGTGGCCGCGCCGAGAACGACCTGTCGCCGATCGCCGCCGCCGATGCGCCGCGCGAGCTGCAGCCGCTGGTCGACGCCACCAACCAGGTGATGGGCCGCCTGGCCCACCTGCTGGCGCACCAGAAGCGCTTCGTGCGTGACACCGCGCACCAGCTGCGCACGCCGCTGGCGGTGCTGAAGACGCAGCTGCAGTCGGCGCTGCGTGGCGACGTCGAGCCGGTGCAGGCGCTGCACGAGATCAACCACACGGTGGACCGCGCCACGCAGCTGGCCAATCAGATGCTGGCGCTGGCCAAGGTCGAGCAGCTGCGCCAGCAAGGTGATGCGCCAGTGCTGGACTGGGCGGAGATCGCCCGCGCGGTGGCACTCGACCTGGGCGCGCTGATCGCGCAGCGCCAGCTCGACTTCGAGATCGCCACCGTGCCCGCGCCCGTGCGCGGCCACGAATGGGCGCTGCGCGAACTCACGCGCAACCTGCTGCACAACGCCATCAAGCTGTGCCGCGAAGGCGGCACGCTGGGCATGCAACTGGTCAGCGACGGCCGCACCGCAGCGCTGACCATTGCCGACAGTGGCCCGGGCCTCGCGCCCGAGCTGCGCGAGCGGTTGTTCCAGCCCTTCGCCGCCGGCGAGCGCGGCGGCGGCTCGGGGCTGGGCCTGGCGATCTGCCACGAGATCGTCGGCTCGCTGGGCGGCAGCCTGTCGCTGGACAACCGGCTCGCCGGCGGACGCGTCGTCGGGCTGGACGCGACGGTGCGCGTACCCTTGGCAGACAATCCGACCCGATGAGCGACGACGACACCGACAAGACCCGCGTGCGCCTGGACAAGTGGCTGTGGGCGGCGCGCTTCTACAACACGCGCAGCCTGGCTGCCGACGAGATCGCCAAGGGCCGCGTGCAGGTCAACGGCCAGGCGGCCAAGGCCTCGCGCGAAGTGCGCGAGGGCGACACCATCGAGCTGCGCCAGCAGCAGAGCGTGCGCACCGTGCAGGTCCAGGGGCTGAGCCATGTGCGCGGGCCGGCGCCGGTGGCGCAGGCGCTGTATGCCGAGACCGAAGCGAGCATCGCCCTGCGTGCGAAGCAGGCGGAGCAGCGGCGCTTCGGCACCGAGCCGGCCCAGGCCATCGAGCAAGGCCGCCCGACCAAGCGCGATCGCCGCAAGCTGGCCGACTGGGATCGCTGGAGCGCCGCCGCCGAAGCGCCGCCGCGCGGGCGCTCCTGACGGACCCGCCTCAGCCCTGCTCCCAGAGGTCGCCCGCGGCCAGCCCGGCCGGCGCCCGCAGGCGATCCTTCGCAGCCGGGTCGCCGAGCAGGTGCCAGCGCCACCAGTCCGCGGAGACTGCCGCCACCACTCGCTGGTGCTGCTCCTGCAGCGCGGCGGCCTGGGGCCCACGACGCAGGCGGCGACCGCCCTCGCGCGACTCGGCCAGGCCAGTGCCACCGCCGAAAGTCATGTGGTCCGCCCCGGCCAGTACCAGCTGCGCCTTCTGGCCCGCTGGCAGGCCGCGGTAGACGGCGCGGCGCGCCGCGTTGCTGGCATCGCCGACGATCATCGCGTCGTCGTCGGTGCCGGTGATGGCCAGGAACGGCCTGGCGATCGCGCCGAAGCGTGCGGTCGTGGCGGCATCGTCGAGGCCGTCGCGCTCGCTGAAGCCCGGGCTGAAGGCGATGAAGGCGCGCGGGCGGGCGTCGGCGATGCGTGCTGCGGCCGCCGAGCGCGCGGCCCGCGAAGGCCGCTCGCCAGCCACTGCCTGAGTGAGCCGGGCGCCGAAAGAGTGACCCGAGAAGCCGATCGCTCCGGCCCGAATTCGAGCCCAGGTGCCCCCGGCGGCCTGGCGGCGCAGAAGTTCGTCGATGGCGAAATGGGCGTCGGCGATGCGCGCCAGGTACTGCTCCGCCCCGGCCGCCTGGCGGGCGCCGCGCAGCCCCGACTGCCAGATGCTGCTGTCGCTGCCCGGGTGTTGCAGGTGCAGCACGGCCAGCCCCGCGGCCTGCCAGGCCTCGCCCCAGACGGCTCCCCCGGCCCGGCTGCCGCCCAGACCGTGGGAATGGATCACGATGCCGCAGGGCGTGTCGCCGGCCGGCCAGCGCAGGCGCACCGGCAGTTCGCGCTGGCGATCCGTGTCCAGCCAGGTCGCATCTTCGAACGCAGGGAGCGGCGCAGCCCAGGCACATGCTGCCCAGGCGGGCGCCAAGCTGGCGGCAAGCAGGTCACGGCGCTTCATGGCCACGGATTCTGGCCCGATTTCCGCGATAAGCCCTCTTGAAAACGCGGCTTACGCCCCAAGGTCGTCGGCTGCACCCTTTCTGACCCGTCATGTCGAACCACGAACAAGCTCCCCAGACCCCCGAAGCCGCCGAGCCGGTAACGCAGGCGCTCGACCTGCCGTCGCAGTTCGCGGAACTGCAGGCCAAGCATGCCGAAATGTCGGATGCCTATCTGCGCGCCAAGGCCGAGGCCGAGAACACCCGCCGCCGCGCCGAGGAAGAGATGTCGAAGGCGCGCAAGTACGCCATCGAAAGCTTCGCCGAGAGCCTGGTGCCGGTGAAGGACAGCCTGGAGGCAGCCATCGCCATCCAGGCGGCCACCAACGAGCAGCTGCTCGAAGGCGTGCACGCCACGCTGCGCCAGCTCAGCGCCGCACTGGAGCGCAACAAGGTGGTCGAGCTCAACCCGGCGGCCGGCAGCAAGTTCGACCCGCACCAGCACCAGGCCATCAGCATGGTGCCGGCCGAGCAGGAGGCGAACACCGTGGTCGCCGTGCTGCAGAAGGGCTACCTGATCGCCGAGCGCGTTCTGCGCCCCGCGCTGGTCACCGTGGCCGCGCCGAAGTGACGAACTCCACAGGCTGTTCGCCCTTGAAATAGCCTCAGTTATCCACAACTCGAAGACAACCGGAACCCGTTCTCAGGAGCACCCACATGGGAAAGATCATCGGCATCGACCTCGGCACCACGAACTCGTGCGTGGCCATCATGGAAGGCAACACCACCAAGGTGATCGAGAACAGCGAAGGTGCGCGCACCACGCCGTCGATCATCGCCTACCAGGAAGACGGCGAAGTGCTGGTGGGTGCCTCGGCCAAGCGCCAGGCCGTCACCAACCCGAAGAACACGGTGTATGCGTCCAAGCGCCTCATTGGCCGCAAGTTCACCGAGAAGGAAGTGCAGAAGGACATCGACCTGATGCCCTACAAGATCACCGCGGCCGACAACGGCGACGCGTGGATCGAGGTGCGCGGCAAGAAGCTCGCGCCGCCGCAGATCAGCGCCGAAGTGCTGCGCAAGATGAAGAAGACCGCCGAGGACTATCTCGGTGAAGAGGTCACCGAAGCGGTGATCACGGTGCCTGCGTACTTCAACGACAGCCAGCGCCAGGCCACCAAGGACGCCGGCCGCATCGCGGGCCTGGACGTCAAGCGCATCATCAACGAGCCGACCGCCGCGGCACTGGCCTTCGGCCTGGACAAGCACGGCAAGGGCGACCGCAAGATCGCCGTCTATGACCTGGGCGGCGGCACCTTCGACATCTCGATCATCGAGATCGCCGACGTGGATGGCGAGAAGCAGTTCGAAGTGCTGTCGACCAACGGCGACACCTTCCTTGGCGGCGAGGACTTCGACCAGCGCATCATCGATTACATCGTGTCCGAGTTCAAGAAGGAGCAAGGCGTCGACCTGTCGAAGGACGTGCTCGCGCTGCAGCGCCTGAAGGAAGCGGCAGAGAAGGCCAAGATCGAGCTGTCGAACGCGACGCAGACCGACATCAACCTGCCCTACGTGACGGCCGACGCCTCGGGCCCGAAGCACCTGAACATCAAGCTCACGCGCGCCAAACTGGAATCGCTGGTCGAAGAGCTGATCGAGCGCACCATCGCGCCGTGCCGCACCGCCATCAAGGATGCGGGCGTGGCGGTGAGCGCCATCGACGACGTGATCCTGGTCGGCGGCATGACGCGCATGCCCAAGGTGCAGGACAAGGTCAAGGAGTTCTTCGGCAAGGAGCCGCGCAAGGACGTCAACCCGGATGAAGCCGTGGCTGTGGGCGCGGCGATCCAGGGCCAGGTGCTGGCCGGCGACCGCAAGGACGTGCTGCTGCTCGACGTGACCCCGTTGAGCCTGGGCATCGAGACGCTGGGCGGCGTGATGACCAAGATGATCAAGAAGAACACCACCATCCCGACCAAGTTCTCGCAGGTGTTCTCGACCGCCGACGACAACCAGCCGGCGGTGACGATCAAGGTCTACCAGGGCGAGCGCGAGATGGCCTCGGGCAACAAGAGCCTGGGCGAGTTCAACCTCGAAGGCATCCCGCCGGCACCGCGCGGCACGCCGCAGATCGAGGTGACCTTCGACATCGACGCCAACGGCATCCTGCACGTGGGCGCGAAGGACAAGGCCACCGGCAAGGAGAACAAGATCACCATCAAGGCGAACTCGGGCCTCAACGAGGACGAGATCCAGAAGATGGTGAAGGACGCCGAGCTGAACGCGGCCGAGGACAAGAAAAAGCTCGAGCTGGTGCAGGCGCGCAACCAGGCCGATGCGATGGTGCACTCGGTGCGCAAGAGCCTGACCGAGCATGGCGACAAGCTCGACGCCGGCGAGAAGGAGAAGATCGAGGCCGCGCTGAAGGACGCCGAAGAGTCGCTCAAGGGCGAAGACAAGGCCGAGATCGAAGCCAAGACCGAGGCGCTGATGGCGGCCAGCCAGAAGCTCGGCGAAAAGGTCTATGCCGATGCGCAGGCGGCCCAGGCGGCGGCCGGTGGCGCGGAAGCGCCGCAAGGCGCGCAGGCTTCGGCCAAGCCGGCCGACGACAACGTGGTCGACGCCGACTTCAAGGAAGTGAAGAAGTGACGCTATCCCGGACGGCCCCATCGGGGCCGCCGTGATACCTCGCCGCGTTCGACGTGACAGGCCGCGCCTGCACGTCAACGCGGCGGTCCCACTTCTGACGCACTGAGAAACTGCATGGCAAAGCGCGACTATTACGAGATCCTCGGCGTGGCGAAGAACGCCTCCGAGGACGACATCAAGAAGGCCTACCGCAAGCTGGCCATGAAGCACCACCCTGACCGCAACCAGGGTGAAGGCGAAGATGCCAAGAAGGCCGAAGAGAAGTTCAAGGAGGCCAAGGAAGCCTACGAGATGCTCTCGGATGCGCAGAAGCGCGCTGCCTACGACCAGTACGGCCATGCCGGCGTCGACCCCAACATGGGCGGCGGCGGGTTCCGCCCGGGCGGCCCGGGCGCCGACGGCTTCGGCGGCTTTGCCGAGGCGTTCGGCGACATCTTCGGCGACATCTTCGGCGGCCAGGGCGGCCCGCGCCGCGGCGGTGGCGGGCAGCAGGTGTTCCGCGGCAGCGACCTCAGCTACGCGATGGAAATCACGCTCGAGGAAGCCGCCCACGGCAAGGAGACGCAGATCCGCATCCCGAGCTGGGAGAGCTGCGAAACCTGTCACGGCACCGGCGCCAAGCCCGGCACCAGCCCGAAGACCTGCAGCACCTGCAATGGCGCAGGCACGGTGCACATGCGCCAGGGCTTCTTCAGCATCCAGCAGTCCTGCCCGCACTGCCACGGCACCGGCAAGATCATCCCCGACCCCTGCATGACCTGCAGCGGCCAGGGCAAGATCAAGAAGAACAAGACGCTGGAAGTGAAGATCCCGGCAGGCATCGGCGAAGGCATGCGCATCCGCTCCAGCGGCAATGGCGAGCCGGGCACCAACGGCGGCCCGCCGGGCGACCTGTACATCGAGATCCGTGTCAAACAGCACGACATCTTCGAGCGCGACGGCGACGACCTGCACTGCACCGTGCCGGTGGGCCTGACCACGGCGGCGCTGGGCGGCGGCATCGAGGTGCCCACGCTCAGCGGCAAGGCCGAGATCGAGCTGCCCGAGGGCACGCAGCACGGCAAGACCTTCCGCCTGCGCGGCAAGGGCATCAAGGGCGTGCGTTCCAGCTACCCGGGCGATCTGTACTGCCATGTGGCGGTGGAAACGCCGATCAAGCTCACCGAGCACCAGCGCAAGCTGCTGAAGGATCTGGACGAATCCTTCCGCAAGGGCGGCGACAAACATTCGCCCAACGCCAAGAGCTGGACGGACCGGGTGCGCGACCTGTTCAAGTAACCGGGGCAGCGTGCCGATAAGAAGGCTTTCCGACCTCGTCTGAAGCCTTCATGGCACGTCTGCTGTACCCCGATATCGGCGACTGCCGCGCCCTCGTCATCGATGGCAACATGACTTCGCGGAGCATCCTCAGTTCGATGCTGCGCGACATGGGCGTGGGCCACGTCGCGCACGCCAGCCGTGCCGCCGACGCGCGCCGCATTCTCGAAGGCCGCACCTTCGACGTGGTGCTGTGCGACTACCACTTCGACCACTCGCCGATGTCCGGGCAGGACCTGCTGGACGACCTGCGACGCTCGCAGCTGCTGCCCTACTCCACCGTGTTCGTGATGGTCACCGGCGAGGCCGGCTACACGCATGTCGCCGAGGCCGCCGAGGCGGCGCTCGACAGCTACCTGCTCAAGCCCCACACCGCCAGCGCCCTGGAGCAGCGGGTGCTGCAGGCGCGTCACCGCAAGAAGGTGCTCGGCCCGATCTTCGAGGCGATCGCCGAAGAGGACTTCGAGACCGCGGCCCAGCTGTGCCAGGACCGTTTCGAGCAACGCGGCGAGTACTGGCTGTACGCCGCCCGCGTGGGCGCCGAGCTCTGGGTGCGATTGAACCAGCTCGACAAGGCGCGATACCTCTACGAAGCCGTCCGCGAAGCGCGCGCCGCACCCTGGGCCAAGCTGGGCATCGCGCGCGTCGAGCTCGAATCGGGCCAGCTGCAGCAGGCCACGCGCACGCTGGAAAGCCTGATCGGCGAGCAGCCGACCTACGCCGACGCCTACGACGTGATGGGCCGCGTGCAGGTCGAACAAGGCGACATGACGGCGGCGCTGGAGACCTACCGCACGGCCACCGAACTCACGCCCGCGAGCATCAGCCGCCTGCAGAAGCAAGGCATGCTGGCCTTTTACATGGGCGAGGCTGCCGAGGCGACCGATGCCCTGGAGCGCACGGTGCGCATCGGCATCAGCTCGAAGATGTTCGATTGCCAGTCGCTCGTTCTGCTGGTGCTGCTGCACCACGACACGCGCGACACCAAGGCCTTCATGCGGGCCTGCAGCCACATCGAGCGCGCCGCCGAGAAACGCCCGGAAAGTGCCCGCCTGCGCCGCTTCCTCGAGACTGCACGCATCCTGCAGGCGCTGGTCGAGCGCCAGGTCGGCAACGCCATGCGCGCGGCCACCACGCTGGCCGCACAGATCCGCGATGAGGACTTCGACTTCGAGGCGGCCGCCAACCTGCTGGCCGCACTCTCGCGCATGAGCGGCACCGAGATCCAGCTGCCCGAGGCCGACAGCTGGGTGATGGACCTGGCACGTCGCTTCTGCGCCTCGAAGGCTTCGACCGACATGCTGAGCATGGCCTGTGCGCCGCATCCGCCCTTCGAGGCGATCGTGCGCGCTGCGCACCAGACCATCACCACCGCCGCCGAGAAGGCCATGACGAACAGCCTGAACGGCGCGCACGAGGCCACCGTGCGCTCGCTGCTCGAGCTCGGCGGCTCGACCCTGAACGCCAAGCTGCTCGACATGGCCGGCCTGGTGCTCAACCGCCACGGCGCCAAGATCGCCGACAGCGCCCAGCTGGGCGATCAGATCGCCGGCCTGCGCCGCCGCTTCTGCACACGCGGCACCCAGGTCGCCCTGGGTACCAGCGCCGGGCGCTCCTCGGGCGGGCTGACACTGCGCCACTGAAGCGCCAGCACCGACCGCGAACTGCCGTTACCCGCCCTTAACGCCGGGGCAAGGCGGGGGCCCGACAATGCGGTGCATGTCCAGACCGATGTCCTTTGCGTCGCGCGAGTGGAATCCGCTGACGCTGGCCCTGATCACCAGCCTGTGGGTCGCGGCCTTCGCCAACTGGCCGCTGTGGCGGGCCCTGCTCGCGCTGCCGGAGAACGCGAGCCCGCGCGGCGCGTTGTTCATCGCTGGCTTCGGCGCGATGATCGCGTCGCTGACCTTCGTGCTGCTGTGCGTGGCCGCCTGGCGCCGCGCCATCAAGCCGGCGGCTGCGCTCTTCCTCGTGCCGGCGGCCGCCGGTGCGCACTTCATGGGCACCTACGGCGTCGTCATCGACCCGACCATGATGGTCAACGTGCTGCAGACCAATGCGACCGAGACGCGCGACCTGATCAGCCTGCGCCTGGTGGCGAGCTTGCTGCTCATCGCGGCCCTGCCGATCGCCCTGATGTGGCGGCTGCCGGTGCGTCGCCTGACCGTCGTCGCGCAGCTCTCGCGCAACCTGGGTGCGATGCTCGCCGGCATCGCGTTGCTGGCGGTGCTGCTGTTCGCGCTGTTCGCCGACCTGTCTGCGACCATGCGCAACCACAAGTCGATGCGCTACCTGATCAACCCGCTGAACTCGTTCTATGCGCTCGGCTCGCTGGCGCACCAGGCGAACGCGCGGCCCCAGGGGCCGCCGGAGCAGATCGGCGTGGGTGCGACGCTGGCGCCGCGCGCTGCAGGCGCGCGGCCGCCCCTGATGCTGCTGGTGGTCGGCGAAACGGCGCGCTCCGACCACTTCTCGCTCAACGGCTACGAGCGGCCGACCAATCCGCAGCTCGCGACCCTGGGCGTGGTGAGCTACCGCGACGTCACGTCCTGCGGCACGAACACGGCGGCCTCGCTGCCCTGCATGTTCTCGCATCTCGGCCGCGCCGGCTACGAGTCGCGCGAGCGCGACCACGAGAACCTGCTCGACCTCGCGCAGCGCGCTGGCCTCGCTGTGCTCTGGCTGGACAACCAGTCCGGCTGCAAGGGGCTGTGCGAGCGTGTGCCCAACGCCATGGCCTCGGAGGGCGCTCCTGCCGCCTTGTGCAGCGACGGCGAGTGCCTCGACGAAGCCCTGCTGCACGGGTTGGATGCGCGCCTGGCTGCGCTCGACCCGCAGCGCCGCGAGCGTGGCGTGCTGCTGGTGCTGCACCAGATGGGCAGCCACGGGCCCGCCTACTGGCGGCGGGCCCCGGCCGATCGCAAGCCCTTCCAGCCCGAGTGCCTGACCAACGTGCTGCAGCAGTGCGACCGCCAGGCGCTGGTGAACGCCTACGACAACTCGATCGCCTACACCGACCATGTGCTGGCCCAGTCGATCGCCTGGCTGGGCCGCCAGCTGGCGGCGTTCGACCCGCTGCTGCTGTACGTCTCGGACCATGGCGAATCACTGGGCGAGAACGGCCTGTACCTGCACGGCCTGCCCTACGCCGTGGCGCCGCGCGAGCAGGTGCATGTGCCGATGCTCGTGTGGCTGCCGGCGCAGACCGAGCAGGCGGCCGGGCTGCGCAAGGCCTGCCTGGCCGAGCAGCGCGACCGGCCGATCAGCCACGACCACCTGTTCCACACGGTGAGCGGCGTGCTGGGCATTCGCGCCGGCGAGTACCGCGCCGAACTCGACGCCTTCGCCGCCTGCCGGCAGCCCTGAGCGCAGCGTTCAGAACAGCGCCGCCTGCGCGGGCGCCGTCGGATCGTGCGGCGCGCGGAACAGCGTCTGGTCCAGCGGCTCACGCTCGCGGTTCAGGCCCAAGCGCGCGCAGGCCTTCTCGAAACGCTGGCGCAGCAGCTTCGCCCACACGCCCTCGCCCGTCATGCGCGTGCCGAAGCGCGCGTCGTAGTCTCGGCCGCCGCGCATCTCGCGCACGCGCGCCATCACACGCTCGGCGCGCTGCGGGAAGTGCGTGGCCAGCCAGTCCTGGAAGATCGGGTTCACCTCCCAGGGCAGGCGCAGCACGATGGAGAAGGCCGAACGCGCACCGGCCTCGGCGGCGGCTTCGAGAATGCGCTCGAGCTCCGGCTCGTTGATGAAGGGAATGACCGGCGACACGCTCACCCCGACCGGCACACCGGCCTGCGCCAGCGCCGCGATTGTCTTCAGCCGCCGCTGCGGCGAGGCCGCGCGAGGCTCGAGGATGCGCGCCAGCGACGCATCGAGCGTGGTCACGGAGACGTAGACGGCGGCCAGCCGCTGCGCGGCCATCGGCGCGATCAGGTCGAGATCGCGTTCGACGCCGGCCGATTTGGTGACCAGCGAAAAAGGGTGGTGCCATTCGCTGAGCACCTCGATCACCGAGCGCGTGATGCCCAGCCGGCGCTCGGCGGGCTGGTAGGCGTCGGTGGCCGAACCGATGTTGAGCATCAGTGGTTCGTAGCCGCGATGCGCGAGCGCCTCGCGAAGCCGCTGCGCCGCGTTCACCTTGGCGATGATGCGCGACTCGAAGTCGATGCCGGGCGAGAGATTGAGGTAGCTGTGCGTCGGCCGGGCGAAGCAGTAGACGCAGCCATGTTCGCAACCCCGGTAAGGGTTGATCGACAGATCGAAGGAGATGTCGGGCGAATCGTTGCTGGTGAGGATCGACTTGACGCGCTCTTCGATGATCTGCGTCTGCGGCGCCAGCACTTCCTCTGTGGCCTGCTGGTCCAGCGTGCCCCAGCCGTCGTCCCACGGTTCGGCATGCTGCGAGCTGAAGCGATGCTCCAGCGCCCAGGTGGTGCCGCGGCCCTTCACGGCCTGGGATTCGGCGGGAACGATGCTGATCCGGCGGGCATGTCGCATACTGTAAATATATACAGTCTGCGGCCGCCTTGCCAATCAGTAGTCGTCGCCTCCGTTGCCCATGCCCGGCGCCAGGTTGTCGAACTTGGTCAGCGGCTTCAGGAAGGTGAGCTTCACCGTGCCGGTCGGGCCATTGCGCTGCTTGCCGATGATGATTTCGGCGATGCCCGGCTCCTTGCAGGCTTCCTTCGTGTAGTACTCGTCGCGGTAGATGAACATGATCACGTCCGCGTCCTGCTCGATGGCGCCGGATTCGCGCAGGTCGCTCATCATCGGCCGCTTGTCGGTGCGTGTCTCGACGCTGCGGTTGAGCTGCGACAGCGCAATCACCGGGCACTTGAGTTCCTTGGCCAGTGACTTCAGGCCGCGCGAGATCTCGCCGATCACAGTGGCGCGGTTCTCGTCGCTGCTGCCGCCGCTGCCGCTCATCAGCTGCAGGTAGTCGACCACGATCAGGCCCAACTGCCCGCACTGCCGTGCCTGGCGCCTTGCCCGCGCGCGCACCTCGCTGGGCGTGAGCGCCGGGCTCTCGTCGATGTACATGCTGACCTTGCCGAGCTTCTCGACGGCCTCGGACAGCCGGCCCCATTCGTCGTCGCGCAGCCGGCCGGTGCGCAGGTTGCTCTGGTCGATGCGGCCGAGCGAGCCGACCATGCGCAGCGCGAGCTGGGCCGCGCCCATTTCCATCGAGAAGACCACCACCGGCAGGCCTTCGTTGACGGCCACGTATTCGCCGATGTTCAGCGCGAAGGCGGTCTTGCCCATCGAGGGCCGCGCCGCCAGGATGATCAGGTCGCCCGGCTGCAGCCCGGCGGTCATCTTGTCGAGGTCGAAGAAGCCGGTGCGCACGCCGGTCACGTCTTCGGCACCGTTCTCGTGCAGTTCGTTGACGCGGTCAATCAGCTGCACGACCAGCTGGTCCATGCTCTGGAAGCCCTGCTTGGAACGCGAGCCTTCTTCGCCGATGCGGAAGATCTTGCCCTCGGCCTCGTCGAGGATCTCCGAGACCTGCCGGCCCTGCGGATTGAACGCCGCGGTGGCGATCTCGTCCGAGGTGGCGACGAGTTTGCGCAGCACCGCGCGCTCGCGCACGATCTCCGCGTAGCGGCGCAGGTTGGCGGCGCTGGGTACGCTCTGTGCCAGCGCATTCAGGTAGACCAGGCCGCCGCACTCCTCGGCCTTGCCGTGGCTCTGCAACTGCTCGAACACGGTGATCACGTCGGCCGGCTTGGTCGCGTTGACCAGCGCGCCGATCGCCGCGTAGATGTGGCGATGCTCGTAGCGGTAGAAGTCGCTGTCGGTCAGCAGGTCACCGGCGCGGTCCCAGGCGCTGTTGTCCAGCAGCAGCCCGCCCAGGACGCTTTGTTCCGCCTCGATCGAATGCGGCGGGATGCGCAGACGCGCCACCTCGTCGTCGCGCGGCGGCGCCGCACTCTGCTCGGAAGACTCGTAGACCTTGGACATGGTTCGCTTCTGTGGGCAATCTTGTGGGCAAGGCTGTGGACAGCCAGTGACCAAGCGGGGGAAACAGCTTGAAAACCCGGCGGCCAATGAGAAAGGGCCGGCAATGCCGGCCCCGTCGTGGTCGCGTCGAGAACCTTAATCGGTTTCGCCGATCACCACAACCTTGACTTCCACCAGCACATCGGTGTGCGGGACCACCGAGACGGTGTGCTCGCCGACGGTCTTCAGCGGACCGTTGGGCATGCGCACTTGCGCCTTGGCGATCTTGAAGTCGATGCGGGTCAGCGCGTCGGCGATGTCGGCGTTGGTCACCGAACCGAACAGACGACCGTCCACACCCGCCTTCTGGGTGATGTGCACGGTGCGGCCATTCATCTTCTCGCCCAGCGCTTGCGCGGTGGCGAGCTTGTCGGCAGCGGCTTTCTCGAGCTCGGCACGCTTGGCCTCGAACTCCTTGATCGCGGCGTCCGTGGCGCGACGGGCGGCACGGGTCGGGATCAGGAAGTTGCGGGCGTAGCCGTCCTTGACCTTGACGACGTCACCCAGGTTGCCCAGGTTGACGACCTTTTCGAGCAGGATCACTTGCATGGCGATGCTCCTTTAGACCTTGTGCTGGTCGCTGTACGGCAGCAGGGCCAGGAAGCGAGCGCGCTTGATGCAGGTGGTCAGCTGGCGCTGGAAGAAGGCGCGCGTGCCGGTCAGGCGGGCGGGCGTGATCTTGCCGTTTTCGCTGATGAAGTCGCGCAGGGTATCGACATCCTTGTAGTCGATTTCCTTGACGCCGGTGACCGTGAAGCGGCAGAAGCGCTTGCGGCGGAACAGCAGCGATTGTTGGTTGCGCTTGGGCTTGCGGTCCTTCGAGAACCGACCTTTACCACGTGGCGGGGGCATATTTCACCTCTTTCAAATCTATCCGGATACGAACAATGTTCAGTCGAGCTCGGTCACATGGAACACGACGCCGCGGCCGTTGCGCTGGGAACCGAGGAAGCCGGCAAAGCCGTGTTCGCTTCCGAGTTCGAGGGCCGAGACCCGCCGCGTGATCTCCCCGATCGCCCTGGCCCGGATTTCCACCGAGACCTTGCGGGCCTGACCGTCCTGCGTGACCTGCGATTCGTGCCTGAGGCTCAGATCGAGGGCCGGCAGCCCGGCGGGGGTGTAGCGCAGCGCGCCGCGTTCGACCAGCGTGGCCGACAGCATCAGCCTGTTCAGGCAGCCGACTCCTGCGGCGCCTTGCGCGACTCTTCCTTCTCGACCATCTTCATCATGACCGACGGGGTGGTCTCGGCCTTGGACTTCACCACCGTCAGGTGGCGCAGCACGGCGTCGTTGAAGCGGAAGCCCGTCTCGATCTCGGCAAGGGTTTCCTTGCTGCACTCGATGTTGATGCACAGGTAGTGCGCCTTGGCGAGCTTCTGGATCAGGTACGCCATCTGGCGGCGGCCCCAATCCTCCACGCGGTGGACCTTGCCGCCACCTGCGGTGACGAGGCCCTTGTAGCGCTCCAGCATGGCCGGAACCTGTTCGCTTTGATCCGGATGGATCAGCAACACGATTTCATAGTGACGCATTGATACTCCTTCTGGTTTCCGTTGCGCACGCCCGAATGGCATGCGCACCGTGGAAGCCACCCCGAAGCGTCGGTCCCGGGTGTGGCAAGGGGAAAGCCCGAGAGTATACCCGGAACGAAGGGGCTCAGCCGCTGAGCCCGTAGACCTTGGGCTTGGCACCGCTGCGTGCCCGACGCACCAGCACGGTGGGGAAGCTCACCGGCAGCGTGTTCGGGAAGTCGCGGCTGTAGTGCAGGCCGCGGCTTTCGTGGCGCATCAGCGCCGATCGCACGATCAGCTCCGCGCAGTCGACCAGGTTGCGCAATTCCAGCAAGTCGCGGTTGACGCGGAAGTTGGCGTAGTAGTCGTCGATCTCGCTCTTCAGCAGCTTGATGCGGTGCAGCGCCCGCTCCAGCCGCTTGGTGGTGCGCACGATGCCCACGTAGTTCCACATCAGCAGGCGCAACTCGTCCCAGTTGTGGGCGATGACCACCTGCTCGTCGGCGTTCTCGACCTGGCTCTCGTCCCAGGCCGGCAATGCCGGATGAGCGGGTTCGGGTCGGCGCAGGATGTCTTCGGCGCAGCTGCGGCCGAGCACGACACATTCGAGCAGCGAATTGCTGGCGAGCCGGTTCGCGCCGTGCAGGCCGGTGTAGGTGGTCTCGCCGACGGCGTAGAGCCCGGGCAGATCGGTGCGGCCGTGCAGATCCGTCACCACGCCGCCGCAGGTGTAGTGGGCTGCCGGCACGACGGGAATCGGCTGCCGTGAGATGTCGATTCCCAGCGACAGGCAGCGCGTGTACACCGTCGGGAAGTGCTCCTTCAGGAACGCCTCGCCCAGGTGGGTGGCGTCGAGCAGCACGTTGTCGAGGCCGTGCTTCTTCATCTCGAAGTCGATCGCGCGGGCGACGATGTCGCGCGGCGCCAGTTCGCCACGCTCGTCGTGCGAGGGCATGAAGCGCGTTCCGTCAGGCAGCTTGAGCTGCCCGCCCTCCCCCCGCAGCGCCTCGGTGATGAGGAAGCTGCGCTCCTGCGGGTGGTACAGGCAGGTCGGGTGGAACTGCACGAACTCCATGTTGCCGACGCGGCAGCCCGCGCGCCAGGCCATCGCGACGCCGTCGCCGGTGGAGGTGTCCGGGTTGGTCGTGTAGCGATAGACCTTGCCTGCGCCACCCGTGGCCAGCACCACGGCCCGCGCGGGCAGCGTCTCGACGCGCTGGCTGTCGATGTCGAGAGCGTAGATGCCGTAACAGTGCGGCTGTTCCTCGCGCTTCAGGTGCCGCGTGGTGATCAGGTCCAGCGCCATCCAGCGCTCGCGCAGGGTGATGTTCGGATGCCGGCGCACTTCGTCGAGCAGCACGTCATGGATCGCCTTGCCGGTGGCATCGGCCGCATGCGCGATGCGACGCACGGCATGGCCGCCTTCGCGCGTGAGGTGCAAACCCAGCGGGCCTGCCGGGTCGGGCGAGAACGGAACGCCACGTTCGACGAGCCACTCGACGGCCTCGGCGCTGTTCTGCGCGATGTAGCGGGCCGTGTGCTCCTCGACCAGGCCGGCGCCGGCCTCCTGCGTGTCGCGCACGTGGGATTCGATGCTGTCGTCGCTGCCGAGCACGCCCACGATGCCGCCCTGCGCCCAGGCGGTCGCGCCTTCGGTGAGCTCGCGCTTGGCGATCACCACCACGGGCTGATCCTGCGCCAGATGCAGCGCGACCGTGAGTCCCGCCAGCCCGGCACCGACGATGACGACTGGCAAAGCGTCGGAAGCACTCGGTGCTGGTCTCATGGCATCGTTCGTGAAGTACGCTGCATTCTATCGGTGCCCCTCGGGCACACGCTGAATGTGCCGGCTGCACAGCCGCGTGAGAACATCCACGCCTGCCCGATGTCATGGCGACATGAGGACACTTACACTGTGTCCAGCGGTAGTCACCAAGGGACTCGACCATGAGCAACCAACATCCGCCCGCCGAGGCCGCGCCCGACACGCCCGAGGCCTGGCAAGCCACGCGAGCCCAGACGGCGCTGGCCACTCAGTTCATGCGGGACCCGGACGCCTACCTCTCCGACGAGAAGAAGGAGATCGGACGCCAGGTCGGCGCCAACGAGCGCGAGTTGTTCGTCTCCTGCGCGCCACCTGAAGCGCTCCAGCAGCAGTTCGACCACGTCAACCCGGAATTCATTGCCGTGCACGACGTCGGCACGACCTCGTCGCGGCGCTTGCTCACCGGCATCGCTGCGGCGAGCAACCGTGCGGTGCAGAAACTCTTCATCCGGCGGCAGGGCTACGGCACCGCACTGGCCACGCTGGAGTTCGTCGAGATTCCCACATCCGACGGTTCGAAGCTGATGATGTTCTCCACCGAGGCCGATGCGGACACGTCGTCCCGCCAGGGCCTGGCGCGCACGCTGCTCGCGAACAGCCGGCTCGGCGTGGTGATGGTCGGCGAACTGCCCAGCCACGCGCTGGAAGCTGCCTTCAAGCCACTGCGCGACGAGATCCTGGCCGGCTCATGGACCAACCGGCATCTGCTGGTTCTGCCGCTGTGCGGCGGCAGCACCGTGGCCACGCTCGCGGCGGAGTTGGGCCGCGGCACAGGCGTCGATGTGCGCACGACACCTCAGGTGACGCGACCCGCCGACGCATGGGGTTTCATTAACGGCACCTGGGCGCGCATCCGCGAGCATCTGCCGCCCTCGCGTGGCACGCCTCCACCCGCGGCCCGCGGCGGAAGCTTTCCCCGCATGGCGGCGGCACCCGCCGAGCCGGCGAGCCCGGCGCAGGCCCCGTTGGCCATGCGCCCGATGCCGGCCGTGCCGACTTCGCGGGCTCGCGCGCCCGACAACGCCGTGTCGTCGGGGCTGCTCGATCGCTACGTGCACCAACTCGGCGAACTCACCGGCATGGTGAGCTGCTGTGTTTTCGAACTCTCCAGCGGCCGCTCGGTCGCCCATGCCGGCGCCAGCCCGGGTGCGGACGATCTCGCCCTGCACGGCACCGAACTGCTCAGCTCCATCGCCGGCACCTGCCGCGCGCTGGGACTCGGCCACGCGATCCCCGACGCCGCCATCACGCTCGGCGCGCACCACCTGCTGCTGCGTGCGGTGCCCAAGCACCCCGGCATGGCGCTGCACGCCGTGCTCGACAAGACCCATGCGAACCTGACACTGGCACGCCTGCAGGTCCAGCGCATGGACGCGCTGTTCGACGAGCAGCCGGGGAGCTGACACTCCGCCGGCGCCCGCGCGCTTTGCCGTTGTCAGTGCACGACGCGCCCGAAGCGGAACTCGCCGCCTTCCACATCGACCGGGATCACGTCCTTGGGGCCGAAGCGGCCTTCCAGGATCAACTTGGCCACCGGGTTCTCGATGCGCTGCTGAATGGCACGCTTGAGCGGACGCGCACCGAACACCGGGTCGAAACCGGCCTTCGCCAACTCGGCCAGCGCCTGCGGTGACACGTCGAGCTTCATGTCCATCTTCTCGAGCCGCGCCTCCAGCACCTTGAGCTGGATCTTCGCGATCGCCGCGATGTTCTGCTCGTCCAGCGCGTGGAACACCACCGTCTCGTCGATGCGATTGAGAAACTCGGGGCGGAAATGTTGCTTGACCTCGGCCCACACCGCATCGCGGATGTCCTCGCTCGGCTGGCCGGCCATCTGCATGATCTGGTGCGAGCCGAGGTTGCTGGTCATCACGATCACGGTGTTCTTGAAATCCACCGTGCGGCCTTGCCCGTCGGTCAGCCGGCCGTCGTCGAGCACCTGCAGCAGCACGTTGAACACGTCCGGGTGCGCCTTCTCGACCTCGTCGAGCAGCAGCACGCTGTAGGGCTTGCGGCGCACCGCCTCGGTCAGGTAGCCGCCCTCGTCGTAGCCCACGTAGCCCGGCGGCGCGCCGATCATGCGCGCGACCGAGTGCTTCTCCATGAACTCGCTCATGTCGAGGCGGATCAGGTGCTCCTCGCTGTCGAACAGGAAGTTCGCCAACGCCTTGCACAGCTCGGTCTTGCCCACACCCGTGGGGCCGAGGAACAGGAACGAGCCGGTGGGCCGGTTCGGGTCCGACAGGCCCGAGCGCGAGCGGCGGATGGCGTTGGCCACCGCGGTGATCGCCTCGTCCTGGCCGATCACGCGCTCGTGCAACTTGCCTTCCATCTGCAGCAGCTTGTCGCGCTCGCCCTGCATCAGCTTGGACACCGGGATGCCGGTGGCGCGCGCCACGACCTCGGCAATCTCCTCCGCGCCGACCATGGTGCGCAGCAGTTGCGGGCGAGTCTTGTCGCCGCCCTTCTTCGACTCCTTGGCCTGTGCGTCCTTGAGCTTCTTCTCCAGCTCAGGCAGCTTGCCGTACTGAAGTTCGGCGACCTTGTTGAAGTCGCCCTTGCGCTTCCATTCCTCGATCTGGAAGCGAATGCGGTCGATCTCTTCCTTGACGTGGGCCGAGCCCTGGGCGGTGGCCTTTTCGCTCTTCCAGATCTCCTCGAGATCGGCGTACTCACGCTCGAGCTTGGCGATCTCTTCCTCGATCAGGCCGAAGCGCTTGACCGACCCTTCGTCCTTCTCCTTGCGCACCGCCTCGCGCTCGATCTTCAGCTGGATCATGCGGCGGTCGAGCTTGTCCATCACCTCCGGCTTGGAGTCGATCTCGATCTTGATCTTCGAGGCCGCCTCGTCGATCAGGTCGATCGCCTTGTCGGGCAGGAAGCGGTCGGTGATGTAGCGGTGGCTGAGCTCCGCCGCGGCGACGATCGCCGGGTCGGTGATCTCCACGCCGTGGTGAACCTCGTACTTCTCCTGCAGGCCGCGCAGGATGGCGATGGTCGCTTCCACCGTCGGCTCGCCCACCAGGATCTTCTGGAAGCGGCGCTCCAGCGCGGCGTCCTTCTCGATGTACTTGCGATACTCGGTGAGCGTGGTGGCGCCCACACAATGCAACTCGCCACGCGCCAGCGCCGGCTTGAGCATGTTGCCGGCGTCCATCGCGCCCTCGGCCTTGCCGGCACCCACCATGGTGTGCAGTTCATCGATGAAGACGATGGTCTGCCCCTCGTCC
Source organism: Piscinibacter sp. (assembly GCA_016706565.1). GTDB lineage: Bacteria > Pseudomonadota > Gammaproteobacteria > Burkholderiales > Burkholderiaceae_C > Piscinibacter. The sequence goes on from JADJJI010000003.1 coordinate 403,494, forward strand.
TGCGAGAGTTCCTTGAGCACGTTCTTCAGGCGCTCCTCGAACTCGCCGCGGTACTTGGCGCCGGCCAGCAGCATGGCCATGTCGAGCGACAAGACGCGCTTGCCCTTCAGCGAATCGGGAACCTCGCCGGCGACGATGCGCTGCGCCAGGCCTTCGACGATGGCCGTCTTGCCCACGCCCGGCTCGCCGATCAGCACCGGGTTGTTCTTGGTGCGACGCTGCAGCACCTGGATCGCGCGGCGGATCTCGTCGTCGCGGCCGATCACCGGGTCGAGCTTGCCCTTGCGTGCACGTTCCGTGAGGTCGATCGTGTACTTCTTCAGCGCCTCGCGCTGGCCCTCGGCCTCTGCACTGTCGACCTTCTGGCCGCCGCGCACCGCATCGATGGCCGCCTCCAGGCCCTTGCGTGTCAGGCCGTGGCCCCGCACGACGCCGGCCAGGTCGGTCTTGGCCTCGGACAGCGCGAGCAGGAACATCTCGCTGGCGATGAACTGGTCGCCGCGCTTGCTGGCCTCCTTCTCGGCACCCTGCAGCAGCGAGACGAGGTCGCGCCCCGCTCCGACGGGTTCGCCGCCTTGCACCTGCGGCAGGCCGTTGAGCGCGGTGTCCACCGCCGTCTGCAAGGCCGGCAGACGCACGCCGGCGCGTTCGAGCAACGCGCGCGGCCCTTCGTCCTGCGCGAGCATCGCGGCCAACACGTGGATCGGCTCGATGTACGGGTTGTCGCGGGTCACGGCGAGGCTCTGGGCCTCGGCGAGGGCCTGCTGGAACTGGCTGGTCAACTTGTCCTGTCGCATGGAAAACCTCCGATTGCGATGGATCTGAGGCGCCAGGTGCGCCATTTCAAGTCATTGCACCCCTCACCGCTGCAGCGGCTGTGAGGAAGATCAACCCAGCAGCGTGTCGACCAGCTTGAAGCCCAGCGCCGCGCAGGCCAGCGCGCCCAGCAGGTGGGCCAGCGTATGGCCGGTCGCCAGGCCCCATTGCCCGCGCTGCAGCAGCAGCAGCGATTCGGCCGAGAACGACGAAAACGTCGTCAACCCGCCGAGGAAACCGGTGACCAGCAGCAGGCGCAGCATCTCGTTGGGGCTGCGCTCGAACCAGGCCAGCGCCATGCCGATGAGCAGGCCGCCGACGGCGTTGACGAACAGCGTGCCGAGCGGAAACCCGGCCCATCGCGCGTTCAGCCACAGGCCGGCACCCCAGCGTGCCAGCGCGCCGGCAGCGGCACCGGCGGCCACCGCCAGCACCTGCAGCCACAGCGCGACACCGCTCACGCGGCCGGCCCGGCGTTGCCGGCAGCGATGCCCCAGCGTTCCAGCGCCGCGTCGTCGCTGACGCGGGCATCGACCCAGCGTGCGCCCTGAGGCGTGTGCTCCTTCTTCCAGAACGGCGCCTGCGTCTTCAGGTAGTCCATCAGGAACTCGCAGGCCTGGAAGGCCGAACCGCGGTGCGCCGAGGTCACCACCACGAGCACGATCTGGTCGAGCGGCGCCAGCGGCCCGACGCGATGGATGACGCGCGCAGCGCGGATGTCGAAACGGCGCAGCGCCTCGTCGATCATCGCCTCGATGGCTTTCTCGGTCATGCCGGGGTAATGCTCCAGCTCCATCGCGCTGACACCCAGGCCATCGTTGCGGTCGCGCACCGTGCCGACGAAGCTGGCGACAGCGCCCACGCCAGGGTCAGTCGCGCGCAGCGCCGAGACTTCGGCGCCGAGGTCGAAGTCGGCGGTCTGGATGCTGACGCGCGGCGTGGCCATGTTCAGCCCCCGGTCACCGGCGGGAAGAAGGCCAGTTCGGCGCCCTCGGCCAGCGCCGCCGTCTCCTCGCACAGCGCCTGGTTCAGCGCGCTGCGCAGCGCACGGCCGCGAGCCAGCGCGCCGGCATGGGCAGCGCCGCGGGCGATCAGTGCATCGCGCGCTGCAGCCACGGTAGCGCCCTCGGGCAATTCGATCGTCTCGCCCGAGCCGAGCGCCTCGCGGATGGAGGCGAAGTAGCGCACCTGGATCTTCATGAGAGCAGTTCGGCGAAGGACAGGAAGGCGACCATGTCACCCTTGCGAATGGCCTGCCCGGAGGGATTGTCCACCACGCCGTCGGCCCACACGGCCGAGGTGAGCACGCCGGAGCTCTGGTTGGCGAACAGGTCCAGCCCGCCGGCCGCATTGCGGCGCGCACGAAGGAACTCACGGCGCTTGTCGGGCCGGGGCCAGTCGAAGTCCGCCCGCATCGGCGCGGCCCGCGGCGCAGCGGCCGGAGCGCCCTGCAGCGCCAGCAGCACCGGCCGCACGGCCAGGGCGAAGGTGAGGAAGCTCGACACCGGATTGCCTGGCAGGCCCATGAACCAGGCGTTCGAGCCGTCGGCACGGCGCACCTCGCCGAAAGCCAGCGGTTTGCCGGGCTTCATGGCAATCTGCCACAGGTCGATGCGGCCTTCGGCCTGCACGGCCGGGCGCAGATGGTCTTCCTCACCCACGGACACGCCGCCCGAGGTGACGATCAGGTCGTTGCCCTGCGCAGCCTCGCGCAGCGCAGCGCGGGTGGCGTCCAGCCGATCGGGCACGATGCCCAGGTCGTTGCAGTCGCAGCCCAGCGCCTGGATCATGCCGCGCAGCGTGAAGCGGTTGGAGTTGTAGATCGCGCCGGGCTTGAGGGGCTGGCCCGGCATCACCAGTTCGTCGCCGGTGGAGAACAGCGCGACCCGGGAGCGGCGAGCGACCGTCAGGCGCCCTGCTCCCACCGAAGCCGCGAGGCCCAGCGCCTGCGGTGTCAGCCGCGTGCCGGCCGGCAGCACCTCGGCGCCGTGCTGCACGTCTTCGCCGCGGCGGCGTATCCACTGGCCGAGCTGAGGGACGACGTTCACGCGCACTGCATCGCCGGCCGATTCGCATTGTTCTTGCATGACCACTGCATCGGCTCCGGCCGGCACCTGGGCGCCGGTGAAGATGCGCGCAGCGGTACCGGGCTCCAGCGGAAGCCCGACCACGCCGGCCGGGATGCGCTGGCTCACAGGCAGCAGCACGCCTTCGGCCGGAACGTCGGCACAGCGCAGCGCGTAGCCGTCCATCGAGGTGTTGTCGGCCGGCGGCACGTCGAGTGCCGAGCTGACTGCCGCCGCCAGCACACGGCCGAGCGCGTCGAAGGTGGAGACCTCCTCGGTCTCAGCCAGCGGGCGGATCGAGCTCAGCAGCCGGCCGAGCGCTTCGTCCAGCGTCAGCATCGGCGGACGCGCCGTAGGCGTCGTCGAAGGGGGAGCGGTACTCATAGCGGGCGGGGTCGGCGAGCAGGAATTGGGTCACCGCGTCGGCGTCGTTGAGGTCCAGCAACGGCAGGCCGGTGGGATGCGGCAGCCGCTCGGGGCTGTCGGTGGCAATGGCGACGACGAACGGATCGTGCGGGTACTGCGCCGGCTTGGCGGTCTCGGGGCGCCAGATCTCGATCTTCAGCACGTCGGCATGCTTGAAGCCTTCGACCAGCACCCAGTCGCATTCGTAGAGCTCGGCGACGAGCTGGTGCACGGTCGGATCCTGGCGCACTTCGAACTCGCGGATCTTGGCGAGCCGGCGGTCGGAGGCGATCACGACCTCGAAGGCGCCGGCCTCGCGGTGGCGGTGCGAATCCTTGCCCGGGTGATCGATGTCGAAATCGTGGTGGGCATGCTTGACCACCGAGACCCGCTGGCCGGCCAGGCGCAGCCGCGCGATCACCTGCTCGACCAGGGTGGTCTTGCCCGAGCCGGAGAAGCCGCTGAAGCCGATGACCTTCATTCAGCCATTCTGGGCGATGTACTGCTTCACCGCCGCCACGTCCACGGGCATGACCTTGAACCGCTTGGGGAGTTGCTCGATGCCGGCCAGTGCGGCCGGGCGCTCGGGCTCGCGGCCCAGCGCCTCGACGATGGTGGCCGAGAACTTGGCCGGCAAGGCGGTTTCGAGCACGATCATCGGCACGCCTGCATCGAGGTGCTCGCGTGCGACTTTCAGCCCATCGGCCGTGTGCGTGTCGATAACCGTGCCGCAACGCTGCGCGACGTCGCGGATCGTGGCCAGCCGATCGGCATGCGAGCTGCTGCCGGAGACGAAGCCGTATTCGGCGATGCGCGCGAACTCCGCCGGCGTGATGCTGAAGGCGCCCTTCTTGACGATCTCGTCGTGGAACAGCGCCTTCGTGCGCCGCGCATCGCGGCCGAGCAGGTCGAACACGAAGCGCTCGAAGTTCGAGGCCTTGCTGATGTCCATCGACGGGCTGGAGGTCTCGTGCGTCTCTGCGCTGCCTCGCACGCGGTAGGTTCCGGTGCGGAAGAACTCGTCGAGCACGTTGTTCTCGTTGGTGGCCAGCACGAGGCGCCTGATCGGCAGGCCCATCATGCGCGCGACGTGGCCGGCGCAGATGTTGCCGAAGTTGCCCGAGGGCACGGCGAAGCTGACCTGCTGGTCGTTCGAGCGCGTGGCCTGGAAGTAGCCGGCGAAGTAGTACACGACCTGCGCCAGCAGCCGCGCCCAGTTGATCGAGTTGACGGTGCCGATCTTCCAGCGGCGCTTGAACTCGAGGTCGTTGGAGACCGCCTTGACGATGTCCTGGCAGTCGTCGAACACGCCCTCGACGGCGATGTTGTGGATGTTGGCGTCCTGCAGGCTGAACATCTGCGCCTGCTGGAACGGGCTCATGCGGCCGTGCGGGCTGAGCATGAAGACCTTGACCCCCTGCTTGCCGCGCATCGCGTATTCGGCGGCGCTGCCGGTGTCGCCGGAGGTCGCGCCCAGGATGTTGAGGGTCTGGCCGCGGCGCCCAAGCTCGTACTCGAACAACGCGCCGAGCAGTTGCATCGCCATGTCCTTGAACGCGAGCGTCGGCCCGTTGGACAGCGCTTCGAGGTACAGCCCGTCTTCCAGCTGCTTCAGCGGCGTGATCTCGCGCGTGCCGAACACCTGCTCGGTGTAGGTCTGCGACACCAGGCGCTTCAGGTCGGCGGCCGGGATGTCGTCGATGTAGAGCGACAGGATCTCAAACGCCAGCTCGGCATACGGCAGGCCGCGCCAGCGCGTCAGCGTGGCCGCGTCGACCTTCGGGTAGTGCGTGGGCAGGTACAGGCCGCCGTCCGGCGCCAGGCCTTCGAGCAGGATCTCGGAGAAGCCGCGCGCCGTCTGGTCGCCGCGCGTGCTGAGGTACTTCACTTGAGTTCTTCCTTGCGGATGCGCACGATCGGCGCGAGCACTGTGGGCAACGACTGCATCTGCGCGATCGCCTTGTTCATCTCGCCCTCGAGCGTGTCGTGGGTGAGGATGATCACGTCGGTCTGCGCCTCGCCTTCAGCCGACTCGCGCTGCAGCAGCGCGTCGATCGAGATGCCGTGCTCGGCCAGGATGCCGGTGATGCGCGCCAGTACGCCGGCCTGGTCGGCCACCTGCAGGCGCAGGTAGAACGAGGTCACCACCTCGGCCATCGGCAGGATCGGCGTGTCCTGCATCGCGCCGGGCTGGAAGGCCAGGTAGGGCACGCGGTGGTTCGGGTCGGCGGTGTGCAGCCGGGTGATGTCGACCAGGTCGGCGATCACGGCCGAGGCGGTCGGCTCGGCGCCGGCGCCCTTGCCGTAGTACAGCGTGGTGCCGACGGCGTCGCCATGCACCACCACTGCATTCATGGCCCCTTCGACGTTGGCGATCAGCCGCGTCGACGGGATCAGCGTCGGGTGCACGCGCAGCTCGATGCCCTTCTCGCGCCGCTTGGTGATGCCCAGCAGCTTGATGCGGTAGCCGAGCTGCTCGGCGTAGCGGATGTCGGCCGCCTGCAGTTTGGTGATGCCCTCGACATGCGCCTTGTCGAACTGCACCGGGATGCCGAAGGCGATGGCGCTCATGATCGTCGCCTTGTGCGCCGCGTCGACACCCTCGATGTCGAAGGTCGGGTCGGACTCGGCGTAGCCCAGGCGTTGTGCCTCCTTCAGCACCACGCCGAAGTCCAGCCCCTTGGCGCGCATCTCCGAGAGGATGAAGTTGGTGGTGCCGTTGATGATCCCGGCGATCCATTCGATGCGGTTGGCAGTCAGGCCTTCGCGCAACGCCTTGATGATCGGGATGCCGCCGGCCACCGCCGCCTCGAAGGCCACGACGACGCCCTTTTCGCGCGCCGCTGCGAAGATCTCGGTGCCGTGCACGGCCAGCAAGGCCTTGTTCGCGGTGACCACATGCTTGCCCGCGGCAATGGCCTCCATCACCAGCGTGCGCGCGATGCCGTAGCCGCCGATCAGCTCGACGACGATGTCGATCTCCGGGTTGGCGATGACCAGCCGCGCGTCGCTGACCACCTGCGCCGCATCGCCGACGACGACCTTGGCGCGCGCGGTGTCGAGGTCGGCCACCATGGTGATGCGGATGCCGCGGCCGGCGCGGCGCTGGATCTCTTCCTGGTTGCGCTGCAGCACGTTGAACGTGCCGCTGCCGACGGTGCCGATGCCGAGCAGGCCGACTTGGATAGGCTTCATGTTCATCAAACCGTGTGACGTTTGCGGTAGTGCTCGAGGAAGCGGGCGATGCGCCCGATCGCTTCGGTGAGGTCGTCGGAGTTGGGCAGGAAGACGAGGCGGAAGTGGTCGGGCGTCGGCCAGTTGAAGCCGGTGCCCTGAACGATCAGCACCTTCTCCTCGGCGAGCAGTTCGTAGGCGAACTGCTGGTCGTCGGCGATCGGGTAGATCTTCGGGTCCAGGCGCGGGAACATGTACAGCGCCGCCTTCGGCTTGACGACGCTGACGCCCGGAATCTGCGTGAGCAGGTCGTAGGCCAGGTCGCGCTGGCGGCACAGCCGCCCGCCAGGCGCCACCAGGTCCTTGATGCTCTGGTAGCCGCCCAGCGCGGTCTGGATGGCCAGCTGGCCCGGCGTGTTGGAGCACAGGCGCATCGAGGCGAGCATGTTCAGGCCCTCGATGTAGTCCTTGGCGTGCTTCTTCTCGCCCGACACCACCATCCAGCCGGCGCGGTAGCCGCAGGAGCGGTAGTTCTTCGACAGGCCGTTGAAGGTCAGGCACAGCACGTCGTCGGCCAGCGAGGCGATGCTGGTGTGCACGTTGCCGTCGTACAGCGTCTTGTCGTAGATCTCGTCGGCCAGGATGATCAGCTGGTGCTGGCGGGCCACCTCGATGATCTGCCGGAGCACGCTCTCGGGATACAACGCGCCCGTCGGGTTGTTCGGGTTGATGACGACGATCGCCTTGGTGTTGCTCGTCACCTTGCGCTTGATGTCCTCGATGTCGGGCATCCAGTCGGACTGCTCGTCGCACAGGTAGTGCACCGGCGTGCCGCCGGACAGGGCCACCGAGGCGGTGTACAGCGGGTAGTCGGGCGCCGGGATCAGCACCTCGTCGCCGCTGTTGAGCAGCGCGTTCAGGCTCATGGTGATGAGCTCGGAGGCGCCGTTGCCGAGGTAGACATCGTCCACCGTCACGCCGCGGATGTGCTTTTCCTGCGTGTAGTGCACCACCGCCTTGCGCGGCGCGAACAGGCCCTTGCTGTCGGTGTAGCCAGCCGAATGCGGCATGTTGCGGATCATGTCCTGCACGATCTCGTCCGGCGGTTCCAGGCCGAACACGGCGAGGTTGCCGATGTTCAGCTGGATGATCTTGTGGCCCTCTTCCTGCATCTGCCGGGCCTTGTCGAGCACGGGTCCGCGGATGTCGTAGCAGACATTGGCCAGCTTGCTCGACTTGGCGATGGGTTTCAAAGGGCCTCCTGGGGCAGTGTTGCGCTGCAAAACATAGAATTTAACCATGAAGATGCAGGCCGACCGCCCTGAAGGAAGCAACGCGATCATTCGCCACGGCGCCGAGGGCGTGGTCGTCAACGGCCGGGAGCATCGCCACAACGTGCTCGTGCCGTGGCGCGGCGAGATCGTTCCCTGGGCCGTCGGCAGCTTCGACGCGCTCGACGATGCCAGCTTCGAGGCGCTCATCGCGCTCGGGCCGGAGCTCGTGATCTTCGGCAGCGGCAGCCGCATCCGCTTTCCCAGGCCGGCGTTGCTGAAGGCCCTGATGGCGCGCCGCATCGGTTTCGAGGCGATGGACACCCCGGCCGCCTGCCGCACCTACAACGTGCTGCTCGGCGAAGGCCGCGCCGTCGTGGCGGCCCTGCTCTTCGAACGTGGGGGTTGAGCGCTTGCGCAAGGGGGGCCTGAGCGGGTCAGGTTGTCGCAAGCCTTATAATTTGCGGCTACGCCCCGAAGGGCGCAATCGAGCAGCATACTCCATGACGCCAGCCCTCAATAAACCTCTTCCGGACTTTGAAGCGCTCGCCACGGGAGGCGTGAAATTCACGCCGCAGGCCTTCACCGGCAAGATGGTCGTGCTGTATTTCTACCCCAAGGACAACACCCCCGGCTGCACCACCGAAGCGATGCAGTTCCGCGATCACCACAAGGACTTCCTCAAGGCCGGCGCCGTGGTGTTCGGTGTCTCGCGCGACAACATGGCCTCGCACGACAAGTTCAAGCAGGCGCTCGAGCTGCCCTTCGAGCTGATCGCCGATACCGAAGAGAAGCTCTGCCACATGTTCGGCGTGGTCAAGAACAAGATCATGTACGGCAAGAAGGTCAAGGGCATCGAGCGCAGCACCTTCCTGATCGACGGCACGGGCATGCTGCGCGCCGAATGGCGAGGGCTGAAGGTCGCCGGCCACGTCGAAGAAGTGCTGAAGACGGTCAAGTCCCTCAAATAGGCCTTCCGGCACGCCGCATCGAGGCCGCCGCCCCGTAGGGCTGGCGGCTTTGTTCCATCTTGTTGCCGGGCGGCGCAGAGGCAACGTTGAAGCGTCTTCGTTCTTGTGCATAATATTTTCATGCACGAGAGTCGTGACGCGAGTCGCAACACCGGTCTGCCCACCAAGCCGCACAGTCGTCTGTGCGGCTTTTTTGTTTCCCAGCCGCACTGACCCACTCCATGCCACTGCCGAAGCCGCCTGCCAAACGAGCCTCCCTCCTCACCCCGACCGATTTCGAATCGCAGGCCGCCGCCAAGCCGGGCAAACGCACCGCCCAGAGCCGCACCACCTCCGATCCCGCCTCGCCGGCCGTGATGGACCTGTTCGATGCCACGGCCGCCGCCGCCCCGGTGATCGCCCGCGTGACGCCGCCCGCACCGGCCGCCCAGAAGCCGGTGCGTGCCACGCCACAGGTGCGCCCGCGCAAGCCGCGCGGTGAAGGCCCGGCGAGCCTGTTCGTGCTCGACACCAACGTGCTGATGCACGACCCGACCTCGCTGTTCCGCTTCGACGAGCACGACATCTACCTGCCGATGATCACGCTCGAGGAACTCGACGGGCACAAGAAGGGCATGACCGAAGTGGCGCGCAACGCCCGACAGGTCAGCCGCGACCTCGACGCGCTGGCGGCCAGCATGCCCACGCGCGATGCCTCCGGCATGTCCAGCGGCTTGCCGCTGAACGCCACCGGCCACCGCGAGGCCGCCGGCAAGCTGTTCTTCCAGACCAACCTGGTGAACGTGAGCCTGCCCGCCGGCCTGCCGCAGGGCAAGGCCGACAACCAGATCCTGGGTGTCGTGCAGGCACTGCGCGAGCAGCAGCCGGCCCGAGACGTGGTGCTGGTGTCCAAGGACATCAACATGCGCATCAAGGCGCGTGCCCTGGGCTTGCCGGCGGAAGACTATTTCAACGACAAGACGCTGGACGACGGCGACCTGCTCTATACCGGCGTCCTGTCGCTGCCGGCGGACTTCTGGGAACGTCATGGCAAGACCATGGAGAGCTGGCAGCAAGGCGGGCTGACCTACTACCGCATCAGCGGGCCAATGGTGCCGGTGCTGCTGGTCAACCAGTTCGTCTACCTCGAGGCGCCGGGGGCCGCACCGCTGTACGCCAAGGTCACCGAGATCACCGGCAAGACCGCCGTGCTGCGCACGCTGCGCGAGTACACCCACGCGAAGAACGCGGTGTGGGGCGTCACCGCCCGCAACCGCGAACAGAACTTCGCGTTGAACCTGCTGATGGACCCGGAGTGCGACTTCATCACCCTCACCGGCACCGCCGGCACCGGCAAGACGCTGATGACGCTGGCCGCCGGCCTGAGCCAGGTGATGGACGACCGCCGCTACACCGAGATCATCGTCACCCGCGTGACGGTGCCCGTCGGTGAGGACATCGGCTTCCTGCCCGGCACCGAGGAAGAGAAGATGGGCCCGTGGATGGGCGCGCTCGACGACAACCTCGAGGTGCTCTCGCGCACCGACGGCGGCGCCGGCGAATGGGGCCGTGCCGCCACCAACGACCTGGTGCGCAGCAAGATCAAGATCAAGAGCCTGAACTTCATGCGCGGGCGGACCTTCCTGAACAAGTTCGTCATCATCGACGAGGCGCAGAACCTCACACCCAAGCAGATGAAGACGCTGATCACTCGCGCCGGCCCGGGCACCAAGATCATCTGCCTGGGCAACCTCGCGCAGATCGACACGCCCTACCTCACCGAAGGCAGCTCGGGCCTGACCTACGCGGTCGACCGCTTCAAGGGCTGGCCGCACAGCGGGCATGTCACGCTGGCGCGCGGCGAACGCTCACGGCTGGCGGACTTCGCCTCCGAGGTACTCTGACGATCTGACGCTCAGGCGTCGGGTCGCAAGCGCAGGAAGCTGGCGAAGCGTGGCACGCCTTGCGGCGTGAGGCCACGGTAGGTGAAGGTCACGGTGCTGCCCAGCGGCGGTGGAGTGTCGCGCTGGGCATCGCTGAAGCCGGTGCCGATCTGGAACACCAAGCCGGCGTCCGTGCGCACCTGCAAGGCGCCGAGCCGGCCGGCAAGTCGGCCGCGACCCGGCGCGTGGCCGACCACCACGGCGTCGGCATCCTGCATCGGTTTCAGCTTGAGCAGCACGCGGCTGCGGCCCGTCACGTACACAGCATCCGAGCGATGCAGCATCAGACCCTCGCCGCCGCCGCGGACAACGTCTTCCAGACGCCGGCGCAATGCGTCGCGACCCGGCACGGTGGATTGCGGCACGGCTTGCCATCGCGGCGAGCCGGCTCGCCGGTCCAGATCCGATAGCGCGGCCGCGCGCTCGTGGAAGCGCAGTGGCCCACCGGGCATCTCGAACACCATGTAGCGCACCTGCTGCCAGGCTGCGTCGTCCGGCGACGCGCGCCGCACCAGGCCCGACAGCTCGTCGAAGCGGCCTCGCCCGATCCAGAGCTCGCCATCCAGCGCGATCGATGGCAGTTGCCGGGTGAACCACGCCGGCGCTGCAACCGCGCCGCCGCCGCGAAAGCGCAACCGCACACCGTCCCACAGGGCGCGCACGCCATCGAGTTTTTCACTGACCAGCCAGCCGGCCGGGTCGATGTCGTCGGCAGCCTCGTGGGCCAGCAGCAGGGGCGGCAACGCGGCGCCTGCGCCCACGGAGAACGGGAGCGCGAGCGCGCCGCTCAGAAGCGCCAGCGCATCGCGCCTGCCCATCGAGGTTCGATCGGGACCCATGTCGGCTCCTGGCCGTGAAACATGGGCTCATGGTGGGCGGCGCCTCGCGAGCCGGCCATCCCTCCAGCGGGCCGAAGGGGATGGCCCCCTAACGGGGGGCCCGCTGGTCAGCGCGGCGTGACGAGGTCGCGGATCTGCTGCAGCGCCGTCGGGTCGTCCATCGTTGTCAGGTCGCCTGGGTCGCGCTGCTCGCATACCGCCTGGATCGCACGGCGCAGCATCTTGCCGGAGCGCGTCTTCGGCAGCAGAGTGACGAAGTGGATGCGCGACGGACGTGCGACCGCACCGAGCTGGCTGTCCACCGTCTTCATCACCTCACCTTCGAGCTTCAGGCGCGCCGCCGGGTCGTTGACCAGGTTGGCGTCCTTCAGCACCGCGAAGGCCATCGCCACCTGGCCCTTGAGCTGGTCGGCCACGCCCACCACCGCCACCTCGGCCACCGCCGGGTGGCTGGAGATGCTCTCCTCGATCTCGCGCGTGCCCAGCCGGTGGCCGGCGACGTTGATGACGTCGTCGGTGCGGCCGAGGATGAAGAAGTAGCCGTCCTTGTCGCGGATGCCCCAGTCGAAGGTGCTGTACAGCAGCTTGCCGGGGATGCTCTTCCAGTAGGTGTTGACGAAGCGCGCGTCGTCGCGCCACACGGTCTGCATGCAGCCCGGCGGCAGCGGGCCGGCGATGGCGACCACGCCCTTCTGGTCGGGCGAGGTGACCGGCTCGCCGGTGGTCTCGTCGATCAGCTGCACGTCGTAGCCGTACACCGCCTTGCCCGGCGAGCCGAACTTGGTCGGCGCCTGCTCCACGCCGTTGCAGATGGCCAGGATCGGCCAGCCGGTTTCGGTCTGCCAGTAGTTGTCGATGATCGGCTTGCCCAGGCTTTCGGAAATCCACTTCGCGGTGGGCTCGTCCAGCGGCTCGCCGGCCAGGAACAGCGCACGCAGCGAGGACAGGTCGTACTTGGAGAGGAAGGCCGGATCCTGCTTCTTCAGCACGCGCACGGCGGTGGGCGCGCTGAACATCACGGTGACCTTGTACTTCTCGACCAGGCTCCACCAGATGCCGGCGTCGGGCCGCGTCGGCAGGCCCTCGTACATGATGGTCGCCATGCCGGCGATCAGCGGGCCGTAGATGATGTAGCTGTGGCCCACCACCCAGCCGATGTCGCTGGTGGAGAAGTAGGTCTCGCCGGCGTTGCCGCCGTAGATGTGCTTCATCGAGGCGGCCAGCGCCACCGCGTAGCCGCCGGTGTCGCGCTGCACGCCCTTGGGCTTGCCGGTGGTGCCGCTGGTGTACAGCGTGTAGCTCGGATGCGTGGCATCGACCCACACGCACGGCACCACGGTGTTCAGGTGCTTGGCGCGCATCGAGGTGTAGTCGACGTCGCGCCCTTCGGTGGTCTCCATCGCGCTGAGTCCGCGATTGACCAGCAGCACCCTGGCCGGCTTGTGCTTCGCGAGCTTGATGGCCTCGTCGAGCAGCGGCTTGTAGGCCACCACCTTGCCCGAGCGCATGCCGGCATCGGCACTGACCACCACGGTGGGCTCGGCATCGTCGATCCGGCTGGCCAGGCTGTGGCTGGCGAAGCCGCCGAACACCACCGAATGGATGGCCCCGATGCGCACGCAGGCCAGCATCGCGAATGCCGCCTCGGCGATCATCGGCATATAGATCAGCACACGGTCGCCCTGCTTCACGCCCAGGTCCTGCAGCACCGCGGCCATGCGCTGCACTTCGGCGTGCAGCTCGCGGAAGCTGTAGACCTTCTCCTGCTCGGTCTCGGTGGACACGAAGATCAGCGCGTTCTGGTCGGCGCGCGTGGCCAGGTGTCGGTCGACGGCGTTGTGGCACAGGTTGGTGGTACCACCGACGTACCAGCGCGCGAACGGCGGGTTGGCGTAGTCGCAGACCTGCTCGAAGGGCGTCTTCCAGTCGATCAGCTTCGCCTGCTCGGCCCAGAAGCCGTCGCGGTCGGTGATCGAGCGCTGGTGGAAGTCGGCGTAGCTCGTCATGCGTGTCTCCTGATGATTGTTCTCTCGCTGGCGGCGCATTTCATGCGCATGCTCTTACGAGGGTCTGACGGTCAGCCGATGGTGACCACCACGCGGCCTCGCAGCTTGCCCTCCATCAACTCGTGCGCACGCGGGATGGCCTGCGCCAGAGGCACCTCCACTGCGATCGCGTCGATCATCGCCGGGTCGAGGTCGCGAGCCAGCCGCTCCCAGGCCTGCCGCCGCAGCGCCAGAGGTGCCATCACGCTGTCCACCCCGGCCAGCGTCACGCCGCGCAAAATGAAGGGCATGACCGTGCCCGGCAGGTCACCGCCCTGCGCCAGCCCGCAGGCCGCCACCACGCCGCCGTAGCGCGTCTGCGCACAGGCATTGACCAGCGTGTGGCTGCCCACCGCGTCGACCACCGCCGCCCAGCGTTCCTTCTGCAGCGGCTTGCCCGGGGCGCTCAGTTCGGCGCGGTCGATGACCGAGGCAGCGCCGAGCCGCTGGAGGTAGCCGGCCTCGGCGGCCTTGCCCGTCGCCGCAACGACCCGGTGGCCGAGCTTCGACAACAGCGCAGTCGCCACGCTGCCCACGCCGCCGGTGGCGCCGGTCACCAGCACTTCGCCGTCGCCGGGCTTCACGCCATGACGCTCCAGCGCCAGCACGCACAGCATCGCCGTGTAACCCGCGGTGCCGATCGCCATGGCCTGCCGGGTACTGAAGGCCCCTGGCAGCCGCACCAGCCAATCGCCCTTCAGCCGCGCCCGCTGTGCCAGGCAGCCCCAGCGTGTCTCGCCCACGCCCCAGCCGTTGTGGATGACCTTGTCGCCTGCCTTCCACTGCGCATGACTGCTTTCCAGCACCGTGCCGGCGCCGTCGATGCCGGCCACCATCGGCCAGTTGCGCACCACCGGCCCGCGGTTGGTGATGGCCAGGCCATCCTTGTAGTTGAGCGTCGAATGCTCGACCTTCAGCAGCACGTCGCCCTCGGGCAGCGAGGCCTCATCGACGTCGCGGATGCCGGCCTGGAAGCCGGCTTCGGACTTTTCCAGCAAGAGTGCCTTGAACATGGTGTCTCCTCAGCGGTTCGAGCACACGATAACGCAGCTGCCCGGAGGATCGAAAAGTTGCTGCAAGTGCCCGTCGCGACTGAGTTTTTCGGGTTGACGCTGGCGGCGGCAGCGCCTAAGCTGCGCCCCGATGACCCGCCGGCACCGCGCCCTCTCCCGAAGCCGCCTCGCCGCGGCCGCGCTGCTGGCGCTGGCCAGCGCGCTGGTACAGGCCAGCCCGGACGCCAGCCACGACCCGATCGCCAAGCTGCTCGCCGACCGGGGCCTGGGCGATCCGGACAAAGTGCCTGCCGCCGTTCCCCCCAGCGACTACGAGTTCGTCAACAAGGTGCGCGACAAGGCCTCCGACATGGTGCTCAGCGCCATGAACTTCCTCGGTGTGCCCTACCGCCGCGGCGGCAACTCGGCCGACAAGGGCTTCGACTGCAGCGGGTTCACGCGCCACGTGTTCGAGATGAGCCTCGGCCTCGTGCTGCCGCGTCGCGCCGACGAGCAGGCCAGTGCACCTGGCCTGAAGAAGATCAGGCGCGAGGAGCTCAAGCCGGGTGACCTGGTGTTCTTCAACACGCTCAAGCGCACCTTCTCGCACGTCGGCATCTACATCGGCGAGGGCAAGTTCATCCACGCGCCACGCACCGGCGGCGAAGTGCGGGTGGAAGACATGCGCTACGCCTATTGGAGCAAGCGATTCACCGGCGCTCGGCGCGCGCTGCCGCTGGAGGCCGCGGCGGAATCGGCCCGGGTCGAGAACTCCGTGGTGCCGGCCAAGGCGGTACCCGCTGCCACACCCTTGGTCACCCCGGCCACCGACGCGGAAACTTTCCGAACCTTGCACTGAGCCGGCCACGGCGCCACGCTCGTTACCCCGGTCAAGCCCGGGGTCGTGCCGGGTGGCCGGTGGTGCGCTGGAAGGCACAATCCGCGCATGGGCGAAAAAGTCATCCCGCTGGCCGACCACCGCTACGCGGCCAGCATCCCTCGCATTCCGATCCAGCCGGCCGCACCGACGGGCCTGCTCGGCGACCGGCTGGGACGCCCGCTCACCGACCTGCGCATCTCGGTGACGGACCGGTGCAACTTCCGCTGCAGCTACTGCATGCCCAAGGAAGTGTTCGACAAGCAGTACAACTTTCTGCCCCACTCGTCGCTGCTGAGCTTCGAGGAGATCACCCGCACCGCGCGACTGTTCGTTGCCCATGGCGTGCGCAAGCTGCGGCTGACCGGCGGCGAGCCGCTGTTGCGCAAGAACGTCGAGCGGCTGATCGCGATGCTGGCCGAGCTGCGCACGCCGGACGGCGCGCCGCTGGACCTGACGCTGACCACCAACGGCTCGCTGCTCCTGCGCAAGGCGCAGGCGCTGAAGGACGCCGGGCTGCAGCGTGTCACGGTCAGCCTGGACGCGCTGGACGACGGCATCTTCCGTCGCATGAACGACGTCGACTTCCCGGTGGCCGAGGTGCTCGACGGCATCGCGCAGGCGCAGCGCGTGGGCCTCGGGCCGATCAAGGTCAACATGGTCGTCAAGCGCGGCACCAACGACCACGAGATCGTGCCGATGGCGCGCTTCTTCCGCGAGAACTTCGGCGGCGGCATCGTGCTGCGCTTCATCGAGTACATGGATGTCGGCGCCACCAACGGCTGGCGCATGGACGAGGTACTGCCCTCGGCGCAGGTGGTCGAGCGCATTTCGGCCGAGTTCCCGCTCGAACCGCTGGAGGCCCAGTTGCCCGGCGAAACCGCGCAGCGCTGGCGCTACCACGATGGCGGCGGCGAGGTGGGCGTGATCTCCAGCGTCACGCAGGCTTTCTGCCACGACTGCAACCGCGCGCGGCTGTCCACCGAAGGCAAGCTGTTCCTGTGCCTGTTCGCGCACCAGGGGCACGACCTGCGCGCGCTGCTTCGCGGCGACTTCGACGATGCGCAGATCAGCGCGGCCATCGGCGAGATCTGGACCGGCCGCGACGATCGTTACTCCGCGCTGCGCAGCGCGCTGCAGGCCGACACCGGCAGCGGCCAGCGACGCGTCGAGATGCACTACATCGGCGGATGACCCCGTGACCATTTCTCCCGACGACATCACCGGCCTGATCCTAGCCGGCGGCCGCGGCAGCCGCATGGGCGGCGTCGACAAGGGCCTGCAGAACCACCTGGGCATGCCGCTGGCCATGCACGCGCTGATGCGGCTGAGCCTGCAGGTCGGCCACGTGATGATCAATGCCAACCGCAACCTGGGTGCCTACGAGTCCCTGGGCGTGCCGGTGTGGCCCGACGCCCTGCCCGACTACCCCGGCCCGCTAGCCGGCTTCCTGGCTGGCCTGGAGCACTGCGAGACGCCCTACCTCGTCACCGTGCCCTGCGACACGCCGGGCTTCCCGATCGACCTGGTCGAGCGCCTCGCCGCAGCGCTGGAAGCCGACAGCGCCGACATCGCCATGGCCGCCACGACCGAGAACGGTGCGCAGCAGGTGCAGCCGGTGTTCTGCCTGTTGAAGGCCTCGCTGATGGAGAGCCTGGTTCGGTTCACGCAGACGGGGCAACGCAAGATCGACCGCTGGACGGCGCAGCATCGCTGCGTCGAGGTGCCGTTCGACGATGCTCGGGCCTTCTTCAACGCCAACACGCTGGCGGATCTGCAGCAGCTGCAGACGAATGCCTGAACCTGTCGACGTGCGCCGCCTGCGCGCGCTGGAACTGGCCGACTACAAGGCCCTGCGCGATGCGATGCTCGCTGCGCATCCCGATGCCTTCACCAGCGACGCGCAAGCCGAGTCCGCCAGGCCGGCCCAGGCCTACCTGCCGCGACTGGGGCTGGACCGGCCGAAGGGCGGGCATTTCACGCTGGGTGCCTGGGACGGCCGCGCGCTCGTCGGCGCGGTGAGTTGCGAGCGCGACATGCGCCTGAAGGTGCGCCATGTCGGCCACCTCATCGGCATGATGGTGGCCGATCACGCCGCCGGGCGCGGCATCGGCAAGGCCTTGCTGCAGGAATGCGTCGCCCTGGCCCGCGCTGACGGTCTCGAAGTGCTCACCCTGAGCGTGACCGCCGGCAACGCCGCCGCCGAGCATCTGTACCATCGCGCCGGCTTCGTGCGCTACGGCACCCAGCCGCGCGCCGTCAAGCTCGACGGCCGCTACCATGACAAGCACCTGATGATCCTGAGCCTGTGAGCACGATGACGACTGCGACGCCCCCCAGCCTGGCCGAGATCGCCTCCTGCGTGAGCGGCTACGACCCGAACGCCCTGCCGGTGGCGCAGGCGCAGGAGTTCATCGCCCGCCTGGTGCCGCGCGTGCAGGCGGTGGAGATGCTGGCGATCCGCTCGGCGCTCGGCCGCGTGCTGGCGCGCGACATCGTCTCGGCCATCGACGTGCCGGCACACGACAACTCGGCGATGGACGGCTACGCACTGCGCGGCGCCGATCTCTCGGCCAGCGGCGACACCGTGCTGCAGGTGGCCGGCACCGGCTTCGCCGGCGCGCAGTTCGACGGCAGCGTCGGCGCGGGCCAGTGCCTGCGCATCATGACCGGCGCGGTGATGCCCGCCGGGCTGGACACGGTGGTACCGCAGGAGTTCACCAAGACCGACGGCACGCGCGTCACGGTGCCCGCCGGCGTGGTGCGCACTGGCGACAACCGCCGCCTGGCGGGCGAAGACCTCGCGAAAGGCGAAGCCGCGCTGAAGGCCGGCCGTGTATTGCGCCCCGCCGACCTGGGCCTGCTCGCCTCGCTGGGCCAGGCCGAAGTGCCGGTGCTGCGCCGCCTTCGCGTGGCCTTCTTCTCCACCGGCGACGAGCTTCGCTCGATCGGCGAGCCGCTCGATGCGGGCTGCGTCTACGACAGCAACCGCTACACGCTGTGGGGCATGCTGCAACGCCTGGGCGTCGACCTGATCGACATGGGCGTGGTGCGCGACGACCCGGCCGCACTGGAGGCGGCCTTCCGCCACGCCGCCGAGAACGCCGACGCGGTGATCACCTCCGGCGGAGTCAGCGTCGGCGAGGCCGACCACACCAAGCAGGTCATGAAGACGCTGGGCGACGTGCTGTTCTGGCGGATCGCCATGCGGCCGGGGCGGCCGATGGCGATCGGCCGCATCACCAGCCGCGGCCACGACGCCATCCTGTTCGGCCTGCCCGGCAACCCGGTGGCGGTGATGGTCACCTTCTACGCCTTCGTGCGCGACGCGCTGCTGGCGATGAGCGGTGCCTCGGCGCAGCCCCTGCCGATGCTCAGCGCCGCCAGCACGCAGCCGATCCGCAAGAAGGCCGGCCGCACGGAATACCAGCGCGGCATCGTCTCGCGCGGCGCCTCCGGCTGGCAGGTGGAGATCACCGGCTCGCAGGGCTCGGGCATCCTGCGCAGCATGAGCGAGGCCAACGGACTGGTGGTACTTCACCACGAACAAGGCAATGTGGCTGCCGGCGACCGGGTCGACGTGCTGCCTTTCGACGGACTGGTCTGACGATGTACCCCACCCCCTCGAACCCCGGTGACGGCACCGCCGCAGCGCGCAAGGCCATGACGCTGCACCGGCTGGCCGCCATGCGCGCCGCCGGCGAGAAGATCACCATGCTCACCTGCTACGACGCCAGCTTCGCACGGCTGCTCGACGACGCCGGCGTCGACGTGCTGCTGATCGGCGATTCGCTGGGCATGACGCTGCAGGGCCGCGACAGCACACTGCCGGTGACGTTGGACGAGATGGCCTACCACGTGCAGTGCGTGGCGCGCGGCAACCGCCATGCCTGGATCGTCGGCGACCTGCCCTTCGGCAGCTACCACACCGGCACCGAGCAAGCGCTGCTCAGCGCGGCGCGGCTGATGCAGTCGGGTGCGCACATGGTCAAGCTCGAAGGCGGCGGCTGGACGGTGCCCGTGGTGCGCCACCTCGTCGAGCGCGGCATCCCGGTGTGCGCTCACCTGGGCCTGACGCCGCAATCGGTGCACGCGCTGGGCGGCTACCGCATCCAGGGCCGCGACGACGACGGCGCGGCGCGGCTGCTGCACGAGGCGCGCGAACTGGCCGAGGCCGGAGCCTCGATGCTGGTCGTCGAACTCATCCCCAGCACGCTCGGCCAGCAGCTCACCGAAAGCCTGCCCATCCCGGTGATCGGCATCGGCGCCGGGCCCGGCTGCAGCGGGCAGGTGCTGGTGCTGCACGACATGCTCGGCGTGACGCGCGGCAAGCTGCCGCGCTTCGTGCGCAACTTCATGGCCGGCGCCGACAGCATCGAGAGCGCGGTGCGCGCCTATGTGGCGGCGGTCAAGGACGGCAGCTTCCCCGACCCGGCCGTGCATGGCTACTGACAGGAGCGCGCCGATGCAGATCGTCCACACCGTTGCCGACCTGCGCAGCCTCCTGGCTGGCCAGGCGAAGAGCTCGTTCGTGCCGACCATGGGCAACCTGCACGAGGGTCACCTGGCATTGGTGCGCATGGCGCGCGAGCACGGTACCCCGGTGGTGGCGAGCATCTTCGTCAACCGGCTGCAGTTCGCACCGCACGAGGATTTCGACACCTACCCGCGCACGCTGGAGCGCGACTGCGAATTGCTGCGCGGTGCCGGCTGCGACATCGTGTTTGCCCCGTCGGAGCGTGAGCTCTACCCGGAGCCGCAGCGCTACACCGTGCAGCCGCCGGCCGAGCTGGCCGACATCCTCGAGGGCCACTTCCGGCCCGGCTTCTTCACCGGCGTGTGCACCGTGGTGCTCAAGCTCTTCAACTGCGTGCAACCGCGCTACGCGGTGTTCGGCAAGAAGGACTACCAGCAGCTGATGGTGATCCGGCGCATGGTGAAGCAGCTGGCGTTGCCGATCGGCATCGTCGCCGGCGAGACCAGCCGCGCCGCCGACGGCCTGGCGCTGTCGTCGCGCAACGGCTACCTCGATGCCGCGCAACGCGCCGAGGCCGTGCAGTTCAGCGCCGCGCTGCGGCGCATCGCCGAAGCGGTGGCCGCGGGAAACCGCAACTGGGCTGAGCTCGAAGCGGACGCGACGGCCCACCTCACCGAACGCGGCTGGAAGCCCGACTACGTGGCGATCCGCCGCCAGCACGACCTCGGCGAGCCGGCTTCCGGCGAACCGCTCGTGGTGCTCGCCGCGGCGAAGCTCGGCAGCACCAGGCTGATCGACAACCTCGAACTCAACACGCTCGCTTGACCGCGGCCCGGGCGGCGCCGGGCCGCCCCAAGCCGGCCGGGCGCCCCCTCGGAGGCGGCTCGCAGCGCGAGCCGGGGGCGGACATCAGCGCTTTGCGAGGCGCTGCCAGGTCTCGACGACCGTGTCAGGATTCAGCGAGATCGACACGATGCCTTCGCGGGCCAGCCAGTCGGCGAAGTCCGGGTGGTCGCTGGGGCCCTGACCACAGATCCCGATGTACTTGCCGACCGCGCGGCAGGCCGTGATGGCGCGCGAGATCAGCGCCTTCACGGCCGGGTCGCGCTCGTCGAAGTCGCGCGCCAGCAGCTCCAGCCCGGAGTCGCGGTCCAGGCCCAGCGTGAGCTGGGTCAGGTCGTTCGAGCCGATCGACATGCCGTCGAAATGCTCGAGGAACTGCTCGGCGAGGATGGCGTTGCTCGGCACCTCGCACATCATGATCACGCGCAGGCCGTCGGTGCCGCCCATCGCGGCGCGCTTCAGGCCGCGCTCGGCGAGCATGCCCACCACCTTCTGCGCCTGGCCGAGCGTGCGCACGAAGGGCACCATGATCTCGACGTTGCTCAGGCCCATGTCGGTGCGCACGCGCTTGAGCGCCTCGCACTCCATCGCGAAGGCCTCGCCGAAGCTGTCGCTGACATAGCGCGACGCGCCGCGGAAGCCGAGCATCGGGTTCTCTTCCTCGGGCTCGTAGCGCGAGCCGCCGATCAGCTTCTTGTACTCGTTGCTCTTGAAGTCCGACAGCCGCACGATCACCGGCTTGGGCCAGAACGCGGCGGCGATGGTCGCGACGCCCTCGACCAGCTTGTCGACGTAGAAGGCGCGCGGCGAGGCGTGCCCGCGCGCCACCGATTCGACGGCCTTCTTCAGGTCGGCGTCGACGTTCGGGTAGTCGAGGATCGCCTTCGGGTGCACGCCGATGTTGTTGTTGATGATGAACTCGAGCCGCGCCAGGCCGACGCCCGAGTTGGGCATCTGCGCGAAGTCGAAAGCCAGCTGCGGGTTGCCCACGTTCATCATGATCTTCACCGGGCAGTACGGCAGCTCGCCGCGCTGCACGTCGCTGACCTCGGTCTCGAGCAGTCCGTCGTAGATGAAGCCGGTGTCGCCCTCGGAGCAGACCACGGTCACCAGCGCGCCGTCCTTCAACGTCTCGGTCGCGTCGCCGCAGCCCACCACCGCCGGGATGCCGAGTTCGCGCGCGATGATCGCCGCGTGGCAGGTGCGCCCGCCGCGGTTGGTGACGATCGCGCTGGCGCGTTTCATCACCGGCTCCCAGTTCGGGTCGGTCATGTCGGTGACCAGCACGTCACCCGGCTGCACCTGGTCCATGTCGGCCAGGCTGTGCACGATGCGCACCGGGCCGGTGCCGATCTTCTGGCCGATGGCGCGGCCCTCGGCGAGCACGGTGCCCGTGCTCTTGAGCTTGTAGCGCTGCTCGACCTTGCCCTGCGCCTGGCTCTTCACCGTCTCGGGGCGCGCCTGCAGGATGTAGAGCTGGTTGTCGCCGCCGTCCTTGCCCCACTCGATGTCCATCGGCCGACCGTAGTGCTGCTCGATGATCAGCGCGTAGCGCGCCAGCTCGGCCACGTCGGCATCGGTCAGCGAATATCGGTTGCGGTGCTCGGGCGCGGTGTCCACGGTGCGCACCAGCTTGCCGGTCTTCGCCTTCTCCTCGGGCGAGGAGAACTCCATCTTGATCAGCTTGGAACCGAGGTTGCGGCGGATGATGGGCAGCTTGCCGGCCTTCAGCGCCGGCTTGTGCACGTAGAACTCGTCGGGGTTCACGGCGCCCTGCACCACCGTCTCGCCCAGGCCGTAGCTGGAGGTGATGAAGACCACGTCCTGGAAGCCGCTCTCGGTGTCGATGGTGAACATCACGCCGGCCGCGCCGAGGTCGGAGCGCACCATGCGCTGCACGCCGGCCGACAGCGCCACGTCGCCGTGCGCGAAGCCCTTGTGCACCCGGTAGCTGATGGCACGGTCGTTGTAGAGGCTGGCGAAGACCTCCTTCATCTTGGCCAACACCTCGTCGATGCCGACCACGTTGAGGAAGGTCTCCTGCTGGCCGGCGAACGACGCGTCGGGCAGGTCTTCGGCCGTGGCCGAGGAGCGCACGGCGAACGAGGCGCCGGGGTTGCCCGCGGTCAGGCGCGTGAACTCGGCGCGGATCGCGGCCTCGAGCGCCGGCGGGAACGGCGTGGACTCGATCCAGTGGCGGATCTGCGCGCCGGCCTCGGCCAGCGCGCGCACGTCGTCGGTGTTCAGCGTCGCCAGGCGCTCGCTGATGCGCGTGACCAGGCCTTCGTGCTTGAGGAACTCGCGGAAGGCGTGCGCCGTCGTCGCGAAGCCGCCGGGCACGCGCACGCCCGAAGCGGCCAGTTGGCTGATCATTTCGCCGAGCGAGGCGTTCTTGCCGCCCACCGACTCGACGTCGGTCATCCTCAGTTGTTCGAACGGAACGACCAGGGCGGTCGCCAGTGCAGGGTTGGACATGGGAAAACTCCGTGATGTTGGAAAACCGGCATGTCCCGTCCTCCCGAAATGCGGCCCGAGCGAAGCTCCAGGGCGGTGCATGCCCACGCAGGCCGGCCGCACTCTTCGAGTGTTGTGTGGCGGCGGGCGGCGTTCAAGGGCGTCGGGGGTGGAAGTTTGCTCGGGATTCTACGGGTTTGTTCCCTATCATCGAGGGCGTCCCCCCAATCCGAAGGCCCGCGCTGCCATGCCCAATCGCACCGTCTTCTTCGTCTCCGACGGCACCGGCATCACCGCCGAAACCTTCGGCAACTCGATCCTGGCGCAGTTCTCCGGCAAGCCGCGCCACGTGCGCCGGCCCTTCATCGACACACCAGACAAGGCGCACCAGGTGGTGCGCGAGATCAACCACACGGCAGACGCCGAGGGTCGCCGGCCGGTGGTCTTCATCACGCTGGTCAACGCGGAGATCCTGGCGATCCTGAAGGAGCACTCCAAGGGCCTGGTGCTGGACATGTTCAACACCTTCATCGAGCCGCTGGAGGCGGAGTTCGGCGTCAAGTCGAACCACCGTATCGGCCGCTTCTCGGACGTCTCCAAGAGCCAGGAGTACACCGACCGCATCGAGGCGATCAATTTCTCGCTGGCGCACGACGACGGCCAGTCGGCGAAGAACCTCGCCGAAGCCGACGTGATCCTGGTCGGCGTGAGCCGCAGCGGCAAGACGCCGACCTCGCTCTACCTCGCGATGCAGCACGGCATCAAGGCAGCCAACTACCCGCTGATCCCCGAGGACTTCGACCGCGGCCAGATCCCGTCGACGCTGGCGCCGTTCAAGAAGAAGTGCTTCGGCCTGACCATCGACCCCGAGCGGCTGAGCCAGATCCGCAACGAGCGACGGCCGAACAGCAAGTACGCCTCGATCGAGAACTGCCGCATGGAAGTGCACGAGGCCGAGGCGATGATGCGCCGCGAAGGCATCGCCTGGCTGTCGTCGACGCACAAGTCGATCGAGGAGATCGCCACCACGATCCTGCGCGACCTGCGGCCGGACCGGCTGATGTATTAGGACGGCGGCGGCGCCGCTTCCCAGCGGTCCTTGCCGGCCAGCTTGGCCCGGTACATCGCCTGGTCGGCCCGGTCGATCAGTCGCTCGAAACGCTCGGCCCCGCCCGCCGACATGGCCACGCCGATCGAAGCCGTGCAACCGATGGGAACCTCGTACTCGCCGAGCTTCAGCCCGCGAAGTTCCGCCAGGATCCGCTCGACGACCTTCACGCCGTCTTCGCGGCGGGTGCGCGGCAGAACCACCGCGAACTCCTCGCCGCCCCAGCGCGCGGCCATGTCGGTGCTGCGCAGCGCCGCCTGGATGCGCTGTGCGGTCGCGCGCAGCAGCCGGTCGCCCGCCGCATGGCCATGGCGGTCATTGACCCGCTTGAAGTCGTCGAGGTCGAGCAGCGCCGCCACCAGCGGCTCGCCCGTGCGCTGCGCCATGTCGAGTTCGCGCTGGGCCAGTTCGCAAAGCCGGCGGCGGTTGGACAGGCCTGTGAGGTCGTCGTACCAGGCCAGTCGCTCCGCCTGGAGCCGGGCGGCCTCGACCTCGCGCAGAAGGCGCACGATCACCCAGCTCACCGGCACGGAGACGAGCAGCGGGATCACCACCGCGATGACCACGTAGAGCGGGAAGGCGGGGGTCTGGGGCAGCCGCAGCGCCGCGGTCAAGCCGAACAGGGCGGCGACCGACAGGCCCACGCTGCAGGCCGCCACGGCCGCCACCGTGAGCGCCACCGGGCTGCCCACGACGATCCTTCTCCAGCCTGCGTCCATTCCCGCCTCCTCGCTTCGGGCGCACCGCACCGCGCCTGCGCTCACCGGGCGCGCTGGCGCGCCGATTCGTACAGGCACACCGCCGCCGCCGCAGCGACGTTCAGCGACTCCTCGCCGCCCGGCTGCGGAATCCGCAGCGCCATCGCGCATTGCCGCTGCAGTGCCGCCGAGACTCCCTGCCCTTCGTGGCCGAGGACCCATCCGCAAGGCCACGGCAGATCGACCTCGTGCAGCGCCTGCGCGGCGTGCGAACTGGTGCCCAGCATCGGCACTTGCAGCCCGGCCAGCGCGTCGGATTCGAGCCCTTCGACCAGCCGCAGCGCGAAATGCGCGCCCATGCCGGCACGCAGCACCTTGGGCGACCACAGCGCCGCCGTGCCCTTGAGCGCCAGCACCTGCGTGAAGCCGAAGGCCGAGGCACTGCGCAGGATGGCGCCGACGTTGCCGGCATCCTGCAGGCGGTCGAGCACCACCGAGGCTTGTTCGGGCGCGAGCGCCGGCGCCGTCGGCGTGGTGACGACGAAGCCGATCTCCGGCGGCGACTCCAGCGTGCTCAGCCCGGCCATGAGTTCGGGCGGCACGATCGCCACGGCCGCCGCCTGGCCGGCCAAGGCGCGCAATGCCGGCTGCTCCCACCCGGCCGTGCTGACGATGGCCTGCACCGCTCGCCCGCCGCGCTGGGCGAACGCCGAACACAGGTGGTCGCCCTCCAGCCACACCTCGCCGAGCTTGCGGTAGGCGCCCGGGTCGGCGCCGAGCTTGCGCACCCGCACCAGCAGCGGGTTGTCGCGCGAGCTGACCTGGCGTGCCTCGGCCATCGCCTCAATCGCTCAGGACTTCGCGCACCGGGCCGAAGCTGCGCCGGTGCTGCGGGCAGGCGCCGTGCGCGCGCAGCGCCGCCAGGTGTTCGGGCGTCGGATAGCCCTTGTGGCCGTCGAAGCCGTACTGCGGGTGCAGTGCGTGCAGTTCGAGGCAGAGCCGGTCGCGGTGCACCTTGGCGAGGATGGAGGCGGCGGAAATCGCCTTCACCTTCGCATCGCCCTTGACGATGGCCTCGGCCGGGATCTTCAGCACCGGGATGCGGTTGCCGTCGACCAGCACCTTGGCGGGCTTCAGGCGCAGGCCCTCGACCGCGCGACGCATCGCCAGCATCGTGGCCTGCAGGATGTTCAGCTCGTCGATCTCGGCGGCACTCGCTTCGGCGATGCAGCAGCACAGCGCCTTGGCGCGGATCTCGTCGAACAGGCGCTCGCGCTTGAGCGCGCTGATCGCCTTCGAATCGGCCAGGCCCTTGATCGGCTTCAGGTCGTCGAGGATCACCGCCGCCGCCACCACCGGCCCGGCCAGCGGGCCGCGCCCGGCTTCGTCCACGCCGGCCACCAGGCCGGGCACGTCGAAGCTCAGGCCGAGCTGCTCAGCGCGCAAGAATCTTCTCGATCGCATCGGTGGCGGCGCGCGCGGTGTCGCGGCGAAGCTCCAGGTGCAGCGCGTGAAAGCGCTTCTCGAGTGCAGCGCAGCGCTGCGGGTCGTCCAGCCAGGCCAGCGCCGCGTGCGCCAGGCGCTCGGGTGTCGCGTCGCCCTGGATCAGCTCGGGCACGGCGAAGTCGCGCAGCAGGATGTTGGGCAGGCCCACCCAGGGCTGGTACTTCATGCGCTTCATCATCTGCCAGCTCAAGGCGTGCATGGCATAGGCGATCACCATCGGGCGCTTGAAAAGCGCCGCCTCCAGCGTGGCCGTGCCGCTGGCCACCAGCGTCACGTCGCAGGCGGCCAGCGCCTCGTGTGAGCGGCCGTCGAGCAGTTCCACCTTCACCCGGTCGGCATGCAGCTTGCGCAGCGGCTCGACCAGGTGGCGCAAGCCTGGCACCACCGGCAGGATGAATCGCAGGCCCGGTCTCAACGCCGCCATCTCCGCGGCCGCAGCGAACAGGCGCGGCGCGATGTACTGGATCTCGGAGCGGCGGCTGCCGGGCAGCAGCGCCACCACGGTTTCGTCGCCAATGGCCAGCGCCGCGCGGCTGGCTGCACGTGGCACGTCCAGCGGAATCGCATCGGCCAGCGGGTGGCCCACGTAGACCGCGTCGATGCCCTGCTTCGCGTAGATCTCCGGCTCGAACGGGAAGATGCAAAGCACGGCGTCGACCGCATTGCGGATCTTCTCGATGCGCTTGCCGCGCCAGGCCCAGATCGACGGGCTGACGAAATGCACGGTGCGGATGCCGGCGGCCTTCAGGCGTGTCTCGAGATCGAGGTTGAAGTCGGGCGCGTCGACGCCGATGAACAGATCCGGCTTGGCCGCCAGGATGCGCTCGGCGAGCTGGTTGCGGATGCCGACCAGCTCGCGGTAGTGGCTGAGCACCTCGACGTAGCCGCGCACGGCGAGCTTGTCGTGCGGCCACCAGGCCTCGAAACCCTGCGCGGCCATCTTCGGCCCGCCGATGCCCTGGGCGACGAGCGCTGGCCAGCGTGCGCGCAGGCCGCCAAGCAACAGGCCGGCGAGCAAGTCGCCCGAAGCCTCGCCCGCGACCATCGCGAAGCGCGGAGCAGCCGCGTCCATGCGGATCAGCGCGCGATGCCGCGCGTCGCGCCCGCGAGGAAGGCGCTCATCAGCGCCACGTCGCCTGCGGCATGCGGCTCCTCGCGGCCCAGCGCCTCGATGGCCTCGCGAGCCTGCTGGAAGGTCTTGCCCTCGCGGTACAGCAACTTGTGCATCTGCTTGACCGCGGCGATGCGCGGCACGTCGAAGCCGCGCCTGCGCAGTCCCTCGATGTTGAAGCCGCGCACGGCCAGCGGGTTGCCGTCGACCAGCATGAAGGGCGGCACGTCCTGCGAGACCGCACTGCCGAAGCCGACCATCACGTGCGCGCCGATCTTGACGAACTGGTGGATGCCGGTCAGCCCGCCCACCGTGACCCAGTCGCCCAGGTGCACGTGGCCGCCCAGCGTGGTGTTGTTGGCCAGCGTGGTGCGGTCGGCGACCTGGCAGTCGTGCGCGATGTGCACGTAGGCCATGATCCAGTTGTCGTTGCCGATGCGCGTGACGCCCGCGTCCTGCGCCGTGCCCAGGTTGAAGGTGCAGAACTCGCGCACCATGTTGCGGTCGCCGATGTGCAGTTCGGTCGGCTCGCCGGCGTACTTCTTGTCCTGCGGCACGGCGCCGATCGAGTTGAACTGGAAGATGCGGTTGTCGCGGCCGATCGTGGTGCGGCCCTCGATCACGCAATGCGGGCCGATCGTCGTGCCTTCGCCGATGCGCACCTGCGAGCGAACCACGGTGTAGGCGCCGATCGTGACGTTCTCGCCGAGCTGTGCGCCGCTCTCGACGATGGCAGTGGGGTGGATGCTGGCCATGTGCCCGGACTCCCTGTCGCGGCCTCAGGTGAAGCTGCGCATCGTGCAGGTGAGGTCGGCCTCCACGGCCACCTCGCCGTCCACCAGCGCCCGGCCCTTGAACTTGAACACCGAGGCTTTCATGCGCTCGAGCGTGGCCTCGAGCACGAGCTGATCGCCCGGTTCGACGGGCCGTTTGAAGCGCGCGTTGTCGATGCCGGCGAAGTAGTACACCGTGTTGTCGTCCGGCTCCTGGCCGAGCGTCTCGAAGGCCAGCAACGCCGAAGCCTGCGCCAGCGCCTCGATCATCAGCACACCGGGCATCACCGGGCGCTTGGGAAAGTGGCCGTTGAAGAACTGCTCGTTGATGGTGACGTTCTTGATCGCCTTGATGCGCTGCCCCTTCTCGATCTCGAGCACGCGATCCACCAGGAGGATGGGATAGCGGTGCGGCAGCTTCTTCAGGATCTGGTGGATGTCCATCGTCATGGTTGTCTCGGCGTGGTGTCGTTCTTCTCGAGGGCTCGGATGCGGTCTCGCAGGGCGTGAAGCTGGCGCAGCGTGGCCGCATTCTTCTCCCAGGCGGCATTGTCGTCGATGGGGAAGACGCCGCTGTACTGCCCCGGCTGGCGGATCGAGCGCATCACCACCGAGGCCGCCGAGATGTGCACATGGTCGGCCAGCGTCAGGTGGCCGAGCACGATGGCGCCACCGCCCACCGTGCAGTGCCGGCCGATCACCGCGCTGCCGGCGATGCCCACGCAGCCGGCCATCGCCGAGTGCGCGCCGATGTGCACGTTGTGGCCGACCTGGATCAGGTTGTCGAGCTTGACGCCATCCTCGATGACGGTGTCGTCGAGCGCCCCGCGGTCGATGCAGGTGTTGGCGCCGATCTCGACGTCGTCGCCGATGCGCACCGCGCCGAGTTGCTCGATCTTCTCCCAGCGCCCTTCGGTGGGCGCGAAGCCGAATCCGTCGGCGCCGATCACCACGCCGCTGTGCACGAGGCCGCGCGCGCCGATGCGGCAGCCTTCGCCGAGCGTGACGCGCGGCGCCAGCCGCGTGCCCTCGCCGATCGACGCGTTCGCGCCGATCACGCAATGCGCGCCGATCTGCGCCCCCGCACCGACCACCGCGCCGGCCTCGATCACCACCAGCGGGCCGATCGAGGCTCCCTCGCCCACCTGCGCATCGGCGTGGACGACGGCGCTGGCATGGATGCCGGCCATCGCCGCCGGACGGATGCGCCGCGCCCACCACTGCGTGAGCCGGGCAAAGTAGAGGTAAGGATCAGGCGTGACGATGGCCGCGGCGCGGCCGGCCACGGCCTCGCGCAGGGCCGGCGAGACGATCACGCAGCCGGCCAGTGAGCCCGTCAGCTGGGAGCGGTACTTCGGGTGGGCCAGGAAGGAGATGGTGCGGCCATCCGCGCCCTCGAGCGGCCCGATGCGGGCGATGAGCAGGCCGGCGTCGCCAATCAGTTCGCCGCCGAGTTGCCCGGCGATGTCACGCAGAGCAACTTCCATCTGCGCTGCCTCCGGCTTACTTGGCGCCGGCCTGGCCGTTCAGGGCCTTGATCACCTTGTCGGTGATGTCGATCCGCGGGCCGGCGAAGACGGCCTCCTGGATGATCAGGTCGTACTTCTCGCTGTCGAAGATCTGCTTCATGACCTTGTTGGCGCGCTCGACGACGGACGCGAGCTCCTCGTTCTTGCGCTGGGTCAGGTCTTCCTGAAACTCGCGGCGCTTGCGCTGGAACTCGCGGTCCTGCTCGACCAGGTCGCGCTGGCGGCGGCTGCGTTCGGCCTCGGACAGCGTGGGTGCGTCCTTGTCGAGCTTGTCGCCGGCGGCCTTGAGCTTGCCGGCCAAGTCGGCGATGTCTTTCTCGCGCTTGCTGAACTCGGTCTCGAGCTTGGCCTGGGCAGCCTTGGCCGGAGCGGCCTCACGCAGCACCTTGTCGGCATTCACGTAGCCGATCTTCAGCTCCTGGGCCTGCGCACCCAGCGTCGCAAGCGCCAGCAAGGCTGCGCAAGCCGTCGACTTCAGGATGGAAGTATTCATTAGAACGCGGTCCCGATCTGGAATTGGAGTCTCTCGATTCTATCGTTCGGACGCTTGCGGATCGGCGTCCCGTAACTGAGCTTGAGCGGCCCCACCGGGGAGATCCAGCTCAGGCCGATACCGGTCGATGCACGCAGGCTGTCGGCGGTGATCTTCTCGCTCTCGCCCCAGACGTTGCCGATGTCGAAGTAACCGAACACGCGCAACGTGCGGTCGTTGCCGGCGCCGGGCACCGGCACGTACAGCTCGCTGTTCAGGTTCAGCCGGCGGTTGCCGCCGATGTAGGCGCCGGTGACGTCCGGCGGGCCCAGCGAACCCTGGTCGAAGGCACGCACCGTGCCCAGGCCGCCGCCGTAGAAATTCTTGAATACCGGGTAGGGCCGGCCGGCCAGGCCCTTGCCGTAACCGATTTCGCCGTTGACCGCGAAGGTGAACTGCCGCGTGATCGGCCAGTAGTGCTGGTACTGCAGGTTGGTGCGCAGGTAGCGCGTGTCGCCGGCGAAGGTCCAGTCGAAGTTCACCCGCTTGTAGCTGCCCGCATTGGGCACCAGCGCGCTGTCGCGCTCGTCGCGCGTCCAGCCCACCGTGATGGGGAACGAGTTGCTGATCGCGCCGAACTGCAGCCGGTACAGGTACAGGTTGTTCGGCATCGCGTTGGTGCCGCGGATCTCGGTTCTTTCGGCGCCGATGCCGAAGAACACCGTGTCGTACTCGCTGAACGGCACGCCGAAACGCACCGAGATACCCGGCGTGACGAGCTGGTACTGCTCGCCCTGGCTGTTGATCGGTTTGGTGGTGCGGTAGAAGAGATCGAAGGCGCGGGAGATGCCGTCGATCGTGAAGTACGGATCGAGCGTGCTGAGCACCAGCGTGCGGCTGGACTTGCTGGTGTTGACTTCCAGGCCCAGGTAGTTGCCGGAGCCGAACACGTTCTCCTGCTTGATCGAGGCCGTCAGCGAGAGTTTGTCGGCCGAAGAGAAGCCGGCGCCGACCAGCAGGTTGCCGGTGGGCTTTTCCTTGATGTTGATGGTCAGGTCGACCTGATCCTGCGAGCCGGCGACCTCGGCGGTGTCGACGGCGACGTCGCTGAAGTAGCCCAGGCGGTCGACACGGTCGCGCGACAACTTGATCTTCTGCCCGTCGTACCAGGACGATTCGAACTGGCGGAACTCACGCCGGATCACCTCGTCGCGCGTGCGGCTGTTGCCGGCCACGTTGATGCGCCGAACGTAGACGCGCCGCGACGGGTCGGCGACCAGGGTCAGCACCACGCGGCCATTGGCACGGTCGATCTCCGGCCGCGCCTCGATGCGCGCGAAGGCGAAACCGAAGGTGCCGAAGCGCTCGGAGAACTCCTTGGTGGTTTCGGTCACGGCCTCGGCCCGGTAGGGCTCGCCAGGCTTGATCTTCACCAGTGTCTTGAAGTCTTCTTCCTTGCCGAGGTAGTCGCCTTCGAGCTTGACCGCGGTGACGGTGTAGGGCTGGCCCTCGGTCACGTTGATGGTGACCGTGATGTCCTGCTTGTCCGGCGAGATCGCCACCTGCGTGGAGTCGACGTTGAACTCGAGGTAGCCGCGGTTCAGGTAGTAGGCGCGCAGCGTCTCGAGGTCGGCGTTGAGCTTGGAGCGCGAGTAGCGGTCGGCCTTGGTGTACCAGTTCAGCCAGCCGCCGTCGTTCAGGTCGAACAGGCTCTTCAGCGTGCCTTCGGAGAAGACCTTGTTGCCGACGATTCGCAGTTCGCGGATCTTCGCCGCCGTGCCTTCGGTGATTGTGAAGATCACGTTGACGCGGTTGCGCTCGAGCGGCGTGACGGTGGTCACCACTTCCGCGCCGTAGAGGCTGCGCGTCAGGTACTGGCGCTTGAGTTCCTGCTCGGCGCGGTCGGCCAGTGCCTTGTCGAATGGCAGGCCCTCGCCGATGCCGAAGTCCTTCAGGGACTTGACCAGCGTCTCCTTGTCGAACTCCTTCAGGCCGGCGAAGTCGATGCCGGCGATGACGGCACGCTCCTCGACGATCACGACGACGACCCCTTCGTCGATGTCGATGCGAACGTCCTTGAACAAGCCGGTGGCGAACAGCGCGCGCAGTGCGGCGGCGCCCTTGTCGTCGTTGTAGGTGTCGCCGATGCGGAACGGCAGCGAGGCGAAGACGGTGCCGGCGTCGGTGCGCTGCAGGCCCTCGACGCGGATGTCCTTCAGGACGAAAGGCTCGACCGCCCAGGCCGAGCCGGACTGGAGCGCAGCAGCAAGGGCGATGCAGAGAAGGGTCGGGCGAATGGCGTGCGCGCGGCGTGGAGAAGGCATGCGTCGGGGGATCAGTGCAGGCCCAGGAGGCGGGCCACGTCGTTGTAGAGAGCCAGGGACATCATCATGAGCATGATGGCCACCCCGCCACGCTGCAGCCGGTCCAGCCACAACTCGGAGACCGGCCGCCCCGTCACACCCTCGAAAAGATAATACATCAGGTGCCCGCCATCGAGCATCGGCAGCGGCAGCAGGTTGAGCACGCCCAGGCTCACGCTGACGACGGCGAGGAAGCCCAGGTAGTAGGCCAGGCCGAGCTGCACCGACTGGCCGGCATAGTCGGCGATCGTCAGTGGGCCGCTGAGGTTCTTCAGCGAGGCTTCGCCGATCAGCATCTTGCCGAGCATCTGCAACGTCAGGGTCGACATCTCCCAGGTCTTGCCTGCAGCACGCGACAGGCCCTCGAGCGCGCCATAACGCACCTGAACCAGCTGCGGCGCCTGCCCCGGGTAGACCTCGACGCGGCCGACGCTGGCCTTGCCGTCGCTGGCGATGTTGGGCGTCACCGTCAGTTCGAGGCTCTGCCCGGCGCGTTCGACACGCCAGACCATGGGCTTGGCGACACCGCTGGCGCCGCTGGCCCGGATGAGGTCGCGGATGCGCGAGGAGTCGTCGATCGGCTGGCCGTCGATGCTCAGCACACGATCGCCGGCACGCAGCCCGGCACGCGCAGCGGGGCCGCCGGCCTTGGCTTCACCGAGTACCGGCTCGCTGAACGCCGGCCCCAGCCCGATGCGCTTCATCAGCTGCGCATCCACCTCGCGCGAACCGAGCCCTGCGAGATCGAGCACCACGCGGCGCTGGCCGCGACCTTGGGCGTCGGTCAGCATCAAATGCAGAGATTGGCCGGCGAGCACGGCCTGCGTGAGCTGCCAGCGCAGGTCGTTCATCGAGCGCAGGTCGTCCCATTGCGTGCCGTCTTCCGACCAGGCCTGCGCCCAGTCGCCGCTGCGCAAGCCGGCCCGCTCGGCCACGCTGCCGGCCACGGGCGGGCCCATCACGGCCTTGGGCTCGTCCATGCCGATCCAGTGGGCGCAGGCGTACAGCAGCACGGCCAGCAACAGGTTGGCCAGCGGCCCGGCGGCCACGATGGCGCTGCGTTGCCACAGCGGCTTGCGGTTGAAGGCACGATCGAGTTCGCCGGGCGCCACCGGGCCCTCACGTTCGTCGAGCATGCGCACGTAGCCACCCAGCGGCAAGGCCGAGAGCACGAACTCGGTGGACTGCGGGCTGGCCTGGCGGCGCCAGATGACCCGGCCGAAGCCGACCGAGAAACGCAGCACCTTGACGCCGCAGGCGATCGCGACTCGGTAGTGGCCGTACTCGTGGATCACGATGAGCACGGCCAGCGTGAGCACGAACGCAGCAACGGTGATCATCGCGACAGGCCTCTTACGAGTTGCTGCGCCTGCCTTCGGGCGCGGTCATCGAGCTCGAGCAGCCCCGGCAGCGAGGCGGCCGAGTCGCTCGCCGGCACCACGGCGTCGATCGTGCCGGCATTGACCGTGTGAATCTGGTCGAAGCGGATGGTTCCCGCCAGGAACGCGGCGACCGCTTCCTCGTTGGCCGCGTTGAGCACCGCCGTGCTGCCCGGCGCGGCACGCAGGGCATCCCAGGCCAACGCGAGGCCGGGATAGAGCGCGTGGTCGGGCGGATGGAAGCTCAGTGCCGCCAGGCTGGTGAAATCGAGCTGTGACGCGCCGGACTCGATGCGCTGCGGGAACGACAGCCCGTAGGCGATAGGCACGCGCATGTCGGGCGTGCCCAGCTGGGCGAGCACCGAATTGTCGCGGCACACGACCATCGAGTGGATGATGCTCTGCGGGTGGATGACGACGCGGATCTGCCCGGGCTCCAGCGCGAACAGCCAGCGCGCCTCGATGACTTCGAGCGCCTTGTTCATCATGGTCGCCGAGTCCACCGAGATCTTGCGCCCCATCACCCAGTTCGGGTGCGCGCAGGCCTGGTCCGGCGTCACATCGCGTAACGTGCTCGGGTCACGGCTGCGGAACGGGCCACCCGACGCTGTGAGAACGATGTGGTCGATGCGCGAGGCCCAGGTGCTGCGGTCTTCAGGCAGGCACTGGAAGATCGCCGAGTGTTCGCTGTCGATCGGCAGCAGCGTGGCGCCGCCCTGCTTCACGGCGTTCATGAACAGCTCGCCGCCGACCACCAGCGCTTCCTTGTTGGCCAGCAGCAGCCGCTTGCCCGCCTTCGCGGCGGCCAGGCAGGCAGCCAGGCCCGCGGCGCCGACGATCGCCGCCATCACCGCATCGACATCGGGATGCGAGGCGAGTTGTTCCAGCGCTTCGAGCCCCGACAGCACCTCGGTGCGCAGGCCAGCCTGCGCGAGGCGTTCGCGCAGCACACGGGCACGCGAATCGTCGGGCATGGCCGCGAAGCGCGGCTTCCATTGCAGGCACTGCGCCGCGAGTTCGTCGACACGGCTGGCGCCGGTCAACGCGAACACCTCGAAACGCCCGGGATGGCGCGCGATCACGTCGAGCGTGTTCGCGCCCACCGAGCCGGTGGAGCCGAGCACGCAGACGCGAAGCGGAACGTGGGGACTGCTCATGAGGAACTCAGGTCGAGGCCAGCGCCATCGCGATCGGGAACACCGGCAGCAAGGCATCGACCCGGTCGAGCACGCCGCCGTGGCCGGGCAGCAGGCCGCTGCTGTCCTTGGCGCCTGCGCTGCGCTTGACCAGCGATTCGAACAGGTCGCCGACGACGCTCATCGCCGCGAGCAGCACCGCGCCGGCCAGCAGGCCGGGCCAGCCGAAGCGGGCATCGACGCGGCTGAACAGGCTGGGAGAGTCCACGGCTTGCGACGCGTCGATCCATCGCCATACGAAGGCCAGCACGATCACGCCGGCCATGCCGGCCCAGACGCCTTCCCAGCTCTTGCCCGGGCTGATGCTCGGCGCGAGCTTGCGGCGGCCGAAGGCACGCCCGCCGAAGTAGGCTGCGATGTCGGCCACCCAGACCAGGCAGAAGACCGACAGGATGAAATTGATGCCGATGCTGCGTGCATTGGCGATGGCCAGCCAGGCTGCCCACAGCAGCAGCAGCCCCAGCACCCAGCGGAGTACGACGGGAATGTGTGGCCAGCCGGCCGGGCCGCCGCGCAGGGCGAAGGCCCCGCCGACGACCCACAGGGCCGCCACCGGCCACCAGGCCCAGGCCGGCGCGCGCGCGGCCCAGCCGAACCACAGCGCATCGGCGCAGGCCAGCGCCAGCAGCACGCCCATCGCGATCGAAGCGCCGCCGGCCTGGTTGAGGCGGCCCCATTCCCAGCCGGCCGCGCCGATCAACACCAGCGTGAGCACGGCGAAAGGCCAGGGCGAGGCGGCGAACAGCGCGGGCAGC
The DNA here is from genome assembly GCA_016706565.1 of Piscinibacter sp. Taxonomy (GTDB): domain Bacteria; phylum Pseudomonadota; class Gammaproteobacteria; order Burkholderiales; family Burkholderiaceae_C; genus Piscinibacter. The sequence continues at coordinate 439,536 of JADJJI010000003.1, forward strand.
AGCAGCGCCAGCAGCACGATGGCCGTGATGACCCGCTGCTTGAGCATGTTCAGGTCCCGGTTGCCTGCACCGGCGCGGCCTTGACCAGGCCGAAGCGGCGATCGCGCGCCGCGAAGGCGCTGATCGCTGCATCGAGATCGGTCTCGCCGAAATCGGGCCACAGGCAATCGGTGAACACCAGCTCGGAATAGGCGAGCTGCCAGAGCAGGAAGTTGCTGATGCGCAGTTCGCCGCCGGTGCGGATGAGCAGATCGGGGTCGGGCGCATCGCCGAAGGCCATGTAGCGGCCGAGCGTGGCCTCGTCGAGCTGCGCCGGATCGATGCCGTCGCGCATGGCCTGCTGGCAGGCCTGAACGACATCCCAGCGGCCGCCGTAGGCGAAGGCCACCCACAGCGTGATGCGCGTGTTGTCGCGCGTGGCCGACTCGGCGCGGTCGCAGGCCTGGCGCAGCCGGTCGGTCAACTGCCCGCGGTCGCCGATCATGCGGATGCGCACGCCGTTGGACGCCAGCTTGGCGAGGTACTTCTCGACGGCGACCAGCACCAGCCCCATCAGAAAGGACACCTCCTCGGTGGGCCGCTTCCAGTTCTCGGACGAGAACGCGAACACCGTCAGGTGCTCGATGCCGCGGTCGGCGCAGGCCAGCACCGTCTTGACGAGCGTGTCGACGCCAGCCTTGTGGCCGAACACCCGCGGCAGGAAGCGCCGCTTGGCCCAGCGCCCATTGCCGTCCATCACGATCGCGACATGCCGAGGCACCACGGGATCCGGGGTCGCGGAGGAGGCGTCGCGCAGGTGCATGCGGTGATCGATCGCGGTGGCCGCGGGTTCAGACGGCGAGGATCTCGGCTTCCTTGCCGGACACCAGGCGGTCGATCTCGGCGATCGTTCCGTCGGTCAGGCGCTGCAGCTGCTCGAGGGCACGGCGCTCGTCGTCCTCGGAGATTTCCTTGTCCTTGAGCAGCTTCTTCAGGTGTTCATTGGCGTCGCGCCGCAGGTTGCGGGTGGCGATGCGTGCGTCTTCTCCGGCATGGCGCACGACCTTGGTGAGGTCCTTGCGGCGCTCTTCCGTCAGCGCGGGCATCGGCACGCGCAGCAGGTCGCCCTGCGACGACGGGTTCAGGCCCAGGTCGGATTCTCGGATGGCCTTCTCGATCTTCGCGCCCATGCCCTTTTCCCAGGGCTGCACGCTGATCGTGCGCGCGTCCAGCAAGGTGACGTTGGCCACCTGGCTGATCGGCACCATCGAGCCGTAGTAGTCGACCTGCACCTGGTCGAGGATGCCCGGGTGGGCCCGGCCGGTGCGGATCTTCTGCAGTTCGCCCTTGAAGGCCTCGATGGTCTTGGCCATCTTGGTCTCGGCGGTCTTCTTGATATCGGCAATGCTCATGTCTGGCCTCTTTCGGCTTGCGCGTCAGACGTGCACCAGCGTGCCCTCGTCCTCGCCCTGCACCACGCGCTTCAACGCGCCGGGCTTGAAGATGGAAAACACCTTGATCGGCAGTTTCTGGTCGCGGCACAGCGCAAAGGCAGTGGCGTCCATCACCTGCAGGTTCTTGGAGATCGCCTCGTCGAAGCTGATCTGCGTGTAGCGGGTCGCGTTCGGGTCCTTCTTGGGGTCGGCGCTGTAGACGCCGTCGACCTTGGTCGCCTTCAGCACGATCTGCGCGCCGATCTCCGCGCCGCGCAGCGCGGCCGCGGTGTCGGTGGTGAAGAAGGGGTTGCCGGTGCCGGCGGCGAACACGACGACCTTGCCTTCCTCGAGGTACTGCAGCGCCTTGGGGCGCACGTAGGGCTCGACCACCTGCTCGATGGCGATGGCCGACATCACCCGCGCCGTCATGCCCTCCTGGCGCATCGTGTCGGCCAGCGCCAATGCGTTCATCACGGTGGCGAGCATGCCCATGTAGTCGGCGGTGGCGCGGTCCATGCCCACCGACCCGCCGGCCACGCCGCGGAAGATGTTGCCGCCGCCGATCACCACCGCCACCTCGCAGCCCAGCTGCGTGACTTCCTGCACCTCGCGCACCATGCGCACGATGGTCGCCCGGTTGATGCCGTAGGCATCGTCACCCATCAGGGCTTCGCCGGAGAGTTTCAGCAGGATTCGTTTGTAAGCGGGCATGCGGTGGGCTCCTGGCGCTGTGCTGTTCTTGTGGCTCGCAAGTCTAATCGGCCGGGGGCTCCCTGCTCCCCGGCCAGCCGCCTCAGGCGCCCTTGGCCGCCGCGACCTGCGCCGCCACTTCGGCCGCGAAGTCATCGACCTTCTTCTCGATGCCCTCGCCCACCACGTACAGCGTGAAGCCCTTTACCTCGGTCTTGGCGCCCTTGAGCATCTGCTCGACGGTCTGCTTGCCGTCAGCGGCCTTGACGAAGACCTGGTTCAGCAGGCTGACTTCCTTCAGGAACTTCTGCACCGAACCTTCGACCATCTTGGCGACGATGTCGGCGGGCTTGCCGCTCTCGGCGGCCTTCTCGGCAGCGATCTTGCGCTCCTTGTCGACCAGCTCGCTGGGCACCTCGGCCTGCGAAAGCGCCGCCGGCTTCATCGCCGCCACGTGCATGGCCACGTCCTTGGCTGCCACGCCGTCGCCGGCATACTCGACCATCACGCCGATGCGCGTGCCGTGCAGGTAGTGGGCCAGGCTGCCGCCGCCGGCGTAGCGCTTGAAGCGGCGGATCGACATGTTCTCGCCGATCTTGCCGATCAGGCCCTTGCGCACGTCTTCCAGCGTCGGGCCGAAGCCGTCCTGTGCATAGGCCAGCGCCGACAATGCCGCCACGTCGGCCGGGTTGTTCTTGGCGACCAGCTCGGCCGCTGCCTTGACGAAGGCCAGGAAGGATTCGTTCTTCGAGACGAAGTCGGTCTCGCAGTTGACCTCGACCAGCGCGCCGGTCGTGCCGTCCACCGCAGCGGCGACCACGCCTTCGGCGGTGATGCGGGCAGCGGCCTTGCCGGCCTTGTTGCCGAGCTTGACGCGCAGGATCTCTTCGGCGCGATCCATGTCGCCGTCGGCCTCGGTCAGGGCCTTCTTGCATTCCATCATCGGCGCGTCGGTCTTGGCGCGCAGAGCGGCGACCATGCTGGCGGTGATTGCGGGCATATCAGTTCTCCGTGAATCTTGAAACCGCGCCGGTGTGGCCGCGGCATTCGTATCGCTGGTCGGACATTGAAAAAAGGGGCTGTAGCAGCCCCTTTCCTTGGCTCGCTGCGAAGCGAGTCGGGGCGAGGCGCGTCAGGCCGCGTTCTCGACTTCCACGAACTCGTCGCCTTCGGCGCCGGCGGCCTGCACGACCTCGTTGGTCGCGTTGGCCTTGCCTTCGAGCACCGCGTCGGCCACGGCACGGGCGTACAGCGCCACGGCCTTGGACGAATCGTCGTTGCCCGGGATCACGTAGTCGATGCCTTCGGGCGAGTGGTTCGAGTCGACCACGCCGATGATGGGAATGCCCAGCTTCTTGGCTTCGGCCACGGCGATCTTGTGGTAACCCACGTCGATGACGAACAGCGCGTCGGGCAGCGCGTTCATGTCCTGGATGCCGCCGATGTCCTTCTCGAGCTTGGCCAGCTCGCGCTGGAACATCAGCGCTTCCTTCTTGATGCGGATCTCGGCGCCGGATTCGATCTGCGCCTGCATGTCCTTGAGCTTCTTCAGCGACCCCTTGACGGTCTTGAAGTTGGTCAGCATGCCGCCCAGCCAGCGCTGGTCGACGAAGGGCATGCCGCAGCGGTTCGCTTCGAGGTTGATGACCTCGCGCGCCTGGCGCTTGGTGCCGATCATCAGGATCGTGCCGCGCTTCGCGCTGAGCTGGCGAATGAACTTCATCGCCTCGTTGAAGAGCGGCTGCGTCTTCTCGAGGTTGATGATGTGGATCTTGTTGCGATGGCCGTAGATGTACGGGGCCATCTTGGGGTTCCAGAAGCGCGTCTGGTGTCCGAAGTGGACACCGGCTTCCAGCATTTCACGCATGCTGACGGTCATGAAGACTCCAAAGGTTGGTTCTAGAATCCGGCCTGAATCGCGGCGACACTGCACGACACATCTGCGTCGAGAGCGACACCGCGACACCTTCAGTGGCCGGCTTCGCGAGTGATTCATCCGGGGAAGAGCCCCCAGACAAACCCGAAGACTATACCACGCCACATGGCCGAAGACCTCTGCTCCACCCGCGCGGGCATTGCCGCCGCCTCGCTGGATCGTCTGGAACTGCTGGATCGCAGCATCGCCGCCGCCAGCGGCGGCGCCTGCCGGCACGCCTTCATCACCACCTCGTTCGACAGCGCTCGTGCGCAGGCTTCGCGCGCCGCTGCGGGCTCGCCGCTGGCCGGGCTGGCCGTCAGCGTGAAGGACCTGTTCGACGTGGCCGGCGAGGTGACCGCCGCAGGCAGTGTCGTGTTGACGTCGGACGCGCCCGCCACCGCCGACTGCCCCGCGGTGGCCCGGTTGCGCGCGGTCGGTGCGGCGTTCGTGGGCCGCACCAACATGAGCGAGTTCGCGTTCTCGGGTGTCGGCATCAACCCGCACCACGGCACGCCCGCCAATGCCGCCACGGCGAAACTCGACCCGATCGCACGCGTGCCGGGCGGATCAACCTCCGGCGGAGCGGTGAGCGTGGCCGCCGGCGCCGCCTGGGCCGCGCTCGGTTCGGACACCGGCGGTTCGATCCGCATCCCTGCCGCGCTGCAGGGGCTGGTGGGTTTCAAGAACACGGCCCGCCTGGTGCCCACCGACGGCGCGATTCCGCTGTCCACCACGCTCGACACCGTCTGCGCGATCACGCTCTCGGTGCGCGACGCCGTCGTGCTGCACGAAGTGCTGGCGCAGCGCCGAGTTGCGCTGACCAGCCGACCTGTCAGCGCGCTGCGCCTGGCGGTGCCCACGACAGTGATGCTCGACGCGCTGGAGCCTGCCGTGTCGCGCGCATTCGAACGCGCGCTGGCGAGCTTGCGCCACGCTGGGGCCCGGGTCGAAGAGATCGCCCTGCCCACGTTGGGCGAACTGGCGGGGCTGAACGCGGCTGGAGGCTTCTCCGCGGCAGAAAGCTGGGCCTGGCACCGAAAGCGGCTGGCCCGCGAGGGAGATCGCTACGATCCGCGCGTGGCGATGCGCATCCGTCGCGGCGAGCGCCTGAGCGCAGCGGACTACGTCGAACTGGTGTGGGCACGACGCGACTGGATCGCTCGCACCGAAACGGCGATGGCCGGGTTCGACGCCCTGCTCAGCCCCACCGTGCCGATCGTCGCACCGCCGCTGGCACCACTGATCGCCAGCGACGACGCCTTCTTCGCCACCAACGGCATGCTGCTGCGCAACCCGAGCGCGGTGAACTTCCTCGATGGCTGCGCCTTGTCGCTGCCTTGCCAGGCACCGGGCGAGATGCCGGTCGGGCTGATGGTGTGGAGTTCAGCGATGCGCGACGACGAGGTGCTCGGCGCCGCGCTGGCCATCGAAGCGGCGCTCGCGCCGCAGCGGCGCTGAGCATGCGGGTCGCCGTCATCGGCGCCGGCATCATCGGCGTCACCACCGCGTACGAACTCGCCGCCGATGGCCACGAGGTCACCGTGTTCGAGCGCCGCGGCAGCGTGGCCGAGGAAACCAGCTTCGCCAATGCCGGCGTGGTGGCGCCGGGCTATGTCACGCCCTGGGCGGCGCCGGGCATGCCGCTCAAGGTGCTGGGCATGATGTTCAGCCGCCACGCCGCCATCCGGGTGCGACCGGGCCTCGATCCCTCGCTTCCGGGCTGGCTGTGGCGCTGGTGGCGAGCCTGCCGGCACGACACCTGGCAGGCCAACCGTACGCGCATGCAGCGGCTGGCGGTGTTCAGCCGCCACCGCCTGCACGAGCTCACCACCCGGCTGCAACTCGAGTACGAGCGCGAATCGGGTTACCTTGTGCTGCTGCGCGAGCCGAAGGAACTCGCGTCGGCGCGTGCCGGCCTGAAGCTGCTGACCGAGCTCGGCGGCCGTTTCCACCTGGTCGATGCCGCGCAGTGCCGCACGCTGGAGCCGGCACTCAACCCCGACACCGCGCTGCATGCCGGCATCCACCTGCCGGACGACGAGGTCGGCAACTGCCGGCAGTTCGCCCACTTGCTGCGCACCGAGGCGCAGGGCCTGGGCGCGCGCTGGTGCTTCCACACGGTGGTGGAACGCATCGTGCCCGGCAAGACGCCACAGGTGGTGCATAGCTACATGCCGCCGGCCGAATCGACCCAGCTGATCGTCGATCCGGCGCCCTCCGGCAGCGCCGACCCGCAAACCGAACCGGCACCGCTGGAGCCGGTCACCGAGGACTTCGACGCCGTCGTGATGTGCGCGGCGATGGGCTCGCCCGAACTGCTGCGGCCGCACGGCCTGAAGCTGCCGCTGCGCGCGGTGCACGGCTATTCGGTCACGGCACCGCTGCGCGCGGACGACAGCATGGCCGAACGCGCTCCTCGCGCCGCGCTGATGGACGAGCGCTACAAGGTCGCCATCAGCCGCATCGGCTCGCGTGTGCGCGTAGCCGGCAGCGCCGAACTCGGCGGCTCGTTGAACCATCACGATCCGCGCGCGCTCGAGACGCTCTACAAGGTGCTCAACGACTGGTTTCCCGGTGCGCCGCGCATGAGCCAGGCACAGCGCTGGAAGGGCGCGCGGCCGATGCTGCCCGACGGCCCGCCAGTGCTCGGCGCCAGCGGGTTGGACGGCATCTGGCTGAACCTCGGCCACGGCTCCAGCGGCTGGGCGCTGGCCTGCGGCTCCGCCTTTGCCTTGGCGCAAACCATGGCCGGTCGCGAGGCGCCAATCAGCCTCGAAGGCCTGGGGATCGAGCGACTGCGCTGATACGCTCCCGGGTGACGCGACCGACCATGCGACGAATCGACGCCCTCAGCCCCGACCTGCCTCTGTTCGACGTCGCCTGCACTCGGCGGATCGAAGCCGCGGCGCTGGCCGGCCTGCCGCCGCACACGCTGATGCAGCGCGCCGGCGCAGCGGTGGCGCGCCTGGCGCTGGCGCTAGCGCCGCATGCACAGTGCATCCGCATCGTCGTCGGGCCTGGCAACAACGGTGGCGATGGGCTCGACGCGGCCATCCACCTGCAACACGCCGGGAAGCGTGTCGAGGTGCTGCTTGCGGCCGAGCCGGCTGCGGCCGACGCGATCGATGCCCTGCAACGCGCCCGAGCCGCCGGCGTGGCCATCGACCCGGCCCGACCGACGACGCTGCACTCGCAGGACCTCGCAATCGACGCCCTGCTCGGCATCGGCGCCCGCCCCGTGCTTGACGGCCCCCTGCTCGCCGCGATCGAGAGCCTGGCCGGTCTGGCCTGCCCGGTGCTGGCCGTCGATCTGCCCTCGGGGCTCGATGCGGATACCGGCCACATGCCAGGCGCCTGCGTCCGGGCCGATCACGTGCTGAGCCTGTTGACGCTCAAGCCGGGGCTGTTCACGGCGCACGGGCGCGACCGGGCCGCCATGGTGTGGCTGGACACGCTGGGCATCGACACGTCAGGCGAATCGCCGCAGGCCTGGCTCGGCGGTGCACAGGCGGCCGCGGCGCCGAAGCGCCGCCATGCCCAGCACAAGGGCAGCTTCGGCGATGTCGCCGTCGTCGGTGGTGCGCCCGGCATGACCGGCGCAGCGCTGCTCGCCGCGCGCGCGGCCCATGCCGCCGGCGCCGGTCGCGTCTTCGTCGAACTGCTCGACGCGCAGGCCGTGACCGTCGATGTGTTGCGGCCCGAACTGATGCTGCGTCGCGAGTGGACGGCACGCACCGAACCCGACACCTTCAAGCAGGCCACAGTGATCTGCGGCTGCGGCGGCGGTGATGCTGTTCGCGCCGCGTTGCCGCGGCTGCTGGCGCACTGCGCCCGGCTCGTGCTCGACGCCGATGCGCTGAACGTTGTGGCCAGCGACGAGATGCTGCGGCAGCAAGTGCGCCTGCGCGCCGCCAGGGGCCTGGCCACTGTGATCACGCCCCATCCGCTCGAGGCGGCGCGCTTGCTCGGCCGCGGCAGCGTCGAAGTCCAGTCCGACCGGCTGAGCGCCGCGCAGGCACTCGCTGCGGCGCTCGACTGCGTGGTGGTGCTCAAGGGCTCGGGCACCGTGCTCGCGGCGCCGGGGCGCACGACGCGCATTAATGTCAGCGGCAACGCTTCTCTGGCCACCGCCGGCACCGGCGACGTGCTGGCCGGCTGGATCGGCGGCCACTGGGCCCAGCGCGCCGAGCCCGACCCCATCGAGCGGGCCTGGCAGACCGCGATCCACGCCGTCTGGCTGCACGGGTTTGCGGCCGACGAAGCCGCCCTGCCCGTGCTGCGTGCGGGCGATCTCATCGAGCACATGGCCGCCGTCGCGGCGCGTTGACCGGCTTCAGCGCCGCTTGCTGCCGCGCGGTGCGGTCGAGGCCTTGCGGGCCGTGGCCTTGGCGGCGCGCACCGGGTGTACCGCGCCCCCCTTGCCCGTGCGCGATGGGGCCTTGGTGGCCGCCTTGGTAGCGCGGTCGATGGCCTTGATCCTGGCGAGTTCTTCGCCAGCCTGGGCCTGCGGAACACGTTCGCGCCGCGTGCGCAGGCTGGCTGCATCGTCCTCGCCTTCGCGCACCATGCGGAAGTCGATCTTGCGGCCGTCCAAGTCGACGCGGCTGACCTGCACCCGCACCCGTGCGCCGACGATGTAGCGCACCCCGCTGCGCTCGCCGCGCAGTTCCTGCCGCGCCTCGTCGAAGCGGTAGTACTCGCCGCCGAGTTCGGTGATGTGCACCAGGCCCTCGACGTAGAGCGGGTCCAGCGTCACGAACAGGCCAAAGCTGGTGACAGCGCTCACTGTGCCGCTGAATTCCTCACCCAGGTGCTCGCGCATGTAGCGGCACTTGAGCCAGGCCTCGACGTCGCGCGAGGCCTCGTCGGCGCGGCGCTCGTTGGCGCTGCAGTGCACGCCGGCGGCTTCCCAGTGCTCGAGCTCGATGTTCGGCCCCTTCACCGCCTTGCCGCCCTGGCGCACCTTGGGCGCCTCCTCGACGGCGCCGCTGAGCAGGTGGTAGCGCTTGCCGTGCAGCAGCGCCTTGATGACTCGGTGCACCAGCAGATCGGGGTAGCGGCGGATCGGGCTGGTGAAGTGCGTGTAGGCGTCGTAGGCCAGGCCGAAGTGGCCGGCGTTGGTGCCGGTGTAGATGGCCTGCTGCATCGAGCGCAGCAGCATGGTGTGGATCTGCAACGCGTCGGGCCGGTCCTTGGTGGCCGCGGCGATGGCCTGGAATTCCTTGGGCTGCGGATCCTCGCTGACTGCCAGGCCCAGGCCCAGCGCCTTCAGGTAGTTCTGCAGCAGCGTGCGCTTCTCGGGCGTCGGCCCTTCGTGCACGCGGTACAGGGCGGGGTGCTTGGCACGCGCGATGAAATCGGCCGAGCAGACGTTGGCAGCGAGCATCGCCTCCTCGATCAGCCGGTGCGCGTCGTTGCGGGTTCGCGGCACGATCTTCTCGATGCGGCCGTTTTCGTCGCAGACGATCTGCGTCTCGGTGGTCTCGAAGTCCATCGCGCCACGGCGGCCGCGCTCTTTCAGCAGCGCACGGTAGACCTCGTGCAGATGCAGCAGGTGCGGCAGGAGTTCATCTCGCCGCGCCGCCTCCGGGCCTCTTGTATTGCCCAGGATGGTGGCGACTTCGGTGTAGGTGAAGCGCGCATGCGAGCAGATCACCGCCGGGTAGAACTGGTAGGCATGCACCTCGCCCGTGGCGTCGACGATCATGTCGCAGACCATCGCCAGCCGGTCTTCGTTCGGGTTCAGCGAGCACAGGCCGTTGGAGATCTTCTCCGGCAGCATCGGGATCACGCGGCGCGGGAAGTACACCGAGGTGGCGCGCTCGTAGGCATCGTCGTCCAGCGGTTCCCCAGGCTTGACGTAGTGGCTGACGTCGGCGATGGCGACGATCAGCCGCCAGCCGTTGGGCGATTTGGTGCGCCCGATCTTCGCGGGCTCGCAGTACACCGCGTCGTCGAAGTCGCGCGCGTCCTCGCCGTCGATGGTGACCAGCGGTACGTCGGTCAGGTCGATGCGGTGCTTGCGGTCCGCGGGGCGGATCTTCTCCGGCAGCGCGGCGGCCTGTGCGAGTGTCTCCGGCGAAAAACGGTGCGGCACCTCGTACTTGCGCACCGCGATCTCGATCTCCATGCCGGGGTCGTCGATCTCGCCGAGCACCTCGGTGATGCGGCCCACCGGCTGCGAGTACATCGAGGGCGGCTCGGTCAGCTCGATGGCCACCACCTGCCCTGCGGTCGCGTTGGCGATCGCATTCTTGGGCACCATGATGTCCTGCCCGTAGCGCTTGTCTTCCGGCGCCACCAGCCAGATGCCGCTTTCGTGCAGCAGCCGGCCGATGATGGGCGCCTTGCGCCGCTCGAGGATCTCGAGGACACGCCCTTCGGGCCGCCCCTTGCGGTCGTAGCGGATGATTCGCGCCTTGACGCGGTCTCGGTGCAGCACCGCGCGCATCTCCTGCTGAGACAGGTAGATGTCGGGCTGCCGATCGTCGCGCACGATGAAGCCGTGGCCGTCGCGGTGGCCCTGCACCGTGCCTTCGACTTCGCTCATCAGCTCAGCGCCGATCGCGGGTGTTGTGGAGATTTGGTTTGTTTTGATGATATGATCCAAGACTTACTGAAATGCCCAGGTGGCGGAATTGGTAGACGCACTAGTTTCAGGTACTAGCGGGTAACACCGTGGGGGTTCGAGTCCCTTCCTGGGCACCAGATGATAGACAGAGTAAAGAGAAGGCCAGCGCACCCCGCGCTGGCCTTTTTGTTTGTGCGATCGCTTTGCAGATCGTGCGTCAGATGACGAACTTCTTCGCCAGGCCGTCCGGGCGCAGATCGTCGTATTCCTCGAACGGCTGGTGGATCCACGGGCTCGTGGGCAGCAGTTCGACGTAGTAGTCGGGCGTGTAGCTCGACGCGCCCTTGGTCCAGATGACCGCGGAGCGCAGTTCGCTGATCGACGGCATGCCGCGCAGGCGATCCACCACCGCGCGCAGCGTCACGCCCGAGTCGGCCAGGTCGTCGACCAGCAGCACGCGGCCGGCCAGTTCGCCCTTGGGCATGGTGATGTACTTGGCCATGTCCAGCCGGCCCTGGATGGTGCCCGCATCGGCCCGGTAGGAGCTGGTCGACATGATCGCCAGCGGCTTGTCGAACACTCGCGACAGCACGTCACCCGGCCGCATGCCGCCGCGCGCGAGACACAGGATCTGGTCGAACTCCCAGCCCGACGCATGCACCTTGAGCGCCAGGCGCTCGATCAGCATGTGGTACTCGTCCCAGGAGACGTACAGGTGTTTGCCGTCGTCGGTCAGCATGAAAAGACTCCAGGTGAAATGGGGGCTCGCGCTCGAGAATCAATCAGGCGCGGTAAGGATGCCGCAGCAGGATGGTGTGCTCGCGGTCAGGGCCGGTGGACACCATGTCGATCGGCGCGCCGATGAACTCCTTCACGCGCTCCAGGTAGCGCCGCGCGTTCAGCGGCAGCGCATCCCAGTCGGTCACGCCGAAGGTCGTGCCGCTCCAGCCGGGGAAGGTGTCGTAGATCGGCACGCAGGCGGCGACGTCGTCGGCGTCCAGCGGCAGGATGTCGATGCGTTGGCCGCGCAGTTCGTAGCCCACGCAGACCTTGATTTCCTTCAGGCCATCGAGCACGTCGAGCTTGGTGATGCACAGCCCGGACACGCCATTGATGATGATCGCGCGCTTGAGCGCTGCGGCATCCAGCCAGCCGCAGCGACGCGGCCGGCCGGTCACGGTGCCACGCTCCTGGCCCACCGTGGACAGGTGGTGGCCTACGGTGCCGGGTTCGTCCATCGGCAGTTCGGTCGGGAACGGCCCGCTGCCCACGCGCGTGGTGTAGGCCTTGGTGATGCCCAGGATGTAGTGCAGCATGTCCGGGCCGACGCCTGAACCCGCGGCCGCATTGCCGGCCACGCAGTTGCTCGAGGTGACGTACGGGTAGGTGCCGTGGTCGATGTCGAGCAAGGTGCCTTGCGCACCTTCGAAGAGGATGTTGCCGCCACGCTTGTTGATGGTGTGCAGCATGTAGCCCACGTCGGCCATCATCGGCTTGAGCTGCTCGGCCACCTTCATGGCATGGTCGAAGATCGGCTGGAACTCCAGCGGTTTCGACTTCAGGTAGCCGCCCAGCGCCACGTTGTGCAGCGCGAGCAGTTCGCGCAGCTTGTCGGCAAAACGCTGTGGGTGCTTCAGGTCCTGCACGCGCAGCGCGCGGCGGGCCACCTTGTCTTCGTAGGCCGGGCCGATGCCCTTGCCGGTGGTGCCGATCTTGCCGGCGCCGCTGGTCTCGCGCAGCGCTTCGCGAGCGCGGTCGACCTCGACGTGAAACGGCAGGATCAGCGGGCAGGACTCGCTCACGAACAGCCGCGAGCGCACTTCCAGGCCGATGCCTTCCAGCCGCTCGATTTCCGCCAGCAGATGCGTCGGGTCGACCACCACGCCGTTGCCGATGCAGCAGACCACGCCGTCGCGCATGATGCCCGAGGGGATCAGTTGCAGGGCCGTCTTCACGCCCTTGATGACCAGCGTGTGGCCGGCGTTGTGCCCACCCTGGAAACGCACGACAACCTCGGCGTGGTCGGTCAACCAGTCGACCACCTTGCCCTTGCCTTCGTCGCCCCACTGCGTGCCGACCACGACCACGTTGTGGCCGGCTGCTGTCGATGTGTTGTGCTGCATGTCTGGATTCACTCGAAACTGCTGATTCGCGAAGCGGCTCGTGCGCTCACAGCGCGCGCACCGCCCATTGGCCGGCGACTGCGACCAGTTCGCGGTCGCACTCGAACTCCTGGCCTTCGTGCTCGTGGCCGGGCAGGACGCACACGACCGTCTCGCCCTGCTCCCTCAGGCGACGTACCGCGACGCGCAGGCCGGCATCTTCCGACCAGGGCGCCCGCACGGCAGGGCGGCCGCCGCGGCCGGGCACCAGCTCGGCGAGTTCCTTGATGTCGAGGCTGAAACCCACCGCCGGACGGTTGCGCCCGAAGATGGCTCCGACCTCGTCGTAGCGGCCACCACGCGCGACGGCATCGCTCGATCCCTTGGCGTAGATGGCGAATCGTGCTCCGCTGTAGTACGACGAGCCGCCCACGTCGGCGAGGTCGAAGCCGACCCGCACTTGCGGATGCGCCTGGCGAGCATGGCGAGCCAGCGTGCCCAGGTCGTCGAGCGCGGCGCGCACCGGCGGCAGATCCGGCAGCTTGCGGCGCGCCTCGGCCAGCATGTCCTCGCTGCCATAGAGAGACGGCAGTGCCTTCAGCGCACCGCGCAGGGCATCGGGCAGGCCGGAGCACAGATCGTTCAGCAGGCTGGCCTCCTTGCCGGCCAGCGCTGCATGGATATCAGCTTGCCGGACCGGATCGACGCCGGCGAGCAGCGCCCGCACGATGCGCGCGTCCGCCAGGTCCAGGGCCGGATCCGGCAGACCGGCGCCGCTCAGGCAATCGAGGGCCAGGTCCTGCACCTCGATGTCGGCTTCCAATCCCGCGTGGCCATAGATCTCGGCACCGAACTGCAACGGCTCGCGTGTCGACTGGATGCCCGACGGCCGCGTGTGCAGCACGGGCCCGCAGTAGCACAGCCGCGTCACACCGGCGCGATTGAGCAGGTGGGCGTCGATGCGGGCGACCTGCGGCGTGGCATCGGCGCGCACGCCGAGCGTGCGACCGCTGAGCTGGTCGACGAGCTTGAAGGTCTTCAGGTCGAGGTCCCGGCCGGTGCCCGACAACAGCGACTCCAGGTGCTCCAGCAGCGGCGGCATCACCAGCTCGCATCCGAAGGATCGCGCCACGTCGAGCAGACCGCGCCGCAGTTCCTCGATGTGTCTGGCCTGCGCAGGCAGGACGTCGGCAATGTGCTCGGGCAGCAGCCAAGCAGATGACATGGGAAAACCGCGGGGGATTAAAAAGCAGATTGTACCGGCCGCTCCGGGCCTGCCTGGGCGGGCTTCAAGGCCAGAACAACAGCAGCAGCCCCAGGCCCAGCATCATGCTCGCCAGCCCCAGGAAGCGGATCTGCCCGTCGCTCATTCGGGTGGCCTGCTCGAACAGCCGCCGCCATCCTCCCGGGCTGAAGAACGGCAGCAGCCCCTCCACCACGAGCATCAGCGCGCAGGCCGCCAGCAGCACGTCCCAGAAGCCCGCGGCCACGGCGGACTACTTCTTCGTCGCTGCCGGCGCGGCGGGCGCTGCGGATGCGGAACCGCGCATGGCCTTGAAGAAGTCGCTGGCCGGGTCGAGCACCATCACGTCGCCCTTGGTGCGGAAGGCCGCGCGGTAAGCCTCCAGGCTGCGATAGAACTGTGCGAACTGCGGGTCGCGCCCGAAGGCCTCGGCGAAGATGGCCGACGCCTTGGCATCGCCCTCGCCCTTGACCTTCTGCGCTTCACGATAGGCCTCGGCCACGATCACTTGGCGCTGGCGGTCGGCATCGGCACGGATCTTCTCGCCCTCGGCGCCGCCGGTGGAACGCAACTGGTTGGCCACCTGCTGCCGCTCCGAACGCATGCGGCTGTAGATCGAGTCGGTGATGTTGGCGACGAAGTCCACGCGCTTGATGCGCACGTCGAGAATCTCGATGCCGAAGGACTTGGCATCGTCCTCCAGCCGGGCGCGCACGTCCTGCATGACCTTGTCGCGCTCGAGCGACAGCACGCCACCGACGGTGCGCTTGGTCACCTCTTCGTTGAACGCGGCATGCACGACCGGCGACAGGCGCGTCTCGAGGTTGCGCATGTCGGTGCCGTTGTTGCGGATGAACTGGCGAGGCTCGGCCACGCGCCATTTGACCAGCCAGTCGATGACCAGGCTCTTCTTCTCGGCAGTGAAGATCGGCCGCGTGTCGGGGCTGTCGAGCGTCTGGATGCGACGGTCGAGGAACACGACGTTCTGGAACGGCGGCGGCAGCTTGACCTTGAGGCCCGGTTCGGTGATCACTTCCTTGATCTCGCCCAGCGCGTAGATGACGGCCACCTGGCGCTGATCGACGACGAACAGCGTAGAGGCTGCCGCCATCAGGGCCAGCAGGACGAGGCCGACGATGAGTCCGATGCGATTCATGTGTTGATGCTCCCTGCTTCTCAGCGGCCGTCGCGGTCACGCGTGCGCTGGCCATCGCGCGAACGCGCATCGGCCGCCGCAGCGGCGGGCACGGTCGTCTCAGCCGCGGTTGGCGCGGCAGCGGAGGTCGGCGCAGTGCCGGGCGCTGCACCGGCCTGCTGCATCAACTTGTCCAGCGGCAGGTACAGCAGGTTCGAATTGCTGCGACTGTCCACCAGCACCTTGCTGACGTTGGAATAGACCTGCTGCATGGTGTCGATGTACAGGCGATCGCGGGTCACACCCGGCGCCTTCTGGTACTCGGTCAGCACGCGGCTGAAGCGCTGCGCGTCACCTTCCGCCTGCGCCACGACGCTCGACTTGTAGCCCTCCGCCTCCTCGCGCAACCGCGCGGCGGTGCCCTGAGCCTTCGGGATCACGTCGCTGGCGTAGGCCAGGCCCTCCTTCTTCAGGCGGTCGCCGTCCTGGCCGGCCTTCAGGGTGTCTTCGAAAGCGGCCTGCACCTGCTCGGGCGGTTGCACGCTCTGCATGTTGACGTTGGCCACGACGATGCCCGCCTTGAGCCGGTCGAGCTGGGCCTGGATGGACTTGACCAGTTCGGCAGCGATGGCGTCGCGCTGCTCGTAGAGCACCGCATCGATGTTGGTGCGGCCGACGATCTCGCGCACGGCCGACTCGGCCGCCAGCGTCACCGCCTCTTCGGGGTCGCGGTTCTCGAAGATGAAGGCACGCGCATCCTTGAGCCGGTACTGCACGGTGAAGCGGATGTCGATGATGTTCTCGTCCTGCGTCAGCATCGACGAGTCGCGCAGCCCGGTGGCCTGCACCACCGCGTTGCGGCCGACTTCGCGCGAACGCAACTGCGTCACGCTGACCGTTTCGTGCGCCTGGAACGGGTAAGGCATGCGCCACTGGAAGCCGGCGTCAGCCGTGTGGCTGAACTTGCCGAACGAGGTGACGACGGCCTGCTGGCCTTCCTGGACGATGAAGAAGCCGCTGCCCAGCCAGATCAGCGCGACCACGCCCGCGATCAGCCCGGCGCCGATGCCGGCGCTCTTCATGTCGGGCTGGAAGTTGCTCGGGCCGCCGCCGTCGTCCGACGGGCCACCGCCGCGCGGGCCGCCGCCCTTGCCGCCGAACAGGCCGCCGAGCTTGCGGTTGAAGTCACGCCAGAGTTCGTCGAGGTCGGGCGGGCCGTCGTTGCGTCCGCCGTTGGCCAGGCTCAGGTCGGCGCCGGCAGGGCGCAGTGCACGCCGCGATGCCATGAAGGCTCCGGCGAACAGCGCGCGCGCCGCGCGGGCGACCTCGTGCAGTCGCTCGACGAGGCCGGTGGAGGAGGGATTCGCGTGGGTCATGATGATGAGGCGAACGAATCGTGGGTTCCGGTGAAGGGGGTGTCGAGCGTCGGCGCAGCGGACTCGTCGGCCGAATCAACGTCAATTGGGGGCCGATGCGGGGCATTCAAGTCGGGATCGAGCGTTCCGCCGACCGCCTCGGTCAGCACCTGGCGCAATTCGGCCAGACCGGTGCCGTCGAGCGCGCTGACGAACACGCGCGGCACACGTTGACCGCCGGCACGCTCGATCACGTCGCGCAGCAGGCGCGGCCGCTGGCTGGGCTCGAGACGGTCGAGCTTGTTGAACACCAGCACCTGGGTGATCTGCCCGGCGCCGATCTCCTCGAGCACGCGCTCGACTTCGGCCATCTGCTCATCGAGCACCGGGCTGGAGCAGTCGACCACGTGCAGCAGCAGGTCGGCATCGGCCGACTCCTGCAGCGTGGCCTCGAAAGCCTCGACCAGCTTGTGCGGAAGGTCGCGGATGAAGCCGACGGTGTCGGAAAGCGATACGGCGCGCCCGGCCTCTTCGAGATAGAGCTGCCGCGTGGTCGTGTCGAGCGTGGCGAACAACTGGTCGGCCGCATAGCTGCGCGCCTTGACCAGCGCATTGAACAACGTGGACTTGCCGGCGTTGGTGTAGCCCACCAGCGAAACGCGGAAGGTCTGGTTGCGCTCGCGGGCACGGCGCTGCGTCTTGCGCTGCTTCTTGACGCTCTCGAGCCTGCGCTTCACCGTCTTGATGCGCTCGTCGATCATGCGGCGGTCGAGTTCGATCTGCGCCTCGCCCGGGCCGCCGCGGGTGCCGATGCCGCCCTGCTGGCGCTCCAGGTGGCTCCAGCGGCGCACCAGCCGGGTCGCCAGGTATTGCAGGCGGGCCAGTTCGACCTGCAGCTTGCCCTCGTGGCTCTGGGCCCGGGCGGCGAAGATCTCGAGGATCAGCATGGTGCGATCGGCCACGGCCACGCCCAGATGCTGTTCGAGGTTGCGTTGCTGGGCCGGCGAGAGCGCCTGGTCGAACAGCACCGCTTCGGCCTGATGACCCTGCACCAGCGCCTTGATCTCGTCGGCCTTCCCCGAACCGACGAACAGGGCCGCATCGGGTGCCTTGCGGCGTGCGATGACGCGCGCCACCGCCACGTCGCCGGCGGACTCGGCCAGCAACGCGAGTTCGTCGAGCGACGCATCGAACGGGCCTCGCCCGCCGAAGTCGACGCCGACGAGGATCGCCCGTGCAGGGCCGCCCGCCGGGCCGATGGGTTCCGCGGAACTCAAGCCTGCTCGGGCGTTTCGTTGGCGTGGAAGTTCACCGCCCGGCCCGGCACGACCGTGGAGATCGCGTGCTTGTAGACCATCTGCGTGACGGTGTTCCGGAGCAGCACCACATACTGATCGAAGGACTCGATGTGGCCCTGCAGCTTGATGCCGTTGACGAGATAGATCGACACCGGCACATGCTCCTTGCGCAGCAGGTTCAGGAACGGGTCTTGTAGGAGTTGCCCTTTGTTGCTCACGATATGCTCCGTGATGAAAGTTCGTAGGACGGAGACGTTAACACAGCGCCATCGCGCCCTGCTGGATTCTCCGCATTGACCTTGTGATCAGCCGCTCTGATCACTTCTCGTCGAAGGGGTTCCGCGACGAACGCATCTCGATGCGCAGCGGCGTGCCGACGAGCTTGAAGTGCTCACGGAACCGCCCCTCCAGGTAGCGCTTGTACGAATCCGTCACGTGCTCCAGCGAATTGCCGTGGATGACGATGATCGGCGGGTTCATCCCGCCTTGGTGGGCGTAGCGCAGCTTGGGCCGGAACATGCCGGCGCGTTTGGGCGTCTGGTGCTCCACCGCCTCGAGCAGCAGGCGCGTCAGCACCGGCGTGGGCATCTTGCGCGTGGCCGAGGCGTGCGAGTCGGCGATCGCCTTCCACACCGGCGCCAGGCCCTGGCGCTTCTTGGCCGAGATGTGCAGCAGAGGCGCGAACTTCAGGAACGCCAGGCGCTGCTCGATCGAGCGCTGCAGCGTCTGCTTCTGGTAGTCGTCGACCGCATCCCACTTGTTCACCGCCATCACCACCGCGCGGCCG
This sequence comes from Piscinibacter sp., assembly GCA_016706565.1. Lineage (GTDB taxonomy): Bacteria > Pseudomonadota > Gammaproteobacteria > Burkholderiales > Burkholderiaceae_C > Piscinibacter. The sequence continues at coordinate 458,050 of JADJJI010000003.1, forward strand.
CTGTCGAGGATGTAGCCCGCGATGTGCGCGTCCTGGTCGGTCACCCCCTGGGTGGCGTCGAGCAGCAGCAGCACCACGTTGGCGTCGGCGATGGCCTGCAGCGTCTTGACCACCGAGAACTTCTCGATCGCCTCGAACACCTTGCCCTTGCGGCGCAGGCCGGCGGTGTCGATCAGCTCGAACTTCTGGCCGTTGCGCTCGAAGGGCACGTGGATGGCGTCGCGCGTCGTGCCCGGCAGGTCGAAGGCGACCAGGCGCTCCTCGCCCAGCCAGGTGTTGATCAGCGTGGACTTGCCGACGTTGGGCCGGCCGGCCACCGCCAGGCGGATCGGGCCGTCGGTCTGGTCGGGCGCTTCGTCTTCCTCGTCGAAGGCGAAATCCGCCAGTGCCGCCTCGATCAGGCTGCGCACGCCCTGCCCGTGCGCGGCCGACACCGGGTGCGGCTCGCCCAGGCCCAGTTCGTAGAACTCGCCGAGCAGCGGCGACTCCGCCATGCCTTCGGCCTTGTTGGCCGCGAGCACCACCTTCTTGCCGGTGGTGCGCAGGAACTTCGCGATGTCGTGGTCCTGCGCCGAGAGACCGCCGCGCACGTCGACCACGAAGACCACCGCGTCCGCCTCGGCCACCGCTTGGCGCGTCTGCTTGGCCATCTCCTTGAAGATGCCGGACTCCGCGGTCGGCTCGAAGCCCCCGGTATCGACGACGATGAATTCGCGGTCACCCAGGCGGCCGTCACCGTAGTGGCGGTCGCGCGTCAGGCCGGCGAAGTCGGCGACGATGGCGTCGCGGCTCTTCGTCATGCGGTTGAACAAGGTGGACTTGCCCACGTTGGGCCGGCCCACCAGGGCGAGAACAGGCTTCATGGACGCGAGCCTCCCGCCGCGTGGCGATGCGTCACTCGGGACGGAAGGCGTGCAGCCCGCCGTTGCGCGTGACGACCAGCAGCGTGTTGCCGGAGGCGACCGGCGCCGCCGCCGCTCCAGAACTGTCGGTGGACAGGCGCAGCACCGGCTCGCCCTTGTCGAGCGACATCCAGTGCACCGTGCCCTCGCCATCGACGAACACCACCGTCGGGCCGACCGCCAGCGGCGAACTCACGCTGCGATACATCAGCCGCTCCGAGGTCCAGGCCACTTCGCCCGACGCCGTGCGCCAGGCGGTGAGGCGATCCGACGCATCTGCGCCGACGATGACCTGCTCGTTGCCGGCCACGCCCTCGGTGCCGCCGATGGTGCGCGACCACAGCAGGTTGCCGCGTTCGGCGTTCACGCAGCCCACGGCGGACTGGAAGGCCCGCATGCAGACGGTGTCGCCCAGGCGCAGCAGCGGGGCCACCAGGTCGGCCAGGCGTTCCACCTCGTTGGCGCCGCGCGGCGATGCCACCGGCACCTCCCAGCGTACCGAGCCGCGCAGCGGGTCGATGCCGGCCAGGCGCGGGCCCTGCCCGACCAGCAGGGTGTCCTTGAAGGCCGCGATCACGCCGCCCTGGGCCAGCGTCAGCGCATCCCCAGGGCGCTGCAGCGACCACAGCATGCGGCCGTCGAGCACGTCGTAGGCGAGCACCCGGCGGTCGACGCCGAGCACGAAGACCCGTTCGCCGGCCACCAGCGGCGCCGTCACCACCTTGGTGCCGATCGGCTTGCGCCAGGCCGGCTTGCCGCCGTCGAGCACGACCAGATCGCCCTCGCGCGTCACCACCGCGGCGAAGCGGCCGTCGCTGCCCACGCCGGCGACAATGCGTCCGTCGACGCTGGTGCGCCAGATCGTCTTGCCGGTGTCCGCCTGCACGGCAGCCACGGTGCCATCATTGCTCGCCACGGTGAACACGCCGGCATTGACGGCCACCGAGAGCGGGAAGCCGACGTCGCCGATGCGCTCGGTCCAGACCTGCCGCCCGGCGATCGCAGCGGTGATCGGCTCGAGAGGCTTGGGCTTCGGGCGTTCCGGGCCGCTGGAACAGGCCGCCATCAGCAGCACCAGCGCGCCGGCCAGCAGCCGGCCGGTCGTGGCGGCGCGGCAGATCACTTCGTCGCTCCGGCGGTCTTGGGCGCTTCGGCCGGCGGCGCGGCGCCCAGCGAGGTGAGCTTGGCGTCGATCAGCCGACGGTACTCGACCTTCGGGTCCATCGTGTCCCAGGCCTTCTTGTAGGCCGCCTTCGCCTCCTCTGTCTTACCTTGCGCAAGCAGGACGTCGCCACGCCGATCGGCCACCAGCGCCTCGAACTCCTTGCCGCTCGCGCCATCGAGCTGCTTGAGCGCTTCGTCGTACTTCTTCTGGTCGGCCAGCACGCCGGCCAGGCGCAGGCGCGCCACCGTCTGGTACTCGGCCTCGGTGGCATTGCCGGCCACCCAGCCCAGCGTGGCCACGGCCGCATCGGGCTGGCCCTTCTCGAACTGCACCTTCGCCGCCACCAAGCCGCCCTGCTGTGCGTAGGCGGTGCGCGGGAAGCGCTCCTTCATGTCGTTGAAGATGCCGCCGGCCTTGCTGACCTCGCCGGCGATGGCTGCGCGCTCGAGCTCGTCGAACATCGCGGCCGCCTTCACGGCCTGGTCGCGCTGCCACCAGTTCCAGCCGTTCCAGGCCGCGAAGCCGGCCAGGGCCAGCGTCACCAGCCAGGTCAGGGCGTTGCCGTACTGCTTCCAGAAAGCCTTCAGCTGGTCGAGTTGTTCTTGTTCTTCGAGATCGAGATGCGTGGCCATGGCGTGTGCGTGACGTCGGAAAGGCGGGATTATGCGGTGGCGAGGTCGGCCGCCCAGCTGGCGGCGCCGGCCAGCGGCAGGCTGCGTTGCGGGGCGGCGGGGTCGCGCAGGTCCTTCAGCGCAACCTCGCCGCGGGCGACCTCGTCGTCACCGAAGATCAGCGCGTAGCGCGCGCCGCTGGCATCGGCGCGCTTGAACTGCGACTTCATGCCGGTGAAGCCGGCGTTCATCTGCACCGCGATGCCAGCGGTGCGCAGCGCCTCGACGGCGACCATCGCCGGCACCAGCGCAGTGGCCGAGGGCACGACGGCGTAGACACGCGGCGGCGTCGCCGGCGGCGCGATGCCGAGCTCCTCGATCAGCAGCAGCACCCGCTCCAGCCCCAGGCCGAAGCCGACCGCCGGTGCCGGCTTGCCGCCGAGCTGCTCGATCAGGCCGTCGTAGCGGCCGCCGCCGCACACCGTGCCCTGGGCGCCGAGCTGGTCGGTGACCCACTCGAACACGGTGAGGTTGTAGTAGTCCATGCCGCGCACCAGGCGCGGGTTGATGCGGTAGGCCAGGCCGGCCGCATCGAGCACGGCACGCACGGCGCCGAAGTGCGCCAGCGACTCGGCGCCGAGGAAATCCGGCAACTGCGGCGCGGCCTCGATGAGCGCCTGCATCGCCGGGTTCTTGCTGTCCAGGATGCGCAGCGGGTTCGTGTGCAGGCGGCGCTTGGCGTCTTCATCGAGCTGCTCGGCGTGCGCCTCGAGGTGCTTGATCAGCGCCGCGCGGTGGGCCAGGCGCTCGCCCGGCTGGCCCAGGCTGTTGAGCTCCAGGCGCACGTCGCGTTCTTCGACGATGCCCAGGTCGCGCCACAGCGCGCGCAGCATCAGGATCAGCTCGGCGTCGACGTCCGGGCCGGCGTAGCCCAGCGCCTCGGCACCGAACTGGTGGAACTGCCGCGAGCGGCCCTTCTGCGGACGCTCGTGGCGGAATTGCGGGCCGATGTAGAAAAGGCGCCGCCCGCCGTCGCGCAGGAACGAGTGCTCGGTCATCGCGCGCACCACGCCGGCGGTGTTTTCCGGGCGCAGCGACAGGCGGTCGCCGTTCATCGAATCGACGAAGGAATACATCTCCTTCTCGACGATGTCGGTCACCTCGCCGAGGCCGCGCACGAACAGCGCCGTCGGCTCGACGATCGGCGTGCGCACGTTGGCGTAGCCGTAGCGGTGCATCAGCGCGCGGATCTTGTCCTCGAGCCACTCCCACCGGGCGGAATCCGGCGGGAGGATGTCGTTCATGCCCTTGACGGCGCGTATCGGTTCAGCCATGGAATCGTGGTGCAGCGGATCGACGCCGCTCGCGCGGCCGACCCTTCGGTGGGGTATCGCCTCAGGCCGCGGTTGCGGCGCCGAAGCGCTTCTCGACATAGTCCTCGACGATGCGGTGGAACTCCTGCACGATGCCGTCGCCGCGCAGGGTCAGTGCCTTCTCGCCGTCGATGAACACCGGCGCGGCCGGCGCCTCGCCGGTGCCGGGCAGGCTGATACCGATGTCGGCATGCTTGCTCTCGCCCGGGCCGTTGACGATGCAGCCCATCACCGCGACCTTCATCGTCTCGACGCCAGGGTACTTGCCCTTCCAGACCGGCATCTGCGCGCGCAGGTAGTCGTCGATCTGCTTGGCCAGTTCCTGGAACGTCGTGCTGGTGGTGCGGCCGCAGCCCGGGCAGGCAGTCACGCTCGGGTTGAACGAACGCAGGCCCAGCGACTGCAGGATCTCCAGCGCCACCACCACCTCCTGCGTGCGCGCCTCGCCGGGCTGCGGCGTGAGGCTGACGCGGATGGTGTCGCCGATGCCGTCCTGCAGCAGCAGCGCCAGCGCGGCGGTGGAGGCCACCGTGCCCTTGGTGCCCATGCCGGCTTCGGTCAGGCCCAGGTGCAGCGGGTAGTCGCAACGTTTGGCGAGCGCACGATAGACGCTCACCAGGTCCTGCACGCCCGACATCTTGCATGACAGGATGATCTGTTCGGGCCGCAGGCCGATCTCCTCGGCGCGGTGCGCCGACTCGACCGCCGACATGATGATCGCGCGGTACATGATCTGCTGCGGCTCGTGCGGCTCGGCCAGCTTCGCGTTCTCGTCCATCAGCTGCGCGAGCAGTTCCTGGTCGAGGCTGCCCCAGTTGACACCGATGCGCACCGGCTTGTCGAACTTCGCTGCCGCTTCGACCATCTGCGCAAACTGGCGGTCGCGCTTGTCGCCCTTGCCGACGTTGCCCGGGTTGATGCGGTACTTCGACAGCGCCTCGGCGCAAGCCGGATGCTCGGTGAGCAGGCGGTGGCCGTTGTAGTGGAAGTCGCCGATCAGCGGCACGTCGATGCCCATGCGGTCGAGCTGCTCGCGGATGTGCGGCACTGCCTCGGCGGCCTCGGGCGTGTTGACGGTGATGCGCACCATCTCCGAGCCGGCGATGGCCAGCTCCTTGACCTGGATGGCGGTGCCGATCGCGTCGACCGTGTCGGTGTTGGTCATCGACTGCACGCGCACCGGTGCGCCGCCGCCGATGGTCACGACGCGCGAGCCCCAGCGCACCTGCGCCTGGTGCGAGCGGCGCTGGGCGGGGCGCGCCGGCTCGATGAACTCTTCGAGGGAAATCCGCTGCTCGCTCATCTCGGGCCTCGTTACTTCAGGTCCAGCCGGGCGACGTTGTCGCGGGTGAAGCCGGCCAGCTCGATCGGCTTGCCGCGGAAAGACAGTTGCGTCACGGCCGAATTGCCGATGGTGACCTTCATCGGCATCGCGCCGTCGACACCGACCGCCTCGCCGGGCTGCAACAGCCGCGACAGCAGGGTCTGGCCGCGCGCGTCGAGCACCTCGACCCAGGACTCGCCGTCCACACGGAGTTGCAGCACGCCGGCCATGCTGGCCGCCGGCGAGGTGGCGGCGCTGGCCGCGTCGTCCTGCGGCTGCGGGCGGCACCGAATGCACCGTCTCGACGACGACGGATGCCGCGGGCGCCGGCACCGCTGCCAGCGGAGCGGTGACCGTCGCGGGTGCCGCAGCCGGTGCACTCGCGACCCGGCCGGCCGACACGGCCGGAGCCGACGCGGGCTGCGCGAGGGGCACGGTCAGCGTGCCGGGCGGCAGGAAATAGACGATGCCGGCGAGCACCAGAAACAACAGCGGCGCCCACACTGCCGGCGAGCCGAGCAGCGACCAGTCGCCACCCTGGCTCATCCCCGGGCGTTCACGGAACGGCGCATTGATGCCCTCTCCGACCTGCTCGAGCCGATGGCCCGGCGGCGGCGGCAGCAGCGCGAGCACCGGCGCCGGATCGATCTTCAGCGTGCGGCAGACGGTCTGCGCCAGCGCCCGCGTGAAGGTCGCGTCGGGCAGTTCGTCGAGGCGGTCGTTCTCGAGCGCCTCGAGCTTGCGCGGCGTCACCTTGATCGCGGTGGCCAGCACGGCGATGTGCATGCCCTGGGCTTGCCGGGCCTGGCGCAGCAGGCTGCCGGCGGTGACCGCGGGCGGCCTCGGCGCCGCGCTGTCGGGCGTCTCACTCATTGAACTGCCCTCGTTCGAAGGCCACCGCTTCGCGCGATTCGCGATAGCGCGCGCGCAACTGCGCGCCCAGTTCGGCGACGCCGTTCTGGTTGCCCAGCTTGTGCTCGATGCGCACGGCGAGCCACAGCGTCTGTGCGCTGATGTAGTTCGGGTTGCTGTTGATGCGACGGATGTGGAAGCGCGCCCGCTCCGGCTCGCCCCGACGAAGCAGCACCTCGGCCAGGTTGACCGAGGTCGACGGGTTGCCCGGGTCGACCTGGAACGAGCGCATCAGCGCCTTCTCGGCTTCTTCCAGCTGTCCGGCGAAGGCATGGCACACACCCTGGGTGAGCAGGATGCGCCCCGTGTCTCGGCGCTGAGGGATGGTCAGCGCCTGCGTGAACTGCGCGTCAGCCTCGCCATAGCGTTTGTGCTGGCACAGGAACCAGCCGTAGTTCTGCATCGCATCGACGTCGCGCGCGTTCAGCGCGAGCGCGCGGCGAAAGCTTTCTTCTGCCTGGCTGTCCTGCCCCAGGTTGCCCAGGATCAGTCCGCGCAGGTTGTGCGCCGCGCCGACATTCGGGTCGGCGGCGATCGAGCGATTGACCTCTTCGAGCGCCACGTCCATCTGGTTGCGGCTGAAATAGGCGCTGGCCAGCTCGAGCCGCACCTGCGCGCGGCGCGCAGCGTCGCCCTCCTCGGGGGCGCCAGGCTTGCCGCGCACATCGCTGACCGGCCCGGAGCTCGTGGACACCGTGGTCGAGCAGCCGACCAGCCACACGGCGAACAGGCCGACGATCACCCGCGCGAGGAATCGGGCGTTGCCCTTCATGCCTTGGTCTCCTGCATCGGCGCTGCGCGCCGCATCACCTTCACGGGCGCATGCACGAGCCGCTGGTGCACACGCGTGCGGTCCTGCACCTCGCCGGCGAGCTGGCCGCAGGCCGCGTCGATGTCGTCGCCGCGCGTCTTGCGAACCGTCGTCACGATGCCGGCGCGCAGCAACACGGCTGCGAAGGCCTGCACGCGCTCGGCGGACGAGCGCACCAGGCCAGACTGCGGGAACGGGTTGAACGGAATCAGGTTCACCTTGCAGGGCACGCGGCCCTTGACGAGCCGCACCAGCTCCTGAGCGAGCTCGGGCGTGTCGTTGACGCCGTCGAGCATGCAGTACTCGAAGGTCACGAAGTCGCGCGGTGCGGCCGGCAGGTAGCGCACGCAGGCGTCGAGAAGCGCGTCGATCCCGTCCTTGCGGTTCAGCGGAACCAGATCGTTGCGCAGCGCGTCGTTCGGCGCATGCAGCGACACCGCCAGCGCCACCGGGCAGTCCTCGCGCAGGCGGTCGATCATCGCCACCATGCCGGAGGTCGACACCGTCACGCGTCGGCGCGACAGCCCGTAGCCGTGGTCGTCGAGCATGGCGCGCAATGCCGGCACGAGGGCCGCGTAGTTCTGCAGCGGCTCGCCCATGCCCATCATCACCACGTTGGTGACGGCGCGCTCACCTTCCTTCAGGCCCAGGCGCCGGCGAAGCTGGTGCTCGGCATGCCACAGCTGCGCCAGGATCTCGCCGGTGGAGAGGTTGCGGCTGAAACCCTGGTGCCCGGTCGAACAGAAGCGGCACCCGACTGCACAGCCGGCCTGCGACGACACGCACAGCGTGCCGCGGTCGGATTCCGGGATGAAGACCGTCTCGATCGCATTGCCGGCGCCGACGTCGAACAGCCACTTGACAGTGCCGTCGTTCGACACATGCTCGCTGATCACTGGCAGCGACTGCACCGCGGCGCGTTCGCGCAGCTTGTCGCGCAATGACCTGGCCAGATCGGACATGGCGTCGAAGTCCGACGCGCCCTTCTGGTGGATCCAGCGGAACAGCTGCGTGGCGCGGAAGCGCTTCTCGCCGAGCTGTTCGACGAACGCGGTCAACCCGTCCCGGTCGAAATCGAGCAGGTTGACCACGCTCATCGGAGTCAGCGCGAGTAGATGTTCATGCCGGGGAAGAAGAACGCCACTTCCACGGCGGCCGTTTCCGGCGCGTCGGAGCCGTGCACCGCATTGGCGTCGATGCTGTCGGCGAAATCGGCGCGGATGGTGCCCTTCTCGGCCTTCTTCGGGTCGGTGGCGCCCATCAGCTCGCGGTTCTTTGCGATCGCGTTCTCGCCTTCGAGCGCCTGGATCATCACCGGGCCCGAGATCATGAAGTCGACCAGGTCCTTGAAGAAGGGACGGGCCTTGTGCACGGCGTAGAACTGCTCGGCTTCGCCGCGCGAGAGGTGGGCCATCCTCGCTGCGACGATCTTCAGGCCTGCGCCCTCGAAACGAGCATAGATCTGGCCGATCACGTTCTTCGCGACGGCGTCGGGTTTGATGATCGAAAGGGTGCGTTCGAGCGCCATGAATTCTTCTCCTGAATCAATAACTTGGCAAAGTTTCGGATTGTAGCTTGCGCAGTGCGTCAGGCTGATGTCGCAAGGGCTTCAGCGACCACGCCGGCCACCACCGCCGCCGCTGCCACCGCCGCCAAATCCACCACCACCACCGCCGCCGCCACTTCTGCCGCCGCCGAATCCACCACCGCCGCTACCTCCGCGGCCACCGCGGTTCTTGCGATGGAAAGCGTCCCCTCCGATGTAGCCCACCGAGGTCTGCATCGGGTCGGGCTGCTTCGGGCCGCCCTTCTTCGCGCCGCCGCCGCCGGTGGGCTGGCTGCTGCCGCCCGGGCCGAAACCTCCGCCGCCCTGCCCGAAGCCACGCCCGCCGACCCGGCTGCGCGGGTTCTGCACGAAGCGCTTGTCAAAGGTCTGCTCGAGCGGGTTCGGGATGTTCATCGGGTCGATGTCGAAATCCTCGTCGCCATCGAACTCGCCGCGCTCGCGGTTCTCCAGCGGCGGAGCGTCCGGCGCAGGCACCCTGCTGCGCTGCTGCGGCGGCCCGCCGCGCCCACCGCGGTCGTTCGGCCGACCCGCGGGCGGGCGACCGTCGCCACGGGCCTCGTTGCGCGGCTTGTTGCGCGGTTCGTTGCGGCCGTCGCGCCGCTCTTCGGGACGCGGCTGGGCCGGCCCGCTGGCCAGGCGCCGGATCGCACGCACGTCTTCCGGGCCCATGTCGACCCATACACCCCGCTTGAGGCCACGCGGCAGCACCACGCAGCCGTAACGAATGCGGATGAGCCGGCTGACCGTCAGGTCGACAGCGTCGAACAGCTTGCGCACCTCTCGATTGCGGCCTTCGGTGATGACGACGCGGTACCAGTGGTTGGCGCCTTCGCCGCCACCGTCTTCGATGGAGCGGAAGGCGGCGGTCTGGCCGTCGATCTCCACGCCCTCGAGAAGTTGCGCCTTGTCCTCGCTGTCCAGCGTGCCGAGCACGCGCACCGCGTACTCGCGCTCCACGCCGAAGCGAGGGTGCATCAGCTGGTTGGCCAGTTCACCGGATGTGGTGAACAGCAGCAAACCTTCGGTGTTGATGTCCAGCCGGCCCACCGCCTGCCACTTGCCGTGCTGCAGGCGCGGCAGGCGCCGGAACACCGTCGGCCGCTGCTGCGGGTCGTCGTTGGTGACCACCTCGCCCACCGGCTTGTGGTACGCGATCACGCGCGGCGGCGGCTGCTGGATGCGCACCTTCACCGGCTTGCCGTCGAGCGCGATGCGGTCGCCGAAGGAGATGCGCTGGCCGATGTGCGCCGGTTCGCCGTTCACGGTGATGCGGCCGTCGGTGATCATCGCCTCCATGTCGCGCCGCGAGCCGACGCCGGACTGCGCCAGCACCTTCTGCAGCTTCGGCGCATCGGGCTCGGCAGCCAGCACGCGCTTGTGCGGCTCGGCCTCGCCGGCGCCGCCGGATTCACCAGCCTCGCCCGCTTCGGCGTTCTCGGCGCTGTCGGCGGCCTGCGGTGACACCTCAGCCGGCAGCTCGGACGCCACTTCGGCGATGGCCTCACCGGCCTCGTCGAAGGCGCCGGAAAGCACCTCGGCGAACACCTCGCCGGTGCGCTGCGCGGCGGCCGCCTGCGCGGCCTCCGGCGTCACCGGTTCGCCGCCTTCGCCGCGCCGGCGGTCGCGCCGGCCGCGGCGCCGGCCGCGGCGTGCGCCCTCTTCGCCGCCCTCGCCCGGCTCGCCGCCTTCGCCGCCTGCATCACCCGCTTCACCACTTTCGCCGGAGCCGCCATCGGCAACGCGCACGGCCTGCGGCGCGCCGTCGTGGGCTTGCGCCTGCGGTGCCTCGGTTCGCAGCTCGGCTACCGGCTGTGTCGGGGCCGCAGCCGCAGGCTCCTGCGCTCCTGCATCGGCCACAGCAGCCGCTGGAGCCTTGCGACGGCGCGGCTTGGGTGCCTCTTCGGCCGCAGTCTCCGTCGCCGCGCCGGCTTCTGCCTCGGCGGACTTGGCCACGGCCCGGCGCTTTCGCGCCGGCTTGGGCGTCGCGGTGTCGGTCGCGGGCGTGACTGCCTCATCGGGGGCGTCGGGCTGAGACTCGGGCGGCAGGTTCATGCTTGGGGTTCCATCGGGGCGGCGTCGGCCGCAGGCTCGGGCTCGGGGTCGTTCGGGGGGGCGGGGGCGGGATCAGGCTCGCCCGCAACAGGCACATCGACCGAGCTGTCGAAGGCTGGCTCGGTCGCTGCCTCGTCGGCAGTCATCGCGACAGCCGCGATTTCGGTGGCTTCGAAGGCCACATCGGTCGCGTCCGCAGGCGCATCGAGCGCCAGCGCCGCCTGCGCGTCGATCAGCGAGGCCTGCTCGGGCAAGGCGTCGGCCAGCATCGCGCCAGCCGCAGGGGCGCCGTCAAGCAGGGGCAACTGCTCGAGGCTCGCCAGGCCCAGGTCATCGAGGAAATGGCGCGTCGTGGCCAGCAGCGCCGGGCGGCCGGGGGCCTCGCGGTAGCCGATCGCCTCGACCCAGCCACGGTCCTCGAGCTGCTTGATGATCTGGCTGGCCACGGTGACGCCGCGGATGTCTTCGATGTCGCCGCGTGTCACCGGTTGACGGTAGGCAATGATCGCCAGCGTCTCCATCACGGCACGCGAATACTTCGGCGGCTTCTCCGGGTTGAGTCGATCGAGGAACTCGCGCATCTCGGGCCGGCTCTGGAATCGCCAGCCCTGCGCCAGTGCCACGAGTTCGACGCCGCGGCTGTCCCAGTCGCGTGTCAGTTCGTCGAGCAAGGCGCGCAGCGTGTCGGGGCCCAGTTCATCGTTGAACAAGGTGCGCATGTCGCGCAGGGGCATCGGCTGGCTGGCGCAGATGAGCGCGGTCTCGAGGACGCGCTTCGCATCCTGTGTGTTCATGGATCCTGTCAAATCCTCGGCCGGGGGTATCCGGCTGGTCTACGGGCTCGTGTCGAGCGTCACCCCACGGGATGACACACTGCAACTGGCTGTTGGCCGCGCATCGTGCTGCGGCGTGGGCTGGCGAGCCTCCAGGCCCGCCAGACTGCCCGGCAACCGGACTCTCGGCGCGGCCACGGTGATGGCGCTGGCGCAGGCAGTCGGGCTGGGGGTCTGGCGCGCATTGTACCCAAGCGCGCCATCGGGGTGTTCAGTGTTTGCGCGCCACCTGGCGCCACGCAGAATCCAGGTCCGGCGGAGGTGGGCACTCGAACTGCAGCGCCTGGCCACCGACGGGATGGTTGAAGCCGAGCCGGACCGCATGCAGGGCCTGTCGCGTCATGCCCAGCGCCGGCGTACCGCCATACAGCGCGTCGGCCACCAGCGGGTGCCCGCGCGAGGCCAGGTGCACGCGAATCTGGTGCGTGCGTCCGGTGTGCAACGTGCAGTGCACGGCGCTGAACCCGTCGCGCACCGCCACGCGCTCGACGTCCGTGCGCGCCGGCTTGCCCGAAGCGAGCACGCCCATGCGCACGCGCGACTGCGGGTCGCGCCCGATCGGCGCATCGATGCTGAACGCCCGCTCCGCGAGTTCGCCGTGGCACAGCGCCATGTAGCGACGGTGCACCGAGCGCTCGCCGATGGCACGCACCAGCGCCGTCATGGCCACCAGCGTCTTGGCCACGACCATCAGGCCCGAGGTGTCCTTGTCGAGGCGATGCACGATGCCCGCGCGCGGCAGCAGGCTGGCACCCGCATGGTGGGCCAGCAGGCCGTTGAGCAGCGTGCCCGACCAGTTGCCCGCCGCCGGGTGCACCACCAGCCCGGCAGGCTTGTTCACCACGATCACGTCGGCGTCTTCGTGGACGATGTCCAGCACCATCGCTTCGGCCTTGAAGGCCCGGCTCTCCTCGGTGCCAACCAGTTCGACCTCGATGCGCTGGCCAGCCTGCACACGCTGCGAGGCAGAACTCGCCACCACCCCGCCCACGCGCACGTGCCCCTGCTCGATCAGGCCCTGCAGGTGGCTGCGCGAGAACTCGCCGGCCATGGCCACCAGCACCTTGTCCAGGCGCAGGCCATGCCATGAGGCCGCCGCATCGACCGTTCGACGTTCGCTCTCGCCGCCGTCGTCCAGGGGCTCGTCCATATAATCCCGCTCTCTGTTGATGACAGGCAGCGCGTTCGTCCGCGATCTGCCCCTGCCCATGGATCTGTTGCGTTGGACCGGCCCGCTGGGTGCGCGCGCTGCCCTGATCACCCTTGCCCTGGCCCTGGCGGGCTGCGGCTCGGCACCGCAGGACGAGAGTGTCTCGTGGTCGCCCGAGAAATTGTATGCAGAGGCCAAGGACGAGATGGCCTCGGGCGCCTACGACAAGGCAGCCAAGCTGCTCGAGCGCCTGGAAGGCCGCGCCGCCGGCACGCCGCTGGCGCAGCAGGCGCAGATCGAGCGAGCCTACGTGCTGTGGCGCAGCGGCGAGAAGGCCCAGGCACTGACGGTGCTCGAGCGCTTCATCAAGCTCAACCCCTCCAGCCCCGGCGTCGACTATGCGCTGTACCTGCAGGGCGTGGTCAATTTCAACGACAACCTGGGCATCCTCGGCAACCTGGCCGCGCAGGACCTGTCCGAGCGCGACCAGCAGGCCTCGCGCGACTCGTACCAGTCGTTCAAGCAGCTCGTCGACCAGTACCCGCGATCGATCTACGCCGAAGACGCGCAGATCCGCATGAACTACATCGTCAACTCGCTGGCAGCCTACGAAGTGCACGTGGCGCGCTACTACTTCCGCCGCGGCGCCTACATCGCCGCCGCGAACCGTGCTCAGCAGACGGTGCAGGAGTTCCAGTTTTCGCCCTCGGCCGAGGAGGCCCTGGTCATCATGGTGCAGAGCTACGACCGGCTCGGCTTGAACGACCTGCGCGACGATGCGCAACGCGTGCTGGCGAAGAACTTCCCGAACAGCCGCTTCGCCAGCCAGGGCCTGAGCACCCGCGAGCGGCAGTGGTGGCAGATCTGGTAGGCCAGGCTGCTCAGAACGGCAGCGTCTGGCCGGCCAGCGTCGCCAGCCAGGCCTGCGCTTCGGCCTCGTTGGCCACGCGGGTCATCGGCGGCAGGGCCTCCCGCAGGCGCCGGCCGTAGTTCATGCCCGCCATGCGCGGGTCGCACACCACCAGCAGGCCACGATCGGTCTCGCTGCGGATCAGTCTCCCGGCGCCCTGCTTGAGCGACACCGCGGCCTCGGCGACGAAGTAGTCTGCGAACGCATTGCGCCCCTGCGCCTCGAGCCGCTTCACGCGCGCTTCGACGAGCGGGTCGTTGGGCGGCGGGAACGGCAGCTTGTCGATGATCACGCACTGCAGCGCGTCGCCGGGCACGTCGATGCCCTCCCAGAAACTCTGCGAGCCCACCAGCACCGAGCGCGGCTCGGCAAGGAACTGCTGCATCAGCTGGCGTTTCGGCGCTTCGCCCTGCCGCAGCACACGCAACGCATCGCCGTTCTCCTCGAACTGCGCGCGCAGCGCTTCGCCGATGGCCTGCAGCGCGCGCAAGGTGGTGGTCAGCACGAAGGTCCGCCCACCCAGCGTGCGCGCCAGCCGGGCGGCCAGCGTGGCCACGGCGGCCGGATGCCCGGCTTCGTTGGGCTTCGGAAAGCCCGCCGGCACGTACAGGCGCGCGTGGGCGGCATAGTCGAACGGGCTGCCCACGCGCAGGGTGCGCGCCTGCTCCAGGCCCGCCTGCTCGGTGAACCAGCTCAGAGCCTCGTCGTCGCCCAGCGTGGCCGAAGTGAAGATCCAGGCCTTGCCGCCGGCGGCCATCTGCTCGGACAGCGCCTCGCGGATGTCCAGCGGCGACTCGACCAGCCGCGCCTGGTGGGGCGACAGATCGATCCAGCGCACGCGGCCGTCGGCGGCCGCGGCGCCGAAACGATCGGCCAGCACAGCGAGTTGCCCGGCGCGCTCGGCCAGCTTGGAAAAATCCGGCGACAGCTCGCCGACGCCATCGAGCGCCTCGCCGGCAGCGTCACATGCGCGGCCCAGGCCCTGCAAGGCCGCTGCGAAATCGTCGCGCCCGGCGCGCTCTTCCCAGCGCAGCTTGAGCGTGCCGCGCGGCTCGCGCAACGGCCCGGCGGCAGCGATGCGCAGCTCGCGTGCGGCCTTCTCGCAGCCGGCCGCCAGCTCCTGCCAGGGCGCCAGGCCACGCGCCTGCTGCAGGCCGACAGCGAGCAGGTCGCGCGCGAAGTCCAGTGCCTGCGCGGTCGACAGCGTGGTGCCGAGGAACTGCACACCGGCCTCGGCGAGCTGGTGCGCCTCGTCGAACACCGCCACTTCGACGCTGGGCAGCAACTCGGCCACGCCAGTGTCGCGCAACGCCATGTCGGCGAAGAACAGGTGGTGATTGACCACCACCAGGTCGGCCGCCATCGCCTCGCGACGGGCCTTGACGACATGGCAGGCTCGGAAATCCGGGCACTCGCTGCCCAGGCAGTTCTCGCGCGACGAGGTGACCAGCGGGATCACGCTGCTGCGCTCGTCCAGCCCGTCGAGTTCGGCCAGATCGCCGCTTGCCGTGGACTGCGACCACTGCTCCACCTTGGCCAGCGTGCGCACCGCCCAGCGGTCGGGCAGCGTCGCCGACTGGCGCGCCTGCTTCATGCGGTGCAGGCACAGGTAGCTGCTGCGGCCCTTGAGCAGCGCGATGCTCACCGGCAGCTGCAGCGCGTCGCGCAGCCGCGGCAGGTCGCGCAGGAAGAGCTGGTCCTGCAGGCTCTTCGTCGCGGTGCTGACCAGCGCCCTCGCCCCGCTGAGCAAGGTCGGCACCAGGTAGGCGAAGGTCTTGCCGACACCGGTGCCCGCCTCGGCAACGAGCGCGGTGCGGCTCTCGATGGCTTCGGCCACGGCCTGTGCCATGGTCATCTGCACCTCGCGCTCCACATGCCGCTCGTCGCGGCGCGCCAGCGCGCCGGCGGCGCTCAGCGCATCGCGAGCAGCGGCGACCAGGGAGCCGGCGGACGCGGGGTGGTCCGGCGTCATGCCGGCTCGGGCGGGTCGAGCTCGGCTTCCAGCCGGGCGATCATGTCTCGCAGCGCCAGGCGGCGCTTCTTCAGGCGCCGCACGGCGAGATCGTCGCTGGGGTGTTCGATCACGGCCTGATCGATCAGGCTGTCCAGATCGGCATGCTCGATGCGCAGTTCGATCAGCCGTCGAGGCAGGGAGTGCAGGTTGTCGTCCATCGGCGCGCGACTTAATCGCGTAATTTGCTCCGACGCCGGAGGCGGGAGCGATTATAGTTTTCGGCCATGAGCACCACGAGCGTCGGTTACCGCCTGTCCGCCGCCACCGGCATCCACCGTGGCGACCGGGCCTACCAGCAAGACCAGGTGCAGATCATCCCGCACCACCGTGTGCCCGGCAGCGTGATGGCCGTGCTGGCCGACGGCATGGGTGGCAAGAGCGGCGGCCGCAAGGCAGCCGACCAGGTCATCCTGACCGCACAGCAGATCTTCGAGCGCTTCTCGCCCTCGCGCGACGACACCGCCGAGGCGCTCAAGCAACTGGTGCTCGAAGCGCACCTCATGATCAAGCTGACCGCGATCACGTCCGAAGAAGAACCGCACAGCACGGTCGCCGCCTACATCATCAGCCCGACGCGCGAATGCCACTTCGTGCACGCCGGCGACTCCCGCGTGTACCACTTCCGCGGCTCCGACATGATGGCGCGCACGGTCGACCACTCCTACGTGCAGCGCCTCGTCGCCGAAGGCTCGATCTCCGAGGAAGAGGCCAACAACCACCCGCAGTCCAACCTGCTGACGGGCTGCCTGGGCACCCACCAGGATCCGCCCTTGTCGGTGGGCCTGGTCGAGCGGATGGAGATCGGCGACTGCGTGCTTGCCTGCAGCGACGGCCTGTGGCACTACTTCACGCCGCGCGAACTGGGCGCCATCGTGCATGCCCTGCCGCCGCGCGAGGCCAGCGAGATGCTGGTCAGCAAGGCGCGCCAGCGCGCCCGGGGCGGCGGCGACAACCTGTCGCTGGCGCTGGTGCGCGTCGATCCGTTGGGTTGACGGCGTTCAGCGACCGGCCGGGTCAGGCAACGGCGCCCCTGCCGACTTTCCAGGTTTCGCCCGCTCGGCCTGCCGCCTGGCGGCCTCGTCCCGATGTGCCCTGGCTTCGCGCTGGCGCTCTCTCGCGCTGCGCGCCCCCTGGGCCGGCCCGGCGCGCCCCCCCAGGGCGGGCCGCGGATCGCCGACGAGCGCGGCGCGGCTCTCTGACCTGCATGGCAGGTGCCGGCCGCACGGGCCGCGGCGACGCATCGCGGGCCGCCTCGGCACTCACCTTCTCGCGGATCGCCGCCATCCGCTGTGCGGCACGCTGCTTGCGTTCCGCCTCGTCGCTCTCCTGGCCACGCAGGCGCAACAGCGCCTGCCGGTGTTCGGCGCGGGCCTCGTCGACGCAGGCGGTGACGGCAAAGCGCTGCTCGCATTCGCGCTGGCGCTGCTGAAAGCGCAGCGTGGCCTCGTCACGCTCGCGGGCGATGCGCGCGCGCTCCTGTCGGTCGTCGGCCTGCGCCGGGATGCAGGCCAGGAGCCCGCAAACCCACAGCAGCACGCAGCGCATCAAGAACGGGTTCATGTCAACGAAGTGTCCACCGTCCGCCGCGACAGCGCCAGGAACTCCGCTGATCGCATCTCTGCCAGGCGGGACACCGTGCGCGGGAACTCGTGCGCCAGCGGGCCTTCGGTGTAGAGCTGCTCGGGTTCCACCTCGGCCGACATGATGAGCTTCACGCGCCGGTCGTACAGCACGTCGACCAGCCAGGTGAAGCGCCGCGCCTCGCTGGCCATGCGCGGCGCCATCTGCGGCACGTCGGAGAGCACCACGGTGTGGAACTGCGAAGCCAGCTCGAGGTAGTCGTTCTGCGAGCGCGGCCCGCCGCACAGCGTGCGGAAGTCGAACCACACCACGCCGCCGGCGCGCCGCACCGCGCGCAGTTCGCGGTGCTCGATGTGCAGCACCGGGTCCTCGTCGCGCGCCTCGGCCAGCTCTCGAAGGCCAGTGCCATCGCCGCATCGGCCTGCGCACCGAGCGGCGCGTGGTACATCTCCACCTGCTCGAGCGTGCGCTGGCGGTAGTCGGTGCCGTTGTCGACGTTGACGACCTCGAGCTTCTCCTTCAGCAGCTCGATGGCCGGCAGGATGCGGTCGCGGTGCAGGCCGTTCGGGTACAGCTCGTCGGGGTGGAAGTTCGAGGTCGTGACGATGCTCACGCGGTGCTCGAACAGCGAATCGAGCAGCCTGTGCAGGATCATCGCGTCGGTGACGTCGGCGACGTGAAACTCGTCGAAGCAGATCAGTCGGTGCCGACGTGCGATGCGCGCGCCCAGCTCGTGCAGCGGATTGACCACGCCCTTGAGCTCGGCCAGCTCGCGATGCACCTCGCGCATGAACTCGTGGAAGTGCAGCCGCGTCTTGCGCATCAGCGGCACCGAGTTGAAGAAGCAGTCCATCAGGAAGCTCTTCCCCCGGCCCACGCCGCCGTGCATGTAGACACCGCGCGGGATCGGCGGCCGCGCGATCAGCTTGGTCAGCGCATTGCCACGCCGGGCCTTGTAGTCGGCCCACTCGTTCTCGCAGCGCTCCAGCGCCGCGATGGCACGCAGCTGCGCGGGGTCGGCGGCATACCCACGCTCGGCGAGCGTCTGCTCGTACAGCTGACGAACGCCCATGCGTTGGCCGGACTCAGAAGTTCAAGGTGCGCTTGTCGACCGCGAGCGCGGCTTCCTTGGTGGCCTCGCTCAGCGACGGATGCGCATGGCAGATGCGCGCGATGTCCTCGGCGCTGGCCTTGAACTCCATCGCCACCACCGCCTCGGAGATCAGCTCCTGGCGAACGGGCCGACGATGTGCACGCCCAGGATCTCGTCGGTGGCCGCGTCGGCCAGGAACTTCACCAAGCCGGTGGTGTCGCCCAGCGCCCGCGCGCGGCCGTTGGCCATGAACGGGAAGCTGCCCGCCTTGTAGGCGCGCCCGGCGGCCTTCAGCTGCTGCTCGGTCTGCCCGACCCAGGCGATCTCCGGGCTGGTGTAGATCACCCAGGGGATGGTGTTGAAGTTGACGTGGCCGTGCTGGCCGGCGATGCGCTCGGCCACCGCGACGCCCTCTTCCTCGGCCTTGTGCGCCAGCATCGGGCCGCGCACCACGTCGCCCACCGCCCACACGCCGGGCAGGTTGGTGCGGCACTCGTCGTCGACCTCGATCGCGCCACGCTCGTCGAGCTTCAGGCCCACGGCTTCGGCATTCAGGCCGGTGGTGTTGGGCGAGCGGCCGATCGAGACGATCAGCTTGTCGACGGCCAGCGTCTGCGCCGCGCCCTTGGCATCGGCATAGGCGACGGTGACGCCCTTCTTGTCGGCCTTGACCGACTCGATCTTCACGCCCAGCTCGATCTTCAGGCCCTGCTTGGTGAAGGCCTTGTGCGCCTCCTTGGCCACCTGCTCGTCGACGGCGCCGAGGAAGGTCGGCAGCGCCTCGAGCACGGTGACCTGCGCGCCCA
This sequence comes from Piscinibacter sp., assembly GCA_016706565.1. Classification (GTDB taxonomy): domain Bacteria; phylum Pseudomonadota; class Gammaproteobacteria; order Burkholderiales; family Burkholderiaceae_C; genus Piscinibacter. Next base: position 477,154 of record JADJJI010000003.1, read on the forward strand.
GGCGGCGCCAGACCGAGCCCATCTCCAGGCCGATCACGCCCGAGCCGATCACGCCCAGCGTCTTCGGCACGGCCGGGATGCGCAGCGCGCCGTCGTTGCTGAGGATCTGCTCCTCATCGAACGGCGCGCCGGGCAGGCGCCGGCGCCGGAGCCGGTGGCCACGATGACCTGCTTGGCGGTCAGCGGCCGGCTTGGCCGCGCCGCCACGGCGATCTCGTAGGCGCCGCCCTCGGCCTTCACGAACGAGCCACGGCCGTGGAAGAACGTGACCTTGTTCTTCTTGAACAGGTAGAGGATGCCGTCGTTGTTCTGCTTCACGACGGTGTCCTTGCGGGCGAGCATCTTGGCCACGTCGATGCTCAGGTCCTTCAGGCCGATGCCGTGGTCGGCAAAGGAATGGCCGGCGTGCTCGAAGTGCTCGCTGGACTGCAGCAGGGCCTTGCTCGGGATGCAGCCGACGTTGGTGCAGGTGCCGCCCGGTGCCGGGCCGCCCTTGGCGTTCTTCCACTCGTCGATGCAGGCGACGTTGAAGCCGAGCTGCGCCGCCCGGATCGCCGCGATGTAGCCGCCCGGGCCGCCGCCGATGACGACGACGTCGAATTGGTTGCTCATGGTCTGTTCCTCAGATGTCGAAGAGCAGGCGAGCCGGATCTTCCAGCGCTTCCTTCATGGCCACCAGGCCGAGCACCGCCTCGCGGCCGTCGATGATGCGGTGGTCGTAGCTCATCGCCAGGTAGTTCATCGGCCGCACCACGACCTGGCCGTTCTCGACCACGGCGCGGTCCTTGGTGGCGTGCACGCCGAGGATGGCCGACTGCGGCGGGTTGATGATCGGCGTCGAGAGCATCGAGCCGAACACGCCGCCGTTGCTGATCGAGAAGGTGCCGCCGGACAGGTCGTCGAGCGAGAGCTTGCCGTCCTTGGCCTTCTGGCCGAACTCGGCGATCTTCTTCTCGATGTCGGCGAAGCTCATCTGGTCGGCATTGCGCAGGATCGGCACCACCAGGCCGCGCGGCGAACCGACCGCGATGCCGATGTCGAAGTAGCCGTGGTAGACGATGTCGTTGCCGTCGACGCTGGCGTTGAGCACCGGGTACTTCTTCAGCGCGGCCACCGCGGCCTTGACGAAGAAGCTCATGAAGCCGAGCTTGACGCCGTGCTCCTTCTCGAACTTCTCCTGGAAGCGCTTGCGCATCTCCATCACCGGGGCCATGTTGACCTCGTTGAAGGTGGTCAGGATGGCGTTGGTGGCCTGCGACTGCAGCAGGCGCTCGGCCACGCGGGCGCGCAGGCGGCTCATCGGCACGCGCTGCTCGGGGCGATCGCCCAGGTTCATGCCGGCCGGTGCCGCCACGGCGGGCAGCGGCTTGGCCACGGCGGGAGCGGCCGCCACGGCCACCGGCGCCGCCACGGCGGGTGCCGGTGCAGCCAGCGCGCCGAGCACGTCGCCCTTGGTGACGCGGCCGTCCTTGCCGGTGCCGGCCACCGAGCCTGCGGCCAGGCTGTTGTCGGCCATCAGCTTGGCGGCGGCGGGCATCGCCACGCCGGCCTTGCTGCCGGCGCGGCCGGCGGCGGCGGCGGCCGCGGCCACGGGCGGCAGCGGCCACGGGCTGACGCCAGCGGGCCACCGCGGCCTGCCGTCGGTGTCGATGCGGGCGATGACCTGGTCGCTGACCAGGTGGCCGCCGTCGTCCGACCACCTGCGCCAGCACGCCGGCAGCCGGCGCCGGCACTTCGAGCACGACCTTGTCGGTCTCGATCTCGATCAGGATCTCGTCCATCGCCACGGCTTCGCCGGGCTTCTTCTTCCACTGCAGCAGGGTGGCTTCGGCCACCGATTCGGACAGCTGCGGGACCTTGACTTCTACGATTGCCATGTCAGTTCTTTCTGGTATCCGGTCGCCGCGGCCGCGGCGGCGGGCGGCCGCCGCCCGGGGTCGCTCCTTGGTGAGAACGAAGCCCTTGAGCTTGCCGAAGGCCTGGTCGAGCAGCGCCTTCTGCTGCTCCTGGTGCAGGTGGGCATATCCCACCGCCGGCGAGGCCGAGGCCGGGCGACCGGCGTAGCCGAGCTTCTGGCCCTCGGCCATGTTCTCGTGGATGTAGTGCTGCACGAAGAACCAGGCGCCCTGGTTCTGCGGCTCGTCCTGGCACCACACGACGTCGGTGGCGTTCGGGTAGCGCTTCATCTCGGCCGCGAAGGCCTTGTGCGGGAACGGATAGAGCTGCTCGACGCGGATGATCGCCACGTCGTTCTGCTTCTTCTCCACACGGGCCTTGACGAGGTCGTAATAGACCTTGCCCGAGCAGGCGATGATGCGCTTGACCTTGTCGGCGTTGATCTCGGCATTCACCTCGCCGATCACGGTCTTGAACTCGCCGCGCGTGAAGTCGGTCAGCGGCGAGGTCGCGTCCTTGTTGCGCAGCAGGCTCTTGGGCGTCAAGATGACCAGCGGCTTGCGGAACTGGCGCACCATCTGCCGGCGCAGCACATGGAAGATCTGGCTGGCCGAGGTCGGCTGCACGATCTGCATGTTGTTGTCGGCCGCCAGCTGCATGAAGCGCTCCAGGCGCGCCGAGCTGTGCTCGGGGCCCTGGCCTTCGTAGCCGTGCGGCAGCATCAGCGTCAGGCCGTTGGCGCGGCCCCACTTGACCTCGCCCGAGGCGATGAACTGGTCGATCACCACCTGCGCGCCGTTGGCGAAGTCGCCGAACTGCGCTTCCCAGATCACCAGCGTGTTCGGCTCGGCGCTCGCGTAGCCGTATTCGAAGCCGAGCACGGCCTCTTCCGACAGCAGCGAGTCGATCACGACGTACGGCGCCTGGCCGTCGGCCACGTGCTGCAGCGGCGTGTAGGTGCCTTCGTCCCACTTCTCGCGGTTCTGGTCGTGCAGCACCGAGTGGCGGTGCGTGAAGGTACCGCGGCCGCAGTCTTCGCCCGACAGGCGCACCGCGTAGCCGCTGGCCACCAGCGAAGCGAAGGCGAGGTGTTCGCCCATGCCCCAGTCGACGTTGATCTCGCCGCGGCCCATCGCGGCGCGGTCGGCCAGCACCTTCTCGACCAGCGGATGCGCCTTGAACTTCTCCGGCAGCGTGGTGATGCGCTCGGCCAGGCGCTTGACCTCGGCCAGCGGCAGCGCGGTGTCGGCCGCGTCGGTCCACTTCTTGCCGAGGAACGGCGCCCAGTCGACCGCGTACTTGCTCTTGTAGTTGGTCAGCACCGGGTCGACGGTGTGCTTGCCGGCGTCCATCGCGGCGCGGAAGCCCTTGACCATCTCGTCCGGGCCGTCCGGCGGCAGCACGCCCTGTGCGACGAGCTTCTCGCCGTACAGCTTGCGCGTGCCGGGGTGCACGGCGATCTTCTTGTACATCAGCGGCTGCGTCAGCGCCGGCGTGTCCTGCTCGTTGTGGCCCAGCTTGCGGAAGCAGATGATGTCGACCACCACGTCCTTCTTGAACTGCTGGCGGTAGTCCAGCGCGAGCTGGGTGCACAGCACCACGGCCTCGGGGTCGTCGCCGTTCACGTGCAGCACCGGTGCCTCGATCATCTTGACGACGTCGGTGCAGTACAGCGTCGAGCGGCTGTCGCGCGGGTCGCTGGTGGTGAAGCCGATCTGGTTGTTGATGACCAGGTGCACCGTGCCGCCGGTGAAGTAGCCGCGCGTCTGCGCCAGCGCCAGCGTCTCCATCACCACGCCCTGGCCGGCGAAGGCCGCGTCGCCGTGCACCAGCACCGGCAGCACGGAATCGCCGGTCTTGTCGCCGCGGCGATCCATGCGCGCCTTGACCGAGCCTTCGACCACCGGGTTGACGATCTCCAGGTGCGAGGGGTTGAACGCCAGGCTCAGGTGCACCGGGCCGCCGGGCGTCGTGACGTCGCTGGAGAAGCCCTGGTGGTACTTCACGTCGCCCGAGGGCAGGTCTTCCTTGGCGGTGTGGTCGAACTCGGCGAACAGGTCCTTGGGCATCTTGCCCAGGGTGTTGACGAGCACGTTCAGGCGGCCGCGGTGGGCCATGCCGATGACGATCTCCTGCACGCCGCGCTCGCCGGCGCGCTGCACCACCTCGTCCATCGCTGGCGATGAAGCTCTCGCCGCCTTCGAGCGAGAAGCGCTTCTGGCCGACGTACTTGGTGTGCAGGTAGCGCTCCAGGCCCTCGGCGGCGGTCAGGCGGTCGAGGATGTGCTTCTTCTGCTCGGCCGTGAAGCTGGGCTTGCTGCGGATCGACTCCAGCCGCTCCTGCCACCAGCGCTTTTCCGCCGGGTCGGTGCAGTGCATGAACTCGGCGCCGATGGTGCCGCAGTAGGTTTCGCGCAGGGCCTGCAGGATCTCGCGCAGCGTTTGCTGCTCGGCGGTGGTGAAATAGGTGTTCGTGGCGCTGAACGTGATGTCCATGTCGGACTCGCTCAGGTCGTAGAACGCCGGCTCCAGCTCGGGGATCTTGGGGCGCTCCTGGCGCTTGAGCGGGTCGAGGTCGGCCCAGCGTGCGCCGAGCGAACGGTAGGCGGCGATCAGCGACTGGACGTGGACCTGCTTGCGCGCGACCGCGAGTTCGGTGGCGCTGGCCTTGACGCTGAAGGCGTTGGCCTTGGCACGCTGCGCGAAGGATTCGACGACCGGGGCGTGCGCCACGTCGCGGGCCTCGCTGCCGTCGACGGCGGGCACGTGCTGCAGGTTGTCGAAGTAGGCGCGCCAGTTGTCGGGCACGCTGCCGGGGTTGTCGAGGTAGGCCTCGTACAGCTCCTCGACGTAGGGGGCATTGCCCCCGAACAGGTACGAGTTGGACCTGTGCTGCTGCATCATCTTGCGCTCACCTCTCGCCCCGGTTTCCGGGGCTCCGATGGGTTGAAAAACCTTCCGCGACACGGCTGCACCGGCTGGCGGACTAGCGACCCGCCTTGACTGTTACCAGCAAGGGGACGGGAAGGACCTGTCAAGTCTCGGGCGCGACTGTAACACCGCCGTTATCGACCACCAAATCGAAGGACTGAGGGCCGGGGCGTCGAAACAGAATGCAGCCGGGCTTGAACGACCACATGCAGATCATCCGCATCCACTGCTGACGCGCCGCTGAAACCGCGGCCGGGCGAGGCATGCAATGGTTGCGGCGTGTGTTGCCTGGCCGAGCCCTGCCCGGTGGGCGTGCTGGTCTCGCTGCGCCTGCGTGGCGCGTGCCGGGCGTTGCGTTGGGACGACGCCCAGCGACGCTACCGCTGCGGCCTGATGGGCCGGGCCGCGAGTTCGCGCTCGCCCTGGTCGTGGTTCGCCCGCCGGGTGATCGCCGCGGGCCAGGGCTGCGATTCCGACGCCGAAGTCGGCTGAACGAGTCCGCCTCAGGCGGCCAGCAATCGCTGCCGGGCGTCCTCGTACTCGCGCGCCAGGCGCGCCACCAGATCGCGCGTGGGCACCACCTTGTCGACCGCGCCGATGCCCTGCCCGCAGCCCCAGATGTCCTTCCAGGCTTTGGACTTCGAGCCCTCGCCGCCACCGAAGCTCATCTTGCTCGGGTCGCTCTCGGGCAGGTTGTCGGGGTCGAGGCCGGCCGCACGGATCGAAGGCTTCAGGTAGTTGCCATGCACGCCGGTGAACAGGCTCGAGTAGACGATGTCGTCCGACGAGCCTTCGACGATCGCCTGCTTGTAGGCCTCGCTGGCGCGTGCCTCCTCGGTGGCGATGAAGGCCGAGCCGATGTAGGCGAAGTCGGCGCCCATGGCCTGCGCGGCCAGCACCGCGTCGCCGGTGGCGATGGAGCCCGACAGCGCCAGCGGGCCGTCGAACCACTCGCGGATCTCCTGGATCAGCGCGAACGGGCTCTTCACGCCCGCATGGCCGCCGGCGCCGGCCGCCACCGCGATCAGGCCGTCGGCGCCCTTCTCGATCGCCTTCTTCGCGAACATGTTGTTGATGATGTCGTGCAGCACCACGCCGCCCCAGCCATGCACCGCGTCGTTGATGTCGGTGCGCGCGCCCAGCGAGGTGATGACGATCGGCACCTTGTACTTGGCGCAGACCTGCATGTCGTGCTCGAGCCGGTCGTTCGTCTTGTGCACGATCTGGTTGATGGCGAACGGCGCCGCCGGCTTGTCGGGGTGGGCGCGGTCCCAGGCCGCCAGCGTCTCGGTGATCTCGTGCAGCCACTCGTCGACCTGCGCGGCCGGCCGCGCGTTGAGCGCCGGCATCGAGCCGACGACGCCGGCCTTGCACTGCTCGATCACCAGCTTGGGGTTGCTGATGATGAACAGCGGCGAGCCGATGATGGGCAGCGGCAGGTTCTGCAGGACGGGCGGCAGGGACACGGGGACCAGGTCAGGCGCCTCGAGAAGGCCTCCAGCGGCAGGGCGGTCACGGATTCGGCGCCTTCGACGATGCTGTCGCGCAGGCCCGAAGTCTTGTTGAGGACGTGGTCGGCGTAGAAGCGCGCCGTGGCGATCTTGGCCTGCATGAAGGCCGCGTCGCCGCCCCGGCCAGGCGGTCCTCGGCGGCGACCACCAGCGCGCGCGCCATCTGCCAGCCGGCCATCAGGTTGCCGGCCAGCATCAGGTAGGGCACGCTGCCGGCGAACACGGCATTCGGGCTCGCCTTGGTGTTGCCGGCGACGAAGTCGACCACCTCCAGCAAGGCGTCGCCGGCCGCGCGCAGGCGCTTGAGCTGACGACGCGGCGGCACTGCCGCGCGCCGAGCGCGGCCTCGGTGTGCTCGATCTGCGCCGCGATGGCCCGGGCCGTCTGGCCGCCGTCGCGCGCCGTCTTGCGGCCCACCAGGTCGTTGGCCTGGATCGCGGTCGTGCCTTCGTAGATGGTCAGGATCTTGGCATCGCGCAGGTACTGCGCCGCGCCGGTCTCCTCGATGAAGCCCATGCCGCCGTGCACCTGCACGCCCAGGCTGGTGACTTCCAGGCTCATCTCGGTCGACAGGCCCTTCACCAGCGGCACCATGAACTCGTAGAAGGCCTGGTTCTGCTGGCGCACCTCCTTGTCGGGATGATGATGCGCGGCGTCGAACGCTGCCGCGGCCACCAGCGCCATCGCGCGGCAGCCCTCGGTGTAGGCGCGCATCGTCATCAGCATGCGCTTGACGTCGGGGTGGTGGATGATCGGCGCGGCGCCGAGCAGGCTGCCGTCCACCGGGCGGCTCTGCACCCGGTCACGGGCATAGGCCACGGCCTTCTGGTAGGCCCGCTCGGCCACCGCGATGCCCTGCACGCCCACCGCGTAGCGCGCGGCGTTCATCATGATGAACATGTACTCGAGGCCGCGGTTCTCCTGGCCGATGAGCTGGCCGATGGCGCCGCCATGGTCGCCGAACTGCAGCACCGCGGTCGGGCTGGCCTTGATGCCCAGCTTGTGCTCGATGCTCACGCAATGCGCGTCGTTGCGTGCGCCAAGCGAGCCGTCGGCATTGACCAGGAACTTGGGCACGATGAACAGCGAGATGCCCTTCACGCCCTCGGGTGCGCCGACCACGCGCGCCAGCACGAGGTGCACGATGTTCTGCGCCATGTCGTGCTCGCCGTAGGTGATGAAGATCTTGGTGCCGAAGATCTTGAACGTGCCGTCGGGCTGCGGCTCGGCGCGCGTGCGCACCAGGGCCAGGTCGGAGCCGGCCTGCGGCTCGGTCAGGTTCATCGTGCCGGTCCACGTGCCGTCGATCATCTTCGGGATGTAGGCCGCCTGCTGCTCTTCGCTGCCGGCGGTCAGCAACGCCTCGATGGCGCCGTCGGTGAGCAGCGGGCACAGCGCGAAGCTGAGGTTGGCGCTGTTGAGCATCTCGCCGCAGGCCGCGCCGATGGTCTTGGGCAGGCCCTGCCCGCCGAAGTCCGCCGGGTGCTGCAGGCCCTGCCAGCCGCCCTCGGCGTATTCGCGGAAGGCCTCCTTGAAGCCCGGCGTGGTGGTGACTTTCCCGTCGTGCCACGACGACGGGTACTTGTCGCCTTCCCAGTTCAGGGGCGCGATCACGCCCTCGTTCAGCTTGGCGCATTCCTCGAGCACGGCCTGCGCGGTGTCGAGAGCCGGCGTCCTCGAAGCCCGGCAGCGGGCCACGGCTTCGAGGCCGGCCAGTTCCTTCATCACGAACAGCATGTCCTTGACGGGGGCGCGGTAGGTCATCGGTCGTCCTGTCGGATGGCAGAAAAGGGCGCCGGCCAGGGACTGCGGCGAACGGGCTTCGGGTGGGGTGGTTCAGCCGGTCAGAGCGCGGCCACCAGCTCGGGCACGGCGGTGAACAGGTCGGCCTCCAGGCCGTAGTCGGCCACGCTGAAGATCGGCGCCTCGGGGTCCTTGTTGATCGCCACGATCACCTTGCTGTCCTTCATGCCGGCCAGGTGCTGGATCGCGCCGCTGATGCCGCAGGCGATGTAGAGCTGCGGCGCGACGATCTTGCCGGTCTGCCCGACCTGCCAGTCGTTGGGCGCGTAGCCCGCGTCCACCGCGGCGCGGCTGGCACCCAGCGCAGCGCCGAGCTTGTCGGCCAGCGGCGTGAGCACCTCGTTGAACTTCTCGCTGCTGCCCAGCGCGCGGCCGCCGCTGACGATGATCTTGGCCGCGGTCAGTTCGGGGCGGTCGCTCTTGGCGATCTCGTTGCCCAGGAAGGTGCTCTTGCTGCTGCCTGCCGCCGCGGCCAGGCTCTCGATCGCGGCACTGCCGCCCTGCGCCGCGGCGTCGAAGCCGGTGGTGCGCACGGTGATGACCTTGATCGCATCCAGGCTCTGCACGGTGGCGATGGCGTTGCCGGCGTAGATCGGGCGCTCGAAGGTGTCGGCGCTGATCACCTTGGTGATGTCGCTGATCTGCGCCACGTCGAGCTTGGCGGCCACGCGCGGCGCGATGTTCTTGCCGCTGGCGGTGGCCGGGAACAGCAGGTGGCTGTAGTTCTTGGCGACGGACAGCACCACGGCGGCGACGTTCTCGGCCAGGCCATGGGCCAGGCCCGCGTCTTCGGCGTGCAGCACCTTGCTGACGCCGGCGATGGCGGCAGCCTGCTTCGCGGCTTCGCCGGCGTTGTGGCCGGCCACCAGCACGTGGACTTCACCCCCGGCCTGCACGGCGGCAGTGACGGTGTTCAGGGGTCGCGCCGCGGATGCTGGCGTTGTCGTGTTCGGCAATGACGAGTGCGGGCATGGTCAGATCACCTTGGCGTCGTTCTTGAGCTTGGCCACGAGCGTGGCGACATCGGGCACCTTGATGCCGGCGCTGCGCTTGGGCGGCTCGCTGACCTTCAGTGTCTTGATGCGCGGGGCCACGTCGACGCCCAGGTCCGCCGGCTTGACGATCTCCAGCGGCTTCTTCTTGGCCTTCATGATGTTGGGCAGCGTGACGTAGCGCGGCTCGTTCAGGCGCAGGTCGGTGGTGATCACCGCGGGCAGGCTGACGGACAGGGTTTCGAGGCCGCCGTCGACTTCGCGCGTCACCTTGGCCTTGCCGTCGACAACTTCCACCTTGGAGGCGAAGGTCGCCTGCGGCAGGTCGGCCAGCGCGGCCAGCATCTGGCCGGTCTGGTTGCAGTCGTCGTCGATGGCCTGCTTGCCCAGGATCACCAGGCCGGGCTGCTCCTTGTCGACCAGTGCCTTGAGCAGCTTGGCCACGGCCAGCGGCTGCAGCTCGTCGGCACATTCGACGAGGATGGCGCGGTCGGCGCCGATGGCCATCGCGGTGCGCAAGGTTTCCTGGCACTGGGTGACACCGCAGGAGACGGCGATCACTTCGGTGGCCACGCCCTTCTCCTTCAGGCGCACGGCCTCTTCGACAGCGATTTCGTCGAAGGGGTTCATGCTCATCTTGACGTTGGCAATGTCGACGCCGCTGCCGTCGCTCTTGACGCGCACCTTGACGTTGTAGTCGACGACACGCTTGACCGGGACCAGGATCTTCATCCGGTGGGCTCCTGCTGAATTGACGTTTACGTTAATCGGATTCTAGTGGCGCGGCCAACCGATCTCGACGGCTTGCCACTCGCGGCGCAATCAAAATCGAACGATCGTGCTATTTTAGACTGCACCGAGCCGCTCGGGCAACGTCGCTGCCGTCGCGGGCTAGACTGCGCGCCCCAATCCTGAACCCATCGAGCCGATGGCCACCCCTCCGTCCGACAACTGCATCGGTGTGTTCGACTCCGGCGTCGGCGGACTGTCGGTATTGCGAGCGATCCGATGGCAGTTGCCGTTGGCACCTCTTCGCTACGTGGCGGACTCCGCGCACGCGCCGTATGGCGAAAGGTCCGCGGACTTCATCCGCGATCGGGCCGAGCGGATCGCTGCTCATCTGGTCGGCCAAGGCGCCACGGTCATCGTGGTGGCCTGCAACACGGCCACGGCGGTGGCCATCGACCCGCTCAGGCGCCGCTGGCCAGGGCTCAGTGTCGTCGGCGTCGAGCCCGGGGTGCGCCCGGCCGTCGCCGCCTCGCTCAACCGGCACGTCGGGGTGATGGCGACCGACGCCACCTTGCGCAGCGAACGGTTCCGCGCGCTGGTCGCGCGCGAAGCCGACGGTTGCACGATGCACCTGCAGGCCTGCAACGGCCTGGCCGCCGCCATCGAGCAGCGGGACTTGAACGATCCGGTGCTGCTCGATCTCGTGCAGCGCCATGCGAGCGCGCTGCGCGAGGCGGGCGCGGATGTCGTCGCTCTCGGCTGCACCCACTACACGTTCGTGAGCACGGCCATCGAAGAGTCGCTCGGCGCGGGCATTCGCATCATCGACACGGCCAATGCCATCGCGGCGCAAGTGGCACGCGTGTGGAAGGCGAAAGAAGGTGCGGGCGCAGAGCCGCGCTGCCGGCTCGAGACGACCGGCGATTCGCGGCGGCTGGCGCAATTCGCCGCGCGCTGGCTGGGCTTCGACGCCGAGATCGCGGCCAGGCCCTTATCGCTCTAGCCGCGCGCCTTCGCCGCGTCGATGCCGCGTTGCATGTTGACCGGCATCAGCAGGGCCAGCCCCATGACGAAGAAGATCGCCGTCGACAGGATCGCCAGGCGATGATTGCCACTCGTCCACCACGTGACCAGACCGTAGGTCAGCGGCCCCACGATGGCTGAAAGACGCGTGGCGAACGTCCACAGGCCATAGAACTCGGCACGCTGAGCGGCCGGTGCGAACAGGCCCGCCATCGCACGCCCTGCAGATTGACTCGAACCCATGCACAGGCCGGCAATCACGGCGGCGATCCAGAACAAGGCCGGCCCCTGCGCGAGCACGGCGAGTACCGTCATGACGATCCATCCGGCCAGCGTGATGGCCAACGCGCGCTTGTGCCCAATCGCGTCCTGCCAGTAGCCGAAAGCGAAGGCTCCGACCGCCGCGGCGATGTTCACCAGGAAGACCAGCATCATGGTCTGCGCCTGCTTGAAGCCGAGCACCTGCTCGGCATACACGGCGGCCAGTGCGATGACCACCGAAATGCCGGCCTGGTAGCAGGCGCCGCAGGCGAGCAGCCAGCTGAAGTCGCGCAGTTCGCGGGCACGGCGCGCAGTGGCGGCCAGCCGCTGCATGGCGGTCCCGCCGGCGTCAGCCGAATCGCCCGCCGGGCTGGGCACCGCCCTCTCACGCAGCAGCGCAAAGGTCGCCAGGGAAGCTCCACCGTAGACCGACGCTGTGATCAGCATCGTCACCGGCACAAACTCGGTGGCCGGCAGGCCACGTGCCTGCGCCCACAGCACGTAGCTCAGGCACAGGCCGAGCGACAACATGCCGCCGAAATAGCCGAAGCTCCAACCCCAGCCCGACACGCGCCCCATGGAGTGGGGGCGCGCCAGTTCGGGCAGGAAGGCCGCCGTGAGCGATTCACCGTACGAGTAGCAGACGTTGGAGATCACCATTGCGACGACCGCGATCCACAGGTCGCCTCGCCCGACCAAGGCCAGAGCCACGGTGGCGGCCACACAGATCGCCGTGGTCATGCCCAGCAAGGCCTTCTTGCGCGCGTGCATGTCCGCGTAGGCGCCCAGTGCGGGCATCGTCAGCATCACGAGCAGGCTGGAGGCGGCGATGACCAGCGTCCACGCCAGCGTGGCCCAGTCGGCGCCCTGCGCGGCGACACCGACGAAGTAGGTGTTGAACACCGCCGTGAGCACGACGGTCGTGTAGCCCGAGTTGGCGAAGTCGTACATCGCCCAACCAAACACCTCGCGCTTGCGCACGCCGTCGTTCAGCGCTTCCTGGGGAAACAAAGCCATGCGGCCTCCGGTGCATCGCGTGGTGCCCGGGACGGGGATCGAACCCGTATGCCCTCTTGCGAGAGGCGGCGGATTTTAAGTCCGCTGTGTCTACCAACTTCACCACCCGGGCGGGCCGCAGCGATTGTGCGCGACGCGGGCTCTGGCAATGGCGGGAAGGTTTGGAGGCGCGGGCCGGAGTCGAACCGACCTACACGGATTTGCAATCCGGTGCATAACCGCTTTGCTACCGCGCCCCTGATCGACGGGACAGAACCGCATTCTGACAAAAAAGGGAAGCCTGGGCTTCCCTTTCACTTACCTCATCAGAATCTGGAGCGGGAAACGAGTCTCGAACTCGCGACCTCAACCTTGGCAAGGTTGCGCTCTACCAACTGAGCTACTCCCGCGTGAGCCTCGCATTATAGGCGAGAAAACAGCCAGTTCGCAAACCGGCTGTTTTTCTTCGCTCAGTGCGTGATGACTTCGCCGGCCGTGCCCGCGGGCTTGGCCGCATCTTCGGTCTTTGCCGGCTCGTCTTCGGGCAGGGGCTGTGGTGCGGACTGAAGCGCCACCTCGAGCACGCGGTCGATCCACTTGACCGGCACGATCTCGAGATGGTTCTTCACGTTCTCCGGGAATGTCCTGCAGGTCCTTGACGTTCTCTTCCGGGATCAGCACTGTCTTGATGCCGCCGCGGTGGGCCGCCAGCAGCTTCTCCTTCAGGCCACCGATCGCCGTGACCTCGCCGCGCAGCGTGATCTCGCCAGTCATCGCCACATCGGCCCGCACCGGAATGCCAGTCAGCGCCGACACGAAGGCCGTGGTCATCGCGATGCCCGCACTCGGGCCATCCTTGGGCGTGGCGCCGTCGGGCACGTGGATGTGCACGTCGCGCTTCTCGAACATCTCGTCCTTGATGCCCAGGCGCCGTGCGCGGCTGCGCACGACAGAGCGTGCGGCCTCGACCGACTCCTTCATCACGTCGCCGAGCTGGCCGGTGCGGATGATCTGGCCCTTGCCGGGCATCACCGCCGCCTCGATGGTCAGCAGGTCGCCGCCCACCTCGGTCCACGCCAGGCCGACCACCTGACCGACCTGGTTCTTCTTCTCGGCACGGCCGAAGTCGAACTTGCGCACGCCCAGGAAGTCGTTCAGGTTCTCGTCGGTGACGACGACCTTCTCGGTCACTTCTTGAGCTGGATGGCCTTGACCACCTTGCGGCAGATCTTGGAGATCTCGCGCTCGAGTGACCGAACGCCCGCCTCCCGCGTGTAGTAGCGGATGATGCCGCGCATGGCCGACTCGGTGATCTCCATCTCCTCGTCCTTGACGCCGTTGTTCTTCGCCTGCTTGGGCACAGGTAGCGCAAGGCGATGTTGACCTTCTCGTCCTCGGTGTAGCCCGACAGGCGGATCACTTCCATCCGGTCGAGCAGCGCCGGCGGGATGTTCATCGAGTTCGAGGTGGCGACGAACATCACGTCCGACAGGTCGAAATCGACCTCGACGTAGTGGTCGCTGAAGGTGTGGTTCTGCTCGGGGTCGAGCACTTCCAGCAGCGCCGACGACGGATCGCCGCGGAAGTCCATGCCCAGCTTGTCGATCTCGTCGAGCAGGAACAGCGGATTGCGCGTGCCGACCTTGGTCAGGCTCTGCAGCACCTTGCCCGGCATCGAGCCGATGTAGGTGCGGCGGTGGCCGCGGATCTCGGCTTCGTCACGCACCCCACCCAGCGCCATGCGCACGAACTTGCGCCCGGTCGCCCGCGCGACCGACTGGCCCAGCGAGGTCTTGCCGACGCCCGGGGGGCCCACGAGGCACAGGATCGGCGCCTTGACCTTGTCGACGCGCTGCTGCACCGCGAGGTACTCGAGGATGCGGTCCTTGACCTTTTCCAGCCCGTAGTGGTCCTCGTTGAGCACCTGCTCGGCGAAGCCCAGGTCGTGCTTGATCTTGGTCTTCTTGGCCCAGGGCAGATTGACCAGCGTGTCGATGTAGTTGCGCACCACCGTCGCTTCGGCCGACATCGGCGACATCAGCTTGAGCTTCTTCAGCTCGCCGTCGGCCTTCTTGCGCGCCTCCTTGGGCATCTTGGCGGCGATGATCTTCTTCTCGAGATCCTCGAGATCGGCGCCCTCTTCGCCGTCGCCCAGTTCCTTCTGGATGGCCTTGACCTGCTCGTTCAGGTAGTACTCGCGCTGGCTCTTCTCCATCTGGCGCTTGACGCGGCCACGGATGCGCTTTTCCACCTGCAGGATGTCGACCTCGTGCTCGAGCAGCTCGAGCAGCTTCTCCAGGCGCTTGGCGACCGCGAACAGGTCGAGCACCGACTGCTTGGCCTCGAGCTTGAGCGGCAGGTGCGCGGCGATGGTGTCGGCCAGGCGGCCCGGCGTCGTCGATGCCGGCGATCGAGGTCAGGATCTCCGGCGGGATCTTCTTGTTGAGCTTGACGTACTGGTCGAACTGCTGCGTCACCGCGCGGCGCAGCGCCTCGACCTCGGGCGAAGGCTCGGCGCCGGGCGGCACGGGCACGACCTCGGCGACGAAGTACTCGCCGTTGTCGCTGATCTGGTGGGTGTTGGCGCGCTGCACGCCTTCGACCAGCACCTTCACGGTGCCGTCGGGCAGCTTGAGCATCTGCAGGATGCTGGAGACGCAGCCGACCTCGAACATGTCGTCGGGCTTGGGCTCGTCCTTGCCGGCGGCCTTCTGAGCGACGAGCATGATCTGGCGGCCGGCCTCCATCGCCACTTCGAGCGCCTTGATCGATTTCGGGCGACCCACGAACAGCGGGATCACCATGTGCGGGAAGACCACCACGTCGCGCAGCGGCAGCAGCGGCAGGTTGATCTTCTCGGCGGGGAGCACGGGATGTCCGGACATTGGAAACCTCTCTTTCTCAGGCCGATCTGAGGCCCGAGGCGTCAATTGCAAGGAGCCGCACCGCCCCACGGTGGGGCACCGGAGTCCGGAGCTCAGGCGCTGGCTTTGGCCTGCTCTCGGTAGACGAGCAAGGGTTTCGCTTCTTCTTCGATCGTGTGTTCGTCCAGTACCACCTTCGCCACGCCGTCGAGGTTGGGCAGGTCGAACATGGTGTCGATCAAGGCCTGTTCCATGATCGAGCGCAGCCCGCGCGCGCCGGTCTTGCGCGCCAGCGCCTTGCGCGCGATGGCCGCCAGCGCCGAAGGCCGCACCTCGAGCTCGACGCCGTCCATGGCGAACAGCTTCTGGTACTGCTTGACCAGCGCGTTCTTGGGCTCGGTGAGGATCTGCACCATGGCGTCCTCGGTGAGCTCACCCAGCGTGGCCACCACCGGCAGGCGGCCCACCAGTTCGGGGATGAGGCCGAACTTGATCAGGTCCTCGGGCTCGACCTCGCGGAAGACCTCCGAGACGCGCTTCTCGGTCTTGCTGTGCACCGTGGCGCCGAAGCCGATGCCCGAACGTTCGGAGCGGTTCTGGATGACCTTTTCGAGGCCGTCGAACGCACCGCCGCAGATGAACAGGATGTTGGTCGTGTCGATCTGCAGGAAATCCTGGTTCGGATGCTTGCGGCCGCCCTGCGGCGGCACGCTGGCCATCGTGCCTTCGACAAGCTTGAGCAGCGCCTGCTGCACGCCCTCGCCCGACACGTCGCGCGTGATCGAGGGGTTGTCGGCCTTGCGCGAGATCTTGTCGATCTCGTCGATGTAGACGATGCCGCGCTGCGCGCGCTCGACGTCGTAGTTGCAGTTCTGCAGCAGCTTCTGGATGATGTTCTCGACGTCCTCGCCCACATAGCCGGCTTCGGTCAGCGTGGTCGCGTCGGCAATCACGAACGGCACGTTCAGCATGCGGGCCAGCGTCTGCGCCAGCAGCGTCTTGCCCGAGCCGGTCGGGCCGATCAGCAGGATGTTGCTCTTGGACAGCTCGACCTCGTCCTTCGTGCGGCTCATGTGCTTGAGCCGCTTGTAGTGGTTGTAGACCGCCACCGACAGCGTGCGCTTGGCCGCGTCCTGCCCGATCACGTACTGGTCGAGGATGGACTTGATCTCTCCGGGCACCGGCAGGTCGGACTTGGCGGCGCGGGCGGCCGCCCTCTCGGCCGGCACTTCATCGCGGATGATGTCGTTGCACAGCTCGATGCACTCGTCGCAGATGAACACCGACGGGCCGGCGATCAGCTTCTTCACCTCGTGCTGGCTCTTGCCGCAGAAGGAGCAGTACAGAACCTTCTCGCCGGGGAGCCCTTTTTGTCGGCCATGGGTTGGGTGCCTGGGAGGGTGGCGCTGGTTCAATGATAGTTGAAAAGGCAACCTGCCCTTCCCTGTGGATAAGGCCGGGAAACGGCCCTTATCCGCGCCTGGACGCCCGGCGTGCGTTCAGGGCCGCTTGGCGATGACCTGGTCGATCAGACCGTAGGCCTTGGCTTCTTCCGCGTCCAGGAAAAAGTCACGCTCCATGTCGGACTGGATCTTCTCCAAGGGCTGTCCGGTGCGCTCGGCGTAGATCTTGTTGAGCTGCTCGCGGGTCTTGAGGATCTCGCGGGCGTGGATCTCGATGTCGGTGGCCTGGCCCTGGGCGCCGCCCGAGGGCTGGTGGATCATCACGCGCGAGTTGGGCAGCGCCACGCGCTTGCCCTTGGCGCCGGCCATCAGCAGGAACGAGCCCATGCTGGCGGCCATACCCAGGCACATCGTCGAGACGTCCGGCTTGACGAACTGCATGGTGTCGTAGATCGACATGCCCGCCGTCACCGAGCCGCCCGGCGAGTTGATGTACAGGTAGATGTCCTTGTCCGGGTTCTCGCTCTCCAGGAACAGCATCTGCGCCACCACGAGGTTGGCCGACTGGTCGGTCACCGGGCCGACCAGGAAGATGATGCGCTCGCGCAGCAGCCGGCTGTAGATGTCGTAGGCGCGCTCGCCGCGGCCCGAGGTTTCGATGACGATGGGCACCATGCCCAGGCTGGTGGTGTCGAGCGCGCTCATGGCATTCCTTGGGAGTGGGCTGAAGGGGCGATTATGTGGCCCGGGGCCCTGCGAGCGGCGGGGCGCCGGAGCCGTAGGGTGCGGCCGAGGCGACTCAGCCGACCATCAGCTCGTCGAACGGCACCACCTTGTCGGTGACCTTGGCCTGGCCCAGCACGAACTCGGTCACGTTGTTCTCGACCACCATCGCCTCGACCTCGGCCATGCGCTGGCGGTCGCCCAGGTACCAGCGCACCACCTCGGCCGGCTTCTCGTAGCTCTGCGAGAGCTCCTCGATGTGCGCCTGCAACTGCTCGGGCTTGGCCTGCAGGTTGTTGGCACGCACCAGTTCGCCCACCACCAGGCCCAGGCGCACGCGGCGCTCGGCCTGCGGCTGGAAGATCTCGGCCGGAATCGGCGCCTTGTCGGCGTCCTTGATGCCGCGCTGCTTGAGGTCGGCACGCGCCGACTCGGTCATGCGCTCCACCTCGCCGGAGACCAGCGCATTGGGCACGTCGAGCTCGGCGACCTTGATCAGCGCGTCCATCACGCTGGCCTTGTTGCGCGCCAGCACGCGGAACTTCACTTCGCGCTCGAGATTTCGCTTGATGTCGGCGCGCAGCGCCTCGACCGTGCCGTCCTTGATGCCCAGCGACTTGGCCAGCGCTTCGTTGACTTCGGGCAGGTGCTGCGCCTCGATCTTCTTCACGGTGACCAGGAAGTCGGCTTCCTTGCCGGCCACGTCCTTGCCGTGGTAGTCGGCCGGGAACTGCAGCGGGAAGGTCTTGGACTCGCCCACCTTCATGCCGCGCACGGCCTGGTCGAACTGCTCGAGCATCTGGCCTTCGCCGATGATGAACTGGAAGGCCTCGGCCTTGCCGCCGGCGAAGGGCTCGCCGTCGATCTTGCCTTCGAAGTCGATGGTCACGCGGTCGCCTTCGGCCGCGCCCTCGGCGGCCGCGCGCTGCTGGAAGGTGCGGCGCTGCTTGCGCAGGATGTCCAGCGTCTTGTCGATCGCCGCTTCGGTCACCTCGGTGGACACGCGCTCGACCTCGGCCGTGCCGATGTCGCCGAGCTTGACCTCCGGATACACCTCGAAAGTGGCGTCGAAGGCGACCTGGCCCTCGGGCGCGCCTTCCTTCTCGGTGATCTTCGGCGAGCCGGCCACGCGCAGCTTGGCCTCGTTGACGGCCTCGTTGAACACCTGGCCGACCTTGTCGTTCATGACCTCGTAGTGCACGGAATAACCGTAGCGCTGGGCGACCACGCTCATCGGCACCTTGCCGGGGCGGAATCCGTCGGCCTTGACGGTGCGGGCCAGGCGCTTCAGTCGAGACTCCACCTCCGACTGGATGGTGGTGGCAGCCAGCGTCAGCGTGATGCGGCGCTCGAGCTTTTCGAGGGTTTCGACTTGAACGGACATGATGATCTCGAACTTGAGGGTTGAATGGCTGGTGCGCGGGGGGGGACTCGAACCCCCACACCATCGCTGGCGTCAGGACCTAAACCTGGTGCGTCTACCAATTTCGCCACCCGCGCAAGGGGGACGGCCTCGACGGCAAACCCGGCATTTTAGCGGGATGCCGCGAGCCGCTCCTCGCGGGCCGGTTTTGACCCGGAACCAGGCCGCGTACATCGCCGGCAGCGCCAGCAAGGTCAGCGCGGTGGCCACGATCAGCCCGCCCATGATGGCCACCGCCATCGGGCCCCAGAACACGCTGCGCGACAGCGGGATCATCGCCAGCACCGCCGCCGCGGCCGTCAGCACGATGGGCCGGAAGCGCCGCACCGCCGCCTCGACGATGGCGTCCCAGGTGGGCACGCCGCGGCGGCGGTCCTGCTCGATCTGGTCGATCAGGATCACCGAGTTGCGCATGATCATGCCCATCAGCGCGATCACGCCCAGCAGCGCCACGAAGCCGAACGGCCGGTTCAACAGCAGCAGCGCCGCCGCCACGCCGGCGATGCCCATCGGGCCGGTCAGGAAGACCAGCACCGCGCGGCTGAAGCTGTGCAGCTGCAGCATCAGCAGCGTGAACATGATGAACAGCATCAGCGGCGCGCCGGCGGCGATCGAGCCCTGGCCCTTGCTGCTCTCCTCCACCGCGCCGGCCACCTCGATGCGGTAGCCCGGCAGCATCTTCTCTCGGATGGGCTTGAACAGCGGGTCGAGTTGCGCCGTCACGGTGGCCCCCTGCAGACCCTCGACGATGTCGCCCTGCACCGTGACGGCGTAGTCGCGCCCTTCGCGCCACATCACGCCAGGCTCCCAGGCGAGCCGACCCGGGCGATCTGCGCCAGCGGGATGCTGCGCCCCGTCGTCGTCGGCACGTAGCCGCTGGCCAGGTCGGTGATGGCGTTGCGCTCTTCCAGCGGCTGGCGCAGCACGATGTCGATCAGCTTGTCGCCCTCGCGGTACTGGCCGATGTTGGTGCCGCTGAGGATGGTGCGCGAGGCCTGGGCGATGGCCTGGCTGCTCACGCCCAGCGCGCGCGCCTTGTCCTGGTCGACCTCCAGGCGCAGCACCTTGACCGACTCGTTCCAGTTGTCGTTGACGCCGCGCATCGCCGGATTGGCGCGCATGACGCGCGCCTCGTCGGCCCAGGCGCGCACCTGGCCGGATCGGGCCCGACGACGCGGAACTGCACCGGATACGGCACCGGCGGCCCGTTGGGCAGCAGCTTGGCGCGGCCGCGCGCTTCCGGGAACTCGGTGGCCAGCAGTTCGGGCAGCAGCTTGCGCAGGCGCTCGCGCGCCGCCAGGTCCTTGGGCAGCACGATCATCTGCGACACGTTGGTCTGCGGGAAGATCTGGTCGAGCGGCAGGTAGAAGCGCGGCACGCCGCTGCCCACCCAGGTGGTGACGTGGTCCACGCCGGCTCAGCTTGATGATGCGCGCCTCGAACCGCTTGGCGATCGCCTCGTTCGCGGCGTAGGACGTGCCCTCCGGGCAGCCACAGGTCGACCAGCAGCTCGAGCCGGCTCGAATCGGGGAAGAACTGCTGCTGCACCTTGCCCATGCCCATGAGCCCGAGCACCAGCGTGCCGATGGTCAGGCCGATGGTGATCCAGCGGTGCTTGACGCACCAGTTCACCAGCGCGCGAAAGCGTGTGTAGAACGGCGTGTCGAACAGCTCGTGCGGCTCGCCGGCCACGTTTCCGTTGTCCTTGTGCTTGAGGATCAGCGTGCCGAGGTAGGGCACGAAGTACACCGACACCAGCCACGAGATCAGCAACGCCGCCGCCGTGACGGCGAAGATCGCGAAGGTGTACTCGCCCACCGTCGACTTGGCCATGCCGATCGGCAGGAAGCCGGCCGCGGTGATCAGCGTGCCGGTGAGCATGGGCATCGCCGTGATGTCGTAGGCGAAGGTGGCCGCGCGCACCTTGTCGTAGCCCTCCTCCAGCTTGCGCACCATCATCTCGACGGCAATGATGGCGTCGTCCACCAGCAGGCCCAGCGCGATGATCAGCGAGCCCAGCGAGATCTTGTGCAGGCCCACGCCCCAGTAGTACATGACCACGAAGGTGATGGCCAGCACCAGCGGGATGGTGATGCCCACCACCAGACCCGGACGCCAGTCGATGCGGAAAGGCTTGAAGTGCAGCCCCAGGCTGATGAAGCTCACGGCCAGCACGATCACCACCGCCTCGATCAACACCCGGACGAATTCGCCGACCGAGCGCGAGACCACGGTGGACTGGTCCTGGAACTGGTGCAGTTCGATGCCCGCCGGCAGGTCGGCGCGGATGGTCCGGGCCGCAGCGTGCAGCGCCTGGCCGAGCTCGATGATGTCGCCGCCCTTGGCCATCGAGATGCCCAGCGCGATGACCTCGCGGCCCTGGTGGCGCACCTTCACCTGCGGCGGGTCGACGTAGGCACGTCGGATCTGCGCAATGTCGCCGGGAACTGCCCGCCCACACGAACCTGCAGGTAGTCCGTGGGCGAGTTGATCGTCCCGGCCGACTCCACCGCGTTCTGCTGGCCGATCTGCGCGAGCACCAGATTGAAGTCCAGGCCCAGCTGCGCCAGGCGCTTCTGCGAGATCTCGATGAAGACCTTCTCGTCCTGCGCGCCGAACACCTGGACCTTGTTGACGTCTTTCACCTTCAGCAGCCGCTGGCGCACGCGGTCGGCTTGCTCCTTCAGCTCCTGGTAGGTGAAGCCGTCGGCCGACAGCGCGTAGATGGAACCGTAGACGTCGCCGAACTCGTCGTTGAAGAAGGGGCCGATCACGCCGGCCGGCAGCGTGGCGCGCATGTCGCCGACCTTCTTGCGCACCGTGTACCAGATCTGCTGCATCTCGCGCGGCGGCGAGTTGTCCTTCACCTGGAAGATGATCAGCGCCTCGCCGGGCTTGGAGTAGCTGCGGATCTTGTCGGCGTAGGGCACCTCCTGCAGCGTCTTCTCGAGCTTGTCGGTCACCTGGTCGGCCACTTGCTGCGCGGTGGCGCCGGGCCAGAACACGCGCATCGCCATGGCGCGGAAGGTGAACGGCGGGTCTTCGTCCTGGCCGAGCTGGAAGTAGGCGGCGAAGCCGAGCGCCAGCAGAACGAGCAGCAGGTAGCGGGTCAGCGCCGGGTGGTCGAGCGCCCAGCGCGAGATGTTGAAACGCGACGTCGTCGCGGCGGAAGTCGGCAGGCTGTCCACGTGCGCCCCGCTCACTTCACCGTCACCGCGGCGGCGGGCACGGCGGCGGCAGCCGAGGCCGAGGGCACGCCAGGTTCGACGTAGAACTTCACCTTCTGGCCGGGGTTCAGCACATGCACGCCAGCGGTGACGACCACCTGCCCGGCCTGCAGCCCGGCCGCGATCACGGCCTCGTTGCCATCGGCGCCCGCCACCTGTACGGGCTGCGCGCGCACCGTCATGCTCGAGCGATCGACCAGCCACACGATGCTCTTGCCCTGCTCTTCCTTCAGCGCGGACAGCGGCAGCTTCACGATGCCCGCCGTCTGCGGCATTTCGACCAGCACGGTGGCCGTCTGCCCGAGCCGCACCGCGGCATTGCCGATGTCGGCCTTGACGAGAAAGGTGCGCGTCACCGGGTCGGCCGCCGCCGAGATCTCGCGGATGGTGGCAGCGAGCGGGGCTGCATCGGCGCCCCACAAGCGCACCTTGAAACGGCCCGGCGCGCCGGCCAGTTGCTTGATCAGGCCGACCCGATCTTCCGGCACCGAGAAGATCACGTCGCGCGGTCCGTCGTGGGCCAGGCGCACCACCGGCGACCCTGCCGCCACGACCATGCCAGGCTCGGCGTCGACCCCTGTGATCACGCCTTTCGCATCGGCCACCAGCGACGCATAGGCCGCCTGGTTCCCCTGCACGCTGTTCTGGGCGCGGGCTTGCGCCAGCTGGGCCTGCGCGGACTTCAGCGTCGTCTCGCGTCGCTCCAGTTCCGCCGAGCTGATGAAACCCTGGTCACGCAAGTCCTTGAAGCGCCTGAAGTCGGCCGCGGCCTGGTCGAGGTTCACCTGTGCCGCCGAGAGCGCCGCGCGCGCCGACTCCTGACCCAGTTGCAGGTCCTGCGGGTCGAGTTGCGCCAGCACCTGCCCGGCCTTCACCACGTCGCCCAGGTCCGCCGCACGCCGAACGATCTTCCCGCCGACGCGGAAACCCAGCCTCGATTCGGTCCGTGCGCGCACCTCGCCCGCGTATTCGTGCGTGCCGCCGGCCGTCTGCGGCGCGATGGTCAGCGTGCGCACCGCGCGGATGGGGTCGGGAGCGGGCTCCTGCCTGGAGCAGGCTGCCAGCACGACGAGGCTGGCAAGCACGAGGACGATCGGCGGCTTCATGCGGATCCTTGCGGTGGGATGTCTGCAGAGTAAATGACTGACCGGTCAGTAATGTATTGGGGCAACTGTCCGATGTCAAACACGATCGAGCAAGCAGGCGGCAAGCCAGACCGGCACGCTCGCGTGGACAATCATGGCCGTGAGCGTCGACCACTACGAGAACTTTCCCGTGGCCTCCTGGCTGTGCCCGCCCGCACTGCGGCCGGCGGTGGCGGCCATCTACTGGTTCGCACGCACAGCGGACGACCTGGCCGACGAAGGTGATGAGCCGGCCGGCATGCGGCTGGCCGATCTCGACGCCTACCGGGCAGACCTGCTGGCCATCGCCGGTGGCAGGGCCGCATCGGCGCGCTGGCCGCAGGTCTTCGGGCCGCTGGCAAACGCCATGCGGCGTCACGCGCTCCCCACCGAACTGCTGAACGATCTGCTCGACGCTTTCGCGCAGGATGTCGTGAAGACCCGCTACGCCGACCGAGCCGAACTGCTCGACTACTGCCGCCGCTCGGCCAACCCGGTCGGCAGGTTGCTGCTGCATCTGTACGGCGTGCACGACGAGCACTCGAAGCGCTGCTCGGATGCCATCTGCAGCGCGCTGCAGTTGATCAACTTCTGGCAGGACGTGGCGGTCGACGCGCGCAAGGGGCGCCTGTACCTGCCACTGGCCGACTGCGCGCAGCACGGCGTGGACCCGGTCGGCGTGCTCGCGCAGAACGATTCGCCCGCCACCCGCGGGCTGATCCGCGCTGAATGCGACTGGGCACGCGCCTTGATGCAGTCTGGCGCCCCGCTGGTGTACCGCGTGCCCGGCCGCGCCGGATGGGAGTTGCGCCTGGTGGTGCAAGGCGGCCTGCGCATCCTCGACAAGATCGCGGCGCTGGACTTTGGCACGCTGGTGACGCGGCCTCGCTTGCGCAGGACGGATGCCCCGGTGCTGGTCTGGCGCGCGCTGCAGATGCGCTCGTTGCCTGCAGCCCTGGCCGGCAGAACCGCATGACGCCGCAGCAGTACGTGCAAGACAAGGCTGCGCGCAGCGGCTCGAGCTTCTACTACGCCTTCCTGTTCCTGCCGCCGCCGCGGCGCGCCGCGATCACCGCCTTCTACGCCTTCTGCCGCGAGGTGGACGACGTGGTCGACGAGGTCAGCGACCCCGCCATCGCCGCCACGAAGCTGGCATGGTGGCGCCGCGAGGTGGCCACGTCCTTCGAAGGTCGCCCCAGCCATCCGGTGATGCAGGCGCTGCAGCCGATCGCCGCCGAGTTCGGCATTCGTGCCGACCACCTGCTCAGCGTGATCGATGGCTGCCAGATGGACCTGGACCAATCGCGCTACCTGGACTTCGCCGGGCTCGCGCGCTACTGCCATCTCGTGGCCGGCGTGGTCGGCGAGGTCGCGGCCGGCATCTTCGGTCGCACACAGGAGCAGACCGTGGCTTACGCCCACCGCCTGGGGCTGGCGATGCAACTGACCAACATCATTCGCGACGTCGGCGACGACGCGCGCCGCGGCCGCATCTACCTGCCGGCGTCCGATCTGAAGCAGTTCGACGTGAAGGCGCAGGAGATTCTCAACCGCGGCTACAGCGAGCGCTTCACGGCGCTGATGAGATTCCAGGCGGAGCGTGCGCACCGCTGCTATGACGAAGCCCTCGCCCTCTTGCCCGAGACCGACCGCAACGCGCAGAAGCCCGGGCTGATGATGGCCAACATCTACCGCTCCCTGCTTCGCGAGATCGAGGCCGACAACTTCCAGGTTCTGCACCAGCGCATCTCGCTGACACCGATGCGCAAGCTCTGGATCGCGATGCAGACCCATTGGCGAGGCCGCTAGTGCCGCGCAGCGTGGCGGTAGTCGGCGCCGGCTGGGCCGGTCTGGCGGCAGCTGTCGAGGCCACACGCGCCGGCCACAGGGTGACCTTGTTCGAGATGGCCCCGCACGCCGGCGGCAGAGCGCGCGAGGTGCGGCACGACGGGCTCGTGCTCGACAACGGGCAGCACATCCTGATCGGCGCCTACACGCAGACTCTGCGCCTGATGCGCGAAGTCGGGGTCGACACCGAAGCCGCCTTGCTGCGCACCCCACTGCGCCTGACCGAGCCCGACGGCCGCGGCCTGCACCTGCCTCCCGGCCCGCCGGTGATCGCATTTGCCCGCGGGGTCTGGGGCCGTGCCGGCTGGTCGTTGCGTGAGCGCCTTTCCCTGCTGGCTGCGGCCACGGGATGGGCCGCGCGGGGCTTTCGTTGCGACCCGGCCGCCACGGTCGAATCCTTGAGCCTCGGCCTGGGTGAGACGATCGCGCGTGACCTGATCGACCCGCTGTGCGTCGCGGCGTTGAACACGCCCGCCAACGAAGCAAGCGCCGCCGTGTTCCTGCGCGTGCTGCGCGATGCGCTCTTCAGCGGGCCGGGTTCGGCCGATCTGCTGCTGCCGCGGGTCAGTCTCGGCGACCTGTTTCCCGTGCCCGCCACATCCTGGCTGCAACGGCATGGCGCCGTGGTGCAAACCGCCACGCGAGTCCGAGAGCTGGCGCGCGATGGGGCCGGCTGGCGTGTCGACGGCGCGGCCTTCGACCGTGTGGTCCTCGCCACGCCGCCTGCCGAGGCGGCGCGGCTGGTGGAGCCGATCAACGCGACATGGTCGGCAAGCGCCGCGGCTTTCGGGTACGAGCCCATCGTCACGGTCTACCTGCAATGCGAGAGCACCTCCCTGCCCGAGCCCATGCTGGCGCTGCGGGCGGGCGACGATGCGCCAGCGCAGTTCGTCCTCGATCGGGGCCAGCTCGGTGGCCCGAAGGGTCTGCTCGCCTTCGTGATCAGTGGCGCGCGGCTCTGGGTCGAAGCAGGGCGCGACGCGACGCTCGCGGCGACGCTGCGGCAGGCCCGTCACTCCCTCGGCACTTTGCTGCGCGGCACGCCCGAGGCGCGACTCTTGATCACCGAGAAGCGCGCCACGTTCCGCTGCGTGCCCGGGCTGGAACGCCCGCCGATGGCGATCGCACCAGGGCTGCTGGCCGCGGGTGATCACGTCGAGGGCCCCTACCCGGCGACGCTCGAAGGTGCCGTGCGGAGCGCCGTCGGTGCCGTCGATGCCCTGGCTTGAGGCATCGAGGTTCCAGATGGCCCGAGCCGCTTTCGCCATATAAAACTCGCTGCGTTTGAGCGAGAATCCCACGCATGTCCAAGACCGAAGAGAAGAAGCCGACGATCCAGGTGCTCGAGCGGGCCTTCGACCTGCTGGAAGTACTGGCCTCGTTCCCCGACCCCGTCTCGTTGAAAGTGATTGCAGAACGTTCAGGGCTGCACCCCTCAACCGCTCACCGCATCCTCAACGACCTGACGATCGGCCGCTTCGTCGATCGCCCCGAGGCCGGCAGCTATCGCCTGGGCATGCGCCTGCTGGAACTCGGCAACCTGGTCAAGGCGCGCCTGGACGTACGCGACGCGGCGCTCGGCCCGATGCGCGAACTGCACAAGCTCACGCACCAGCCAGTGAACCTGTCGATGCGCCAGGGCGACGAGATCGTCTACATCGAGCGTGCCTACAGCGAACGCTCGGGCATGCAGGTCGTGCGGGCCATCGGCGGTCGTGCGCCCTTGCACCTGACCTCCGTCGGCAAGCTGTTCCTGGCCAACGACGATCCGCAGCGCGTTCGCGCCTACGCCATGCGCACGGGCCTGGCGGGGCACACCCGCAACAGCATCACCGACCTGCCGGCGCTGGAGCGCGAGCTCACCCGTGTGACCCAGCAGGGCACGGCCCGCGACGACGAAGAACTGGAACTGGGGGTTCGCTGCATGGCCGCCGGCATCCGTGACGACCAGGGCAACCTGATCGCGGGCCTGTCGATCTCGGCCCCGGCCGATCGCCTCGAAGAGTCCTGGCTGGAGCGTCTCAAGGCCACTGCAGGGCAGATCTCTGCCGCGCTGGGCCATCGCGCCTGAAGCGCGTTCAGATCGCGAGTTTGACTGCGGCGGAAGCTGAAGGCGAAAGATCTGCGGGCGCCGGCACCGGAACCGGCGCATGCGCCGGAGCGAATTCCGTGACCCAGCGGCGCACACGCTCTGCGTCTCCCAGTCGCGAGTACTTCCCGGTCGAGTCGAGGAACACCATGATCAGTTGCCGACCGGCCAGCGTGGCCTGCATGACGAGACAACGCCCCGCCTCGGTGATGTAGCCGGTCTTCTGCAGTCCGATCTCCCAGATCGGGCTGCGCACCAGCGAGTTGGTCGTGCGGAACTGCATCTCGCGCCGGCCGACCGCGACCCGGAACTCGGGTGAGGTCGACAGTTCGCGGATCAGCTGGTGTTCATGCGCGGCCTTCACCAGCGTGGCGAGGTCCTTCGCGCTCGACTGGTTCTGGCTCGACAGCCCCGTCGGCTCGACGTAATGGGTGTCGCTCATGCCCAGCAGCGCGGCCCTCGCGTTCATGGCCTTCACGAAGGCCGACAGTCCGCCGGGGAAGGCTCGACCCAGCGCATGGGCAGCACGGTTCTCGGAAGACATCAGCGCGAGATGCAGCATCTCCTCACGCGTGAGCTGGGTGCCCACGCGCAGGCGCGAGCGGCTGCCCTTCTCGGTATCGACGTCTTCCTGCGAGATGGTCAAGGTCTCGTCGAGCGGCAGGTTCGCCTCGGTCACGACCAAGGCAGTCATCAGCTTCGTGATGGACGCGATCGGCAGAACCGCGTTCGAGTTCTTGCTGAGCAGCACCTCGTTGGTGTCCTGGTCCATCACCAGCGCCACGCTGGATTTCAGGTCGAGCGCGTCATCCGTCGCGCGCAGCCCGGCCAGTTGACCGAACGAGGGGCGCGCAGGCACCACGCGGGCGACGCGTTTGGCGCGCTTCGCCTTGTGCGCCGGGCTCTTGGCCGTTGCGGTGGCTTTCTTCTTGGCCTGCTTCTGGGCGGCCTCGACCGGCGTGGACAGCGTGAGCGCGACCGCCGCCACCAGGGCGGCGATCGCCGTTGTCACGAACTTGCTGATCATTCCCACGACAGTCCTTTTGACGCTCGTTATGCACGAGTCTATGCGAACAGAAAAAAGCGCGCAAGATCATGACCTTACGCGTTTTTCCTAAAGTCAGTCCTCGGACTGTCAGGAATGTGACCAACTTGGCATCTCAGCCCTGCGCGGCCACGCGCTCCGTCTTGCTGTGCAACTTGTTCAACGCTGAGAGGTAGGCCTTCGCCGAAGCGACGACGATGTCCGGGTCAGCCCCGACGCCGTTGACGACGCGGCCCCCGTGCTGCAGCCGAACCGTCACCTCGCCTTGTGATTCTGTGCTGCCGGAGGTGATGGCATTGACCGAATAGAGCAGCATCTCGGCCCCAGTCTTGAGCTTCGATTCGATGGCCTTTAGGCTCGCATCCACGGGCCCGTTGCCGTCGCTCTCGGCATGCATCTCGACCGCGCCGGCCGCGAAGGCGACGCTGGCATGCGGACGCTCGCCGGTCTCGGAGCGCTGCGACAACGCCAGCAGCCGATAGTGCTCGTGCTCGGCGGTGACCGACTCGTCCATCACGAGCGCGAGGATGTCCTCATCGAAGATGTCGCTCTTGCGGTCCGCCAGTTCCTTGAACCGCGCGAAGGCAGCATTGATCTCCGACTCTGACTCCATCGAGATACCCAGGTCCTGCAGGCGCTGCTTGAAGGCGTTACGCCCGGACAGCTTGCCCAGCACGATCTTGTTGGCGGCCCAGCCCACGTCTTCGGCGCGCATGATCTCGTAGGTGTCGCGCGCCTTCAGCACGCCATCCTGGTGAATACCCGAGGCATGCGCGAAGGCGTTCGCGCCCACCACGGCCTTGTTCGGCTGCACGACGAAGCCGGTGGTCTGGGCCACGAGTCGAGAAGCCGGCACGATCTGCGTGGCGTCGATGCCCAGTTCCAGGCCGAAGTAGTCGCGACGGGTCTTCACCGCCATCACGATCTCCTCGAGCGAGCAGTTGCCGGCGCGTTCGCCCAGCCCGTTGATCGTGCACTCCACCTGGCGCGCGCCGCCGAGCTTCACGCCGGCCAGCGAGTTGGCCACCGCCATGCCCAGGTCGTTGTGGCAGTGCACCGACCAGATCGCCTTGTCGGAGTTCGGCACACGCTCGCGCAGCGTGCGGATGAAGCTGCCGTACAGCTCGGGCACCGCGTAGCCGACGGTGTCGGGGATGTTGATCGTGGTCGCTCCTTCGGCGATCACCGCCTCGAGCACGCGACACAGGAAGTCGGGGTCGGACCGATAGCCGTCTTCCGGCGAGAACTCGACGTCGGCCGTCAGGTTTCGCGCGAAGCGAACCGCGAGCTTGGCCTGCTCTTGCACCTGATCGGGCGTCATGCGCAGCTTCTTCTCCATGTGCAACGCACTCGTGGCGATGAAGGTGTGGATGCGCGACGAGGCGGCGCCCTTGAGCGCCTCTGCGGCGCGAGAGATGTCTCGGTCATTGGCCCGCGCGAGGGAGCAGATGGTCGATTCGCGGACTTGATCTGCAATCGCCTTCACCGCCTCGAAGTCTCCATTGGACGACGCAGCGAAGCCCGCTTCGATCACGTCCACGCGCAGACGCTCGAGTTGCCGCGCGATGCGCAGCTTCTCGTCCTTGGTCATGGAGGCGCCCGGCGATTGCTCGCCGTCGCGCAAGGTGGTGTCGAAGATGATGAGCTTGTCGGCCATGGTGATGCTCCTGGGCGGAAGAGGTGGAAGCCTCGTAGGGTGTTGGAAGGGGCAACCCGCGTATCCGGAAAAGCAAACGGCCCGCTGCGGGTTGCATACGGGCCGTGAGATCGGAAGACGAACAGACGTGAGCGATCAGCGAGCCCGTGAAACTCCTAGAAGAAGCGCTAGCGTGATCGTGGTCGCAAACATCGTGGATGCAGTCTAGCACGGCCGCATCAGCGGTGAAGGCCCTGCTCGTCGGGTTCATCCGTCGAGGTGGCGATGACGCTGACCGGCTTCCCCTTGACCTTGCGGTACACGTACATCGCGTAGCCTGACAGGCCGTAGACGACGAACAACCCGAACAGCACGGTCGGCGGGTGGTAGGCGATCAACGCAAACGCGAGCGCGATGGCCACGATCACGACGAAGGGAACGGATCGCTTCAAGCTCACATCCTTGAAGCTGTAGAACGGCACGTTGGTGACCATCGTCAGCCCGGCGAACAGTGTGAAGCCCAATGCCACCCAGCCGAGCCACGGCCCTTCGCGGAAGCCCTTGTAGCCGTTGTCATCCATCAGCCAGATGAAGCCGATGACCACCGCCGCTGCGGCAGGGCTCGGCAGCCCTTGAAAGAAGCGCTTGTCGACAACGCCGGTGTTGACGTTGAAGCGTGCAAGCCGCAATGCCGCCGCTGCGCAATAGACGAAGGCGGCGATCCAGCCGAGCTTGCCCATGCCCTTGAGCGCCCATTCGTAGACGATGAGAGCCGGTGCCGCACCGAAGGACACCATGTCCGACAGGCTGTCCATCTGCTCGCCGAAGGCACTCTGCGTGTTCGTCATGCGCGCCACGCGGCCGTCGAGGCTGTCGAGCACCATCGCGCAGAAGATGCCGATGGCGGCGTTCTCGAATCGCTGGTTCATCGCCATCACGATGGCGTAGAAGCCGCCGAAGAGCGCCGCCAGCGTGAACAGGTTCGGCAGGATGTAGATGCCCTTGCGGCGCGGACGAGGCGGCGGGTCCGCGTCGTCGGAGCCCAGGTCGGGTGCGTCGTTCATGGTCCGGAGGATACCGCAGCGCCAAGCAGAAGGGCCGCGCGGTTGCCCGTGCGGCCCTCGGATGGCTGGCTGAAGATCAGTTGCGCGACTGGTCGACCAGCCGGTTCTTCTTGATCCACGGCATCATTGCGCGCAGCTTCTCGCCGACGATCTCGATCGAGTGCTCCGAGTTCAGGCGGCGGCGCGACTGCAGCGTCGGCGCACCGGCCCGGTTCTCGAGGATGAAGCTCTTGGCGTACTCGCCGGTCTGGATGTCCTTGAGGACCTGCTTCATGACCTTCTTGGTCTCTTCAGTGACGATGCGCGGGCCCGTCACGTACTCGCCGTACTCGGCGTTGTTCGAGATCGAATAGTTCATGTTCGCGATGCCGCCCTCGTAGATGAGGTCGACGATCAGCTTCAGTTCGTGCAGGCACTCGAAGTAGGCCATCTCGGGCGCGTAGCCGGCCTCCACCAGCGTCTCGTAGCCGGCCTTGATCAGCTCGACCGTGCCACCGCACAGCACCGCCTGCTCGCCGAACAGGTCGGTCTCGGTCTCTTCGCGGAAGTTGGTCTCGATGATGCCGGCCTTGCCGCCACCGTTGGCCACGGCATAGCTCAGCGCCAGGTCACGCGCCTTGCCGGACTTGTCGGCGTAGACGGCGATCAGGTGCGGCACGCCGCCGCCTTGCGTGTAGGTGGAGCGCACGGTGTGGCCCGGCGCCTTCGGCGCGACCATCCACACGTCCAGGTCAGCGCGCGGCACGACCTGGCCGTAGTGCACGTTGAAGCCGTGCGCGAAGGCCAGCGAGGCGCCCTGCTTGATGTTCGGCTCGACATCGTTCTTGTACACCGCGGCGATCTGCTCGTCGGGCAGCAGGATCATCACGACGTCGGCGTGCTTCACCGCGTCGGACACCTCGGCCACCTTCAGGCCGGCCTTCTCGACCTTGGCCCAGCTCGCGCCGCCCTTGCGCAGGCCGACCGTGACCTTCACGCCGCTGTCGTTCAGGTTCTGCGCGTGCGCATGGCCCTGCGAGCCGTAGCCGATGATGGTGACGTTCTTGCCCTTGATCAGGCTCAGATCGGCGTCCTTGTCGTAGTAGACCTTCATGCTTCTTCTCCTTCAGTCAATCGCTGTTCAATGAGGGCGGGATTCAGACGCGCAGGATGCGCTCGCCGCGACCGATCCCGCTGGTGCCGGTGCGCACGGTTTCGAGAATGGCGGCGCGGTCGATGGCTTCGATGAAGGCATCGAGCTTGCTCGCGTCCCCGGTCAGTTCGATGGTGTAGCTCTTCTCGGTGACGTCGATGATGCGGCCGCGGAAGATGTCGGCCATGCGCTTCATCTCCTCGCGTTCCTTGCCGACGGCGCGCACCTTGATGAGCATGAGCTCACGTTCGGTGTAAGCGCCTTCGGTGAGGTCGACGACCTTGACGACCTCGATCAGCCGGTTCAGGTGCTTGGTGATCTGCTCGATCACCTCGTCCGAGCCGGTGGTGACGATGGTCATGCGCGACAGCGAGGCGTCCTCGGTGGGCGCGACGGTCAGGCTCTCGATGTTGTAGCCGCGGGCGGAGAACAGCGCGACCACGCGCGACAGCGCGCCGGGCTCGTTCTCGAGCAGCAGGGCAATGATGTGTTTCATGGTGGTCTGGCGCGCTCTTCAGGCCGGCGGTGGTAACCGACGGCCCTTGGCCACGCTGAATGTATGAGAGAGAAATCGTTTCCGAGGGGCTCGGCGTGTCCCGCCGGCTCCTGGCGCGCGCCCGGTCAGGCGCGCGCCCTCGCCGGCGTTTCGCGCGTCACAGATCCTCGGAGCCCAGCAGCATCTCCGAGATGCCCTTGCCCGCCTTGACCATCGGCCAGACGTTCTCGGTCGGATCGGTGCGCACGTCGAGGAACACAGTGCGGTCCTTCAGCTTGATGGCCTCGCGCAGCGCCGGCTCGACGTCGCCCGGCTTCTCGATCTTCAGGCCGACGTGGCCGTAGGCCTCGGCGAGCTTGACGAAGTCGGGCAGCGCATCCATGTAGCTGTGCGAGTAGCGGCCCTGGTAATCCAGTTCCTGCCACTGCCGCACCATGCCGAGGTAGCGGTTGTTCAGCGAGATGATCTTCACCGGCGTCTTGTACTGCAGGCAGGTCGAGAGCTCCTGGATGCACATCTGGATCGAGCCCTCGCCGGTGATGCAGAAGACGTCCGAATCCGGCTTGGCGAGCTTGATGCCCATCGCGTAGGGCAGACCCACGCCCATGGTGCCGAGGCCGCCCGAGTTGATCCAGCGGCGCGGCTCGTCGAAGCGGTAGTACTGCGCCGCCCACATCTGATGCTGGCCGACGTCCGAGGTGATGTAGCAGTCGCTGTCCTTGGTCAATTCCCAGAGCTTGTCGACCACGTACTGCGGCTTGATCACCTCGGTGCTGTTCTTGTACTTCAGGCACTCGCGCTTGCGCCACTCGTTGATCTGGCCCCACCACGCCGACAGCGACTGCACGTCGGGCTTGGCCTGGGCTTCCTTGATCTGCGCGATCAGTTCCTGCAGGACGTCCTTCACGTCGCCGACGATCGGGATGTCGACCTTCACGCGCTTGGAGATCGACGACGGGTCGATGTCGATGTGCACGATCTTGCGCTGCACGGAGGCGAAGTGCGCCGGGTTGCCGATCACGCGGTCGTCGAAGCGCGCACCGACAGCCAGCAGGACGTCGCAGTTCTGCATCGTCATGTTGGCTTCGTAGGTGCCGTGCATGCCCAGCATGCCGAGGAACTTGGGGTCGCTGGACGGGAAGGCGCCCAGACCCATCAGCGTGTTCGTGCACGGGTAACCGAGCAGGTTGACCAGCTCGCGCAATTCAGCCGAGGCGTTGCCCAGGATCACGCCGCCGCCCGTGTAGATGTAGGGACGCTTGGCCGCCAGAAGCAACTGCACCGCCTTGCGGATCTGCCCGCCGTGGCCCTTGCGCACCGGGTTGTAGGAGCGCATCTCGACCGTGGCGGGATAGTGGAAGGGCGTGGTCTTCAGCGACACGTCCTTCGGGATGTCCACCACGACCGGGCCGGGTCGGCCGGTGCGAGCGATGTGGAAAGCCTTCTTGAGCGTCATCGCCAGGTCGCGCACGTCCTTGACCAGGAAGTTGTGCTTGACGATCGGACGCGTGATGCCGACGGTGTCGCATTCCTGGAAGGCATCGAGGCCGATGGCCGGCGTCGGCACCTGCCCGGTGATGATGACCATCGGGATCGAGTCCATGTAGGCCGTCGCGATGCCGGTCACGGCATTGGTGACGCCTGGGCCTGACGTGACCAGGGCAACACCGACGTCACCCGTGGCGCGCGCATAGCCGTCGGCAGCGTGGATGGCGGCCTGCTCATGGCGCACCAGAACGTGCTCGATGGTGTTCTGCTTGTACAGCGCGTCGTAGATGTACAGCACGGCTCCGCCGGGGTAGCCCCAGAGGAACTTGACGTTCTCGGCCTGCAGGCAGCGGACCAGGATTTCCGATCCGTTCGGATCGGCGTGGGGAGGAGTTTGCGGTTGTGCCGAAGCGGCACGTTTGACTTCCGCGGCAGACATATCCATGTTGAACCTTTGTGATTTTCTCTAACGAAAAACCATCGGTGCACCTCTCCGCGTCCTCATGAGACGGGTGTGGTGCCTGCGCGATCAAAAAACGAGGCGTCCGGGTCGGACGTCCAGCCTCTGACCCAGCTGTTGTGCAAAGCAGCATTATGACACCTGTTTGCACATTGATCGTTCACGAGGCCGTCCCAATGCGGTGCGATGACATAATCCGCGCCGTCTCCCCGGGCCTCATTCCGAGGCGCTCCTGCCTTGGCTTCCGACAAAGAACTCTCCGACTTCCTCAAGAGCGTCGAGAAGCGCGCCTTCAAGCGCGTGGCCTATGCCGTTCGAGACGACGATGCGGCCCTCGACATCGTTCAGGACTCGATGATCCGCCTGGCCGAGAAGTACGTCGACCGCCCCCCGGCCGAACTGCCGCTGCTGTTCCAGCGCATCCTGTCCAACGCGACGATGGACTGGTTTCGCCGCTTGAAGGTGCGCAATGCCCATGTGCGGAATTTCTCGGATTTCGAATCCTCCGACGAGGACGGAGACTTCAATATCCTGGAGACGCTGGAGGCCCTGGACAGTTCCGCCGGTACCGAGAGCGCGGCAGATTCGGTGTCACGGGCCCAGATCCTGCTCGTCATCGAGTCGGAGGTTTCGCAGTTGCCGGGCCGTCAACGGGAAGCGTTCACACTGCGTTACTGGGAGGAACTCGATGTCGCCGAAACCGCTCAGGTGATGGGTTGTTCGGAGGGAAGCGTCAAGACACACTGCTCCAGAGCCGTGCACGCCTTGGCCAAAGCCCTGAAGGCAAAGGGAATAGCACCGTGAAGAACTCGAAAGCCACCATCTACAAGTCAGGTCAGGACGCCCTCGAAGCTCGCATCGCCTACCGGATCGCCGCCCGGCTGAACGAGCGTGCCGAAACCGTCGACACCGACATCTCCGAGCGCCTGCGCTTTGCGCGCGAGAAGGCGATCGAGAAGGCACAGGCCGCGCGCAACGCCGAAGCGGCGCACGTGATTTCGGGCGGGAATGTCGCTGCGGCGTTGCTGGGCGGCGGCAACGGGTGGTGGGTGAAGCTCGGCTCCGCACTGCCGTTGGTGGCGCTGGCCGCTGGCCTGATGGTGATCCAGCACCTCCACACTCAGGCACAGATCTCCGTGGCCGCCGAGATCGATGCCGAACTGCTGGCCGACGACCTGCCCCCGGCTGCCTACAGCGACGAGGGCTTCGTCGAGTTCCTCAAGACCCCGCGCGACTGAAGGAGTGCCATGAGCTTTGGCATCCCCTTGAGCGCGCTGCGCCGCATTGCCGCCGTCGCGTTGTGCGCTTTGGTGCTGGCGCCCGCCGTGCGTGCCCAGGCGAACCCGGCGAGCAAGCCCTTGCTGGTCGGCGGCGCGGCGGAAAGCGGCCCTCGCTGGCAAGAATTGACAGCGCCCCAGCGCACGTCTCTCAGGCCCCTGGAACGCGACTGGTCGACCATTGACGGCCAGAGCAAGCAGAAGTGGCTGGAGATTGCCGCGCGGTACCCGGCCATGCCACCCGCGGAACAGCAGCGCGTGGCGGCCCGCATGTCCGAGTGGGTCAAGTTGTCCCCGGCGCAACGTGGCCAGGCGCGCATGAATTACCAGGAAGCCCGCCAGGTCACCAAGGAAGAACGCCAGGCACGCTGGCAAGCCTATCAGGCGCTCACGCCGGAGCAGCGCGGCAAACTGGCCGCACGCGCCGCTCGGCCAACGTCGGCGAACGCTGCGCGCAACGGCGATGCTGCCCGCAAGTCAGCCTTGGCCCAGCGCGACGGCGTGCAGGCCAAGTCCAATCTGGTGCCCAACACATCCTACGCGGCGCCGCCCAGGGCGGTCGGTCCGACTGTGGTCCAGGCCCAGCCCGGGGCAACGACATCGCTGATCTCCAAGCGGCCTGCGCCGCCGCCGCATCAGCAGCCTGGCCTGCCGAAGATCGCGGCCACTCCGGGATTCGTCGACAAGGCAACCCTGCTGCCGCAGCGCGGCCCGCAAGGTGCCGCAGCAACCGCGACGATCGCGCCAGCGACGACACCGTCACCGAAGCGGTGAGTTCCTTACCGGTGACGGACGGCTTGCCGCACCTCCAGGCGCCCGGCCTGTGGCGGCGAATGGCCTGCTTCCTCTACGAAGGCGTGCTGCTGTTCGGGGTCCTGATGATCTCGGGCTACCTCTTCTCCAGCCTCACCCAGCAGCGGCACGCCCTCGTCGGGCGACATGCGCTGCAAGCCTTCCTCTTCGTCGTGCTGGGCATCTACTTCGTGTGGTTCTGGTCGCACGGCGGGCAGACCGTGGCCATGAAGGCCTGGCACATCAGGCTGGTCGACCAACACGGCCGACCCGTCACGCAGTTGCGTGCTCTGGGCCGCTACCTGCTCAGTTGGCTGTGGTTCGTGCCCGCGTTGTTGGCGCTGTGGCTGGGCGAACTCCACGGCGGCGCTGCAATCGGCAGTGTGCTGATCACCGGCGTGATCGGCTACGCGTTGCTGGCATTGCTGCATCCGCAGCGGCAGTTCTGGCACGACGCTGCCTGCGGAACCCGCCTGATGCACTGGAAAGCGGCGGACCGACGCTGATCACGAGGCAGAATCCGCCTCCATGACCAATCCGCACAAGGGCCGCACGGGCGTCGAGCGCATCGTTCGAGCCACCGGCTACTCGATCGAGGGCCTGGCAACGGCCTACCGCGGCGAAAGCGCCTTTCGACAGGAAACCTGGCTGGCAGTGATGCTGATTCCGCTGTCGTTCTGGCTTGGCCGCAACTGGGTCGAGGTGGCCCTGCTGGCCGGCTCGGTCATGCTGGTGCTCGTCGTCGAACTGCTGAACTCGGGCATCGAATCGGCGATCGACCGCGTCTCCTACGAGATGCACGACCTCTCCAAGCGCGCCAAGGACCTGGCCAGTGCGGCCGTGTTCCTGTCGCTGCTGCTGTGCGCGGGCATCTGGCTGGCCGCGTTGTGGCAGCGCTTCGGGGCCGCGGCATGAGCGGCCGCGTCTCGCTGTGCGTCTATTGCGGCTCGCGCGCGGGTGACAACGCGGCCTACGAGGCGGCAGCGAGAGCCGTCGGCACGGCCATCGGCCGACGCGGCTGGCGGCTGGTCTACGGCGGCGGCCGCGCCGGGCTGATGGGCCGCGTGGCCGACGCAGCGCTGGCTGCCGGCGCACCGGTGCTCGGTGTGATCCCCCGCTCGCTGATGGAGCGCGAAGTCGGCCACCGGGGCCTGACGGAACTGCACGTGGTCGAAACGATGCACGAGCGCAAGCTGATGATGGCGCAGCACAGCGATGCATTCATCGCCTTGCCCGGCGGCATCGGCACCTTCGAAGAACTGTTCGAGGTATGGACCTGGCGCCAGCTCGGCTACCACGACAAGCCGGTCGGCCTGCTCAACGTCGACGGCTACTACGACTCCCTGCTCGACTTCATGAGGCAGACGGTGGCACGCGGCTTCGTCTCTGACGCGCAGAATGCACTTCTGCAGGTGCACACGCAGGCGGACGACCTGCTCGATTCGATCGCGCGGCTCACGCCGCTGGCCGCCGCACCCGACGACTACCGGCGCATCTGAGCGCCGATACCGGCCTCAGACGGCGTCTTCGTTCGTCTCGCCGGTGCGAATGCGCACCACCTGCTCGACGGCGGTGACGAAGATCTTGCCGTCGCCGATCTTGCCGGTCTTGGCGGCCTTCACGATCGCCTCGATGCAGCGGTCGACGTCGGCGTCCTTGACGACGACCTCGACCTTCACCTTGGGCAGGAAGTCGACCACGTACTCGGCGCCGCGGTACAGCTCGGTGTGGCCCTTCTGGCGGCCGAAACCCTTCACCTCGGTCACGGTCAGGCCGGTCACGCCGACCTCGGCCAGCGCCTCGCGCACCTCTTCGAGCTTGAACGGTTTGACGACGGCGGTGATCTGCTTCATGGCCAGCTCCGAAAACGTTGCACTCGCCGTAGTTTAAGCGCGGAACTTCGACGTGATGGGGTATCTCCAGTCGCGCCCGAAAGCACGGTGCGTGATGCGGATGCCCACCGGCGCCTGCCGGCGCTTGTACTCGTTGATCTTGATGAGGCGCGTGACCCGCTCCACATCGGCCGGGTCGAAGCCGGCCGCGACGATCTGCTCGATCGACTGATCGTCTTCCATGTAGCGCTCGAGGATGGCGTCGAGCACCTCGTAGGGCGGCAGGCTGTCCTGGTCTTTCTGGTCAGGCCGCAGCTCAGCCGAGGGTGGCCGCGTGATGATGCGCTCGGGGATCACCTCGCGACCCTGCGCGTTCTTCCAGACCGCCAGTCGGTAGACCAGCGTCTTGGCCACGTCCTTGATGACCGCGAAGCCGCCGGCCATGTCGCCGTACAGCGTGCAGTAGCCCGTCGCCATCTCGCTCTTGTTGCCGGTGGTCAGCACGATCGCGCCGAACTTGTTCGACAAGGCCATCAGCAGCGTGCCCCGGATGCGCGCCTGGATGTTCTCTTCGGTGGCATCTTCCGGCATACCGGCGAACTCCGGCGCCAGGCTGGTGCGGAAGGCATCGAACATCGGCACGATGGAGATCTCGTCGTAGCGAACGCCCAGGCGCTGCGCCATGTCGCGCGCGTCGATCCACGAGATGTCGGCCGTGTACGGCGACGGCATCATGACGGCCCGCACCTTGTCGGCGCCCAGCGCATCCACCGCGATGGCCAGCACCAGCGCCGAGTCGACACCGCCCGACAGGCCGATGATCGCGCCGGGGAAGCCGTTCTTGCCAAGGTAGTCGCGCACGCCGGTGACCAGCGCTGCCCAGGCCTGTGCCTCGACGCAGGGCACCGGTGCGATCGGGCCCGAGACGCTATCGCCCTGGATCTCGACGAGCGTCAGCGCCTCTTC
Organism: Piscinibacter sp.; assembly: GCA_016706565.1. Classification (GTDB taxonomy): domain Bacteria; phylum Pseudomonadota; class Gammaproteobacteria; order Burkholderiales; family Burkholderiaceae_C; genus Piscinibacter. The sequence continues at coordinate 516,185 of JADJJI010000003.1, forward strand.
GAACATCGGCGCGCGGGCCGCGACGCGGCCCTTCACATCGAGCGCGAACGAGGCACCGTCGAACACGACCTCGTCCTGCGCACCTGTCAGGTGCGAGTAGAGCAGCGGCATTGCCACGCTGCGCGCACGATCGGCCATGCGCGCTTCGCGCTCGGCCAGCTTGCCCAGGTGGAAGGGCGACGCGTTGAGCACGCACAGCACCTGTGCGCCGGCGGCCTTGGCGCTGGCCGCCGGCTCGTCGAACCAGGCGTCCTCGCAGATCAGCACAGCGAAACGCGTGCCGCCGACATCGAACACCACAGGCGACTGCGCTGCGTCGCGGCCGGAGGCGAAATAGCGCCGCTCGTCGAACACCTGGTAGTTCGGCAGTTCGCGCTTGCAGTAGGTGGCGACGATGCGTCCCCCTGCGAGCACCGAGGCCGCGTTGTAGCGCTGCTGCACCGCCACCGACTTGGACCTAACATCCCCTCGCTCACCGAACTGATGCGGATGCCCCACCACCACGTGCAAGCCCTCGAGATCGCCCAGCGCACGCGCGCAGCCGGCCAAGGCGTCGGCGCAGGCCTGCATGAAGGCCGGGCGCAGCAGCAGGTCTTCGGGCGGGTAGCCGCACAGGCTCAGTTCGGGGAAAAGCACCAGCCGCGCGCCCTGCGCGTGTGCACGCTGGGCCGATTCGACGATTCGCTGCGCGTTGCCGGCGATGTCGCCCACCGTCACGTTGATCTGCGCGAGGGCCACCTTCACCGTGGGCTGGGCTGACATATGAGCAAGTTTTCGCAGGTGGATTCAGGCCTCGACGAGGGCTCGAAAGATTATGTCATCCAGGTGCACGATGACCCGGCTCAGATCGACGCGGCAGCCTGGAACGCCTTGCTCTCGGACCAGGACGCTGCCACGCCCTTCATGCGACACGAATACCTCGCTGCCTTGCACGAGTCGGGAAGCGCGAACGCGGCCGCAGGCTGGCAACCTCGCTTCATCGCGGTGCGGCATGGCAAGCAGCTCGTGGCCGCCTGCCCGCTCTACCTGAAGGCACACTCCTATGGCGAGTATGTGTTCGACTGGGCCTGGGCCGATGCCTATCAGCGTCACGGCCTCGCCTACTACCCGAAGCTGCTCGACGCCGTGCCCTTCACACCGGTGCCGGGCAGCCGGCTGCTGGCGCGCAGCCTGTCCGACCGCCGCCTGCTGTTGCGCGCGATGCGCCAACTCGCCGTTCAGGACGGCCTGTCGTCGGCGCACCTGCTCTTCATCGACGACGTCGACCGCGAGGCCGCACTGGCCGAGGGCTGGATGCTGCGCAGCAACGTGCAGTTCCACTGGACCAACCTGGCCGACGCCCCCTACCCCGACTTCGCATCGTTCCTGTCGCGGCTGCAGCGCGAGAAGCGCAAGAAGATCCAGCAGGAGCGGCGCCGCGTCGGCGAGGCCGGCATCCGCTTCGAAACGCTCGAGGGCGACGCGATCTCTGCGTCGGACTGGGACTTCTTCCACCGCTGCTACACGCTCACCTACCGTGCGCACCACTCCACGCCCTACCTGACGCGCGACTTCTTCGCCCGCATGGCCGCGACCATGGCGCGCCACTGGGTGATGTTCGTGGCGCGGCGAGGCGACGAAGCCATCGCCGCCTCGCTGATTGCCGTCGATCCCGAGCGCGGCGTCGCGTTCGGCCGCTACTGGGGCTGCACCGAGCAGGTGCCATGCCTTCACTTCGAGGCCTGCTACTACCAGCCGCTGCAGTGGTGCATCGCCCAGCGCTATGTGCGCTTCGAAGGCGGTGCGCAGGGCGAGCACAAGATGGCGCGCGGCCTGCTGCCAGTGCAGACGCATTCCGCGCACTGGCTCGCCCATCCGCAGTTCGCGCAGGCAGTGGCCGACTTCCTGGCGCGCGAAGGCGCCGGCGTCGAGGACTACCTCGACGAGCTGAACGAGCGCCGCCCGTTCAAGGCTTGAAGTCGCCGGCGAGAACGAAGACCAGACTCTGCGGCTTCAGGTACTTGCGCAATGCAGCGTTGACCTGCGCCAGCGTCAGCCGGCTCAGTTCGGCATCGATGCGGGCGGAATAGGCGAAGCTGCGATCGAGGTTCAGGTTGTTGGCCAGCGTGGCGGCGATACCGCCGTCCTGCGCGCGCGACAGCCGCCTGAAGTTCAAGAGGCCACGCTGGCCCTCGGCCAGTTCCTGCGCACTGAAGCCTTCGCGCAGAACACGTTCGAGTTCCTCGCGGAACGCCTTCTCGACCTTCGGCCCATTCTGCGGCGCGAAGATCGCGCTGGCCGTCCAGATCGAATGGGCTTCGTGCGAGTTCCACGACACCCGACTGTTCACGTCATAGGACAGGCCCTCGGTCTCGCGGATGCGCTTCCACAGGCGCGAGTTGCCGCCCAGGCCGAGCAGGTAGTTCGCCATCGTCAGCGCCGGGTAGTCGGCATCGCGATCCGACAGCGGTACCGGCAGTTGCACCAGCATCGTCGCGTTCTGCTTGTCCGGTGTGCTCAGCACCAGGCGCTGCGGCACCGGCGCCACGAAAGGCTGCGGTACGCGCGTGTAGGGGGCCGCGCCGCGCCAGTCGCCCAGGGCCGCCTGCAGCGCCGTGCGCACCTGGGCCGCATCCATGTCGCCTGCCGCAGCGAACTCGCCGCGCGCTGCGCCATAGAAGCGCGCGTGGAATTCGCGCACCTGCTCGAGGGTGACGGCGTTCACGTCGGCCACCATTTCGTCGAAGGTCCGCTCGTAGCGCACGTCGCCGCGAGGGTACGGATTGCCGAGCCGGCCGAGCGCGTTGTCGGCGACGGAGCCCGGTTCCTTGCGCTGCTGCTCGATGCCGGTGAGCGCCTGGCGGCGGATCTCGTCGAAGGCGTCTGCCGGAAAGGCCGGCTTGCGCAGGAGTTCGCCGACCAGCGCGATGGCGGCCGGCAGGTGCTCGCGGCGCGAGGCGATCGACACGCTCAATTGCCCCGTTGAGGCGCGGAACGACAGCTCGGTCTTCAGCTGGTCCAGCCGGTCCTGCACCTGCTCGCGCGTCATCGTCGCCGTGCCCTTGTCGAGCAGCGCCGCGGTGAAGTCCGGCACGTCACCCAGGCCGGCCAGGCTGTCCACATTGCCGAAGCGCAGTGTCAGCACAGCACGCACCGCCTGTCCGCGCGTGCCCTTGGGCACCAGCGCTGCACGGATGCCGCTCACCTCGAAACGCTGGGTGCGCGCGTCGATGTTGGCCGGCGTCGCCTCGAAGGCCTCGACCCGCCCGGCCGCCTGCGCGGGCTTGAACTCGCGCATGGCCTGCGCCATGTCCATGCGCTGTGGCGCCGGCGCACGCAACGGCTTTTCCGTCGGGATGTAGGTGGCCAGCGTGCGGTTGTCGGCCACGAGGCGCTGCGAAGCGACACGCTGCACATCCGCCAGCTTGACCTCGCGGACGCGGTCTCGAGCAAGGAAGAACATGCGCCAGTCGCCCTGCGCGACCGACTCCGACAGCGTCATCCCGATGGCTTCGGGGTTGTTGAAGGTCTGCTCCCAACCCTTGAGCCACTTCGCACGGGCCCGCTCCAGTTCCTCCTCGCTGATCGGCTCGCTGGCGAAGGTCTCCGCAGCGGACAGCATGGCGGTCTTCGCCGCATCGGCATTCTGTCCCGGCGAAAGTTGCGCGCCGAGCAGCAGTACCGAAGGCTCGGCCAGCCCGAAGGATTCGCCGAAGGTCCCCGCGGCAAGCTGCTTCTCGGTCAGGCGTTTGTGCAGGCGGCCCGACGGCGAGTCGCCGAGCACCAGCGCCAGCAAGTCAGACGCAGCCGAATCCGGATGGCCGGCGGGCGGCATGTGGTACCCGACGAAGATCAGCGGCGCGCCGCCAACGCGGCGCAGGGTGACACTGCGTTCGCCGTCCTGTGCTGCGTCGAGCGTGTACTGCACGGGCAGGCTGCGCTTCGGGCGCGGCAGCTTTCCGAAGGTCGCCGCCACCTGGCGCAGCACTTGCGCCGCATCGATGCGGCCGGAGACGATCAGCGTGGCGTTATCGGGCTGGTAATACGTGCGATAGAAAGCCTGCAGCCGGCCGATGTCGACGTTCTCGACGTCGCTTCGCGCACCGATCACGTCCTTGCCGTAGTTGTGCCAGTCGTACATCAGGGCCATCGTGCGCTGGTAGAGGATGCGCTGCGGGCTGTTCTCGCCCATCTCCATCTCGTTGCGAACCACCGTCATCTCGGTGTCCAGGTCCTTTCGCGCAATGAAGCTGTTGACCATGGAATCGGCCAACCAACCTATGTACCAGTTGAGATTGCCCTCGTCGGCGGAGAAGCTGGCGGTGTAGTTGGTGCGATCGAAGTTCGTCGAACCGTTGGCTGCCAGCCCGCGCTTCTGAAACTCGGCCCAGACCTTGGGATGCTTCGGCGACCCCTTGAAGATCAGATGCTCGAGCAGGTGCGCCATGCCCGTCTCGCCGTAGTTCTCGTGACGCGAACCGACGTGGTAGGTCAAATTGACCGTCGTCGTCGGCTTGGAGTCGTCGGGCACCAGCAGCAGCTGCAGACCATTGGCGAGACGGTACTCGTCGATGCCTTCGACCGAGGTCACGGCGCGCACGCCGGCGGGCAGGCGCTGCGCCTGCGCTGCGCCGAGCAGCAGCACGAAAGAGAAGAAGACGAACCCGCGGAGGAATCGGAGCATGGTCGGCACGGTGGCTTCGAGGAGACGGCAGTGTAGGAGCCTGCCGCACCCGAAAAGATCCGCGACCGCGCCGGCCGCCGCGACTCGGGCTTCGCTGTCAGGCCTTCTTCTTGGCGTTCTGGTAGGCCGCGACGCCGTTCACGACTTCAGTCTTGGCGGCTTCCGGGCCTTCCCAGCCCTGCACCTTGACCCACTTGCCGGCCTCGAGATCCTTGTAGTGCTCGAAGAAGTGCTGGATCGCCTTCAAGCGCATCTGGTTGATGTCTTCGGGCTTGTTCCAGTGGCTGTAGATCGGGCAGACCTTGTCGATCGGCACCGCCAGCAGTTTGGCATCACCCCCGGCCTCGTCGTCCATCTTCAGCACGCCCAGCGGCCGGCAGGTCACCACCACGCCCGGCGTCAGTGCGTAGGGCGTGATCACCAGCACGTCGACCGGGTCGCCGTCATCGGCCAGCGTCATCGGGATGTAGCCGTAGTTGCACGGATAGTGCATGGCCGTGGTCATGAAGCGGTCGACGAACATCGCGCCCGTTTCCTTGTCCACCTCGTACTTGATGGGATCCGCATTCATCGGGATCTCGATGATCACGTTGAACTGGTCGGGTGCCTTCGGGCCGGGGGTGACGTTGTGCAGGCTCATGCGCTTCTCGCAGACATTATTCGGACAAACCCGAATTCTACGCAGAGCACTGTCGGCGAACTGACACATTGATCCGGGGCACAAAAGGCTGGAAAACACCGTGACGGTGTCGTTGCCTTGCCTGAAGTCATCCCGTAGCATCCCGCGAGCCCCGGAACGGGCCGTCGCCTGCGCGTGCGCGAACGTTCCGAGAAGCGTTTCCCAGAAGTATTCCAATCAGATCCGAGCAATGAGGAAGGAGATCCCCTGATGTCCACCAACGTGGCGCTTTACATCGCGCTGGCCTGCGGTCTGGCCGCCGTCGTCTACGGCTTCGTTCAGCGAAGCTGGATTCTCAGCCAGAGTGCCGGCAACGCCCGCATGCAGGAAATCGCCGGAGCGATCCAGCAAGGTGCGGCCGCCTACCTGGCCCGGCAGTACAAGACCATCGCGATCGTCGGCGTGGTGCTGGCCATCCTGATCGGCATCTTCCTCGACGGCACGACCGCCATCGGCTTCGTCGTCGGCGCGGTGCTGTCGGGCGCCTGCGGCTTCATCGGCATGAACGTGTCGGTGCGCGCCAATGTGCGCACCGCGCAGGCTGCGACCAAGGGCATCGGCCCGGCGCTCGACGTCGCCTTCAAGGGCGGCGCGATCACCGGCATGCTGGTGGTCGGCCTGGGCCTGCTGGGTGTGACGATCTTCTTCATGTTCATCACCGGCAACGGAAACCTCACGCCGGACAAGAGCCTGTCGGGCGTTCTCAAGCCGCTGCTCGGCCTGGCCTTCGGCTCGTCACTGATCTCGATCTTCGCTCGACTGGGCGGCGGCATCTTCACCAAAGGTGCCGACGTCGGCGCGGACCTGGTGGGCAAGGTGGAAGCCGGCATCCCGGAAGACGATCCGCGCAATCCCGCGGTGATCGCCGACAACGTGGGTGACAACGTCGGCGACTGCGCCGGCATGGCCGCCGACCTGTTCGAGACGTATGCCGTCACGCTGATCGCCACCATGGCGCTGGGCGCCCTGATGGTCGCCTCCGCGCCGATGCAGGCCGTGGTCTACCCGCTGCTGCTCGGCGGCGTGTCGATCATCGCGTCGATCATCGGCTGCTCGTTCGTCAAGGCCTCGCCCGGCATGAAGAACGTCATGCCCGCGTTGTACAAGGGCCTGGCCGTCGCCGGCGTCCTGTCGTTCATCGCCTTCATCGGCGTGACGATGCTGGTGATGCCTGACACCGCGCTCGGTGCCGGCACGCAGTGGAAGCTGATCGGCTCCTGCGCCGTCGGCCTGGTGCTGACCGCCGCGCTGGTGTGGATCACCGAGTTCTACACCGGCACCCAGTACTCGCCGGTGCAGCACATCGCGCAGGCTTCGACGACGGGCCACGGCACCAACATCATTGCCGGCCTGGGCGTGTCGATGCGCTCGACGGCCTGGCCGGTGCTGTTCGTCTGTGCCGCCATCATGGCCGCCTATGGGCTGGCCGGCCTGTACGGCATCGCCATCGCCGCCACCGCCATGCTGAGCATGGCCGGCATCGTCGTCGCCCTCGACGCCTACGGCCCGATCACCGACAACGCCGGCGGCATCGCCGAGATGGCGGAACTGCCGGCCAGCGTGCGCGACGTCACCGACCCGCTGGACGCGGTGGGCAACACCACCAAGGCGGTGACCAAGGGCTACGCGATCGGCTCGGCAGGTCTGGCTGCGCTGGTGCTGTTTGCCGACTACACGCACTCGCTCGAAGGCCGCGGCATGAGCGTGAGCTTCGACCTGAGCGACCCGAAGGTGATCGTCGGCCTGTTCATCGGCGGCCTGATCCCCTACCTGTTCGGCGCGATGGCGATGGAAGCCGTCGGCCGCGCGGCAGGCTCGGTGGTGGTGGAAGTGCGCCGCCAGTTCAAGGAGATCAAGGGCATCATGGAAGGCACGGCCAAGCCCGAGTACGGCAAGGCGGTTGACATGCTGACCACGGCGGCGATCAAGGAGATGATCGTCCCGTCGCTGCTGCCTGTGATCGTGCCGGTGGTCGTGGGCCTGACGCTCGGCGCCGCAGCGCTCGGGGGCCTGCTGATGGGCACGATCGTGACCGGCCTGTTCGTGGCGATCTCGATGTGCACCGGCGGCGGTGCCTGGGACAACGCGAAGAAGTACATCGAAGACGGACACCACGGCGGCAAGGGCAGCGAGGCCCACAAGGCCGCGGTGACCGGCGACACGGTGGGCGATCCCTACAAGGACACTGCCGGCCCCGCCGTGAACCCGCTGATCAAGATCATCAACATCGTCGCGCTGTTGATCGTGCCGCTGCTGCCCATGCCGCCCAAGGCGACAGCCGCCGCGCATGCCTCGCCTCCCGCCGCCACGGCGCCTGCTGCCGCAGCCACCACGGCGAAGTTCTACTTCGACAGCGGCAAGGCCGAACTCCCGGCCAATGGCGCCGAGAGCATCGCCAAGCTGGCAGCGGCCGGAAAGGCCGGCGGCAAGGCGGTGATCAGCGGTTACCACGATGCCACCGGTGACCCGGCCCAGAACGCCGAACTGGCCAAACAGCGCGCGATCACCGTGCGCGATGCGCTCAAGGCCGCTGGCGTGTCGGAAGACAAGATCGAGCTGAAGAAACCCGAGCAGATCAATGCCGGCGATGCCGCGGAGGCACGGCGCGTCGAAGTGACAGTTCAGTGACGCGCATGGGCGGACGGCTCGCCCGTCCGCTCAGCGTGACAGCCAGGCCCGGGAAAATTCCGCCAGGTTCTGGTGGATGCTGCCGACGCTGGCCAGTTCCGGCCCCGTGTTCGGGCTGCCGTTCGGCGCGCGCAGTACCAAGGCCTTGTGCACCGAGTCGGGAATGCCGCGGAAGTAGGGCAGGTAGTCGTCGACGAAAGCCGCGGGACGCAGGTTCTCGACCACGTCGGCCTTCGGGCTGCGTTCGGTTTCGCGATTGCCAGTGGCAATCACCCGCTCGATCGGGAAGTCGAGGCTGCGCAGGTTGTGCAACCGGGCCGCCTCGAACCTCGCATCGAGCGCTGAAACGCAGACCAGATCGAAACCCGCGTCCCTCAATCGATGACAGGCCTGCACTGCGCCCTCCACGGGCGGCACGCTTGACCAGAAGAACTCGCCGAACTCCGACTTGAATCGCTGCCGCCTGAACATGCCCAGCCGCGGCACCTTCCACCGGTCCATCGGCCAATAGGCCTGGGGATCGCGCTCGTCCGGAAAGTGGCCGAACGCGCGCTGCCACGCAGCCGCATATGCGAGATGGAAATCCAGCAACACACCATCGGCATCAAGGGCGATCACGGGTCTGCGCATGCAGCCACTCTAGCGTTTCGCCACGCTGCTGCATCGACCTTGGTGGTCGGCCTGTGCAACCGTTTACGCGGGTGTTGCGGAATGCTGGGACAATAGCGAGTTGACAGGGGCGCCCAGCGCCCCCATCTCTGCGACTTGCACTTCGGATTGACCGCGCCATGACCACACGCCGCCCCTCGCCCCCCGCCACTCCGGATTCGTCGATGAAGCTTCGACAGACCCAGGCAGAGTACACGGCAGCCCGGCCCAGTTCCGAGCCGGGCATCCGGCCTCTGATGTCGAGTTCGAAGATGTACGTCTGCCGGCGCTGCCAGGCGAACTTCAAGACTGGTGACGGCAAGCCAGATCCGCGGCTGCCCGGCCTCGGCAAATGCAACGCCTGCTTGGCCACTGCGGCGACCACCGCCGCCTAGCGCGGCCCGAAAACCAGAAAGCCCGGGGCCTTTCGGTCCCGGGCTTTCGGCCGTCTGGAGTCAGAGCCAAGTCCAGAGGCGGCGCAACCATCTCGGTGCGCGGTCGGGCTTGGGTCGATAGAGCTCGCGAAACGTGGATTGCATGGTCGAGTCCTCCTGAGGACATTACTGTATGCAAACGCAGTACTGTTTGCAAGTACAGCACCCCCTTGCCGTGCAAGCTACACATCGATGATTGGCTTCGCAAAAGCAAAAAGCCCGGTACCTACTAGGTACCGGGCTCTTACTGTCTTTGGTCGGGGTGGCGGGATTCGAACTCGCGACCCCTTGCACCCCATGCAAGTGCGCTACCAGGCTGCGCTACACCCCGACGAAGCCTCGCATTATAGAGTGAAATCCGCCGCCCTCCCGGGATTCACAGGACGAGCAGCGCTCGGATCGCGAGCAGCTCACCTCTGATCTCGCCAGGGTCGAGCACGGCCTTCGGCTCACTTGCGGCCTGGCCACCTGCCGGAGGCGCCGGATCCTCCAGCGCCGCGGCCATGTCGATCACCTCGTCGGGTTCATCGATCGCAGGCCCCGCATCGGCATCTCTCGGAATGGCCGCGTCCGAAAGTCGGTTGCGCGCCCCGCTGATCGTGAAGCCCTGTTCGTACAGGAGCTCACGAATGCGCCGGATCAACAGCACCTCATGGTGCTGGTAGTAGCGCCGGTTGCCCCGGCGCTTCATCGGCTTGAGCTGGGTGAACTCCTGCTCCCAGTACCGAAGCACATACGGCTTCACCCCGCACAAGTCGCTCACCTCACCGATGGTGAAGTACCGCTTTGCGGGGATGGCTGGGAGCGCTTTCTCCATCAAAATCAATAAGATCCCAAGAGAAAGCTAGACTTTACTCGAACTCTTCCCCTGCCGGTATGTCACCTTGCACGACTCCCTTGAGTTTGTGGCTGGCGTGGAAGGTGACAACGTTGCGCGCCTTGATCGGGATGGCCTCCCCGGTGCGGGGATTTCGCCCGGGTCGAGGAGCCTTGCGGCGGATGTTGAAGTTGCCGAAGCTGGAAAGCTTGACATCCTCGCCAGTCACGAGCGTGCCGTGGATGATCTCGAAGAAGGCTTCGACCATGTCCTTGGATTCGCGCTTGTTCAGCCCGAGCCGTTCGAACAACAAGTCGGCCAGTTCCGCCTTGGTGAGCGTGGGTGTCTCGATGGTCGGCAGGACGACCCGGCTCCGCGGCGTCTCGTTGTCGCTCATGGTCTGTTTTGCCCTCAGCCCCGCAGGCGCACACCCAGGCGAGCCTGGAGCGTGGCGAGCACCTCGGCCACGGTGGCCTCGATGCGTTCATCGGTCAGTGTGTTCTCGTTGTCCAGCAACTCCAGTCGTACAGCCAGACTGCGCTCGCCGGGCTTCATGTCGGCCGTTTCCGACGCCGGTTTGTAGATGTCGAACAAGCGCGCCGAGCGCACGAGCCCGCCACGGCCTGCGCCAATGGCATCCATGAGCGCGCCATGCGTGACCCGCTCGGCCGCAACCAGAGCGATGTCGCGAACCGCCACTTGCTGGCGCGGGACCGGCATGAACGCGGGCAGATCGCGCTCCTGCAGCGCGTCCAGGTCGAGTTCGAACAGCAGCGGCGCCGACGGCAACTCGTAGCCCTGACGCCAACGCGGATGCAACTCGCCGACATGACCGATCGAGCGACCGGCCAGTTCGATGCGCGCACAGCGCCCCGGATGCATCGCCGGGTGCTCTGCCATCACGAAGACCGCACTGCGTGGAGCAAGCAACGCCTCGATGTCGCCCTTGACGTCGAAGAAGTCGACAGCGCGTTCCTTGCTGCCCCATTGCAGCACGTCGCTGCGGCCCCATGCCAGACCGGCCAGTCGCCGCGGCTGAACCAGACCCGCAACGGCCGTCTCGCTGTCGACTGCGGACGCATCGCGGCGGAACACCCGCCCCGTCTCGAACACGCGCACGCGGCTCGCCTTGCGGGCCAGGTTCGACTGCAACACCGCCACCAGGCTGCCCAGCAGGCTGGAGCGCATCACCGACAAGGGGCTGGCGATGGGGTTGAGTACGCGGATCGGGTCGGCATTGCCGGCGAGTTCATGCTCCCAGCGCTCTTCGACGAAGCTGAAGTTGATCGTCTCCTGGTAGCCCAGGCCTGCCAATAGATGCCGCAACGCACCCGTGCTGCGCTGCGACTCGGTCCGAAGGCGTGCCGTCACCGGCGCCAGCGGCGGGGTGTCCGGCAGCGATTGGTAGCCCAGCACGCGAATCACTTCCTCGATCAGATCTTCCTCGATCTTCAGATCGAAGCGCCACGAGGGGGGCGTGATCGTCAACGCGCCCGGCTCGGCGGTGAACCTCAGTCCCAACCGCTGCATCACGCCTTCGCATTGCAGCTGCGAGACCGGCATGCCGATCACTTTGGCGGCGCGGGCCACTCGCAGACGCACGGGTTCGGCCGCGGGCAGGCGCAGCACCTGGTCGTCCATCGGGCCGGCCTCACCGCCGCAGATGTCGAGGATCAGCCGCGTGATGCGCTCGATGTGCTCGACGGTCAGCGCCGGATCCACGCCGCGCTCGAAGCGGTGCCCGGCGTCGGTGGAGAAGTTGAAACGCCGCGACCGCCCGGCCACTGCCTCGGGCCACCAGAAGGCTGCCTCGACATACACGTTGCGTGTCGCGTCGGACACCGCGGTGGCTTCCCCGCCCATGATGCCGGCCAGAGATTCGACGGCCTCGTCGTCGGCGATCACTCCGACCTGGGCATCGACCTCGATGGTGTTCCCGTTCAGCAGTTCCAGCTTCTCGCCCGCTCGGCCCCAGCGAACCGTCAGGCCGCCGTGGATCTTGTCCAGATCGAAGATGTGCGACGGGCGGCCGAACTCGAACATCACGTAGTTGGAGATGTCCACCAGCGCCGTCACTGAGCGCTGGCCGCAACGTGCCAGCCGGTCGACCATCCAGGCCGGCGTGCGTGCCTGGGGGTTCACGCCGCGCACGACTCGACCGGAGAAGCGGCCGCACAGATCGCTGGCCTCGACCTTCACCTTCAGCACCGCATCGTGCGACACGGGAACCTGCGGGAAGGCGGGCACCTTCAGCGGCGAACCGGTCAAGGCCGCCAGCTCGCGCGCGATGCCGTAGACGCTCAGGCAGTGCGCCAGATTGGGCGTGAGCTTGAGCGTGAAGATGGTGTCGTCGAGCGCCAGCTGACGTCGAATGTCAACGCCGACGGCCGCCGATTCGTCCAGCACCAGCAAGCCGCCATGATCTTCCGATAGCTTGAGCTCTCGCGCCGAGCACAGCATGCCCTGGCTTTCGACGCCGCGCAGCTTGCCGAGCTTGATCACGAAGGACTTGCCGTCTTCGCCAGGCGGCAGTTGCGCTCCGACGAGCGCGCAGGGCACGTGGATGCCCGCGCGCACGTTCGGTGCGCCGCAGACGATCTGCAGCGTCGTGCCGGTTCCGGCGTCGACTTCGCAGACGTTCAGGCGGTCCGCGTTCGGATGCTGCGTCACCGACAGCACCTTGGCGACGACCACGCCGCTGAACGGTGGTGCGGCCGGACGGGTCTCTTCGACTTCCATGCCGGCCATCGTCAGCAGTTCGGACAACTCGGCGGTGGAGATCGGCGGATCGCAGTACTCGCGCAGCCAGGATTCAGGAAACTGCATGGCTCGGGAATCAGTTGAATTGCGACAGGAAGCGCAGGTCGTTCTCGAAGAACAGCCGCAGGTCGTTCACGCCGTAGCGAAGCATCGTCAGACGGTCCGGGCCCATGCCGAACGCGAAGCCGATGTGGCGCTCGGGATCGAGGCCGAAATTGCGCACCACGTTCGGATGCACCTGGCCGGAGCCCGCCACTTCGAGCCATTGGCCCTTGAGCGGCCCGCTCGAGAAGGCGATGTCGATCTCGGCGGAGGGCTCGGTGAAAGGAAAGAACGAGGGCCGGAAGCGCAGCGTCAGCTCATCGGTCTCGAAGAATCGACGACAGAAGTCGGTGAACACGACCTTCAGGTCCTTGAAGCTCACGTTCTCGCCGATCCACAGGCCTTCGCATTGGTGGAACATGGGCGAGTGCGTGGCGTCACTGTCCACTCGGTAGGTGCGGCCCGGCGCAATGACGCGGATCTCGGGCATGTGCTCCTTGCCGGCGTGCTTCTTGGCATGCGAGCGCGCATAGCGGACCTGCATCGGCGAGGTGTGCGTGCGCAGGTTCAGCCAGCGGCCTTCGGTGTCCTTCAGGTCGACGTAGAAGGTGTCCTGCATCGAGCGCGCGGGGTGGTTCTCCGGGCTGTTCAGCGCGGTGAAGTTGTACCAGTCGGTCTCGATTTCCGGGCCATCGGCAACGTCGAAGCCCATCGAGCCGAAGATCGCCTCGATGCGCTCGATGGTGCGGGTCACCGGGTGCAGGCCACCGATGCCGCGCTGGCGGCCGGGGAGCGTGACATCGAGCGACTCGGACTTCAGCTGAGCCTCTAGTTCGGCTTGGCCGAGCGCATCGCGGCGCGCCTGCAGCAAGGCCTCGACCTGCTGCTTGGCCGCATTGATCAGCGCGCCTCGCGCCTTCTTCTCATCGACCGGCAAGGCAGCCAGCGCCTTCAGCTGCTCGGTGACACGGCCTGACTTCCCGAGGTATCGCGCCTTGGCGTTCTCGAGTTCGGCCGGCGTCGTCGCCATCTCGAAGTCGGCCTTCGCGTCGTCGACGAGGGGAGCGAGATCGTTCATCGCATCGGAGCCTGAGAGACTTTCAACACAAGAAAAAAGGCCGCACACGAGGTCGGCCTTGGAAAGCTGAGCCGGCGCCGCTTTCGCGGGCCGGCGCTGCAGCGGCCGAGGCGCGTTGGCGCCCGGGCCGCGCAGGGGTTCAAGCGAGCTGGGCCTTCACCTTGTCGACGATGCTGCCGAAGCCGGCAGGATCGTTCACGGCCATGTCGGCAAGGACCTTGCGGTCGATGTCGATCTGGGCCTTCTTCAGGCCGGCCATGAACTTGCTGTAGGTGAGCCCGAGGCCCCGGCTCGCCGCGTTGATACGGGCGATCCAGAGCTGGCGGAAAACACGCTTCTTGGTACGGCGGTCACGGTAGGCATATTGCCCAGCCCGCATCACCGCTTCCTTGGCGATGCGGAACACGTTCTTGCGGCGGCCGCGGAAGCCCTTGGCCAGTACCAGAATCTTCTTGTGACGTGCGCGGGCGGTGACACCACGTTTGACGCGAGGCATTTCTTACTCCTTCAACAATGGGTCAGAGAATCACAGGCCGGCGAATGGCAGCATTTGCGCCATGTGGCCCATGTTGGTCTCGTGCACGGTCACGGCACCACGCAGGTGGCGCTTGTTCTTCGTGGACTTCTTGGTGAGGATGTGGCGCTTGAACGCCTGGCCCCGCTTGACGGTGCCCCCCGGACGCACGCGGAACCGCTTGGCCGCGCTCTTCTTGGTCTTCATCTTGGGCATGACTGCTCCTTCTTTGTTGCTGCTGCAGGCGCCGGTGAAAGGTCCACCGTCTTGTTGGCCTGCAGTCGCTTCTGACAACACCCCGGCGACCAGACCGAGGCATTGAACTCTTCGAACTTCTACTTCCTCTTCGGCGCTAGCACCATGATCATCTGGCGGCCTTCCAACTTGGGCATGTGCTCGACGACCGAGACATCCGCCAGTTCGTCGCGGATGCGCTCGAGCAGGCGCATGCCGATGTCCTGGTGGGTGATCTCGCGGCCGCGGTAGCGCAGCGTGACCTTGCCCTTGTCGCCGTCTTCCTCGATGAAGCGGCGCAGGTTTCGCATCTTGATCTGGTAATCGCCCTCGTCCGTGCCCGGACGGAACTTCACTTCCTTGACTTCGACGATCTTCTGCTTGGACTTGGCTTCCGCTGCGCGCTTTTGCTCTTGGTACTTGAACTTGCCGTAGTCCATCAGACGGCACACCGGGGGGTCTGCCTGGGCCACGATCTCCACCAGATCAACGTCCATCTCGCCCGCCATGCGCAGGGCTTCCTGGGTCGATACGATGCCCAGAGGTTCGTTCTCGGGGCCGTTCAGGCGGACTTCGGGGGCCATGATCTCGCGGTTGAGCCGGTGCTTGCGCTCGGCGTTCGGAGTACGGCGGTCAGCAAAAGTAGCGATGGTTGGTACCTTTCAGCGGACTCCAAGGCAAGAGAAGCCCAAAAAAACGATTTGCGCGCCGGCCTCCCAGGGCGTGACCACCGTCGTGGTCACACTTTCCGGGCAACGTCGTCGGCGAGCTTCGCTTGGAAGTCGACCAGCGGCATCACCCCGAGATCCTGGTTGCCCCGGGCGCGCACGGCAACAGCCCCGTTTGCCTTCTCCTTGTCACCCACGACGAGGATGTACGGGACCTTCTGCATCGAATGCTCGCGGATTTTATAGGTAATTTTCTCGTTGCGCAAATCGATCGCTACTCTAAGTCCTTGTTTTTGCAGCGATTTGGCCACGTCCGCGGCGTATTCGGCCTGGGCGTCGGTGATGTTGAGCACGCTGACCTGCACTGGTGCCAGCCACGCCGGGAGCGCGCCGGCGTGCTGTTCGACCAGGATGCCGATGAAACGCTCGAAGCTACCGATGATCGCCCGGTGCAGCATGACGGGGTGGGCGCGGCCGCTGTTCTCGGTCACGTACTCGCCGCCCAGGCGCTCGGCCGTGTTGAAGTCGACCTGCATCGTGCCGCACTGCCACTGGCGGCCGATCGCGTCCTTGAGCGTGTACTCGATCTTCGGGCCGTAGAAGGCACCTTCGCCGGGCGACACGACGAACTCGACACCCGAGCGCCGCAGAGATTCCATCACGGCATGCTCGGCCTTGTCCCACAGTTCGTCGGAGCCGACCCGGTTCTGCGGACGCGTCGCGACCTTGTAGATGATGTCGGTGAAGCCGAAGTCGGCATAGACCTTCTGCAGCAGCGTCGTGTAGGCGACGCACTCGTCGAGGATGTGGTCCTCGGTGCAGAAGATGTGGCCATCGTCCTGCGTGAAGCCGCGCACGCGCATGATGCCGTGCATCGAGCCGCTGGGTTCGTTGCGGTGGCACTGCCCGAACTCGCCATAGCGGATCGGCAGGTCTCGGTAGCTGCGCATGTGCGAGCTGAAGATCAGCACGTGGCCGGGGCAGTTCATCGGCTTGAGCGCGTATTCGCGCTTCTCCGATTCCGTCGTGAACATGTTCTCGCGGTAGTTGTCCCAGTGGCCGGTCTTCTCCCACAGGCCCTTGTCGAGAAGCTGCGGGCCCTTGACCTCGAGGTAGCCGTTGTCGCGGTAGACCTGCCGCATGTACTGCTCGACGCTCTGCCACAGTGCCCAGCCCTTGGGGTGCCAGAACACCAGGCCCGGCGCGTGCTCGTCGATGTGGAACAGGTCGAGTTCGCGACCGAGCTTGCGGTGGTCGCGCTTCTCGGCCTCCTCGAGCATGTGCAGGTACTTCTGCAGGTCGTCCTTGCTCGCCCAGGCCGTACCGTAGATGCGCTGCAACATCTCGTTGCGGTGGTCGCCGCGCCAGTAGGCGCCGGCCACCTTCATCAGCTTGAAGTGCTTGAGCCGCCCGGTGGACGGCACGTGCGGGCCGCGGCACAGATCCTCGAACTGTCCTTCGCGATACAGGGAGACGTCTTCGCCGGCGGGAATGCTCGAGATGATCTCCGCCTTGTAGTGCTCGCCCAGGCCCTTGAAGTAGGCCACGGCCTCGTCGCGAGGCAGCACGCGGCGCTCGACCTTCTCGTCCTTGCGGGCCAGCTCGGTCATCTTCGCCTCGATGGCGACCAGGTCCTCCGGCGTGAACGGCCGCTTGTAGGAGAAGTCGTAGAAGAAGCCGTTCTCGATGACTGGGCCGATGGTCACCTGCGCCTCGGGAAAGAGCTCCTTCACCGCGTACGCGAGCAAATGCGCCGTCGAGTGTCGGATCACCTCCAGCCCGCCGGCATCCTTGTCGGTCAGGATGGCCAGCGACGCATCGGCCTCGATGCGATGGCTGGTGTCCACCACGAGGGCAGCGTCGCCCTGCCCCACGCGGCCGGCGATCGCCGCCTTGGCCAGGCCAGGGCCGATGGAGGCGGCCACCTCGGCCACCGTCACCGGGCCGGGAAACTCACGCCGGGAACCGTCGGGCAATTGGATCGAAACCATCACGAACTCCGAAAAGCAAAAAGGCGCGGACCATGCCGCGCCTCGAAGAACAAAGGATGCTGAAAGAAGGTCGACGCGCGCAGCGGGGCTAGACCTTGTCGGCCCAGCTCGTAGTCCGCGGTGTCATAACCGTCATGCCTTTCTCGCCCTTGTTGGTTGAGCCCATATTGTATTTCAGTAGCGGTAGACCTGATTGTTCTCGATGCGCACGCGGTCGCCGACGCGCAGTTCCGACAGCTGCTGGTAGTCGAAGGTGCGCACCTGGCCCTGCTGCGTGACGATGGCCACGCGATAGAAATCCTGCGCGCCGCGGTTGTTCTTCTCGATCTGGTTGCCCACGACGGCACCGCCCATCGCACCGACGATGGTCCCGGCGGTGCGGCCCGAGCCGCTGCCGATCTGGCGTCCGACCACCGCCCCGACCGCGGCGCCGAGCAGCGCCCCGCCGCCGGTGGTCTGGCTTTCGGCACGCACCAGGTCGATGCTCTGCACCTGGCCGTATTCGACGCGGTAGGCGGACGGCGTCGGTGCGCTGGGCTGGGTGGCCGGGTGCGTGGCACAACCGGCGGCGATCAGGGTGGCGAGCACGGCGGCCGACAGGCGAATGGTTCGTTGCATGGTGCTTCTCCTCAGGTTGGGGCCCGCACAGCGTTCGGCGTGCGGGCCGGTTCCCATTCAACGCGCCACGCCGCGCATGGAAGCACCTCCGAAGCGCAAAGAACTGTTGCTGATGCTCGCCAATCGATACAGCGTCACTTCAGCGTTTCCGCTTCGGTGTCGTCGGGCTGCGGCGGCGTGAACGCCGCGACGTCGAGCGGCTCCCGATCGTCGGGCGCCGTGGCGCCCAGCTGGGCGAGCCAGTTCACCATGCCGGACGCGCTGGCACTGGCCTCGGGCGGCACCGAGTCGGTGACTGGCGTCAGAGGGTCGCCCCCGCCGCCACCGCATGCCGCGAGCAGCACCGCCGCCACGCCGATCGAAACAAGGGTCTGGGTCTTCATGGGGATCTCCTTCATTGCGCGCCCGCACCCGGGATCGGCGTGTTCAGGTAGGGGAAGCCCGGAAGCAGCGGCACCACGGCCTGATCTACCGCGTCGTGCAGCCTGAAGGCCGTCTCCTTCAGCGGCACGGCGGACGGCTTGCAGGCCACGCCGAAGCCGAAGGCATTGGTATCGCCGTTGGCCATGCACAGCCCGCCCATCACCGCCACCAGCGAGATGTCGACCACGTCGTCCTTCGGTCGGCGGCCATTCGGGAAGCCCGCGAAGTCGCTGCCACCGGAGAGCACGCTGCCCACGATTCCCAGCCGATTCTGCTGCGCGAACGGCACCGCGGCGATGCCGGTGTTCAGCCGCAATTCTTCCGAGGCCACCACGTTGGCCGGCTGGTTCACACCGGGGATGCCAGTGAGGAAAGTCGTGACCAGGTCGGTGCGCGGGAAGTTGGTCGGCGCTGTGATTGGCAGGCCGAGCGCGATCTCCAGCAGCGCCGGCAGCGTCGGGTTCGTCACGTAGTCGGCGAACTGGCCGTCGTCCTTCGGCTTGGAGCCATTGAAGCGGTCCTTGTCGGGCAGGCCGATCACCACCTCGTTGACCAGCGGCATGCCCAGGCGCGAGACCTGCGTCCAGGCACCACCACTCACTGCTGTGGTCTGGTGGCCCTTCTTGGGCGTCGGGTCGAGCAGCGAGCCCTGGCGCAGGCTGGCCGTCGTCCAGGCGCCGATCACCGGCTCGCTGCCCTGCGTCAGGCAGCTCTTGTGCACCTCGAGCGCGAGCGAGGTGACGTTCGCGTCGTCGATGGTGTTCGGTGCCGCGTTGATCAACGCCGGATCGGTGATCACCGCCACCGGCGCGTTCACCAGGTCGAAGATGGTGCCGAGATTGACCGCGAAGGCCTCCTTGCGCTGGCCGACGAACATCTTCGCCGGCATGTTGCAGCCGGGCACGTTGACGCTGTAGACATGCTTGGCCGCGTAGCCGGCGTAGTCGGGGATGGTCTTGGTGCCGATGTTGTCCACCGGCTTGTCGAACACCTTGCTGCCGCCTGCGGCGTTGGTCACCGACGCACGCGCACCACTGCGCCGGTCGCCGCGCACCACGTCGACGCTGTAGGTCTCGGTGACGTTCAGCGCCGGCGAGCGCAGGTCGGTGACCTGCCCGGCCTGTGTCAGCGGAATGGCGACGTTCTTGCCGCCCACCGGCAGCGCCACCGAGTTCAGCCTGTTCTGGAAGCGGAACTGGAAGCTGATGTCCTCCTTCGCGTCGCCGTTGTTGTCGACGTGGATCTCGTACAGCGCGTTCGGATCCATCTTGAAGTAGTTGGGGCCGCCGTACGGTGCCTGCAGCGGTTGGTAGTTGGCGATCAGCGTGACGTAGCCGTCGCGGCCGGCCTCGTAGCTCATGAACATGTACAGGTCGGTGCCGTCCACCTTGGGGGCGGTGGTGATGAAAGGCGCCTCGCGGTGGCTCGAGGCGAGCGCCGCCGCCGAGCCGGCAGCAGCGACGATCGCGGCAGCCAGAGGCAGCCAGCGCGGACGGGAATGCTTTGCAGGGGTCATGGTCTCTTCCTTCGGTGGTCAGTGCAGCGGCCCATGGACGCGGGGCCGTTCTTCGCAACACCGCGGCGAGAAGTTCGCGGTGTCCGGCTGCCTTACGCAGCTCCCGAAGGAATGGATGCAGCCTGCTCAGGCGAGCGGCTGCGGCACGATTGCGCCCGGCGACTCCAGCCAGTGCGCGAACTCCTCGGCCAGGCGCTCGCTCTCGCGCACCGCGGTCGACCAAGCCCTCACGCGTGCCGCGAGGTCGTCGCCGTAGCGCTGGAAGTCACTGCGGTCAGGCAGCTTCGCGTTCGGCAGGCTGGCGATCCAGGCCGGGCTCGGCGACAGCACGACGACGTTGTCCAGGTGCTGCGTCGCGCGGTGACGGTGGCGCAGCGCCTTGTCCAGCCAGCCGGGAATCACCGTCTTCTGGAAGTGCGGGTACAGCACCAGGCCGGCATCCATCGACGCGTAGTTCAGATGCAGGTGGTAGTCGGTGATGCCGCCGTCCCAGTAAGCGCCACGCGGTGCGCCGGGGATGTCGTGCACCGCCTGCAGCCAGAACGGGATCGAGCAACTGGCCAGCAGGCTGGGCTGCAGGTTGTCGGCGCGCAGCGGCACGACGTGCGTGCGGAAGTCGTGCAGGTGCAGCGGCAGCGGCTCGCGCGCATCGGAGAAGACCACGCGCTCCAGCCAGCCGCCCATCGCCTTGCGGCTGAGCGCATTGGTGGCGAACGCGCCGAGGTAACCCAGCGGCGTGCGGAAGCGGCCTTCGCGGCCGAGCAGGTGGCGGCCGCGGCTGGTGAACACGTGCAGGCGGTAGCGCGGATGCTCCAGCACCTTCGCTTCGCGGCCGCCGAATCGCTCGGCCAGCTTGGCGCCGAACACCTCGCTGACGTGCGAGGCCTTCGGTGCCTTGCCCGGCGCATGGTCGTAGTGCTGGTGGATGTAGTCGTCGGCCATCTGCGCGAAGGCCGCGGCCGGGTCGTCCAGGCAGGCGGTGGCCATGCGCCACGCGCCGATCGATGCGCCAAGCAGATGCACCGGCTGCGTGCTGCCGGCCAGCCAGTTGCCGAATATCAGACGATCGAGCGGGTTGAGCACCAGCCCCTTCGGCCCACCGGCCGCGGCGGGGATGGCGCGCACATCGGCCGGCCGCAACCCCTGCTCGCGCAAGTGGCGCAAGGCGCGGGGGCCGGCATGGATCTGCAGAGCTTGCATGGGCCGCCACTGTAGCGAAGCGCGCGTTAGGATTCGCGCCATGGCACACGACCACGACCACGACCACGAGCACGACCACGATCACGATCACGATCACGAGCACAGCGAACTCGGCGAGATGGACCTGCGCGTGCGCGCACTCGAGACGGTGCTCGGGCAGAAGGGCTACATCGACCCGGCCGCGCTCGACGTGCTGATCGACACCTACCAGACGAAGATCGGCCCGCGCAACGGCGCCCGCGTGGTGGCCAAGGCCTGGTCGGACCCGGCCTTCGCCGACTGGCTGCGCCGCGACGCCACAGCGGCCATCGCCTCGCTCGGCTACACCGGCCGCCAGGGCGAGCACATGGTGGCGGTGCAGAACTCCCCGACCGAACACCACATGGTCGTATGCACGCTGTGCAGTTGTTATCCCTGGCCGGTGCTGGGCCTGCCGCCCACCTGGTACAAGAGCGCGCCCTATCGCTCGCGCGCCGTGAAGGATCCGCGCGGCGTGCTGGCCGACTTCGGCGTCACGCTGCCCGCGTCCACCGCCATCCGCGTGTGGGACTCGACCGCCGAGGTGCGCTACCTCGTCATCCCGCAGCGCCCCGCCGGCACCGAGGGCCTGAGCGAAGAGCAGCTCGCCGCGCTGGTGACACGCGACTCGATGATCGGCACCGGCCTGGCCCGTTCACCCGCAGAGGCCGCATGAGCTACGTGACGCATGCCGACCTGGGCGGCCGCGAAGGCTACGGCCCCGTCGTGCCCGAGGCCGAGGGCGATCTCTTTCATGCCGACTGGGAGCCGCGCGTCCTCGCGCTCACGCTGGCCATGGGCGCCACCGGCTCCTGGAACATCGACGCCAGCCGCAGCATGCGCGAGACCCTGCCCGACTACGCGCAGCTCAGCTACTACCAGATCTGGCTGGCCGCGCTGCAGCGCCTGATGCAGCAACGCGCGATGCTGTACGACGACGAGCTGGTGGCCGCGCAAAGCCTGCATCCGCCGGCCCCCGTGGCTCGAGTGCTGAAGGCCGAAGCCGTGCCGGCCGTGCTGGCCAAGGGTTCACCGACCGAGCGCCCTGCCAGCACGGCAGCGCGCTTCACCGTCGGCCAGCATGTGCGCACGCGTCGCGATCGTGTCGATCACCACACCCGCCTGCCCGGCTATGCGCATGGCCGCCTCGGCACCATCGAACGTGTGCACGGCGCGCATGTGTTCGCCGACACCCACGCGCAAGGCTTGGGCGAACAAGCGCAGTGGCTGTACACGGTCGTTTTCGACGGGCAGGAGCTCTGGGGCGCCGAAGCATCGGCGGGGCTGCGTGTCTCGGTCGACGCCTGGGAACCCTATCTGGAGGCCGCGTGACCATCGCCGCCCTGCCCCACCAGCCCATGGCCGGCGACGAGCCGGTGTTCCGCGAACCCTGGGAGGCCCATGCCTTCGCGCTGGCCGTGAGCCTGCATCAGAAGGGCCTGTTCAGCTGGACCGAATGGGCCGCCGCGCTGGCCGCACAGATCACCCGCGCGCAGGCGCAGGGCGATGCCGACCTCGGCGACACCTACTACCGGCATTGGCTCGCCGCGCTCGAGTCGCTGGTCGCCGCCAAGGGCGCGAGCTCCGCGCAGGAGCTCGGCCACTACCGCGACGCCTGGGACCGCGCCGCCGACCGCACGCCGCACGGCCAGCCGATCGAGCTGCAGCCGCGCGACTTCGATCCGGCCTGAACCCGCGCGACCCCGGCGCCGCCTACTTGCGCGGCTGCAGCTTCGCGAACGCCGCCGCCATCGCCGACGCGCCTTGCGGCTGCGCCACGGAGCCGCGCGGTGAGCCTGGCCGCTCACCTCGCGCCGCCGGCCGGAAGCTGTTGTCGCTGCGCTCGCCCTTGGCCACCGGCTTGGCATCGAGCTTCATCGTCAGCGAGATGCGCTTGCGTGCCAGGTCGACCTCGAGCACCTTCACCTTGACGATGTCGCCGGTCTTCACGACCTCGCGCGCATCGTTGACGAACTTGTTCGACAGCTGGCTCACGTGCACCAGGCCGTCCTGGTGGACGCCGAGGTCGATGAAGGCGCCGAACTGCGCCACGTTGCTGACCGTGCCCTCGAGCGTCATGCCGGGCTGCAGGTCCTTGATGTCTTCAACGCCGTCGTTGAAGCGCGCCACCTTGAAGTCGGGGCGCGGGTCGCGGCCGGGCTTCTCCAGCTCGGCGAGGATGTCCTTCACCGTGATGATGCCGAACCTGTCGTCGGCGAAGGCCTCCGGCTTGAGCGTGCGGATCACGTCGCTGCGGCCCATCACCTCGGCCGCCGGCCGCTTTACGGCCGCCAGCAGTCGCTCCACCACCGGGTAGGTCTCGGGGTGAACGCCCGACTGGTCCAGCGGGTTGTCGCCGTCGCGGATGCGCAGGAAGCCGGCGCATTGCTCGAAGGTCTTCGCGCCCAGGCCGCTCACGTCGAGCAGTTGCTGGCGGTTGCGGAAGGCGCCGTTCGCATCGCGCCAGCGCACGATGCTCGATGCCACCGCCCCCGACAACCCCGACACGCGCGACAGCAGCGGCGCCGAGGCGGTGTTCAGGTCCACGCCCACCGAGTTCACGCAGTCCTCGATCACCGCGTCGAGGCTCTTCGCCAGCTCGCTCTGGTTCACGTCGTGCTGGTACTGGCCCACGCCGATGCTCTTCGGCTCGATCTTCACCAGCTCGGCCAGCGGGTCCTGCAGGCGCCGCGCGATGCTCACCGCGCCGCGCAGGCTGACGTCGAGCTCGGGCAGTTCCTTGCTCGCGTACTCGCTGGCCGAGTACACGGAGGCGCCGGCCTCGCTGACCACCACCTTCTCGATCTTCGCGTCGGGGGCGAGCTGCTGGATGCGCTTGATCAGGTCGGCGGCCAGCTTGTCGGTCTCGCGGCTCGCCGTGCCGTTGCCGATGGCGATCAGGTTCACGCCATGCGTGGCCACCAGCCGGCCCAGCGTGTGCAGCGAGCCTTCCCAGTCGCAGCGCGGCTCGTGCGGGTAGACGGTCGAGGTGTCGAGCACCTTGCCGGTGGCGTCGACGATCGCCACCTTGCAGCCGGTGCGGATGCCCGGGTCCAGGCCCATCACCACGCGAGGGCCGGCCGGTGCGGCGAGCAGCAGGTCGCGCAGGTTCTCGGCGAACACCTTGATGGCGATCTTCTCGGCCTCCTCGCGCAGGCGCGAGAACAAGTCGCGTTCGAGGCTCAGGCTGAGCTTGACCTTCCAGGTCCAGGCGATGGTCTTGCGGATGAGTTCATCGCCCGGGCGCTTCGCATGGCGCCAGCCCAGGTGCACGGCGATGCGGCCCTCGGCGAGCGTCGGCTGGCCGGGCACGAGCTCTTCGTCGAGCACCAGCTTGGCATCGAGGAACTCCTGCGTGCGCCCGCGCAGCACCGCCAGCGCGCGGTGCGAGGGCACGGTGCGGATCGGCTCGGCATAGTCGAAGTAGTCGCGGAACTTGGCCGCATCCGGGTGCGTGCCGTCCTTGCCGTCGAGCAGCTTGCTGCGGAACAGGCCCTCCGCCCACAACCACTCGCGCAGCTTGCCGATCAGCGCGGCGTCTTCCGCCCAGCGCTCGGAGAGCAGGTCGCGCACGCCGTCGAGCACCGCGTGCGCATCGGCGAAGCCGCCTTCGGCATTGACGAAGGCCGGCGCCTCGGCCAGCGGGTCGAGCGAGGGGTCGGCGAACAGCTTGTCGGCCAGCGGCTCCAGGCCCGCCTCGCGGGCGATCATGCCCTTGGTGCGGCGCCGCGGCTTGTAGGGCAGGTAGATGTCTTCCAGCTCCTGCTTGGTCGGCGCGGCTTCCACCGCGGCGCGCAGTTCCGGCGTCAGCTTGCCCTGCTCCTCGATGCTCTTGAGCACCGCAGCGCGGCGTTCTTCGAGTTCGCGCAGGTACGACAGGCGCGCCTCGAGCTCGCGCAGCTGCATGTCGTCGAGGCCGCCGGTGGCCTCCTTGCGGTAGCGGGCGATGAAGGGCACCGTGGCGCCCCCGTCGAGCAGCTCGACGGCTGCATTCACTTGGGCCGGCCGAACCTTCAGCTCGGCCGCAATCTGCAGAAGAATCTTGTTCAAAACCCTGGGGCCCGCGAGGGGCAGATTCACGAAGCGGCGCAGTGTGCCACAGGGGTGTTTGCGACTCGTTACCCGGCGCGTGTGCTAGGCGGCCGCGCCAGCAAGGCCGCCGCGCCCTGCCCCGCCACCCGGCCGCTGGCCAGGCTGGCGGTGAGCAGGTAGCCGCCGGTGGGCGCCTCCCAGTCGAGCATTTCGCCGGCGCAGAACACGCCGGGCAACGAGCGCAGCATCAGCGCCTCGTCGAGCGCGTCGAAGCGCACGCCGCCGGCGCTGCTGATCGCTTCGTCGATCGGCCGCGCGGCGACCAGCGTGATGGGCAGGGCCTTGATCGCCGCGGCCAGTGCGGCCGGGTCGGCGAACACGCCACGCGGCAGCAACTCGTGCAGCAGCGCCGCCTTCACGCCATCCAGGCCAAGTCGGCTTTTCAGATGCGTGGACAAGGAACGCGAACCGCGCGGGCGCGCCACCTCATCGCGCACGAACTCGGCACTGCGCTCGGGCAGGAGGTCGATCTCGGCGACGGCCCGGCCGTTGGCGGCGATGGCGTCGCGCAGCAGCGCCGAGGCGGCATAGACGAGGCTGCCTTCGATGCCCGTCTGAGTGACGACGAACTCGCCGCGCTGATCGAACTGCCGGCCGTCGGGCGCGGTGCAGCGCAGCGCGACGTTCTTCATCGGCGCACCGGCAAAGCGACTCTTCAGGTGCTCGCTCCAGCCGGCCACGTCGAAGCCGCAGTTCGATGGCTGCAGGGCCGCGACATCCACGCCGCTCTCGGCCAGCAGCGGCACCCAGGCACCGTCGGAGCCCAGCCGGGCCCAGCTCGCACCGCCGAGTGCCAGCACCACGACGCGGGCCTGCACGACGAGTTCGCCCTGCGGCGCGGTGAAGCGCAGCGCATGCGCGCCTTCACTGGCCGGCGCCCAGCCCCGCCAGCGGTGGCGCATGTGAAACGTCACGCCGGCGCCGCGCAGACGGTGCAGCCAGGCGCGCAGCAGCGGCGCGGCCTTCAGGTCGATCGGAAAGACGCGCCCCGAGCTGCCGACGAAGGTGTCGACGCCCAGGCCCTTCGCCCATTCGCCCAGCGCGTCCGGCCCGAACTCGCGCAGCCAGGGTGCGATGTGCTCGCGCGCCGCGCCATAGCGGCCGAGAAAGGGCTCGATCGGCTCGCTGTGCGTCAGGTTGAGCCCGCCCTTGCCGGCGAGCAGGAACTTGCGGCCCACCGAAGGCATGCCGTCGAAGAGGTCGACGGCGATACCCGCCTCGGCCAGCGCCTGCGCCGCCATCAGGCCCGCCGGCCCGCCGCCGACGACCACGGCCTGCAGCATGTTCGAGGTCTCGGAAGGCATGGGATCGTGTCGGCGGGCGAGAGGGCGGCGCAGTGTGACACAGCGCCGGCTGTCAGACTCTCGGCGCCAGCGCGACCAAGCGGCAGACTCACGAGGAGCCTCCACATGCCCGTTCGAACCACCGCCTGTCTGGCCGCCGCGGCCCTTCTCGCCCACTTACCGCTCGCGCTGGCGAACGGCGGCAGCTGCAGCGCGCGCAGCGGCGACGCCGTCACGCCCGTGATCGAGCTCTACACCTCGGAAGGCTGCAGCTCCTGCCCGCCGGCCGACCGCTGGCTGTCGCGCCTGAACGCCGACACGCCCGTCGTCGCGCTGGCCTTCCACGTCAACTACTGGGATCGCCTGGGCTGGCCCGACCGCTTCGCATCGAGCGAGTTCACGCGGCGCCAGACCGAGCAGCAGGCCGTCAACGGCGCGCGCGTCAGCTACACGCCGCAGGTGGTGGTGCAGGGCCGCGACCGGCCCGACTGGCCGGGCATCGTGCTGCCGATGGCGCTGTCGGCCACGCCGATGGTGGATGTGGCGATCAACGGCGACGGCCGCAGCTTCGACGCCACCGTGCAGGCGCGCCCCGGCGCACCGACGCGCCTGGCCGCCTTCTGGGCCGTCACCGAGAACGGCCACCGCAGCGCGGTGACGGCGGGCGAGAACGCCGGCGAGAAGCTGCAGCACGACCACGTGGTGCGCGAGCTGCACCGCGTGCCGCCGTGGACCTCACCCAGCATCCGCCTGAGCTTCAGCCCGACGGCCGCGCCACATGCCGCGCACCCGCGCGCGCTCAGCCTGGTGGTGATCGATGCGGCGACCGGCCGGCCGTTGCAGGCGCTACGCCTGCCCTGCTGAGGGCGCCGGCTGCGGCCAGACGAGATCGAAGTACTCGAGCACCAGTTCGGTGGTTTCGCCGATCTCGAAACCCTCGCGCTCGGCCTGCTCCGACCAGTCCTGCCGGTGCGCGACCAGCCACCATTGCAGTGTGAGGTCGCCCTCGCCCGCCGTGAATGCGAACTCGTCGTCGATCTGATTGAAGTGGCGCAGCTCCACGTGCGTGTTGCGCACGATCGCGCGCGGGTGGCCGGCGCCGTCGAGCACGACGAGGTGCTCGCCCGGCGCGGGCAGCGGATCGAGATCCTTCTCGAATTCGCGCTTGAGCGTCGCGTGGGCGCGCTTGACCCCGTTGCCCACCAGCAGCGCGAGCTCGTCGGCCAGCGCCCGCGTGCTGCCGAACGAGGCGGCGGCGAAGCCCTCGACCTGTACGCCGCAGGTGCGTTGGTAGTCGAGCCAGAAGGGCTCGATCTCCTCCCTGCGGCCGGGCGCCGGCGGGTCGTCGGGGCGCGCCATCAGTCCGTCGCGCGCAGCGCCGCGCGCAGCCCTTCGCCGATCTCCGGCCTGAGCGAGAACGGGTCGGTCGGGTTGCGGCCCTGCATGATGTCTTCCAGCCGCGTCTGCACGCTGGCCAGCGACTTCGGGTGGCTGTAGATGTAGAAGCGGCCCTCGCGCACCGCGTCCATCACGAACTGCCCCACCTGCGCCGCGGTGACCTTGCCGCTGGTCACGGCCTTGTCGCTCATCGCCTGCGCGATCAGCTGGCTCTTCGTCGGCCGCACGTCCGACTCCTGCATCTCGGCCGGCCGGTTTCGCTGGCTCTGGTGGATGCCGGTGGGCACGAAGAAGGGGCACAGCACCGAGGCGCCGATCTGGTCGGTGACCAGGCGCAGGTCCTGGTAGAGCGTCTCGCTCATCGCCACCACGGCGTGTTTGGTGACGTTGTAGACGCCCATGTTCGGCGCGTTCAGCAGCCCGGCCATCGAGGCGGTGTTGACGATGTGGCCCTCGTAGGACGGGTCGGTCTTCGCGGCCTCGACCATCATCGGCGTGAACACGCGCACGCCGTGCGCCACGCCCATCAGGTTGACACCAACGACCCACTCCCAGTCCTTTAGCGAGTGTTCCCAGATCAAGCCGCCGGCGCCCACGCCGGCGTTGTTGAAGACCAGGTGCGGCGCGCCGAAACGCGCGCGCGTCGCTTCGCCCATCGACTCGACCTCGGCGGCCTTGGCCACGTCGAGGCGAAAGCCCATCACCTGCGCGCCCAGGCCGCGGATCTCCTCGACGGCGCGGTCCAGCGCGTCCTGCTGCACGTCGGCCATGACGAGGTTCATGCCCTCGCGCGCGGCGATGCGCGACACCTCCAGGCCGAAGCCCGAACCCGCACCGGTGATGACCGCGGTGCGGCCCTTGAATGTCTTCATGCTTTCGCTTCCTTCCTGATCTGGAACCCGATGCGCGGGAAGTGAACGTGCAGGATGCCCGCGCGTTCGTCGTGCCGCTCGATGACCACTTCCTCGTTCGTGAGGCCCACCAGCACGCCGGCGACCGGGTCGCGGCCGTAGTCGGTGGGTGTGACGGTGACCGCTTCGCCCGCCTCGAAGCCGAGCCCCGGCTCGACCTGCACCGGTTCGTGCGAGGTGGCCGCGGCCGCGAGCGCGACCGCCTCGGCGCTCTTCATGACCGTGGGTTCGCCATGCCCGAACGTGGCCACACGGGCATACCAGGAGCGCAGCCTCGCGAACGGTTCGAGGATGGGCAGCATCGGCGGCGCCAGGTGGATGAACCACAGGCAATGCGCCACCGAGAAGTCGGCGATGCTGGCCTGGCTGCCGCACAGGAAGGCGCGGCCGTCGGCGAGTTGCTCTTCGAGCCGCGCCAGGTAGGCCTTCAGCGCCACGGTGGCATCGGCAGGCGTTTGCCGCGTCAGACCGGCAGTGAACGGCGCGCGATCGGCCGCGAAGGCCTTCAGGCCCTCGGGCGGCACGCCGGCCATCACGTGGGCGATGCCCTGCGGCTGCAGCGTGTACGGGATGACGGACCAGAACAACGTGGAGTCGGCCCATTGCGCCAGCGTCTGCGCGGCACCGGACAGGCCGGCCGGGTACAGCGGCGGCGCGGGCTGGGCGCGGTCGATCACGCGCGCCATCAGCGCGGTGTCACACCAGATGTCGGCGCCGCGCTGCAGGAAGGGCGTGCGCCGGTAGCCACCGGTGAGCGCCACCACGTCGGGCTTGGGCAGCATGCTCGGCACGTGCACCGAGTGCCAGGCCATGGCCTTGAAGCCGAACACGAGTCGGATCTTCTCGGAGAACGGCGAGTTCGGATAGTGGTGGAGGATGAACGAGGGCATGGGGCCTTTCACGTCAGGTGGGCATGGCGCGCGAAATGATCGCGTCGAAGGCGGTCGCTGCGCCGAGCGTGCCGAAAGCCTGGCCCCAGTCGCCACCCAGGCGCGAGCGGCAGAAGGCCTCGAAGACGAAGTCAGGCGCGTGCTGGCGCAGCAGCGCGGCCTGCACCGCCAGCGCCACGTCCTGCGCGAGGCGGCGCGCCTCGACCTCGTCGGTGGCGCCGTCGAAACGTGCCGGCAGCGCGTCGGTGAAGCGGTCGAAGGCGGCGTGCGTGCCGCGCGCCGGCGCGAGTTCGGTGGCCAGCGCCTCGGCGACCGAACCGCCCTTGCCGCCCTGGCGCAGCGCGCGCAGCAGGTCCAGCGCCATGATGTTGCCGGCACCCTCCCAGATCGAGTTCAGCGGCATCTCGCGGTAGACGCGCGCCATCACGCCCTCGCCCGCCTCCTCGACATAACCGTTGCCGCCCAGGCACTCCATCGCCTCCTGGGCCAGCGCGCTGCCGCGTTTGCAGATCCAGAACTTCGACACCGGCGTGAGCACGCGCCGCATCAGCGACTCGAAGGGATCGTCCTGCCGGTCGATGGCACGCGCCAGGCGCAGCGCCAGCGCGGTGGCGGCCTCGGACTCGAGCGCCATGTCGGCGAGCACGTTCTTCATCAGCGGCTGCTCGACGAGGCGCTTGCCGAAGGCCTCGCGCTGTGCGGTGTGGTTGAGCGCCAGGCTCAGCGCCTGGCGCATCAGGCCGGCGGTGCCGAGCGCGCAATCGAGCCGCGTCAGCGTGCCCATCTCGAGGATCTGCGCCACGCCGCGGCCGGGCTCGCCGACACGCCAGGCGCTCGCGCCGAGGAACTCCACTTCCGAGCTGGCGTTGGCGTGGTTGCCCAGCTTGTCCTTCAGGCGCTGCACGTGGATGGCGTTGAGCGTGCCGTCGGGTAGCACGCGCGGCAGGAAGAAGCAGCTCAGGCCGCCCGGCTCCTGCGCGAGCACGAGGAAGGCGTCGCACATCGGTGCCGAGAAGAACCACTTGTGGCCGACCAGCGTGAAGCGCGCGCCCCAGGGCGTGTCTTCGGCGAAGCTGGCGCGCGTGGTGTTGGCGCGCACGTCCGAGCCGCCCTGCTTCTCGGTCATGCCCATGCCCATGGTCACGCCGGGCTTGTCGGTGAAGGGCACGAGGCGCGCGTCGTAGGCGGTGCTGGACAAGCGGGCGAACCAGGCATCGAACACGGCGCCGTTGGCACGCAGTGCCGGCGTGACGGCGTAGGTCATCGAGATCGGGCAGAGGATCGACGGCTCGAGCTCGGTGAACTGCATGAAGGCCGCGGCGCGTTCGACATGCGCGCCGGGGCCGAGCGACCAGGGCGTGCCGTGCAGGCCGGCGGCGACCGCCTCGCCCATCAGCGCGTGGTAGCTGGGGTGGAACTCGACCTGGTCGATTCGGCGGCCGAAGCGGTCGTGGCTGAGCAGGCGCGGCGGGTGCGTGTTGGCCAGCCGTGCGTGGGTCTGCCATTCGCTGCTGCCCCAGCGCGCGCCTTGGGCGAGGCGGGGTGCTTCGTCACTGCCCGGGAGATGAAACGCCAGCGCATCGCGCAGCGGGCGGTTCGTGGCGTAGAGGTTGTAGTCGACCAGCGGTGTGGGCTGGTTGAAGACTTCGTGGGTTGTGGCCATATCGGTCGCTCCGTCAATCGGCAATGCGGTGCCTTGCGCGGCAGCCCGCCGGTCTCGCCCGGCCGGCGAGATCCTTTCTTCTGCTGGCCCAGAAGAAAGGACCCAAAGAAGAGGGCCTGAACACGATTTGGCTGCTGCCGCTGGCTAGAACATTCGGTTGTTGAAGGCCAAGCCACTTCGATCCGAAATGTCGTCCAACACGCGCTCGGTGCTTCGGGCCAGCACGGCGCATCAACAGCCGCCTCGGGTCTGCTGCCACCTCAACCAACCGAATCGTGTTGAGGCCCTTTGCTTTGGTGACTTTCATTTGGGCCAGCAAATGAAAGTTACCGCCGGCCGGGCGCGACCGGCGGGCTCTCCCGCAAACCGCAAGCGATCAAGACAACCTCACCAACTGCTTCCCGAAGTTCTTCCCCTTCAACAACCCGATAAAAGCTTCAGGCGCCTCCTCGATCCGCGGCGCGATCGACTCCCGGTACTTCAGCTTCTTCGTCGCCACCAGCGTGCCCAGCTCCGTCAAAGCCTCCGGCCACACCTCCATGTGCTCGCTGACGATGAACCCCTCCACCCGCAGCCGCATCTTCAGGATCAACGACGGATCCGACAAGGGAATGGGCACCCCGTCGTAGCCACTGATCATCCCGCACAGCGCGATCCGCCCGAACGGATTCATGTGCCGCAGGATCGCATCGAGGATCACCCCGCCGACGTTCTCGAAGTTGCCGTCGATGCCCTTCGGCGCCGCCTCGGCCAGCGCCGCGTCGAGCGACTTCGCGTCGCGGTGCGCCTTGTAGTCGATGCAGGCATCGAAGCCGAGTTCGTCGACCACATACGCGCACTTGTCGGCACCGCCGGCGACGCCCACGACGCGGCAGCCGCGCAGCTTCGCGAGCTGGCCCACCGCGCTGCCCACCGCGCCGCTCGCCGCACTCACCACGATCGTCTCGCCGGCCTTCGGCATGCACAGCTTCACCAGCCCGTACCAGGCCGTCACGCCCGGCATGCCCACCGCGCCGAGGTAGGCCGACAGCGGCACGTGCGTGGTGTCGACCTTGCGCATCATGCCGATCTGATTGCCGTCGACCACGCTGTACTGCTGCCAGCCGCCCATGCCGACCACCTTGTCGCCGGCGGCGTACTTCGGGTGGCGCGACTCGACCACCTCGCCAGCCGTGCCGCCGCCCATCACCGCGTCCAGCGGCTGCGGCTGCGCATAACTCTTGGCATCGCTCATGCGCCCGCGCATGTAGGGGTCGAGCGAGAGGAAATGGTGGCGCACCAGCACCTGCCCGTCCTGCAGCGCCGGCAGCGCCGTCTCCACGAGGCGGAAGTTGCCGGCGCTGGCCTCGCCGCTCGGCCGCGAGGCCAGCAGCCATTGTTTGTTCATCGTTGCCATGGGGACTCCTTCAGTCGGAGGCGTTGAGCCTCTGGATGCGGCGGCCGCCGGCGGGCAGCCCCTTCATGTACTTGAACGTGCCGGTGGCATGCGCCACCCGCTCGCCCTTCTCGTCGAACACCGTGCCTTCGGTGAAGGCCAGCGACGCGGTGCGGTGCAGCAGCGTGCCGCGCGCCGTCAGCCGCCCCAGACCGGCGCGCAGGAAGCTGGTCTTCATCTCGATCGTCACCACGCCGGGCGACTCGGGGTGGCCGGGCTGGTTGGGGCTGCGCGCGGCATGGGCCATGGCCACGTCGAGCAGCGTCATCGTCACGCCGCCGTGGGCCACGCTCCAGGAGTTGGTCAGCTCCTCGCGCAGCGTCAGCGCGAGTTCGGCCTGGCCTGCCTCGCAGACGAGCAGCTCCATGCCGACGAGGTCGACGAAGGGGATCTGCGCGAGAAACTTCATGCGCCGTGGTGCACCGCGCTCACCCCGCCGTCGACCGCGAGGATCTGCCCGGTGATGTGCTTGCCGGCGGCCGAGGCGAACAGCAGCGCCGCGCCCTTCAGGTCGTCGTCGTCGCCGATGCGGCGCAGCGGCGCGGCACGCGACAGCGTGTCCACGCCGATGCGCTCCAGCGTGCCCTTGGTCATCTTGCTCGGGAAGAAGCCCGGCGCCAATGCATTGACGGTGATGCCATGCTCGCCCCACTCGCCGGCCAGCGTGCGCGTGAAGTTGACCACCGCGCCCTTGCTGGTGCCGTAGGCGATGAACTCCACGTCGCCCGAGCCCGACAGGCCGGCGATCGATGCCACGTTGATGATGCGTCCGTGCTTGCGCGGGATCATGCTGCGCTTGCCGATCTGCTGGCTCATCAGGAAGATGCTGCGGATGTTCAGGTTCATCACCTTGTCCCAGGCTTCCAGCGGGTAGTCCTCGGCCGGCGCGCCCCAGGTGGCGCCGGCGTTGTTGACGAGGATGTCGATGTCGCCCAGGCGCTGCAGCGCTTCGGTGGCCACGCGCTCCACCTCGGCGGGCTGGCTCATGTCGGCGGCCACCCAGCGCGCGTCGATGCCGCGGGCCTGCAGGTGCGCCATCGCCTCCTCCAGGTCGCCGGCCTTGCGCGCGGTGAGGAAGACCTTCGCGCCGGCCTCGCCCAGCGCCTCGGCGATCTGCAGTCCCAGGCCGCGCGAGCCGCCGGTGACGAGGGCGTTCTGGCCGGACAGGTCGAACAGTTTCTGGATGGGGGTGCTCATGGTCGGTCTCCTGGGTCGATACGGTTCACTGCTGGTTCAGGCTCTTGTAGAAGGCGTCGCGATTGCCCGCGCGCCCGAGAAATCGCTGCACCAGGTCCTCCGGCAGCACCTGGCCGCCATTGGCCAGCACGGTGTCGCGGTAGCGGCGGCCCACGGCCGGGTCGAGCCGATCGGCGGCGAACGCGGTGCGCAGGTCCTCAGCCACCACGAGGCTCCACATGTAGGCGTAATAGCCGGCCGAGTAGCCGCTGGCCACGTGGCTGAAATTGGCCGGGAACATGCTGCCCTTCACGTGGCCGACCGGCGTGGCCGACTCCATGCGCGCCCACAGGCGCATCGGGTCTTCCGGCCGGCGGCCGTAGAGGGCCAGGTCGTAGCGCGCGAAGATCAGCTGCCGCGAGGTGGCAATGCCCTTGGCGAAATGCCGCGCGCGGCCGGCGCGCTCGATCATTTCGGGCGGCACCGGCGTGCATTCGGCACAGACCTGCTGGAACAGCGCCAGCACCTTCGGGTCGTAGACCCAGTCTTCCAGCATCTGCGACGGCGCCTCGACGAAGTCGAGCTTCGTGTTGGTGCCGCCCTGCAGCGTGTAGCGCGTCTTCGACAGCAGCGAATGCAGCGCGTGGCCGAACTCGTGCAGCAGCGTCTCCAGCTCCGACAGCGTCAGGCCCTTGTCGTTGAAGTTGACCACCAGCGCCGCGGCCGGCAGCCGGCCGGCGCGTGTGGCGACATTGCGGAACGACCAGACCGCCGCGTGGTTGTACTTGTCGGCGCGCGGATAGAGGTCGACGAACAGCGTGCCGAGCAAGGCACCGGATTCGTCGCGTGCCGCATAGGCCTGCGCCTTCGGGTGCCACAAGGCCTGCTGCACCGGCTCGAAGCGCACGCCGAACAGCCGCTGCGCGAGCGCAAACACGAAGTCCAGGCTGCGCTGCGGCGGGAAGTAGGCGCGGAAAGCCTCCTGGTCCACCGCATAGGTCTGCTCGCGCGCCTTCTCGGTGAAGTAGCGCAAGTCCCAGCGCTTGAGCGTCGTGGCCTGCAGCGCCGTGTTCGTCTCGCGCGACTTCGCTTCGCGCAGCAGGCCGAGGTCGGCCTGTTCGCGCTGCGTGACTGCATCCTGCACCTCGGCCAGGAAGCGCGAGGCTTCGGCCTCGCTGCGCGCCATGCGCCGGCGCAGCACGAAATCGGCGTAGGAGCTGAAGCCGAACAGCTTCGCGTATTCGCGGCGCAGCTGGGCGAGCTGCGCGAGCGTCTTCAGGTTGGCGGCACCGCCCTGAGCCATCGTGGCCCGCCACATGCGCTCGCGGGTCTGGGCGCGCACCGCCTTGTCGAGCACCGGCTCGGCGCTCGGGTAGTCCAGGCCGAGCAGGACACGGCCGCGCGCGTCGCGCGGCGCGCTCTTCCACACGTCGGCGGGCACGCCTTCGAGCTCGGCCTCGGTGTAGGCCACCCGTTCGCGGCTTTCGCGGATGCGGCGGTCGAACAGTTGCGAAAGACGTGTCAGCTCGCTGTTGATCTGGCGCGCACGCTGCTGCGCCTTTCGCGGCAGGCCGACGCCGGAGTCCTCGAAGGCGTCGAGCTGTTCGCGCTGCAGGCGGCTGTCGACCTCGTCGGCCGGCCGGGCCTGCTTGAGCCGGGCGTAGACCCTGGCGTTCTGCAGGAAGCCGGTGCTGAAGCCCTGGTAGGCCAGGTCGCAGGCGTCGGCTGCGTCGCGCACGTCCTTGGCCGGGTGCACGGCGGGCAGCAGCCACAGCGGGCCGAGTGAGTCTTCGGTGCGGCGCATCATCGCGTCGAGCGCGTCGAACACGTCGCCGGCTTCCGGCAGGGTCTCGATGGCACTCGCCTGCTGCTTCAGGTCGGCCAGCAATCGATCGCACTCGGCGCGCACCTGCGCCGCGCTGTCGTAGCGCGGGAACTCGTAGACCTGCGCCGCCGAGCTTTGCGCCGCGGCCAACATCAGCAACGCGACCAGACCACTCCTGCGAAACCTCATTCGTCCTTCTCCGGATCCATGCGGGAGCGCACCCAGACGAGCGCGCCGCCGATCAACGCCAACAACGACCCGAGCCCCGCCAGAACGCGGCCGAGCCCCCGGCCCTCCCCTTCAACCGCCAGACCCAGGCCGACCAGCAGCAGACCGCCGAAGATGAAGGCCCAGATCAGCTTGTCGATCGTGGCGGCGCGCACGGTCAGAACCAGGCTTCGTCCATGGTGCGGCAGGTGTCGTCGCGGCGGGTCACCACCTGCAACCAGGCGCCCACGCGCGGCAACTCATGCCGGAAGAAGAAGCGGCAGGCGGCCAACTTGCCCTGCAGCAGCGCATGATCGAGTGTCGCGGCACGGGCCTGGGCGCACAGTGCCACGTCGAGCCAGATCCAGCCGAGCACCAGGTGGCCGAAGGCCTGCAAGTACGGCGTGGCGTTGGCCAGTGCCTCCTCGGGGTTGCCGGTCGCCCAGGCGGCCTTGGTGGCCGCGCCCACCTGCGCGAGCGTGGCCGCCAGCGTGTTGCCCTGTTCGGCGAAGTCGGGCAAGGCGAGCGCGCGCTCGATGGTCGCGTTGATGCGCGAGGCCAGCAGCTGCAGGCCCTTGCCGCCGTCCATCACCACCTTGCGGCCGAGCAGATCGAGCGCCTGGATGCCGTGCGTGCCCTCGTGGATCATGTTCAGGCGGTTGTCGCGCCAGTACTGCTCGACCGGGAAGTCGCGCGTGTAGCCGTAGCCGCCGTGCACCTGGATGGCCAGGCTGTTCGCCTCCAGGCACCACTCGCTCGGCCAGCTCTTCGCGATGGGCGTGAGCATCTCCAGCAGCAGCGCGGCCTGCGCGGCGTCGTCGGGCGCGCCGGTGTGTGCCTCGTCGACGAGGCGCGCGCAGTACAGCTCCAGCGCCAGGGCGCCCTCGCAGTAGCTCTTCTGCGCGAGCAGCATGCGCTTGACGTCGGCGTGGCGGATGATGGGGATCTGCGGCAACGTCGCATCCTTGCCCGAGGGACCCATCGGGCGGCCCTGCGGCCGGTCCTTCGCGTAGGCCAGGCTCGCCTCGTAGCCTGCGTAGCCGAGCATGGTCGCGCCCAGGCCGACGGCGATGCGTGCCTCGTTCATCATGTGGAACATGCAGCGCAGGCCCTCGCCCGACTTGCCGACCAGGTACCCAATGGCGCCGGCCGAACCGCGCACCGGGAACTTGCCCTCGCCGAAGTTCAGCAGCGTGTTCGGGATGCCGCGGTAGCCGAGCTTGTGGTTCAGGCCCGCCAGCGCCACGTCGTTGCGCTCGCCGGTGAGCTGCCCGTCGGTGCCGACCAGCTTCTTCGGCACGATGAACAGCGAGATGCCGCGCGTGCCCGGGACGAGCTTGCCGTCCGGCCCGGGGATCTTCGCCAGCACCAGGTGGATGATGTTCTCGGTCAGCTCGTGCTCGCCGTTGCTGATCCACATCTTGTTGCCGCGCAGCCGGTAGCGTGGGCCCAGTGGCTCGGCCTCGAAGTCGGCACCATCGGGCACGGCACGGGTGACCACGTCCGACAGGCTGGAGCCGGCCTGCGGCTCCGACAGGCACATGGTGCCGCTGAAGCGCCCGCCGAACTCGTTGGCGGCGAACACCTGCTGCTGCAGCGGCGTGCCGTGCGCCATCAGCAGGTTGGCATTGCCGCTGGTCAGCATGCCGCCGCCGCCGATGCCGATGCCGGCCTTCGAGAAGAAGCTGTTGGCCGCCATCTCCACCACGCAGGGCAGCTGCATGCCGCCGAGTTCGTAGTCCTGCGCCGCGGCGAGCATGCCCGACTCGGCATAGGCCTTGGCCGCGGCGTGGCTGGCCGCAGGCAGATGCACCTTCTCGCCGTCGAACCAGGGCTCCTCGGTGTCGGCCAGGCGGTTGAAGGGCGCGAACTTCTCGGCGGCCAGCTTCTCGCACATGTCGAGCACCGCGTCGAAGGTTTCGCGGTTGTGATCGGCGAAACGCGCGCGCGATTGCAGCGAGGACACCTCGAGCCAGTCGTGCAGCAAGAAGTCGGTGGTGCGGCGGTAGCTCATGGGATGTCGGGTCTCGCGGCTTCGGGCAGCGGGACGATGGTGCCCTGCGCCATCGCGCAGAGCTTCTCGCCATGGATCGTGACGGCATAGACCTCGCAGCGGCACACCGCTTGCGACTTGCCGACGTACTCGGCGCGGGCGCGCGCGACGAGCCGGTCACCGACCGCCGGGCGCACGTAATTGATCTTGTACTCGCTGGTGACCACCGGCACGCTCAGCGCGGTGCCGCCGGCGTAGGTCAAGGCGTTGTCGGCCAGGTAGCTGACCACGCCGCCGTGCAGGAAACCGTTCTGCTGCTTCAGATGCTCGGCGATGGTCAGCTGCAGTTCGCAGCGGCCGGGCTCGAGCGCGTTGAGCTGCGCGCCCATCAGGATGCTGAAGGGCTGCTTCGCCAGCACCTCGCGGCCCATGGCGAGGAAAGCCTCCGGCGACACCGTCACCGGCCCGGCCTTTCCCATCTCGCTCACAGCACCTCGAACACGCCCGCCGCGCCCATGCCGCCGCCGATGCACATCGTCACGACGACACGCTTGGCGCCGCGGCGCTTGCCTTCGATCAGCGCATGGCCGGTCAGGCGCTGGCCGCTCACGCCGTAGGGGTGGCCGACGGCGATCGCACCGCCGTTGACGTTGAGCCGGTCCATCGGGATGCCCAGCGTGTCGGCGCAGTAGAGCACCTGCACGGCGAAGGCCTCGTTGAGCTCCCACAGGTCGATGTCGGCCACCGTCAGGCCCAGGCGCTTGAGCACCTTGGGCACGGCGAACACCGGGCCGATGCCCATCTCGTCGGGCTCGCAGCCGGCAACCGCGAAACCGAGGAAGCGGCCCAGCGGCTTGAGGCCCTTGCGCTCGGCCACGCGCTCGTCCATCACGATGCAGGCGCCGGCGCCATCGCTGAACTGGCTGGCATTGCCCGCGGCGATCACGCCGCCGGGCAGCGCCGGCTTGATGCCGGCCACGGCTTCATAGGTGGTGCCGGCGCGCAGGCCTTCGTCGGCGCTGCAGGTCACTTCCTTGGTGCGCAGGCCGAGTTGCGCATCGGCCACGCCGGCCATCACGGTGATCGGCGCGATCTCGTCCTTGAACTTGCCGGCTTCCTGCGCCGCGCAAGCCTTCTGCTGGCTGGCGGCGCCGTACTGGTCCATGCGCTCCCGCGCGATGTTGTAGCGCTTGGCCACCTGCTCGGCGGTCTGCAACATGCTCCAGTAGATCTCGGGCTTGTGCTCGGCGAGCCAGGGGTCGGCCAGCATGTGCTTGTTCATCTCGTTCTGCACGCAGGAGATGCTCTCCACGCCGCCGGCGGCGAAGACCTCGCCCTCGCCGGCGATGATGCGCTGCGCGGCCATCGCGATGGTCTGCAGGCCGCTGGAGCAGAAGCGGTTCACCGTCATGCCGCTGGTGGTGATCGGCAGGCCGGCGCGCAGCGCGATCTGGCGCGCGATGTTGGCGCCGGTGGCGCCCTCGGGATTGGCGCAGCCCATGATGACGTCGTCGACCTCGGCCGCTGCGATGCCGGCGCGCTCGACGGCAGCCTTGAGCGCATGGCCGCCCAGCGTGGCGCCATGGGTCATGTTGAAGGCACCCTTCCAGCTCTTGGCGAGCGGGGTGCGGGCGGTCGAGACGATCACGGCTTGGGTCATCGGGTTCTCCTGTGTGGATCAGGCGGCCGGCATCGCCGCCTTGTAGATGCTGTTGCGGGGTTGCGCGAAGACACGCCGGAGCATGGGCTCGAATTCGCCGATCGGCAGCGTCTCGGCCTTCGCATCGAAGGCCGGGTTGTCGTAGAGCGCGCAGAACTCGGCGGTGCGCTCGTAGTGCGGGTGGCCGGCGAACTGGTCGCGCAGGTTCCGGTCCAGCCCCAGGTGGTGGAAGAAGTAGTAGCCCTGGAAGATGCCGTGGTTCTGCACCATCCAGAGGTTCGCTTCGCTGACCACCGGCTTGAGGATCGCCGCGGCCACGTCGAAGTGGCTGAACGGCGCCAGCGTGTCGCCGATGTCGTGCAGCAGCGCGCAGACCACGTACTCCTCGTCGCGGCCGTCGCGCAGCGCGCGCGTGGCGGTCTGCAACGAGTGCGTGTAGCGGTCGACCGGGAAGCCGCCGTAGTCGCCCTCGAGCAGCTTCAGGTGCGCGATCAGCCGGTCGGGCAGCGCCTTCACGAACGGCGCGTACTCGCCGGCGATCTTGCGCCAGTCGTCCGCGGTGCTCTCTTCCATGCGGGTGAAGGTGGCGCGATCGTTCATGGCCTGGCCTCGGTGGGTTTCAGCTGAAGGTCTTGCCTTCGGCCGCCAGCTTGGCCAGCAGCGGCGCCGGCTCCCAGAACGCCGCGTCGTCGTTCGGGTTCTTCGCGAAGCGCTTCATCGCCTGCACCACGTTGAACAGGCCCACCGTGTCGGCGTAGCACATCGGGCCGCCGCGGTGCAGCGGGAAGCCGTAGCCGGTGAGGTAGACCATGTCGATGTCGGAGGCGCGCAGCGCGATGCCTTCTTCAACGATGCGCGCACCTTCGTTGACCAGCGCAAAGACCAGCCGCTGCACGATTTCCTCGTCGGAGATCTTGCGCGGCGTGAGGCCCATGGTCTTGCGGTGCTCGGCGATCATGTCCTCGACCAGCTTGGACGGGATCGCGTCGCGCTTGCCGGGCACGTAGTCGTACCAGCCGGCGTTGGTCTTCTGGCCGAAACGGCCGAGCTCGCACAGCAGATCGGCCGTCTTGCTGTAGCGCAGGTTCGGCTTCTCGAGGTAGCGGCGCTTGCGGATGTACCAGCCCACGTCGTTGCCGGCCAGGTCGCCCATGCGGAACGGGCCCATCGCGAAGCCGAACTTCTCGACCGCCCTGTCCACCTGCGCGGGCGTGCAGCCTTCTTCGAGCAGGAAGCCGGCCTGGCGCGAGTACTGCTCGATCATGCGATTGCCGATGAAACCGTCGCAGACGCCCGAGACCACGCAGGTCTTCTTGATCTTCTTGCCCAGCTGCATCACGGTGGCGAGTACGTCC
Organism: Piscinibacter sp.; assembly: GCA_016706565.1. Lineage (GTDB taxonomy): Bacteria > Pseudomonadota > Gammaproteobacteria > Burkholderiales > Burkholderiaceae_C > Piscinibacter. Next base: position 557,004 of record JADJJI010000003.1, read on the forward strand.
TTGGCGGTCTTCTCGCCGCGCACGACCTCGAGCAGCTTCATCACGTTGGCCGGGCTGAAGAAGTGCGTGCCGATCACGTCCTGCGGACGCTTCGTGAACGAGGCGATCTTGTTCACGTCCAGCGTCGAGGTGTTGGAGGCGAGGATGGCGCCGGGCTTCATCACCTCGTCCAGCGTCTTGAACACTTGCTCCTTCACGCCCATGTCCTCGAACACGGCCTCGATGACCATGTCGGCGTCCTTCAGGTCGTCGTACTTGAGCGTGGTGCTCAGCAGCGCCATCCGCTGGTCGTACTTGTCTGCCTTCAGCTTGCCCTTCTTGACCTGGGCCTCGTAGTTCTTGCGGATGGTGGCGACGCCGCGGTCCAGCGCCTCCTGCTTCATCTCGAGCATGACCACCGGCGTGCCGGCGTTGAGGAAGTTCATGGCGATGCCGCCGCCCATGGTGCCGGCGCCGATGACGGCGAGCTTCTTCACGGCGCGCACCGGGGTGTCGGCCGGCACGTCGGGGATCTTCGTCGTCGCGCGTTCGGCCATGAAGGCATGGCGCAGCGCCTTGCACTCCGGCGTGATCATCAGGCCCATGAAGAGCTCGCGCTCGAACTTCATGCCCTCGTCGAACTTCATCGTCGTCGACGCGGCCACGGCCTCCACGCACTTCAGCGGCGCCGGGAAGTTGCGCGCCATCGCGCCCACGGTGTTACGCGCGAACTGCAGGTAGGCCGAGGCGTTCGGGTGCGTGACCTTCAGGTTGCGCACCAGCGGCAGGGGCCGTTTGTCGAGGACCTCGTGCGCGAAGGCGATCGCACCCTCCATCAGATCGCCTTCGACGATGCGGTCGAACAGCTTCTGCCCCGGCGCCTTGGCGAGCAGTTCACTGGCCACCGGCTCGCCGCTGACGATCATGTTCAGGGCATTCTCGAGACCGAGCACGCGCGGCAGGCGCTGCGTGCCACCGGCGCCCGGGATCAGGCCGATCTTCACTTCCGGCAGCGCGATCTGCGCGCCAGGCGACGCGACGCGGTAGTGGCAACCGAGCGCCAGCTCCAGCCCGCCGCCCATGGCGACGCTGTGCACGGCGGCGACGATGGGCTTGCTCGACGCTTCCAGTGCCACGATCACGCTGAGCAGGTTGGGCTCGGCGATGGCCTTGGGCGAGCCGAACTCGCGGATGTCGGCGCCGCCCGAGAAGGCCTTGCCGGCGCCGGTGATCACGATGGCCTTGACGGCGGCGTCGGCCAGCGCCTTCTCCAGGCCGTTGACGATGCCCAGGCGGGTCTCGTAGCCCAGGCCGTTGACCGGCGGGTTGTCGAGCGTGATGACGGCGACGTCGCCGCGGGTCTGGTAGGTGGCGGTCATGCGGGGGTCCTCTCGATCGGGACGGTGGGGACGGAACGGAAAGGGAGCAGAAAAGAACGGTCGTTCGATTCTAGGATGCCGGCGCTCGGCCGCCCTGTCGCTGCAGCGACAGCGTGCGGATCAGACCTCCAGCCACTCCTTGCGAATATAGGCGTTGCCGCGCAGCTCCGCCGGAGTGCCCTCGAAGACGATGCTGCCATGGCCCATCACGTAGCAGCGCTGCGAGATCTCCAGCGCGATGGTGAGCTTCTGCTCGACCAGCAGCACCGAGATGCCGCGGTTCTTCAGCTCCTTCAGGTACTCGGCGACCAGCTCCACGATCATCGGCGCCAGCCCTTCGGTCGGCTCGTCGATCATGATCAGGTCGGGGTCGCCCATCAGCGTGCGGCACAGCGTGAGCATCTGCTGCTCGCCGCCCGACAGCACGCCGGCCTGCGTGTGCTGCCGCTCCTTCAGGCGCGGGAACAGGCGGTACATGTCGTCGAAGCTCCAGCGCGGCTTGGCTGCGCCGCGCTTCTCGCCGAGCATCAGGTTCTGGTGCACCGTGAGCTTGGGGAAGATGTCGCGGTTCTCCGGCACGTAGCCCAGCCCCAGGTGGGCGATCTCGAAGGGCTTGCGGCCGAGCACCTGCTGGTCGCGGAACTTCACCGAGCCGGTGCCGTCGACCAGGCCCATGATGGCCTTCACCGTGGTCGAGCGGCCCGAGCCGTTGCGCCCGAGCAGCGCGACGATCTCGCCGGGCTGCACGTTCATCTGCACGCCGTGCAGCACATGGCTCTTGCCGTAGTAGGCGTGCAGGTTCGCGACGTCGAGCAGGCTCATACGTGGGCCCCCGACGCCTGCGCTTCGGCCAGCACCGAACCGAGGTAGGCCTCCTGCACGCGCGGGTTGGCGCGCACCGCCTCGGGCGTGTCGAACGCGATCACCTCGCCGTAGACCAGCACCGCGATGCGATCGGCCAGGCCGAACACCACACCCATGTCGTGCTCCACCGTCAGCAGCGTCTTGCCGACGGTGACCTCGCGGATCAATTGCACGAAGCGCGTCGTCTCGCTGCGGCTCATGCCGGCGGTGGGCTCGTCGAGCAGGATCACGTCGGCGCCGCCGGCGATGGTGATGCCGATCTCCAGCGCGCGCTGCTCGGCGTAGGTGAGGTTCATGGCCAGCACGTCACGCCGCTTGTCGAGCTTGATCATCTTCAGCACCTCGTCGGTGCGCTCGTTGGCGTCCTTCGCGTCGGCGAGGAAGCGCCAGAACGAATAGCGGTAGCCCTTCGACCACAACACCGCGCAGCGGATGTTCTCGAACACCGACAGCCGCGTGAACAGGTTGCTGACCTGGAAACTGCGGGCCAGGCCCATGCGGTTGATCTCGAACGGCTTGCGGCCGAGGATGGACTTGCCGTTGACGAGGATGTCGCCGGTGCTGGCGTGGAAGCGCCCGCTGATCAGGTTGAACAGCGTCGACTTGCCGGCGCCGTTCGGGCCGATGATGGCCACGCGCTCGCCCTGCTTCACCGACAGGCTGGCGCCGCGGATGATCTCGGTCTTGCCGAAGCTCTTGCGCACGTCTTTCAACTCAACGGCGAAGCTCACAGCGCTTCCCTCCGCTTGATTTCCTTCTCGATCTCGCCCTGCACTTCGCCCCATTCGTGCGCGAAGCTGCGCCGCGCGAGCTCGAACATGCCGGCGCCCGTGGCCAGCACGAAGACCGCACCGAACCAGGTGTTGGCGCTGGCGGTGTTCAGCGGTGCACCGAGGAAGTTCATCACCGGGCCCAGCGCCGGGTTCAGCTGCACGTGGTAGACCATCTCGATCATCGCCGCCGCGCCGAGCAGCAGCGTGGCCCCGGCGCCGCCGAGCGCGAGGTAGGCGGTCCACAGCCGCCGCAGCTTGCCGAAGGCGGCCACGCGCAGGTTCATCATGATCAGGCTGGCCACGCCGCCGGGCGCGTACATCACCATGAACAGGAAGATCAGGCCGAGGTAGAACAGCCAGGCCTTGGTCCACTCCGACAGCAGCACGATGCCGATGACCATCAGCACCGCACCGATGATCGGGCCGAAGAAGAAGGTCGCGCCGCCGAGGAAGACGAACAGCAGGTAGGCGCCCGAGCGAGACGCCCCCACGACCTCGGCGGTGACGATCTCGAAGTTCAGCGCCGCCAGGCCGCCGGAGATGCCGGCGAAGAAGCCCGCGATCATGAACGCGCGCCAGCGCACCTGCTGGGTGTCGTAGCCGATGAACTCGACGCGCTCCGGGTTGTCGCGCACGGCGTTGAGCATGCGGCCCATGGGCGTGCGCGTCAGCGCGAACATCGCTGCCGTGGCCACGAAGCAGTACAGCGCGATCAGGTAGTACACCTGCACCTGCGGGCCGAAGCTGATGCCCAGCACCGGCTTGCCGATCACGCGGTTGCTGGAGATGCCGCCTTCGCCGCCAAAGAACTCCGGCAGCATCAGCGACATCGACCAGACCAGTTCGCCCACGCCCAGCGTGATCATCGCGAAGGTGGTGCCCGACTTCTTGGTCGTCACGTAGCCGAGCAGCGCGGCGAACGCGAAGCCGGCCAGGCCGCCGACCAGCGGGATCAGGCCGACCGGGATGCCGAACTTGCCGGCGGCGGCGAAGTTCAGCGTGTGGATGGCCAGGAAGGAGCCCAGGCCCGTGTACACCGCATGGCCGAAGCTGAGCATGCCGCCCTGCCCCAGCAGCACGTTGTAGGACAGGCAGGCGATGATGGCGATGCCGATCTGCGACAGCATGGTCAGGCCCAGGCTGCTGGTCCAGACCATCGGCGCGAGCACCAGCATCAGCGCGAACACGCCCCAGATCAGCCAGCGGCCGACGTTCCAGGGTTTGAATCGGTAGACGTTCGAGGCCATCGGTTCGGGCTTCAGTCTTCGCGCGAGCCGAGCAGGCCGCGCGGGCGCAGGATCAGGATCAGCACCAGCAGCAGGTACGGCAGGATCGGCGCCGTCTGCGCCAGGGTGATCTTGGCCAGCGGGTAGATCGGGCTGTCGGGGCCGATGCTCCAGCCGATGCCGCGGCCGATGTCGATGAAGGACTTGTCCACCGTCAACGGCAGCGTCTGCAGCAGCCCGATGAGCAGCGAACCGACGAAGGCGCCGGGCAGCGAGCCCATGCCGCCGACCACGATCACAGCGAAGATGATCGGCCCGATGTTCGACATGTTGGGCTCGGTGACGAAGGTGATGCCGCCCGTCACGCCGGCCAGGCCCGCCATCGCGCAGCCGGCGCCGAACACCAGCATGAACACGCGCGGCACGTTGTGGCCGAGCGATTCGGCCATCTCCGGGTGCGTGAGTGCGGCCTGGATCACCAGGCCGATGCGGGTACGCGTGAGCAGCAGCCACAGGCCGAGCAGCATGAACAGGGCCACGCCGGCCAGGAAGGCACGGTTCAGCGGGAAGCGCGAGCACTGCACCACCACGTCGGCCGCGCCCTTGCACATCGCCTCGGGCGCCACGCCGAGCACGAAGCGCATGGCCTCGGCCGACGACTGCACCAGCGTGAAGGCCGTGCCTTGCAGCGCCGGCGGCGGCGAGAACGGCACCGAGGTGCGGCCCCAGATCAGTTGCACCAGCTCGTACAGCACGTACGACAGGCCGAAGGTGACCAGCAGTTCGGCGACATGGCCGAACTTGTGCACCTTGCGCAGCACCAGGCGCTCGAACAGCGCGCCGGCGCCGCCCACCAGCAGCGGCGCCAGCACCAGTGCGGCCCAGAAGCCGACCACGCCCGACAGCGTGTAGGCGAAGTAGGCACCGAGCATGTAGAAGCTCGCGTGCGCGAAGTTCAGCACGCCCATCATGCTGAAGATCAGCGTCAGGCCGGAGCTGAGCATGAACAGCAGCAGGCCGGAGCTGATGCCGTTGAGCAGGTTGATGAGGAACTGGTCCAAGGACGACCCGGAAACGCTAGCCAGGAAAGAGAAGGCCCGCGGGAGGTGGCTCCGGCGGGCCCGTGGGTGGTCAGGCGATCAGGCGCCCGGACGCTTCATCTGGCACGAGGTCGGCGTGCTCGACACATAGGGCTCGAACACCTTGTTCTGCACCCAGGTGTAGCCGGTGCCTTCGGCGTTCCACTGCTTCTTCGGGTCGGTGATCTTCGACCAGGTGGCGATGTACAGCGGCTGCTGCAGCTGGTGGTCGGCCGCGCGCACGGTCACGTCGCCCGAGAAGCTCTTCACCGTCAGGCCTTCCATCGCCATGGCCACCTTCACCGGGTCGGTGGACTTGGCCTTGGCGATGCCCGCGGCGAGCGTGGGCAGCACGTGCAGCGTGGACAGCAGCGACAGGTCGTCCTTGAACTTGGCGCTGAACTCCTGGGTCCACTTGGCCAGTTCGGGGATGTTCTGGTGGCCGATGTAGACGAACTTGATCTTGCCGTCCATCATCGGGCCGATCGCCGAGGGCGAGCCGTTGGCGCCGGCGTAGTAGGTGTAGAAGTTGGCGTCGAGGCCGGCATCCTTGGCGGCCTTGATGAGCAGCGACATGTCGGTGCCCCAGTTGCCGGTCACCACGCTGTCGGCGCCCGAGGCCTTGATCTTGGCGATGTAGGGCGCGAAGTCGCGCACCGAGCCGATCGGATGCAGGTCTTCGCCGACGATCTGCACGTCGGGCCGCTTGCGGGCCAGCGCCTCCTTGAAGAACTTGGCGACCTGATGGCCGTGCGCATAGTTCTGGCCGATGATGTAGACCTTCTTGACGTTCTTCTCGTCCTTCATGTACGTCGTCAGCGCTTCCATCTTCATGGACGTGTCGGCGTCGAAGCGGAAGTGCCAGAAGCTGCACTTGCTGTTGGTCAGGTCGGGGTCGACGGCGGCGTTGTTGAAGAAGACCACCTCCTTGCCGGGGTTGCGCTCGTTGTGCTTGTTGATGGCATCGATGATCGCGCCGGCCGCGCCCGAGCCGTTGCCCTGGGTCACGTAGCGGATGCCCTGGTCGATCGCGGCCTTGAGCACCGTCAGGCTTTCCTGCGGCGAGGCCTTGTTGTCGAACGAGACGACCTCGAACTTCACGCCCGCAGGGTTGTTGGCACTGACCTTCTCGGCGACGAACTGGAAGGTCTTCAGGCTGTTCTGGCCGATGTTGGCGAACGGGCCCGACAGCGGGTCGATCCAGGCGATCTTGACCGTCTCACCCTTCTGCGCCCAGGCGGCGCCCGTCAGCAGCATCGCACCGCACAGGGTGCCCAAGGCATGTTTCGTGAAGTTCATGTCGATCTCCGGAAGTCGTGAAGTCCTCTGCGGGACAAAGCCCCCGCACGGTAGCGGAACGCACCCGCGTTGGCCTTTAGGGACTACCCCGAACGCTTGTCACCGTCGGGACAAGGGTCTCGTGCCAGCGCGCTCACGCGCTGGGCAGTTGGTGGTCCTTGAACAGCTCGCGCAACTTGAGCTTCTGCATCTTGCCGGTGGCCGTGTGCGGGATCTCGGGCACGAAGACGACGTCATCGGGAATCTGCCACTTGGCGATCTTGCCGTCGAAGTACTGCAGCATCTGTTCGCGCGTGAGTTCCGCGCCGGCCTTCTTCACCACCACCAGCAGCGGGCGTTCGTCCCACTTCGGGTGGCGGCAGGCGATCGCCGCGGCCTCCAGCACCGCGGGGTGGCCCATGGCGATGTTCTCCAGGTCGATCGAGCTGATCCATTCGCCGCCGGACTTGATGACGTCCTTGCTGCGGTCGGTGATCTGCATGAACGCGTCTTCGTCGATCGCGGCCACGTCGCCGGTCGGGAACCACTCGCGGCCGTCGAGCTTGAGCAGCGGCGACTCGGAGCGCTGGAAGTAGCTCTGGATGACCCAGGGCCCGCGCACCACCAGGTTGCCCGAGGTCTTGCCGTCCCAGGGCAGCGCGGCGCCGTCGTCGTCGACGATCGCCATGTCGACGCCGAAGATGACCTTGCCCTGCTTCTCGAGGATGCGGCGCTGCGACTCCACGTCCAGCGCCACATGCTTGGCCTTCAGGCGCGACAGGGTGCCCAGAGGCGACATCTCCGTCATGCCCCAGGCGTGGATCACCTCGATGCCGAACTCGTCTTCGAGCGTGCGCATCATCGCCGGCGGGCAGGCTGAGCCGCCGATCACCGTGCGCTTGAGCGTGCTGAACTTGAGCTTGCCGGCCTGCGCGAAGTTGATCAGGCCCAGCCACACCGTGGGCACGCCGGCGCTGAAGGTCACCTTCTCGGACTCGAGCAGTTCGTAGAGGGACTTGCCGTCCAGGTGGGGCCCCGGGAACACCAGCTTGGCACCGATCATCGGCGCCGCGTACGGCGTTCCCCAGGCGTTGACGTGGAACATCGGCACCACGGGCAGGATGACGTCGCGGCCGCCCACGCCCATGCCGTCGGGCAGGGCCAGACCGTAGGTGTGCAGCATGGTGGAGCGATGGCTGTACACCGCGCCCTTCGGGTTGCCGGTGGTGCCCGAGGTGTAGCAGATGCTCGAGGCGGTGTTCTCGTCGAACTCGGGCCAGCGGTAGACGCCGTCCTCCGCGTCGATCAGGTCCTCGTAGCACAGCAGCCCGGCGATCGTGCTTTGCGCAGGCATGTGGCTGCGCCCGACCATGGCGACGAAGTGCTTGACCGTTGTCAGTTGAGGCGCGAGCTTCTCGATCAGGGGCAGGAAGTTCAGGTCGAAACAGAGGATCTTGTCGGCCGCGTCGTTGGCGATCCAGGCGATCTGCTCGGGGAACAGGCGCGGATTGATGGTGTGGCACACCAGTTCCGAGCCCGAGGCGCCGTAGTAGATCTCGAAGTGGCGGTAGCCGTTCCAGGCCAACGTCGCCACGCGATCGCCGGCCTCGCAGCCCAGCCGCGCGAAGGCCTGGGCCAGCTTGCGGGCGCGCAGTTCGGCGTCCTTGTAGGTGTAGCGGTGGATGTCGCCTTCGACGCGCTTGGAAACGATCTCGATGTCGCCGGCATGCCGGGCGGCATGCACGAGCAGCGAGGAAATCATCAGCGGCATCTGCATCATCTGGCCCATCAGGCGTGCCATGGTCGAACTCCGTGTCGGTAGGTGATGAACGAGGCGCAGCAATGGCTTGCTGCAATGCAGCGATGATAGGAAGCGCGCCGGGGGGCATCGGCCTGCGGTTTACCCCTATCGCGCGGCAGGCACGGGCCCCTGGCTACACTGCCGGCCGCGACGGCGGAGTGTCAGTGCGTCAACTCCGCCGCGATAGACTTCGCGGCCAAATGAAGATCCTTTTCGACTTCCTGCCCATCTTCCTGTTCTTCGGCACCTTCAAGTTCGCCGAAGGCCGCAAGGAATGGGCGGCGCGTTTCGCGTCCGACAACCTCGGCTTCCTGGTCTCCGGCGGCGTGGTCGGCCCGGGCGAGGCGCCAGTGCTGCTGGCCACGCTGGTGGTGATCGTGGCCACGCTGGCGCAGGTGGCAGTCATCCTGGTGCGCGGCAAGAAGGTCGACACCATGCTGTGGGTCAGCCTGGCGCTGGTCACCGTGATGGGCGGCGCGACGATCTGGTTCCACAACGAGACCTTCATCAAGTGGAAGCCCAGCGTGCTGTACTGGGTGATGGGCCTGGCCTTCTGGCTCAGCCAGGTGATGTTCCGCAAGAACCTGCTGCGGGCGCTGATCGGCGAGCAGCTGACGCTGCCTCCGGGCGTGTGGCAGCGGCTGAATTTCGCCTGGATCGCCTTCTTCGCGTTCATGGGCCTGCTCAACCTGTATGTGGCGTACAGCTTCAGCACCGACACCTGGGTGAACTTCAAGCTGTTCGGCGGCATCGGGCTGATGCTGGTCTTCACCATCGCGCAGGGCTTCTACATCAGCAAGCACGTCGAGCCCGAGGCGGGCGAGGCGCCGCACCCGTGAGTGTTTCGGCGCAAGACATCGAAGCGGCTCTGCGCGCGGAACTGGCGCCCACGGCCGTCGAAGTGCGCGACGACAGCCACCTGCATGCCGGCCACGCCGGCGCCCGCGAAGGCCGCCATTTCAGCGTGCGCGTCGCCAGCCCGCGCTTCAACGGTTTGTCACGTGTGGCCCGGCATCGCCTCGTTTATGATGCCCTGCGCAGCCTCATCCCCCAGGGCATCCACGCCCTGGCCATCGACGCCCGGGACTCGGGCGACAACTGATCACCTCCCCGCCATGAAGACCTTCCCCCTGTCGTTCCGACTTTCCTCGCTCGTGCTCGCCACCGTGCTCGCCACGCCGCTGGCCGCGCAGGCCCAGAACATCGCCATCGTGAACGGCAAGGCCGTGCCCAAGGCACGCGTCGAGGCGCTGATGAGCCAGGCCCTGCGCCAGGGCAACCAGCAGCGCACGCCCGAACTCGAGCAGCAGGTGCGCGACGAAGTCGTTCTGCGCGAGATGTTCATGCAGGAAGCCGAAAAGCGCGGCCTGGCCGCCTCGGCCGACTACAAGGCGCAGATGGAGTTCGCGCGCCAGAGCATCCTGATCCGCGAGCTGTTCGCCGACCACCAGAAGAAGAACCCGGTCACCGATGCCGAGGTCCAGGCCGAGTACGACAAGTTCAAGAGCCAGTCCGGCGGCACCGAGTACCGCGCCCGCCACATCCTGGTCGAGAAGGAAGACGAAGCCAAGGCGCTGATCGCGCAGATCAAGGGCGGCGCCAAGTTCGAAGACCTGGCGAAGAAGAGCTCGAAGGACCCGGGCTCCGGCGAAAACGGCGGCGACCTGGACTTCGCCGCGGCCGGCGCCTACGTGCCCGAGTTCTCGCAGGCGATGGTCAAGCTGAAGAAGGGCGAGCTCACCGAGACGCCGGTGAAGACGCAGTTCGGCTGGCACATCATCAAGCTCGAGGACACGCGCGAAGCCAAGTTCCCGCCGCTCGAGGAAGTGAAGGGCCAGATCCAGCAGCGCATCGGCCAGCAGAAGCTCGCCGAATTCCGCGACGGCATCCGCTCCAAGGCGAAGACGGACTACAAGTTCTCGAACGCGAACTGATCGTTCGCCGGGGCACGATGCCCCGCAACGCATCCCCTGCCCTACATCGCCAGCGCGCCCAGGTCGACCCGCCCGGCCTCGATGCGCAGCTGGCGGTCGCAGCGCGCGGCGATGCCGCGGTCGTGGGTCACCAGCACCAGCGTCGTGCCGGTCTCGCGGTTGAGCTCGAACATCAGCTCCATGACCTTCTCTCCGGTGGCGAAGTCCAGGCTGCCGGTGGGTTCGTCGGCCAGCAGCACCGCCGGCTGCACGACGAAGGCCCGTGCCAGCGCCACGCGCTGCTGCTCGCCGCCGGACAGCACCTTCGGGTAGTGGCGCAGGCGCTCACCCAGTCCGACGCGGCCGAGCATCTCGGTGGACTGCACCCGCGCATCGCGGCGGCCCTGCAGCTCCAACGGCAGCATCACGTTCTCCAGTGCCGTCAGGTTGGCCAGCAACTGGAAGCTCTGGAACACGAAGCCCACCTTCTGCGCCCGCAATGCGGCGCGTGCGTCCTCGTCGATCGCGAAGATGTCGACGCCGGCGACCCTGACGGTGCCCGTGGTCGGCGTGTCCAGGCCGGCGATGATCGACAGCAGCGTGCTCTTGCCCGAGCCCGACGCGCCCACGATGGCGGCCGACTGACGCGCCGCCAGGGAGAAGTCGATCTCGTGGAGAATCGTCAAGGTACCGGTGGAGTCGTGCACCTGCTTGGTGATGCGCTCGACGGCAATGATGGGTTCGGACATGAATGAGAGTCGGGTTCGACACGCGGCCACACGCCGCGTCTGGCTGGCGCACTGTAGCCTGCTCGCGCTGGGCCTGTGGGCCGCGGGGGCGAATGCCGCGACGCCAGCCGCCACGGCCTCGCCGAAGGCGGCGACCATCCTCGTGGTCGGCGACAGCCTGTCGGCCGAGTACGGCCTTCCGCGCGGTGCCGGCTGGGTCGCGCTGCTCGAGCAGCGCCTGGCCAAGGAGGGTTTCGCCGCCAGCGTCGTCAATGCCAGCATCAGCGGCGATACCAGTTCGGGCGGGCGCTCACGCCTGCCGGCGCTGCTCAAGCAGCACCGGCCCACGCTGGTGGTGATCGAACTCGGCGGCAACGACGCCTTGCGCGGCCTGCCGCTGGCGATGACGCGCGACAACCTGGCGCAGATGGTGAAGGCTTCGCGCGCGGCCGGCGCCAAGGTGCTGGTGCTGGGCATGCAGGTGCCGCCCAACTATGGCCGCAAGTACGGCGACGACTTCTTCGCCCTGTTCCCCGCGGTGGCGCGGGCGGGTGGCGCCGCGCTGGTGCCCTTTCTGCTCGAGGGCGTGGCCAACGCGCCCAACGCCGAGGCGATGTTCCAGCCCGATCGCATCCACCCGGTGGCCGCCGCGCACCCGGTGATGCTGGGCAACGTCTGGCCGGTGCTGGCGCCCCTGCTCAGGTAGCGCTTCGCGAGTTCGAGCGGCTCAGCGCTCGCGCACGGCTCCCGGGCGGTCGTCGCGCTCGCGGCGTTGTTCGGGCGCGCGCTGCGGCTCGGCTTGAGGCGCTCGCGCGCCCGCATCAGGCCGCTCGGCTCGCCCGTTTTGCTGGCCCATGCCGCGCATCACTGCCCCCGGGTTCACCGCGGGCACCGGCGTGGCCGCCGGGCGCTGCACGGGCACCACCGGCTGGGCCGATTGCGCCGGTGCGGGCCTGGGCAGCGGCTGAGCCTGCGGCATCTGGGGCGGCTGGGCGGGCTGCGCGGGGCGGATCGCCGGCGAGGTTTGCGGCATCGGCAGCGGGCGCGCCGCCGGCGGCGCCACCACGGCCGGTGGGGTGACCGGAGCCGTGCGAACCTGCGGCTGGTCCTGCGGTTGCGGCCGAACCTGCGGCTGCGCCGGCTGCACCGGCTGAAGTTGCGGCTGCAATTGCGCAGGCCGGCCATCGGGGGCCTGGCGCACCACGTCCGGCTGGTCACCGCGCTTGAAGCTCGGGATTCGTTCGCGCACGGCCGGAGAGAGGCCGCCGGCCGGCGCGGGCGTCGGGCGCACGGCTGGCGCGTCCGGGCGGCGCTGAACGGGCGGCGGCGCCGCCACTGGCGGCGCTGCGACGATGTTGCCACGCGGCGGCTCGTTGCCGAGTTCGCGCACCGCCGGCGAACTGCGCCACTGCGCCGCGGCGGCCGCCACCGGCTGGCGCGTGGTCAGCGTGTTCGCGGGAACCACCGTCACTGCATGCGGGAACTTGCGATTGCGGTAGTCGCGTTCGCCCACCGCCTGCTGCGGGTTGTTGATGATGGTGGTGATGTTGGTGATGTTGGTGACATGCGTGACGTTGACGCTGCGCACGTAGCCCGGGCTGACGCGGTAGGTCGGCACGTAGACCTCGCGCGGCGCCAGGGGCACCCATCCGACCGCAGGCCCGCCGCCCACGGTGATGCCGATCTGCAGGCGCGGCCCGCCGATCCAGGCCACCAGCGCCGGCGCGTAGACCGGGCGGCGCACGTAGGTGCCCGGCGACCAGCACCAGCTGGCGCCGACGTAGACCCAGCGGCCGTAGTGGAACGGCGCGAAGCCCCAGGGCGCATCGTCGACCCAGGTCCAGCCCCAGGGGGCGACCCAGGCCCAGCGGCCGGTGGTGTAAGGCGCCCAGCCGGCCGACACGCCGCGCGGCACCCACAGCGCGCCGTACTCGGGGTTCTGCTGCCAGGCGCCGTAGCGGTCGAGGTCCTCGACGCCGGTCATCTCGGGCGAGACGTAGCGTGTGGACACGCTGCGGTCGTCGGCGCGGTCGCGTTCGGCGACCCAGCCGGAGAAGGCGTCGCGCACCGGCTCCACGATGCTGTATTGCGCGGCGTTGGCGTTATCGAGCCAGAACTCGGCGCGCTGGCCGCTGTACACCGTCAGCGCGCTGCCCGGGCCTTCGTAGAGGGCCTGGCCGGATTGCACCGTGACGCGGCTCGTGTCGTCTTCGCGGTCGAAGCGGTAGCGGCCGGTGCGCTGGGCGGTGAAGCGGCCTTCGCTGGTGCGCAGCTCGAACTCGGGCACCGCCTCGCGGCTGCGCAAGCGTACCGCCAGGCTGCCGCCGTGCAGTTGCAGCGACACATGCTCGTCATCGAGCCGGAACACCTCGAACTCGCTGCCGCGATCCACCCGCACGGTGGTCGAGCCGATGCGGACTTCCGCACGGCCGTCGCCGTCGGTGGCCACACGGTCCCCGGCGGTCAGCGGGCGGTTGCGCTCGGCGGCGATCCATTCGCCTTCTTCCGGGTGATAGAGCCAGACCTGTCCCTGAACCTCGGAAATGCGGCCGACCCGGCCGGGCGGGTCGATCGCCTCGCCCTGGGCCTGCGAGGGCACGGGCGCGGCCAGCGCGGTGCCGGCCTGCAGGAGCGGGAAGGCACACAGGGCCGCCAGGGCCAGGCGGTGCAGCAGACGGGGAGTTTGGCTTCGCATGGGGTGCCTCGTTCTTGTCAGATCCGGCCCGGGCGCCGACACGGCAGCCAGGCTGTCCTTCCGCAACGCGCCGGGAGCCGCACCAGCCGACCGCAGCGCTGCGGCCGACACACAGCTTTACACGCCGGCAGCGTTCATTCGTCTTCGGACGCGTCCAGGCCGGGGAACAGCACGCTGGTATAGCCGAAACGGCTGAAATCGCGCACTCGCATCGGATAGAGCTTGCCGATGAGGTGGTCGCACTCGTGCTGCACCACGCGGGCATGGAAACCCTCGGCCTCGCGCTCGATGCGCTGCCCCTTCGGATCGAAGCCGGTGTAGCGGATGCGAGCGAAGCGTGGCACCACGGCGCGCAGGCCCGGCACCGACAGGCAGCCTTCCCAGCCTTCGTCTTCCTCGTCGGACAGCGGCTCGATGCTCGGGTTGAGCAGCACCGTCTCGGGCACCGGCTCGCGGTCCGGGTAGCGGCGGTTGGTGGTGAATCCGAAGATCACCAGCGCCAGGTCCACGCCGATCTGCGGCGCCGCGAGGCCCGCGCCTTCGGCGGCGCGCATGGTCTCGAACATGTCGCGGATCAGCGCGTGCAGCTCCGGCGTGTCGAAGGCCTGCACCGGCTTGGCGACGCGCAACAAGCGCGGATCGCCCATCTTCAAGATCTCTCGAATGGTCATCCCGCGATGGTAGCGAAGGCGGCGATGACCTCCGGCGGCGCCTGCACCAGCTCGATCAGCACGCCCTCGCCGCCGATCGGGAACTCCTCGTTGCCCTTCGGGTGCATGAAGCAGATGTCGAAGCCGGCCGCGCCCTTGCGGATGCCGCCCGGCGCGAAGCGAACTCCATTCGCGCCCAGCCACTCGACGGCCTTCGGCAGGTCGTCGATCCACAGGCCGATGTGGTTCAGCGGCGTGGCGTGCACGGCGGGCTTCTTGTCCGCGTCCAGCGGCTGCATCAGGTCGACCTCGACCTTGAACGGCCCCGCCCCCATCGCGCAGATGTCCTCGTCGACGTTCTCGCGCTCGGAGCGGAAGGTGCCGGTGACCTCGAGGCCCAGCTTGTCGACCCACAGCGTCTTCAGGCGCTCCTTGCTGAGCCCGCCGATCGCAACCTGCTGGATGCCCAGCACCTTGAAGGGCCGCGCGCTCACTGGAACTCCAGGATGATCTGGTCGACCGCGAGGCTCTCGCCCTTGTTCGCCGACACCTTGGCGACCACGCCGTCCTGCTGCGCGACGAGGATGTTCTCCATCTTCATCGCCTCGATCACCGCCAGCTTCTCGCCCGCCCGCACGGCCTGGCCCGGCTGCACGGCCACGTCGACCAGCAGCCCCGGCATCGGCGAGAGCAGGAAGCGCGACAGATCCGGCGGCGCCTTGAAGGGCATCAGCGACTCCAGCTCGGCCGCACGCGCCGACAGCACGCGCGCATTGACCTGCAGGCCGTTGTGCACGATGCGGTAGTGCAGCCCGATGCGCTCGATCTGCGCGAAGAACGGCCGGCCGTCGATCTCGCCGCTGACCGCGATGTCGCGCAGCGGGCCGGCGAAGCGCAGCTTCGAGGTCTTGCCGCCCAGGGTGACGCGGTAGCTGCCGTCGCCATTGGTGATGTGCACCGAGGTCTGGCGGCGCTGGCCTTGCTCGTCGGTGAGCACGATCGCGAAGTCCTCGCCGACCCTCAGCTCGTGCCCGGGCAGTTGGCCGGTGATGCGGGAGGCGCGCTCGCGCATGCGCCGGTGCGCCGCCGCGGCCAGCAGCAGCAGGAAGTCCGGGTCGTCGTGCGGCACCAGCGCCGCCGAGAAGCCCTTCGGGTAGTTCTCGGCGATGAAGCCGGTGTTGAAGTCGCCAGCGACGAACTTCGGATGCGCCAGCAGCGCCGACTGGAACGGGATGTTGCTCGACACGCCGCGGATCACGAAGGCATTCAGCGCCTCGCGCATCTTGCGGATGGCGTCGTCGCGGTCCAGGCCGTGCACGATCAGCTTGGCGATCATCGAGTCGTAGTACATCGGGATCTCGCCGCCCTCGTACACGCCGGTGTCCACGCGCACGCCGCCGCCCTCGGGCACAGGCATCGCCGCCTCCATGGTCTGCGCCGGCGGCTGGTACTTCACCAGCCGGCCGGTGGAAGGCAGGAAGTTGCGGAACGGGTCTTCCGCGTTGATGCGGCACTCCATCGCCCAGCCGCGGCGCGGAATCTGCGCCTGCGTGAAACGCAGCTTCTCGCCGGCCGCCACACGGATCATCTGCTCGACCAGGTCCAGCCCGGTGATCGACTCGGTGACCGGGTGCTCCACCTGCAGCCGGGTGTTCATCTCGAGGAAGTAGAAACTCTGGTCACGGCCGACCACGAACTCCACCGTGCCCGCGCTCTGGTAGTTCACCGCGCGGGCCAGTGCCACGGCCTGCTCGCCCATCGCCTTGCGCGTGGCTTCGCTGATGAAGGGCGACGGCGCCTCCTCGATGACCTTCTGGTGGCGCCGCTGGATCGAGCACTCGCGCTCGTGCAGATAGACGCAGTTGCCGTGGGCGTCGCCGAGCACCTGGATCTCGATGTGGCGAGGCTCCTCGACGAATTTCTCGATGAAGACACGGTCGTCGCCGAAGCTGTTGCGCGCCTCGTTGCGGCAGGCGCTGAAACCTTCGAAAGCCTCCTTGTCGTTGAAGGCCACGCGCAGGCCCTTGCCGCCGCCGCCGGCGCTGGCCTTGATCATCACCGGGTAGCCGATGTCCTTGGCGATCTTCACCGCCGACTCGGGCGACTCGATGACGTCGTTGTAGCCGGGGATGGTGTTGACCTTGGCCTCCATCGCCAGCTTCTTGGAGGCGATCTTGTCGCCCATCGCGGCGATCGAGGCGTGCTTCGGGCCGATGAAGGTGATGCCCTCCTCCTCGACGCGGCGCGCGAACGCCTCGTTCTCCGACAGGAAGCCGTAGCCCGGGTGCACGGCCTGCGCGCCGGTCTGCTTGCAGGCGGCGATGACCTTGTCCATCACGAGATAACTCTCCCGGCTGGGCGCCGCGCCGATGAACACCGACTCGTCGGCCAGCTCCACGTGGCGCGCATCGCGGTCGGCCTCGGAGTACACGGCGACGGTGGCGATGCCCATCTTCTTCGCCGTCTTGATGACGCGGCAGGCGATCTCGCCGCGATTCGCAATGAGGATCTTGGTGAACATGGTCAGTGGTCCTTCCTGCGGGCGCGGGGGGCCGATCACAGCGGGATGTTGCCGTGCTTGCGCCACGGGTTCTCGGTCTTCTTGTTGGCCAGCATCACCAGGCTGCGGCAGATGCGCTTGCGCGTCTCGTGCGGCTGGATCACGTCGTCGATGAAGCCGCGCGCGCCGGCGACGAAGGGGTTGGCGAAGCGCGCCTTGTACTCGGCCTCCTTCGCGGCCAGCTTGGCCGGGTCGCCCTTGTCCTCGCGGAAGATGATCTCCACCGCGCCCTTGGCGCCCATCACCGCGATCTCGGCGTTCGGCCAGGCGAAGTTGACGTCGCCGCGCAGGTGCTTGGAGCTCATCACGTCGTAGGCGCCGCCGTAGGCCTTGCGCGTGATCACGGTGATCTTCGGCACCGTGCACTCGGCGTAGGCGTAGAGCAGCTTGGCGCCGTGCTTGATGATGCCGCCGTACTCCTGGCTGGTGCCGGGCATGAAGCCGGGCACGTCGACGAAGGTCAGCACCGGGATGTTGAAGGCGTCGCAGAAGCGCACGAAACGCGCCGCCTTGATCGAGCTCTTGATGTCCAGGCAGCCGGCCAGCACCAGCGGCTGGTTGGCGACGATGCCCACCGTCTGGCCCTCCATGCGCGCGAAGCCGATGACGATGTTCTTCGCGTAGTCGGGCTGCAGCTCGAAGAAGTCGCCGTCGTCCACCGTCTTGGCGATCAGCTCCTTCATGTCGTAGGGCTTGTTCGGGTTGTCCGGCACCAGCGTGTCCAGCGACATGTCCAGCCGCTCGGCGGGGTCGTCGCTGCGACGCACCGGCGGCTTCTCGCGGTTGTTCAGCGGCAGGTAGTTGTACAGGCGGCGCAACATCAGCAGCGCGTCGACGTCGTTCTCGAAGGCCAGGTCGGCCACACCGCTGCGCGTGGTGTGGGTGCCGGCGCCGCCGAGCTCCTCGGCGGTCACCTCCTCGTGGGTCACCGTCTTCACCACTTCGGGGCCGGTGACGAACATGTAGGAGCTGTCCTTCACCATGAAGATGAAGTCGGTCATCGCCGGCGAGTAGACGGCGCCGCCCGCGCACGGCCCCATGATCATGCTGATCTGCGGCACCACGCCGCTGGCCATCACGTTGCGCTGGAACACCTCGGCGTAGCCGCCCAGCGAGGCCACGCCTTCCTGGATGCGCGCGCCGCCCGAGTCGTTCAGGCCGATCACCGGCGCGCCGACCTTCATCGCCTGGTCCATCACCTTGCAGATCTTCTCGGCGTGCGCCTCGGACAGCGCGCCGCCGAAGACGGTGAAGTCCTGGCTGAAGACGAACACCAGGCGGCCGTTGATCATGCCGTAGCCGGTGACCACGCCGTCGCCCGGGATCTTGTTGTCGGCCATGCCGAAGTCGACGCAGCGGTGCTCGACGAACATGTCCCATTCCTCGAAGGTGCCCTCGTCGAGCAGCAGCTCGAGCCGCTCGCGCGCGGTGAGCTTGCCCTTGCCGTGCTGCGCGGCGATGCGCTTCTCGCCGCCGCCCAGCCGCGCCTTGGCGCGCCGTTCCTCGAGCTGCTGGATGATGTCGTGCATGGTCTCTTGCCTCCTCAACGCTTGGATTGTTCGAACAGGTTCAGCAGCGCGCGCGCTGCGGCCGATGGAGCGATTCGCGCGTCGCTGACGTCGCGCAGGGTCTGCGGCAGCGCCTGGCGCACCGCGGGGTGGTGATCGAAGTCGGCACGCAGCCGGGCGTGCACGATGTCCCACATCCAGGCCAGCGATTGCTGCTGGCGCCGGGCATCGAATTCGCCGCCGGCGCGCCGCTTGGCGTGGAAGTTCTGCACCATCGTCCAGAAAGCATCGACGCCCTGCGCCTTCAGCGCGCTGATCTGCATCACCTGCGGCTGCCAGCGATCGCCGGATTGCGCCGGATGGCCGTGGAAGTTGAAGACGCGCAGCGCCGAGGTGATCTGCGCCTGGGCCCGCGTGGCCGCAGCGGCGTCGAGGTCGGCCTTGTTGATGACCACCAGATCGGCCAGCTCCATCACGCCCTTCTTGATCGCCTGCAGGTCGTCGCCGGCGTTGGGCAGCTGCAGCAGCACGAACATGTCGGTCATGCCGGCCACGGCCGTCTCGCTCTGGCCGACGCCGACGGTCTCGACGATCACCACGTCGTAGCCCGCCGCCTCGCACACCAGCATGGCCTCGCGCGTTTTCTCGGCCACGCCACCGAGCGTGCCGCTGGCCGGGCTCGGGCGGATGTAGGCGGCCTCGTTGACGGAGAGGAACTCCATGCGCGTCTTGTCGCCGAGGATGGATCCGCCGGAGACGCTGGACGAGGGGTCGATGGCCAGCACCGCCACGCGGTGGCCCTGCGCGATGAGGAACAGGCCCAGCGCCTCGATGAAGGTCGACTTGCCCACGCCCGGCACGCCGGAGATGCCCAGGCGGATCGCTTGGCCCGTGTGCGGCAGCAGCGCATTGAGCAGCGCATCGGCGCGCGCGCGGTGGTCGGCGCGCGTCGATTCGAGCAGCGTGATGGCCTTGGCCAGCGCGCGCCGCTCGCGGCGTCGCACACCCTCCATCAACGCCTGGTCGGCGGCCGGCAGGCTCACGGGCTCAGGCCTTCTTGGAAATGTTCTTCTTGATCTGCTCGAGCACGTCCTTCGCGCTCGCGGGGATCGGCGTGCCCGGGCCGTAGATGCCCTTCACGCCGGATTCGTAGAGGAAGTCGTAGTCCTGGCGCGGGATCACGCCGCCGACGAAGACGATGATGTCGTCGGCCCCCTGCGCCTTCAGGCTCGGGATGATCGCCGGCACCAGCGTCTTGTGCCCGGCCGCGAGCGTGCTGACGCCCACCGCGTGCACGTCGTTCTCGATCGCCTGGCGCGCGCATTCCTCGGGCGTCTGGAACAGCGGGCCGATGTCGACGTCGAAGCCGAGGTCGGCGAAGGCCGTGGCCACGACCTTGGCGCCGCGGTCGTGGCCGTCCTGGCCGAGCTTGGCGATCATCACGCGCGGGCGGCGGCCCTGGCTCTCGGCGAAATCGGCAATCTCGGCCTTCAGCTTGTCCCAGCCCTCGGCACTGTCGTAGGCGGCTGCGTACACACCGGTCACCTTCTGCGTATCGGCGCGGTGGCGCCCCAGGCCTTTTCCAAGGCATCCGACACCTCGCCCACCGTGGCACGCAGGCGCACCGCCTGGATGCTCAGGTCGAGCAGGTTTCCCTGACCAGTCTCGGCACAGGCCGTCAGTGCGTCAAGCGCCGCCTTCACCTGGGCCGCATTGCGCTTCGCGCGCACCGACTGCAGGCGCTTGACCTGGTTCTCGCGCACCGCGTGGTTGTCGACCTCGAGCGTCTCGATGACGTCTTCCTTGGCGAGCTTGTACTTGTTGACGCCGACGATGACGTCCTTGCCCGAGTCGATGCGCGCCTGCTTCTCGGCGGCGCTGGCCTCGATCTTCAGCTTGGCCCAGCCGGAGTCGACCGCCTTGACCATGCCGCCCATCGCATCGACCTCCTCGATGATCGCCCAGGCGGCATCGGCCATGTCCTGCGTCAGCTTCTCCATCATGTAGCTGCCGGCCCAGGGGTCGACCACGTTGGTGATGTGCGTCTCTTCCTGGATGATCAGCTGCGTGTTGCGCGCGATGCGCGCGCTGAACTCGGTGGGCAGCGCGATCGCCTCGTCGAAGCTGTTGGTGTGCAGGCTCTGCGTGCCGCCGAACACCGCGGCCATCGCCTCGATGGTGGTGCGCACGACGTTGTTGTACGGGTCCTGCTCGGTCAGGCTCCAGCCCGAGGTCTGGCAGTGCGTGCGCAGCATCAGGCTCTTCGGGTTCTTGGGCGCGAACTCCTTCATGATCTTCCACCACAGCAGCCGCGCCGCGCGCATCTTGGCCACCTCGAGATAGAAGTTCATGCCGATGGCCCAGAAGAAGCTCAGGCGCCCGGCGAATTCGTCGACGTCCAGCCCCTTGGCCAGCGCCGTCTTCACGTACTCCTTGCCGTCGGCCAGCGTGAAGGCGAGTTCCAGCGCCTGGTTCGCCCCCGCCTCCTGCATGTGATAGCCGGAAATCGAGATCGAGTTGAACTTCGGCATCTTCTTTGCCGTGTACTCGATGATGTCGCCGATGACCCGCATGCTCGGCTCGGGCGGGTAGATGTAGGTGTTGCGGACCATGAACTCCTTGAGGATGTCGTTCTGGATGGTCCCGCTGAGCTTGTCCTGCGATACGCCCTGCTCCTCCGCCGCGACCACGTAGCCCGCCAGCACCGGCAGCACCGCGCCGTTCATCGTCATCGACACCGAGACCTTGTCGAGCGGGATGCCGTCGAACAGGATCTTCATGTCCTCCACCGAGTCGATCGCCACGCCGGCCTTGCCGACGTCGCCCGTCACGCGCGGGTGGTCGCTGTCGTAGCCGCGGTGCGTGGCCAGGTCGAAGGCGACGCTGACGCCCTGCCCGCCAGCAGCCAGCGCCTTGCGGTAGAAGTCGTTGGAAGCTTCGGCGGTGGAGAAGCCGGCGTACTGGCGGATCGTCCACGGCCGCACGGCGTACATCGTGGCCTGCGGCCCTCGCACATAAGGCGCGAAGCCGGGCAAGGTGTCGGCGTAGGACAGCGTTTTCAGGTCGGCCGCCGTGTAGAGCGGCTTGACGACGATGCCCTCGGGCGTGACCCAGTTCAAGGCCTCGACATTGCCGCCGGGGGCCGACTTGGCAGCGGCCTTGTGCCATTGGGCCAGCGCTTCGGATGCGCGGACGGGGTCGTTGGACATGCTCATCTCCTCGGGCTCGGCTCACCGATGCTCACATGCTGCGCTTTGCAGGGGTGGACGGGACGCGCGCGCTCTACGAGCAGGTGGCCGAGCAGCTGCGCACGCGCATCCTCGCCCACACGCTGGCGCCGGGCAGCTGGATCGACGAGCAGGCCCTCGCGGCGGAGTACGGCATCAGCCGCACGCCGCTGCGCGAGGCGCTCAAGGTGCTGGCCGCCGAAGGCCTGGTGACGATGAAGCTGCGCCGCGGCGCCTACGTCACCGAGGTGTCGGAGCGCGACCTCGCCGAGGTCTTCCACCTGCTCGCGCTGCTGGAAAGCGACGCCGCGCGCGTGGCCGCCAGGAAGGCCACCGAGGAAGAGATGACCGAGCTGCTGGCCATCCACGACGAGCTCGAATCGGCCATCGACGATCGTGATCGTTTTTTCGCCGCCAACGAGCGCTTCCACATGCGCCTGCTCGAGATCGCCGACAACCGCTGGCGCATTCAGGTGGTGGCCGACCTGCGCAAGGTGATGAAGCTCAACCCGCCCCGGCCCCCCCGCAATGCGCGTCATCGGCCGCGGCGGCGAGCTGGTCTTCCGCGAGAGCGAAGACCAGAAGCACTTCCGCCGCGTCACCCTCGGTTGCCCGGTGATCATGGGCCGCAAGACCTGGGACTCGCTGCCGCAGCGCTTTCGCCCGCTGCCGGGCCGCCTCAACATTGTCGTCACGCGCAATGCGCAGTGGTCGGCCGAGGGTGCGATGCGCGCAGGCTCGCTGGCCGAGGCCTTGTCGCTCGCCGGCGATGCCGCCAAGGTCTTCGTGATCGGCGGCGCCGAGCTCTATGCGCTGGCGCTGCCGCAAGCCGATGAACTGGTGCTCACCGAGATCGACGCCGACCTCGACGGTGACGCCCACTTTCCGGAATGGCCGCGTGCACAGTTCAGGCAGGCTTCCTCCGAGCCGCACGCCACCGCCGGTGGCGTCGGCTATCGCTTCAATCACTACGTCCGGCAACAGGCCTTGCCCACGTCGGACGCGGATCAGGCGGCTGGCTGCGTTGGTCGCAGCGACAGCAGGTCTCCGATCAGCGATTCGTAGGCCGCCGCCACGCGAAGCAGCGCCGCATCGGCCTGCGGCTTCGCGATCAGCTGCAGTCCGGCGGGCCAGCGCCCGTTGGCATGAAAGCCGGCCGGGACGCTGATGCCCGGCGCACCGGCGAAGGTGGCGTAGATCGTCGACTCCATCCAGCGGTGGTAGGTGTCCATTTCGCGGCCGGCGATGCGCGCCGGCCAGCGCTGCCCGATCGGGAACGGCCACACCTGCGTGACCGGCAGGGCCAGCACGTCGAAGCGCTCGAACAGCTCGAGCATGCGCGCGTGAAACGCGGTGCGGACCTCACTGGCGCGCATGAAGTCGTGGAAGCTCAGCGCCGCGCCCTGGTCGTACTCCCACAGTGCCTCGGGCTTGATGCGCTCGCGCGCACCGGGCCGGTCGATCAGCGCGCCGATGCGCGCGCCGACCAGCGCGCGGCGCCACACCAGCCAGGCGCGCCACAGCCGATCCGCGTCGAAGCCCAGCGCAATCGGCTCGACCTGTGAACCCGCGGCGGCGAAACGCGCCAGCGCCGCTTCGGCCACGTCGAGCAAGCCCGGCTCCATCGCCAGGTGACCACCGAGATCGCCGAGCCAGCCGATGCGCAGGCCGCGCAGCGTGGCCGGGTCAGCCGCGGTGTCGAAACTCTGCGAGCCCTGCGCGATCGACAGCGGCGCGCGCGGGTCGTGTCCGGCCTGGATCGACAGCAGTCTGGCGAGATCGCGCACCGTGCGCGCCATCGGCCCTTCGGTGCCGAGCTGGCTGACCCAGGTGTCGGCCGCCGGCCAGTACGGCACGCGGCCCTGGCTCGGGCGCAGGCCGAAGATGTTGGCCCAGGCTGCCGGGTTGCGCAGCGAACCCATGAAGTCGGAACCGTCGGCCACCGGCAGCAGGCGCTGCGCCAGCGCCACTGCGGCGCCGCCGCTGCTGCCGCCGGCGCTCACCATCGGATCCCAGGCGTTCGGCGTCGCCCCGAACAACTCGTTGAAGGTGTGCGAACCCAGGCCGAACTCGGGCAAGTTGGTCTTGCCCACGACGATGCAGCCGGCCGCTTTCATCCGCGCGGCCATCACGCTGTCGCGTGCGGGCATCGTGTTGGCGAGCAGCGGGCTGCCCAGCGTGTTCGGGAAGCCGGTCACGGGCGAAGCATCCTTGATCGCCTGCGGCACGCCGTGCAGCCAGCCGCGCGAGCGGCCCTGCGCCAGCTCGGCATCGCGCTTGTCGGCCTGGCGCAGCAGGGCGTCGCCGGGCGCGAGGTTGACGATGGCGTTCAGCCGCGGATTGAGGCGGTGGATGCGCTCGAGGTACGCGCTCATCACCTCGCGGCAGGACACCCGGCGTGCGTGGATCGCCGTGGACAGCGCGTCGGCGTCGAGCGCGGTGATGTCGCCGTGGTCGTCCGGGCGGCTCATGGCGCTGTCATCGCAGCCGCTGCGCAGGCTCGCTGTCAGGCGACGAGCAGCCTCGGCGCTGCGCTGGCGGCGGTCACCCCGCCCACCACCGCGGCCTGCCCGAAGCCGTGGCGATGGAAGGTGGCGAGCACCGCGTCGAGCGAGCCCGGCGTGCAGGCCACCAGCAGGCCGCCGCTGGTCTGCGGGTCGGTGAGCAGCGCGCGGTCTTCGGCAGCGAAGTCCGCCGGCAGGGCGACGTCGCTGCCATAACCCGCCCAGTTGCGCCCCGATGCGCCGGTGACGAAACCCTGCGCAGCGAGTTCGCGCACGCCGCTCATCAAGGGCACGGCAGACCAGTCCAGGCGCACCTCGCAGCGCGCGCCGCGGGCCATCTCCAGCGCGTGGCCGGCCAGGCCGAAGCCGGTGACGTCGGTCAGCGCGCGCACGCCGGGCAGCGCGGCGAGGTCGGGCCCGGCGGTGTTCAGCTTGGTGGTGGTTTCGATCATGCGGGCATAACCGGCGTCGCCGAGCTCGCCCTTCTTCAGCGCCGCCGACATCACGCCCACGCCCAGCGGCTTGCCGAGCACCAGCAGGTCGCCCGGCTGGGCATCGGCATTGCGCTTGACGTGTTTCGGGTGCACCAGCCCCAGCGCGACGAGGCCGTAGATCGCCTCGACCGAATCGATGGTGTGGCCGCCGGCGATCGGGATGCCCGCCGCGCGACAGACCGAGGCACCGCCTTCGAGGATGCGGCCGATGGTCTGCGTGGACAGCACGTTGATCGGCATGCCCACCAGCGCCAGCGCCATGATCGGGCGGCCGCCCATCGCGTAGACATCGCTGATCGCATTGGTGGCGGCGATGCGGCCGAAGTCGTGCGGGTCGTCGACGATGGGCATGAAGAAGTCGGTCGTCGCGATCAGCGCCTGCTCGTCGTTGAGCTGGTAGACGGCCGCGTCATCGGCGGTCTCGATGCCCACCAGCAGCTCCTTCGGGATCGGCATCGCCGCCGTGCCCTTGAGGATCTCGGAGAGCACGCCCGGGGCGATCTTGCAGCCGCAGCCGCCGCCATGCGACAGCGAGGTCAGGCGGGGTTCGGCGGGTCGTTCGGGTGCATTCATCGTCGGTCTCCGGGGTCGGTGCGTTCGGTCAGTTCGGCCAGCAGGCGGTGCAGCGCAGCGCTTTCGGCCTGCGGCGAGAACAGCGGCGCGCGTCGCGCCGTCTGCCGCTGCAGAGCCGGCAGCATATCGGCATCGTCGCGGGCACGCTGCAGCAGGGTCGCCAGCGCGGCGTCGTCACCGGGTTCGAAGTAGCCGTCGTAGTCGTCGCCGAGCAGGCCCACGTTGCCGGCAATTCGCGAGGCCAGCACCGGGGTGCCGCTGCGAATCGCCTCGACGACGACGTTCGCGCCGCCTTCCATCCGGCTCGGATGCACCAGCACATGGGCAGACTGAATGCGCCGCCGGGCCCGCGCATGCGGCAGCGCACCGAGCCAGAGGTAGTTGGCTTGCGCCGCCGCGCGCGCCTGCGCGAGCGCGCCCAGCGCCGGCTCGAGCGCTGCGCCGACATGGTCGAGCAGGATGTCGCCGCGCGAGGCCAGCCGCTGCGCGGCACGCAGGTAGGTGCGCGGATCCTTCTCCTCGCGAAGGTGGCCGACCATCAGCGCGCGCAGGTGGCGTGTCGGTCGCGGCAGCACGCGGCGCACCGGGCAGGATTGCAGCACCACGCGACAGCGTTCGCGCAGCGCCTGCGGCAGCCGCTCGGCGCCAAGCGCGTTGAGCACCACCAGCCGGTCGGCGAGGTACAGCGAGCGCTGCGCATCGGGGTCGCTGGCGATGTCGCGGTACAGGTCGGTGCCGGTGAGCACAAGCACCAGCGGCCGCTGGGGATGCGCGGCGCGCCAGGCGGCCACCGATGCCGCCGAGCGGCGGGCGTGCAGCGCGATCATCAACGCTTCGTCGCCGCCGCGCCACTGGCCCGACAAGGCAACGTTGTAAGCTGGGCGCAGCAATTGCGACCAACGCTGCGCGGTCTGCCAGTTGCCGTTGTTGGCGTCCGACAGTGCCGGAGTCACGATCACGATGGATTCTCGATGCACGAAGACAGCCTAACGCCTGCGGCCCGGCTCGCGCGGCAGGGAAATGCCGATGTTCTCGCGCTGGCGCTGCAAGCCAGCCGGCGCGATACGCTGGCGACCTTCGCGTTGTACGAGCAGGCGCTGCCGGGCCTGGCCGTGCCTCGGCGCGGTGAGCTGAACCCGCCGCTGTGGGAACTGGGCCACATCGGCTGGTTCCAGGAGTACTGGCTGTCGCGTTATCCGTGCCGCGGCGACGGAGCGGCCGCCGACCCCGACGCGCCCCGCGCCCGGCCGCTGCGCCCCGACGCCGATGCGCTGTACAACTCCAGCCTGGTTCCGCACGACACACGCTGGTCGCTGCCGCTGCCCGATGCGCAGGCTACGCGCGACGATCTGGCCCGCCAACTGGAGTCGACGCTGGCCCTGCTGAGCGACGTCGATGGTGGCGACGACGATTCGCTGTACTTCTACCGCCTCGCGCTGCTGCACGAGGACATGCACCACGAAGCCGCGCTCTACATGGCGCAGGCGCTAGGCATCGCCGTCGACGACGCACGCTGGCAGGCCGCCGCCCTGCCCGCCCCGCCGCCGCCGCTTCGCCTGCCGGCCGGGCCATGGCGACTCGGCAGCGAAGCGCCGCGCGGCTTCGCCTTCGACAACGAACTCGCGGCGCATGCGCTCGACTTGCCGGCCGGCACCATCGACGCGCAGGCCGTGCGCTGGGCCGAGTACCTGCCCTTCGTCGAGGCCGGCGGTTACCGCGACGCGCGCTGGTGGGACGACGCGGGCCAGCGCTGGCTTGCAGCCCATCTGCCCACTGCGCCGCGCTATCTGCGCCACGAGGCCGGCACCTGGCAGCACCGTCGACACGGCCGCTGGCAGGCGCTGGCCCTCGCCGAAGCGGCCTGCCATCTGACGCAGCATGAAGCGCTGGCTTGGTGCCGCTGGGCCGGGCGCCGGCTGCCCGGCGAGGCCGAATGGGAACGCGCAGCCCTGACCCGGCCCGAGTCCTTCCGCTGGGGCGACGTGTGGGAATGGACGGCCAGCCCGTTCCAGCCCTTCCCCGGCTTTGCCGCACACCCCTACCGCGACTACTCCGCGCCCTGGTTCGACGGCCGGCCGGTACTTCGCGGTGCCTCGTTCATGACGCAGCCGCGCTTGCGCCATCCGCGCTACCGCAACTACTTCCCCGCGTTCCGCAACGACGTGCCGGCCGGCTTTCGGACTTGTGCGCCGTGAGCAGCCGTTCAATCCGCGGCGAGGAACACCGCGAACCAGCCCTGCGCGTCGGTCCAGTGCCGCACGGCGCCGAAGCCGGCTTCGCGCAGCAAAGCCTCGAAGCCCGCCACCGACCACTTCGCCGAGTTCTCGGTGTGGATGCGCTCGCCGGCGGCGAACTCCCGCTGGCCACCGTTCCAGTGCACCGTGACGGCATGGCGCGCCTGCAGGTGCATCTGGATGCGCGAATGCACCGTATCGAAGTGGGCGACGTGTTGCCAGTCGCGCACCCGAAAATCTGCACCGAGGAGGCGGTTGAGGTGATTCAGCAGGTTGAGGTTGAAGGCTGCTGTGACGCCGAGCTCGTCGTCGTAGGCGGCCTCCAGCGTGGCCACCGGCTTGACCAGGTCGACGCCGATGAGCAAGGCGCCGCCGGCCGCCGTGGCCCGCGCGTCGCGCAGCAGGCGCAGCGCCTCGGTGGGCGAGAAGTTCCCGATCGAGGAGCCGGGATAGAACACCAGGCCACGGCCGTCGACGAGCCGCTCGGGCAGCTGCAGATGAGCCGAGAAGTCCAGCCCCACGCCGACCATCTGCATCGCCGGGTGCTCGGGCTGCAGGCGCTGCAGCGAGTCGCGCAGGAAGTCCACCGAGATGTCGACCGCCACGTAGCGCCGCGGCGCCAGGCGGCCGAACAGGCGTGCCGCCTTGGCGCAGTTGCCGGCGCCCAGGTCGATCATCACCGGGCTGTCACCGGTGGCGCCGAGCGCGGCCTCGGCGATCGCCGCGCCGTGCACCGCGAAGATCGCGGCCTCGGTCCGGGTCGGGTAGTACTCCCGCAGCTCGGTGATGGCATCGAACAGCCGCGAGCCCAGCGGGTCGTAGAAGAACTTCGGCGACACATGCGCCCGCGCCGCGAGCAGGCCGGCAACCGCCTCGTCGGCCATCGCACGGTCGTCGATGCGGTGAAGCTGGATGAATGTCGGGGTCTGCATCGTAGACGGGGGGTACCGGGCCCCTGCGGCCCTCGGACCGACTCTAGCAGCGCAACGCAGATACAGTGCCGGGGCCGAACCCCGACCCCTTCTCCAACCGCCCCATCGACAATCACTCCCTGATGCGCTGGTCCACCACCCATTCGTTGTTCGTCGTGGTCCTGCTCGCGCTGGGGCTTGCCGTGGCCGGATTCCTCACCGGCAGCGGCGTCCATGTCACCCAGCGCGAATGGTGGCTCGAACAGCATGCGCAGGGGCTGGCCTGGCAGGGCGAGTCGCCGTGGCTGTTCGCGCTCGGCTTCGTGGCCTTGTTCACCGTGCTGGCGGCCTTCACCCTGCCCGGCTGCGCACCGCTGTGCCTGTTCGCCGGCAGTTGCTACGGCGCCGTGGGCGGCACGCTGATCGTCGGAGCCGCGTCCACGCTGGGCGCGCTGCTGTCCTTTCTCGCGGCGCGGCACCTGGCACGCGATCGAGTCGAGCGGCACTTCGGCCACCGTCTGCGCACGCTCGACCTGGCAGTCTCACGCCACGGCTGGCCTTGGCTGTTCTGGCTGCGCCTGGTGCCTGTCCTGCCCTATCCGCTGCTCAACCCTCTGCTCGGCCTGAGCCGGCTGTCGATGCGCGGGTTCCTGTGGCCCAGCTTCGCCGGGCTGACGATCGGCAGCGTGCCCTACGTATGGGCCGGCCTCAGCCTGGCAGGTACGCTGCAAACCGGCTCGCCCGACTGGAGCTCGCTGGCCGGCGCGGCCACGCTGATGCTCGTCGTCACGCTCACCGGCCAGCGCTGGATGCAGCGCCGCGGCGCCGGGGCGGGCCGATGACGCCGGTGCCGCGCTTCGGCTGGCTGTTCGCCTACGACTGGGACCGCCTCGCGCTGGACGCGATCGAGCGCGATGCCGGCATGGCGCGTTTCGACCATGCCGGCTTCGACCTCTTCTCGTTCCCGAGCAATGCCGCGCTGGTCGGCTTCGATCTCGAACGCTTCGCGGACAAGCAGGCCGCTCGCGGGCGGCGGCTGGGCTGGCAGGGCGTACTCTCTCACCACGAGCAGTTCGGCGCATTGGCCGCCGCGCTGGTTGCCGAGAAGCTGGGGTTGCCCGGCGCCACGCCCGAGTCGGTGCTGGCCGCGCAGCACAAGCTGCACGCGCGGCAGGTGCTGCAGGCGGTGGCCCCCGAGGCCAACGTGGCCAGCCGTGAACTGCCCACGCAGTACGGCGAGCCGATCCCCGACGGCCTGCCCTACCCCAGCTTCGTCAAGCCGGTGAAGGCGGCGTTCTCGGTGCTCGCGCGCCGCGTCGACAGCCGCGACGAACTGCAGGCGCACACGCGTTTCGGCCGGCGCGAGCTGTGGGTGATCCGGCGCCTCGTCGAGCCCTTCGAACGCGTATGCAGGGCGCGGCTGCCGCAGGCCGGCAGTGCGCATCGCATGCTGCTGGAGGATCCAGTGCCGGCGCACGCCGCGCAGTACAACCTCGACGGCTGGGTGCAGGACGGCCAGGTGCATGCGCTGGGCGTGGTCGACGCGATCATGTACCCCGGCACGCAGGCCTTCATGCGCTGGGAGCACCCGAGCCGCGCGAGCAGTGCCGTGCAGCAGCGAGCGCTGGACGTGGCACGCCGCTTCCTCGGCGCCATCGGCTACCGGCATGGTTTCTTCAACCTCGAGTTCTTCCACGACGCGGCCAGCGACCGGCTCACCGTGATCGAGTGCAACCCGCGGCTGGCCTCGCAGTTCGCCGACCTGTACCGGCGCGTGCAGGGCGTGGACGCGCATGCCATGGCGGTGGCGCTGGCGCGGGGCGAGTCGCCCGACCTCGCACCGCGCTGCGAGCCGACGGCCGGCGTGGCGGCCAGCCTGGTGTACCGGACCTTCGACCCGCTGCTGGCTTCGCCGCCGCAGCCCGACGCGGCGGCCCGCTCGCGATTCGCCGCGCAGCACCCGCTGGGCCTGCTGTTCGGCTTCCCCAAGCAGGGCCATTCGCTGGCGCGCGACTTCAAGTGGACCGGCAGCCACCGCTACGCCATCGTGCACCTGGGCGCGGCCGACCGCGACGAGTTGCGCCACCAGGCGGAGCGCGCCAGCGCGCTGTTCGGCTGGCCCGCCCCCTACTCCGACCACTCCGGCGAACACGCGCCGGCAGCCGCACCGACCGCCGACTGGCGCAACCGATTCACCCCCCCTCTCGGAGCCTCCTGACATGACTTTCACTTTCACGCGACAGCTGGGCCGCTGGGCGCTGCTGGCTTGCCTGGCGCCGCTGGCCCTGGCCTCGCTGGGCGGTTGCTCGGCGATGACGGCGCAGAATCCTTCCAGCAACCTGAAACCCGTCAATGCCATCGCCGAAGGCGGCGACGATCGCGTCATGCTCAAGGGCGCCGACGTGGTGGCCTATTTCACCCAGAACCGCTACGTGCAGGGCAGCCCGCAGTTCAAGAGCGTGCACGAGGCGGTGACCTTCCGCTTCGCCAGCGCCGAGCACAAGGCACTGTTCGACGCCGCGCCGCAGAAGTACCTGCCGCAGTACGGCGGCTACTGCGCCGACGGCATCGTCTACGGCATCCCCTGGGGCGGCGACGCCGACACCTGGCGCATGATCGACGGCAGGCTCTACGTCTTCGGCGGGCCAGGCAGCAGGGAGGCCTTCGAACTCGACCTCGCCGGCAACCTGAAGCTCGCCGACAGGTACTGGGCCGACGAAGTGGCTGGCAGCAACAGCTTCTGGCAGCGCAGCAAACGACTGGTGTTCCGCGTGCCGCACTACAAGAGCGGCGCCGAGCTGGCCAAGGAGGTGGCCGCCGCGAAAGCGAAGAAGGGCTGACGTGCAACGCAGCGTTTCAGGAACCGCGATGAACCCGACGATCCAGCGCCGCCGGCTGCTGCTGGCCACGACCGGCGCCCTGCTGCTGCCCGGTGCACGCGCGCAGGCCTTCGACCACACGCACGCCGCCTGGACCGCGCTGCTGCGCAAGCATGTGCAGCCGCTGCGCGGTGGGCAGGCTTCGCAGGTCCGCTACGCCGGCATGGCGGCAGATCGCGCCGCGCTGAAGGCCTACCTCGACAGCCTGTCGGCCGTCGGCGAGAGCAGCTTCGCCGCCTTCGGCCGGGCGCAGCAGATGGCGTTCCTGATCAATGCCTACAACGCCTTCACGGTCGAGCTGATCCTCACGCGCTGGCCCAAGCTCGAGTCCATCAAGGACCTGGGCTCGCTGCTGCAAAGCCCCTGGAAGCCGAAATGGGTGCCGCTGCTGGGTGGCAAGGTCTCGCTCGACGACATCGAGCACGCCATGCTGCGCCAGCGCGGCCGCTACGACGACCCGCGCGTGCACTTCGCCGTCAACTGCGCGAGCATCGGCTGCCCGGCGCTGCGCGAGGAAGCCTTCGACGCGGCGCGGCTCGACGCCCAGCTCGACGAGCAGGCGTTGCGCTTCATGAGCGACCGCACGCGCAACCGCTACGACGCCGCCGCCGGCCGGCTGCAGGTATCGAAGATCTTCGACTGGTTCGGCGAGGACTTCCGCCTCGGCCACCGCGGCATCGCCTCGCTGCCCGCCTTCCTGGCGCGTTACGCCGAGGTGCTGGCCGATGCGCCTGCGGATCGCGAACGCATCCGTTCCGGCCAGGCCGGCATTGGCTTCCTCGACTACGACTGGAAGCTCAACGACGCCGGCCGCTGAGCCGGCGAGCGGCTCAGCGCTTGCGCGCGACCAGGCCGATCAGCGCCGAGCGGCCGCGGTGCTGCGTGCCCTCGGTGAGTTCGGCCTCGTAGCTGCGAAGTTCGAGGATCTCCATCCCGGCGAACGACTCGCGCAGCAGCGCCTCGGTGTACATGTGCGACTCTCGCGGCGGGCCACCGGTCTTGTTCGCCAGTTGTTCGGGCCGGTAGCCCTGCAGCACCAGCAGCCCACCCGGGCGCAGTGTGTCGACCATGTGCGCGAACAGGCGGGCACGCATCGGCGGGTCGGCGAACTGGATGAAGATCGCGGCGACCAGGTCGTAGGTTTCGCTGGGCCAGGCCAGCGCGTCGCCATCGGCCACGGCATAGTCGACCGTCACGCCCGCCAGCGCCGCCAGCCGGCGCGCCTTGGCCACGCCCACGGCGGAGATGTCGAAGGCATCGACTTGCAGGCCCTGGCGCGCCAGCCACACGCTGTTGCGGCCTTCGCCATCGGCCACGCACAGCGCCCGGCTGCCGGCGCGCAGGCGCGCCGCCTGCGCACGCAGGTACTCGTTGGGCTGCTCGCCGAAGATCAGGTGATCGGCGGCGAAACGCTGGTCCCAGGTGGCGGCGGCGTCGGTGAAGGGCGAGGCGTGAGTCGTCATGGCGAACCCCGGAAAAGTTCCCTGCGCTCGCTTGCGGCAGGTCAGCGGAGAACTATACGTCCCTGGGTACAACTGCCCTATCGATTCACTCGCCTGGAGGCCCTCATGAAGCTCGCCACTTTCATCGTTCTGGCTGCCTGCCTGTCGTTCGGCAGCGCCTTCGCCCAGCCTGGTGCAGCCTCGGGTCCCGGACCGGGCGCAAGCGCTCCGCGGATGGGCATGGGGCCGGGTGGCGGTCGCGGCCCGATGGGGCGCTGGGGTTCCGACAACACCCCGGGCTGGACCATGATGACCCCGCAGGAACGCACAGAGCACCAGACGCGCATGCGCTCGATGACCAGTTATGACGAGTGCAAGTCCTACCAGGCTCAGCACCATGAACAGATGATCGCGCGGGCCAAGGAGCGCGGTGCCAAGCCGTTGGCAGCGCCGCGGCGCGATCCCTGCGCGAGCCTGAAGCGCTGAACCTGCCCTTGCAGCGGCCGGGCGGCGCGGCGCAGGCCGCATACTGAGCCGTGATCTCGATCTCGCTCGGCCCCATTTCGCTGCCGCTCGCGCCGCTGCTGTTGCTCGCGGCCGTCGGCCTGGCGTCCTGGCTTGCGGGCCGCCTGGCCGGACCGGACCATGCCCTCGCGGCCGGCAACGCCGTGTTCGGCGCCGGCGTGGCCGGCCTGCTGGCCGCGCGACTCGTCCATCTGGCCCTGCACTTCGACCTGTACGCGGCCGCGCCGCTGTCTGCAATCGACATCCGCGATGGTGGCTGGCACGGCTCGGCCGGCATGCTGGCCGGTGCGGCCTGGCTGGCATGGCGGGGCTGGCGGTCGCCGCCATTGCGTCGGCCTCTCGGCGGTGGCCTGCTGGCCGGCGTGCTGTTGTGGACCGGCGGGACGCTGGCGCTGCAGGCGCCTGGCCACGACACCCTGCCGGCGATCGAACTGGTCGCGCTGGACAACGCACGTGCCATCACGCTGCCCCAGGCGGCGCGCCAGCGGCCCGTGGTGGTCAATCTGTGGGCCAGCTGGTGCGGGCCTTGCCGACAGGAGATGCCGGTACTCGCGGCGGCGCAGCAGCGCGAGGCCGCCATCGGCTTCCTGTTCGTCAACCAGGGCGAAACGGCGGCCACCGTGAACGCCTACCTGGCCTCGCAAGCCTTGCCGCTGCGCGAGGTGCTGCTCGACGCACGCTCCGCGCTCGGCCCGGCCGTCGGTTCGCGCGGTCTGCCGACCACGCTTTTCTACGACGCCCAGGGCCGCCTCGTGGGCGCGCACATGGGCGTGCTCAACGCCGCCGCACTCGAAGGCCGCCTGCGCGAGCTGCGCGGCAGCCCCTGACCCAGGACCCGACGCATGATGCCGAACACCGACGCCCCGCCGCTGATCGACGACGAACTCGAGGTGCTCGCCGCGCTCGTGCCGATGTCCGATCAAGACATCGTCGAGCTCGGCTGCGGTGCCGCGCGGCTGGCTCGCGACCTGCTGATGCGCTGGCCCGACAGCCGCGTCACCGGCCTGGAAGTGGACGAACGCCAGCACGCCAAGAACCTGGCCTCGCCGCAGCCGGGCCTGCGATTCGTCGCAGGCGGCGCGCAGGCCATCCCCTTCCCCGACGCCAGCTTCGACCTGGCGCTGATGCTCAAGTCGCTGCACCACGTGCCCTTGCCGCTGCTCGGGCAGGCGCTGCGCGAAGCCGCCCGCGTGCTGCGCCCGGGCGGCCATCTGTACGTATCGGAGCCGGTCTATGCCGGGCCGCTCAACGAGCTGGTGCGACTGTTCAACGACGAGGGCGTGGTGCGCGCCGCGGCGCAGTCCGCGCTTGACGAGGCCCTGCGGGGCGGCACCTGGCAGCAGGTGGCCGAACGCCGCTTCGCGACGCCGGTGGTCTTCAAGGACTTCGCCGATTTCGAGCAGCGCATGATGCGGCCGACCTTCGCCGACCACCGCATCGACGATGCCAAGCTGGCCCAGGTGGGCGCCGCCTTCGCGCCGCACTGCGCAGCGCAGGGCGCGTGCTTCACGCGGCCGATGCACGTGCGGCTGCTGCGCCGCCGCTGAGCCGGCGGCCAGCGAAGGGTCAGCGCTCGATATCCAGCTCGCGCAGCTTGCGGTACAGCGTGCGCGGGCTGATGCCCAGGCGCGATGCCAGTTCGCGCCGGCTGCCGTGGTGCGCCGCCAGCGCTGCGCGCAAGGCCTGCTGTTCGGCGTCGTGCAGCGGCGCCCTCGGCGCTGTTGGCCAGGCGCCTTCCCTCGATGCAAGGGCACTGCCCTGCGCCGCACCGAGCGCCAGGGCACGATCGACGCACGCTGCAGTGATCAGTTCGCCATCGCACAGCAACATGGCACGCTCCAGCACGTTGCGCAGCTCGCGCACGTTGCCAGGGTAGGCGTGCCGCATCAGCCGGCGCAGCGCGGCCGGCGCCAGCGACAGCTGGCGTTCGCCGCCCAGCCGCGACAGCAGCGACTCCACCAGCAACGGCACGTCTTCGCTGCGATCGCGCAAGGGCGGCAGCGCAATCGGGAAGGTGCTCAGCCGGTAGAACAGGTCTTGCCGGAAACGCCCCTGCGCGATCAGCGCCTGCAGGTCGCGGTGCGTGGCCGACACCAGCCGCAGGTCGGTGCGGCGCAGTTCCGTGCTGCCCACGCGCCGGTAGGTGCCGCTCTCCAGCAGGCGAAGCAACTTGACCTGCACGGCCAGCGGGATGTCGCCCACCTCGTCGAGAAACAGCGTGCCGCCGGCGGCCGCTTCCACCAGGCCGGCCTTGGCGGCATGCGCCCCCGTGAACGCGCCCTTCTCGTGGCCGAAGACCTCGCTCTCGAACAGCGTCTCGGGCAGGCTCGCGCAATCGACCACGACCAGCGGCCGCGAGGCGCGCGGGCTCGCTTCGTGCACGGCCCGCGCCACCAGTTCCTTGCCGGTGCCCGATTCGCCCAGCAACAGCACGCTGGCCTCTGAGGGGCCGACACGCGCGACCAGTTCGAGCATGTCCCGGAAGGCCCGTGATCGCCCGATCAAGCCCTGCGCGGCCGGCTCACCGCGAGCCACCCGCAGCGGCTCCATCTTCTCGATGAACCAGACCTGGCGGCCCTTCGCGTCGCGCAAGGGCACGAGCTCGATGTTGACGTAGGCCTCGCCCTGAGGCGTGTGATGCAGGTGCATCACGCGTTCGCGCTGGCCGCTGAGCCGGGCGCGCGCCAGCGGGCAGCTCTCGCCGGCCTGGTCGCAGGGCACGTCGAACTGGTGCGACACCGCGTAGCAGGTGCGGCCGACCACCGAGGCTTTCGGGCTGAACTGGCGGCGGTAGGCGGCATTGGCCGCGACGATGCGGTACTGGGCATCGAACAGGATGTGCGGCTCGGGCAGGCCTTCGAGAAACGCCAGCAGCTCCGGCGACGGCGCGGGGTTGTGCATTGCCGGCATGATCAAACCGACTCCTGTGCACGCAGGGCCTCAGCGAGGCGAATCTTGTCGACACGCGCCTGGCGCGGCGGCAGCAATTCGAGCACGCCCTCGCGGCGCAACTGGCTGACGATGCGGCTGCCGGTTTCGACCGTGATGTCGAGCATGGCCCCCATCTCCTCGCGCCGCGGCAGCCAGATCAGGTCGGCGGCGTCCGGGTAACGGCAAAGCTGCTCGATCAGCTTGAGCATGCGGCGCCGTGCAGCGCCGGTGGCGAGATCTGCGACCCAGGCTTCGGCACGCTCGAGCGCCTGCTGCCAGCGGCTCATCAGCTCACGCAGCAACGCGCTCTCGGCTTGCCCGAGTTCGTCGACCAGCGTTCGCGGGATGCGGCACAGCTGCACTGGCGTGCAGGCCACGGCCTCGTCGGCATAGGGCTGGTTCAGCAGCGCCTCCTGGCCGATCAGCTCGCCCTGCCCGGCCAGGCGCACGATGCGGCGCACCCCGCCTTCGGTCACGCGTTCGAAACGGACGATGCCGCTGCGCACGGTGTAGACCGCCGCCGCAGACTCGCCACGCCGGTAAATCGGCTGGTCGACGGCCAGTTGCGGCGCGTCGATGTGCGCATGGATGCGATCGAGCGAGGCGGCGTCGAGCACGCCGAACAGCGCGGTGCGGCGCACTTCGCATTGCTGACACACCCTGGCCTGCGGATGCGGGTCGTGCAAGGCATACAGGGGCCAGGCTTTCGCCAGCATCGTGAACTGCTCCGTCTGCGCCATCGAGGCGCGATACATCAGTCTACGATGATATTTATCCCGGAGCGCCAATGCGCCCGGGCGCCCCAGGGACATCGCTGCCAGATGTGCCATGGATGCCACAAACGGCAGCGCTTGGCAGACTCAGGACCGAGGTCGTCCGAGCCAAGTCCTTGTCAGCCAACATGAATGGCCGAGCGCCGGATCAGGCACGCATCTTGATACCCATCATGGTATTGGCGCACCGCGCCCACCGGATCTCCCTGAAAGGCCCTGATGTCCGACCTCACCCTGCCCCTCGTCGAAGCCGCCTGCATCGACACGCAGCGACGCACCTGGCTCATCGCCACCGGCACCGCCGGCGGCGCGGCCGCCATCGCCACGGCGGTGCCGTTCGTGGCCAGCTTCGCACCGAGTGAACGCGCCAAGGCGCTCGGTGCGGCCGTGGAGGTGGACATCTCCGATCTCGCCCCCGGTGCGATGAAGACGGTGGAGTGGCGCGGGAAGCCTGTGTGGGTGGTGCGCCGCACGGCGGAGATGCTCGCTGCCTTGCAGGGCCAGGACGCACGTCTGGCCGACCCGCAGTCGGCCAAGGACCAGCAGCCCGAGTACGCGCGCAACGCGTCGCGCTCGGTGCGGCCCGAGATCTTCGTCGCCGTGGGCATCTGCACGCACCTTGGCTGCTCGCCGAGTTCGGTGCCGGCCGGCACGGCCAACCCGAGTGTCGACGCCGACTGGCAGGGCGGGTTCTTCTGCCCCTGCCACGGTTCGACCTTCGACGGCGCCGGCCGCGTGTTCAAGAACAAGCCCGCCCCCACCAACCTCGAGGTGCCGCCGCATCGCTACCTGAGCGACACGCGCATCGTCATCGGCGAGGACGGCACGGCATGAACACCGACAGCAGCGCGGCGGTGCAGACCGTCTCTCTTTACCAGGCGCACAACAAGATCTACCCGCGCGCGGTGACAGGGCGCTTCGTCAACTGGCGCTGGGCGCTGGTGTGGCTGACGCAGATCGCCTTCTACGGCCTGCCCTGGCTGAACTGGAACGACCGGCAGGCGGTGCTCTTCGACCTGGCCAGCCGCCGCTTCTACATCTTCGGCCTGGTGCTCTACCCGCAGGACTTCATCTACCTGACGGCGATGCTGCTGCTGGCCGCCTACTCGCTGTTCCTGTTCACCGCCGTCTCGGGGCGCCTGTGGTGCGGCTACGCCTGCCCACAGACGGTGTACAGCGAAATCTTCATGTGGGTGGAGCGCCGCCTCGAAGGCGACCGTGCCGCGCGCATGAAGCTCGACGCCGCGCCGTGGTCGGCGGCCAAGCTGATGCGCAAGTCGGGCAAGCAGGCCGCCTGGGTCGCCATCGGGCTGTGGACGGGATTCAGCTTCGTCGGCTACTTCACGCCCATCGTCACGCTGGCCGGTGAGGCCATGACGCTGAGCCTGAGCGGCTGGGAGAGCTTCTGGGTGCTGTTCTACGGCTTCGCCACCTACGGCAATGCCGGCTACATGCGCGAGCAGGTGTGCAAGTACATGTGCCCCTACGCGCGCTTCCAGAGCGCGATGTTCGACAAGGACACGCTGATCATCACCTACGACAGCGCGCGCGGAGAGCCACGCGGCTCGCGCTCGAAGAAGGCGGATGCGGCCTCGCTGGGGCTGGGCGCCTGCGTCGACTGCAACCTGTGCGTGCAGGTCTGCCCGACCGGCATCGACATCCGCAAGGGCCTGCAGTACGAATGCATCGGCTGCGCCGCCTGCATCGACGTGTGCGACGGCGTGATGGACAAGATGGGCTATGCCCGCGGCCTGGTGCGCTACGACACGCAGAACGGCCTGTCGCAGCACCTCACGCGCGGCGAGTTGCTGCGCCGCGTGCTGCGGCCCCGCGTGCTGGTCTACAGCTCGGTGCTGTTGCTCATCGCCGCCGGCGTGGCCACCAGCCTGGCGCTGCGCTCGCCGTTCAAGGTCGACGTGGTGCGTGACCGCGCAACGCTGGCGCGTCTCGTCGACGACGGCTACGTCGAGAACGTCTACCGGCTGCAGATCATGAACGCCAC
Source organism: Piscinibacter sp. (assembly GCA_016706565.1). Lineage (GTDB taxonomy): Bacteria > Pseudomonadota > Gammaproteobacteria > Burkholderiales > Burkholderiaceae_C > Piscinibacter. The sequence goes on from JADJJI010000003.1 coordinate 595,932, forward strand.
CGAGTCGGCGCAGACCTATCGCGTCACGGCCGATGGACTGCCGGGCCTCGTGCTGGCCACGCCGGTGCTGCACCGCCTCGGGCCAACCGAGGCCGGCTGGGTGACGCTGGCGCTGCGCGTGCCGCCCGACACGGCAGCGCACACCACTCCCGGTGCGCACGAGGTGCACTTCGGCATCGAGCGAGTGGCATCGGACAGCGACAGCGCGCGCAGCCTGCGCGAGAAGTCCACCTTCGTGCTGCCGCGCTGAACCGCACCGGGGCACCGGCAGCCGCCCCGGAACGCCAACATAATCGGCGCCTGGACCACGACCCGGGACCGCCTTGAAACTCGCCACCTGGAACGTCAATTCGCTGTCGGTGCGACTGCCGCAGCTGCTCGACTGGCTCGCCGCCAACCCGGTGGACGCCATCGTGCTGCAGGAGACCAAGCTCACCGACGACAAGTTCCCGCAGGCCGAGATCGCCGCCGCCGGCTACCGCGCCAGCTGGTTCGGCCAGAAGACCTACAACGGCGTCGCGCTGCTCAGCCGCGACGAGGCCATCGAGCCGGTGCAGAACATCCCCGGCTTCGACGATGCACAGGCCCGCGTCATCGCCGGCACGGTGAACGGCCTGCGGGTGATCGGCGCCTATTTCCCGAACGGCCAGGCCCCCGACAGCGAGAAGTTCGTCTACAAGATGCGCTGGCTCGATGCTCTGCGCGCCTGGGTGGCCAGCGAACTCGCGGCCCACCCGCAACTCGTGCTGATGGGCGACTTCAACATCGCGCCGGAAGACCGCGACGTTTATGACCCGGTGGCCTGGGCCGGGCAGATCCATTGCACGCCGCAGGAGCGCGAGCATTTCCGGCAGCTGGTGGCGCTCGGCCTGCACGACGCGTTCCGGCTCTTCGAGCAACCGCCCAAGAGCTGGAGCTGGTGGGACTACCGCAACCTCGCGTTCCGCAAGAACCAGGGCCTGCGCATCGACCACATCCTGGTCAGCGACGCGCTCAAGCCGCGTGTGGCGGCCTGCAGCATCGACAAGCTGCCGCGCAAGAACGAACGCCCCAGCGACCACGCGCCGGTGATCGTCGAACTCGCGGCCTGAGCCTGCTGACAAGCGCCGGGCCGCCCAGGGCCCGCACCCTCGGGCGCCGATCGGCGCCAGGGGCTCCATGCCTAGTCGTCCAGGCCGAGTTCCTGGATCTTGCGCGTGATGGTGTTGCGGCCGATGCCCAGCTTCTGCGCCGCCTCGATGCGGCGGCCGCGGGTGATCTCCAGCGCGGTGTGGATGAGCTGAGCCTCGAACTTGCGCGTCAGCGCATCCCACACTTCGGGCGCCCCGGACAACAGCATCTGCCGCGCATCCTGCTCCAGGCCCGCGAGCCAGTCGCCGCCGGGCACGCTGGCGGCAGGGGCAGCGACTTCGGCCACCAGCGCCGGATGCGGCACGGCCTGCGCCATGGGCGCCGCCTCCACGGCCTCGACGGCCGGTGCCGCCGCGCGTGGCGAGCCTTCGCCCATCAGTTCGGGCGGCAGGTCCTTGGGTTCGATCACCTGCGCCGGCGCCATCACGGTGAGCCAGTGGCAGATGTTCTCGAGCTGCCGCACGTTGCCGGGGAAATCGAACCTCATCAGCCGCGCGAGTGCCGCATCGGTGATGCGCTTGGTCTCGACGCCCAGTTCGCGCGCGCTCTTCTGCAGGAAGAACCTGGCCAGCGACGGCACGTCCTCGCGGCGTTCGCGCAGCGCCGGCAGGCGCAGCCGGATCACGTTCAGGCGGTGGAACAGGTCTTCGCGGAACACGCCTTGCTTGACACGGTCCTCGAGGTTCTGGTGGGTGGCTGCGATCACGCGCACGTTGGCACGCAGCGGCTGGTGGCCGCCGACGCGGTAGAACTGGCCGTCGGACAGCACGCGCAGCAGGCGCGTCTGCAGGTCGAAGGGCATGTCGCCGATCTCGTCGAGGAACAGCGTGCCGCCGTCGGCCTGCTCGAAGCGGCCGCGCCGCGTGGTCTGCGCGCCGGTGAAGGCGCCGCGCTCGTGGCCGAACAGCTCGGACTCGAGCAGGTCCTTCGGGATCGCCGCGGTGTTGATCGCGACAAACGGCCCGTTCGCACGCGGGCTGTGCTTGTGCAGCGCGCCGGCCACCAGTTCCTTGCCGGTGCCCGATTCGCCGGTGATCAGCACCGTGACCACGCTCTGGCTGAGCCTGCCGATGGCGCGGAACACGTCCTGCATGGCCGGCGCCTGGCCGAGCATCTCGGGCATCTGCGCCTGCGCGCCGTCGCGCACCTCCTCGCGCAGGCTCTCGTCGACGGCGCGGCGGATCAGCTCCACCGCCTTGGGCAGGTCGAAGGGCTTGGGCAGGTACTCGAAGGCGCCGCCCTGGAAGGCGCTGACGGCGCTGTCCAGGTCGGAGTAGGCCGTCATGATGATCACCGGCAGCCCCGGGTGGCGCTCCTTGACCTTGGACAGCAGCTCGATGCCCGAACCGCCGGGCATGCGGATGTCGGACACCAGCACCTGCGGCTCGTCGTTCTCGTCCAGCGCCGCGAGCACGTCGCGCGGGTTGGTGAAGCTGCGCACCGCGAGGTCTTCGCGGGCGAGCGCCTTCTCCAGCACGAAGCGGATGGATTGGTCGTCGTCAACGATCCAGATGGGTTTCATGCCCTGCCTGTGGTTGCCGCCCGACCCGCCCCAACGAAGGTGACGACTCAGGGCAGCGGGATCACGATCTTGAACAGCGTCCTGCCCGGTTCGCTTTCGCATTCGATCGTGCCCTGGTGTTGCTGCACGAAGGTCTGCGCGAGCGTGAGTCCGAGCCCGGAGCCTCCATCCCTGCCCGACACCAGCGGGTAGAAGATGTGCTCGCGGATGGACTCGGGCACGCCCGGGCCGTTGTCCTCGATATGCAATTCCAGTGCCAGACGATAACGCTGCTTGCCCAGGGTCACCTGGCGCGCGATGCGCGTGCGCAGCGTGATGCAGGCGTCACCCGCCACTATGCGCTCGGCCAGCGCCTGCGCGGCGTTGTGGGCGATGTTGAGCACCGCCTGGATCAGCTGCTCGCGGTCGCCGCGGAAGTCGGGGATGGAGACGTCGTAGTCGCGCTCGACCTGCAGCCCGCGCGGAAACTCGGCCAGGATCAGCGAGCGCACCCGCTCGCAGACCTCGTGGATGTTGACGTCGCCCACCACGTGCGGCTTGCGGTGCGGCGCCAGCAGCCGGTCGACCAGGGCCTGCAGTCGGTCGGCCTCGTTGATGATGACCTGGGTGTATTCGGTGAGCGCACGGCTCTCGACCTCCATCTCGAGCAGCTGCGCCGCGCCGCGGATGCCGCCCAGCGGGTTCTTGATCTCGTGGGCCAGGTTGCGGATCAGCTCCTTGTTGGCCTTCGCCTGGCCGAGCGCGCGCTCCTCGCGGTCCTGGCGCGTCTGCTGCTCGATCTCCACGAGCTCGAGCAGCACGTGCGGCGAACCGTCCATCTGGTTGACGATGGCATGCACCGGCAAGGCGTCGCCGCCGGTCGGGCCGGGGCGGCGCAGCAGCGCTTCCATGCGGCTGGTGGAAAAATCGTTGCGCGCCACCGCGGCGACGGTGTCGCGCAGCGTATGCGCTTCGACGAACCAGTCGAACACCGAGCCGCGCTGCACGCTGCGCCGCGACAGGCCGAGCACGTTCTCGAACGAGGCGTTGGCAAACACGCAGCGCCCGTCGGGCGAGACCACCGCCACCATCGTGGCCAGGTGGTCGAAGGCCGCGTAGGCTTCCGCGGCGTCGGCGCGGGCGACCTCGCTGGCGGCCGACTGCGCGGATGGATTCACGACGCCGGAAGCTTGGAGATCTCGCGCTTGATCGCGGCGATGTCGCTTTCCTTGCGCGCGATGGCGGCCTTCATCTCGGCAACGCGGTCCAGGTACTTCTGGTAGTTGCGCTCGTCGCCCCGGCGCTCGGGCTCGCCGTTGTTGAACTCCTTGCGCATCTGCTCGAGCTGCTCTTCTTCCTTCTTGAGTTCGCTCTCGAGGATGCGGCGGGCGTCGCCGTCGCGGGCACGCTGCTGGGCCGGCTCGACCTTCGAATCGGCCGGGCGCGGGCCGCTGGCCGGCACGGGCGAGCCGGTGCGCGGGCGCGTTCCCTGGATCACGGTGATCGGTGCGCCCTCGATCGTCTTGCAGCCCTTGGCTTCGGCCTCCTTGGCCGAGATATCCGCGCTGCTCGCGTGTAGACGTTGCCCGGACAGCGGTAGACGGTGGTCTGCGCCGCGGCCTGCAGCGGCCACAGCACGGCCGCCGTTGTCAGGACCATCAGGCTCGATCGGATACGGTGCATGCGTCGGACTCCTTGCCTGTCCAACGCCGCAGCAGTGCGCGCAGCCGACAGGCTCGTTCCGATTGTCGCCCAGCACCGGTGCACGGATGCAGGGATGAACCTGCAGAAAAAAGGTACGGCCATGGCCGTCCCTTCGTTCGAGCGGGAAAAGATCACAGGGCGTAGTACATGTCGAACTCCACCGGGTGGGTGGTCATGCGGAAGCGCGTCACTTCCTGCATCTTCAGTTCGATGTAGGCGTCGATGTACGAGTCGGTGAACACGCCGCCCTTGGTCAGGAAGGCACGGTCCTTGTCGAGGTAGTCGAGCGCCTGGTCCAGGCTGTGGCAGACGGTCGGGATCTTCGCGTCCTCTTCCGGCGGCAGGTGGTACAGGTCCTTCGTGGCGGCCTCGCCCGGGTGGATCTTGTTCTCCACGCCATCCAGGCCGGCCATCAGCAGCGCGCTGAAGGCCAGGTACGGGTTGGCGGAAGGATCCGGGAAACGCGCCTCGATGCGGCGGCCCTTCGGGTTCGGCACGTACGGGATGCGGATCGAAGCCGAGCGGTTCTTCGCCGAGTAGGCCAGCTTGACCGGCGCCTCGAAGCCCGGCACCAGGCGCTTGTAGCTGTTGGTGCCCGGGTTGGTGATCGCGTTCAGCGCGCGGGCGTGCTTGATGATGCCGCCGATGTAGTACAGCGCGAACTCCGACAGGCCGGCGTAGCCGTCACCGGCGAACAGGTTCTTGCCGTCCTTCCACACCGACTGGTGCACGTGCATGCCCGAGCCGTTGTCGCCGACGATGGGCTTGGGCATGAAGGTCGCGGTCTTGCCGTAGGCGGCCGCGACGTTCGCGATGATGTACTTCTGCAGTTGCAGCCAGTCGGCACGCTGCACCAGCGTGCTGAACTTGGTGCCGATTTCCATCTGGCCGGCGTTGGCCACCTCGTGGTGGTGCACCTCGACCGGGATGCCCATCGACTCGAGGATCAGGCACATCTCGGAGCGCAGGTCCTGGCCGGCGTCGATCGGGGGCACCGGGAAGTAGCCGCCCTTGACCGTCGGACGGTAGCCGCTGTTGCCGTGCTCGTAGTCCTTGCCGGTGTTCCAGGCGGCTTCCTCGGCTTCGATCTTGACGAAGCAGCCGGACATGTCGACGTTCCAGCGCACGCTGTCGAAGATGAAGAACTCGGGCTCGGGGCCGAAGTAGGCCGCGTCACCCAGGCCGGAGGCCTTCATGTAGGCCTCGGCGCGGCGGGCCAGCGAACGCGGGTCGCGCTCGTAGGGCTTGCCATCGGTCGGGTCGATGACGTCGCAGGTCAGGATCAGCGTCGGCTCTTCGAAGAACGGGTCGATGTTCGCGGTGTTCGGGTCCGGGATCAGCGTCATGTCCGACGCCTCGATGCCCTTCCAGCCGGCGATCGAGGAACCGTCGAAGGCGTGACCCGAGGTGAACTTGTCTTCATCGAAAGCGGAGACAGGCACGGACACGTGCTGTTCCTTGCCGCGGGTGTCGGTGAAGCGGAAGTCGACGAACTTGACCTCGTTCTCCTTCACCATCTTCATCACGTCGGCGACGGTCTTGGCCATCAAAGATCTCCTGGCAGGCTGCTTGTGGGATTGGTCGGTTTCAGGGCGTCAGCCCTGCGGGGGGGGGGCCCCGCGGGGCCCAAAAAGCGCACAGGAATGTAGCAGAAACCATGCCTGCAACCGGCAGACTTCGGCCCGTGTGCCTGAGGCACCGCCCGCGGACGGCCGGCGGCCATCGCTCCGTCCTGGTGCACTTCAGCGCACCACACAGGTGCGCTCATTTGGTGATTCAACGCACCAACTCAGGGCCCAACTTGGCGCCATGGCCATTCAGGCCGCGGATCATTTCGGCATAGGCCGCTTCCATCGAGTTCGGCTCGCCCTTCACGCCCAGCTCGATGTGCCTGCCCCACTGCGGGTGGTCGACGCTGGGCAGGCTGAACACCTTGATGCCGGCAAAGCGCGCCTCGATGTCCTCCATCAGCGGCGTCAGCGTGGCCTCCATGGCACCGAACACGATCACCGACTTCTCTCTCATGCCGACCTGGCGGCGCAGGTGCGCGCAATGGTGGTCGAGCACCCATTCGATCATCGGCCAGGCCATCACCGGGAAACCAGGAACGAAGAACACGCCGCCCGCGCCGGAGGAGGCATGCAGGCTGAAGCCGGCGATCTTGTTGTAGGGGTTCGGGATGATGCGCGCGCCTTCCGGGAACACGCCCATGTTCAGGCGGTGCACGTTGTCGTCGCGGTCGGGTTCGTAAGGCAGGCCCTGCTCGGCCGCGACGTCGCGCATGCGCTCGAGGATCAGTTCGCGCGCCTGCGGGTGCAATGCCAGCGGCACGCCGAGCGCACGGCCGGCGCATTGCCGGGTGTGGTCGTCCGGCGTGGCGCCGATGCCGCCGCAGGAGAACACCACGTCGCCACGCTGCGCCGCCGCGAAGGCATCGCCCAGGTCGGCAGTGATGCGATCGGGCTCGTCTCCGACGTAGCGGGCCCACGAGAGCGAGAGCCCGCGTGCGGCGAGCAGGTCGATGACCTTGGGCAGGTGCTTGTCCTCGCGCTTGCCCGAGAGGATCTCGTCGCCGATGATGATGAGGCCGAAGTTCATGGCGGAGGCAGCCGTTCGAAGTCGGGGTGGGTGGGCAGCGGCGCCGGCGCGGGCGGCGGTGCGGCGGCGGCTTCGGCGCGCAGCACCTCCAGCGCCGAGAGCGTGAAGTGCGCGAACCACAGTGCCGCGAACGCGAACACCAGCGTGTAGATCCAGATCGCCACCGGCACGAGCACCGGCGCGAGCGCCACGAACATCACGCCCGAGGCCCACACCAGCCCGGGCGCGGCGCCGAGGTAACCGGTCAGCACGCCCATCGCGAGCAGCGTGGGGCGATGGCGCCGCACGATCTCCAGACGTTCGTCGCGACTGGCGTGTTCGGACAGCACGTCGTAGACCAGCACACGGTAGGTGAGCCAGCCCCAGATCAGCGGCGGGATGACGAGCACCAGCGGCGGCACCAGCCACAGCGGCACCGAGATCACCAAGGCGATCAGCGCCACCAGCGTCGCCAGCAGCGCGCCCAGCGCGCCCATCCACAGCGAACCGCCGCGCCTGCGCTCGAGCGAGGCGAAGCGGCGCTCGGCCACCAGGTGCAGCATCGACGGCGTCATCAGGATGGCCACGCACAGCAGCGCGACGATCACGATCACCGGCGTGGCCAAGAACACCACGATCAGCGGCGCCAGCGCCGACTTCAGCCCGCTCATGCCGAAGCGGTCGAGCCACTCGAACAGCATGGTGACGAGCGACCATGTCTCCAGCGTGCCGTTGACCGCGTCGATGGCCGCGTCCCAGAACAGGTAACCCAGGCCGAGAGCCGCCACCACCATCAGCACCAGCGGCAGCACCGACAGCGCGATGACGCGCGGGTGCAGGCAGTAGGCCGCCGCGCGCCAGAAGGAGTCGAGCAGGAGCTTCATTCCGCTACCGCCCGCATCCTCAACGCAGGTTGCCGGTGTGGCCGAGCGAGTAGCGGCCCGGCTGCGGCCAGACGGTCAGCCCGTGCGGCTCGGCGCCGACCTTGACCTGCTTCACGTCGCCGCTGGCGGTGTCGAAGCGGTAGATCACGTCGTCGTAGCGCGCGGCCAGCCACAGGTACTTGCCGTCGGCGCTGACGTTGCCCATGTCGGGGCTGCCGCCGCCGGGCACCGCCCATCGAACGACGACCTTCTCGGTCGCGAAATCGATCACCGACACGCCGCCGTTGCCCAGCCGCGCACCGTGGATCTTGTGCGAGCCGCGGTTGGCCACGTACAGGCTCTTGCCGTCGCGGCTCGGGTACAGGCCGTGCGCGCCCAGGCCGGTCTGGATGAAGCCGACCTGCTTGAACGATGCGCCGTCGACGACGTGCACGCCGTCTGCATGCATGTCGGCGATGTAGAAGCGCTTGCCGTCCGGGGAGATGCGGATGTCCTGCGGCATGCCTTTGTCGACCGTGCAGACCTCGGTCTCGCCCGGTTCCCACACCTGGCCCGGCTTCGAACGCGGCGCGCCGGGTTTCTCCTTGAAGCGCGTGCTCGGCATCTGCAGCTTGAGATAGCCCAGCACCTTGCGCTCGGCGAGGTCGATCTTCGCGATCGTGCCGGAGAACTCGCAGGTGAAGATCGCGAAGCGGCCGTCGATCGAGAAGTCGGCGTGGTTGATGCCGGGGCAGCCGGGCACGTCGATCGAGTACTGCATCGCCATGGTCCTGGGGTCGCGGAAGTCCAGGCGCTTGCGCGCTTCGGCGACCACGATCGCCGACTTGCCGTCGGGCGTGGCGTACATGTTGTAAGGGTCGTCCACCATCACCGGCTTGCCCGGCTTGCCGGTCTTCGGATCGATGGGGGTGAGGCTGCCGTCGGTGCGGCCTTCGGCGTTGTTGGTCACCCACAGCGTGCGCAGGTCCCACGACGGCACGATGTGCTGCGGCCCGATACCGACCTTGAACCGGTCGATCACCTTCATCGCAGCCGGATCGACGACATAGACGTCGCCCGAGCGCAGATTGGGCACGTAGATGCGCTCCAGGTCATCCTTGAGCGCTGAGCTGATCTTCTCGGCTCCCGTCTCGCTGTAGACGTTCTTCGGGTTGGGCACCGGCGGCATGCCAGGCACCGTGTTCACCGCGGGCGCCGCGGCGGGCGCGCTTGCCCCCGAGGCCGCACTCTGCGCCTGCACACCGAGCCAGGTGCCAGCACCGGCCAGCCCCGTGACCGCCAGTGCCAGCGCTTGAAGACGGCGAAGATGCAGTTGCTTGTATTTCATGGAAAGAATCGATGTGATGAAGGTCGTCACCCGTGATTGTCAACGAGTCCGGGTGCGCTCCCGGATGGCCGACACGGACGCCGCGACGATGCGCTCGACACCGATCCGGCCCAGCGCCACCGTGGCGCGCTGCGGGTCGCCCGAGACCCCAGGCCGCTCGGCCGGCGTCGAGGCACGGCCCAGCCACTGCGGCCGCACCAGCGCTTCGTCGGCGGCCAGCGCCAGGGCGGTGTCGGCCAGGCCCGCGTGGGTGCCTATCTCGTCGGCCTTGAAGCCTCGTGCGGCGAGCAGTTCGGCATGGCCCTGCTGCGACGCGCGGTAGTACTCGCCGAGCGCGTGCACGCGGCACGGTGTGCCGCCGGCGGCCCATTCGCTGTTCAACCTGGCGGCCACGCGCTCCTCGCTCTTCTGGTAGCCGCCGTGGTCGCCGAGGAACACCACCTCACGAAAGCCGTGGCGGCGAAAGCTGCGCGCTGCGCCTTCCAGTACCGCCTCGAAAGCCGGCTCGGGGATCGAGATGGTGCCGGCATAGCGCATGTGCGCCGCCGGCGGCTCCACGCTGCCTTCGGGCACATAGGCCATCACCGGTGCGACCAGCGCATTGCCCAGCTCGCGTGCGATCAGTTCGGCGAACACCCGGGCGCGCACGTTGTGCTTGCCCAGCACCATGTGCGGCCCGTTCTGCTCGGTGCCGCCCAGCGGCACGAGGATGGTGGTGGCTCCCGCCGCGATGCGCTCGCGCAGCTCGGTGGAGGTCAAGGCCTCGAGTTGCACGGCATCGGTCGCTGGAGCTCCCCATGCCAGCGCGGGCACCAGCCACAGCGCGGCCAGCAGGCCGCGCGACGCCGACGCGAAACAGACCTTACTCATCGTCTCCGCCGAGCACACCTCCGAGCAGCCCACCCGCGGCCAGGCCACCGAGGACCGAGCCCTCTTCGCGGCTGCCGCCGCGCTGCGGCGCTGCCGCGAACACCCGCGAGGCCAGGCGCGAGAACGGCAGGCTCTGCAGCCACACCGTGCCGGGGCCGGTGACCTTGGCGAAGAACAGGCCCTCGCCGCCGAACAGCGCCGTCTTGATCTTGCCGACGTACTGGATCTCGAAGCTCACGTTGGGCGTCATCGCCACCAGGCAGCCGGTGTCGACCAGCAGGGTCTGGCCCGGCTGCAGTTCGCGCCGCACGACGGTGCCGCCGGCATGCACGAAGGCCAGGCCGTCGCCCTCGAGCTTCTGCATGATGAAGCCCTCGCCACCGAAGAAGCCCACCGACAGCTTCTGCTGGAAGTGGATGCCCAGCGACACGCCGCGCGCCGCGCACAGGAAGGCGTCTTTCTGGCAGATCAGCGTGCCGCCGAGCTGGCGCAGGTCCATCGGCAGGATCTTGCCCGGGTAGGGCGCCGCGAAGGCCACACGCTGCTTGGCGTTCACCTGGTTGGTGTAGACGGTCGTGAACAGCGACTCGCCGGTGACCAGCCGCTTGCCCGCGCCGAGCAGCTTGCCGAAGAAGCCGCCCTGCTGCGCGCCGCCATCGCCGAACACCGTGTCCATGCCGATGCCGGCGTCCATGAACATCAGGCTGCCGGCCTCGCCGACAGCCGCCTCGCCGGGATCGAGTTCGACCTCGACGAACTGCATCTCCGAGCCCTTGATCTCGTAGTCCACCACATCCATGGCCATGTGCCCGACTCCTTCCTGATTGAATGTGCACAACGCACTGCACCACGCGGCGCGATGGCGCCCATTCTCGCCTACCCCCTAGTTGAATCCCCCCAAAGAGGTAACGCGCAACAGCACGCTCAGGTCCAGAATTCCGCATCCCCGCGACGAACCATGAGCCTGCATCTGCCCACCCTGATGACCGTCTGCATCGCTGCGCTGGCCACTTCGGCCGCGGTGATGACGCTGCACGGTCTCACGCAGCGCACCTACCGCGGCTATGGCTGGTGGGTGGCGGCGCAGTGGCTGCTCGCACTGGGCTGCCTGCTGCACCTGTTCCGCGACAGCTCGCCGGAACTGCTGCCGCTGGGCAACCTGCTGCTGCTGCAGTGGCCGATCGTGGTGCTGGCTGGCATGCGCCGTTTCTGCCTTCGCCACGCCTCGCGCGTGCCGCAGTCGCTCGACTGGCTGCTGCTCGCGCTGGCCTATCTGGTCTGGCTGGCCACGTGGGCCGCCCACGGCTCGCTGGCCGCCCGCGTGGCCGCCTTCGCCGCGGGCGCCTGCGCGCTGCACCTGTACGGCGCCCTGATGCTCTCGCGCATGGTCGAACTGCGCGAGGGCAGCACGATCAAGCTGCTGGTGTCGGTGGAACTCTCCTGCGCTGCGGTGCAGGCCGTCCGCCTGGGCCTGGCTCTGTCCGACGGCATCGACGGCGCCGCCGGCGACCGCATGCTGCTGGCCAGCGGGCTGGTGATCGTGGTGTCGTCGCTGGTGATGGTCTACCTCGCACTGATGCTGACCAACGAACGGTCCGAAGCCAACCTGCGCGCGATGCACCGCAAGCTGCGCTACCTGGCCGACATCGACGTGCTGACCCGCGTGCCCAACCGCCGGCACTTCCACGAACTGGCCACGCGCGTGCTCGAGGCCGGCGCTGCGCCGCCGTGCACGCTGATGATGTTCGATGTCGACCACTTCAAGCGCATCAACGACCTGCTTGGCCATGCCGCCGGCGACGAGGCGCTGCGCCAGGTGGCGCGCTGCGTGCGCGACTCGCTGCGCACGCCAGACGTGGCCGGGCGCCTGGGCGGCGACGAGTTTGCCGTGCTGCTGCCCGGCACCGGCGTCGACCACGCGATGACCGTGGCCACGCGCATCGTCGCCCGCCTGGCCGACCGCCAGGTCGCACCCACGCATGCGCCGCTGAGCCTGAGCTTCGGCATCGTGCAGATGCACGACGGCGAATCGCTCGACGACGCGCTGCGCCGTGCCGACCAGGCCCTCTACGAGGCCAAGCGCCAGGGCCGCAGCCGCGCCGTGGCCGCCTTCGGCCTGGAAGCGCGGCCGGTGTTCGGCGAGAGCCGCTCGCTCGGCCTGACGAGCCTTTGAGGCGCTCCCAGCCGGGGCGATAGACTGGGGCATGCCCGACACCGCGAGCTTGCCCGCCGCAAACGCCACCGAAGAACGCCCGCGCCCCGGCGACAGCTACGTCCAGTCCTTTGCCCGCGGGCTGGCGGTGATCCGATCCTTCGATGCCCGCGCGCCGCAACAGACATTGACCGAAGTCGCCCAGCGCACTGGCCTGACGCGCGCCGGCGCGCGCCGCATCCTGCTCACGCTCGAGGGCCTGGGCTACGTGAGCAGCCAGGGCCGCCAGTTCAGCCTGACGCCGAAGATCCTCGACCTCGGTTTCGCCTACCTGTCGTCGCTGCCGCTGTGGAACCTGGCCGAACCGGTGATGGAAAAGCTGGTCGAAGAGGTCAAGGAATCCTGCTCGGCCGCCGTGCTCGACGGCGCCGACATCGTCTACGTGCTGCGCATCCCGACGCACAAGATCATGAGCATCAACCTGGGCATCGGCAGCCGGCTGCCGGCGGCGTGCACCTCGATGGGCCGAACCCTGCTCGCCGAGCTCGACGCCGATTCGCTCGACGAACTGGTTGCCCGTCACCCGCTGAAGGCCCACACCGCCCACACGATCACCGACGCGGCGCGCTGGAAGGCCGAACTGGCACGTGTTCGCCAGCAGGGCTGGTGCCTGGTCGACCAGGAGCTCGAAGAAGGCCTGGTCTCGCTGTCGGTGCCGATCCGCGACCGATCCGGCCGCGCCATCGCCGCGATGAACATCAGCGGCCAGGCCGCGCGCACCTCGGCGCGGCACATGGTCGAGCAGTTCCTGCCGCGGCTGCAGGCCGCATCGGCACAGATCTCGCACATGCTGCAGATGAAGCCCTGAGCCCCGGCACCCGGAGAACCGATTGATCCATCTGCTCAACCTGCTCGCCGCCATCGCCTTGCTGGTGTGGAGCACCTATCTCGTGCGCACCGGCATGCTGCGCGTGGCCGGCGAGAACCTGCGCGGCGTGCTGTCACGCAGCTTCAGCAACCGGCTGCGCGCCCTGCTCGCCGGCCTGGGCGTGACCAGCCTGGTGCAGTCGGCCACCGCCACCTGCCTGATCGTCGCCAGTTTCGTCGGCAAGGGCCTGGTGGGCACCGGCGCGGCGCTGGCAGTGATGCTGGGCGCCGACGTCGGCTCCGCGATGATGGCGGTGGTCTTCTCGTTCGACCTGTCGTGGCTGTCGCCGCTGCTCATCTTTGCCGGCGTGGTGATGTTCACCTCGCGGCAGGACACCGGCATCGGCCGCGTCGGCCGCGTGCTGATCGGCCTCGGTCTGATCACGCTGGCGTTGCAGCTCATCGTCGAGGCGACCACGCCGCTGACGCAGTCGCCCGCGGTGCGCACGCTGCTGGCCTCGCTGCCCAACGAGGTGCTGCTCGACATCGTGGTCGGTGCAGTGCTCACCGTGCTGTCCTATTCGAGCCTGGCGATCGTGCTGCTCACCGCGACGCTGGCCAGCTCCAGCATCCTGCCGGTGAACGTGGCGCTGGGCCTGGTGATCGGCGCCAACCTGGGCAGCGGCCTGCTCGCACTGATCGCCACCAGCGGCGCCTCGCCCCAGGTGCGCCGGCTGCCGCTGGGCAACCTGGTCTTCAAGCTCGGCGGCGCGGCGATCGCGATCCCGCTGCTGCCGCAGGCCCATGTGTGGCTGCAGCTCACCGGCGCCGCCGTGCACGAGCAGGTGGTCTGGTTCCATCTCGGCTTCAACCTTGTGCTCGCCACGCTGTTCATCAGCTTCACCGGCGTGGTGGGCCGACTCGTCGAGCGCCTGTTGCCCGAGCCGGCGCTCGGCGCCGATGCCTCGCGTCCGCGCCACCTCGACCCGACGGCGCTGGCCACGCCTTCGCTGGCCATCAGCTGCGCGGCGCGCGAGGCGCTGCACCAGGCCGACGTGGTGGAGACCATGCTGCGCGGCATCATGCCGGTGATCCGCCACAACGACCTTCAGCTGGCCGAGCAACTGCGCAAGATGGACGACAGCGTCGACGAGCTCTACTCGGCGATCAAGTTCTACCTGACGCAGATCTCGCGCGAGGCGCTGTCCGAGCGTGAGAGCCGCCGCTGGACCGACATCCTGTCGTTCACCATCAACATGGAGCAGATCGGCGACGTCATCGAGCGTGTGCTGCAGGACGTGGAAGACAAGAAGATCCGCAAGAACCGCAGCTTCTCGGAGGCCGGGCTGGCCGAGATCAGCCACCTGCACGAGCGCCTGATGGCCAACCTGCGCCTGGGCATGAGCGTGTTCCTCGACGGCCACGTGCGCGACGCGAAGAAGCTGCTCGAGGAGAAGGCGCGGTTCCGCGACCTCGAGCGCGAGTACGCCGCCAGCCACATCGCGCGGCTGCAAGACAACACCGCGCAGAGCATCGAGACGAGTTCGCTGCACCTGGACCTGATCAGCGACCTCAAGCGCATCAACTCGCACCTGTGCTCGATCGCCTACCCCATCCTCGACTCGGCCGGCGTACTTTCGCAGACGCGCATCCGCCATTCCAAGCTCGCCGAGCTGTCGGGCGAAGAGAACAAGCCTTGAGCCGGCCATGGCACTGACCTGGCCAGTGGTGGCCGCGGTGCTGTTCGGCGCGTTGCTGCATGCCTCCTGGAACGCGCTCATCAAGGGCGGCACCGACAAGGCGCTGGACACCGCACTGATCCACGGCCTGGGGCTGGTCGTCGCGCTGCCGGTGGTCGCCATCGTCGGTGTGCCGGCACGCGAGGCCTGGCCCTTCCTCGCGGCCTCGATCGTGGTGCACCTGGGTTACTACATCGCGCTGGTCGGTGCCTACCGGCATGGTGAGCTCGGGCTCACCTACCCGGTGATGCGCGGGCTGGCGCCGCTGCTCGTGGCCTGCGCCAGTGCAGCACTGCTCGGCGAGGTGTTGCCCCTGGCCGCATGGTTCGGCGTGCTGGCCATCAGCGTGGGCGTGGTCGGCGTGGGCCTGTCGCGCAGCGCCATCGGCGGCCACCCCGGCAAGGCCTTGCGCTATGCGCTGGCCAACGCGGCCATCATCGCGCTGTACACGGTGATCGACGGCCTGGGCGTGCGCGCCGCCGGCCACGCGTTGAGCTACGTTGCCACCTTGTTCCTCTTCGAAGGCCTGCCCTACTTCCTGCTCGTCATGTGGCGGCGCGGCGAGCACCGGCCGCAGGCATGGCGCTACATGGGCCGGCGCTGGAAGCTCGCGCTGGCCGGCACCGCGGCCTCGTTCGGCTCCTATGCGATCGCGCTATGGGCCATGACGCAGGCCCCTGTCGCCACGGTGGCGGCGCTGCGCGAGACCTCGGTGCTGTTCGCCGCGGCGCTGGGTACGCTGTGGCTGAAGGAGGAGTTCGGCGCCCTGCGCGCCGCGAGTACCGTGTTGCTGCTGGCCGGCGTGCTCTCGATGCGTCTGGCTTGACGCATGTCGCCTCCGGCAGAGCCGTGCCCCCCTAGACTACGGGCAAAACATGGGCTCAGTTGGGAGCACAGATGGCGACATGGCGCTTGGAGACTGCGCTTCGACAGGCGACGCTCGCCCTGGCGGCGGTGGCGCCGCCATTCGCGACGGCGGCTGAGAGCGGCATCGTTCCGCCAGAGGCCGCCGCACGTGACGTGGCCGACATGGACATCACCGAACTGGTGGACGTTCCCGTCTCGCCTTTCGACGTCTCGGCTCACCTCGACCGCGGCTACCGCGCCTCGAATGCCGTGTCGGCCTCGCGCTTCGACGCGCCGGTGCGCGACCTGCCATTCGCCATCCAGGCGTTCACGGAGTCCTTCATCAGGGACCAGTCGCCGCGCGACATCCATGACATCGCCCGCTACTCTCCCGGGGTCACCTACCGCAGCAACGACTTCAACGAAGGCAACGCCAACCTCGCCATTCGCGGCTTTGCCGTGAGCTCCGTGCCCGGCGGAACGCAGATCCTGCGCGATGGCGCCCTCGGCCCCTCGATCTTCGACTTCACCAACATCGCACGCGTGGAGGTAGTCAAGGGCCCGTCCTCCTTCCTCTACGGGCAGGTGGCACCCGGCGGCATCGTCAACATCATCACCAAGAGCCCGCAACCGCGCTTCGAGGCCTCCGGGGAGGCCGGCATCGGCTCCTATGGGCAGTACCGCACCAAAGCCGACGTGACCGGGCCCGCCTCCAGCACGCTTCGTTATCGCCTCGCCGCGTCGTACGACCAGGACATCCACTACTGGGAGCCCTATGACGCGCATTCGCGAAACTTCTCGCCGGCACTGTGGTGGCAGCCGAGCGACCGTGTCAGCGTGTCGCTCAAGTACGAGAACTTTCGCAAGCTCGAGACGCCGCTGCTGCTGCAGAAGCCGGGCTACGGGCGCCAGAGCGGCGTGGTGCCAACACCGGCCGATCCCAACCTGTCCGGGGTCGACGTGCCGGGCCTGCCGGACACCTGGAACAGCATGTCCGACGTCGACTACCGGCTCAGCGAGAGCGAGAGCCTGAACGCCTGGATCGACTTCAAGCTCGATGATCACTGGCACCTGCGCGGCACCTACGCGAAACAGCACTACCGCACGGACATGCTGTTCTCCGGCAACTTCGGCATGGCCAACAACACGACCTTCCTGCAAGGCCGCCGCCTGCGCGCGCAGACCTATGCGAACCGGGACGAGACCTTGTCGGTGGACGTGGTCGGCCAGCACCGGTTCGGCGCCACGAGCCTGCGCCTGCTGCTCGGCGCCCAGCACGTCGTGCGGCGCTTCGACAACTGGGCGGCCCAGGCACCGAACGATCCTGCGCTGGGCAGCGACCCGACCGCATCGCCCCTGCCGCTGTGGGACCTGCGCGACCCGTCCACCTGGAACCGCCACGTCACCATTCCGAGGTCGGCCCTCACCGCGAACCCGACGGACCGCCGTTCCGACGCCACGGACCAATCCGTGTACGCGGGCAGCACGATGGGCCTGCTCGACGATCGGCTGCTGCTGCTGGCCGGCTTGCGCCTGACCCGCACGCGCAACATGCTCGACAACCGCCTCACGCAGCAGGTCGATCGCATCGACGCCCGAAAGACCACACCGCAGCTGGGTGTGCTGTACAAGATCGACCCCGGCCTCGCCGCCTTCGCTTCGTATGCCGAATCCTTCGTGCCCGGCGCGACCATCCTCAATCGCCTCGACGGCTCGACCGCGGCGGCCGAACCCAGCGAGGGCAAGGGCTTCGACCTGGGCCTGAAGGCCGTGCTGCTCGATGGCCGCGTTTCCGGAACGCTGAGCTACTTCGACCTGCGCAACCGCCGCATCGTCAATGACCTGGCCCTGACGAATTCGGCCGGATCGGTGGAGATCTATAACCTGCAAAGCGGCGAGCAACGCTCGCGAGGCGTCGAGCTGGATCTCACGCTGTCGCCGGCGCCACGCTGGCAGGTCTACCTGTCCTACAGCTACATGGATGCGAGGATCGTCGAAGTCACCGGAAACGACGCGGCAGTACTCGCCCAGGACCCCGCCACGCTGGATGCCGCCGGCCAGATCAACTACAAGACCGTGAACCTGCTGCACGGTGCCAGATTGCAGATGAGCGCCCCGCATCTAGCCAACGTATGGGCACGCCACGACTTCGGCCCGGGCCGCCTGGAGGGCGCCTACGTCGGCGGCGGACTCAACATCGTGCGCGACCAGACGCTGCTGCCGGAGGGGCCGCAGTCCTCCCGACAGAGTTACACCCTGGTGAACGCGATGGCTGGCTTTTCGTGGCGTGCGAACGGCAGACCCATGAGCCTGGAACTGAGCGGGAAGAACCTGGGCGGTGCCACCTACCGGCCGTCCCAGAGCACGCGTTCGCGTCCGCGCGAAGTGCTGCTGACGCTGCGGGCAGCGATGTGAAGCTGCCCTGGCTGCCCCGTTCGGGCCGCGTGGCGGTCGTCTGCTGCCTCCTGGCCCTGCTGCCACCGCATGGCGGCGCCGACGCTCAGGATCGGCCTGCCGTGTCGGCGGCGAGGGTCGAGGCGGCGTTCCTGCGCAACTTCGCGCGCTACGTGGGCTGGCCGGCACGCGCCTTCGCGAGCGAGCGTTCGGCCTGGTCCGTCTGCATCGTCGGCAATGGCCACTTCGACGACACGCTGGAGGCGACCTTCCAGAACCGCACCGAGCAGGGACGCGCCTTCGAGGTCGTGCGGGGCGCCAGGCTCGAGCAGTTGCCGGCCTGCCAGATCGTCTTCGTCGATGTCGCGCAGGCAGCGGAGCGCCGCGCCGTGTTGGCCAGGCTGAACAGGCAACCGGTGCTCACCGTGGGCATCGCGCCGGAGTTCCTCGACGAGGGCGGCATCGTCAGGCTGCTGGCCGGCGAGCGCGTCGAGATGAGCATCAACCTCGATCAGGCGCGCGCGTCCTCGTTGACGATCCCGTCGACGATGCTCGAGGTCTCGCGCAGCGTCGTGGAGAACGGCACGCTGCGGAGGTGGCGATGAAGCTGCTGCGCCCGCAGGGTATCCGCGGCCGGCTGGCGCTGGCGCTGTTCGTCGCGGCGCTGCTGGCCTTCGCAGCCGCCAGCGGGGCGGTGCTCGTGCTCGAGCGCTACACCCTCGAGATGCGAGCCCGCAGCCTCGTGGAGCCCTACGCGCAACTCGTTTCCGTGGGCGCGGAAGCAGCCGTGGCCTTCGCCGACGAGACGCGGGCGCAGCAGATCCTAGATACCTTGCGTGCCAACCCGCAGTTTCTCGAAGCACAGATCGTCCTGTCCGACGGCCGCGAACTGGCTGGCTACTTGGCCCGCGCACCGGCAGCTGCCTTCGCTACGGCGCCACCAGCCGATGGCCTGCGGGTGTCCCAGGACCGGCACACGGTGGACCTGTGGCAGGGCTTGCAGGACGGCGCCCGGCTGCACCTGGTGATGCACCTGGGCGAACTCGAGCGCCAGACGCGCGATGCCCTGATCATGATCGCCGCAGGGACGATCGTGCTTCTGGCCGTCCTTGCCTTCGGCCTGCTGGCCGCACTGCAACGCAGCATCGTCAGCCCCATCGCGGCGCTCGCGCAGGCGGTCGACCAGGTGCGCGCGCGAGCCGACTACAGCCGCCGTGTCCCGGTGGCCGGGGCCGACGAGATTGCGCGGCTGGGTGAAGGTTTCAACGCGATGATGCAGGCGATATCGGAACGTGCGGCCGAACTGCGCCGGCTGTCGGTCGTGCACCGTGCCGTGCTCGACAACGTGGGCAGCGGCATCGTCTCGGTGGGGCCGGACGGCGTGGTGACGACCTTCAACGCCGCGAGCGAGCACCTGCTCGGCTACAGCGCCGCCGAGGTTGTTGGCAAGCTGACGCCAGCCGCCTGGCACGACCCGCAAGAGGTGGCCAGCCGCGCCCGGACGCTGTCGGCGCAGCTGGGCGAGACCATCGAGCCCGGCATGGAGGTGTTCTTCGCCTGCGCGCGCCGCAACCTTCCGGATGTGTCGGAATGGAACTTCATCCGCAAGGACGGCACCCGCGTGCCGGTGCAGCTGACGGTGACGGCCAAACGGGGCGCTGCGGGCGAGCTGATGGGCTTCATCGGCCTCGTGCTGGACCTCACCGAGCGCAAGCAGGCCGAGGCGGCGCAGCGCCGCTATCAAGACGAGCTCGAGAAGACGGTGCACTTGCGGACCGCCGAGCTGCGCCTGGCGCGCGATGCAGCGCAAGCCGCCAACCATGCCAAGAGCGCCTTCCTGGCCAACATGAGCCACGAGATCCGCACGCCGATGAACGCGATCCTGGGCATGTCGGCCCTGGCGCTTCAGGGCGAACTCGCGCCGCAGCAGCGCAACTACGTCGGCAAGGCACATGCCGCGGCCAGGTCGCTGCTGGGCATCATCAACGACATCCTCGACTTCTCGAAAATCGAAGCCGGCAAGCTGGAGCTGGAGTCAATCGCGTTTTCGCTCGACACGGCACTCGCGCAGCTGGTCGACGTGCTCGGCCTGCGCGCCGAGGAGGCCGGGCTGGAACTGCTGCTGGACATTCCGCCCCGAATGCCGACGGTGTTGGTGGGCGATCCATCGCGCCTGGGGCAGGTGCTGCTCAACCTCGGCAACAACGCCGTGAAGTTCACCGAGCACGGCGAAGTCACCATCGGCGTCAAGGCCGTGTCGTGTGACGCCACGTCGGCCCTGCTGCAGTTCGAGGTGCGAGACACCGGGATCGGCATGAGCGCCGAAGTTCAACAGCACCTGTTCGAGTCGTTCTCGCAGGCGGATGCCTCCACCAGCCGCCGCTACGGCGGCACCGGCCTGGGCCTGGCGATCAGTCGACACCTCGTGCGGCTGATGGGTGGCGAACTTCGGGTCGACAGTGCACCCGGGCGCGGCAGCCGGTTCCACTTCAGCCTGCGTTTCGGGCTGCAGGCAGGCCTGTCGGCATCGCTGCCGGCCACCCCGGGCGCCCAGGCCGTGTGCGCTGCGCGGGTGCTGATCGTCGACGACGGCGCCGCGTCGCGCGACGTGCTCACGCGCGCCTGCACGGCGCTGGGGTTTCGGGCCGAGGCCGTCGCCGACGGCGATCGCGCCTTGCAGGCCATGGCCGAGGCCGACGCGCTCGGCGATCCCGTCCAGCTGGTGCTGATCGATGCGAACCTGGCGGGCGCAGACAGCCTGGACTGCGTCGCTGCCGTCGGCCGGCGAGCGCCGCCGCTGGCCGCCATCCCGGTCGTGCTGATGGTCTCGGCACTGACTCGCGACGCCGTGTGGGCGCGCCTGGCCGAGCGAAAGCTCAAGGTCGGCGCGCTGCTGCTCAAGCCGCTCACACCGGCCACGCTGGCCGATGCCGTGAACCGGCTGCTCGTCGAACCGCCCGGGAGTTCCATGCACGAGGTGCCGTCGCCGCCGGCGCCAGCCGCAGGCCGGCATGCCGGCCTGCGCGGCTCACGCGTGCTGCTGGTCGAGGACAACGAGACCAACCAGGAGCTGGCCGTGGCCCTGCTCGGCACTGCCGGTATCGAGGTTCGTGTCGCGGGCAACGGACAGGAGGCGCTGGACTGGCTCGGCCGTCAGGACTTCGATGTCGTGCTGATGGACTGCCAGATGCCGGTGATGGACGGTTACGCCGCCACTCGGGCGCTTCGCCAGAGTGCGCGGTGGAAGTCGCTGCCGGTCATCGCGATGACGGCCAACGCGATGGTCGGCGACCGCGAGGCTGCCCTGGCGGCCGGCATGAACGACCACATCGCCAAGCCGATCGATTTCGAAAAGGTGTTCGAGACGCTGGAGCGCTGGGTGCACCCCGCGGCGACCCGCCCCTGAACGAGCTCAGCGCGGGCCGTTCTGCTCCAGCGCGTGGGCCAGGATCAGCGCGGCCTCCAGCGTGAAGCGGCCACTGGCCAGCTGTGCGCGCAGCGCCTGCGCATCCAGGCAGGCGAAACCCGCCACCTCGCCGTCCTGGTTGGCCGGCTGCGCGCGCACTGGCAGCACGGCCTGGAACAGGCTCGCCTTCTCGACCATGTAGCCCTCGTCCACCGGCCGGCGGATCTGCAGGTGGCCCAGTGGCCGCAGCTGGTCGAGCTCGGTCAGGTGCAGGCCGGCCTCTTCCCAGGTCTCGCGCTCCAGCGTCTTCGGCACGTCCTCGTCGGCGCTCATCAGGCCGCCGACCAGGGTGTCCCACAAGCCCGGGTCGGTGGCCTTGTCGAAGGCGCGCTGCTGCACCCAGAAGCGGCCGTCGGGGTGGCGGCCGACCAGGTGAACGGCGTGCGTGGTGATGCCCAGCGGCCGCACCGCGGCGCGCTCGATGGCGCCGTGCCGCTGGCCGGCCGCGTCGGTGACCGGCAGCAACTCGTCGCGCCAGCGGCTGGCCAGACCTTGATCGCGCAGCCAGTGCGCCAGATCGGCCAGCGCTTCGTCGTCGTGCGAGCTGATCTGCCAGGCATTCGCCGTGGCGCGCAGCGGCAGGCCGGCCTCGACCATGCGCCGGCCCATGTCCGGCTCGATCGAGCCGATCTCGGCACTTCCCAGGCGCAGCGGCTCGCGCGGTCGCAGCGGCGGCTGCGCGGCACGAACGCGCAGGGCGGCGAGCCAGTCGGTCTCGTTCGTGAGCCCGCTCATGCTGCCGCTCCGTCGCCATCGCCGGCCAGCAAGGCACGCAGGCCTGCCTCGTCGATCACTGTCACGCCGAGCTCCCGTGCCTTGTCGAGCTTGCTGCCGGCTTCCTCACCGGCGACCACGAAGTGCGTCTTCTTCGACACCGAGCCGCTGACCTTGCCGCCGGCGGCTTCGATCAGGTCCTTGGCCTCGTCGCGGCCCAGCGAGGGCATCGTGCCCGTGAGCACCAGCGTCTTGCCGGCCAGCGGCTTGGGGCCGGCATCGGCCTGCGTGCCCTCGCCCTCCGCCCAGTGCACGCCGACCGCACGCAGCTGCTCGACCACCTCGCGGTTGTGCGGCTGCTCGAAGAAGGTGCGGATGCTCTGCGCCACCACCGGCCCGACGTCGTGCACCTCGAGCAACTGCTCGACGCTCGCGTCCATCACGCGGTCGATGCCGCCGAAGTGTTTTGCCAGGTCCTTCGCCGTCGTCTCGCCGACATGGCGGATGCCCAGGCCGTAGAGGAAGCGCGCCAGCGTGGTGGACTTGCTCTTCTCCAGCCCGGCCAGCAGGTTGGCGGCGCTCTTCTCTCCCATGCGCTCCAGCGCGCTGAGCTTGGCCAGGCCGAGCGTGTACAGCTCGGGCAGCGTGCGCACGATGCCGGCGTCCACCAGCTGCTCGACCAGCTTGTCGCCCAGGCCCTCGACGTCGAGCGCGCGGCGCTGCGCGAAGTGCAGGATGGCCTGCTTGCGTTGCGCCGGGCAGTACAGGCCGCCGCTGCAGCGCCAGTCGACCTCGCCTTCCTCGCGCGCAATCGCGCTGCCGCACACCGGGCATTTCCCGTCCAGGCGCTTGTACAAGTCGAAAGGCTCGCCCACGTCGGCCGGGCGCCTCTCCAGCACCACGCCCACCACCTCGGGGATCACGTCGCCTGCGCGGCGCACGATCACCGTGTCGCCGATGCGCACGTCCTTGCGGCGTGTCTCGTCCTCGTTGTGCAGCGTGGCGTTGCTGACCGTCGTGCCGCCGACGAACACCGGCTCCAGCTTGGCCACCGGCGTGAGCTTGCCGGTGCGGCCGACCTGGATGTCGATGTCGCGCAGCACAGTCATCTGCTCCTGCGCCGGGTACTTGTGCGCTACTGCCCAGCGCGGCTCGCGCGACACGAATCCCAGCCGCTGCTGCAGCGCCCGCGAATTGACCTTGTAGACCACGCCGTCGATGTCGAACGGCAGCGCGTCGCGCTTGGCCCCCATCGCACGATGGAAGCCGACCAGACCGTCGGCACCCTGCAGCACCGCGCGATCCGCACACACCGGCATGCCCATGGCCTGCAGCGCATCGAGCAGCGCGGCGTGGGTGGCCGGCACCTGCCAGCCCTGCACGTCGCCCAGGCCGTAGGCGAAGAAGCTCAAGGGCCGCGACATCGTCACCGCCGGGTCGAGCTGGCGCACTGCGCCGGCCGCGGTGTTGCGCGGGTTGACGTAGGTCTTCTCGCCCTTCTGGCGCTGCGCCTCGTTGAGCGCCTCGAAGTCGTCGCGGCGCATGTAGACCTCGCCGCGCACCTCGAGCACCGCAGCATCGGTGCCGTCCAGCCGCAACGGGATCTGGCCGATGGTGCGGATGTTCTGCGTCACGTCCTCGCCGGTTTCGCCATCGCCGCGCGTGGCGGCCTGCACCAGCACGCCGCGCTCGTAGCGAAGGTTGATGGCCAGGCCATCGAACTTCAGCTCGGCGGCGTACTCGACCGGCGGGTCGGTCTCGGCCAGTTCGAGCTCGCGGCGCACGCGCGCATCGAAGGCCAGCGCGCCGGTGGCTTCGGTGTCGGTCTCGGTGCGGATCGACAGCATCGGCACGCTGTGGCGCACGGCCACGAAGCCGTCGAGCACCTTGCCGAGCACACGCTGTGTCGGCGAATCCGGCGTCAGCAGTTCGGGGTGGGCGGCCTCCAGGGCCTGCAGCTCCTGGAACTGGCGGTCGTACTCCGCGTCGGGGATTTCCGGCGCGTCGAGAACGTAGTAGCGGTGCGCATGGTGATGCAGTTGCCGGCGCAGATCGGCGGCGCGTGCTGCGGGGTCGGGGGAACTCATGCGGCGATTGTCGGCCAGCTGCGCACGGCCCTTGCCCGGCCCGTTCTTCAGCTGAACAGCCGCCGCGCCGCGGCCGAACCGGCGGCCAGGTCGCGCGCGGCCAGCTCGTCGTACAGCCGAGTCAGCTCGCTGCCGATCACCGCGAAGCTCTCGGCGCCGAGCGGGTGGCCGTTGTCGTCGACGATCGCCGCGTCCATGCCCAGCGACAGCGCCTGCGCACTGGCCTGCCAGGCGACGAAGGGCTCACTGGACGGGTCGGTCTGCGGCACGTCGAAGCTCAGCGTCACGTCGCGCAGCGCAGCCTGGTTGGGGTCCTCGGCCAACGCCGCCTGGGAGTCGAACGACAGCGTCAGCACCGGTGGCGCTCCATCCTCGGCGCCCGGCAGCACCAGCCGGCCCGGCACCATGCCCGGCACGAAACCGTGGCGACCTGCGTGCTGCTGGATGTAGCCCACGCTCCAGGCGACCGAGCGCGAACTCAGATGCACGGCCAGCTGCGCATCGTGGTCACCGGCGAAGGCATCGAGCTCGCGCGCCCGCGCGACGACCTCGAGCATGTCGGGGAAGTCGGGCATGGCGCCGATCGCGTCGGCGAAGGCCTGCACCTTCTGCACGAATTCGGAGTACTCGATCTCGTTGAGCGCGCCGCCCCGGTTGGCCAACTGCACGCCGGCCTGGAACTCGCTGTAGCGCTGGCCGGCCGCGGGCGGCTCCCATTCGCGCGTGAAGACGTTCAGGCCTTCGATGAAGAAGGGCTTGTTGCCGGCCCGTCGTGTGGGCGGCAGGTGCGAAATCGCCATCTCGCCGCTGACCTGCACCTCGATGGCCAGCATCGCGATCGCATCGATCAGCGAATCGATGCGCGGCACCATGCGGCGGGGTGCACGCACTTCCGCTGGATCGGCCACGGCCAGTTCGGCGCTCGGCGCCGCGTCGAAGCTGGGTTCGACGGCGCCTTCGGCGAGCCCCGGATCGCGGGCCTCAACCGGCCTGGCCTGAGCCACGCGGCGAGGCTGCGCACGGCGCGACTGCCACACGGCATGCGCAGCCATCGCCGCCAGCACCACCGCGCCGAAGAGTGCGAGCGCGACGGTCAGGCTCATGGTCATCGGTCCGGGTTCAGGCCGCTTCGGCCAGGCTGACCGCGGCTTCCATGTCCACCGCCACGATGCGCGAGACGCCCTGCTCCTGCATGGTCACGCCGATGAGCTGCTCGGCCATCTCCATGGCGATCTTGTTGTGGCTGATGAACAGGAACTGCGTGCCCTGCGCTCATCTCGGTGACCAGCTTGGCGTAGCGCTCGGTGTTGGCGTCGTCCAGCGGCGCGTCGACCTCGTCGAGCAGGCAGAACGGCGCCGGGTTGAGCTGGAAGATCGCGAACACCAGCGCGATCGCGGTCAGCGCCTTCTCGCCGCCCGAGAGCAGGTGGATGGTGCTGTTCTTCTTGCCCGGCGGCTGCGCCATCACCTGCACGCCGGCGTCGAGGATCTCGTCGCCGGTCATCACCAGCTTGGCCTGGCCGCCGCCGAACAGCGTCGGGAACATGCGGCCGAAATGTTCGTTGACCTGGTTGAAGGTGTTGCCCAGCAGGTCGCGCGTTTCCAGGTCGATCTTGTGGATGGCGTCTTCGAGCGTGTTGATGGCTTCGGACAGGTCGGCGTTCTGCGCGTCGAGGAAGGTCTTGCGTTCGCGCGCGGCCGTCAGCTCGTCGAGCGCAGCCAGGTTGACCGCCCCGAGCGCATTGATGTCGCGATTGATGCGGTCGATCTCGCCCTGCAGGCCGTAGAGCTTGACGCCGTTCGCCTCGATGCCGGCCGACAGCGCCTCGAAGTCGACGCTGGCGGCGACCAGCTGCTCGAGGTACTGCGCGCCGCCGAGCTGCGCAGCCTGCTCCTCGAGCTGCAGCTTGGTGATGCGATCGCGCAGCGGCTGCAGGCTCTGCTCGTGCGTCAGGCGTTGCTCCTCCGAGCGGCGCATGCGCAGCGTCAGGTCGTCGTATTCGCTGCGCTTGGCGCCCAGCGCCGCCTCGCGCTCCAGCTTGAGCGCGAGCGCCGTCTGCAGGCCGGCCTGCGCGGCGGCATCGGTCAGCCGCTCCAGCTCCTCCTGCAGTTGCTGGACCGAGGATTCGTTGGCCGCCACCTGCTGCACCGCCGTCTCGATGCTGCGCTGCAGTTCGCCGCGCCGCGCCGCCAGCGAGCGTGCATGGAACTGCGCCTCCTGCGACTGCCGCTCCAGCGCACGCAGCTGCTCGCGCGCCTCGGCCAGCTTGCGCTCGGCGCCGATCACGCCCTCGTCGAGCTCGGCGTGGCGCTCCTGCGTGGTGGCGAGCTGCATGTCCAGCTCCTCGAACTTCGCCTCGCCGGTGGTTCGGCGCTCGTCGAGTTCTTCGAGCTGGCCATCGAGCTCCGCCAGTTCCTCGTCGAGCTGGGCGCGGCGGCTGCTCGTCTGCTCGGCCAGCTGGCTCAGGCGCAGCAGTTCCACCTGCAGCTGGTGGGCCCGCGTCTGCGCCTCGGTGGCGTCGCGGCGTACCGTCAGCAGGCGCTGCGAGGCCTCGGTGTAGGCCGCCTCGGCGCGCACCAGCGCGCCACGCGATTCGTCGGCGATCAGCGTCTGCGCACGCAGCTGGCGCTCCAGGTTCTCGATCTCCTGCGCGCGGGCCAGCATGCCGGCCTGCTCGGAGTCGGGCGCGTAGAAGGCCACCGCGAACTGGCTGACCTGGTGGCCCTCGCGGGTCATGATGATTTCGCCGTGCGTCAACTTGCCGCGTGCGGCGAGCG
The DNA here is from genome assembly GCA_016706565.1 of Piscinibacter sp. Lineage (GTDB taxonomy): Bacteria > Pseudomonadota > Gammaproteobacteria > Burkholderiales > Burkholderiaceae_C > Piscinibacter. The sequence goes on from JADJJI010000003.1 coordinate 622,969, forward strand.
CCTCGTCGATGCTGGCGGCGGTGTAGACACCCTCGAGCCAGTCGTTGAGCAGGGCTTTCAGGCCCGCATCGCCCAGGCGCAGCAGGTCGCTCAGGCGCGGCAGCGTCTGGTGCGTGTTGGCGATGGCGGCCTGCGGCGGCGTGTAGAAGGCCAGCTTGGCCGGCGGCGCGTCGTCGGCGAAGGCGCGCACGGTCTCGATGCGGCCGACCTCCAGCGCGTTCAGGCGCTCGCGCAGCGCGGATTCGAGCGCGGTTTCCCAGCCGGCTTCGATGTGCACCTTGGTCCACAGGCCCTGCAGTCCTTCGAGGCCATGGCGCGCCAGCCAGGGCTTGAGCTTGCCTTCGGTCTGCACCTTCTCCTGCAGTGCGCGCAGCGCGTCCAGGCGGGCGCTCAGGTCGGCATGCTTGCCGCTCTCGGCGTTGACCTGCTCCTGCTTGGCGCGGCGATCCTCGTCGAGCGCGGGCACCTGCTCGCCCAATTCGTGCAGGCGCGCATCGGCCACGCCCTGCGCCTCTTCGGCGGCGGCGAACTGCTGCTTGAGCTCGCCCAGGCGCTGCATGTCGGGCGAGGCGAGCTGCTGCTTCTCGGCCGCCAGGCGGTCGCGGCGCGAATTGAACTGGCGGCGCTGCTCGTCGATGTTGCGGCTCTCGGCGGCGAGCAGCTGGATCTGCTGCTGCACCTGCGCCACCACGTTGCGCTGCTCGTTGCTCTTGCCCTGCGCGGCACGCACGGCGTCTTCCAGCGAGGGCAGGTTGCCGGACTGCTCTTCGGCCTGCGCCGCGAGCACCTCGCCCTGCTCCTCGGCGGCGGCGATCTGCTCGGCGATCTGGCCGAGCTCGTCGTCGGCCTGCTGGCGGCGCTCGGCCCACTGCTCGCTCTGCACCTTCAGCTCCACCAGGCGCTGCTCGACGCGCTGGCGGCCTTCGACCACGTAGCGGATGCGCTCTTCCAGCCGGCTCACCTCGAGCGCGGCTTCGGCAAGCAGCCCCTGCGCGCCGTGCAACTCGTCGCTGGCGGCGTAGTGCGCCTGGCGGATCGTCTCCAGCTCGGCCTCGCCGTGGCGCAGCTCGGCCATGCGCGCCTCCAGCGCGTTGGTGGCCTCGAGCACGGCCTTCTTGACGCGTTCTTCCTCGCTGGCCGCGTCGCGGTGCTTGAGGAACCACAGCTGGTGCAGCTTGAGTTCGCCGCTTTGCTGCAGGCCGCGGTACTGCTGGGCCACCTCGGCCTGCTTCTCCAGCTTGTCGAGGTTGGCGTTCAGCTCGCGCAGGATGTCTTCGACCCGCGTCAGGTTCTCGCGCGTGTCCTTCAGCCGGTTCTCGGTCTCGCGGCGGCGCTCCTTGTACTTGGAGACGCCGGCGGCCTCTTCGAGGAACAGGCGCAGTTCCTCGGGCTTGGACTCGATGATTCGGCTGATCGTGCCCTGGCCGATGATGGCGTAGGCACGCGGGCCCAGGCCGGTGCCGAGGAACACGTCCTGCACGTCGCGGCGACGCACCGGCTGGTTGTTGATGTAGTAGCTGCTGGTGCCGTCGCGCGTCAGCACGCGCTTGACGGCGATCTCGGTGAACTGGTTCCACTGGCCGCCGGCGCGCGCGTCTTCGTTGCTGAACACCAGCTCCACGCTGGCGCGGCTGGCCGGCTTGCGGTTGCCCGAGCCGTTGAAGATGACGTCCTGCATGGACTCGCCACGCAGTTCGCTGGCCTTGCTTTCGCCGAGCACCCAGCGCACGGCGTCCATGATGTTGGACTTGCCGCAGCCGTTGGGGCCCACCACGCCAACCAGTTGCCCGGGCAACTGGAAGTTGGTGGGCTCGGCAAACGACTTGAAGCCGGAGAGCTTGATGGAGTTCAGGCGCATGGGAGAGCGGGGACTGTGGCCTGGCTCGAGGGCCCACGGGCCTTTGCCAAGTCCTTGATTCATATGAGAAAACCCGCGCTGACGCGGGCTCTCTTCGGGGCGGGATGATACCATCGCGCCCCCGCCGAAACCCTCTCCAGACGTGACCGCCATGGCCAAGAAAGCTGCCAGCCCGAGCGCGCCCAAGCAGCGCCCGATGCCGCCGAACCCGCCCACCGCCCCGAGCAGGGAACTGCATGTGTTCCCGAATCCGGCGCCGCAGCGGGACTACGTGATCCAGTTCCAGGTGCCCGAATTCACCTGCCACTGCCCGCTGACGGGCCAGCCCGACTTCGCGCACTTCACGATCGACATGATCGCGGACGAGCTCTGCGTCGAGCTGAAGAGCCTGAAGATGTACTTCTGGAGCTACCGCAACGAAGGTGCGTTCCACGAGAAGGTGACCAACACCATCCTCGACGACATCGTCAAGGCCACGCAGCCGCGCTTCATCCGCATCACCGCCAAGTGGTACGTGCGCGGTGGCATCTACACCAACGTGGTGGCCGAGCACCGCAAGAAGGGCTGGAAGCCGCCAGCGCTCGTCGAGCTGCCGCAGCATGCGGCGCAGACCGGCCTCCTGTAGGCCGCACCCGATAATCCGCCGATGAATCCGCTGCTCGCGCGCCTGCACCCCTACCCGTTCGAACGACTGCGTGCACTGACGCGCGAGATCACGCCGAACCCGGCCTACAAGCCCATCGGCCTGGGCATCGGCGAGCCCAAGCATGCGACGCCGGAACTCATCAAGCGCGCGCTGAGCGACAACCTGCAAGGCCTGGCCAGCTACCCGGCCACCGCCGGCGAACCGGCGCTGCGCGAGGCCTGCGCCACCTGGGTGCAGCGCCGCTACGGCGTCACGCTCGATGCCGCCACGCAGGTGCTGCCGGTGAACGGCTCGCGCGAAGCGCTCTTCGCACTGGCGCAGACGGTGATCGACCCGACCCAGCCGGGCGCCACGGTGGTCTGCCCGAATCCGTTCTATCAGATCTACGAGGGTGCGGCCCTGCTCGCCGGGGCGCAGACGGCCTTCGTCAACAGCGACCCGGCGCGCAACTTCGCGTCGGACTGGGCCAGCGTGCCCGAGGCCGTGTGGGCGCGCACGCAACTGCTGTACGTCTGCTCGCCGGGCAACCCGACCGGCGCCGTGATGCCGCTGGCGGAATGGCAGAAGCTCTTCAAGCTGAGCGATCGCCACGGTTTCGTGATCGCATCCGACGAGTGTTACTCCGAGATCTACTTCCGCGACGAGCCGCCGCTGGGCTCGCTGGAAGCCGCGCTGCAGCTCGGCCGCAAGGACTTCCGCAACCTCATCGCTTTGACGAGCCTCTCGAAGCGCTCCAACGTGCCAGGCATGCGCTCGGGCTTCGTGGCCGGCGATGCGGCGATCCTGAAGCAGTTCCTGCTCTACCGCACCTACCACGGCAGCGCCATGAGCCCGGTGGTGCAGTCGGCCAGCATCGCCGCCTGGAACGACGAGGCGCACGTGGTCGACAACCGCAGCCTGTACCGCGCCAAGTTCGCCCAGGTCACGCCGCTGCTGGCCAGCGTGATGGATGTCGCGCTGCCCGACGCCGGCTTCTACCTCTGGGCGCGCGTGGCCGGTGGCGACGACGTAGCCTTCGCGCTGGACCTGCTGGCTCAATACAATGTGGCGGTGCTGCCCGGCAGCCTGCTGGCGCGCGAGTCCGGCGGCATCAACCCCGGCGCCGGCCGCGTGCGTCTGGCGCTGGTCGCCGGTGTCGACGAATGTGTCGAGGCCGCCCAGCGCATCGTTTCCTTCATCCAATCCCGCTGACCCATGAGCCAAGACCTGCAAGCCATCATCGACCTCGCCTGGGAAGGCCGCGCCAGTCTGACCGCCGCCAACAGCCCGCAAGTGCGCGAGGCGGTCGATCAGGTGATCGCCGACCTGAACGCCGGCCGCCTGCGCGTGGCCGAGCGCCAGGGCGTGGGCCAGTGGACCGTCAACCAGTGGGTGAAGAAGGCGGTGCTGCTGAGCTTCCGCCTGAACGAGAACCACGTGATGCGGGCCGGCGACCTGAGCTTCTTCGACAAGGTGGACACCAAGTTCACCCACGTCAGCGACGACGCGATGCGCGAGACCGGCATCCGCGTGGTGCCGCCGGCCGTGGCGCGCCGCGGCTCCTATCTGGCAAAGAACGTCATCCTGATGCCCAGCTTCGTGAACATCGGCGCCTACGTCGACGAAGGCACGATGGTCGACACCTGGGCCACCGTCGGTTCCTGCGCGCAGATCGGCAAGAACGTGCACCTGTCGGGCGGCGTCGGCATCGGCGGCGTGCTCGAGCCGCTGCAGGCCAACCCGACCATCATCGAGGACAACTGCTTCATCGGCGCGCGCTCCGAGGTGGTCGAAGGCGTGATCGTCGAGGAGAACTCGGTGATCTCGATGGGCGTGTTCATCGGCCAGAGCACCAAGATCTATGACCGCACCACCGGTGAAGTGACGTACGGCCGCGTGCCGTCGGGTTCTGTGGTGGTCAGCGGCAGCCTGCCCAGCGCCGACGGCAAGTACAGCCTGAACTGCGCAGTGATCGTCAAGCGGGTCGATGCGCAGACGCGCTCCAAGACCAGCATCAACGACCTGCTGCGCGCCTGATCGACGGCCACGACAAACCAACTCGAGGGGGATTCGCATGAGCTCTGCGGGCGGAAACATGGAACGCGTGCTGCGGCTGATGGCCGAGAAGAACGCGTCCGACGTGTACCTGTCGGCAAACTCGCCGATCCTCATCAAGATCAACGGCCAGCTGCTGCAGCTGTCGGATCAGCCTCTCACCCACGCGCAGCCGCGCCAGCTGCTCGCCGAGCTGCTGACACCCACGCAGCTCGAGGAGCTCGAGGACAGCGGCGAGCTGAACATGAGCGTGGGCATCGCCGGCGTCGGCAGCTTCCGGCTCTCGGCCTTCCGCCAGCGCGGCTCGATCGCGGCGGTGTTCCGCTGCATCCCGGTGGTGATCCCGTCGCTGGAGAGCCTGAACGTCCCGACCATCCTCAACAACCTGATTCTCGAGAAGCGCGGCCTGATCCTGATGGTGGGCGCCACCGGCACCGGCAAGAGCACCACGCTCGCGTCGATGCTGGAGCAGCGCAACCAGCAGATGGCCGGCCACATCCTTACCATCGAGGACCCGATCGAGTTCCTGTTCACCAACAAGAAGTCGGTGGTCAACCAGCGCGAGGTGGGCCGCGACACGCAGTCGCTGCAGGTCGGCCTGAAGAACGCGCTGCGCCAGGCGCCGGACTGCATCATGATCGGCGAGATCCGCGACCGCGAGACCATGACCTCGGCGATCTCGTATGCGCTGTCGGGCCACCTGGTGCTGTCGACGCTGCACGCCAACAACAGCTACCACGCGCTCGGCCGGATCCTGTCGTTCTATTCGCCGGAATCGCGCCCCGCCCTGCTCGCCGACCTGGCCGCCGGCCTGAAGGCGGTGATCTCGCAGCGCCTGGTGCGTGCCGTCGCCGGCGGCCGCGTGCCGGCGGTGGAGGTGATGCTCAACACCAAGCTGGTCTCCGAACTGATCGAACAGGGCGATTTCACCGGCGTCAAGGAAGCGATGGAGAAGTCGCTGGCCGAGGGCTCGCAGACCTTCGAGCAAGACCTGGCGCGCCTGATCACCACCGACATGATCACCCGCGACGAAGGCCTGGCCTACGCCGATTCGCCGACCAACCTGATGTGGCGGCTGCAGAACGACATGTCGCCGGTGTCGCGCATCCAGCCGAAGAAGGAAGAGAACGACGACCAGCCGACGTTCACCGAGATCCAGCTCGACGTGCGCGACGATTCGAGCACGATGTCGGGCATGCTGCGCCCGAATTGAATGAGCCGGACGCTGCATCTAGCCGAACAGCTGATCGCCCGCCGCTCCGTGACGCCGGACGACGGCGGCTGCCAGCAGGTCATCCGCGAGCGGCTGGTGCCGCTGGGCTTCGGCTTCGAGACGATCGTCTCGGGCCCGGACGATTTCCGCGTCACCAACCTGTGGGCCCTGCGCCGCGGCACCGATGCGCGGGCCCCGCTGCTCGCATTCGCCGGCCACACCGACGTGGTGCCCACCGGCCCCTTGGAACAATGGGCCAGCGATCCCTTCGTGCCCACGCACCGTGCCGGCCGGCTCTACGGCCGAGGCGCCGCCGACATGAAGAGCTCGCTGGCGGCGATGGTCGTTGCCACGGAAGAGTTCGTCGCCGCGCATCCCGCCCACCGCGGCTCGGTCGCCTTCCTGCTCACCAGCGACGAAGAAGGCCCGGCGCACGACGGCACGGTGAAGGTCTGCGAGTGGCTGCAGGCGCAACGCATCCAGCTCGATGCCTGCATCGTCGGTGAGCCGACGTCGGTGGACCGCCTGGGCGACATGGTGAAGAACGGGCGCCGCGGCTCGCTGTCGGGCAGGCTGAAGGTGAAGGGCGTGCAAGGCCACATCGCCTACCCGCACCTGGCGAAGAACCCCATCCATGCCGCCGCGCCGGCGCTGGCCGAACTGGTGGCTATCGAATGGGATCGCGGCAACCGCTACTTCCCGCCGACCAGCTGGCAGGTGTCGAACGTGCACGCCGGCACCGGAGCGAGCAACGTGATCCCCGGCGAGATGGTCGTGGACTTCAACTTCCGCTTCTCGACCGAGTCCACGCCCGAGCAGTTGAAGCAGCGTGTGCATGCGGTGCTCGACCACCACGGCCTGGACTACGCGCTCGACTGGACGCTGGGCGGCGAGCCCTTCCTGACGCCGGTGGGATCACTGAGCGAAGCGCTGGTCGGCGCCATCCGCGAGGAGACCGGCATCGACACCGAGCTCTCGACCACGGGCGGCACGTCCGACGGGCGCTTCATCGCGAAGATCTGCCCGCAGGTGATCGAGTTCGGGCCGCTCAACGCGAGCATCCACAAGATCGACGAGTGGGTCGAGGTGGCCAGCCTCGAGCCCCTGAAGAACATCTACCGACGAACACTGCACACGCTGCTCGCATGAAGCTCATCGACCTCATCACTGCGCAAAGCGCCCGCCTCAAACAGGCGGGCGTTTCGTTTGGCCACGGCACCACCAACGCCTTCGACGAGGCGGCCTGGCTGGTGCTGTTCTCGCTCGGCCTGCCGCTCGATGCGCTGGAAGAGCGCGCGCAGCGCGAACTGCCCGCTGATGACCAGGCGAAGGCCGAAGCGCTGGTCACCAAGCGCATCGAGACTCGCCAGCCCGCTGCCTACCTCACGAAAGAAGCCTGGCTGCAGAACGTACCGTTCTACGTCGACGAGCGCACGATCGTGCCGCGCTCCTTCATTGCCGAACTGCTCGCCGACGCCGAAGGCGACGGCACGCTTGACGCCTGGCTGACCGACCACACGACCCACGTGCTCGACCTGTGCACCGGCAACGGCAGCCTGGCGGTGATTGCGGCGATGGCCTTCCCCGAGGTGCAGGTGGACGCCGCCGACCTCTCGCAGGACGCGCTCGACGTGGCCCGCATCAATGTCGACAAGCACAAGCTCGGCACTCGCATCCGGCTGATGCAGTCCGACCTGCTGAACGCCGTGCGCGGCCCCTACGACCTGATCCTGTGCAACCCGCCCTACGTCAACAGCGCCAGCATGGCGGCGCTGCCGGCCGAGTACCGCGCCGAACCGACGCTGGCGCTGGCCGGCGGCGACGACGGCATGGACCTGGTGCGGCGCATCCTGCGCGACGCGCCGGCCCACCTGAACGCCGACGGCGTGCTGGTGCTCGAGATCGGCAACGAACGCTGGAACTTCGAGCGCGCCTTCCCGCGCGCCGAGGTCGCCTGGCTGCCCACCAGCGCCGGCGACGACGAGGTGCTGCTGATGACGCGCGAGGCGCTCGTCAAGCTCGCCCGGACTACCGAGACCTGATTCCATGCTGGTACTGAACGACATCTCGCTGCGACGCGGCGTCAAGCTGGTGCTGGACCACACCAGCGTCACGCTGCAGCCCGGCGAGAAGATCGGCCTGGTCGGCCGCAACGGCGCCGGCAAGTCCTCGCTGTTCGCGCTGCTCACCGGCCGGCTGCACGCCGATGGCGGCGAGGTGCAGATGCCGCCGCGCTGGCAGCAGCGCGGCGGCATGGCCGAGGTGGCGCAGGACATGCCCGAAACCGAGGACGGTGCCACCGACTTCGTGCTTCAGGGCGACACGCCTTTGATGCTGGCGCAGCAGCGCCTGGCCGCCGCCGAAGCCGCCGACGACGGCCACGAAATCGCCGAGGCGCACCATGCCATCCAGGACGCCGGCGGCTTCGACGCCCGCGCCCGCGCGCAGTCGATGTTGATGGGCCTGGGTTTCCGCAGCGAGCAGCTCGACGCGCCGGTGAACAGCTTCTCCGGCGGCTGGCGCATGCGATTGCAGCTGGCCCGCGCGCTGATGTGCCCGGCCGACCTGATGCTGCTCGACGAGCCGACCAACCACCTGGACCTCGACGCGCTCGTCTGGCTCGAGGCCTGGCTGCAGCGCTACCAGGGCATGCTGATCGTCATCAGCCACGACCGCGAATTCCTCGACGCGATCACCAAGGTCACGCTGCACCTCGACGAGACCAAGCTGACGCGCTACGGCGGCAACTACACCACCTTCGAAGAGATGCGCGCCGAACGCATGGCGCTGCAGCAGGCCAGCTACGCCAAGCAGCAGGAACGCATGGCGCACCTGCAGAAGTTCATCGACCGCTTCAAGGCGAAGGCGAGCAAGGCCAAGCAGGCGCAAAGCCGCGTCAAGGCGCTGGCGCGCATGGAGAAGCTCGCGCCGGTGCTCACGGCGAGCGATTTCCAGTTCGAGTTCCGCGAGCCGCTGTCGCTGCCGAATCCGATGCTGGCCTTCAGCGACCTCGCCTGCGGGTATCGCGCCGACGATGGCAAGGAGACGCGCATCGTCTCCGGGATCGATCGCTCGGTGCTCGCCGGCCAGCGCATCGGCATCCTCGGTGCCAACGGCCAGGGCAAGTCGACCTTCGTGAAGACGATCTCGCACGAACTGCCGGCGCTCGCCGGCACGATGACCGAGGGCAAGGGCCTGGTGATCGGCTACTTCGCGCAGCAGGAACTCGACGTGCTCTCGCCCGCCGACGGCCCGCTGATGCACATGGTACGGCTGGCGCGCGACGTCGGCCCGGCCGCGCGCGAGCAGGAACTGCGCGACTTCCTCGGCTCCTTCCGCTTCGTCGGCGAGATGGTCACGCAGCCGGTCGGCACGCTGTCCGGCGGCGAGAAGGCGCGCCTGGTGCTGGCCATGCTCGTGTGGCAGCGCCCCAACCTGCTGCTGATGGACGAGCCGACCAACCACCTGGACCTGACCACCCGCGAGGCGCTGTCGATGGCGCTCAACGAGTTCGAGGGCACGGTGATGCTGGTCAGCCACGACCGCGCGCTGCTGCGCGAGGTCTGCGACGAGTTCTGGCTGGTCGCCGGCGGCGCACTCAAGCCCTTCGACGGTGACCTCGACGACTACCAGAAGTGGCTGCTGGAGCAATCGCGCGAGGCCTCCAAGGCCGCATCGGCACAGTCGCGCAAGCTGCGCGAGGACGCGGCGCCCAAACGCAAGGAGGACCGCAAGGCCGCCGCCGCCGCGCGCCAGGCGCGCGCCGACGAGGCCAAGCCGCTGAAGAAGGAGCTGACGCTGACCGACCACCGCATGCACGTGCTGTTCGGCGAGCGTGACAAGCTCGAGGCCACGCTCGCGGATGCGGCATCCACGCCGGAGAAGCTGGTCGAGGCCGGCAAGCGCCTGAAGGCGGTCAACGACGAGATCGAGCGGCTCGAAGCGCGCTGGCTCGATCTGAGCACCCGCATCGACGAGATGACGGCGGCGGGCTGAACGCCCCGCTGCCAATCCATGTGCTGCTCAGGGTCATTAGATTGCACACAATTCAATTGCTCGCTTTCAACTACAGTTCACCCATGGCACGCGCACACACCCCCGCCAAAGCCCAGCGTCCGATCGACTGGCTGCAGCTCGACAACCAGCTCTGCTTTGCGCTCTATTCCGCCTCGCTGGCGATGACCAGGGTCTACAAGCCCTTGCTCGAGCCGCTGGGCCTGACCTACCCGCAGTACCTGGCCCTGCTGGTGCTGTGGGAGCGCGACGGCCTGGCCGTGAACGAGCTCGGCGAACGCCTCTTCCTCGACTCCGGCACGCTGACGCCGCTGCTCAAGCGCATGGAGGCCGCCGGCTGGCTGAGCCGCCAACGCGCCAGCGACGACGAGCGGCGCGTGCTCGTGAGCCTCACGGCCGACGGCCAGGCGCTCAAGCGGCGCGCCCAGTCCGTGCCGCGCGCGCTGGCCGCCGCCACCGGCTGCAGTGCCGACGAACTCGTCGCGCTCACCCAGAGACTCCAGCATCTGCGCACGCAGCTGCTCGATGCCCAGCCCCTGTCCCCCACCCACTGAAGGAAGCACCATGGCCCTCGAGAAAGTGATCTACACCGCGCACGCCACCACCACCGGCGGCCGCGAAGGCACGTCCAAGTCCGACGATGGCAAGCTCAGCGTCACGCTGGCCCCCCCGAAGGAAATGGGCGGCAGCGGCAACGGCACCAACCCCGAGCAGATGTTCGCCGCCGGCTACTCGGCCTGCTTCATGGGCGCGATGAAGTTCGTCGCCGGCACGCAGAAGAAGGTCGTCCCGGCCGATGCGAGCATCACCGCGGACGTGGGCATCGGCCCGATCCCGGCCGGCTTCGGCATCCAGGTCGCGATGCAGATCAGCGTGCCGGGCTGGTCGAAGGCCGACACGCAGGCGCTGGTCGATGCGGCGCACAAGGTGTGCCCGTACTCGAACGCCACCCGCGGCAACATCGACGTGACGCTGACGGTGGTTTGAGCCCCCTCCCCGACGCCGCTCAGGCCAGGGCGACGGCCCTGCGAAGCTGGCCAGCGACGGCCTGAGTTGAGTCGCCTGCGCTGCGCACTTTCAGGGCGCTTCGCGACTCAGGCCAGAGCGAAGGCCCTGCGAAGCTGGCCAGCGACGGCCTGAGTTGAGTCGCCTGCGCTGCGCACTTTCAGAGGCGCTTCGCTTCGGCGACTCAGGCCAGAGCGAAGGCCCTGCGAAGCTGGCCAGCGACGGCCTGAGTTGAGTCGCCTGCGCTGCGCACTTTCAGAGGCGCTTCGCTTCGGCGACTCAAGCGCGCATCAGCTGGAGCATCAGCTCGATGCGCGCCTGCACCGGCGTCAGCGTGCCGGCCGACGGCAACTCGTCGCCGCGCTTCATCTGCACCGGGCCATCGAGGCATCGCGTGCTGCGCAGCACCGCCACGCCTGCGTGCTGCGCCTCGATCAATGCCGCTTCGAGCGCGTGGTGCACGCTGCCGTTGCCGGTGCCGGCCAGCACGATGCCCCTGACGCCGGCGGCGACCAGCCCCCGCACGAGATCGCCTCGCGCCGCGGCGTGGCTGGTGATGATCTCGACCCAGGGCCAGGGCTGATTCAGCACCGCCAGCCCGATCGCCTCGCCCGCCGGCCAGCCGCGCAGGCGGCGCACCCAGCCCTCCTCGAAGCGCGCCACCGGCCCGGCCTCGCCCGAGCCGAAGGCATCGAGGCGGTAGCTGTGCACCTTGCGCACGTCCCAGGCGGAATGCACCGTGCCGGCCAGCACCGCCATCACGCCGCGCGCGCCCGGCTCGCGCGCCAGCGACACCGCATCGAGCAGGTTCTGCGGGCCGTCGCGCAGCAGCGCGGTGGCCGGCCGCATCGCCGCCGCCAGCACCACCGGCTTGGCCGGCGCGAGCAGGCGCTGCAGCAGGTAGGCCGTCTCCTCCAGCGTGTCGGTGCCGTGGGTGATCACGATGCCCGCGACGCCGTCGTCAGCGAGGTGATGCGCCACCCGGGCAGCCAGCGCGGCCCAGATCGAGAACTCCATGTCCTTGCTGTCGACCTGCGCCACCTGCTCGGTGATCAGCGGCACCTCGCGCAGCGCCGGCACGGCCTCGACGAGCGCCTGCACGCCGAGTTGCGCGGCGGTGTAGCCGATGTTGTCGCCGGCCTGCGCGGCGGTGCCGGCGATCGTGCCTCCGGTGGCCAGGACGGCCACGATGCGTGCGTCGTTTTGCATTTTTCTGCGAACTGGATGAAAATACAGCCACTGGACATTCATCCAGCGACGTCGTCATTCCCGCCCAGGAGACCCCGTGCAGGAAAAGCCCAAACTCACCGACCGGCAGCAGCAGATCCTCGACCTGGTGCAAAGCGCCATCGAGCGCACCGGCGCCCCGCCCACGCGCGCCGAGATCGCCGCCGAGCTGGGCTTCAAGTCGGCCAATGCCGCCGAGGAGCACCTGCAGGCGCTGGCGCGCAAAGGCGTCATCGAACTGGTGGGCGGCACCTCGCGCGGCATCCGCTTGAAGTCTGACACATTGCGTGCGCTCAACGAGTCGCGCGGCAAGCAGTTCAGCCTGCCGCTGCCCAGCCTGTCGCAGCTGTCGCTGCCCCTGGTGGGACGCGTGGCCGCCGGCAGCCCGATCCTGGCGCAGGAGCACATCGACCAGACCTACCTGCTCGAAGCCAGCATGTTCCCGCGCCGGCCCGACTACCTGCTGAAGGTGCGCGGCATGAGCATGCGCGACGCCGGCATCATGGACGGCGACCTGCTCGCCGTGCAGAAAGCGACGGACGCCAAGAACGGCCAGATCGTCGTCGCGCGCCTCGGTGACGAGGTCACCGTCAAGCGCTTCAAGCGCACACGCACCGGCATCGAACTGATCCCCGAGAACCCCGACTTCCAGACCATCGTTGTCTCCGCCGACCGAAGCTCGGCGGAAGGCGATTTCGAGCTCGAGGGCCTGGCGGTCGGGCTGATCCGCAACAACATGATGATGTGAGATGGGTGCCGCGCAGACCATCAAGTCACCCAAGGCGGCGAGCGCCGCGGAGTGCGAGACGCTGGAGCAACTGCCCAACATCGGCCCGGCGCTGGCGGCCGACCTGCGCCTGATCGGCATCCACTCGCCCGCAGAGCTGCGTGGCAAGGATCCTTTCGTGCTCTACCAGAAGCTGTGCGCCGCGACCGGCCAGCGGCAAGACCCCTGCGTACTCGACACCTTCATGGCCGCGACCGACTTCATGCGCGGCGCACCGGCTGCGCCGTGGTGGAAGTACACGCCCCAGCGCAAGGCGCTGTTCGGCCAGGTCTGAGCGGCTCTGGGCGGCGCGTACCGCCCGGCCTTCACTTGCGCGGCTGCAGCACCAGCGTGTGCTCGGCCGCCCCACCCCACACCGGCACGTAGTCCACCTTCGCCCAGCGCTCCACGAAGCTGCGGTACAGCGGCGACAGCGAGATGCCCGACTGCCCGGTGGAATGCATGAAGCGCGACTGTGCCGGGTCCCCCAGGTCGTACAACGCCCGCAGCGACGGGCCATGCTCGTCGAGGTACAGCTCGCCGGTGGTCGCGTCGGGCTTCAGGCCGACGCGCGACACGTTGACGGTGTAGGTGTCGCCGCCCATCGGAGCGCGCATCTCGAACCAGGGCGCCAGCGCCTTCACACGGCTGAACGGCCGGTGCTCCGAGCGTGCCTGGTGGGCGCGGTCCCAGCGCCAGGCAGCGGGGTCCGGCCCCTGCAGCTGTTGCAGTTCGTCGAGCGCGCGGGTCAGCGCCGCCGCGTTCTGCTGCGCGCAGGTCTCTTCCGCCGGCGTGCTCTTGTCGTCGCACCACCAGGCACCGTTGCCCTCCATCACGGCTTCCAGTGCGTCGCGGTAAGCGCGACCTCCGGCTGACCAGGACTCGGCGCCCATCTCGTCGGCAAACACACCCTGCGACAGCTGCCGGGCCCAGGCCCAGAAGATCAACGCAGCAGCCTTGTCGCCGACCATGCGGCCATCGAAATCGGCCAGTTCACGCTGCGCCGCCGCGGCCAGCGGATGCTCGGATCGAGCCAGGCGCAGCACCGGCAACAGCCGCACGGTGGCCAGCGAGAGCACGTCGCCGTGCATGTCGCGCAGGTCGTCGATCGAGTGTTTCGGCTTGGCCTGCAGCATCTGTTCGATGCGCTGCATGCGATAGGGCGCCGCCCACTCGTTGGTGATGTAGTGCGGATAGTCCACCGGGTGGATGCGCTGGTTCGCCGTGGCGATCCAGCCGCGCGGCGGGTCGAGCTCGCGCGGCGTCACGGTCGGGTCGAGGAATCCGGCCCAGTCGTAGCGAGCCTCCCAGCCGGGCGACGGCACCTGCCCCTTCAGCTCGTTGTCGGGCTTGCGCAGCGGCACACGCCCGGCCGAGACCACGCCGATGCGGCCCTCGCGGTCGGCCACCACCATGTTCTGCATCGGCGCGACGTAGCGTGAGGTCGCCTTGACGAACTCGGGCACCGAGCGGGCCTGCACCATGTCCAGGCTCGCCTCCAGCGTGCCGGGGTCGGGATCCAGCGCCGTCCAGCGCATCGCCAGGACGTAGCCGGGGCTGCTCGCCGGCCCCGTGAGGCCACTGGCCACGCCAGCGTCGGAGATGACCGGCCCGTGGCGCGTCGCGCGCACCGTCATCTGGACGTCGCTCTGGCCCTTGACCTTGATCGTCTCCTCGAAGGTCTCGAACTTCTCCCAGCCCTGCGGAGTCTGGTAGTGCGTCGGGTCGCCTGGCCGGATGCGTTCCAGGTAGAGGTCCTGTACGTCCGGCCCGGTGTTGGTGAAACCCCAGGCGATGTGCTCGTTCTGGCCGAGCACCACGGTCGGCTGGCCGGGCATGGTGGCGCCTGCCACCTTGAACGCCGGCGTCTCGATGCGGGCGAAGTACCACAGCGCCGGAGCGCTCAACTTCAGGTGCGGGTCGTTGGCGAGCAACGGCTTGCCGGTGGTGGTGGTCGAACCGGCAAGCACCCAGTTGTTCGAGCCGACGCCCTCGATGCCCGACTCCGGCGCGTGCTGCAGCGCCTGTGCGCCGAGTTTGCCATCGACCTTCAGCGTGCGGTACATCGCAGCGTAGTCGGCCGTCGCCAGCGGCTTGTCGCCGGGGTAAGGCGGGATCAGCTCGTTGATGCGCTCGACCGGCAGGCGCAGCGACAGCCGCATGCGCTGCAGCTCGGTGCCCCAATTGCCGCCCAGGTCCCAGGCCATCATGATCGCCCAGGCGAGGCTGTCCTGCGGGGTCCAGGGTTCCGGCTGCAGCCCGAGGATGAGGAACTCGGGCGGACGCGCCTGCATGGCCTGCTGCACGAAGGCGTTCACGCCCTGGCTGTAGGCGACGAGCACGCTGCGGGCCTGCGGCTCGATGCGCGCCCACTGCGCCGCGGCAGCGCGCTTGACACCCAGCGCGCGCAGGAAGCGGTCGGTCTCCAGGGCCGGCGCACCGAAGGCCTCGGCCAGGCGACCGGAAGCGATGCGGCGGTGGGTCTCGAGTTGCCACAGGCGGTCCTGCGCATGCACGAAGCCCAGACCGAACGCGGCATCCTCCGCACTGCCGGCGCGGATGGTCGGGATGCCGACGGCGTCACGCTCGATGCGGACCTCGCCGGCCGGACCGCTGAGCTGCACGCTACCGTCCGTCTGCGGCAGCACCCGCTGGCGATAGACCAGGTACAAGGCCACCGCTGCTATCGCCAGCAGCACCACCAGCATCAACCCACGCCGCATCCATCGCATCGCGTATTCCCCAACGTCCGAAGAAACAGCCGCGCAGCTTACGCCAGAGCGTGAAATAGAGGCGCTCTTGCCCGCTTCTCGTTGAGCCACGAGGCTGTGTGCAGGTTCACACTGGAGTCCACGCCGTCGCCCCCTGCGAACGGCTTGGCACCATGATCACCAGCCTGCACCAACGCCGCCCACCCGCCAGCCGCACGCGCCCCGCGCGGCTGGAGATCTGCCCACCGCAACGAAACCTGTCTTCGCAGGCCTGGCTGTTGCGTGTCAGGTCGTGGCTGTCGGCCGGCTGGAACGGCACGCCGCTTCAGGAGGATGTCGGCGTCGACCGATCGCTGGTGCTGGCGGCGGCCCGCCAGGACTTCTTCCAGTCCGTGGTCGACCTCTCCCTGCCGGCCGCGGCCAAGCTGCTCGACCGCATCGAGTTCGCCCGCACGATGCGCGACCTGTGGCACCTGCGTGCCGAGGTGTTCGCCCTCGTTTCGCTCGAGCGCAGCCAGCAGGAAGCCGATCGGCGCCTGGCGCTGCTGAACCGTCACTTCCCGACGCGCGCGCCGCGCTCGGGCTTCGGCGGACTGGCCGCCAAGGACATGTGGCCCTGAGCCACCCCGACTAGCGCGAACTCAGCGCCAGCTTCAAGCCCAGACCGACGAACATCGCCCCGGCGGCACGCTGCAGCCAGGGGCCGACCCGTCCCGCGCCGTCAGCGCTCGCCAAGCCTGCCGCCGCGCGGCTGGCCACCCATGCGACGACCAGGTTCACGCCCGTGCCGCCCAGGTTGAACAGCGTGCCCAACACCACCAGCGCCCAGGCCTGGCCCGGCGCGCCGGTGTCGATGAACTGCGGCAGGAAGGCCAGGAAGAACAGTGCCACCTTGGGGTTCAGCGCATTCGTCAGCGCGCCCTGCCAGAACGGGTTGCCGCCGTGGACAGTGCGCGCCGATGAAACATCCGCGTCCGCGCGCCGCGCGCGCAGCATCGCCAGCCCGGTCCACACCAGGTAGGCGGCGCCGGCCCACTTGACGGCGTTGAAGGCCAGGTCCGACGCTGCCAGCAGCGCCGACAGGCCGACTGCGGCCAGCACGGTGTGGAACAGACAGCCCGCGCCCACGCCCAGCGCCGCCAGCAGCCCGGCGCGCCGCCCGCGCGAGGCGGCGGTGCCGGCCACGAACAGCATGTCCGGCCCGGGCGTCAGGTTCAGCAGCAGCGCCGCCCCGACGAACAGCGCGAGGTCGTGGACGGGCAAGGTCAAGTCAGGCTGCCCAGGTAGTCGCCCTTGCCCAGCTCGACGCCGTTGTGGCGCAGCAGCGCGTAGGCGGTGGTGACGTGGAAGAAGAAGTTGGGCAGCACGTAGTTCTTCAGGTACGCCTCGCCCTTCATCGTGATGTTGCCGTCGCGGCGCGGCACGGTGATGTCCTTCGCCTCGCTGCCGTCGATGGCGTCGGCCGGCACCGATCGGACGAACTCCAGCGTCTTGCGGATGCGCTCGCGCAGGTCGGCCACGCTGGCTTCGTTGTCGTCGAACCTGGGCGCCTCGACGCCGCCCAGGCGCGCCACGCCGAACTTGGCGGCGTCGCAGGCGATCTGGATCTGCTTGATGAAGGGCAGCATGTCGGGCGCCAGCCGCGCCACCAGGTACACCGACGGATCGAACTTCTTCGCCTGGGCATGGGCTTCGGCCTTGTCCATCCACAGCACGAGGTGGCCGAGCATGCGGGTGAACACCGGCACGCTGGCCGAATGCATCGAGATCGTCATGGATGTCTCCTGGTCGGGGCTGCGCAAAGGCGACGATCGTAGCGACACGGCGCCGGGCGTGCACAATCGCCGGGAGAAACCCGCCGCTGCCCGCCTTCGCCCGTGAACATCATCATCCTCGACGACTATCAGGATGCCGTGCGCAAGCTCCAGTGCGCGGCGATGCTGGAACCGCTGAACGCCAAGGTCTTCACCAACACCGTCAAGGGCATCGGGCAGTTGTCGATCCGCCTGCGCGACGCCGACGTTCTGGTGTTGATCCGCGAGCGCACGCAGTTCCCGCGGCAACTGCTCGAGAAACTGCCCAAGCTCAAGCTGATTGCCCAGACCGGGCGGGTCGGCTCGCACATCGACCTCGACACCTGCACGCGGCTGGGCATCGCCGTGGCCGAAGGCGCCGGCTCGCCCACGGCACCCGCCGAGCTCACCTGGGCGCTGATCATGGCGGCGATGCGCCGGCTGCCGCAGTACATCGGCAACCTCAAGCACGGCGCCTGGCAGCAGTCGGGGCTGAAGGCGGCGTCGATGCCGCCCAACTTCGGCATCGGCACGGTGCTCAAGGGTCGCACGCTGGGCATCTGGGGCTACGGCAAGATCGGCCAGCTGGTGGCCGGCTACGGCCGCGCCTTCGACATGAAGGTGCAGGTGTGGGGCAGCGAGGCCTCGCGCGAGCGCGCGGTGGCCGACGGCCACGCCGCGGCCGAGAGCTGCGAGCAGTTCTTCGAAAGCAGCGACGTACTGACGCTGCACTTGCGCCTGCACGAGGCCACCCGCGGCATCGTCAAGCACGACGCCTTGACGCGCATGAAACCCACCGCGCTGCTCGTCAACACCTCGCGCGCCGAACTGATCGAGGAAGGCGCACTGGTCGGCGCGCTGAACCGCGGCCGACCCGGCATGGCCGCCGTCGATGTGTTCGAGAGCGAGCCCATTCTCCAGGGCCACCCGCTGTTGCGGCTGGAGAACGCGGTGTGCACGCCCCACATCGGCTATGTCGAGCAGGACAGCTACGAGCTCTACTTCCGCGCGGCGTTCGAGAACGTCATCAATTTCATCCACCAGAAGCCGACGAACATCGTCAATCCCGACGCACTGCGCGTGATCCGATGAGCATGGGTGCCGGCCGTGGCGGGCCCGGCGCCGGGCCGCCTCAAGCTGGCCCGCGCCCCATCGTGGGGCCGCAAGGCGTACTCGACGAGCGGGGGGCCAGCAGCGTGCGCTGGGCGCTGCTCAGCGGCAACTTCGTCATCGGCTGCGGGGTGATGGTGGTCGCCGGCACGCTGAACGACCTGTCGCGCTCGCTGCAGGTGTCGGTGGCAATAGCCGGGCAGCTGATCGCCATCGGCGCCGTGGTGATGGGCTTGTGCGCTCCGCTGCTCGCCGGCTGGGTGGCCGGATTCGACCGGCGCCGGCTGCTCGCCGCCTCGCTGACCTGGTACGCCGCCGGCCACGCGCTCTCGGCGCTGATGCCCGACTACGCGGCGCTGTGGCCGGTGCGCGCCCTGTGCATGCTCGGCGCGGCCGTGTTCACGCCGCAGGCGGCGGCGGCGATCGGCCACATGACGGCACCGGAGCACCGCGGCCGCGCCATCACCTTCGTCTTCCTCGGCTGGTCGCTCGCCTCGGTGGCGGGCATGCCGATCGCGTCATGGCTGGGCGAGACCTTCGGCTGGCGTGTCGCCTTCGGCGCGGTCTCGCTGCTCGCCGCTGCGTCCGCGGTCTGGGTGTACCGTGCCATGCCCGACGGCGTGAAGCCGGCCGCGCTGTCGCTGGCCGCCTGGCGCGAGGCGTTCACGCACCCGGTGCTGATGGCGATCGTCGCCGTCACCGCACTGCAGAGCGCCGGGCAGTTCACGCTGTTCTCCTACTTCGCGCCCTACTACCGCCAGACGCTGAACGCCACGCCGGCGCAGATCAGCCTGCTGTTCGCCTGGTTCGGGGCCTTCGGCCTGCTCGGCAACGTGCTGCTCTCGCGCCACATCGACCGCTTCGGCGCCGCGCGCTGCGTGGCCCTCACGCTGTGCCTGATCACGCTGTCGCTGCTGGCCTGGCCGCTGGCCACCGGCTTCGCGACCATGGCGCTGGTGCTGGTGCCGTGGGCGCTGGGCTGCTTCGCAACCAATTCGGCGCAGCAGGCCCGCCTGGGGCTGGCCGCCCAGGCCCTGGCGCCGGCCCTGATGGCGCTGAACACCTCGGCGATCTACCTCGGCCAGGCCATCGGCGCGGCCAGCGGTGGCGTGCTGCTCAGCCACTCGGGCTACACCCAGCTCCACTGGGTGGGTGCGGTCTGGATGTTCGTCGCCATCGCGCTGAGCCTGTGGGCCGGTGCCCACGCGCGTAGGCCCCGATGACCGACACGTCGTCCGGCCCGCGATCGCTGGCCGACCTCTTCTTCAGCTTCAACCGGCTGGCGCTGCAGGGCTTTGGTGGCGTGCTCGCGGTGGCGCAGGTCGAGCTCGTGGAGAACAAGCGCTGGCTGACGCGCGAGCAGTTCGTCGAGCTGCTCTCGGCCAGCCAGGTGCTGCCCGGGCCGAACGTGGTCAATCTCGCGCTGATGCTCGGCGACCGCTGGTTCGGCACACGCGGCGCGCTGGCGGCACTGGCCGGCCTGCTGCTGGTGCCACTGGCCATCGTGATGGCGCTGACACTGGTCTACGACCGTTTCTCCGGCGTGCCGGCCGTCGCCGGCGCGCTGCGCGGCATGGGCGCCGTGGCGGCCGGGCTGGTGCTGGTGACCGCCTTCAAGCTGATCGGCACGCTGCGCGGCAACCGCATGGGTGCGCTGGCCTGCGGCGTCATCGCGGCAGCCACATTCGCCGCGATCGCACTGGCCCGCGTGCCGCTGGTCTGGGTGATCCTGTGCATCGGCCCGATGGCCTGTGCATTCGCGTGGCGGAGGCTGCGCCGATGAACGGCCTGTCCGCGACCGACCTGCTCTCGCTGCTCGGGCACTTCATGCTGCTGAGCCTGCTGGCGGTGGGTGGCGCCATCACCACGGCGTCCGACATGCACCGTTACGTCGTCGTCGAGCACGGCTGGATCAGCGACGCGCAGTTCACCAGTTCCATCGCGATCGCACAGGCGGCTCCAGGGCCGAACGTGCTGTTCGTCGCGGTGATCGGCTGGAACGTCGCCGGCGCCGCCGGTGCGCTGGTCACGCTGGCCGGCACGATGCTTCCGTCGACGCTGCTCGTGCTCGCCGTGTCGCGCTGGGCTGCGCAACGGCGCGAGCACCCCGGCGTGCGCGCCTTCACCACCGGCATGGCCCCGCTGACGCTGGGCCTGCTGCTGGCCACGGGATGGGTGCTCGCCGAGCCCTTCGTGCGCGTCCCTGGCCAGCGTGTCGGTGCGCTCGCGCTGATCGCGGTGACGATCGTCGCGATGATGCGGTTCAGGCTCAGCCCGATGTGGCTGGTGGCCCTGGGCGCCGTGGTCGGCGCCGCCGGCGGGATCTGAACGGCGCGATCAACCGAGGGCGCGGTCCAGCAGTTCGGGCAGGTGCGCCAGTTCGTCGGCCACCGATGCGGGCATGCCGTCCCAGCCTGAGTCGAGCGACTGCGTGACCAGCACATCGGCGCCGCCGTCGGCGCTGCGCACCACCTGCACGCTCAGCGGCACATCGGGCGGCGAATCGGCCGAGGCCATCAGCACCGGCGTGCCGCCCATCGACGAGGCCAGCACGATCACCTGCCCCTGCTGACCCACGCGCGCCAGCACCTCGTGGCCACGTTCGCGCGCGGCGTCCTCGATGCGTTGCACCGTCTCCTTCACGCCGAATGGGCTGTGGCGCAGCACGCGCATCGAACTGGCCAGGCGTTCGACATCGAGCACACCGCGGCCGGTGCACAGCGAGGCCATCACGACCGCGAGACTGCCGGTCATCCACAGCCGAAACGGGATTCGGGCCACCGCGGCGCGCGGGGCGGCCAGGGGTTGGATGCGTTCTTGGTGCATGCCGCAACCCTAACCGCCGGATGTGTCAATCGCAATACGCGATCCGGACCATCATGTAAAGAATGGCAAGCCGAGCGTGTTGCCCAAAGTCAACACGTCACTTGGTGCCGAAGATCTTGTCGCCCGCGTCACCGAGGCCCGGAATGATGTAGCCGAGCTCGTTCAGGTGGCTGTCGATCGCCGCTGTCCAGCAGCGCACGTCGGGGTGCGCCTTCTCCAGCGCCGCCACGCCTTCGGGCGCGGCCACCAGCACCAGCGCGCGCACGTCCTTGCAGCCGCGGCGCTTGAGCAGGTCGACCGTGGCGATCATCGAACCGGCGGTGGCGAGCATCGGGTCGACGATCAGCGCCGTGCGCTCGTCGAGGTGGCCGACGAAGCGCTCGAAGTAGTGCTCGGGCTGCAGCGTCTCGTGGTTGCGCGACAGCCCGACCACGCTGACCTTCGCGTTGGGAATCATGTCGAGCACGCCGTCGAGCATGCCCAGGCCGGCACGCAGGATCGGCACCACCGTCACCTTGCGACCGGCGATGCGGTCCACCTCGGTGGGGCCGCTCCAGCAATCGATCATCGCCTTCTCGAGCGGGAAATCGGCGGTGGCCTCGTAGGCCAGCAGCCGCGCGAGCTCGTTCGTCAGTTCACGGAATTTCTTCGTCGAGATGTCGTTCTCGCGCAGCAGGCCGACCTTGTGCTTGACCAGCGGATGGCGGACGTCGATGACAGGCATGGCGGCTCGGCTCGTGGGGCGGTGGCGCCAGTGTAGCCAGCGCGTCGCCTCAGAACAGCCGAGGCAGCAGTTGCGCCGCCGTGCCCTGCAGCAGCACGTGCGCCTCGGCGTCGATCTCGCTGGCGTGCGGGTTGACGATGGCCACGAAGGCGCCGCTGCGCCGGGCCTTCGCTGCCAGGCCGGCGGCCGGCCAGACGGCGCCCGACGTGCCCACCACCAGCATCACCTCGCTCGTGCGCGCGGCACGCTCGGCCGCGTCCATCGCACCGGCCGGCAGCATCTCGCCGAACCAGACCACGCCGGGGCGCACGAGATTGCCGCACTCGGCGCAGCGGGGCGGCCGGCCGGGCGCGGCCTGCCCGACCTCGCAGACGCGGCCGCGGCCGCAGCCGTCCAGCCACTGGTCGCGCAGGATGTCGCCGTGCAGCCGGATCGCATCGCGGTTGCCGGCGCGCTGGTGCAGATCGTCGACGTTCTGGGTCACCACCGTCAGCACGCCGGGCCGGCGCCGCACGAACGCTCCGAGCGCAAGGTGCCCGGCGTTCGGCTGCGCACAGCGCACGCCCTCGCGCCTTTCGGCATACCAGTCCCACACCAGCGGCGGGTCGGCGCGAAAGCCTTCCACGCTGGCCAGCTGCGCCGGGTCGAAACGAGACCACAGCCCCGTCAACGCGTCGCGGAAGGTGGCGATGCCGCTTTCCGCCGACATGCCGGCGCCGCTGAGCACGCAGACGCGCGAGGCGCGATCGATGCGCTCGCGCACATCGCGCAGCGGCTCGTCGAGCTCAGCCACGGCGCTCCCGCTGGCGCAGCGCTTCGTAGAGGCAGATGCCCGAGGCCACCGACACGTTCAGGCTCTCCACCGCGCCTTTCATCGGCAGGCGCACCAGCAGGTCGCAGGTCTTGCCGGTGAGCTGGCGCATGCCGCTGCCCTCGGCGCCAAGCACCAGCGCCACCGGGCCGGACAGGTCGATGTCGTAGAGCGACTGCTCGGCCGTGTCGGAGGTGCCGACGACGAGGATGTTGCGCTCCTTCAGTTCGTTCAGCGTGCGCGCCAGGTTGGTGACCATGAAGTACGGCACCGTCTCGGCTGCGCCGCTGGCCACCTTGGCCACCGTGGCATTGACGCCCACCGCATGGTCCTTCGGCGCGATCACCGCGTGCGCCCCGGCGCCGTCGGCCACGCGCAGGCAGGCGCCCAGGTTGTGCGGGTCGGTGATGCCGTCGAGCACCAGGATCAGCGGGTCGCCATCGACGCCATCCAGCGTGTCGTCGAGCGAATGGCTCATCGCCACCGCCTCGACGCGCGCCACCACGCCCTGGTGGCGGTGCGTGCCGCACAACTTGTGCAGGCGATCGTCGTCGCTGTCGACGATCTTCGTGCCGGCCTCGCGTGCGCGCGCCAAGAATTCGCGCATGCGCTGGTCGCGCCGGCTGGCGTCGACATGCACCTCGATGACGGATTTGGACGCGGTCTTCAACCGCACGGTCACGGCGTGGAAGCCGAACAGGATCTTGGCGCTCATGCGCCGATGGTAGCCGGGCGCCTACGTCGGCCGCGCCGCCGACACCATCGAGCGCGCGTCGTCGATGCGCGCCAGCCGCACCTGCGTGCCGTAGCTGCCGTAGCGCCGCTGCAGGTCCTGCACCTGTTCGCGCAGCCCGGCGGCGCCTTCGATGCTGGCGTGGTGGCGGTCCAGCGTGTGCAGGGCCAGGTCCTTCAACTTGGCATTCAGCGTGCGCCGCGCCTGCGCCAGCAGCAATTCGACCGTCTGGTGCGGTTGGCCCGCAACCGTGAGCGACACCGCCTCCTCGGCGATGGCGCCGATGCCCGCATAGCCCCCGCGGATGCATTGCATCACCGCGAAGTCGCCACGCAATGCGCCGCACAGGAGCTCGCAGGTCGTTCGCGACACCGCGAAGCGTTCAGCCAGCCGCGTCAGCTGCTCGTCCAGATCGGCCAGGTGCAGTTCGGAGCGATCGACTCGCGACAGCACCATCAGCAGGTTGCAGGCCGCCTCGAACTCGAAGTCCGGCGCCATGCTCTCGGCCAGCATCTCGTTCAGTTGCGCGATGGCGTCGGCCACCTTGCGCTGCAGCAGGCTGTAAAGGAGCTGCACCACCGCCTCGAAGCGCCGCAGGCGCGCACTGCCAGGCGCGTCGGCCCGCAGGCGCGCCATGCTGTGCAGCGAGCCGGCCAGGCCGCGCCGGTCACGCCGGTCGAACTGCAGCGCGGCCAGCAGCACCAGGCCTTGAAGGTCGAACACCCTCGAGTTCAGTCCCAGCCGGACGGCCTGCTCCAGGTGAGCCAGCGCCTCCCGCGGATCGCCGAAATAGAAGACCAGCAAGCCGAGCTTGACGAGCCGCGTCACGCAGTTCGGCGTGATCGTGATGGCCCGGTTCAGCGCTTCGATGGCCTGCCAGGTCTCGCCCTGGTCGAGCAGCACGCGGCCCATCACATCGTAGGCGTCGGCGTAACCGGGGTGATCGCCGAGCAGGCTCTCGAGCGTGCGCCGGGCCTGGAACACCGCGCCGGCCTCCACGTGGGCCCGCGCCAGCCCCAATCGCGCCCAGGGCAAGGCGCCCGTCTGCAGGATGGCCTCGAGCAGGCGCACGGATTCGGACGGACGGCCCAGCCGCAGCCACAGTTCGGCACCGATGCGTGCTGCCTGCAGCCAGGCGGGACCGCGCGCGTCGACGCGGGACTGCGCCAGATCGGCCGCCGCCTCGAACCGCTCGGCCTCGACCTGCTCGATGATGTCCGACAGCAGCCGCTTGCGCTGGCGCGCCTGCAGAAGCCTGTCGCGGAACGCAGCCTCGGCATGAGGCTTGATCAGGTAGGCATCGAGCGCGGCCTCGGCCGCCTCGGCCACGCGCCCGTAGGCGGCCTCGCTGGAAATCATCATCACCACGGTCGACAGCGGCGGCAGGCCGGCCTGGCGAAGATCGTCCATCAGCTCCAGGCCGGTCATCACGTCGCGGTCGAAGTGGAACTCGCAAACGACGATGTCGAATCGGCGCGACTCGACGAGGCGGCGCGCGTCCTGCGGACGGGTGGCCTGCAGGACGGTGCCGACCCCGCAGTCACGCAGCATGGCCGTGCGCACGGCGCGCGACGATGCATCACCGTCGACCACCAGGGCCACGGTGCCGTCGATGTGCTCGTCGAGCGGTCGCATGCACCTTCCTCTTCGGCACATCGTAGTCCTCGGCGCTTGATCTGGCGCAAACGACGCGTGCCGAGCCGGGCCATCGGGTACGATGCCGCCCGCCTTCACTGCCTGCCGGCTCCGGAACCTCGCCATGCAAATGATCTGCCTCGACCTCGAAGGCGTGCTCGTCCCCGAGATCTGGATCGAGTTCTCCAAGCGCAGCGGCATCCCCGAGCTGGCGCGAACCACGCGCGACGAGCCCGACTACGACAAGCTGATGCGCTTTCGCATCGACCTGCTGGCGAAGAACAAGCTCAGGCTGGCTGACATCCAGGATGTGATCGCCGGCATGGGCCCGATGGCCGGCGCGAAGGACTTCCTCGACGACCTGCGCAGCCGCTACCAGGTGCTGATCCTGTCGGACACCTTCTACGAGTTCGCGCAGCCGCTGATGCGCCAGCTCGGCTGGCCGACGCTGCTGTGCCACAAGCTCGAGGTGGATGCGCAGGGCTTCGTGACGCGCCACGTGCTGCGCATGGCCGACCAGAAGCGCCACGCGGTCAATGCGCTGCGCCTGCTCAACTTCCAGGTCATCGCTGCGGGCGATTCGTACAACGACACCGGCATGCTGATGTCGGCGCATGCCGGATTCTTCATCCACCCGCCGGAATCGATCGTCGCGCAGTTCCCGCAGTTCCCGGTGACGCGCAGCTACCCCGAGCTGAAGACGGCAATCGACACGGCCGCCGCGCGGCTGCGCGGCGGCTGAAGCAGCGTCAGCGCCGTCCGCGCGGGCCGCACTGGCCCTTGACGAGGCAGCGGCCGTAATCCGGGTCGGTCTTGAGGAGGAACTGCACGCGCGCGGCCCCCGCGTCGTCGGCGAAATCGCTGAACAGGCCGTCCACGCCGAGCTCGTAGAACATCAGGTACTCGGCGGCCGGGTTGCCGGCGTAGTCGGCCGCCAGCCGCCGCTGCTCGCTGCGGAAGGTGTACGGGTGCACCAGCAGCCCTTGCGCATGCGCGCGCTGCACCAGGTCGGTGGGCGGCAACAGGTGGCGGTCGGCATCGTTGACCTTGCCGTCACCATTGATGTCGCTGCAGGCGCCGGCGACGATGGTGCAGGCCGAACTGCGGATGTACGGCTTCCAGGGGCCGATGCCGTCGGCGTAGCTCTTCACCTCGGCCAGGCCGGCGGGCGTGAGCAGGTCGCTGAACAGGCCCGAGCGGCCGCTGACCACCCAGTCGTAGGGCTTGTCGAAAGGCTTGACCAGCGAGATCGAGCCGTCCGGGTTGACGTCGTCGGCATCGACCAGCTGGATCAGCGGCAGCTCGGTGCGCGTGCGCAGGTAGCGCAGGTTCGCCGTCTCGAAAGACTGGATGAACACCGGCGCGCCGCGGTGGTTCCAGCCGGCGCGCGTGAGGATGCGCAGCAGCCGGTCCTCCAGCGCCAGGCCGATCGACTGGTGCCAGGTCGGGTGCTTGGTCTCGGGATAGATGCCGATGCGCCGGTCCTTCTCGGCCGACTTGCGCTTGACGAACTCGATCACCTCGACGAGCGTGGGGATCTGGAACTGGCCGTCGAAGGCCGTGCCGCGCTCGGGCAGCGGCTGCACCGCGCGCAGTTGCTTGATCTCGGCGAGCGTGAAGTCGGAGGCGAAGAAGCCGGTTTCGGGCACGCCGTCGAGCATCACCGTGCGCTTGCGTGCAGCGAACTGCGGCAGGTCCTTCACGTTGGTGGTGTTGATCAGGTTCGGCTCGTGCCGCGCGATCAGGTGGCCGTCCTTGGTGGCCACGAGGTCGGGCTCGACGAAGTCGGCTCCGAGCTCGATGCCCAGTGCATAGGCCTCGAGCGTGTGCTCGGGCAGGTAGCCGCTGCCGCCGCCGCGGTGGCCGATGACCAGCGGGCCGCGCGGCGAGCCGTCATTGCCGTCGTCGTGTCCGAACGCCAGACCAGCCGACGCCGCCAGCGCGCAAGCCAGCATGCCGGCACGCAGCCGGTGAGTGATCTTCATGGTTCGTCTCCTGTGGGGTGTGGCCCGGTGAATGCGCCGGACTCTAGGCAGCCCCCGTGACAGCGCCTTGACAAGGCCGGTCAGCGCTTCAGGGCCAGCACCGCCATCATCGCGCCGATCAGCACGGGCTGGTGGATCATGTAGAAGCTCAGGCTCCAGCGACCCAGCAAGGCCAGCGGCTGCATCGGCCGCAGCGCCGCACCGGCCAGCCAGCCGCGCCGATGCGCCAGCATCCACTGCCCGGCCGCTAGCCCCCACATCATCACACCGAGCCAGGGCAACAGCGGCGCGTAGTCTTCGGTGACTGGCTTGCGCGTGATGAGCCCGACCCAGTTGGTCAGACGCGAGTCGAAGAACGGGTGCTGCGCAAAATGGGGCAAGAGCACAGCTGCAAGACCGAGCGGCCACAGCCAGCGACCCAGGGGCGCCGCGAGCCGCGTGAGGATCAGCATCAGCGCGATGCCGTGCAACACGCCGAAGTAGATCCAGCTGCGCGGGAACATGATCCACGAGCCGATGCTCACCAGCACCGCGCAGCCCGCCACCTGCGCCCAGCGCCGCCAGAAGCGCCTCCAGGACTGGCCCTGCGCCAGCGCCACCGACTGGCCGAGGCCGGCGCAGAAGAGGAACAGGCTGACGATGCAGATGCGCTGCACCGTCCACACCGGGTCGCTGTAGAAGTTGGTCCGGATGAAACCGAAATGATTCAGGTCATAGGCGGCGTGGAAGCACGCCATCCAGACGATGGCCACGCCGCGCAGGGCGTCGAGCCGATCGAAACGTTCGCCTTGGGGCACTGTGACCTGGGGAGTGTTGACTTTCGAACGATAGCGCATGCTCACCCGGACTAACCCCCGGTTATGCTCGCCGCTCCATGACCTTGACCAGGACCACCGAGGAAGAAGTCCGGCGCGAGTTGCTCGAACTCGCCTTGCACAACGCCGGCCGCAGCGTGTGGGCCCAGGCGATCGTGGTCGGCTTCATCGTCTGGCTGGGCTGGCGCGCCCAGAAGGTCGACGAAGCCATCATCGCCGGCGCGATCGGCTACCTCGGCACGGCATGGCGCTGGTGGCTGGCGCGTCGGTATGCCGACACCTCCCGGCTCGACGAACATGGCCTTCGCCACGCGAGCCAGTCGCTGCAGGGCAATGCCGCGATGGCGGGGGCCTTCTGGATGGCCGCGGTGATCGGCATCTATGCCCACCAGGCCGGCAGCGAGGCCACGGCGTTCATGGTGATGGCTTGCGGCTCCACCGCCGTCGCCGCGTACTTCATGTCCCTCGTCGGCCATTCGTTCCTGCTGCTCGCGGTGCCGCAGATCGGCGCGGTGATCGCGGTGTGCCTGCTGGTGGAGCAGGTGCGCTCGGTGCCGCTGGCCGTGCTGTCGGTGATCTACGGCCTGACGATGTACCGGGCAGCGCGCGAGTTCACGCTGGCCACCACCCGCGCGGTTCGCCATGGCCTCGAAGTCGATGCGGCCAACGCGTCGCTGCAGCGCGCCAAGGCGCTGACCGAGGCCGCCAATGCCTCGCTGCAGCGTGCCAAGGAGGCAGCCGACGCCGCCAACATGGCGAAGTCGCAGTTCCTCGCCACCATGAGCCACGAGATCCGCACCCCGATGAACGGCGTGCTCGGTGCGCTCGAGTTGCTGCGCGGCTCCAAGCTCGACCCCCAGCAGCGCCGGCTCGTCAAGACGGCAGCCTCGTCCGGCGAGTCGCTGATGACCATCCTCAACGACGTGCTCGACCATTCCAAGATCGAGGCCGGCAAGCTCAATCTCGGCCGTTCGCCGTTGTCGCTGCACTCCACCGCCGCCTCGGTGATCGCGCTGTTCCGCGCCAATGCCGAGGCCAAGGGCCTGGCGCTGGTGCTCGATCTCGAGCCGATGGTGGCCAACCACGTGCTCGGCGACGCGCAGCGGCTCAAGCAGGTGCTGCTCAATCTGGTGGGCAACGCGATCAAGTTCACCGAGCGCGGCGGCGTGTCGCTGCGCCTGAGCGCCGGCCGTGTCTCGACGGACCGAGCGCAAGTGCGCTTCGAAGTGATCGACAGCGGCATCGGCGTGCCGCGCGACGCGCAGAACCAACTGTTCCAGCCCTTCCATCAGGTCGATGGCTCGCGCAGCCGCCGCGCCGGCGGCACCGGCCTGGGCCTGGCGATCAGCCAGAAGATCGTCGAGGCGATGGGCGGGCACATCGAGATCGAGAGCCAGCCCGGGCGCGGTTCGTCGTTCCACTTCACGCTGGGTTTCGACCTCGACCCCAACCCGCCCTCCGGCGACGTCATCGACTCGTCGATGACGCCGCTGGACCCGCTGCCCTCTCGGCTGGCCGGCACGGTGCTGGTGGTCGAGGACAACCCGGTGAACCGCATCATCGCCGAGGAGATGCTCGAATCGCTCGGGCTCGATTGCATCGAGGCGCAGGACGGCGTCGAAGCCCTGGACGTGCTGTCGCGCCGCTCGGTCGACCTGGTCCTGATGGACTGCCAGATGCCGGTGATGGATGGCTACACCGCCACCCAGCACATTCGCGCCCGCGAGCTGACACAGCGCCTGCCGCGCACGCCGATCGTCGCACTCACGGCCAATGCCTACGAGGAAGACGCGGCCCACGCACTCGAGGTGGGCATGGATGCCCACCTGGCCAAGCCCTACACGCGCGATCAGCTGCGCGAGATCATCTCCACTTGGTTGTGAGCCGCAGGCTCACAGGGCGCCCCAGGCCGTGAGACCGGTACCGCGCTCTTCGTCCCAGCCGGTGTTTCCGCTGCGCAGTTCGCCCCAGGCGGTGTCGAGCTCGATGCGCTTGAGCTCTTCGACCGCGCCGTCGTCAGCGCCGCCGGCCTTGCGCACCTGGGCCCTCGCCAGCCGTTCCATCAGGCGCAGGTCGCGGGTGGTCAGCGTCAGCGCCGTCTCGGCCCACAGTTCCACCACCTCGAGCAGCGACTCGTAGGTGATCGGCGCGGCCACGCGCTGGGCGTTCAGTGCCGCCAGCGTGCCGCGCAGCCGCGGGTCGACGGTGCGCACCACCTCGAGGATGGCCGCCTCGCCCATGCCATCGTCGATCACCGCGTCGACCAGGCTGCGCCGCGCCAGCTGCTCGGCGGTGAAGAGCCGGCCGCTGAGGATCATGTCCTTGGCCACCGAGAAGCCGGCCTTGCGGATCGTCAACGGCCAGGCGCCCATGCCCGGGAACAGGTTGAACAGCACTTCGGGGAAGCCGGCCTGCGCGCTGCGCTCGAAGATCACCTTGTGAAAGGGCAGTACCGACTCCAGCCCGCCGCCGAGCGTGTCGCCCTGCACCAGCACGGTGGTGTGCACGCCGCGCTGCGCGGCATGCTCGAGCCACCAGACCAGGTCGACGCAGCGCCGGCCGTACATCTTCAGCGAGTCGACGTCCTGCGCGCGCACCAGCAGCACGAACAGCGCGAGATCGCCACCAAAATTGAACACGCCGGTGACGTCGGAGCTGAGCACGAGGTGTCGCACCACGCCCGGGCTTTCGGCGATGTCGTCGAGCACGCGCTGCATCTCGGTCAGGCCGGCCAGGCTGTAGCACTGGATCGGCTTGACGCAGGTGCGCACGCGCAGCATGCCGAGTTCAGAGGTCCATTCGAGGCGCAGGTACTTGTAGGTGCGGGAGAGCAGCCGGGGCAATCCGGCGGGAGCGAGAGCCTGGGTCGTCATACCTGTTCGATGATGCGCGTGAAGTGGTGGAAGTTCAGCAGTGCCGCGTCGACGACCGCGTCGCATGCCGCCTCGTCCTCGAGGGTGTTGAGGATCTTGCGCAGGTCGGCCATGTGCTCGGCGTCCATCGTGGCGTGCGAGTTGATGAACGACACCCCCCGCTCGCCTTCGAGCAACAGCGACTCCTTGATCGCCGAGGCGAACGGGCCGCCGTACACCGAGGCGATCACCTCCAGCGTGTAGAGCATGCCCAGCACCGAACAGGGGTTCAGGCGATCGGCCGCCCAGTAGTTGTAGCCCACCAGTGCGCGAGTGAAGGCCGATGGCGCGTACGCCTGCGTGGTGGCGGCCGGCACGCCCACCGCATCGAGATCGTTGCGCACCCACTCCTCGTGGCCCGACTCCTCGTGCATGTGCTCGTAGAGGAAGTAGCGCACCTGCTTGTGGCTGTCACCCAGTCGGCTGGCCGCCGCGGCACTGACCGGGTTGAAATGCCACACGACGTGGTACAGCTCGAGCAGCAGCGTGCGGTAACGCTCCAGCGGCAGGCCATGGGCCACGGCGTCCAGCAGCACGGGGTGCGTCTCGAAGGCACGACGTGCCTCATCGGTGCGGACCACCAGGTCCGCAAAGAACATCGACATCGGTTTTCTCCAACGACAGTTTTTGGCTGTCGCAAGGCGGCCCTGTGATCGCGCGAACCGCTGCGCGACCCATCACCCTGCAACGCTTTTGCCGGATTGTGGCGGCGCTTTCGTTGCAGCACCAATGTCAACGTTGACAGGTGCGAGAGCCCGGGCGATGGGTTGGAAGGATTCAGTGTGTTCGGCGCTTGAAGAATCGCAAAGAGCCGATCAGGGCTTGGCGTGACCATGTGATCAAGGGCGCTGCCCAGGAGCTACAACATGGCCGAAAACCGTCGAATCCTCATCATTCAAGGGCATCCTGACGTCACCGAAGATCATCTGGGTCATGCATTGGCACATGCCTACGCCGGGGCGGCCACGACGGCGGGCCATCAGGTGCGCACCGCCACGCCGGCCCAGTTGGATTTCCCCCTGCTGCGCAGCCAGGAGGAATGGGAACACGGCCCCCTGCCCCAGGCCCTGCAGAAGGCGCAGGACGACATCGCCTGGGCGCAGCACCTGCTGCTGTTCTTCCCGCTCTGGATGGGCGACATGCCGGCCTTGCTGAAGGGCTTTCTCGAACAAGTGGCGCGGCCGGGCTTCGCGTTTCGCCGCGAGGCGGGCAGCCCCTTCGGCCAGAAGGGGCTGGTGGGCCGGTCGGCACGCGTGGTCGTCACGATGGGCATGCCGGCGCTGGTGTACCGCTTCTACTTCCGAGCTCACAGCGTGAAGAGCCTGGAACGCAACATCCTCGGCTTCGTGGGCATCTCGCCCGTGCACGAAACCCTGATCGGGCAGGTCGACACGCTGGACGAAGCCGGCCGGGCCAAGTGGCTGGCGACGATGGCTCGGCTCGGGCGCACGGCGGCGTAGCGCGCTATCGTGGCGCCATGAGCGCCACCCTGCCCCCGACGATCGGTTCGCTGCTGCGCGAGTGGCGCCAGCGCCGCCGGCTCAGCCAGCTCGAACTGGCCCTCGACGCCGAGGTGTCCACACGCCATCTGAGCTGCGTCGAAACCGGGCGTGCGCAGCCCAGCCGCGAGATGGTGATGCGCCTGGCCGCACGCCTGGAGGTGCCCCTGCGCGAGCGCAACCGGCTGCTCACCGCCGCAGGCTTCGCGCCGATGTACGGCGAGCGGCGCCTGGACGACCCGGCCCTGCACGCCGCGCGCGAGGCGGTCGACCAGGTGCTGCGCGGCCACGAGCCCTACCCGGCGCTGGCGGTCGACCGGCACTGGAACCTCGTCTCGTACAACCGCGCCGTACCGCCCTTGCTGGCCGGGGTGAGCGCCGAACTGCTGGTGCCGCCGGTCAACGTGATGCACCTCAGCCTGCACCCCCAGGGCCTGGCGCCTCGCATCCTGAACCTCGCGCAGTGGCGCGAACATGCCTTCGCACGGCTGCGCCAGCAGATCGCCGCCTGCGCCGACCCGCAGCTCGAAGCCCTGCTCGAGTCCTTGCAGCGGTATCCGGCGCCGGTGCGTAGCGCGGCACCGATCGAGGCGGCGATGGTCGTCCCGCTGCAGATCGAGAGCCCGGCCGGCGTGCTGTCGCTGATCGGCACCACCACCGTGTTCGGCACGCCGGTGGACGTGACCTTGTCGGAGCTGGCGCTGGAGACCTTCTTCCCCGCCGACGAAACCACCGCGACGGCGTTGCGCAGCCTGTACGCGCAGCACGCCACGGCCTGAGCCACGTCAAGCGGCCACCGCCGCCCGGTGCCACCATCGGCGCACGGCGGGCACGGGCCGCCCGGACCGAGGAAGTGAATGGACGAGCGGCAGGGTTGGCACGTCGGCTACTGGATCATCGCGCTGTCGCTGCTGATGCTCGCGCAGAGCTACTGGCAGGGTGCATCGCTCATCGAGGTGGTGCCCTACAGCGTGTTCGAGCAGGCCCTGTCCGAAGGCCGCATCGCCGAGGTCACGGTGACCGACCGCAGCCTCAGCGGCCGCCTCAAGTCGCCCGAGGCCGGCAAGTCGCTGATGGTGGCCACGCGGGTGGAGCCCGACCTTGCCGCGCGGCTCGAGAAGTACGGCGTGCCCTACACCCGTGTCGTCGAGAGCCCGCTGCTGCGTGACCTGCTCTCGTGGATCGTGCCGGCGCTGGTCTTCTTCGCGCTGTGGTACTTCGTCATCCGTCGGCTGGCCGACAAGCAGGGCATGGGCGGCTTCATGGCCATCGGCAAGAGCCGCGCCAAGGTCTATGTCGAGACCGACACCGGCGTCGATTTCGCCGACGTGGCCGGCGTCGACGAGGCCAAGGACGAGCTCAAGGAGGTCGTCGACTTCCTCAAGCACCCGAAGGAATACGGCCGCCTGGGCGCGCACATCCCCAAGGGCGTGCTGCTGGTCGGCCCGCCGGGCACCGGCAAGACGCTGCTGGCCAAGGCCGTGGCCGGCGAGGCCGGGGTGCCCTTCTTCTCGATCTCCGGCAGCGAGTTCGTCGAGATGTTCGTCGGCGTCGGCGCGGCGCGCGTGCGCGACCTGTTCGAGCAGGCGCGCCTGAAGGCGCCGGCGATCATCTTCATCGACGAGCTCGATGCGCTGGGCCGCGCACGCGGCGCCTTCCCCGGCCTGGGCGGCCACGACGAGAAGGAGCAGACGCTCAACCAGTTGCTCGTCGAGATGGATGGCTTCGACACCTCGTCGGGGCTGATCATCCTGGCCGCCACCAACCGGCCGGAGATCCTCGACACCGCGCTGCTGCGCGCCGGCCGCTTCGACCGCCAGGTGCTGGTCGATCGGCCCGACAAGAAGGGCCGCGCCGACATCCTGCAGGTGCACGTGCGCAAGGTGAAGCTGGCCACCGGCGTGAAGCTCGACGAGGTGGCCGGCATCACCGCCGGTTTCAGCGGCGCCGACCTCGCCAACCTGGCCAACGAAGCGGCCCTCGCCGCCACCCGGCGCCATGCCGACGAGGTGACGCTGGCCGACTTCACGGTGGCGGTGGAGCGCATCGTCGCCGGGCTGGAGCGGCGCAGCCGGGTGCTCAATGCGAGCGAGCGCCGCGCCGTCGCCTTCCACGAGATGGGCCATGCGCTGGTGGCGCTGTCGCAGCCGGGCAGCGACCCGGTGCACAAGGTGTCGATCATCCCGCGTGGCATCGGCGCGCTGGGCTACACCATCCAGCGGCCCACCGAAGACCGCTACCTGATGACGCGCGCCGAACTCGAACGCAAGATCGCCGTGCTGCTCGGCGGCCGCGCGGCCGAGATGCTCGTGCTCGGCGAGCTCTCCACCGGCGCCGCCGACGACATCGCCAAGGCCACCGACATCGCCCGCGAGATGGTCACCCGTTACGGCATGGATGCGGGGCTGGGCCACATGGCCTACGACGCGCCGCGCAGCCAGGCTGCCGAGTTCCCGTTGGCCTGGAGCGGCAATGCCCAGACGCTGTCGGAGGACACCCTTCGCCGCGTCGACGCCGCCGTGGCCGCGCTCGTGGCGGCCGGCTTCGAAACCGCGACGAAGCTGCTGACGGCACATCGCGCCGTGCTGGAGCGCGGCGCGCAGGCGCTTCTGGAGCACGAGACGCTCGACGAGGCGGCCCTGCGCGAGTTGACAGCCGACGTGCGCGAGACCGCTCAGCGGCCGACGACGCTGTAGTCCTGCGTGTGCTGGTCGAGCCACCTTGCCGACAGCGAGTCGTCCTGCTGGCGGGGGTGGAAGTCGGGCGTGAAGTAGGCCTTCCACGGCCGGTAGATCTCGCGCAGCAGCCCTTCGCGCGCGAACAGCAACTGCCAGCCGCTGCGCCAGCTGCGCGCCTTGAACAGCTCGCCGTCGTGCCACAGGTTGCGCAGCGTCTGGCGGAACACGTCGAGCAGGAAGTGCGTGGTGACGATGCGCATGAAGCGGCCGCGCCACAGCTCGCTGCCGCCGAGCGCGCGGTACAGGTCGAAGGCCGTGCTGCGATGCTCGGATTCCTCCGAGGCATGCCACATCCACAGCGTCTGCAGCCGCGGCTCCGCTCCGGCCAGGCAGTCGGGGTGGCGCAGCGTCCACTCGGCGAAGATCGCGGTGATGTGCTCGGTGGCCGCGGTGGCCGCCACCCAGGCGCGAGGATCGACGCCTTCGAGCCGCTTCAGACGCCGGGCCGCGCGCACCGCCCAGGCGTTGAAATGGCCCTGCCTCTCCAGGTGCGCGTTGAACAGCGCATGCAGCCGGCGGTGCGTCGCCTCCTGGCCGATGAAGCCCTGCACCTCGGTGGCCATCGCCTCGCGCTGGGCCTCGGGCAAGGCCTTCATGCCGAGTTTCACGGCATCGATGAAGAACTGCTCTCCGACCGGGAAGCTCATCGACAGCGCGTTGAACCACGCCGTGCGGAAGGCGTCGCCGCCATTCCAGTGGCGCGCAATCGGCGCGTCCAGGTCGATCAGCAGTCGGCGGACGGTCAGATCGGTCATGGCGCTCAGCGCGGCAGGCGCTTCTTCAGTTCGTCCTTCAGGCGAGCGTGCTCTTCGGGGCGCAGCACCTTCAGCAAGTCGAGGTCGGCGAGCAGGCGGCTGACACGCGCGGCGGCATTGCCGGCCTTGATCTCGGCGATCTCGTCGTTCATGGTGCGGAAATCGTCGAACCGATCGTCCGAACCCTTCGGGTCGCGCGCCTCCACCAGCACGGCCAGCGCCTCGCTGATGCGGCCGAGCTGGCGGCCGTAGCTGTGCTTGCCGACCACCTCGGCCTCGGTCTGCGGCGAACTGCTGTTGAAGGCGTTCACGTTCAGCGTCCAGCCGGGCAGGATGGGCTGCACCAGCGTGTTCGGCGCCAGCTGCATGGCGGCACTCCACTGCTTGAGCCAGCTGCTCGGGTCCCAGGTGGGGGTGGCGGTCTCGGCCATGGTCGGCTCCCTTCTCAGATGTCGAGGGTGAACACTTCGGCGCCGCGGCGCTCGCTGGCATTGTGGCCGGCCAGGGCCTTGTCCCAGTCCGGCGCATCGGCACCTGCTGCGGCGCGCAGCCCCTGAGTCATCACCGCGACCTCCTCCGACGAGGCGTCGAAGTCGCCCAGCGGGCGGCGTTCGGCGTCGAAGAGGCGGGCCGTCATCGCCCCGGAGGCGTCGATCAGGATCAGGTATCGGGCCGGTGTGCCGTGCATGCTGCGTGGGCTGAGTTCAGGCCGGCAGACTAGCACCGCCACCGCCCGCGTGCATTGACTGAAAGCACTCCGCCTGTCGCCGCCGCACCTGGTAGTCGGCCAGCAGTTCGGCCTGCGAGCGGCCCCGGTCCGGGCCGAACAGGGCCGCCAGCGCCACCAGCGCGTCGAAATGCTCCCGCAACGTGGCGAGCAGCCAGTCGGCACGGCGCAGCGTCATCGGCGTGCAGGACTGGCCGTGCAGGTCGTCCGAGAGGTCGAGCACGTGGGCGCGCCAGTTCTCGGCCAGGTACAGCGCGGCTGCGTCGCCGCGCAGCGCCGCCCGCCAGCGTGTCGCGAGGGCGTCGAAGCGCGCGAGCATGGCCGGGCGCGCAGCGCGTTCGGCCAGCGCGGCGCGCAGCCGTTCGTACAGCGGCAAGGCCACTGCCTTCTCGCGCCGGAACGCCGCCAGCGCGGCGGAAGCGCCCTGCTTCTGCTCCATCTCCAGCAGCCACGCGCAGAAGTTGCGCGTCTCGAAACGCTCGACAGGGTGGAACATCGGCTCGCTCGTTCCGTCGCCGGCGCTGTTGAACTGCGTCAGCGGGTCGAAGCGGTACATGTAGCCGAAGTCGAACAGCATGAGCTGCCGGCCGTCGTCGAGGATGTTGCCGGGGCACAGGTCCCATTCGAACAGGCCGGCCAGGTACAGCTCGACGAGCTGCTCGAACAACTGCCCGAGCGAACGTTCATCCCAGGTCTGCGCGACCGCGCCTTCGATCCAGGGTGACAGCAGGATGCCACGGCGCAGCGATGCGTATTGCGTGTCGACGATGCCGGCAAAGCGCTGTACGCCACCCGGCTCCGACTTCAGGCGCATCAGATCTGCCCGGCGCTGGATCTCGTTGAGGAACGAAGTCTGCCCGTCGACGTTGTGCACGCCGGCCCGCGCGCGGGCCTTCTTCAGGGTCCAGTCGCGCCCTGCAGCGTGGATGCGGAAGACCCGCGCGGTGAGCCCGCCGTCGAACACCTCGCGGACCCAGGGCTCGTCGCCGCGCACGGCCTCGAGTTGCTCGACCGGCAGCGGGCAGACATCCGGCGAGCCGACCTCGAGTTCGGCGCCGCCGGCCAGGAAGGCGAGCTGCTCCTGCTGGCGCCGCGCTTCCAGTTCAGCCCACCCAGCGCCGTGCGTTGCGGAACATGCGCATCCAGGGACTGGCTGCGCTGCGGTCGCCCGAGGTCCAGCTCATCTGAACGTTGCGGAAGACCCGCTCCGGGTGTGGCATCAGCACGGTGAAGCGGCCATCGGCCGTGGTCACCGAGGTCAGGCCGCCGGGGCTGCCGTTCGGGTTGGCCGGGTAGGCCTCGGTGGCCTGCCCGGCATGGTCGACGAAGCGCATCGCGCGGTGCACCGCCTTCGCGTCGCCACGTTGCGAGAAGTCGGCGAAGCCCTCGCCGTGCGCCACCGCGATCGGGATGCGGCTGCCTTCCATGCCGGGGAAGAAGATCGACGGGCTCGGCAGCACCTCGACCAGCGACAGCCGCGCCTCGAACTGCTCGCTGCGGTTGCGGGTGAACTTCGGCCAGGCCTGCGCGCCGGGGATGATGGGCGCGAGCGCCGCCATCATCTGGCAGCCGTTGCACACGCCCAGCGCGAAGGTGTCCGTGCGGTTGAAGAAGGCGGCGAACTGCTCGGCCAGCACCGGGTTGAACATCACCGAGCGCGCCCAGCCCTCGCCGGCGCCCAGCGTGTCGCCATAGCTGAAGCCGCCGCAGGCGACGAAGCCCTGGAACATGTCCAGCCGCGCGCGGCCGGACTGCAGGTCGCTCATGTGCACGTCGAAGGTCTCGAAGCCGGCCTTCGCCATCGCATAGCTCATTTCGACATGCGAGTTGACGCCCTGCTCGCGCAGGATGGCGAGCTTCGGCTTCGCCTTCGCGATGAAGGGCGTGGCCACGTCCTCGGCCGGGTCGAAGCTCAGCTGCAGGTGCAGGCCGGGGTCGTCGGCGCGCCCCGCGGCCGCATGCTCGGCGTTCGCGCAGGCCGGGTTGTCGCGCAGCGCGGCGATGCGCCAGCTGACTTCGTCCCAGGCCTGGTGCAGGTCGCGCAGCGGCGCACTGAACACCGCCTTGGTGTCGCGCCAGACTTCCACCACGCCGCGATCGTGGGTCTTGCCGACGACGTGGCTGTGCTTGCTCAGGCCATGCGCACGCAGCGTCTGCATCACCTCGTTGCGCACGGCCGTGGGCACCTGCAGCACGACGCCGAGTTCTTCGTTGAACAGCGCCTTGAGCGTGAGCTCCTGGCGGCGTGCGCTGACCTGCGTGGCCCAGTTCTTCGAGTCGCCGTATTCGGCGCGGCTGTCGCCAATGCCGTCGCCCTCGGTGACGAGCAGGTCGACGTTCAGGCTCACACCGACGTGGCCGGCGAAGGCCATCTCGCACACCGTGGCCCACAGGCCACCATCGCTGCGGTCGTGGTAAGCGAGGATCCGCCCCTGGGCGCGCAGTTCGTTCACCGCGGCGACCAGCGCCTTCAGCGGCGACGGGTCGTCGAGGTCGGGCACCTCGTTGCCGAACTGGTTCAGCACCTGGGCCAGCATCGAGCCGCCCAGTCGGTTGCGGCCCTGGCCGAGATCGACCAGCACCAGCGTGGTGTCGCCAGACTGCAGC
Source organism: Piscinibacter sp. (assembly GCA_016706565.1). Taxonomy (GTDB): domain Bacteria; phylum Pseudomonadota; class Gammaproteobacteria; order Burkholderiales; family Burkholderiaceae_C; genus Piscinibacter. The sequence continues at coordinate 662,113 of JADJJI010000003.1, forward strand.
TGCGGCGTCAGCGTAGGCCGCACGTCAGCGATCGACGCGAAGGCAGTGACGATCAGGCTCACCGGCGCGGTGACCTGCTTCGCCGCGCCCGCGTCGCTCCAGCGCGTGCGCATCGACAGCGAATCCTTGCCCACCGGCACGCTGATGCCCAGCGCCGGGCACAGTTCCATGCCGACCGCTTTCACCGTGTCGTACAGCGCCGCGTCTTCGCCGGGCTCGCCGCAGGCCGCCATCCAGTTGCAGCTGAGCTTGACGCGCTGCAGTTCGAAAGGCGCGGCGAGCAGGTTGGTGATCGCCTCGCCGACCGCCATGCGGCCCGAGGCGGGCGCGTCCAGCGCGGCCAGCGGCGTGCGCTCGCCCATGCTCATCGCCTCACCGGCGAAACCGGCGTAGTCGGCCAGCGTCACCGCGCAATCGGCCACCGGCACCTGCCAGGGGCCGATCATCTGGTCGCGGTGGTTCAGGCCGCCGACGGTGCGGTCGCCGATAGTGATGAGGAATCGCTTGCTGGCCACCGTGGGGTGGCGCAGCACGTCGAAGGCCACCTTCTCCAGCGCCACGTCGTCGAGCCGCAGCGCGGGCAGCGTGCGCTCGACACGCTTCACATCGCGATGCATGCGCGGCGGCTTGCCGAGCAGCACGTCCATCGGCATGTCGATGGGCCGAAGTTGTGGATCACGGTCGTTGCCCGGCTCCTCGAGCACCAGTTGCTTCTCATCGGTAGCCGTGCCGACGATCGCGAACGGGCAGCGCTCGCGCTCGCACATCGCCTGGAACAGCGGCAGCGCGTCGGCGCGCACCGCCATCACGTAGCGCTCCTGGCTTTCGTTGCACCAGATCTCCTTCGGTGCCAGGCCGGTCTCTTCCAGTGGCACCTTCGACAGGTCGAAACGCGCGCCCTTGCCCGCGCCGTCGACCAGCTCGGGGAAGGCATTGCTGATGCCGCCCGCGCCGACGTCGTGGATGGCCAGGATCGGGTTGCTCTCGCCCAGCGCCCAGCAGTGGTTGATGACCTCCTGCGCGCGGCGCTGGATCTCCGGGTTGCCGCGCTGCACCGAGTCGAAGTCGAGTGCGGCGGCATTGGCGCCGGCGGCCATCGAACTCGCCGCGCCGCCGCCCATGCCGATGCGCATCCCCGGGCCGCCGAGCTGTACGAGCAGCGTGCCGGCCGGGAACTGGATCTTGCTCGTCTGCGTGGACGCGATCGTGCCCAGGCCGCCGGCGATCATGATCGGCTTGTGGTAACCGCGGCGCATGTCACCGACGGACTGCTCGTAGACGCGGAAGTAGCCCAGCAGGTTGGGCCGGCCGAACTCGTTGTTGAAGGCCGCGCCGCCCAGCGGCCCGTCGATCATGATCTGCATCGCGCTGGCGATGTGCTCCGGCTTGCCGTAGGGCTGCTGCTCCCAGGGCTCGCTGGTTCCCGGCAGGTGCAGGTTCGACACCGTGAAGCCGGTCAGGCCCGCCTTGGGTTTCGAACCCCGGCCGGTCGCTCCTTCGTCGCGGATCTCGCCGCCGGCGCCGGTGGCGGCCCCGGGGAATGGCGAGATGGCGGTCGGGTGGTTGTGCGTCTCCACCTTCATCAGCACATGCGCCGTCTCGCGCCGCGCGCCGTAGGCCGGCGCGTTGGTGTAGCCCTGCGGCATCCAGCGCTCGATCTCGTGGCCCTGCATCACGCTGGCGTTGTCGCTGTAGGCGATCACCGTGTACTGCGGCGCCAGCTGGTGCGTGTGACGGATCATGCCGAACATCGACTTCTCTTGCGCAGCGCCGTCGATGGTGAACTGGGCGTTGAAGATCTTGTGCCGGCAATGCTCGCTGTTGGCCTGCGCGAACATCATCAGCTCGACGTCGGTCGGGTTGCGCTTCAGTCCGGTGAAGGCCGCGACCAGGTAGTCGATCTCGTCGTCGCTCAGCGCCAGGCCGAAATCGGTGTTGGCCGCCTCCAGCGCGGCCTTGCCGCAGCCGAGAACGTCCACATGCTCCATCGGCTTGCCGGGCTGCTCGTCGAACAGGTGGGCGGTGTCGGCGCGGGCGAGCAGCACGCTTTCGGTCATGCGGTCGTGCAGCAGCGCGGCGCAGGCCTGCCATTCGTCGGCCGACAGCGCCTTGGCGGCGCCGAGCAGGCCGCTCTTGAGCGTGAGGCGGAACTCGGTGACACGCTCCACCCGGCGCACGGCCAGGCCGCAGTTGTGCGCGATGTCGGTGGCCTTGGAGGCCCAGGGCGACACCGTGCCCAGGCGCGGCGCCACCACCAGCAGCGCACCCTCGGCCGGGCCGCCGTAGGGATCGCCGTAGCGCAGCAGTGCCTCGAGCTTGTCTTGCTCGCCGCCGGCCAGCGGGTGGTCGCTCCACACCCAGTGCACATGGCGGGCGTGCACGGCACTGATGCGCGGCTGCACGGCCTGCAGGCGCGGCAGCAGCGCCTGCGCGCGGAAGGCGGACAGCGCATTGCCGCCCTCGAAGTGGGTCAGGTGCTTGGGGCTGGTGCTCACGCGTCGGTCTCGGGAGGGGAAGGCCGGCCTCGGGGCAGGGGCGCCCCGGTGGAAACCCGTGATTTTACGTGGCCGATGAGATAATCCCGGCCCATGACGATCACGATCAAGACCGCAGCCGACATCGAGGGCATGCGGGTCGCGGGGCGCCTCGCCTCCGAAGTGCTGGACATGCTCACGCCGCACGTGAAGCCCGGCGTCTCCACCGAAGCGCTGGACAAGCTCGCTCACGACCACATCGTGAACGTGCAAGGCGGCGTGCCGGCCCCGCTGAACTACGCGCCGCCGGGCTACACGCCCTACCCCAAGTCGATCTGCACCTCGATCAACCATCAGGTCTGCCACGGCATCCCGAACGACCGGCCGCTGAAGAACGGCGACATCGTCAACATCGACGTCACCGTCATCAAGGACGGCTGGCACGGCGACACCAGCCGCATGTTCGTGGTCGGCGAAGGCTCGATCGCCGCCAAGCGCCTGTGCCAGATGACCTACGACGCGATGTGGAAGGGCATCGCCAAGGTGCGCCCGGGCGCGCGCCTGGGCGACATCGGCCACACCATCCAGACCTTCGCCGAAACGAACGGCTTCTCGATCGTGCGCGAGTTCTGCGGCCACGGCATCGGCCGCAAGTTCCACGAGGAGCCGCAGGTGCTGCACTACGGCCGCCCGGGCACGCTGGAAGAACTGGTGCCCGGCATGATCTTCACCATCGAGCCGATGATCAACGCCGGCAAGCGCGACATCCGCGAGATGGGCGACGGCTGGACCATCGTCACGAAGGACCGGTCGCTGTCGGCGCAGTGGGAGCACACCGTGCTCGTCACCGACACCGGCTACGAGGTGCTGACGCTGTCGGCCGGCAGCCCGCCGACGCCGGATTTCGTCGCCGCCTGACCCACGAGCTGCGTTCGTGGCTGCGGCCGTCCCCGATCGCATCGAGCCGCCGGCTGCGGCCGCCGCCAGCGTGGCGGAGCTGCGCAGCCGCTTCCGCCAGGGCAAGGCCGAGCTGCTGAAGCACTTCGGCGAATCGCGTCCGACCGCGCCGGCGGCCACGCGGCTGCTCAAAGCACTGGCGCGCCATGTCGACGCCACGCTGATCGCCCTGTGGGATCGTGCCGGCATGCCCGCCGGCGCCGCGCTGCTCGCGGTGGGCGGCTACGGCCGCGGCGAACTGTTCCCGCATTCCGACGTCGACGTGCTGGTGCTGCTGCCGCCGGCCTCGGTGCGCCAGCCCGACCACGAAGCGGGCCAGACGCAGGCCGCGATCGAAGGCTTCATCACCGCCTGCTGGGACGTCGGCCTGGAGATCGGCTCGAGCGTGCGCACGGTCGACGAGTGCATTGCCGAAGCCGAGCGCGACGTGACGGTGCAGACGGCGCTGCTCGAATCACGCTACCTGTGCGGCTCGCGGCGCGTGTTCACCACCTTCCGCCATGCCAACACGCGGGCCATGGACCCCAAGGCCTTCCTGCGCGCCAAGACGCTCGAGATGCGCCAGCGCCACCAGAAGTACGAGGACACGCCCTACGCGCTGGAGCCCAACTGCAAGGAAAGCCCGGGCGGCCTGCGCGACCTGCAGGTGGTGATCTGGGTGGCGCGCGCCGCGGGCCTGGGCAAAAGCTGGAACGAGCTGGCCGCCAAGGGGCTGATCACGCCCTTCGAGGTCAAGCAGCTGCAGCGCAACGAGGGGCTGCTCAAGCTGATCCGCGCACGGCTGCACATGATCGCCGGCCGCCGCGAGGACCGCCTGGTTTTCGACCTGCAGACCGCCGTGGCCGAGAGCTTCGGCTACCAGTCGTCGCCGGGCCAGCGCGCCTCGGAAGTGCTGATGCGCCGCTACTACTGGGCAGCCAAGGCGGTGGCTCAGCTCAACCAGATCCTGATGCTCAACATCGAGGAGCATGTGGAGGGTTCGCAGCACGCGCCGATGCGCCCGATCAGCGAGGACTTCCTCGACCGCGCCGGCGTGCTCGAGGTGGTCAGCGACGACCTGTACCAGCGCAAGCCGCACGCGATCCTGGAAACCTTCCTGACGCACCAGCGCGCGGCCGGCATCAACGGCCTGTCGGCGCGCACGCTGCGCGCGCTGTACAACTCGCGCGACCAGATGGGTGCGGACTTCCGCAACGACCCGGCGAACCGCGCGACCTTCATGCAGATCCTGCAGGAGCCCGAAGGCCAGACGCACGCCTTTCGCTTGATGAACCAGACCTCGGTGCTGGGCCGCTACCTGTGGGTGTTCCGCCGCATCGTCGGGCAGATGCAGCACGACCTGTTCCACGTCTACACCGTGGACCAGCACATCCTGATGGTGCTGCGCAACGTGCGGCGCTTCTTCATCCCAGAGCACGCCCACGAGTACCCGTTCTGCACGCAGCTCGCGCTCACCTGGGACAAGCCCTGGGTGCTCTACGTGGCCGCCCTCTTCCACGACGTGGCCAAGGGCCGCGGCGGCGACCACTCCGAGCTCGGCGCCACCGAGGTGCGGCGCTTCTGCCGCGACCATGGCATCGAGCGCGAGGATGCCGCGCTGATCGAGTTCCTGGTGCGCGAACACCTGCGCATGTCGCGCATCGCGCAGAAGGAAGACCTGTCGGACCCCGACGTGATCGAGGACTTCGCACGCCGCGTGGGCACGCCGCGCTACCTGACCGGCCTGTACCTGCTGACGGTGGCCGACATCCGCGGCACCAGCCCCAAGGTCTGGAACGCCTGGAAGGGCAAGCTGCTCGAAGACCTGTACCGCCAGACCCTGCGCGCACTGGGCGGCGCCAAGCCGAACCTCGACGCCGAGATCGAGGCGCGCAAGGAAGAGGCGCGCCACCTGCTCAACCTGCACTCGATGCTGCCCGACACCGAGGGGCCGCTGTGGAAGACGCTGGAGGTGAGCTACTTCGCGCGCCATGACGCCGGCGACATCGCCTGGCACGCACGTTCGCTGTTCCGCCACGTGCAGGCTGCCGAACCGATCGTCAAGGCGCGGCCCTCCTCGCTGGGCGAAGGGCTGCAGGTGCTCGTCTACTCGCCGGACCGGCCAGACCTCTTCGCGCGCATCTGCGGCTACTTCGACGGCGCCGGCTTCAACATCCTGGACGCCAAGGTGCACACCACGCGCGCCGGTTATGCGCTCGACACCTTCCAGGTCACCAGCCCGCAGCTCGACGCGCAGGACAGCGCACACTATCGCGACCTGATCTCGCTGGTCGAGACGCAGCTTTCGCATGCGCTGGCCGCCACCGGGCCGCTGCCCGCGCCGAGCCGCGGGCGCATCTCGCGGCGGGTCAAATCCTTCCCGATCACGCCGCGCATCACGCTGCGGCCCGACGAGCGTGCACAACGCTGGCTGCTCGGCGTGTCGACCAGCGACCGCTCCGGCCTGCTCTATGCGATCGCCCGCGTGCTGGCACGCCACCACGTCAACCTGCAGCTCGCCAAGATCACCACGCTGGGCGAACGGGTCGAAGACACCTTCCTCATCGACGGCTCGGCGCTGCAGCAGAACCGCAAGCAGATCGAGATCGAGAGCGAGCTTCTCGACGCGATCAGCCCCTGATGCCCATCGTCTCCATTCCGGCGCCCGACGCGCTGCTGCGGCTGACCGAGTTCGACGCAGTGATCGATGCGCGATCGCAGAGCGAGTACGCCGAGGATCGCCTGCCCGGCGCGATCAACTGGCCGACCTTGAACGATGCCGAACGCGCGTTGATCGGCACCGAATACAAGCAGGTCTCGCCCTTCACGGCGCGCAAGCGCGGCGCGGTGCTGGCGGCGCGCAACATCGCTGCGCACATCGAGCGCGAGGGCATGGACAAGCCCAAGGACTGGACGCCGCTGGTTTACTGCTGGCGCGGGGGCCAGCGCAGCGGCGCGCTGGCCACGGTGCTGTCGGCGATCGGCTTTCGCGTCCACCTGCTCGAGGGCGGCTACCGCGAGTACCGCCGCGCGGTGATCGCCGCGCTCGAGGCGCTGCCGCAGCGATTCGACTTCCGCGTGGTCTGCGGCACCACCGGCTCGGGCAAGAGCCGGCTGCTGCAGCACCTGGCCGAGTCCGGCGGCGTGCAGGTGCTCGACCTGGAACTGCTGGCCAACCACCGCGGCTCGGTGCTCGGCCTGGTGCCGGGCAGCCCGCAGCCGGGGCAGAAGCAGTTCGAGTCGCGCGTGTGGGACGCGCTGCGCCGCTTCGACCCGGCGCGGCCGGTGATCGTCGAGAGCGAGAGCAAGAAGGTCGGCGACCTGCGCGTGCCCGAGAAGCTGATCGAGCGCATGCGCGCCTCGCCCTGCATCCGGCTCGAGCTGTCGCTGGAAGGCCGCGTGCAGTTGCTCATCGAGGACTACGACTTCTTCGTGCGCGACACCGACACCTTTTGCAGCCGCCTGGACGCGCTGCGCGTGCTGCGCGGGCACGAGGTGGTGAACGGCTGGCAGGAGGCCGCAAGGGCTGGCCGCACCCGCGAGGTGGTGCGCGATCTGCTGGTCAGCCACTACGACCCGGTCTACCTGCAGTCGATGAAGCGCAACTTCGCCGGCTTCGCCCAGCCGCTGCTGGACCTCGAATGGGACGGCAGTGCAGACTCGCTGGACGCCGCCGCGCGGCAGGTGGCCGCGCTGGCCTAGGGCGCGAGGAAATGCTCGCGGTAGTACGCGAGTTCCTCGATCGACTCTTGGATGTCGGCCAGTGCGGTATGGGCCTGCGCCTTCTTGAAGCCGGCGAGGATGTCCGGCTTCCAGCGCCGCGCCAGCTCCTTGAGCGTGCTGACGTCGAGGTTGCGGTAGTGGAAGAAGGCCTCCAGCGTCGGCATGTGGATGGCCAGGAAGCGCCGGTCCTGGCAGATGCTGTTGCCGCACATCGGCGACTTGCCCGCCGGCACGTAGCGCTTGAGGAACTCGATCAGCTGCGCCGAAGCTGCAGCCTCGTCGACGGTGGAGGCCTTGACGCGGTCGGTCAGGCCGCTGCGTCCGTGCGTGCCCTTGTTCCAGGCGTCCATCGCGTCGAGCGTGGCGTCGCTCTGGTGGATGGCGAACACCGGGCCCTCGGTGCGATGGTCCAGGTTCGCATCGGTCACGACCACGGCGACTTCGATGACCCGGTCTCGCTCGGGCACCAGGCCGGTCATCTCGAGGTCGATCCAGATCAGATTCTGGTCGCTGGGGGTCAGCTGGCTGTCACTCATCGAAACGTCTCTTCTCAGTGGCGGGGCGGGGGCATTCTCGCAGTTCTACACTTGCGGCCATGCAAGCTTCCACCCTGACCCTGGTCTTCGTCGCCGCACTGCTCGGTGCCATGGCACTGAAGTACTGGCTGGCCACCCGGCAGATGCGCCACGTGGCCCAGCACCGTGACACGGTGCCGGCGGCCTTCGCGGCCACCATCCCGCTCGCCGCTCACCAGAAAGCCGCCGACTACACCCTCGCCAAGGGCCGCTTCGGGCTGCTGAGCACCGCCTTCGGCGCTGCCGTGCTGCTGGGCTGGACCCTGCTGGGCGGGCTGGATGCCGTCAACGGCACCGTGCGCGAGCTGGTTCATCCGCACCTGGGCGACATGGGCTACCAGCTCGCGCTGTTCGCCGCCTTCGCCGCGATCGGCGGCCTGCTCGACCTGCCCTTCGACCTGTACAGCACCTTCCGCATCGAGCAGCGTTTCGGCTTCAACCGCATGACCTGGAAGCTCTACCTGGCCGACGCGCTGAAGAACCTGCTGGTCGGCGTGCTCATCGGGCTGCCAATCGCCGCGCTGATCCTGTGGATCATGGGCGCCACCGGGCCGCTGTGGTGGCTGTGGGCCTGGGGCGCCTGGATGGGTTTCAACCTGCTGATCCTGGTGCTCTACCCGACCGTGATCGCGCCGCTGTTCAACAAGTTCGAGCCGCTGGCCGACGAGTCGCTGAAGGCCCGTGTGCAGGCCCTGATGGCGCGCTGCGGCTTCACCGCCCGTGGCCTGTTCGTGATGGACGGAAGCAAGCGCTCGGCGCACGCCAACGCCTACTTCACCGGCTTCGGTGCGGCCAAGCGCGTGGTCTTCTTCGATACGCTACTGAGCAAGCTCTCGCCCGGCGAGGTGGAGGCGGTGCTCGCCCACGAACTCGGCCACTTCAAGCATCGGCATGTGATCAAACGCATCGTGGCCATGTTCGGCCTCAGCCTGGCGGGTTTTGCGCTGCTCGGCTGGCTGTCGGGGCAGGCCTGGTTCTACCAGGGGCTGGGCGTGCAGCCCGGCATAGCCGCGCCGAACGACGCGCTGGCGCTGCTGCTGTTCCTGCTCGTCGCCCCGGTGTTCGGCTTCTTCGTCTCGCCGCTGCTCGCGCAGTTGTCACGCCGCCACGAGTTCCAGGCCGATGCGTATGCCTGCGCGCAGGCCAGCGGCAGCGACCTGTCGTCGGCGCTGCTCAAGCTGCACGAGGACAACGCCGCCACGCTGACGCCCGATCCGGTCTACGTGAAGTTCTACTACTCGCACCCGCCGGCCTCGGAGCGCCTGGCGGCAATGCGCACCCTGGCGGCATGACGCATCCCATGACGAACCTCCTGCACCAACGCTGCGCGGCCCTGGAAGGCGGCGTGCCGATGACCCCCGAGGCGATCCGCGACCATCTCGCGCAGGTCAGCGGATGGCATCTGGCCGGCGGCGCGATCGAGAAGACCTTCAGCTTCAAGAATTACCACGAGACCCTGGGTTTCGTGAACGCGCTGGGCTGGATCGCCAACACCGAAGACCATCACCCCGAGCTGCGCGTCTTCTACGACCGCTGCGTGGTGCGCTTCGACACCCACTCGGTGGGCGGCATCTCGATCAACGACTTCATCTGCGCGGCCAAGGCCGATGCGCTGGTGGCCTTCGTCGCCTGAGCCCGGCCCGCATTGAACCGCGCCGTCGAACTCGACATCGGGCTGGTGGTCGCCGGCCATGGCCGCCACTACACCGTCGAAACACCTGAAGGCAAACGCCTGACCTGCTCGCCGCGCGGCAAGAAGAGCGACTGTGTGGTCGGCGACCGCGTGCGCTGGATGCCTGCCGGCGGCGGCGAAGGCGTGATCGAGGCGGTGGAGCCGCGGCGCAACCTGATGTTCCGCCAGGACGACTGGAAGACCAAGTCCTTCGCTGCCAACCTCGACCAGCTGCTCGTGCTGGTCGCCGCCGAGCCGGTGTTCAGCGAGTCGCAACTGGCGCGGGCGCTGATCGCGGCCGAGGCGGCCGGCATCCCGGCCGCCATCGTGCTGAACAAGGCCGATCTGCCGGCCATCGAGGCCGCGCGCAAGCGGCTCGCGCCCTACGCGGCGATGGGCATCGCGGTGCACGAGATGGCCCTCAAGGCCCGGCCCGGGCCGAGTCGCGAGATGCTGTCGCCGCTGCTGCAAGGCAGGGCGACCCTGGTGCTCGGCCCCAGCGGCACGGGCAAGAGCACGCTGATCAACCTGCTGGTGCCGCACGCGAGCGCGCAGGTCGGCGAGATCTCGCGCGTGCTGAACTCGGGGCGGCACACCACCACGACCACGGCGTGGTACTGGATCGACGAGGCGCGCACCAGCGCGCTGATCGACTCGCCGGGCTTCCAGGAATTCGGCCTGCGCCAGGTCGACGCGCAGCAGCTGCCGGCACTGATGGCCGACTTCCGGCAGCCGTCCACCCAATGCCGCTTCTACAACTGCACGCACGTGAAGGAGCCGGGCTGCGGCGTGCTGGCTGCGGTGGCACGCGGCGAGATCACCGAGCAGCGGCACCGCATCTACACCGAGATCCTGGCCGAGCTGCAGCGCTCGCGGTACTGACGGCCCCTCGGCCAGCGGGTACGCCGGCCGATCCCCCGGGGGGGATGCGGGCCGGCTTGGGAGCGGCCCGGCACTCGGCCCGCGGCGCTTCAGCCGATCAGGTTGGCCAGCGAGAGCAAGGCCAGCAGCAGCATCCACAGCACCACTGAGCGCCAGACGAGGCCGACGACGCTGCGCAGGTGGCCGGCCACCGGCGGCAAGCCCGGCGTGGAGCCCTCCGCGCCGGCGCTCTCGGGCAGCGCACCGGCCTCGAAGGTCTTGGAGCGATCGGGCGTGATGCCCGGAGCGGCATTGCCGCCGAGTTGCACGCCCACCGCGCCGGCCGCGGCGGCCAGGATGATGCCTTCGTTCTCGTGCTTCCACAGCCAGGCGTCGCGGCGCCAGCAGGTGATCGCTTCCTCGAAGTTGCCGACCACCGCGAAGCCGAAGGCCGTGAGCCGCGCCGGCACATGATCGATCAGGCCGAACAGCCACTGCGAGAGCTTCATCAGCCGCTCGTTCACCGGCACACCCACGGTGCGGCTCTTGAAAGCCCAGTAGCGGCTGGCCAGTTCGGCCATGCGGTACAGCACGGCGCCGGCCGGGCCGAGGCCCAGCGCGGAGAGCAGCACGAACCAGAAGAACACGCCGAACACGTGGCGGTGCGCGGCGAGCAGCGAATGTTCGATGACGTGGCGCAGCAGCTCGGTGCGCGGCAACTCGCTCGCGTCGAGGTGGCGCCATTGCGCGAGCAGGCGGCGCGCCTCGTTCTCGTCGCCGCGGTCAAGCGCGTCGCGGATGTCGGTGAAGTAGTGGCTGAACTGGCGGAAGCCCAGCGTGAGGTAGAGCACCGCCACGTTCCAGCCCAGCGCCAGCAGCAGGCTGAAGTGACCGAAAACCTTGTAGACCAGCAGCGTGGCCAGCGCCGGCACCAGCACCGTGATGCCCCACACCACCCAGGCGTGGTGCTCGCGGCCGGCGTCGAAATTGCGACCCGCCCAGCGCATCCAGCCGGTCAGCGTGTCGTGGATGACATTGCCGCGCGGCAGGGGCTTGAGTTGTTCGATCAGCAGCGCGAACAGGACAGCGAAGAAACTCATCCCGATCGATGATACCGGCCCCTGTGCGCGCCTCAGGCGGCCAGGAAGGCGTAGAGGTTTCGCAGCATGGCAGCCGTTGCGCCCCAGATGAAGTAGCGGCGCACCTGCCCATCGGCCCCCGGGCCCTCCCAGGGCATGGACAGGAAGCGACGCTGCACACCGGCGAACTCGAATTCGTGGCGCTGGTGGTGCGCCGGATCCATCAGGAAGGCCAGCGGCACCTCGAAAGCCTCGGCGACCTCGAACTCGTCGAGCGCCAGCGTGAAGCCCGGCTGCACCAGGGCGACCACCGGCGTGACGATGAAGCCGGTGACGGTGGTGTAGACCGGCAGCGCGCCGATCACATCGACATGCTCGGCAGCCAGGCCGACTTCTTCCTGGGCCTCGCGCAGCGCGGTGTGCACCACGTCGTCGTCGCTGTCTTCGGCGCGGCCCCCGGGGAAGCTGATCTGCCCGGCGTGGTCGCGCAGGTGGTCGGTGCGGCGGGTGAGCAGCACCGTCGGCCCCGTCTCGCGGGCCACCAGCGGCACCAGCACCGAGGCATGGGCCGGCACGCGGTCGGCGAACAGGCGCCCGTCGCCTGGGATCTCGGGCTCCCAGCCGGCCGCGTTGCCGAAACGCAGCCGCAGCGCCTCGGCGCGCAGCCGCTCGCCTGGCACCGCGCTCAGGTGGGCGTCCGTGCCGAGAACGGGCACCGATTGCGGGTCGAGGATGGGCGGGCGTGTCATGCTGGGTTCAAACGACGAAGCCGCCCCAGGGGCGGCTTCGCGCTGCATCCGCAGGCCGACCGAAGGTCAGGCGAGCTTTTCCTTGATTCGAGCCGACTTGCCCGAGCGATTGCGCAGGTAGTACAGCTTGGCGCGGCGCACATCACCGCGGCGCTTGACTTCGATCGTGGCGATCAGCGGGCTGTACAGCTGGAACGTGCGTTCCACGCCTTCGCCGCTGGAAATCTTGCGCACGATGAAGCTGCTGTTCAGGCCGCGATTGCGCTTGGCGATCACCACGCCTTCGTAGGCCTGCAGGCGCTTGCGGGTGCCTTCGACGACTTTCACGCTGACGATCACGGTGTCACCCGGCGCGAACTCGGGGATCGTCTTGTTGAGACGGGTGATTTCTTCCTGCTCGAGGGTCTGGATCAGGTCCATGGTTTCTCCAATGATCGTGCGCGGGGGTGTTGGAATGTGGCGGCAACCTGGGCGCATTGCCCGGTGCCATGCCCGGCAGAGGATCGAAAAGCCTGTGATTATAGCCCGAGGCTGGCCAGGTACTTCTCATCGGCCGGGCTGAGCCGCCCGGCGGACCGGGCCTCGGCGATGAGTTCGGGCCGGCGCCGGGCCGTCAGCTCGAGAGAACGCTGGCGGCGCCAGCGCGCGATGTCGGCGTGGTGGCCCGACAGCAGCACGGCCGGCACCGGGCGCGCCTCGTCGCCCTGCCCCAGCACTTCCGGGCGGCTGTAGTGCGGGCAATCCAGCAGGCCGTCGGAGAAGCTGTCCTGCTCGTGCGAGCGGGCGTCGCCGAGCACGCCCTCCTGCAGCCGCGCCACGCCGTCGAGCAGCGCCAGCGCCGGCAGCTCGCCGCCGGAGAGCACGAAGTCACCCAGGCTCAGTTCCAGGTCGACATGGCGGTCGAGCACACGCTGGTCGATGCCTTCGTAGCGGCCGCACAGGAGGACCGCACCGCTTCCCGCCGCGAACTCCTGCACCAGGGCCTGGTCGATGCGCCGGCCGGTGGGCGTGAAATGCACCACCGGAGCCGGAGCGGCCCGATCAGCGCACAAGGCCGCCAGCGCACGCTCGAGCGGCTCGGCCAGCATCACCATGCCCGGGCCGCCGCCGTAGGGACGGTCATCGACGCGGCGGTAGTTGTCGTCTGCGAAGTCGCGCAGCGGCCAGAGCTTCACCTCGACCTGGCCGGTCTCGAAGGCGCGCCGTGTCACGCCCACCGTGAAGTGCGGCGCAAAGAGCTCCGGAAACAGCGTGACAACGTCGAAGCGCATGGCCGCGCCCGGCTCAGAAGTCCAGGCCCCAATCGACGCGGATGCGCCGTTGCTCGAGGCTGACCTCGTCGATGTACTGGGCCACGAACGGGATCAGCCGTTCGGCAGCTTCACCCTGGGCGCCTTCGGGCAGCACGCGCAGCACGCTGTGCGCGCCGGTGTCGATCAGGCCGACCACGCTGCCCAGGGGCTCGTCCAGCCGGTTGACCACGGCCAGGCCCATGAGGTCGACCCAGTAGAACTCGTCGGCGCCGGCGGTCGGGAAGCTGGCTCTGGGCACGAAGACACGTGCGCCGCGCAAGGCCTCGGCGCCGCTGCGGTCGACCACGTCGACCGTGCGCGCCACCACCCATTCGCCGTGTTCGCGCGACTCGGCGATCTTCAGGTACGGGGGATACGCCGCATTGCCGACAGGCCGGGCGACGCGCGGCTCTTCGGGCGGCCGCAGGAACCAGCGGCGGGAGGAAAACAGCGCCTGCGGCTCGGTGGCGAAGGCCTGCACCTTGAACCAGCCCTTCACACCCCAGGCGCCGATGATGCGCCCGACCTCGACGGCATCGTCGGGCTCGGCAGCGGACGTCGGTTGAATCACGGCCGCGGCCGCGCCCACGTCAGCGCTCGAACTCAGGCCGCCGCCTTGGCCTGCGCGACGAGGCGCGCCACCGTCGGCGACAGCTGGGCGCCGTTGCCAGACCAGAACTCGACGCGGTCGAAGGCGACGCGCAGCGGCTGCTCGGCACCGGAGGCGACGGGGTTGTAGAAGCCCACGCGCTCGATGAAGCGGCCATCACGGCGCTCGCGCGAGTCGGCGACGACGATGTTGTAGAACGGACGCTTCTTGGCGCCACCGCGGGAGAGTCGGATCACGACCATGACTGTTTCCTTGAATCTGGGGTGATCCGCCACGCCAGGAGACACGCTGACTCGGACAGATCGGGTGTTCGTCGACTTGCCGCCGTAGATACGCCGATCACCCGACCGACCAGCAGCAAAACCCGGCATTATAGACGCCCTCGCGAACGACCTGCTGCTTCGATGACCACCTCCCCTCTCGTGATCCGCCCCAGCGAGGCCGCCGACCTGCCCGCCATCACCGACATCTACGGCTGGAACGTGCTCCACGGCACCGGCACCTTCGAGCTCGATGTGCCCGACCAGGCCGAAATGTCCCGCCGGCGCGACGACGTGCTCGGCAAGGGGCTGCCCTGGCTGGTTGCCGAACGCGACGGCGTGGTGCTGGGCTATGCCTACGCCAACCACTTCCGGCCGCGCCGCGCCTACCGCTTCTGCCTGGAAGACTCGATCTATCTCGCCGACGCCGCCCGCGGCCAGGGCGTGGGCACCCTGCTGCTGGCTGAACTGGTGTCGCGCTGCGAGGCCGCCGGCGCACGCCAGATGCTCGCGGTGATCGGCGACTCGGCCAATGCCGGCTCGATCGGCGTGCACCGCGCGCTGGGCTTCGAGCACACCGGCATCCTGCGTTCGGCCGGCTGGAAGTTCGGCCGCTGGCTCGACGTCGTGCTGATGCAGAAGCCCCTCGGCTTGGGCGATACCGGCGCGCCGGCGGATGCAGCATGAGCGGCGGTCACTACAAGTCCAAGACCCTGGCCACCTGGATCGCCGTCATCGGCGGCGGCGTCGGGCTGCACCGCTTCTATCTCAACGGCTTTCGCGATGTGTGGGGCTGGCTGCACGGCGTGCCCACGCTGATCGGCCTGTACGGCGTGCAACGCATGATCGATTTCGGGCAGGATGACATGCTCGCCTGGGCCCTGATCCCGCTGCTCGGGTTCGCGCTGGCCGCAGCGATGCTGGCAGCAATCGTCTACGGCCTGACGCCCGACGAGAAGTGGGACCATCTGCACAACCCGGGCGCGGCGGTGCAGGCCACCGGCTGGGGCGCGGTACTCGGCGTGATCCTCGCGCTGCTGCTCGGCGCCACGGCGCTGATGGCCACGGTGGCCTTCAGCGGGCAACGCTACTTCGAGTACCAGGTCGAACAGGGCCGCAAGATCAGCCAGTGACGCAAGTTCGCGCCATCTTGCCCATCACTTGAACAGCACCAGGCCGACCCAGTAGAAGACGCCGGCGACGAAGGCCGAGGCCGGGATCGTGAAGATCCAGGCCCAGACGATGTTGCCCGCGATGCCCCAGCGTACCGCCGAAGCGCGGCGCACCGAGCCCACGCCGACGATGGCGCCGGTGATGGTGTGAGTGGTCGACACCGGGATGCCCAGCGCGGTGGCCAGGAACAGGGTCATCGCCCCGCCGGTCTCGGCACAGAAGCCGCCCACCGGCCGCAGCTTGGTGATCTTCTGGCCCATGGTCTTGACGATGCGCCAGCCCCCGAACATGGTGCCCAGGCCGATGGCGATGTAGCAGGTCCAGATCACCCAGGTCGGCGGCATCTTGTCGCTGGCCGCGGTGTAACCGGTGGCGATCAGCAGCATCCAGATGATGCCGATGGTCTTTTGCGCATCGTTGCCGCCGTGGCCCAGGCTGTACAGGCCCGCCGAAACCAGCTGCAGGCGCCTGAACAGGTTGTCCACCCGCAACGGCGAGGCTCGCCGGAACAGATGCGCCACCACCACCATCAGCAGCGAGCCGAGCAGGAAACCCAGCAGCGGCGAGACGAAGATGAACAGCACCGTCTTGAGCACGCCGCTGGCGATCAGCGCGCCAGCCCCGGCCTTGGCGATCACCGCACCGACGATGCCGCCGATCAGCGCGTGCGACGAACTCGACGGGATGCCGTACCACCAGGTCACGATGTTCCAGAAGATCGCGCCGATGAGCGCGCCGAACACCACGTGGTGGTCGACCACGCCGGGCAGCACGATGCCCTTGCCCACGGTGGCCGCCACCTTGAGCTGGAAGAGGAAGATCGCCACGACGTTGAAGAACGCCGCGAACAGCACCGCCTGCTGCGGCTTGAGCACGCCGGTGGAGACGACGGTGGCGATCGAGTTCGCCGCGTCGTGGAAGCCATTCATGAAGTCGAACGCGACCGCCAGCACGACCAGCAGCGCGACGACCCAGAAAGCGGCCTGGATGTTCTCCATGAGGGCTCCGACCGGTCAGCGGCTCAGGAATTCTCGAGGACCACGCCCTCGATGAGATTGGCCACGTCTTCGCAGCGGTCGGAGATGGATTCGAGCTGCTCGTAGATCGTCTTCAGCTTGATCAGCTCGCGCACGTCGCTCTCTTCGCGGAACAGCTTGGACATGGCGCTGCGCATCACGCGGTCGGCGTCCGACTCGAGCCTGTCGATCTCTTCGCAGGTCTTGATGGCCGCTTCGGCCGTGGCCGGCTGGCTGATCTTGGGAAGCAGCGACACCGCATGCTGCACGCGCTCGCAGCACTTGGCCGACAGGTCGCCCAGGCGCAGCACCTCGTCGGTCATCGCGCGCACGTCGTACAGGGCCATGGTCTCGGTCGCGTCCTGCAGCAAGTCGAGGATGTCGTCCATCGCGTTGATCAGGCCGTGGATCTGCTCGCGGTCGATCGGCGTGATGAAGGTCTTGTGCAGCAGGCGGTTCACCTCGGCGGTGACGCGGTCGGCACTGCGTTCGGCGTTGCCGACCTCGTTGCCGTACTTCTCGCGCAGGGCCGGGTCGGCATAGTTCTGGATCAACAGGATGAATGCCCGGGCACCTTCGACGATGTGGTTGCCGTGTTGATTGAACAGCTCGAAGAAATTGCCCTCACGCGGCAGCAGCTTGCCGAACAGCATCCTCATCCCCTCGTGTTGTTGTCACGCGCATGTCATCCAACTGTCACGGGCGGGAGTGTAGCGCCCGCTCGAACGCGCGACCTCAAGCCCGGAAGATGAAATAGACGGCGCCAACCAGGCACAGCCCCGCCCACACGTAATCGAGCTTGAAGGGCTGGTGCATGAAGAACATCGCGAACGGCACGAACACCGCCAGCGTGATCACCTCCTGCATGATCTTCAGCTGCGCCAGCGAGATGCCACCGGCGTAACCGATGCGGTTGGCCGGCACCTGCAGCAGGTACTCGAACAGCGCGATGCCCCAGCTGATCAAAGCGGCGGTGTACCAGGGCTTGTCGGCCAGGTTCTTCAGGTGGCCGTACCAGGCGAAGGTCATGAAGACATTCGAGGCCACCAGCAACGCAACGGTCTGCAGCGGGATCGGAATGCTGTTCATGGTTCGACCTTCTCGATGGGCTGATCACGTACCTGCGCCAGCAGCTCGGCCACTCTGCCGCGCCCCGGAATCTGCAGCTGCGGCGCCAGCTCGGCCAAAGGCAGCAGCACGAAGGCGCGCTGGTGCAAACGCGGATGCGGCAGCGTCAACTCGGGCGTCTCCAGCGTGAGGCTGTCGTGCAGCAGCAGATCGAGATCCAGCGTTCGCGGCGCGTTGCGGTACGGGCGTTCGCGGCCGTGGTCCCGCTCGATCGCCTGCAAGGCGTGCAGCAACTCGTGCGGCCCGAGCCCGGTGTCCAGCGCGGCCACGGCGTTCAGGTAGTCGGGTCCGCTCGATTCGATGGGCGCGCTGCGGTACAGCGATGACTGCCGCAACACGCGCGTGCCCGGCAGCGCCGCGAGCGCCAGCAACGCCGCCGCCAGGGCCGCCCGCGCATCGCCGAGGTTGGCGCCCAGGCCGATGTAGGCGACGTGCATGGCTGCGCCAGCGGGCTCACTCTGCGGCGGGTGCCGCCGGTCCGGCTTCGCCTGCGCCGCCGCCGCCCGAGGGCTTGCGGCGTCGCCGGCGCTTCTTGCGCGCCGGGTCGGCACCCTCGGGTGCGCGCTCGCCGGCACCTTCACTCGAGACAGGCCCGCCGCGGGACGCGGCGCCGGATCCGCGCCGCGCATGGTCGCGCTCGCGAGCGACCTCCATCAAGGCGACACGCTCTTCGTCGCTGCCCAGCGAGTAGTCTTCCCACCACTCGGCCAACTCGGCGTCGATTTCGCCGGCGTCCGCACGCAGGCGCAGGAAGTCGAAGCCGGCGCGGAAGCGCGGCTGCTCGACCAGCGCGGCCACGGTATTTCCGAAGCGCCGCTCGAAGCGCGGCTGCATCATCCAGATCTCGCGCATGTCGGCGGCCAGCTTGCCGCGGCCGGAGATGTCGCCGATGCGCGCGTCGAAGGCTGCTTCGATGGCCTGCTGCAACGCCGGGAAGGCCGGCTCGCCGGTCGCCTTGAGCTTGTTCCAGCGGTCGAGCACGTCGTGCCACAGCATGCACGCGAGCATGAAGCTCGGCGCCACCGGCTTGCCCTCGCCGACGCGCCGGTCGGTGTCGGCCAGGGCGAGCTGCACGAACTTCTCGCGGCCGTCGTGGCGGTGGGCCTCGTCGAGCGCCACGTCGAGCACCGGGAACACGCCGCGGTGCAGGCCCTGCTTGCGAAGTTCCTCGATGCTGGCCAGCGCATGGCCGGTCTGCAGCAGCTTGATCATCTCGTCGAAGGTGCGCGAGGCCGGCACGTTGTCGAGCAGCGCCGCCATCTCCTTGATCGGCGCTCGCGTCTTCGGCTCGATCTCGAAGCCCAGCTTGGCGGCGAACCGCACCACACGGATGATCCGCACCGGGTCTTCGCGGTAGCGCGCGACCGGGTCACCGATCATGCGCAGCAGCTTCTTCTTCGAGTCCTTGATGCCGCCGTGGTAGTCGATCACCACCTGGCGCTGCGGGTCGTAGTACATCGCGTTGACGGTGAAGTCGCGCCGCGCCGCGTCCTCGATTTGCGGGCCCCAGACGTTGTCGCGCAGCACACGGCCGCTGGCGTCGACCACGCTGGTCTTGCCGGCGAGTTCGCCTTTCGAGGTTTTCTCGTTGCCGGCCACCTGGTCGGCGCTGGCGTCGATCAGCGCACGGAAGGTCGAGACCTCGATCACCTCGTGATCGCGGCCTCGGCCGTAGACGACGTGCACGATGCGAAAGCGCCGGCCGATGATGAAGGCACGGCGGAACAGCGCCTTGACCTGCTCGGGCGTGGCATTGGTGGCCACGTCGAAGTCCTTCGGGCGAAGCGACAGCAGCAGGTCGCGCACCGCGCCGCCGACGATGTAGGCCTCGTGGCCCGCATCGGTGAGCGTCTTCACCACCTTGATGGCGCGTTCGTCGACGAGGCCGAGGTCGATGCCGTGCTCGGCCTGGGGCACCTCCACGCGTTTGCCCAGCGGCGTTCCGGCGGCTGTCTTGGGGGTCTTGCCCAGCAGCTTGTCGATGAATTTCTTGATCATTCGAAGAGTCTCAGGATGCGCCAGCCGCGCTCGCGCGCCACGGTTTCCAGCGCGGGCGTCGGGTTGGTCGCGACGGGGTCGGTGGCTCGCTCCAGCAGCGGCAGGTCGTTGGGCGAATCGCTGTACACGCTGATGCGCTTGAAGTCGCCCCAGTCATGCCCGCCCTCGGCCAGCCACTGGCTCACCCGCACGACCTTGCCTTCCCGGTAGCTCGGCGTGCCGGCGATGCGGCCCGTGATGGTACCGCCTGGGCCTTGCTCGAGTCGCACGGCGATCAGCGCGTCGATGCCGAAGGCCCGCGCGATCGGCCCGGTGACGAAGTCATTGGTGGCGGTGACGAGCGCGATGCGGTCGCCGCGCGCCTGGTGCTCGCGCACCAGGGTCAGCGCCTGCGGGCGCAACGCCGGCTCGATCACCTCGCGCATGAACTGCGCATGCGCGGCCGCCGCCGCCGCCGGCCCGCGCTCGCGCAGCGGCTCGGTGGCGAAGGCGACGTAGGCGTGGATGTCGAGGCGGCCCGCCTTGTACTGGGCGTAGAACTCGTCGTTGCGGCGGCGGAACGTTGCCTCCTCGACCCAGCCGAGACGGATCAAGAACTCGCCCCAGGCGTGGTCGGAGTCCAGGGGAATCAGCGTGTCGTCGAGGTCGAACAGGCACAGGTTCATACAGCGCCCTCCTCGGCGAGCATCAGCTTGAGCATCGGCACGGTGATCGCGCGCTTGTTGGCCAGCGAGAAGCGATCGAGCCGCTCGAGCTGCGCCATCAGGGGCTGCAGGTTGCGTTCGAAGCGCGTCAGCAGGTAGTCCATCACCTCATCGGAAAGGAACACGCCACGTCGGTCGGCCTCGCGGCGCAGCGCGGCGCGCATCTCGGCTTCGGCCAGCGGCTGCAGCGCAAACACATGGCCCCAGCCCAGGCGCGTGCGCAGGTCCTCACGCAGCGGCAGGTCCACCGGCGGCACACGCCCAGCGGCCGCCACCGGGATGCCGAGCGTCGCTGCATCCACGAAGAGCGCAAAGGCAGCGTGCTGGCGGGCCTCGTCGAGTTCGTCGCAGTCGTCGATGACGACCAGTGACCAGGCTTCGTCCAGCTCCCAGGGCATGCGGTCGGAGGCCGCGAACCAGCCGCTGCGCTGACCTTGCTCGTGGGTGCGGCGCACCAGTGCGCGCAGCAGGTGCGTCTTGCCAGTGCCGCTGGCACCCCACAGGTACGAAACCGGTGCACCGGCGACGCCACCCAGGCGCAAGTGGGCCAGCGCGGCGCCGTTCGTGCCCGGCACGTAGCTATCGAAGCTCTGCTCGGGGCCCGCCCCGATCGCACCGATGGCCAGTGGAAGCTGCTTCATCCGCGGTAAAGAGGGCTCGCGAGGTAGGCCGCGCGCAGCCGGCGCACCGCCACCACGAGCAGCGCGCTGACCGGCAGCGCGATCAGCACGCCGACGAAACCGAACAGGTGGCCGAAGGCGAGCAGCGCGAAGATCACCATCAGCGGGTCCATGCCGATGCGCTCCCCCACCAGCCGCGGCGTGAGGAACAGGCTCTCGACCACCTGGCCGATGCCGAACACCACAGCAACGGCGATCACGCCGTACCAGCTGGCGAACTGCAGCAGCCCGGCCAGCAGCGCGAGCACCAGGCCCAGGCCGAAACCGAGGTAGGGAATGAAGATCGCCAGCCCGGTGAACACGCCCACCGGCAGCGCCAGGTCGAAGCGGAACAGCGCCAGCCCGATGCTGTAGAAGGCCGCCAGGATGAGCATCACCAGCAACTGCCCGCGCAGGTACTGGCCGAGCACGGCGTCGCATTCGTCGAGAAAACCTGTGACCTGCGCGTGCATGCGCGGCGGCACCAGCCCCTGCGTGCGCGCCACCAGCTGCGGCCAGTCGCTGAGCAGGTAGAACAGCACCACCGGCACCAGCACCAGGTTGCCGATCACCGCCAGCACGATGCTGCCGCCGATGCGCGCCGAGCTCAGCGCCGTGGCCAGGCCGTCCTCGAAGTTGGCGTCGAGGTACTTCAGAACGAAAGCCTTGATGCCGGGGATGTCCAGCGCCACGTTGATGCCGAACTGCGCCAGCCACGGCGAGACGCTGCGGTTGAGCTTGTCGGCCAGGATCGGGATCTGCTCTCGCAGCAGCGGCAGTTCCTTCGAGATGATTGGCACGATCAGCAGCAGCACCGCGAGCACGGCGACGATGAACAGCACCTCGACACCCAGCACCGCCAGCAGGCGCGGGACGCGGCGAGCCGCCAGCCGCTCCACCGCGGGGTGCAGCGCATAGGCCAGCACCGCACCGACGATGAAAGGCGTGAGTACCGGCGCCAGCAGCCACAGCAGCAGGAAGGCAGCCAGCGCGAGGCCGGCCCAGGTGAGGCTGCGGCGTTGAGGGGGAGTGAGGTTCATGCGGCCGCGGATTCTACGTGGCGGCCCTGCGGCGGGCGTCAGTGCAGCCGCGGCGCGCCGCGACGGCGAAGCTCGGACAGGCGTGCGGTGATGGCCTGGCGGTCCTGCGCGTCACCGGCATGTTCGAGGTAGTCGGCCAGGTCGCCGACGGCGGCGGCCTCCTGGCCCAGTTCGGCGTAGGTCAGGCCGCGGTCACGCCGCTCTTCCCAGGCCTGCGGCAGCAGCACCACCAGCCGCTGCAGCACCGCCATCAGGCGCGGCCAGTCTTCGGCGCTGCGGTGGATCTCCTTGAGGTTGCGCAGCATGCGCGCCACCACGTCGCGCGGCTGCGCCGCCTGCAGGAACAGGCCCAGCGGCGCGTCGAACTCGCCGAGCAGGCCGCGGTTGCGCTTGTAGGGCAGCAGCAGGTCGTCGAGTTCCTCGCGCGACAGCGAATGGCCGGTGAACGGATCGATCACCACCTCGCCCTGCGGCATCTTCAGCTTGACGAGGAAGTGGCCGGGGAACGACACCCCGCGTGCAGTCAGCCCGACTTGCGTGGCCAGCTCGATGTACAGCACCGCCAGCGTGATGGGAATGCCGCGCCGCGTGCTCAGCACGAGGTGCAGGTAGCTGTTGCCCGGGTCGTAGTAGTTGTTGACGTTGCCGCCGAAGCCGAGTTCCTGGAAGAAGAAGCGGTTCAGCCAGCGAAGGCGCTGCACCGGCACCGCATCGGCGGGGATGCGTCGCTTCAGCCGGTCGGCCAGCGCATCGATCTCGGCCAGCACGGCCTGCGTGTCCAGGCCCGGGTACTCGTCCTGGGCGATCGCGGCGGCCGCCTCCACGAGGGGCAGGCTGGCATCGTCCGCGACCAGCGACGTGAAGTAGTCGAGTGCGCTCGGTGCCTCGAAGTGGAGGGGGCCGGACATGGTTTCAGTTTAGCCGCGGCGGATGAATTGTCGAAGTTTCAGCCCGGTGGCCAGCAGGCAGGCGAAGTACAGCGCGATGGCCGCGATCAGGCAGGCGGCGAGCAAGCCGACGCGCTGCCACGGCCGATCGTGCAGTCCGATCCAGTCGACTGCCTGCGCGGCCCAGGCCAGGAAGGCGCCGAGCAGGAGGCAGGCCAGCAGCACGCGCAGCGCGAAGGCCAGCCAGCCGGGCTCGGGCGTGTACAGGCCGGCGCGTCGCAGGCCGATGAAAAGCCACGCCGAATTGATGAGCGCCGCCACGCCGATCGACAGCGCCAGACCGGCATGCCCCAGCCACGGCACGAAGGCGAGGTTCATCAGCTGCGTGAGCACCAGCACGACAATGGCGATGCGCACCGGCGTGCGGATGTCCTGCCGCGCGTAGAAGCCCGGCGCAAGGATCTTCACGCCGATCAGCCCCATCAGCCCGACGCCGTAGCCCATCAGCGCCGTGGAGGTGCGCTCGACATCGCGTGCGGTGATCGCGCCGTAGTGGTACAGCACCGCCACCAGCGCCTGCGGGAACACCAGCAGCGCCACGGCGCAGGGCAGCGCCAGCAGCAGCACCAGGCGCAGGCCCCAGTCGAGCAGCCCCGAATAGCGCGCCGACTCGCCCTGTGCCTGCGCTGCCGAGAGCTGCGGCAGCAGCACCACGCCAAGCGCCACGCCGAGCAATGCCGTCGGGAACTCCATCAACCGGTCCGCATAGGTCAGCCAGGACACGGCGCCCACGCCCTGGTGCGAGGCGATCTGCGTGTTGATGAGCAGCGACAGCTGCGCCACCGACACACCCAGCAGCGCCGGCGCCATCTGCCTGAGCACGCGCAGCACGCCGGGGTGCTGGAAGGCCGAGCGCAACGCGCCCGGCGTCATACCCACGTGCGGCAGGCAACCGATGCGCAGCAGCGCGGGGATCTGTACCGCGAGCTGAAGCACGCCGCCGAGCATCACGCCGATCGCCAGCGCGTAGATCGGCTCGATGCCGTGCCGGCGCAGCACCGGGCTGAGCGCCCAGGCGGCGCCGATCACGCTCAGGTTCAGCAGCACCGGCGTGGCCGCCGGCAGGGCGAAGCGCTTCCAGGTGTTCAGGATGCCGGAGGAGAACGCGACCATCGACATGAAGCCGATGTAGGGGAACATCCAGCGCGTCATCACCACCGCACCGTCGAAGCGCTCCAGGCCAGAGGCCATCAGCCAGACGACCACCGGTGCGGCCACGATGCCGATGCCGCAAGTCGCCAGCAGTGCCCAGAACAGCACCGTCGCCACGGCATCGACGAGGCGGTGGGTGGTCTCGTCGCCTTCGCGCGCGCGGGTCTCGGCGAGGATCGGCACGAAGGCCTGCGAGAACGCACCCTCTGCGAACAGCCGTCGCAGCAGGTTCGGGATGCGGAAGGCGACCTGGAAGGCGTCCATCCATCCGCTGGCGCCGAAGGTGGCAGCCACGACCGCCTCGCGGGCCAGGCCGGTGATGCGGGAGGCGAGCGTGAACAGGGAGACGGTGGAGGCGGCCCGCAGCAGGTTCATGGGTCGGGCGGATTATAGGGAGCCGAACATCCTGCTATACTCGCGGTCTTTGCCCCACCCAGGACAGAAGCTACAGCATGGCAACGTCATCCAAAGCCAAGAAGAAGACCGTTCGCATCGCGTCGGGCCGCAAGCGCGTCCGTCAGGACGTCAAGCTCAACGCCGCCAACACCGCGCTGCGCTCGAAGTTCCGCACCGTGATCAAGAACGTGCAGAAGGCCGTCACCGCCGGTGACAAGGCCAAGGCGACCGAGATCTTCCAGGCCGCCCAGAGCGTGATCGATTCCGTGGCCGACAAGGGCCTGTTCCACAAGAACAAGGCCGCTCGCCACAAGAGCCGCCTGTCGGCCAAGGTCAAGGCGCTCGCCGCGGCCTGATCAGATTCCTGGGATGGACAGCCAAGGGCCCGCACTGCGGGCCCTTCGTCATTTCAGGTCGCGCTGCGCACCAGCCTCGATGACCTGCAGGTGGTTGTCGCGGGCAAAGTGCATCACGAAGTCCCAGGCCATCGGCTCCACGCCGCGCAGGGCCTCGTTGACGAGGACGCACTTCACCCCGTCGACGACCCGCGGCACACAGTACGGCGAGTAACCGATGTAGGCGCCGATGCCGCCCTGCACGCCGTCGGGCCGGAAGCACGCCATCGCGCCGGCGAGCCGCTCGGCCCAGTCGCTCGGGCGGAAAGTCTTGCCCTCCAGCGTGAGGCCCTGGATATAGAACTCGCGGGGTGGGTTCTCGGACATGGGGGGAGCGTCGTGCCGGGCCTGCAGCCACCAAGGCAGTTCCGCCCACAGCAGCCGTGTGTCGGCCGCCGGTATTGTGCCTTCACTGTGCTGCAGTGCAGCAAGCCTGATGCCTGGTTCGATCGCGCCCATGGAGCGTTATCGGCCCCTTCGGGGCGACCCTTAGAATCCCGGCTCGCCCTCGGTGCTGGAGAAACGCGATGAATGCCCCGGAAAATCTGCCTGTCAGCCGTGAACCGCACGTGATGAAGACTTACGGCCGCCTGCCGATTGCGCTGTCGCACGGCCGAGGCTGCTGGGTCTGGGACACCGAGGGCAAGAAGTACCTGGACGGCCTCGGCGGCATCGCGGTGAACACCCTGGGGCATGCGCACCCCAAGCTGGTGCCTGCGCTGCAGGACCAGGTCGCCAAGCTGATCCACAGCTCCAACTACTACCTCGTGCCGCTGCAGGAGCAACTGGCCGCCAAGCTGTGCGAATTGTCCGGCCTGAGCAATGTCTTCTTCTGCAGCACGGGCCTGGAGGCCAACGAGGCGGCGCTGAAGATCGCGCGCAAGTTCGGCCACGACAAGGGCATCGAGCGCCCGGAGATCGTCGTCTACGAGAAGGCCTTCCACGGCCGCTCGATCGCCACGCTGTCGGCCACCGGCAACCCCAAGGTGCAAGCCGGCTTCGGCCCGCTGGTCGAGGGTTTCCCGCGGGTGCCGCTGAACGATGTCGGCGCCATCGAGGCGCTCGCGAAGACGAACCCGAACATCGTCGCCGTGTTCCTGGAGGTGATCCAGGGTGAAGGCGGCATCAACCCGGCCACCACCGACTACCTGCGCGCCGTGCGCAAGCTGTGCGACGACAAGGGCTGGCTGCTGATGCTCGACGAGGTGCAGTGCGGCATCGGCCGCACCGGCAAGTGGTTCGCGCACCAGTGGGCCGGCATCCAGCCCGACGTGATGCCGCTGGCCAAGGGCCTCGGCTCGGGCGTGCCGGTAGGTGCCGTGGTGTGCGGCCCGCGTGCGGCCGACGTGTTCGGCCCCGGCAACCATGGCACCACCTTCGGCGGCAACCCGCTGGCGATGCGCGCCGGCGTCGAGACGCTGCGCATCATGGAAGAAGAAGGCCTGCTGGCCAATGCGGCGACCGTCGGCGCGGCGCTGAAGGCCGGGCTGCAGCGGGAGCTCGCCGGCGTGGCGGGCGTGGTCGAGATCCGCGGCCAGGGCCTGATGCTGGGCATCGAGCTGGCCCGCCCCTGCGGCGAACTGCTCGGCCGTGCCGCCGAGGCTTGCCTGCTGCTGTCGGTCACCGCCGACAAGGTGATCCGTCTCGTACCGTCGCTCATCCTCTCGGCCGACGAGGCCGCGCAGATGGTGGCCATCCTCGCGCCGCTGATCAAGAGCTTCCTCGCCGAGCCGGCAAAGTGAATGTCATGAAACCCGGCATGAGCCTGATGAAGCACTACCTGCAGTTCAAGGACCTGCGTGCCGAGGAGTACGCCTACCTGTTCGAGCGCACCGCGATCATCAAGCGCCGCTTCAAGAACTACGAGAAGTACCAGCCGCTGGTCGACCGCACGCTGGCCATGATCTTCGAGAAGGCCAGCACGCGCACCCGCGTGAGCTTCGAGGCCGGCATGTACCAGATGGGCGGCTCGGTGGTGCACCTGACCACCGGAGACAGCCAGCTCGGCCGCGCCGAGCCGGTGGAGGACAGCGCCCGCGTGATCAGCCGCATGGTCGACATCGTGATGATCCGCACCTACGAGCAGGCCAAGCTCGAGGCCTTCGCGGCGCATTCGCGCGTGCCGGTGATCAACGGCCTGACCAACGAGTACCACCCCTGCCAGATCCTGGCCGACATCTTCACCTTCATCGAGCAGCGCGGCTCGATCCAGGGCAAGACGGTGGCCTGGGTCGGCGACGGCAACAACATGGCCAACACCTGGCTGCAGGCGGCCGACATCCTCGGTTTCACCCTGCACGTCAGCACGCCCGGCGGCTACGAGATCGACCCGAAGATGGCCGGCGTGAACAACCCCGACTGCGTGAAGACCTTCCGCAACCCGTTCAGCGCCTGCCAGGGTGCGCACCTGGTCACCACCGACGTGTGGACCAGCATGGGCTACGAGGCCGAGAACGAAGCGCGCCAGAAGGCCTTCGCCGACTGGTGCGTGGACCGCCAGATGATGGCCGT
Organism: Piscinibacter sp.; assembly: GCA_016706565.1. Taxonomy (GTDB): domain Bacteria; phylum Pseudomonadota; class Gammaproteobacteria; order Burkholderiales; family Burkholderiaceae_C; genus Piscinibacter. The sequence goes on from JADJJI010000003.1 coordinate 689,463, forward strand.
GGCACAGCCCGACGCCCTCTTCATGCACTGCCTGCCGGCGCACCGCGGCGAGGAGGTCGAGGCCGAGGTCATCGACGGGCCGCAGTCGGTGGTCTGGGACGAGGCCGAGAACCGCATGCACGCGCAGAAGGCGCTGATGGAGTACCTGCTGCTCGGTCGCATCGGCTGAGCCATGAGACTCGCCCTCGTCACCGACCTGCACGCCAACCGCGAGTCGGTGGAAGCGGTGATGGCCCATGCGAAGGAGCAAGGCGCCGAGCGTTTCGCCTTCCTCGGCGACTTCGTCGGCTATGGCGCCGACCCGGGCTTCGTGGTCGACCTGGTGCGCGAGCACGTGGCCCGCGGCGCGATCGCGGTGATGGGCAACCACGACGCCGCCGTCGTGCAGGGCCCGCTGCCCACGATGATCCCCGAGGCGCGACAGGTCGTCGCCTGGACGCGCGAGCGCCTGGATCCCGAACAACTCGCGTTTCTCGCCACGCTGCCGATGTCGGCCAGCGACGGCGACCGCCTCTACGTGCACGCCAACGCCTTCGCGCCCGCCGAATGGTGCTACGTGCTCGGCCGCATGGAGGCAGTGCGCAGCCTGCAGGCCACCTCGGCGCGCTTCACCTTCTGCGGCCACGTGCACGACCCGAAGCTGTTCCACCTGACGGCCACCGGCAAGATTGGCGACTTCGTGCCCAGCGCGGGCATGCCGATCCCGCTGTCGGAGCAGCGCCGCTGGCTGATCATCCCAGGCTCGGCCGGCCAGCCGCGCGACGGCAATCCTGCAGCCTGCTACGCCACCTTCGACACCAGCAGTTCCACCCTCACCTACTTTCGCGTGCCCTACGACACCGAATCGGCCGGCGCGAAGATCCGTGCGGCCGGCCTGCCGCAGCGCCTGGCCAGCCGTCTCGAACATGGCGAATGACGACGAGAACACCACCGCGCGCCGGCTCGAAGCCGGCCAGGTGATCGACGGCTTCCGGCTCGAGGAGCGCACCCACCAGGGCGGCATGGCCAACCTGTGGCGCGTCACGCGCGTCGAGGGCGGCGACGGCACGCCGCTGATGATGAAGGTGCCGCGCATCAAGGGCGGCGACGATCCGGCCACCATCGTCGGCTTCGAGGTCGAGCAGATGATCATGCCGACGCTGTCGGGCCCGCACGTGCCGAAGTTCATCGCCAAGGGCGACTTCACGCGGCAGCCCTACATCGTCATGGAGCACGTGCCCGGCCCCTCGCTGCGCGCGCGCTTCGACGCCGCGCCGCTGCCGCTGGACGAAGTGGTGCAGGTGGGCATCAAGGTCGCCACCGCGCTGCACGACCTGCACCGCCAGCATGTCGTGCACCTCGACGTGAAGCCGAGCAACATCATGTTCCGCCGCAACGCCGACGGCAGCCAGGCAGAGGCGGTGCTGGTCGACTTCGGCCTGTCGCGCCACGACCTGCTGCCCGACCTGCTCGACGAGGAATTCGAGCTGCCCATGGGCACCGGCCCGTACATGTCGCCGGAGCAGGTGCAGTTCGTGCGCAACGACCCGCGCAGCGACCTGTTCGCGCTGGGCGTGCTGATGTACCACCTGGCCACCGGCGAGCGGCCGTTCGGCTCGCCCAGCACGGTGCGCGGGCTGCGCCAGCGCCTGTACCGCGAGCCGGTGCCGCCTCGCGCATTGCGCGCCGACATCCCGCCCTGGCTGCAGGAGCTGATCCTGCGCTGCCTCGAGGTCAAGCCGGAGAAGCGCCACCAGAGCGCGGCGCAGCTGGCTTTCGAACTGCAGCATCTCGATCAGGTCACCCTCACCGAGCGCGCCAGCCGGCTGGCGCGCAGCGGCGGGCTGACCACGCTCAAGCGCTGGTTCTCGGCGGTCGGCGGCGAGCCGGTGGCCAGCGCGAGCGCCGCCGAGCAGGCCGAGCGCAGCCCCATCCTGCTGGCGGCCGTCGACGTGGCCAACGCCACGCCAGCGCTGCTGGAAGCCGTGCGGCACACCGCGCAGCGCCTGCTGCAGACCGAGCCCGGCGCGCGCCTGGCCTGCCTGGCAGTGATGAAGACCAACCGCATCGCCACCGACGAGCTGATGGAAGCCGACGGCAGCAGCAAGCACGTCAACCTGCTGGTGCAGCTCAAGCACTGGGCGCATCCGCTGCAGCGCGCGCTCGACCCGCACCGCGAACTGCAGGCCGGGCGCATCACCTACCACGTGCTCGAAGCGCCGGACGCCGCCGACGCGATCGTCGAATACGCGCGCAAGAACCAGGTCGATCATGTCGTGATGGGCGCGCGCAGCAGCGGCGGCCTGCGGCGCTACCTGGGCAGCGTGTCGGCGCAGGTGGCGGCGCAGTGCGACTGCACCGTCACCGTGGTGCGCGCCGCCGCCGAAGACTGAGGCCCCGCATGGAAGACAACGCCTGCACGCGCTGCGGCGCCTGCTGCGCGAGTTTCCGCGTCGACTTCGCGCGCGAGGAGCTCGATGCGAACGGCGGCACGGTGCCGCAAGGCCTGGCCGTCGACGTCACGGACTTCACCTGCCGCATGCGCGGCACCGACCACGCCGCGCCGCGCTGCGCCGCCCTGGTCGGCACGGTGGGCGTGCGGGCGCAATGCGGCATCCACGAGTGGCGGCCCTCGCCCTGCCGGGAGTTCGGCCTGCGCGCGCCGATGGGCATCGGCGACGAGGCCTGCACCCGCGCGCGGGCGCGACACGGTCTGCCGCCGCTGCCGCTTTGAAGCTCAGTCGACATGCCGCGGCGCCTGCGCCGGCAGCGGCCGGCGCCAGGCCTCGGTCCATTCGGCCAGCAAAGTGTCGCCGGGCTGCCCCTCCTGCACCTGCAGGCCGAACTCGAGTTCGCGGCTCGATTCGTACCAGCCCGGGCCGCAATCCTCGCGGTCGTCGCCAGGTTGCATCATGCGGAAGCGGCGCAGGAACAGTTCTTCGGCCGCGCGGTGGCGGCACAGGTCGGCAATGCGGGTGATGAAGCGGGCCATCGTGTCCTCCGGCGTGCTGGGTTTCGCTGGAAGCCAGTGTTCCGAGTCCCGCTCGCACCGGAAATCGCCCGGGAGTCGTCCCCCGACCGAAGCCCCCCGCCTTCGCCCCCTCCCGGGGGATCAGTCCTCGACGGGCATGACGCTGACGGCGACGTCCATCACCTGCGTGCCGCCACCGAGGATGACGCCGCGCAGCGGCACCACGTCCGCGAAGTCGGCACCCCAGGCCAGCGTGATGTAGCGCTGGTCGGCGAGCTGGTCGTTGGTGGGATCGAACTCCACCCAGCCGTGCTGCGGCGACCAGGCCGCCACCCAGGCGTGGGAGGCATCCACCCCCATCAGGCGGGGCTGGCCGGGCGGCGGCTCGGTGAGCAGGTAGCCCGACACGTAGCGAGCCGCCAGGCCGAAGCCGCGCAGGCAGGCCAGCATCAGGTGGGCGAAATCCTGGCAGACGCCGCTCTTCTGGTGCAGCACCTCGTCGACCGAGGTGCTGACGGTGGTGGCGCCCGGCTCGAACTCGAACTCATCGTGGATGCGGTGCATCAGCTCGCTCACCGCCGCCAGCCAGTCGCGCCCGCGCGCGAACGAGGGCGCGGCGTACTGGCGCGCCGCGTCCGACAGCGGCAGCAGCGCGGTGGGCTCGCACATGCGCGCCGCGTCCAGGTCGAGCGCCGAGCTGGCCTGGCGCAGCGCCGGCCGCGCCGATTCCCAGGCATGCGGCGCCTCGACGATCAAGGGCCGCGCGCCCACCTCCACCTCGCCATGCATGCGCACGCGCAGCCGGCGGTGCGCGCCATGCAGGCCGAAGTGGGTGACGGTGTTGCCGAAGGCGTCGGGCCCGTCATGCCGCTCGTCGGGCCGCGGGTCGATGTCGATGGCGTGCACCAGCAGCTTCTGCCACGGCAGGCTGCGCGGCGTCAGTCGCGCACGCTGCCACGACTGCGACACCGGCGCGTCGTAGGCGTAGCGCGTCTCGTGCTCGACGCGGTATCGAACAGCACCGACCATCAGGCCACCAGCGACAGCACGCTGCGCGAGGCCGCGTGCGAGAAGAACTTCAGCGTCAGCTCGTCGGAGACGCCGCTGGCGACGCGCTGCAATTGGTCGAGCACGGCGGCCAGCGCCTCGCTCTCCGGCCGCAGGTCGGCCGCCGTCAGCGCTGCCAGCGCCGCCTGGCCGGGCACCACCACGTCGCTGGCGAAGCGGCCGTGCGTGAGCTCCAGTTTCGCGACGTACTCCGCCAAGCCCTTGACCTGGAAGGCCAGCGAACGCGGCACGAGCTCGTCGCGCACCAGCAGGTCGAGCACCGGCAGCCACTCCGGCGCCACCAGGTAGCGCGAGCGGTAGGTCACCGACGAGTCGGCCCATTGCAGCAGCCAGTCCAGGCCCTGATCGCGGCCTTCGCGGGTGGCCGATTGCAGCGCGGCGGCGAGGTTCCACAGGCGCTCGATGCGCCGCCCCATCGACAGGAAGCGCCAGCCGGTGCCGCGTGTCATGCCGTCGAGCACGAAGCCCGACAGCGTGACCATCGAGGTCACGGCGCGGTCCAGCCACGACAGCGCCAGCGGCAGGCGCATCGCCGCCGAAGAGGCATTGCGCTGGAACACCGGGTCGCCGATGAGCTGGTTGATGGTGCGCCAGTGGTCGGCCGACATGCGGTCGCGCAGGTTGAAGGCCACGCGCGAGAGCTGGCGCAGCCGTTCGGCCAGCGCACCCTCGGGGTGGGTGGCCGCGCGCAGCAGCGCCAGCGCCGGGTCGTCGTCTTCGTCGATCAGGCCGAGCTTGGCGCACAGCGCCAGTGCGGCCGCGCCGCCCTCGCCTTCGCCTTCGTCGAGCTGCGCCTCGATGGCCACGCGCAGCAGTCGCATCGCTGCATCGGCGCGCTCGCCGTAGCGGCCGAACCAGAACAGGTTCTCCGCCGTGCGCGAGGGCAGGTTGGCGCGCGAACTGACCAGGTCGGCCGGCGTCACCGTGCTCGACAGCAGCGAGAAGGCGGCATTGACCGGCGCGTCCGACAGCACCCAGGTGTCCTTCGAGCGGCCGCCGCGCTGCATCGCGACGACACGCGGCTCCTCGTCGCCGGCCACGCGCGTCAGGCCCCCGGGCATCAGGCGATAGCCGTCGGGCGTGGCCACCGCGAACACGCGCAGGCCCACGGTGCGCGCGCCGAGCGCCTCGCGGCCGCCCACTCCGCCGCGCTCGAGCACCGGTGCCTGCGAGACATGCACCCACTCCTGTGCGACATAGCGCTGCGGCCGCGCGGCCACGCGTGCCTTGAGCAGCGTGCGCGCATCGGCATCGAGGTCGGCGCCGAACACCGCCGGTTCCTTCGACGAACGCTCCAGCGGCTTGATGAGCACCTTGTCGAGCCGCTTCCAGGCGTCGTCGAAGGCGGCCGGCTCGCCCAGCCACCAGGTGGCCACGGAAGGCAGCTTCAGCGGCTCGCCGAGCAGTTGCTCCGACAGTCTCGGCAGGTAGCCGAGCAAGGCGCCGGATTCGAGCACGCCCGAGCCCAGCGAGTTGGCGATCAGGACGGTGCCGCGCCTCGCGCATTCGGTCAGCCCGGCCACGCCGAGCGCGGAATCGGAGCGCAGCTCCAGCGGGTCGCAGTAGTCGTCGTCCTGGCGGCGCAGCAACGCATGCACGCGCTTGAGGCCCTCGACGGTCTTCATCCACACGCAGCCGTCGCGAACGGTGAGGTCGGAACCCTCCACCAGCGCCACGCCGAGGTAGCGCGCCAGCAAGGCATGCTCGAAGTAGGTTTCGTTGAACGGCCCCGGCGTGAGCAGCGCGACCAGCGGCGTGCCGTCGCCAGGGCCGCTGCGCGGCGCCCAGCGCAGCAGCGATTCGCGCAGCGCGGCGAAGAACGAGGCCAGGTGCTGCACGCGCAGTTCGCGGAACATCTGCGGGAACACGCGCGAGACGACGAGCCGGTTCTCCAGCGCATAACCCGCGCCCGAGGGCGCCTGCGTGCGGTCGCTGACCACCCACCAGCGGCCGTCGGGCGAGCGCGCCAGGTCGGCCGCGTAGTGGAAGAGGTGCCTGCCGCCCGGCGGCCGGATGCCCTGTGCCGGCGACAGGTAGCCGCTGTGGCCGAACACCACCGCCGGCGGCACCGCGCCGCTCTTCAGCAGCTCCTGCGGGCCGTAGATGTCGGCGAGCACGCGGTTGAGCAATTCGGCGCGCTGCGTCACGCCCTCCTCGATGGCCTGCCATTCCTGCGCAGACAGCAGCAGCGGCAGCGGGTCGACCTCCCAGGGCCGGTCCATGCCCTGCGGATCGGCATAGACGTTGTAGGTGATGCCGTTCTCGCGGACCTCGCGTTCCATCAGCGAGAGCATGTCGCCCAGGCCGCCGGCGCCGCGTGCGGCCAGCGCGCGCAGAAAGGCGTCCCAGTGCGGCCGCGGCGCGTGCGGCGACGCCAGCAGCTCGTCGTAGCGGCCGGGCTGGGCGGCGTAACCGGCGAGCAGGGACTTCAGCATCGGGGTCGGTGGTTGGACATCGGCCCCGCGATTGTCATCGCTGGGCGGACATCGGAGCCGCGACGACGCCGGGAACGCGGGGCATCGTTTACACCGTGGCGCGCCGCAGGTCGAGCGTGAACGGGAAGTCCGGATTGCGCTCGTCGCGTGGCGCGTGCATCGGCCCCGGCGTGTGGCCGACGCGGAAGAAGCGCGCCAGCCGGCGCGCCTCGGCCTCGTAGGCGTTGACGGGGAAGGTGCTGTAGTTGCGCCCGCCCGGGTGCGACACGTGGTACTGGCAGCCGCCCATCGAGCGGCCCATCCAGGTGTCGAGCAGGTCGAAGGTCAGCGGCGCATGCACGCCGATGGTCGGGTGCAGCGACGAAGCCGCGTTCCAGGCCCGGTAACGCACCGCGCCGACGAACTCGCCCACCTTGCCGGTGGGCTGCAGCGGCACCACGCGGCCGTTGCAGGTCAGCGCGTGGCGGTCGCCCACCAGCCCGGTGACCTTGAGCTGCAGCCGCTCCACCGACGAGTCGACGAAACGCACCGTGCCGCCGGGCGCGCCCTCCTCGCCCATCACATGCCAGGGCTCGAGCGCCAGGCGCACCTCGACGTCGACACCGCGCGCGCTGAAGTCGCCCATCAGCGGGAAGCGGAAGTTCAGGTGCGGCGCGAACCACTCCGCCTTCATCGCATAGCCGAAGTCGTTGAGTTCCTCGACCACGTCGCACAGGTCTTCCCACACGAAGTGCGGCAGCATGAAGCGGTCGTGCAGCTCGGTGCCCCAGCGCTTCAGGCGCGCCGGCCGGTACGGGTGCTGCCAGAAGCGCGACACCAGCGAACGCATCAGCAGCTGCTGCGTCAGGCTCATGCGCGCATGCGGCGGCATCTCGAAGGCGCGCATCTCGAGCAGGCCCAGGCGGCCGGTCGGGCCGTCGGGCGAGTACATCTTGTCGATGCAGAACTCGGCGCGGTGGGTGTTGCCCGACACGTCGATGAGCAGGTTGCGCAGCAGCCGGTCGATCATCCACGGCGGGCAGGCCTGCGGCCCGAGTGCCGCCTGGCGCTGCAGTTCGGCGAAGGCGATCTCGATCTCGTAGACGGAGTCGTTGCGCGCTTCGTCGATGCGCGGCGCCTGGCTGGTCGGACCGATGAACAGGCCCGAGAACAGGTAACTCAGCGCCGGGTGGTTGTACCAGTAGGCGACCATGCTGGCCAGCAGGTCGGGCCGGCGCAGGAACGGCGAATCGGCCACCGTGGCGCCGCCGAGCACGAAGTGGTTGCCGCCGCCGGTGCCGGTGTGGCGGCCGTCGAGCATGAACTTCTCGGTCGACAGCCGCGTCTCGTGCGCCGCCTGGTACAGGTGCGTGGTCTGCTCGACCAGCTCGCCCCAGCTGTGCGCGGGGTGAATGTTGACCTCGATGACACCCGGGTCCGGCGTGACGCGCAGCGTCGACAGGCGCGGGTCCTTCGGCGGCTCGTAGCCTTCGAGGATCACCGGCAGCTTCATCTCCAGTGCCGTGTCTTCCACCGCGGCGACGAGTTCGAGGTAATCCTCCAGCGCCGACATCGGCGGCATGAAGATGTACAGCCGCCCTTGCCGCGGCTCGGCGCTGATCGCCGTGCGCGTCACCCAGCCGGCAGACTCGAGGCGTTGCGGCACGCGCAGCTCGGGCGCCGGCGCGGCCGTGCGTGCATCGCCTTCACCGCGCAGCGCGGCGCGGGAGCGCTCGCCGAAGCTGCCGAACTGCGACGGGCTCTCTGCCGGCAGCGCCTCGGGGTGCAGATTCGGGAAACGCAGCCGCTGGTACGGCGGCAGCGCGGCAAAGGGCTGCGACTGGTCGGGCGCATGCACCCAGGGCATGTCGGTGGACGTGGCCCAGGGCTGCGAATCCAGCGGCAGGCGGTAGCCCAGCGCCGAGTCGCCCGGCACCAGGTAGCAGCGCTCGGCGCGCAGGAACCACGGGCCCGTCTGCCAGCGCGGCCCGGCGGCGTTCTGCGCCGGGTGCCGCGCCACCGGCAGCACATGGCCGACGATCTTGTCCAGGCCCTGGCTGAACACCTTGCGCACACGCTCGCGCTCGAGCGGATCGGCGAGCTTGGCATCGAACGGGTCGACATTGGTGGGCAGCTTGCGCTCGCGCCACAGGTAGTACCAGACGTCTTCGTAGGCCGGGAACACGTACTTCGGATCGAGCGCCAGCCGCTTCGCCACGCCCTTGAGGAACTGGCGCGCCTGCACGTCGGTAACGCCGTAGTCCCGGTGTTCGCTGGCGAACAGCTCGGGGTGCGTCCACACCGGCTCGCGGTCCTTGCGCCAGAACAGGTTCAGCGACCAGCGCGGCAGCTGCTCGCCGGGGTACCACTTGCCCTGCCCGTAGTGCAGCAGGCCGCCGTCGCCGTACTTGGCGCGCAGCTTGTCCATCAGGTCGGCGGAGAGCAGCCGCTTGGTCGGGCCCATGGCCTCGGTGTTCCACTCGGCGCCGTCGCGGTCGTCCACCGACACGAAGGTCGGCTCGCCGCCCTGCGTGAGGCGCACGTCGTTCCTGCGCAGGTCTTCGTCGACGCGGTGCCCGAGCGCCTCGATCGCGCTCCACTGCTCGTCGGTGTAGGGCAGCGTGACGCGCGGCGCCTCCCACACGCGCGAGACCTTCATGTGGTGCTCGAACTCGGTCTCGCACTCGTCGAGCGCGCCGGTCACCGGCGCGGCCGAGCCGGGGTCGGGCGAGCAGGCGAGCGGGATGTGGCCCTCGCCGGCGAGCAGGCCGGAGGTCGGGTCGAAACCGATCCAGCCGGCGCCGGGCAGGTAGACCTCGCACCAGGCGTGCAGGTCGGTGAAGTCGACCTCGGTGCCGCTCGGGCCGTCGAGCGATTTCACGTCGCTCTTCAGCTGGATGAGGTAGCCCGACACGAAGCGCGCGGCGAAGCCCAGGTGGCGCAGGATCTGCACCAGCAGCCAGCCCGAGTCGCGGCAGGAGCCGCTGGCGTTGGTCAGCGTCACCTCGGGCGTCTGCACGCCCGGCTCCATGCGGATCAGGTACGCGATGTCCTTCTGCAGCTTCTGGTTCAGCTCGACGAGGAAGTTCGTCGTCTGCTTCTTCTCGCGCGGGATGGCCGCGAGGTACTTGGCGAAGGCCGGCGTCAGCTCGCTCTTCAGCCGGTACGGCGCGAGCTCGTGCGCCAGAGACGGGTCGTACTCGAACGGGAAGTGCTCCGCCGAGGGTTCGAGGAAGAAGTCGAACGGGTTGAGCACCGACATCTCGGCGACCAGGTCGACCTCGATGCGGAAGCTCGTCGTCTTGTCCGGGAACACCAGCCGCGCGAGGTAGTTCGACTGCGGGTCCTGCTGCCAGTTGATGAAGTGCGTGGCCGGCTCGACGCGCATCGAGTAGCTCAGGATGCGCGTGCGCGAGTGCGGCGCCGGGCGCAGGCGGACGATCTGCGGGCCGAGGTTGATGGGCCGGTCGTACCGGTAGTGGGTCACGTGGTTCAGCGCGACGTGGATGGACATTCAGGGCTCCAGGGTGATCTTGTCGCTGGTCTCGTCGACCAGCACGCGCACGCTCATCAGTTCGTCGCCGCCGCCTTCGCGCACGCCGCGCACCGGCGCACAGGCCGCGTAGTCGGGGCCGACGGCCAGCCGCACGTGGCGCTCGTCCATCGTGCTGAGATGGGTGATGTCGATGCTCAGCCAGCGGCGCGCGGCGATGTCGAGGCAGACGTCGGCCCAGGCATGGCTGGCCAGCTCGGGCGACGCTGGCGAATGGAAATAGCCGCTCACGTAGCGCGCCGGCCAGCCGCTCGCGCGGCAGGCGGCGATGAAGACATGCGCCTGGTCCTGGCACACGCCGGCGCCCAGCGCGAGCGCCTGTTGCGCGGTGGTCGCCACGTCGGTAACGCCGGCGCGGTAGGCGATGCGCCTGCACACCGCGGCAGCCAGCTCGAGCAACGACGCTTCATCGGCGCCGCCGGCCAGGCTGGCGCGGCCCAGCGCGGCGATGCCGGCATCGGCGGCGGTCAGCGGCGTGGGCCGCAGGTACAACGCCGGGTGCGGCGCGGCCAGGTCGTCGACCAGCCAGGCCGACGGCTGCGTCATCACCGTGCCCTGCGCATGCACGCTGCCGCGGTACACATGCCGGCCGCCGGCCGCGCGCGTCATGCTCCAGCTGTGAGAGAGGTTGCCGTAGCCATCGCGCTGCGCGTACAGGTGGCCGGGCGCGGTGAGCTGCCAGTCGACAACCTCCTGGTGCGCGTTGGCCTGCGGCGTGAGGCACAGGTGCTGCAGCGCGTATTTCAACGGCGCGCTGTACTCGTAGTGCGTCTCGTGGCGGATGCTGAGTTTCATGGCTCAGCTAGGCGTCACTGCACGGGCACGAGGAAGTCGCGGCTGATGCCCACGCCGATGGTGTTCACGCGGTCGAGGAACTGCGTGAGGAAGGCATGCAACCCGGTGGCCAGGATCTCGTCGATGCGCCCGTACTGCAGGTCGGAGCGCAGCCGGCCGGCCTGGCGCAGCGTCTCGCCCGACTGCTCGTTGGCCACCATGTGCAGGTTGCTCACCACCTCGTGCATGCAGGCCGCCAGCGATCGCGGCATGTCCGGGCGCAGGATGAGCAGCTCGGCCACCTTCTCCGGCAGGATCACGTTTCGGTAGGCCTTGCGGTAGACCTCGAAGCCGGAGACCGAGCGCAGGATCGCCGACCAGTGATAGAAGTCGTACTCGACGTCCTTCGCAGCGCCCTGGCTCTGGCTCTGCATCGAGCCGAAGAACTCGCTCTCGACGGCATGGAACTTCACGTCGAGCAGCCGCGCGGTGTTGTCGGCGCGCTCGAGGAAGCTGCCGATGCGCAGGAAGTGGAAGGCCTCGTCCTGCAGCATCGTGCCCACCGTCACGCCGCGCGACAGGTGCGAGCGGAACTTGACCCACTCGAACAGCGCGCTCGGGTCGCGGTGCAGGTTGCCGTCGCCGACCATGCGCTGGAACTCCAGCCAGGTCTGGTTCTGCGTCTCCCAGACCTCGGTGGTCAGCGTGCCGCGCACCGCGCGGGCGTTCTCGCGCGCGGCCATCAGGCAGGAGCGGATGCTCGACGGGTTCTGCGCGTCGACCACCATGTACTCCATCACCTGGCGCGGCGTCACCTCGCTGTGGCGCTTGGCGTAGTCGCCGGTGAGTTCGGAAATGCCCAGCAGGCCCTTCCAGCCCTTCTCGGCATCGTCGGCGGATTGCGGCAGCAGCGAGGTCTGGTAGTTGACGTCGAGCATGCGCGCGGTGTTCTCGGCCCGCTCCATGTAGCGGGACATCCAGAAAAGATGGTCTGCAGTGCGTGACAGCATGTGGTTCTCCCCTCAGGCCTCCAGCACCCAGGTGTCCTTGGTCCCGCCGCCCTGCGACGAGTTGACCACCAGCGAGCCCTCCTTCAGCGCCACGCGCGTCAGCCCGCCCGGCACCATCTGCACCGTCTTGCCCGAGAGCACGAAGGGCCGCAGGTCGATGTGGCGCGGCGCGATGCCGCTCTCGACGAAGGTCGGGCAGGTCGACAGGCTCAGCGTGGGCTGCGCGATGTAGCCCTCCGGATGGGCCTCGACGGCCTTGCGGAACTCGGCGATCTCCGCCTTGGTGGCGGCCGGGCCAACCAGCATGCCGTAGCCGCCGGCGCCGTGGACTTCCTTCACCACCAGCTCGCCGAGGTGGTCGAGTACGTACTTGAGGTCGTCGGCCTCGCGGCACAGGTAGGTCGGCACGTTGTTCAGGATGGGTTTCTCGCCGAGGTAGAACTCGATCATCTTCGGCACGTAGGGGTAGATCGACTTGTCGTCGGCCACGCCGGTGCCGATGGCGTTGCACAGCGCCACGTTGCCGGCGCGGTAGACGCCCAGCAGCCCGGCACAGCCCAGCGTGGAGTCGGGGCGGAACACCAGCGGGTCGAGGAAGTCGTCATCGACGCGGCGGTAGATCACGTCCACGCGCTTCGGGCCCTGCGTGGTGCGCATGTAGACGAAGTTGTCCTTGACGAACAGGTCCTGGCCCTCGACCAGCTCGACGCCCATCTGCTGCGCCAGGAAGGCATGCTCGAAGTAGGCGCTGTTGTACATGCCCGGCGTGAGCACCACCACCGTGGGTTCGTTGACGGCCGCCGGCGCCACCGCACGCAGCGTCTCGAGCAGCATGTCGGGGTAATGCGCCACCGGCTCGACGCGGTGCTGGCTGAACAGCTCGGGGAACAGCCGCATCATCATCTTGCGGTTCTCGAGCATGTAGCTCACGCCGCTGGGCACGCGCAGGTTGTCTTCCAGCACGTAGTAGCTGCCGCTGCCGTCGGGGTTGGCGGCGCGCACGATGTCAATGCCGGAGATGTGCGAGTACACGCCGCCGGGCACGTCCACGCCCATCATCTCGGGGCGGAACTGCGCGTTCTTGAAGATCTGGTCGGCCGGCACCAGCCCGGCGCGGATGATCTCCTGGTCGTGATAGACGTCGTGGATGAAGCGGTTCAACGCGCTGACGCGCTGCGCCAGGCCCTTCTCCATCTCGACCCATTCGTGCGCCGGGATCACCCGCGGGATCAGGTCGAACGGGATCAGGCGCTCGGTGCCGGAGCCGTCTTCATCCTTCGCGCCATAGACGGCGAAGGTGATGCCGACGCGGCGGAAGATCATCTCGGCCTCTTCGCGGCGCGACTTCATCACGTCGCGCGGCTGCTGGGCGAGCCAGCGGTCGTAGCCGCGGTAATGCTCGCGCACCGTGGTGCTGGTGGCCTGCATCTCGTCGAAACTCGGTCTCATCGGCAACGTCTCCTCGCAGGCAGGGGTAGCAAAAAGCAGGCCACTCACCCGCCGGCGGGCGGATCGGCGGGCCTGTGATGCCAGTAGCGCCGGGCCAGATCCCGCTGGCAGCTGCCCGCTCCGGACTCGTCGGAGCGCCAGCGCCAGGCGCCGCAGACCGGACTGTTGACCCATGTCAGTCCGCGTTCGCGGTAGCGCTGCTCCACGTCCTCGGCCGGATGGCCGAATCGATTGCGGTAGCCCGATTGGACCACGGCCACCCGCGGCCGCACAGCCTCGATGAACACCGGCGTCGAAGACGTTCGGCTGCCGTGGTGCGGCACGACCAGCACTTCGCTGCGCAAGGCTTCGCCCAGGCGGCCGACCAGCGCCCACTCCTGCTCGCGCTCGATGTCGCCGGTGAGCAGCGCAGCCGGCTGGCCGGCGGCGCTGATGCGCAGCACGCACGACAACGTGTTCGGGCGCTGTGCCGTGCCGGCCACGCCCGGCGGCGGGTGCAGCATCTCGAAGCGCACGCCGTCCCACTCCCACGCCTGGCCGGCGGCGCAGGGCGTGTTCCGCGGAGCCCGCGCCAGCAGAGGGTGATCGGGCTCGAGCGAGCTCGACAGTTCGGCCACCGGCAGCGCCGAGAGCAGCACGTTGGCACCACCGACATGGTCGAGGTCGCGGTGGCTGAGCACCATCCGGTCGATGCGATGCTCGCCGGTGGCGCGCAGCAGCGGCAGCAGCACGCGCTGGCCGGCGTCGCTGTCGCGCGAGTACTGCGGGCCGGCGTCGTAGACGAGCAGGTGGCTCTGCGTGCGCACCAGCACCGCCGTGCCCTGCCCCACGTCCACCGCGAGCAGCTCGTAGCGGCCCGGGAGCGGGCGCTCGACCGGCGTGGCCAGGAACGGCAGCACCAGCGGCAAGACGAGCGCACGCAGCCGCCACGGCAGCGGCATGACGAGCAGCGCGCCGGCGAGCAAGGCCGCGGCCTGCGCCCAGGCCGGTGCCACCGGCACGTGCCACACGGCCAGCGGCAGCGCGGCCAGCCAGGCGAGCCAGGCGGCAAACGGCTGCAGCAGCCACGCCGCCAGCGTCCACAGCGGCGGCAGCAGCGTGCCCAGCAGCGCCAGGGGCGTGACGACCAGCGTGATCAGCGGGATCGCGACCAGGTTGGCCACGAAGCCGACCAGCGAAATCTGCTGGAAGAAGAGCAGCGTCAGCGGCGCGAGGCCGAAGGTGGCGACGAGTTGCGTTCGCACGCCGCCGCGCATGGCCTGGATCAGGCGCTGATGCACCGACGGACGGGCCGCTGAGTCGTCGCGCCGTTCGTCATGCACCGGCTCCGAGGCCATCAGCAGCCCGACCGCCGCGAACGACAGCCAGAAGCCCGGCTGCAGCAAGGCCCAGGGGTCGATCACCGCCACCACCACGGCGGCGAGCATCAGCACCAGCGGCCAGGGCCAGCGCGCTCCGGCACTGCGCAGCAGCACCACCGTGGCCAGCATCCACACCGTGCGCTGCGCCGGCACCGCCCAGCCGGAGAACACCGCGTAGAGCAAGGCCACCGCCAGGCCGCCCCAGCGCGCGGCCAGTGGCGCGGGCAGGCGCAGCATCGCGCGCGGCGAGCCTCGCCACAGCCGATCGATGAGCAGCGAGGCCAGCCAGGCGAACATGGTGATGTGCAGGCCGCTGATGGCCATCAGGTGCGACAGCCCGGTGCTGCGGAACACATCCCAGTCCTCGCGCTCGATGGCGCCCTGCTCGCCCACGGCCAGCGCGGCCAGCACTCCGGCCGCACGGCGATCGGCCACGCGCTCGAAAATCGCATCGCGCAAGCGCTGTCGCAACCGCTCGACCGGGTAGGCGGCGGCATCGTCCAGCCGCTGCGGCGGTGCGTCGCGCACATAGCCGGTGGCCCGCACGCCCTGCTCGAACAGCTGCAGCTCGTAGTCGAAGCCGTGCGGGTTCAGGTTGCCGTGCGGGCGGCGCAGGCGCACGTTGAGCGTCCAGCGCTGGCCGGCGCGCATCTCGCGCTGCGGCTGCGACAGCACCGCGTCTTCATGGAAGCCGCTGTACCAGCCCAGCGACAGCAGCCGCGGCACCGTGACCGGCTCGCCGGCCAGCGTGGCGCTCTCGACCTCGAAGCGGAAGCGCAGCCCGTTCACCCCAGCCTGCGGCAGGCTGGCGACGACGCCGGTCAGCCGGATGTCGCGGCCTTCGAACGCAGCCGGAAGTTCTTCGGCGAGCCGCTGCGCAGCACGCCAACCGGTGCTGCCGTAGCCCAGCATCGCCAGGCCGACGAGCAGCAGCACGAACGCGCGCCGCCAGCGCCAGCCTGCCACGATGCACAGCACGCCGCCGGCCACCAGCGCGAGATGAACGCCCTCGCCCGGCAGGCTGCGCTGCTGCAGCTGCCACAGCACGCCGGCCAGCGCCGCCGCCATCGCCGCCATCCAGCGCATGGCGCTCGTCGGTGCTCCCATGGCCGCAGTGTAGGATTTGCGCCCTGTCTTCAGAGCACCGACCGCCATGTCCTCCACCTCCGTCTACGACCGTCTCGCTTCGATGGGCATCACGCTGCCGCCGGTGGCCGTGCCGGCCGCCGCCTACGTGCCCTTCGTGCGCACCGGCAACCTGGTCTTCATTTCCGGCCACATCGCCAAGCGCGACGGCAAGCCCTGGGTCGGCCAGCTCGGCCGCGACATGGACACCGCCACCGGCGCGCAGGCCGCGCGCGCCATCGCCATCGACCTGCTCGGCACCCTGCACGCCGCGGTGGGCGACCTGAACAAGGTCGAGCGCATCGTCAAGGTGATGAGCCTGGTCAACAGCACCGGCACATTCACCGAGCAGCACCTCGTCACCAACGGCTGCTCCGAGTTGCTCGGCGCGGTGTTCGGCGACAAGGGCGCCCATGCACGCAGCGCCTTCGGCGTGGCGCAAATCCCGATGGGGGCCTGCGTCGAAATCGAGCTGATCGCCCAGGTGGCCTGAGGCGCACACCCATGAGACTGACTCAACGAGGCGGCTTGCTGGCGCTGTCGCTGCTGTGCTTCGCCCTCGTCGGCGCGGCGCTGGTGTCGCAGCATGTGTTCGACATGCAGCCCTGCCCCTGGTGCATCCTGCAGCGCATCATCTTCCTGGTGATCGCGCTGCTGCTGCTGGCCGGCGCCTTCCTGCCGGGGCGCGCGGTCTTCATCGTCGGCTCGGTGGCCTTCGCGCTGGCGGGCATCACGACCGCGCTGTACCAGCACTTCGTCGCAGCGAAGTCGTCCTCGTGCAACCTCACGCTGGCGGACAAGATCATCAGCGGGCTCGGCCTGGACAAGGCCGTGCCCGCGATGTTCGAGGTCAAGGCCAGCTGCGCCGACGCGGCCGTGGACATGCTGCACGTGCCCTACGAGTTCTGGAGCCTGGGCTTCTTCGTCGTGGTGGCAGTGGCGGCCACCTACACCTTGAGCCGCCACTGAGCCGCTGCACGCGGCCCGCTCAGCCGGCCGGCACCACCCGCTGCGCCTTCATCCCCTCGACCGCCTTGCCCTTGCGGGCACGCTTGCCGGCATAGGCGTTCAGCGCGGCACCCTTGAGCGTCTCGTCGCGCGGCTTGCCGCCGCGCAGCGCGATGCCCAGCACCTGGAGCGACTGCGTGAACGCGGCGACGCTGACCAGCGCGTCCTTCGCGTCGAGGTCCATCAGCGTGAGGCCGCGGCCGCCGTTGGGTTGCAGCTTCAATTCGTCGATGCCGAAGCTCAGCAGCCGGCCGGCCAGCGACAGGCAGGCCACCTGCGTGGCGCCATCGGCGGGCGTCGGCGGAAGCGGCTTCTCGTCGGCCTCGAGGCTGAGGAAGCTTTTGCCGCCCTTCTGCCGCGCCACCAGGTCGCCCACGCGTGCGAGCAGGCCGAAGCCGCCGGTGCCGGCGAGCAGCAGCGTCTGCGTTGCCGAGCCGGCGAAGTAGTGCGAAGGCTGAGTGCCGGTCTCCAGCTCGATCAGGGTGGTGATCGGCTGGCCGTCGCCGCGGCCACCGGGCAGGCCGGCCACGGCGGTCGAGTAGACGCGGCCGTTGCTGCCGAACACGATCAGGCTGTCCACCGAACGGCAGGGGAAGCTGCCGTACAGGCCGTCGCCGGCCTTGAAGGCGAGCGTGGCCGCGTCAATCTCGTGGCCCTTGAGCGCACGCACCCAGCCCTTGAGGCTGACCACCACCGTCACCGGCTCGTCGATCACCTTCACTTCGGCGACTGCCTTGCGCTCTTCCTGGATGAGCGTGCGGCGCGCATCGCCGAACTGCTTGGCGTCGGCCTCGATCTCCTTGACGACCGTGCGCTTCAGGCTCGCCGGGCTGCCGAGGATGTCTTCGAGCTTGCCCTGCTCGGTGCGCAGTTCCTTGAGCTCCTGCTCGATCTTGATGGCTTCCAGCCGCGCCAGCTGGCGCAGCCGGATCTCGAGGATGTCCTCGGCCTGGCGGTCGCTGAGCCTGAAGCGCTCGATCAGCGCCGGCTTGGGCTCGTCGGCGTTGCGGATGATGCGGATCACCTCGTCGATGTTCAGCAGCACCTGCTGCCGGCCCTCGAGGATGTGCACGCGGTCGAGCACCTTGGCCAGGCGGTGCTGCGTGCGCCGCTGCACGGTGGCCTGGCGGAAAGCGAGCCACTCGACGAGCATCTGGCGCAGGCTCTTCTGCGTCGGCCGGCCGTCGGCGCCGATCATCGTCAGGTTGATCGACGACGAGCTCTCCAGGCTGGTGTGCGCCAGCAGCACGTTGATCAGCTCCTGCTGATCGACCGTGCGCGTCTTCGGCTCGAACACCAGGCGCACCGGCGCGTCCTTGCTCGATTCGTCGCGCACCGCGTCGAGCACCGCCAGCATCGTGGTCTTGAGCTGCGTCTGCTCGGTCGACAGCGTCTTCTTGCCGGCCTTGACCTTCGGATTGGTGAGTTCCTCGATCTCCTCCAGCACCTTCTGCGAGCTGGTGCCCGGCGGCAGCTCGCCCACGACGAGCTGCCACTGGCCGCGCGCCAGGTCCTCGATCTTCCAGCGCGCGCGCACCTTCAGGCTGCCGCGGCCGGTGGCGTAGGCGTCGCGGATGTCGGCGGCGCTGCTGATGATCTGGCCGCCGCCGGGGAAGTCCGGCCCGGGGATCAGCGCGGCGAGTTCGTCGTCGGAGAGCTTCTCGTTCTTCAGCAGCGCCACCGCGGCGGCCGCCACCTCGCGCAGGTTGTGGCTGGGCACCTCGGTGGCCAGGCCCACGGCGATGCCGCTGGCGCCGTTGAGCAGCACGAAGGGCAGGCGCGCCGGCAGCAGCCGGGGTTCCTGCGTCGAGCCGTCGTAGTTGGGGATGAAGTCGACCGTGCCTTCGTCGATCTCGTCGAGCAGCAGGCGCGAGATCGGCGCGAGGCGCGCCTCCGTGTAGCGCATCGCCGCGGCGCCGTCGCCGTCGCGCGAGCCGAAGTTGCCCTGGCCGTCGATCAGCGGGTAACGCTGGCTGAAGTCCTGCGCCATGCGCACCAGCGCGTCGTAGGCGGCCTGGTCGCCGTGCGGGTGGAAGCGGCCGAGCACGTCGCCGACCACGCGGGCGCTCTTCACCGCCTTCGGCCCGCTGGCCGTGGTGAAGGCCAGGCCCATGCGCTCCATCGCGTAGAGGATGCGGCGCTGCACCGGCTTCTGACCATCGCAGACGTCGGGCAGCGCGCGGCCCTTGACCACGCTCAGGGCGTATTCCAGGTACGCCTGCTCGGCATACAGCGACAACGCGATGGCGTCGCCTTCGGCGGGAGGGGGAGGATCGAAGAGGTCGTTCATGCTCGGGAAGGAATGTCCGGCCGCTCCAGGGCGCGGCGGGCGCCGGGCAGGACCGAAGGGCGGCATTCTCGCCCAAACGCGGGGTCACCCCAGTCGGGCGCCGCCCGGGCATTCGTTACCATGCGCGCCAAACCCCGCCGTACCCCAGGGAGCCCCATGCAGTCGGACATCGAGATCGCGCAGAGCGCGCGCCTGAAGCCCATCCACGCCATCAGCGAGGCGCTGGGCATCCCCGAGGAATCGCTGGACCCGCGCGGGCGCCACATCGGCAAGGTGGCGCAGCCCTGGCTGGACACGCTGGCCGACCGGCCCGACGGCAAGCTGGTGCTGGTGACGGCGATCTCGCCCACGCCGGCCGGCGAAGGCAAGACCACCACCACGGTGGGCCTGGGCGACGCGCTCAACCGCATCGGCAAACGCGCCATCATCTGCCTGCGCGAGCCCTCGCTCGGCCCGGTGTTCGGCATGAAGGGCGGCGCGGCCGGCGGCGGCTTCGCGCAGGTGGTGCCGATGGAGCAGATCAACCTGCACTTCACCGGCGACTTCGCCGCCATCGCGCTGGCGCACAACCTGCTGTCGGCGCTGATCGACAACCACATCCACCACGGCAACGCGCTGGGCTTCGACCTGCGCCGCATCACCTGGAAGCGGGTGATGGACATGAATGACCGCGCGCTGCGCGACAACGTCATCGGCCTGGGCGGCCCGGGCAACGGCATGCCGCGCGAGAGCGGCTTCGACATCGTCGTCGCCTCCGAGATCATGGCCATCCTGTGCCTGGCCACCAGCCTGGGCGACCTGAAGGAGCGGCTGGCGCGCATCGTCGTCGGCGAGGACTTCCAGCGCCGCCCGATCACCGCCGCGCAGCTGAAGGCGCACGGCTCGATGGCCGCGCTGCTCAAGGACGCGATCTCGCCAAACCTGGTGCAGACGCTGGAGAACAACCCGGCCTTCGTGCACGGCGGGCCGTTCGCCAACATCGCGCACGGCTGCAACACCGCCATCGCCACGCGCGCGGCGCTGAAGCTGGGCGATTACGTGGTCACCGAGGCCGGCTTCGGCGCCGACCTGGGCGCCGAGAAGTTCATCGACATCAAGTGCCGCAAGACCGGCCTGCGCCCGTCGGCGGCGGTGCTGGTGGCCACGGCACGTGCGCTCAAGTACCACGGCGGCATGGCGGTGGCCGACGTGTCGAAGGAAGACGTGGGCGCGCTCGAACGCGGCCTGCCCAACCTGGAGCGCCACCTGCGCAACGTGCAGGAGGTCTATGGCCTGCCCTGCGTGGTGGCGATCAACCACCGCTCGCACGACACGCCCGCCGAGATCGAGTTGCTCACCCGCCGCGTCGAGGCGCTGGGCGGCACCGCCGTCGTCGCGAAACACTGGGCCGAGGGCGGCGCCGGTGCCGAAGAACTCGCGCGGCGCGTCGTGCAGGCCTGCGAGAAGCCGAGCCAGTTCAAGTTCGTCTACGAGGAATCGCTGCCGCTGTGGCAGAAGGTCGAGGCGATCGCGACCAAGGTCTACGGCGCGGCCGGCATCAGCGCCTCGGCCGCGGTGAAGGAGCGCATCGAGAAGCTGCAGGCCGACGGCTACGGCCACTTCCCGGTGTGCATCGCCAAGACGCAGATGAGCTTCTCGACCAACGCCGCCTCGCGCGGCGCGCCCAGCGGCCACGTGCTCGACATCCGCGAGGTGCGCCTGGCGGCCGGCGCCGAGTTCGTTGTGATGGTCTGCGGCGACATCATGACCATGCCGGGCCTGCCCAAGGTGCCGGCGGCGGAGCTCATCGACATCGACGCCCAGGGAAGGATCAGCGGCCTGTCCTGATCACTTCGGGAAGCGCTCCCGCAGCTTGAGCTTCCAGAACTTGCCGGTCGAGGTGCGCGGCACCGCGTCGATGATCTCGTAGCGATCGGGCAGCTGCCACTTCGCGAAGCTGTGCTCGAGCAGGTGGGCCGACAGCGCCGCCGCATCGGCGGCCTGCCCCGGCTTGAAGGCCACGCAGGCCAGCGGCCGCTCGCTCCACTTCTCGTCGGGGATGGCGATCACCGCCGCCTCGGCCACCGCCGGATGCGCCATCAGTGCGTTCTCCAGGTCCACCGAGCTGATCCACTCGCCGCCGGACTTGATCAGGTCCTTGGTGCGGTCGGTGATGCGCACGAAGGCCAGTTCGTCCATCGTCGCGACGTCGCCGGTGCGCAGCCAGCCGTCGCGGGTGAACTTGTCATCGCTCACCGGAACTTCATGGTACGAGCCGGTAATGAAGGGCCCACGCACCTGGATCTCACCCATGGTCTTTCCGTCCAGCGGGGCGTCGCTGCCGTCGTCGGCGCGGATGCGCACATCCACCAGCGGCACCGGCACGCCGGCCATCGCGGCGCGGCGATAGCGCTCGTCGGCACTCACCGCCCCCAGCTCGGCACGCGGGTAAGAGACCGTCGCCAGCGGCGATGTCTCGGTCATGCCCCAGCCCTGCAGCAGCCACACGCCGTGCCTGTCGAAGGCGCGGATCAGCGACTCGGGCACCGCCGCCCCGCCGACCAACGAGCGCATGCCCTGCGGCATCTTCCAGCGGCCGGGCTGCTCCGCCAGGCTGCGCTCGTAGGCCTGGATCAGGCCGAGCCAGATGGTCGGCACGCCCAGCGACAGCGTGGGCGGCTCCTGCTGCATCAGGTCGAGCAGGTCGTCCGGGTGCAGGTGCGGTCCCGGAAAAACCAGCTTCACGCCCATCATCACGGCGGCGTACGGGACGCCCCAGCAGTTGGCGTGGAACATCGGCGTCACCGGCATCAGCACGTCGGTGCCCTTCAGGCCCCAGAAGTCGGCCAGGCAGCCGACCAGCGTGTGCAGGATGGTCGAACGGTGCGAGTAGGCCACGCCCTTGGGCCGGCCGGTGGTGCCCGACGTGTAGCACATCGCCACCGGGTCGTTCTCGTCGTGCGGCGGGTAGACGAAGCCGTCGGCGTCCGCATCGGCGAGCAGCTGCTCGTAGTCGTCGAAGCCCTCGGGCACCGGCGCGCCGGAGAACGGGAACACGATGACGCGTTCGAAGCGGTGCAGCTCGGCGAACTGCCGGTACAGCGGCAGCAGGATGTCGTCGACGATCAGGAAGCGGTCCTTCGCGTCGGCGGCGATCCAGCCGATCTCGGCGGGCGCCAGGCGCAGGTTCAGCGTGTGCATCACGCCGCCGGCCGCCGGGATGCCGAAGTAGGCCTCCAGATGAGCATGGTGGTTCCAGCACAGCGTGGCGACACGCTCGCCCTTCTTCAGCCCGAGTGACGCGAGCGCGGCGGCCAGCGCGCGGGTGCGTCGGTGGTACTCGGCGTAGCTGTGCCGGCGCAGCGTCTTGTCGGGCAGCCGCGAGACGATCGTGCCGCCGCCGAAGATGTGCCCGGCCCGGTCGAGCAGGTGGTTCAGCGAGAGCGGCACGTCCATCATCGTCGAGCGCATGGGTGTCTCCGGTCGTTCTTGCGGTGGTGAATGCTCAGCGCGCCGGCTGCATCTGCACGCCGGTGGCGCGGCGCGATTGGCGGTCCTGCAGCAGGGCCCAGTACAGCTCGAGAACGAGTTGCACGTGGGCGCGCGTCTCGTCGATCGGCGGCACCTTGCCGCCATGGCGGCGCACCGTCGCCTCGCCGGCGTTCCAGGCGGCCAGTGCCACGTCGATGCCGCCGTAGCGGCGCGTCAGGTCGGCGAGCATGCGCGTGCCAGTGTGCACGTTGGTGCGAGGGTCGAGCAACCGTGTCGCTGCAGGCTGCTTCAGTTCGGCGGGCGTGGCATAGCGGTCCGCCGTGACGGGCATGATCTGCATCAGCCCGACGGCGCCGCGCGGCGACACGGCCTTCGGATTGAAGCCGGATTCGACGGCGATCACCGCCTTGAGCAGTTCCTCGTCCACGCCGTGGGCCTCGGCGGCTTCGCGCAGCACGGGTCGCAGCGCTTTCACCTCGGGGGCGATCTCCAGCCACAGCAGCAGGCCATCGGTGCGATCGGTCTTGCCGGGCACCTGCTCGGCGCCGTTGCCGCCAGGCGCGTCGCCCAGCACGCGCCGGTAGCGCGAGTCGAGCTGCGACGGCGCCACGTGGGCCACGCCCGCCCCATCGACGAAGGCCCAGAGTTCGGCACGCGCCGCGCCGCCGAGGCTGGCGGCCAGAATCAGGCCCGCCAGCATCGCCTTCACACGACCCCCGGCTCCCGCGCCCTGACGAGCGCCGCATGCTCGGGTTCGAGCAGCGACATGACGATCAGCGAGTCGTAGCCGTCGCCGCTGCGCACGCTGTCGCGCAGCCGGCCTTCCTCGACGAAACCTTCGCTGCGGTAGAGCGCCAGCGCGCGTTCGTTCTTCGACTTGACGTCGAGCCAGAAGCGGTGCGCGCCGAGGTCGCGGAAGGCCATCTGCGCCAATAGCCGCACGCAGGCGCGGCCCAGGCCGTGGCCCTGGTCTTCCGGCAGCAGCACGATGCGCTTGAGCTCCACGGAGTGGTGCGGGTTGCGGCAGCCCTGCAGGATGACGAAGCCGGCACGCTCGTAGTCGGGGTCGGTCTCGACGATGAAGTGGCGGAAGTCGGGGAAGCGCACCGCGCCTTCGTGCTGGGTGCGCTCCCAGGGCGTGATGAAGGGCCGGTTCGACGTGTCCTGCTCGACCGAGATGACGAAGTCCAGGTCCGACAGCATCGTCGGTCGCAGCCGCAGGTTCATGACGACCCCTCGCCCGGCGGGTACGCCGGTCGATCCCCCGAGGGGAACGACGGCCGCGGCTCCATGCCCGCCTGCGCGGGCATGGACGGCCGGAGTGCCAGCCCCGTCTCGGGGCTGGCGTGGGCCGGCTTGGGAGCGGCCCGGCGCTCGGCCCGCCTCATCGCGGCGCCTTCACACATCCACCTCGACGTCATCGCCGCGCAGCTCCATCAGCTCGCGGCGCGCCTGCGCCTCGCCCTTGCCCATCAGCTTGGTCAGCGCCTCGACGGTGGCCGCGAAGCCGTGCGCGCCGAAGCTCACTTGCAGCAGGCGGCGCGTGTCGGGGTTCAGCGTGGTGTCCCACAGCTGCTCGGCATTCATCTCGCCCAGGCCCTTGAAGCGGCTGATGCTCCAGGCGTTCTCGCGCGCGCCTTCCTTGCGCAGCTTGTCGAGCGCGGCAGTGAGCTCGCCCTCGTCGAGCGCGTAGATCTTCGCCGCCGGCTTCTTGCCCCGCGCCGGCGCGTCGACGCGGAACAACGGCGGCTTGGCGACATGGATGTGGCCGTGCTCGATCAGCTTCGGGAAGTGGCGGAAGAACAGCGTGAGCAGCAGCACCTGGATGTGCGAGCCGTCGACGTCGGCATCGCTGAGGATGCAGACCTTGCCGTAGCGCAGCCCGCTCAGGTCGGGCGTGTCGTCGGGGCCGTGCGGATCGACGCCGATGGCCACCGCGATGTCGTGGATCTCGTTGTTGGCGAACAGGCGGTCGCGCTCGACCTCCCAGGCATTGAGCACCTTGCCGCGCAGCGGCAGGATGGCCTGCGTCTCCTTGTCGCGGCCCATCTTCGCACTGCCGCCGGCCGAGTCGCCCTCGACCAGGAACAGCTCGTTGAGGTCAGGTCGCGGCTCTCGCAGTCGGTCAGCTTGCCGGGCAGCACGGCCACGCCGGAGCCCTTGCGCTTCTCGACCTTCTGGCTGGCGCGCTGGCGCGTCTGCGCCTGGCGGATGACCAGTTCGGCGAGCTTCTTGCCGAGGTCCACATGCTGGTTGAGCCACAGCTCCAGCGCCGGCTTCACGTAGGTCGAGACCAGCCGAAGCGCATCGCGCGAATTCAGCCGCTCCTTGATCTGGCCCTGGAACTGCGGGTCCAGCACCTTGGCGCTGAGCACGAAGCTGGCGCGCGAGAACACGTCCTCGGGCATCAGCTTCACGCCCTTGGGCAGCAGCGAATGCAGGTCGATGAAGCCCTTGATCGCGCCGAACAGGCCGTCCTTCAAGCCCGACTCGTGCGTGCCGCCGGCCGAGGTCGGGATCAGGTTGACGTAGCTCTCGCGCATGACGTTGCCGTCTTCGGTGAAGGCCACGCACCAGGCCGCGCCCTCGCCCTCGGCGAAGTTCTCGGTCTCGCCGCCGTCGGCGTAGTGCTCGCCCTCGAACAGCGGGATCACCGGGTCGGCCGTCAGCGTCTGCATCAGGTAGTCGCGCAGGCCGCCCTTGTAGAGCCACTGCAGCTTCTCTCCCGACTTTTCGATGGACAGCGACACCGTCACACCGGGCATCAGCACGGCCTTGCTGCGCAGCAGGTGCATCAGCTCGTTCTTCGGCAGCTCGGCGCTCTCGAAGTACTTGGCGTCGGGCCAGGCGCGCACGCTGGTGCCGGCCTTGCGATCACCCGCGGCCGCCTTGCGCGTCTTCAACGGCTCGATCACGTCGCCGCCGGAGAACACGATCGTCGCCACCTGGCCTTCGCGGTACACCGTGACTTCGAGCCGCTTCGACAGCGCGTTGGTGACACTCACGCCCACGCCGTGCAGGCCGCCCGAGAAGCTGTAGGCACCGCCCGATCCCTTGTCGAACTTGCCGCCGGCGTGCAGCCGTGTGTAGACGATCTCGACCACCGGCACCTGCTCTTCCGGATGCAGGCCGATGGGTATGCCGCGGCCGTCGTCCTCGACGCTGACCGAGCCGTCGGCGTGCAGCGTCACGTCGATGCGCTTGCCGTGGCCGGCCAGCGCCTCGTCGGCCGCGTTGTCGATCACTTCCTGGACGATGTGCAGCGGGTTGTCGGTGCGCGTGTACATGCCCGGCCGCTGCTTGACGGGCTCCAGGCCCTTGAGCACGCGGATCGACGCTTCGCCGTACTCGCCCGGAGTCTTGCCTTTGGTTGCCATGGCGGCGGATTCTAGGCGCCGCCTGCAGGGCCCCGGCGCTTCCGCTAGAGTGCCCGGATGTCTTCGCACGCCGCCCCTGCCCGCCTTTCCATGACCCAGGTGCTGCTGTGCGGCGCCGCCATCGTCACCCTCTCGATGGGCATCCGCCACGGCTTCGGCCTGTGGCTGCAGCCGATCACGATGGAGCGCGGCTGGACGCGCGAGACCTTCGCCTTCGCACTGGCCGTGCAGAACCTCGCCTGGGGCCTGGCCGGGCCCTTGGCCGGCGGGCTGGCGGATCGCTTCGGCGCCTTCCGCGTGCTCATCGTTGGCAGCCTGCTGTATGCACTCGGGCTGGTGCTGATGGCAGTGTCGACTTCGGGCCTGGCCTTCACCGGCAGCGCCGGTCTGCTGCTGGGCATGGCGCAGTCGGGTACGACCTACGCGATCGTCTACGGCGTGATCGGCCGCAACGTCGACGCCTCCAAGCGCAGCTGGGCGATGGGCGTGGCGGCTGCGGCCGGCTCGTTCGGCCAGTTCCTCATGGTGCCGGTGGAGAACTGGCTGATCGGCGGCATCGGCTGGCAGTCGGCGCTGTTCGTGCTGGGTTGCCTGGCGCTGGCGATCATGCCGCTCGCGTTCGGCCTTCGCGAGCCCGAACGTGCTGCCGCCACGGGCCACCAGCAGAGCGTGGGCGCCGCCTTGCGCGAGGCCTTCGGCTACCCGAGCTTCCGCTTGCTGATGGCGGGTTATTTCGTCTGCGGCTTCCAGGTGGTGTTCATCGGCGTGCACATGCCCAGCTACCTGAAGGACCACGGCCTGACACCCGATGTCGCCACGACGGCGCTGGCGCTGATCGGCCTGTTCAACGTCGTGGGCACCTACGCCGCGGGCTCGCTCGGCCAGCGCATGCAGAAGAAGTACATCCTGTCGGCCATCTATGCACTGCGTTCGGTGGCCATCGTCGTCTTCCTCAGCGTGCCGCTGACACCCTGGAGTGTCTACATCTTCTCCTCGGTGATGGGCGTGCTGTGGCTGTCGACGGTGCCGCCGACCAACGCGGTGGTGGCGCAGATCTTCGGCGTGCAGTACCTGTCGATGCTGGGCGGCTTCGTGTTCCTGAGCCACCAGATCGGCAGCTTCCTCGGCGTGTGGCTGGGCGGCAAGTTGTACGACAGCACCGGCAGCTACGACGTGGTGTGGTGGATCGCGGTGGCACTGGGCGTGTTTGCCGCGCTGATCAACCTGCCGGTCAAGGAGCGCGCCATCGAGCGCCCGCTCGTGCCGGCCGGCGCATGAAGCTGCGCCGCGCTCTGGCCTTCGTCCTCGCCGGCGCGGCGTTGCTGTTGGTTTTTGCTGCCTACCAGAGGCCGGACCTGGTGATGACGCTGGCCAACCAGCTCTGGGCCTGCTTCTGATGACGCCGAACGCCGCGCACGCCGGCATCGCCGCCTCGCCCTGGGTGCAGCGCTGGTCGGCGCTGGTCCCCGCCGGCGCCAGCGTGCTCGACGTGGCCTGCGGTTCGGGTCGACACCTGCGCTGGTTCGCCCAGCGGGGCTGCCGCGTCACCGGCGTGGACCGCGACACCGCGGCGATCGAGTCGCTGCAGGGCGTGGGCGAGTTGCTCGTCGCCGACATCGAGAACGGCCCCTGGCCCTGGCCGGGCCGGCAGTTCGATGCGGTGGTGGTGACGAACTACCTGTGGCGCGCGCTGCTGCCGACTCTCATGGCCAGCGTGGCGCCCGGCGGCGTGCTGATCTACGAGACCTTTGCGCTGGGCAACGAGAGCGTGGGCAAGCCGTCGAATCCGGCCTTCCTGCTGCGCCCCGGCGAGTTGCTTCAGGCGGCACAGGGCCTGCGCGTGCTCGGCTACGAGGACGGATTCCTCGCCGCGCCCGAGCGCTTCGTGCAGCGCCTGTGCGCCGTCCGCGAGGCGCCGACATCCGGCGTTGCGGCCCGCTACCCCCTCTAAGCCGGGGCTTCCCGCCCCGCCCGGCTAAAATCGCGCGATTCGAAGGATCGCCCCATGAAACCCATTGTTGGCAGCATCGTCGCGCTCGTGACGCCGATGCACGATGACGGCAGCGTCGACTACCCCGCGCTGCGCCGGCTGATCGACTGGCACATCGCCGAAGGCACCGACTGCATCGGCGTGGTCGGCACGACCGGCGAGTCGCCCACGGTCTCGGTCGACGAGCACTGCGAGATCATCCGCGTCTCGGTGGAGCACGCCAAGGGCCGCGTGCCGATCATGGCCGGCACCGGCGGCAATTCCACGCACGAGGCGATCGAGCTGTCGCGCTTCGCAAAGAAGGTCGGCGCCGACTGCACGCTGTCGGTCGTGCCGTACTACAACAAGCCTTCTCAGGAAGGCATCTACCAGCACTTCAAGGCGATCGCCGAGGCGGCCGACATCCCGATGGTGCTTTACAACGTGCCCGGCCGCACCGTCGCGGACATGCAGCACGACACCGTGCTGCGTCTGGCGCAGGTGCCCGGCGTGATCGGCATCAAGGAAGCCACCGGCAACATCGAGCGCGCGCAGTGGCTGATAAAGCAGGCGCCCAAGGGCTTCTCGATCTACTCCGGCGACGACGGCACCGCCGTGGCGTTGATGCTGCTCGGCGGCCATGGCAACGTCAGCGTCACGGCCAACGTGGCGCCCAAGGCGATGCACGAGCTGTGCATGGCGGCCATCGCCGGCCAGACCCGCGACGCCGCAGCGTTGCAGATGCGCCTGCTGCCGCTGCACAGGAGCCTGTTCTGCGAATCCAGCCCGGCGCCCACCAAGTGGGCGATGCAGCGGCTGGGCCTGATCGGCGGCGGACTGCGCCTGCCGATCACGCCGCTGACCGCGGCAGGCCAGGCGCAGGTCGAGCAGGCCTTGCGCGACGCCGGCCTGCTGTGAAATCGGCCGCCAATTGCTTCCCTTGAACACCGGCGCCGCGCGGGCATGCTGCCCTGCCGCGGCCACCTCGGAGACGTCCCCCGTGACCCTGCCTTCTGACCACCTTCCGCTGCGCGGCCTCGTCCTGTCCCTGGCCATCGTGCTCGGCGGCTGCTCGTCGATCGAGAACCTGGTCGCCGGCGACAAGATCGACTACCGCAGCTCCGGCACCAGGACGCCCGGGCTGGAAGTGCCGCCCGACCTGACCCAGCTCGCCCGCGACTCGCGCTACCAGCCCACCGGCGGCGCCATCAGCGCGGCGACCTTCCAGTCCGGCGCATCGTCGCCGGCCGCCGTGCAGACCGCCGCCACGGTGGCGCCGACACAGATCGGCGAAGTGCGCATCGAACGCCAGGGTAACCAGCGCTGGCTGGTGACACCGCTGACGCCCGAACAACTCTGGCCGCGCCTGCAGGCCTTCTGGAAGGACAGCGGCTTCACGCTCGTGATCGACCAGGCGGCCACCGGCGTGATGGAGACCGAGTGGAACGAGAACCGCGCCAAGCTGCCGCAGGACATCGTTCGCAACACGCTCGGCAAGGTGATCGATTCCTTCTACTCCACCGGCGAGCGCGACAAGTTCCGCACCCGTGTCGAGCGCACGACCAACGGCACCGAGGTCTACATCAGCCACCGAGGCGTGGAAGAGGTCTACGTCAACACGCAGAAGGACTCCACAGTCTGGCAGCCGCGGCCGGCGGATCCGCAGCTCGAGGCCACCTTCCTCGCGCGCCTGATGGCCCGCCTGGGTGTCGCCGAAGAGGCCGCCAAGGCGACGGTCGCCTCGGCGCCGGTCCCCAACGCTCGCGCCCGCGTGCTCGCCAACCAGCCCGGCGCCACGTTGCAGGTCGATGACAGCTTCGACCGCGCCTGGCGCCGTGTCGGCCTGGCCCTGGACCGCAGCGGCTTCACCGTGGAAGACCGCGATCGCACGCAGGGCCTGTACTTCGTGCGCTACGTCGATCCGAAGGAAGTGGGCAAGGCCGAACCGGGATTCTTCGCCAAGCTGTTCGGCGGCAAGGACGACGCGGTGGGCCCGGTGCGCTATCGCATCCAGGTGAAGGCCGAAGGCGAGCGTGCCAACGTCACGGTGCAGAACGCGCAGGGTTCGCCGGAGCCCGGCGAGGCCGGCCAGCGGATCGTCAAGCTGCTGCTCGACGAACTGAAGTAGGCGCTGCGCCGTCGATGCGCTTCTGCAGCCTCGGCAGCGGCAGCGGCGGCAATGCCACCATCGTCGAAGCGAGCGATGGCAGCGGCGTCAGCCGCGTCGCCATCGATTGCGGTTTCTCGCTGCGCGAGTTCGAGTTGCGGCTGGCACGCGCCGGCCTGTGCTGCGACGAGCTCGACGCGATCTTCGTCACCCACGAGCATGGCGACCACATCGGCTGCGCCGTCTCGCTGGCAAGGCGCCATGGCATCGCGCTGTGGATGAGCCGCGGCACCTGGCGCGCCATCGGCGCCCCCGAAGCGGACGGATTGCTCCACTTCGCACGCGATGGCGAGGCCGTTGCGCTGGGCCGGCTGCAGCTGACCCCCTACACCGTGCCGCACGACGCCATGGAGCCGCTCCAGCTTCGCTGCAGCGACGGCGCCTCGCACCTGGGCGTGCTGACCGACGCCGGTTCGATCACGCCGCACTTGCTGGCGCACCTGCAGGGCTGCCAGGCGCTGCTGCTGGAATGCAACCACGACGCGCAGATGCTCGCGCAGTCGCGCTACCCCGCCTCGCTGAAGGCACGCATCGGCGGCCGGCTCGGCCACCTGTCCAACGACACCGCGGCGCAGATCCTCGCGTCATGTGCGCACGCCGGTCTGCAGCATCTCGTGGCCGCGCACCTGAGCGAGCAGAACAACAGCCCCGAACAGGCCCGCGCGGCCCTGGCGCGGGCCTGTGGCGCAGCGCCCGACGAGATCGTCGTGGCGGACCCGGCCGCGGGCTTCGGCTGGCTGGACATCCGCTGAGCGGGCAAAAACGCGTCACCCATGCAAAAGGCCGCCTCGCGGCGGCCTTCTGGAAGCAATTCGGTACGAAACCGATTACTTCTTGACAGCGTCGGCAGCCTTGTTGGCGGCGTCCTTGACGGCGTCGGCAGCCTTGCTGGCAGCGGCGGAGGCAGCGTCGCCCACGGCAGCAGCAGCTTCCGAAGCGGCACCGGCCACGGCGGCGGTGGCACCAGCGGCGCCCGAAGCGGCGGCGTCAACGGCAGCCGAAGCGGCGGCGGCGACCGGGGCGGTCACGGCAGCAGCGGGAGCGGCGGCGGGAGCAGCTTCTTCCTTCTTGCCGCAAGCGGCCAGGGCGAAAGCGGCAATCAGGGAAGCCAGCAGAACGGTCTTCTTCATACTTGTATCCTCAAATCAAAGAGTCGAACAATTACCAGTAATTGTGGGATCCCTCCGATCGACAGAGGCCCATCCAGCATGGCCTGGAGAGCTCGAGCATCCCCATATGGCCAAGCCCATCATTATAGCCAGCATTAGGGAAGTCCCTAGAGTCCCAAGGTAGTGGCTGGAAACGCTTCCTCGGAGCGTTGCAAAACCGCATCAATCGCTTCCCGCCACTGGACCGCGTCGGCGGTCTCGCGCGACGCGATGCCACGGTAGTGCACCCGGTCGAACAGACGCACCGAAAGCAGGCCCGGCGCGAGCAGGATGGTGGGCATCTGCCCCGCCTCGAGATCGTTGTTGGTGCGGCAATGCACCACATGGGCGAACTGGCGGCGCCAGGTCACCCAGCGCGCATGGCGGCGCGCGATCTCGTCGAAGTTGCGAGCCACCACGGTGAAGCTGCGGTGCGCCTGCACCCAGTGGGTCAGGTCGTCGATCACCTCGCGCTCGCTGATCGGCCAATCGGCGAAGTCGTCGTCGATCAGCAGGATCTCGCGGCAACCCACCAGCGCCGCCTCGGCAAAGGCGCCGCGCACGGCATCATGGAAGTTGCCGCGCGAATCGATCGGCGCGCGGGTCGGTTCGTCCTGGTTCATCGCATTCCTCCTTCGTCGTCGGCATGCAGCCAGCCGGCCCGGGCCCATTGATCGAGAAGCGCCAGGGCATCGGCGCTCAACGAAGCCATGCGGGCTGCATCGAGTTGGCGGCGGTCGGCCAGGCGGCGCATCAGTGTCGCATCGCGCCCGCCGGCCCGGAACGCCTCGCCGTTGATGAACACATGCCGCTTGTCGTAGATCATGCGGGTACGGCGATCGAGCCGCACCGCGCATCCGCGAGGCAGCGGCGCGCCGGCGTCGAACCACACCCCCGGCTTGGGCTCGCTGAGCACCTCGCCGAGCGCGAGATCGAAACCGCCCTGGCGCTCCAGCCAGGCACGCATGGCGTCCAGGCCGAAGGCATGCAAAGCCTCGGGGATGCGCCCCGGCGCCGACGTCGCTTCCTGCGCCGGATCGCGGTAGATCGTGTCGCCCGCTTCGTCTTCATCGCTGTCCAGCGCGCGCTGCAGCAGTTCACGGCCGAGCTCGCGCGCACCCGCCGACCGGAAGCCGATCGAGCAGGTCATGCACTCGCCCTCGGCGATGCCGTCGTGGGCCCAGCGCGGCGGCAGGTAGAGCATGTCGCCGGGCTCGAGCAGCCACTCCTGCTCGGCGACGAAGTTGGTGAGGATCTTCAGCGGCACGTCGGGTTGCAACTCGGGCCGGGGCAGCCGGCCGATGCGCCAGCGCCGACTGCCGTGGATCTGCAGCAGGAACACGTCGTAGGAATCGAAGTGCGGGCCGACGCCGCCCCCGTCGGTGGCATACGAGACCATCACGTCGTCCAGCCGCGCGTCGGGCACGAAGCGGAAGCGCTCGAGCATGTCGCGGGCAAGGCCCAGGTGCAGGTCCATGCCCTGCACGAGCAGGCTCCACTGCGACTGCGTGAGCGGCGGCAGAGCGCGTCGCGCGAAAGGCCCGTGGCGCAAAGACCAGTCCTTGCCGTGGCGCACGATGAGGCGCGATTCGACGCCCTCGCCGGCGGCCAGCGCGAACAGCTCGGCGCGGCCGACGAAGGGCTTCGCCATCGGCACGGCCTGCCGCACCAGCAGCGGCTTCTTCTGCCAGTGGCGGCGCATGAAAGTGGCGGGCGTCAGGCCGCCCAGCAGGGGTGTCGCGGCGTCGATGTCGATGGGGTTCATGGGAGCGATTGTGCGATCATCTTGCGCATGCTCATCACGTCCCCCTGCGTCGTCACCCTGACCTGGCGCCTGCAAGACACCCTCGGCAACCTGATCGACGAGCTGGCCGATCCGCTGGAGTTCTTCTACGGCGGCAATGACCTGCTCGAGAAGGTCGAGGAGGCGCTTGTCGACCAGACCACCGGCTTTGCGGCCGAACTGCACCTCGAGCCCGAGCATGCGTTCGGCGACTACGATTCCTCGCTGGTGTTCTTCGAGTCGCGCGCGGTCATGCCCGAGGGCATCGAGGTCGGCATGCAGTTCGACGGCCCGCCGCCCGGTGCCGCGACGCCGGACATGCCGCAGGAAGCGATCTACACCGTCACCGAGGTCTACCCCGAGCATGTGGTGCTCGACGGCAACCACCCGCTGGCCGGCATCGCGCTGCGCCTGAACCTGGTGGTGCGCGACGTGCGCGAAGCCACCGAAGACGAGATCGAAGCCGGCAGCGTCGGCTCCTCGGCCTTCACGGTGCTCAACACCGCGCCGCCGGACACGCCGCTGCACTGAGCGCTTCAGCGGCGCCGAAGCCGCGCGTCAATGCTTGCCGGTCGAGCCGAAGCCGCCCTCGCCGCGCTTCGAGGCGCCGAACTCGTCGACACGGCGGAACGCCGCCTGCACCACCGGCACGATGACGAGCTGCGCGATGCGCTCCATCGGCTGCACGGTGAACTCGGTGCTGCCACGGTTCCAGCAGCTCACCATCAGCGGGCCCTGGTAGTCGGAGTCGATCAGGCCGACCAGGTTGCCCAGCACGATGCCGTGCTTGTGGCCCAGGCCCGAGCGCGGCAGGATCATTGCCGCCAGGCCGGGGTCGCCGATGTGGATCGACAAGCCGGTGGGGATCAGCTGCGTCTGGCCCGGGGCCAGCACCAGCGGCGCATCGAGGCAGGCGCGCAGGTCCAGCCCGGCACTGCCCGGCGTGGCGTACGAGGGGATCTGCTCGGCCATGCGCGGGTCGAGCACTTTCAGATCGATCGTGGTCATGTGGATTCGGGGCTGAGGCGGGCGGCGATCTCGGCAACCAGGGCGCGCGCCAGGGTGAGCTTGTCGGCACGCGGCAGCTCGCGGTGGCCGTTCGCGTCGACGAGGGTCAGCGCGTTGTCGTCCTGGCCAAAGGTGGCCGGGCCGAGGTTGCCGACGATCAGCGGTACGTTCTTGCGCACCCGCTTCTCGCGCGCATGCCTGAGCAGGTCGTGGCTCTCGGCCGCGAAGCCGACGCAGTAGGGTCGATCGGGCAGCTTCGCCACCGCGGCCAGGATGTCCGCGTTCTCGGTGAGTTCGAAGCTCGGCACCGCCTTGCTGCCGTTCTTCTTGATCTTCTGCTCGGCGAGCGTCGCCGGGCGCCAGTCGGCCACCGCGGCGGTGGCGATGAACACGTCGTGGCGTGGCGCAGCCGGCAGCACCGCGTCGTACATCTGCTGCGCCGTGCGCACGTCGATGCGCTTCACGTGCCTGGGCGTGGCCAGGTGCACCGGCCCGGCCACCAGCGTGACGTGGGCGCCAGCGTCGGCCGCGGCACGTGCGATCGCGAAGCCCATCTTGCCGCTGGACAGGTTGGTGATGCCGCGCACCGGGTCGATCGGCTCGAAGGTCGGCCCGGCGGTGATCAGCACCTTCTTGCCAAGCAGCGCCTTGGGCTGGAAGAAGGCGATCAGCTCGTCGAGCAATTCGTCCGGCTCGAGCATGCGCCCATCGCCGATCTCACCGCAGGCCTGGTCGCCGGCCGCCGGGCCGAGCACGGTGGCGCCGTCGGCGCGCAGCTGCGCGAAGTTGCGCTGCGTGGCCGGATGCGCCCACATCTCCCGATTCATCGCCGGCGCCACCAGCAGCGGGCAGCGTTCGATCGGCCGGGCCAGGCAGAGCAGGCTGAGCAGATCGTCGGCACGGCCGTGCAGCAGCTTGGCGACGAAGTCGGCGCTGGCCGGTGCGACCAGCACCGCATCGGCTTCGCGCGTCAGGTTGATGTGCGCCATGTTGTTCGGCGCCCGCGGGTCCCACTGGCTGGCGTAGACGGGCCGGTTCGACAAGGCCTGCAGCGTCACCGCAGTGATGAACTGCTCGGCCGCGGCCGTCATCACCACCTGCACCGTGGCGCCGGCCTTGACCAGCGCACGCGTCAGCTCGGCCGCCTTGTAGCAGGCGATGCCGCCCGACAGGCCGAGCACGATGTGGCGGCCGGCGAGCGCGCCGTTTGGGGTCACAGGGGTGTCCATGCGCGCGACAGGTCGGAGAAGTTGAAGAGCACGCGCACCGCCTTGCCGTAGACCTGCTCGTGCGGCAGGAAGCCCCAGATCCGCGAGTCCATCGAGTTGTCGCGGTTGTCGCCGAGCATCAGGTAGTGGCCAGCCGGCACGACGCAGCGCCATGCGCCTGCGCGCGGCACGCTGCAGTGCTCGGCCAGCGCCTGCAGCGGCATGCGGCCCTGCACGAAGGGGTTGACCTTGATCGCGTGGCTGCGGCCCTCGATCGTCTCGCGCAATAGCCACTGCCCGCGGTCTTCTTCGGCGGTGTCGGGGCCGACGCCCTCGCCGATCAGCTGCACCTGCGCCGGCGCATCGCCCAGGCTGACCACGCCGTTCTCGAAGCGCACCACGTCGCCGGGCAGGCCGACCAGGCGCTTGACGTAGAACTGCGAAACGTCCGGCGGGAAGCGGAACACCACCACGTCGCCGCGCTGCGGCTGCCCGAGCTCGATGGCCGTGTTGGTGAACGGCAGCCGGGGGCCGTAGACGAAGTGGTTGACGAGAAGGTAGTCGCCCACGCGCAGCGTCGGCTCCATCGAACCCGACGGCACCTTCGGCCAATCAGCCACCGCCACGCGGCAGGTGAACATCAGCGCGACCACGACGAACAGCTCCGCGCCGAAGTGCACCCACCAGGGCTTCTTCGCCGGCACGCTGCCGAGGCGGCGCAATCGCAGTCGCCAGGCGACCCAGCAGGCGCCCGTGGCCAGCGTGGCCAGGAAGAGGCCCTCGTTGATCGAGAAACCGATCAGCATGCGATGCCGCTCAGGCGATCTCGCGTGCCGTGATGGTGTACTTGAAGTTGTCGGGGTCGAGCGCGTCGTAGCGGCCCTGCGCGCTCTCGGCCTGCGGGTACATCAGGAAGCCGAGCTTGTCGCCGACGGTCGAGCCCGGCAGCGCCACGTCGTGCGCGGTGTTGAAGGCCATCCAGTTGCCCTCCCAGCCGCCGAACAAGGCCTTCTTCACCGGCGCCACCACCGGGTGGTTGACGTCCTTGATCCACTCCGCGGTCTCTAGGCGCATGACCTTGCCGACGTCTGCCGGGTCCATCGCCACCCAGCCATGCGAGGCCAGGAACACCTCGGCGCGGCAATGCTGCGCGCCCTGCAGCTTGGCCGGGTTGCCGCCGAGTTCGCGGTAGCCGAAGGCCGAAGGCACGAGGCGGATGCCGTAGACGTCGCGCGCAGGCACGCCGACCGAGCGGCACAGGCCGACGAACAGCGCGTTGATGTCGCCGCACTTGCCGCCCATGTTGCCCGTCTCGAGCATGGCCTTGATGTCGCCGACGCCGCAGCCGCGCACCTTCGGCTCGCGGTGCGTGTTGGCCACCACCCAGTCGTACAGGCGCTGCACCTTGTCGAGGTCGGTCTTCGCGCCCTTGGTGGCCTCCATCGCGGTCTGGCGCACGATGCCGTCGGTGGGCATCAGGTCGGTGGCCGCGGTCCAGGCCTTCAGCGTGGCCGGGTCTTCCTGCACCGCCACCTTGCGCGACCAGTCGGTGGCGCGGCTGCGCGTCTGCACGCGGCTGGTGAGTTGCAGCACCGGCGCCGCCGTGCCCGCGGGGAACTCGGCGTAGAGCATCTTCGCGCCATAGCGGCTGTCGGCGACGACGCGGGTGACGGCGGCATTGCCCGTCCAGTCGTTGTCCAGCGATCGCTGGTACTCGGAGTCGATCGAGGGGATGGGCAACCAGGCCCGCGCTGCACCGGCCGGCTTGATCAGCTCGATGCGCGTGGTGAACTCGAAGCTTCGCCAGGCGCCAGGCTCGGGCGCGAAACGGCGCTCCTGGCCTTGGGCAAACGACGGCACAAGACCGGCTGCGGCCGTGGCCGCAGCGGCAACGAGAAAGTCACGTCGAGTGGGGTGGTTCATGCTTTTCATCCTTGCAACGCTCACGACATGCGGCGGCTGCACATTATTCATCACACCGCCAGGAGGGATTCGATCAGGCGCTTGCCGTCGGCGCCGTTCCATTCGACCTCGCCGCGCACGATGCCCACCGGCGCGCCGCGGCGCGAAATCAGCAGCGTGGTCGGGAACACGTTCACGCCCCAGGCCTTGGCAACCGCGCCATCGCGGTCCATCAGCACCGGCAGCGACAGCGGCACCGCGTCGAGGAAGCGCCGCACGGTCTGCGCGCCATCCTTGAAGTTCACCGTCAGCACCGCCAGCCCCTCGCGCTCGTACTTCAGCGCCATCAGGTCGAGCGAGGGCATCTCGGCGCGGCAGGGCTCGCACCATGAAGCCCAGAAGTTCAAGACCACCGGCCGGCCGCGCAAGGCCTGCAGCGACCAAGGCCGACCTTCCAGGTCGGTCAACGACAGCGCCGGCACCGCGCGCGAGGGCAGCCATGGCAGCAACTCGAACGAGGCCTGCGCAGCACCCGCAGGCAGCAGTGCCGCCGCAGCGATCGCACGCAGCGCGACCCGCCGATCCATGGGCTTGGCAAACGACATGCAATGCATTCTGGACCAGCCCGCAAAGCCCACGCACCCCGCTGCGGCATCGACCCTTTCGCCGGAACCGATGGTCACCACCGATGCACCAAGCTGGGCTACATTGCGCACCCTGATGCCGACGCAAGCCAACGCCGCCACCGCCGTCGCCCACGCCGCGTCGGCGCCGCTGTGGACGCTCGACGGCCTGCGGGCCGCCGACCCGGTGCTCGGTCTGGCGCTGCTGATGCTGGTCGCCCTGCTGCTCGCCGAGATGCTGCACCGCACCTGGCGCATCCCGCGCATCTGCGGCCACATGCTCACGGGCGCGATCGCCGGGCCGGTGATGCTGCGCCTGTTCGATGGGCTGGAGCTCGACCCCTGGAAGCCGCTGATCGACCTGGCGATCGGCGCGCTGCTTTTCGAGCTGGGCACGCGCATCCGACCGCGCTGGCTGCTCGACAACCGCTGGCTCGCGGCGAGCTGCCTGCTGCAGTCGTTGCTGTGCGGCGCCCTGGTGACGGGCGCGCTGGTGTGGCTCGGCGCCCCTTGGCTGACGGCGGCAGTGGCGGGCACCGTCGCGCTGTCGACCTCGCCGGTGATCGTGCTGGCTACCACCCATGAATCACGCTCGCGCGGCCAGGTCACCGAACGGCTGCTGCTGATGGCCGCCGTCAATGCGGTCATCGCCGTCATCGGCCTGAAGGTGCTGCGCATCATGCTCGCCTCCGACGCCGATTCGCCGACCGAAGAATTCACCCGCGCCTCGATCAGTGCGCTGCGCGTCATCAGCGGCTCGTTCCTGCTCGGCGTGGCCTGCGGCTTCGCGCTCGACCGGCTCAGCCCGCTGGTGCGCGGCACGCCCGCGATGCCGGTGCTGCAGATCGCCCTGGTCATCATCGCCAGCATGCTGGCCGCGCAGTGGACGCTGTCGCCGCTGCTCGCGTTGCTGGTGGCCGGCATGACGGCACGCGCACGCATGAAGCACGGCCTCACGGTGGAACCCCATCTGGGCTCGGCCGGTGCGGTGCTGAACGTGCTGCTGTTCATCTGCCTTGGGCTGCTGTTCTCGCTCGAAGGCATCGGCCGGCTGTGGCCCTGGGTGCTGGTGATCGTGCTGGCGCGACTGGCGGGCTCCGCGCTGGCGGTCGGCGCCCTGGCGCGGCGCAGCGGGCTCGGTTGGCAGCAGGCGGCCGGCCTCTCGCTGGCACTGCAGCCGATGAGCAGCCTGGCCGTTCTGCTGGCCGCCGACACCTTCGGCTGGACCACCCACCTGCCCGGCGCGCACACGCCCACCATCCAGGCGCTGCTGCTGGCCACCACGCTGATGCAGGTGACCGGCCCGATCTGGACCCAGCTCGCGCTGCGCCACCTGGCGCACGAGACCAACGAGGGCTGACCCGATGTCCCTTCAGGCCTTCACCACCTCGCAGCCGCTGACGCTGGGCGTCGAGCTCGAGCTGCAGCTCGTCAGCACGCACGACTTCGACCTCGCGCCGCAGGCCGAGGACCTGCTGCGCGTGCTCAAGAACCACACCGGCACCTGGGACGTGAAGCCCGAGATCACGCGCAGCATGATCGAGATCGGCACCTCGATCCAGCGCCAGCATGCGGTGCTGCTGGCCGAGCTGCAGGACCTGCGCGACCAGCTCTCGCGCGGGGCGCGCAAGCTCAACATCGGCATCGCCGGCGGCGGCACGCACGCCTACCAGCATTGGAGCCAGCAGAAGATCTTCCCGGGCGAACGCTTCCACTACATCAGCGAGCTGTACGGCTACCTGGCCAAGCAGTTCACCGTGTTCGGCCAGCATGTGCACGTGGGCTGCGAGGACGGCGACCGCGCTCTGTGGCTGCTGCATGCACTCAGCCGCTACGTTCCCCATTTCATCGCGCTGTCGGCCTCGTCGCCTTTCGTGCAGGGCGTGGACACCGGCTTCGACTCCGCACGCCTGAACTCGGTGTTCGCCTTCCCGCTGTCGGGCCGCGCGCCTTTCTGCCTCGGCTGGGACGAGTTCGGCAAGTACTTCGACAAGATGACCAGCACCGGCGTGGTCAACTCGATGAAGGACTTCTACTGGGACATCCGCCCCAAGCCCGAGTTCGGCACCATCGAACTGCGCGTGTGCGACACGCCGCTGACGGTCGAGAAGGCCGCTGCGCTGGCCTGCTATCTGCAATGCATCTGCCGCTACCTGCGCGAGCAGAAGCCCTTCGAGCCGGCGGAAGACGACTACCTCGTCTACACCTTCAACCGCTTCCAGGCCTGCCGTTTCGGCCTGGACGGCGAGATCGTCGACCCGAAGACGAAGGAGCGCACGCGGCTGCGCGACGACATCCTGCGCACGCTGGCGCGGGTGGACGAACACGCGCTCGACCTGCAGGCGCTGGATGCCAGCAACCTGATCCGCGAGAGCCTGTTCGCCGGCAACGATGCGCAGTGGCTGCGCGCCCAGCGCAGCGCCGGCAGGCCGCTGTCGGCGGTGGTCGAGGCCGCGACGCAGCGCTGGATGGGCGAGAGCTGAGCCGCCGAAGCGAAGCGCCTGTGCAACTGCGCAGCGTAGGTGGCTCATTCAGGCCGACGCTGGCCAGCTTCGCAGGGCCTTCGCTCTGGCCTGAAACCTACGTGCGCTGAGCGGGCAAGGTCGGCGGGTTCGGGTGCAGGCGCGCCATCGCATGGCTGTCGACATAGGCACCGTCGCGCATCGCGAAGGCCCGGTTCGTGCCCTCGATCTCGAAACCGAACTTGCGGTACAGCGCGATCGCCGGTTCGTTGTCGACATAGACGTTGAGCTCCAGGCGCAACACGCCGGCCCAGTTGTCGGCGTAGTCGCACATCGCCGCCATCAGCGCGCTGCCCACGCCGCGCCGCTGTGCCGAGGGCGACACCGAGATGCCGAGGAACATCACGTGGCGCCGGCGCAGCTGCGGCCCGGCCGGGTGCAGCCCGCTGGAGCCCACCACTTCGCCGTCGAGCTCGGCGCTGAGCAGCAGGTCGGGCTTGCCGGGCACGGTGGATTCGCTCAGGCGCGCCTGCCACAGCTCCTCGTTGGGCATCGGCAGCTGCATCAGGTTGCCGAACACCGACGGATGCGACATCAGTCGCGCGTAGGCGGCGGCGTCTCGGGGGGTGGCACGGCGGACGGTGATGCTCATCAAGCTTGCTCCTCGGGCCGCTATCGTATGCTGGACTCATGACATCCCACCGATTCGGCGCCGCCGCTGTGCTGGCGCTCCTGCTTGGCGCCTGCGCGTCACCGATGCCGCCGCTGCCCCCGCTTGCCGATGCGCAGGTGATCGTGTTCGGCGAGCAGCACGACCAGCCCGATCACCAGCGGCAGACCGAGCAGGCGGTGCGTCGCCTGGCCGCGGACGGTGAGCTCGCCGCGCTGGTCATCGAGATGGCCGAGCAGGGCCGCAGCACCGCCGGCCTGCCGCGCGACGCCGACGCCGCCAGCGTGCGCGGCGCGCTCGCCTGGGCGGGCTGGGAGTGGCCGGTCTACGAGGGCGTGGTGATGGCCGCGGTGCGCGCCGGCGTGCCGGTGCTCGGCGGCAACCTGCCGCGCACGAAGATGCGCGAGGCCATGGGTGACGCGGCGCGCGACGGCCTCGTCGATGCCGCCGTGCGCGAACGCCTGGCGGTGGCGGTTCGCGAGGGCCATTGCGGCATGCTGCCGACCGCACAGGAGCCGGGCATGGTGCGCATCCAGATCGGCCGCGACCAGGCCATGGCCGACACCGTGGCCGCGGCCCTGAAGCCCGGCCGGCGCGTGCTGCTGCTCACCGGCGCGCAGCATGCGTCGCTCGATCGCGGCGTGCCGCTGCACCTGGCGCTGCGCCCTAGCGCACCGCGCGTGCACGTGGTGATCTTCGGCGACCCGTCGCTCGGCCTGGCGGCCGACGAACTGCGCAGCGCGAAGTTCACGCCGCGGCCGGACCCCTGCGAGGGCCTGCGCGAGCGGCTCGCGAAGCCGCCCGCGAAGACCTGAGCCCGGCGCTCAGGCGCGCTCGGCCACCCAGGCCGGCACCGAGGCCAGCGCCGCGCCAATCCGGCTCGGATCGGTGCCACCGGCCATCGCCATGTCGGGCTTGCCGCCGCCCTTGCCGCCGACCTGCTGGGCGACGAAGTTGACCAGCTCGCCGGCCTTCAGCTTGCCGATGCGGTCGGCGGTGACGCCGGCAGCGATCTGCACCTTGCCGCCCTCCACCGTGGCGAGCACGATGGCAGCGGACTTCAGCTTGTCCT
The DNA here is from genome assembly GCA_016706565.1 of Piscinibacter sp. Classification (GTDB taxonomy): domain Bacteria; phylum Pseudomonadota; class Gammaproteobacteria; order Burkholderiales; family Burkholderiaceae_C; genus Piscinibacter. Next base: position 731,325 of record JADJJI010000003.1, read on the forward strand.
TGAGCTTGTCGAGCGTGTCGCGCAGCGTCTTCGCGTCGGCGCCGTCGAGCAGCGCGGCCAGCACCTTCAGGCCGTTCACGTCGACGGCCTGGGCGAGCAATTCGTCACCCTGCGCCGACGCGAGCTTGCCCTTCATCGCGGCCAGCTCCTTCTCGAGCGAGCGCACCTGCTCGAGCACCTGGGCCAGCCGCGCCGGCACTTCCGCCGGCGCCGCCTTCAGCGTGCCGGCGATGCGGTTCACCGTGCCTTCGAGCGACTGCAGGTAGGCCAGCGCATTGCCGCCGGTCACCGCCTCGATGCGGCGCACGCCAGCGGCCACGCCGCTTTCGGCGACGATCTTGAACAGGCCGATGTCGCCGGTGCGCTGCACGTGCGTGCCGCCGCACAGCTCGCGGCTGCTGCCGATGTCGAGCACGCGCACCTCGTCGCCGTACTTCTCGCCGAACAGCATCATCGCGCCGGTCTTCTGCGCATCGTCGATGCCCATCACGCGCGCCTGCGTGGCCGCGTTGGCGAGGATCTCGGCGTTGACGATGGCCTCGATGCGGCCGACCTGCTCCGCCGTGACCGGCGCGTTGTGTGCGAAGTCGAAGCGCGTGCGCTCGGCGTTCACCAGCGAGCCCTTCTGCTGCACATGGCCGCCGAGCACCTCGCGCAGCGCCTTGTGCATCAGGTGGGTGACGCTGTGGTTGCGCATGGTCTTCGCGCGCTGCTCGGCATCGACGCGCGCGACGAACACGTCGCCCACCTCCACCTCGCCCTCGACGATGCGTCCGGTGTGGCCATGTACGCTGGCCTGCACCTTGACGGTGTCTTCGACGAGCACGCGCGAACGGGCGTTGCGCAATTCGCCGGTGTCCCCGACCTGGCCGCCGCTCTCGGCGTAGAACGGCGTGTGGTCGAGCACGATGACCACGTCGTCGCCGGCGCGGGCCTTCGTCACCGGCGTGCCGTCGACGTAGATCGCCGTCACCTTGCTGTGCTCGCACACCAGGTGCTCGTAGCCGTGGAAGGTGGTGGCCGCGCCGTCGTACTCCAGCCCGGCCGCCATCTTGAACTTGCCGGCGGCACGCGCCTGCTCGCGCTGGCGATTCATCGCCGTCTCGAAGCCGGCGGAGTCGACCGTCACGCCACGCTCGCGGCAGACGTCGGCCGTGAGGTCGAGCGGGAAGCCGTAGGTGTCGTGCAGCTTGAAGGCGGTTTCGCCGTCGATGGTCTTGGCGCCGCCGGAGAGCGCGGCTTCGAGGATCTCCATGCCGTTGGCGATGGTCTGGAAGAAGCGCTCCTCCTCCTGCTTCAGCACCTCGGTGACGCGCAGCTTCTCGCGCTTGAGTTCGGGGTAGGCCTCGCCCATCTCGTCGACCAGCGGGCCGACCAGCGCGTGGAAGAAGGGCTTGCGCGCGCCCAGCTTGTAGCCGTGGCGGATGGCGCGGCGGGCGATGCGGCGCAGCACGTAGCCGCGGCCCTCGTTGCCCGGGATCACGCCGTCGGTGACGGTGAAGGTGCAGGCACGGATGTGGTCGGCGATGACCTTCAGCGACGGCGACTCCTTGTCGCAGTCACCCGCTCCCGCCGCATCGACCGCCGACTTGGCCGCCGCCAGAAGCGCGACGAACAGGTCGATCTCGTAGTTCGAATGCACGTGCTGCAGCACCGCGGTGATGCGCTCCAGGCCCATGCCGGTGTCCACGCTCGGCTTGGGCAGCTTGTGCATCACGCCCGCTTCGTCGCGGTTGAACTGCATGAACACGTTGTTCCAGATCTCGATATAGCGGTCGCCGTCTTCCTCGGGCGAACCCGGCGGGCCGCCGGGGATCTCGGGGCCGTGGTCGTAGAAGATCTCGGTGCACGGGCCGCAGGGGCCGGTGTCGCCCATCATCCAGAAGTTGTCGGAGGCGTAGCGCGCGCCCTTGTTGTCGCCGATGCGCACGATGCGCTCGGCCGGCACGCCGACCGTCTTGTTCCAGATCTCGTAGGCCTCGTCGTCCTCGGCGTAGACGGTGACCCAGAGCTTGTCCTTGGGCAGCTTGAACACTTCGGTGAGCAGTTGCCAGGCGAACTGGATCGCGTCGTGCTTGAAGTAATCGCCGAAGCTGAAGTTGCCCAGCATCTCGAAGAAGGTGTGGTGCCGCGCGGTGTAGCCCACGTTCTCGAGGTCGTTGTGCTTGCCACCGGCGCGGATGCACTTCTGCGAGGTCGTCGCGCGGTTGTAGGGCCGCTTGTCGAAGCCGAGGAAGACGTCCTTGAACTGGTTCATCCCGGCGTTGGTGAACAGCAGCGTCGGGTCGTCGCCCGGCACCACCGGGCTGGAGGCAACGATGGCGTGGCCCTTGGACTCGAAGTACTTGAGGAACCGGGAACGGATTTCGGAGGCTTTCATGCCGGGCATTTTACCGGGCGCTCCCCGGGGGGCATCGCCGCCGCAGTAAAGTGGCGGGCTGCACCCCGGAGACGCGACCATGGACATGAAGACTTCGCCGCTGGCCACCCTGGCCGACCCCACCCTGCTGAAGACGAACGCGCTGATCAACGGCGAATGGGTCGCCGGCAACTCCCGCTTCGCCGTCAACGACCCGGCCACCGGGCTGAAGCTCGCCGATGTCGCCAACCTCGGCGCCGCCGAGACCGAAGCCGCGCTGCAGGCCGCGAACAAGGCCTGGCCGGCCTGGCGCGCCAAGACCGCGAAGGAGCGTGCGGCGATCCTGATGAAGTGGTTCCACCTGCTGCACCAGCATGCCGACGACCTGGCGCGCATCATGACCGCCGAGCAGGGCAAGCCGCTGGCCGAGGCCAAGGGCGAGGTCGGCTACGGCGCCAGCTTCATCGACTGGTTCGCCGAAGAGGCCAGGCGCGTCTACGGCGAGACCATCCCGACCACCGACAACAACAAGCGCTATCTCGTCATCAAGCAGGCGATGGGCGTGTGCGCGGCGATCACGCCGTGGAACTTCCCGATCGCGATGATCACGCGCAAGGTCGCGCCGGCGCTGGCCGCCGGCTGCCCGGTGGTGATCAAGCCGGCCGAGCAGACGCCGCTGTCGGCGCTGGCCGTGGCCGAACTGGCGCTGCGTGCCGGCATGCCGGCCGGGGTGCTCAACGTCATCACCGCGGACGGCGACAACTCCATCGCCGTCGGCAAGGTGCTGTGCGCCAGCGACATCGTGCGCCACCTGTCCTTCACCGGCTCCACCGAGGTCGGCCGCATCCTCGCCGCGCAGTGCGCGCCGACGATCAAGAAGCTCAGCCTTGAACTCGGCGGCAACGCGCCCTTCATCGTCTTCGACGACGCCGACATCGACAGTGCCGTCGAGGGCGCGATGGTCAGCAAGTACCGCAACGCGGGCCAGACCTGCGTCTGCGCGAATCGCCTGTACGTGCAGGACAAGGTCTACGATGCCTTCGTCGCCAAGCTGGCCGAGAAGGCCAAGGGCATCAAGGTCGGCAATGGCTTCGAGGCCGGCGTCAACCAGGGCCCGCTGATCGACGACCAGGCTACGGCCAAGGTCGAGCGCCACGTCGCCGATGCGGTGAGCAAGGGCGCCAAGGTCGTCGTCGGCGGCACGAAGATGGGCGATCGTTTCTACACCCCCACCGTGCTTGCCAACGTGACCGGCGACATGCTGTGCGCGAAGGAAGAGACCTTCGGCCCGGTGGCGCCGGTGTTCCGCTTCAAGACCGAAGAGGAAGTCATTGCCGCGGCCAACAACACCGAGTTCGGCCTGGCCAGCTACTTCTACAGCCGCGATATCGGCCGCATCTTCCGTGTGGGCGAGGCGCTGGAGTACGGCATGGTCGGGGTCAACACCGGCCTGATCTCGACGGCCGAAGTGCCGTTCGGCGGCGTCAAGCAGTCGGGCCTGGGCCGCGAGGGTTCACACCACGGCATCGACGACTACGTCGAGATCAAGTACCTCTGCCTGGGCGACATCCTCAAGTAGCACGGGCAGCGTTTCAGCCGTCGTTGGCTGCCGCCGCGCTGTGGCGGCCTTCGGCGTGTGCGATGCGGCGAGCGCGGTGGCGCGCGCCAGCAGCGCTTCGGGCTGGGCCCCGTCCTGCAGGTGCAGCGCGATGCCCAGCGCAGTGGCCACCGCCACCTCCTGGCCTGCGATCTGGAACGGCGTGCGCAGCGAGGTGAGCAGCTTGGCGCCCACATGCGCGGCGTCGCCCGGCGCAAGCAGCGCGGCCAGCAGCACGGCGTAGCTGTCGTCGCCGAGTGCCGCGACGACATCGCTGGAGCGCACGCCGGCGCGCAGCCGCACGGCGATCTTGCGGCGCAGCACGTTGGCCGCCTCGCGGCCGAGCCGCGCGCCGGCGAGCTCGATGCCTTCGATGCGCAGCACCAGCACCGCCATCGGGGCCGGTTGCCGCTCGCGCAACGCGATCAGATGGCTCATGTGCTCGACGAGCTGCTGGCGGTGCGGCAAGCCGGTGGCGAGGTCGGTGGCGTAAGCCTGGCGCGCCTGCCGATCGATGCGCCGCCGCTCCACGGCGACGCGCAGGCGCGCGCCGAAGCTCGGCGAGCGCAGGTCGTGCGGCGTGACCACGTCGGCCGCACCTTGGCGTAACCAGTCGAGCAGCGACGGCGCGGCCACCTCACCCTCGCAGACCATCACCAGCGCGGTGGCGGCCGAGTGGGCCGGCAGGTCCGATTCGGCGGCCGGAAACTCGAGTCAGCACGGCATCGGGAAACCGGCGGCGTCGAAGGGGGCCTCCCGCGCCGCACCACCACCTCGAAAGGCGCCGCGGTCGAGACCGCCAGCGCCGCCTGCACGGGTTCGGCGAGCGACTCAGGCACCAGGATGCGCAGGGGATCGAAGCTCAAGGCAGGCCGGCCTCCGATGCGACAAAGGGCCCATCGGGGCCCTTCGGGACAGTGTTGGAGCGGGTGAAGGGAATCGAACCTCGTATGAGCTTGGGAAGCTGCCGTTCTACCATTGAACTACACCCGCGTCGGCGAATTCCAACCCGAGCAAGGCGCCTCGCCCCCTGCCTGCCCTGGTGCCGCCCCCGCAACCAGGGGTGACCCTAGATCGTGGTCCGGGCATCGAAACACGCAGCCCAGCGGCAGCATCCTTCGACCCCCATTCAGCGCACTCCGTTGCGGCTTCGCGTGCATCCACGTTTCCCCGATCTTCGTCGTTTCGACGCCGTCTCCCGGCGCGGCTTGCCGGCTGCCCTTCGCGGCGGCCGCATCGGCGCTGCTGCCGGGTCTGGCCCCTGCCCAGGGCCCGAAGTCGCGCTGGCTGGCCTGGTTTTACTCCGGCGACGCGGCCTCGCTGTCGCAGCGCTTTCTCCTTCTCGACCGCCTACGAAAAGGCGCTGAAGGCCGGCGGCAAACCGGCCCACGCCATGCTGCGCGAGGCCATCGCGCAGGCGCCGGCCAACAAGCTCGAGCTCGTCACGCAGATCGACAGGCTCCAGGGGCCGCGACCAGGCTGGCCGTGGCGGCGCTGGTGGTCGGCGCCGAAACCGTTTCGGTGGAGCAGCTCGCCGGGCTGCACAAGCTGTTCGTGCTGATCCGGGCGCAGGCCCTCTTCTTCGACTTCAAGTCGATGTCGGTGATCCGTGCCTACCCGATCAGCTTCAGCCCATCGACATCTTCGATCGCCGGCCGACCGACGCCGAGGTGGCCGTGCGCGCGCGGCGCGCGTCTGGGGGCGCGGCGGGCAAACCGGGCATCTTCACGCGGTTCGCCACCACCCTGGCGGGCGCCAGCCTGCCGGCGGCCACCTCGCGCACGCTGCAGATCACCCGCGTGACGATCAAGCCCGGAGGCGATCGGCAGCATCCCCGAGTACCTGCGCAGCGCGAGCACCGTCACCGAGACCTGGGCCGCCGATCTGGTCGGCGAGGCGCTGAGCACGCGCGCCGGGCGTGCCGATCGTGCCCCCCCGCGAAGGGTTATGCGCGTGGGCAACGTGATGTCGATGCGCATCTCCGACGGCGACGTCTACAACCTGAAACTGCCCAAGCCCGACTACGGATCGGCGTCGAGCTCTCGGCCTGCGCAAGGAAGGCCCGAAGCGGCGCCGCCGCCAGCGAGAGCTTCATCTACGGCAGCTACGCTTCGCTGCGCATCGAGGAGCCGCTGTCCGGCAAGGTCTACATGAACACCGCGCTGAAGAACGCGAGGTCAAGCTGGTGCCCTCGACGCAGACCTACGTCGACACTTCCGGCCTTTACGACTCGGTCAATGGCCTGTTCGTCAAGCTGGCTGGCGGCGATCGACGGACGCGATGCCAAGTGGGTCAGGCCGCTGCGGCCGCGCCCGACATCGACAAGCAGATCAACGACACCCGGGAGATCTTCAAGCTATGCAGGTGATTCGATGGTTCATCTCCGCCCTGCTGGCGGTGGCGTTCGCGCTGCCGCGGCAGCCCAGGTGCAGCAGGCGCGCGGCAAGCCAGCCTGCCCCACCGGCAAGGCCGCCTGCCGACGTCGGCCAGGGCCCTGCGGCAACGCGCAGCTCAAGGCCGTGGAGTTCTACCACCGCCGAAGCCGGCGAGTCGGAGGCGGCCAACTTCGATGCGATGCGCACGAAGATCATCAGAACCCGGACCGCGCCATCCTCGAGACCACGGTGCTGTCGGAGGACGACAACGCCGGCAAAGCAATATACGGTGGCGGTGAAGGTGTCGCTGAACGTGGCGAATCTGCGCAACGACATCAAGCGGAGCTCAGCGGTGGGCAAGGCCACGCGTGCCGAGCGCTCGGCGCCAGCGTTCCTGTTCGTCTCGCGCGAGGCCGACTCGATCAGAGTCCTTCGACACCCGCGTGACCAAGCGCGCCGACGCGTCGCTGAAGGCCGACGGCACGCTCGCGGCGTCGCAGAAGGGCACCGAGGGCGAGTCGATCAAGCGCGGCCAAGTGTCCACCAACGCGTCGGTGAACGAGAGCGTCTCGGTGAATCGCAACGTCTCGGTCACCACCAACCGGCGGCACGCAGACGCGCCGCGCCGCGGATCCACCTACCGGCTTTCCCGAGCGCCAACCTGAACAGGTGTTCACGCAGACCTTCTCGCGCGCGGCTGCCGCGTCAACGAGGCCTCGCTGGTCGAGAGAGCCCTACACCGGCAGCAAGTTCAAGGTCGCGCAGGTGGAGAAGAACGACTTCTAAGGCCGGCAACGACCTGAAGAGCCGCGGCGATGCGGTCGATCGCGCTGGGCATGCGCGCAGGTGCCCTACGTGGCGCTCGGCACGCTGGACCTCGGCCTGGCCGACAAGGACCCAACCACCGGCATGGCGCGCGTGGCCGTGACCGTCAACGCCCGCGTGCTCGACCTGACTAAGCCAGATCCCCGACACCACCATCGCGTCGGTGGGCCCAGTGCAGTACGCCGGCGTCGGCCCGACCAGACGGAGGCGCGCACCAACGCGCTCAAGCTGGCTGCCAACAACGCAGCCCGCGAACTCACCTCCCAGCTCACCAACCTCGGCGTGAAATGAACATGACCTCCAAGAAGGGCTGACCCCTCCGATCCTGCTCGCGCGCTCCTCGCCCTGCCCTTCGCAGCGCAGGCCAGCTGCCCTCGCTGAAGAACCTGCCGGGCCTGGGGCCCTGGGCAGCTCGAAGGCGATTCGAGCAACGTCACAGGCCAGAACGATGCGCTCGTGCGCGGCTACGTCGCCGCCAACAGGACGTGCTGCTGGCCAACGCGCTGATGGCCGAATCGCTCCGGCCCCCTGAAAGACCAGGCGGCCACCGCCCGCGCACACCGCCGAGCACTGACCGACAGCGGCCACCAAGGGCAACCTGGAGGTTCGAACAAGGCCGTGAGTGCATCGACCGAGGCCGTGGCCGCCGAGATCGCGAAAGGCCGGCTCGCGCAGTCAGGGCCACCTATCGGTCAGGCCTGTTGCAAACTGGCCCAGGGCCTGCTGGTTCGTCAACCTGCGCCAGCCTGCGCAATCCTTCGCCACCGGCCTGAAGGAAGCTTCGCCGATGGTGTTGCCCAAAGCTGCAGTCCGGCGCGTACATCATCGGCCAGTTGCCCAACGGCATCTCCAACGTCGCCACCTCGGTCAAGAACGCCAGCGCCTTCGCCAGAGCAACGACATCCCCGTGCCGCCGGACGCCGCAGGCGCTGGCCGCGCTCCGAGCGTGATCCGCGCCATGGTGTCGACCCGATTCACTGCGCGGGGCTGCTGCTGGCGTGTGTGCCAGGGGCGGGATGCGACCGCAAAGGCCGCCGCAAGCGGTCGCCACGCCGCCTGCGTCCGGCGATGTCGTCGCGCAGGCACCTGCCGCGGCGCCCTCGCCTGCGCCGACGCCGGCACCGCTCACGCCGGAAACCGCGACCATCCGCCGCCCGACGTCGGCAAGCTCCGAGACCGTCAAGGTCACGGCCGACGGCTTCGGCGAACAGCGCGTCGAAGCGGTGGCCGAGGCGCTTTGCGCCTGGCCATCCTGCCGGTCAACGGGGCCACGGTCGACGTCGACACCGTCTTGCCACCCGCCTGGGCATCGATGCCACGTTCAACCAGACGCGCCGGTGTCGCTGCGCGCGTCGGCTTTCGCCCAGCGGTGTTCCAGAAGTCCGGCGGCGTGGTGCAGAACTCCCGCGTGCCTCCAGTCTGTCCAGGCCGCTCGCCACTGGGCAAGTACAAGGCCAGCATCGAAGCGGCATCGCCAGAAGTTCAGACGCCGGAGTCGCTCAAGAAGATCAAGCTGGTGGTGGCGCCGCTGCGCTTCGACAATCCCTCGATGCCGATGGGCGACCGCCAGGTGCCGGCGGCCAGGCCCCGGCACGGTTGCGCCAGCGATCGTCGATGCGCTCGTCAGCATCACCGGGCGCTTCGCCGTGCTCGACCGCGAGTTCAGCCCCGAACTGCAGCAGGAGCTCGACCTGATCGAAAGCGGCCAGGCGCCCGCAGCGGGAGACCGCCAAGCTGCGCCAGGCCGCGAGTGCCGACGTGCTGTGGATCGGCAGGTGTGCAGCCTCGCCTACAACCGCCACGCCAGGCAGCTGCGCGCCTCCGACCGCGGTGGTGCTATTCAGGCGGCGCTGGTCGATGTCGCGCAAGCTGGTCAGCACGTGGCCGCGCGGCGGGTGATGGCCTCCGAGTCGCTGCGCGGCGGCCCCAGCCACGGCGCCGACCACGCGCTGGGCTCCGGCGTCAGCTCGACCAAGGTGTTCGAGGGCATGACACGCGAACTGGTCGACCAGGTGGTGGCGTCGATCATCGGGCGCACCTTCCCGATCACCGTGGTCGCCCTGGAGGGCGGCAACGTCGTGCTCAGCCAGGGCGCCGGGCGCTGCCGCGCCGTGCGCGCTTACGCGATGGTGACCATGGGCACCGAGATGAAGGATCCCGCAGACGGGCCAGAGCCTGGGCCGGCTCGGTCCCCTGCTGCCAGCTGGTGATCGACCGGGTGACGCCAGAACCTGTCGTGCAACCACCTCGAGAACGTGCGCGGCCCATGGACCAAACTGCCCGGCGCGCTGCAGGTGCGCGAGGTGCTGCTGCCGCCGCCGGCAGGCGCGGGCTCCAGGCGGAGCACCGCTGCCGCCACGCCCCAGGCCGCCACGAAACCGGCCGCCTTAGGCACGCCACCACTTGCGCCGAAGCCATCGCGCCGGCAGAGGCTGGCGAAGCAGGACGACAAGTGGTGAGCGGCCTGCGCGCCACCTGCCCACCGACCCTCCGAAGGTTTCCGATGACGTCTCGCACTCTGATCGCGCTCCGGATTCCCGCCGAGCGCTGCTCGCCGGCTGCGTCACGGCGCCAGCGCCGCTGCGGGTCCAACGTGGCCAGCGTGCAGCGCATCGGTGCGGCGATGGAGTTGCGCTTCAATGCCCGCCTGCGCGTGCAGAACCCGAACGATGCGCCGGTGTCCTACACCGGGGCATCGGTGGAAGCTGGCGCTCCTCAACGGCGCGACCATCGGCACCGGCGTCAGCTCCGGCTGGCGGCAGCGTGCCGCCGCTCGGCGACGTGTTCATCGACGTGCCGGTGACCGTCAGTGCGCTCGGCGAGGTGCGGCGCGCGATCGGCCTACTACGGCGCGGCGGACCCGCAAGCTCGGCGTGTTGTCGCTCCAGGGCCGCCTGGGCGGGCCGTTCAGCCGAAGCGCTCGGCTTCGACTGGCGCGGCGAACTGGCGTGCCCGCTTGCCCGCCGGCTCCTGATCATCCCGGTCAGCGCGCCGGAACCGACGGCCCTGCCCCAGGTCGGCACGCTCGCGACCTTACCCGACGCCAGACCCGGCATAACCGGCACAGGCGCCGCAGCCGGCGCCCCTATGACCACCGGTGGCAGCAAGGCCGGCAGCTCGACTGCGCGCTGGCTCCACCGGGCGGCTGCCGCGACGTACGCTCCGAAACCGACCGCCCGGCGATCCGGGGCCGCAGCCGGCGCGCGGTGGCCGAAAGGGCCGTCTCCGGCAGCCACCGCTGAAGAAGGTGTCGCAGCCGCTGCCCGACCTTCTGCGGCGTGCAGCAGGGGCGGCGACCCCGGCCGGCGTGGCCTCCATCGGCGGGCCCTTGCCGGGTGGCGCAGGCCGCTGCGGGCGTGGTGTCAGCTGGAGTCGGTTGATGGGCCGTATCCAGCCGCGTCGGTTCGGCGTAGCGCCCGCCGTCAGGAACCGTCCGGATCGAGGATCTGCGTGGCGTCGCCCGCGGCCGCCGGGAGCCGGCTTCCTGGACACCGTCGTGGTGGACCGCAGGCACGGCGCTGCCCGTCCAGCACCGCACGCAGCTCAGCCACGCTCTGCGGCCGGTCCTGCGGCCGCACGCTGAGCATCCAGCCGACGATCTGCACGAAGCGCGGTGACACCTCGGCCGATTCGTGCAGGTCGAGCAGGTCCGCCCCCGGCTGCACCGCCCGCGCCGTCGAGGGCATCGGCGGCTTGCCGGTGGAAAACAGGAGGGAGTGCATCACCGCGCCCAGCGCGTACAAGGTCGGTCCACGGGCCTGCCTGCATGCTCGGCATCTCGGCGTACTGCTCGATCGGCGCGTAGCTGGGCTTGAAGTTCGCCGTGGGCACCTGCGTGTGGTTGCTGATGACGCGGCGCGCAGCGGAAGTCCAGCAGGATCAAGCGCGCCCCTCGCTGGTGACGCAGGATGTTGTCCCGGGCGCGATGTCGCGGTGGAACACCTCCTGGTGCAGGTGCCGCCAGCGCGTCGAGCACACGCTCCGAGCACCGCAGACCGGGAGGCCTCGTCGGGCGGGCCCGGCATGGCGCGGCGTGTGTCGCGCAACGGGGACGCGCCCTGCAGGTAGGGCATCACCATGTAGGCGGTGCCGTTGTCTTCCCAGAAGCGGATGCAGGCCTTCTGTAGCGACGGGTGGTGGCGGTCGAAGCGCGCCGGCAGCCGTCGCACCGTTGACGAACGAACGCCGCAGCCCGGCGGCGTAAGGTGCCGGCATAGGCGCTGGTGACGCAGCGTGATCTACGGCCCGTCGCCGCGCACCGCCGGTGACGACGGCATGTATTCCGCTTCGGCGCGACCTGCCGCTCAGGCGGATAGTCCCTGCGCCGGGTAGACAACGCCGAAACGCCATTACCGCTTCCAGGTCGCGAACTCGCCGAAGCGCGTGCTGGCGGTAAGACTCGGCGAGCTTGTCGGTGCGGGG
>JADJJI010000004.1 GCA_016706565.1 Piscinibacter sp.
CAGATGGCCGAGCGCGAGCCACAAGAGCGGACCGGCGTGCAGCCCGAAGGGCACCCCTGGCTCAAGCCGGTGCGCTTCGAGGGCGAGCGGCAGCAGCACATGGACGCCTACCCGTTCTTCGTGGTGCGAGGGCAGGAGGTTCATGAGGTCGGCGTCGGGCCGATCCACGCCAGCGTCATCGAGCCCGGCCACTTCCGCTTCATGTGCCATGGCGAGCGGGTGCAGCACCTGGAGATCCAGCTCGGCTACCAGCACCGCGGCGTCGAGGCCTTGCTGCTGCAGCGGCCGCCGCTGGCGCTGACGCCGCTGGTCGAATCGATCGCCGGCGACTCCAGCATCGCCTTCGCCTGGGGCCACTGCGCCGCGATCGAGGCGCTGGCCGGCGTGTCGGTCGCGCCCGGGGTCGAGCGCGTGCGCGCGCTGGCGCTGGAACTCGAGCGCATCGCCATGCACCTGGTGGCCCTGGGCGGCATGGCCACCGACATCGCCTTCCTGCAGGGCGGCGCCACCTACGGCCGGCTGCGCACCGCGATCATCAACGCCACGCAACGCGTCTGCGGCAACCGCTTCGGCCGCGGCTGGCTGCGCCCGGGCGGCGTGCGCCATGCGATCGATGCGGCGCGCCGGCAGGACCTGCTCGACACGCTGGCGGCCTTCGCGCGCGATTTCGCCCAGGTCAACGAGCTGATGCTCGGCGCGCGCAGCGTGCGCTCGCGCCTGATCGGCACCGGCATCGTCAGCACGCAGGCGGCGCGCGAGCTGGGTTTGGTCGGCCTCGCGGCACGCGCCAGCGGCGTGGCCCGCGACAGCCGGCACCAGCTGCCCGGCCACGTGTACCGCGAGCACCCGCTGCCCCTGCTCACGGAAGACGGCGGCGACTGCTGGGCGCGGATGCGCCTGCGCATGCGCGAGATCGAGGCCTCGCTGCACTGGTTGCAGCAGCAACTGCAGGACGTGTCGTCTGATCTGGCAGGCGAGGCGCTGGTGACCGTCGGCGCGCTGCAGGCGGGCAGCCTGTGCATCACCGTGTGCGAAGGCTTCCGCGGCCCGGTGGTGCAGGCTGTCGAGACCGGCGCCGACGGAGCGCTGCTGCACTACAAGGTGCAGGACGCGTCGATGCTCAACTGGTTCGGCCTCGCCATCGCCGTGCGCGACAACGAGATCTCCGACTTCCCGATCTGCAACAAGAGCTTCGATCTCTCCTATTGCGGGAACGACCTGTAGGACACCATGCTGAAGTCGATCGCCGTCAGGGTCGCGCAGGGCACCCAGACCATCCCCGATCCGCGCCGCGCCGATCCGGCCGGCTTTCGCGCGCGCCCGGTGATCGGCGCGCAGCCCTGCGAGGCTGGCTGCAGCGCCTGCGCGGCGGCCTGCCCGACGCGCGCCATCGAGATCGAGCCGCTGCGGATCGACCTCGGCCGCTGCGTGATGTGCGGCGACTGCGAGCCGGTGTGCCCGAGCGGCACGCTGTCGTTCGACAACGATTTCCGCATCGCCGCCACCGAGCGTGATGCCCTCGTGGTCAGCGCCGCGCGGCCCTCGCTCGACCCGGTGAAGGTGTCGGCCGCGCTGCACCGGCGTTTCGGCCGTTCGCTCAAGCTGCGTTCGGTGTCGGCCGGCGGCTGCAATGCCTGCGAGCTCGAGGTCAACGCGCTGACCAACGTGAACTTCGACATCGGCCGCTATGGCATCGACATCGTCGCCTCGCCGCGCCATGCCGACGCGCTGGTGCTCACCGGGCCGGTGACGCGCAACATGGCGCAGGCACTGCAGCTGTGCTGGGACGGCATGCCCGAGCCCAAGCTGGTGATCGCCGTGGGCGCGTGTGCCATCTCGGGCGGCCTGTTCGCCGACTCGCCGGCACTCGACCGGTCGTTCGTCGAGCGCTTCACGCCCTCGTTGTACGTGCCCGGCTGCCCGCCGCACCCGCTGACCTTCATCAGCGGCATCCTCGACCTGCTGGGCATCGACAGCTGATCCTGCCCGCTGCACACCCGACCGCGATGCTCGACCCCGCCAAGCACGTCAAGCCCTTCGTCTACGCGAGCGCGACCACGAAGGCGCTGCACTTCTCGATGCACGAGATCCAGAGCCGCATGGCGCTGGCCGACCCCTTTGCGCTGGACCTCGAGTACACGCGCACGATGATGGGCTTCCTGCTGCTGCGGCCCGAGCCGGAGCGCATCGTGATGGTCGGCCTGGGCGGCGGCTCGCTGGCCAAGTTCTGCCACCGCCACCTGCCCGGCGCGAGCATCCAGGTGGCCGAGATCAACCCGCACGTGATCGCGCTGCGCGACGAATTCCACGTGCCGCCCGACGACGCGCGTCTGCAGGTGCTGCACACCGACGGCGCGAACTTCGTGCGCGAGGACACGGCGGGCGCCGACGTGCTGATCGTCGACGGCTTCACCACCGATGGCCTGCCGCTGCGCCTGTCGTCGCAGCGCTTCTACGACGACTGCGAGCGATTGCTCGCGGCCGACGGCGTGCTGGTCGTCAACCTGCACTGCGGGCACCGGAACTACGCGACCTGGGTGGAGCGCCTGCGCCGCGCCTTCGACGGCGGGGTGCTGGTGGTCGAGGACGGCGAGCTGAGCAACGGCATCGTCTTCGCCTGCAAGGGCGCGGCGCTGGCCCGGGCCACGCCCGGTGCGGTGCGGCGGCCCCGCGGGCTGGCACCGGCCGGCACGCAGCAGCTGGTCGGCGCGTTCGCGCGGGTCAGCCAGGCGCTGAAGGACCGCAGCGGCGCTTGACGCAGCGCGTGTTCGCGCACAGGCACGTCAGTTACGATGTGCCGCAGGTGAACATCCGATGTTCATGGTGGGGTGGATGCATGGAGCTCAAGACCGCGCGGTTGACGCTGCTCATCGATCCGAACAAGAAGGTGGCGTTCGAGCGCCTGTGCGCCGAGCAGGACCTGACGGCGTCGCAGGTGGTGCGGCAGATGATCCGCGACTACCTCGACCAGCATGGCGTGAGCTACACGCCGGCCGGGCAGGAAGTGCCTGAACCGCGGGCCGCCGCGACGTCGTCGAAGGCCCGCCGCAGAAGCTGAGCATGGCCGCGCTCGTGCCCCTGGCTCCCTGGCTCCACATCGACTGGATGCTGGTTGTCGGGCTGGGCTGGCTGGCGGTGGGCGTGGCCGGCGTGCTGGCCATGCACCGGCTGGCCTTCGTGGCGCATCTGTTGTTCCCCTTGGGTGGCCTGCTCGGCCTGGTGCTGTTCGGCGTGTCGCTCGATGCGCTGCTCGGTACGCCCGAGGTCGCGGTGCTGCCCATCGGCCTGCCGAGCCTGCCATTCCACCTCAGGCTGGACAGCCTGGCGGCGTTCTTCCTGATGGTGATCGGCGCCGCGTCGGCCGGCATTTCTGCCTTTGCGGCCGGCTACTTCCGGCAAGGCGAGGGCACGCCGCCGGGCCTGCTGTGCCTGGAGTACCACGTGTTCCTGGCCAGCATGGCGGGCGTGGTGCTGGCCGACGACGCCTATGCCTTCATGGTGATGTGGGAGACGATGGCGCTGTCGTCGTACTTCCTCGTCACCGCCAACCACCGCATCGCCGAGGTGCGCAGCGCGGGCTACCTCTACATCACCATGGCGCGCCTGGGCGCCATCGCCATCCTGCTGTGCTTCGGCGTGCTGCAGGCGGGCACCGGCGACTACAGCTTCGCCAACATGCGCGCGCAGACGCTGTCGCCGTTCTGGGCCTCGATCGGTTTCGGGCTCGCGGTGTTCGGCTTCGGCGCCAAGGCCGGCATCCTGCCGCTGCACGTGTGGCTGCCCGAGGCGCACCCGGCGGCGCCCTCGCCGGTGTCGGCGCTGATGAGCGGCGTGATGCTCAACACCGCGATCTACGGCCTGCTGCGCGTGAGCTTCGACCTGCTGCAGCTGCAGCTGTGGTGGTGGGGCGCGCTGCTGCTCGCGCTGGGCCTGGCCACGGCGCTGTTCGGCGTCGTCTTCGCGGCGGTGCAGACCGACATGAAGCGGCTGCTCGCCTACTCGTCGATCGAGAACATGGGGCTGCTGTTCGTCGGCATGGGCCTGGCGCTGATCTTCTTCGGCCACGGCATGCTGCCGATGGCCGCGCTGGCGCTCACCGCCACGCTGTACCACGTGGCCAGCCACGCCTTCTTCAAGAGCCTGCTGTTCCTGGGCACCGGCAGCGTGCTGCATGCCACCTCGCAGCGCAGCCTGGGCAAGCTCGGCGGCCTGATCCGCAGCATGCCCTGGGTCGGCTGGCTGACGTTGCTGGGGGTGCTGGCCAGCGCCGGGCTGCCGCCGCTGGGCGGCTTCGTGTCGGAGTGGCTGCTGCTGCAGAGCTTCCTGTTCAGCCCCGGCCTGCCGATGCCGCTGCTGACCATGCTGATCCCGGTGGTGGCCGCGCTGATCGCGCTGGTGGCGGCGCTGGCCGGCTACACCATGGTCAAGTTCTTCGGCGTGATCTTTCTCGGCCAGCCGCGCGAGGAGCGCCTGACTCAGGCGCACGACGCCGGCGCCTGGGAGCGCGGCGGCATGCTGTGGCTGGCCGCGGGCTGCCTCCTGCTCGGGCTGCTGCCGGTGCAGGTGATCGGGCTGCTCGACCCGGTGACGCGCCAGCTCGTCGGCGCGGGCCTGGCCGAGCGCGTGTCGGCCAGCGGCTGGCTGCTCGCGCCCAACAGCCTGGAGCAGGCGAGCTACGGGCCGGTGATCTTCCTGCTCGGCATCGTGGCCAGCTGCGCGCTGGCCTTCGTGGGCGTGCGCCGGCTGTACCACGGCCGCATGCGGCGCGGCCCGCCCTGGGCCTGCGGCTTCCCGTGGGGCAGCGCGCGCATGCAGGACACGGCCGAGGGCTTCGGCCAGCCGATCCGGCAGATCTTCGAGCCCTTCTTCCAGATGGAGCGCGAGCTGCCGACGCCCTTCGACACGAAGCCGACCTATCGCGTGACGGTGCACGACCGCTTCTGGCGCTGGCTGTACGTGCCGGTGACCACGCTGGCGCAGTGGCTCGCGCGCTGGGTCGGCATGATGCAGCAGGGCCGCATCGGCGTGTACCTGCTGTACAGCTTCCTCACGCTGCTGGCGACGCTGGTGATGGTGATGCGATGAGGACGCCGTCATGACGCTCACTGGCTTCCTCTCGCAGCTGCTCGAGATCGTTCTGGCGATCGCGCTGGCGCCGCTGCTCGGCGGCTGGGTCAACCAGTGGCGCGCCTGGCTGCAGAACCGCTCGGCGCCCAGCCTGTGGCAGCCCTACCGCGTGCTGCACAAGCTGTTCCACAAGGAGTCGGTGGTGGCCGACAACGCCTCGCCGCTGTTCCGCACCGCGCCCTACGTGGTGTTCGGCTGCATGCTGCTGGCCTGCGCGATCATCCCCACGCTGTCGACCGACCTGCCGCTGGCACCGGCGGCCGACGCCATCGCGCTGGTCGGCCTGTTCGCGCTGGCGCGGGTGTTCATCTCGCTGGCGGCGATGGACGTGGGCACCGCCTTCGGCACGATGGGCGCGCGGCGCGAGATGCTGATCGGCTTCCTCGCCGAGCCGGCGCTGCTGATGGTGCTGTTCTCGGCCTCGCTGATCTCCAAGTCGACCTCGCTGACCACCATCGTCGAGACGCTCGCGCACCGCGAGCTGGCCATCTACCCGGGCCTGGCCTTCGCCGGCGTGGCCTTCACGATGGTGTCGCTGGCCGAGAACGCGCGCGTGCCGGTGGACAACCCGGCCACGCACCTCGAGCTGACGATGATCCACGAGGCGCTGATCCTCGAGTACTCGGGCCGGCACCTGGCGCTGCTCGAATGGGCGGCGAGCCTGAAGCTGTTCGCCTACTCGTGCATCGGGCTGGCGCTGTTCTTCCCCTGGGGTGTGGCCGAGGCGCAGGCGCCGCTGGAGATGCTGCTGGCGCTGCCGGCGCTGGTGTTCAAGCTGGCCATCGGCGGCTTTCTGCTCGCGCTGCTCGAAACCCTGTCGGCCAAGATGCGCATCTTCCGCGTGCCGGAGTTCCTCGCCTCGGCCTTCCTGCTGGCGGTGATCGGGCTGCTGGTTCACCTGCTGCTGGAGCACTGAGTTGACCGCGCTCCTCACCCAGTTCGTCAACCTGCTCGGCGCCGTGCTGCTGATCCTCGCCTTCGCGATGATCTCGCAGCGACGCGTGCTCTCGCTGATCAACCTGTTCACGATGCAGGGCGCCACGCTGGTGCTGGCCACGGCGGTGGTCGGCTACGTCACCGACCAGCCGCACCTGTACGTCTCGGCCGGGATCACCTTCGCGCTCAAGGTGCTGCTGATCCCCTGGCTGCTGCACCGCGTGGCCGACCGGTTGCAGATCCGCTGGGACGTCGAGACGCTGATCAACATCCCGACCATCATGCTGGTGGGCATCGTGGTGGTGATCTTCGCGTTCAACCTGGCCATCCCGATCTCCAAGCTCTCGTCGACGCTGGCCAGCGGCACGCTGGGCATCGCGCTGGCCTGCGTGCTGCTGTCGTTCCTGATGATGATCACGCGCGCCAAGGCGGTGCCGCAGGTGATCGGCTTCCTGGCGATGGAGAACGGCCTGTTCTTCGCCGCCACCTCGGCCACCTACGGCATGCCGATGGTGGTGGAGCTGGGCATCGCGCTGGACGTGCTGATCGGCGTGCTGATCCTGGGCGTGTTCATGTTCCAGATCCGCGAGCAGTTCGACAGCCTGGACATCAGCCACCTCGAGAAGCTCAAGGATGATTGACGCGCCCGCGCTCGCCCTGCTGCTCGGCATCCCGCTGGCCGGCGGCGCCGTGCTCGGCCTCGTGGGCCACCGCGACAACGCGCGCGACGTCAACGTCGCCTTCAGCGCCGGCACCTTCCTCGCCGCCTGCGCGCTGACCGTGCAGGTGATCGACGGCGGCCCGCTGCTGGTGTGGAGCAGCGAGTTCTACATCGACGCGCTCAACGTCTTCCTCGTCGCGCTGACGGCGTTCGTCGGGCTGACCACCGCGATCTTCTCGCGCCCCTACATGCGCGTCGAGCGCGACCGCGGCAAGATGACGCCGCCGCGGCTGCGCCTGTACCACAGCATGTACCAGCTGTTCAGCTTCACGATGCTGCTGGCGCTGACCACCAACAACCTGGGCATCGTCTGGGTGGCGATGGAAGCGGCCACGCTGACCACCGTGCTGCTGGTCAGCGTCTACCGCACGGCGGCCAGCCTGGAGGCGGCGTGGAAGTACTTCATCCTGTGCGGCGTGGGCATCGCGCAGGCGCTGTTCGGCACCGTGCTGCTCTACATGGCGGCCGAGAAGGTCATCGGCGCCGAAGGCGGCGCACTGCTGTGGACGCACCTCGACGCGGTGAAGGGCCAGCTCGACCCGAACATCATCACGCTGGCCTTCGCCTTCCTGTTCATCGGCTACGGCACCAAGGTCGGCCTGGTGCCGGTGCACAACTGGCTGCCCGACGCGCACGCCGAAGGCCCGACGCCGGTGTCGGCCGTGCTCTCGGGGCTGCTGCTCAACGTGGCGCTCTACGCGGTGCTGCGCTGCAAGGTGCTGACCGACGGCGCGCTGGGCAGCAGCCAACTGTCGGGCCGGCTGATGATGGGCTTCGGGCTGCTGTCGGTGGTGGCGTCGGTGTTCTTCATCATCCGCCAGCGCGACGTGAAGCGCATGTTCGCCTACTCGTCGATCGAGCACATGGGCATGATGACCTTCGCCTTCGGCATGGGCGGGCCGATCGCCAGCTACGCCGGCCTGCTGCACATGACGGTGCACTCGCTGATCAAGTCGGCGATCTTCTTCGCCGTCGGCCACGCCACGCAGAAGGCCGGCACGCAGGTCATGGACGAGATCCGCGGCCTCGTGCGCGTCAGTCCGACGGTGGGCTGGGGCCTGATGCTCGGCGCGCTGGCCATCCTGGGCATGCCGCCGTTCGGTGTGTTCGCCAGCGAGTTCCTCATCGTCACCACGGCGATGCGCGAGCAGGCCTGGGCCACGCCCTTCCTGCTCGTCGCGCTGGGCCTGGCCTTCGCCTCGGTGTTCCACCGCGTGCAGCCGATGGTGTTCGGCGACACGACGCACAAGCCGCTGGCGCATCCGCCGGCGCTGGTGCCGGTGTTCGTGCACCTGAGCCTGGGGCTGATGCTGGGCCTGTACATCCCACCCTACCTCGACGGCTGGTACCGGCAGGCCGCGGCCATGCTGGGGCATTGAGGCCATGGTGTTCGCCGATCTCCACCTCGAGCTGCAGCGCCTCCCCGCGCCGCTGCCGATCTGGCACGCGCGTGTGGACCGCGCGGGCTGGAGCGTGCTGGCCGTGCAGGTGGCACAGGCGCACGGCCGGCTGCTCTCGGTGTGGGGCCGCCACGGCAGCGACGGCCCGTCGGTCTGCGCCGCCTTCGCCACCACCGAAGGCCTGCTGTGGGCCGAACTGCCGCTGGCCGGCGCGGAGGATCGCTACCCCGACCTCTCGGCCACCTTCGCTTGCGCAACGCGCATGCAGCGAAGCCTGGCCGACCTCGGCGGCCTGCAGGCCGATGCAGCCGTCGACCACCGCCCCTGGCTCGACCACGGCCTGTGGGCCGCGGCCGCGCCATTGGCCTCGGGCATGACACCTGCCGGAGCCGCCGCCGGCACCTGGCCCGCCGACTACCCCTTCGTGCGTGTCGAGGGCGACGGCGTGCACGAGATCGCGGTGGGCCCGGTGCACGCCGGCATCATCGAGCCGGGGCACTTCCGCTTCTCGGTGGTCGGCGAGAAGGTGTTGCGCCTCGAGCAGCACCTGGGCTACGTGCACAAGGGCATCGAGCGGCGCTTCACCGAGCTGGCGCCGTTGCAGGCCTTCCGCCTGGCCGGGCGCGTGTCGGGCGATTCGACGGTGGTTTATGCCTGGGCCTACGCGATGGCGCTCGAATCCTGCTGCGGCACGGCCGTGCCCGAGCGCGCCGACTGGCTGCGCGCGCTGATGCTCGAACGCGAGCGCGTCGCCAACCACCTCGGCGACCTCGGCGCGCTGGGCAACGACGCGGCCCTGGCCTTCGGCCTGGCGCAGTTCTCGCGCCTGCGCGAAGACTGGCAGCGGCTGTCGCAACGCGCCTTCGGCCACCGCTTCATGATGGATGCGGTGGTGCCCGGCGGCGTGGCCGGCGATGTGTCGCTGTCGCTGCGCGACGAACAGCGGCGCCAGTGCGATGACGTGGAGCGCGAGGTGCAGCGGCTGCGCCACATCTACGACGAACACGCGGGCCTGCAGGACCGCTTCATGGGCACCGGCCGTGTCGTGCCCGAACTGGCCGCGCGCCTGGGCCTGACCGGCATGGCGGGCCGGGCCAGCGGCCAGGCCGTGGACCTGCGCCACGGCCACGCGTGGCAGCCGTACCGCACGCTGCAGGCGCGCATCGCCACGCAGCAGGGCGGCGACGTGGCGGCGCGCGTGGCGTTGCGGTTCGACGAGCTGGCCGAGTCGCTGCGCCTGATCCGCGAGCTCTGTGCACGCCTGCCCGAGGGCGGCGTCGCCGCGGCAGTTCAGCTGCCCGGCCACGCCGTGCAGGGCGCGGGCTGGGTCGAAGGCTGGCGCGGCGAGGTGCTGGTGGCGCTGTCGCTGGGCGCCGATGGCCGCATCGAGCGCTGCCACTGCCACGACCCGTCGTGGCAGAACTGGCCGGTGCTCGAGCATGCGGTGATCGGCAACATCGTTCCGGACTTCCCGCTCATCAACAAGTCCTTCAACCTCAGCTACTCGGGGGTCGATCTCTGATGTGGCAGATCCTTCGCCAGATCGTTCGCACCGGCATCGTCAGCGAGCCGCCGCCGGCGCTCGACGCGGCGCTGCAGGCCGAGGTGCGGCGCATCCACGACGAACTGCTGGCCATCCTCGGCCAGGCGCTGGCGATCCGCCAGGTCGATGCGGGCTCGTGCAACGGCTGCGAGCTGGAGATCCACGCGCTCAACAACCCGTACTACAACATCGAGGGGCTGGGCATCCATTTCGTCGCCAGCCCGCGCCATGCCGACATGCTGCTGGTCACCGGACCGGTGTCGCGCCACATGGAAGAGGCGCTGCGCCGCACCTACGACGCCACGCCCGAGCCGCGGCTGGTGGTGGCGGTGGGCGACTGCGGCTGCGACGGCGGCATCTTCGGCGAGAGTTACGCCAGCTGCGGCCGCATTGCCAACGTCATCCCGGTCGACACGGAGGTGCCGGGTTGCCCGCCGCCGCCCATCGAGATCCTGCGCGGCATCCTCGCGGCGGTGAAGTTGAACCCGCGCGGCGGCCACCCGATCTGACCCGTCGGTTCACGGGTCGTGAACGGCCCTGTCTTCTTCAAGTCTGCTGCGGCGCCGGTCCATCCGAACGCGTCTCTTCCTCGGCCACGACACGGCCACCCATTCGCAGCGCGGAATGTTCTCGCTTGCTCTGCAGAAGGGGGAAGAACATCTGGTGGTACCAGCGCTCCTGGCCATAGACCAGGTCGTCCTGCAGGCCCACCTTCTCGGGATAGCGGCGCGTGATGTGGGCGGTGCCCAGCAGCACGTCCCACAGGAACAGGAAATTGCCGAAGTTGCCCTTGTAGTGGCCCACGCCGTCGGCGTTGGTCAGCGCGTGGTGGGCCCAGTGCGTGGCCGGGGTGGAGATGGTGCGCTCCACCACCCACATCAGCGGCCGCAGCGCCTTCACGCGGTACAGCGGCTCGTCCCAGCGCCAGGCGCAGTGCGCCCCCAGAATCACCACCAGCTTCAGCACGATGTACAACCCGTAGACCTTGCCGAAACCCAGAAAGATCAGCACGCCCCCGATCCACAAACCCGGCATCAGCAGGTAGTAGAAGAAGTTGTTGCGGTAGGTGATGCGGATGCTCATGTACTGCGCCGTGTGGTGAGCGCGGTGCAAGGGCCACAGCATGGGCGAGTGCGAGGCGCGGTGCCACAGGTATTGCGTCAGGTCGTCGGCCAGCAGCAGCACACCGAACATGGCCCACCAGGGCAGGCCGGCCAGGGCGTTGTGCTGCTCGGGCATGAACTTCAGGCACAGCTGGTTGGTCACCAGCAGGGCCGTGGGCTGCGCGATGGCCAGCAGGGCGAGGAACTGCAGCAGTTCCAGTTTGGTGTCGTCGGACGTGGCGCGCACCGTGACCTGGTAGCGCCGCGTCACGAACTCCATCAGCGCGAAGCCGAGCATGACGCAGACGATCAGCACGTTCTGCAGTTGGGCACTCATGGGTTTGTCTCCGTTGGTGTCTGCCAGCACTCTGGTGGCGCGGCTGGGGGCGAGACTAAGCATCGCGAGCAAATGCGTCCATTGCATTGTTGACATTGAATCAATGCAGTGGAAGCATGACAAGATGATGGACCTGAAACACCTGGCCCACCTGGTGGCGCTGGCCGATGAACGTCACTTCGCGCGGGCGGCCGAGCGCGTGCACCTCAGCCAGCCTGCGTTCAGCCGCAGCATCCAGGCGCTGGAGCGGGCTCTCGGCCAACGCCTGTTCGACCGCGATGCGGGCGAGCTGCGACCCACGCCGGCCGGCGTGTTCCTGATCGAGCGTGCGCGCCGCCTGCTGTTCGACGCGCGCTGCCTGCAGCGCGACGCCGAGCTCTACGCACAAAGCAACTTCGGTGACGCGGCGCTGGGTGCCGGCCCTTTCCCGGCTGCCACCCTGATGCCGCGGGTGCTGCCCGAGTTGCGCCGCCGCTACCCCAACCTTCGCTTGCGGGTGGAGGTCGGCAACTGGGCGCAGTTGCTGGAGCAACTGCGTGCCGAGCGCATCGAGTTCTTCGTCGCCGACACGCGCAGCCTGCCGCAGGACGCGACGCTGGATGTCCAGCGCCTGGGCCAGCAGCCGGCAGCCTTCTATGTGCGCAGCGGCCACCCGCTGGTCGGGCCGCCCTGCACGCTGGCCGAGATGTGGGCCTTCGGCGTGGCCACCACCAAGCTGCCTGTCGCGGTGAAGGCGGCCCTGGGCGCCTTGCTGCAAGTGCCGCCGGGCCAGGAGCCCGGTTTTGCACTGGAGTGCGATGACGTGCAGCAGTTGCGCGCGGTGGCACTGTCGACCGACACCGTGCTGGGGGCCACCCACGTCGCGATGCAGGCCGATGTCGAAGCCGGATTGCTGGTGGCGCTGACGGTCACGGGCCTGCCGCCGCTCTATGCAGAGATGGGCGTGGTGAGCCTGCGCAACCGCAGCCCGTCGCCGCTGGCTCGGCATGCCATCCAGCTGATCAGCGAAGTGGCGGAAGCCGTCAACGGCTGAGCCGCGCCGCGCTGCTACTTGCCGCCGCGGCTGCGCTTCTCGCGCTTCTCGCGCCGCTCGGCCTCGAGCGCCTGGCCCTGCGCCCACCACTGCACGAACTCGTCGGGCGACTCCAGCGTGATGCGGCCCCAGGCGCCGGTGCGGAAGTCGTTGATGGCGATCTCGGCGGCCTTCTGCAGGTTGACGCGTCCGCCGGCCATCAGGCCGCCACGTTTTCGGCCGAGCTCGGCGAGCAGTTCGTCGTCGGTGAGCCCATCCAGATCGCCCAGCTTGTAGCGAGCCCTCAGCCGATCGGCGTGACGCACGCGAACGTTGGCCAGCAGGGCCAGCGCGACTTCTTCTTCGTCGTAGGCATTGCGGCCGATGCCGCCGCTGGCCGCGAGGTGGTAGCCACTGCGCTCGACGGTGATGCGCGGCCACAGCATGCCGGGGGTGTCGAACAGGTAGAAGTCCGGCGCCAGCACGATCTTCTGTTCGAGCTTGGTGATGCCTGGCTCGTCGCCGGTGAGCGTGGCGCGCTGGCCCACCAGCGTGTTGATCAGCGTCGACTTGCCGACGTTGGGGATGCCGCAGATCAGCACGCGCAGCGGCTTGACCATGCCGCCGCGCAGCGGCGCGAGCGCGCGGCAGGCGGCGATCAGCGCGCGTGCCGGCGCTGTGATGCTGGCATCGAGCGCCAGCGCGCGCGTGCCCGGCAGCGCGTTGAAGTGGGCCAGCCACGCCGTGGTGAGCTCGGGGTCGGCGAGGTCCTGCTTGTTGAGCACCTTCAGCGCCGGCTTGCCGGCCGTCAGCTCGGCCAGCAGCGGGTTGCTGCTCGAGCCGGGCAGGCGCGCGTCGAGCAGCTCGATGACCACGTCGATGTCGGGCAATCGCTCGACGATCGCCTTCTTCGTCGAGTGCATGTGACCCGGGAACCACTGGATGGCCATGTGCCTGTGCTTTCTGCGACCGGGCGGCTGTGCCGCCGCGGATCAGGGAAGGTCGAGCTCGGGGTAGCGGCGGAAGATGCCCTGCTCGTTGAACGGCAGCCGCCGATCGCTGCGCAGGTAGGCGGCCACGCGCGGTGCGGCGGCGACGCGGTCGTGCAGCTGCAGCACCAGCGGCGTCGTGGCCAGCACGCGATGCGCCGCCGTCGGGAAGGCGTAGCGCAGGCCCTCGACGAGCTGGAACAGCGACAGGTCGGCGTAGCTCAGCTTGCCGCCCACCAGGTGCCGCGCGCCGGCTGGGTTGCGCGCCAGGATGCGCTCGAACCATGTCATGAACTTGGGCAGGCGCGCGCCGCAGAACTCCTTCGCGCGGCGCAGCGCCTCGGGCTTCTGGTCTTCGTAGTACAGGCCGCTGCCCACCGGGTGATGCGTGTCGTGCGCCTCGGTGACCATGTCGGCGATGGTCATCTGGATCTGCTGCGTCCACACCCGCGCCTGCTCGCTGCGCCCGACGAGCTTCAGCGTCGGCCCGAGGTGGTGCAGGATCGCCGCCGTCTGCCCGATCAGCAGCGTGCCGTCGCGCAGGAAGGGTGGCGCGAAGGGCGGATGCACCTGCGTGGCGTCGTCGAGCAGGCGTAGCATCGCCGGCAGGCCCTGGCCGGTGGCCTCGTCGCCGCGCGCCACGTCGGTGTACGGCGCGCCGGCCGCCTCGAGCGCGAGCCGCACGAATTCGCCGCGGCCCTGGATGCCCGGCCAGTAATGCAGTTCGTATCCCATGGGCGGACTGTAGCCTGCGGCTTCGGGGCCGCATCGGCAAGCGTTGCGCGCTGTCAAGCGAGCCGGGCCGCGCCGATGCGATAACGGCGCTGCAATCCGGAGAGGTTGTCGATGTGGCCTTGCCATGCCCTGCTGCCGTCGTTCTGCCTGGCCATGGCCGCGCTGGTGTCGGGTTGCGTCTCGAGTGCACGCTTGCCCGCATCGCTGCCCAGCGGCGGCGGCTTGGGCACCGGCCTGGTGTTCGGCTCGATCGGCATCTCGGCCACGGCGCCGACGATCGAGATGAGCACGCTGCAGTTCCGCGCGCTGGCGGGCGACCCTCGGCAGCCGCCGGGCGAGTTCGTCTTCCATTCGCCGGTGGGCACGGCGGGCCGGCTGCTGTCGCCGCTGTTCGACACGCCGGTCGACTTCAGCGAGCCGGACGCGAAGGGCACCCTGTTCGTCGCCCGCCTGCCGGCCGGAGACTACGCACTGGTCGGCGCGGCCGTCGAGAACGCGCCGATGCATGGCTGGGCGGCCCACGTCTACCTGGCCGACCCGGGCGCCGTACCGTTTCGCGTCGACGCGGGCGGCACGACCTACCTCGGGCAGTTCATCAGCCACCTGCGCGTAGGCCGCGACGCGGACCGCATCCCGAAGGTGCAGGGCGCCTTCTTCGTCGTCGGCGACAAGCTGGAGCGGGACCTGGCGCTGCTGAAGCAACGGGGCGAGCGGCCGTTGCCGCCATCGGTGATCAACCTCGCGCCCCGCCTGATGCAGATCGACAACGAAGCGCTGCGCGGGGGCCCGCCATGACAAGGCGAAGCGTGCTGCTCCTGCCGGTGTGGCTGCTGCTGGCCTGCACCTCCAGCCACGACCTCGGCCAGGGCCCCAGCCCGATGGCCGGCGGCGTCTACCGCGAGGCGCTGCGGCCGGGCCTGCACTACGTCTTCGTGAAATCGAACGTCGCGCCCTGGACCGACCGCGAGGCGGTGGTCCGCAAGTGGCGCGACGAGGCGGACCGCCTGTGCGGCGACGCCGGCCACGAGGATCTGCGCGTCGAGGATCGGGTGGAGGAAGAGATGCCGCCGATGAACGCCATCGTGTTCCGGCTACCTTACCTGGTGTCGATTCGCAAGGGATATGCCCTGTGCGCCTCGGCCGGGCTGTCGGCGCAGGAAGCGCTTCGCATCATCGATGCCTGGCGCTGAGCCCGCGGCAGGCACTCGCTGCGGCTCCTCTGTGGCAGCGCAAGGCAGGGCGGCGCGTTCGCGGCGAGAGTCGAGGCATGAGCAGTGTCGCCTCCGATCTGGTCGGCCTCGTCGATCGCCTGGCTTCCCGCGGACCGGTGCCGGCCGTGCGCGCCGTGCACCTGCCGCCGCCTGCGGCCGACGGCACGCGCGACGGCGAGTTCTGCGCGGTCGAGCTGGAAGACGGCTCGCTCGGCCTGAGCTTCGTGCTGCTGGGCGACACGCTGGCGCAGCTGCGCGCACCGGCATCGCTCGAGGCGCTGGCCGGCATGCCGGCGCCGGCGCTCGCGCGGCAGTATGCGCAGTCGCAGGGCGCGCCGCGCACGCTGGGCTTCGCCACCGTCAACGCGCTCACGCGCCACCTGTTCGACCGCGCCGGTTACCTGCCGCCAGCGGCCGGCGGTTCGATCGGCGATCTCGACCTGCACGCCGGCGACCACCTCGGCATGGTCGGGCTGTTCCCGCCGTTGGTGAAGCAGGTGCTGGCCACCGGCGCGAGGCTCACCGTGCTCGAGCTGCGCGCCGAACTCGCCGGCGCGCGCGAGGGCTGGTTGGTCACGCTCGATGCCGGCGAGCTGGCGCGCTGCAACAAGATCCTGTCGACCAGCACGGTGCTGCTCAACGACACGCTGGACGCGCTGCTCGAACGATGCCGCCACGCGCAGCGCGTGGCGTTGATCGGCCCGGGCGCCGGCTGCCTGCCCGACCCGCTGTTCGCGCGCGGCGTCACCTCGCTGGGCGGCACCTGGGTGGTCGATGCGGAGGCGTTCAAGACAGCATTGCATGCCGGCCAGCCCTGGGGCCGCTTCGCACGCAAGGTTCTGCTCAGCCGCGAGGGCTATCCTGGATTCGACCGCCTGCTCGACGCGGCCCACACTCACACCAAGGAGTCACCATGACGCTTTACGCCTTCAAGCCGGCTCTTGTCTTCGCCGGGCTCGCCTGGGTCGCCGCGCAGGCCATGGCTGCGGACGGTGCGCAGTCGGCCATCGACTTCGGCTGCCTGAACTGCCACGGCGCGCAGGCGCATACCGTGCCGACCTTCCGCAGCATGGCCGACAAGGCCGCGCGCCGCGGCGACCCGGCGAAGGCGCAACAGCACTGGCTGGACGAGATGCACGAGAAGAATTTCGTGCACACGCACGCGATGGTGTCCGACGATGCGGCGAACGCCGTGCTGCAGTGGGTCGCGCAGGGCATGAAGTGAGGCGATGACGGGCGGCATCCGGCGGCCCGCGCCTCACTGCTCCTCGGCCTCGATGCGCAGCTGGCGCCTGCGCGCGGCGCGCACCGTCGTCGTGGCGCGCACGCGCAGCGCAGTGCCTTCGGGCACGTCGACCTGCACATGGTAATCCAGGCTGTCGGTCTGGCCCGGGTTGGCCGTGGCGATCTGGCGTGACCACTCGCGGCGGCCGTTGACCTCCACCGTCATCGCATGCCAGGCCGGCGTGCCCTCGGCCGGGCACTGCACGACGAAGCGCACGTCGACCTGGAAGCGCCGCGTCCGGTCGATCGCCGGCGGCACGTCGAGTGTCGCGATGTCGGCATCGCCGACGTCGGCGAGCCAGTGTTCGAGGGAGTGTTTCGTCATCGCGGCAGGTTCAGTGGATCGGGCACGGCAAGGCGGTTCGGGGCGCAAGCCTAACGCGCGCGGCGCACCCCCGTGTTTTCCACATCGACAGGCCGGAGCTGCCCGACCCGATGCTTCGGCGCAGGCCGAAGCATCGGCGGCGTCGCCGGGTGCAAAGTCCGGCTTCACACCGCCAGCACCTCGAGCGCCACCATGCCCCTCACCTGCTTCATCCGCTACCAGATCGACCCGTTCCAGCGCGATGCTTTCCAGGCCTACGCACAAGCCTGGGGCCGCATCATCCCGCGCTGCGGCGGCGAACTGATCGGCTACTTCCTGCCGCACGAGGGCAGCAACGACGTGGCCTGGGGATTGATCGGCTTCGACGACCTGGCCGCCTACGAGCGTTACCGCGCCGCGCTGCGGCGCGATGAGGAAGGTCGCGCGAACTTCGAGCGTGCGCAGCGCGAGCGCTTCATCCTGCGCGAGGAGCGCAGCTGGCTGCAGGACGTGGCCGGCACGCGCCACCGGCCGCGCGAGGTGGCGCCTTGAGCTCGCGCGCGCCCGCTGCGCTACCCTGAGCGCCATGGCGACCCCGCACGAACCCCGGCTGGCCCGCGTCGCGGCGATGGTCGCCGACCCGGCACGCTCGCGCATGCTCAGCCACCTGCTGTCGGGCGACTTCGCCACCGCGGGCGAGCTGGCGCGGGCCGCGACGGTGACCGCGGCCACGGCCAGCGGCCACCTGGCCAAGCTGATGGATGCGCGCTTCGTGGTCTGCGAGCCACGTGGGCGCCATCGCTACTTCCGGCTCGCCGGGCCCGAGGTGGCGCATGCGCTCGAGGCGCTGGCGCTCGTCGCCGAACAGGGCGGGCGCGACGAGGCCTGGTCGCGCCCGGCGCGGCGTGCCCTGCGCGAGGCGCGCTGCTGCTACGGCCACCTGGCCGGGCGGCTGGGCGTGCAGCTCTTCGAATCGCTGCTCGCGGGCGAGGGCCTGCAGGCCGCGCCCGAGGGTTATGCGCTCACGGAGCGCGGGCGCACGTGGCTCGCCGGCCTCGGCCTCGCGCCGGCTTCGCCGAGCGGGCGGCGGCGTTATGCCTATGCCTGCATGGACTGGTCGGAGCGCCGCGACCACCTTGCCGGGCAACTGGCCGACGAGCTGTTCCGCCACTGTGTCGACAAGGGCTGGCTGCGCCGCGGAACCGGCCGCGAGGTGGAGCTCACGCCGGTCGGCCAGCGGCAGCTGCTGCCGCAACTGACCGCCACCGGGCTGCGCTAGAGCGCGCGCAGCGCGGCCGACACCGCCTGCAGGTAGCTGTCGAACTGCTGCAGGTCGTTGTGGCCACCGCCGGGCACGAGCACCAGCCGCGCCTGCGGGGCGCGTGTGCGCAGGGCCTCGCTGTGCGCCGGCGGGATCAGCGTATCGAGCTCGCCGTGCAGCAGCACCAGCGGCCCGCGGATGCGGCCGATGTGCTCGTCGGTGCGCAGGGGGTAGCGCAGCAGCGCGCCCGGCACCCAGGGGTAGTGCGTGCGCGCCAGCGCCACCATGCTCTCGTAGGGCGAGACGAGCATGGTCAGGTCGGGCGGCGACTGCACCGCAAGCCGCGCGGCCAGGCCCGTGCCGAGCGAGCGGCCGTAGAAGACGATGCGCTTGCCGGCATATCGCGGCGCCACCTGCTGCCACACCGCGCTCACGTCGCCGTGCAGCTGCTCCTCGCTGGCGATGCGCCCGCTGCTCTTGCCATAGCCGCGGTAGTCGAGCATCACCAGGTCGAAGTTGGCGCGGCGGTAGAAGTCGGCGTTGACGAACCAGCTCTCCAGGTTGCCGGCGTTGCCGTGCAGGAAGAACACCACGCCCCTTGGGTCGGGCAGGCGCAGTTCCAGCAATGACAGCCGCGCGCCGGGCACGTCGACGAAGCGTTCGTGCACGTCGGGCTCGCGCGCCAGCGGGTAGCTGGGAGCCAGCGGCGTCGGCAAGAACAGCAGCCGCTCCTGGCCGAACCAGAGCAGCGCGAGCACGCAGGCATAGAGCGCCGCGGCCAGGGTGAGTGCGTACAGCATGGGGCGGAGCAGGGCAGGTCGGTTCATCGGCGGGCCAGGGCAGCGAATCCGCTTGTACGCATACGGCTGGTCGCCGGATGCGTCGTCGCGTTCAGCTCAGCGACAGCGTCGCGGCCAGGTGACCATACACCGTCGAGACCCGGCGCAGGTGGCGCGACTCCGGATGCGTGAGCAGCCACAGCTCGGTCTGGCATTCGTCGAGCACCTCGCCGAGCTGGCGCAGGTCGCTGCGTGGCGCGGCCAGGAACAGCGGCAGCACGCCCACGCCCAGCCCCAGCGCGACCAGCTCCATCACCGTCAGGATGCTGTTCACGCGATAGGCCGGCTGCACCTTCGGGAAGCGGCGCTTGCGCCAGACCACCGACGGGTGTTCGGGCAGCGCGTCGTCCGGCGCGATCCACGGCGTGGCCGGCGCCAGGTCGTCGAAGCGCTTGATGGGCGACTTCTTCGCCGTGTACAGCGCCACGCGGATCGGCCCGACGTGGCGGCCCACCAGGTGCTGGGGCGGGCGGCGCGTGGCGCGCACCGCGATATCGGCGTCGCGCCGTGTCAGGCTGGCGAGTTCGTTGCCGGCATGCAGCTCGTAGTCGAGCAGCGGATGTGCGGCGCGCAAGGGTTTCAGCGCAGGGGCCACCAGCCCGTGCAGGATGGTGTCGGTGGTGGTGATGCGCACGGTGCCGGCGACGCGGTCGGGCCGCTGCTGCGCGGCAGAGCGCGCCGCTTCCAGCGCGGCCTCCACCTGCTCGGCCTGCTCGGCCAGCGCCTGTGCCAGCTCGTTGGCGAGGTAGCCGCTGCGCGAGCGCTCGAACAGCGTCACGCCGAGCCCGCGCTCGATGCGCTGCAGCGCGCGAAACACCGTCGATGCGTCCACGCCGAGCCGCTCGCCGGCGGCCGCGAGCGTGCCGCTGCGCACCATCGCGAGCACCACGTCGAGGTCGGCGGCTCCGATCTGGTATTGCGTTCGTGCATTCATGGCTTGCTTTCACGCTAATTTGCAAGGCACCGGCGCAATCATAGAGTGCGGCCATCGTCAACTTCAAGGAGATGCGGCCATGACCGCCAACCGTCCTGACAACGCCGTACAGATCGGCGCCACCTTGCTGCGTGTCGCGCTGGGCTCGATGTGGATCGCCCACGCGCTGCTCAAGCTGCTGGTGTTCACCTTGCCGGGCACGGCGCAGTACTTCGCCAGCATCGGCTTGCCCGGCGCGCTGGCCTACCCGGTGTTCGCGGCCGAGCTGATCGGCGGCGTCGCGCTGCTGCTCGGCGTCTACGCGCGGCAGGTGGCGCTGGCACTGTTGCCGATCATGCTGGCCGCCGCCTGGGTGCATCTGCCCAACGGCTGGGTGCACACCAGCCCGAACGGCGGCTGGGAGTACCCGGTGTTCCTCGCCGTGGCCTCGCTGGTGCTGTGGCTGGTCGGCGACGGTGCCTGGACGCTGCGCCGCGGCGACTGGCTCGCGCCGCGCGCTGCATGAGTCGCGAGGCCACGACCATGCGAGCTCCGCTGACCCTGGTGAGCCACGCGCTGTGCCCCTACGTGCAGCGTGCCGCCATCGTGCTGGCCGAGAAGGGCGTGCCCTTCGAACGCCGCGACATCGACCTGGCGAACAAGCCCGACTGGTTTCTCGCGCTCTCGCCGCTGGGCAAGACGCCGGTGCTGCAGGTCGGCGATGCGGCGCTGTTCGAGTCCGCCGTCATCTGCGAGTACCTCGACGAGACCGAGGCGCCGCGCCTGCATCCCGCCGATGCCTTGCAGCGTGCACGGCATCGGGCCTGGATGGAGTTCGGCTCAGCCCTGCTCAACGCCATTGGCACCTTCTATTCGGCGGCCGACGAGGTGGCGCTGGCCGCCGCGGCGAAGGACATCCGGCTGCGCTTCGGGCAGATCGAATCCGTGCTGGGCGACGGGCCGTGGTTCGATGGCGGCCACTTCGGGCTGGTCGATGCGGTGTTCGGCCCGGTGTTCCGCTACCTCGACGTCTTCGACGGCCTCGGCGACTTCGGCTTCATGGACGCACTGCCGCGCGTGGCCCGCTGGCGTACCGCGCTGGCGCAGCGGCCGTCGGTGCGCAATGCCGTCGCGGCCGACTACCCGGCCCGGCTGCTCGCGTTTGTGCGGGCGCGGAACGCCGCACTGTCGCGCAGAATCGCCGCATGACACCGCATCGATTCCTGCTTGCCGCCATCGCCGTCATGGCGATGGCCGGCGCGTCCGCCCGCGCCGACGTGATCGACATCGCCTGGAGTGCCGAGGGCGGCTTCGAGCATCGCGCCGAGGTGGCCCCCGGCGGCCTTGCCGAGGTCTGCGGCAAGCTGGCGCACGGCACGGCGGTGCGCTGGGCATTCGAATCCGCGGGCCCGATGGACTTCAACATCCACTACCACGAGGGAAAGAAGGTGGTGTTCCCGGTGCGGCGTGCCGGCGCCACGAAGGGCGCCGCCACGCTGAAGGTGAAGCTCGACCAGGACTACTGCTGGATGTGGTCCAACAAGAGCACGCAGCCGCTGGCGCTGCAGCTGACGCTCGCGCGCTGAGCTGCCTCAGGCGGCCAGCGCCTCCTGCGAGGCCTCGCACAGGTTGGCCATCTCGTCGACGTCGAAGGCGCGGTCGGGCTCGAGGATGATGACGA
This sequence comes from Piscinibacter sp., assembly GCA_016706565.1. GTDB lineage: Bacteria > Pseudomonadota > Gammaproteobacteria > Burkholderiales > Burkholderiaceae_C > Piscinibacter. The sequence goes on from JADJJI010000004.1 coordinate 21,397, forward strand.
AGCGGTCGCCGCGCTTGCCCATGGCGCGGATGAAGTCACGGCGCACCGAGGTGCCGAAGTTCGGCGGCGGCTCGATGGCATCGGCGGCGATGTCGACGACCTCGCTGACCGCATCCACCATCAGGCCGAGCTCGACGCGCTCACCCTCGCGCATCGCGTCGAAGATGACCACGCAGGTCTTCTTGCCGACCTTCGCGGCCGGGCGGCCGAAGCGGGCGTGCAGGTCGATCACCGGCACGACCGAGCCGCGCAGGTTGATGACCCCGCGCACGAACGAGGGCATCAGCGGCACGGTGGTCATGGCGCCGTACTGGATGATCTCGCGCACGCTGCGGATGTCGATGGCGAACACCTCGGCCGCGAGGTGGAAGGTCAGGTACTGGGCGTTGTGTTCCTGCTGCATGGCAGGCTCCTCAGTACGGGCGGAAGTTGCCGTGCGTGCCGGTGGCCGCGAAGCGGGCCGGCGTGCTGCCGGGCCGTGCGACCGTGGTGCGCACCGGCGTGTTGGCGGCGCGGCGTTCCACGCCATTCGGGCCGTCGCCTCGTGCGATGCGCTGCACTTCGCCCTGGCCGCCGGCGGCAAAGAACGCCACCGACTGCTGCAGCTGCTCGGCCTGGCCGGACAGCTCTTCGGACGTCGCCGCCAGCTCCTCCGAGGCCGAGGCGTTCTGCTGCGTCGCCTTGCTCAGCTGGCCCATCGCGCCGCCGATCTGCGTCACCGACTGGCTCTGCTCCTGCGAGGCCGCGGCGATCTCCTGCACCAGTTCGCTGGTCTTCTGGATCGACGGCACGATCTCGTCGAGCAGCTTGCCTGCGCGCTCGGCGGTGGACACGCTGTTGGCCGCCAGGTCGCCGATCTCCTTGGCGGCTTCCTGGCTGCGCTCGGCGAGCTTGCGCACTTCAGCGGCCACCACCGCGAAGCCCTTGCCATGCTCGCCAGCGCGCGCCGCCTCGATGGCCGCGTTCAGCGCCAGCAGGTTGGTCTGGTAGGCGATGTCGTCGACGATGCTGATCTTCGCGGCGATCTGCTTCATGGCGCTGACCGTCTGCGTCACGGCCTGGCCACCTTCGCCGGCTTCCTTGCTGGCCTTGGTGGCCATGCCGTCGGTGACCTTGGCGTTGTCGCTGTTCTGGGTGATCGAGGCCGACATCATGTCGATCGAGGACGTGGTCTCTTCCACCGAAGAGGCCTGTTCGCTGGCGGCCTGCGACAGCGACTGCGCCGTGGCGCTGACCTGGTTGGCCGCGCCGGTGAGCGCGTCGGCCGCGGCACGAACCTCGTCGATGATGCCGGCGAGCTTTTCGCTGCTGGCGTTCGCGTCGCGCTTGACCTGGTCGAACACGCCCTCGGCATCGCGGGTGATGCGTTGCGTCAGGTCGCCGGCGGCCAGGCCGCCGAACAGGCGCACCACGTCGTCGAACACGGCGGAGGTGGTGTCCAGCAGTTCGTTCACGCCCGAGCACATGTCGGCGATCGGGCCGCTCTTGCCCTCCATCGGGATGCGCTGGCCGAGGTCCCCCGCCTTCGCGGCCGAGGTGACCTGCTGCGCCTGCTCGACCGCGTTGCGCAGCATGCGATTGGCCTGCACTTCGGCGGTCACGTCGGTGGCGTACTTCACCACCTTGAAGGGCTTGCCGTCGAGGCCGTAGATCGGGTTGTAGGAGGCCTGGATCCACACTTCCTTGCCACCTTTGCCGATGCGCAGGTACTGGCCGGCGTCGTACTCGCCGCGCCCGAGCTTGTCCCAGAACAGGCGGTACTCGCTGCCGGCGCGGTACGTCGGCTCGACGAACATCGAGTGGTGCTGGCCCTTGACTTCGCCCAGGCTGTAGCCCAGCGCGCCGAGGAAGTTCTCGTTGGCGTCGATCACCTTGCCGTCGAGCGTGAACTCGATGACGGCCTGGGCCTTGCTGACGGCCTTGATCTGGCCTTCGTAGTCGGCAGCCTGCAGGCGCGCCTGCGTCACGTCGGTGGCGATCTTCACGCACTTGATGACCTTGCCCGAAGCGTCCTTCACGGGCGCGTAGACGGCCTGGATCCACACCGGCTGGCCGGAGCGCGTGACGCGCTTGAAGACCTGGCTGTACGAACGGCCGTTGTTCAGGTCGGCCCAGAACTGCTGGTAGGACGGCAGGTTGCTTTCGGCCGGATCGACGAACATGCGGTGGTGCTTGCCGACCACGTCTTCGCTGCTGTAGCCCAGCAGCGAGAGGAAGTTCTGGTTCGCCTTCAGCACATGGCCGCCGAGATCGAATTCGATGTAGGCGTAGGCGGCATCGACGGCGGCGAGAACGCCGCGCAGGTCCTGGCGCTCGCGCTGTGCTTCGGCCAGTTCGGCCAGTCGGGGGCCCGCGACGAGTTGTTCGAGCCAGGTGCCATTCGGGGTGTTCATCACAGGGTTCCTTGGGTTGATGCGGGGGACTGCGGACGGGAGGGAGATGTCGCAGCTTCCATGGCCAGCTGGCCCAGCGATGCGACGTCGAAGATGAGAGCGACCTCGCCGTTGCCGAGGATCGAGGAGCCGGACATGCCGCGCAGGCTGCGGAACATGCGGCCCAGCGGCTTGATGACGGTCTGGTGCTGGCCGAGCAGCAGGTCGACGAGCACGCCGTAGCGCTGCGTGCCGGAGTGGATGACGACCACGCTGCAGCGCTCCGGCGGCGGCGTGTCCAGCGCGTACAGCGTGCGCAGGCTGAGCACCGGCAGCACGCGGCCGCGCAGCTCGACGACGCTGCGCCCGCGAGAATCGAGCGCGGTGGCGGTGGGGCGGTCCTCGATGACTTCGGCAATCGCGTCGAGCGGGAAGATGAACCGGCTCGCGCCCACGCCGACGAGGAAGCCGTCGATGATGGCCAGCGTCAGCGGCAGCCGGATCTCGATGCACGAGCCTTGCCCTTCTTGGCTGGACACCGTGACGCTGCCGCGCAGCGCCTCGATGTTGCTGCGCACGACATCCATGCCGACGCCGCGGCCGGACAGGTTGGTGACCTTCTCGGCGGTGGAGAAGCCGGCCTCGAAGATGAGGTTGAAGATCTCGGCGTCGGGCGGCGTCACGCCGCGCTCGACCAGGCCGCGCTCCCAGGCGCGCTGCAGCACCTTGTCGCGCTGGATGCCGCGGCCGTCGTCGGTGATGCGGATCAGGATCGCGCCGGATTCGTGGCAGGCCGACAGCGTGAGCTTGCCCTGGGCCGGCTTGCCGGCGGCCAGGCGTTGCGCGGGCGTCTCCAGGCCATGGTCCAGCGCGTTGCGCACCAGGTGCATCAGCGGGTCGGCGATGCGCTCGACGACGGCCTTGTCGAGTTCGGTCTCGCCACCGACGATCTCCAGGGCGACCTCCTTGCCGAGTTCGGCGGCGGTGTCGCGCACCACGCGGCGGAATCGCGAGAAGCTCTCGCCGATCGGCACCATGCGCAGTTGCAGCGTGCCGTTGCGGATGTCTTCGACGAGGGTGCCGATCTGCTGGTTGGCTTCGATCAGCGCGCCGTTGCGCGTCTGCCGCGCCAGCAGCGAGGCCCCTGCGCTGGCGATGACGAGTTCGCCGAGCAGGTTGATGACGGCATCGAGCCGGTCGGCCTGCACGCGGATGTAGCGGCCGGGGTCGGCGGTGGCGGTGCCGGTCGGCTCGCGGAGCCGGGCAGGGGCCGCTGCGGTGGTTTCGGCCGAGGGTTCGGCATCGGGCGCCGTCTCGGTTGTGCTGGCGGCTGCGCCGGCTTCGTCGATCTGCAGCACGGTGTCGTCGATCGCGAAGCTGAACGCGTTCTCGATGGCCTGGCGGCCCTGGTCGGTGTGCAGCGCGAAGGCGAAGCCGAGGTGGCAGCTCTCAGGGTCGAGGGCTTCGAGCGCGGGCACGGCCTCGCCGTCGCACTGCACCGCGTCGAGCGTGCCGATCTGTCCGACGTAGCTGAGCAGGGCCAGCGGGTCCATGCCGTTGCGGAAGGTGTCTGTGCCGAAGCGGGCCGACACCTGCCAGGCCTGCATGCGGTCCGCGGCCTTGGCCGCCATGGTGGTCTCGCCCGGCCGGGCCTGGCTCGCGCCGGGGTGCAGGGCGTCGAGCCGTGCCACCAGGGCCGCGCGCGTTGCCTGTCCGGAGGCGTCGTCGATGCCGCCGGTGGCCTGGTCGATCAGCTGGCGGATCTGGTCGTTGCATTGCAGCAGCAAGGTGGAGATCTCGGGCGTCAGCGCGAGTTCGCCTTCGCGCAGGCAGTCCAGCAATGTCTCCACATGGTGGGTGAACGCCACCACCGCATCGAGGCCGAAGATGCCGGCCGAGCCCTTCACGGTGTGGGCGCAGCGGAACAGCGCATCGAGCAGCTCGCGGTCGTCCGGCGTGTCTTCCAGTTGCAGCAGCAACTGCTCGATCGATGCGATCTGCTCCTGGCCCTCGCTGACGAAGGCGGGCAGCGCGTCGGCGATGAAGGCGAGGTCGTCGTGGTCGTTCATGCGGGTCTTCCGTCGGCCGGGATGTCCAGCAGGGTGCCTGCCACGCCGAGCGTGCGGCAGGCGCGCGCCAGCGCGGGGCTGGGTGTCTCGATGTGCAGCGTGGCCTGCGCCTGCGCGGCGCTGCGCGACAGCGACAGCAGCAACTGCACGCCGGCGCCGTCGGTTTCGTCGACGGGGCTGGCGTCGACATGCCAGGCCCGTGCGTCGCCGAGGCCGGCCACCCAGGCCAGCAGCGCCCGGTGGGTGTCGGCGGCGGTGTGGATGGTCAGCTCGCGGGGAAGGAGGTGTCGGCTCATCGCGGCACCTACGCGGGCAGCAGCTTGGACACCGCGTCCAGCAGCTGCGGCGGGTTGAAGGGCTTGAGCATCCAGGCCTTGGCGCCGGCGGCGCGGCCTTCTGCCTTCTTCGCGTCCTGCCCTTCGGTGGTCAGCATGATCACCGGCGTGAACTTGTGGCGCGCGTTCTCCTTGAGCTTGCGCACGAACGCGATGCCGTCCATGCGCGGCATGTTCACGTCACTGACGATCAGGTTGACCCGACCCTTCTCCAGCTGTTCGAGTCCCTCGATCCCGTCGCCGGCCTCGAGTACCTCGTAGCCGGCGCGCACGAGAGCGAGGCGCACCACCGTGCGCAGGGAGCTGGAGTCGTCGACGATCAGGATGGTCTTGGGCATGGCGGCTGAAAATCGCTTGAGTGATAAGAATGATAACCACAATCCACAGTCATAGATGGCAAATATGCTTCAATCTCACCTAAATGTGACTTCTTTGGCGGCATCAGGCGCAGCGATGTCGCAGAAATCAGCGCTGAACCTCAGGTGATAAAAATGACGTCAGTGAGCGCCAAGGCGGCGGGCCCGGTCCAGCAGCCGCAGGGCATTGCGGTAGGTCGGCACCTCGACCCAGAGCCCGTCGACGAGCGCGCGATCCTCGCCGCGCTGGCGTGCCGCCTCGAAGGCCTCGACGAGGGCCCGGGCACGTTGCAGTTCCGCGGCATCCGGCGTCAGGGCGAGGTTGAGCGGCCGGGCATGATCGGGGCGCACCAGCGACTTGCTGCGGTAGCCCAGCCGCCGCGCGTAGCGCGCCTCGCGCACCGCGCCTTCGACGTCGCTGAAGGTGTAGGGCGCGTCGATCGGCTCGATGCCCGCGGCGCGGCATTCGAGCAGGAAGCGGCGGCGTGCGTGGTCGAGTTCCACGGCGTCGGCGCCGCGTTCGGCGCACAGGTCGTTGGCCAGGTCCTCGGCGCCGAGCAGCGCGCCGCGGATGCGCGGGCTGGCTGCGGCGATGCTGCGCACCTCGACCACGCCGAGCGCCGTCTCGCACACCGGCAGGATCTCGGTGCCGCCGGCCTCGATGCCCAGCGTCTGCTCCCACTGCGCGATGGCTTCGTGCAGCGCGCGCATCTGCGCCGCGCTCGCGGCCATCGGCAGGGCGATCACGTCGGGCCGCGTGGCCATCGCGGCGGCGAGGTCGGCACGGCCGTCGCCGTCCAGCGCATTGATGCGGATGGCGGCCACCCGGCCCGCCGCACGGCAGGCCTGCACGTAGCGTGAAAGCAGGCCGCGGGCCTCGTCGCGCCGCGCGGGTGGGGTGAAGTCCTCGAGATCGACGATCAGTGCATCGGCGCCGCTGGCCAGCATGGCGTCGTGGGCGCTGGCGTCTGCACCGGGGCCGAACAGCCAGGTGCGGCGCATTTCGGGGGCGGGAAGGGTCATGTCGGTCTCCAGGCGTGGGCTGCGGCCGATTCTGCAATCGCGCCCGGCACGCCGGATCGATCGACCGAAACCGGATTCCTTATCCCGGTTCAAGGAAATTCCCGACCGGATCCGTAGGCTATGCCCATTCACATCGACCTGCGGAGACTTCCATGGCCCAAGGCTTCACCAGCCAGATGGCGCGCAACATCTTCTACGGCGGCACGGCCTTCTTCGTGCTGCTGTTTGCCGCGCTGATCTTCGACACCGAGCAACGCATCCCCGAGCGCTCGAAATCCGCCGAGATCACGCCTGCCGTGGTGCGCGGCAAGCACCTCTGGGAGACGCGCAACTGCATCGGCTGCCACACGCTGCTGGGCGAGGGCGCGTACTTCGCGCCGGAGCTCGGCAATGTCTACAAGCGCCGCGGCCCCGACTTCATCAAAGCCTGGATCAAGGCCCAGCCCACCGGCGCACCGGGCCGCCGGCAGATGCCGAACTTCCACTTCACCGACGCGCAGCTCGACGACATGGTCGAGTTCCTCAAGTGGACCAACGGCGTGAACACCGAAAACTGGCCTCCGAACATCGAGGGCTGAGGAGAACCCACATGCAAACCGCCACCCTCAAGTTCCAGTCGCAGTCGGTCTCCCGCCTGTACTTCATCGCCGCGATCGGGCTGTTCGTCGGCCAGATCGTCTTCGGCCTCACGCTCGGGCTGCAGTACCTGATCGGCGACCTGGCCTTCCCGGCCATCCCGTTCAACATCGCCCGCATGGTGCACACCAACCTGCTCATCGTGTGGCTGCTGTTCGGCTTCATGGGCTCGGCCTACTACCTGATCCCGGAGGAGGCCGACACCGAGCTCTACAGCCCGCTGTTCGCGAAGATCCTGTTCTGGATCTTCCTCGTCGCCGGAGCGGCGACCATCCTCGGGTACCTGCTGGTGCCGTACGCGACGCTGGCGGAGTGGACCGGTAACGACCTGCTGAAGACGATGGGCAGAGAGTTCCTGGAGCAGCCGCTGCCGACCAAGGTGGGCATCGTCATCGTTGCCCTGGGCTTCCTCTTCAACATCAGCATGACGGTGCTGAAGGGCCGCAAGACGGCCATCTCGCTGGTGCTGCTGATGGGCCTGTGGGGCCTGGCGCTGATGTTCCTGTTCAGCTTCGTCAATCCGAGCAACCTGGTGCGCGACAAGATGTACTGGTGGTTCGTCGTCCACCTGTGGGTGGAAGGCGTGTGGGAGCTGATCCTCGGCGCGCTGCTGGCCTTCGTGCTGGTCAAGACCACCGGCGTGGACCGCGAGGTGATCGACAAGTGGCTGTACCTGATCATCACCTTCGCGCTGGTCACCGGCATCCTGGGCACCGGCCACCACTTCTTCTTCATCGGCCTGCCGGGCTACTGGCAGTGGGTGGGCAGCGTGTTCAGCGCGCTCGAGCCGATCCCCTTCTTCATGATGACGCTGTTCGCCTTCAACATGGTGCAGCGCCGTCGCCGTGAACACCCGAACCAGGCCGCCGTGCTGTGGGCCGTGGGTACCTCGGTGATGGGCTTCCTGGGCGCCGGCCTGTGGGGCTTCATCCACACGCTCAGCCCGGTGAACTACTACACCCACGGCAGCCAGGTCACGGCGGCGCACGGCCACCTCGCCTTCTACGGTGCCTACGTGCTCGTGGTCATCGCAATGATCAGCTACGCCATGCCGATCCTGCGCGGCCGCGAAGCCAACCCGAAGCGTGCGCAGTCGGTCGAGATGTGGAGCTTCTGGATCATGACCATCGGCATGGGCGTGATGGTGCTGGCGCTCACCGGTGCCGGCATCCTGCAGGTGTGGTTGCAGCGCATGCCCACCGAAAACGCGATGTCGTTCATGAACACCCAGGACCAGCTGCGCTTCTTCTACTGGATCCGCGTGGCCGGCGGCGTGATGTTCCTGGCCGGGCTGCTGACCTACCTGACGAGCTTCTTCATCGGCCCCGCGGCCGACGAGGTCGAGACGCCGGCCGCGCCCGCCTGCAGGCCGCCTGAGCCCGGAGTTTCATGATGGAACTGATGAGCGCAAGGCAGGTGGCGGCGGTGCCGTACTACGCCGCCCAGGGCAGCGAATGCATGCTCTTCGAGCAGGCGCACGCGAGCCGCCTGCCGCTGCTGATCAAGGGCCCGACGGGCTGCGGCAAGACGCGTTTCGTCGAGCACATGGCGGCGCGGCTGGGCCGCCCGCTGGTCACGGTGAGCTGCCACGACGACCTCAGCGCGGCCGACCTCGTCGGCCGCCACCTGATCGGCGGCGGCGACACCGTCTGGTGCGACGGCCCGCTGACGCGCGCCGTGCGCGAAGGCGCCATCTGCTACCTCGACGAGGTGGTCGAGGCGCGCAAGGACACCACCGTCGTGCTGCACCCGCTGGCCGACGACCGCCGCGTGCTGCCGATCGAGCGCACCGGCGAGCTGCTGCAGGCGGCACCGGGCTTCATGCTGGTGATCTCCTACAACCCCGGCTACCAGAACCTGCTCAAGGGCCTGAAGCCGAGCACGCGGCAGCGTTTCGTGGCGCTGACGCTGGGCTATCCCGAACCCGACATCGAGCGCAGCATCGTGCAGGCCGAAAGCGGCTGCACGGCGGCCGTCGCGCAGCAGCTCGTGCAGCTCGCGCAGGCGCTGCGCCGCCTCACCGACCACGACCTCGAAGAGACCGCGAGCACGCGGCTGCTGGTGATGGCCGCGCGCCTGGCCGCCGCCGGGTTGCCGTTGCAGGGAGCCTGCACGGCGGCGATCGTCGACGCGCTGACCGACGACGCCGACACCGCCCGGGCCCTGGCCGAGGTGGTGGGGGCCGTGGTCGGCCATGCCTGAGATCGGCATCGCCCTGGCCATGCGCGGCGATGCGCAGGAGCGCTTGCGCATGGCCACGCTGCAGCGCCGCCGCCGTGCGCTGCAGATCGGCTTCTTCGCGCTGTTCCTCGTCGCCCCCGCGCTGAACCTGCTGCGCTTCGACCTCACCGAGACGCAGCTGTGGGTGCTGGGCTTCCGCTGGTCGCTGGGCATCGACGACTTCGTGAACGGCCACATGACGGCCACGCAGGCGGCGCTGTCGATCATCCTGCGCGGCATCCTGCCCGCCGTGGCGCTGGCGGTCGCCTTCATGACGGTGGCCTACCGCTACGGGCGCCTGTACTGCGGCTGGCTGTGCCCGCACTTCTCGCTGGTCGAGTCGCTCAACGGCCTGCTGCAGCGCGCCAGCGGCAAGCTCAGCTTCTGGGACAAGCACCCCACGCCGCGCGCCGGCGGCGCCCCCGACAAACGCTGGTGGCCGGCCTTCGTGCTGGCCTGCGCCACGTTCGGCTTCCTGTGGGCGATCACGCTGCTGACCTACCTGCTGCCGCCGCAGCAGATATGGGGCAACCTGATCCACGGCACCCTCACGCCCAACCAGGCGCGCTTCATCGGCATCGGCAGCCTCGTATTCACCGCCGAGCTGATGTTCGCGAGGCACCTGTTCTGCCGCTTCGGTTGCGCCGTGGGCCTGTTCCAGAGCCTGGCCTGGATGGCCAACCCCAAGGGCCTGGTCGTCGCCTTCGATCGCGAGCGCGCGCGCGACTGCCGCGAGTGCAGCACCGCCGACTCGCCCGCAGGTTCGGCCTGCGACACCGCCTGCCCGATGCGTCTGAAGCCGCGCAACATCAAGCGGATGATGTTCGCGTGCGTGCAGTGCGGGCAATGCCTCACCGAATGCGAGACCTCGCACGACGCGCACGGCCGCAGCCCGAACCTCGAATGGAAAGTCGGCCTGGACGCGGTGCGCGAGACGCTGCGCCAGCGTCGACAGGAGCACTGACACCACCATGGAAGAGTGGATCGGCGAACGCTGGCACCGCCTGATCACGCGGGCTGCCGACCGCTCGTTCGGCGAGCGGGCCGTCACGCTGGAATCGATGCAGCGCGCCGCCGCGATGCTGTTCCATGCGGTGGGCGGCGCGCCCGGCGTGCGCGTGGTGCCGGCCGGGCAGGCGCGCATCGGCGGGCCGCGTGGCTGGCTGCAGAAGCTCGCCGGCAGCGGCCTGCGCGCCGCCACGACGAAGCTCGATGCCGACACGCTGGCGCTGCCGCCGGTGATCGCGGTGTTCGACGATGCGGCGCTGAATCGCGACCTCTACCTGTGGCTCGCCGCGCTGGCCGCGGCGCACGAACCGCAGGCGGACTGGATCGCCGCCAACGTGGCCGCCAGCGAGCGTGTGTTGCAGCGCTGCCCGGGCCTGCGGCCGCGCTGGCAGCGCCTGCTCGCCGCCCACCTGGCGCAGCGTCCGCAGCCGGCAGCCCTGCGCGGCACCGCCGTCGCCGCCGAGGCTGCGGTGCAGGCCGCCTTGCGCGGCGGCACGCCGTCGGGCCTGTTCATCGAGGCGCACGAGGTCGCGCCGGTGTGGCTGTGGCTCGAGGCCTTGCCGGCGCAGCACCCTGCCGGCGCCGGCGAGTCCGGCGGCGAAGCGGCCCGCAGCGGCTCCTCTGCCGCCAGCGGCACGCGCCGCCGCACGCGGCGTGTCGAGCAGCGCCGCGCCCGCGCACCGCTGCTGCTGCCCTCGAAGACCGAGCAACTGATGACCTGGGCCGACCACGTGCCGCTGGACCGCGCCACCGACGACGAGGACGACGGCAACGCGATGCGGGCCGCCGACGACATGGAGCAGCTCGCCATCACCCGCGACGGCCAGGCCGGTGCGGCGCGCGTCAAGTTCGACCTCGACCTGCCCAGCGCGAGCGCCGACGATCGGCCGCTCGGCGAGGGCGAGACGCTGCCCGAGTGGGACTGGAAGCAGCAGCGTTTGCGCCCGGATCACTGTCAGGTCGTGACCCTGCTCGCCCAGCCGGCCGCGCCCTTCGCGCCGGCGCCACCGCTGCGCGCCACGGCGCGCAGCGTGCGCCGCCGCCTCGAGGTGCTGCGCGCCGCGCCGCGCTGGCAGCGCCACTGCGCCGACGGCGAAGAGATCGACCTCGACGCCTGGGTTCGCCATGCGGGCGACGATGCGAGTCATCCCGCACCGCGCGACCCCCCGGTGTTCGCCCGCCGCACGCGCGGCGAGCGCAGCCTGGCCACGCTGCTGCTGGCCGACCTGTCGCTGTCCACCGACGCCCACGTCAACAACGAGTCGCGGGTCATCGACGTGATCCGCGATGCGCTGTACGTGTTCGGCGAGGCGCTCGACGGCACCGGCGACGCCTTCGAGATGCTCGGCTTCAGCTCGGTGCGCCGCCAGCACGTTCGCATGCAGCACCTCAAAGGGTTCGACGAACCCTGGAGCGCGGCCGTGCAGGCGCGCGTGGGCGCCATCAAGCCCGGCTACTACACGCGCATGGGCGCGGCCCTTCGGCTGGCAACCCAGCGCCTGTCGCAGCGGCCCGAGCGCCAGCGCCTGCTGCTCATCCTCACCGACGGCAAGCCCAACGACCTCGACGTCTACGAAGGCCGCTGGGGCATCGAGGACACGCGCCACGCCGTGCAGGAAGCACGGGCGGCCGGCCTGCTGCCCTTCTGCCTGAGCATCGACGAGGAGGCGCACGACTATCTGCCGCACCTGTTCGGCCGCGGCGGCTGGGCCCAGGTGCGCCGGCCGGCCGAACTGCCCGCCCGGCTGGCCACGGTGTATGCGCGGCTGACACGCTGATCCTCCTGAGCCGCCCTGGCGATTGACGAGCGTCAAGCCCGGGGGCGCGTGCCCTTCGCACAATCGCGCAGCGCTTTGCCGGAGCCGCCGTGGAAACCCGTTCCTTCGACCTGCCCCGCTACCTGTCGGTGCTGCCCCTGTTCACCGACCTCAGCCGATCCGAACTGGAGCGGCTGGCGCTGGGCTGCCAGCTGCGCCGGCTGTCGCGCGGCGACACCGTGTTCCGCGTCGGCGAGCCTTGCGAGGAGTTCCACGTCACCGTCACCGGCCAGATCAAGCTGTTCGCCATCTCGCCGGCCGGCCAGGAGAAGGTGATCGAGCTGGTCGGCCCCGGCAACAGCTTCGCCGAGGCGCTGATGTTCACCGGCAAACCCTACATCATCAACGCGCAGGCGCTCACCGACACGCTGCTGCTGACGGTGACCAAGCACGCGGTCGTCGGCGAGATCGAGCGCGACCCGCGCTTCGCGATGCGCATGCTGGCCGGCATCTCGCGTCGGCTGCACGGCCTGGTGCACGACGTCGAGGCCTACGCGCTGCACAGCGGCATGCAGCGTGTCATCGGCTACCTGCTGCGCGACCAGATCGCCGAGGACTGCGTCAGCGGCGAGATCATTACCGTGTCGCTGCCGGTCAGCAAGGCGACCATCGCCTCGCGGCTGTCGCTGACGCCGGAGTACTTCTCGCGCGTGCTGCACGAGCTGGAGGCCGCCGGCCTGGTGCGCATCGACAAGCGCGACGTGCACATCCTCGACGTGAAGCGGCTGTCGGCCTACCCAGGCCGCTGATTCGGGGGGCGCACGGCGCCGTCTTGAACTGCTTCAAGGCGGCGCCGCGCCGTCGGACGTGCAATGGGGTCATCGACCGCACGACCGCACGAGGAAGCACGCCATGTCCCTGCTCAGCGAGCCCCTGCAATTCACCTCCCGATGCCGCCGTTGGCGGCCTGCAACCGGCGCGCGTCACCCTCGTCGGCGCCGGCCCCGGTGACCCGGAACTGCTGACCGTCAAGGCCGCCAACGCGCTGCGCAACGCCTCTCTGGTGCTCTACGACCACCTCGTCTCGAAGGCGGTGCTCAAGCTCGTGCCGCCGGGCGCCGACCTCGTCTACGTGGGCAAGGAGAGCGGCCACCACACACTGCCGCAGGAAGGCATCATCGACCTGATGGTGCGGCTGGCCCGGAGCGGCCGGCGCCTGGTGCGCCTGAAGGGCGGCGACCCGTACATCTTCGGCCGCGGCGGCGAGGAGGCACAGGGCCTGGCCGCCGCCGGCGTGCCCTTCGACGTGATTCCCGGCATCAGCGCGGCGCAGGGCGCGGCGGCTGCGGCGGGCATCCCGCTGACGCACCGCGACCATGCCGAGGCGCTGGTGTTCGCCACCGGCCACCTGCGCGGCGAGGGCAGCGAGCGCAGCGTCGACCTCGACTGGGCGCTGCTCTCGCGGCCGCGCCAGACGGTGGTGATCTACATGGGCGTGGGCACGCTGCCGGTGATCAGTGCGCAGTTGCAGGCCCACGGGCTGGCCGGCGACACGCCCGCGGCCTTGATCGAGCGCGCCACGCTGCCCGACCAGCGCACCGTGATCGGCACGCTGGCCACGCTGCCCGAGCTGGCGCGGCGCCACGACGTGCGCGCGCCGGCGCTGATCATGATCGGCACGGTGGTGACGGTGCAGCGCGAACTGGGCGCCGTGCTGCCCGCCGCGATGCTGACCGGGCGCTGAGTCCGGCCGGGCCGCGGCGGACGCACAATCGCGCCGTGTCCGATGCCCCTCAGATCAGTCCCGCCGCCGAGCCTGCGCCGCAGCTTCCCCAGCGCGCCCGCCTGAGTGTCGCCGCCTGGCTGGCCGGCGTGAGCCTGCTGGCCCTGTTGCCGATGCTGGGCTTCTCGGCCTACACCATCTACCGCGCGACCGCCGAGCAGCAGGCGCAGGCCATGGCCACGCAGCAGCGCCGGACCAGCGATGCCGCTTTGCACGTGGGTCAGCAGCTGGAGAGTGTGTTCGATGTGCTGCGCGCGATGGCGCAAGCCGAAAGCGTGAAGCAGGGCGACATGGCCGCGACCTACGCGATGGCCGTGCGCGTCGCCGAGGCCGACCCGCGCATCGTCGGCATCAGCGTGGTCGATGCGTCCGGCAACCAGCCCTTCAACACGCGGCGTCCCTTCGGCGCGCCGCTGCCTCGGCCGCCGCCTGCGCTCATGGAATTGCAGCGGCCGGTCACCGAGCGGGGCGAACGTGTCGTCTCGCCGCTGGTCGTCGGCGAAGTCAGCAAACTCCAGGTCGTCGGCGTCGGCATGCCCCTGGACTTGGGCCCCGCGGGCAAGCACGTCGTCCGCGCCGTGATCCGGCTCGAATCGATCGGCGCCTGGCTCAACCAGGACGCGTGGCCGGAAGCCTGGACTGCGGCCGTGGTCGACCAGAACAACATCATCATCGCCCGCTCGCACGATGCCGGCCGCTACGTCGGCCAGACAGCCACCCAGCTCTTGCAGGACAACGTGCGACAGGGGCTCACTGCCTTCGAGTCAGTCACGAAAGACGGTACCGCGGTGATCACCAGCGTCGCTGCCGTGCCGGGCACGGGCTGGTATGTGGCCGTGGGCCGGCCGGCCGCGGCAGTGCAGGCCCAGGTGCGCGGTTCGATGCGCGACATCTTCGTCGCGGGCGCGGTCTGCGCGCTGCTCGCCATTGCCGGCGCGCTCTACCTCGCGCGACGGCTCGGCCGGCAGTTGCGCGGTGTCGTCGACGCGCACCTGCAGGGCCGTCCCGGCCCGGTGTCGCGCACCACGCTGCGCGAGGTGACGGAGCTTTCCGAAGCGCTGACCGAAGCGCGTGCGGTGGCGACGCAGGCGACTGGAGAACTGCAGGGCGCGAAGGAAGAGGCGCTGGCGCGCCTGAAGGAGCGCAGCGAGATGCTCGACGTGCTGGCCCACGAGGTGCGCCAGCCGCTGAACAACGCGTCGGCAGCGCTGCAGGCCGCTACCGTCGAGCTGGCGCGCACCGGCCAGCAGGCGGCCGCCGAGCCGCTGCGCCGCGCCGAAGCCGTGCTCGGCGACGTGCAGGCGAGCATCGGCAACACCCTGGCGGTGGCCTCGCTGCTGGTCGGCGGCGAACACATCGAAGGCATGGACACCGACATCGATGCGCTCATCGAGGTGGCCATTGCCGACATGCCGCGCGACGAGCGTGCCCGCGTCGTGGTCGAGCGCGCCACCAACACGCGCACCGCGTCGATGGAGCCCGGGCTGATGCGGCTGGCGCTGCGCAACCTGCTGTCCAACGCGCTGCGCTGCAGCCCGCCAGGCTCGCCGGTGGTGGTGCGCGTGTCGGACTCCGACGAGCCGCTGGCGCTGATCCTCGACGTCATCGATCGCGGCGCCGGCATCGCCGACGCGCAAGTGCCCTCGCTGTTCCAGCGCGGCAGCAAGCGCCCGGGCGGGCGCCGACAGGGTCTGGGCCTGTACATCGTGCACCGTGTCATGGAACTGCACCGCGGCAGCGTGCTCGTCGAGCGCAGCAGCGCGGGCGGCACGACGATGCGCCTGGTCGTCAACCAGCACGCCGTGGTCTGACGGCGCGCGCCGCCGTCAAGCGGCGTGTGCGCTCTGCTCGACCGGCGCCGAGTTCTGCAGCGCGGCCCCGTCCATCAGCGTGATGGCCCGGCCGACCCAATCGACCCGCGTGGAGCCGCGTGCCACGCGCCCGACGCTGTCGGTGATCTGCGATTCGATCGCCTTGCCTGCACCGGCGCTGCGCCCCGCCAGATGGCGCCCCTGCTCGCCGGCGCGTGCCGTCTCGACCATCCTTGTTATCGTCACGGGTCATGAGCCTCGCCCACCTCCTGCTCCGACGCGCCCTGCAGTTGCCGGAGCGCACGGCGGTCTTCCACGGCACGCAGCCGCACGCCAGCCATGCGATGTGGGCTGCGCGCAGCGCCGGGGTGGCCCAGCGGATGCGCGAGGCTGGCCTGCAGCCCGGCGACCGGATCGTGCTCTTCATGTACAACCACCCGCGCTATCTCGAACTGCTGTGGGGCGCGTGGTGGGCCGGGCTGGTGGTGGTGCCGGTCAACGCCAAGCTGCACCCGCGCGAGGTGGAATGGATCGTCGACAACGCGCAGGCACGCTGGGCCTTCGTCACGGCCGACATTGCGGCGCAGCCGCTGGCCGGGCTGGCGCAGCAGGTCGACATCGAATCGGCCGAGGCCGATGCGCTGCTGGCGCCGGTGCCCGATGCGCGGGCGGTGCCGATCAGCGAGCGCGCCCCCGACGACCTGGCCTGGCTGTTCTACACCAGCGGCACCACCGGCCGGCCCAAGGGCGTGATGATCACGCAGCGCAACCTGATGACGATGGGGCTGAGCTACTTCGTCGATGTCGATGCGGTGTCGCCGGGCGACGCGATCGTCTACGCCGCGCCGATGTCGCACGGCGCAGGCCTCTACGCGATCCCGCACCTGATGGCCGGCGCGCGGCACGTGGTGCCGTCCTCCGGCGGTGTCGATCCGGCCGAGCTGTTCGCGCTCGGGGCGCGGCTCGGGCCGCTGTCGACCTTCGCCGCGCCGACCATCGTCAAGCGGCTGGTCGACCACGCCGAACAGGCCGGCCTCGGGCCGCATGACGCGGCGCGGTCGTTCAAGACCATCGTCTACGGCGGCGCGCCGATGTACGGCGCCGACATCGAGCGCGCGCTGCGCGTGATGGGCCCGCGCTTCGTGCAGATCTACGGCCAGGGCGAGACGCCGATGGTGGCCACCGCGCTGTCGCGCGCGCAGCTGGCCGACGCGTCGCATCCTCGCCATGCCGCACGCATCGCTTCCGTCGGCGTCGCGCAGACACCGGTGCGCATCCGCATCGCCGACGGGCAGGGGCGCGATCTGCCCACCGGCGAGATCGGCGAAGTGCTGGTCAAGGGCGACAGCGTGATGGCCGGCTACTGGCGCAACCCCGAGGCCACGGCCGCGGCGATCCGCGACGGCTGGCTGTTCACCGGCGACGTGGGCTGCCTCGACGCCGACGGCTTCCTGACGCTGAAGGACCGCAGCAAGGACCTGATCATCAGCGGCGGCTCGAACATCTACCCGCGCGAGGTCGAGGAGGTGCTGCTCACGCTGCCCGGCGTGGCCGAGGCAGCGGTGATCGGCGCACCGGACGCCGAGTGGGGCGAGGTGGTGGTGGCCTTCGTCGTGGCGCATGCCGGCGCGGCGATCACGCCCGAGGCGCTCGACGCGCACTGCCTGGCGCAGATGGCGCGCTTCAAGCGGCCCAAGCGCTACGAATTGGTGGCCGAGCTGCCGAAGAACAACTACGGCAAGGTGCTGAAGACGGCGCTGCGCGAGCGGCTCACGCCGCCGCGCCCGACAGCCTGAACACCGCCACCGCCTGCACCAGCTGACCGGCCTGCACCTTCAGGCTCTCGGCTGCCGCGCTGCTCTGCTCGACCAGCGCGGCGTTCTGCTGCGTCACCTGGTCCATCTGGCTGACGGCCTCGCCGATCTGGCTCACGCCGCTGCTCTGCTCGGTGCTGGCGCTGCTGATCTCGCCGACGATGTCGGTCACGCGCTGGATCGCGCCGACGATCTCCTGCATCGTCGAGCCCGCTTGTCCGACCAGCGTGCTGCCCTGCTCGACCTGTTCGACGCTGGCGGTGATCAGGCTCTTGATCTCGCGGGCGGCCTCGGCGCTGCGTTGAGCAAGGCTGCGCACCTCGGCGGCCACCACCGCGAAGCCGCGGCCCTGCTCGCCGGCGCGTGCCGCTTCCACGGCAGCGTTGAGCGCCAGGATGTTGGTCTGGAACGCGATCCCATCGATCACGCCGATGATCTCGACGATGCGACGCGAGCTCTCGTGGATGCCCTGCATCGTGCCGACCACCTGGCCGACGACGCTGCCGCCCTGGCGAGCCACTTCGGACGCGCCGCGGGCGAGCTGGTTGGCCTGGCGCGCGTTGTCGGCGTTCAGGTTCACCGTCGAGCCGAGCTGCTCCATCGAGGCGGCAGTCTGCTGCAGGGCGCTGGCCTGCTCTTCGGTGCGCTGGCTCAAGTCGGCGTTGCCCTGCGCGATCTGTGCGCTGGCGGTGGCCACGCTCTCGGCATTGCCGCGCACCGAGCCGACCACGTCGGCCAGGCGCGCGTTCATGTCGCCGAGTGCCCGCAGCAGGTCGCCCACCTCGTCGCGCCCGGCGGTCTCGATCTGCATCGACAGGTCGCCCGCGGCGACGCTGCGCGATAGCTGCACGGCGCGGGCCAGTGGCACGGTCACCGAGCGCGTCAGCAGCCAGGCGAAGGCGGCGCCGGCGAGCAGCGCACACAGGCCCAGCACGAGCATCGTCGACTCCGCCGAGCGGATGCTGTCGGTCACGTCATCGCCGCGTTCGCGCGCCAGCTTCTTCTGCTGGGTGGACAGCGTCGCGGTGTACTGCTGCAGTTCATCGAGCAGCGGCAGGGTTTCGGTCTGCACGCGGGCAATCGCCGCGTCGCGCTGGCCAGCGCGCAGGTCGGTGTCGACACGCTGGAACGACGCGACGTAGCGAGCGCGGGCATCCTGGATCTGCGCGAGCAGTTCCTTGCCCTCGCGGCGCTGGATCAGCTTGGCCAGCGTTTCGATCGAGGCGCTGGCCTGCCGGCGGTTGTCCTCGATGCGGTCTCGCGCCACGCTCAGGCGCGCCGCGTCGGTGACGATCAGCAGCTCCATCGTGCGGCGCGCGTTGGCGCGGGTCGCGCTTTCCAGCGAAGCCACCGCCTCGGCCTTGGTCCAGTCCTCGTCGACCAGCCGCTCCGTGGCGCTGCCGACCGAATCGAAGCTCAGCGTCGCCACCGCCACGATGACGACCAGGAGCACGAGCACGCAGCCGAAGGCCAGGCTCATGCGCAGAGAAAGACGAAGGTCTCGCAGAAAGTTCATCTCGATGTCCAGTTGAGCCGGTACGGCAAGTGCTGGACTCATCGGCGGTGGCCGGCGTACCTTGATGGCGGCCGTCTGCGCAGCTTGCGCTGCCGCAAACGCGGGCGATATTCCGCTCAAAGACCCTGTCGACGTTGTGTGATCCAGGCGTCGACCTGCTCGTCGAGCACCTCCAGCGGCAGCGCACCGCCGGCCAGCAGCATGTCGTGGAAATCCTTCAGCGCCTGCGCGTCGAAACGTGCACCCAGCGCCTGCTCGGCCCGCGCGCGCGCCGCCTGGATGCGCAGCATGCCGATCTTGTAGGCGCAGGCCTGGCCGGGGTCGACGATGTAGCGCTCGATCTCCGCGATCACGCCCGATTCGGCCAGGCCGGTCTTCTCGACCATGTAGGCGATGGCGCGCTCACGCGGCCAGCGCTTGAAGTGGATGCCGGTGTCGACGACCAGCCGCACGGCGCGGAACATCTCGGCCTGCAGGCGGCCCAGGTCGCCGTACGGATCGTTCGCGTACAGGCCCATGTCCTTGCCCAGCCATTCGGTGTAGAGCGCCCAGCCTTCCATGTAGGCGGTGAAGGGCAGCACCTTGCGGAAGGTCGGCACGCCCTGCAGCTCCTGCGCGATGGCGATCTGGAAGTGGTGGCCGGGCACGCCCTCGTGGATGGCCAGGGTGCGCATGCCGAACTTCGGTGTCTCGGCCATGTCGCGCAGGTTGGCGAAGAAGACGCCGGGCCGCGTGCCGTCCATCGCCGGCGGGTTGTAGTAGGCGCCGGGCGCCGTCTTGTCCTTGAACTCGGGCACACGGCGCACCTCGATCTGCGCCGCGGGCAGGCGGCCGAACAGCGCCTTCGAGCGCTCGAGCTGCTCACGCAGCATGGCGCTGTAGTCGGCCAGCGCGGCGCGTCGCCCGTCGTCGTTGTCGGGGTAGAGGAAACGGGGCTCGCGTGCCAGGCGGGCCAGCGCCTGCGCCACGCTCTCCTGCGGCCGCAGCTCCGCTTGCGCAAGCAGGATCGCCTTCATCTCGGCTTCGATGCGCGCCACCTCGGCCAGGCCGAGGTCGTGCACCTCCTGCGGCGTCATCCGCGTGCTCGTCTGCTCGCGCAGCAGGTGGCGGTAGTAGGCGTCGCCGTCGGGCAGCTTCCACACGCCGTCGTCGGTGGTGGAACGCGGCAGCTGTTGTTCGAAGAAGGCGATCAGGCGGCGGTAGGCCGGCACCACGCCGCCGTCGAGTGCCTGGGCACAGCGCGTCAGCAGCGCCGCGCGATCGGCCGGTGCCAGCTCGTCCAGCGCGGCCAGCCGGCTGGCGAAGTGCGTGTAGAGAGGGTTTTCGGCGGCAGGCTTGCCGGCGAAGTCGCGCATGCCGGCGAGCACCCGCTCGATCACGAAGCGCGGCGGGATCACGCCGATCTGCTGGCGCTTCTCGAGCCCTTCGATCACCTGGTCGAACTTGCGCCCGACTTCGCCCAGGCGCGACAGGTAATCCTCGGCGCCGCGGCGGTCGGTGATGGCGTGTGCATTGATGAGGAAGTCCGGTGTCTGGTTCTGCACGCCCCAGAGCTGCTCGACCGGGTAGTCGTGGAAGCGGAACGGCTCGCCCTCGACGCGGCTTTCGAGGAACCACGCCAGCACGCGGGTCGACAACTTCTGCGACGGCGTCTGCGAGCGGCCGTCGTAGGCCTTCAGATCGGCCAGCCGCTGGCGCAGGCGCGCCGCGTCGGCCTCGGTCTTGGCGATGGAGAGGTCGTCGAGGTGCGCGTTGTGCCGGCGGTAGCCGAACTGTTCGGCGATGCCGATCTCGGTGAGCAGTTCCGGCTTGGCCAGCGCCTCCTCGATGAAGACCTTCTCGAAGAAGAGGTCGAGGCTGAAGGGGCGGAACCAGACCAGGTTGACGAGGAACACCGCCCCGGCGAGCAACAGCGCCGCAACGGCGCCCACGGCAAATCTCAGGATCCTGCGGCTCGGCATGCGCGCAGTCTAGGGCCTGTGAACTCCACGGTAGGGCCAGCGGCTCGGCACGGTATCGCTCCAGGCGGCCTGCTGGCTGTTACGCCACTGGTGATCGTTCACAACGCTCAGGCGCGAGCTCAAGTGCAGGCCGTTGAGCAGCCGGCTGGCCCGCATCGCATCGAGGCCGGGCCAACGGGCGATCTCGGCCAGGGTCGCCGTCGTGTCGCGCAGCCGCGCCAGGGCCGAGCCCAGGGCACCTGGGAGGTGCCACTCGGCGTCGTCGCCGGCTCCGGCGGCGAGCCCGAAGTGCAGCGGCCCTTGCAGCGCGCCCAGCAAGCTGCTTCTCGGCCCCTGCAAGGCGAGGGCCCAGATCAGGCCCTCGATCCGGTAGTGGCATGGCGCCATGTTCGATCGCCTGCTGCGGCCCGGCTGCGGCGGCGCGTGCAGGGCCGGCTCGCAGTCGAGCAGGCGAGCACGCGCCAGGCCGGCCGGCGTCGCCTTCGACCAGTCGATCGGCGCGCGATACAGGCCCCGGTCGGGAAAGAGCGTGATGGGCCAGACCCAGCTGTCCAGCTCGATCGACAGCAGGATCGGCTCGCCCAGCCGCAGGCACACAGCAAGGGCTTCGGTCAAGTCTGCGCCAGCACCCTCCGGGTCCAGCCGGCGCAACTCGTCGAGCATCGACTCCGACAGCACCGACTCCGACCAGCTCTCGCTGGCCTCGAAGGGTTTGCTCCAATCCCAGGCAGGTGCCCGCCCGGCCACGGGCCTGGGAACGGTGTCTTCCGATGCGTCCATGGCGCCTCCCTCGATCGGCCACTGGTCGTCAACCGGTGTGGAGCAACTGCTTCGGTGTGCCTGCGAGACGTCGTCCGCATTCACCCCCACCCACCGGCGCAGTATCTGCCCGGCGTGGCGGGATTTACAGCCCGGCGCGGGGAAACCCCATCCCTGATTCGGCGGGAACGCTGGCCGCCATGCCGATGCGGCCCCGACCTTCGCGCTTGGCGGCGAGCAGTTCATCGTCGGCCGCCTTCAGCAGCGCATCGGGCGAGGCCGGCGCCAGCGAAGTGTCGGCCACGCCGGCCGAGAAGCTCAGGCCTTCCAGCGTGTCTTCCTCCAGCGCGAAGCGCTGTGCGCGCCAGCGGCGCAGCAGCAGCTTCACCTTGCGGCGCGCGCCGTCTGCCGTGGTGCGCGGCATCAGCAGGCAGAACTCCTCTCCGCCGTAGCGGCACAGCACGTCACTGCGGCGGCCGTGTTCGGACAGCATGTCGCCGAAGGCGGCGAGCAGGCGGTCGCCCGCGGCGTGGCCATGCGTGTCGTTGACGCGCTTGAAATGGTCGAGGTCGATGATCACCAGCGACATCGGCTGGCCCTCGCGCTGTGCCAGCGCGAACATCGTGGGCAGCGTGTTGTTGAGGTAGCGGCGGTTGAACAGGCCGGTCAGCGAGTCGCGCATGGCCTGCTGGCGCAGCGCCTCCTGGAGCGCCTGCACCTCGTCGATCTTGTGCGACAGCGCCGCGTTGATCTGCACGAGCTCGGACCGCGCGCGCTCGGTGCGGCGGCGCCGCTCGTCGTTCTCGTCGAGCCGGTGCTGCAGCCGCAGCAGCTCCGTCTGCAGGGTGGCGGCCTGGTAGCGCGCCCGCGAAGCCAGCTGGACCTGTGCCTGATGCAGGCGCTGCCATTGCCGCAGCGCCGCGAGCGAGGCCGCGTCGTCGCCTGCGGCCTCGTGAGCCTCGCTGAGCACGCCGAAGAACTGCGCGCGAATGCGCGTGCTCAAGCCGTCGACGTCGTCGAGCTCAGCGTCCGCCAGGCCGGCCCGCAGCACCTGAACTGCCTGTTTCGCGTCACCGTGGGCCAGGCAGAGGAGGGCGCTCGCCGTGATGCGCTCGATGCGCTCGTCGGCGATCTCCGAAGCGCCGCTGGCCCGCGCCGCATCCACCAGCTGGGCGCCGAGCGCGAGCTCGCCGGCGCGCAGCGCGGCGATGGCCAGGGTCTCGAATGCCGGCTCCATGCTGCCGCGTCCGTCGGGATCCGCCGGCATCGCCATCACGGTGCGTACGTCCGGCAGGCTCTCGGCGGCGCGGCCCAGTTCAGTCAGGCAGGCCACGCGGTTGATCAGCAGCACGCACAACAGCCGTGCGTTCTTCAGCCGGCTGCAGGCAGCCAGGCCCTGTTCGACATGCTGAAGCGCGTGCTCGCAGTCGCCGATCTGCATCAGCTCGTGCGAGAGATTGCAGTGCAGCACGGTGTCGAAGCCGCGGCCGCGCGAGGGGCCGGCATCGCGCAGTGCCTCGAACATGTGGGCGAAGGCCTGCGCCGAGTCGCCCAGTGCCGAGTAGCAGCCGGCGATGGTGTTGAGCAGCACCCCGCGCTGATCGTGGCGCAGCACGCGAACGCCTTCGTCACGCAAGGGCAGCACGGCGTCGAGCGCCTCGCGGGCGCGGCCGCTGCGCCACATCGAGCGCGCCAGGGCGGCGCTGGCCAGCAGGTGCCCGGCCCGGTCGGCGCCGAGCTCGAAACAGCCGATTGCGCGGCGCAACTCGCGCGCGGCCTCGGCGGCGGTGCCGAAGTAGAGCAGGTGGTAGCCGAATGCGACCCGCCCCCAGCCTTCCGCCACCACGTCGGCGGTGCTCGTGGCCGCCGCGATCGACCGCTCGGCCAGGCGCCGGGCCTGCAGGGAGTCGACGTGCAACAGGTTCCAGGCGCGCCGCGCCTGCTTCAGGGCCACCGTGGGCTGGGGTCGGTCAGGAGGCATTCGGGCGATTATCGCGACGCAGGCTTCAGATCGGCGCGCTCCTGCCGAAACCCAGGGCTCAGTCGTCACTTCGACGAAGGAGCCCCCATGGATTCCATTAGCTCTGCCGTGGCCGGCGCGTCGGCTGCCACACCGGGCTCGGTGCAGGCAGCGGCCTCGGTGCTGGTGCTGAAAAAAGCGCTGGACATGCAGTCGTCGTCGGCCACGCAGCTGATCGCGTCGCTGCCCCAGCCGGCGCTGGCGACTTCGGGCACGCTGGGCACCCAGGTCAACACCTTCGTCTGAACGCCCTGGTCGCACGAGCTCACCAGCGCGAAAGCGATGGCGACTCAGCAGGGCCACGCGACCCGCTGCGCCGCCGGATCGCGGCGCGGGCAGCGGCGATCGGCGGCCCGCGGTGAATCAGGGGCGTGAGGTGGCCAGACGACCGGCCGTGTCGGCCGATCCTGCAGGCCCGCTGCCGGCGCTTCCGCCCGAACCCGCGGCTCGAACGGCCGGGGCTGCCTGCCGGGAGCCGCCGGCACGGGCCGGTGTCGCGGGCTTGTCCGCCGCTGCCGAAGCTGCTGCCGCCGGCGCCGCGGAAGCACACGCCGTCTGCTGATAGATGGTGCGGCCGTCGCCGGTGCACTTGTACATCTTGGTCTGCGCCTGCGCGCCCATTGCCACGCAGGCGAGCGCCAGAACTGAAAGAAGGGACTTCATGAGCGGAGGTGGAACCTGATGGCGAGACTGTACCGGCGCCGTCATCAGGACGTGCGGCGCTAAGTCACACCGAATCAGGGGGGAGGTGCTTCCCCCAGCAAGTGAGGGGCCTCCGGCTCAGTGGGACGTGCCTTCCGACCGCGAGATCTTGTTCCACACGTTGTACTTGCCCACCGGCTTGCTCATCGGCAGGCGCTTGAGCTCCTTGAACGTGCGCGCGTCGTAGACGATCAGCGCGCCGTCGTTTCCCACAGGCTGGCCAGCGCGTAGCGGCCATCGCGGGTGAACTCGATGTGCGCGAGTGTCCGGCCGGGCTCCTTCACCTGCGCCACGGTTTCCAGCGTGACCTTGTCGATGATGGTCAGCGTGTCGCGGGCGGTCGGGCTCATCATCGAGTCGACCCAGGCAAAGCGGCTGTTCTCGTGGCTGCGCATGAAGAAGCCGGGGCCGGGCGTGGCGATGCTTTTCACGCTCTGCCAGGTTTTCATGTCGATCACCTGCACCACGCCGTCCTTCAGGTTCGGCGAGGCCAGCACGGTTCCGTCCTTCCAGGCGAAGGTGATGCCCGATCCGAGGTGCGGCATGCCGGCCAGCGGCAGCGCGGCAATGCGTCGGCGGATGTCGAGGTTGACGACCTGCGCACTCGGGCTGCCGTCGGCCTTGGGCCGCGTCGCGCCGAGCACGTGGCGGTAGCCCTGGTCGAAGAAGAAGTCGTCCAGCGGCTCGTCCAGCGGCGTGCGGCGCACGCCCAGGTAGCCCGGCTTGGCGATCGCCTCGCCCATCTTGTAGTCGTGCACCAGGCCATCGTGGATGGGCTCGGCCTTCGGGTCGTAGGAAATCTCCCAGAGCTCCGGGATGTCCTTCAGCGCGACGACGAAACTCTTTCGCGGCTGCGCGTCGTAGACCGCCGAGACGCGAGACGTGGCCTTGCCGTCCAGGGTGGCCGCGCCGTAGATGCGCTGCAGGTTCAGGTCGGCATCGAACAGCGCCAGCGTGTGCGGCAGGTAGTTGGCCGCCATCACCCAGCGGCCGTCGCCCGACACCGCCACGTTGCGCATGTTCAGCCCGGCGCGCACCTCGGCCACCACGGCGAGGTTCCACAGGTCGTACTTGGTGATCCAGCCGTCGCGCGAACCGAAGTAGACGAAACGCCCCTCGGGCGAGAACTTCGGCCCGCCGTGCAGCGCGAATCGCGAGGCGAAGCGGTGGATGACTTCGAACCGGTCGCCGTCGACCAGCGAGACATGGTGGTCGCCGCCCTCGACCACGACGAACAGGTTCATCGGGTCGGCCGGCCACCGAGGCTTCGCAGGCAGCCGCGCCGCGCCGGCCAGCGCGGTGCGCGAGGCGCGGATCTGTTCTTCGCTCCATCCCGGCGCCGGCGTCACGGGCGTGTAGATCCACTTGGCGAGCGCGGCGATCTGCTCGGCATCGAGCTTGTCGCGGAAGCCCAGCATCTGCGTGGCGGTGCGGCCGTTCGTGATCACCGCCGTGGCCTCCGCGGGGCGCAGGCGCTGCAGGCTCTCGGGCAGCAGCGCCGGGCCCATGCCGCCCAGGCGCTGCTCGCCGTGGCAGGCCACGCAGTGCTCGCGGTACAGCTCGGGCGCGGACGGCTCGGCGCGCGCCATGTCGGCGGCCATCGCAAGACACGCAGCGGCCAGCGCGAACTTCAGGAAGCTGGAGAGTCGGTTCATGGCGGCCTCAATGCGCCGCGTAGGCGAAGGGCTTGAGCTCGACGCGGGCTGGCGCGTCGCCGGCGCGGCCGATCTCCTCGTCGGTCGAGGTAGCAGCCCGGGTCTTCGGCCCAGGCGTCGCCGGTGACCTGCTGGGCGCGCACGCGGGTGTTGCCGCCGCACAAGGCAAAGTGCTTGCAGCCGGCGCAGCGGCCGCCCACCGGACGCGGCACCGCCTTCAGCCCGGCCATCAGCGGGTCGCTGGTGTCCATCCAGATCTGCGAGAAGGGCCGCTCGCGCACGCTGCCCAGCGCGTGGTGCCACCACATGGTGTCGGGGTGCACCACGCCGAGGTTGTCGATGTTGGCCACGTTCACGCCGGACGAGTTGCCGCCCCAGGCGACCAGCCGCTCGCGCAGGGGCGCGGCCCAGCGCGGCAGGCGGGTCTGCACCCATTGCAGCAGGTACGCACCGTCGGCGTCGTTGTTGCCGGTGACGAAGTCCTGCTCGCTGCCGGCCTTCGCGGCCTGCCAGGCGCGTTCGTAGAGCAGGTCGAGCGCGGCGCGCGTGGCGGCGAATTGTGCGTCGCGGGCGCGGTGGATGTTGCCGCGGCCGGCGTAGTTCAGGTGCGAGAAGTAGAACTTGTCGACGCCCTCGTGGCGCATCAGCTCGAGCAGCGGCTCGAGGTCGTGCGCGTTCATCGCCGTCATCGTGTAGCGCATGCCGACCTTCACGCCGCGCGCATGCAGCAGGCGGATCGCCGCCAGGCTGCGGTCGAAGGCGCCGTCCAGGCGGCGGAAGCGGTCGTGCGTGGCGCCGATGCCGTCGAGGCTGATGCCCACGTAGTCGAATCCCTGCGCCGCGATGCGGTCGGCCATGGCCTCGTCGATCAGCGTGCCGTTGGTCGACAGGCCGACGTAGAAGCGCATCGTCTTCGCGCGCTGCGCGATCTCGAAAATGTCCGGGCGCAGCAGGGGCTCGCCGCCGGACAGGATCAGCACCGGCACCTTGAAGGCCTTCAGGTCGTCCATCACGGTGAAGACCTCCGGCGTGCTCAGCTCGCCGCTGTAGTCGTGGTCGGCCGAGATCGAGTAGCAGTGCTTGCAGGTCAGGTTGCAGCGGCGGATCAGGTTCCAGATCACGACCGGGCCCGTGGGGCCTGCGCCGCGCGTGGTGGGCAACGGGTAGTGCCCGTCGGCTTCGGCGCGCACCAGCTCGCGCATGTATTGGGAAACGCGGAACATGGTCAGCTTTCGGAAATGCGCAGCCCGGCCTTCTTGAGGATGGCGCTGCTGTAGAGGATGTCGCTGCCGCGGCAGGCGTCGCCGAGCAGTTGGCGGATGGTGTCGGCCTGCTGCTGCACTTCGTCGCGCGAGCGGCCGTGCACCATCGCGAAGAGGTTGTAGGGCCACAGCGGCAGTTCGCGTGGCCGGCGGTAGCAGTGGCTCACCGCCGGCAGGGCGCCGATGCGTTCGCCGAGTTCGTCGACGCGTTCGTCGGCCACGTCCCACACCGTCATGCCGTTGGCCAGGTAACCGAGCCGGTAGTGGTTGGGCACCGCGCCGATGCGGCGGATCAGCCCCTCGTCGAGCATCTGCGCCAGGCGCTCGCGCACCTTCTCGCCGCTCACGCCGATCATCGCGCCCACCGCCTCGTAGGGGCGCGACACCAGCGGCAGGCCGCTCTGGGTGGCGGCGATCAGTTCGCGGTCGAAATCGGTCAACTGCATGGCGACTTCACTCCTGCGCGGTCAATCGGAGCCCGACGAAGTACTCGCGCTCCTTCGGGAAGGCATGCACCTTCAGGCCGGTGAGCTGCTCGATGTGCGCGAGCGCCGCCTTCGCGGCCTCATGCGACTCGGCCGCGACCACGAACCACATGTTGAGCCGGTGCTCGCGGCGGTAGTTGTGGGCCACCTCGGGCAGGCCGTTGACGAGCGCCGTGATGCGCGCGAAGTCCGCTTCCGGCACCTCCAGCGCGGCGAGCACGAACAGGCCGCCGGCGCGCTCGATCTGGAACAGCGGGCCGAAGCGCGTCAGCGTGCCGTGTGCGAGCATGCGGCGCAGCCGCTCGATCACCTCGTCTTCCGAGATGCCGAGCTCGAGGCCGACGTCGGCGAAGGGACGCTCGGTCAGCGGCAGTTCGCCGTGCAGCCGGTCGATCAGGCGGCGGTCGATGCGGTCGGGCGCGACCACGTCGGTGGGAGCGTCAGGCGCCGGCATGTTCGGCCTCCTTCGTGCTGGCGCGGAAGTAGCTCGCACCCTGCTGCTTGAAGCGGCGCAGGCTGAACAGCACCTCGTGCGGCCGGTGTTGCAGGCCGGCGGCGTGCGTGGCCGCGTCGATCAGCTGGCGCACCGCGGCGCGTTCGCGGCCGTGCACCATGCAATACAGGTTGAAGGGCCAGCCTTCGGCACGCGCGCGGCGGTAGCACAGCGTCACGCCGGGCTGGCGCGCGAGCGCCGCGCCGCAGGCGTCGACCTGTGCGTCGGGCACGTCGAACACCGTCATCGCGTTCTGGTCGAAGCCGAGTTCGTGGTGGCGCACCACCACGCCGAAGCGGCGCAGCGTGCCTTGCGCCAGCCAGCGGCGCAGCGTCTGCAGCACGGCGGCTTCGGCGAGGCCGAGCCGCTCGGCCCAGGCCGCGTACGGCCGCTCGATCAGCGGCAACCCGCCCTCGACGAGCGCGGCCAGCGGTGCATCGAGCGGTGCGACGCGCTGCACGCCCGTGCCGCAGGCTGCCGCACGTCGCGCGGCCTGGCCTCGCTCGAGATCGAAGCCCAGGTCGATGCGGTAGACACGCTGCATCGGCAGGCGCAAGGCGTGCAGCGCGGTGTCGCGCTCCAGTGCGTCGAGCCTGGCGTGCAGCGTGGCAGCATCGCCGCCGGTGATGACGAACCACAGGTTGTAGCGGTGCTCGCGCTCGTAGTTGTGGTTCACGCCGGGCACGGCGTCGACCTGTGCCGCCACGGCCTCCAGCCGGCTCGCCGGCACCGCCAGCGCGCACAGCATCGCCGCGCCGCCGGCACCGGCCGCCCACACGCCCCCGATGCGGCTGATCACCCCACCGGCCTGTGCGTTGCGGCAGGCGGCGATGACCTCGCTCTCGGTGTTGCCGAGCACTGCGGCAATCGCGGCAAAGGGTGCCGGCACGAGGGGAAAATCGTGCTGCCAGCGGTTGAGCAGGGCGAGTGTGTCCATGGCTCAGAACCCCATGCGCGCCGCGCGGCTGGTGAAGAACACGCCGCTCGGTGCGGCCAGCGGCAACGTGGCCTGCGTGGCGAAGCTCGAGGTGTCGATCACCGTCACGCGGTTGGCATCGCGCGAGCTGATCCAGACCGCCTCGCCGCGCGGCGTGAACTCCATGTGCAGCACCGCCTTGCCGGGCTCCAGTGTCTTGACGATCTGCCGCGTCAGCGTATCGATCACTTGCACGCGGTCGTAGTCGGGCACCGCGAAGTTGACCCAGACCTGGCGGCCGTCGGGCCGTGCGATCACGAACACCGGCTGGCCGGCCACGGCGATGCGGCCGACCTCGGCCCACGTCTGGGTATCGACCACCAGCACTTCGTGGCGGCCGATCGCCGGCAGGTACGCGTGGCGCCCGGCCACCGCCCAGCCGCGCAGGTGTGGCATCTTGAACACGGGCAGCGGCTCCTGGCCGCGGCCGTAGCCAGCGAGGATGCGCCGCACCACCGGCTTGTCGGCCCACAGGTCGATCATCGCCAAGCCGTCCTCGCCGAACAGGCCGGCGATGTAGTGGCGGCCGTCGGGCGTGACCAGCGCATCGTAGGGCTGGCGGCCGACGTTCTCGAACTTGGTCAGCTTCGGTCTCGCCGCGTCGTTGAGGTCGGCGATCCAGATCTGGTCGGCGTCGAACAGCGAGAACACGAAGCGCTTGCCCGGCAGGTCGGCCAGGCCGACGACGCGGGAGCGTTGGCCGGGCGCGTATTCGGCGGGAATGTCGGCCACCAGTGCCAGCGTCTTCGCGTCGAATACCTTGATGCCGCCGGGCTGGTAGTTCTGCGCGGCGACCAGCGTGCCGTCCTGCGACATGGCGCCGCCGATCGAGTTGCCGGCCTGCTGCACGCGCTGCTCGATGCGGCGCGTGGACAGGTTGACACGCGTGAGCGCGCCGTCGCGGCCGAACACGAAGGCACTGCCGCCGTCGCGCGAGAACACCACCGAGGCGTGCGACAGGTCGCCCAGCCCCGGCACCTCGGCCAGCACGCGCCGTTCACTGGTGTCGACGATGGCCAAGGTGCCGCTGGCGCGCTCGACGACGACGCCGAGGTCGCCGGTGCCCTTGGCGGGATTCGTGGGAGTGGTGGGGGCGCCCGCACACGCGGCGAGCAGGCTGACCAGCGCGAACAGCAGCGCTCTCATCGGTTTTCCTTCGGGAAGCCGGCCAGCAGGCGCTCGGCGATCCAGCGGGCTTCGTCGGCGCTGAGCATCGAGCGCCAGGGCGGCATCGGTGTGCCGGGACGGCCGTGGTAGATGGTGGCGGCCAGCGATTCGACCGGCTTGTCGGCCAGCGCCTCGCGCGTCAGCGCGGGGCCCAGGCCGCCCGCCAGCGTCATGCCGTGGCAGGAGCCGCAGTCCTGCCGCACCATGCGCACCAGCTGCGCCTCGCGCGCCCCGCCCGGGACCTGCGCGACGGCGGAGCCGCCGGCGAGCAGGGCAAGGAGGAGCGGCCAGGCACGCATGGTCGGCTCAGGACTTGAGGATGAACTCGACAGCCGCCTTCAGGTCGGCGTCGTTGATCTTCTCGGGCGGATTGGGCGCCATCGGGATCGGGCCGAAGTTGCCCTTGCCGCCGGTGCGCACCTTCTGCATCAGCGTGGCGACCACGTCCTGGCCCTTGTACTTGGCGGCGATCTCCTTGAACGCCGGGCCGATCATCTTCTTGTCCTTGGCGTGGCAGGCCATGCAGCCGGCCTTGGCCATGGCCTCCTCGGGATTGGCCTGCGCCGGGGCCGCAGCCCGAACGCGGCCATCGCCAGGAAGAGCACGTAAACGCTGTGGTTCTTCATGGGGTGGCCTCCGATCAGTACACGTCGTGCTGGGTGTTGTAGACGTTGAAGTGCCCGGTCGGCGTGATCAGGCGCGGGTCCTTGATGACGGCCTTCAGCTTCAGCGTCTTGTCGTCGACGATCACCAGCGCGCTCTCCTTGTTCTTCGCGCTCCACACCGCGAACCACACCTCGTCGCCGGCCTTGTTGAACTCGGGCTGCACGACGCGCTTGGCGCCGTCGTCCTTCAGGCCCGCCCACTCGGCGATGGGCAGCACGGTGAAGCCCTTGTCCAGGTTGTTGATGTCGTACACCGCCACCGACTGCGAGATCTTCGGGTCGGGGTTCAGCGGCGCGTCCGAGTACAGGTGCTTGCTCTTCGGGTGGCTCTTGATGAACAGCGCACCGCCGCCCGGGCCCTTGAGCTTGGCGACCTCCTTGAAGGCGTACTGCTTGTTCTTCTTCGGGTCGGTGCCGATCAGCGAGATCGTCTCGTCGCCCAGGTGGCCGGTGGCCCACACCGGCCCGAACTTCGGGTGGATGAAGTTGGCGCCGCGGCCCGGGTGCGGGATCTTGCCCACGTCGACGAGCGCGGCGAGCTTGCCGTCCTTGGCGTCGATGACCGCGATCTTGTTGCTCTGGTTGGCCGCCACCATGAAGTAGCGCTTGGTGCTGTCCCAGCCGCCGTCGTGCAGGAAGGGTGCCGAGCCGATCTCGGTGACCTTCAGCGCGTCGATGTTCGAGTAGTCGACCATCAGCGTCTTGCCGGTCTCCTTGACGTTGACCACGAACTCCGGGCTTGAAGTGCGAGGCCACGATCGAGGCGACGCGCGGCTCGGGGTGGTATTCCTGCGTGCCGACGACCATGCCGCGGGTGCCGACGATCTTCAGCGGCTCGAGCGTGTCGCCCTTCATGATCACGTACTGCGGCGGCCAGTAGGCGCCGGCGATGGCCAGCTTGTCGGTGTAGTCGCCTTCCTTGCCCTTGTACTTGCTGGTGTCCACCGAGCGCGCCTCGAGGCCGATGCGCATCTCGGCCACGTTGTCGGGCTTCTCCATCCACAGGTCGATCATGTTGATCTTGGCGTCACGCCCGATCACGAACAGGTAGCGGCCCGAGGCCGACATGCGCGAGATGTGCACCGCGTAGCCGGTCTTGACGATGTTGATGATCTTCTTGGTGTCGCCGTCGATCAGCGCCACCTCGCCGGTGTCGCGCAGCGTGGTCGAGAAGATGTTCTCGATGTTGTAGTTGTTCATCTTCTTCGTCGGCCGCTTCTCGGGCGGGACGATGACCTTCCAGGTCTGCTTCATCTGCGCCATGCCGAACTCCGGCGGCACCGGGGGGTCGTGCTGGATGTAGCGCGCCATCAGGTCGACGGTCTTCTCGTCCATCTCGCCGCTGGTCTGCCAGTTCGGCATGCCGGCCGGCGAGCCGTAGGCGATGAAGACCTTCAGGTAGTCGGTGCCCTTGGCCATGGTGATGTCGGGCGTCAGCGGCTTGCCGGTGGCGCCCTTGCGCAGCACGCCGTGGCAGCCGGCGCAGCGCTCGAAGTAGATCTTGCGCGCGCTGTCGAACTCGGCCTGCGTCATCGGCGGGGCCTTCGGGTTGGTCGACTGGTACATCGGCTCGCCGGCCAGGGGCGAACCGCCGGCCTGGTACTTCAGCTCGGGCTCGGTGACGCCCTTCTTGTCCTGCGCCGTGGCGGAGAAGGACGAGACCGCGATCAGCAGCGCGGCCGTCAGCGTGAGTGGCGAGGCGGGATATAGACGTTTCATGAGGCTCTCCTGGTTTGGCTTGTGCGGGTAGTGCTGGCGGGCATGGTCACGCGCGCCGTGTCCCGCGTCCTTGAACCAGTTCAAGCCGCGCCGAAGTGCCGCACAAAGGAAGACGCCGCCCTTGGGGCGGCGGCGTCTTGATGAAAGGCAGCTGAGGAAGGTGGGCGCCGCTCGGGCGCCAGGCGTCAGCCCAGCGGAGCGGGCGCGGTGGGCGGCGCGAAACCGCCGCGCTCGGTGCGATCCACGCGGTCGGCGGCGGAGAGCGTCACCAGCACGGGCAGCGCTTTGTCTTCCACCTCCAGCTCGGGCAGCATCGACGGGGCGTGGTCGTGCACGCCCAGCGCGCGGCTGAGCAGCCAGCTCAGCCCGATGAACAGGCCGATCGCGCCGACGCTGCCGGCCACGAACAGCGCGCCGAGCGTCCAGGGGGTGAACAGGAATCCGAGGGCGATGCCCGCCAGCGCTGCGACCACGGCGGCGCGCAGGCGGCCCCGCGTGCCCAGCAGCCCCGTCACGGCGACGAGGTAGGCCGTCAGGAAGACGCTCATCGTGAACAACTGGGCCGACAGCAGGGCGGGCGGTTGGTCGTCGAGTGCGGAAAGCAGGTTCACGTCATCACCTCGTTCATTGGAGGTGAGCATGAGGCAGATGTTCCCGCCGTGCCAGCGCGGTAACAAATCCCGTGTGCCTGTCGTGGTTCAAGTCACGCGGCCCGGCCCGGCGTACGCAGCGGCCCCGCTACACCGCGCAGTAACGCTCCTGGATCTCGCGGTCAGCGAGCAGTTCGGCAGCGTTGCCTTCGTGGGCGATCTGCCCCTGGTCGAGGATGTAGGCGCGGTCGGAGATCGACAGTGCGCGCTCGACGTTCTGCTCGACCAGCAGGATGGTCGTGCCCTCGCGCTTCATGCGCGCGAACAGCTCGAACATCTCGTGCACCAGCAGCGGCATGATGCCTTCAGAGGGCTCGTCGAGCAGGATCATGCGCGGCTTGCTCATCATCGCGCGGGCAATGGCGAGCATCTGCTGCTCGCCGCCGGACAGCGATGTGCCTTCCTGGTGCATGCGCTCGGCCAGCCGTGGGAAGGTCCGCACGATCTCGTCGATGCGCGCGCGCTCGGTGTGCCGCTCCTTGCCGGCGATCAGGCCCAGGCGCAGGTTCTCCAGCACCGTCAGGCCCGGCACGATGCGCCGCTCCTCCGGCACGTAGGCCAGGCCGAGGTGGTAGCGGGCATGGGCCGGCTGCGCCAGGATCTCTTTCCCGTCGAAACGCACCTGGCCGCCGCGCTTGGCCAGCAGCCCCATGATCGCCTTCAGCGTGCTCGTCTTGCCGGCGCCGTTGCGTCCCATCAGCGTGACGATCTCGCCCGCATCGACGTGGAAGCGCAGGCCCTGCACCACGTGGCTGCGGTCGTACCAGGCATCCAGGCCGTCGACTTCGAGCAGGCGCTGGTTGGGGGGGGTGCGGGGAGCCTTTCCCCCAGCCACAAGGCGAAAGTCAGCGCGCACGGTCAGCATGCCTCGATGTGCAATTCATCTAGCCCTGCCCCAGGTAGACGCGCCGCACCTCGGTGTTGGCGCGGATCTCGTCGGGCGTGCCCTCTGCAAGGAATTCGCCGTGGTGCAGCACCAGCAGCCGCTCGCAGATGCCCATCACCAGCTTCATCTTGTGCTCGACGATGATCACCGAGCGCTCCGCTGCGAGCTGCACGATCAGGTCCATCATCACCTTGGTCTCTTCCGGCGACATGCCGGCGGTGGGCTCGTCCATCAGCAGCAGCGTGGGCTCGCTGGCCAGCGCCATCGCCACCTCCAGCGCGCGCTGCTGGCCGTGGGCGAGGTCGGCGGCGGTGCGGTCGTGCAGCGAGGCGAGGCCCACGCGCGCCAGCAGTTCGTGGGCGCGGTCGCTCAGCGCCGTCAGCTTCGCGCGCGGCGTGAGCAGCTGGTAGCGCGCCGAGCGCATCTGCGCGGCCACACGCACGTTCTCGTGGGCGCTGAGCTGCTTGAACACGGTGGTGATCTGGAAGCTCTTGGCGATGCCGATGCGCGCGAACTCGTGCTGCGCCGTTCCGGTGATGTCGCGGCCCTGGAACTTCAGCGTGCCGGCCGAGGGCGGGAAGGCACCGCTGACGACATTGAAGAACGTGCTCTTGCCCGCGCCGTTGGGGCCGATGATGGCGCTGAGCTTGCCGGCCTCGAATCGCGTGCTGACATTGTTGAGCGCGACGAAGTTGCCGAAGCGCTTGCTGACGTTCTCCACCTCGAGGATGGGCACGGCACTCATCGCACGCGCTCCATGCGCTTGACCAGCGTGCCCCAGATGCCCGAGGGGAAGAACAGCACGAAGAACATGAACACGCCGCCGACCACGGCCATCCAGTGCTTGGTGAACACCGTCACCACGTCTTCCAGCGTGAGGAACACGCCGGCGCCGACGAAGGGCCCGAAGAAGGTGCCCATGCCGCCGAGCAGGCACATCATCACCGCCTGGCCCGACAGCAGGTAGTGCAGCGAATCGATCGGCACGATCGACAGGTGCAGCGCGCGCAGCGCGCCGGCCAGCCCGCAGATCACCGCCGAGAGCACGAAGACGAGCAGCTTGGTGCGTGCCACGTCGTAACCGCAGGCGGCGGCGCGGCGATCGTTCTCGCGCACCGCCTCGATCACAGCGCCGAATGGCGAGGCGAGGATGCGCGACACGAACCACAGCGCCAGCGCGACGAAGGCGAGGATCACGTAGTACTTGGTGACCGGGTTCAGGAAGTCGAGCCGCAGGCTGCCGATCTCCACCGCCGGCACCTGGATGCCGCGCAGGCCGTTCTCGCCGCCCGTCCAGCGCTCGGCCTTGTAGAAGGCGTAGTAGACGATCTGGCCGAGCGCCAGCGTCACCATCGAGAAGTAGATGCCGCGCGTGCGGATCGCCAGGAAGCCGATCGCCAGGCCGGCCACGCCGGCCGAGGCCACGCCCAGCACCACCGCCGCCCACCAGGGCCAGCCGCCGTGCACCATGGCGATGCCGGTGAGGTAGCTGCCCACGCCGAGAAAGGCCGCATGGCCGAACGAGAGCAGCCCGGTGTAGCCGAACAGCAGGTTGAAGCCCACCGCGAACAGGCCGAACAGCAGGATGTTGATGGCCAGCGCGTGGTAGGGCATCAGCAGCGGGAACACCATCAGGAAGGCCATCACCGCCGCCACGCGATGCCGGCGCACGAACTCGAACGCCGGCCTCACGACATCAGCCCCTGCCTTGCCGAAGAAGCCTTGCGGGCGCAGCAGCAGCACCACCGCCATCAGCACGAAGATCGACAGCTCGGCGAGGTCGGGCGCGAAGAGCGAGGTGAGCGAGAACACGATGCCCACCAGCAGCCCGGCCAGCACCGCGCCGGGCAGCGAGCCCATGCCGCCGACCACGGTGACGACGAAGCTCTCGGCGAGCACGTGGATGCCCATCTCCGGGTTGACGGCGCGCGTGGGCGCGGCCAGCACGCCCGACAGCCCGGCGATCGCCGTGCCGATGCCGAACACCACCAGCCAGACGCGTGCGATGTCGATGCCCAGCACCTTGCAGATCTCGCCGTCGCGCGAGCCGGCCCGCACGATCAGGCCGTAGCGCGTCTTCTCGAGGAACAGCCACAGCGCCAGCACCACCACTGCCGTCGCGAAGATCAGGAACAGCCGGTACTTCGGAAAGAAGCCGATGCCCAGGTCGACCGCGCCGCGCAATTCGGGCGGCGTCGACGAGGGAATGCCCTCGATGCCGAACATCACGCGCATGGCCTCGATCAGCACCCAGCTCAGGCCGAAGGTCAGCAGCAGCGGGTAGTCGATGCCGCGGCCGTACAGCGGCCGCACCAGAAAGCGCTCGGTGACCAGCCCGAGCGCACCCACCACCAGCGGCGTGAGCACCAGGCTGAACCAGAAGTTGCCG
Source organism: Piscinibacter sp. (assembly GCA_016706565.1). GTDB lineage: Bacteria > Pseudomonadota > Gammaproteobacteria > Burkholderiales > Burkholderiaceae_C > Piscinibacter. The sequence goes on from JADJJI010000004.1 coordinate 57,886, forward strand.
GTCAGGCCCATGAAGTACAGGCCGATGAAGGCGCCCACCATGAAGAACGCGCCATGGGCGAAGTTCACCACGGTGAGCATGCCGAAGATCAGGCTCAGGCCGATGGCCAGCAGCGCGTACACCGCGCCCAGCGCGATGCCGGTGACGAGCTGCAGCGCGAGCAGCGAGGGGTTATTTCCATCAGGTGGTGACCTTGTGCCCCATCTCCTCGCAGGTGCGCAGGTTCTTCTCGTCCGCTGCCTCGATCGCCAGCACGTTGAAGACGTCGTTCTTGTCCTTCATGCCCTTGCTCTTGCTCTCGACGATGACCACCGACTGCACCGACTGGTGGTCGCACTTGCGGTAGAACTGCGGGCCCTTGTACCAGTCGTACTTGAGCTGGCGCAGTGCGATCGACACACGCGTGGAGTCGGTGGCGTCGGCGTCCTTCACCGCCTGCAGCACGCTGCGGATGCCGGCGTAGCCCAGCGCGCCGTAGTCCGACGGCACCGAGCCGTTGTAGGCCTTGCGGAAGGCGTCGTTGAACTTCTTCGCACTGGGAATCTTGTCTTCCATGCCCCAGTAGTACGAGGTGCCGCCGAGGATGCCCTCGAAGGCGTCGGCGCCGCCGGCCTGGCGCGAGGTGTACAGCAGCACCGGCGCGATGATCTTGGTGCCTTGCTTGAGGCCGAAGTCGGTGGCCTGCTTGGCGCTGTTGACGAGGTCGCGGCCGAAGTTGCACAGCACCAGGATGTCGGGCTTGAGCGCCTGGATGCGCGGCAGGAAGGCCGAGTAGTCGGCCGCGCCCAGCGGGTGGCGGATGTCGGCCAGCGTCTGCACGCCCAGGCCGGCGCCGGCGCGCTGGAAGCCGCGCACCATCTCGTGGCCGTAGGCGTAGTCGGCGGTCAGGTAGACCACCTTCTTGCCGAACTTCGGGAAGGCGTAGCGGCCCACCGCACCGGCCGTGAGGTGCGGGTTCAGCGCCTCGTGGAAGGTGTACAGGCTCCAGTCCTTCGCCTCGTTGATGGTGTCGCTCTGGCTGATGCTGTTGAACAGCACCTTGCGTTCCTTGGTCACCGCGTTGATCGACAGCTGCGTGGCCGCCGACAGCGAACCGACGACGAAGTTGACCTTGTCCTTCTCGATCAGCTCCAGCGTGCGCGTGGCCGCCTCGCCGGGGTTGAGCTTGTCGTCGCGCACCAGCAGTTCGGCCATCTGGCCCTTGTGGCCGCCGGCGGCGTTCCACTCCTTCACCGCCAGCTCGGCGGCGCGCACCTGGTCCTGCGCCTCGGCGGAGAACGCACCGGTCAGCGGCACCGGGAAGCCGATCTTGATGGCGGCGCCTTGCGCGCGGGCGATGTTGAACAGCGCCGGGGCCGCGGCCACGGCGGTGCCGGCCATGACGATGCGGCGGCGGCGCAGGTTGGCGGGGGTGTGGCTCATGTCGATGTCTCCTGGCTGTGATGAGTGGCAGGCTTCAGGCGGCCTGCGTCGCGGGGTTTTCGTTGCCGAACAAGCTCGGGTCGATGGCTGTCTGGTGCATCACCTCGACCGGGTTGCGCAGCGCCGAGGCGCCGCGCTGGCGCGCCTCGATGTAGGCACCCAGCCGACGCGCGCGCTGCACCACCGAGGCGCACACCGGCTGGCGCATCGCGGCATAGCGGCGCAGCGCCTGCGGCGTGGCGCCGAGCTCGGCGATGCAGGCGGCCAGCACCACGGCGTCGTCGCCGGCCTTGGCCACGCCCATGCCCACGTGCGGCCGCGCCACGAAGGCGGCGTCGCCCAGCAGCGCGACGCGGCCGAAGGCGAGCTCGTCGGAGATGAAGTCGTAGATCGGCTGCAGGAAGGGCACGGCGGTCTTCTCGGCGATCTCGGCGAACTGCGGCGCGAGCTTGTCGCGCGCGGCCTGCCGCATCGCCGCGACATGGCGCCACGACACCTGCTGCGGCGGGATGCCTTCGGGGTGGTGCACGCCGTCGGCGTCGCTCATCAGCGCGGCCAGCTCGGCACCCGGCGCGGCAGGGCGGTACCAGACGAAGTTCCAGCGCCGCTGTCCGGGCTCGATGCTGTCGTCGGCACCGGCCACCGGGTAGCCGATCATCTGCTCGCCGTCGGGCAGGCCGAAGCCGAAGTGGCCGAACAGCGTCTCGCGGGTGTGGCGCGACAGGCTGGCCTCGTCGCACACGCCGCGCCAGGCGATGTAGTTGGCGTACAGCGGCAGCACCTTCGGCGCGAACTGCGCGCGCACGCCGGAGCGGATGCCGTCGCAGGCGATCAGCAGCTCGCCCGCCACCATCTCGCCGCTGGCCAGGCGCACTGCCACACCAGCTTCGTTCTGCTCGACGCCGGCCACTTGCGCGCCGAGCCGGTAGCGCTCGGCCGGCAGCGCGGCGCGCAGCAGCGAGTACAGGCGCCCCCAGGAGGTCAGCACCTGCGGATGCACCCAGCGGCACTCGGCGTTGCCGCGCGCGTCGAGCACCACGCGCGACTCGACCGGCACGCCCAGCGTGCGATCGACCACCGCGCCGCACTGGCGCAGCGCGGCGCGCAGGTTCTCGTGCGTCACGATGCCGGCGCCGCGGCCTTCGAGCGAGCGTGTCGAGCGCTCGAGAACGAGCACGTCGTGGCCGGCGCGCAGCAGGATGTTGGCGGCCATCAGGCCGCCGAGCGAACCGCCGCTGATCAGGATGCGCGCCATGGCCAGGTCAGGCGGCCAGCGCCGTCTTCTCGTGGGCCGGGAAGTTGAGCTCGACGACGACGCCGTTGGGGTCGTCGACGAACACCTGGTGCAGCCCGAGCAGCGGCACGGTGCGCTCGCGGCCCTCGATGCCGTGCTCGCGCAGCGTGGCCAGCATCTGCGCCAGGCCGGTGGTGAAGAAGGCCACGTGGTCGACGGCGCCGGTGCCGTGCAGGCTGCTCTCGTCGCGGTCGCCGAGGTAGCGCTTCAGGCCTTCGGGGTCGTTGCGGTCGATGCCGATGATGTGGATCACCGCATTCGCCCACTCGCCGGTGTCGCCGGCGTACAGCCACAGGCCGGGGAAGGGGAAGGGCGGGCGCGGCCCCTTGGTCAGGCCGAGCAGGCCGCAGTAGAAGCGCTCGCAGGCGTCGAGGTCGAGGCTGCGAATCGAAAAGTGGTTCAGTGACATCGCCATGGCTCGTCTCCTGTCGGTTCAGCGGCCCGCACGCGCGGCCGGCACGAACTCGTGTACCTGCGCGAGGTAGCCGCGGATGCGGTCGCGGATGAAGGTGTCGATCAGCGCGGGCTCGCCTTCGCCGCTGAAATGCTGCTGGTAGATCAGCGGCCAGATGCCGAGCTGGTAGATCAGCGCGCCGTGCAGGCCCATCAGCGCGGACTCCTCGCGCGGCGTGGGCTTCGCCCGCGAGCGGCTGCCGGCATGGCGGCGCGACTCGCGGATCAGGCGCGGGAACAGCTTCTCGCGCACCAGCGCGAAATAGCGCGTCGGGATCAGGCCGTCGGAGAGGCCCGAGTGCACCAGCGTGCGCAGCCACTCGGGCGTGAGGATGGCCGGCAGGTACTCGCGGTAGAAGGCGACGAACTTCGCCTCGACGGCGATGGCCGGGTCGTCGAGCAGGGTTTCCCAGCGCGCGTCCCAGCGGCCGGCGATGGTCTCTTCGTAGACGCGCTCGATCAGCGAACGCTTGGTCGGGAAGTAGTGGTACAGCAGCGTGTGGGCGATGCCCAGCTCGGCGGCGAGCTCGCGCATCTGCGCGTCGAGGCCGCGCCGCGCGAAGAAATCGGTGGCGCCGTCGACGATCTGCTGCTCGCGCTCGCGCGCCTCCAGCCGGCGCCGTGGCGGCGTGGCCGGTTTGCGGGTTTCTGCGGTATTGATCATCTGGTCAACTCTGCTGAAATTGTTGAACGCTTGATCAACAAGCCCCAATCCCGACAAACCCTAGCGGGGCTTTCGACGAGCCCCCGGAAGCGCAGCCCATGAAATCCCCGGCCTTCGACTACATCCGCGCCGATTCGCCGCAGCATGCCTTCGAGCTGCTGGCGAAACACGGCGACGATGCGCGCGTGATCGCGGGCGGGCAGACGCTGCTGGCCACGCTGAACATGCGGCTGTCGCAGCCGGCGCTGCTGGTCGACATCGCCGGCTTCGACGCCTGGCGCGGCATCGCGGTGCAGGGCGGCCTGCTGCGCATCGGCGCGCTGGCGCGCCACAGCGAGGTGGAGAGCTCGCCGCTGGTGGCACTGCACGCGCCGCTGCTGGCGCAGGCGGCGCCGCACATCGCGCACCGCGCGATCCGCAACCTGGGCACCTTCGGCGGCGCGCTGGCCTACGCCGACCCGGCCGCCGAATGGCCGGCCTGCGTGCTGGCGCTGGACGCCACGCTGGTGATCGCCAGCGCCAAGGGCGAGCGGCGCGTGGCCGCGGCCGACTTCTTCCAGGGCCTGTACACCACGGCGATGCAGCCGGGCGAGTTGCTCATGGCCTGCGAGATCCCGCTGATCGCCGACGGTGAGCGGCAGCACTTCAGCGAGCTCTCGCGCCGCCAGGGCGACTACGCGGTGGCGGGGCTGGCCGCTCGCGCGAAGGTATCCGGCAGCACGCTGCGCGACGTGCGCCTGGCCTTCCTCAGCCTGGGCGACCGGCCGATCCGTGCGCGGGCGGCCGAAGCCGCGCTGCAAGGCGGCACCCTCGACGACGCGCGCCTGGCACAGGCCGACGCGGCGCTGCGCGCCGAACTCGACCCCTTCGACGACCTGACCCATTCGGCGGCTGCGAAGAAGCAACTCGCCGCCACGCTGATGCGCCGCGCGGTCACCGCGCTGCTGCAGCGCTGATCCGCCGAACGCCTGACCGGAGCCTTCATGAAGACGCCTACCGATTCCCCGACCCGGCGCGTGCGCGTCGAGGTCAACGGCACACCGATCGTGCGCGAGGTCGAGTGCCGCAAGCACCTGATCGACTTCCTGCGCGAGGATTGCGGTTTGAAGGGCTCGCACCTGGGCTGCGAGCACGGCGTGTGCGGCGCCTGCACGGTGAGGCTCGACGGCCAGATCGTGCGCGGGTGCCTCGTGCTGGCCGCGCAGGCCGACGGCCACCGCGTCGACACCGTCGAGACGCCGACGCCGGGCAAGCGGCTGAAGGCGTTGCAGGACGCCTTCGTCGAGCACAACGCGCTGCAGTGCGGCTACTGCACGCCGGGCATGCTGATGGCGGCGCTGGAGCTCGTCGAGCACAAGCCCGAGGCCGACCGCGCGCAGGTGCGCGAGTGGATGAGCGGCAACTACTGCCGCTGCACCGGCTACCACGCCATCGTCGACGCGGTGTGCGCGGTGCTCGAGCAGCAGAAGGCCGGCCGATTCGCCGACGAGCCGGTGGATTCGGCCGACGAGGTGCGTGCATGAACCACCCTACGGAAGTCCCGACCCGCCGCGACCTCGGCGCCGACCTGCCGGCCGTCACCGAGGACCAGCGCCACATCGGCGTGGCCATTCCGCGCGAAGGCGTGCGCCGCCTCACGCAGGGCCGCGGCCAGTTCGTCGACGACATCGAACTGCCGCGCCTGGCGCACGTGGTGTTCTGGCGCTCGCCGGTGGCGCACATGCGCATCACGCGCATCGAACGCAGCGCGGCGCAGGCGCTGCCCGGCGTGATCGCAGTGGTGGTGGGCGCGGAGATCGCCGCGATCTGCAAGCCCTGGGTGGCCACGCTGGCGCACCTCGCGGGCATCAAGAGCGCGCCGCAGTACCCGATGGCGCTCGAGCGTGCCACCTGGCAGGGCGAGCCGGTGATCGCCGTGGTGGCCGAGACGCGCGCCGTGGCCGAAGACGCGCTCGGCCTGCTCGAGGTCGAGTGGGAATCGCTGCCCGCCGTGCTCGACACCGAGACCGCGCTCGACCCGGCCACGCCGCTGATCCACCCCGAGCTCGGCGACAACCTGTGCTTCACGCGCTCGCTGGACACCGGCGGCGTCGACGAGGCTTTCGCGCGGCTCGACGCGGTGGTGTTCGAGGAGACCTACGTCTTCGGCCGCCACACCGGCGTGACGCTGGAGCCGCGCTGCCAGATCGCCGACTGGAACCCGGGCGACCAGCGGCTCACCGTCTACCACTCCTTCCAGGCCCCGCACATGATGCAGGACCTGTACTGCCGCCAGTTCGAGCTGCAGGAGTCGCAGGTGCGCGTGGTCTGCCGCGACGTCGGCGGTTCCTTCGGCATCAAGGTGCACGCGTACCCGGACGACTTCGCCACCGTGGCGCTGGCGATGCTGCTGCAGCGGCCGGTGAAGTTCGTCGCCGACCGGCTGGAGAGCTTCGTCTCCGACATCCATGCGCGCGAGCACCGCATCAAGGCGCGCATCGCCGCGACGAAGGCCGGCGAGATCCTCGCCTTCGAGATCGACGACCTCACCGGCATCGGCCCCTTCAGCATGTTCCCGCGCACCAGCGGCATCGAAGGCAACCAGGTCGTCAACCTGACCGGCGGGCCCTACAAGCACAAGGCCTACCGCGCCAAGCTGAAGGTGGTGTTCCAGAACAAGGTGCCGACCTGCCAGTACCGCGGCGTGGGCCACCCGATCGCCTGCGCGGTGACGGAGGCGCTGGTCGATGGCATCGCGGCGAAGATCGGCATGGACCCGATCGCCTTCCGCGAGGTCAACGTGATCCCCGACGACGCCTACCCGGCCACCGGCGCCTCCGGCATCAAGCTGGAGATCCTCTCGCACGAGGCCTGCCTGCGCGAGGCCAAGCGGGTGTGCGACTACGACGCGCTGCGCGCCGAGCAGGCCACGTTGCGAAAGCAGAACGTCTACCGCGGCATCGGCGTGGCCACGCTGATCGAGCTGACGAATCCGAGCGCGGCCTTCTACGGCGTCGGCGGCGCGCGCATCGCCAGCCAGGACGGCGCCACGCTGCGCCTGGAGCCCAGCGGCGTGCTCACGGTGATGAGCAGCGTGGGCGAGCAGGGGCAGGGCGCCGAGGCCATCTTCGCGCAGATCGCGGCCGATGCGGTGGGGGTGGCCATCGACCGCGTGCGCGTGGTCACCGGCGACACCGACGCCACGCCCTACGGCGGCGGCACCTGGGCCTCGCGCGGCGCCGGCATCGGCGGCGAGGCGGTGTTGCAGGCCGGGCTCGTGCTGCGCGAGAACATCCTCGCCACCGCCGAGGCGATCCTGCAGCGCGAGCGCGCCGGGCTGCGCGTGCACCGCGGCGCGGTGATCGACGCGCGCACCAACGAGCGCGTGCTCGAGCTCGCCGAGCTCGGCCGCATCGCCTACTTCCGTTCCGACACCTTGCCCAAGGCCTTCACGCCCGAACTGATGGTCACGCGCCACTACGCGCAGCGCGACTACCCGTTCATCTTCACCAACGGCGTGCAGGTCAGCCACGTCGAGGTCGACGTCGACACCGGATTCGTCAGGCTGCTCAAGCACTGGGCGGTGGAGGACTGCGGCCGTGTCATCAACCCGATGCTGGTGGACGAGCAGATGCGCGGCGCCATCGTGCAGGGCATCGGCGGCGCGCTGTTCGAGGAGTGCCTGTACAGCGAAGACGGCACGCTGCGCAACGGCAACATGGCCGACTACCTGGTGCCGATGGCCGGCGAGATGCCCGACATCGTCGTCTCGCACGTGCAGTCGCCCACGCGCAGCTCGCAGCTGGGCGCCAAGGGCGCCGGCGAGGCCGGCACCGCCGGCGCGCCGGGCGCGGTGATGAACGCGATCAACGACGCGCTCGCACCCTTCGGCGCGCGCGTGTCGTCTCAGCCGATCACGCCGGAGAAGATCCTGCGCGCGCTGGGGAAGATCTAGGCCTCACTGCCCGCATTCCATCGCCGGCGGCATCTTCGCGAAATTGGCCTGGATCTGCTCGGGTGTCAGGTCCTGCAGGTGGGTGGCGACCGACCAGCGGTGGCCGAACGGGTCTTCGAGCTGACCGTAGCGGTCGCCCCAGAACATGTCGGCGGCCGGCATGGTGATCTTCGCACCGGCCTTGGCGGCCTGTGCCATCGTGGCATCGACGTCGGGCACGAACAGGTGCAGCGTCACCGGCGAGCCCTTCAGTGCCTTGGGGCCGACCGAGCCCATGCCCGGGAACTCGTCCACCAGCATCAGCACCGAATCGCCGATGCGCAGCGCGGCGTGCATGAGCCTGCCGTCGGGCCCGGGCAGGCGCCCGCCCTCGATGGCGCCGAAGGCGGCCTTGTAGAACTCGATGGCCTTCGCGGCGCCGTCGCACACCAGGTGCGGCGTCAGCGAATGCATGCCTTCGGGGATGGGTCTGGCTTTCGGTGCGGGCATCGTCTTCTCTCCTGGTCGTTCGGGTGGGTCGGCCACCGGGCCGTGGCGCGCCGCCGGCCCTGCGCTCAGCTCGGCCCAGGCGCGTCGAGCCGAGGCATAGGGCGCCCAGGCGGTGAAAAGCAGCGGTGGGAGCTTGTTCAAGGGGCGTGTCCGGCGGCAGCGTCACCCTCACGACGAACGACAAGGGGGCGGATCGACAAGCGATCCGCCCCCTCGGGCAGAACGACGTGGCAGCGGCCTGCGCCGCGGCCGTGAATCAGGGCTCGCCGGTCACCAGCTTCTCGCGCGGGTTGCCCGGCTTCGTGGTGCCGGCTTCGCTGATCACCAGACCCTCGCTGATGACGATGCCTTCGCTGATCACCAGGCCCTCGCTGATCACCAGCCCTTCGCTGATGACGATGCCCTCGCTGATCACGATGCCTTCGCTGATGACGATGCCCTCGCTGATCACGATCCCTTGCGCCAGCGTCCTGCCGCTGGACAGCCACGACGACAGCGTCGCTGCCGGGATGAACAGGCCGGTCTTGCCGGTGAGCGACGAGTTGCCGGCCAGCTCGACCATCGACACCACGCCCGGGGTCATCAGGGGCATGTTCGGCGCGGGTGCCGACATCACCGCCATCGGGTAGGTGTTGCCGGTGTTCGGCCAGTAGCGAACGGTCAGCTTCTTGACGCTCTTGCGCACCCACTGGATGCGCGGGTCGTACCAGGGCTGCCACTGCTTGAACAGCGCCTCGCCGGTGACGATGCGGTTGCCGCCGGCGAACACCAGGCGGCCCCAGGGCACGGTCTCGCCGTTGATCACCGAGCTCGGCGCGGGAAGCGTCGCGCCCGACCACCACAGCAGCGATTCGCCGGCCGGGATCGTGCCGCCGTCGGTGACGACGCGGCGGTACATGTCGTTGCGGATCGCGGCCGCGAGGCGCACTGCGCCGTCGACGTTGAGCAGGCCTGCGCCCTGCTGGGCCAGGTTGGCGTTGGGCAGCACCTGCGCGGTGTACTGCAGGATCGCCTTGACCATCGGCGGCGTGAGGCCGGCGTTGGCTTCCAGCATCAGCGCCACCGCGCCGCTGACCACCGGGGCGGCCACGGAGGTGCCGCTGAGCATCATCAGCGAACGGTCCTGCGTCTGCGTCGCGCCGCTGACCTTGGACAGATCCGCATAGCGCGAGGCGAGCGAATTCCAGGCGCCACCGGCAGCGGCCGTGTCTTCGGCGAGCGGGCCGACGATCTTGTTGCCGGGCGCCACCAGGTCGGGCTTGATGATCTGGTCGTACTGGCGCACGCCGCTGGCGTCGACGCGCGAGCCACGCGTCGGGCCGCGCGAGCTGAAGTTGGTGACGACGTCGTCCTTGCGGCTGATCGTGCCTTTCAGGTTGACGGCGCCGACGGTCAGCGCGCTCGGCTCGTGGCCCGGCGAGCTGATGGTGCCGTAGGCCTGCTGGCCGGCCGCGTTCACGCCGAAGTTGCCAGCCGCCACCACCACCACCATGCCCTGCGCGACGGCGTTGCGCACCGCGCGCGCCAGCGGGTCGGTCTCGTACGACTCGGTCGAGTCGGCGCCCAGGCTGATGTTGATGATGCGGATGTTCTTGAACTTGCCGTAGTACAGCACCCAGTCCAGGCCGGCGAGCACATCGGAGAGCTGGCCGTAGCCGTTGTCGTCGAGCACGCGCACGTCGAACAGGTTGGCGTTCGGCGCGATGCCGGTGGTGTCCACCGCCTGGTAGGTGCCGCGGCCGGCGGCCACTGCTGCCACGTGCGAACCGTGACCGTAGCGGTCGGCCTTGGGCGCAAAACCGTTCTGGATCTTGCCCAGGTAGGTCTGCATCGTCGGGCTGGCCGGGTTCAGCGTTGCAGAGACGTCGATGCCGGGTGTCCAGTCGGTCACACCGGCGCGCACGGCGTCGCCGACCTTGGTGAAGTTCACCGATTCGCGCACGCGGCTCTCACCGCCGTCTCCGACGAAGTTGGCGTGCTGCCACGAGATGCCGGAGTCGAGCACGGCGATGCCGATGCCCTTGCCGCTGTAGCCGCTGATGCTGCTGTACGAGGTGGTGCCGGTGTTGCGGATGGCCGCCGTGCCGGTCACGCTCTCGATCGTGCTGGCCGATCGCGTCATCAGGCGGTTCGGCGAGATGCTCTGCACATCGCTGCGCGCGGCCAGGCCGCCGACCTTGTCGGCCGGCACCAGCGCGGCCAGCGCGAGCACCGAGCTGTACCGGTAGTAGATGGAGCCGCCGGCGGACATCACCGCCGAGCGCAGCGCAGCGAGTTCGGCGTCGTCGCTGTTGCTGACGATCAGCACCTTCACGAAGCGGCGGCCGTTGATGTCGCGCGCCCAGTTGATGGCCGGCGTGGTGGCGGCGGTCAGCACCGGCTGCAGGTCGCGGGCGATCTTGGTCGAATTGTTCTGCGCCGAGGCCGACAGGGCGGTGGCCAGCAGCGCGGCCGACAGCAGGGCCTGCCGCGCGGAGCGTTCGATGATGACGATGAATCGGGAGAGCGAGGCCATGAGCGAGTCACTTCTGGTGCGGATGACGAAGCATCGCAGCAACACCTCGATACAGGTGGGGTGGGCCTCTGTGCATGTGACCCAGTTGGCGTGCAAATGGCGCGTGCGGAGCGAGCGTTTCGGGCGCTCGGCCGAGGCCACCGGAACTTGAGCGCCGCTTTCGTGAAGTAGGGCACGTGCGGGGCATGCCGCAGAATCTCGCCTCACTCAACCGCGGGATAGCCATGCAAGCCGCTTTCTACGAACGCACCGGCGCTGCCGCCGAGGTGCTGCACGTCGCCGAACTTCCCGACCCGCAGCCCGGCCCCGGCGAGGTGCGCGTGCGGCTGAGCTGGTCGGGCGTCAATCCGTCGGACGTGAAGTCGCGTGCCGGGCTGCGCAGCAAGGCGCTGGCCTTCCCGCGCGTCGTGCCGCACAGCGACGGCATGGGCGTCGTCGACGCGGTGGGCGAGGGGGTGCCGCCGGCACGGGTCGGCGAGCGCGTGTGGATCTGGAACGCGGCCTGGGGCCGCGCCTTCGGCAGCGCCGCGCAGTTGGTCGTGCTGCCCGCGCGCCAGGCCGTCGTGCTGCCCGAAGGCACGAGCGACGAAGCCGGCGCCTGCCTGGGCATCCCCGCGCTGACGGCGCTGCATGCCATGCTGTGTGGCGGCGGCGTGCAGGGCCAGACGGTTCTGGTGGCCGGTGGCGCCGGTGCCGTGGGCCACTATGCGGTGCAGTTCGCCAGGCTGCTCGGCGCACGAACGGTGATCGCCACCGTCAGCAGCGCCGCCAAGGCCGAACTGGCACGTGTGGCCGGTGCCGACCTGGTGATCGACTACCGCGCCGAAGACGTCGCCGAGCGCGTGCGTGCGGCGACACAGGGCCGAGGCGTCGACCGCATCGTCGAGGTCGACGTGGCCGCCAACGCCGTACTCGACCTCGACGTCATCCGCCCCGGCGGCGATTGCGTGGTCTACGGCAGCGGCAAGGGCGAGTTCACGCTGCCCTTCTTCCCGCTGATCGCGAAGAACGTGAATCTGCGCTTCTTCATCGTCTACAACCTCGACGAAGCCGACCGCGAGCGAGCTGTCGCAATGCTCACTGGCTTCCTGCAGCGCGGTGTGCTGCAGCACCTGATCGCGCAGCGCCTGCCGCTCGCGCAGATCGTGCAGGCGCACGAGCTCGTCGAGAGCGGCCGCGCCGTCGGCAACGTCGTGATTTCCCTGCCTTGAGATCTCCCGACTGAAAACCCCGGAGACCATCCGTTTCGACCGGCTCGACGGATGGGTCATCGCGCGGGGGCAAACACCGGGCGCCGGCGATGTGGGTATTGCGGCTGGCAGAATCGCGCGCACTGTTTCGGCCAGCCATGACATTGATCTCTCAGCAGCACGAGCGGGGGCCTGCCCAAGCCCGGCGGGCCGAGTTCGCGGCACCGGCCGCCGTCGCGGCGATTCTGATGCTGTTCATCGCCCTCGGGCACGACGGGCGCCGCGCGCTCCAGATGGCAGCGCTGGCACTGCCGCTGCTCGTCTGGGTGGCCTGGCCACTTCGCACTGCGGCACTGCACCGGCTGCGTGCGCTGTTCGCCTGGCCGTTGGCGATGGGGTTCGTGATCGACGGCGCCGTACGCGACTACCTGTGGGATCGCTATGTCGCCGCGCCCAACAACTCGATGGTGCTCGGCGCGATGTCGAACACGCAGACGCGCGAGAGCCTCGAGTATCTCTGGCTGAACGCGCCCGACATGCTCTGGCGCGCGACGCTGGTGCTGGCTGCGGCAGCGCTGCTGGCGCTGGCGCTGCGCCGTGCGGCGCGCTGGCCGGCTGGTGCTGCGGCCTGGCGACCTTCGCACCGGGCATGCAGGTACGCACTGGTGCTGCTGGTGCTGGTGTCCGCGATTGCGCATGCCAGCAAGCCTTGGCGACGCTTGCACCCCACGCTGTACTGGACGAAGTGGGTGGACGATGCCAACCGCCTGCGCGAAGGCTGGTCGCAGCAGTCCCAGGCCAATCAGCGCCTGCTCGAATCTGCCCGCCATGCCGCTCCGACCGTCACCTTCGAGGGCGCCTCCACCGTGATGCTGGTGATCGGCGAGAGCATCAACCGCGACAACCTCGGCCTCTACGGCTACCCTCGCGATACGACGCCGCGGCTGGAGTCACTCAAGGCCGCTCTCGGCGACGATTTCAGCGTGATTCGCAATGCCTGGTCGGCCGACGCGAGCACGCTGCCATCGCTGCGCAGCCTGTTTCGCTTCGGCCAGGCGCACGGCGCCGATGCGCCGCACCTGCTCGCACTGGCCCGAGCTGCCGGCTACAAGGTCTGGTGGATCGGCAACCAGGACGACATGGCTGTCGAGCATCAATATGCGCAGCTGGCAGATCGTGCAGCGACGATCAATCGCCGCCCGGGCCGCAGCGGCGACACGCTGGACGGCGAACTGATCGACGAAGTCGGCATCGCGGCGCGCGACCCGGCGCCGCGCAAGCTGATCGTGGTGCACCTGATGGGCGCGCATCCGCACTACCGGCTTCGGCGGCCAGCCGGCGCCAACCCTTTCGCCGGAGTCCAGGACGATGTCGAGCAATCCTTGCGCCGCGCGGGCCGATCGGCGTGGACGCGCGAGGCACGCCGCGAATACGACGCAGCGTTGCGCTACCACGACGGCGTGCTCTCGGATCTCTTCGGGCAACTGCGCGACAGCTTGGGCGTGGGCGGCCGTGGCGCCTGGCTGTACCTCGCCGACCATGGGCAGGAGGTCGGCCACGAGCTGGATCGTGTCGGCCACAGTGCCAGCACCGCGGCGGGCTATCGCATTCCAGCGCTGGTGTGGCGCAGCGAAGGCCTGCCGTCGCAGGTGGCCGAGCGGCCGTTTCGCGCCGACTGGGCCGCGTGGACGGTGGCCGAACTGATGGGCCTGCGCTGGAGCGGTCGCGACGCCGCGCGCGATGTGCTCAACGCCGCGTACCACTGGCACCCGCCGCCGCTGGCCGTCCGGGTCACCTCGTTCGAGCGCTGAGCCCGCTGCGCGTAGCGCAAAATTGCACTTCGCTCGTCCTTCGACGAGCCTCATTCCCATTCCCATGAAGACCCTGGACACCACCCGCATCGACGACTTGCGCATCGGCGCCGTGCGCCCGCTGATCAACCCGGCGTTGCTGCAGGAGCGCGTGCCGCTGCGCGACGACACGCTCGAACTCGTCGAGCGCAGCCGCCGAGCCATCGCCGACGTGCTGCATGGCCGCGACGACCGGCTGATCGTCGTCGTCGGCCCCTGCTCGATCCACGACCACGACCAGGCGATCGACTACGGTCGCCGCCTGAAGGCCGTCGCCGACGAACTCGCCGGCGATCTGCTGATCGTGATGCGCGCCTACTTCGAGAAGCCGCGCACCACCGTCGGCTGGAAGGGCTACATCAACGATCCGCACCTGGACGGCAGCTTCGCCATCAACGAAGGCCTGGAGATGGCGCGCCGGCTGCTGCTCGACCTCACCACGCTGGGCCTGCCGCTGGGCACCGAGTTCCTCGACCTGCTCAGCCCGCAGTACATCTCGGACCTGGTCGCCTGGGGCGCGATCGGCGCGCGCACCACCGAGAGCCAGAGCCATCGCCAGCTCGCCTCGGGGCTGAGCTGCCCGGTCGGCTTCAAGAACGGCACCGACGGCAGCATCAAGGTGGCGGCCGACGCCATGCTCGCCGCGCGCGCGCCGCATGCCTTCATGGGCATGACGAAGATGGGCGTGGCGGCGATCTTCGAGACGCGCGGCAACGACGACTGCCATGTCATCCTGCGCGGTGGCAAGTCGCCCAACTACGACGCCGCGCACGTGGCCGCGGCCTGCGACACGCTGCGCAGCGCGGGGCTGCGCGAGCAGGTGATGATCGACGTCTCGCACGGCAACAGCAGCAAGCAGTACCGTCGGCAGATCGAGGTGGCGCACGATGTCGCGAACCAGATCGCCGCCGGCGAGCGACGCATCACCGGCGTGATGATCGAGAGCCATCTCGACGAAGGCCGGCAGGACCTGCAGCCCGGCGTGGCCTTGAAGCCAGGTGTGTCGATCACCGACGCCTGCATCTCCTTCGCGCAGACGGTGCCGGTGCTGCAGGGCCTGGCGCAGGCGGTGCGTGCGCGGCGCGCAGGCCGGCCCTAGGCGCGCTTCTTGATGCCGATGGTGTAGCTGCCGGTGGCGGCCGGCGTCTTGTGCCGCACCGTCAACCAGTACTCGCCCGGCTGAAGCTTGCGCACGATGCGCGCGTTCAGGCCCCGGCCGCGGTCGTCGTCCCAGCTCAGCACGGCGCCGGGGTCGCCCGGGCCGTGCAGCGTGAGCACGGTGTCGGTCGGGCCTTCGGTGGTCATGATGTGGGTGGCGGCGCTGGCCACGACGAAGTGGTAGCTGTCGACCTCGCCGGCCGTGGCCAGGTCGGCCGCGATGCGTGCGCCGCCGATCACCAGTTCTGTCTGGGCCGGCGCGCGTTTCGGGTACTGGCGCTTCATGAACTCGATGTCCGTCGCCGAGAACTCGGTGTTCCAGCCGATCGCGTAGGAACCCAGCGTCAGCGAGTCGGGCACCGCGTACTCCATGATCGAGGTCGGGTCGAAGGCGCTGTGGTTGGTGCTGTCTTCCGTGTAGAGCTGGAAGATGTTGAAGTCCACGTCGTCCTTGTCCCAGCCCTGCTGCGCGTAGTAGGCGTACACCTTGGGCTTGTCCCACGGGATCTGCCCCTGCGCCGCCGGGTTCTGGTGCTCGTGGATCATGCCCAGCGCGTGGCCGAACTCGTGGCGCACCACGCGCTGGTATTCGCGCAGCGAGGTGTCGGGCTCGAGCCAGCCGTAGTTCATGGTCGGCTTGGTGGAAGCGACCGTCAGCGCATCGGTGCCCACGGTCGACCAGGAGAAGCCCTTCTCCGCGAAGCTGATGCGGATCTGCGCGCTGCCGGTGCTGACGAACTCCAGCGTCAGGTTGGCCAGCGACTCCCACTCCTTGGCGATCGCCTGCACCTTGGCCTGCACCGCCGGCAGGCCGTCGAGGAACTTCACCTTCAGCGTGCGGCCGTTCTCCCACAGCTTCAGCCGCTCCACCGCGGCACGCGTTCGGCCGGGGCCGCTGCGCAGCGGCGTGATGCGCAGGTTGTCGACACGCTCGTGGCTCGCCGCCTCGTCGCTGGAAGAGCGCCCGGCGTCGCCGGTCAGGCCGGGCACGAAGGGCGAGCAGATCTTGCAGGTGTGGACCATGGTCTTTCCTTGCGCTCAGGGCCAGTTCTTGATCATCTCGTCGAGCACGCGGTAGATCGGCTCGGAGCCCAGCTCGTCAGGCACGTTCTGCCAGACGGCGAGGAAAGGCGTGCCGTCACTCTTGCGATTGAGGAAGGCCGCTTCGGACATCACCGAACCGACGAAGGCCGAGCCGCTGCCCGAATGACCGACCTTGGCGCCGTCGTCGGTGAACGAGAAGCTGGCCTTGTTGGGCAAGGTCGACAGCCACGCGCCGCCGGCTCGGAAGATGTCGCGCATGGTGATGCTGGCCGCGGCGCTGATGAGCTTCCCGCGGTGCATGTGGGCGAACAGGTTGGCCATGGCCAGCGCCGTCATCGCCGCCGAGGACGTGCCGTTCTTCGGCGGGCGCGCGGTGTTCTTCGTCGCCACCGGCACGTTGAAATCCTGCCAGTCGCCGTAGTCGGTGGCCATCCAGATGCCGGTCTCGGTCTGCAGGTCGAAGAACCCGGCGGCGTCCAGAGCCCGGTTCACGTAGCAGTAGCCCAGCCGGTGCATCGTGTCGCGCGGCGTGATGTTCTGGCCCTGGTCGCTGAAGATCTTGCGCAGGTCGGCGTCGTGCTTCGCGCTCAGAGCCACGCGGAACTGGTTCGGCCCCGAGGCCGTGGCGGTCAGCGCCTGGTCGAACGAGACCTTGCGCCAGGCCCCCGGCTTGATGCGCGGCACGGCGCTCTCGATCTTCGGCGAGAAGTCGCGCTTGACCTTGTCGAGGAACTCGGCGGGCGTGGCCGCGGTGATCGAAGCCGCGAGCTCGTTGACGCGCGCCACCAGTTCGAAGCTCGCGTACAGCAGCGACGCCTTGAGCAGGCTGGCCGAGAAGAACATCTCCGTCTCGCGCACGCCGGCGTAGTCGATGGCGCCGCTGGGCGTGAGCTTCAGGACGATCAGCGCGATCTTGTCGAGTTGCGCCTTCTTCGCACTGGTAGAAAGCGTCCCGCGCACCGTCGACAGCGCCGCCGTCAGGCGCGCGTTCTGCGCCGCGCTGGGCAGCAGTTTCGGCGCTGTCGAGTCGCTGGCGTCGGGGTAGAGCCGGGTCGAGAACGGGCTGGTCGACGAACCCTGCGCGGCGCTGAAGCCTTCGATGCGCACCGAGCGCACCGCCACGCCCGGGTTGCCCATCGCCAGCGCGTCCAGCTTGCCCGGCACCAGCGCGATGTCGGTGCCGGAGCGGATCACCGCCACCAGCAGCACCACGGTGTTGTGCTTGAGCCCGCTCAGGTTCAGGTCGAAGCTGGCGACGCCGGGATGCAGCGCATCCAGCGTCTGCCCGGCCAGCGTCTGGCGCCGCGTGGCCAGCGTGCTGCCGACGAAGCTCCAGCCGCTGCCCAGCGACTGGCTGGTGGCGCCGGTGGCCGAGTTGAGAACCTCGTTGACGGCGGCGGTCCAGGGCACGTCGGCGCTGAACCAGGTGCTGCTGTCGTTCCAGTTGGCGACGTCCTTCGTCTTCGGATCGATCCACTTGAGCAGCGTGACGCGCACCTGCGCGCCGTCCAGCGGCGCCAGGCCACGATGCTGCACCAGGATGTCCACCTTGCTCGCGCCGGCCGGCAGTTCGCAGGACGTGCTCTCGAGACTGCCTTCCTCGAGCGTGGCGCTCGAATCGAGCAGATCGGCATGCGTGGGCCGGCCCGCCCCCCAGGGCTCGGCCGTGGCATGCGGCGCCTGCATGCTCAGCTTCCAGAAGGTCTCGTCAAGCCGCACCGTGGCCGGTGCCACGGTCGGCGCGCCGAGGTCGCGCATGACCTCGTTGAACCAGCCGTCCCAGCGGCCGGTGGCGCGCACTCGGCGATCGCCGGTGCGCGCGCGCAGCGCGCTCTGGAATCGGCGCAGCAGCTCGGCGTCGACGCCGCGGCCGCCCTGCGCCCAGGGCAGTGTCGCCGGTGGCTCGACAGCCAGCGGCGCGCGGCGTGGTCGCAGGTCGGGGCTGCCGTGCCACGATCGCAGCGTGACGCCGTCCCGCCCCAGGACCACCGCCGGCAGTCTGTGGCGCAGGTCGTCGTCGTGGGCGCGCAGGTAGACGCGTTCTTCGAGATCCGGGACGTCCAGGCGCAACTCCCACACGCCGCGCGCGGCGATGGCTGCGCGCAGCAGGCGCAGGCCGTTGCGGCTGAAGATCGCGAGGTCTTCCACGGCGGCTTCGGGCAGGCCGTTCAGCCGCGCGCCGGCGCCCTGGCCATCGCTTTCCTTCCACGACCAGGTCGGCGCCGCGCTGCCCACTTGCGTCCGCACGCCCTTCCACACGCCGATGGTGGTGCCGACATAGACCTCGTTCGGAAGCGTCGGGTCGCACACGATGGAGGTCACCGGAGCCGGCACGCCGTCGCGGCGCAGCCCGGTGGCGTGCCAATGGTCGGTGCCGTCGAACCACCACAGCGTGTCGACCGCCTCGTCGGCGGCCTTGCCGGTGGTGCCCAGGTAGAGCGCGCCGCGCGTGCCGCGCGCGCTGCCCGGCGCATCGAGGTTGACGGCGATGTCGGTCCACACGGCGGCGTCGCGGATGGGGCCGTCGGTGTCGGTGGTGTCCTTCTTGGCCTTCACGCCTTTCTCGACGATCACCTCGGCCGTCCAGGTGCCCGGGCCGGCGGCGGTGTCGCTGCCGGCGGTGCGCGCGAATCGCTTGAGCCGGCCCTCGCCGAGCACCCAGGCGACTTCGCTGCCCTGCCAGCGGCACACGGTGATCTTCTGGCCGAAGCCATCGTGGCCCAGGTTGCCGGCCGGCGGTGCGCTGGCGCCGGGCAGCGTGACCCAGTTCTTGCCGAAATCCTCGCTGTACCAAAGGCGCGAGGTGCCGATGATCACCTGCATGACGTCCTGCTGGCCCGCCGGCGCGCCGGGGCGGTTCTTCTTGACGGCGGCCGGCGTGGAATAGAAGGCGCAGTGGTCAGCGGTGTTCTCGGCGGCACTCAGCTTGAGCGAGAAGGTGCTGTCCGACGATCCCCAGCCTCCGCGGAAGAACTGGCGCAGGTAGCGTGTGGTGTCGAGCGGGTCGAAGGCGATGCCGCCGCCGTCGCCGTCGCCGTCGTGGTTCCATACCGCGCCGGAGCGCAGGCTGATCACGCCGTTGTCCTGCAGTCCCACCGCCACGCGGCCTTCGCACACCGGATGGCAGGCGACGTAGTTCGCTTCGATCACGCCCAGGCCGTCGTTCATCGCGGCGAAGCCCACCAGCTGATCGGGGCGATCGGAGCGGTACACGCCGCCGTCGCAGGCGGCCCACAGCCGCGCGCCGGCCTTGGCGTAGACGAGGTCATGCACGTCGGCGTGCACGCCGGCGCCGATCATCTTCGGCGCCGCCGGCTGCCCGAAGGTCAGCACGCCCGTACCGTTGACGGCCACGTCGGCTGCGACGATGGCGCCGTCCTTGGTGCCGGCCGTGGTCAGCAGCGCGTTGCCGCTGGGCGTGAGCGCCGGAAAGGTGCTGCCGCCGAGCACGACATGGTCCTTCCGTGCCGGGTGCACCGACAGCGCGATGTCGTAGAAGCCCTGCTTGCCGAGCACGTCGGGCACGGCGTTCACCAGCGTGAAGGTGGGCGCGGCGGCCGTCGCGCAGGCCACGCGGAACAGTCGCGGCGCGCCGTTGCCGCCGTCGTCGCTGAAAACGTAGATCTGGTCCGGCGAGGCCGGCGGTTGCGGGTCCGCCGCGGCCAGCACGGCGCGCCGCGGCAGCGCCTGCGGCGGCGCGATCACGCGGGTGAAGTCGGTCTGGCCGGCCGCGCGCACCCACAGGCCGACCTGGCCGCCTTGCTGCACCCAGACCCACAACCGCTCGGGCCGCGTGCCGTCGCCGCGCGTCCACAGCACGTCGGCACATTTGTCCTGCAGCGTGGCGAAGGGCACGCCTGCCACGCGTGTCCAGGCCGTGTCGGCGCCGGCACCGGCGGGGCGCTCGAACAGGCCGGCGGTGGTGGCGGCCACGACGCCGCTGCCGCCAGGCTGCAGCGCGATGCGGCACACGCCTTCGCCGAGCAGGTTCGGCGCTTCGCGCACCCAGGGGTCGGGCTCGGCCACCGGCGCCGGCGGGCCGAGGCGCAGGATGCCGATGCCGCCCAGCGACGCGCCGGGTTGCGCGCTGCGCCCATGCGTGGTCTCGCCGGTGCCGACGTAGACCACGTCGTCGGCCTCGGCCGTGCCCCAGGCCACCGCAATGGCGCCGCAGGCGTGGCGCTGCGCGGGCCGGTTCACCGTGCCCGGCGCCGGCGTCGAGGCCAGGCCGCCGAGCGAGCGCCAGGCCACGCCGCCATTGCCCGAGTACCACACGCCGCCGTTGGCCGAGGCGGCGTAGACACGCTCGCCGTCCGGGTGCACCGCGAGCATGTTGATGCGCCCGGCGATGCGCGTGGCGCCGATCGCCTGCCCGCCGACCACCGTGTCAGGGCCGAGCGGCTGCCACAGGTGGGTGCGGCCGCTGACCGGGGCACGCGGCCGGGCCACGCCGGGCTGCGGCGGGGTGCCGCGGGCCAGCGCGCGAGCGCCGGCCGGATCGAACTCGACGCGTTGCCTGCCGAGGAAGTCGCCGCGGCCGCCAGGGTCGTCGTCACTCTCGCCGCGCCGCGCGATCGGCCACTGGTAGCGGCTCATGTGTCGCCCCCTTCCACCTGGGTCGGCGCGACGCGGATCCATCCTTCGCGCAGCTCCGCCGGCGCATCGGGCAGCAACGCGGTCTGCGTGGCGGCGAGGATGGCGTCGGTGCGCCAGGTGGCCGGCGTGTCGCGCCAGAGAAAGTTCTGATCCTTGCCGAACACCGAGACCTTGGGCAGGCGCACCTGGCCTTCGGTGTCGAGGTCGGTCTCCACCAGCACCGGCCCGGTGCGCAGCGAGGGCGCGATCGCTGCGAGCCCGGGGCCGACCCAGTCGCGCGCCAGCGCCAGCGCCTTGCGCGGCAGCACGCCGGAGGTCAGCGTGGCCTTGCCCGAGGGGTGCATCAGGATCGTCAGCGTGACCGTCTGGCCGATGTGCAGCAGCAGCGTGTCGGCGTCGTCGGTGCCGGCGATGTAGGGGTGCGTGATGGCGCTCGCAGGCGGCAGGCCGGCGCTCTTGTCGAACACGCCGAGCTGGCCGCGGCTGCGGCCGCCGTCCGCCGCGGTGGCAGCGATCACCTTGTCGACGAGGCGAAAGCGCGAGAAGTCGTCGTCGACGAAAAAGCCGAGCACCCCGTCGTCGCTGCGCGTGAGCTCGCCGATGCGCACCGGGAACGTGTGCCGCGCCGCCTCCTGCTCGACCTGCGCCCACTCGGCGGCGCGCTGTGCGTCGCTAAGGTCCACGTCGACGGGCGGTCGCAGTTCGAGCCGCAATTGCGCTCGCACCACCGCGATCGGCCGGCCCACCAGCCCGGCCACGTGCTCGCTGCCCAGCGAGGCGAAACTGTCCACCGTCCACAGCGTGGTGTCGATGGCGCGCAGCAACGCGGAGAGCGCACTCTCCCTCGTCTGCCCCTCTTCGCGCGATGCGTCCAGCGGCGCACCCTGGCGCGCGGCCGCGTCGGCGGCCACCAGCGCGGCAGCGAAGTCGCCCAGCGCCTTCTGCGCCGGCGCCAGGCCGTGGTGCGGGCCGGCATCGGCCGGGCCCTCGCGGCCGGCGGCAATCTCCCACATCACGCCGCCGCTGACGGGTTCGTGCAGCAGCTCGCCGATCGGTGAGCCGTCGATGCCGAAGACCTCGAGGCTCTCGTCGAGGTGATCGGGCATCACGAAGCCGGCGACGGGGTTGACCTGCAGCGCCGCCTCGACCTGGTCGACACGCGCTTCCGTGCCCTCGGCGCCCACCGGCGTGGCGGCATCGACGAGGCGGAACAGCCAGCGCGAGGGCCGCAGCAGCCGCGGCCGCAGCTGCAGCGCACCGGGCCGCGCCGGCAGCGAGGCCCGCGTCGGCGTGGTCACGTTGGCCAGCGGCACGTCGAGCGTGCGGCCGAACACGTCGAGCAGCCGCGCGCGCGTCAGCGTCACGCAGCCGGCCAGCACGGCGTGCGGCGGCGCCACCGGCGCGGGCTCGCTCACGCTGCCCGGTTCGCCGGGGCGGCGCAGGCCGTCGCTGACCGGCAGGCCGAGCAGCTGCGTGCGCAGGCCGTCGAGCGTGGCCGTCATCACGTCGAGGTGGCGCACCGCCTCGTCGAGCGTGCGGTAGGCGTCTTCGGTGTCTTCGTCGACGAGGCCGGCGTGCACGGCGTCGAGCGCGTCTTCCTTGGCCAGCCAGTCGGTGATGGCGTCGTGCAGCGTGGCCGCCGCGCCCGCGGTGATCTGCGCGCGGCCGCGCAGCGTGGCGCTGTCGCCTTCGATCGTGGCACTCGCGGTGTCGAGGTCGAGCGCGCCGAGCGTCCAGTCCTGCAGCGTCGGCGGGTCCAGGCCTTCGACCTGGGCTTCCCATTCGATCCACATCGGCACCCAGGGCTGCGCCCAGGTGGTGACGCCGACGAGATCGGGGTCGGCGCCCTGGTACAGCGAGAACTTGCGCAGCTCGTCGGAGACCAGCGTCTGCTGCTGGCGCACGCCGGGCTGAAGGTTCTGCTGGGCGGCCTGTGCTCTGCGCGCCCGCGGCGTCTTGGCGATGTTCGGGTTCAGGGCCACCGTGGTGCCGTCGTAGGTGCCGTCGTGGCCGAAGCGCAGCACCGACTCGGCCTTCAGCCGGTTCAGCAGCGTGGCTCGGCCACTGCCCGGCGGCGCGAGCGCGGCGGCGATCCATTCGTCGTGGTACGGGTCGTGCAACAGCGCCTCGCGCGCCAGCGTCAGCGCCTCGGCCGGGATGGCGCCGTTGCCCAGCGACGTGATGAAGCGGTCCTTCGCGATCACGCCGGCGACCTCGGTCACCACGTGCGTCGGCCAGCGGCAAGTGAGCTTGCCGTCGGCCGAGCCGCGGCCGTCGTTGCCGTGGCGCAGGCTGCGGCCGCCTCCGCGCAGCGCCACCATCGGTTCGGCGGGGAAGGTGAAGCGCGACGCCGGCCGCTGCACGACACGCGGCTCGGTGGCGGTGAGCACCTCGCCGACACGCGAGCGTGCCAGGTCGTTGACGAGGGCGGCGCTGGCCTTCACCAGCGTCGGCTTGCCCTGGGTGGCGAACAGCATGTCGGCCTGCACGCTCTGCGCCCGCGCCTGCGCGCCGGGCGCTGCGCGTGGCGACTTGCTCGCCAAGGCGCTCTTCGCCGCCTGCGCCACCGCGCGCTTGCGGCCGATGCCCAGGCCGCCGACACCGCCGGTCTGCACCCGCTGCACGAAGCGGTCGGTTCCGGCGATGCCCGCAGGCAGCGAGGCGAAGGCCACGGCGTGCTCATGCTCCTCGAGCTCCACGGCGCCGTCGGCCGCGCCGAGGCGATTCACCTTCTGCGCGGTGAAGGCGGCGAGCAGGCGCTCGGTGGCGCGTCGCTGGTCGGGCGTGGCCTGCGCGGCCGCGAAGGCGGCGAGCAGGTCGTCGTCGTGCAGGCCGAGCGCGACGGCCACGCCGCCGGCGTCGGGGCGCCGGTCCAGCGTCGGCGCGCCGCGAACCGGCACACCGTAGATCGCACCGTGCAGCAGCGACGAGCGCAGCTGCCAGGGCGGAGCGACGTAGCGCTCGATCGCCTCGCTGGCGAAGGCGGACACCGCCACATGCTCCTGCTTGGCGAGGAAGGACTTGTCGATCGGCACGAAGGGCGTGCCGGCCGCCGAGGCACGCAAGGCGGCGGTGGCCACCGGGCGGCTGCCCGACCAGCGATCGGTGCTGGTCAGGCCCAGCGCACGGCGCAGCTCGGCCTGCGCCGCATCCTGCTGCTGCGCCCCCGCGGCATCGCCCCATTCGTAGAGCAGCCGCCAGCGCATGCGGTCGAGCAGCTCGTGCAGGCTGTCGTTGCTGCGCGCCTTGTCCAGCGGGTCGAGCGCCGGGTCGCTCCACCAGCCGGCCACGATGTAGGCGGCGCAGTCTTCGTCCACGCCCTGCGGCGCGAGCGTGGCCAGGTCGGCCAGCGGGTCGTGGAAGGCGAAGCGGTTGAGCACCGCGTCGTACACGCCCGACCAGCTCACCGCGCCGCCCACCGTGCCGGTGAGCTGATCACGATCGATGGCCGCGCCGGCCGGCGTGGCGCCTTGCGAGGCGCTGCTGCCCTCGGTCCACTGCGCCAGCGGCACGGCGACGGCGCGGTCGGCTTCGATCACCCAGCCGGTGGTGACGGGCAAGGTGGCGCCGCGCGGCAGCACGAGGCGCAGCACCACCCAGCGGTCGGGCAGCGGCGGCAGCGCGAGGCGGTTGCTCGCGCCGTCGCCCGTCTGCTTGAAGCTGCCGCGCAGCAGTGCATCCGGCATGGCCCAGTGCAGATGCACACCGGGCTCGCGCGGCGTGCCGGCGTCGAAGGGGTCGGGCATGCCGTCCTCGGCCTTCTCGGCCGTCTGCCCGTTGGCACCGGCCACCAGCATCGGCAGCCGCACCATCGCTTCGGTGCTGCCGCTGGGCACGTAGAGTGCCTGCACGTCGATCGGCACCAGCAGCCGCTTCTCGCGCAGCAGGTATTTGTCCCAGGTGGCGATCTCCCCGAGGTCGAGCGCCGCGCGGTCGGCGGCGAGGAAACGCTTGCCGCGCACCAGCGTGCGGATTGCCTCGGGGTCGAAGGCGGCGCGCGGCGCGGCGGTCGCCATCGGGGCCTTTCGCTTCGTACTCATGACAGTGACTCCGCCGCGCCTGGCGCGACATGTGACGCGTGCGGCCGCGCACGGCCCGTTGTTGACGTTCGATGACAGGTGTGCGCGTCTCGGTTGGCGCGGCAAAGGCCCGCCCGGGCAGGCTGCGGCGCTTCGCTTCGGCGGTCGGCGCGTTGCGCCGACTCCCCTGCGATGCTCGGTCTCATGGCCCCGTCGCCGAACTCACTACGCTCCCTGCGGTCGCTGCGTTCGGACAACGTCGACGAGTCAGACCACGATGCGCGCTGCGCGCGCGGCCACGAGCCCTGCGCTTCTCGGCACCTCAGAGGCGCGCCTTCGCCTGCCCGGGCGCGCCTTTGCTGAACCGATGGTGGCCTGCAAGGCAAGTAGCGCCACTGGTGGACTTCGCGGCAGGCGCTGCCCGCTGGGGGCGATTTCTGGGGCGACGAGAAGCGCAGCGCCAGGGTCGGCGCGCGCCAGCGCGCTTCGTAGTCTGACTTGCCGCGGCTGTTTGAACGCAGTGAGCGCAGCGAACGAAGTGAGTTCTGCGGCACGACCCTGGCGCGAGCATCGCAGTGGAGTCGGCGCACAGCGCCGACCGCCCCAGCATGAGCCCCCAGCGGGCAGCGCCTGCCGCGATGCGCGAACCCGGCACGAGCGATCGTCGGCAAAGGGCCGCAAGCTGCCATTCCCATGTCACCCATCGCAGTCCGCCGAGTAATCTTGGACGCAGCGTGGTTCATGGATTCACCTTCGCCAGGCTGGTCGCGACCGTGCTCTTCCAGGTGGTCAGCGCTACCTTGGCCTTGAACTCGTCGAGCGCATAGAAGCGCTCGCTCTCGGTCTGGTTGTCGGGGTCGCCGAACACCTGACGGAAGGGAAAGCGCAGCATCTGCAGCGCGTACTCGTTGGGCTCCAGCGTGCCGCCGCTGTTCGGCGCCTTGGTGGCCAGCCGCGTGCGCAACGCGGCCATGTTGAGCACGCCCGGTGCGTTGGGGCGGAAGGGCACCGGCACCGAGTTGGTGGGGGTGAAGGCCTTCTCGGGCGGCACCGGGTTGCCGGTGTTGCAGTCGCGAACCTTCACGCGACGTTCATTGGGCGGCCCGTCGGGGTCGATGCGCACGCCGAACTGGATGCCCTGGCGCGGCTCCTCGATGTGCACCACCGCCGGCACGCCGTCGAACAGCACCAGCAGCACCGCCGGCGCGAGCCGCTCCATGCGTAGCACCTTCATGCGGCTCGGGTCGGACTCGGCAGCGGTGGTCAGCGCATCGTCGGCCACCACGTCGCGCGAGTAGGCGCGCACGTGCAGATTCGGCCAGCCCGACACCGCGCGCGAGCGCAGGATGAAGCCGGTGATCGTGCCGCTGCCGGCCTTGAGCAGCTCTTCGCCCTTCGGCTGGCGGATCGTGCGCTCGGCCTCGTCGACCTCGGCACGGATGTGCGGGTACACCGCCTCGAGCTGCGTGCGGTCGGCGCTGCTGATGGTGCCCACCGACAGCGCGCCTTGCACCAGCGCATCGGTCCAGGCGCGGTCGATGTAGAAGAAGCGGATCGATTCGATCGGCAGCAGTTTCGCGTCGGGCACCAGGTAGCTGAAGGGCACGCCGTGCAGCAGGCGCAGCCTCGCGAGGAAGCGGCGCAGTTCGCCGGGCACGACGTGCTCGCCGTCGTCGGGGTCGCGGTCGGTGACGATGTCGGCGTAGCTCTGCGCCGCCGACACCGCGGCCTGGATCGCCACCTCGGCATTGATGAGGGCTTTCATGGCCTGTCCTCTTCGTCGTCGTCCGCCGGCGCGCCGGCGATCAGGGCATCGAGCGCGTCGGGCGGCGGCGTGGCCGCTCGGCCGCGCGCGCCGCGGATCACCACGCCGGGCACGACGCCAGGCACCGCAGGCGCGGCCACGCCCAGCGTGCGCTGCAGCTCGCCCTGCAGCGCGGCCTGCAGGGCCGACACCACCAGCTTCTCGTTGGGCGCCTGGCCCGGCTTGAGTGCCACCGGCACGCTCGTCTGCTCCAGCGCCGAGAGCACGCCCACCGCGTCGGCGCGCTTGCGCAGCGCGGCGAGATCGAAGCCCAGGCCGGTGGCAATGACCTGGTCGAGGTCGCCGCTCACGCGCAGCGGCCGGCCAGGATCGGCCACCGGGCGGCGCGGGCCGATCATGCGGTCGGTGTTCTTCGAGAGCACGTTCAGCACCTCCAGCGCGACGAAACGGCCCATGTCGACACGCTCACCCTTCAGGCTCGGCAGCTCGAAGGGCAGCAGCTGCGACAGCACCTCGCGCACGCGGCCGGCGCCGAACTGCTCGCCGCGGAAACGCAGCAGCGCCGACACGACGGACAGCTGCGACAGCGCGAGCAGCCGGCCGATCTCGAAGGCGGCGGCCAGCGCCAGGTCTTCGCGGCCGTCGGGGATCACGCGGCGCAGCTGGTCGGCTGAGTGGGCCAGCGCGAGCGGTTCGTCCTTGGAGCTGGAGTCGCGCGCGGTCGGGAAGGGCACGCAGGGCCCGCGGTACCAGGCCTGCACCGGGTCGCCGCGGCGTGTGCGGTGGCCGAGTCCGATGTGCCCGGTCTGCACCACCTCGGGCCGCGCGCCGGCCGCCGGCGTGTTGGGCGGCGCTTCGGCCACGCTGCCGAGCAGCCCGACGTCGAGCTCCTGCATCAGCTTCTCGAAGGTGGCGCCCTCGTTGGTGGTGAAGGACCAGTGCGCCAGCACCGGGAAGCGCAGCACCTTCTCGATCGCATAGGCCTCGATCGGCAGGCGGAAGCCCTGCGCCATGGTGTCGCGCACCAGCCGCTTGGCATCGGGGTCGAGCGCGACGGCACTCACCTGCTGCGTGGCCGAGCTCCACTGCTTGCCCACCGAGGGCTGGTCCATCTTGGCCGCGCCGTCGATGGAGACCACGGGCTTGGCCTGCGCCGCGCCCGCCGCCGCGAAGGCCGCACCCGCCGCGCCGGGCGGCCGTTGCCCCTGCAGCCCGGCCGCCGCCGGCAGCACCACGTTGCCGAGTTGCGCGTTGCCGAGCACGTGCACGTCGGGCCCGCCGCCCGGCGCAACGCTGGCGAGCGCGCGCCAGTCCTGCGCCAGCGCGAACTCGAAGCTCGCCGCCGGCGGCAGCGGTGGCGGCAGCGCTTCGAGCTGGCCTTCCAGGTTGACGAGGCAGGCCATGTAGCGCACCGCTTTGCCCGCCGCATCGTCGAACACCGGCAGGCGGTTCGCCAGCACCACGGCGAGCCAGCCGTCGTCGTCGCCGTTGGCGAGTTCGGTGTCGTTGACGTCGACCTCGCGCACGTGGGCGAGCAGCGGCAGGTCGTCCTTGCAGGGGAAGATCTTCTTCACCACCGTCTCGGTGACGGCGAGGTACAGGCCCTGCTCGACGTCCTTGTCGTCGGGGTCGAGCAGCTTGGTGCCTGCCGTCACGCAGTCGCGCACCGCGGTGGCGGTGGACAGCGTGGCCTCGCCCTCGGCGACGACGACGAGCGCGAGCCACGGCGTTTCGGAAGGCTGCACCTGGCCCGCCGGGTTGCGCTCCCACGGCAAGGTGCGGCGCTTGAGCACGATCTGCGGCAGCCGGTCGCCGAAGGCGCCTTCCGCGTTGGCGGGCGGGAAGCTCGACAGGATCTGGTCGGTCGGCATCGTGTAGCGCGGCGCGGCGATCTGCACGTGCGTGTGCTCGGGCTCCACGTCGAAGGGCAGGTCGACCTGCTCGGTGACGAGCTCGTAGCGGCCGGCCGTGACCGGCGGCATCACGTTGCTGTGCAGGATGAAGTGGCCTGTGGTGGGCATCAGCGGCGTCCTCCGGTCTTTCGTGCACTCGTTCGCGCCGTGGTCCTGGCGGCCTGCCGGCGCATCAGCGCCGCCACCGCCACGCCGCCTTGCGCACGCGCCTTGGCAGTGGTGCGCTCGTCGCGGCTGCGCGTCGGCCCGATCCAGGCGAGGCGGCTCGGCGGCGCCACCTCGGTGGCGCTCGTCGTGGCGAAGGGCTGCAATGCGGCGTCGAGCCCGCGCGACGAAACCAGCGCCACCGCGCCGGTGGCATCGACCTCGGCGCTGGCCATCACGCCCACCAGCGACCAGCCGTCCTGGCTGGCGATGGTCACCACCACCGGCGCTTCGCCTTCGGGCACGACGTCGTAGGCGAGCACGCTGCGGTTGTCCATCGCCAGCAGCACCGGCGGCTTCTCGCGGCCGGCGCGATCGAGCGCGCGGGTGGCGCCGTCGAGGCCGAGCAGCAGTTGTCGCCCGTCGAGCGGGTCGCCGGCCGAGGCGGGGTCGTCGAGCACCACCACCACGGTGCGCGGTGCGCCGGCGAAGGTGGTGCTCAGCGTGCTGGTGCCGCGCGCGAGTTCGGCGCCGCTGACCCAGCCGGCATCGAGCCGTTCACGGTGCAGCGCGAGGCGCTCGCCGTTGACATGCACCACGCAGCCCGGGCCGATGGCGGTGGCATGGCCGGCATACGGCATCTGCAGACCGGCGTGCCAGCCCGCCAGGCCGATGCGTGAGGCTTGTGCACCCGCGCCCTGGCCGATGGCGACGATGCGCTCCGTGCCGCGCGTCACCTCGATCGTGCTGGCCGCCCCGGCTTGGCCGAGCAGCGTGTCGGCGAGGCGGCGTCCACCATGGCCGAGCATCACCACGCGCGCCGGAGCGCCAGCCACCGCGAGCTTCGGGCGCTCGCCGTCGGGCAGGGCATCGGCGTGGGCGTTGGGCAGCTTGAGCACCACCGTCTGGCCGGCGGCCAGCGCTGCGCCGGCATCGGCGGCCCGGGCGGCGCGCAGGTTCCGGCCGACCGCCAGCGCAGCGTTGAAGTCGGCCAGCGGCGCGGCGAGCGCCGCACCGGCACGCGCCACCAGCGCCGTCGCGCCATGTGCCACGGCGGTGGGCGGCACGCTCTGCGCCGCCACCAGCGTGCCGCTGCGCGCGATGCGTTCGTTGCGCGCCGTGGCCTGCGCCGGCGTGTCGGTGAGCACCAGGCGCGCGGCGATCGAGCGGCTGCGCTGCGCCTCCACGCTCGCCAGCGTCGGCGGCGCGATGCGCCAGGCGCGCTCGCTGCCCTTCACCGTGGTCTTCGCCTTGGCTGCCACCGCGATGCCGACCGTCGCGCCGGAGAGCAGGCCCACGGCGATCGGCGCGTCGATGAAGTGGTCGTAGACCTTGGCCGGCGGCCGCTCCGCGATCTCGGGGATCGTCGTCGAGACGGGCGTCTCGATGCCTTCGGTCAGCGTGCCCAGCCGCGGCGGTGCCTGGCGTTCGCCACGCAGCGCGGCCAGCGCGGTGGGCGTGGCGCGGCTCTTCAGGAACTTCGTGGCCGCATCGAAAGCCGTCGCGGTGTCGCCGGCCGGCGCGAGCAGCGTGGTGACGTCGCTGGCCAGCGTGCGCAGCTTGGCCACGTCGAGCGCGCTGCGCGTGAAGGGCAGCGGCAGGCGCTTGTTGATCTCGACCTGGTAGTACGGAATCTCCGGCCCGCCGCCCGAGGGCACGGCACGGCAGACGAGGTCGAGCTCGCTCAGCGCCTCCAGCATCTCGGCCTTGGGCACCTGGCGGTTGTTGGCGTCCTGCGGCGGGCCCCACACGCCCACCGGGAAACGGCCGAACGGCCGCACCGTGTCGATGAAGGGATAGGGCAGCGCCACGCCATCGCGCAACCAGGTCAGGCGGATCGTCGGCACCACGTCCGAGCGCTCCATCGGCGCCACGCCGATCGCGCGGCTCGGCGCGTGCGTCGTGGTGGTGATGGCGGCCGGCGCGAGCACGCGGTTGATGCGCGTGGCAGGCACCGTGCTCGTGAAGGTCATCGAGAACTCGACCACCACCACGAAGGGCCGCGACGAGGAGCCGTCGGGTGTCGAATCCTCGCCCTTGGCCGGCAGCGCGCCGGTGTTCGTCATCAGCGCATGCGGGCGCGCCTTGCCGCTGTCGGCGGCCTCGAGGTACTTGGTGATGAAGGCATCGGCGCTGATCGGCTGCTTCTGCTCCTGGCCCGAGCCGCCGAATTCGAAGGTCAGCTCGATCGGGCCGACCTCGAAGGTGACGCTGCCGCGGAAGTCCGGCCCGAGCACGTGGATGCGCGCACCCAGGCTCACCGAGATGGTGATCTCGCCGAAGATCCAGGTGTCGATCGTCACGCCCGCGGCGATGCGCGCATAGGCGCTGACGTCGTAGTGGAAGGGGTCGAAGAAGACGATGCCGTGCGCGCCGAACTTCACCTCGGCCCAGGCCGGGCCGAAATGCGCCGAGGCCTCGAAGTCGCCGCCGGCCATCAGCGCCTCGGAGGTCAGCGCGAAGTAGCTGCCGGCCTTGATGACGATGTTGTCGCCGATGCTCCAGCGCAGGCCCAGGCGCGGCACCACCGGGTAGCCGTCGCGGTGGAAGTCCGGGTGGTAGCCGCCCATGGTGAGGACGAACTCGCCGGACTTCTCGCCCTTGAACCAGATCACGTAGGCGAAGCCGCCGGTGAGCTTGATGTCCTTGTAGAGCAGCCAGGAGTTGTCGGTCAGCTGGCCCTGCACCCACAGCACGCCCTCGCTGCTGGAAAAGCGCACCAGCAGCGCCAGCTCGATGGACACCAGCGCCACCTGCGGCCGCGGCAACGCCATGCGCGCCAGGCCGAGCAGGTTGATGTCCAGCCCGTCGCCCACCTGCACGCCCACCACCGCGATGCCGTCGACCAGCGCGAAGCTGTTGAACGACAGCCCGGCGGCGAACCAGAAGGTGCCCTTCTGCATCGGGAAATAGCTGCCCAGTGCGCGCAGCTGCGTCATCGGGTCGCTGGGCGTGGCGGCGATGTCCAGCGCCTGGATCAGCGGGTAGTCGCCGAAGTTGGAGAGCTCGGTGGGCACCACCAGCCGGCGGTTGATGCCGAAGCCGCCGCCGATGCCGGTGAGGAAGAAGGCCGGCGGCCCGCCGATCGGCCCGTTGACCGCGCCGATGGCGAAGAAGGCGGTGAACTTCTGGCCGTTGCTCTCGCCCTCGCCGTAGCCGCCGTAGACGGTCAGGCCATAGACCGCGAAGCGGCCGAGCAGCATGCCCAGGTACTCGATGCCCTGCGGCGTGGTCTGCTTGAGCAGCCCGCCGGCGAGCGTGACGCCGGCCATGTCCGCCGACACCGCCAGGCCGGCGAGATCGATCGCCCAGCTCGCCGGATTGAAGAAGTCGTTGTTGCCGACGATGTAGGTGATCTGCAGGTCGTCGACCGCGCAGGTCAGGCCGAACATCGACACCGAGCCGTCCATCAGCAGCGAGATGCGCTCGAGGCGGCCCTGCGGCATGGTCGCGCCGAAGCCGATCTGCTCGAGGTAGAGTGGGCCGAAGCCCTTCTGGATGGCGATCCACCACGGCCCGGTGCCGTCGCCGGCAGACAGCGACACCTGCACCGCCCCGCCGTTGTGGACCTGAATCGCGAGCGCCGGCGAGAACGCCGGCTTGGGCGGCGTGGGCCCGGTGTCGCGCATGATGCCCTGCGCGATGCCGTTCTCGCCCTGCGCGCCCGAGGCCGAGACGGCGAGATTGGCAAACTGCAGCTGCACGCCGCCGCTCTTCGCGCCGCCGGAGTCGATCACGGCGTAGGCATGCAGCGCGATCGATTCGAGCGTGATGCCGGCGTCGAGCAGCGGCCCGGACGACTTGCCCACGCGCAGGCCCAGGCCGTCGACGACCAGGCTGGGCTCGAAGCGCAGCGTCCCGCCGTCCGGGATGAAGCCAATGAACAGGCCGCCGGAGCCGCCCGAACTCGGCGTGATCCAGTCGTTGTCGTTCTCGAGCCAGAGCATCACGTCGCCGCTGAGCAGCTCGAAGCGATCGGCAACGCCGACACGCAGGCCGATCGTCTGCGTGTCGGGGTGCTTCAGGAAGGCCAGTTCCAGGTCGCCCACCGGGATGGTGATGCCGGCCGAGGCGATGTTGCCGAACAGCTTCTGGATGCGCGCGAGCAGGGTGCCCGGGTTGAACACGTTGGCGATGAGCTGCGTCGGGTTCGGCACGTCGGCGAGCACGACGCCCTGCAGCAGGAAGCGCACGTCCTTGCCGATGGTTCCCACATCGGTGTCGAGCAGGTCCTTCACCGCCTGCTGTGCCATCGCGACCGCGGCCACCAGGTCGGCCACCACCTCGACGATGCGCAGCGCCACCTGCGCCGGGTCGGCGGTGGCGACCGCGCTGGCCAGCGCGCCGTTGCTGGCGACGAGGTCGAACTGCGCGGTGTCGAGCGTCCAGCGCGCGGCGAAGTGCTGAGTGGCGTTGGCCGACAGGCCGACCATCACGCGGCGCCCGCCGGCCGGGTTCAGGCCCGCGGCGATGCTGGCGAAGGGCCGCAGCATCACGCCGCCGGCGTCGATCTCGGCCGGGCCGATGGCCAGGCTCAGTTCATCCAGCCCCGCGGCGCTGATCGCCAGCGTCGCCCCGAGTGTCTGGATGCCCGGCACTGCAATGCGAGGGAGCGCTCAACGACACCCGCCCGGCCGACGGGTTCCAGGCCAGCGTGACACCTTCGACGGTGATGCTGATCTGATTGGACGTGGCCGCGGCGCTCACCCCTGCGGGCAGGAAGTCGTCGACCAGCGGCGCGAGCGTGGCCAGGCCGGTGCTGACGATCGAGGGCACGGCGGCGGTGAGCGCGCCCACCGGGTTGGCGGCCCAGGCACGCAGCGCGTCGGCGTCGAACTTCTTCGTCGGCGAGCCCTTGCGCAGCGCGAGCGCGTCGCCCACGGTGCGCACCAGGTCGCCCGGCGTGCCGGCGATCTCGGCGAGGCGGTCGAGCAGGAACGGCAGCGCCGCGGCGGCCGCATCGGACAGCGAGCCCAGGCCGGCGAAGGGCAGCAGGCGGATGTCGGCGCCGGTGGCCGGGCGCAGGAAGACTTCGAGCCCCGCGCTGCCGATGCGCGCGTAGACGGCCTGGCGGCCGGGCGTGTCGCCGTCGAGGCCGACATGGGTTTCGAGGCCCACGCGCGGCGCGCCGCTGGTCCCCACCGTGAGGCTGGCGCCGACGCCGCCGGACAGGCGCGCGGTGACGCCGTTGGGCGCGGTCCATGTGGACGGGTCGACCTGCAGCGTGAGCCGCGCGCCCGGGCCATCGGCCGCCACCGCGAGGCTCACGCCCTTGGCCAGCGCGAGGGGATCGCCGTTCGCGGGCAACTGGCCGATCAGCGGGCGCAAGGCATCGAACAGCGCCTGGATCTTCAACGGGTTGGCGGCCAGCGAGCCGGCGCTGCGCAACCAGCCGGCCGGGTCGGCGATCAGGCCGGCGAGCGGCCGCAGCGCGCGCTCGGCGTCGCTGGCCACGCCGGCGAGCAGGCCCAGCGCATCGAGCGCCGCGTCGATCGCCGGGCGCGCCGCGGCGTCGGCACGCCGCATCACCTCCAGCGCCACATGGGCACCGAGGCTGGGCGCGGCCTGCGCGAGCATTCGTGCCAGCGCCTGGCCATCGGGCGCCGGCCACAGCGCCGCGACCTCGCTGCTGCCGCCGCTGCGATGCCACAGCAGCGAGACGCGCAGCGGGTTCAGGTCGAGCTGCAACTGCAGGCCGCCCACCGTGGGCAGCGCGGCATCGGGGCCGAAGCGCAGCTGGCCGGAGAGTGCGCTCGGTGAAGCGCTGAGGTCCGCCTGCCAGCCGAAGCGGCCGAGCGCACTGCCGCCGCCTTGCACGCGCACGGTCTGCGTGGGCAGGTCGATGCTGGCACCCAGCGGGCCGAGCAGCGCATTGAGCGACGTCGAGACCGAAGCGCCCGCCGAAGCCAGCCGCTGCCGCAGCAGGCCCGCCGGGTCGTGCACCAACTGATCGACGGCATCGCCGACCACGCTGCCATTGGCGGCGATCAGGCCGAGCGCCTTGAGCAGGTTGCCAAGTGCGAGCGAGGCGGTGCCGCCCAGGTCGGCGGTCAAGCGCTGCATCGCCGCGGCGAGCAGCACGCGCGCTTCAGGCAGCAGCGGAACGGCGTCGTCGTCGAGGTTGCCGAGCGCGAGCGCTTCCCACGACTGGCCGAACACGCGGCCGTCGTGCAGCACCAGGCGCGCGCTGCCGGGCGAGCTGCCGTCCAGCGGCAGCGTGAGGTCGGCCGAGACGGCGCGCAGCTCGAGTTCGGGCGACGACGCGAGCCAGCCGAGCCGGTCGCCCAGGCGAAGCTGCACGCGCAGCACGCGAGAGACGTCGATGCCGCTGCCTTCGTCGAAGGCGAACAGCTGCAGCTCGGCGCGGCCGCTGATGAGCACCGTGCCGGTGGCATCTTCCGGCAGCACCCAGCGCAGGCCGGCGTGCACACCGGTGGCCTCGGGCAGCGGCGTGGCGGCGCGCTCGCGGGCACGCTGCGCGAGGCCGGCGGCGACGATCGCGGTGAGTGCCGCATCGACCTGGCTCGGCGACACCTCGCCGAACTGCGCTACCACCGCGAGGCCGGCACGTGGCGCGTCGGGCGGCGCGAGGGCAGGGCGCAGGTCGGCGGCGGGGTCGGCCAGCGGGGCCAGCTCCATCAGCGCGGCGACGAGCTGGCGGCCCAGCGCAAGGTCGGTGTCGTCCGGCTCGCCATCGGCGTCGGGCATCAGGCGCTGCAGCAGGCGCAGCGCATCGGCGGTGGGCTGCACGCTCAGCGCCGTCAGCGATACCGGCGACAGCGGCGTGCCGAGCAGCACGAGGTCGGTGACCACCGGCTGTGCCTGCGCTGCCACGCGTGCGGCATGGCCGGCGCCGTGCAGCGCCACCAGCGCGACGTCGGTGCTCACGCCGACGAAGGCATCGAGCACGCGGGCCAGGCGCGCCGCCTGTTCCGGCGTGCCATCGGTGCTGCTGCCGCTGGCTCGGCAATCGGCGCGCGTGCCGAGCGCGACGAACCAGTCGCCCGTGGCTGCCGCAGGTGCGGGGAACATTGTCGCGGCCAGGCCGGCCTGCGTGAGATCGATGCGCCGATCGGCCGGCGCATCGGGCCAGGCCTGCGCGCCGATCGC
Source organism: Piscinibacter sp. (assembly GCA_016706565.1). Classification (GTDB taxonomy): domain Bacteria; phylum Pseudomonadota; class Gammaproteobacteria; order Burkholderiales; family Burkholderiaceae_C; genus Piscinibacter. The sequence continues at coordinate 93,446 of JADJJI010000004.1, forward strand.
CACGTGGACCGTGGTCGTCGGCACGCGGCCGGTGAGGTCTTCGAGGTCGATCTGCCCGAACAGCTGCGCGGCGGCCAGGCCCGTGCGCCGCAGCGTGATGCCTGCCGGCGCCACGGGCGGCGGCACGATGCGGCCGTCGCCGCCGATCCAGCGCTGCACGATCGCGTCCAGGCCGGCGGCGAGGTCGCGGCCCTCGATCAGCTCGCGCACATCGCTCGCCACCTCGGACTCGGCCTGCAGCGCGGCGACCAGGGCCGCGCTGCCCAGGCCCGGCTGGCCGGGGCGCCAGTTCTGCAAGGCCGGCGAGGCGGCGACGAGCCGCGGCTCCAGCCCGGCCGGCGGGAACCACACCGCGATGTTCGGCAGGCCGTCGGCGATGGCCAGGCGGTAGGGGTCGTCCGGGTGGCCGGTGCCCTCGATCACGCCGCGCGCCGCACCGGCGCCGCCGAACAGATCGGCCACCAGCGCGAGCGCGCGCGGGCCGAGCTCGCTCATGGCGAGTTGCGGCAGCCAGGCGCGCAACGCGGCCTCGGGTGACGTGACGATGTCGGCCAGGCGCAGGCGAGCGAGGTCGAGCGACTCGCCGCTGGTGTCGGCCGCCTGCTCGAGCCAGCCGAGCGCGTGCACCACGTCGCCGAGCGTGCCGCCGATGAGTGCGCCGAGGCGCCCGACCAGCGCCTGCACGCCATCCCAGGCCTCGGGCGGCAGCGTCACGCTGCCGTCGCTGCCGATCACCGGCAGGCTGACCGGCAGCACGAGATCACCGGTCTCCAGCGAGAGCGAAGGCGCGCTGACGTTCGCCGCCAACCCTGCCTGCGGTGACCACGCCAGGCGCAGCCCGACATGCTCGGCGCTGAAGGCGACACCATCCGCCAGTTCGAGCCGCGCGCGTGGCGGGTTGACGCCGCGCTGGCGCGCCGTGAGCGTGGCCTCCACGCCGGGGAGCAGGCTGGCGCTGCGCGCGGCGAGGTCGATGCGAGCGAGCGTGGCGCCGAAACGCGTCTGCAGCACGGTGCAGTGCTGGCCCAGCGAGTCGTCGCTGATGGCCGCGGTCAGGCCGATGTTCAGCACCGGGCCGCTGGCCGAGACTTCGAGTTGCAGCGGGCCGATCAAGGGCAGCGTCCACGGCACGTCGGAGGAGCCGTCGCCCTGCACGACGGCGAGGGCCTTGTCGGCATCGGTCAGCGCCGTGCGCAGCGCGCCGAGCACGGCGCGCGCCGCAGCGGGTACGGTGACCAGCTGCTGCCAGTAGCCGCCGATGGTGGGCAGGGGGTCGGCCATCAGCGCGGGCAGCGTGACGGCGGTGACGCCCGCCGGCGCGTCCAGGCCGATCAGTTGGCGCACCACGCCGAGCGCATCGCCCAGGCCGCCGAGCAGCAGGTTGGCGATGTCGCCCACCGTGTTGCCGACGGCATCCATCACCGCATCGGGCGAGGTGAGGTCGAGCGTGGCGTAACCGTGCTCGCCCAGCGTCACCGTGTCGGCGGCGAGCACGAAGTTCAGCCGCCGTTCGCCGTCGAGCGCGAAGCCGATGCGCAGCGTGTCGGCATGGGCCGGCATCGGGTTGGTGATGTCGAGGATGGGGCTGCCCGCGCGGCCGGCCACCGCCCACAGGCCGAGGCTCGGCAACGCGAACGCCGCGCCGGTGACGAGGTCGATGCGGAACAGCTCGGCGCGCGCCTCGACACGCGCGTCGGCGTCGCCGAGTTCGATGCCGAGCGTGGGCGTGAGCCGGGTGTTGCCGCTGGGCCCGCTGTCCACGCGCATGCCCAGCGTGAGCGTGGCGTCGCCGAGATCGAACTCGACCGTGTCGCCCACACGGGCACCGCCGATCAGCGTCGCCATGTGGCCCAGCCAGTCATTGCGCGGGCCGGTCTGCGTGAGCAGGCCGCGCACCCAGTCGGCGATGGCGAGCACGCCGCGCGTGGGCAGTTCGGTGATCGGGAAGTCGGGCACCGCGTCGCCGTTCTTCAGGCCGAGCAGGCCGGCCAGCGCGGCGAGCCTGGGGTCGGCCGTCAGCGCATCGGCCTGCGCTTTGAGCAGCGACATCACCAGGTCGAGCAGCGCATCGTCGAGCTCGTCGGCGCCGTCGGCCGACACGCGCACGTCGCGCGGCGAAGGCGCGCCGGGCAGTTGCAGCCCGGTCAGCGCGAGGGCGAACACCGGGCCCTTGGTGTCGCTGGGCGAGGTGGGCAGGTCGACGTCGATGCCGATGCCGCCCAGCCGTGCCTGGCCCGGGACTGCCGGACTCGCGTCGACGGTGATCGCCGTGCCGATGCGGATGCGCCCGCCCACCGAGCCGAGCAGCAGCGGCTGGCTCACGCTCGGCCCGCCGTTCTTGTGCGCGCGGAACAGCGGCACCGCCAGCGTGGTGGCGGAGGCCGGGTCGGTGGTGCGCAAGCGCAGGCCCAGGCCGATGTGCAGGCCGTCGGGCTGGCTCTCGTCGACGGTGACGGCCACGCTCATCGGCGGGTCGGCCAGATTGACGATGGGCAGCCACACCACGCCGGCTTCGGTGCTGCGGTCGGCGCCGCCCATGGCCTCGTCGACGAAGGCGATCAGCGCATCGCGCTGCGCCGGGTCGGCGAGCATGTTCTTCAGGAAATCCTCGGGCCGCGCGAACCAGCCCTGGTTGGGGCTGCCGTCGGCCTTGAAGATGCCCAGCGCCTTGGCCAGGTTGCCGAGGACGCCGAGGTCTCCTGCGCCGAAGCTCATGGCAGCTTCCCGATCTTCGTCGACGACTTCAAGGTGCTCGACCCGGCGAAACGGTGCCGCGCCATCGGCACGATCTCGATGCCGCGGCCGGTGACCGCGATCTCCACCGGCACGAGCAGGTTGCCGCGCTGGTCTTTCCCCGTGGCCGCGGCGATGCCGGTCACCAGATCGAGCACGCATTGCCAGGCGAAGGCCACCAGCGCGTCACCCCAGGTGGACACGATGATGTCGGGCCCGTTCGGTCGGCGCGCCGCCGCGGCATAGAGGCCCGCGGGCTGCGTGGGCGAGCCCACGGCGAACAGCAGTTCGATCGACGCCGGGCCTGTTTGGTCGCAGCGCACCGGGATGCCGATGCGGATCAGGCCGGTCGACAGCTTCACGTCCACCTCGGCGAACATCACCGCCAGCTCGTTCTCGCCCTCGACCCAGACCACCTCATTGCGCTTGCTGGGCCGGAAGAAGCCCGCCGCGCGGCGCGCCGCCACGCGCAGCAGTTCGGCGCTGCGGCCGGCCTCGATGAACACCGGCTTGAAGACCTCGCCCTCGGCCATCGGCCGGGTGGCGGCGGGCAAGCGTTGAGCGCGGCGCTCGGCCTCGACGAAGCGGGCGAACTCGGGGGCGACGGTGTCTGCCATGGACGGCATTCCTGCGGGCTGTGCGTTGGACGCGCGGCGGCTGAAGCGGTGCCGGGGAAGGTCAGCGGTCGGCGGCCGGGGCGATCGCTTCGCGGTCGTTGCCGAAAAGGTGCCTGGCGAACTGCAGCAGCGCGTCGAACATGAACCAGGTGGCCAGGAAGGCCGCGCATTCGAGAGAGAAGCTGTGGAACTTGTAGAAGAGCTCGGCGATGAGCCACGCCGCCGCGATGGAAGGGAGCTGCTCGATCAGGAGTCGCCGGACGGACAGCATGCGCAGCAAGGTGAACATCGGTCACTCCTTGTCTCGAAGCAGGCGCTGGGGGTGCACGGACTCTAGTTCTGCAAGTGCCGATGCACACCCCTAGCTTCGAGCATCGCGCGATGCGAAACAGGGGGGAAGAGAGGCCGCGTCAGTTTCATAACGAAATGAAACGTGGACATCCACTGCACGGAGGGTGACGTACCGACATGGGTTGAGTTCACTCAATCCCGTTCCCATCACTGGCCTCAGGATGGATCACATGATGACCACCGAATCATTCGATCGCAGTTGCGGCGAGAGGGCGTGTCTCGCGGTGCCACAGCCCGTGGTCTTCACACGGGCCGGGCTCGCAGGCGAGCTGGCCCTGACTGAAGGGGCCAGCACGCTGGCCGTGTTCGCACATGCCACGGCGGCCGGCCGCGACCACCCCGGCCACCGGTTCGTGGGTGACGTGCTGCGCGCCAATGGCGTGGCCACGTTGTCGATCGGGCTGCGCACCGCCGAGGAAGAGGCTTGCGGCGCGCCGCTCGCGGGTGTGCTGGAGCTGACGTTGCGCATGATGGCCGTGCTGGACAGCCTCGCGGCCAGCGGCGTCACGCGCCCGCTGCACGTGGCCTTGATCGGCATCGGCGCGGCGGCCGCGTCCTGCGCGATCGTGGCCCGTCAGCCCGGCCTCGAGGCGATCCGCTCGGTGGTGCTGCTCGATGGCCGGGTCGATCTGCACGACGCCGAGGTCGCCGCCTGGCGCCAGCCCACGCTGTGCATCGCCGGTCGCCACGGCGCGTCGTCTTCGGGCCAGCCGTTGGCCGGCGCGCGCTCGCTGCCGCCGCCGCACCGCCTCGTCAAGCTGCGTGTGCAGACGCAGCCGCTGGCCAGTGCGGGCGTCTTCCAGAGGATGGCCTGCGAGATCGTGGCATGGCTGCAGCCTCGCGGCACGTCCCACCGCAAATCGATGTCTGCGGACGCGATGGAGCTTGAGTCCACTCAATGACGGGCTTCGACTGCGGAACATCATCTCCATCGAGCATGGGGGTGGCAGCGGTGAAAGACGTCGGTGCGCAGGCCGTCCACATCGGGCGGCCGGACTGGTCAGGCGAGTACGAGTGCGTGGCGCACCCGCTCGGCGCGGTCGCGCTGCCGCAGTTCGACGCCACTCCCGGCGCCGGGCCGAGCATGCGCCAGCTGTCCGACGTGCTGCACGGTTGCGGCTTCGCCACGCTGGTCGTCGACCTGCAGCCCCCCGAGGACGAAGGCGATCTGACGCGCCTGTCGCAGCACCTGGTCGACATGCTCGGCTGGCTGCACGATCGGCACGCCGGCGTGGACGTCGGCCTGTTCGGCGCGCGGCTGCTGGCCAGCGCGGCGCTGCAGGCGGTGGCGCAGCGGCCGGGCATCGCCGCGGCGGTCGTCACGCGCAGCGCCTCGCCGGCGCTGGTCAGCGCGCAGCTGTCGCGCGTGCAGGCCGCCACGCTGCTCATCGTCGGCGACGACGACGCCGCACTGCTGCAGTCCCATCGCGCGGCTCTGCGTGTGCTCACCTGCTCGAAGCGGCTCGAGGTGGTGCCCGGCGCCGGCCTGTGGTTCGATGAGCTCGGTGCGCGCGAGACGGTGGCGCACCTGGCCGGCGCCTGGTTCATGCGCCACCTGGCCGCCGGCCGGCTGCAATGAGCGGCGCCTCGAACCGGCGCCGCGCGCGGCCTCACAACACCGGGTTGTCTTCCGCCAGGCCGTGCTCGATGCCGTAGCGCACCAGGTCGGCCAGCGTGGGCAGAGCCAGCTTCTCCTGGATGCGGCTCTTGTGGGTGCTGATGGTCTTGACCGACAGGTGCAGCGCGTTGGCGATGTCGGTCGGCCGCTGACCCGCAACGAGCCTGCGCAGCACCTCGAGCTCGCGGTCGGAGAGTTGCGCATGACGCGCCAGGCCCACGCCGCCGTGGAGCTGCAGTACGACGCGCTCGGCCAGTTCCGGCGTGACATAGGCGCCGCCGCCCATCACCTTGAGCACGGCACGGATCAGCTCGGTGGAGGCACTGTCCTTGGTGATGTAGCCGTTCGCACCGGCCTTGAAGGCGCGCATCGCGTACTGCTCCTCGGCATGCATGCTCAGTACCAGCATCGCCACGCGGCCGAACTCGTCGCGGATGCGGCGGATCAGCTCCAGCCCGCTCATCCCCGGCATCGACAGGTCGACGATCACCAGGTCGGCCTGTTCGCGGCGCAGCCACTCGATGGCCTGGAAGCCGCTGCTGGCCTCGCCCACCGCCCAGCCCTCGCCGGCCGAAGCGAGGATGCGCACGAGGCCCTCGCGAACCACCGCGTGGTCGTCGACGATCAGGATGCGTTTGGTCGAGCGCGTCAGCGTGTTCATGTGCCGGCGCCCGCGGTGACGAGTCCGCCCTGGCGCGGCCGCGGGCCCAGCGGCAGACGCACCGCCAGTCGCGCGCCGCGGCCGGGCGCATTGGTGTACTCCAGATGCCCGCCCAGCATGCTGGCGCGCTCGCGCATGCCGAGCAGGCCGAACGAGCCTTCGCGCTGCATCGCACCGGGCGGGTAGCCGATCCCGTTGTCCTCCACCAGCAGCTCGAGTTCGCCATCGTGTTGCCGCAGCAGCACCGTCACGTCGGTGGCGCGGGCATGGCGGGCCACGTTGGTCAGGGCTTCCTGCACCATGCGGAACACGGCGGTGGCGATGCGGTCGTCGACTGGCGCGTCGTTCTCGTTCAGGTGCACGGTGATCTCGATGCCCATTCGGCGAGCGGTGTCGCGCGCCAGCCATTCGATCGCCGCATTCAGGCCCAGGTCGTCGAGCATCATCGGGCGCAGGTCCGACGAGATGCGCCGCACCGAGGCCAGCGTGTCGTCGAGCATGGTCATCAGGCCCTCGACACGCTCCTGCCGCGCCGCCGGTTCGGCCAAGCCGGGCAGGGTCGACAACTCCATCTTGAGCGCCGTCAGGCGCTGGCCCAGTTCGTCGTGCAACTCGCGTGCGATGCGGCGGCGTTCTTCCTCGCGCGCCTCGACCACGCTGGTGGACAGCTGGCGCAGCGACTCGCGCGAGCGCGCCAGCTCGGCCAGCTCGACACGGCGCTGCGTCACGTCGGCCACCACCATCTGCACGGTGGTGAGGCCATGGTCCGGCAGCGCGGCCAGCGCGATCTCGACCTCGCGCTTCGAGCCGTCCGCGCGGGCGATGTCGCCGTGCACCAGCTCGACCTCGCGCGCGCCGGCCAGCGCGCGAGCCACCTGCAGCCGCACCGCGTCGTGCGAGCCAGGCGCCAGCAACTCGTACAGTGGCTGGCCGACGATCGTCCCGTGGTGGTCGAACAGCCGCTCGGCCGCCTGGTTGGCGAACACGATTCGATCGTTCTCGGTGATCCAGATCGCCACCGGCGCCAGCTCGAACACCGAGCGCAGGCGCCGCTTGAAACGATCGAGCTCGTCGCGCAGCTGGCGCTCCTCGCTCAGGTCGAGCACGAGGGCGGCGAAGTAGTGGCGCACGCTGTCCCCTTCGGCCATGTCGACGCGCGACAGGGTGATATCGACCGGGAACTCGCTGCCGTCCAGGCGTGCCGCGGTGGTGTGGCGGTGCCGCACCAGGCGCTGCTGCAGACTCGCGGAGGTGGCGAACTCGTCCACCTGCACGGCATGCGCGGCGCGTTGTCGGGGCGGGATGAAGCGCTCCAGCGGCTGCCCGAGCACCTGCGGCGCCTTGCAGCGGAACATGCGTTCGGCGGCCGGGTTGATCGCGACGATGCGTTGGCGCTCGTCGACCATGACGATGGCTTCCTGCGCGGCATGCAGGATGCTGCCCGTCGGGCGGTCGAACAGATCGAACGATGTGCCAGCCTGCGGGTTGGCGCTCATCGCATGTCCTGCCGGTGTGGTGTCATCAGGTCATTCAAGACGGCGCAGCGCATGGGTCATCCCATGCCGTGGACTGCAACCTTGCCGGATCGTAGGTGGAGCCTGCCCGCGCCGGAAGTGGATCAATTCGTGGTGCTTGATGTAGCGCAAGTCGGCTGCGATGTGCCCCGCCGGGAAAGCCCGATCATTCGCGCTCGATGGCGTCGTCCATCGGCGAATCGCCCTCCAGGACCTCCCGGCCCAGTTCGGCCTCGGCCGTCAGCCAGTCGTCGAGCGCGTGGCCGTCGACGCAGCCATTGCGCTGGTACAGATCGAAGGCGCGGCGGCGGATCAGGTCTTCCCGGCTGGGGCCCTCGATCAGCTCGTGTTCCTCCGGGGCAGGCAGCTCCAGCGCTGTGTCGGTCTCGGTGGTGCCGGTCGGCGCGAAGCCGGCGCGCGGCGCGGGGCGGGGCAGCCAGGGTTGCGGGTGGGTCGGGTGCATGGAGGTCTCCTTCGGCGAGGGTCGATCCGGAATCTGCGTTCCGGCCCCGCCGAAGCTAACCAGACACCACCTCGCGCGATTGCGCTCGCTCAATCGCGCCGGCGTCCGGCAGCGCAGCATGCACCCAGACCTGTCTCAAGGCACCCAACGTCGAGCATGCCGATGCGCCCTGGCCTGATCCACAAGTCGGCCCGTGACCTGCCGGTGCCTGCGCATCTGGCGGACTGGGCGCTCACATGCGCGGCGTTCTCCTGGCAGCAGGTGCGCGACGAACTGGGCGGCGCCGATGCCGGCGGGGTCAATATCGCGCAGCTTGCCGTCGACCGCCATGCGCTGGGCCCGCATGCGCACCGTACCGCGCTGCGCTTCGTCGGCGTCGATGGCCATGTCCGCGACGTCGACTTCGCCGAACTGAAGTCGCTGACCGACCGCTTCGCCAACCTGCTCGCCGCACTCGGCGTCGGCGCCGGCGAACGGGTGTTCGTGCTGGCCGGGCGCCTGCCGGCGCTGTATGTCGCGGTGCTCGGCGCGCTCAAGCACGGCAGCGTGGTCACGCCGCTGTTCTCGGCCTTCGGGCCGGAGCCGATCGCCACCCGCGTGAACATCGGCGGTGCACGCGTGCTCGTCACCACCGAGGCGCTGTACCGGCGCAAGATCGAGAAGATGCGCGCGAGCATGCCCTCGCTTCAGCACGTGATCCTGATCGGCGAAGCGGGCGCGGCGAGCAGCGTGCCGGGAACTCTCGACTACGCCAGCCTGATGCGCGATGCCTCGGCACAGCCACCGGCCATCCGCACCGGCCCCGCCGACATGGCGCTGCTGCACTTCACCAGCGGCACCACCGGCACGCCCAAGGGCGCGATCCATGTGCACGAGGCGGTGCTCACGCACTTCGCCACCGGCCGCTACGCGCTCGACCTGCACGACGACGACGTCTACTGGTGCACCGCCGACCCCGGCTGGGTGACGGGCACCTCGTACGGCATCGTCGCGCCGCTGCTGCATGGCGTGACCAGCATCGTCGACGAGGCCGAGTTCGACGCCGAACGCTGGTACCGCATCCTGCAGGAGCAGCGGGTGAGCGTCTGGTACACGGCGCCCACCGCGATCCGCATGTTGATGAAGGCGGGGCCGGAACTGGCGGGCAAGTACACGTTCCCGCGGCTGCGCTTCGTGGCCAGCGTCGGCGAGCCGCTCAATCCCGAGGCGGTGTGGTGGGGCCAAGAGGTGCTGGGCCGGCCCATCCACGACAACTGGTGGCAGACCGAGACCGGCGGCATCATGATCGCCAACACCCCGGCGATGGACATCAAGCCCGGTTCGATGGGCAAGCCGCTGCCCGGCGTGCAGGCGGTGATCGTGCGGCGGCTCGAAGGCGGTGGCGTGCAGGTGATCGACACGCCCGACACCGAAGGCGAGCTGGCACTGCGCGCGGGCTGGCCGTCGATGTTCCGCGGCTACCTCGGCCAGGAAGAGCGCTACCGGAAGTGTTTCGTCGGCGGCTGGTACCTCACCGGCGACCTCGCGAAACGCGATGCCGACGGCTACTACTGGTTCGTCGGCCGCGCCGACGACGTCATCAAGTCGGCCGGCCACCTGATCGGGCCCTTCGAGGTCGAGAGCGCGCTGATGGAACACCCGGCGGTGGCCGAAGCCGGCGTGATCGGCAAGCCCGACCCGGTGGCCGGCGAGGTCGTCAAGGCCTTCGTCTCGCTCAGGCGGGGCTTCGAGCCCAGCGAGGCGCTGAACCTGGAGCTGCTGGGCCATGCGCGCAAGCGACTCGGCGCGGCGGTGGCGCCCAAGGAGATCGCCTTCCTGCCCACGCTGCCGCGCACGCGCAGCGGCAAGATCATGCGCCGGCTGCTGAAGGCGCGCGAACTCGGCCTGCCCGAGGGCGACACCTCCACCCTCGAGGAAAACACATGACCGCACCGGCCTCGCTGCGTCAGCCCCGACTCGCACGCACGAGCGGCCGCCTGCCCGCTGCGACATGCTGCGCATCCGCCGCCTCGAGGAGCGCTGCGCGCAGTTGTACGGCGAGCAGAAGATCCGCGGCTTCCTGCACCTGTACATCGGCGAGGAGGCGGTGGCGGCCGGCGTGATGCCCAGCTTGCGGCCACAGGACAACGTGGTCGCCACCTACCGCGAGCACGGCCACGCGCTGGCGCGCGGCGTGCCGGCCGGGGCGATCATGGCCGAGATGTTCGGCAAGCGCGAGGGCTGCAGCGGCGGACGCGGCGGCTCGATGCACCTGTTCGATCGCGCCACGCGCTTCTACGGCGGCAATGCCATCGTTGGCGGTGGCCTCACGCTGGCGGCAGGCCTGGCGCTGGCGGACGTGCAACTGCAGCGCGAAGGCTGCGTCACCGCCTGCTTCTTCGGCGAGGGCGCGGTGGCCGAGGGCGCCTTCCACGAGTCGCTGAACCTGGCCGCGCTGTGGCGGCTGCCGGTGCTGTTCGTGTGCGAGAACAACCTCTACGCGATGGGCACGGCGCTGTGCGCCCGCAGGCCCAGGCCGACGCTCTGCGCCAAGGCCGCGGCGTACGGCATGGCCACCGCGCGCCGGTCGACGGCATGGACGTGCTCGCCGTGCACGCAGGCGGCGCACGCCGCGGTGGCGCAGGTGCGCGAGCAGCGCGCGCCGCTGTTCCTGGAGCTGCATACCTACCGCTTCCGCGCCCATTCGATGTTCGACGCCGAGCTGTACCGCGACAAGCGCGAGATCGAAGGCTGGAAGCAGCACGGACCCATCCACACCTTCACCGGCCGGCTCAAGGAAGCCGGCATGATGGACGAGGCCGATTTCGCGCAGATGGACCGCGAAGCGATGCAGGAGGTCGACGAGGCTGTCGCGTTCGCCGAGGCCGGCACCTGGGAGCGCGCCGAGTGCCTGCTCGACGACGTGGTGGCGCGATGAGCCGGATCGGCTATCGCGAGGCCCTGCGCGAGGCGCACCGCGAGGCGCTGCAGCGCGACCCGCGGGTGTTCCTGATGGGCGAGGACGTGGGCCGCTACGGTGGCAGCTACGCGGTGAGCAAGGGCTTGCTGGCCGAGTTCGGCGAGCAGCGCATCCGCGACACGCCGCTGTCGGAGCTGGGCTTCGTCGGCGCGGGCATCGGCGCGGCGCTGGGCGGCGCGCGGCCCATTGTCGAGATCATGACCGTCAACTTCAGCCTGCTGGCGCTCGACCCCATCGTCAACGCTGCGGCGCTGTACCGCCACATGTCGGGCGGGCAGTTCGGCGTGCCGGTGGTGATCCGCATGGCCACCGGCGCCGGCCGGCAGCTCGCCGCCCAGCATTCGCACAGCCTGGAGAACTGGTACGCCCACGTGCCCGGGCTGCGCGTGCTCGCCCCGGCCACGGTGGAAGATGCGCGCGGCATGCTGTGGCCCGCGCTGCAGGACCCCGACCCGGTGCTGATCTTCGAGCACGCTCAGCTCTACAACCTGGAGGGCGAACTGCCCGAGCCGTTCACGAGCGACATCAGCCACGCCGCAGTGCGCCGCGAAGGCCGCGACGTCTCGATCGTCACCTACGGCGGCTGCCTGCCGAAGGTGCTGGACGCCGCGCAGGCGCTGGCCGCCGACGGCATCTCGGCCGAGGTGATCGACCTGCGCGTGCTGCGGCCACTGGACGACGCGGCGATCTGCGCCTCGGTGCGCAAGACGCGCCGCCTGCTGGTGGTCGACGAAGGCTGGCGCAGCGGCAGCCTGGCAGCCGAGGTGATGGCGCGCGTGGTCGAGCAGGTGTTCTACGAGCTCGACGCCCCGCCCGCGCGCGTGTGCAGCCAGGAAGTGCCGATCCCCTACGCCAAGCACATGGAGGAGGCCGCGCTGCCGCAGGTCGGCCAGATCGTCGCGGCAGCGAAAGGGATGCTCGGACGATGACCGACTTCAGGCTGCCGTCGCTGGGGGCCGACATGGACGAGGGCACGCTGCTCGAATGGCGCGTGGCGCCCGGCCAGGCGGTCAAGAAGGGCGACATCGTGGCGGTGGTGGACACCAGCAAGGCGGCCATCGACGTCGAGGTGTGGGTCGACGGGACGGTGCGGGAACTGCTCACGAAGGTGGGCGAGAAGATTCCGGTGGGCACGGTGATGGCACGCCTTCTCGTGCCGGGCGAACAGGTCGTGGAGATTCCGCCGGCGCCGGTGGCCCCTGCTGTGCGGGTCGTGCGTGCCGCGGCGCCGGCGACGCTCCCGCTGGCTGCGCCTGCCGAGAGCGGGCCCGCGGCGCGGCGACCCGTCTCGCCAGCCGCGCGCCGACGGGCCGTCGAGCTGGGCGTGCCGCTGACGGGCCTGGCCGGCACGGGAGCGGGAGGCGCGGTGACGCTGGCCGACGTCGAGCATGCTGACGTCGAGCGTGCCGCGCTCCGGTCGGTCGCGGCGTCGGTCCCCCCCGCCGTCGATCGTGCCGTCGACCGCGCCGCCGAGATGCGAAAGGTCATCGCCGCCGCGATGGCGCGCTCCAAGCGCGAGATTCCCCACTACTACCTCGCCGAGCCGGTCCCGATGCGTGCGGCCCTGGGCTGGCTGCGCGCCCACAATGAGTCGCAGCCGGTCACGCAGCGTCTGCTGCCGGCCGTGCTGCTGATCAAGGCGGTTGCGCTGGCGCTGCACGAGGTGCCGGAGATGAACGGTACTTTCATCGATGGGGGCTTTCGCCCGTCGGCCGCCGCCCATGTCGGCGTGGCGATCTCGCTGCGCCGCGGCGGCCTGATCGCGCCGGCGCTGCACGACGTGGGCGACAAGCCGCTGCCGCAGCTGATGGCCGAACTCGGTGACCTGGTGCAGCGCGCGCGTGCCGGCAGCCTGCGCAGTTCGGAGCTGGCCGACCCCACCGTCACCGTCACCAACCTGGGCGACCAGGGCGTCGAGGCGGTGCACGGCGTGATCTACCCGCCGCAGGTGGCGCTGGTGGGATTCGGCCGCATCGGCGAGCGCGCCTGGGTCGAGGCCGGCCGGATCGTCGCGCTGCCGATGGTGACGGCCAGCCTCGCCGCCGACCACCGCGTCAGCGACGGCCACCGCGGAGCGCTGTTCCTGGCGCGCGTGCGCGAGCTGCTGCAACGGCCGCAGGACCTGTGAGGAGCTTTCGATGAACGACGACGACATCCGCACCGGCGTGCTGGCCACGCTGCGCCGCATCGCGCCCGAGGTGGAGGCCGATGAACTGCTCGGTGACCGTGCGTTGCGCGACCAGGTCGACCTGGACTCGATGGACTGGCTCAATGTGATCGTCGGGCTGCACCAGCGCTTCGGCGTCGACATCCCGGAGGCCGACTACGCCGGGCTCGTGTCGCTGGATGCGATCGTGGCCTACCTGGCGCGCCGGCTGGCGGCCTGATGGCGGACTTCGGCTGGGCCGAAGCCCTGGATGCCCAGGTCGCGCTGGCGGTCCAGACGCTGGCCACACCGGGCCTGCACGCATTCATGGAGGGCCTCTCCGTGGCGCATGGGCCGCGCGGCATCGCCGTGCTCACGGCCGCCGTGGCGGCGATGCTGTTTGTCGGCCGCCGGCGCGCCGATGCGCTGTGGCTGCTGCTGACGGTGTTCGGCGGCGCCGCGCTGAACCACCTGCTCAAGCACAGCATTCAGAGGCCGCGGCCGGGCATGGAACATCTGGACGCGGTGGCGACCGACTTCAGCTTTCCCAGCGGACATGCGGCCAACACGACGCTGCTCTATGGCGCATTGGCGCTGCTGCTGATCCGCCATGTGCGCACCGCCGGCCTGCGTGCCCTGGCGGCGGCATTCGCGGCATCCGCCGTGCTGCTGGTCAGCAGCAGCCGGCTGGTGCTGGGCGCGCATCGCTTCAGCGACGTGGCCGCAGGCGTGCTGCTGGGCCTGCTGGTGCTGGCTGCCAGCATGCTCGTGCGGACCGCGCTGCGCCGCTGAGCTGGGCTCAGGCGCGCGTGCCGACCAGCAACAGCGGCACGCGCAGCGCCGCCACGGCCGGCGCCGCCAGGCGCGAGGCCGGCGCCACCACCAGCCGGGCCGCGGCCAGCGGCGGCAGTTCGGGCTGCCCGTCGATCTTGAACACGCGCAGCGACGCAGCCAGCGCCTGCGCCAGCCGGCCGGCGAGGTTCACCGCCTGCTGCCCGCCGGCACTGCCGTCGTCCAGCGCCGCGATGAACGTGCGCGCGCTGCGGGTCTTGGCCAGCGCAAAGTGCGACGGTGCCGCCGCCACCAGCAGCAGGTCGGTCTCGTCGCGCAGGTCGAGCGCGGTCTGGCGCAACGCGCCGCGCGTGATGCGCATCGACCAGCTCACCGTGTGCCGCGTCGATGCCTGCTCGGCCAGGGCGCGCAGGCGCGCGGCCTGTGCACGCCAGCCGCGCTCCACGTCCGCCGGTGCCAGGGGTGTCCAGGCATGGGCGGCCTGCCCCAGCACGCGGGTCTGCGGCAGTGCTGCCGCCGCCAGCGCCGCCGCGCTCTCCACGTAGACGAGCTGCAGCTCGCGCCGCAAGAGCTGCGCCAGCGCGCACGAGGCCTCGATCAGCGCACCGGCCGCGCTGGCGTCGTCGAGCACGGCGAGCACGCGCTCGGGGGCACTCACGGCGAGTTCTCCTCGCCGCCCGGGCGCACCGCGCGTCGCACCGCCTGCCGGCGCAGCGCGCGCGGCTCGCCGCGGCGAATCATCGCGTAGCTGCGCAGCCGCCGGGCAACGCGGCCGTTCACCGTGTCCTCGTCGATGCGCGAGGGGTCGCCGGCGGGCAGGCCGGTCAACACCTCGAGCACCTCGTCGATGCTGGCCACTGCGCGCAGCATGAAACGCCCGGCAGCCACCGCGGCCACCACGTCGTCGCGCAGCATCAGGTGCGCCACGTTGGCCTGCGGCAGGATCACCCCCTGCGTGCCGTCCAGGCCGCGCGCGGCGCACAGCTCGAAGAAGCCTTCGATCTTCTCGTTCACGCCACCCACCGCCTGCGCGTCGCCGAACTGGTTGACCGAGCCGGTCACGGCCCAGCCCTGGCGCACCGGCACGTCGCCGATCGAGGAGAGCAGCGCGCTCAGCTCGGCCAGCGAGGCGCTGTCGCCCTCGACCATGCCGTAGGTCTGTTCGAACACCAGGCTGCCCAGCAGCGCATGCGGCGCCTGGCGCGAGAAGCGCGCCGCCAGGTAGGCCGACAGGATCATCACGCCCTTGGCGTGCACCGGGCCGCCCAGGTGCGTCTCGCGCTGCACGTCGATGACCTCGCCGTGGCCGAAGCGGGTGGTCGCGCTGATGCGGATCACCGCCCCGAATCGCTCGCTGCCGATCTCGTAGACGCTCAGCCCGTTGACCTGGCCGATGCGCTGGCCGGCGGTGTCGATCATCAGGATGCCGCGCGCCACCGCATCGTGCAGCCGCTCGGCGACGCGGCCGGCGCGCTGGCGGCGCGCGGCGATGGCCTCGTCCACCTCGTCGGCGCCGATGCGATCCTGCCGCTTCGCCCGCGCGATGTGGTCGGCCTCGTGCAGCACGTCGAGCAGCCGGCGCACCTGCGCGGTCAGCCGCGTGCTGTCCTCGGCCATCCGTGCGCCGTGGTCGATGGTGCGCGCCAGCGCTTCGGCAGAGGGTGCCAGCAGGCCGGCTGCGTGTGCCTGAGCGCACAGCGTGGCCGCCAGTTCGCGCACGGTGTCGGCGGCGCGCGGCATGTCGTCGCCGAGATCGGCGACCACGCGGAACAGCTGGTCGAACTCCTCGTCGTAGGCCTGCAGCAAGGCGCAGACCTCGCGCGAGCCGACCAGCGCCACCTTGACCTTCAGCGGGATCGGCTCCGGCTCGAGCTGCATGGTGGAGCTGGCGCCGAACTGTTCGGCCAGCGACTCGATGCAGATCTCGCCGCGCAGCAACGCGCGCTTCAGCGCGGCCCAGGCGAAGGGCTGGGTGAGCAGCTTGACGGCGTCGATCAGCAGGTAGCCGCCGTTGGCGCGGTGCAGCAGGCCGCCCTTGATGAGCCGGAAGTCGGTCAGCAGCATGCCGAAACGCGCCACGTGGTCGACGCGGCCGACCAGGTTCGGATGCGAGGGCAGGTCGGCCTCGACGATCGGCCCGCCCTCGCCGGCCGTGGCGTCGAGCAGCAGGTTGACCTCGTAGCGCGACAGATCGGCATGGTCTTCGCCTGAGGCGCCGCCGGCGTCGTCCTCGGTGGCGCGGAAGTCATCGGCGTGGTCGACCACGTCGGCACACACGGTGTCGAACCAGGCGATGACGCGCGGCAGGTCAGCGTAGTGCTCGCGGATGTCCTCCATCGCATGTTCAGCGGCCACGCGCGTCATCGAGCGGCTCAGTTCACGCACGCGGTCGGCGTGATCCTTGCGCAGGCGCATCGAGGCGCGCAGCGCGCGCACCAGCTGTTCCTGCACCTCGGCCATCGCCTGCTGCAGCGCCGTGCGTTCGGCCTCGGGCAGGCTCTCGAACACCTGCGGCGGCATCACCTCGCCGTCTTTCTGCGGTGCCACGGTGAAGCCCACCGGCGTGCGCACCATCGCCAGGCCGCGGCGGTGCGCCTCCTTGCCGACCTCGATGAAGGCCTGCTCGGCACGCTCCTTGAACTCCGCGTCGATGCGCTCGACCTCGGTGGCGTACTCCTCCGACTCGAACAGCGTGCGGATCATCGTGCGCAGGTCGCGCACCAGCGACTGCATGTCCTGGCGCAGCGCCGCGCCGCGCCCGGCCGGCAGCTCCAGCGCGATCGGCTTGTGCGCCAGCGCGAACTGGTGCACGTAGACCCAGTCGGAGCGCTGCACGCCCTGCATGCGAACCTGCGCCTGCACGGCATGACGCACCAGCGCGCGCCGCCCGCTGCCCGGCGGCCCGGCAACGAACAGATGGTGGCCGGGGCGTGCCGTCGAGATCGCGAACTCGACCGCGGCGGCGGCGCGCGGCTGACCGACGATCGCCTGCGCAGCCGCGGGCAGCGGGAGATCGATCTGCAGCGAAGCCGCGTCGCAGCGGCGGGCCAGTTCGGCCGGGGTCAGTTCACGGGCAGGCATCGGTCCATGCTAGGCACGCTGCCGCGATGCGACTTGATCGACGTCAGGGGCGCGCCTTCAGCTCCCGCCGCTGCTCGGCCTCGATGGCCAGCGCCATCTCGCACAATTGCCCGGCCATCAAGGACAGCAGGTCGTCCAGCGTCACCAGGCCGAGCAGCGCACCGGCGGGCGTGACCACGTCGTGGCTCATCACGTACTCGACCACCAGCGTGGCGGGGTCGACCTCCATGGCCACCGCCGAGGTGACGACGTCGCGATCGGTCAGCAGGCCCACCACGAGCCGGCCCGCTGCCGTCTCGTCGACGACGACCAGGCTGCCGACGTGGTGGTCGCGCATCAGCCGCGCCGCGCGCAGCACCGACAGGGTGCGGTCAGCGATGGTGACGACACGGTTGCAGGCGAGTCCGCGGCACGCGAGGCGCTGCTGCGCGGCCTGCTCGAGCCGCGGCAGGATGCGACGGACATGCCGGCCTGGCAGGCGCAGCCCGCGGTGGCGCAGGGCATCCGCTCGCTCTACCTCTACCTGAGCGCGCTGCGCTGAACGGCACGCGCCAGGCACACCACCACGCTGCGTTTCAGGGTCGTCGCCGGCGCCGCCTCAGAACGCAGGCGCACCGGCGTCGGGCAGCGCAGGCGAGGTCGCTGCCGGAGCGTTGGCGATCATGCAGTCGGTGGTGAGGATCAGCGCGGCGATCGAGGCGGCGTTCTGCAGCGCCAGCCGAGTCACCTTGGCCGGGTCGATCACGCCCATCTGCAGCAGGTCGCCGTACTCGCGCGTGGCGGCGTTGTAGCCCTGCGCGCGGTCGCTGGCCGCGTCGACGCGGTGCAGCACCACCGAGGGTTCGTCGCCGGCGTTCTGCACGATGCGGCGCAGCGGCTCCTCCAGTGCGCGTGAGACGATGCGCAGGCCCGAATCGTGGTCGAGGTTCGGCCCCTTCAGCGCGGCGAGCACGCGGCGCGCGCGCAGCAGCGCCACGCCGCCGCCGGGCACGATGCCTTCGTCCACCGCGGCCCGCGTGGCGTGCAGCGCGTCCTCGACGCGGATCTTGCGTTCCTTCAGCTCCGACTCGGTGGCCGCGCCGACCTTGATCAGCGCCACGCCGCCCGACAGCTTGGCGATGCGTTCGTCGAGCTTCTCGCGGTCGTAGTCGCTGGTGGCGGCGTCGCGCTCCTTGCGGATGCTGCCGATGCGGTCGCGGATCGCCGCCGGGTCGCCGGCGCCGCCGATGATCGTGCTGTCGTCCTTGCCCACCTCGACGCGTCGTGCGCGGCCCAGGTCCGCCAAACGTGCCTTGGCCAGCGTGAGGCCGAGTTCGTCGCTGACCACCGTGCCGCCCGTGAGCACTGCGATGTCCTGCAGCATGGCCTTGCGGCGATCACCGAAGCCCGGCGCCTTCACCGCGCAGGTCCTGATCGTGCCGCGCATGGTGTTGATGACCAGCGTGGCCAGGGCGTCGCTCTCCACCTCCTCGGCGATCACCAGCAGGGGCCGGCCGGCCTTCACCACCTCTTCCAGCAGCGGCAGCAGGTCCTGCAGCGAGGACAGGCGCTTGTCGTAGAGCAGGATCGCCGCATCCTCGAGCACCGCGGACTGCCGCTCGGGGTTGTTCATGAAGTAGGGCGACAGGAAGCCGCGGTCGAACTGCAGGCCTTCGACCACCTCGAGCTCGCTGGCCAGGCCGGAGCCGTCCTCGATCGAGATGGCGCCTTCGCGGCCGACCTTGTCGATGGCGCGGGCGAGCAACTCGCCGATCGAGCGGTCGTTGTTGGCCGAGATGGCCGCCACGTGGGCGATCTCCTGTGAGCTGGCGCAGGGCCGCGCGAGCTGCCTGAGCTCGTCGACGACCGCCTCGACGGCCTGCTCCATGCCGCGCTTGAGGTCCATCGGGTTCATGCCCCCGGCGAGGTAGCGCATGCCCTCGTCGATCATCGCGTGAGCGAGCACGGTGGCGGTGGTGGTGCCGTCGCCGGCCTTCTCGCTGGTGCGCGAGGCCACTTCGCGCAGCATCTGCGCGCCCATGTTCTCGAAGCGATCCTCCAGCTCGACCGACTTGGCCACCAGCACGCCGGAGTTGACGATCTGCGGCGGGCCGTAGTCGCGGTCGAGGATGACGGTGCGCCCGCGCGGGCCCAGCGTCACCTTGACGGCCTCGGCCAGCGTGTCGATGCCGCGGCGCATGCGCGCGCGCGCGTCGTCGCCGAACAGAAGTCGTTTCGCAGTCATGGTGTTGCGTTCTCCGTCTTGCTGCGGCCGGGCGGCAGCCGGGCCCAACGCCCGCCTGGCGGTTCAGGCCACCGCCTCGACCTGCCGGGCCGCCGGGGCTGCGCGCTGCGGAATGCGCTGGCGTGCGGGCGCGGCGCCGGATCGTGCTCCGTCATCGGCCAGCCCACGCGTGTTGCGCGTGCAGTTGCGCAGCCCGATCGGGTCGAGGATCTCGACCTCCCGGTTGACCACCCGCAGGTAGCCCCACTCCGCCAGCGCGGTGAACGAGCGGCTGACGGTCTCGTGCGCCACGCCGAGCAGGCTGGCGATGTCGCGCCGGCTCATCCGCAGGTACAGGCGCCGCGGCGACTGGCCGCGTTCGGCCATGCAGGCTGACATCCACATCAGGAAGCGCGCCAGCCTCGTCTCGGCGGCCACGGCGGCCATCATCTCGGCGATTTCGCCGGCGCGCGCGAGCTGGCGGCTCAGTGCGAACTGCAGCGCGTGGTCGAGCTCGGGGGCACGCTGGCGCCAGCTGTCGAGCTCGCGCAGCGGCACGGCAAACACCGTCGAATCCTCCAGCGCCACCACGCTGCAAGTGTGGCGGCCGCGGCTGAGCGCCTCGAAGCCCAGCACCTCGCCCGGCCCGCTGAAGGCGAGCACCTGCTCGTAGCCGTCCTCGGAGGTCTTCAGGCACTTGAAGCTGCCCGAACGCACCACGTGCACCGATTCCGGCGCGGCACCTTCGTGCAGCAATGCAGCGCCGGCACGCACCCGCCATACCGGCACCCGGAACTCGGGCAGCGCGCGAGCTGTGACCGCAGGCGCTTCGGCCCCCATGGCGGCCAGCAACTCCGGAAGCGGCGCCGGCGCCGAAGCCGTCACGGCACTGCGTTGGACGAACCAGGAATCCCGGCAGGTCAGGCGGTCATCGGTCGAGGCTGCGTCACTCATGATCTGCTCCAGCGTTGTTTTTGGGACATCTGTCACAGCTTCGCGCCGGCCAGTCTGCGCGGCAATCGGCGGCGGGTGCCTGTCGCTGTCGGAATGACTCAGTCGTCGTCGTGCACGATTCCGACAATGCGTTCGGAATATTCCGAATGGAGCCCGCGCAGTCGCCTGTGGCGCCTGCCGAAGCGGGCGAACCGCTCGAGCAACGAGCCGAGCGCACGCTGCGCCCGAGCCGAGCCTGCGCGTCGACTACTTCACCAGCATCACCGGCACCGAGGCAAGGTGCACCACCCGCTGGGCCACCGATCCCAGCAACAGGCCGCCCAGTGCATTCATGCCGCGCGTGCCCATCACGATGCAGTCGACGCCACGCTCCGCGGCCAGGCGCACGATCTCCTGCGCGGCCTGGCCTTCGGCCGCCTGCGTGGTCACGGGTTGCAGGCCGCTGTTGCGGGCCTGCGCGAGCGCGGCTTCGAGCAGCTCGGCTTGCCGCTGGCGCAGCCCGCTTTCGATCGACTGGAAGTCGAACGGTGGCAGCTCGCCGTAGTAGGCCGGGCTCTCGCGCACATGAACGAGCACCGCATCGACCGCGGCTCCGTGCTTCGCCAGCTGGCCCGCGGCCTCGATGGCACGGCGCGCATGGTCCGAACCGTCGATGGCGATCAGCAACTTCATCATGGCGGTCTCCTGGCTGTGGAAGGCATCGACGTCAGGTGGCGGCCAGCCGCTGCGCCAGCTCGCGTTCGTCCAGCGAGGTGTAGTCGCTCGGCACGGTGCGCAGCACGCGCTGGCGTGACTGCGTGTCCAGATGCTCCTTCAGCTCACCGAGGAAGGGGTTCGAGGCCACCAGCACCAGCCCGGCGCAGCGCCCCGTGGCCAGGCCGGCGTTGAGCACGTGGGCCAGTTCGCGGGCGAAGTGCTCATGCTCGCGCTCGTGAATGTCGGTGCGCGGCCGGTACTCGGCGCTGCCGGTGCCATGCTTCCCGCTGGTGATGTGGCCGGCTTTCTCGCCGCCGAGTTCGGCGGCCTTCTGCCGGCTCTGCGGGTGCACCAGATCGGCCACGTGCACATAGCCCTCGCCCTTGTCGGACATCTCCAGCACGCGCGCCCGCGCGGCGTTCGCCACCACCAGCCAGTTCTTCATGGCATCTCGCCTCAACGTGCCGCGATGGCGGCACCCCAGGACAAATCTAGGAGGCTGGCGAGGGGCTGCGTTGACCCGGCTCAACGCTGCGGTTCAAGGCTGCCGACACCAACCATCCCTGCACCGGCAGGCCGGCCTCCTGGCGCAGTACGGCGCGCTCGCAGGCCGGCTCGTCGAAGCCGGCCGCATGCAGTGCCGACCCGACATGGGTGCGCGCATGGGCGTAGCGGCCGCTGGTCTGCAGCCGCCAGGGGTCGCTCCCGTCGTCGAGTGCCTCGACCGTGAAGACGAAGCAGCCACCGGGGCGCAGCGCGCCGGCGGCCGCCGCGCAGACACCATCGAGCGGCCCGAAGTAGCACAGCGTGTCGGCCGACACCAGCACGTCGAACGAAGCCGGCTCGTGGCTCAGGAAGTACCCCAACTCGACCTTGAAGAGCGCGTCGTAGCAGTCGCGCTGGCGCGCCTTCACCAGCATCGCGGTCGACAGGTCGCAGCCGACGAGCTGGCGCGCGAAGGGCCGCAACAGCGGCCCGCACAGGCCGGTGCCGCAGCCCAGGTCGGCAATGTGCAGCGCGGCATCGGCCGCGCGGCGTGCGGCCAGCGCCTGCGCCACCAGCCGCGGCGCCTGGTAGCCCAGTGCGGCGAGCTGGCCGTCGAAGTGCGCCGCGAAGCTGTCGAACACGCTCTCGACGTAGGCATCGCTGGCGCGCGGCGGCGCGTCGTGCTGGCGGATGGCGGCCAGCTGGTGGCTCGCCACGGCGTTGCCGGGGTCCTCTTCCAGCCACTCGCGGTACAGGCGTTCGGCCTCGTCACGGCGATCCAGCAGCACGAGCGCCCGGATCACCTGCTCGCGCCCCTGCAACTGCTGCGGCCACAGCGCGATGGCGCGGCTGTTGGCGACCAGCCCGTCGCGCACCTCGCCCAGCTCGATGAGCGTGCGCGACAAGCCGTACCAGGCATCGGCGTTGCCGTCGTCGAGCTGCACCGTGCGTTGCCAGGCATGGCGCGCCTGCGCCAGGTCGCCCAGGCCGTGTAGCGCGGTGCCCAGGTTGGCCCAGGCCTGCGCCGAACCGGGCTCGTGTTCGATGGCCGCCTGGTAGGCCGCCACCGCCTCCGGCGCGCGGCCGTTCTCGTAGAGCACGTTGCCGCGGTTGATCTGGATGCCGGCATGTGAAGGCGCCTGCCGCTGTGCGCGCTCCAGCAGCGCGAGCGACGCCTCGGCGTCGCCCTGGCGGTGGCGCAGGATGCCCAGGAAGTGCAGCGCGTCGGGCTGCCCGGCGTCCAGCGACAGCACCTGCAGCAGCAGCGCTTCGGCGGCATCGAGGCGCTCGCCCTGCAGCGCGGCCACGGCGGCCTCGAGCTGCGCGCGGATCTCGCCGGCGTGGGCCGCGGCGGTATTGGCGGGCGGCACGGCGCGCCTGCGGCTCAGCTCACCTTGCCGGTCTTCAGGTTCCAGTTGAAACCGACCGGCGTGCCCAGGCCGCCCTTGGTCGTCTGCGGTGCGTACGAGAAGTCGATGCTGCCGTAGCGCATCGCGAGTTCTTCGCTGGCGCCGCTGCCGTCGTCGTGCGCGGCCACGGAGGTGATGAAGACCTCCTTCATGGTGATCTTCAGGAAGTCCTTCTGGCCTTCGCCGGCCTTGCGTGCCGACAGCATGGCGGTGCTCACATGGCGGCCCGAGGCGGCCATCTTGGCCAGCAGCGGCGAGGCCTTGTCGTAGCGGTGCACCACGCGCAGCTCCTGCGGCGTGGCCTTGCCCACGCCCGAGCCGCCGCCGGTGGCGCCGCTGTTCGTCAGGCCCCAGCTCCACGAGAGCACTTCGATCTCGCCCTTGTGGTCCTTGTGGGTGGATTCGCCGTCGATGCCGTCGAACTTGATGAACGTCGTCGTTGCCATGACATTGCCTCGCCGGTTGCCGTGCAGCTGCGCAGCGTAGCCCGCTTCTCGGGCCGCCGGGTCCGACGAATTGGGGATGGCGCGCTGGTTTAGCATCCGTCAAACAAGGCGCCGAGCGTGGCGACCTCAGGGGGAATGCATGTTTCGATCCATCGCGCACCGGGGCCGCCTGGCGCTGGCGGTCTTCGCTTGCGGTGCCGTCTCGGCCTTCGCGGCAGCGCCGCCGCCGGCGCCGAGCGAGCCGGTCACCGACACCTTCCACGGCGTGCGCGTGGCCGACCCGTACCGCAACCTCGAGAACGTCAAGAGCCCGCAGACGCAGGCCTGGTTCAAGGCGCAGGCGGAGTACGGCGAGGCCATCCTCTCGCACATCGACATCCGGGACGAGATGGCCCGGCGCGTGGCCGAACTGGGGCGCTCGTCGGGCGACCTGGTGCGCGAGGTCGTGCGACTGCCCGGCGAGCGCATCTACTACCTGAAGCGGCCGGCCGGCGGGAGCCAGTTCAAGCTGGTGATGCGCGTCGGCCTGAAGGGTGCCGAGCGCGTGCTGGTCGATCCGGAGCAGCTCGCCAAGGCCACCGGCGTGCCGCACGCGATCAACTACTTCATGCCGTCGTGGGACGGCCGCACGCTGGCCTACGGCATCTCGGCCGGCGGTTCGGAAGACGCGTCTCTGCACCTGATGGACATCGCCAGCGGCAAGCCGATCGGCACGCCGATCCCGCGCGTGCGCGAGTCCTACGTGAGCTGGTCGCCCGACAGCCGCCACCTCGCCTACAACCAGGTGCGCGATCTGCCCGCCGGCGCGCCCGACACCGAGACCTTCCTCGACACCACCGTGTTCCTGCTGAAGGTCGGCCAGCCGGCCAGCCGCGCGCGGCCGCTGTTCGGCCCGCTGGTCGATACCTCGCTCAAGCTCGATCGCATCGACGTGGGCTCGATCTACTTCACGCCCCGTGGGCGCTATATGGTGGCGCGCACCACCGACACCACCGTGCCCGAAGGCAAGCTGTTCGTGGCGCCGGTGGCCGCACTGGCCAGCCGCCGCATCCCGTGGCGGCAGATCTCGTCGGCCGCCGACAAGATCACCGATGTGCAGATGCGCGGCGACAGGCTCTACCTGCGCACCTACACCGGCGCGCCGCGCGGCCGTGTCATCGCGCTGTCGCTGAAGGACCCCGTGCTGGCGCGTGCGCGCGAGGTCGCAGCCGAGCCGACGCAAGGCGTTCTGCGCGAGTTCGGCCTCGACCGCGACGCGCTGTACACCGAGGTGCAGCTGGGCTTCAACACGCGCGTGATGCGCCACGCGAAGGGCACGCCGCGTGACGGGCAGGACATCGCGCCCGGCCAGGCCGGATCGACCTTCCTGATCGGCGACCCGGCGCATGCGCAGCGCCAGCCCTGGGTCGGCACGAGCAGCTGGACCGACCTGCCGCGCGTGCTGGCCGTCGAGGCCGGCGGCACGACCCGCGACACCGGGCTGCGCAACAGCCAGCGGCCGGCCGGCGCGCCGGAGCTGGAGGTCGCCGAGGTGATGGTGCCCAGCCACGACGGCGTGCGCGTGCCGCTGGCGGTGATCCAACGCAAGGGCCTGGCGCGGGACGGCAGCAACCCGACCCTGCTGATCGGCTACGGCGCCTACGGATTCACCTTCGAGGCCTACTACGACCCGCGCGCCCTGGCCTGGCTGGAGCGCGGCGGCGTGATCGCCTTCGCCAACGTGCGCGGCAGCGGCGCCTTCGGCGACGAATGGCACCGCGCCGGCTTCAAGACCACCAAACCCAACACCTGGAAAGACGGCATCGCCTGCGCACGCTGGCTGATCGAGCAGCGTTATGCATCGCCGGCGACGATGGGCATCTGGGGCACCAGCGCCGGCGGCATCTTCGTCGGCCGCGCGGTCACCGCGGCGCCGGAGCTGTTCGCCGCCGCGGTGTTCGACGTCGGCATGCTCGACGCCGTGCGCTCGGAGGAGTCGGCCAACGGCATCACCAACATCTCGGAGTTCGGCACCGTCAAGGACCCGGCCGAATTCGCCGCGCTGCTGGAGATGAGCACCTACCACCAGATCAAGGACGGCAGCGCCTATCCCGCAGTGATGCTGGTGCACGGCATGAACGACCCGCGCGTGGACGTGTGGAACAGCGGCAAGGCGGCGGCGCGGCTGCAGGTCGCCAGCAGCAGCGGTAAGCCTGTGTTCATGCGCCTGGACGGCCAGGCCGGCCACGGCGTGGGCAGCACGGCGCAGCAGGCGGCCAGCCAGCGCGCAGACATCTACAGCTTCCTGCTGTGGCAGTTCGGCAAGGCGGGCCTGAAGCCCTGAGCGCCGAGGCGAGCCCGGTCGCATGGCCACGCCGCTGACGCTGCTCGATGCGCTGCTGCGCGGCACGCTGCTGGCGCTGCTGCTGCTGATGGCTGCCGTGCTGCGGCGCGACCGGCCGCGTTCACCCGCGGCGCTGGCCAGCGTGGCGATTTCGCTCGGCCTGTCCGTGCAGGTGATGGGCGCCATGCCGTGGATCGAGGATCAGCTGGTCGGTGGCCCCTGGTTTGCGCCGGTGATCGGCATCTCGGTGGCCAATGCCGTGCTGTTCTGGGTTTTCGTGCAGGCACTGTTCGACGACGAGTTCGTGCTGCGCCCGCACCACCTGCTGGCCTGGGGCGCGGCCGTCGCGCTGGGCATGCTGAACTGCCTGACCGCCGGCGTTCATGCGACGCCGCTGCGCGACGTGACGATGGCCTTGCAGCGCGCCGTGCCGGTGCTCTTCGCGGTGCTCGCCGTGCTCGCCGCGGCGCGGCACTGGCGCGCCGACCTGGTGGAAGGGCGGCGCCGCCTGCGTGCCTTCCTGCTCGTCAGCGGCGTCGCCTACACGCTGGCGATGCTGTTCGTGCGGCTCGCCTCGGGGCAGGGGAAGCTGTCCGCCCTGGCCGCGCTGCTGGATGTGCTGGCGCTGCTGGTGATGGTGGCGGCGGCAGCCTGGGGGCTGTTGCGGCTGGGCGCCGGCGAACTGTTCCCGCAGGCCGCTCCGGTGCCCGTGTCCGTGCCCGACATGCCACCGGCAAGTGCCGCGGCGGCGACCGTCGCGGCCGAGGTGGGCGAGGCGTGCGAGGCGATCGACCCGGCCGACGAGCGCCTCGCGCTGGCGCTGCAGCGCGTCATGGACGAAGAGCGCGCGTACCGCGACGAGGGCCTGAGCGTGGCCAGCCTGGCCGCCCGGCTCGGCGCGCCGGAATACCGCTTGCGTCGGCTGATCAACCAGCGCCTGGGGCACCGCAACTTCAACGCCTTCGTCAACGGGTATCGGCTCGCCGAAGCCCGCGCTGCCCTGGTCGACCCCCGGCGCAGCGAACTGCCGGTGCTGTCGATCGCGCTGGATGCCGGTTTCCAGTCCATCGGCCCCTTCAATCGCGCCTTCAAGGCCGCCACCGGCCTCACGCCGACCGAGTTCCGCCGGGAAAAGCTGGCCGATTCCTGAAATCGGCCAGGCGTCGCGGGTTTCGGCAAGACGCGACGGCGCCGCGTCGCCATCGTCCGCATCACCGGGGGCAGGGGCCTTCGACGAGGAGACGGACGATGACGACGAATCGGGTGACAAGGGGCCGTGGCCTGCGGGCCGGGGTGGTGATGTGGGCCGCGATGCTGGCTGCGCTGGTGGCCGGCCCGGCGCAGGCGGCGATGGGCATGACGGAGATCGCCGCCGCGGGGCTGGACGGCCCGATGACGGTGTACTACCCGAGCGACAGTCCGAGCCGCCGGGGCGCCGGGCCCTTCGCGCTGGACGTGGCCGCCGACGGCAGGCCGGTCCGCGGCAACGGCCGCCTGGTGGTGGTGACGCACGGCACCGGCGCCTCGCCCTGGGTCTATGCCGACCAGGCTCGCGCGCTGGTGGATGCGGGCTTCGTCGTCGCGCTGCCGCTGCACCGTGCCGACAACTACCTCGACCACAGCGATGCCCAGGGTGCGCTGGAGCGTCGCCCGCGGGAGGTCTCGCGCGCGATCGACCGCATCGGCGAGGACACGCGCTTCGCACCGCTGCTCTCGCTCGACCGCGTCGGCGTGTACGGCATGTCGGCCGGCGGGCACACCGCGCTGACGCTGGCCGGCGGCCGCTGGTCGTACGCCAATTTTCGCCGCCACTGCGACACCCATCTGGCGGCGGACTTCCAGTTCTGCGTGGGCGTGATCACCCAGCTGAATGGCGGCCTGCTGGACGGCTTCAAACAATGGATGGCGCGCACCGTCATCGGCTGGCGCTTCGCCGACGAGACGGTGCGTGGCCACGAGGACGCGCGCATCGCCGCCATCGTGGCGGCGGTGCCGGCGGCGGCAACGCACGACATGGCCTCGCTGGCCACGCCGCGCGTGCCGCTGGCCCTGGTCACCGCGCGGCAGGACCGCTGGCTGGTGCCGCGGTTCCACTCCGACCGCGTGCTGCAGGCCTGCGGCGGCTGCGAGCATCTGGTCGACCTGGAGCGCGGCGGCCACGGCGCCTATCTGTCGCCGCTGCCGCCCGACCTGAGCGGCGTGCTCGCGCAGATGCTGGCCGACCCGCCGGGCTTCGATCGCGCCGCGCTGCCCGCCGTGCATGCAAAGGTGGCCGAGTTCTTCCGCCGCCATCTGCTGCCCTGACGGGCGGGTCGCGGCGGCGGGTGCGATCATGGCGGCCCGTTCACTCCGGCGACCCAACCATG
Source organism: Piscinibacter sp. (assembly GCA_016706565.1). Taxonomy (GTDB): domain Bacteria; phylum Pseudomonadota; class Gammaproteobacteria; order Burkholderiales; family Burkholderiaceae_C; genus Piscinibacter. Next base: position 121,264 of record JADJJI010000004.1, read on the forward strand.
GCCCTCGTGTTCCTCACCGGCGGCAGCGGCTTCGTCGGCGGCCACCTGCTGCGCGAACTGCGCCAGGCGGGCCATGAGGTGCACGCGATGTCGCGGCGCGCCGAGTCCGATGCGCCGCTGGCCGCGCTCGGCGCCACGCCGGTGCGGGCCGACCTGTCCGACGAGGCGGCGCTGACGCGAGCGATGGCGGGCTGCGAGTCCGTCTTCCACGCCGCGGCGGACACCAGCCTGTGGACGCCGAACGCCGCCGCGCAGACCGCCACCAACGTGCTGGGCACGCAGAACCTGCTGCGCGCGGCCGAGGCGGCGCGTGTGGGCGCCTTCGTGCACACCTCGTCGGTGTCGGCCTTCTCGCACCTCGTCACGCAGGTGCTCGACGAGACCGTGCCGCAGCGCGGCGGCGAGAGCTGGATCAACTACGAGCGCAGCAAGTACCTCGGCGAGCAGGCGGTGCGCGGCAGCGGCCTGCCGTGGATCGTCTTCAACCCGGCGCACGTGCTCGGCCCCGGCGACCGGCACAGCTGGGCGCGCCTGATCCGCCTGATCGACCAGGAGAAGCTGCCGGGCATCCCGCCGGGCAGCGGCGACTTCGCCGATGTGCGCGAGATCGCCCGCGCGCAGGTGCGCGCCTGGCAGAGGGGGCGTTTCGGCCAGGCCTACGTGATGGGCGGCCAGCGCGAGAGTTACGTCGACTTCGTGCACCGCGTGGGCACCGCGCTGGGGCGGCGCACGCCACGCGGCGCCACGCCGGCCTGGGCGCTGATGACGGTGGCGCGGCTGGCCGATGCGTGGTCGCGCGTCACGGGCCGCGAGCCGAACGTGACACCCGAAGCCGCCACGCTGACCAGCCAGGTGCGACGCGTCGATTCGGCCAAGGCGCGGCGCGAGCTCGACTACCGCGAGACTCCGCTGGACGGGCTGCTCGCCGACACGCTGGCCTGGATGCGCAGCGACGGGCTGATCGGCCGGCGCTGAACGGTCGGCGGCGCGCGACTCAAGCCGCGTCGTCGATCGCGAAGCGCAGGCCGGCGCGCTCCTGCAGCCGGCGCACCAGCGCCATGCCCATCGCGGCCCCGGGTGTCCAGACGCCGCCGGCGGCCATGCCGCGGTCCACGTCCTGCAGCAGGCACAGCGCCGCCTCGCAGAGCATTCTGGAGGTGGAGCCGTAGCCGGGGTCGCGGTCGCCCTCGACCACGGCGCGCAGCGTGCGGCCGTCGTCGGTCTCGCCGCTGAACACCAGTTCGTAGCGGCCGGTCTCGCGCTCGTGCGGTCCTGGCCCCTCGCCGGGCTTGGGCAGCACGTAGCGGCTGAGCAGCGCGCGTGCCGGCGCAAAGCCGAGCGCGGCGTTCTGCAGTTTCGTGTTCAGCGCGAGCCGTCGCGCGCGGCGCTGGCCGGCCGGGCCGCGGCCCGCCAGCAAACGCTCGTCGTAGACGAAGTCACGGCCGTAGGGGTGGTCGCGCAGCGCGTTGGTGCGGTGCACGTTCTTCGTATTGATGGTCGCCATCACGAAGGGCGCCGTCCACGCCTGGGCCGCCTCGTCGTAGCGGGCGCCAGCGTCGTCGGGCTGGGCCGGCCCGCGAAAGCCCGGCGTCAGCGCGAACGGGTCGGCCAGCACGCGGGCGAGCGAAGGCTCGCGGCGCGTCAGCTCCAGCGTGGCGAGCAGGCTGGCCAGCGTGCCGCCGGAGAAGCTGCCCTTCATCACGCGTACCCGGCCGCGCACGCGCTGCAGCGGCTTGCCGAAACGCTGCATCGCCTCGTGCTGCAGGAACAGCACGCCGAGGTCGAAGGGGATCGAATCGAAGCCGCACGAGAAGACGATGCGCGCACCGCTCTTGCGCGCCGGGCCTTCCAGGCGCGGGATCATCTGCGCCATCCACAACGGCTCGCCGCACAGGTCGACGTAGTCGGTGCCGGCCTTCGCGCAGGCTTCGACCAGCGCCGTGCCGTGCAACTGGTAGGGCCCGACGGTGGTGATGACCACCCGGGCCTGCCGCACCAGCGCCGTCAGCGAGGCAGGGTGCGAGGCGTCGGCCACCAGCAGCGGCAGCGCCGGATCGGCGCCGATGCGATCGCGCACCTGCACCAGCTTGTCGAGGCTGCGACCGGCCATCGCCCAAGCCAGCTCGCCGCCCACGCCGTGCGTGGCGTTCAGGTATTCGGCCACCAGCTGCCCGGTGAAGCCGGTGGCGCCGAAGACGATCAGGTCGAGCGTGGTCTTCACGGATGCATCGTCGCACAGACGACGCGGATCAACGCACGAAAATCAGCCCGCCGCCAGCCACTCGCGGATCTGCGCCTGCACGCGCGGCTCCGACAACCCGGTGCGCGGGTCGCACAGGATCAGCTCGGGCGGCGGCGGGTCGCCGAAGGCCACCGGAGAGTCGTCGAGGATGCGGTAGGACGACACCGTCGGGTGCCGCGTCAGCCAGGCCTGGATGCAGGCGTAACGTTCGCCCAGCGGCGTGCAGCCGAGGTAGCGATGGCCCAGGTCGCCGAGCAGGTCGCCGATCTCCTGCTCGGAGTGCGCGAAGCGCCAGTTGGAGTGCACCACCACGTAGACGTCGTCGTGGCCGGCGAGCAGCCCCGGCAGGATGTCGAACCAGCAGAACACGTCAAGGCGCACGCCGCCCGTGGCGCCGCCGCGGTGCGCCGCGCGCGCCTCGTCGTCCACGCCGCACGGGTGGGTGACACCGCCGAAGTCGAGAAAGATCACGCGCATGGTCGCCAGGCCCTGGAAGTCACGCTACCGTATGCAGCTCGCGCCGCACTGTCATTGTGTTGTCGCAAACCGCCCCCGATCGATGAACGAAGACTCGCAGATCCTCATCCCCGACTCCTTCGTCGCGCTCTACCTGAACCCTGGCCGCAGCAAGCCCAGCGTGCCGCGCGACGAGCTGGCCGCACGCTACGAGCTGTGCGAGGACCTCGCGCAGGCGATGGTGGAGCACGCCCGCGCGATGCTGTTCGGCCAGGGCATCAGCGAGGACGAGGTGCTGTCGCGCTGCCATCGCGGGCTGGTTGGCGATGGCTCGGTCGTCAGCGCGCCCGAGGCCACCTGGGTGGTGCGCCGGCTGGCCGAGCTGCTCGACTGGGAATGCCCCGAACTCGGCCGAGGCACGGGCGAGTGACAATGCACCTCGCCACGTCGTTGGGCGGCGTGGAACCGTGAACCTAAGAGGAATCGCATGAAGACCTACCAGGCCGTCAGAGCCGAAATCGCCAAGCTCGAAAGACAAGCCGAGGAGCTGCGCCGGCAGGAGCTCAAGACCGTCATTGCGCAGGTGCGCCAGGTCATCTCCGACTACGGCCTGAGCGCCGCCGACCTGGGCCTGAGCGGCGCGCGCACGCGTGCGGCCGCCGCCGGGCGCCAGCGCGCCGCGCCGGCGGGCCGCCGTGTCTCGGCCGGCGTCGCCAAGTACCGCGATCCGAAGACCGGCCAGACCTGGACCGGCCACGGCCGGCCGCCGGCATGGATCGTCTCGGCCAAGGACCGAAATGCCTTCCTGATCGGCGATGCCGTTGCGCCGGCGAAGGCCGCGAAGCAGGCCAAGGCCAAGACGGCAAAGGCGGTGAAAGCGGTGAAGGCGACGAAGGCTGCCAAGCCCGTCGCCAAGGCGAGCGCGAAGACCCGGGCCGCGGCGCGTGCGAAGAAGGCGCGCGCCGCAGCGAAGAGCGGGGCGGTGCAGATCGAGTCGGGCGTCGCCGCGCAGTAGCCGAACCGGCCGCATCGTTCAGAAGGCGCGCCGCACGCGCGCCATCAGGTCGATCGCCGGCAGTGCGGTGACAACGGCTGCATCGGTCGCCGGGGCGGCTGGGCCGACCGCATCGAAGTGCTTCGCCACCTCCGGCGGGATGAAGCGCGTCAACGACCCGTACAGGTGGCGGTCGCCGTACTTCGACTGCTGAGTGACGTGGAACTTCTGCGGCACCAGCAGCGAAAGGTGCTGCTTGGCCCGCGTCATTGCCACGTAGAGCAGGCGGCGCTCTTCCTCGATCTCGGCGGCGTGGCCGGTGGCCAGGTCGGCCGGCATGCAGCCGTCGACCACGTTGAGCACGTGCACCGAAGTCCATTCCTGACCCTTGGCGGAATGCATCGTCGACAGGATCAGGTAGTCCTCGTCGCGGTGCGGCTCGCCGGATTCGTCGCTGGTCGCCTCGGGCGGGTCGAGCGTCAGCTCGGCGAGGAAACGCTCGCGGCTCGGGTACTGCGCGGCGATGCGCTCGAGCTGGGCGAGGTCGCCGCGGCGGATCGCCGCGTCTTCGTGCAGGCGCACCAGATGCGGCTCGTACCAGCGCAGCGCCAGGCTCAGAGCGTCCGGCCAGCCGGCGCCCTCGATCGCCCCGTGCGCGGCGAGCCACTCGCGCCAGTCGTGCGCGGCCGCGGCCGGCGGCTTGAACGAGCGCATCGCCTGCACCGCATCACCCTCGGCCGCCATCGTGTCGAGCAGGCGCCGCGCCGAGGCCGGGCCGAGCCCGGGCACCAGCTGCGCGATGCGAAAGCCGGCCAGCCGCCCGCGCGGGTTCTGCACCCAGCGCAGCACCGACAGCAGGTCCTTCACGTGCGCGGCCTCGAGGAACTTGAGCCCGCCGTACTTGACGAAGGGGATGCCGCGGCGCGTCAGCTCGAGCTCGAGCGCAGCGCTGTGGTGGCCGGTGCGGAACAGCACCGCCTGGCCCTTCAGCGGCAGGCCGCCTTCGCGGTGTTGCAGCACTTCGTCGGCGACCCGGCGCGCCTGCGCCATCTCGTCGGCCACCGTGACGAGCTGCGGCTTCGCGCCGCCACGATCGCCGCGCAGCTCTTTCGTGAAACGCTCGGCGGCCAGCGCAATGACGGCGTTCGAGGCGTCGAGGATGGGCTGCGTCGAGCGGTAGTTGCGCGTCAGCGCGAGCACGCGCGCCGGCGGATCGAACTGCGCCGGGAAATCGAGGATGTTGCGCACCTCGGCGGCGCGGAACGAGTAGATCGACTGCGCGTCGTCGCCCACCACCGTGAGGCCGCGGCCGTCGGGCTTGAGGCCGCGCAGGATGGCGGCCTGCAGGCGGTTGGTGTCCTGGTACTCGTCGACCAGCACGTGCTCGAAGCGCGACCCGATCGCCGCGGCGATGGCCGGCTCCTCCATCATCTGCTGCCAGTACAGCAGCAGGTCGTCGTAGTCGAGCACCTGCTGCTGCTGCTTGGTGTCGACGTAGGCGCGGAACAGCCGCTTCAACTCGGCCTCCCAGCCCTGGCACCAGGGGAACAGGTCGTGCACCACCTCGTCCACCGTCATGCGGCTGTTGACCACGCGCGAGTAGATCGCCAGGCAGGTGCCCTTGAGCGGGAAGCGCTTGCCGGTGGCGGCGAGCTCGAGCTCCTGGCGCACCCAGCCCATCTGGTCTTCGGCATCGCCGCGGTCGTGGATGGTGAACTGCGGCGACAGGCCGACCGCGCCGGCGTGCTCGCGCAGCAGCCGCGCGCCGATGGCGTGGAAGGTGCCCGACCAGGGCAGGGCAGGCGCCTGCTGCGTGGAGCGAAAGCCCAGTGCCGCATGCAGCAGGCGGCCGGCACGCCGCTCCATCTCGTTCGCGGCGCGGCGCGAGAAGGTCAGCAGCAGCAGCCGGTTCGGGTCGGCACCGTCGAGCACGAGGCGGGCGACGCGCGCGGCCAGGGTCATCGTCTTGCCGGTGCCTGCGCCGGCGATCACCAGCAGCGGGCCGGCCGGTTCGCCGGCCTGGCCGTGTTCGACCGCGGCGCGCTGCTCTTCGTTGAGCGAGGCGAACGGATCGGCAGGCGAGGCGAGGGCGGTGGCAACCATGGCGCGTTGGGTGGATGGCTACTGTATACGCATACAGATCGGCTGGGCTCCGCCGGGCCTGCGTGGAACAATCCGCGGCCATGGCTCTTGTCTACTCCACCGACGCCGGGCGCATGTGCCCGACTTGCCGCCAGCCGTTGGCGGCATGCCGTTGCGGCAAGCCCGCTGCCAGCACGGGCAGCGCCGACGGCATCGTGCGCGTCAGCCGCGAAAGCAAGGGCCGCGGCGGCAAGACGGTGACGCTGGTGCGCGGGCTGGCGCTCGACGAGGCCGGCCTCGCCGCGCTCGGCAAACGCCTGCGCAGCGCCTGCGGGGCGGGCGGTGCGGTGAAGGACGGCGTGCTGGAGATCCAGGGCGACCACCGCGAGCGCGTCGCGGCGCTGCTGGCCGAGGCGGGCCACCGCGTCAAGATCGCGGGCGGCTGAGCGCCACCGGCGGAATCGCCATGCTCCTGCAACGCCGCCAGCTGTTCGCCGCCTTGGCCAGCGTCTGGCCGGGACTGAGCCTGCGCGCGCAAACGGCCGCGGGGCCGCTGCGCACGCGTGCCATCCCGTCCAGCGGCGAGGCGATTCCGCTGGTCGGCCTGGGCAGCTGGATCACCTTCAATGTCGGCCATGACCCGGTGGCGCGCGAAGCCTGCACCGAGGTCATGCGCGCCTTCTTCGAAGGCGGCGGGCGACTGATCGATTCGTCGCCGATGTATGGCTCATCGCAGCCGGTCATCGGCCAGGGCCTGGCCAAGCTGGGCCGTGCTGCACCCGTGTTCGCCGCCGACAAGGTGTGGATCGGCTCCGGCGCCAGGGGCGCGGAGCAGATCGAGGCTTCGCGCCGCTTCTGGGGCGTGCCGCGCTTCGACCTGCTGCAGGTGCACAACCTGCTGGCCTGGGAGGAGCACCTGCCGCAGCTGTTCGCGATGAAGTCGGCGGGCCGCGTGCGATACGTGGGCATCACCACCTCCGAAGGCCGGCGCCATGCCGAGATCGAGAAGGTGATGCGCAGCCAGCCGATCGACTTCGTGCAGATCTCCTACAACTTGCTCGACCGCGAGGTGGAGCAGCGCATCCTGCCCCTGGCCCGGGAACGGGGCATCGGCGTCATCGTCAACCGCCCGTTCCGCGAAGGAGCGCTCTTGCGCGAGTTGCAGCGCCACCGCCTGCCGCCCTGGGCCGCCGAGTTCGGCTGCGACGGCTGGGCGCAGTTCGCGCTGAAATTCATCGTCTCGCACCCGGCCGTGACCTGTGCGATCCCGGCCACGAGCAGCGTTGCCCATGTGCGCCAGAACCTCGGCGCAGCGCGCGGCGTGCTGCCCGATGCGGCGATGCGTGCACGCATGGCTGCGCACGTGGCGGCGCTCTAGCCCGTCGGTCCGGAGAGCCGCCGCATGAGCGAGTGGTGGACCTACCGGCTGTCGGACTTCCTGCTCTTTTCGCCGCGCACCTGGCATCGCCTGTTCGAGCTCTACCACGCCTGGCTGTGGCCCGCGCAGCCGCTGGTTCTGCTGCTGGGCGTCGGCCTGCTCTTCGCGTTGTGGCGCGGGGCGCCCTGGGCCCCACGGGCCTGCTGCTTGGCGCTGGCGATCGCCTGGGCCTGGGTGGCCTGGGCCTTCCATCTGCAGCGCTATGCCGCCATCAACTGGGCCGCGACGTGGTTCGCCTTGGCCTTTGCGTTTCAGGCCGTGCTCATGCTCGCCTTGGCGTGGCTCAGCGCCTCGGGGCCGGCGCGTCGCTCTCCGACCGGATTCGCCCTGCTGATCGGTGCCGTCACGCTGATGCCGGTGCTCGGTGTGGCCTGCGGCCGGCCCTGGCAGGAGGCCGAGGTGTTCGGCCTGACGCCCGACGCCACGGTCCTGGGCACCTTGGGCTTCCTGCTGGTGCAGGTGCACGGCGGTCGCTCGCGCGCTTTGGCAGCCTGGCCGTGGCTGATACCGCTGATGTGGTGCGGAGTCGGCGGGGCAACGCTGTTCGCCCTGGAGCTGCCCTGGGCCGGGCTGTTGCCCCTGGCCGGGCTGGCTGCGGTGATCGCAGGGTTGGCACGCAGGTATTAAATGTGCATAATAGCCATTTATACAGGCCCACTTTCCGGAGGTGCCATGCCCGCCGACTTCGAAGCCTCGACCCTGTGGCGCGTCAGCTGTTTCGATCGACTGCACGAGCAGTCGGTGATGGGTGGGCTGCATGGCGGCGACCAGCAGACGTTGCTGTCGAGCACGCTGCAGGACGAGTTGTACGCATTGGAGCGCCGCCACGAGAGCTCGGACGCGCTGGAGGTCATTGCGGCTTGCATGCGCCTGCAGGAGCCGGCGCTGGTCTACGTGCGCTGCCACGATTTCGTCTGGCCGGTCACGGTGTTCCCCGCGCAGATGCTCCATCACGCGCCGCGTGCGTTGGTCGAGGCATCGGAAAAGGGCCTGGCCGGTGCGTCGGTGATCAGCGTCGAACCCGCGGTGCTGCGCCCGCCTGGCGATCCGATGCGCGACCGCGTGGCGGCCGATGCTTCCTACTGGCCGCTCGGCCCGGCGCTGTGGAGCCTGGCGCTGAACGGGCCGCGCAGCCGCCTGCTGGCCGAGATCGGCGGCACGGCCGCCTACCGCGCGATGCGCAACCCGCGCACCGAGAACCTGCCGTTGCCCGGTGCGCTCGCTCCGGCGGTCGACCGGCTGCGGCGCGAAGCGGTCTCGCTCAAGCAGATCGCCGACTGGCCTGGCATGAGCGCGGAACGCGGCGCCCGGCTGCTCAATGCGCTGTACCTGTGCTCGAACCTGATGGTCACGCGCAGCCATTCCTCGGCTCAATCCGAGCCGCGGCGCAGCCTGTTCGGGCTGCTGTCGCGCTGATCGCCCGGGACGGGCGAAGGGGATCTGCGTCGCTCGTCCGGCGCGGCAAGGCAGAATCTTCAGCACGAACTAAGAGCCGGGGTGCAGACTCACTTCGGCCTTCTGCTGCCAGGTTGCTGCCATGAACCCCGAATTCGAACCTTCCACCTTGTGGCGCATCAGCGCCTTCGACCGCCTGCGCGAGCAGGCGGCGCAGGGTGAACTGCGCGGCCTGGAGCGGCAAACGGTGCTGTCGACCACCTTGCAGGCCGAACTCACCGCGCTCGAGCGCAAGCAGGAGGCGGGCGACGCGCTGGAGGTCATTGCCGCCTGTGTGCGCCTGCAGGAGCCGGCCCTGGTGTACCTGGCCTTCCAGGACCTCGTCTGGCCGGTGACGCTGTTTCCCGCGCAGATGCTCTACCACTCGCCGCGCACGCTGCTGGAGGCGAGCGAAGCCGGCCTGGCGACGCTGGCGACCCTCGGCGTCGAGCCGGCCGGGGTGCGCCCGCCCGGCCACCCGATGCGCGAACGCATCGCTTCCGATGCCACCTACCGGCCGCTCGCGCCAGCGCTGTGGCGTCTGGCCTTGCACGGCCCGCGCAGCCGATTGCTGTCCGAGATCGCCGGCACTGCGGCCTACCGGGTGCTGCGCCACCCGCGCGTCGACGACCTGCCGCTGCCCGGTGCACTCGGCCCGGCCGCCGACCGCCTGCGCCGCGAAGCGGCTTCCCTGCGCGGCCTGGCCGATTGGCCGGGCATGAGCGTCGAGCGCGGCGCGCGATTTCTCAACGCGCTGTACCTCAGCTCCAACCTGATGGTCACGCGCAGCCACCCGGCGGCTCGCCCGGAGCCCGCGCAGAGCCTGTTCGGGCGCAAGCCACGCTGAGCAAGCCATGAGCACGCCCATACCCCGCAGCGCCGACTGGAAACACGATGGCGTGCGCGTGGTTCCCGGCGACAGGCTCGACGCCAACACCGCGCAGACGCCGGGCATGGACCGCAAGGCCGCCATCAACTTCGCGCGCGTCGGCGCGCAGAAGCTGTGGGCCGGCACGGTGCACATCCACGCGAACGCAAAGACCGGTGCCCACCACCACGGGCCGCTGGAGAGCGTGATCTACATCGTCAAGGGCCGCGCGCGCATGCGCTGGGGCGAGAAGCTCGAGTTCACCGCCGAGGCCGGCCCGGGCGACTTCATCTACGTGCCGCCTTTCGTGCCGCACCAGGAGATCAACGCCAGCCCGACCGAGACGCTCGAGTGCGTGCTGGTGCGCAGCGACGGCGAAGCGGTGGCGGTGAACCTCGACATCGAGCCGGCCGAACCGCCCGAGAACGTGGCCTGGGTGGACCCGACGCATCCGGCCTGAGACGAGGGGGCCCGGGCGCGCTTGTGCCCGATCAAGCTTCGCTGTGGCGCCGCGGGCCATGCTTGCCGGCATGCACACCTTGTTCTCCCGCGCTGCTGCTCTCGCCATGGCGCTCTTCGCCGGCCTCGCCACGCTGCCGGCCCGGGCCGAATCGCGCGGCGAACTGCTCTATTCGACTCACTGCATCGCCTGCCACACCACGCAGATGCACTGGCGCGACCAGCGCCTGGCCACCGACTGGGCGAGCCTGAAGGCCCTCGTGCGCCGCTGGCAGGGCGTGGCGCAACTGGGCTGGAACGACGACGACATCGTCGAGGTGGCGCGCCACCTGAACGAGCGCATCTACCGCTTTCCGCAGACCTCCGACCCGGTGACGTCGATGCCGTCACCGAGCCGTCACGCGCCGTTCATCGCCGCGTCACGGCCGGCACCGAGCATGCAGGGCAGTCACGGAGAAACCGATGCGGGAACTGCCCCTGCCCACCTTGCCCCTGTCCGACCTGCTGGCGCCCGCGGCGCACCGGAGGTCACTTCATCCCGGCTCGCAGCCACCCCGTCTCGAGGTGGCTTGGGCTCGCGACGAAGCTGATGTCCGCGCGGCGCAGCGCCTGCGCCACGCCGTCTTCGCCGAAGAAATGGGTGCCCGACTGAACCTGCCCGTCGGTGCCCCGCCCGGGCACGACATCGACATGTTCGACCCCTTCTGCGAGCACCTGCTGGTGCGCGCGCCCGGCGGCGCGGACGGCGAGCCCGGTGCGGTGATCGGCACCTACCGCGTGCTCACGCCCGCAGCGGCGCGCCGCGTCGGCGGCCTGTACAGCGACACCGAGTTCGACCTGACCCGGCTGCGCCCGCTGCGCGCACGAATGGTCGAACTGGGCCGTTCCTGCGTGCCCGGACTGGCGCGCCGGTGGCGTGATCCTGGCGCTGTGGGGTGCGCTCGGCGAGTTCATGCAGCGCAACGGCCTGGAGACGATGATCGGTTGCGCGAGCGTGGGCATGCGCGACGGTGGCCATGTCGCGGCGAGCCTGTGGCAGCAACTGCGCCAGACGCACCTCGCCCCGATCGAGTGGCAGGTGCGCCCGCGCCTGGCCCTGCCGGTGGACGAGCTGCGCAGCGACCTGCCGGTAGAGCCGCCCGCACTGATCAAGGGCTACCTGCGTTGCGGCGCGCAGCTGCTCGGCCCGCCGGCCTGGGACCCTGACTTCAACACCGCCGACCTGCCGCTGATGATGCGGCTGGCCGAACTGCCGGCGCGCTACAGGCGGCACTTCCTCGCGGCCTGATGCCTAGCGCTTCTCGGTGACGAGCGCGATGCGGCGGCGCAGGCGCTGCGCTTCGTCGTTCGCGCCGGCGCGCTCGGCCAATCGGGCCTGCACTTCCAGCCAGGCGAGCAGCGGCCGCCGCCAGCCCTGCGCAGACGCCGTGTCGGCGGCCAGTGCGATCGTCGCCGGGTCGGCCTGCCCGGCGCGGAAGAGCAGCGCGGCGCAGATCAGGCGCGACAAGGGGTCGTCGATGGTCTGCAGCGATGCCGGGGCAGCCTTGCTGGCGATCGCCGACGCCGTGGCGCGCTGAGCCGGTGGCAGCAGTTCGATCGCGCCGGGTGCCAGCGCATGGCCGGCCAGGTGGTCTGCATAGGCCTGCTCCGAGGCAGGCGCGTCTGCGCGCAAGCGCTCGAAACCGTCGCAGCTCGCAAAATCCAGACTTGCCACCTGCGCTGCGCAGCGCATCAGCTCACCGCGCGCCACCAGCCCCGGCTGGCCGGTGCGGGCGAGCAGGGCGCGCGCCCGCTCGAACTCGCGCTGCGCGATGCCGCTGTCGCCGAGCAACTGGGCCGAGACCGCGCTCTCGAGTGCCGGCCTGGCCTGCAGCTGCCAATCGGGCGGCAGCGGGGCGCTCGAGCACGCGGAGAGCAGCGCCGCGACCGCCATCGAAACCCGACGCGCGTTCATTTGAGCTTGATCTCCGTGTCGCGCGCGAACGGCCACTTGCGGTTCACTTCGTCGACCAGCGACTCCACCTTGCGCACCGTGGTGTCGACCTCGCGGCGCAGCACATCCAGGTCGGTGGTGGCGCCGCGCACGTTGCCGGCCACCGCCTGCGCCTCGGCCAGCACGCCGTCGACCTTCTTCAGTGTCTCGCGCGCGTCGCCGAGCAGCGCGTTGAGCTGCGCCACCGTCGCACGGCCCTCGTTGACCAGGCCTTTCGGCCCGAGCACCTGCGCGTCGGCCTTGGCGGCCATGCCGTCGATGCGCGCCAGCAGGCTGTTGACGCGGTCCAGCGAAGTGCTGATCTTCTTCGCGTCGGGCTCGCTGAGCAGCAGGCCGGAGGCACCGCGCGGGCCGGTGGCGCGTTCGGTGATCGTGCGCACATTGCCCAGGCTGGCGGCCAGCGCGGAATCGGAGGCGGTGAGCTGCGTCAGGTTCTGGATCAGCGCGCGCGCATCAGACACCAGCCGCGGCAGCTCGGCGGTGGCATCGCCGACCAGCACCTTGCGTTCGGCGCCGTCGGCCAGCGGTGGGTCGCTCAGCACGCCGGAGTAGGCCTTCAGGCTGGCGCTGCCGACCAGGCTGCGCGCCAGCGTGAACACGCTGCTCTCGCGCAGCCAGTGGGCGTCCGTGCGCGGCACGTCGATGAGGATGCGTGCGCTGCCGTCGGGGGCCAGCTCGATGCGGCGCACTCGGCCGATGGGGAAGCCGGAGAAGGTCATGTCCATGCCCACACGCACGCCTTCGGAATCGTCGGCCACCAGCACCAGGCGCTGCGTGGCCTCGAAGCTGCCCCGGGCGTAAAGCAGGTACAGCGCCGTGCCGGCCACGAGCGCGACGAACAGCGCGAGCAGCAATGCCGCCTTGAGCTCCAGGTTGTTGACCGGCGCCGGGCGCGGGGGGCGGCTGTCGTCGTTCATGCGGTCAGTAGTAGTTGCCCACCAGCGAGGCGGCCTCGATGATCACGATGACGAGGAACATGCGCACCAGCCCCTGCAGTTCGGCGCTGGTGTTGGCGCGGCGGCGCGCCACGGTGTCGAGCACCGAGGCGATCGGCATCAGCGACACCGCCAGGCCGAGGAACAGGATCTTCAGCAGGAAGATCAGCGACACGGCCGGGCTGAACACATGGCCCACGGTGTGGGTGTAGGCGTCGAAGCCGGCCATCGTGAAGCCGTAGACCGACAGGTAGGCCACCACCAGCGTGACCACGCTATTCACTGCCGCCAGCATCAGCGCGCAGAAGGAGCCGGCCACCACGCGTGGCAGTACCTCATGGCGCAGCGGGTCGATGCCTTGCGCGGCCAGCGCATCCCAGCCGCCGCCGCTGCGCAGCGTGGCGATCTCGGCCGCGAGCGGGATCGTGCAGCGCAGCGCCGCGAACAGCGCCGCGGCCAGCGGGATCAGCTCGAGCACCAGCACGCGCACCACCATCTCCAGCGCGTACTGCGACAGCCCGTAGCTCACCGCGGTGACCAGCACGATGCGGATGACGACGATGCTGATCAGCAGGCTCAGCAACGTGAACCAGGCCAGCGACTGCGTGGTGCCCAGGTAGAGGTGGCGCGCCATGGCGCGGCGGTTCTCCGGCGCATAGCTGGCCGGAGACAGCGCCAGCACCGTCAGCAGCGCCGCCAGGTGGATGGTGCGCCACCAGCCCATCAGCCACTGGCCGGCGTTGCGGGCCAGTTCGGCGGCGGCACCCTGCGGCGAGGTCAACGGCGACATGCGGCGATGATAGGCGGGCGACGCCGGCGCACTGCTGGTATGTTCGCGCTCCGTCATTCACAACGATCACCGGAAGTTTCCGCATGACCCAATCCTTCCTCGGCCGCCGCGGCATCGCGGTCGCGCCGCACAGCCTGGCTTCCGAAGCCGCCCTGCGCGTGCTGCGCGACGGCGGCAACGCGCTGGAGGCGATGATCGCCGCGGCTGCCTCCATCGCGGTCGTCTACCCGCACATGAACTCCATCGGCGGCGACGGCTTCTGGGTCATCGGCGGGCCGTCGGGCCCGCTGCAGGGCATCGACGCCAGCGGTGCCAGCGCCGCGGCGGCGACGCTGGACAACTACGCGAAGCGCGGCGTGAGCGGCAGCATTCCGTTCCGCGGCGGCGTGGCTGCGCTGACGGTGGCCGGCACAGTGTCGGGCTGGGGTGCAGCGCATGCGCTGGCGCGCGAGTGGGGCGGCACGCTGCCGCTGTCGCGCCTGCTCGAAGACGCACTCTGGTACGCCCGCGAAGGCATCCCCGTCACGCACAGCCAGTGGGCCTGCACCGAGGCCAAGCGCGCGGAGCTGGCGAGCATCGCCGGCTTCGCCGAGACCTTCCTGCAGGACGGCGTCTCGCCGGCGGCCTTCAGCCTGTTCCGTCAGCCACGCCTGGCAGCCACGCTGCAGCGCATCGCCACGCACGGCGCCGACGATTTCTACCGTGGCGAGCTCGCGCGGCAGCTCGCTGCCGAACTCGCCGCGGTGGGCAGCCCGCTGACCGCCGCCGACCTCGCTGCTCATCAGGCGAAGCGTGTCGACCCGCTGACGCTGGCCATCCCCGGCGCGCGCCTGGCCAACATGACGCCGCCCTCGCAGGGCGTGGTCTCGCTGATGATCCTGGGCATCATGCAGCGCCTGCAGGGCTGGGACGCCGACCCGCTCGGCGCCGCCTTCGTGCATGCGCAGGTCGAGGCCACCAAGCAGGCCTTCAAGCTGCGCGACCAGCACGTCACCGACCCGGCTTTCATGCGCATCGCGCCGGCCTCGCTGCTGCGCGACGAACTGCTCGACGAGCTCGCCGCCGCCATCGACCCGCAGCGCGCCGGGCCCTGGGGCCGGCGCACCGACCCGGGCGACACCATCTGGATGGGCGTGATCGATGGCGAAGGCCGCGCGGTGTCGTTCATCCAGAGCATCTACCACGAGTTCGGCTCCGGCGTGGTGCTGCCGGGCTCGGGCGTGAACTGGCAGAACCGTGGCTGCAGCTTCAGCCTCGACCCGGCGCACATCAATGCGCTGGCGCCGGGCAAGCGGCCCTTCCACACGCTCAACCCGGCGCTCGCGCAGCTGGCCGACGGCCGGCTGATGGTCTACGGCACCATGGGCGGCGACGGGCAGCCGCAGACGCAGGCCACGGTGTTCAACCGCATCCAGCGCTTCGGCATGGCGCCGCAGGCGGCCATCGAGATGCCACGCTGGCTGCTCGGCCGCACCTGGGGCATGGCCAGCGACAGCCTGAAGCTCGAGGCGCGCTTCCCGGCATCCACCTTCGACACGCTGCGCGCCATGGGCCACGAGGTCGAGTCGCTGGGCGACTGGGACGAATCGGTGGGCCACGCCGGCGCGCTGATTCGCCAGCCCAACGGGCTGCTGATGGGCGGCTTCGACCCGCGCAGCAACGGCTCGGTGGCGGCGTTCTGAACATGCGCCATATCGAAGAGCACGGTACCACCGTCACCACGCTGGCCAACGGCGTGCGCGTGGTCGTGCTCGCCATGCCGGGCATCGGCAGCGCCAGCGTCAGCGTGTTCGTGCGCACCGGCAGCGCGCACGAAGCGGTACGCCTGAACGGCATCAGCCACGTCGTCGAGCACATGGCCTTCAAGGGCACGCGCACGCGCGACTGCCAGCGCATCAACCTCGATGCCGAACGGCTCGGCGCCGAGGTCAATGCGCACACCGACAAGGACCATACCGCGTATCACATGCGCGGCCTGGCGGCGCACGCGCCGCGCTTCGTGCGCATGCTCGGCGACATCGTGCGCGAGAGCACCTTCCCCGAGGAGGAGCTGGAGCGCGAGCGCCGCGTCATCCTGCACGAGGTGGCTGACGACGAGGACGACCCGCTGACCATCGCCTTCCAGCTGTTCGATCGTGCTTCTTTCGGCACGCACCCGGCGGGGCAGCCGGTGATCGGCCGGCGCGCCAACATCGAGCGCTTCACCCGCGACGACCTGCTCGGCTACGTGCAGCGGCAGTACAGCGGCGCCAACATGGTGGTGGGCGTGGCCGGCGATGTCGATGCGGCCGCGGTGCTCGCTGCGACCGAGGCTGCGTTCGGTGGTCTGCCTGCCGGTGCGGAGAATGCCTTGACCGAACCGGCCTGGGTGGGCGGCGTCGCGTCCAGGCGGCTCGTCGGCAGCAGCCAGACGCACTTGGTGATCGGCTACCCGATCGGCGCGCTGACCGATGAGGATCCGGTCGGCCCGATGGCGGCGGCGGTGCTCGGCGAAGGCATGAGCTCGCCGCTGCTCGACCGCATCCGCGAGCGCAAGGGCCTGTCGTACCACACGCATTGTTCGGCCGACGTGCTGGGGCGCTGGGGGCAGTTCGTCATCGAGGCCTCGGTGGCGCCGGAACACCTCGACGAGTTCTGCGCCGAGGTGCAGACACTGATGCGCGAGCTGGCCCGTGGTGTCGAGCCCATCCACCTCGAGCGTGCGCGCAACCAGCTGACCGTGCGCTCGCTGCGCTCGATGGAGCAGCCGTTCCGGCGTGTCGAGGAGGCCTGTCTGGACCTGCTCTTCTGCGGCCGCGTGCGGCCGCGCAAGGAGTCGCTGGCGCGGCTGCGACGTGTCTCGGCGGCGCGCGTGGCCGAAGGATTCGCGGTGATGCTGAGGGCGCCCGTGGCCGCCGCCGTGACCGGCCGCCTGCCGCGCCGCGCACGCGAGCGCATCGGCGAGATCCTGCATGGCTGAGCCGGATCCGCGCCTGCTGTCGCTGCTGCTGACGATCGTCGAGGCGATGGCGACGATCGCCTTCGCGCTCTCGGGTCTGCTCGAGGCGGCGCGCAAGCGGCTCGACGCGGTGGGCGTGTGCGTGGTGGCCGGCCTGGCGGCCTTCGGCGGCGGCACGCTGCGCGACGTGCTGCTCGACCGTCGGCCCTTCTTCTGGGTCGAGCATGCGGCCTGGCTGTGGGCGCTGCTGGCGCTGTGCATCGCCGCGATGGCGCTGCTGCGCGTGCGGCACTTCGAGCCGACGCAGCGGGCGATGCAGTGGCCCGATGCGCTGGGGCTGGGCCTGTTCAGTGCCGGCGGCACGCAGCTCGCGCTGGGGCAGGGTTTGCCGGCGATCGTCGCGGTGCTGATGGGCGTGGTCACCGCGGTGTTCGGCGGCGTGCTGCGCGACATCGTCTGCAACGAGATCCCGAGCGCGTTCAGCGACCACCGCCCGTACGCGGTCTGTGCCTTCGCGGGCGGCTGGGTGCTGGTGGCCGCGCTGGCGCTGGGCGTGCCGGACAGCGCGGCGGTGCTGCTCGCCGCGGGCACGGCCAGCGGCCTGCGCGCGCTGGCGCTGCTCACCGACTTCAGGCTGCCGCAGTGGTCGTCCGGGAGCGAACCGCGCGATTGAACGCGCGCCGTTCAGCGCAGCCCGAGCAGTGTGGCCGCCAGGCCGAAGACGGCGCACACCGACAGCAGCGGCATCACGCCGACCTTGAAGCGGAACAGGGCCACCGAAGCCGCCACGATCACCAGCGCCGAGAGCGCATCGAAGCTGCCACCGAAGCCTTGCGGCCACAGCACGTGGTAGGCGAAGAACAGCGCCAGGTTGAGGATCACGCCGACCACCGCGGCGGTGATCGCCGACAGCGGCGCGGTGAAGCCCAGCTTGCCGTGCGTGGCCTCCACCACCGGCCCGCCGGCGAGGATGAACACGAACGAGGGCAGGAAAGTGAACCAGGTCACCACGCTGGCCGCCAGCGCGCCGCCGAGGAACAGCGCATCGGGCCCGAGCACCTGCTTCGCCCAGCCGCCGACGAAGCCGACGAAGGCCACCACCATGATCAGCGGGCCGGGCGTGGTTTCGCCCAGCGCGAGGCCGTCGATCATCTGTGCGCCGCTGAGCCACTGGTGCGTCTCCACCGCGCCCTGGTAGACATAGGGCAGCACCGCATAGGCGCCGCCGAAGGTAAGCAGCGCCGCCTTGGTGAAGAACCAGCCCATCTGCGCCAGCGTGCCGTGCAGGCCGTTCAGGGCAACCAGAGCCGCCATCGAGAGCGCCCACAGCGCCATGCCGAGGGCCAGCACGCGCGCCAGCCGTGCCTTCGAGAACAGAGCATGCGCGGGCGTGGGCGTGTCGTCGTCGATCAGCGCGCGGCCGTAGCCCGCCTTCGCATCGCCATGCCCGCCGCCGAGGCTGAAGACCTGCGGCGCGCGCTTCGCGCCGAAATGGCCGATCAGCGCCGCGGCCAGCACGATCGCCGGGAAGGGCGTGTCGAAGGCGAAGATGGCCACGAAGGCCAGCGCCGCGATGCCCCACATCCAGCGGTTCTTCAGCGCCCGCGAGCCGATGCGGTGGGCCGCGTGCAGCACCAGCGCCGTCACCGCCGGCTTGATGCCGAAGAAGATGCCGGCCACCAGCGGCACGTCGCCGAAGCGCAGGTAGATCCAGCTCAGCGCGATCAGGATGAACAGCGAGGGCAGCACGAACAGCGCGCCGGCGACGATGCCGCCCCAGCTGCGGTGCATCAGCCAGCCGATGTAGGTGGCGAGTTGCTGGGCCTCGGGGCCGGGCAGCACCATGCAGTAGTTCAGCGCATGCAGGAAGCGCTTCTCGCTGATCCAGCGGCGCCGCTCGACCAGCTCGGTGTGCATGATGGCGATCTGCCCGGCCGGCCCGCCGAAGCTGATGAAGCCCAGCTTCAGCCAGAAGCGCAGCGCCTCGCCGAAGCTCACGGCGGCAGGCGCTGCGTCGGATGAGTTCATTCGTCAAGGGTATCCGAGCCGGCCACATCGTGTTTCATGGCCCGCCCCGAAGCGCGCTACCCTGCGCGGTTGTTGCGAACTCGAGAAGACTCCGATGTTTGGATCGTCCAAACCCGTCGTCCTGTCCTACGGCCGCCCGCGCTCACGCTGGGCGCTGCCGCCCTGGCTGGTCCTGCTGGTGCTCGGTGCCGTGGCCGGCGCGGCCGGGGTGATCTACGTCCAGGAGAAGCACTTGCCGCCGCGGCTGAGCGCTTCCGCGTCGACCGAATTGCGCAACGCGTACGAGCAGGCCGACGCACAGCGGCAACGGCTGACGGCCGATCTGGCCGAGGCCACCAAGCGCCTCGACGCATCGCTGACCGAGTCGAAGCGGCTGGCCGATGAACTGGCCGCCACGCGCGCCGGCACCGAGAAGCTGCGCCAGGACCTCGAATTCACCGCCGACGCCCTGCCGCCCGACCCGCGTGGCGGCACGATCGAAGTGCGCGCTGCGCGTTTCGTGCGCAAGGGCGCGGGCCTCTTCTACGAGGTGGCGCTGACACGCGGCGCCGGTGCCAAGCCGATGAACGCCGTGCTGCAGCTGACCATCACCGGCGATGGCGCCGGGCCGGCCGAGTCGCGCGTGGTCTCCAAGCCGCTGAGCATCAGCGTGGGTAGCCACGAGGTGGCGCGCGGCACGCAGCCGCTGCCCGAGGGCTTCCGGCCGCGGCAGGCCGCCATCACTGTGCTCGACCGCGCCGAAGGCCGCCAGCTCGGCATGCGGGTGATGTTCGTGAAGTGAAGTAGGCTTGCGCGCCATGCGCATCGCCGACATCCGCCATCGCCTGCGCGCCCTGGGCGCCAAGCCCGTTCACGAGGAGCGCGTGCTGCGCCTGTGGTCGCAGGCCAAGCCGCAGACGAGCGGCCGGCGCCGCCTCGAGGACTGGATCCCGCAGGAACTGCGCGAGGCCCTGCCGGCCATCGAAGCCGAGCTCGAGTCTCTGGCCCGCGTGCGCTCCACGCATGGCGGCGGCGACGGCTCGCAGCGGCTGCTCGTCGACCTGGCCGACGGCCAGACGGTGGAGAGCGTGCTGCTGCCGCGCGACGGCCTGTGCGTCTCGACGCAGGTCGGCTGCGCAGTCGGCTGCGTGTTCTGCATGACTGGCCGCGACGGCCTGCTGCGCCAGCTCGGCAGCGCCGAGATCGTCGCGCAGGTGGCGCTCGCGCGGCGCCAGCGCGCGGTGCGCAAGGTCGTCTTCATGGGCATGGGCGAGCCGGCGCACAACCTCGACAACGTGCTCGAGGCCATCGACCTGCTCGGCACGGCCGGCGGCATCGGCCACAAGTCGCTGGTCTTCTCGACGGTGGGCGACCCGCGCGCCTTCGAGCGGCTGCCGCAGGGCCGCGTGAAGCCGGCGCTGGCGCTGTCGCTGCATTCGACGAAAGCCGCGCTTCGCGCCGAGCTGCTGCCGCGCGCGCCACGCTACGAGCCGGCCGAACTGGTGGAGCAGGGCGAGCGCTACGCCCGCGCCACCGGCTACCCGATCCAGTACCAGTGGACGCTGATCGAGGGCGTCAACGACGGCGACGACGAGGTCGAGGGCATCGTGGCGTTGCTGCGCGGCCGCTACGCGATCATGAACATGATCCCGTTCAACACGGTCGACGGGCTGGACTTCCGCCGGCCCAGCGACGAGCGCGCCGGCCAGATCATGCGTACGCTCAATCACCGCGGCGTGCTGGCGCGGCTGCGCCAGTCGGCCGGGCAGGACGTGGAAGCCGGCTGCGGCCAGTTGCGCGCTCGCGGGCGTGCGGCCGACGCGAAGCGGATCGCCATCCACACGGTCCCGGCCTGAGGGCCAGGCACCGCACCGGCGATCAGGCTGGCAGCATGTAGCGCGTGGCCGGGCCCTTGCCGGTCTGCACCAGCAGGCCGCGTTCGGCCAGCGTGCCCAGGTGCTTCGACGCCGTGGCCGGGCTCAGCGCGCACAGCTCGGCATAGCCGCTCTTGTTGACGTAGCCGCTGGCCATCAAGGCTTCGAGCACCGCGGCGCAGCGTTGCGCACTGAGCAGGTCGGCAGTGGCCTGGCGCCACTGCGCGATGAGCTTCTGCTCGCGCGTGAGTTCGCGGTCGAAGGTCTGGCGCAGCGACTCGATCTCGTCGATGAAACGCTGGCCCAGGCCGTGGCGCTCGATCAGCGACAGCGCGGCCTCGCGCTCCTTCATCGCGATCGACAGGTAGGCGCGCGCGATGGCCAGGTGCGCGCCGACATGGTCCTGCGGCGCGCCGGGCACGGCGAGCTGCTCGCGCTGGCGCCGCACCTCGGCCATCTCGGCGTAGTGGTCGGTCGCCTCGGCGGGCAGCAGGCGGTCGCGCGCCAGGCCGGCGTCGGGGCCGAGGATCTCCTGCTTGAGCCGGCGTGCCGCCTCGCTGTGCGCCGGGTCGCTGTCGTGCGGCCAGATCGCCGTGGCGGCGGCGGCATGGCGGTCGCCGCGCGATTCGTCCTGCGGGTCGGCCGTCTGCTTGAAGCGCAGGTAGGCCACCTCGGCGAGGTTCAGGTGTGCGATGCCGGCCACGCGGTGCAGCCGGTTGCGCATCGCGATCTCGAGCGCCGCCTCGTACTCGGCCTGGGCCTGCGCATAGTCGGCCTGCCAGAAGCAGGCCACGCCCAGGTTCAGGTGCGTGCTGGCCAGGATCTCCGGCTCCACCGTCATGGCGTCGGCCAGCGCGAGCACGCGGCGCGCGTACTCGCTGGCGCGGGCGAAGTCCTTCGCCTCGCCGTAGATCAGGCTCAGGTTGCCGAAGGTCTTCAGGATGGCCTGGCGATCGTCGATGCGCTCGTACAGCAGCAGCGCGCGGTGCTTGTGCTCGAGCGCACGCGTCAGCTCGCCGGCGCGCCGCCAGCACTCGCCCCAGGTTTGCTCGAGCATGGCCATGGTGGCCGGCGACAGCGTGTGCCGGCGGCACAGCGACTCGGCACGCTCGAGCACCGCCTTCGAGCGCGGGTCGTTGCGCAGCACGTACAGCCAGGCCAGCCGCACCAGCGTGGCCACGTATTCCTCGATGGTTTCGGCGGCCGCGCTGCCGTCTTCGCCCAGGCCGGAGCGGCGCAGGCACTCGGCGCCGTCCTGGTAGTAGGCGAAGGCGCGGTCGAGGTCGCGCGGCTCGTGGAACTTGCCCAGCGCGCCGTAGACGATGCCCAGCAGCAGCGGATCGTCGGCGCCCGCGGCCAGGCGCAGCGCCTGCTCGTAGCTGCCCTGCTCGCGCGGCGCGTCGCCACGCATGCGCCACAACGTGCCTTGGGCGAGCAGCAGGTCGAAGCGCTCGCGCGGCGATTCGGCGGCAGCGTCCATGGCCCCGAGCAGCAGGTCGGTCTCGCCGTCGTTGGCCAGCTCGACGCTGTGCCGCTGCAGCGCCTGGATGAAGCCGGCGGTGTCGCGGGCGCAGCTCAGGTGCCACAGCGCTGCGATGCTGTCGTCGTCGGCCAGCGCGGCGGCGGCGTGGCGGGCATGCCAGGCGCGTCGGGCCGTGTCGTCGGCCAGCGAGGGCTGGGCGTCGACGAGCGCCAGCGTCGCAGCCCGCAGCGCGAGCCGGTGTACTGCCGGCGCCGGCGCCTCGCGCAGCAGCTGGGCCAGCGCGCGCTTGCCCTTGTCGAGATAGCGGTAGTAGGTGCTGGCGCCCACCGACCACAGGCCGCACAGGTGGCTGGCCGCGGCCTCGTCGGCGTGGCCGCGGTAGCGGTCGCGGAAGGCCGGTACCGGTGCGAAGCCGTACTGGCAGGTCAGGGCTAGCATCGGTCGCCAGCTGGTGCGCTCGATCCAGGCTTCGCGCGGGATCGGGTCGCCCGGCGCTGCCTGATCGGGCCGCTGCTGGCCGATGGCCCAGCGCAGCAGCAGGCTCAGTGCCGCGGCCCGCTGGCCGGCGGGCAGCAGATCGCCGGCCGCGCCGCGCAGCGGGCGCAGCCACTGGGCGTCGATCCAGGCGGCGATGCGCGGGTGGCGGCGTTGCCATTCGTCTAGCGTGCCGGCGCGGTGGGCGCCGAGCAGGCTGTCGAGCACCGACTCGGCCGTGGGCAGCGACGGCCGGCGCGCACGCGCTTCGACGAATGTGTAATTGGATGTTTCGGCGACCACGATGAATCGTCTCACGATCGTCTGATCCCGCGCCATCCCACCGAAGAACGAGTGCTTGTGAATGGGATGGCGTGGGGCGTACCGTCGCGGGTAGCGTGCAGATCGCGCGAGCCCTGCCGCCAACGACAACAACAGGAGAGACCATGCCCCTGCCCCGCCTCCAGCCGGAGAAGCCCGGCGATTCCGCGCGCACCGACAGCGTACTTTTCGCGGTCTACGCGCCGTTCGGCAGCGACGAAACGCTCTCCACCTTCCCCGAGGGCAGCTCCCGCGACCTGGCGCAGCACCCGCTCTACCAGGGCCTGCTGAAGGTGGCAGCCAGCGGCGTGCACGTCGCCGCGCTGGTTGATCTGGCCAAGGACGACACCTACCTCGTCGAGATCGAGGCCGGCAAACCCGAAGGCGTGACCGTCACCTCGCGCTGGAAGCAGGACATGGCTTCGCCGAACAACCTGGCCGGCTTCCTGCGGCACGCGCACCGCAGCCGGCCGACCGCGGCCATCGTGCTGGCGCTCGAGGGCCACGGCGCCGGCTACCTGCCAGAGATCGACCGCAGCCAGCTCAGTGCCCGCACGCTGACGCGCAACGGCACGTTCGAGTGGCGCTTCGACGCCAACGGCGGTGCACCGGTGCTGCCGGGCGGCTCGCCGCTGCTGCCCGGCGGTTCGCCGCTGCTGCCCGGGGGCTCGCCCTTGCTGCCGGGCGGCTCGCCGCTGCTGCCGGCCAACCACATGCCGCTGTCGACCTGGGGCCTGGGCGCGGCGCTCAAGGCCGCGCAGGAAGCCGGCGTGCCCAAGCTGTCGGTGATCCACTTCGACAACTGCTTCAACATGGCCGTCGAAGTGCTGCACACGGTGGCGCCGAGCGCCGAATACGCCACCGGCTACCCGAACTACAACTTCTTCACCGCCGGCGAGGGCTACCCGGGCGTGTTCGCCAAGCTGGCTCAGCAGGGCACGGCGAGTGCGCAGGAGCTGGCGCACTGGTTCGCCGATGCCAATCGGCAGATCCTCGAGGCCAAGGGCAATCACCCGACGCTGGGCTGCGTGGTGCGCCTGGCGCGCCTGCACACTATCGCCGAGTGCGTGGACGACCTGGCCGACGCGCTGCTCGCAGCGCTGCGCGGGGCGCCCGATGCCGGCGCCCGCCTGGCGGTGGTGCAGCGCATCCGCAGCGCCATCGTGCTGGCCCAGCAGTTCGACACCGAGGCCACCTTCCGCCTGGAGGCGCCGGACGAGCTGACCGACCTGTTCAGCCTGGCCAACTCGCTGCTGAACTTCGACTTCCGCCCGCACCCGGTGCACCCGGCCGCGCGAGCGCTGAAGGACGCGCTGCAGGGCATCAAGGCCTACGGTTCCAACGACGCGCCCTGGGTGGCGGCCGGCACTGGCATCACCTGGAACTTCAGCTCGCCCTACCTGGCGATGAACATCTTCCTGCCCGACCCGCTGCTGCGCGGTTTCTGGGACTGGCGCTCGCCGTTCTACCTCGACGTCAACCCCGACCCGACCCTGCCGCTGGTGCAGCCGCACATCATCGATTTCCTGAAGGTGACCGACTGGGTCGACTTCCTGATCGAGTACCACAAGGACAGCAAGGAGTGGGTGCGCCTGCTGCCGGCGGCGATCCCGGAGTTCCCGGTCTTCAACGCCAAGTTCGACCCGAAGACGATCCCGCCCTGCGGGCACGACAAGCCGGGGGGTACGCCCGGCAAGCCCGACCGCCCGACCGCTGGCAAGCGCTGAATCGTCTGGCGATCGTCGCCGGCGCGGCTCGATCTTCCCTGCGGGCCGCGTCGCATTGGGAACCCCTCTGGACTGAAATGAAGCCAGGACGACACGACAAGCCGTCGTCCCCGCCCACCGATCCAGAGGAGCTCACCATGATGAACACGCAACTGCTCTACCGTCTCCCCGTCGAACAGGCCCGCTGCCGCGAACTCGTTCGCAAGTACGTGTCGATCGGCTCGGCCGGCGCCTTTGCCAGCGCGCTCATCGAGGCGTCGCTGCGGCGCGCCGACCGCGCGGTGATCGAGGGCGACGAGTCCGACATCAGCCGCGCGCTGGCCGAGCTGCAGGCCTACGAAGGCTCGCAGCGCGAGCCGCTGCGACTGGCCGCCTGACCGCCGAGCGGCCCCGCGGGCGGGCCGCGCCTCCTGGTGGATGTCGGGCGTACCATCGCGCCGTCACCAGGAGGCCTTGAATGAAATCCGGAAAGATCCTCGTCGCCCAGGGCGGCGGCCCCACCGCCGTGATCAACCAGTCGCTCGTGGGCGTGGCACTGGAGGCGCGGCGCTTCGGCGAGGTGCAGCGGATCTACGGCGCGCGCCACGGCGTGCGGGGCATCGTTAACGAGGATTTCGTCGACCTCACCCAGGAAACCAGCCACAACCTCGAGCTGGTGGCCGGCACGCCGGCCTCGGCGCTGGGCTCCACGCGCGACAAGCCCGACCTCAAGTACTGCCAGGAGATCTTCAAGGTCCTGCAGGCGCACGAGATCGAGCACTTCTTCTACATCGGCGGCAACGATTCGTCGGACACCGTGCGCATCGTCAGCGAGGAGGCGCACAAGGCGAACTACCCGCTGCGCAGCATCCACATCCCGAAGACGATCGACAACGACCTGGTCGGCAACGACCACACGCCGGGTTTCCCGTCGGCAGCGCGCTTCGTCGCCCAGGCCTTCGCGGGGGCCAACCTCGACAACGCGGCGTTGCCCGGGGTCTACCTCGCGGTGGTGATGGGCCGGCACGCCGGCTTCCTGACCGCTGCCTCGGCGCTGGGCAAGAAGTTCCCGGACGACGGCCCGCACCTGATCTACGTGCCCGAACGCACCTTCGTGCTCGACAAGTTCCTCGCCGACGTGAAGGCGGTCTACGAGCGTTACGGCCGCTGCGTGATCGCCGTCTCCGAAGGCATCCACGACGAGAGCGGCGCACCCATCGCCGCCCAGCTTGCCCGCGACCTGGAGCACGACGCGCACGGCAACGTGCAGCTCTCCGGCAGCGGCGGGCTGGCCGACCTGCTCTGCGAAGAGATCAAGACGAAGCTGAAGATCAAGCGCGTGCGCGGCGACACCTTCGGCTACGTGCAGCGCAGCTTCATCGGCTGCGTCAGCGACGTCGATCAGCGCGAGGCCCGCGAGGTCGGCGAGAAGGCGGTGCAGTACGCGATGTGGGGCGGCCGTGACGGCTCGGTGGCGATCAAGCGCACCGGCTTCTACTCGGTCGACTACGAGCTGGTGCCGCTGGAGTCGGTGGCCGGCAAGACGCGCACGATGGAAGACGACTTCATCAGCGCGTCGGGCACCGACGTGACGGACGCCTTCCGCCTCTACCTGCGGCCGCTGCTCGGCTCGGGCATGCCCGATGCGTACCGCTTGCGCACCAACCCGGTGGCGAAGGTGCTGAACCGCGGCTGAGCCGCTGCAGCGAGGCGCCTCTGAAAGTGCGCAGCGCAGGGGGCTCACCTCAGGCCGACGCTGGCCAGCTTCGCAGGGCCTTCGCTTTGGCCTGAGCCGCCGAAGCGAGGCGCCTCTGCAAGTGCGCAGCGCAGGCGGCTCACACTCAGGCCGACGCTGGCCAGCTTCGCAGGGCCTTCGCTTTGGCCTGAGCCGGCTCGTCCCGCGGGGCCGTCGTTTCGCGACATCCACCGGCGTTTCGTCGCGGCGAGGTCGCCGCGCCAATGCCTGGTCGGCACAGTGCAGTCATCGAAACACTCGCACCGCCTGGAGCCGACCATGCCTCACTCCGCCAGCCTTGCCAGCCTGTCACCCGTCGTCGTGGTGCACCTGGTGCTCGCCGTCGCCGCGCTCGTGCTCGGCCCGATTGCCCTGAACCTGCGCAAGGGCTCGCGCGGCCACCGCGCCATCGGCTATGCCTGGGTGACGCTGATGATCGGCGCTGCACTGTCCAGCGTGTTCATCCGCGACTTCCGCCTGCCGAACCTGTTCGGCTACACGCCAATCCACATCCTCACCGTGGTGACGCTGGTCGGCGTCGGGGCGGCCTTGTTCGCCATTGCGCGGCGCGACATCGTGTCGCACCGCAAGGGCATGCTGCGCACCTACCTCGGCGGCTGCATCGGCGCCGGTGCCTTCGCCTTGATGCCCGGCCGGTACCTGGGTGACCTGGTCTGGCACCACACGCTCGGGCTGGTCTGAGCCGCCGAAGCGAGGTGCCTCTGAAAGTGCGCAGCGCAGGCGGCTCAACTCAGGCCGACGCTGGCCAGCTTCGCAGGGCCTTCGCTCTGGTCTGAGCGCGCAAGCGCCAGACTCAGGGTGTGATGATGAACACGCGCACCGACTGCGCCGGCACGCCGACCGTGGCGCTGCCGCCCGCATCGGCCGCGGCATCGGTGCCACTGGCCGGGAAGGCATTGACCAGCACCGAATTCGCCGGCAAACCGGCGGCCGTGACGTTCGCCGTGGTGCCACCGTAGTTGATCATCACCACCGCGCGCTCGTTGCCCAGCACGCGCTGGAAGCTCAGCGTCGTGCCGCTGGCCGTGGCGCCGGCGTGCGTGCCGGCCATCAGCGAGGGGTGCGCCCGGCGCACCGCGATCACCGCCTTGTAGAAGTTCAGCAGCGAGTTCGGGTCGGCGCCTTGCGCCGCGACGTTGTTCGACGCCGCGTTGGCCGACAGTGCGCGGAAGGGCGTGCCGGTCGTGAAGCCGGCCTTCGCATCGCCGGCCCAGCTCATCGGCGTGCGCAGCTTCGGGTCGTCGCCGATGTTCGCCGAGGCGCCCGCCATGCCGATTTCCTCGCCGTAGTAGATGAAGGGCGTACCGGGCTGCAGCAGGTAGGTGGCTGCGGCGAGGCGGTACTGCGCTTCGTTGCCGCCGAGCTGGTTCCACAGGCGTTCGCCGGCGAAACGGTCATGGTTGGACAGCATGGTGGCCATGCCCGCCGGTGCGGTCGCGAAGTAGTTCGCCACGGCAGCAATGGCGGTGGTGTTGCCGCGCGCGGCATTGATCAGGTTCGACTGGTGCCCGAAGGCGAAGGCGCTGCCACAGGCCGTGGTCTGGGCGAAACCGATCGGGTCGTCCGGGCCTTCGCAGACCATGAAGCGCTGCTGATAACTCCCGACCAGCTGCCGAACGCCGTTCATCAGCGCGTAGTTCTCCGGCTGGTTCAGCCAGGCGCCCGCGCCGTTCTCGACCAGGTTGCCCACTGCGTCGAAGCGGAAGCCGTCGATGCCTCGGTTCAACCAGAAGCGCAGGTTGTCGTGGTGGAAGTCGACCACCTCCGCGTTCTTCAGGTTGAAGTCGGGCATCTGGTCCCAGAAGGGCGCGTAGTAGTAGCCACCGCTGCCGCTGCGCCAGGGGTTGCCGCCGTAGACGCTCCAGCCCTGCGGCTGGCTGGCCTGGAAGAGGTACCAGTTGCGGTAGGCGTTGCTGGCCGAGCTGTTGGCGTTGACGAAGGCGGGATGCTGCGCCGCGCTGTGGTTCATCACGTAGTCGACGATCACGCCGATGCCGCGTGCATGCGCCTGGGCCAGCAACTCGTCCAGGTCGGCCAGGCTGCCGTAGGCCGGCTCGATGCTGCGGTAGTCGGCGACGGCATAGCCGTGGTCGCCGTCCTGGCTACGCGTGATCGGCATCAGCCAGAGGCCGGTCACGCCCAGGTTCTGGAGGTGGTCCAGGCTCTGGGTCAGGCCGCGCAGGTCGCCGATGCCGTCGCCGTTGCTGTCCTTGTAGCCGCGCACGAAGATCTCGGCGAACACGCCCTGGCGCCAGTCAGCGGGCAGCGTGCTGCCGGGGTCAGCCGCCACGACCGGCGATTTGTCGACCGTCGGCAGTTCCGAGGAGCCCCCACCGCCGCAGGCGACCAGAAACAAGGCCAGGGCCAGAGCAGCCAGGAGGCCGCGAGTGGAGGTGGACGTTTTCATCATGGGCCGAGACTTTAGCTTCAGGTCAAAGAGTCGTGTAGTTGAATTACCCAAACTACAGCGGACTACAGCCACCACGTAGGCAGTACGCATGCAAGAACTAGGGTAAGCCCGACATTGGTGATGTAGTTTGACTTCAATACCATCGGCTCCCCATCGTCCGGAAACCCCGGGGAGGAGAGCCTCATGCGCGCGTCCCGCCTATGGATCGGCAGCCTGCTTCTGGCCGCCCTGTTGTCCGGATGTGGGGGCGGCGGCGACGACGCTTCGCCCGCCGTGGCCGCGACGGCGGCCGCTGACCGCGCCGAGGCCTTCGGAGCCTCGCGGCCAAGCCCGCGCCCGGACATCTGCGACGCCGAGAGCATGAGCACCGTCCTCGCTGCCGTGCCGAAAGCCGACACGCCGGCGCCCGCCGGCCCAGTCAAGGTGCATTACCAGCGCGCCGATGGCAACTACGCCGACTTCGGCCTGCACGTGTGGCAAGTCAATACGGCCAACGCCTACATCGCCGACTACCCGAACGTGAGCTGGACCGCGCCGCTGGCACCCGCCGGCAGCGACGCCTACGGCATCTACTGGCTGATCGACGCCAGCCTGTTCCGCGCCGATGCGGCCGGATTCGGCTTCATCGTGCACAAGCCCGGCGCCGATGGCGACCCGCCGGGACTGGACCGCCTCTGGAAGTTCAGCGACGGTGGCGAGCTCTGGCTCAAGTCGGGCCAGGCCACGGTGTTCCGCAGCAACCCCGACGCACTGGCGACGCTGGACCTGAACGCGCTGCGCATCCACTACCTGCGCAGCGATGGCGACTACGCGCACTGGGGCCTGCACCTGTGGGACACGAGCCGCATCGATGCCTCGCGCCTGGCCGGCCTGACGCTGAACGTGTGGGACAGCCCGATCGCCTTCGCCGCCATGCCGAACTACCGGGCCGCCAGCGCCAACGAGGTGCTGTTCGACCTGCCCGTGCTCAATCCGAAGGACGACATTTCGCGCAGTGCGGTGGAGTTCATCATCCACGGCACGCCGGACAACCCGAACGGCGGCAGCGGCAACAAGGATGGCTGGAACGACAACATCCGCGTCGACTACGCCAACGTGACGGCGGTGAACGGCGTCGCCGAGATCTGGCTGGTGCAGGGCACGCCGACGGTGTTCTATCGCGCGCCCGACCTGCGCCAGGTGTCCACCACCGACGCACGCGCCTACTGGCTGACCGACCGGCTGATCCAGTGGCCGAAGACGGGCAGCAGCGGCACGTTCAAGCTCTACCACTCGGCGCAGGGCCAGATCGTCGCGAAGACCGATGCGGCGGTGAGCGGTGCCGACGGAGCGATCGAACTGCAGGTCTTCGCAGGCACGGTGCCCGCCGATGCGGCGACGCGATTCAAGTACGTCGATGCCGGCGTGGTGCTGAGTGTGTCACGGCGCGACGCCGAGCGGCTGGCGCGCACGCTGCTCGCCTCGCAGCTCGTGCTCGTGCAGGAAAACGCCGCCGGCCTGGTGCAGAACGCGACCACCGCGCAGCTGCCCGGCGCGCTCGACGCGATGTTCGCCGGCGCGGCCCGCGAAGGCGAACTCGGGGTGACGCTGCGCGGCCAGTCCGGCCACTTCAAGCTCTGGGCACCCACCGCCCAGCGGGTGCAACTGTGCATCTACGACAGCGGCGGCAGCGCCGCCAGCGCGCTCGAGCCGATGCGCTTCGACCGCGACACCGGCATCTGGAGCGGCCAGCGGCCGAAGCTCGACGGCAAGTACTACCGCTATGCGGTGGAGGTGTTCGTGCGCGGCACGGGCCTGGTGCGCAATCTGGTCACCGATCCGTACTCGATCAGCCTGACCACCGACTCGAAGCGCAGCTACATCGCCGACCTCGACGACCGGCGCCTCCAACCCGCGGGCTGGCAGCACCACGCCGCGCCGCGCATTCCGGCGCAGACCGACATGTCGATCTACGAACTGCACGTGCGCGATTTCTCGGCGAACGACCCGAGCGTGCCGCTGGCGGACCGCGGCAAGTACCGCGCCTTCACCTGGGCGAACTCGAACGGCATGCGGCACCTGCGCGCTCTCGCGCAGGCCGGCCTGACCGACCTGCACCTGCTGCCGGTGTTCGACATCGCCTCGGTGCCCGAGGCCGGTTGCGCGACGCCGACCGTGCCGGCCGGCGCGCCCGATGCCGAGACCCAGCAGGCCGCGGTGGAGGCGGTGAAGGACGCCGACTGCTTCAATTGGGGCTACGACCCCTACCACTACACCGCGCCGGAAGGCAGCTACGCGTCCGATGCGGCCGATGGTGCCAAGCGCATCGTCGAGTTCCGCCAGATGGTGATGGCGCTGCACCAGGCCGGCCTGCGCGTGGGCATGGACGTGGTCTACAACCACACCTCGGCCTCGGGGCAGAACGACAAGTCGGTGCTCGACCGCATCGTTCCGGGCTACTACCACCGGCTCGACGGCAACGGCAATGTCGAACGCTCGACCTGCTGCGAGAACACCGCCACCGAGAACCTGATGATGGGCAAGCTGATGATCGACTCGGTGAAGACCTGGGCGACGCAGTACCGCATCGACTCGTTCCGCTTCGACCTGATGGCGCACCAGCCGCGCGCGGTGATGGAGCAGCTGAAGAGGGCCGTCGACAAGGCCGCCGGCCGCCCGGTGCAACTGATCGGCGAAGGCTGGAACTTCGGCGAGGTGGCCAACGGCGCGCGCTTCGTGCAGGCCTCGCAGTTGTCGCTGAACGGCTCCGGCATCGCCACCTTCAGCGACCGCGCGCGCGACTTCGTTCGCGGCGGCGGGCCGTTCGACGGCGGACAGAGCCTGGTGCGCAACCAGGGCTACATCAACGGCCTGTTCTACGACGACAACGGCAGCGGTGCCGGCAAGTCGAAGACCGACCTGATGTGGGCGGCGGACATCATCAAGGTGGGCCTGGCCGGCTCGATCCGTGACTACACGCTGACGACGCACTGGGACGCCTGCGCTGCAGCTGCAGCAGCTCGACTACAACGGGCAGCCTGCCGGCTACGTGACGAGCCCGGCCGAGGTGGTGAACTACGTCGAGAACCACGACAACCAGACGCTGTTCGACATCAACGCCTACAAGCTGCCGACGGCGACCTCGAAGGAAGACCGGGCGCGCGTGCAGATGCTGGGTGCTGCCATCAACGCTTTCAGCCAGGGCGTGGCCTATTTCCATGCCGGCATCGACACGTTGCGCAGCAAGTCGATGGACCGCAACAGCTACAACTCGGGCGACTGGTTCAACCGCCTGGACTGGAGCTACGCCGACAACAACTTCGGCGTCGGCTTGCCCCCGCGGGGCGACAACGGGGACAACTGGTCGATCATCGGGCCACGGCTGGCCAACGCGGACATCAAGCCGGGCGGCAACGAGATCGGCTGGGCGCGTGACGCCTTCCGCGACCTGCTGGCGATCCGCGGCAGCTCGACGCTGTTCCGGCTGCGAACGGCCGACGACGTGAAGGCGCGGCTGAGCTTCCGCAACACCGGCTCGGGCCAGGTGCCCACGGTACTGGCCGGCCACCTCGACGGCGACGGCTATCCCGGTGCGCGCTTCCAGGAGGTGCTGTATTTCGTCAACGTCGACAAGGTGGCGCAGACGCTCACCATCGACGGCGAGAAGGGCAAGGCCTACAGGCTGCACCCGGTGCACCTCGCCCCGGGCGCTGCCGACCCGCGTGCGGCCAACGACGCGAGCTACGACGGCGCGAGCGGCCGCTTCGTCATCCCGCCGCGCACGGCAGTGGTCTACGTCGTGAACTGACGCCTGTGTGCGCCCGCCCGGGCGGGTCTTGAAACCCGGTGCGAAGCCCTCATACTCCCTCGGCCGGCGGGTGGACCGGCGGGCTTCGCACTTCCAAGACCATGAGCAAACAGACCCTCTCGTTCCAGGCCGAGGTCAAGCAGATCCTGCACCTCGTCACGCACTCGCTGTACTCCAACAAGGAGATCTTTCTCCGCGAACTGATCTCCAACGCCTCCGACGCATGCGACAAGCTGCGCTTCGAGGCGCTGAACAAGGCCGAGTTGTTCGAGGACGCGCCCAACCTCGAGGTGCGCGTGGCCTTCGACGCCGAGGCGAAGACGATCACCATCACCGACAACGGCATCGGCCTGTCGGAGCCGGAGGCGGTGGCTAACCTGGGCACCATCGCCAAGAGCGGCACGCGCGAGTTCATGGCGGCGCTCGAGGGTGAACAGAAGAAGGACGCGCAGCTGATCGGCCAGTTCGGCGTGGGCTTCTACAGCGGCTTCATCGTCGCCGACCGCATCACCGTCGAGTCGCGCCGCGCCGGCCTGGCGCCCGAAGAGGGCGTGCGCTGGAGCAGCGAAGGCACAGGCGACTTCGAGGTCGAGACCATCACCCGGCCCGAGCGCGGCACCAGCGTGACGCTGCACCTGCGCGACGGCGAGGAGGAATTCCTCTCCGGCTGGAAGCTGCGCTCGGTGATCGGCAAGTACTCCGACCACATCTCGCTGCCCATCCTGATGCGCAAGGAGGAGTGGGACGCCGAGGCTGGCAAGCAGAGGCTCACCGACGAGTGGACGCCGGTCAACAAGGCCGCGGCGCTGTGGGCGCGCAACAAGAGCGAAGTCACGGCCGAGGAATACGAGGAGTTCTACAAGCAGCTCAGCTACGACACCGAAGCGCCGCTGGCCTACACGCACAACCGCGTCGAAGGGCGCAGCGAGTACACGCAGTTGCTGTACATCCCGGCCAAGGCGCCGTTCGACCTGTGGAACCGCGACAAGCGCGGCGGCGTCAAGCTGTACGTCAAGCGCGTCTTCATCATGGACGACGCCGAGGCGCTGATGCCGGTGTACCTGCGCTTCGTCAAGGGCGTGATCGACAGCGCCGACCTGCCGCTGAACGTCAGCCGCGAGCTGCTGCAGGAAAGCCGCGACGTGAAGGCGATCCGCGAGGGTTCGACCAAGCGCATCCTGTCGATGCTGGAAAGCCTGGCCGAGAGCGAAGATGCCGCCGAGCGCGAGAAGTACGCGAAGTTCTGGGCCGACTTCGGCGTCGTGCTCAAGGAGGGCGTCGGCGAAGACCACGCCAACCAGGAGCGGCTGGCCAAGCTGCTGCGCTTCGCGTCGACGCATGGCGACGCGGGTGTTTCGCTGACCGAGTACGTCGGCCGCATGAAGGACGGCCAGGAGGCGATCTACTACATCACCGCTGACAGCTTGGCCGCCGCCAAGAGCAGCCCGCAGCTGGAGATCTTCCGCAAGAAGGGCATCGAGGTGCTGCTGCTTGTCGACCGCGTCGACGAGTGGATGCTCGCGCACCTGTTCGAGTTCGACGGCAAGCCGCTGCAGAGCGTGGCCAAGGGCGCGGTCGACCTGGGCAAGCTGCAGGACGAGGGCGAGAAGAAGCAGGCCGAAGAGGCCGCCGAGGCCTTCAAGCCGGTGCTCGAGCGCCTGAAGGAGGCGCTGAAGGACCGCGCCAAGGACGTGCGCGTGACGACCCGTCTGGTGGATTCACCGGCCTGCCTGGTGGCGGAGGAGGGCGACATCAGCGGGCACCTCGCGCGCATGCTCAAGCAGGCGGGGCAAGACGCGCCGAAGGCCAAGCCGATTCTCGAGGTCAACGCGGAACACGCGCTGGTGAAGCGCCTCGATGCGAGCGCACATTTCGACGATCTGGCGAACATCCTGTTCGACCAGGCCCTGCTCGCCGAAGGCGGCCACCTGGAAGACCCGGGCGCCTACGTGAGGCGCGTCAACGCGCTGCTGGTCGGCTGAGGCGTCTTGCGAGGGCTGCTCGTCAGGCGACGAGCGGCGCCTCGGCCATCGCCTCGAGCTGGTCGCGCAGCCGCGTGGCCTGCTCCATCCAGTACGACGGGCTTTCGAACCACGGGAAGGCGATCGGGAAGGCCGGGTCCCTCCAGCGCCGCGCGATCCAGGCGCTGTGGTGGATCATGCGCAGCGTGCGCAGCGGCTCGATGAGCGCGAGCTCGCGGCGGTCGAAGTCCATGAACTGCTCGTAGCCGTCGAGCACGGCGCCGAGCTGGCGCGTCCGCTCGGCGCGGTTGCCGGACAGCAGCATCCACAGGTCCTGCACCGCCGGTCCGGTGACCGCATCGTCGAGGTCGACGAAGTGCGGGCCGGCGTCGGTCCACAGGATGTTGCCGAGATGGCAGTCGCCATGCAGTCGAAGCAGCTTGAGCGATGTCACGCTGTCGAAGGCCGCTCGCACCTGATCGAGGGCCGCCTCGGCCATTGCGCGCCAGGCCGTGAGCGCATCGGGCGGAACCAGGTCCTTCGACAGCAGCCAGTCGCGCGGCTCGGTGCCGTAGGTGATCGGGTTCAGCGCCAGGCGCGTCTCGAAGCGACCGGTCGCACCGATGGCATGCATGCGGCCGATGAAGCGGCCGATCCATTCGAGCACCGACGGATCCTCGACTTCCGGTGCCCGCCCGGCCATGCGAGTGGTGACCGCGAAGCGATAGGGGCCGCCGACCGTGTCGAACGCCGCCAGCGTCGGCCCGCGGCTCGCGACTTGCACGGCGCGCAGCGACTGCGGGTCGGGCGTCAGCGGCCAGGGTGCGGCCAGCGGGATCTCGTGCGCGGCCAGTTCGCTCGCGAACGCGTGTTCTTCGAGGATCTGCGCATCGCTCCAGCGCCCCGGCCTGTAGAACTTGGCCACCACGACGCGGCCATCCTCCAGGAAGACCTGGAAGACGCGGTTCTCGTAGGAATTGAGCTGGATCAGGCGGCCGTCACCACGCAGGCCGACGGCATCGAGGGCATCGAGCACGACCTCCGGGTCGAGGCCTGCGTACGGGGTATCGTTCTCGGCAGGCGTTGGGCTCATGCCCGCATCGTACGCGGGGCTTGGGTGCGAGCCGTCAGTGTCGGTTGTTGGACGAATAGCGCGGCACGTCGACGACGACACCGCCAACGTCGTCGCGATCATCGTCCGCCAATCCGCCCGGGCCGCTGTCGAGCGAGCCGGGACGCGAACGCGGCGAGCCGAGGCTGTTGAGCCCGCCGAACTCGCTTTGCCCCGATCCATCGGTGCGAGTGTCGGGCGCAAAGAAGGAGTCCTGGAACAGCGACGAGTCCTGCCACAGGGCGGTGCGTTCCGCGCGGCGATGGGCCACGGTGGTCGCCAGCGTGTCGCGCGCCTGATGCAGGTTCTGCGCGGGCGCGGCAGCGGCCTGCGGTCCGCGGGCATTGGCGCCGGCCTGAGGTACGAGCAACTGCAGCTCGGCCACCGAAGGCAGGTTCTCGACCGGGCAGCGCAGGTAGCGAACGCGGCAGGCTCCGAGCACCGACTGCTTGATCTGCAGCACCCGCCGGGAATTGCCGCGGTCGGTATCCAGATCGATGGCGGCAAGCACCCGACCGTTCGCGCTGCAAACGGCAAAGGCCACGTGGATGGAGCCGAGCAGGTCGTACCAGTAGCGCACGCGCGAAGGGTCCACCGGCTGGCTGAAGCGAACGAGCGGCAGCTTGGAAAGCACGATGTGGTGAGGCAGCGCCTCGCGCAGCAGCCGGTAGACCCGCCGCTCGTCGGTGGAAAACACCGGACGCGCAGTCAGAGCCCAGTCGTTCGGCAAGGCAGTCGGCTTGGCCGGGCGGCGAGACCACCAGAGCCACACCACGGAAGCGGCGACGATACCCGCGAGGGCAGCCAGCGCAATGGTCAGGGGTGGGGTCGGCATGTCCAGGTCCGGTTCCGGTGTCACGGACCCGCCAGTGCAGGTCAATCGCGAACGTCCAATGTACCGGATGTTACGGTTTGGAAGTCTCCCCAGGATCCCCGACCTCAGGGAGTCACGCCCCGGTCAGGGGGCACGGGCATCTCACTCGCCTGCGATGTGACGCGAGTCTGATATGTGAGCTTTCACTTCCGAAATTGTCTCGACGATTCTTTGAACCGTCGTGACATGCCGCTTGATCTGATAGTCGAATTCAGCTGCCTGTTGTCCCATCATTTCTTCGACGTGCGAGGCGAAGGTGTCGGGTGGCAGGCGCAGCCAGGCGTCCGATTCCGAACCGTCGCGTTCGACCGTCGCGCCGGCGTTGCGGGCAATCTTGAGCATCGCGGTGTTTTCGCTCAGCGCATGGATGAACAAGGTCTGCACGCCGCGGTTGCGGGCGTGCAACACCGAATGCTCGAAAAGTCGGGCACCAAAGCCGCGGCCACGTGCCTTCTTGAGCACGGTAACGCCGAACTCGGCCATCGTGCCGCGAGAAGACTCTGTCGGCGTGGCGGGGTGGGCCAGGTGAGCCATCGCGATCAGGTCGAGGCGGCGGTTGAAGATGCCGAACACTTCGTCCTGATCGAAGTCGAGCATGTCGACGTAGCGTGCGATCTGCGCATCATTGGCCGGGTAGCCGAAGCGCAGGTAGCGGTCCGCCGCGTCCAGGCTGATGAGGTGTGCCGCGATGCGATCGCGGTGTCGCGGGCCCAGGGAGCGAATGGGCACCCAGGTCCACTTGGACGATGAGTCGACTTCCGGCGAGGCGGTGGCTAGGCGCTCTTGTGAAGCGCTGGGCGGCAATGAGTCTTGCCGCGGATCGTCTGGAAAGCCCATCTGAGACCTCCGGTGACTAGGGTTAACCCCAGTCTAAGCGATCGGGCTAGAGCCCGTAGTCCAGTTCGCCCGTCGAGCCTATTAATCCGTGCAAATGCCCGGCCTGGCTTCTGCTAGACTCACGGGCTTTCCGCAATTTGCTCCGCGGAAAGCGCCTGCGTCTGCAGGTGGTGCCAGATGAGAGTCCGCCGACCCAAGAAGCGGAGCCTCGCGTGGTGCGGCCAATACGGCATGGAGCCTGACTCTATCTCCACTGATCATGAAAACCTTCAGCGCCAAGCCGGCTGACGTGACGCATGAGTGGTTTGTGATTGACGCGACCGATAAGGTCCTCGGAAGGGTGGCCAGTGAAGTCGCCCTCCGCCTGCGCGGCAAGCACAAGGCCATTTACACGCCTCACGTCGATACCGGTGACTTCATCGTCGTCGTCAATGCCGACAAGATCCGGGTGACCGGCAACAAGGCCAACGACAAGGTGTACTACCGCCATTCGGGTTTCCCGGGCGGCATCTACGGCACCACGTTCAAGGACATGCAGGCCAAGCATCCCGGGCGCGCGCTCGAGAAGGCGGTCAAGGGCATGCTTCCCAAGGGCCCGCTCGGCTACGCGATGGTCAAGAAGCTGAAGGTGTACGCCGGTGCCACGCATCCGCACACCGCCCAGCAGCCCAAGGCGCTGGAAATCTAAGGAGCGGTGATGATCGGAAATTGGAACTACGGTACCGGCCGCCGCAAATCGTCGGTCGCGCGTGTCTTCATGAAGAAGGGCACGGGCCAGATCCTGATCAACGGCCGGCCCGTCGAGCAGTACTTCGGCCGCCAGACGTCGATCATGGTCGTCAAGCAGCCGCTCGTGCTGACTGCGAACGATGCGGCCTTCGACGTGAAGGTGAACGTGCACGGTGGCGGAGAGTCCGGCCAGGCCGGTGCGGTGCGTCACGGCATCACCCGCGCCCTGATCGACTACGACGCGGCGCTCAAGCCCGACCTGAGCCGTGCCGGCTTCGTCACGCGCGATGCGCGTGAAGTCGAGCGCAAGAAGGTGGGTCTGCACGGCGCGCGTCGCCGGAAGCAGTTCAGCAAGCGCTGAGGTCGCGACACCCGCCGAACCTCGATCGAGGCCGCCACTGTGCGGCCTCTTTCGTTTCCGGCTCCGGCTTACCAACCGATACGAACAGACGCGATGCGTTGGAAACTGTGGCGACGTCGTTTGTCGGTCAGCGCGCCGCGCATGATCGTTCGCAGCCACTTGCCCTGGCCGCTGCGCTGGGCAGTGGCCGCGTTGGCTCTCGGCTTCTCCGGCGCCCTGGCGATGTGGGCCTTCGAGACCGGCAAGAACATCGCCGGTCTCGACCGCGACGCCAAGGAAGAACTCTCGCGGCTGCGTGTCGAGGTGGCCCAGCTGCGCGACGAGCGCGAGAAGGCGCTGTCGATTGCCAACACGGCCGACAGCCTGCTCAAGACCGAGCGCACCGCTCAGGAGAGGCTCGCCCAGCAGCTCAAGCAGACGGAAGCCGAGAACCTCGCACTCAAGAACGACCTGGGATTCTTCGAGCGCTTGCTGCCCGCTGCCGCGGGCGAATCGGCGCTCAGCATCCGGGGCTTGCAGGCCGAGGCCGTGACACCCGGCCAGCTGCGCTACCAGCTGCTGCTGATGCAGACGGGCAAGTCGCGGCCCGAGTTCAGCGGGCGCTACGAGATGACGCTTTCCGGCACGCTGGAGGGGCGACCGTGGTCGCTGGTGCCGCCGGGGGGCACGCAGCCCTTGCAGGTCAGGCAGTACCGCCGCGTCGAGGGCCTGATTGACCATCCGCCGCAGGCCGTGATAAAGATGGTGACGGTAAAGGTCACCGACACGCGCGGCGCAGTTCTTGCGTCGCACACGCTGAAGATGTGAGCGCCTGTGGCGCATCCCATGGCCAGCCTGGAGGATTTCGAATGTTCGGGAAGAAGAAGCAGCCGCCCATCCGCACCCTGATCGGCGAAGGCACGGTGATCACCGGCGAACTCCGCTTTGCGGACGGCCTGCGCATCGATGGCGAGGTCGTCGGTGACGTGGTCGCCGCCGGCGAGGGCTACAGCATCCTCGTGATCAGCGAAAAGGCCCGCGTCACGGGCAAGGTCAACGCCGGCCACGTGATCGTCAACGGAACGGTGATCGGCCCCATCCACTCGAGCGACCTGCTGGAACTGCAGCCCAAGGCGCAGATCACCGGCGACGTCCGCTACGAGGTCCTCGAGATGCACCAGGGTGCCACCATCGACGGCGAATTGAGGCCGATCAAGGCAGACGAAAGACCATCCCTGAAACTCGCCGCCGCAAATCTGTAAGATTGCGCCTCACGGCGTGGTGCCGCAGGAGCGAGTGATGAGTGCAGTCGCAGACAACATCCAGACCCAGATCGCTGCGGACGAACCGCCGTCGCCGATCATCTTCACCGACAGCGCCGCCGGCAAAGTGAAGGAACTGGTCGACGAAGAAGGCAATCCCGACCTGAAGTTGCGCGTCTTCGTGCAGGGCGGTGGCTGCTCCGGCTTCCAGTACGGCTTCACCTTCGACGAGGTCGTCAACGAAGACGACACGCAGATGACGAAGAACGGCGTCACGCTGTTGGTCGACGCGATGAGCCTGCAGTACCTGGCCGGTGCCGAGATTGACTACAAAGACGACCTGCAGGGGGCGCAGTTCGTCATCAAGAACCCGAATGCGACCACCACCTGCGGTTGCGGATCGAGCTTCTCGGCCTGACCGGCCGTCGCGCCACTAGAGGCCGCCTGCGGGCGGCCTTTGTCATGCCGCGGCCGGGTAGAGGCAGCCCAGCACCCGCGCCCCGCGCGCGCCCGTGACCGAGGGCAGGCTGGCGGGCTCGCGCCGCACGAACTGCCGGGCCAGCCATGCGAAGGCGCAGGCCTCGACCTGATCGGGTAACAAGCCCCGCTCGGCCGTCGATCGAACATCGACGCCGACCGCGCGCACGGCGATTCTCTGCATCAGGTCGGTGTTGAAGGTGCCGCCTCCACACACCCGCAGCTCGCGAATCGAAGGAGCCCAGCGCTGGAGATCGCGCGCGCAGACCCAGGCCGTCAACTCGGCCAGCGTAGCCTGCACGTCTGCCGGCGCCAGCCCGGCGAACGGTGCGAGGCGCTGCTCGAGCCACGCGGCATGGAACAGGTCCCGCCCGGTGCTCTTGGGCGGGGGCAGATCGAAGAAGGGCTCGCGCTGCAGGTCTTGCAGCAAGGGCAGGACGACGTGGCCGCTGGCCGCCCAGCGTCCGCCTGCGTCGAAAGGCCGAGACAGTTGTCGGCCGATCCAGTGGTCAAGGAGCGCATTGCCCGGGCCGCAATCGAAGCCGAGCACCGAGCCGTCGTCGGCAAGCAGCGTCAGATTGCTGATGCCGCCGAGATTCAGTACCGCGAGGGACCGACCGGGCCGGCCGAACTCCGCCCGATGAAAGGCCGGCACGAGCGGCGCACCCTGGCCTCCGGCGGCGAGGTCGCGGCTGCGCAGGTCGGCCACCACGTCGATGCCGGTCAACTCGGCCAGCAGCGCCGGGCTGTTGACCTGCAGCGTGTAGCCGACACCATCGAACTGCTGGGGGCGGTGCCGCACGGTCTGGCCATGCGCACCCATAGCGCGCACGGACGAGACCGTCATGCCGGACTTCGCGAGCAGCGCATGAACAACATCGGCATAGCGCCGCGCCAGTGCGTTGCCAGCCAGTGCGGCGCGATGCAGTTCGTCCGGACCGATGCTGTTCAGGGCCATCAGTTCGGCGGCCAGCGCCGGCTCGAAGCCCAGGTGCACATGGGCATGAACATGGAGCGCGGCGTCGGGCATCCACTCGACCAGAACGCCGTCGACCCCGTCCATCGACGTGCCCGACATCAAGCCGATGTAGATCTCGGCCATCAGCCGGGCGGCGCCATGAGCGCCTACTCGGCGACGCTGGCGCCGATGCTGCCGGCGGCTTCGAGCTGGCCGCGGATCGACTGGGCGAGTCCGGCGAAACGCTGCTTCCCGGACGCAGACAACTCGATGGCTTCCGACGAGCGGGCCATCACCATCGGATTCTGCTGGGCACCGTTGAGCTTGAACTCGAAGTGCAGGTGCGGCCCGGTCGCCCAGCCCGTGGCGCCGACGGCACCGATGCGGTCGCCCTGGTCGACACGCTGCCCCTTGCGAACGTCGAGGCGGCTCAGGTGTGCGTAGACGGTGGATCGGTCGTTGCCGTGGTTGACCTGCACGACGTTGCCATACCCGTTCTGCCAGCCGGCGAACTCGACCGTGCCGTTGCCCACGGTTCGCACCGGCGTGCCGGTGGGGGCGCCGTAGTCGACGCCCTTGTGCTGGCGCCACTGGTTCAGGATCGGATGCAGCCGCATCGCGAAGCCCGAAGTCACCCGCGAGAACTCCATCGGGCTGGCCAGGAAGCTGCGACGCTTGCTCTGGCCGTTCAGGTCGTAGAAGCCCCCGCGGCCGTCGTCGTCCTTGAACCAGACGGCCGAGTGCGCGCGACCCTTGTTGACGAACTCCGCCGCGACGACCTTGCCGCCCACGTTGTTCCATGTGATCGGCTCGCCGTCGGCCGTGAGCGTCTCGTACACCACCGAGAAGGTGTCGCCCTTGCGCAGCTCGCGGTGGAAGTCGATGTCGGCCGAGAACGCCTCCGCCAGCTGCACGGCAATGGCGTCGGGGATGCCGGATTCGTCGGTGGCGGCAAACAGCGAACTGCGGATCGTGCCGCTGCCCAGCCGTACCGAGCTGGCCAGTGGGACGGTCTCGATGCTCGCCGAGAGCTGCCCCGCGTCCCGGGCGATGCGCATGCGCATGAAATGGGTGGCAAGCAACGCGCTGTCGCCGGGTGCGAAGCGTGCCGTGAGTTCTTCCAGCGTTCCGGTCGGCGTGGCAGCCAGGCGCACGATCTTGCCCGGTCGGCCTTCGAGCAGCTTGCGGGCCTGCGCATCGCGGCGCAGGAACTCGGCAGCTTCGAGGTCGCTGACCCCCAGGCGCGACAACAGCGACTCGGCGTTGTCGCCGGCGCGGGTGAGGTCGCTGCGGTACAGGTGCAGCGTCTGGCCGGCCAGTGCTTCCAGTTGTGTCGACACGTCTTCGCCGGTGACGATTTCCGTCACCAGGCGCCGGGGCAGGTCGGACGCGTCCGGGCCCTGGCTGGCGATGCCGTAAGCCGCTGCGCCGAAGCCCGCCAGCGAAAAGGCGACGATGGCGGCCAGGGTGCGCGGGTGCGCGGAAACGATGCGCGAGCCTCGGATCAGCGTTGCCTCGGTGGCGCGTTCAAGGGAATCCAACGATTTCAATTTATCTGTGCCGAACGCGAGCGCTCGTTTTCGATCCAGGTTGCACAAGAGGCGTCCACTAGAATCCGTGGCGCCTGCCGGAGCGTGTGCCGGCCGTTCGATGCGGTGCAAGACCGCGTCGAAGTATACCGAGCGAGCCTCGCCCTTCTCTTCGTAAATCCCCCACGTCGCCGCATGTCCCAGCCACCTCATTCGCCTTCGCATCCGGTCACCGATCGAGTGCTGAACGCCCTGCAAGTTTCACGGCGCGGTTGCGACGAACTGTTACCGGAAGCCGACTGGCTGGCCAAGCTCGCTCGCTCTGAAGCAACCGGTGTGCCACTGCGCATCAAGCTGGGCCTGGACCCGACCGCGCCCGACATCCACGTCGGCCACACCGTGGTGCTCAACAAGATGCGCCAGTTGCAGGACCTCGGTCATCAGGTGATCTTCCTGATCGGCGACTTCACCTCGATGATCGGCGACCCGTCGGGGCGCAACACCACGCGCCCGCCGCTGACACGCGAGCAGATCGAGGCGAACGCACAGACCTACTACCGCCAGGCCAGCCTGGTGCTGGACCCCGACAAGACCGAGATCCGCTACAACTCCGAATGGAGCGACCCGCTCGGCGCACGCGGCATGATCCAGCTCGCTGCCCGCTACACGGTGGCGCGCATGATGGAGCGCAACGACTTCGCCGAGCGCTTCAAGGCCGGCACGCCGATCTCGGTGCACGAGTTCCTCTACCCGCTGATGCAGGGCTACGACTCGGTCGCGCTGAAGAGCGACCTCGAGCTCGGCGGCACCGACCAGAAGTTCAACCTGCTCGTCGGCCGTGCGCTGCAGAGCGAATACGGCCAGGAGCCGCAGTGCATCCTGACGATGCCGCTGCTCGAAGGCCTGGACGGCGTCGAGAAGATGTCCAAGAGCAAGGGCAACTACATCGCCGTCACCGAGCCGGCGAACGACATGTTCGCCAAGCTGCTGTCGATCAGCGACACACTGATGTGGCGCTACTACGCGCTGCTGAGCTTCCGCAGCGAGGCCGAGATCGCCAAGATCAAGGCCGAGGTCGAGGCCGGGCGCAACCCGAAGGAGGCCAAGGTGATGCTCGCCAAGGAGATCACCACGCGCTTCCACAGCGCGGCGGCGGCCGATGCGGCCGAGGCCGACTTCGCCAACCGCGCGCGCGGCGGCATCCCCGACGAGATCCCCGAGGTGTCGCTCTCGGGCGCGCCGCTGGGCATCGGTGCGCTGCTCAAGCAGGCCAACCTCGCGCCTTCGGGCAGCGAGGCGATGCGCCTGGTCGAAGGCGGCGGTGTGCGCATCGACGGCACGGTGGTCAGCGACAAGGGGCTGAAGGTCGAGCGCGGTACCTACGTCGTGCAGGTCGGCAAGCGCAAGTTCGCGCGCGTCACGCTCGGCTGATCGTGCCGGCCATGCAGGCCAAGACCCTGCTCAAGCTCTCGGTGGCGGCCGCGCTGGCCACCATCGCGATGAAGACTGCGGCCTGGTGGATCACCGGCTCGGTCGGCCTGCTGTCGGACGCGATGGAGTCGTTCGTGAACCTCGCCTCGGCGCTGTTCGCCGTGCTGATGGTGACGATCGCCGAGCGCCCGGCCGACGAGGACCATCCCTTCGGCCACACCAAGGCCGAGTACTTCTCCAGCGGATTCGAGGGCCTGCTGATCGTCGGCGCCGCGGTGGCCATCATCTGGGCGGCGGCAGGCCGCTTCGCGAACCCTCAGCCGCTCGAACAACTCGGCTGGGGCATCGCACTGTCGGTGGCCAGCTCCGCGCTCAACGGCGTGCTGGCCTGGCGCATGCTGATCGCCTCGCGCGAGCAGCGCTCGATCGTGCTGGAGGCCGACGCGCGGCACCTCTTCACCGACGTCTGGACCTCGGCCGGTGTCGTCGTC
Organism: Piscinibacter sp.; assembly: GCA_016706565.1. Lineage (GTDB taxonomy): Bacteria > Pseudomonadota > Gammaproteobacteria > Burkholderiales > Burkholderiaceae_C > Piscinibacter. The sequence continues at coordinate 165,711 of JADJJI010000004.1, forward strand.
GGACTGCTGCTCGTGCCCGTGACCGGCTGGCTGTGGCTCGACCCGCTGCTGGCCATCGGCGTGGCGCTGAACATCCTGCGCGAAGGCGCGCACCTGGCTTGGCGCTCCGTGGACGGGCTGATGGACAAGGCTGTCGAGCCCGAGGTGCGCGCGCAAATCGACGCCGCGCTGGCGCAGTTCGAACACCACACCATCCGATTCGATCACCTCGTCACGCGGCGCGCCGGGCAGCGCCGCTTCGTCGACGTGCACATGCACATGCCGGCCGGCTGGACGCTGGGCCGCGCGGCGGCACTGCGCACGAGCGTGGAGCAGGCGCTGATGAGCGCGGTGCCGGGCCTGCGGGCCTCGATCCAGCTGCTGCCCACCGACGTCGAGGCGCACTTCGACGACCCGAAGGACCTGGTGTGATCGCGCTGCTGCAACGCGTGGCCTCGGCGCGCGTCGAAGTCGGTGGCCGGGTCATCGGCGCCATCGGTCCCGGCCTGTTGATGCTGGTGTGCGCCGAGCCGGACGACAACGATGCCATTGCCGACAAGCTCGTCGCCAAGGTGCTGAAGCTGCGCATCTTCGCCGACGAGGCCGGCAAGATGAACCGCAGCCTGCCCGACATCGGCGGAGGCTTGCTGGTGGTCAGCCAGTTCACGCTCGCGGCCGATGTCTCCAGCGGCAACCGGCCCGGGTTCAGCGCCGCGGCCGGCCCCGAACTCGGCCGGCGCCTCTACGAGCGCGTGCTGGCTACCGCGCGTGCCTCGCACCCGCAGGTCGAGTGTGGCGAGTTCGGCGCCGAGATGCAGGTGCATCTCGTCAACGACGGGCCGGTGACCATCCCGATCACGCTGCGGGCATGAAAAAGGCCGCCCGTGGGCGGCCTTCGAATCGCCGGGCTGTTGGTGTCAGTCCGCGTACTGGCCAGCGGCCTTGATGACCGGGGCCCATTTGTTGATCTCGGCCTCGACGAACTTCTTGTGCTCGGCCGGGTTGACGCGCGCGTCGCTCACCACCACGGCGCCCAGCGCTTCCTCGCGCTTGATGAACTCGGCGTCCTTCAGCGCCGCCTTCAGGGCGGTGTTGAGCTTGTCGATCACCGGCTTGGGCGTGCCCTTGGGCGCGTAAAGGCCGTGCCAGATCGACACGTTGAAACCCTTCAGGCCGCTCTCGTCGAGCGTCGGCAACTTGGCCAGCGCCGGCGTGGTCAGGCGCTTGCTCGTCGTCACGGCGAAGGCCTTCACCTTGCCGGCCTCGATCTGGCCGGTGGTGTTGGTGGTCTGGTCGCACATCAGGTCGACCTGGCCGCCGAGCAGGTCGTTCATCGCCGGCGCGGTGCCCTTGTAGGGCACGGTCTGCATGTCGATCTTCAAGCTCTGCTGGAACAGCAGGCCGCACAGGTGCGAGGCAGCACCCAGGCCGGCGTTGGCCAGGTTGATCTTGCCCTTGTTGGCCTCGAGCCACTTCATCAGCTCGGCCCAGTTGTTGGCCGGCAGCGACGGCTTGCCGATCACGGTCATGGGCACTTCGTTGATCATGCCGACGTACTCGAAGTCGTCCAGAACCTTGTACGACAGCGAGCGGTACAGCGCCGGCGCCGTGGCCATGCCGATGTGATGCAGCAGCAGCGTGTAGCCGTCGTTCGGGGCGCGCGCCACCTTGGCCGCACCGAGCGTGCCGCCGGCGCCGCCGGTGTTGTCGATCACGATGGTTGCGTTGGGCAGCGGCTTGCGCAGCGCCTCGGCCAGGTCGCGCGCCACCTTGTCGGTCGGCCCGCCCGCGGCAAAGGGCACGACGATCGTGATCGGCTTCTCCGGGTACTCGGCCAGGGCGGCCGTCACGGTCAGGGTGGCCAGCATGGCCGTCATCAGGCGCTTCATGGTTGCTCCTTGCAGGGTATCGGTAGTCGGACAGCGCCGATTGTGGTCAGCGGCCGATGCCCCCTGCATGGCGGAAACTACGTAAGCCCCTCGCAGTCACGGGGTCGGATATGCCAGATCAAGCCAGATGGGCGGCCAGCACACGCGCCACATGCAGTGACTCGCGCCCGGCACCGTCGGCGATCTGGTGCCGGCAGCTGGCACCGTCGGCCACGATCCAGGCATCGCCGGCGGCACGCACCGCCGGCAGCAGCGAGGCCTCGGCCATTTGCATCGACACCGCATGGTGCTCGGCCTCGTAGCCGAAGCTGCCCGCCATGCCGCAGCATGAGGACTCGATCAGCTCCGGTTTCGCGCCGGGGATGAGCTGCAGCACCTCCAGCACCGGCTGCATCACGCCGAAGGCCTTCTGGTGGCAGTGGCCATGCACGCGCATCGGCCGGGTGGCCGGCGACAGCGAAGGCGCAAAGCGGCCGGCGCGAGCCTCGCGGGCGAGGAACTCCTCGAAGGTCAGCGCCTGTGCCGCGACGATCGGGGCCGCGTCGCCCAGGCCCATCACCAGCGCCTCGTCGCGCAGCGTGAGCAGGCACGAGGGCTCCAGCCCGACGACCGCGATGCCGTGTTCGGCGAAGGGCCGCAGCGCTGCGATCAGGGCTGCGGCCTGCACCTTCGCCGCCTCGGCCATGCCGGTGGCGAGGTAGGTGCGGCCGCAGCACAGTGGTTCGCCGCTCAAGCCCGGCACGTGCACCGCGTAGCCGGCAGCCTGCAGCACGCGCACGGCGTCGCGTGCGTTCTCCGTCTCGAAGGCAGCATTGAAGGTGTCGACCCAGAGCACCACGGCCTTCTCGGCGGCCAGCACCTGTGCGGCACTTGCCAGCCCGAAGGACGGCGCGCTGTGCCGCAGCGAGTCGCGCCGCCAGCGCGGCAGGCTGCGCGCGGCCGCGAAGCCGAACCAGCGTTCGGACAGCCGTGCGATCGCCGGCACCCGGTTGCGCAGGTTCAGCAGCCCCGGCACCCGGCTCGCCCAGCGTGCATAACGCGGCAGGTGCGCGATCACGCGGTCGCGCAGCGTGTGGCCATGGCGCAACTTGTACGCGGCGGTCGCCTCGATCTTCATGCGTGCCATGTCCACGCCGGTCGGGCAGTCGCGCTTGCAGCCCTTGCAGCCCACGCACAGGTCGAGTGCCGCCTTCACCGCTTCGCCTTCGAGCGCCTCGCCGCCGAGCTGGCCCGACAGCGCCAGGCGCAGCGTGTTGGCGCGGCCGCGCGTCAGGTGCTGCTCGTCGCGCGTGACGCGGTAGCTCGGGCACATCGTGCCGGCGTCGAACTTGCGGCAGTGGCCGTTGTTGTTGCACATCTCCACGGCCTTGGCGAGGCCGCCGGTGGGGTCGCCGCCGCTGCCCGGCGCGGTGGTGGTCTCGGTGGCCGGGTCGTTCTGCACGTCCCAGGCCGACCAGTCGAGCACGGGCTTCAGTGGAATGGTCCGGTATGTCGGCGGGAAGCGGAACAGCCGCGCATCGTCCATCTTCGGCGGGTCGACGATCTTGCCGGGGTTGAACAGGTTCGCCGGGTCGAGCTCCTGCTTGATGGCGCGCAAGGCGTCGTCGATCTTCGGGCCGAACTGCCAGCGGATCCACTCGCCGCGGCACAGGCCGTCGCCATGCTCGCCGCTGTAGGCGCCCTTGTACTTGCGCACCAGCGCGGCGGCTTCTTCGGCGATGGCGCGCATGCGCACCGCGCCGTCGCGCCGCATGTCGAGGATGGGCCGCACGTGCAGCGTGCCCACCGAGGCATGCGCGTACCAGGTGCCGCGCGTGCCGTGGCGATGGAAGACCTCGGTCAGCGCGTCGGTGTACTCGGCCAGGTGCACCAGCGGCACCGCGCAGTCCTCGATGAAGCTGACCGGCTTGCCGTCGCCCTTCAGGCTCATCATGATGTTCAGGCCGGCCTTGCGCACTTCCCACAGCGCCTTCTGCGGGCCTTCGTCGGGCATCTCGACCACGCTGCCGGGCAGGCCGAGGTCGCCCATCAGTTCGACCAGCGATTGCAGTTGCTTCAGCAGCGCACTGCGGTCGTCGCCGCTGAACTCGACGAGCAGGATCGCCTCCGGGCTGCCGATCAGCGCCGCCTCGATCACCGGCCGGAATGCCGGGTTGGCGCGCGACAGCTCGATCATCGTGCGGTCGACCAGCTCCACCGCGGTGGGGCCGAGCTTGACGATGTGCTGCGCCGAGTCCATCGCGGCGTGGAAGCTCGTGAAGTTGACGACGCCCAGCACCTTGGCGCGCGGCAGTTCGGACAGTGCAAGCGTCAGGGATCTGGTCACCGCCAGCGTGCCCTCGCTGCCCACCAGCAGGTGCGCGAGGTTGACGCTGCCGTCGGCCGTGTAGGGCCGCTCGCTCTGCGGCCGGAAGATGTCGAGGTTGTAGCCGGCCACGCGGCGCATCACCGTCGGCCAGTTCGCGTCGATCTCGGGGCCAGCGTGTCGGCCAGGCCACGCACGAAGTCGGCGATGGCGCGTCCTTAGTGCCCAGCGTGGCCAGCGGCCCGAACGCCACCTCGCTGCCGTCGGCCAGCCAGGCGTCGATGCCGGCCACGTTGTGCACCATGTTGCCGTAGGCGATGCTGCGGCTGCCGCAGGAGTTGTTGCCCGCCATGCCGCCCAGCGTGGCCTGCGCGCTGGTCGACACGTCCACCGGGTACCACAGTCCGTGGGCCTTGAGCCGTGCGTTCAGGTGGTCGAGCACCATGCCGGGCTCGACCTGCACGCGGCGGCCCGACGTCGAGCGACACGACATTGCGCAGGTGCTTGCTGAAGTCGATCACCAGCGCCGCACCGGTGGTCTGGCCGCATTGCGAGGTACCGCCGCCGCGCGGCAGCAGCGGGGCGCCCAGCTCGCGCGCCACCTGCAGCGCGATGGCCACGTCTTGCTGCGTCTTCGGCACGAACACGCCGCCGGCATGGCCTGGTAGATCGACGCGTCGGTGGCGTAGCGGCCGCGCGAGGCGATGTCGAACAGCACCTCGCCTTCGGTCTCGCGTTTCAGCCGGCGCGCCAGCTCCGCGCTGTCGGCGAGCACGCCGGGGCGGCAGCGGCGCATTCATGCGCTGGCCTTCGCGCCGCCGTCGAGCTGGCCGTTCTTCATCAGCTCGAGCACGGCATCGCGCTTGTGCATCAGGTGCTCGATCAGCAGGGCGCGCAGACCGGCCGCATCGCGCGTGCCGAGCAGCTCGACCATGCGCTCGTGCTCCTTCACGGCACGCTTCCACTTCGACTCGTCGAAGTTGGAGCGAAAGCGCAGTGCCTGCAGCCGTGCGTTGACGTTGCGCCAGGTCTGCGTCAGCACCGGGTTGCGTGCCGCTGCATTGATCAGCGTGTGGATCTGCGCGTTGATGCGGTAATACGTGGGCAGGTCGCGGCGCGTGAAGGCCGCCATCATCTCGAAGTGCAGCGCGCGGATCTCGGCCAGCTCGGCGTCGGTGATGCGCTGCGCGGCGAGTTCGCCCGACTGGCCTTCGAGCCCGGCGATCACCTCGAAGGTGTCGGCCACGTCCTGCGCCGACATCTGCGCCACCACCGCGCCGCGATTGGGCAGCAGCTCGACCAGGCCTTCGGCGGCGAGCATCTTCAGCGCCTCGCGCAGCGGCGTGCGCGACACGTTGAGCAACTCGCTGAGTTCACGCTCGTTGAGCTTGGCGCCGGGCGCGATCTGGCCTTCGACGATGCGCTGGCGCAGCCGCACCGCGACCTCCTGGTGGAGCACCTGACGGGGGATGGAGATGATCTCGGCCATGGTTTGGTATGCAATCGGCGGCAGCACTTGCCTCGTACTATAGGGCAACTTCGCTTGACAAGTGCATTTTGTATGCAAAACTGAAAGCTTTCAGGAGCCCTCCATGATCCCCCTCGACCAGCATCCCAGCGGCCGCCATTTCCTGCAGATTCCCGGCCCGAGCCCGGTGCCCGACCGCGTGCTGCGGGCGATGAGCCTGCCCACCATCGACCACCGCGGGCCCGAGTTCGGCAGCTCGGCCTGAAGGTGCTCGCCGGCACGCAGCAGATCTTCCGCACGAAGCACCCGGTGGCCATTTACCCGGCCTCTGGCACGGGCGCGTGGGAAGCGGCGCTGGTCAACACGCTCAGCCCCGGCGACGCCGTGCTGATGTTCGAGACCGGCCACTTCGCCACGCTGTGGAAGAAGCTCGCCGAGCGGCTCGGCCTGAAGCCCGAGTTCCTCGCTGTGCCCGGCACCGACGCGGCCACCGGGCTGCCATGGAGCTGGCGCCGCGGCGTACAGGCCGAACTGATCGAGCAGCGCCTGCGCGCCGATGCCGGCCACGCGATCAAGGCGGTGTGCGTGGTGCACAACGAGACCTCGACGGGCGTGACCAGCGACATCGCCGCGGTGCGCCGCGCCATCGACGCCGCCGGCCACCCAGCGCTGCTGCTGGTCGACAGCATCTCCGGCCTGGCCAGCGCCGACTACCGCCACGACGAGTGGGGCGTCGACGTCACCGTCAGCGGCTCGCAGAAGGGCCTGATGCTGCCGCCGGGCATCAGCTTCAACGCGCTGTCGCCGAAGGCGCTGGAAGCCAGCCAGACCGCCAAGCTGCCGCGCAGCTTCTGGGCCTGGGACGAGATCGTCGAGATGAACAAGACGGGCTACTGGCCCTACACGCCCAACACCAACCTGCTCTACGGCCTGAGCGAGGCACTGGACATCCTTCTCGAGCAGGGCCTCGAAGCCGTGTTCGCGCGCCACGAGCGCTGGGCCGAGGGCGTGCGCGGCGCGGTGCGCGCCTGGGGTCTGCCGATCCAGTGTGCCGATGCGGCCGTGTACTCGCCGGTGCTCACCGGCGTGATCACGCCGGCCGGCGTGGATGCCGATGCGATCCGCAAGCTGATCCACGAACGTTTCGACCTGTCGCTGGGCACCGGCCTGGGCAAGGTCAAGGGCCGCATGTTCCGCATCGGCCACCTCGGCGACTGCAACGACCTGACGCTGATGGCCGCGCTGGCCGGCGTCGAGATGGGCCTCAAGCTCGCCGGCGTTCCGCTGGCCGGCAGCGGCGTGCAGGCCGCGATGGAGTATTTCGCTTCGCATCCGCAGCAGCAGCAAGCGCTGAAGGCCGCGGCCTGAGATCCCCACAGAACACAACGCAGGAGACATCCCCATGCAACGCCGTTCGATCCTCAAGGCCACCGCCGGTGTGGCCGCCACGCTGGCCTTCCCCCGCGTCTTCGCGCAACTCTGGCCGAGCGGCCCGATCCGCATCGTCGTCGGTTTCCCGCCGGGTGGCGGCACCGATGCGCTGGCGCGCGTGGTGGCCACCAAGCTCACGCAGATGTGGAACCAGCAGGTCATCGTCGAGACCAAGGCTGGCGTGGCCGGCGTGCTCGCCGCCGACTACGTGGCGCAGCAGCCCAGCGACGGCAGCACGCTGCTGATGGCGCACATCAACAGCCATGCGCTGGCGCCCAGCCTGCAGCCCAAGCTGAACTACAACGCCGAGCGCGACTTCGTGCCCATCGTGCTGGTGGGTGTCACGCCCAACCTGCTGATCGCCAACCCGAAGGAAGAGGCGAAGACGGTGAAGGACATCGTCGCCCTGTGCAGGGCCAAGCCGGGGCAGGTGAGTTTCGGCTCGGCGGGCAACGGCTCGGCGCAGCACCTCGCGCTGGAGTCGTTCAAGCTGCAGGCGAAGGTCGATGCGATCCACGTGCCCTACAAGGGCAGCGGCCCGCTGCTCACCGACCTGATGGGCGGGCAGATCCAGTACAGCTTCGAGACCATGACCGCTGCCACGCCGCACGTGAAGAGCGGCAAGGTGCTGGCCATCGCGCAGACGCGCACCAAGCGCGCCAAGGGCCACCCGAACGTGCCGACCATGGAGGAGCAGGGCTTCCCCGGTTTCGAGGCCACCACCTGGTACGGCCTGGTCGGCCCGGGCAAGCTGCCGGCGCCGATCGCGCAGAAGATGAACGAGGACGTCAACAAGGTGCTGGCGATGGCCGACGTGCAGGAGAAGCTCGAGACCTACGGCGCCGAGGACGGCGGCGGCACGAGCGAGAAGTTCGCCGCCTTCATCCGCTCCGAGACGGCCAAGTGGAGCAAGGTGGTGAAGGACGGCAACATCAGGATCGAGAGCTGAGCGGCAGTTCGAGCACGAACTCCGCGCCGCCCTCGGCACGGTTGCCGGCGCTCAGCCGGCCGCCGTGCTGCTCGACGATGCCGTAGCTGATCGACAGCCCCAGCCCCGTGCCCTTGCCCACCGGCTTGGTGGTGAAGAAGGGGTCGAAGATGCGCGACAGGTGTTCGGGCGCGATGCCCGGGCCGTTGTCGCGCAGATGCAGCCGCGCGGTGTCGCCGGCGCACTGCAGCGTGATCCACATCGCCGGCGCCGCGTTCGCCCGCGTGGCGGCGGCGTCGTAGGCGTTCTGCACCAGGTTCATCACCACCTGCAGCAGTTGCCCGGCATTGCCCATCACCGTGCAGGGCGGGCCTGGCTCCCAGTGCACCTCGAACGACGGCGCCGTGCCCTTGCGCACCCAGTGGATGGCGCGCTCGATCACGCCGTTCAGGTCGACTTCGATGCGTTCGCCGCGGTCCATCGCCGAGAAGCGCTTCAGGCCCTGCACGATGTCGGCGGTGCGCTGCGCACCTTCGAGCGTGCCTTCCATCAGCGAGGGCAGGTCGGCGAGCAGGTGGTCGATGCGCAGCTTGGCGCGCAGCTTGACCTGCTCGTCGGCGGGGGCGTCGGCATGGATCGCGCCGAGGTACTCGCGCAGCCGCTCGCTGTAGCGCTGCAGCGCATGCACGTTGCCGAGCACGAAGCTGATCGGGTTGTTCAGCTCGTGCGCCACGCCGGCCACCAGGCGGCCCAGCGAGGCCATCTTCTCCGAGTGCAGCAGCTGCTGCTGCGTGCGCTTGAGCGCCTCGTGCGTCTCGCGCAGCTGGTGGTACGCGCGCTTGAGCTCGCCCAGCGGCCGGCCGACGAACACATGGCCGACACGGTGCCCGGCAGCGTTGTGGCGCGGCGTGATGTTCAGGTCCACCGGCACCGCCTGTCCCTGAGCGTCGCGCAGGTCGATCTCGATCGAGCTGCCGCGCCGCGTGGTGGTGGCCAGCGCATGGCGGATGTTCTGCACGCTGGTTTCGTCGGCCAGCAGCGCCAGCAGCGGCGTGCCGCGCAGCGCCTCCTCTGTCTGGCCGACCAGCTCGCGCAGCGCGGCGTTGGTCTCCTCGATGCGGCCGGCCTCGTCGCAGGCCACCAGCACGTCGCTCATCGCCGACAGCAGGCTGAAGATGAACTGCTGCGACTGCTCCAGCTGCTCGTTCTTTTCTTCCAGCGCGATCTCGTCCTGCACCAGCTGCGAGTAGACCTCGTCCATCTTCGCGATCACGTCGAGCCAGGCGCTGTCGTCCACGCCGTCGAGCTGGCTCAGCGCCAGCAGCGTCTCGCGGCGTGCCGGGTCCGGGCTCGGGCGGTCTTCACGAGGCATCTCGGCTCCTCAGTGCACGGTGCAGACCATGCAGGGATCGAACGAGCGCACGATGTGCTGCACGGCCACCGGCGTGTCCTCGCCGGGCTGCACCGGCGCGCCTTCGAGCGCCGCTTCCAGCGCGCCGGGCGTGCCGGCGGCGTCGCGCGGCGAGAAGTTCCAGCTCGTCGGCGCGACGATCTGGTAACGCTCGATGCGGCCGTGGCGCACGCTGACCCAGTGGCCGAGCGCGCCGCGCGCGGCTTCGGTCAGGCCCACGCCGTCGGCATCGGCTGGCAGCCGGTCGGCGTGGAAGAAAGGCTCGCGCGGCGCCAGCGCGGTGAGCCACTGTTCGGTCATCGGCAGCACGCGCGCCAGCTCGACCAGTCGCGCCAGCACCCGTGTGTAGACGTTGGCGCCGCAGCGCGCCACCGCGTCGCGGATCAGCGGCTGGCCGCTGGCGAGCTGGCGAGCGATGGCACCCGTCTCGACCACCTCGCCGCCCAGGCGCGGTGCCTTGTTCCAGGTGTAGCCGCCGGGCTTGTCGAGCATGGGCGCGGTGAGGCCTTCGCTCGGATGCAGCGCCGCCTCGCCGGCCAGCCAGGCGTGCGTGGCGTCTTCGCGGATCGCGCCGGTGTCCACCGGCTGCACGCGGCCGAGGCTTTCGCTCCATACGCCGTCGGCCAGCGCGTGCGAACCGTCGGGCTGCCGGTAGGCGCCGAAGCTCAGCGTGCGGCCGGGGCCCCGGCCCAGCGTCTCCAGGCCCAGGTCCGCCGCCAGCGTGAGGAACAGCCGCAGGTCGCCGCGCAGCGGGTCGGCGGCATGCCAGCGCTGCAGCGCGGCCTCGCTGTCGAGTGCGGCGATCTCTTCCAGCGGCGCGCCGAAGGTGGTCGTTTCGAGAAAGGCACGGAACTCGCGCACCTTGGCCAGCAGCCGGATGCGCTCGGCCGCCTCCACCGCACGCGCGCTGCCGCCGGGCTGGATGCTCAGCGTGTGCGGCCACTTGCCGCCCAGCGTGCCCATGATCTCGAACCAGCGCTGCCGCGCCGCCACCGCCGCGCGTGCATGCTCGCCGGCCAGCGCGGCGAAGCGGCGATTCGCTTCGGCGAACCAGGGCTGCTGCGCGTAGACCGGCCGCGTGAAGTCGGGCATGAAGAACAGGTAGAAGTGCGAGAGGTGGTCGGCCAGGTTCTCGCAGGCGAGCATCAGGTTGATGGTGTGCACGCCGTTGGGCGGCACCGTCACGCCCGAGGCGTCGGCGATGGCACGCGCCGCCGCCACCGACTGCGACACCGAGCAGATGCCGCAGATGCGCGGCACGATCACCAGCGCATCGAGCGGCGCGCGGCCGGCGAGCATCTGCTCGAAGCCGCGGTACATGGTGGCGTTGACGCGCGCCTGTGTCACGCGGCCGTCCGCGATGTCGAGCTGCACCTCGAGGTCGCCCTCGACGCGGTTGAAGGGGCCGACGATGAGCCGCTGGCTCACTTCAACCTCGTCTTGCGCACCGCCGGTGCGACGACCACGTGGTCCGCGGTGGCATTGCTCTTCACCCGCTTGGGCGTGGCGCTCTTCGACAGCGAGGCCAGCGCCACGAACCAGGCCTTGGGCATGTCGGTGGGCAGGCCGATCGGGATGCCGGCGAGCTTGGGCGTCTGGTGGAAGGCGTGGCCCGGGTCCTGGAAGCCCGGCTCGGTGCAGCTGATGCAGGCATAGCCGCCGCGCGTGCACGAGCCCTCGCCGTTCCACAGCCGCGTGTTGCAGTCGGCATGCGCCTGCGTGCCCTTGCAGCCCATGTTCTCCATCATGCAGCCCAGGTCCGAGGGCTTCTCGGCGCTGGCCTTGAACTCGTAGTACTCGTTGCGCGTGCAGCCGTGGTGCACCAGCTGGTCGGCGTAGAAGCGCGGGCGGTTCAGCGGGTCGAGGTCGTCGGCGGTGAACAGCTTCGCCGCCAGTGCCATCAGTGTGTCGACCACCCAGCCCGGGTGCGTGGGGCAGCCGGCGACGTTGATGACCGGCAGGCCGCCGCGCGCGACGAAGTCGGCGCCGAGCAGGCCGCCGGGGCGGTCGCCGTCGTACTGCAGGCCGCAGGCGTCGGTGACGTTCGGGCCGGTGGCGGTGATGCCGCCCCAGGCCGCGCAGGAGCCGACCGCCACCACGTGCGTGGCCGCTGCGGCCAGCGCGCGCACCCAGTCGATCATCGGCAGGCCAGTACCGGCGAGCATGTGGAAGCGGCCGGTGCCGTTCGGCCCGCGCAGCAGCGAGCCTTCGACGCACAGCACGTCGAGCTTCGTGCGGCCCTCGCGGCAGTCTTCGAGCAAGGTGATCAGTTCGCGGCCGCTGGCCAGCGACAGCGAGGGGTGCCACAGCAGCTCGATGCCGCCGGACTTCAGCATCGCCGGGAAGTCCGCCGTGTCGGCGCACAGCAGCGACATGCTGCAGCCGCCGCAGCCGCCGGACTGAAGCCACAACACGTTCACGGCTTGTCCTTCACGTCTTCCAGGCCGAAGCGCTGAAGTTTCGCGCGCAGGCCGACGCGCGACAGGCCCAGTTCCTGCGCCGCGCGGGTCTTGTTCCAGCGGTGGCGCAGCAGCGTCTCGCGCAGCACCATGGCTTCGATCGAATCGAGCCGTTCGGCCAGGGTACCGACGGCCGGCAGCGCGTGGCCGTTCATGCCTTCGGCGTGTGTGCCAGCCTGGCCGTGGAGCAGCTTGCGCGAGAAGGCGGCGGCGTGCAGCGCCGGCCCATCGCGCAGCGCCAGCGCGCGCGCGATCTCGTTGCGCAGCTCGCGGATGTTGCCGGGCCAGGGATAACTCACCAGCACGGCGCGGGTGTCGTCGTCGAAGGCCGCGGCGGGCAGGGCCAGCTCGGCAGCCACGTCGATCAGCAGCCGCTCGGCGATCGGCACGATGTCGCCCGGCCGCGCGCGCAGCGGCGGCATGGCCAGCGTGATGCCAGCGATGCGGTAGTACAGGTCTTCGCGGAAGCGGCCGCTGCGCACGTCGGCCTCGAGGTCGCGGTGTGTCGCGGCGATCACGCGCACGTCGACCGGGATGGACCGCGTCGAGCCCACCGGCCGCAGCTCGCCTTCCTGCAGCACGCGCAGCAGCTTGACCTGGAAGGCCGGCGAGGTCTCGCCGATCTCGTCGAGGAACACCGTGCCGCCGTCGGCGCGCTGGAACAGGCCGATGTGGTCTTCCACCGCGCCGGTGAAGGCGCCGCGCTTGTGGCCGAACAGCTCGCTCTCCAGCAGCGTGTCGGGGATCGCCGCGCAGTTCTCCACCACGAAAGGTCCGGTGAGCCGCGGGCTGGCGTAGTGGATGGCACGCGCCATCAGCTCCTTGCCGGTGCCCGATTCGCCCAGCACCAGCACCGACAGGTCGTGCCGCGCCACACGCTGCGCCATCTCGCACACCGCGTCCAGCGGGCTCCCCGGCGCGCGCACGATGCGGTCGAAGTCGAAAGTATTGCGCGCCTGCGCGAGCCGCGCCTGGCTCTTCACGCGCAGCGGCGGCGTGCCGTTGCGCAGCTCGATGTCCAGCCGCGCCAGGCCGTGCTGCAGCGTGCGTGCCTCGGCCGCGCTGCGCACCGTCTGCAGCAGGTGGTCGGGCACCCAGGGCTTGAGGATGTACTGGTAGATGCCGGCCTCGTTGATGCCGGCGATGATGTCTTCGCTGTCGGTGTAGCCCGAGATGACGATGCGCACCGAGTCGGGCCAGCGCTCGCGCGCTTCGCGCAGGAACTCCACGCCGGTGACGCCGGGCATGCGCTGGTCGCACAGGATCACGTCGACTTCGCGCTGCTCGAGCTGCACGCGCGCCTCCTCGGTGCCGCCGGCGGTGAGGACGTCGAAGTCTTCCTCCAGCGTGCGGCGCATCGCGTCCAGCGAACGCTGCTCGTCGTCGATGAGCAGGACGGTGGGCATCGGGCGGCCGGGCGCCAGGCTCGCGTGAGATGGGGTGATGACGCTCACGGCCGGTGAATCGCCAGGTGCCGCGGCGTCCACGCATGCGGCTTGCGCGTCACGAAGTGGTGCCGCGCCACGTGGTAGCTGGGGTCGAAGCCGTAGAAGTTGCGGTGCATCTGCTGCAGTTCCTCGTCGCGGTAGGCCGCCAGCGGCTTGCGCGACTCGTCGTCATCTCGCTGGCGCTGCTTGGCTGCCACGCGTTCGGTGTGATTGTGCGCTGCGGCCAGCGCGGCGGCCTCGGTGGCGGCCCGGGGGGCGAGCGTCGCGGCGTCGTCGGCCAGCACCGCGTCGACCAGCGCCAGCGACGCCGCCTCGGCGGCCGACATCGGCAACCGGCCCTGCATCACGCGCTGCGTGACCTCGGCGGCGCGTGCCGCTCCGACGCGGCGCGGCAGCGTGTAGGTCCAGTACTCCGAGCCGAACAGGTTGCCCATGTTCTTGTAGTGCGGGTTGAGCACCACGCCGGCATGGGTCCAGACGAGGTCGGCCGCGAAGGCAAGGTAGCAGCCGCCCGCGCCGGCGTTGCCCGACAGCATCGCCACGGAGAGCCGGTCGGTCATCGTGAGCAGCTCCAGCACCACGTCGTCGATGGCGTTGATGTTGCGCCAGGACGCATCGGCGGCGCTGTCACCGGCGTCGTGCGCACTGGCCTCGATGTCGTGCAGGTGGATGCCGTTGCTGAAGAAGTCGCTGCCGCCGGCGAGCACCAGCACCTGCGTGTCGCGCGTGCGGGCCCAGCGCAGCGCGTCGCGCAGGCGCTCGCACTGGCGCGTGGACATCGCGCCGTTGTGGAAGTCGAAGCGCAGCCAGCCGACGCGCGCGCCGGCCGCGCCGGTCTCGGCGTAGTGCAGCTCGTCCCACTCGCCGGCGTCGCGCAGCAGCGGCACATCGAGCTCGCTCAGGCCGGCGCAGCTGTCGGCGAAGGCCCGCGTGGCGGCGATCTTGAGAGCCGGGCGCTCGCCGCTCGCTTCGACACGCACATGGCCGATCCACACCGCGCCGTCGACGGTGCGGCGCAGCAGCGCCGGGCCGCGCCTGCCGACCACTTCGCCCGGCGAACCGGCAGGCGCCCGCGCCAGAGTGGCGGCGCTGACAGGGTGGGCATCGTGCAGCCGGCATGGCTGGCCGAACAGCACGTCGGCGATGCCGGGGTGGCCATCGGCACTTTGGATCTTGCGCAACACCGCGGCGCTGTCGTCGCTCGACCAGTCGATGGACCGCTGCGCCGCCGGCACCGGGCCTTGCCAGCCGCCTTGCAGCGCCGGCAGCGCGGGCGGCAATGCCGGCCCGATCGCCCCGGGCCGGAAGCGGGCGATGGCCTCCAGCACCGCATCGACGGCGGCGCGCGTGACCTCGTGGCGGTACAGGCTCGCCTTCGTGGCGTCGCCGCGCAGCGGCAGCGCGCGCCAGGCCCACACCGGGCCGGCGTCGAACTCGCCGGTGGCCTGCAGAACCGTCACGCCGCCCTGCGCATCGCCGCGCAACACCGCCCAGTCGAGCGCTGCCGGGCCGCGGTCACCCGGCGGGCCAGGGTGCACCACTAGGCAAGGACGCACCGACCACACCGACTCCGGGATGCGCCGCTTCAGGAAGGGCGCGATCACCAGGTCGGGCCGGGCCAGCGCCACCGCCTCCTCGGTCACCGCATCGGAGATGTCCAGCTCCACCGTGACCTCGTGGCCGGCCTCGCGCAATACGGTGAACAGGCGCTGCGTCAGCCCGTTGAAGGCGTGGGCGAGCAGCAGCAGGCGCAGGGGATGGAGATCCAGTGCAGTGCCTTCAGGCCAGCAGCGAACTGGGGCCAGGGCAGGGAGGAGGGGGGGGGAGGCGGGGGGGGGGGGGGGGGGGAGAGTGGGAGGGCGGCGGTCTTGGGAAGACTGCGCTCAGCCCGGGTTCGGCCCTAGCAGATGCGCGGCAGCGGCTCGCCGCTGAGCCAGTCGACCACGCGCCGGCCGCCGAAGGCCGTGGCCATCTGCACGAAGTGCTGCGGGTCTTCGGTGATGCTGCCGATGCGCGCCGCGTCACGGCCCAGCGGGTGCGAGCGCAGCGCTTCGAGCGCGCCGTCGGCCACTGCCGCGTCGCAGATGACGATGCACTTGCCTTCGTTGGCGATGTACAGCGGGTCCAGCCCGAGCAGCTCGCAGGCGGCATTGACCTGCGGCTTGATCGGGATCGCCGCTTCCTGCAGCAGCATGCCCACGCCGGATTGGCGCGCGATCTCGTTGAGCGTGGTGGCCAGGCCGCCGCGCGTGGGGTCGCGCAGCGTGCGCACGCTGCCCTCGGGCACAGCAGCGAGCAGGCGCGCGACCAGTGTGTGCAGCGCGGCGGTGTCCGATTCGATGGTGGTCTCGAACTCCAGCGATTCGCGCTTCGAGAGCACCGCCACGCCATGGTCGCCGATGCTGCCCGACACCAGCACCGCGTCGCCGGGCCGCGCATTGCGGCCGCTGACGCTGCGCCCGGTCGGCACCACGCCGACGCCGGTGGTGGTGATGAACACGCCGTCGCCCTTGCCCTGCTCGACCACCTTGGTGTCGCCGGTGACGATGGGCACGCCGGCCTCGCGCGCCGCCGCGGCCATCGACTCGACGATGCGCTTGAGATCCGCCAAAGCGAAGCCCTCTTCGAGGATGAAACTCGCGCTCAGGTACAGCGGCGCGGCGCCGAGCATGGCCACGTCGTTGACCGTGCCGTGCACCGCCAGGCAGCCGATGTCGCCGCCGGGAAAGAACAGCGGCGAGATCACGTGGCCGTCGGTGGCCATCACGAGGCGGTGGCCGGCGGGCACCGGCAGCAGCGCGCCGTCGTCGCCCTGGCGCAGGTACTCGTTGTCGAAGGCGCGCGCGAACAGTTCGTCGATCAGCTGCGCCGAGGCGCGGCCGCCGGCGCCGTGGTTCATGTCGACACGGCCGTGCTTGAAGTCGATCGGGCGCAGGTAGTCCTTCTTCATGCGGCCTTCGCGGCGCTCATGCCGCCACCACCGGAATGTCGCGGAAACGTCCGTAGGTGTAGTGCGCCGCGCAGGCGCCTTCGGACGACACCATGCACGAGCCCATCGGGTTCTCGGGCGTGCACACGCTGCCGAACAGCTTGCAGTCGGTGGGCCGTCTTCACGCCGCGCAGGATGGCGCCGCACTCGCACTGCTTGTGGTCGGGCACGCTCTTGTAGACGAGGCCGAAGCGGCGCTCGGCGTCGAAACGCGCATAGGCCGGGCGGATCTTCAGCGCGCTGTAGGGCACCTCGCCCAGGCCGCGCCACTCGAAGCTGCTGCGCAGCTCGAACACCTCGGCCACCAGGGCCTGCGCCGCCAGGTTGCCGTCGCGCGTGACGGCGCGGGTGAACTCGTTCTCCACCTCGGCGCGGCCCTCGTTGACCTGGCGCACCAGCATCAGGATCGCCTGCATCACGTCCAGCGGCTCGAAGCCGGCGATCACCACCGGCTTGCGGTACTCCTCGGCGAAGTGCTCGTAGGGCTGGCTGCCGATGACGATGCTCACGTGCGCCGGGCCGATGAAGCCGTCGATCGGCACGGTGCCGTACTGGCGCACCTCGGGCGACTCGAGGATGTGCGTGATGGCGCTGGGCGTGAGCACGTGGCAGCACAGCACGCTGAAGTTGGCCAGGCCCTCCGCCCGCGCCTGGCGGATCACCAGCGCGGTGGGCGGCGTGGTGGTCTCGAAGCCGATGGCCAGGAACACCACCTCGCGCTCGGCATGCTCGCGGGCGAGCTTGAGCGCGTCGGCGGCCGAATAGACCATGCGGATGTCGGCGCCGCGTGCCTTGGCCTTCATCAGCGACAAGGTCTCCGACGCCGGCACGCGCATCACGTCGCCGTAGGTGCACAGCATCACGCCGCGCTCCAGCGCCAGTGCGATGGCCTGGTCGATGCGGCCGATCGGCAGCACGCACACCGGGCAGCCCGGGCCGTGGATCATGCGCAGGTGCGCCGGCAGCAGCTCGGCGATGCCGTAGCGCGAGATGGCGTGCGTGTGGCCGCCGCAGAACTCCATGAAGTGGTAGCGGCGCGAGCTGTCGGCCTCGGCGGCGATGCGCTGCGCCAGGCCGCGCGCCACCTCGCCGTCGCGGAATTCGTCGATGTACTTCATGCGGCGCGCTCCGCGGCCACGTTGGCGGCCGCCATCTCGGCGAACAGGGCGAGTGTCTTCTCCGCCTCTTCGGCATCGAGCAGACCGATCGCATGGCCGACGTGCACGATGACGTAGTCGCCGACCTTCGCTTCGGGCGTGAGCGCCACCGACACGGTCTTGCGCACGCCGCCGAGTTCGACGACGGCGTTGTCGGCGTCTTGCAGTTCCACCACGCGGGCGGGCAGGGCGAGGCACATGTCAGTGTTCCAGTTCGAGAGCGTCTTGTTGTTGAGCCGCAGCCAACGGGTCGGCGAGCGTGCAGGCCGCCACCCAGGCCTGGCCGAGCGCGAGGCCGGCGTCGCCGCAGGGCGTGGATTGCGGGGCATGGACTGCCAGGCCGCGCGCCTGCAGCCGCGCCGCCAGGCGCTCGGTGAGCACGCGGTTCATGAAGCAGCCGCCACCCAGCACCACCGTGCCGGCGCCGTGCTGCTGCGCGGCCTGCACGGCGGCATCGGCCAGGCCGTCGGCCATCGCGTGGTGGAAGTGCAGCGCGGCGCGCGCGATCGCCGCGTCGTCGTCGCGCGGCACCTCGAAGGCATCGGCCACCACGCCGCGCAGGTCCAGCGACGGCGCGAAGGGCACGCCGTCGTGCCGGCGTTCCAGCGCCTGCGCGGCCGCACGTTCCAGTGCGATGGCGGCCTCGGCTTCGGCACCCTGTTTCACACTCAGGCCCAGCGCGCCGGCGGCGGCGTCGAACCAGCGGCCGGCGCTGGTGGTGCCCGGGCAGTTCAGCCGGCGATCCAGCATGCTGCGCAGCAGGCGCGCCGGCTGCGTGCCGACGACCGGGCCGAAGCGCCGCTCGATCTCGTCGCCGCGGCCCAGCGCATGCAGCACCGCCGCGGCCATGCGCCAGGGTTCGCGCGCTGCCACATCGCCGCCGGGCAGCGCCAGCGGCTGCAGGTGTGCGATGCGCTGCCAGCGATGCGCCGCTTCGCCGCCGCCGACCCACAGCACTTCGCCGCCCCAGGCGGTGCCGTCGGTGCCCAGGCCCACCCCGTCGAGCGCGATGCCGATCACCGGCTGCGCGAGGCCCTGCTCGGCGATCACCGCGGCGATGTGCGCATGGTGGTGCTGCACGGCAAGAGCCGGCACGCCCAGGCGCGCGGCCAGTGCGACGGCGACGCGCGTGCTGTGGAAATCGGGGTGCAGGTCGTGCGCGATCGCGTCGACCGGGCCGCCGGCGAGCAGGGCGGCTGCCGACGCGTCGAGCGCGCGGCAGGCATCGGCCTCGCCCAGGTCGCCGTGCAGCGCCGACCAGGCGAAGTGCTCGCCGTCGAGCCGGCCAGCGCGGTTCTTCAGGAACGCGCCGCAGGCCAGCACGCGCGCGGGCGCGCGGCGGGGCAGGGTGGCGCGTTCGTTCATGTCTTCAGGCCTGCGGGTGCAGCAGCCACTCGACCCAGGCGTCCAGCCCGGCGCCGGTCTTCGCCGAGACCAGCAGCACCTCGATGCCCGGGTTGACGCGGCGCGCGTATTCGATGCACTTCGGCACGTCGAAGTCGAGGTAGGGCAGCAGGTCGGTCTTGTTCAGCACCATCAGCCGCGCGGCGGCGAACATGTCGGGGTACTTCAGCGGCTTGTCCTCGCCCTCGGTGACCGACAGGATGGCCACCTTGGCGGCTTCGCCCAGGTCCCACATCGCCGGGCAGACCAGGTTGCCGACGTTCTCGATGAACAGCAGCGCCTCGGCGTGGTGATGGTCATGGGCGTGATGGTGATCGTGCTCATGCGAATGCGAGTGCCCGTGCAGATCGAGCCGCCCGAACGCATCGGCCACCATCGGCGCGTCGAGGTGGCAGCCCTTGCCGGTGTTGACCTGGATCGCCGGGCGCCGGTGGCGCGGATGCGGTCGGCGTCGTTGCTGGTCTGCTGGTCGCCCTCGATCACCGCCAGCGGCAGCGCGGGCGCGTGCTGCTTCAGGTAGTCGATGGTCGCGCACAGCAGCGTCGTCTTGCCCGAGCCGGGGCTGGAGACGAGGTTGTAGGCGGTCACGCCGTGCGATTCGAAATGCGCGCGGTTCAGCTCGGCGATGCGCTTGTTCTCGCCGAGCACGTCGGCCTCGAGCTTGATCGCGCGGGCCTGGCTCATGCCGGGCACCGACACGCGCGCCGCACCGGCGCCGTAGTGCAGGTCGCCGGTGCTCGGATTCACGGCGACGTGAGCCTGCTCCGGATGGGTGGCAGTGGGGTTGGCGCAGCCGCAGACGACGCACATCGGTCGTTCTCCTTCAATCGTCGTGCACCAGCAGGTCGAGCACGCGCAACTCGGTCCCGCCGGTGGGTTGGATCTGGTGCCCGCCGCACGAGGGGCAGGGGTCGGTGCGCGAGGCGATGCTCACGCTGGTGGCGCAGCGCATGCACCAGGCGGTGCCGGGCGGCTCGTCGATGTCGATCTGCGCGCCTTCGAGGCAGGTGCCGGGGCTGACCGCGTCGAGCGCGAAGCGCAGCGCGCGCACCTCCACGCCGGCCAGCGCGCCGGCCTCCAGGCGCAGGTGCGAGACACGCTTGAAATGGTCGCGCGCCTGCGCGTCCTCGACGAGCCTGACGATGCCGCCGGCGAGGCTGAGCTCATGCATGGGCCGGCTCCATCGCGGGCGTGCAGTCGATGCCGGAGTCGATGTCGAACTCGACGCAGGGGTCGAACGCGACCGCGGCGCGCGCCGCCTGCCCGGCGCAATCGGCCCCGTGCAGCGTGGCCAGCGTCTGCGCCAGCACGCCGCGCGGGTGGAAGTTCCATTCGGTGGGCGCGAGCACGCGGCAATCGGCGACGCGCGGACCCGATGGCGAATCCTCCAGCCGCACCCAGTGCACGAGCAGCCCGCGCGCCATCTCGGTCCAGGCGATGGCCTCGCCGTGCGCCAGCGGCAGTGCGCCCTCCGCCAGCCAGTCGCGCCCCTGCGGCGCGGCCAGGCGCAGCACGTCGACGAAGCGGGCGATCAGGCGCATCCATGCATTGTGGAGCGGCAGCGGCACCGGGTCGACGGTGCGTGTCCAGGGCCCGGTCTCGGCGGGCTCGCCCTGCCAGTCGGGGCGGGCGCAGAAGTCCGGCTCGGTGCGCAGGCGCTCGGCCAGCCGCGGCATCGAGGCGAGGGGCTGGTCGAGCAGGCGTAGCGGCCGGCCCGGCGTGGCCATCGACTGCATGCTGCTCGACTGCGTGCGCAGCAGGCGTGCCGGCGGCGTCGCGGCCGCGTTGCACCACTGCAGCGCCCAGCCGGACGGGTCGGCCTCGTGCACTTGCAGCCAATCGGCCAGCGGCATCGAGAGCCAGTGGTGCGCGAGCCAGACGGGCAAGGCCTGCAGTTGCTCGGCCGGGTCGAGCGCCTCGCGCCACAGCGGGCAACTGCGCAGCAGCAGCACCGGCTCCGCGGCCGGTGCACCGGGCAGCAGGCGGTGCCAGTCGTGGGCGATGCGCAGGATCTGCTCGCGCGCCGTGGCGGCTTGCAGCGCGGTGCGCTCCTCGATGCTGGAGACGGCGCGCTCGCCCAGCGCCGCGGCCACGGCACGTTTCGCGGTGCCGCGGTGGGCATGGGCGCACAGAGTGAACAGTGCGCCCAGGGTGCCGGGCAGGTCGGCGGCGGGCCGGCCGCGCGCCAGCTGCGCGGCCTGCATCGGCCGGCTGCTGGCGATGGTCGGCAGCGCCGCGCCGGGCTGCAGCCGCATGCGTCCGGCCAGGCCGGCGAGACTCATGCCGCTGCTCCCGTGCGGCCGAACAGGAAGCCGCGCCGTGCGGGTTGCGCCGGCGCACGCGGTGCGGCGCGAAGCTCCTTCAACGCCTCGTGCGCGGTGGCGACGGCCGCGGCCTGGTTGGCGAACTCGAACATCGGCGAGAACAGCGAGCAGGCCTCGAACGCGCCCACGCCGGGCTCGAAGGCGCCGATGAAATCCAGCCGGCGCGTGCCGATGTCGCGTGCAGCGACGGCGCGCACGGCCAGTGGCGCCACATCGCCCTGCAGCGGCAGGCGCAGCAGGTTCATGAACCAGGGGGTGACCAGCACGCCGAGCGCATGACTGCCGTCTTCGCTGATCTCGAAGTCGACCGCCTGCACCTCGAGCCGCGGGTTCAGGACCGGCACGCCGTCCATGCGCGTGGCCGCGATGTGGCGGAACGCCGCTTCGAGCGCCTGCAGCCGTGTGGCCAGCGAGATCATGCGGCGTCCTGCAGCACCATGAACTGGTCGGCCGCGCCGTCGCACTGCGGGCAGCGCCAGTGCGCGGGCAGCGCCGAGAAGGGCGTGCCGGGCGCGACCTGCCAGACATCGTCGCCCTGCGCCGGGTCGTAGACCCACCAGCAGATCTTGCATTCGAGCCGGGCGCCCGCGGGCAGCCGGGCCGCGTCTCCGAGGTAACTGCCCTCGAAGCCGGGGACGAAACTCATGCCTGCTCCACCCACTGCAGGACTTCCGAGAGACGCTCGTGCGTGTCCGCCAGGTCTTCCTGCGCCGCGCAGGCCACCTCGGGCAGCGTGCTGACCTCGATGGCGTTGAGGATCACCTTGTCCTGCGAGTTGTAGTAGACGACGCGCCAGGTGTTCGCCGCCAGCGTGTTGGTGATGCGGCAGTTGCCGTAGCCGCGCGACAGGATCACCACACGGCCGGTGCCGAGCTGGTGGTCGATGTGCGCGATGTCGTCGGGCGACAGCGGCAGCAGCGTGAGGTTGACGACATGCGCGTCCTGCCCCGGCGACCAGCGCTCGCGCTGGTCGGCCAGCTCGACGAGGATCGTCGGCACGTTGACCATCTGCGCCGGCAGCGGGCCGGGCGCCGTGCGCGGCGCCTGCGCGTCGTCGCGCGCCGCCTCGATCAGCGCCGCGGGAATCGCGCCGACCTCGATGTGGTCGTGCAGCGCACCGTCGTCGTCGATGGCGAGCACGCGCCACACGCCGGCGAACACCGACTCCTGCACGCGCACGCGCACCGCATCGGCGCCGAAGCTGCGCGTCTCGGGCCGCGCCAGCACCTGCGCGCTGACCTCGCCCTCGCCGAGCACCTGATTGACCAGCGCAAGTTCATTCGCCGGCAGGCCGCCGAGCGGGATCGGCGCGACAGCCTCGCCGCGCAGCGATGACGCGACGGCGTCGATCACCGCCTGCAGCACCTGCGTGGCGATGGCGTGGCCGGCCAGTTCCTCGGGCTCGGGCAGCACCGGCGGGCGGTAGGTGTCCATGCCGCTGGGCATGGGCATGTAGTCCAGCGTCTCGTCTTCGGGCTGGCTGCCCGGGCCGAGAGCAGCGACCACCGGGATCGGGAAGGGGCGGGCGTTCGGGTTCATCGGGCAGCCTTCGTTCAATTTCAGTGGCAGGACGGCGCGCTGTTCGCGCTCACCAGCGGGATGCCGATGCCCGGCACGCGCGAGGCCGGCATCGACAGCGCCTCGGCCACGCGCTCGAGGTACTCCGTCCAGTCGTGCATGCCGGCCAGCGTGGTGACGTACTCGCCGTCGCGCAGGAACACCAGCGCCGGCCAGCGCTGCGAGCCGAAGCGGCGCGCGATGGCCTCCTGGCTGTCCAGCGGCACCACGCCGACCTCGAATCGGCCGGGCAGTGCCGCCTGCAACTCGGGCAGCACCACGGCCACGTCCAGGCCCTCGGGGAACTGCACCGGGTCGCCGCTGAGGAAGATCACGCGGTCGCCGGGCAACGCGATGAAGGCGTCCAGCGTGTCGGGCTCGACGCGCTGCGCGCCGCGTTCGTCGATGAGGCGCTGCAGCAGCGGGGGCAGGGTGGATGCGGACATGGGGGTCACTCCGGGAAGGATTCAGGGGTGGCGCGGCCGGCGAGGGCGGCCAGCGCGGTGGGATCCATGCGCGAGGGCAGCGCGAAGCCGACCTCGTCGAACGGCTGGGTCGAAGCACCGGCGAGCGCGCCCTGCAGCAGGTCGAGCACGCCGTTGACCTCGGCGGCGCGGTCGGCGGCGATGCGTTCGCGCGCGGCATCGAGGAAGACGAGCAGCCACTCGCCCTCGTGCGGCGCGTCGATCAGCGCGGTATCGACACGCTTGACCTCGCCGCGCCCCGCCACCCAGGCATGACCGGGTTCGGTGCGCAGCACTTGCATGGGGATGCCGATGCACATGGGGCAGTGCCGTTCAGCGCAGCGGAATGAAACGTTCGTCGCCGACGCGGCAGGCCTGCTCGGCGGCCGGCCGGCCCTGCTCGTAGGCGCCCAGCGCCAGCGTGGGCACCGTCACCGCCTCGTCGTCGCCTGGCGCAGCGTCGCGCGGCAGCGGCCGCGCGCCCCACTGGCGCAGGCGGTCGAGGCCGAGCGCGAGCGCGTCTTCCATCGCCGTCTTCACGATGGGGCGCAGGCTGCCGCCGTAGTCTTCCAGCTCCTGCGGCTGGCAGCCGATCAGCAACACCTCGTCTGGGTACTGCTCGGTGAGCTGCGCCAGCATCAGCACTTCCTGGAAGCCGGTCTGGTGCAGGCTCATCTTCTTGGCGCCCATGAAGCGCGGCACCTCGTCGTTCTCGATCAGCTTGAGCGTGCCCGGTTCGAGGCCGTAGTCGATGGCGTCGAAGATCAGCAGCTTGCGCGCCGCCTGCACATGCTGGATCAGGTACAGGCCCTGCGTGCCGCCGTCGACCAGCTGCACCGGCGCGCCTTGCGTCTCGTCGAAGGCCCAGCGCTGCTGGAGTGCCTCGACGCAGCGCACGCCGAAGCCTTCGTCGGCCCACAGCACATTGCCGATGCCCAGTACGGTGATCATGATCGTCTTTCTCCTGCCGCGAGCCCGCCGGTCTCGCCCGGCCGGCGCGCGACCGAGCGCGTGTTGGACGAGCCTACGCTTCGATTGACCCTAGCCTTCAACAGCCGAAACTTGTAGCCAGAGGCAGCAGCCAAATCGTGTTCCAGGCCCTTTGCTTTGGTGACTTTCATTTGGGCCAGCAAATGAAAGTTACCGCCGGCCGGGCGCGACCGGCGGGCTCTCACGCAGTGAGCAACCTCAGCCATTTCAGTTCTTGAACGTCCGATACCCAGAGATCATGGTCGACACCATGCTCTGCCTCCCCATGATGTCTTCGCGGATCGCCGCATAGACATGCAGCACGACGAAGATCACCACGCCCCACATGCCCAGGTGGTGCCAGGTGTGCACGTCCTGCGACTGGCCCATCAGCGGGATCAGCCAGCTGCTGAACAGGCGGTTCGCCCACGAGCCGGCCTGCGTGCCCTCGCCGTACAGCGCGAAGCCGGTGAAGGCCATGAACACCGACAGGAACAGGAAGCCGAACATCGCGCCGCGCGCCAGCGGGTTGTGGCCGACGTAGCGGCTGGGCAGCGGGATCAGGAAGCCGTACCACTTCAGCATCGTCAGCACCTCGCGCCAGTAGGCAGCGCTGAACACCGGCAGCGTGAACAGCTCGCGCGCATGGTGGTTGCCGACGAAGGCCCAGTACAGGCGCCCGAGCAGGCCGACGGCGAACACGTAGCCAGCCGCGAAGTGCGCGAAGCGGATGTAGCCCATCAGGAAGTTCGCGCTGGCCTCGCCGGGCTGCGTGGGCAGCGGCGAGCCGATGAAGTAGCCGGTGATGGCCAGCACGACGAGCGACAGCGCGTTGACCCAGTGCCACACGCGCACCGGCGCCTGGTACACATAGACCGACTTGATCGACGCGGCCTGCGCGACCGCGCTCTCGTCGGTGCCGGTCGCGTCCGAGATGGCTTGCGGGGTGGTGGCGGACATGGTGGTGCCTCCCGGGTTCAGCGGCGGGTGGGGGTGGAGGTGCGATCGGCCTGATCGGCGCGGTCCGAACGCCGGCGGCGCCGGATCGCACGCACCAGCACCACCGCGTAGCCGACGGCCAGCGCCAGCAGCATCGGCACCACGTGCTCGGCCTCCAGCACGTGCATCAGGTTGTCGGGCGCGGTCAGGCCGTGGCCCGGGTGGGCCTGGGCCGCCGCGGCGGCGAGCAGGGCCGCCACGGCAGTCGCGGCACGGATCGTTCGTTGAGTCGTCATCGTGTTGTCTCCGAAGGGGGTCATCAGCGCACCTTGACGCGGGTGAGCTCGGCGCCGTCCTCGCTCATCACGTGCGTGGAGCAGGCAAGGCAGGGGTCGAAGGAGTGCAGCGTGCGCAGGATCTCGACCGGCTGCTCCGGGTTGACCATCGGCGTGTTCATCAGGCTGGCCTCGAAGGCGCCGATCTGGCCCTTCGCGTCACGCGGGCTGCCGTTCCAGGTGGTGGGCACCACGCACTGGTAGTTCTCGATGCGGCCGTCCTTGATCTTCACCCAGTGGCCCAGCATGCCGCGCGGCGCGGCCACCGTGCCCACGCCCTTGGCCTCCTTCGGCCAGGTGCTCGGGTCCCACTTGTCGACGTTGGCGGTGGCGGTGTCGCCGGCCTTGATGTTGGCGACCAGCTCCTTGTAGTCGTCGAGCATCATCTCGCCGCAGTACTGGCCCTCGAGCGCGCGCGCCAGCGTGCGGCCGATGGTGGTGGGCAGCAGCTGCTTGGCGGTGTACTGCGTCTCGGGCAGGCCCAGCGCCTTCGGGATGGCGCTGTTGATCATCATGGCCGAGTACTCGATCTGCTCCTTCGGGCGCTGCGAGTACTTGTTGCCCTTCTTCGCGTGGGCGTAGGCGAGGATGTAGCGCGACAGCGGGCCGACCTCCATCGCGTGGCCGCGCCAGCGCGGTGCCTTGATCCACGAGTACTTGGCGGCCTCGTCGATCTGCTCGATGTTCGTGCGAGTGCCCTTGGTGTTGGCGCCCAGCGCGTAGTTCGGCTCGGTGACGCCGTCCCAGGGGTGCAGGCCCTTGGTCTCGTCGGCGTACTTGTACCAGCTGTGCGTCACGAACTCCTGCACCTGCTCGGGGTCGCGCGGGTCGATCGGCAGGATCTCGTCCCAGTTGCCGTTGAGGATCACGCCGCCGGGCAGCTGGTCGGTGCTCTTGTCGTAGTTGACCTTCGGGTACTCGCCGTAGTCGCTGACGTTGGTGGCCGAGAGGCCGCCGCCGTGCAGCCAGCCGGCCTGCTTGTAGATCGTGCCGATGGCCAGCACGTCGGGGATGTAGACGTTCTTGTTGAACTCGATGATCTCGTCGATGCGCGCCTTGACGAAGTTCAGCCGCTCCATGTTGATCGGCGCCCCGGCGGCGCCGTTGCCGTCGATGTTGATCGCGCAGGGCACGCCGCCCACCAGGTAGTTCGGGTGCGGGTTCTTGCCGCCGAAGATGGTGTGGATCTTCACCCACTCCTTCTGCAGGTCCAGCGCCTCGAGGTAGTGCGTCACCGCCATCAGGTTGGCCTCGGCCGGCAGCACGTAGGCCTTGTTGCCCCAGTAGCCGTTCATGAAGGGGCCGAGCTGGCCGGCCTCGACGAACTTCTTCAGCCGGTTCTGGATGTCGCGGAAGTAGCCTGCCGACGACAGCGGGTGCGCCGGCGACACCAGCTGCTGCAGCTCGCTGGTCTTCTTCGGGTCGGCCTTCAGCGCCGACACCACGTCGACCCAGTCCAGCGCGTGCAGGTGGTAGAAGTGCACCGCGTGGTCGTGCACCTGCAGCGTCTTGGCCATCATCTCGCGGATCAGGTGCGCGTTCTTCGGGATCTTGATGCCGAGCGCGTCTTCCACCGCGCGCACCGAGGTGAGCGCGTGGCAGCCGGTGCACACGCCGCAGATGCGCTCGACGAAGGCCCAGGCGTCGCGCGGGTCGCGGCCCTTGAGGATGACCTCGAGGCCGCGCCACATCGTGCCGGTGGACACGGCGTTGCGGATGACGTTGTTCTTGTCGAGGTTGACCTCGCAGCGCATGTGGCCCTCGATGCGGGTCACCGGATCGACGACGATGCGCTTGCCGCTGTCGTCGAGCTTGAAGCCTTGCGTTTCGTACGCGCCCATGGGGTTGGTTCCTTATTTCTGCGAGGGTTTCGGGCTGCTGACGCGCTTGATCGCCGACACCGCGGCATGCGCCGCGACCGCCGCGCCGACCACGCCGGCCGCCGTGCCGCCGACCTGGTCGGCATTGGCCTCGACGCCGAACTGGTGGATGTCGGTCAGGCGGTTGTAGAACGAGCCCTTGTCCCAGAAGCCGTCTTCCGAGCAGCCGATGCAGCCGTGGCCGGCCTTGATCGGGAAGCTGGTGCCCTCGTTCCACTGCACGGTGGAGCAGGCGTTGTAGGTGGTCGGGCCCTTGCAGCCCACCTTGTAGAGGCAGTAGCCCTTGCGCGCGCTCTCGTCGTCGAAGGCCTCGACGAACTGGCCGGCGTCGAAGTGCGGCCGGCGGTAGCACTTGTCGTGGATGCGCTGGCTGTAGAACATCTTCGGCCGGCCCTGGCGGTCGAGCTCGGGGATGCGGTCGAAGGTCAGCATGTAGGTGATGACGCCGGTCATCACCTCGGCGATCGGCGGGCAGCCGGGCACCTTGATGATCGGCTTGTCGGTGATCACCTTGTGCACCGGCACGGCCTGCGTCGGGTTCGGCTTGGCCGCCTGCACGCAACCCCAGCTGGCGCATGAGCCCCAGCTGATGATCGCCTTGGCGTCCTTGGCGACGTGCTTGAGCTGATCGAGGAATGGCTTGCCGCCGATGATGCAGCTCATGCCGTCCTGGTTGAGCGGCGGGTTGCCCTCCACGGCCAGGATGTAGTTGCCCTTGTACTTGACCATGATCTCTTCGAGGATGGCCTCGGCCTGGTGGCCGGCCGACGCCATCAGCGTGTCGTCGTAGTCCAGCGAGATCATCGACAGCACCACGTCCTTGGCCAGCGGGTGCGCGCTGCGGATGAAGCTCTCCGAGCAGCAGGTGCACTCCAGCCCGTGCAGCCACAGCACCGGGGTGCGCGGCTTGGTCTCCATCGCATGGGCGATCTGCGGCACGAACGAGGGCGCCAGGCCCAGCGAGGTGGCGGTCAGCGAGCAGTACTTGAGGAAGCTGCGGCGCGAGATGCCCTGGCGCCGCATCACCTCGTAGAAGGTCTCCATCGTCCTCGTCTCCTTGTTTGTCGACGCGGGTGATGGACACAAGAGGCGTGCCGCTTTCCGGGCCTCCCCGGGTAAACACCGCCGGTGCCTTGCAAGTGCTTGCGGGCGTTGGACTTTTTTGCCGAGGATCAAGCCGCCGGCGCAAGCCGGCGAGAGGCGCTGGTCAGCGGCTTGCCGGTGCCGCGATCAAAGCGGAAGGCGCGCTGTCGGTGTCGCCGCGACAATGCGCAACCATGCGCCTCGCCCCCGACAATCGCCGCCGATGAACCACCTGCCCGGCCTGGATCTGCTGCGCGCCATTGCCATCGTCTGGGTGATGCTCTTCCACTCTTTTCTCGTCGGCGGGCTGGGGGCGGACTTCACCTGGTTGTCGCGCTTCGGTTGGGCCGGCGTGGACATCTTCTTCGTGCTCAGCGGCTTCCTGATCGGCTCGCAGGTGCTTCAGCAGCTTCAGCGCAATGGATCGGTCTCGCTGAGCGGCTTCTATGCGCGGCGCGCCTGGCGCATCCTGCCGGCGTTTGCGGTGGTGCTCGCGCTCTACGTGGCCTTTCCGGCGCTGCGCGAGGTGCCGGGGCTGCAGCCGTGGTGGCAGTTCGCTACCTTCACGATGAACCTGCTGATCGACTATGAACGCAACGCGGCCTTCTCGCATGCCTGGTCGCTGTGCGTGGAGGAGCACTTCTATCTGGTCTTTCCGCTGCTGGCCTGGGCGCTGTCGCGCCGATGCAGCGTGCCTCGACTTCTGGCTCTCTGCGCGGCCGTGATGCTGGGCGGCATCGCGCTGCGCGGCACCACCTGGCTGCACTTCGCGGCGTTCGATCCGCCGCGCAACTGGTTCATCGAGGAGATCTACTACCCGACGTGGATGCGGCTGGACGGCCTGCTCGTGGGCGTGATGCTGGCCAGCCTGCGCGTCTACCGGCCGCAGCGCTGGGAGAGGCTGCAGCAGCATGCCAATGCCGGCTTGCTGGGCGGCATGCTGATGTGCGCCGTGGCGCTCTGGCTGTTTCGCGAGCGCACCGGGCTGCTCGCCAACACACTGGGCTGGCCGGTGCTGTCGGCCGGGCTCGGGTTGCTGGTGTTTGCCGGGGCGGGCCGCCGCAGCTTGATCGGCCGCTGGCCCGTGCCGGGCATGGCCTGGCTCGCCGCGATCTCCTACAGCCTGTACCTGAGCCACAAGATCGCGCTGCATGTCGTGCACGTGACGCTGGCACCGTCGCTGGAGGGTTCGCGCGTGCTGATGTTCCTGAGCTACGCGCTGGCGGTGCTGCTGCTCGGCGCGCTGCTGCACTACTCGGTCGAGCGCCCGTTCCTGCGCTGGCGCGACCGGCGGCAGGGCACGCGCTTTACTGCCGCGTCACCCTCCGCCGGGTAGTGCGGGCGTCTCAGAAAACCAAGCGATTGGTCCTGCCGCTCCCGGCCACAAGCGGTCCCTCGTTGCTTCGCCTGAGACCCGACAGTCAGCGGACGCGCAGCAAGGGTTTGACGTCAACCAGGGACTGTGGCCCTCGCCAAATGACGTCCTGATCGCCTTGGCGGTCAATTCTCGAACGAAAGGCGGAGGGATCAGTGCCTTTGCGGCAAGGTGCCGCACGGCCAACGTTTCCAGCGAGCGTCAGGGATGCCGCCAGGCTGCGAGCACGAGCCGCTCCAACGCCGCCACAATGGTGCGTGCCGGTCAACTTCGACGCTAGGCAGCACACAGAACCAGCGTGCCTCCTCACAGCTTTCAGATGCATTTGAACGCAACGGTAGAACGGATCGCTGGATCCCGAGCGAGTCGGGTGGCAAGATGGCACGCAGGCAATCAAGCCGGGTCCGGGAGACTGACGCTATGTCCGCATGCGAGGCGCCTGGGGCGACATCCATCCGCGTTGCGCTAAACCTGCCTTTTCCTGCTGCCGAGGCGGCCGCGTGTCTGTTGTTCCCCGAGGTTGCGGCCTACTGGATCGGACGAGACTGCAACTTGAGCTCGCAGTTGTTCGAGCGCGTGCATCTTCCGATGTGGACGTTCTCGCAGTCCGGTCGAGTCCAATTCGATGACTTGCGAAGCGGCAGAGTTGTTGAGTCCGATTGGTCTGTCGCAGTCGAGGGCAAGGCTTACTACCTGGTGACCGAGTTCGACGCTGCAGTTTCTCCCGCATCAGCGCCTGCGCCGGTTGCTGATTCCACTTCAGCGGATCTGACGCCACAGCCCCCCGCGGAAAGCCGTGGTGCGCCACAGCCACCACAACGCGTCGCGTTCCGTCTCTCGTATTGCACCGATACCAGCAGTCGGCTGCGCATAGAACACAGCGGTTTGCTGCTTCTTCGCGATCGCAGAGCCGCCGTGAAGATTTGGCAGGGCGCGCTGCGCCGGCTCGAGCGCCTCATGACCCGGTGCATGCGCAGCTTTCGACATGATCGGCAGGCCGTCATCCTGGTTCACGGCATCGGCGAGCAACGACCTGGTCAGCTGCTGCGCGAATTCATCTCCAACGTCTTCGACCACCGAGCCGGCGAGAGGTACTACATCAAACCGGATCTTGTCTCCTCCCTTTTCGAAATGCGCATGGCCAGCGTCCCGCGCATCGACGGGCAGCGTCCGACAACGGATGTCTACGAGCTGTACTGGGCGCACCTTATCCGCGACACGACGATTACTCAGGTTTGCGGCTGGATGCTGCGCCTTCTCTTGTCGAAGGACACAAAGATCCCACAGACGCTCCTTCGATTGGTTTGGATCGTGCGCGTGGTGCTCGTTGTGGCGCTTGCGCTGGTCGCGTGGACGGCGACCAAGGACATCTCCGGCTGGCTCAAGGTCTTTGCAGGCGGAGCCTTCGTCGCGCTGCCAAGTCTGCTGGCGATCGGCATGAAGGCACTGCGCGACGAGTACCTCGTCAACTTCGCCGGAGATGCGGCCCGATATCTGGAGCCGCGAGCTGACAACGTTTCCAGGCGACAGGAGATTCGAGAAGCTGGCGCCAAGCTGATCGAGGCGCTCCACGAGAAGCGCCGCTATGAGCGCATAGTCGTCTACGCGCATAGCTTGGGCAGCGTCATCGCCTACGACATCCTTAGCAATGCCTGGGCACGGCATTCACGGACGCGCGACCCGGTGGCGCGCACCAGCAGCAGGGCGTTGCGCGCCCTGGAGGATCTGTTGAACAAGCATTCATGCCCCCAGCCGGCACCCGACATCGATGCCGTCCAGGGCATGCAGCATGCGGCGTGGGCCGAGTACCGGCACAACGGCTTTCAGTGGCGAGTCACCGACTTCGTGACGGTCGGCTCGCCGCTGGCCCATGCGCGCTGGCTGCTGAATCTGGATGTGAAGACAGAGTTCGCCGACCTGGTTCGCGAGCGCTCGTTACCAACCTGCCCGCCTGTGACGGAAGAAATCAATGGCCCCGCGAAGTCGGAAAAGCGCAAGGTCTTCACGTTCACCCACGCGTATGCCGACCCGGACAACTCGCGCGCAAAGCGATCGGTCCAGGTTCCGCACCACGGAGGTCTGTTCGCGCTAACGCGCTGGACCAATCTCTTCTTTCCCTACCGAGGCCTCGTCGACGGCGATCCGGTGGCGGGCCCGGTGGCGCCGTGCTTTGGCCACTGGGTTAAGGATGTCAGCCTTCGGCTCACCAAGGGGTTCGCCCACTGCCGCTACACGGATCGATCGCTCGAACCGCAGGCAGTCGAGCAGGTTCGTCTCGCGTTGAATCTGCCGATGCGCAGGCCGCTCGCCGAGCATCTGCCAGCCAAGCTGCATCCAACGGTCTTGCAGTAGGAACCGGTGCTGCCAGTGCGCCGGAGCTTCATGCCGGGCGGGGCATGAAACAGAAGAGTGCGTGACTCGCGGCTACAGCTGGCAGCGACGGCAGTGTAGACGAACGCGCACTGGCTTCGACAGCCTCAGTGTCAAGCGTTCTCACACGGCCTCAGCCGAGTCCGGGATCGCGCTGATGTCGCCGCAAGTTGACCTTGGCCGGCGGGTCGGTCGAATCGAACGTCAGGTTCCTCGCACGGACTCGCACTCACACATTCGGCCAGGAGCTGTCGTCAACGAACGTCTGCTTGAAGGTGTGCATCAACCACCGTCCAACGGCATCGCATTCAATGCCTTGCATCCGCCTTGGCGAGTTCCACCATGCACGCCTGCATTGTGAAACCATTGGGACGGCGACCAAGCGGCTACAGCCGGGCGAATCAAGTTCTGCCACCGATGCCGACATCGACTAGGGAGTGACAGGCGCCATATCGAGCACTCGAATGCTGGCGCAGGTGCCTTTTGGGAGTTCGATATGTGCTTCGTGTTCCCCGTCAAGTTCGTCAACCTTGCCGTTTTCCTCACAACGAAGTCCACGCGCGTCCCGCGCGTGGAAGCTAGGCCGCTTCGCCAGTTCCTGGAGAACGTTGCCAACGAAGGTCAGACGCGGACCTGGACATCGGAAGGCCGCGCCCAACTCGCGGCCGCAGCCGAGGAGTCACTACAGCTTCTGGGCCGAGAGGAGTCGAACGTCCTGCTCAAGCCAGCGCGCCTCGCTGCGATCACCGCGCCGGTGCGGGCATTGTTCGAGAAGCACATGCTCTTCGCTCTTCCGGCGGGCGGCGGGCACGGCAGCCTGGCCGCACATAAGCTCAACGCTGCACTGCACTACATGGCTGCCGCGTCAGGAAAGCATGCTTTGGTACTCATTCCCGACGTCTACGATGACCGGTGGAGTCGCACCATCGTCGATCCGATGCCGGCCGTGGAACTCTTGTGCAGCTACGTCGAACAGTGGCCGGGTGTGTTGTTTTGGTCGAGCAGCGGCACGGCGGCATTCGCAGGACTGGAGGATGTGATGCCCTTGTATTCGCAGCTCGAGACGCACTTCGAAGGAGGGCTCGACGCGATAGATCGAATACTGCAGACGCATCGCCCGAGGAAGCGCTCCAGGCGAATCCTTCATCTGAGCGATCTCCACTTCGGCACACCTGCGGCGCAGCGAAACCTGGAATGCCTCCGCGAGGGTGTGATTGCGGAGTCTCACGACATCTCACGCGTCGTCATTACCGGCGACCTGATCGACACGCCCCGTGACGCGGATGACGATGACTTTGCAGAGTTCAAGGAGTTCCGGCGTTGGTTGTCCACACAGGTTGGTAAGGACGTGATCGTCGTACCCGGCAATCACGACCAGCGTTGGCGCGGCAACAGACTCGGATTTCTGGGAGACAACAAGAGCGCCGTCGCCGACTTGGCATGGCAAAGGGCCGTGGCAGATGATGATCTGATGTGCAGCTTCCTTTGCCTGGATTCGTCGCGCGACGGGAGTTCTGCGCGCGGAAAGCTCTCGCAAGCCCAACTGGATGACGTGGCTAACGAGTTCGAAGCACTGTGTGCCCGTGAGCCGGCAGCGAAGTCCTATCGCCGCGTGGCTGTCTTGCACCACCATCCCAGGAGCTACAGCCAACATGAGGATCTGCTGGTTCAGCCACTAGTTGAGGGCGGCCTTCTGGACCAGGAATCCTTGCTCGGCCTTGTAGATGCCGAACGGTTTCTGGCCTGGTGCAGCCGCCTGGAAATCAGCGTGGTGCTGCACGGGCACAAGCATCTGCAACGTTTGCGGCCAGGCCGAGCCTCGGAGCCAGCTATCGTGGGTTGCGGCACCTCTCTCGGGGCCGAGAACAAGCCCCTGTCCTATAACCTGCTGACTGTCGATCCACTAACGCGGCGCGTATCGGTCGCAATGTATTCGGATGATGGACATCAGGGAGGATTCAGAAATCTCGCCAGTTCTGTCGTGCATCTCAGCTGACAGGGTTACGTCCATTGTCAATGCTTCAACTGCTTTGACCACAGCGAACGGAAGCAAGCAGTCGTTCGCCGGAGCGATTGAGCCAACGTCCGCTGCTTGGAGGAAGCAACTACTGGCGATGCCGGCCAGGAAGAGGCACAGGCCGCCGCCGCCGCGAGCAGTCGCTCCGGACTCGCTGGTTGCCGGCGGCCGGCACCCGCTGCCTCATCCACGAGTGGTGGGTCGCCACGAACTCAGCGCAGGTGACCCTTCATCGCCCGATGCTTCGGCCCGATCTCGCCGCCTCGCCGTGGAGCCAGGCGAGGAAGGCTTCGACCGGCGGCCTCCGAGCATGACGGGCTGGATACACCGCGAAATGGGCCTTCACCCTGATGGCCTTGTCCAGCCCGAACACCGGCCTGAGCCTGCCCTCCGCCAGATGCTGCTCGGCGTTGGTGGTGCTCTCCAGCGCCACTCCCAATCCTTGCGTCGCGGCGTCGAGTGACATCTGCGCGCGATCGAAGCGCAGCGAGTAGCGATCCGGCGCCCGCAGGTCGGCGAAGCGCTTCAGCCAGTCGGACCACTGCACCACGCTGACGTTGCTCTGGATCAGCGGCACCTCGAGCAGCTGCGCGATGCGCTTGAGCCGGTGCTCGCGGACGAAGGCCGGGCTCGCCAGCGGCACGATGCGCTCCTCGAACAGAGGCTCCACCACCAGGTCGCCCCACTGCGGCACGCCGTAGCGGATGTCGAGGTCGGCCTGGCCCAGCGCGAAGTCGCTGTGCGTGTGGGCGGCAGAGAGGTTCAGCGAGATGTCCGGGTGCGCCTCCGCGAAGCGGCGCAGGCGCGGCATCAGCCACAGGCTCGCCAGCGTCGGCGCCGAGTGCACGTACAGGCTGTTGCCCACGCCCTGGCGCAGGTCGTCGGTCGCCGAGGCGATCGCCTTCAGGGCGCCGGCCACGCGCTCGAGGTACTGCTCGCCGGCCACGCTCAGCCGCACGCCGTGCGCGCTTCGCTCGAACAGCTTCACGCCGAGGTCCGACTCGAGCCGTGCGACCTGGTGGCTGATCGCCGAAGCCGTGAGGTGAAGTTCAGCGGCGGCCACCGCGAAGCTGCGCCGCCGCGCGACCGCCTCGAAGGCCAGCAGGTTGGTGACGGGGGGCAGGGAGGCCATCGGGTTGACCCTCACGTTGGATGACGAAACGTCATCTTAGGGTGAAAAAACATCGCTTGTCGTCAAGCCGCTCGGCGCCGACCATTCGCAGCACGTTCCCACACGAACCCGGAGATGGAAGACATGCTGCTCAAGGACAAGGTTGCCGTGATCACCGGTGGCGCCGGCATCAACGGCCTCGGCTATGCCACCGCACGCCAGATGGCCGCCCAGGGGGCCCGCGTGGTGATCCTGGACCTGGCCCGCGCCGAGCCCGCCACCGCGGCGGCGCGCCTGGGCGAGGGCCACCTCGGCCTGGTCGCCGACGTGACCGACAAGGCGGCCTGCGAGGCCGCCGCCGCCGCGGTGCTGAAGGCCTACGGCCGCATCGACATCCTCGTCAACAACGCCGGCATCACGCAGCCGGTGAAGACGCTGGAGATCACCGGCGCCGACTACGACCGCATCCTCGACGTCAGCCTGCGCGGCACGCTGTACATGTCGCAGGCGGCGCTGCCGGCCATGCGCCAGCAGCGGTCGGGTTCCATCGTCTGCATCTCGTCGGTCTCGGCGCAGCGCGGCGGCGGCATCTTCGGCGGCCCGCACTACTCGGCGGCCAAGGCCGGCGTGCTCGGCCTGGCGCGTGCGATGGCGCGCGAGTTCGGGCCGACAACATCCGCGTCAACTGCATCACCCCGGGCCTGATCGAGACCGACATCACCGCGGGCAAGCTGTCCGACGCGAAGAAGGCCGAGATCAACTCGACCATCCCGCTGGCCCGCCTGGGCCGTGCCGACGACGTGGCCGGTGCCTGCGTGTTCCTCGCCAGCGAACTGTCCGCCTACTGCACCGGCATCACGCTCGACGTGAACGGCGGCATGTTGATCCACTGATCCCTCCACCACCACACCCCAGGAGACAAGCGACCATGCATCGCCAGACTTTCGTTCGCACCCTGCTCGCCGCCGCGGCCGGCGCTTTCTGCCTCGCCGGCGCACAGGCACAGGCCGTGAAGCTGACCCTCGGCCACGGCGCTGCCGTCGGCAACCCGCGCCATGAGGCGGCCGTCAAGTTCGCCGAGGTCGTGAAGGCCCGATCGGGCGGCCGCATCGAGGTGCAGGTGGCGCCCTCGGCACAGCTCGGCGACGACGCCGCGATGGTGACCGCGCTGCGCACCGGCGCGCTCGACATGAGCGCCAACTCGCAGGGCGCGGTGGCCAACGCGGTGCCCGAGTACGCCGCGTTCGGCATGCCGTTCCTGTTCTCCAGCCCGGCAGCGGCCTTCAAGCTGCTCGACGGCCCGCTCGGCAAGGAGCTGGCCGACAAGTCGGCCGAGAAGGGCCTGGTGCTGCTGGGCACCTGGGACAACGGCATCCGCCAGATGACCAACAGCAAGCGCCCAATCGGCAAGGTCGAGGACATGAAGGGCCTGAAGATGCGCGTGCCGCCCGACGCGACGCTGGTGGACATCATGAAGTCGCTGGGCGCCGAGTCGCAGCAGATCAAGTTCGCCGAGCTCTACGTGGCGCTGCAGCAGGGCGTGGTCGATGGCCAGGAGAACCCGCTGGTCAACATCCACGCGAGCAAGCTCTACGAAGTGCAGAAGCACCTGGCGCTGACCAACCATCAGTTCCAGATGACGCCCTTCCTGATGAGCAAGCGCAGCTGGGACAAGCTGAGCGACGCCGACAGGAAGGCCGTGCAGGAAGCCGCCGCCGAGGCAACCGCGCTGCAGCGCAAGCTGTCGGCCGAGGCCGACGACAAGCTGCTCGCCGAGCTCAAGGCCAAGGGCGTGCAGGTGACGACGCCGGACAAAGCTGCCTTCGCCAAGGCCACCGCCGACGTCACGGCGAAGTGGGAAGCCGGCCCGATCGGCGCCTACGTGAAGAAGGTCGTCGCCGCCGCGCAGGCGCAGTGACCCCGCGCGGGCGCCGCCGGCGCCCGCGACACAACAAGGAGACAACGATGCAAGCTGCCGAGCCGGGGCCTGTCGATCGCGCCATCACGGCCGTCTGTCGCGGCGTACTGTGGCTGTCTACCAGCGTGATCTTCGCGATCCTGGTGGCCAACACGGTGCTGCGCTACGCCACCGGGACGAGCCTTCAGTGGGCCAACGAGGTCCCGGAACTGCTGTTCCCCTGGCTGGTCATGGCCGGGGTGGTGCTCGCGGCCCAGCACGGCGCGCACATCGCCACCACCTTCCTGATGGAAGCCCTGCCGACGGCGGCCAGGCGCGTCGTCGCCACCCTCGCCTGGGCCGTGGTGGCCGGCCTGTACGCGACGCTGGCCTGGGCCACCTTCCGCATGCTCGAGATCGTGCACGACGAGAAGTCGCCCATCCTGCAGCTGCCCGGATCGATCACCTACGCCTGCGTGATGGCCGGCATGGTGCTGCTCGCGGTGCTCGCGCTGCAGTCGGCCTGGCGCGCCTGGCATGCACGGCCCGCCGACGAAGCCACCCCGGCCGAACCGCCCGTGCCGGCGGCCCACTGG
Organism: Piscinibacter sp.; assembly: GCA_016706565.1. Lineage (GTDB taxonomy): Bacteria > Pseudomonadota > Gammaproteobacteria > Burkholderiales > Burkholderiaceae_C > Piscinibacter. The sequence continues at coordinate 203,496 of JADJJI010000004.1, forward strand.
TGAGCGCCAGACCCTCGAAGGAGTCGTCATGAGTGCATTGATCCTGCTCGTCTTCATGGTGGCCGCCGTCGCGGCCATGCCCATCGCCCACGCGCTGCTGGTCGCGGCCATGGCCGCGGCGGCCAGTTCCGACAAGGTGCCGCTGGACCTGCTGGTGCAGCAGATGGTGGCGCAGGTGCAGAGCTTCCCGCTGATCGCCATTCCGTTCTTCATGCTCACCGGCACGCTGATGATGGGCGGCAAGCTCGGCGAGGCGCTGATCGGCGTGCTGTCCACGCTGCTCGGTCGCTTCCACGGCGGCCCGGCCCAGGTGGGCGTGTTGTCGTCTACGCTGTTCGGCGGCGTCTCGGGCTCGGCGGTGGCCGATGCCTCGGCGATCGGCTCGCTGCTGATCCCCTGGCACAAGCGCCTGGGCTACCCGGCAGCGTTCTCCGCGGCCACGCTGGCGGCGGCGGCCACGATCGACATCCTGATCCCGCCGTCGATCCCGATGATCCTGTTCGCGCTGACGTCCAATGCGTCGATCGCGTCGCTGTTCGTCGCCGGCGTGCTGCCGGGGCTGCTGATGTGCGGCGGCTTCATGGCGGCGTGCTGGTGGGTCGGCCGCCGGCGCAACTTCCCCCGCGAGACGGCGCCGTTCGACGCCGCCGCGTTCCGCCGCCACCTTGCCTATGCCTCGCCGGCGGTGATCCTGCCGGTGCTGATCATCGTCTTCCTGCGCTTCGGCATCGCCACGCCGACCGAGGTGGCCGTGCTGTCCACGCTGTACGCGGGCCTGGTCTCGGCACTGATCTACCGCGACCTCGGCTGGAAGCGCCTGAACGACGCCATCGTGCATGCCGGACTGGCCACGGGCGTGGTGCTGCTGGTGATCATGGCCTCGGCCGCGATCGGCTGGCTGCTCACCTTCGACCAGATGCCGCAGGGCGTGGCGCAGTGGGTGCAGCAGAACGTGCACGCCAAGTGGCTGGTGATCCTGCTGATGAACGTGATGATGCTGTTCCTCGGCATGTTCATCGACCTGCCGGCCGCCGTGCTGCTGCTCACGCCGGTGTTCGTGCCGCTGGCCAACGCCATCGGCATGGACATGACGCAGCTCGGGATCATGATGGTCGTGAACCTGGCCATCGGCCTGTACACGCCGCCGGTGGGCACCACGCTGTTCATCACCAGCGCGCTGGCCAAGGTGAAGGTGGGCCACACGGTGCGCGAACTGGGGCCGTTCTACCTCGTCGCCTTCGGCGTGCTGGCGCTCGTGTCCTACGTGCCGGCCTCCATCCTCAAGTGACTTCATCCAAGGAAACTCGAATGAACCAACGACTGCAAGACCTGTCGCGCTCGGCCTGGCGTATCCGCCGCTACGCCGTGCGCATGGGCGAGGTGCAAGGCCAGGGCTACATCGGCCAGGCGCTCGGCTGGGCCGACGTGCTCGCCGTGGCCTACCGCCATGCGCTGAACCTGCGGCCCGCCGAGCCCGAGTGGGAAGGCCGCGACCGCTTCCTGCTCTCGCACGGCCACTACGCCATCGCGCACTACGCCGCGCTCATCGAGGCCGGCGTGATCCCCGAGAGCGAGCTCGAGACCTACGGCAGCGACGACAGCCGCCTGCCGATGTCGGGCATGGCCACCTACACGCCGGGCATGGAGATCTCTGGCGGCTCGCTCGGCCAGGGCCTGGTGATCGGCGTGGGCATGGCCCTCGGCCTGAAGCAGAAGAAGAACCCGGCCTTCGTCTACAACTCGATGTCCGACGGCGAGCTCGACGAAGGGTCGACCTGGGAGGCCGCGATGGCGGCGGCGCACCACCGGCTCGACAACCTGATCTGCCTGGTCGACATCAACAACCAGCAGGCCGACGGCCCCTCGACCAAGGTGCTGGGCTTCGAGCCGCTGCACGACAAGTGGGCGGCCTTCGGCTGGCACGTGCAGCGCGTCAAGGGCAACGACCTGGCGGCCGTGCTGCAGGCGTTCGACACCGCGCGGACGCTTAAGGAGGCGAAGCCTCGCGTGATCCTGTTCGACACGCTGATGGGCAAGGGCGTGCCCTTCCTCGAGCAGCGCGAGAAGAACCACTTCATCCGCGTCGACCCGCCCGAGTGGCAGCAGGCCCTCGACATCCTCGACCAAACCCGCCCCGAAGGAGCCCTGGCATGAGCAGCGCCACCGTGACCGAGAAGAAGCCGAAGCTGACCACCTCGGCGATGATCGCCTCCATCGCCGCCGACGGGCAGCGCGTCAAGGCCGCGCCGTTCGGCAAGGCACTGGTGGAGTACGCGGCGAGCCGCCCCGAGGTGGTCGGCCTCACCGCCGACCTGGCCAAGTACACCGACCTGCACTTGTTCGCGCAGGCCTACCCCGAGCGCTTCTTCCAGATGGGCATGGCCGAGCAGTTGCTGATGGGCACGGCCGGCGGCCTGGCCAAGGAAGGCCTGGTGCCGTTCGCCACCACCTACGCGGTGTTCGGCACGCGCCGCGCCTACGACTTCATCCACCAGGTGATCGCCGAGGAGAACCTGAACGTCAAGATCTGCTGCGCGCTGCCCGGCCTGACCACCGGCTACGGGCCCAGCCACCAGGCCACCGAGGACCTGGCGATGATGCGCGGCGTGCCGGGCCTGACCATCGTCGACCCCTGCGACGCGCTGGATATCGAGCAGGCAGTGCCGCAGATCGCCGCGCACCCCGGTCCGGTCTACATGCGCCTGCTGCGCGGCCAGGTGCCCTTGGTGCTCGACGAGATCGAGGGTGGAATCGAAAACTACAGCTTCGAGCTCGGCAAGGCCAAGACGCTGCGCGAGGGCGACGACGTGCTCGTCATCTCCAGCGGCATCCTGACCATGCGTGCGCTCGAGGTGGCGCAGGACCTGGCCCAGGACAACATCGGCGTCTCGGTGCTGCACTGCCCGACCATCAAGCCGCTGGACGAGGCCGCCATCGTCGAGGCGGTGCGCTACAAGCACCGGCTCGTCGTCGTGGCCGAGAACCACTCGGTGGTCGGCGGGCTCGGCGAGGCCGTGGCGAGCGCACTGCTGCGCCACCGCGTGCAGCCGGCGGGCTTCCAGCTGGCAGGACTGCCGGATGCCTTCCTCGATGCCGGTGCCTTGCCGACGCTGCACGACCGTTATGGCATCAGCCGACAGGCGCTGGGCGCGCGGATCAAGGGCTGGCTGGGCTGAAGCTCGGCTGCCGCGAGTACATCGCGGTGGACTCGAGCGGGCTCAGTGAACGACTGTTCCCATTTGGGTCGGGCGTCTGCTAAGGGTCGATAGCGGACGTTGCGGACCAGCCCGTGCCCCGATCCATGACCGCGATCCGTCTCAGGCCGAGCCGGCGCGTGCCACGTCGCCTTGAATCAGCGTCTCCAGGCACTGCTCGCGCAGCCCGTAGAAGCGCTTGATCTCGGCAATCTGCGCCAGCAGTTCGGGCTTGCGCTTCTCGGCCGCCGCCAGCGCGGCGCCGCTCTTCTTCACGGCCAGGATCATCTTGTTCTTGCTGGTGTGCTCCAGCGCCACGAACTCGAACACCTGCGTCTCGTAGCCTTGCGCCTCGAGTAGCAATGCGCGCAGCGAATCGGTCACCATCTCGGCTTCCTGGCCGAGGTGGATGCCGTGCTGCAGCATCGGGCGCAGCAGCGGCGGCGTCTGCATCTGCGGGCGGATCTGCTTGTGGCAGCACGGCGAGCACATGATGATCGCGGCCCCGGCACGCAGCCCGAGGTGGATGGCGTGGTCGGTGGCGGTGTCGCAGGCGTGTAGCGCGATCATCACGTCCAGCCGCGCCGGCGTGTAGCTGCGCACGTCGCCCTGGTCGAAGTGCAGGCCGGCCAGGCCGTGCCGAGCGGCGGCCGCGTTGCACAGGCGCACCATGTCTTCGCGCAGTTCGACACCGGTGACCCGCGCCTGCTTGCCCTGGCCGAGCAGCCAGTCGTGCATCGCGAAGGTCAGGTAGCCCTTGCCGGAGCCGAAGTCGACCACGTGGACCTCGGGGCTCGCCGCCAGCGGGCTGCTCCTCAGGGCCGCGCTCATCACCTCGATGAACTTGTTGATCTGCTTCCACTTGCGCGACATCGCCGGCACCAGCTGGCGCTCGCCCTTCACTTCGTGGGTGAGGCCCAGGTCGGTCCAGAAGGGCGCGTCCAGCGACAGCGGGCGCTGCTTGGCCTTGTCGTGCGCTGCGTTCTCGGCGGGCTGGTCTTCAGCGGCGAGCGCGCCGATGCGCAGGCTGGGCTTGCCCTTGCGGCTGAAGACCAGCTGGATCTCCTGCGAGCGCGTGTGCAGGTGGGCGTTGAGGAAGTCGCGACCCAGCAGCGCGGCGACCTGCGCCAGGCCTTCGTCCAGCGGATGGTTCTTGGTGACGTCCTTCGTCTGGTGGCGCCACAGGAACGACAGCTGTCGCTCGCCGCGCAACTGCACCTCGCGCACCGTCAGGCGCTCCAGCGTGTCCGGCGCGCCGACGTGCCTGCTCAGCAGCAGCCGGACGAAACTGCCATCGGCCAGCGCCGTGCGCAGCAGAACGACGAAGCGCTCCCGGGCATCGGCCTGGGCGGCGGGCGGCGGGTCGATCAGGGTGCTGAACATCGCGGTCAAGAGGACTGGAGCGGATTCTCGTTCATCGACGACACCATCCGCACCACCGTCCCGCCCGCACCGCTGTCGATTTGCAGCGCCACCGGGATCTGAGCGGCACGCGAGCGCATGTTGCGCAGGCCGTCGCCGCGGCCCTGGAGGGCTTGCGGGTCGAATCCTTCGCCGTCGTCGCCCACCGCCAGCGCCCAGGCGCCGCCGGGCAGGTTCTCGAAGTGCACGCTCAGGCAGCGCGGCCGTGAATGCTTGAGCGCGTTGGTGAATGCCTCCTGCACGATCCGCAGGGTGTGCAGCACCTGGTCGGAGCTCAGTTGCGGGCTGTTGCCATCGGCGGCAATGCGCCAGTCCAGCCTCACGCCGGCGTTGGCCAGGCGCGGCTCCATGCGGTAGCGGAAGTTGCCCAGCACCAGCAGCAGCTCGTTGCCGGCGGGCTTGAGCGAGTCGATGGCCAGCCGCAGGTCGTCGACGCACTCGCGCAGCACGCCGGCCACGGCCGGCCCGGCCAGCGTGCCCGCCTCCACCAGAAGGATCGAGCTGATCAGCTGCGATCCCAGGCCGTCGTGGATGTCGCGCACGATGCGCTCGCGCTCCTCGGCCGCCACGCGTTCGCGCTGCAGCTCCAGCACGCGGGCATGCTCGATGGCGATCTCGCGCTCGCGTTCGGCCAGGCGTGCATCCAGTTCCTCGTTGATGCGCTCCTGCTGCGTGCGCGCCCTGGCGAAGGCATCCACCAGGTTGGCGCCCATGACCAGCGAGAAGACCACCATGCTGTAGGGCGTCAGGTAGATGCGCGCCTCGCTTTGCCGGATGCCCAGTTGCAGCAGCAGATCCATGGCGCCGAAGGCCTGCGCCACCAGCAGTGCGAACAGCAGCAGCACCAGCTCCAGCCGGGGCGTGCGCCGGTATTGCAGGGCCACGAAGCCGATCGTCGCGATCCACAGCGCCGTGAGCCAGACATAGCCGAGCCCGAAGACCTGCGGGTAGGGCACCGTCAGCACCACGATCGTCCAGGCCACCGAGGCCAGGAGCAAGGCCCGCTCGGCCCGCGGGAACGAGCGCCGGCACAGGCGGAACGAAAAGAAGATCAGCGAGATCAGCATCCAGTGCAGCGGCACGCTGGCCCAGGCCTCGTACCAGCCGCTCAGGCTGGGTGCGACGATGAACAGGTGACCGTTGCGCACCGAGGCCAGCACGCAGGCCAGGCCGAACCAGCCGTAGGCCGCGTCCTGGCGCCGCCGCAGCCAGTACAGCAGCGCCGGGAAGCCCAGCAGCAGGGTGACGAGGCTGGTGATCTGCGGCCCGGTCACGCGCCAGAACAGCACGTGGTCGTACTGCTTCTGCAACTCGGCGTGCGGCCCCAGGCTCATGCCGTTGACGACACCCTTGCCGAATCGGTTGACGCTCAGGCGCACGTCGATGGTGTTCTCGCCGCTCTTCAGCAGCGCCGTCGGGATGCTGTAGAAGAGCGGGTGGTTCCAGCCGAAGGACTCGGCGTTCGACACGCTGGTGTTGCCGACCTGCGCCCCGTTGACGAACACGCGCGCGCGGTTGGCCGACGACACGAACAGGGCCACCGCGCTGTCGGGCACGGCGTCGAGTTGCACGCGCGCACGCAGCCAGCGGTGCGCGCCCTCGGCCGGCCGGGGCACCAGGATGTTGCCGTCCGAGCGTTCAGGCGAGGAGGCACCAGGGGGCGGCGGCTGGAGCCCGCTGTGTTCTGCAAAGACCTCGAACTTGCGCACGGCGATGGGCGGCACCGCGCCCTGCGCCCAGGCCGCCGTGGCCTGCAGCAGCAGCGCCAGACCGATCAGCCAGGCGGCGGCGCTACATCTCGATGAGGCCCAGGCGCGAGGCCTCGTGCACGGCCTGCCCGCGCGAATTGACGCCCAGCTTCCGGTAGGTGCGATTGACATGGGTCTTCACGGTGTTCACGGTGATCGACAGCAGATCGCAGATCTCCGCGAAACTGAATCCCTTGGCCACGAGCGTGAGGATCTCGGCCTCGCGCTCACTCAGCGCCACGCCGGCGTCGCTCGGCATGCTCGATGGCGGCGCCGGTGCGCGCAGGCGGCTCAGTACCAGGCGCGCCACCATCGGGCTGATCGGCGAGCCGCCGTCGAGCAGGTCGTGCAGTGCGCCGAGCATGTCTTCGCCACTCGAGTCCTTCAGCAGGTAGCCGATGGCGCCGGCCTCGATAGCGCCGACCACGTGCTCCTCGTCGCCGAACACGGTGACGACCATCACCGCGCATTGCGGCTGCAGGAGCGCGGCGGCGCGGATCAGCTCGGTGCCGTCGCCGTCGGGCAGGCCCAGATCGACCACCACGGCGTCCAGGCGCGTGTGCTCGAGCGCCTGCAGGCCCAGAGCCAGCGTGTCGACCGCACCGACCACTTCGAAGCTCGCGTCCGAGCCGAGGATGGCCTGGAAGCGCGCACGAAAGGCCCGATCGTCCTCGACGATGAGCACTGCACTGCGATCGGCCGAGTCCATTGGTGGGCCACCCCCTGCGAGCGCAGTTTAGCCACGCCGGCGCTTCTAGGGGTCGCCCGTGCGGGCGACAGACCGCGGCGAGTCGGCGACCTAAGCTGAACGCGAGGCTGATGGCCCGCACATCCGATGCAGGGCTGCAGACCGCGACAGGGAGTCGACATGGAACGGATATCGCAGTCCCCCGGCGCCGCGTGCCGGGCTGCCGCGGCGGCATGGCTGGCGGCGCTGGTGCTGGCGGCCTGCGGAGGCGGTGGCACCGCAGACGGGGCCCTTGGCTTCAGCGTGCAGCTGAACGCGCCTTCGGCGACGCCGCAGCCGCGCCAGCTCTCGCTCGATTTCAGCGCTTCTGGCCCGGCCAGCGCCGCCATCGCGGTCTACCGCGTGCAGTGGCGTGCCGATGCGCAGACCGACTACGCACCGCTGGGTGCGGACCTCGCCGCGAGTGCCACCACCGCACTCGTCGAACTGCCCGGCCTGACGGGCCTTCAGTGGGTGCAGGCCAGCGTGCGGATGCAGGCCTGCGACGCGGCCGGCGACTGCGTCGTGAGCAACGAACAGCCGCTGGCGGCCGTGCTCGGCGCGGCCGTGGGCTACTTCAAGGCCGGCAACGCCGGCGGCGAGGATGTGTTCGGCAGCCGGGTGATGCTGTCTTCCGACGGCAGCACGATGGCCGTCTCGGCCTGGCACGAGGACAGCGGGGCCGACGGCGTCAACGCTGACGGCGCCGACGACAGCGCGCCCGAGAGCGGCGCGGTCTATGTGTTTGCCCGCGGCGCTTCGGGCTGGGCGTTGCAGGCTTACCTGAAGGCCTCGAACAGCGACGCGAACGACCAGTTCGGTTTCGCGCTGGCCCTGTCGGCGGACGGCAGCACGCTGGCGATCGGCGCCGATGGCGAGGGCAGCGTCGCCACCGGCCTGGGCGGCAACGAGGCTGACAACAGCGCGCCCGCCAGCGGCGCCGTGTACCTGTTCGCGCGCCAGGGTGGTGCGTGGAGCCAGAGCGACTATGTCAAGGCTTCGAATACCGTGGCGGGCGACCGCTTCGGCCGCAGCCTGGCGCTGTCGGCCGACGGGCGGCGCCTCGCCGTGGGGGCGCTCAACCAGGGCAACGGCGGTGCCGCCTACGTGTTCGAGCGCAATGCCACCGGCTGGGTGCAGACCGCCCTGCTGAAAGCCTCCAACGAGGACGTCAATGACTGGTTCGGCCATGCGCTGGCACTCTCGGCCGACGGCGCCACGCTCGCCGTCGCGGCGCGCGAAGAGGCCAGCGCGGCCAGCGGCGTGAACGGCGACCAGTCCGACGATTCGACGGCGGCTGCCGGGGCCGTCTATGTGTTCGCCCGCAGCGACATGGGCGTGTGGTCGCAAGAGGCCTACGTGAAGGCCTCCAATCCCGGATCCCTCGACCGCTTCGGCCACGCACTGGCGCTCTCGGCCGACGGCGCCACGCTGGCCGTCGGAGCCTTTGGCGAAGACAGCGCGGCGGCCGGCGTCGACGGGGATCAGGCCAGCGATGCCGCGAACAGCAGCGGCGCGGTCTACGTCTTCGTGCGCGACGCAGCGGCCTGGGTCCAGCAGGCCTACCTCAAGGCGTCGAACACGGGCTCCAGCGATTCATTCGGACTGGCCCTGGCCTTGTCGGCCGACAGTCGGACGCTCGCTGTCGGCGCCTACAACGAATCCGGCAACGCGCGCACGGTCAATGGCGCACAGGACAACGACCAGGCCAGCGAAAGCGGCGCGGTGTACCTGTTCACGCGCGATGGCAGCTCGTGGGCACAGCGCGCGTACGTGAAGGCACCCGACAACCGCGCGCGAGACCACTTCGGCCAGAGCGTGTCCCTGTCCGCGGACGGCAGCACGCTGCTCGTGGGTGCGCCGGACGAGGACAGCGACGCCACCGGCATCGCTGGCAATCGCGACTCCGTGGCGGCGCCTGAGAGCGGTGCCGTCTACCTGTTCTGAATCCATCACGAAAGGCACTTCCCATGAAGCCCATCTCGCAACTGACCCGTGCGGCCGGGTTTGGCGCACTGGCCTCCGTCATGGCGGCATCGCTGCTGTCGGCCTGCGGCGGCGGCGGTGGCGGTGGCGGTGGCGCCGTTCCGGGCGTGGCGCCGCCGGCACCGGTGATCTCGCTGAGCAGCGGCATCAAGACGCTGGTGATCGACTGGGCGGCCGTGCCCGAGGCCACGCACTACCAGTTGCTGGAAGAACTCCAGGGGGGCGACTACGTTCAGGTGGGCAACGACATCCCGGCCGCCGCCACGCGCTACGAGCACACCGTGCCCTTGTGGACACGCGTGCTCGCGCACTACGTGCTGCAGGCCTGCAACGCCGCTGGATGCAGCAAGTCGGCCATGCAGACCTGGAGCCTCGGGGGGCTGGGCGCGTCGATCGGCTACGTGAAGGCGAGCAACACCGGCGCCAGCGACACCTTCGGCCGTACCGTGGCCGTGTCGGCCGACGGCAGCACGCTGGCCGTGGGCGCTCCTTTCGAAGACAGCGCGGCTGCAGGCATTGGCGGCAATGGCGCCGACAACAGCGCCGGCTCCGCCGGTGCGGTGTACCTCTACGCCCGCCAGGGCAACCAGTGGGCATTCCAGGCCTATGTGAAGGCCTCCAACCCGGACGGCGGCGACAACTTCGGCATCTCGGTCAGCCTGTCGGCCGACGGCAACACGCTGGCCGTGGGGGCCAGCGGCGAAGACAGCAGCGCTTTCGGCAGCAATGGCGACCAGGCCAGCAACGCCTCGGTCAACAGCGGCGCGGTGTATGTCTTCCAGCGCAGTGCCGGCACCTGGAGCCAGGGCACCTACCTGAAGGCGAGCAACAGCCAGCCCCAAGCACGATTCGGCGGCGCGGTGGCCCTGTCGGGCGACGGCAGCACGCTCGTGGTGGGCGCGCCAGACGAGAGCGGCAATGCCATCGGCGTCAATGGCGTGCGCGCCGACTTCAACGCCACCGGCAGCGGTGCCGCGTACGTGTACCGCCGCACCCAGACCAGCTGGATCGTGCAGGCCTACCTCAAGTCCAACCAGGCCGACAACGGCGACAACTTCGGAACCGCGGTCGCGATTTCGAACGATGGCAACCGTGTGGCCGTGGGCGCGCCTTTCGAGGATGGCGCCGCCACCGGCGTGGGCGGTGCGGTGAACAATCTGGCCCTGGACAGTGGCGCAGTGTTCCTGTTCGTGCGCAACGGCAACGCCTGGAGCAACGAGGCCTACGTGAAGGCGTCGAACACGTCGGCGGGCGACGCGTTCGGGTTCGGGCTGGCCCTGTCGGGCGACGGCGCCACGCTGGTGGCGGGAGCGCCCGTCGAAGACAGTCGCGCCGTGGGTATCAATGGGGACGAGGCCGACGAGTCCATCCAGGATTCCGGGGCAGCGTACGCCTTCGGCCTCCAGGGCGGCGTGTGGAGCCAGCGTGCCTACATCAAGGCTTCGAACACGGCGGCTAATTCGCAGTTCGGCGGCTCGATCGGCCTGTCGCACGACGGCCAGCAACTGGCGATCGGCGCCGAGCTCGAATCCAACAGCGGGCTCGGCTTCGATGCCAATGGCCTCGCCGACGACAAGTCGGTGGGTGGGTCCGGCGCCGTGTACATGCTGCAACGCGTGGGCAACGCCTGGCAGATCCGCCGCTACCTGAAGGCTGGCAACGCCAATGCGGGAGACGGCTTCGGAAACGCGCTGGCCTTGTCCGCAGATGGGTCGACGCTGGCTGTCGGCGCGCAGCACGAGGACAGCAACGCGACTGGCCTGGGCGGCAACCCCAACGATGCGTCGTCGTCGTCGTCCGGTGCCGTGTACCTGTTCTGAGCCGAGGCGCGTCCCGCTCAGTCCTGCCGCCCGCCGAAGGACGCCAGGAAGGCCTCGACGAATCGCGGCGAGCCCGTCACCGTGAGCGTGACGGCATGCCAGCGGCCGTCTTCCACGCTGATCTGCAGGTCGTGGTCCCAGTCCATGCCTTCGTCGGCCGGGCCGTGCGTGTGCGCAAAGTGTCGCCAGGCCCAGTCCAGCACCTGCTGCACCTCGGCCATCACGGCGGCGTGTTCATCGGCGGAGGTGGCGGCCATCGCCTCGAGCGTGGCGACGCCGTCGCTGCCTTCGCTGAGATCGAAGCTCAGGTAGTTCACGCGCCGGCCTTCGGTCGCGGCGGCCGGTCGCCCAGCAGGTAGCGCGGCCCGCTGCCCAGCCGCGCCGCGCAGTCCGCCGGGTTGTAGAGCTTGCAGGTCTTCAGCGACAGGCAGCCGCAGCCGATGCAGGAGTCGAGCTGGTCACGCAGGGCGGCAAGCGAGGCGATGCGTGCCTCGATCAGCGGCTTCCAGGCGCGTGACAAGCGGGCCCAGTCGGCCGGCGTGGGCGTGCGCTGCTCGGGCAGCGTGGCCAGCGCCGCGCGCACGTCGTCCAGGCTCAGTCCCACGCCCTGCGCGATGCGGATGAAGGCCACGCGGCGCAGCGTCTCCTTCGCGTAGCGGCGCTGGTTGCCTTCGCTGCGGCTGCCGCGCAGCAGGCCCTGCGCCTCGTAGAAGCGCACCGCGCTCGTGGCCACGCCGGCGCGCTGCGCCAGGGCGCCGATGGTCAACCAGGAATCCTTGCCTTGCATGCCGGCCCCGCCGCCCGAAGTGACTTGACTTCAAGCTTACTTGAACTTCGAGAATACGTGCAGCCACCCCTTCCCACCCGTTCCTTCAAGGAGAACCCGGCATGAATGGCACCATCCTCGAACACATCAACATCACCGTGCGCGACGTCGATCGCAGCACGCGCTTCCTGCTGGCGGCGCTGCCCGACTGGCGCGTGCGAGGCGAAGGCCGCATGGACTGGTTCGGCAAGCCCATCACCTGGCGCCACGTCGGCGGCGACGGCTTCTACGTGGCGCTGCAGGGCGGCGGCGAAGGCGAGATGACCGACTGGCGCAGCCATCGCCTCGGCCCCAAGCACGTGGGCCTGGTGGTGCCGTCGGTGGACGCGGCGGTGGCGCGCCTGGCCGCGGCCGGCTACCCGCTGGACCACTGGGGCGGCACCTCGGCCGGCCGGCGCAGCGTCTATGTGATCGACCCCGACAGCGTGCAGTTCGAGTTCGTCGAGTACCTCAGCGACGACATCGGCGTGCGCAACGCTTACGACGCTGCTTGAACACGGTGTCGATTCCGACGATCTTGAATCGTCGTGGTTTGACAGGGCCGATCGGCTCGGCTCTCGAACCCAGGAGAATCGACGATGCGTGTGATGGTGCTGGTGAAAGCGACGAAGGAGTCCGAGGCCGGCGTGATGCCGAGCACCGAGATGATGGCCGCCATGGGCGACTTCAACGAGCAGCTCGTCAAGGCCGGCGTGATGCTGGCCGGCGAGGGCCTGCACCCGAGCGCCAGGGGCAAGCGGGTGCAGTTCTCGGGCAGCCGCCGCACGGTGGTCGACGGGCCGTTCGCAGAGACGAAGGAGCTCGTCGCCGGGTTCTGGCTGTGGCAGGTGAAGTCGATGGACGAAGCCGTCGAGTGGGTGCGGCGCTGCCCGAACCCGATGCCCGGCGACTCCGAGATCGAGATCCGCCCGCTCTTCGAGGCCGCCGACTTCGGCGCCGAGTTCACGCCCGAACTGCAGGCCCAGGAAGATCGCCTGCGCGCCGAGGTGGACGCCGCGGCGAAGCGGGCCGGATGAGGCGCCTCTCAAGGAAACGCAGGGCCGCCCCAAGGTTCCTTGACCCCCGCGGGGGGCGGGCTGGGCGCAGCCCGGCCCTGGGGGCGCTCAGAGTTCGCCGCGCTCGCTGGCCGGCCGCGCATGCTGCAGGCACAGCGCGAACAGCTCGCCGGCGCTGTGGATCTGCAGCTTTCGGTAGGCGCGCTCGCGCAGCGTGGCCACGCTGCTGGCGGCGATGCCCAGCGCCAGGCCGACGCCCTCGCGCGAGTGGCCGGCCAGCGTCAAGGCACAGACCTCGCGTTCACGCGGGCTCAGGCGCACCGGCAGTTGCCCGAGCAGCGCGGCGGCCGTCTCCGGCGCCACGCGCGGCACGGTGCCGCCCGCGGCGGCCGGCCGCAGCGCGGCGAGGTGGCGGCGCAGCAATGCGAGCAACAGGGCGCAGCGGCCGGCGAAGCGCTGCGCATCTCGCGCAGCGAAGGCGCCCACGCTGGCGTCGCGGTAGACGTTCAGCGCTGTCCAGTGGCCGTCGAGCAGCGCCAGCGCCGAGAGCCGGTCGACCAGGCCGAAGCGGTCCCACAGCTGCTCGCCGTAGGCCGCATCGGCGATGTCGGCGCGGCGCAGGCGCACGATCGCCGGGGCCTCGTCGCCGGCGCTGGCCCGCTGGCGCATCGTGTCGAGCAGGCGATCGTGCCGGTACAGGCCGCTGCCGCCATAGACGCGTGCCGACTGCGTGGCGATGGCGCTGCCGTCGGTGCTGGCCGTCATCACCACGCGCACCTGCAGCGTTGCATCGAATCTGAACGCGGTGACATGCGCGATGCGCAGCGTCGGGGCCAGCCAGGCGAGCAGCGCTGGGCCGAAGCCCTCGTCGCCCAGCCGGTCGACCACGCGGGCGAGGGCGGCAGCATCGGCGGCGTCGGCAGGTCGGTTCATCGCCGCGGCATTGTCCGCCAGCCGGGGGACAGACGCGGCCCGCTGCGAGGCGCAGGATGCTCGCCTTCGAGACAGCGGGGCCGACCATGGACAACACCGACCGCGTGCGCGACGCCGCGCTGCGACTGCAGGCCGAGCTGGCCGACGAGCGCACCCCTTTCGTGAGCGACGAGTGGTACGTCGCTGCCTTCGCCGACGAGGTGACTCGCACGCCGCTGGCGCGCCGGCTGCTCGGCATCCCGGTCGTGCTTCTGCGCCGCACCGACGGCGGCGTCGCCGCGCTCGAAGACCGCTGCCCGCACCGCTCGATGCCGCTGTCGCTGGGCACGCTGGAGGGCGACACGCTGGTCTGTGGCTACCACGGCGCGCGCTTCGGCTGCGACGGCGTGTGCAGCGGCGTGCCCTCGCAGGCCGTGGTGCCGCCGGGGGCGCGCACGCGCGCCTTCCCGGTCGAGCAGCACGGGCCGCTGGTGTGGATCTGGATGGGCGCCGGCGCGCCGCCGCAGGCGCCGCCGCACCCCGGCTGGATCGACGATGCCGGCTGGGTGGCCTCGCGCCAGAAGCTTCACATGAAGGCCAGCTACGTGCGGCTGCACGAGAACCTGCTCGACCTCACGCACCTGAGCTTCCTGCACGCGAGGACCTTCGGCACGCCCGACTACGCCAGTGCGCCCTACGAGACGGCGATCGACGCCGAGGCCGGCCGCTTCGTCATCACGCGCAGCGTGGTGCCGACGCGGCTGCCGCCGATCTGGGCGAAGCCGACCGGTCTGGACGGCGTGGACGCAGCGCGCATCGCCAGCTCCACCTTCGTGTCACCGGCGCTGCACGAGGTGCGCGTGTCCTTCCATGCCTGCGACCGGCCGGCCGCCGAGCAGCCTTCGCGCGCCATCCGCACGGCGCACATCGTGACGCCGGAGTCGGCCACCAGCACGCACTACTTCATCCACCATGCGCGCAACTTCGCGCTGGAAGATGGTGCCATCACCGCCTTCATGCACGAGCAGCTGCTGGCGGCCTTCCAGGAAGACATCGACGGCCTGGAGGCGATCGAGCGCAACCTCGCCAGCTACCCGCCGGGCACGGCGCACGAGATCTCGTTCCATGCCGACCGGCCCTCGCTGGCCATGCGCCGCTGGCTCAAGCAGCGCGCTTCGAGCCAGACGATCGAGCGATAGCGGCGAGCCGGCCCCAACCCAGCAGTCGCCACGGATCCGGCTTCGCCGGTCCGTCGGCGGCGCCCCCTGGGGGGAGCGCCGCAGGCGCTACGGGGGGGTCAATTCTGCAGCTTCCAGGTGCCGCCCTCGATTCGCACCATCACCTGGCTGCGCTGGTCGACGCCGTTGTGGTCGGCCGGGCTCATGTTGAACACGCCCTGCGAGCCGACGAATTCCTTCGTGCCCTCGATCGCGTCGCGCAGCGCCGTGCGGAATTCCGGCGTGCCGGGCTTGGCCTTCTTCAGCGACTGCGCAGCCGCCTGCTGAACGATCAGCAGCGCGTCCCACATGGTCGCGGCGAACAGCGAGCGGCTGCCCGCGCCGTACTTGCCCTCGAAGCGCTGCACGAAGTCGACCGCCGGCTTCTTCACCGGGTTGCTGTCGGCCAGCTGCTCGGCCACCAGCACCGGCGCCACGGTCATGTAGCCGCCTTCCAGGTCCTTGCCGCCCACGCGCAGGAAGTCGTTGTTGGCCACGCCCTGGGTCTGGTAGACCGGCCCCTTGTAGCCGCGCTTGGCCAGCTCGATCTGCGGCAGCGCGCCGGGCGTGCCGGCGCTGTGGATGAACACCGCGTCCGGGTTGGCGGCGAGGATCTTGACGACCTGCGCCGTCACGCTCTGGTCGGTCGGCGCGTACTTCTCGCTGGCGACGATCTTCACGCCCTTGGCCGCAGCCACCTGCTCGGTGACCTTCAGGAAGCCGTCGCCGTAGCTGTTGGCCACGCCGATGGTGGCGATGGTCTTGCCCTTGTTCTTCAGAACATGGTCGATGACCATGTTGGTCGAGATCAGCTCGGTGGGCGAGAGCTTGAAGGCCCACTTGCGCGGCCCGTCCTGCGGCAGCACGATGGCGCCGCCGCCGGCCAGCGAGATCACCGGCACGCCGGCCTGGCCCGCCGACTCCACCACCGCCAGCGAGGGCGGGGTCAGCGAGGCGCCGAGGATCAGGTCGACCTTCTCTTCGGTGATCAGCTTCTGCGTGTTCTTCGCCGCGGTGGTGCTGTCGGTGTTGTCGTTGAGCACGGTGAAGCGCACCTTCTCGCCGGCCAGGTCGCCGGTCCACAGCTTCAGGGCGTTCTCCTCGGGGATGCCCAGCGAGGCGCCGGGGCCGGTGAGCGACAGCACCACGCCGATGTGGATCTCGGCGCGCGCGGCCGGGCCGAAGGCGAGAGTGGCCGCGGCGACGCCGGGCAGGAGCAGGCGGCGCACCGCGGTGAGGGAAAACGACATCGGAGTCTCCTGTTGGAATGGGGCATGGCGATGCGCCGGCCGGGATAGTCCCGACGGCACAGGCCCGCGCCGCAGGCTAACGTGGCGACTGTCGCCTGTATGTCCTCCGAGCAGAGGACAGCGCGCCGCCCCTGCCGACCCGCCGCCCCCGACTTGCCTGACCTGCCCGATGGAATTGCGCTCGCTCCGACTCGACCCCGGCATCCGCCTGCCGCGCAGCGAGGCCACGGGCGCGCTCGCCGGCCTGATCGGCTGCATCGGCGACGAGGCCTTCGGCCAGCGCGGCATCGAGCAGCTGGCGCGGCTGCTGCCGCTGGGCTGGTGGACGGTCTACCGCATCTTCGACGACGCGCCGCCGGCATTGCACTTCGGCGGCTGCCTGCAGCCCGAGGATTGCGTGGCCGAGGCCTTCGGCGCCTACCGCGCCGGGCTGTGGCGGCATGACCGCGCGCTCGACGGCGTGCGCGAGCATGTCGCGCGCGGCGACGCGGTGCTGACGCACCTGCATGCGCTGGAACTGGCGCCCGAGCACCGGCGACGCATCTTCCAGCGCCACGGCCTGTCGGAGCGTCTCTCGCTGGCCTGCGAAGACGCCGACGGCGCGCTGCTGGCCATGAACCTGTACCGGCACGAGAGCCAGCCCGCCTTCAGCGACGAGGAGCGCGACACGCTGCAGGCGATGGGCTCGCTGCTGCTGACCTGCGTGGTGCGCCACCTGGCGCTGCGGCCGCAGGGCCCGGCGCCGATCCTCGAGTTCGAAACGCTGACGCGGCGCGAGCGCGAGGTCTGCGAACGGCTGCTGCGCGGTTGGACGCACGACGGCATCGCCGCCGACCTGCAGCTCTCGCCGACGACGGTGAAGACCTACCGCGACCGCGCCTTCGAGCGGCTGGGCATCCACCAGCGGCACGAGCTGTTTGCCCTCGCGCTCAAGCGCTGAGGGCTTGTCGGGCCGACATCGGCTTCGAGGCATCAGCGGTGCGATTCAGTTGGCGGCGGCTCGCGGCCCTTTGCTGACTTTCGATGTCTGCTGTGCGGGTCTTGGGTGGCGCGGCAAAGGCACGCCCGGGCAGGCTGCGGCGCTTCGCCTCGGCGGTCGGTGCGCGGGGTCACCGGCGGCCACGAGCCCTGGCCTTGCAGGCCGCGCCGGGCCGGGAGGCCCGCGGCGCTCCCTTCGCAGGCGCGGGCCTTTGCTGAACCAGCGGGGGGGGGGGGGGGGGGCGATTTCTGTGGCGACGAGAAGCGCAGCGCCAGGGTCGGCGCGCGCCAGCGCGCTTCGTGGTCTGACTTGCCGCGGCTGTTCGAACGCAGCGACCGCAGGTCGCGCAGTGAGTTCTGCGGCACGACCCTGGCGCGAGCATCGCAGTGGAGTCGGCGCACAGCGCCGACCGCCACAGCATGAGCCCCCCGCGGGCAGCGCCTGCCGCGATGCGCGAACCAGGCACGAAAGCGGCCACGAGCGAACGTCAGCAAAGGGCCGAAAGTTGCCATCTCGCCCAACGCAGTCCTTCAATCCTGAACGCCGTTCTCGGCCGCGCGCTCATCCCGGCGCGTGCTGCCCCTCCGCGCGCAGCGCCTCGTCGACGATGCGGCGGAACTGGATCAGCGCCGAATCCATCGCCAGCGGCAGCATCGGCGCGTCCGGCTTCATCGCGATGGTGCGCGCCTGCGCGGTGATCATCGCGCGGTCTTCCTCGAAGGCCTGCTCCAGGCTGGCGTAGACGGTGTCGGCCAGGCTCATGCCGCCCTGGTCGGTGGGCACCGATTGCTGGAAGAAGTAGTGCGTGCTGTGCTCGGTCTCGGGCGTCAGTGTCTGGCAGGAGTGCAGCCGCACGGTCTGCGGGCCGCTCGCCTCGGCGCTGCCGGTGGGGCGGCCGCCGGAGTGCATGAGCAGCGTGGCCGGCAGCAGGAATTCGTAGACGAAGTGGCGGTCGAGATTCGTCGTGAACTCGCGCATGCGCTTGTAGAAGGGCGGCGGCGGCACGTCGGTGACGAAGCGCGACACACGCAGGCCACGCGGCACCGGCTCGATGGTCGGCCGCGCCTGCGCGATCGCGGTGGAGCCGCCCAGCGTCTTCTCGTGCACGTAGCTCAGGTGCGAGAAGTCGAGCAGGTTGTCGGCGATCAACAGGTAGTTGGTGTCGTAGTGCAGGTAGCCGGGCTTGTGGTGCCAGTCCGGGTGATCGCAGGAGAAGTTGTCGGGCAGCTGCGCGGTGTCGGCCCCTGCCGGATCGCCCATCCAGACGAACACCCAGCGGTTCTTCACGGCAACGGGATAGCGGCGCACCTTCGCCTTGGGCGGCACCTTGTCCAGGCCCGGCACTTCGACGCAGGTGCCGGCGGCGTCGAACTTCAGGCCGTGGTAGCCGCAGCGCACGCAGTCGCCTTCCTTGCGGCCCTTGGACAGCGGCGCGAGGCGGTGGCAGCAGCGGTCTTCCAGCGCCACCACCTCGCCGGCGGCGGTGCGGTACAGCACCAGCGGCTCGCCGATGACGGTGCGGGCGAACAGGCCGTCGGCGGGGATCTCGTGGTCCCAGGCGACGACGTACCAGCAATTGCGGATGAACACGATGCGCTCCAGTGCCGAGTCTCGTGGCGGCACTGTAGGGCGCGTCGGCCGCGCCGTCTGTCCTCCGCGCCGAGGACAACGGGGATTCAGGAGCGAGGCTACTTGTAGCTGCGCGCGTCCTCGATCACCTTGCCGTCGTTGGGCAGGCTGCCCGGCGCGCACAGCACGATGTCGGCACGCAGCTTCGTCACGTCGCGCACGCTGTCAGCCAGACGCGCGGCCAGGCCGTCGGGAGCGCCGGGCACCTCGACGTGCAGCGTCATCGTGTCGTTGGCCATCTCGCCGGCAACGACCAGGCGCGCACGCTGCACCTCCGGGTGGCGGCGCGCCACTTCGGCCACCTGGCTCGGGTGCACGAACATGCCGCGCACCTTGGCGGTCTGGTCGGCGCGGCCCAGCCAGCCCTTGATGCGGGTGTTGCTGCGGCCGGTGGGGCAGGCTCCGGCGAGCACCGCCGACAGGTCGCCGGTGCCGAAGCGCACCATCGGGTAGTCGGCCTGCAGCACGGTGATCACCACCTCGCCGACTTCGCCCTCGGGCACCGGGTCGCCGGTGCCGGGGCGCACGATCTCCAGGATCACTCCCTCGTCGAGCACCAGGCCTTGCCGCGCGCTCGTCTCGTAGGCGATCAGGCCGACATCGGCCGTCGCGTAGCACTGGTAGCCCTGCACGCCGCGCTCGGCCAGCCAGTCGCGCAGGCTGGGCGGAAAGGCCTCGCCGCTGACCAGTGCCTTGCTCAGCGACGGCAGCTTGATGCCGGCCTCGGCCGCCTTCTCGAAGACGATGCGCAGGAAGCTCGGCGTGCCGCAGTAGGCGTGCGGGCGCAGCTCCTGCATGGCCTGCAACTGCAGCTCGGTGTTGCCGACGCCGCCAGGGAACACGGTGCAGCCGATGGCATGTGCGCCGGTTTCCATCATTGAACCGGCCGGCGTGAGGTGGTAGCTGAAGCTGTTGTGGATCAGGTCGCCGGCGCGAAAGCCCGCGGCGTGCAGTGCACGGGCGATGCGCCAGTAGTCGCGGCCCTCGCCCTCGGGCTCGTAGATCGGGCCCGGCGACTGGAACACGCGCTTCGCGCCGCGCGGCGCGCGCAGGCCGGCCCAGCCGATGGCGGAGAAGCCGCCGAACGGATCCTGCGCGCGTTGCGCCTTCTGGCGCTCGAGCAACTCGTGCTTGCGCAGCACCGGCAACCGGGCCAGCGCGGCGCGCGTGGTGACGCCGGCGGCATCGACGCCGGCGAGCAATTCGCCGAACGCGGCGGTGCGCTGCGCAACGGCCACCTGGCGCGGCAGCGCGGCCAGCAGCGCGGCCTCGCGCTCGGCCGGCTCGCGGGTTTCCAGCGCGTCGTAGTGGTCAGTCATCTCGGTCCGTCCAGGTGGCGAGCTTCTTCTTCAGCTCGGCAACGAAGTCGCGCACTGCTGCGGCATCGCGCAGCGTCTTCTCGGTCCATTCGGGGCTGCGGCCGGGGCGCTTGACGATCGCCGCCTTCAGCGTCGCGCCGTCGACCGCGAGCTTCGCGACCTGCTGGCCACTGCGCTCGAAGCGGCCCTCGCGCTCGCTCAGGCCGAGTTCGCGCAGCTCGCGCTTCGCGCGCTGCAGCGCTTCGTCGGCCTTGAACGGCGGTGGCGCGAAGCCGAAGGAGTCGTCGCTCATCGGCGCGGCCTCAGGCCAGCCAGCGCTTGCGGCGCTTGTAGCTCTTCACGTCGCGGAAGCTCTTGCGGTCGCCGCCGCCCACGCCGAGGTAGAACTCCTTCACGTCCTCGTTCTCGCGCAGCGCCTTGGCCTCGCCGTCCATCACGATGCGGCCGTTCTCCAGGATGTAGCCGTAGTCGGCGTAGCGCAGCGCGATGTTGGTGTTCTGCTCGGCCAGCAGGAAGGTGACCTTCTCCTTGGTGTTCAGGTCCTTGACGATCTCGAACACCTCTTCGACGATCTGCGGCGCCAGGCCCATCGAGGGCTCGTCGAGCAGCACCATCTTCGGGTTGGCCATCAGCGCGCGGCCGATGGCGCACATCTGCTGCTCGCCGCCCGAGGTGTAGGCGGCCTGCGAGGTGCGGCGCGTCTTCAGGCGCGGGAAGTAGTTGTAGACCTTCTCCAGCGTCTGTGCGACGGCGGCCTTGCCATCCTTGCGGGTGTAGGCGCCGGTCATCAGGTTGTCCTCGATCGTCAGGTGGGCGAAGCAGTGCCGCCCCTCCATCACCTGGATCACGCCGCGCTCGACCATGTCGGAGGTCGACAGCTTCTCGATGCGCTCGCCGCGCAGTTCGATGCTGCCCTTGGTGACCTCGCCGCGCTCGCCGGCCAGCAGGTTGCTCACCGCGCGCAGCGTGGTCGTCTTGCCCGCGCCGTTGCCGCCGAGCAGCGCCACGATGCCGCCTTCGGGCACCTGCAGCGACACGCCCTTGAGCACCAGGATCACGTGGTTGTAGATGACCTCGATGCCGTTGACGTTGAGGATGATGTTGCTCATGCGCGTTCCGATTTGACTTGCTTCAGCGCCGTACCCGGCGTGGGAGGGGCCTCGGGGGCCCCCCTCCCTGGGGGGGTGGGGAGGGCGAACAGGCGCGACGGGTCAGCCGCCCGGGCGATCAGGACTGGCAGTCTTCAGGCGTGCGACGCGTCAGCTTCTTCTCCGTCGCGTACTTGTCGGCGGCGGCCTTGATCATCGGCTTGATGATCGAGTCGTCGCTCTGGTACCAGTCGGAGCTGAAGTTCCACTTCGCGCCATCCCAGGTGTGCACGCGTGCCCAGGTGGCGCCGCGGTGGTCGGCGCACGAGGTGCTGATCGGCCGCATCACGCCGGCGAAGCCCAGCGCGTCGAGCTTCTTCTGGTCGAGCGCCAGGTTCTCGTAACCCCAGCGGGCCTGCTCACCGGTCATGACCTTGCCCTTGCCGTAGCGCTCCTGCGCGCGGCGCACGCCTTCGACCGCCAGCATGGCCGCAGACAGGCCGCGCATGTAGAGGACCTGGCCGACCTCGTCCTTCGGCCCGGTGCCCTGGCCCTTGCCATGCACCTGCGCCAGAACGTCCTTGACGATCTTGGAGTTCGGCTCGGCGCCATGCTGCAGCGCCAGCGCGTTGTAGCCCTTGGCGCCGTCGCCGACGTCCTTCACGTCGGGCTCGGCGCCCGCCCACCACACGCCGTACATCTTGTCGCGCGGGTAGCCGGTGGCCACGGCCTCCTTCAGCGCGGTGGAGTTCATCACGCCCCAGCCCCACAGGAACACGTAGTCGGGCCGGTTCTGGCGGATCTGCAGCCAGGCGGCCTTCTGCTCGACGCCGGGGTGCGTCACCGGGATCAGCTGCAGCTCGAAGCCGTGCATCTTGCTGCGCTCCTGCAGCAGCGGGATCGGCTCCTTGCCGTACGGGCTGTCGTGGTAGACGAGGGCGATCTTCTTGCCCTTGAGCTTGTCGATGCCGCCTTCCTTCTTGCCGACGTGCTGCAGCAGGATGTCGGCCGCGTCCCAGTAGGTGCCGGTGAGCGGGAAGTTCCACTTGAAGACGTTGCCGTCGGTGCTCTCGCTGCGGCCGTAGCCGGCGGTGATGAGCGGGATCTTGTCGCCCGGCGCCTTCTCGGTCAGCGCGAAGGTGATGCCGGTGGACAGCGGCTGGAACACCGTGGCGCCCTTGCCCTTCAGGCGCTCGTAGCACTCCACGCCCTTGTCGGTGGCGTAGCCGGTCTCGCATTCCTCGAAGCTGACCTTCACGCCGTTGATGCCGCCCTGCGCGTTCACCAGCTTCAGGTAGTCGACATAGCCGTTGGCGAACGGGATGCCGTTGGGCGCGTAGGCCCCGGTGCGGTAGACGAGCACCGGGAAGAACTGCTCCTTCGCCTGCGCGAAGGCGGCGGGTGCCGTGGCCAGGCTGGCCAGTCCGGTCGCGGCGATCGTCGCGGCCATTGTCAGGGACTTGAACTTCATGTCTGCCTCCAGGAGGGGTGGAAAGGGCACTCGTCGGTGCGTGGGTAGAAACGGGGCGTCAATGCGGGAAGGGCCACAGGCGCAGCTTTTCCTTGCCGATCGACCACAGTCGCGCCAGGCCGTGCGGCTCGACGATCAGGAAGAACACGATCAGGGCGCCGAAGATCATGAAGGTCAGGTGCGAGGCGAGCGCCGTGTCGATCGGGATGCCGAACCAGTAGGGCAGGTTGTCCAGCACGATCGGCAGCACCACGATGAAGGCCGCGCCGAAGAAGCTGCCCATGATCGAGCCCAGCCCGCCGATGATGACCATGAACAGCAACTGGAACGAGCGGTCGATGTTGAAGGCCGCCGGCTCCCAGGAGCCCAGGTGCACGAAGCCCCACAGCGCGCCGGCCACGCCGACGATGAACGAGCTGACCGCGAACGCGGTGAGCTTGGCGTACACCGGGCGGATGCCGATCACCGAGGCGGCCACGTCCATGTCGCGGATGGCCATCCACTCGCGGCCGATGTGGCCGCGCACCAGGTTCTTCGCCAGCATCGCGAAGACGATCAGGAACGCCAGGCAGAACAGGTACTTCTGCACCGGTGTGTCGATGGGCAGCCCGAGCACCTTGAGGTCGGCGACGCTGACCGAGCCGGAAGACGAATCGTTCGTGAACCACTTGATGCGCAGGAAGGCCCAGTCGGTGAAGAACTGCGCCGCCAGCGTCGCTACCGCGAGGTACAGGCCCTTGATGCGCAGGGACGGAATGCCGAACAGCACGCCCACCGCCGTGGCGCACACGCCGCCCATCAGCAGCGAGACGATCAGCGGCATGCCATCGATGCGCACCTGGAAGTTGTAGGCCGCGTAGGCGCCCACCGCCATGAAGGCGCCGGTGCCCAGCGAGATCTGGCCGCAGTAGCCGACCAGGATGTTCAGGCCGAGCGCGGCCAGCGACAGGATCAGGAAGGGAATCAGGATCGCGCGGAACAGGTACTCCGGCGCGACGAGGGGCACGACGATGATCGCGAAGGCCAGCATCAGGCCGATCGCAAGGCGGTCCTGCGCGATCGGGAAGACCGCCTGGTCGGCGCGGTAGCTGGTCTTGAACTGGCCGTTTTCTCTGTAGAGCATGGTGTCAGACCCGATCGATGATCTTCTCGCCGAACAGGCCCTGCGGCCGCACCAGCAGGAACACCAGCGCCAGCACGTAGGCGAACCAGATCTCGATGCCGCCGCCGAACATCGGGCCGATGAAGACCTCGGAGAGCTTCTCGCCCACGCCGATGATCAGCCCGCCGATGATGGCGCCGGGCACCGAGGTCAGGCCGCCGAGGATCACCACCGGCAGCGCCTTCAGCGCCACCAGCGACAGCGAGAACTGCACGCCCAGCTTGCTGCCCCAGATGATGCCGGCCACCAGCGCGACGAAGCCGGCCACGCTCCAGACGATGACCCAGATGCGCGACAGCGGGATGCCGATCGACTGCGCCGCCTGGTGGTCGTCGGCCACCGCGCGCAGCGCGCGCCCGGTGGCGGTCTTCTGGAAGAACAGGCTGAGCGCGGCGACCAGCGCGGCGGCGATCACCGCGGCGTAGAGGTCTTCCTGGCTGACCAGGATGCCGCCGGGAAACACGCTGTCGAACAGGAAGATCGGATCCTTGGGCATGCCCACGTCGATCTTGTAGATGTCGCTGCCGAACAGCGTCTGGCCGAAGCCGTCGAGGAAGTAGGTGATGCCCAGCGTGGCCATCAGCAGCGTGATGCCTTCCTGGTTGACCAGCTTGCCGAGCACCAGCCGCTCGATCAGCCAGGCCACGGCGATCATCACGACCATCGCGGCGGCGAAGGCGAGCACGTTGCCCAGCACCTTGTTCTCGATGCCCAGCGCCGCGGGGATCCACTCCGAGAAGCGCGCCATCGCCAGCGCGGCGAACAGCACCATCGCCCCCTGGGCGAAGTTGAACACGCCGCTGGCCTTGAAGATCAGCACGAAGCCGATCGCGATCAGCGAATACAGCATGCCGGACATCAGCCCGCCGATCAGTGTTTCGAGGAAGAAGGCCATGGTCTGCTCTCAGTGGCTCGTGCCGAGGTAGGCGTCGATGACGTCCGGATTGCTGCGCACCTGATCCGGCGTGCCGTCGCCGATCTTCTTGCCGTAGTCGAGCACGACCACGCGGTCGGAGATGTCCATCACCACGCCCATGTCGTGCTCGATCAGCACGATGGTGGTGCCGTACTCGTCGTTGACGTCGAGGATGAAGCGGCTCATGTCCTGCTTCTCCTCCACGTTCATGCCGGCCATCGGTTCGTCCAGCAGCAGCAGGCTGGGCTCCATGGCCAGCGCCCGGCCCAGGTCGACGCGCTTCTGCAGCCCGTAGGGCAGGCGGCCCACCGGCGTCTTGCGGTAGGCCTGGATCTCGAGGAAGTCGATGATCTTCTCGACGAACTCGCGGTGCTCGATCTCCTCGCGCTCGGCGGCACCCCAGCGGATGGCCTGCTGGAAGAGGTTGCTCTTCATGCGCAGGTTGCGCCCGGTCATGATGTTGTCGATCACGCTCATGCCCTTGAACAGCGCCAGGTTCTGGAAGGTGCGCGCGATGCCCATCTCGGCCACCTGGCGCGAGTTCATGTGCTTGAAGGTCTGGCCGCGCAGCGTGATCGAGCCTTCCTGCGGCGTGTAGACGCCGTTGATGCAGTTGAGCATCGAGCTCTTGCCGGCGCCGTTGGGGCCGATGATGGCGCGCACCTCGTGCTCGCGCACGTCGAAGCTGATGTCGGTGAGCGCCTTCACGCCGCCGAATCGCAGGCTGATGTTCTGGACGTCGAGAATGACGCCGCCGATCTTTCTCGCGGCCATGGTCAGGCGGCTTTCTTCATGGTCGGGAATGTCTTCGCGTCGGAGATCTTCAGCGTCGCCGAGACCATGCCACTGCGGCCGTCCTCGAACTTCACCTGCGTCTCGATGTACTGCTCGGCGCGGCCTTCGTACAGGGCGTCGACCAGCACCTGGTAGCGCTCGCCGATGAAGCCGCGGCGCACCTTGCGCGTGCGGGTGAGCTCGCCGTCGTCGGCGTCGAGCTCCTTGTGCAGGATCAGGAAGCGGCTGATCTGGCTGCCGGCGAGCATGGCGTCGGCGGCCAGGTCGGCATTGACCTTCTCGACGCATTCGCGCACCAGCTCGTAGACCTCGGGCTTCTGCGCCAGGTCGGTGTAGCCGGCATAGGGCAGGCCGCGCTTCTCGGCCCAGTTGCCCACCGCCTCGACGTCGATGTTGATGAAGGCGCAGACACGATCGCGCTTGTCGCCGAAGGCCACGGCCTCCTTGACGTGCGGGAAGAACTTCAGCTTGTTCTCGACGTACTTGGGCGCGAACATCGCACCGTCGTTGGCGCCGCCGATGATGCGGCCGACATCCTTGGCGCGGTCGATGATCTTCAGGTGGCCGCCGGCGTCCAGGAAGCCGGCGTCGCCGGTGTGGTACCAGCCGTCGGCGTCGAGCACCTCGGCGGTGGCGGCCGGGTTCTTGTAGTACTCCTTGAGCAGCCCGGGCGACTTGATGAGGATCTCGCCGCTGTCGGTGAGCTTGATCTCCACGCCCGCGATGGGCACGCCCACGGTGTCGGCCTTGGCTTCGTTGTCGGGCTGCAGGCAGACGAACACGGCGGTCTCGGTGGAGCCGTAGAGCTGCTTGAGGTTGATGCCGATCGAGCGGTAGAAGGTGAACAGGTCGGGCCCGATCGCCTCGCCGGCGGTATAGGCCACGCGCACGCGGCTCAGGCCGAGCGTGTTGCGCAGCGGGCCGTAGACGAGCAGGTTGCCCAGCGCGTAGCTCAGCTTGTCGCCGAAGGACACCGGCTTGCCGTCCATCAAGGCTGGGCCGACCTTGCGGGCCACGTCCATGTAGTGGTGGAAGAGCTTGCGCTTGATCGCGCTGGCGTCTTCCATGCGGATCATCACGCTGGTCAGCAGGCCCTCGAAGACCCGCGGCGGCGCGAAGTAGTAGGTCGGCCCGATCTCCTTCAGGTCGATCGTCACCGTGGCCGCCGACTCGGGGCAGTTGACCACGTAGCCGCAGGCCAGCCACTGCGCGTAGCTGAAGATGTTCTGGCCGATCCAGGCCGGCGGCAGGTAGGCGAGCACCTCTTCCTTGGCGGTCAACTTGTCGAAATCGGCGCCGGCCTTGGCGCGGTCGAGCAGCGTGAAGTGCGTGTGCACCACGCCCTTCGGGTTGCCGGTGGTGCCGGAGGTGAAGAACATCGCCGCCATGTCCTGCGGCGCGCCCTTGGCGACCTCGGCGTCGAAGAAGCCCGGATTCGCCTGCGCATGGGAGCGGCCGGATTCGATCAGCGCATCCAGCGCGGTCAGGCCGGGCTCGCTGTAGTTGCGCAGGCCGCGCGGATCGTCGTACCAGATGCGCGTGAGCAGCGGGCACTTGTCGCGGATCTCGAGCAGCTTGTCGACCTGCTCCTGGTCCTCGACGATGGCGAAGCCGACGTCGGCATTGACGATCGGGAAGACGAACTCGGCCGAGGCGGCATCCTGGTACAGCGGGATCGGCACGGCGCCCAGCGCCTGCGCGGCGAGCATCGAGGCGTACAGGCGCGGGCGGTTGTCGCCGACGACGACGATGTGGTCGTCGCGCTTGAGGCCCGCCACGGCCATGCCGCCCGCCAGCTCGCGCACGAGCTGCGCCAGATCGGCCCAGGTGAGGGTCTGCCAGATGCCATAGACCTTCTCGCGCAGGGCCGGCGCCGTGGGGCGCTGCCTTGCGTGTTCGAGCATCAGGCGCGGAAAGGTGGTCTGCACCGCTTGTCTCCTGTCGGTGGCTGGACTGTAGGAACTAGTTTGACGTCAAGTTGTCGTTGTGACGACAATCTCCGGGACAGACCCGAGGGGACTTTCCCCAGGGGCCGCTGTCAGTCCGCAGTCAATTTCCAGGCGCATGAGCACCCCGACCGCCGAACTCCCGCACCGCCCGGCGCCCTTGCGCCAGCGCGCCCGCGCGCCGCTGCCGGAAGAACTGGCGATGGTGCCCTGGCTGGAACTGCTCGACGCGACCGAGCACGCGCGCGTCGTCGCGGCGCTGCAGGTGGTCGAGGCCAGCCCGGGCGACTATGTCTGCAAGATCGGCCGGCAGGCCAACTACTGGTTCGGCGTGCTCGACGGCCTGCTGAAGATGAGCAACGACAGTTCGCTGGGCTTCGCCATTACCTTCACCGGCGTGCCGCCGGGGGCCTGGTTCGGCGAAGGCACGCTGCTCAAGCGCGAGGTCTACCGCTACAACATCGAGCCGTTGCGCAAGAGCACGGTGGCGGGCCTGGACATCGCCACCTTCGAGTGGCTGCTCGAGCGCAGCATCCCGTTCAACCGCTACGTGATGAACCAGCTCAACGAGCGGCTCGGCCAGTTCATCGCGGCGCGCGAGATCGATCGCCTGAACGACCCCGACACCCGGGTGGCGCGCAGCCTCGCGGCGCTGTTCCACCCGGTGCTGTACCCGGGGGTGGGCACGCTGCTGCGCATCACGCAGCAGGAGCTGGGCTACCTGGTCGGCCTGTCGCGCCAGCGGGTCAACGAGGCGCTGCGCTCGCTGCAGGCCGAGGGACTGATCGCCATCGAGTACGGTGGCCTGCGCGTGCTCGACCTGCCGGCGCTGCGCCGCCACGTGCACCGCGGCGTGTGAGCTTTGCCACGGCCGCGGCTCGCGAGACCGGATTGGCGGCGGAACCCGCGACTTTTCGACGGCTCCCACCTGGCGCCGATGCCGAAGATGGCTTCAGGATCGACTCCATCGAAGCAGGACGCCATGCCCGACTCGACCATCATCGCCAACCGCGGGGAATTCATCGATGCCCTGCGCGCCTTGCGGCGCGGCCACGTGCTGGTGCGGGCCAGCGAGAGCTGGGGTGGCTGCTCGATCGACGGCGGCACGGTGCAAACCGCCTTCCGCCCGCTGGTCGAGTACGCGCTGATCGACGAGTACGACAACCCCGACGGCTTCGAGCACATCCACTACTTCCGCCTGACCGAGCGGGGCCGCGAGTTCGCCGAGCGTGCCGTGCAGGCCTGGGACCGGCGCCCGCTGATGGAGCGGCTCGCGGCGCGGCTGCTCGGCTGAGCGCCGGGCTCAGCCGTTGACGATGCCCGAAGCCACGTGCCCCGCCGGCACGTGCGGCGCGGCGTTCTCGATGTGGCCGGTCTGGTCGTCGAAGAAGAAGTCGGGCTCGAACTCGCGCAGGAACTCGCCCTTGGGCAGCCCGCCGAGGAACATCGCCTCGTCGACCTCGATGTGCCACTCCATCAGCGTGCGGATGGCGCGCTCGTGCGCCGGCGCGCTGCGCGCGGTGACCAGCGCGGTGCGGATGCGCATGTTCTGACCCGGCTCGCGCTGCAATGCCTGCAGCGCCTCGAGCAGCGGCTTGAACGGCCCGGCGGCCAGCGGCGTGGCGGCCTGCTGGCGCTCGTGGCTCTGGAAGGCATCGAGACCGTCGCGCTGGAACACGCGCTCGGCCTCGTCGGAGAACAGCACCGCGTCGCCGTCGAAGGCGATGCGAACCTCGTCGGGGTGGGCGTCGGAAGCCCGCGCCGACTGCGGGTAGACGCGCGCGGCCGGCACGCCGGCGCTCAGCGCCGAGCGCACGTCGGGTTCGTTGGTCGACAGGAACAGGTTGGCCGCCAGGGGGCGCAGGTAGCGCCACGGCGATTCGCCGCGCGTGAACACGCCGCGCTGGATCGGCAGCCCGTAGTGCTGCGCCGAGCGGAACACGCGCATGCCCGAGACCGGGTCGTTGCGCGACAGGATCACCACCTCGACGCGCTGCTTGCCCGGCGTGTTGAAGGCCAGCAGCTTGTTGACCAGCGAGAAGGCCACGCCGGGCTTGGCGGCGCGCTCCAGCCGCTGCAGCTGAAGCTGCATGTAGGCGCGGTCGTCCGAGGCCTCGAAGACCTGGTTCTCTTCCTCGAAATCGAAGAGGGCGCGCGAGGAGATGGCCACGACCAGCTGGCCGGCGAGGGAGACGGGCATGCGACCCATGATAACGATCGCGCAACACATGAAACACGGCGGGGCCGGGGCTGAAGCCGGCGCGAAACACGGCCGGCCGAGCATCGCTCCATCCCGCAGCCGCCTGCGCCACCCCGACAGGACGATCCGATGAACGCACCCGCCGCCTTCCCCTGCCGGCCGCCCTCCGGCTGGCTCTACCTGGCCCGCTCGCTGGCCGTGTCGCGCATCTACCGGCTGCAGGCCGGCGAGAGTGCGCCCGCGCCGATGTACCGCAGCGAATGTTTCCCCGAAGACCTGGCGGACGAGCCGGCGGCCACGGCGCACCACCCCGCCACGGCGGCATGCGCCGCCTGAATCGCCGGAGCTCGGCATGACCTGGCTGGCCAGCTCGCTTGCACCGTTGTCGCCGGCCTTGCCCGGTCGATATGATCCGCGCTCGCAAACCTTTGCCGCAGGAGCCTTCCCCGTGAGCCAGGTCCAGGTCGCAGCCGGCGCCGCCCCGCTGGTGATGGTGGTCGACGACGAGCCGGAGTTGCGCGCGCTGCTCGGCGAGTACTTCGGCCGCCATGGCTTCGAGGTCGTGCTCGCCGAGGACGCGGCCGCTGCACGCCGGCAGGTTGCGCAGCGTGTACCCGAGCTTGCCATCCTCGACGTCAACATGCCCGGCGAGAACGGGCTGTCGCTGGCGCGCTTCCTGCGCGAGAACCATCCGCGCCTGGGCCTGGTGATGCTGACCACTGC
Source organism: Piscinibacter sp. (assembly GCA_016706565.1). Lineage (GTDB taxonomy): Bacteria > Pseudomonadota > Gammaproteobacteria > Burkholderiales > Burkholderiaceae_C > Piscinibacter. The sequence continues at coordinate 233,821 of JADJJI010000004.1, forward strand.
CGGCGAGTCGGTCGACCGCATCGTCGGCCTGGAGCTCGGCGCCGACGACTACCTGCCCAAGCCCTTCGAGATGCGCGAGTTGCTTGCCCGCTCGCGCGCCGTGCTGCGCCGGCTGGCCGTGGGGCCGGCAACTCCGGTCGCGGCGGCAGCGGCCGAACCGGCCACGCGACGCGTGCGCTTCGGCGAATGCGAGCTCGATCTCGACCAGCGCCGCCTGTTCGGTGCCCATGGTGCCGAAGTCGAGATCAGCGCGGCCGAATACGACCTGCTCGCGCTGTTCGCTCGTCACCCGAACCGGCCGCTGAACCGCGACCAGATCATGGAGCAGGCGCACAACCGCGGCTGGGACGTGTTCGACCGTTCCATCGACCTGCGCATCATGCGGCTGCGCCGCAAGATCGAACGCAACCCCGACAAGCCGGAGGTGCTCAAGACCGTGCGCAACGTCGGCTACGTCTACGTTCCCGGGGGCGGGGCCGGCGCGTGACCTTGCCGCAGCCGGTGCCGGACGCGGCGCTGCAGCGCCTGCGCCGAAGTTATGCGCTGCTGATGCTGGCGCTCGGCCTGCCGGTGGCTGCGGCCATGCTCTACGTGCTGGCGCTGCAGTTCGAGATCGTCGCGCTCGGCACTCAGCGGCAGATCGCGATGAGCACCGAACGCCGCGTGACGCGGCTCGACGCGGTGCTCGCGCCGCTGCGCGACAACCTGCTGCGGCTGCGCAACGCGACGCAGGTGCCATCGCTGGCGCCGTCGGTGCCGGTGGACCGCGCCTCGCTGGCCGCCAACGCCGCCGACACGGCCTACACGATGGACGCGCTGCCGCCGGTGCTGCGCGACAGCGCGCCGCAGGTGCTGCTGGCCGGGCCGCAGCGCAAGGACCCGCGCTGGCGCGGCGCCGCCGTCGAACAGGCCGCGCTGTTCGCGCAGCAGGCCCGGCTGGTCACCGCCGGGCGCGGTGGTTTCCGGCGCACCTACTACGTCGACGCGCTGGGCTCGCAGCTGTGGGTCTACCCCTGGGTGCGCAGCGACGAACTGCTCGCCGAACTGGGTGCCACCGACGTGGTCGGTGCCATGCAGCGGCTGGCCGCGCGGCACGCCGCAGCCGGCGAAGACGGCCGCGTGTTCCGGGATGCGGTGACCTGGCAGGTCAGGTCGGACGGCGCCATCCGCGTCACCACGGCACTGATGCTCAACGACAGCCCCGGCACCGTCACGGGCGAACTGCCTGCAGGTGCCCTGGATGCCGCACGCATCGAAGCCGGCATCGGCCGCTTCTGGGTGCTCGACACGGCCGGGCGCGTGGTCTGGGAGTACCAGGCTCGCGACGAGCCGGCGAACTCGTCGCTGGACGGCGCGCTGCCGGGGCTTTCTCCCGACGACCTGCTGCGTGCGCTCGACGCGCCGGTGGCGCAACGCTCGGGTGCGCTGCTGCTGTCGGCGCGAGCATCCACCGTCGCACCCTGGCGCGCGGTGTACGCCAGCGACGGCGCGCATGTGCGCCGGCTCGTGCTGCGCGACGTGGCGCCTTACGCGGCGGGCGGCGCCGCGCTGCTGGTGCTCTTTCTCGGTATCGCCACGCTGCTGTGGCGCCGCCATGCACTGCCTTCGCTGCGCCTGGTCGACTACCTGCACCGCAAGGCCTTCGACCTGAATGCCGCCGAGCCTTCGCTGCCGCAGATCTGGGCCCCCTGGGTGCGGCTGACGCGCGAGACCTTCGGTGCCGCACGCGAGGCGCAGGCGCGCGAGCAGCAGGCCCTGGCGCTGAAGTCGGCCATCGTCGACCACGCGCTGGCGGCGATCATCTCCACCGATGCGACGGGCCGCATCGTCGAGTTCAACCCCGCCGCCGAGGCGATGTTCGGGCGGCGGCGCGAGGAGGTGCTCGGCCGCCCGGTCGTCGACGTGGCCGTGCCGCCGCGCCATCGCGCCGGGCACGAAGCGGCGATCGCGCGCATGCGCGAGGGCGGCGATGCGGACGCGCTGGGCCGTCGTGTCGAGATGACGGCGATGCGTGCCGACGGTGCCGAATTCCCGGTCGAGGTGGTGTTGTGGCGCACCGACCTGGAGGGCGAATCGCACTTCACCGCCTCGCTCACCGACCTGTCGGAGCGGCGCGCCGCCGCCGAGCAGATCGAGCGCCAGCGCGAGGCGCTGCGCCAGAGCGAGAAGCTCGGCGCGATGGGCAGCCTGCTGGCCGGCGTGGCGCACGAGCTGAACAACCCGCTGGCCATCGTGATGGGCCGCGCCAGCCTGCTGGAGGAGAAATGCGAAGGCGAGCCCGCGCTGCAGGCCGATGCGCGGCGCATCCGCGAAGCCGCCGAACGCTGCGGCCGCATCGTGCGCACCTTCCTCAACATGGCGCGGCAGAAGCCGGCGCAGCGTCACAACGTGCAGCTCAACGACCTGGCGCGCGCCGCGGTCGACATGCTGGCCTACACCTTCCGCAGCCACGGCATCGAGCTGCAGCTTGCACTGGCACCCGAACTGCCCGAGGTCAGTGCCGACGCCGACCAGATCGGCCAGGTGGTGCTCAACCTGCTGGTCAATGCGCAGCAGGCGCTCGCCGCCGCGCCGGAGCTGGCGCAGCGCGTCGTGCGCGTGTCCTCCGGCGTGGAGGCGCGGCGCGACAACCGCGAGCCGCGCGTGTGGCTGCGCGTGGCCGACAGCGGCCCCGGCGTGCCGCCGGCGCTGCACGAGACCATCTTCGAGCCCTTCTTCACCACCAAGGCCGAGGGCATGGGCACTGGCCTGGGACTTGCCGTGTCGCGCTCGCTGGTGCGCGAGCATGGCGGCCAGCTCGGGTTGGAGATCAGCAGCGTCGGTGCGGTGTTCCGCATGAGCCTGCCGATCAGCGGCCGTGCCGAAGGTGTCACCGAGCCGGGGGCCCTGGGCAGCGCCGACGGTTCCGGCCCGGCCCGCGTGCTGGTCGTCGACGACGAGCCCGAGATTGCCGAGCTGATGCGCGCGATGCTCGAGAGCGCCGGCTTCGAGGTGGCCACCGCCGAGTCCGGCGCGCTGGCGCTGGAGCTGCTCGGCGAGGCACGCTTCGACGCCATCGTGTCCGACCTGCGCATGCCCGAGATGGACGGCGCGGCCCTGTGGCGCGAGGTGAAGGCGCGCCACCCGGCGCTGGCGCGGCGCATGCTCTTCGTCACCGGCGACACGCTGTCGCCGGGGGCCGAGAAGTTCCTGGCGGAATCCGGCTGCGCGAGCCTGGACAAGCCATTCGCGCGGGCCGACCTGATCGACCGGCTGGCCACGGTGCTGATGAACTGAGCGGCCTCAAGCCGCGCGGCGCGCCTGGCCGGCGGCGGCCATCATGGTCGTGCTGACCAGCGCGTACATCGCGCCCCAGGCCTCGCGCGTGGCGTCGTCGAAGTCGGCGCCCAGGCCTTCATCGAGCGTCGCCATCAGCGCGAGGCCGACGCTGCGGTAGTCACCTGCCTGCACGCCATAGCCGGCGTGGCGCGCGCCCAGCTGGGCCAGCACCGGCACCAGCGATTCGGGGCGGTCGAGCAGCTTCACCGCGGCGCCGATCATGTCCATCAGCTTGCGGCCCTGGCTGCGCAGGTCGCCGATGAACAGCGGCCGAAGTGCGGGCGCATGGTCGAACAGCTTGCGATAGAAGAGGGCGGCGGCCTCGTCGGCCATCGGGGCGACGAGCGCGAAGCTGCGCCGGATGAGGTCGGTCTGTTGCGGGGTCATGGCGGGTCCTGGCATCGGGTGCGGCATCGAAGGCCGCGGGATGCACAGCTTCGCCGCCGCATGTCGCAGCGTCGTTTCAGGCGCGTCGCCGGCCGGTTTCCTTTGTTGGGGCCGGACCCGGCGTGCTACTGCACGAAGCCGATCGACCCGCGCTTGTGCCCGGGCTCGGGCAGGTCGCGCGGCAGCACGTGGTCGCGGTGGTCGAGCTTGGCGTTGCCGAAGGCCGTCATCCAGGCGCGGCGCATCTCGCGCGGCGCCATCTCGGCCAGGCGGTCGAGCACTTCCGGTCGCGCCTGCGGCTCGAAGCGCGAACCCCAGTCGTGCTCGGCGCGGATGCCGTGGTACAGCTTGGCCGCGATGCGGCGCGCCGCATCGTGGTCGGGCGCCTGCACCTCGTACACGTTCATGCGGTTGAGGATCGGGTCGGGGATGCTGCGCGCATCGTTGGCGGTCGCGACCCAGATCAGCTGGCTGGCATCGATCGGCACCTCGGCGAACTCATCGGTGAAGGCCAGCGCGGTGTCGTGCTCGAGCAGGCTGTACAGCGCGCCCAGCGGGTCGTAGGCATGCTCGCCGCCGGCCTTGTCGATCTCGTCGACCACCATCACCGGGTTGGCATACTGGCCATCGACGAGCGTCTCGAACACCTTGCCCGGCCGTGCACCCTTCCACTGGCTGCTCGCGCCGGAAAGCACCCAGCCGGCGGTCATCGAGCTCATCGAGATGAAGCCCATGCCGGTGCCCAGCAGGTGCGACAGGGCGCGTGCGAAGTGCGTCTTGCCCACGCCCGGCGGGCCGAGCAGCAGCAGCGGCGTGATCTCGAGCGCGTCGCGGCTGTCCTCGCACAGCGCCAACTGCCGCTTCACGTCGTCGAGCACTTCGGCGAAGTTGGGCAGGTCGTCGTAGAGGTGGTCCATCACCGGCAGGCCCGATGGCTTGACCTGGAAGCGCTCGGGGCCCTTCTCGATCATGCGCTCGTAGGTGGAGCGCAGGCTTTCGTGGTCCTTGGCCGGGAGCTTGTCGAGCCGGCGCTCGACGTCGCCCATGCGGTAGACGCTGCGCATGTGCGCGATGGGCAGCCCGCTGCGCGGAATGCCGCCGCGGGGCACGGTCACCAGGTCATTCGATGAACTCATCGATCGCTACCTCCGGATCCATGACGTCTCGACTGTATTGAAGCAAAGCGTGCCACAACCGAGACATCGAACAAAACCCCAATCACGGGGCTGTTGCACGCATGACCCGTGCCAGAACCGCGGCGAACTGCAGCTGATCGACCGGCTTCGTGAGAAAGTCGTCCATGCCGGCTTCGCGGCAATCGTCGCGGGCATCGTCGTCGCTCGCGGCCGTCATCGCCACCACCGGCACGCGGCGAAGCTGCAGCCGGACCTCGCGCTCGCGCAGTGCACGCGTGCAGGCCAGGCCGTCCATCACCGGCATCTGGCAATCCATCAGCACGACGTCGAACTCGGCCTCGTTCAGGCGCTGCAGGGCCTGCGCACCGTCGCCGGCCAGCACCACCGCGGCGCCGAGCCGTTCGAGCAGCGCCTGCGCCACCAGTTGGTTGACGGGGTTGTCTTCGACCAGCAGCACCTTCGGGCGGCGAGTGCCAGCTAGCGCCGTGCTGCCATCGAGATCCATGCGGGCGCTGTCCGGCGGTTGGCCGCTGACCGCGCGCTGCAGCGCATCGATCACGCGCGCGGGGCCTGCAGGCCGGTACACCGGCAGCAGCTCGCGCGGCAGCTGGCGCGCGTCGGCGCTCAGGCCGACGATCAGCACGCCGCGCTCGCCGCTCGACGCGAGCCGGTCGGCCCAGCCCGCCACGGACAGGCCGGCAGCGGCGAGTGCGCGGTCGTCGCACAGCACGATCTGCCGGCTGCCCGGCGCGTGTGGGGCGCCGGGCGCTGGCAGCGCCTCGAAGGCCTCACAGGCGCCGCCGTGTCGCTGCACCAGTTCGGCGAGGTCTTCGCGGCGGCTACGCTGAGGGCTGACCACCTGCACCTGCACGCCCGCGAACAGCGCTGGCTCCGGCGCGGCCTGCGGGCTGTCGACCAGCGGCATCAGCAGCATGAAGCTGGAGCCTCGCCCGGCGAGGCTCTGCACCTCGATGCGGCCACCGAGCAGTTCGGCGAGCTCTCGCGCGATGGCCAGGCCCAGGCCGCTGCCGCCGAAGCGGCGCGTGGTCGACAGGTCGGCCTGCGAGAAGGCCTCGAACAACCCGGCCACCTGCGCCCCGGTCATGCCGATGCCGGTGTCGCGCACCGACACGCGCACCCAGGCGCTGCCGTCGGGGCCGCGCTCGGGCGCGGCGAACACGCGCACCTCGCCGGCCTCGGTGAACTTCACCGCATTGCCCACCAGGTTGTGCAGGATCTGGCGCAGCCGCGCGGCGTCGCCGACGGTGGTCAGCGGCAGGTCGGCGGTGCAGTGCGACAGCAGCTCGATGTCCTTGACCTCGGCCTGTGCCGAGAACACCTCGGACGCATCGTGGATCGCGTCGTGCAGGTCGAAGCGGGTGTGCTCCACACGCATGCGTCCGGCCTCCAGCTTGGAGAAGTCGAGCACGTCGTTGACCAGCCCGAGCAGCGAGGCCGAGCTGCGCCGCAGCACCGACAGCACCTGGCGCTGGCCTTCGTCGAGCCGCGAGCCGCGCAGCAGCTCGGCTGCGCCCACGATGCCATGCAGCGGCGTGCGGATCTCGTGGCTCATGTTGGCGAGGAAGCGGCTCTTCACCCGCACCGCGTCTTCCGCCTGCAGTCGCGTGGCGTCGAGCTGCGCGAGCAGCGCGCGGCGCCAGCGGATGCCCATCAGCATCACGAAGCCGTTGACCAGCAGCACGCCGACGATGGCGACGTCGCGCCGCACCGCGCCGAGCTGCGCCGGATCGACCGGCACGACGCCGAGCAGCCCCGCGAACTGAACGACGAACGCCGCCTCGAGGATGATCAGCGCCGTCATCACGACGCCGTCGATCAGCGCGCCACCCTGCAGCAGCAGCACCGGCAGCGCGCCGAGCCACCAGATCGCCGGGCCCAGCGTGCTGCCTTGGCGCAGCAGGCCGCCGGACAGGCCGAAGAAGGTGGTCCAGACCAGCAGCCGCATGCCGAGCACGGGCTGGGCCGTACGCTGGGCGTGGTGCCAGGCGATCGCCGTACCGGCCACCACGCCGACCGCAAGCAGGGCCTCGGGCCACAGCCGGCTCCACAGGTTGACGAGCAGGAAGGCGCCCGAGAACGCGAGGATCACGCCGGCGGTCAGGTTGAGCAGGCGCCGGGCCAGTTCCTGCTCCAGCGCGTGGGCCGAGTCGACCGTGTCCGCTGGCCGGGCCGCGCCCGATGCATCGGACGGCGGTCCCGGCGGCGTCATTTCACCCAGGTGTTGAGCTGGATGATCGGCAGCAGCACCGCCAGCACGATCAGCATGACCACCGCGCCCATCGCGACGATGAGCAGCGGCTCGAGGATGGTGGCCATCTGCATGGCACGGCGCTGCACCTCGGCACCGAGCTGGCGCGCGGCACGCTCCAGCATCACCGGCAGCTGGCCGGTCTGCTCGCCCAGGCGCGAGAACATCGCCAGCAGGCCGGGGAAGCGCTTCTTGCCTGCCAGCGCCGAGGCCAGCGGCGCGCCCTCGCGCACCTGGATCAGTGCATCCATCGCATCGGCGCGCATGGCGCGGTTGGACAGCGTCTCGGCGGCCGCCTGCAGCGCCTTGAGGATCGGCACGCCGGCGCTGGCCAGCATCGCCAGCGTGCCGGCGAAGCGCGCCGCGTTGTAGCCGCGCGAGAGCTTGCCGATCAGCGGCAGGCCCAGCCAGGCGGCGTCGAAACGCTCTCGGAAAGCCTCGTTGCGCAGCATGAACAGCAGCGTGCCCACACCCGCTGCGATGGCCAGCAGCAGCAGCCAGCCCCAGCTGCGCAGGAAGCCGCTGATGGCGAGCATCGCCACCGTGAGCGCCGGCAGCGCGCGTTTCGAGCTGGTGAACACCGAGGCCACCTGCGGCACCACGTAGGTGACGAGGAAGATCACGATCACCACCGCGATCAGCGAGACGATGGCCGGGTAGAGCGTGGCGCCGATCAGCTTGGCGCGCAGCTCCTGGCGCTCTTCCAGGTCGTCGGCCAGGCGCTCGAGCACCGGGCCGAGCGCGCCGCTGGCCTCGCCGGCGGCGACCACGCCGCGGTACACATCGTCGAACTCGCGCGGCGCGGTGGCCAGCGCGCGAGCGAAGGTCGAGCCGGAGTTGACCTCGCTGCGCAGGTGCGCCACCAGCTCGCGCTGGCGGTTGTCCTCGGCCTCGTCGGCGAGAGCCGTCAGCGATCGTTCGAGCGGCAGCCCGGAGCCGACCAGGCCGGCGAGCTGGCGCGTCCACACCGTCAGGCCCGTGTTGTTGAAGACGCGGCGCTTCAGGCTCAGGCCGCCGCCGCTGGTGCCCGAGGCCTCGACCTGCTTGACGTCCAGCGGCACCAGCGACTGGGCGCGCAGCTGCGCCCGTGCCGCCTTGGCGTTGTCGGCCTCCAGCAGGCCGCTGCTGGCCTTGCCGGCGGCGTCGAGGGCTTCGAACTTGTAGGCGGGCATCGGGCGGGCCGCCCCAAGGCGGACACGCCCCCTCGGGGGGCCGCGAAGACGCAAAGCGGCAAGCTCGGGGGTTCATGTCATTCCCTCGTCACGCGCATGACCTCTTCGGCCGAGGTGATGCCCAGCTCGACGAGGCGTTCGCCGTCCTCGCGCATCGAGCGCAGGCCGGCCGATTCGGCGGCGACGAACAGCTGGCTCTCGGCCGCGCGACTGTGGATCAGCGCACGCACCTTCTCGTCGGCGACCATCAGCTCGTACACGCCGGTGCGGCCCTTGTAGCCGCTCATGCCGCATTCCTTGCAGCCCACCGGGTGGTAGCGGCCGCGCTCGTCGACCTTCTTGCAGTGCGGGCACAGCTTGCGCACCAGGCGCTGCGCGAGCACGCCGAGCAGCGAGCTCGACAGCAGGAAGGGCTCGACGCCCATGTCGGTCAGGCGGGTCACGGCCGAGGGCGCGTCGTTGGTGTGCAGCGTGGCCAGCACCAGGTGGCCGGTCAGCGAGGCCTGGATGGCGATCTGCGCGGTCTCGAAGTCGCGGATCTCGCCGATCATGATGACGTCCGGGTCCTGGCGCAGGATGGCGCGCAGCGCCTTCGCGAACGTGAGGTCGATCTTCGGGTTGACCTGCGTCTGGCCGATGCCGGCGAGTTCGTATTCGACCGGGTCTTCCACCGTCAGCACGTTGGTGGTGGCGGTGTCGACGCGGCCGAGCGAGGCGTACAGCGTGGTCGTCTTGCCCGAGCCGGTCGGGCCGGTGACGAGCACGATGCCGTGCGGCTGCTGGATCAGCCGGTCGAAGCGGCTGAGCACGTCGCCGTCCATGCCCAGCGACTCGAGCGAGAACTTGGCCTCGCCCTTGTCGAGCAGGCGCAGCACCGCGCGTTCGCCGTGCGCGCTGGGCAGCGTGGACACGCGCACGTCGACCGCGCGGCCGCCGATGCGCAGCGAGATGCGGCCGTCCTGCGGCAGGCGCTTCTCGGCGATGTCGAGCTCGGCCATGATCTTCAGGCGCGAGATCAGCGCGGCGTGCAGCGCGCGGTTGGGCTGCACCACCTCGCGCAGCGTGCCGTCGACGCGGAAGCGCACCGCCGAGCTGCGCTCGTAGGGCTCGATGTGGATGTCGGAGGCGCCGTCCTTCGCGGCCTGCGTGAGCAGCGCGTTGAGCATGCGGATGATCGGCGCGTCGTTGGCGGCCTCGAGCAGGTCTTCGACCGCGGGGAGGTCCTGCATCATGCGCGACAGGTCGACGGCGCTCTCGACCTCGCCGATCACCGTGGCCGCGCTCGACTCGCTGCCCGCGTAGGCGGCGGCGATGCGGCTGGCCAGCGAGGGTGCGGCCTCGCGCTCGAGCGCGTCGACGTCGTAGATGCGCAGCACCTCGGACAGCGCCGTCAGCGGCACCGATTCCGGCGCCCACAGCACGAGGCGCTCGCCGTCGTCTTCGAGCAGCAGCGTGTTCGCCTTGGCGAACTGGTAGGGCAGGGGATGGCGCGCGCCCATGGTCGCCTCCTCAGGGCGCCGAGGCGGCCGGGGCGGCCGACGGCGCGCGCTGCGGCGGCAGCACGGGCGAATCGTTGATCGGCATCACCAGGCTGGGCGCGGGCTGCGCGTCCTGCTGCATCGCGCGGATGAGGTCGTATCGATCCAGCGACATGCGCTTGGCCGCCTCGGCGTCGCGCATGATCACCGGGCGCAGGAAGACCATCAGGTTGGTGCGCGTCTTGGTGCGCGTGGCGCTGCGGAACAGGCCGCCGACCAGCGGCAGGTCGCCGAGCAGCGGCACCTTGGTCTTGTTCTCGGTGAATTTGTCCTCGATGAGGCCGCCGAGCACCAGGATCGCGCCGTCGTCGACGACCACGGTCGACTCGATCGAGCGCTTGTCGGTCGACGGGCCGGCGTTGTTGGTGCCCGGTGCGACCTTGTCGCTGACGCTGGACGACTCCTGGAAGATCGTCATGCGCACCGTGCCGCCTTCGCCGATCTGCGGCTTGATGCGCAGCGTGATGCCGACGTCCTTGCGCTCGATGGTCTGGAACGGGCTGGTCGTCGCCGTGCCGGTGTTGGTGAACTGGCCGGTGACGAAGGGCACGTTGCTGCCCACGATGATCTTCGCTTCCTCGTTGTCGAGCGTGATCAGGTTCGGCGTCGAGACGATGTTGGTGTTGGTCTGGCTCTGCAGCAGGCGCGCCACCGCGGCCAGCGCGTAGGTGCCGCCGTAGTTCTTCAGCAGCGCGATGTTCAGGCCCTGGCTGGGCGCGGTGAGCGTACCGCCGGCCAGCGCGCCGGACAGCGAGACGATGTTGTTGCTCGACGAGTTGCCGGCGTTGAAGTTGGTGCCGGCGGCCACGCCGTACTTGTCGCCGCTGCTGCCCAGCAGCCCCTGCCACTGGAAGCCGAAGTCGGCTGCGTTGTCGCCCGACACCTCGACGATCATGCTCTCGATGTAGACCTGCGCACGGCGCGAGTCGAGCTGCTCGATCATCGCGCGCAGCTGCCGGTACATCGGCTCGGCGGCGGTGATGATCAGCGAGTTGGTCGCCGGGTCGGCCTGGATGAAGCCGCCGGTGGACGGCCCGGCGCTGGCGCTCACCGGCGCGGTGGCCTGCGGCGAGGCGCCGCCGGCGGTGACGGCCGGCTGGGTGGCCGGGGTGGCCGTCGTGGCGGACGGCGTCGCGGACCGGCGCCGCCGCCGCGCCGGCGAAAGCGGCGCGCAGCACGGCGGCGAGCTTGGCGGCATCGGCGTTCTTCAGGTGCACGACCCAGATGTTGCCTGCCGCGGCCGGCGCCCTGCGGCGGCTGGTCGAGCCGTTCGACCAGCGAGCGGATGCTGGCCAGCCGCGCCGGGCTGCCGGCCATGACCAGCAGGCTGTTGCTGCGCGAATCGGCGATCACCGAACTGGTGGCGCCGCCGGCCGGGGCGCCCGGCACGGCCACACCGGACGAGTCGGACAGGCGCTGCACGATGGGCGCGAGGTCGGCCGCGACGGCGTTGCGCAGCGGGATCACTTCCACTTCGCCAGCGGCTGGCGTATCCATGGCCGCGATGATCTTGCCGATGCGCTGCAGGTTGTCGGCGTAGTCGGTGATGACCAGCGAGTTGTTGCCCGGGTTGGCATTGATGGTGTTGTTCGGGCTGATCAGCGGGCGCAGCACCGGCACCAGGTTGTTGGCGTTCTCGTGGTTGAGCTTGAACACCTGCGTGAGGATCTGGTCGCCGCGGCGACCGGTCTCGCCCACCGCCACCGTGCCGGTCTGCAGCTTGGCGTCGGCCTCGGGCACCACCTTGAACAGGCCGCCGACCTCGACCACCGTGAAGCCCAGGCCGCGCAGCGCGGCCAGGTAGTTCAGGTAGGCCTCGCGCGGCGAGATCGGCTGCTCGCTGAACAGCGTGACCGTGCCCTTGACGCGCGGGTCGACGATGAACTGCTGCTTGAGGATCGCGCCCATCGCGCGCGACACCGCCTCGATGTCGGCGTTGACGAAGTTCAGCGTCACCGGTTCGCCGGAGAAGCGCGCCTTGGGTGATTGCGCGAAGGCGGCGGGCGGCGGCACGAGCGCGGCGCACAGCAGCGCGGCGGCCAGCGTGGCCGGCCAGACGCGGCGCGAGAGAGGGCCCGAAGGCAGGAGTGGCTTCATGCTCATCCGATCGAAATGACGGACCGTGCGCCGTCGCGCCGCCCGATGATGTTCAGCAGGTTGGTCAACGGGGCTTCTTCGCCGGCGGCCGCGCGGGCCTCGCCGCGAAAGCGCACGCCGGTCGGGCCGATGCTGCCGTTGCCCGAGAGTTGCAGCGCACCCTGCTGTGTCGACAGCGTGAGCTGCGACGCGCCGTTGCCGGAAGGGTCGGCCGCCACCGTCAGGCGGTAGCTGCCCAGCGTGTCGAGCGTGGACAGGCGCGAGGAGACGTCGAGCAGGTCGACGTCGGCGCGGCCGGCCAGGCGCCAGCGGCCCTGCACCGACTCGACCGTCAGGCCGGGCGAGGCCAGGCGGACCGAGCCGCCCATCTGCATCGTGTTCCAGGGCGTGCCCAGGCCGCCGAGCCAGGCGCTGGGCCATTGCCCGATCCAGCCCGGGTTGGAGGCCAGCGTCACGGCGACACGGCCGAGGCCCGGGCGCAGTGTCAGCGAGGTGGTGCCGTTCAGGCAGCAGGCGTGGCGGGCGCGCAGTTCGAGGCCGAGGCCCTTGAGCCCCACCGTCCAGTCGAGCCGTCCGGGCAGGGCGCTGGCGTCGCGGCTGCCGGGCCCGCCGGTGAGCACGACCACGGCGCTGCCCGTCCACACCGTGCCGCGCGCATCGGCCAGCAGCAGGTGCTGGCCGGTGGCCGAGGCGATCGCGCTGGCCAGCCAGGCGGCCGGCGCGAACACGACCACGCCGATCAGCACGCCGACGAAGGCGCCGAACACCGCCCAGCGGGTGGCGGCGCCGCGCGACTTGTCCCAGGCGATCTCGGCGAAGGTCGACTCGCCCCAGCCGGTGGCCGCCGCGGTGTTCGACCAGGGCCGCGGCTTGCGGCGCCGGCCGATCATGGCGTGCCCCCGGTTCCCAGGCTCACGGCAAGCGTGCCGGTGTAGCCCTGCGCACCGCGCGTGAGCTGGGCCTCGACCGGCCGTGCACGCGCTGCGCTGCGCGCCTCGAGCAGCCAGCCGCGCAAACCCTCGGGCGAGACGCCGTTGAGCGTGAGCGAGGCACGCTCGCCCTGCAGCGACAGACGGGCCTTGTCGCCGAGCCTGTCGGTGGCGGACTTCAGTGCCGCCGCGGCCTGGGCCTGCGACACCGCGGCGACGCCGCGCAGGCTCTGGCTCTCGGCGGCCAGGCGCTGCATCTGCTGCAGTTGCGCGTCGAGCTGGTCGAGCTGGGCCGGCGTGTCGCGCAGCGTGCGCCAGGCCGGCTGCACGAACACCAGCCAGACCAGCAACACGCCGACCGCGGCGGCGGCGGCGCCGAGCGCCAGACGTTCGCGCGGTGCGCGGCTGCGCCAGTAGCCGCGGCTGCGTTCGCGCCACTGCGTCAGCGCGGGGAGGGCGAGTGCCTTGGTGCTCATGAACGGGTTCCCGGGCGGGCGCGCGACATCACGAGCTGCGTGCCATTGGCATCGACCTGCCAGCCCGACGTCTGCAGCGTGCCGCGGAACTGAGCGATCTGCGGCTCGGTCCAGCCGGCGGCGCCTAGAGTGAGCCGGCCGGTCTCGTAGCGCAGCATCTCGGCCGGCGGCCGGTCGGTCGGCCAGGCCGCGGCGGCGGCCATCAGCATCGGCTCCAGGTCGGCATCGCCGGCCTTGCCGGCCACGGCACGCAGCGTCTGCACCTCGCGCTGCATCACGGCGGCGGCGTCACGCTGGATGTCGAGGTCGCTGACGCGCGGGAACGCGGCGCGCACCACGCCCTGCAGCGCCACCTTGCGCGCCTCGATCGTGCTGCGCTGGTGCCAGGCCCACAGGTTCAGCCCGACGATCTGCGCGATCACCAGCGCCGCCAGGCCCAGGCGAACCGGACGCCACTGCGGGCTGGCCATGCGGCGGAGACCGTCGCGCAAAGCGCGGGCACCGCGGGTGCGCTGCGCGAGGTCGAACTGGCGCAGGTTCCACAGGCTGCGCGCGGCCTGCAGTGCACGTTCAGGGCGCGCCATCACGTTGACCGGCATGCCCAGCCACTGTTCGGCCGAGGCGGCCGCACCCGGCGTGGCGCTCCAGCGTGTGCCAGCCGGCGCGGGCCGCGGGATCAGCGCGCGCGGCAGGCCGCCTTGCAGCCGGATGCTGGCCACGCCGTCGGCGTGGGCCCAGTGCAGCATCACGCCCTGGTCGGTGCCGGCCGCAAGGGTCCGCGTCTCGGCGAAGTGCCCGCTGGGCGGATCGTCGGGCCACGACGAAGGCACGATGCGGTCGACGAAGACATCGGCCTTCTCGAGCACGGCGAGTTCGGCGCGCAGCCAGCGGCGGTCGACAGCGGCCACCCAGGTGGCTTGCCCGGCCGTGGCATCGGGCGCCACGGCCAGGTGCACCTCGTCCGCGTCGTCGAGCAGCGATTCCTCGAGCACGCCCACCAGCGCGGCGCGCAGGCGTGCCGCCGGTGCCTTGGGCAGGGTGATGCGATGCCAGCTCACGTCGGTATCTGCGAGCATCGCCACCACCGTGCTGGCCTTGGGCAGCAACGCTGCACTGCACTCGCCCTGCGCGCTCAGCAGCAGCCCGTCCGGGCTGGTCACGTAGGCGTATTCGGTGCCCAGGCCCGAGACCGGCGTCTGCACGTCGGGGCCGCCGCGTGCGGTCAGGCGCTGGCGTTCGGGGATCTGTACGACGAGGATGGACATGGCTTGCGGGTCACGGGGCTGGCGGCATTGTAGGCAGGACCAATCTACAAACCTTCACAAATCAACGACTTAGGTCATGCCGTTGTAGCGCGTCCAGGCCCTTGCGCACCATCGGGCCCGACCCGCGTCCACTGGAATCCCTTCGTGCTGCGCACTCCGGCTTTCGCCATTGGGGCGGCGCAGCGGGCTCACGATCGCACACCTTCGCGCGTGGAAACCTGCTCGCGCTGCAGCACCAGCATGTCCAGCCCGCGGCGCTCGACCAGCGAGCGCTGCTCGAGCATGCGGTCTTCCAGGCGCAGCCGGCCGCGCACCTCGAAGTAGCTCGAGGTCACGGCGAACTGCTGCGGGTTCAACGGGCCGAGCCCGGGCACCTGGGTCTCGACCGAGCCGAGCGTCTTGAATGGATCACGCTGGCGCATCTGCACCAGCCGCTCCGCGGTGGCCAGGTCCATGCCCTTGACGACCGACGCCAGCACCTCGCGCGACGCCGTGTTCACGTTCACCGGCGTTCGCACCGGCAGCAGGGTCACGTAGGGCTCGAGCAGAGTGATGGTGCCGGCGTCGATGCCCAGCCAGGTGAGCTGTGCCACGTTGCGCGGCAGCAGCGGCGAGCTGCCGCCCTGCGTGGCCGGCGCGCGGGCGTCGCGCAGACCGCTGGCGATGCGCGCGGCGACGTCGGTGGAGACGCCCACCGTCTGGCACAGGCGCTCGAGGGCCTCCAGTTCGATCGCCAGGGTCTTGCCGTTGTTGTCGACCAGGTTGGCGAGGTTGTAGCGCGCCTGCTCGTCGGTGATGCTGCCGGACAGAAAGGCGTCGGGCGCATCGTCGGTGTTGCTCTTGTCGACGGCCAGGAAGGTCGACAGGCGCGCCTCGGCCAGCGGCGTGGCCCAGGGTTCGGTGAGCGCGGTCGGCCGGCCGGAGCGGGCGTCTTCGCGCAGGATCAGGCGCGCCCAGTCGAGCGCCCCGTTGAGGATCCAGGCCGACTGCATGCGCGCGCGTTCGGCCGCCTCGACCTGCACGGCACGCCATTGCTGCCAGACCATCGACGCGGCCAGCGTGACCACCAGCGTGACGATGATCAGCGCCGTGAGCAGTGCGGCGCCGTGTTGTCGACGGGGGGCGTGGCGCTTCACGTTTCAGGGACCGAGCAGCGAATCGCGGGTGATCGAGCCGTTCAACCCGCTGCCCGGCGCAAAACTGAGCACGACACGCACGCCCGAAGGCAGCGCCTGCCGCGGTGCGGCCGCACTGGCTGCCGCGGCCGGTGCCGGCGCCGCCACGTTGCCGGTGGACTGCGCATTGCTCCAGGAGTTGCCCTGGAAGAAGTACACCTGCCATTGCGACAGCCCTTCGAGCGTCCGCAACTGCCCCGGCTCGCCGCCTTGCAGCTGCTGGCTGGTGAACCAGCTGTCCTGCAGCGCGGCACTGCCGGTGACCGCCGGGCTGGCCCAGCGCTCCCAGGCATTGGCCGTGCCCTGCGGCCGCATCGACCAGACGACCACCTGCACACCGTCGGGCACGCTGCGCGTCAAACGCAGCGTGGCGCCGTCGAACACCAGCGGCGGCACGGCGCCGGTGTCCTGCACCGCGCCGAGGTCGGTCTGCCACTGCGCGAGCACGGTGTTCAGTCGCAGCGTCTGCTCGAGCTGCTTCTGGCTGGCATCGCGCGTGCGCACGATGCCGTCCACGCCCTGCCAGGCCATGCCGGCCATCAGCGCCATGATGACCAGAGCCACCAGCACCTCGACCAGAGTGAAGCCGCGCGTCCTGTCCATCAGTAGCGGCCGAGGATGGTGGACAGCGACAGCACCGGCTCGCCGGCGTCGTTGGCGATCTGCGCATCGACGCGGCGGAAGTTCGGGTTGGGTGTCGGCCGGATGATCAGCTTGCCCTGGAAGTTGCGGCCGAGCTGCTCGCAGCTGAAGTCGCCATCGCCCACGCTGGGAAACTGCTTGGCCAGGCGCAGCCCGGTGAGCTGGTTGTCGGCGCACCATTGCGCCGCGGTCACGTCGGCCAGCCGCTGCGCGTTGCCGGTCAGCGCGCCGGCTGCCTTGATGCCCGCGCCCAGGGTCACCGCCACGATGGTCAGGGCGACCAGAACCTCGATCAGGGTGAAGCCGTGTGCGCGGCCTCTGCGGCTCACGGCGCGGCCTCGCTGTCGGCCACCGTGAAGGGGCCGAGGCCGTCGGTAGCCAGTGTCAGGCGCTGAGCGTCCAGCCTCAGCACGATGCGCTGGCGGCCGATCAGCGGCTCGGGCCCCAGCACCACCGCACGCGCGCCGACCACCTCGGCGCTGACGCCTTCGACGAGCCAGCGGCCGGGCAGATCGGAGGACTCGGGCAGGCCGATGAAGCGGAAGCCCGGCGTGTCGGCCTGCTCGGCACGCGGTTCCCAGCGCGCCGCGAGCCCGGAGGCGCGCGCCTCGGCGCGCGCCGATTCGAGCAGCGCGGCCAAGCGCGCGGCCTCGTGCTCGAGCCGTGTGCTGGCCGGGTCGCGCATGGCCAGGCTCACCACGCTGCTGGCAATGGCGATGAGCGCCACCACGACCAGCAGTTCGATCAGCGTGAAGCCGGCTTGTCGCGCTCGCACGCAGGCTCCGTCGTCACTGCCAGGAGCCGATCTCGGCGTCCTTGCCGTCGCCGCCGAGAACGCCATCGGCGCCGAAGCTGAACACGTCGATGTCACCCTTCAGCCCCGGGCTGGCGTACTGGTACGGGCGGCCCCAGGGGTCGTTGGGCAGCTTCTCGAGATAGGGCTTCCAGTTCGGCGGGATGGCACCGGCAGTCGGCTTGACCACCAGCGCCTGCAGGCCCTGCTCGCTGGTCGGGTAGCGCTGGTTGTCGAGGCGGTAGAGCTTGAGGGCCTGCATCAGATTGTTGACGTCGGTGCGCGCGGCGGTGACGCGGGCATCGTCGGCGCGGTCGAGCACGTTGGGGACGATCAACGCCGCCAGCACGCCGATGATCACCAGCACCACCATCAGTTCGATCAGCGTGAAACCGCGCGCCATGCGCGGCCGGATGTGTCGCAGGGAAGAAGACATCGTGAAACGACCCGCCGGAGCAGGGACGCGGTGTTGCAGACCCGGTCGATCATAATCCCCGCATGTTGGCAAGACTCACCGCCTTCGTCGTCTGGGCCCTGGTGGCGGCGACCGCCGTCTTCTGGGGGCTGCGCATGCTCGTGCGGCCCCAGCCCGCGCCGGCGTACGCCGTGGCCGTCGGCGAATCCGTCGCGATGCGCGGCGATCTGTCGCGCCTGCTGGGCGCCACTGCCTCGGCGGCAGCGGACAAGGCCGCACCGGCCCCCGAACTGGCTTCGCGCTTCAAGCTGCTGGGCGTGATGGCCGGCAAACAGTCCAGCGGTTCCGGCTTCGCTTTGATTGCCGTCGATGCCAAGCCTGCACGGGCCTACCCGGTGGGCGCCCGCGTCGACGGCGAGTTGGTCTTGCAGGCCGTCAGCCTGCGCACGGCCTCGATCGGTCTGTCGCAAGGCAGCCCGGCAGTGACGCTCGAGGTGCCGATGCTGCCCGCTCCGGCCACCGGGTCCTTGCCGTCGGCGGGTGACGGCGTGAAGTTCGGCGCTGCGGCCTCTCCGCCGCCTGCCGCAACGCCGGCGCCTGCACCGATGATCGCACCGCCGCCCGCGCCGCTTCCCCAGCCGGCACCGGTGGCGGGCCGGCCATCCCTTCCGGGTGTGCCCTCGGCCCTGCCCAACCAGGCACCGTTGCCCACGGCATTGCCGGGCGGCGGCTCGCGCGTCCCGGGCCTGAACAACCGCTGAATCGCATCCACGCCGCTCAGGCGGCGGGCGCTCCAGTGGCCAGGTTCATCGGCATGGGCTGCGACGGACCCGGGTCTTCGCCCTCGGCCACTTCGGTCAGCAAGGCGGCGGCACTGCGCACCAGCGGCCAGGCCAGCGTGGCGCCGGTGCCATCGGTGCTTTCCATGCCCAGCTCCAGCAGCGCCGTGGCCTGGAACAGCGACAGCGCGCGGTCCAGGCCGTGGTGGTTGTGGCTGCGGCAGTAGACGCAGTAGTCGGTGACGGCCGGGGCGATGCGCGAAGCCACCATCAGCGCGGCGCAGGCGGTCATGCCGTCGGCGATCACCAGGTGCCGCTTGCTGCCGGCGACGAGCATCACGCCGACCATCATCGCCATCTCGAAACCGCCGAACGAGGCCAGCACCTCGACCGGGTCCTGCGCGTCCTTGTGGCGTGTCTGTGCGCCCTGCAAGACGGTGACGAGGTGATTCAGGTCCTCGGGCGGCATGCTGGGGCCCGAGGTCAGCAGGTCGCGCAGGTTGGCATCGGCCAGTCGCGACAGCACGAGGGCCGCGCTCTCATGGGCTCCGACACCGATGCCGGCGCAGGCGATCACGTTGCCCGGCAGCGAATCGGCGATCTCCATGCCGGCGCGGATCGCGGCGTGTGCCTGGTCGAGCGACATCGCCATCGTGGCGCGAGAACTGCGCGTGCCGTGGGCGATCTTGCGCGCCAGCAGGCGGGCGTGCGGTACCACCGGCTCGGCCACGCCGCAGTCGACCACCGACAACTCGAGGCCCTGAATGCGGGCGAACACCGACACCGGCAGCTGCGAGCCGAGCAGCCGCGCCACCAGCTTGGCCGTCGAGGCGCGCCCCGGGATGCCGATGCCATCGACCGCCAGGCCGTGGTCGGAGGCGAACAGCACGATCTGCGGCGACCGGAATCGGGGCTTGAGCGTGTTCTGGATCAGGCCCAGGCGGATGGCCAGCGGCTCGAGTTCGCCCAGGCTGCCGGTCGTCTCGCTGCGCCGCTGCAGTTTCTCGCGCAAGGCCTGCTCGAGCAGCGGGTTGGCCGTGGGGGTGATCAGGGATCGATTGACCGACATGGATGATGCGTTACGGGCGAGAGTGAGCCGCGATGGGCGGCTCAAGCACAAATCACGCCGCTGCGGCCGCATTGTGCGGCGCGGTGCACGGGCGCGCAATCCGGCGCGCAACCGGGTGCGGACCCGGTTGCGACGCCTCAGCGCAGGAACATCCGGTACACCGGATTGTCCGTTTCGTCCTCGCAGGGGTAGGCCAGCGTCTCGAGGAAATCCCGGAAGGCTTTCTTGTCCTCCTTGGGCACCTGGATGCCGACCAGGATGCGGCCATAGTCCGCGCCCTGGTTGCGATAGTGGAACAGGCTGATGTTCCAGCCTGGATGCATGCTGGACAGGAAGCGCATCAGGGCGCCCGGTCGTTCCGGGAAGATGAAGCGATACAGCCGTTCGTCCTGCGCCAGTTCGCTGCGGCCGCCCACCATGTGGCGAAGGTGCTGCTTGGCCAGTTCGTCGTCGGTCAGGTCCAGGGCTTCGAAGCCGTGCCGCGCGAAGTTGCGGCCGAGCTTGTCGGCCTCTTCGCGGTTGGCGATGGCCACGCCCACGAACACATGCGCCTGCATCGAGTCGGAGATGCGGTAGTTGAACTCGGTGACCGCACGCGGGCCGATCAGCTCGCAGAAGCGCTTGAAGCTGCCTCGCGCCTCGGGGATCGTCACGGCGAACAAGGCCTCGCGCTGCTCGCCGACCTCGGCCCGCTCGGCGACGAAGCGCAGCCGGTCGAAGTTCATGTTCGCGCCGCAGGTGATGGACACGAAGGTCCGGCCCTTCAGCTTGTGCTGCTCGGCGTACTGCTTGACGGCTGCCACGCCCATGGCGCCGGCCGGTTCGAGGATGCTGCGCGTGTCCTGGAAGACGTCCTTGATCGCCGCGCAGACGGCATCGGTGTCCACGACCACGAATTCGTCCACGAGTTCGCGTGCGAGCCGGAACGTCTCTTCGCCGACCAGCTTGACGGCTGTGCCATCGGAAAACAGGCCTACGTCGCCCAGCGTCACGCGCTTGCCCGCCTTCACCGAACGCAGCATCGCGTCGGAGTCGTTCATCTGCACGCCGATGACCTTGATCTCCGGGCGCACCGACTTGATGTAAGCAGCCACTCCTGAAACGAGGCCGCCGCCACCGATCGCCACGAACACGGCGTCGATCGGACCCTGGTGCTGCCTCAGGATCTCCATGCCGATCGTGCCCTGGCCGGCAATGACGTCGGGATCGTCGAACGGATGCACGAAGGTCAGACCCTGCTCGCGCTCCAGTTCGGTCGCGTGAAGGTAGGCATCCGAGTAACTTTCGCCGTGCAGAACCACGTCGCCGCCGAGCGCACGCACCGCGTCGATCTTCAGCTTGGGCGTCGTCACCGGCATGACGACGAGCGCGCGGCAGCCGAGTTGCCTTGCCCCGAGCGCGACGCCCTGGGCGTGATTGCCGGCCGACGCGCAGATCACGCCGCGCTTCAGCTGCTCGGCGCTCAGGTGAACCATCTTGTTGTAGGCCCCGCGCAGCTTGAAGCTGAACACCGGCTGGCTGTCTTCGCGCTTGAGGAAGACCTGATTGCCGACCCGGCGCGACAGGCTGCGCGCCAGGTCCAGCGGCGTCTCGTGGGCAACGTCGTAGACACGCGCCGTGAGGATCTTCTGCAGATAGTCGGCCAGGGTCAGTGCTGCCGGCGCGGTCTTCTTCTTGTTCTCGGAGCTGCGGCTTTTGCCGGCCATGGTGGCTCTCCAGGTGGGCGTTTGCGGCGCCGCATCATACCGTCGCCGTGTGGCACGCCCCGCCCAGAAAAAAGCCCAAGGCATTGCTGCCTTGGGCTGAATCCACCAATGGAGGAGGTGGAGGAGACAAACGGGACAGTCGTCGAAAACGCGCCGAAACGAACACAAACGACGACCGTATGCGAAGCAGTGTAGGTCCTTTCATGCTGCATCGCAATATCCGCATCGCATCTTCGCTAGGGAGGCCGCTCAACGAATCTGGTGACGCAGTGCACAATTCTCCGCTCGCACCGAGGGGGTGCGCGCTGGACCGAGGTTCGACCATGGAATGCACGATCAACTGGCTGGCCGACAGCGGCATGGCCTTCATCGCCGAAACCGGCAGCGGCCACGTGCTGGCAATGGACGGCGCGCCCGACGGTGGCGGCCGCAATCTGGCGCCGCGGCCGATGGAGACGGTGCTCGCCGGCACCGGCGCCTGCACGGCCTACGACGTGGTGCTGATCCTCAAGCGCGGCCGGCATGACGTGCGCGGCTGCAAGGTGAAGATGCAGGCGCAGCGTGCCGACACCGACCCCAAGGTGTTCACCACCATCAACATGCACTTCACGGTCAGCGGGCGCGAGTTGCCGCCGGCAGCCGTCGATCGCGCCATCCGCATGTCTCACGAGAAGTACTGTTCCGCCAGCGCCATGCTGGCCAAGACCGCAGCCTTCACGACCAGCTTCGAGATCGTCGAGGCCTGAGCGCGCTCAGATGCGGTGCGCGGTGGCGGTCATCAACCGCGCTGCTGCCCGCATCGCCCAGCGCAGCGGCGCCGGCAGCGGGGCCGCGCCTGCGGCTGCGGCGTCGTCAGCATGGCGCGCTTCGTCGTCGCGCATCTGGTCGACGATGACACGCGAGGCCGTATCGTGGGCCGGCAGTCGCTGCAGATGGCCTTCCAGATGCCGCTCGACCTGCCGCTCCGTCTCGACGAGGAAACCCAGGCTCACTGCATCGCCGGCCCGTCCGGCGAGCAGGCCGATCGCGAAGGCGCCGCCGTACCACAGCGGATTCAGCAGGCTCGGTCGAGCCCCGAGTTCCGCCAGGCGCTGCTGTGTCCAGGCCAGGTGATCCGTCTCTTCGCGCGCGGCGCGTTCGAACTGACGGCGCAGCCCTTCATCGTGCGTCGCGAGCGACTGTGCGCTGTACAGCGCCTGGGCGCAGACTTCACCGACATGGTTCACGCGCATCAGCGCGCCGGCCAGGGCACGCTCCTCCTCCGACAGCGCGGGCGGCTCGATGGGCGAGCGCGGGCACGCACGGGCGGCGTGGCTTGCTCCGGAAAGGGTGCGCAGGGCGGTATCGGCGGCGATCAGCAGCGAGTCCATGGGCGTGTGCGAAGCGTCAGGCATCAGTCGGCGAGCATACGCGTGCCGCCACCCCCGCTGGCCATGGGGAGTCTCCCGTCGCAGGCGATTCTTGGGGTTTTCCCAGGGGAGATGACGCGCTGATGACCTCGTTACGCCTCGTTGTGCTCAGGCAACAACGCGGGCGAAATACCCGTCAATCCTTTGCAAGCCCAGGAGGGCTCTGGTGCAATACGCCCAACTTCCGCTGAGGGGGTTCGGCCTGATCTGCCCGCGAGGGCGCCAGTCGATCGGGACCTCTTGTTCAACCTAGGAGATAGTCGCAATGAAAAAATCTCTGCTCGCTCTCGCAGTTCTGGGCGCATTCGCCGGCACCGCTTCGGCTCAGTCGTCGGTCACCATCTACGGCGTGCTCGACATGAGCATTGCCAAGGCCAACCAGAAGGCTGGCACGGCCTACGCCGTCAACCCCGGTGCGCCGGCCGGCGACGTGTGGACGATGCAGCAGTCCACGACTTCGCGTCTGGGCTTCCGCGGCAACGAAGACCTGGGTGGCGGCCTGTCGGCTCAGTTCCAGATCGAACACCGCTTCAACCCGGACACCGGCGCGCAGAACCAGACCCCGTTCTGGAACGGCCGCAGCTACGTGCAACTGAGCAGCGCCGCTGCCGGTGCCGTGTACCTGGGCCGTGAGTACACCCCGGCGTTCTGGGTGCAATTGAAGTCGGATCCGTTCGGCAACGACGGCGTCGGCCAGACCGGCGTGGGCATCAACTGGGCCGGCTACATGACGCCGGACTTTCCCTCTGGTGTGACGGGCACTGGCGGAACTCCGCCGACCAGCCCGGTGCAAGCGGCCTGGCCGGCTGGCGGCAGCGCCCGTTCGTCGAATACCATCGGCTACAAGACCCCGTCGCTGGGTGGCCTGACCGCCAACGTCGCCGTGAGCCTGTCCGAGGCCACGCAACAAGGCCGCAACACCGGCTTCAACGTCGAGTACGCCGCGGGTCCGATCTACGCCGGCCTGGGCTTCGAGAAGATCAATGATGGCGCCAGCGATGGCCGTGGCGTGACCAACTTCGCGCTGCACTACAACCTCGGCTTCGTGAAGCCGATGTTCTACTACGCCAAGTCGAAGTCGGGTGCCCTGGGTGCCGACGACAACAAGGTGTACCTGCTGTCGGCCAGCGCTCCGCTGGGTAACGGCCTGCTGAAGGTCGGCTTCTCGAAGATCTCCTTCGAGAATGGCGCCGAGACCGGTCACAAGAAGATCGGCCTGGGCTACAACTACAACCTGAGCAAGCGCACCAACCTGTACGCCGACTTCGGCAGCGCCACCGGGCGCGCCGCCAACGGCACCAAGGGTGAGCGCAGCACGGCCTACGCCTTCGGTCTGCGTCACACGTTCTGATGCAGGCTCGCCTCGTGCGAGCTTAAATCGAGCGATCTTGAAAGGCCGCCTTCGGGCGGCCTTTTTCATGGAGCCGACCCATCTGTCCTCTTCCCCCATGAATCGCAGACTATCCGCCGTTCTGCCTCTGCTGCTGTGCGCCTGTGCGCCGATGCCTTCGTCGGTGCCGGCCGATCGCGGGCCCTGGCAGAACTGGCAGGAGTTCGTGTTGCCGGGCAAGCGCAGCACGGTCTACGAGACGCGCAGCGACGGCGGGCGTGTCGTCATGCATGCGCAGGCGGACGCGTCAGCCAGCATGCTGCGGCGCAAGCTGCGGATCGACCCGGCGCAGATCGGGCGGGTGCAGTTCTCCTGGCGCGTCGCCAGCCTGATCGAGCAGGCCGACCTGAGCGATGCCGACGTGTCGGACTCGCCGGTGCGTCTGGTGTTCGCCTTCGATGGCGACCACGGGCAGCTCTCGGCGCGCAACCGGATGCTGTTCGAGCTGGCGCAGGTGCTCACCGGAGAACCGCCGCCCTATGCGACGCTGATGTACGTCTGGGACAACCGCGCCGCCGCAGAGTCGGTGATCCGCGGCCCGCGCACCGATCGGGTCCGCAAGATCGTGCTCGAATCGGGGCCTGGGCAGTGCGGCCGCTGGCTGCACTACGAGCGGGATCTGCGAGCTGATTTCCGCAAGGCTTTCGGTGAGGAACCGGGGCAACTCATCGGGGTCGCCCTGATGACCGACGCTGACAACACCGCGGCCAAGTCCGCGGGGCAGTATGGCGAGGTGCGCGTGCTCGGCCGCGACGGCAGGCCGTTGTGAATCGGCGATGATCCGGGCATTCCCGCTTGGCGCGGGGCATGCAATTTGCTGAACTGCGCTGCCGGCACCGAGCCGGCGCGCTGCCCATCGACTCCATCGCATGCTTGCCTTCATCCTGCGTCGCCTGTTGCAGGCGATCGTCGTCATGCTCACGGTGGCTTTCATCGCCTTCATGCTGTTTCAGTACGTCGGCGACCCGGTCACCAACCTGCTGGGGCAGGACGCCACGCCCGAGCAGCGCACGCAGTTGCGGGCCGACCTGGGACTGGATCAACCCTTCCCGGTGCAGTTCGCCGCTTTCGTGGGCAATGCGCTGCAGGGTGAATTCGGGCTGAGCCTGCGGCAGGGCCGCAAGGTCTCTTCGCTGATTGCCGAGCGTCTGCCAGCCACGCTGGAACTCGCGTCGCTGGCGGCGGCGATCGCCTTGCTGGTGGGCATTCCGATGGGCGTCTATGCGGCGCTGCGGCGGGGCAACTTCTTCTCGCAGCTGCTGATGACCTTCTCGCTGATCGGCGTCTCGCTGCCCACGTTCCTGATCGGCATCCTGCTGATCCTTGTCTTCGCCGTGCTGCTCAAAGTGCTGCCGAGTTTCGGCCGCGGCGACGTGGTGACTCTCGGCCCCTGGACCACCGGCTTTCTCACCGTCGATGGCTGGAAGCACCTGATCCTGCCGGCCATCACGCTGTCGGTGTTCCAGCTCACGCTGATCATGCGGCTGGTGCGCGCCGAGATGCTCGAGGTGCTGCGCACCGACTACATCAAGTTCGCGCGGGCACGCGGCTTGCCGGACCGCACGGTGTACTTCGGGCATGCGCTGAAGAACACGCTGGTGCCGGTGATCACGATCACCGGGCTGCAACTCGGCTCGCTGATCGCCTTCGCGATCATCACCGAGACGGTGTTCCAGTGGCCGGGCATGGGTCTGCTCTTCATCCAGGCGGTGCAGTTCGCCGACATCCCGGTGATGGCCGCCTACCTGTGCCTGATCGCGCTGATCTTCGTGCTCATCAATCTCGTGGTCGACCTGCTGTACTTCGCGGTCGACCCGCGCCTGCGCCTCGCGTCGGGTACCGGAGGGCATTGATGTCCGCGGTTTCCGCAATGCCTGTCGACGGCGCCTACCGGCGCCTGGCCATGTGGCATGGCGAGCTGACGGCGTTCCGCCGTGACCTGCACGCCCACCCGGAGCTCGGCTTCGAAGAGCGTCGCACTGCGTCGCGCGTCGTCGAGGCGCTGCGTGTGGCCGGTGTCGACGAGATCCACGAAGGCGTCGGGCGCACCGGCGTGGTGGGTGTGGTGCGGGGTCGCCGCGGCGCGTCGGCGCGCGCCATCGGCTTGCGTGCCGACATGGACGCACTGCCTCTGGTCGAGGAGAACGACTTCGCCTGGCGATCCGCGACCCGCGGCCTGATGCACGGCTGCGGTCACGACGGCCACACGACCATGCTGGTCGGTGCCGCGCGCTACCTGGCTGCGACGCGTGACTTCGACGGCTCCGCCGTGCTGATCTTCCAGCCTGGCGAAGAAGGCTTCGCCGGCGCCAAGGCGATGATCGACGACGGCCTGTTCGATCGCTTCCCGGTCGAGTCGGTCTACGCGATGCACAACTGGCCGGCCTTGCCCGCGGGCACGGTGGGCGTCAACGCGGGGCCGATGATGGCAGCTGCCGACCGCATCGAGATCGTCATCCAGGGGCGAGGCGGCCACGGCGCACATCCCTACCTGGCAATCGACCCGGTGCTGGTGGCGGCGCACATCATCACCGCGGCGCAGAGCCTGGTGTCGCGCAACGTCAGCCCGATCGACAACGCGGTGGTCAGCCTGTGCTCGATGCACGCCGGCGAGCCGACGGCCTATAGCGTGATCCCGCGCGAGGCGCGGCTGGTGGGCACCGTGCGCACTTTCCGGCGCGAGGTGCAGGACATGATCGAAGACCGCCTGGGCCGGCTGGTCGAGTCGGTCGCGCTCGGCTTCGGCGCCACCGCGCGGCTCAAGTACATCCGCAGCTACCCGGCCACGATCAATTCGGCGCGTGAAGCGAGCTTCGCCGCCGACGTGGCGGCGTCGCTGGTCGGCGAGGCGCACGTGGTGCGCGAACTGCCGCCCAGCATGGGTGCGGAGGACTTCTCCTTCATGCTGCAGGTCAAGCCCGGTGCCTACCTGCGGCTGGGGCAGGGCGGCGAGGGCAGCTGCTTCCTGCACAACAGCCGCTACGATTTCAACGACGACGTGCTGCCGCTGGGTGCCGCGTTGTTTGCCTCGCTCGTCGAGCGATCGCTCGCCCACCTGAGTACCCAGACCATCCAAGGGGAGTCTCCATGACACTGCGCCACTCACTCATCGCCGCCGCGCTGGCCCTGGCCTGCGGCAGCGCGCTGGCCGCCACGCTGCGCGTGGCCAACCAGGGCGACTCCAATTCGATGGACCCGCACTCGCTGAACGAATCGCTGCAGCTGAGTTTCACCGGCAACGTCTACGAGCCGCTGATCGGCCGCGACAAGAAGCTCGGGCTGGCGCCTGCGCTAGCCACCAAATGGTCGGCCACCTCGCCGACGGTGTGGCGCTTCGAGCTGCGCAAGGGCGTCACCTTCCATGGCGGCGAGAAGTTCACTGCCGACGATGTGGTGTTCAGCTTCAAGCGCGCTGCCGGTGAGGGCTCCGACATGAAGGGCTACACCTCGGCCATCAAGGAAGTGCGCAAGGTCGACGACTTCACCGTCGACATCGAGACGAGCTCGCCCTTCCCGATCCTGCCGGACGTGATCTCGCTCGTCTACATCATGAACAAGTCGTGGTGCGAGACGAACAAGGCCGAGAAGCCGGTGGACCGGCGCAAGGGCATCGAGAACGCCGCCTCGTTCCGCACCAACGGCACCGGCCCGTTCCGCACCAAGGAGCGGCAGCCCACCACGCGCACCGTGCTCGTGCGCAACTTCAATTACTGGGCCAAGGTCGAGAGCAACGTCGACGAGGTGATCTTCACCCCCATCGGCAACGACGCCACGCGCGTGGCCGCAATGCTGTCCGGCGAGATCGACGTGATGGAGCCGGTGCCGCTGCAGGACGCCGAGCGGCTCAAGGGCAGCTCCAACCTGAAAGTGCTGCAAGGTCCGGAATTGCGCACGATCTTCCTGGGCATGGACCAGAAGCGCGACGAGCTGCTCTTTTCCAGCGTCAAGGGCAAGAATCCCTTCAAGGACATCCGCGTACGGCGAGCCTTCTACCAGGCCATCGACATCGAGACGATCCGCACCCGCGTGATGCGCAACGCGGCCACGCCGACCGGGCTGATGGTGGCGCCCGGCATCAAGGGCTTCGTTGCCGAGCTGAACAAGCGCCCGCCCCACGATGTCGAAGCGGCGAGGAAGCTGATGGCCGAGGCCGGATACCCGAATGGCTTCGAGGTGGGCATGAACTGCCCGAACGACCGCTACGTCAACGACGGCGAGATCTGCCAGGCGGTGGCAGCCAATCTCGCGCGCATCGGCGTGAAGATCAACCTGCAGGCCGAGTCGAAGGCGACCTACTTTCCGAAGATCCTCAGCCGCAACACCAGCTTCTACATGCTCGGCTGGACGCCAGGCACCTACGATTCGCACAACGCGCTGTCGAACCTGATGGCCACGCCGACCGAAAAGGGCCAGGGCCTGTTCAATCTCGGCTCCTACAGCAACGCCAAGGTCGACGAGCTGACGCTGAAGATCCAGAGCGAGACCGACGAGGCCAAGCGCAACGCGATGATCGCCGAGGCCTTCAAGCTGCATACCGACGACTTCGGCCACATCCCGCTGCATCAGCAGGCACTGGCCTGGGCCATGAAGAAGAACGTCGAGCTCGTGCAACTGCCCGACAATTTCATGCCCTTCAAGTGGATCGTGGTGAAGTAGACGCAACGATCCATGCCTTCGGCCCTGCAACGATTCTTCGACGGCGACGTCTGGCACAGCTTCCGCACCTCGCCGGTGGCCATGGCCGCCGCGGCGGTGGCTTTGCTTTGCGTGTTCTGCGCCGTGTTCGCGCACTGGGTCGCGCCGCACAACCCCTTCGACCTGGCATCGCTCGAACTGGGTGACGCGCGGCTGCCGCCGGCCTGGGAGCCCGAAGGCAAGCCCAAGTACCTGCTGGGCACCGACGACCAGGGCCGTGACGTGCTGTCCGCGCTGATGTACGGCGCGCGCATCTCGCTGCTCGTCGGGCTGGCTTCGGTGGCGGTGTCGGTGGTGGTGGGCGTCGGCCTCGGCCTGCTGTCGGGATTCGTCGGCGGCCGCGTCGACGCGCTGATCATGCGCGTCTGCGACGTGATGCTGTCGTTCCCTTCGATCCTGATCGCACTGCTGATCGACGGCGTGGGACGAGCGTTGTTCCCGAACGCGCACGACACGCTGGCCTTTGCCGTGCTGATCCTGGCCATCGCGCTGCCGGGCTGGGTGCCGTACGCACGCACCGTGCGCGGCTCGACGATGGTCGAGCGCAACAAGGAATACGTGCAGGCTGCCCGCGTGATCGGCGTCTCGTCCGGGCGCATCATGTTGCGCCACGTGCTGCCCAACGTGTTGGGGCCGGTGCTGGTGCTGTCGACGATCCAGGTGGCCTCGGCCATCCTGATCGAGGCGACGCTGTCCTTCCTCGGCGTGGGAGTGCCGCCGACTCAGCCGTCGCTGGGCACGCTGATCCGTGTCGGCAACGACTTCCTCTTCTCGGGCGAATGGTGGATCACCATCTTCCCGGGCCTCGTGCTGGTGATGATCTCGCTGTCGATCAATCTGCTGGGCGACTGGCTGCGCGACGCGATGAACCCGAGGCTGCGATGAGTTCGCCCTTGCTGGAAGTGCGCAAGCTGAGCGTCGACTTCCCGACGCGCCGCGGCACCTTGCTGGCCATCGACGATGTCTCGTTCGACATCGCGCCGGGCGAGATTCTCGGTGTGGTCGGAGAATCCGGTGCCGGAAAGTCGCTCACCGGCGCGGCCATCATCGGCCTGCTCGAGCCGCCCGGGCGCATCGCCGGCGGCGAGATCCTGCTGGAGGGCCGGCGCATCGACAAGCTGCCGCACGAAGAGATGCGCAAGCTGCGTGGCCGCCACATCGGCGCCATCTTCCAGGACCCGCTGACCTCGCTGAACCCGCTGTACACCGTCGGCCGGCAACTCGTGGAGACGATCCGCACCCACCTGCCACTCAACGAGCAGCAGGCGCGCGATCGCGCGATCTCGCTGCTGGCCGACACCGGCATCCCGGCGCCCGAGGCGCGCTTCGACCAGTACCCGCACCAGTTCTCGGGCGGCATGCGCCAGCGCGTGGTGATCGCGCTGGCCCTGGCCGCCGAGCCCAAGCTGATCGTCGCCGACGAGCCGACGACGGCGCTGGACGTGTCGATCCAGGCGCAGATCATCGCGCTGCTGAAGAAGGTGTGCCGTGAACACGGTGCCGCAGTGATGCTGGTCACGCACGACATGGGCGTGATCGCCGAGACCTGCGACCGCGTCGCCGTGATGTACGCCGGACGCATCGTCGAGATCGGCCCGGTCGCCGACGTGATTCATCGGCCGGCGCATCCCTATACCGTCGGCCTGATGGGTTCCATCCCGGCCATGGACGAGGACCGCGAGCGCCTGCTGCAGATCGATGGCGCCATGCCGCGACTGAATGCCATTCCGGCAGGCTGTGCGTTCAATCCGCGCTGCCCCAGGGTGTTCGACCGGTGCCGTGTGGAACGCCCCGATCTTGTCGAGGCAGGCGCCACGCGCGCGGCCTGCTGGTTGCTCGCCGGCCACGCGGCGACGACACCATGAACAAGCCGCTCGTCGAGGTGCAGGACCTGGCCAAGACCTTCGAGGTCTCGGCGCCCTGGCTCAACCGCGTGGTCGAGGGCAAGCCGAGGCAGTTCGTCCATGCGGTCGATGGCGTGAGCTTCGACATCGGACGCGGCCGAACGCTGGCGCTGGTGGGCGAATCGGGCTGCGGCAAGAGCACCGTGGCGCGGCTGCTCGTCGGCCTGTACGCGCCCACGCGGGGCACGATCCGCTTCGACGGGCAGGACACACGGGCGGTTTTCGCCTCGGCCGGCGGGCAGGCGCTGCACCGGCGCATGCAGATGATCTTCCAGGATCCGTTCGCGAGCCTGAACCCGCGCTGGAAGGTGCTCGACATCGTCGCCGAGCCGCTGCGGGAGCACGGGCTCGTGCAGGGCAAGGGGGCCTTGCAGTCGCGCGTGGGCGAACTGCTGATGTCGGTCGGGCTCGCGGCGGCTGACGCACTGAAGTTCCCGCACCAGTTCTCCGGAGGGCAGCGGCAGCGCATCTCGATCGCGCGCGCGCTGGCCACGCAGCCGGAGTTCCTCGTCTGCGACGAACCCACCTCGGCTCTCGACGTGTCGGTGCAGGCGCAGGTGCTCAACATCATGAAGGACCTTCAGCAGCACCACGGCCTGACCTACCTGTTCATCTCGCACAACCTGGCCGTCGTGCGCCACGTGGCCGATGAAGTCGGCGTCATGTATCTCGGCCGCCTGGTGGAGGTGGCGCCCAAGGCCGAGCTGTTCGCGCGGCCGCGCCACCCCTACACGCGCATGCTGCTCGACGCGATCCCGGACATCGGCATGAGCGGGCGGGCCCGCACGCCCGTGCAAGGCGAGGTGCCCAATCCGCTGGAGCCGCCGAACGGCTGCTCCTTCCACCCGCGCTGCCCGCACGCCAACGAGCGATGCCGAAGCGAGCGTCCGCAGCAGCAGATGCTCGGCGGCATCCGCATCGCCTGCCACGCGGTGGAAGAGGGCCGGATCTGAGTCGCGAGTTTCAGCGTGCCGGCAGCAAGCGCTCGCCGCGGAAGAGCTCTGCCGGCGTTTCGCGTTCGCGGATCAGCCAGGCCTCGTTGCCGGAGACCATCACCTCGGCGGCGCGGCCGCGGGTGTTGTAGTTGCTCGCCATGCTCATGCCATAGGCGCCAGCGGAGAGCACGGCGATGGCATCGCCCGGCTGCACCGCCAGGCTGCGGTCGCGGCCCAGCCAGTCGCCCGACTCGCACACCGGGCCGACCACGTCCATCACCACGGGTGGCGTGTCGCGCAGCGTGCAGGCCGCCATGCCCATCCAGGCCTGGTACATGGCCGGGCGCATCAGGTCGTTCATGGCGGCGTCGACGATGCAGAAGTTCTTCTCGGCACCGGGCTTGAGATAGAGCACGCTGGCCAGCAGCACACCCGCGTTGCCGACCAGCGAGCGGCCGGGTTCGAAGAGGATCTTGCGGTGGCCATGGCCGCGTGAATCGATGCGCTCGAGCAACGCGCGCACCAGCGTCTCGGCTGCCGGCGGCTGCTCGTCGGTGTAGGTGATGCCCAGGCCGCCGCCCAGGTCGAGGTGATGCAGCCGGATGCCCTGCGCCTCGACGGCCTCGACCAGATCCAGCACGCGATCCAGCGCGTCGAGGTAGGGGCCGATCTCGGTGATCTGCGAGCCGATGTGGCAATCGATGCCGACCACTTCGATGCCGGGCAGCGCGGCGGCGTGGCGGTAGATCGCTGCGGCGCGATCGTGCGCGACGCCGAACTTGTTGCCTTTCAGCCCGGTCGAGATGTAGGGGTGGGTCTTGGGATCGACGTCGGGATTCACGCGCAGGCTGATGCGGGCGCGCCGACCCATGTTCGTGGCCACTTCGTTGAGAAGCGCCAGTTCACTCTCGCTCTCGATGTTGAAGCATGACACTTCGGCGATAAGGGCCTGGCGCATTTCGGCCGCTGTCTTGCCCACGCCGGAGAAGACCACGCGCGACGGGTCCCCGCCGGCAGCGAGCACGCGTTCGAGTTCTCCGCCCGAGACGATGTCGAAGCCACAGCCGGCCTGCGCGAAGGTCTGCAACACGGCGAGGTTGCTGTTCGCCTTCATCGCGTAGCAGATCAGGTGGTCGCGGCCGGCCAGCGCACGCTGGTAGCCGGCCAGCGACTCCAGCATGGCCGCGCGGGAGTAGACGTAGAGCGGCGTGCCGAACTGCCGCGCGAGTGCATTCAGCGCGCAGCCCTCGATGAAGAGTTCGTGGCCGCGGTAGGCCACGTGCGGTGCGCCGGGCAGCTTCATCGCGAAGCCGGCGCGGACGCGGCCGTGGCGGGCTTGGGCGCGATCAGCGGGCCCTTCTGGCCGCAGGCCGACAGGCCTGCCAGCGCGAAGCACGCGGCAATGACAACGAAGCCGTGAGGGCGGGGGGAACGACGCGGTGCTTCGGCGTCGGTACACTGGTCTTGCACTGCAGCATGCCGGGATTCTATCGACCATGAACGCACCCTTCGAACCGACGCCTCTGAGCGACACCGAGTTCCACTCGATCACCGCGTCGATGCTCGCCCGCATCGAATCCACGGTCGATCAATGGTTGCAGGACGACGTCGTCGACATCGACACCCATCGCACCGGGGGGCTGCTCGAACTCGGCTTTCCCAACGGCAGCAAGATCGTGATCAACACGCAGCCGCCGCTGCACGAGATGTGGCTGGCGGCGCGCCAGGGCGGCTTCCACTACAAGTATGCGAAGGGTGCCTGGCGCGACACGCGCGACGGCCGCGAGTTCTTCGAAGCGCTGTCGGCCTGCGCGAGCGAGCAGGCCGGCCGGCCGCTGCGTTTCGAGCCTGCCGTCAGCGCTTGAACAGGTCGAGGATGCCCTTGCGCTCTTCTTCGACCGGGGGTTCCGTCGTTTCGGTCGGCTCCTCGAGACCCAGGCTGTTCACGCCGCTGCCGTTGGCGTATTCGTTGTAGTACCACTCGCCACCCACGTTCATCACACCGGGCGGCGCGGCCGGCTCGGACACCGGCACGCCCTTGAGCGCAGCGCTCATGTAGTCGATCCACACCGGCAGCGACAGGCCGCCGCCGGTTTCGCGGTCGCCGAGCTTGCGCGGCGTGTCGTAGCCCATCCAGACCACCGCCACCACCTCTTTCTGCCAGCCGGCGAACCAGGCGTCGTTCGAGTCGTTGGTGGTCCCGGTCTTGCCGTAGATGTCGGGCCGCTTGAGGCGGGCTTGCGCGCTGGCCGCCGTGCCCGATCGTGTCACCTCCTGCAGCAAGCTGGCCATCACGAACGCATTGCGTGCTTCCAGCGTGCGCGCCGACTCGTCCAGCGGCGCGGGCTTGGGCTCGTTGAGCACGCGGCCCTTGCTGTCGGTGATGCGGCTGATCAGCATCGGGCTGACGCGGTAGCCGCCGTTGGCGAACACGCCATAGGCGGTGGCCATCTGCAGCGGAGTCACCGAACCCGCGCCGAGTGCCATTGTCAGGAAGGCCGGGTGCTTCTCGGCCTCGAAGCCGAATCGAGTGGCCCATTCCTGAGCGAACTGCGGCGTGATGGCCTGCAGGATGCGGATCGAGATCATGTTCTTCGACTTCGCCAGGCCGCGGCGCATCGACATCGGGCCGTCGAACTGGCCGTCGTAGTTTTTCGGCTCCCAGGGCTGGCTGCCGGTCACGTCGGCGTCGAAGAACAGCGGCGCATCGTTGATCACCGTCGCTGGGGTGAAGCCCTTCTCGAGCGAGGCGGAGTAGATGAACGGCTTGAAGCTCGAACCCGGCTGCCGCCAGGCCTGCGTGACGTGGTTGAAGCTGCTCTTGGAGAAGTCGAAGCCGCCGACCATCGCGCGGATCGCGCCGCTGCGCGGATCGAGCGCGACGAAGGCACCTTCCACCTCGGGTTGCTGCGTGATGCTCCAGTCGCCCTTGGGGCCACGGATGACGCGGATCACCGCGCCGCGCCGAATGGCCGTCTTCGGGTTGCCCTTTTCCGCGAGTCCCGAGGTGGCGGGCTTCAGGCCTTCGCCCGTCATGGTGACCGTCTCTCCTGACTGCAGCGCCGCCACCACCTTCTTCGGGCTGGCCTCGAGTGCAACGGCGGCTTTCAGTTCGTCGTTGTCCGGGTGGTCCTGCAGGGCCTCGGCGACGCGCGCGTCCAGGTCCTTCGGGTTCGCTGGCAGATCGACGTAGGCCTCCGGTCCACGATAGACCTGGCGTCGCTCGAAATCCATGATGCCCTTGCGCAGGGCGCGGTAGGCCACCATCTGCTCGGTCGAACCGAGGGTCAGGTAGACGTTCAGCCCGCGGGTGTAGGCATCGGCGCCGTACTGGCTGAAGATCAACTGGCGCGCGACCTCGGCCACATGCTCGGCATGCACTGAGACTTCGCTCTGGGTGCGGTAGCGCAGCGTCTCGGCCTTGGCGGCGTCGTGCTGTTCGACGGTGATGAAGCCGTTCTCCAGCATACGGTCGATGATGTACTGCTGCCGCTCGGTGGCCCGCTTCGGGTTGACGATCGGGTTGTAGGCCGAAGGCGCCTTCGGCAGCCCGGCGAGCATGGCCGCCTCCGCGATCGATACGTCCTTCAGCGGCTTGCCAAAGTAGATCTCGCTGGCGGCGGCGAAGCCGTAGGCTCGCTGTCCGAGGAAGATCTGATTCATGTAGACCTCGAGGATCTGCTCCTTGCTGAGCAGGCTCTCGATCTTCAGTGCCAGCAGCACCTCGTAGATCTTGCGGGTGAATGTCTTCTCGGTGGACAGGTAGAAGTTGCGTGCCACCTGCATGGTGATGGTCGAGGCACCCTGACTCCGCGACTCGCTCAGGTGGGCCAGGCCGGCCCGCAGCACGCCCTTGTAGTCGACCCCGCTGTGCTCGTAGAAGCGCGCATCCTCGATCGCCAGCACGGCTTGCTGCATCACCTTCGGAATCTCCGCGATCGGCGCAAAACTTCTGCGCTCCTCGCCGAACTCGCCGAGAAGCACCTCGTCGGCCGAGAAGATGCGCATTGGCAGCTTCGGGCGGTAGTCGGTCAGGCCGCTGATCTCAGGCAGGTTGGGGTAGGCGACGGCCAGCGCAATCGCCACCAGGATCAGCACCGAAGCCACCGCAGCCGTAGCGAGACCGGCCAGGACCAGCAGGGCCTTCACGGGCCACGCTGCCCAAGCTGGCAGGGCGGAGGCGCCGGAGCCTCGGGAAACTGGGGCACCCTCGGCAGGGCGCTCTGAATCGGTCATGGATCTCCGTCGAAGCCGAAACTCATTATAGAAAGCACCGCATGCATCAATTTGTCACGGAACGAAGGTCCGGACGGAAGCTGCCGATAAGGCAGAAGGGCAGACTTGAGACACCCTTACAAAGGCAGCGCGCCTCGTGTGAGTTTTGCAACGAGCGGAGGGGTTGCGCGGGGCATTTTTCTTTGTTGCTCAAAGGCTTTACTGCTAGCATTGAAGTAACTTATTAACAGTCCGGCGCGTCGTTTGCAGCGCTGGGGGGAAAGGCGTCGTGAGCTTCCTTGACACCTTGCTGGGCCGAAAGCACTCGCCGATGATCGGGTTGGACATCAGTTCGTCCAGCGTGAAATTGGTGGAGCTCGGCCAGACCGCAAACGGCGAATACGTGCTCGAGCGGTTTGCCGCCGAGAGCTTCGAGAAGGGCTGGATCACCGACGGCCAGATCGAGAAGTTCGATGAAGTCGCCGAAGCCGTCAAACGGGTCGTGGCCAAGAGTGGCACCAAGACGCGGCAGGTGGTGATGGCCATGCCGCAGTCGGCCGTGATCACCAAGAAGATCATGCTGCCGGCGGGTCTTCGTGAAGAAGAACTCGAACTGCAGGTCGAGTCGGAGGCCAATCAATACATTCCGTTCTCACTCGATGAAGTGAGCCTGGACTTCTGCGTGATCGGTCCCAGCCCGACCTCCGTGGGCGACGTCGAGGTGTTGATCGCTGCGTCACGCAAGGACCGGGTGCAGGACCGTCAAGGCCTGGCCGAAGCCGCGGGGCTGAAGCCGACCGTGCTCGACATCGAATCGCATGCCTCCCGGCTGGCCATGAGCCGTGTTGTTGCAGGCCTGCCCAGCGAGGGCAAGGATGCGCTCGTAGCCCTGTTCGAGATCGGCGCCGACACCACCAGCCTGAAGGTACTGCGCGACGACGAGATGCTCTACGACCGGGACCAGGCCTTCGGCGGCTCGCAGCTCACGCAGCTGATCTCGCGCCAGTACGGTTTCTCGTTTGAAGAAGCCGAGCAGAAGAAGCTCGCCGCTGACCTGCCCGAAGACTACGAGAGCACCTTGCTCGCGCCCTTCGTCGACAGCCTCTCGCAGGAAATCGGCCGCGCGCTGCAGTACTTCTTCACCAGCACGCCGCACCACAAGGTCCACTACGTGATGTTGGCCGGTGGCACGGCCACTCTGCCGGGGCTGAAGGACCGTGTCACCGAGCTCACCGGCTTCGCTTCGATGGTGGTGAACCCGTTCGAGAACATGAAGCTCGGTTCTGCGGTCCGTGAAAGC
Organism: Piscinibacter sp.; assembly: GCA_016706565.1. GTDB lineage: Bacteria > Pseudomonadota > Gammaproteobacteria > Burkholderiales > Burkholderiaceae_C > Piscinibacter. Next base: position 270,835 of record JADJJI010000004.1, read on the forward strand.
AAGCTGCGCCGCGAGGCGCCGTCCTACCTGACCGCCTGCGGCCTGGCGATGCGGAGGTTCCTGCAGTGATTCTGATCAACCTGCTTCCCCACCGGGAAGAAAGGCGCCAGCGCAGGAAGGTCGCGTTCTTCGCGGGCCTCGGTGTTGCTGCGGCGGCCGGCTTGGCAGTCGTTGGCGTGTGGTACCTCGTCGTGCAGCAACTCACTTCGGTGCAGCAGCAGCGCAACGAGTTCCTCACGGCCGAGATCAAGAAGCTCGAGGTCCAGATCAAGGACATCGCCACGCTGCGTGCCGAGATCGAGTCCCTGAAGGCGCGACAGAAGGCGGTCGAAGATCTGCAGCTCGATCGCAACGTTCCGGTCCACCTTCTGAACGAGCTCGTCAAGCAGACGCCCGAGGGCATCTACTTCAAGACGATCAAGCAGGACGGCCAGGCACTGACCGTGGCGGGAATCGCGCAGACGCAGGAGCGCATCTCTGAACTGCTGCGCAATACGGCCTACAGCTCTGAGTGGCTGATCAGACCCGAGCTTGTCGAGAGCAAGTCCACCAGCGCGCAAGGAGCGAACCGCGAGCAGCGCCAGCTGTTCGAGTTCTCGATGCGCTTGAATGTCAAGCGTCCGCAGGACGCGGCTTCTGCCCCTGCCGCGGCATCCGCGACCGCCCCTGCGGCGGCTGCGTCGACCCCGGCCGATGTAGCAAAGAAGGTGTGAGGACGTCATGGCAACCAAGCGAGGCATGAACGTCGACCTGAACTCGGTTTTCGAGGGCGCCGCATCGCAATTCCGCGGGCTGAACCCGAACGAGCCCGGCCAGTGGCCGATGTTGCCCAAGCTGATGACCTGGACGGGTCTGGCGTTGGCAATGGTGGTGCTTGGCTGGTTCCTGCTTCTGACAGACGCGCACGACGCGCTGGACGCGGAACGCAACAAGGAAGTGGCCCTCAAGACCGACTACCGAGGCAAGCTGGCGCAGGCCGTCAACCTGGGCGAACTGCGCAAGCAGAAGCTGCAAGTTGAAGAGTACGTCACTCAACTCGAGAAGCAGTTGCCAGGCAAGGCCGAGATGGACGCACTGCTGTCCGACATCAACCAAGCTGGCATCGGGCGCGGATTGCAGTTCGAACTCTTCCGCCCCGGCAGTGTGGTGGTCAAGGACTACTACGCAGAACTGCCGATTTCGATCAAGGTTTCGGGCCGATACCACGACATCGGCGCTTTCGCCGCTGACATATCGAACTTGTCGCGCATCGTGACACTGCACAACCTCAACATCGCCTCGGTCAATAGAACCGATGGAACGCTGGGCATGGAGGCCACGGCGCGCACCTACCGGTACCTCGATCCGGCCGAAGTCGAGAGCCAGAAGGCCGAGAAGGCCAAGGCAGCGGCCAAGGGCGGCGCAGCGGGGGCCAAGAAATGAAGCCAGTGAAGTTCGGGATCGTGCGGCCCTCTTTCGCAGTGGTGGCCCTGGCCCTCCTTGCCGGCTGCGGCGCCGAGCAGGAAGAGTTGACTCAATGGATGGAGCAGCAGCGCCGAGAGGTCAAGCCCAACGTGACGCCGTTGACCGCACCCAAGAAGTTTTCGCCGCAGGCGTATGTCGCCCTCAACGGGGTCGAACCGTTCAGTGCCCAGAAGCTCACCGTCGCCCTCAAGCAGGAAGCCCGGCAGCCGAATTCGCTGCTCGCCGCCGAGATCAACCGCCGCAAGGAGCCGCTCGAGGCTTACCCGCTCGACAGCATGCGCATGGTCGGCAGCGTGAACCGCTCCGGGCGGCCATATGCCCTGCTGCGGGTGGACAACCTGCTGTATCAGGTCAAGCAGGGCGACTACCTCGGCCAGAACTACGGAAAGATCACCAAGATCTCGGAGACTGACGTCACTCTCCGGGAGATTGTCCAGGACGCGGCAGGCGAGTGGATCGAGCGCGCCAGCGCCCTCCAACTCCAGGAGAAGGCGCGATGAAGAGCAACCAGGAGAATCGGATCATGAGCATGTGGCGCGTTCGCGCACTGGCACTCGTGTTGGGCATCGGCGCGCCGCTGGCGGGTTGGGCCCAGAACGCCATCCAGTCGATCAACAGCACGCAGCAAGGTACTGCCGAGGTGGTCCGGATCGAACTGAGCGAGCCGCTGGCCGCCGTTCCCGCCGGCTTCACGATCCAGACGCCGCCCCGCATCGCCATTGACCTGCCGGGCGTGACCAATGCGCTCGGTCGTTCATCGGTCGAGGTCAACCAAGGCAACCTGCGCAGCGTCAATGTGGCGCAGGCGGGCGAGCGCACGCGGCTCGTTCTCAATCTCAAGCAGGCGTCCAGCTACAAGGCCCAGTTGCAGGGCAAGACGCTGCTGCTTGTGCTGGAGCCGACCGGCACGGCCTCTGCGGCGCAGGCTGCGTCACCTGAGCCGTTGCGCTTCGCCGAGAGCCTGAACAAGGACCAGTTGGCGCTAAAGGACATCGACTTCCGCCGTGGTAACGACGGCGCGGGGCGAGTGGTTGTCGAACTGGCCAACAACCAGGTCGGTGTCGACATCCGCCAGCAGGGTCAAAGCCTGGTCGTCGAGTTCCTTCGCTCGACGCTGCCCGAGAACCTTCGCCGTCGCCTGGACGTGACGGACTTCGGCACGCCGGTGCAATCCATCAGCACCGCGCAGCAGGGTGACCGGGTTCGCATGACGGTCAACCCGAAGGGCAACTGGGAGCACAGCGCCTATCAGAGCGACAACCAGTTCGTGCTGGAAGTGCGGCCGCAGAAGGTCGATCCGAACAAGCTGACGCAAGGCCCGGGTTACGCCGGCGAGAAACTCTCGCTGAACTTCCAGAACATCGAAGTCCGCGCCCTGCTGCAGGTGATCGCCGACTTCACCAACTTCAACGTGGTGACCAGCGACACCGTGACCGGCAACGTCACGCTGCGCCTGAAGGACGTTCCCTGGGATCAGGCTCTGGACATCATCCTGCAGGCCAAGGGCCTGGGCCTGCGCAAGTCGGGCAATGTGATCTGGATCGCGCCGAAGGACGAACTGGCAGCCAAGGAGAAGGTCGACCTGGAATCGAAGGCGCAGATCTCCGCGCTGGAACCGGTACGCACACAGTCGTTCCAGCTGAACTACGCCAAGGCCGAAGAATTGGCCAAAGGCTTGAGCGGCCAGGGCGGCGGCGGCAGCACCTCGACCAAGATCCTTTCGGCGCGGGGCAGCGTGATCTTCGAAACGCGAACCAATCAACTGTTCGTGAGCGACACGCCCTCGAAGCTCGAAGAAGTGCAGATGATGATCAGCAAGATCGACGTGCCCGTGCGGCAGGTTCTGATCGAAGCCCGCATCGTCATCGCGGACGACAAGTTCGGCAGCTCGCTCGGCGTGAAGCTCGGCGCGCTGGATCTGCGCGGTCAGCGCGGTGGATTGCCTGGCTACACCGTGTCGGGCGATACACGTGTGACTGTCGGCGGCAACATGAACGCCGTGGCCGGGCAGACTCTGCAGACCGATACGCTGAACTTCAGCGACACCTCGTTCGTGACGCTGCCGGCTGTCGGACAAGGCGGCTACAACCCGGCTTCGTTCGCGCTGTCTCTGTTCGGTGCCTCGTCGAACCGGTTCCTGAACCTGGAGATTTCAGCATTGGAGGCCGATGGCAAGGGGAAGGTCGTCTCCAGCCCGCGTGTCGTGACGGCCGACCAGCAGAAGGCGCTGATTGAGCAGGGCACGGAACTGCCGTATCAGACCGCTACGTCCAGTGGAGCGACGGCGCTGCAGTTCCGCAAGGCCAACCTGAAACTTGAAGTCACGCCGCAGATCACACCGGAAGGCAGCGTCATGCTGGACGTCGACGTCAACAAGGACAGCGTTGGTCAGGCGACCGCGGCGGGCTTCGCCATCGACACCAAGCACGTCAAGACGCAGGTGCTGGTCGAGAACGGCGGCACGGTGGTCATCGGCGGCATCTTCGAACAGAACGACCGCACAGACGTGACCAAGGTCCCGTTCCTGGGTGACGTGCCCGTGCTGGGCAACCTGTTCAAGACCACCACCAAGTCATCGCAGCGCACTGAACTGCTGATCTTCCTCACGCCCAAGGTCGTGACGGAACGCACCACAGCACCCTAACCGGCGGCTGCCGAAACACCTTTGCAAGAGAGCGAGTCCGAGTGATGAAGCTGGTCAAAGCGATCTGGATCCTTTTGTGTGCCACATTGGTGGCCTCCTGCGGCGGAAGCAGCGGTGCCGGTGATTCCCCGTTCACTCCGGGAACTGGCGGCGGCGGCACGTCAAGCGTCGCTGACCTGGTACTCACGTTGAGTGCCACCCAGCTAGCCAACACGGGTTCAGCGACGATCACGGTCACGGCAACGGCCATTGACGCCACCCGCAACACGCTGGCCAGCGTCCCGCTGACCATCACTGCGGACTCGGACGCCGTTGTTTCATCGACGTCGTCGTCGACAGCGGCCGACGGAACCGTGACTTCGACCCTGTCGATTGGAGCGAATCGGTCCAATCGTGTCATCACCGTGTCCGCAGTCTCGGGTTCGATCAGCAAGGTTGCCACGGTCCAGGTTGTGGGGACCAAGATCAGCAGTGTCCTTGCGCCGGCAGTGATCGCACCTTCAGCCGCCGGAAACGTGCAGTACCGCGTTGTAGACCAAGCAGGCAGCCCGATGGTCGGGGAGACTGTGCAGATCACCGCCGCTGGCCTGACACCGGCGCAAGCGACGGGAGTAACGGGATCGAATGGCGACTACGTCTTCAACTACACGGCGCCCGCCGCGGCAGGATCGTTCCAGGTGAACGCAAACATCGCCGGCGTGTCCGACATTCAGACCGTACAAGTCCAAGCCACAAGCACTGTACCTGGAGTGAGCACGGCCATTGCATCCGCATCGATTTCCGCTAATCCGAGCGTCGTTGCCGTCAATCTGCCTAACAGCAGTTCCAATCGTTCGGAGATTCGTGCGTTGTTTCTAGGTGCCGGCAACGTGCCAATTCCTAATGTGCGTGTCCGTTTCGACCTGAACGGAGACCCACAGAATATCGGCGGTACATTCACTGCCGGCAGCGGCACTCAAACCCTGTACAGCGACGCCAATGGCATTGTCACGACAGCCTACGTGCCGGGCACGAGATCCAGCCCCACCAATGGTGTGACTGTTCGGGCCTGCTATGGCGTGAGCGACTCGGATCCGAACCTGCTGAACTGCACGACGAATGCAACGCAGACGCTGACGGTGACGGCGGAACCGCTGAGCGTAACGATCGGCACGAACGCCGAGATCATTGTCCGCACTCTGACCTATACGAAGCAGTTCAACGTGGTGGTCGTCGACTCCTCTGGCGCCGTAACGCCTGACGTTGACATCGTCGCCTCCATCGATTTGCCTCGATACCGCAAGGGGGCATATGGCGTCGGCACCACAACCTGGGGCAAGGTCAGCGATACCGTTTGCGTCAACGAGGATTCCAATCGCAATGGCGTTCTTGAGACAAGCGCTCCGGACGAGGATGTCAACAACAACGGGACTCTGGAGCCGAGAAAGGCTGACGTCAGCGTCAGGTTGCTCTCAAGCAAGACGGACGCCACGGGCAGTGTCATCCTTGAAGTTACCTATAACCAGGATCACGGCAGTTGGGTCGACGCGGTTATCACCGTATCGGCGTCAGGCATCTCGGGCACCGAAGGGCGTGCTGTGTACACACTCGCTCCGGTGCCTGTTGATGCCGCTTCGATCAAGAACAAGGACGTGCCTCCGGCTTACGCGGTGAGCCCGTACGGCGTGTCTACCAGCTGCACGAATCCGAACTAGGGTTTGCCACTCCCTATCGCCCTGACCGGCATGCCCGGCGGTGGGAAATCCACCGTCGGCAGGCATCTAGCGCGTCGACTTGGTTGGGGATTCGTTGACTCGGACACATTGATCGAGCAGCGAATCGGAGAATCGATTCGCGGCTATTTCGAACGCGAGGGCGAAGACAGGTTCCGCGATCTTGAGCAGTTGGTGATCCAGGAACTCACGTCCCAGACGGGCTCCCGGGTCATCGCCACGGGAGGCGGCGCTTGTCTGCGTGAGGCGAACCGACTCGCATTGCACAGCCGCTGTACGGTGGTTTACCTCCGGTCCACGCCAGAAGAACTGCATCGCAGGCTTCGGCACGACACCCACAGACCGCTGCTCCAGGTGGCCGACCCGCTGACACGACTCCGCAATCTCTACGCCGAGCGCGATCCGCTCTACAGGGAGTGCAGCCACTTTGTCATAGAGACCGGGCGACCTTCAGTGACCACGCTAGTGAACATGATCCTGATGCAGTTGGAACTTGCGGGCATTGTCGAGCCCAATCTCGTTCATTCCCCCGTGGATCCCCTGCGCGGCCCTGAAGCGGAATAGCCAGTGAGAGGGACGTAGACTCACGGAATGAGTCAAACGCAGACCGCAATCGTTTCCATCGAACTGGAAAGCCGCAGCTACGACATCCTGATCGGCAACGGCCTGCTCCGCGCTCCTTCGAGCTACGAAGGGCTGCCGCGCGCGACCGACGCCATGATCGTCACGAACTCGACGGTCGCCCCGTTGTACGCGCCAGCGCTCAAGGCCGCACTCGCGGCACGATACCGCCGCGTCCACCTCGTCGAGTTGCCCGACGGCGAGGCCAACAAGGATTGGGCCACGCTCAATCAGATCTTCGATGCCTTGCTAGGCGCAGGCTGTGATCGCAAGACCGTGCTCTATGCGCTCGGGGGCGGCGTGGTCGGCGACATGACAGGCTTCGCCGCGGCCAGCTACATGCGCGGCGTGCCCTTCGTCCAGGTGCCCACGACCCTGCTCGCCCAGGTTGATTCATCGGTCGGGGGCAAGACCGCGATCAACCATCCACTCGGCAAGAACATGATCGGCGCCTTCTACCAGCCGGTGCGAGTGATCGCCGATCTGCAGACCCTGAGGACTCTGCCGCAACGCGAGATCGCCGCGGGCCTGGCCGAGGTGATCAAGTACGGCCCGATCGCAGACGAGGCGTTCTTCGGCTGGATCGAGGAGCAAGTCGACGCGTTGGTTGCGCTCGACCCCGCGGCACTGGCCTACGCTGTGAAGCGTTCGTGCGAGATCAAGGCCCTGGTGGTGGCACAGGACGAGCGCGAATCCGGCCTGCGCGCCATCCTGAACTTTGGCCACACCTTCGGTCACGCCATCGAGGCCGGTTTGGGTTTCGGCGCGTGGCTGCATGGTGAGGCGGTCGGCTGCGGCATGGTGATGGCCGCCGACCTGTCGCGTCGGCTCGGCCTGATCGACGCAGCCTATGCGAAGCGCATCCGCGATGTCGTGCGGCGTGTCGGGCTGCCGCTGCGTGCGCCCGATCTCGGCGTGTCTCGCTGGCTCGAGCTCATGCGACTGGACAAGAAGGCCGAAGGCGGTGAAGTCCGCTTCGTGGTGATCGAGTCCCCGGGGCGCGCCGGCATGCGCGCGGCGCCAGATGCCCTGGTCGCCGAGGTGATTGCGGAACATGTCTCATGAGCGAGAGGGCGCCCTACGCGAGCGATCCGATGCGCTCGCGCGGGCGCAGGCACCCGATCCCTCCGGATGTCCATCGCTGCGAGTTCCAGCGAGATCGGGATCGCATCGTCCACAGCACGGCGTTTCGCCGCCTGGTTTACAAGACGCAGGTCTTCCTGAACCACGAAGGCGATCTGTTCCGAACGCGGATGACACATTCGCTGGAGGTCGCCCAGCTCGCCCGCTCCATCGCGCGGCGACTGCGACTTCACGAGGATCTGTGCGAGGCAATCTCCCTCGCGCATGATCTCGGCCACACGCCATTCGGTCACGCGGGGCAGGAGGCGCTCGACGCGGCCTATCGCGCCGCGGCACCTGATGCGGGCGGATTCGAGCACAACTATCAGAGCTTGCGCGTCGTCGATGTGCTCGAGGAGCGATATCCGGAGCACGACGGCCTGAACCTGTGCTTCGAGACCCGCGAGGGCATCCTCAAGCATTGTTCTCGGCGCCATGCCGAAGCGATCGAGCGCGAAGAACCGGGCGGCGTCGGCCGCCGCTTTCTCGATCGCACCCAACCTAGCCTCGAGGCACAACTGGCCAATCTGGCCGACGCGATTGCCTACAACGCACACGACATCGATGACGGTGTCCGAGCTGGATTGCTGGACTACGAGCAACTGCTCGCGGTGCCGTTGCTCGACCAACTGCATCGCGATGCAGTCGCAGCGTTTCCGACGCTGACAGGCAGACGATTGCTCTACGCGTTGCTGCGTGGCCTCATTGCCCATCTGGTGGATGACGCCGTTGTCACGACAGAAGCCGCGATCAGGCGACACGCGCCGCCAGACCCGCAAGCCGTGAGGAGGCTGCCGCCGATGGTCGGAATGGGATCGGAGACTGAGGCTTCCTTCATCGTGCTCCAACAGCTGCTGCGCGACAGGCTCTATCGACATCCCCGGGTCCGGGATACCACCCGGGTGGCGCAGTGCGTCGTGAGCGAGCTCTTCGTGGCCTACCTCGAGAGCCCGCAAGAGCTGCCGCCCGCACACCGTGAAAGAATGCCCATTGAGGCTGCCGTGGTGGACTACATCGCGGGCATGACCGACCGGTTTGCGCTGCGAGAGCACGCCCGGGTGTTGGGGCCTGGTCCGCTGACCGCACGCCTCAACTGACGGCCTTGGTGCGCAAGGCGCCACAGTCGGGGTGACGCTTCCGATGAACGGCAGGCGTCGCACGATGTGCGGCGACCATGGCGAACGGGGCCGGTTCGATAATTCGCCCAACACGACTCCTCGAGTACCGTCCGATGACCGTTCCGACTCGTCCGCGCATCCGCCGCACGTCGCGCGGCTTCACCCTCATTGAAGTCATGGTCGTCGTGGGCATCATCGGCATACTTGCCGCGATCGCCTACCCGAGCTATCGCGACTATGTCGTCCGGGGCCGCCTCGTCGATGCCACGAATGGCCTTTCGACAATGCGTGCCGACATGGAACGGCACTTTCAGGACAATCGCGACTACCGGACGGTCGGCGCCTTCGTCACGCCTTGCGCTCGCAACGTGGGCACGCGAACCTTCGGAGACTTCGTGGTCACCTGCAGCGTGGGTCCGACGCTGACGACCTACACGCTTGCAGCCACCGGCGGGGTAGGGTCCGTCGTCAACGGATTCGTCCTCTCCGTCAACGAACTCGATCAGCGCTCGACAGTGGCCCCTTCCGGCTGGACCACCTGCGCGACCCGCTGGATCACCAAGAAGGGCGACCCGTGCCTATGACATGCGCTCAGCGCCCCAGGGCCGTCATTCAGCGCGGGCTCACGCTGGTCGAGTTGCTCGTCGCCATGGCGCTGATGGTCATTCTGCTGTTTCTGGCGGCTCCCAACTTCACGACCTGGATCAACAACACCCGGATCCGCACGGTGTCGGAGGTGTTGCAGAACGGCGCGCGGTTCGCGCAGGCCGAGGCGATTCGTCGCAATCGCAGCGTCGTCTTTTATCTCACCAACGCCGAACCTTCGCTGGCGGCGGCCGCCGCGGCCAACGGCAGCAACTGGGGGGCGCGCACCCTGTCGCTCTTCGCGGCCGATGTGCCGGAGTTCATCCGGGGCGGCGCACTTTCCGATGTGGCCCCGGGCGTCTTGATCAACGGGCCGGCTTCAATCTGCTTCAACTCCGCGGGCCAGCAGATCACGGTCGCCGCGGAAGGCTGCGTTGCAGGCCTGGCCAGCTATGTGGTCAGGAGACCGGAAGCCAACCCTGAATTGAGGCGATTGAGGATCGACGTCTCGCTGGGCGGACGTGTGCGCATGTGCGATCCGGACAAGGTCCTCTCGGCCACGGTTCCTGAAGGATGCTAGAGATGCGCAAGATGAATCAATCTCGTGGTGCAAAGGCGCGCGGCAGCTCCTTGATCGAAGTGCTGGTGTCGATCCTGATCATGTCGTTCGGCATTCTTGGCGTCGTCGGGCTGCACGCGAGGGCGATCCAGTTCTCGCTCGACGCGGACGATCGCAATCGCGCCGCCTTGTTCGGTGACGAACTTGCTGCACAGATGCGTCTGGCGCGTTCGGTCAACTTGTCCGCAGCGCAGATCGACACCTTCACGAAGCGCGTCCAGGGGCTGGATCTCGTCACAAACCAGCCGAATGGATCGGGCCTGCCCAATGCCAACGTGGCGGTGGTGGCCGGCGCCACTCCCAACGTTGCCACGCTCACGATCACGTGGCGGCACCCCGGTCAGCCCGTGGGCCAACTGTCGCAGTTCGTCATGGACGTCGTCCTGACCGACGAGGAGATCACATGAAGTCCGTGCGTCCGATCTCCGCGCCGAAGCGCCACCGAGGCTTCTCGCTGATCGAACTGATGGTTGGGGTCGGTATCGGCCTCGTGATCACCCTGGCCGTCTTTCAAGTCCTGACCGCCAGTGAAGCCCGCAAGCGCACGTCAACGGGACTCAACGACGCGAGCCAATCTGGCAACTATGCGCTGTACGTGCTGGATCGCATGTTGCGCAGCGCCGGGACGGGCTATTCGCAAGGATGGGCGACTGTCGGCGGCTGCCGGCTCAATGCCGCCCTGCCTGGCGGAGAGAGCTTGCCCAGAGTCGGCCCGCTGCCGGCACCCTTTACTGCGATTCCGCAGACGTTTCGCCTCGCGCCGGTGGTCATCTTTCGTGGTGCCTCGGATACAGGGACCGACGTGATCATGGTGATGAGCGGAGCGACCGGCTATGGGGAGGTGCTGACGAACGTGCCGGCTGGCGGGGTTGCCGCCACGCAAGTCGCGTTGCCCAACACCATCGGCTACCGTGCAGGCGATCTCGTGATGCTGGCTTCCGGAGGCGAGTGCCTGCTGAGTCAGGTCGATGCGGCCAAGCCAGCTTGCGCAGGGGATCCGGCTGCGCCGTTGGGGACAGCCTGTGGCCCGATACTGCCTCTCGGAGGTACCTACTACACGCCCGCGGGGGCCAATCTGTCACTCGCCACATTGGCACTGCAAAGCGATGTCTCGGCCTTCTCGATCGGCAACGCGACGACCAATCCGCCCCAATTCGGGCTGATCGGCGTTGGTGCCGACAGCACACTCTTCGCGCACAACCTGCTGCTCTTCAACGGCGTCAATGCATCCGAGCCCTTGGCCGAAGGTGTTCGCGAACTGCATGCGGTGTACGGCCTCGACACGAATGACGACGGCATCCTGGATGCCTGGCAGTCCCCGACGGCGTTGTGGGACGGCCCAGCGCTCATGGACGGTTCGGCTGCGTCCAACGCCAGGCTGCGCCAGATCGTCGCGGTTCGAGTCGGCATGGTGCTGCGATCCTCGCTTGTCGAGCGCGAACTCGAGCCGGGTGTGCCGGTGGCGCCTGCCAATCTGCAGCTGTTCAGCGACCTTCCGGCGCCCAACCCGATCACTGTCGATCTCACGCGGGCCGGCGAGAACCGGAACCAGCGGCACCGCACTGTCGAGATCACCGTGCCCCTCCGCAACTTCCTGATGCGAACGACTTCATGAGCACCACCATGCTGCGCCGCCAATCGTCACGTGGGGTCGTCCTGCTGACGACCATGCTCATCCTCGTCGTCGTGTTGCTGGGTGCCGTGGCACTCGTGCGCTCGTTCGACACCTCGCTGACGATGGCCGGCAATCTGTCATTCAAGCGAGATCTGGCGCAGCAGAGTGAGCTGGCTGCCCAGACGATCCTGGCCCAGTTCCGCACCGGCGGTCCGATGGAGACTCGTGCAACGCGGCAACTGGCCAATGCCGCCGTGGGCTACAGCGCCGCAGTGCAGCCGAACAACCTGGTGGGCTTTCCCCAGGTGCTGCTGGCCAGCGCCTCGGCTGCCGGACCGTGGCCTGCAGGAGTAGCGACGGTCGATGCCGGTCGAGGCGTCAATCTGGCCTACGTCGTCGATCGCCTGTGCAGTGAGCCAGGCGATGAGCAAGTCCTCGGTGCCGACAAGTGCGTGGTGGCCGGCCCTGGCGCGCCAACCGGCGGTAGTTCCTCCCTGTGGCGGCGAGCCGAGCAGGGCAGCAGCGTGGCTGCGGGCGGCGCTGGCGCCGGCCTGGGCGGTGCTGCCAACCAGACCATCGTGTATCGAATCAGCATTCGTGCCTTCGGCCCCCGCGGAACCGAGTCGTACTTCCAGACGACGTACGCGTGCTGCGACAACTGACAAGCGAGATGGTGGCAGATGTTGCCGCTGTCAGACCGATCCCTACCTTGATGCATCAGAGGTTGACACCATGACCAGCACCCATCACGTGATTAGCGAAGCCAGTCGCAGCTCGCGGCTGGCACCAGCCGCAGCTCGATGGCGCGCAGCCCTGGCACTCGCAGTGGCAGGCGCCACGGCCCTGGTCAGCGTGGCGCCTTCGCAGGCGGCTTCGCTGGCGGATGCGCCGGTCTTTTCGCGCAGCGCGATTCTCGGCAACGTTGCACTTGCACTTTCGGTGGAATGGCCGACGGCCGAGCGGGCCGCATATCCCGGCACGAACGACTACACGAGCGCAAACACCTACAAGGGCTACTTCGATCCGAACAAGTGCTATCTGTACCAGTACGATGCGACCGTCCAGGCGAATCGCTACTTCTATCCCGCTGCCGTGGCGACCAACCGCACGTGCGTGGCGATGTGGAGCGGAAACTTCCTTAACTGGGCTGCCACCCAGACGATCGATCCGTTCCGACTCGTGATGACCGGCGGTTTTCGGGTGCGTGACGAGATCAACCTGACGGTACTTCAGAAGGCGAACCACCCGGCCACGGGACAGCTATTCCCCAACAAGAGTCTTCCTGCCGCGGCCATTGCCGGCGCGACACCGTTTGGGGCACGCGCCGCGTTCAACACGCGCATCAATGGGGCGGGTTTCGACATGGTTTTCACCGTGTCAGGTGCCGTCGGAGCCATAAGCGGGGCTGTGCCCGCGACGACGGACTTCAACCCTGCCGACGCGCTCGTGAACGCGACGGTTTATCGCATTCCGATTCGCGTGAAGGTGTGCGATCCGACTGCACCGGGTGGCGTCGAGACGAACTGCAAGCAGTACGGCAGCAACTGGAAGCCTGAGGGCATGATGCAGCAGTACTCGCAGCGACTGCGATTCTCCGCGCTCGGGTACCTCAATCAATCGGGCAACGACCGCGATGGCGCGGTTCTGCGCGCGCGCATGAAGTTCGTGGGCCCGACGCATCCCGTGCCTGGCGCACCAGATGCGGCGAATGCGGCTGCGGAGTGGGACCCGAACACGGGCATCTTCGTCACCAACCCCGATACCGCCGATGCCGCCGCGACCAATCTGGCCTACGTGCCAGCCACAGCGGTGAGCAACAGCGGCGTCGCCAACTACCTGAACAAGTTCGGCCAGCTCTTCCCGGCGAACGGCTACAAGGGCAACGATCCGGTGGGTGAGCTGTACTACGCAGCACAGCGCTACTTCAGGAATCTGGGCGAGGTGCCGGAATGGAACACGCTTCGTCCCACGACCACCGTCGACAGGGCGCTGGACGGTTTCCCTGTCGTTCGGACCTGGGACGATCCCATCCAGTACTCCTGCCAGAAGAACTTCATTCTGGGCATCGGCGATATCTACACGCACGCCGACAAGAACGTACCGGGTGCCACGGGCACGACGCTCGAGCCCGCCAAGCCGGCTTCGGTGACGAGTGATACGGTCGTCGATGGCCAGGCCGCAACCAATCTGGCCTTTGCACTGCAAGGCCTCGGGGCACCCAACGCCAACAATTACAGCGGTCGAAACAATTCGGCCGCCATGGTCGGTCTGGCGTATTGGGCCAACGTCAACGACATCCGGCCCGATGTTGCCAACGTCGCCAAGACCCAGGGCAAACAGACCATCCAGACACTCTGGGTGGATGTGCTCGAGCAGCCCTTCGTCAACAACAATCAGTTCTTTCTCACCGCGAAGTACGGTGGCTTCATTCCACCCGCCGATCCGCCCTACAGCTTCAGCAATACGACGGCGTTGCCCGATGCGTGGTGGTGGACCTCTGGCGAATACGTGACGGGCACCATCAAGCGGCCGGACAACTACTTCACGGCCGGCAACCCGGACCAGATGATCACGGGCCTGACACAGGCGTTCCGGCGGATCAACTCGCTCAGTTCGGCATTCACGACCTCATTCTCGACATCGCTGCCCCAGGTGGCCTTGATCGGCACGGCCAGTTTCGGCGCGCAGTACGACGCCAGCAACTGGACCGGCGAGGTGGTGGGCAGCGAAATCAACTTCACCCTAGACGGCACGCCATCGACCTCCGAGCGCTGGCGTGCGACGACCAAGCTGGCAGCGCAACTGTTAGGGACAGGCTGGAACACGGCACGCCGGGTGGCGACCTGGAACGGCGCGAACGGCATTCCGTTCCGTCATGCCAGCCTGACGGCCGCGCAACAAGCCTCGCTGAACACGAGCTATCGGCCCCTCGTCGACGACGGCGCCGACTTCCTGAACTATCTGCGCGGCGAACGCACCCACGAAACCGACTCGACGGTGACGGGTAGTTCGCGTGCCTACCGTGCCCGCGAGCGTCTGCTCGGCGACATCGTCGGTTCGGCCGCACGTCCCGTGGGCCCGCCTTCACTTCCGCTCGTCGACGATCTCGACAACACTGGCTATTCCACGTTCAAGGATACATACAAGTATCGGCCTACCGTGGTTTACGTGGGCGCGAACGACGGCATGGTGCATGCCTTCAATGGCGCCTTGACTGGGGCCACGGCGGGGCAGGAGTTGTTTGCCTATGTACCGAGTCCCACCTTCGCTGGCCCGAGCATCCCGTCCACGCCTGAAGTCAACGGCCTGGCTGCGCTCGGCAACCCGGAGTACGAACACCACTACCTGGTGAACGGTACGCCGACCAATCACGACGTCGACTTCACCCGGACCTGGAACGGGTCGGCCATCGGCACAGGTGCGCCGAACTGGCGTTCACTCCTGGTCGGTGGGTTGGGCAAGGGCGGGCGCTCGTACTATGCGCTCGACGTCACGGATCCGGCGGCGATGACGAGCGAAGCGGCTGTCGCTTCGAAAGTGCTGTGGGAGTTCACTGCTCCGGAAATGGGATTCACTTTCGGCGAGCCTGTCGTCGTCAAGACCCGGAAGTACGGCTGGACGGTGATCTTTCCGTCCGGCTACAACAATGCAGATGGACACGGCTACCTGTTCTTCGTGAATCCCCGCACCGGCGCACTGCTGGAGCCGCCTGTTGCAACGGGCACCGGGGCGACGCCGACAGCTCCAGGGCTGGCACACATCAATGCCTATGTGCTGAACTACAAGGACGGTTACGCTGATGCCGTTTATGGCGGAGATCTTGATGGCAACCTGTGGCGATTCGACATCACCACGACTTCGGGCACCTATCCGGCCCCGGTCAAGCTGGCGCAACTGACCGACAGCCTCGGAAACGCCCAGCCGGTCACTTCTCGCCCGGTCATCGAATGGCACCCCAAGACGAAGGGACGCTATGTCATGGTCGGCACTGGCCGGCTGCTGGACGCTAGCGACCGTAGCTCATCCCTTGAACAGAGCTTCTACGCGATCAAGGATGGTGACGGGGGGCGCTTCAACCGGCTGACGGATCTGCCGACCGGCATCACCTTCCCGATCCTGCGCTCGCAACTTGTGCGCAACGACTCCATGCTCGCCACCATCAATCCGACTGCCACGGCGCCGATGGGCTGGTTCAAGGATCTGGGCATCGGTCCGAACAACGTTGCATGGCGTCTGGTGAACGATCCTGCCCCGTTCGGCTCGACGGTGGCATTCGCGCCGACGCTCCCTTCCGTGGACGATCCGTGTACGCCTTCCGGAGAAAGTCGGACTTACGCGGCTGATTTCGCAAGCGGGGTCTCGCGTCTGAGTGATGTCAGCGGTGCCGTGCTCCCCTACACCACGCCGGGCTCTGGTGTCGTGACCGACCTGCGCTTCCTCAGCGTCAACGGCAAGGTCCGCCTCATCGCCGGCACGGACACGGGTTCTGTGCGTCAGGTCCGGGGCGAGTTCGGCTCTGCGCTGGGTCTTCGCCGGCTCAACTGGCGCGAACTCGGGATCGGCAACTGAGTCTTCCTGATCGGGCTTCGTCAGCGTTTGCTGACGGAGCCCGGATGGAGCCCGACGACCAAGCAGGATTCTGATGGCGCGGCTGCCACGGCTCAGTGTCGCCGGTGTACCGCACCTGGTCGAACAATGTGGCCACAACGGGCAGGCCCTCTTTCTGGATTCGGCGGACCTTAGGGTCTACCGCGAGATCCTGCTGGAGGCCACGAGTGCCAGCGGCGTGGCGCTGCACGCCTATCTGCTGGACACGGCACGAGTGCTGCTGCTTGCCACACCGCGAGATTCAAAAGTCCTGAGTCGGATGATTCAGCGCGTCGCTCGGCGCTACACCGTGGAGTTCAACCGCCGCCACGAACGCAGCGGCACGATCTGGTCCGGTCGATTCAGATCCACCTTGCTGCAACCGGGCACGTGCTTCATCGCGGCGATGTGCCACGTCGAGTCCGATGCAGCCCTGGCTGGGGACGGAAGTGCTGCCGACGGGCAGCGCATTTCCAGCGTCGCCCATCATCTCGGTCTGGTTGTGGACCCACTGGTGTCCGATCACGCTCTGTTCTGGGCGCTGGGGAACACGCCCTTTGAGCGACACGCGGCATATGGCTTGCTTGCAATGCAGCCCATCTCGCCCGAAGAGCGCCGCCGCTTCGACGATGCGGTTCGAAAGGGCTGGGCTCTCGGGACGGAGGCATTTCTCGCTGAGATCGCCGAGGCCAGCTCGCGGCGCGTTCGCCCATTGACTGCAGGACGCCCCCGCAAACCCACGTGAGCGGGTGGGCATCATTGTGTCCCCGATTATTCATGGTCTCGACATTGACCACCAAGTAATTGGGGTCAGACTCTTTTTGTTTTGATTGAATCTCATGCTGCGCTGCAGTATCCTGCTCGCCGATTCAGTCACGCACGGAGAGCGCCATGTCGCAGGCCCAACCGGATTCCACCTTCCCGCAAGAACTGGCGGCAGCCGCCGAACATGGCCTGTACAACCCGGCGAACGAACACGATGCCTGTGGCGTCGGCTTCGTGGCCCACATCAAGGGGCAGAAGGCGCATGCCATCGTCGAGCAGGGTCTGAAGATCCTGGAGAACCTCGACCACCGTGGCGCGGTCGGTGCCGACAAGCTGATGGGCGACGGCGCCGGCATCCTGATCCAGATCCCCGACGAGTTCTACCGCGCCGAGATGGCCGCCCAGGGTGTCGAACTGCCGCCGCCCGGCGAGTACGGCGTGGGCATGATCTTCCTGCCCAAGGAACACGCGTCGCGCCTGGCCTGCGTGCAGGAACTCGAGCGTGCCGTGAAGGCCGAGGGCCAGGTGCTGCTGGGCTGGCGCGACGTGCCGGTGGACACCGAGATGCCGATGTCGCCCACGGTGCGCGCCAAGGAGCCGGTGCTCAAGCAGATCTTCATCGGCCGCGGCCCCGACGTCATCGTGCCCGACGCGCTGGAGCGCAAGCTGTACGTGATCCGCAAGACGGCATCGAGTGCCATCCAGGCGCTCAAGCTCACGCACAGCCGCGAGTACTACGTGCCCAGCATGAGTTGCCGCACCATCATCTACAAGGGCCTGCTGCTGGCCGACCAGGTCGGCAAGTACTACAAGGACCTGCAGGATCCGCGCGTGACCTCGGCGCTCGCGCTGGTGCACCAGCGTTTCTCGACCAACACCTTCCCCGAATGGCCGCTGGCTCACCCGTACCGCATGGTCGCGCACAACGGCGAGATCAACACCGTCAAGGGCAACTTCAACTGGATGCGCGCCCGCGAGGGCGTGATGAAGTCGCCGGTGCTCGGTGACGACCTGAAGAAGCTCTACCCGATCAGCTTCGAAGGGCAGAGCGACACCGCGACCTTCGACAACGCGCTGGAACTGCTCACGATGAGCGGCTACTCGCTGGCCCACGCCGCGATGATGATGATCCCGGAGGCCTGGGAGCAGCACGAGGGCATGGACGAGCGCCGCCGCGCGTTCTACGAGTACCACGCCGCCATGCTCGAGCCCTGGGACGGCCCCGCCGCCATGGTGTTCACCGACGGGCGCCAGATCGGCGCCACGCTGGACCGCAACGGCCTGCGCCCGGCGCGCTACATCGTCACCGACGACGACCTGGTGGTGATGGCCTCCGAGTCCGGCGTGCTGCCCATCCCCGAGAACCGCATCGTGCGCAAGTGGCGCCTGCAGCCGGGCAAGATGTTCCTGATCGATTTCGAGCAGGGTCGCATCGTCGACGACGAGGAGCTGAAGAACCAGTTCGCCTCGGCCAAGCCCTATCGGCAGTGGATCGAGAGCGTGCGCGTCAAGCTCGAAGAGACGCCGCTCGAGGCCGAGTCGCTCCCGTTCAAGGAGTCGCTGCTCGACCGCCAGCAGGCCTTCGGCTACACGCAGGAGGACATCAAGTTCCTGCTCAGCCCGATGGCGGTGGCCGGCGAGGAAGGCATCGGCTCGATGGGCAACGACTCGCCGCTGGCCGTGCTGTCGGACAAGAACAAGCCGCTGTTCAACTACTTCAAGCAGCTGTTCGCTCAGGTCACCAACCCGCCGATCGACCCGATCCGCGAGGCGATCGTGATGTCGCTGGTGTCCTTCATCGGCCCGAAGCCCAACCTGCTGGACATCAACGCGGTGAACCCGCCGATGCGCCTGGAGGTGCCGCAGCCCATCCTCGACTTCGACGACATGGCGCGGCTGCGCCAGATCGAGAAGCACACCGGCGCCAAGTTCAAGAGCCACGTGCTCGACATCACCTACCCGGCCACCTGGGGCTATGAAGGCGTGGAGGCGAAGCTCGCCTCGCTGTGCGCCGAGACGGTGGATGCGATCAAGAGCGGCCACAACATCCTCATCATCAGCGACCGCGCGATGAGCCGCGAGCAGGTGGCGATCCCGGCGCTGCTGGCCCTGTCGGCGATCCACCAGCACCTGGTGCGCGAGGGCCTGCGCACCACCGCGGGCCTGGTCGTCGAGACCGGTTCGGCGCGCGAAGTGCACCACTTCGCCGTGCTCGCCGGCTACGGCGCCGAGGCCGTGCACCCGTATCTGGCGATGGAGACGCTCGCCTCGCTGCACAAGGAGCTGCCTGGCGACCTGTCGGCCGAGAAGGCGATCTACAACTATGTCAAGGCGATCGGCAAGGGCCTGTCGAAGATCATGTCCAAGATGGGCGTGTCGACCTACATGAGCTACTGCGGTGCGCAGCTGTTCGAGGCCATCGGCCTGGACAAGCCGCTGGTCGACAAGTACTTCCGCGGCACCGCCAGCCAGGTCGGCGGCATCGGCGTGTTCCAGGTTGCCGAAGAGGCGATCCGCATGCACAAGCTGGCCTTCGGCGACGACCCGGTGCTCGCCGGCATGCTCGACGCCGGTGGCGAGTACGCCTGGCGCGTGCGCGGCGAAGAGCACATGTGGACGCCGGACGCCATCGCCAAGCTGCAGCACAGCGTGCGCGGCAACAAGTTCGAGACCTACAAGGAATACGCGCAGATCATCAACGACCAGTCGCAGCGCCACATGACGCTGCGCGGCCTGTTCGAGTTCAAGGTCGATCCGAGCAAGGCGATCACGCTGGACGAAGTCGAGCCTGCGACGGAGATCGTCAAGCGTTTCGCCACCGGCGCGATGTCGCTCGGTTCCATTTCCACCGAGGCGCACTCGACGCTGGCGATCGCGATGAACCGCATCGGCGGAAAGAGCAACACGGGCGAGGGCGGCGAAGACCCGGCGCGCTACCGCAACGAGATGAAGGGCATCCCGATCGCCGACGGCACCAAGGTCAGCGAGGTGATCGGTGCCAAGGTGATCGCGGCCGACTACGTGATGAAGGCCGGAGACAGCCTGCGATCGAAGATCAAGCAGGTCGCCTCGGGCCGATTCGGCGTGACCACCGAGTACCTGGTCTCGGCCGATCAGATCCAGATCAAGATGGCCCAGGGCGCCAAGCCGGGCGAGGGCGGCCAGCTGCCCGGCGGCAAGGTCAGCGAGTACATCGGCTTCCTGCGCTACAGCGTGCCGGGTGTCGGCCTGATTTCGCCGCCGCCGCACCACGACATCTACTCGATCGAAGATCTGGCGCAGCTGATCCACGACCTGAAGAACGCCAACTCGCGCGCCAGCATCAGCGTCAAGCTGGTGTCGGAAGTCGGCGTGGGCACGATCGCCGCCGGCGTGGCCAAGGCCAAGGCCGACCACGTGGTGATCGCCGGCCACGACGGCGGCACGGGCGCCTCGCCGTGGTCGTCGATCAAGCACGCCGGCACGCCCTGGGAGCTGGGCCTGGCCGAGACGCAGCAGACGCTGGTGCTCAACCGCCTGCGCAGCCGCATCCGCGTGCAGGCCGACGGCCAGATGAAGACCGGCCGCGATGTGGTGATCGGCGCGCTGCTCGGCGCCGACGAGTTCGGCTTCGCCACCGCGCCGCTGGTGGCCGAGGGCTGCATCATGATGCGCAAGTGCCACCTGAACACCTGCCCGGTCGGCGTGGCCACGCAGGACCCGGTGCTGCGCGCGAAGTTCGCCGGCAAGCCCGAGCATGTCGTCAACTACTTCTTCTTCGTTGCCGAAGAAGCGCGCCAGATCATGGCGCAGCTGGGCGTGCGCAAGTTCGACGACCTGATCGGCCGTGCCGACCTGCTCGACACCAAGAAGGGCATCGCGCACTGGAAGGCCCGCGGCCTGGACTTCAGCCGCGTATTCCACCTGCCCGCGGCGCCGGCCGACGTGCCGCGCCGCCAGGTCGAGGAACAGGACCACGGCCTCGCGCGTGCACTCGACATCAAGCTGATCGAGAAGGCCAAGGCGGCGCTCGAGCGCGGCGAGAAGGTGCAGTTCCTCGAGGACGCGCGCAACGTCAACCGCACCGTCGGCGCCATGCTGTCGGGCGAGCTGATCCGCCGCCACCCTGAAGGCCTGCCCGACCAGACCATCTTCATCCAGATGGAAGGCACGGGCGGCCAGAGCTTCGGCGCCTTCCTCGCCAAGGGCATCACCATCTACCTGATCGGCGATGCGAACGACTACACCGGCAAGGGCATGTCCGGCGGGCGGATCGCGATCCGACCGAGCATCGAGTTCCGCGGTGACTCGACGAACAACATCATCGTCGGCAACACCGTGCTCTACGGTGCGACCAGCGGCGAGGCGTTCTTCCGAGGCGTGGCCGGCGAGCGTTTCGCGGTGCGCCTGTCAGGCGCCACCGCGGTGGTCGAAGGCACTGGCGACCATGGCTGCGAGTACATGACCGGCGGCACGGTGGTCGTGCTCGGCAAGACCGGGCGCAACTTCGCCGCCGGCATGAGCGGCGGCATCGCCTACGTCTACGACGAGGACGGCACGTTCGCCAAGCGCTGCAACACCTCGATGGTCGCACTCGACAAGGTGCAGCCCAAGGCCGAGCAGGAAGCCGGCACCGACCGCTCCATCTGGCACAAGGGCGAGGCCGACGAAGTGCAGCTCAAGCGCCTGATCGAGGACCACCACAAGTGGACGGGCAGCCTGCGCGCCCGCCACATCCTCGACCACTGGAACGAGTCGCGCGCGAAGTTCGTGAAGGTCTTCCCCAACGAATACAAGCGCGCGCTGGGCGAGATCAACGCAGCTCGGGAGGCCGGCGACACCATCGCGAAAGCGAAGTCGCCGGACAAGAAGGGCACCAAGGCGGTCCCCGCCAAGTAAGCCCAGCCCGCACGCACACCGAGAGCACAGAAGATCATGGGAAAAGTCACCGGCTTCATGGAATACGAGCGCCTCGAGGAGGGCTATGCCCCGGTCCCCGAGCGCCTGAAGAACTACAAGGAATTCGTCATCGGCCTGAAGGCCGACGAGGCGAAGGTGCAGGGCGCGCGCTGCATGGACTGCGGCACGCCGTTCTGCAACAACGGCTGCCCGGTCAACAACATCATCCCGGACTTCAACGACCTGGTGTACCGCGGCGACTGGAAGAACGCCTTCGCGGTGCTCGACTCGACCAACAACTTCCCCGAGTTCACCGGCCGCATCTGCCCGGCGCCCTGCGAGGCCGCCTGCACGCTCAACGTCAACGACGACGCGGTGGGCATCAAGAGCATCGAGCACGCCATCATCGACCGCGCCTGGGCCGAGGGCTGGGTGGTGCCGCGACCGCCGAAGGCGAAGACCGGCAGGAAGGTCGCCGTGGTCGGCTCCGGCCCGGCAGGTTTGGCGGCAGCGCAGCAGCTCGCGCGCGCCGGCCACGACGTCACGCTGTTCGAGAAGAACGATGCCGTGGGCGGCCTGCTGCGCTACGGCATCCCCGACTTCAAGATGGAGAAGTCGCATATCGATCGCCGCGTCGAGCAGATGAAGGCCGAGGGCGTGAGCTTCCGCACCGGCGTGATGGTCGGCCACCTGCCCGAGGGCAGCAAGGTCACCAACTGGGCCAAGGAGATCGTCTCGCCCGAGCAGCTCAAGGCCGAGTTCGACGCCGTGCTGCTGACCGGCGGCTCAGAGCAGTCGCGCGACCTGCCGGTGCCCGGCCGCGAGCTCGACGGCGTGCACTTCGCGATGGAGTTCCTGCCGCAGCAGAACAAGGTCAATGCCGGCGGCAAGCTCAAGGGCCAGATCATGGCCACGGGCAAGCATGTCGTCGTGATCGGCGGCGGCGACACCGGCTCCGACTGCGTGGGCACGAGCAACCGCCACGGCGCCAAGAGCGTGACGCAGTTCGAGCTGCTGCCCATGCCGCCCGAGCAGGAGAACAAGCCGCTGGTGTGGCCCTACTGGCCGATCAAGCTGCGCACCTCGTCGAGCCACGAGGAAGGCTGCGAGCGCGCGTTTGCCATCGCCACGAAGGAGTTCATCGGCGACAAGAACGACGGAAAGAGCGGCAAGGTCACCGCGCTGAAGTCGGTGCACGTCGAATGGGCCAACGGAAAGATGAGCGAGGTGCCGGGCAGCGAGAAGGTCATCCCGGCCGACCTGGTGCTGCTGGCGATGGGCTTCGTCAGCCCGGTGGCCAGCGTGCTGGAGGCCTTCGGCGTCGAGAAGGATGCCCGCGGCAACGCGAAGGCCGGCACCGAAGTGAGCGGCGGCTACAAGACCAACGTCGACAAGGTCTTCGCCGCTGGCGACATGCGCCGCGGCCAGAGCCTGGTGGTGTGGGCGATCCGCGAGGGCCGGCAGGCCGCACGCGCGGTCGACATCTTCCTGACCGGCTCCAGCGAACTGCCGCGCTGAGCGGCTGCAGCCGCCGTGGCGTGACCAATCCGGCAACGCGGGGTGCCGGCTGGTGAGCAGTTGTTTCGAGGCGGACGCGCGGCCGGGTGATCCGGCGGTGCTTGGGCTACCATGCCTCGGATCAAGGATTCATCCAGCGCACACCGACCCATGTCGCACTCGTTCGCCAGCAGCCTAGACGCACTCAGTGGCTGGAGGCGTTCGCTCGTCACGCGGCTGGACGAGGTGTCGCGCTTTCTCTCCGACCACGAACTCTCCGATCCCTCCCTGCAGTCGCAGCTGACGGGGCTGCGCGAGCGGCTCGGCCAGGAGAAGCTGGTGGTGGCCTTCGTCGCCGAGTTCTCGCGCGGCAAGTCCGAGCTGATCAACGCGATCTTCTTTGCCGACGCCGGCCGCCGAGTGCTGCCGGCCACGCCGGGGCGCACCACCATGTGCCCGGTCGAACTGGCCTGGGATGCCGAAGAGGTGCCGGCGCTGTCGCTGCTGCCCATCGAGACGCGCCTGAACGGGCAATCGCTGGCTGAACTGCGCACCCAGCCGCGCGCCTGGAACGTGGTCAAGCTCGACGTCGGCAACCCGGAGCGGCTGGCCGAATCGCTGCGCGAGGTGATGCGCACCTCCTTCGTGTCGAAGGACGATGCCCGTGCACTCGGCTTCTGGAGCGACGAAGAGCTCGACGACAACCCGCCGCTGGACGACATGGGCCGCGTCGAGGTGCCGGCCTGGCGCCACGCGCTGATCAACTACCCGCACCCTCTGCTCAAGCAAGGCCTGGTGGTGCTCGACACGCCGGGCCTGAATGCCATCGGCGCCGAGCCCGAGCTGACGCTGAGCCTGCTGCCCAGCGCGCACGCCACCGTGTTCATCCTCGGTGCCGACATCGGCGTGTCGAAGTCCGACCTGGCGATCTGGCGGGATCACCTCAGCGGCGACTCGCAGTCGCGCTTCGTCGTGCTCAACAAGATCGACGCGATGGTCGACCCGCTGGCCACGGCCGAGCAGGTGCGTGAACTGATCGAGCGCCAGCGCAGCGAGACGGCGCGCACGCTGGCCGTGCCGCCCGAGCGTGTGTATCCGCTCTCGGCGCGCCAGGCGCTGGCAGCCCGCGTCGAGGGCGACGCCGCCGCGCTGGCGCAAAGCCGCCTGCCGGCGCTGGAAGCCGCGCTGGGCGAACAGCTGATGCCGCAGCGCCGCGCGCTGCTCGAGCGCGTGGTGCTCGAGTCGGCCCAGCAGATCGAATCGCACGTTGCCCGCCGCCTGAACGACAGCCGCCGCCAGCTCGCCGAGCAGACGCTCGAACTGCGCGGTCTGCGCGGCAAGAGCGGCGCCAAGCTGCAGCTGATGCTGCAGCGCGTCGACGCCGAGACGAGCGAGTTCGAATCCTGCACCACCAAACTGCAGGCCATGCGCGCCGTGCACAGCCGCATGATGAAGGACGCGATGGTCGGCCTGTCTTCCGACCGGCTGCGCGAAGAGGTCGCGCAGATGCAGGAGACGATGAACGCCTCGCTGCTGAACCTCGGCGCCAAGAAGGCCTTTGTCGCGCTGTGCCAGCGCCTGCGCGGCCTGCTGAGCGCGGCACAGAAGAATTCGGTCGAGATCCGGCAGATGCTCGAGGCCTCGTTTGCCAAGCTGAACGCCGAGTTCGGCTTCGGCCTGGTGCTGAACCCCGGCCCCGACCTCGACCGCTTTGCCGGCGAGCTCGACCTCATCGAGAAGAGCTACGTCCAGTACCTCGGCCTGACGCAGGCGCTGCGCCTGTCGCAGCCGAAGTTCATGGAGCAGTTCCGGCGCATGCTGATGTCCAAGCTGCGCGTGGTCTTCGAGAACGCCAGTGCCGAGATGGAGATGTGGAACAAGTCGGCCTCCGCGCAGGTGGATGCCCAGTTGCGCGAGCGTCGCCGCGGCTTCCGGCGGCGGCGCGAGTCGCTCGAGCGCATCCAGGCCGCCGCGAGCGAGCTCGAGACGCGGCTGGGCGAACTCGACTCACAAGACCAGCGCCTGCAGGGTTTCGAGGGCCGCTGCGGCGAACTGCTGGACGCGCTGCGCCAGCAGGCCCGCACCGGCACGCGCGGCGAGATGGCGACGATGATCACCATCGACCTGCCGCTGGACGACGAGCCCGCGCCTCCGCAACTGCGCCTGGTCAAGGCCTGACACGCCGGTGCCCGAGGTGCCCGGCGCGTTCGCGCGGCAGGTGATCGCCTGGCAGCGCAGTCATGGCCGGCATGCGCTGCCCTGGCAAGGCACGCGAGACCCGTATCGCGTCTGGCTCTCCGAGATCATGCTGCAGCAGACTCAGGTGGCCACGGTGCTGGGCTACTACGAACGTTTCCTGCGGCGATTCCCGGACGTGCAGTCGCTGGCCGCAGCCGCGCAGGACGACGTGCTGGCGCTGTGGAGCGGCCTGGGCTACTACAGCCGCGCGCGCAACCTGCACCGCTGCGCGCAGGCGGTGGTGGCCGAGCACGGCGGGCACTTCCCGTCTCGCAGCGACACCCTCGCCACGCTGCCCGGCATCGGCCGATCGACTGCCGCCGCGATCGCCGCCTTCTGCTTCGGGGAACGCGTGGCCATCCTCGATGGCAACGTGAAGCGCGTGCTGACGCGCGTGCTGGGCTTCGAGGGCGATCTCGCGATGGCCACACAGGAGCGCGTGTTGTGGGAGCGCGCCACGGCGCTGCTGCCCGATTCGGGCATCGAAGCCTACACGCAAGGGCTGATGGATCTCGGCGCGACGCTGTGCCTGGCGCGCTCGCCGCAATGCCTTTTGTGCCCGGTGAGCGAAGGCTGCACGGCCGCGCGCGAAGGCCGGCCCGAACGCTACCCGGTGAAGACGCGCAAGCTCAAGCGCGGCACGCGCGAGCACCTGTGGCTGTGGCTGCGCTGGGGCGAGCGGATCTGGCTCGTGCAGCGGCCGGGCAGCGGCGTCTGGGCCGGGCTGTGGAGCCTGCCCGAGTTCGACACGGCCGATGCGCTGGGCGAAGCCTCGGCCGGCTGGCCCGGCGAAGGCGAGGCGCTGCCGAGCTTCACCCATGTGCTCACGCACCTGGACTGGACGCTGCACCCGCGGCGCTGGACGCTGCCGGCGCACACCACCGAAAGCCGCACCGCGCAGATCGTCGTGCCCTGGCCGAGCGGCCGCTGGTTCACGCTGGATGAAGCGCTGAATGCCGGGCTGCCGGCGCCCTTGCGCAAGCTGCTGCTGCAGCCGCGCTGAGCGAGGCCTACTTCACCACGCCCTGGCCGCGCAGGAACTCGTCGACGAGTTCGAGGCGAACGCGCGGGTCGGGCAATTCCATCAGCTTCTGCTTGGCAGCCAGCGAGATCGGCAGGATCTCGCACCAGCGGTTGGACACCCAGCCGGCACTGTCGAACTGATACGGCTGCTCGAAAGGCTCGACGCCCTTGCCCTTGAGCGAGGCGATCGCATTGGCCAGGCCGCGAACGGTCTCGTGCAAGGCCTCGCCGGGCGCGGCGGTCGTGTCGTCGGGAAGCATCTGCACGCTGGCGATCCACAGGCCATCGGGCTGCTGGCGCGTGGCACCGATGCGAAAACGCTGTGTGCCGCGGCAACGCAGATGCAGGATGCCGGGCTGCGCGCTGTCGACCTCGAGCAACTCGGCCGTCACGCCAATGTCCTCGAATACGATCGATTCTTCGCCGCGCCGCACCTCGTTGCCCTTGTGCAGCGCCACCACGCCGAACGGCCGCCGCTCGCGCAGGCAGGTCGACACCAGGTCGAGATAGCGCGCCTCGAACACCTTGAGGCTCAACAGCCCGCCCGGGAACAGCACGGTCTGCAGCGGGAACAGCGGCAGATCAGTCACGCGCGTCGAGCTCACGGTGGCGCACCAGCGTGCCGGAGCGGGCACCGAAACGCCGCGCGAGCGTCTCGGCAAAGTACACCGAGCGGTGCTGCCCACCGGTGCAGCCGATCGCGACGGTGAGGTAGCTGCGCTGGTCGGCCTCGAAGGCCGGCAGCCAGCGCGACAGGAAGGATTCGATCTGCGTCAGCATCTCGGTGACCTCGGGCTGAGCCTGCAGGTACTCGGCCACCGGCGCGTCGCGCCCGTTCTGCGGCCGCAGCTCGCGGATGTAGTACGGGTTGGGCAGCACGCGCACGTCGAACACGTAGTCGGCATCCAGCGGCACGCCGTGCTTGAAGGCGAAGCTCTCGAACACCAGCGTGAGCCGGTGACCTTCGGCACGCACGAGGCCGCGCATCCAGGCGCGCAGCTGCGCAGGGCGCAGCTGGCTGGTGTCGATGACGGTGGACACCTCGCGCAGCGCGCCGAGCAGTTCGCGCTCGAGCTCGATGGCGTCGACCAGGGCACGGCGGCCGTCGACCGTGCTGTCTTCGCGGCGCCGCGCCGGGGCGGGGCTCGGGTTGGCGTCGGACAGCGGGTGGGGGCGGCGCGTCTCGGAGAAGCGGCGCACCAGTGCGTCGGTGGTGGCATCGAGGAACACCGAGGTGATCGCCACGCCTTCGGTGCGCAGCTCCTCGAGCAGCGGCAGCAGGTGGGGCAGCGAGCCGGCGCTGCGCACGTCGACGGCGATGGCGACGCGGCGGTCCGATCGCTCGTGTTCCAGCCGCAGGAACTCGCGCAGCAACTCGGGCGGCAGGTTGTCGACGCAGAAGAAGCCGGCGTCCTCCAGCGCGTGCAGCGCCACCGACTTGCCCGAGCCCGAGATGCCGGTGACCAGCACCACCTCGGGCGGCGCGCTGGCCGGCCCGGCCGCTTCGCCGCCGGCGGTGGTGAAGTCCTGCAGGTTGGCGAGCACCTCCTGCAGGTTGTCGTTGCGCGGCACGTTCATGACTTCCGGCCTTTCTTCACCGGCGCGGCCGATGCACCCACAGACAGCATCTCCTGCGCGTGCGCGAGGCTGGTGCTCGACAGGCGCTCGCCGCCGAGCATGCGTGCGACCTCGCCGACGCGGGACTCTCCGGTGACCACGCCCACATCGCTGCGCACGCGGCCGCCCTGCATCTGCTTGGCGACCACGAAATGGTGATCGGCGCAGGCCGCCACCTGAGGCAGGTGGGTGACGGCGAGCACCTGGCGGTCGCGCCCGAGCTGCTTCATCAGCCGGCCCACCGTCTCGGCGACGGCACCGCCGACGCCGGCGTCCACCTCGTCGAAGATCAGCGTGCCAGCTTCGCCGAGCTGGCTGGTGGTCACGGCGATGGCCAGCGCGATGCGAGAGAGCTCGCCGCCCGAGGCCACCTTGGCCATCGGCCGCGGCGTGCTGCCGGCGTGGCCGGCGACCAGGAATTCGGCCGATTCGAGCCCGAAGGACTGCGGGGCGTCCTGCGCCACCAGTGCCACCTCGAAACGGCCGCCGGCCATGCCGAGCTGCTGCATCGCCTGCGTCACCGCGGCGGCGAGCTTCGGCGCCGCGGTACGGCGCTGCTTCGACACCTTCGCGGCCTGCGTGTCGAAGGCTGCCTGTGCGGTGTCGGCAGCACGCTGCAGGCCTTCGAGGTCGGTGGCGGCGTCGAGGGCCGCCAGTTCGCCGCGCCACTGCGCCAGCAGGGCCGGCAGCTCCGCCGGCGGGCGGCGGTAGCGGCGCGCCAGGCTCATCCAGGCCGACAGGCGCTCGTCGAGCGATTGCAGATGCTGCGGATCGAGATCCTCGCGGTTCAGGTAGCTCGACAGCGTGTGCGCCGCGTCCTGCAGCTGGGCCTGCGCACCTTGCAGTGCCTCGACCACGCCGGCGAGCGCGCTGTCGAACTCCGCCACGTGCTGCAGCCGGTCGATGGCGATGCCCGCCAGGTGCTCGGCGTTCTCGTCGGCTTCGGAGACGGCGTCGAGCGCGGCGCGTGCGCCCTCCATCAGGGCCTGTGCGTTCGACAAACGGCGGTGCTCGGCGTCGAGCTCGTCCCATTCGCCATCGCCCGGCGCGAGCTTGTCGAGCTCGCCAATCTGCCAGGCCAGCCGTTCACGTTCGCGCTCCAGGTCGGCCTGCGCGCCGCGTGCATGCGCCAGGGCTTCCTGCGCCGCGCGCCATTGCTGCCAGCTCGCTGCCAGCGGCGCCGCGTCGATGCCACCGTAGGCATCGAGCAGGCCGCGCACCGAGGCCGTTCGCGTCAGGCTCTGCCAGGCGTGCTGGCCGTGGATGTCGACGAGGTGATCGGCCACCTCGCGCAGTTGCGCCAGCGTCGCGGCGCTGCCGTTGATCCAGGCGCGGCTCTTGCCCTGCGCATCGATCGTGCGGCGCAGCAGCAGGCTGTCGGCGGCATCGAAGCCGGCTTCGTCGAGCCAGCCGGCAAGGCTGGGCGGGGTGTCGAACTCGGCGCCGATCTCGGAGCGCGCCGAGCCTTCGCGCAGCACGCCGACATCGCCACGGCTGCCCAGCGCGAGCTGCAGGGCGTCGATCAGGATGGACTTGCCCGCGCCGGTCTCGCCGGTGAGCACGCTGAAGCCGCCGTCGAACTCGACCTCGAGTTCGGTGACGATGACGAAATCGCGCAGGGACAGGCGCCTCAACATCACGCGACTCCGGCGTTCCAGTGCAGCTTGCGGCGCAGTGTCGCGTAGTAGCTCCAGCCGCGCGGGTGCAGGAAGCGCACCTGGTCGCGCGAGCGGCGCACCGCGATGCGGTCGCCATGCAGCAGGCTGGCCAGCGCATGCATGTCGAAGGACACGCTGGTGTCGCGCCCGGCGACGATCTCGACCACGATCTCGCCGGTGTCGGGCAGCACGATCGGGCGGTTGGACAGGTCGTGCGGCGCGATCGGCACCAGCACCCAGCCGGCGATGCCCGGGTGCAGGATCGGCCCGCCGGCCGACAGCGCATAGGCCGTCGAGCCGGTGGGCGATGCGACGATCAGGCCGTCGGCGCGGAAGTTGGCGACGAACTCGCTGCCGATCTCGACCTTCAGCTCGACCATGCTGCTGGCCGCGCCGCGGCTGATCACCACGTCGTTGACGGCAAAGCCCTCGAAGATGCGCTCGCCGTCGCGCCACACGCCGCCGGTGAGCATGGTGCGGCGCTCTTCTTCGTAGTCGCCGGCGATCATCGGTGCCAGCGCCTGCGCGAACTGGCCGACCGACACATCGGTGATGAAACCCAGGCGGCCCTGGTTGATGCCCACCAGCGGAGTGCCGTGGCGCGCGAGCTCGCGCGCGATGCCGAGCATGGTGCCGTCGCCGCCGACCACCACCGCCACATCGCAATGGCGGCCGAGTTCGTCGGGCGTGAAGGAGCCGTAGTCGGTGATGCCGGTGTTCTGCGCGGTCTGCTGCTCCAGCGACACCTCCAGGCCCTGGCGAACCAGGAAATGCGCGATCTCCTCGAGCACCGGGCGGATGCCGCGCGCCTGGTATTTGCCCACCAGTGCGGCGTGTCGGAAGCGGCTGACCATATGCGCGGAATTACACCACAGGGCCTGGTGCGCAGCAGGGCCGCCGAGGCGCCGCGCCTACAATGAAAACCATGCTGGACGAACGTGCCAAGACCCTGTTGAAGACGCTGGTGGAACGCTACATCGCGGATGGCCAGCCGGTGGGTTCGCGCACGCTCTCGCGCGCCAGCGGGCTGGAGCTGTCGCCGGCGACCATCCGCAACGTGATGGCCGACCTCGAGGAACTGGGCCTGATCGCCAGCCCGCACACCAGCGCCGGGCGCGTGCCCACCGCGCGCGGCTACCGGCTGTTCGTCGACACCATGCTGACCGCGCAGCCGCTGAGCCTGGACAGCGCCACCAACGAGGCCACGCTGCCGCCCGACCAGCCGCAGCGCGTGATCGCCAACGCGGCGCAGTTGCTGTCTAGCCTGTCGAGCTTCGTCGGCGTGGTGACGGCACCGCGCAAGCCCAGCGTGTTCCACCACATCGAGTTCATGCGCCTGTCCGAGAAGCGCGTGCTGGTGATCATCGTCGCGCCCGACGGCGACGTGCAGAACCGCGTGATCTTCACCGCCCAGGACTACAGCCAGGCGCAGCTGATCGAGGCGAGCAACTACCTGACCGCGACCTATGCCGGCCTGACCATCGAGCAGGTGCGCGAGCGGCTGAAGACTGAGGTCGATGCGCTGCGCGGCGAGATCGCGGCGCTGATGCAGGCCGCCGTTCAGGCCGGCAGCGAGGCCATCGCCGACAGCCAGGACCAGCTCGTCATCTCCGGCGAGCGCAACCTGCTGACGGTGCAGGATTTCTCCAGCGACATGGGCTCGCTGCGCAAATTGTTCGACCTGTTCGAGCAGAAGACGCAGCTGATGCGCCTGCTCGAAGTGAGCAGCCGCGCCGAGGGCGTGCGCATCTACATCGGCGGCGAGAGCATGGTCGTGCCCTACGAAGAACTGTCGGTGGTTTCGGCGCCGTACGTGGTCGACGGCCAGGTGGTCGGCACGCTGGGCGTCATCGGCCCGACGCGCATGGCCTACGACCGCATGATCCAGATCGTCGACATCACGTCGCGCCTGGTGAGCAACGCGCTGAGCCAGAAATAGGCGGCTGCCTACAATGGTCGCCTCCGGGCCGTTAGCTCAGCTGGTCAGAGCAGAGGACTCATAATCCTTTGGTCGTTGGTTCAAGTCCAACACGGCCTACCAAGTATTCATGCGGGTTTGCCCCCCGCCCCCCCCCCGCCCGGCCCCCCCCCCCCGCCGCCCACCGGGCTGCCGGCCGGCCTGGGCGCCGGCCTCGCGCTCAGCCCTTGACGGCGGGCACCGGCGTGCCGACCGGCGTGTTCGACGGCGCCACGCCCGGGGCGCGTGTCACGCGCGTCTTGCCGCCGGTGGTGACGATGATCACCGCGTCACCGGGGTTCAGCGTCTCGTTGCCCTTGCCCTGCACGACCGCGCGGCGCTCGCCGTTGCGCAGCTGCAGCAGGATCTCGACCGCTTCTTCTCGCGTGCCGGCACGCTCGACCGCATTGCCGACCACGGCGCCGGCGACGGCACCGAGCACGCCGACCACCAGGCCTTCGCGGTGGCCGCCGACGGTGGATCCGGCCACGCCGCCCGCCACGGCACCGGCGGTCGCGCCGATGCCGCTCTGGTTGCCGTCCACGGTGACCGGGCGCACCGACAGCACCGTGGCGTCCTGCACCTGCGACATGCGCTGCGCGTCGCCGCGCTGGATGACGTCGGGGCTCGAAGTGGCACAGGCGGCCAGCGAGGCCACGGCGATGGCGAGGAGGATCTTCTTCATGGGGGACTCCCGGATGGATTGTTCAGCCAACGCTCCTGCGAGCGCCGACGTTGACCGGTGGATGTCACTGTACGCCCGCAGTTCCCGGCGCAGATGTAAAGAACCTTGTCAGCGGTGCGGATCAGGCATGCAGGCGGCTGCTGCGCGGCACGCTGGCGAGCAGGAACTCCATCTGGTCGGCCAGGATGCGCCGGCCGCGCAGGATCATGTCTTCGTGCAGGCTGGGCACGTAGGGCAGGTAGAGCAGGCTCATGCGAGCCTCTTCGGGCATGCGGTTGCCCTTGCGGCCATTGCAGGGCCGGCAGGCGGTGATGCAGTTCATCCAGCTGTCCAGGCCGCCGCGCGAGGTGGGCACGATGTGCTCACGCGTCAGTTCGTCCACGTGCAGGTGATGCCCGCAGTAGGCACAGACCTGGCGGTCGCGCGCGAACAGCTTCGGGTTGGACAGCGCCGGCGCCTGTCGCCAGGCCTTGCTCGGGATGGCGCCGCGCACGGCGATGATGGGGTGCACCTCGATGCGGCTCTGCAGCCCGGTGCGCCGCTGCATGCCGCCGCGCAGCACGTAGAACGCGTCGCCCAGGGTCCAGGCCACGCCGTCGCTGGCGTAGAGGATGGCGGCCTCCTTGGCCGAGATCCACGCCTGCGGACGACCGGAAACGTCGAGTTGCAACACTTCCATGATTGTTCGAGCGTACTGCATCCGCGCGGGTTCGCTCAAGGGCGGGCCTTGCCCGTGCTCAACGTGCTTCGTGTGCAGGACTGCGCGGTCTAGGTGTGAAAGCCTAGAAAAACAGCAGGGGTGTTCGGCGCGCCGCGGCGCTTTTCTGCAAAATAGAACGACCGTTCGATTCTGGGTCCGCACCCGATGGCAGACACCTCGACTCCCGCACGCTCGATGCACAAGGGCCAGCAGACACGCGCCACCATCCTGGACGCCGCGTTGACGCTGGCCTCGCACATGGGCCTGGAGGGGCTGTCGATCGGCGCGCTCGCCGAGGTCACGGGCATGAGCAAATCCGGCGTGTTCGCGCACTTTGGCTCGCGCGACGAACTGCAGATCGCCGTGGTGCGCGAGTACCACAACAAGTTCGAGGAAGAGGTCTTCTATCCCGCGCTGCGCGAGCCGCGCGGCCTGCCCCGCCTGCGCGCATTGTTCGAACTGTGGGTCAAGCGCGTCGCGGTCGAGATCGACTCCGGCTGCATCTACATCAGCGGCGCGGTGGAGTTCGACGATCGGCCCGGCCCGGTGCGAGATGCACTGGTCGACATGGTGCAGACCTGGCAGGACGCGCTCGAGCGCGCCATCGGCATGGCCGTCGAAGAGGGCCACCTGAGGGCCGACACCGACCCGGCGCAGATGCTGTTCGAGGTCCACGGCCTCATCCTCGCGCTGCACCACGATGCGCGCTTCCTGCGTCACCCGGGTGCTGTCGACCGGGCCCGCGTCGCCTTCCGGCGCGTGCTCGATCTCTACGCGGCCCAACCGGCCCCCGAAACCAAGCCCGTCGCTCGCAAACGCGCCCCGAGCGCGCGAGCGGCCCGTTCCTGAATCCCGTCCCTGGAGTCTTCCGTCATGCCTCAGTACAACCCGCCCCTGCGCGACATGCAGTTCGTCATGCACGAGGTGCTCCATGTCGTCGATGAACTGAAGATGCTGCCGGCGCACGCCGACATCGATGCAGACACGATCAACGCCGTGCTCGAGGAAGGCGGCAAGTTCGCCTCGCAGGTGATCGCGCCGCTGAACCAGTCCGGCGACGCCGAGGGCTGCGTGCTCGACAAGGCCACCCACGAGGTGAAGACGCCCGCCGGGTTCAAGGCGGCCTACGCCAAGTACGTCGAAGGCGGCTGGCCGTCGTTGTCGTGCGATCCGGCCTACGGCGGCCAGGGCCTGCCGCACGTCGTCAACCAGAGCTTCTACGAGATGCTCAACTCGTCGAACCAGGCCTGGACCATGTACCCCGGCCTGTCGCACGGCGCCTACGAGGCGCTGCATGCGCATGGCTCCGACGCGCAGAAGGCGCTGTACCTGCCCAAGCTGACCAGTGGCCAGTGGACGGGCACGATGTGCCTGACCGAACCGCACTGCGGCACCGACCTCGGCCTGCTGCGCACCAAGGCCGAGCCGCAGGCCGACGGCAGCTACAAGATCACCGGCGCGAAGATCTTCATCTCCGCCGGCGAGCACGACATGGCCGAGAACATCGTCCACCTGGTGCTGGCGCGCCTGCCGGACGCGCCGGCCGGCTCCAAGGGCATCTCGCTGTTCGTGGTGCCCAAGTTCAACGTCAACGCCGACGGCACGCTGGGCAGCCGCAATGCGATCTACTGCGCGGGCCTCGAACACAAGATGGGCATCCACGGCAACGCCACCGCGCAGATCGTGCTCGACGGCGCGGTCGGCACGCTGGTCGGCCAGCCCAACAAGGGCCTGGCG
Organism: Piscinibacter sp.; assembly: GCA_016706565.1. Lineage (GTDB taxonomy): Bacteria > Pseudomonadota > Gammaproteobacteria > Burkholderiales > Burkholderiaceae_C > Piscinibacter. The sequence continues at coordinate 305,677 of JADJJI010000004.1, forward strand.
GCGATGTTCGTGATGATGAACGCCGCCCGCCTGGGCGTGGGCATGCAGTCGCTGGGCCTGACCGAGGTGGCCTACCAGAACGCCGTTGCCTACGCGAAGGAGCGCATCCAGATGCGTTCGCTGTCCGGCCCGAAGAACCCGGACCAGCCGGCCGACACCATCATCGTGCACCCCGACGTGCGCAAGATGCTGCTCACCGCGCGCGCCTATGCCGAAGGCGGCCGCGCGCTGGCGATGTGGACCACGCTGATGATCGACAAGGAACTCTCCAGCGACGACGAGGACGAGCGCGCCGACTGCGCCGACCTCGTGGCGCTGATCACGCCGATCGTCAAGGCCTTCTTCACCGACAACGCCTGGATCGCCACCTCGCACTGCATGCAGGTGTTCGGCGGCCACGGCTACATCCGCGAGTGGGGCATGGAGCAGTTCGTGCGCGATGCGCGCATCAACATGATCTACGAGGGCACCAACACCATCCAGTCGCTCGACCTGCTGGGCCGCAAGGTGCTCGCCGACAACGGCAAGAAGCTGAAGAAGTTCGGCAAGCTGGTGACCGATTTCATCGAGGAAGAGGGCACCAACGAGGCGATGCAGGAGTTCATCAACCCGCTGGCCGACATCGGCGACAAGGTCACCAAGCTGACCACCGAACTCGGCATGAAGGCCTTCGGCAATGCCGACGAAGTGGGCGCGGCGGCGGTGGACTATCTTCGCGTCTGCGGCCACCTGGTGTTCGCCTACTTCTGGGCGCGCATGGCCAAGGTGGCGCTGGAGAAGCAGGCCGGCGGCGACCCGTTCTACAAGGCCAAGCTGGCCACCGCGCGCTTCTACTATGCGAAGCTGCTGCCCGAGACGGCCGGCCTGATCCGCACCGCGCGCGCCGGCCTGGCGCCGCTGATGGAAATGGAAGAAGCGCTGTTCTGAAACCCCACCCCCAGGAGACAAGCAGCATGCTGAAGATCGCGTTGACGATCGCTGCGTTCGCCGTCCACACCGCGGCGCTGGCGCAAGCCACGCCCGTCGGCCTGTGGAAGACGATCGACGACGAGACGAAGAAGGAGAAGTCGCTGGTGCGCATCAGCGACGGCAACGGCGTGCTCAGCGGCCGGATCGAGAAATTGCTCGACCCGACCGCCAAGCCCGACGACGTGTGCGACAAGTGCAGCGACGAGCGCAAGGGCAAGCCCATCCTCGGCCTGACCGTCATCCGCAACGCCAAACTGGATGGCGACGACAAGTCGGTGTGGACCGGGGGCGAGATCCTCGATCCGAACAACGGCAAGACCTACCGCCTGCGACTGAAGCCGCACGACGGCGGCAAGACCCTGGAGGTGCGTGGCTACATCGGCCCGTTCTTCCGCAACCAGACCTGGATCCGAGTGGAGTGAGCAACATGAATCGATTCAACGTTCGCAAGGTGGCCGTGCTCGGCGCCGGTGTCATGGGGGCGCAGATCGCCGCCCATCTGGTCAACGTCAAGGTGCCGGTCGTGCTGTTCGACCTGCCGGCCAAGGAAGGGCCGAAGAACGGCATCGTCACGAAGGCGATCGAGGGGCTGAAGAAGCTCAAGCCCTCGCCGCTGGGCGTGCCGGAAGACGCCGTGCTGATCGAGGCCGCCAACTACGAGGAGCACCTCGACAAGCTCAAGGAGTGCGACCTGATCATCGAGGCCATCGCCGAGCGCATGGACTGGAAGCTCGACCTGTACAAGCGCATCGCCCCGGCGGTGGCGCCGCACGCGATCGTCGCCTCCAACACCTCGGGCCTGTCGATCACCAAGCTCAGCGAGGCCCTGCCCGAAGAGATCAAGCCGCGCTTCTGCGGCATCCACTTCTTCAACCCGCCGCGCTACATGTCGCTCGTCGAGCTGATCCCGACGCCGACGACGCGGCCGGAGATCCTCGACCAGCTCGAGAGCTTCGTCACCAGCGCGGTCGGCAAGGGCGTGGTGCGCGCCAAGGACACGCCGAACTTCATCGCCAACCGCGTCGGCATCGCCGGCATGCTGGCCACCATCAAGGAAGCCGAGACCTTCGGCCTGAGCTACGACGTCGTCGACGACCTGACCGGCAAGAAGCTCGGCCGCGCCAGCAGCGGCACCTTCCGCACCGCCGACGTGGTGGGCCTGGACACGATGGCGCACGTCATCAAGACGCTGCAGGACAACCTGGCCGACGATCCCTTCTTCCCCAGCTACGGCACGCCGCCGGTGCTGGCCAAGCTGATCGAGCAGGGCGCACTCGGCCAGAAGAGCGGCGCGGGTTTCTACAAGAAGGTCGGCAAGGACATCCTGCGCCTCGACCCGGCCAAGGCCGACTACGTGCCCGCCGGCGGCAAGGCCGACGAGATCGTCAACCGCATGCTGAAGAAGAAGCCGGAAGAGCGGCTGAAGCTGCTGCGTGAATCGACCAACCCGCAGGCACAGTTCCTGTGGGCCATCCTGCGCGACAGCTTCCACTACGCCGCCGTGCACCTGGCCGAGATCGCCGAGTGCGCGCGTGACGTCGACTTCGCGATGCGCTGGGGCTTCGGCACCTCGCAGGGCCCGTTCGAGCTGTGGCAGCAGGCCGGCTGGAAGCAGGTGGCCGAATGGGTGAAGGCCGACATCGACGCCGGCAAGGCGCTGTGCAAGGCGCCGCTGCCGGCCTGGGTGTTCGACGGCCGCGATGGCGTGCACACGGCCGAAGGCTCGTGGAGCGCGTCGCAGGGCAAGTACATCCCGCGCAGCAGCCTGGCGGTTTACCAGCGCCAGCACTTCCCGGAGAACGTGGTCGGCTCGGGTGCCGTGGCGCCCTTGTCGGCCGGCACCGAAGTCTTCAAGAACGAGGAAGTGCGCGTCTGGACGCTCGACGGCGAGGTGCTGATCGCCAGCATCACCGCCAAGCTGCACCTGATCAGCCCGACGGTGGCCGAAGGCCTGCAGGTCGCGCTCGAGAAGGCCGAGGCCGGCTACAAGGGCCTGGTGATCTGGTCGCCGGACGATGTGTTCTCGGCCGGCGCCAACCTCGAGGCGCTGATGCCGGTCTTCATGAAGAGCGGCGCCAAGGGCATCGCGCCGGAGCTGAAGAAGTTCCAGGACTTCATGCTGCGCGTGCGCTATGCCCAGGTGCCGGTGGTCAGCGCCATCCGCGGCATCGCGCTGGGCGGCGGCTGCGAGCTGGCGGTGTATTCCAGCAAGCGGGTCGCGGCGATGGAGTCGTACATGGGCCTGGTCGAGGTTGGCGTGGGCCTGGTGCCCGGTGCCGGCGGCCTGACCTACATCGCGCGCCGCGCGGCCGAGATGGCCGCCGCGGGCAACGCCAACGCCGACATCTTCAAGTTCGTCACCGATGGCTTCACCAACGCAGCGATGGCCAAGGTGGGCACCAGCGCGATCGAGTCGCGCAAGCTCGGCTACCTGCTGTGGAGCGACGTGATCGTGCCGAACAAGGACGAGTTGCTCTACGTGGCCACGCAGCAGGCCAAGGCGATGTTCGACAGCGGCTACCGCGCGCCGGCGAAGACGCTGATCCCGGTGGCCGGCCGCTCGGCCATCGCCACCATCAAGGGGCAGCTGGCCAACATGCGCGACGGCGGCTTCATCAGCGCGCACGATTTCCACATCAGCGCGCTGATCGCCGACGTGGTCTGCGGCGGCGAGGTCGATGCCGGTTCGCTGGTGACCGAGGAATACCTGATGTCGCTCGAGCGCAAGCACTTCTGCGCGCTGCTCGAGAACCCCAAGTCGCAAGAGCGAATCATGGGCATGCTGCAGACCGGCAAGCCGGTGCGCAACTGATCACGGCAACGACAAGGAGAATCCCATGACCAAGCAAGTGCAAGACGCCTACATCGTTGCCGCCACCCGCACGCCGATCGGCAAGTCGGGCCGGGGCTACTTCCGCAACACGCGCCCGGACGACCTGCTCGTCGCCGCGGTGCAGAGCGCGCTGCGCCAGGTGCCCACGCTGGACCCGAAGGCGATCGAGGACGCCATCATCGGCTGCTCGTTCCCCGAAGGGGAGCAGGGCGTCAACATGGCCCGCGTGGCGATGGTGCTGGCGGGGCTGCCGCACTCGGTGGGCGGCGTCACCGTCAACCGCTTCTGCGCCTCGGGCCTGACCGCGCTGCAAATGGCTGCTGACCGCATCCGCGTCGGCGAGGCCGACGTGATGATCGCCGGCGGTGCCGAGTCGATGAGCATGGTGCCTATGGGCGGCAACAAGCCTTCGTTCAACCCGACGGTGTTCGCCAAGGACGAGAACGTCGGCATCGCCTACGGCATGGGCCTGACCGCCGAGAAGGTGGCCGCGCAGTGGAAGGTGACGCGCGAAGCGCAGGATGCCTTCGCGCTCGCCTCGCACCAGAAGGCGCTGAAGGCCATGGCGGCTGGCGAGTTCACGGCCGAGATGACGCCGGTGGAGATCGTGGACCGCTTTCCCGACCTCGCCACGGGCGACGTGCGCACGAAGACGCGCACGGTGAACCTGGACGAAGGCGCGCGCCCCGACACCTCGCTGGAGGGCCTGGCCAAACTGCGCCCGGTGTTCGCCGCCAAGGGCAGCGTCACCGCTGGCAACAGCTCGCAGACCAGCGACGGTGCCGGCGCACTGATCCTGGCCAGCGAGAAGGCTTGTCGGCAGTACGACCTGAAGCCGCTGGCGCGCTTCGTCAGCTTCGCCGCCCGCGGCGTGGCGCCGGAGATCATGGGCATCGGCCCGATCGAGGCGATCCCGGCCGCGTTGCGCTACGCCGGGCTGAAGCTCGACGACCTCGGCTGGATCGAGCTGAACGAAGCCTTTGCGGCGCAGGCTCTGGCGGTGATCAACACCGTCGGGCTGGACCCGAGCAAGGTCAACCCGATGGGCGGCGCCATCGCGCTGGGCCACCCGCTGGGCGCCACCGGTGCGATCCGTGCTGCCACGGTCGTGCACGCGCTGCACCGCCACAACCTGAAGTACGGCATGGTCACCATGTGCGTGGGCATGGGGCAGGGCGCCGCGGGCATCATCGAGCGGGTCTGATCGGTACGAACGACGAGGCCACCTTCGGGTGGCTTCGTTCATTTCGGGGGAGACGTCATGAATGCACACACACTGGCTGCGGATGACGGCACGCCGCTGTCGGTTCGCTTCTTCGAACCGGCCGAAGGCGACGCGCGTCGTGGCGCGGTGGTGATCGGCGGTGCCATGGGCGTACGCCAGGACTACTACGGCGCCTTCGCCGAATGGCTTGCGCAGCAGGGGTACCGGGTCGCCACCTTCGACTACCGTGGCATGGGCGAATCGCCGCCGCTGGCGGGCACGCTGCGTGGCTTCCGCGCCGACCTGTTCGACTGGGCCGCCGACACCGACACGGTGATCGAGGCGCTCGCGGCACGCAGCGGCGACACACCGATCTACCTGATCGGCCACAGCCTCGGTGCGCAACTGCCCGGCCTGCTGCGCCACCGCGACCGCCTGTCCGGACTGCTGTCGATCGCCGCTGGCAGCGGCTACTGGCGCGACAACGCGCCGCAGCTCAAGCGCATGGTGCTGTACTTCTGGCACGTGCTGGTGCCGGTGGGCACGGCGCTGTTCGGCTACTTTCCGGGCAAGCGCATCGGCAAGGTCGGCAACCTGCCGAAGGGCGTGGTGCTGCAGTGGCGCAAGTGGTGCATGCACCCACGCTACCACGTCGGTGCCGAAGGGGCGGCGGTGCGCGAGCGCTTCGCGGCGGCGCGCTTCCCGGTGGTGGCGCTGTCGATCACCGACGACGAGCTGATGACCGAGCGCGGCACGCAGGTGCTGATCGACTGCTACGCCAATGCGCCGCGGCGAATCGAGCGAATTTCCCCCGTGGACGTACAGGCCAGACGCATCGGACACTTCGGCTTCTTTCGCAAGCAGTTCCAGTCGACCCTGTGGCAGCGCACCGCGCATTGGCTCGACGAACTGGGTCTGCCCCGGGGAGCCACCGCATGAACCCAGCCAGCGCACCGAACCGTCCAGATCGCCGCCGGGCCCTCGTTCGAGGCAGCGGCGCCGTGCTGATCGGCGTGTCGCCCGGGTGGCTGACGGCCTGCAGCCCGGCGCCGGTCTCGGGCGCGGGCTTCGGCTCGCTGCCGGCGGCGCTGGCCACGCTGCAGGCGCTGAAGGACAAGCCGCTGAAAGCGACGGGCGCCTGGGACCTGCCCAAGGTGCTGATCCATGCGGCGCAGAGCGTCGAGTACTCGCTCGCCGGCTTCCCGCAGCCCAAGGCGGCGTGGTTCCGCGCGACGGTGGGGCCGATGGCCTTCGCGGTGTTCTCGGCCCGCGGCCACATGAGCCATTCGCTGTCGGAGCCGATCCCCGGTGCGCCGGACATCGCCGTCGGGCAGGCGCTGGACGCGGCCGTGGATCGCATCGCCGCCTCGCTGCGCGCCTTCGATGCCCACACGGGTGCGCTGGCGCCCCACTTCGCCTATGGTGCGCTGGACAAACCCGACTACCTGCGCGCCCATCTGATGCACCTGGCCAACCATTGGCAGGAGATGGCGGCCTGAGCGCGCCACGACCCCCCGACATCCACAGGAGACACCCGCATGAGCATCAAGTCCGCGACGCTGAACGGCGTGGCCACCATCGAGATCGCCCGCCCGGAGAAGAAGAACGCGCTGACGGTGGCGATGTACCAGGCGATGGCCGACGCGCTCAACGCCGCGCAGGCCGATCCGGCCGTGCGCGCGGTGCTGATCACCGGGCAGCCGGGCATCTTCACCAGCGGCAACGACATCGAGGACTTCATGAGCCGGCCGCCCGGCTCGGGCAGCAACGCGGCGGAGTCGCCGGTGTTCCAGTTCATGCGCGCGCTGGTGGGCATCGACAAGCCGGTGGTGGCCGCCGTGACGGGCGCGGCCATCGGCATCGGCACCACGATGCTGCTGCACTGCGACCTGGTCTACGTGTCCGACGAGGCGCGGCTGGCGATGCCCTTCGTCAGCCTCGGCCTGGTGCCGGAGTTCGCCTCCAGCCTCATCGTGCCGAAGCTGCTGGGCAACGTGAAGGCCGCCGAGAAGCTGCTGCTCGGCGACCCGTTCTCGCCCGAGGATGCGGTGGACGCGCGCATCGCCAATGCCGTGCTGCCCGCCGGTGAAGTGGTCAACCATGCGCGCCGCATCGCCGAGCGCTTCAACGGCCTGCCGCCGGGCGCCGTGCGCGAAACGAAGAAGCTGTTGCGCCGCACCAGCACCGACGAGATCCTGAAGACGATCGCGGTCGAAGGCGAGCTGTTCGGCGCGCGGCTGCGCAGCCCCGAAGCGATGGAGGCCTTCCAGGCCTTCTTCCAGAAGCGCAAGCCCGACTTCTCGAAGTTCTCCTGAGCCCACGGCCGCCATGTCGCTGGCGCTGAAGCTGGCCCTCGCGCCGCTGCTGGTGGTGCAGGCGGTGGCCACGCGCCGCCGTGCGCCGGTGCTGCCCGAGCCCGAGGGGCCGCGGCAAGGCCAGGTGGGCGCGGGCCGGGTGCTGCGCTTGCTGATCGTGGGGGATTCGTCGGCGGCCGGCGTCGGCGTGCGCACGCAGGACGAGGCCCTCGCCGGCCACCTGACACGCACGCTCGCGCGGCGCAGCGGCCGCCGGGTGCGCTGGCAGCTCGTCGCCAGGAGCGGCATCACCACCGTGCAGGCGCTGGAACTGCTGAAGCAGGCATCACCGGCGCCGGCCGAGGTCGCCATCGTGGTGCTCGGCGTGAACGACGTCATCGACCAGGTGCCCTCGCACCGCGCGGTCTTGCAGCGCGCCGAACTGGTCGACTGGCTGCGCGACAACACCGGCGTGCGCCACGTGGTGTTCGCGCCGCTGCCGCCGGTGCACCGCTTCCCGCTGCTGCCGCAGCCGCTGCGCCACGTGATGGGGCGTGACGCGCGCCGCCACGACGAGGCGGTGGCGCGCTGGGCCGCGACGCGCGACGACGTGTCGCACCTGCCCATCGACTACGCGCTCGGCCCCGAGCACATGGCCGACGACGGCTTCCACCCCGGCGAGCCGGTCTATCGCGCCTGCGGCGAGGCGCTGGCCGCTTTCGTCGCCGGGCGGCTGATCACCCAGAACGACACGGAGACGACACCATGACCCTGCAAGGCAAGACACTCTTCATCACCGGCGCCTCGCGCGGCATCGGCCTGGCCATCGCGCTGCGCGCTGCGCGAGACGGCGCCAACATCGTGATCGCCGCGAAGACCGCCGAGACCAACCCCAAGCTGCCGGGCACCATCCATTCCGCCGCGGCCGAGATCGAGGCCGCAGGCGGGCGCGCTCTGGCGCTGCAGACCGACATCCGCGACGAGGCCAACGTGCTCGCCTCGGTGGAGCAGGCGGTGGCACGCTTCGGCGGCATCGACATCCTCGTCAACAACGCCAGCGCCATCAGCCTCACGCCCACCGACGCGACGCCGATGAAGCGCTTCGACCTGATGTTCGGCGTCAACGTGCGCGGCACCTACCTGTGCACGCAGGCCTGCCTGCCGCAGCTGATCAAGTCGGCGCAGGCCGGGCGCAACCCGCACGTGCTGAACATGTCGCCGCCGCTGTCGATGCGCGAACACTGGTTCAGCCCGCACGTGGCCTACACGATGGCCAAGTACGGCATGAGCGAGTGCACGCTGGGCCACGCCGGCGAGTTCCGCAAGTTCGGCATCGCCGTGAACAGCCTGTGGCCGCGCACCGCCGTCGCCACGGCGGCGCTGCAGATGATCCCGGGCGTGGACCTGGCGAAGTGCCGCACGCCGGAGATCCTGGCCGACGCGGCCTACCTGATCCTCACCAGCGATTCAAAGGCGACCACCGGCAACTTCTTCATCGACGATGCGCTGCTCGCGCAGCATGGCGTGACCGACTTCGAAAAGTACAGCGTTACGCCGGGCACGAAAGACTTCATCCCGGACTTCTTCGTCGACTGAACTGCCGGCCAATCAGCCGCGCGGCTTCGCCGCCTGCACGGTGTCGCCAGCGACGAAGAAGGCGCCGCCGGCCTGGTGGTGCAGCGTGCGCAGTTCGGCCGGCGCATCGGCCCGCCAGCGGCCGTTGGCGAACACGCGCTCGTCGGCCTGCGCCGCCAGCACCTCGGCCACGAACAGGTCGTAGGCCTGCTGGTGGTGCGGCTCGGCGATGACGCGGCACTCGAGCCACGCGACGCAGCCCTCGACCAGCGGCGCATCGATGCGCTGCGCGGCGAAGCCCGTCAGTCCGCAGGCCGCGAACTTGTCTTCGTGGTCGGCGCCCGACAGGCTGCCGGCGGCATAGGTGGCGTCGGCGAGTGCGCGACACGGCACGCTGAGCGCGAACGTGCCGCTGGCCTCGATCAGCCTCCGCGTGAAGGTGTTCTTGTCGATCACCACCGTGACCTTGGGCGGGTCGAAATCCAGCGGCATCGCCCATGCGGCGGCCATCACGTTGCTGCGCCCCGCGTGCCGCGCACTGACCAGCACCGTCGGGCCGTGGTTGAGCAGGCGGTAGGCCTGGGGCAGGGGCACGTCGCGGCGCGGGCTGTTCGAGTTCATGGCGCCATTGTTGGCCACCGCGCCTGGCCCGGTTCGATGTCGCCTGCGTGACACCGAAATACCGGGAGCCTGCGGGGAAACGCGATTGACTCCGGTCAAGCGGAGAGCATCCTCCGTAGCCGTGCCGGCCGACTTCGCCACAACACCAACCGAGCTGCGCACCAAGGAGACAACGATGACCCGATTCCCGCTCGGCCGGCTCGCGCTGGCCCTCTCCCTGTTCGTGCCCCTGGCCGCTGCGGCCGATGGCGTGCGCATCCGCAACGACGCCGGCGACCCGGCCGCGACCATCTTCCCGAGCGACCGCTTCACGGTGCGCGACTGGTCGAACACCACCTTCCGCCGCGTCGCGCTGCCGCTGCCCGACTGCGCGGTGCGCCCGAGCGACTGCGCCGACATCGCCGTGATCAACACGCTCGACGGATTCTCGACGCAGCCGCGTTTCACCGTGCCCTTCACCGGCGACATCGATCCGGCCACGGTGAACAGCAGCACGGTGTACCTGCTCAACCTCGGCGACACGCTGACGATGCGCGGCGTAGGCCGGAAGATCGGCATCAACCAGGTGCTGTGGGACCCGGCGACGAAGACGCTCGCTTTCGAATCCGACGAATTGCTGCAGGAACATTCGCGCTACGTGCTGATCGTCACCGACGGCGTCCGTGACAGCCGCGGCAGGCGCATCCAGGCCGCGCGTGACGATGACGACGACGAGCGCGGTGCGCGTGGACGCGACAATGCCGAGTACCGACGCGACCTGCGCGACGCGAAGCGCCACGGCGAGCGCGGCCGCGACCGCGTGGTGGCGGCCTCGCTGTTCACCACCCAGAGCGCCACCGCCGACCTGGCGAAGATCTCGCGCCAGATCAAGGCCTCGACGCCGGCGCCGGTGGACTTCATGGCCGGTACGGATGCGGCCGTCGCGGTGCGCTCGGTGTTCCCGCTCGCGCAGGTGCAGGGCATCCAGTTCGCACGCCAGATCGGCGCCGCGCCGAGCTTCAGCACCGGCTTCCTGGCCACGCCGGCGCTCGGCGTGGTGCCGGGCAGTGTCGCGCAGATCGCCTACGGCAAGTTCCGCTCGCCCGACTACCAGACGGCGCAGAAGTACATCCCCGCCACCGGGACGCTGAACGGCCAGCCGCAGCCGCAAGGCAGCAATGAACTGACGCTGCAGTTGTTCGTGCCTGCCGGCGCCAAGCCGGCCGGCGGCTGGCCGGTGGCGATCTTCGGACACGGCTTCACCGACAGCATGTACGGTGCGCCCTGGGCCGTGGCTTCGGTGTTCGCTTCGCGCGGCATTGCCACGCTGGCGATCAACGTGGTCGGCCACGGCGGCGGGCCGCTGGGCACGCTGACCGTGCTGCGCAGCGGCGCCACGCCGGTGGTCGTGAATGCGGGGGGCCGCGGCTTCGACCAGGACGGCAACGGCACGATCGACTCCACCGAGGGCGTGAATGCCGCGCCGCCGCGCACCGTGATCGGCAGCCGCGACGGCCTTCGCCAGACGGTGGTCGACCTGATGCAGCTGGTGCGTGAGGTCGAGGTGGGCATGGACGTCGACGGCGACGGCACGCCCGATCTCGACGCGCAGCGCATCTACTACGCCGGCCAGTCCTTCGGTGGCATTTACGGCACGATCTTCCTCGGCGTGGAGCCGTCGCTCAAGGCCGGCGTGCCCAACGTGCCGGGCGGCTCGATCACCGAGATCGCGCGGCTGGGCGCCTTTCGCCCGCTGACGGGCATCGCGCTGATCTCGCGGCTGCCGTCGCTGATCAACGTCACCCCGAACCCGAGCGGTATCGAGTTCAACGAGAACATGCCGCTGCGCAACGAGCCGCCGCGCATCAACAACGTGGCCGGCGCGATGGCGATCCAGCAACTGCTCGACCGCAACGAATGGGTGCAGCAGTCGGGCAACCCGGTGTCGTACGCCGAGCGAATCCGCAAGAACCCGCTGCCGGGCCATGCGGCCAAGCCGGTGCTGATCCAGTTCGCCAAGGGCGATGTCACCGTGCCCAATCCGACCAGCACGGCGATCATCCGCGCCGGCGACCTGGCCGACCGCGCGGTGTACTTCCGCAACGACCTGGCCGTGGCCGCCGACCCGACGGTGCCGAAGAACCCGCACACCTTCCTGACCAACATCGGCGCGGCCGGCACGGCGCCCTATGCGGTGGGCGCGCAGCAGCAGATCGCGGTGTTCTTCGCCACCCACGGCACGACGGTCATCGACCCCGATGGCGCGGGCCCGTTCTTCGAGGTGCCGATTTCGCTGCCGCTGCCAGAGGGCCTGAACTACCTGCCGTGACCTGTCGCGCGAAGCTGCGCTAACCTCGGGGCGTGTTCAGCGCCTTCGAAAAGTTCGTCCACCCGTACCCCGACGCCGAGCCGGTCACGCCACCGAAGGGGTTGTTCGCCTTCGTCTGGCACTGCACGAAGGGCATGCGGCCCTACATCGCCGGCATGACGCTGGCCACGGCGGTGATCGGCGCCTTCGAGGCGCTGCTGTTCAGCTTCCTCGGCAAGGTGGTGGACTGGCTGGCGCTCGTCGCCCCGCCAGGCTGTGGGTCGAGCATGGCAGCACGCTGCTCATGCTGTGCGGCGTGCTCGCCGGCAGCATGCTGCTGGTGGCGCTGCAGTCACTGCTCAAGCAGCAGTCGCTGGCGGGCAACTTCCCGATGCGGCTGCGCTGGAACTTCCACCGCCTGATGCTCGCCCAGAGCATGGGCTTCTACCAGGACGAGTTCGCCGGCCGCATCGCCACCAAGGTGATGCAGACCGCGCTGGCGGTGCGCGACACGGTGATGGTCATCACCGACATCCTCGTTTTCGTGCTCATCTACTTCATCACCATGGTGGCGGTGGTGGGTGCCTTCGACGTCTGGATGCTCGCGCCCTTCGTCGGCTGGGTGGCGCTGTACGTGGTGGCGCTGGTCTACTTCGTGCCGCGCCTGGGCAAGGTGGCGCAAGCGCAGGCCGACGCGCGCTCGCTGATGACCGGTCGCATCACCGACGCCTACACCAACATCGCCACCGTCAAGCTGTTCTCGCACGCACGCCGCGAGGCAGGTTTCGCGCGCTCGGCGATGCAGGAGTTCCTGGCCACGGTGTACGGCCAGATGCGGCTGGTCACGGGCTTCGAGGTGGTCAACCACATGCTGTCCATGCTGCTGGTGGCCAGCACCACCGGCATGGCGCTGTGGCTGTGGACGAAGGGCCAGGTGGGCATCGGCGCGATCGCCGCGGCCACCGCGATGTCGCTGCGACTGAACGGCATCTCGCACTGGATCATGTGGGAGATGGCCTCGCTGTTCGAGCACATCGGCACGGTGCAGGACGGCATCAACACGCTGGCTCGCCCGCATCTCGTGGTGGATCGGCCCGACGCGAAGCCGCTCGCCGTGCCGCGCGGCGAGATCCGTTTCGAGGCGGTGGATTTTGCCTACGGCCGCGCCGCCGGCAGCGCGCCGCGCGTGATCGAGAAGCTGTCGCTGCACATCCGCCCGGGCGAGAAGATCGGCCTGGTCGGCCGCTCGGGCGCCGGCAAGTCGACCATCGTCAACCTGCTGCTGCGCTTCTACGACCTCGAGTCCGGCCGCATCCTCATCGACGGGCAGGACATCGCGCGCGTCACGCAGGACTCGCTGCGCGCGCAGGTCGGCATGGTGACGCAGGACACCTCGCTGCTGCACCGCTCGGTGCGCGACAACATCCTCTACGGCCGCCCCGACGCCGGCGACGCGCAGATGATCGCCGCCGCGCAGCGCGCCGAGGCGCACGAGTTCGTGCAAGGCCTGTCCGACCCGAAGGGCCGCATCGGCTACGACGCGCACGTCGGCGAACGCGGCGTGAAGCTCTCCGGCGGCCAGCGGCAGCGCATCGCCATCGCCCGCGTGATGCTCAAGGACGCGCCCATCCTGCTGCTCGACGAGGCCACGAGCGCGCTCGACAGCGAGGTCGAGGCGGCCATCCAGGCCAGCCTGTACCGGCTCATGGAAGGCAAGACCGTGGTGGCGATCGCACACCGCTTGTCGACCATCGCGGCGATGGACCGCCTGATCGTGCTCGACAAGGGCCGTGTCGTCGAGGAGGGCGACCACCGCAGCCTGCTCGCGCGCGGCGGCATCTACGCCCGGCTGTGGGCGCACCAGAGCGGCGGCTTCCTCGGCGAGGATGCCGACGACGAAGGCATCGCGCAGCCGGATCTGGCCACGCCGGCGTGACGCAGCGGATGCCGTCGCCGAGGTAGGGATTCGCTGCGGGCCGCAGGGCGGGCACAGTGGCGCTCCCTTTGCGCAACGAGTCCGTCCGATGGCGACCATGTCCTACCGCTTCACGCTGCCGCAGGCGCCGGCCGTGGACGCCCGGGCGCGCATCGCCGTGTTCGGCGCGGCGGGGGCCACCGGCCAGCATGCGGTGCGGCATGCGCTGGCGGCAGGCCACCGCGTGAGCGCCTTTCTCGCCGACCCGGCGCACCTGCCACTGTCACACGAGGCACTGCGCCTCGTGCATGCCGACCCGTTGGTGCCGCAGAGCCTGCAGGGCGTGCTCGAGGGCCACGACGCCGTGCTGTGCCTGGTCGGCCACAAGCCCGAGACGCTGCAGCAGCCCGATGCTGCGGCATCGCGCCAGCCGCCGCGGGCAGCCCTGGCCACGCGGCATCTGGTGGCGGCAATGTCCGAAGCCGGCGTGGATCGCATGGTGCTGCTCGGCGCGGCCGGTGTCGGCAATTCGGTGGTCGCCGGCCCGCTGGGCCTCGGCCGCTGGCTGCAGCGCCTGATGCCCGAGGTGATGGCCGACAAGGAGCGCCAGGAGGCGCTGGTGCGCGGCAGCTCGCTGCGCTGGACGGTGCTGCGCCCCGCGCGCTTCAGCCACGCCCCTGCCGGCGGGCCTCTGCACGTGGGTGAGAACCTGCGCTGGGGGTGGCGCGGCATCTCGCGCGAGGACGTGGCCGCGCTGATGGTGCGGCTGATCGACGACACCTCGGCCATCGGCAAGGTGCTCACGGTGGCGTGACCGTCGAAAGTAGGGGGATCTCCCTCCCGTGTCGGCGGGAGGCGCTGTCAGCGCGTTTCCTACACGATGCAGCGATGCAGGCGTACAGCGCTTCGCGGTGGTCGTCCATGGCGATGCCCGCACCCACTGCCTACGCTTGCATCGAGTGAACCGAAGCCGTTGCAGGAGACCGCAACATGAATACCGCGCCGATGCCCCTGGCCAGACACTTCGCCTTCGAACTGCGATTCCAGTCGCTGTTCAACGAAGGCCGTGCACTGACCTTCCCCTGCGATGCGCAGGGTCATGTCGACATGGATGCGCTGAGCACCCGCGCTCGCGACAACTACCTCTACGCACGCACGGTGGTGGGCCGGGAGTTCGCGACGCCGGCCGTGCAGCCCTGCCGGCTGCAGTAGTTCAGCGAGACAGCCGGTCCTCGAGCTGGCCGATCAGCTCGAGGATCTGCGGCCCAAGCGCGGCCTGCCCGGCGGCGATGCGGCCCCGGATTCGCGCCAGCGAGGCACGGGCCTCGCCCCGCTGCGCCGGCGTCCACGCCGACAGCTCGCTCTCCACCAGGAAGGTCAGCACGTTCACCCGGCCTTCCTTCGACAGGCGCTGGAACGACGCCTCCGACAGCTGATCCACCGCCAGCTCCACCGCCAGCGCCGACCGGCGATGCTCGGCGAGCATCTTCGCGGTGGCCGACTTGCGCGGCGCCATTTCGCTGTCGTTCATCTGTGCGACGAGCGCGGCGATGCGCGCGCGGTCGACGGGTGGTGCCGACGGCGCCGGCTCAGGGCGCATGAAGTACCAGCCGGCGGCCGCAACGACGGGCAGAAGGGCGGCGAGCAGTAGCCACAGCTTCCGGCGCGAGGGCGAATGCACCGGCTCCGGCGGCAGCGTCGACGCCGAGCTGGCGGCCTGCTGCCTTGGCGGTACCGCCTCGGCACCGCCCATGTGAGCCACCAGCGCCTGAGCCAGGACCTGCACGTCCGAAGGCCAGCGAGCGTGGCTGAGCTCCACCGCATTGCGCCAGGCCAGATCTGCGACGTCCGCGGGGAGCTGGGCCGCCGCAGGCATCTTCGCGCCCTGCACGAGCACGGGAACGACAGGCACGTCTCGCTTCAGCGCCGAAGCGATCTCCAGCCGCACGAAGTCGCCTGCATCGTCGATGCGACGTGCGCCGCCGCTGGCATCGAGCCAGCGCGGGCCGATCATCGCCAGCAGCACGCTGCAGCGCGCCACGTTGGCGTCGATGGCCTTGCGGAAGTCCTGCCCGGGCTCGATCGCGCTGACGTCGAAGAACACCGCCTGCTTGCCGAACTGTTCGACCAGGTCTTCGTAGAGCCGGCCGGCATGGCCCTCGGTGTCGTCGCGGCGGTAGCTGATGAAGATGGCGCCCATGGTCCGCGGCGTGCTGGTGCGCGCCCTCAGGTCGGCTTGCGCAGCTCGGCCAGCAGCTGAGCGGTGGCGCGGCTCAGCCGGCTGTCCATCTTCTCGGCCACGAACTGCCTGTGCAGCGACTCCAGGTCGCTGCGTGCGGCGTCGCGCTGGCCGACGCGAGCGCGCAAGAGGGCCAGCGTGAAGCGATGCAGCGGCTGGCGGTCGGCCACCGTCTGTGCGGCCGGGTACAGCCACTCGAAGGTGGCGAGCGCACTATCGGGCGGCAGGCGGTTCAGCACATCGTCGCGCTCCTGCGGCTGGATCAGCGGCCCATCGACCAGGTAGCGCCACAGCTGGTCGCGCTGCCCGGCGTCGGGTGTTTCGCCGGCCACCCGCATCTGGTCGGCCACCACCAGCGCGTAGCCGTAGTGCGCGCCGCGGTTGAAGGCCACCGAGAACTGGATGCCGCGCAGCCAGGGGCGGTCGCGGGTGCTCTTTGCGGCCGCGGCGAAATGCTCGAGCACGGCTTCGTTCAGTTCGCGGGTGGTCCAGGACAGGTTGTGCGCCCACATCGCGTGGGCATAGACGTTGCCCGGGTCGTCGGCGAGGGCTGTCTTGAACATCGGCACCGGGTTCGGCGCGGCTACGCCGTCACGGCTGCGCAGGAAGTCGGCCCAGCCCAGGTGGGCTGCCAGATCGCTGCGATGCTCGCCGCGCGACAGACCCAGCCCTTGCGCGAGCACGGGTTGCACCTGCTCGACCTGTTCGGAGAAGGTCTGCTTGTCGCCGACCACGCGCATCTCGCGCAGCCAGCGCATGCCGCAATCCTCGCGGGCCAGGCGCACCGCCTCGTCGCCCGGGCGCGAGGCGGCCACGGCGGTGAACTGCTTCCAGGCCACCGCGTGGCTGCCGGCATCGCAAAGCTGGACCGCGGCCGCCAGCTCGGCGGCCTGCAGTTCGAGCCGTGCCTTCTCGCGGGCGCGCTGCTCCTGAAGGTGCTGATATCCATACAGGCCGGCGCCGATGGCCAGCAGCACGATGCCGGCTGCGCCGATCAGGGCGCGCAGCGGCATGCCGCGGCGCATGCGCGCCACCGCGGCGACCGTCTCGGCCACGGTGTCGCCCTTGGGTTGCAGCAGCGTCACCGAGCGCAGGTAGGGAGGGATCGTGTCGATCGGCGTGGGCGCCACCACCACCGGCAGTACGCGGCCGCCCGGCGCACGCCAGCGCCGCTGCGCGGTGTCGAGCTCGGTGAGGGCGTAGCTGCCCGGTGATACCGAGCGCGGCGTGATGAAGAAGACCATCGCGTCGGCATCCTCGATGGCCTCGCGCAGCGCCTCGTGGTAGGGCTCGCCCTCCTTCAGCTCCGATCGGTCGGTGAACACCTCGTGGCCCTCGGCTTCGAGGGCCAGGCGCAGGCGTTCGGCCAGATCCTTCTGGTCGGAGGGGTAGGAGATGAACAGCTTCAAGTGGCGGCTCCCGGCGGCGAGCGATTGTTGTGCCGATCCACCGGCGGTGCAATGCGGTGCGGCTACGATGCGCGCTGCCGTCGACGGCGCCCATCCCTATCACCCGCGTTGCACACCACATGGCCAGCAGCCTTCTCGCTTTGCTCGACGATATCGCCACCGTCCTGGACGATGTGGCCATCCTGTCCAAGGTGGCGGCCAAGAAGACGGCCGGCGTGCTCGGCGACGACCTGGCACTGAACGCCCAGCAGGTGGCCGGCGTCAGTGCGGACCGTGAACTGCCGGTGGTGTGGGCGGTGGCCAGGGGATCGTTCATCAACAAGGCGATCCTGGTGCCGGCGGCGCTGGCCATCAGCGCCTTCGCGCCGATGCTGGTGACGCCGCTGCTGATGATCGGCGGTGCCTTCCTGTGCTTCGAGGGCGTCGAGAAGCTGGCCCATAAGTTCATGCACGACGCCGCGGAAGAGGCCGCCCACCGAGAAGAGCTGGCCCGAGCCCTGGCCGATCCGGCGATCGACCTGGTCGCCATCGAGAAGGACAAGATCAAGGGTGCGGTGCGCACCGACTTCATCCTGTCGGCCGAGATCATCGCGATCACGCTGGGCACGGTGGCCAATCAGCCGTTCGCCACGCAGGCGATCGTGCTGGCCGGCATGGCGGTGGTGATGACGGTCGGTGTCTACGGCGTGGTGGCCGGCATCGTCAAGCTCGACGATGCAGGCCTGTGGCTGAGCCGGCGCGACGGCAGCTTCGCGCAGGCCGTGGGCCGCGGCATCCTGCGCGCCGCTCCGTGGCTCATGAAGGGGCTGTCGATCGCCGGCACGGCGGCGATGTTCCTGGTCGGAGGCGGCATCCTCGTGCACGGTATCGCGCCGCTGCACCATGCGATCCAGGCCTGGGCCGAGGGCCTGGGCTCGCTCGCCGCGGCCACCCTGCCGACGCTGGCTGACGCACTTCTGGGCATCGTGGCCGGCGCCATCGTGCTGGCCGGGGTGACGTTGATCCAGCGACTGCGCGGCCGGCCGGCGTGAACTGCGACACGCCCGCGACCGTCGCCGTGGGCGCTCTCGGGGCGCGGCGGAATAATGGGCGCATCGACAACCGTCGCACAGAACGACACCGGAGGAGATCCCCATGAAGCGCCGCCCCGCCACACCGTCATCGCGCCTTGCCGCCACCGTGCTCGCCCTCGGGCTGGCCGCGGGCGCCGCGCTGGCCGCGCCCACCTCGACCAAGTTCGATCCGGCCATGGACGTGCAGGGCAGCAAGCTGCAGCTCAATGGCACCGGCACGCGCTACCGCGCGATCTTCAAGGTGTACGACATGGGCCTGTACACCACCAGGAAGGTATCCACTTCGGCGGAAGTGATCGCGCTGCCTGGCCCGAAGCGGCTGCAGTTCACCGCCTTGCGCGAGCTGCCAGGCACCGACCTGGGCCGCCTGTTCCTCAAGGGCATGGGCGACAACTCCACCAAGGAGCAGGTGCAGCGCCATGCGCTTTCCAGCGCGCGGCTGATCGAGGTGTTCTCCGGCCGATCGAAGATGCTGCCCGGCGAGTCGTTCGCGATGGAGTTCGTTCCGGGCAAGGGCACGATCTTCTACATCCTCGGCAAGCAGCAGGGCAACCCGGTGGGCGACGACGAGTTCTTCGCCATGGTGCTGAAGATCTGGTTCGGCGAGTCGCCGGCCGACATGCAGTTGCGCGACGCGCTGCTCGGCCTGGAATAGGCGCGCCAGGGTCGCGGGCTCAAGTTCCGTCGTTCGAGGCCGAAAACAGGGTCGGAGGACCACCATGAGCCCGATCTCGTCGACCGCCCTGTCGGGGCTGAACGCCGCTTCGCTGCAGTTGCAGAGCTCGGCGCACAACATCGCCAACACGCAAACGCCGGGCTTTCGCCGCCAGCAGGTGGTTCAGAGCGCCGAGCCGGCCGGTGGCGTGCGTGCCCAGCTGACCCAGGCCGCCGCGCCGGGCGAGGCGATGGCCGAAGACATCGTCAACCAGATGCAGGCCAGCGCTCTCTATCGCGC
This sequence comes from Piscinibacter sp., assembly GCA_016706565.1. Lineage (GTDB taxonomy): Bacteria > Pseudomonadota > Gammaproteobacteria > Burkholderiales > Burkholderiaceae_C > Piscinibacter. The sequence continues at coordinate 325,051 of JADJJI010000004.1, forward strand.
CAACCTGCAGACGCTGCGCGTGGAGCGCGACATGCTGGGCAGCCTGCTCGACGTGCAGGCCTGATCGATAAGCGCGGCCGGTTCAGCGCGCCGGCGCGCTGTACAGCCACAGCAGCAGGGCGAGCCAGTGGGCTGCCACGGTGCCCCAGTAGACCTGGCGGAATGCCTGCTTCGACGATTTGTGGCGCAGCAGCCGCTGCGCGAACCAGGCGCCCGGCCAGCCGCCGGCCAGGCTGGCCACATGCAGCACGTTCTCGGGTGTGCGCCAGGCGCCTCGCTGGGCCGCGAACTTGTCGCGCCAGTAGAGGTAGAAGGTCAGCACGCTGAGCAGCGGCGCGGCCAGCACCACCGGCACCGGCAGACGCTGCGACCAGGCCGACCAGACCAGCAGCGCCAGATAGGCCGGCACCAGCAGCAGCATGACGCGCATCTCGACCACCACGTGCGGCGGCGGCGGGCCGCGACGACGGCCGGCGGATCGACCGGGCGCTTCCACGGGCGGCGGTTCGGGCCGGCGCGGATCGACGTAGTCCAGCGGCATCACCGCCATCGCACGCGGCCCCTTGCCGCCCACGTGGATCTCCTCGAAGCGCACCGGCAGCCCCTCGGCCGGCGACGTGCTGCCGCCGCGGTAGTCGCGGATGTGGAAGAAGACGTCGGTGTCCGTGGCGGGGCTGCGCACGAAGCCGAAGCCGCGATCGGCATCCCAGCGAACGATGGTGCCTTGTTTGTTCATGGGCGAACGGGCCGGGCTCAGCGGCCGCCGATGTCGATCAGTTCGACCTCGAAGAACAAGGTGGCGTTGGGAGGGATCAGGCCGTTGCCGGCCCCGCGCTCGCCGTAGGCGATCGAGCTGGGGCAGGTGAGCTTCGCCTTGCCGCCCACCTTCATGCGCTGCACGCCTTCCGTCCAGCACTTGATCACGCGGTCCAGAGGGAAGCTCGCCGGCTGCCCGCGCTTGTAGGAACTGTCGAACTCGCGCCCGTCGGGCAGCGTGCCGCGGTAGTGCACCTTGACGACGTCGGTGGCCGCCGGGTTCGCGCCCTGGCCATCCTGCAGCGATCTGTAGACCAACCCGCTGGGCGTGACCACGGCGCCGGGCTCCTTGGCCGATGCGGCCGCCGCATCGCCTTGCGCAAACGCGCAGGGCAAAGCGGCCAGGGACAGGAGCAGGGCACAGATCGACGGCTTCAGCACGGGCTTCCTCTCGGCGTGGGTTGGAGCGCCGATCCTAGCGAGCTCGCCGCGCGCAGGCTGTACCCGGTTGTTGCTCGCGTGCCGGGTGCAATCGGTTCAGCGGCGAGCCGCCGGGTGCGGGGCCAGCGCGTCGAGGTCGTCGAAGTAGTCGGAAGACACCGGCTCGAGCTGCGGGCCGAGGCCCAGTTCGGGCGCGTCGGCGGACACTTCCACCGCCTCGGGCACCGGCAGCAGTCGCTTGCCGGCCGGGCCGATGATGTCTTCTTCGGGTTCTGCGCCCAGTTCCTTGAAGAGAGCGCGCACTTCGGCGACGCTGGGCAGCACGTCGGCATTCCAGTGGATCACGCGCACGCCTGCAGCCTCGAGCACCTGCGTCATGCGTTCATGGCGGCGCTGACTGCGCTCGGATTGCGAAGCGGTCCGCACGTCGACGACGGCGATCACGCGCGAACTCTTGTCGCACACCAGCAGGTCGACGCTGAGGCGACCCACGCGGGTCAGCCAGTCGCTGTAGGAGTGCCGCGTCGGCACGCTGATGAAACGAGCCAACGGCACCTGGGCCAGCACCAGCTTGCTGGGCAGCGCCTTGCGCATCAGGTCGAAGGCCTTGCGCTCGGGCAAGGTCAGCACGCGCACTGCCTGGGGCTTCCACGACTGAACCGTGTCCAGGTGCTCCTCGGCCGGCTTTCGCCGGGCACCGCCACGCCTGCGCGCCCACAGCCAGGTGAGCAGGAGCGCCGAGATCATCAGGGCGGCAAGGGAAGTGATTTCGAACTGTTCCAAGGCGGCCTCGACGGATGGGCAATGTTCACAGGCTAGCGCCGGGAACGGCCTCGCGGTCGCTGGAACAGCGGCAGGATTTCACGCCTGCCGGCCGTTATGCGCGTTCAACGCGGCGCGGGATCGCCTTTTGCAAATCGTTGCGCGAACCAATGATCGAGCAGCCGCTTTTCGTGACGAAGCGGATCACCTCCGCCGCTGTCTGTGGCCTGCGGCAGGCCTGGACTGCCGGCATCGAAAAGGGTCTCGTGGCCGGACGAGATCACCCGGGATCGGTCGCTGAGCGTGTAGCGCAACTCGATGCGCGGCCCTTCTGCACTGCCGCGCAGCACTCGCACCTCGGTACCGGCAGGCCGAGCCACGACCCGCAGCGTGCCGGCAAGATCGAGGTCGATCAGTTCGATGACGAGCGTGCGATCGTCGCCGAGCCCGCGCTGACCCAGCGCCTTGAGGTGCTCGGCCAGCGCGGCCAGGCGCTGCTCGCGCTCTCGCGGGGTGCTGCCGGCGTCGGTGAAGCTCGTCCTGGCATCGAAGCTCACGTCGACTTGGCCAGCCTGCGCGGCCGAGGCGGCAAGGGCAAGAAGCAGCGCGGCAGTGAAAGGGCGGATCGGATGCGGCATGGCGGTTCCCGCGAGGGTGATGTCAACTTCGTTGGACTCACGCACGCCGTGCCGGGTTCCGCTCGGTGCAACAGCGCCACAAAGCGGGACTATTTCGTGGAAGCGCATCCAGGGATGCGCGGAATCGGCCTGCGGCGTGGCAGTCTCGCAGTTCGGAACATCCGCCCCCGCCATGCCTTCGATCAAGCCCACGCCCACCTCGACCGCTCGTTCCTCCCGTGCCGCCAAGAAGTCGGGCGGCCCGGTGACCTGGGTGCGCGACCTGCTCCGGCGTCCGCTGAAGGTGGAACGCCGCGGTGCACAGTTGCATCTGGTGCTGGGCGAGAAGCCGCCGGAGCCCGAGGCGCCGACCGTGGCGCCGACCTCGGGCGAGGCGCTGCGGCGCGGCCACGAGGAATTGCGCGCTTTGCTGCGCCGCCATCCCGAAACCCGCCACCTGATGCGCCACCTGGGGTTCATCGAGCAGCAGCTCGGCCGATCGGGCTCGCGGGCCATCAAGCGCGACATCCCGGTGCCGGTGCTGCGCAAGGGCCTGGAGCAGCTCGACCTGCTCATGCGCGGCGACACCTCCGAGCCTCTGGCAGACCTGCGCGCCCGCATCGATGCCGCGGCGCGTTCGCGCGGCGGCGCCGCCGAAGCCCGCCACGACGAGGTGCAGGTCTCCGAAGCCTCCCACTCGCTGTTCGACGAGATGGAGCGCAGCTGGACCGGCCAGATGCCTCTGTCGGAGACGAAGACCGACGACAGCCGCTGACTGGAGTAAGGTTGGCGGGCGTCGCGCCGACTGCGCGAGGGAGACTTCCATGAGACGCTGCCTGGCCCTGCTGACTGCGCTGCTGCTGTCGGCCTGTTCTACCGCACCGCTCGTGCCCACTGGCACGGTGTTCGACGACAGCCTCTTTTCTGCACCTTCGCAGCCGGTCGATCGTTCGCAGGTGTTCGCGCTGTCAGACGCGATGAAGCGCTACCTCGAGGTCGATCTTGCCGCCGAGGTGCGCAACAAGGGCGAGCGCGCCGCGCTGGCCGAAGCACTCTCCCGCCGCGAACGCCTTCGCCTGGAGTACGACACCGCGACCACGCGCACCGCGTCGCAGGCTTTCGACGCGCGTGCCGGCAATTGCCTGTCGCTGGTCATCATGACCTCGGCGCTGGCCCGGCACCTGGGCATGCCGGTGCAGTACCACAGCGTGTTCGTCGACGAGACCTGGGGCCGTGCCGGCAACCTGCTGGTCTCCAGCGGCCACGTCAACCTGACGCTGAACAATCGACTCGGTGGCGGCAGCAACGTGCGTTTCGACGCGGTGGCGGCGGTGACCATCGACTTCGACCCGCCGTTGCCCGGCCAGCGCCAGCACTCGAGGGTGATCAGCGAGAGCACGGTGGTGGCGATGTTCATGAACAACCGCTCCGCCGAGAGCCTGGCCGCCGGCCAGGTCGACGACGCCTACTGGTGGTCGCGCGCCGCGATCGAGGCCGAGCCCACCTTCCTGACCGCGTACAACACGCTGGCGGTCGTCTACCTGCGGCGTGGCGCGCTGATGCAGGCCGAGCGCGTGCTCGCTCAGTTGCTCGCGCTCGAGCCGGCCAACGCGGCGGCGCTGTCCAACCTGGCGAGCGTGTACCTCCGGCAAGGCCGCCTCGCCGAGGCGCAGGCGACCCAGCAGCGGCTGGCCAGCATCGAGCCGGCGCCGCCCTTCCACTACTTCCACCGCGGGCTCGAGGCGCTCAGGCAGCGCGACTACGCGCAGGCGAAATCGCTGTTCCAGAAGGAGGTTTCGCGCTCGGCCTACTACCACGAGTTCCACTTCGGACTGGCGATGGCGCTGCTCGGCCTGGGCGAGTTCGACGAGGCGCGGCACCAGCTGGCGCTGGCCAAGGCCTCGAGCACGCGCGCGGCAGACCGCGAGCTCTACGCCGGCAAGCTCGAGCGCATGAAGGAACTTCGCGTGCAGTGAAGGGCCGCCCGGCTCACGCCAATCCCCACTGCCAGAGCATGAAGGCAAGCACCTCGGCGCGTTCACGCAGCGCGTCGTAGCGGCCCGAGGCGCCGCCGTGGCCCGCGTCCATGTTGATGGACAGCAGCACCGGGTGCTCGTCGGTTTTCAGCGTGCGCAGCCGTGCCGCGTACTTGGCGGCTTCCCAGTACGGCACCTGGCTGTCGTTCAGGCTGGTGCGCAGATACATCGCCGGGTAGGCGGTGCGCCGCAGGTTGTCGTAGGGCGAGTAGCGGCGCATCGTCTCGTAGTCGGCGCGCTCCTTCGGGTTGCCCCACTCGAGGAACTCGCCGACGGTCAGCGGCAGCGTCTCGTCGAGCATGGTGTTGATCACGTCGACGAAGGGCACCTCGGCCACCACCGCGCGGAACAGCTCCGGCCGCAGGTTCGCCGACGCCGCCACGAGCAGGCCGCCGGCGCTGCCGCCTTCGACGATGAGCTGGCCTGGCGACGTCCAGCCGCGCTCGACCAGCGCCTGCGCGCAGGCCACGAAGTCGCCGAAGCTGTTGGCCTTCTTCGCCAGCTTGCCCTCGTCGTACCAGCGCCGGCCACGGTCGCCGCCGCCACGCACGTGGGCGACGGCGAACACCACGCCGCGGTCGAGCAGGCTCAGGCGCGACGACGAGAAGTACACGTCGCTGGCGAAGCCGTAGGCGCCGTAGCCGTACATCAGCAGCGGCTGCGGCTCGCCGTGGCGGCGATCGCGCCGGTACACCAGCGAGACCGGCACCTCGGTGCCGTCGTCGGCGCGCGCCATGAACTGCTCGCTCGCATAGCGTGCCGGGTCGTAGCCGCCGAGCACCGGCTGGCGCTTGCGCAGCGTTCGCTCGCCGCTGGCCATGTCGAGGTCGAACACCGAGTGCGGCGTCACCAGCGAGGTGTACTCGAAGCGGAACACGTCGGTGTCGAACTCCTCGTTGACGTCGCCCTCGGCCGTGTAGACGCTCTCGTCGAATGGCACCTCCCAGGATCGGCCGCTGGCCAGCTCCCACACCCGCAGCTTCAGCACGCCGCGGTCGCGCTCCTGCACGACCATGTGGCGGGCGAACAGGTCCACGTCTTCGAGCATCACGTCGTCGCGGTGCGCAATCAGCTCGCGCGCATCGTCGAGCGACGGCGACTCGGCCGAGGTCTCGACGAGGCGGAAGTTGCGCCCGCGGTCGTTGACCAGCAGGTAGAAGCGGCCCGCGCGGTGGTCCAGCGACAGCTCGATGCCGTTGCGCCGCGGCAGCACGGCGCGCGGCGCGGCCTGCACGTCGTCGGCATCGAGCACCCACAGGCCAGTGGTGTCCTTGCTTGCGGAAGACAGCACCAGCCAGCGGTCATCGCGCGTCTTGCCCAGGTCCAGCCAGAACAGTTCGTCGGGTTCCTCGAACACCAGTTCGTCGGCGCCATCCTGGCCGAGCCTGTGCCGCCACAGGCGGTGCGTGCGCCGGGGTTCGTCCTTGCTGAGGTAGTAGAGCGTGCGGCTGTCGTTGCCCCACACCGCGCCTTCCGTCTTCTCGATCGCCAGCGGCAGGTCGGTGCCGCTGGCCAGGTCACGCACGCGAAGCGTGTAGTCCAGCGCGCCGGTTTCGTCGAGCGAGTAGGCCAGCAGCGCCGCATCGGGGCTGACTTCCAGCGCGCCGAGCTGCAGGAAGGGCTTGCCTTCGGCGAGCTGGTTCAGGTCGAGCAGCACTTCTTCTTGCGCTGCGGGCGTGTCGCGGCGGCGCAGGTAGAGCGGGTACTGGCGGCCCGTCTCGGTGCGGCTCCATTGCCACCAGCCGTTCTTGCGCCACGGTACCTCGTCATCGTCTTCCTGGATGCGCGCAAGCATCTCGGCGTAGAGCGTGTCGCGCAGCCCGTCCAGCGGCGCCAGCCAGGCGCGCGCGTGGGCGTTCTCGGCGTGCAGGTGAGCCAGCACCTCGGGGTTGTCGATCTCGCGCAGCCAGTGCCATTCGTCGATGCGTGTCTCGCCGTGCAGCGATGCGTCGTGCGGGCGGCGCGTGGCGATGGGGGGCGTACGGCTCATTGGAGTACCTTCGTGCTGCGCACTCCGGTATTCGCCCTTGGGGCGGCCCGGCGGGCTCATGCACCCAAGCATACGGCCGCGCAGGCGTGGCATGCTCGCGGCCCATGCCCGACACCTCTTCCGGCGTGGCCACCCTCGGCCCGCAACGCATCGTCTGCCTGACCGAAGAAACCACCGAGTGGCTCTACCTGCTCGGCCAGGAGGCACGCATCGTCGGCATCTCCGGCTACACCGTGCGGCCGCGCCGGGCCCGGCAGGAGAAGCCGCGCGTCTCGGCCTTCCTCGACGGCAAGATCGACCGCATCGTGGCACTCGAGCCGGACCTGGTGATCGGCTTCTCGGACATGCAGGCGGCGCTGGCCGACAAGCTGATCCGCGCCGGCCTGAACGTGCTCGTCACCAACCAGCGCAGCGTGGCGCAGATCTTCGGCACGCTTCGTCTGGTGGCCGGCCTGGTGGGCTGCAACGCCGAGGCCGAATCGTGGATCTCCGCGTGCCAGCAACGTCACCACGACATCGCCGCCGAAGCTGCGCGCTGGCCGCGCCGCCCGCGTGTGTACTTCGAGGAATGGGACGAGCCGATGATCAGCGCCATCCAGTGGGTGAGCGAACTGATCGGCATCGCCGGCGGCGCCGACGTGTTCCCGGAGCTGGCGGGTCAGTCGATGGGCCGGGATCGCGTGATCATCGATGCGCTCGAGCCGGCGCGGCGTGCGCCCGATCTCATCGTCGGCAGCTGGTGCGGCAAGAAGTTCCGCCCCGAGCGCGTGGCCGCGCGGACCGGCTGGCACGACGTGCCGGCAGTGCGCGATGGCGAACTCCACGAGATCAAGAGCTGCGACATCCTGCAGCCCGGCCCGGCGGCGCTCACCGACGGGCTGGCGGAACTGCATCGGCTGTGCGCGCGCTGGTCGGCGCGGCAGGCCTGAACACCGACAGTGCGAGCACGAGCAGCGCGCAGGCCAGCAGCCACGACCCCGTCACTCGCACGAGCAGCCGGGCGGTCGGCCGCTGCAGCGCCGCCACGCCGGTGGCCACCAGCGTCACCCAGGCGCAGACTCCCAGTGCGACACCCGCCGCCATCACGAAGCGCGACAGGATGGTGGCGCCTTCGGCCGGCGAGCCCAGGCCGATGCCCAGGCCGATCGTCACGGTCGCCAGGGCTTGCAGGTTGCGTGGCAGCATCAGGTCCGCCGCCACCACGGCACCGGCCAGCGCTGCAGCGGCGAGCAGAGCGACCGTCGTCGGCCAGGCCTGCACAGGCGGCCACAGCGCCGCCAGCGCCAGGCCGACGGCCAGCGCTGCAGCCAGCGGCGCGAGCAGGCGGCGCATCGCGTCTTCGCCGCGCTGGCCGATCAGCAGGCCCAGCGCCAGCAGCGCGACGAGATGCGCGGGCTCGAGCAGCGGATGCATCACGCCGCCGAAGAAGCTGCCCAGCCGGGCCGAGTCGCCATGGGCCCAGGCGGAAGGTGCCGCGGCCAGGGCGCAAAGCGCCAACGCGCTGCGAACCGATCGCCTCACAGGGCCTTGACCATGAAGGCCACGCCCAGCGCCGCGATGCCGGCCCCGGCAGCGCGCACGGCGGCGCGGCCAGCCGGCCAGCGGGTCAGCAGCCCGAAGGCGATGCCGCCCAGGTGCAACAGGCCCGTGGCGATGACGAAGCCCAGGCTGTAGGCGATCGGGTTGGCCGCCTGCGGCAGCTCGGTGCCGTGGGCGTGGCCGTGGAAGATGGCGAAGGCCCCGACGATCACCGCCGCCAGCGCGATCGGCGCGCGCACCGCAAAGGCGACCATCGCGCCGAGCACGATCGCCGAGGCGGCGATGCCGATCTCCACCGCCGGCAGCGGCACGCCGGCCACGCCAAGCGCGCCGCCGAGGGCCATGACGACCGGGAAGACCACCGGCAGCGCCCAGATCGCCGGCATGCCGAGGAAGGCGCCCCACAGGCCCACGGCCACCATCGCCACCACGTGGTCCCAACCCAGCAAGGGGTGCAGGAAGCCGCTGATGAAACCGCCGGCCATGCCGCTGCCCTCGTGGGCCTGGGCCGATGTGGCCAGCAAGGCGAGCAGCAAGGAGGCGAACAGGCGGTGCGATCGATGGCGCATGACGAATCTCCGGATGGAATGGTGGGTCAGGTGTTGAAGGTCGTGAAGCGGATGCTACGCAGCGGGCCGCGAACGGGATGCATCGACGCCCCTCCCGGCCTTGAGCATCTCCGCCACCATGAAGGCCAGCTCCAGGCTCTGCGAGCCGTTCAACCGCGGGTCGCAGGCGCTGCGGTAGCGCTGCTCCAGGCTCGCGTCGGTCAGGCCCTGCGCGCCGCCGCGGCATTCGGTGACGTCCTGGCCGGTCATCTCGAAGTGCAGGCCGCCGGCGCGGCTGCCCTCGGCGGCATGCACGGCGAAGAAGTCGCGCACCTCGGTGACGATGGCCGTGAAGTCGCGCGTCTTGTAGCCGTTGGCGCTGCTCACGGTGTTGCCGTGCATCGGGTCGCAGCACCACACCACCTCGCGCTGGGCCTCGCGCAGCGAGCGCACCAGCGCCGGCAGGCGGTCGGGCAGCTTGCCTGCGCCCATGCGGCTGATCAGCACCACGCGGCCCGGCACGCGCTCCGGGTCGATGCGGTCCAGCAGGCGCTGCAGGTCGCCCGGCGTCGCCGTGGGGCCGACCTTGATGCCGATCGGGTTGTGCAGCCCGCGCAGGAACTCGACATGCGCACCTTCGACCTCGCGCGTTCGCTCACCCAGCCACAGCAGATGCGCCGAGCCGCCGTACCAGCGGCCGCTGGCTTCGTCGCGGCGCACCAGCGCCTGCTCGTAGTGCAGGTGCAGCGCCTCGTGCGAGGTGTAGAACTCCACCGCATGCAGCTGCGGGGTGCGCGCGGCGTCGAAGCCGCAGGCTTCCATGAAGGCCAGGCAGTCGGCGATGCGCCCGGCCAGCGCCTCGAAGCGTTCGCCCTGCGGGCTGTTGCGCACGAAGTCGGCCGTCCAGCGGTGCACCTGGTGCAGGTCGGCGAAACCGCCCTGTGCCAGCGCGCGCAGCAGGTTGAGCACCGAGGCCGAATGCGAGTAGGCGCGGATCAGCCTCTGCGGGTCGGGCGTGCGCGCGGCCGCCGTGAACTCGGCGCCGTTGACGATGTCGCCGCGGTACGAGGGCAGGGTGACGCCGTCCATCGTCTCCGTGTCCGACGATCGCGGCTTGGCGAACTGCCCGGCGATGCGCCCGAGCTTGACCACCGGGCAGGCCGCGCCGTAGGTCAGCACCACGGCCATCTGCAGGATGACGCGGAAGGTGTCGCGCACGGTGTCGGCGCCGAGATCTTCGAAGCTCTCGGCGCAATCACCGCCCTGCAGCAGGAAGGCCTCGCCGCGCGCCACCGAGGCCAGGCGGGCGCGCAGCGCATCGGCCTCGCCGGCGAAGATCAGCGCCGGCCAGCCGGCAAGCTGTTGCTCGGCCTGCGCCAGCGCGGCGGCATCGGGGTAGCTCGGCAACTGCCGCGCGGTGCGCCGTCGCCAGCTGTCGGGCGACCACATTTCGTTCATGCGATGTAACTCGGCGGGGCCCAAAGCCCGGTGCGGCACTGTAGCCTCTCGCCTGAGCGCCACGCAGAATCACGTGCCAGGAGACCGAATGAACATCGTCCGCATCCCGACCACGCCCATTGCCGGCATGAAACCCGGCACCAGCGGCCTGCGCAAGAAGGTCAGCGAGTTCGCCCAGGGACACTACCTGGCCAACTTCGTGCAGTCGGTGTTCGACGCGGTGCGGCCGCCCGGCGGCTTCGCCGGGCTGACGCTGGTCGTCGGCGGCGATGGCCGCCACTGGAACCTCGAGGCCATCCAGCAGGTGATCCGCATTGCGGCGGCCAACGGCTTCGCGCGCGTGCTGGTCGGGCAGGGCGGCATCCTGTCGACGCCCGCGGCCTCGTGCGTGATCCGCCAGCACGGCGCCTTCGGCGGGCTGATCCTGTCGGCCAGCCACAACCCCGGCGGGCCCGACGGCGACTTCGGCATCAAGTTCAACGCGGCCAACGGCGGCCCGGCGCCGGAGAAGATCACCGACGCGATCTATGCGAAGACGCTTTCGATCGGCGAGATCATGACCGTCGAGTCCGCCGACATCGACCTCGGCCGCCTCGGCGCGCAGGCGGTCGGCGCGATGAAGGTCGAGGTGATCGACGCGGTGGCCGACTATGTCGGGCTGATGCGCAAGCTGTTCGATTTCGCTGCGCTGCGCGCGCTGTTCGCCGGCGGCTTCCGGCTCTCGTTCGACGCCATGCAAGCCGTCACCGGGCCGTACGCGAAGGCGATCTTCGAGCGCGAACTCGGCGCGCCGGCCGGCACGGTCGTCAACGGCACGCCGCTGCCCGACTTCGGCGGCGGCCACCCCGACCCGAACCTGGTGCACGCGAAAGAATTGCTCGACCGCATGATGGCCGCCGATGCGCCCGACCTCGGCGCCGCCTCGGACGGCGACGGTGACCGCAACCTGATCATCGGCCGCGGCATCTTCATCCCGCCGTCGGACTCGCTGGCGATGCTGGCGGCCAACGCGCATCTGGCGCCGGCCTATGCCAAGGGCATCGCCGGCGTCGCGCGCTCCATGCCCACCAGCGGCGCCGTGGACCGGGTCGCCGCCAAGCTCGGCGTGCCGTGTTTCGAGACGCCCACCGGCTGGAAGTTCTTCGGCAACCTGCTCGACGCCGGGCGCATCACGCTGTGCGGCGAAGAGAGCGCCGGCACCGGCAGCGACCACGTGCGCGAGAAGGACGGCGTCTGGGCCGTGCTGCTGTGGCTGTCCATCCTCGCCGCGCGCCGGCAGAGCGTTCAGCAGATCGCCCGCGAGCACTGGGCCACCTACGGGCGCAACTACTACACGCGCCACGATTACGAAGACCTGGACACGCCGACCGCGAAGGCGCTGACCCAGGCCGTGGCCGACCAGTTGCCCACGCTGGCCGGGCAGACGCTGGCCGGCCGCCGCGTCGCGCTGGCCGACGACTTCAGCTACACCGACCCGGTGGACGGCAGCGTGTCGAAGAACCAGGGCCTGCGCCTCGTCTTCGACGACGGCTCGCGCATCGTCTACCGCCTCTCCGGCACCGGCACCACGGGCTCGACGCTGCGGGTCTACATCGAGCGCTACGAGGGCGACCCGGCGCGCCATGCGCAGGACACGCAGGCGGCGCTGGCCGACCTGATCGCGCTGGCCGACGAGCTCGCGCAGATCCGCGTGCGCACCGGGCGGCAGCAGCCCGATGTGGTGACCTGAGGGGCTCGTCGATGCGCTTCCCCCGCCGCAGCGGCATCCTGCTGCACCCCACCTCGCTGCCCGGCCCGCACGGCAGCGGCGACCTCGGCCCCGAGGCCTACCGCTTCGTCGACTGGCTGGCCGAAGCCGGGCAGACGCTGTGGCAGGTGCTGCCGCTGGGCGGCATCGGCCCGGGCAACTCGCCCTACATGAGCAGCTCGGCCTTCGCCGGCAACGTGCTGCTGATCGATCTGGGCGAACTGCAGCAGCGCGGCTGGCTGGGCGCAGATGACGTCGCGCCGGTGCCCGGCCTCGACGCGCAGCGCATCGACTTCGGCGCGATGGTGTCGTTCCGCATGGAGCGCCTCGCTCGCGCGGCGGCGCGCTTCGCCGTGCAGGCCGGTGCCGAGGAACGCGCCGACCTCGAGGCCTTCGTGCAGCGCCACGCCGACTGGCTGCCCGACTACGCGCTGTTCATGGCGCTGGCCGAGCACCACGGCTGGCGCGACTGGTGCGAGTGGCCCGATGGGCAATCCTCGCGCACGCCGCAGGCGCTCGCCGCGGCCCGAGCAACGCACGCCGAACGCATCGCCTTCTGGACCTTCTGCCAATGGTGCTTCTTCCGCCAGTGGCAGGCGCTGCGATCGCACGCGCATGCGCGCGGCGTGCACATCGTCGGCGACATGCCGATCTTCGTCGCCTACCAGAGTGCCGACGTGTGGGCGCGGCCCGAACTCTTCGAGCTCGATTCGCGGGGCAGGCCCACCATCGTGGCCGGCGTGCCGCCCGACGGCTTCAGCGCCACCGGCCAGCGCTGGGGCAACCCGTTGTACCGCTGGAGCGTGCATGCGCAGGGCGGGTACGCGTGGTGGATCGCGCGTGTGCGGCGCAGTGTCGAGATGCTCGACATCGTGCGCATCGATCACTTCCGCGGCTTCGCAGGCTGCTGGGAGATCCCGGCCAGCGAGCCCACGGCGCAGAAGGGCCGCTGGGTGCCGTCGCCCGGCCGGGCCTTGTTCCGCGCCATCGCCGACGCTCTCGGGCCGCTGCCCATCATCGCCGAGGACCTGGGCGTGATCACCCCCGACGTCGACGCACTGCGCCACGAGTTCGCGTTTCCCGGCATGCGCATCCTGCAGTTCGCCTGGGGCGAGGACGACACCGCCGAGCGCCGCTTCCTGCCGCACCGCTACGAGCCCGACACGGTGGTCTACACCGGCAGCCACGACAACGACACCACGCTGGGCTGGTGGGCGAGCGCGCCCGAGTCGACGCGGCACCACCTTCGCGAGTACCTGGCGACCGACGGCCGCGCGGTGCACTGGGACCTGATCCGCGCCGCCTGCGCCAGCGTGGCCGACACGGCGGTCTACCCGCTGCAGGACGTGATGGGCCTGGACGGCGCGCACAGAATGAACTTTCCCGGCCAGTCCTCGGGCTGGTGGGTGTGGCGCTTCGCCTGGGAGCAGGTGCCGGCCGACGCCGCAGCCCGACTGCGCCGCCTGTGCGAGCTCTACGACAGGCTGTGACGCACGCGGGCTCGCCGCGCCGACAAGAAACGTTACGCAGCGATACCGCGCCGAAAGGACGCGGCGCGGGCCGCCACGCACGATGGAGCCCTGTTCAATCACGGGCCCATCCGGCCCCGAGGCTCCCACCATGAAACCCTGGATCAAACGTGCCCTGATCGGCATCTTCGGCGCTTCCGTACTGTTCGGCGGCCTGGCGGCCTGCTCGCACCGCGGCTCGTATTCCCACGGCTGGCAGGCCATGAGCGAGGAAGACGCGGCCAAGACGAAGGCGAAGATCGTCGAACGCGTGGGCAGCAGGCTCGACCTCGACGAAGCCCAGAAGGCCAAGCTCGGCGTGCTGGCCGACAAGCTGCGCGAACAGCGCAACGCGCTGGTCGGCAACACGAGCGACCCGCGTGCCGAGATGGCCTCGCTGGTGGCCGGCCCCACCTTCGACCGCGCCAAGGCGAAGAGCCTCGTCGAGGCGAAGACGGGTGCCATCACCAGCAAGAGCCCCGAGGTGATCGCCGCGATGGCCGACTTCTACGACAGCCTGAAGCCCGAGCAGCAGGCCAAGGTGCGCGAGTTCATGGCCAAGCGGGGCCACCGTGGCTGGCGCGGCTGAGCCCGGTGGCCTGGCGCTGATGCTCGCGGGCATCGGCTGGGCGATGTGGGCGGCCTGGCAACTGCGCCGCTCGGGCGCGCCGATCCGCTCCGGCGTGGCCGCCGCCGTGCTCGTCGAGGAGGGGCCGTTCCGCTTCGGCCGCAATCCGATGGCGCTGGGCCTGACGGTCTCGCTGCTCGGCCTGGCCGCCATGCTCGGCTCCGCCTTCGTCGCCGTGGCCGCGTTCGCCTTCGCGGCCTACATGCACATCGTGCGCATCCCGCAGGAAGAGGCGCAGCTGCGCGGCACCTTCGGCGGTTGGTACAGTGACTACACGGCCACGGTGCGCCGATGGCTCTGACGCATGCCCCGACTCCTGTTGATCGACGACGACGAACAGCTCGGGCCGCCGCTGGCGGCCTATTTCAAGCGCTTCGAGTTCGAGCTGGCGCACGCCGCCCGGCCCAGCGCCGGGCTGGCGCTGCTGCGTGAAGGCGGCTTCGACGCGGCCATCCTTGACGTCATGCTGCCCGAGATGGACGGCTTCGAGCTCTGCCGCACGATCCGCAAGGACAGCTCCATTCCCATCGTCATGCTCACCGCGCGCGGCGACGTGATGGACCGCGTGGTCGGCCTCGAGCTCGGCGCCGACGACTACCTGCCCAAGCCCTTCGAGCCGCGCGAGCTGCTGGCGCGCATCCAGACGGTGCTGCGTCGCGTCGCTCCGGCGCCGGCTGCGGCACGGCAGCTGCGCTTCGAGGGCCTGCTGATCGACCTCGACCGCCACGCCGTGCAGCGGCAGGGCGAGGCGGTGGAGCTCACCGGCACCGAGTTCGAGCTGCTCGCGATGCTCGCCGGCGCGCCGGGCAAGGTGTTCAGCCGCGACGACATCCTCGAGAAGCTGCGTGGCCGCTCGGCCGAAGACATCCACTCGCGCGCCGTCGATATCCTGGTCAGCCGGCTGCGCCGCAAGCTCGAGCCGCTGGACTGCATCCACACGCTGCGCAATGCCGGCTACCGCTTCGCCGGGGTGCGGGCGTGACGGCCGTGCCGCCTGCCGGCGGGCTGCGCGTGCGCTGGCGCGCAGCGCACCAGCGCTGGCATGCCACAAGGCTGCGCTGGCGCCACTCGCTGAAGTGGCGGCTGGTGACCATGTTCCTGCTGCTCGCGCTTGCCACCACCGGCGTGTTCCTGTTCGGCATGCAGCGGGTACTGCAGGGCGGCTGGCAAGGTTATGCCAAGCCGATGGTGGCCGACTACGTCGACCGACTCGCCGCCGAGATCGGCTCGCCGCCCGATGCCGATCGTGCAAAGGCGTTGGTGGCACGCCTGCCGATCTCGGTGCGCATCGATGGCCCGCAGCTGCACTACGACTCGCACCCGGGCCGTTCGGTGCACCGGCGCTGGAACGGCGACGGCGAACGCGATATCGGCGCCGAGGGCTGGGGCCTGGTGCGGCAGACGGCCGATGGCCACCGCATCGTCTTCGGCCTGGCCGGGCCCCTGCCCAGCGACCGGCCGCGCGCCTTCGGCTGGCTGACGCTGGCCGGGCTGCTGCTGCTCACCGTCATCGCCTACGCCCGCGTGCGCAGCCTGCTGCGGCCGCTGGACGACATCGGCGCAGGCGTGGCGCGCTTCGGCGCCGGCGATTTCACGCAGCCCATCGAGCAGACGCGGCGCGACGAACTCGGCGAGTTGGCCGAACGCATCAACCGGATGGCGCACAGCCTGCACGGCATGCTCGACGCCAAGCGCGCGCTGCTGCTGGCCATCAGCCACGAGTTGCGCAGCCCGCTGACGCGGGCGCGCGTGAACGCCGAGCTGGTCGATGAAGGCGAGCACCGCGACGCGCTGCTGCGCGACCTGGGCGAGATGCGCGACCTGATCACCGACTTGCTGGAGAGCGAACGCCTGGCCACCGGCCATGCCGCGCTGCAGACCGAGCGGGTGGACCTCGGCGCGCTGGCCCGCGAACTGCTGGCCACGCAGTTCGCGCAGGCGGCGGTCACGCTGCGACTGGACGACACGCTGCCGACCATGCAGGCCGACCCGGTGCGCGTGCGCCTACTGCTGCGCAACCTGATCGATAACGCGCTGCGCCACAGCGCCGGCGCGGCACAGCCGCCATCGCTGGAGCTCGCCCGCGACGCCGATGGGCAGCTGCGCATCAGCGTGCGCGACCACGGCCCCGGCGTTGACGACGAGCAACTCGCGCGGCTGGCCGAACCCTTCTACCGCGCCGACACCGCGCGCCAGCGGTCGACCGGCGGCGTGGGTCTCGGGCTTTACCTTTGCCGCCTTGTGGCGCAGGCGCATGGCGGGACTCTCGCCTTCCGGCTCGCGCAGCCTGGGCTGGAGGTCAGCGCGCGCTGGCCCATCGTGCCGGCACGCTGAAGGCGCGGAAGCTCAGCGCGATGGTGGGCCTGCAAAGCAGGGTGCGCTGGCGGAAGCGGTGAGATTCGAACTCACGGGCCCTTGCGAGCCGCCGGTTTTCAAGACCGGTGCAATCGACCACTCTGCCACGCTTCCAGTGCCGCCGATTGTATCGGCCAGGGTACGCGCAAGAATCAACCGGGCCGCTGCGCCTGCTCGCACTCGACCTGCATCACCTCGCGCCGGCCGCCGTCCACGCGCACGGCGGTGAGCCGGCCGCCCCAGACGCAGCCGGTGTCCAGCGACAGCAGGTCGGGCCGCTCGATCAGGCCCAGCGTCGACCAGTGGCCGAAGGCGATCGGCACGCCTTCGGTGCGCCGGCCCGGCACCTCGAACCAGGGCAGGTAGCCCTCGGGTGCGCCGCCGGCGCTGTCCTTGGTCTTCAGTTCGAGCCGGCCCTGGGCATCGGTGAAACGTATGCGCGTCAGCACGTTGATGATGAAGCGCAGCCGCTCGTCGCCGCGCAGTTTCGGGCTCCAGCGCAGCGGCTCGTCGGCGTACATCACGTGCAGGAAGTCGTCGAGCGCCTCGCTGCGCAGCATGGCTTCCACCTCGGCGGCGCGCGACAGCGTCTCGGCCAGGTCCCACTGCGGCACCACGCCGGCATGCACGCACAGCCAGCCTTCTTCGACCACCGCCATGCGCTGCCCGCGCAGCCAGGCCAGCCAATGCTCGCGCTCGGGTGACTCCAGCACCTCGGCGAAGGTGTCGCTGCGATGCGCCTTGCGGCCTCCGCAGGCCACCGCGAGCAGGTGCAGGTCGTGGTTGCCGAGCAGGCAGGTGGCGGCGTCGCCCAGGCCGCGCAGGCGGCGCAGCGTGGCCAGCGACTGCGGCCCGCGGTTGACCAGGTCGCCCAGCACGGTGAGGCGGTCGCGCGAGGGCGAGAAGCCGATGTGCGCGAGCAGCCGCTCGAAGGCATCGCAGCAGCCCTGCAGGTCTCCGACGAGGTAATGCATCGCGCGATTCTGCTACGCTCCCGCTCCTCGCCCTGTCGCGCGCCCTGCATGGACGTTGCCCTACTCGTCTTCCTGATCCTGCTCAACGCCCTGTTCGCCATGTCGGAGATGGCGTTGACGGCCAGCCGCAAGGCGCGGCTGCAGGTGATGGTCGAGACCGGCGATGCCGGCGCCAAGTGCGCCATGGAGCTGCACGACGACCCGACCAAGTTCCTGTCGGTGGTGCAGATCGGCATCACCTCGATCGGCGTGCTCAACGGCATCGTCGGCGACGCCGCCTTCTCGGCGCCGTTCGCGAAGTGGCTGCACGAGACCTTCGAGATCCACGACCGCGCCGCCGACATCAGCGCCACCGCGATGGTGGTGGTCGTCATCACCTTCCTGACCATCATCTTCGGCGAGCTGGTGCCCAAGCGGCTGGGCCAGATGTACCCGGAGTCGGTGGCGCGCCTGGTGTCGCGGCCGATGGAGTGGCTGTCGATCGGCACGCGGCCCTTCGTCAAACTGCTGTCGTTCTTCACCGAGGGCACGCTGCGCCTGATGGGCATTCGCGGCGGGCCCGACCGCAGCGTCACGGAAGAGGAGATCGCCGCCAGCCTCGTCGAAGGCGTGGACGCGGGCGTGATCGAGGAGCAGGAGCACCAGATGGTGCGCAACGTGTTCCGCCTCGACGACCGGCAGGTGGGCTCGATGATGATCCCGCGCGCCGAGATCGTCTGGATCGACGTGGCCGCCACGCGCGACGAACTGCTCGCGCTGATCGGCGATGCCGAACATTCGCGCTACCCGGTGTGCCGCGGCGGGCTGGAGGACGTGCAGGGCGTGATCACCGCGCAGCGGCTGCTCCAGCAGAGCATGCAAGGCATGGCGCTGTCGCTGGCCGACGGCCTGGAGCCGCCGGTGTTCGTGCCCGAGACGCTGTCGGGCATGGAGCTTCTCGAACATTTCAAGGCCTCGGCCACGCAGCTCGTGTTCGTGGTCGACGAGTACGGCGAGGTGCAGGGCATGATCACCGTGCTCGACGTGCTGGAGGCGATCACCGGCGAATTCACCACACCGACCTCGGAAGACTCCTGGGCGGTCCGGCGCGACGACGGCAGCTGGCTGTTCGACGGGCTGATCCCGGTGCCCGAGCTGAAAGACCGGCTCGAGCTGAAGGAACTGCCCGAGGAAGACCGCGGCCGCTACAACACCCTGGCCGGCATGATCATGCTGCTGCTCGGCCGCCTGCCCGCCACCGCCGATTCCGTGGAGTGGGAGGGCTGGCGCTTCGAGGTGGTCGACCTCGACGGCAAGCGTGTCGACAAGGTGCTGGTCAGCGCGCTCGCGCCGCGCCCTGAAGAGACCGAAGGAAACGGCGCGTGATCCACTCGGCGCTGTACCGCGCGCCGGAACTGCTCGACCCGCAACGCCACGGTGCGCTGAGGATCTCGGCCCTGCAGGACTGGTCGATCACGCGCCACATGCATGCGGTCTACCTTGCCGCCACCGAGCTGCCGCAGGCGGCGCTGGAGTACCCGGTGCTGTTCGTTCACTCGGGCGAGCGCGATGCGGCGGGCCGCGCCACCGTCTCGCCGATCGCCCTGCTCGGCCTCGCGCAGGGCGAGAACCTCTGCGTGGAGGGCACCCGCTGGCTGGCGCGCTACGTGCCGGCCTTCATCCGCCGCTACCCCTTCCTGACCGGCCGCGCCGCCGGCGACGCCGCGCCGGGCGTGATGCTCGACACCGCATGGAGCGGCCTGTCGCCGACCGAAGGCGAGCCGCTGTTCGACGCGCAAGGACGGCCGGCACCGGCGCTGCAGCAGCACCTGGCGCTGCTCGAGCGCTTCGAGGCCGAGGCGCAGCGCACGCGCTTGTTCTGCGCCAAGCTGGTCGAGCTGGAGCTGCTGCGGCCGATGCAGGCCGATGCCACGCTGCCCGACGGGCAGACGCTCACTGTCGAGGGCTTCAAGCTCGTCGACGAAGACAAGCTGCGTGCCCTGCCCGAGCCTATCGTGATCGAGCTGCACCGCAACGGCATGCTGATGCTGATGAACCTGCACATCGCCTCGCTGGCGAACATGCCGGCGCTGATCGAGCGCAAGGCGCGGCGCGAACTGAAACGACGAGGAGCCTCCGATGGACCGCAGTGACGATTTCGAGCGCGGCGTGCTGAACCGCCGCGCGGTGCTGGGCGACGAATGGGTCGACCAGTCGCTGGGCGGCACGACGCAGTTCAATGCCGACTTCCAGGACCTGGTGACGCGCCATGCCTGGCTCGACATCTGGGGCCGCCCGGGGCTGGACGTGGTGACGCGCCGCCTGCTCGTGCTGGGCATGACGATGGCCGCGGCGCGCTGGGAGGAGTTCGAGCTGCACTGCAAGGCCACCGTGCGTGCCGGCGTGCCGCTCGAGAAGATCCGCGAGACGCTGATGCAGGGTGCCATCTACTGCGGCGTGCCGGCGGCGAACACGGCGTTCAAGATCACCACGAAGATCCTGCGCGACGAAGGCCTGCTGCCGCCGCCGGCGCCGCTGACGGCCGGCGTGCGCGCGGCCATCCACCACACCTTCAGCACGCCGCAGCTGAAGGTGGCGCTGCAGGGGCAGGGCACGCCGGTGGTGCTGAGCCACGCGCTCGGCGCCGACCTGCACCTGTGGGACGAACTGGCCGCCGCGCTGGGCGAGCATCACGAGGTGCTGCGCTACGACCACCGCGGCCACGGCGCCTCGGCGGTGCCGGCCGGGCCGTACACGCAGGACGACCTGGTCGACGACGCGGCGCGCCTCATCCGCGAATGGGGCCGTGGGCCGGTCGTCTTCATCGGGCTGTCGATGGGCGGCATGGTGGCGCAGGGCCTGGCGGTGCGCCACCCGGAACTGCTGCGCGGCCTGGTCGTCGCCAACAGCAGCGCACGCTACCCGGCCGAAGCGCGCGCCATGTGGGAACAGCGCATCGCCGCCATCGAGCAAGGCGGCCTGGCGACGATCGCCGAAGGCACCATGGAGCGCTGGTTCACGCCGGGCTTCCGCGCCGCGCGGCCCGCCGTGGTCGAGCGCACGAGGCAGACGCTGCTGCGCACGCCGGCGGCCGGCTACATCGCCTGCGGCCGCGCGGTGCAGTCGGTCGACTGGCTCGACCGCCTGGCCGCCGTGCGCGCGCCCACGCTGGTGATCGCCGGCGCGCAGGATGCCGGCGCGCCGCCGGAGATGTCGGAAGCCATGGCCGCGCGCATCGCCGGCGCGCAGCTGACGGTGCTGGACAGCGCCCACATCAGCGTGGCCGAACAGCCGCAGGCCTTCCTGGATGCGGTGCGCGGCTTCATCGGGGCGCGCTGCACATGAGCGCGCCGGGCCGCTCCCAAGCGCTCATATCGGAGCGCGCAGCGCGGAGGGTAGTCCAGTGAGGCGCACCGGCCGCCACCTGCTCGAGGTGTTCGTCACCGGCGCGCTGGCGGCGCTGCCGCTGGCGGCGACGATCCTCATCTTCGTCTGGGGCGCCCGCCTGGTGGTCGAGTACATCGGCCCGCAGAGCCTGGTGGGCGGGCTGCTGGTGCGCATCGGCCTGGGCATCACCGGCTCCGAGGTGGTCGGCTACGCCATCGGTGTGCTGGCGGTGATGCTGGCGATCTTCCTGCTCGGCCTGCTGGTGCAGACGCGGCTGCGCGCGGCGCTGGGGGCCATCACCGACAGCATCGTTCAGCGCATCCCGGTGGTGCGCAGCGTCTACGACATGGTGAAGAAGTTCGTCGAGCTGTTCGGCCAGCGCGACGAGTCGAAGCTGAAGTCGATGAGCGCCGTCTGGCTGCATTTCGGCGGCGTGGGCGGCGTGGCGGCGCTGGGCCTGCTGTCGACGCCGGAGCCGGTGCGCCTGGGCGACCGGGACTACCTGGCGGTACTCGTGCCCACCGCGCCGGTGCCCATCGGCGGCGGCTTGCTCTACGTGCCGGCCGACTGGGTGACGCCTGCCGATGTGGGCATGGAGGGGCTGACCAGCATCTACGTCTCGATGGGAATCACCTCGCACCAGCACATCGGCGCCAAGAAATGACGGGCTGAGCCTCAAGTCCGGCACGGGTTCGCCCGATACCGTGCCATGGACTTCTGCCCATGCCGCCCCGCCGTGGCCGCTCCCCCCGGGGGGTGGCGATGAGCCTCTGGCGCCGCCGTGTCGGTGCCGCGCTGGGCTCCATCAAGCTGCGCGTGATGCTGTCGGCCGTCGCGGCGATGGCGCTGGGCGTGCTGCTCACCGCGCTGACACTGGTGCGCCAGGCCGAGCGCGACATGCTGGCCAACCAGCGCGACCGCGAGCTGGCGGAGGTGGTCAACACCGCCTCGCAGCTCTCGCAGCGGGTGGTCGAGCGCCAGCGCGCCCTGCGCGCCAGTGCGAACCAGTTCGATGCCGCCATGCTCGCCGATGCCGGCCGCCTGCAGCACCTGCTGGACAACAAGCCGCTGCTGCGCGGCCTTTTCACCGAGGTGTTCATCACCTCGGCCGATGGAAGCATTCGCGCCTATGCCGACAGCCAGGGTGTGCGCGTGCCGAAGCTCGACGTGTCCGACCGCGACTATTTCCGGCGCACGGTTCAGGAACGACGGCCGCTGATCTCCGAGCCGCTGACCAGCCGCATCTCGGCAGCGCCGGTGATCGTGTTCACGCATCCGCTGATCGACGCGGCCGGCGCGGTGTTCGGCGTGCTGGGCGGCACGCTGCAACTGGCCGAGCACGGCCTGCTCGAGGATGGCGCCAACACCGGCGACGGCGATCCGACGGCGCTCACGCTGGTGACCGATGCGCGCGGGCGGATGTTGTCGCACCCGAGCGGCCGCGTGCCGCTGCAATCGCTGGCGAGCGAGCCGCGCATGGCCGAAGCCTTCGCCCATTGGCTGGCCAGCGGCGGTTCGGTCGAGCCCGGCGGGCTGACCCTGCCGCAACCGGCTGAACTGGTGAGCGCGGCCGGCGTGGCCGGGCCCGACTGGATGGTCTGGCACGCGATGCCTGAGAGCGAACTGCTCGCGCCGCTGCACGCCGCGCGGCGGCAGGCGCTGGGCTTGGCGGCCGCCCTGGTGGCGCTGCTGTCGCTGGCCATGCTGGGCATGATCTGGTGGCTGCTGCGGCCGCTGGCCCAGCTCGCGCACCGCGCGCAGCACCTGTTCGACGGCACGCAAGAGGTTCACGAAGGCTGGCCGCGTGCCAGCGGCGAGATCGAGCGGCTGTCGCGCGTGCTGCGCCACGTCGGTGCCGAGCGCGCACAGCTCGAATCGTTCAACGCCCAGGTCCTGAAAAAACTCTCGTCGGTGATGAACGCCGCGCCCACTGGCATCGCCTTCACGCGCTCGAACCGCTTCGAGCTGGTCAGCGCCGAGCTGTGCCGCCTGTTCGGGCGAGCCGAGCACGAGCTGCTGGGCCAGCCCACGCAGATCGTCTACGCCTCCAACGAGGACTTCTTCGCGCTCGGCCCGCAGGCGGTGGAAGCCTTCCGCGCCGGCCGCGCCTACGTCGGCGAATGGCAGATGCTGCGTGCCGATGGAGGCAGCTTCTGGGCCGAACTGCGCGGCCGCCCGGTGGACGAGGCGGACCACGGCGCCGGCACGATCTGGTCGGTGGTCGATATCACCGAGCAGGTCGCCGCCCGCGAGCAGCTGGAGTGGTCGGCCACGCACGACGCGCTGACTGGCCTGTCCAACCGCAAGGTGCTCGCGCATCGCCTGGAGCGCGTGCTCGACTCCCGGCCGCGATCGATGCCGGCCGAGGTGGTGATGATCGACCTCGATCACTTCAAGCCGATCAACGACCGCGCCGGCCACGCCGCCGGCGATGCCATGCTCAAGGCCGTGGCCGCCGCGATCACGGCGCGCGTGCGTGCCAGCGACCTGGTGGTGCGCCTGGGCGGCGACGAGTTCGCGTTGCTGCTGGAGCGCTGCACACACGAGACGGCATTGCGCATCGCCGAGAACGTGCGCCGTGCGATCACCGAGATCGAACTGCCCTGGGACCGCCACACGCTGCGCGTCGGCGCGAGCCTGGGCGTGGCCTCGCTGGGCGCCGAGACGGCCAGCGTCGACGCCTGGCTGGCGCAGGCCGATGCGGCCTGCTATGCCGCCAAGGCGGCCGGCCGCGGCGCGGTCTTAGCTCACCGACCCACGCTGCGCGTGGTGGCAGGCGACTCGACCGCGGCCTGAACGCTGGCTCTGGTGGCTGCTCGCGGCCTGCTGCTGTGTTTCGATGTCTGCTGTGCGGGTTGCGTTGGGCGCGGCAAAGGCCCGCCCGGGCGTGCCTTTGCTGAACCAGCAGTGGCCTGCGGCACAAGGCGAACCGCTGGTGGACTTCGCGGCAGGCGCTGCCCGCGGGGGGCGATTTCTGTGGCGACGAGAAGCGCAGCGCCAGGGTCGGCGCGCGTGAGCGCGCTTCGTGGTCTGACTTGCCGCGGCTGTTCGAACGCAGCGACCGCAGGTCGCGCAGTGAGTTCTGCGGCACGACCCTGGCGCGAGCATCGCAGTGGAGTCGGCGCACCGCGCCGACCGCCACAGCATGAGCCCCCCGCGGGCAGCGCCTGCCGCGATGCGCGAACCATGCACGAAAACAGCCTCGCTTTGGCGGCTCAGGCGCGGCTGCGCCCTCCCGCATCGGCCACTGCCAGCGCCGTCATGTTCACGACTCGGCGCACCGTGGCCGCCGGTGTGAGGATGTGCACCGGCGACTTCACGCCGAGCAGCACCGGGCCCACGGTGACGCCCTTGCCGCCGGTCATCTTCAGCACGTTGAAGAGGATGTTGGCGGCGTCCAGGTTGGGCAGGATCAGCACGTTGGCCGCGCCGCTCAGCGTCGCGTCGGGCAGGATCGAGTTGCGCAGATCCTCGCTGAACACCGCGTCGCCCTGCAGTTCGCCGTCGGCCGGCACCTCGGGGCGGCGCTGCACGAACAGGTCGCGCGCCGCGCGCATCTTCACCGCCGAGGCGCGCTTGCTGCTGCCGTACATCGAGTGCGACACGAAGGCCACCTTGGGCGGGATGCCGAAGCGGCGCACCTCGTCGGCGGCCATCACGGCGATGTCGGCCAGCTGCTCGGCATCCGGTTCGTCGTTGACGAAGGTGTCGGCGATGAACAGCGTGTGCTTGTCCAGCATCAGCGCGTTCATGGTGGCGTAGCAGCGCGCGCCGGGCGCCGCGCCGATGACCTCCTTGACATGCTCGAAGTGGTTGTCGAAGCGGCCCACCAGGCCGCACAGCATCGCGTCGGCGTCGCCCAGGTGAAGCATCAGCGAGCCGATGATGGTGTTGGAGCGCCGCACGCTGGCCTTGGCCACGTCGGGCGTCACGCCATTGCGCGCGTTCAGGTGGTGGTAGGCCTCCCAGTACTGGCGGAAGCGTGCGTCGTCTTCCGGGTTCACCACCTCGAAGTCGCGCCCGGCGGCCAGGCGCAGGCCGGCGCGCTCGATGCGCGCGGCGATCACCGCCGGCCGGCCGATCAGGATGGGCTTGACGAGTTTCTCGTCGAGCGCGATCTGCACGGCGCGCAGCACGCGCTCGTCCTCGCCCTCGGCGTAGGCCACCCGCTTGGGTTCGGCGCGCGCGGCGGCGAACACCGGGCGCATGAACATGCCGGTGTGGGTGACGAAGCGGGTCAGCGACTGGCGGTAGGCCTCGAGGTCGGCGATCGGCCGCGTTGCCACGCCGGACTCGGCGGCGGCCTTGGCCACCGCCGGCGCGATGCGCAGGATCAGCCGCGAGTCGAATGGCGTGGGGATGATGTAGTCGGAGCCGAAACGCAGCTCCCGGCCGGCATAGGCCGAGGCCACCTCGGCGCTGATCTCGGCCTTGGCCAGCTCGGCGATCTCGCGCACGCAGGCCACCTTCATGGCCTCGGTGATGCGGCTGGCGCCGCAGTCCAGCGCGCCGCGGAAGATGTACGGGAAGCACAGGACGTTGTTGACCTGGTTCGGGTAGTCGGAGCGGCCGGTGGCGATGATGCAGTCGGGCCGCACGGCCTTGGCCAGCTCGGGGCGGATCTCCGGCTCGGGGTTGGCCAGCGCCAGGATGATGGGCCGCGGCGCCATCACCTTCACCATGTCCTGCGTGATCGCGCCGGCGGCCGAGCAGCCCAGCACCACGTCGGCATTGACCATCACGTCGGCCAGCGTGCGCGCCGGGGTCTTCTGCTGGTAGCGCTTCTTCGATTCGTCGAGCTTGTCTTCGCGCCGGTCGTGGATCACGCCCTTGGAGTCGCAGACGAAGACGTTCTCGCGCTTGATGCCGAGCTCGACGAGCAGGTCCAGGCAGGCGATCGCCGCCGCGCCGGCGCCCGATACGGCGAGCTTGACCTCGCCGATCTTCTTGCCCACCAGCTCGAGGCCGTTGATCACCGCGGCGGCCGAGATGATGGCGGTGCCGTGCTGGTCGTCGTGGAAGACCGGGATCTTCATGCGCTCGCGCAGCTTCTTCTCGATGTAGAAGCACTCGGGCGCCTTGATGTCTTCCAGGTTCACGCCACCCAGCGTGGGCTCCAGAGCGGCGATGATCTCGACGAGCTTCTCCGGGTCCTTCTCGGCGAGCTCGATGTCGAACACGTCGATGCCGGCGAACTTCTGGAACAGGCAGCCCTTGCCCTCCATCACCGGCTTGCCGGCCAGCGGGCCGATGTCGCCCAGGCCGAGCACCGCAGTGCCGTTGGTGACCACGCCGACCAGGTTGCCGCGCGAGGTGTATTCGGCGGCCAGCGAGGGATCCTTCTCGATCGCCAGGCAGGCGTAGGCCACGCCGGGCGAGTAGGCGAGCGACAGGTCGCGCTGATTGGAAAGCGGCTTGGTCGGCGTCACCGAGATCTTGCCGCGCACCGGCATGCGGTGGTACTCGAGCGCGGCGTCGCGCAGGGCCATCTCGGCGGGCGACAGCGGGGCCTTGTTCTTCTCCATGATCGTCTCCTGAAGGGGTGCGCATTCGCGACGCTTCGATGGTGCTCCTGTGGCGGGGCCACGGCATCCGCGTTTCCCACGAGGCGCGAAGGGCCTACCATGGCGCGATGGACAACCCCCTTCGTGCCGGAATCTCCGTGGCGCTGGCCCTGTGGGCCGCTGCCGGCGCCTTCTCTGCCGAGGAGCCCTGGGCGGTGGCCGGGCAGCAGGGCCTGGTGCGCCTGGTCATCGTGCCGGCGGCGCTAGAGAAGGACACCGAGGCCTATGCACGCCAGGTGGCACGTCTGTGCGAGCCCGAGCGCACCTGCTTCCTGAACTTCTACACCAACTCCAGCGGCGCGCCGCTGGCGGTGCCGCTGCCCGACGCGATCTCCAACGAGGCCACGGCCACCTTCCGCCGCTCGACGAAGAACGGTGCCGAACGCTTCATGTGGAGCTGCCGCATGAAGCTGCAGGAGCCCTGCTTCTAGTCAATCCAGATCACGCGCACCACGCGCCACTCCTGCGCACCGCTGTCGGTGCGCGAGCAGCCCAGCGGCTCGGGTTCGGCGCCGGGCGCGAGATCGGAGCGCGAGCGGTCGGCGGTGGCCACGCCCATGTGGAAACGGTCGAGCCAGACGCGGATGCGGCGTGTCGGGTGGGTGTTCTTCACCTGGATCTGCACGCCATTGCGCGACACGCAGTTGGCCGCGAAGTCCTCGACGAACTGCAGTGACTTGGCCGGGTCGTCGTCGGCGCGCAGCGGCAGCGCGGCCAGCAGCGCCAGGCTGCACAGCACTCGTTTCACGCCAGCCACTCCTTCAGCTGGGCATAGACCTCCGGCCGGCCGAGCAGGTCGAGATGATTCATGCCGTAGCCGACCCATTGCCGCTCGGGCGGGAAATCGAGCGCGCGCGCCGGATCCTTGTGCACGCCCAGCGCGCTGTCCAGCGGCACCAGGCCGTCGCCGAGCAGCCGCTCCTTGAGCGCGCCGCCCTGCGCGCCCAGGCTCGCCGCCAGCGCGTAGCAACGCA
The DNA here is from genome assembly GCA_016706565.1 of Piscinibacter sp. Classification (GTDB taxonomy): domain Bacteria; phylum Pseudomonadota; class Gammaproteobacteria; order Burkholderiales; family Burkholderiaceae_C; genus Piscinibacter. The sequence goes on from JADJJI010000004.1 coordinate 352,314, forward strand.
GGTTCTCGGGCAGCAGCACCGGCTGGCGCCGATCGCCGCCGCGCGCGAAGCGGTCGCGGCCGACCCAGTCCTCGTCGAGCAGGTGGCCGTGGCGTAGGTCGGTGATGCCGGCGCTACGCACCTTGCCCAGGCGCGCGAACGGCGCCGCGTAGGGTGTGGCGCCGAGCACCAGGTCGACCCAGTGGCCGGCGCGCTCGAGCGGCGCGCCGTGGTGCGGCGTACCGAGGAAGAACAGGTCGTCGAGCCGCGGCACCCAGGGCTGCTGCGCCTGCGTGGCGTAGTGCAGCGCGCTGCGCGTCACCAGCCCGCCCATGCTGTGGCCGATCACCACCACGCGCTGCAGCGGCTGCGGCCAGGCCTCGATCAGCCGGGCCAGCTGCTGTGCGAAGGCGCGCCCGTTGATCGAGACATGCAGGCCGCTGTTGTAGCGCAGGTAGACCGGCGCGTAGCCGAGATCGCGTGCGAGCGCGGCGCCGTGGTCGTGGCCGTCGCGCTGCCATTGCAGGTCGTTCATGCACAGGCCGTGCACCAGCACCGCCAGCCGGCCGCCGGCCGCGGGCAGCGCGGCCGCGAGCGCCTCGCGCTCCAGCGTCAGCGCGTGGCCGGCGTGGCGCAGTTCCATCGGCGTGGCCAGCGGGTTGCCGGTGGCCACGAGGTAGTCGCCGAGCACGCCGTTGAGCGCCGCGACGATCGCATCGCGCTCGCGGCCCTCGCCGTAGCTGCCCAGCGCCGGCGCGAGCAGGCCGAGCAGCGCCTCGATGCTGCCGCCGGCCACGCGCGTGACGCCGCGGATCGTCTTGTAGACCAGCCCGCTGATGCCGCCGGTGCGCCCGTCCAGCGTGCCGCCGCTGCCCGGCAGCCTCGCGATGCGCTCGTGCATCGCCTCGACCAGGTTGGTCAGGCCGGCCGTCGCATCGGTGGCCAGGCGCGCGGCGCCGCGCAGGTCGGCGCCCTTGGTCGGCTTGTTCGGGGGCGTGGTCATCGGTGTTCGGGAGTCAGCGAAGTCGCCGCAGTATCGGCGACGAACAGCGCGGCCAGCACTTCGCGGCGCTTGGTGGCGTTCACGCGCGCGCTGTCGATCCAGACGAAGCGGCCCGGCGGCGCACCGGCGGTGGCGGCCGCGGCTTCGCCGCGGTCGGTGTCGCCGTCGGTCAGCACCACCACGCGGCCCAGCCGCGGCGCGCGTGCCAGCACGCCGAGCTCGTGGCGGCAGCCGCGGTTGTGCGTCTTGAAGCTGCGCAGGTCCATCAGCACCACGTCGCTGCCGGCGACCAGCGCGTCGAGCGCCTGCTGCCAGGTGCTGTCGTGGCAGTAGACCTCGTTGATGCGATGGCGGCCGTCGGCATCGCGCTGCAGGTCGAAGCCGGCCACGCGCGCGTTCACCTCGGCGGGGTGGCGGATGAATCGCTCGCCGAGCCGGCCGTCGATGAAGCTGAAGATGTCGCTGGCATCGATGGTGCGCTCGACCAGGTCGGTACCGGCGATCAGCACGGTGTTGCCGGTCAGGCGCCAGCGCTCCACCACGTCGTCGAAGAGCGCCTGCACCTGCGCGTCGCGCTGGAACACGCGCAGCACCAGCAGCGTCGGCGGCCGGCCCGGCGGCGTGGGCTGGCGGCCGGCGATCGCCATGGTGGCCGGCACCCACGCCAGCGGCAGCAGCATCACCGCGCCGGCCAGGCCCATGTCGCCACCGGCGCCGAGCGCGCGCATCAGCAGCACGATGCCCCACACCGCGGTGAACAGCACGATGAGTTCGGACAGCCACTTGCGCGTGTAGGCCGCGCCCAGCCAGCGGCCGAGCTGGCGTGCCGGCCACCAGGCGATCAGCCAGGGAGCGACGACGAAGCCGAGCATCACCACGTAGGCGTTCAGCCAGCCCGGCATGGCCTTCAGCCAGTCGCTGCGCGCGTCGACGATCCAGGCCAGCAGGTCGACGCCGGCGATCGAGGCCCAGACCAGCACGAGCGTCAGCGGCAGCAGCCAGGGTGCGATGGCACGCGTGGCGCCGCCCAGGCACAGCGCCGCGATGAACAGCATCGGCACGCCGATCTCGCTGCCCAGGTACAGCATCATGGTGGACAGCGGCTGTGCCTCGATCGAGCGCCAGGCCATCAGCGCCAGGCTCGCAACGAACCACAGGGCCAAGGCGCCGAGCATTCGCGCGCGTGACCAGCGCCACAGCAGGCCCAGCGCCGGGATCACCGGCCACAGGTTGAGCAGGCCCAGCACGATCAGGCGTGCCGGCGTGAGGATGTTCTCCTTCGCCATGGCGACGGACAGGAACAGCCACGCGCTGGAGAAGGAGATCAGCGCCGACATCAGCACCAGCAGCGCGGTGACGCGCCAGCCGGCACGCCGGTTGTCGGCCAAGCCGATGCGCGCCGGCGCGCCCAGTGCGGCCAGGCGCACGTCCGCGCCGGGCGGCGGGGCGGCGGCCGGTGCGCTCATCAGCGTGCGCATCGTGTGGCGGTAGCGGCGGGCGAGCAGCAGCGCGAACACCGCGGCCAGCAGCGTGGCCACGATGAAGATGAACGCGAGCTTGCCGGTGGAGTAGTCCATGGTGCGGCCCTCGGGTGTCGCCCGGCCAGTATTGCACCGGGCTGGCGTGCACCGGCCACCGACTGCCAGAATGAACGCCTCTGCGGAGCGCGCCATGATCTTCCGTCAACTCTTCGAGCCGCTGTCGAGCACCTTCACCTACCTGCTGGGCTGCGAGGCCAGCGGGCAGGCCGTGCTCATCGACCCGGTCGTCAACAGCATCGACCGCGACCTCGCCGAGCTGCAGCGCCTCGGGCTGACGCTGGCCTGCACGCTCGACACGCACCTGCATGCCGACCACATCACCGGCGCGCTGCACCTGAAGGAGCGCACCGGCTGCCGCATCGCGGCGCCGGCGATGGAGCGCCTGCCCTGTGCCGACGTCGGCGTGGTCGAAGGGGTGCCGTTGATGGTGGGCAGCCTCGCCGTCCAGCCGCTGCACACGCCGGGCCACACCGATTCGCACTTCGCCTACCTGCTGGGCGAGCGGGTGTTCACCGGCGATGCGCTGCTGATCGACGGCTGCGGCCGCACCGACTTCCAGAACGGCAGTGCCGCCGAGCTCTACCGTAGCGTGCACGGCAAGCTGTTCACCCTGCCCGACGAGCAACTCGTGTACCCGGGCCACGACTACCAGGGGCGCCGGGTGTCGTCGATCGGCCAGGAGAAGGGGCGCAACCCGCGACTCGGCCAGGGCCGCACGCTGGCCGAGTTCGAGCAGATCATGGCCGGGCTGGATCTTCCCTATCCGAAGTTCATCGATCACGCGCTGCCGGGCAATCGCCTGTGCGGCGTGTGCCCCGACGACCTGCCCGCGCAGATGCAGGCCTATTGCGGCCGCATGACCGAGAGCCCGCAGGGCTGACCTGCCAACGCGCTGCGGCTTGACCTGGAACAGACAGACGCGCGATTGCGTGTTCCCCCCGAGACGCGCCGGCTTGACCTGTGCTTAGACTGCGAGCGGCCCGTGCACGTCAGGCGCGGGTGAGTGCAGCCCCAGGAGGCCAGAGTGCAACGCACCGACAGCGCAGGTCCGTCCTACTTCCACAAGGTCGTCGACTGCCAGTGGGCCTGCCCGGCGCACACCCCCGTGCCGGAGTACATCCGGCTGATCGGGCAGGGCCGCTACGCCGACGCCTACATGATCAACTGGGTGTCGAACGTGTTCCCCGGCATGCTGGGCCGCACCTGCGACCGCCCCTGCGAGCCGGCCTGCCGGCGCGGCCGCGTCGAAGAGAACAACGGCGAACGTCCGGAACCGGTGGCGATCTGCCGGCTCAAGCGGGTCGCCGCCGACCACAAGGGCGACGTGCGTTCGCGTTTGCCGGCCGTCGCGCCGCGCAACGGCAAGCGGGTCGCCTGCATCGGCGCCGGGCCGGCCTCGCTGACGGTGGCGCGCGACCTCGCGCCGCAGGGCTACGACGTCACCGTGTTCGACGGCGAGGCGAAGGCGGGCGGCTTCATGCGCTCGCAGATCCCGCGCTTTCGCCTGCCCGAGTCGGTCATCGACGAAGAAACCGCACAGGTGCTCGACCTCGGGGTCGATTTCCGCAGCGGCCAGCGCATCGACTCGATGCAGGCGCTGCTCGGGCAGGGCTACGACGCGGTATTCGTCGGCTGCGGCGCGCCGCGCGGGCGCGAGCTCGACGTGCCGGGCCGCGCCGAGGCCGCAGCGGCCATCCACATCGGCATCGACTGGCTGGCCTCGGTGTCGTTCGGCCACATCACGAGCATCGGCAAGCGCGTCATCGTGCTGGGCGGCGGCAACACCGCGATGGACTGCTGCCGCTCGGCGCGGCGCCTGGGCGGCGAGGACGTCAAGGTGATCGTGCGCAGCGGCTTCGACGAGATGAAGGCCTCGCCCTGGGAGAAGGAAGACGCGCAGCACGAAGGCATCCCGATCCTGAACTACCACGTGCCCAAGAGCGTGCGGCACGACCAGGGCCGCATCCAGGGCATGACGTTCGAGAAGGTCAGCGCCGTGTACGACGACAAGGGCCGCCGCAGCCTGGTGCCCACCGGCGAACCCGATGTCTTCGTGCCCTGCGACACCGTGCTGGTGGCCATCGGGCAGGAGAACGCCTTCCCCTGGATCGAACGCGACTGCGGCATCGAGTTCGACCGCTGGGGCCTGCCGGTGCTCGACGCGCAGACCTTCCAGTCGACGCTGCCGCAGGTCTTCTTCGGCGGCGACGCGGCCTTCGGCCCGAAGAACATCATCACGGCCGTGGCCCACGGCCACGAGGCGGCGGTGTCGATCGACCGGCTCCTGCATGGCGAGGACGTGGCGCGGCGCCCGCCGCCGATGAGCAACCTGATGTCGCAGAAGATGGGCATCCACGAGTGGAGCTACGACAACGACGTCTCCAACGACCCGCGCTTCAAGGTGCCCTGGGCCAAGGCCGAGCAGGCGCTGGCCAGCATCAAGGTCGAGGTGGAACTGGGCTTCGACGAGGCCACGGCCTTCAAGGAGGCCAGCCGCTGCCTGAACTGCGACGTGCAGACCGTCTTCAACCGCGACACCTGCATCGAGTGCGATGCCTGCGTCGACATCTGCCCGATGGACTGCATCACCTTCACCGCCAACGGCGACGAGGGCGAGTTGCGCACGCGGCTGAAGGCGCCGGCCGGCAATCTGTCGCAGGACCTGTACGTCTCGACCACGCTCAAGACCGGCCGCGTGATGGTCAAGGACGAAGACGTCTGCCTGCACTGCGGCCTGTGCGCCGAGCGCTGCCCGACCGGCGCCTGGGACATGCAGAAGTTCCTGCTCGACACCACCAAGGCCGGCCCCGGCTGCCGCGACAGCCAGGACGCCCCGGTGCGCAGCGCCGCCGCCACGGAGACCCCATGAAACGCATCGAAGCGGTCAACGACTTCGTCATCAAGTTCGCCAACGTCAACGGCTCGGGCTCGGCCTCGGCCAACGAGCTGTTCGCCAAGGCCATCCTGCGCATGGGCGTGCCGGTCAGCCCGCGCAACATCTTCCCCAGCAACATCCAGGGCCTGCCGACCTGGTACGAGGCGCGTGTGTGCGAGAAGGGCTACCACGGCCGGCGCGGCGGCGTCGACATGATGGTGGCGATGAACCCGCAGACCTGGGACGCCGACATGGCCGAGATCGAGCCCGGCGGCTACCTGCTCTACGACAGCACGCGGCCCATCCCGCCCGATCGATTCCCCGACGACGTGCATGTGATCGGCGTGCCGCTGACCGAGATCTGCAACGAGGCCTACACCGACCCGCGCCAGCGCCAGCTGTTCAAGAACATCATCTACGTGGGCGCGCTGTCGGTGCTGCTGGACATGGACGCCCGAGGTGTTCGAGAAGCTGTTCGCCGAGCAGTACCGCGGCAAGGAGCGGCTGCTCGATGCCAACCTGCAGGCACTGCAATTGGGCCGCGACCACGCGCAGGCGCACCTGCCGGCCCGCTGGGACTGCGCATGCGCCGCGCCGACCGGGTCGGCGACCAGATCTTCACCGACGGCAACAGTGCCGCCGCGCTGGGCCTGATCTACGGCGGCGCCACGGTGGCGGCCTGGTACCCGATCACGCCTTCGTCGTCGATTCCCGAGGCCTTCCAGAAGTACTGCGCCAAGTTCCGCGTCGATCCGTCCACCGGCCAGCACCGCTTCGCCATCGTGCAGGCCGAGGACGAGCTGGCCTCGATCGGCATGGTGGTGGGCGCCGGCTGGAACGGCGCGCGCGCCTTCACCGCCACCTCGGGCCCGGGCGTCTCGCTGATGACCGAGTTCATCGGCCTGGCCTACTTCGCCGAGATCCCGGTGACCATCATCAACGTGCAGCGCGGCGGCCCGTCCACCGGCATGCCCACGCGCACCCAGCAGTCGGACCTGATCGCCTGCGCCTACGCCTCGCACGGCGACACCAAGCACGTGCTGCTGTTCCCGGAAGACCCGCACGAGTGCTTCGAGCATTCGGCTGCGGCGCTCGACCTGGCCGACCGCCTGCAGACGCCGGTGTTCGTCATGACCGACCTGGACATCGGCATGAACCAGCGCCTGTGCAAGCCCTTCGTGTGGGACGACGCGCGCAGTTACGACCGCGGCAAGGTGATGACCCGCGAAGAGCTCGAAGCGGGCAAGGACTTCGGACGCTACAAGGACGTCGACGGCGACGGCATTCCGTGGCGCACGCTGCCCGGCACGCACCCGACCAAGGGCGCCTTCTTCACCCGCGGCACCACGCGCGACCCGTATGCACGCTACTCCGAGCGCGGCACGGACTACGTCTACAACATGGAGCGGCTGCTGCGCAAGTTCCGCACCGCTGCGTCGCTGGTGCCCCAGCCGGTGCTGCGCAAGGCCGCCCAGCCCACGCGTTTCGGCGTGATCTACTTCGGCTCGACCAGCCCGGCGATGCACGAGGCGCTGGACGTGCTCCAGGCCGAGGGCGTGCACCTGGACGCGCTGCGCCTGCGTGCCTTCCCGTTCCCGGACTCGGTGCCGGAGTTCATCGCCGCGCACGAGAAAGTGTTCGTGGTCGAGCAGAACCGCGACGCGCAGATGCACTCGATGCTGGTCAACGAACTCGACATCGACCCGGCGCGCATGGTGCGCGTGCTGCACTACGACGGCACGCCGATCACCGCGCGTTTCATCGCCGGCGCGATCCGCAAGAACATGGTCTGGCACAAGGAGTACGCATGACCTTCATAGCCAAGCCGCGCCTGCACCACCCGACGCTGCAGACCAACAAGGTCGGCTACACGCGGCGCGACTACGAGGGCCGCATCTCCACGCTGTGCGCGGGCTGCGGGCACGACTCGATCTCGGCGGCGATCATCCAGGCCTGCTGGGAGCTCGACATCGAGCCGCACCGCGTCGCCAAGCTGTCGGGCATCGGCTGCAGCTCGAAGACGCCGGACTACTTCCTCGGCGCCTCGCACGGCTTCAACACCGTGCACGGCCGCATGCCCTCGGTGCTGACCGGCGCCAACCTGGCCAACCGCGACCTGCTCTACCTGGGCGTGTCGGGCGACGGCGACTCGGCCTCGATCGGCCTGGGCCAGTTCGCCAACGCCATGCGCCGCGGCGTGCGCATGGCCTACATCGTCGAGAACAACGGCGTCTACGGCCTGACCAAGGGCCAGTTCTCGGCCACCGCCGACCAGGGCAGCAAGAGCAAGAAGGGCGTGGTCAACAACGACAGCCCGGTGGATCTCGTCGGCCTGGCGCTGCAGCTGGGCGCCACCTACGTGGCGCGCAGCTTCTCGGGCGACAAGGAGCAACTGGTGCCGCTGATCAAGGGCGCGATGGCGCATGGCGGCGCGGCCTTCATCGACGTCATCAGCCCCTGCGTGACCTTCAACAACCACGCCGGCAGCACCAAGAGCTACGACTACGTGCGCGAGCACAACGATGCGGTGAGCCGCATCGACTTCATCACGCCCGGCCAGGAGATCACCGCCCAGTACGCGCCGGGCGAGCTGATCGAGGTGAGCAACCACGACGGCTCCGTGCTGCGCCTGCGCAAGCTGCACGCCGACTACGACCCGACCGATCGCTACGCCGCGATGAACTACATGCACCAGCATGCCGCGCATGGCGAGGTGGTCACCGGGCTGCTCTACCTCGACCCGCTCGCCACCGACCTGCACACGGCGCTGAACACCTGTGCCGTGCCACTGGCCTCGCTCGGGCCCGACAGGCTGTGCCCCGGCGCCGCGGCGCTGGAGAAGATCAACGCGGCGCTGCGCTGACCCGCCGCGCCACCGCCCGACACAGGAGCCGCACCATGACCGAACGCACCGTCTTCCAATCGATGCCGCGCCGTCTCCTCGTCAGCCTGGGCCCCACGGCCACCGTGCACGAGGCGGCCTGCGTGATGACCAAGGCCGGCTGCGGCAGCGTGCTGGTCATCGATGCCGCCAGCACCTTGCTGGGCATCGTCACCGAGCGCGACCTGATGACGCGCGTGCTGGCGAAGGCGCTCGATCCGGCGAAGACGCCACTGTCCAGCGTGATGACGCCGCACCCGCAGTGCATCAAGCCCGACACCAAGGTGGCGGACGCGGTGCTGATCATGATCGAGCGCGGCTTTCGCCACCTGCCGGTGATCGGCGAGGGCGGCCACATCCTCGGCGTGTTCTCGGTGCGCGACGCGCTGCCGCGCGAGATCGGCACGGCGGTGAGCCTGGCCGAATTCAACGAGCAGGTGAACGACTCGCTGGGCTGAAGGGCGCCAGGTTCCGGCCAGGTTGCATTTGGAGACGGCTGCGGGCGCGAGCTTTCGGCTGCTCAACACTTCTCCACATTCCGAGACACCGCGGCAGGGATGCGGCGGCTAAGGTGGTCTTCACAAGCCCGGCCTTCGCAGGGCTGAAGGAGAAACCCATGCAATCGACTCGCACTCATGATCTAGAACGGCTCGACCTTACGCGCCGCAGCTGGCTCGGTCACGCCGGTGCCGGCGCTCTGGCGCTCAGCGTGCCGCTGCTCGGCCGTGCTGCCGACGCCGACAGCACCTTCGACGAAACCAGCACCCTCAAGGCCGTGACCGACTTCTTCGGCCAGACCACCGAGGGCCTGGCGCAGGTGGTCGCCAAGGTGTTCCAGGAGCAGGGCCGGCCCAACGGCTACCTGCGCGGCGAGGAAGTGGCCGCCGCGGTCACCGCCGGCGTGCGCTACGGCGAAGGCGAACTGGTGATGAAATCCGGCGCCACGCGCAAGGTCTACTGGGCCGGTCCGTCGATCGGCTTCGACCTGGGCGCCAATGCGTCCAAGGTCTTCGTGCTGGTCTACAAGCTGGAGGATCCTGACGCGATCTTCAAGCGCTTCCCCGGCGTGGACGGCAGCCTGTACTACGTCGGCGGCGTGGGCCTGAACTACCAGCGTGCCGATGGCGTGACGCTGGCGCCGATCCGCCTGGGCGCCGGCCTGCGCGCCGGGGCCAGCGTGGGCTACACCCACTACCGGCGCGAGAAGTCGCTCAACCCGCTGTAGGCCCGGGGGTTTGGCGACGCAGGGCGCGCGGTGTCGATCCGCCGCCCTGCCGTTCGTCGTGGGTGATGCACACAGGAGGCCCGCCATGAAGATCCAGAAGATCACCCCCTTTCTCTGGTACGCCGAGAAGGCCGACGAGGCCGCGGCGTTCTACGCCGGCATCTTTCCGGAGTCCCGCGTCAACGCGGTGAACGCGATGCCCGTCGAGTCGCCCAGCGGGCCGCCCGGCTCGGTGAAAGTCGTCGAGTTCGAATTGTTCGGGCAGGCCTTCGTCGCCATGAGCGCCGGCCCGCTGGATCCGTTCAACCACGCCGTGTCCTTCGTCGTGAACTGCGACGACCAGGCGGAGGTCGATCGTTACTGGAACGCGCTTCTCGAGGGTGGCACGGCCGAGCAGTGCGGCTGGCTGCGCGACCGCTACGGCCTGTGCTGGCAGATCGTGCCCAGCGCGATGGGCCGCATGATGAGCTCGCCCGACCGTGCGGCGGCCGCGCGCACGGCGCAGGCCATGATGACGATGGTGAAGTTCGACATCGCAGCGCTCCAGAAGGCCTTCGCCGGCGGCGCAGCCTGAACCGGGGCCGGAAACGACAGGGCCCGCACGAGGCGGGCCCTGGTCTGGATTGGTGCCGGTGAGAAGAGTCGAACTCCCGACCTTCGCATTACGAATGCGCTGCTCTACCAACTGAGCTACACCGGCGATAAACGCGGATTATAGCCAACTGGCCCGCGGCGGGGCTTGCAGGGCTGGCCCCAACATTGCACCGCTCGTCAGCCGCTGCTGACGACGCGGTTGCGGCCGCCGCGCTTGGCCGCATACAGCCGCTGGTCGGCCAGCGCCAGCAGCGCATGGCCATCGTTGGCCTCCGTGGCGTGGGCCAGGCCGATGCTCACGGTGACCTGCAGGCCCGCTGCCACGGCGCTCCAGTCGTGTGCGGCAACACGCTGGCGCAGGCGCTCGACCGCCGCGGGGCCGGCCAGCGGATCGCCGCGGTACAGGACGATGAACTCCTCGCCGCCCAGCCGCCCGGCCGTGTCGGTCGGGCGACAGTTGTCGCGCAGGATGGCACCGAGCATGCGCAGCACGGCATCGCCGACGGCATGCGAGTGGTCGTCATTGATGCGCTTGAAATGGTCGACGTCCAAGATGGCCAGCCAGTGGTCGTCCTGCGGGCCCGACAGCAGGGCATCGATGCGGCGGCGGTTCGCCAGTCCGGTCAGCGGGTCTTCCACGGTCATGCGCTGCAGGTCCTCGGCGCGGCGGCGCAGCTGGTCGTTGCTGGTGGTCAGCACCCGTGCCCGCGCGCGCTCCTGCTCGGCGTCCAGGTGCAGCGCCGCAACGCGGGCGTTGCGCTGGGCCCTTTCGGCACTGACCTGAGCATGCAATGCGTGGAATTCCTTGTGACGCGCCAGGGCCTCTTGCCAGCGGCCGCAGCGTTCCAGGGCGGAGGACAGATGCTCGGTGATGGTCGCGCGGTGCACCCGGTCGTCGTTGAGTGACAGTGCCGTCTCGAAGGCCGTCACCGCTTCGTCGAGATGGCCCATCGCCAAGCGGATCTGTCCCAGCGAATCATGCATGTGGGAGCGCTGGCGCCGAAGCGTCTCCGAGTGCTGCCGTGCCCAGTCCTGAAGCAGGGTCAGGGCACGCGTCGGCTCGCCCACCAGCGTCAGCGACTCGGCCAGATTGAGCAGCGCGCTCGCTTCGTAGTCGACATGGCCGATGCGATGGGCCACCTGCACCGCTTCGGTCGAGAAGGCGATGGCGATGCGCTCGTGCTGCTCGGCGAGCTCGACGTGGCCCGCGTCGCGCGCTCGCGCCGCCATTGCGCTGCGCACGCAGGCGACGGTGTCGAGCGCGGCGCCACAAGCCGCCTGGTTCTGCAGCGGTCGGGCCAGCTCGACGGCGCGCTCGCACCACTGCATGGCTGCCGGCAGGTCGCCCAGGTCGAGATGGATGACGCCCAAGGCGATGGTTGCTGCCTGGCAAGTCTCTGCCACATCTTCGCCTCCGGGTTCGACCGATGCGAGGCCCTGCATGGCCAGCAGCGCCAGGTCGAGCGCCGACGGCGATTCGCCAATTGCGTTCAGGCAACGCGCCTGCAGCGTTCTTGCAAGTCCGAGCCAGATCGGCTCGTCGGCATCGGCCGCCAGCGTGCAGACGGCGGCGGCCTGGTCGATCGCGACGTCCAGCTCTCCGTGGAGGTAGTGCCAGCGGGCCATGCAGTACTGCGCACCGGCACGTTCTGCCGGCGTCTGCGCCGTGGCCAGCGCGCGCTGGGCCACATCGAGCGCGCGTGGCATGTCCTGCGCTTGCAGGCTGGCTGCCACGGTGTCGAACAGGGTGCGCAATGCGGGTGAGACGGGAGCCTGGGGCATGGCGGCGTGGTCGGTCTCGCGAGTCTCAGCTGTAGGTGACCCAGTCGGCCAGTGCCGGATCCGTGAGATGCGGCAGGGTGTTGAAGCTCAGCAGCGAATGCCGCTTGGGCGTGAAGACGAACTCGGTCACGGCGCTGTTGCGGATGCGCAGGTTCAGCTCGATCGCGGTGGCCTTGGGCGCGCCGAGCACGGCGGCCACGGCGGTGGCGATCGGGCCGCCGCTGGAGACGATCAGCACCGCGCCTTCATGCGCTTTGCGCACGTGGTCGAGTGCCTCGCACACGCCGGCCACGAAGTCGACGTAGCTGGGCATGCCCAGCGGCTCGCTTCGGCCGTCCATCCAGGCCTGCAGGCCCCCTCGCAGCAGCCGGAAGTGCTGGCGCACCGCCTCGTCGCTGCGCGGCGGAGCGATCGGGCCGGGGTGGATCGCCGCCACCAGGGCATCGCCGTCGTACTCGTTCAGGCCCGGCCAGGCATGCGCCTGCGGCGCCATTTGCATGCCCTGGGCAATGCCGGCGAGCGAGTCGACCTGGCGCCTGAGCGTGCCGGTCAGCGCCGCCTCGAACACCACGCCGGCCTGCCGGAAGTGCTCGCCCAGGCGCACGCACTGGCGGCGGCCGAGATCGCTGAGTCGGTCGTAGTCGTCGCTGCCGAACGAGGCCTGCCCATGCCGCACCAGGTAGAGCTGGCCCATGGCGCCGGGCTCAGGCCTGTTCGCGGTGGTAGTCGGTCACGCGCTCGACCTCGTTCTTCGAGCCGAGCATCACGCTGACACGTTCGTGCAGCTTGGTCGGCACGATGTCGAGGATGCGCTGCGAGCCGTTGGTGGCCATGCCGCCGGCCTGCTCGATCAGGAAGCTCATCGGGTTGGCCTCGTACAGCAGGCGCAGCTTGCCGGGCTTGTCGGGCTCGCGCTTGTCCCAGGGGTAGATGAACACGCCGCCGCGCGTCAGGATGCGGTGCACGTCGGCCACCATGCTGGCCACCCAGCGCATGTTGAAGTCCTTGCCGCGCGGGCCTTCCTTGCCGGCCAGGCACTCGTCGATGTAGCGCTTCACCGGCGGCGCCCAGTGGCGCATGTTCGACATGTTGACGGCGAACTCCTTCGTTTCGGCTGGCAGCTGCACCTGGTCGGCGGTCAGCACCCAGGAGCCCATCTCGCGGTCGAGCGTGAACATCGCCACGCCTTCGCCGACGGTCAGCACCAGCATGGTCTGCGGGCCGTAGACGCAATAGCCAGCGGCGGCCTGGGCGCGGCCGGCCTGCAGGAAGTCCTGCTCGCTGACGCCGCGGTGGTGGCCGACCTTGCGCAGCACCGAGAAGATGGTGCCGATGCTGACGTTCACGTCGATGTTGCTCGAGCCGTCGAGCGGGTCGAACAGCAGCAGGTACTCGCCCTGCGGGTAGCGGTTGGGCACGACGTGGATGGAGTCCATCTCCTCGCTGGCCATGGCGGCGAGGTGGCCGCCCCATTCGTTGGCCTCGATCAGCACCTCGTTGGAGATGATGTCGAGCTTCTTCTGCACTTCGCCCTGCACGTTCTCGGTGTGCGCGCTGCCCAGCACCTCGCCGAGCGCACCCTTGTTCACCGAGATCGCGATGGTCTTGCAGGCGCGTGCCACCACCTCGATGAGCAGCCGCAGCTCGGCCGGGATGTGCCCGTGCTCTCGCTGCTGTTCGACGAGGTACTGCGTCAGGCTGATTCTTCGGGCCACGTTCAGGTCTCCAGGGCTCGCGTGACGACTTCACGCACGTCGTTGGACAGGTCGGTGCGCGCGGCGACGCGGGCGATGGCCTCGCGCGCGGCACTGCGGTAGGGCTCGGCCAGCTGCGCCCAGCGGTCCATCACGCGGGCGATGCGCGAGGCCAGCTGCGGGTTGAAGGCATCGAGCTCGATCACCCGCTCGCTCCAGAACACGTAGCCCGCCGCGTCGGCGCGGTGGAAGGCCGCCGGGTTGTCGCCGCACAGCGAGCGCACCAGGCTGCGCGCGCGGTTCGGGTTGTGCAGCGTGAAGTCCGGGTGCTTGAGCAGCGCCTTGACGCGCGCGAAGACACGGCCGTCGCGCTCCGGCGCGCTGGCCTGCAGCGCGAACCACTTGTCGAGGACCAGCGCGTCGCCGCGGAACATGTCGTGGAAGCGCGGCAGCGCCAGGTCCGCCATTTCCGAGTGCGAGGCCAGAAGCGCCCACAGCGCGCCCTCGCGGTCGGTCATGTTGGCGGCGTCCTTGAAACGCTGGTAGGCGCGGCCCTGCCAGAGCACGTCGCCACGCGCGGTGGCGTCCAGGCAGAGCATGGCCAGCGCGAGGTTGGCCAGCGCGCGGCGGCCCGCAGGCTCCGGCGCGCTCGTGTAGGGCCCGGCCACCTGATGGGCCTCCCAGGCCCATTCCCAGTCGCCGTGGAGCGCCTGGGCGAGCTGCAGCACCATCGCCTCGCGCGCCGCGTGGATGCGCTGCGGGTCGACCGATTCGAGCTGCTCAGCGATGTAGGTCTCGCTCGGCGGCGTGAGCACCTGCGCCTTGAAGGCCGCGTCGAGCGTCGGGTGCCGCAGCACGTCGCGCATCGCGCCGACGAAGGCGGCGTCGAGCTGCAGCGGCGCTTCGTTGCGGATGGCCGTGAGCAGGCGCTGCAGCGCCAGGCGCTGGCCGGCCTCCCAGCGGTTGAAGGCATCGGGGTCGTGCGCCAGAAGCACCAGCAAGTCGGCGTCGTGCAGGCCGTCGACCAGCGTCACCGGCGCCGAGAAGTGGCGCAGCAGCGACGGCACCGGCTCGCTGTCGACATCGACGAAGGTGTAGAAGCTGCGCGCCTCCTCGAGCACCAGCACACGCTCGGTGGCGGTGGCGGGTGGCTCGTCTTCCAGGCGCAGCGCCATCGGCTGGCCGTCGCGCGACAGCAGGCCCATCGCCACCGGAATGACATACGGCTGCTTGTCGGCCTGGCCGTGCGACGGCGCGCAGGCCTGCTCGAGCGCCAGCGTGTAGGTGCGCGTCGGTGCGTCGTAGCGGCCGCGTGCGGTGACACGCGGCGTGCCGGCCTGCGCGTACCAGCGCTTGAACTGCGGCAGCGTGCGCGCGAGCTCGCTGCCGGGGTTGGCGTCGGCGATGGCCTGCGCGAAGTCGTCGCAGGTGACGGCCTGGCCGTCGTGGCGCTCGAAGTACAGCGACATGCCCTTGGCGAAACCGTCGCGGCCCACCAGCGTCTGCATCATTCGCACGACCTCGGCGCCCTTCTCGTAGACGGTGGCGGTGTAGAAGTTGTTGATCTCGACGTATTCGTCGGGGCGCACCGGGTGCGCCATGCTGCCGGCGTCCTCGGGGAACTGCAGCTCGCGCAGCGTGTGCACGTCGGCGATGCGCTTGACGGCACGCGCGGTGGCCGAGCCCGACATGTCCTGGCTGAACTCCTGGTCGCGGAACACCGTCAGCCCTTCCTTCAGGCTGAGCTGGAACCAGTCGCGGCAGGTGATGCGGTTGCCCGTCCAGTTGTGGAAGTACTCGTGGCCGACCACGCTCTCGATGGCCGCGTAGTCCTCGTCGGTGGCGGTGGCGGGGTGGGCGAGAACGTACTTCGTGTTGAAGATGTTCAGGCCCTTGTTCTCCATCGCGCCCATGTTGAAGTCGCCGACGGCGACGATCATGAAGCGGTCCAGGTCCAGC
Source organism: Piscinibacter sp. (assembly GCA_016706565.1). Taxonomy (GTDB): domain Bacteria; phylum Pseudomonadota; class Gammaproteobacteria; order Burkholderiales; family Burkholderiaceae_C; genus Piscinibacter. The sequence goes on from JADJJI010000004.1 coordinate 367,847, forward strand.
GGCAGCCTGAAGCGGGCCTCGTCCCACACCACCGAGGCGATCAGCGAGTTCATCGCGTGCTCGGTCTTGTCGAGGTCGCCGCGACGCACCCACACCTGCAGCAGGTGGTCCTTGCCCGAGCGTGTGCGGATGTGCTGCTCCCGCGCCACCAGGTCGGCGGCCACCAGCGCGAACAGGTAGCTCGGCTTCGGGAAGGGGTCGTGCCACTTCGCGAAGTGGCGCCCGTTGTCCAGATCGCCCTGCTCGACCAGGTTGCCGTTGGACAGCAGCACCGGGTAGCGCGACTTGCTGGCGCGCAGCGTGACGGTGTAGACCGCCATCACGTCCGGCCGGTCGAGGAAGTAGGTGATGCGGCGGAAGCCCTCGGCCTCGCACTGCGTGAAGAAGCCGCCGCCCGAGGTGTAGAGGCCCGACAGCTGGGTGTTCTTCTCCGGCGCGCAGGTGTTGCGGATCTCCAGCGTGAAGTCACCCTCGGGCGGGTTGTCGATGACCAGCTCGCCGGCCTCGCTGCGGAACGACACGCTCTGGCCGTTGGCGAGCACGCGCAGCGGCTCGAGATCCTCGCCGTGCAGGCGCAGCGGGCCACCGGTGCCAGCGGCGTTGCGCACGACGGCCATGCGGCTGGCGACGATGGTGCGCACCGGGTCGAGGTCGAACGTGAGCTCGACGCTGCGGATCCAGTAGGCCGGCGCGGCGTAGTCGGCGCGTCTTACTGCTTGGGCAATGCCTTCACGCATGGTGGTCTTCTTTCGTCAGGGCAGAGGGAGCGAGCGTGCGGAAGTCCGCGGCGCTCGCCAGCAGGTTCGGGTAGCTCGAGAAAGCGGACAGCGGCAGCGTGGTCGTCAAAGCCACGGCGCCCATGCCGGCACGGCGCGCGCCTTCGATGCCCAGTGGCGCATCCTCGAAGACGATGCAGCGCGCCGGCGCCAGGCCCAGGCGCCGCGCGGCCTCGAGAAAGATGTCCGGGTGCGGCTTGCCGCGCAGGCCGTCGGCGGGGCTGACCACCGTCTCGACCCAGCGGTCGATCGGGAATCGCGCGAAGGCCAGCTTCATGTTTTCCGGCGTCGAGGCGGTGCACACCGCCAGGCGGATGCCGGCAGCCAGCGAGCGCTCGATGAACTCCTGCGCGCCGGCCACCAGCGCCAGCTTCGGCGCGGCGAATTCGCGGTACAGCGTTTCCTTCTCGTGCGCCATGGCCAGCCGCTCCGCGGCCGAAGCCGCAGGGAACATGTCGGCCAGGATCTCGTCGTTCGAGCGCCCCGCCGTGGCCGTGAAGAAGGCGTCGGCGTCGATGGCCAGGCCGCGCCGCGCATGCCACGCCACCCACGCGTCGTGGTGGTGAGGCATGCTGTCGATCAGCGTGCCGTCGAGGTCGAACAGGAATGCCTGCACCTTGGACACGGCCTCAGACACCTTGCTTCAGGCTCGCTTCGATGAAGGTGTCGAGGTCGCCGTCGAGCACCTTCTGCGTGTTGCTGATCTCGACGTTGGTGCGCAGGTCCTTGATGCGGCTCTGGTCGAGCACGTAGCTGCGGATCTGGTGGCCCCAGCCGACGTCGGTCTTGCTGTCCTCGAGCTTCTGCTGCGCCTCGCGCTGCTTGCGCATCTCGTGCTCGTACAGGCGCGAGCGCAGCATCTGCCAGGCCTCGTCGCGGTTGCGGTGCTGTGAGCGGTCGTTCTGGCACTGCACCACGATGCCGGTGGGGATGTGCGTCAGGCGCACCGCCGAGTCGGTCTTGTTGATGTGCTGGCCACCGGCGCCGCTGGCGCGGAAGGTATCGGTGCGCACGTCGGCCGGGTTGATCTCGATCTCGATCGAGTCGTCGACCTCCGGGTAGACGAACAGGCTGGCGAACGAGGTGTGCCGGCCGCCGGACGAATCGAACGGGCTCTTGCGCACCAGCCGGTGCACGCCGGTCTCGGTGCGCAGCAGGCCGAAGGCGTAGTCGCCCTCGACCTTGATGGTGGCGCTGCGGATGCCGGCCACGTCGCCCTCGGTCTCTTCCATCACCTCGGTCTTGAAGCCCTTGCGCTCGCAGTACTTGAGGTACTGGCGCAGCAGCATCTGCGCCCAGTCGCAGGCCTCGGTGCCGCCGGCGCCGGCCTGGATGTCGATGAAGCAGTTGGACGGGTCCGCCGGGTTGTTGAACATGCGGCGGAACTCGAGCTGCCCGACGATCTCGGCCAGCTTGGCCGCCTCGGCCTCGATCGCGGCCAGGCCGTCGAAGTCGGCATCCGCCTTCGACATCTCGTACAGCTCGGTGTTGTCGGACAGGTTGCTCGCCAGGTGGTCGATGGTGCCGACCACGGTCTCCAGCGACTTCTTCTCGCGGCCCAGTTCCTGCGCGCGCTTGGGCTCGTTCCAGACGTTCGGGTTCTCGAGCGCGGCGTTGACTTCGTTCAGCCGAAGCGCTTTGCGATCGTAGTCAAAGATACCTCCGCAGCGCTTCGGTGCGCGAGCTCAGGTCGGCCAGGGTGTTGCCGATCTGGTTGATGCGTTCGATGTCCATGATGTTGCCTGCTGGGAAAGACGCGGATTTTCGCATGGGGCCCATTCGGGGCGGCCTGACAGCCCTTGCAGGGCATCGGCGAGGGTTTGCCCGAAGGGGGGAAGCGCGAAGGCCATCCCTCATTGTCAGAAACCTGTAAGCGATCCGAGACGACAGTCCCACATCTTCCTTACAGGGTCCGGAATGCTGCTGCTTGTCTCGTCGGTGAAGCTCGTGGCGGAGATCGCCTTGCTCGCGCTGGCCGGGCAATTTCTTCTCGGCCTGATGGCCGGGCAGAAGCGCGAGACCAACTTCTTCTACAAGCTGCTGCAGGTGTTGACCGGGCCCTTCGTCAAGGGCATGCGCCTGATCACCCCGCGTGTCGTGATCGACCGCCACATCCCGCTGGCCGCCTTCGTGCTGCTGTCGACGGTGTGGGTCGTCAGCACGATCATGAAGATCAACCTGTGCCTCCAGATCGGGATCGAACAATGTCGCTGAAAGGTCATTCCCTGGGCTACTGGCGCCTGAAGCTGCAGGCGATGACGCTGCTGGTGTTCGCCCGCAACGCCAGCGCCGAACGCACCTTCGACACCATGCTGTCGCTGTGGCCCGGCGACGCCTATGCGCTGGCCAGCCGGGCCCACGTGCTTGCCGCCCGTGGTGCGCGCGAGCTGGCCATCGCCGATGCGCAGGCGCTGGTGGCGCGCCATCCGCAGCGCAGCGCCGCCGACTGGTTCAACCTGGCCTACCTGCTCGAAGAAGCCGGCCGCTACGACGAGGCGATCCCGGCCTTCCGGCGCGCCGTCGAGCTCGATCCGAAGCTCGACCGGGCCTGGTACGGCCTGGGCCTGACGCTGATCCGCCTGCAACGCCTGGACGAAGCCGTCGAGGCCCTCAAGCACAACACCCAGCTGCAGCCGATGAGCCCGTACGGCTGGTACCAGCTGGCCCGGGTCCACCTGGACCGGCACGAACCCGACGAGACACGCAAGATCATCCGCCACCTGCACAGCTTCGAGCCCAAGGTCGCGGCGCAGCTCGAGCGCGAGACCGGGCTGGCACCCTGATGCCGGCAGCTGCCGGTTCGAGGCTGTTTGTTGGTGTGGAAGTAAGGCGCCGCGCGAGGCGGTGAATCGAGGGCCGGGCTCACGCCCGGGTTTGGCAACTAGGAGGCACAGAGATGCAAATGCAATTGTCCGAAAGGCACCACCAGTACTGGCGTGCGAACCTGAGGATCACCTCGGTTCTGCTCGCGATCTGGTTCCTGGTGACGTTCGGGATCGGGTTCTTCGCCCGTGACCTGAACTTCACCTTCTTCGGCTGGCCGTTCAGCTTCTGGGTCGCGGCTCAGGGTGCGCTGATCGTCTACGTCGTCATCATCTGGTACTACGCCCGGCACATGAACCGGCTGGACCAGGAACACGGCGTTGCCGAGGAGGAATGACATGGCAGGCTTGAGTTTCGAACAAGGTTCCGGCGGCGGTGCCTCGGCCAACAAGGCCTTCAAGGCGCAGCTGAACAAGGTCTACACCTGGTACACCGGCGGCTTCCTGACCTTCATCTTGGTCCTGGCAGTGCTCGAGCAGATGGGCCTGCCGCGCAACTGGATCGGGTTCATCTTCCTGATCGCCACCGTGGCGCTGTATGCCGGCATCGGCATCATGAGCCGCACGACCGACGCGGCCGAGTACTACGTGGCCGGGCGGCGAGTGCCGGCGATCTACAACGGCATGGCCACCGGCGCCGACTGGATGAGCGCGGCCTCGTTCATCGGCATGGCCGGCACGCTGTACCTCACCGGTTTCGGCGGCCTCGCGTTCATCCTCGGATGGACCGGCGGCTATTGCCTGGTGGCGCTGTTCCTGGCTCCGTACCTGCGCAAGTTCGGGCAGTTCACGATCCCCGACTTCCTGGGCGCGCGTTATGAGGGCAACCTGCCGCGCTTCCTGGGCATCGTCGCGGCGATCCTGTGCTCCTTCACCTACGTGGTGGCGCAGATCTACGGCGTGGGCGTGATCACCGCTCGCCTGTCGGGCCTGGCATTCGAGATCGGCATCTTCGTCGGCCTCGGCGGCATCCTGGTCTGTTCGTTCCTGGGCGGCATGCGTGCCGTCACGTGGACGCAGGTGGCCCAGTACATCATCCTGATCATTGCGTACATGGTCCCGGTGGTGTGGCTGTCGGTCAAGCAGACCAGCGTCCCGATCCCGCAGGCGATCTACGGCTACCAGCTCGAGAAGGTCACCGCCTCCGAGAAGCGCCTGCGCGAAGACCCGAAGGAGAAGGAAGTCATCGCCGCCTTCAAGGCCAAGGCCGACGAGTTCGACGCCAAGCTGAAGGACATTCCTGCAGCGCTGGCCGCCGACAAGGAGGCCGCGACCAAGAAGCTCGCCAGCCTGAAGGAGGCCAATGCTCCGGTGGCCGAGGTGCAGGCGGCCGAGAAGGCGCTCGCCGCGGTGCCGGCCAACGAGGCCGATGCCAAGAAGGCCTGGACGGCCGCGAAAGCCGCCAACGCGGCACGGGCAGTGCCGCTGGGCGGCATGCCTTCGCACGCGCAGGTGTTCGCCGGCGACCCGAACGGCGACGAGAAGGCGCAGAAGGCCTTCGACGTGTCGCGCCGCAACTTCCTGGCCCTGGTGTTCTGCCTGATGGTGGGTACGGCCGCGCTGCCGCACATCCTGATGCGCTACTACACCACGCCGTCGGTGAAGGAGGCCCGCGAGTCGGTGTTCTGGAGCCTGTTCTTCATCTTCCTGCTGTACTTCACGGCGCCGGCCCTGGCCGTGCTCGTCAAGTACGAGGTCTTCAACGTGCTGGTAGGCACGCCGTTCGATCAGTTGCCGCGCTGGATCACCAGCTGGCAGCGTGTCGACCCGGGCCTGCTGTCGGTCATCGACATCAACAAGGACGGCATCTTCCAGCTCGGCGAAATGAAGATCGGCGGCGACATCATCGTGCTGGCCACGCCGGAAATCGGTGGCCTGCCCTACGTGGTGTCGGGCATGGTGGCGGCAGGCGGCCTCGCGGCAGCCCTGTCGACCGCCGACGGCCTGCTGCTGACGATCGCCAACGCGCTGTCGCACGACCTGTACTACAAGATGATCGACCCGAACGCGCCCACGGCTCGCCGGGTGATGATCTCCAAGATGCTGCTGCTGGTCGTGGCACTGTGCGCAGCGGCGGTGGCGGCGCAGAAACCGGCGGACATCCTGTTCCTGGTCTCGGCGGCGTTCTCGTTCGCGGCGGCGGCGTTCTTCCCGGCCCTCGTGCTGGGCGTGTTCTGGAAGCGCGCCAACAAGTGGGGCGCCTCGCTGGGCATGATCGCCGGCCTGGGCACGACGTTCTACTACATGGTCACGACCCAGCCCTGGCTGCGCGGCGTGTTCGGCGTCACCTCGCCGGTGCAGCTGTGGTGGGACATCCAGCCGATCTCGGCCGGCCTGTTCGGCGTGCCGATCGGCTTCCTGGTGATCCTGGTCGTCAGCCTGCTGACGCCGGCACCGAGCAAGGAGACGCAGGAACTGGTGGAGCACGTGCGCTACCCCGATCTGCGCCTGGGCAAGGCCTGATGAAGTTCTGACGCTTCGAGCTTGAAGCGAGGGCCCCGTCCGCAAGGACGGGGCCCTTTTTCATGGGAACGGTCAATGCGCCACCGGTTCGAGGACGTCCAGAATCCGTCGATGACGACGCAAGCTTCCTCCTGATGACCGGCACCCTCAGCATCTGGCTCGAGTTCGTGGCATGCATCGGCGTGATTGGTGTCGCCGGCTCGCGGCTCGTGCACTACGGAGACGCGCTGGCTGCGCTCACCGGCATGTCGCGAAGCTGGATCGGCATGATCCTGATGGCGACGGTCACCTCCCTGCCCGAACTGGTGACGGGGCTGAGCGCGGTGACCGTGGCATCCACGCCTGACATCGCGGTCGGTGACGCCCTGGGCAGCATCGTCTTCAATCTCGCCTTGCTCGCACTGGCAGAGATGCTCTCTCGGCGCGGCGGCCTGTACGGCGCAGCCGGCAGGACTCACGTGCTGACGGCGGCCGTGGGCGTTCTGATGATCGGCATCGTGCTGCTTGCGCTGAGCGTGGCCCGCAGCGCGTCGGGCTGGGCATGGGGGCACGCGAGTGTGTTCAGCGTGGCCTTGATCGCCGTCTACGGCCTCGCCATGCGCGCCCTCTACATTTTCGAGATGCGCAGCGGCGCCCCGAGCCCGACCGCTTCCGCCGGCATGCCGCTGCGGCAGGCCCTCGGCGGCTACGCGCTGGCGGCCATGTTCATCGTCGTGGCCGGCATCTGGCTCCCGCTGGTCGGCGTGCGGCTGGCGCGCATCATGCTGTGGTCGGATTCATTCGTCGGGACGCTGCTCATCGCATTCGCGACCTCGATGCCGGAACTGGTGACGACGCTGGCCGCGCTGCGCATTGGCGCCGTCGACCTCGCGCTGGGCAACATCCTGGGCAGCAACCTGTTCGACCTGCTCATCATCGCGCTCGACGATCTCGCCCACCTGGGTGGCCCCATCTTTCGCGACGTCGATGCGGCCCATGCTGCGACCGGTCTGATCGCCGCCATCATGAACTGCGTGGTGATCGTCGCCTTGCTGCGACCACCGCGTTCGCGGCTCATCGGAACGCTGAGCTGGGCGGGCCTGTCGCTGGCTGTCCTGTACGTCCTGAGTGCCGTGGCCCAGTCGTCTCTCGGTCCGTAGCCCATTGCATCCCGGGGTCGAGTGAATCGCGTCGCCCGGACGGCCGACAATCGGCGCCATGTCAGCGCTCGGAGCCGATCCCGCATCGGCCAGGACGGGGAGCCCCGCCTGGGTGATCGGATTTGCCTATGTCACAGTCTTCCTGCTGCTGGACTGGGTCAGCTACATCCGGCCGTTCCAGGGCCTGAACATCACGCCGTGGAATCCGCAGCCGGCGCTGGCGGTCGCGCTGCTGCTCGGCAACGCCCGCTGGCTGTGGCTGGTCTGGCTCAGCCTGCTGACCGCCGAAATCGCCGTGCGCGGCGTTCCGTCGGAGTGGTTCGTGACCCTCGCGGCGACCGCGGCGCTCGCCCTGTCGTATGCCGCCATCGCCAGGGCCATGCAGTCCCGGCTCGACCGCTCCCTGGCATTGGCAAGGCGCCGCGACCTGATCTGGTTCACGGGCATCGTGGTGGCCGGAGCGCTGGTGAGCGGCATCGTCTATGTCTGCACCTTCGCTGTCGCCGGCCTGGGCCCGAGCGGCAGCCTGCTCGAGGCCGTCGTCCGCTACTGGGTCGGAGACGCGGTCGGCATGGTGGTGCTGTTGCCGATCCTGCTGGTGGCCACGGATCCGCTGCGCCGGGCTGCCTTGTCCGTCACGATGAAGAGCTGGGACTGGTGGCTGATCGCCTTGCTGATCTCCGCCTTGCTCGCCGTCGTCTTCGGGCGCGACGATCGCGACCACTTCAAGTTCTTCTATCTGCTCTTCCTGCCGGTGGTCTGGGCGTCGGCGCGCCTCGGCCTGCCCGGCGCCGTGTCGGCGGCCGGGCTCACACAGGTCGGGTTGATCATCGCCGTCCAATCCGCCCCGAATCCCGACCTCACCGTGTTCGAGCTTCAGGTGCTCATGGCGGCCGTGACGATGACCGGATTGCTGCTCGGCGTGGCTGTCGACGAACGGGAACGTGCCGCGGCAGAGCTCCGGGGGAGCCTGCGGCTCGCCGCCGCCGGGCAGATGGCCGCCGCCCTGGCGCACGAGTTGAGCCAGCCGCTGACGGCGATGAACAGCTATGCCGATGCGTCGCGACTGATCGTTGCCGCCACCGGCATGTCGGACGAACAACGGCTTGCGCGGCTGGCCGACGTGTCCGGCCGGATGGCCGACGATGCGCTGCGCGCCAGCGCCGTGGTCAAACGCCTGCGGGACTTCTTTCGCACCGGCAGCACCCAGCTTCGGCCCGTCGCGGTGACTCCGCTGCTGAACGAAGTCGTTGAGATGAATGCACGCAGGGCCGTGGCACTCGGCGTCCGGGTGGTGTGCGACATCGACGTCGGCACGCGAGAAGTCCGCATGGACACCGTGCAGATCGCCGTGGTCCTGCGCAACCTCGTCGCCAATGCGCTGGACGCGGCCGCCAGCGGCCAGCAGTCGCGCCAGGTTCGAGTGCGCGCCCGCGAGCACAAGGGCATGCTGCTGGTGGAAGTCCAGGACAGCGGCGGCGGCGTGACGACTGCCAGGCTGCAGTCGCTGTTCGAGGCCGGCCCCTCGGACAAGCCCGGCGGCATGGGCGTGGGGCTGAGCATCTGCCGCGCCATCGTCGAAGCCCACGGCGGTGCGCTGTGGGCCGAACCCGGCCCCGGGGGGCACTTCTGCTTTACCCTCCCGATCGGCGATTCCAAGGACCCTGAAGTGCTTCAGCATGCATCGTGACACCGTCTTCATCGTCGACGACGACGCATCGGTGCGCGATGCGCTTTCGCTGCTGCTGAGCCTGCGCGGCTACACCACGGCCACGTTCGCCAGCGCCGAGGACTTCCTCTCGGCGATTCAGCCGGCGTGGCGAGGCTGCGTCGTGCTCGACATCCGCATGCCGGGAATGTCCGGCCTCGAACTGCAGCGCAGCCTGCTCGACGCCGGGCCCACCTTGCCGGTGATCGTGATCACTGCGCACGGCGACGTTGCGGCGGCTCGCCAGGCGTTCCTGGCCGATGCCGTCGACTTCATCGAGAAACCGTTCGACGGTGAGCAACTGCTCGCAGCCATCGAAACGGCCCTGTCAGGATTGCGCACCGCGGCAAGCCCGCAGGAGCCGGTGGCGCGTACCTCACCGGCAACGCCGCTGTCTGCGCGCGAACGCGAAGTCATGTCGCTGATGGTCAAGGGCCTGCACAACCGGCGCATCGCCGAAGCACTGGGGATCAGCCCGCGCACCGTGGAGGTCCACAAGGCGCGCGTCATGGAAAAGCTCGGCGTCAAGAACCTGGTCGACCTGGTGCGCCTGGTCGACCAGGGCCGAGCCTGAGGCTTTCGGCCGCCGATCCGGAGTGCCCGTACGGGCCAGGCCGTACGGTGGCGCGCGAATAGCCCGCAAGGGCACCAGCGCCTAGTCTCCCGCGTGGAGGAGACTGCGCGTGCCCGCACCTGAAACTGCATCCACGACGATCCCATCGCGACGCCCTGTCGCGGCGGAGCGATGAACCGGCTGTGGCTGGTCTTGTTGCCTGAACTGCGCCAGTTTCCGGCGGTCGAGCAAGACGGGGCCCTGAAGGCCGCTCGCGACACCGAGCTCGACATGCTCGAACTGCTGGGCATGGCGGCCGGGCTGGTCGCGGTGACCGCGCTCACCCGTTACAGCGTGGCCGACCCGGGCCTGTCGAGCCGCTTCGGCGCGGCCGTGCTCAACTTCGCGCTCGCGATGCCGCTGCTGGCGGTCTTTCTCGGCCCCTTCCACGTTCGCCGGCTGCGCCGCGGCCTGCGTGATCGGCTGCGCAGACGGGAGCGCCCATGACCACCATCCAGATGGTGGGCGCGGGCCTCTTTGCGGTGGCCCTGGTCCACACCTTCTCGACCAAGTTCTTCGAGCGCATGGCACATCGCCGGCCCGATCACGCCGGCATCTGGCACCTGCTGGGCGAAGTGGAGGTCGTGTTCGGCTTCTGGGCGATGGTGCTGGTCGTGGCGATGATGGCCACGCAAGGGCGCGAGGCGGCGACGGCCTACCTGGACTCGCGCAACTTCACCGAGCCCATGTTCGTCTTCGCGATCATGGTCATCGCCGGCAGCCGCGCGGTGCTGCAGATGGCGCGCGACAGCGTCCACACGATCGCGCGCTTCGTCCCGCTGGGCGGGGGCATGGCCTTCTTCTTCGTGGCGCTGGCGTTCGTGCCCCTGCTGGGCTCGCTCATCACGGAGCCGGCTGCGATGACGCTGGCGGCCATGATGCTCAGAGACCGCATCTTCAGCGTCGGCGGCGTCTCGCAGAAGCTCAAGTACGCGACGCTCGGCGTGTTGTTCGTGAACATCTCGATCGGCGGCACGCTCACCCCGTTCGCAGCGCCACCGGTGCTCATGGTGGCGGCGAAGTGGAACTGGGACGTGTGGCACATGCTCGCGCACTTCGGCTGGAAGGCGGCGATAGCGGTCACCGTCAACGCGCTCGTCACGGCGTTGGTGTTCCGGCGCGAGCTGGCGGAACTGCCGCGCGCCCATGGCGATCGTGCGGCTCGCCTGCCTGCATGGGTTTGCGCGCTGCACCTGCTCTTTCTCGCCGGCGTGGTCGCCTTCGCGCATCACCCGCCCGTGTTCATGGGCCTGTTCCTGTTCTTCATGGGCTTCGCGACCGCGTATCCGAAGTTCCAGGACCGACTCATCCTGCGCGAAGGTCTGCTGGTGGCGTTCTTCCTGGCCGGCCTGGTGGTGCTGGGCGGGCAGCAGCAGTGGTGGCTCGAGCCCCTGCTTCGCGGCATGGACGCCACCACGGTCTACTTCGGTGCGACTGTGCTCACCGCGGTGACCGACAACGCGGCACTGACTTACCTCGGCTCGCTCGTCGAGGGCTTGAGCGACGAGTTCAAGTACGCACTGGTGGCGGGTGCCGTGACGGGCGGCGGCTTGACCGTCATCGCGAACGCGCCCAACCCCGCCGGCTTCGCCATCCTGCGCGGCCATTTCGAAGACGAGGCCATTCATCCGCTGGGCCTGCTCGTCGCGGCGCTGCCGCCCACGCTGACGGCGGTTCTGGCGTTCCAGCTGCTCTGACGGAGGCATCCATGATCGAGGACTTCTGGGTTGGTTCGGTGGCCTGGTGGCACACGGTCACGCCGGAGTTCGCCTTCCTGCTCGCGTTGCCGTTCGCGGTGGCTGCGGCCGGGCTTGCGGCAGCTGGCCTGAGGCGCCGGCGGAAGACCGGCGCTGCGGTGACGTGCGGCAGCCGTCCCGGCGACACCCGGCCTTGATCCAGCGCGTCGCCGGCCAGGTGGCCGCGCCTTACCATCGCGGGCATTCACGATCGAACGCCCTCGATGAGCAACGCCACCACGCCGTCTTCCAGCCTGCTGGCCAACCTGCGCGGCGAACTGATGCGCCACGCGCCGTTCGCGCAGATGCAGCCGGACCAGGTCGACCGCTTCATCGCACAAGCGCAGCAGGCCTACTTCGCACCCGACGAGACGGTGCTCGCGCCGGAGTCCGGCGTCGTCGAGCACCTGCTCTACATCCGCCAGGGCAGCGTGACGGGGCGGCGCGGCCTGGCCGATCAGGCGGGCGGCTTCCAGTACGAGGCGGGTGATCTGTTCCCGGTGGGCGCGGTGATGGGCGCGCGTGCCGTCACCGCCACCTACCAGGCCGCGGAGGACACCTTCTGTCTGATGCTGCCGGTGGCGGCCGTGCAGGCACTGGCGGCGCAGAGCGCGCCCTTCGCCGACTTCCTGAACCGGCGTGTCATGCAGTTCCTCGAGCTGTCGCGCCGCACGCTGCAGGCCGCATACGCTTCGCAGACGCTGGCCGAGCAGTCGCTCGAGGGGCCGCTGGGCTCGCTGCCGCGCAAGCCGCCGGTGTGCGTGGCGCCGCAGACGCCGCTCGCGCAGGCGCTGGCCACCATGCACGAGCGGCGCATCGGCTCGGTGCTGGTGGCCGACTCCGACGGCGCGCCGCTGGGCATCCTGACGCGGCACGACATTCTCGGCCGCGTGACGCTGCCGCAGTTGCCGCTGGCCACGCCGATCGAGGCGGTGATGACGGCGCCGCTGCGCACGCTCACCGTGGCCGACACCGCGCAGGACGCGGCGCTGCTGATGTCGCGCCACGGCATCCGGCACGTGCCCATCCTCGAGGGCGGGCGTGTCGTCAGCATCGTCTCCGAACGAGACCTGTTCGCGCTGCAGCGCCTGTCGCTCAAGCAGGTGAGCACGGCCATCCGAGCGGCGCCCGACGTGGCCACGCTGCGCCAGTCGGCCGCCGACATCCGGCGATTCGCACGCAGCCTGCTCGGCCAGGGTGTGCGCGCACGCCAGCTCACCGAGCTGATCAGCCACCTCAACGACCTGCTCGCCGAACGGCTGGTGACGCTGGTCGCGCAGCGGCGCGGCCTCGACCTGGCGCGCGCCTGCTGGCTGGCCTTCGGCTCCGAAGGGCGCGGCGAACAGACCATCTCCACCGACCAGGACAACGGCCTGGTGTTCGACAGCGAGCACCCCGATCGCGACCGGCCTGCGTGGCTCGAGTTCGCGCGCGAGGTCAACGAAGGGCTCGACCAGTGCGGCTACCCGCTGTGCAAGGGCAACGTGATGGCCAGCAACCCCGATTGCTGCCTCACGCCGGCGGAGTGGCTGCAGCGCTTCGGGCACTGGATGGAGCACGGGGCGCCCGAAGACCTGCTCAAGGCCAGCATCTTCTTCGACCTGCGCGCGGTCGCCGGCCGCGAGGAACTCGCCGCGCCGCTGCGCGAGCTGCTCACGCAGCGGGCGCTGCAACTGCCGCGTTTCATGAAGCAGCTCGCCGACAACGCGCTGACGCACCGCGCACCGCTGAACTGGCGCGGCGCGATCGACGTGAAGGCGCTGGGCGGCCGCGAGGTGATCGACCTGAAGCTGCAGGGCACGGCGATCTTCGTCGACGTGGCGCGCCTGTACGGGCTGGCGCACGGCGTGGCCGCCACCGGCACGCGGGCGCGGCTCGAGGCGGTGGGCCGGGCGCTCGCGCTCGAGCCGCAGGAGAGCGAATCCTGGGTCGGCGCCTTCGAGTTCCTGCAATTGCTGCGGCTGCAGGTACAGCTCGACGCCGGCAGCCGCGAGGCCGTGAGCGCCCCCGACGGCAACGCCAACCTGGTCGACGTGGCCGCGCTGAACGACATCGACCGCCGCATGCTCAAGGAAAGCCTGCGCATCGCGCGGCGCCTGCAGCAGCGCATGGAACTGGACTACCAGCGATGATGGGCTGGTTCTCGCGGCGTGGTGCGGCGGCGGCCGACGAGGGGCGCTGGGTGGTGCTCGACGTCGAGTCCAGCGGGCTGGATGCCTCGCGTGACCGCCTGCTCGCCATTGCCGCCATCGCCTTGCGCCGTGGCGCCGGCGCGCCGCGCATCACGCTGGGCGACAGTTTCGAGGTGGTGCTGCGCCACGAGGCCGCGCCGGTGGACAAGGCCAACATCCTGCTGCACGGCATCGGTGTGGGCGCGCAGGGCCAGGGCGTGGAAGCCGCGCAGGCGCTGGCCGAATTCGAGCGCTGGGTGGGCGCGTCGCCGCTGATCGGCTTTCACGTCGCCTTCGACGAGACGCTGATCCAGCGTTCAATGCGCGCCGCGCTGGGCCGGCGACTGGCGAACCCGTGGATCGACCTGGCCGATGTCGCGCAGGTGGTGCGGCCCGACGTGTCGGGCCGGTCTCTGGACGACTGGATGGCGGCGCTCGGCGTGCAATGCGCGGTGCGTCACCAGGCTGCTGCCGACACGCTGGCCACGGCCGAGCTGCTGCTCAAGCTGTGGCCTAAGGTGCTCGACCAGCGCGAGGGGGACGATTGGCACGCCTTGTCGCGCCTGGCGGCGCAGCGGCGCTGGCTGCCGCGCTGACCCGCTCAGCCCTGCAGGTTGCTCAGGAACTTGCCCGCGAACTGGGCTGCCGCGCCGCCGCCGCGCGCATTGGCGATGTAGGCCACGGCCCGCTCCAGCGCGACACGCAACTGGTCGGCGTCGGTCGCACGTTCCATCCGAAGGGCCAGGGTCTCGGCCTCCGGTCCGAGCAGGTCGTTGATGGCGCGCACGGCGTCACGGCGGGTGGCCTCGAACTCGACGACGGCCATGCCCGAGGCCGGCGCAGGGGCCGCAACCGGTGGGGCCGCCGCCGTTTCCCGGGCGGGCGCGGCCTTGGTGGCCACCACCTCGATCAGCCCCGCTTCCAGCAGGGCCTGCAGCGTTTCGTCGGCCTGCTGCACGAGCTTGCCGAGTTCAGCCACGCTGCGTTTGCCATCGACGAGGATCAGCGTCGAGCGCGCGCGGGGTGACAACCTGCGAGCCCGGGTCTCGATCTCGTTCTGGCCGTCTGCGGTCTTGGAGTAGATGGTCGCCATAGGACAGGGCGCATGTTACAGAAAACTGACCCCGGGCTGACGCAGAAACGCGTCATCGCCCATCATCTGCGTGTCGTGTGGCACATCTCGCGGCGCCTTGGGATGGCGTCGGCTGGCGGGCGGGAGGCCGTCAGAGGTCGATCGGCCACTGGTGGCCGCATTTGCGGCAACGCACCTGCAGGCGATTGGCAGCCACGTTCTCGTCGATCAGCTCCAGGCGTGCGTAGGTGTCGCAGCGGGCGCAGGTCGCCTGGTTGGCGACGAACTCGGCGTGGTTGAGCAGGTAGAGGTAGCGGCGCAGGGACAGCAGCCCGATGGCGGCGCTGGCCAGCGCGGCGGCGAGCACCTGCAGCTGATCCGCCAGCGCCGCCCGCGGGCTGTAGGCCTCGGCGCAACCGAGCAAGCCCAGGGTGGCGAGCAAGAGCAGCACCAGGTTGGCATGGCTTTGCAGCAATTCCCGCTCGTACCACTTGCGGAAACCGATGCGACGGATCGTCTTGCCTGCACTCATAGCGACCACTCCGCTGGCGGGCCGTGATGCGTGGCCGCTGCGGCCATCTTCGCACGCGCGGCGGGTTGCTGCAGGCGCGCTCAGTCCAGGAAGGCTTCGATCCGTCGAGCCAGCGCCTCGGGCTGGTCGTGGTGCAGCATGTGGCCGGCCGGCGAGAGGCGGTGCCGCTCGACCTGCGCCACCGCAGCCAGCCGCTCGTCGAACTCGCTGCGCGGGTAGCGGTGGCCCCACCATTTCTCGATGTCGGTGCGGTCGCCGTCCACCCACAGCAACGCCGCACGGATCTGCTTCCAGCAGGCCAGCACCTCGTCGACGCGGTAGAGCATCGGATTGGTGCGCTTGTGGGCAGGGTCGCCCAGAATCTCCCACTGCCCGTCGGCCGCCTGGCGCGACCAGTGCGGCGCCAGCCAGGCCGCCTTGTCTTCCGGCAGCAGCGGGTTGGTCTTGCGCAGCCGTGCGGCGACCTCGGCCACGCTGGCGTAGCGGCGCAGTTCGGCGGGCTCGCGCAGCTCGTCGAGCCACTGCCGGTACCGCTTGGGCGCTTGCGCCGGCATGGTCTGCGGCATGCCGAAACCTTCGAGATTGATCAGCCGGCGGATTCGTTCGGGCCGCACGCCGGCGTAGATCATCACCACGTTGCCGCCCATGCTGTGGCCGAGCAGGTCGACCGGCTGCGCGGCCAGGCCGAGCTCCGGGTGCGCGAGCAGCGCGTCCAGATCGCCCAGGTAGTCGGGGAACCAGTAGCTGTCGCCGCCGCCGTTGTCGCTCAGGCCGAAGCCGCGCCAGTCCGCAGCGACCACGTAGCGCTCGCCGGCCAGCGCATCGACCATGAACTGGAACGAGGCCGCCACGTCCATCCAGCCGTGCAGCAGCACCAGCGGCGGCCGATCGGGCGTGGCGAGCGCCGGGTCGCCCCAGGCGAGCAGGTGGTAGCGCAGGCCGCGCACGGTGACGAACAGGCTGCGCGCCGGGCGGCGCGCGACGTAGACGGGTGAGCTCATGCAACGGACTCTAGTGGCATTCGACGACGCTCGCTGTCGATGGCGGGACAGCGCCGTCCGACTCCATGGACAATGGCGCGCATGAGCGCTTCCCCCCCTTTCACCCTGCGCGCCGCCGAGCTGCGCGATGTCGATGCCATCGTCGGCCTGATCCGCGAGCTGGCCGAGTTCGAGCAGCTCACCCACTTGCTGCAGGTGACGCCGCAGACGCTGCGCCCGCACCTGTTCGGCGACAAGCCGGTGGTCGAGGCGCTGGTGGCCGAGGCCGATGCCCGTGTGGTCGGCTTCGCGCTGTTCTTCACCAATTTCTCCACCTTCCTCTCGCGCCCTGGGCTGTACCTCGAAGACCTGTACGTGCAGCCGGCGCAGCGCGGCAGCGGCATCGGCCAGGCGCTGCTGGCGCGGCTGGGCACGATCGCGCTGCAGCGCGGCTACGGCCGCTTCGAGTGGAGCGTGCTCGACTGGAACGAGAACGCGATCCGCTTCTACGAGAAGATGGGCGCCACGGTGATGCCCGACTGGCGCATCTGCCGGATCGCAGGCGACGAGCTGAAGCGCTTCGGTGCTTGACCCGATGGGCCGCCCGCCGCGGCACCCGTAAGCTCGGCTGCATGGATCACCACGCCGCCCTGCACGCCGGCTTCCGCTGGCAGGTGCCCGAGTTCTTCAACATCGCCGAGGTCTGCTGCGCGCGCTGGGCGCGCGACACGCCGGCCGCTGTGGCGATCCGCTACGAGCATGAGGACGGCCGGGCCGCACAGTTCACCTACGCCGACCTGCAGGCCAACGCCAATCGCCTGGCCCACGCGCTGAAGCGCCTGGGCGTGCGGCGCGGCGAGCGCGTCGCGGTGGTGATGCCGCAGCGCTTCGAGACGGCGGTGGCCAACATGGCCATCTTCCAGCTCGGCGCGGTGGCCATGCCGCTGTCGATGCTGTTCGGCCCCGACGCGCTGGAATACCGGCTGCAGCACAGCGAGGCGGTCCTGGCCATCGTCGACGAGAGCGCCGTCGCCAACCTGCGCTCCGCGCGGCCCCAGTGCCCGACGGTGCGCCACGTCGTCGCGGTCGGCGATGCGGCCGGCCAAGGCGACATCGACTGGGATGCGGCACTCGCCGCCGAACGCGCCGAATTCACCGCGGTGCGCACGAAGGCCGACGAGGCCGCGGTGCTCATCTACACCAGCGGCACCACCGGTCCGCCGAAAGGCGCACTGATCCCGCACCGCGCGCTGATCGGCAACCTCAGCGGCTTCGTCTGCAGCCAGAACTGGTTTCCCCAGGACGATGCGGTGTTCTGGTCTCCGGCGGACTGGGCGTGGACGGGCGGGCTGATGGACGCCCTGCTGCCCACGCTCTACTTCGGCCGCGAGATCGTCGCCTACCAGGGCCGCTTCGGCGCCGAGCGCGCGCTCGAGCTGATGGCGCGCCATGGCGTGACGCACACCTTCCTGTTCCCCACCGCGCTGAAGGCGATGATGAAGGCCGTGCCGCGGCCGCGCGAGCAGCACGCGCTGAAGCTGCGCGCCATCATGAGCGCCGGCGAGGCGGTGGGCGACACGGTGTTCGCCTGGTGCCGCGACGCGCTGGGCGTGGTCGTCAACGAGATGTTCGGCCAGACCGAGATCAACTACATCGTCGGCAACTGCGCGATCCGATGGCCGGCGCGGCCGGGCAGCATGGGCCGCGCCTACCCCGGCCACCGCATCGCCGTGCTCGACGACGATGGCCGCGAATGCCCACGCGGCACGCCGGGCGACGTGGCGGTGCACCGGCGCGATGTGCATGGCCACCCTGACCCGGTGTTCTTCCTCGGCTACTGGAAGAACGACGAGGCCACGCGCGCCAAGTTCACCGGCGACCCCGACGACTCGTGGTGCCGCACCGGCGACACCGCGGTGATGGATGCCGACGGCTACCTCTGGTACCAGGGCCGCAGCGACGACGTGTTCAAGGCAGCAGGCTATCGGATCGGGCCGAGCGAGGTGGAGAACTGCCTTGTCAAACACCCGGCGGTGGCCAACGCGGCGGTGATCCCCAAGCCCGACCGCGAGCGCGGCGCGCTGGTCAAGGCCTTCGTCGTGCTGGCGCCCGGTTTCGAAGGCAACGCGGCGCTGGTCGAGGAGCTGCAGCGCCACGTGCGCGGCAAGCTCGCGCCCTACGAGTACCCGAAGGAGATCGAGTTCATCGCCGCGCTGCCGATGACGACCACCGGCAAGGTGCAGCGCAAGGTGCTGCGCCTGCAGGAAGAGGCGCGCGCGAAAGCCTCGCCCTGAGCGATTGCGCCTGCGCGACAGCAGCGTCGCCGCAGTCGCGGCACACTGTGCCCATGGATCCCTTGCCGCCCGACGCCGCCGCACTCGCCCCCACCACGCTGATCGACAGCGACCACCCGGCGGTGGTCGCCTTCGCCCGGCAGCACGCCGTCGGCGCCGATGTGCGCGAACGCGCCGTCGCGCTCACGCTCGCCGTGCGCGACCGCTTCCGCTACGACCCCTACCGCATCGACCTGTCGACGCAGGGCATGCGCGCGAGCTCGGTGATTGCGCAGGGCTACGGCTGGTGCGTGCCGAAGGCGGCGCTGCTCGCCGCCGCAGCGCGCGCCGCCGGCATCCCGGCGCGCGTGGGATATGCCGACGTGCGCAACCACCTGAGCACCGAGCGGCTGCGCCGCACGCTGCAGACCGACGTGTTCGTCTGGCACGGCTACACCGACCTGTGGATCGACGGCGCCTGGCGCAAGGCCACGCCGGCCTTCAACATCGAACTCTGCGAGCGTTTCGGGTTGCTGCCGCTGGATTTCGACGGCCACGCCGACTCGATCTACCACCCCTTCGACAAGGCCGGCAACCGCCACATGGAGTACGTGAACCAGCACGGCGCCTTCGACGACATGCCGCTGGCGCGCATCGTCGAAGCCTTTGCGGCCACCTACCCGGCGCTGCAGGCCGAGACGGCGCAGATGCGTGCGGCCGACTTCGAGGCCGACGTGAAGCGCGAGGTGCAGCGATGAACACGCCGGCCGTGCCCGAGGGCTTCACGCGGCAGACCATCGGCGGCGAGTTCATCGTCGCCAACGGGCCGCTGTACGAGCGTTTCGATGCCGGCGTCTATCGCCTGGGCTTCCGTGTCGAGGCGCGTCACTGCAACACGATGGGCATCTGCCACGGCGGCATGATGGCCACCTTCTGCGACATGCTGCTGCCGATCACGGCGTTCTACGCCACGCCGGCGCTGCACGGCCGCTTCCTGCCCACCGTGAGCCTGCAGATCGACTACCTCGCGCCGGCGCCCAAGGGCGCATGGGTCGAGGGCCAGGCCCAGGTGCTGCGCACCACGCGCTCGCTGGTCTTCGCACAGGGCCTCGTCACGGCCGACGGCCAGACGGTCGCGCGTGTCAGCGGCGTGTTCAAGATCGGCGCGGCGCGCGTGGACGCGGCCGACGCCGCGGGCTGAGCGGCGCGGCGCATCCTGATGCGGCCCTGATGCGCGGGCTGCTACCGTGTGGGCATGCGGATCGGGCTCGATGAGGAATCGCCCTGGCGCCTGCGGGACGCCGGTCCCGCTGTTCTCGTGTGGGCGGCCGCGGCGGTGGCAATGGCGTGGCTCGACGGCCGCATCGACCTGGTCAACCTGGCGATGCTGCTGGTGCTGGCCTCGGCGCTGGCCTCGCTGTGGCTGCCCGGCGCCCTGAGCGCGGCGATCGGCCTGCTGGCCGTGGTGGCCTTCAACTGGTACTTCGTGCCGCCGCGGCGCACCTTCTCGGTCGACCTGCGCCAGGATGCGCTGCTGCTGGCCGCGATGGTGGCCGTCACCACCGTGGTTTCCGCGCTGATGGGCGGGCTGCGCACACAGGCGCGGCGGGCGCAGCGTCATGCCCGCCGCGCCGAGCAATTGCGCGAGTGGGGCGAGACGCTGCGCGACGCTGCCGATCCGCTGGCGCAGGCCGGGCAGCTGCGCGACGCGCTGGCGGGCCTGGCCGGTGTCGAGGTGGCGCTGCTGCTGGTGAAGGACCGGCTGCCCGAGCGTGACGACGAAGGCGCGGCGACGCGCGTCGGCAACGCCGATTCCGACCAGTCGGCCGGCCTGTGGCACTGCCTGCGCCAGGGCGAGCCGATGGGCCCGGGCACGGCCCGCCACGCCGAGCTGCCCGACTGGTACCTGCCGATGCGCGGGCGCGGCGTCAGCCTCGGCGCCGCGGTGCTGCGCGGCCAGGGCACCGATGCCACGCAGGACCCTCTGCTGCGCGCCCATGCGCAGGCCCTGTGCGACCAGATGGGCCAGGCGCTGCAGCGCACGCTGATGCGCCGCGACGAGCAGCGCGCGCGCGACGAGGCGCAGTCGCAGGCAGTTCGCAATGCGCTGCTGGCGGCCATCTCGCACGACTTTCGCACGCCGCTGGCCACCATCATGGGCGCCGCCTCGTCGCTGGCGGAGCAGGGCGCGAGGCTCGATCCGCAGCAACGCCAGCGCCTGGCCACGAGCATCGTCGACGAGGCCGCGCAGCTCAGCCGGCTGACCGACAACACGCTGCAGCTCGCGCGGCTCGATTCGCCCGGCGTGGCGTTGCGCTGCGACTGGGAGTCGGCCGAGGAACTGGTCGGCACGGTGCTGCGCCATGCGCGGCGCCACGACCCGGCGCGCCGCGTGCGCGCCCGCCTCGAGCCCGGCTTGCCGCTGCTGTGGTGCGACGCGCTGCTGCTCTCGCAATTGCTCGACAACCTGGTCGACAACGCGCTCAAGTACAGCCCGGCCGAGGCCCCGGTGGAGGTGCTGGTGCGCCGGCAGGGCGAGCAGGCGGTGCTGGCGGTGCGCGACCGCGGGCCGGGCATCGCGCCGGCCTGGCGCGAGCGCGTCTTCGAGGTGTTCCGCCGCGGCGAGCTGGGGCCGCACGAGAGTTCGGACGCGGCACCGGCGGCGCGCGCCCGTGCCGGTGCCGGGGTCGGCCTGGCCGTCTGCCGCGCCATCGCGCGCGCGCATGGCGGCGAACTGCGGCTGCGCCCGCGCGGCCACGGCGGCTGCAGTTTCGAGTGCGTGCTGCCGCTGCGCGAGCAGCCGCCGCAGCCGCCAGCCGAGGACGCCTCGGCATGACGATGCGCGTGCTGCTCGTCGAGGACGACGCCGAGCTGCGCCGCACGCTGCGCGACGCGCTCGCGCTGGAGGGCTACGAGATGCTCACCGCCGCGAGCCTGTCTGAAGGGCTGGCGCTGGCGGCGAATGCCGCGCTCGATCTCGTCGTGCTCGACCTCGGCCTGCCCGATGGCGACGGCGAGTCGCTGCTGGCCGCGCTGCGCCGGCGCGAGTCGCTGCCGGTGCTGGTGATCTCGGCGCGCCAGGCCGAGGGGCAGAAGATCCGGCTGCTCGACGCCGGCGCCGACGACTACCTCGTCAAGCCCTTCGGCGTGGGCGAACTGCTCGCGCGCATGCGCGTCGCGCTGCGCCACCGCGGCACGCGCGTCAGCGCCGCGCTGACCGTCTACCGCCGCGGCGCGGTGCAGATCGACCTGGCCACGCAGCGCGTGCGCCGCGACGGCGAGCCGGTGCACCTCACGCCCACCGAGTTCAAGCTGTTGGCGCGGCTGGTGCGCAACGCCGGCCAGGTGGTCACGCACCGGCAGCTGCTGGCCGACGTGTGGGGCGCCGAGTTCGTCGAGCACACGCAGTACCTGCGCCTGTACATGGGCCAGCTGCGCGCCAAGCTCGAGGCCGACCCGGCCGAGCCGCGGCTGCTGCTCACCGACCCCGGCGTGGGCTACCGGCTGGCCGAGCCCGACGAAGACCCGGCCGCGCCCCTTATGCCTTCCTGACGAGAGGGCGCGCACGCTGCGGGTTCCACCACGAACCTTCGCAGCCATGTCGTCCACGATCGTTTCACCCGACGCCGCCACTGCCGCACCGGCCCACCCGGGCCGCCAGGGGCTGGCGGCTTTGACGCTCGGTGCGATCGGCGTCGTCTACGGCGACATCGGCACCAGCCCGCTGTACACGGTGCGCGAGATCTTCGCGCCGGCCACCGGCTTGCCGCTGGACGCGGCGCACCTGGTCGGCGCGGTGTCGTGCATCTTCTGGGCGCTGATGCTGGTCGTCACGCTCAAGTACGTGACGCTGATCCTGCGTGCCGACAACCGCGGCGAAGGCGGCGGCCTGGCACTGACCGCGCTGGCGGCCCATTCGGCCGCGGGCCGGCCGCGGCTGCGCCGTGTGCTGCTGCTGCTCGGCGTGTTCGGCGCGACGCTGTTCTACGGCGACAGCGTGATCACGCCGGCGATCTCGGTGCTCGGCGCGATGGAGGGCCTGGAGGTCGTGACGCCGGCGCTGAAGGCCTGGGTGCTGCCGCTGTCGCTGATCGTGCTGGTCGGCCTGTTCGCGTTGCAGCGCTTCGGCACCGCGGTGGTCGGGCGCATGTTCGGCCCGGTGATCCTGCTGTGGTTCGCGGCGCTGGCCGTCACCGGTGTGGCGCAGATTTTTCAGCAGCCGGCCATCCTGGCAGCGCTCGACCCACGCGAGGCGGCGCAGTTCCTCTCCGGTCGCGGCTGGAAGGTGTTCGCCGCCATCGGCGCGATCGTGCTGGCGCTGACCGGCGCGGAGGCGCTTTATGCAGACCTCGGCCACTTCGGCCGCCGCCCCATCCAGATCGCCTGGACCGGGCTGGTGCTGCCCGCGCTGGCATTGAACTACATGGGCCAGGGCGCCTTGCTGATGCGCGAGCCGGGCGCCATCGAGAACCCGTTCTACCGGCTCTTTCCCGAACCGCTGCTGGTGCCGGCCGTCGTGCTGGCCACGCTGGCCGCCATCATCGCGTCGCAGGCGGTGATCTCCGGCGCCTACTCGATGACCCGCCAGGCCATCCAGCTCGGCTTCCTGCCGCGCATGACGGTGCGCCACACCTCGGCGCGCGAGATCGGGCAGATCTACATGCCGCTGGTGAACTGGGTGCTGCTGGCCGGCGTGGTGGCGGCGGTGCTGTTCTTCGGCAGCTCCTCGGCGTTGGCCGGGGCCTACGGCATCGCCGTCACGGTGACGATGCTGATCACCACGCTGCTCACCTATGTCGTCGTGCGCGAAGGCTGGCGGCTTCCGGCTCCGCTGGCGATCGGCGCGACGCTGTTCTTCCTCGCCATCGATGCGCTGCTGGTGGCCAGCTGCGCGGTGAAGTTCTTCGATGGCGGCTGGTTCCCGCTGGCGCTCGGGGCGTTGCTGTTCGTGGTCATGAGCACCTGGCAGCGCGGCCGTGCGCTGGCGCTCGAAAGCATCCGCCGCGAGGGGCTCGAGCTGGAGCCCTTCATCGACTCGCTGGCCGCGGACCCGGTGCCGCGCGCTGCGCGCACCGCCGTCTACGCCGTGGCGGATCCGGCCACCGTGCCGCAGGCCCTGCTGCACAACCTGAAGCACAACCAGGTGCTGCATGCCTGCAACGTGGTCCTCACCGCGCGCTTCCTCGAACAGCCGGTGGTGGAGGATGCGGCGCGCGCAGCGGTCGAGCCGCTGGCGGCGGGCTTCTGGCGCGTAATGCTGGACTTCGGCTTCATGGAGACGCCCGATGTGCCGCGCGCGTTGCGCCTGTGCGCCGCGAAGGGCCTGATCGTGCCGCCCTTCGAGACCAGCTACTTCCTCAGCCGCGAGACCATCGTGCCGACTCCGGGGACGGGCATGGCGGCATGGCGCGAGCGCCTGTTCGCCGGCATGAGCCGCAATGCGGGCAGCGTGGTCGAGTTCTTCCGCCTGCCCGACAACGCCGTCGTCGAGCTCGGCACCCGGGTGCAGATCTGATTCAGCGCGAGGCGGCCGCGGCCAGCAACTCGGCCTCTCGCTGCAAGCTCATCGCATGCGGGCTGCGCGCCGCCTGGCCCTCGGGAGACTGCGCCCAGCTCAGCGTGTCGCGCACGGTATCGGCCAGCGGCCGCGTGTGCAGGCCGGCAGCGCGGGCGCGCGCGTTCGAGCCGAGCAGCATGCCGCCGAAGGCCGGGTCGTGTTCCGGGATCCACAGCGGCAGTTCGCTCCAGGCTTCGATCTTGGCATCGAGCAGCGTGCGGTCGTCGACCCAGGTGAAGCGCGCATCGCTGCCCGAGACGCTGCGGCAGCACGCGAGCAGTTCGTGCATCGGCAGGCTGTCGCCGATGGCGTTGAAGGTGCCGGTGATGCCCTGCTCGACAAGTTGCAGGCACCAGGCGGCGAGGTCGCGCACGTCGATGAACTGCACCGGCCGCTCGGGCCGGCCGGGCCCGAGCACCTCGCCGCCCGATGCCACGCGCAGCGGCCAGTGCGTGAAGCGGCCGGTCGGGTCGTGCGGGCCGACGATGAGGCCCGGGCGGACGAGGGTCGCTCGGCCGGGGCGTGCGGCGAGCAGCGCGGCCTCGGCGCGCGCCTTCTGCTCGCCGTAGCCGCTGTCGCCGGTGAGCAGCGGCGCATCTTCGTCGTGCGCCACGCCGGGCGGGAAGGCGGCGACCACCGAGATGCTGGAGACGAACAGGTAGCGCGGCACCGCAGCCAGCGCCGCCGTGCTGCGCGACAGTTGCGCATCGGTGTAGCCGCTGCAGTCGATCACCGCGTCGAAGTGCAGTCCATCGAGCGCCGAGAGATCGCCGTCGCGATCGCCGATCAGCGCGCGTGCGGCCGGAAACAGCCCCACACCGCGCCGCCCGCGGTGCAGCAGCGTGACCTCGTGCCCGGCCGCCAGCGCCTGCGCCACCACATGGCGCCCGAGGAACACCGTGCCGCCGAGCACCAGCAGCTTCATGCCGTGGCCAGCTGCCGCCGCCGCGCGCCCCACAAGAGCAGCAGCACGATGCCCAGGTTGAGCAGGTTCCAGGCGATGCCGTTGACGAAGGCGGCCTGGTAGCTGCCGGTGAGGTCGAACACCTTGCCCGACATCCAGCCGCCCAGCGCCATGCCGAACAGCGTGCACATCAGGATGGTGCCGACACGCGCGCCGGCTTCGGCGGGCGGGAAATGCTCGCGCACGATGATCGCGTAGCTCGGCACGATGCCGCCCTGGAACAGGCCGAACAGCGCCGAGATCACGTACAGCGGCACCAGCCCGTCGAAGGGCAGGAACAGCAGCAGTGCCACGCCCTGCAGCACCGAGCCGAGCAGCAGCGTGCGCACGCCGCCGATGCGGTCGCAGATGAGGCCGGAGATGAGCCGGCTGGCGATGCCGCAGGCGAGCATCAGCGAGAGCATCTGCGCGCCGCGCGCGGCGCCGTAGCCGAGGTCGGTGCAGTAGGCGACGATGTGCACCTGCGGCATCGACATCGCCACGCAGCAGGCCACGCCGGCCACGCACAGCAGCGCCTGCGCCTGGTTCATCGAGAAGCCGAAGGGGCGGTCGGAGGGCTGCGCCGATGCACCCCCCCGCGTGACGCCGGCCACCGCCGCGGGGGGCCGTGCCCGCAGTGCCAGCGCCAGCACCGGCATGGCCACCGCGCTGACGATGGCGAGCATCGTGTAGGCGCCGCGCCAGCCGGCGGTGTCGACGAAGTGCTGCACGATCGGCGGCCAGATCGCGCCGGCCACGTAGTTGCCGCTGGCGCAGATGGCCACCGCGATGCCGCGGCGGCGCACGAACCACAGCGAGGTGTCGGCAACCAGCGGCGCGAAGGTGGCCGAGCTGCCGAGCAGGCCGAGCAGAAGGCCGGACACGATCGCGAAGCCGAGGATGCTGCTGGCCTGCGCGGCGAGCGCGAAGCCGCTGGCCAGGCCGGCCGAGCCGATCAGCACCGGCACCATCACGCCGAAGCGGTCGGCCAGCTTGCCCATCAGCACGCCGCCCAGGCCGAAGCCGACCATCAGCAGCGTGTAGGGCAGCGAGGCGTCGGCGCGTGCCACGCCGAACTCGGCCTGCACCGCCGGCAGCACCACGGCGACGACGTACATCGCCGCCGAACCGACGGTCATCAGGCCCAGCGTGGCGGCCAGGCGCAGCCAGGCATAGCGGGAGTCGGCGGTGTGCTCAGACATGCAGCGCGGAGGGCAGGTCGCGGGGCGCCTCGCGCTGCGGCGAGCGCTCGGCCAGCCGCTTGACGATCTGGCCCAGGCGCTTCATCGCGGCCTCGGTCTGCGCGGTGAAGGGCTCGCCATACTGCAGGCGGATGAAATGATCGAAGCGCCGCGTGGTCGAGAAGGCGGCACCCGGGCCGACGCCGATGTGCTCCAGCCGCGCCAGCGCGAACACCTCGCGCGAGTCGACGTGCCGGGGCATCTCGATCCACAGCATCATGCCGCCCTGCGGCAGGATCATGCGGCAGCCCATCGGGAAGTGCCGAGCCACCGCGTCGACCATCTGGTGCATCTGCGTCTTCAGCGCCGCGCGCAGGCGGCGCAGGTGGTGGTCGTAGCCGCCGTCGCGGATGAACTGCGCCAGCACCTCCTGCGTCAGCATCGGGCAGGCCACCGAGGTGCGGAACTTCAGCGCCTGCGTCTTCAGGAAATGCCGGCCCGGCGCCACCCAGCCGATGCGGTAGCCGGGCGCGACGGTCTTGGTGAAGGCCGAGCACAGGATCACGTCGACCTTCTCTGGCAAATCCGCGTCAAAGCTCTTGAGCACCGGCGGGCGCTGCTCGCCGAAGTAGAGCTCGCCGTAGATGTCGCTCTCGATCAGCGTGATGCCGCGCTCGGCCGTCAGCTTGACCAGCTCGCGCTTGCGCTCCACCGGCATCAGGCTGCCCATCGGGTTGGGGAAGTTGGGCAGCAGCACGCAGGCCTTCACCGCACCCGGCGTGCGGGTGGCGAACTCCAGCGCCTCCAGCGAGATGCCGTCGCGCGGATGGGTCGGGATCTCCAGCGCGCGCATGCCCAGGCTCTCGATCACCTGAAGCAGGTGGAAGTAGGTGGGCGACTCCAGCACGATGGTGTCGCCGGCACAGGCCACCGAGCGCAGCGCAAGGTAGACGGCTTCGAGGCCGCCGTTGGTGATGACGATCTCCTCGGGCCGCAACTGCACGCCGGAGCTCACCGCGCGGCGCGCGATCTCCTGGCGCAGCGCGGCGCTGCCTTCCATCTGGCAGCGCGAGGCGTATTCGGGGTGGCGCCGGTTCACGCCGGCCAGCAGGTGCTGCAGCTTGGCCTCGGGCAGCAGCGATCGCGCCGGCTGCGCGTGGAAGGAGGGCACGGCCAGCGGGTCGTTGACGATCCACAGGAACTCCTGCAGCACCTGGTCCATGTTGACCAGCGAGGGCGCCTCCATGCGCAGGTCGAGCATCGGCTCGGGCAGGGCGTGCGCACGCGGCGCGACGTAGTAGCCCGACTTCGGCCGTGCCTCGACCACGCCGCGGTTCTCGAGGCTGGGATAGACCTGCAGCGCGGTGCTCATGCTCACGCCGTGCTGCTGGGCGAGCTGGCGCACCGAGGGCAGACGTGCGCCGGCGGCCATGGCGCCGCTGGCGATCGCCGCCTCGATCTGGGCGGCGATGCGCTGGTACAGGGGGCCGGAAGACCCGGTGGCGGCGTCCATGCGGCCCATTGTGAACCGCGGTGGGCTGAACGTACCGGTACAGAGGTGGCCATCTGCCGCCAGTACAGAGCGCCACTGCGCCGGCTGTACCGGTGCACTTTGGTCAGCGCTGAGTCTGTCGCCGAACGCTGTCTGTTCCGACACTGGCCTGCCCTTCTTCACCGGGAACGCACCATGCTCCAGCTCCAGACTCCCCTCGTGCTGCAACTCTCCGACGGCCAGCTGCTGCGCTGGACGCAGGCCATGGCGGTGACGCTGCGCGTGATCGCCGGGCGCGTGTGGGTGACGCGGCCCGGTGACCTCGACGATCACTTTCTCGACGCCGGTGATCAGCTGCGGCTCGACGCCCGCTCGCGCGCGCTGATCGGCGCCGAGGGCGAGGCGAAGCTCGCCGTCGACGCGGCGTGAACGCGGGCGCTCAGGCCGGCACCGTCTCGGCGCCGACGAGTTCCAGCGCAGCGCGCGCGATGCCGTCGGCCTGCGGCAGCGCCGCCTGCTCCAGCATCCACGACGAAGGCGCGGGTGCGTCTGGCCCGGTGATGCGGCGGATCGGCGCCTTCAGCGCGGCGAAGGCTTTCTCCGAGACGATCGCCGCCACCTCGGCGCCGACGCCGCAGGGCGCCGCCGCTTCGTGCACCACGAGCAGCCGGCCGGTCTTGCGCACCGAGCGCAGGATCGTCGCCTCGTCGAGCGGCTTGAGCGTGCGCAGGTCGATCACCTCGGCGTCGATGCCGCGCCGCGCGAGCTGATCGGCGGCGGCCAGGCAGGTCGTCACGCTCTTCGAGTACGACACCAGCGTGACATCGCGGCCCGCGCGCAGCACGGCGGCCTGGCCGAGCGGCACCACGTGTTCGCCCTCGGGCACCGGGCCCGGCGTGTAGCCCACCGTCATGTCCATGAAGAACAGCACCGGGTTGGGGTCGCGGATGGCGCTCTTCAGCAGGCCCTTGTAGTCGGCCGTGCTGTGCGGCATCACCACCTTCAGGCCCGGCGAGTGCACGAACATCGCCTCCAGGTTGTGGTTGTGCTGGCCGCCCACGGTCCAGCCCGCGCCGGTGCGCGCGAGCACGACCATCGGGAACTCGAACTGCCCGCCCGACAGGTAGCGCAGCTTGCCGGCGCTGTTCATGATCGCGTCCATCGACAGCGTCAGGAAGGGCGCGAACAGCAGGTCGATGACGGGGCGCAGGCCCATCGCGGCCGCACCCGCGGCCGCGCCGGCGATGATGCCCTCGGCCAGCGGCGTGTTGCGCACGCGTTGCGGGCCGAACTCGGCGAGCAGGTCGCGGCGGTTCGTCGCGACGCCCTCGCCGAAGGTCAGCACGCGCGGGTCGCGGCGCATCTCCTCGGCCAGGGCCTGGCCGACGGCATCGTTGACGGTGATGGTTTGCATGATGATGTCCTCTCGGGTTCAGGCGTAGACGTCGGTGAGCAGTTCGCGGGCATCGGGCCAGGGCGAGTTCTGCGCGAAGGCGAACGCGGCTTCGATGGTGTCGGCCACGCGCTGCTGCAGGTGTGCGAGCTCGCCCGGCGCCAGTTCGCCGGCAGCCATCAGGCGGTCGCGCTGCAGCGCGATCGGATCGCGAGCCTTCCAGCGCGCCAGCTCCTCCTTGTCGACGTAGGCCTGGTCGTCGGGCTCGTAATGGCCGCGCGTGCGGTAGGTGATCAGCTCCAGGAAGTAGGGCGTGCCGGTCGAGCGCACGTGCTCGGCGGCGGCGAGCGCGGCGGCAAACACCGCCTCGACGTCGTTGCCGTCGACGCTGACCGCCGGCAGGCCGTGCGACGCGGCCCAGGGCCGCACCTGCTCGTGCGGCATGGTTTCGTCGCGGCGCACGAAGGCCTGCCACTGGTTGTTCTCGCAGACGTAGAGCACCGGTAGCTGCCAGGTCACGGCGAGGTTGATCGACTCGTGGAAGATGCCCTCGCAGGCCGCGCCGTCGCCGAAGAAGACGGCGGTGATGCCGCCGGGCTCGGTGCCCTCGTTGGGCACGGTCGCCCCCATTTTCTGCGCCAGCGCGACGCCGGGCGCGAGCGACAGTTCGCCGCCGACGATGGTGGAGGTGAGCACCACGCCGAGCTCCTTGGCGCTGACGTGCAGCGAGCCGCTCTTGCCACGGCAATAGCCGTCGGCGCGGCCCATCACCTCGGCCATCAGCCGGCCGGGATCGGCGCCGCGGGCCAGCAGGTGGCCGGCGCTGCGATGGTTGGTGAGGATGCGGTCGCGTGGCTGCAGCGCGCGCACCACGCCGACGGCGGCGGCCTCCTGGCCGACGGCGGTGCAGGTGCCCGGCGAGCCGCCGGCGTTGGCGGCGAGCCGCTCTTCGTGGGCGCGGATCAGCATCATGGTTTCGAGCATCGAGATGCGGCTGGGCTGGGACATGGCGGGCCTCGGGGTGGATCGATGAGCCGAATTCTCGGGATCGGCCCGGCGCGGCTCATCGCCCGAAGGAGCCAATCGACCGCGCTCGGCGGGCCATGGCCCGCGGCCGGACCGCTTCAGCGGCGGCACTGCTCCCGCAGTGCGGCGGCGGCAAGGAAGGGCAGGCTCAGCAGGCCCATGCCGCCACCCAGGTACTCGCCCTTCAGGCAGTCGCCGCGCGCGCTCTTCAGCACCTCGGCGCCCAGGCGCTCGTCGGGCGCGAGCGGCGCGGGTCCGATGCGCCCGGCCCGCGCGGCCAGGCCGGGATCGCGGGCACTGGCACGCAGGGCGCGGCGCGTGGCTTCGCTGTCGAGCAAGGGCTCGGTGGCGGCGGGTTGCACGGCCGCCGCCTGCGAGGCCGCGGCGTCGGGGGCGATGGTGATGGTGATGGCCTGCGGGGCGATGGCCTCTGGTCGCCAACCCTCGGCGCGCGGCGCGGCCTGCGTGCGGCGAGATGATTCGCGCGCGGGTCGGGCCATCGGGGCTTCCGCAGGGCGCTGCGGTGCCGCGGGCGGCGCTGCGGCGATCAGGCGCACGCTGATGCGCGGCGGCGCCGCGTGGCCCGGCCAGCGCACGGCGTCTTGCGTCCAGGCGATCAACAGCACCAGGTGCGCGGCCACGACGATGGCCGCCGCGACCATGCGGCTGCGCGAGGGACGCTGCATCACGCGTCGGGCGGGTCGTCCGGCCCCGGCCGGAACTCGAGCAGATCGCCGGGCTGGCATTCGAGCACTTCGCAGATGCGCGCCAGCGTGTCGAAGCGGACGCCGCGCACCTTGCCCGACTTGAGCAGGGAGATGTTCTGCTCGGTGATGCCCACGCGCTCGGCAAGTTCGCGCGAGCGCATCTTCCGGCGGGCGAGCATCACATCGAGGTTGACGACGATAGGCATGTCAGTGATTCACTGCGCTGCGCGCGACCCGCAACGCATGAAACGTGGCTGCGTGCAGCGACTGCCATCGGCCCTTTGCTGACGTTCGCTCGTGCAGGGTTCGCGCATCGCGGCAGGCGCTGCCCGCGGGGGGCTCATGCTGTGGCGGTCGGCGCTGTGCGCCGACTCCACTGCGATGCTCGCGCCAGGGTCGTGCCGCAGAACTCACTACGCTCCCTGCGGTCGCTGCGTTCGAACAGCCGCGGCAAGTCAGTTGACGAAGCGCGCTCTCGCGCGCCGACCCTGGCGCTGCGCTTCTCGTCGCCACAGAAATCGCCCCCGCGGGCAGCGCCTGCCGCGAAGTCCACCGCTGGTTCGTCTCGTCTCGCAGGCCGCCGCTGGTTCAGCAAAGGCACGCCCGGGCAGGCGAAGGCGCGCCTCTGAGGTGCCGAGAAGCACAGGGCTCGTGGCCGCGCGCAGCGCGCTTCGTCTTCTGACTCGTCGACGCTGTCCGAACGCAGCGACCGCAGGGAGCGTAGTGAGTTCGGCGACGGGGCCGCGAGACCGAGCATCGCAGGGGAGTCGGCGCGCAGCGCCGACCGCCGAGGCGAAGCGCCGTAGCCTGCCCGGGCGTGCCTTTGCCGCGCCCACCGCAACCCGCACAGCAGACATCGAAAGTCAGCAAAGGGCCGCGAACCGCCGCGCCAACTCCACGTATCCCGGCCATCCACGAGACTCGTTTCATCCCGGCGCTACTCCATGATCAGACGAACGACTCGTTTTCTTCGGCCACGCGCACGGCTTCCGCCATCACCGTGGCGATGGCGATCAACACGGCGGCGAGCAGCACCGCCATGTAGTCGTTCCACGAAAAGCCCACGACCAGCATCCGTCGCCCCGGCGGGTTGCCCAGCGTCAGCGCCACCGAGGTGGCGGCACGCACCAGCGGCGCGAGCAGTGCGGTGCCCAGCAGTGCCCAGGCGAAACGGCGCAGGTGCGCCAGCGCCGCGCGGCCGAACACTCGGCCGGCGGCGTATTCGGTGAACAGGCGCCACAGCTGCCACAGGGCATACAGGCCGAGCGACACCGGCAACAGCGACAGCGCGCCGCCGAGCCACTGCGCGCGCGCGTCGATGCTCATCTCCTTGACGCCGACCATCGACGGCGCGAGGCTTTCGATCGCCTCGGGCGAGGCCCAGAACCACAGCGGCACGGCGATCAGCGACAACGCGCCCAGCACGCACAGCGCACGCACGATCAGGACGATGCGGCCCAGTGAAGCGGGCAGCGGGCGGGGGTAGGCTGAAGGGGGCATGTGAGGCTCCGTACTTGCTGCAGTACGGCCAAAGTTTACTGTAAAACAATAAACTTTGGCGTTAACCTCGGCGAGTGATCACACGCGCAGCAAAGCGCGGAAGCCCCGTGCGGCGTAGTAGGACTGCGCCCCGTTGTGATAGACGAACACGCGGCCGTAACGCCGGTCGCAGAAGAGGGCGCCGCCGAGTGAGCGAACGTCATCGGGCGTCGCGATCCAGCTCGAGGTCTTGAGGTCGAACTCGCCGAGTTGTTGCAAGGCGCGGTACTGCGCTTCCGACAGCAACTCGACGCCCATCGCCAGCGCCATGCCGGCGGCGCTGCCCGCGGGCTTGTTCTCCTTGCGCGCGTGCAGCGCGTCATCGTCGAAGCACAGGCTGCGGCGTTCGCTCGGGCTTTCGGCGGCGCAGTCGCAGAAGAGCAGCTCGCCGGTGACGGCATCCCTGCCGATCACGTCCGGTTCACCGCCCGAGGCCTCCATCGCGGCAAGCACCTTGAGTGCGGCGGGCGCAGCCTCGAGCCGCGGCTGCACCTCTGCCCAGGCCATGCCCTGCTGGCGATGCGCGTGCTTCTCGAAGCGGCTCTTGAGCGAGCCCAACAGTTGATCGGCTTGCGGAGTCTTCATGGCGATGCAGTCCCTTTCAGCGAGGCGGGTCCGGGCCTGGGCGATGGGGCGGACCGTTCTCATGCCTCGCCGCGCGTTGCCGTGCGCTTCGAGTACCAGGCATGGATGAGGCCGGCCTGGAAGAACTGCACCGGCGCGTCGAAGCCGCCGCTGCGGATGATCGCCTCCACCTCGGCCGGCGGCAACACCCCGACATCGCGCTCGTAGGCTTCGCGCAGACGCTGCAACGCCTCCGTCGACGGCTCCGCGGTGGCCATGGTGCGGAACCAGACCTCGAGAAGGCTCTGTTGAGCCGCCGAAGTCAGGTCGGACGCGAGGTCGGAACTGGCCAGCAGACCCCCCGGTCGCAGGCGTTCGGCGATGGCGCGGAAGAAGGCCGAGCGTTCCTGCCGGTCCAGGATGAACTGCGAGACGAGGAAGCTGGTGGCCGCGTCGAAGGGCTGGTCCGCGGGCAGCGAATCGAGATAGCCCTCGTGAAAGCGGCAGCGCTGCGCGTAGCCCTGCGCCTCGGCCCGCTCGCGGCAGGCGCTCAGCATGGCCGGCGACGGCTCCACCGCGGTGAAGAACCATCCCGGGTAACGCTCGGCCAGAAGCTGGATCTCGGCGCCCGTGCCGGCGCCGACGCACAGGATGCG
Organism: Piscinibacter sp.; assembly: GCA_016706565.1. Lineage (GTDB taxonomy): Bacteria > Pseudomonadota > Gammaproteobacteria > Burkholderiales > Burkholderiaceae_C > Piscinibacter. The sequence goes on from JADJJI010000004.1 coordinate 401,190, forward strand.
AGCCGCGGGCGGAAGGGTCGCGAAGACCGAGCCGAGAAGGAGGTGCAGGCAGTCACGCAGTGCAACGAGCTTCGACCACTGCTGGTCATAGGTCGCAGCCTGCCGGTCGAAGGTGGTCTTGATCTGGTCGCGGTCCATGGGGCTGTGCAGAGATGGAGGCTGGGCCGAGTGGTGTGCGGCCTGACTTTCGAGCTGCGAGGCAGCGGTCCGCCCGATCGACGGGTCAGGGATTCGCCTTCGATCACCGGATGGTGCCAGATGCTGTCGAGACTTTCCCCGTCCCGGCCGGCGCTTCATTCGCGACTCGGCTTGGGCGTTGCCCGCACCACCGCCCAGCCCACCCCGTAGACTCCCGCGCATGACTTCAACCCTTCCCCTGCGCACCCTCGGCCTCAGTGACCTGCGCGTCACCCCCATCTGCCTCGGCACCATGACCTTCGGCGAGCAGGTCGGCGAAGCCGACGCGCACGCCATCCTCGACCACGCGCTGGCGCGCGGCGTCAACGTCATCGACACCGCCGAGATGTACTCGGTGCCCGCCCGGCGCGAGACCTTCGGTGCCACCGAACGGATCATCGGCCACTGGTTCGCCAGCCGCCCCGGCGCGCGCGAGAAGGTGGTGCTCGCCACCAAGGTGGCCGGCCCGGCGCGCGGCATGGACTGGGTGCGCAACGGCAGCCCCGACCTCACCAAGGCCGACATCATCGGCGCCTGCGACGACAGCCTGCAGCGCCTGCGCACCGACGTCATCGACCTCTACCAGATCCACTGGCCGGCGCGCAACGTGCCGAGCTTCGGCGCGATCTACTTCGACCCCGCCAAAGACCGCGCCGTCTCGTCCATCCACGAGCAGCTCGACGCGATGGCCACGCTCGTCAAGGCCGGCAAGGTGCGCCACATCGGCCTGTCCAACGAGTCGCCGTACGGCGTGGCGGAGTTCGTGCGCCTGGCCGAGCAGCACCACCTGCCTCGCATCGCCACCGTGCAGAACCCCTATGCGTTGACCAGCCGTGCGCTCGACAACGGCCTGGACGAGGTGATGCACCGCCTGCAGGTGTCGCTGCTGGCCTACTCGCCGCTGGCCTTCGGCGCGCTGAGCGGCAAGTACGACACCGTCGGCCTGGATGGCGCCGAGCAGCCGGGCCGGCTGGCGATGTTCGACACCATGAAGAAGCAGCGCTGGGCGCGTCCGGAGGCGATCGAGGCGGCGCGCCTGTACAACGCGCTGGCGCGCCGCCACGGCCTCACGCCGGCGCGGCTGGCGCTGGCCTTCTGCTACGGCAGCTGGCGCGTGGGCAGCACCATCATCGGCGTGACCAGCCAGGCGCAGCTCGACGAGAACCTTGCCGCCTGGGGCACCACGCTGCCGCCGGAACTGCTCGCCGAGATCGACGCGATCCGCTGGAAGCACCGCGACCCGGCGCAGTGAGGCCCTAGTCCAGCCACTCGACCCATTCGCCGTGCGGGTGGGCGCGCGCAAGCACCCGCTCGGCGCCGCCCGGCCACAGCGTCAGGCGCAGTTCGGCCGGTGCACTGCTGTCGAAGAACTCCATGCGCAGCCAGGCCAGTGGCGCGGCGCGCGTGGCGCGCGCGCTGGCCTGGGCGAGCGTGGATTCGATGTTCGAGCGCGTGGCCGAGGGCAGGTACTGCCACACCACCGAATGCACCAGCACCGTGGCGACGCCTGGGTTCGGCTCAGCGAGGCGCCGTGCCACCCACTCGGCCGCGTCGCCGGCCTCCACCGGCGGCAGGCCCTGCTGCGCCAGCGTGATCGCGCCCAGCAGACGCGCCGCACGCGCCGCCTGGTCGGGCCACACGTAGGCCCGCAGGCGCAGCACCGCCTGCGGGTCGCTCAGGTCGACCGGCATGAGGTCGTTGCCGTGCCGTCCGGCCACGGCGATCGTCGCCGGCAGGCTCGGGGCCGCACCGCGCCAGTCGGAGACGATCTGCACCGGGCTGGCCGCATCGCCCCAGCGCTGCGAGCCGAGGCGGTAGTGGAAGCGATCCCACAGCAGGTTCAACCCGGCGCTCGCACCGATCTCGCACAGCGCGAGCGGCAGCCCGGTGGCCTGCGCGATGGCCGCGTAGCCGCCGATCAGCACGGCGCTGCGTTGGGTCTCGTTGGTCTGTGGCGCGCTGGCCAGAAAGCCGCGCAGCATCTCGGCTTCTTCGGCCAGCAGGCGGCGCAGCAGCGGCACGATCGCCTCGGCGTCGAACTGCGCCGCGGCGGGCGGGTAGAGCGCAGTGAGCGCCGGGTGAAGGCCCGACAGCGCCAGCGCATGCAGGCCGCCGGCCAGGCGCAGCGGCACCAGGTCCGTGGCGGGCGGGCCCACCGTCCACGCCGGAAGCAGCGTGCGCATCGGGCCGCCGTCCTGCCAGTCCTGGACCAAGGCCTCGAGCAGACGCGCGGTGAAGGCCGAGCCCAGCTTGTCGCACCAGCGCACCTGCTCGCGGAACGATTCGATCAGTGCAGTGCTTGTCGGCATGGTGGGTGGCGAGCGCGGCTCAGGCAAAGAAGACGTCGAGTGTCGGATAGTCGGCCGTGCCCTGCATGCAGGCCCACAGGTAGATCGCCAGGCCGGGGTCGCCGGTCCACAGCGAATGGCGGCCCTGGCCGTGCGCGGCCGCATCGGCCCGCGACTGCGCGAGGGCATGCATGGCGAAGGCGCGCGCACGTTCCAGCCAGAGCGCGTTGCCGGTGCGGCGGTACAGCTTGAGGAACGCGTAGCCGTTGCCGGCGGTGCCGTGGCACAGGTTGCTGCCCTTGGCCAGCGGCCCGGCAACCCAGGTGGCTTCGCCGGCGGCGATGAGCAGCTCGTCCAGCGCCGTGCCGGGCAGTCCGGCCAGGCAGACGACGAAACCCGGCGCGCCGTGGCAGAACTGCATCAGCATGCGCGGCGCCGCTCCTTCGGGCACGTCGAGGAAGACGCGCCAGTTCGCCAGCGCACCCTCGCGGGTCGCGCTGCGTTGCACGGTGTTGGCGATGCAGTCCTCCCATGCCGCCCATGCTGCGGCATCGAGCAGATGCCGGCCGCGGATCAGCACGCTGGCGGTGGCCACGAAGCCGTGCACAGCGTCGAGGTAGGTGCTGCGGTGGCCGTAGAGATCCTGCGTCCAGAACGCGCAGCCGTGGCGATCCGACCATTCGAGTTGCGACCACAGCTGCTGCGCCGAGCGCCGGAACAGATCGGCCCAGCGCGCATCCGCATCGCGCTCGTGCAGGAACGACGCGGCCAGCATCGTGCCCGGCGCACCCCACATCAGCTCGCGGCTCGGGTGATCGAGGTTGCCCTCGATCAGTGCGGACAGCTGGTCGGCACGTCGGGTGCTGGGCGCGCGGCCCTGCGCGAGCAGCAGGATCGGCAGATCGCCCATCAGGTAGGACGCGAAGTCGCGGCTGTCGACGGCGGCCAGCCACGCATGGCTGCATTCGAGCAGCTTGTCGAGGTCGTCGGCGGGATCACGCGAGAGCCGCGCGGCGCCCACCGACTGCAGGTACTGCAGCGCCCAGACCACGCCGCACGCGCCGTAGTACAGCGAGGTGCCCGGCACCGGCAGGTCCTCGCCGGGCTCGATGTCGCGCGGGTGCGGTGGCCAGTAGCGTTCTGGCGAGAAGTGCTGCTCGGTGTCGTCGACGATGGCCTGGATGGCAGCGCGGCAGGCGCCTTCGTCCCAGGCCAGGGGCTGCAGGGCTTCGTGGCGCGTGGGGTCGAACAGCACGGGGTTTCTCCTGCGTGACTCGACGCACAGTTTGCCAGTGCGGCTCAGTCGATGGGCTGCGCTGCGCCGATCCCGTCGAGGCGGGGCCGCCGGCCGAGCGCGAGATCGAGCGCCCAGGCCACGGCGAGCGCGCGCACCTGGGCGATCGGCGCCGCTTGTGGGCGGCCGCAGGCGAGCGCGGCCAGCACGTCGCTGTCTTCGCCTTCGATGTCGGCATGGGTCGCGCCGGCCGCGAGGCGCACGCCGACGAAGCCGTCGCGCAGTGCGGCCAGAGCCTCGCTGCGGATGCTGCGCAGGGCCGGCAAGGCGTTCGACATGGCGTTGCAGCGGTGCGGCGGCGCCATCGCGGCCAGCACCGGGCGCCGCCCGGCCGCAGAAACGGCGCGCAAGTGCGCCTCGAAACGATCGGTGGCCACCGGATCGAAGAGCAGCGCGCCGGCCAGGCGCTCCGGCGCGATCTCGACAAGCGCTGCACCCAGCGCCGCGGCGAACGCAGCGCCGGCGGAATGGCCGGCAACGATGATGCGATCGGGCAGCGCGCGGCCGTCGGGCGCCGTGCGTGCCGTGGCGAGCCGGCGCGCCAGGGCGGCCGCCAGCGCAGGGTTGCCGCCAGCCATCGGCGCGTCGACGCACAGCACCATCAGGCCTGCTGCCATCAGTTGCCGCGAGCTGCCGCGCAAGTGGCCGCAAGCCCGCGTGAAGCCATGCTGGAACACCAGCAGCGCGCTGGCCTGGCCGGCCGGCAGGTACCACTGCACGGCGGTGGGCGCGACATCGAGGTCCATCGTCGCCGGCACGAGCGCGCCGACTGCATCCGTCTCGCGCAAGGGCGCCAGGTTGGCGCAGCCGGCCAGCAGCAGGCCGAGCCAGGCAACGGCGAGCGAGCGTTTCGGTCGGCAGGGGGTCATGCGCGAGCCTAGCCCGTTTCCGCACGGGCCGAGCCGGCACGCTTTGCGGCGAAAATGCGCCGCGACCATGGCCAAGAAAGACAAGCACGTCAGCGAGACCCCCGCCACCGCCTGGCTGCGCGCGCACGGCATCGTGTTCACCGAGCATGTGTACGAGTACGTCGAGCACGGTGGCACGGAAGAATCGTCGCGCCAGCTCGGCGTGAGCGAGCACGAGGTGATCAAGACGCTGGTGATGCAGGACGACAAGCGCGAGCCGCTGATCGTGCTGATGCACGGCGACAGGCAGGTGAGCACCAAGAACCTGGCGCGCGCCATCGGCGCCAGGTCGGTCGAGCCGTGCACGCCCGAGGTGGCGCAGCGCCACAGCGGCTACCTGGTCGGCGGCACCTCGCCTTTCGGCACCCGCAAGTCCATGCCGGTGTACGTGGAACAGAGCGTGCTCGCGCTGCCGCGCATCTGCATCAACGGCGGGCGGCGCGGGTACCTGGTGGGCATCCCGCCCAACGTGCTCACGTCGGTGCTGGGCGCGAAGCCTGTGGCCTGCGCGATCTAGGGCCTGGTGCGCGATTGCCAGGCGGCGGCGCTCCAGGTCGGCGCCGCCTCGTTGATGAGCTGGAGGATCTCGGGCGGCAGGTCACCCGCGCCGGTGAGTTGGCGAATCTCCAGAACGTCGTCCTTCCCGAAGCCGGAAGGCGCGCGCAGGGCCCATTGAATCGCCTCGTCGAGCGAGCTCACCTCGATGAGGTAGAAGCCGCCCACCAGTTCCTTCGACTCGGCGAAGGGGCCGTCCACGAGGTAGCGCTTGCCATTCGCCACCGCGACGCGGGCCCCTTTTGCGGCAGGGTTGAGGCCTTCGGATGCCACCAGCACGCCGGCCCGGTGCATCTCTTCGTTGAAGCGCATGTAGGCCTTGAAGAGGTCTGCATCGAACCCTGGCTGCGGGTCGGCGGTCGAACTCTCCGCACTCGACTGCGCCGTGATGATGAATCGCATGGCCTGCACTCCAGAGGTAGCTTGGTCTCGGTATGGACACGACGAACGAGTTTGCGCCAGATCGACAAGACCACGGCCTTCGGATCTTGCACCATGAACCGGGACTGCTGGGGGGACAGGTGGCGGAGCACCGGCCAGCCCCAACGGCGCCGCGGCGTGGCAACGAAGACACCGAGAAGCCGTTGTCCGGGCGGGAGCGCCAGGCCGGCGATCCCGGGTTCATGAAGACGTGGAAGCTGTCGCCGCGAAACGCCCGGAAGCTGCGCCTGGAGCTCGTGTCGACCGACATCGAGCGGGGCTTCATCGACTTCGTGCCGACGGATCGACGGGGCGCTGCGAGCGGATCATCCATGCCAGGAAGCCGCACATCCCCACGGCGGCCACGACCAGCCCGGCGGTCGCGGTCGACCACATGCCAACCGCCCCGAGCAGCGCCGGCGGTGTCAGGCCGGTGAGGTTGAAGGCCACGGCGTAGCCGCCGGCCAGGCCCACGCCCCAGATCGCCAGCGCGTAGATCACCAGCGGCACCACCGCGATGCGGTAAGCGCGCAGCACGAAGCCGGCGATCGCCTGCGCCGCATCGGCGATGTGGAACACCGCCACCCAGGCCAGCAGCGGCATCGCCGCCGCCACGATGACCGGTTCGCGCGTGTACAGGCCGAGGATGGCCTCGCGAAACACGTAGACGAATCCGCCCATCACCGCCGAAATCGCCACGCCGATCTCCAGCCCGTTCCAGCCGATGCGGTGAGCGTCATCGGGGTCGCCCGCGCCGATGCGCTGGGCCACCAGCGTGCTCGAGGCGTTGGCGATGGCCAGCGGCATCATGAACATCAGCGAGACCAGGTTCACCGCGATCTGGTGCCCGGCCACCGGGGTGGCGCCCAGGCGCGAGATGAAGAAGGCCATGAAGGTGAAGCCGGTCACCTCGATCATGATCGAGCCGCCCATCGGAATGCCCAGCCGGATCAACGAGGCGATGCTGCCGCGGTGCGGCGGCGAGATCCGGTCGCCGATGTGGAAGCGCGCGTAGAACGGGTCGCGCTTGAGAATCAGCCACACGGCCGCGAACTGCACCAGCATGCACACCGCGGTGGCGGTGCCGCAACCCGGGGCGCCCATCGCCGTGATCGGGCCGCCGCCGAACACGAACCAGGCGGTCAGCGGCACCTTCAGTGCCAGCGCGCCGAGCTGCAGCAGCATCACGATCTTCGGCCGCGACACCGCGGTGTTGAAGCCGCGGAAGGCAGTGAACAGCAGTGCCGGCGGCAAGGCCACGGCGAGTGCGGCGAGATGGCCGCGCACCTTCCCCGCCACCTCGGGCTGCGCGCGCGCGAGGTCGAGAAAGGGCTGCGGAAACAGCAGCACCAGGCAGCCCGGTACCGACAGGACCAGCGCCAGCCACATCGCCTGGTGCAGTTGCGCACCGCAGGCCTCGAAGTGCTGCGCGCCGTAGAGCTGCCCGGCGATCGGGCTGATCGCCAGCACGATGCCCATCAGCCCGACGAACACCGTGATGTAGGCCGCGCCGCCGATGGCCAGCGCCGCGAGATCCGTGCCACCGGCGCGCGCGGCCATCATGGTGTCGACGGTCGAAAAGGCCAGCACCGCCACCTGCCCGACGAACACCGGCCAGGCCAGCGGGGCGATGCGTCGTGCGCTGTCGGCGAGGCGCGTCATCTCATGGCTCCGTGATGCCGAAGCCAAGCTCGGCAGACAACGTTGGCGCGCGGCCCTTTGCTGACTTTCGGCGTCTGCTGTGCGGGTTACGGTCGGCGCGGCAAAGGCACGCCCGGGCAGGCTGCGGCGCTTCGCCTCGGCGGTCGGCGCTGCGCGCCGACTCCCCTGCGATGCTCGGTCTCGCGGCCCCGTCGCCGAACTCACTACGCTCCCTGCGGTCGCTGCGTTCGGACAGCGTCGACGAGTCAGAAGACGAAGCGCGCTGCGCGCGCGGCCACGAGCCCTGCGCTTCTCGGCACCTCAGAGGCGCGCCTCCACCTGCCCGGGCGCGCCTTTGCTGAACCAGCGGTGGCCTGCGAGGCGAGACGAACCGCCGGTGGACTTCGCGGCAGGCGCTGCCCGCGGGGGGCGATTTCTGTGGCGACGAGAAGCGCAGCGCCAGGGTCGGCGCGCGCCAGCGCGCTTCGTGAACTGACTTGCCGCGGCTGTTCGAACGCAGCGACCGCAGGTCGCGGAGTGAGTTCTGCGGCACGACCCTGGTGCGAGCATCGCAGTGGAGTCGGCGCGCAGCGCCGACCGCCACAGCATGAGCCCCCCGCGGGCAGCACCTGCCGCGATGCACGAACCCGGCACGAATGCGGGAACAAGCGAACGTCAGCAATGGGCCGCAAGCAGCCCGGCGCTCGGCGCAACCGAAGTCATCCGTGATGGGCCGCTTGACGATCACGCGGCCGACTCGCCGGAGCGCTCCGCGTAGCGGTTGAAGCGCCAGGCCGTGCCCTCCATCGTGATGCGCCGCCAGGTGACGCGCTTTTCGCCCGGCGTCATCACCGTCCAGTTCTGCACCTCGTCGAAACTTCGGCCGCAGCCCTTGCAGATGTCGTCGCCCTGACTCGTGGAGCAGATCGCGATGCACGGTGCGTCGGGCGTGGTGGCGTACCAGGCGAGCCAGGCCTCGTGGGCCTTCGGCGGCATGCCGTCTTCGTCGACCTCGTGTTCATGCTGGTAGACCATCAGGCCGTAGACCTCGGCCAATGCACGAACCTCGGGGCAGGCGGTAATGCCATCGATCGAGGGCGAGCGCGCCCGCCACCAGTTGATGGCGGCCTCGATGTCGGTGATGTGCAGGGCGGCCATGGGGGGCGGAAGAATAGCAGTCCGGCGCTGCGCTTGCAGGCGGTGCCGGCGGTGCGACAATGGCTTTCACACCGAGGCCCACCGTGCTCGACATCGAAGCTCCCTCCGTCGACTCCGCGCGCATGCGCCGCGCGGGCCGCGAGCTGTTGTCGCTGGCGCTGATGGACTCGCGCAACCACACGCTGCGCTGGATCGGCGCCTTCGAGCAGGCGCTGTCGACCCCCGAGCTCGACGTGCCGCAGGCGAAGGACCTGAGCCCGCCGCTGTGGGAGCTGGGCCACCTCGGATGGTTCCAGGAGCGCTGGATCGCACGCAACGTGCAGCGCCAGCGCGGCGCGCGCTGCGACCCGACGCAGTCGCGCCTGCCCTCGGTGCTGCCCGACGCCGACCGCTGCTACGACCCCGCCGAGATCTCGCACGCCGGCCGCTGGAAACTCGAGCTGCCCGACCTGCAGGCCACCAAGCAGTACCTCGTCGAGACGCTCGAGACCACGCTCGACCTGCTCGAATCCACCCCCGCGGACGACGACGACGCGCTGTACTTCTACCGCCTCGCGCTGTTCCACGAAGACATGCGCTGCGAGCACTTCGCGCAGATGTCGCAGACGCTCGGCTTCGATGCCGGGCTGCTGTCCGCGCCGGCCGCCATCAACGCGCGCGACCCGCTGCTCTTCCCGGCCACGCGCTGGCCGCTGGGCTGCGAGCCGGGCGGCTTCGTGTTCGACAACGAGAAATGGGTGCACGAAGTCGAGGTACCCGAGTTCGAGATCGATGCGCAGCCGGTGACCTGGGCGCAGTACGCCGAGTTCGTCGAGGACGGCGGCTACGACGCGCGCGAGTTCTGGCATCCGCAGGCCTGGGAGTGGCTGCAGCGCGAAGGCCGTCGCTCGCCGCGCCATGTCGATCAGTTGCGCCACGGCGTGCTGCAGCAGCGGCTGGGCAAGCTGATGCGCGTGCCGATGGCGCAGCCGGTGGTGCATGTCAGCTGGCACGAGGCCGATGCCTGGTGCCGCTGGGCCGGCCGCCGCCTGCCCAGCGAAGTGGAGTGGGAGGCTGCGGCCCACCAGGGCGCGAGCCGCGGCTTCCGCTGGGGCGACGTGTGGGAGTGGACGGCCTCGACCTTCCGGCCGTACCCCGGCTTCGTGCCGGGCCCGCAGCGCGACTATTCGCAGTCCGCCTTCGGCACGCACAAGGTGCTGCGCGGCGCCTCGTTCGCCACCCGCGGGCGCATGCGCAGCGCCAAGTTCCGCCACTTCCAGAGCCCGGAACGCGACGACCTGTTCTGCGGTTTCAGAAGCTGCGCGCTCTGAACTGCCGTTCGAGCCGCTGATCACGATGGGCCTGCTCTCGGCCACATACAGCGGCACCGGCCCCGACGGGCAACTCGTCACCTGGCGCGACGGCAAGCGCCTGGGCTGGCTGCTGTCGGTGGTCTACCCGCTGATGCCGCTGTTCGGCGTGGCGCTGCATGCGTGGACCGGCCAGCCGATCTCGCTGGCGCTGCCCTTGGTCACCGGTTATGTGCTGATGCCCTTGCTCGACGCGCTGATCGGCGAGGACCTCAACAATCCACCCGAGGCCGTCGTGCCGCAGCTCGAGGCCGACCGCTACTACCGCTGGCTGACCTGGACCACGGTGCCGCTGTACTTCGTGACGCTGATCGGCTGTGCCTGGTGGGCCGGCACGCAGGCGCTGCCCTGGTGGGCGCTGATCGTGCTCGCCTACGTCGCCGGCACCAACTCCGGCATGGGCCTGACCACGGGACACGAACTCGGCCACAAGCACAACGCCACCGAGCAGTGGCTGGCCCGGCTGATCCTTGCGGTGCCGGCCTATGGCCACTTCACCGTGGAGCATGGCCGCGGCCACCACCGCTGGGTGTCCACGCCAGAAGACCATGCCAGCGCACGCATGGGCGAGAGCATCTACCGCTTCGCGCTGCGCGAGCTGCCCGGCGGCATCCGCCGAGCCTGGCAGCTCGAGTCGCAGCGGCTGCGCTCGCTCGGCTTCAGCGCCTGGAGCCCACGCAACACCATGCTGCAGTCGTATGCGATCACGGCGGTGCTTCAGCTCGGACTGCTGATCGCCTTCGGGCCGGTGATGATCGCCTTCCTGGGCGTGCACAACCTCGTCGCCTGGTGGCAGCTCACCTCGGCCAACTACGTCGAGCATTACGGCCTGCTGCGCGGCCGCCTGCCGAACGGACAGTACGAAGCGCCGCAGCCGCACCATTCGTGGAACACCAACCACCTGGTGACCAACCTCGCGCTGTTCCACCTGCAGCGACACTCCGACCACCACGCCAACCCGTCGCGGCGCTACCAGAGCCTGCGCCACTTCGCGGAGGTGCCGCAGTTGCCCAGCGGCTACTTCGGCATGTTCTCGCTGGCGTACTTCCCGTGGCTGTGGTTCCGCGTGATGGATCAGCGCTTGCTCTCGCTGCCGCATGTGCGCGGTGACCTGAACAAGGTGAACATCGACCCGACCGCGCGCGCGCGGCTCGAGGCACGTTACGGCGACGCCCGCTTGGGCTTGCGGTAGCTCCACCACGGCAACACGCGGCGCAGCGAGAGCACTTCGCCGCTGCCTTCGGCGGCGTAGCCCGGCAAGGCATTGAGCTGCGCACGCCAGGCCGGGCTCTTCAGCAGCGACAGCAGCGTCTGCACCTGCGGCTGATCGAGCGCATGCTGCAGCGTGACGAGGAAGTACTGCTCGCGCGCCAGCGGCACGAAGTCCAGCCCGCGCGCCCGCGCCGCCGCCTCGATCCCGAAGCTGGCGTCGGCACTGCCGCTGGCAACCGCTTCGGCGGCCGCGCGGTGCGAGGGCTCGGCGCTCTCGAAGCCGCCGATGCGCTCCGGCGCGATCTTCTGCTGCGCCAGCAGTTCCTCCAGTACCACGCGGGTGCCGGTGCCGCGCGAGCGGTTCGCGAAACGCAGGCCCGGCCGGCACAGGTCCGCCAGCGACTGGATGCCCAGCGGGTTGCCAGGCGCCACCATCAGCCCCTGCGTGCGCCGCGCGAAACTCACCAGCTTGTGGTGGCCCGGCTTGAGCATCGGCCGGTAGACCTTCGCGGTGGGCGAGCGCAGCGGCGATTCGGTCAGCGCATGGAAGCCCGCCATCAGGCATCGGCCGTCGTTCAGCGCGGCGAGCGCATCGACGCTGCCGCTGAACTGGATGTCCAGGTGCAGCTTGTGCTGCGACTGCGCCAGCGCGCGCAGCAGGGGCAGCGCATCGTCGTGGCTGGCCGTCATCGGGATCACGCCGGCGCTGGCGTCGAAGGCGATCGCGAAGGCCTGCTCCAACTCGCTGCGCAGCGCTTCGATCTGCGGCGCCAGGCGTGCCTGCGCACGCCGCTCGGCCCACAACAGCTTCTCGCCGAAGGGCGACAGCAGCGCCGGCTGGCCCTTCACCCAGACCACCAGCGTCTGGCCGAGCTCGCCCTCCCAGCGCTTGAGTTCGCCCCAGACGTGGCGGTACGACAGCTGCAACTGCCGCGCCGCCGCGCTGATCGAGCCGGTGTCGTGCACGGCGGCGAGCAGTGCCATCAGCGGGTGGTGCAGGTCGCGCTGCGCCGGGTCGCGGCCGGCCAGCGTGTAGGTGAGGCTCACCCTATGCATGGGAGTTCATATGGTCGAGGTTGCCTGACGGCGTGGACAATCCGCGGGAGTATGAGAGAGTTTGGATGAGTGCCTTTGCCGAGAGTGTCCGTACCGCCGTCGACCTGATCTTCCATGCCGATCCCGTCCTGCTCCACACCGTCGTGCTGTCGCTCTCGGTCAGTGCCACGGCCTGCCTCGTCGCCGCCGGCTTGGGTCTCGCGCTCGGTGCCTGGCTGGCCGTCGCCCAGTTTCCCGGCCATCGCGTGGTCGTGCTCGGGCTGAACACGCTGCTGGCGCTGCCCTCGGTGGTGGTCGGGCTGGTGGTCTACCTGCTGCTGTCGCGCAGCGGGCCGCTGGGCTCCTGGGGCATCCTGTTCACGCCCACCGCGATGGTGATCGCGCAGACCATTCTGGTATTGCCGGTGATCGCCGCGCTGACGCGGCAACTCGTCGGCGACTCGCTGCGCGATGGCGGTGACCAGCTGCGTTCGATGGGCGCCCGCCCCATCGCCTGCGCACTGCTGATGCTGGTGCACGACCGCTGGGCGGTGCTGACCATCCTGATCGCGGCGTTCGGCCGCGCCATCGCCGAGGTCGGCGCGGTGATGGTGGTGGGCGGCAACATCGATGGCGTCACCCGCGTGATGACCACCTCGATCGCGCTCGAGACCAGCAAGGGCGACCTGCCGCTGGCGATGGCGCTGGGCATCGTGCTGCTCGGCGTGGTGGCCATCGTGAATCTGCTGCTCGGCCTGGCACAGCGCGGCCACGGCTCGGCACTGGCGGGGGTGCGATGACGCTGCTGCAGATGAAGGACGTGTCGATGCGCTTCGGCGACGTGCAGGCGCTGAAGAAGGTGTCGCTCGACGTGTCGCGCGGCGAGTTCGTCGCGCTGGTCGGCCCCAACGGTTCGGGCAAGACCACGCTGCTGCGCGCCATGCACGGCCTGCTGCGCCACGGCGGCACGCGGGAGCTCGGCGCAGACGCCGGCCGGCAGGCGATGGTGTTCCAGCGCCCCTTCGTGATGCGCCTGTCGGTGCGCAACAACCTGCGCCTGGCGCTGTGGCTGGCCGGCGTGCCGCGCGATCAGTGGGACGAACGGAACGCCGCCGCGCTGCAGCGGGTCGCGCTGCAGGGCCTGGAGCAGCGGCCGGCACGCGCGCTGTCGGGCGGGCAGCAGCAGCGCCTCGCGCTGGCACGCGCCTGGGCGGTGCAGCCCGCGCTGCTGTTCCTCGACGAGCCCACCGCCAGCCTCGACCCGACCGCCAAGCGCGAGGTCGAGGCGCTGCTCGCCGGCTTCGCCGCCGACGGCATGACGCTGGTGATGAGCACCCACAACCTCGGCCAGGCCAAGCGCCTGGCCAGCCGCGTGGTCTACCTGGAGGATGGCGAGATCCACGCCGACCTGCCGACCGCGCAGTTCTTCAACGGGCGGCTGCAAGGCCGCGCCCAACAGTTCCTCAAAGGAGAAATGGCATGGACCATCGAATGACCCTCGCTCGCCTGAACCGATTCACCCGCCGCCATGCCCTCGCGCTGGGCCTGGCCACCGCGGCGCTGCTGCCGCTGTCCGCCCACGCGCAGGACAAGTTCATCGTCATGTCGTCGACGACGAGCACGGAACAGTCGGGCCTGTTCGCGCACCTGCTGCCGGCGTTCAAGAAGGCCAGCGGCATCGACATCCGCGTCGTTGCGCAAGGCACCGGCCAGGCGCTGGACATGGGCCGCCGCGGCGACGCCGACGTGCTGTTCGTGCACGACCAGGTGGCCGAGGAGAAGTTCGTCGCCGAAGGCTTCGGCATCGAGCGCCGGCCGGTCATGTACAACGACTTCATCGTCATCGGCCCGAAGAGCGACCCGGCCGGCGTGAAGGGCAACGACGTCGTCGAGGCGCTGAAGAAGCTCGGCGCGTCGAAGTCCGAGTTCGTCTCGCGCGGCGACAAGAGCGGCACCCACGCCGCCGAGCTGCGCTACTGGAAGGCCGCCGGCGTCGACATCGCCGCCGCGAAGCCGGCCGGCTACAAGGAATGCGGCTGCGGCATGGGCCCGGCGCTGAACATCGCCTCGTCGACCAACGCCTACGTGCTGGCCGACCGCGGCACTTGGCTGTCGTTCAAGAACCGTGGCGAGCTGGCCATCCTGGTCGAGGGCGACAAGCGCCTGTTCAACCAGTACGGCGTGATCGTCGTGAACCCGGCCAAGCACGCGCACGTCAAGAAGGATCTGGCGCAGGCCTTCGCCGACTGGGTCGTGTCGCCTGCCGGCCAGGCCTCGATCGCCGAGTACAAGATCGGCGGCGAGCAGCTGTTCTTCCCGAACGCCGGGGCCAAGTGATCCCATGAAACGATCCGTCGTGATGGCCGCGGCGCTGGCCATGAGCACGCTGGCCGCCGCGCAGGGCACCGAGATCAAGGTGCTCGCCGCCGGCAGCCTGCGCGCCGCGCTGACCGACGTCGCGCGGGCCTGGGAGGCCGCGTCGCCGGGCCGCAAGGTGGTGCTGGGCTTCGGTGCCTCGGGCCTGCTGAAAGACCGCCTCGTCGGCGGCGAGCGCGCCGACGTGTTCGCCTCGGCGAACATGGAGCACCCGCAGGCGCTGGCCGCCGCGGGCAAGGCGGCGCCGCCGCAGGCCTTCGCGAGCAACCGGCTGTGCGCGCTCGGCTCGCCGCGCTTCGAGGCGACGCCCGACACGCTGGTGGCCCGGCTGCTCGATCCCGCCGTGCGCCTGGGCACTTCCACGCCCAAGGCCGACCCGGCGGGCGACTACACCTGGGTGATGTTCGAGCGCATCGAGAAGAGCGGCCGTGCCGGCGCCTTCAAGGTGCTCGGCGACAAGGCCTTGCAACTCACCGGCGGCCCGAACTCGCCGCCGCCGCCGGCCGACCGCAACGTCTACGGTGCGCTGATGGCCGCGGGCGCGGCCGACGTGTTCATCACTTACTGCACGAATGTGGTGATCGCGCAGCGCGAGGAGCCGACACTGAAGCGCATCGACGTGCCGGCCGAGGTGAACGTCAGCGCGAGCTACGGCGTCACGGTGCTGCAGGGCGCGCCGGAGGAGGCGAAGCAGTTCGTGCAGTTCCTGCTCTCCGCACCGGGCCAGTCCGTGCTGGCCCGCCACGGATTCGCCGCGCCCTGAACCCGAGTTGACGGCGCGCAAGCCGTGCCGCAGGCCACGCCCTAGCGTCGCGGTCCATGGCCTCCCGACCCAGGCTCCATCCCGACGTGCTGCGGCTGGGCTGGGTGAGCCTGCTCACCGACATCAGCTCGGAGATGATCTTCTCCGTCTTCGCGGTGGTGTTCACCAGCGTGGCCGGCGCGTCGGCGGCGCTGCTCGGGCTGATCGAGGGGCTGGCCGACCTTTCGGCGTCGTCGCTCAACGCGCTGGCCGGCTGGCTCTCGGACCGCAGCGGCCGCCGCAAGGTCTTCACCTTGGCGGGCTACGCCTTCTCGACCCTGGCCAAGGCGATGCTGCTGCTGAGCGTGTCGATCGGCAACCTGGCGGCGTTTCGAGTCATCGAGCGGCTCGGCAAGGGCTTTCGCGGGCCGCCGCGTGATGCCTGGCTGGCCTCGATCGCCGAGGGCGCCTCACGAGGTTATGCCTTCGGCGTGCACAAGGCGCTCGACAAGGCCGGCGCGGTGCTGGGGCCGCTGCTCGCCTGGGCGCTCATTGCGGCGCTGGGCGAGTCGGCCTCGACCTACGCGACGCTGTTCGCGGTGGCCTTCGTGCCGGCCGTGCTGGCGCTGGTCGTGCTGGCCCGATTGGATGACCGCCCCGCGACGCCGCGCGTGCACGAGAGCCCGTGGCGCGCCTGGCGCTCGCTCGGGCACGGCTTTCGGCGATTCCTCGTGCCGGCCGGCCTCTTCGCGCTGGGTTACTACAGCCTCGGCTTCCTGCTCGTGAAGGCGCATGCGATGGGCTTCGGCGTCTCGGGCGTGGTGCTGCTCTATGCGCTGTTCAACACCACCTGCGTGATCGCCGCGCCGTTGGCGGGCCTGCTGGGCGACCGCATCGGCCGCAGCCGTGTGGTGCTGCTCGGCTACGCGATCTACGGGCTCGTCAACCTCGGCATGCTGGCCGTGGGCGAACGCTGGCAGCTGGTGGCGCTGTTCGCGCTGTGCGGCGTGTTCTACGCGATCGAGGAGTCGCAGAGCCGCGCCTTCATCGCCGACCTGGAACCGCAGCGCCGCGCCACCGCAATCGGCCTGTACAACCTGGTCACCGGCACGCTCTATCTGCCGGCGTCGCTGCTCGCCGGCGCCTTGTGGACGGTGTCGCCGGCCGCAGCCTTCGCCGTGGCTGCCGCGCTGTCGGCGGCGGCGATGCTGGCCTTCGCGGTGCTGCGTCCGGCCGGCATTGCTCCATAAGAGAACAGTCGGCGCCTCGTCCAAAACGCCTCGCCGGCAGCCGCGACGCCCGGTGCCCGGTGGGCCAGACCTATGCACGGAAGCTCATAAGGGAACGCCTGCGCTTTGCTTCCCTTGCGACGGCTCGAAGAATGCGCTTCGACACCGCCCATCCGGCGGTGGCCCGCCAACCGAGGAGACACCCGTGAGCGTTCCCATCACCCTGACCGTCAACGGCAAAGCCGTGACGGCGAACGTCGACCCGCGCACGCTGCTCGTGCAGCTGATCCGCGAGCAACTGCAACTGACCGGCACGCACGTGGGCTGCGACACCGCGCAGTGCGGCGCCTGCACCGTGCACCTGAACGGCCGCGCGGTGAAGTCCTGCTCGATGCTGGCCGTGCAGGCGCAAGGCGCCGAGGTCACCACCATCGAGGGCCTGTCGAAGGCCGGCGAACTGCACCCGATGCAGGCCGCCTTCCGCGAGTGCCACGGCCTGCAATGCGGCTTCTGCACGCCGGGCATGGTGATGTCGGCGGTGAACCTGCTGAAGGACAAGCCGAACGCCAGCGAGACCGAGATCCGCGAGGGCCTGGAGGGCAACATCTGCCGCTGCACGGGCTATCACAACATCGTGAAGTCGATCCAGCTGTGCCAGAGCGGCAAGGTCGGCAACACCGGCGTCGCCGTCTGAAGGAGCAGCCCATGACCGACATGTCCAACTCGCCCATCGGCAAGCCGCTGCAGCGCCGCGAAGACTACCGCTTCCTCACCGGCGCCGGCCAGTACACCGACGACGTGGTGCTGCCCGGCCAGACCTTCGGCTACTTCCTGCGCTCGCCGCACGCGCATGCGCGCATCAAGTCGATCGACACCTCGAAGGCCGCCAAGGCCGCCGGCGTGGTGCAGATCTTCACCGGCGCCGACCTCGCCGAAGCCAAGGTCGGCGGGCTGCCCTGCGGCTGGCTGATCCACAGCAAGGACGGCTCGCCGATGAAGGAGCCGCCGCACCCGGTGCTCGCGCAGGGCAAGGTGCGCCACGTCGGCGACCAGGTCGCGCTGATCGTCGCCGAGACCGCGCTGCAGGCGAAAGACGCCGCGGAACTGATCGAGGTCGACTACGAGGAGCTGCCGGCGGTGATCGAGATCACCACGGCCGACAAGTCTGCCTCGGCGGTGCACGACGACGTGCCGAACAACGTCTGCTACGACTGGGGCCACGGCAACAAGGACGCGGTGGACGCGGCCTTCAAGCAGGCGGCCAAGGTCAGCACGCTGGAGTTCGTCAACAACCGGCTGATCCCCAACGCGATGGAGCCGCGCGCGGCCAACGCGCAGTACACCAAGCACGACGACAGCTACACGCTGTACGTGGCCAACCAGAACCCGCACGTCGAGCGGCTGCTGATGAGCGCCTTCGTGCTCGGCCTGCCGGAGTCGAAGGTGCGCGTGATCGCGCCCGACGTCGGCGGCGGCTTCGGCTCGAAGATCTTCCTCTACGCCGAGGAGACCGCGCTGGTGTGGGCGAGCAAGCGCGTCAACCGGCCGATCAAGTGGACGGCCGAGCGCAGCGAATCCTTCCTCACCGATGCGCACGGCCGCGACCACCACACCAAGGTCGAGCTGGCGATGGACGCGAAGGGCAACTTCCTCGCCATGCGCGTGGACACCATCGCCAACATGGGTGCGTACCTGTCGACCTTCGCGTCGAGCGTGCCGACCATCCTGTACGCGACGCTGCTGGCCGGCCAGTACAAGACGCCGGCGATCTACTGCAACGTGAAGGCGGTGTTCACCACCACCGCGCCGGTGGACGCCTACCGCGGCGCTGGCCGGCCCGAGGCCACCTACGTGGTCGAGCGCATCGTCGAGCAGGCCGCGCGCGACATGAAGATGGACCCGGCCGCGCTGCGCCGGCAGAACTTCATCACCGAGTTCCCGTACGCCACGCCGGTCGGCCTGACCTACGACATCGGCAACTACGCGGCCCACCTCGACAAGGCGATCCAGCTCGCCGACGTGGCCGGCTTCCCGGCGCGCAAGGCGGCCTCGGCCGCCAAGGGCAAGCTGCGCGGCCTGGGCTACAGCTGCTACATCGAGGCCTGCGGCCTGGCGCCGTCGAACATCGCCGGGGCGCTCGGGGCGCGTGCCGGCCTGTTCGAGGCCGGCGAGGTGCGCGTGCACCCGACCGGCACGGTGACGGTGTTCACCGGCTCGCACAGCCACGGCCAGGGCCACGAGACGACCTTCGCGCAGGTCGTCGCGGCCAAGCTGGGCATCCCGGTGGGCAGCGTCGAGATCGTGCACGGCGACACCGGCCGCGTGCCCTTCGGCATGGGCACCTACGGCAGCCGCTCGCTCTCGGTGGGCGGCACGGCGATCGTCAAGGCGGTCGACAAGATCATCGCCAAGGGCAAGAAGATCGCCGCCCACCTGCTGGAAGCGTCGGACACCGACATCGAGTTCGACAACGGCGAGTTCAAGGTGAAGGGCACCGACAAGAAGGTGCCGTTCGGCTCGGTGGCGCTGACCGCCTACGTGCCGCACAACTACCCGCTGGACAAGCTGGAGCCGGGCCTGAACGAGAACGCGTTCTACGACCCGACCAACTTCACCTACCCCTCGGGCACCTACGTCTGCGAGGTCGAGGTCGACCCCGACACCGGCAAGACGCGCGTCGAGCGCTTCACCGCGGTCGACGACTTCGGCAACATCGTCAACCCGATGATCGTCTCCGGCCAGGTGCATGGCGGCCTGGCCCAAGGCCTGGGCCAGGCAATGCTGGAGGGTTGTGTGTACGATCCCGAGTCTGGCCAGCTGCTGACCGGGACGTACATGGACTACACGATGCCGCGCGCCGACGACCTGCCGAACTTCACGGTCGACCACACCGTCACGCCCTGCACGCACAACCCGCTGGGCGTGAAGGGCTGCGGCGAGGCCGGTGCGATCGGTTCGCCGCCGGCCTTCATGAACGCGCTGACCGATGCCCTGGGCGTGAAGGACCTGGCCATGCCGGCCACGGCCGAACGCGTCTGGCGCGCCGCCCACAAGAACGCCTGAGGAGACGCACACATGTACACCTTCGACTACCAGCGCCCGAGCAGCGCATCGGCCGCGGCCTCGGCCTTCCAGGGCGACACCCGCTACCTGGCGGGCGGGCAGAGCCTCGTGCAGGCGATGAAGCTGCGCCTGTCTTCCAGCGAACGCCTCGTCGACCTCGGCGGCGTGGCCGAGCTCAAGGGCATCTGCATGGAGGGCAGCAACGTCGTCATCGGCGCGATGACCACCCATGCGACGGTCGCCGCTTCGGCCGACGTGAAGAAGGCCGTGCCCGCGCTGGCCGACCTGGCCGGCGGCATCGGTGACCAGATGGTGCGCAACATGGGCACCATCGGCGGCTCGATCGCCAACGCCGACCCGGCGGCCTGCTACCCGGCGGGCATCGTCGGACTGGGCGCGACCATCAAGACCAACCAGCGCACCATCGCCGGCGACAGCTTCTTCACCGGCTTGTACGAGACGGCGCTCAAGCCGGGCGAACTGATCGTGTCGGTGAGCTTCCCGAGCGTCGCCAAGGCCGCGTACATCAAGTACAAGCAGCCGGCGTCGCGCTTCGCGCTGGTCGGCGTGTTCGTCGCGCAGACCTCGGCCGGCGTGCGCGTGGCCGTCACCGGCGCGGCGGGCAGCGTGTTCCGCTGCAAGCCGATCGAGGATGCGCTGGGCAAGAGCTTCACGCCCGAAGCCGCGAAGGCGGTGAAGGTCAGCGCCGACGGCCTGAACAGCGACCTGCATGGTTCGGCCGCCTACCGCGCCGCGATGATCAGCGTGATGGCCTCGCGCGCGGTCGCCGCCGCGCTGGCGCGCTGATCGAACGCCAGGGTCTGCGCCGTGTGGCGACGCCGGCCCTGGCTGTTCTGTGCATGGGCGCTGCTGTTCGCGGCGCCGCTGCTCCACGCGCAGGGCCAGGACGCCCCGCTGCTGAAGGTCGTGCTCGCCGACGGCCGCAGCCAGAGCTTCACGCGCGCCCAGCTCGACGCGATCCCCACCGAGCGCGCCCCGGCGCGGCTGCGTGACGGCGCGCCGTTCACGGTCACCGGCGTGTCCGTGACGACGCTGCTCAGGCTCTGCGGTCTCGACCTGAGCCAGAACCTCGGCGGCGGCAAGGTGGTGGGCCATGCGCTGCTGGCACGCGCTGCCGACGACTACCGCGCCGTGTTCGGGCTGGCCGAGGTCGACCCGCACTTCGGCCACCCGCCGCTGATGGTGAGCTGGACGAACGCCGACGGCTCGCCGCTGTCGGAGAAGGCCGGCCCCGTGCAACTCATCTCCACCGGCGAGAGCCGGCCCGGCCGCTGGGTGCGCCAGCTGCAGTCCCTCGAAGTGAAGTCCCTGCCATGACGACGGCCCTTGAACTGAAGCTGCCCGACTCCGTCGACGCGGTGATCGCGTTGCTCGCTACCGAGAACTATCTCTGCGACCGGCGCCTGGCCACCGCGCTGTTCCTCGCGCTGAAGCTGCGCCGCCCGCTGTTTCTCGAAGGCGAGCCCGGCGTGGGCAAGACCGAGCTCGCCAAGTCGCTGTCCAGCGCGCTGGGCACGCTGATGCTGCGCGTGCAGTGCTACGAGGGCCTGGACGTGGCACAGACGGCCTACGAGTGGAACGTGGCGCGCCAGATGGTCGAGATCCGCCTGGCCGAGGCGGCACATTCGATCACCGACGCGGCGGACCGCGATCGCCTCGCGCACAGCCTGTACTCGCGCGCCATGCTGATCGAGCGGCCGCTGCTGAGGGCGCTGACGCAGGCGCGTTCGCCGGTGCTGCTGATCGACGAGCTGGATCGTGCCGACGAGCCCTTCGACGCCTTCCTGCTCGAGGTGCTGGCGGAGAACCAGATCACCATCCCCGAGCTCGGCCCGATCCAGGCCGATGCGCCGCCGATCACCATCATCACCAGCAACCGCACGCGCGAGATACACGATGCGCTGAAGCGGCGCTGCCTGTACCACTGGGTCGAGTTCCCGGACGTGGAGCGCGAGCTCGACATCGTGCGGCGCAAGGCGCCCGGGGCCTCCGAGCGGCTGTACCGGCAGGTGGTGGAGTTCGTGCAGCGCATGCGCACGCTCGATCTGTTCAAGGCGCCGGGCGTGGCGGAGACGATCGACTGGACGAACGCTTTGGTTGCGCTCAATGCGATGAGGCTCGATCCGGCGACGGTGCACGACACGCTGGGGGTGCTGCTGAAGTACCAGGACGACATCGCTCGGATGGGCGGTGGGGATACGGCGAAGATCCTCGACGAGCTGAAGGCTCGGGCCTTGCTCGACTGACCCGGCGCCGCATGCTCGCCGACAACATCGTCCACTTCTCGCGCATCCTGCGCGACACCGGCCTGGCCGTGGGGCCCGACCGCGTGCTCGCTGCCATCGCCGCGGTGGAGGCCGTGGGCCTGGAACGGCGCGAAGACATCCGCGCCGCGCTGAGCGCGGTGATGCTCGAGCGCCATGAGCAGCAGACGGTGTTCGATGCCGCCTTCGATGCTTTCTTCCGCGACCCCAAGCTGCTCGAGCAGATGATGTACCTGCTGCTGCCCAAGATCCAGGGCCGCGGCGAGAAGCAGTTGCCGCCGCGCGCGAACCGCCTGGCCGAAGCACTTGCGCCGCCGGCGCCGGAGCGAAAGCCGAACCCAGCCAACGAGACGGCCAAGGAAGAGATCCAGTTCGAGACCGAGTTCAGCTTCTCCGAGCGCGAGCGCCTCGCGCAGGCCGATTTCGAAAGCATGACCACGGCCGAGTACGAACTCGCCAAGAAACTCGCCGAACGCGCGCCGCTGCCGGTGCACCCGGTGCGCCGCCGCCGCCACGAGACCGGCCCGCGCGGCACGCTGGACCTGCGCCGTACGCTGCAGGGCATGGCGCGCCAGCCGCACACGCTGGCGCCGGCCTTCACGCACCCGCGCACCGAGCTGCCGCCGATCGTCGTGCTGCTCGACATCTCCGGCTCGATGGACCGCTATTCGCGCCTGTTCCTGCACTACGTGCATGGCCTGACGCGCCGGCATCTGAAGGTGCACACCTTCACCTTCGGCACGCGGCTGACCAACATCACGCGCTGCCTGCGCCACCGCGACCCCGACGTCGCGCTGAAGATGGCCGACTCGCAGGTACACGACTGGAAGGGCGGCACGCGCATCGCGTCGAGCCTGGACGACTTCAACCGCCGCTGGGCGCGCCGCGTGCTCGGCGCCAACGCCGCGGTGCTGCTGGTCACCGATGGCCTGGAGCGCGACGAGGGCGGCCTGCTCGCCAGCGCGGCGGCACAATTGCACCGCATGGCGCACGAGGTCGTGTGGCTGAACCCGCTGCTGCGCTTCGAGGGCTTCGAGCCGCGCGCAGAGGGCATCCGCACGCTGCTCGCCCATGTCGACCGTTTCCTGCCGGTGCACAACCTCGCCAGCCTGGCGGATCTCGCCGGCGCCCTGCAGCGACCGGCCCTGCAACCCTCTTCACTGCTTCACTGACCCCATGGAACTCAAAGGCGAACGTCTCATCCCGGCCTCGGTCGACACCACCTGGGCCGCGCTCAACAACCCGGACATCCTCAAGGCCTGCATCACCGGCTGCGAAACGCTGGAGCGCACCGGCGACGATGCCTTCCAGGCGATGGTGGCCGTGCGTGTCGGCCCGGTCAGCGCCAAGTTCAAGGGCAACCTGAAGATGACCGACGTGAAGGCGCCGAACAGCTACACGATCAACTTCGACGGGCAGGGCGGCGTGGCCGGCTTCGGCAAGGGCTCTGCCGATGTGTCGCTGGCCGCCGAGGGCAGCGGCACCAAGCTGAGCTACGTGGCGCGCGCGCAGGTCGGCGGCAAGATGGCACAGGTCGGCTCGCGGCTGATCGACGCCGCAGCCGGCAAGATCGCCGAGGACTTCTTCACCGCCTTCGAGGCGGCACTCGCGCCAGCCGAAGGCGCGGTGGTGGCTGCCCCGGCGCCCGCGCCGGCCGCAGGCGGCAACAAGATGCTGTGGTGGATCGTCGGCGCGGTCGTCGTGCTGGCGGCGATCTGGTTGCTCAAGCGATAGGAGCAGGTCATGGACAGTCTGGACCTTCAGGTGCTGCAACAGGCGCGCGACTGGCGCGCCACGGGCCAGCCGGTGTGGCTGGTCACCGTCATCGAGACCTGGGGTTCGGCACCGCGCCCGCCCGGTGCGCTGCTGGCCATGCGCGGCGATGGCCTGGTGGTCGGCTCGGTCTCCGGCGGCTGCGTCGAGGACGACCTTATCGACCGCGTGCGCAAGGGAGAACGGGTCGGCAAGCCTTCGTTGATCAACTACGGCGTCAGCAAGGAAGAGGCGGCGCGATTCGGCCTGCCCTGCGGCGGCAACCTGCGCCTGGTGCAGGAGCCGCTGACCGACACCGCCTGGGTCGACGAGGTGCTCACGCGCACCGCGCACCACGAGCTGGTCGCGCGCCGGCTCGACCTGGCCAGCGGCACCGTCACCATCGAGCCTGCCGCGCGCGGCGAGGCTTTCCAGTTCGACGGCACGCAGCTGCGCGCGCTGTTCGGCCCGCGCTGGCGGCTGCTGATCATCGGCGCCGGGCAGCTCTCGCGCGCCGTCGCGCAGATGGCGCTGGCACTGGATTTCGAAGTGATCTGCTGCGACCCGCGCGAGGAGTACCACCTCACCTGGGACATCCCGAACACCACCTTCAGCAAGTCCATGCCCGACGACCTGGTGCTGGAGCTGCAGCTCGACCCGCACAGCGCGGTGATCGCCGTCACCCACGACCCCAAGCTCGACGACATGGTGCTGCTCGAGGCGCTCAAGTCGCCGGCCTTCTACGTCGGTGCGCTCGGCTCGCGCGGCAACACCGCCAAGCGCAAGGAGCGGCTGGCGCTGTTCGACCTGTCGCCGGCCGAGATCGACCGCCTGCACGGCCCGATCGGGCTGGACCTGGGCAGCAAGACGCCGGCCGAGATCGCCGTTTCGATCGTCGCCGAGATCGTCGCCGTCAAGAACGGCGTGGCGCTGATGCAGAAGAAGGAAGGTTCGGCGCTGCCGGAGTCGCCAGGAGTGTGCGCGCGCTCCTGAGGCGACGGCTTCAGCGCTCCAGGCCGAGCGCCTTGTGCGCCAGCGCCACGAAGGCGGCACGCTCGGCGCGTGACAGCGGCGCCAGGATCTCCGCCTGCAAGGCTTCCACCACCGGCCGGATGGAGGCCAGCAATCGTTCGCCGTCGGGCGTGAGGTGAAGTTGCCGCGCGCGGCGATCCTGCGCGCTGACCACGCGCTGCACCAGCCCCTTGCTCTCCAGGCGATCGATGACACCGCCGATCGTGGCGCGGTCGAAGCTGATGGTCGTGGCCAGGCTGGCCTGGTCGATTCCGGGTTGCTGCTCGATCGCGTCGAGCGCGGCGAACTGCACCGAGGTCAGCTCGAAGCCGGCGGCCTGCGTCTGCGCCTGAAAGACCTGCGTCGACTGCTGATGCAGCCGCCGGATCAGGTGCCCGGCCATCTCGATCCTGTCCATCGCTGCCCCCGACCTTCGCCTGCCTCGCCCCGTCGCCGGGATGTTGCCTGTCTGCTTGACGATTTTAGTATGCATACATATTATATGAAAGCTTATCGCATCCAGCCCATCATCGGCCCAAGGGAGACACCATGCAATTCCACCTCAACGGCTTCAAGCCCGGCGATCCCGACGTGTCGCCGGCCGCCGCGGGCCATCGCCGCGCGGGCGACCCCTTGCCGGACACGGTGGACGTGCTGATCGCCGGCTCGGGCCCGGCCGGCCTGTGCCTGGCCGCCCAGCTGGCCCGCGTCCCGCAGATCCGCACCCTGCTGGCCGAGCCCAGGCTGGGGCCGATGGAGAAGGGCCAGGCCGACGGCATCAGCGTGCGCTCGATGGAGATGTTCCAGGCCTTCGGCTTCGGCGAAAAGGTGATGCGCGAGTCGGTGTGGATCAACGAGACCACCTTCTGGGCGCCCGGCGAGGATGCGTCTCTGGCACGCGTCGCCCGGGTGCAGGACGTGCCCGACGGCATCTCCGAGATGCCCCATGTGCTGATCAACCAGGCGCGGGTGCACGACATGTTCCTCGACATCATGCGCCACTCGCCCACCCGGCTGGAGCCCGACTACGGCCTGAAGGTCGTCGACCTGAGCGTCGACCCCGGCGCCGCCGAATACCCGGTCACCGTCACACTGGAGCACACCGCTCCTGGCCGCGAAGGCCAGGTGGCGAAGCTGCGCGCCAACTACGTCATCGGCTGCGATGGTGCCCGCTCGAACGTGCGCAGCGCCATCGGCGGGGCGCTGCACGGCGACGCGGCGCACCACGCCTGGGGCGTGATGGATGTGCTGGCCGTCACCGACTTCCCCGACTGGCGCATGAAGTCCTTCGTGCGCTCGCAGGACGAGGGCATCCTGATGGTGCTGCCGCGCGAGGGCGGGCACCTGGTGCGCCTGTACGTCGAACTCGATCGCCTGGGCGAGCACGAGCGCGCCGCCGACCGCGGCATGGGCGCGCAGGACATCATCGCCAAGGCGCAGCGCATCTTCCGGCCGTTCGAGCTGGACGTGAAGGAGGTCGTCTGGTGGTCGATCTACGAGATCGGCCATCGGCTGACCGACAAGTTCGACGACGTGCCGGCGGACCAGGTGGCCACCCGCGCGCCGCGCGTGATGCTGGCCGGTGACGCCTGCCACACCCACAGCCCGAAGGCCGGGCAGGGCATGAACGTGTCGATGGGCGATACCTTCAACCTCGGCTGGAAGCTGATCTCGGTGCTGACCGGCCGTGCCGACGCCTCCCTGCTGCACAGCTATTCCGGCGAGCGGCGGGCCGCCGCCAAGGGCCTGGTGGAGTTCGACCACAAGTGGGCGCGTGTCGTCGGTGCCCGGGCCGAGCAGGATCTCGCGGACAGCGCCACCGACGGCCTGCCCCGCGTGGCGCGCGAATTCGTCAACAACCTGCCCTTCACCTGCGGCCTGACCATCCAGTACGAACGCAGCGCCCTGACCGGCGCGCCGACGCACCAGCAGCTGGCCACGGGCTTCGACATCGGCAAGCGCTTCCATTCCGCCCCCGTCGTCCGGCTGGCCGACGCCAAGCCCATGCATCTGGGCCATTGCATCGAGGCCGACGCGCGCTTCCACCTGTTTGTCTTCGCACCCGCGGGCGATGCCGGCGGCGCCGGCGGCGCCGTCGCCACGCTGTGCGAGTGGCTCGAGCACGATCCGGCCTCGCCGATGCGCCGCCACACCGCGGCGGGCGAAGACGTCGATGCCGTGATCGACACGCGGGCGGTCTTCCAGCAGGGCTTTCGCGAGCTCGACTACGGTGCCATGCCTGCGCTGCTGCGCCCGCACGTGGGCCGGCACGGGCTGTGCGACTACGAGAAGGTGTTCTGTGCCGACCTGAAGCGCGACGAGGACATCTTCGCGATGCGTGGCATCGACCGCGCCGCGGGCTGCGTGGTCGTCGTGCGGCCGGACCAGTACGTGGGGCATGTCCTGCCGCTGCAGGCCCGCGACGCGCTGGCCGCGTACTTCGCCGCCATCCTGCGCGTGCGCGGCTGAGCGGCTGATCCGTTCTGGCGCAGCGCCTGCGGGTTCGCCCTGACTGGAGCGAGAACCGCCCCGCGGCCACCATGCCGGCCATGATGCGACGCCGTCATGCCCTGAGCTTGCTCGCGCTCCTGCCGTGGCGGGGCGTGGCGCACGCCGACGACACCGGCGGCGACCCGTTCCGCTCGCTACAGTGGCCCGACCTGAAGCGCGAGTTCTTCGGCAGCGCGCCGGTGGTGTTCGACGAGCGCGTGCAGGTGCGCGCCCCGGCTTTCGCCGAGGACCCGATGAACGTGCCGGTGAGCGTGGCGGCGCTGGGCCTGCCCGACATCGAGAGCATCGTCGTCTTCGTCGACCGCAACCCGATCCGCAAGGTGCTCGAGTACCAGCCGCTGGCCGCGCTGGCCAGCGTCGGCCTGCGCTTCAAGCTCGAGCAGGCGAGCCCGGTGCGCGCCGCCGCGCGCACCAAGGATGGCGTGTGGCATGTCGGCGGCACGCTGGTCGATTCTTCCGGCGGCGGCTGCACCGTGGCCGGCGCCACGCGCAAGGACGGCAGCTGGTCGCAGACGCTGGGGCAGGTCAGCGGCAAGCTGTTCCCGGGCAGCCCTATCGCGCAGGCCCAGGGTTCCTCAGGTGCGTCCAGGCTGCGCGTGCGCGTGATGCACCCGATGGACACCGGGCTGGTCGGCGGCATCCCGGCCTTCTACGTCAACCGGCTCAGCGTGCGCGACGCGGCGGGCCGCGAGCTGCTGCGCCTGGCGACCTTCGAGCCGGTGAGCGAGAACCCGGTATTCAGCTTCGACTTCCCCGGCCGCGTGGCCGGCGGGCTGCGGCTGGTCGGCACCGACAACAACGGCAACCGCATCGACAGCCGCATCGAATGAAGCGGCTCCTCGTCATCGCACTGCTGGCCGCGGGTGCGGCGCTCTCGCAGACCGCGCCGAAGGTCGACATCGCGCGGCTGGACTATGGCCTGGCGGCCCGCCTGCTCGCGCCGGGCGTGTGGGTCGTCGAAGGCACCAACGCCGACTTCTCGCCGGCCAACGGCTGCAACATCATCAACACCGGCTTCATCGCCACCGGTGCCGGCGTGATCGTGGTCAACACCGGGCCGTCGAAGCGATACGGCGAACAGTTGCGCGCGCTGATCGAGCGCACCGTGCGCGAGCCCGTCGTGCAGGTGATCCACCTGAACCTGCATCCCGACTACTTTCTCGGCAACCAGGCTTTCGCCGACGTGCCGCGGCTGGCCACCGACAGCACGCGGGCCGGCATGGCGCGCGAGGCCAAGGCCTACGAAGACAACCTCTATCGACTGTGCGGCGACTGGATGAAGGGCACGCAGGCCGTGCTGCCCAGTGGCACGGCCATGCTCGGGCCGCTGCGCGTGGGCGGGCGCGAGATGGAGCTGCGCGAATACCGTGGCCACACCGACAGCGACCTGGTGCTCGTCGACAAGGCCAGTGGCGTGGTGTTCGCCGGCGGGCTCGTGTTCGCGCAGCGCATCCCGACCACGCCGCATGCGCAGGTCGGCGCCTGGCTCGGCAGCCTGCAGTCCTTCTCTGCGTTGCCGCTGAAGACGCTGGTGCCCAGCCACGGGCCGGTGCGCAACGACGCGAGCGCGGTGGGGCAGACGCAGCGCTACCTTCAGTGGCTGGACCGCCGCTTCACGCAAGCGGCAGAGCAGGGCGTCGAGATGAATGAGCTGCTGCGCGCCGAGGTGCCGGCGGAGTTTCTCGGCTGGGCGGCCTTCGGCACCGAGTACACCCGCAACGTGGCACACCTGTACCCGCGCTACGAGCAGGCGGTGCTCGGCGGCGGCAAGGCGAAGCCCTAGCCGATCTCGACGTCGTCGAAAGCGAGCTCTATCGACTCGATCAGCAGCGCGTTGCCCATCGCGTTCAAGGGCGAATAGTGCAGCGACACCGGCCGCACGTTGCGGAAGCGCCAGCGCATCGGCGTGCCGGCCCCGTCGTCGCCGATCAGCGAGATGGTCACGGTGCGGCGCTGCGGCGCGCGGCCGCTGCGGGCCTTCGCCCACCAGGCGTGGAATTCTTCGCCGCCGGTGGCGGCGCGACGCAGCAGCAAGAGCTCGGCGGCGTCGGGCCGCCACGAATCTCGAACGGCGGCCAGGGACGGAAACACCACCTCCGAGCAGCCGACCTCGACGTGGCGGCCATTGCCTTCGTCGATCTCGACGCGGAAGTTGCGGCCCGTGAGGGGCCGGCGCTCGACGTCGCTCACGGCAGACGTCACTCCATCTCCAGCCGCTCGTAGGCGAGCACCATCTCCTCGATGGCCACCTCGTTCGCCTTCGCATTGAAGGGCCCGCTGGTGTGCTTGACGATGCGCGCGCGCAGCAGCTTCCAGGTCTGCACGACGGCAGCGCGGTCCTCGCTCAGCAACTGCACGGTGACCGTGCGCAGGGCGTTCTGGTCGCCGTTGCGGATCTGGTCGAGCCACTGGTACAGGCGCAGCGAGCCGATGACGCCTCGCTTGAGCGTGACGTCGCTCACCTTCGTCAGGCCGGTGAGCTTCATCACGTTGTTCTCTTTCGAGTTGCCGTTGCGGTACTCGATCACCGCCGTCTCCATGCCGATGGCGCCGACCTCCATGAAGCCGGCGTCCGGCCCCTCGGTGTTGCCGTCGCCAAGGTCGACGAGGAAGTTGAAGGGGGGGTAGGGGCGCTCGCGTTGGATGGCCATGGCAGGGTTCCGAATGTCGTCTTGATCGTTTCAGTGTGGCACTTCGCGGCCCGTGGTGGCAGTCCCTAGCTCTGTCACAGGGCGACGCGCGGGCACTGCTCAAGGATGTGACATCGCCAGGGGAAACCCTGAAGCACGAGGGGCAATTCAGGCCCCGCCGGGCGTGTTTTGCTGTGCCGTGGCGTGCATCGACGCATGGCACGGGAGTTGCCCAAAGAGGGTCTGGAGAAGCAGTCGACAACCTGCCCCCAACCCCTCTCAACCCTCGAGGAGACACGATGCACTACAAACTCTTGACCCTGTCGATCGCGCTGGCCCTGGGGTCCCTGTCGGCCCAGGCCGCGGTGACCGACAAGATGATCGAAGACGATGCGACGACCCCGGGCGACATCGTCTCCTGGGGCATCGGCACGCAAGGGCAGCGCTACTCGCCGCTCAAGCAGATCAACCCGTCCACGATCGGCAAGCTGGTGCCGGCGTGGTCGTTCTCCTTTGGCGGAGAGAAGCAGCGTGGCCAGGAGTCGCAGCCGCTGATCAAGGACGGCGTGATGTACGTCACCGCCTCCTACTCGCGCATCTTCGCGCTCGACGCCAAGACCGGCGCCAAGCTGTGGAAGTACGAGCACCGCCTGCCCGAGGGCATCATGCCCTGCTGCGACGTGATCAACCGCGGCGCCGCGCTGTACGACAACCTGGTCATCTTCGCCACGCTCGACGCGCAGCTCGTCGCGCTCGACGCGAAGACCGGCGACGTGGTCTGGAAGGAGAAGATCGACGACTATGCCGCCGGCTACTCGGCCTCGGCCGCGCCGCTGATCGCCGGCGGGCTGCTGCTGACCGGCGTGTCCGGCGGCGAGTTCGGCATCGTCGGCCGCGTCGAGGCGCGCGACCCGAAGACCGGCAAGATGGTCTGGTCGCGCCCGACCGTCGAAGGCCACATGGGCTACACCTACGACAAGGACGGCAACAAGAAGGAGAACGGCGTTTCCGGCAACACCGGCAAGAGCTGGCCCGGCGACCTGTGGAAGACCGGCGGCGCAGCCACCTGGCTGGGCGGCACCTACAACGCCAAGACGGGCCTCGCCTACTTCGGCACCGGTAACCCGGCACCGTGGAACAGCCACCTGCGCAAGGGCGACAACCTGTTCTCGTGCTCCACCGTGGCCATCGACATCAAGACCGGCCAGATCAAGTGGCACTACCAGAACACGCCCAACGACGGCTGGGACTTCGACGGCGTGAACGAGTTCGTCACCTTTGAAGACGGCGGCAAGATCCTCGGCGGCAAGGCCGACCGCAACGGCTTCTTCTACGTCAACGATGCGGCCACCGGCCAGCTCGTCAACGCCTTCCCGTTCGTCAAGAAGGTGACCTGGGCCACCGGCATCGACCTGAAGACCGGCCGGCCGAACTACGTGCCCGAGAACCGCCCGGGCGACCCGACCGCGGGCGCCGACGCGAAGAAAGGCAACGTGGTGTTCTCGGCGCCCTCGTTCCTCGGCGGCAAGAACCAGATGCCGATGGCCTACTCGCCCGACACGAAGCTGTTCTACGTGCCGGCCAACGAATGGGGCATGGAGATCTGGAACGAGCCCATCACCTACAAGAAGGGCGCGGCCTACCTGGGCGCCGGCTTCACCATCAAGACGCTGAACGACGGCGCCATCGGCGCGATGCGCGCGATCGACCCGAAGACCGGCAAGATCGTCTGGGAAGCGCCGAACAACGCGCCGCTGTGGGGCGGCGTGCTGACCACCGGCGGCAACCTCGTGTGGTGGGGCACGCCGGAAGGCTACCTGCAAGCCGCCGACGCCAAGACCGGCAAGATCGTCTGGAAATTCCAGACCGGCTCCGGCGTCGTGGCACCCCCGGTCACCTGGGAAGACAAGGGCGAGCAGTATGTCGCCGTGGTCTCGGGCTGGGGCGGTGCCGTGCCGCTGTGGGGCGGCGACGTGGCCAAGAAGGTCAGCTTCCTCGAGCAGGGCGGCTCGGTGTGGGTGTTCAAGCTGATGAAGTGAACTCCCGGTCCCTATGACTGAACGAGGCCGCCCCAGGGCGGCCTCGTTGCGTTGCGGAGCGTGAACTTTTCTTGCTCCTGCTCAAGTGCGAAGCCCTGTTCCTGCTTGGCCTGACTACCATCAGGCTCTCGCCGTCCGGGCTGTCTGGTCGGCATCGATGTCCAGGGTTTGAAGGCCCCCATGCCGCTGCTGACCGTGACCGTGGTCGAAGCCATCGCCATCGGCGTACTCGCGCTGCTGTTCTGGACGGTCTGGCTGCGCGCGCGTGAACCCGGCACACCCTTGCTCGGCGCGGGCTTCGCGCTCGCCGCTTTGTGGTACTTCAGCAGCGACAGCCTGCCGTACACCGGCCCCTTCATCGACGTGCCGGTGTTGCGTGCATCGTCGATCGTGATCGGCTCGGCCGTGGTGCTGGTCACCGTCGGCGTCGTGCAGTACCTCGGATTCCCCCGCGGTTGGCTGCGCGCCTTCGTGGTCGCGCTGTGGCTGCCGTCAGCCGTGCTCATTGCGGCACTGGCCGTCGGGCAGCCGGTGCGGCACGAGGTGTTCCACGTCGGCGTTCTGCTGTCCTACGTGGGGGCCGCCTTGCTCGCGCTGCGACGCGCCTTCGAGCGGCCGGGCCAGAATCACCTCGGCCTGGGGGTCGCGCTGCTGATCATGGCGGCACTGCCCTTCCTTCTGCAGGCGGCGGGCGTGCCATCGGAACAGCTGAAGTACTTTGCCGGCATCGGGTTGGCCGCGTTCGGCATGATCGTGCTGACCATCAGCCTGCTGCATCGCCAGCGCGAGCTGGGGCGGGAAGTCGCCTGCCGCACGGCTGCCGAGACCAGATTGCGCGAGGCGAACGTACTCCTCGAATCCCGGGTCGTCGAGCGCACCAGCCACCTGCACGAGCTGATCACCGGCCTCGAGGCGGTCAACCGGGGCGTGTCGCACGACCTGCGAGGGCCACTCGGCGGCATGTCGCAACTGGCAAGGCTGGCGGCGGACGCGTTGAGCCGGGGTGACCCGTCGATGGCCCATCGTGCCCTGCCCGCCATCGCCGAGCAGTGCGACGCATCGGTGCGCATGGTCTGCTCGATGCTCGACCTGGCACGGCTGGGCGAGGCCACCCCGCGTCGCGAGCCGGTACAGCTCGAACCGATCGTGCGCTCCGCCTTCGAGGAGGTGATCCTGTCCCGACCCGGCGCGCAGCGGCCCACGCTGCGCTGCGGCGAACTGCCGACAGTGCAGGCGGATCCCGACCTGCTGCGCACGGTGTTCGTGAATCTGCTGGGCAATGCGACCAAGTTCTCGGGCCAGACGCAGGTGCCACGGATCGACGTCGCGGTCGACGTGGAGGGCGCCGACGTGCAGGTGTGCGTGAGCGACAACGGCGTCGGTTTCTCGGCCGATGCGGCTGAGCATCTTTTCGAGCCCTTCTATCGCGCTCACGGCGCGGCCTTCGACGGCCACGGGCTGGGGCTGAGCATCGTGCGCCGCGCCATCGAGGCCATGGGAGGCCGCGTCTGGGCCGCAGTGGCACCCGAGGGCGGGGCGCAGCTCTGCTTCCGCCTGACCGGCGCGGCACAGTCGGCGACCCCCGCGCTGGCGGTGGCCCACGCGGCCTGAGCCCACCAGCGGGAAGTCTTCCCTGGCTTCGCGCGCCGCACCGCGCCAGACTGCAGCGGTGCAATGCGGGCCCTCCTGGGCTCACGCACGATTCGCATCGTCGGCTTCTAGCTGATTTCAACCGCTGTCCGCAGATCGCGGGCAGCGGTTCTTCTTCGGTGCTGCGCGCAAGCCAGCCCAGGCGCAGCGGATGTCGTGCGCCGTTCATGGCAGGATGGCGCATGAACTTTCGCATGAACTTTCGACTGCTGGCCTCGTTGAGCCTGCTCGCCGCGGCCCAGCTGTCCTGGAGCGCCGACCGGCCCTACATCGTCACCAACAGCGGCGCTGCCGAAGACGACGAGGAGCAGGTCTGGTCGGTGGAGAACTGGGTCCGCCAGGCGGGGGCGCAGCGCACGCTGACCGTGGCGCCCGAGTACGCGTTCGACCCGGTGAATTCGCTGCAGGTCGAGTTCCGCCGCGTGGTCGACCGCGACATCGGCAACGGCCACGAGATCGAGCTCGAGTACAAGCACCTGTTCAACCGGATCTCGCGCGACGGCTGGGGCTGGGGCGTGGTCGCCACGCTCGACATGGAGCGCCCGCAAGGCGGCCCCTGGCAGCGCGCCGGCGTGTCGCTGAGCCTGCCGCTGAGCGTGCAGTTCAACGAAGGCGCCGGCACCTTCCACGTCAACGTCGGCGTGGCCAAGCCGCGCGAGGAGCGCCGCGTGTGGACGGGCGTGCTCGCCGCCGAGCACGAGATCTGGAACCGCACCGCGCTGTTCGGCGAGTGGGCAAGCGACCGCGAAGGCCGGCTCGTGCACGCCGGCGTGCGCCACTGGATCAAGCGCGAGCGCCTGGCCGTCGACATCGCCTGGCAGCGCGTGCGCAGCGAGGATGTGCGCGGCAGCGGCGTGGTGCTGGGCATCGCCTGGTACGACCTGTAGTGCGGCGATGACAGCCGAGCAGGTTCCGATGGATCTGCCGCGTCGCGTGATGCGGCGCGCCATGGCGGTGGCCGTGCTGACGCTGCTCGGGGCGCTGGCGCTCGGCCTGGCGCGCACCGATGCCGACATCGACGGCGAAGTGCAGGCCGCCATGTCACTGGCTGCCGCGATGTCGCGCCTGACTCAGGCGAGCTCGCTCAGCGATGCCGAGCTGATCGCCGTGCTGCAGGCGCACGAGGGCGAGACGCCGCTGCGCCACCTGTCGCTCGCCCTGCGCGACGGTGCGGGCCGACTGCTGCTCGGCCGCCTGCAGGGGCCGGAGAGCTCGCGGCTGGTGGAGGCGCTCACTGACCTGCATCGCCGCTGGCGACCCGGTACCGAGGTGCAGCCTGTGACGTGGCCGCTGCCGCGCCCCGGCCGCGAGCCCTGGACGCTGACGCTGGCCGCGCAGCGCGACAGCGAGCGTCGCGAGGCCGTCGCCTACCTGGGCAGCTTGCTGGGGGTGCTGCTGCTGGGCATGGCCTTGATGCTGGCGGTGATGTCCTGGAACGTGCGCGCGGCGTTTCGGCCGCTGCAGGGCCTGCTGGCGGCGATCGCACGCATCCAGGCCGGGGACCCCGCGGCCGCGCGTGCGATTCCCGCCATGCCGACCGGCGAACTGGAGCAGATCGCCACGGCATTGCGTGCACTCGGCCGGGCGCTCGACGTGGCCCAGGCCGAGCGGCGCATGCTCGGCCACAAGGTGCAGTCGCTGCAGGAGGAAGAGCGCATGCGCTTGTCGCGCGAGCTGCACGATGAGTTCGGCCAGCGCCTCACCGCGATCCGCATCGACGCGGCCTGGCTGGCGCAGCGCCTGCGCGAACTGCCCGACGTGCAGCCGGTGGTCCAGGGCATGGCCGAGCAGTGCGCGGCGATCCAGAACGACGTGCGCGGGCTGCTCGCGCGGCTGCAGCCTCTCGGCGGCGCGGCCGATGGTCTCGGCGACACGAGCGTGGCGACGCTGGCTAAACTGCTGCAGGGCCTGGCCGAGGGTTGGCGCAAGAGCGCCAGCGGCGCGTTGCGGGTGGCGCTCGAGATCGATGCCGAGCCTGGGCGCACGCTGCCGCGCGACCTGGCGCTCGCGCTGTACCGCATCAGCCAGGAGGCTCTGACCAATGTGGCCCGCCATGCGCAGGCCGCCGAGGCCACCGTGACGTTGCGCTGGCCCCGGGGCCGCGACACGATCGACTGGTCGGTCGCCGACGACGGTATCGGCCTCGTCGATGCCGGTGCCGCAGTGCGCCGCGGCAACGGCCTGGCGGGCGTCAAGGAGCGAGTCTGGGCCTTCGGTGGCGACCTGCAGCTGAAGTCGGTGCGGCCCGGCCACGAAAGGCCGGGCCTCGTGCTCGCCGCGACGCTGCGCGCGGCGGCAGCCTAGAGACGCACGGCCTCGATCGGCGCGAGCCGGTCGCGCTCCGCATCGGTCCACAGGCGAAAGTGCGCCACGAAGTGCCGGCCCGAGCCATCCTCCAGACCGAAGCTGCCGGTGTTGCCCGGTGCCACGTCCAGCGTCATCGCCAGGCCGGCCAGGTAGTCGCATTGCGCCAGGCTGGCGTACACCGGCACGCCGTCGGCCGCCCCGTCGAGACGGCCGAGCAGGCGGTCGCCCAAACCGAGCGCGAGTTCCGTCGCCGCAAAGCACATCGGCGCGCTGCCTGCGCAGCAGCCGTGCGACTGGTAGAACAGGATCGCACCGTGCTGCGCGCGCAGCTCGGCGACGAGGGCGCGTGCCGCCTCGGTGGACTGCACGCGCGCCAGCGTCTGCACGATCAGAAGAACCCGAGCTTGTTCGGCGAGTAGCTCACCAGCAGGTTCTTCGTCTGCTGGTAGTGGTCGAGCATGGCCTTGTGCGTCTCGCGGCCGATGCCCGATTCCTTGTAGCCGCCGAAGGCGGCGTGCGCCGGGTAGGCGTGGTAGCAGTTGGTCCACACGCGGCCGGCCTGGATGCCGCGGCCCATGCGGTAGGCACGGCTGCCGTCGCGCGTCCACACGCCGGCGCCCAGGCCGTAGGGCGTGTCGTTGGCGATGGCCAGCGCCTCGGCCTCGGTCTTGAAGGTGGTCACCGCGAGCACCGGCCCGAAGATCTCCTCGCGGAAGATGCGCATCGAGTTGTTGCCCTTGAAGAGGGTCGGCTGGATGTAGTAGCCGCCCGCCAGGTCGCCGCCCATCTGCGCACGCCCGCCGCCGACCAGCAGCTGCGCGCCTTCCTGCTTGCCCACCTCGAGGTAGGACATGATCTTGTCCATCTGCATGGCCGAGGCCTGCGCGCCCATCATCGTCTCGGTGTCCAGCGGGTTGCCCTGCTTGATGGCCTTCACGCGGTCCAGCGCACGCGCCATGAACTTGTCGTAGATCGATTCCTGGATCAGCGCGCGGCTCGGGCAGGTGCACACCTCGCCCTGGTTGAAGGCGAACAGCACCAGGCCTTCGATGGCCTTGTCGAGGAAGGCGTCGTCGGCCGCGGCGACGTCGTCGAAGAAGACGTTCGGGCTCTTGCCGCCGAGCTCCAGCGTGGCCGGGATCAGGTTGGTGGCCGCGGCCTGCGCGATCACGCGGCCGGTGGCGGTGCTGCCGGTGAAGGCGATCTTGGCGATGCGCTTGCTGGTGGCCAGCGGCATGCCGGCCTCGCGGCCGTAGCCGTTGACGATGTTGAGCACGCCCGGCGGCAGCAGGTCGGCGATCAGCTCGGTCAGCACGAGGATGCTCACCGGCGTGCTCTCGGCCGGCTTGAGCACCACGCAGTTGCCCGCGCCCAGCGCCGGCGCGAGCTTCCACGCCGCCATCAGGATCGGGAAGTTCCACGGGATGATCTGGCCGACCACGCCGAGCGGCTCGTGGAAGTGGTAGGCGATGGTGTTGCCGTCGATCTCGCTGAGCGCGCCTTCCTGCGCGCGCAGGCAGCCGGCGAAGTAGCGGAAGTGGTCGACCGCCAGCGGGATGTCGGCGTTCAGCGTCTCGCGGATCGGCTTGCCGTTGTCCACCGTCTCGGCGTAGGCCAGGCGCTCCAGGTTCTGCTCGATGCGGTCAGCAATCTTCAGCAGGATGCCGGCGCGCTCGCCGGCCGAGGTGGCGGCCCATGTCGCCGTGGCGGCGTGGGCGGCGTCCAGCGCCAGCTCGACGTCTTCGGCGCCCGAGCGGGCGGCCTTGGTGTAGACCTTGCCGCTGATCGGCGTGATGACGTCGAAGTACTGGCCCTTCAGCGGCTTGACGAACTTGCCGCCGATGAAGTTGTCGTAGGCGGCCTTGAATTCGAGCGGGGCGCCCGGGCTGTTCGGTTGTGCGTAGATCATGTCGTGTCTCCGTCCGGATGGTGGGTGGAATGTTTCGAGCCGTGAACCGCGCAATCCGGATGCCGCGCGGAATCGGGTGGGCCGCATCGCACGCGGCGTGCCAGCGCGGTTCGAGCGGAGAAGGCCTGATCTGGCGCAAGAACACCGTCAGTCGGGCCCGCCAGACTGCCGCCGGGCTGTGTCGTGCTGAACAGCTGTCACGAAGCGGGACAGTCGATGCCCGCAAATCGGTTGAATCGCTTGCGCCGCCCACGTACGACGCTAGGCTCGATCCTTGCGTTGAAGTCACGCCAGGGCTCGTCAGAAGCCCCCCAGGAGACACGATGAACCACCATGCCCTTGCCACCCGCACCCCTGCCGCGCGCCTGCGCGAGGCCCGCCGCCAGCTGCTCGAGCGCGGCGAGCCCGGCAGCGGCCTGATCGAGCCGGGCTTGCAGCGCAGCTGGCAACGCAGCCGTCAGTTCGGGCTGGCGCCCACCGGGCGCATGCTCGGCGCACCGCACGCCTCGACGCCGCAGCTCGTGCGCGCCCTGGAGCACCAGCGTGAGCTGGTCGCCCATGCGCGGCCGGTGATGGAGTACCTGTTCGACCAGACGCGCGACAACGACAGCATGGTCATCCTCGCCGACGCGCAGGGCATGCTGCTGCAGGCGCTGGGCGATGCGAGCTTCGTCGACCGCGCGCAACGCGTGGCCCTTCGGCCCGGCGCCAGCTGGCACGAGCAATGGCGCGGCACCAACGCCATCGGCACCGCGCTGGCCGATGCCGCGCCGGTGGTCGTGCACGCCGGCGAGCATTACCTGGAGCGCAACGGCTTCCTCACCTGCACCGCCGCGCCCATCATCGACCCCTGCGGCCGCGTGCTCGGCGTGCTCGACATCTCCGGTGACCACCGCGGCTACCACCGCCACACGCTGGCGCTGGTGCGCTCGGCGGCACGCATGATCGAGCACCGCCTGTTCGACACCCGCCATACCGGCAGCCTGCGCCTGCGCCTGCATGCGCAGCCCGAGGGCATCGGCACCGTCACCGAAGGCCTGCTCGCGCTGTCGGACGACGGCTGGATCACCGGCGCCGACGCCTCGGCCCTGGCCATGCTCGGCCTGGCCTGCGCCGACATCGGCGCGCGCACGATCGAACACGCGCTGCAGCTCGACATGGCCACGCTGTGGGCCTGGGCGCGGCACAGCGGCCAGGCGCCGCACACCGTGCGCCGCCACGACGGCAGCGTGCTGTGGCTGCGCGCCGAAGCTGGCCGTGCCGTGCTGGCGACGCAGCCGGTGCGCGCCGTGTCGCGCGATGCCGCCGACCGCGGCGCCGCGCCGAAGGCCGACGCGCTGGCCGCGCTGGACAGCGGTGACCCGGCCATGCACGCCGCGGTGGACCGCGCCCGGCGCGTGCTCGACAAGCCGATCTCGCTGCTGCTGCATGGCGAATCGGGGGCCGGCAAGGAAGTCTTCGCGCGGGCCGTGCACGCCTGCAGCGCGCGACGCGACGGGCCCTTCGTGGCGGTCAATTGCGCGGCCTTGCCCGAGACGCTGATCGAGGCCGAGCTGTTCGGCTACCGCGCCGGCGCCTTCACCGGCGCCAGCCGCGACGGCGCGCCGGGCCGCATCCGCGAATCGCACGGCGGCACGCTGTTCCTCGACGAGATCGGCGACATGCCGATGCCGCTGCAGGCGCGGCTGCTGCGCGTGCTGCAGGACCGGCAGGTCACGCCGCTGGGCGGGGGCAAGCCGGTGGCGGTGGACTTCCGCCTCGTCTGCGCGACGCACCGCACACTGCGCGCCGAGATGGACGCCGGACGCTTCCGCGAAGACCTCTACTACCGCCTCAACGGCCTGACGTTGGAGATGCCGCCGCTGCGCGAGCGCCTGGACAAACTCGCGCTGATCGCGCGTCTGCTGCACGAGATCCTGCCCGGCCGCGAGCTTACGCTGGCCCCCGAGGTGGCGCAGGCGGTGTCGGCCTACCGCTGGCCGGGCAACCTGCGCCAGCTGCACAACGCGCTGCAGACCGCCTGCGCGCTGCTCGACGACAGCGACGCCGAGATCGGCTGGTCGCACCTGCCCGACGACCTGGCAGCCGACCTGCGCGCCACGGCCGCGCCGCGCGCCGTGATCGACGAAGGGGCCGACCTGCGGCTGCAGTCGGAGCGCACCGTGCGGCAGATCGTGCAGACCTGCGCGGGCAACCTCTCGGAGGCCGCGCGCCGCCTGGGCATCAGCCGCAACACGCTGTACCGCAAGCTCGACGAACTGGGCCTGCGCTGAGCGCAGGGGGGAGGGCGCTCAGCGCCTCAGGCCGCGCAGACGGTCTGGGCGAGCCACCGGGTGATGGCTTCGGCCTGGGGCGGCATCACCGGCGCGCCGCCCGTGAACTCCTGCCAGGCTTCAACGTGCCGCGGTGAGACCACCGTCAGCACCGGCACGTCGCGCGACATCAGTTCGAGCAACTCGCTGCAGAAGCCGCCGCCGCCCGCTTCGAGCCCGCCGAAGCGGTTGCTGATCACGAGGTCGGCCTGCTCGTCGGCCGCCCGGCGCAGCACCACGCTGGCCCGCGCAAAGCCTTGCGGATCCGCACGGCAGGCCTGCGAATCCTGGCCGAGCGGCTGGGAGACGAGGTACTCCTCGCGCGTTTCCAGGTCGACCAGCACCATCGCGGCGGCGCAGTTCTGCGCGCCGACGGGATGCGTCATCAGCAGACCGCGCACGCGGCGCCCGGCGCGGCGTTGCGAGCTGGCGATCGATGCCAGCAGCGCGTCTGCACTGCCGCTGCCGTCGTCGAGGATCGCGGCGGCCCGCGGGCCTGCGTCGGTCTCGTCGCTCAAGGCTGGTTCTCCCGGGGGCGAAGGCCCCGGGGGACATTCTGCACGCCCCGCGCCCGGCCGGGGCCGTGCCAACCTCTAGAAGACCAGCGTGCGCCAGCGCAGGTCGGCGGCGCGCGCCATGAACTGCACCGCGCCGCCGCGACCGTGGCACTCGGGGATCAGCGCATCCGCCGCGATGCCGTTCGCATCGAGCGCGTCGCTGCAGGCGAGCAGCCGGGCGCCGTGCGCCACCGCTTCGCGCATTGTGTCGAGCACGGTCTTGCCGTGGCGCTCGCTGGCGCGCAGCGACGCCGCCACGCCGGGCACGAGCAGGCGCACGCTGCGCGCCGTGAAGTAGATCTCCACCGGCAGGTCCATCGCTGCCGCCGCCGCCGCGTGGAAG
The DNA here is from genome assembly GCA_016706565.1 of Piscinibacter sp. Classification (GTDB taxonomy): domain Bacteria; phylum Pseudomonadota; class Gammaproteobacteria; order Burkholderiales; family Burkholderiaceae_C; genus Piscinibacter. Next base: position 441,943 of record JADJJI010000004.1, read on the forward strand.
AAGGGCGTGGCCAGGCGGTGCGGCGCGTCGGGGTCGGCCGCCCAGAGCAGGATGGCGATGCCCTCGGCCGGGTGTTCGACGAAGCTCATGAGTCGTCCGCCCGGCTCAGCCAGGCATGGTGTGCCATCGCCGCCGCCACCGGCTCGCCGTGCAGCAGCGCGGCGCAGTCGGCGTCGAAATCGGCGAGCTGCACGCGCGCCAGCCAGCCTTCGCCGTACGGATCGCGGTGAACGAGCTCCGGCGACTTCTCCAGCGCCGTGTTGATGGCCGTCACCGTGCCGCGCACCGGCGACTTCACCGAGACGATGGACTTGGCCAGCTCCACCACCGCGATCGAGCGGCCTTGCTCGATCACCGAGCCTGGCCACTTCGGCCGGCACATGTAGATCTCGCCGGCTTGCGCGATGCCCAGCGCAGTGATGCCGACCGTCGCCGTGCCGTCGCCCTCGACCCGCGCCCACACCTGATGCTCGACCAGGTAGTGCAGATCGCCAGGAAACTCGAGCCCGGCCGCCATCATCCCGTCACCATCGCCAGACGTCGGTCGTTCAGTCGGCGTCGCGAGCGTGCCGAGGTCGCGTCGAGCAGCGCAGCCGTACACCGGTACGGCGAGCCGCGCAGGCGCGAGATCGGCGTGCGCAGCAGCCGGATGAATGATCGACGGCGGAGGGGAACGGGAGTCGAACCCGCCCGGCAGCGCATGGCGCCACCCACCGGGTTTGAAGCCCGGCCGATCCACCAGGATCGTTTCCCCTCCGTTGATCTCATGACATCACCGCCTCGACGAACAGCGTCGAGTCGGCGCGCAACTTGTGCATGTCGCCCACGCGGCGCAGCAGGCCGACGCGGTCGAAGTATTCGAGGATCTGGATGGCGCGCTTGCGCCCCAGCCCCGTGGCATCGCGAAAGGACGCGGCACTGACCTGCTGCGTGCCGTCGGCCGCCGCCACGTTCCGTGCGATGGCCGCCAGGCGGGCCATCGTGGCCAGCGGGTAGTACAGGTCCTTGACCACCTGGTGCAGCTCGCCGCGCTGCGCCAGGCGGGCGAGCGTGGTGCGCATCAGCGCCTCCGACTCGTTCGCGTCGCGTGCCAGGTCGCGCGCCCAGGCGCCTTCATAGCCGGCCTGCTCGAGCCGCGGCGCGACCTTCTGCGCGATGCGCTCTTCGCTGGCCGACAGCCGCACGCCATGTTCGGGCAAGTGCACGAAGGCGCCGCGCAGCGCCAGCACGCCCTCGCGGCGCAGCGCGTCGAGCAGCGCGCGCCACAGCGCTTCGGGCAGGCGCGGCGCGGCCAGCCGGCGCAGACGAGAAGCGTCCGGGCCGATCTCGTCGGGTTGCTTCGCGTGGTACGCGGTCAGCACCGTCAAGAGCGCCTCGCGTGCCGCTGCGGTCTGCGCGGCGCCGAGCGCCCAGTCGGCCTGGGCGTCGGTGTGGCGCAGCGCACCGGGCACGTCGAGCGTGATCTGGCGGCCCTGGGCCGCAGCGAAGCGGCGCAGCTCGAGGCCCTGCGGCGCGCTGGCCAGGCAGGCCGCCAGCCGCGCGGCGGGTTCGGGCAGGGCGAGCGCGTCGAGTTCGGCCAGGCGCTGCGGCGTGCGCCGGTAGCGTTGCGGCGCGAACGGGTCGAGCACAGTGCCGCCGGCCAGCGTGCGGCTGGCGGAGGCGTCGCGCAGCACGACCCGGTCGCCAAACCACGCGCCGATGGGCGCCCGCAGAACGAGCTGCGCGCGGCCGCTGGCGCCCGGGGCAAGCGTGTCGCCATCGAGCATCGCCACCGTGCCGGGCACGCCGGCCGCGCCCAGGTGCACGTGCACCGGCGTGCCCGTGCGCAAGGGCCGTGTCTCGGCGTGCCACAGGGTCAGCGCCACGTCGATGCGGTCGGTGGCCAGCGCGGCGGCCGGACTCACCAGCCACTGGCCGCGCGAGACCTCGTCCTTGGCCACGCCGGCCAGCGCCACCGCGCAGCGCTGCCCGGCCACCGATTGCGTCACCGCCTGGTTCTGCGCGTGCAGGCTGCGCACGCGAATCTCGCGTTCGCCCGGCACGAGGCGCAGCGTGTCGCCCACGCGCACCGTGCCGGCATGCACCGTCCCGGTGGCCACGGTGCCCACGCCGTCGAGCGTGAAGACGCGGTCGATCGCCAGGCGGAAAGCCTGCGCCGCATCGGCGGCACGCGGTGCGCCGCGCGCTGCGTCGAGCAGCAGCGCCTTCAGCGCGGGCAGGCCTTCGCCGCCGAGCGCCGAGACGGCGAGCACCGGTGCGCCCGCCAACGGCGTGCCCGCGAGCAGGGCCGTGGCCTCGCCGCAAACCGCCTGTACACGCTGCGCATCGGCGCGGTCGGTCTTCGTGACCACCACCGCGCCGCGCGACATGCCGAGCAGCGACAGCACGGCAAGGTGTTCGCGCGTCTGCGGCATCACGCCGTCGTCGGCGGCCACCAGCAGCAATGCGAAGTCGATGCCGGTGGCGCCGGCGAGCATGGTGTGCACCAGCCGCTCGTGGCCGGGCACATCGACGAAGCCGATGCGCTGGTCGGAGTCCGGCACGTCGAGGAAGGCATACCCGAGCTCGATGCTGATGCCGCGCTTCTTCTCCTCGGGCAGGCGGTCGGTGTCCACGCCGGTGAGTGCCCTCACCAGCGTGGTCTTGCCGTGGTCGATGTGGCCTGCGGTGCCGACGATCATGCTGCGTGGCTCGTTCGACTCAGGAGAACATGTCGTCGAACTTGATGCCGGCCCAGCGGAAGTTCTCCTTGACGAGCTCCTCGCGCCGGTCGTTGTCGTCGATCTGCTGCTGCTCGATGACGCCCTGCGAGTTCACCGTGTAGTCGAACTGCACGCTGATCGCCTCGCGCGGGCTGCCGTTGACCAGCATGTAGCACAGGTTGTCGGGCAGCTTCAGCTCGGGTTCCTTGCCCGCCAGCCGCTGCGCGATGTAGCCGGCGACGATCTGCCCGTGCGCATTGGCCACGTGGCCGCTCTTCGGATAGAAGCGGAAGGTCGGCGACACCTGGCCCACCGCATCGCCGATCACGTAGACGCGGTCGTCGCGCCGCAGGTGCAGCTTGCGCGGCTCGATGTCGGCCCAGCCGGTGGGCTTGCCCTGCGCGTCGGTGCCGATCGCGCCGGCCTTCCAGACGATGTCGGCGGCCTGGTGCGGCGCCATCAGCACGGCGTGGTCGAAGCGCATGTCGCCGGCCGCCGTCTTGATGCGCTGCGCGAACGGGTCGATCTCCTGCACGTGGGCGTTGGGCACGTAGGTGATGTAGTCCTTGTAGAGCTCGTTGAAGGCGGTGCGGAAGCCGTTGCCGATGGGCGCCACGCCGGGCTTGTGGTCGAGGATGGTGACGCGGCCCTTGATCTTGTTGGTCTTGAAGTACCAGGCCACCAGGCAGGCCCGCTCGTAGGGGCTGGGCGGGCAGCGCTGCGGCGGCGGCGGCAGGTTCATCACCCAGTCGCCGCCCTTGAAGCCGTGCAGCGCGCGCTTGAGCGCCACATGCTCGGCATTGGGCACGTAGGCGGCGGGAAAGCGCGCCCGCGTGGTGTCGGCGGCGCGCCGGTCGTTGCCGAACCAGGCCTCGTAGCCGTAGCGGATGCCCGCGGCGATGACCAGGAAGTCATAGTCGAGCTGGCCCTGGCTGGTGACGACGCGGCGTGCGCCGCGGTCGATCTCGAGCACCTCGCACTGCACGAAGCGGTAGCCGTGGCGCTCGGACACACGCAGATAGTCGTGCGTCAGAAAGGCGGTGTCGACCACGTCGATCAGCCACTTGTTGCTCAGCGGGCAGGAGAAGAAGGTCGGGTTGCGCTCGAGCATCACCACCTCGGCCGACGGGGCGAGCTGGCGCAGGTGCCTGGCCACGGTGAGCCCGCCCCAGCCGCCGCCCACCACTACCACGCGGGGCGCCTTGCCCTTGGGCAGCAGCGTCTGCGCCGGGTTGCCGATCAGGAAGGGCAGCGCCGGAGCCGCGGCGGCCGTAGGCGGCGTGGGCGAGGGTGCCGCGCAGCCTCCGAGCAGCGCAGCCGACGCACCCGCCGCACCGGCGAGGAACTGGCGTCGATCGAGGGTCATCTTGTGGTTCTCCTTTTGGATTGGCGTGTGACAGCGGTGAAAGCGAACGGAGTCAGGCCAGCGCCGCGCGCAGAGCGAGCAACTGGCCAGTGAAGGCGGGCGCGTCTTCGAGACAGCGCAGGTCGAGCAGCAGCCGGTCGTCGGAGACCCGGCCGATGACGGGCAGGGGCAGCGCACGCAACGCCGCGGCGAGTTCGTCGAGCGCGCGCCCGGCGCCCTTTTTCTGCGCCGGCGCGATGGCGAGGCCGGCCGAGGGCAGGCGTTCGACCGGCAGCGAGCCGGAGCCGATCTGGCCCTGCATGTCGGCCACCTCGACCGTGAAGCGCGGCGCCACGGCCTCGCCGACGGCCGGCGCGAGCTGCAGCGCGAGTTCACGGATCTGCGCCGCCGGCCGGGTGAGCAGGCGCAGCGTCGGCAGGTCCTGAGCCAGCCGCTCGGGGCGCAGGTAGAGCATCAGCGTGGCTTCGAGCGCGGCCAGCGGCAGCTTGCTCATGCGCAGCGCGCGCTTCATCGGGAACTTGCGGATGCGGCCCACCGCCTCCTTCGTGCCGACGATCAGGCCGGCCTGCGGCCCGCCGAGCAGCTTGTCACCGCTGAACGTGACGACGTCGCAGCCGGCGGCGAGCATCTCCTGCGGCAGCGGTTCGCGCGGCAAGCCGTACGTGGCCAGGTCGACCAGCGAGCCGCTGCCCAGGTCGGTGGCCAGCGGCACGCCCTTGGCGTGCGCGATGCCGGCGAGCGTGGCCTCGTCGACGGCGGCGGTGAAGCCCTGCACCGCGTAGTTGCTGGTGTGCACCTTCATCACCAGCGCCGTGCGCTCGCCGATGGCACGCTCGTAGTCGGCCGGGTGGGTGCGGTTGGTGGTGCCCACCTCGACCAGCGTGGCGCCGGCGCTGGCCATCACGTCGGGCATGCGGAAGGCGCCGCCGATCTCGACCAGTTCGCCGCGCGAGACGATGACCTCCTTGCCGCGCGCCATGGCGGCAATCGTCAGCAGCACCGCCGCGGCATTGTTGTTGACCACCGTGGCCGCCTGTGCACCGGTGATCGTGCACAGCAGCTCTTCGACGATGCTGTCGCGGTCGCCGCGGCCGCCGGAGGCCAGGTCGTACTCGAGATTGTTCGGCCCCGCCATCATCGCCAGCAGATGCTGCAGCGCGCTGTCGGCGAGCAGTGCGCGGCCGAGGTTGGTGTGGATCACCGTGCCGGTGAGGTTGAGCACGCGGCGCATGCGCGGCGCCAGGCGCTGGGCGATGCGCGCGGCCAGCGATGCCTGCAGCGCGCCGGCATTCACGGCCGACACGTCCAGCGCGCCGGCCAGGGCCTGCACGCGCAGGCCGTCGAGCAGCGCCCGCGCCTGTTCGGCCACCAGCGTGTGGCCATGCTCGGCCACGAGTTCGCTCACCGCGGGCGAGCGCAACAGCCTGTCGACGGAGGGGAGGTCCTTCGCGCTGGCCTTGGAACCGTGAACCACGGATTCGGCGGGCCGCGACATCAGCCGCCCCCTTGCGCTGGCGGTGGATCGGGCGGCGCGTCGGGCGCGCCGAACAGCAGCATCAGGTTGACGCCATGGCGCTGGTAGCCCGCCTCGGAGACGAGCAGGTCCAGCGTCAGGCTGGCCAGGTCGTCGGCGACCGGCTCGACGAAGGGGTCGCGGTCGGTGTGCATGATCTTCAGGTAGCTGCCGCAGTCGTCGCAGGTCTCGGCCTGCAGCGCGGCGTTGGCCACGCGCTGCGAGGCTTCGCCGCCGGCACCGGCGGCATCGAGGGACTGGTAGGCCAGGCTCTTGGTGCTCAGGCAGTTCGGGCACTTGATGCGCACCATGTGCCACTGCAGGCTGCACAGCGAGCAGTGCAGGTAGCGCTGGCCGAGCGACTCGCCGCTGCTGCGCGTGATGCTGGCCACCGGGCGGCTGCCGCAGCAGGGGCAGGCGGTCTCGTCGTCGATGCGGCCGAAGGGCTGGCCGCGGCCGTCGCTGCGCTGCATCAGCGTGGTGGCCATGTGCGTCCAGTAGACCTGCAGTGCCGCCGCCACCAACGGCGCGGTGGCCAGGTCCAGGCCCTCCATCACGCCGGTGAGCAGGCAGTCGGCCTGGCGCTCGAACCAGTCGCTGCTCGCGTCGGCCACCTTCTCCAGCGCATCCTGCGCACCGGCGGGCGCGCCGGCGCGCAGGTCGGAGGCGATGACACGGGCCACGCCGTGCCAGACCGGGTCGCGCGGCCAGTCGGCGGCATCCAGCGGCGGGGCGCCGCGCTGGGCGGCGCGGTCCAGCGCGTCGGTATCGGGCAAGGCGACGCCGGGCAAGCCCTTCAGCCGGTCCTGCTGCGCCTGCGCGAGATCGGCCATGAAGAGCAGGAAATCCCACATGGCATGGCCACGCGCGAGCTGGCGCAGGCGCATGGCGCGCTCGGCGAACACGGTGCTGCGCACGGGCGCATGCAGGAACGCGGTGTCGCCGCCGGCGCGGGCTGCGATCTCTTCGGGTGTCATCACCCGCACCGTGGCGGCCATCGTCATCGGATCATTTCCCCCGGGTCATCTGCTCGTGCCACAGCGTGTGGTGCTGCCGCGCCCAGGCGTCGGTGACGGTGCCGCGGGTCATCGCGCGCACCGAGCCCTTGACCCAGATGGCCGCGTAGACATGCACGATGGTGGACAGGATCAGAACCACCGCCGCCACCGAGTGGAGCAGCACGGCGGCGCGCTGCACGGCGATCGGGAAGACGGGTGCGAACCAGGGGCGCCAGAACATCACGCCGGTCACCAGCATGACCAGCAGGCTCAGCGCCGTCACCCAGAACATCATCTTCTGCCCGGCGTTGTACTTGCCCACCGGCGGCATCTTCTTCTTGTCGCCGCGCAGCATGTCGCCGGAGTGGGCGCGCCACTCCTTGTCGGCGTCGTTCATCACGTTGTCGCGCCACAGGCGGAAGAACAGCCCGAGGAAGGACACGAACATCGCCACACCCATGAACGGGTGCAGGATGCGCGCCCATTGGCCGCCGCCGAACAGGTTCGTGAAGAAGTAGAACGCCGGGTGGAAGAAGGCCAGGCCCGACAGGCCGGTGAGCACGAACAGCAGCGCAATCACCCAGTGGTTCAAACGCTCGCGGTCGTTGTAGCGTTGCAGCAGGCGGCTCATGTCGTCTCCTTCTCGTCGGCCTTCTCGTCCGACTTCTCCTCGATCGGCCCCACCTTCATGTAGTGCAGGAACCCGACCAGCACCGCGCCGATCATCCCGGCCACGGCCAGCGGCTTGGCCACGCCCTTCCACAGCGACACTATCGGGCTGATGCTCGGGTTCTTCGGCAGGTCTTCCAGCTCGGGCCGGTCGGCATGCTTGAGCACGTACATCACGTGCGTGCCGCCCACGCCCTGCGGGTTGTACAGGCCGGCGTTCGCGAAGCCGCGCTCCTTCAGCTCGCCGGCCCGCTTCTCGCCGTAGGCGACCATGTCGTCCTTGGTGCCGAAGCCGATGGCGCCGGTCGGGCAGGTCTTCACGCAGGCCGGTTCGAGGCCCACACCCACGCGGTCGGAACACAAGGTGCACTTGTAGGCCTTGTTGTCCTTGGCGCTGATGCGTGGCACGTCGAACGGGCAGCCCTTGACGCAGTAGCCGCAGCCGATGCAGTTCTCGGAGATGAAGTCGACGATGCCGTTGGACAGCTTGACGATCGCGCCGGGCGCCGGGCAGGCCTTCAGGCAGCCCGGGTCCTCGCAGTGCATGCAGCCGTCCTTGCGGATCAGCCACTCGAGGCTGCCTTCGGTCGGCTCGACCTCGAAGAACTTCATCACCGTCCAGGAGGACGGCGTGAGGTCGCTCGGGTTGTCGTAGACGCCGATGTTGGTGCCGATCTCGTCGCGCAGGTCGTTCCAGTTCATGCACGCGACCTGGCAGGCCTTGCAGCCGATGCACTTGGACTCGTCGATGAGCTTGGCGACCTGCGGCGCGTTGTTGCGCACCTGCGGGGAGGGCGTGGTGGTGGCCGAGCGGGCGACCACATCTTGCGATTGGAGGCTGGCCATGGCTTACACCTTCTCGATGTTGACGAGGAACGCCTTGAACTCCGGCGTCTGCGAATTCGCGTCGCCGACGAACGGTGTCAATGCGTTGGCCAGGTAGCCGTTCTGCGTCACGCCCTTGAAGCCCCAGTGGATGGGGATGCCGACGTGGTGAACCTTCTTGCCGTTCACGTCGAGGCCCTTCATCCGCTTGGTGACCACGCAGGCCGCGATCACCTCTCCGCGGTTGCTCTTCACGCGCACCTTGTCGCCCTGCCTGATGCCTTTTTCCTTCGCCAGCTCCTCGCCGATCTCGACGAAGGGCGCCGGCTGCACGATCGCGTTGCTGCGCGAATGCTTGGTCCAGTAGTGCAGGTGCTCGGTGAGGCGGTAGGTGGTGGCCGCGTAGGGGAACTCCTCCTTCTTGCCGAAGGCCTCGAGATCACCCTTGTAGACGCGGGCGGCGGGGTTGCTGACGGCCTTGGCATTGCTCGGGCACATCAGGTTCACGCCCACCGGCGTCTCGAAGGGCTCGTAGTGCTCGGGGAACGGGCCGTCGCTCATGCCGATGGCGTGCAGCCGGGCCACACCCTCGGGGTTCATGATGAAGGCGCCCACGCCCTGCTCGGGCGCGGCGTCGGGCCGCATGTCGGGCACGTCGGCCCCGCCAGCCCAGGAGCTGCCGTTCCAGGCCAGGTACTTGCGGCTCGGATCCCAGGGCTTGCCGTCCTTGTCGGCGCTGGCGCGGTTGTAGAGGATGCGGCGGTTGGCCGGCCACGAGAAGCCCCAGTTCGGGAACACGCCCAGGCCGGTCGGGTCGCTGTTGTCGCGCCGTGCGGTCAGGTTGCCCGCCTGGCTCCAGCAACCGGCGTAGATCCAGTTGCCGCAGGCGGTGCTGCCGTCGTCGCGCAGTACCGCGAAGCCGGGGACCTGCTCGCCGGCCTTCAGGATCGGCGCCGGCGGTGGCGTCCCCGGCGCCGGTGGCGGCACCGGGATCGGCTTGCCTGCGGCGTCGAGCTTGGGCGCGGGCGGCGGTGGCATCAGGTCGGCCAGCGCCTTGCCGGAGATCTCGCGCAGCAGCTCGGCGGCGCTCGGCACGTTGCCGTTCAGGTACGGCCAGGCGAGGCCCGCCACCGGTTCGGGCAGCGTGCCGCCCTCCTTGGCGTACATGGCGCGCAGCTTCATGAACAGGCGCGCCATGATCTCGCTGTCCGTCTTCGCTTCGCCCGGCGGATCGACGGCCTTCTCCTTCCAGCTGATGACGCGGCTGGAGTTGGTGAAGGAGCCCGTTTCCTCGGCGAAGCAGCTCGTCGGGAAGCGGAACACCTCGGTCTTGATCTCCTCCGGCTTGACGTCGTTGAGCGGGCCGAAGTTCTTCCAGAACTCGCTCGTCTCCGTCTCCAGCGGATCCATCACCACCAGGTACTTCAGCTTCGACAGCGCGGCGCTGAGCTTCTTCTTGTTGGGCACGGCCGCCAGCGGGTTGAAGCCCTGCACGACGAAGCCGTTGACCTTGCCCTGGTGCATGCGCTCGAAGATCGCCAGGATGTCGTAGGCGCCGTCACGCTTGGGGATCCAGTGGTAGGCGAAGTCGTTGTCCTTCGTCGCCGCGTTGCCGAAGTAGGCCTTCATCAGGCTGGTGTGCCACTTCGGGAAGTTCTGCGTGAAGGCCATCTGGCCCGGACGCAACGGCTTCCCCGTGCGGACCTTGAGGTAGGTCTCGCGGTCGACGTCCGACTCCGTCGGCGACAGCATGTAGCCCGAGAGCACCTCCGAGTAGGCGCACATGTCGGTGATGCCCTGCACGTTGGCGTGGCCGCGCAGCGCGTTGATGCCGCCGCCCGGCCGGCCCATGTTGCCCAGCAGCAGCTGGATCAAGGCCATGGTGCGGATGTTCTGCGATCCCACGCTGTGCTGCGTCCAGCCAAGCGCGTAGCAGATGGTCATCACCTTGTCCGGCGCCGAGGTGGCCGCGAGCATCTCGGCCACCTTCAGGAACTGCTCCTTGGGCGTGCCGGTGATCTGGCTGACCAGCTCCGGCGTGTACCGGGCATAGTGCTTCTTCATCTGCTGGAACACGCACAGCGGGTCCTGCAGCGTCTCGTCGACCTTGACGAAGCCGTCCTCGCCGAGCTGGTAGCCCCAGCTCGCCTTGCTGTAGCTGCGCTTGGCCTCGTCGTAGCCGCTGAAGAAGCCGTTGTCGAACTTGAAGTCGGGCTTGGTCAGGAACGTGGCGTCGGTGTTCAGCTTGACGTAGTCGAGGTGGATCTTGTTGTTCGACAGCAGGTAGTTGATGACGCCGCCCAGGAAGGCGATGTCCGTGCCTACCCGGATCGGCGCGTAGTAGTCGGCCACGGCGGCGCTGCGCGTGAAGCGCGGGTCCACCACGATCAGCTTGGCCTTGCGCGTCTGCTGCGCCTCGGTCACCCACTTGAAACCGCAAGGGTGAGCCTCGGCGGCATTGCCGCCCATGATCAGCACGAGATCCGTGTTCTTGATATCAGTCCACGAGTTGGTCATCGCTCCGCGACCGAAAGTCGGGCCCAGACTGGACACCGTCGGCGCGTGTCAGATACGTGCTTGCGTATCGAGTGCGACCATCCCCAGGCCGCGAGCGACCTTCACGGACAGATAACCGGATTCGTTGGAGGAGGCCGAGGAGATCAGGAAGGCACTGGTGTTCCAGCGATTCACGGTGATCTGCTTGCCGTCCTTTTCGACCGTCTTGACGAGGTTGGCGTCGCGGTCGGCCTTCAGGTGCCTGGCCACGCGCGTCAGCGCATCGTCCCAGGAGATCGTCTTCCACTCCGTCGCGCCGGCCTCGCGCACCTGCGGGTGCTTGACGCGGTTGGGAGACTGGATCATGTCCATCACGCCGGCGCCCTTGGGGCACAGCGTGCCGCGGTTGACCGGGTGATCGGGGTCGCCCTCGACGTGGATGATGGTCGACTTGACGTTCTTCGCCTTGTCGCCCAGCGTGTACATCACCAGGCCGCAGCTCACCGAGCAATACGGGCAGGTGCTGCGGGTTTCGGTCGTTCGAGCCAGCTTGAAGTTGCGCGTCTGCGCCAATGCCGCCGTGGGCGAGAAGCCCATGGCGACGAGGCTGGATCCCACCAACCCCGCTCCGCTGACCCGGAAGAAGTGCCTCCGGTTCATGTCCATCGATCGTTCTCCCGCGGGCTCCGGGCCCGACAAATGATTGCCTGCTTCACGGCAGAGCTGGAGTGATTGGACATGAGTGCATCGTGCGCACCGATACGCGCGATCCCCTATGAAATGCCATGCACACGGGCGGATGCGCGGCGCTGCGACAGTCTGTCGGGGTGGGGTCGCCGGGCGCGACAACTTGTCGCGACGATTCACACAGGCTGTCGCGCCGGCGGCCTCAGGGTTTTGGGTGCCGGCAGCAGCCGTTGCACCAGCGGGTGCAGCACCTTCTTCTCGGTGCCGATGGCGAAGAAGTGCTCCTCGACACCTTCGCAGGCGCCGATGCGCTTCACGTCGTAGCGCTGCACGAGATCGTCGTGCACCAGGTCGACGGCCGGGAACACGCCCATGCCGCTGGCGCCGAAGGTCTTGAGCAGCGCGCTGTCCTCGAATTCGCCGGCCACCGTGGGGCGGATGCCGGCTTGCTCCAGCCAGTGGTCAATGCGGCCACGCACCGCGGCATGGGAGGTCGGCAAAAGCAACGGAACGCGGGCCAGCGACTGCGGGAAGCCGCGCCGCGCCGACGCGTACAGCGATGGCGCGGCGTACCACGACAGTCCGCATGCGCCCAGCGCGTGGCTGTAGAGCTTGAGGTTGGCATTCGGCGGTGCGGCGCGGTCGGCCAGCACCACGTCGAGCCGGTGCAAGGCCAGGTCGGCGAGCATGTCCTCGAATTCGTCGACGTGGCACACCAGGCGCAGGTGCGGCTCCTGGATCACCGGCTGCAGCAGCCGTCGCACCACCAGCTTGGGCAGGGCATCGGCGATGCCCACGGCCAGCCGCACGCCGTGCGTGGTGGCGGCATCGCGCACCTCGGCAGGCAACTGCTCGCCGAGCTGGAAGATCTGGTCGGCCTGGCGCATGGCGGCCAGGCCCGCTTCGGTGAGCACCAGGCCGCGGCCGGCCGGCTTGAGCAGCACATGGCCGAGCGAACGCTCGAGCTCGCGCACCTGCGTGCTCACCGTCTGCACCGCCATGCCCAGCCGTGCCGCGGCGCGCGCCATGCCGCCTTCCTTGGCAACGACCCAGAAGTAGTACAGGTGCCGGTAGTTGAAGCTCAGGCTCATTGTCAGCTTGTACGGAAGTGAAGCTCAAGAATTGTCTGCTTTTTCGGAAACCCATCGCACCCTATCTTCGGTACTCGCTACAACCGATGGAGGTCCTGCGATGCAAGTCGTCTTCGAATCCCGCGATCCGGAAGGTGCCCGCCTGCGTGAGCTGGCGGTGCAGCGCGCCCGCTTCGTGATGCGGCGCCTGGCGTGGCTGGTGCCGCGTGCCAAGGTGCAGTTGTCCGACGTCAACGGCCCGCGCGGCGGCGTCGACAAGCGCTGCCAGGTCGAACTCAAGACCGACGGCAACGGCACGGTCGTCATCACCTCGCTGGCGCGCGACTGGCGCAGCGCCCTGGACAGCGCGCTGGCACGGGCTGCGCGCGTGCTGGTGCGCCTGCTGCGCCGCGGCCAGGCCCACGAACGAGCGCGACCGCGCGCCATCGCTTCCGATCTTTGAACTCACAGGAACCCGCGACCATGAACGACACCACTTCCACCCTGAGCGCCGACGCTCGTACCGGATTGCCGGCAGCCAGCACCGCGGCGCCGCTGCCGGCCTTGCGCGTGTTGCGCAACACCTACGCCCTGCTGGCCATGACGCTGCTGTTCAGCGCCGGCGTGGCCGCGGCCGCCGTGGCCTTCGCGCTGCCGGCGCCGGGCCTTGTTGTCTCGCTGGTGGGCATGTTCGGCCTGCTGTTCGCCGTTCACAGGCTGAAGAACAGCGGCTGGGCGCTGCCGGCCGTCTTCGCGCTCACCGGCTTCATGGGCTGGACGCTCGGCCCCGCGCTGTCGAAGCTGCTCACGCTGCCCGGCGGCGCGCAGGTGATCACGATGGCGCTGGGCGCCACGGGCGTGGTGTTCCTCGCCCTGTCGGCCTGGGTGCTGAGCACGCGGCGCGACTTCAGCGCCATGGGCGGCTTCCTGTTCGCCGGCATGGTGATCGCGCTGCTCGGCGGCCTGGCCGCGGTGTTCCTGCAGATGCCGGCGCTGGGCCTGGCGGTCTCGGCCATGGTCGCGCTGCTGTCGGCCGGGCTGATCCTGTTCGAGACCAGCCGCATCGTCAACGGCGGCGAGACCAACTACGTGCTGGCCACCGTGGGCCTGTACGTGTCGATCTTCAACCTGTTCACCAGCCTGCTCAGCCTGTTCGGCTTCGGCGGCTCGGACGAATGAGCGTGAACGCAGGAGCCACCGTCATGCGCAGCTACCCGACCAACAGCCCGCAGGCCGCCGCCCGCATCGTCGCCCTGACGATGCTGGCCGATGGCCACCTTGCCAAGTCCGAACTCGACGTGATCGAGCGCCAGGGTGCGCACGAGCAACTCGGGCTGGACCTCGAAACCATGCAGTCGGTGCTGCACGGCTTCTGCGAAGACCTGCTGCACAGCGCGCACCTGACCTGGAGCGACGCCTGCCGGATCGATCCCCGCACCCTGGCGCAACTGATGGCCGAGGTGGACGACCCGGCGCTGCGCATGAAAGTGCTGCAGCTGTGCCTGAAGGTCGTGCAAGCCGACGACCACGTCGCCGAGGGCGAGACGATCGTGCTGGGTGCCGCCGTCGAGCACTGGGGTCTGCACCGCGAGATGTTCGAGAGCGCATGACGTTGCCGCCGCTGCACGAGCGCCTGCGCGCCGCCGCCGCCGAACTGCAGTCCGATCGTGTCTCGCTGGCCGAAATGGCAGCGGCTCACGGCCCGGCCGCGCAGGGCACGTTGCTGGTGCTGATGGCCGTGCCCTGCCTGCTGCCGGTGGCGGGCGTGGGCACGCTGCTCGGCCTGGGCCTGGTCGCAGTGGCTCTGGCCATGTGGCGCGGCCACGAACTGGTGTGCCTGCCGCCGCGCGTGGCGGGCATGGCCTTGCCGCGCCAGGGTGCTCAGCGCGTGCTGGGGCTGATGGCCGGCTTCTATGACTTTGCTTCACGTTGGTCGCGGGAGCGGCTCACCCACCTCGTGCGAACCGGCAGTTGCCGCTGGCTCGCGACCGGCGTGGGCGCGATGGCCGTGCTCATCGTTCTGCCGATCCCGTTCGGCAACGTGCTGCCGGCGCTGGCGCTCACCGCGTTCGGCCTGGGCATGGTGTTCCGTGACGGCGTGGCGGTGCTGCTGGGTGCCGTGTTCGGGGTGCTCGCCCTCGCGTTCACTGCGGGCCTGGGGCTGGCCGCCTGGCACTGGGGCGGCGAGGGGCTGACGGCGTGGCTCGCCGCATGACGCCGGCCCGGCGCCTGCGGTGCCGATGAGCACATTCCTCGACCCGGCGATCCTGTTCTTCGTGTTCGGCCTGCTGGCCGGCGGGCTGCGCTCCAACCTGGAGATCCCGCCGCCCATCGCGCGATTCCTGTCGCTGTACCTGCTGATGGCGCTGGGCCTGAAGGGTGGTTTCGCGCTCGCCGCCTCGGGCCTGACAGCCCAGGTCTCGGTCAGCCTGCTCGCCGCACTCGGCCTGGCCGTGGTCGTGCCGGCGCTCGGCTACGGGCTGCTGCGGCGCTTCCTGAACGGCTTCGACGCCGCGGCGATCGCCGCCACCTACGGCTCGGTCAGCGCGGTGACCTTCATCACCGCGGTGCAGTACCTCGACACCCACGCCGTGGCCTATGGCGGTCACATGGCCGCGGCGATGGCACTGATGGAGTCGCCGGCCATCGTGATGGCCGTGCTGCTGGCGAACATGGTGCGCCAGCGTGAGCGCCGCGCTGCCGGCATGGCGCCCGACGCCGCGCATCCCGCGCCCTCGCTGCGCCGCATCCTCCACGAGTCGTTCACCGATGGCGCGCAATTGCTGCTGCTCGGCGCGATGGCTGTGGGCATCCTCACCGGCGAGGCCGGGCAGGCGGCGATGAAGCCGTTCGCCAGCGATCTGTTCAAGGGCATGCTCGCCTTCTTCCTGCTCGACATGGGCCTGCTCGCCGCGCGCCACATGGGCGACCTGCGCGGCAAGTCGCCGTGGCTGCTCGCCTACGCGCTGCTCGGGCCGCTGGTGCACGCCACGCTGGCGCTGGGGCTGGCCGCGGTGCTGGGCCTGCCGCCGGGCAACGGTGCACTGCTGATGGTGCTGGCGGCCAGCGCGTCCTACATCGCCGTGCCGGCGGTGGTGCGGGTGGCGATCCCGGAGGCCAACCCGTCGCTGTACGTCGGCATGTCGCTCGGGCTGACCTTCCCGTTCAACATCCTGCTGGGCATTCCGCTGTACGTGGGCGTGGCTCAGCGCGTGCTGGGGTGAATGCGCTCATTGCGCGTCGAACTGGTCCGCGTTGCGGCCCTTGATGCCGGCGTAGAAGCGCTTGACCTCCTCCATGTCGCGCTCGATGTCACCGGTGGGCGTGAACAGCGGCCCGAGGCCTGCGACCTTGCGTTCGTAGTCCATGTAGGCGAGCACGATGGGCACTTTCGCTTCCAGCGCGATGAAGTAGAAGCCGGTCTTCCACTGCCGCGTACGGCCGCGCGTGCCTTCGGGCGGCACCACGAGCTGAAGCGGCCCGTCGGCTTCGCGCAGCGCCTGCGCGGAGGCGGCGACGAGGTTGTTGGCCTTCGAGCGATCCACCGCGATGCCGCCCAGCCAGCGCATCAGCGCGCCGAAGGGCGGGCCGAACAGGCTGGCCTTGCCCATCCAGTACAGGTTCAGGTGCAGTGCGAAGCCGACCATCAGCGTGTACGGCAGGTCCCAGTTGCTGGTGTGCGGGGCGGCGATGAGCACCGACTTGCGCGCGTTGTCGGGCAGCGTGCCCTCGACCTTCCAGCCGGCGAGCTTCAGGTAGCTCAGCGACAGGGCGCGCAGGAGGGTGTTGACCACCGGGGTGCTGAAGAGGGTGCGGTGCATGAACTGCTCAGATGCCGGCGGGTGCGGCATTGTGGGCCCGCGCCAGCGCTGTCGCCGGCGCGCGGCTTGAGCGCCGTCAGACGGCGTTCGATTCGCCGGCCAGGGCGATCACGCCGGCCTCGGCGAGGGCGGCGATGTCCGCCTCGGCATAACCCAGTTCGCGCAGCACGGCGCGGGTGTCCTCGCCCAGCGCCGGCGGCCCGTCGCGCACGGCCAGCCGTTGCCCGTCCATCGTCAGCGGCAACAGCGGCGCCCGCGTGTCGAAGGCGCGGCCGGCGGCGCTGGCGTCGGCCGGCACATGCAGCGGCGCCAGGCCGCCAGTGGCCGCGAGGTGCGGGTCGTCGAACAGCTCCTGCGGCTGGGTGATCGGCGCGTAGGGCAGGCCGTTCGCCTCGAAGCGCGCCGCCAGCTCGGCGGCGGTGAAGGGCGCAAAGCGCTCGCGCAGCGCAGGCAGCAGCCAGTCGCGTGCGCGCACGCGCTCGTTGTTGCTCGACAGCCGCGCGTCGGCGAGCAGGTCGGCGAAGCCGAAGGCGCGGCACATCGCCGCCCACTGCGTGTCGCTCACCGCGGCGAGGAAGATCTGCGCGCCGTCCTTCACCGTGAACACGTCGTACACCGCCCAGGCGCTGATGCGGCTGGGCATGGGCGCGGCGGGCTGCCCGGTGACGGCGAACTGCATCATGTGCTGCGCCATCAGCAGCACGTTGTTCTCGAACAGCGCGCTCTGCACCGCCTGCCCGCGGCCGGTGTGCACGCGCTGCAGCAGCGCGGCCAGCGCGCCGATGGCGCCGAACGTGCCGCCCATGATGTCGTTCACGCTGGTGCCGGCGCGCAGCGGCCGGCCTTCGGGGCCGGTCATGTAGGCCAGGCCGCCCATCATCTGCACCACCTCGTCGAGCGCGGTACGCTGTTCGTAGGGGCCGGGCAGGAAACCCTTGTGAGAGACGTGAACCAGGCGCGGGTTCAGCCGCTGCAGAACGTCGGCGCCGAGGCCGAGCGAGGCCATCGTGCCGGCCTTGAAGTTCTCGCTGAACACGTCGGCGCCGGCGATCAGCTTGAGCACGATCTCGCGGCCGCGCGGGTCCTTCGCGTCGACCGCCAGGCTCTTCTTGTTGCGGTTGAACATCGGGAAGAAGCCCGCGCCCGAGCCGAGCAGGCGTCGCGTGGAGTCGCCGGCCAGCGGTTCGACCTTGATGACCTCGGCGCCCAGGTCGGCCAGGATCATCCCGCAGGTCGGGCCCATCACCATGTGGGTGAACTCGACGACGCGGATGCCGGAAAGTGGCAGTGGGGATTCGTTCAATCGGGAGCCGTCAATGAAAGTCGACGAGCTCCATTGTCAGCTTTCCGCCGGTGAGGAAGGTCGACTCGGCCGGCTCCTCGCGCAGCAGCTTCACGAGGCCGGCGCCGGGGCAGTACCACTCGGTGGTGGTCAGCGCCATGTCCTTCCAGCCGACCACCGGGTCGGCGAACAGGCGCAGCGCGGCCACGCCCTTCACGCGCACGCAGTTCTCGAAGTTTCCAGCCCGTGTGGCGAGCTTCTCGCCGAGTGCCTCGATCGTGTAGTTCATCGGCACGGCCGGGTGGCTGTGGCGGATCTCGGGCGGGAACTCCTGGCGCCGCCGCAGCAGGTAGGCCGTGGTGCTGGCGCGCCAGGTGGTGCCCACCGCCACCGGCGCCTTGAGCACGAAGCGCGGCTCCTTGTCGGGAAGCGGCGTCTCGTCGAGCTCGCTCTTGCTGGCCACGCGGTAGATGCCTGTCGCGTCGCTGCGCAGCCAGTACTCGATGCCCGAATCACTGCGCCGCCGCCAGGCGCGACCAGAGTCGAGACTGTCGCTGCCCAGCGTCTCGATGATCCGCGGCTCGTGCTCGACGACCTTGTTCTCCCACTCGGTGGTGATGTCGTAGTGCCAGCGGTGACCCCTGGCGAGCGGGAACAGCGAGTCGTCCTGCGGCGCGCTGCAGGAGGCCAGGCCGAGGGCCAGCGCCGCGACGAAGAGAGGCTTCATTTCTCGGGCAGCTGCGGCACGGGCAGGTCGCGGATCTTCACGTTCTGTTCGTCGCTGCCCGGACGCAGCCACGAGAAGCCCTTCGGCCCGATCTTCGGCTCGGCCGTGCCCATCTGGCTGACGCCCTGGCGCACCTTCTTCAGTCCTTCGTTGAGCAGCGCGTGCAGGTCCTTCGCATAGGGCAGCCGGTAGGCACGCGGCTGCGCCGAGGGCTTGCCGTCCTCCAGCGCGTTGACCCACACGTACAGTGCGCCCTTGCTCTTCGAGGTCGGCTCCTCGATCACCGCGGCGAGCAGCACGAAGCGCTCGGGCAGCGCATCGGCGCTCGGCCAGCCCCACATGCCGTGCACCTGGTCGTCGGCGTAGAAGTAGAAGCCGGTCACGCCCGCCACCAGCAGCGCGCGCAGCCACATCGGCCAGCGCGACCACAGCAGCGCCAGCACGCACAGCAGCGCGAGGGCGGCGAAACTCAGCACGACGGTGGTCGTCATAGGCGTTGCACCAGGGTCTTGGGGAGCGTGTTGACGTTGGTCACCGTGCCGTCGGGCAGCACGGTGAAGCGCGCGGCGGTGGCCTCGTCGCCCTTGCGGGCGAGCGACACCGTGCCGTAGAAGACGACCTCGGCGCGCGGGTTCACCTTGATCACCGAGACGGTCGCCTCCACCGGCTGGCCGTCCTTCGAATCGTAGTAGTGCACGTTGACGGTGAACTCGCCCGGCTCGATGCCGCGGATCGTCACCACCTCGGTGTTCAGCGGGTTGACGACCTGATTGCCGTTGATGACGATGACATCGTTGGTCAGGCCGCGATCGTCGCGGTCCAGGTGCATCAGCCCGGCCTCGCGGGCACGGAACCACACCAGGTTCGCTGCCGGGTCCTGCACCCAGGTGTCGATGTCGTTGGGGTTCATGTCCGGCCACGACACGTTGATGATGTACTCGGCCTTGGAGGGGATGTCGCCCGCCTTCAGCGCCTTCGGGTTCATCGCCAGCAGCGCGATGATGAAGCAGAAGACGAAGGCGATCAGCATGTTGAATAACATGTCGTAGAACGGGTCGACTTCGGCCTCGCGCGAGAACCGCCTGCGGCGCATGGCTCAGCGCTCCGCAGCCTGCAGGCTCAGGCCATGCCGCTGCGCATCGGCCACCAGCGTGTCGGCATAACGGTCCAGCCGCGTGAGCTGCAGGCCGAGCAGGATGTTGCCGACCAGGCCCACCATGGTGGTCAGCAGCGCCACGCCCAGGCCGGTGGTCAGGCTGCGCAGGAGGTCCTGCGACTGCGAGGCATCGAAACTCTGGATCTGTCCGATCTGGATGGCCAGGATCGAGAAGCCGATCACCTTGCCCAGAAGCCCGAGCTTGAGCTGGATGCCGTTGACCCACCAGGCGGTGTGGTGCGGGCCGTGGGTGCGCTCGAGCAGCAGGTCCAGTGGCGCACCCGTGTCGCGCGGCGCGCTGCGCAGCGCGGCCCAGTACTCGGCGGCCCAGCCGGGCTCATCGTGGTTGCCACCAGTGCGATCGCGCTCCAGCCAATGGCGCTGCTGCTGCAGTTCGCGCGAACGTGCGCCGCACCAGATCGTCGAGGCGAAGAAGACGACGATGATGACCAGCGTGAGGCCGGTCGGGTCGGAGCTGAGCAGCAGCGCCCACACGCCGCGCCCGCCGAGCAGCCACGCCGCGAAAGCGAGCATGCCGGCCAGCGCGAACCACTCGAGCCAGATCGGCTCCACCAGCGCTTGACCCAGCGGTCGCCGCGGGGCCGGCTTCGCCGGTCCGCTGCCGGCGGCGCTACGGGGGGGATTCACAGTTCTATCTCCATGCCGTCGTAGGCCAGTTCGATGCCGGCGGCGTGCGCGGCACGCCGTGCTTCGCTGCCGTCCTGCAGTCGCGGGTCGCAGTCGTTCAGGTGGATCAGCACCGTGCGGCGCGCGCCGAGCGCGGCCCAAGGGGTGTCGATCGGTTCATGCCCTGCGTGCAGCGGGCAGACCGAGCCATTGACCAGCAGGCAATCCGCCCCTTCCATCCACGGCAGCGCGGCGTCGCCGGGCGCGCCCGGGGAATAGACCAGGCGCTGGCCGGCCAAGCGGTCCTCGACCAGCAGCGCGATGCTGTCGCCCACGGCCGCGTCGCGGCGGTTTGGGGCGTGCGGTGCGGCCCAGCCGCCGTCGTCGACGGCGATCAGGCGCAAGGATTCCAGGCCCTCGACGCAGAACTCGCTGCTGCGCACATCGCCGGCCACCGGCAGCAGGTGCCAGCGCACCGCGCAGCCGCCGTCGAGCAGGCCGGGCGGCAGCAGCCGCTGGGTGAGCGCCTCGAAGACGCCGGGCGTGGCGTACAGGTGCAAGGGCTGCGCGCGGCCGAGCGCCAGCAGGCTGGCGGCATGCTCGAACTGCGCATCGAGCAGCACCACGCCGGCGATCGCGCCGGCGCTCATGGCCGACTCGATCTGCGGATGGCGTAAGGTGTCGGCAGAGCAGTTCAGCAGCAGCCAGCGGCCTTCGGCTCCGGCCACCGCCGCCGCGCCGGCGGACCGCTGCGCAAGGGGTCGCGCAGCCGATGCGCCGGGTTCACACTGGAGGCATGCCGCACGGCCTGCCGAGCCGAGCACGAGGATTTTCATGTTCTTGGGATCTTTTCGCTGCACGAGGCCACGCACGAGCGCTGCGTGCGAAGTTGCAAGAGCCATGCCTCGGGCGGCGTCGCCGCGCGAGCCCGGTGGGCCCGGGCGGGCGAGGTGGGTTGGTGCAGTGCGCTGTGTCACGCTGTTCCACGCGGGAGCAGTCGTGCGGGCCGCTGGCACAGGGAAATCCCGCGGTGCTGTGCGCGTCGTTGGCGCAACGCTGTCGCTGTGCTCCCTGCTGAGTACCCGGCTGGCGATGGCCGCGTGCATGGGCCTGCCGCTGCCTCCGCTCGAACCGGTGGCGCCGCAGGTGTGGCGCGTCGCGGCGGCCGAGGGCGAATCCACGCCCGACAACGGCGGCATGGTGACCGAGTCGGTACTGGTGCTCGAGCGCGACCGTCTCTGGCTGGTCGGCAGCGGCCCGACGCCGGCGCGCGGCGAGGCGCTGGCCTGCGCCATCGAGGTGGCGCTGGGCCGCAAGGTCACGGATGTCATCAACACCCGCGCCCACCCCGAGCTGGCGATGGGCAACACCGCCTTTCCTTCGGCACGTGTGTGGGCGCTGGACGACGTGGCGCGCGCCATGGGCAAACGCTGCAGCGAGTGCCTGACGCGGCTGGCTCAGCGCATCGGCGGAGCCGGTGCGCGGCTGGACGACAGCGCGATCCGCGTGCCCGACAAGCGGCTCGGCGCGGATGGTGCGTCGCAGGGCCAGCTCGGCCCGTTCCAGTGGTGGGCGCTGCCGCGCGCCAAGGGTGAGCGCACGCTGGTGCTGCGCCTTCGCGAGCGGCCGATCGTCATCGCGCAGGGGCTGGTGTGGCCGGCTGCGGTGCCCAACCTGCGCGACACCGAATCGACGCTGATGCTCGACAGCCTGCGTGCGCTGCGCGGCATCGCCAAGGGCGCTGTCACCGTGCTCGGCGAGCAAGGGCCCACGGGCACCACCGAGGACATCAACAGCCACATGGACTACCTGGTGTCGCTGCGCGCCGCGGTGCGGGCGCGCGTGCGCAACGGTGCCGACGCGAATGCCGCCATCGAGGCGATCTCGCTGCCGATGTTCGGCAAGCGGCTGGGCAACGGCGAGATCGATGTGCTGAACCGCCAGCGCGTGTGGCGCGAGATGGAGAACGCCTCGTTCCGGCGCTGAGCCGCCAGCCGCGCAGGCGCGCGCCTCAGGCCGGCTTGTTCCAGCGCAGCTTGCGGTAGATGGTGTTGCGGCTGATGCCCAGGCGCTTGGAGGCCTCAGAGATGTTGCCGCCGGCCGCATCGAGCGCGGCGCGGATCATGGCGATCTCCGCCTCCTCGAGGGTGCGCATGTCGGCGGGGGCTGGTGCCGACGCGGCCGGCTCGACCGGCGCGGCGGGCACGGCAGCGAGCGGCGCGGGGCGCAACGCGGCCGGCTGCGCGGGCAGCACTGGCACCGAAGGTGGCGACGGCTGCAGGACCTGCGCCGGTGCCATGCGGCGCACGTCCTCGAGGAAGTCGTCCGACAGGTGCGCCTCGGTGATCGTCGCTTCGCCGGTGGCCATCACCGCTGCCGTGCGCAGCACGTTGGCGAGCTGGCGGATGTTGCCGGGCCAGTGGTAGCGGCGCAGCAGCTCCATCACCGCCGGGCTGATCTCGGGCGCGCCCTGCGGGCATTCGGACTGCAGGATGCGGTGGGCGACCACGGCGAGGTCGGTGCGCTCGCGCAGCGAGGGCAGGCGCAGCACCAGCCCGTTGAGTCGGTAGTACAGGTCTTCGCGGAACAGCTGCCGCTCGATCATCTCGCGCAGATTGCGGTGCGTGGCGCCGATCACCGCGATGTCCACCGCGATGGTCTTGTGGCTGCCCAGCGGCGTGACGCAGCGCTCCTGCAGCACGCGCAGCAGCCGCGCCTGCAGCGACAGCGGCATGTCGCCGATCTCGTCGAGGAAAAGGGTTCCGCCGTTGGCCTGCACGATGCGGCCCACCGCGCCCTTGCGCCGCGCGCCGGTGAAGGCGCCCTCGTCGTAGCCGAACAGTTCGGCCTCGATCAGCGACTCGGGGATCGACGCGCAGTTCACTGCCACGAAGGGTTGCTTGGCGCGGTTCGAGTCCTGGTGCACGGCACGCGCGAGCAGTTCCTTGCCGGTGCCCGTCTCGCCCAGGATGAGCAGCGGGATGTCGCGGTTGAGGATGCGGTGCACCTTCTGCACCACCGTTTCGACATGCGCGTCGCCGGTCTGCAGGTAGCGCAGGCCGCTGGGCGGTTTTGCGGACGCCTCGCCACGTGGCGGGGCAACAACCTGGGTGGCGCGTGCGGGGGCGTCGCCAGCCGTGTCGTCGAAGCCCTCGGGCAGGCCGCCGAACACGCGCCGTGTCGACCAGTCGATGCGCGCGCTGACGTGGAAGTGCAGGCCGTTGGGCAGGCTGAGCTTCATCGGCACCGGCAGCGGCATGCGGAAGTGGTCGTGCACCGCCGCCACCGTGGTGCCGAACAGCGTGGTCAGCGTGTGCCCGCGCAGCGAGATGCCGGTCATCGCGAGCTGGTCGAGCGCGCTGCGGTTGGCGCCGAGGATCTTGCCGTCGGCGCCGACGACGACGATGCCTTCGAGCAGCGTGCCGATGAACTCGACGCGGCTGTGGAAGTGCAGTCGCAGCCGGTTGCTGTAGTCGTCGGAGAGCCAGTGGTTCTCGATCATGCGCGCCGACATGCGCACCAGGCCCATCGTGTGCTGGTGGTAGCTGCGCTGGTCGCCCGACACGTCGAGCACGCCGAGCATGTTGCCGCGCGGGTCGAAGATCGGCGCGGCCGAGCAGGTCAGGAAGTTGTTGGCATGCATGAAATGCTCGTCGGCATGCACGAGCGTCGGCCGCTCCTCGAACAGCGCGGTGCCGATGGCGTTGGTGCCCTTGCTGTGCTCGGCCCAGTTCACGCCGGGCTGCAGCGCCACCTTGCCGGCTTTCTCGAGGAAGTCGTTGTCGCCGATCGAGTGCAGGATCGTGCCCTGCGCGTCGGTCAGCACCAGCATGCTCTCGGTGTTGATGATCTGCTCGTAGAGCATCTCCATCACCGGCGCGGCGTGCGCGAACAGGCGCTGGTTGCGCTCGCGCGCGATGCTCAGGTCGCTGCGCATCAGCGGCTCGTAGTCGGGCCGCTCGATGCGTGTCAGGCCCAGTGCGGTGCAGCGTTCATGCGATTGCTGGATCAGGTCGACGCGGCCGTCCGGTCGTGTGGCCGCGGCCGACGGCGCGTCGACGCTGCTCCAGCCGCGGCTGCTCGAATTTCGGCTCGTGGACATGACTGCCGTTCCATCGCCTGCGTTCGGGCAGGGCGTCTCCGTCGGTGTGGGCGGCCCGTGCAAGGGCTCGTGATGGACGCGACTGTCGGGCAAGCGGGTCGGCTTGTCCATCCGGGGCATTGCGATCGCCGGCCCGGCCACTGTTCGCGTTTGAAACACTGGCTCATGGCACAGCGTTTGCAGACGCCGAGGATAGTTCAAACCGAAACCCAAGGAGACTTTCCATGCGTTCCAGCCGCCCTCGTCATCGACTCGCACTCGCTGTTGCCTGTTTGCTCGGTGCCGCGCTCCACGTGCCGGCCTGGGCGCATGGCGACGTCACGCCGCAGGCGGTGGACACCTCCAGCCTGCCCAAGCTCGGTGACGAATGGCGCGGCGAGAACCCGTTCCGCAAGAACGAGGCGGCGGTGAAGGTCGGCACCTCGGCCTACAACCAGAACTGTGCGCGCTGCCATGGGCTGGAGGCGATCTCCGGCGGCATCGCGCCCGACCTGCGCAAGCTCGACGGCGAGTGCGCCACGCTGAAGGACGACAAGAAGAAGTCCGCCTGCGTGAAGGAGATCGACGAGTTCTTCGTCACCACCGTGCGCCGCGGCCGCACGCGCAACGGCGCGGTCTACATGCCGCCCTTCGAGGGCATGATGAACCAGGAGGCGATGTGGTCGATCAAGGCCTACCTGGAAACGCGCCGCGAGAAGCCGCTGTGATCACTCGACGTGCGGTTCTGGGCGCTGGTGCGCTGGCGGCGCTGCCCGGTCTACTCTCGGCCACGCCGCTGGACAAGGTGAA
This sequence comes from Piscinibacter sp., assembly GCA_016706565.1. GTDB lineage: Bacteria > Pseudomonadota > Gammaproteobacteria > Burkholderiales > Burkholderiaceae_C > Piscinibacter. The sequence continues at coordinate 466,773 of JADJJI010000004.1, forward strand.
GTCGCGCGGCACGCTGGTGGTCGGCCTGTACAAGGACATGCCGCCGTTCCATGCCGACGGCGCGGGCATCGACGTCGAACTCGCGCAGGCGCTGGCCGACGCGCTGGGAGTGAAGCTGTCTGCGCTGCCGTTCCCGGCCGACGACAACATGAACGACGACCTGCGCAACATGGTCTGGAAGGGCCACTACCTCGGCTATGGCCCCGCCGACGTGCTGCTGCACGTGCCGGTGGACCGGCCGCTGATGCAGGCCAACCCGCAGGTCAGCATCTTCGCGCCGTACTGGCGCGAGCGCGTGGCGTTCGCGCGCAACGTCGAGCAGGTGCCGGCGATCGAGTCGCTCGGCCAGCTCGCCGGCAAGGCGGTGGCGGTGCCGGGGCAGTCCATGGCAGGCTGGCTGCTGATCGGCGCCGAAAGCGGCGCGCTGCGCGAGCAGCTGCGCACTCAGTCGAAGGACGGTGTCGAGGCCGCGCAAGCCCTCAAGCGCGGCGACGTGCCTGTGGCCGCCGGCCTGATGTCGGAGCTGCAATCGGTGCTGCGTGGCGACGCTCGCTTCGCCGTCGAGCCGCTGCCCTCGCCGCGGGCGCCGCGCGAGGGCTGGGCGGTGGGCATGGCGGTCAGGAAGGACGCCACCGAACTCGCCCAGACGCTGCAGGCGGCCGTCGACCAGATGGCCTCGAATGGCCGCCTGGCCGCGATGTTCGACCGCGCCAACGTGACCTGGCGCCCCGTTTGACGAGTCCCTGACCGGCGCTGTGACGCGCTGGAGCAGATCCTAGGGTTTATCCCAGATGGTGAACTGCGCTCGCCCTCCGCAAGCTATGAACGTTCGTGCATAGCGCCCGAGGCGGGACGCCGCCTCACACAGAAAAGGAAGCTCTCCATGCAGAAGACGCTCAACATCAACCCCGAGAAGTGCACGGGGTGCCTCCAGTGCGAGATGGCCTGTTCCTTCGAGAACTACGGCACCTACGCCACGGCAAAGTCGCGCATCAAGGTGTTCGACTTCCATCACACCGGCCGCAAGGTGCCCTACACCTGCACGCAGTGCGACGAGGCCTGGTGCCTGCACGCCTGCCCGGTGGAAGCCATCACGCTGGACAAGCTGACCGGTGCCAAGGTGGTCAACGAGACCACCTGCGTGGGCTGCAAGGTCTGCACGATCAGCTGCCCCTTCGGCACGATCAACTACGTGCAGGAGACAGGCAAGGTCCAGAAGTGCGACCTGTGCGGCGGCGACCCCGCCTGCGCCACGGCCTGCCCGACCGGCGCCATCACCTACACCGACGCCAACTGGACCGGCCTGAACAAGATGGCTGCCTGGGCTGACAAGCTCGGCAATCAACCTTCTGCCGCGTAAGAGGAGAACACACATGTCCTGGGCTGGAAAGATCCTCCGCGTCAACCTCACCGCCGGCACCGTCAAGTCGGAACCCCTCAACATGGACTGGGCTCGCGCCTACCTCGGCTCGCGCGGCCTGGCGACGAAGTACATCGTCGAAGAGGTCGACCCCAAGGTCGACCCGCTGTCGGAAGCCAACAAGCTGATCTGGGCCACCGGCCCGCTGACCGGCACGATGGCCTCCACCGGCGGCCGCTACACCGTCGTCACCAAGGGCCCGCTGACCGGCGCCATCGCCTGCTCGAACTCGGGCGGCTACTGGGGCGCCGAGCTGAAGATGGCCGGCTGGGACATGGTCATCTTCGAAGGCAAGTCGGCCAAGCCGGTGTTCCTCTACATCGAGGACGACGTGGCCGAGCTGCGTGACGCCTCGCACCTGTGGGGCAAGAGCGTCTGGGAGACCGAGGAGACGCTGAAGAAGCAGCTGCAGCAGCCGCTGGCTCGCGTGTCGAGCATCGGCCTGGCCGGCGAGAACCTCGTGCTCTACGCAGCCGTGGTGAACGACCTGCACCGTGCCGCCGGCCGCTCCGGCGTCGGCGCCGTGATGGGCAGCAAGAACCTGAAGGCCATCGCGGTGCGCGGCACCAAGGGCGTGGGCAATGTCGCCGACCCCAAGGAGTTCATGAAGGTCACCTTCGAGAAGAAGAAGATCCTCGCCGACAACGCCGTCACCGGCCAGGGCCTGCCGACCTACGGCACCCAGGTGCTGATGAACGTCATCAACGAGATCGGCGCGCTGCCCACGCGCAACCACCGCGACGTGCAGTTCGAAGGCGCCAAGGACATCTCCGCCGAGGCGATGGCCACGCCGCGCAAGACCGACGGCAAGAAGCACCTGGTGACCAACCAGGCCTGCTTCGGCTGCACGATCGCCTGCGGCCGCATCAGCAAGATGGACCAGGGCCACTTCACGGTGCAGAACAAGCCGCAGTACTGGGGCGCCTCAGGCGGCCTGGAATACGAAGCGGCCTGGGCGCTGGGTGCGGCCAACGGCGTCAACGACCTGGAAGCGCTGCAGTACGCCAACCTGCTGTGCAACGAGCAGGGCTTCGACCCGATCTCCTTCGGCGCCACCATCGGTGCGGTGATGGAGCTCTACGAGATGGGCGTGCTCACCAAGGAGCAGCTCGGCATCGACGCCAAGTTCGGCAGCGCGCAGGCACTGGCCTACTTCGCCGAGATCACCGCCAAGGGCGAAGGCTTCGGCAAGGAGATCGGACTGGGTTCCGCACGGCTGACCAAGAAGTACGGCCACCCGGAGCTGACGATGAGCGTCAAGGGCCAGGAGTTCCCGGCCTACGACTCGCGCGGCATCCAGGGCATGGGCCTGGCCTACGCGACGAGCAACCGCGGTGCCTGCCACCTGCGCGGCTACACCGTGGCCTCCGAAGTGCTGGGCATCCCGGTGAAGACCGATCCGCTCACCGCCGAAGGCAAGCCCGAACTGGTGATCGCGTTCCAGGACGCCACCGCGGCGTTCGACTCCGCAGGCATCTGCATCTTCACCAGCTTCGCCTGGGGCCTGGCCGACGTGGCGCCGCAAGTCGCCGCCGCCTGCGGGCCCGAGTTCACGCTGGAGAACATGGCGAAGATCGGCGAGCGCATCTGGAACATGGAGCGCGACTTCAACAACCGTGCCGGCTTCACGGCCAAGGACGACTCGCTGCCGCCGCGGCTGCTCAACGAGCCGGCCAAGACCGGCCCGGCCAAGGGCCTGGTCAACAAGCTGCCCGAGATGCTGCCGAAGTACTACGCAGCCCGCGGCTGGGACGCCGACGGCCAGCTCAAGCCCGAGACGCGTTCGCGTCTGAGCCTGTGACCTTCGACATGCTGCAGTGAACCCGGAAGGCGGTTTGCGGACCGCCTTTCGCTTTTCAGGAAACCGAAAACATGAACCACGTGATCCTCGGCGCCGGCCCTGCCGGCGTGATCGCCGCGGAGACGATCCGCAAGCACGCCCCGAACGACCGCATCACCCTCGTCGGCGACGAGCCCGAGGCGCCGTACTCGCGCATGGCGATCCCCTACCTGCTGATCGGCAACATCCAGGAAGAGGGCACGCACCTGCGCCACACCGCGGGCCACTTCGACAGCCTGTGCATCGAGCTCAAGCGCGGCCGCGCCAAGGGCATCGACACCGGCCGCAAGCACGTGCACCTCGAGGACGGCACATCGCTGCCCTACGACAAGTTGCTCATCGCCACCGGCTCCAGCCCGATGCACCCGCCGATCCCCGGCATGGACCTGCCGGGCGTGCAGACCTGCTGGACGCTGGCCGACGCCCGCGCCATCGCGCAGCGTGCGCACAAAGGCGCGAAGGTCCTGCAGATGGGCGCCGGCTTCATCGGCTGCATCATCATGGAGGCGCTGGCCGCGCGCGGCGTGGAGCTCACCGTGGTCGAGATGGGCGACCGCATGGTGCCGCGCATGATGGGCCCGACCGCCGGCGGCATGATCAAGGACTGGTGCGAGAAGAAGGGTGTGCGCGTCTTCACCGGCACGCGCGTCGAGGCGATCGAGGCGGCCGATGCGGCCGAACCGGCGGGCCTGCTCGGCAAGATCGCCTCGGCCGTCGGCCTGGGCTCGGGCGGCAAGGGCGAGGCCGGCGCCATGAAGGTGAAGCTCTCCAACGGCCAGTCGCTGCAGGCCGACCTCGTCATCAGCGCCACCGGCGTGCGGCCGAACATCGGCTTCCTGAAGGACTCGCCGATCAAGTGCCTGCAGGGTGTGCTCACCGACGAGCACATGCAGACCACCATCCCGGGTGTCTACGCCGCCGGCGACTGCGCCGAGGCCTTCGACGTGACCAGCGGCAAGACCATCGTCAGCGCCATCCAGCCCAACGCAGCCGACCAGGCCTACATCGCCGCGATGAACATGGTCGGCAAGGGCGCCACGCTCAAGGGCGTCACCCAGATCAACGTGCTCGACACGCTGGGCCTGATCTCCACCAGCTTCGGCGACTGGCAGGGCGTGCCCGGCGGCGAGCATGTGGAGCTGACCGACCGTGCCGCCGGCAAGCACCTGAGCCTGCAGTTCAAGGGCGACGTGATGGTGGGCTGCAACAGCATCGGCTGGACCGATCACGTCGGCGTGATGCGTGGCCTGGTCGAAGGCCAGGTGAAGCTCGGCGAGTGGAAGCAGACGCTGCTGCAGGACCCGACGATGCTGATGGAGGCCTACCTGGCCAGCGCCCAGGGACAGAGTCAGCGCGCGCTCGTCGCGCCGAAATGAAGATCACCTTCAAGCTCTACGCCAGCCTCACGCCCTACCTGCCCGCCGACGCGCGCTACGACAACCGCGTGCCGCTGGACCTGCCCGATGGCAGTTCGGTGGCACAGGTCATCGAGCCCTTCGGCATGCCGGAGAAGCTGGTGCACCTGGTGCTCGTCAACGGCACCTACGTGCCGCCCGAGGAGCGGCTGAGCCGCGTGCTGCAAGAGGGCGACGTGCTCGCCATCTGGCCGCCGATCGCGGGTGGCTGAGCCGGCGGCTGAACGGCATGCAAGCGTACTACCCCGCCGACTTCAAGCGGGAGATGGGCTGCACCGAGGCCGAGCTGCTGCGCTGGCTGCCCGGTGCGGTGAACGGCCGGGCCTTGACGCTGCTGCCGCGCTCGGCGGAGATTGCCGTCGACAGCGGCCGGCTGGAGCTCGCCTGGCGCGAGCTGCCGCCGCGGCAGATCGCGCTGATGCGCATGCCCCGGCTGGCCATCGCCTTCCACTTCGAGGGCGTGGACGAGGCGACCCGACAGGGCTTCATGCGCTACTTCGACCTGTACACGCAGCGCGGCGGAGGATGAACCCGCGGTATCGCCGAGATGCGCGATGATGATGGTCTCGCCGCCAGGGAGTTGCGCGTTTTCATGCGGACATCGAAGCAGACCATGGAGGCCGGCACGCGATTCGTGCTGACCAGCCTGCGCGTGGCCTGGCTCGTCGCCGCGCTGCTGATGATGGTTTGCGCGCCGGGCGCGGCGCAGAACTCCCGCACGCTGGTCGTCGGCAGCGAACAGGATTTCCCGCCCTTCGCGGTGGGCATGACCGACGCCACGGCGGGCGGCTTCACGGTCGAGCTCTGGAAGGCCGTTGCCCAGGAGCAGGGCCTGGCCTACACCTTGCGCGTGCGCCCGTTCGACGAACTGCTGCGGGGCTTCAAGTCCGGCGAGGTCGACGTGCTGTTGAACCTCGCGAAGTCCGACGAGCGACGCCAGTTCGCCGACTTCTCGGCCACGAATGTGGTGGTGGGCGGCGCCATCTTCGTGCGCCAGGGCGACGGGCGCATCCAGGCGGAAGACGACCTGGCCGGCAAGTCCGTCATCGTGATCCGCAGCGACCTGGCGCACGACTATGCGATCGCCAAGGGCTGGGCCAGCCGCCTGGTGCTCGTCGACACCGCCGAGCAGGGCCTGCGCCTGCTCGCCAGCGGCCAGCACGAGGCCATGCTGATCAGCAAGCTCGCCGGGATGCAGACCATCCGCAATCGCGGCATCGCGGGTGTCGAGCCGCTCGCGGCCCGGGTCGGCTTCTCGCAGCGCTTCGCATTCGCGGTGCGCAAGGGCGACACCGACCTGCTGTCGCGCATCAACGAAGGCCTGGCCCTTGCCAAGGCCAACGGCACCTACGACCAGCTCTACGAGGCGTGGTTCGGCGTCTACGAGGACAGGCGCCTGGGCTGGCGCGAGTTGTGGCCCTTCCTGCTCGGCGCGGCGCTGATCGCCGGCGTCGCCTGGCTGGCCGCGTTCCGCCGGCGGCTGCGGCGCGACCGGCGCAATGCGGCCGTCCTGAGCGACAGCGAAGCGCGCTGGAAGTTCGCCCTCGAGAGCGCCGGAGACGGCGTCTGGGATGCCGACCTGTCGACCGGCAGCTCCCTGTATTCGAAGCGATGGAAAGAGATCCTCGGCTACCGCGAAGACGAGATTGGCAGCGCGCCCGACGAATGGACGCGGCGAATCCATCCGGACGATCTGCCCCGTGTCCAGCGCGAGAACCAGGCCTGCATCGACGGCAAGTCCGACAACTTCGTCAGCGAGTTCCGCATGCGGGCCAAGGACGACCGCTGGGTCTGGATCCTGGACCGGGGCAAAGTGGTCTCCCGATCGGCCGACGGCAAGGCGCTGCGAATGATCGGCACGCACACCGACATCACGGCGCGCAAGGCCGCCGAGGCCCATGACGCCGCCCGCGCGCACGTGATGATGCTGATCGCGACGGGCGAGTCGCTGCCGCTGATCCTGGAATCCATCGTGCGCGATCTCGAGTCGCGCGCCGACTGGCGCTGCAGCATCCTACTGGTCGACCCTGGCAGCTCGAGCCTCGTGGTGGGGGCCGCGCCGAGCTTGCCCGAACGCTTCATTCACGGCTTCGATGGCATGTCGATCGCTGCGGACGAAGTGCCTTGCGTCGCGGCGCTGCGCACCGGGGCACGCGTGGTCTGCGAAGACACATCGGCCGACCCGCGCTGGCCCCGCTGGCGATCGCTTGCGGAACAGGCTGGCTTGCGGGCCTGCTGGGCCGAACCGATCCGCAGCGCGGAAGGGGCCGTGATCGGCGCTTTGGCCAACTATCACGCCCAGCCGCGGGTGCCGTCGTCCCCCGAAATCCACGCCGTGCTTCAGGCGGCTCAGGTGGCATCGATCGCCATCGAGCGCAAGCGCAGCGAACAGGCGCTGCGCGAGAGCGAAGCCTCGCTGTCCGAGAAGTCACGTACCCTGCAGGCCACGCTGGAGCGCATGGAGCAGGGCGTGATGATGGTCAATCCGGAGCAGGTGGTCGAGGTGTGCAACCGCCGCGCCATCGAGCTGCTCGATCTGCCCGCCGAACTGATGGCGTCCCGGCCGCGCTTCGCGCAGGTGCTCGAGTACCAATGGTCGACCGACGAGTTCGCGCACACGCCCGAAGACCTGCGCCGGTTCGTCCGCGAAGGCGGCATCCTCGACCAGCCGCAGCGATACGAGCGCAAACGCCCGAACGGGCTGGTGATCGAGGTGCAGAGCGTGCCCATCGCCGGTGGCGGCGTGCTGCGCACGTACACGGACATCACCGAACGCAAGCGTGCCGAGGCCACGCAGCTGGTGCTCGAAGCCCAGTTGCTCGAGGCCCGCAAGCTCGAGGCGATCGGCACGCTCGCCGGCGGCATTGCGCACGACTTCAACAACATCCTCGCGGCGATCCTCGGCAACGTGGCGCTGGCCCGCGAGGATCTCGAACCCGGCCATGCCGCCCAGCCGTTTCTCGAGCAGATCTACAAGGCCGGCCAGCGTGCGCGCAGCCTGGTCCAGCAGATCCTCGCCTTCAGCCGGCAGCAGCCGACCGAGTTCGTCGCGGTCTCGCTGACGCGCCTGATTGACGAGACGGTCGCCATGCTGCGGTCGACGGCAGGCGAGTCGGTGGACCTGCAACTGAGCCTGCCCGACACCCGGCCGGCCGTGCACGGCAACCCGACGCAGTTGCAGCAGGTGCTGATGAACCTGGGCACGAATGCGCTGCATGCGCTGCGCGACGGCGCCGGGCGCATCGAGATGGGCCTGGCGTCAGTCCATTTCGAGCCAGGAGGCCCGCGGCCGCCGGTGGCCGGGCTGAACCCGGGCCACTATGCGCATCTGTGGGTCGCCGACGATGGCATCGGCATGAGCGAGGAAGTGCGGCAGCGCATCTTCGAACCCTTCTTCACCACCAAGCCGGTGGGGCAGGGAACGGGCCTGGGCCTGGCCGTGGTGCACGGGATCGTCGAGACCCACGGCGGCACGATCGAAGTGAGCAGTGCGGTCGGGCAGGGCAGCCGCTTCGATCTGTACCTGCCGCTGGCCGGCACGGACAGCAGCGCGGCGCCGCTCGACGAGATCGGCCTGGGCCCGGCGCGCGGGAGCGGCCAGCACGTTCTCTATGTCGACGACGACGAGGTGATGGCCCTGATGGTGCAAGGCCTGTTGCAGCGACTCGGCTATCGCGTCACCGTCTGTCCGGGGGCCGGCGAGGCGATCGAGGTCGTCACCCGTGATCCCGAGGCCATCGACCTCGTGGTGACCGACTTCAACATGCCCCAGCATTCCGGACTCGACGTCGTGCGCGCCCTGGCCGGCATCCGGCCCTCCTTGCCGGTGGTGATCAGCTCGGGCTATGTCTCGGAAGAACTGCGTGCGAATGCGTCGGCGCTGGGCGTGCGCGCCGTCATGCAGAAGGAGCACACGCTGGAAGAACTCGGTGCCCTGGTGCACGAGGTGCTGCAGGCGAATCCGGTGCGGGCTGCGGGGCGGCCGACGGATCCGATCTGAGCATCGGGCGCGGGTGATCGCGCGCAGCGGCCGGATGTGGCCGGCTTGCTAGGATGGCTGCATGTCCCGGTCGCTGATCCCACGGCTCGTCCTGCTGGCTGCGCTCGCGACGATGCCGCTGTCGCCGTGGGCGGCACCGGCGCCTGCGGCCGCGATGCAGACCGTGTGCACCATCACCGTCAATTCGCCCGACGAGAAGGAGGCGCTGCGCCGCCACCTGCCCGAATCGAAGTACCGCTTCGTCGAGCTCGTCGAACGCGGCCGCCCCGACTGGCTGGCCTCGTCGTGCCGCGCCGGCATCTCCTGCGACGTGCTCGTCATCTCGGGCCACTACGACGGCGGCAACGAATTCTTCTCGGACCAGCTCGAGGTGCAGGAGCACCTGCCGGTCGATGAGCTGGAGCGTGTCTCGTGCAGCGGCTCCTGCCCGGGGCTCTTCTCGCGCCTGAAGGAGGTGTACCTGTTCGGCTGCAATACGCTGAACCCGCAGCCGCAGAGCAGCGCGTCGTCCGACATCGTGCGCAGCCTGGTGCGCGAGGGCCTGGCGCCGAAGCAGGCCCAGCGCGAGCTGCTGTCGCTCGCGGCCGCGCACGGCGAGAGCAGCCGAGACCGCATGCGGCAGATCTTCAAGGGCGTGCCGGTGATCTACGGCTTTTCGTCGACGGCGCCACTCGGCCCGATCGCGGCCTCGACGCTGGAGCGTTACCTGCGTGGCAGCGGCGATCGCGAGATTGCGAGAGGCCACCCCAGTGGCCGCCTGCTCGGCTACTTCGCACCGTTCTCGATGGCCGCGACTCAGGGCATGACCGACGAGGACCCGCACCTGCAGGCGCGGCATGACATGTGCCAGTTCGCCGACGATCGCCGGCCGCCGGCCGAGAAGCTCGGCTTCGTGCACCAGCTCCTGCAACGGCACACGGCCGAAGCACGGCTGTACATCGATCGCATCCGTCGTCTGACGAGCCTGCTCGACGAGCGGGCGCGGCAGCAGCCGGCCGTGGCGAGAGAACTGGCCGCCATCGCCGGCGACGCGGCGGCGCGCGAACGATTTCTGGAGGACGCGCGCGTGGCCGAGCCGCCAACGGCGCGGATCCGCCTGCTCGACGTCGCGCGCGACCTGGGCTGGCTGACGGAAGACCGGCGCTGGGAGGAGCTTGCGCTGATGCTGGGCGAACTGCTGTCGCGCCGCGAGGTCGGCGTGCCGGAGATCGGGCTGGCCTGCAGCTTGAACGCGCAGGGCGATCTCGACGGCGCATTCAACCGGCGCGTCGTGCCGGGAAGCGTGGCCGACGACGTGCCGCACGCGGCCGTGCGCGCCTGCCTGGGCAGTGCCGAGGGCCGCGCGCGCCTGCTGCAGGCATTGCAGAGCGTGGACGAGTCCGACGTGGCGATGGCACAGGCCTACCTGCGCCATCGGCCCATCACTGACGAAGCGGAGCTGCGCAGCGTCGTCGCCGGTATCGCCGGCATGGCGCCGGGCGATGCCCAGGTGCGCGCACTCGAGTCGCTGGGCCGCCACTACCTTTCCGACAGCGAGGCGCTGGACATGCTGACGGATCTCTTCGCAATGACGCCGTCATGGGAGGTGCAGAACGCCATTGCCGGCGTGCTGATCCGGGCCGACCGGCACGCGCTCGGCCGCACGCGGCTGCTGCTCACGCTGCTCGAAAAGCGGCGCTCGCCCGCCGACGGCGGCAGCATGGTCGACGCGCTGATCCTGCGCTTGCAGACGCCCTGATCGGGGCCTGGCATGACCTGCGTCAAGCCGCGGCATTCACTGCGGAACTCGCTGGCCGTTACAGGCTCTTTCCACGCACCTGGTGATTGTGGAAGACTTACCCCATGGTGTATCAAAGCCGCCTTTCTCGCATCGTCCCGCGCGTGCCGGCCGTTCTGCTGGCCTGCGCGGGTGCGGCTTGGTCGTTCGGCGCCCACGCCGCGCCGAAGACGGTGTGCACCGTGACGATCAACTCGTCCGACGAGAAGGAGTCCTTCCAGCGCCACCTGCCGCCGGGTGACTACCAGTTCGTCGAGCTGGTGCAACGCGGCAAGCCGGACTGGCTGGCCTCGGCGCGCCGGCGCGGCGTGAGTTGCGACGTGCTCGTGATCTCGGGCCACTTCGACGACGGCACCGAGTTCTATACCGACCGCCACGACGACCGTGAATTCCTCACCGTTCATGAAATGCAGCACGAGTCGTGCAGCGCATCGGGTAACGGTCTGTTCTCGAAGCTCAAGGAGGTGTACCTGTTCGGGTGCAACACCTTGAAGTCCGAACCGCGGCACGTGGCCGAGGGCGAGATCCGGCGCAGCCTGCAACGTTCCGGCCATTCGCAGGCCGATGCCGAACGCGTGGCCGCACAGCTCAGCGCACGTTACGGCCAGAGCAACCGCGACCGCCTGCGCCACGTGTTCAAGGACGTTCCGGTGCTCTACGGCTTCTCTTCGAAGGCGCCGCTGGGGCGCACCGCCGGGCCGCTGATGGAGCGCTACTTCCAGACCGCGCCGGCGGGCGAGGTCGGCAGCGGCCGCCCGAGCCCCACGCTGCTCAAGCTGTTCGGCCCGAGTTCGATGATCGCGGTGGCCGGCCTGAGCGACGCCGACCCGCACGCGGCCTTCCGCAGCGACATGTGCGGCTTCGCGGACGACCGGCCGTCGGACGCACAGAAGGTGGCGTTCATGCACGAGGTGCTGCAACGCGACGTCACCGAAGTGCGCATGTTCCTCGATCACCTGGAGCGCTACACCGCGGCGCTCGGCCCGCAGCGGCGTGCCGTGCCCGAGGTGGCCGCGGCGCTGGCCTCGATCGAGCGCGACCGCAGCGCGCGAGATCGTTATCTCGAGTTCGCCCGCGACGCCGACGAATCGACGGTGCAGGCGCGCATGATGTCGCTGGCGCGCCAGCTCGGCTGGCTCACGCCGGCCCAGGAGCAGGCCGAGTTCCTGCGCATGGTCAGTGACCGCATGGCGCGCGGCAGCCTGGGCAAGACGGAGGTGGATCTGGTCTGCACCACCTACCAGGAGCGTGAACCCGGCCTGGCCCGGCAGGTGATGGCCACCGGTGCCGTGCGCGCCGGCAACGTGGCGCATTCGGCGGTGCTGGCTTGCCTGGGCAGCCCGCAGGCGCACGAAGAGACGGTGCGTGCGCTGACCAGTTCACGCGACGAGGACGTCGCCACCGTGCAGGTCTACCTGCGCCACCGCTCTCTGGCCGACATCGGCGAGTTGCGCGCCGTCGCGTCGGGTATCGGCCGCATGACGGCGCCGGCCGCGCAGGTGCGGGCCCTCGAGACGCTGGCCAAGCAGCGCCTGGCCGACGTGCAAAGCCTGCAGGAGATCGCACGCCTGTTCCCGCTGGCACGCTCGCTCGAAGTGCAGCGGGCGATCGCCGGCATCCTGATCCGCTCCGACACCAAGATGCTCGCGCGTGCCGACCTGGCCCGCTCGCTGCGTCAGCACCGGCTCAAGTCGCCCGACGGATCGGACGTGATCGACATGCTCATCCGCGTGTTGCAGTCGACCTAGCCACGCACCGCCGCCTCCGGCTGCGCTCCGGCGCTGCTGCCGAGCACTTGTCGAATCGGCCCGGCTTCGATCGTCGTACCTGCATCGACCCATCGGAGTAGTGCATGAAGACCTGTCTGACCGCCGTGGCGCTGCTGCTGGCGGGTGCGGCCGCCAGCGCCGAACCCACCGCCTATGCGATCGACCCGAGCCACACCTTCCCCAGTTTCGAGGCCGACCACATGGGCATCTCGGTGTGGCGCGGCTAGCTCAACACGAGCCGCGGCAAGGTGCTGTACGACAAGACCGCAGGCACCGGGTCCGTCGAGATCGTGACCGAGCTGGCCAGCATCGACTTCGGCATGGACGCGCTGGCCACCTGGGCGCGAGGCAAGGACTTCTTCGACGTGAAGAAGCACCCTCGCGCGGTCTACAAGGGCAGACTGCAGTCGCCGGTCGACGGCGTGCCGACCCAGCTCGTGGGCGAGCTGACGCTGCACGGCGTGACGCGCCCGCTCACCTTGAAGGTCCACTCGCTGAAGTGCATCCAGCACCCCATGCTCAAGCGCGACTACTGCGGCGCCGACGCGAGCGGCAGCTTCAACCGCGACGACTTCGGCCTGGGCGCGGGCAAGGAGCATGGATTCACGATGAACGTCGACCTGCGCATCCAGGTCGAAGCCATCGCACAGCCCTGACGCAGGTCGCGCCGCCAAGGCCGCGCGCGCGGAATCAGGCCGCCGCTCGGCGCGTCACCCGGGCTTTCAGTGCCGGCCTGCCGGCCCGCTTGGCGGGGGCCGCCTGCTTGCGCGCGGCCTTGGCGGGGGCAGGCTTCGCCAACTTCGGACGGGCCGGTGTCGTGGCACGGCGGGCAGCCTTCACCGCCGACTTGGCGTGCTTCACGGCCTTGACGCCGCGCGGGTGCTTGCCGCCGACAGCCTGCGCCAGCTTGTCCGCACCAGCTGCCAGCTTCTCGGAGACCATCAGCGCGGCCTGGGCGCCGGTCAGGCTGAAGCGGGAAACGGCTTCCAGGCCGGTGGCGACGTAGCGGTTTTCGATGCCTCGGGCCAGATCGGCGACGCGGTCGATCTGTGCCGTGACGCCGGTGCTGCCGATCTCGATGGCGCGCTCGGTGCGCGCGCTGACGCTGTCGATGCCCTTGGCGGCGACGGCGCCGACCTTGCTCGTGGTCTGCTGCAGCGCCTCGGCCAGCGTCGGCGCGATGCGCCGGGTGCCGCGCTCCAGGTTGCGGCTCATCACCGCCAGCAGCCGGTGGCCGCTGGCTCGGTAGGCGCCCACCGCATGCTCGGCCACCTGACGGTAGTTGGCGACGGTCTCGAGGGCGACGGTGCGCAAGGTGTTCTTGGTCATGACGTGCTTCCTTCAGTGAGGGGGTCTGTCCCATTGCCCGGCCGCGGTATGCGGTCTGGCAACTCCACTGACAGTTTCGTGACCTGCTCCTAGAGGGCGAAACCCAATCGCCGCAGAGAATCTAGGCTGTGCACTCGAATTCAGGGGCGTGACGGCCGCCTCAGAGGTTGCTGATCGCACGCACCTCGTCGATCGTCGTGACACCCTGCCAGACTTTCTCGATGCCGTCCTGGCGCAGCGTGCGCATGCCCTCGCGCAGCGCCGTTTCCTGCAGCGCCTCGGCGCGTGAGCCGGTCTGGATGAGGCGCCGGATCGCACGCGACACCACCATCAGCTCGTGAACGCCCGCGCGTCCGCGCAGGCCGGTGTTGTCGCAGTTCGGGCAGCCCGGCGCATGGTGCATGTGCAGCCGGCCGTCGCGGCCGTGCCGGCCGATCCAGCCGGCCAGCGTGTCCTGCCGTGCCTGCGGCGTGTCGCCCTCGCCGAAGGCGTGCATGTAGTCGGCCAGCAGCTCCTGCACCTCGTCGTCGGTGGCCGGCCGGCTGGTGCGGCATTCGCCGCACAGGCGGCGCACCAGGCGCTGCGCCAGCACGGCGAGCAGCGAGTCGGCGAAGTTGAACGGGTCCATGCCCATGTCGAGCAGCCGCGTCACTGTCTCCGGCGCGCTGTTGGTGTGCAGCGTCGAGAGCACCAGGTGGCCGGTCAGCGAGGCCTCCACGGCGGTCTGCGCGGTCTCGGTGTCGCGGATCTCGCCGACCATGATCACGTCGGGGTCGGCGCGCAGGAACGCACGCAGCGCCTTGGCGAAGGTCCAGTCGATCTTCGGGTTCACCTGCACCTGGCGCAGCCCGGGCTGGGTGATTTCCACGGGGTCCTCGGCCGTCCAGATCTTGCGTTCGGGCACGTTGATGTGCGAGAGCGCCGAGTGCAGCGTGGTCGTCTTGCCCGAGCCGGTGGGGCCGACGCACAGCACCATGCCGTAAGGCCGCTCGACGACCCGCTGCAGCTCGGCCAGGTTGCGCTCCGACAGGCCGATGCGCGGCAGCGGGATCGGCTTGGCCGAGGCCAGGATGCGCATCACCACGTCCTCCAGCCCGCCCGTGGTGGGGATGGTCGCCACGCGCAATTCGATGCGGTGCTGCGCGACGAACTTGGCGAAGTTCATCTTGCCGTCCTGCGGCTTGCGCTTCTCGCTGATGTCGAGGTCGCACATGATCTTGATGCGCGCGATCATCGCGTTGCGGTAGTTCGGCGGCAGCTCGAGGTAGGTGCGCAGCAGCCCGTCCTTGCGGAAGCGGATGCGGATCTTCTCGCGCCCCGGGTAGCTCTCGATGTGGATGTCCGACACGCCGTCCTTGTGCGCCTCGGCAATCATGTTGTTGATCAGGCGCACCAGCGAGTTGTCGCTCTGCTCGATCGGCACGTCGTCGCCGCCGCCGGGCTGAGACCCTTCGCGTTCCAGTGTCTCGATCAGCTTGTCGGTGTCGGTGAGCTGGAAGTCGATGGCCTGCAGGTCGGTCTCGGGCCCGTTGCGCGCGCCGGTGGCTGCGCCGATCTTCTCGTAGGCGGCCTGCAACGCATCGTCGATGTCGCGGCACTGCGCGAGCACCGGCACCACCTTCATCTGCGCGCTGAACTCGGCCTCTTCCACCGCGGTGCGGCGGCGCGCCGGGTCGTCCAGCGCCACCACCAGCCGGCCGTCGCGGATCAGCAGCGGCATCAGGCGCAGCCGCTGCGCCACTGCGAAGGGGATGCGGCGCAGCGCGTCGGGCTCGACCGGGAAGGCGTCCAGATCGACCAGCGGGTAGCCCATCTTGCGCGACAACGCCACCTGCAGGTCGCTGCGCGAGACCACGCCCATGCGCACCAGCAGTTCGCCCAGCGGCACGCCGCGGTCGTTCTGCTGCTGCTGCAGGGCCTCGTTGAGCTGCTCCTGCGTGATCATGCCCAGCGAGATCAGCGCTTCGCCCACACGCACCATCGGCATCTTCGCCTGGCGGTCGATGGCCTCGAAGAGCTGGTCGGGCGAGACCACCTGCCGCAGCAGCAGGATGTCGCCGAGCTTCTGGCTGCGCAGGCTCTTCTGCGTGCCCACCGCCTCCTCGATCTGCGCCGGCGTGACGCTGTTCTGCTCGACCAGCACCTCGCCGATGCGCGGGCCCAGCTCGTAGCTCTCGAACGCAGCACGCGGCACGAACATGCGGCGCACGCAGCCGGTGTCGTCCACGGGCGGGAACAGGTAGAGCCCGTGGTCGGTCTCGACGTGCCCGACGGTCTGGCCGCGTGTCTCGCCGCCACCGGCGTAGGCGATGCGGTAGTCGCTGCAGGTGCGCTGGCCGAGCAGGATCGAATGCGGGTCGCCCATCGGCAGCGGCTGCGGCGCCAGCGGCGTGGTCAGCGTCAGCGAGCGGAACTGGTCGAAGCGCAGCGGCAGCGTGGTGCGCGCGGGCGGCAGCTGCACGTGGGCCACTGCTTCCTCGGGCACGAAGAAGGTCAGGCGGCCGGTGAGCTGCTTGTCGTTCAAGCCGACGATCTGGCAAGGCATCGGGTCGGTCTGCGGCGCGGGCGCCGGGTAGCTGGCGAAGGGCGGGTGCGGCCAGCAGAACTCCTCGGGTGCGGCCTTCTCGGGCGCGGCGGGGCCGGCACCCGGGCCTTTCGGCAGGTTCCAGTCCAGGGGGGTCGACAGATCGGCCATCGCGGTCCTCGTGCGGCGCGCTGCGTCCGCGCCGGGCAGGGGAACGCCGGGTCGCAGGCAGTCGCAGTCTCGATGGTGCGCCGCGGCGCCTGGCGGCGATGGCCGGAATTGGCAGGGCGGCGCCCGCCAGTTCAGCGCTTCATCTGCTCCGGCAGGAAGGTGACGATCTGCGGGAAGGCATAGAGCAGCACGACCATCAGCACCATCAGCATGAAGAAGGGCAGCGCGGCGCGTGAGATGGTGCCGATGTCCTTCCGGGTCATGCCCTGCAGCACGAACAGGTTGAAGCCCACCGGCGGCGTGACCTGCGCCATCTCGACCACGATGACGACGAAGATGCCGAACCACAGCGGGTCGATGCCGGCCTTCTGGATCGTCGGCAGGATCACGCCCATGGTCAGCACCACCATCGAGATGCCGTCGAGGAAGCAGCCGAGCACGATGTAGAACAGCGTCAGCGCGGCGATCAGCTGCCAGCGGCTCAGCCCCAGCGTGCCGATCCATTCGGCCAGGTGGCGCGGCAGCCCGATGTAGCCCATCGAGAGCGTGAGGAAGGCCGCGCCGGCCAGGATCATCGCGATCATGCAGTACAGGCGCGTGCCGCCGAGCAGCGAGTCGCGGAAGGTGACCCAGTTCATCGAACCCTGCGCCGCCGACAGGGCCAGCGAGCCCAGCACGCCCAGCGCCGCCGCCTCGGTGGCGGTGGCGACGCCGCCGTAGATGGAGCCCAGCACCGCGGCGATCAGCAGCACCACCGGGATCAGGTGGCGCGACTCGCGCAGCTTCTCCATGAAGCTCATGTGCGCGTCGGGCGGCGGGATCTGGTCGGCATGGGTGAGCGACCAGATCGCGATCCAGGCGGAGAAGATGGCCGCCAGCAGCACGCCCGGGATCACGCCGGCGATGAACAACTGCGCGATCGACACGTCGGCGCTGACGCCGTAGACGATCATGATGATCGACGGCGGGATCAGCAGGCCCAGCGTGCCGGCGCCGGCCAGCGAGCCCAGCGACATCAGCTCGGGATAGCCGCGCCGCTGCAGCTCGGGCAGGCTCATCTTGCCGATGGTGGCGCAGGTGGCGGCGCTGGAGCCCGACACGGCGGCGAAGATCGCGCAGCCGGCCACGTTGACGTGCAGCAGCCGCCCGGGCAGGGCCTGCATCCAGGGCGCCAGGCCGCGGAACATGTCCTGCGACAGCCGCGTGCGGAAGAGGATCTCGCCCATCCACACGAACAGCGGCAGCGCGGTCAGCGTCCAGCTCGACGACGAGCCCCAGATGGTGACCGCCATCGCGTCGCCGGCCGGCCGCGAGCTGAACAGCTGCATGCCGATCCAGGCCACGCCCGAGAGCGTGAGGCCGATCCACACGCCGCTGGCGAGGATGGCGAACAGCGCGCCGACGAGCAGCAGCGTGACGGCGATGTCACTCATTGCGCGTGGCTTCGTCGGAACCGGCCACCACACGCCGCCCGCGTGCCTCCAGCACCAGCTCGTCGATGAAGGCGATCGCCAGCACCGTGGTGCCCAGGGCCATGCTCAGCTGCGGGATCCACAGCGGCGTGGCGTCGTTGGAGGTGGAGATGTCGTGGAACTGGTAGGACTGCCAGGCCAGCCGGCCGCTGTAGAACGCCGACAGCAGCGCCAGCAGCGAGGCTGCGAACAGCGACCACAGCTCCATGCCCCGATGCGCGGCGCCAGTGAGCCGGCCGATCAGCAGCGTGACGCGGATGTGCTCGCCGCGCTTGAGCGTGTGCGCCAGCGCGAGGAAGCCGGCACCGGCCATCATGTAGCCGGCGTAGGCGTCGATGCCAGGCACATTGAAATGGAGCTGCCGGCCGAGGATGGACAACATCACCATCACCAGCAGCCCCACCATGAACAGCGCCGCGAGCGCGGCGCAGCCGTCGTACAAGCCGTCCAGCGCGCGGCGCAGCGCGCCGTGGGCTTCAGTGGCCTCGCGCCGCATCTCGGCTTACTTGCGGAAGGCGTCGACCAGCGCCTGGCCTTCGGGGCCGGCCTTCTCCAGCCATTCCTTGAGCATGGTGTCGCCGACCTTCTTCATGTCGGCCTTGAGCTGCGGCGTGGGCGGCGAGATCGTCATGCCGTTCTTCTTCAGCAGATCGAGGTATTCGGTGTTCTTCGCCTTGCTGGTGGTCCAGCCGCGCGCCTCGGCATCGGCGCCGGCCTTCAGCACGGCGGCCTGCGTGGGCTTGTCGAGCGCGTCGAAGGCGGCCTTGTTGACGATCACCGCGTTCTTCGGCAGCCAGGCCTGGGTGTCGACGAAGTACTTGATGTGCTCGTAGGTCTTGGTGTCGTAGCCGGTGGCGCCGCTGCTCATGTAGCTCTCGACGACGCCGGTGGCCATGGCCTGCGACAGCTCGGCCGCCTGCACGGTGACCGGCTGCGCGCCCACCAGCTCGGCGATGCGCGCGGTGGCCGGGCTGTAGGCGCGCCACTTCACGCCCTTCAGGTCGGCGGCCGAGGCGATCGGCTTCTTCACGTAGATGCCCTGCGGCGGCCAGGCCACGGCGTACAGCAGCATCATGCCCTGCTCGCCGAGCTTCTTGTCGAGCAGCGGCTTCTGCGCCTTGTACAGCTTCATCGACTCGTCGTAGCTGTCGGCCAGGAAGGGCAGGCCGTCGGCGCCGAAGATCTGCCATTCGTTCTGGTAGTTCACCAGCAGGATCTCGCCGATCTGCGCCTGGCCGCCCTGCACGGCGCGCTTGATCTCCGGCGCCTTGAACAGCGAGGCATTGGCATGCACCGTGATCTTCAGCTTGCCGGCAGTGGCCTTGTCGACGTCGGCAGCGAACTGCGCCAGGTTCTCGGTGTGGAAGTTGTTCGCCGGGTAGGCCGCGGGAAGATCCCACTTGGTCTGGGCGAACGCGGAGCCGGCGGCGGCCAGGCTGGCGAGGGCAATGATGTGGCGCAAGGACATGGGGTCTCCCTGAAAGAAGAAGCCTGGAGAATAAGGGCTGCGGGCGGGGTGGCGATTGAGGACCTTCCCGGCGCATGCAATGCCCGTGCCGGGGCTCGGCACATCGAACGGGAGCGGCGGTTGAACCTGCGTTTCGTGGAGGCGTTCTTCTGGGTGGCCTCGCTGAAGAGCATGTCGCGCGCCGCCGAGAAGCTGTTCATCACGCAGTCGGCCATGTCCAGCCGCATCGCCGCGCTGGAAGAAGAACTCGGCGCGCTGCTGCTGGACCGGCGCGACAAGCAGATCCGCCTCACCGTCGCGGGCTCGCGCTTTCTCGTCTATGCCGAGCGGTTGCTGGCGATGCAGCGCGAGATCAAGTCCGAGATGGGCTCGGCGGCCGCGCGGGCGCTGTCGCTGCGCCTGGGCGCCATCGAATCGGTGCTGCACTCCTGGCTGATCGAGTGGGTGCAGCACATGCGCGAGACGCAGCCCGGATTCGAGCTCGAGCTGACGGTGGAAACCACGCCGGTGCTCGTCGAGCAGGTGCGCCGCGGCACGCTGGACCTGGCCTTCGCCGCGCTGCCCGCCGGCGGCGACGGCCTGCGCAGCCGCGCGCTGCCGCCGATGGAGATGGTCTTCGTCGGCCACCGCGATGTGCACCGCAAGCGCCGCTATGCGCTGGCCGACCTGGCCGGGCTGGAGCTGCTGACCTTCCAGCGCGGCTCGCAGCCGCACGTGGCGCTGCTCGACCTGTTCCGCCGTGCCGGCCTGGAGCCGCCGCGTGTGCACACCATCTCGTCGATCTCGGCGATGGTGCAGCTGGTCGAGGGCGGCTTTGGCGTGGCCACGCTGCCGAGGGCGGCGGTGCGCCGCCTCACCGAGCGCCTGCCGCTCAAGCCGCTGGCCTGCGACGTGGCGCTGACGCCGCTGCCGGTGCACCTGAGCTACCGGCACGACCCCGGCGGCGGCGTGCCCTCGGCGCTGATCGATGCGGTGCTCGCCTTCGCCGGCAGTGCGCGAGCGCCGGCGAAGGCTTCAGTTCCGGCGCCGCCGGCCGATAACCGTACGGCGGAAGGCGCGTCTGCGGCGGCGCGCTCGCGCACCCGTCCTCGCCTTTCCCGTCCACGATCGTGACCCCTGATTCCAACTCCGCCGTGTCGACGCTCATCGAGCGTGCGCTCGGCCTTGTCATGTCCGATGGCGAGGCGGCGGCGCGCCTGGCCGGCCAGGTGCTGGCCGAGGGGGCGGCGGACGCCGACCAGCGGGTGATGGCGATGAGCGTCCAGGCCCTGGTCGAACTGCGCGAAGGCGCCCTGGAGGCTGGCATCGTGCGGCTCGAGGAGGCACGGGCGGCGCACGATCCGGCCACCGGTTCCGCGCGGACGGGCTGGCTGATCGAGCATGTGCAGACGCAGCGCCTGCGCCGCGAAGGCCGCCTGACCGACGCGCAGGCCGGCCTGCGCCTGTTGCACCTGCAGGCCGAACGGCGTCCCCCCGTCGATGCCTACCTCAGCGCCGGGTCGCTGGGCGTGGTGCTGTCGATGCAGGGCGACAGCGACGGCGCGCTGGACCTGTTCTACCAGGCGCTGGCGATCGCGCGGCGCAGCGGCGTCGACAGCCTGGTCGTCAACGCACTGAACAACCTCGGCTCCTTCCAGACCGACCTGTACAACCTGGAAGATGCGCGCCCATTGCTGGAAGAATGCCTCGCCGGCGCGATGCGCATCGGCTCGCGCCGCCAGACCATCTACGCCGCGGGCAACCTGGTGCAATGCCTGTGCCTGATCGGCAAACCCGCCGAGGCGCTGGCGACGGCGCGCGAGCACCTGATCGGGCAGATCCGACCCGACGACCTGCCGGCGCTGCACCGCGACGAGGAGATCGCCCAGGCGCTGCTGGGCAACGGCCTGGTCGACGAAGCGCAGGCCGCGCTGGGCGGCGAAGTGCACATCGATCCGATGAGCAACGAGCTGGCCACCGCCCGCGTGTGGCTGGGCGCGCGCATCCTGCTGGCGCGCGGCAATGCGCGCGACGCGCTGCAGCTGTGCCTGGCGCGCCAGGCCATGCTGCGCGAGCAAAGCGAGGAGAGCACCGTCGCAATCGACCGTGTGACGCTGCTGCGTGTGGCGGCGCAGGCGGCCTGCGGCGTGGGTGACCATGCGCTGGCCTATCGGCTGCTCGACGAGGCCTTCAGCACGCACGAGGAACTGCTCGGCCGCGCCGCCCGCTCGCGGCAGATCAGCCTGCAGATCTCGCACCGGCTGCAGCAGGCCGAATGGGAGCGCGACGCCGCGCAGCAGCTGGCCGCCCGGCTGGAGGCGCTGAACCAGTCGCTGCAGGCGCAGGTGGCCGAGAACGAGCGGCTGCAGGAGCGGCTGCGCGCCCAGGCGCTCGAAGACCCGCTGACCGGGCTGCACAACCGGCGCCACCTGTTCGAGGCCGGCGGCGCGCTGCTGGCCCTGCTGCGGCGCCGCGCGGTGCCGCTCGCTGCAGTGCTGGTCGACCTCGACCACTTCAAGCAGGTCAACGACCGGCATGGCCACGACGCCGGCGACCGCGTGCTGCGCGGATTCGCCGAGCTGGCTCGCTCGGTGACGCGGGCCGAAGACATCGTCTGCCGCCACGGCGGTGAGGAATTCGTGCTGCTCTTTCCTGGCGCCGATGCGCCCCAGGCCGCGGCGCGCCTGCGCGACCTGCTGCAGAGTTTTCGCGCGCTGACGTTCGTGGACGGCAGCGGCGCAGACTTCTCCTGCAGCTTCTCCGCCGGCGTGGCCGGCTGGCGCGGCGGCGAGGACGACCTCGCGGCGTTGCTGGCCCGGGCCGATGCGGCGCTCTATGCCGCCAAGCAGGGCGGGCGAGCCCAGGTGTGCATCGACGACACGCCCGGTGATCGATAAAACCGATCAACACATAGAAAAAAATCTCGTTTGGCGGGGCTGAGGCGGCGGCAACAGAATCCGCCGCATGCCAGACCACCCTTCGATCCACGACGTCACGCCGGCCCAGGCCCGCGCGCTGATCCGCGCCGGCCAATGGACCCGCCACACCAGCGGCATCGCCGAACGCCACGTGCAGGGCAACGTGGTCATCCTGCCCAAGCGCTGGGCCGACGACTTCCTGCTCTACTGCCAGCGCAACCCCAAGCCCTGCCCGCTGCTGGCGGTGGCCGAGCCCGGTGTTGCCGCGCTGCCGCGGCTGGGCCAGGGCATCGACATCCGCCACGACGTGCCGCGCTACCGCGTCTGGCGCGGCGGCGAGCTGGTCGACGAACCCACCGACATCGCCGCGCTGTGGCGCGACGATCTGGTCACGTTCGTGCTCGGCTGCTCGTTCTCGTTCGAGCAGGCGCTGCGCGACGAAGGCATCGCGCTGCGCCACGTCGACGAAGGCAAGAACGTGGCGATGTTCCGCACCTCGATCCCGACCGAGCCGGCCGGCGCGTTCAGCGGCCCGCTGGTGGTGACGATGCGCCCGCTGCGCCCGGCCGCGGCGATCCGCGCGGTGCAGATCACCTCACGCTTTCCCGACGTGCACGGCGCGCCGGTGCACATCGGCGACCCGGCGCAGATCGGCATCGCCGACCTGTCCCGCCCCGACTACGGCGACGCCGTCGAGGTGAAGCCCGACGAACTGCCGGTGTTCTGGGCCTGCGGCGTGACGCCCCAGGCCGCCATCGCGCAGGCGCGCCCCGAGTTCTGCATCACCCATGCGCCCGGCGCGATGCTGATCACCGACCTGCTGAACCACCAGCTGGCCAGCTTCTGAAACCCGCCCACCACATCACGGGAGAGCCCACGATGAAACGCCTCGCCTTCGCGCTCGCCGGCGCCACGCTCGCCGCCGGCACCTTCGCCCAGACCCAGTGGGACCTGCCCACCGGCTACGCCCCGGCCAGCTTCCAGACCGAGAACGTGCAGCAGTTCGCCGCCGACGTGGCCAAGGCCAGCGGCGGCAAGCTGAAGATCGTGTTGCATCCGAACGGCTCGCTCTACAAGGCCAACGAGATCAAGCGTGCCGTGCAGTCGGGCCAGGCGCAGGCCGGCGAGTTCATCCTGTCCGGCGCGGCCAACGAGAACGCGCTGTTCGGCGTCGACTCCATCCCGTTCCTGGCCGACAGCTACCCGGCGGCGAAGAGGCTCTCCGACGCTTCGCGCCCAGCGATCGAGAAGCTGCTCGCCGCGCAGGGCATGAAGCTGCTGTTCGTCTCGCCCTGGCCCGGCCAGAGCCTGTACAGCAGCAAGCCGGTGGAGACAATCGCCGACCTCAAGGGCACGAAGATGCGCGCCTACAACCCGGCCACCTCGCGCATTGCGCAGCTCGCCGGCGCGCAGCCCACCACCATCCAGCTGGCCGAGCTCGGCCAGGCGCTGGCCACGGGCACGGTGGAGAACTTCCTCACCTCCAGCGCGAGCGGCGTGGAGAACAAGCTCTACGAGAGCGTGAAGTACTTCTACGGCGTCAACGCCTGGCTGCCGAAGAACGCCGTGGTCGTGCAGGCCAAGGCCTTCGACGCACTCGACAAGCCGACCCAGGAAGCACTGCTCAAGTCGGCCGCGGCCGCCGAGGCGCGCGGCTGGGCCACCAGCGAGCAGAAGAACAACGAGTACCTGAAGGAACTCGCCGCCAAGGGCATGAAGGTGGCCGCGCCCAGCGAGGCGCTGACCCGCGAACTGCGCAAGATCGGCACCACGATGACGGCCGAGTGGCTCAAGCAGGCCGGGCCCGAGGGCCAGGCGGTGATCGACACGTACTCGAAGTGATCGGCGCGCCATGCACCGCTTCGTCGCCGCCTTCGATCGCCTGCTCGCGTTGCTCGCTGCGCTGGCGATGGTGGCGGCCTTCGTCTGCGTTTCGCTGGGTGTGATCGCCCGGCTGGCTGCCTGGGACCTGCCCGGCCTGGACGCCTACGCGGGCTATGCCATCGCCGCGGCGCTGTTCCTCGCGCTGCCGCAGACGCTGCGCCGCCAGGAGCACATCCGCGTCACGCTGCTGATGGATCGCCTCGGGCCTCGGGCCCGCGCAGTGCTCGAGTGGTGGTCGCTGCTGGCGGGCTTTGCGCTGGCGGTGTACATGGCGATCTACGCGGTGCGGCTGGTGTGGGTGTCGCACGGCATGCACGACGTCTCGCCCGCGGCCGATGCCACGCCGCTGTGGATCCCGCAGATCGCGATGGCGCTGGGCTGCATCGGCTTCGCGCTGTCGCTGGCCGATGCGATCGTGTCGCGCTGGTCGGGCGCTGCGTACTTCCAGCGTGTCGGCCCGGAGGCCAGCCATGTCGAATGACCTGCTGATCACCGGCATCCTGATCGTGATGCTGCTGGCCGTGCTCGGCTCCGGGCTGTGGATCGGCCTGTCGCTGCTCGGCGTGGCGGTGCTGGCGATGGAGCTGTTCACGCAGCGTCCGGTGGGCGACAGCATGATGCTGACCATCTGGGGCTCCACCTCGAGCTGGACGCTGACCGCGCTGCCGCTGTTCCTCTGGATGGGCGAGATCCTGTTCCGCACCAAGCTGTCGGAAGACATGTTCCGCGGCCTGGCGCCGTGGATCGGGCGGCTGCCCGGCCGCCTGCTGCACACCAACGTGATCGGCTGCGCCATCTTCGCGGCAGTGTCGGGCTCGAGTGCCGCCACCTGCGCCACCATCGGCAAGATCACGCTGCCCGAGCTGAAGCGGCGCGGCTACCCCGACGACATGGCGGTGGGCACGCTGGCCGGCGCCGGCACGCTGGGCCTGCTGATCCCGCCGTCGATCATCATGATCGTCTACGGCGTGGCGGCCAACGTGTCGATCGCCAAGCTGTTCATGGCCGGCGTGCTGCCGGGCATCCTGCTCGCGCTGGTGTTCATGGGCTACATCGTCGTATGGGCGCTGCGCCACCCCGAGCAGGTGCCGCCGGCCGACCCGCCGACCTCGTTCGCGGAGAAGCTCGCCGCGTCGCGCCACCTGATCCCGGTGGTCTCGCTGATCGCGCTGGTGCTCGGCTCCATCTACACCGGCGTGGCCACCGCCACCGAGGCGGCGGCGCTGGGCGTGGGTGGCTCGCTGCTGCTGGCCACCGTCGAAGGCTCGATGAGCTGGAAGGCGCTCAGCGAGGGCCTGGCCTCGGCCACGCGGGTGTACTGCATGATCGGCCTGATCCTCGCCGGCGCGGCCTTCCTGACGCTGGCCATGGGCTTCATCGGCCTGCCGCGGCACCTGGCCGAGTTCATCGGCGGCCTGCAGCTCAGCCCGTTCGCGCTGATGCTGATGCTGGTGGTGTTCTTCATCGTGCTCGGCTGCTTCCTCGACGGCATCTCGATGGTCGTGCTGACCATGGCGGTGCTGCTGCCCACGGTGCAGAAGGCCGGCTTCGACCTGATCTGGTTCGGCATCTTCGTCGTGCTGGTGGTCGAGCTGGCGCAGATCACGCCGCCGGTGGGCTTCAACCTGTTCGTGCTGCAGGGCCTGACGCGGCGCGACATCACCTGGATCGCCGCCAAGGCGATGCCACTGTTCTTCCTGATGTTCGCCTTCGTGCTGCTGCTGTGGTTCGTGCCCGGCATCGCCACCTGGATGCCCTCGCGCATGTAGCGCGCTTCACCGGAGACACCATGCTCAGAAGAACGATGCTGCAGGGCGCGGCAGGGGCGCTGCTGACCGGTCAGGCCCGTGCCGCCACCACCTGGCGGCTGGCCACCGGCTACCGCGCCGAATCCTTCCATGGCCAGAACCTGCTGGCCTGGGCGCGGCTGGTCGAACAGGCGGCAGGCGGGGCGCTGCGCATCGAGTTGCAGCCCAATGGCAGCCTGGCCCCGCTGGCGCAGATACCCGCCGCCGTGCGCGAAGGCCGTGCCGAGATCGGCGAGGTCATCATGACCGGCCTGACGAAGGAGATGCCGATCGCCGGTGCCGATGCCGTTCCCTTCATCACCCGCCACTACGACGACGCGCAGCGGCTGTGGCGGCACCAGCGGCCATTGGCCGAGGCGGCCTTCGCTGCGCGCGGCCTGCGGCTGCTGTTCGCCGTGCCGTGGCCGCCGCAGGGGCTCTACTCCAGCAAGCCGGTCAGCGCAGCACAGGACCTGCGCGGCCTGCGCATGCGCACCTACAACGCCACCACGGTGCGCATCGCCGAACTGCTCGGCGCCACGCCGGTGGACGTGGCGATGGTCGATGTCGGCCGGGCGGTGGCGGAAGGGCGCATCGATGCGATGATCACCTCGGCCGTGACCGGCGTCGAGAACCGCGTCTGGGACGGTCTGAAGTACTTGTACGAGATCAACGCCTGGTTTCCGAAGAACGCGGTGTTCGCCAGCGAGGCGGCGCTGCGCTCGCTGCCTGCCGCGGCCCGCGAGGCGCTGCTGGCCAGCACGGCGGACGCCGAAGCGCGCGGCTGGGCCGCCAGCCGGCAGGCGGCGCGCGAATCGGTGGATGAACTTCGCCGCCACGCCGTGAAGGTCGAACTGCCGGCGCCGCCGCTGGCGCTGCACCTGCGCCGCCTCGGCGAGCGATTTGCGCTGGAATGGATCCGCGAGGTCGGCCCGCAGGCGAACGCCATCTTCATCCCGTACCATTCCTCGAGCACGTCATGAACACAAGCACCTCGACACGCTGGCAATTCTGGATCGACCGCGGCGGCACCTTCACCGACATCGTCGGCCGCCGCCCCGACGGATCGCTGGTCACGCACAAGCTGCTCTCCGAGAACCCGGAGCAGTACCGGGACGCCGCGGTGGCGGGCATCCGCCACCTGCTCGGCCTGAAGCCCGGCGAGCCGATCACGCCGGCGCAGGTGGAGTGCGTGAAGATGGGCACCACGGTGGCCACCAATGCGCTGCTCGAGCGCAAGGGCGAGCCGACGCTGCTGGTCATCACCAAGGGCTTCCGCGACGCGCTGCGCATCGGTTATCAGGAGCGGCCGCGCCTGTTCGACCGCCACATCGTGCTGCCCGAGCTGCTGTACAGCCGCGTCATCGAGGCGCAGGAGCGCGTGGGCGCCGACGGCAGCGTGATCGAGCCCTTCGACGAGATGCACCTGCGCGAGCGGCTGTGGGCCGCGTTCGACGCCGGCCTGCGCAGCGTGGCCATCGTCTTCATGCACGGCTACCGCTACCCGGCGCACGAGAAGGCGGCGGCCGCGCTGGCACGCACGCTGGGCTTCACGCAGGTCAGCGTGTCGCACGAGGTGAGCCCGCTGATGAAGCTGGTCGCGCGCGGCGACACCACGGTGGTCGACGCCTACCTCTCGCCCATCCTGCGCCGCTACGTCGAGCAGGTGGCCGGCGAAATGCCGGGTGTGAAGCTGTTCTTCATGCAGAGCAGCGGCGGCCTCACCGACGCCCATGCCTTCCAGGGCAAGGACGCGATCCTCTCCGGCCCGGCCGGCGGCATCGTCGGCATGGTGCGCACCGCGCAGCTGGCAAAGAACGATCTCGGCGGCGACAAGGTGATCGGCTTCGACATGGGCGGCACCTCCACCGACGTGAGCCATTTCGCCGGCGAGTTCGAGCGCGCCTTCGAGACGCAGGTGGCCGGTGTGCGCATGCGCGCGCCGATGATGAGCATCCACACGGTGGCGGCGGGCGGAGGCTCCATCCTCAGCTTCGACGGCGCGCGGTTTCGCGCCGGGCCCGAGAGCGCCGGTGCCAACCCCGGCCCGGCCTGCTACCGGCGCGGCGGGCCGCTGGCGGTGACCGATGCGAACGTGATGGTCGGCAAGATCCAGCCGGCCTTCTTCCCGAAGGTGTTCGGCCCGGCGGCCGACGAGGCGCTGGACCGCGACGTGGTGGTCGCGAAGTTCAGCGCCCTGGCGGCGCAGATCGAGCTGGCCACCGGCACGAAGCGTTCGCCCGAGCAGGTCGCCGAAGGCTTCATCGACATCGCCGTCGGCGCGATGGCCAACGCGATCAAGAAGATCTCGGTGGCGCGCGGCTACGACGTCACGCGCTACACGCTGCAGTGTTTCGGCGGCGCCGGCGGCCAGCACGCCTGCCGCGTGGCCGATGCGCTGGGCATGGACCGCGTGTTCGCGCACCCGCTGGCCGGCGTGCTGTCGGCCTACGGCATGGGCTTGGCCGACCAGAGCGTGATGCGCGAGGCGGCGGTCGAACTGCGCCTGGCCGACGCGCTGCCGGCGGTGACGCAGCGGCTCGACGCACTCGCCGCCGAGGCCGAAGGCGAACTGCGCCGGCAGGGCGTGAGCGGTGGGGCGATCCAGACCCACCGCCGCGTGCACGTGCGCTACGAGGGCACCGACTCGGCGCTGGTCGTGCCTTTCGGGGCGCCGGCCGAGATCCAGTCGGCCTTCGAGGCGGCCTACCGGCAGCGCTTCGCGTTCCTGATGAAGGAACGTGCGCTGGTGGTGGAAGCGGTCTCGGTGGAAGCCGTGGGCGCCGGCGACGCGCCGGCCGAAAGCCCGCAGGCCACGCTCGCGCCGGCGGTGATGCCGGCGGAGGAGACGGTCCGGTTGTTCAGCGGCGGCCGCTGGTGGGACGCTGCGCTGGTCGTGCGCGAGGTCGCCAAGCCGGGCCTCTTCATCGATGGCCCGGCGATCATCGCCGAGCAGAACGCCACCACGGTGATCGAACCCGGCTGGCGCGCCCGCGTCACCGCGCTCGACCACCTGGTGCTCGAACGCGTGTTGCCGCGCGAGCAGCGCCGCGCCATCGGCACCACGGTCGACCCGGTGATGCTCGAGGTGTTCAACAACCTGTTCATGAACATCGCCGAGCAGATGGGCCTGCAACTGCAGAACACCGCCTACTCGGTGAACATCAAGGAGCGGCTGGACTTCTCCTGCGCCCTCTTCGACGCACAGGGCCAGCTGATCGCCAACGCGCCGCACATGCCGGTGCACCTGGGCTCGATGAGCGAGTCGATCAAGACGGTGATCGCCGGCAACGCCGGGCGCATGCAGCCGGGCGACGTCTATGCGCTCAACGACCCTTACCACGGCGGCACGCACCTGCCCGACGTGACGGTGGTGACGCCGGTGTTCGACGAGGCCGGCCGCGAGATCCTCTTCTACGTGGGCAGCCGCGGCCACCATGCCGACATCGGTGGCACCACGCCGGGCTCGATGCCGCCGTTCTCCACGCGCATCGAGGAAGAGGGCGTGCAGATCGACAACGTCAAGCTGGTCGAGGCCGGCCGCCTGCGCGAGGCGGAGATGCTCGCGCTGCTGGGCAGCGGCGCCTACCCGTCACGCAACCCGCAGCAGAACCTGGCCGACCTGAAGGCGCAGATCGCCGCCAACGAGAAGGGCGTGCAGGAGCTGCGCAAGATGGTCGAGCAATTCGGCCTGGACGTCGTGCAGGCCTACATGCGCCACGTGCAGGACAACGCCGAGGAATCGGTGCGGCGTGTGATCACGAAACTCAAGGACGGGGCCTTCACGCTGCCGCTGGACAACGGCGCGCGCATCAGCGTGGCGATCCGAGTGAACGTTGCCGAGCGCAGCGCCGAGATCGACTTCAGCGGCACCAGCGCCCAGCTGACGAACAACTTCAACGCACCGACGGCGGTGTGCATGGCCGCGGTGCTCTACGTCTTCCGCACGCTGGTGGGCGACGACATCCCGCTGAACGCCGGCTGCCTGAAGCCGCTGAAGGTGATCATCCCCGAAGGTTCGATGCTCAACCCGCGCCCGCCGGCCAGCGTGGTGGCGGGCAACGTCGAGACCTCGACCTGCATCACCAACGCGCTGTACGGCGCGCTCGGCGCGATGGCCGCCGGCCAGTGCACGATGAACAACTTCACCTTCGGCAACGCGCGCCACCAGTACTACGAGACCATCTCGGGCGGCAGCGGCGCCGGCCCCGGCTTCGACGGCACCAGCGTCGTGCAGACGCACATGACCAACTCGCGCCTGACCGACCCCGAGGTGCTGGAGTTCCGCTTCCCGGTGCGGCTGGAGAGCTACGCCATCCGCGCCGGTTCGGGCGGGGCAGGGCAGTGGAAGGGCGGCAACGGCGGCACGCGGCGGGTGCGCTTCCTCGAGGCGATGACGGCGTCGATCCTCTCCAACGGCCGCCACCACGGCGCCTTCGGCATGGCCGGCGGGCAGCCGGGTCAGCCCGGTGCCAATCGTGTCGAGCGTTCCGACGGGCGGATCGAGAAGCTCGACCACATCGGCTCGGTCGAGATGGCGCCGGGCGACATCTTCGTGATCGAGACGCCCGGAGGCGGCGGCTATGGCCCGCCGGGCTGACCGGCTCGCATGCTGTCGCTGACGCTGCTGCTGAAACTGACGCTGGTGGCCGCATCGGCGCTGCTGTCGTCGCTGGTGGCGCGGCGCTTCGGCCACGGCATCGGCGGCACGCTGGCCGGCATGCCGATGATCGCCGGGCCGATCATGGGCTTCGTGCTGCTGCAGACCGGCATCGACGAGGTGCGCGCCATCGCGCTGGCGACACTGGTGTGCCTGCCGGCCACCGTGGCGCACCTGATCACCTTCGCCTGGAGCTCGACGCGCTGGCCCTGGCCGGTGGCGCTGCTGCTGGCCAATGCGGCCTTCTTCGGCCTGGGCTCGCTGCTCCCGCTGCTGCCGTTTCCGCCCGCACTGTCCTGCGTGCTCGCGTTGGCCGTGCTGGCCGTCGGTGGCGCGCTGATGCCGCAATTGCCTATCGCGCGCGGCCCAGTGGACATCCCGCACCTGGAACTGGCCTGCCGCGTTGCCGTGGCGATCTTCGTCGCCTGGCTGATCATCCGCGGCGCCGGCGTGGTGCCGGCGGCGGTCAGCGGCCTGCTGCTGGCCGTGCCGATCACCGGCAACGTGCTGCCCTGCTTCACGCTGCCGCGTTACGGCACTGCGGCGACGGTGGCGCTTCTGCGCGGCTTCGTGCGCGGCCTGTCGGGCTTCGGGGCCTTCTTCGTCATGCTCTATCTGGGGCTGTCTTCATGGGGCGCCGGTACGGCGTACGCCGCTGCCTGGCTCGCCGCGCTGTTGGCGGCGGCCGGCCTCTATGCCTGGCAGCATCGCCGCCTCGCGAGCATGGCATGACGAGCCTGAGCATCGTCGTGCCGGTTCTCGACGAAGCCGAAGGCATCGTCGCCACGCTGGCGTCGCTGGCACCACTGCGTGCGCGCGGCGCCGAGCTGATCGTCGTCGATGGCGGCAGCCGCGACGCCACCGTGGCCCGCGCCCAGGCGCTGGCCGACCGCGTGATGGAGGGCCCGCGCGGCCGCGCCCGGCAGATGAACGCCGGTGCCGCCGTGGCGCGCGGACCCACACTGCTGTTCCTGCATGCCGACACGCGGCTGCCCGAGGATGCCGATCGCCTGATCGCGTCGGCACTCGGCGTCGCCCCGCTCGCCTGGGGCCGCTTCGACGTGGCCATCGAAGGCCATTCGCGCATGCTGCCGGTCGTCGCGGCGATGATGAATTTGCGCTCGCGCCTGAGCGGCATCGCCACCGGCGACCAAGCGATGTTCATGACCCGCGCGGCCTTCGAGGCGGCCGGCGGCTTCCCCGACCAGCCGCTGATGGAGGACATCGAGCTCAGCGCGCGGCTCAAGCGCCTGAGCACGCCGGTGTGCCTGCGCGAACGGGTCCTCACCTCCGGCCGGCGCTGGGAGCAACGCGGCGTGTGGCGCACCATCGTGCTGATGTGGCGGCTGCGCCTGCTCTACGCCCTCGGCGTGCGCGCCGATAGACTGGCCCCGTGGTACCGCTGAACACCGACTGCACCGTGATCGTGATGGCCAAGGCGCCCGTGGCCGGCTATGCGAAGACGCGCCTGATTCCGGCGCTCGGCGCCGACGGTGCGGCGCGGCTTGCGCAACGGCTGCTGCGCCATGCGATCGCGCAGGCCGTGGCGGCGGGCATCGGAGCGGTCGAACTGTGCTGCGCGCCCGACGCGCGGCATGCTGTCTTCGCCGAACTCGCCGGCGACTCGCGCGTGACGCTGAGCGAACAAGGCGAGGGCGATCTCGGCACGCGCATGGCCCGCGCGCTGCAGCGCGCCCTGCTCACGCACGAACGCGCCGTGCTGATCGGCACCGATGCGCCGGCGCTGGACGCGCGCTACCTGCGCGACGCGGCTGACCGGCTGGCCGATCACGATGCCGTGCTCGGCCCGGCCGTCGACGGCGGCTACACGCTGATCGGCCTGCGCCGCTTCGCACCCACGCTGTTCGAAGCGATGCCCTGGAGCACGCCCCAGGTGCTGGCCCTCACGCGCGAACGGCTGCGGGCGGCCGGGCTGCGCCATGCCGAGTTGCCGCCGCTGCACGACATCGACGAGCCGGCCGACCTCGTGCACCTGCACGGCCCGGCATGAGCCTCGCGGACGATCTGCGCAACGCGCTGCGCGCGGCCCGCTCGCCGTGGGCCGACGCATCGATCGAGCCCTTGCCCGACAGCGGCCTGGCCCATGCGCACCTGCGCCTGGCCGGCACCGGCGTGCTGGCGCGCGTGCCCAAGCAGAGCCAGATGGACCTGCCGGCGCTGGCCAACCTCGACTACCAGGCGGCCTGCTTCACGCGGGCTGCGGCCAGCGGCCACGCGCCGATGCTGCACGGTGTGCTGCCGCCGTCCGCCACCTTGCCGCGCGGCGCGCTGCTGGTGGAAGAGATCGTCGGCCGGCCGGCGCGCCTGCCGCAGGACCTGCCGGCGATCGTCGATGCGCTCGCGGCGATGCATTCGCTGCCGCTGCCCGAGAGCGCGCAGCGTGCGCCGCTGCTCGATCCGATCGACCCGCTGGCGCTGCTGCGCGGCGAGATCGAGGCGCAGGCCGGGTTTCTCGATGCAGCGGCACTCGACGCCTCGGTGCGCCGGGCCATCGACGACCGGCGCGCCAGTCTCGCCGCGCTTTGCGCAGGCGCGTCGCGGCCGCAGAAGCGGCTGATCGCCTTCGATGCGCACCCCGGCAACTTCATCGTGCGCGCCGACGGCACGGCGGTGCTGGTCGACCTGGAGAAGGCGCGCTACAGCCTGCCGCCGCTGGACCTGGCGCATGCCACGCTCTACACCTCGACGACCTGGGACATCGCCAGCGCTGCCGCCCTGTCGCACGGCGAGGTGGTGGCGGCCCAGCAACGCTGGCTGACGCAATGCGCGGGCGGCGACGCCTGGAGCGGCTGGCTGGCACCGCTGCGCAGCGCGATGTGGCTGTGGTCCGTCAGCTGGTGCGCCAAGTGGCGCGTGCTGTCGGCCAGCGCGGCCCGTGCCGGTGGCGACGGTGAGGATTGGTCGGGCGAACACAGCGAGGCGGCGCTGGTCGAGCACGTGCGCGACCGGGTCGACCATTACCTTTCGGTGCAGGGGGTGCAGCGCGTGCTCGACGAACTGGCGGCACTGGCCGGGGCCGCCTAGCCGCCGACCTCCTGCAGCACCCGCTGCAGGCTCTTCACCATCGCCGGGACTTCCGCCGCCGGCAGGCCGCCGTGCGTGGCCAGGTAGTCGGCCACCGGCTTGCCGCTGGCCTTGCCTGTCAGCACGCTGCCGCGCAACACCAGTGCCTTGCGCGCGAAGTCGGCGGCTGTGCCGTGGCAGCCAGCACAATGTTCCTTGAACTGTGGCGACGTGGTCACCTGCGCCGCCAGCATCGCCGTCACCGGCGCCACCAGATCGTCGGCGAGGTAGTGGTTGTGCAGGAAGCGGGTCAGGTCGGCGCCGTGGTGCCTGCCGGCCAGCTGGCCTTGATCCACGCGCAACGTGCTGCGCGCGAATGCGGCGGAGTCGCCGTGGCAATCCTTGCATCGCCCGTCCCAGTAGGCATGCAGGTCGCGCCCATCCGGGCCGGCCGCGGCCGGTGCCGCCATCTGCACCAGCGCTGCGCACAGCAGCGCGATCGTCGTCGAAGGTTTCATCGGAGTCCTCTTCGCAGCGCCCCGATTGTCGTCGCCCTGCGGACGCCGTGGTGGGCGACGCGTAGACTGCGGCGCCGGCCCGCCATGGGCCCGATGAAGGAGGGTTCTTGAAGTTCAAGATGGCCGAGAAGTCCCTGTTCGCCACGCTGCTGCGCTCGCCGTGGTGGGTGAGCCTGGCGATCGCCGCCGTGCTGGCGCTGCTGGCGATGTCGTTGCTGCCGCCGGACTACAAGGTGGTGGGGGCGACCTCGGGTTTCCCGTTCCTCGTCATCGCGGTCATCGCGGCGGCGCGCCAGTGGCGCCTGCCCAGCGCCGCACGGGTGGCGCAGACGCAGCAGGCCGTCGCCGCCATGGCCTGGCCGGAGTTCGCCGCGCTGCTGGAGGCCGCCTTCCGGCGTGACGGCTACAGCGTCCGGCCGGGCGGCGGCGCCGCGGTCGACTTCGAACTCGAGCGCCAGGGCCGCCGGATGCTGGTCAGTGCGCGGCGCTGGAAGTCGGCGCGCACGGGCCTG
This sequence comes from Piscinibacter sp., assembly GCA_016706565.1. Classification (GTDB taxonomy): domain Bacteria; phylum Pseudomonadota; class Gammaproteobacteria; order Burkholderiales; family Burkholderiaceae_C; genus Piscinibacter. Next base: position 501,240 of record JADJJI010000004.1, read on the forward strand.
GAGGCCTTGCGCCCGCTGCAGGCCGCGCGCGACGCGGCGGGTGGGGCCGATGCGCTGTACATCGGCCTGGGCGAGTTGACCGACACCGCGCGGCCCTTCGCCGCCACGCACCGCATCGCCATCTGGCAGGCCGACGAGGTGGCCCTGGCGCTGCGCGGCCTGCCGCTGACGGCCCCGAAGCCATGAAGCGCCGGCTGCTGCTTTCGGCCGCGGCCTGGTCGGTGACGGGCATCGCGCAGGCCCGGCCTGCGGCGCTGCTCGCCGCGGCCGAAGCGGGCGACGTCACGCTGCTGCAACGGCTGCTCGACGCCGGCACGCCGGTCGATTCGCGCGATGGCCGGCAGCGCACCGCGCTGCTGCTGGCCACGCGGGCCAACCATGTCGACGCAGCGCGGCTGCTCATCGAGCGTGGTGCCGACGTCAACGCGAAGGACGATCAGCAGGATTCGCCGTTCCTCTACGCCGGCGCCGAGGGCCGGCTGCAGATCCTGCGCCTGACGCTGGCGGCCGGCGCCGACCTGGCCAGCACCAACCGCTACGGCGGCACGGCGCTGATCCCGGCGGCACACCACGGCCACGTGGAGACGGTGCGCGAACTGCTGGGCACGCGCATCGACGTCGACCACGTCAACCGGCTGGGCTGGACGGCGCTGCTCGAGGCGGTGATCCTGGGTGACGGCGGCACGGCGCACACCACGATCGTCGGCCTGCTGGTGCAGCATGGCGCGGACGTGAACCGGGCTGACGCACAGGGTGTGACGCCGCTGGCCCATGCCGAGCGGCGTGGCCAGCGCGCCATCGCCGACATCCTGCGGCGCGCCCCGCGCCGGCCGGTCACGCCCGGCTGACTCCCGCCGGCGTGTCGCCATCGGCTGCGGCGCCGGCCAGTGATTCACGCACCGAGCGGGCCAGCCTCTCCAGGCTGTGCTCCTTAAGCAGCACCGCGCGAACGCCCAGTCCGCGCGCGCGCTCCATCAGCTCCTCGGTCACGTAGCCCGAGGTGATGATCACCGGCAGGCCGGGCGCGATCTCGGCCAGCTGCTCCGCCACGCTCAGCCCCGACAGGCCGGGCATGTTGAAGTCGGTCACCACCAGGTCGTGGCCGCCCGGCGCCAGGCGCACCGCGTCGATCGCCGCGACGCCGCTGCCCACGCGCGTGACGCGGTAGCCCGCACGCTCGAGCAGCGCCTGCAGCGTCAGCCCGACCACCTCGTCGTCGTCGGCAAGCAGCACATGTTCTCCCCGGCCGCGCTGTGCACCGTCGGCGCCTGGCGCCGCAACGGCGGGTGCGCTGCCGCTGGCGTCGCGCAGCGGCAGGTGCACGTCGATGCGTGTGCCCAGCCCGCGCTGGCTGTGCACCGCGATGCTGCCGCCGCTGGCGGCCACGATGCCATGCACCACCGCCAGCCCCAGGCCCGTGCCCTGGCCCACCGGCTTGGTGGTGAAGAAGGGCTCGAAGATGCGCGCTCGCGTGGCCTCGTCCATGCCGCTGCCGTCGTCGACCACGCTCAGCCTCGCGTAGCGGCCCGGGGGCGTCGGGCCGGCTGCCTCGTCGCCGGCGGCGATGGAGACGGCATCCAGGTGCACGGCGATGCGCCCGATCTGCCCCGGCAGCGCCTGCCAGGCGTTGTTGCACAGGTTCAGAACCACCTGCTGCACCTGGGCGGCATCCACTTCGGCCGTCAATGGCTGCTCCGACAGGTGGGCCTCGAGCTGGACCGAGGCGGGCAGGGTGGCGCGCAGCAGGGCCAGGGCCTCCGACACCAGCGGTGCGAGCGGCTGCACCACACGCTCCTGAGGCAGCCGGCGGCTGAACGCGAGGATCTGCTGCACCAGCGAACGTGCCCGCGTGGCGGCCTGCTGCACCATCGCCAGGTGCTGCTGCACCGGGTGCCCGATGCCCAGGTCGTCGCGGGCGATGCTCAGGTTGCCCAGGATCGCCGCAAGCACGTTGTTGAAATCGTGCGCCACGCCGCCGGCGAGCGTGCCGATCGACTCCATCTTCTGCGCTTCGAGCAGGCGCGCCTCGAGCGCCTGCTGCTGCGCCTGCGCGGCGTGCAGGTCGCTGAGGTCGCGGGCCACGGTGGCCAGGCTGGTGACGCGCCCCTGCGCGTCGCGCAGGCAGATGATCACCTGCGAGACCGGCAGCTCGCGGCCGTCGGCGCAGGTGATCGCCGTCTGCCCGGCCCACACGCCGCTTCTCAGCGCGGCCGGCACGCCGACCTCGACGATGGCCTGTGCCGCCCAGTCGGGGTGGCAGTGCGCGAAGTCGAGCTCCGGCAGTGCCTCGGTCTCGGCGATGCCGAGCATGCGGCGCGCCGCGCGGTTCAGGAAGTTCAGGCGGCCTTGCGGGTCTGCCGAGCCAACGAAGTCGGGCGTGGCGTCGAGGATGGCAGTGAGCTGGGCCTGGCGCGCCGCGGCGCGCTCGCGTTCGGTGACGTCGCGCACGATCAGGCTGTTGGTGGACTGGCCGTCCACGTCGACGTAGGCGCTGGCCGACACCTCGGCTTCGAAAAGGCGGCCGTCGGCGCGCAGCATGCGCATCTGACCTTGCGCGCGGCCGGTGCGCTCGCGCTGGTCCAGCAGTTCAGCGACGCGCGAGTCGGCCGGGTCGATCAGCCCGTCGCGGCCGAGTGTCTTCAGTTCTGCCTCGCTGTGGCCGAACAGCGCGCAGGCTGCAGGGTTGGCCGCCAGCACGCTGCCGTCGGGCCGCGTGCGCAGCACTGCGTCCAGGCTGTTCTCGAACAGCATGCGGTAGCGCTGCTCGCTCTGCTCGACGCTGCGCTTCTCGGCCTGCAGCTGCCCGGTGGCCTCGCGCACCTTGCGCGCCTCGTTCGCGGCGGCCCGCACCAGCGTGCGCGTCATCGCCGCCAGCGAGGTGGACAGCAGCACGCCCAGCAGCAGGGCCACCGCATCGGACGCGTCAGGCGTGTGCAGCGCCGCACCCTCGCGCAGGCTGACCACGATCTCCCAGCGGCGGTCGGCCACGTTCAGGGTCAGGCGCTGCTGCGGGCCCGAGGCCGAGGCCGTTGCCTGCGGGTCCAGCCAGGCGCTGTCGAACACCTCGGCGGGCTGGCCCGCAGCGGCGGCGCGCTGGTCGGCGATGCGCACGTGGAGGTAGCGCTCCAGCCCGGGCGGGATGGCGCTGCGCACCAGTTCGGCCGTGCGGAAGGCGATGCCCACCACGCCTTCGGCCAGGCGCTCCCGCTCCTGCTCACTTTCCGGGACCAGCACCGTGGGGTAGGTGGCCGCGCGGATCACCACGCTGGTCCGCTCGGGCGACTTCGGCCCGAAGCGGTCGCGCGCCAGCAGGATCGGGCCGGTGGCCACGTAGCCACCGTCGCGCAATGCGGCATCGACCTCGGGTCGGTAGTTCTGCGTGGGGTCGTAGAGGTCGTAGCCGAAGGCGCCGTCGTCGGCCGGCTGCACATGGCGAATGACCATGTGCTGCGCGCGCTGGCCCGGCGGGCGCACGTCGAAGCCCGGGTGGCCGTCGGGCCGGCGGCTGCGATCCTCGCGCACCGAGCGCACGAAGCCGGCCAGTTCGTGGCCGTGCAGGCGTTCGGCGACGAAGGTCAGCGCCAGGCCCGGGAATCGCCGCTGCAGCGAGATCGCCTCGACGTACTGCGAGAAGGCCGCGTCCGACAAGTTGGCGTTGGAGGCGTCGAACACGCGCAGCCCCGGCAGCGTGTCGATGTACGACTGCACCAGGCTGCCCAGCATCTGCGTGAAGCGGTCGACACGGCGATCGAAGCGCGCCAGTTCTTCGCTGCGTTCGCGCTGCCACGACCAGGCGGCGAACGCTGCGGTCAGCGCCAGGCCGATGAACAACACCAGCAACGGCAGCCAGTGACCGCTGCGCGGGGCGGGCGGGTCCGAAGCGGGTACTGCATGCATGCGGGTCGGTCGATGGCGCGGAGTCTCTGCGCATCGTGCCCGTGATTCAGCTCCGGGCGGCGCCCGGAATACACGTGTTTGCCCAGGTCGTTTCGACTCCAGGGTGAACGAGCGGCCTCATGTGAGCGCAGTCACTCACAGGTGACGAACGCCGTCACTTCAGCGGGCCGTACGCAGGGCCTCGAAGAAGGCCGCGAAGATCGTGTCGCGCTGCACGCCGTGGGCCTCGCGCATCGGGTGGCGGGAGGCATCGGCACGCCAGCGTTTGTCGTCGCACAGCCAGGGTGTGCGCACGATCTCGCTGGGCACCCACGCGGGCTCGATCAGCCAGGCGATGTTGATCAGGTCCCAGATGACCCACGAGTGCGCCTCGAAGCTGGTGATGCCCAGCAGATCCCACAGCGGATTGTTCGTGTAGAGATCGAACAGGTGCTCGCCGATGGCGCCGCGGCCGCGCACCCAGCGCTCCATCTCGGGCAGCGACAGACGCAGCTGCGCGCCGACATGGAAGCCCGGCAGGTAGACATGCGGCACACCGCTGTCGAGCAGCCACCGCGAGGCGGGCAGGTCCTGCTCGAGGTTGAACGAGTGGTTGGGGTGTGGCGCGTGCGAGGGGTAGCCGCTGGTCCACACCACGACGATGCGCTCGGCGATGGCCGGCTCGAGCAGCAACGCGTTGGCCACGTTGGTGGCGCAGCCGATGGCGACCACGTACAGGGGCTCGCGCGCCGGCATGGCCAGCGCCGTGGCGATCAGGTGGTCCGTCGCCGGGCTGCGTTCGGGCGCATCGAGCGCCGCGAGGTAGCGCGTCGAGCCGTGCAGCACGCGGCCGCGCGAATCCAGGCCGAGCTTATCGTACACGGCCTGGATGGCGGCGTGGCTGCGTTCCATGCCCACGCCGGGCGGGTCGAACTGGCGGTGCTGCTGCACGCGCGACTGCGAGCGCCGGTGGGCGAACGAATACGGCGCGGCATAGACCGCCTCGACCTGCAGCCGATCGGGCGAGAGCAGCGCCCAGGCGATGGCGAAAGGGTCGTCGATCTCGTTGGCGGCGTCGGTGTCGATCACCACGCGCAGGCGGCCCGCGCGCGGCTCGAGGCGCTCGTGGTACCAGGCATCGTCGCGCTGCAGGGGTCGGGGCATGTCGGCATTCTTGTCGATCCGGCGCTGTAAGGCCGGCAGCGGGCGTTCGACCTAGTCCGGTCGGTGCGGGGTGGTCCCGCGGTTCGACGACACCCCACCCTCTTTCCAAGGAGTTCTCACCATGAACCAGCGTCTGATCGTTTCCTCCGCCCTCGCTTCCGTGCTCGCCCTGGGCCTGATCACCCAGGTCTCGGCCGCCGACGACAAGATGGCCAAGGAAAAGTGCTTCGGCATCGCCAAGGCCGGCCAGAACGATTGCGCCAACGCCTCGGGCACGCATTCCTGCGCCGGCCAGTCCAAGGTCGACAACGGCGCGGACGAGTGGAAGTACGTCGCCAAGGGCACCTGCAAGGCGATGAAGGGCATGACCGCCGACGAAGTCAAGGGCGGCATGAAGAAGTGAGCCTTGCGCCGCGCGCCGCCATGAACCCGAACTGCGTCGGCATCGGCGCGCGGCAGCCGCACTACGCGGCCTTGTGCGAGAGTTCGCCGCCACTGGGCTTCGTCGAAGTCCACTCGGAGAACTTCTTCGCCGACGGCGGCGCCTCGCTCGCGGCGCTGCAGAGGCTGCGCGAGCGGCACCCCGTCAGCCTGCACGGCGTGGGCCTGGCGCTGGGGTCGGCGGCCGGGCTCGATGCCTGGCATCTCGACCGGCTGGAGCGGCTGGTGCGGCGTTTCGAGCCGGCGCGCGTCTCCGACCACGCCTGCTTCGCGCGGGCGCCGCGCGCGAGCGGTGGCCCGGTGCTGCATGGCAGCGACCTGCTGCCCATCGCCTTCACCGAAGCTTCGCTGGCCATCCTCGTGCGCAACGTGGTCCAGGTGCAGGAGCGGTTGCGCCGGCCGATCGCGGTGGAGAACCTCTCCGCGTATCTGTCCTACGCCGACGACACGATCCCCGAGGCCGCTTTCCTCGCCGAACTGGTGCGGCGCAGCGGCTGCACGCTGCTGCTCGACCTGAACAACCTGATGGTCAATGCCCTGAATGCCGGCGTGGCCGATCCGCTGGCGTCGTGCCTGGCCTTCGTCGATGCGCTGCCCGCGGGCTGCGTCGACGAGATCCACCTCGCGGGTTACTGCGAGACCGAAGACATCGTCATCGACGACCACGGCAGCCGCGTGCGGCCGGCGGTGTGGCAGCTCTACCGCCATGCCATCGAACGCCTCGGTGCCGTGCCCACCCTGATCGAGTGGGACACCGACCTGCCGGCGCTCGAGGTGCTGCTCGACGAGGCTGCGCAGGCGCAGCGCATCGTCGACGAGGTGGCGCCGTGAGCGAGGCCGAAGCGCGCCGGCAGCGGCAACTGCTGGCCGCGCTGTCGCTGCGCGGCGAGCCGCCGGCATTGCGCGAACGCGGAGCCCGCGCCGAGCGCGGCCTGGCCGCCTACCGCGCCAATGCCTCGGCGCTGGCCGAGCGTGCGCTGGCCGCCGCCTGCCCGACGCTTCAGGCGATGCTCGGCGAGGCCGACTTCGCCGCACTCGCACGCGCCTTCTGGCGCGACCATCCGCCGCAGCGCGGCGACCTCGGTGAATGGGGGGGCGAGCTGCCGGGCTGGATCGCCGCGCAGGCCGGCCTGGCCGAATGGCCCTGGCTGGCCGACAGCGCCTGGCTCGACCTCGCCCTGCACCACAACGAACGGGCTGCCGACGTGTCGCCCGAGCTGCCGTCGCTGGCCCTGCTGGGCGAGGCCGAGCCGGCCCAGATCGACCTGCGTCTCGCAGCGGGCATGCAGCTGCGCGTGTCGGCCCACCCGATCGCCGCCATCCATGCCGCGCACCGCAGCGGCGCGCCCGAAGCCTTCGCGCCGGTGCGCGCCGCGCTCGCGGCCGGGCAGGGCGAGACCGTGTGCGTGTCGCGCGCGGGCTGGCGTGCCCAGGTGCATCGGGTGTCGGCCCACGAGGTGGCCTTCATGCTGACGCTGCTGCGAGGAGCCTCGCTGGCCGCGGCGCTGGAAGCCGCCGGCGAGGGCTTCGACTTCGGCGCCTGGCTGCAGCGTGCGATCGAGGCCGAGTGGCTGAAAGGTGCGGCGCGCCGGATCGACTCAGTCAAACCCCACTCCACCGAGCCATCGACATGATCCCTGCAACGCACGCCGGGCCGCTGCCCCGCCTCTGGTCTCTCGGCGAGCGCGCCATCGCCACGCTCGAACACCTGCAACCTGCGGCCCAGCTGGCCGCGCGCTGCTATGTCGCGTTGGTGTTCTTCCGCTCCGGGCTGACCAAGCTGCGCGACTTCGACACCACCATCGCGCTGTTCATGGACGAATACCAGGTACCGCTGCTCGACCCCACGGTGGCCGCCGTTGCCGGCACCGCGGGCGAACTGGTGCTGCCGGTGCTGCTCGCCTTCGGCCTGGCCGGGCGCTTTGCGGCCGCGGGCCTGGGCGTGGTGAACGTGGTGGCCGTGCTCAGCCTGGCGGAAATCGCCGAGGCTGCACTGCAGGGCCATCTGTTCTGGGGCAGCCTGCTGGCCGCGCTGCTGCTCTGGGGCCCGGGCCGCTGGTCGCTGGACCGCTGGGCGGTGCCGGCCCTGCGCCGACGCCTGCTCGGGGCTTCTGCGCAGGCCGATACACTGCGGCGCGACATCCCTCACGCTGACCCTGTTCGCCGATGACCCCTTCGCTGATTCGCCGCCGGCTGCTCGCTGCCGGGGCCCTCGCGCCCTGGCTGCCCGCGTGGACATCTGCCAACGCGGCCGCCGACCCGGCCGCCTGGGCCGCCACCCTGCGAGCCGCACGCGGCCAGACGGTGTACTTCAACGCCTGGGCCGGCAGCGAGCGCGTCAACGCCTACCTGCAGTGGGTGGCGGGCGAGGTGGCCACGCGCCACGGCATCAAGCTCGAGCACGTCAAGCTCGGCGACACCGCCGAACTCGTCAAGCGCGTGCGCGCCGAGAAGCAGGCCGGCCGCAATCAGGACGGCAGCGCCGACATGGGCTGGATCAACGGCGAGAACTTCCTCGCCATGAAGCGCGAAGGCCTGCTGTTCGGGCCCTTCGCCGAATCGCTGCCGAACTTCGCCCTGGTCGACGTGGCGGGCAAGCCGACCACGCGCATCGACTTCTCCGAGCCGGTGGAAGGATTCGAGGCCGCCTGGGGCATGGCGCAGTTCACCTTCTATGGCGACGGCAAGCGCGTGCCGCGGCCGCCGAAGAGCCTGGCCGAGCTGCTCGACTTCGCCAAGCAGAACCCGGGCCGATTCACCTACCCGAAGCCGCCCAACTTCCACGGCACCACCTTTCTCAAGCAGGTGCTGATCGAGACGGCGCCCGATCGCAAGCCGTTCTACGCACCGGCACCGGCCGATCCCGGCTCGCTGCTCGCGCCGCTGTGGCGCACGCTCGATGCGCTGCACCCGCTGCTGTGGCGGCAGGGCAAGCAGTTCCCGGCCAGCAACACGGTGATGCGCCAGATGCTCGCCGACGGTGAACTCTTCATCACGCTGACTTTCAACCCCAACGAGGCAGCCAACGAGATTGCCGCGAAGCGCCTGCCGGAGTCCGTGGTGAGCTGGCAGCATGCCGGGGGCACGATCGGCAACACGCACTTCCTCGCCATCCCGTTCAACGCGCGGGCGAAGGAGGGCGCGCAGGTGGTGATCGACTTCCTGCAGTCGCCGCTGGCGCAATCCCGCAAGGCCGACATCCGCCACTGGGGCGACCCGACGGTGCTGGCCGTCGACAGGCTGCCGGCGGCCGACAAGGCCTTGTTCACGCAGGCCACCGCGCCGGGCACGGTGGCACAGGCTGCGCCGGTGCTGCCCGAGCCGCATGCGAGCTGGGTCGAGGTGATCGAGCGCGAATGGGCGCGCCGCCACGGCCAGTGACGCTTCGCCCCATCGGCCGCGCCTGGTGGTGGCCGGCGGGGCTGTTCGCGCTGCCGCTGCTGGCGGCGCTGGCCCTGGCACTCGGCGCGGCGCTCGATGTCGCGGCCTGGCGCAGCTTGCTCGCCGACCCGGCGCTGTGGCCGGCGCTGTCGCTGGGCCTGTGGGTCGGCGCGGCAGCCACGGGCGTCTCGCTGGCACTCACGCTGTGGATCGTCACGCACCTGCATGGCACGCCCGCCTGGGCTCGCCTGGAGCGCTGGCTCGGCGCGCTGCTGGCCGTTCCGCACGCCGCCTTCGCGGTCGGCCTCGCGCTGCTGCTGATGCCCAGCGGGCTGCTGCTGCGCCTGATCGCGCCGTGGGCCGGCTGGGAGTCGCCGCCCGCGCTGGCCACGGTGCAGGACCCGTTCGGCCTGGCGCTGATCGCCGGCCTGGTCGGCAAGGAGGTGCCCTTCCTGCTGTGGAACGTGGCGGCGCAGCTGCGGCCGGTGGCGCAGGCCACGCAACTGCGCCAGCAGCTGCAGGCCGGGCAGGCGATGGGCTACCCCGCGGCAAGCGTGTGGTGGCGCGTGCTCTGGCCGCAGCTGCTGCCGCGCCTGGCGTTGCCGCTGCTCGCGGTGTGGGCCTATGGCCTCAGCGTGGTCGACATGGCGCTGGTGCTCGGGCCCACGCGCCCGCCGACGCTGGCGCAGCTGGCCTGGTCGTGGCTGCTCGATGCCGACGCAGCCGTCAATGCGCAGGGCGCGGCGGCCTCGCTGCTGGTCACGCTGCTGGTGGCGGCAGGCGCACTCGTCGCGCTGCTGCTGGCCTGCCTGCTGCGTGCGCCGCTGCGCGCGCGCCAGGTGCGCGGCGACCGGCCTGCGCCGGCGCGCACGGCCGCGTTCGTGCGGCCCTTGCTCGGCGTTGGCGCGCTGGTCTATGCCATCGTGCTCGCGCTGCTCGCCTTCGTGTCGGTGGCCAGCGTGTGGAGCTTTCCGGCGCTGTGGCCGCAGCGGGCTTCGTTCGAGGCCTGGTCGACCGTGGGCGGCAGCCTGCCCGTGCTCGGCGACACCGCCCTGCTCGCGCTCGCCGCGTCGTTCACCGGCGTCGTGCTGGCCGTGGCCTGGATGGAAACCACGCCGCCCGCCTGGGACCGCCGCGCCGCGCCGCTGGTGTTCGCGCCGATGCTGATCCCCGGCGTACTGCTCGTCGCCGGCCTCTACCAGGTCGCGCTGCACTTGCGGCTGGACGGCAGCCTCGCCGGCCTGTGGCTGGCGCACAGCCTGTTCAGCGCGCCCTATGCGCTGGTGGCGCTGGCGCCGGCCTACCGTGGCTTCGACGCGCGCTACGAGCAGACGGCGCGCGCGCTGGGTCGTTCGCGCGCGGCGTTCCTCCTGCGCATCAAGTGGCCGATGCTGCTGGCGCCGATCGCCTCGGCGGCAGCGGTGGGCTTCGCGGTCAGCGTGGCGCAGTACCTGAGCACGCAGTTCGTCGGCGCCGGCCGCCACGCCACCGTCACCACCGAGGCGCTGACGCTCGCCTCGGGCGGCCAGCGCACGCTGATGGCGGCCTTCGCCTTGCTACAGGCGCTGCTGCCCGCGCTGGCCTTCGGCGCCGCGTGGTGGGTCGCGCGCCGGCAGGCGAAGCGGGTCGGCACGGAGGCCTGATGCTGGAGCTCGACGGCGTCACCGTGGCCACGCCGCAGCGCGTGCTGATCCGCGCGCTGTCGGCGCGGGTCGGGCCGGGCGAGGTGCTCGTCGTGATGGGCGAGAGCGGCTCCGGCAAGTCGTCGCTGCTGGCGTACCTGTGCGGCACGCTGGCGCCTGGCCTCCTGGCGAGCGGCCGCGTGCGGCTCGACGGCCGCGACATCGACGCACTGCCCACGGTGCAGCGCCGCGTCGGCATCCTGTTCCAGGACGACCTGCTGTTCCCGCACCTCACCGTGCTGGAGAACCTGCTGTTCGCGCTGCCCGCCGGTGCGGCCGCCGAGCGCCGGGCGCGCGCCGAGGCGGCGCTGGCCAGCGCCGGCCTGGCCGGCTACGGGCCGCGCCTGCCGCACACGCTGTCGGGCGGGCAACGCTCGCGCGTCTCGGTGCTGCGCGCGCTGCTCGCGCAGCCGCAGGCGCTGCTGCTCGACGAACCCTTCTCGCGGCTGGACATGGCGCTGCGCGAGCGCTTTCGCGCCTTCGTCTTCGAACGCCTGCGCGAGCAGCGCATCCCGGCGGTGCTGGTCACGCACGATGCGCACGACGTGCCGGCCGGCGCGCAGGTGATCCAGCTCGACGATCAGGCCGATCCTGCCGAGGACGGGGCGGTCGATGCTTGACCGCTACGCGCTCGCGTTGCTGCGCCCGGCGATGCAAGCCGGCGCGCGTGGCCTTGCGCGGCTCGGCCTCTCGGCCGACCAGGCCAGCTGGATCGGCTTCGGCATCGGCGTGGCGGGCGCACTGTGCATCGCGCGCCAGCAGTTCGTCGCCGGCCTCGTGCTGCTGCTGGCCAGCCGCGTGTTCGACGGGCTCGATGGCGCGCTGGCGCGCCTCACGCAGCCCACCGACCGCGGCGCCTTTCTCGACATCACGCTGGACTTCCTGTTCTACGCGAGCATCCCGCTGGCCTTCGCGCTGGCGGATCCGGCGGCGAATGCGCTGGCCGCGGCGGTGCTGCTGGCCGCCTTCGTTGGCACCGGCTCGACCTTCCTCGCCTACGCGGCGCTGGCGGCGCAGCGCGGTCAGAAAAGCGTGGCCTACCCGACCAAGGGCCTCTACTATCTCGGCGGCCTGACGGAGGCGACGGAAACCATCGCCTGCTTCGCGCTGATGTGCCTGTGGCCCGGGCATTTCGCCGCGCTCGCGTTCGGCTTCGCCGGCCTGTGCGTGCTGACCATCGCCACGCGCCTGTGGGCCGGCTGGCGCGGCTTGCCGCCTTGAACACGAAGAACAACGAAGGATCTGCATGAACCGCCGCAAGCTCATCGTCATCGCCGTGGTGCTCGCGCTGGTCGCGGCCTACTTCGCCTTCGACCTGGGGCGCTTCTTCAGCCTCGAGTACCTGAAGTCGCGCCAGGAAGAATTCGCGGCGCTTTATGCGCAGCGGCCGGCGCTGGTGATCGGCAGCTTCTTCGCCGTCTACGTCGGCGTGACGGCGCTGTCGTTCCCTGGCGCGGCCATCCTCACGCTGGCCGGCGGCGCGATCTTCGGCCTGGCCGTGGGCACGCTGGTGGTGTCGTTCGCCAGCAGCCTCGGCGCGACGCTGGCCTTCCTGGTGTCGCGCTACCTGCTGCGCGACGGCGTGCAGGCGCGCTTCGGTGCGCGCCTGGCCGAGGTCGACAAGGGCATCGCGAAGGAAGGCGGCTTCTACCTGTTCACCCTGCGCCTGGTGCCGCTGCTGCCCTTCTTCGTGATCAACCTGCTCATGGGCCTGACGAAGATGAAGGCCTGGACCTTCTACTGGGTCAGCCAGCTCGGCATGCTGGCCGGCACGCTGGTCTACGTGAACGCCGGCACGCAGCTGGCGAAGATCGAGTCGCTCAAGGGCATCCTGTCGCCGGGGTTGCTGGGCTCCTTCGTTCTGCTCGGCATCTTCCCGCTGATCGCCAAGAAGATCGTCGATGTGATTCAGGGCCGCAAGGTGTATGCGCGCTGGGCCGGCGTGAAACCGAAATCCTTCGATCGGAACCTCGTCGTCATCGGTGCCGGTGCAGCCGGGCTGGTGACGAGCTACATCGCCGCGGTGGTGAAGGCCAAGGTCACGCTGGTCGAGAGCCACAAGATGGGCGGCGACTGCCTCAACTACGGCTGCGTGCCGAGCAAGGCGCTGATCAAGACGGCCACGCTGATGCAGCAAATGCGCGAGTCGACGAAATACGGCATCGAGAGCGCGCAGGCCACGCTGAACTTCGCCGACGTGATGGACCGCGTCGCCCGCGTGGTGCGCGACATCGAGCCGCACGATTCGGTGCAGCGCTACACCGGCCTGGGTGTGGACGTGGTCACGGGCTACGCGAAGATCGTCAACCCGTGGACGGTGGAGATCGACCTCGGCGAAGGCCGCAAGCAGACACTGACCACGCGCAGCATCGTCATCGCCACCGGCGCCATGCCCTTCGTGCCGCCGCTGCCAGGGCTGGACGACGTGGGCTATCTGACCAGCGACACGCTGTGGGGCCTGCGCGAGCTGCCGCCGCGCCTGGTGGTGCTGGGCGGCGGGCCGATCGGCTGCGAGCTGGCGCAGAGCTTCGCGCGGCTGGGCTCGCAGGTCACGCAGATCGAGATGGCGCCGCGCATCATGATCCGCGAGGACGAAGAGGTCTCGGCGCTCGCCAAGGCCGCGCTCGAACACGACGGCGTGGCGGTGCTCACCGGCCACAAGGCACTGCGCTGCGAGCGCGTGGACGGGCGCAAGTTCATCGTCGTCGAAGCGGGCGGCGCCGAGAAGCGCTTCGAGTTCGACCAGCTGCTGTGCGCCGTCGGCCGCGTCGCACGCCTGAAGGGTTACGGGCTGGAGGAACTGGGCATCGCCGCCGGCCGCACCATCGAGACCAACGAATACCTGCAGACGGCGTATCCGAACATCCTCGCCGCCGGCGACGTGGCCGGGCCCTACCAGTTCACCCACGTGGCGGCGCACCAGGCCTGGTACGCCTCGGTCAACGCGCTGTTCGGGCAGTTCAAGAAGTTCAAGGCCGACTACTCGGTAATCCCCTGGGCGACCTTCATCGACCCGGAGGTGGCGCGTGTCGGCCTCAACGAGCAGGAGGCGAAGGAGAAGGGCATCGCCGTCGAGGTCACCCGATACGGCATCGACGACCTCGACCGCGCCATCGCCGACAGCGCCGCCCACGGCTTCGTGAAGGTGCTCACCGAGCCGGGCAAGGACCGCATCCTCGGTGTCACCATCGTCGGCGCGCATGCCGGCGACCTGCTCGCCGAATACGTGCTGGCGATGCGCCATGGCCTGGGGCTGAACAAGATCCTCGGCACCATCCACACCTACCCGACGATGGCCGAGGCGAACAAGTACGCCGCCGGCGAATGGAAGCGCAACCACCAGCCGGCCAGGCTGCTCGAATGGGTGGCGAAGTACCACGCCTGGCGGCGGGCTTGACGCTGTTACGGCACCTTCCGTGGCTGGATTAGCATAGGTCGACCGGCATCCGCAGCGATGCCGGCTGTCTCCATGACCTTGCCGACGAAACTTCTCCTTGCCGCCACGCTGCTGCTCGTCTCGGCCGGCCGCGCACAGGCCGACCTGCAGCTGCTGCAGCCCTTTGCCACGGCCGGCGGCACGATCAACGCACCCTGGCACCTGGCGAGCCTGCCACACCAGAAGCGGCCGCTGACGCGCTTCTCGGTGCTCGAGCTCGACGGCCGCCGCGCCCTGCGCGTGGAGGCGGATGGTTCCTACGGCAACCTGGTGCATCCGCTGCGTGTCGACGGCACCGCCCTCACCTTGTCGTGGCAGTGGCGGGTGGAGGAATTCGTCGCCGAATCCGATCTGGCCACCAAGCGCGGCGACGACACGGCCGTGAAGGTCTGCGTGTTCTTCGAGATGCCGATGTCGCAAGTGCCCTTCGTCGAGCGACAGCTGCTGCGCGTGGCGCGTGCCGCCAGCGACGAGCCGTTGCCGGCCGCGACCGTCTGCTACGTGTGGGACCGCACGCTGCCCGCCGGCACCACGCTGGACAACGCCTACACCCGCCGCATGCGTTACCTCGTGCTGCGCAGCGGCGCTGCGAGCCCGGCACGCTGGCAGCCGGAGCGCCGCGACGTGGGGGCCGATTTCCTCAGGCTGTTCGGCAACGAGAGCACGCAGATCCCGCCGATCGTCGGCGTGGCCGTCGGCGCCGATGCCGACAACACCCACGGCCACAGCGTCGCCCACGTGGCCGACCTGGTCCTCGCGCCTTGAAGCGCCTGCTGCTGCTGGGCGGCGGGCATGCGCACCTGCAGGTGATGCGTGCCTTCGCCAACGAGGCCGTGCCGGCGGCCGAGTTGACGCTGGTCACTCCGTACCCGCGCCTGACCTACTCGGGCATGGTGCCCGGCCACGTGGCCGGCCACTATTCGCTGGAGCAATGCAGCGTGCCGCTGGCGCCGATGGCCGAGCGTGCCGGCGTGCGTCTGCTGCAGGGCGCCGCCACCGCCATCGACACCGCCCGGCGCAGCGTGACGCTGGCCGACGGCCGCAGCCTGCCCTACGACGTGCTCAGCCTGGACATCGGCGCCACGGTCGACCGCGATGCGATCCCCGGCGCCCGTGAGCACGGCCTGTTCGTGCGCCCGATCGAGGCCTTCACGCAGCTGTGGAGCCGCATGGCCGAACTCGGCCGCGAACGCGCGCTGTGCGTGGTGGTGGTCGGCGGCGGTGCGGCCGGTGTCGAGCTGGCGCTGGCCATCCACCACACGCTGGGCGAGCGTTCGCACGTGAGCCTGGTCACCGGCGGCGGCGTGCCGCTGCCCAGCCACCCGCCGTCGGTGCAGCGGCGCGCACTGAAGGCGCTCAAGCGGCGCAACGTCACCGTGCTCGAAGACACCTGCGCCGAGATCAGTGCCGAGCACGTGCTGCTCGGCCGCGGCACGCGCGTGGCCTGCGATGCGGCGGTGGTGGCGCTGGGCGCGGCGGCGCCCGCCTGGCTGCACGGCAGCGGTCTGGCACTGGACGAGCGCGGCTTCGTCGCGACCGGGCCCACCCTGCAGAGCAGCTCGCACCCCGAGGTGTTCGCCGCCGGCGACGTGGCCACGCGCAGCGACGATCCGCACCCGAAGAGCGGCGTGTACGCGGTGCGTGCCGGCGCGCCGCTGGCGCTGAACCTGCGCCGCTTCCTGGCCGGCGGCGAACTGCAGCCCTACCGCCCGCAACGGCGCGCGCTCAATCTGCTGGCCTGCGGCGAGCGCTACGCGATCGCGAGCTGGGGAGGCTGGTCGGCCGAAGGCGCCTGGGTCTGGCGCTGGAAGGACCGCATCGACCGCGACTTCATGCGGGCGCATGGCGGCATCGGCTGAACGCGGCCGCCGTCTGGGCCAGAATCGACCCATACCCCTTCCTCTGGAGATGCCCATGAACCAACTCGCCGCTGCCGAAGACAAGTCCGCCGCCAAGCCCGACCGCCTGGAGGATCAGCTGTCCTTCAAGTCGCGCTACGTGCTGGTGTTCGGCGAGATCGACGACAAGCTCGCCCTGGCCACCTGCCGGCGGCTGCTCGCGCTGTCGGAGGACTCCGACGCGCCGATCACCATGCTGATCTCGTCGCCCGGGGGCCACGTCGAGTCGGGCGATGCCATCCACGACATGATCAACTTCGTGCGCGCTCCGGTCACCACGGTGGGCACGGGCTGGGTGGCCAGCGCGGGAGCGCACATCTTCCTGGCGGCACCCAAGGAGCGCCGCGTCTGCCTGCCCAACACGCGCTTCATGATCCACCAGCCGGCCGGCGGCGCGGGCGGGCAGGCCACCGACATCGCCATCCAGGCCAAGGAGATCCTGCGCACGCGCGAGCGCATCGCGCGTGTCGTGGCCAAGCAGACGGGCAAGCCGCTGGACAAGGTGCTGTCCGACATGGAGCGCGACCACTGGATGAGCGCCGACGAGGCCGTGGCCTACGGCATCGTCTCGCGCGTCATCGAGAGGCAGAAGGAGCTGGCCTGACGAGCTTGCCGATCACGCTGTCTCGCGCAGCAGCGCGGCAAGCCGGTCGAGGTTCTGCTCGTTGGCCGGCACCGCGATGGCGGCGATGCGGCGGCACTCGTCGGCGCTGGCGAAACGCTGCCGCCAGCCCACCGCCGTGCGCGGGCCGTGGTCCGAGAAGGTGATGCTCATCTCGAAGGCCGGGCTGGAGAGGTGGTTGAACACCACACGCTGCCCCGGCAGCACTTCGACGAACACGCTCTCGTTCGGGTAGTCGGCCCCGTCGGGGCCGTGCATGACGAAGCGCCAGGCGCCGCCGGCGCGCAGATCGAAGCTCTCGAAGGTGCTGGTGAAACCCGCCGGGCCCCACCAGCGGGCCAGCAACGCCGGGTCGGCGAAGGCCTCGTAGACACGCGGGCGCGGTGCGGCGATCACGCGCGAGGTCACCAGCTCGCGGTCGGCCGCGCGCTCGTGGGCGGGATGGGGCGCCTCGCTCATGCGCCGGATCGTACCTTGCCGTCCGCGCACCTGCAGCCGCCTTTTGGTTTCAGGCCGTGTAGGGCGCGTGCACGGTGCGCTGCGAGATCCACCACAGGTTGCCGTGCGCGTCACGCACGCCGCCCTGTCGATCGCCGTAGGGCATGTCGGCCACCTCCATCTCCAGGGTGGCGCCATGGGCCAGCGCGCTGCGCATCGTGGCCTGCGCATCGGCGACGTAGAGGTAGTACGAGGAACGCATCGCAGGGTAGGCCAGCGACGCCTCGCTGACCATCACCGTGCTGCCGTGCAGCCCCACCTGCACGTTGGCCACCTTGCCGTCGGGGCGCAGGCTGCGCAGCAGCTCCTGACCGCCCAGGCCGTCGATCAGGAAGGCGATGAAGCGCGGTGCGTCGTCGACGAAGAAGTAGGGCGTCACGGCGCCGAAGCCGGGCGGGATGTAGGGCAGCGGCGTGGCCTTCGCGGCCGCCGGGTGGGGCTGCACGATGCCCTCGCCGTGCGGCGCCGCGGCGAAGGCCGGCAGCGCCTCGGCGCGCGCCGAGAAGTCGGCCAGCAGCGGGCAGCGCGACGCCGGCACCTGCCCGGGCAGCAGGCATTGCACGAACTGCCAGGTGACGGCGGCGCTCACGCCGGCCTGCGTGATGCCCTCGGTGCTGGCGTCCAGCGGTTCGTGAGCCAGCTCCTGCTCGAGCGCGTCGAAGGCCGCCAGCATCTGCGCGGTGACCCGCGCGACCCAGGGCTCGTGCAGCTTCTCGGGCGGGCGCACGGCGTGTTCGTAGACGATCTGCACGCTCTTCTCGCAGGCGGCCAGCGCCAGGCCGGTCAGGCACAGCGCGTGCTGGCGCTGCGGCAGCGCGGCGGGCATCAGCGTGCGCGGGTGAGCCAGGGATTCGGCAAGCTCGATGATCAAGTTCGAGTCCATCAGCACCTCGCCGTCGTCGCACACCAGCGTGGGAGCGCGCACGACCGGGTTGATGCGGCGGAAGTCTTCGAAGCCGCGGAACACCGACAGCGACTGGTGCTCGAAACGCAGGCCGAGCAGTTGCAGCGAGATCGCCACCCGCCGCACGTAGGGCGAGTCGAGCATGCCGTACAGCTTCATGCGGTCACTCCTTCAGAAGGCCGCCGAAGCGGCGCGTCAGCGGGACAGGCAGCGAGAGTTGTAGTTGCCCTCGAGCGAGCGCAGCGCCGCCACTTCGGTTTCGTTGAGCTGCTTCTCGCGGCTGCGCTTGAGGGCGATCACGTCGCGCATGCCGGCGCACTGGTCGGCCCGCTGCTGGGCCTGCGCGCGCTCGTTGGCGATGCTGTCGCGTTGCGCGACCTTCTCGCTTTGCTGCATCTGCTCATCCTGCCGCAGCTGGCGGCGAGCATCCTGGTCCTCGAGCGAGCATTTCTCGCGGTATTCCTCGTGCAGGCCGGTGACGACGTCGCCGCGCACGCCACGCGCCGGTGCTGTGCGGATCGCCTCGCTGATGTCGGCACAGGCCGGGCTGAGGTACTTCACGTGGCCCTGCGCCTTGCCGGCGCGCGGCAGTTGCGGCGCATAGGCCGCCGAGGGCGCGGAGCGGGAGTTGCCGCCGAAGGCGCCGAGCTTGCCGGCCGGCGCCTGGCCGCAGGGCCGGTCGGAGTAGTAGATCGACGAGCCGTTGCTGCAGCGGTACGACTGTGCCTGGACGCCGGCGACGGCGAGCAGCATGGCCAGGGCCAGCAGGGGGGAGCGGAGGCGCATTTTCACGGGCGACACGATAGCGAAGGATGACGCAGCGACCCATCCCGTGAATCGGCGGCGCAGCCTCTCAGGCGCCCGGCTGCGGGCCGTCGTAGCCCTCGACGATGACGATGTCGGCCACCGAGACCGGCTGGCGCAGCTTGACGGCCGCCTGGTAGCCCGGGGAGTTCCAGCAGTCCAGCGCCGCCTGGTACGAGGGGAACTCGATCACCACGTTGCGGCTGCGTGCGCTGCCTTCGGGGTTCTCGAAGCGGCCTCCGCGGGCGAGAAAGCGCCCGCCGAACGCGGCCAGCGGCTGCGCGTTGGCGGCGACGTAGGCCTTGTACTGCTCGGCGTCGCGCACGTCGACATGGGCGATCCAGTAGCCCTTGGGCATGGTGACTCTCCTGAAATCGGCCGCGAGGCAACTCAGTCGCCGTCGCGCCGGGTGACGGCGAACGCTGCCGCCTGCGTGGGGAAGAGCTCGGCATAGGTCGGCGACTCGATGCCCAGCACCTGCACTTCCATGCCGTCCGGGCCCAGTTCGGGCGAGAAGTCGAGGATCTGCACCTGCCCGTCGGCAGCGAGCTGGCTGCCGTCGGGCGCCAGCACGCGCAGCGTCAGGCCGAGCTGCGAGCCGTCTCGCGTGGCGATCACCCGGTCCTGGACGGCGGCGTAGGCCGCCGTCGGCATGAAGCGGCCGGCGGCCACGCCCATCGGCGGATCGCCGTGGTCGAGCTCGGAATGGCCGATGAGGATGCGTCCGGCGAGGACGTCGAAGCGTGGCATGGGCAGACCGGGCGCCAGGCGCCTGGAGGGTGATTCGGCGCGATGCTAGCCCAGGCGCTCCGGCTCGCCCCTGGGCGGCCGCCCTGGCCCACAGGGCCTTGATCTACAGCTTGCGAAACTTCACGACTCCGCGGCCCCATTGCAACGCGATCGGGCCGCGGGTCGCAGATGTCGGCCTCGCAGCAGTTCTCGTCGGCGATCTTGCGGGCAGCGCACGGGTTCGAACAAGCGCGCCGAAGGGGAGGGCTTCACCGGATGCTGGAGGCCCCGGAATCCAGCCGTGCCCAGGCTGCGCCGACCGCCTCGCCCCAGGGCCCGGGCAGCGGCGTCCACTCGAAGCAGCGGCGCGCTTCGGTGAGCGCCGCGTCCAGCGGCAATCGGGCCGCCAGCGCCTGAGCCAGCTGCGCGATCGCGGCGAGATGCGGCTGCGCCATCGGCGCATGGCGGTGCAGTTGCTGCGCGTGGCGCGCGAGCACCTGCAGCAGTTCAGTCAGGGCGGCCAGCATCTCGGACGGGCCGTGCAGTTCGAGCGGCTCGCCGGGGCCTGCAGGTGCCCTGGGGGAGCCGGGGTAGTCGGCCAGCCAGAGCCGGCCGGCCTCGTCCTGCGTGTACTCCAGCCAGTTCAGCAGGTCGACGAAGAGCACGTTCATTCGGCCAGGCCCGCTAGGCCGAACATTCGTACAGCGGCGCGATCTCCAGCGGCGCCTCCAGCACCTGCGCCAGCACCGCGCGGTGCGCCACGTCGATCGGCAACTGCGAGGCGCCGTAGGCCGCGAGGGCCCTCTGCACGTCGTCAGCCTCCATCACGTAGACCAGCACGGCGCCGTCGGCGCCAGGCAGCACGTAGAGCTGCTCATGGCGCGTACCCTCGTGGGCCATCGACTGGCGCGCCTCGTCCTGGCGCGTGGCGAGTTCGGCGAGCCAGTCGCGCAGCCGGCCTTCCTGGCCGGCGCGGATGCGGGCGAACGAGACGGTGAGCATGGGGCCTCCTGGGGTGACGGCGATCGGCGATCGGTTCAGCGGGCCGCGTCGGCGCGCATGCCAGCGTGCAGGTCGACCAGGCTCTTCTGGCTGACCTGGATCAGGCCGCGGCGCGGGCGGTCGAGATCGAGGATGATGAACACCAGCACGACGATCAGCACGACCATGATGTAGCTGGCCATCGACGGCCGGTGGCCGCCCACGCCGCAGGCGTAGCCGACGATCGCGCCGGCCATCAGGAAGGTGGCGTACAGCAGCATCAGCACGAACTCCGGCACGTGGCGCTGCAGCGCCGCGTCGCGCTTGCCGAAGCTGTCGATCAGCGTGTTGACCGACTCGATGAACAGGATCGGCGTGTACGAGTTCGGGTCGAGCTCGAGCGCACGCCGCGCCAGCGCCCACAGCGCCGTCTGCTGCTGCGTCGCGCGGGCCATCAGCGCGCCGAGTTGTGCATGGTCGGCCAGCGTCAGCGTGCTCGCCTGCACGCGCGCGCCGGTGTAGTCGCGCAGCAGCGCCTGCGCTTCGCCGCGCAGGGCGGCGGGCAGCAGCTGCGTGCGCAGCCAGGCGGTGCCGATCGCGTTGGCCTCGTCCACCACCGCCTCGCTGCGGCTGTCGTAACGCTGCAGTGCGAGCGAAAAGGTGAAGCCCAGCAGTAGCGCCAGGATGCCGAGCATGGCCGCCTGGATGCCGTTGATGTGCTCCTTGGCCGCCTCGTTGGCCGGCACGCTGCCCGGGCGCCCGACGCGCAGGCCGATTTCGATGGCCAGCGCCATCGACACGAACAGCACTGCGGCGATCAGCGCGCTGTTGGTGTCGTAGAGCAGCTCGTTCACGGCTGCTTGCGGCAATCGCCGCCCATCGAAACGCTGCCGTCCTTGCATTCGGTGAGGATGGCTTCCTTGTCGGGCCGAGCCGCCGCGCCTGCTTGCGCGTAGACGATCTTCTTCGTGCCCAGGTCGCAGCTGCCGACCACCTTGCCGTCGACCTTGGCAGCGGCGTCGACGGTGCGCAGGGTGAACGCCTTCACGCCGGAGGCGCGGATCTTCGCGTCGATGCGCGCCTGGATCGCTTCGCAGGTCTGCGCCGCGCCGACCGCCGGTGCCAGGCCCAGCAAGGCGGCGCTCAAGGCCAGGGCGGGGTGGTTCATCGGGCTCTCCTGTGCCGAGAGGTCGAAGGGGTGCCGGCGCTTGCGCTCACTGGCGCAGCGGCAGCACGGCGCCGATGGCGATGAAGACACCGCCGCAGGCCTGGTTGAAGCGCCGCCCCACACGTTCGAGCCAGGGGCTGATGCGGTGCGCCATGTGGGCGATGAACAGCTCGGTGCCGATCTCGATCAGCGCGAAGGTACCCGCCATGACCACGAATTGCACGAACAGGCTGCGTGCCGGGTCGATGAACTGCGGCAGGAACGCGGCGAAGAAGAGCAGCCCCTTCGGGTTGGTGACCGCCGACAGCAGCCCCTGCCGGAACAGCGACCAGCCGGCGCGTGGCTCCGCTGCGGTCGGCACCGACAGGCCGATCGGGGGCGAGCGCCAGACCTGGACACCGAGCCAGACGAGGTAGGCGCCGCCCACCCACTTCATGACCGTGAGCCACAACAGCGAGGTCTGCAGCAACGCGCCGATGCCGAACATCGACAGCGCGACCACGGCGATGAAGCCCACCGAGCCGCCGAGGATGGTGAACAGCGTCTTGCGCGGCCCGTGCAGCGCACCGTGCGTGAGCGCGAGCAGCCCGTTCGGGCCGGGCGAGAGCGACAGGCCGATGGCGGCGAGCAGGTAGACGAGCCAGGTCTCGAGGTTCATGGGCGTTCGAGTCAGGGATCTAGCGCCGCCGGCCCCGTGCGGGAGACGGCGGCTCGACCCGGCGGCGATCGTGGGCCGCCAGCACGCCCTTGAGAGTCGCGCGCTCTGCCTCCGGCAGCGCCGCGGCAAGCATGGCGTCGGCGAGCACGGCGCGCACCACCTGGGCATCGGCGTCGTTGCGCACCTGGCCGTGTTTGACGATGGCGGCGTAGCGGCCCCAGACACGCTGGCGCACCTGCGACAGCGACAGCAGCCCTTTGGCATGCAGCTCCGCATCGAGCGCCGCCACCTGCGTCCAGGGCCAGTGGCTGGACAGCTCCATGCAGTCGTTCACCGCCATGCGCAGGCTGCCGGGTGCGCGCGCGGGGTCGTCGCGCTCGGCCGCCTCGACCAGCGCCAGCGGCCGCTGCTCCGGCGCCACGGCGCGAGCGGCGCCGAAACGCTCGCTGAAGTACTTCAGGAAGGCCTTGAGCTCGGCGTACTCGGCCGTGGGCGTGCGGGGCGAAGCTTGCGTCATCGTTGTCCGCAGGCTCAGCCGAACACCGTGTCGCTTTCCGCGTGGCCGCTGCTCAGCATCAAGCGCAGCACGGGCGTGCCGCCGTCGTGTTCCCAGACGCGGCCCTGGATGATGAACTGGCGACCGCCGATGCGGATGGCGTCGCCGGTGGCCGGCGCCACCGAATGGCCCTGCCAGTACTTCGGCACGACGATGGACGAACGCCGCACCCAGGCCTGATCGTCCGTCGAGAAGCCCAGCACGATGCGAATATCCTGCGGTTCCATGGCAGCGTTCCTGCAGTTCGGGAAGGTGCGAGCTTAGCGCCTGTGGGCCGGGCTCACGACGGCGAGCAGCTCGAACACGCTGCACACCACGGGCATGTCCTGCGACGGCGTACGACCGATGCGGTGGCATTCGCGCGAGAAGAAGGCCCAGTGCGCCTCGCGCCAGAAGGCCAGCGAGCCGTCGCCTTCGCCCTCGATGGCGGCGTACTCCGCCGTCACCTCGGCGTAGGGCAGCACCTGCACCTGCGTGATGCGGGTGACCAGCGCCGGCTCTTGGCGGTGGTCGACGACGATCTCGATCTGCCCGACCTGTGGCAGCGCCTCGTTCTCCGCCTCCATCGCCCACAGCAGGCCGGTGCCGGCGCGCTTGCGGCCCTCGACGATCAGCGCCAGCAGCGACTGCGAGAGTTCCGGCGAGTCGCCGTAGCCGTCGACGCGCACCGGCCCGGGCGGCAGCTCGACGCCCAGCGCGCGCAGCCGGGCGAGCGCCGCGAGCAGGCTGCTCGAGCCGTCGAGCTCACGGAGCATCAGGTACTCGTCGCGCTCCACCTCGCGGCGCGCATGTTCCGCCGGCGAGGCCATGGCGAAGCGCAGCCGCTCGAGCAGCCGCCGCGAGCGTCGGTTCTCCTGCTTGAGCACGGCCCAGACATCGCGCACGCCGAAACGCTCGGCCAACTCGTCGAGCATCGCCTGCACCGCCTCCGAGCCGAAACCGTGGCCCCACCAGGCGCTGCCCAGCTCGTAGGCGATGGCCGCGTGGCCGCCCGGGTAGACGGTGGCCTGCACGTAGCCGATGAGCCGCGAATCGGGCCGCCGGATCACCCAGTTCAGCCACTGCTCGCGGCCGTTCGGCGAGCGCCGCGATTCCAGTTCGGCGAAGCGCTCGCGCAAGCCGTTCAGCGACTGCGGCGGCGCGTTCTCGTGTTCGTAGATCGCCGGATCGCTGAGCACGACGAACATCTCCGCCGCGTGCGCTGCGACTTGCGGCTCCAGCGTCAGGCGGGCGGTGTGGACGGTGCGCATCGGTCGGCTCGCGCTCGCGTTCAGGCCGCCGGCACGGCCGGCAGGGCCTTGTGCATGAACACGCTGAGCGGGTCGTCGGCATAGGTGCCGAAGCGGCCGCAGCGTGCGTAGCCGCAGCGCGCGTACAGACCGAGCGCCTCGGGCTGGTAGGGTCCGGTCTCCAGCCGCAGGTGGCGGCAGCCCCGCGCGATGGCCGCCGACTCCAGCCGTTCGAGCAGCCGCCTCGCCACCCCCATGCCGCGGCATTCGGGCGTGACGTACATGCGCTTGAGCTCACCGTCGCCATCGCCGAGCACCACGGCGCCGCATCCCACCGCGCGGCCGTCGGCCGAGCGAACCACCGCGAAGATCACGTGCGGCTGCACCAGCGTGCGCAGGTCGAGCGAGTGGCGGCTCTCCGGCGGATAGAGGGTGTCCTGGTAGGCATCGAGCTGCGCGATCAGCGCGATGACTTCGGGCTGGTCGGGGGACTCGAAGGCAATGTGCACGGTGGTCATGGCGTGTTGTCGGCGGGGCAGCGCGTGGCGCCGTGCGCCACGCGGTGAAGGGTGAACTCCTGTTGCGTGTCGATGTCGCGGTAGCGGTGCGTGCGCGCGTCGATGGACAGTATGTCGGTGCAGTAGCGGCCACCCGGCCGCAGCCAGAAGTTGTCGCTGGCGAAGGCGACCGTGTAGCACATGCGGCGGCCGCTCACGCTGACCGGCCCGCCGCCGCGGAACGGCCGCGGGTCGTCGTCGGTGCGGCCGCAGGCTGCGAAGCTGCCGTCGGCGAAGAACTCGTCGTAGGCCCAGCAGGTGCGGCCGCCGTCGTTCGAGTTGCACCAGACGCCTTGCAGGGCCTGGAGCAACGCCGCGTCTTGCGCGGCCGTGGCCGCAGGCACCACGCCCGCCAGTGCGGCGGCCAGGGCGAGCGCCGGGCCGGTCATCCGGCGCGTTCGGCGGGCATCGTGGCGAGCGGTCATGCGGACGGTTCAGAGCCGGGCGAGGAAGTCCTCGATCACCCGGTTGACCGGCTCGGGGTCGGTCACCGGGCCCATGTGGCCCAGCGTGTCGAAGCGATGCGGGGTCACGCGCGGCAGCGCTGGCACGAGCAGCCGGGCCACGCCGTGCGCCGAGGCGGTCGACCGGTCGCCGACCATGTACAGCACAGGCAGTTCGAGCGAGCGGAAGGCCGCCAGCGGCGTGGGCTCGGTGAACAGCGCCTGCGCCCAGTGCCGCACGTTCCGCACCGAGGTGGCGATCGGCAGCTGCCGCGATTCGGGCGTGGCTGCCCAGCTGCCCGTGCCCATCCAGTAGTCGATGAAATGCTCGGCCGCGCCGTTCGTGTCGCCGCGATCGAGGGCCGCCGCGGCCGCCGCCACGGCATGGCGGATCCCGTCGGCGGCATTGGGCTGCGGCGACTCCGCCTCGATCAACGAGAACAGCGTGGGCTCGTACAGCACCAGCGCCTTCACGCGCGCCGGTTGCCGCAGGGCGGCGATCAGCGCCACCGCCGCGCCGTAGGAGTGGCCCACCAGCACCAGCGGCGAGCCGGCCCGCTGCAACACCGGTTCGATGAATTCGGCCTCGTCGGCCAGGGTCAGCGGGCGATCCATCGGCCAGCCGGGGCTCTTGCCCGCGCCGTAGGCGTCGGGCGCCAGCACGCGGTGCCGCCGCGACAGGCTGTCCATCAGGCCGCGCCACTGGCTGGATGAACTGGCGTTGGAGTGCAGGCACACGACGCCAGGCCCGCTGCCGGCCTCGCGGACGAAAACCTCGGAAGCAGCCATGTGCGCCTGTCTCCGGTGCGCCTTCGCTCAGCGCGCGACCGTGGCCTCGGCCAGGCCGCCCAAGGCCTTGCGCAGGTTCTCGACCACCGGGCAGGCCGCGGCGCCGTGCCGCTGAGCGAGGTAGGCCGGGTCGTTGTAGCCCAGCCAGACCTGGCCGGCCGCGTCCTCCCAGACGAGCGCCTTGAGCGGCAGGTCGATGCCGGCTGTCTGCGCGCACTCCATCAGCGGCGTGCCGCCTTGCGGGTTGCCGAAGATCAGCAGCTCGGTGGCGCGCAGGCTCTTGTTGACCTTTGCCGCGCCTGCCGCGTGGTCGATGCGGGCGAAGACGCTCAGGCCGCGCTGCTTGACCAGCTCTTCGAGCTTGTCCATGGTGGCCTTGGCTGCGTGCGGGCTCTTCAGCTCGATCAGCCCGTCGGCGGCACTGGCGGCGGCGCTCGCGGCAGCCAGGGCGAACGAGAGGATGGCAGACGACAACTTCATGGGCCGGACCCTGCTGGATGGAGGAAGCGGCCAGTATGCCTGCCGATGCGTCGCCGCCGTATCCCGCGAAGCCGGCGGCGGCGAGCCTGCACAGCGGACCGCGGTCACTGCAGCCGCACGGCCGAATCGAAGTACCAGGTCCGGCGGATCTCGATCACGTCGTAAGCGCGAGCCAGGTTGGGCGGGAAGGCCGGATAGGGCCGCTGGGCCTCCACGATGCGCCTGATGGCTTCATCGACTTCAGCCACGCCGCTGGAGCTCACGATCGTCACCGACTCCACGGAGCCGTCGCTGCGCATCGCCACCGTCACCATCGGCGGCGTGTGGGGCCGCTGGGATACCGCGCGGACCGTGTCGAGCGTCGTGTTGAACTGGATCTTGCGGGCCCAGGCCTCCGCGTACTGGACCAGCTCCACGTTCGGGTCAGTGCGCCCCCAGAGCCTGACGCGCCGCGCGGTGCTCAAGGAATAGGGCAGGGCGTTGGGCTGGCGTGCGGCGGCATCGCGCCGGTCGGCTTCCTCGTCGAGCTGCCGACCGATGGCGCGGCGCACCGCTTCCCGTCGCGCCTCCTCCTCGTCTCGCGCGGCCTGCACGCGCGAGGCTTCTTGCGCCGCTGCAGCCTGCCGGGCGGCTTCTCGCCGCGCTGCGTCGGCACGAGCGGCTTCCTGGCGCTGCCCCTCCAGCTGCGCCGCCGCCTGCCGCGCCGCTGCCACGCGCTCGGCCTCTTGCCGGGCGGCCTCGACACGAGCGGCTTCCTGCCGCGCCGCCTCCTGGCGCTGCGACTCCTGTTGGGCCGCTGCTTGTCGTGCAGCTTCCTGGCGTTGCGACTCCTGTTGAGCCGCTGCTTGTCGTGCAGCTTCCTGGCGTTCGGCCTCCTGCCGTGCGGTCTCGATGCGAGCGGCTTCCTGGCGAGCCGTCTCCTGGCGTTGCGTCTCCTGCTGAGCCGCCGCCTGTCGCGCCGCCTCCTGGCGTTCAGCATCGAGCCGCGCGGCTTCGACGCGTGCGGCTTCCTGCCGTGCAGCCTCCTGTCGCTCCGCTTCCTGCCGGGCCGAGGCCTGTCGCGCAGCGTCCTGACGTTCGGTCTCGCGCCGTGCGGCCTCCTGTCGCTCAGCGTCCAGGCGTTCGGTCTCGACGCGGGCCGCCTCCTGGCGAGCAGCTTCCTCCTGCTGAGCCTGCAACGCGGCAACGTCGGCATCGCGAGGCGGCGAAGGCACGGGCTGCGGGCTTGACGCGCTGGGCGCCACCGCGATCACGGAAGGCGGTGCGACGGGCTCGGGCGCGGCAATCGGCGGCGGTTCTTGTGCGGGAGCCGCAGCGGCCACCTCCGGCGGCGGGGCCGGCTCAGGTGCGGCGCGATCGGGCTCCGCAGCGAGTTCGACGGCCTGCGCGGGAATCACGGGAACCGCGGGGGACTCTGCTGGAACCGCTGGCACCTCGGGGATCGGTGTCGCTTTGGCCTGCACGGCGGGTTCGGCGGCCGGCGCCTGGGCCACGGGCCTGGCTTTCGGTGGCCGCGCGGGCGCTTTGGGCGGCGCGGGGCGCGGCCGGCGTGCCACCGGTGGATCGATCGATGCCGGCGTCGGCTGCGCGACCGGCCGGGCCGGTGGCGGCGCGGGGGCGGCTCGCGCCGGGACGAGCACGATGCGCAGGTCGGGCACCTCGACACGTCGATCCTGCCAGGGAAGCACGAGACCCGGGAGCCCGCGGGGGTCGCCGCCGAACGTCAGCGTCAACAGCAGGGCATGGCTCAGCAGCGAGACCACCAGCGCGATCACCTGGGGCCTGCGATCGTGGCCCGCGCGTCGGATGAGTTCCTGCGCGCGCCGCCGGGCGCCTGGAGGTCGCCCGGGCACCGGCGGCCGCGCCGGCCCAGGCGCGGCCACGCGGGAGTCGGTCGAGTTCCGCATCTGGGCCATTGCGCCGATTCTCGCGGATCCGGCCATGGCCTCTCCGGGCCACTGGCCCGTCTGCCGTGCCCGCGCGTGTCGACGACCTGGTCAGCCCGGCGCCGGCGTGCCGGCGATGGTGCCCTGCGGCCACTCCTGCGAGAGGCAACCGAAGACATGGGTGTCGTAGGCGACGCCCTTGCCGACCCAGCGCTGGCGCAACGTGCCCTCGAGCGTGAAGCCCACTCGGGTCAGCAGCCGGCAGGACGCCACGTTGGCCGGATTCACCTCCGCCTCGATGCGGCGCACGCCCAGCGTGCCGAAGAGCTGGCCGCACACCGCCTGCAGCGCCTCGCGCATCAGCCCCTGGCCCCAGTGGGCGCGGGCGAGCACGTAACCCAGCTCGAGGCGCTGGCTGCCGGCGTCGTGCTTGAAGAGCAGCAGCGTGCCGATCACGGCTGCGTCGGCCCGGCGCACGACGACGAGTTGCTGCCCGGTGCCCGTGGCGCCGAGCGCCTCCATGCGCGCGAGCCAGGCCGCGCCGTCGTCCAGCGACAACCAGGTGGCGTAGGGCAGGAACTGCGTCACCTGAGGGTCGCCGTTGATGGCCAGCAGCGCCGGCAGGTCCGTCGCGGCCACCGGCCGCAAGGCGACCCGGTCGGCCTCGATGTGCGTGATCAGCGGGAAGCCCATGCTGCGTACGCGTCGATCAGCGCGCGGTGATCGCCGCCGCCACCGTGAGGATGCCCAGCACGAGGTTGAGCGCGACCAGCCGGCGGATGCCGTTGAGGGCCTGCGCGGCCCGCGGCCATGCCGCTTCGGCGCAGGCGGAACGCAGGCGCGGGTAGAGCACCGCATGGACGTAGGCAAACACGCCCGACATGAGCAGGCCCAGCGCCAGCATCAGGTGCCAGCCGATGGGCGCCTGTGCGAAGCCGGGCTGCGCCAGCATGGCGAAACCGGAAGCCAGCAAGGCGAGCACCGCCACGGCGGCGGCAGGCAGGAAGCGGGCGAAGGTGGCCGACCACAGCGGCAGGCGCTGCGGCGGATCGAGCACCTGTGCGGCGGCCGGCCGCAGGCAGACGTAGGCGAAGAACATGCCGCCGATCCACAGGATCGCGCCGAGCAGGTGAACGAGGATCAGTGCTTGTCGAAGCATTCGGCTGCCCGTGGAAGGTGGGTGCAGGTTCGTCGTGGGCACTGCGGCGTGCAGGCTCGGCGAGCGGCATCATCGCCGGTATCAGGCATCGGCGCTTGGCGCCGGGCTGAACCGCGGCAGCAGCCGGCCGTCGGACTCGACCTGTTCGAGGAACATCGCATGCGGCCGTACCCACAGGCCGCCATCGCCGTACAGCGCACGGTACAGGACCAGCGGCTCGAGTGTCTCGCTGTGGCGCACCACGGCCACGACCTCGTAGTCGCCGCCCCGGTAGTGGCGGTACCGGCCCGGCGCAAGGGGAGGCAGCGGCGGCAGGTCGCTCATGCCGCGCGCCCGAAGCGTGTGGCCGATCGGGCGCGGGCCCGGGCGGCCTCGGTCTGGCGATCGCGCGGTTGAGCCGTGGTGACCAGCGAGCCGATCAGCTCGCGCGCCGAGGCGGCCACCTGCTCGACGGCCCGCTCGAAGGCCGCCTCGTTGGCACGGGAGGGCACGTTGAAGCCGCTGAGCTTGCGCACGAACTGCAGCGAAGCGTCGCGGATCTCGAGCTCGGTGGCGGGGGGCTCGAAGTTGAACAGCGTCCGGATGTTGCGGCACATGGGCATCTCCGCGTGGAGGGTGGATGCCGGTGGCCCGGCAGCGGCGCCGCAGTATCGGCAATGCGGCCGGCGCTGGCAACCCGGCCGCGGGGCGAAATGCACAAGGCGGATCAGGCGGGCCGCGTGGCGTCCGCGAAGCGGTGCACCGCCAGGGCCCGGGCCGCGAAACTGCCGCTGATCAGGCCGAAGACGCCGCTCGCCGCGCCGACGCACCAGGCGGCCTCGATCACCGGCGAACCCACGCCACGGGCCAGGCCCAGCGCGAACTTGACGGCGAAGATGGCGACCAGCAGCGCCATCGGCCACCAGCTTCCGGCGACCCGCACGCGCTCGCCTTCGAGGCTCAGGCCGCGTGAACCGATGACCTGGCTGCCCAGCACGATGGCCGCAGCGATGCCGCCGGCCCATGCGGCCAGCGGAAGGGCATCGACACCGAAGGCCGAGGTCACGCCGTACAGCGAGTAGGCGAGCATCGCGAAGGCGATCATGGCGACCGCGCCGGGCCGGACCAGGCGTGTGCGCGACAGGCGATAGCCCAGCGCCATCAGGCCGAAGAGGATGAAGAAGACCCAGACGGGGATGTGGCTGATCATGGTGGACTCCTGGGCGGCGGTGGCCGGCATTCGTTGGTGTTCGGTGGCGATGGGCTCACTGTGCCGGGGCCGCCGGGCTCCGGCGAGCGCCTTGCGACGAAACGCTGCCGCGCGGCGCGAAGCGTGCGATGGCGGGCGCAAGGCGTGGGCCGCTGCAGGGCGCCGTGCCCTGGCAGCAGCCCTCGCCTCAGCCCCGCTCGCGGCGCGCGGGCTCGGCGCGATGCAGGTAGACGGTGAAGATGTCGCGCGGCGGCGGCAGCTCGGCCTGCGCCATGATGCGACCGACCGCGCCGCGGTGGTAGCCGCCGTGCGTGGCCACATGGGCGAGCATCTCCTCGCGCGACATCAGCCCGTTGGCGCCGTCGGTGAACACGAACGGGAGAGACTCCTCGAGCTGCTGCGGCGTCAGGCCTTCGATGTACGCCACGTACCAGCGGTCCGTCTGTGCCACGGCATCGCGTAGCTCGGCGAGCGTCGGCGTCTCGGGCGTGTTCGTGGCGGTGTAGGCATGTGGCTGACCGGCCAGGTGGGCCGCGAAGATGCGGTCGACGACGTGGATGTGGTTGAGCAGGCGGATCGCCAGGTGGCGCTCGGCCTGCCGCGCCTGCGGATCGAGCTTGTCGAGTTCGGCGAACAGCTCGTCGTTGGCCCAGGCCTTGTACTTGAACAGCGAGAGAAGCAGTGTGGTCGAGCTCATGGCGTGAATGGGCGTCAGGGTGTTTCGGAGTACTTCTGTTCCAGCACGTCGCGCCACTCCACCAGCATCTCGGCGATCCGGCGTGCGTGGCTGGGCCGCGCGGCCAGGCCCATGGCATCGGCCTCGACCTGCAGCAGGTAGCCCATCAGCTTCTGCTCGCTGGCGCCTTCGGCGACGAGGCCGAACACCTCGGGCACGTAGGCGGCGTACTCGTCGCGCGCGAAGGGCTCGCGCGCCACGCCGATCGGGTCCCACAGGTAGTGCAGCACCTCGTCGATGCGCTGGTAGAGCTCTTGTTCGAAGGTCATGTGCGGGATGTCCGTGCGCTGGCTCGCCATGCTGCGGCCATGCCGGCGCGGCGGCCATCCCGCGAACGAAGTCGCCGCGCGGCTCGACCTGCGAGTTCATTGCCGCCGCTGCCTGCGCGCACCACACGGCGTTCAGCTTCCGAAAACACCGACATGCACCGCTCGATCCTGATCCCCGTCCTGCTCGGCTTCGGCGCGCTCAGCGCGATGGCGACGTGGCGGGCTGCCACGCGCACGTAGAATCCGCGATCGAAAGGCGCGCATGACTTCCATTCTCGACAGTTCCACCACCCGCCAGAAGACCGGCAAATCCATGACCCGCGACGCATCGAGTCTCAACGCCCGCATCGAGCCGATCGACACGCCATCGAAGATCACCGTGCGCACCTTGCTCGTGGCCTCCTGCGGCTGGCCGACGGATGCGCCGGCCCCGGAGCGCAAGAAGACCGCCAAACGCTGAGCCGGCGGCACGCAGCGGCGCGGTTCAGGCGCGCCGCTCGAACGCGAGCTTGACTCCCAGGCCCACGAGCACGGCGCCGCTGCCGCGGTACAGCCAGTTCAGCGCACGCGGGCGCTCCCTCAGCCACCCCGACAGCGCACCTGCCGCCAGCCCCACCGGCCCCTTGACGACGAAGGTGAGGGCGGCGAACAGCAGGCCCAGCACGAACACCGACAGCGTGGGGTGGGCCGCGCCCGGCAACACGAACTGCGGCAGGAACGCGAAGTAGAAGACCGCGATCTTCGGGTTCGAGACGTTGGACAGCGCACCGTCGAGGAACAGCCGCCACAAGCTGCGCGGCGTACCGCCCGCGAGGCGGAGATCGTGATCGCGTGTGCGCAGCAACTGCAGGCCCAGGTAGACGAGGTAGGCCGCGCCGGCGAGCTTGAGCGCGACAAACAGCCACTCCGAGGTACGCAGGACGGCGCCCAGCCCGAGCGTGGCCAGCAGCGTGTGGCCGACCAGCCCCACGCTGACGCCTGCCGCGGTGGCCACGCCGGCGGCTGCGCCTTGCGCGATCGAGCGCGACATCACCAGGATCATGTCCTGCCCGGGCGTGACGATGAGCACCAGCGAGGCCAGGACGAAGAGCAGCCAGCTGACTTCGATCATGCTCGCCTCGCTCGCGTGGCCGCGCTCAGTCGCCCGACGCCGGCCAGGGCCCCTGGACCGGCACGGCCTCGGCTTCGCCGGGCCAGGGAGGCATGGTGATGGCCACGGCCGACACGGCCTCGGTGGCCGAGGCACGGAACTGGAAGTGCGTGCCCAGCGGAATGCTCAGGCACACGCCGGGCTCCAGCGCCACCACCTCTTCGCGCTCACCTTGCCGGCGCCACATCTGCCCGCGGCCCGCGAGCACGAACCACAGCTCGTCGACGCTGCGGTGCGTGACCGCCTTGGCCACGCGCCCCGCCGCGAGCTCGAAGTGCGCCATGCCGCCGGCCGGCAGGCCGAGCAGCACGCGGACGTCGGAGCCGTCCGGCGCCACCACCGTGGGCAGCGCGGGCAGGTGCATCGTCGCGAAGCCGCTCATTTCGCGAAGCAGGGGCCGGGGCTGCCGGCGGGCAGCTTGGCGTCGTGCTCGAAACGCTGGCCGTTGAGCTCGATGCGGCCTTCGCACAGCGACTGGGCCTGGCAGGAACTGCGCGTGGTGCGCAGTTCCACGGCCGCCGGCGTGAGTTGCACGAAGACCTGGCAGAGCGTGCCGCTGCGGCCGGTCTTTCGGCTCGGGTCGGGGCGGATCACCAGGCCGAGCACCTCGGCGCCAGGCTCTCCGCGCAGCCGCGCCACGCCGCTGACCGCGCAGGTGGCATCGCCAGGGCCGGACACCGAGATGTCCACGTCGAACAGCTGCTCGGTCTTGCGCCGCAGGCCCAGGTGGCCGGCTGCCGCCGCCGAGGCCGAGCCCTCGGCGGCGCTGGCCGCGGTGCGCACGTAGCAGGCGTCGGCGGAGCGGCCGGGCGCCGCGAGGCTCGCCGTGCCGGCCAGCCCGAGCAAGAGGGCAGCGAAGATTCCGTGGATGGGGTTCATGGCAAGGCGTCGCCGGGTGGAATGTCGTTCGTCGAAGCCCGATTCTGCCGCCGACCCGCGGATCACCCCTTCCTGGGCGACGCCTCGAGCCCGCGGGCCAGGGCTTCTGCCGCCAGCGCGCTGATGCCGCCCTCGTGGCCCACGGCCCGTTCCCGCAGTCGCTGTACCAGCTCCGCAGGCAGCCTGAACGACACCGCGACCAGCTTGGCGACGGCGGGCCGGGCCACCGGCTCGGCGGCCGACTTGGCCGCGGCCGAGCCTTGCGCGAAACGCGTGGGCACGGCGCGGGATTTCATCCGGCCGTCGAGCTTCTTTGCCAGGTGCTTCTCGAGATCGGTCTTCTTCATGCTCATGGGCAGCCCCTGATGTGTGGATCCGCATTCTCCACTGGGGGTACTGCTCTGGCCCGGGGCCGCGAGCGTTCGTCTGGCCGGGCCAGGCGCCGCCGGGCCTCAGCGCAGCTTCGTGCGCGCCAGGCGCTTGGCGTTGGCCACGGCCTTGCGATGCACCGGTGCGAGGCCCTTGCCGAGCACGCCCAGCGTGGCGCCGTGGACCTGGTGCAGCACCGTGGAGACGCTCGGCGCACCGATGCCGATCGGCGAGCACAAGGTGCGAAGCCACGAGGCCGACAGCGCCTGCTGCGCGATCAGGCTCTGGTTCGCCATCGCCACCCACGACTGCGCGAAGGCCGAGTTCTTCTCGGCGACCATGAGATCGAACTCCTTGCGGTCGCGCTCGGACGGCAGGTGCCCGGCCATGGCCATGCGGGTGATGCGGTGGCCCACCACCTGCGGCACGGCGAAGGCCAGTTCGGCGGCCTGCACCGCGATGGACTTCGTCTTGCGATTCGGGCGCGTGAACATGGGGAATCCTCGGATGCGCCCCGACTGTAGCGGTTTCGCCCGCCGCAGCTTGCGGCTGGACGCAGGCCTGCCCGCCAGCCTGCGCGTGGCGCCGGGCCGGGCGGGACGCGATTCAATCTGAAAGGCGGACGGCCAGGCAGGTCAGCATCGCCAGGACGACCAGGTTGCTGGTGGCGAACACCGCGAACCGGTGAACCACGTGGTTGTAGGTGAGATAGATGAGGCTGTGGGCGATTCGCAGGGCGAAGTAGAGCCAGGCCAGGGCCACGCAGGCCGGGGTCACCGTTCCCGTGACGTACAGGATGAGGCACACGACGTAGAACAGCGTCGGCACCTCCACGAGGTTCATGAAGACGCGATTCGGCAGGGCCACGTCGGCAGGGACGTATTCGGATTCGCCGCAACGGAAATCGGCGGCGACGACCCGGCCCTTGAACGCCGCGTGGAATCGCCTGATCGGCACCTGCACGAGGACCAGGAAGGTCCACAGGACGAGGCACAGGACGGGCCAGAAGATGGTGTGTCGGGGCATGGCGTTCGGAGATGAAGTCGGTTTCGTCAGGAGCAGCGTCCTCAGGACGACGCGGACTGCCCGGCGTCGTGGGGGAACTGCAGCGCGAAGTCGGCGTCGATGCGCGCGGCGTCGACGGGCAGCGCAGGCAGCGGACGCGCCACCGGGTGGCGCGCCTTCCACAGCCGTTGCAGTTCGGCGAAGTACGGGTCGCCCCGATCGACGGCAATGACCCGGCGGCCGAGGTGTTCGCCCTGGTGAACCACGGGCACGAGCAGGCTCATCGTCAGGCCCAGCCAGCGATTCCAGGCACCGCACCAGCGCAGCGTGCCCAGCGGGCGGCTGAAGTCGAGGAAGAAGGCGCCGCCGTCGAGGCAGGCCTCGAGCCGGGTGGCGGCGATCTCTTCCGGATGGGCGCCGAGCTGGAGCAGCAGCAAGGCTCCGGACTCTCCCCTGTCGCGGGCGGGATGGCGCGTCATGCCGATGCGATTCCGTTCATCAGCCAGAAGTGGTTCGATGCGGGGGTACTTTCGATGGAGGCCGCGATGTCCTCCACGAAGGCGCCCACGGCGTCAACTTGGGCGGGATGTTTCCAGGGCGGTAGTCTCTTCGCTGCAGAACTCATCGGGCCTGATCGTCGTCATGAAGGCTTCACCTGGATGGTGACGGGCATCGCATCCCGGCGCAGCTTGACCATGGCCAGCCGATCGATCCCCAACGCGCCGCGGCGGTACGCGACGAATCCCAGCCCGCGGTACAGCGCCAGCGCCGCCGTGTTGTCCGCCGCGGCAGACACCGCGAATGCCATCGTTTCGCCGCGGCGCAGCGCCTCGACGACGAGCGAGCGGCCGATGCCGCGGCGCTGGCAGGCAGGTGCCACGCAGAGCATGGCGATGGCGATCTGCCCGGGTTCGTCGTCGGGCGCGATGCTGGCGGCGCCGACCAGGCTGTCGCCCTCGAAAGCGCCGAGGTAGAACGCGACGCTCGCCTGGATATCTTCGGCAGAGCGGGCCGCGCCGGCCTGCCCATGCCGCCCGAGATGCTGCGCCTCCTGCGCGTGCGCCATGTGGAGCAGGGCGTGGATCTGCCGGGCCACGCCGGAGTCGCTGTGATCGATCGGATGGATGCGCAGCATGGATCGGCTTTCGTGCCCCGCGATTCCCACAGGAGTGGCCAGGATGAGTCCGAGAGTGCGCATGTGTCAGAGCCTTGGGGCGATGCAGGACTGATGCAGCACAGCCTCGCTGTCGTCCGTGGGGCGACCGCCTCAGCCCGGGCGCGGCTACCGTGCTGGCGAAGGGGTCTCGTTCGCCGCGCGGTACGCGCTGGCTCGCTCGTGTTCGATCGGCCGCACCTCGTAGCTCAGGCCGCAGGCCAGGCAGGGGTTCTCGGCGGCAATGCGGGCCGCCTCCTGCAGGCTGCCGGCGACGATGAACCAGTAGCCGCCGATGATCTCCTTGGCTTCGGTGAACGGGCCGTCGGTCACGCCTTGGCGCGAAACCAGCATCGTTCCCGTGGCGAGCCGGTGGCCGCGCTTGAAGGTCCCCTGAGCGACCAGGCGTTCGTACCAGATGTAGAAGCGATCGATGGCGGACTGGATCTCTTCGCTGGACTTCCCGGGATCCCACTGGCCGCGGGACAGCAGCAGGTACTCGTCGCGTCGGGATGATTCGGGCATGTGGTGCTCCTCGGGCAGGGGGGCTCGGGCGCAGGCGCTTGCTGCCGAAGAACTGCCGACGCGGGGCCGTCCGACCACGCGTGCAAACCTTCGGCCCGAGGCGCTATGTGCCCGTTTCGGCGTAGACCGAACGCGCCGCCAGGTGCGCCTTGACCGCCATTCGATTCTTCGCCTGTGAGCGCAAAGGGTACCTCATGCTTCGGGTCCGCTGCCAACGATGCGAACGCGGGCATGGCCATCGCCGCGGCCACTGGCCGGGCCTGGCTCGCGGGCCTGGTGATCGCCTCGACGCTTCGGACCCGAGTCAGCGGCCAACCCAGCCGCCGCAGACCGGGAACACCTGGCCGACGAAGCAGTCGGCGGCCTCGCTGCACAGGTACGCCGCGAACTGCGCGTCCTCGCGCGCGGCCACCAGCCTGCCCAGCGGGACTTCACGGGCCAGGCGCTCCTGGAAGCGCGGGTTCGCCTGAACTTCGGCCGGGAAGTAGGTCGGGTTGTCGACGAAGTTCTGCGCGATGGCATTGACCTGGATCTGGTGCGGTGCGAGTTCGACACCCACCGCCTGGACATAGGCCAACTGAGCGCCGCGGGCCGCGCTGTACGAAGAAGCGCGCTTCATGCCGCGCAGTGCGGAGGCGCTCCCGATGACGAGGATCTTCCCGCTGCGCCGGGTGATCATGGCCGGGACGGCGGCACGAACGAGCCGCGGGAGCGGGTCCACCAGGGCCGCGAAGACCTGCCGCCATTCGGCTTCGGAGACCTCCGCCGCGCTCGTCGTGGGTGCCTTGAACGCGAGGTTGGCGACCAGGATGTCGATGTTTCCCGCCGCCAGGACCACGCGCTGCGCCGCCTCGGGGTCGGCGAGATCTTCCGGGCTGGCAACGACGGTGGCGCCCTGCTCGGCGAAGACCTCGCAGAGCATAGGCCCCATGAACTCGCCCGATTGGGTGACGAGCACTCGCTTGCCGAGCAGTGCGTTCTGCATGTGTCTGTACCGGGTTGTGGCCGCGCCGCAGCCTAGCGCTTTCGCCTTGCGGAGGCAGCCTTTGCCTGATTGGCCTGGAGCCGCGATCTGACGACTTCGGCGA
Source organism: Piscinibacter sp. (assembly GCA_016706565.1). Lineage (GTDB taxonomy): Bacteria > Pseudomonadota > Gammaproteobacteria > Burkholderiales > Burkholderiaceae_C > Piscinibacter. The sequence goes on from JADJJI010000004.1 coordinate 538,944, forward strand.
TGAGTCCGTGCGGGATCGGCTGGTCGTACGGGAACTGCAGATTGCCCTTCGGCCCGGCGTACGCCGCGGCACGCGCACGGACCAGCGGGTCGTCGACCGGCGGGAACAGCCCGAGGTGGCGCTTGAAGGCGCCGAAGTAGACGACGACCCCATTCTGGAACATCGCGGGCATGCGGTAGCTGATGCGTTCCTCGGCCTGTGGCGCAGCCTGGCGGATCGTGGCCCGAACCGCGCGAAGCACGGCCTGGACGTCAGCCGGGAAGCTCGCGATGTACTGATCGACGGTGGCAGGCAGCGCGTTCATTCAAGTTCCGCAGGCCCGCATTGTCGTCTCGACCTTCCGCCGGCGCTAGGCACAGGCGCACTTGCGGACGGTCTCGAGGGTGCGTGTCGTGATCTCGGAGCCGAAGGTCTGCTCGAGCAGGTTCATGAAGACCGGCCCCTTGGGGCTGGGAACGTAGGCCGAGAAGACCTCGGAGCCCGACAGCTTGAGGATGCGCGCTCCGTCGCGTTCGATCGGCAGAGCGGCTTTCGAATCGACCGGCCGGCGAAGGAAGGTGACGACACGCTTGGCCGAAGGCGGGAGATCGAACTCGGCGAACGGATCGTCCTCCAGCATCGCACGAAGGTGCGCGCTGGAACGCACGACGGTGCCGAAGCTTCGTGCAAGATGCGCCTGCATCGCAGCTTCGGCCCGTTGCTGCAGCGCATGGGCCGTGCCCGATGGCGCATCGAAGACGACGTTGCCGCTCGACAGCAGCGTTCGAACCTCCGAGAAGCCCGCAATCTCGAAAGCGCGCTTGAGATCCGCCATCCTGGCGTTCGAGGGGCTGACACCACGGAGGAAGGCGACGTAGCGAGGCATGGGCCGGCTGTCTACGCGCAGGGCACCTGGGTGGCTCCGGGCAACGAGCCCAGGGGCATGAACCCCAGTGCAGACGCCGCCGGCGCCTGGCTGCTGGGTGCTCGGACGATGGCGATTCGCCCATCCGGTGCCCCGCAGACGGTCGCGTGGGCCTGGCCATCCAGGCCACAGCTGGACGCCAGGACCTGCACACCGGCGGCAGTGAGCCGACGCTCCCACTCGAGCAAGGGCGTTCCACCTCCCATGCACTGGAGCGAGCCCATAGGCACATAGAGCTCAGCCGCTTCGGGGGCCGATTCACCGCCTCCACAGGCGCTCAGGGCTGCGGCCACGAGGATGACGGTCAGTGAATGACGCATGGGTGCTCCTGGAAAATCGTGCGCTCGGACGCTGGAGAAGTCCTCACCTCTCGCCGTCGGCCAGCCGGACGCCGAGGCCCGCGAAAGCTGCGGTGAAACTGTAGCGAAGCCAGCGATGCACCGAGGCGGACTCGATGACCCATCGGCGGAAGGCCTGCGCCAACCGGCCGTAGTTGCTGGCCGTAGTTGCTGGCCGCAGGGCTGGCGTCATGTCGTGGCAGGGCTGTCGAACACCTGGATGACACCTTGCCACTCGCCCGAACGCAAGGCCTGCTCCTTGAACCTGCCGCCCGTGTACGCGCCGATGACCTTGCGCCAGAAGGCCTGAGCGCCAAGATTCGCGGGCATCTGGCCGACTTCCCATCGGCCGGGCAGCGCGGCCAATACCGACGTGGCCAGACTCTGCCCGAGGCCACGCCGCCGGAACTTCTTGAGGACGAAGAACTGGTCCATCCAGTGGCCTTCGGTTCCGACTCGGACGGCCCGGTTGACGAGTGCGAATCCAGCGTACTTGCCGGCGACCGTGGCCACGAATGGATGGCAACCTTCTTCGTGCCAGTAGTGGTCCAGTGCGTAGCCATATTCGCCATGCGAGTCGAGGTCCTGGTCCCAGATGTCCGAAAGATCGTGCTGGTACAGCTCGAGCATTCGGTAGACCGGCAATCGGTCTTCGTGCGATGCCAGGCGGATGGACGCTTCTGTCACGTTGCATGACCTTTCTGCACAGCGCGATCCAGGATCTGCAGGGGTGCTTCGCCAGCGGAGGGCCAGGCCTCACTGCATCCGTGCCGCCGAATCCGGCAGGCCGAACACGCGATCGAAGGCCCATGTGAAGGCGATGGCATAGATGAAGAAGAATGCCAGAAGCCCAAGATTCGCGAGGAACGCGTTCAGAGGCGAAGTGTTCAGCCACAGCGCCATGACTGGGACCAGGATGAGCGTGAGGCCGCCTTCGAATCCGGCACCGTGCGCCAGGCGCCGCATGAATGTGCGGCCTCGCACGGCTTGACGCGACTCCCAGTGCTCGAAGATCGTGTTGAACAGATAGCTCCAGCCCAGGGCGATGCTCGACAGAACGACGGCAAGGCCGATGGTTGACGCGGGCGGCTCATCGAAGATGAAGCTCAGTACCGGGCCCACGAAGGCAATGGCGAAGATCTCGTACAGGATCGCCTGCACTGCGCGTCGGGTTCGGGGTGTCATGACGGTCTGCGATTCGGGTTGCTTGCCGCGGCGCGCACTTCGCGGGCCCTTCGATGAGTGCGCCGCCTGCGACTACCCTTCCACGAGCCGATAGGCGAGATAGGCGAACAGCGCGACGACAACCCAATCCCAGAACGCCGAACTCGAGTTCGGCTCCTCGCCCGGCGAGAGGCCGCTACCGGGGTTGATGGACTCGCCGCTTTGCGGCGTGCGGGGCTTCGGGGTGGTGGCCGATGAGCCTGGCTGCGGCCTGGCCTGCTGCGAGAGACTGGCTCGGCTGGCGAGCAAGAGCCTGATGGCCTCGATCGGTCGGCGCTGCTCGAACGCTTCGAGAACTTCCGGCGGCAGAGGCGCAGTCGGTTTGCTCATGTACGCTGATCCTATTCGCCAAGCGGGCCAAGAGGCTTGTGCAGGAGGCTGCCCACTCGCGCGAGGAGTCTGGAGCCGCCGCCAACTCACGCCATGTGGGTGACTTCGCCAGGAATGTTCACCCAGTTGTGCATCCGCTCCTCGTAGACCGAGAAGCTGGGTGCGGGAAACGCCGGATCTGCAAACGCGCCAACGGGAATGGCGATCGCATCTTCGTTGCCGGAGAAAGTGTAGTACACGGTCGCCCCGCAGTCCGGGCAGAAGCTGAACGTGGCGCGGGTTCCTTCATCCCCGGTGCGAACGAACTCCTTGGCGATGCCTGTGAGGGTCACCGCAGACTTGTCGAAGCGAGCCTGCGCGCCGAAAACGCTGCCGGTGCGGCGCTGGCAAGCCAGGCAGTGACAGACGGAAACGCGGACAGGCTCCGTGCAGACGTGGGCCTGCAACTGGCCACAGCTGCATGATGCGGTGCGATGTGTCATGGGCTGATGCGGTTGGTTTTCGACGCCTCGCGATGACCGAGGGCTTGAGGGGCACGAGGTCGCTCCACCGCCGGCATGTTGAGCGCAGGGTGGCCTGACGGGAATGGCCTCATGTTGTCGAATCAGGTCTTGGTGGATCGTCGTACGAGAGGGCTCTACCTGTGTAGAGCATCGGTCACCTTATACAAGCGCCAGGAGAACCCGATGACAAAGATGATCTTCGTCAGCCTGCCGATCGCCGACCTCAATGCCTCGACCGCCTTCTACAGCGCCCTGGGCTTCGAGCGGAACCCGAATTTCAGCGATGAGTCTGGGGCCTGCATGGTCTGGAGCGAGGCGATCCACGTGATGCTGATCACGCACGCGAAGTGGCGTACGTTCACGCAGCGACCGTTCCCTCCGGCCGGGACTGCCGGGCACATGCTCTCGCTCGCGCTGGACAGCCGAGACGCCGTTGACTCGATGAATCTTGCTGCGGCATCCCATGGCGGTCAGGCCGATGTGAATCCGGTTGACGATCAGGGCTTCATGTACACCCGCGACCTCGCCGACCCCGATGGGCACCTGTGGGCTGCACTCTGGATGGATCCAGCGGCGATGCCACCCGCTGGCCAGGGCTGAGTCAATGGCTCGGAACGGCGACTGGTGCGACATCTGGTGCGGAGATGGGCGGCGCTCCGCGTGAGCGAGGGGATGGGTGTTACTTCTTGCGCACTGCTGACTGATGGAAATCACATCACGCGCGCCGCTGTGACTGCAGCAAACCAGGGAACAACACTGGCGACGACGGACCAGACCCACGCCGTCGCCGATATGGGTGGTGATACCGAACCAAACCTGTTCTCTCCAGCGTCCCCAGGAGCAAGTGCGAGATACCCGACAAACAGGAAGAACATCGGGCCCAGGCCTCCGCAAATTGCGAGGCCGGCCAGCGAAGCGGCTGCCTTCCATCCCAAGTCACGGCCGCGTCTGACTGCTGCAACGCAGGTGGCCAGCGGAGCGGTTCGGGAGTACGCCCAGGCGTCGAATGTCCGGACCTAGCACCTGACTGCGTGGTACTGACTCAGTACTCGCGAGGGGTAACCTGTGCCGAACCTTGGAACGATGGTGTGTACTGCTCTGATGTGTGGTTTGCTAGCAAGCTGTCATCGAGCGGAGCCGGACGGCGCCTGGCAATCGCGCGCCCCTGATGAGACAGGCCAAGTCGACCCAGCCAGGCTCGTGCAGGAGTCAGGCTTAGGTGCAGTGAATGGGCGTGCAGCCGAGCGATGGATCAGTCGTGTGCTTCTCGAGGCCGGGCAGATCGTCGACGGCACAGCCATGTTCGCAGCGGCAACGTACCTCTTCGTACGCGACGGAGGAATCATCATCGTGCCGGTTTCTCCGATAGAGCTCTGGTGACGCCCAAGGTTTGAACCGAGCGGCGAGCGCGGGAATGGCGCCTGGCCAGCGAGGCGAATGATGTACCACAGCGCCCCGCGGGCCTTGTGCCACGCCGGTGGCGGTCAACTCCAGCGAAGGGTTCGGCAGCACTCGCCGCGAGCCGCGGGTTGACTAGGCCCACACATCTCCAACGCACTTGCCGTCGCGTGGCAAGTCGTCGAACTTGTCGAGGCCATCGAAGTGATCGATGGGCACCTTGGCGATGGGGTCGGGTTCGGTGAGGCGCAGGTTGACGGCAATGCGGCGTTTGCCTTCCGGCGTGAGTTGCTGGCCCCGCCAGAACGCGACGCAGCCGCACGTGGCGCAGAAGTGAAACTCGACCCCCTTGCCACGGATGTAGGCCTTGGTTGGACCGGCTACCTTGATGCCCTCGTTCTCGAAGTCATAGATCCAGAGGACGCCATAACGGCGGCACACGGTGCAGTTGCAGGCCGTAGCGCCCTCGGGAAGAACTGGGTGAGTCCAGTCCCATGTGACTGCACCGCAGTGACACGAGCCATGAAGCATCTGATTCTCCTTTGGGGCCGACGCAGCGGCCGAGGTCTGCACTCGAGCAGGCTGAGCAAAAGCCGAACTGGCTGGCGGCAACGATCTCGTGGGAGAGATTGTCCGCGACGAAGGGGCATTGCAGAAAGCTGAGGTTCGGATCAGTTCCGCAGACTTCGCACGCCGAGCATGCTCAGCTGATGAGCTGAAGCTGCCGTAGCTGGGCTTCCAGTTGAGCGATGTTGCCCCAGGGAAGAATGGGCGAGTTCCGCCGCTCGTCGGGCGGATTGGACGGCAGCGAGTCGGACCAGCCGCCACAGCCGACAAGCGGCAACAGTGGCCGCTTGTGCAACCAAGCCAAACACACTTCGGAGATGGTGCCCGCGCGACCACCGATGACGAGGCAGGCATCTCCGGCCAGCGCCATGAGCAAGTTGCGGGCGTCGCCCATGCCGCAGGGTACGACCACGGTTGCCGGCCAATCGGGCGGCGGCATCTGCTCCGGAGGCACGATGCTCAGCACCAACCCTCCGGCCGCAATGGCGCGCTCAGCCGCAACGCGCGTGGCTGGGCTACCGCAGCCGCTCACTACAGTGATGCCATGGGCTGCCAGCAAAGCGCCTGCAGCTCCGGCCAGCTCGTAGGCGGCTGAGCCTGGCTCTGCGCTTCCGAGGACGCAAACCTGGGGCCTTCTGATGGGTGAGTGCTGCACGGAGATTGCCTTTGCGGCCAAACGTTTGATCCGAGGCGACCGCGGTGGAGGGTCGCCTCGAGCGAAGAGTCAGGCATCGGTTCGACGACGCGACAGGGCCTGCAACAGCGCCTCGACTGGCGCACCTTCTGGCCACGTCGGTACGTCTTGGGGCAACTCTAACCACTGTTGCTTGCGCTTGACCCAGATGTGAGCCACGGCATCCAGTTGATCACTGTGGTCCAGCGTTCCGGCACGAACCACGACTACGCCCGGCCGGGCACTGTTGGAGTTGTAGATCCGGGTGTGGCAGATGCTGCACATGCGTTGATTGGAGACTCTGCCGCTCGGTGTTGTCAGTTCGTAGACGCTCAGGGGACCTGTCACGGCCAGCGCCTCTTCAGGCAGAAAAGTCTGCTGGCTGAACGCGCTGCCGCTCCACGTTTGGCAATCAAGGCAATGACAGGCATAAGTCGTCGGCAATGAGTCCAGAGCAAGCGTGTAGCGCACGGCCCCACAACGGCACCCACCGGCGATGTCTGACATGTCTGCCTCCAGAGTTGCACCGAAGTCGTGTTCGCTGCGATAGCGTGCGGCGATGCTGGTTCCTGATGCCTACCGATTGGGCTGAGCCAGAAGTGCCGTTCCGGTGCAAGTCGGCTCCAGCGAAAGCTCAGGCGGCACTTTCACCCCGAAACAACCTCAGCGGCCAATCGTTCAAGGTTCTGCTCGTTGGCTGCTGCGACGAACTCCGCCAGGCGGTTGTAGTGTTCTGTGGTGTCGAACGTCTGGCGCCACGCCACGGTCGTGCCTTGCGCGTGAGGCCGAAGTTCGATGGTGAGCACAAAGTGATGCCCACCGAGGTGTTCGACTTCGAAGAGTTGATCCGCAACGATGCGTGTGAAGCGGCTTTCGTTCGGGTAGTCCTTGCCATCCGGTCCGTGCATCGTTAGAAGCCAGCTGCCACCGGGCATGAACTCGTACTTTTGAATCGTGTTCGTGAATCCCGCTGGCCCCCACCACTTGGCGACGCGTGCCGGATCGCGCATTGCGGCGAACACCTGGTCAGGACTTGCTGCAATGAGCTTGTTCCTGGTGTCCGAACGACTCTCGATGGATTCCATTGCTTCTCCCGGCATGGTGCAGCGCTTGCCCCGAGAGGCCGATGATAGGAACAACGGCCTTGCGGTCCAAGTGCCAAGCCGGTGCGAGTCGGCTTCAGCGAAGGGTCAGGCCGCACTGTCTTGACCTGCAGACGACCCGCCGCTGGACTGTGCAGGCGCACAGGCCAGTGGATTGGCAAGGAACAGCCAACCCACTGCAAGCGCGCCAGGGATGGCGAGGAACCAGTGTTGGCTACCTGTTAGCCAGTTGCCCGCTGCCCCAAGAAGCACGCCGATGCCCACAACCGCGAGCAGCGCAATGGCTCGGGGGCCGGTGTTTGGAGGGGCAGAACGGCGTGCGCGCTGAACGAGAGAGACGGCAGCCAGGCCAACGAGCAGTAGTGCCCAGGCGCCAACAGAGAGCATCGCGAACGACGCTAGAGCATCCTTTCCGCAGATGAACCGGAGGTAAGGCTCAGGCTCCTCACAGCCGAACGCCAATAGAGCGAAGGCGATACCGGGGCCAAGATGCAGGATGGTGAGGCTGTAAACCAGAGCGCGAAGCATTTCAAGAACGGCCCAGATGGGCAGGGTGACGGACTGTGCAACCTGGCGTTTGAGCTGAGGGGCCGGAACCGGACTGGCGCCTGGCCCGCGAGGCGGATGATGTACCAAGCCAGGAAGCGGGCCAAGTGCCATGCCGGTGCGAGCCGGCTCCAGCGAAGGGTTAGGGCGCACTCTTTGCACCGGCCGACCAGAAGTACTTGATGTCTTCGAGCTGCCACGTGGGCTCGAACCCGTGTTGGACTGCTGCGAAGCCATGGCTCTCATAGAAGGCCTGGGCAGCCAGGTTCTTCTTGAAGGTGTACAGCCAGAGGCTCCCGCTGGAGTTCTGTTTGGCCCATTGCAACAGCCGACTCCCGACGCCGCGCCGCTGGCAGCCGGGCCGAACATACAACTGACTGACCGACTCGCTGGAGGCGGCAATGAAGCCCAGCAGTTGCTGGCCAGACAGAGCCAGTTGAACCTTGTTCTGCGGAAGTACCGACCGAAGGAAGTACTCCATCTGCTCCTGCAGCGGATGCGGATCGGTGATTCCCAGCGCAGTCTCGAAGCTCGACCGCCACATTGGCACCAGCTCGCCGAGCCATGGCTCGCTGTACGCAACGATCTCGACTTGCGGCGACGCAGCCACCTGTGTGCCCTAACGTTTGAACTGAGGGGCCGCAAGCGGATGGGTGCTTGGCCCGCGGGGCGGAGCAAAGACCGGCAGCGCCTCGCGGGCCAGGTGCCAGGCCGGTGGAGGCTCCTGCTCGAGCGAAAGGTCAGCCCGCACTTGGTTACCTTGGCACTGACGACTGCGCTGAAGCTGGGCGACCTGCTTCGAGCTGCTGGAGCGCGGGAACAATGCCGTCCGTCCAGCCTTGCAGCCCGGCTTGGCGAGCGACTACCTGCCTGTTGCGCACGATCTCGAAGAGCGGCACAGGCGGACTGAGTTGGTAGCGCTCTCGGCGAGCTTGGTACAGGTACTGGAGCTCGGCCGGATACAGCAGCTCAGACTCGCTGCCGTGCAGACTCTTGCGCTCGACATAGACCACGTTGAGATGCGGCCAGCGTTGAGGCAGTTGCTGGGCCACTGCCAGGCCTGACGGCGACTCGCGCCAGACCCTGCAAACCGGGCAGTTCTCGGCCGTATGAACAACAAGAGTGACTTGCTCGTCGCGGCTGAGCGCGCCGGACGAGTGCCCGACGGGCTCGGCAGCGGAAGTTTGCGCCGCCACCTGCATGGCTAGCGCAGAAGCGAGCAAGGTGAAGACGACGATCGCGCTGCGCATCTTTGGCGGCTGTGCGGGCTGAGGTTTGAGCTGAGGGGCCGGTGGAGGTCCACGCTCGAGCGAAGGGCAAGAGCTCACTGTGCAGCCGGCCTATCGCTTCGACTACTCGGACGCCAGCTTCCCTTTCACATGACGAGCAAAGCTGTCCAGGATTGCCTGCCAACCTGTGCGCTGTTGGTCCTCGGAGTGAGTCGACTCACTGTCGAAGGTGACAGTCACGGTGACTCCCTGAACACCTTGCGAAAACTCGACGACTCCGACCCGGTCGCCGAAGGTGTACTCAATGAGCTGATGTGGCACGACCTTGGTGTATTCGCCCGCGAAGTCGAATCCGAAGGATCCATCCTTGGCTTCCATTCGCGAGGAGAACGTGCCACCCGGACGCAGATCGACTGAGGCAGCGGTGGTATGCCAGTCCGCAGAGGCCGTGTTCCAGAGCTTGATGTCCTCCGGAGTCGTGTACGCGCGCCAAACCTCGTGAATCGGCGCGGCGACGATGGTGGAAACGACAATCTTCATGAGGGCTCCGTGGCATGGCGGGTGTCGTGTGGTGAGGCCTAACGTTCGAGCAGAGCCGCGAGCGCCGGTGTGTCGCTTGACACGCTGCACGGATGATGGACCAGAGAGGGAAGCGGGCCAAGTGCCATGCCGGTGCGAGTCGGCTCGAGCGAAGGGTCAGGCGTCATTCTTGTTCGCCGAGCGCAGCTTGAGCCAGCTTGTGACCGACGCGATGCTCGGCGCCAGCCAGAGTGAGAGCCACAAGCCAGCCAGTACAGCAAGTGCCAGCGAGTTCGCACCGGAGCGAGTCACTCCGTAGATCACCGCCAAGGCAATTGCAGTGATGGCAAACGCTGAGGCGATGTACATGTAGAGGAGCTGGGGCAGAAAGACGCGTGCCAGATGGGCCAACGAGACGCCAATCAACCTGAGCCTGCCCTGGCGAAAGACGAGCCAGCAAATGACCGAGGCGACAACGAGCGAACTTGCGGCCAGCTGAAGCCAGAACACAGTTGTCCATTCGGCTCGGCCGCGAACGAAGAGCACCAAAATGACTGAGCAGGCGAGGGCGCTCAGTGCGAACACGACGCGAAGAGTGTGAGCGGGGGCGGTCATGACGCCTGACGTTTGCGCTGAGCGGGCGAAGGGTTAGGGCGCACCTGCCGTGCGGAGAATGCACCAAGCACCGAACCCCAGCATTGGCACGAAGGTGAGGATCATGCCAATGGCACGGGGGAGCCCCCAGCCCTTGAGAATGAGTATGGCCGCATGCATCAGCCGGCCAACAAGAAGAGATGTGCCTCCCGCACACAAGAGCCATGCCGGAGCGCCTGTGAGCTCGGCTGCAAGCATCGCCAGCAAGACAATGGGGACGGTTTCCGTGTAGTTCCCGTGCGCGCGCATGCGACGCAGAAGAGTCGGGTCACCGCCGTCAAAGAACTGGATGCCTGTACGCGCACGCCTGTAGCCGACCATGACGGTGAGGGGAATCTGAAGCAAGACGAAGATGCCGATGAACAAGAGGGAGATGTTGATGCTTGGCATTTCGTCAATCTCAGGTCGGCGTGTGTCGAATGTGCGGCCTAGCGTTTGAGCTGAGCGGGCCCATGCCGGTAGGGCGCTCGGGCCGCGAGGCGGAGGATAAGCCTGAAGAGCCGCGCGGCCCAGGTGCCATGCCGGTGGAGGTCCGCCTCGAGCCAGGGGTGAGGCGTCACCGCGGGTTTGCGCTCGCGGAGTACTGCTGCTGGCGCCAAGGCAGAGAGAGGCATAAGCTGACGAGCCGGCCGGAGTGGCTTGGCAGGCGCCAGGTGGCTGGAACGTGGCCGGATCGAGCGAAAGGACTTCGTATGCTGTCCAGTGCCTCTGTCACAACGATGCTTCCGGTCAAGGACATAGACCGTGCCCGGGCCTTCTACGAGGGCTGCTTGGGACTGAAACCGGGTGGCCTCCGGCCCGACGGCAAGTTTGTCTACGTGGTGGGTGGCAGCACGCTGGCGCTGTTCCCCAAGCCGGAAGGGACCAAAGCAGACCATACCGCGATCAGCTTCCGCGTCAATGACATTGCCGTCAGCATTGAAGAGCTGAAACGTACGGGGGTGGTGTTCGAGGACTACGATTTCCCCGGGCTGAAGACTGTGAATCACGTCTGCGTGCTTGGAGCCGAGAAGGCAGCCTGGTTCAAGGACACAGAAGGGAACTACCTGTGCATCCACGAAGACCTTCCGCAGGGATAGCGCACAGGGCCTGTGACGCCTGACGTTTGAGCTGAGCCGGCCGCGCTGGCATGGCGCTAGGCCCGCGAGGCCGGTGACCAGAACCACGGGCTAGCGGGCCAAGTGCCATGCCGGTGGCGGTCCCGCTCGAGCGAAGGGTTAGGCCGCAACTCCCGAGCTAGCCGCTGGGCTGGAGTCAAGGGCCGCACCACTGCTCTTCGCAGGGGAGACCATCGTTGTCACCGTCCATCTTCACCCCGGGACAGTTGGCGAGGAAGTACTTGGCTTCGGCGCATGATCGCATCTGGGAGCAGTACTTTCTTCCGTCGCAACTGAAGCCGCCGGGCGTGGCTGCCCGCGCAGGAGGGGCTTCTCTCGGGGCTGCAGTTGCGGCAGACGCGGCTGAGGCGCGGCGCTTCCTTTCGGCGGCGTTCAGCTCCTCGAGCGTGGGATCCTTTCGAGCTTGGTTCGAAGGGCAAGGAGCCTGCTGATACGTGACACTGCCATTGATGACGCACTTGTTCATCGGCGCGGCGTGAACACCAGAGGCGGCAGCAACGAAAGCTGCGAACGCACAAAGCAGCGGTGAGATGTTTCGCATGGTCTTGCGGCCTAACGTTTGAGCTGAGCGGGCAGGAACGGGCATGGTGCCTGGGCCGCGAGGTGCAGCATAGACCATGGGCGGCTCGCGGCCCAGGTGCCATGCCGATGGAGTTCCGCCTCGAGCGAAGGGTCAGGCAGCACTGCCGGCTTCGCACAACGCCTTGAGCCGCTGAAGCGCCTTGGGCCAGGCCTCAGAGATGTTCTGCTCAAACTCCTCCGTGGCGTCCTGATCGACCACAAGCCTGGTTCCTGTAGGCGTAGCGATGAACGTGTAGTTCTCGTAGGCTGGTGCCCAAGCGCGGACAGACTCACTCTGCGTGTCCTCGACGCCGTTGATGATGTAGCCGAGGTGTCGAATGGATGTGAACTCGTTTGTCTTGTGTTCTGCGATCTCGGACACCATGCCATCGCCAGACGGTGACATGAACTTGATTCGTTGGCCCTGTTGCCAGACGCCCTCGTAGTAGGAGCCCTCTGCGAAAGGCGAAGTCCAGTCCTTGTAGCTCTCAGGGTCGAGCATGGTCTGGAAGACCCTGGATGCCGGTGCAGCGATGTCGGCCGAGAACTGGAGTTGCTTTGTAGTCGGCATATGCGTACCTCGGGCGTTCTGTGTACGGCCTAGCATTTGAGCTGAGCCGACCGCGCCGGTGTGGTGCTTGGCCCGCGAGGCGGATGCTAAGCCTGAGCGCTTCGCGGGTCAGGTGCCTTGCCGGGGGCAGTCCGGCTCGAGCGAAGGGTTAGGCCTCAGCGATGGCTGCAATGGACACCTTCAGGCCAGGGATGCGAGCGGGGAGCTTGGCGCCCTGGCGTGCTGGTGGATTCGAAGGAAACCACTTGAGCCATTCTTCGTTCATGCCGGGGAAGTCGTCTTCCTCCGCCAGCACAACTGTGACGCTGACAAGCTTGTCTAGCGAACTACCTGCTGCTTCGAGGATGGCTTGAATGTTGAACAGGCACTGACGTGTTTGCTCTTGGATCGTTGTTCCAGTGATCGTGCCGGTGGTGGCGTCTGTTGGCGAAGTACCGGAAACGAAGACCAAGCCTGCTGCCTTGACCGCTTGGCTGTAAGTTGGCGGTGGCTTGGCTGCCTTTGGAGTGAATACGATCTGGCGGGCCAATTTGAGTCCTCCGATTGAATAGGTAGCGCCAAAGCCGGTGCTCCGAGGCCTGACGTTTGAGCTGAGCGAGCGAGTGCCATCCCGATACGAGTCTGCTCGAGCGAAGGGTTAAGGCGCAGTCTCGGCCCGGCCAAGCCGGCCGGCGGCCGATTGCTTGCCTCCAACTGCTGGTACAAGGCGACCGGCCTTGCCCAGACCGAAGGGCGGCATGTTGCCGTAGAACGTTTCATACGTGCCAGGCGCAGCAGCATAGGTTTCATGCCAGATGCCGACCGAGCCGTTGTCGCCAACTGCCTTGTTGAATGCGCGCCAGGCAGGCAGGTGCTGGGCGTTCTTGTTCTTCGCGTACTGGAGAAGCTGCTCCATGGAGCGCCAGTACTGAACCATGATGGAAGTTCTGGAAGTCCACATCTCCGCATGCAGCAGACCAAGGTGCGGCTGTGCTCGGAGCTCGCCAATCATTCGAGTCATCGCAGCCACCACAGGCAACCACTTGTCGACGCGCAGCGGTTGATTGACTCGCATCCCGATGAGGAAAACCACAAACTCGCCATCGAGTGAAGCAGTGAGACGCTGGTTGCTTTGCATGGTGCATGCGCCCTAACGTTTGAGCTGAGCCGACAGCGCCTGTATGACGCCTGGCCCGCCAGACGGATGATGGACCACTCCGGGAGGCGGGCCAAGTGCCATGCCGGCGCGAGTCCACTCGAGCGAAGGGGCAGGCATCACTCTGGAGGCCGGCGCTTCATGTGCGGAGTGACGCGAGCTGGCGGCTCGTACGGCTCAGGCCAGTAGTCGGTGACTTTGGTGATGAGCCCGTTGTTCAGCTCGAAGATGGAGATGCCGGTCATGACTTCGGCGCCGACCACGAAGTCGATGACACAGACAGCCTTGGCTTCCTCGCACACAAGATGCTTGATGGAGGCGGCCCAGTCACCCGGCCAAGTACTGAACATCTCGAGGTAGCCTTGGCCGCCGTCGATGTACTCGCGAGTTTGTGGAACCTCGTAGATCAGCTTTGGATGAAGCAAGTCAGCGAACTCACTCCAGTCGCGCGCGTTGGCAAGTTTCCAGTGCGTTTGGATGAGCGCGCGGGTTTGTTCCGACATCGAATTGCTCCAGAGCGCCGCGGTGTGTGGCGTGTCGCCGAACTTTCGAGCCAAGGGGCTGGAACCGGAATGGCGCTTGGCCCGCGAAGCGGATGATAAGAACCAGCGCTTCGCGGGACAAGTGCCATTCCGGTGGAGGTCCCCGCTCGAGAGAAGGGTTAGGGCGCACTCGTTGCTCGGCCGTTCAGACTTTGCTGGCTCGCTGGGCCTTGCCTTTGCGGTGATAGGTCAGTGCGGCCGCCACACAGAACGCCAGTGCATCCGTCGGGACGGGCTCGGAGTCCTTGAAGACGATCGCGCGGTTGCCCTCGTAGCTGAACTCTCTGGGAAACAGCGACCTGAAGGTTTCGACCAGATTCGTCTGGCAGTTGAAGTACATGGCGTACTGGTTCGGCCTGGCGGCCTTCCAGTCGATGCGAACCGTGCTACCGCTGCCCGACTGGGATGTGAGGTAAGCGGGCTCGCCCCACTTGAGCGTTTCGTCGAGTTCGCCAACACCTTCCGTAGTTGCGGCGGTCCGGAGAATCAGCTCGCGCAGCGAGAGTAGCTTGCGGCGCATGTTCGGCGGATAGGCGTCGAAGGCCTTGGCCACGGCGGGGTTCGTGATTGGCGTCATGTCGGTCGCTGAGCCTCGCAAGTGGTTCTGTGCGCCCTAACGCCTTAGCAGAGGCGCGAGCGCCAGTATGGCGCTTGGACCGCTGGACGGATGATGGACCAGACCGAGGGGCGGGGCAAGAGCCATGCAGGGGCGAGTCGGCTCCAGCGAAGGGTTTGGCGTCACTGGCACTTGGCACGAACCTCCGCTTCATTGCGGACTTCTGTGCCCTTGCAGAAATAGAAGGCGGTCGCACAGTGAAGATACTTCCGCCCAACATCCCGGGCCACTGCAGTGGTGGAGATTGGCGCAGGACTTTCGTTGCTGAGCTGTGAAGCGCAGCTGTCCGCTCGCTGCGAGATGACAGCCAAGCACGCCGACTCGCCAAGATTGAAGCGAGCCTTGGAGTCCGAGCAGGCTCTGAGGGCTAACTCCTTCCACAAGAGGAAGCTCTCAGCCTTCGGAATGGGATCGGCCTCCACGGCCTTCAAGCTGTAGGTCGCCTGTGCACGGAGGGTCACGGGTACGAATGCAAGCATGGCCAACGTTGCGGCGAAGAGGGTGGCAGTTGTCAGTGGCTGCATGGTTCTTTGTGACGCCTAAAGTCTGTGCTGAGCGGGCGAGCGCCATCCCGGTGCGAGCCCGCTCGAGCGAAGGGTTAGGCCTCGCGCTCGTTGCAGGGCTCAAGGGTCTCGCGAGTAAACGAGATAGCCGTGGTGCTTGGCCACCTTGTCGTACAGCAGACGGCCAGCGGCATTCGTTTCGTGCGTTTGCCAGTAGACCCGAGGTGAGCCTGCCGCTTTGGCTTGAATGCAGACAGCTTCGATGAGAGCCCGCCCAATGCCCTGGCCCCGCAGTGATTGCGGAGTGAACAAGTCGCTCAGGTAGCAGACATGTTCGACCTTGGTCATGCTGCGATGGAAGAGATAGTGCGCCAGACCGACGAGCTTGCCTTGCTGCTCTGCGACCAGAGCAAAGACTGGTTCATCGGTGTCGAAGAACCGCTGCCAGGTGAGCTGAGTGATATGTTCAGGAAGTTCGGTGTCACCGTGCCGGCCGTAGAACTCGTTGTAGCCATCCCAGAGCGGGCGCCATGCTGCGTAGTCGTCTTGAGTGGGCGGACGAACGGTGAAGGGAGTCATGGTGATTCGCAACGCTGCAAGAGGGGCACTGTGTGGGACACGAGGCCTAACGTTTGAGCTGAGCGGGCAAGCGCCATGCCGGCGCGAGTCCGCTCGAGCGAAGGCTTAGGCGCGCACTGTGCGCCGCCCGTTTGTGCGACCCTACTTTGGCCGGTGTAGGGCGCAAAGCTTGTTGCCGTCAGGATCTCGTACGTAGGCAAGATACATGGAACCCAACTTGCCTTCGCGCAGACCGGGCGGCTGTTCGATCGACGTGCCTCCATGCGCGACAGCCGTGTCGTGGAACTGGTGTACCTGCTCCGGTGAACTGCACTTGAAGCCGATGGTGCCGCCATTGGCTACGGTTGCGGTTTCGTTGTTGATTGGCTCGCTTACGCAGAATGAGCTGCCATCGTGTCGATAGAACAGGCGCTGTTGGCCTGTGGCGTTCTGGTTGCGGAACGGCTCGCCTGCTCCTAGGATGCCAAGCAAGGCGTCATAGAAGCGCTTGGAACGCTCGATGTCGTTCGTTCCGACCATCACGTGGCTGAACATGCACTTGTCTCCTGAATGGTAATGCCAGGACGCGGACCGATGCGCTACTGAGGGTGGCTTGTGCGGCCTGACGTTTGAGCCGAGGGGCCGGAGCCGGATGGCGCTTGACCCGTAGGCGGAGCATAGACCTGCAGCGCCTCGCGGGCCAAGTGCCATGCCGATGCGAGTCCGCTCGAGCAAAGGGTTTGGCAGCGCCGCCTGAGCTGGGCGTGGGGCTGACATGTCCGGAAGCGGCCAGACCACCAGCAACCTTGCTGCTGAAATGCACCCAACAGCGAAGTTGGCTCGCTGCAGACGGGAGCGACAAGATGAGACTTGCAGTACGGGGCATTGACTCGGAGTTTGTGAACCTGGTGCGCAGCGGCGGCAACGACGCGAACGGGCAGCGCGCGCTGCTTACCAAGGCCGTTGGACAGGCGAACCCCTGCAGACACTGCCTTCAGTTGATTGCCGAAGGCGATGACAAGCTGGTGCTGGCGTACCGGCCGTTCAGCGCACTGCAGCCATACGCAGAAGTGGGCCCGATCTTCCTGCACCAACGTGAATGCCAAAGGTTCGAGGGGGAGGAACTGCCAGGCTGGTTTGCCCACCTACAACCTGCGCTGATCCGGGGCTACGGGCAAGATGACTGGATTCGCTACGAGACCGGCAATGTGGTGTCGGGACGCGAGCTTGGTGCCGAGTGCGAGCGGATTCTGAATGGCCCCGAGGTGGCATACGTTCACATACGCTCGAAGTACAACTGCTTCCAGTGCCGGGTAGATCGACCGTAGCCCGAGCTTCGGGTTGCCTGCGCTGCCCAATGTTTGAGCTGAGGGGCCGGCGGAGGTCACGGCTCGAGCGAAGGGTTGGGCCTCGCTCGCGTACAAGAGCATGCACGAAAACCAGCGAAAGCTAAGCTGGCTTGTGGCACACAGCTTCGACGTTGTGACCGTCCGGACCGATGACAAATGCCGCGTAGTAGTTCGGGTGGTACTGCGGACGGAGTCCCGGAGCACCGTTGTCTTTGCCCCCGGCTGCGAGGGCTGCCCGATGAAAGGCTTCGACTTGCTCTCGGCTTTGGGCCTGGAAGGCCAAGTGCAGATGCGCCGGCCTAGGCTCTGGCTGCAAGCGAATGCACAACGACGAACTCTCGTTCGGACGGCACAGCTCAATACCCAGTGGACCCTCCGATACGATGGCCACACCAAGAGGTTCGAGCGCCTTCAGGAAGAAGGACCTGGCAGTGGCGTAGTCGCTGACGCCAAAGACGACGTGATCAAACATGGGCTATCGGCGTTGCGTTGGTTCTGCGAGGCCTAAGGTGTGAGCTGAGCCTACCGCGCAGGTGTGGCGCTTGGCCCGCGAGGCGAATGATGACGGCGAGCGCCTTGCAGGCCAAGTGCCATGCCGGTGCGGGTCGGCTCGAGCGAAGGGTTAGGCCTCGCTGTTGGCGTGGCTAGATCATTGAAGCGCCGACTGCCTGGCGCAATGGAATGCCCTCAGGAGAGAACCCTTCGAGGCAGTGCACATTGATGCCGAAGTTGTCGGGTGTGACGCGCTTGCGGTGGAAGGGATAGATGCCGCAGACCTTGCAGAAGTAGTGCCGCGCGGTCTTGGTGTGGAACTGGTACTCGGTGAGGGACTCTTCGCCGGCCAGGAGGCGAAACTGACTCTCGTGCACTTTGACCATGAGCGCGTTCTTGCGCAAGCAGATGGAACAGTCGCACATGGTCAGTTCGGGAAAGTCTGTCTCGATCTCGAAGCGCACGGCACCGCAGTGACACGAGCCTTGGTACTTCTGCATTGGACGAGAACCCACGATCACTCCCAAGTCGAGGCGAACGATTGCCTCATGGTGCAACGCGGAGCGCACGCGCGTTGCCTGCGAGGCCCAATGACGTTTGAGCTGAGCCGACCGCACCGGTGTGGCGCTTGGCCCGCGAGGCGAATGATGACAGCGAGCGCCTGGCGGGCCAAGTGCCATGCCGGTGCGGGCCGGCTCGAACGACGGGCTAGGCGTCACCCTTCGCGCTGTGCGGCGGTGTATGGCCTGGAGGAAACTCTTCGTACTGAGGAAGTTGATCAGTGATCTCGTACCAAGGTGCCTTTGAACCCACAAAGACATGGCACACAGGCCGATTCCCCGGATCGTCATCAAGTATCCCGAGTGCTAGCCCAATTTCATGTGGCTTGGCCTGGAATGTCGTGATGATGTTAGAGCCGCACACAGAACAAAAGCCTCGGTGCTCTCCCGGTGACGATTCGAAGTATTTCACCAGCTTTTCCCCTCGCACCCAACGAAGGTCTGCGGTCTTGACGCGAGCACGGGCTCGGAAGGCCGATCCGTGGACCTTCCTGCACATGGAGCAGTGACAGAAGAGCATGTCCCGAACTTGCCCCTCAATTTCGAGTGCGACGCCTTGGCACAGACAGCTTGCGCGGAGAGTCACGTTGCCTCCTGTGACGCCTAACGTTTGAGCTGAGCCGACCGCGCCGGTGTGGCGCCTGGCCCGCCAAGCGGATGATGGACCATAGTGCCTGGCGGGCCAAGTGCCATTCCGGTGCGAGTCCGCTCGAGCGAAGAGTTAGGCCGCACTCGCTGTTGGAAGCAAGCCCGTGAGTTTGGAGTCACCGTAGGTGCGCAGCACTTGGGAGATGACTACTTGGTAACCGGCGAGCCAGTTCGCTTGCTTTGACTTTGCCTGCAGATGTGTGGGATGACTCATCAGCGCCTGCAAGGCTTCGAGCGACTTCCAGTAGTACACGTTGGAGACAAGGCCGGTTGAAGTGTTCTCCCAAGACTCTTCGCCAAGATAGCCGGGCGTGGACTTTGCGGCCTTGGCGATCTCTTCGTCGAGCCGATAGAACTCGTCATCCCACTGGCCCTTGGCGAAGATGAAAGTTGAGGAATACATGGGAGCCTCAGGCGTGTGTTCGGGGATATGTTGAGCGTTGGACTGGCAAGCGCTCAGTGCAACCTCTGCGGCCTAACGTTTGAGCTGAGAGGCCGGAGCCGGAATGGCGCTTGGCCCGCGAGCCGGACGATAAGCTAGAGCGCCTCGCGGGCCAAGTGCCTTGCCGGTGGAGGTCCTGCGCCAGTGAAGGGTTAGGCCTCGCTCGGCGCTACTGGCATACGCGGTAGCCGTTATCGAAGATGACGAGCCAGCCGTCATGCGCTTGGCGCTGCCAGGTTGTGTAGAAGCGAGAGGTGCTTGCCCCAGACGCCAGAGTCACCGGCCCTTCCGTGTACCCGAGAGTCCCACCGGAGGCCACTTCGACGATTGACGGCTCCCAAGAGAAGGGTGCACTGGGGCCTGTAAAGAAGCGCTCCCAGAACTGCACGATGGCAGCTCTGCCCCGCAGCGGCTGGCCGCCGTTGATGAAGACCGCATCTTCTGCGATGAAGCTCGAGAAGGCCTTCAGGTCGCGAGCGGCCATAGTCGCCGCAAAGGCAAGTTCCGACTGCCGGACTTGTTCGCGCAGGTCGGTGATTGAGAGATCGGTCTTCATACCGGTGCAGCCAGCGGCTGGGAGCAACGTGGATGCGAACACAAGAGCAGAGCGACGTGAGGTCATGCTGGATTCCGCGTGGACTGCGAGGCCTAACGTTTGAGCTGAGGCGCAGACGCAGGGAAGGCGCTTGGCCCGCGAGGCGCAGCATAGACCACGTGCGGTTCGCGGGCCAAGTGGCTTGCCGGCGCGAGTCCGCTCGAGCGAAGGGTCAGGCCTCCGTGCGTGGCGTTACGTTGCCGCCTTGGCACGGAGCCACCACACAACGGTGGGTAAGAAGGCGAGCAGTATCAGCCCGATGGAGAGGTAGTTGCCACTGCTTGGGTTGAAGTCTTGCCAGATGCGCGCCCACTTGAGGCGCATGACCAGCCGGCCGATTGCGATATCGAAGGCTGCCATGAAACCGGCTAGGCCAAGCCCGAGAAGCAAGTGTTCTCCGACACCCACGGCGCCGATGTCTGGAACGAGGAAGAAGCAGAGCCCAAACGCGAGTAGCGTACCGGTGGCAACGCTGAGCTTGATGGCTAGCGCCTTACCAACCCTGGGAGCAAGCAGAACCGTGCGCGCGATTCCGTGAAGAGTCTCGGCTCCCGCAAGCAACACGCAGAGCGAGGCGAAGCGAAGGAAATCGATGGACTCCATTGCGCGAAGGGAGTGAATCGGAGGCCTGAGATTTGAGCTGAGCCGCGAGCGCCGGTGTGGCGCTCGGCCCGCTAGACGGATGATGAACCACTCCGGGAATCGGTCCAAGTGCCACACCGGTGCGATTCGGCACCAGCGAAGCGTTAGGCGTCGACCTCTGTTGCAGCCAAGGAGTATGCGTAGCGATAGAAAGCACAGGTCAGCGCTTCTACTCCGCGGCTGGGCAGACCGTGCGCGGTACAAAGCCCCCCTGCATAGGCGGTGACCGCCTCCTCGTCATACCCCGTGATGATGAGCGCAGAGTCCACTCCACGATCTGCGCCTCTGATGCGCTGCTCGTTGGTCATTGCAGCGACTTGAGCGCCTTGCAGAAGATGAGCACTGCCCAGTCCCGCTAGCCCGGGAATGGCTGGCAGAGCGTCTTCGAGCAGCCAGCTGTTGAGTTGGCTGGTGCTCGATGTTTCAGGAGAGAAGTGAATGAGTGCAGCGGCGCCTCCCTGGCCAAAGCCGAAGCTACCAAGCACGGCGCAAAGACCTCGGTTCATTCCGCGGTAGTGCGGCATCATTCGCTGAGTCCAGGGAGTCGGGTTGTTCAGCCTGGCTAGGTAGGCCTGCGATGCAAGCGTTTCGAGCGAGTCAACCTCGTACAGAACCATGTAGCGAGGATCGCCGGCAGTTGAAATCCAACGTGTGCCGCGACGGAACCCAGGAATCGACAAACGCTCGGGAAGATGCTCATGCGTGTGCCAGCGGTCGTGTTCCTCGATGGCAGCGGCCTCGATGTCGAAGGACAACAGCATTGCTGCAGAACCGAGCAAGGGCATAGACATCCTCGATTGTGCTGAGTGGTGCGGCTTCGACGCCTAACGTTTGAGCTGAGAGGCCGGAGCCGGAATGGCGCTTGGCCTGTGAGGCGGAGCATAGGCCAACAGCGCTTCGCGGGCCAAGTGCCATGCCGGTGGAGGTCCCCGCTCGAGCGAAGGGTTAGGCCGCACTTCGCGACTCGGCCAGTGCTTTGAGATTGCGGAGCGTGACCGGGAGCCCCGAGTTCACCTGCTTGGCGAGCATGTTGCCGAGAAGAAAGGTGAGGAGACCTGAGAAGGTGACCCGGTGGACGACCTCGGTGAGTCCCTGCGCCGGGACGAGTTCGTGCTCGAACACCATTCGGAACAGCGGGATCTTCGACTCGACGGTGAAGCAGCTGTCGAGCACGAGATGCGTAATGACCATTGGAACGGAGTTGCCCGTGGTGGGCGTCAGGCGGCCGCGGCTTCCAACCGCAAAGGGACCTTCCAGAGTGGCACGCTTTGTGTCGGGGTCCCAGGTGTGCCAATGCTGAACGTTCTCGTAGATGCGGAAGATGACCCCTGGGGTAGCAGCAACCTTGATTCGATGTTCGACTTGCATGGCGAGGAAGGAGTGCGAGGACTCTGCGTTCAACGCAGCCCGGCCCTGAGGGCGGACATGTGGTTGTGTTCGGCCTAACGCTTGAGCTGAGGGGCTGACGCGGGGAAGGCACTTGGCCCGCGCGACGGATGATGACCGGAAGCGCCTCTCGGGCCAAGTGCCACACCGGTGCGAGTCGGCTCGAGCGAAGGGTTGGGCATCACAGCCAGCGCCGTACGCGGGCGGTGTACTGGATGTACTGCTCCCCGAACAGTTGCCGAAGAACTCGCTCTTCCGGCAGGACTTGGAAGCGGGTGATGTACAGGATGAAGACGACCGGGCCCAGGAGCGGAAGAACGGCCGAGAGATATACGGCCCAAGCCAGCAACAGGAAACACATGCCCACATACATGGGGTTGCGGGTGACTCGGTAGACGCCGGCAGTGACCAGCTTGGAGGCACGCTCCGGCGAAAGCGGATTGATCGTGGTTCGAGAGGCGCGAAAGGCCAGAAGACCAGCAAGATCAAACGCCAGTGCCACAGCGACCAGGGCGATTGCAGTGATGTTGCGTGTACTGACATCAAACGCCAGAGTCGGGCCAAGTAGCGCGACGAACCACATGGCCACTCCCACTAGAGCGCCGACCACGGGAGGCGGAATCTTGTGCTCCAGCCAATGCATGGGTGTTTGGGTGATGCCTAGCATTTGAGCTGAGCCGCGAGCGCCGGAATGGTGCTTGGCCCGCTGGACGGATGATGGACCACTCCGGGAAGCGGGCCAAGTGCCATGCCAGTGCGAGTCGGCTCGAGCGAAGGGCTAGGCGTCACTGCTACTTGTTGAAAACAATCTGCAGCTGTGCCTTGGCCGCAGACACCTTGCTCCATTTCGCTGGTAGCTCCGTCTCGTAGGCAGCGCGTAGTCTCTTGATGAAAGTACCCTTGGGGTCGGCCACACCTGTTACGGCGTAGTCATCATCCCATGGGCTTCGCCCTTCACGGACGTGTTCTTCGAAAGAGCCAATGAAGTGCGAGAACCAACTCGGCCAGTGATGAGACTCTCCTGAAGCGATAGTGACGCTGAAGTAGTCCAGTAGTGCTTGACGAAACTCCTCGATGGCCGCCTTTTCATCGGCCTTCTTGAAGCCCTTCGCAAGTTCCTTCGACACTAGGGCGAAGTTGCGTAGGTCCTCGCGCCACGTGGTGTACTCCATCCCGTACTGGCGAAACTGACTCAGAAGATCTAGCGGAGGCGTCTCAAACTTTCGGCACAAGTCGTAAAACTTCTGAAACGAGGTCAGGTAGTTCGCGTGAATCGTCTCGAGGCGCTTGTAGGCTGGTTCGAAGTGCTGAGCATAGGCGCGACGCCTCTCTTCTAGCGTCTCCTTTGACTTCGATCGCCACGTGTCATATAGCCAGGTGAAGGCTCTGAGCATCGGGCCAAAGATTGCACTTGAGGCGCTGGCGGGTTCAGGCATGGTCGTCTCCTGTGTCGCGAGTTGTGACGCCTAACGTTTGAGCTAACTGGCACGACGCGGCGTGGCGCCCTGGACGCGACGCGGATGATGTGAAGAAGCGCCTCGCGGCCAGGGTGCCATGCCGTGGCGTGTCCGGTTGAGCGAAGGGTTAGCCGTCGCTGCCTTTGCGCTACTTGCCCGCAACGGCGAGGAGTGCCTTCGGGTTGGTACGAGCGATGGTCAGCAACGTGCGCGCAGCACCACTCGGCTGCTTGCGACCCTGCTCCCAGCCTTGCAACGTGCGCACCGACACGCCGAGCAGGGCAGCGAACTGGCTTTGCGACAAACCAGTCTTCTCCCTTGCCTCGGTGGCGGGGCTGTAGGCGACACGGACCTTGCCAGCCTTCATTTCGCGGATGGACTGCAGGAGCTCAGCGCCAAGATCGCGGCTGGCCTCGAACTTGGCAAGTTCCTTGGGGGACAGAGGCTTAGTCTTCGAGGGCACGACGGATCTCCTTGAGTACAGCACCGGTGAGGTTGTCGGTCTTGGACTTCGCATACAGAGTGAGAAGCACCAGTTCTTCAGCCTCGTTCCGAGTGAAGTAAATGACCCTGACTCCGCCCGACTTGCCTGTGCCCTGACGCTTCCAGCGGACCTTGCGAATGCCACCGGACTCCGGCACGACATCGCCGGCTTCGGGGTTCGCAGAGAGGAAGGACGCGAACTCGCCTCGTTCCTCTTCAGTCCAGTACGCGGGCCACTGCTTCTGAAAGAGCTGGGTCTCAACGACAGTGAACATTGCCAGACTATACGCCTAAGGCGCATAGATGTCGAGCCAGTTGTTGCCTGCGACGGCTAGCGTTTGGGCTGAGGGGCTGACGCCGGAATAGCGCTTGGCCCGCGAGGCCGATGACAAGAACGACGGGCTTGCGGGCCAAGTGCCATTCCGGTGGAGGTCCCTGCTCGAGCGAAGGGTTAGGCCGCAGTTCGCATTGCGTGCATTCAGGGCAGTGCTTCGACGCGGATTCTGTCGGCTTCCAGCGTGCCAGGGCCTAGGAACACGACGTTCCCGGCGGCGTCCTTGACCTCAACCTCAATCACACCCTGCAAGCGCCGACCTCCGTTGACCAAGAGCAGACGATAGCGAACAGTTTCAGAGCCTATAACTTGCCCCGGAGCGGTGGGGTGCTCCGCTGTACCCTGGTAGAGCAGTTGAATGGTCGCTGAGTACTCGTTGCGCCCAGTCTTGCGCCACGCTCCGTGCCCTGGAGTAGCCAAGAGGGGCCCGAGTGGCGAGAGTGGCACGTAAAGCCGCCTTGACTCGTTCACGGTTCCGTCTGCACCAAAGGTAAACAGAGTTCGAAGTGGAGGTAGCGGCACGGTAGTGGACGTGGCGGTACCGCTCCAAGAGCCGACAACATCACGGCCATCGTCCGCGTAGGCCAGACCGGGATGTACCAAGCCAACCAAAGCGGCCGATGAGCCAATTAGAAGCGCTTGACGTCTCTGCATTTCGGTTCCTTTCGCGTGCGACTGTAGGTAGAGCTTGGTTCTGCGGACTAACGTTTGAGCTGAGGGGCCGAAGCCGGAATGGCGCTTAGCCCGCGAGGCGGATGATGACAGCGAGCGCCCCGCGGGCCAAGTGCCAGGCCGGTGGAGGTCTTCGCTCTAGCGAAGGGTTAGGCCGCATTCATTTGCCGCTGGCAGGATGACACTGAAGGGAGAGGATTGGAACTACCGAAGTAGCTCGTGCCAAGGTGGCGCAAGGAATGAACGCGCAGCTAGAGGTGACACGTTGAGATGGAGCTCAGGCAGCTACGCGGAAAGCTACCCGAAGAGCAGAAACAGCAAGGGCGGCACTAGCACCAACCCAGACGCCGCGAGAGCGGAAGCCACTGACGAGAGGTAGCGGCGTAGTGCCCAAGTGAAGGCTAGGGCGGCTGCCGAGAACTGGAGCACTGCCATGAAGTACGCGGGCATGCCGGCGATGAACGTAGTACTTGCTGAGTACTTGCTCTCCGCCGTGTGGAAGCCCCCGCCATAGACGATGAGCCAGCCGCCAAGAAGCGAAAGAGCTCCGAAGGCGCAGACAGCAAGGAACGCAGGAAGTGAGGTGCGGGCAGTGTCCGGCATGTGGCCTAACGTTTGAGCTGAGGCGCGAGCGCCGGTGTGGCGCTTGGCCCGCTGGACGGATGATGGACCACTCCGGGAAGCGGGCCAAGTGCCATGCAGGTGCGAGTCAGCTCCAGCGAAGGGTTAGGCCTCACCGCGTGGCTACTTGAGCTTCTTGGGCGGTTTGCACGCGAAGCGAACAATGGTGGCACCGATGCTGTCCGGAACCGCTTCGGTGAACTGCCAGTTCTTCTGCTCGATCTCGTAACTGTCCACAAGCTTCACGCCGTCGGCGTCAGCGTATCGAACTCCTTGCGCCATTGCGAACGAGTTGGCCTTGCAGTCAGAGACCTGAGGTTGCTTCTCAGTCCTGAAGGTCTTGGCAGGATAGGGGCCGGGAATCTCTTGTTCTTCGGGCCAATGCCAGATTAGCCAGGTTCGAACGCGCCCAGCATTGCTTCGCATAGATTCGATGTCGATCTCAACTGTCACCTGACTGTTGCCTGCGATGTCCTGCCACGATGCGGCTTCGGCAGGGCGGAGCGAAAGCAAGGTGATGGAGACGAGGATAAGAGGGCGGAAACGCATGAATGTGGGCTGTGTGAGGCCTAACGTTTGAGCTGAGGTGGCCGACGCCGGGAAGGCGCTTGGCCCGTGCGACGAATGATGATATTGACCGGCGCGCGGGCCAAGCGGCTTGCCGGTCGCGGTCCACTCCAGCGAAGGGTTAGGCCACACTGCGCGCAACGCTCGGGTTTTCCCTTGTCTGCCCGAAGGTCGGCCGTTCGTAGTGGGCATGTGTGCTCCGACTTTTGGGCGGGCACAACTCTTGTAACCAAGCCAGCAAGCAAGGAGTTGACGTGCCTCGGTATCTGATTTCTTTCGATGACGGCTCAATGGACCACATCCCTGATGCTGATTGGCCCGCGGTTGGTGAAGCCTCGCACGCGGTTGTTCGGGAGGCAAAGGCTGCAGGCGTGTGGATCTTCGGCGGCGGTCTGCTTCGGCAGCAGGCGACCATCGTTGGGACAGACGGAACGCCAACCCCCGGACCGTTCCCGGAGACCAAGGCGGTAGTGGGCGGGTTCTCCATTCTTGAGGTGGCAACGCGAGACGAGGCGCTAGCCTGGGCCGCGCGTATTGCCGTGGGCTGCCGATGCGCGCAAGAGGTACGCGAGATCATGTTCGATCCAGAGTCCTAGCGAACGCAGGCGCCGTGGAACGTGTGGCCTAACGTTTGAGCTGAGCGGGCGAGCGCCGGAATGGTGCTTGGCCCGCGAGGCGGATGCTAAGCCTGGGCGCCTCGCGGGCCAAGTGCCATGCCGGTGCGAGTCCGCTCGAGCGAAGGGTTAGGCGTCGCGGTTTGGCAGAGTAAGTGCAACACCTTCTTCAACGAGGTGGGGGAGCTGGCGACACTGTTTGCTTCCTCAACCGGCAAGAAGGGGATGCAGACATGGGGTATCGCCAACTCACCCAGGACGAAAGATACGTCATGGCCAGGCTGCTGCGCCAGGGGTACAGCTACCGCGCGATTGCGCTGGCGCTGGACCGCTCGGTGTCGACGATCAGCCGAGAGCGCAGCCGCAACGCGACCCGGCATGACGGGAACTACCGTGCCGAGAAGGCGCACCAGTACGCACTGGCCAGGCGAAGGCGAACTCGCAAGGGCAGCCAGTTCAGCGAGCAGGAGTGGGCCGAGGTGGCCAGGCTGCTGGAGCGCAAGTGGAGCCCAGGGCAGATCGTGGGAAGGCGGCAGATGCTGAGGCAGCCGAGCATGAGCAAGGAGAGCATCTACCGCTACGTGAGGCGACACAGGCGCGAGGGCGGGCAGCTCTGGCGTGAGCTGCGCATCCTCAGCAAGTTCGGGCGCAAGAGGAGAGGAAGCCCGGCCACCCGAGGCAGATTGGTGGGCAAGCGGCACATCAGCGAGCGGCCGGCGGTGGTGCAGCGGCGCCGGCAGATCGGGCACTGGGAAGGCGACACCGTGATGGGAGCAGACCAGCGGCACTGCGTGCTGACGCTGGTGGAGCGAGTGACAGGCTACCTGGTGATGAAGAAACTGGTGGCGCGAAACAAGGAGCAGGCGGCGACGGCCTTGGCCAGGGCGATCGAGCAATTGCAAAGCCGAGTGCGAACGATCACGCTGGACAACGGCACGGAGTTCCACGACTACGAGCGCGTGGAGCAAGCCAGTGGGGTGAAGTTCTACTTCGCCACGCCGTACCACTCGTGGGAGCGAGGGACCAACGGGGGGTGTCAGAAATTCTGTGTGTGAGGCGGTTTACTGAATTGGCTGTTGGCTGATTTCTCTACTGTCTTCAGGCCCCTGCCAGGCCGCCGGAGGCGCCCCGGTTGAGCCCATGTACTCATGGTTCAACCCTTCTCACCGGCCTGCGCCATGCGCGACCTGCGTGAACCGCTCTTCGAAGAGTATCGCGAACTGGTTCATCGCCAGCTTCCATTCCTTTGCCGCGCGGCTCCAGTCGGCGGTGATGTTGCGCAGAGCCAGCCAGATGAGTTTGCTGGCGGCGTCATCACTGGGGAAGTGCCCGCGGGTCTTGATGATCTTGCGCAGCCGGCTGTGCACGCTCGATGGCGTTGGTGGTGTAGACCACGCGACGTACCTCGGGGGGAAAGGCGAAGAACGGAATCACCCTGTCCCAGGCCCTGCGCCAGGCTGCCGTGACCGTGGGGTAGCGCAGACCCCAGGCCCCGCGCTCGAAGTCGTTCAGCGCCTGTTCTGCGGCCTCGGCGCTGGCAGCGGTGTAGACCGGGCGCAGGGCCGCCGCCAGCAGCTTGCGGTCCTTCCAGCTGGCGTAGTCCAGGCTGTTGCGGATCAGGTGCACGATGCAGGTCTGCAGCGTGGTGGCCGGGAACACCGCGCCGAGTGCTTCGCCGATGCCTTTGAGCCCATCGGTGACGGCGATCAGGATGTCGGCCACGCCACGGGTCTTCAGGTCGTTGAAGACCTTCATCCAGAACTTCGCGCCCTCGGTGTTCTCGATCCACAGGCCCAGGATGTCGCGCGTGCCGTCGGGCAGGATGCCCAGCGCCAGGTAGATGGCCTTGTTGCGCACGACGGCGTCCTCGCGGATCTTGACCCGTAGTGCGTCGAAGAAGACCACCGGGCACATCGGCTCCAGCGGTCTGGCCTGCCAGGCGCCAACCTCGGCCAGGACGGCATCAGTGACCGAACTGATGAACTCGGGCGACACCTCGGTGGCGTATTGCTCGGCCAGGAAGCCTGGATCTCGCGCACGGTCATGCCGCGCGCGTACATGGCCACGATCTTGTCGTCGAACCCGGTGAAGCGACGTTCATGCTTGGGGATGAGCAGCGGCTCGAAGCTGCCCTCCCGGTCACGCGGCACCTCGATGCGCAGCGGACCGTCCTCGGTGAGCACCGTCTTGCCGGTGCTGCCGTTGCGATGGTTGTCCGCCTCGGGTGGCTTGTCGCCACCGGGCGGGTAGCCCAGGTGGTGGCTGAGCTCGCCGCCCAGCGCCCGCTCGATCAGCGCCTTCTTGAAGGCCATCGAGACGTCCTGGATCGCCTCGGCGGTCATCGGCCCCTGGACGAACTGATCAAGCAGTTCCTTGGGGATCTTCGGCAGCGCGGCCGACTTGGCCGCTATGGCCGCGTTCTTCGCTCTCGTCTTGCTTGGCATACATGCTCCGTGTCGTCATGCTATGCCTCGCACACAAAATTCCGGACAGGCTCGACCAACGAGAACACCAACGGCTTGATCCGGCAGTACCTGCCCAAGGGCATGTGCATGCGCCACATCAGCCAGGCTGACTGCGAGCACATCGCAGCCCAACTCAACGATCGTCCCCGGCAACGCCTGGGCTTCAGAACACCGAGCGAAGTGTTCGCTCGGTCTTAGTGGTGTTGCACTTCAAAGTTGACTTCAAGCCTCACTGCGGCGTGCCCAACAACGACATGGCAAGGTAGCTACCAGACACGACCACGAGTACGCCTGCATACAGCAGCCATTTGTTCTGGTGCCGCCAAGCAATGACAGCGAGCGCGAGGCCAACTGCTGATGCAGCGGCCAACCCGAGACCAGCACCATAGTGCCCGAGGCTGAGCTGATTCAGTGCCCAAAACGGAGCAGCCAACAGCGTGATGACCGCAAAGAGACCTTCAGGGAAGAACAGTGCGAAATCATTGGCGAAGTGTCGTTCGCAAGGCGGGGGCTCGGGGGAGGAGTCGTGCTCGCCTGCTTGAAGCAACTGTGCTCTGCGCTTGCGCTCAGCTGTGATTTGCATGCCCGTTGCCCGGGAGGGAAAGCCACAGGCCACACAAACTAGGGCTCCTGCCTCGTTTGGCGCTTCGCAAACTAGGCATGACCAGCGATAGGTTGGAGTGGTCACGGCGTTGCTTCTTGTGAGGCCTAACGTTTGAGCTGAGCCGACCGTGGAGGCAAGGCCCACTGGCCGACGAGGCCAACATGCTACTGCGGCCTTGACGGCCAGTGGGCCTTGCCGGAGCGGGTCGGCTCGAGCGAAGGGTTAGGTCTCGCCTGCACTAGCGCTGATTGGCCCTAAGCGGAATGCCTGTAACAGTTAGCCTGGGGCCGGGATCGCTGACGCCTGCTTCTTCAAGCGCTGCCCAAAGGGCACGCCTAAGAACGTACGGATGTTCGCACGGACCGATCAGGATCCGTTCAATGAAGTCTTTGGGCTCGATGCCGAAGAGACCTTCATCAGCCTTGTCCTTGAGCGGAAGCTTCAGAACAACTTGAGGAACGTTCCCGATCGTTTCAGTCGCGTGAACGAGCAACGGACTTGTCTTTAAAGCGGGTGAGGAAATGACCCGCCATTCCCTCTCTTCGGAAAAAGCGGGGTGCTTCGTGCAAACTGCGCCAAAGCGAAGCATTTCGAAGAGTGTATTTTTGAAGCCCGCATAGCCGAGCCCTCCGACAACTTCGGGGCTCGCTAGAAGTCGCTGCGTTACTTGCGCCAGTTCGGCGACAAGACCTTCCTCCGAGGCATAGATGACCGGCATTGAGTAGGCTGCCAGTGCATTTGAGGGGCGGAAGAACACAGCGGGATTCAGTACCAACGCGACTCCAGCGTTTCCTCCATAGGCCCTCCACATGGACAAGCGCCCATGCTGATCATCAGTTGCCGGATGCTCGGAGACGCATGTCAAAAAGGTGTCGCCGCGAAGCCCCGGAATCCAAGCCTCAAACTGCGAATGCGCTTCGGCAAAAGCATTGGGATAGAAAGTGTTTGCGAGGGACTGGAAAGATCTCCCTGCTTCCGTCGCGAGCGCGCGCTGCACACAGGATATGCCGTGGTCCACCTCGAGGAAGTCATTCATGACCTGGGTGTTACGCATCCAGATCTCGCGGTTTCGGAGGATCTGCATCGCAGTTGCGGCACTGGTGTAGTAAACGATGCGAGTCTGGTCACGAAGCATTCGTTCCCGAGCCGCAGCAGCGTAGGGAAAGAACGTTCGCCGAAACAAGTCACCTGGCGTTTGGGATTCCTGCGACATCTGCATAGAAGGAAAGCGGCGATGCGAGACCTAACGTTTGAGCTGAGCGGGCGAGCGCCGGGATGGTGCTTGGGCCGCGAGGCGGATGCTAAACCTCAGAGCCTCGCGGCCCGAGTGCCATGCCGGTGCGAGTCCGCTCGAGCGAAGGGTTAGGCCCCGCCGGCGAAAACGACTGGAATTTCATGCCTGGCCGCGCAGTATGGCGAGACGGTTCGAAGGTGCGTCCGGTGCCATGAACGCAGGGATAGTTCGCTCAGTGCGACGAGGACGGGACAAGAACTCAACGGGCCACTCGGCTATGCGTTCTTCACGGACGTGAACGAACTGCCCGTCTTCCGGTTCGTCGATGTACTCGCGCTGCAGCACCAATGCGAGTGGGCTTTCGGCTCCCGGGTTCGATAAGGCAAATTCGGCAGCCTCTTCGTAGGAAGCGAAGGCGTAGTAGTAGTCACTGCCATCTGCCTCGTCTGGTGCCCCACGTTCAGGATGACACCAGACTCGGTATTCAAGCACTTCGTCCCAGACGTACCCGCCGCCAGCCTTAGCCACAGCGCTGTAGGACCCGACCAGCTGAGGATCAAGAACTACCGCGTAGGACATCTGTGTGAATGCGAGGCCTAACGTTTGAGCTGAGGGGCCGGAGCCGGGATGGCGCTTGGCCCGCGAGGCGGATGATGACCTGAAGCGCCTCGCGGGCCAAGTGCCATGCCGGTGGAGGTCCCGCTCCAGCGAAGGGTTAGGCGTCGCTGCTGGCCAGCCCGACACTGGCGAGGAGGCGACGGAAGAGGGACTTCCTGACTTTCGCTCGGCGAAAGCGAAGAACCTTCTGTTCCGCAAGTGACTCGATAACCGACTGCGCCTCGGGGCTGGCCCACATGTTCTTAGGGCCATCGTGAAACGCAAGCAACTCCACGCCATTGAGAACGAGCGAGAAGTCAATGGCGCCGAGCAAGGCTTTGTTGGTTGCCCAATTCTCACCTGCGGTGGTTTGCTCCCTTTTGTCCAAGTACGCTCGTGCGTCGGGGAACGCTGCGAGGAAGGCTTGAACCACATGCGAGTAGCGCGTTGTCTCGATGTTGAACACTGGTACTCCGGTTCGGGCGCCTGAGTTGCCATTTGCTGCAGAGGCCCGGATCTTCCTCGATGTGGGGAGAGCGCAGAACGGATCGCCTGCGACGCCTAACGTTTGAGCTGAGGGGCTGACGCCGGCAAGGCACTTGGCCCGCGAGGCGGACGATAGACCAGAGCGCCTCGCGGGCCAAGTGCCTTGCCGGTGGCAGTCCACTCGAGCGAAGGGTTAGGCCGCACTTTTGGGTGCCGACTGTTCAAGCGCAGGACTACTCAGCGCTCAGGAACCACACCCTGCGAATGCCAGTAGGCGTGACCTCATAGATGGCCGCTACTTCCATGGGCTGCTCCGAGACGCCAAACACTCGCTCCTGGTCGATGACCTTGTTGCCGAGCACCATGCGACTGACCAGCTCGGCATAGAGATTGGGTAGGGAGAAGCGGTTCTTGCGATAGTGCTCACCAAACGCCTGCTTGCCGACCGCCACTGCTTCGCCACTGGGCAACCTGTACGCGGCAACGTCTTCCGTGTACTCGGCGAGAAAGCGCTCCAGGTTGCGCTCGTTGTACGCCTCTAGTTGGCGTTGCGCGAATGCGGCTGGATCGAACTGAACGGCCATGTGACTCCCGAAGAGGGCAGACGCTCAAGCGCGGCAAGGTGCGGCCTAACGTTTGAGCTGAGGCGCGAGCGCCGGTGTGGCGCTTGGCCCGCTGGACGGATGATGAACCGCTCCGGGAAGCGGGCCAAGTGCCATGCCGGTGCGAGTCGGCTCCAGCGAAGGGTTAGGCCTCACTCGATGACCGCAAGCAGACTTGTGGCAGAGGCGGCTGCGGGACCGCCTGCGCCGACTATGGTGGAAAGTGTTGGCCGAGACAGCGCAACCTGTGCGACCAGAGCCTCGCGCAACGCAATAGGTAGCCCGCTCGTTGGCGAGTTGATGATTGCGTGCTCGGGTTCTGGTTCGAAGGATCCACATAGATCCACGAGGGCCTCGACAGCTGCAAACTGAGCCCAGGGACTTGCGCTGGGCAGCGCTTGGCATAGCTCAGCGACTACTGGCAGCGCGATGGGGTAGTAGGTGCCCGCATGATTGTTTGCAACCGCGTTGAGAATTGCTTCATGCGCTGCCACTGCCTGTGCTTGGGAGGCTGAGGCAAATGTGCGGGTGATGGCTTCGGAGACGCTGGTTGGCGTGTTCCAAGACGGCTGCGCAAAGCTAATGTGTGCGGCGGACACTTGGGTGGGCTGTGAGGCCTAACGTTTGAGCTGAGCGGGCCGGAACCGGCATGGTGCCTGGGCCGCGAGGTGCAGCATAGACCATGAGCGGCTCGCGGCCCAGGTGCCATGCCGGTGGAGGTCCGCCTCGAGCGAAGGGTTAGGGCGCACTTGGTGGCGTGGCCGACGGCTTGCTGTAGCGCAGACGGCACCGCGAAGGCTGCTGCTAGGCTGTTCGCGCGGCTTGGACGCTGAGGAGCATTGGATGAAGCGGCTGATTGATGCGACTTTGAGCGCGACGTGGCTATGCCTCTTGGTTTGTGCGCAGCTGGCGGTGGCTCAGCCTGTAGCGCGCGACGACCGGATGACCACGTCGGTAGGGCTGACGCTGTACACGTTTGACAACGATGTGCCCGGCTCGGGAAAGAGCGTGTGCAACCCACCGTGTAGCAACATCTTTCCGCCTTACTTGGTCGAATCAGGCGCCAGTGCCGCTGGAGAACTTTCGGTCATCGAGCGCGCCGACGGAGCCAAGCAGTGGGCGTACAAGGGCAAGCCGCTGTACCTGTGGTTTGACGACAAGAAGCCCGGAGACACTGGTGGCGACGGAATGAACCGCGGGATCTGGCGGATCGCGAAGCCGTAGCGCCTCGCGCTTGCTGGCTTGTGCGCCCTAACGTTTGAGCTGAGCCGAGAGCGCCGGTATGGCGCTTGGCCCGCTGGACGGATGATGTACCACTCCGGGAAGCGGGCCAAGTGCCATGCCGGTGCGAGTCGGCTCCAGCGAAGGGTTAGGGGGCACTGCTCTCCTTGACCATTCCGGCATTTACCATGTAGGTGTGAACTGATGCCTGAATCTGCTCAAGAAGGGATGCGACCTCAATGAGCTGTATGCGATCACCGTGCAATGACAAGTACCAGTCGGAAGTATTCAGGAGTTGCAGAATCCTCGGCTTGAGCGTTCGGCCATCTTCGAGTGTCACTTCCAAGGGCTCGTGGTCTTGTATGAGTCGGTGGAAGACGATCCCTCCTGGAATCTGAAGATAGCGTTCGATGCGTTCGTCGAAGTGTTCTAGGTAGTTGCGTGCATCTGCGATCCGCGAAAGATCGAGGTTCGCCAAGTTGAGGTGTGAGCGAAGTCGAACAGCACGTGCCTTCATCTGTGCCGACGCGCTCTTTGGTGCGGAAAGCAACTTTGCTGCATTGCCAGCGAAGACCAGCATGGCATGAGCGAGCGCAAGCAGCGAGGGATTCTTGGCATTGGCTTGATGCAGTTGGCGCATTTCGCCGTATGCACGAACTCCGAAGTCACACTGCATCTGAATTTCGTGCAGGAAGAAGTGGTCCCCGAAGTCATCAGGCTTCGGGCCGCTACCCTTGTTGACCCAGTGACGTGTGAACGTCGCCAACTGTGTGTGCCCCCTAACGTTTGAGCTGAGCCGACCGCGCCGGTGTGGCGCTTGGCCCGCGAGGCGAATGATGACAGCGAGCGCCTTGCGGGCCAAGTGCCATGCCGGTGTGGGTCGGCTCGAGCGAAGGGTTAGGCAGCACCTCTTGGGCGAGCACGATGCGCGCCGCAGAGTGAACGAGCTAGAGCCAGTGGCCAGACGCTAGCTGAACCAGAACGGAACCAAGCTCGCGAGGAGAGCCAACCAGGCGGAGCGTTTGGCAGTGCGCTGCTCAGCTGCCACGACTACTACGAGCGCAGCCTCGTGTTGGCGCCAAAGGTACCAGGCGAGCGTGCCTGCGAACCCCAGCAAGAACACAAGGAAGGATTGGAGCCAGACTGCGGCAAACCCAGCAAGCGTGAGGAAGATAAGTGAGCCAGCCAAGTAACCTGCTGCATCGGCGACCTGAATAGCTGAACCGGCGCCGCAGTTAGTGCATTTCGCCGGGTTTGACGCAGACGAAACCCACTTCTGCGAGAAGCTGAACGTCTTCTCAGAGCAGGCCGGGCAGATGTACATGGGCTGTGCTGCCTAACGTTTGAGCTGAGGGGCCGGAGCCGGAATGGCGCTTGGCCCGCGAGGCCGATGATAAGAACGACGGGCTCGCGGGCCAAGTGCCATGCCGGTGGAGGTCCCGCTCGAGCGAAGGGTTAGGCCTCACTTTGCTGGGCAGACGTGTGCGCCCTGGCCGTACAGGAACTTCTCCCAGGTGCTCAGGATTACCTCTTTGTCTGCGACCCACTTTTGAATCCGCAGGACCACAGTGGTACCGCTTTGATTCGGTCGAAAGTCCGCGCGGCCTAGAACGAGATCGGAGCGATCTCTACTCTTGCCGGCGTAGATGTCACAGATCGCCGTTCCGTCTGGCCTTGCTGGGCCGCAGTCCGGGACACCATGAGCGACCTTGGAGAAGCCAGTGCCGCTGATCGGACCGCAGTAGCGAAACGCATCGTAGAAGGTGCTGACGACCTGGGGGACGGATTGTTGAATGTCTACATTGCGGGAGACAAAGTCCGCATCGGTCAACTGTCCAGGTGGCGTTGTACATCCAGAGAGAAGACCGGCGGTTGCGGCGATGGCCGCTACGACCAGTTCAGTGCGCGTATGCATTGAGTCCTCCCTCGTTATAAGAAAAGCTCAATCGTATGGCGCTGCACCTAGGTCGCGTTGCGTAACCTCAAGAAGGTATAGGGTGCCCAGTTCTCGAAGCAGGCAGGGTAGTTCTGCGTGAGGCCTAACGTTTGAGCTGAGCCGCGAGCGCCGGGATGGCGCTTGGCCCGCGAGGCGAATGATGACAGTGAGCGCCTTGCGGGCCAAGTGCCATGCCGGAGCGGGTCGGCTCGAGCGAAGGGTTAGGCAGCACTGTTTGTGACGGACAAAGCAGGGACGAGATGTTGAAGCACACAGGCATTGCCTTTGCCTACTGCCCGCTGATGCGCCAGCGCGGCGAATTGGCGCCGGCGCTCCAACCCGCCGCCATCGCCAGCGGTGAACGAGAGCAGAGCCTTCCGAGTGGCGGCGGAACCACGGACTGACTGAAACCAGCGCAACGAGCGAAAGAGAGTGGTGGCCGCGAAGCGCTGCAGCCTGAGCCGACTTTGCAGATGCGCCGACCGCGGCACCTGAGCATTGCCACTCCTTCTTTGGCGAGCCTGCACAAAGGTGGCCAGCGAAGGCATTTGGTATTCGGCGGCGACTGCCGCGCCAGAGGCGATGGCGAGCACCTTGAGCGCTACGTGGTGCTGCCTAACGTTTGAGCTGAGCCGAGAGCGCCGGTGTGGCGCTTGGCCCGCTGGACGGATGATGGACCACACCGGGAAGCGGGCCAAGTGCCATGCCGGTGCGAGTCGGCTCCAGCGAAGGGTTAGGCCTCACTGTACTGAGACGCCGGGACGAGACCTTCGAGGAAGGCTGAGAAGGTTGGCGCGATCTGAAAGTCCTCTCCGCATTCCACGTCGATCCATGCGACTGAAGGAATGGGACCGTTGCGATAGTCGAGTGTGATCCAATAGTGACCATCGCCAGACAGCAAGACTTGGTTTGGTGGCAACCCCCATTCAATGGTCGCTTCCGGTGTACGCACCAGGTTCATCGGGGATGGGTGTTGAGGCTCCAGTATTCCCGCGAGGTCCTCGAGAGGCACGTGATCCTTGGCCCAGGTTGTGGGCTGAGGCATTGGATGCGCGAATCCTTGGGTGTAGCCGCCGTTTTGTACGCGCAAGAGCGCGAGCAGCTCCGGTGGTAGCTGAACACCAAGGAGAGACTGGGCCTCTAGGATTGCTTCGTCCGTGAGCGGCGGATGCTCGTAGTGATTGGAAGCCCAGAAGATGCTCGGTGGCATGTGGTGAGGTCTAACGTTTGAGCTGAGGGGCCGGAGCCGGGATGGCGCTTGGCCCGCGAGGCGGACGATAAGCTAGAGCGCCTCGCGGGCCAAGTGCCAGGCCGGTGTAGGTCCCCGCTCGAGCGAAGGGTTAGGCCGCACCGCGCTAGCTCGGACAGGCAAGCGCATGGAGGTAACCTCTATGTGTTGCAACTGCCCGCGGATACACATCGCGGGCCCGCGAGTGTCGAGGCTTTGCTGCAACCTGTTTCAAGCAGGCTTGCACTAGCGAACGCTTTCGATCGCAATGCATGGCAACTCGCTACCTTGGCCTGCTGCTCATCGTGCTGCAATCTCCATGATCACCAGGATTGCAACGATTGCCACAACCAGCCAACGCATGAGAGGTCGAACCGCAGAGCGTCGGCTTTCGGGGTCAAGTACTGGGAACAGGAAGAGTACGGCCTTTCCGAAGGAGGTGTCCGGATTCCTTCTGGCGTGGACCAAAGCGGCAACGAGGCCCGCTACGCCGAGCAACCACGTAGGAATCGCCCACCAGTTGTCCGTCCAGAAATTCTGCATCGTGCGGCCTAACGTTTGAGCTGAGGGGCCGACGCCGGAATGGCGCTTGGCCCGCGAGGCGGATGATGACCTGAAGCGCCTCGCGGGCCAAGTGCCAGGCCGGTGGCGGTCCACTCGAGCGAAGGGTTAGGCCGCACTCTCGGGGTGCCGCTCGATAGGACCGGGAAGCTTGGCGCACCAAGCGACTGCAGCCGATGGCTCGAACTCAAACGCAATGAACGAGGACTCTTCTCCGGAGAAGACCCAGACAGTGCAGGTTTGACCCGTGCTGGCTTCGCACGCGGAAGCGAAGTTTTCCATCTCCGCAGCCAGCTCGTGCTTGCCTTGTGATTCGGCTATGCGACTACGAACGCGATATGTGCCAGTGAGCTCTGAACACGAAGCTCCGACGTGGCGTGCGTGCAAGGCTACTCGTTTGGTTCGGAGGGCTTCGAGCAGTTCGCGAACTCGCGTCCGTTCATCGAGTTCATGCCGTTCGACGAAGCGATCGAGCCCTTCGGCGTTGTGTTCGCGCGGCATCGGGGTGTGGGTTCGTGCGGCCTAACGTTTGAGCTGAGCGGGCCGGAGCCGGGATGGCGCTTGGCCCGCGAGGCGGATGCTAAGCCTGGGCGCCTCGCGGGCCAAGTGCCAGGCCGGTGGAGGTCCGCTCGAGCGAAGGGTTAGGCCGCATTTTCGGCGCGAAGACACGTAGCTTCCGACGGTGCGACGGCAGTGAGGTGGGTGCCGCTGGCTAGCATTGGATGGCTACTGACTCGATGTTGAGTGTGTGTCTTGCGCACTGCTGCTTCGGTCCTTCAGGCGCGGTTCGGGCTGATGCAACCAGCGCTTTGCGACTGCCCCGACGAAGAGGAACAGGAACAGGAATGCGAGTGCGGGCAATCCGACAACGACTAGCCCTATCGTGGCCTGGTAGCTCAGATCGCTCGCCATTGCCAACTCGTCTGGCGGCTGGCTGTGGAGGAAGCTCACATAAGCCAGGTACGACACTACGGCGAGTGCCGCCCATATTCCAAGAACCCTCCGGAGAGACGGCCAACGCTGCATATGCGGCCTAACGTTTGAGCTGAGCCGACCGCGCCGGTATGGTGCTTGGCCCGCGAGGCGAATGATGACAGTGAGCGCCTGGCGGGCCAAGTGCCATGCCGGTGCGGGTCGGCTCGAGCGAAGGGTTAGGCAGCACTGCTTGTGGCGGACCAAGCTGGGGCGAGATAGCGAAGCACACAGGCATTGCCTTTGCCTACTGGCCGCTGATGCGGCAGCACGTTGAGCTGGCGCCCGCGTTCCAACCCGCCGCCATCGCCAGCGGTGAACGAAGGCAGAGCCTTCCGAGTGGCGGCGGAACCAAGGACTGACTGAAACCGGCACACCGAGCGAAAGAGAGTGGTGGCCGCGAAGCGCTGCACCCTGAACAGGCTTCGCAGAAGCGCCGACCGTGGCACTTGAGCATTGCCACTCTTGCTTCGGCGAGCTTGCACAAAGGTGGCCAGCGAAAGCATTTGGCATTCGGCGGCGACTGCCGCGTCCGAGGCGAGGGCGAGCACCTTGAGTGCTACGTGGTGCTGCCTAATGTTTGAGCTGAGGGGCCGTAGCCGGGAAGGCGCTTGGCCCGCGAGGCGGATGATAAGAACCAGCGCCTCGCGGGCCAAGTGCCTTGCCGGCGAAGGTCCCGCTCGAGCGAAGGGTTAGGCCGCACTCTCGCTAGCGAGCGAGAACGGCCCAGCGCTCATGATCGCGCCAGCGTCCGCGGAGTTTGAGATACCGAGGCGAGTAGCCTTCTTGGTGAAAGCCAAGGGCCTTGACCAACCCGATAGAAGCGACATTGCCTGGCTGGATATTGGCTTCGAGCCGATGCAGCTTGTGCACCTCCCAGGCTCGCTTGACGATGGTGGCAAGAGCCCACTTCATGTAGCCCCGGCCCTCGAACCCTTTGAACATGTAATAGCCGAGGTAGCCGCTCTGAAGTGGGCCTCGGACGATGTTCGTGATCTCGATGTAGCCGGCGATCCGAGTGCTTGCTACGTCGAAGATGAGAAAGCCGAAGTCCGATGGACCTTGCCTGCGACTAGCCAGCTCCGCAGCTGCGGACGCCTCCGCGGGTGGACTCACCCAGCGCCCGTGAAGCGACTTGCTTCGGCGGGCGGCCTCGGCGAACTCCTTGCCGTGACGTTCTGAGAAGTGCGAGAGGGCAGGGCCCATGGCTGTGCGGCCTAACGTTTGAGCTGAGCGGGCCGGAACCGGATAGGTGCTTGGCCCGCGAGGCGGATGATGCCAGCGAGCGCCTTGCGGGCCAAGTGCCTAGCCGGTGGAGGTCCGCTCGAGCGAAGGGTTAGGCCTCAGTTCTTGGAGCGTGAAGTTCGTAAAGCACATCAGGGCACCGCTCCTCGTTGGCCTGTCCGTCCGTGAACTTGATGGCGCAGAAGCCGTGGCGCTCGTAGAACCTGCGCGCTCCGGCGTTGGCTTGAAATGTGTAGAGGCGAAGCGGCAGAGGCAAGGTGCGCAGGGCGTGGGCCAGGAGCAGAGAGCCAATGCCTTTGCCTACGAGCGCTGGATCGACTGCCATTTGAGTGAACCAGGAAATCCCTTCCGCCTGCTCCGTGTGCATAGCTGCAACTACGGCGCCTTTGATCTCCGCGACGATGACACCGCCAGACGGAAGCAGTTGGCCT
The DNA here is from genome assembly GCA_016706565.1 of Piscinibacter sp. Lineage (GTDB taxonomy): Bacteria > Pseudomonadota > Gammaproteobacteria > Burkholderiales > Burkholderiaceae_C > Piscinibacter. The sequence continues at coordinate 578,980 of JADJJI010000004.1, forward strand.
GCCACCCACTCGCGAAGTTCTTCGTCCGGGTGCGCAGATGGCGCATATGGCATGAACGCAGAGCGCGTGTCGATCAACAGGCTCGCAACCCGTTGAGCATCAGCGGCGGTGGCGGGTCGCAGCGTTGCGTTCACTGAGGCCTAACGTTTGAGCTGAGGGGCCGACGCCGGGATGGCGCTTGGCCCGCGAGTCGGATGATGACAACCAGCGCCTCGCGGGCCAAGTGCCATGCCGGTGGCGGTCCACTCGAGCGAAGGGTTAGGCCTCATTTGCTGAGATCAACAAGCGTGGAGAACTTGATGATTCCAGCCTGCGCTGCAGTGAGAAAGACTATCGCCGCAGTGAGCCATGCGTTTGCTCGCTGCGCCTTGACACTCTCCGTGTGCTTTCGCTCTTGTTCCTCGTAGGTTTCGATAGTCTGAAGGGCCTTGCCCGTCAGTTCATAGTCGCCGTTGAGGCTTGTAAGTTCACCGGTGCTCACCAGCGAATCAAGGTAAAAGCGAAGACGAGCGTGCTGACTTTCTCTCTCTGGGTGAAGAACCCATTTAATGGAATATAAGCCAGTCATGAGCTCGACGTGGGACTTGATGGACTTGCCATCGAGATGACGTGACACCAGGAAGCGAAGAAGCTCGATGCGCTGCTTGGTAACGAGCTTCTTCTTGTTGAAGAAGTACTGATCGACCGACTCAATCGAGCGGACGATGCGAATCTTCAGATAGGGAAGCCGAAAGACTTTTCCGGCGACGAAGTCACGCAGCCCCTTGTACTGAACCTCCGAGTAGCCGTAGAAGTGAGTTATTGAGAAGTCGGAGTCGGGGATGTCAGAGAAGCTGACCGTCTTCGGAAGATCGAATCGCGCCCCGGACCACTCAAGACACTCCAGAGATTCACCGGCCAACGCGTGGACAAGCAGGTATGGCTCAGAGTCTTTGTCGATATACACGGAAAAGCAGTTGATGCGCGCACCCGCTTCTCCCGATCGGGGCACTAGATCTGGGCATTTGCAGGCCAGTGCCTTCGTGAGGAGGCGAAGCGATAGCCGTCTTAGAGTGGTGGTCATGAGGCCTAACGTTTGAGCTGAGCCGAGAGCGCCGGTGTGGCGCTTGGCCCGCCGGATGGATGATGTACCACTCCAGGAGGCGGGCCAAGTGCCATGCCGGTGCGAGTCGGCTCCAGCGAAGGGTTAGGCCTCACCCGCATGCCAGCCAGCTACTCTTCGCAGGCTCGGCTCAGAGCTCCCGCTTCGGCACTGCCCGCGCGAGGCTGATGCCAGACGGTCTTGGGCATTGACAGCGAGGACAGCGACAGGTGTGAGGTTGCGTCAACGGTGCGAACACTCTCGTACTTGACTCCGCCGGCTTGGCAGTTCACCAAGTAGGTGGCAACGCGATAAGTAGTGCTCGCCGCCGAAGCCTGCTCTGGCGGCAAGACCAGCTCAATTGAGGCCTTGGGCTGAGTGACACGGGCGTAGACCGACGAAGGCCCATCAGAGGGTGCGCCGGAAACGCTAACGAGCGAGAAACCCGGTGGGGCCGATGACGACGCGGGCTGCGCGGCAACTGCGGGGACAGTGATAGCAAGGAGCGCCCAGGCGGCCGGTTTGAACATAGCGAGGCGGTGCATTGAGATCTCCTCGTGAGGCCTAACGTGATTTAGAGATCATTCAGCAGTTGCGGCCTATGGCAATTTGCTGCTGCATGCAGTCTGATGCTGCCACAGGCCGCGATACGGGTTCACCCAGGCATCGGGACGCGATACCGGAGCAGCTTCAGATTCTTGGCGACGAGCTGGGGGACCAGCCAGACGCGCTCTTTCGGTTTCCACTTTGCGTCGCACGCCATCAGCAATTGTCGGCATCCTTTGTCGGCCTGCGGGATGCGCAGCGCGATGATGCTACGCATTCTCGACACGATGGGCGTGCTTTCGACCAGCAGTTCGATGGTCGTGTGGCGAACCTTTCCATCATCGCTCAGGCGGTGGCGGACGCATACCAACTGGTCTCCGTAGCGGCGCAGGAATCGTTTGGCCCCGTTCTGGGTCGGCGCATACCGCTTCGCGATGCGCAATCGTCCGATCGACGAGTCGCTGTACTGCGCAGGCTGCTTCTTGCTGGACGCAGGCATCTGGGGTGCGCCGGTGGCGTTTGGCTGTGCGTCGCGGTGCGAGAAGCAGAGCTTGGCATTCAGCCCGGGATTGCGGCGCATTCGGTTTGATAGTACTGTACAAAAAGACAGTACCTATTGCAACCCGAGGAAGGATGTCGCCATGAAGCCGCCGCCTGTCACGCCCAACCCACCCCGCCTGCTCGACCTCCTGCGCATGCAGGTTCGCTACATGCACTACAGCCTGCGCACCGAGCAGGCCTATGTGCACTGGGTGCGCGCCTTCATCCGCTTCAACGGGCTGCGTCATCCGGCCGAGCTGTCGGGGGCCGAGGTCGAGGCCTTCCTGACCTGGCTGGCGGCCGAGCGCCAGGTCGCGCCGGCAACGCACAAGCAGGCGCTGTCGGCGCTGCTCTTCCTCTACCAGAAGGTGCTGAACCAGCGGGTGCCGTGGATGGACGACATCGGCCGCCCGCAGCGCCAGGCGCGCTTGCCGGTGGTGCTGTCGCACGACGAGGTGGCGCGCCTGCTCGCGGCGCCCGCGCTGGGCGAGGTGGCGCAGCCCTTCCAGCTCTTCGCGCAATTGCTCTACGGCACCGGCTTGCGCCTGATGGAGGGCCTGCGCCTGCGCGTGAAGGACATCGACTTCGAGCGCCGCGCCATCGTCGTGCGCGAGGGCAAGGGCGGCAAGGACCGCATCGTGATGCTGCCGGCCGCGCTCGAGGCGCCGCTGCGCGCGCAGCTGGCACAGGCGCATCGCCTCTGGGCCGCCGACCGCGCTGCCGGCGTCGCCGGCGTGCAGCTGCCGCATGCGCTGGCGCGCAAGTACCCGCGCGCCGCGGAGTCCTGGGCCTGGTTCTGGGTCTTCCCGCAGGCCACGCTGTCGACCGATCCGCGCGAGCGCCCGCTCGGTGCCGCGGGCGCTGGCGGCGCCGAGGCCGCGCCGGCACCGCCCCGGCGCCGCCACCATCTGTACGACCAGGGTTTCCAGCGTGCCTTCAAGCGGGCCCTGCAGGAGGCCGGCATCGACA
>JADJJI010000005.1 GCA_016706565.1 Piscinibacter sp.
CAGCCTGCTCGAGTACCCGCTGTGGTACGCCTACTTCCTGCTGCCGGCGGTGTTTGCGTTCGGGCTGTGCCTGGGCGTGCGTGCGCCTGCCGCGGCCGCGCCGGCGCCTGCGTCGCGGATCAACGTCCTGGTGCTCGCCGCGCTGGTGATGATGGCCGGCGGCGCCGCGTCGCTCTACGACTTCCGCCGCGTGGTGGTGATCTTCGCTCCGCCGGACAACGCCTCGCCGCTGGCGCAGCGCATCGCCGAGGGCCGGCGCAGCTGGTTCTTCGGCCACCATGCCGACTACGCGGCCGCCACCACGGTGGAGCACCCGTCGCAGGAGATGGAAGCCTTCGAGCGCGCGCCGCATTACCTGCTGGACACGCGCATCATGATCGCCTGGGCCACCGCGCTCGACGAGGCCGGGCAGACCGACCGCGCGCGCCACATCGCCCAGCGCCTGCGCGAGTTCCGCAATCCGCTGTCCGATGACTTCTTCGCGGCCTGCGGCAAGCCGGTGGCCTCAGGCGCCGCACCGCCGTTCCAGTGCGAGCCGCCCGCGAAGCGCTACGACTACACCGACTTCCGCTGAAGCAGCCGCTTCGTCAGGGCGTGGCCACCCAGTCGCCCGACTTGCCGCCGTGCTTCTCGAGGACGCGGACGCCGTCCATCACCATGCCGCGGTCGGCCGCCTTGCACATGTCGTAGACGGTCAGCAGGCCGACCTGCACGGCCATCAGCGCCTCCATCTCGACGCCGGTGCGTCCGTGTGTTTCGACCTGCGCCGTGCAGCGAACGCTGTTCGAGGCTGCATCGATCTCGAACTCCACCGCCACGCGCGTGATCGGCAGCGGGTGGCACAACGGGATCAGCTCCGAGGTGCGCTTGGCCGCCTGGATGGCGGCGATGCGTGCAATGCCGATCACGTCGCCCTTCTTCGCCGTGCCGCCCTGGATGAGCGCCAGCGTGGCCGGCTGCATGCGGATCGTGCCGGTGGCGCGCGCGATGCGGTGCGTCTCGGCCTTGGCCGACACGTCGACCATGTGGGCCTGGCCTTGGGTGTCGAAGTGCGTCAGCGGGGATGTCATGGGAGGAAACACTCGGGAAACGTTTCGCGGGCATGATAGCGGCGCACCGGGCGATCCTCGAAGGGCCGCCCCCACTTCCGTGTCGATGCCCATCCCCCTTTCCCGACGACTGCTCGCCGCGCTGTGCGCCGCATCGCTTGTGCTGCCTGCCGCGCCGCTGAGGGCCCAGCACAACCTGCCGGCGCTGGGCGACGCCGCCACCGAGGACTTCGGCGTCGTCACCGAGCGCCGCGTCGGCGAGCAGATCATGCGCGAGGTGCGGCGCGACGCCGATTACCTCGACGACCCGCTGCTGCTCGAGTACGTGCAGGCGATCTGGTCGCCGCTGGTCGCGCAGGCGCGCGCCAACGGCAACATCACCGCCGAGATCGAGACCCGCTTCTCCTGGGAAGCCTTCCTCGTGCGCGACCGCAGCGTCAACGCCTTCGCGCTGCCCGGCGGCTACGTCGGCGTGCACCTCGGGCTGATCGCGCTGACCGGCTCGCGCGACGAACTCGCCGCGGTGCTGGCGCACGAGCTGTCGCATGTCACGCAGCGCCACATCGCGCGCGGCATCACCAACAGCAAGCGGCAGTCGCTGATCGGCCTGGCCGCGATGATCATCGGCGTGATCGCCGCCAGCCGGGCCAACAGCACCGACGGCGTTGCCGCGGTGGTCACCGGGGGCCAGGCGGCCTCGATCCAGGGCCAGCTCAATTTCTCCCGCGACATGGAGCGCGAGGCCGACCGCATCGGCTTTGCCGTGCTCACCGGCGCTGGCTTCTCGCCCGGCGGCATGGCGGCGATGTTCGAGAAGCTCGACCAGTCCTCGCGCCTGAACGACAGCGGCGGCTACCCCTACCTGCGCAGCCACCCGCTGACCACCGAGCGCATCGGCGAGGCGCGCGCGCGCATGGGCACCGCGACGGCGCGCGCGGCCCCGGGCCCGGGCGGCACGGGCTTCGAGCATGCACTCGCGCAGGCCCGTTCGCGCGTGCTGATGGACACACGCGTCGACGCGCTGCGCCGCTGGCAGGCGCTGGACGCGACGCGGCCCGACCTCACCACCGCCCAGCGCCTGTCCGATGCCTACAGCAGCGCGCTCGCCTCGATCCTTCTGCGCGATGCCGACCGCGCCGATGCGTCGATCGTGCGCGCGCAGGCGGTGCTCGCCGATGTGGCGCGCCCCGAGGCGCGCGCGGCGCGCTGGGTCGCCTTGCTGAAGGCGCAGGCCCAGCTCGCACGCGGCGATGCGGCCGGTGCGGCGGCGAGCCTGAAGCCGCTGACCGCCGACGCGAGCCGCCCGGTGATGCTGATGTCGGCCGATCTCGCGTTGGCCGGTGCCGGCGGCGAGGGCGCCCTCAAGCGCAGCGCCGAAGACCTGCAGACGCGCGTGGCCGCGAAGCCCGGCGACGTGCTCGCCTGGTCTCTGCTCGCGCGCACATGGGCCAAGCTCGGCCAGCCGCTGCGCTCGCTGCGCGCCGAAGGCGAGGCGCAGTACGCGATGGGCGACCTTCGCGGCGCGATCGACCGGCTGCGCGCCGGGCAGCGCCTCGCGCAAGGAGGCGGCGCGACGGACTTCATCGAGTCGTCCGTCATCGACTCGCGCCTGCGCGACCTGCAGGCCCAGCAGCGCGCGCTGGCCGCCGAAGAGCGCGAGTCGCGCTGAGCGGCGCAGGCCTGGGCCCGCCGCACGCATAAACTGCCCCGCGACGCACACGCGCGGGGACGGAATGCGAATCACGCTGACGGGCTGGACCAGGGCACTTCTTCTTTTGTCGGCCGCCGCGGCCGGCGCGGCGCAAGCCGCCACCATCACCAGTGTCAGCCCGCGCGGCGAAGTCGCCCAGGTGCGCCAGCTCACGGTTCGCTTCAGCGAAGCGGTGGTGCCCTTCGGAGACCTGCGCCAGGGCGACCCGCTGGTGGTGGCCTGCGAGGGCGCGGTGCCGCCGGGGCAGGGCCGCTGGGCGAACGACCGCGTCTGGCTCTATGAATTCGAAACGCCGCTGCAGCCCGGCACACGCTGCACGCTGAAGCCGCGCGCCGGCTGGAAGCCCTTGAACGGCACGCTCACCGGTGCCAGCGAATTCAACTTCGGCACCGGCGGGCCGGCGGTGCTGAACACGCAGCCCTACGACGGCGCGACGATCGAGGAAGACCAGCATTTCCTGCTCCAGCTCAACGGTGCCGCCACCACGCAGAGTGTCGCGGCCGGCGCCTGGTGCGAGGTCGAGGGCATCGGCGAGCGGGTGCCGCTGAGCATCGTCGCCGGCGCGCCGCGCGACGCTGTGCTGAAAGCGCGCCGCCTGGAGAAGCAGGCCGATCGTGTGCTGCTCGTCACCTGCCAGCGCCCGCTGCCCAACGATGTGCGGCTGCGCCTGGTCTGGGGCCGCGGCATCGCGGCCTCGGCCAACCCGAAGGTGCTCACCAGCGTCGAGCAGCGCTTCGAGTACCGCGTGCGCAAGCCCTTCACCGCCGAGTTCAGCTGCGAGCGCGAGCGTGCCGGCGCGGCCTGCCTGCCGATCCGGCCGATGACGCTGGGCTTCTCGGCGCCGGTGCCGCGCGCGCTGGCCGCGCAGGTGCGCCTGAAGCCGGCTGCCGGCCCCGCGCTCGCACCGGTGTTCGACAAGGACGACAAGTCCGACGAGGTGCAGCAACTTGCCTTCCCGACGCCGCTGCCGGAGAACGCCGCTTTCACCATCGAGCTGCCCGCCGGGTTGAAGGACAACGCCGGCCGCGCGCTGGCCAACGCCGCCAGCTTCCCGCTCAAGGTGGCCAGCGGCGATGCGCCGCCGATCGCCAAGTTCGCCGCTGCGCCCTTCGGCGTGCTCGAGCGCGAGGGCGGCGAGGCGGTCTTGCCGGTCACGCTGCGCCATGTGCAGGGCGAGCTGCGGCCGGCGGCCAGCCAGGGCCAGCTGCGTGCGCGCCGCGTGCTCGGCGATGCCGAAGTGCTCGGGTGGTACGCGAAGCTGCGCCGCCACCACGAGACGCGCCTGACCGCCCAGGAGCTGGGCCTGCCGCAGCGCGACTGGTACGACACCACCGAGGAGCGCGACGCCAAGGGACGCGTCGTCAAGCAGCGCGTCGAACGTTTGGTGGCCACGCGCGAGGTGTCGCTGCTGGCCGGCGATGCTCAGGCGAAGCGGCTCGACCTGCCGCAGCTCGCCGGCGGCGAAGTGCGCCCCTTCGAGGTGGTCGGCATCCCGCTGGCCGAGCCCGGCTTCCACGTCGTCGAGATCGAGTCACGGCGCCTGGGCGAATCGCTGCTCGACAAGAAGGCGCCGATGTTCGTGCGCACGGGCGTGCTGGTCACCAACCTCGGCGTGCACCTCAAGCATGGCCGCGAGAACGCGCTGGTGTGGGTGACTTCGCTCGACCGCGGCAAGCCGGTCGAAGGTGCCGAAGTGGTGATCCACGATTGCCACGGCGAGCCGCTGTGGAAGGGCCGCACCGATGCGAACGGCCTGGCCCGCGCCGCGCAGGCCTTCGATTCGCAGTTCGAAGGCTGCCCGGCCGACGACGGGCTGTTCGTCACCGCACACCACACCGACGCCAAGGGTGTGGCCGACATGGCCTTCGTGTTCGGCAGCTGGCAGCAGGGCATCGAGCCCTGGCGCTTCAACCACCCGACCGCCAGCGGCCCGCAGCCCGAGCTGCGCGTGCACAGCGTGCTCGATCGCTCGCTGCTGCGCGCCGGCGAGACGGTGGCCATGAAGCACTTCGTGCGCGTCGAGACCTCGGCTGGCCTCGCAGCGCCCGCGGCCGGTGCGTTGCCTGACCGGCTGAAGATCGTGCACGACGGCAGCGGCCAGGAGTTCGTGCAGCCGCTGGTCTGGAATGGCACGCGCAGTGCGCTGTCGACCTGGAACATCCCGGCTGCCGCCAAGCTGGGCAGCTACCGCATCGTGCTGGAAAGAAGCGGCGGCGACGAGCGCCAGCAGCGCAGCTGGAGCAGCGGCGACTTCCGCGTCGAGGAGTTCCGCCTGCCGCTGGTCGACGCGCGCGTGAGCGGCCCGAAGGAGATGCCGATTGCGCCGGCCACGCTGCCGATCGCCGTGCAGATGAACTTCTTCTCCGGCGGCGCGATGGGCAATGCGCCGCTGAAGGCTTCGGCGCTGCTGCGCGAACGCCCGGCCGGCATGGCCGGCTACGACGAGTTCAGCTTCCAGCCACCGCGCGATCTTGCACGCGGCGAGGAGGCCGACAACGAAGAAGCTTCGCGCGGCGAAGGCCGCCTGGTGGCGGACAAGTTGGCGCTGAGCACCGACCGCAACGGCGCTGCCAGTTTCACGCTGAAGGACCTGCCGAAGATTGCGCGGCCCAGCGAGATCGTCGCCGAAGTCACCTACAACGACCCGAACGGCGAGGTGCAGACCGCCTCGGCCACGCTGCGCCTGTGGCCGAGCGCCGTGGTGCCCGGCATCCGCACCGGCTCCTGGGCCAGCGCGCGCGGCAAGGTCGACCTGACCGCGCTGGCGCTGGACACCGCCGGCAAGCCGATCAAGGGCCAGGCCCTCGAAGTGCGCGCGCGGCTGGCGCAGGTGATCAGCTCGCGCAAGCGTGTGGTCGGCGGCTTCTATGCCTACGACAACCGCACCGAAGTGAAGGACCTCGGCGTGCTGTGCAGCGGCGCGAGCGACGATCGCGGCCAGCTCGCCTGCTCGGCCACGCTGGACACCGCCGGCCAGGTCGAGATCGTCGTGCATGCCAAGGATGGTGCCGGCCATCTTGCCCAGGCGGCCAGCAGCGTGTGGGTCACGAAGCAGGGTGAGCTCTGGTTCGCGCAGGACAACGACGACCGCATCGACGTGCTGCCCGAGAAGAAGCGCTACGAGCCCGGCGAGACGGCGCGGCTGCAGGTGCGCATGCCGTTCCGTGAGGCGACGGCGCTGGTGGCGATCGAGCGCGAAGGCGTGATCGACACCCGCGTCGTCACGCTGCGCGGCGACGACCCGACGATCACGTTGAAGATCGACAAGGCCTGGGCGCCGAACGTGTACGTCAGCGTGCTGGCGCTGCGCGGGCGCATCCGCGAGGTCAAGTGGTACTCGTTCTTCGCCTGGGGCTGGAAGCAGCCGCTGGACTGGTGGCGCGCCTTCCGCGACGAGGGGCCCGACTACCGGGCGCCCACCGCGATGGTCGACCTCGCCAAACCGGCCTTCAAGCTCGGCGTGGCGGCGTTGCAGGTGGGCCTGGCCGAGCATGAGCTGCAGGTCAGCGTGACGGCCGACCAGCCGCAGTACGCGGTGCGCCAGAAGGCGAAGGCGCGCATCAAGGTGGGCTACCAGGGCAAGCCGCTGGCCGGCACGGAGGTCGCCTTCGCGGCGGTCGACGAGGGCCTGCTCGCGCTGCGCGGCAACGAGTCGTGGGACCTGCTGCACGCAATGATCCAGCAGCGTGCCTGGGGCGTGGGCACGGCCACCGGGCAGAGCGAGATCATCGGCCGGCGCCACTACGGCCGCAAGGCGGTGGCCGCCGGCGGCGGCGGCGGGCGCAGCGGTGCGCGCGAGCTGTTCGATACGCTGCTGCTGTGGAACCCGCGCGTCGTGCTCGATGCGAACGGCGAAGCGGTCATCGAGGTGCCGCTGAACGATTCGCTGACCAGCTTCCGCCTCGTCGCCGTGGCCGACGAAGGCGTGCAGCGCTTCGGCAGCGGCAGCACCAGCATCCGCGTCACGCAGGACCTGCAGGTGCTCTCCGGCCTGCCGCCGCTGGTGCGCGAGGGCGATCGTTTCGCCGCCATGCTGACGCTGCGAAACACCACGGCGCGCACGATGAAGCTGCGCGCCACGCTCGTGGGCACGGCGAACAGCGGCAGCGGCGCGGAGATCGTGCGCACGCCGCTGAACTTCCCGCCGCAGGAGCTGACGCTCGCCGCCGGCGCGGCGCAAGAGATCGTCTGGCCGGTGGACGTGCCGGCCGAGGCCTTCAGCATCGCCTGGGAGGCGGCGGTCGACGAGCCCGGCGGCGCCGCGAAGGACCGGCTCAAGCTCACGCAGCTGGTGAGCGCCGCGGTGCCGGTGCGCGTGCTGCAGGCCGCGCTGACGCAGCTGGACGCGCCGTTCTCGCTGACGGTGGCCGCGCCCGCCGATGCCCTGCCCGCCACCGGCCCGAAGCGCGGCGGTCTCGGCGTGGCCTTGCAGCCCAGGCTCAGCGGCGCGCTGCCGGGCCTGCGGCGCTTCTTCGAGACCTACCCGTTCAGCTGCCTCGAGCAGAAGACCTCGAAGGCGGTGGGCCTGCGCGACGAGGCGCTGTGGAACGCGGTGAGCAACAGCCTGCCGACCTACCTCGACAAGGACGGCCTGGCCAACTACTTCCCGCCGCGCGCCGAAGACGGCGCGCGTGGCAGCGACCGGCTCACCGCCTACATCGTCGCTGCCACGCACGAGGCCGGCTTCACGCTGCCGGCGGTGGCGCGCGACGCGATGCTGGACGGCCTGACGGCCTTCGTCGAGGGCCGCATCGAGCGCAAGTTCTGGTCGCCCCGGCCCGATCTCGACGTGCGCAAGCTCGCTGCCATCGAAGCGCTCGCGCGGCACGGCCGCGCGCAGGCACGCATGCTGGGCTCGGTCAACCTCACGCCCAACGTCTGGCCGACGGCGGCGCTGATCGACTGGCTGTCGATCCTGCGCCGCGTCAACGGCATCCCCGAGCAGGCGAAGCGGCTCGACGAGGTGCAGCAGATCCTGCGTGCGCGGCTCACGTTCGCCGGCACGACGCTGCGCTTTTCCACCGAGGACGACGACTTCTGGTGGTGGCTGATGGACAGTGCCGATGCCAACGCGGCGAAGCTCATCCTCGCCACGCTCGACGACCCGGCGTGGAAGGACGACCTGCCGCGACTCGTCGTCGGCAGCCTCGCGCGGCAGAAGCGCGGTGCCTGGCTGACCACCACCGCCAACCTGTGGGGCTCGCTCGCGCTGGACAAGTTCTCGGCGAAGTTCGAGTCGGTGAAGGTCGGCGGGCGCAGCGTCGCGTCGGCGGGCGGTGCGCCGCAGGCGATCGACTGGTCGCGCAGCGCCGAAGGCGGGCGTGTGCAGCTGGCCTGGCCCGACAAGCCGGGCACGCTGAGCGTCACGCACGAAGGCGCCGGCAAGCCCTGGCTCACTGTGCAGAGCCTGGCCGCGATCCCGCTGAAGGCACCGCTGCGCGCAGGCTACGCGATCACACGCAGCATCAGCGCGGTGGAGCAGAAGGACAAGGCGCGCTGGTCGCGCGGCGACGTGATGCGCGTGCGGCTCGAGGTGGAGGCGCAGTCCGACATGACCTGGGTGGTCCTCAGCGACCCGGTGCCCGGCGGCGCCACGCTGCTGGGCTCGGGCCTGGGCCGCGACTCGGCCATCGCCACGCGCGGCGAAAAGAAGGAGGGCAGCGCCTGGGCCGCCTACGAGGAGCGCAGCTTCGAGGCCTTCCGCAGCTACTTCGAGTACCTGCCGCGCGGCAGGCACGTGATCGAGTACACCGTGCGGCTGAACAACCCCGGCCGTTTCGCGCTGCCGCCCACGCGCGTCGAGGCGATGTACTCGCCGGAGACCTTCGGCGAGCTGCCCAACGCGGCGGTGGAGGTGGCGCCTTGAAACGCACGCTGCTCGCGCTGTGCTGCGCGCTGCCCGCGGCGGCGTTCGCGCTGCCGAGCTTCGACGAGGTCCGCGCCGCGCACAAGCCCTCCGAGATCACGCTGCTCGACCGCCACGGTGTGCCGGTGCAGACGCTGCGGGTCGACAAGTCGGTGCGCCGGCTGCCCTGGGTGCCGCTGGCCGATACCTCGCCGGCGCTGCTGCGCGCCATCGTGCTCAGCGAGGACAAACGCTTCCACGAGCACAGCGGTGTCGACTGGCAGGCGGTGGCCGCGAGTGCCTGGGCCAACCTGTGGAACACGCGCACCCGCGGCGCCTCGACGCTGACCATGCAGCTCGCCGGCCTGATCGACGACGGCCTCGCGCGCCCGCCCGCCGGCCGCAGCGTGGTGCAGAAGATCGGCCAGGCCGTCACCGCGACGCAGCTCGAGCGGCACTGGAAGAAGAGCCAGATCCTCGAGGCCTACCTGAATGCCGTGCCGCTGCGCGGCGAGCTGGTCGGCGTGCCGGCGCTGGCGCAGACGCTGTTCGGAAAGCACGCGAGCGGCCTGGACGACAGCGAGGCCGCCATCACCGCCGCGCTGGTGCGCGCGCCGAACGCGCCGCCCGAGCGCGTCGCGCAGCGCGCCTGCGAGGTACTGGCGCTGCAGCAGCTCAGCTGCGCCGGCATCGAGCTGCAGACGCGCGCAGCGCTGTCGCGCAGCGGCGGCATGCCGCTGGGCGAGCAGATGGCGCCGCACTTCGCGCGCCAGGCCATCGACTGGCAGGGGCCGGCCGTGCAGCGCAGCACGCTGGATGCCGGCGTGCAGCGCCTGGCCATCGAGACGCTGCGCCACCAGCTCGCCGAGCTGACCGGCCGCAACGTCGAGGACGGCGCCATCGTCGTGCTCGACAACGCCAGCGGCGCGGTGCTCGCGTGGGTCGGCGCGAACGGCGGCACATCGGCGGCGGCGCAGGTCGACGGCGTGCTCGCGCGGCGCCAGCCGGGTTCGACGCTCAAGCCGTTCGTCTACGAGCTGGCCTTCGAGAAGCGGCTCATCACGCCGGCGAGCCTGCTCGACGATTCACCGGCGCAGATCGCCACCCCCTCGGGCCTGTACCTGCCGCAGAACTACGACCGCGAGTTCAAGGGCTGGGTGAGTGCGCGCACCGCACTCGGCGCGAGCCTGAACGTGCCGGCGGTGCGCGTGGGCGCCATGCTCGGGCCCGACGCGCTGTTCGCGCGGCTCAATGCCTTCGGGCTGGCCTTGAGCGAGTCCGCCGGCTATCACGGCCAGGCGCTGGCGCTGGGCGGTGCCGACGTCACGCTGCTCGCGCTGACCAACGCCTACCGCGCCCTGGCCAATGGTGGTTTGGCCAGCGCGCCGCTGCTGCGCGGCGCGCCGGCTTTGCCCGCATCACCACGCCGCGTGGCCGATGCGGCTGCGGTGCACCTGGTGACCGACATCCTGGCCGACAACGGCGCGCGCGCACGCACCTTCGGCCTGGCCAGCGCACTGGCCACGCGCGGCTTTGCGGCGGTGAAGACCGGCACCAGCAAGGACCTGCGCGACAACTGGTGCGTCGGCTTCACCGACCGCTACACCGTCGGCGTGTGGGTCGGCAACGCCAGCGGCGAGCCGATGCACGACGTCAGCGGCGTGAGCGGCGCGGCGCCGGTCTGGCACACGCTGGTGACGCGACTGCACGAGGGCCGGCCCTCGCGTTTGCCGTTGCGGCCCGCGGGCGTGGTGGTTTCGCACGTCGCCTTCGATTCGCATCGGGAAGCTCCGCGCGACGAAGTCTTCATCGCCGGCACCGAACAAGCGCGGCAACGCGACAGCAGCCAGCTTGCACCGCAGCGCGCCTTCGGCATCACCAGCCCGCGCGACGGCAGCCGCTACGCGCTCGACCCCGACATCCCGCCGGCGGCGCAGCAGATCCGCTTCGAGGGCGAGCGCGGCACCTGGATGCTGGACGGCCGGCGTGTCGGCCAGGGCGCATCGCTCGCGTGGGCGCCCTGGCCGGGCCGGCATGAGCTGTCGCTCATCGGCCCGGGCGGCCGCGTGCTGCAGACGGTGCGCTTCGAGGTGCGCGGCGCTGTGGTCAAGTCCGCCGCGGCAGCGCGTCGATCAGGCGGCTGAAGACCGCGAGAACAGCCGCTCCATCGCCACGTCGATCACCATGCCGATCACGCTGTAGATCAACGAGCCGATCAGTGCCGCCACGAAGCCGTTGACGGCGAAGCCGTCGAGCACCTGGGCCGCGGCCCAGAACATCAGCGCATTGATGACGAACAGGAACAGGCCGAGCGTCAGCAGCGTGACCGGCAGGGTGAGCAGCACCAGGATCGGCCGCAGCAGCGTGTTGAACACGCCGATCACGAAGGCCGCGATCATCGCCGAGCCGAAGCTCGTGATGGCCACGCCGGGGTAGAGGTAGGCCACCAGCAGCAAGGCGGCGGCCAGCAGGAGCCAGCGGACGAGGATCTTCATGGCGGCAAGAATAGCGCCATTCCCGCAAAACTCATGGGGACAAGCGGTTCGCGGGCAAAATCCGCTCCGCTGAAGGGGGAGTAGCGAACGGCGCAATGCCGTCGCGCAGCCCGTCAATTCGTCGGCAGCCGCCAGGCTGTCGGCCGGGCTCGCAGTTCCAGCCGGTGCCTCGCACCCGCCGGACCCCCGCAAGACTCTTCGGCACCCCTTCCGGCGGCAGCCATGCCGCCGATCGTGAGTGTCGAATCAAGCGGGAGTCTTGCCGTATGAATACCGTTGCGCCGGATTGGCTGTGGGCGTTCTTCATCGTGTCGGTGCTGGTGGCACTGTTCGTCGATTTCGTGGTGCTGCGCAAGCAGGGTGCCCACGAGGTGACGGTGCCCGAGGCGATCAAGTGGTCCATCGTCTGGGTGATGCTCAGCCTGGCCTTCAATGCGCTGTTCTGGTGGGCGCTGAAGACGCATGACGATCCCGCCATCGCCGCAGCGGCGAACACCCGCGCGTTCGAATTCCTCACCGGCTACCTGATCGAGAAGTCGCTCGCGGTCGACAACATCTTCGTCTTCCTGATGATCTTCACCTACTTCTCGGTGCCGCCGGCCTATCAGAAGCGGGTGCTGATGTACGGCATCGTCGGCGCGATCGTGCTGCGCACCGTGATGATCCTGGTGGGCGGCTGGCTGATCGCGCAGTTCCACTGGGTGCTCTATGTGTTCGGCGCCTTCCTGCTGCTCACCGGCATCAAGATGTGGTGGGCCGCGGGCAAGGAGCAGAACCTGGATGACAACCCGGCCCTGAAGCTGCTGCGCCGCGTGCTGCCGGTCTCGAAGGGCTTCGACGGCGAGAAGTTCTGGACGGTCGAGAACGGCAAACGCATCGCCACGCCGCTGCTGATGGTGGTGGCGCTGGTGGGCATCACCGACGTGATCTTCGCGGTCGACTCGATCCCGGCGATCTTCGCGATCACCGACGACCCGTTCATCGTGCTCACGTCGAACATCTTCGCCATCCTCGGCCTGCGCGCGATGTTCTTCCTGCTCGCCGCGATGGCCGCGAAGTTCCACCTGCTCAGCTACGGCCTGGCGGTGATCCTGGTGTTCATCGGCACGAAGATGATGCTGATCGACATCTACAAGATCCCGGTGCTCGTGTCGCTCGGCGTGGTGGTGGCGATCCTCGCCGTCACGATGCTGTGGAGCGTGAAGACTGCGCCGCGCATCGCGGCACCGCCTGCCGGGCGCTGAACCGCGGGCGGGCGGGGCGTGCGTACAACGCTCCCGCCCGCTTCTTCTAAATGCGAATGGTTCGTGTTACGATCACTCGCATGTCTTCGTTCGCCCCTTCACCGCCGTTGCGTTCCTGCCGAGCGCCGGCACGACGCGCCGATGGTCTCGGCCCCGGCGCGCGGCGCGCGGTGGTGCTGGGCATCGCTGCGCTGCACGGCGTGGGCGTGTATGCGGCGCTGCAGGTGCCGGCGGTTCGGCAGGCGCTGGGCGAGGCCGCGCCGATGTTCGTCTCGCTGGTCGCGCCAGAGCAGCCGGTGCCACCTGCGCCGCCACCGCCGCCGCCCGCGCCGTTGGCACTGCCGAAGAAGACGACGCCCATCGCTCCCCTGATCACGGCCGCGCCGGCGCCCGCCCCGGCGGCATTCACGGCACCGGCACCCGAACCCGAACCGGCGCCGCCGGTCGTGGCCGTGGCGGTGCCCGCCCCGCCGGCACCTCCGGCCCCGCCCGCACCTGCGCCGCCGCCGAAGAACATCCCGGCCTCGGCCATCCAGTACCTCGAGCCGCCTGCGCCCGAATACCCGCGCCTGTCGCGCCGGCTGGGCGAGGCCGGGCTGGTGGTGGTGCGCGTCTATGTCGACGAAGCCGGGCTGGCGCGCAGCGTGCAACTGGCGCAGTCGTCGGGCTTCGCGCGGCTGGACGAAGCGGCGCTGGCCGGCGTGCAGCGCGCGCGCTTCAAGCCCTACACCGAGAACGGCGTGCCCACCGCGGGCTGGGCGCGCATCCCGATTCCTTTCGAACTGGAGAGATGACCGTGAACACCGACACCACCCTTGGCTTCACGCACTTCATCGCGCAAAGCGATGCGGTGGGCAAGACGCTGCTGGCGATCCTCGTGCTGATGTCCGTCGTGTCCTGGGCGATCCTGGTGATCAAGGGCCTGACGCTGGTGGTGCGCCGCGGGCGCAGCCACCGATTCCTCGACTTCTTCTGGAACGCCACGTCGCTGGACGCGGTGGCCGCCGAGATCTCGACACACGGCGTACGCGATCCCTTCTCGCACCTGACCAGCCATGCGATGCACGCGCAGGCGCACCACGCCCGCTATGGCGCTGCCAAGCTCGAAGAGGCGGGCAGCGCGAGCGACTTCGTCACCCGCACCATCAAGAAGGTGCTCGACGAAGAGACCACCCGGCTCGACAACGGCCTGGCGGTGCTGGCCACGGTGGGCGCCACGGCGCCGTTCGTCGGCCTGTTCGGCACCGTCTGGGGCGTGTACCACGCATTGGTGGCGATCGGCATGAGCGGCGCCGGCACGCTCGACAAAGTGGCCGGCCCGGTGGGCGAGGCGCTCATCATGACGGGCCTGGGCCTGGCCGTCGCGATCCCGGCAGTGATGGGCTACAACTGGCTCACGCGGGCCAACCGCGTAATGGTGTCCAAGCTCGACGCCTTCGCCTACGAGCTGCACACCTTCGTGTCGATGGGCCAGCCGCTGAGCGCGGCACCGGCCCCGGCCGGCAGTGCCAGCGTGCGCACGCTGCCCAACCGGCCGGCGGCAGCCTGAGGAGCGCGCCATGGCCTTCGCCAGCTTCGACTCCAGGAACGCCAGCGCACCGATGGCGGACATCAACATGGTGCCGCTGATCGACGTGATGCTGGTGCTGCTGGTGATCTTCATCATCACCGCACCGCTGCTCACCCATGCCGTGAAGCTGGAGTTGCCGCGCGCCAGCGCGCAGGAGAACCAGCTCAAGCCCGACAAGATCGACTTCGCCATCGACGCCGCCGGCGTGCTGCACTGGAACGGCGAGCCCGTCAGCCGTGCCGAAGCCGCGCAACGCTTCGCGGCCGAGAGCCTCAAGCAGCCGCAACCCGAAGTGCACCTGCGCGCCGACCAGGCGGTCGCCTACCGCGTGGTCGCGCAGACGCTGGCCGATGCCTCGCGCGCCGGGCTCACGCGCATCGGCTTCGTCAGTGAACCCGAAACGGCGCGCTGAGCCATGGATTCGCCGCAGCGCCCGCCGCCGCCGATCCGGCCGGCACCCACGCCCGCGCCAGCCGACGTGGCGCCGCAGCGCATCGACAGCGCGTTGCTGCTGCGCGGCGCGACCGAACTGCTCATCGACCACCACGGCGTGCTCTATCGACTGCGCCAGACCGCCCTCGGGAAACTGATCCTCACCAAGTAGCCGCCGCCCCTTTCACATCGACCTTCGCACCAGCCCGCCAGCGCCAGCCCGTGCCCACCCCACCACGGAGAGCGCCATGCGACGCCCTGATCTCGACAAGACCACCTCTTCCCGCCATCCCGGCACCGCACTGCTGCCGCTCGGCGCCCTGGCCGCCGGCTTCGGCTTCGCCCTCGGCGGTGCGCAGGCGCAGACGCCGGATGCACCCGCGGCTGCGGCCTCGGCCGCATCGGCACCACCGGCTGCCGCAGCGAACGAAGCCACCCTGGCGCCGATCAAGGTGCGCGCGCAGGCCGAGGCGGCCGGCAAAGATGCCTACCGCGCCACCGAGACGCGCATCGGCAAGGGCCAGCAGGAGCTGCGCGACATACCGCAGTCGGTGACGGTGGTGACCGAGAAGCTGATCGACGACCGCAACCTCGACACGATGAAAGACGTGCTGAAGAACACCTCGGGCATCAGCTTCCTTGCGGCCGAAGGCGGCGAGGAAGACATTCGCCTGCGCGGCTTTTCGCTGCAGGCCACCGGTGACGTGTTCGTCGACGGCATGCGCGACCCGGCCTTCTATGACCGCGACACCTTCGACCTCGACCGCCTCGAGGTGCTGCGCGGCTCGGCCTCGATGCTGTTCGGCCGCGGCTCCACCGGCGGCGCAGTGAATCAGGTCACCAAGGTGCCGCGGCTGATCAACGAAAACCAGGTCGACGTGACGATGGGCAACCACGCCTACGTCCGCGCGGTGGGCGACTTCAACCTCAAGCTCGGCGAAAGCAGCGCGCTGCGCCTGGGCACGATGGTGACGAAGGCCGACAACAACGGCGCCGGCACGAGCCTGGACAAGCGCGGCATCGCCGCCACCTACCGCTGGGGCATCGGCGAGCGCGACGAGTTCTCCGTCGGCGCCTACGTGCTCGACAACGACAACGGCATGAACTACGGCATGCCGTGGATCCGGCCGACGCTCGCCTCGCCGGTATCCGATAGCACGCTGCTGCCGATCTCGCCCTCGGCCTATTACGGCATGGCCAGCGACCGCAACGCCGGCGGCGCGCAGACGCTCACCGCCACGCACACTCACCGCTTCGGCGCCGGCACCGAGCTGGTCACCAAGCTGCGCCGGGGCGCGTACGAACGCGACCAGCGTGCCGGCACGGTGCGCTTCGCCGCCGCCGCGTCGCAGCCGGGCGGGCTGGGCGTGAGCCTGGCGACCTTCGGCCCCGGCAGCGTGATCAACCGCGGCACGCAGCTGAAGATCCAGAACATGGACACGATCCATGCGCAGAGCGACCTGAGCACGCGGTTTCAGGCGGGCGGCATGGGCCACGAAGTACAGGCCGGCGCCGACTTCGCGCGCGAACAGAAGGAGGTCTTCGCCGCGCGCACGGCCGCGCAGGGCGGCGTGACGCTGAGCAAGCCGACCACCACCATCGGCACGCCCGACGACGGTGCCGCCATCGCGGAAGACTCGCGGGTGTTGCGCCGCTCCAGCGCCTACACGTCCAAGGCGGCGGGAGTCTACGTGCAGGACCTGATCGAGTTCACGCCCGACTGGAAGCTGCTCGCCGGCGTGCGCTACGACTATCTGGTCGGCTATTACGACACCTTCGCGATCCCGGCCAACGCCGCCGGTCCCGAGACCCTGGCCAGCTACTCGATGAAGGTCTCGGAAGTCAGCAAGCGACTCGGCCTGCTCTACCAGCCGTCGCCACGGATGAGCTTCCACCTCTCCGGTGCGACCTCGTTCAACACCTCGGGCGAGGCCTATTCGCTCAGCGCCGCGAATGCCGACATCCCGCCCGAGCAGTCGGTCAACGTCGAGCTCGGCGCCCGCATCGACTCGGCCGACGGCCACTTCACCAGCCGCGCGGCGATCTTCCGCACCACCAAGCTGCACGAGCGCAACACCGACCCGCTGGTGAACCTGGTCACGCTGTCGGGCAAGCGCCACGCCGCCGGCGTCGAGCTCGACCTGACCGGGCGCATCACGCCGGCCTGGGAGGTGTATGGCTCCTACATGTGGATCCCGGTGGCGAAGATCGACCAGGGCGTGGCCGGCTCCGAAGGGCAGGGCACGCGCCCGTCGCTGACGCCGCGGCACTCCGGCACGATCTGGAGCACCTACAAGCTCACGCCGGCGCTGCGCGTCGGCGGCGGCCTGAACGCCCGCTCGAGCCAGACGCCGATCCGCAACCCGGGGTTCAGCGCGCCGCGATTCGTCACCGCCGACCTGATGGCCGAGTTCACCGCATTGCCCGAGCGGCTCGTCTACAAGATCAACGTGAGCAACGTCACCGACAAGCTCTATGCCGACCAGCTCTACACCGGCCACTACATCCCCGGACCGGGCCGATTGATCCAGGCCACCGCGAGTTTCAAGTTCTAGCGACCGCAAGCACCGCCATGTTGATCCGCATCCCTGCCGTGCTGGAACCCGAGGCCCTGGCGCGGGCCCGCCAGCTGCTCGAGGGCGCCCCGTGGGAGCCCGGCGAGCTCACCGCCGGCACGCAGGCCGCGCTGGTGAAGAACAACCTGCAGCTGCCCGCCACCTGCGCGCAGGCGCTGGCGCTGCAGGCGCTGGTGCTCGGCGCGCTCGAGAGGCACCCGTTGTTCTTCTCGGCCACGCTGCCGAAGAAGGTCTTCCCGCCGATGTTCAACCGCTACGAGGGTGCGCACAACACCTACGGCGACCATGTCGACAAGGCGGTGCGTTATGCGCCGGGCACGGGCGTGCGGGTGCGCACCGACGTCAGCTGCACGCTGTTCCTCGCCGAGCCCGACAGCTACGACGGCGGCGAGCTGGTCATCGCCGACACCTTCGGCGAGCAGCGCGTCAAGCTCGCGGCCGGCGATGCGGTGGTCTATCCGGGCACCAGCGTGCACCGCGTCGAGCCGGTGACGCGCGGTGCGCGGCTGGCCAGCTTCTTCTGGATCGAGAGCATGGTGCGCAGCGACGAGCAGCGCCGCCTGCTGCACGACATGGACAGGGCGCTGATGCGCCTGCGCGCACGCGACGGCGAGAGCGACGAAGCGGTGGCGCTCACCGGCACGTACCACAACCTGCTGCGTCTGTGGGCGGACACATGAGCCTGGGTGCGCCGGCGCCGGTGTGCGTGGGCGACTACGAAGAGCGTGCGCGCGAGGCGCTGGATCCGAACGCCTGGGCCTACTTCGCCGGCGGCGCGGCCGACGAGCGCACGCTGCGCGCCAACCGCGAGGCCTGGAACGCCCTGTGGCTGCAGCCGCGCGTGCTGCGCCCGCTGGCCCATGGCCACACGCGTGTCGAACTGCTCGGCCGCACGCTGGCGCATCCGCTGCTGCTCGCGCCAGTGGCGTACCAGCGGATGGCGCATCCGCAAGGCGAACTCGGCAGCGCACTCGCCGCCTCGGCTCAGGGCGCGGGGCTGGTGCTGAGCACGCAATCGAGCACGCCGATGGAAGAGGTGGCCCGCGCGGTGCGCGACGACACGCAGCGCGGGCCGCTGTGGTTCCAGATCTACCTGCAGGGTGACCGCGGTTTCGACCTCGCGCTGATGCGGCGCGCCGAAGCCGCCGGCTTCGAGGCGCTGGTGCTGACGGTGGATGCGCCGGTGCATGGCGCGCGCGACCGCGAACGGCGCGCCGGCTTCCGCCTGCCGGCCGACGTGTCGGCGGTCCACCTGCACGGCGCGCCACCGCTGCCGCACGGCGGCGAACTCTGCGGCGGGCTGCTGCAGGCCGCGACGCAATGGGACGACGTGGCCTGGCTGCGCGGCGTGACGCGGCTGCCGCTGCTGCTCAAGGGCGTGCTGCATGCGGACGACGCGCGCCTTGCCCTGGCGCAAGGCGTGGACGGATTGATCGTCTCCAACCACGGCGGCCGCACGCTCGACACCGCGCTGCCCACCGCGTGGGCGCTGCCGCGCATTGCCGACGCGGTCGGCGGCGCCGTACCACTGCTCGTGGACGGCGGCATCCGCCGCGGCACCGACGTGCTCAAGGCCGTCGCGCTCGGTGCGCGCGCGGTGCTGATCGGCCGCCCGTACGTCCTTGCGCTGGCCGTCGCGGGGGCGCAGGGCGTGGCCCATGCACTGCGTCTGCTGCGCGATGAACTCGAGATCGCGATGGCACTTGCGGGCTGCGCGACGCTCGCAGATGCACGTCGGGAATTGCTCTTCGAACGCCCTGGGAGCCTCCTGGGAGCGCCCTAGGTGACGTTCAAGAGCGACAAAAGCACCATTTACCTCGACAAGAACATCATTCTTCGAGTGAAAACTGCTTCTCAATGCAGCACTGACGCATTACCATTCGCTCCGCACGGTGCTATGGAGAAATGAGAGTCCACGCGACTCTCGCCCATCCCGGGCACATCAACAAACTTTGATGGAGAGAATCAACATGGCAACTGCGAAGAAGGCTCCCGCGAAAAAGGCGGCAGCGAAAAAGGCCCCGGCCAAGAAGGCGGCACCGGCAAAGAAGGCTCCGGCCAAGAAGGCCGCTCCGGCCAAGAAGGCGGCTCCCGCGAAGAAGGCTCCGGCCAAGAAGGCTCCCGCCAAGAAGCGCACCCCGAACGCGGCGTTCCTGAAGCCGATGACGCCGAGCGCCGCGCTCGCCGCGATCATCGGCGACAAGCCGCTGCCGCGCACCGAGGTGACGAAGAAGGTGTGGGAGTACATCAAGAAGCACGGCCTGCAAGACAAGGTCAAGCGCACCCTCATCAACGCAGACGCGAAGCTGAAGGAAGTCGTGAAGCAGGCTCAGGTCTCGATGTTCGAACTGACGAAGTACGTCAACGCGCACCTGAAGTAAAGCCTGCCGCGGCCTTCGGGCCTCGCGGACTGGAAGCCGGCGCTTGCGCCGGCTTTTTCATTGGCGCGGCGACTCGGCCGCGAGGCTCAGGCCAGCACGCGGTCCAGCCCGGCCAGCACCTGCGGCACGTCGATCGGCTTGGTCCAGTAGTCGTCGAAACCCGCGGCACGCGCCGCATCGATCTGCTCGGCCATCGCGTCGGCCGACAGTGCGATGCAGCGCAACTGGCGGGTGCCGGTGCCGCCGCGCAGGGCGCGCACGACGTCGACGCCGCCCATGTCGGGCAGGTGGATGTCGATCAGCACGGCGTCGGGCTGCAGCGCCGCGGCCATCGCCAGCCCGTCGCGCCCGGTGCCCGCGACACGCAGCTGCCAGGCTCCGCGCAGCCGGAAGACCTCCTGCATCAGCAGCACGTTCAGCGGCTCGTCCTCGATGTACAGCACCACGCGCGCTGCGCCGGCGTCCACCACTGGCACCGCCGTGTCGTCGGCGGTGACCGGCAGCGGCGCGTCGTCCGGCGGCGCCTCGCAGCCGGGCATGACCAGCGTGAAGGTGGAGCCCGCGCCGCTGCGGCTCTGCACCTGCAGTTCGCCGCCCATCGATTGCGCCAGCTCGCGCGAGATCACCAGCCCCAGCCCGCTGCCGGGCACGCCGCTGGTCTCGGCGCCGAGCCGCTCGAAATGCTGGAACAGCCGCGCCTGCTGTGCCGGCGTGAGGCCCGGGCCTTCGTCGCTCACGGCGAACTGCACCGAGCCCGCGGACGTGCCGATATGCACACCCACCCGGCCGCCGCGGCGGTTGTACTTGATCGCGTTGGACAGCAGGTTCATCAGCACCTGCTCCAGCGCACGCCGGTCGGCCTGCACCCAGCAGCGGCCAGCCGGCGCGGCGGGCAGCTGAACGCCGATCTGATCGGCCAGCGGCGCAATCATCGACAGGCAGCGCGACATGGCCGCCATGCCGTCTACCGCCTCGGGCTGCATTGCGCCGTGCTGGTGCTCGGCACGCGCGAGCTCGAGCACGTCGTTGATCAGGTCCAGCAGGTGGCGCCCGGCATGCACCATGTTGTCGAGTCGATGCTGCTGGTCGGTCGATAGCGGCGCACCGCGGTCCAGCGACATCAGCTGCGCGAAGCCGAGGATGCCGTTCAAAGGTGTGCGCAGCTCGTGGCTCATGCGCGATAGGAACTCGCTCTTCGCGCGATTGGCGCGCTCCGCGCTCTCCTTGTCCTGCCGCAGCCGCTCGTGCTCGGCCTGTTCGGTGACGTCGCGGCAGGTGGCGAGGATGCCGGTCGGCGCGCCGGCCGCGTCGACGATGGCCTGCCCGACGAACTCGAGCACGCGCTGCCTGCCGTCGGGGAGGATCACGCGCGCCCGTTCGTCGAGTGCGCCGCGCGTCTGCACGGCCAGCCGCACCGCCGCCGCGGCGCGATCACGGTCGTCCGGATGAATCGATTGCACCCAGTCTCCCAGCGTGAAGTGCGGTGACGGCCAGGCCAGGCCATGGTTGCGGCAGGCCCGCTCGTCGAATTGCAGGCGGCCGTTGGCGAGGTCCAGTTCGGCCAGACCCATGCCGGTGGCCCGCGCCGCCATCTCCCAGCGCGCTTCGCCCAAGCGCAGCGCAGCCTTCGTCAGCATGCGGTCGGTGACGTCGGCGCTGAAGGCATGCCACAGCGTCGCGCCGTCGGGCAGCCGCTCCGGCGACGCGCGTGTCTCCAGCCAGCGCTCCTGGCCGTCGCGCCGGACCACGCGGTACTCGTCGTACCACACTGTCAGCTCGGCCGCGGAACGCTCGATGCCGGCGAGCACGCGCTGGCGATCCTGCGGATGGAAGATCTGGAAGGCGTTGCTCGGTTCGCGCGCCACCTCCTCGGCGCTGACGCCGAACACAGCTTCGACGCCGCGGCTGACGAAGGGGAACTCGCTGCGGCCGTCCGCGTGGCGGAGGTACTGGAAGATCAGCCCCGGAATCTGCGACGACAGCTTGCGCAGCCGTTCGTCGTGCTGCGCCGCGTTGTGCTCGGCATCGATGCGCGACGTCACGTCGCGCGCGGTGCCGCGCCAGCCGCGAAAGTGGCCGGCCTCGTCGACCACCGGGAGGGCGCTGCGCGACACGAGCAGCCGTCCGCGTGGCGTGTGCTTGGCCGTGACCACACGGCTGAAGGGCAATCGCTCGCGCAGCAGGCCGAGCAGGCTGCCGCCGCCGGCCAGCGGCATGCCGCTGGCATCGAGCAAGGGCGCGTCTTCGATCTCGTGGCCGAGCAGCGCATGGGGCGGCAGGCCGGTGACGGGCTCGAACTGCCCCGAGATCCAGCGGTAGCGCAGCTGCGCATCCAGCTCCCACATCCAGTCGCCGGAGGCGCGCGCCAGGTCGTGCAGCCGGGTGCGCTCCTCGTGCAGCGCGCGTACGCGGCGGCGGCTGCGCAGCAACTCCACGGCCACGCGCGCCAGCCCCTGCAGTGCTTGGCGCTGCGTCGGGCCGAGCTCGCGCGGCCGCGTGTCCATCACCGCCAGTGTGCCGAGCGTGACGCCGTCCAGCTGCAGCGGCATGCCGGCGTAGAAGCGGATGCCGTCGGGCGCCAGGGCGAAGGGGTTGTCGCAGAAGCGCACGTCGGCGAGCGTGTCTGCAATGACGAACAGCGATGACCCGAGGATGGCGTGCGCGCAGAAGCTGTTCTCCCGCGGCAGCTCGCTCAGCGCCAGGCCGTGGGCGGCCTTGAACCACTGGCGCGTCGCGTCGACCAGCGAGACCGAGCCGATCGGGCAATCGCAGGCCTGCGCGACGGCGACCGCCAGCGCGTCGTAGTCTTCTTCCGGTCCGGTGTCGAGCAGGCCGAGTTCCAGCAATGCCGACAGGCGCTGCGATTCATTGGCGGGAAGCGGGGCGGCTGACATGGGCGGCGCGTGGGACGCCGGCCGATTGTGGCGCAGCCCCTCGTGTCAGCGCTCGCTCGCCAGCGGCGGGATCCCGAACAATCGCACGCCGTTCTCCCAGGCGATGCGCCGCGCGGCCGGCTCGGGCAGATCGGCCAGCCAGCGCCGCGCGTCGCTCATCAGGCCTTCGTAGCCGGCCCAGCGCGAGTTGACCCAGGTGTCCGATCCGACCAGGAAGCGCTCGGAATGGGCCGTGAGCAGCGCCTTCCATTCGGCGCTCAGGCCACCGCCCGACTCCGTCAGGCCCGGCCGGTACGACAGCTCGCCCATCAGCTTCGGATACTTCGCCAGCAGCGCGCGCACACGCTCGGCCGGCGCGCCGCCGATGCCGGTGTGCGCCCAGATCAGGCGCACGTTCGGTGCGTGGGCCATCAGCAGGTCGATGGCGCTGTCGTCGACATGGGCGAGCACCGCCAGGTCCTTCTCCTGCGCGAGCTTCATCAGCTTGCGCGCCACCGGGCCGTTGGCGTTCGCGCTGTCGTAGAGGTGGAACTCGCCGATGCCGCGGTAGGGCCCGGCCGCGGTGCCGGCGGCCAGCTCGCGCTGCACCATCTCGTAGATCGTCTCGTCCTGGAACCAGCCGGTGTAGTCGGCGCGGTTGCGGTACAGGCGGATGAAGGGCACCACCGTCACGCCAGCAGCCTGCGTCTTCTCGCGCGCGCTGGCCAGCGACTTGGTGCCGTCGTTGGGCCGGCTGTTGGCGACGATGGCGCGCACGCCGCTGCGCTGCATGCGGCCCAGCGCATCGTCGACCGGATGCGCCGACATCCACGCCTCCTCGTTGTAGTGCAGGTGGGCGTCGAAGATCGGGCCGGTGTAGCTTTGCGCCGTGGCCGCGCCGGCGGCAAGCAGCGCGGCCAGGCCGAGCAGGATGCGGCGCATCGCGCTCAGCCCCGGGCGAGGCGGCGCTGCACGAAGTCCAGCCGGTCCTGGCCCCAGAAGATCTCGCCGTCGATCACGTAGCTCGGCGCGCCGAACACGCCGGCATCGATGGCCCGCTGCGTGTCCTGCTCGTAGCGCACGTGCACCGCCTGGCTCATCGAGTCGTCCAGCCGGCGCGACGGCATGCCTTCTTCCTCGAGCATCTTCGCCAGGTCGCGCGCGTCGGCGATGTTGCGCTCGTCGACCCACACGCCACGCAGGATGCGCCCGGCGATGCGCATCGCCGCGTCGCTGCCGTCGTGCATGTCCACCGCAATGATCAGCTTGGCGGCATCGTCGGCGTTCACCGGGAAGTACTTCGGCTGCAGCACGATCGGCTGGCCGAGGAAATCGCTGAAGCGCTTCAGTTCGGTCAGGCGGTAGGCCTGGCGCTGCGGTGCGCGCTTGGACAGCGGCAGCCCGCCGGAGACCGGGAACACCTTGCCGCCCAGGTCCACCGGCAGCACCTTGATCGTCGCTCCGGCCGCCTTGGCGATCTCGGCGAAGCGCTGGTGGCCGAGGTAGGTCCAGGGTGAGTTGGGGGCGAAATAGTAGTCGACGGTCAGGGCCACGGGTGTCTCCTCTCGTTGTTCGGGCGCAGTCTAGCCACCCGGCGGAAGACCCTGCGCGGCACTCGGCCGCCGCTCGATCGAAGATCAGCCGGCGAGCAGCGGCGCCAGGTAGCGCCCGGTGTGGCTGGCCGGGTTCGTGGCCACGTCTTCCGGCGTGCCCTGGGCGATCACCAGGCCGCCGCCGGCGCCGCCCTCGGGGCCCAGGTCGATGATCCAGTCGGCCGTCTTGATGACGTCGAGGTTGTGCTCGATCACCACGATCGTGTTGCCGGCGTCGCGCAGCTGGTGCAGCACCTTGAGCAGCAGGTCGATGTCGGCGAAGTGCAGCCCGGTGGTCGGCTCGTCGAGGATGTACAGCGTGCGGCCGGTGTCGCGCTTGCTCAGCTCCAGCGCCAGCTTGACGCGCTGCGCCTCGCCGCCCGACAGCGTGGTCGCACTCTGGCCGAGCCGGATGTAGCCCAGGCCCACGTCGAGCAGCGTCTGCAGCTTGCGCGCGATGTTCGGCACGGCACTGAAGTAGCCGTGCGCGTCCTCCACCGTCAGGTTGAGCACCTCGGTGATGTTCTTGCCCTTGTAGAGCACCTCCAGCGTCTCGCGGTTGTAGCGCCGGCCGTGGCAGACGTCGCAGGGCACGTAGACGTCGGGCAGGAAGTGCATCTCGACCTTCAGCACGCCGTCGCCCTGGCAGGCCTCGCAGCGCCCGCCGGCGACGTTGAAGCTGAAGCGCCCGGCGCCGTAGCCGCGCTCGCGCGCCGCCGGCACCTCGGCGAACAGCTCGCGGATCGGCGTGAACAGCCCGGTGTAGGTGGCCGGGTTCGAGCGCGGCGTGCGGCCGATCGGGCTCTGGTCGACGTTGATGACCTTGTCGAACGCGTCCAGCCCCTCGATCGAATCGTGCGGCTCGGCCTCGGTGTGCGAGTTGTAGAGCTTGCGCGCCACCGCGGCATACAGCGTGTCGTTGACCAGCGTGCTCTTGCCCGAGCCCGACACGCCGGTCACGCAGGTGAACAGGCCGACCGGGATGTCGACGTCGACACGCTTGAGGTTGTTGCCACGCGCGCCGGTGATCTTCAGGCGCTGCGGGTCGGTGCTGTCGGCCAGCGTGCGCGGCGCTTGCCGGCACGCGCGCGGCCGCGCCGAGGTAGCGGCCGGTCAGCGATTCCGGGTTGGCCGCCACCTCGTCGGCGGTGCCCTGCGCGATGATGCGCCCGCCGTGCACGCCGGCGCCGGGGCCGAGGTCGATCACGTGGTCGGCGGCGCGGATCGTGTCCTCGTCGTGCTCGACCACCAGCACGCTGTTGCCGAGGTCGCGCAGGTGGCGCAGCGTACCGATGAGGCGCTCGTTGTCGCGCTGGTGCAGCCCGATGCTCGGCTCGTCGAGCACGTACATCACGCCGGTCAGGCCGGAGCCGATCTGCGACGCCAGCCGGATGCGCTGCGCCTCGCCGCCCGACAGGCTGTCGGCGCTGCGGTCCAGGCTGAGGTAGTTCAGGCCGACGTCGTTGAGGAACTTCAGCCGCGAGCGGATCTCGCGCACCACCTTGTCGGCGATCTCGGCCTTGCTGCCGGCCAGCGTGAGCGACTCGAAGTAGGCCAGGCACTCGCGCAGCGTGAAGTGCTCGACGCGGTAGATCGGCTCGCGCGGCGTGTCTTTCGAATCGTCGCCGTTGACGAGGAACACGTTGCGCGCCTCGCGGCGCAGCCGCGTGCCCTGGCAGTCGGGGCAGGGCTTGGCGCTCTGGTAGCGCACCAGGTCCTCGCGCACGGCCGCCGAGTCGGTCTCGCGAAAGCGCCGCTCGAAGTTCGGCAGGATGCCTTCGAAGGGGTGCCAGCGCTTGACCACGCGCTGCTTGCCCTTCGCGCCCTCGGCCTGGTAGACGAACTCCACCTCTTCGCTGCCCGAGCCGTGCAGCAGCACCTGCCGGGCCTTCTTCGGCAGCTCTTCGAAGGGCAGGTCGATGTCGAAGTCGTAGTGCCGCGCCACGCTCTCGAGCAGCGAGAAGGTGTAGGCGTTGCGCCGGTCCCAGCCCTTCACCGCACCGCTGGCCAGGCTCAGCGAGGGGAAGGCGACCACGCGCTCGGCGTCGAACACCGTCACCTGGCCCAGGCCGTCGCAGCTCGGGCAGGCGCCCACCGGCGAGTTGAACGAGAACAGCCGCGGCTCCAGCTCGGGCAGCGAGTAGCTGCAGACGGGGCACGCGAACTTGCTGGAGAACAGGTGTTCGTTGCCGCTGTCCATCTCCAGCGCGATGGCGCGGCCTTCGGCGATGCGCAGCGCGGCCTCGAAGCTCTCGGCGAGGCGCTGCTGCAGGCCCGAGGGCTGGATCTTCACGCGGTCGATGACGACGTCGATGTCGTGCTTCTCGGTCTTCTTCAGCTTGGGCACATCGGCCGCCTCGTAGGCGGCGCCGTCGACACGGAAGCGCACGTAGCCCTGCGCCTGCATGTCGGCGAACAGCTCGACGAATTCACCCTTGCGGTCGCGCACCACCGGCGCCAGCACCATCAGCTTGGTGCCCTCGGGCAGCGCCAGCGCGGCATCGACCATCTGGCTGACGCTCTGCGCGCGCAGCGGCAGGTCGTGGTCGGGGCAGAAGGGCGTGCCGGCGCGTGCATAGAGCAGGCGCAGGTAATCGTGGATCTCGGTCACCGTGCCGACGGTGGAGCGCGGGTTGTGCGAGGTCGCCTTCTGCTCGATGCTGATCGCCGGCGACAGGCCCTCGATGACGTCGACGTCGGGCTTGTCCATCAGCTGCAGGAACTGCCGCGCGTAGGCCGACAGGCTCTCGACGTAGCGGCGCTGGCCCTCGGCATACAGCGTGTCGAACGCGAGGCTGGACTTGCCCGAGCCCGACAGCCCGGTGATCACCACCAGCTGGTGGCGCGGAATGTCGAGGTCGATGTTCTTCAGGTTGTGCGTGCGCGCCCCACGCACGCGAATCGCGGGCGTCTCGACGGCCGGCACCCGGATCATGGGCGATTCCGCGCGGAGGGGCGGACTGGCGGGCGCGGGAGGGGTCGGCATCGGGTCGCGGGGGCGCAAACCGCCCATGATAACGACGCGGACCTCCTTGCCCTCAGGGGCCCAGCGCGTCGAGCGAGGAGAGCAGCGCCGCGGCCTGCCCGCGCGAGAGCTCGGCGGACTCGGTCTTGCCGCCGCGCGTGAGGCGCATGCCGGTGGGGCCTAGGCGCAGTACCGCACGCACGACCCCGTCGCGCGTGAAGCGCAGTGTCGTGGTCGATTGATCGGCGCCCACGGCGCCGGCCTGCCACACGGTGCGCGCACTGCGGTCGGTCTGGGCGATCCAGGCTTCGGTGGCGTCGTCCATCGGGCGTTCGGCGCCGTCGTCGCGCGTCCAGGTCCAGACCGCCGGCTTGCGGCGGATCTCGAAGCGCAGATTGCTGAATCCTGGCGTCTCGAGCGCGGTGGAGGCCGCCGCGGCGCGGCCGGCCAGGGCACTCGGTGCAGCGGCTTCGGCCTGCTGCGGCGCCACGGCGCCGGCGGGCGCGGCCGACTTGGCGGCAGCCAGGTCGCGGCGTTCGGCGGATTCGCGTGCACGTGTGGCCATGTCGGCCGTGGCGGCGTTCTGCGCCGCGGGCGCGGCCGGCATCGCCGCGGGGGCCGGTGCCGGCGGTGCGGCTGCCACCACCACGGGCGCCTCGGCCTTGGGCGGTGCTGCGGCCGGTGCGGCGGGGGCCGGCGTCGGTGCGGCAGCGGTCTTGCGCGCCGGCGGTTCGGCAGCGGCCGTGGCTGCCGCGCGGGCCGAGGCATCGGCGGCCTGGCGCGCGGCTTCGGGCAGCGCGGCGGTGGCCACCGGCGGTGCAGCGGGCTCGGCGGCACGCTCCGACGCGGTCGACGGTGCCGCGGCGACCGGCGCTTCCTGCGGCGGCTGCATCTCCTCGGGGCTGCGGCCCCACCACATCACGCCGACCAGGGTGGCCACCATCACGCCGGCGAATCCGGCCGCGACTGGCGGCCGGGCGAGCCAGGCCCACAGCGCGGCCAGGCCCTCGGCCCAGCCGCCGGACGCGGGCAGCGGCGCCGGCGTCGCATGCACCGGCCGCTCGACGCGCGGAGCCACCGCAGCGCGGCCCATGCGCAGGATGCTTTCGTCGACCTTGTGCGAGGGCGCCGCGTCGGCGTCGGGCGCATGGCGCAGCGCCTGGCGCAACCAGTCGTCGCGCGGCACCTTGTCGTCTTCCGGCGTGCTCATGTCTGCACCCTCAGGCCTGCGACCTGTCCCGCCAGGCGGGAGCATGAACACTTGGGGCGGCCCGGCGTGCTCATCTCGACTCCGGCGCGAGGTAGGCGCCCATGCAGGTGCGCAGCTTGCTCATCGCATAACGCAGGCGCGTCTTCGCCGTCTCGAAGCCGACCTCCAGCGCGCGCGCCACGTCGTCGAGCGAGAGCCCGTCGTCGTGGTGCAGCAGGAAGGCGCTGCGCTGGGCCAGCGGCAGTTCGTCCAGGCAGCTCAGCAGCCGCTCGCCGGCGCGGCGCCAGAACGCGAGTTCGTCGCCCTGCAGCGTGGCCGCAGCCGGTGCCGGCCAATGCTGCCAGGCGGCCGTGTCGGGCTGCCAGGGTTCGCCGTCCTCGCCCTCGAAAGCATCGACCGCGACCTCGCGGCCGCTCTTGCGCAGCAGGTCGATGGCGCGGTGGTGCGCGAGCGTGAACAGCCAGGTGCGAAAGCTCGCGCCCTGCGGCTGCCAGCGCGCCCGTGCCTGCACGACGCGCAGCCAGGTGTCCTGGAACACCTCGTCGGCCTGCGCCGCGTGGGCGGTGCCGAGCAGGCGACGCACGAAGCGGTACAGCGCCTGCCGGTGGCGCTCGTACAGCTGCTCGAAGGCCGCCGCCTCGCCCTGGGCGTAGGCGGCCATCAGCGTGTCGTCGTCGGGGGAGCTCATCGCGGGTGGGAGTCTGCCTGATCCGCAGCTGATACGGCCGGCGGGCGCGATCAGGGTGATCTCAAGTTGTTTTCGCGCCGGTTCACCCCGTCGTGCGGGCTGCCGCGTATCACACCGCGCCCCATCACCCAACCACCCCACCAGGAGAAAACCGATGAGACTCCCCCGCCTTCCGCTGCGTGTGGCCGCCGTGCCGGCCGTCGCCGCACTTGCGCTGCTGGCCGCCTGCGCGGCCGTGATCGACGCGCCTCTCGCGCATGCCGCGGCGCCCGACGCCTGGCCGCCGGCCTGGCAGGACCCGCCGGCTTCGCTGCAGACCTACGGCACGCCGCGCTTCGATGCACCGCAGGCCAGCCACTGCCACCGCCTGCCATCCACGCGCGAGGTGCCCGGTGGCGGACAGTACGGCAACAGCGGCCGTGGCGACAGGACGCGCGAGCTGCGCAGCGACGAACCGGCCCGGGCCGCCCTCGAGGATCGCGCCTCGCGCCGCGCCGAGGTTGCCAAGAGCGCGGCACCTTCGGCCATGCCCGCGGCACCGGCCGATGCGGCCGAGCGCGAATCCGACCTGGCCGCGCCCGCGTCGATCGCGCCGCGCCAACGCCCGCGCCACGAGACCGTGACCGCAGGTCTGGTCGACGACAACGCCGACTTCGGCGAGTACCTCGCCTACCGCCAGCGCAACGCCGGCCTGCCGGTGCGCGACCGCGATGTCGGCGAGCGCTACCTGCTCGAGGTGACCGATGCCGCCGGCCGCCCGGTGCACGACGCCGAGGTGGCGGTGCAGCGCGCCGGCCGCGCCGAGCCGGTGATGTGGGCCCGCACCGACACCGCCGGCCGGGCCTGGCTGCACCCGCGTGCCTTCCTCGCACCGAACGTGTCGGACCGCACGCTCGGGGTGGCGGTGCGCAAGGGCTCGGCCTGGTCGCGCGCCACCCTGGTTCGCGGCGAGCGCGCGGCGCTGCAGGTGCGGCTCGGTGCCGCGCCGATGGCGCAGCGCCCGCGCCTGGACCTGGTGTTCCTGGTCGACGCCACCGGCTCGATGGGCGACGAGATCGCCAAGCTGAAGAGCTCGATGCGTGCGATGTCGCAGCAGATCTCGCAACTGCCCGGCCAGCCCGACATCTGCTACGGCCTGGTCGCCTACCGCGACCGCGGCGACGCCTTCCTGACCCGCACGCACGACTTCACCGACGAGCTCGGCGCCTTCCAGAGCGTGCTGGCGCGCGTGCAGGCCGGCGGCGGCGGCGACACGCCCGAGGCGCTGAACGAGGCGCTGCACGAGACGGTGCACGGCCTGAGCTGGCGTACCGAAGCCGCACGCATGGTGGTGCTGGTGGCCGATGCGCCGCCGCACCTGGACTACGGCGGGCCGCAGTACGACCTCGACATGCAGGCGGCGCTGGCCAAGGGCATCAAGCTGTTCGCGGTGGGCGCCAGCGGGCTGGACCCGGTGGGCGAGTACATCTACCGGCAGATGGCGCAGTACACCGCGGGCCGCTTCGTCTTCCTCACCTACAAGGACGCCACCGACCCCGGCAGCGGCCCCGGCACGCAGACCGTGCACGATGTGGGCAACTACTCGGTGCAGACGCTGGACAAGCTGGTGGTGAAGCTGGTCGGTGACGAACTGGCACGACTGCCGCGCGGCTGATGCGTAACATCGCGGCATGAAGCGCTTCGCCGCCATCCTGGGCCTGTTCGCCGCACTGTCGCTCGGCGGCTGCGGCGGCGGCCTGTACATCGGCTGGGGCGACTACGGCGACACCATCGCGCCCTCGGTGAGCATCGCCGCCGGGCAGACCAGCGTGGCTGCCGGCGGCGTGCTGCGTGTGGCGGCGGCAGCATCGGACGAGAGTGGCATCGACAGCGTCGCCTTCTACCGTCTCGACGGCGATGTCGCCACGCGGCTGGGCAGCGACGGCGGCGAGCCCTACCAGTGGGACGTCGCGGTGCCGGCCGATGGCCGCACGACGGTATCGGTGTTCGCGCGTGCCCGCGATGCCTGGGGCAACGAGGCCGACAGCGCGCTGCTGACGGTACCGGTCACGCCCTGAGCGCCGCCCCGCGGCGGATATCGCACTGCGGCGGTGCGACTTTGACCAGCCGCTAGCATCGCACCATGCCTTTCGCCCGCCCCTGTCTCCGACAAGCCGCTCCCCGACGAGCGGCGCGGATGTGCCGTGCCTGGCGCCAGCCGGCCGCACATCCCTGAGCCCGGCGATCCTCCCACCTGCCCCTTCTTTTCGCGCCCCTTCCCGATCGCCGGGCCCCTCGCTCCGGCGCAGTCTCGAAAGGACGCCCCATGACTCCCTCCAGCCTCGAGCGCACGCTCACCGAACTCGACCATATCCGCCTCGTGAACCTGCTGCAGCGCCAGGATGCTGCGGCCCGGCTGCCAACGGGCCCGGGCCCGATCGGCGAGCTGCTCGACGCTGCCCAGGTGGTGCCCTCGCGCGCGGTCGCACCCGATGTCGTGACCATGTACTCGCAGCTGCTGCTGCGCGACCCGAAGACCGATGCACGCAGCCAGCTGACGCTGTGCTACCCGGCCGATGCCGAGCCGGCGCAGGGCTTCGTCTCGGTGCTGTCGCCGGTCGGCCGCGCGCTGCTGGGCCTGCGCGTCGGCGAGACGGCGTGCTGGACGACGCCCGACGGCCGCAGCCACGCCGCCGAGATCGTCGCGCTGCTGTTCCAGCCCGAGGCCAGCGGCGACTACACGCTCTGAGCCGCGCGGACTACGCCGCCTCGCCGAGCACGCGCAGGATCTCGCGGCCGTAGGCCTCGAGCTTCTTCGCGCCGACGCCGCTGATGCCGCCGAGCTCGTCGAGCGAGCTGGGCTGATCGCGCGCCATCTCGGCCAGCGTGGCGTCGTGGAACACCACGTAGGCCGGCAGGTTGTGCTCGCGCGCCACCTCGGCGCGCCAGGCCTTCAGCGCGGCGTAGCGGCGCTGGCCGTCGTCGTCGAGCGCGATCGGCGCGGGCTTCTCGCGGCCGCCGCCGGCCTTGGTCACGCGGCCCGTGCGGCCGCTGCGACTGGTCTTGGGCGCTTCGCTGGGCACGCGCAGCAGCAGCGCCACCTCGCCCTTGAGCACCTCGCGGGCGCTCGCCGTGAGCTCCAGCGTGTTGTATTCGCCCTCGGTGCGCAGGTGGCCCAGCGCGATGAGCTGGCGCAGCACGCCGCGCCACTGCGTCTCGGAAAGATCGGCGCCGATGCCGAAGGTCGAGAGCTGCTCGTGGCCGTACTGCGAGACCTTGTCGGTGACCTTGCCGCGCAGCACGTCGATCAGGTGGCCGGCGCCGAAGCGCTGGCCGCGGTTCTGGTGGAAGCGGTAGATGCAGCTCAGCGCCTTGCGCGAGGCTTCGGTGGCGTCCCAGGTGGCCGGCGGGTTCAGGCAGTTGTCGCAGTTGCCGCAGGGCGAGCTCTCTTCACCGAAGTAGGCGAGCAGGCGCACGCGCCGGCAGTCGTGCGCCTCGGCCAGCGCCAGCAGCGCGTCGAGCTTGCTGCGCTGGCCGCGCTTGAACTCCTCCTCGGCCGGGCTCTCGTCGATCATGCGGCGCTGGTTCACCACGTCCGCCAGGCCGTAGGCCATCCAGGCGTCGGCAGGCGCGCCGTCGCGGCCGGCGCGGCCGGTCTCCTGGTAGTAGCTCTCGATGTTCTTCGGCAGGTCGAGGTGGGCGACGAAGCGCACGTCGGGCTTGTCGATGCCCATGCCGAAGGCGATGGTGGCCACCATCACGATGCCGTCCTCGCGCAGGAAGCGGTCCTGGTGGCGCTTGCGCACGTCGGCATCGAGCCCGGCGTGGTAGGGCAGCGCGGCGAGGCCCTCGTCGTTCAGCCAGGCGGCGGTCTCCTCGACCTTCTTGCGGCTCTGGCAGTAGACGATGCCGGCGTCGCCCTCGTGCTCGTCGCGGATGAAGCGCAGCAGTTGCTTGCGCGCATCGTCCTTCTCGACGATCGAGTAGCGGATGTTCGGCCGGTCGAAACTGCTGATGAACACGCGCGCCGTCTGCAGCTGCAGCCGCGTGATGATGTCGGCGCGCGTCAGGTCGTCGGCGGTGGCGGTCAGCGCGATGCGCGGCACGTCGGGCCAGCGCTCGTGCAGCACGTTCAGGCTCAGGTAGTCCTCGCGGAAGTCGTGGCCCCACTGGCTCACGCAATGCGCCTCGTCGATGGCAAACAGGCTGAGCAGGCCGCGCTCGTGCAGCGAATCGAGCTGCGCCAGCATGCGCGGCGTGGTGATGCGCTCCGGCGCGGCGTACAGCAGCACGAGGCGGCCGGACATCATCTCG
The DNA here is from genome assembly GCA_016706565.1 of Piscinibacter sp. Classification (GTDB taxonomy): domain Bacteria; phylum Pseudomonadota; class Gammaproteobacteria; order Burkholderiales; family Burkholderiaceae_C; genus Piscinibacter. The sequence continues at coordinate 32,925 of JADJJI010000005.1, forward strand.
CGCTCGATCTTCTGCGTGTCGTCCAGCGTCAGCGTGGAGTTGAGGAAGGCGGCATGCACGCCCGCTTCTTCCAGCGCGCCGACCTGGTCGTGCATCAGCGCGATCAGCGGGCTGACGACGATGGCCACGCCCTGCTCGCGGCGGTGGCGCACGATCGCCGGCACCTGGTAGCACAGGCTCTTGCCGCCGCCGGTGGGCATCAGCACCAGCGCGTCGCCGCCGGCGCTGACGTGCTGGATGATGTCTTGCTGCTGGCCGCGGAAGGCGGCGTATCCGAACACCTCGTTCAGTACGGCGAGCGGGGCGAGGGCGGTGGCGGTCACAGTGGCGGTTTCGAGGCGGAGCCGCGATGTTACGGGACCTGGATCAACCGGCTCCGCTGCGCCTGCCCCTACACTGCGCGCCGAACCGAAAACAAGACAGGGAGGGTTGAAGATGGGTCGCACGAGACAAGCGCTCATGCTGTGCCTGGCCGCCATGCTGGCCTCGGGCTGCGCCAGTGAAGTCAAGCGCGCGCCGGCGGAACTGGCCGCCACTCAGCCCGAGCAGGGCCGACGTTACGTCACCACCCTCGCTGTCGAAGCACGTCCCGAATCCGGATACCCGCGCAGCATCCGTGCCGGCACCGAGTTCGTGGTCGTCGGACGCGTGGCGCAGGGCCTGGTGCTCAAGCCGACGCAGACCGTGCTGACGATCGAGGGCGCGCACATGCACGAGGCCTACGCCGTGCACCGTGACGGCCAGCTCGTCGGCTTCTACTTGCCGGTGGAGCGCGCCTACTCGGCGCTGCCGCTGCCGGCCTCCATGCCACTTCAGGAAAAGAACGCACCATGACGAAGAACATCACCCGCCGCCTGGCCATCGTCGCGATCGCCGCGCTGCTGGCGGCTTGCGCCAGCGGCCCCAAGCACTCCGAGATCCAGTCGAGCATCCCGGCGATGAAGGCCGGCGAAGGCCGCCTGTATGTCTACCGCGAGAGCAGCATGATGGGCGCGGCGATCCAGCCCAGCGTGCTGGTCAACGGCAAGGTGGCCGGCCAGTCCAAGCCGGGCGGATTCTTCTTCGTCGACCTGCCGCCGGGATCGGTGGAGGTGAGCACGTCCACCGAGGTCGAGAAGAAGCTCAGCCTCACGCTCGATGCCGGCCAGACGCGCTACGTGCGCACCGTGATCGGCTTCGGCCTGCTGGTCGGCCGCGTCTACCCGGAACTGGTCGACAACGCCGCCGGCGCGAAGGCGGTGGCCGAGACCAGCTACATCGGCGCACCGCTGGCCAAGCCCTGAGCGAAGGCTGCGCAGGGGCGGTCAGCCCGCCTCGGCGCCGATCGCCGCGCTGGTGAAGGTGTAGGTGCGGTCGATCGAACCGTCGGCGCCGAAATCCACCGTCACCGTCAGCGTGCCGGGCACCACGCTCACGCCGATGCGGTTGTTCGGCAGCGTGATCGTCCAGGCGCCCTGCGTGGGCACGCCGTTGGCGTCGTAGCTCACCGCGCCGTTGGTGGCGGTGGTGACGGTCCAGTTGCCATTGGGCAGCACCGCGTTCATCGTGTGCGTGCCGCTGCTGCTGCGCGCGCTGATCACGCCGTTGGTGGTGGTGATGCTGCGCGTGATGTCGATGCCGGTCAGCGTGAAGCTGCTGTTGCGCGCATTGCGCTGGCTGGTCACCACGATCTGCGGCGAAGTCCAGTGGTTCGTCGTCGTGGTGCTGGCGCCGCTGGTCACCACCGTTTGCGACAACGTGGAAGTCCCGTTGAGCGTCAGCACCCGCTGCGGCAGCGTGACGACGATGCCGCTGGTGCTCGTGGTCACCTCCACCGCGCCGGCCGCGGCCGACACGACCGTCAGCGTCGCGCTGCCGCTCAGGCTGGCCGCGCCCGCGCTGCCGACGCAGTTCGTGTAGGTCACGCTGTAGACCTCGCCGGCGTCGAGCTGGCCGTTGGTGAGGCTGCCCAGGCTGCCGCCGCTGGCGGTGAACACCGCCGTGCCGCCGCCGGCGCAGTTGAAGGTCTGGCTGGCCGTGCCGCCTGCCACCACCGCCTGCGTGGTGCTGAGCAGCGTCGTCGCCGCATCGGCGGTCTCGCTGGGCACGACAGCGCTGTTGGCGCTCATCGCCTGTGCTTGCGATTCGGTCACGCCGGTGACGGGCGTGCCGGCGTCGTCGCCGCCGCCACCGCAGGCAGCGAGCAGCGCCAGCAAGGCGGCGGCAGGGATCAGCGCGAGGCGGGCGTTTGCGTTCTTCTTCATGTCGGACTCCTGAACAAGTGGGAGGGGATGGACCGGGGTCTCAGTGTTGCGGCGCGAGGCTGCGGCATTCGGGGCTGATCTTGTCGGACTGGCTGCGCAGGCATTCGCGCAGGCCGCGCTTGCCCGTGGCGCCGCAGGCGGCCTTCACTTCCTGCGCGCAACGCTCCATCACCGGCAGCGCCGCCTGGCAGGCGGAGGACAACTCGGTCTGCTTGTCCTGCAGGCAGGCCATCAGGCGCCCGCCGCCGGGCTGCACCGAAGCGCAGAACTTCTTCGCGTCGTCGCGGCAGGCGCCGGAGGGGGCATCGGCGGCGAACGCGGTCGATGCGCCGATCAGCAGGCCCAGCGCGACCAGCAGTTGGGGTGGCAATCGCATGTTTGGTTCCTCGTGCAGTGGCAGGTGCCCATTGAACGCGCCCGACAGCGCCCCGAAGACGCTGTTTGCGCGACGAATTGCGACAGTTCTGCAATGCAAGGGAACAGGATGTTTCGGCGCCCTACACTGCCGCCGCATGAGTGCCAAACCGCTGGTCCTGATCGTCGACGACGACGCCGAGCTGTCGGCGATGGTCGCCGAATTGCTCGGCCGCGAGGGCTGGGCGGTGCATGCGGTGCTGACCGGTGGCGACGGCGAACGGGCGCTGGCCGAGCGGCGCCCCGACGCGGTGCTGCTCGACGTCATGCTGCCCGACGCCAATGGTTACGAGCTGTGCCGCCGCTGGCGCGCTGCGCAGCCCGGCCTGGGGCTGGTGATGTTCACCGCGCGCGGCGACCCGATGGACCGCGTGCTCGGCCTGGAGATCGGTGCCGACGACTATCTGGCCAAGCCCTTCGAGCCGCGAGAGCTGGTGGCGCGCGTGCGTGCGCTGCTGCGCCGCCAGGCGCCGGGCCGCAGTGACGGCGCGCTGCTGCGCTTCGAGGGCCTGAGCATCGACATGCTCCGCCGCGAGGTGCTGGCCGATGAACGCGCGGTGGCGCTGACCAGTGTCGAGTACAAGCTGCTCGCCGCGCTGGCGCGCGCGCCGGGGCAGGCGATGTCGCGCGAGGCGCTCAGCGAAGCCGTGCAGTCGGGAAGCTACAAGCCGCTGGACCGCACCGTCGACGTGCAGGTGGCGCGGCTGCGCCGCAAGCTGCGCGACGCCAGCCCCGGCAAGGAGTGGATCGACACAGTGCGCGGCGAAGGTTATGTCTTCGTGCCTCGTTGAGCGGGCACCGGGCGCCCCGTGAAGCTGCCTCGCATCGACAGCCTGTTCGCGCGCCTGCTGCTCCTGCAGGTGGGCGTGGCCGTGACGCTGCTGCTGCTGTTCGGCGTGTTCGTCTATGTCGACCGCAACATGGCGGTGGCGCGGCTGGTGGCCGAGCGCTGGGCGCCGGCCCTGCGGCAGGCCACCGGGGCGGCCGGCGAGACCCAGGGTGCGCCGCTTCGCGATCTGCCGCGCAGCGAGAGCCGGCCCTCGCCGGCCTGGCGGGCCCCGCCCGGCGCGCCGCGTATGGCGGCGCTGAGCGACGAGCTGTCACGCCACGGCCTGCCGGTGCTCGACGCCGTCATCACCCGCGGCGCTCGCGGGCCGGTGCTGTGGCTGCAGCTGCGGGCGGCCGATGGCACCACGCCCTGGTTCGGCATCCACGATATCGCGCTGCTGCCGCGTGCGCCGGGCCGGCTGCTCTGGGCGGCACTCGTTGCGGCGCTGCTGCTGGCGGGGGTGAGCTGGTACTTCACGCGCCGGCTGACCCGGCCGCTGGAGCAGCTGCGTGCGCGCATGCAGTCGCAGCGTCCGGGCGAGCCCACCCGCACCGCCGCGCAGATGGCCGGTGCCTCGCCCGAGCTGGCAGCCATCGAGTCGGCCTACGACGAATTGCTGCAACGCTTCGAGCGCCATGAACGCGAGCGCGCACTCCTGCTGGCAGGGGTGTCGCACGATCTGCGCAGCCCGCTGGCACGCATTCGCATGGCGGCCGGGCTGCTGCCTGAGGAACCCGCGTCGGCGCACTGGCGTGAGGCGATCGTGCGCAACACCCAGGTGGCCGACCGGCTCATCGAGAGCTTCCTCGACCACGTGCGCGCTGGTGAGATCTCGCTCGATCAAGAGGCCGACCTGGCTGCGCTGGCGCGCGCCGCGGCGGCCGCCACTAGCCACGGCGCGGATGAATTGCAGGTCGACGCGCCGCCGACGCTGAAGCTTTCGCGCAGCCATCCGTTGCTGGTCGAGCGGCTGGTCGCCAACCTGCTCGACAACGCCTTCAAGCACGGCAAGCCGCCAGTGCAGCTGCTGGTGCGCGAGGAGGGCGGCTCCGCGCTGATCGAGGTCAGCGATGCCGGAGCCGGCGTGCCGCACGCGCAGCGCGAGGGCCTGCTGCAGGCCTTCGCCCGTGGCGACGCGGCGCGCGGCACGCCGGGCACCGGCCTGGGCCTGGCGATCGTGGCGCGGGTGGTGGCGCGCATGGGCGGCACGCTGGATTTCGCGCGGCGCGAAGGCCGCCACGTCGTCAGCGTGCGGCTGCCGCGGCACCCCTGAAAGAGGTCCCCCGCCAGACCCTTGCCGGAGGGATCAAGGTTTGGGGGGCGCCGGGCGGATAATCGCCCCAGACCCGACCCGAACACCCCCGAAACACCCATTTCCCAGCGGAGAGCGCAGCATGGCCTCGTTGAACAAAGTCCAGATCATCGGCAACCTCGGCCGCGACCCCGAGGTGCGCTACACGCCCAACGGCAACGCGGTTTGCAACGTCAGCGTGGCCACCACGCGGCAGTGGAAGAACAAGGAATCCGGCGACAAGCAGGAAGAGACCGAATGGCATCGCGTGGTCTTCTACGACCGCCTGGCCGAGATCGCCGGCGAGTACCTGAAGAAGGGCCGCTCGGTCTACGTCGAAGGCCGCCTGAAGACCCGCAAGTGGACCGACAAGGAAGGCAAGGAGCAGTACACCACCGAGGTCATCGCCACCGAGATGCAGATGCTCGGCGGGCGTGAAGGCATGGGCGGTGGCGGTGGTGGCGCCGGCGGCGACGACCACGGCGAGAGCTACGGCGGTGGTGGCGCCCAGCGCAGCGCCCCGGCTGCGCGCCCTGCGGCCAGCAAGCCCGCTGCATCGAAGCCGGCGACCGGCTTCGACAACATGGACGACGACATCCCGTTCTGACGCCTGGCGTGATCCGGCTTTACCAGTTCGCGCCGGCGTTCGGCTTGCCGAATGCCAGCCCGTTCTGCATGAAGCTGGAGACCTACCTGCGCATGGCAGGTCTGCCCTGCGAGCTGGTGAACAGCGGCGACGTGCTGCGGGCACCCAAGGGCAAGCTGCCGTTCATCGACGACGGCGGCACGCGGCTCGCCGACACCAGCTTCATCATCGAGTACCTGAAGGGCCGCTACGGCGACAGCTCGATGCGTCACTGACGCCCACGCAGCGCACTGTGGCCTGCGATCCGAGATGCGCTGGCGATGTCGTCACGCCGCACATCACCTTGGCGGGGCGGCTCGATCAGGGCGGTTGAACCTTCCCGAGCTTCTGCAGCCCGGCGATCACCGGGTCGAGCAGGCTGACCGCCTTCAAGGCCAAAGCTTCGATCTCTTCGATCCCAGCCTCTTGTCTGCAGGCCTGCTCGAGGGCGGCTGCCGCATGCTCGACCTCGTGCACCCCCAGTGTGCCGGCCACACTCTTGAGGTCATGCGCCAGGCGTGTTGCCGCGCCCCTGTCGCCCGCCGCAAGCGTGGCGCGGAAGCGCGACTCGAAATCGCGTTCGCGGTCCCGGAACAGGCACAGCACACGGCGGTAAAGTCGTTCATCGTGCATCAGGCCGGCAAGCCCGGCCCTGCTGTCGACGCCGGGCAGATCGGCGAGCGGATGGACCCCATCACCCGTGCCGTCGACGCTGGCCGACCCGGACGCCGCAGCGCCGCTCGGGCGCACCCAGCGGGCGAGCGTGGCAAACAACTCATCGAGCTTGATCGGTTTGGCGATGTGGTCGTTCATGCCTGCCGCGAGCACCTTCTCGCGATCTCCGACCATGGTGTTGGCGGTCATCGCGATCACCGGCAAGCCTTGCAGCGCCGGCCGCTGGCGCAGCGCCCGAGTGGCCGCATAGCCGTCCATGACCGGCATCTGGCAATCCATCAGCACGCCGTCAAAGGGGTGCTGGGTCAGCATGTCGAGTGCCTGCTGGCCGTCGCAGGCGACCTTGACGAGGATGCCGGCCCGGTTCAGCAATTCGACCGCGAGTTCCCGGTTGATGGCGTTGTCCTCCACCAGCAGGATGCGCGCACCGGCCAGGCTGGCCTGATGGCCGAGCATGGCCTCTTCGCGTTGAACCGTGCGCGTTTGCGGACGGATGGCTTGACCGAGCGCCATGCTGCATGCGTCGAGCAGCGTCGAAGGCGTGACCGGCTTGGTCAGCAGCGCGGCGGCGTGGACCTCCTGCTCGGCCAAACGCTGCAGCACCTCGTCGCGGCTGAAGGCCGTCAGCATCAGCACGGTCGGCGCCGGGTGCCGACCGCGCTCGCGCTGCGACAGCCGGCGTGCGCACTCCACCCCGTCGATGCCGGGCATTTTCCAGTCGACCAGCACCAGGTGATACGGCTTGTCGGCCGCCTCCGCGAGGTCCACCATGCGCAGCGCCTCGAGGCCGTCGACCGCGGTATCGGCCGTCAATCCGAGTGCGCTGCTCATCTGGGCGAGCACCTCGCGGGCGCTGGCGTTGTCGTCCACGATCAGTGTCCGGAAGCCATCCAGGCGCTCCTGGCGCGGCATGGGCGGTCGCGACAAGTGCTCGTTCTGCAAGCCGAATCGCACACTGAAATGAAAGCGGCTGCCGAGGCCAGGCACGCTGTCGACCGCGAGCTCGCCGCCCATCAGGCGCACCAGCTGGCGGCTGATCGCGAGCCCCAGTCCGGTGCCGCCGAAGCGGCGACTGGTGGAAGCGTCGGCCTGCGAAAACGGCTGGAACAGGCGCTGCTGCTGCTCGATGCCGATGCCGATGCCGGTGTCGCGCACTTCGAAGCGCAACAGCACCGAATCGTCGAGGCGCTCGAGCACCTCGATGGCGACGACGACCTCGCCGCGTTCGGTGAACTTGACGGCGTTGTTGCCGAGGTTGAGCAACACCTGGCCCAGCCGCGAAGGGTCGCCCACCAGCGCAGTGGGCAAGTCCGGGGGCTCGACGAACAGCAGCTCCAGGCCCTGCTCTTCGGCTTTCAAGCCCACCAGGTTGCCCAGGTTGTCCATCACGTCGCCGAGGCTGAACGGGATGGATTCCATGTCGAGCTTGCCGGCCTCGATCTTGGAGAAGTCGAGAATGTCGTTGATGATTCCCAACAGCGATTCGGCCGAGGCGTGCACCTTCTGGACGTAATTGTGCTGCCGCGGGTCGAGTCCGCTTTGCAGCGCCAGGCGCGACATGCCCAGGATGGCGTTCATCGGTGTTCGGATCTCATGGCTCATGTTCGCGAGGAACTCGCTCTTCGCCTGGTTTGCCGCCTCGGCGCCCAACTGCGCTCGTTCGAGTTCGATGGTGCGAAGCTGCACACGCTGTTCGAGGGTTTCGAACGAGGTCTGCAGCTGTCCGATCATGTCGTTGAAGGCGACGGCGAGCTTGCCCACTTCATCCGCGGCCGAGACATTCACCGGCTGCAGGATTTCGAGTTGCCGAGGCTGCGGCCCGAAGCCCTCGCGGTTCCTGGAGGTGATCCCCTTCACGGCCTGCGTCAAATTGACGATCGGGTCCGTCAGCCGCTTGACCCACCAGAATCCGAGCGCGACAGTGATCAGCAGCGTGCCGCAGGCCAGGAGCAGGATGGCCATGACGGTCTGCCGGATGTTGGCCGTCGTTCCATCTCGCAATGATGCGAGCCCGAGTTGGAGTTGCGCACGGTTCGCAAGCTGCCACGGCATGAAGGAGACGTAGTAGGACTTTGCTCCGGCGTGCGCGATGCACTGGGGCGCATCGCCTGCACCGCAGTCCGCCGCCTGCCGACCAGGAACGATCGGAAACTGAGCATCCATCAACTGCACCTTGCTGTCGGCGGTCGACAGCAGTGCAGGCAGCTTGCCCGTCTTGCCTGCAACGGCTTCGAGCATTTCCCGGTCGATGAGCTTGCGGAAGATGACCTCGACCAGCATGCTCTTCACGCCTTCGGCTGCCGCGCCAGAAGGCCGGTTCACACCGACCGGCGCCGGCTCTCCTGCCACCGAGAGCTCGGAGTAGAACTTCGTTGTCGCGTTGCCCGCAGCATCGGTCAGCACGTCTTCGGCAATGCCCTGCACCGGCACCGAAATCTCGACGACCATTGCGCCGGAAGGCGACAGCACGATCGATACCCGTGTTGGAAAATTCTCTCCGAGCGGGCGCCGGTCGTCCGCCGGCATCGGCGCTTCGTGCCACGCAGGCCAGCTGCGCAATGGGAGGTTGCCCCTCTCATCGGGGGCCGAGACAAGCCAGGCCAGGCGGCCATTCTCACGCGTCGCGCTCATGCCGGCGCCCGACGGTGAAATGGAATGGCTGAGCTGCCCTCGCATGTAGACGTCAATGCTGGAAAAGCCGCCGGTACGCATGGCAAGCTGCAACCGGTTGATCGACACGGTCTTGCGGTATCCCAGGGTCCGCCTCGTCTCTTCGCGCTCACCGATCCGCGCGACCTCCTGGGCGTTGAAATCCAGCCGCAGGAGTTCGCTGAGCTGATCGAGGATGGCGACATCGCCGACCGTGGCGATGGCCACCGCCCGCAGATGCTCGACCATCGACTGCCAGTCCGTCTGCCAGGCCAGCAAGTCGTTGCGCAGATTGGCGAACGCGGCGTCTTCGTTCTGCCGGTTCGTGAAGTAGGAGGCCACCAGCGCATTCACGGTCGTGCTCAACACGAGCATGACCACCAGCACAAGCACGAGCTTCTGCTTGATGCCGACCTTCATGCGATCACCTCATCCGTGCCGAAGGGGCACCTCGCCGCGGCTGGAATCAATGCGGGTACCCCCCGTTGGCGGCGATGTCGGCGTCGACGATCTGTGCGGCTCGAGTCAGTTCGGTCTGCACGTCTGCGCCTGTGATGATGGCGCGCACCGCATTCGCGTAGGCCTTGCTGATCGCGCCATAGCCTGGCGAGGCGGGCCGCGCGACGCCCGAACCGGAGAACAGCTGTTGTGCGAACACCTGCAGCGGCCGGCCGGGGCCGTAGAGCGGCGACTTCGCCAGGGCCGACTTGCGCGCGGGTACGGCGCCGTTGGCGTTTGTGACGCGCAGGATTTCTGCGTCCGACATCAGGTGCGACAGGAATGCCCAAGCACCGGCGGGGTCTGGGCAGGTGCTCGTGATGCTCCATGCCCACGAGCCCATGCCCGTCTTGAGGCCGTGGCCGAAATCGGGCAGGGGAAGGAGCATCAGGTCATCCCCCAAGGCATCGCGCATATCCGAGTACTTCCAGTGCCCCATCCACAGCAATGCGGTGCGCCCTTGCTCGAAGTCGTCATTGCGGTCGAAGACGGCGCGCGTCCAACCATGGCGGAACCACTGCTGGAACCGTTGCATCGCAGCCACCGACTGCGGCCCATCCATCACGCCGCGAGCGGCGTGGCTGCCGGAACGGTCAACGAAGTCGCCGCCGAAGCCCGCCAGAATGGGCAGATAGGCATACGGGTAGAACTCGCTCGCGCCGGTGTAGACGGCCAGACTCAACGGGTACTCCACGCCCTTGACCTGAGCCAGCGCCTGCATCCCGTGTTCGAACTCGGCGAGGGTCCATGGCCGGGCCACGGTCGGGATGCGCAAGCCTGCGGCCGCGAGGTAGCGTCGATTGGCCCAGAGCCCCAGTCCCGAATCAAACTGCCCGAGACTGTACAAGTGACCTTCGTAGGAGCCCTGCTCGACGAGCGAAGGAAGCAGATCGCGCCGCAATTCGGCGGAAACGAACCGGTCCAGCGATTGCAGATAGCCCGGCCAGGCGAACTGCGCGAGCAAGGGGCCGTCCATCTCGAGCAGGCAAGGAAGCGTGCCGGTGACGGCCACGCTTTGCACCCAGTCCGAGTAGTTGCGGTAGCTCGACCAGAGCAGTTCAACCTTGAAAGCGCTCTGCGATCGATTGAACGCTGCCGCGGCCCCCTTGATGGCGGCAGCCTCCTGCGCGTTGAGGGCGGCGCGAGTCCATACGGAGATGGTTCTCGGCTCTGCCATGGCGCCGCAGTGCGCCGCGCCGACGACAACGAGCATGCCGACTCGCCATGCCAGGTTCCGCAGCCGCCTGATCATGGCTTCGGCACGCTAGAGCGCACGGACAAGAGAGACAAGAACCGTTCGCCCATTGATGGACCGTGCCGTGTTCGCACCGTTCGCCGTGACGCCCCCGGATGCATTCGGAATTTCGGTGATGCCGATCCGGTTGAAGATGTTGTTCCCAGTGGCGGAGAGTGTCCAGTTCTGATCCAGCGAAAGACTCGCGAAGGCGTTGACCTGAACGAACCCCGGATTGGCCAGGGCATTGCGAGTCGACGGAAATGCGCTCGTGCCGATCAAGCTCAACCTCAGCACCAGCGGGCCAGTGCGATACGAAGGTGACAACTGAGCCATGAACCTCGGGTTGACCTGCTGGCCCACCTGATCCGGCGTGATCTGATCCGAGGCGATCCGTCCGCGGGTATATGTCAGGCCTGCGTACACATCGAACCCGCCCGCGGCGTAAGCACCCTCGAGTTCGAGACCATGCGCCTCGTACGTCCGGCTGACGAACCGAGCCGCCACGGACGTGATGTCTTGATCGGTCACCTTGGTGGTCGCCTTGAAGAGTGTGGCGAACAGGCTCGCATGCTCACCTCGCCACTTGACGCCGCCTTCGTACTGCCTGACCGCATTCACCGCGATGTCCTTGGCGATGCTGCCGTCGGCGCGAATGCCCCCGCCGAACAGCACCCGCTCCGCGTTGGCGCGCGCACCTTTGCTCGCACGTGCGAACAGCGCGAGACCCGGGCTCAGCAGATGGTTGGCGCCCACCGAATACGAGGGATACCGCACCGTGTAGTTCACCGGCAATTGCGTCGTCGGGTCCACGACGGGCACGTTCTGCTCGGGAGGCTGCAGCACGCCGTCACCGTCGACGTCGATGGGGCGAGTCCCGCTCGCGCCTGCATAGGTGCCCGAGGCCCGCGCGATGTCGTAGCGAACGCTGCCCTCGATGTCTGTTCTGCCTGCCTGCCAGTGCACCCCGATGTACGGCGCGTCGGTGTCGTAGCGGAGTCGATAGGAGCGGACACAGCAGTTGCCCCAGAAGGGCTCGCCATAGGCCACCAGCCCGCGTTGCGTGACCAGAGCCCCTTGCGCATCCACCACGTCGAGCAGCGCGCTGTCCTTGCCGCGAACCTCCTGCAAGTAGGTGTTCCAGTGCCAGTCCTCGTCGATGAACTGCCGCGCCTTGAAGTAGCCCATGGTAATGCTGCCGCGTTGCAGCTCGCCTTCGAAGGCTCGGGTGAGCTTGAGGTCGTGCGTGTAGTTGCCCAGATTGTTCAGTTCCGCGTTGAACAGGTGGGTGCGCACGGCCAGGCCATTGCCGTTCAGCGCGGAAGGATCGGCGATGGCCTGCCCCGCCAGCCCGCCATTGGCATAGCGCAAGCTTGCGCCCGGGCCACAGATCTCCGTGGCAATCGCCGACGCGCTTGCGACCTCCGCAGGATAGGGGCCGACAAATCGCCCGGTAGTCGTTGCAACGCGCGCCCGGCCTTCGAAGCGCCAGCTCTCGGCCACATCGAACTCGGCTTCGACCCCCAGAGCGCGACTCTCGGAGCGATACCCGTCCCGCAGCTCGGTACGAACGACGCGGCCGTCGCGGTCGACCGACAGGTCTTCACGCAGGTACTTCGACTGCATCGCGCCGTTCAAGAGATCGAACCCAGGCAGTGAAGCGAAGTGCGGGTCCGAGCTTGTCCCCGTGATCGAGACAGGCACGGGCAGGTAGACCGGTGCCCTGTCATCGAGCAGCTTGAAGTGGGCGCGCACAAAGCCGCCAGCGAACTTTCGAGTCAGGTTGCCCTTGATCTGCCCGCCGTCCTCGGCGGTGTAGCCGACGCTCCGGGGTCCTTCGCCCTGCCGGAAGAAGCCGCCCACGTGGAAGCTCCATTGATCATCGAGGGGCCGGCCATAGGCCAGATCCAAGCGCGTGCGATCGAAATCCACTCCGCGCGTCACCCCGATGCGGCCGCCGGCGATGTCACCCGTCTTGCTAATGAAGTTGAACACACCGCCCGGCGCGTTGCTCACGAACGTCGAGGCCGAACCGCCCCTGATCACCTCGATCCGGTCCAGCGTGAAATCGGAGCGTATGAACGTATCGATCGTTGCAAAGTCGATGTCGCCAAAGCTGAGCACTGGCAGACCATCCTCGGCGAACAACATCAGCTTCGCACCGCCACTCAAGGGCAGGCCGCGCGCGGTGATGTTCGCATTGCCCTCGCCGCCGGAGGATTGAGCGAGAACACCGGGGACGCTGCGCAGGAGATCGGAAGCGCTGTCGGCGCCGGTCTGCTGCACTTGCTCGAAATCAAGCGTGCTGATCGACACGCTGGAGCGGAGCTTGCTGACGCGTGTGGTCGTGCCCGTGATCACGACTCGCTCGAGCTCCAGGGAACTGGAAGCGCCCTCAACGGTTTTCGCGGCGGGGGGCGGTTCGGTGCTGGTTCCGCGTGGGGCGGGCTCGGCCGTCTGGGCGATGACAGGCGAGGAAAGCAGAAGTGCCGACGCCATCAGCGTCGCCAAGCCTGGCACGCAGGACCTGGACAGTTGCACTCGCGAAAGCGAAACGAACGAGTGCTGAATCTCGCCCATGGCCAACTCCTTGGTCGATGCTTCGCAATCTACACCCGGCGTTCGCGGGTCAACTCAATCGCTTACCCGTGGGCATTCAAGGCAGCGATCACAAGTCAAGCGGTGGGCGCTGGCAGCCCTGCGAGGGATCGTGCCGACGGGTCATGCCTGGCCGGGACGCATCACCTGCTTTGCCATCTCGGCGGCCTCGCCGCCCTCGGCCGCCAACCTGCTCGACAACGCCTTCAAGCACGGCAAGCCGCCAGTGCAACTGCTGGTGCGCGAGGAGGGCGGCTCCGCGCTGATCGAGGTCAGCGATGCCGGCGCCGGCGTGCCGCAGGCGCAGCGCGAAGGCCTGCTGCAGGCCTTCGCCCGTGGCGACGCGGCGCGCGGCACGCCGGGCACCGGCCTGGGCCTGGCGATCGTGGCGCGGGTGGTGGCGCGCATGGGCGGCACGCTGGATTTCGCGCGGCGCGAAGGCCGCCACGTCGTCAGCGTGCGGCTGCCGCGGCACCCCTGATCGGAGGAAGCCGGCGACTCCCCCGCGGAGCCCCGCGCCGGGGGAGGGTGCGGCGGGGCATGCAGGGCGACAATCGCGTCACACCAGCCCCGAACACCCATTTCCCAGCGGAGAGCGCAGCATGGCCTCGTTGAACAAAGTCCAGATCATCGGCAACCTCGGCCGCGACCCCGAGGTGCGCTACACGCCCAACGGCAACGCGGTGTGCAATGTCAGCGTGGCCACCACGCGGCAGTGGAAGAACAAGGAATCCGGCGACAAGCAGGAAGAGACCGAATGGCACCGCGTGGTCTTCTACGACCGCTTGGCCGAGATCGCCGGCGAGTACCTGAAGAAGGGCCGCTCGGTCTACGTCGAAGGCCGCCTGAAGACCCGCAAGTGGACCGACAAGGAAGGCAAGGAGCAGTACACCACCGAGGTCATCGCCACCGAGATGCAGATGCTCGGCGGGCGTGAAGGCATGGGCGGTGGCGGTGGTGGCGCCGGCGGCGACGACCACGGCGAGAGCTACGGCGGTGGTGGTGGCGGTGGTGGCCAGCGCAGCGCCCCCGCTGCGCGCCCTGCGGCCAGCAAGCCCGCCGCATCGAAGCCGGCCACCGGCTTCGACAACATGGACGACGACATCCCGTTCTAGGACGTACTTCCGACAGCGTCGAAGAAGGGCTCGCGGCCTTGGCGCCACGAGCTTTTTTTCTGCTCCCGCCCCTATCGCGCGCGATACCGTCCTGGCGAGAGGCTTTCCGACGTGAGCGCTTCCAGGAATTCGACCAGGCAGGCGCGGTCGTCCGCATTGAGTGCGAGCGGCTTGATGCGCGCGTCCTGGCGTGGATCATCCGGTGAGCCGCCCTGCGCATAGAAGTCGATGACCTCGTGGAGTGTCGCCAGGGAGCCGTCGTGCATGTAGGGCGCCGTGAGCGCGACGTTGCGCAGGCTCGGCGTGCGGAAGGCTCGCCGATCGGCTTCGCGTCGGGTCACCTCGTAGCGGCCTTCGTCGGGCAGATCGGGCACGCCGATGCGCCGCAGCGCGTCCGCATCGAGATGGGCCTGCAGCCCGGGGGTCAGCGTGAAGCTCGCGGCGCCGTCGCGCCGCGCATCGCTGCGCGCCTGCACGCCCGTATTGTGGAACTGGCCATCGCTGAACAGCGTATCGCTCGCGCCGATCGGGTGGCACTGCGCGCAGCCCTGCGCCATGAAGAGCTCGTGGCCGCGACGCGCACGCTCGCCAATCGCGTCGGCCTGGCCGGCGTAGCGCCAGCGGTCGAACGGCGAGTCGCCGGCGATCAGGCTTCGCTCGAAAGCCGCCAGCGCAGCCGACACACGCGCCGGCGTTGCCGTGGCGGTGCCGAAGGCGCGCAGGAAGGGCTTGCGGTACTCCGCCATCGACGCGATGCGGCGCATCACCGACGACAGGTCCGGATTGGCCATCTCGTCGGGATGGACGACCGGCATGAGCGCCTGGGCTTCGAGGCTGGCGGCGCGGCCGTCGACGAAGAGCTCGCGCACGAAGGCCACGTTCAGCAGGGTCGGTGCATTGCGGCGCAGGCTGATGCCTTCCATGCCGACCGACGTCCGCAGCTCGTTGACGGTGAAGCCCTGCTCGGGCACGTGGCACATGGCGCACGACAGCGTGCCGTTGACCGACAGTCGACGATCGAAGAACAGCTGCCGGCCCAGCTCGGCCAGCGCCGGTGCCGGTGCCGGCCCCGGCAGGGGCGGCAGGCCGAGCGTGCCGGCGACGCAGGCCGCGGCGAGCGGCAGCAGCACCAGCCCGACGAGCAGGCCGGCCATCCCGGCGCGCTTCATCGAGGCGGCCGCCGTTCGAGGTCCAGCGTGCGGATGTCGTTCAGCAGCGCCTGCGGGTCGAGGGTCGCCACGCTGTAGATCTCGCGAACCTGGAGGTCTGCATCGACGAGAAACACCTTCAGCATGTGATTCAGGGTGCGGGTCGGGCGCCCGGCGGCATCGGTCTCGATGCTGACGTCCTGCCCGAACCCGCGCAGCAACGGCAGCAGCGCGCCCACCGATGCAGTGGTCAGGAACTGCCAGCGCACGGCCGGATCGGTGGCGCGTGAGCCGGCCAGGAGCCGCATGACCTCGGGGGTGTCGTGGCTCGGGTCGAAGCTCAGGCTGACGATCTGCGCACGGCGGGCCAGGCCGGGATCGGCACGCAAGGCGGCGTGCAGATCCTCCAGCACGGCCCAGGCCCGCGGGCAGCCCAGAGGGTCGCGGCAGTAGCTGTAGATGAAGGAGACGACGCTCAGGCGCCCGCGCAGCAGCCCGTGGAACCGATGGGCGCGGCCCTGCGTGTCGAGCACCAGGCCGGCGGGTGCGGCCATCACCCGCGCGAGCTTGTAGCTGCCCGGCGCGGGAAGGCGTGCGATGTCGACACGGGCCGTGCCTTGCGGCCCGCTCGGCGCATCGGACGCCGCGCGCACGCCACAGGGCGCGAGCGCGGCGGCCGCCACGAACTGCCGGCGGTTCACTTCGACGCGCGGGCCATCAGCGTGCCGGTCGCTGCGAGTTGCTGGCCAGCGGGGCGCGCGGTGAACTTCATGTGGTGCGCGCGTCCGAGCTTGAGCTTGGCGAAGTCGACCTCGAAGCGCTGCTTCAGCGCCTGGCCGTCCCAGTCGTAGGCGCGCAGCACCTGCTCGTTGTCCTCGCCCTTCTTGTCCCAGTTGGCGAGCAGGGACGATGTGATGTAGATGCGCTTGCCGTCCCAGCTCTGCGACACCATGTTGACCTGGCGGCCGGTCTGCATCGTGTACGTCTGTTTCGGCTGTTCGGGGTTGCTGAAGTCGAAGTAGCGCGTCGTGCCGTCCATGAAGGTGTTGACCCACAGGCCCTTGCCGTCGGCGGTGATGCTGATGTCCACCGGCAGCGGCACCTTGGACGGATCGCCGATCGTCGCGACGTCCTTGGCCTGCCACTCGCCCTTCGCGTCCTGCTTGATCAGCCAGAGCTTGGAGGTCAGCGCGGTTGCGGTGACGGCCCAGTTGTCGCCCTCCTTCAACGACCAGCGGATCTCCAGCGGCGCCCCCGGCACGCTCATGACCTTCAGCGGCTTCATCGCCTTCACGTCCCAGGCCACCATGGTGTTGCCGAAGCGCTTCATCGCCTCGCCGTCCTTGATGAGCTTGCCGAGGTCCATCATGTAGTTGTTCCAGCCGGTGAAGCTGGACGTCAGCATCACGTTCTTGGCCGGGTTGATCGCGATGTCGTAGCCGTAGCCGTCGCCCTGGGTGCCGCCGATGTCGGTCGTGGGCATCGGGTACTTCTCGATGATGTCGCCCTTGTTGTTGAACATCACCAGCCCGGTCTGCCCGCCGTGGTCCTTGGCGTTCGACAAGGCCTGCACGAGCATGCGGCCGGGCATGGCGTAGAACGTGTGCGGGCCGACGAATCCGGTCTTCGCGACCAGGTTGGTGATCGTCTTCGTCAGGCGCGGTTTCTCCGGGCGGCTCATGTCGAAGACGAAGATCTTGTTGTCGTCCAGGCGCCCGGCCCACAGGAAGCGCCGGTCGTCGGTGAAGCCCATGTGATGCGCCTCGCCCCGGCCCGGCAGCACGATCTTGTGGATGACCTTGCCGTACTGCTTCGACTTCGGGTTGGCATCGATCGTCACCAGCTTGTCGTTGCCGTCGCCCATGCCCTTGATGCCGAGCGTCCAGACATGGACGTAGTCCTCCTGGCCTGTCAGCAGCTTGGCCATGTACGGCGAATTGCAGGTCTCGTCGGCCTGGGCGGGGGCGAATGCGGCGGCGATGCCCGCGAACACGATCGAGCGGGAAAGTGCAGCGATCGAACGGTGCAATGTCATGACAGTCTCCTCGGCTTGTTGGCGCGGGCACGTGCGACGCGGGTCCGCTGGGAAGCCGAGTGTGCCGCCGCACGGGAGCTGCAACGTGCCGAGCTCGCGGCGCGCGCTGCGTGAAGATTGCTGGATTACCCGCATGACACTGTCGATGTGTCATGACATTGTGGCTTGCATGACAGCAAAGTCCGATGTAGCCAATCTGCGTTCGCTGATCGAGGCGCGAGCGGATCCGTTCGTGCTGATCGATGCCCGGTATCGCATCGTCGCGGCCAACAACCACTACGCCGCGCTGTACGGTCTGACGCCGAAGCAGATCGAGGGCTTCCACTGCCACCAGGTGTCGCACCACCGGTCGTCGCCCTGCCACGAGCATGGCGAGGCCTGCCCCCTGCAGGCCGTGATGTCCACCGGCGAGTCGACCGAAGTCGTGCATGTGCACTACGGTTGCGGCGCGCGGCAGGATGTCGTGCGCATCGTGGGCTATCCGGTCAGGCTGGGGGGCCAGTTGCTGCTCGGCGAGTCGATCACGCCGCTGCAGTCGCGCCCGGTCGCGCCGGCGCCATCGGAGGATTCCTTGCTCGGGAGCAGCCCGGCCTTCGTCACCGCGCTGGCCGATCTGGCGCGTGCGGCGCGCTTCACGCTGCCCGTGCTGCTGCTCGGCGAGACCGGCGTCGGCAAGGAGCTCGCGGCCAGGCATGTGCATGCCAGCTCGCCGCGCGCCGATCGGCCCTTCGTGACCGTGGACTGCGCAACCCTGCCGGCGGCGCTCGCCGAAGACGAGCTCTTCGGCCACGTGCGGGGCGCGTACTTCGGCGCGATGAGCACGCGCGCGGGGTTGTTCGAGCAGGCGCACGGGGGCACCGTGCTGCTCGACCAGATCTGCGAACTGGCACCCGAGGTGCAGGCGAAATTGCTGCGTGTGCTCGAAACGGGGGAACTGCGCCGGCTCGGCGAGGGCAGCCCCAAGCGGGTCGACGTCCGCGTCATCTGCGCGACGCATCGGGACCTGCTCAGCGAAGTCCAGGCAGGGCGTTTTCGGGCCGACCTCTACTATCGGATCGCGGGGCTGAAGATCACGCTGCCTGCCTTGCGCGAACGCGCCGACGACATCGCGTTGCTGGCCGGTCACTTTCTCGACCAGTTCCGCGAGCAGACCGGCGTCGTGCCCCGCTTGACGCCGGATGCGCTGGAATGGTTGCGCCAGCAGCCATGGCTCGGCAACGTGCGCGAGTTGCGCCAGCTGGTCAGTCGCAGTGCAGCGCAGGCGTCAGACGGGCTGATCGACGCGCAGATGCTGGCACGCCTTGCAGCGGAGCCAGGCGATCAACCGGCCGCAGCCGCCGAGCCCGAGCCGGATTCAGCGCAGGCGGCGCCACGGGGCAGCGACCGTTCACAGGTCGCGCAGGTGCTGGCGGCACATCGGGGCAATCGCAGCGCAGCGGCACGCAAGCTGGGCGTGTCCGAGCGCACCTTGTATCGCTGGCTGCGCGAAGAGCGAGCCGGCGCTCCCGATTGATGGGTCTCGCGGGTCCGCGGTTCGTCAGGCCCGCCCCGGCCGCATCACCTGCTGCGCCATCTCGGCGGCCTCGCCGCCCTCGGCCGCCAGCATGCGCGCCACGCCCTGGCGGTCGGCCGTACCGCGGTTCTGGCTGACCTTCCACTTGCCCGCCAGCGCCTCGATCTCGATCTCGATGCCGACGATGGCCTTCAGCGTCGCGTCGATGTAGTCGCGCGGCGCGTCGTCCACCGCCCAGGGCTTGTCGCGGCCCGCCTCGTGCGTGGCCGTCAGGCGCGTCACCAGCGCGTGCAAATGCGCCGCATCGTCGATCGCGCGCAGCCGGCCGCGCGCCTGCACCATGATGTAGTTCCAGGTCGGCACCACCTTGCCGTGCTCGGCCTTGCTGGCGTAGCCGCTCGGGCTCACGTAGGCCTGCGGGCCCTGGAAGACCACCAGCACCGGCGTGCCGGCCGCCTCGCGCCACAGCGGGTTGGCGCGTGCCACATGGGCGATCAGCGTGCCGTTCGGCGCCGGGTTCGGGTCGACCATGAAGGGAATGCTGTTCGCCTGCAGCCCGTCGGCACCGTTGCTCACGAGCAGGCCGAGCGGGTGGGCGGCCATCAGCGCGTGCATGACCTCGACGCGTGTCTCCTCGAAGTGCTTGGGCAGGTACATGCTCAGCTCTCCAGCGTGACCGGTTCGCAGCGCACCTCGCTGCGCACCGAGTTGGCGATGAAACACTCCTCGTGCGCCACATGGTGGAGGCGAGTGATCTCGGCGGCGTCCGGGCGCTTGTCGCCGGCAAATCGCACCGCCGGGCGCAGCGTCACCACGGTGATCGACATGCGGCCGCGCTCGTCCTTGGCCATCGTGCCGACGGCCGCGTCGCGGTAGTCGTCGACCACCCAGCCGGCGCGGCAGGCGAGGTCGAGGAACCACAGCATGTGGCAGCTCGACAGCGCTGCGACGAAGGCCTCTTCGGGGTCGACCGCGCTGGCATCGGAGTAGGGCTCGCGCACCGAGTGCGGTGATGACGAGCCGGGTACGACCGCGCCGCCGTCGAAGTGCATCTCGTGGCGCCGGCTGTAGCGGCGGTCGCTGAAGGGCTGCTCGCCGCGCTGCCAGAGCACGGTGGCGAAGTGGTCGGACATCTCGGGCTCCGGGCTTGCGGAAGGCCCGATTCTGCCGCCCCTAATGCAGCAGCGTCGTCGTGGCCGCCGCGCCAGGCATGCGGCGCCGCTCCACCCAGCGTGCCGACCAGGCCAGGAAGTCGTTGGCCGGCATCGGCTTGCCCATGTGGTAACCCTGCGCCTGGTCGCAGCGCAGGTCGCGCAGCAGGTCCCAGGCCTTGGCGTCTTCCACGCCTTCGGCCACCACGGTCAGGTCGAGCGTGTGCGCCATGTCGATGATGGACTGCACGATCCTGGCCTGCTTCGGGTCGCTCTCCATGCTCATCACGAAGGATCGGTCGATCTTCAGCTCGTCGACCGGCAGGCCGCCGAGCTGCGCGAACGAGGAGTGGCCGGTGCCGAAGTCGTCGATCGACAGCTTGAAGCCCATGCCCGACAGGCGCGTGAGCGTGTCCAGCGAGCGCTGCGGGTCGACCATGATCGCGCTCTCGGTGATCTCCAGGCAGAAGGCCTCGGCCGGCACGCGGTGCTTGAGAAGCAGGCGCTCGAGTTTGGCCGGCAGGTCCTGGTCAAGCAGGTCGCGGGTCGACAGGTTGACCGACAGCACCAGCACCGTGCCGTCGGCGTGCAGGTCGCGCCAGGCTTGCGCCGAAGCCTCGAACACCCACAGGGTCAGCTGTCGGATGAAGCCGGTCTGCTCGGCGAAGGGTATGAACTGCATCGGCGGCACCAGGCCGCGCGTCGGATGCTGCCATCGCACCAGTGCCTCGGCGCCGACCACCGCGCCGGTGCCCAGCGCCAGCTTGGGCTGAAGGAACAGGCGCAGCTCGTCCTGTTCCACCGCCTGGCGCAGCTCGCCGAGCAGCGACAGCGTCTGTGCACTGGCGGCGTCGAGCGCCGGGTCGTACATCAGCACGCCGCTGCCGCGGTGCTTGGCGGCGTACATGGCCACCTCGGCACGGTTGATCAGCGTGTCGGCGTCGGCCGCATGATCGGGCCAGCAGGCGATGCCGATGCCCGCGCCCATGTCGACCTTCTGTTCCTGCAGCGTCAGCGGCTGCTCGAAGGCGCGCGCGATGCGCTGCGCCACCGATTCGGCCAGTGCCGCGTCGCCCGAGCGCAGCAGCACCGCGAACTCGTCGCCCGAGAGCCGCGCCACCAGGTCGCCGTCGCGCATCACCTGCTGTGTCAGCCGTTCGCCGACGGCCTTGAGCAACAGGTCGCCGAAGTGGTAGCCGAGCACGTCGTTGACATGCTTGAACCGATCGAGGTCGAGCATCAGCACGGCCACCGGCGCATGCGACTCGCCGGCATCGGCGATGGCCTGCGCGACGGCCTTGCCGAACTGCGCACGGTTGGGCAGGCCGGTCAGCGTGTCCCAGTAGGCCAGGCGCAGGTTCTGCGCCTGCTGCTCGGCGACGCTGACACGCATGGCCTCGAACGATTGCGCGAGCTGGCCGATCTCGTCGCTGCGGCCCAGGCCGCGCATCGGCGTGTCGTAGTCGCCCGAGCCGAGCCGCTCGGCAGCCTGCGTCAGCTTGCGCAGCGGCGTGGTGACGCGGCGCGTGGTGTAGAGGCTGCCGACGGCGAACACGGCGAACCCGGCGAGCGTGGTGAGCAGCAAGCTCAGCTGGAGTGGGTGCGGCACTTGCGTGGCCTCGTCGATGGAGGCCGAAACCACGCCAAGCACGGCGCCACCCGCGCGGTCGCCGCCTGCCAGCCACTGGCTGCGCAAGCCGATCATTTCGCCTTGTACCGAGACGGGCCGCATGTCCGCACGATCGTCGGCCGGAACCGCCGCGGCGAGGGCTTTCGCGCGCGAGTCCTCGAGGCTGCTCAGCGCAAGCCTCCACGGCTCCTTGGGCCCATCGCGCACCAGCAACGAGAATTGCTGCTTGGACAGGGCGCGCATGTCCGCAATCAGCCTGGGTTCGAAGCTGAAACTCATCAGCAGCCAGCCCTGAAGTTCACCCTGGGCCTGCTTCACGGGCGCAATCACGACGCGGTGTGGCTCGCCCGCCAGCATCATGATCTCGCTCGAGTTGCCGTCGCCGCCATCGCTGGCCGCCAGGGAGCGCGCCCGCGGCGCAAGCGCGCCGATGTGGCGCCCGGAGCTCGCCCGCAGCGAGAAGTCGGGGCCCAGAAACGCCACCTCGTCGGCGCCGGTACGGCCTTTGGCGCTCTCTTCGAGGACCGATCGAATGGTCTCGGCGTCCTCTTTCACGACAGTGCCGAAGGCATAGTCGCCGCCGTACACGCGTGCACGCTGCGAATGCTGCGCGGCTCGCGCATCGAGCTGGGCCGTCATCACCTGCTCGGCCACGGCGAGCGCCTCGGGCAGCTCACGGTAGGCCTGTTCCCGAAGATTGTTCTTGATCGCGATGAAGCTGGCCACCTGCACCAGCGCCAGCAGGCCGAGGAACAGCGCGACCACGCGCGCGCCGAGCGAGGCGTGGAACCAGCGGGTGGCGCGATTGCGCAGGGTGGTCATGGCGCGGCGTCCACAGCCAGTTGCACCGTCTCGCGCTGTTCGCCGCCGCCAAGCTGCAGGTTCTGCACGAGGGGCGCGCTGTTGGCGGGCAGGCCCGGGTGCCAGCTGGCCAGGCGGTAGGCGCCGGCCGGTGCGCCTTCGATGCGCGCCGTGCCATCGGCTGCGGTGCGTGCGAACCAGGGCGTGTCAGCCACCACCACCCAGGCCGCCATGCGGTCGTGGATGTTGCAGCCGAGCACGGCCAGGCCGGGTTTGTCGAAGACGACAGGCGCAGCCGGCACGCCGGCATAGAGCTTGAGCTCGAAGGTCTTGGCCTGCGAGAAGGAATAGACGTGGTGGCGCACCGTGTCGAAGTTCGGGAAGGCCACCTTGGTGCCCACCGTGATCAGCGTCACGCGCGGATTGAATTGCCGCTTGGCTTGCGAGATCTCGACGTCGGGCAGCGGCTTGACCGGCGCCTTGCCGGTGGCCGGCTCGAGCATCACCACGGCATCGGCCAGCGGCTTGCCGGCCGCGTCGGTGACGGTGACGCTCAGAGGCGCCGCCTGCACGAGCGCCGTGGTGGCGAAGAACGACAGGACGATGCGGACGGCGGGCATGAAGGGCACGGGATGCGGCAGGGCCGGGTCAGGCGAATCGATGCCTCGTGGGGCACCGCATGATGACTATCGGAAGCGCGGACAGGGACTTGAGTTCGCCCGGGTGCCGTGGTGCATGTCACGTCCATGCAGGCTTCGAGACGGGTACTTACCGTTCTTCACCCCTGCGCCGGGCGTGGATGGCTAGCCTTGCGGCCCATGTCGTACCCCACTTCCCGCCGCCTGACCACCCTGTGGTTCGCTGCGCTCGTGTCCGCTTGTGGCGGCGGCGGTGGCGACGCCGTGACGCCGGAGAGCAATTCCGGCGCGCCGGTTCCTGCACCCGCGCCAGCACCTGCACCGGCACCGGCACCTGCACCGGCACCAGCACCAGCACCAGCACCAGCACCAGCACCAGCACCAGCACCAGCTCCGGCTCCGGCTCCGGCTCCGGCTCCGGCACCATCAGCCGACACCACCTGCGCCTTGCCCGATTTCGTGGCCAGCACGCTGGCGCGCGTCAACCAGCTGCGGGCTGCGGGGGCCACCTGCGGCGCGCGGGGCAGCTTCGCGCCGGCCGGGCCGCTGACCTGGAGCACGCAGCTCACGCAGGCCGCGGCCGCGCACTCGCAGGACATGGTGACGAACAACTTCTTCTCGCACACCGGCTCGAGCGGCAGCACGCTGAGCACGCGCGTCAATGCCACCGGCTACGCCTGGAGCGCGCTGGGCGAGAACATCGCCGCCGGTTACGGCACCGTGAACATCGTGATGGACGGCTGGATGGACAGCGACGGGCACTGCGCGAACATCATGAACCCGAACTTCACGCAGATCGGCATGGCGTGCATCGTCAGGGGCAGCCAAGCCAACGCCTACTCGAACTACTGGACGATGGACCTGGCGCGGCCGCGCTGACCTATCCGAGCGCGGCGTCGATCACGCCCCCGCCCAGGCAGACCTCGCCCTCGTAGAGCACCGCCGACTGGCCCGGCGTCACGGCCCACTGCGGTTCGCCGAAGCGCAGCGAGAAGGCCCTGGCGCCATCCGCCTCGAAGGTGCAGGCGGCGTCGGCCTGCCGATAGCGCGTCTTCGCGCCGTACGCACCCGCCGCGGGCGGCTGCCCGGCCACCCAGCTCGCATCGTCGGCATGCAACGCAGGCGACAGCAGCCACGGGTGATCGTGGCCCTGCACCGCATAGAGCGTGTTCGCCGCCATGTCCTTGCGCGCCACGAACCAGGGCTCGTGCTCGCTGCCGCCCCTGGCCGCGCCGCGCTCCTTCAGCCCGCCGATGCCGATGCCCTTGCGCTGGCCGAGCGTGTAGAAGCTCAGGCCCACGTGCTCGCCGATCGTGCGGCCGCGGTCGTCCTTGATCGGCCCTGGCGTGTTGGCGAGGTAGCGGTTGAGGAACTCGCGGAAGGGCCGCTCGCCGATGAAGCAGATGCCCGTCGAGTCTTTCTTCTTCGCGTTCGGCAGGCCGATCTCCTCGGCGAGGCGGCGCACCTCGGTCTTGGGCAGCTCGCCCACCGGGAACAGCGTCTTCGCCAGTTGCGCCTGGTTCAGCCGGTGCAGGAAGTAGCTCTGGTCCTTCAGTGGGTCCAGCCCCTTGAGCAGCTCGAAGCTGCCAGCGCGTTCACGCACGCGCGCATAGTGGCCGGTGGCGATCTTCTGCGCACCCAGGCGCATCGCATGGTCGAGAAAGGCCTTGAACTTGATCTCGGCATTGCACAGCACGTCGGGGTTGGGCGTGCGGCCGGCCTGGTACTCGCGCAGGAACTCGGCGAAGACGCGGTCCTTGTAGTCGGCGGCGAAGTTGACGTGCTCGATCTCGATGCCGATCACGTCGGCCACGGCGGCGGCGTCGACGAAGTCGACGTTGCTCGAGCAGTACTCGGAGTCGTCGTCGTCCTCCCAGTTCTTCATGAAGATGCCGACCACCTCGTGCCCCTGCTGCTTGAGCAGCCAGGCGCTGACGGCGGAGTCGACGCCGCCGGACAGCCCGACGACGACCCGTTGTTTTCCCATGGCGCAATTATCCGGCGCGGCCGCGGCACACTGGCGGCATGGACGACTTCTCCGACTGGATCGGCCGCAGCGAGTCGCGGCACGATGTGTTCGGCCCCACGCCGGTGGCCGCGCTCAACGCCACGCTGGACCACCCGCCGATCGCTGCGCAGAACGGCATGCCGCTGCCGCCGCTGTGGCACTGGCTGTACTTCCTGCCGCTGCATCGCCAGAGCGAGATCGGGCCCGACGGCCACGCGAAGCGCGGCGGCTTCCTGCCCCCGGTGCCGCTGCCCCGGCGCATGTGGGCCGGCAGCCAGTTCGAGTTCCGCACGCCGCTGCGCGTGGGCGACCATGCCGAGCGCCGCTCGACCATCGACGGCGTCACGCTCAAGCAGGGCCGCAGCGGGCCGCTCGTCTTCGTGAAAGTGCGCCACGAAATCCGCATCGCCGGCGCTGGTCGAGTTCCACGACATCGTCTACCGCGACGCCAAGAAGCCGGGCGACGCCGAGCCGCCGCCGCAGCCCGCGCCGCAGGGCGCCGCCTGGCAGCGCGAGATCGTGCCCGACGACGTGCTGCTGTTCCGCTACTCGGCGCTCACCTTCAACGGCCACCGCATCCACTACGACCGCCGCTACGTCACCGAGGTCGAGGGCTACCCGGGCCTGGTCGTGCACGGCCCGCTGATCGCCACGCTGCTGCTGGACCTGCTGCGCCGCGAGCTGCCGGAAGCGAGGGTGGCGAACTTCCGCTTCAAGGCCCTGCGGCCGGGCTTCGACCTGAACCCCTTGCGCCTGAACGGCAGCCGCGAGGGCCACCTCGTGAGGCTGTGGGCCCAGGACCACGCGGGCTGGCTGACCATGGAGGCGCTCGCCAGCCTCGAAGCCTGAGTCCGCCGCGGCTGCGCAGCGCTCAGGCGCCCGGCTTGATCTCCGGCGCGTGGACCGTCGGATCGGTGGTGATCGCGTCCAGCGGCAGCCGCCGCCCGGCCGCGTGGTCCTCGATGCAGCGTTGCACCAGGCCGCTGCGGTGCCGCGCGCGGCTGGTGCGCACTTCGTCCAGCGTCATCCACAGCGTGCGCACGATGCCTTCGTCCAGCGCGCGCGAGGGGTCCGGTTCACCGACGCTGCCGCCGAAAGCGAAGCGCACGTAGGTCACGTCTTCCCCCGTGGCCGGCCGCTGGAAGCGCGACAGGTACACGCCCACCAGCCGGTCGGGGGTGAACACCCGGGCGGTTTCTTCCAGCGCCTCGCGCTCCACGCCCTGTTGCGGGCTCTCGCCCGGGTCCAGGTGGCCGGCCGGGTTGTTGAGCTTCAGCCCTTCGGGCGTGTGCTCTTCGACCAGCAGGTAGCGGCCGTCGCGCTCGATGATGGCGGCGACGGTGACGCTCGGTTTCCAACGTGTTGACATCAACGCCCTCTCTCAGTGCCGGCGGCGCGCTTGGCGACCGTGGAGAATGCCAGAATCCGCACATAACAAGGACCGAGGAGCATCCCATGCTGATTGGAGTCCCGCTGGAGACAGCGGCCGGGGAAAAGCGCGTCGCCACCGTGCCCGACGTGGTCGAGAAGCTGGTCAAGCTGGGGTTCTCGGTGGCCGTGCAGAGCGGCGCCGGTGCGGCGGCGAACTTCGACGACGAGACCTACCGCGCCGCCGGCGCCGAGGTGCTGGCCACGGCTGCGGAGCTCTGGAGCCGAAGCGACATCGTCTTCAAGGTGCGCCCGCCGAGCCTCGATGAAGTGGGGTTGATGCGCGAAGGCGGTGCGCTGGTCGGCTTCGTCTGGCCGGCGCAGAATCCGGATCTGATGCAGGCGCTCGCGGCCAGGAAAGGCACGGTGCTCGCGATCGACGCGCTGCCGCGCCAGCTCTCGCGCGCGCAGAAGATGGACGCGTTGACCTCGATGGCCGGCGTCGCCGGCTATCGCGCGGTGATCGAGGCGGCCAACGCCTTCGGCCGCTTCTTCAATGGCCAGATCACGGCCGCGGGCAAGATCCCCCGGCCAAGGTGTTCATCGCCGGCGCCGGCGTGGCGGGCCTGGCCGCGATCGGCACGGCCGCGAACCTGGGCGCCATCGTGCGCGCCAACGACACGCGCGCCGAGGTGGCCGACCAGGTCGTCTCGCTGGGTGGCGAGTTCGTCAAGGTCGACTACGAGGAAGAAGGCTCGGGCGGCGGCGGCTACGCCAAGGTGATGAGCGAAGGCTTCCAGCAGGCGCAGCGGGAGATGTACGCCAAGCAGGCGCGCGAAGTCGACATCATCATCACCACCGCGCTGATCCCGGGCAAGCCGGCGCCGAAGCTCATTACCGCCGAGATGGTGAGGAGCATGAAACCCGGCAGCGTGATCGTCGACATGGCGGCCGAGCAGGGCGGCAACTGCGAGCTGACCGAGCCCGGCCAGTCGGTGGTCAAGCACGGCGTCACCATCGTCGGCTACACGGATCTGGTCAGCCGGCTGGCCAAGCAGTCCTCGACGCTGTACTCGAACAACCTGCTGCGCCTGACCGAGGAGCTGTGCAAGACCAAGGACGGCGTCATCAACGTCAACATGGAAGACGACGCCATCCGCGGCCTCACGGTCATCAAGGACGGCGCCGTCACCTGGCCGGCGCCGCCGCTGAAGCTGCCGGCGCCCGCACCGAAGCCCGCCGCGGTGGCGGCCCCGCCTTCCAAGGGCCATGGGCACGGCGCCGGCGAGCCGATGTCGGCCAAGTCGCTGGCGATCACCTTCGGCGTCGGCGCGCTCGCGCTGCTGGTCGTCGGCCTGTTCGCTCCGGCCTCGTTCCTGTCGCACTTCACGGTGTTCGTGCTGGCCTGCTTCATCGGCTACATGGTGATCTGGAACGTCACGCCCTCGCTGCACACGCCGCTGATGAGCGTGACCAACGCGATCTCCTCGATCATCGCCATCGGCGCGCTGGTCCAGATCGCGCCGCCGCTGGAGGGCGCCGGCACCGACCGGCCGAACGCACTGATCCTCGGCATGGCCGTGCTCGCGCTCGTGCTGACCGCCATCAACATGTTCGGCGGCTTCGCGGTGACGCGTCGCATGCTGGCGATGTTCCGCAAGTGAAGAACAACAAGAGGAAGCGGACATGACTGCCAGCCTGGCCACCGTCGCCTACATCGGCGCCACCATCCTCTTCATCCTCAGCCTCGGAGGGCTCGCGAACCCGGAGACCGCGCGCCGCGGCAACCTGTTCGGCATGATCGGCATGGCGATCGCGGTGATCGCCACCGTGCTCAGCCCGCGCGTCACGCCGGCCGGCTACGCCTGGATCGTCGGCGCGCTGCTGGTCGGCGGCAGCATCGGTCTGTACGCCGCGAAGAAGGTGCAGATGACGCAGATGCCCGAGCTCGTCGCGCTGATGCACAGCCTGGTGGGCCTGGCGGCCTGCCTGGTCGGCTTCGCGAGCTATGTCGACACCTCGATCGTCTTCGCCACGCCGGCCGAGAAGGCCATCCACGAGGGCGAGGTCTACGTCGGCATCCTGATCGGTGCCATCACCTTCTCGGGCTCGGTGATCGCGTTCGGCAAGCTGTCCGGCAAGATCGGCGGCAAGCCGATGCTGCTGCCGGGCCGGCACTGGATGAACCTGG
Organism: Piscinibacter sp.; assembly: GCA_016706565.1. Classification (GTDB taxonomy): domain Bacteria; phylum Pseudomonadota; class Gammaproteobacteria; order Burkholderiales; family Burkholderiaceae_C; genus Piscinibacter. The sequence goes on from JADJJI010000005.1 coordinate 61,579, forward strand.
TCGCCCTGCTGCTCGTCATCTGGTTCGGCCGCGCCTTCCTGCAGGCCGAGACCATGCAGGCGGGCATGACGCCGCTGCTGGTGATGACGGTGATCGCGCTGCTGTTCGGCATCCACATGGTCATGGCCATCGGCGGCGCCGACATGCCGGTGGTCGTCTCGATGCTCAACAGCTACTCGGGCTGGGCCGCGGCCGCCACCGGCTTCATGCTCGGCAACGACCTGCTGATCGTCGTCGGCGCGCTGGTCGGCTCCTCGGGCGCGATCCTGTCGTACATCATGTGCCGCGCGATGAACCGCAACTTCATCAGCGTGATCGCCGGCGGCTTCGGCGGTGGCGCGCCCGCGCCGGCAGGCGCAGGTGGCGCGGCCCAGCCGGCCGGCGAGGTGACGCCGATCAGCGCAGTGGAGACGGCCGAGCTGCTCAAGGAGGCCAAGAACGTCGTCATCGTGCCGGGCTACGGCATGGCGGTGGCGCAGGCCCAGCACGTGGTGTGCGAGATCACCAAGATCCTGCGCGCCAAGGGCGTCAATGTGCGCTTCGGCATCCACCCTGTGGCCGGCCGCATGCCGGGCCACATGAACGTGCTGCTCGCCGAGGCCAAGGTGCCCTACGACATCGTGCTCGAGATGGACGAGATCAACGAGGACTTCCCGGAGACGGACGTGTCGATGGTGATCGGCGCCAACGACATCGTGAACCCGGCCGCGCAGGAAGACCCGGGCAGCCCGATTGCCGGCATGCCGGTGCTCGAGGTCTGGAAGGCCAAGACCTCGATCGTGATGAAGCGCAGCATGGCCTCGGGCTATGCCGGCGTCGACAACCCGCTATTCTACAAGGAGAACAACCGGATGCTGTTCGGCGACGCGAAGAAGATGCTCGACGAGGTGCAGGCCGCGTTGAACGCGTGAGCGACGATGCGCCGCGACGGCGGCGCATCGATCACTTCCTGGGCGTCAGCCCATGGTCCCATTTCGAGTCGACCCACTTCTCGTTGCGCCACAGCTCGCGGCGGCCGCCGCTGCCGTCGGTGCGGATGACGAGGCGGAACTTCTCGCAGCCGGCCATCGGCACCTCCGGCTCGATGGTGATCTCGGTGTCGGTGCGCGTCACTTGCGCCGGCACTTCGGCTCGGCGGCAGGCGTCCATCGCGCCGGCGTTGGTGCTGAAGGTCGCCTTGCCGTCCTTCTCCGCCAGCGAGACCGAACCGACGACGAAGTTGTCCTTGCTGTACTGGCCGCCGAGGCCGCTCTTCTTGTAGGACTTGTATTCCCAGGTCTGCGCCTGCGCGCTCAGTGGGGCGAGTGCCGTGGCAGAGAGCAGGGCGGTCAGCGCCAGTCGCGCAGCACGGTTCAGCGGGGTGTGTTTCATCGTTGTCTCTCCTTGGGGTGATGGGGCTCGGGATCAGCGTGATTGCAGCGGGTACCACCAGCCGTTGGTCGCCAGTACGTGGTACTGGCCGCTGGCATCCACGCGATAGGTCTGGCCCTGGTGCACGTGCTGCGTGTTCGGCTGCCAGCTGTGCGGCAGCACGAGGGCCGCGCCGTTCGGCGCGAGGTAGGTGCTCTGGCCCGTGAGCTGGCGGCCGGCTTCCTGCTGGTTGCGCGCGTACCCGTCGCGCTGCTGCTGCTGCGCCGCGCCGCGCTGGGCCTCGGCTTCGCGCAATTGCTGGACCTTGGCGCGCTCGGCGCTGGCGATGCCGGCCTCGGTGGCGCGCGCGTGGGCGATGCCCTGCGCCGAGTAGCCGTTGGTGTAGATCCAGTTGTAGGTGTAGGTCGGGTAGTCCATCGGCGGGCGGCCGGCGGCGCGCGTCTGCGCCAGGTGCTGCCGGTAGCCGGCCTGCACCTGCGGATCGGCCATGCGCTGGCGCACGTTGTTGTCGACCATCTGCTGGCCGCGTGCGATGTTCGCGTTCATCGCCTGGATCTGTTGCTGAAGCATCGCACCGTAGTCCTGCGCAGGTGCCGGCCCGGCCAGTCCCACGAGGGCGGCGCCCATCAGCAGCAGGTGGCGGTTCTTCAAGGACATGGTGGATTCCTCCGTCTGCGAGGGCGGACGCCTGTCGCCCGCCTGTCCTGGTGAAGGCGCAATCCCGGTACAGAACGGATCACGCCGCGCCGACTTTTTTGTAACAGCGGCATCGGCTGGGCTAGAGTGCGGCGGACACCCCGACCCAAGATGAACCCCGAGCCCGCCGTCACCGAACTGCTGCGCCAGGCGGCCGAGGGTGACGCGCCGGCCCGCGACGCCCTGCTTGCCGCCGTCTACCAGGAGCTGCGTCGGCTGGCGCGGCGAATGCTGGCCGGCGACCGCATGCGCCACCAGCTGGCGCCGACCGAACTCGTCCACGGCGCCGCGCTCAAGCTGATGGGGCAGGACCATGTCTCGGCACGCGACCGCGCCCACTTCCTCGCCTACTCCGGCCAGGTGATGCGGCAGGTGCTGCTCGATCACGTGCGCCACGACCGCGCGGCGCGGCGCGATGCCGGCGTGCAGGTCACGCTGGTGTCGACGATTGCCGACGAACCGCGCAGCGACCTCGACGTCGAATCGCTGCACGAAGCGCTGGAGCGTCTGGCCGAGGTCTCGCCGGAGCTGGCGCTGCTGGTCGAGCGCCGCTACTTCGGCGGCATGACCGTGGAGGAGATCGCGCTGCTCGACGGCAGCTCGGCTGCCACCGTCAAGCGCCGCTGGCGCGCCGCCCGCGCCTGGCTGCACGACGCGCTGGGGCCTTGAGCCGGGCGATCAGCGCTGGCAGCGCTGCGCCGCCTCGCGCTCCTTCTCGGCGTTCTGCTTGCGGTCGAGCTCGGTCAGGCCCCAGCGCTTCTCGTACTCGGCCCAGGCCGCGATCGCGCGGCGCGAGGCGGCGCAGGCGGCCTCCGCGTCGCCCTGGCGCCAGTACAGCTCGGCCAGCGCATGCAGCGGCACCACGGCATCACGCGCCGGCTCGGAGATGTCGGGCGCTCGCATCGCGCGGGCGCGGCGCTCGCGCAGCACGTCCTCGGCCAGCGCGATCGCCTCGTCGTGGCGCGACAGGCGGCCCAGCAGCATGGAGCGGTCGCTGCGCAGGATCAGCATCAGCCGCTGCGCGTTGTCGTTGCCGGGGTCGAGCGCGATCAGGCGGGCGACCATGGCCAGGCCGGTGTCGTTGTCTGCCAGGGCCTGGCCATGCCGGCCGAGCTCGCTCAGCGCCAGCGACGAGGCCCAGCGGCTCACCGCGGAGCCGTCGAGCAGGCGCCGGTCGTTCGGCGTGCGCTCCAGTGCCTGCGCGTAAGCTTGCTGGGCACGCCGGTAGGCAGCCAGCGATTCCTCGAAGCGGTCGAGGAAGAACAGCGAGTCGCCGAGCTGGCCGGCGGCGCGGCCGGCGCGATAGCCGAAGTCCATCTCGCTGCGCAGCGCTTCGGTCAGGGCGAGCAGCCGCGCCTCCTCGGCCGTGGCCAGGGCGATGGCGGCGGGCGACTCGTCGATCCAGTCCATCGCGAAAGCCTGCGCCAGCCGTGCACTGCTGAGCAGCGTGTGCAGTTCGGCCTGGTCGCGGGCCGTGGCATTCGCGGCCACGGCGGCTTCGAGCGCGCGCTGCAGGTTCGCCTCGGCCTCGCGCGACTTGGCCAGCTGCTTGCGCGCATCGTTGTCGACGCCTCCGTAGAAGTCGCCCAGCCGCTGCTGGACGCGGCCGAGGTCGCGCCGCCAGGCCCATTCGCCCGGGCGGCGCTGCACCAGCGCGGCGAGCATGGCTTCGGCGCGTTCGAAGGTGGGCCGGGCCGCGGCGCGCTCGCCCAGGTTGGGGATGGCCCAGCCGCCCTGGATCTCGGCCAGCCGCCCGAGGCCGACCGCCACCTCGCGCTGCAGCTCCGGCCGGTCGCCGGCGGTGCCGGCCAGCGTGTCGAGGTACTGCTGGCTGCGCTCCACCAGGCCGCGGCGAATGGCCGTCGTGCCGGGGGTCGATTCCAGCCGCGCGTCCAGGTCGAAGAGCATGTAGTTCGCCAGCGAACGCACCTCGCCGAAACGCTGCTCGGCGTCGCGCCGGGCGGCATCGGCACGTGCGTAGAGCGTGGCGATCACGGCCAGCGCCACCACCAGACCGCCGAGCGACAGCGCGCCGGCCGCGACGCGCCAGGGGTGCCGCTGAATCAGCTTGCGCGCGCGATAGCGCCAGTGGCCGGCAAACGCGGCGACGGGCAGGAGGGCGAGCCAGCGCTGCAGGTCGGCGGCGAAGGCGTCGACGCTGGCGTAGCGCGCCGGGGGAGACTCGGCGAGCGCCTGCCGTGCGATGGCGGCGAGCTCGGCGTCGAGTGCGCCGTCGGGCCTGGCGGATGCCGCGTTGCCGGGCCGCTGCCCGGTCAGCAGTTCCACCAGCAGCACGCCCAGCGCATAGACGTCGTCGGCCACCGTCGGCGGTTCGCCGGCCAGCCGCTGCGGGCTCGCGTAGTCGCGCGTGAAGCCGTGTGGCAGCGCGGGGTCGATCGCATCGCGCAGGCGTGCGATGCCGAAGTCGATCAGCTTGGGCGCGCCCGATCCGTCGACGAGGATGTTGGCCGGCTTGAGGTCGCAGTGCAGCACCAGATGGCGATGCGCGTCGGCCACCGCATCGCAGACCTCGCGCAGCAGCGCGACGCGCCGGCGTGCATCGAGCTCGTGCCGCTTCGCGTGCTCGTCGATCGGCAGGCCCTGCACGAACTCCATGACGAGGTAGTGCAGGCCGTCGGCGGTGGTGCCGCCGTCGAGGATGCGCGCGATGCCCGGATGCTGCATGCGCGCGAGCAGGCGGCGCTCGGCGTCGATCAAGGCCTCGACCGGCACGCGGCCGCCGAGGGGGCGCACGAACTTGATGGCCACCGTCTGCTCGAACAGGCCGTCGTTGCGGCTGGCGCGGTAGACCGCGCCCATGCCGCCGCTGCCGATCAGTTCCTCGAGCCGGTAGGGGCCGACCTGGGCGGGCGGCAGGACGGAGCCGCCACCGGCGGCGACGCCATCGACCACGCTGCCCGAGGCGAGCACGCTGCCCGCAGCGTCGGCATGCAGCAACGCACGCACCCGCGCCAGCAAGGCGGTGTCGTCGGCGCAGCGTTCGCCGAGCCAGGCCTCCCGCGAGTCCGGCGAGACGTCGAGCGCCGCGTCGAACAGCGCCAGCGCATCCCGTTCGGCTTGGGCGTTCACGGGGGTGGCAGGCATGCGCCGCAGACTATCGAAAAGCGTTTGCGCGGGCCACTGGCGCCACACCCGCAATCCGGGTGCCAGGGTTGCTCAACCGCGCAGCGCGGCGGGCAGGCGGTCGCGCCGCGGCAGCCCGTCCATGTCGCCGACGACCTGGATCACCTGCGCGCCGACCCAGTTGGCGCGCGCCAGCGCCTGCGGCCAGTCCAGCCCCTCGAGCCGGCCGCTGATCGCGCCGGCGGCGAAAGCATCGCCCGCGCCGACGGTGTCGACGATGTTCGTCACCGGCACACCCGGAACGCGGCCCGCTCCCTCGCGCGTGCGCCAGTAGGCGCCTTCGGCACCGAGCTTGACCAGCACCGCGCGCGCACCCCGGTCGAGGTAGAAGGCGGCGATGTCTTCCGGCGTGTCCAGCCCGGTCAGCGTGCGGCCCTCGGCGATGCCGGGCAGCACCCAGTCGGCCAGGCCGGCCAGGCGGTTCAGGTGCGCGGCCATCGCCTCGCGGCTGGGCCACAGCTTCGGGCGCAGGTTGGGGTCGAAGGACACCGTGCGGCCGGCGGCGCGCATCGCCGTCATCGCCTGCTCGACGAGCTCGGCGCAGCTGGCCGACAGGGCCGGCGTGATGCCGGTGACGTGCAGGTGCCGCGCGGCGAGGAAACGTGACTCGTCGAAGTCGGCCCGCGACAGCGCACTCGCCGCCGAGCCGCGGCGGAAGTACTCGACCACCGGGTCCTGCCCTTCGAGCGCGCGCGACTTGAGCATGAAGCCGGTGGGCCGCGTGGTGTCGGTGGCCACCGCCGTGCAGTCGATGCCCTCGGCCTCGAGCGCGCGGCGGATGTAGCGGCCGAACGAGTCGGCGCCGAGCCGGCTGACCCAGGCCACTTTCAGCCCGAGGCGCGCCAGGCCGACGCCGACGTTGCTCTCGGCACCGGCGACGATCTTGGTGAAGGTGGCGGCGTCTTCCAGCGTGCCGGCCTCGTGCGCCGCGAACGAGACCATGGTCTCGCCGAGCGTGATCACGTCCAGCGCGGTCGTCGTCATAGCGGTGAGGCTACACCGAGCCGCGTGCTCCAGGCGCGCATCTCGGCGGCCAGGCCGGGCTCGATCGGGATGCCCTCGACGCGGCGCTTCGCCTGCGCCTCCAGCTCCGGATCGCCCGGCATGCGCGGAGCGCCCGGCTCGGCGGCCAGCGCGCGTGCCATGTGCTCGACAGTGGCGGCGAACATCGGCCCGCCGGCGAATCTCATCGGGTCGATGGCGACGAAGAAGGCGCCGATGCGCCGTGGCCGCTCCAGCTCGGCGTACATCGGGCCGATCTGCGGGCCGTAGGGGTTGCCGTTCAGCGGCCCGCACAGCAGCTCGACGATCAGCGCCAGGCCGTAGCCCTTGTGGCCGTAGTCGGGGCCGCCGAGCGGGCGCAGCGCGTTGGCGGCCTGCGCGTCGGTGGTGTCGCCGCCCTCGCCGTCCACCGCCACGCCGGGCGCGATGGCGGCGCCTTCTCGGCGCGCGTTCATCACGCGGTTCCAGGGGATCGAGGTGGTGGCCATGTCCAGGCACACCGGCTCGGAACCTTCACGCGGAAAGGCCAGCGAGATCGGATTCGTGCCGAGGAAGGGCCGGTGCCCGCCGAAGGGCGCGGCGATCTTGTCCGAATGCGTGAAGGCCATGCCGATCAGCCCTTCGCGCGCGGCAACGCGGCTGTACAGGCCGACCGCGCCGCAGTGCGACGAGTCGCTCACGCCCACCGCGCCGATGCCGTTCTCGCGCGCCAGCTCGATGGCCAAGCGGTTGGCGCGGTGCGCGACGACGATGCCCAGGCCGCGGTCGCCCGCCACCTGCGCGGTGCCCGGGCCGCTGCGCGTGACGACGATCTCCGGCCGCGCCCGGATGGAACCGTGCGTCAGGCGGTTCAGGTAATGCGTGAGCCGCGCGATGCCGTGCGAATCGATGCCCCACAGACTGGTCTGCACCAGGCTCTCGGCGAGGCAGCGTGCGTCGTCCTCGGGCAGCTCGAAGTGGCGCAGGCAGGCGATGGCCCAGTCGGTCAGCACCGCCGCGCCCACGTTCAGCACGCCTGCGCCGCTCATTCCATCGTCTCCAGCGTCGCGCACACACCGTCGCGGCGCAGGCGCACGGCCTGCCGCGACACCGCGTCGATCACGCCGCGCTCGCGGCCCAGCGTGCCGAACACCGGTGCGTAGCCGAGCAGCGTGGCGATGCGCGCGGACTCGGTCGGCGCGCCCGCGGCGCGCGCATGCAGGGCCTGCAGCTCGGCGGCCAGCGGGTCGTCGATCGCGAAGCCGCGACCGGCTTCGTCGACGCCGCCGAGAAACTGCAGCCAGGCAGCCAGCGCGAGGGCCAGATGATCGATGGACGCACCGGCCGCCAGACGATCGCGCAGCGTGCCCAGCCAGCGCTGCGGGATCTTCTGCGAGCCGTCCATGGCGATCTGCGCGGTGCGGTGCGCCAGCGCCGGGTTGGCGAAGCGCTCGATCAGCCGGGCGCGGTAGGCGGCGAGGTCCACACCCGCCAGGCCGTCGACCGTGGCCAGCGTCGGCTCGATCTCCTCGCGCATCAGCGCCTCGGCGAAGCGGCGCAGCGCCGGCTCGGCGATTGCGCGGTCCACCGTCGGCCAGCCGGCCAGCACGCCGAGGTAGGCGATCGCCGAGTGGCTGCCGTTGACCATGCGCAGCTTGAGCTTCTCGAAGGGCTCGGCCTGCGCGACGAAGCGCGCGCCGTAGACCGTCCAGTCGGGCCGGCCGGCGGCGAAGTCGTCTTCGACGGCCCAGTCGAAGAAGGATTCGGCCGTCACCACGGCCAGGTCGTCGTTCTTCGGCACGATGCGGTCGACCATGCCGTTCGGGAAGCGGCAGGCGGAGCCGATCCACTCGGCCAGCGCCGCATCGACCGCGCCTGCGAAGGCCAGCACCAGGCCGCGCAGCGTGGCGCCGTTGCTCGGCAGGTTGTCGCAGGACAGCAGCGTCACCGGGCCGAGACCGCGCGCGCGCCGCCGTGCCAGGCCGTGCACCAGGAAGCCCAGCGTCGTGCGCGGCGCCGCGGGGTGCGCGAGATCGTGTGCGATGGCGGGGTCGTCGTGCTTGAGCGCACCGCTTGCCGGATCGTGGTGGTAGCCCTTCTCGGTAACGGTCAGGCTGACGATGCGCGTGGCCGGTGCGGCGATGGCCTCCAGCACGGCCTGCGGGTTCTCCGGCGCGACCAGCACACCGAGCAGCGAATGCAGTGTCTCGCGACACTCGCGCGGCTTGCCCTGCGCGTCCGCGTCGCGCAGCGCGAGCGTGTAGTCGAAGCCCTGCGGCGCCAGCGCGTCGCGCACGTCGGCATGGCGCAGCGACACGCCGAGCACGCCCCAGTGGCACTCGCCGCTGGCCGCCATCGCAGCCTCGGTGGCGGGGATCAGGTGCGCGCGTGCGAAGGCGCCCAGCCCCAGGTGCACGATGCCGGCGCCGAGGCCGGCCTTGTCGAGCGTTGCACTCACCAGTGCCACAGCGTGCCGTCGTGCTGCTGCCGGTTCACCGGCAGGTAGGCGCGCTGGTAGGGGTACTTCGCGGCCAGCGCCTCGTCGATCTCGACGCCGTGGCCGGGCGTCTCGCCGGGGTGCAGGAAACCGTCCTCGAAGGTGTACGCGTGCGGGAACACCGCATCCGTCTCGTCGGTGTGGCGCATGTACTCCTGGATGCCGAAGTTCGGCACCCACAGGTCGAAGTGCAGCGCCGCGCCCATGCACACCGGCGAGAGGTCCGTCGCGCCGTGGCTGCCGGTGCGCACCTGGTACATCGCCGCCAGGTCGGCAATGCGCCGCAGGTGGGTGATGCCGCCGGCATGCACGACGGTCGCGCGGATGTAGTCGATCAGCTGGTTCTGGATCAGGTCCTTGCAGTCCCAGATGGTGTTGAAGACCTCGCCCACCGCCAGCGGCGTGGTGGTGTGCTGGCGGATCAGGCGGAAGGCCTCCTGGTTCTCCGCCGGCGTGGCGTCTTCCATCCAGAACAGGCGGTGGGGCTCCAGGTCCTTGCCCAGGCGCGCCGCCTCGATCGGCGTCAGGCGGTGGTGCACGTCGTGCAGCAGGTGGATGTCCGGCCCGACCGCCTGGCGCACCGCGTCGAACAATTGCGGCGTGTGGCGCAGGTACTTCTCGGTCGACCAGTCGTGCTCGCTCGGCAGGTCGGCGTCGGCCGGCTCGTAGAACATCGTGCCGCGGCCCACGCCGTAGACCTTCTCCAGCCCCGGCACGCCGCTTTGCGCGCGGATCGCCTTGTAGCCTTCTTCCTTGTAGCGCAGCACCTCGTCGACGGTCTGTTCGATGTCGCGGCCGTTGGCATGCCCGTAGACCATCACGCCGCTGCGGCTGGCGCCGCCGAGCAGCTGGTACAGCGGCATCCCCGCCGCCTTGGCCTTCAGGTCCCACAGCGCGGTGTCGACGGCGGCGATGGCGCTCATCGTCACCGGCCCGCGCCGCCAGTAGGCGCCGCGGTAGAGGTATTGCCAGATGTCCTCGATCTGGTGCGCGTCGCGGCCGATCAGGCAGGGGATGACGTGGTCCGTCAGGTAGCTGGCCACCGCGAGCTCGCGGCCGTTGAGCGTGGCGTCGCCCAGGCCGGTGAGGCCCTGGTCGGTTTCGATCTTCAGGGTGACGAAGTTGCGCCCGGGGCAGCAGACGATGACACGCGCGGCGGTGATCTTCATCAGTGGGCAGTGGTCAAGTGGTCAGGCCAATTCTGCGGGCCTGCACCTGCGCCTCCCATTCGCGTTTTCCTCTATCGCAACTGTCGTGCGAGCGCCTCGAGCTGGTCGATGCAGAGGTTCCAGCCTTCGAAGAAGCCCAGCTCCTCGTGGCGAGCCCGCGTCGCTTCATCCGGGTGCATCACCGTGGCGGTGTAGCGCGTGCCGTCCGCCTCGTCGGCCATCGTGATGATGGCGGTGAAGGCCATCCAGGGCGTGCCCGGCCGCCAGCCGCCGACCAGCTGCGAGGTGAAGGCGATCCGGGCGCCGGGCACGATCTCGAGGAAGCAGCCCGGGTTGTCGCTGGTGCCGCCGTCCGGCCCCTGCATGAAGGTGTGGAAGTCGCCGCCGGCACGCAGGTCGAAGGCCTTGACCTGCGTGGTCCAGGGCTTCGGGCACCACCAGTCCTGCAGCAATGCAGGCTCCGTCCAGGCCCGCCACAGTGCGGCGCGCGGCGCTTTCAACAGGCGGGAGATCACGAGGTCGTTCGGCATGGTGTCGCCTCAGCGCAGCGGAATCGGTGTGCCGCGATCCACCGGTACGGCGGTCACGCTGTTCTGCGGCGAGCCCTCGATGACGCGGTCGGAGTAGGTCAGGTAGACCAGCGTGTTGCGCGGCCGGTCGACCATGCGCACCACGCGCAGCTTCTTGAAGACCAGCGAGATGCGCTCGCTGAACATCTCGTCCTGCTGGCGCAGCGGCTTGGGGAAGCTGATCGGGCCGGTCTGGCGGCAGGCGATCGAGGCTTCGGCCTTGTCCTCGGCCAGGCCCAGGCCTCCCTTGATGCCGCCGGTCTTGGCGCGCGACACGTAGCAGGTGACCCCGGCCACGTCGGGGTCGTCGTAGGCGTCGACGACGATCTTGTGGTCGGGGCCGATCCACTTGAACACCGTGTCGACCTCGCCGACCGATTCGGCTCGCGCGCACGCGGCGCAACTGGCCAGCGCCAGGGCGGCAATCAAGGACTTCGTCATCTCGGGCTCCATGGCTATGGAGCCGAGCGTACCCGAGGCCGGTTCAGGCTGCAGCGACGCGGCTCAGACGATCGAGCGCGCCAGGGCGACCAGCACGAAGGCGCTGGCGATGCACAGCACCAGCGCCCAGTTCGGCAGGTATCCCTTGGGCGTGGGCGTTGGGCGGTGACGAATCTTGTCGCTCATGTGGCTTCCGGTCACTGCGCGAGCCGCTAAACGGCACTTTCGCGGGTGAAACGGTCCGGATTGGTGTGAATGAAGCCCCATGTGCGAACTTCGTGCCAGCGCCGGCGCCATCTCAGCGGCGTGAAGCATTCCCGTAGAACGGCTCGCGGGCCGGCTCCTCGTCGAGGTAGTGGCGGTAGAAGTTTTTCACCTGCGGGAACACCTCGCGGCGCAGCCAGCGCCGGTGGTTCTCGGCATCGGTGCGCGGCTTCGACAGCGCCTGCGCGAGCTTCTCCAGGGTCTCGTCACGGTCGATGCGTGTGAAGCGACCGTTCTCGCAGACGAGCTCGCCGCCGACCATCACCGCGGCCACGTGCTGCGTCTTGGCGCGCTGGATCAGCGCGTCCAGCGGCGGAATGTCGTCGTCCTGGTAGGGGTACATGGCGCGGTCGAAGTCGATCACCACGGCATCGAAGTAGCGGCCCGCATCGAGCCGGCCGATCTCGGCGCCGAAGGCCGTGGTCTTCGCGCCATGCTCGGTGGCCATGCGCAGCACCTGCGGGCAGCTGGGCACCTCGTCGTCGTCCAGGCCGGGTACGCGGTGCACGTTCAGCGCCAGGCGCAGCTCCTGCAGCATGTCGCGGTCGTCGTTGAGGCCGGCCTCGTCCAGGCCCATGCCGACGGTGATGCCTCGCTTCTCGTATTCCATCAGCGGCAGCAGGCCGCTGCGCAGGCGGAAGTTGCTGCTGCAGTTGTGGCAGATGCAGGTGCCGGTGTGGGCGGCGAGCTCGATGTCCTCCTCGGTCAGCCAGACGCCGTGGCCGAGCGTGAGCTTCGGCCCGAGCAGGCCGAGCTTGTGCAGGTGCTTGACGGCGGTGGTGCCGGTGCGTCGCTTCGCGTAGGCCTTCTGCATCGCTGTCTCGAGCAGGTGCATGTGCATCGGCACGCCGGCGGCGTCGGCCTTCTCCTTCATCGCCAGCAGGCCGTCGTCGCTGACCCAGTGCAGGTTGGCCGGCGCCAGCTGCATGCGCGTGAGCTCGGAGCGGTTCTCGGCCACCAGGTCGTCGAACAGCTGCATGAAGTCGGCGAAGGGCATGGCCTGCGCCTTCAGGTGCGCGGCCATCGCCGTGCCCACCTCGGGCGGCAGGCGGGCGCAGAAGTCCTCGTCGGCCTCGTAGACGAAGCGGTTCTGCTCGCGCACCGCGAAGCAGTACGAGGCGCGCATGCCGATGTCGCGGTAGGCGTCGAGCACCGCCGACGCCGTGCCGTGCACATGGCTGTAGGGCCCGCGCATCCAGCCGTGGATGTGCTGCACCGTGGTCACGCCGGAGGCCAGCATCTCGAAGGCCGAATAGAGCGTGTCGAGGTAGGGGTCGATGTCGCGCGCCGACAGCCGGCTGGCGAACCACAGTTCCAGCGCGTAGTCGGGCGAGCCCAGCTGCAGCGGCGTCATGCCCACGTGGTGGTGGCTGTTGACGAAGCCCGGCAGCATCATGTGCTGCGGGTAGCGCGTTTCCGTCGCTCCGGGGTAGTCGGCGCGCATCTGCGCGGCCGGGCCGACCGCGATCACGCGGCCGTTCTCGTGGGCGAGGGCGGCGTCGCTGTGGATGACGGGCGTGTGCCGATCGGCCACGCCGGTGACGATCCAGCGGGCGGAGACGAGGGAGACGGTCATCGGGTTTCCTGTTCGAGGAAGGCGCGGTCGACCTCGTCGGCCAGCAGCTCGGTGAGCTGGCGGTGCAGGTCGACCATGCGCGGGTCATGGGGGTTGCGCGGGCGCGGCAGGGCGACACTGACCTCGTGCTTGACGCGCCCGGGCCGGGCGGTGAAGACGACGATGCGGTCGGCCAGCGCCAGCGCCTCGTCGATCGAGTGCGTCACCAGCAGCACGCTGGCGCCGCTGGCACGCCACACCTCGAGCAGGTGGCCCTGCATGCGCGCGCGGGTCTGCACGTCGAGCGCGGCGAAGGGCTCGTCCATCAGCAGCACCTTGGGCTTCATCGCCAGCGCGCGGGCCAGCGCGACGCGCTGGCGCATGCCGCCGGAAAGTTCGTGCGGCCGCCGCTGGCCCATGTCGCCCAGGCCGACCTGGCGCAGCAGCGCCTGCGCGCGGCTGTCGCGCTCGGGCTGTTCCACGCCCTGCAGACGCAGCCCGAGGGCGACGTTGTCGAGCACGGTCAGCCAGGGGTACAGCGAGGCCTCCTGGAAGATCATGCTGCGTTCCGGCGCCGGGCCGGCGACGCGGGCGCCGTCGCACAGCAGTTCGCCGGCGCTGGGCTGCTCCAGGCCGGCCAGCAGGTACAGCAGGCTGCTCTTGCCGCAGCCCGAGGGTCCGAGCAGGACGACGAACTCGCCTTGCCCGACCTGCAGCGACAGCGAATCGACGGCGGTGACCGCGCCGGGCTCGCCCTCGTTCCAGATCTTGGTGACGCGGTTCAGTTGAATGGCGCTGCCCATCACAGTCCTCCCGCGGCAGCCGACGGGCCCACCCACCACAGCACGCGGCGCTGCACCCATCGCAGCGCCTGGTCGAAGGCAAAGCCGGCCAGGCCGATCAGCGTCATCGTGAAGAACACCAGGCTGGCGTTGAAGGTGTTGCGCGCCATCATCACCACCTGGCCGAGGCCGGAGCCCACGCCGACGGCTTCGGCAATCAGCACCACCATCCAGGCCGCGAACAGGTTCAGCCGCAGCGTCACGAACAGCCCGGGCAGGATCGCCGGCAGGATGACGTGGCGGAACAGCTGACGCTTGCTCGCACCCATGATGCGCGCCACGTGCAGGTAGCTGGCCGGCACCGCGTCGATCTGCGACAGCGTGGACAGCACCATCACGAAGAACACCGAGATGAAGACGAGGAACACCGCCGGCGGGTTGCCGATGCCGAACATGAACACCGCCACCGGCAGCCAGGCCACCGGCGAGATCGGCGCGAGCAGCGTGATGGTGGGCAGCGTCAGCTTGCCGAACACGCCGAAGTAGCGGATGCCCACGCCCACCGCCAGCGAGAGCACGAAGCCCAGCGCCAGCCCCGCCGTCACGCGCAGCGAGGTCCAGGCGATCACGCCGAGCACCGAGCCGAGGCTGCCGCCCGACGACAGCGCACCGGCGCGGTCGCCGTTCGGGTCGAAGAAGCGGAACTGGTCGGCCAGGTTGGCCAGGAACAGGTGCGGCGGGGGCAGCAGCAGCGGGTCGGCCCAGCCGCGCCACCACGCGAACTCCCACATCCCGACGAACAACCCGACCGACGCGCAGGCCCACAACGCGGCACGCAGCCGCACGAGCAGCGCCGAAGGGCGCTGCCGCACGGAGGTGGCCGAAGAAGAGGCCACGGACAAGCCCGGCTCCACCATGGCAGGAACGGCAGCCATGGCGCGCCTCAGGCTGCCTTGAGCTTGAGCGAGTCGTACAGCGGCTTGTTCTCCTTGATCACCTGCTCGATCAGGCTCCAGTCGAGCGCGCTGGCCGGCATGGGTTTCTTCACGTAGCCCATCTCCAGCATCGACTGGCCGCGGTCGGCGAAGAACTTGGCGTTGTGCCGCTGGTCGATCATCACCGGCTGCTTGCTCTGCGCCAGCGTGGCGGCCTCCAGCGTGGTCTTGTAGTAGGTGCCCACGGTGTCCTTCAGCGCCGAGGCCGGGTCTTTCTCGGCCTGGCTCTGCGCGACGAACATCGCCTTGATGACGGCCTTGATGGCCTGCGGGTTCTTCTCGATCAGCGGGATGCGCGCGGCGAGCACGCAGTCGGCGTAGTTGCGGCCGTAGACGTCGCGCCCGTCGGTCAGCACGGTGGCGCCCTTGCGCGACGTGAGGCACTGCGTGGCGTAGGGCTCGATGTGGCAGACAGCGTCGATGCCGCCGTTGATGAAGGCCGCGGCCAGCTCGGGCGAGGTGTTGAAGTAGGCCATCTTGACGTCCTTGAACGACATGCCGGCCTTCTTCAGGTAGTCGAAGGGCAGCACCTCCAGCGTGTCGGCCTGGAAGGTGCCGATGGTCTTGCCCTTCAGGTCGGCAGCGGTCTTGATG
The DNA here is from genome assembly GCA_016706565.1 of Piscinibacter sp. Taxonomy (GTDB): domain Bacteria; phylum Pseudomonadota; class Gammaproteobacteria; order Burkholderiales; family Burkholderiaceae_C; genus Piscinibacter. Next base: position 76,637 of record JADJJI010000005.1, read on the forward strand.
CCCTCGCGGCCGATCAGGATGCAGCCCTCGACGCCGGCCCCTGCGACCATGCGCACAGGTGCGCCGGCGTCCACCAGGGTGAGGAAGTTGGAGTAGGGGATCACCGAGATGTCGACCTGGCCGGAGCCGAACAGCGTGACGACATCGGTGGTGGTGGGCGTGACGACGAAGTCGAGCTCGACGCCGTCGGCCTTGGCCAGCTCACGCTTCTTCGCGAGGAAGATGCCCAGGTTGCACAGGCCCGCGCCGTGCGTGGCCTTGAGGGTGGTGGCCGCTGCCGCGTCCGTCGCGCCCAGCGCGGCGGCGAGCCCCGCGGGCAGGGCCACCGACACGGCGGTGGCCGACGAGGATTTGAGGAATCCCCTGCGGGACAGGGAGCTCAGTTGGGAATGGGTGTTGCCATGGCGCTCGCACATCGTCTCGACTCCTGAAGCCAGGTGCCTGCGAGCCACGCAAGAAATGGGACGAACCCGTTGGCCGACTCATTCTGCGAGCACGCACGCACTGAGTTCGGCACGCCAACCGGAAAGTGGCGGAGGCCGCCACTGCGCTTGGTATCGACAATGCATAGGCCGTGCCATGCGCCTTGCCCAGGGCGGCGGGCAGGCGCCCTGTCCGGCGCGGTGCGATCAGCAGCCCTGCTGGTGCATGGCCCGCCCCGAGATGGTGTGCGGGCGCGCCGCGCCGCCGCTCAGATCACCTTGCCGTCGCTGGGCACCAGCTCGCAGCCGGTGATTCGCCAGGCACCCTTGTGGCGCTCGAGCTGGTAGACGGCCACCCACAGCGTGCCCTCGCCATCGGCCATCTCGACGGCCTGGATGACCGTGCGGCCGTTGGCTTCGGGCTTCAGGAAGCCTACCGACGCCGGCCGGTAGACCACCGGGTAACCCTCGCGCACCATGTCGAGAAAGCGCTGCGGCGTGCCGAACATCTGCCGGATGCCCGGTGCCGCGAAGGAAAAGGCGCGCCGCGCGTCGTCGGCCGCGAAGGCCGCGAGCTGCGCCTGGATGACGGCACGCACCTTCTGCGCGTCGGCCTTGGACACACCGGCGGCATGGGCCGACAGCGATATCGCCAAGCCGAACGCGGCGATGGCACGGATCAGGGAACGAAGTGCGCGCGGCATGGTGGGCCCCCAGCGGATACGGCTTCACCATCGTCGCGCAGCCACCGGGCCCTGTCCAGCAACAGGGTGTGTCTGGCGCGGCGCGCTACATCACGGCGCCGAGCTGCCAGGGCACGAACTCGCTCTGGCCGTAGCCGTGCCCCTCGCTCTTGGTCTGGCGGCCGGAGGCCGTGTCGAGCATCAGCCGGAAGATGCGCTCGCCCAGTTCGTCGATGCTGGCCGTGCCGTCGACCACCTCGCCGCAGTTGATGTCGATGTCGTCTTCCTGCTTGAGCCACAGCGCCGTGTTGGTGCTCAGCTTCAGCGAAGGCGAGGGCGCGCAGCCGTAGGCCGAGCCGCGCCCGGTGGTGAAGCAGATCAGGTTGGCGCCGCCGGCCACCTGCCCGGTGGCCGACACCGGGTCGTAGCCCGGCGTGTCCATGAAGACCAGGCCCTTGGCGCTGACCGCCTGTGCGTACTCGTAGACCTCGACGAGATTGGTCGTGCCGCTCTTGGCGATCGCGCCCAGGCTCTTCTCGAGGATGGTGGTCAGGCCGCCGGCCTTGTTGCCGGCCGAGGGGTTGTTGTCCATCTCGCCGCCGTTGCGCGCGCAATAGTCTTCCCACCACTTCAGGCGGGCGACCAGCTTGTCGGCGACCTGCTGCGACACGGCACGCCGCGTCAGCAGGTGCTCGCCGCCGTAGACCTCGGGCGATTCGGACAGGATGGCCGTGCCGCCATGGCGCACCAGCCGGTCCACCGCGGCACCCAGCGCCGGGTTGGCGCTGATGCCGGAGTAGCCGTCGGAGCCGCCGCACTGCAGGCCCACGGTGATGTGGCTGGCCGGCACCGGCTGGCGCTGCACGCGGTTGGCCTCCTCCAGCATCCACTCGATCAGCTCGATGCCCTTGGCCACTGTCTTCTTCGTGCCGCCGCTGTCCTGGATGCTGAAGGTCTGCAGGTGCGAGCCCTCCTGCAGGCCCTCCTGCTCGAGCAGGCCGGAGATCTGGTTGGTCTCGCAGCCCAGGCCGACCATCAGCACGCCGGCGAAGTTGGCGTGCCGCGCATAGCCGCCCAGCGTGCGGCGCAGGATCTGCAGCGGTTCGCCGTCGCTGGCCGTCGCGCAGCCCGCGCCATGCGTCAGCGCGACCACGCCGTCGACGTTCGGGAAACGCTCCAGCGCGCGCGGGTTGACGTCGCGGCGGAAGTGGTCGGCGATCGCGCGCGCCGCGGTGGCCGAGCAATTCACCGAAGTCAGCACGCCGAGGTAGTTGCGCGTGGCCACGCGCCCGTCGGGCCGCACGATGCCCATGAAACTGGCTGGCTCGGCCGCGTACGCGGTCGGCTGCACGCTGGTGCCCACCGCGTAGTCGCGCGCGAAGCTGGCGAACTCCAGGTTGTGCGTGTGCACGTGCTGGCCGGGCGCGATGTCGATCCTGGCGGTGCCGATGATCTGGTTGTAGCGCCGCACCGGTTGCCCGGCGCGGATCGGCCTCACCGCGACCTTGTGGCCGGGCGGGATCAGCCCGGCCACCGTGACGCCTTCGCTGTCCAGCCGCGTGCCGCCGACCAGCTGCTGCCGGGCGATGACGACGTCGTCGGCGGGATGAATCCTGATCACCGGGTTCATCGCATCACCCGTCGATGATCGCCGGATCCCAGGCGTGCACCTTCTGGTTCTGCTCGCCCAGCTTCTCGATGCCCAGGCGGATGGTGTCGCCGGCCTTCAGGTACACCGGGCTCGGCTTCACGCCCATGCCCACGCCCGGCGGCGTGCCGGTGGAGATCAGGTCGCCGGGGTACAGCGTCATGAAGCGGCTGAGGTAGCTCACGAGCTGCGCCACGCCGAAGATCATCGTCTTCGTGCTGCCGTTCTGGAAGCGGTGGCCGTTGACCTCGAGGAACATCGTCAGGTTCTGCGGGTCGCCGACCTCGTCGCTGGTGACCAGCCACGGGCCCACCGGGCCGAAGGTGTCGCAGCCCTTGCCCTTGTCCCAGGTGCCGCCGCGCTCGATCTGGTACTCGCGCTCCGACACGTCGTTGATGACGCAGTAGCCGGCCACGTGGCTCAGCGCCTCGGCCTCCGACACGTAGCGCGCCTTGCTGCCGATGACCACGCCGAGCTCGACCTCCCAGTCGCTCTTCACCGAGCCCTGCGGCAGCACCACCGGATCGTTCGGGCCGACGCGGGCGCTGATCGGCTTCATGAACAGGATCGGCTCCTTCGGGATCGGCAGGTTCGATTCGGCCGCGTGGTCGGCGTAGTTCAGGCCGATGCACAGGAACTTCTCGCAGCCGCTCCAGGGCGGCGCGATGCGCCCGGGCTTCTCGACCAGCGGCAGCGTCGTCGGGTCGAGTGCGCGCAGGCGGTCCAGCCCCTTGGGCGTGAGCGTGTGCGCGGTGATGTCGGCAAGCACGCCGGACAGGTCGCGCACCTGGCCCTGCGCGTCGACGAGGGCGGGTTTCTCGGCGCCTTTCGCGCCATATCGCATCAGCTTCATTTCAGTTCTCTCTGCAGAGGTGGGAGGATTCGGCGCCGGGCCGCCCCAAGCCGAATCGCGCCCCCTTGGGGGCAAGAGCGAAGCGACCGGGGGGCCGACATCAATTGGACCAGCCGCCGTCGATGACCTGGGCGGTGCCGGTGGTGAAAGACGATTCGTCGCTCGCAAGATACACCGCCAGCGCGGCGATTTCTTCCACGCGGCCGAGTCGGCCCATGGGCTGGCGGGAGATGAACGCGGCTTCGACCTGCGCCAGCGTCTGGCCGCTCGCCTTGGCCTGCGCCGCGATGCGGTCGCGCAGCGAGGGCGACTCCACCGTGCCCGGGCAGATGGCGTTGCAGCGCACGCCCTTCGTGATGAAGTCGGCGGCGACCGCCTTGGTCAGGCCGATCACCGCCGCCTTGGTGGTGCCGTAGACGAAGCGGTTCGGCGCACCCTTGATGCTGCCGGCCACCGAGGCCACGTTGATGATCGAGCCGCTGCCCTTGGCCAGCATGCCCGGCACGAAGGCCTTGATGGTGCGGAATTGCGATCGCACGTTGAGGTCGAAGGCGAAGGCCCATTCTTCCTCGGTGCAGTCGAGCACCGAGCCGGCATGCACGAAGCCGGCGCCGTTGAAGAGGATGTCGACCGCACCGGCTTCCCTGGCCGCGGCGGTGATCGCCGCCGGGTCGAGCACGTCGAGCCGGCGCACGCTGAAGCCGGGGCGGCCCTTGAGCTCGGCGAGCAGCGCCTCATTGAGGTCGGTGGCGATCACCGACGCGCCTTCGCGCACGAAGGCCTCGGCGACGGCGCGGCCGATGCCTTGCCCGGCGGCGGTGACGAAGGCCGTCTTGCCGGCCAGTCGTTGGGTCATGGTCTTCTCCTGGGTCGAAAGGGAATGCGAGTCGGGTTCACAGGCCCATCATGCGCGGCAGCCACATCGAGATCGAGGGCACGTAGGTCAGCACGATCAGGCTGCCCAGCAGCGGGACGAGCCACGGCAGGATGGCCATCGTGGTGCGTTCGACGCTGAGCTTGGCCACCCGCGCCAGCACGAACAGCACCATGCCCATGGGCGGGTGCAGCAGGCCGATCATCAGGTTGAGCACCATGATCAGGCCGAAGTGCACCGGGTCGACGCCCAGCTGGCGGGCGATGGGCAGCAGGATGGGCACGAGGATGGTGATGGCGGCCGTGGGCTCGAGGAAGCAGCCGACGAACAGCATCAGCAGGTTGGCCATCATCAGGAACAGCCACGGCTCCTTGGTCACCGCCAGCACCCAGGCGGCGATCTGCGCGGTGACGCCGGTGGCGGTGAGCATCCAGCCGAAGATCGACGCGGCGGCGACGATGAACATCACGGTGGCGGTGGTCTCGACCGTGTCGAGGCAGACCTTGACGAACATCTTCCAGCTCATCGTGCGGTACCAGGCCAGGCCCAGCACCATCGACCACACGCAGGCGGCGATGGCGCCTTCGGTGGGCGTGAACAGGCCGGTGGTCATGCCGCCGATCAGCAGCACCGGCGTCATGATCGGCAGCACCGCCTGGAAGCCGAAGTGGCGGTCGGCGGCGAACAGCACCACCAGCGCCACCGCCACGGTGAACTGCGGCTGCATGCCGGCCTGCACCAGGCCCCACACCGCCAGCGGCCAGCCGACCACCACCGCCAACTCGATCAGCGCCTTGCCGAAGCGCGAGCCGGAGAACTTGATGTCGCCGCCCCAGCCGTTCTTGTGCGCGAAGTAGGCCACCGTGATCATCATCAGCAGCGCCATCAGCACGCCGGGCAGGATGCCGGCGAGGAACAGCGCGCCTACCGACACGTTGGCCATCATCGCGTAGATGACGAAGGGCAGCGAGGGCGGGATGATCGGGCCGAGCGTGGCCGACGCCGCCGTCACGCCGACGGCGAACTCGGTGGCGTAGCCGTGGTCCTTCATCGCCTTGATCTCGATGGTGCCCAGGCCGGCGGCGTCGGCGATGGCGGTGCCGCTCATGCCGGCGAAGATCACCGAGCCGACCACGTTGACGTGGCCCAGGCCGCCCTTGAGCCAGCCCACCAGCGCCAGCGCGAAGTTGTAGATGCGGTTGGTGATGCCGGCGTTGTTCATCAGGTTGCCGGCCAGGATGAAGAAGGGCACCGCCAGCAGCGGGAAGCTGTCGATGCCGCCGATCATGCGGTGCACCACCGTCAGCGCCGGCTGGTTGCCCGAGACCAGGATGTAGATCAGCGAGGAACCGGCCATCGCGATGGCCACCGGCAGGCCGCTGGCCATCAGAAGCAGGAAGATGATCTTCAGCATGGTGGCTGCGCCCGCAGGGCGCCGGGGCGGCGCGCCGGGGGGGGGGGGGGGGGGGTCAGCGGTCTTCCATCGTCGTCTCGGGCCGCTCGAGCACGCTGTAGCCGCGCTGCAGGTGCACCTTCATCACCCACGCCGAGCGCAGCGTCATCATCGCCATGCCGAACAGGCACACGCCGTAGACGATGTTCATCGGCAGGTCGATGATCGTCATCTGGTAGCTGCCCATCTTCTGCATCATCTGCGCCGTCAGCACCACCATGGCGGCGAAGAACGCGATGCGCAGCACGTCGACCACCATGGACATCGCGCGGCACAGCGGCGCCGGCAGGTAGCGGTACAGCAGGTCGACCTGGATGTGGTTGTTCTTCGCCACGCCGATCGACGCGCCCACGAACACGGTGCCGATCAGCAGGTAGCGGGCGATCTCCTCGGTCCAGGAGGCCGAGTTGTTGAGCGCGTAGCGGGTGAAGAACTGGTAGAACACCACCGCGCCGAGCACCCAGAAGATCGCCAGCGACACCCAGCCCTCGATGGTGGTGTGCGACAGGTCGACGGCTTCGTCCGTGGCGTGGAACTCGCCGTCGTCCCCCATCACCTTGGGCAGGGCATCGAGGTCCATGTCAGGCCTCCCGCCGGGCCGCCCCAAGGGAGGCATGCGCCCCCTCGGGGGGCCGCGAACGAAGTGAGCGCGGGGGCTTCATGTCACTTGATCGAGACGATGCGGTCGTAGTCCTTGCGCTCGTAGCCGAGCGATTCGACGGACTTGTTCTTCAGCACCGCGTCGACGAAGCTCTGGCGGTTGATCTGGTGCACGCCCAGGCCCTTCTTCTTGAACTCGTCGACGAGTTCCGCCTCGCGCTTCTTGATCTGCGCCGTGGCCCGTGCCGCGGCCTCCTGCGTGACCTCGGTGAACATCTTCTTCTCGGCGTCGGACAGCGTGTTCCACACGTGCGGCGCGATCTGCGTGGTCAGGCCGTCGACGATGTGGCCGGTCAGCATGATGTGCTTCTGCACCTCGTAGAACTTCTTCGCCTCGATGGTGGTCAGCGGGTTCTCCTGCGCGTCCACCGTGCCGTTCTGCAGCGCCAGGTAGACCTCGGCGAAGGCGATCGGCGTCGGGTTGGCGCCGCAGGCCTCGGGCGTGGCTCGGTAGGCGGGCACGTCGGGCACGCGGATCTTGATGCCCTTCATGCCGGCGCAGTCGGTGAACGGCTTCTGCGCCGTCGTGTGGCGTGCGCCGTAGTAGGTGTAGGCGGTGATCTGGATGCCGGTCTTGGCGCGGTAGCCCTCGACCATCTCCTTGAACACGTCGCTCTTGCTGTAGGCGATCAGGTGGTCGCCGTCGCGGAAGATGAACGGGTAGTAGGCGATCCCCAGCCGCGGGTAGCTGCGTGCGGCGAACGAGGTGCCGCTGATGATCATGTCGACCGTGCCGAGCGTCATGCCCTGGTTGATGTCGGTCTCCTTGCCCAGCGACGAGGCGGGGAAGACCTGGATGTCGAACTTGCCGTTGCTGCGCTTCTTGATCTCGCCGGCCGCCCACACCGATTCGGTGTGGTACGGCTCGCTGGTCTCGTAGACGTGCGCCCACTTGAGCTGCTTGGTCTGCGCGAAGGCACCGCCGGCGGCGGCGAGGGTGAGGGTGGCCAGCAGGCCCTTCCAAACGAGTTTCATGGTCTGTCTCCTGGGGGGTTGAACGCTCTGGCGGCGTGTGGCGGTTGAATGAAAAAGGCTCAGTCGCAGACCAGCTGCACCTTGGTGCTGCGGCTGCGGTCGGCGGCAAGTGCGAAGGCTTCGGCGGCGCGCGACAGCGGCAGCTGGGCCGACAGCAGCGGCCGCACGTCGACGCGGCGCGTGCGCAGGTACTGCACGGCCCAGTCGAAGGCATGCGCGGCGCGGAAGGCGCCGATGTAGTCGAGCTCGCGCGCCATGATGCTGTTGGCCGGGAACTGCACGCCTTCGGCCGGCAGCGTGCCGACCTGCACGATGCGACCGCCGCGGCGCGTGGCCGCGAGACAGGTGGCCAGTGCAGCCGGGCTGCCGGCGGCCTCGATCGAGATGTCGGCGATGTCGGCCAGCGACGCAGCGTCAACCTGGTCGCTGCGGATCAGGCGGTCGGCGCCGACCTGTTGAGCGATGGCCAGCGGCCGTTCGGCGATGTCGCAGACCATGACCTGCGCAGCGCCCGCCAGCCGCGCCGCGATCACGCACATGCTGCCGATCGTGCCGCCGCCGGTGATCAGCACCGTCTTGCCGGTGAGCACGCCGGCGCGGTGCACCGCATGCAGGCCGATCGACAGCGGCTCGGCGCAGGCCAGCTCGCCCAGCGAGATGTCTTCGTGCACCGGCGTGAGCTGGGCCTGCCCGAGCACGAAGCGCTCGCGGAACAGGCCCTGCGCATGCGGGAACACGCTGGCGCTGCCGAGGAAGAACATGCGCCGGCACAGGTTGAAGCGCCCGCCCAGGCAGTAGTCGCACTGGCCGCAGGCGTGCGACGGGTTCACCGCCACCTTGTCGCCGGGCTTGACGCGCGTGACCGCTGAACCGACGCGCAGGACGATGCCCGAGGCCTCGTGCCCCGGGATCAGCGGCTCGCGCAGCACGAAGGCACCGACGCGGCCGTGGCCGAAGTAGTGCAGGTCGGAGCCGCAGATGCCGCCGGCACCCAGGCGCATCTCGACCTCGTGCTCGCCGAGCGCGGCGTCGGCAACCTCGTCGAGCCGCAGGTCCTTCGCGGCGTGGATCCGGCAGGCGAGTGTCATCGTGCGGCCTTTCTCTTGCGGGATGCCGGCTTGGCCGGCGCCTCGGTTTCGGCTTGCCAACCCGCCATGAAGCGGTCGTGTGAATTCGCCAGGTGGCGCGCCATGGCCTCGCGTGCGCCTTGCGGCGACTGATGGGCGATCGCGTCGACCACGGCGCGGTGCTCTTCGATGGCGTCGGCCCAGCTGTGCGCCGTCTCGAAGTGGCTGCCGAGCTGCTCGAACAGCGGGTTGTGGCGCTCGTCGAACAGCTCGCTGACCACCCGCAGCAGCACCGAGTTCTCGCAGGCCTCGGCGATTCGCGTGTGGAACAGCCGGTCGCCCTCGGTGGGCGTGTGGCTGGCCGCAGCCTCCTGCTGCATCACTTCGATGGCCTCGCGCAGGCCGGCGACCTGCGGCCTGCGCATGTGCAGCGCGGCGTAGGCGGCCAGCTCGCTCTCGATGAGCTGGCGCGCGCGGATCGTCTCCAGCGGGCTCTCGGCTTCGTGCGTCGGCGCTGCGCTGCGCGTGCTCGGGTCGGCGGCGCGCACGTAGATGCCCGAGCCCATGCGCACCTCGACGCGGCCTTCCACCTCGAGGGCGATCAGCGCCTCGCGCACCGAGGGGCGCGACACGCCGAGCTGCACCGCGAGATCTCGCTCGGGCGGCAGCCGCGCACCGGCCGGAAACTCGCCGCCGTCGATCAGCACGCGCAGCTGGTCGGCGATCTGGCGGTACAGGCGGCGGGGCTCGATGGTCTGCAGCGGCATCGGGGAGGAAAATGCAGGCGGTCAAGTGGCCTGACCAATTGATGAAGGATAGGGCCGGCCGCGCCGCGCCTCAACGCCGGGATTACCCGGGTGGACCGGCATCGAATGCATGTATCGAAAAACCCTAGGAGGGCGCGGATGGGGCTCCGTCAGAATCCCTGTTGGTCCATGGAGAGCGAGAGATGGAAAAGACCTGGTTGAAGCAGTACCCCGCGGGCGTGCCGGCGAACATCGACGTCGAGCAGTACCCTTCGCTGGTGGCGCTGCTCGAGGAGAGCCTGAAGCGCTACGCCTCGCTGCCGGCCTACAAGTTCATGGGCAAGGCCATCAGCTTCGCGCAGGTCGACGAGGCCTCGCGCGCGCTGGCCGCGTACCTGCAGTCGCTGGGCCTGGCCAAGGGCGACCGCGTGGCGATCATGATGCCCAACGTGCCGCAGTATCCGGTGGCGGTGGCCGCCATCCTGCGCGCCGGCTACGTGGTGGTGAACGTCAACCCGCTGTACACGCCACGCGAGCTCGAGCACCAGCTGAAGGACTCGGGCGCCAAGGTCATGCTGATGGTCGAGAACTTCGCCACCACCATGCAGCAGGTCATCAACGCGGTGCCGACCAAGAAGGTCATCGTCACCGCGCTGGGCGACATGCTGGGCTTCCCCAAGTCGCTGATCGTCAACTACGTGGTGCGCAAGGTGAAGAAGATGGTGCCGGCCTTCGACCTGCCGGGCGCCGTGAAATTCAACGACGCGCTCTCGCAGGGCCGCGGCAAGACCTTCAAGCCCGCGCAGGTGGGCCCGGACGACATCGCGGTGCTGCAGTACACCGGCGGCACCACCGGCGTGAGCAAGGGCGCGGTGCTGCTGCATCGCAACCTGGTGGCCAACATCCTGCAGGCCGAGGCCTGGTACCAGCCGGCGCTCAAGAAGATCCCGAAGGGCGAGCAGATCGTCACCGTCTGCGCGCTGCCGATCTATCACATCTTCGGCTTCAACACGAACATGATGCTGTCCATGCGCATGGGCGGCTGCAACATCCTGATCGCCAACCCGCGCGACCTGCCGGGCGTGTTCAAGGACCTGGCGCGCGAGAAGTTCCACAGCTTCCCGGCCGTCAACACGCTGTTCAACGCGATGGCCAACCACGCCGACTTCGGCACGGTGGACTGGAGCAGCCTGGTGATTTCGGTGGGCGGCGGCATGGCGGTGCAAAGCGCCACCGCCAAGCTGTGGCTCGAGAAGACCGGCTGCCCGATCGTCGAGGGCTACGGCCTGTCGGAGACCTCGCCCTCGGCGACCTGCAACCCGGTGGACAGCACGGCCTACAGCGGCAACATCGGCTTGCCGATGCCCAACACCGAGCTGACGCTGCTCGACGACGACGGCCGCGAAGTGCCGCTGGGCACGCCCGGCGAGATCGCGATCAAGGGCCCGCAGGTGATGGCCGGCTACTGGCAGCGCCCCGACGAGACGGCCAAGGTGATGACGGCCGACGGCTTCTTCCGCACCGGCGACATCGGCGTGGTCGACGAGCGCGGCTACTTCAAGATCGTCGACCGCAAGAAGGACATGATCCTGGTCAGCGGCTTCAACGTCTACCCGAACGAGGTGGAAGACGTGGTCACGCAGATGGACGGCATCCTCGAGTGCGCGGCGATCGGCGTGCCCGATGCGAAGGCGGGCGAGGCGGTCAAGCTGGTCATCGTGAAGAAGAACCCGGCCGTCACCGAGGCCGACGTGCGCGCCTACTGCGAGGCGCACCTGACGGGCTACAAGCGGCCGAAGATCGTCGAGTTCCGCACCGAGCTGCCGAAGACGCCGGTGGGCAAGATCCTGCGCCGGGAACTGCGCGACAAGGCCTGAGCGCGCAGCGTTCAGGCCTTGCGGCGAAGACTCATATGCCGCAGGCATGTGAGTCGCAGCCACAAGTTCGACGTGCGACACTGATCGCATGAGCCGTATCGCCATCGTCAGCGCGATGCACGAGGAGCTTCGTGCACTGCTTCCCGCCCTCGAGAAGCCGCAACGCGCCGAATTCGCCGGGCGCGCCTTCCATTTCGGGCAGATGCAGGGCCAGCCGGTGGTGATGGTGCTGTCGGGCATCGGCAAGGTGGCCGCCGCGACCACCGCCGCGCTGCTGCTGCAGGAGGTCGACGTGCAGCGCATCATCTTCACCGGCGCGGCCGGCGGCCTCGGCCCCGGCGTGCGCGTGGGCGACGTGGTGATCGCCCGCAGCCTGCTGCAGCACGACATGGACGCCTCGCCGCTGTTCCCGCGCTTCGAGGTGCCGCTGACCGGCCGCTCGCGCTTCGGCACCGACAGCGACCTCAGCGATTCGCTGGCCGCCGCCGCGCTGCACTGCCTGAACCATGCCGCCGAGCGCATCGGCGAGGCGCACCTGGCCGATTTCGGCATCGACAGCCCGCTGCTGCACCAAGGGCTGGTGATCAGCGGCGACCGTTTCGTGTCCACCGCCGCCGAGAGCGACACGCTGCGCGCCGCGCTGCCCGACGCGCTGGCGGTGGAGATGGAAGGCGCCGCGGTGGCTCAGGTGTGCGCCGACTTCGGCCGGCCCTTCGCGGTGATCCGCACCGTCTCCGACCGCGCCGACGACAGCGCGCACGTCGACTTCAACCGCTTCATCGCCGAGGTGGCGAGCGTCTACACGCGCGAGATCCTCGGCACCTGGCTGTCGGGCCGCGTCGACTGAAGCATGGCGATCGGGCGCTGGCTCTGGCGCGCCCTGCGCAGCGTGCTGCTCGCGCTGGCCGCGGCGGTGCTGTTCATCGAGGAATGGGGCTGGCGGCCGCTGACCGCCTGGGCCGCCCGGCTGGCGCAGTGGCCGCCGCTGGCGCGCCTGGAGTCGCACATCCGCACGCTCTCGCCGCGCTGGGCGCTGGCTGCCTTCCTCGTGCCGGCGGTAGCGCTCTTCCCGGTCAAGCTGCTGGCGCTGTGGGTCATCCACGCAGGGCAAACGGCGCTGGGCATCGCCGTCATCGTCGCCGCCAAGCTGCTCGGCACGGCGCTGGTGGGGCGGCTGTTCATCCTCACCGAGCCGCAGCTGATGCAGTTCGCGTGGTTCGCCGTGGCGCTGGGTTGGTGGCGGCGCACCAAGGAGCGTGTCAAGGCCGCGGTGCATGCCCTGCCGGCCTGGCGGCAACTGCGGGCTATCGTGCGGCGCTGGCGCCTGTGGTGGCGCCGCCGCGCCGGCAGCTGAGAGCTGAGCGCCTGCGGCACACTCTCGCCCGTGCCGCCCCGCTTCCACGTTCCCCTTCCCCTGCACGCCGGTGCCGATCTCGACCTGCCCGAGGCGGTGGCGCGCCATGTGCAGGTGCTGCGCCTGCAGCCCGGCGCGCCGCTGACGCTGTTCAACGGCGAAGGCGGCGAATGGTCCGCGCAGGTGCTGCACATGGGCCGGCGCGAGGTGCAGGTGCGCGTGGACCTGCATACGCCGGTCTCGCGCGAGCTCGGCCTCTTCGTCACGCTGGCGCTGGGCGTGCCGGCCAACGAACGAATGGACACGCTGGTCGAGAAGGCCTGCGAGCTCGGCGTCGCGGCGATCCAGCCGCTGATGTGCGAGCGCTCGGTGCTGCGCCTGGCCGGAGACCGCGCCGACAAGAAGGTGCAGCACTGGCAGGCCGTGGCGATTTCGGCCTGCGAGCAGAGCGGCCGCACGCGCGTGCCGCGCATCGCGCCGCTGCGCACGTTGACCGATTGGCTGGCCGCCTTGCCGGCGCGTGCCGAGGGCGCACGCGTGCTGCTCAGCCTGCGCGAGCCGGGGCCGCTGCCCGCCGCCGCCACGCTGCGCGACGTGACGGCCCTCAGCGGCCCCGAAGGCGGCCTCAGCGATGCGGAGGAGTCGGCGGCCGGCCTGCGCGGCTTTGTGCCAGTGTCGCTCGGACCGCGCACGCTGCGCGCCGACACTGCGCCGCTGGCGCTGCTGGCCCACCTCGCCCTGGCGACTGAAGGATCCACTTGAACTTCCAGCTGCTGCTGCTCGCGCTCTGCCAGGGCTTCCTGCTCACCAACAACGTCACCTTCATCGCGATCAACGGCCTGGTCGGCCTGAGCCTCGCGCCGGTGCCGTGGATGGCCACGCTGCCGGTGGCCGGCTACGTGGCCGGCGGCTCGCTGTGCGCCTCGCTGGTGGCGCGCCACCAGCGAGCCTACGGCCGGCGCCGAGCCTTCCAGCTCGGGCTGCTGGTGGCGATGGCGACCACGGCGCTGTGCGCCTACGCGGCCTCGTCGCACAATTTCTGGCTGCTCGTCGCCGCGACGATGATGGCCGGTTACTACAACGCCAACGCCGCGCTGTACCGCTTCGCGGCCACCGAACTGGTCGAGCCGGCCTTCAAGGAGCGCGCGATCTCCTGGGTGCTGGCCGGTGGCATCCTCGGCGCGGTGGTCGGCCCCAACCTGGCCAGCGCGACGCGCGATGCGCTGCCGGTGGCCTTCGCCGGCGCGTATGCCTCGCTGGTCGGCATCGCGCTGTTGTCGCTGCTGACGATGTCGTTCATCCGCTTCCCGCCGCTGCCGCTGCCCAATCCGGCGCACCCGGGCCGGCCGCTGCGCGAGATCGCACGCCAGCCGGTGTTCATCGTCTCGGTGATCGCCTGCGCGCTCGGCTACGGCGTGATGAACCTGCTGATGGCGGCCACGCCGATCGCCATGTCGCAATGCGCGCACCCGTTCTCCAGCGCGGCCCTGGTGCTCGAGTGGCACGTGCTGGGCATGTTCGTGCCGAGCTTCTTCACCGGCTCGCTGATCCGGCGTTTCGGCGCATTGCCGGTGATGGCGGTCGGCGTGCTGCTCAATGCGCTGTGCATCGCGGTGGCGCTGTCCGGCGTCGATCTGATGCAGTTCCTGGTGGCGCTGTTCGCGCTGGGGGTGGGCTGGAACTTCCTCTACATCGGCGGCACCACGCTGTTCACACAGGCCTACCGCCCCGAGGAGAAGACCACCGCGCAGGCGGCGATGGACACGCTGGTGATGGCCACGATGACGCTGACCTCGCTGGGTTCGGGCGCGCTCGTCACCACGCAGGGCTGGACCTGGCTGAACCTCGGCTCGATCGTGCCGGTGCTGCTGATCGCGGCCGCGCTGGCCTGGCTGGCGCTGCGCCCGCGAGCGGCCGCAGCGGCCCCCTGATCCCGTCGACATCGCGCAGAATGCGGTCTCCAAGAACAGCACAGCGGAGGTTCACATGGGTTTGCTCGATTCCGTGATCGGCGCGCTTGGCCAGGGCGGCGGCGGCCAGGCTGATCTGCTCAAGGCCGTGGTCGGCATGCTGGCCCAGGGCGGCCAGGGTGGCCAGGGCGGCGGCCTCGCCGACCTGGTGTCGCGGCTGCAGCAGGGCGGCCTGGGCGACGTGGTCGGCTCGTGGGTCGGCACCGGCCAGAACCTGCCCGTCTCGCCGGACCAGCTCGGTGGCGCGCTCGGCGACGACTTCCTCGCCCAGCTGACGCAGCACACCGGCGCCTCCGGCGGCGACCTGCTCGGGCAGCTCTCGCAGATGCTGCCGCAGGTGGTCGACCAGCTCACGCCGAACGGGCAGCTGCCGCAGGCGGGTGGGCTGGACGTGGGCGCAGTGCTGGGCCAGTTGCTGCGCCGATGATGGCGCGCACGATGCGGCCGGCCCGCGGGCTGGCTGCGGCTGCGCTGGTCTTCGCCGTTGCCGCAGCGTCGGCCGCCGAGCCGGCGCATCCCTGGGTGACGCTGCCCGCTCCGCTGCCGCAACCGCAGACCTACTTCACCAACCTGAAGGACGGCGACCGCATCGAGACGCCCTTCGTGCTCAAGTTCGGCCTGTCGCGTTCGGGGCTGGCGGCGATCACGAAGGACGTGCGCGACACCGGCCACCACCACCTGCTGGTCAACCGGGAGCTGCCGCTGGACTTCACCCAGCCGCTGCCCTTCAACGACCAGTACCGCCACTTCGGCAAGGGCCAGATGGAGGCGGTGCTCGACTTCAAGCCGGGCACCTACACGCTGCGCCTGCTGCTGGCCGACCACAGGCACATCCCCTTCTTCATCTACAGCAAGCCGATGACGGTCACCGTCACGGCGAAGAACGACAAGCTCGATGTGAAGACGCTGGTCAAGCCCGGCATCGAGCTGCTCTCGCCGCGCCAGGGCGAGGCGCTGTCCGTGCCGTTTCGGGTGCAGTTCCATGCCTCGGGGCTGAACGTGAGCCACACCGACATCGCCGATGCCGGCGTGGGGCATTTCCGGCTCGTGGCGCAGACCAAGGGCGGCGCGGTCGAGCGCATCGCGTTCGCCAACGGCGCCACCGAGGGCTGGCTGAAGCCGCCGCCGGGCGACTACACGCTCAAGCTCGAACTGGTGTCGAATGCACCCGGCGGCGCGGTCATGGCCAGCGGCGCGCCGGTGGCCGTCAAGGTGCTGGCGCGCTAGGCGCCGTCTCGCTTCGGCGCGCGCGCTGATCCGGCGACGAGGTCGAAGCGGTACAGGCGGCATTCGATCGGTCCGTTCCACATCGGCACGCGGCGGCTTTCCTTCAGGCGCATCGCGCTGGGCAGCTTCATGTCGGGGCTGAGCACCCAGGCCGTCCAGCCCGCGGCGTGTCGCGTGTAGGCCTGCTTCCAGTGCGAGGCCAGGCGGGCGAAGAAGTCGCTCGGCATGGACTTGTTGTCATCCCGGCGGTCCTGCGCCGAGGCACGCGCCGCCTTGCCGCCGATCTCGATGCGCTCGCCATAGGGCGGGTTGAGCATCACGGTGCCGGGCAGGCCCTCGGGCAGCGCGGGCGCGGGCCGCTCCAGCGCATCGCCGCCGTTGAAGGTGATGGCGGCCTCGACACCGGCGCGCTGCGCGTTGCGGCGCGCGAAGTCGACCATGCGGAAGGACACGTCGCTGGCGAAGATGGGCACCGCGCTGGCGTGGATGCGCGCCTTCGCCTCCGCCTTGAGCTGCTGCCATTGCGTGCGCTCGGTCTCGCCGGCGAAGGGCAGCAGGCGCTCGAACGCGAAGTGCCGCTGCAGCCCGGGCGCGATGCCGCAGGCGATCTGCGCGGCCTCGATGGCGATGGTGCCCGAGCCGCAGCAGGGGTCGTGCAGCGCGCCACCGGCCTCGGGCGTGCCGCGCCAGCCGGCGGCGGCGAGCATGGCCGCCGCCAGCGTCTCCTTCAGCGGCGCGTCGCCCTTGTCCTCGCGCCAGCCGCGCTTGAACAGCGGCTCGCCCGAGCTGTCGACGTACAGCGAGGCACGCTCGGCGCCGAGGTGCAGCAGCAGCGGCAGGTCGGGGTGGCGCGTATCGACATTGGGGCGCTCGCCGGTGGCCTCGCGCAGCTGGTCGCACACCGCATCCTTGATGCGCAGCGCGGCGAAGTTCAGGCTCTTCAGCGGGCACTTGGTGGCCGTGGTGTCCAGGCGCAGCGTGTGCTGCGGCGTGATCCACTGCGACCAGTCCACCTCGATGGCCATCTGGTAGAGATCCTGCTCGTCGTGGTACGGCCCTTCGGCCACCTCGATGAGCACGCGCTGGGTGAGGCGCAGCTCGAGGTTGAGCAGCATGACCTCGCGCGGGTTGCCCTCGAGCGCCACGCCACCGCGCGACACATGCAGCCGCGTGCCGGGCAGCACGCGCGCGATCTCGTCGGCGAGCAGTTCCTCGACGCCGGCCGCACAGGGCAGGAACAGGGGCAACGGCATCGCGGGCCCCTGCCTACATTGCCTTGCGCAGATTGGCCGGCGCGATCTTCAAGGCTTCACGGTACTTGGCCACCGTGCGGCGGGCTACCTGGATGCCCTGCTCCTCGAGCATCTGCGAGATCTGGCTGTCCGACAGCGGCTTGGCGCTGTCTTCCGCCGCGACGAGCTGCTTGATCAGCGCGCGCACCGCCGTGCTCGAGGCATTGCCGCCGGCGTCGGTGTTCAGCGAGGAGCCGAAGAAGTACTTCAGCTCGAAAGTGCCGAAGGGCGTGGACATGTACTTGGCCGTGGTCACGCGCGAGATGGTCGACTCGTGCAGGCCCAGTTCGTCGGCGATCTCGCGCAGCACCAGCGGCTTCATGGCGATCTCGCCGTGCGTGAAGAAGCTCTTCTGCCGCTCGACGATGGCCTGCGAGACACGCTGGATGGTGTCGAAGCGCTGCAGGATGTTCTTCATGAACCAGCGCGCTTCCTGCAGCCGCGCGTTGAGGCCCGGGCCGGCGCCGTTCAGGCCCGCGCCGCTGCTGCCGCGGCCCTGGCGGATCGCATTGGCGTACAGGTCGTTGATGCGCAGCTTGGGCATCACGTCGGGGTTGAGCGTGACCTTCCAGTTGCGGCCGGACTTCTGCACGATCACGTCGGGCACGATGATGTTGGCCTCGGCGCGCGCGAACGGACGGCCCGGCTTGGGCTCGCACGAGACGATCAGCGCCTGCGCGGCCTTGAGCATCTCCTCGTCGGCGCCGGTGGCGGCGACCAGCTTCTTCAGGTCGCGCCGCGCCAGCAGGTCGAGGTGGTTCTTGCAGACGATGATGGCCACCATCTGCGCTTCGCTGCGCGGCTTGGC
The DNA here is from genome assembly GCA_016706565.1 of Piscinibacter sp. GTDB lineage: Bacteria > Pseudomonadota > Gammaproteobacteria > Burkholderiales > Burkholderiaceae_C > Piscinibacter. The sequence goes on from JADJJI010000005.1 coordinate 94,546, forward strand.
GCGCAGCTGCAGCGTCAGGCACTCGGCCAGGTTGGACGCGCCCACGCCGGTCGGGTCCATGCTCTGCAGGAAACGCAGGCCGCAGCGCAGCCGGTCGACCAGCGCCTCGCGCTCCTCGTCGTCGCTGTCCGGGCCGAGCAGCTGCGCGGCGATCTCCTCGATCGGGTCGGCGAGGTAGCCGTCGTCGGTGAGCGACTCGATCAGCACCAGCACCGAGGCCGCGTCTTCCTCGGACAGCCGCATGCCGCCGACCTGCTCGCGCAGATGGTCTTGCAGCGTCATCACGGCAGCGTCGCGCTCGGCGCCGTCGAAGTCGTCGCTCTCGCCCTGGCCGGAAGACTTGCCCGGCATCTCGCCGATGCCGTCGAAGTCGTCGCGCTCGGTGCCGTTCTCCCAGTCGTCGCGCTCGGTGGTGCCCAGGTTGGCGCTGTCCAGCGCCGGCGTGTCGTCGGCGGCGTCGGAACTCATGTCGGTGGCGCGCTCGGTCTCGCGCTCGCCGGCGTGTTCGGCCGCGCTGAGGCGCTCGGTCAGCGGCTCGAAGGGCGCGGGCGCCTCGTCGTCGGTCTCGAGGAAGGGGTTCTGCTCCAGCATCTGCTCGACTTCCTGGTGGAGTTCGAGCGTGGACAGCTGCAGCAGCCGGATCGACTGCTGCAGCTGCGGCGTCAGCGCCAGGTGCTGCGAGAGCCGGACTTGCAGTGAAGGTTTCATTGCGCCGGATCACATCCGGAAGTGCTCGCCGAGATAGACCTTGCGGACGTCCGCGTTCTCGACGATTTCGGAGGGCGTGCCTTCGGCCAGCACGGTGCCCTCGCTGATGATGTAGGCGCGGTCGCAGATGCCCAGCGTCTCGCGCACGTTGTGGTCGGTGATCAGCACGCCGATGCCGCGTGCCTTGAGGAAGCGGATGATGCGCTGGATCTCCAGCACGGCGATCGGGTCGACGCCGGCGAAAGGCTCGTCGAGCAGGATGAAACGCGGCTGCGTGGCCAGCGCGCGGGCGATCTCGACGCGGCGCCGCTCGCCGCCGGACAAGGCCGGGGCCGGCACGCTGCGCAGCTTCTCGATCGACAGGTCGTGCAGCAGCCCGTCGAGCATCTGCTCGATCTGCGCCGGGCGCAGCGCCTTGCCGTCGGCATCGACCTGCAGTTCGAGCACGGCGCGGATGTTCTCCTCGACCGTGAGCTTGCGGAAGATCGACGCCTCCTGCGGCAGGTACGACAGGCCCAGGCGCGAGCGCAGGTGGATCGGCAGCCGTTCGACACGCTGGCCCTCGATGCTGATCTCGCCGGCGTCGGCGCGTACCAGGCCGACGATCATGTAGAAGCTGGTCGTCTTGCCGGCGCCGTTGGGGCCGAGCAGGCCGACCACCTCGCCGCTGTCGACGGCCAGGCGGACGTCCTTCACCACCTTGCGCACGCCGTAGGACTTCTGCAGCCCGAGTGCTTCGAGGCGGTGCACGCGCGGCGAGCCGGATACGGCCGCGGACGGGTTCACTTCGTGCCCCCGAGCGACGGGCTCAGGCGCAGCGGCGCGGGCGGCTGCGAGGCGGCCTGCGCTGCCGCTTCGGCCGCCGCCGCGCTGCCTTCGCGCGGCGTGAGCACGGCGCGCACCCGGCCGCCCGGGTTGCCCGGCGTCGCGGCGGCGCCGCCGGAGACGCTGAAGACCTCGGAAATGCTGTCGTAGCTGACCACGTTGCCGGCGATCTCGTCGGCCACGACGCTGCCGCGCAGGCGCCGCACTGCGGCGTTGGTGACGAAGCGGATGGTGTCGGTCTTGCCGTCGTACTCCAGCCGCTCGGCTTCGCCCTCGATGTACTCGTCCACGCCGTCGCGCTTCTGCCGGAAGGTGGCCGGCTTGTTGGCGGCGCCGAAGGCCACCGCGCTGTGGTAGCCGTCGGGCGTCTCGCGCACCTCGATGCGGGCGGCGCGAATGGTCATCGTGCCCTTGCTGACCACGACGTTGCCGTTGAACACCACATGCTGGTTGAGCAGGTCGATGCGGCCGGGCTGGTCGGCCTCGACGTTCAGCGGCTTGAAACGGTCGCCGCGCTCGGCGTGGGCCGGGCCGGCGAGCCAGAATGCGGCCAGCACAGTGGCGCCGAACAGGCGGCGGGCGAGGTGCCGTGGCAGGGGGTGCGGTGAGATTGTCATCGAGGGCATGAAACTTGCAGGCCATTCTAGCCCACAGGTTTGCCCCGACGAGAGAAAGCGAAGGGCGAGATGGTGCGACTTGTGCCGCTCTCCCGCCCGGCCGCCATCATACGGCCGAGCCTGGAACCGACTCAGGCCTTGCGCGAGCGCTCGATCAGGAAGTCGGTGACGCGCAGCGACTGCTCCGGCGAACCGGCCAGGCTGCCCGAGGTGTAGAAGCGGCCCTGCACGCCCAGCGCCGGCACGCCGTCGATCTTGTACGCCTCGGCGAGCTGCTTGGCCTGGCGGGCCTTGGTCTGCACGCCGAAGGAGTTCATCACTTCGACGAACTTGGCGCCGTCGAGCCCGTTCTTCGTCATGAAGGCGGCGATGTCGGCCGGCTTGTCGAGCTTCTGGCGGTCGTTGTGGATGGCATAGAACACCTTGCGGTGCATCGCCTCGACTTGGTTCAGGGTCTCCAGCGCGTAGTAGATGCGCTGGTGGGTGCCAAACGGCTCGTCGCGGAAGGCGACCGGCACGCGGCGGAAGGAGACATCGGCGGGGAGCTTCTTGGCCCAGGCCTCGAGCATCGGCTCGAAGACATTGCAGTGCGGGCAGCCGTACCAGAAGAACTCCACCACCTCGACCTTGCCGGCCGGGGCCGTCACCGCCAGTGGCTGGCCGAGCCGCACGTAGTGCGTGCCTTCCACCGGGCCGCCCTGGGCCGCTGCCGGCAATCCCACGGCCAGTGCGCTGGCGCCCAGCAGGGCGGTGGAAAATTCGCGACGATGCATGTTCTTCATTCTGTCCTCGGGGTCGATGGAGTGCGTTTGTCTCGGCTGAGTCGCGACAGCGCGTGAAAGTTCAGTGAGCGAGCTTGATCCGGATCATTTCTGCACGCGAACCAGGGCCGACTCCACGCCCACGCCGGCCAGCTTGTCCTTTGCGGCATCGGCATCGTCCTTGCGCTGGAACGGGCCGATGCGCACGCGGTACATGGTGCGGCCGGACTGCTCTCTCTCGGTGACCTTGGCCTCGTAACCCATGATCGCGAGGCGGGCGCGCTGCTGCTCGGCATCCTCGGGCTTGCCGAAGGCGCCGGCCTGCACGAAGTAGCTGAACGGGTCGGCGGCCGGTGTCGGCTTGACGGCGGTGGGAGCGCGCTCGCCGAGGATGGCAGCGGGGTCGCGTGCGCTGGACGGCGCGGAGGCCTTGGGCAGCGCCGCCACCGGAGCCGTCGGCGCCGGCGCGGCGGCCGGAGCGCTGGCCGCGACCACGCCGCTGGCGCGCTGGCCCGGCTTGCTCGACAGCGGTGCGTTCGGGTCCCAGTTCTTGTTCTTCTCGGTCTCGGCCGCGTCCTGCTCGGCGGTGCGCTGCGGCACCTTGTTGACGAACGGCACCGGCACCTTGGTGACGTACAGGGCCACGGCCAGCGCGAGCGCCAGGCCGATCAGCAGGCCGACGATCAGGCCCATGGCGAAACCGCCGCGTTGTCTGTTCATGCCGTCTCCAGGGCGGGTTGTTCGCGGTCCATGCGCTGCGGGGCCGATACGCCCAGCACCGCCAGCGCGTTGCGCAGCACCTGCCGCGTCGCCGACAGCAGCGCCATGCGCGCGCGCGCCAGCTCGGCGTCGTCGACCAGGAAGCGCTCATTGGCGTAATAACTGTGGAAGGCGCCGGCCACGTCGCGCAGGTAGAACGCGACGTCGTGCGGCGCGAGGTCGGCGGCGGCCCCTGCCAGCACCGCGGGGAACTCGGCCAGCTTGAGCATCAGCGCCGCTTCGCTGGGCGCGGTGAGCAGCGCCAGGTTGGCGCCGGCCAGCGCGCCGAGCTCGCCGCCCTTGTCGACGTACTGCTGGATCACCGAGCAGATGCGCGCGTGCGCGTACTGCACGTAGAAGACCGGGTTCTCGTCGTTGGCCTTCAGGGCCAGGTCGACGTCGAAGACGAACTCGGTGTCGGCCTTGCGGCTGATCAGGAAGAAGCGCACCGCGTCGCGGCTGGTCCAGTCGATCAGGTCGCGCAGCGTCACGTAACTGCCGGCGCGCTTGGAGATCTTCACCTCCTCGCCGCCCTTCATGACTGTGACCATCTTGTGCAGCACGTAGTCGGGGTAGCCGGCGGGCACGCCCATGCCGGCGGCCTGCACGCCGGCGCGCACGCGCGCGGTGGTGCCGTGGTGGTCACCGCCCTGGATGTTGATCGCCTTGGCGAAGCCGCGCTCGTACTTGGCCAGGTGGTAGGCGACGTCGGGCACGAAGTAGGTGTAGTTGCCGTCGGACTTGCGCATCACGCGGTCCTTGTCGTCGCCGTAGTCGGTGCTGCGCAGCCACAGCGCGCCGCCGTCCTCGTAGGTCTTGCCGGCGGCAACGAGGCGGCGCACCGCATCTTCGACCCGGCCGTCCTGGTACAGGCTGGACTCGAGGTAGTAGCGGTCGAAGCGCACGCCCAGTGCCTTCAGGTCCAGGTCCTGCTCGTGGCGCAGGTAGGCCACGGCGAACTGGCGGATGCCTTCGAGGTCGTCCGGGTTGCCCGAGGCGGTGAATTCGCGGTCATCGGCGTGCACCGTCTTCTTCGCGGCGAAGTCGGCCGCCACGTCGGCGATGTAGTCGCCGTTGTAGGCCGTCTCCGGCCAGCCGGGTTCGCCGGGCTTGAAGCCCTTCAGGCGGGCCTGCACCGAGGCGGCCAGCGTGGCGATCTGGACGCCCGCGTCGTTGTAATAGAACTCGCGCGTGACGTTCCAGCCCTGCCAGTCGAGCAGGTTGCAGATCGCATCGCCCAGGCAGGCCTGGCGCGTGTGGCCGACGTGCAGCGGGCCGGTCGGGTTGGCGGAGACGAACTCGACGATCACCGGGCGGCCGTTGGCCGGCGCGCGGCCGAAGGCGTCGCCGCCGCTCATCACTTCGGCCACGACGGCCTGGCGCGCGCTGTCGCGCAGACGAATGTTGACGAAGCCGGGCCCGGCGACGTCCATCGACGCCACCCAGCGCTGCACGGCCGGCTGGCGGTTCAGCGCATCGATCAGCGCCGTGGCCACTTCGCGCGGGTTCTTCTTCAGCGGCCGCGCCAGTTGCAGCGCGGCGGTGCAGGCCAGGTCGCCATGCGCAGCCTGCTTGGGGGACTCGAACGCCGCGGCCACGCCAGCACCCGGGCTGACCTCGGCGATCGCGGCGCCCAGCGCGGCGAGCAGGTCCTGTTTGGCTTGGATCATGGGCAGATTCTACGTTTGGCCCCTCGCGGGGCCGGGCGGCACGCCGAGTACACAACCGGTTGCAATCGCGTTCGGCGCCGCCACCCAGGAATGCACCGGTTTCCTGCGCCAGATCGGGTGAGCCGTTACGGCCAAGGCGTGGAATCATGGGCATGTTGCCGGCTGCGCCCATGTCCTCGAAACCCCCTCCCCGTGTCGACGCGTCGGCACCCGACGCACCGGAGCTGCCGGCCCTGATCGGCAAGTACCGCGTGCTCGGCAAGCTGGGCGAGGGTGCGACCAGCGAAGTCTTCCTCTGCCACGATGACTTCCTCGACATCGACGTGGCGATCAAGCGTGTGCGCCCGGTTGCCATGGCCGATGCCCAGGAGGGCCGCTACTTCGAGCGCTTCTTCGCCGCCGAGGCCGCGCTGGTGGGGCGGCTGAAGCACCCGAACGTGGTGCAGATCTTCGATGCCGTGCCCGACCCGGTCGAACCCTACCTGGTGATGGAGTACGTGGCCGGCAGCACCTTGCGGCCCTACTGCCGGGCCGACCAGTTGCTCTCGCTGGAGCTGATCGTCGAAATCGGCTTCAAGTGCGCCATGGCGCTGGGCTACGTCTACCGCCAGGGCCTGATCCACCGCGACGTGAAGCCGGCCAACCTGCTGGTCACGCTGAGCAACGGCGCGATCACCGACGTGAAGATCACCGACTTCGGCAGCGTGCTCAACCTCGCGTCCGACGTGACTCAGGTGTATCGCGTCGGCTCGCTGGCCTACATGTCGCCGGAGCAGCTCGATGGCGCCGCGCTCGACTGCCGTGCCGACATCTACTCGCTGGGCGCCGTGCTGTACCACCTGATCGCCGGGCGGCCGCCCTTCGATGCGCAGGTGCAGTCGGCCATGATGCATCAGATCTACCACCAGACGCCGCCGTCGCTGCACCACCTGCGCACCGGCGTGGCGCCGACGGTCGACGCGGTCATCCAGCGTGCGCTGGCCAAGGACCCGGGCCACCGCTACCGCGACTGGGACGAGTTCGCGCAGGCCCTGTCGGGCCTGATCACGCATCAGCACGTGCCGCGTGGCCAGCTGCAGGGCGTGCTCGATTCGGAACGCTTCAACCTGCTGCGCTCGCTGGACTTCTTCTCCAACTTCGGTGACGTCGAGCTGTGGGAGGTGGTGCACCGCGCCAAGTGGCAGCGCCACGACTTCGGCCACGCGCTGTACCGCAAGGGCGAGGAGGGCAACACCTTCCACATCATCGCCAAGGGCGAGCTGGAGGTGTTCCGTGACGGGCAGAAGGTCGCCCAGCTCGGTGCCGGCACCTCGGTGGGCGAGATGGCCTACCTGGCGCCCAGCCCCGACCTGCGCCGCCACAGCACCGACGTGATCGTCACCGAGACGGCCACCACCATCTCGTTCACGCCGCAGACGCTGGCGCAGCTCAGCCCGAACTGCCGGCACCTGTTCGACGAGGGCTTCATCCGCGTTCTGGTGCGGCGCCTGCACGCTGCCCACGAGGCGCTGGCGCACCCGCGGCGCATCCTCTGAACCGGGCCGCCGCAGCACGCGACGGGCGCTTTCGTGAAGGCGCCACATGGCCGTGTGCACCGCGATACACCTGCGTGCGTTGATCACCTTGCTGGGGTCAGGGGCACATGCTCCAATCCGCTCCGGCAATCATGCCCACGAGAAAACCGGAGTAGGAGAACCCCCATGAAAAAGCTCATCACGCTCGCCGCCCTGTGCCTGGCCGGCCTGTCCCAGGTCGCGATGGCCGCCGACGCCACCTGCGAAGCCAAGGCCGCCGAGAAGAAGCTGGCGGGCGCCGCCAAGAACAGCTTCGTCAAGAAGTGCGAGAAGGACATGAAGGCCAGCGGCCCGGGCGCTGCGTGCGAAATGCAGGCCAAGGAGAAGAAGCTGGCCGGTGCTGCCAAGAACAGCTTCGTCAAGAAGTGCGTCAAGGACGGCGCACCTGCTGCGCCGGCCGCCGCTGCCAGCAAGTAAGTCGAATCGCCTCGACGAGAGCCGGGCCGAGGCCCGGCTTTTTCATGGGCGCGGGGCGGCGGCGGCGTTGCCGCGCCAGTAGGCGGCGTCGCCGTAGGTGTGCTTGAGGAAGTCGATCCACAGCCGCACGCGCAGCGGCAGGTGCTTGGCGTGCGGGAACACGGCATAGATGCCGTTGGGCGGCGCCGCGAAATCGTCGAGCACGCTGACCAGCTGGCCGCTGGCCACCTCCTGCTCCACTTCCCAGGTCGAGCGCCAGGCCAGGCCCAGGCCGGCGGCACACCAGTCGTGCAAGACCTGCCCGTCGCTGCAGTCGAGCCGACCGCTGGGCCGTAAGTGAGTGACAGCTCCTTCGACAACGAACGCCCAGCCGCGCGTCTGGCTGGCGTCGGAACTCAGCGTCAGGCACTGGTGGCGCATCAGATCGTTCGGGTGCCTGGGCGTGCCGGCACGCTTCAGGTAGGCCGGCGTGGCCACGCACAGGCGCCGGTTGTCGGCCATGCGAACGCTGATCAAGCTGCTGTCGGGCAGGTCGCCCACGCGCACGGCGCAGTCATAGCTCTCGTTGACGATGTCCACCACGCGGTCGCTGAGGTTCAGCGACACGTTCACGTCGGGATGCTGTTCGATGAAACGCGGCACGAGGGGCGCCACGTGGCGGCGACCGAAGCCGGCGGGCGCCGTCACACGCAAGTAGCCGCTCGCTTTCACGCCGCCGGCGCTGACGCTCGCCTCGGCATTGGCCAGGTCGGCCAGCAGGCGCTGGCAGTCCTCGAGGAAGGCGCTGCCTTCGTGCGTGAGGGTGATCTTGCGCGTCGTGCGCACCAGCAGCTTGACGCCCAGCCGCTCCTCCAGCGCGTCGATGCGCCGGCCGATCACCGCCGGGGCCACGCCCTCGGCATGGGCTGCGGCGGTCAGGCTGCCTCGGGCGGCCACCGACACGAACGATTCAATCTGCTTGAGCCGATCCATGCTGCTGGATTATGCCCACGCGCGATCGATTACGTCGCTGGCGTCACAAATCCAAGACTTTTGGCGCTATTAATGTCGCTGCCGGCATGAAATAGATTCTGGTCATGGAAACCAGACCCGGGGCCAGCCTGCCCGCGCCGCGCGCGGTGCTCTTCGACGCCTACGGCACGCTGTTCGACGTCTACAGCGTCGGCTTGCTGGCCGAGCAGTTGTTTCCCGGGCTGGGCGACAAGCTCGCCGTGCTGTGGCGCGACAAGCAGATCGAGTACACGCGGCTGACCTCGATGAGCGGCCAGTACCGGCCGTTCTGGGACCTGACGCGGGCCGGGCTGCGTTTTGCGGCGCAGCGGCTGGGCATCGAACTGGAGCGCAGCGCCGAAGACCGGCTGATGAACCAGTACCGCCACCTCAGCGCCTTCCCCGAGAACCGCGAGGTGCTGCAGGCGCTGAAGGAGCGCGGCGTGCCAGCCGGCATCCTGAGCAACGGCGACCCCGAGATGCTCGGCGTGGCCGTCAAGAGCGCCGGCTTCTCCGGCCTGCTCGCGCACGTGATCAGCGTGCATGCGCTGCGCAAGTACAAGACCGACCCGGCCGCCTATGCGCTCGGGCCGCAGGCGCTGGGCCTGCCGGCGCGCGAGATCCTGTTCGTCTCCAGCAATGGCTGGGACGCCATCGGCGCCACCTGGTACGGCTACACCACGCTGTGGGTGAACCGCGCCGGTCTGCCGATCGAACAGCTCGACACCGCACCGACGCGCATCGGCAGCACGCTGCGCGACGTGCTCGACTTCTTCCCGAAACCCTGACGCTCCGAGGACCGACATGACCGATCGCACCACCTGCCACCGCCTGCACGTGGCCACGCCGCTGTTCCGCTTCGTCGAAGACCGCGTGCTGCCCGGAACGGGCATCGCCAGCGCCGACTTCTGGCGCGGCTTCGACGCGATCGTGCGCGACCTCGCGCCGAAGAACGCCGCGCTGCTGGCCGAGCGCGACCGCCTGCAGGCCGAGATCGATGCCTGGCACCGCGCCAACCCCGGCCCGATCAGCGCGCCGAAGAAGTACCGCGCCTTCCTCGAGAAGATCGGCTACCTGGTGCCGCACCCGGCGCGCGTGAAGGTGACGACGAAGCAGGTCGACGCCGAGCTCGCGCTGCAGGCCGGCCCGCAGCTGGTGGTGCCGATCACCAACGCGCGTTATGCGCTGAACGCCGCCAACGCGCGCTGGGGCTCGCTGTACGACGCGCTGTACGGCACCGATGCGCTGGCCGAGACCGGCGGCGCCGAGCGGGGCAAGGGCTACAACCCGGTGCGCGGCGCCAAGGTGATCGAGTACGCACGCTACGTGCTCGACCGCTGCGTGCCGTTGAACAAGGGCTCGCACATCGACTCGACGGCCTACCGCGTGGTCGACAACAACCTGGCCGTGACTCTGAAGAACGGCACGACCGTGGGCCTGAAAAACCCGGCGCAGTTCGTCGGCTTCCAGGGCGAGATGGACGCGCCCTCGTCGGTGCTGCTGTCGCACCACGGGCTGCACCTGGACATCCGCATCGACGCGCAGCACGCGATCGGCAAGACCGACCCGGCCGGCGTGAGCGACCTGGTGCTCGAGTCGGCGCTGTCGACCATCCTCGACCTCGAGGACTCGGTGGCCGTGGTCGACGCGGCCGACAAGGTGCAGGCCTACGGCAACTGGCTGGGCATCGTCGAGGGCACGCTGACCGAAGAGGTCAGCAAGGGCGGCCAGATCTTCACGCGCGGCCTCAACCCCGACCGCCGCTACACCGGCCCGCGCGGCGAGGACGTGATGCTGCACGGCCGCTCGCTGCTGTTCGTGCGCAACGTCGGCCACCTGATGACCAACCCGGCGATCCTGTGGGGCGAGGGCGGGCGCGAGATCCCCGAAGGCATCCTGGACGCCGTCATCACGACGACGATCGCGCTGCACGACCTGCAGCGCCACGGCAAGAACGGCATCGTCAATTCGCGCGCCGGCTCGGTCTACATCGTCAAGCCGAAGATGCACGGCCCGGCCGAGGTGGGCTTCGCCAGCGAGCTGTTCGGCCGCGTCGAGAAGCTGCTCGGCCTGCCCGACAGCACCGTCAAGCTCGGCATCATGGACGAGGAGCGCCGCACCAGCGTCAACCTGAAGGCCTGCATCGCCGCGGCGGCGTCGCGCGTGGCCTTCATCAACACCGGCTTCCTCGACCGCACCGGCGACGAGATGCACACCGCCATGCTGGCCGGCCCGATGATGCGCAAGGGCGACATGAAGACCAGCGCCTGGATCCAGGCCTACGAGCGCAACAACGTGCTGGTCGGCTTGAGCTGCGGGCTGCGCGGCAAGGCGCAGATCGGCAAGGGCATGTGGGCCATGCCGGACCTGATGGCGGCCATGCTGCAGCAGAAGATCGCGCACCCCAAGGCCGGCGCCAACACCGCCTGGGTGCCGAGCCCGACAGCAGCCACGCTGCACGCTCTGCACTACCACCAGGTGGACGTGTTCAAGGTGCAGAAGGAGCTGGAGAAGATCGATGCCGAGGCCGAGCGCGAGGCGCTGCTCGCCGGCCTGCTGACGATTCCGGTGGTGAAGAAGGCCGACTGGAACGACGAGCAGAAGCAGCAGGAACTGGACAACAACGCCCAGGGCATCCTCGGCTACGTGGTGCGCTGGGTCGACCAGGGCGTGGGCTGCTCGAAGGTGCCCGACATCCACGACGTCGGCCTGATGGAAGACCGCGCCACGCTGCGCATCAGCAGCCAGCACATCGCCAACTGGCTGCAGCATGGCGTGGTGACGAAGGCGCAGGTCAACGCCACCTTCCGCCGCATGGCCAAGGTCGTCGACAAGCAGAACGCCGGCGATCCGCTGTACCAGCCGATGGCCGGCCACTGGGACACCAGCCGCGCCTACCGCGCCGCGCTGGATCTGGTGTTCAAGGGCAAGGCGCAGCCCAGCGGCTACACCGAGCCGCTGCTGCACGAGGCGCGGCTGGAGGTGAAGTCGGCCACCGTGCAGACCACCGCATCGGTCGCCTGACCCGCGAGCCGGACAGCGCCGGGCCGCTCCCAAGCGGCCGGCTCACCCCCTCGGGGGGTGGCCTCGGTATGCCGCGGCCGGGGGCTCCTTCCGATCAGGTCGGGGTGGGCGTCGGCGTGCCAGCCATGCGGTCGTACTTGAGGAAGTACTGGCGCGCGTGGGCCACGAGCTGGTTCTCGCTCGGGTGGTCCACCGTCTCGTAGCCGACGATGCGCCGGGCCGTCTCGGCGCGGTGCTTCTCGGCGTAATGCTTGAAGTCGGCGGTGCCGGTGCGCGGCCCGGTGACCAGCACTTCCGCGATGCCGGCCAGCGCGTCGCAGACCTCGCCGAAGAACTCGTGTTCGGTGCGCACCGCACTGCCGTGCTGGGCGGTGTGGTGGCTGTGCGCCTTCACCTTCTGCGCCTGCACATGCTCGGCATCGAACTGCAGGATCTGCGCGGTCTTGTGATCGAGCCAGACCACGGCGTGGAGGAATGTCATGAGGGGTTCCCTTCGTCGATGAATGCTGCCGCCGCGATGCCGGCGGCGAGTCGGAGTCCATCGTCGCAGCACGGCATGGCGCTTCGATTGATGGTGGTCAACGGGGCACGATGGCGGTGCACAATGAGCCCGAGCCGTCACGACCGTTCCGCCCTCGCATGCCCTCTGTCGCCGTCGCCCTGTTCGACACGCCGATCGGCGCGTGCGGGCTGGCCTGGGGGCCATCCGGGATCACGGGGTTGCTGCTGCCCTCCACCACGCCGCAGCGAACGCTCGCCACACTGAAGCGCCGCCACACCGAGGCGATCGAAAGCGAGCCGCCACCCGGCATGCGCCAGGCCATGGGGCGCGTCGTCGCGCTGCTCGGCGGCGGGGCCGACGATCTGGGCGATCTCCCGCTCGACATGGCCGGTGTGCCCGAGTTCCACCGCCGCGTCTACGTGGCCGCTCGCCGCATCGCGCCGGGCCACACCCGCACCTACGGCGAGCTGGCCGTCGAGCTCGGCGAGCCGGGCGCGGCGCGCGCCGTCGGCCAGGCGCTGGGCGCCAACCCCTTTGCCGTGATCGTGCCCTGCCACCGCGTGCTCGCGGCCGGCGGACGAGGCGGCGGCTTCTCGGCGCCGGGCGGCGTCGACACCAAGCTGCGCCTGCTCGAGATCGAGCGCGCGCGCATCGGCAACCAGCCTTCGCTCTTCGACGCCGCCTCCTAGAATCCGCGGCCACGGCGCAACGCCTGCCCCATGAACCTCGGCATCGACCTCCTCCCACCGCAGTGCGACGTGCTCGTCGTCGGCGCCGGCCCCGCCGGCAGCGCCGCCGCCATCACGCTGGCGCGCGCCGGCGTCGACGTGGTGCTGGTCGACCACCACGCCTTCCCGCGCGAGAAGGTCTGCGGCGACGGCCTGATCCCCGATGCGCACCGTGCGCTGCACCGCCTCGGCGTGCTCGACGAGGTGATGGCGCAGGCGCAACCGGTCACGCATGCCAGCCTCGTCGCGTCGCGCGGTGGCCGGGTCGATCTGCCCGGCACGCTGGCGGTGCTGCCACGCCGCGAACTCGACGACATCGTCTGCCGCGCCGCGGTGCGCGCCGGTGCGCGCATGCACGCGCCGGTGCGCTTTGTCGCGCCGCTGGAGGCGCAGGGCGTGGTGGTCGGTGCGCGACTGACGCACGGCGAAGCCACCCGCGAGATCCGCTGCCGCTGGCTGCTGCTGGCCAGCGGCGCGGTGCCGCAGGCGCTGATCGCCGCCGGCATGGCACGGCGCCAGTCGCCCAGCGGCGTGGCGCTGCGCGGCTACCTGAAGAACGAGTCGATGCAGGGGCGCATCGACAAGCTCGAGGTCGTGTGGCACCGGGCCGTCGCGCCGGGCTACGGCTGGATCTTCCCGTGCCGGGACGGTGTGTTCAACATCGGCGTGGGCGTGTTCGACGGGCGCGACACCAACCTGCGCACGCTGTTCGATGCCTTCACGCGTGCCTACCCGAATGCGCGCGACCTGGTGGACGGCGGCCGCTGGATCGGCCCGCTCAAGGGCGCACCGCTGCGCACCTCGCTCGAGGGCGCGCGCTTCTCGCGCCCCGGCCTGCTGGTCACCGGCGAAGCCGCCGGCAGCACCTATGCCTTCACCGGCGAAGGCATCGGCAAGGCGATGGAGACCGCCATGCTCGCCGCCGAGGCCGTGCTGGCCGGTCGCGGGCACGACGAGGCCTCGGTGCGCGCCGGCTACGAGGCGCGCCTGGCGGCGCTGAAGCCGCGCTTCGCGCTCTACGAGCGCGCCAACGGCATCAACCGCCATCCCTGGCTGACCGACCTGGTGATCTGGCGCGGCCGGCGCAGCCCGCGCGTGCTGCGTCGCATGAGTGGCGTGCTCGACGAGACCAGCAATCCCGGCCAGCTGCTCTCCGCCAAGGGCTTCTACCGGCTCTTCACTGAATAGCGCGCCGCCATGTGCCAGCTGCTCGGACTGAACGCCAACACGCCGACCGACGTGGTGTTCAGCTTCACCGGCTTCGCCACGCGCGCGCAGGAACACAAGGACGGTTTCGGCATTGCCTTCTTCGAGGGCAACGGCGCGCGGCTGTTCGTCGATGCGCAGAGCGCACGCCTGTCGCCGGTGGCCGAGATGGTGCGGCGCTACCCGATCCGCAGCGAAAACGTCATCGCCCACATCCGCAAGGCCACGCAGGGCCGCGTGGCGCTGGAGAACACGCATCCGTTCCAGCGCGAGTTGTGGGGCCGCTACTGGGTGTTCGCGCACAACGGCGACCTGAAGGGCTACGCGCCGCGGCTGCACGGCAGCTTCCGCCCGGTGGGCGACACCGACAGCGAGCGTGCCTTCTGCTGGCTGATGCAGGAGCTCGCCAAGGCGCACGCGTCGGTGCCGACGGTCGAGGAGCTCAGCGCCACGCTGCGCGAGCTGGTGCCCGGCGTGGCCGCCTTCGGCACCTTCAACTTCATGCTCAGCAACGGGCAGGCGCTGTGGGCGCACTGCTCGACCCAGCTTCACTACCTGCAACGCGAGCACCCGTTCCGTGCCGCGCGGCTGGCCGACGAGGACCTGAGCGTCGACTTCGCCGACCTCACCACGCCGAGCGACCGCGTCGCGGTGATCGTCACCGAGCCGCTGACGCGCGACGAACCCTGGACGGCGCTCGCGCCCGGCGAACTCGCCGTGTTCCGCGACGGCCGCCGCACCGATCTTCCCCGTTCGACAACCCCGCCCACGCCATGACCCTGCCTGCCACGCCCACCCCGAGCTTCGACGTCTTCCTGAAGTACGACGCGCTGACCCGGCTGCTGTTCGACTACGCCGACGCCCACCCGACGCTGGTGTCGGTGGACTCCATCGGCAAGAGCCACGAAGGCCGCGACATCTGGGTCGCCACCGTCACGAACACCGCCACCGGCGTGGCCGCCGACAAGCCGGCCTTCTGGGCCGACGGCAACATCCACGCCGCCGAGCTCACGGCCAGCACCGCGGTGCTGTACTTCCTGCACCAGCTGTGCAGCGGCTACGGCACGCCGACTGAAGAAGGCCGGCAGATCACCCAGCTGCTCGATACCCGCACGATCTACCTGTGCCCGCGGCTGAACCCCGACGGCGCCGAGCTCGCGTTGGCCGACCGCCCGCGGCACATCCGCTCGTCGACACGCCGCTACCCCTTCGACGAGGAGCCGGTCGAGGGCCTGACGATGGAAGACGTCGACGGCGACGGTCGCATCCTGTCCATGCGCATCCCCGACCCGCACGGTGCCTACAAGAAGTGCGAGCAGGACCCGCGGCTGATGGTGGCGCGCGAGCCCGGCGAGTTCGGCGGCGAGTACTACCGGCTGATGCCCGAGGGCACGCTGAAGAACTGGGATGGCCTGACGGTGAAGGTCAACAAGGATGTCGAAGGCCTGGACCTGAACCGGAACTTCCCGGCCTTCTGGCGGCAGGAGTTCGAGCAGGTCGGCGCCGGCCCCTACCCGACCAGCGAGCCCGAGGTGCGCGCGATGGTCGACTTTGTCGTTGCGCACCCGAACATCGGTGCCGGCATCAGCTATCACACGCACAGCGGCGTGATCCTGCGGCCCATGGGCACGCACAGCGACGACGACATGATCCCGGAGGACCTGTGGTCCTACAAGCGCTTCAGCGCGATGGGCGAGAAGCTCACAGGCTACCCCGCCATCAGCATCTGGCACGACTTCAAGTACCACCCGAAGGAGGTCATCGGCGGCACGCAGGACTGGTTGTACGAGCACCTCGGCGCGTTGTTCTGGGTGGTGGAGATCTGGTCGCCCAACCAGGCTGCGGACATCAAGGACTACAAGTGGATCGACTGGTTCCGCGAGCACCCGGTGGAAGACGACCTCAAGCTGCTGAAGTGGAGCGACGAGCAGTGCGCAGGCCAGGCGCACGTCGACTGGCAGCCCTTCCAGCACCCGCAGCTCGGCGCGGTCGAGATCGGCGGCTGGGACAAGATGAACTACTGGCGCAACCCGCCGCCGCACCTGCGCGAGCGCGAGGCGGCCCGTTTCCCGAAGTGGATGACGCAGGTCGCGCTGAGCCTGCCGAAGCTCGAACTGCTGCGCACCGAAGTGCGCGCGCTCGGCCCCGACACCTGGCGCGTGCGCATGGCGGTGGCCAACAGCGGCTGGCTGCCGGCCTACGTCAGCCAGCGTGCGCTGCAGCGCAAGGTGGTGCGCGGCGTGATGTTCGAGATCCTGTTGCCGCCGAACGACCCGGGCATCACGCTGGTCAGCGGCAAGGAGCGCATGGAAGGCCCGCAGCTCGAAGGCCATGCGCCGAAGAGCTCGCAGATCGCCTTCCTGCCCAGCCGCGAAGTGACGGCCGATCGTGCCGTGGCCGAGTGGGTGGTGCGCGCACCCAAGGGCACGCGCCTGGCAATGACCGCGCGCGCCGATCGCGCAGGGGCTGTACGCACCGAAGTCAGTCTTGACTGACCACTAAATGGGTAGAAGTTCCGGACGTCATCGCGGCTCGATACGAAGACCGCGAATTACTTCCGACACTGCTCACTTCATGCTCCCTAGGATGACGACACGGAAACAGATGGATACGTCCAGTGCCATCTGACCGCCAAATCAACGAGGGCAGGCCAACGTCGCCTGCGGGAGCTGAAGATGTCCAAGGTCATGCCGTTCATCGTGATCATCGAGCGCCGGGCGCGCGATGTGAAAACCTGGCTGGCCTTGATGTGGCTGCTGCTCCTGGCCTTCGTGCTGGCCCTGCCGGTGAACGCGCAACCGGTGTCCGAACGCTCGCGCAACAAGGTGGCGCGCGACATGGACAGCGAGTTGAGCACCACCCGCGCACCGCGCGAGAAGTGGGCCCGCGACGTGCGCGGC
Organism: Piscinibacter sp.; assembly: GCA_016706565.1. GTDB lineage: Bacteria > Pseudomonadota > Gammaproteobacteria > Burkholderiales > Burkholderiaceae_C > Piscinibacter. The sequence continues at coordinate 111,227 of JADJJI010000005.1, forward strand.
GTGCGCCACGTGCAGGCCATCGTCGTCAGTGACTCGGCCGACCCAGAAATGCGCGCCCTGCGCGCCCAGGTGCTCCGCATGGGCGGCTCGGTGCATGCGGTGCATGCCGCGATGCACGCGATCACCATCCAGATCCCTGCGCAGCGCCTGAATGCGCTGTCGCAGCGCGACGACGTCGTCAGCATCACGCCGAACCGCACGCTGCATCGCACGCTGAGCACGCTCGAGAGCATCTCCGGCGCGCTCACGACGCGCGGCCGCACCTATCCCAACCCGACCTCGTACAGCGGCGTGGACGGCAGCGGCGTGGGCATCGCCGTGCTCGACTCCGGTGTCATGAAGTCGCACCGTGCGTTCGACGGCGCCTGGGGCACCCGGGTCAAGCGCAACGTCACGATGCTCAACACCAACCTGGCCAACTGGACCACCGGCGTGGACGCGAGCACCTCGCTGGCGCCGGGCAGCCTGGCGCTGAACAGCTACGAGGCGGCCGTCAACAACGACTACGCCGCCACGCTGGACGGCTACGGCCACGGCACGCACGTGGCGTCGGTGGCCGCCGGCCGCGGCTTCGGCTTCTACGCCGCGCCCGACCACACCGGCATCGCCCCGGGCGCCGACATCTACGACGTCAAGGTGCTCAACGACAACGGTTCCGGCACCCTCAGCGACGCGCTCGAAGGCATGCAGTGGGTGATCTACCACGCCCGCGAGTACAACATCCGCGTCATCAACCTGAGCCTCGCGGCGCAGTCGACGCAGAGCTGGTTCTACGACCCGCTGTGCGTGGCCGCGCGCAGCGCCACGGCCGCCGGCATCACCGTGGTGGTGGCGGCGGGCAACTTCGGCAAGGCCGCCACCGGCAAGGAAGTGTTCGGCGCCGTCAGCTCGCCGGGCAACGACCCGTCGGTGATCACCGTGGGCGCGGTCAACTACAAGGGCTCGGTCGCACGCGCCGACGACAGCGTGGCGATGTTCAGCTCGCGTGGGCCGACGCGCGGCAGCTACGTCGACGGCTCCGGCGTGCGCCGCGTCGACAACCTGATCAAGCCCGACCTGGTGGCCCCTGGCAACAAGATCCTCGGCGCCGCGTCGACCACCGGCGCAGGCTACTGGAACAACCTGGCCTCGTGGTACTACAACGACCTGGTCGCGCCCACCAACGCCGGCCAGTACTACTACGAGACGGTGATGATGATGAGCGGCACCTCGATCGCCGCTCCTGCCGTCGCCGGCGCTGCCGCCTTGCTGCTGCAGGCCAACCCGGGCCTGACGCCGCCCATGGTCAAGGCCATCCTGCAGTACACCGCGCAGCCGCTGCCGGGCGCCAGCCTGGCGCACCAGGGGGCGGGCCTGCTGAACATCGACGGCGCGCTGGCCCTGGCCCGTGCCATCCGCCCCGACGTGTCCAGCGCCATCGCGGCCGGCTCGCTGCCCGCGGGCGCCAACCTGCTCGCCTCTGGCCAGGTGATGCCGGCGCGTTCGTCGAGCGTCAACGGCAGTTCGTTCAACTGGTCGCGCATCGTCTTCCTGGGCGGCAACCGCGTGCTCAGCGGCGACGCCTTGTTCACCAAGTACCAGCCGATCTGGGACCCGCGCATCACCTGGGCCAGCGGCCGCGTGCGCCTGCGCCAGCCGGCGTACTGGGGTGCCACGCTATTCACCCCGGGCAACACCTTCGTCAAGTCGTTCACCGACACCGTGCCGGCCAACCAGAGCCTGGTGACCGCAGGCGTGGTGAACGCCACCTCGCTGACCGGCGCCACTTCGCTGGCGGGCCGGACCGGGCTGTTCATCCCGACACCGACGCTGTCGAGCTGGCTCGTCAGCGGCAGCGGCGCCGTGCTCGGCAGCGGTGTCGTGATCAGCGAAGGCGTCGTGATCAGCGAAGGCGTCGTGATCAGCGAGGGCCTGGTGATCAGCGAGGGCCTGGTGATCAGCGAAGGCCTGGTGATCAGCGAGGGCCTGGTGATCAGCGAGGGAGTCGTGATCAGCGAGTCCGGCGTGCCGCTGATCAACTACGACACCAGCAAGGCCACCACGGGCGAGGACTGACATGCACAGCACCGCCACCGTTCCGGCAGCGAGTCCGTGGGCGCGCCTGCACGGCGCGCTGATGCCCGACTACAACCGCAAGGCCACCGCGTACTGGTGGACGATGGTGGCGATCGGCCTGATGACGCTGCTGCACTGTGCCGGGCAGGTGGCGCAGCTTCCGCGTGTGGCGCTGCTGCAGGTGCTCGCCGGCGCGGCCATCGCCACGTTCGCGGGCTTCTTCCCGGTGCGCATCCCGCGCTCCAAGAACTCCTTCGCAGCCGGCGAGATCTTCATCTTCCTCGTGCTGCTGCTGCACGGCCCGGCGGCCGCCTCGCTGGCCGCCGCCGGCGAGGCCCTGGTCGGCTCCTGGCGGACTTCCAGGCGCTGGACCAGCCGCATCGCCAGCCCGGCGATGGCGGTGGTGTCGATGTTCCTGGCCGGCTCGCTGCTGCAGATGGGCGTGGACATGCTGCGTTCGCGCGGCTGGTACAACGACGGCCTGCTGATGACGGCGGCGATGTTGTTCTCGCTCGCCTACTTCGTGCTCAACACGCTGCTGGCCACGCTGGTCATCCACCTCAAGCGCAACCAGCCGATGGTGCTGCGCGAGGTGGTCAGCAACTTCGGCTGGGTGGCGATGGCCTATGCGGGCAGCGCCTCGGTGGCCGGATTGCTGTTCCTCACCGTGGGCCAGTCCGGCCCCGGCGTGCTGATGGCGGTGGTGCCGATCGTCGGCATGCTGCTGACCACGCTGCACTTCTTCTTCCGCCAGCAGGAGGCCGACGAGGCCATGCGCCGCGGACGCGTCGAGGCCGCCGAGCGCGAGGCCGCACAGTCGGCACTGCACGTGCAGGCACTCGAAGTCAGCGAGCAGCGCTTCCACAGTGCCTTCACGCATGCGTCGATCGGCATGGCGCTGGTGTCTGCCGACGGCCAGGTCCGCCAGGTCAACCGAGCGCTGATCGGCCTGCTCGGCGCGGACGAGACCGCGATGGTCGGCCAGCCTCTGGAGGCGCTGTTCCACGAGGGCGACGCCGAAACCTTCGCCTCTCTGCTCGCCCGCGTGCAGCGACGCGAGGTCGATGCCATCAATGTCGAGCTGCGTTGCCGCCACAGCGACGGTAGCGATGTCTGGGTGGCGCTGGACGGCAGCTTCTTCGACAACCCGAGCGCCGAAGCCTCCAACCTGATCGTGCAGATGCAGGACATCACCGCCCGGCGCAGCGCCGAGGCCCGCCTGCAGCACATCGCCTTCCACGACAGCCTGACCGGCCTGCCCAACCGCTCGCGTTTCCACGAGCACATGGCCCGTGCGATCGAGCGCGTCCAGGCCGACCCGCAGCGCCGCTTCGCGGTGATGTTCCTCGACTTCGACCGCTTCAAGCTCATCAACGACAGCATGGGCCACAGCGCCGGCGACGCCTTCCTGATCCAGGTGGCTCGGCGCATCCGCGACAACGTGCGCCCCGGCGACGTGGTCGCGCGGCTGGGTGGCGACGAGTTCGCCGTTCTCTGCGAAGACCTGGAGCGCGAGGCGCACGCGGTGACGCTGGCTGAACGCCTGCAGCTCGTGCTCGGCGAGCCGCTGCAGATCTCCGGCACCGAGATCTCCACGAGCGCGAGCATCGGCATCACCTTCAGCACCATCGGCTACCAGCTTCCCGAAGAGGTGCTGCGCGACGCCGACATCGCCATGTACCGCGCCAAGGCCGCCGGCAAGGCTCGCCACGCGCTGTTCGACGCGGGGCTGCACCAGCAGGTGACCGACCGCGTCCGCCTGGAAGGCGAACTGCGCCGTGCCGTCGAGGCCGGCCACCTGTCGGTGGCCTACCAGCCGCTGTTCAACCTGGCGTCGGGCAAGCTGACCGGCTTCGAGGCGCTGGCCCGCTGGCAGCACCCGGTGCAGGGCCTGATCAGCCCGGCGGTGTTCATCCCGATCGCCGAGGAAACCGCGCTGATCGGCCCGCTGACCGACTTCGTCCTCGACGCCGCCTGCCGCCAGCTCAAGCTGTGGCAGTCGCGCAGCGCCGCCTTCGCAGGCCTGTCGATACAGGTCAACGTCTCGGGCAACGACATCGCGCACAGCGCATTCGCGCAGCGCGTGACGCGGGCCATCGTCGCGGCGCGCCTGCAGCCGAACCATCTGACGCTGGAACTGACCGAGAACGTGCTGATGGACCGCGTCGACGGCGCCGTCGACACGCTGACGCGCTTGCGCGACCTGGGTGTGGGCCTGTCGATCGACGACTTCGGCACCGGCTACTCGTCGCTGAGCTACCTGTCCACGCTGCCGATCGACAGCCTGAAGATCGACGCCTCGTTCGTGCGTGGCATGCGCAACGGCTCGAAGGAAGCGGAGGTGGTTCGCGCCATCGTCACGCTCGGCGCGTCGCTGGGCAAGTCGGTGATCGCCGAGGGCATCGAGACCGAGTCGCAGTTCGACCAGCTGCGCGGCATGGGCTGCGAATCCGGCCAGGGTTACCACCTCTCGCGGCCGCTGGCGGTCGAGAACGTCGAGCTGCTGCTCGACCGCATCGAGACCGAGCGCTGGACCGTGCAGCACGGGCAGGCGCCCCGCCCGGTGCTGCACCACTGATCGGCTGCTTCAGCTGCCCAGTTCGCGGCTCGACGCCACGCGCGAGACCACCGGTGCGTCACTGAACGCCTCGCGCCAGGCGCGCTTGGGCAGGAACGTGCGCAGCTGATCGATCGCGCGCTCCACCAGCCGCGGGTCCACGGTGTGGCCGATGTCCGGCAGCACGTCGGCCGTCACGTCCGCACCGAGCGCGACCAGGCGCCGCGCCGCCTCGATCGCCGGCCCCGGCGGCACCACCTGATCGGCCATGCCGTGCAGCAGGTGCACGCAGGTGTCCTGCGGCGCATGGGCGGGCAGCGTCGCGTGGCGTCCCGAGAACGCGAGCACGCGACCGGCCAGTGCCGGCTCGGCCTGCACCGCCTCCAGCGCCATGATGGCGCCCTGCGAGAAGCCGATCAGCGCGGTGCGCGGCCAGTCGATCGCGAAGCGCATCTGCAGCGCGCGCACCGTGGCCACGAACTGCGGCAGCGCGGCCGCGACGCGCGCCGGCCGGTTCTCCTCGTCGATGCCGCGGATCGAGAACCACTGGCGCCCGCTGCCGCCCGGCGCCGCGTCGAAGTCATCGGGCGCGTCGATGCACAGCACCGCGGCCTGCGGGTACTCCTGCGCCAGGCGCATTGCCAGCGGCGCCATGCCATCGGCGTTCGCGCCCACGCCGTGGAAGAGGAGGAACAGCAGATCGGGCTCGCCGTTTTCGGGCAGGCGGGCCAGGACAGAGGTGCTCATGGCGACTTCCTTTCGAAGCCGACAGTGTCTCGCGTCGGCGGCCTGCGGTCGTGCGCTGAGCGTGAACGCTGCGCCCGAAGCGGCTGAATGCCTTGGCACGGCTAGAATCGGCACGCGCTCTCGTCATTGGGGAGTAGCCGCCCCGCAGCCACGCTGCGGGGGCTGCCGTCAACACACTTGGCCCGCAGGCCATGGCGTCAGCAACCTCCGGTTTGGCAAGACCTTTGACCACACAGCTTCCGCCAGCGGCCGGGGAGGCCGTGCGGTCATGTGGTTTGTCCTCCGGCCCGGAGAATCATCTTGGAAGCATTCCTCGTTTCGACCGGCATCGTCGCCCTGGGTGAAATGGGCGACAAGACGCAGCTGCTCGCGCTTCTGCTGGCCGCCAGGTTCCGCCGCCCCGTCCCGATCGTGCTGGGCATCCTGGTGGCGACGCTGGTCAACCACGCGCTGGCCGGTGCGGTGGGCGACTGGATCGCGCGCGCGCTCGGCCCCGACGTGCTGCGCTGGGTGATCGGCGGCTCGTTCATCGCCATGGCGGTGTGGATGCTGATCCCCGACAAGATCGACGAAGCCGAGGGTGGCCACCAGCGCTTCGGCGTGTTCGGCACCACGGTGATCGCGTTCTTCCTTGCCGAGATGGGCGACAAGACGCAGATCGCCACCGTGGCGCTCGCCGCGCGCTACACGGACCTGGTGGCCGTGGTCGCCGGCACCACGCTGGGCATGATGATCGCCAACGTGCCGGCGGTGCTGCTCGGCGACGTGGTGGCGAAGAAGGTGTCGATGACGCTGGTGCACGGCATCGCCGCAGCGATCTTCGCGGTGCTGGGCGTGCTCACGCTGATGAACGTCGGCAAGTTGTTCTGATATCCATCCCGGGTTGAAGACGCGGGCAGCCAGGCGATCGAGCGGCCGTTGGCGGCCCTTGAGCGACATTCAAGAGTGATCGCTTCGATCGGCGCGCGGGCAGGCGGTCCGGGTATGCGCTCTCCGGCCCTCGCTCGCGGTTGCCCTGGCGAGGGCATGGCACACCCGGTGTTGATGCGGCCACGGTGGCGGCCCGCGGAGGCCGCCCGCGAGCGTGGGCCGGAGAACGCGGGTACCGCCGCCGACCTGCGACCATGCCCGTCGCACGCAAAGCAGACCAACGACGACCGCAAAGGGCCGAAAGCAGCTTCCGGCCTGTCTGGCGCGGCTGTTTCGCGCCGTCACCGGGCACGGCGCACGCTGCCGCACAATGCGCCGCAACTGCTTCCGTGCCGACCATGCAGCTGACCATCAACGGCACCCGCCGCGATCTCCCCGACGACGCCGTCGATCCCGACATGCCGTTGTTGTGGGCGCTGCGTGACGTGCTGAACCTCACGGGCACGAAGTTCGGCTGCGGCGTCTCGGCCTGCGGCGCCTGCACCGTGCACGTGGACGGCCAGGCCCGGCGATCGTGCGTCACACCGCTGTCGGCGGTGGCCGGCAAGTCGGTGCGCACGATCGAGGGGCTCGCGCCGGCAGGTGGCCTGCATGCGCTGCAGAAGGCCTGGCTCGCGCATCAGGCGCCGCAATGCGGCTACTGCCAGAGCGGCATGCTGATGGCTGCCGCGGCGCTGCTCGAGCACACGCCGAAGCCGACCGATGCCGACATCGACGCGGCCATCACCAACCTGTGCCGTTGCGGCAGCTACCCTCGTGTGCGCGCCGCCATCCACGCGGCCGCCGCCGAGTTGCACGGCAGCAAGCCATGAAGCGGCGCAGCTTGCTGGTGTCCGGCCTGGGACTTGCCGGCGCGCTGATCGTCGGCTGGGGGCTCATGCCGCCGCGCAGCCGCCTCGGCCGCGCCGACAGCCGGGCCGACGCCGACGGCCGCATCGCGCTCAACGGCTGGATTCGCATCGCGCCCGACGGCCACGTCGTGCTGGCGATGAATCGCAGCGAGATGGGCCAGGGCGTGCACACCGCGCTGGCCATGCTGGCGGCCGAGGAGCTCGATGTGCCGCTGGCGCGCATCGAACTCGTCGATGCCGGCGCCGAGGCTCTCTACGGCAACGTCGCGGCGCTGGTGGGCGGCCTGCCCTTCCACCCCAGCGACAGCGAGCCCGGCCAGGAGACCCGCAGCGTGCGCGCCGGCCGCTGGGTGGTGGGCAAGCTGGCGCGCGAACTCGGGCTGAACCTCACCGGGGGGTCGTCGAGCGTGGCCGATGCGTGGGAGCCCGTGCGCCTCGCAGCAGCCACGGCGCGGGCGCGACTGCTGGGTGCCGCCTCGCTGCGCTGGAAGCTCCCGGCCGACGAACTGAGCGTGGTCGACGGCGTCATCTCGCACACCGGTGACAGCCGGCGTGCGCACTACGGCGAGTTGGTGGGCATGGCCGTGGCCACTCCGCCGGGGCCGGTGCAGCTCAAGCCGCGCGAACAGTGGCATCTGATCGGCCGCGCCGTGCCGCGCATCGACCTGCCGGCCAAGGTGGACGGCACGGCGCGGTTCGGCCTCGACGTGCGACTTCCCGGCCTCGTCTACGCCGTGGTTCGCCACGCGCCGGCATTGGGCGGCAGCCCGGGCCGCGTCGATGTCGAGCCGGCGATGAAGCTCGCCGGCGTCGAGCGTGTCGTGCGGCTCGGCCCCTATGCGGGTTCCACCGCGGCGCTCGCCGTGGTTGGCCGCAGCAGCTGGCACGCGCGGCGCGGCGCGGCCGCGCTGGTGGTCGACTGGCAGCCGCCGCCCGCGGGCACGCTGGACAGCAACAGCATCGCCGCCTCGCTCGATGCTGCCGCCCGTGCCGCCGCGGCGAGCGACGAAGGCCTGGCCTTCTACCGCCGCGGCGATGCGAACCTGATGCTGGCCGGCGCCGCGCGGCGCGTCGAGGCGCTGTACCGCGCGCCCTACCTGGCGCATGCGGCGATGGAGCCGATCAACTGCACCGCGCGCGTGGCCGACGGCCGCGTCGAGCTGTGGGCGCCCACCCAGGTGCCCAGTTTCGCGCGCGCCATCGCCGCACGCGTGGCCGGCGTGCCGGAGTCGAACGTCACGCTGCATGTCACCTACCTGGGCGGCGGGTTCGGCCGGCGCCTCGAGGTCGACGCCATCGGCCAGGCGGTGCGCGTGGCGCTGGAGACCGGCGGGCGGCCGGTGCAGCTGCTGTGGCCGCGCGAGGAAGACCTGACCCACGACTTCTACCGCCCGGCCGGCGCCGCGTTGATGCAGGCCGGGCTGGATGCGCAAGGCCGCGTGCAGGCGCTGAAGATCACCAGCGCCGGCGACGCCATCACGCCGCGCTTCATGGAACGCAACGCGCCGGGGCTGGCCGGGCCGCTGGACCTGCCCGACAAGACCGCCAGCGAAGGCCTGTTCGATCTGCCCTACGACGTGCCGCACCAGCGCATCGCCCATGTCGCCACGAGGAGCGGCGTACCGGTGGGCAACTGGCGTTCGGTGGGCCACTCGCACAACGCCTTCTTCAGCGAGTCCTTCGTCGACGAGCTGGCGCACGCCGCGGGGCGCGACCCGGTGGCCTTCCGGCTGTCGATGCTCGAGGGCCTGCCGCGCCATGCCGCGGTGCTGAAGCTGGTGGCCGAGAAGGCCGGCTGGGGCGCGCCGCTGCCTGCCGGCACGGCGCGCGGTGTGGCACTGCACGAGAGCTTCGGCAGCATCGTCGCGCAGGTGGTCGAGGCCTCGCTGGCCGACGGCCGGCCGATCGTGCGGCGTATCGTCTGCGCGGCCGACGTGGGCACGGTGGTGCACCCCGGCATCGTCGTGCAGCAGATGGAAAGCGCCATCGTGTTCGGCCTGTCGGCGGCGCTGTACGGCCGGGTCGACATCGTCGCCAGCGTCGTGCAGCAGACCAACTTTCCGAACCACCCGATCCTCACGATGGCGCAGACGCCGCGCATCGAGACCTACCTGGTGGCCAGCACGAATGCGCCGGGCGGCGTGGGCGAACCCGGCACGCCCCCGGTGGCACCGGCGCTGGCCAATGCCTTGTTCGCGCTGACCGGCCGGCGGCTGCGCGAGCTGCCGCTGCTGTAGGGTTCGTTCAGGCCGCGGCGGTGCGCCGCAAGTGGCGGGCCAGCGTCTCGCGCAGGCGCGCCACGTCGATCGGCTTGGTGAGGAAGTCGTTCATGCCGGCGGCCAGCGCCTCGTCGCGCTCGGAGGTCAGCGCGGCGGCCGTCAGCGCGACGATGGGCAGGGCCTCGGCGTCGAAGCGCTCGCGCAGCTGGCGCACGGCGGCGTGGCCGCTGAGCACCGGCATGTGCACGTCCATCAGCACCAGGTCGAAGGGCCGGCCGGCGGCGGCCGCCGCGTTCACCGCATCGACGGCTGCCGCGCCGTCGCCCGCCTGCGCCACATCCAGGCCCCATTGTTCGAGCATCGCCACGGCGATCAGCATGTTCACCGGGTTGTCCTCGGCGATGAGCACGCGCCCGCCTTGCAGCGGCGCGAGCAGATCGTTGCCGGTGTGCGGCGTCGGCGAGGCGGTGGCGGCCGGCAGCGGCAGGTCGGCCCAGAAGGCACTGCCGTAGCCGGGTGCGCTGTTGACGCCGACGCTGCCGCCCATCAGCTGCGCGAGCTCGCGGCAGATCGACAGGCCCAGGCCCGTGCCGCCGTAGCGACGCGTGGTCGAGTCGTCGGCCTGCGAGAAGGGCTCGAACAGCCGCTGCTGCGTGTCGGCGTCGATGCCCGGGCCGGTGTCGTGCACCGCCAGGCGGACCTTGTCGCCACGCACGCCGGCCTCGATGCGCACGCTGCCGCGTTCGGTGAACTTGATCGCGTTGGCCACCAGGTTGGTGAGGATCTGCCGCACGCGCAGCGGGTCGCCGCGCACGGTCTCGGGCAGATCGTCGGCGATCGACAGCACGAGCGCCAGATCCTTGCCCTCGGCCAGCGACAGGTAGGCATGGTGCACCGCGGCGACGGTGTCGCGCAGGCCGAAGGGCACGTCCTCCAGCGTGATGCGCCCGGCCTCGACCTTCGACAGGTCGAGGATGTCGCTGATGATGCCCGCCAGGCTTTGCGTGCTGTCGACGATCTGCGCCAGGTACTGCTGGCGGCGCTGCTCGGTCTGCCCCGGCTGCATCGCCAGCCGTGCCAGGCCGAGCAGGCCGTTCAGCGGCGTGCGGATCTCGTGGCTGGTGTTGGCCAGGAAGGCGCTCTTCGCGCGGCTGGCGGCCTCGGCCGCGTCGCGCGCATCGGCCAGCGCCTGCTGCGTCTGGCGCCGCTCGGTGATGTCTTCGGCCGACCAGATGGTGCCGCCGCCGATCGGGTTGGACGGGTCGACCGATTGCGCCTGCAGCCGGCACCAGAACAGGCTGCCGTCGCGGCGCTTGAGCTGCGTCTCGCACTCGTAGCCGTGCTTCTGGCGAAGCTTGGTGATGGCCTGCCGGCGCATGCCCTGGAAGCCCGACGGGTCCGGCCACAGCACGCTGAGCGTGGCGCTGCGCAGCTCGTCCTCGCTCCAGCCGAACATCTCGCGGTGGCGCGCGTTGATGCGCACGATGCGCTGCTCGCGCACGAAGGCGATGGCCAGCGTCACGGTGTTGAGGATGGCCTCGACCTCCAGCCGCGTCTGCTCGCTGGTGCTGACGTCGCGTGCGGCGAGCACGAGGAAACGCTGGCCGTCGAAGTCGAAGCGCGCCCCCGAGATCAGCATCGGGATGCGCTTGCCGTCGCGGCGGCGGAATGTCACCGGCATTCCCTGCACGCTGCCCTGGCGGCGGATGGTCTCGGCGAAGGCATCGCGGTCGTCCTGCTGCTGCCAGATGCCGAGCTCCAGCGCGGTGCGGCCGATCACCTCGTCGCGGCGGTAGCCGGCCACCTGCAGGAAGCAGTCGTTGACCAGCGCGTAGCGGCCGCTGTCGAACTCGGACAGCGTCAGGCAGTCGGGGCTGGTGGCGAACAGGTGCGACAACAGCGCCTCCGAGCGGCGCAGCGCGGCCTCGGCTGCCTTGCGCGCGGTGATGTCGACGTAGATGGTCAGCAGCGCCGGGCCGGCGGCGCTGTCCACGCACACCGCGGTGGCCTGCACCGCGAAGGGCCGGCCATCGAGCGCAAGCAGCTGGTAGTCGATCACCGGCAGCGCCTGGCCGACGGTGAGCTGCTCGGACAGCGCAATGCGCTCGCGCACCGTCTGCCGTTGCTCGACGGCGGTGAAATGATCGAGAAGGTTGCCGCCCTTCATCGCCTGCGCATCGCGGTAGCCGAACAGCCGGGCGGCGGCCTCGTTGGCGTCGAGCACCGTGCCGCGGCGGTGCAGCACCAGCGGCGAGGGCGAACGCGCGAACAGCGTGCGGTAGCGCATCTCGCTGGCCGCCACCGCCTGCTGCGCGCGCACCTGCGCCGTCACCTCGCGGCCCACGCCCCAGTAGCCCTGGAACACGCCGTTCGCGTCGAACTTCGGCTCGCCGCTGAGCGCGAGGTGGCGCAGCCGCCCCTGCGCGTCGTGACTCGAGGTGACGAGGTTGCTGAACGGCCGGTGCGCCTCGAGGTCGGCGCGATGCGCGTCGAGCTGCTCGTCGTCCAGGCCCAGGCCGGTGTGCTCCCAGGGCGTGCGGCCGATCGCACGCTGCGGCGACAGCGTGGCGCCGCCAGCGCGGCTCTCGGTGACGCGGGTGAAGCGGAACTCCTCGTCCTGCTCCCAGTACCAGTCGACAGCGATGCCCAGCAGTTCGCGGAAACGCCGCTCGCGCTGCGCGCTGTCGGCCAGGTAGTGGTCGATGACGCGCGAGACCAGCGCGCCGCCGGCGACACCGCAGCCGATCAACAGCCAGTGGATGGCGCACAGCACCTGCACCGACACCGCGCCAGGCAGTGTCGGCAGGCGGCCGCTCAGGTGGCCCCAGGCCAGGGCGCCGATCGAAACGGCGCTCAGGCCGGCGAGGGTGACGCCGTGGCGAACGCCGGCCACCGCACCGAGCATGCACACCACGAGTGCGATGAAGGCGATCGCCGGGCTGCGCAGGCCGTCGCCCAGAGCCACGCTGACCGCCAACGCCATCACCAGGGCGATCACCGAGACGGCCAGCAAGGCCGTGTTCATCGGGAAGCTGCTTCGCCGGCTGCTGCGCATCGCCCAGGCCGCGAACAGCGCGTAGGTGAGGAAGGCGGCGCACAGCGCGGCGCGCACGGCCGCCGGCACCGGCGTGGGCAGCAGCAGGAAGATCGCCGCGCCGGCCAGAGCGGCGCCGATGGCCGTGCCGAAATACAGCGGGCCGACCAGGCGCCGCACGGCATCGGGCGTTTCGACCGCTTTCACGCGGGGGCGAAGGCTCATCGGTCACGTCCCCGCACAGGGGCTCGGGCGTCGTTCGAAGGTGGCGCCCGCGTACCGGGCCGGTCCCCGCGGCGCGGGTGGCTGTGATGTTACGACGAGCGGTCGAGTGCAGTCACGAGGGAATCGTGCAGTTGTCGCGCATCGATCGGCTTGGTCAGGAAGCCCGTCATGCCGCTGGCCAGGGCCTGTTCGCGCTCGGAGCTCAGCGCCGCGGCGGTGAGCGCGATGACCGGCAGCGTGCGCCCGGCCGGTCGGGCGCGCAGCACGCGTGTCGCCTCGTAGCCGCTCATCACCGGCATCTGCACGTCCATCAGCACCAGGTCGAAGGGCCGGCCCTGCGCGGCGGCTTGCTCGACGGCCACGACGGCCTGCGCGCCGTCGAAGGCCTGATCGACCGACACGCCCCATTGTTCGAGCATGGCCACCGCGATGGTCATGTTGACGGCGTTGTCCTCGACCATCAGCACACGCGTGCCGGCCAATGGCGACGGCTCGAGCACGCCGAAACCCGAGTCGTGCGCCGGCGCCTCGGTGGCTGGCAGCGGCAGCTCGGCCCAGAAGCAGCTGCCGCGGCCCGGCTCGCTTTCGACACCGACCGTACCGTTCATCAACGTCGCCAGCTCGCGGCAGATCGACAGGCCCAGGCCGCTGCCGCCGAAGCGGCGCGTGGTCGACTGGTCGGCCTGCGTGAAGGGCTGGAACAGCCGGGCGCGCACCTCGCCTGTGATGCCCGGGCCAGTGTCCTCGACCTCGAAACGCAGCTTCCCGCCGGCGTCGACGCAGGCACGCAACTGCACGCTGCCCTTGGCGGTGAACTTCAGTGCGTTGTTGAGGAAGTTCCCCAGCACCTGGCGCACCCGCACCGGATCGCCCCACACCCATCGCGGCACGCCGGCATCGCGCTCGAAGCCGAACAGCAGGCCGCGCGCGTCGGCCAGCGTGCCGTACACCTGGCGCAGAGATTCGAGCAGCGCATGCAGGTCGAACGCGACCTGCTCGACGTCGAGCTTGCCGGCTTCGATCTTGGACAGGTCAAGCACGTCCGAGATCACCGCCGAGAGCGTCTCGGCGCTGTCGGCGATCTGCTCGAGGTACTGCCGGCGGCGTGCCTCGTCGACGTCGGGCCGGCGCGCCAGCCGGGCCAGCCCGACCAGGCCGTTGAGCGGCGTTCGGATCTCGTGGCTGGTGTTGGCCAGGAAGGCGCTCTTCGCGAGGTTGGCCGCCTCGGCGTCGTCGCGCGCCTTGGCCAGCGCCTGCTCGAAGCGGCGGCGCTCGCTGATGTCCTCGACGATCCAGATCGTGCCGCCGGCCATCGGGTGGCGCGGATCCACGGCCTTGGCGAGCATGCGGCACCAGAACGTCGAGCCGTCGCGACGTGCCAGCTCGCGGATGATCTCGACGGACTCGCCGCGCGTCAGTGGCGGGCCGATCAGGTGGCCGACCGCGGCGTACTCCTCGTCGCTGGACCAGACGGCGCGCCCGGGCTGGCCGAGCAGCGTGCCTGGCGCCCAGCCGAGCATCTTCTCGATGGCCGGGTTGGCCTGCACGAACACCTGGCCGCGCGTGCAGGCGATGCCCAGCGAGGCGTTCTGCAGCACGGCCTCGTGCGCGAGGCGATCGCGTTCGGCGGCGCTGACGTCCCGGCCGTTGAGCACGAGGTAGTGGCCGCCCTCCAGCTCGAAGCTGGCGGCCGAGATCAGCAGCGAAAAGCGCTGGCCGGACTTGGAGACGAACACCGTGGGCAGGTCCTTCACCGCGCCTTGTTCGCGCAGCCGCCGCACGAACTCGTCGCGTGTCGCGGCGTCGCCCCACACGCCGAGCTCCACCGAGGTGCGGCCCACCGCCTCGCTCGTGCTGTAGCCGGAGAAGTGCGTGAACGCCTCGTTGACCATCACGTAGCGGCCGCTGTCCAGGTCGGTCAGGGTGATGAGGTCGGGGCTGGTACTCACCAGGTGCGACAGCATCGCCTCGGAGCGGCGCAAGGCCTCGGCGGCGGCGACACGGTCGCTGATGTCGCGCGACACGCCCCAGTAGCCGAGAAAGCGGCCGTCGCCGTCGAAGCGGGGCTCGCCGCTGACCAACTCGTGGCGCAAGCTGCCGTCGGCCCGACGCCAGCGCACGTGCAGGTCGCGGAACGGCCGGCGTGCCTGCAGGTCGGCCTGGTGGGCGGCCAGCGCACCGTCGTCGTAGAGCATGTCCTCCTGCTCCCAGGGGGGCGTCAACGGCTGGGGAGTCGGCAGGAATCGCTGGTCGCTCTGGCGGCGCCACACCGCGGTGACGATGAACTGCTCGTTCATCTCCCAGTACGAATCGGCGGCGATGCCCAGCAGGCCGCGAAAGCGCATCTCGCGGTCGCGGCTGGCGCCGAGGTAGTGGTCGAAAACGCGGCTGACCAGGTGGCCGGCCGCCAGGCCCACGCCGACCAGCACGAGCAGAGTGAGCAGCCGGCGCGACAGCGGCATCGTGTGCAGCAGGCTGGCGCCCGGCAGCCAGCCGACATGCTCGGCCCAGGCCAGCCCGATCAGCAGCGCAGCGCCGGCCGCGGCGACCAGCAGCCCGAGGCGGCTGTTCACGGTGGCGCTCATGACGAAGGGCGCCACGCACAGGAAACCGATCACCGGCCCGTTCAGGCCCCAGCCGTTCACCACCGCAGCGCTGCCGATCAGCAGCAGGCCGCCGACGCAGGTGACCAGCATGCCGATGTCGCTGCGCAGCCCCGTCCAGCGCCAGGCGAGCAGGCTGAAGGCGGTGGACAGCAGGAAGCCGAGAAACAGCCACAGCCGCCCGGGCATCGGCATGGCAGTGTTGGTAGCGACCAGCAGCATGCCGATCCCGCTGAGCAACGCGGAGGTGACGAAGATGTAGCGGCGCACGAACGCACGGGCGTCGTGGCGGGGATCGGAAAGCAGGGTGGGGTTCAAGGTGGCGGTGGCGGCCCGGCGGGCCCGCGGCCAGTCTGCCCCGAAATCCGCAGGATCAGGCCGGGTTTAACCCGCTGAGCCGCGGCCTGCCGCCAAGGATGCACGCGTGGCCAGTGCGGCTGCGCGTGCTGCTGCGGCGAATTCGTTGCCGCGGCTGGCATAGAGGATGGCGCGCGAGGAATTCACCACCACCGGCGCGCTGGTGCGCTCGGCCGTGCCGCGCCAGCCGGCGCGCACGGTGGCCAGCGCATCGCCGCCCTGCGCACCCACGCCGGGAATCAGCAGCGGCAGCGTCGGCGCGAGTTCGCGCACGCGTTCGATCTCGGCCGGGTAGGTGGCGCCCACCACCAGGCCGAGCTGGCCGCTGCGGTTCCAGGGGCCGGCCGCGAGGCGGGCGATGTGCTCGTAGAGCAGGTCGCCGGTGACCAGGCGCTGCGACTGAAGGTCCGAGCCGCCGGGGTTGGAGGTGCGGCACAGCAGGAACAGGCCCTTGTCCTCGTACTTGAGCCAGGGCTCGACCGAATCGAAGCCCATGAAGGGCGACAGCGTCACCGCGTCGGCGCGGTAGCGCTCGAAGGCCTCCAGCGCGTACTGCTCGGCGGTGCTGCCGATGTCGCCGCGCTTGGCGTCCAGGATCACCGGCACGCCGGGCGCCACGTGGCGGATGTGCGCCATCAGCCGCTCGAGCTGGTCTTCGGCGCGCTGCGCGGCGAAGTAGGCCACCTGCGGCTTGAAGGCGATGGCCAGGTCCTTGGTCGCGTCGACGATGGTCGCGCAGAAATCGAAGATGCGCGAGGCATCGTGCTGCCAGGCACCGGGAAACTTGGAGGGCTCGGGGTCGAGCCCGACACACAGCAGCGACTCGTTGGCCCGCTCGGCGGCGGCGAGTTTCTCGGTGAAGGTCTTCGCCATCAGGCCGCTCCGGCGTCCAGGCGCTTCGCCAGCGCCGCCGCCGCGCCGGTGTAGTTGCCCGGCGTCAGCGCCTGCAGGCGCGCCTTCTCGGCGGCGGGCAGCTCCAGCGTGTCGATGAAAGCGGCGATGGCCTCGCGCGTGATCGCCTTGCCGCGCGTGAGCTCCTTCAGCCGCTCGTAGGGGTTGGGCAGGCCGTAGCGGCGCATCACCGTCTGGATCGGCTCGGCCAGCACTTCCCAGGCGGCGTCCAGGTCGCCGGCCAGCGCCTCGTGGTTGATCTCCAGCTTGTCCAGCCCGCGCAGCAGCGAGTCGTAGCCGAGCACCGCATAGCCCAGCGCCACGCCCATGTTGCGCAGCACCGTGCTGTCGGTCAGGTCGCGCTGCCAGCGGCTGATCGGCAGCTTCTGGCTCAGGTGCGTGAGCAGCGCATTGGCCAGGCCGAAGTTGCCTTCGGCGTTCTCGAAGTCGATCGGGTTGACCTTGTGCGGCATCGTCGACGAGCCGATCTCGCCGGCCTTCAGACGCTGCTTGAAGTAGCCCAGGCTCACGTAGCCCCACACGTCGCGCGACCAGTCGATCAGGATGGTGTTGGTGCGCGTGACGGCGTCGAACAGCTCGGCCATCCAGTCGTGCGGTTCGATCTGGATGGTGTACGGGTTGAACGTCAGGCCGAGCTGCTCTTCCACCACCTTGCGGCTGAACGACTCCCAGTCGAATGCCGGCCAGGCCGCGAGGTGCGCGTTGTAGTTGCCCACCGCGCCGTTCATCTTGGCCAGCATCTTCACGTCGGCGATGCGGCCGCGTGCGTGCACGAGGCGCGCCACCACGTTGGCGATCTCCTTGCCCACAGTGGTCGGGCTCGCCGTCTGGCCGTGCGTGCGGCTGAGCATGGGCACGTTGGCCAGCGTGTGCGCCATCTGCTGCAGCCGGGCGACGATGCGCTCCAGCGCCGGCAGCAGCACCTCGGCGCGCGCCGCCTTCAGCATCAGGCCGTGGCTGGTGTTGTTGATGTCCTCGCTGGTGCAGGCGAAGTGCACGAACTCACTGGCCGCCTTCAGCTCGGCGCTGTTCTCGAAGCGGCTCTTCAGCCAGTACTCGACCGCCTTGACGTCGTGGTTGGTGGTGCGCTCGATGTCCTTGATGGCCTGAGCGTCGTCCTCGCCGAAGCGCAGCACCAGCCCGCGCAGCAGCCCGCGCGAGGCCTCGGACAGCGGCTTGAACTCCGCGAAGCCGGCATCCGACAGGGCGATGAACCACTCCACCTCGACCTGCACGCGGCGGTGCATGAGGCCGAATTCCGAGAGCAGCGGGCGCAGCGGGGCGACCTTGGCGGCGTAGCGGCCGTCGAGCGGCGACAGGGCGGTGAGGGCGGACAGGGTCATCGCGAAGGGCGCCGCGGGGCGCCGGCAGGGGCGGGCAAACCCGGATTCTAGGTGGCGTGCCTGACGGCGCCGTGGCGCGCTACCAGCGCAGCTCGAAGCGGCAGGCGTCGTCGCCGCGCGCCTCGCAGCTCAGCTCGGTGCAGCGTGTGTTGCGGTGCACGAGCTGGCGGAACAGGTGCTCGAAGGTGGCGGCGTAGTAGTCGCACACCGGCACCTCGCTGGCCTGGCCGCGGCACAGCGGGTTGTCGCGGATCGTCAGCAGCGTGGGCCGCCCGGCCACGGCGTCGAAATGTCCGCTGCCGGCGAAGGTCCAGGCATGGCGGCGGATCGCGACGAGCAGCACGCGGCACGCCAGCGACGCGGGCATCACGCGCAGCAGCGCCTGCACCGGCTTCGGGATTCGGTGCGCGAGCAGGTACTCGGCGGTGGCCACGCCGGCTTCGCGCGACACCTCGGCGGCGACGCGCATCCCCAGCTCGCTGCGCAGCACCGTGTGCAGCCGCCGCGCCTCGGCCTCGTCGACCATCTGCTGCGGCGGCGCTGCCAGGTAGGGCGACAGACCGGCGAGCGCGAACAGCTCGGCCGTGATGGAGGCGCCGAGCTGATGCTGAAGGGCCTCGGCCACGCGGATGATCGCGTTCGGGCCGATGCGCCCGGCGTGCGCAGCGGCACTCACACCCTCGCTGCCTCTTCCTCGGTCATCTGCTCGCTGCCACCGCCGCAGGCCGAGATGGCCATCGCGGCGTTGAGCTCACCCTGGCGCCGCTTGTGCTCGATCTTCGGGCCGTGCATGGTGACCCAGCCGGCATCGGCCTCGGCGATCTCCGCCTGCGAAGGCCGCTCGAAGGTGCGTGCCTTGTCGAAGGCGAAATCGACCTTCTTCTTGCTCTGCGGGCCGGTGTAGCCGACCCGGCCGAGGTCGTAGAACTTGCGCTCGAAGCCGCTCTTCAGGAAGGCCTTCAGGCAGCCCATCAGGTACTTGCGCCGCGTCTTGTCGCGCGTCCAGGGGTACTGGAAGAAGGTCTTGTTGAAGAAGAAGCGGCGGTAGTTGCTCATCACGCGGTCGAGCAGCTCCGCGCGGTCCATCGCCTCGGGCTTCATGATCGGCGTCACGAAGTTGTACTTCTCGAAGTCGAACACCTCGACCTTGTCGCCGAGCTCCTGGAACAGGTCCGAGAACGGCCAGGGCGTGTACATCGCCCAGTTGGCCATGTCGGGGTTCCAGTCGCGCGCCATCTGGTAGGTCTCTTCCAGCGTCTCGGCGGTCTCGTTCTCGAGGCCGACGATGAACTGGGCCTCGGTGACGATGCCGGCCTCGCGCAGCAGCCGGATGGCCTTCTTGTTCTGCTCGATCGTGGTTTCCTTGTTGAAGCGGTCGAGCTTCAACTGGGCTGCTGCTTCGGTGCCCAGCGAGACGTGGATCAGGCCGGCCTGGCGGAACATCGGCAGCAGCTTCTCGTCGCGCAGGATGTCGGTGACGCGCGTGTTGATGCCCCACAGCACCGGCAGCTTGCGCTTGATCAGCTCCTCGCAGAAGGCGATGAACTTCTTGCGGTGGATGGTCGGCTCCTCGTCGGCGAGGATGAAGAAGCCCACCTGGTGGTCGCGCACCAGCGTCTCGATCTCGTCGACCACCTTGATCGGATCGCGCACGCGGTAGTCGCGCCAGAACTTCCACTGGCTGCAGAAGGTGCAGGTGAAGGGGCAGCCGCGCGCGAAGTTCGGGATCGCCACGCGCACGCCCATCGGGATGTAGATGTACTGGCCCCAGTCGAGGATGCCCCAGTCCGGCGCGATGCGGTCCAGGTCCTGGATGGTCGGTTCGGCCGGCGTCGCCACTACCTTGCCCGCCTCGGTGCTGCGGTCGAGGTAGGCGATGCCGCGCACGCAGTTGCGGTCGCGCGCCCAGTCGCCCTTGTCGACGGCGGTGACGAGGTTCAGGAACACCTGCTCGCCCTCGCCGCGCACGACGGCGTCGATCCACGGCGCTTCCTTGAGCACCTGCGGGTACATGAAGGTGCCGTGGATGCCGCCCAGCACCGTCACCACGTCCGGCTTCACCTCCTTGGCGATCTGCAGCAGCCGCTCGGCCTTGTAGATCGCCGGCGTGATGGCGGTGCAGCCGATCACGTCGGGCTGCAGGTCGGCGATGCGCTGGCGCACCTGATCGTCCGTCAGGTGGTTGGTCATGGCGTCGACGAAGATCACGTCGGTGTAGCCGCCGGCCTTCAGGTAGCCGGTCAGGTAGGCGACCCACGCGGGCGGCCAGTTGCCGGCGATCTCGGCGCCGCCGGAATGGTAGTTGGGGTGCATCAGCAGGACACGCATGACAGCTCCGGGTCATTGGCTGGGGTTGTCAAAGTAAGGCTGGACCCGCCGCTGGAACTTGCGTTGTGTCAACAAGCATTGACACATCGCATGTCGGGCAAACCCGACGCGAGCGCCGCCCGTGCTGCGGGTTGCCACGCTCGGAACGTCTCTTGCTTAGCCTGCACAATCCTGTCACCCACCCCGAACCACGAGGAGCCCTCATGCCGCTGACCCGCCGCCACAGCCTCGCCGCCACCCTGGCCGTCGCCACCCTTGCCGCCTGGAGCGGCACCGCCTTCGCCCAGGCCAAGCTGAAGGTCGCCGCGATCTACACCGTGCCGGTCGAGCAGCAGTGGGTCAGCCGCATCGACAAGGCACTGAAGGCGGCCGTCGCCCGCGGCGAGATCGAGTACGTGTTCAGCGAGAACGTCAGCAACGCCGACTACGAGCGCGTCATGCGCGGCTACGCCGAGAAGGGCCACACGCTGATCGTCGGCGAGTCCTTCGCCGTCGAGGCGGCGGCGCGCAAGGTCGCCAAGGACTACCCGAAGGTCAGCTTCCTGATGGGCAGCTCGGGCAAGCCGCAGGAGCCCAACTTCGGCGTGTTCGACAACTACATCCAGGAGCCGGCCTACCTCACCGGCATGATCGCCGGCGGCATGACCAAGTCGAACAAGATCGGCATGGTCGGCGGCTATCCGATCCCCGAGGTGAACCGGCTGATGAACGCCTTCATGGCCGGCGCGAAGGAAGTGAACCCGAAGGTGGAGTTCACCGTCAGCTTCATCAACAGCTGGTTCGACCCGCCCAAGGCCAAGGAAGCCGCCTTCGCGATGATCGACAAGGGCGCCGACGTGATGTACGCCGAGCGTTTCGGCGTGTCCGACGCGGCCAAGGAGCGCAAGGTGCTGGCCATCGGCAACGTCATCAACACGCAGGACAAGTACCCCGAGACGGTGGTCGCCTCGGCGCTGTGGAACATGGAGCCGACCATCGACCTGGCCATCAAGGCGGTGAAGGACGGCAAGTTCAAGGCCGACGACTACGGCATCTACTCGACCATGAAGCACAAGGGCAGCGAACTGGCGCCGCTGGGCACGTTCGAGGGCAAGGTGCCCGCCGATCTGGTTGCCAAGGTGAAGGCCAAGGAAGCCGCCATCCGCGACGGCAAGTTCGCCGTCAAGGTCGACGATGGCCAGCCGAAGGGCAGCGCCAAGTGACCGCCCTCGCTTGAACGCTCCCGCGCTGCGGCTGCGGGGCATCACCAAGCGCTTCGGCAGCCTCGTCGCCAACGACGGCATCTCGCTGGACCTCGGCCGCGGCGAGGTGCTGGCGTTGCTCGGCGAGAACGGCGCCGGCAAGAGCACCCTGGTGTCGATCCTGTTCGGCCACTACCTGGCCGACGAAGGGGCCATCGAGGCCTTCGGCGCGCCGTTGCCGCCCGGCCAGCCGAAGGCGGCACTGGCCGCGGGCATCGGCATGGTGCACCAGCACTTCACGCTGGCCGACAACCTGTCGGTGCTCGACAACGTGATGCTCGGCACCGAGCCGCTGTGGTGGCCGTTCTCGCGCCGTGCGCAGGCGCGCGCGCGGCTGCTCGACGCCGCGCAGCGCTTCGGCCTGCAGGTCGACCCCGATGCGCAGGTCGGCACGCTGTCGGTGGGCGAGCGCCAGCGGGTCGAGATCCTGAAGGCGCTGACGCGCGGGGCGAAGATCCTCATCCTCGACGAGCCCACCGCGGTGCTCACGCCGCAGGAGAGCGAGTCGCTGTTCGCCACGCTCGGGCAGCTGGTCGCCGCCGGGCTGTCGGTGATCTTCATCAGCCACAAGCTCGACGAGGTGCTGCGCGTCTCGCACCGCATCGCGGTGCTGCGCGGCGGCAGGCTGGTCGCCGACCTGCCTGCGGCGGGCGCCGACAAGGCGATGCTCGCCGAGGCGATGGTCGGCCGCGCGGTGCCGCCGGCCACCAAGCATGCTCGCGCGCCGGGTGCGCCGGTGGTCGCGCTGCGCGGCGGCACGGTGCGCGGCGCGGGCGCGCGGCCGCTGCTCGACGGCATCGATCTCGAGCTTCGCGCCGGCGAGGTGTTCGCCGTGGCCGGCGTGGCCGGCAACGGGCAGGACGTGCTGGCCGAGCTGCTGTGCGGGCTGCATGCGCTCGATGGCGGCACGCTGGCCATCGCCGGCCGAACGCTGCCGGCGCGGCCGCGCGCCTTCGTCGAAGCCGGCGTGGCGCGCATCCCGGAAGACCGCCATGCGGTTGGCGTGGTCGGCGACCTGCCGCTGTGGGAAAACGCGGTACTCGAGCGTTATGCCGCGCCGGCGTTCTCGCGCCGCGGCATCGTGCGGCGCGAGCGGGCGATGGCGTTCGCGCAGTCGCTGGTCCAGCGCTTCGACGTGCGCGGCACCGAAGCGGCGGGCCTGGCGACGACGACACGTTCGCTGTCCGGCGGCAACATGCAGAAGCTGATCCTGGGCCGTGCCCTGTCGGGCGATCCGGAGGTGCCGGCCGCGCCGCCGCTGATCGTCGCCAACCAGCCCACCTGGGGCCTGGACATCGGTGCGGTGGCCTATGTGCACCAGCAGCTGCTCGACGCCTGCGCGCAGGGCAGCGCCGTTCTGCTGATCAGCGAGGACCTCGACGAGGTCTTCGCGCTGGCCGACCGCATCGCCGTGATGCACCACGGCCGCCTCGGCGCGCCGAAGCCGGCGCGCGAGTGGACGCTGGCCGCCATCGGCCTGGCGATGGCGGGTGGCGGTGCCGAGGCGGAGGCCACCCATGCAGCTTGAACGCCGCAGCACCACGCCGCGCTGGCTGTTGCTGGGCGCACCGGTGGGTGCGATCGCCTTCACGCTGCTGATCACCTCGCTGCTCGTCGCCTGGGCCGGCGCGCCGGTGACGCGCGCCTACGCGCTGCTGCTCGAAGGCGGTTTCGGCTCGCGCTTCGCCTGGACCGAGACGCTCACCCGCGCCACGCCGCTGATCCTCACCGGCCTCGCTGCGGCGGTGGCCTTCCGGGCACGGCTGTTCAACATCGGCGGCGAAGGCCAGCTCTATGCGGGCGCACTGGCGGCGGTGGCGGTGGGCGGGCTGCACGGCGGCAGCGGCTTCGACGCCTCGCCCTGGCTGCTGTTCCCGCTGATGATGCTTGCCGCTGCGCTGGCCGGGGCGCTGCTGCTGCTCGGCCCGGCGCTGGCGAAGAGCCGCCTCGGCGTCGACGAGGTGGTGACCACGCTGCTGCTGAACTTCATCGTGCTGCTGTTCGTCTCGGCCATGCTCGACGGGCCGATGAAGGACGCCTCCGCGATGGGCTGGCCGCAGAGCGTGGCGATCCAGGACGCGCTGCAGCTGGGCAAGCTGATCGAGCGCAGCCGCGTGCACACCGGGCTGCTGTGGTCGCTGGCGGCGGCGCTCGCGCTGTGGGCGCTGCTCAAGCACACCACCACCGGCTTCGAGATCCGCGCCGTGGGCGCCAATGCGCGCGCCGCCGCCTTCGCCGGCATGCCGGTCGCGGCAGTGCAGGTGAAGGTGGCATTGCTCTCGGGTGCGCTGGCAGGTCTCGCCGGCGCGATCGAGGTGGCCGGCCGCGCCGGCTACGTCACGCTCGACATGTCGCCCGGCTACGGCTACAGCGGCATCGTCATCGCCATGCTCGCGGCGCTGAACCCGCTGGGCGTGGTGGCTGCGGCGATCTTCGTGGCCGGCATCCTGGTCGGCGCGGACAGCATGAGCCGCGCCGTCAACGTGCCGACCTACATCGCCGACGTGATCGTGTCGGTGTCGCTGATCGCGGTGCTGGTGGCCACGATGTTCACGCAGTACCGCCTGCGCTGGCGCTGACGATGTTCGCCGAGACGCTCGACCTGCTCCTTGCCGCGCCGTTCTGGATCGCGGTGCTGCGCATCGCCACGCCGCTGATCCTGGGCACGCTGGGCGTGCTGCTGTGCGAGCGCGCCGGTGTGCTCAACCTGGGCATCGAGGGGATCATGGTGGCGGGCGCCTTCACCGGCTGGCTGGCGGTGTACCAGGGCGCTCCGCTGTGGACCGGCGTGCTCGCCGCGGCCGCCACCGGCGCGTTGTTCGGGCTGCTGCATGCGCTGCTGACCGTGACGCTGGCGCTCTCGCAGCACGTCGCCGGCCTGGGCATCACGCTGCTCGCCACCAGCCTGGCGAGTTTTGCCTACCGCGTCAGCTTCCCCAAGGTCGACAGCCCGCCGACCGTCCAGACTTTCACAGCGATGCAAGGGCTGCCGATCCCGGTGCTGAACGCGCAGACACCATTGACACTGCTCGCGCTGCTGCTCGTGCCGGCGATCGCCTGGGGTCTGTACCGCACGCCGGCGGGCCTGGCGCTGCGCATGGTCGGCGAGAACCCCGCGGCGGCCGAAGGACAGGGCCTGAGCGTCGCCGGGGTGCGCACCGCGGCCCTCGTCGCCGGCTCGGCGCTGATGGGCGTGGCCGGCGCCTTCCTCACGCTGTCGGCCTTCAACGCCTTCTACTTCAACATGGTCAACGGCCGCGGCTGGGTCTGCGTGGCGCTGGTCGTGTTCGCCTCGTGGCGGCCGGGCAAGGCGCTGCTGGGCGCGCTGCTGTTCGCCTTCTTCGACGCGCTGCAGCTGCGCCTTCAGCAGGCCGGCGGCGGGGTGTTCGGCATCGAGCTGCCGTACCAGGCCTACCTGATGCTGCCCTATGCGATGGCCATCGTCGCGCTGGTGGTGGTGGCGCGCCGCGCCGCCTACCCGCAGGCGCTGATGAAGCCCTACCGCAAGGGCGAGCGCTGAGTTGCTGCGGCGGCGGTTCAGCCGCTGCGGCCGGGCCGGCCGACCACGCCGCGTACCACCGGCGGGTCGGGCAGGGCCGGGCCGTCGCCGATCGGCAGCGCGTCGACGAGCGTGCGCAGTGCGGCATCGGCGTCGGCCGCGTTGGCGGCATGCACGCGCAGCAGCGGGTCGCCGGCGCGCACCTTGCTGCCCACCGGCAGCACCCGTGTCAGGCCGACGCGCGGGTCGACGGGATCCGTCGCGCGCCGGCGTCCGCCGCCCAGGGCCACGACCACCATGCCCATCAGCCGCGTGTCCATCGAAGTGAGCACGCCGGCGCGCGGCGAAGGCAGCACACGTTGCACCGGCGCCGCCGGCAACTGCGCGCCGCCGCGCGCCAGCACGCGCGAGGGGCCGCCGAGGCCAGCCACCATGCGCTCGAAGCGCTCCGCGGCCCGGCCGTCGTCGAGCGCCTGCAGGGCCTGCAGTTCGCCGCGTGCCGGCGAGCTGGCCAGACCGCCGAGCCAGAGCATGCGGCCGGCCAGTGCGAGCGTCAGCGCGAGCAGCCGCGGTTCGCGTGCCGCGCCGGTGAGGAAGTCGATCGCCTCGCGCACCTCCACGGCATTGCCGGCGGTGGTGCCCAGCACCTGGTTCATGTCGGTGACCAGCGCCTGCGTCGGCAGGCCGGCACCCACCGCCACCTCGACCAGGCTGCGCGCCAGGGTGTCGGCGGTGGCGGCCTCGGTACAGAACGCGCCGTTGCCGAGCTTCACGTCCATCACCAGCGCATCCAGCCCGGCGGCCAGCTTCTTCGACAGGATGCTCGCGGTGATCAGCGGCACCGATTCCACCGTCGCCGTGACGTCGCGGATGGCATAGAGGCGCCGGTCGGCCGGCGCGATGCGCGCACTCGCGCCGACGATCGCGCAGCCCGCCTCGCGCAGCACGCGCACGAGCTGCGCGCGCCGCGGCGTCACCATGTAGCCGGGCAGCGCCTGCAGCTTGTCCAGCGTGCCGCCGGTGTGGCCCAGGCCGCGGCCCGAGACCATCGGCACCACGCCGCCGCAGGCCGCGACGATGGGCGCGAGCACCAGGCTGACCTTGTCGCCCACGCCGCCGGTCGAGTGCTTGTCGAGCAGCGGGCCGTTCAATCGTGCACGCGACCAGTCGAGCCGGTCGCCCGAGTCCGTCATGGCCTGCGTGAGGGCCACGCATTCGTCGCGGTTCATGCCGCGCAGGCACACGGCCATCGCGAAGGCGGCCACCTGCCCCTCGGTCCAGGACCGGTCGACGATGCCGCGCACGAAGGCCTGGATCTCGGCGGCCTCGAGCGCCTGCGCGCGGCCCTTGCGGCGAATGATCTCCTGGGGAAGCATCGCGGGCGCGACGGGTCAGTTCAGGCGCCGGATGCGCCCGTCGGTGGCGGGCGACACGCTGCCGGCCCGTCGGAAGTACTGCTCGAGTGCGTCGATGTCCATGATTCCCGTCTGTGCGTCCGCCCCATTTTCGGCGAGTGCCTTGAAGTTGTCGCCCCCTGCGGCGAGGTAGGCGTTGACGGTGACACGCAGGCGTTGTTCCGGCGCAATCGTGTGGCCGTGCAGTTGCAGGCTGCCGGGCACGATGCGCTGGCCGACGGGCCGGGCGGCGTCCCAGGCGTACGACAGGCCTCGCGACACCTGCAGCAGACGCGGTCGCGCCTGCCCGGCCCACTGCTGTTCCAGGACCCGCCGCAACTGCGCGCCCGTGAGCGTGATCGTGACCAGGGCATTGGAGAAGGGCTGCGCAGCGAACAGGTCCTCGTAGCGCACCGTGCCTTGCGCGTCACCCGTCAGCGCGGCACGCAGGCCGCCCGGGTTCATCAGCGCGAGCTGCGCGCCGGCATCGGCGGTAGCGGCGAGCTGCGCATCGGCCACCACCTGCCCGAGTGCAGACTCGCCGGCCGGGCCTTCGTCGCGCAGCAGCGGCGCGGCCAGCCGGCCGACCACGCGGCGCGCCAGCGGCGCCGACAGGCGTTCGTAGGCTTCGATGAGTCGCGTCTGCGCCTCGTCCTTCGCGAACACGTCGGTGCGCACGACGACGTTGCGGGCGTTCGCCTCGCGCACATCGCCGCTGGCGCGGTCGAGCAGCAGGTCGATCTCGCCGAGCAGCGTGCCGTACTTGTCGGCACTGGTGACGAGCCGGCCGTCGATGCGGCAGACATAGGCGCGGTGCGTGTGGCCGCTGATCACCAGATCGACCGCCGGGTCGAGCTGCCGCACGATGGGCACGATCGGGCCCGACAAGCCCGGGCAATCGCCGTGGCCGCCGGCCGGGAAGCCACCCTCGTGGATCAGCACGACGATCGCCTCGATGCCCTGGCGGCGCAGCTCGGGCACCAGCGCATTGACCGTGGCGGCCTCGTCGCGGAACTCCAGCCCGGCCACGCCGGCGGGCATGACGATCTGCGGCGTGGCCCTGAGCGTGAGGCCGATGAAGGCCACCGGGATGCCTTCGAAGCGCTTGACCACGTAGGCCGGCAGGATCGGCTGGCCGGTGCGCGTGTCGATCGTGCTGGCCGCCAGGTACTGGAAGCGCGCGCCGGCGAACGGCATCGGCCCCTTGCAGCCCTTGCCCGGGTGGCAGCCACCGCGCTGCAGGCGCAGCAGTTCGGCCGCACCGCGGTCGAACTCGTGATTGCCCACCGCGCTGATCGCCAGGCCCATCAGGCCGAGCGACTCGACCGTCGGCTCGTCGTCGAACAGCGCCGACAGCAACGGGCTCGCGCCGACCAGGTCGCCGGCGGCGACGAACACGTGGTTGGGGTTGCGCGCACGCAGTTCGCGCACGGCGCTGGCCAGGTGCTCGGCGCCGCCGGCCGCGATGTCGATCGACTTCGCCGGGTCTTGCGGGTCGCGAACCCGAAAGCCGCCGGCCGGCGGCCGCAGGTGGCCGTGGAAGTCGTTGATGGCCAGCACCTTCACCGCCACCGTGTCGGCGGGGCGCGGCGCCATTGCTGCGCAGCCCGCCAGGGAGGCGAGCAGCGCAATGAAAAAGGGCAGGCGGCGCATGAAGCGCAGCCTACCCGATGGAGGATGCGGCCCGGGTGGGCCGGGAGAAGAGGGGACTCAGGCGCCGCCGTTGGCGACGAGCTCGTACAGGCCGCGGGTCCACCAGTTGAACTTGCGCGGGGGGTTGACGCGGTACTTGGGCAGGTACAGCGTGGTGCGGGTGGACTCGGTGAAGGCGACGACGGCGGTGGCCTTCATGTCGGCCAGGCGCTGCTGTGCGGCGGCGGTGGGCAGGCCCAGGGCGGTCTTGGCCTTGATGGCGAAGGCCACGAAGCCGGCCACGTCCAGCGCGTGGTCCATGTTGCCCACGTCCGGGCCGGCGTCACCGATCAGCGAGCCACCGGCCAGGTAGGACGGGAAGACCAGGCCGGCGTACTCGGAGCCGACCTCCGAGCCCGAGTAGAAGCCGCGCGTGCCGGGGGTGTTCATCCAGTCGAAGTAGTCGCTGGCCTGGCGGTAGACCTGGTTGGCCGCGGTGGGCACCTTCTCGATGTACAGGCGAGCTGCCTGGAAGTACAGGGCGCTCATCCACGGGCTGCTGATCAGGTCCGAGGGCGTGGTGCCGCCGGGGCCGCCGCCTTCGTGCTGCGTGTAGCTCACCAGCGGAGCCTTGCGGCCGGCGCAGACCTGGTCCCACTGGTCCACCATGGCCTGCGCACGCGACAGCGCGGCGGTGCTGTTGGACACGGTGTGGTACTTCACCGCGGCGTTCAGCGCGACCCACAGCTCACGCTCGGTCCACAGGCCGGCGCCGGTGCTGTAGGTATTGGGGAAGCCGGCCACGGTGGCGTTGTAGGCGGCAGTCTGCTTGGCGGTGTTGGTGCTCCAGGGGTGCACGTAGCTGTACTTGGTGTCCTGCTCGCCGGTCTTGTTGAGGAAGAAGCCATCGGCGCTCAGGCGCGACTCGTAGTAGGCCAGGTCGCTGTTGGCCTGGGTCTGCCACTTGGTGTTGCGGGTGAGCTCGAACATCATGCGCCAGACGTCGGCGCGGTCGAACAGCCACGGCTCGTAGGTGGTGTCGGTGTAGTCCCAGCGGCCCTGGGCGGAGGTGAACTGGTCGGTGACGGAGTGGCCGTCGAAGTTCCAGTTGCGCGCAGCCGTCTCGGCGAAGTTCTGCAGCGTGACCAGCAGCGCGCTGGAGGTCACCGGCGCGGGGGCAGGTGCAGGCGCGGGGGCAGGCGCAGGCGCGGGAGCAGGCGCAGGCGCGGGGGCAGGCGCCGGCGCGGGAGCAGGTGCCGGCGCGGGCGCAGGTGCCGGTGCCGGAGCAGGTGCCGGCGCGGGAGCAGGTGCCGGCGCGGGAGCAGGTGCCGGCGCGGGAGCAGGTGCCGGCGCGGGAGCAGGTGCCGGTGCGGGGGCAGGTGCCGGTGCGGGAGCAGGTGCCGGTGCGGGGGCAGGTGCCGGTGCGGGAGCAGGTGCCGGCGCGGGAGCAGGCGCCGGTGCGGGAGCAGGTGCCGGTGCGGGGGCAGGTGCCGGCGCGGGGGCGGCCTCGGGAAGTGTCACCGTGGTCGCGGTTGTTGTCCGGTTGCCTGCCGCGTCTTCGGCGGTCACGGTGATCGTGTTCGCGCCGGTCTTCAGCTGGATGGGCGAGGCCGACCAGGTGGCCAGCAAGTAGTTGCCCGAAAGCGATGCCCTGCCGCTGCCGCCGCGGTCGTTGGACCAGCGCACGCGGTACAGCCGCAGGTTGTCGCTGGCCTGGCCCGAGAGCGTGATCTGCCCGGTGCCGCCCACGTCGCCGCTTTGCTCGTCGATGGATACGCTCGGTGCCGATTTGTCCATCGAGCGCCAGCGCAGGCGCTCGGCCTGTGCCATTTCGCTGTCGTCGAGCAACACGTCGGTGCTCGACGCGTCGTTGCCGCCGCAGCCGGCCATGCCGAGGACCGTGAGCGCTTGCGCGACGACCAAGGCTGTCTTGTTCAGTGTGAGTTTCATTCCCAACGATTCCTCTGGATTCGGTTCATCGTGTGCGCGTCCAAGGCGCGCAACGCACAGTTCGGGTCTGCTGAGCGCACCTTATCGATGGCCGGCCACCCCCCAGTAACGGGGGGGCAGGCATGTAACGGTGTTTCAACGGCAGAAAGCACCGACATCGACCGTCACGCGCGGTGATGAGCGAATCGCAAGTGCTCGACTGAGCCATCCGCGAACGCAGTTGTTACATCGGCGCACCGATCGTGGGATCCTGTTGCGTGCCGCTGGCGCCCGACAAAGAAGAACGGGCGGGCGACGCGATCTGCGCCAGCCTGCCCGTTGGGGAGGATGCGGCCCGGGTGGGCCGGGAGAAGAGGGGACTCAGGCGCCGCCGTTGGCGACGAGCTCGTACAGGCCGCGGGTCCACCAGTTGAACTTGCGCGGGGGGGTTGACGCGGTACTTGGGCAGGTACAGCGTGGTGCGGGTGGACTCGGCGAAGGCGACGGCGGCGGTGGCCTTCATGTCGGCCAGGCGCTGCTGTGCGGCGGCGGTGGGCAGGCCCAGTGCGGTCTTGGCCTTGATGGCGAAGGCCACGAAGCCGGCCACGTCCAGCGCGTGGTCCATGTTGCCCACGTCCGGGC
Organism: Piscinibacter sp.; assembly: GCA_016706565.1. GTDB lineage: Bacteria > Pseudomonadota > Gammaproteobacteria > Burkholderiales > Burkholderiaceae_C > Piscinibacter. The sequence goes on from JADJJI010000005.1 coordinate 141,725, forward strand.
CGGCGTCACCGATCAGCGAGCCCCCCGGCCAGGTAGGACGGGAAGACCAGGCCGGCGTACTCGGAGCCGACCTCCGAGCCCGAGTAGAAGCCGCGCGTGCCGGGGGTGTTCATCCAGTCGAAGTAGTCGCTGGCCTGGCGGTAGACCTGGTTGGCCGCGGTGGGCACCTTCTCGATGTACAGGCGAGCTGCCTGGAAGTACAGGGCGCTCATCCACGGGCTGCTGATCAGGTCCGAGGGCGTGGTGCCGCCGGGGCCGCCGCCTTCGTGCTGCGTGTAGCTCACCAGCGGAGCCTTGCGGCCGGCGCAGACCTGGTCCCACTGGTCCACCATGGCCTGCGCACGCGACAGCGCGGCGGTGCTGTTGGACACGGTGTGGTACTTCACCGCGGCGTTCAGCGCGACCCACAGCTCACGCTCGGTCCACAGGCCGGCGCCGGTGCTGTAGGTATTGGGGAAGCCGGCCACGGTGGCGTTGTAGGCGGCAGTCTGCTTGGCGGTGTTGGTGCTCCAGGGGTGCACGTAGCTGTACTTGGTGTCCTGCTCGCCGGTCTTGTTGAGGAAGAAGCCATCGGCGCTCAGGCGCGACTCGTAGTAGGCCAGGTCGCTGTTGGCCTGGGTCTGCCACTTGGTGTTGCGGGTGAGCTCGAACATCATGCGCCAGACGTCGGCGCGGTCGAACAGCCACGGCTCGTAGGTGGTGTCGGTGTAGTCCCAGCGGCCCTGGGCGGAGGTGAACTGGTCGGTGACGGAGTGGCCGTCGAAGTTCCAGTTGCGCGCAGCCGTCTCGGCGAAGTTCTGCAGCGTGACCAGCAGCGCGCTGGAGGTCACCGGCGCGGGGGCAGGTGCAGGCGCGGGGGCAGGCGCAGGCGCGGGGGCAGGCGCAGGCGCGGGGGCAGGTGCCGGCGCGGGAGCAGGTGCCGGCGCGGGAGCAGGTGCCGGCGCGGGAGCAGGTGCCGGTGCCGGAGCAGGTGCCGGCGATCCGGAGGCCTGTTGAAGCGCGGCGTCTTCCTCGGAGCCGCCGCAGGCTGCGAGCGTGGCGGCGAAGAGCAGGGTCCATGCTGTCTGGCGGGTGCGGCGCAGGGCGCTGCCCGCAGCGGGCCGGGCGAGAGCCTGGAGGGATCCAGCCTGCCCGTGGCGCTTGATGTTCGTCATTGAGTCAACTCTCTCGGTCATGAACGCGAGGCGGCCGTGGTCGGATCGCACACTCGTCGTACTCTCCACCGTGGGCGGAGGCGAGCCCGGACTGTGACAGCGACGGTCGGTGCGATGCTGCGAGTTGTGAGCGAAGCAGCCTTCAGGTTACAAATGCCTACCAGGTCGCACCGCGCCACACAAAGTAGCGGTGGCATCGCATGTCGGCGAACCGCGTGGGCTCGGCTGGCGCGGCCCTCGAGAGGCGGGACGCTACGATGTGCCGGGGCGAGCTCTCAGGGAAGGAACGAAAGCATGCAGGAACCCGCGCTCAGGCCGGGTGCGCAGCCCGCCGGCTTCCGGCTGATGCGCTATTTCACGCTGACCACGCTCGTTGCATTTGCCGCGGTGGCGGTGAGCCTGTTCTTCCTGCAGCGCATGGAAGAGGACTTCTTCGCGCAGGTGCAGAAGGAGCAGGCCACCTTCTTCGCTCAGGCGCAGGACGAACTCGCCCGCCAGCACCAGGAGGCGGCGCGAAGCAGCCTGCTCGCCGTGCACGAGGCCAACCACGTCAACCTGTCGCGCATGGTGGCCAACATGCTGTGGACGAGCGACTTCGGGCCCTTCCTGGACTCGGCACAGCGCATACCCATCGACGGATGCAAGGCGCTGCAGGGCCAGCCCCTGGACGTGAGGCGCGCCTGCTGGGGCGAGATCGGCCGGCGGATCGTCGCGCTGCCGGCATTCAAGGCGCTGGATGCCAAGGCCTACGCGGCGATGCAGAGCACCACCGTGTTCAAGATCAAGGTGTTCGACCTGCGTGGCGTGACCTTCTACTCGTCGGAACACGGGCAGATCGGCGAGTACGCGGGCGAGAACGCCGGCTGGCGCACCGCGTCGCAGGGCCGCCCCGCCAGCGAGCTGACGCACCGGGATCGCTTCAGCGCCTTCGAGCGCGTCGTCGAGAACCGCGACCTGATCTCCACTTACGTGCCCGTGCGCGCCGGCGGCAGCGACGTGGTGGTCGGCGTCGTCGAGCTGTACTCCGACGTCACGCCCTTCCTAGAGCAGAGCAAGGCGGCATCGCGCAAGTTCGCCCAGATCAGCACCGCCAACCAGGCGCGAATCGAGAGCGCCGCGCGCGCCAACCAGCAGAAGGTCGAGCGCAGTTCGCACGAATTCCTCGGCATCGTCGGCGGCCTGCTGGTGCTGCTGTACGCCACTTCGCTGCTGATCGTTCGCATCGGTCAGCGCATCATCGACCGGCAGGCGCGAGAGCAGGCCGAAGCGGCCGAGCGCGAGCAGCGCTGGCACCGCGAGAAGATGTCCACGCTGGCCACCATGGCGGCCAACGTCGCGCACGAGGTCGGCAACCCGCTGGCGGTGATCCACCTGCTGGCCGCGGAGCTGCCCGAATCGCAGCGCGAGGTGTCGCGCGAGATGCAGGCGCAGAGCCTGCGCATCGCCCGCATGATGCGGCAGATCGCCGACTTCGCGACCGCGCGCAGCGAGTCGGCCGAGTGGGTGGACGTCAGCGCGATGGTCAAGGCCGTGTGCGAATTCCTCTCATTCGACTGGCGCTTCCGCGGCCGGCCGATCGAGTTCCGCGCCGGGCAGGACGTGCCGGCCTGCGAGCTGGTGCCCGACCACCTCAACGAAGTGACGATGAACCTGCTGCAGGCCTGCGCCGAAGAAGGCTCGCCGATGCAGCGCTGCAACAGGTTCGAGGTCGGAACCTTCCTGCGGCAGGGCCGCGTGGTGGTGAGCATCGGCGCCTGTGCTGCCGAAGGGGGCGAGGCGCCCGCGGGGTTGCCGGCATGGCTGGCGCAGTCGCGTTTCGAGCCGGTGCGCCGGCGCGTGGCCGAGATGGGAGCCCGCCTGGGCAGCAACGGCCACGCCATCGAGATCGAACTCCCGCAGGCCGTGTCGCAGCAGGGTCACTGACGAGCGGGCGAGAATCGACGGCTCATCCGCTGACCGAAACCCCATGTCCGATCTGTCCCGCTTCCCCGTCACCCGCAAGTGGCCCGCGCAGCACCCCGAGCGGCTGCAGCTGTATTCGCTGCCCACGCCCAACGGCGTGAAGGTGTCGATCATGCTCGAGGAAACCGGCCTGCCCTACGAGCCGCACCTGGTGAGCTTCGAGACGAACGACCAGCTGTCGCCGGAGTTCCTGTCGCTCAACCCGAACAACAAGATCCCCGCGATCCTCGACCCCGACGGGCCCGGCGGCCGGCCGCTGGCGCTGTTCGAGTCCGGCGCGATCCTCGTCTACCTGGCCGAGAAGACCGGCCGTCTGATCGCCACCGACCCGGCCGCACGCTACGAGACGCTGCAGTGGCTGATGTTCCAGATGGGCGGCGTCGGCCCCATGTTCGGCCAGCTCGGCTTCTTCCACAAGTTCGCCGGCAAGGACTACGAAGACAAGCGCCCGCGCGACCGCTACGTCGCCGAGTCGCGCCGCCTGCTCGGCGTGCTCGACCGGCACCTCGAAGCCCGGCTGTGGATCATGGGCGACGAGTACGGCATCGCCGACATCGCCACCTTCCCGTGGGTGAACAACCTGGTGGGCTTCTACGGCGCGGGCGAGCTGGTCGGCATCGCCGACTTCGCCAACGTGCAGCGGGTGCTGAAGTCGTTCATGGCGAGGCCGGCCGTGGCACGCGGGCTGGCCATCCCGCAGCGCGCGAAGCCGGCTCAGTAGCCGGCGGCTGCGGGCGTGTCGCCGCGGCCGGCCAGCACCGCCTCGATGTCGGCGAGCAGCCCGCTCGCGCCGATGCGAAAGCGCGCCGGCACCAAGGCGCCCGCACCGAGCGTGGACTCGACCATCTCGATGTAGACCGCCGCATCGGCCACGCTGCGCACCCCGCCCGAGGCCTTGAAGCCGGCGTGCGCGGCGGCCCGCGGATCCGCGGCGATCGCCTGCAGCATCACACGCGCTGCGTCCGGCGTGGCGCCGTGCGGCGTCTTGCCGGTGCTGGTCTTGAGGAAGTCGGCGCCCTCGGCGAGCGCGAGCCGTGAAGCCTGTGCCACGAGCACTGGTGCCGCCAGTTCGCCGCTTTCCAGGATCACCTTCAGGCGCAGGCCCTCGCTGGCACGGCGCACCGCGCGAAGCAGTGCGGCGCAGGCCGCGTCGTCGCCCGCCATCAGCGCGCGCCAGGGCAGCACGAGGTCGATCTCCTGCGCGCCGGCCTGCATGATCTCGCCGGTGTCGCGCAGCGCGCGCTCGATGTCGCTGCTGCCCTCCGGGAAGTTGGCCACCGCGGCCACGGCCACGCCTGGCGGTGCATGGGCGCGGGCCAGGCGCACGAATCGCGGCCACACACACAGGGCTGCCACGCGGCCCGGCGCGGCGGCGGCACGCTCGGCCAGGCGCAGGATGTCGGCCTCGTTGTCGCCGTCGTTGAGGCTGGTCAGGTCCAGGCAGGCCAGTGCGATGCGCGCACTCTCGTCGACCGTGCGCACCACTCAGACCTCCAGGTCGGCGATCATCGCCTCGAGCAACGGCACCGCCGTCGCCGAGGCGGCCTGCGCCACCCCCAGCGTGTTGGCGTGACTGAGCGATTCGGTCTGCAACCCGCAGCCCATGTTGGTGAACATCGAGAGCGCCAGCACGCGCAGGCCCGCGTGCCGCGCCAGGATGGTCTCGGGCACCGTGCTCATGCCCACCGCCTGCGCGCCGAGCCGCTGCAGCATGCGGATCTCCGCCGGTGTCTCGAACTGCGGCCCCATCACCCAGGCGTAGACGCCTTCGTGCAGCGTTGCCCCCAGGCGCGCGGCGGTGGTGCGTGCCTGGGCGCGCAGCGAGGGGTCGTAGGCGTGGCGCATGTCGACGAAGCGCTTCGTGCCGCTCTCGCCGACCAGCGGCGAGTGCTGCACGAGGTTCAGGTGGTCGGCCAGCATCATCAGCTCGCCGGGGCGCATGGCGGCGTCCAGGCTGCCGGCCGCGTTGGTCTGCACCAGCACCTCGACACCGCAGGCGGCCAGTGCGGCGATCGCGCCCTTCATGGCCGCCGAGTCGCCGTCTTCGTAGGCGTGTCGCCGCCCGGCCAGCACGGCGACCTCGTGCGAACCGATGCGGCCGATCACCACCTGGCCCGCATGTCCGTCGACGCCCGTCTCAGGGAAACCGGGCAGGTGCGCATACGGCAGGCGCAGCGGGTCCTGCACACGCTCGGCCAGCGGCGCCCAACCCGAGCCCAGCAACACGGCGATCTTCGGCCGCCGCCCGCCGGCGAGCAGCAGCGCTGCGCAGCGGTCGACGACCTCGTGACTCTGTTTGCTCATGACTCGCCCAGGTGATCGGGCCCGAAGCTGGCCGGCAGCAGCGCCCCCAGCGTGTGGCGCGCCGTGATGCCGTGCAGGTCGGCCGACCACACCGGCATGTCGTCGCCGGCGAACTCGCGCAGCTTCTGCCGGCAGCCGCCGCAGGGCGTGACCGGCTGCGCGGCCTCGCCCACCACCAGCGCGGCGAGCACGCGCGTGCCACCGGAGAGCACCAGCTGGCCCAGCGCCACGGCCTCGGCGCACAGGCCCTGCGGATAGGCGGCGTTCTCGACGTTGCAGCCGACGTGGATGCGGCCCTGCTCGTCGAGCAGCGCGGCGCCGACGGCGAAGTGCGAATACGGCGCGTAGGCCCGCTCGCGGGCGGCGCGTGCGGCCTGCGCGAGCTGGTCCCATGGCAGGGGGGCTTGGGGAGATGTCACGTCGAGGTTCCGTTTCGGTGCGGGCGCATTCTGCGCCCGAGTGTGCCGCACGGCCGGCGCGGCGCTATGCTGCACGTCACGCACTGGAGTCACGCACGCATGGCCACCGAACCCGCCGTCACCGGCACGCGCCACATCCGCCTGACATCGCACCCCGGCCAGGGCACGGCCGGCGCACCGGCCATCCACTGGGGCGCCGCCGACGCGCTGGAGCGCGGCCCTGTCGTCGGCACCACCACCAACCGCAGCCAGCGCAACGTGGTGGGCACGCACAGCGGCAGCTACGGCGTCTACCGCGCGCTCGCGGTGGCCGCCGGCAACCTGACCAAGGGCCACCGCGCCGACCTCACCAACACCGCACCCACCGACCTGATCGGCCCCTACGAGCAGTGGGGCGATGCGCAGAAGATCGTCTCCATCGATCCCTGGGGCGCCTCGGTGCAGTCGGTCTATCTCGACTACCTCGAGCAGGGCTACGACATCCGCCCGACCATCGCCGTCACCAAGGCGCACATCCACCTGCCGGAGATCCGCCAGGCGCTGGCCTTCCAGCGCCTGCAGGTCGACGGCAAGGTGCTGCTCGAAGACAGCTCGGCCACCGTCACCAAGATCGCCATCGAACCGGTGTGGTGGCTGCCCGGCGTCGCCAAGCGCTTCAAGGTGTCGGAAGCCGACCTGCGCCGCGCGCTCTTCGAGGAGACCGGCGGCATGTACCCCGAGCTCGTCACGCGCAGCGACATCGAGGTCTTCCTGCCGCCCATCGGCGGGCAGACGCTGTACATCTTCGGCGACCCGCGCGACCTGGCCAACCCCGAGGTCACGCTGACCGCACGCGTGCACGACGAGTGCAACGGCTCCGACGTGTTCGGCTCCGACATCTGCACCTGCCGGCCCTACCTCACGCATGCCATCGAGGAGTGCATCCAGGGCGCGCAGAAGGGCGGCGTCGGCCTGATCGCCTACAGCCGCAAGGAGGGCCGTGCGCTCGGCGAGGTGACCAAGTTCCTCGTCTACAACGCGCGCAAGCGCCAGGAGGGCGGCGACCGCGCCGACAAGTACTTCCTGCGCACCGAGTGCGTGGCCGGCGTGCAGGACATGCGCTTCCAGGAGCTGATGCCCGACGTGCTGCACTGGCTGGGCATCCGCAAGATCCACCGCCTCGTGTCGATGAGCAACGACAAGTACGACGCCATCACCGGCAGCGGCATCGAGGTCGGCGAGCGCGTGAAGATCCCCGACGAGCTGGTGCCGGCCGACGCCAAGGTCGAGATCGAGGCGAAGATCGCCGCCGGCTACTTCACCGACGGCGCAGTGCCCGACGAGGCGCAGCTGGCGAACGTGAAAGGCCGCAGCCTTGAGTGAGCTGGACGCCGCCGTCCGCACGCTGCGCGATCCGGCGACGATCCGCGCACGATGCGCCGCCATTGCCGCCTTCGTGGCCGCGGGCGGCTCGGAGCACTTCACGCTCGACCGCTCGAAGCTCGACGCCGTCGCGCAGCGCATTGCCGCGCTGAGCCGCGCGCGTTTCCCCGAGCTGAAGATCCCGTACCACAGCCGCTGGCGCCACTTCGAGGCCGGTGGCGTCGACCGCAAGGGCGAGCTCGACGCGAAGCTCGCCGGCCGCAGCCACATCGCGGTGGCGCGTGCGCGCATCGACCTGACGCTGGTCAGCGTGCTGCTCGACGCCGGCGCCGGCCCCGACTGGCGCTACCGCGAGGCCGAGAGCGGCCAGTCCTTCGGCCGCAGCGAAGGCCTGGGCGTGGCGAGCTTTCGTGCCTTCCTGGCCGGGCGCTTCTCGTCGGATGCGGGCGATCCGGTCCGTGTCGATGCGGCGGCGCTGCTGCGGCTCGATGCGGCGGCGCTGGCCGAGGTCTTCCAGGTGCGCGCCGACAACCCGCTGGTCGGCCTGGACGGCCGCGCAGCACTGATGCGGCGGCTCGGCGAAGCGCTGCGTGCGCAGCCGCAGACCTTCACCTCGATCGGCCAGCCGGGGCACCTGTTCGACGCGCTCACCCACCATCCGCACGCGCCGCGGCTGCACCACCACCATCCTCAGCCCGCGCCGCTGCATCACCATGTGCAGGCCTCGCGCATCCTCGGCGCATTGCTCGAGGCGTTCAGCGGCATCTGGCCGAGCGGGCAGGTGTTCGAGGGTGTGCCGGTGGGTGACGCCTGGCCGCATCCGGCGGCCGGTGGCGAGGGTGCGAGCGCCGGCTGGGTGCCGTTCCACAAGCTCAGCCAGTGGCTGAGCTACTCGCTGCTCGAACCCTTCGAATGGGCCGGCGTGCAGGTCGGCGGGCTGGACGATCTCACCGGCCTGCCCGAGTACCGCAACGGCGGCCTGCTCATCGACGCCGGCGTGATCGTGCCGCGCGATGCGGCGTTCGCCGCGCGGCCGCGCCTGCCGTCGGAGCCCTGGGTGATCGAGTGGCGCGCGCTCACGGTGGCGCTGCTCGATGAACTGGCGCCGCGGGTGCGCGAGGTGCTAGGTGCGCCGGCGCTGCCGCTCGCCTGCATCCTCGAAGGCGGCAGCTGGGCCGCGGGCCGGCAGATCGCCGCCGAGCGCCGGCCCGGCGGTGCGCCGCCGGTGGCGATCGAGAGCGACGGCACGGTGTTCTGACGTCGCATGCCGGGCCGGCGCGGTGCGCCGTGCCTCGTGCTGGTGCGCGCGCACGGGCATGGCGCTTGCACCACCGTGGTCACCATGACGTCCCTGCATGCCTCCGAACAAGGCCGCGTCGCCGACGTCTGGCGCGATCGTCTCTCGCTGCTGCTCGAATCCACCGGCGAGGGCATCTTCGGTATCGACATGGCCGGCTGCTGCGTGTTCGTCAACCGCAGCGCGGCGCGGCAGCTGGGCTGGCCGGCGGAGCAGATCATCGGCCGCAACATGCACGAGCTGATCCACCACACGCATGCCGACGGGCGCCACTACCCGGAGTGCGACTGCCCGATCTTCAACGCCTTCCGCCAGGGCCTGCCCTGCCGCATCGACGACGAGGTGCTGTGGCGCGCCGACGGCACGGCCTTCTACGCCGAGTATTCGAGCCACCCGATCGTCGAGCACGGCCAGGTGCAGGGCGCAGTCGTCACCTTCCTCGACATCAGCGAGCGCCGCCGTGCGCAGGAACTGCAGCGCGTGCGCGAACTGGCTCAACACCAGGAGTCGGTGCGCGAGGCCGAACGAACGCGTATCGCTCGCGAGATCCACGACGAGCTCGGCTCGTTGCTGGTGGCGCTGAAGATGGACGTGCACTGGCTCGCCCGCCGCGTGGCCGAACGCGACGAGCTGGCCGGCAAGTGCCTGGGCATGGGCCGCATGATCGACACCGCCGTCGACAACGTCGGCCGCATCATCACCGACCTGCGCCCGAGCATCCTCGACCACCAGGGCCTGTGGGCGGCGCTGGAGTGGCAGGCGCAGGAGTTCATCGACAGCGCCGAGCTCGACAGCGAGCTGCAGCTGCACGTGGCTGCCGGCGTGCAGCCGCCCGAGGGCGCGCTGGCGATCGCTGTGTTCCGCATCTTTCAGGAGGTGCTCTCCAACGTGGCACGACACGCCCAGGCGAAGCGCGTGCAGATCCGCATCGCGGTGGACGACCCGCCGCAGCCGGTGCTCTACCTCGACGTGCGCGACGACGGCGTGGGCGCCGAGCCGCAGGCGCTGAACGCTGCGCGAAGCTACGGCGTGATGGGCATGCGCGAGCGGGCGCAGCAGTTCGGCGGCAAGCTGACGATCGACAGCGCCCCCGGCCTTGGCACGCGAGTGCGGCTGGTCATGCCCTTGCCCGAGGCGTTCGCATGATCTGCGTCCTGATCTGCGACGACCACCAGATCGTCCGCCAGGGCATCAAGCAGATCCTCGCCGACGCGAGCGACCTGTCGCTGGCCGGCGAGGCGGCAAGCGGCCCGGAGGCGATCGCGCGCGTGCGAGCGGGTGGCATCGACGTGGTGCTGATGGACATCGCCATGCCGCAGCGCGACGGGCTGGACGTGCTCAAGCAGCTCAAGGCCGAGTTCCCCAAGCTGCCGGTGCTGATGCTCTCCACCTACCCCGACCGCCAGTACGCGGTGCGTTCCCTCAAGCTCGGCGCGGCGGGCTACCTGAACAAGAGTGCCGACGCCGAGCAGATGACCGAGGCGATCCGCCGTGTGGCCGGCGGGCGGCTGTTCATCACGCCGAACGTCGCCGAGCAGCTCGCCGGCGCGGTCGGGGGCGGCACGCACGACGACACGCCGCTGCACGAGCGCCTGTCGCACCGCGAGTACCAGGTGTTCCGCCTGCTCGCCGCTGGCCGCAGCGTCGGCGAGATCGCCGAGCAGCTGGTGCTGGCGGCCAACACGGTGAGCACCTACCGCGCGCGCATCCTCGAGAAGACCGGCGTGCGCAACGACGTCGAGCTGGCGCTCTATGCGGTGCGGCAGGACATTGTCTGAGCCGCCGCAGCGCAGCGGCTCAGCTCAGGCCGACGCTGGCCGGCTGCGCAGCCTTCGCTCCGGGCTGGGACGGCTGCGAACGAAGTTTGCGTCAGCTCAAGGCCCGAGCGAGCCCGCGGCTTGATTGCCGGCGCGATGCCCTGAAGATGGAAACCTGACCTCTTCACTTCAGGAGTGCCGCATGAACATCCGCGGATTCGCGATTGCCGCCACCGCCGCCGCTTTCGGCATCGCCGCGCAGGCGGCCAGCGCCGCCGAAATGGCCTGGACGGCCACCAGCTACGTCACCCGCATGGACCAGAGCACCGGCGAGTTCGCGCGTCGCGGCCTGGCGATGTTCAAGGATGGCGAGGTGGTGCCCTTCCGCATCGAAGGCAAGATCACCTCGATCGAAGGCAATGCGCAGACCTACCGAACGAAGATCGTCTACACCTTCCAGGATGGCTCCACGCTGGTGCAGGAAGGCGAGGGCCGCACCGAGCGCCAGTCGGCCGAGCGCAACACGCAGTCCGGCACGGGCCGCTTCACTGCCGGCACCGGGCGGTGGGAAGGCGTCACCGGCACCACCAGCTCGGCGGGCAAGGGCCTGACGAGCTTCGGCGACAGCTTCACCGAGTTCAAGGCCGACTACAGCCTGCCCGCGAAGTGAGCGTTTGACCCGCCGGAGCGAGTCGCCTGTGCCGGCTCAGCGTGGGTCGGCGAGCAGTTCGCGCACGCCGGCCAGGCGAAACGGCTTGGCCAGCACGCCGGGTGCCGGCAACCCGAGCGAACGTGCCTCGAGCAGCGCGGCATCGAGCTCAGCCGCGCCGGCGCCGCTGCAGATGATGATGCGGGCCCGGCAACCGGCGGCGGCGACGCGGCGCATCACCGCGATGCCGGTCGTTCCGGGCAGCGTGAGGTCGATGGCCAGGTGGGTCGGCATCCAGGGGCCGAGCGCCTCCAGGAAGGGCTGCACTTCGAGGCAGAGCCTGGCCTCGAAGCCCGATGCCTGCGCGCTCATCAGCAGGATCTGCCCGACCGTGGGGTCGTCGTCGAGGATGAGAAGCCTCCCGCCTGCCATGCCGGTTCTCCCGATGGGCTGCGCACTGCGGCCCTTATGATGCTTGCACAAGCAGGGCGCCATTCAGCATAGCAGTCCGCTGAGCGACGAGCGGTGTCCTCAGGGGGTTGGACACCATGAGCATCCGTGCCAGGCTGCTGTTGATCGCGCTGCTCGCGACAGCCATACCGGCCCTGCTCGTGCTGGCCAATTTCATCAAGGACCGCGAGGCCGCCATCGCCGGCGACGCGCGGCGCCTGGCCGAGCTGGCGCAGGCCAAGGCCGAGGACTTGCACCAGCGCATCCGCGGCACCGCCCAGCTGCAGTTCGGCCTGGCGCGTGCCGGTGACCTGGACTCCGACGACCGTGCCGCCTGCTCCGCCTTTCTGTCCGAAGTGCGAGAGGCCTATCCGCAGTACACCGGCATCCTGACGATCCGCCCCGACGGTCGCCTGTTCTGCGACTCGCTGCGCAGCGGCCGCGAGCTCGACCTCAACAACCGCGACTACTTCCGCCGAGCGCTCGCGACACGCGGCGACGTGGTGCTCGAGCCCACCTTCGGCCGACTCACCGGCCTGGCGGTGATGCAGGTGGCCTACCCGGCGCGCACGGCGCAGGGCGAGCTGCGCTTCGTGCTGCTGGCCTCGCTGGATCTCGCCAAGGCCGCGGCCGTCAGCGCCCCGGTGGTGCCGGGCGCGCAGCTGCTGGTCGTCGACGACAAGGGCCAGGTGCTGGTGGCGGCACCGGCGGGGCAGGCCGGCTTCAAGCCGGGCGAATCGATCGCCGGCACGCCGCTGTGGCGTTTCGCCGAGCCGTCCACGGGTGCCGCCGAGGCCGATGTCGCGATGCTCGACGGCGGTGTGTTCAAGTGGGCTCGCGCCGACACTTCGGGCATTGCCGGCACCCGGGTGCACGTGCTGGCCGGTGCGCCACGCGACGCCATCGTCGCGGGTGCGAATGCCCGCTACGCGCGAGACACGGCCCTGCTCGCTGCCGTGGCCTTCGGCCTGTTCCTGGCGGCCTGGTTGCTGACCGAACGCGCCATCCGGCGGCCGATCACGCGCATGACCGCGATGGCAGGCCAGCTGGCTGCCGGCGACCTGGCAGCACGCATCGAGCCGCCCTGGCCCAGCGGCGAACTCGGCACGCTGATGCAGGTGATGAACCAGACCGCGCAGTCCCTGCAGGCGCAGCGCCAGGACATCGCCAACCTCAACGCGCGGCTCCTGCAATCGCAGCGCATGGAGGCCATCGGCCAGCTCACCGGCGGGGTGGCGCACGACTTCAACAACCTGCTCACCGTGGTGCTCGGCAATGCCGACCTGCTGGCCGAAATGAGTGCCGACGATCCGGCCAGGCGCCAGCTGGCCGAGATGATCGGCGCGGCCGCGCAGCGCGGCGCGGCGTTGACGCAGCAGTTGCTCGCTTTCGCGCGCAAGCAGCCGCTGGATCCGAGCGTGATCGACGTCAGCCAGCGGGTCGCCGCGCTGGATTCGATGTTGCGGCGCACGCTGGGCGAGCACATCGAGATCGAACTCGTGCGGGCCGCCGGGCTGTGGCCGGCGATGGTCGATCCGGCGCAGCTCGAGAACGCGCTGCTCAACCTGTGCCTGAACGCCCGCGACGCCATGCCCACCGGCGGCAAGCTGACGCTGGAGACGGCCAATGCGGCACTCGACCAGCGCTACGCCGACCAGCACCCCGACGTCGCGCCCGGCCAATACGTGATGCTGGCCGTCTCGGACACCGGCGTCGGCATCCCGCCGGAACACCTGGCGCGGGTGTTCGAGCCCTTCTTCACGACCAAGGAGAAGGGGCGGGGCACCGGCCTGGGGCTGGCGATGGTCTATGGCTTCGCCAGGCAGTCGGCCGGCCACGTCAGCATCTACTCCGAGCGCGGCCACGGCACGACCATCAAGCTGTACCTGCCGCGCGCCCAGGGCGCCAGGCCGGCGCCGGTCGATCCGAAAGCCCAGGAGCCGGCGATTCGCGGCGGCACGGAGTCGGTGCTGGTGGTGGAAGACGACGAACCGGTGCGCCAGCTGGCCTGCCTCGAACTGCGTGCGCTGGGCTATCGCGTCCTGGAGGCGCCCAACGGCACAGACGCGCTGCGCATCGTCGAGAGCGAGGAGCCCATCGAACTGCTCTTCACCGACGTGGTGATGCCCGGCGGCATGTCCGGCCGCCAGCTCGCCGACGCCGCGCGCCGGCTGCGCCCGGGGTTGCGCGTGCTCTACACCTCCGGCTACACCGAGAACGCCATCGTGCACCACGGCCGGCTGGACCCGGGCGTCATGCTGCTGCCCAAACCCTATCGCCGTGCGGATCTCGCGCGAGCCATTCGCACGGCGCTCAGCCCGTAGCGTGGCCTGGCCGGTCGGCCGCTTGTAGGGCCAGCCCTACAGCCGAATCCTGCTGGCCTCGATGTTGCAGAAGGCCTCTCGTTCCTAGCATTCACCCATGCCCAGACGAGAGGTTGCACCATGAGCGAGCACTTCGATCCCTACGACGCCGACCGGCCCCTGATGATGGGCTGCAGCTGCGGCCGCCATCGCTCGGGCGCCGAGCATGCCGCCGCGGAACTGCGCGCGCGCAGCGAGACGGCCGACTTCGAGCTGTATTCCAACGAGTTCATCGAGGCTTCGCTGGTCAAGGCGCTGTTCCCGCAGGACGCGGTGCGCCGCCAGTTCCTGCGTTCGGTCGGCAAGGGCTCGGCGATGGCGGCCATCGCCAGCGTGCTGCCGGTGGCCAGCCTGCAGGCGATGGCGCAGGAGAAGGGCGGCGCCATCGAGAAGAAGGACCTGAAGATCGGCTTCATCCCGATCACCTGCGCCACGCCGCTGATCATGGCGCACCCGCTGGGCTTCTACTCGAAGCAGGGCCTGAACGTCGAGGTGGTCAAGACCGCCGGCTGGGCGCTGATCCGCGACAAGATGCTCAACAAGGAGTACGACGCCACGCACTTCCTGAGCCCGATGCCGCTGGCCATCTCGATGGGCGCGGGCAGCAACGCCACGCCGATGAACGTGGCCACCATCCAGAACACCAACGGCCAGGCGATCACGCTCTCGGTCAAGCACAAGGACAAGCGCGACCCGAAGGACTGGAAGGGCTTCAAGTTCGCCGTGCCCTTCGAGTACTCGATGCACAACTTCCTGCTGCGCTACTACGTGGCCGAGGCCGGGCTGGACCCGGACCGCGACATCCAGATCCGCGTCGTGCCACCGCCCGAGATGGTGGCCAACCTGCGCGCCGGCAACATCGACGGCTACCTCGGCCCCGACCCGTTCAACCAGCGCGCGGTGTACGAGGAGGTCGGCTTCATCCACCTGCTCACCAAGGAGCTGTGGAACGGCCACCCCTGCTGCGCCTTCGGCACCAGCACCGAGTTCATCCAGAAGAACCCGAACACCTTCGCGGCGCTGTACCGCGCGGTGCTCACCTCCGCGGCGATGGCGCGCGAGGCGAAGAACCGCGAGCTGATCGCCAAGGTGATCGCGCCGCAGGCCTACCTGAACCAGCCCGAGACGGTGATCGCGCAGGTGCTCACCGGCAAGTTCGCCGATGGCCTGGGCAACGTGAAGAACGTGCCCGACCGCGCCGACTTCGACCCGATGCCCTGGCAGAGCATGGCGGTGTGGATGCTCACGCAGATGAAGCGCTGGGGCTACGTGAAGGGCGACGTCAACTACAAGCAGATCGCCGAGAAGGTGTTCCTGCTGACCGACGCGAAGAAGGTCATGAAGTCGCTGGACATGAAGGTGCCCGACGGTGCGTACCCGAAGTTCACGATCATGGGCAAGGTCTTCGATCCGGACAAGCCCGACGCCTACCTGTCGAGCTTCGCGATCAAGCGCGCCTGAGCGGGAGGCCATCATGGGTTTCACGCGCAGCCTGGGGTTCCGGGCGGGCCTGCTGTCGGCGCTGATCCTGTTGCTGCTGCTGGCGGTGTGGCATGTGGCCACGCTGTCGGCCGCGCCGGCGGCCGCGGCGGCACCGGCGCTCACGCCGGAGCAGATCGAGTACGCCAAGCTGATGGGCAAGGATCCGACGGCGGGAGCCGCCGCGCCTGCCGCGAAGTCGGGCTTCCCGACGCTGGCGCAGATGGGCACGGTGGTCGTGAAGAACCTCGCCAGCCCGTTCTACGACAACGGCCCGAACGACAAGGGCGTGGGCCTGCAGCTCGGCTACTCGCTCGGCCGCGTCGGCCTGGGCTACCTGCTCGCCGCGCTGGTGGCGATCCCGCTCGGCTTCGTGATCGGCATGAGCCCGCTGGTCTACCGCGCACTCGACCCGTTCATCCAGGTACTCAAGCCGATCTCGCCGCTGGCCTGGATGCCGCTGGCCCTGTACACGATCAAGGACAGCTCGATCAGCGGCATCTTCGTGATCTTCATCTGCTCGGTGTGGCCGATGCTGATCAACACGGCGTTCGGCGTGGCCAGCGTGCGGCGCGAGTGGCTCAACGTGGCCAAGACGCTGGAGGTCTCGGCCCTGCGCCGCGCCTTCGAGGTGATCCTGCCCGCCGCGGCGCCGACCATCCTGACCGGCATGCGCATCAGCATGGGCATCGCCTGGCTGGTCATCGTGGCCGCCGAGATGCTGGTGGGCGGCACCGGCATCGGCTACTTCGTCTGGAACGAGTGGAACAACCTGTCGCTGCCGAACGTGATCTTCGCGATCCTGGTCATCGGCGTGGTCGGCATGCTGCTCGACCTGATGTTCGCGCGCTTGCAGAAGGCGGTGACCTATGTCGACTGAGCACTTCCTGAAAGTCGAGGGCCTGACCAAGCGCTATGGCGACAGCGTCGTCTTCGACAGCGTCAACTTCGGCATCCGAGCTGGCGAGTTCGTCTGCATCATCGGCCACAGCGGCTGCGGCAAGACGACCATCCTCAACGTGCTCGCCGGGCTGGAAAGTGCCAGCGAAGGCCATGTGTTCATGGACAACCGCGAGATCGCCGGGCCGAGCCTGGACCGCGGCGTGGTGTTCCAGGGCCATGCGCTGATGCCCTGGCTGACCGTGCGCAGGAACATCGCCTTCGCGGTGCGCAGCAAGTGGCCGCTGTGGACGCGCGCGCAGGTCGACGAGCATGTGCAGAAGTACGTCGCGCTGGTCGGCCTGGACGGCGCGATCGACAAGAAGCCCTCGCAGCTCTCGGGCGGCATGAAGCAGCGCGTGGGCATCGCGCGCGCCTTCGCGATCCAGCCGCGCATGCTGCTGCTCGACGAGCCCTTCGGCGCGCTCGACGCGCTGACGCGCGGCACCATCCAGGACGAGCTGCTGCGCATCTGCGCGCAGACGCACCAGACGGTGTTCATGATCACGCACGACGTCGACGAGGCGATCCTGCTGGCCGACCGCATCCTGCTGATGAGCAACGGCCCGCAGGCGCGCGTGGCCGAGATCGTGAAGAACACGATGCCCCGGGATCGCCAGCGCGCCACGCTGCACCACGACCCGCAGTACTACCGCATCCGCAACCACCTGGTCGACTTCCTCGTCGCGCGCAGCAAGGAGCTGTCGCACGGCCGCGCACCGGCGAAGCCGCACGAGGTCAGCCCGGGCCTCGACCCCGAGCCGCAGCCCCAACCACACAACGGCACCACCCTGAGGAGAATCGCATGAGCCGACTGGACGTCACCGAGAAGATCATCGCCACCAAGGTGGCCAAGGGCATCAAGTGGTCCGACGTGGCCACCAAGGTGGGCCTGAGCAAGGAGTGGGTCACCGCCGCCTGCCTCGGCCAGATGACGCTCGACAAGAAGCAGGCCGATGCCGTCGGCAAGATCTTCGGCCTGTCGGCCGACGAGAAGAAGTGGCTGATGGTCGTGCCCTACAAGGGCTCGCTGCCGACCTCGGTGCCCACCGACCCGCTGATCTACCGCTTCTATGAACTGGTCAGCGTCTACGGCACCACGTTCAAGGAGCTCATCCATGAAGAGTTCGGCGACGGGATCATGTCGGCCATCGATTTCAAGATGGACCTGCAGCGCGAGCCCGACCCGAAGGGCGATCGGGTGTCGATCACGATGTCGGGCAAGTTCCTCCCCTACAAAACTTACTGAACCAGCGCTCGCCGACGACAGGCGCTGGCATGCGCCTCGCTAGGCAGTGTCATCCCACATCCCTTTGGAGTTCGCATGAATGCAGTTTCTCGTCGCTCCGCACTGAAGGCCGGCCTCGCCGGTGCCGCGCTCGCCGCACCGGCGGTCGCCTCGGCCCAGCAGACCTTCAACTGGAAGATGACCTCGGCCTATGGCAAGGGCGCACCGTTCTACATGGACGGGCCGGGCTCGGCCACCGACCTGGCCAAGCGCATCGACGCGATGTCCGGCGGGCGGCTGAAGATCCAGGTGTTCGGCGCCGGCGAACTGGTGCCCGCGTTCGAAGGCTTCGATGCGGTGCGCGCCGGCACCGTGGAGATGAACCACGCCAACAGCTACTTCTGGACCGGCAAGACCGCGGCCGCGCAGTACTTCACCGCCGTGCCCTTCGGCATGAACTTCCAGGGCATGAACGGCTGGTTCTACGACGGCGGCGGCCTCGAACTATGGAACGAGGTCTACGCCCCCTTCGGCATGATCGCGCTGCCCTGCGGCAACACCGGCGTGCAGATGACGGGCTGGTTCAAGAAGGAGATCACCTCGGTGGCCGACCTGAAGGGCCTGAAGATGCGCATCCCGGGCCTCGCCGGCAAGGTCTACGCGAGCCTGGGCGTGGACGTGAAGGTGCTGCCCGGCGGCGAGATCTTCCCGGCGCTGGAGCGCGGCGTGATCGACGCGGCCGAGTTCGTCGGCCCCTTCCAGGACCGGCGCCTGGGCCTGCACAAGGCGGCCAAGTTCTATCACACGACCGGCTGGCACGAGCCGGCCACCGTCTCCGAACTGCTGATCAACAAGGCCGCCTGGATGAAGCTGCCCAAGGACCTGCAGGCCATCGTCGAGAACGCCTCGGCGGCGTGCAACGTCATCAGCGAGGCCTGGTGCCAGAAGCACAACTCCGAGGCGATGGAAGACCTGATCAAGAACCAGGGCGTCACCGCCAAGCCCTTGCCCGACGCGGTGATCAAGGCACTGCGCGCCGAGACCGACAAGGTGCTCGCCGAGGCCGTAGCCAAGGACCCGATGACCAAGAAGGTGCACGAGTCCTACATGGCCTTCAAGGCCAAGTACGACCGCTGGTCCGAGGTCAGCGAAGAGGCGTACCACATCAAGGTTCGCGGCTGAACGAAAGCCCCCCATGTCCGACGCGACCTCGGTCGCGGTCCGCCGCATCGAGGCGCTGATCGATGCGGTGGGCCGCGCCACGCTCTACCTCACGCTGGTGATGATCGGCCTGGTGGCCGTCAACGTGCTGCTGCGCTACTCGCTGAGCTTCGGCTCGGTGTGGTCGCAGGAGCTCGAGTGGCATTTGCTGGCCACGATCATCCTGCTGGGCATGAGCTATGCGCTGCAGCGCGGCGAGAACGTGCGCGTGGACGTGTTCTACGCGAACTTCACGCCGCGCGCGAAGTTCGTCGTCAACCTTGCCTCGGGCGTGTTGACGCTGGCGATCGCACTGCTGTTCATCAAGCTCTCGGCGAGCTACGTCGCGCAATCCTGGGCCATCGGCGAGACCTCGGCCGACCCGGGCGGCATCCCGTACCGGTGGGCCGTCAAGGGGCTGATCCCGCTGGGTTTCGGCCTGCTGGCGCTGCAGACGGTGGGTGCGCTGCTGCGCCTCGTGCTCATCGAGCGGCAGCGCGTGGAGGCTTCGCGTGTTTGAGCCGCAGACCTATGCGGTGCTGATGCTGGTCGGCTTCTTCGTGATGCTGATGCTGGGCGTGCCGGTGGCGATCACGCTGGCCACGGTGGGTTTCCTGTTCGGCTGGCTCGGCTTCGGCGACGTGCTGTTCAACCTGCTGCCGGCGCGCATCTACGGCGTGGTGGCGGGTTACCAGTGGATGGCGATCCCGCTGTTCGTCTTCATGGGCGTGATGCTCGAGAAGTCGCGCCTGGCCGACGACCTGCTCGACGTGATGGGCCACATCGCCGGCGGCGTGCGCGGCGGCATGGGCGTGGGCATCATCCTGTTCGGCGTGCTGATGGGCGCGACCACCGGCATCGTCGGCGCCACCATCATCACGCTGGGCCTGCTGACGCTGCCCACGCTGATCCGCCGCGGCTACGACAAGCGCGTCGCCTGCGGCGCCATCTGCGCCTCGGGCACGCTGGGCCAGATCATCCCGCCCAGCCTGATCCTGATCCTGCTGTCCGACATCATGCAGCTGTCGGTCGGCACACTGTTCGCCGCGGCGGTCGGCCCTGGCATGCTGCTGGCGGGCGTCTACATCGTCTTCCTGCTCGTGCTCGGCTGGCTCAAGCCGGAGCTGATGCCCCCGATCCCCCAGGCCGAGCGCGATGCGGTGAGCCGGCGCGAGCTGTGGATCCGCTTCTGGAAAGTGGTGGTGCCGCCGATCATGCTGGTGGTCTCGGTGCTCGGCTCCATCGTCGGCGGCATCGCCGCGCCGACCGAAGCGGCCTCGATGGGCGCGGTCGGCGCGATCCTGATCACCGTGGGCGCGGGGCGCTTCAAGTGGCAGGTGCTGAAGGACGTGGCACTGGAGACAGCCAAGATCACCGCCATCATGATGTTCATCCTGATGATGGCGCAGGTGTTCGCGCTGGCCTTCCGCGGCCTGCACGGCGAAGACCTGATCGTGCGCATGTTCGAGTGGCTGCCCGGCGGCGTGAACAGCGACATCTGGTTCATGATGGCGCTGATCTTCGTGCTCGGCTTCTTCATCGAGTGGATCGAGATCAGCTACATCGCCGTGCCGCTGTTCCTGCCGGTGCTGCTGGCGCAGGGTGTCGACCCGGTCTGGCTGGCGATGCTGATCACGGTGAACCTGCAGTCCTCGTTCCTGACGCCGCCGTTCGGCTGGGCGCTGTTCTACCTGAAAGGTGTCGCGCCGCCCGAGGTGAGCATCAAGGACATCTACAAGGGCGTGGCGCCCTTCATCGTGATGCAGGCGCTGACGCTGGCGCTGGTGTTCTTCTACCCGCAGATCGCGCTGTGGCTGCCCAAGGCGATCGGCTGGTGAGCCGAGGAGATCGATGATGGAAACGCGTCCGCCCGTTCCGCCTTTCACCGAAGAGACTGCGACGAAGAAGGTGCGCGGCGCCGAGGACGCCTGGAACACGCGCGACCCCGAAGTCTGCGCGCGGGTCTACACGGAAGACACCCGCTGGCGCAACCGCGCCGAGTTCCCGGTCGGTCGCGAGGAGGTCAAGGCCTTCCTGCGCCGCAAGTGGGCGAAGGAACTCGACTACCGGCTCATCAAGGAGTTGTGGGCCTTCGGCGGCAACCGCATCGCGGTGCGTTTTGCCTACGAGTGGCACGACGACTCCGGCCACTGGTACCGCAGCTACGGCAACGAGAACTGGGAGTTCAACGAACACGGCTTCATGACGCGCCGCTTCGCCAGCATCAACGACCTGCCGATCGCCGAGGCGGACCGCAAGTTCCACTGGCCGCTCGGCAGGCGGCCGGACGATCACCCGGGGCTGAGCGAACTCGGCCTCTGAGCGGCTATGCTGTGCCGGACCAGGAGCCATTGCCCATGACCGCTGAAGTCCACCACGTCACGCACCCGCTGATCCAGCACAAGCTCACGCTGATGCGGCAGAAGGACCGCAGCACCAGCATGTTCCGTCGGCTGCTCAACGAGATCAGCATGCTGATGGCCTACGAGGTCACGCGCGACATGCCCACGCAGCTGATCGAGATCGAGACGCCGCTGGAGACCATGCGATCGCCGGTGATCGACGGCAAGAAGACGGTGTTCGTGTCGATCATGCGCGCCGGCGCCGGCTTCCTCGACGGCATGCTCAACGTGGTGCCCGGTGCGCGCATCGGCCACGTCGGCCTGTACCGCGACCCGAAGACGCTGGTGGCCGTCGAGTACTACTTCAAGATGCCGCACGACATGCACGAGCGCGACGTCATCGTGCTCGACCCGATGCTGGCCACCGGCAACTCGGCAGTGGCGGCGGTGGACCGGCTGAAGGAGACGAAGCCGAAGTCGATCCGCTTCGTCTGCCTGCTCGCCGCGCCCGAGGGCCTGGCGAACTTCCATGCCAACCACCCGGACGTGCCGGTCTATACCGCGGCGATCGACCGCCAGCTCAACGAGCACGGCTACATCGTGCCGGGACTCGGCGACGCCGGCGACCGGCTGTTCGGGACCAAGTAGCGCTCAACTGCCCAGGCCCGGCCCGAGTGCCGCGCACAGATGGCAGCCGCTGCCGGCCATGACGAACAGGTGCCACACGAAGTGGCCGAAGCGCAGCGACGAGTCGAACACGAAGAAGGCCGTGCCCACCAGGTAGGCCGCCCCGCCGGCGGCCAGCCACAGCAGCGCCGACGCATCGAGCAGTTGCAGCCCCGGCCAAGCCGCGAGCAGCGCGCCCCAGCCGAGCAGCACGTACAGGCCGGTGGACAGGCGCCGGTTCGTCAGCCGGCGCCTCAGCTTGAGCGAGGCGCCCCACAGCGCCAGCGACCACACGAGCAGGCAGGTGGCGACACCGGCCGTGCCGGGCATGACGCCGAGCGTGAAGGGGGTGCTGCTGCCGGCGATGAAGACGTAGATCGCCGCGTGGTCGACCGAGCGGGCCCACAGCTTGGCGCGTCCCGGTGGCAGCGCATGGAACACCGCCGAGGCGACGAACTGCAGCACCATCGTGAGGCAGAACACCGCCACCGACAGCACGCCCAGCGGGCCCGACTGCCGCTGCGCCGCATCCGACAGCAGCGGCCAGGCCAGCACCGGCAGCGCGCAGGCCAGCGCGTGGCTGGCGGCGTTGGCCACCTCCTCGGCGCGCGTCTGCGCCCGCGGCGGGGCCGCGGGGCGGGGGGCGAGAGCGAGGCGCCAGTCCATGTCGCCAGTGAACGCCCGGCGCGGCCGTTGCGCACCCCCTCAAAGAAGGCAGTTCCCCCGCGTTTGCGCGCCTTCGAACTTGGGAGAGGGTCATCCCGCGGCGCCGTGTTCAGCGAAACGGATTGGCCGTGGCGAACCACAGCCCGATGCCGGTGGCGATGATGAAGGCGCCATCGAGCACGCCCACGAGCAGGAACACCTTGGTCTGCAGGCTGTCCATCAGTTCGGGCTGGCGCGCCGACGATTCGAGGAACTTGGCTCCCAGCAGACCGACGCCCAGGCAGGAGCCGATGGCGCCCAGGCCGATCATGTGGCCCACGGCGAGCGGGAGGAGGTCGATGCCGTTCATGCGGTGCAGTCCTTGCTTTGTGGCGTTGCACGTATGCTGCGCGAACACTTCGCCACCGTCGATGACCTCGGAGGTCATGCCGAACCATGCTGATCCGCAACGTCACGCTTCCCGACGGCCGCACCGGCCTCGACGTCCTCGTGCAGGCCGGCCGTTTCGCTGCCATCGCGCCCAGGCTGCCCGCCCCCGAAGGCGTGACGGTGATCGAGGCCGAGGGCCAGCTGCTCAGCCCGCCCTTCGTCGATGCCCACTTCCACATGGACGCGACGCTGAGCTACGGCCTGCCGCGAGTGAACGCCAGCGGCACCCTGCTCGAAGGCATCGCGCTGTGGGGAGAACTCAAGCCTCAGCTCACGCAGGAGGCGCTGGTCGAACGCGCGCTGCAGTACTGCGACTGGGCGGTGGCCAAGGGCCTGCTGGCGATCCGATCGCACGTCGACGTGTGCGACGACCGGCTCCTGGCCGTCGAGGCGCTGCTGCACGTGCGCGAGAAGGTCAAGCCTTACCTCGACCTGCAGCTCGTCGCGTTCCCGCAGGACGGCGTGCTGCGCTCACCCACGGCACTGGCCAACCTGAAGCGCGCACTCGACATGGGCGTCGACGTGGTCGGCGGCATCCCGCACTTCGAGCGCACCATGGCCGACGGGGCGCAGAGCGTGAAGATCCTCTGCGAGCTCGCTGCCGAGCGCGGCCTGCGCGTGGACATGCACTGCGACGAGAGCGACGACCCGCTGAGCCGCCACATCGAGACGCTGGCCTTCCACACGCAGCGCCTGGGCCTGCACGGCCGCGTCACAGGCTCGCACCTCACCTCGATGCACTCGATGGACAACTACTACGTGTCCAAGCTGCTGCCGCTGATGCGCGAGGCCGGCGTGCACGCGATCGCCAACCCGCTGATCAACATCACGCTGCAGGGCCGCCACGACACCTACCCGAAGCGGCGCGGCATGACGCGCGTGCCCGAGCTGATGGCCGCCGGCATCAACGTCGGCTTCGGCCACGACTGCGTGATGGACCCGTGGTATTCGCTGGGCAGCGCAGACATGCTGGAAGTGGCGGCGATGGGCCTGCACGTGGCGCAGATGACCTCGCAGGCGCAGATGCGCGCCTGCTTCGACGCGGTGACGGTGAACAGCGCGAAGATCCTCGGCCTCGCCGATCACGGCATCGAGCTCGGCAAGCCGGCCGATTTCGTGCTGCTGCAGTCACGCGACCCCATCGAGGCCATCCGCCTGCGGGCCACGCGGCTGATGGTGGTGCGCCGCGGCGAGGTGATCGCGCGCACGCCGCCGGCCGCCGCGTCGCTGGCGCTGCCCGGCCGGCCGGCGCAGGTGGATTGGCG
This sequence comes from Piscinibacter sp., assembly GCA_016706565.1. GTDB lineage: Bacteria > Pseudomonadota > Gammaproteobacteria > Burkholderiales > Burkholderiaceae_C > Piscinibacter. The sequence goes on from JADJJI010000005.1 coordinate 165,656, forward strand.
TTTGCGCCGGGCCGGCGCGCAGCCCCCTTCGCTAGAATGAATCGAACACAGGGACGGAAGAACCACAGCATGATGAAACTCATCGGCGCTCTCACCAGCCCCTACGTGCGCAAGGTGCGCATCGTGATGGCCGAGAAGAAGCTCGACTACCAGTTCGAACTCGAGGACGTCTGGAACGCCGAGAGCATCCTGAAGGCCAACCCGCTCGGCAAGGTGCCCTGCCTGGTGCTCGAAGGTGGCGAAGCGGTGTTCGATTCGCGCGTGATCGTCGAATACGTCGACACCCGCTCGCCGGTCAGCCGGCTGATCCCGGAAGGCAGCCGCGAGCGCACCGAGGTGCGCACCTGGGAGGCGCTGGCCGATGGCCTGCTCGACGCCGCCCTGCTGGCGCGCCTGGAAGCCACCTGGGCCGGGCGCAGCGCCGAACAGCGCAGCCAGGCCTGGATCGACCGGCAGATGAGCCGGATCCACAGTGCGCTGGAGGCGATGAGCACGGGCCTGGGCGACAAGCCCTGGTGCTCGGGCATCCATCTGTCGCTGGCCGACATCGCGGTGGGCTGTGCGCTGGGTTACCTCGACTTCCGCTTCCCGCAGATCGCGTGGCGGGAGCGGCACGCCAACCTGGCGAAGCTGGCGGAGAAGCTCAACGCCCGTCAGAGCTTCATCGACACGAAGCCGCCGACCGCCTGAGCGGCCGCGAGGCCAGACCCTCAGGCCATCTGCAGCGTGAGGGTCGCGGTGCGGCGATCGAGCTGCATCTTGCGGTACAGCGTGCGCACGCGCAGCGCCACTTCGCGCGTGCTGATGCGCAGGTCTCGCGCGATCTCGTGCGGCAGGAAGCCGTCGCAGGTCCACTGCAGCACCTGGCGCTCCAGGCGGTCGGGGTGCAGCGGGTTCTCATCGTCGAGGCGGTCGCTGCGCTTCCAGGCGGCGGCATCGAAATGCGCCTTCACCTGCCGCGCGATGCCCGGCGCCATCTCGGCGCCGCCGGCCAGCGTCTGCTCGATCGCCGCGATCAGCGACTGCGGCGACTGGCCCTGCACGAAGTAGCCATCGGCGCCGCGCACCAATGCGTCGATCAACTGAGAGTCGTCCAGCGACAGCGTCACCACCAGCACCTTCGGCCGGCCGTAGCGCACGCTGGTCGAGAGCTCGTCGACGAGGCCGGCCACCCAGCCGTCGGCGAGCTGAATGTCGGTCAGCACCAGGTCGGCCTGCAGCGAAGGCAGCTGGGCGCGCGCCTGGTCCATCGTCGCCACCCAGCCCACCGTCTGCAGCCCGGGCGTGGCGTCGACAAGGGCGCGCATGCGACCGGCCACCAGCGGGTCGTTGAGGAGCAGGAAGATGCGGGACATGGCGGTGGCAACTTGTTTCGGAATGTAGCCATTGTCGATGCCGCACGTTTGTGTGGCATCCCCGCAACCCGGTGGTGCGATCCCCCCGCTCTCGTGAAGTCCGCTTAAGTCCGCAGCACCCCGAAACTGCCCGCCTGAGCCATCGGCCAGTAGGTGCGGAACACCTGATGCGGCATCTCGCCCGTCAGCAGCGCGCCGGGTTCGACGTAGGGCAGCAGGTTGGCCAGCAGCTTCACGCCGTGCTCGGAGTTGCGCCGCACGATGTGCGAGGCGCTGATCTCGCCGGGGTGGTTCAGGCCGGCCGCCTGCACCAGTTCCTTCAATGCATGCAGCGTCTGCTGGTGGAAGTTGTAGACGCGCTCGCTCTTGGTCGGCACGACCAGCGCCTTCTGGCGCTGCGCGTCCTGCGTGGCCACGCCGGTCGGGCAGTGCCCGGTGTGGCAGTGCTGGGCCTGGATGCAGCCCAGCGCGAACATGAAGCCGCGAGCGGCGTTGCACCAGTCGGCGCCGAGCGCCATCATGCGCGCGATGTCGAAGGCGCTGACCACCTTGCCGGCACAGCCCAGCTTGACGCGCGAGCGCAGGTTCAGCCCGACCAGCGTGTTGTGCACCAGCAGCAGGCCTTCCTGCAGCGGCGCGCCGACGTGGTCGGTGAACTCCAGCGGCGCCGCGCCGGTGCCGCCCTCGGCGCCGTCGACGACGATGAAGTCGGGCACGATGCCGGTCTCGAGCATCGCCTTGGCGATGGCGAACCATTCCCAGGGGTGGCCGATGCACAGCTTGAAGCCGGTGGGCTTGCCGCCCGAGAGCTCGCGCAGCCGCTCGATGAAATGCATCATCTCCACCGGCGTCGAGAAGGCGCCGTGGCTGGCCGGCGAGACGCAGTCCACGCCCACCGCCACGCCGCGCGCCTCGGCGATCTCGGGCGTGACCTTCGGGCCCGGCAGCACGCCGCCATGGCCGGGCTTCGCGCCCTGGCTGAGCTTCAGCTCGATCATCTTCACCTGCTCGAGCCGAGCGTTCTCGGTGAAGCGCTCCTCGCTGAAGCGGCCGTCGGCGTGGCGGCAGCCGAAGTAGCCCGAGCCGATCTCCCAGATCAGGTCACCGCCGTTCTCGCGGTGGTAGCGGCTGATCGAGCCCTCGCCGGTGTCGTGCGCGAAGCCGCCGCGCCGTGCGCCTTCGTTGAGCGCCAGGATGGCGTTGGCCGACAGTGCGCCGAAGCTCATCGCCGAGATGTTGAAGACGCTGGCGCTGTAGGGCTGGGCACGGCCTTCGCCGATGGTGACGCGGAAATCGTGCGTGGCGATCGACGTGGGCTGCAGCGAGTGGTTGATCCACTCGTAGCCGATCGCGGCCACGTCGAGCTGCGTGCCGAACGGGCGCTTGTCGGGCTGGCCCTTGGCGCGCTGGTAGACCAGCGAGCGCTGCTGGCGCGAGAACGGCACCGTCTCGCGGTCGCTCTCGAAGAAGTACTGGCGGATCTCCGGCCGGATGAACTCGAGCATGAAGCGCAGGTGCCCGATCACCGGGTAGTTGCGCAGGATCGAGTGGTGCGATTGCTGCGTGTCGCGCGCGCCCAGCAGCGTCAGGAAGAGGAACAGCAGCGCCAGCCATCCGCCGGTGCCGAAAGCCACCCACGAGAACGTGGACAGCATCAGCGCCACGGCGCAGAAGAGCCAGGCGCTGTAGCGCACCGGGAAATGCTGGTCGAGCCGTTTCAGCCAGGCGAACATGCGCACTCCTCACGACGGGTCGCGGCGATGGTAGCCGCCCTGAACGTGTCGCTGGCCGAGGAAAGCCCGGGTTTCCCGGCGCAGTTCAGGCCAGGCTCAGACGAAGAAGCCGCGCAGTTCGCGCGCTGTTTCGTCCGGCAGCTCTTCGGCGATGTAGTGGCCCGCCGGCATCACGTGGCCGCTGACCGCCGCGCTGCATTGCGCCTGCCACAGCGCCAGCGGGTCGAACAGCGCGTTCACCACGCCGCGCTCGCCCCACAGCACCCGCGTGTCGCAGGCGATGCGCTGGCCGGCCGCGCGCGAGGCGCGATCGTGCTCGAGGTCGATGCCGGCCGAGGCGCGGTAGTCCTCGCAGACGGCGTGGATCGCCTCGGGGCGGCAGAAGCAGCGCTCGTACTCGGCCAGCGCCTCGTCTTCCATGTAGCCGGTGCCTTTGGATCCCCAGCCGCCGAGCTTGGCGCGCTGGTAGAAGCGCGGGTCGGCACCGATCATGCGCTCGGGCAGCGGGTGCGGCTGGATGAGATGGAACCAGTGGTAATAGGCGCTGGCGAAGCGCATGTCGGTGGCCTCGTACATGTCCAATGTCGGCGCGATGTCCAGCAGCGCGAGCCTGCGCACCGCGCCGGCGTGGTCGAGCGCGAGACGGTGCGCCACGCGGGCGCCGCGGTCGTGGCCGGCGACGAAGTAGCGCTCGTGCCCGAGCGAGCGCATCAGCGCGGCCACATCGGCGGCCATCGCGCGCTTGCTGTAGTTGGCGTGGCCGGCCTCGCCGCGCGGCTTGTCGGAGTCGCCATAGCCGCGCAGGTCGGGCAGCACGATGCGAAAGTGCGGCGCCAGTTGCTGCGCCACGCGGTGCCACATCGCGTGCGTCTGCGGGAAGCCGTGCAGCATCAGCATCGCCGGCGCATCGGCGCGGCCGCCGATGCGCGCATGCAGGTGCAGGCCGTCGATCTCGTGGAAGCCGGCCGTGAATCCGTCGAACCAGGGGCTGCTCATGGCGCCAAGCATAGCGGCCATGAGCACGGATGGCGTTCAGTCGGCGGCCGGCCGCTCCGAGCGCAGCCAGGTCCAGGCCACGCCGATGCCCACGCTGCCGCCGGTGGTGCGGCGAACCAGCGGGCTGTCGCGGTTCGCGGCGCCGGCCACGCTGTCCAGCCGCGCGAAACCGAACAGCCGCCAGTCCGGCGAGAGCGAGCGCGAGACCGTCAGGCCCAGCCGCGTGGCGAGCAGCCCGGAACGCGCCTCGTAGGCGGTGCGCCCGGCAGTGGCATAGACCGGGTCGACCGCATAGAAGGTGCGCGCGAGTCGCCTGTCGGCGAATACCAGGCCGGCGCTGGCGCTGTACGACCAGCCACCGGAGCTGCGCCGCGCGTACTGCAGTTCGGGTTCGAAGCTCATGCCGCGATGGCGCAGGTCGTCGCTGAGGTCGAACACGCCGCGCAGCGGCAGCTCGACGCGCCAGCAGCCGGCGCCAGGCGTCGGCGTGCCGCCGTCCAGCCGCCAGACCAGACGCGGGCCGAACTCCACCAGCGTGCCCAGGTCGGGCATGCCGCGGCGTGCCTCGATGTCGTCGGAGCGTGCGCCGAAGGCGCCTGAAACGCCGATGTCGACCTCGAACGCCGGCTGCTTCACCGCGCGCAGCCCGGCACCGCCGCGGTCGACGCGCAGCACTTCGCCGCGGTACAACGCATAGGGCAGCGCGATGCCGCGGTTGACCTGCTGGTCGGCGCCCGGGTAGGCCTGCTGGCTGATGCCGAAGGCGCCGATGCCGATCTCCCACAGCGGTTCGGCGGGCTGGGCCTGGATGGCCGGGGTGGCGAGGGCCGCGGCGAGCACGGCGAACGTCGAACGCATGGGGTACTCCTGTGATTCCAGCGCTCGACGGTAACGCAGGCGCGCCCGGCGTGGGGCCGCAGCCGCGTCGGGCCACGGCATCGCTTGACGTAGCATGATCGGCATGATGCTTCGTTCGCTGATCGCTGCAGTGGCCGTCGCTGCGCTGAGCGCCGGTGCCGGGGCCTTCGACCTGCAGGGCCACCGCGGCGCGCGGGGCCTGGCGCCGGAGAACACGCTGGCCGCCTTCGAGCGTGCGCTGGAGATCGGCGTCACCACGCTCGAGACCGACGTGCACCTGAGCTCAGACGGGCTGCTGGTGCTCAGCCACGACCCGCGCATCAATGCCGACCTGGCGCGCGACGCGCAGGGCACGTGGGTGAAGGCCCCGGGCCCGCTGCTGCGCGAGCTGACACTGGCGCAGATCCAGGCCTACGACGTCGGCCGGCTTCAGCCCGGCACGGCCTATGCGCGCGGCTTCCCCTCGCAGCAGCCGGTGGACGGGCAACGCATCCCGACGCTGGCCGCGCTGTTCCAGAAGGTGCGCGAGCTCGGTGCCGACGGCGTGCGCTTCAACATCGAGATCAAGATGAATCCGCACCGGCCCGAGGAAACGCCGGCTTTCGAACAGATCGTCGATGCGCTGCTGGCCTTGGTGAAGCAGGCCGGCATGGAAGGGCGCGTCACGGTCCAGGGTTTCGACTGGCGGGCGCTGCAGCGTGTGCAGCAGCGCGCGCCGGGCCTGCCCACCGCCTACCTGTCGGCGCAGACGCCGCGCTTCAACACGATTGCCGATGGCGCGTGGACCGCCGGCTTCGGCCTCGCCGAGCACGGGACGCTGCCGAAGATGGTGAAGGCGGCCGGCGGCACGGTCTGGTCGCCGAACTTCTACGACCTCAGTCCGCGACTCGTCGATGAGGCCCATGCGCTGGGCTTGCAGGTGATGCCGTGGACCGTCAACGAGCCCTCGGACATGGAGCGCCTGATCGGCTGGGGTGTCGACGGCCTGATCACCGACTACCCCGACCGCGCCCGCGACGTGATGCGCGCGCGCGGCCTGCCGCTGCCGAAGGGCTTGAAGAACTGATCAGGCGGCGGCGCGCTGCCCGGCGCCGGCGATGCGGTCGAGCGCCGCTTCGAGGTTCTGCACGGTGCGGTCGATGTGCTGCAGTTTCTCCAGGCCGAACAGGCCGAGGCGGAAGGTCTTGAAGTCCGGGCCTTCGTCGCACTGCAGCGGCACGCCCGAGGCCGACTGCAGGCCTTCGGCGAGGAAGCTCTTGCCACTCTGCAGCCCGTCGTCGGTGGTGTAGCTGACGACCACGCCGGCCGCCTGGAAGCCCTCGGCGGCCACGCTCGGGAAGCCGCGGCGCACCAGCGTCGCGCGCACCTTGCGGCCGAGCTCGAGCTGCGCCGCGCGCAGCTTCTCGAAGCCCAGTGCCTTGGTTTCCAGCATCACGTCGCGCGTGCGCGTCAGCGCATCGGTCGGCATGGTGGTGTGGTACATGTGCGCGCCGCTCTCGTAGGTCTCCATGATCTGCAGCCACTTGCGCAGGTCGATCGCGAAGCTGTTGCTGGTGGTGCTGTCGATCGCGGTGCGGGCGCGCTCGCCGAGCATCACGAAGGCGCAGCAGGGCGAGCCCGTCCAGCCCTTTTGCGGCGCGCTGATGACCACGTCGACGCCGGTGGCCTTCATGTCCACCCACAGCGCGCCGGAGGCGATGCAGTCGAGCACGAACAGGCCGCCCACCTCGTGCGCGGCGTCGGCCACGGCCTTCAGGTAGTCGTCGGGCAACACCAGGCCGGCCGAGGTCTCGACGTGCGGCGCGAACACCACCGCCGGTTTCTCCTTGCGGATGGTGGCAACCACTTCGTCGATCGGCGCCGGCGCGAAGGGCATCTGCCGGCCGGCGCCGGCGGTGCGCGCCTTCAGCACCGTGCTCGACGAGGGGATGCGGCCCATGTCGAAGATCTGCGTCCAGCGGTAGCTGAACCAGCCGTTGCGGATCACCAGCACCGGGCGGTCGGTGGCGAACTGGCGCGCCACCGCTTCCATGCCGTAGGTGCCGCTGCCCGGCACGACGACGGCCGAGCGCGCGTTGTAGACCTCCTTGAGCACGCCGGAGATGTCGCGCATCACCCCCTGGAACTTGCGCGACATGTGGTTGACCGCGCGGTCGGTGTAGACCACCGAGTATTCGAGCAGGCCATCGGGGTCGACGTCGGGCAGCAATCCGGGCATGAGGGTCTCCGTGCGCAGGGCGCTTTTCGCTTTTGGGGCGGAAAGCTTAGCACCCTGCGCCCGGCGGCGCCGCGGGCCGGGCTTGCGGCGGATCAGCGGGTGGGCGCTTTCAGCCCGAGGGCCGGGTGGCACATCAGCTTGTCGATGTCGACGAGCAGCAGCAAACGCTCCTTCACCGTGGCGATGGCCAGCAGCAGGTCCGCGGCGATGCCGCAGCCCAGGCCGGGCACCGGGCGCAGTTGCTCGGGGGCAAGGCCGACCACGTCGCTCACGCCATCGACCACCAGGCCGAACACGCGGGCGCCGACCTTCAGCACGATGACCACCGTGCTGTCGTCGAAGTTCGCCTGCGCCAGGCCGAGCTGCAGACGCATGTCGATGACCGGCACGATCTCGCCGCGCAGGTTCAGCACGCCCAGCACTTGCGGCTGCGTCTGTGCGATGCGCGTCGGGGCTTCGTAGGAGCGCACTTCCTGCACCTGCAGGATGTCGATGCCGTAGTCCTCGGCGCCGATGCGGAAGGTCAGGCACTCGCGGGGGGCGTGCACCTGGGCGACGGCCTGCATTTCAACGGGGGTGATGGCGGACATGTCGGGCTCTCCAGGCTTCGGATCAGAAGGTTTCCCAGTCGCCGTTGCTGCCGTTGCGCGCGGCAGGGATCGCCGGCGCGGCGCGGGCCACGGTCGCGGCCGGTGCCTTGCCACCGAAGGCCGGGCGCACCACGTTGCGGGCGCGATTCGGGCCGCGCCGTTCGGCGAAGGCAGCCGGTGCGAGTGCAGGCGAAGCCCCGCCGGCGGCAAGGGCGGGCTGCTGGGCGGCAGGTGCCGCAACCGTCTCCCCGGCGGACAGCCTGAACACCGCGACGGCCTGCACCAGGCGGTCAGCCTGGGTCCGCAGGCTCTCGGCCGCGGCGGCGCTTTCCTCGACGAGCGCAGCGTTCTGCTGCGTGGTCTGGTCGAGCTGGCCGACGGCTTCGCCGATCTGCGCCACGCCGGCGCTCTGCTCGCTGCTGGCGCTGCTGATCTCGCCCATGATCGCCGAGACGCGCTGGATCGCCTGCACGATCTCGGTCATCGTCGAGCCGGCCTCGTCGACCAGATGGGTGCCCTGCTCGACGCGCTCCACGCTGTCCTGGATCAGCGTCTTGATCTGCTTGGCCGCTTCGGCGCTGCGCTGCGCCAAGCTGCGCACCTCGCTGGCCACCACGGCGAAGCCGCGGCCCTGGTCGCCGGCGCGGGCTGCTTCCACTGCGGCGTTCAGCGCCAGGATGTTCGTCTGAAAGGCGATGCCGTCGATCACCGAGATGATGTCGGAGATCTTCTTCGAGCTGTCGTTGATCTGCTTCATCGTGCCGACCACGCGGCCGACCACGTCGCCGCCCTTGGCGGCCACGCTGGCCGCGCCGGCCGAGAGTTCATTGGCCTGGCGCGCGTTGTCGGCGTTCTGGCGCACGGTGGTGCCCAGTTCCTCCATCGACGCGGCGGTCTCCTCCAGCGCGCTGGCCTGCTCTTCGGTGCGCTGGCTCAGGTCGAGGTTGCCCTGGGCGATCTGCGTCGAGGCGCTGGCCACGCCGTCGGCGTTCTGGCGCACGTCCGACACCACCTTGAGCAGGCTGTCGCGCATGGTGGACAGCGAAGCCATCAGGCTGCTGCGGTCGCCCGGCTTCAGGGCAATGTGCACGCTCAGGTCGCCTCGCGCCACGCTGTCGACCAGCGCGGCGGCTTCTCCCGGCTCGGCGCCGAGCTGGCGGGTGATGCCGCGCACCAGGAAGAAGGCGAAGGCGATGCCGAACAGCAGCCCGCCGGCAATCGCCGCGATGCTGACCGCGCGCAACGTCGCAAAGCGCGCCACGGCCGCCTCGTACTCCTGCTTGCCGACCTGCAGCTGCAGGCCCATCAGCGCTTCGAGGCTCTTGTCGACCTGGGTGTACAGCGGCGCTACGGTGGTGAGCTCCAGCCGCTTCGCCTCGACCAGGTCGCCGGCGCGAAGGGCTGCCAGCGTCGGGCGCAGGGCCTGCTCGGCATAACGTGCGCGCGCCGTTTCGAACCCTTGCGCGAGCACCTTTTCCTCGGGGGTCAGGTAGGTGGCCGCGTAGGCCGCCCAGTCCTTGGTGATGGCGGCGCTGTTGGCGTCGACTTCGCGGCCGACCTGGGCAAGATGCTCGGCGCTCGGATCGATCAGCGCCATGCCGATGGCGATTTGCGAGAGCAGCTGATGGTGCTGTACGTTGCCAAGCTGGCTCAGCGGCACGGTCCGGTCTTCGTAAACCGTCTTCAGCGATTCGTTCGATTGAAACGTGCCCCACAGGCCCAGGATGCCGATGGCTGCGAGCAGCATGCACAGCATCCCGGTGAGGATGGTCAGGCGGGTCGAGATCTTCAGGTGGTTCATGGTCTCTCCAAGAGGCGGCAGCCGGGGAAGGCCGAGCAGATGAAGAGATGATAACTATGAAAGTGATATTTGTATCAATTATGACGACGAGATGGCGTGCGCTTTGTCACTTTCTTCGCCGATTTGCGCGAGACCTCACCCTCCGGACGTGAGGTGGGCGCGCAGCCGCTGCCACAGCGGCGTGGCCGAGGCCCAGTCGGCTGCGGCGGCAGCGTCTTCCAGTGTTCTCGCCGTGGCGCCCGGCCCGGGGTGGCCGAGCGTGGCCAGCACGCTCTTCAGGCTGTGCGCGAGCCGGCGCAATGCGGCGGCATCACCGCTGGCCACGGCGGCGTCCCCGGCCTGCAGGTCGGCCGCGAACTGCGCCCGGCAGCTGGCGCGAAAGGCAATGAAGAGCGCCTGCTCGCCGCCGAAGTGGCGATCGATGGCGGCCCGCTCGTCGTCGCTCAGCGATTCGTCGCCGGCCGCGCAAGCCGACTTCGCGTCCGCCGGTGCCGCAGAACGGGCGACCACGGCTTCGCGCACGCAGTCTTCCAGCGCCGTCAGCGAGATCGGTTTGGACAGCTGCCGCCATACGTCGAAGGTGTCCAGCCGCGATTGCATGGCGGCCGTCAGCCCGGCGCTGAACACCGCCACCCGCGCCGCGCCGCGCTGTGCCGGGTGATCGGCCAGGTGCTGGAGCAGGTCCAGCCCGGTCTCGCCGGGCATCATCAGGTCGGTGATGATCAGGTCGAACCGGCCCGCGGCCAGGGCCTCGCGGGCCGGGGCCACGCCGGGCACCTCGACCAGATCGACCTCGAGTTCTTCCAGTGCCAGCGCAACGAAGCGGCGGATCGACGCGTCATCGTCGACCAGCAGCACGCGCGGCCGGTTCATGGTGAAGGCGGTGCGGCGCCGGCCTGGGTGCCCAGCGCCTCGGCCAGCAGGCCGGGCAACTCGGCCACCAGTTGAGGTTTGTGCACCACCGGCACGCCGGCCAGCGCGAAGCTGTAGGGCTCGCGCTGGCCTTCGTCCAGCGAGGTGATGACGATCAGCCGGCTGTGCTTGAACTGCGCATGCGAGCGCAGGCTGGTGATCAGCGTGGCGCCATCGATGCCGGGCAGCAGGATGTCGACCAGAAGCACCTCGGGCTGCAGCTGCCCGGCCATCGCCAGCCCGGCGAAGCCTTCGTCGGCGATGTGCAGTTCGACCTGCGGAAACTTCTGCGAGAGCAGCAGCCGGACCAGGTTCTGGTAGTGCACCGAGTCTTCGATCAGCAGCACCCGCGGCCCACGGCGCGCAGCGCCGCGAGGGGCGGTGGTGCCGGTTTCGGCGCCCGGGCGGATGCCGGCGTGGCGAGAAGCCAGCCAGCGCTCGACCGATGCGCGCGAGATGCGCCGGTGCCCGCCAGGCGTCTTCCAGGCTTCCAATTCGCCACGATCGACCATCAGCTGCACCGAGCGCACGGCCATGCCGAGCAGGCCGGCCACCTCGATGGTCGTGTAGGGATCGGGACTGTCGTTGGAATCAGCGCTCGCCATTGCGTAATTTTGCCGGATTCCGTTCCGGGAAGCGAGCCGTCGTTAAATGCTAAAGATGATTTGCCTGATAATTCCAGGCAACGACACCTGACCGAACCCAGCCCCACCATGAAGAAGATCCTGATCGTCGACGACCATGCGGACATCCGCCGGCTCATCCGCATGACGCTGGAGTTCGAGGACTGCGAGATCCGCGAGGCCGCCGATGCCGACTCCGGCTGGCAGGCGGCGCTGCAGTTCAAGCCCGACCTGGTGCTGCTGGACGTGATGATGCCCGGCGAGACCCACGGCCTGGACCTGTGCCTGGCGCTGAAGGTGGAGCCGATGCTGGCCGCCACGCGGGTGATCATGCTGTCCGCCCGCGGCACCCATGCCGACCGGGAGGCCGGGCTGCGCGCAGGCGCCGACGCCTACCTGGTCAAGCCCTTCAGCCCGATGCAACTGCTCGCGCTGGTCGACGACGAAACGGTGGCGGCATGAGTCTCGACACCCTGCCGGCGCTGTTCGACGAGGGCCCGGTGCCCGAGGCGAACTGCTTCGGCGATGCCGCCGCAGCGCAGATGGAGCGCATGGTGCTCGACTTCGGCCGCATGTACCAGGAGCGCAACGAGGCGCTGCAGGAAGTGGCGCGCGCGCACCACGACGCGCTGCTGCGCCTGTCGCGCGCCGCCGAGTACCGCGACGACGACACCGGCGTGCACATCGTGCGCATCGGCTACCTGGCCTGGGCTCTGGCCCTGCGCCTGGGCCAGCGCAGGCCCTACGCCGCACTGCTGCGCAAGGCCGCGCCGATGCACGACATCGGCAAGATCGGCGTGCCCGACGGCGTGCTGAAGAAGCCCGGCAGCTTCACGCCCGAGGAACGTGCGGTAATGAACCAGCACCCGGCGATCGGCGCCGAGATCCTCGGCCGCTCGCGCATCCCGCTTTTCCAGCTCGCCGCCGAGGTGGCGCTGTCGCACCACGAACGCTGGGACGGCACCGGCTACCCGAGCCGGCTGGCCGGCGAGGCGATCCCGCTGTCGGGGCGCATCGTCGCGGTGGTCGACTTCTTCGATGCGCTGACCATGGACCGCTGCTACCGGCCCGCGTTCAGCGACGCCCGCGCCATCGAGATGCTGCGTGCCGAGCGCGGCGCAGCCTTCGATCCTCGCGTGGTCGACTGCTTTCTCGACAACATCGCCGACATGATCGAGTTGCGCGACAGCGTGACCCGCAACCGCCTCGATTTCGAGGACCTCACGCAGGACGTGCCGTTGCGCATCGTGCCGCGTGACGCACACTGAGAGCCCACGACATGAATACCATTCCCCTTGTCAGAACCTCCCTGGCGTCGATCGGCTTGGCGCTGTGCGCAGCCGCTGCACATGCCGGCCCCGTGCTCGACCGCGTCAAGGCGGCGCAGTCGGTGCGCGTGTGCATCTGGCCCGACTACTACGGCGTCACCTTCCGCAACCCGCGCACCCAGCAGCTGGGCGGCATCGACGTGGATCTCTCGGCCGAGTTCGGGCGCGACATGAAGGCGAAGATCGAGTACGTCGAAACCTCCTTTCCCAAGCTGGTCGACGACCTCAAGGCCGACCGTTGCGACGTCGCGATGTTCGCCGTCGCCGTGCTGCCGGCACGCGCCGCCCAGCTGGCCTTCAGCAAACCCTACCTGCAAAGCGACATCTACGGCATCACGACGAAGAGCAACCGCGTGGTGCGCGAGTGGGCCGACATCGACAAGCCCGGCGTGCAGGTGGCCGTACAGGCCGGCACCTTCATGGAGCCGGTGATGGCGCAGGCGCTCAAGCAGGCCACGATGGTGGTGGTCAAGCCGCCGGCCACGCGCGAGCGCGAGCTGGAGTCCGGCCGCGTCGACGTGTTCATGACCGACTTCCCGTACAGCCGGCGCCTGCTCGACAACGCCGACTGGGCGACGCTGGTGTCGCCTCCGAAGCCGTTCCACGTGCTGCCTTACGCCTACGCCGTGAAGCAAGGCGACGACGCCTGGCTGGCGCAGGTCGACGAGTTCGTCGCGCGCATCAAGCGCGACGGGCGCCTGGAGGCCGCCGCGAAGCGGCACGGCCTGGCGCCGATCGCCGTGCTGCAGCCTTGATCGAGCAGGGACCGTGACCTCCCGCGCCCGCGACGACCGCTCGCCTGCCGCCTTGTCGCAGGCCAGCCGCGCGGTGCCGTGGGTCGGCGTGCTGCTGGCGCTGCTGATCCTCGGCGCGATCGCCTGGCTCGGCTGGGCCGAGTACCACGAGAAGGTCGAGACCGGGCGCTCGCGCGTCGAGTTGCTGGCGCGCGTGCTGGAAGACCATGCCACGCGCACCGTCGAGACCACCTCGATCGCGCTGGGCTCGCTGTCCGAGCTGCTGGCCACGCAGTCCTCCGGCGGCGTCACCGAGGTGGGGCCGCTGCTGAGCCAGGCGCTGGTCGGACTGCCCTTCCTGCGCAGCCTGGCGGTGGTCGACGCCCAGGGGCAGGTGCTCACCACCACCGCCGCCAGAGACTTCGGCCGCGTCGTCGACGTGCGCGTGCTCGGCCCGTGGCCCGCGGCCGATCGAGAACAGCTCGGCGGCTACGTCGCGGGCCGCGGCCTGGCCGATCTGGCCAGCGGCGGCCCGGCGGCACCCGCCGGCGTGGGCTTCATCCCGCTGCTGCGCGGCATCCGTCTGCGCGATGACGTGCTGGTGTCGCTGGTTGCGCTGATCAACCCCGATGCCTTCTCCAACCAGCAGCAGTTGACGCTGGACGACGCGCTCAGCGGCGCGCTGCTCGCCAGCTTCGACGGCACGCTGCTGTCGACCACTCCCTCGGTGCGCCTGGCTCCCGGCACGCGGCTGGCGGACCACCCGGTGTACCGCGACTACCTGCCCGCACGCGAGCATGGGAGCTACGTCGGCCGCGGTGCGCGTGGGCAAGCGCAGGTCGTCGCCTTCCGCGTCTCGCGATCGCGCCCGCTGGTGCTGCTGGTCGAGCACCCGCTGGCGGATGTGCGGGCCACCTGGTGGGCCGGCCTGCGCAGCTTCGTGGCGCTGGCGGCCGTGCTGCTGGTCTTCGTGGCCGGGATGACGCTCACCGCCTGGCGCAGCCTTCGCTCGCGCGAGGCGACACGCCTGCTGCTCGACCAGGCGCAGGCCGAGGTGGCGCTGCGCGAACGCGAGCTGAGCGTGACGATCAAGAGCGTGCAGGACCTGATCTTCCGCACCGACGAGCGCGGCGCCATCACCTTCGTCAACGAGCGCTGGATGGCCATCGGTGGCGACACCGCGCAAACCGCCCTCGGCCGCCAGCTGCACGAGCTGGTGCTGCCGGAACAGCGCGACGCGGTGCGTGCGCTGTTCTCCGCCGACACGCGGCTGGCGGTGCGCCAAGCGCAAGCCACCGTGCCGGGCGAGGGCGCCCACCGCACGCGGCACTTCGACGTGGCCGTGGTGCCGCTGATGCGCAAGGACCGCATCGTCGGCTTTGCCGGCAGCGCGGCCGACGTGACCGACCGCGTCGTCGCGCAGCAGAAGCTGCAGACGCAGCTCACCATCTCGGCGCTGATGCTCGAGATCAGCCCGCTGCCGCTGTCGATGCTCGACACGTTGGGGCGCTACCTGAGCGTGAACCAGGCCTGGGAAGACTTCACCGGGCGGCGCCGCGAAGACGTCATCGGCCAGGCTGCGGCGAGCTACCTGCCGCCCGAGGAGGCGGCGATCCACAACGCACGCGACCGCGAACTGCTGGCCAGCGGCGGGCGCATCAGCTACGAGGCCAGCGTGACGCATCGCGACGGCTCGCGGCGCGACGTCGTGCTGATCAAGGTCGCCGTGCCCGGCGACGACGGCGGGCCTTCGGGCGTGCTGACCGTGCTGATGGACGTGAGCGAGTTCCGCGCCGCCGAGCGCGCCACCCGCGACGCGCGCGACGTGGCCGAGGAGGCCTCGCGCGCCAAGACCGAGTTCATCGCCAACATCAGCCACGAACTGCGCACGCCGCTGCAGTCCATCCTCGGCTTCTCGGAGCTGGGCATGGTGCGCGGGCGGCAGCACGAGAAGCTGGCGTCGATGTTCACCGACATCCACAGCTCCGGCCAGCGCATGCTCGCGCTGGTCAACGACCTGCTCGACGTGTCGAAGATCGAGAGCACCGTGGGCACCTTCCACCTCGAGCGCACCGACCTGCGCACGCTGGTGCGCGAGGTGGCGCGCGAGATCGAACCGCTGCTCGCCGGCCGCCAGCTGACGCTGGCGCTGGCGCTGTCGGAACTGCCGCTGGTGGCCAAGGTCGACCCGATGCGCTTCCAGCAGGTGCTGCGCAACGTGATCGCCAACGCGATCAAGTTCTCGCCCTTCCACGGCCGCATCGAGGTGAGCGGCGAGACCACGGCCGCCGGCGAGATCCACATCGCCGTGCGCGACCAGGGCCCGGGCATCCCGCCTGAAGAGATCGAGCGTGTGTTCGAGGCTTTCGTGCAGTCCAGCCAGACCAAGGACGGCTCGGGCGGCACCGGCCTGGGCCTGGCGATCTGCCGCAAGATCCTCGAGGCGCACGGCGGCCGCATCCATGCCGAGAACCTGGCCGGCGGCGGCACGGTGTTCCACATCCACGTGCCCGCGCGCGGCAGCACCGAGACGGCGCCGGTGCCTCTGTAGGCGGCCACACGCGGCTTCACGCGGACTTCACACCGGCTTCGTCGCGCCATCGCGCGGGCTCGCGACAGTGCGTGGCATGCCCACGCACCTCGATCGCCTCTCCTTCGAACTGCGCGCCCACGCGCTGCGCCTGCGCCGCGGCGCGACCGACTGGCTCGCCGCCCGCCGCGGCGAGTCGCCGCCACGCCTGCCGGACGAGCTTGCAGTCGATGCGCCGCAGGATCGATTCGCTTTCGTGCTCGCCGAGAACGAGACGCCGCTGTGGACGCATCGCAGCGCCGAGGAATGGCTGCTGACCGCCGGCAAGGTGCACAACCTGCGCCTGGCCGCCGCGCGGCTGGACGGCCTGGTGGTGCGTGCCGGGCAAGTGTTCAGCTTCTGGCATGCGCTGGGGCGCGCGACGCGGCGCCGCGGCTTCGTGGCCGGGCGCGAATTGCGCGAGGGCTGCATGGTGGCGCGCACCGGCGGCGGGCTGTGCCAGCTCTCCAACGCGCTGTACGCGGCGGCACTCGATGCGGGCGCGGGCATCGTCGAGCGCCATGCGCATTCGCAGCTCGTGCCGGGCTCGGCGGCCGAGCAGGGCCGCGACGCCACCGTGTTCTGGAACTACCTCGACCTGCGCTTTCGCCTGCCGGTGCCCTTCGAGATCGAGGCGCGGCTGGATGCGCAGCGCCTGGTGGTGCGGCTGCGCGGCCTGTCGCCGCTGCACCGCAGCCGCGCGATGCTGCCCGTGTTGCCGCTGCAGTCACTGCGGGGAGGGCCCTGCCACGGCGAACCGCACGACTGCCTGGCCTGCGTGCAGCGGCGCTGCGTCGAGCGCATCGAGCCAGTGGCGGGTGCAGGGTGCTCGGCGACGCTGCAGGCGCACGCTCCGACCCGGCTGGAGCGCTGGTTCGGCGTCGGCCGCGATGCCGATGCGTTGGCGCGCGACTGGGCGGCCGGACTCGGCCCGCAGGTCGATGCGCTGGTCGTGCCGATCGATCAGGCCGCGACGCTGCAGCGTTGCGGCGCGCTCGGCGGGCGGCGCGTCACGATCGTGGTGACGCGGCTGCCGCTGGCCCTGCAGCGCGGCCGCGGCGAGCCGACCGCGCCACGTGCCGCCGCCGAGCAGGCCGCGCTGCACGGCGCGCAGCGCCTGCGCACGGCGTGCCCCGAACTGGCCGCGAAACTGCGCCGCCACTTCAGCGCGCCCGTCGATCTGTTGCCCGAGGGCGCCGCTATACTGGTGGCACAGCGCTGATTTGTTCCGGCTTGCGAGCGCTTTATAAGTACCGCTAAAGACAGGACGCCCACCCGGTGTTCCGCTTTCGCGGCGCCGGGTGTTTTCTTTGGGGCGTCATGGGATCGCTGGGCCACGTCCAACCGCAATCGATGACTTTCGACGAGCCGCTGCCGCTGCAAAGCGGCGCGAAGCTCGCGAACTACACGGTCGTCTACGAAACCTACGGCACGCTGAATGCCGATCGCAGCAACGCGGTGCTGGTGTGCCACGCGCTGAACGCCTCGCACCATGTCGCCGGCACCTATGCCGACCAGCCGAAGAGCGAGGGCTGGTGGGACAACCTCGTCGGCCCCGGCAAACCGCTGGACACCGACCGCTTCTTCGTCATCGGCGTCAACAACCCCGGCTCCTGCTTCGGCTCCACCGGGCCGATGCACGTCAACCCGGCCACCGGCCGCATCTACGGTGCCGACTTCCCGGTGGTCACGGTGGAAGACTGGGTCGACGCGCAGGCGCGCCTGCTCGACCGCATGGGCATCACGCAGCTCGCCGCGGTGCTCGGCGGCAGCCTGGGCGGCATGCAGGCGCTGAGCTGGTCGCTGCGCTACCCGGACCGGCTGCGCCAGTGCATCGCGGTGGCCACGGCGCCCAACCTGTCGGCGCAGAACATCGCCTTCAACGAGGTGGCGCGCCGCGCCATCATCACCGACCCCGAGTTCCACGGCGGCCACTTCTATGCGCACGGCGTGGTGCCCAAGCGCGGCCTGCGCGTGGCCCGCATGATCGGCCACATCACCTACCTGTCGGACGACGCGATGGAGCAGAAGTTCGGCCGCAACCTGCGCGCTGCCGAGCTGGGCTACTCGACGCAGGAGATCGAGTTCGAGATCGAGAGCTACCTGCGCCACCAGGGCGACAAGTTCAGCGACTACTTCGACGCCAACACCTACCTGCTGATCACCCGCGCGCTCGACTACTTCGACCCGGCGCGCGCCTTCGGCGGCGACCTCACGCGCGCCTTCGCCGGCGCCACCTGCCGCTTCCAGCTGGTCAGCTTCACCACCGACTGGCGCTTCTCGCCGGCCCGCTCGCGCGAGATCGTCAAGGCGCTGCTCGACAACCGGCACCGCGTCAGCTACGCCGAGATCGCCGCGCCGCACGGCCACGATGCATTCCTGCTCGAGGACCCGCGCTACCACGGCGTGCTGCGCGCCTGCTTCGACAACCTCGCGAAGGAGGTGGCTGCGCCGAGCGCCGGGCCGCCCCAAGCCGGCGCGCGCCCCCTCGGGGGGCAGGAGCGAAGCGACGTGGGGGCTCCGTCATGAGCGAGAGGAAGGACATGGAGCTGATCGCCGAGCTGGTGCCCCACGGCTCGCGCGTGCTCGACCTGGGTTGCGGCCGCGGTGAGCTGCTCGCGCACCTGCAGGCGCACCGCGGCTGCACCGGCTACGGCATCGAGATCGCCGACGACAACGTGCTCGCCTGCACGCAGCGCGGCGTCAACGTCATCCAGCTCAACCTCGAAGAGGGCCTGGCGATCTTCGAGGACAAGAGCTTCGACGTCGTGCTGCAGCTCGACACGCTGCAGCACCTGCGCAACACCGAGAAGATGCTGCGCGAGACCGCGCGCGTGGGCCGCATCGGCGTGGTCAGCTTCCCGAACTTCGCGCACTGGCCGAACCGCCTGCGCGTGGCCGGCGGGCGCATGCCGGTGACCAAGGCGCTGCCCTACGAGTGGTACGACACGCCGAACATCCGCGTGGGCACCTACGCCGACTTCGAGGTGCTCGCGCGCAAGGACGGCCTGACCATCCTCGACTCCTTCGGCATCCAGGCCGGCGAGATCGTGCGCACCTGGCCCAACCTGCTCGCGAGCGTGGCTGTCTTCAAGTTCGAGCGAGGCTGAACGAAAAACCGTATCCTGCGCGCTCCCCGAAGAACACACAGGAGAAGCGCATGATGATCCGTTCGATCGCGTTGGCCGCTGCCGTGCTGATGGCGCCGCTGGCGCAGGCCGGCGCACCGCAGGTGCAGACGCAGGCCCCCGGCTACTACCGCATGATGCTCGGTGACTTCGAGGTCACCGCGCTGTCCGACGGCACCGTCGGCCTGCACGTCGAGAAGCTGCTGCAGGGCACGACGCCGAAGAAGGTCGAATCGGCGCTGGCCAAGTGGCGCCTGGGCCTGCCGCTGGAGACATCGGTGAACGGCTACCTTGTCAACACCGGCTCCAAGCTGGTGCTCATCGACGCCGGCGCCGGCGGCCTGTTCGGCCCGACGCTGGGCAACCTGGTCGCCAACCTGAAGGCCTCGGGCTACACGCCGGAGCAGGTCGACGAGATCTACATCACCCACATGCACCCGGACCATGTCGGCGGCCTCGCCGCCGACGGCAAGGTCGTGTTCCCGAACGCCGTGGTGCGCGCCGACCAGGCCGACGCCGACTTCTGGCTCAGCGCCGCCAACCTGGAAGCCGCACCGAAGGACTCGAAGGGCTTCTTCCAGGGCGCGCAGGCCTCGCTCAAGCCCTACGTCGACGCCGGCCGCTTCAGGGCCATCAGTGTCGACGAGGAACTGGTGCCCGGCATCAAGGCGGTGGCGACGCACGGCCACACCAAGGGCCACCGCAACTACGTGGTCCAGAGCCAGGGCCAGAAGCTGGTGCTGTGGGGTGACCTCATGCACGTGGCCGCGGTGCAGTTCGCCACGCCGGCGGTGACGATCGCCTTCGACACCGACCAGAAGGCCGCGCTCGCGCAACGCCGCAAGGCGTTCGCCGATGCCGCGAAGCAGGGCTACTTCATTGGCGCCTCGCACCTGTCGTTCCCCGGCATCGGGCACCTCAGCGCGCAGGGCGCGGGCTACAGCTTCCAGCCGACCAACTACACCACGTCGCTGAAGAAGTAAGCCCGCGCTGGCGGCGGCCTCAGGACGTGACCCAGCCGCCGCCCAGCGCGCGATACACCGCCACCAGCGCGGCCAGGCTGCCCTGCTGCGACTGCACCAGCGCATCACGCGCCGCCAGCAGCGTGCGCTCGGCGTCGAGCACGGTGAGGAAGTCCGACGCGCCGGCCTCGTAGCGCACGCGCGCCAGCCGCGCCGCCTCGGCCGACTCGCGCGCCGCGTTCTCCAGCCGCGTGGCCTGCTGCACGCTGCGCGTGTACTGCGACAGCGCGCCTTCGGTCTCTTCCAGCGCCAGCTGCACCGTCTGCTCCCACTGCACCAGCGCGGCCTGGGCGCGTGCCTCGCTCGCGCCGATGCGGTAACGCAGGCGGCCGAAGTCCAGTGCCGTCCAGCTCAGGCTCGCACCCAGGTTGGTGTTGCGCCCGGCGGCGTCGAACAGGTCGGCCACGCGCGTGCTGGTGAAGCCGAGCAGGCCGACCAGGCTGATGCGCGGGTAGAGGTCGGCCCGCGCGACGCCCACGTTGGCGGTGGCCGCGGCGAGCTGGCGTTCGGCGATGCGGATGTCGGGCCGGCGCTCGAGCAGGCCTTGCGGCGTGCCGGCGGCGAGCGCCTGCGCATTGGCCGTCGGCAGGCTGGGCATCGGTTTCGTCTCTGCCAGCAGTGCCAGCGTCGCGCGCGGGTTGCGGCCGGCCAGCGTGGCGATGCGCAGCGAACTGCGCTCGATGGCGCCTTGCAGCACGGGAATCGTCGCCTCGGTGCTCTCGACCAGCGCATTGGCGCGCGCCACGTCCAGCGGCGTGCCGCGGCCGAGCTCGGCGCGCGAGCGCACGATGCGCTGCGACTCGCGCTGGTTGACGAGCGACTCCTGCGCCACCACGAGCCGCTGCTGCAGCGCGCGCAGCGCCACATATTGCGTGGTCAGTTCGGCGCCGACGAGGCGCTGCGCCGCCGCCACGCCGGCCTCGCCGGCCTGCACCTGCGCCGCCGCTGATTCGCTGGCGCGGCGCGTGCGGCCGAAGAAGTCGAGCTCCCAGTTGAAGCTGGCCGACACGGTGGCGTAGTTGTCGATCGGGAAACCGATCTGATTGCCGCGGCCGGCACCGGCACCGAGGCCGAGCGTCGGCAGCCGGCCGGCATCGGCCTCGCCGGCCAGCGCGCGCGCTTCGCGCAGGCGGGCCTGGGCGAGCCGCACGTCGGCGTTGGCAGTCACGGCATCGACGAGCAGCGTGTCGAGCACCGGATCGCCGAAGCCGCGCCAGAACGCCGCGGCCGGTTCGGCGCTGGCCGCGGGCATCACGAAGGCCGGCTCGGCGGCGACGGCCGGCGCGCGGTAGTCCGGCCCGGCGGCACAGCCGGCGAGCAGTGCCGAGGCACTCAGCACGGCCAGCGTGGTCAGGGACAGGCGCTCACGCATGGTCGCCTCCGTGCAGCAGGGCCACCGCCTTGGCGTGCGCCGCCGCGGCGCGCCGCTTCTCGGTGAGCCGGCGCAGCACCACGTAGAACACCGGCGTGAGGAACAGGCCGAAGAAGGTCACGCCCAGCATGCCGGAGAACACCGCGATGCCCATTGCGCGGCGCATCTCGGCGCCCGCGCCGGTGGACAGCACCAGCGGGATCACGCCGGCAATGAACGCGATCGAGGTCATCAGGATCGGCCGCAGCCGCATGCGCGTGGCATGCACGATGGCGTGCATCAGCTTCTCTCCCTTTTCTTCCAGGTCCTTGGCGAACTCGACGATCAGGATGGCGTTCTTGCACGCCAGCCCGACCAGCACCACCAGCGCGACCTTGGTGAAGATGTTGTTGTCGCCCGGCGCACCGAGCAGGCCGCTGATCCACACCCCGGCCATGGCCGAGAGGATGCACATCGGCACGATCAGGATGATGGCCAGCGGCAGCGTCCAGCTCTCGTAGGTGGCCGCCAGCACCAGGAACACCAGCAGCACGCACAGCGGGAAGATCAGCGCCATGGTGTTGCCGGCGATCTTCTCCTGGTAGACCAGCTCGGTCCATTCGTAGCCCAGGCCGCGCGGCAGCGTCTCGGCGAGGATCTTCTCCATCTCCGCCTGCGCCTGCCCCGAGCTCACGCCGGGCTTGGGCGCGCCGTTGATGTCGGCCGAGAAGAAGCCGTTGTAGCGCGTCACCGCGCCGGGGCCGAAGGCGGGCTGCACCGTCATGATGGCCGCCAGCGGCACCATCTGGCCCTTGTTGTTGCGGATCTTCAGGCGGCCGATGTCGTCGGCCTTGGCGCGGTAGTCGGCGTCCGCCTGCACGATGACCTGGAAGGTGCGGCCGAAGCGGTTGAAGTCGTTGACGTACAGCGAGCCCAGGTAGGTCTGCATGGTCTCGTAGACGTCGGACAGGTTGACGCCCATCTGCTTGGCCTTGGTGCGGTCGACGTCGGCGAACAGCTGCGGCACGTTGATCTGGTAGTTGCTGAAGAACTGCGTGATGCCACCGTTCGGGTTGCCGTAGACGCGCCCCATCAGCTCCTGCACCACGCCCTGCAGCGCGCCTTCGCCCAGGCCGGCGCGGTCCTGGATCTGCAGCTTGAAGCCGCTGGCGTTGCCCAGGCCGTTGACCGGCGGCGGCGAGAGCACGAACAGGAAGGCGTCCTGGATCGCGCCCAGGCGCATGTTCACCTGGCTGACGATGGCGTCGGCGCTGAGTTCGGGTGTCTGGCGCTTCTCGAACTCGTCGAGGCCGAAGAACACGATGCCGGCGTTCGGCGCGGCGGTGAAGCCGTTGATCGACAGGCCGGGGAAGGCCACCGAATCCTTGATGCCCGGGACGCTGGTGGCGATGTCGGAGAGTCGCCGCATCACCTCGGTCGTGCGCTGCAGGCTCGCGCCCTCGGGCAGCTGCGCGATGCCGATCAGGTACTGCTTGTCCTGCTGCGGCACGAAGCCCGGCGGGACGCGCAGGAACAGCAGCACGGCCGCGCCGAGCAGCACCGCGTAGATAACCAGCGAGAGCACCTTTCGCTTGGCCACGACCGTGGTCACGCCCTGCGAGTAGCGTTCGCTGCTGCGCTTGAAGACGCGATTGAACCAGCGGAAGAAGCCGCCGAACAGCGCGTTCATCGCACGGGTCAGCCGGTCCTTGGGCACGTCGTTGGGCTGCAGCAGGATGGCGGCCATCGCCGGCGACAGCGTCAGCGAGTTGAAGGCCGAGATCACCGTCGAGATGGCGATCGTCACCGCGAACTGGCGGTAGAACTGGCCTTCCAGGCCGCTGACGAAGGCCAGCGGCACGAACACCGCGCACAGCACCAGGCCGATGGCGATGATCGGGCCCGAGACCTCCTGCATCGCGTGCACCGCGGCGTCGCGCGGCGACAGGCCGGCCTCGATGTTGCGCTCGACGTTCTCGACCACCACGATGGCGTCGTCGACGACGATACCGATCGACAGCACCAGCCCGAAGAGCGTCAGCGTGTTGATCGAGAAGCCCAGGGCCAGCAGCACGGCGAAGGTGCCGACGATGGACACCGGCACCGCCAGCAGCGGGATCACCGAGGCGCGCCAGGTCTGCAGGAACACCACCACCACCAGCACGACGAGCAGGATCGCCTCGATCAGCGTGGAGACGACCTTCTCGATCGAGGTGCGCACGAAGCGCGTCGGGTCGTAGACGATCTGGTAGTCCACGCCGGGCGGGAAGTTCGCCTTCAGCTCCTCCATGGTCGCGCGCACCGCGCTCGACAGCGCCAGCGCGTTCGAGTTCGGCGCCTGGAAGATGCCGATCGCCGCTGCTTCCTTGTTGTTCAGCAGCGAGCCCAGCGCGTAGGTGTTCGGGCCGAGCTCGACGCGGCCGATGTCCTTGATGCGCACCAGCGAACCGTCGGCGGTGTCGGCGCTGACGATCACGTCGGCGAACTCCGCCTCGCTGGTCAGGCGGCCCTGCGTGTTGACGGCGAGCTGGAAGTCGGTGTGGCCGGGCGAGGGCGGCGCGCCGACCACGCCGGCGGCGACCTGCGCGTTCTGCTCGCGAAGCGCCTTCACCACGTCGGCCGAGGTGAGGTTGCGCGCGGCCAGCTTGCCCGGGTCGAGCCAGATGCGCATGGCGTAGTCGCCCGAGCCGAAGGTCAGCACGCTGCCGATGCCGGGAATGCGCAGCATGCGGTCGCGCACGTTCAGCGCCGCGTAGTTGCGCAGGTACAGCGCGTCGTAGCGCTGGTCCGGCGAGACCATGTGCACCACCATGATGAAGTTCGGCGAACTCTTCTCGGTGGTCACGCCGATCTGGCGCACGACCTCGGGCAGGCGCGGCAGCGCGCGGTTGACGCGGTTCTGCACCTCGGTGGCGGCGACCTCCGGGTTGGTGCCGATCTTGAAGCTGATCGACAGCGTCATCGAACCGTCGGCCGAGGCCTGGCTGTTCATGTACAGCATGTTCTCGACGCCGTTGATCTGCTCTTCCAGCGGCGTGGCCACCGTCTCGGCGATCACGCGCGGGTTGGCGCCTGGGAACTGCGCCCGCACCACCACCTGGGGCGGCGTGACTTCGGGGTACTCGGAGATCGGCAGCCGCTGCAGGGCGATCAGGCCGACCAGGAAGATGAGGATGGACAGCACCGCCGCGAAACGCGGCCGGTCGATGAAGAAGCGTGAGATGTTCATGCGACGTGCCTCACGCCTTCTTCGGCGAGCTGCCCTTGGCATCGCTGGCCGGCGGCGTGGGCGCAGGGGCCGAACCGGGCGGCGGTGGGGGCGGCGGCTCGACCGGCATGCCCTGCGCGTCGACGGCCAGCACCTGCGCGTTCAGCGGCGCACCGGGACGCACGCGCTGCAGCCCGTTGACGACCACCAGCTCGCCGGCCTTCAGCCCGCTCGTGACCACGCGCATGCCGCCGCTCAGCGGCCCGAGCTGCACCTCGCGGAACTGCGCCGTCTTGTCGGGGCCGACGACGAACACGTAGCGCTTGGTCTGGTCGGTGCCGATGGCGCGCTCCGGCGTGAGCACCGCGCCGGTGGCGGTGCCGCCGCCCAGGCGCAGCTTGGCGAACAGCCCCGGCGTGAACTGCCGGTCGCGGTTGTCGAACACCGCGCGCATGCGGATCGCGCCGGTGGCGGGGTTGAGCCGGTTGTCGACGAAGTCGATAGCACCGGCGTGCGGGAAGCCGGTCTCGTTGGCCAGCGCCATCTCGACCTTGGGCGTGGCGTTGGCCTTCATCTGCGCGCGTGCGCGCAGGAAGGCCTGCTCGCTGACGTCGAACCAGGCGTGCACCTTGTCCTGCGCGACCAGCGTGGTCAGCACCGGGTCGCCCACGCCCACCAGGTTGCCGGCGGTGACGTTGGCGCGCGAGGCGCGGCCGGCGATCGGCGCGCGGATCTGCGTGTACTCGACGTTCAGCTTCGCCGCCGCCACCGCGGCCTCGGCGGCACGCACCACGGCGGAGGCGTTGCGCGCACCGGCCTCGGCCTGGTCGGCTTCCTGCTGCGACACGGCCTTCTGCTCGAGCAGCTTCTTCGTGCGCACCAGTTCGCTGGCGGACAGGCCCTCGGCGCTGCGTGCCGCGGCGAGTTGCGCTTCCAGCCGCGTCAGCTCGGCGGCGAAGGGCCGCGCGTCGATGCTGAACATCAGCTCGCCGCGCTTGACCTCCTGGCCGTCGCGGAAGTGCACGCGCTGCAGCGTGCCGGCCACGCGCGAGCGCAGCTCGACGGTCTCGACGGCTTCCAGGCGGCCGCTGAACTCGTCGTACAGCGGGATGTTCTTGCTCACCGCCGGCGCGGCCGACACCGGCGGGGCCATCGGCGGGCCGCCCTGGGCCTGGCTCGGGCCGCAGCCGCTGAACAAGGCGGGGGCGGCAAGGGAAAGCGTCAACGCGAGTGCGCGGGCACCAGGGTTCATGGCCTGACCTCGAATGGCATGTCCGGCGCGGCCTCATGGGCCGCGGGACGGGTTTCACAGGGGGTGCACGCTGGGGCGAGCCGGTGGGCTCGGCGTGCTCGAGACTTCTTGACGAATGCTAACCAAACGCCCGCAAGTCTGCAGGCGAGCGCTCGATCCGGCTTGCCGTCAGATCTTCGCGATGGGCGTCAGGGGCGCGAATTCGCCTTCACGCTTGGCCTTCCACGCGGCGATCGCCTCGGCCATCTCGGTGGTGTCGAAGATCGCGCTCTGCAGCACGGCCATCTGCGCCAGTGCCGCCGCGGTGCCGTGGTCGCGCGCATGGTTCAGCGCGAGCTTGCTGCCCGTCACCGCGAGCGGCGACTTGGCGGCGATCTGCCGCGCCAGCGACATCGCGTGGTCGAGCAGCGCGCCGGCATCGGGCAGCACGGCGTTGACCAGGCCGACCTCGAGTGCGCGCTTCGCGTCGACGCGTTCGCCGGTGTAGGCCATCTGCCGCGCCACGCCGGGCGGCACGATCTTCGCCAGGCGCTGCAGCACGCCCAGGTCGGCCATCATGCCGATGTGGATCTCCTGCACGGTGAAGAACGCGTCGGCCGAGCAGACGCGGATGTCGCAGGCGGTGGCGAGGTCGAGCGCGCCGCCGATGCAGCCGCCCTGCACCGCACAGATGACCGGGAAGCGCGCTTCGTCGAGCGCGCTGAAGCAGTCGATGAGGCGGCGCAGCGACTCCTGGAAGCTCAAGCGCGCGCGCGGCGTGCTGGTGTCGAGCATGTTCATCAGCGCGCCGATGGCCTCGCGCTGCGCCTCGCCATTGGGGTCGCGCCGGTCGGGGGCCGGCGCCGCGGCGGGCCGGGGTGCGCCGGCGAAGACATCGAGCGCCATGCCGGCGCTGAAATGCTTGCCGGTCGACGAGACCACCAGCACGCGCGTGCTGCCTTCGTCATGCAGCGCGCGGACCGCGTCTCGCAGCGCGGGGAAGAAGTCCGGCGCCATGGTGTTCATACGCTCGGGCCGATTCAGCTGCAGATGGGCGAGGCTGCCGTCGCGATGCAGCTGGAAGTAGTCGTTCATGGGGACTCCGGGGACAGCCCGTCAGGCTAGCGCGGCACCACGGCTTGTCAACCCCGGTGGTCAGCTGCGCCTGCCTACACTGGCGCCATGCCAGCGAACCTCTCCACCGACGACGGACTGCCCCTGTTCTTGCACGACTGGCCGCACGCCGCACCGCGCGGCACGGTGCTGATCGTGCACGGGCTGGGCGAACACGGCGGGCGTTACGCCCATGTGGCGGCGCAACTCAACGCCTGGGGCTGGCGCGTGTTGGCGCACGACCACCGCGGCCACGGCCGCAGCGGCGGCGAGCGCGGCCGCATCGCCAGCGACGACGCGTTGCTGCGCGACCTGTCGCTGGTGATCGACGCGGCCCGTGCCGGTTCGACTGGGCCGCTGCTGCTG
This sequence comes from Piscinibacter sp., assembly GCA_016706565.1. Lineage (GTDB taxonomy): Bacteria > Pseudomonadota > Gammaproteobacteria > Burkholderiales > Burkholderiaceae_C > Piscinibacter. The sequence continues at coordinate 192,792 of JADJJI010000005.1, forward strand.
CTCGGTCACAGCATGGGCGGATTGATCGCGGCGCGCTTCGTCGCCGAAGGATTGCAGGCCGCGCCGGCGCCCTGGCATCGCGAGGTCGATGGACTGGTGCTGTCGTCTCCCGCGCTGCGCATCGGCATGAATGGGTTCCAGAAGCTGCTGCTGGCCACGCTCGGCCCGCTGGCGCCGAACCTCGCCGTGGCCAATGGGCTGGAACCGTCCTGGGTGTCGCGCGACCCGGCGGTGGTGGCCGCCTACGTGGCCGACCCGCTGGTGCACGACCGGATCACGCCGCGCCTGACACGCTTCATCGTCGATGGCGGCGAATTCGTGCGCGGCGTCGCGCCGCGCTGGCGCGTGCCGACCTTGCTGATGTGGGCCGGCAGCGATCGATGTGTTGCGCCGAGTGGCTGCGCCGAGTTCGCCGCCGCGGCGCCGAAGGCGGTGCTGCAGGCACAGGTGTTCGAGCCGCTGTACCACGAGATCTTCAACGAGCCCGAGCAGGCGCAGGTGTTCATGCGCCTGCAGGCGTGGCTGCAGCAGCGCCCCTGAGAGAGTTCTACACTCGTGCTCCGCCCCCGCCAGGAGCCCGCCATGAACGCCCGCGACCCGCTGCTGCCACTGCAGCCCGATGAAGCCACCGCGATCGCCGCCTTCGCGTCGAAGGCCTGGGACGAGCAGATCGTCCCGGCGCTGACCGACTACATCGCCATCCCGGCGAAGAGCCCGATGTTCGATGCCGACTGGCAGGCCAACGGCCACATCGAGCGCGTGGTGCGCGACGCCGCGAGCTGGGTCGAGGGCCAGAAGATCGCCGGCCTGAAACTCGAGGTGGTGCGCCTGCCCGGGCGCACGCCGGTGATCTTCTTCGAAGTGCCGGCCACCAAGGCGGGCGGCAACGGCCCGGGCGCCGACACCATCTGCCTGTACGGCCACCTCGACAAGCAGCCCGAGTTCAACGGCTGGCGCAACGACCTCGGCCCCTGGACGCCGAAGTACGAGAACGGCCTGCTCTATGGCCGCGGCGGCGCCGACGACGGGTATGCGATCTATGCCTCGATCACCGCCATCGCCGCGCTCGACAAGCAAGGCATCCCGCGGCCGCGCTGCGTGGGCGTGATCGAGAGCTGCGAAGAGAGCGGCTCCTTCGACCTGCCCGCCTACATCGACCTGCTGCGCCCGCGCCTGGGCAACGTGGCGCTGGTCGTGTGCCTGGACAGCGGCGCCGGCAACTACGACCAGCTCTGGCTGACCACCAGCCTGCGCGGCAACGTCACCGGCACCTTGCGCGTGGAGATCCTCACCGAGGGCGTGCACTCGGGCGACTCGAGCGGCCTGGTGCCGTCGAGCTTCCGCATCCTGCGCCAGGTACTCGATCGCCTGGAGGATTCGAAGACCGGCAACCTGCTGCCGCAGGCCTTCCACTGCGAGATCCCGGCCGATCGGCTCGAGCAGGCGCGTGCCACCGCGCAGATCCTCGGCGACGAGGTTTGGAAGCGCTTTCCCTGGGCCTGCGGCGCCGATGGCGGCCCGACCCTGCCCACCACCACCGACCCGACGCAGGCGCTGCTCAACCGCACCTGGAAGCCGACCCTGAGCGTGACCGGCGCCGACGGCTTCCCGGAGCTGAAGAACGCCGGCAACGTGCTGCGCCCCTACACCGCGTTCAAGCTGTCGCTGCGCCTGCCGCCGCTGGTCGACGGCAACCGCGCCGCTGCCGAACTGAAGGCGCTGCTGGAAGACAACGCGCCCTACAACGCGAAGGTGACCTTCTCCGCCGATGGCCGCGTCGGCGCGCAAGGCGCCAGCGGCTGGAATGCCCCGAGCCTGGCACCCTGGCTCGACGACGCGCTGAACGCCGCATCGGGCGCTCACTTCGGCGCGCCCTGCGGCTACATCGGCCAGGGCGGCACGATCCCGCTGATGAGCATGCTGCAGCAGGGCTTCCCGAAGGCGCAGATGATGGTGTGTGGCGTGCTCGGTCCGAAGAGCAACGCGCACGGGCCGAACGAGTTCCTGCATGTGCCGTACGGCAAGAAGCTGACCGCGGCGGTCGCACAAGTGATGGCGGCCTGCCCGTAGTCGCGGGTTTCGTGGCGCTCGCCACATCAGCGGTGTTTTCGCTGCGTTGATCGGGGTGCTGTGGCGGTGTCGGGGCGGCTCTAATCGGGCCTGATCTTCCAGACACTTCCGATGGCCGCGACCCCGCCCCCCATCCTCGCCGAGCCGGCCACCGACAACCGGCGCCTCGTGCTGATCGCCGTCGCGATGACGGCCCTGCTTGCCGTGCCGATCGGCATCTCGGTGGGCATGTCCTGGGTCGACCTGCCCTGGTCGAACGTCGAGCCGGCGAAGGCAGCGCCGGAGTGGGTCAACCTGCCGCAGGTGCGGGCCACCACGGTCGACGGCACGGTGGTCAAGGCGCGCGTGGCGCTCGACGTGCCGGGAGCCGTGGCCAAGAACACCATCCAGCGCAACACGCAGCAGGTCGGCTTGTTGCTGGAAGTCAGCATCGCGCAGCAGACGCGCGAACAGATCGGCTCGCCCAAGGGCATCGCGCGCCTGTCCGACGACATGCGGGATCGCCTGAACGCCTACCTCGGCGGCGACGACGACGAAGTTGCCGTCAAGTCGGTCGCCATCCAGGACTTGCTGGTCAAGCCCCAGTGAACATCGGCTGACGGCCCGCTGCGGCACCGCCGTCGGCGGGCGCCAGGCCGAGCATCGAACGGCCCACGGCCTCGGCCACCTCGATGCCATCGACGCCGGCGGACATGATGCCGCCCGCATACCCCGCCCCCTCACCGGCCGGATAGAGGCCCTTCACGTTCAGGCTCTGCCAGTCGCGACCGCGCGTGATGCGCAGCGGCGACGAGGTGCGTGTCTCGACGCCGGTGAGCACCGCGTCGGGCATCGAGAAGCCCTTGATCTGCCGCTCGAAGGCGGGCAGCGCCTCGCGGATCGCCTCGATGGCGTAGACCGGCAGGCTCTCGCGGCCGCGCTCGCCGAGGTCGGTCGGCCGCACGCCCGGCGTGTACGAGGGCAGCACGGACTCGAAGCCGCGCGAGGGCCGGCCGGCGATGAAATCGCCCACACGCTGGCCGGGCGCGTCGTAGTTCGCGCCGCCGAGTTCGTAGGCGCGCGACTCCAGCGCGCGCTGGAAGGCGATGCCGTCCAGCGGATTCACGGGCCCGTCGGCGCGGCCGTCCTGCCGATAGTCCTGTGCCGAGATGCCCACCACGATGCCGGCGTTGGCGTTGCGCTCGTTGCGCGAGTACTGGCTCATGCCGTTGGTCACCACGCGGCCCGGCTCGGAGGTGGCGGCCACCACCGTGCCGCCGGGGCACATGCAGAAGCTGTACACCGAGCGGCCGTTCTTCGCGTGGTGCACCAGCTTGTAGTCTGCCGCGCCCAGCAGCGGGTGGCCGGCGTTCGGGCCGAAGCGCGCACGGTCGATCAGCGACTGCGGGTGCTCGATGCGAAAGCCCACCGAGAAGGGCTTGGGCTCCATGTGGACGCCGCGCTCGTGGAGCATCGCGAAGGTGTCGCGGGCGCTGTGGCCGAGTGCGAGCACGACATGCTCGGCATCGATCTGCGTGCCGTCGGCCAGCGTCACGCCACGCACCTGGCCGGCCTCGATGCGCAGGTCGGTGACGCGCTGCTTGAAGCGCACCTCGCCGCCCAGCGATTCGATCTCGGCGCGCATCTTCTCGATCATGCTAACCAGGCGGAAGGTGCCGATGTGCGGCTTGCTGACGTAGAGGATCTCGTCGGGGGCACCGGCCTTGACGAACTCGGTGAGCACCTTGCGCGTGAGGTGGCGCGGGTCGGTGATCTGGCTCCACAGCTTGCCGTCGGAGAAGGTGCCGGCGCCGCCCTCGCCGAACTGCACGTTCGACTCGGGGTTCAGCTCGCGCTGGCGCCACAGGCCCCAGGTGTCCTTGGTGCGCTCGCGCACGGCCTTGCCGCGCTCGAGCACGATCGGGCGCAGGCCCATCTGCGCCAGGATCAGCGCGGCGAACAGGCCGCAGGGGCCGAAACCCACGACGACCGGCCGCAGTGGCTGGCGCGCGGCGAAGTCCGCAGGCGCGTGGCCGGCAAAGCGGTAGCGTGTGTCGGGCGCCGGGCGCACATGCGGGTCGCCGGCATGGCGTGCGAGCACGTCGGCTTCGCCGTCGACCTCGCAGTCCAGCGTGTAGACGAGCACGATGGCGCTCTTGCGGCGCGCGTCGTAGCCGCGGCGAAACAGGGTGAAGCCCCGCAGCGCGGCGTCGGCGATGCCCAGCCGTGCCAGCACCGCTTCGCGCAGCGCGGGCTCGGGGTGGTTCAGCGGCAGTCGCAGTTCGGTGATTCGCAGCATGTCGGTTGCATCGGCAGGCTGCGTATTGTCGGGCCGCAACGACAAAGGCCGCCCGAAGGCGGCCTTGCTGGACAAGTCCACGGTTCCTGGTTCGGGTTCAGCCGCCCACGTAGAGCTGGTTGAACGTCGACGCGCGGCCGGCCGCACGGGCTTCCTCACGCACTTCATCGCGGCTGCGCGTGGCGGCGTGCTCCAGGGGCGACTTGCGCGCCGCCCAGGTCACGGCCTTGAAGCCGCCGTAGCTGTCGCCGGCAAAGGTCAGCTCGCCGGTGATCTGGGCGCGGGCCACCTGGGCCTGGACTTCAGCGCGGGTCAGCTGGCCCGATTGCGGGACGATCTGTTCGGCTTCCACGGCGAAGGCGGAGGTGCCGATCACGGCAAAGGCGGCGGCGGCGAAGAGTTGCTTGGTGTTCATGATGAATTCCTTCAGTACAGGTTGTTTGACGTTTCCGGGCAGGGCGGCCTTGTTGTTGTTTGCCGTCTTGTCCAGCCTCGGTGAGTCACTGCGTCGTTGCGTTGGGCTCATCGATGGGATGAACTGTAGGCATTGCCGATCAATCAATAAAGCGCATAAGATTGAACACGGCGTTGCTGGCAACGAAATAATCAAGAGGTTGAAATGGACCGACTGCATTCGATGCGGGTGTTCTCGCGGGTCATCGATGCCGGCAGCTTTGCAGGTGCGGCGCGCGAGCTGAACCTCTCGCCGGCGGTTGTCACGCGCCTGGTGGCCGACCTCGAGGAGCACCTCGGTGCGCGGCTCATCAACCGCACCACACGCCGCCTGGCCTTGACCGACATCGGCGAGCTGTACCTGGAACGTGTGCGCCTCGTGCTCACCGAGGTGGAGGAAGCCGAAGCGCTGGCCAGCGCCGCGAGCAGCGAGCCACGTGGCCACTTGCGCGTGCTGTCACCGCCGGCCTTTGCCGTCCATCAGCTGGCCAAGCACCTGCCGACCTTCCACGAGCAATACCCGAAGGTGACGATCGAGTTGTCGGCGCCGGGGCCGGTGGAATCGGTGGACGAGAACTTCGACGTCACCATCCTGTCGGTGGCGAGGCGGCCACTCGACGGCGACTTCGTCGCGCGGCGCCTGGCGCGCAGCGAGGTGATCGCCTGCGCCTCGCCGCAGTACCTCGACCGCCGCGGGCGCCCGAATCACCCGCGCGAACTCGAGCACCACGACGCCATGCTGCCCAGCGCGATGCGCGAGGTGCCCTTCCTGCGCGGTGCGTTCGGCGACGACGAGCCAGGCGGAGAGACCGTCACGCTGGCGCCCAAGCGGCCGCTGCTGGCGACCACGCACATCGACATGCTGTACGCCGCGGCCTTGCATGGCCTGGGTGTCGCCGGGCTGCCGTCGTTCGTGGTGGAAGACGCGCTGCTCGAGCACGTGCTCGAACGCGTGCTGCCCGAATGGCGGCTGTTCAACGCAACGATCTATGCCGCCATGCCCACGCGCAAGCACGTACCGGCGCGCACGCGCGCCTTCGTCGATTTCCTGGTCAGCGTGTTCGGCGGCGAAGACCGCGACCCCTGGCTCAGCGCCGCCGGCTGCGAAACGCAGCGAGCCACGCGCGCTCAGTAGAACGCGTCGACGCGGCTGGTGCCCATCAGCGGCTCGAGCAGCCGCGCCAGCGGCCCCAGGCCGTTGTAGCGCGTGGCCACCTTGTGCGCGTAGGCGAAGAAGCGCGGCAGGTCCTGGCTGTACTTCGGTTTGCCGTCGCGGTGCTTGAGGCGGCAGAAGATGCCCAGCACCTTCAGGTGGCGCTGCAGGCCCATCCATTCGAGCTGGCGCCAGAACTCGCCGAAGTCGTCGGGCACCGGCAGCGTGGCACGCCGCGCGGCCTCCCAGTAGCGGACCGCCCAGTCGATCTCCTGGGCTTCGTCCCAGGAAATGAAGGCATCGCGCAGCAGCGAGGCGACGTCGTAGCTGATCGGGCCGCGCACCGCGTCCTGGAAATCGAGGATGCCCGGGTTGGGTTGCGCCAGCATCAGGTTGCGCGGCATGTAGTCGCGGTGCACGGCCACGGTGGGCTGAGCCAGCGCGCTGGAGACGAGCAGGTCGCAGGTGGCCTGCCATTGCCGCTGCTGCTCGGCCGACCACTCGACGCCGTATTCGCGCGTCACGCACCAGTCGGGAAACAGTCCCAGCTCGCGGCGCAGCAGCGCGTCGTCGTAGGGCGCCAGGCCGCTCGCATCGGCGCGCGACTGCCACTGCACCAGCGCGGCGATGGCGTCGCGCATCAGCGTGTCGGCGAGTTTCGAGTCACGGCGTGCAACGGCGGCGTGAAGCTCGTCGAGGTACAGCCGCGAGCCCAGGTCGGTGAGCAGCAGAAAGCCCTGCGCGGCGTCCTGCTCGAGCACCCGAGGCGCGTGCAGGCCGGCGCCTTGCAGCATGGCGGCCACAGCGACGAAGGGGCGCACGTCTTCCTGCGGCGGCGGGGCGTCCATGACGATGTAGGTGGCGCCGCCGGCACCGTCGATGCGCAGGTAGCGGCGAAAGCTCGCGTCGCTGGAGGCGCTGCGCAGCGTCGCCGGGGCCAGGGCATGCCGCGCGGCGATGCCGGCCAGCCACTGCTCGAAGGCCGTTCGGCGTGCCGGGTCGGCCCAGGCGATGGCAGAGGAGTCGGGAGATGGGGTCAAGGCGTTGCGGGGCGGGGCCCTCGTGGATAATCGATTCTACAAACCACCCCGCCGTCCCGCGGACGCGCGCAGCTTCCGATGCGCGCGCCGACGAAGCCGCACGGTGCCCCGCTCTCACTGCTGCACGTGCCTCGTTCGACTCGCTCGTCCCTGCCTCGCGCCTTGCGCCGAACGCCGCTGTTGCTGGCGCTCGCAGCCTGCGGCATGGTGCGTGCCCAGGGCGCGGCATCGGACGAGGGCGCGATCGAGCTGCGCACCGCCACCGATCTGCAGCCGCTGCCGCGCGGCGAAGGCACGCGGGCGCTACCGATCATCCTGCGCGCGCGCGAACTGCGCGGCCGGCCCGACCTGGAGACGCTGGCCGAGGGCGATGCCGAGTTCCGCCGCGGCGGGCTGGTGATCCGCGCCGACCGGCTGAGCTACGACCACCCCGACGACCTGGCGCTGGCGCGCGGCCAGGTGCGCATCAGCCGCGACGGCAACGTCTACAGCGGCCCCGAGCTGCAGTTGCACGTGCAGCGATTCGAGGGCTTCTTCCTCGAGCCGACCTACCACTTCGGGCGCACCGGCGCGGGGGGCACGGCGCGGCGCATCGATTTCCTCGACGAGCAGCGTGCGGTGGCCACCGGCGCCACCTACACCAGCTGCCCGAGCGACGGCTCCGGCGGGCCGGCCTGGCTGCTGACGACCGACCGCGTGAAGATGGACTTCGAGGCGAACGAAGGCATCGCCGAGCACGCCGTGCTGCGCTTCTACGGCGTGCCGATCCTCGGCGCGCCGGTGCTGAGCTTTCCGCTGACCGACGCGCGCAAGTCGGGCTGGCTGCCGCCGAGCGTGAACCTGGACAGCAAGAGCGGCCTGCAGTTCTCGATGCCGTACTACTGGAACATCGCGCCGAACCGCGATGCCACGCTGACGCCGCTGCTGTCGGCCAAGCGCGGGGTCGGTGCCGAGACCGAGTTCCGCTACCTCGAGCCGCGCTATCAGGGCACGGCCAACCTGCACCTGCTGCCCAACGACCGCCTCACCGGCCGGTCGCGCTACGCGCTCAACCTCGCCCACGAGAGCGAGCTGCCGCTGGGCGCGACGATGCAGTTCGCCGGTCTGCGCGTGTCCGACGATGCCTACTGGAAGGATTTCCCGCGCGCCGTCGCGAGCGTCACGCCGCGCCTGCTGGCCACCGACCTGCAGGCGAAGCGACTCTTCGGCGACTGGACGAGCTATGCCAGGGTGCAGCGCTGGCAGGTGCTCCAGGACGACGCGAGCCGCATCGAGTCGCCCTACGACCGTGCGCCGCAGGTCGGTCTGCGCGGCATCCATCGTGCGGGCCAGGGGTTCGAAATCGCCTTCGAGACCGAACTGAACCGCTTCGCCGAGCCCACCGACGGCCGCGGCGACCTGCTCGCCGAGGCACGGCCGGTGGGCGTTCGCTGGCACGCGCTGGGCAGCGTCGCGCGGCCTTTTGTCGCGCCGGGCTGGACGTTGACGCCGCGGCTGTCGCTCAATGCGGCGGCCTATTCGCTGGACGAGCCGCTGGGCGGCCGGCGAGGCCTGTCGCGTGCCATCCCGACCTTCAGCGTCGACAGCCAGTGGCAGCTCGAGCGCGAGGCCAACTGGTTCGGCCGCGACGTGCGGCAGACGCTGGAGCCTCGGTTGATGTACGTGAACACGCCGTACCGCACGCAGGATGCGCGGCTGGCGTTCGATGCAGCACCCAAGGACTTCAACTTCGAATCGCTGTACGCCGAGAACGCGTTCTCGGGCGTCGATCGCGTCTCCGATGCCCACCAGCTCACCGCCGGCGTGACCACCCGATTCCTCGACCCGGCCAGCGGTGCCGAGGCCTTGCGGCTCGGCGTGGTGCAGCGCTATCTGTTCCGCGACCAGAAGATCACCTCGGAGTGCACCCCCTCCGCGGACCCGCTGGTCGCGCCCGAGTGCACCCCGCTCACGCAGCGCTTCTCCGACGTGCTGCTGCTCGGCTCGACCAACCTCTACAAGCGCTGGACGCTGGATGGCTCGGTCCAGTACAGCCCCGACCTGAAGCGCACCGTGCGCTCGATCATCGGCGCGCGCTACTCGCCGGGCCCTTACCGAACCTTCGGCGCCACCTATCGCCTGGCGCGTGGCCTGAGCGAGCAGGTCGAGCTGGGCTGGCAGTGGCCGCTGTACGGCCGCACGCCGCCGGAGTCCGCTGCCGAGGGCTCGGCAGGAGGCGCCTGCCAGGGCAGCTGGTACAGCGTCGGGCGCATCAACTACAGCGTGCGCGACAGCCGCATCACCGATTCGGTGCTCGGCCTCGAGTACGACGCCGGCTGCTGGATCGGGCGCGTGGTGGCCGAACGGCTGTCGACCGGCCGCAGCGAGGCGACCACGCGCTTGCTGCTGCAACTGGAGCTGGTCGGCCTGTCCCGGCTCGGTTCCAACCCCTTGCAGGTCTTGAAGGACAATATCCCCGGCTACCGTCTGCTGCGCGACGAGCGCAGTACGCCTGCCGTGCTGAGTACCTATGACTGATGCCCTGTTCGTCCTGAGGCCCGTGCTGCTGGCCCTCCTGCTGTCTGCCGCTGCGCCGTTGCTGCACGCGCAAGGCAAGGCTGCGCCTTTGCGCAACGGCGACTACATCGTCGCCATCGTCAACCAGGAGCTCGTCACCGCCTCCGAGGTGCAGACGCGTATCAGCCGCGTGCGCGCCGACGCGGCGCGGCAACGCGCCACGCTGCCGCCCGACGATCAGCTGTACCGCGACGTGCTGGACGCGCTGATCGACGAGCGCGTGCAGCTCACCCATGCGCGCGAGAGCGGCCAGCGTGTCGACGACGTCGACCTCGACCGCGCCGTCGGCAACGTGGCCGTGCAGAACCAGATCACCATGGCGCAGTTGCGCGAGCGGCTGCGCAAGGAAGGCATCGACTACGCGCGTTTTCGCACCAACGTGCGCGACCAGTTGCTCACCGAGCGCGTGCGCGAGCGCGAGGTGCAGGCGCGCATCCGTGTCACCGACGCCGACGTCGACGCGTACCTCGACAAGCGCCGCGAGGCCGCCAGCGCCGTGGCCGAGTACAACATCGCGCAGATCCTGGTGACGGTGCCCGAAGGCGCCAGCGCCGCCGACACGGCGCGTCGCCGCGAAAGGGCCGAAGCCGCACAGAAGCGCGTGCAGGCCGGCGAGGCATTCGAGGCGGTGGCGCGCGAACTCTCCGAAGACAGCAACCGCGCCGCCGGCGGGGTCATCGGCATGCGCACGGCCGAGCGCCTGCCCGATGTGTTCGTGTCCACGGTGCGCTCGCTCAAGCCCGGCGAGGTGGCGCCGGAGCTGCTGCGCACCGGCGCCGGCTTCCACCTGCTCAAGCTGGTCGACAAGCGCGAGGGCGAGGCCTTCCGCATGCAGCAGACCCGTGCGCGGCACATCCTGCTGCGCCCGTCGGCGCAGCTGTCCGCCGAGGCAGCGCAGAAGCGCCTGGCCGGCTTCAAGCAGCAGATCGAGAGCGGCAAGGCGAGCTTCGACCAACTGGCCCGCGACAACTCCGAAGACGGCAGTGCCGCGCTCGGTGGCGACCTCGGCTGGGCCGGGGCCGGCACCTTCGTGCCCGAGTTCGAGGAGACGATGAACCGGCTGGCGATCAACGGCATCTCCGAACCGGTGGTGTCGCGTTTCGGCGTGCACCTGATCCAGGTGACCGACCGCCGTGCCGTGTCGCTGGACCTGAAGCAGCAGCGCGAGCAGGCGCGCAACGTGCTGCGCGAGCAGAAGTTCGACGACGCCTACACGGAGTGGCTGCGCGAACTGCGCGCACGCGCCTACGTGGAGATGCGCGAAGCGCCGCTCTGAGGCCATGGGCCACATCGCCCGCAAGCGTTTCGGGCAGCACTTCCTCGCCGATGCCGGGGTGATCGACGCGATCGTCGCGGCGATCGACCCGCGGCCCGGTCAGGCGCTGGTCGAGATTGGCCCCGGCCTCGGCGCGATGACCGGGCCGCTGCTCGAGCGCTGCGAGCGGCTGACGGTGATCGAGCTCGACCGCGACCTGGCGGCGCGGCTGCGCCGCAACCCGCGGCTCGACGTGGTCGAGTCCGACGTGTTGAAGGTCGATTTCGCGGCGCTGGCCGATCGGCTCGGCCAGCCGCTGCGCGTGGTGGGCAACCTGCCGTACAACATCTCGACGCCGATCCTGTTCCACCTGCTCGCGGTGGCCTCGCGTGTGGTCGACCAGACCTTCATGCTGCAGAAGGAGGTGGTCGAGCGCATGGCCGCCCGCCCCGGCAACAAGGACTACGGGCGCCTGAGCGTGATGCTGCAATGGCGCTACGACATCGAGTCGCTGCTCGACGTGCCGCCCGAGGCCTTCGAGCCGCCACCGCGAGTGGATTCGGCCGTGGTGCGCATGCAGCCGCTGCCGGGCACGCAGGCGGTGGATTCGGTGCTGCTCGGCGAACTCGTCACCGTCGCCTTCTCGCAGCGCCGCAAGCTGCTGCGCCACACGCTGGGCCGCTGGCTCGAGGCGCGCGGCTGCGACGCGCCGTTCGACCTGCAGCGGCGCGCTGAAGAGGTGCCGGTGGCCGAATATCTGGCACTGGCCGCCGCCTGCCGCACGCCCGAATGACAACGGCGGCCCGCAGGCCGCCGTCGTGGTTCAGCAAAGTCGCTGTTTCAAGCGGCGTTCAGCCACATCGCAGTGTCGAACGCACTGCTCATCATCGGCATGTTCATGCCGAAGCTGGCGTTGGCTGCGCTCTTGGCCGCCGGCTTGGCCGGCTTCTCGGCGACGCTCTGGGTCGTTTCCGTCGCCCGCTCCCATGACCCTTGTTCCTGGGAGCGGGCTACTGAAAAGAATAGAAGCACCTGAACGGTATTCGTCGTTCCCCCCAGTAGTCGGCAGCGTCGCGGAAGACGTCGAGCAATTGCTCGCGGGCCTCACGGTCGAAGCGGGGGTTGTCGGGCAGCTGTTCCAGCACCACCACGAAGCCCGGCTGCGAGCCGGACTTGTGCACCAGGTCGGTCATGCAGTCGTACAGCGCGTCCAGGTTCTTGCCGAAATGGGCCGGGAACATGAACGACTGGGCGATGCTTTCCAGCACCTCCTGTTTCGACTGCGCAGCGGTCAGGTTCGCATAGAGGAAGTGCTGGCCGGCGCCTTCGGCGGCGGCCATCAGATCCTCGACGCGGTACGCGCGTATGGCCTGAACAATGTTTGGACGGACGGTCTGCAAGAGCATGGTCTCGTTCCTCCTCGTGTCACGTGATTCCGCTGGCGCCGCTCACTCCACGATGCGGCGGAAGCTCGCATAGTGATCGGCGGTGTAGTAACAGGCTTCCGGTGCGGTGGGCGTCTTCCCGCCGCAGACGATCCGTCGGGCTCCCCGGTTGGATGCGCCCGGTGTCTTGACGGTGTATTCGCGATAGAAGCCGCGCGTTTGTGCGGGAAGCTGCCGTTCACGGTTACCGAACACCGAGCCATCCTTCGAATACGGGAAGGGCCCGCCGGAAAGGATCAACCGATGTGTCTTCACGGCCTCGGGTGGCAGCTCGGCGAGCGACACCCGGGACGAGACCGATTCCCTGGCCTGCAGCGCTTCGTTCGGAAGCATTGCACCTGCCAGACTCGCTCCGGCCACCACGGCGGCGAGCCCCACCTTGCGAAGCACCTGCCACCGCAGCGACCGACCGGAGGAAGACACGGGTAATCCCTGAATCCAGAAACCGTGATGGTACAGAAATGGGCGCAAAACCTCAAGCCGCTGCCTCAAATTGGGGCAGAGCGCAGGTTATGCTAGTAACTGCACACTCTAATAAGAGCTTTGATGAATCGAACTCTAGAGGCGATAGACAGCACAGTCCAGGGGTGCACGCCATCGTGTGCGGCGCAGCAATTCCCCAGGAGTTTGCCGGGCTTGGCGAGCCATTCAATCGCTCTGCATGACCGAATCGTGTCAGCGTGCCGCGTTGGCGTCAGCGACCGTCAGAGCCGTCATGTTCACGATGCGCCTGACTGTTGCTGACGGCGTCAGCACATGCACCGGCTTGGCGGCGCCGAGCAGCACCGGCCCGATCGCGATGCCGCCGCCGGCCGCGGTCTTCAGCAGGTTGTAGGAGATGTTGGCGGCATCGATGTTCGGCAGCACCAGCAGGTTGGCGTCGCCCTTGAGCGTGCTGCGCGGCATCAAGGCGTGGCGCAGTTCGCCGTCGAGCGCGACGTCGCCGTGCATCTCGCCGTCGACTTCCAGCCAGGGGGCCTGCTCGCGCAGCAGCGCCAGCGTGCGGCGCAGCTTGATGGCGCTCGGGTGATCGCTGCTGCCGAAGTTGGAGTGCGACAGCAGCGCGGCCTTGGGTTGCACGCCGAAACGCAGCATCTCCTCGGCGGCCATCACGGTGATCTCGGACAGTTCCTCGGCGCTCGGGTCGGCGTTCACGTGGGTATCGACGAGAAAGACCTGGCGTCCCGGCAGCATCAGCCCGTTCATGCAGGCGTAGCACGTCCTGCTGCGTGCTCGGGCTGCCGCCATGGCGCTTGCCGATCACCTGGTCGATGTAGAACAGGTGCGAGGCCGTGGTGCCCCAGGTGCCGCAGAGCATGCCGTCGACCTCGCCCTTGTGCAGCAGCATCGAGCCGATCAGCGTCAGGCGCCGGCGCATCTCGATCTTCGCGACCTGCACCGTCACGCCGCGGCGCTCGGTCATCTGGTGATAGGTCTGCCAGAAGTCGCGGTAGCGGTGGTCGTTCTCGACGTTGACAACGTCGTAGTCGAGCTCCTCCTTCAGGCGAAGGCCGAAGCGTTCGATGCGCTGTGCGATCACAGCCGGCCGGCCGATCAGCGTGGGCCGCGCCAGGCCTTCGTCGACCACCACCTGCACGGCGCGCAGCACCCGTTCCTCCTCGCCCTCGGCGTAGGCCACGCGCTTGGTCGCGGCGCGCTTGGCCAGCGCGAAGATCGGCTTCATCGTCTGCCCGGAGGCGTAGACGAAGGTCTGCAGCTTCTCGCGGTAGGCGTCGAAGTCCTTCACCGGCCGCGAAGCCACGCCTGAATCGGCGGCCGCCTTCGCCACCGCCGGTGCGATCTTCATCATCAGGCGCGGGTCGAAGGGCTTGGGGATCAGGTACTCCGGGCCGAAGCTCAGCGTCACGCCGGCATAGGCCGCCGCCACCACCTCGCTCTGCTCGGCCTGCGCGAGTTCGGCGATCGCGTGCACCGCGGCGATCTCCATCTCGTCGGTGATCGTCGTCGCGCCGCAGTCGAGCGCACCACGGAAGATGTACGGGAAACACAGGACGTTGTTGACCTGGTTCGGGTAATCGGTGCGGCCGGTGGCGATGATCGCGTCGTCGCGCACCGCCTTGACGTCCTCGGGCAGGATCTCCGGGTTCGGGTTGGCCAGCGCGAAGATCAACGGATTCTTCGCCATCGTCGCGACCATCTCCTTCTTCAGCACGCCGCCGGCCGACAGGCCCAGGAAGATGTCGGCGCCGACGATCGCCTGCGCGAGCGTGCGATGCGGGGTCTTCTGCGCGAACTGCGCCTTGTCCTCGTCCATCAGCTCCTTGCGGCCCTCGTAGACCACGCCGGCCAGGTCGGTGACCCAGATGTTCTCGCGCGGCAGGCCGAGCTTGAGCAGCAGGCCCAGGCAGGCCAGCGCCGCCGCACCCGCGCCAGAGGCGACCAGCTTGACCTTCTTGATGTCCTTGCCCGAGACCTTCAGCGCGTTGAGCATCGCCGCGCCGACGACGATGGCCGTGCCGTGCTGGTCGTCGTGGAAGACCGGGATCTTCATGCGTGCGCGCAGCGCGCGCTCGACGTAGAAGCAGTCCGGCGCCTTGATGTCCTCGAGGTTGATGCCGCCGAAGGTGGGCTCGAGCGCCGCGATCATGTCGATCAGCTTGTCGAGGTCGCGCTCCGCGACCTCGATGTCGAACACGTCGATGCCGGCGAACTTCTTGAACAGCACCGCCTTGCCTTCCATCACCGGCTTGGCCGCCAGCGGGCCGATGTCGCCCAGGCCGAGCACCGCGGTGCCGTTGGTGACCACGGCCACCAGGTTGCCGCGCGAGGTGTAGCGGAAGGCGTTGGCCGGGTCGGCGACGATCTCCTCGCAGGCCGCCGCCACGCCGGGCGAGTAGGCCAGGGCCAGGTCGCGCTGGTTGACGAGCTGCTTGGTGGCCGCGATCGCCATCTTGCCCGGCGTCGGGAACTCGTGGTACTCGAGGGCTGCACGGCGCAGTTCGGCGCGCTTGTCGTCGGCGTTGGACATGTCGTTGTCTCGCTGTGTCTGGTGGCTCGCCCCACTGGCGCGGGGAAGCGGATTGTAGGAGTCGGCCCCGACGTTCCAGGGCGGAGTGTGGCTGCAGGTTCGGCATGAACCCATGCGCGAAACTGCGTATCTGCTTTGACCCATCCGCGTGAATACTCGCGGCTGAGCCGCGCCATGAACGAAGCCCTGTCGATCGACGCACCGCCGCCGCGCCCGCGCGGGCGGCGGCTCGTGCTGTGGGGGGCGCTGGTGGCGCTGCTGGTGGTGGCGCAGTCGTTGCTCGTGTTCCTGACCGCCAACTACGAGCGTGTGCGCGCGCAGGACCTGGTCGAGTCCGCTGCCACGGCGGCAGCGGCCGAAGTGCGCCAGGCGCTGTCGCGCCACCAGCAGAGCCTGCAGGCCCTGCAATGGAACGACCCTGGCGCGGCACGCTGGCGCAGCGAGGCCGCGACGCTGCTTCATTCGCGGCGCGACCTGATGCGCATCGAGCGGCGCGACCCTCGCATGCACATCGCCGACGCGGTCGACTCGCCCTACCAGGGGCCGGTGTTCACCCGCATCGCACGAGAGGACATCGAGCTCGAGGCCCAGCTCGCCTGCGCCGGCGCGCTGCGGCTGGCCGCCCCGGCCTTCTCGCGCAGCTACTTCGTGCCGCTGAGCGACGGCCTGGGCCTGGAGGTGATGGACCTGTGCGTGCCCTTGCAGCGCGCCGGCCAGCCCGACGGGGTGGTGATCGCCACGCTCGCGCTCGGCCGCCTGCTCGAGGAATCGGTCGGCGCGGAAATGTCGCGCGGCCATGAGTTCTCCTTCATCGAGGGCGACGGCACGCGCCTGGCGCGTGCCGGCGCGCGGCGCGGCGCCGGCGTGTTCGTGGCCGAGCGGGTCATCGACCTGCCGGGCCAGGGGCTGCAGCTGCGCGTGGATAGCGCCGTCGGCAGCCCGAGCCTGATCCCGAACCTGGCCGTGGCAC
This sequence comes from Piscinibacter sp., assembly GCA_016706565.1. GTDB lineage: Bacteria > Pseudomonadota > Gammaproteobacteria > Burkholderiales > Burkholderiaceae_C > Piscinibacter. The sequence goes on from JADJJI010000005.1 coordinate 209,001, forward strand.
TGGTGTTCGGCCTGTCGCTGGCGCTCGCGGTGGTGGTGGGCCTGCTGGTGCGCGACGTGCGCCGCCGCGCCGGCGCGGAAGCTCGCCTGGCCGAGGCGCTGTCGTTCCGCAAGGCGATGGAAGACTCGCTCGTCACCGGGCTGCGCGCGCGCGACCTGAGCGGGCGCATCACCCACGTCAACCCGGCGTTCTGCGAGATGGTCGGCTTCGGCGAGGCCGAGCTGATGGGCCCGAGCACGCCGCCCTACTGGCCGCCCGAGCTGGCCGCCGACTATGCGCGCCGGCAGAGCGTGCGGCTGGGTGGGCCGCCGGCCGTGCCCGGGCGCTCGACGCAGGAGGCGCGCGCCGGCTTCGAGACCATCTTCATGCGCCGCAACGGCGAGCGCTTTCCGGTGCTGATCTTCGAGGCCCCGCTGGTCGATGGCCAGGGCCGCCACACCGGCTGGATGAGCAGCGTGCTCGATGTCAGCGCACAGCGCCGCGTCGAGGAACTGTCGCGCCAGCAGCAGGAGCGCCTGCAGGCCACCGCGCGGCTGGCCACGGTGGGCGAGATGGCCTCGCTGCTCAGCCACGAGCTGAACCAGCCGCTGGCGGCGATCGCCAGCTACGCGGCGGGGTCGCTGAACCTGCTCGAGGCGGGCAGGCCCGCCGATCCCGAGGCGCCGGCCATGCTGCGCCAGGCTGCGCAGCGCATCGCCGAGCAGGCCGAGCGCGCCGGCCGCGTCATCAAGAGCGTGCACGACTTCGTGCGCCGCCGCGAGCAGGCGCGCGAGGCGGTGCGCGCCGACGTGCTGTTCGACGCAGTGATGCCGCTGGTGCGCCTGCAGGCGCGCAAGAGCGGCACGCGCATCGAGCTCGACCTGCCTGACCCTCCGCCGCGCGTGGTGTGCGATCGCACGATGGTCGAGCAGGTGCTGCTCAACCTGACGCGCAACGGCATCCAGGCGATGGAGACGAACACCGAGCTGGCCGACCGCGTGCTCACGCTGCGCGCCCGGCAGACGCACGAGCGCTGGGTCACCTTCAGCGTCGTCGACCGCGGCCCCGGCATCGCAGACGACGTGGCAACGCGGCTGTTCACGCCCTTCTTCACGACACGCAGCGAAGGCATGGGCCTGGGCCTAAGCCTGTGCCGCACGGTGATCGAGCAGCACGGCGGGGCGCTGGATTTCGTCAACCTCGCCAGCGTCGGCACTGGCCTGGGCACCGAGTTTCGGTTTACCCTGCCGTCCGAGGCCAGGGAGCGTGCCGCCGCGGCGGCGCTCGCGGCCGAGCCTCCGGACGCCGCCGCCGAACTTCCCTCATGAACTCCGCCTCAGCCCTGGGCCTGCCCATCGTCTACCTGGTCGACGACGAAGACGTGGTGCGCGACGCCCTGGGCTGGTTGCTGCGCTCGCGCCGGCTGCTCTCCGAAGGATTTGCCAGCGCCGAGGCCTTCGAGGCCATGCTCGCCGGCAAGTCGCCGCAGGCGCTGGCCGACTGGCCCGGCGCGCCGAGCTGCCTGCTGCTGGACGTGCGCATGCCCGGCATGAGTGGCCTGTCGCTGTTCGAGCGGCTGGCCGAGCTCGGCGTGCTCGGTGCGCTGCCGGTGATCTTCCTGACCGGCCATGGCGATGTGCCCACCGCCGTGGCCGCCGTCAAGCGTGGTGCCTTCGACTTCGTCGAGAAGCCCTTCTCCGACAACGCGCTGGTCGACCGCATCGAGCAGGCGCTGCAGCGCAGCGAGGCGGCGATCCGCGCACGCCTGGGGCGTGAGTCCGTGAAGAGGCGGCTGGCCGAGCTCACCGAGCGCGAGCGCGATGTGATGCGGCTGGTCATCGAAGGCCGGCCGAACAAGTTGATCGCCGACGCGCTGGACATCAGCGTGCGCACGGTGGAAGTGCATCGCTCGCGGGTGTTCGAGAAGATGGACGTGCGCTCCGCCGTCGAGCTCGCGAATCTCTTGCGCGAGGTCGGCCCGGACGCCTGACGCCGCGCGGCGACAATCGCGGAATGTCCCTGGGCGAATTCGACCTGATCGGCAAGTACTTCACACGCGACGTGCGGCGCGCAGCGCTGGGCATCGGCGACGATTGCGCGCTGCTCGCGCCTTCGGCCGGCATGCAGGTCGCGGTGTCCAGCGACATGCTGGTCGAAGGCCGGCACTTCCTGTCCACCGTGGCAGCGGATCGCCTGGGCCACAAGGCGCTGGCGGTCAACCTCAGCGACCTGGCCGCCTGCGGCGCGCAGCCGCTGGGGTTCACGCTGGCGCTGGCGCTGCCGCGTGCCGACGAGGCGTTTCTCGAAGGCTTTGCGCGCGGCTTGTTCGCGCTGGCCGAGGCGCAGGGCATCGAGCTGGTCGGTGGCGACACCACGCAGGGGCCGCTGAACATCTGCATCACCGCGATGGGCGAGGTCCCGCCGGGGCAGGCGCTGCTGCGTTCGGGGGCCCGCGCGGGCGACGACCTCTACGTCAGCGGCACGGTCGGCGATGCGCGCCTGGCGCTCGAAGTGTTCCGCGGCCAGCTCGCGCTGGACGCGGCGGCCTTCGAGTCCGTGCGCGCCGCCATGGAGCAGCCCCAGCCGCGCGTCGCCCTCGGCCTGGCGCTGCGTGGCATCGCGACGAGCGCGATCGACGTGTCCGACGGGCTGCTCGGTGACCTCGGCCATGTGCTGCGCCGCTCCGGCGTGGGTGCGGTGGTGGACGTCGATGCCGTGCCGCGCAGTGCCGTGCTGGCCGCGCAGAGCCTGGCCTGGCAACGCGAGTGCACGCTGGCCGGCGGCGACGACTACGAGCTGATCTTCACCGCTGCACCCGCTTCGGCCGATGCGGTGCAGGCCGCGGCGCGGCGCGCCGGCGTGGCTGCCACGCGCATCGGCCGCATCGAAGCCGGTGCGGCGCTGCGGCTGGTCGATTCATCGGGTCGCCAGGTGCCGCACACCTTCGGCTCCTTCGACCATTTCCGCTCGTGAACGACCTCCCGCCGACCCCGCCGCCGGTGAACCCGCCGCTGAATCCGCCCATGACGCCGGCGCGCCGCGCGGGCTGGCGCTTCATGTTCAGCCACCCGGCGCATCCGATCGCCCTCGGTTTCGGCGCCGGCCTGGCGCCGTTCGCGCCCGGCACGGTCGGCACGTTGTGGGCCTGGGCGGCCTACCTGCTGCTGCGCCCCGGCCTGGGCGACCTGCACTGGGCCGCGGTGCTGCTTGGCTCGCTGGCGGTGGGATGGTGGGCCTGCACCGCCACCGCGCGCCACATGGGCACGGCGGACCCGAGCGCCGTCGTCTGGGACGAGGTGATCGCCTTCTGGCTGATCCTGTGGCTGATCACGCCGGCCAGCTTCTGGGCGCAGGCGGGGGCCTTCGTGCTGTTCCGCTTCTTCGACGCCGCCAAGCCGGGGCCGGTGGCCTGGGCCGACAAGCTGTTCAAGATCCGCCGCAGCCAGCCCATCGGCTGGGCACAGGGCTTCGGCATCCTCTTCGACGACCTCGTCGCCGCGCTGTGCACGCTGATGGTGATCGCGCTGTGGAGGGCCTGGTGAGGCGCTTCGAGGCCGAGGTGCTCGCGCTCGGCGATGCGCTGCGCGCACGCGGCGAAAAGCTCGTCGCGGCCGAGTCCTGCACCGGCGGCCTGTTCGCCGCCGCCTGCACCTCGGTGGCCGGCTCGAGCGACTGGTTCGAGCGCGGTTTCGTGACCTACTCGAACGAGGCGAAGAACGAATGCCTCGGCGTGCCGGCCACGCTGATCGAACTGCACGGCGCGGTCAGCGAGCCGGTGGTACGTGCCATGGCCAGCGGCGCGCTGCGCGCCTCCTACGCGCAGTGGGCCGTCGCCGTCACCGGCATCGCCGGGCCGGGGGGCGCCGTGCCGGGCAAGCCGGTGGGCACGGTCTGGCTGGCCATCGCCCACGGCGACGAGGTGCTGCTTGCCGAACGGCTGCAGCTCGACGGCGACCGCGGTGCGGTGCGCGAGCAAACGGTGCAGCGCGCGCTGGCCCAGTTGCGCGCGGCGCTGAGCTCGACATGAGCATCCTGCTGGCCGGCGAGTTCGATGCGGCCGAGCGCGCGCACTGGCTGGGTCTGCTGCGCGCCGCGCTGCCCGACGAAACCCTCGTGACCGAGCCGACCGATGCCGACTCGATCGATATCGCCATCGTCGCCAATCCGCCTGCCGGTGTGTTGCAGGGCCTGCCGAAGTTGCGCCTGATCCAGTCGCTGTGGGCCGGTGTCGATCGATTGCTCGCCGATACGAGCATCCCGCCCGAGGTGCCGCTGGCGCGCATGGTCGACCCGGCGATGAACGAGGCGATGGCGGAGACGGCACTGTGGGCCGTGCTGTCGTTGCAGCGCGACTTCGTCGACTACGCGGCGCAGCAGCGCGAGCGTCGTTGGCAGCAGCACCCGCAGCGCCGTGCCGACGAAGTGCAGGTGGCCGTGCTCGGCCTGGGCCAGATGGGGCGGGCCGTGGTGCGGCGGCTCGACGCGAACGGCTACCGCGTCGCCGGCTGGAGTACGCGCGAGGGCCGCCTCGACGAACTGCTGGCCGCCAGCGATATCGTCGTCAACCTGCTGCCGCTGACGCCGATCACGCGCGGCCTGTTCGACTCGCGCCGCCTTGCCGCGATGCGCCGCGGTGCGTGCCTGGTCAACCTGGCACGCGGCGCGCACGTGGTCGAGGCCGACCTGCTCGCCGCACTCGATGCTGGTCAGTTGCGTCATGCGGTGCTCGACGTGTTCCACAGCGAGCCGCTGCCGGCCGATCACCCGTTCTGGTCGCACCCGCGTGTGACCGTCCTGCCGCACGTGGCGGCGCAGACCGACGCGCGCAGCGCGGCAGCCTTGGCTGCGGCGAATGTGAAGCGGTGGCGCACCGGCGAAGCGGTGGCGAATCTCGTCGACCGCGCGCGCGGCTACTGAATGGCCGAGCCGCTCAGGCGCCGAGCGCCAGCCGCGTGCTGACGACACGGGGACGCCCGCCCGCGGGCGCAGCGCTGCCGATTTGCTCGATCAGCATCAGCACCAGCCGGCGCAGCGATTCCCAGGCGTCGAGCGGCCAATCGGGGTGGCGCAGGCCCTTGACGAGGCCGTCGCAGACCTGCGCGGCGTCGAGCAGCGCGGCCAGTCCGTTGTCGGTGAGCAGCGGCACGGCGCGTTCGAACAGGCGCTCTCGCACGCCCCAGACGCGGTTCTCGCGCAGCGCCATCGGCAGCGGCTTGCCGCCGCTGACGGCGTCGCGCACGCGCTTGAGTGCGCGGATGTCCTCGGCCAGCGTCCAGTGCACCAGCACCGCCGCCTCGCCCTCGGCCTGCAGGCCGTCGAGCATGCGCAGCGCGCGCGCCACCTGGCCGGCCAGCACGGCCTCGCCGAGCTTGAAGACGTCGTAGCGCGCCACGTTGAGCACTGCCGCCTCGATCTGCTCGAAGCCGAGTTCGCCCGGCGGGTAGAGCAGGCCGAGCTTCTGGATCTCCTGGTGCGCGGCGAGCAGGTTGCCTTCGACCCGGTCGGCGAAGAAGGCGAGCGTGCGCTGGCCCTCGTCGCCGCCCTGCACACGCTGGCCCTGCTGCGCCAGGCGCTGCGCGATCCACTGAGGCAGCGCCTTGCGCTCCACCGGATCGACGCGCACCGTGACGCCGGCGGCGTCGAGCGCGCTGAACCAGCCGCTGCTTTGCTGCGTGCGGTCGAGCTTCGGCAGCTGGATCAGCGTGACGACCTCGTCGCCGAGCTGCTCGCAGTAGCGCTGCAGCGCCTCGGAGCCGTCCTTGCCCGGTTTGCCGCCAGGGATGCGGATCTCGATCAGCTGCCGGTCGGCGAACAGGCTCATCGCCTGCGACGCGCCGAGCAGGCTGCTCCAGTCGAAGTGCGCGCCGCTGACGGTGTGCACCTGGCGCTCGGTGCAACCGGCCGCGCGCGCTGCGGTGCGGATCGCGTCGCCGGCTTCCTGCGCGAGCAACGGCTCGTCGCCCCACACGGTGTACAGCGGCCTCACGCCCTTGGCGAGGTGCTGGGGGAGCTGGTCGGCACGGACTTGCATGGCGGGCGGCTCAAGGAGCGGGCACGGAGGCGAGACGGCGCAGCACCTGCGCCACGATGTCGCTCTGCATCGAGCGGTACAGCGCGGCCTCTTCCTGCTCCTTGGCCAGTGCCGCGGTCTCGCGGTAGCTCATGTCGCGCGAGAGCAGGATCTCCGTGGCCGGGATCAATTCGCGGCCCTGCGGCGTGCGCAGCCGGAAGTGGAAGCGCGAACGCAACTGCAGTTCGCGCACCTCGCCGAAGGCGGTGCTGGCGACGACGCTCTTCTCGCGTGCATCCGCCAGCGCTTCCAGCACCACCTGCGCCTTGGGCGCGGCGTCGACCACCTCGGTGGTCCTGCTCGCATCGATGCTGGTGCGCAGTTCCTCGGCCAGCGGCGACTTCGGCCCGAAGCCGGCCAGCGCCAGCGTGCGGAAGCGCAGCTCCGGCGCGCGGCGCAGTTCGAAGCCGCAGCCGGCCAACGCGGCGGCGCCGATCAGGCCGAGCGCCTGCCGACGGATCATCCGACGACGACGTTGACGAGCCGGCCGGCGATCACGATCACCTTCTTGATCGCCATGCCCTGCGAGAACTTGTGGAAGTCCGGGCTGGCCAGCGCGGCGGCCTCGATGCTCGTCTTGTCGGCATCGGCCGCGACCTGGATCGAGCCGCGCAGCTTGCCGTTGACCTGCAGCATCAGCTCGATGCGATCCTGCACCAGCGCGGCCTCGTCGACCTGCGGCCAGGGCGCGTCGAGCAGGTCGCCGAACTGCCGGGCGTAGCCCAGTTCCTGCCAGAGCACCCAGGTGCTGTGCGGGCAGGCGGGGTAGAGCGCGCGCAGCAGGATACCGAAGCCTTCGCGCAGCACCGAGGGCGCGCTGCCCTTGAAGCCTTCGAGCGCGTTGAGCAGCTTCATCGCACCGGAGACGACGGTGTTGTACTGCATGCGCTCGTAGTCGTAGCTCACCTGGCGCAGCACCGAATGCACCTCGCGGCGCAGCGCCTTGGCGGCGTCGTCCAGCGCCTCGACGCGCGTGTCGGCGTCGCGGATCGCCTCGCCCTGCTTGACGCCGAAGTTCCACAGCCGGCGCAGGAAGCGGTTCGCGCCTTCGACACCGGCATCGTTCCATTCCAGTGTCTGTTCCGGAGGCGAGGCGAACATGACGAACAGCCGAGCCGTGTCGGCGCCGTACTTGTCGATCAGCTCCTGCGGGTCGACGCCGTTGTTCTTCGACTTCGACATCGTGCCCACGCCTTCGTAGGTCACGCCCGATCCGTCGCTCTTGAGCTTGGCGCCGGTGACGCGGCCCTCGGCATCGAAGGTGTTGTCGACCTCGTGCGGCCAGAAGTACTCGACGCCGCCCTTGTCGCCCTTGCGCGAGTAGATGTGGTTGAGCACCATGCCCTGCGTGAGCAGCCGCGTGAACGGCTCGTCGACCTTCACCAAGTGCAGGTCGCGCATCACCTTGGTCCAGAAGCGCGCGTACAGCAGGTGCAGGATGGCGTGCTCGATGCCGCCGATGTACTGGTCCATCGGCATCCAGTACTGCGTGCCGGCGCCGACCATGGCCAGGTCGTTCTTCGGGTCGCAGTAGCGCATGAAGTACCACGACGAATCCACGAAGGTGTCCATCGTGTCCGTCTCGCGCCGCGCCGGCTTGCCGCAAGTCGGGCAGGCCACCTTCAGGAAGGCCTCGCACTTGTTCAGCGGGTTGCCGGAGCCGTCGGGGATCAGGTCCTCGGGCAGCACGACCGGCAGGTCCTTCTCCGGCACGGGCACGGCGCCATGTTCGTCGCAATGGATGATCGGGATCGGCGTGCCCCAGTAACGCTGGCGGCTCACGCCCCAGTCGCGCAACCGCCAGGTGGTTTTCTTCTCGCCCAGGCCCTTGTGCGCGAGTGCCTTGGCCACGGCGTCGACCGCCTGCGCATAGGGCAAGCCGCTGTACAGGTCTGAATTCACCGTCACGCCGCGCGACTTGTCGGCGTACCACTCCTGCCAGTGGTCGTAGCTGAAGTGCGGCTCGCCGTCGACATGCACGACCTGCAGGATGTCGATGCCGTACTTCTTCGCGAAGGCGAAGTCGCGCTCGTCGTGGCCCGGCACGCCCATCACCGCGCCGTCGCCATAGCCCATCAGCACGTAGTTGCCCACCCACACCGGGATCTTCTCGTGCGTCAGCGGGTGCTCGACCACCAGCCCGGTGGGCACACCCTTCTTGTCCTGCGTGGCCAGTTCGGCCTCGGTGGTGCCGCCGGCCTTGCATTCCTCGAGGAAGGCGGCCACGGCCGGGTTCGACTGCGCCGCGTGCAGCGCCAGCGGATGCTCGGGCGCCACGGCGCAGAAGGTCACGCCCATGATGGTGTCGGCGCGCGTCGTGAAGACGTACATCCGCCCGGCGCCGATCAGCGTGCCGTCGCCGCCGCGGATGTCGTGTGTGAAGGCGAAGCGCACGCCTTCGCTCTTGCCGATCCAGTTCTCCTGCATCAGCTTGACGCGCTCGGGCCAGCCGGGCAGGTGCTTCTGCACGTGCTCGAGCAGCTCTTCGGCGTACTGCGTGATCTTCAGGTAGTAGCCCGGGATCTCGCGCTTTTCGACCGGCGCGCCGCTGCGCCAGCCGCGGCCGTCGATGACCTGCTCGTTGGCGAGCACGGTCTGGTCCACCGGATCCCAGTTGACGACCTGCGTGCGGCGCTCGGCGATGCCGGCTTCCAGCATCTTCAGGAACAGCCACTGGTTCCACTTGTAGTACTCGGGCGAGCAGGTGGCGACCTCGCGGCTCCAGTCGATCGCCAGGCCCATCGCCTGCATCTGCCCCTTCATGTGGGCGATGTTCTCGTAGGTCCACTTGGCCGGCGGCACCTTGTTCTTCATCGCCGCGTTCTCGGCGGGCAGGCCGAAGGCGTCCCAGCCCATCGGCATCAGCACGTTCATGCCCTTCATGCGCAACTGGCGCGTGAGCATGTCGTTGATGGTGTAGTTGCGCACATGCCCCATGTGCAGCTTGCCGCTGGGGTAAGGCAGCATCGAGCAGGCATAGAACTTCGGCTTGCGCGGATCCTCGGTCACGCGGTAGGCGTCGGCGGCCTTCCAGGCGGCGTGCGCGGCACGCTCGATCTCGCTGGGCTTGAAGTCGGGGCTCATGGGGTGGCGCTGCGCGCTTCTGGAGTGGCCGACGATTATAGGAAGTGGCCCTGCGAGCCGGCCGGCCGGCCTGCCGGCCCCCGATTCCGGGGAGTCCGGCACGGTCTTCGGGTTCAGCCCATGTTGCGACGCAACATAGGGTTTACACTGATCCCGGATCGAATGCATCCACCCGGCGCCACCCGCGCCGGGCCATTGGGGAGTCATACCATGAACCGCAAGAACCTGATCATCGGGGCCGTGATGCTGCTGGCCACCCTGGCAGCCGCCAGCAACGTCGAAGCCCAGACCGTGGGCGCCCACCCGGCCCTGCGCGGCAGCGCCCTCCCGGTTTCCGCCGGCATCGACCCGAACACCTTCATCGTCGGGCATCCGGCCGGGCTCGCGCTCGTGCGCGGACACGCCAACCACGAGCATCCCGCCGTGGCCACCAAGCGTGGCTTGCCGGGCCAGCCGGTCGATCCGAACCTGTTCATCGTGCAGCCGCCGGCGGCGGTGCACTGGGCGCTGACGTCGGAGCCGGTCGCTCGGCTCGCGGCGCTGCGCTGATCGTTCAGGGCTTGGCCGGCTGGGCGACGAAGCCGATGCGGTTCAGGCCACCCGACTGCACCAGGCCGATGAGTTCGGCGACGCGCCCGTAGGGCACGCTGCGGTCGGCGCGCAACTGCACCTCGGTCATCGGGTTCAGGCGCGCGGCCTGCGCCACTCGGGCGCGCAGCGTCGGCTCGTCGACCTTCTCGTCGCCGACGAACATCTGCCCCTGCGCATCCAGAGACAGCGAGATCGACTGCGGGGCATCACTGGGCTGGGCGCCTTCGGCCTTCGGCAGGTCGAGCTTGAGTGCCGAGGTCATCAGCGGCGCGGTGATCATGAAGATCACCAGCAGCACCAGCATCACGTCGATCAGCGGCGTCATGTTGATGTCGCTCATCGGCTGCGGGCCGGTGGTGCGCTCGAGGCGGCCGAAGGCCATGTCAGTGGTGCCCGGCCGCCCGAAGCCACTGCGCGCCCCCTCGGGGGGGGGGGGGGGGGCAAGCGACCTCGGGCGTTGCTGGGGCGCGCCTTCGCCGCGTCGGTGACCATCTCGCGCAGGTCGTGCGCGAACCCTTCCAGCTCGGCCTCGCAGGCGCCCACGAGCTTGCCGAAGATGTTGTAGGCCAGCACGGCGGGGATGGCCACCGCCAGGCCGGCGGCCGTCATCACCAGCGCCTCGCCCACCGGGCCCGAGACCTTCTCGATGCTGATCGCGCCGGCCATCGAGATGGCGACGAGCGCGTGATAGATGCCCCACACCGTGCCGAACAGGCCGATGAATGGCGACGTGCTGCCGATCGACGCGAGCAGCACCTGGCCGAACTGCAGTTGCGCGAGCACCGCGTGCAGCGCGTCGCGCAGCCGGCGCGTCAGCTGCGACTCGGCGTGGCCGCGCGACTCGAGCGTGTCGCCGCGCGGTGTGGCCAGGGCCGCGGCGAGAAGGGGGCGCAGCGCGGCCTCGCGGTCGAAGGCCTGCAGTTGCTTGGCGCCGGCATCCAGCGTGGGCGCAGCCCAGAAGGCCGGGACGGCGCGCGCGATGTCGCTGCGCACGCGGCGCAGCAGCCAGCCCTTCCAGAGGATCACCACCCAGGCGCTGACCGACATCAGCAGCAACAGCAGGGCCACCCCGCGCGAGATGGCGTCGCCCTGCGACCAGAAGTGCGCCAGGCCGCTCATGGGGCCAGCCCCAGCACGGCGTCCATGCCGAACAAGCCGGTGGCCCGGCCGGCCAGGAAGCGCGCCGCCCGCAGGCTGCCTTGCGCGAAGTTGGCGCGGCTGGTGGCCTGGTGGCGGATCTCCACCCGCTCGCCGGTGCCGGCGAACAGCACGGTGTGGTCGCCGACGATGTCGCCGCCGCGCACGGTGGCGAAGCCGATCGACGACGGATCACGCTCTCCCGTCACGCCTTCGCGGGCATAGACGGCGCAATCCTTCAGGTCACGGCCCAGCGCGGCGGCTACCACCTCGCCCATCTTCAGCGCCGTGCCGCTGGGCGCATCGACCTTGTGGCGGTGATGCGCCTCGATGATCTCGATGTCGTAACCCTCTTTCAGCGCACGCGCGGCGACTTCGAGCAGCTTGAGCACCACGTTCACGCCGACGCTCATGTTGGGCGCGAGAACGATGGCGTTGTGTTTCGCGTACTCGGCGATCTGCAGCTTCTGCTCGTCGTCGAGCCCGGTGGTGCCGATCACTGCCTTCACGCCGAGCTCTCGGCATGCGGCCAGATGCGCCATCGTGCCTTCCGGCCGAGTGAAGTCGATCAGCACCTGCGCATCGGACAGGCCGGTGTGCAGATCGCTGGTGATGCTCACGCCGCTGGTGGCGCCGAGGAAGGCGCTTGCGTCCTGCCCGATCGCCGGGCTGGCGGGGATGTCGAGTGCGCCACAGAGCTGCAGGTCGCTGCTGGCCCGCACGGCCTCGATCAGCATGTGGCCCATGCGCCCCGACGCGCCGGCCACGGCGATGCGCAGCGCGCTCATCGGGCCGGCTCCAGCGGCGGGAAGCTGCGTGTCGGGCCGATCGGTTCGGACACGGCGGCGGGCGGCTTGGGCGGCACCGGCAGGGCCTTGACCTGCTCGTCGGTCAGCGCCAGCGGCGGCGACTGGCGCGAGGTCTTGAAGGTGTCGATCGAGGCGACGAAGTCGCGCTCGGCGGGCAGCTCGCTGCTGGTGTCGAGGCTCTTCAGGGTCTCGCCGTCGAAGCGCGCCACGATGCGGCGCAGCTGCGGCTCGGCGCCCTGGCGGCGGATGGTGAATACGTAGTCCCAGCGGTCGGCGTGGAACGCGTCGGCGAGCAGCGGCGAGCCGAGGATGTCGCGCACCTGCGTGCGCGACATGCCCGGCTTGACGGCCTCGGCCTGTTCCTTGGTGACCACATTGCCCTGCACGACCTCGACGCGGTAGGGTGTCACGACGCCGAGGAAGTTGTCGGAAGACTGCAGCGAGGCGCAGCCCGTGGCGGCGATCGCGGCGACCAGGGAGCACGCAGCGAGGCGGGAGCGAGAGGGCATGGTGGCTTTGGGGGCGCGAGCCGGTGGCGACTGCAACCTCGATATGATCGCCGGATTCTAGCGTTCGACACCATCCGGGCCGAACCCTCCGCGAGCTGCCATGACCCATGCCGACGAGCTCAAGAACAGCGGCCTGAAAGCCACCCTGCCGCGCATCAAGGTGCTCGAGGTGTTCCAGAAGAGCACCCAGCGCCACATGAGCGCCGAGGATGTCTACAAGCACCTGCTGGCCGAAGGGTCGGACGTGGGCCTGGCCACGGTGTACCGCGTGCTGATGCAGTTCGAGCAGGCCGGCATCCTGTCGCGCAACCATTTCGAGGCCGGCAAGGCGGTGTTCGAGCTGAACGAGGGCAAGCACCACGACCACCTGGTGTGCCTGGACTGCGGCCGGGTCGAGGAGTTCTTCGACGCCGAGATCGAGAAGCGCCAGAAGGCCGTGGCAGCCTCCCGCGGCTTCGAGTTGCAGGATCACGCGCTGGCGTTGTACGCCGTGTGCACCAAGAAGAATTGCCCTCACCGGAGCCGCTGACGTGGCCGCTTCGGCGGTTCACTCCGGCTTGAGCATCGCCTTCTGGTGGCGCTCGATGAATTCCTGGTAGGTGTCGATGCCGCGCAGCTGCAGGATGGTGTTGCGCACCGCGGCCTCGACCAGCACGGCCAGGTTGCGGCCCGCATCCACGGCGATCACCGCCTTGCGCACCGGCACGCCGAGGATCTCTTCGTACAGCGGCTCGTAGGGCAGCCGCTCGAACTCGCGGTCCATCGTCTCCTTGCGCACCAGGTGGACGATCAGCTTCAGGCGCATCTTCCGCCGCACGGCCGTCTCGCCAAAGATGGCCTTGATGTCCAGCAGTCCGATGCCGCGCACCTCGAGCAGGTTCATCAGCAGCTCGGGGCAGCGGCCTTCGAGCGCGGTCTGCGAGACGCGGTACAGGTCCACCGCGTCGTCGGCCACCAGGCCGTGGCCGCGCGAGATCAGCTCCAGCCCGAGTTCGCTCTTGCCCAGGCCCGACTCGCCGGTGAGCAGCACGCCCAGGCCGAGGATGTCCATGAACACGCCGTGGCGCGTGGTGCGCTCGGCGAAGTGCTGGCTGAGGTAGCCGCGCACCACGTCGATCACGTGGCCGGCGGACTCGGCCGTGGCGAACAGCGGAATCTCGGCGCGGTCGCACATCGCCACCAGCTTGTCCGGCGGCACCTGGCCGTCGGCGACGATCAGCACCGGCGGCTCCAGCGTCACGATCCGCGAGATGCGGCGCTCGGCCACGTCGGGTGTCGACTCGTTCAGGTAGGCGACTTCGCGGCGGCCGACGATCTGCACCCGGTACGGGTGGATGTAGTTGAGGTAGCCCACCAGGTCGGCGGCCGATTGCGCGTTGCGCACCGCGGCCTCGTCGAAGCGGCGCTCCGGATGCGCATGCCCGGCGATCCACTCCCACTGCAGCGCGGGCCGGTGTTCCTCGAACAGCGCCTCGGCGCTGATGACGGTGGGTTTCACTGGAGGCCGGCGCGCTTGCTTGTCAGGCCACCGACTTCAGCGGTTCCCAGTTGGCGATCAATTCGTGGACCTTGACGGCCTCGGGCTCGGTCTTCAGACGCTCGCGCAACTCGCGGTCCGACAGCATCTCGGCGATCTCCGAGAGGATCTCCAGGTGGCGCTGCGTGGCCGCCTCCGGTACGAGCAGGAAGATCAGCAGCAGCACCGGCTCGTCGTCGGGCGCATCGAACGGGATCGGTTGCTGCACCCGCAACACCGCGGCCAGCGGATTCTTCAGGCCCTTGATGCGGCCATGCGGGATGGCCACGCCGTGGCCGAGCCCGGTGGAGCCCAGCCGCTCGCGGGCGAACAGGTTGTCGGCCACGATGGCGCGGGCGATGGCGTGCTGGTTCTCGAACAACAGCCCGGCCTGCTCGAAAGCGCGTTTCTTGCTGGTGGCGTCCACGTCGACGAGCACATTGCTGGCGGGCAGGATGGCGGCAAGGCGGTTCATCGGCGGTTCGTGGGGACTCCCGGGCTCGTGGCCGCGGCAGCCGCATGACAAGTGACAGGTGACGGAATTATGAAGTCGACCCCCTAGGAAGGACGCCGACCACAACGCTTGGATGGGCACATTGTGCGCTGCCTGCTGCGTCGCAGCAACGTAGGGTGCCCCCGGGTTCACGGGCCGAGGCCATGAAAAAACGGCCCCGCAGGGCCGCCTATTCAGGGTGGTGCCGATCAGGAGGCAGCCGACTCGATGCGCTTGGCCGCCACGTGGTGGTGGTCCTGCAGCTTGTCCTTGTGGCGGCACACCTGACGGTCCAGCTTGTCCATCAGCTGGTCGATCGCCGCGTAAAGATCCTCGTGAGACTGCTCGACGAAGATGTCCTTGCCCTTCACGTGCACGGTGACTTCGGCCTTCTGCCTTCGCTCCTTCTCCTTCAACTTCTCGACTGACAACAGCACCGTGATGTCCACCACTTGGTCGAAATGACGGGTAACGCGGTCCAGCTTTGTGAGCACGTACTCTCGCAAAGCGGGCGTGACCTCGAGGTGGTGACCGCTGATTGTCAGGTTCATGGGTACTCCTTTCGCACGGGTGGGGGAGGCTGGAAAGGCGGGAGATGGGGGTGGGCGGGAGGCGCCGGAAGGGCCGTCGACGCGAAGTCGTCAAACCCAGTGTGCCGCCGTTCTTCGGCCCTGACAAGCGGCCGACACCAACGCTCACAGGGCCTGTTTGTTCCCTGGCAAGCCCCAGGAGAGTTGCGCCCCATCGGGCCGCGAACGCAGGCCCGAGCGATCCGCCGCCAGCGTGACGGGCAGCACGAAAGTCGGCTTGGTGACGATTGCTTTAAATGATATGAATGATTAAAGTGCAATCACGGAGCCACCAAAATGCACGCAACACTATCGGAATTGCTGGAAAATCTGCAACCAGGGATGCTTTGGGTCTCTCGAGACGGTCTCGTGAGGTTCTCCAACGCCCAGGCCGCCGCCAAGATGCGGCTCAATTCCGGCTCGCGATTGCAGGAGCCGACGCTGATCAACGCCGTGAACGGCACGGTGATCGAGCAGACGTCGCGCACGGTCACCATCTGCGGCCAGCCGACCGGCCCCGGCGAGCCGGTGCCGGAGTTGCGCTGCAAGGTGCTGCCCGGCCTGTCGCGCGACGACGCGATGGTGCTGGTCACCGACAGTGCCGACGAACACGCCGTGGTCGGCTTCGACAACCTGATGATGGTGATCCGCTCGGATCTGCGCGATCCGCTGAGCGCACTGACCCAATCGCTCGTGATGGCGCGCAACGACCGCGATGTGCACTCCCTGGACACGCTGTGCGACCAGGTCGACGAAGTCGTGCAGGTGCTCAGCAAGCTGATCGATCTGGCCTCGGTGTGGGGCAGCGAATCCCTGGTCGGAAACGACCGCATCGAACTGTGGCCGCTGCTGCAGCAGGCCTGGGCGATGGTCGAGCCGCTGGCGCGCGCACGCAATCTGAAGGCGCGCTTCTCGGCGCAAGGCCCGAAGACGCAACTCGCCGCGATCTACGGCAGCGAACACTGGTTGAAGCGCGTGTTCGTCGAGTGCCTCGAGGCGGCCGTGCGGGCGGCGCGCCCGGGCGGCTCGTTGGAGATCGAGCACCGCCAGATGGGCCCGCGCGCCTTGATCGTGCTGCGCGACAGCGGCGCCTTCGTGGCGGCGCGCGAAGAATCCACGCCGATGGAGACGGTCTCGTCCTCCAAGGGGCGCGGCAAGTCCGAAGCGGGCGCCAGGCTGGCTTCGCGCGACCTGATCGGGCTGAAGCTGTGCCAGCAGATCGTTGCCCAGCACGGCGGGCAACTGCGCGAGGAACACGACGACGGCCAGCGCAACTTCCTCATCGACCTGCCCACCGGCGCGCCGTTTCGCAACGAGGCGGTCGACATGGACATCGCGCAGGCGCAGGTCTACGCCCGCGATCTGGCCGCCCTGATGGCGCGACGCCGGGACAACCGCGCGGCCAAACCCTGAATCCAACCGAGAGGCAAGCACCATGAAGAAGATCCTGATCGTCGAAGACCAGCCCGACATCCGCAAGCTGATCCGCATGACGCTGGAGTTCGAGGACTACGAGATCCACGAGGCCGCCGATGGCGCCTTCGGCCTGCGCATGGCCTCGGCCGTCGGCCCCGACCTGGTGCTGCTGGACGTGATGATGCCCGGCGAACTCGATGGGCTGCAGGTCTGCCAGCGCATCAAGTCCGATCCCAAGCTGGCGGGCCTCAAGGTCGTGTTGCTGACGGCGCGCGGACAGGCCCGCGACCGCGAGGCGGGCCAACTGGCCGGCGCCGACGACTACCTCGTCAAGCCGTTCAGCCCGCTACAGCTGATCGAGACGATCGAACGCCTCGTCGCTGCCGTGTGAGCGCCGGCGCACACGCTCCCGAATCTGCGATGGACATGCCGATGGCCGATCTACATGCCGCCGGCGCCCCGGCGGCGCTCGGCCTGGCCGATCCGGCCATGGCGCAGGCGCAGCTCGAGCGCGTGATCACCGACCTCGGGCGCGTGTACCGCGAGCGCAACGACGCGCTGCGCGCATTGGCACGTGCGCACCACGAAGCGCTGTTGCGGCTGTCCATCGCGGCGGAGTTCCGCGACGACGACACCGGCGTGCACATCGTGCGCATGGGCTTCCTCGCCGAGGCGCTCGCCCTGGCTCTGGGCCAGAACGCGGCATGGTCGAAGCTGCTGCGCATGGCTGCGCCGATGCACGACATCGGCAAGATCGGCGTGCCCGACAACGTGCTCAAGAAGCCCGGCCCGCTGACGCGCGAGGAGCGCGAGGTGATGAACCGGCACGCGCAGATGGGCGCCGACATCCTGGGCGCTTCGGAGGTGCCGCTGTTCAAGCTGGCCAGCGAGGTGGCGCTGTCGCACCACGAGCGCTTCGACGGCAGCGGCTATCCGCGCGGCCTGGCGGGCGCGGCCATCCCGCTGTCCGGGCGCATCGTCGCTGCGGTGGACTACTTCGACGCGTTGACGATGGACCGCTGCTACCGGCCCGCGATCCAGGACAAGCAGGCGCTCGAAATGATGGCCGGCGAACGCGGTCGCCTCTTCGACCCGGTGGTGGTCGACATCTTCCTCGATCGCGCAGACGACATGGTCGCGCTGCGCGATCGCATCAACAGCCATCGCCCCCAGTTCTCGGCCCTGCTCGACGACGAGCCCCTGGGCGCGGCGGTGACTTGAATGAAGCCCGTCCCTGCGGAGCCCATGACATGAACTACTCCCTCATCCGCACGCCCCTGGCCGCTCTGTGGCCCAGCCGGCTGCGGCACCAGATGCTGGTGCTGCTCGTCGCCGTGATGCTGGTGGCAATGTGCGCGCTCTACGCGGTGTCCAGCCAGCGCGCGGCGGACGCCGCCTTCCAGACTTCGTCGCAATGGGCCGGCGCGCTGGCGCGCACGGCTGCCGGCGCAGCCGCCCCCTTGCTGGTGAAGGCCGACGATTCGGGGCTCGAAAAGTCGCTGCGCGACATCGCCCGCCTGCCGGGTGTGCTGCGCATCGACGTGCGCGACAGCGGTGGCGTGGCCCTGTTGAGCCTGCGCGCGCTGGCCGACGGCAGCATCATCGCGCGCAACCTGCCGCCCGACATGCCGCAGCCGCCAGCCGGTGCCCATGGCAGCGTGCACGCCGTGCAGGTGGCCGGCATCGATGCGCTGCAGGTCTGGGCGCCGGTGGATCCGATCATGCCCCTGGGCCACATCGGTGTGCTGTTCAGCCAGCACGGCGAGCGCGAGCAGCTCATGAAGATGCAGCGGGAACTGGTTGGCGCGATCGCGCTGGTGGGGTTGCTCACCATTGCTGCGGTGTACACCTTCCTGATGCGCTCGCTGGCGCCTCTGCAGCGCGTGGTGCGCTTCTCGCGCAGCCTGGGCGATCAGGTGGGCCTCACGCTGCAGCAGCAGGGCAACAGCCGCGAGGTGGCCGAACTCACCGAGGCGCTGAATCACGCCTCGCTGACGCTGCAGCAGCAGCTCGTGTCGATCCGCGACAACGAGGCGCGTGTGCATTCGCTGCTCGACGCGACGCCCGACGCCATTCTCGGCCTGGATGCGCAGGCGTGCATCGTCATGCTCAACCCGGCCGCCAGCAGCATTTTCGGTGTCGAGCCCGAGCAGGTGGTGGGCCAGCCGCTCGCGAGCCTGCTGCCCGCGCTGCCCCTCGACGAGATCGATCGCATCACCCGCGAGGGCATGCTGATCCGCGCCAGCCGCATGGCACGGCTCGACTCGAGCGCGCTGCGCCGCGACGGCACTGAGTTCCCGGTCGAGGTGGCGATCTCGCGCGTCGAGGACGAGCACGGTACGCGCTACACCTGCGTCGTGCGCGACGTCACCGACCAGCGCTGGGTCGATTCGATGCTGCGCCTGTACAACCGAGCGCTCGAGTGCGCCACCAACGGCGTGGTCATCAGCGACGTGCGCGTGCCGGGACAGCCGATCTTCTATGCCAACCCGGCCTTCGAGAAGATCACCGGCTACAGCGCTTCCGACGCCATCGGACGCAATTGCGCCTTCCTGCAGGGCGAGGACCGCGAGCAGCCGGAGATCGCCGCGCTGCGCGAAGCGGTGCGACAGGGCCAGCCCGCCACCGTGGTGCTGCGCAACTACCGCAAGGACGGCACGCTGTTCTTCAACGAGCTGTCCATTGCGCCGGTGGCTGCCCCGGACGGCGAGGTCACGCACTATGTCGGCGTGCAGTCCGACGTGACCGAGCGCGAACGTGCCCGCTTCGCACTGGCCGAACG
Organism: Piscinibacter sp.; assembly: GCA_016706565.1. Lineage (GTDB taxonomy): Bacteria > Pseudomonadota > Gammaproteobacteria > Burkholderiales > Burkholderiaceae_C > Piscinibacter. Next base: position 227,956 of record JADJJI010000005.1, read on the forward strand.
CAGCGCGCGCCTGAACGCGGTATTCGACCTCAGCCCCGACGGCTTCGTCGTGTTCGACCGCGAGGGCCAGATGGTCTACTGCAACCAGGCCTTCGTGCAGATGACCGGATGGGACGCGAGCCAGGGCTGCGACATCGTCGGCTTCGACCGCCAGTTCGTCGCGCTGTGCAACCCCGCGCAGGCCTATGTGCCGGTGGCCGCGTCGGTGGGCGTGGCCGGCACGCATGCCGACACGCTGGAGCTGCTGCGCCCCGAGCGGCGCACGCTGGCGCGGCTGGCGCGCCTGAACCTGGGCGGCCACGGCGAGTCGATCCTGTACTTCCGCGACGTCACGCACGAGACGGAAGTCGACCGCATGAAGAGCGAGTTCCTGACCACCGCCGCGCACGAGCTGCGTACGCCGATGGCCAGCATCTTCGGCTTCGCCGAGCTCATGCTCAAGCGCCCGGTGCCGCCGGACCGCCAGCGCGACGTGATGGAGACCATCCACCGCCAGGCCTCGCTGCTGATCAACATGGTCAACGAGCTGCTCGACCTGGCGCGCATCGAGGCGCGCCAGGGCAAGGACTTCCGCATCACCGAGCATGCGCTCGGCCCACTGATCGACGAGACCGTCGGCGCGCTGATGATCCACGGCGACCCGCGCAAGGTCGAGGTGCGTGCGGAGCATGGCGATGCACGCCTGATGGTCGACCACGACAAGACGCGGCAGGCCATCACCAACGTGCTGTCCAACGCCTACAAGTACTCGCCGGGCGGCGGCTCGATTCGGCTGCACACGCAACTGCGCGAGGTCGACGGGCAGCAACAGGTGGGGGTGTCGGTCACCGACTCGGGCATCGGCATGACGCCCGCGCAGAAGGCGCGCCTGTTCGAGCGCTTCTACCGTGCCGACCCGTCCGGCAATATCCCCGGCACCGGCCTGGGCATGTGCCTGGTGGAGGAGATCATGGAACTGCAAGGCGGGCAGATCGAGGTCGACAGCGAGCCGGGCATCGGCACCCGCGTCACCTTGTGGTTCCCGGTCGTGGCGCAGCCTGCCGCCGTGCCGGCCTGATGCCATAATTTCGCATCGCATCTTTGCGGAGTTCGACTTGGACGTCCCCCCTTCTCGGTGACCGTCCGCTCCAAGCAGGCCCGGCGCTGACCGCCGGGCCGAAATCCGGGGCGAGGCGGTCGCGAGCTCACCGTTGACGCTTCACCCAGGCCCCGGCTGCGCGACACGCGCGGCCGCCACGCTGGAGCCCCCATGCTGAATGTCTTCACGCTGGCCAACGGCCGGCTGTTCCAGGAAGAGATCGAGAGCCTCGACGCGCTGGCGCATGTCAAGCCGGTGTGGGTCGACCTCGACGCGCCCACGCCCGAGGAGAAGGGCTGGATCGCGCAGCATTTCGGCCTGACGATCCCGCAGGACGCCGTCGACGACGACCTCGAGGAGTCGGCCCGCTTCTACGAGGAAGACAACGGCGAGCTGCACATCCGCTCCGACTTCCTGATCGACGACGACCAGCAGGCGCGCAACGTGCGCGTCGCTTTCATTCTCTACAAGAACGTGCTGTTCTCGGTCCACGGCGAAGACCTGCCAGTGTTTCGCCTGCTTCGCCTGCGCGCGCGGCGCATCCCGGCACTCATCGAAGACGCCAAGGACGTGCTGCTCAAGCTCTACGACGCCGATGCCGAGTACAGCGCCGACGCGCTGGAAGGCATCTACGACAGCCTGGAGGCGGTGAGCGCGCGTGTGCTCAAGGAGAACGTCAACGACCAGGCCGCCGGCGAGGCGCTGGCCGCCATCGCCAAGGAAGAAGACTTGAACGGCCGCATCCGCCGCAACGTGATGGACACGCGCCGCGCGGTCAGCTTCATGATGCGCAGCCGCTTGCTCAATGCCGAGCAGTTCGAGGAGGCGCGGCAGATCCTGCGCGACATCGACTCGCTCGACTCGCACACGACCTTCCTGTTCGACAAGATCAACTTCCTGATGAACGCCACGGTCGGCTTCATCAACATCAACCAGAACAAGATCATCAAGATCTTCTCGGTGGCCAGCGTGGCGCTGCTGCCGCCGACGCTGATCGCCAGCATCTACGGCATGAACTTCAAGGCCATGCCCGAGCTCGACTGGGCGCTGGGCTACCCCTACGCGATCGGCCTGATGGTGGCCTCGGTGGCGGCGCCGTTCATCTACTTCCGGCGCAAGGGCTGGCTGCGCTGAACGAGCCTGTCAGCTGTTGGCGCGGCGCTTCAGGAAGCGCATGAAGGCGCCGATGCCCGGCAGCTTCTCGTAGAGCTCCTCGGCGGCGTCCCAGTAGTCGCGGTGCAGCGCCACGCGACCCTGCGCGTCGAAGCGCAGGTGCGAGCCGCCATGCACGATCTGCTCATCGCGCGAGAAGCGCCTGAAACGGAACAGGAAGTCCCAGGTCAGGAAGCACTGGTCGCCCTCGGCCACGATGTCGCGCACGACGAAGCGCGGCGAGTCCAGCGCGACGAACATGTGCGCGAACACCCGCTCGATGGCCGGCACGCCACGCACGTCGTTGAACGGGTCCTTGAAGCGTGCATCGCTGGCGTAGAACTCGCCCAGGCGCGACACGTCGGCTGGCGTGATCGACTCGAACATCGCCACCACGCGCGCCACCCGCGCATCCGCATGCCGCGCACTCATAGCCCGGTGGCGCGGCGGATCGCCTTGAAGTACAGCGCGTCGCCGAGGTGGCTGAGCGCCTTCAGCCACAAGGTGAAGCGCTTCGGAAAGTGGATCTCGAACTGGCCGGCCTCCCAGCCCTGCACGATTTCCGCGGCCGCCTGAGCGGGGCTGATCAACGCCGGCATGGCGAATTCGTTCTGCGAGGTCAGCGGCGTCTCGACGAAGCCCGGGTTGACCACCGACACGCCCAGCCCCTGCGGCTGCAGGTCGAGATAGAGCGTTTGCGCCAGGTTGATCAGCGCCGCTTTCGTCGGCCCGTAGGCCAGCGAGTTGGGCAGGCCGCGGTAGCCGGCCACGCTGGCCAGCAGGCTGATGTGCCCGGCCTTTTGCCGCAGCAGCGCCGGCAGCACGGCGTCGAGCATGTGCAGCGCGCCGGCGTAGTTGACCTGCTGGTGGCGCAGCATCTCGTCGAGGTCGAACTGCGTGGCGCGCATCGCCTTGTAGTGGCCGGCGCAGTACACCGCCATGTCGATGCGGCCGCAGCGCTCGATCACCTGCTGCCCCGCGGCATGCATCGCCGCGCGGTCGGTCACGTCCAATGGCAGCGCGATGCTGCCCGGATGCTGCTGAGCGAAGGCCTCGATGGTCGCGGCGCTGCGCGCCGACACCACCACGGTCGCGCCCCGCGCATGCAGCAGCTCGGCGGTGGCGCGGCCGATGCCGGTGGATGCGCCGACCAGCCAGACCACCTGGCCTTGCCAGTTCGGGATGCGGGGATTCAGGGCCATGCGGGCGACCTCAAGGATTCTTCGTGAAGGCCAGCGTGACCTCGCCGAGGCGGATGCCGAACTTGCTCATCACGGCCTTGTTGAGCATGACGCGCTCGTCGACCAGGTACATCCAGTCGTCGAACTGCACCTCGTAGACCGAGCCGTCGACCGGCAGGCGCAGCGTGTAGGCCCACCGGAACGCGTTGCCCGAGGCCTGGCCTTGCGCCGTGCCGACGACGTCGTCGGCGGTGCCGGTGTAGCGGCCGTCAGGCAATTTTTTCAGGCGCCAGACGCGGCGCTCCTTCTTGCCGTCGCTGTAGGTGAAGTCTTCGTCGAGCACGCCGTCGTCACCGGTCCAGCTGCACTTCATCAGCACGGTGAACCGGCGCACCACCTTGCCGCCGCGGTCGGTGAAGATGCCGTGCGCGACCAGCTCGCCGTTGAAGTACTTCTCCAGCGCGAGCACCGGCTTCTCGGCGGCGTAATCGGTCGGCACGGGCGCAGAGGCGCAGCCCAGGGCGAGCGTGCCGGCGGCCAGCGCGGCAAGGAGGGAACGTCGGTTCATGCGAGTCTTTCCGCGGGGCGGATCCAGGTCAGGTACAACAAGGCCACGGCGGCGAGCTTGAGCAGGCATGGCAGCACGCAGTAGGCGAGCGTGAGTGCGGTCAGCGCATGGTCACCGCGGCCGCCCGGCGCGTAGCCGAACCACTGCAGCGCCGGCAAGGCCAGGCCGGCGGCCAGCGCGAGGTTGAGCTTGGTGGCGAAGTTCCACCAGCCGAAGTACGCGCCCTCGCCGCGACCCGCGTGCCCGGCGCGCTGGATCACGCCGGCGAGCATGGCGCCGGGCAGCGTGAGGTCGGCGCCGAGCGCGATGCCGCTGAGCACGCACACCACGGTGTAGGCGGCCACGTCGCCGCTGCCGAGCAGCGCGGCCCAGGCGAACACCGCGATGGCCAGCAGCATGCCCGCCAGCCAGCAGCGCGCCAGGCCGAAGCGCGACACCGCGCGCACCCACAGCGGAATCGACAGCGCGCCGGCCGCGAAGTAGCTGGCCAGGAACAGTGGCTCGAAGGCTGGCGCCTCGAGCCGGTCGCGGATGAAGAACAACACCAGCGTGGCGGGCACCGCACTGGCGATGCCGTTGACGAGGTAGATGGCCAGCAGCCGGCGGAAGTCGGGCGTGGCCAGCGGCATCGTCATCGGCACCGGTTGCGCATTCCGCTGCGGCCGCATCCGGGCGCGGTGCGCGCCACAGCCAGGCCACGCCGGCCAGCAACAGCGCCGCGAACACCAGCGTGCTCGCGCCCAGACCGGCCACCGAAGGCAACACGCTGGCCATCAGCACGCCGACCAGCGCCAGGCCTTCGCGCCAGGCGACGATGCGGGCACGCTGCGGCTCGTCGCCGCCCAGGCGCGCGCCCCAGGCCTGGTGGATCACGCTGACGATGCTGTAACCGAGGTAGGTGATGGCCAGCAGTGCCGCGCCCCAGGCCAGCAGCGCGGCCGTGCCCTGCACGGCGGGGAAGAACAATCCGCGAAAGCCCAACGCCAGCAGCACGGCCGCGCCGGCGGCTGCCGCCCAGGCGCTTCGCGCCGAGCGGGCGAACAAGCGATCGGCCCAGCGGCCGATCAGCGGGTCGGCCACGGCATCGAACAGCCGCGCACCCAGCAGTACCGCGCCCAGCCAGGCCAGCGGCACGCCGAATTCGCTGGCGTAGTGGTTGGGCAGCACCACGTAGAGCGGCAATGCGACGAAGGCCAATGGCAGGCCGAGCGCGCCGTACGACAGGCCCGCCATCACGCGTGTGGCGCTGGCTTCGCGGGGCGCCACGGGGCAGGCTGCGGCACTCATGGCCGCGGCAGCGCAGTGCCCAGCAGCGACTGGCGCAGCTTGGGCTCCGAGGTCTGCGGCGAGAGCCAGATGCCGAAGAATCTTCGGGTGAAGTCGGCGTCTCGCAGTTCGCTGCGCAGCGTGCCGTTGTGGAAGAAGCGCACGCCTTCGTCGGGGCGCTGCACGCCGGTGATGCGGTCGCCCTTGACGACATCGGGGAAGGCCCGCTTCATCTCGGCGAGCCAGCGCCCGGCCTGCGTCTCGCTGATGCCGCCGGCGCGCTTCATTTCCTCGAGGCTGCGCTCGGCGATGAGCCGGCCGTACAGGGTGCGTGCGTACTGCAGTTCGAGCGCCAGTGCGTGGCGGTCGAAGCGGTCGGCGCTGAAGCCCTCGTCGATCCACAGCCGCGCGTCGTAGATGTGCAGGCCGAGGAAGCTCAGGCGGCCGTTGCCGAGCAACTGCGCGCCCGGCAGCTCGGCCACCACCTCGGGCGGCGCGGCGATGTTCGCCCGTGCCGCAAGCGGCGCGAGCGCCAGGCCCAGCAGCAGGCCGCGGCGGTGCGTGTCCATGGAAGTCAGTCGCGCTGCAGCGTGAACTGCATGACGCTGGTGTTGCCGGTGGCGAAGGCGGCCTCGCAGTAGGCGAGGTAGAACTCCCAGATGTGCATGAAGCGTGCGTCGAAGCCCAGCCGCCGCACGCGCTGCTCCTGGCTCAGGAAGCTCTCGCGCCAGCGGCGCAGCGTCTCGGCGTAGTCGAGGCCGAAGTCGAGTTCGTTGACCACACGCAGCCCGGCCTGCGCCGCCGCTTCGCGGAAGGCCGAAGGGCTGGGCAGCAGCCCGCCGGGGAAGATGTATTGCTGGATGAAGTCGGTCGACTTCACGTAGCGCTCGAAGTAGCGGTCGGCGATCGTGATGCTCTGGATGCAGGCCTTGCCGCCGGGCTTGAGCTGGCTACGCACGGTGGCGAAGAAGCTCGGCCAGTACTCACGGCCTACGGCCTCGAACATCTCGATCGACGCGATGGCGTCGAAAGGGCCGTCGGCGATGTCGCGGTAATCCTGGAAGCGCAGGTCGCCCTGCAGGCCGGCGTCGGCCAGGCGACTCTTCGCCCACTCGAGTTGCTCGCTGGACAGCGTGACGCCGGTCACCTTCGCGTCGAACTCGCGCGCCGCACACTCCGCCAGCGCACCCCAGCCGCAGCCGATCTCCAGCACGCGGTCGCCCGGCTTCACGCCGGCCTCGCGCAGTGCGCGGCGCACCTTGGCGTGCTGCGCGTCGGGCATGGGCCGGCTGAGGTCGCCTTCGAACCAGGCGCTGCTGTAGTTCATCGTCGGGTCGAGCCACAGGCGATAGAACTCGTTGCCCAGGTCGTAGTGGGCGTGGATGTTCTTCTTGCTGCCCTGGCGCGAATTGCGGTTGAACAGGTGCTTGAGGCGGTACAGCGCCGAGCCCCACCAGCTGCCGTAGACGATAGCCTCGACCTCATCACGGTTGGCGATGAACAGAGTGAGCAGCACGGTCAGGTCGGGCGTGGTCCAGTCGCCGGCGATGTAGCTCTCGGCGAAGCCGATGTCGCCCGAGCGCAGCACGGCGCTGCAGACGTTCCAGTTGCGCAGGCGCAGCGCGGCGCGCGGTCCGTCGTCGGACTTGTTGCCGAAATGCGCGCTGCTGCCGTCGGGCATCTGCAGATCGAGCGAGCCATGCCGCAGCCGTTGCAGGAGTCGGAACACTGCGCGTGCGGCGGCGGGCGCCGAATCGGGAAGGCTGGCGGGGGCGAAGGTGGAGGTGCTGGTCATGACTACGGCTCAGCGGGTGACGAAGTCCCCGGGCGGGGCGGGCTTGTGGAAGAAGGGCACGCGCTTGGTCCAGAGCTTCAGCGCCTGCCAGTGGATGCGCACGATCACGCCCAGCGTCATCATCGGCATGCCGAAGAAGGCGCGGCGCGTGCTCGCAGCTGTCAGCGGCTCGAGGTGGCCGGACACGCTGGTCTGCAGCAGCGGGCCGTCGGCGTCGTCGTGGTCGATGCGGGCCACCGTGCGATCCGCCGTGCGCATGAAGCGGAAGCGGTAGTCACCCTCGATGGCGCAGAACGGCGAGACATGAAAGACCTTGGTGGCGCGCAGCTCGTTGCCGAAGGCGAGGCCCGCGCCGCGCAGCAGGTAGCAATGCCGCTCGCCGAAGGTATTGTTGACCTCGACGACGATGGCGGCAAGCGTGCCGTCGGCGCGGTGGCAGTACCAGAAGCTCACCGGCTTGAAGGTCACGCCGAGCACGCGCGGGTAGCAGTGCAGCCAGACCTCGCCGTCGGCATCGGCCACGCCTTCGCTGGCCAGCAGCTCGTCGAGCCAGGCCAGGCTGTCGGCGCGGCCGTCGCCGTGGTCGCGGTCGTGGAAGCTGATCAGGCCGAAGCGGTTGCGCACCAGCGCCTTCGACGGCTGAGCGCGCAGCCCGCGCATCGGCAACATCAGGAAGTAGGTGCCGTAGGCGAAGCTGTTGCGCGCCGGGCGCAGACGCGCGTGGCGCACCTGGCCGAGGCCGATCAGCGGGGAGGCGGCTTGTTCGATCACGCGGCCTCCGCATCCGGGCACTGGACAGCCCAGGCCGCACGCAGGCCCTCGACCACCGCCTCGCCGGACATCAGCCCGTCTTCGTGGAAACCGTAGCGCGTCCAGGCGCCGCAGAACCAGGTGTGCGAGACGCCTTGCAACTGCGGCACGCGCTGCTGCGCAGCGATGGCGGCCAGATCGAAGATCGGGTGGTCGTACTCGTACTCTCCGACCACCGTGTCTGCGCTCGGCTCGGTAACCGGATTCAGCGACACGACCACCGGCGTGGTGAACGGCAGTGGCTGCAGCCGGTTGAGCAGGTAGTGCAAGCACACGCGTGCCTGCTCGCGGTCGCCGTCGGCGGCACGTTCGTAGTTCCACGAAGCCCAGGCGCGCTCGCGCCGTGGCAGCACGCTGCGGTCGGTGTGCAGCACCGCGCGGTTGGGCTGGTAGCGGATTGCACCGAGCACGCTGCGTTCGGCCTCGCTGGCGTCGCTGAGCAGCGCGAGCGCCTGGTCGCTGTGGCAGGCGAAGACGACCTCGTCGAAGCGTTCGCTGCCGCGATCGGTGGCCACCCAGGTACCGGCCGCTCCACTGCCCGCAGGCGCCCGCTTCACGCTGCGCACCGGGCTGTTCAGTCGAGCGTCGGGCACGCCGGCGACGATCTTCTCGACGTACTGGCGGGCACCGCCGCGCACCGTGAACCACTGCGGCCGGTTCGCCACCTGGATCAGGCCATGGTTGTGGCAGAAGCGGATCAGCGTGGCCACCGGGAAGCGCAGCATCTGGTCGGTCGGGCAGGACCAGATGCAGCCGATCATCGGCAGGAAGTACCAGTCGCGGAACTCGTCGCTGAAACCGTGGTGCGCCAGGAAGTCGGCGATCGGCTGCACCATCTGCGCCTCGCTGCCGCTGCTGGCGATCGCGGTGGTCAACTTGTTGAAGCGCAGGATGTCTCGCAGCATGCGCCAGAAGCGCGGCTTGAACAGGTTGCTGCGCTGGGCGAACACGCTTGACAGGTCCGAGCCGCTCCACTCCAGCCCGATGTCGGGCACCTGCACCGAGAACGACATGTCCGACGGCGCAATCTCGACGCCCAGCTGCTCAAACAGCTTGAGCAGGCGAGGGTAGGTGCGTTCGTTGAGGACGAGGAAGCCGGTGTCCACGCCATGCGTGTGGCCATCGAGCGTGACGTCGACCGTGTGCGTGTGGCCGCCGAAGTAGTTGCCGGCCTCGAACAGGGTCACATTCGCCTGGCCTTGCAGGCCGTGGGCCACGGCGAGGCCCGAGATGCCCGAGCCGATGATCGCGACGCGCCGCATCGCTCAGGCCGCACAGCGGGTGCCGCGACTCGCGGCACCCGTGCTGGAGAAGATTGTTGCGAAGCGCCCCCGGGCGAAGGAGGGAGGAGGGAGGGAGGAGGAGAACCGCCCGGGGATTTCATCCAGACTGGCTGGAAGACTCCGCAACACAAACCGGCGGAGCGCCAACAGTTCCCGCTGGCGTCCGGCAGGTTCGACGCGGGTGCGCGGCCTGAGTTCCGTCAATGCGCCCCGCGATGTGACGGGGCATGTCGAAGCTGGGGCGGAGCAGCGATTCACGGTATTTGATGCCATGGTGTTGAACTAGTCAGTCTGAAATATAACTCATCAGTCACACCTTTGCATCGAGCAGGCTTTCGACTTGCCGGATGAACGGCTTGTCGAGAGGATCGACATCGCTGACATGGCTGCTCACCGTGCTTCCGTCGCGCGCGATCAGGTACTTGTGGAAGTTCCAGCGCGGCCATTGGCCGGTGCGCTTCGCCAGGTCGGCGATCAGCGGGTTCGCGGCGGCGCCGGCGGACGCCGCGACGCGAGACTTGGCGAACATCGGGAACTTGACGCCGAAGGTGTTCTCGCAGAACGCCGCGATCTCGGCGCCACTGCCAGGCTCCTGCGCGCCGAAATCGTTCGACGGGAAGCCGAGAACGACCAGGCCGCGATCCTTGTAGCGCGCGTACAGGGCCTCGAGAGACTTGTACTGCGGCGTGAAGCCGCAGAAGCTGGCGGTGTTGACCACCACGATCACGCGGCCCGCGTACTGGCACAGGTTCTGTGTCTTCTCGTCCTGCAGGCGCGGAAACTCGCGCGCGAGCAGCGGTGTACAGGCAGGCGCCGCGGCCCTGGCCGGGCGCGTCCCCGCCGCGGCGAGGGCGGCCAGCGCGAGCAGTCGCCGACGCGCCGGGTTCATCGAAAGGCTGACGAGATCGGCTCTGTCGGGATGATCGAGAGTGGGCATTCGCATGACGTCGATACTACGCGGTACAATTTCGTACTGCAAGGTTTAGTCCTGGACAACAATGTCGATCTGCGGGCTTTGTCCAACCCGAGCACAGTGCCATGAACCCATTCGCCACCCGTTCCGCTCCCGAGTTCAACATTGCGGCGGCTGAACGAGACACCGGTTTGAGCAAGGACACACTTCGTGTTTGGGAGCGGCGCTATGGCTTTCCGAGTCCCAGGCGGGATGCGGGGGGCGAGCGGCTTTACTCCTCGCAGGAGATCGAGCAGTTGCGTGTCCTGAAACGGTTGGTCGATGCGGGCGAACGACCGGGCCGGCTGATGAGTCTGTCCATGGCCGAACTGGTGGAGCGCCTGCAGCGGCACGCACCGACGGCCGCGTCCGACACCCCGCGGGAGCTGGGTGACTTCCTGGAGATTCTCAAGTCGCATGATGTGCAGGGCTTGCGGCGGCAACTCATCCAGGCCCGTGAACGGCTTGGGCTGGCGAGATTCGTGATCGATGTGGTCGGCCCGCTGAATACGCGCGTCGGCGACGCCTGGATGCGCGGGCAACTGCAGATCTTCGAGGAGCACCTCTATACCGAGTCGATCCAGGTCGTGCTGCGCGATGCCATCGCGCGCCTGCAGCCGGTGCGTGGCAATCCCGGCGTGCTGCTCACTACGCTTCCCCACGAGCCGCATGGGTTGGGCCTGCTGATGGCCGAGGCGCTGCTGGCGCTGGACGGCGCGCGCTGTGTCTCGCTGGGAGTCTGCACGCCGATATGGGACATCGTTCTGGCCGCTCGGGCTCAGCGCATCGACATCGTCGCGCTGAGCTTCAGCGGCTGCATGAACCCGAACCAGATCGTCGAGGGCCTGACCGAACTGCGCGCGAAGTTGCCGGCCGGCATCGATCTTTGGGCTGGAGGGGCCGCCCCGGCCCTGCATCGCCGCCCGGTCGACGGCGTACGCGCGATCGCAGCGATCAGCCAGATCCACGACGAACTGCAGGCCTGGCGCGCGCGCCCAGCGAAGCCCTGACGGCCTAAGGCCATGCCACGCCCACGTCATGGGCGCAGAACTAGAATCGGCCATCCACGAGGCGCTGCCATGGCCATGATCTATCCTGAACTTTTCAAGCAGCTCGAAGCCGTGCGCTGGAACATGGACAAGGACATTCCTTGGGACCAGTTCGATGCCAGCAAGCTCAGCGACGAGCAGGCGCAGACCATCAAGATGAACGCCATCACCGAGTGGGCGGCATTGCCGGCCACCGAGATGTTCCTGCGCGACAACCGCGACGACAGCGACTTCTCGGCGTTCATGAGCGTGTGGTTCTTCGAGGAGCAGAAGCACTCGCTGGTGCTGATGGAGTACCTGCGCCGTTTCCGGCCCGACCTGGTGCCCACCGAGGAAGAACTGCACGCGGTGCGCTTCGAGTTCGATCCAGCGCCCGCGCTGGAGACGCTGATGCTGCACTTCTGCGGCGAGATCCGGCTGAACCACTGGTACCGCCGCGCCGCCGAATGGCACAGCGAGCCAGTCATCAAGGCGATCTACGAAACGCTGGCGCGCGACGAGGCCCGCCATGGCGGGGCCTACCTGCGCTACATGAAGCGCGCGCTGCAGAAGTTCGGCGACGAAGCGAAGGCCGCCTTCGCGAAGGTGGGCGTGCTGATGGCCAGCGCGCGCCGCACGGCGCAGGCACTGCACCCGACCAACCTGCACGTGAACGTCAGGCTGTTCCCGCGCGACACGGTGCAGAGCCGCCTGCCCAACCCCGAGTGGCTGGAGCAGTGGCTCGACCGCCAGATCCAGTTCGACGCGGTCTGGGAGACCAAGGTCGTCGAGCGCATCCTGCACAACATGAGCCTGCTCATGGAGCGCAGCTTCGCCAGCGTGCAGGAGCTCAACCGCTTCCGCAAGGAAGTGACGGCCGCGGTGGCCGCCGCAGCCAAGCCGTCGACCGGGGCGACGCCGGCTTGAGGCCGAAGGGAATCAGACCTTCTTTGCCGCTGCGGCGTCCTGCTCGGCCTTGCGATCGGCCGTGACGCGCTGGGCGCTGGCGCGCTCGCCGATCAGCTTGCCGTAGCCCTTCCAGTCGACGCCGGCGGCGCCGAGCAGGTCCTCACCGTAGACGATGCGCGTGGCCATGGCCACCAGCGGCAGGCTGACCCAGGCCGAGCAGTCCGCCTGCGTGAACCGGTCGCCGGCCACGTAGGGCGCGAACTTCGCCAGCCGCTTGAAGGCGGCGATGTTCTTCTCCAGCTGCCGGCGCACGCGGGCTGCGTTCGCCTCGCTGATGTCGCCGCCGAAGAAGGCCTTGCCGTACAGCTCGCGCGTGACGAGTTCCAGGTGCAGGTCGATGAAGGTCGTGAGCTCACGCACCTTGGCCGCGGCCCAGGGGTCGGCGGGCAGCAGGCGCGGCTCGGACTGCAGCGCCTCGAGGTAGTCGAGGATCGCCTGGCTCTCGCAGAGCGAACCCTGCTCGGTGCGGATGAACGGCACCTTGCCCAGCGGCGAGCAGGACAGCACGGCCTCGTCCTTGCTGCCAGCGGCCACGTACTGCTCCTGGAAGGGGATGCCCTTTTCCAGCAGGGCCAGCTTGACCTTGTTGTAGTAGTTCGAGATGCAGATGCCGCACAACGTGATCATCGGTGCCTCCTGGAATGCATGGCGCGCAGTCTATGCGCGCCCCGGCCTTCGCCGCTGCCCCGCAGGCGACAATCGCAGCCATGGCCGACTTCCTCGACAAGCTGTGCCCGCGCAGCGAGCTCGCCGCCCGCGTGGCGGCGCTGCCGCGTCCGGTGGTGTTCACCAACGGCGTGTTCGACATCCTGCACCGCGGCCACGTGAGCTACCTTGCGCAGGCCCGTGCGCTGGGCGCCAGCCTGGTCATCGCGCTGAACAGCGACGCCTCGGCGCGCGGCCTGGGCAAAGGCCCCGACCGGCCGCTGAACAACGAGGCCGACCGCGCCTGTGTGCTGGCGGCGCTGGAGAGCGTGAGCCTCGTCACCTTGTTCGACGAGGCCACGCCCGTCGAACTGCTCAAGCTGGTGCGGCCGCAGCTGTACGTGAAGGGTGGCGACTACGACATCGAGTCGCTCGAGGAGACGAAGTGGGTGCGCAGCTGGGGCGGCGAGGCCCGTGCGCTGGCCTTCGTCGACGGCTACTCCACCACCTCGCTGGTCAAGCGCATCCGCGGCTGAACTACGAGCGATTCCCCAGCACGATCCCGCTGGCCACGGCGAGCAGCGCGATCACCAGCCGCGGCGTGATCGGCTCGCCGAGCAGCCAGCCGCCCAGCAGCAGCCCGAACACCGGCGTGAGCAGCGTGAACGCGGCCAGCCGCGTGGCGGGGTAGTGACGGATCAGCCAGAACCACAGCAGGTAGCTGGCGAAGGTGACGATCACCACCTGGAAGAACAGCGAGGCCCAGGTCAGCGGCGACAACGTGGGCGCCCAGGCCGTGCCCGTCACGGCGGCCGCCAGCGCCAGCGCCGCGCCCGAGATGGCCAGCTGGTACAGCAACGTCTTCTCGGCCGAGGTCGAGCTCAGCTTGCTGCCGCGTATGGCCAGCGTCGTCGCACCCCACAGCACGCCGGCCAGCACGCCCAGGCCGTCGCCCAGCCACTGCCGATCGCCTGCCGCCGGGCGGGTGAAACCCTCGGCGAAGCCCCAGGCAACACCCGCGAAGGCGATCACCAGCCCGGCCATCTGCGTGCGCTTGAGCTTCTCGGACTTCGAGATGAAGGGCATGCCCAGCGCCACGATGAACGGCGAGATGTAGATGAAGACCGCCATGCGCGACGCGGTGGTGAACTGCAGCCCGAGGAAGATGCAGCCGAACTCGGCGGCGAACAACAGCCCGGCGAGCAGCCCGCCGCGCAGCGAGCCGTCGTGGCCGAACAGCGTGATGCCGCGCAGCCGCGCCCAGATGAACACCAGCAAGGCGCCGCCCAGCGAGCGCACGGCGGCCTGCGCGAGCGGCGGCACCTCGGTGATCGCGACCTTGGCTGCCACCTGGTTCAGGCCCCACAGGAAGCAGCACGCCACCAGCGAGGTGACGGCCAGGGTGTCGAGTCGAGACTTGCGTTCAATCGTCATGGGAAGCCGGAAATGGAATGAGCATCGACAGGCCCGCGCACACCAGGCCACAGACGGCGCCGCTCGCATGCGCGAAGGGGGCGACCGCGATGTCCCAGCCCTCGCGGGTCTGCGCCGCCGGACCCCAGGGGGTTTCGCCGAGGATTTTGAGGGTCACCACGGCGAGGATCGCCGCACCGACGAGGCGCCTTCTGCCGCGATCGTGCACCAGCAGCCACAGCGAGGCCGCGCACACGCCGGCATGCAGCACGCCGGAGAGTCCGCCGTAGTGCAGCAGATCGGGACGCAGCAGCAGCCCGAGCTGCGTGAGCGGCCAGGCCGCCAGCCAGGCCAGCACGACGCGGCCCGGCACGTGGGCCACCACGCCGAGCGCACCCACCAGCACGGCGCCGGCGAGGTTGGCGCCCAGGTGCAGCGGGCTGTAGTGCACCGCAGCCGCAGTGAAGGCGCGCCACGGTTCGCGCGCCGCCAGCGCCGGCTGCCAGTCCAGGCGCAGGGCATCCGCGGGCCAGGCCGCCAGCGCGGCCAGGGCCATCAGCAGGGCGAGTGCTGCCCAGGCGCGAGGCGCCGGTGCGTTCAACCGAACACCGTGCGCCACAGGGCGAGGATGGCGTCGCGGTGTTCAGCCAGGAGCTCGGGCGGTACCTGCGTGGGCTGCTCGTCCAGCCGGGCGCGATGCTGCGCGCGGCGCAACTCGCGGTAGGCATCGGCGGCGCGGCTGCCGACGTGGTCGGGCAGCAGGCCGCAGGCCTGGGCGCGCTGCAGCAGCGCGATGTTGCCCTTGTTGTCGAGCAGCTCGGGGTGCGCGGCGCTGTGCGCCAGCACGAGGTACTGCACCGCGAACTCCGCGTCGACCATGCCGCCCGGGCTGTGCTTGACGTCGAAGCTGCCGGCCTTGACCGGCCGCGCGGCGCGCAGCTTGTCGCGCATGGCGCGCACTTCTTCTCGCAGCGCCGCATGGTCGCGCGGCGCCGCAAGCACGGCGCGGCGCACGGTCTCGAAGCGGCCTTCCAGTTCGCCGAGGCCGGCGCACCAGCGTGCCCGCGTGAGCGCCTGGTGCTCCCAGGTCCATGCCGTGTTGCTGCCGCGGCCGCTCTGGTACTTCTCGAACGAGGCCATCGAGGTGACCAGCATCCCCGAGTTGCCGTTCGGCCGCAGCGCGGTGTCGATATCGAACAGCTCGCCGGCCGCGGTGCGCAAGGTCAGCCAGCCGATCAGCTTGCGCGTGAAGGCGCCGTAGACCTCGGGGGCGCGTTCGTCGTCGTCGTCGTAGAGGAACACGACATCGAGGTCGCTGCCGTAGCCGAGCTCCTTGCCGCCGAGCTTGCCGTAGGCGATGACGGCGAAGCGAGGCTCCGGCCGATGCGCCTGCTTCAGGTGCTTCCAGGCCCAGGCGAGCGTGCGCTCCAGCGTGGCGTCGGCCAGCGCCGACAGCTCGTCGGCCACCTCTTCGGTGGTGATGTGCGCCTCGACGTCGCGCACCAGCGTTCGAAACACCTCGGCATGGTGGGCGCGGCGCAGCGTGTCGAGCAGCGATTCGGGGTCGGCCTGGCCGGAGCGCTCCCAGGCCACGTGGCGTGCCTCCAGCTCGGCGCTGAACACGGCGGGGTCGAAGCGGTTGTGCAGCAGGCGTTCGTCGGCCAACTCGTCGATCACGCCCGGGTGGCGCATCAGGTAGCGCATCGGCCAGCGGGCCAGGCCGAGCAGGCGCAGCAGCCGGTTCTGCACCTCGGGCCGCTCGACCAGCAGCGCGAGATAGCTCTCGCGGCGCAGCAGCGGCTCGACCCAGTCGACGAAGCGCGTCGCCGCCTCCATCGTGCACTGGCCGCTTCGAGCGGCCTGCGCGGCACGCGAGATCAGGCGCGCCAGGCGCACCTTGCTCTCCTCGCGCAGCGCCTTGATCTTCGGCTGTTCGCACAGCGGGCGAAGCCGCGCGGCCAGCTCCTCGGGCAGCTTCTCGATGAAGCTCTCGCTGTCCAGCGGAGCCGGCGGCGCACCGCAGGTGCGGCAGCCACCACTGCCGTTGCCGGCGGCCGCGGGCTCGCGGCCGTCGTGCAGCAGCGCGTCGAACTCGAGCGCGACGAACTCGCGGATCTCGCCCAAACGATCGAGCAGTTCGCAGGCGTCGGCGCTGCAGGTCAGGGCCAGGCTGCGAGCGATCCAGTTCAGGTCGCCGTCGATGGTGGGCAGCAGGTGGGTCTGCTGGTCGTCGAGGTACTGGATGCGGTGTTCGACGCGGCGCAGGAAGGTGTAGGCCTCGGCCAGCCGCCGCGCGCTGTCGACCTTCATCAGCCCACCGGCCGCCAGCTTGCTCAGCGCTCTCAGCGTCGAGCGCGTGCGCATTTCCGGGAACTGCCCGCCGCGCACGACCAGCAGCAGCTGCACGATGAACTCGATCTCGCGGATGCCGCCGCGCGACAGCTTGACGTCGTTGGCGCGCTCGGGCCGGCCGGCGGCGCGGCGCTGGGCCTCGTCGCGTACCTTGCGGTGAAGCTGGCGCAGGCCCTCGAACACGCCGTAGTCGAGGTACTTGCGGTAGACGAACGAGACGATGATCGAACGCAGCGCAAGTGCGCGGCCGCTGTCCACCGCGGCGCGCGGCGCGACGACGCGGCTCTTCAGCCAGGCGAAGCGCTCCCACTCGCGGCCCTGCACCTGCAGGTACTCCTCGAGCATCGACAGGCTGACTGCCGCCGGCCCGGAGTTGCCGTTCGGGCGCAGCGCCAGGTCGACGCGGAACACGAAGCCGTCTTCGGTGGTATCGCCGATCAGGGTCGACAGGCCGCGCGCCACCTGGGCGAAGAACTCGTGCGCCGAGATCGGCTGCGGCCCGTCGGTGTGGCCGTCTTCTTCGTAGACGTAGACGAGGTCGATGTCGGACGAGACATTCAGCTCGCGTGCACCGAGCTTGCCCATGCCGACGACCCAGAATTCGATGGGCGCGCCGGCGTCGGTGCGCGGCAGGCCATGTCGCACCGACTGGTCGGCCACGGCTTGCGCCAGTGCCAGCTCGAGCGTGGCCTCGGCCAGCTCGGTCATGGCCAGCGTGACGTCTTCCATCGCTGCGCCCTGCTCGATGTCGAGCACCGCAAGTCGCTCCAGCACGAGTTGCCGTGCCACCCGCAAGGCACTGCCGATCGCGCGGCCCTGGGCCTGCAGCGTGGCCACCAGGGCGGTGATGGTGTCGCGCCGGGGCAGGCCCGGCGGCAGCAACGGCAACTCGGCCGCATAGCGACGCCGGATGCGCTGCACGAAACGGCTGTGCGATGCGTCCGCCGTCGGCGTCACAGGGGGTTGCGATTCGATGTCGGTGTGCGGTGCGGAACCCATCGTGTCGGCAGGGGTCTGTGCTAGATTGAACTCAGCGGTGCGGCCACGGCCCCACAAGACATACAACAGTGCCGCGCCGGCCTGCCATGCAGGCGCAGCGTCCGTGCTTCTGCCCTCGCTGGCGTTGCGTCGATTTCATGCCCCTGATCCAGCCCGTCGTTGGCGCTGCTCCCTCGCAGCCCACCTTGCCCGCCGCGCCCCGGCGCCCGCTGCGCAGCCTGCTGCGCTTCGTGCTGGGGCTGCTGTTCGTGGCGTCGAGCTTAGTGCTGACGGGCTGGTTGACTCTTCACTGGGGGATTCTGCCCCGAATCGAGCAATGGCGCCCGCAGATCGAGGCGCAGGCCAGCAAGGCGCTGGGCGTGCCGGTACGCATCGGGCGCATCTCGGCCGGCAGCAGCGGCTGGGTGCCGAGCTTCGAGTTCAAAGAGGTGACCCTGCTCGACGCGCAGCAGCGACCGGCCCTGCAGCTGCCGCGCGTGCTGGCCTCGATCTCGCCGCAGTCGGTGCTGGCCTTCGAGCTGCGTTTCGAGCAGTTGCTCATCGAGGGTGCGCAGCTCGAGATCCGCCGTAACGCGGCCGGCCGGGTGTTCGTTGCCGGGCTGGACATCGGCGCCGGCGACGCCGACAAGAGCGAAGACACCACGCTGCGCGACTGGTTCTTCCGCCAGCACGAATTCATCATCCGCGACGGCAGCCTGTACTGGACCGACGAGCTGCGCGACGCGCCCACGCTGGCGCTGACCAACGTGCAGTTCGCGCTGCGCAACAGCCTGTTGCATCACGAGCTGCGCCTGGACGCCACGCCCGACGATCCCTGGGGCGAGCGCTTCAACCTGCGCGGCCGCTTCTCGCAGCCGCTGCTGGCACGTGCCGGCGACATGAAGCGCTGGAGCGGCACCGCCTTCGTCGACATGCCGCGCATGGATGTTCACGAGCTGCGCCGCTACGTCGACCTGCCCTTCGAGCTGACGCAGGGCGACGGCGCGCTGCGCGCCTGGATCGAGCTCGCCGAAGGCCGCCCGAGCAGCGGCACGGTGGATCTGGCGCTGCGCGCGGTGGCGCTGCGTCTGGCGAAGAACGTCGAGCCGCTGGTGTTCGAGCAGGTCGAGGGCCGGCTGGTGGCCAGGCGGGACGACGAAGGCGTGTCGATCGCGCTGCAGCGCTTCGGCTTTCTCACCGGTGACGGCGTGCGCTGGCCACAGGGCGATCTCGCGCTGTCGTGGCGGCAACGCGAGGGTCAACCGGTCAGCGCCGGCCAGTTCAGCGCCCAGCGGCTCGACCTCGACGTGATGGCGCAGGTGGCCACCCGTGTGCCGCTGGGCGAAGCGCTGCGGCAACTGCTCGCCGAGCTCAACCCGCAGGGCGTGGTGACCGGCTTGGACGCGAGCTGGACCGGCCCGCTGGACGCACCGGTGCGCTACCAGGCCAAGGCCTTGTTCAACGGCTTGTCGCTGGCCGCCAAGCCTGCGCCGGAGCCGAACGCCGTGGGCCGCCCCGGCCTGCGCAATGCCTCGCTGCAGGTCACGGCCACCGAGACGGGCGGGCAGGCGCAGCTCAACCTCACTTCCGGCGCGCTGGAGTTTCCGGGCGTGTTCGATGAACCGTTGGTGCCGTTCGACACCCTGGCCGCGCAGCTCGGCTGGAAGATCGAGCCCGGCGCGGCCGGCGCGCCGCCCCGGGTCAGCGTGCAGGTCAAGGACGGCCGCTTTGCCAATCCCGACGCGCAGGGCGAACTGAGCGGCAGCTGGTCCACCGGTCCTGGCCAGGGGTTGGCCAAGGGCGGGCGCCTGCCGGGCCAGATCGAACTCAACGGGCGCATCGTGCGTGGCGATGCCGCCAAGATCGCGCGCTACCTGCCCTTGCACATGGCGCAGACGCGCCAGTACCTCGGCCGCGCGCTGCGCGGCGGCGCCGTGCAGGAGGCGAGCTTCCGCGTCAAGGGCGACCTGTGGGACTTTCCCTTCTTCGCCGCCAAGTCGCCCAAGGACGGCGAGTTCCGCATCGCCGGCCGCGTCAAGGACGCGACCTTCGACTACGTGCCCAGCGAGCCGGCCGTCAACGAGAAGCCGGCCTGGGTCTCGCCGTGGCCAGCCCTCACGCGCGTGGCGGCCGAGGTGATCATCGACCGCGCCAGCCTGGAGATCCGTGACGGCAGCGCTCAGCTCGGCAGCGTCGTGCTCGGCGGTGTGCAGGGCGGCGTGCGCAACCTGGCCGATCGCTCGGTGCTCGCGCTGGATGGCACCGTGCGCGGGCCGCTGACCGAGATGCTGCGCTTCGTGAACGTCACGCCGGTCGGCCAGTGGACCGGACAGGCACTCGCACGCGCCACCGCCACCGGCGCGGCCGAACTCAAGCTGGGCCTGTCGCTGCCGCTGTACGACCTGTCGGCGTCCACCGTGAAGGGCGGCCTCGCGCTGGCCGGCAACGACGTGCGCATCACGCCCGACACGCCGCTGCTCGGTGGCGCCCGCGCCCGCATCGACTTCACGCACAAGAGCCTGAGCGTCAGCGGCGCCAGCGCCAGACTGCTCGGCGGCGACGCCAGCTTCGATGGCTCGATGCAGCCCGACGGCACGCTGCGCTTCAGCGGCCAGGGCACGGCCAGTGCCGAGGGCCTGCGCCGCGCCGGCGAACTGGGTCCGCTGTCCCGGCTGGCGAGTTCCTTCACCGGGCAGACACCCTACCGCGCCAGCCTGGCTTTCGTGCACGGGCTGCCCGAGATCAGCATCACCAGCAACCTCGTCGGGCTGGCCTCCGAACTGCCCGCGCCGCTGCGCAAGGCGGCCGAGGCGCCGCTGGCGCTGCGCTACCAGAGCACGCTGGTGCCCGAGTCGCTGCAGGCCGGCCAGTCGGCACGCGACACGCTGCGCCTCGAACTCGGCAGCGTGTTTCAGGCGCAGTACGTGCGCGATCTCTCCGGCGACACGCCGCGCGTGCTGCGCGGCGGCATCGGCATCAACGAGCCGGCGCCCACGCCGGCCGCCGGCGTGCATGCCAACGCCACGCTCGCCGCGCTGAGCGCCGATGCCTGGGAGGCGGTGGCCGGCCGCATGTTCAATGGCGTCGCGCCGGGCGGCGTCGGCGCGGCGGCCGGCGGCGAGGTCTCCGGCTACCTGCCCGCACAGATCGCGCTGCGAGCGCAGTCGCTGCAGACCGGCGCGCGGCAGTTCAACCGTGTCGTCATCGGCGCCTCGCAGGGCGACGGCGTCTGGCGCGCCAACGTCGAGGCCGAACAGTTCGGCGGCTACGTCGAGTACCGGCCGGCCCGGCCCGGCGCCGCGCAGGCGGCGGGGCGGGTGTACGCACGGCTGGCCAGGCTGTCGCTGCCCAAGAGCGATGCCGATCAGGTCGAGCACCTGCTCGACCAGCAGCAGCCCACCGCGGTGCCTTCGCTGGACATCGTCATCGACGACTTCGAACTGCGCGGCAAGCGGCTCGGCCGTCTCGAGATCGATGCGGTGAACCGGGTCGTCGGCGAGGGCCGCGATGCGGTGCGCGAATGGCGGCTCAACCGCCTCGGCCTGGCCACGCCCGAGGCACAGCTCAGCGGCAGCGGCAACTGGTCCGAGACCGGTGGTACTTTCATGACGGTTCCCGGCGCCGCGGCCAGCGCCCGGCGCCGCTCGGTGCTGAACTTCAAGCTCGACGTGGCCGATGGCGGCGCGCTGCTCGAGCGCCTGGGCACGGGCAAGGCGATGCGCGGCGGCAAGGGCCAGCTCTCGGGCCAGCTGTCGTGGCTCGGCTCGCCGCTGGCGCTGGACTACCCGACGCTGTCGGGCAACGTCGCCGTGGCACTCGATGCGGGCCAGTTCCTCAAGGCCGAGCCGGGCGCGGCGCGGCTGCTCGGCGTGCTCAGCCTGCAGGCGCTGCCGCGGCGGCTGCTGCTGGACTTCCGCGACGTGTTCCAGGAAGGCTTCGCCTTCGACAACATCACCGGCGACCTGAAGATCGCCCAGGGCGTGGCGAACACCAACAACCTGCGCATGCGCGGCGTGCAGGCGGTGGTGCTGATGGAGGGGCAGGCCGACATCGCGCGCGAGACGCAGGACCTGCGCGTCATCGTGGTGCCGGAGATCAACGCCGGCACCGCCTCGCTGGCCTATGCGGCGATCAACCCGGCGGTGGGCCTGGGCACTTTCCTCGCGCAGGTGTTCCTGCGCCGCCCGCTCATCCAGGCCGGCACGCGCGAGTTCCATGTCAGCGGGCCGTGGGCCGACCCGAAGGTCGAGAAGGTCGAACGCAAGTTCGGCGACGCCGTGCCCGACGTCGATGCGCCCCTGCCGGCGGCCTCATCGCCGCGTGTCGTGCAATGAAGGAGCCCGACGCCATGAAGATCGCCGCCGTGCAGATGGTCTCGGGCACCGAACTCGAGACCAACCTCGAGGCGGCGCGCCGCCTGATCGCCACGGCGGCGGCCGAGGGTGCCACGCTGGTCGCCCTGCCGGAGTACTTCTGCTTCATGGGCCGCGCCGACACCGACAAGCTCGCCATCGCCGAGACGCCCGGGCAGGGTCCGATCCAGCGCATGCTGTCCGAGGCGGCGCAGGAGCACGGGGTGTGGCTGATCGGCGGCACGCTGCCGATGAAGAGCCCCGACCCGCAGCGCGTGCTCAACAGCTGCTGCGTCTTCGCGCCCGACGGCAGCCTGGCCGCGCGCTACGACAAGATCCACCTGTTCCGCTTCGAGCGCGACAGCGGCGGCGTGCGTGAGAGCTACGACGAGGGCCGCGCCATCCTCGCCGGCAGCGAGCCGATGGCCTGCGACGCGGCCGGCCTGCGCCTGGGGCTGAGCGTCTGCTACGACCTGCGTTTCCCCGAGCTGTACCGCGCGCTGATGGTGCCGCCCTGCGACCTGCTCAGCGTGCCCTCGGCCTTCACCTACACCACCGGCCAGGCGCACTGGGAGCTGCTGCTGCGCGCCCGTGCGATCGAGAACCAGTGCTACGTGATCGCGCCGGCGCAGGGCGGCCGCCACGAGAACGGCCGGCGCACCTGGGGCCACAGCATGATCGTCGACCCCTGGGGCGAGGTGCTCGCGGTGCGGCCCGAAGGCGAGGGCGTGGTGCTCGCCGAGCTGGACACGGCACGCATCGCCGAGGTGCGCGCGCAGCTGCCCGCGCTGTCGCACCGTCGTTGCTGAAGGCGAACCGGCCGGCGGGTGGCACCGGTATCCCGGCGCCAGGAGCTTCGTTCAGTCGGGGCTGATCTCGGCGTATTGCCGGGCCAGGTCCGGCGGCATCGGCGAATCGAGCAACAGCGAGCTCAGCCGCAGCGCATCGGCGGCTCCCGGCGCCAGGCCTCCGTAGTGGCCGGCCATCGCCGCGGCGACCCAGGTGCGCACCACCTGAGGCCGCTGCATCCACGACATGCCTTGCAGCCCGTTGAGCGCATGCACCAGCGCATCGACGTCAGGGCGTTGCCAGGGCGGCGTCTCGGCCGGCTTGAGCCAGCGTGCCATCACCGCCAGATACCAGCGCTGTCCTTCTTCGGGATCGTCGCCTGGCACCATGCGCGCCAGGTGCGCCGTGAAGTGCGCGACGTGCAGCAGTTCGGCGATCGACAGCCGCGACAGTTCGGGGTCGTTGGCGCCGTGCGCCGGCGTCAGCGGGTGTTCGCCGAAGTGGCGTCGCATGGCCAGCCAGAGCAGGCGGTCGATCGGCAGGCCGGGCGGGCCGAGCACGCGGCGCGCCGATTTCAGCAGCTCCTGTCGGTCCGCCAGCGGCGCGGCGCCCATGCGCGCGAGCAGCAGCTCGAACCAGGGCAGCCGGGTGCTGGGGCCGAGCTTGCCGATGTCGACCCGGATGACCTCGGCCTCGGGCACCAGCACGGTCTCCTCGCGCCAGGTGCGCAGGCGCCCCGGCACCGCCGGCGACGCCAGCAGCGCGAGCAGTGCCGATTTCAGCCCGCCGACGCCGCGCACACGGTCGAGCCGCTCGATCGCCGCCAACTCGTCCGCGGTCAGCGGCGGACCGGCCGGCGCAGGCGTGACCTTGCTGTTCATGGAAGCCATCTCACCATGGTCAGAGTGTGCTCGCCTTGCGGAAGCCGAACATCCCGGCAATCACCCAGGTGGGGAACTGGCCGACCGCGTGGTTGTAGGCTTGCACGGCCTCGTTGAATTGCCGCCGCGCGAAGGCCAGCGTGGTGTCGCCCTCGGCCAGTGCGGCTGCCAGCGCCGCCTGCGCGTCGTCGCCGCCCTCGGTCGCCGGCAGCCGGGCGCGGGCCTGCGAGAGGATCTCCTCGGCCAGCCGCAGGCTGGTCAGCGCCCCGGCGTTGGACGCCCGGCTGCGCGCATGGCTGCAGGCGGCTTCGGCCTGCCTGCAGGCCGCGCGCAGCGAGTCCAGCAGCGCTGCGTCGCCGGCGGGCTGCGCGTCGGCCCATTGCAGCAGCAGCGCATGGCGGCTGCGGAACTGCTCGTCGACGGCCGCGAAGTGGCGCAGCAGCGTGTTGCGCAGGCTGACCATGCGGTTGTAGGCACCCACCGCCCAGAACAGCAGCACGGCGGCCAGCAGACCGAGGACGATGGCTTGGCTGCTCATCCGGTGCGCGGCCCGGGGCGAGGCCCTCAGGAATGGACCCAGGCGTTGTAGCCGGCACGGCGCAAGTCGCACGCCGGGCACAGCCCGCAGCCGTAGCCCCATTCGTGGCGGCGCGAGCGGTCGCCGACGTAGCAGGTGTGCGTGTGCTCGGCCACCAGGTCGATCAACGCCTCGCCGCCCAGCCGCTCGGTGAGCGACCAGGTCTGCGCCTTGTCGAACCACATCAGCGGCGTCTCGATCGTCATCGGCGTGTCCAGGCCGAGGCTGATCGCCACCTGCAGCGCCTTCAGCGTGTTGTCGCGGCAGTCGGGGTAGCCGGAAAAATCGGTCTCGCACATGCCGCCGACCAGCGCGTTCAGTCCGCGGCGGTAGGCCACCGTGCCGGCGAAGGTGAGGAACAGCAGGTTGCGTCCGGGCACGAAGGTGTTCGGCAGCCCGTCCTCGTTCATCTCGATTTCGCGCTGGGCGGTCAGCGCCGTCTCGGAGATCTGGCCGAGCAGCGCGAGATCGAGCATGTGGTCTTCGCCGAGCCGCTTGCCCCACTTGGGGAACTGCGCGCGCAGCTCCGCGATCACCGTCTGGCGGCAGCCCAGTTCGACCGCGTGGCGCTGGCCGTAGCTGAAGCCGATCGTCTCGACCTGCGCGAAGCGCTGCAGGGCCCAGGCCAGGCAGACGGTGGAGTCCTGCCCGCCGGAGAACAGCACGAGGGCCTTGCGCGTGTCGTTCATCAGCTGCGCACCTCGCCCTGGCCGAGCACCACCCATTTCATCGAGGTGAGCCCCTCCAGGCCGACCGGCCCGCGGGCGTGGAACTTGTCGGTGCTGATGCCGATCTCGGCGCCCAGGCCGTACTCGAAGCCGTCGGCAAAGCGCGTGCTGGCGTTGACCATCACGCTGGCCGAGTCGACCTCGCGCAGGAAGCGCATCGCATGCGCGTGGCTGTCGGTGAGGATGGCGTCGGTGTGGTGCGAGCCGTAGCGGTTGATGTGGGCCATGGCCTCGTCGAGCGAGGCGACCACCTTCACGCTGATGATGGGCGCGAGGTACTCCTCTCTCCAGTCGGCCTCGGTGGCGTCGGCCAGCTTCGCGTTGGCCACCGCAGACAGGATCGCGCGGCCCTTGGCGTCGGTGCGCATTTCCACGCCCTTGGCGGCGAAGATCGCGCCGATGCGCGGCAGGAAGGCGCTCGCGATGGCCTCGTGCACCAGCAGCGATTCGGCCGCATTGCAGGGGCTGTACTTCTGCGTCTTGGCGTTGTCGGTGACCTTCAACGCCAGCTCGAGGTCGGCGCTGGCATCGACGTAGACGTGGCAGTTGCCGTCCAGGTGCTTGATCACCGGCACCTTGGCTTCGCGGCTGATGCGCTCGATCAGGCCCTTGCCGCCGCGCGGGATGATCACGTCCACCGCCTCGGGCGAAGCGATCAGGTGGCCGACGGCGGCACGGTCGGTGGTCTGCACCAGCTGCACCGCGTCGGGCGGCAGGCCGGCGTCGGCGAGCGCCGACTGCACGACGCGCCACAGCGCCAGGTTGGAATGGATGGCTTCCGAGCCGCCGCGCAGGATGCAGGCGTTGCCGCTCTTGATGGCCAGCGAGGCGGCCTCGATGGTCACGTTCGGCCGGCTTTCGTAGATCATGCCGAACACGCCCAGCGGCACACGCATCTGGCCGACGCTGATGCCGCTCGGGCGGCGCCGCAGGTTCGTGATCTCGCCGATCGGGTCGGGCATGGCGGCGATCTGCTCGCAGCCCTCGGCCACGGTGGCGATCACCTTCTCGGTGAGCTTGAGGCGGTCGACCATCGGCTCGGCCAGGCCGGCGGCGCGGGCGGCGTGCAGGTCTTTCTCGTTGGCGGCCTGCAGTTCGCCCACGCCCTCGCGCAGCCGGCGCGCGAGCAGCAGCAGCGCGGCGTTCTTCGCGGCAGTGGAGGCTGCGGCCATCGTCGTGGCCGCGGCACGCGCGGCCACGCCCATGTGGGCGATGGTGGCCTGCAGGTCGTCGGAGCTCATGGCGCGATTATCCCGGAACACCTCAGCCCAGCCAGGCCAGCACGGCCAGCCAGAGCGAGGCCGTCATCACGAAACCCAGCGTGGAGAAGACGATGGCGGCGGTGGCTTCGGCCTCCAGGGTCTCGTAGCGCTGCGAGAAGATCAGCGCGTTGCTGCCCACCGGCAGTGCCGCCATCATCACCACCACGGCCAGCGGCAGGCCCGACAGGCCGAAGCCCCAGTGCGCCATCGCCAGCACCATGGCCGGCAGCACCAGCAGCTTGAGCAGGCTGATGATCACCGCGCCGCGCGCCGCGCCCTTCACGCCGTAGTAGGCCAGCGACATGCCGATCAGCACCAGGCACAGCGGTACCACCGCCTGCGCCAGCGTGGCGAGGATCTCGTCGGCCACCGTGGGCAGCGGCAGGCCGGCCAGGTTCCATGCCAGCCCGGCGATCACCGGCAGCACCACCGGGTGCACGATGGTGTTGCGCAGCGTGCGGCCCAGCGTCTTCAGCAGATGCGCGTTCGAGTGGCCGGCCGTGCGGCGTGCCCGCGCGAGGTCGAGCTCGACCAGCGCGGTGAGCACCGTCAGCAGCGTCATCGCATGCAGGCTGACCAGCGCCACGTGGATGGCCAGGCCGGCCTCGCCGAACAGCGCCGCCGCGAACGGGATGCCCACCTGCACCGAGTTGCCGAAGGTGGCCGAGATGGCGCGCACGCTGGGCGCCGCGGTGGGCAATGCGCCACTGCGGTTGGCGCGCCGCTCCCACAGGTAGACGCCGATCAGCAGCGTGAGCACCGGCACGAAGAAGGCGATCACCGTGCCCCAGGGCATGGCCGCGAGGTCGATGCGCGCGGTGGTGCGGAACAGCAGCGCCGGCACGAAGATGTAGTAGGCCGCGTTGGCCAGGGTGCGTGCCGGATCGCCGGACTCGTTCTTCGGGCCCAGCCAGCCCGCCTTGCCGACCACCCAGCCCAGCGCCACCACCACGAAGATGGCCACCAGCTTGAAGAATACGAGCGTCGACATGCGCGGCGAGTATGGGCCCGTCCGCCGCGGCCAATGCCCCTGGTCGGTTTGCTACAGCTCTGCGCGGCGCGGCATGTCGGCGCCGCGGCGCGAGCAGGTGATGGCCGCGGCGCGCGCCGCGAAGCCCAGCGCGCTGCCGAGCGCGTCCTTCGACAGAGCGGCCAGGGCCGGCGCGGACAGCGCATCGCGCTCGGCCAGCCAGGTCAGCAGCGCGGCCTGGAAAGTGTCGCCCGCGCCGACGGTGTCGATCACCTGCACGGCTACCGGCGGCACGTCGACGCGCCCGGTGGCCGTCCAGCCGGTCGCCCCTTCGCCGCCGCGTGTCACGACGACGAGCTTGGCGCCCTGGGCCAGCGCACGGGCCGCGAAGTCCGCCGGCTCCACGCCGGGCCAGACCAGGCGCAGGTCCTCGTCGCTCACCTTGAGCAGCTGCGTGCGCGGCAACATCCAGTCGATCTGCGTGCGCCACACGTCGAGCGAAGGCTCGACGTTCAGGCGGATGTTCGGGTCGTAGGCGATCAGTGCGCGGCCCTGCTCGCGCTCGACCAGCTTGCGCTGCGTGGCCGCGGTCTCGCCGACCACGGTGGCGTAGGAGCCGAAGTTGATGGCCTGGATGCCCGCGGGCAGGGCGGCCAGCGCGTCATCGCCGAGCAGCCGGTCGGCGCAGCCCTCGCCGTAGAAGGAGTAAGAGGGCACGCCCTTCGCATCGAGGCCGATCAGGCTCAGCGTGGTCGGCGCATCGGAACGCTGCACGGTGGCCGTGTGCACGCCCTCGGCGGCGAGCGCGCGCATCAGCCGCTCGCCGAGGAAGCCGCGCGAGACCTGCGACAGGAAGCTCACCGGCTGCGCCAGCCGGGCCAGGCCGACGGCGACGTTGAACGGCGAGCCGCCGACGCGGGCGTCCATCGCCATGCCGGTCGGGGTGTCGCCGGTGGCGAACACGTCGAACAGGGCTTCTCCACAGACCACGAACATCATCTTCTCCTGGCTCGGTCGGCTCCGGCATGGCGCCGGCACGGTGCGCGAGCATCCCGCAAGCCGGCGGCGGGAGCATCCGGGTTTTCCATTAATCAATCAACTTGATTTATTAATCGACGTCGTCCAGAATTCGCTCAACCCGGAACCCCGGGCCGCGTGGTGCCACAGAGCGCCAGCTGCCGAACCCCAACTCACGCACACGATCTGCACAGGAGACTCTCGATGCAACTCAAGCACGCCACCCTGCTCGCCGCCCTGATGGCCGCCGGCTTCGCCCACGCCCAGTCGCAGCCCGTTATCGGCCTGATCACCAAGACCGAGACCAACCCCTTCTTCGTGAAGATGAAGGAAGGCGCGACCGAGGCCGCCAAGGCCAAGGGCGCCAAGCTGCTGTCCGGCGCCGGCAAGGCCGACGGCGACAACGCCGGCCAGGTGACCGCGATGGAGAACATGATCGCCGCCGGTGCCAAGACCATCCTGATCACCCCGAGCGATTCGAAGGCCATCATCCCGGCCATCAAGAAGGCGCAGGAAAAGGGCGTGCAGGTCATCGCGCTGGACAGCCCGACCGACCCGGCCGAGGCCACCGACGCCCTGTTCGCCACCGACAACTACAAGGCCGGCGTGCTGATCGGCCAGTACGCCAAGGCGGCGCTGGGCGGCAAGCCGGTGAAGATCGCCACGCTCGACCTGTTCCCCGGCCACCCGGTCGGCGCGCAGCGCCACAACGGCTTCCTGCAGGGCTTCGGCCTGCAGAGCTTCGACGCGAAGAACAACGAGCTCGCCAAGCCGGCCGAGGTGGTCTGCATGGCCGACAGCTTCGGTGACCGCGCCAAGGGCCAGACGGCGATGGAGAACTGCCTGCAAAAGAACCCGGACATCAACCTCGTCTACACGATCAACGAGCCGGCCGCCGCGGGTGCCTTCAATGCACTGCAGAAGGCCGGCAAGGACAAGGGCGTGATGATCGTCTCGGTGGACGGCGGCTGCGACGGCGTCAAGGACGTGGCCGCGGGCAAGATCGCCGCCACCTCGCAGCAGTACCCGCTGAAGATGGCGGCGATGGGCGTCGAGGCCGGCGTCGAGTACGCCAAGAGCGGCAAGAAGGTGAAGGCCGGCTATACCGACACCGGTGTGACACTGATCGCCTCCAAGCCGGTGGCCGGTGTGGACAGCAAGGACACCAAGGTCGGCATGGACCTGTGCTGGGGCAAGAAGTAATCTCCCAGCGTTCCTGAAGTCTCCGGGTGGCGGTGCCCGGCGCGTCGTTCGCGCCGGGACCGGGCCGCCGCATTCCACACCCCAGGAAGGACCACCGTGGACACCCTGAAGAGCAAACTGCCGCCGATCGGACAGCTCGGCCCGTTCATCGCGCTGCTGATCGCCTGCGTCATCTTCGGCCTGACCACCGACCGCTTCTTCAGCGGCGAGAACTTCTCGCTGATCCTGCAGCAGGTGATGGTCGTCGGCGTGATCGCGATCGGCCAGACGCTGATCATCCTGACCGCGGGCATCGACCTGTCGTGCGGGATGATCATGGCGCTGGGCAGCATCGTCATGACCAAGTTCGCCGCCGACCTCGGCCTGCCCGCGCCGCTGGCCATCCTTGCCGGCATCGGCGTGACGACGCTGTTCGGACTGCTCAATGGCCTGCTGGTCACGCGCGTCAAGCTGCCGCCGTTCATCGTCACGCTGGGCGTGTTCAACATCGCTTTCGCGATCACGCAGCTCTACTCCGGCTCGCAGACCGTCACCGAAGTGCCGGGCCTGATGACCTGGCTGGGCAGCACCTTCCCGCTGGGCGGCAGCAACGTCGCCTACGGCACGGTGCTGATGATCCTGCTCTACCTCGGCGTGTGGTTCTGGCTGCGCGAGACGCCGTCCGGCCGCCACGTCTATGCGGTGGGCAACAACCCCGAGGCCACGCGGCTGGTCGGCATCCCGCCGGAGCGCGTGATCCTCGGCGTCTATGCGCTCTCGGGCGTCTTCTACGGCATCGCCTCGCTGCTGGCGGTGGCCCGCACCGGCGTGGGCGACCCGAACGCCGGGCAGACCGAGGCACTGGACGCCATCACCGCGGTCGTGCTCGGCGGCACCAGCCTGTTCGGCGGCCGCGGCGTGGTGCTCGGCTCGCTGATCGGCGCGGTCGTCGTCGGCGTGCTGCGCAACGGCCTCACGCTGATGGGCGTCTCGTCGGTCTACCAGGTCCTGATCACCGGCATCCTCGTGATCCTGGCGGTCACCGTCGATCAACTCTCGCGCAAGGGAGGCCGCTGATGGCATCCGCTCCGATCGTCATGCAGGCCCGGGGCCTGGTGAAGCGCTACGGCCAGGTCACCGCGCTCGACGGTGCCGACTTCGAGTTGCGCGCCGGCGAGATCCTCGCTGTCATCGGCGACAACGGCGCCGGCAAGTCATCGCTGATCAAGTGCCTGTCGGGCGCGACCATCCCCGACGAAGGCGAAATCCAGCTCGACGGCAATACCATCCACTTCAAGGGCCCGATCGACGCTCGCCGCGAAGGCATCGAGACGGTCTACCAGGACCTGGCCGTGGCCCCGGCCATGACCATCGCCGAGAACCTGTTCCTGGGCCGCGAGATCCGCCGCCCCGGCTTCGCCGGCAACGTGCTGCGCATGCTCGACAAGAAGAAGATGCTCGAGATCAGCATCGCGCGCATGAACGACCTGAAGGTCGGCATCCGCTCGATGACGCAGGCGGTCGAGACGCTGTCGGGCGGCCAGCGCCAGTGCGTCGCGGTGGCACGCGCGGCAGCGTTCGCGGAGCACGTGGTCATCCTCGACGAGCCGACCGCGGCGCTGGGCGTGAAGGAAGGCAACATGGTGCTCGAGCTGATCCGCCGCGTGCGCGACAAGGGCCTGCCGGTGATCCTGATCTCGCACAACATGCCGCATGTGTTCGAGATCGCCGACCGCATCCACGTGGCCCGGCTGGGCCGCCGCGCCGCCGTGCTGAACCCGAAGAAGATCAGCATGAGCGACACTGTGGCGGTGATGACCGGCGCGATGCCGCCCGAACAGATTCCCGCCGAATGCCTGGCCCATTGACGCTGCAGCCATGCTGAAGAACATCGACCCGCTGCTGAGCCCCGAACTGCTGAAGGTGCTCGCCGAGATGGGCCACGGCGACGAGATCGTGCTGGCCGATGCCAACTTCACCGCCACTTCGCTGGCCGCCGGCAAGCCGCTGATCCGACTGCCCGGCGTGGGCGTGCAGCGCGCCGCCGAGGCGGTGCTCTCGCTGCTGCCGCTGGACGAGATGGTGCGCTGCCCGGTCGCCTACATGCAGGTGGGCAGCGAGCCGGACGGCTACCGCTCGGCCGTGCAGCGCGAGGTGATCGTGAGCATCGGCACGACGAGCGGCGCACGGCCCGATCAATGCGAGCCGATGGAGCGCTTCGCGTTCTACGAGCGCGTGCGCGGCGCCTTCGCGGTCGTGCAGACCGGCGAGTTGCAGGGCTGGGCGAACTTCATCTTCAAGAAGGGCGTGATCGCCGAGGCGTTGAGAGCCTGACATGCAACGCAGTACGCCAGGCCATGACACGAAGCTGCGGCCACGCGGCTCCAACCATGTCGGCATGCGCCAGTTCAACGAGCGCGTGGTGCTGCAGGCGATCCGCCTGCACGGCAGCCTGCCCAAGGCGGAGATCGCGCGGCTCACGCACCTCACGGCGCAGACGGTGCAGATCATCATCGCGCGGCTGGAGGCCGACGGCCTGGTGCGCAAGCTCGAGCCAGTGCGAGGCAAGGTTGGCCAGCCCTCGGTGCCAATGGCGCTGAACCCCGAGGGTGCCTTCTCCATCGGCATCAAGATCGGCCGGCGCAGCATGGACATGCTGCTGGTCGACTTCGGCGGGCAGGTGCGCGAGCGCCTGAGCCTGAGCTACGACTTCCCCGACCCCGACACGCTGTTCGACGCCATCGACGAGCGGCTGCGCCAGCTGCGCCAGACGCTGCCCGCGGCGCTGCGCGAGCGGCTGCACGGCGTGGGCATCGCCGCGCCGCTGTCGCTGGGCGGCTGGCAGGAGCTGCTGGGCATCGCGCCGGGCAAGGCGGCCAAGTGGGCGGCCATCGGCATCCGCGAGCGCGTCATGGCGATGACCGAGCTGCCGGTGGTGTTCGTCAAGGACACCGCCGCCGCCTGCGTGGCCGAGCTGGTGGCCGGCCGCGGCCGCAGCATACGCAGTTTTCTCTACGTCTTCGTCGACACCTTCATCGGCGGTGGCCTGGTGCTCGACAGCCACCTGCGCGGCGGCGTCAGCGGCAACGCCGGGGCGGTGGGTTCCATGCCGCTCGGCCTGGCGCACGGCGACGCCAGCAGCCGCCCGGCGCAGCTGCTCAGCGTGGCCTCGCTGTTCAACCTGGAATCGCTCTACCTCGCCAAGGGGCTGGATGCCGCCGCCGCGGTCGACGGGCGCGCGCTGCAGACGCCCTGGCTCGCGCAGACCGAGACCTGGCTGCGCGACGCGGCGCCGGCCATCGCACTGACGATCAACAGCGCGGCATGCCTGCTCGACCTCGAGGGGGTGATCATCGACGGCTCCTTCGACCCCACCTTGCGTGCGCGGCTGATCGCCTCCGTCGAGCCCGCGCTGGACCGTCACAGCTGGGAAGGAGTGGCGCGGCCCGCGTTGCTGGCCGGCACGATCGGCTCCGACGCCCGCGCCATCGGTGGCGCGCTGCTGCCGCTGTATGCCAACTTCGCGCCCGACCGCGACCTCTTCCTCAAGCTCGAGGCCTGAAGGCCGCGGCCCGCTCGCCGATCAGCGTCGGCCGAACATCATCTGCCGGGCGAGTGCGGATTTCACCGGGCCGAGCGCCTGCAGCGCCGCCAGTCCCAGCCCGCGCGCCGCGCCCGCGCCCGGCAGCCGCCAGGTGAAGCTGCGCGCCAGAAAGTCGGTGGTCGCGATCAGCGTCCAGCGGTCCGGGCCGCGCTGCCACTCGAGCCTGCGCAGCGCGCTGTCGATGTCGCCGGCGCGCTGCAGCAGCTGCACCAGCTCGGCGGCATCGCGAAGCCCGAGGTTCAACCCCTGGCCAGCCACCGGGTGCAATGTCTGCGCGGCATTGCCGATGCGCACGATGCGACCGTCGGTGAGCGTGCGTTCGGCGTTCAGGCCGAGGGGGAAGCGTTTCAGCGGCGAGACAGCACGCAGGCTGCCTACCGCCGCGGGGAAGATGGTGTTGAGCACGGCCAGGCGCTGCGCATCGTCGAGCCCCGCCACAGGATCGTCGTCGCTGCCCACGCACCAGACGAGCGACGCGCGCTGGCCCGTCAGCGGCAGCAGCGCAGCCGGCCCGTTGCGCGTGAAGCGCTCGTAGGCCACGCCGACGGGTGCATCGGGCGACAGCTCCACTGTGCCGACCCAGGCGCACTGGTGATAGTCGCGGCTCAGCGCCTTGCGCGCCTGGTCTGCGAAGACTCCGCCTTCCGCCACCACGACAAGGTCGAACCGATCGACGAAGCCGGCATCGAGCTCGACGCCTCCGGCGATGTTCTTCAGCCCGGCGACGGGCGTGCCGAATCGCGTGTGCAGCCGACCGGGCTCCCGGCGCTGCTGCTCGAGCCACGCGGCCTGCAGCGTGCCGACGATGCGCCCATAGCTCAGCACCGCACCGAGCATCGGCACCGCTTGCTCGCGCGCCGAGATGCGCACCTCGGGCTCGCCGAACACCCCTGCGAACAGTGGGGGTGCCGAGGGTGGCTGCTGCGACACACTGACTTCGAAAATGGGCTGAACGCCCTCTGCTGGCCAGGCACCCAGTCGCTCGAGCCACTGGACGCTGCCTAGCGACAAAGCCAGGGTTCGCGGGTCTGGCGTGACATCCTTCTCGATCTCGCGGCTGTCGAACAACGTGATGTGGGCATCCGGCACGCGCCGTGAGCAGTCGATGGCAAGGGCCATGCCCACGGGCCCCGCGCCAACCACGGCGAGGTGTCGTGTTTTCGGCACGGGTGGGGCTGTCGAGGCGTTGGCGGAGGTCATCACTTTGTGCGCATTCGGTGCCGTGGATCCCCCCGTGCACGGGGTGGCGCGGCGAGGTGTGCGCCCGCATGATGGCACCGTTCTCAGAGAGTTGGCGGGTGCGAACAAGGCCCACCGATCAGTCACTACGTCAGGGAGTCCTATGAAACTGAAATCGTTCGCCGCTGCTGTCGCACTGGTGCTGTCCGCACCGGCGATGGCCGCCACCTGCACCGGGGGCGGCGGCCTCGGTACCCTCGGGCCGCCGGGATCCTCGTTCTTTGGCGAGTCCTTCTCCAGGGCTGGCAGCTACCTGGACTGCTACAGCTTCTCGTTGTCGTCCGCCGCCGATTCGTTCGGCGGTGTGATCGAACTCGATGCCTGGCTCAACAAGCTGGACATCGACGTCACGGGCGTTTCGCTGTTCTCGGGCACGTCGTCGGTCGGGCAAGCCACCGGCAGCCTGGTCGGTGCCGACTACACCCCGGGCTACTTCAGCTTCGGTTCGCTGGCGGCCGGTGCCTACACGCTCGCCGTCGCGTCCACCGTGGGCCGCGATGCCGGCCTGTGGAACGCGCCCGTCGGCTACCTCGGTCTGCTGTCGACCTCGCGTGCCACCGTGGCCTCGCCGGCCCCGGAGCCCGAAACCTACGCGATGATGCTGATCGGGCTGGTCGGTATCGGCGCCATGGTCCGCCGCCGCAAGCAAAGCTGATCGGGCCCATCGTCAGCCAGCACAGCGGGCCCCCGGGCCCGCTGTTTCATTTGGGCTTCGCGTCGCCCGATGTCGACGCCGCTGCGCAGCGCGTCACGGAATGGATCCCTGACCCGGCGCTCGGAAATCCGCCTCGAAGGTCACGCTGGGTTAGCCTCTTCAGGCCGTGCCTCCATTCTCAAGTCCTGCGGGTATCGCTCCCATGTCCACCCTGTTTCGTCTTTCGCCCCGCCGCTCCGTGCTCTGCTTGCTGGGAGCCGGCGCCGTGCTGCTCGCCGGTTGCGGCGGAGGCGAGCGCAAGTCCGACACCCAGATTGCTGCCACCGTGAACAAGGGCGAGATCTCGGTTCATCAGGTCCAGACCGTGCTGCAGCGCCAGCCCCGCCTGACGGCGGCCGACGCCGGCGGGACGGCCACGGCACGCGTGCTGGAGGGCCTCATCGACCAGGAACTGGCCGCGCAGGCGGCACGCAATGCCTCTCTCGAGAAGGATCCACGCGTCGTGCAGAGCCTCGAGGCGGCGCGCCGCGAGCTGCTCGCCCTGGCATGGCAGGAGTCGATCGCGGCGAAGGCGTCCAATCCCTCGAGCGACGAGATCGACCGCTACTACGAGGCCCACCCCGAGCTGTTCGCGCAGCGCCGCCTGTACATCCTTCAGGAGACCAGCCTGGAGGGCACACCCGAACAGCTGGGCGGACTGCCCGCGAAGGTGGCGCAGGCGCAGTCGGCCGACGACGTCGCCGCGCTGCTGCAGCAGGCAGGCGTGCGCAGCAGCGCGCGCGCCATTGCGATGGCTGCCGAAGACCTGCCGCAGAAGCTCCTCGAGCCCCTGTCGCGCCTCGAGCCGGGGCGCTCGGGCTACTTTGCGCAGGGCAGCACCGTGCGCATCTACACGGTGCTGGAGGCCCACAAGGCGCCCGTCGAACGCCGCCTGGCGCTCAATGCCATCGGCGCCTACCTCGCCAAGGATCGCAGGAATGAAGCCGTTTCGCAGGCCATGAAGGAGCTGCGCGGCAAGGCCAAGATCGAGTACCTGGGCGGCTTCGCCAAGGGCGGCGAGAACGCCGCATCGGCAGCTCCCGCGCGATGAGCGACTGGGCCGCGCCGCGCCGCGCCGAATGGCTGGGCATCGACCCGGCCGTGGTGCTGACGCTGCTCGCCGGCATGCTGGCCATGGCCGTGCCGCTGGTCTGGGACTGGTCGCACGGCACCTGGGACATGCAGACCCAGGGCCACGAACCGCTGATCCTGGCGATCTCGGCCTGGCTGGTGTACCGCCAGCGCGAGGCCCTCGCAGCGCTGCAGTCGCCGGCGGCGCCGCGTGCCGGAGCCGCGCTGTTCGTCGTGGCATTGATGGCCTACATCTGCGGAAGGCTGCTCGGCGTCTTCCGGCTCGAGCTGGTGTCGATGATGATGCTGCCGGCCGCCCTGCTGCTGTACTTCCGGGGCTTCGCGGCGCTGCGCCTCGTGTGGTTCGCGTTCTTCTTCCTGATCTTCGCGATCCCGCTGCCGTTTGCACTGGTGCTTGCGGTCACCGGCCCGATGAAGGCCGCCGTGTCGGCGCTGGCGGCGCAGCTGCTGTCGCTGGCGGGCTACCCGATCGGACTGTCGGGCGTGGTGATCACGATCGGCCAGTACCAGCTGCTCGTCAACGAGGCCTGCGCCGGTCTGCAGACGATGTTCACGCTCGAGGCGATGGGCCTGCTCTACGCGAGCCTGATGAACCACAGTTCGGCACTGCGCAACACGCTGCTGGCGGTGCTGGTGGTACCGATCGCCTTCTGCGCCAACGTGGTCCGGGTGATGGTGCTGGCGCTCGTCACCTACCACCTCGGCGACGCTGCGGGGCAGGGCTTCCTGCACGGCTTCGCCGGCATGGTGCTGTTCGTCGTGGCGCTCGTGCTGGTGATGGGCGCCGATGCGCTGCTTGGCCGCCTGCTCGCCGCGAGAGAGGTGGCGAGATGAATGCCGGTCGCCGCCAGGCATTGGTGCTGGCCGCCGGCATGGGCGCCAGCGCGCTGCTCGC
This sequence comes from Piscinibacter sp., assembly GCA_016706565.1. Taxonomy (GTDB): domain Bacteria; phylum Pseudomonadota; class Gammaproteobacteria; order Burkholderiales; family Burkholderiaceae_C; genus Piscinibacter. The sequence goes on from JADJJI010000005.1 coordinate 264,708, forward strand.
CACCTGGCTGCGCCCGGCACAGCGCGGCGCGCCGACGCACACCGGCCCGGCGCTGGACGACCTGGTACCGGCGGGCTTCGGCGTGTGGACCCTCGACCGCGACGCCGCCTCGTTCGTGCGTGCCGCCGATCGGCGCGGCCGCCAGACCGCCATCTACGACCAGGTGCTCGAACGCACCTTCCTGCACCCCAGCGGCCAGCGCATCATGCTGTCGCTCGCCTACCTCGGCGCGCAGTCTTCCGACATGCAGCTGCATCGGCCGGAGGTCTGCTACCGCGCCGGCGGGTTCCGCGTCGGCGAGCTCAGCGCGGCTCGTCTGCAGGTCGGCGAACGCACGCTGCCGGTGACGCGGCTGGTCGCCGAGATGCCCGGCCGGCCTGAACCCATCACCTACTGGACGGTGGTCGGCGGCCAGGCCGGCGAGGCCACCGTGCTGCCCTGGAGCGAACGCCTGCGCCGCGCACTGCAGCGGCAGGATGCCGAGGGCGTGCTGGTGAGGATCTCCTCGATCGACCCGCAGGCCGAGCGTGCCTACGCGCTGCACGGCGAGTTCGCCGCCGATCTGGCACGGGCGCTGGCGCCCGACCGGCGTGATTTCGTGCTGGGATTGCGCCATCCCGCCTGATCGTTCTGCACGCGCCGGACCTCACACTATGATGCGCGCACCCGCGCGGTGCCGCGTCGGGCGATCGGTCAATGTCCTACCTGGGAGGGAAGCATGGCGCTGATGGATTTCATCAAGAAGCAGTTCATCGACATCATCGAGTGGACGGAGGCGGGCGACGGCACGCTGGCCTGGCGCTACCCGATGCAGGACCTCGAAATCCAGAACGGCGCCTCGCTGACGGTGCGCGAGTCGCAGATGGCGGTGTTCGTCAACGAAGGCAAGGTGGCCGATGTCTTCGGCCCCGGCCGCTACACGCTGACCACCGCCACGCTGCCGGTGCTCACCTACCTGCAGAACTGGGACAAGCTCTTCAAGAGCCCGTTCAAGAGCGACGTGTACTTCTTCAGCACGCGCCAGCAGGTCGACCAGCGCTGGGGTACCACGCAGCCGGTGACCATCCGCGACAAGGACTTCGGCGCGGTGCGCCTGCGCGCCTTCGGCAACTACGCCTACCGCATCGCCGACCCCAAGCTGTTCCACACCGAGATCTCCGGCACGCGCGACAGCTACACCGTGGCCGAGCTCGATGGCCAGCTGCGCGCGACCATGCTGCAGCACATCTCCGACGCGGTGGCCAGCAGCGGCATCGCCTTCCTCGACCTGGCGGCCAACCAGATCGAGTTCGCCAGCCAGTTGCAGCAGGCCACTTCGCCGGCCTTCGAGAAGCTCGGCCTGAAGCTCGAGGCGGTGACGGTCCAGAACGTCTCGCTGCCCGAGGAGCTGCAGAAGATCCTCGACCAGAAGATCGGCATGGGCATGGTCGGCGGCGACATGGGCAAGTTCATGCAGTACCAGACCGCGCAGGCGATCCCCAAGTTCGCCGAAGGCGCGGCGGGTGCCGGCGGCGGCGGTGGCGTGGTCGGCGATGCGATGGGCCTGGGCGCCGGCGTGGCGCTCGGCCAGGTGATGGCGCAACAGCTCTCGCAGGGCCTGCAGGGCGGGGCGGCGCAGGCCGCCGCAGCAGCTGCGGCCCCGGTGGGCGTGAAGCCCGACGAGGTGATGGCCACGCTCGAGAAGCTGGCCGAGCTGAAGTCCAAGGGCATCGTCACCCAGGAAGAGTTCGAAGCCAAGAAGGCCGAGCTGCTCAAGAAGCTCGTCTAGGCGCGACGCCGCTCCGTCGCCTTGGCCACCGAAGCCAGCCCTCAGCGCGGCTACCGTGCCGCGTGCCCGAACTGCGGCGCGCCCGTCGAGTTCCGCTCGGCGGCGTCCGCGTTCGCGGTCTGCAGCTTCTGCCGCAGCTCCATCGTCCGTGACGGCGAGGCGCTGCGGCGCATCGGCCAGAGCGCCGAACTGTTCGACGACCATTCGCCGCTGCAGCTCGGCGCCGCCGGCCGCCACCAGGGCGCGCCGTTCACGCTGGTCGGGCGGCTGCAGTACCGTTATGCCGAGGGCACCTGGAACGAGTGGCACGCCCTGTTCGACAACGGCCGCTCCGGCTGGCTGAGCGAGGACAACGGCCGCTACGTCTTCGCGTTCGACGCGCCGCTGGACGGTGCGGCGCCGGCGGCCGAGACGCTGCGCGTCGGGCAGTCGCTGCGGGTGGCCGGCATGGCCTGGTCGGTCGCCTCGGTGGCGGCGGCCAAGCTGATCGCCGCGCAGGGCGAACTGCCCTTCAAGCCCAACCTGGAGCGCGGCTTCGTCGTCGCCGACCTGCGCAACACGCGCGACGAAGTGGCCACGCTCGACTACGGCGACCCGGCCGTGCCGAAGTGGTCGGTCGGCCGCTCGGTGGCGATCAGCGAGCTGGCGATGACCGGCCTGGCCGAGGCCAGCGAGAAGACGCTGAAGGCGCGCGGCGTCGAATGCCCGAGCTGCGGCACCGCGCTGGAGGTGAAGCTCTCGACCACGCAGGCCATCGTCTGCTTCAACTGCCATGCCGTGGTCGACGTCTCGCAGGGCGTCGGCGGCGATCTCAAGCACTACGCGCAGGACAACGGCAGCGAGCCGCTGATCCCGCTGGGCAGCACCGGCACGCTGGCGCTGTCGAGCAAACCCGGCGACAAGAAGGCGCTGCCCTGGCAGGTGGTGGGTTACGCCGAGCGCTGCGAGATCGCCTCGGGCGACGACGACGAACAGAGCTTCTGGCGCGAGTACCTGCTGTACCACCGCAGCGAGGGCTTCGCGTTTCTCGTCGACGCCGAAGACGGCTGGAGCTGGTCGGCGCCGATCACCGGCGTGCCCGAGCGTGCCGGAGACGGCGTCAAGTACCAGGGCGTGCTCTACCGCAAGCTGTACGACTACGCCGGCAAGGCCACCTATGTGCTCGGCGAGTTCTACTGGAAACTCGAGCGCGACGCGAAGACCTTCAACACCGACTACATGGGCACCGGTGCCTTCGGCACGCGGCGGCTCAATCGCGAGCAGACGGGCCACGGCAGCGACCAGGAAGTGATCTGGTCCGCCGGCGAAACGCTCAGCGCAGACGCCGTGCTGAAGGCCTTCAAGCTCGCGCCCGAGAAGAGCGCTTCGTTCAAGCGCGATGCGCTGCCGACGTCGGGCAACGCCTCGTCGCTGCTGGCCAAGGCGTTCTTCTGGGTGTTCGTGGTGGTGATCCTGCTGATGCTGTTCCGCTGCGACGACAGCCGCGATTGCAGCCAGGTCCGCGCCACCTACGGCGAAGCCTCGGCGGAGTACCAGAATTGCGTGCGCAGCTCGAGCAGCGGCGGGCGCACGGGCGGCGGCTCGTTCGGCGGCTGGTCCAGCGGCGGCAGCCACAAGTGAACGCATCACACAGAGAGTCAACGAGGAGCAACGACATGATGGGCATCGAGTGGCTGAAGCCGGGCATCTTCTTCGGGTCCATGCTCTACGCCGTGATCGGCGTGGTGATCTTCTGGATCTGCTTCGTCATCGTCGACAAGCTGACGCCGTACAAGCTGTGGGAAGAGATCGTCGAGAAGAAGAACGTCGCGCTGGCCATCGTCGTCGGCGCCACGGCGCTGGCCATCGGGCAGATCGTCGCCGCGGCCATCCATGGCTGACGGCGAGGGCGCGACGCCGGCGGCCTCGATCCGCCCGGCCGAAGTCGCGCTGCTTGCCTCGGTCTTCGTCGTCGCGGCCTGCGGGCTGCTCTACGAGCTGGCCGCCGGTGCACTGGCCAGCTACCTGCTGGGCGACTCCGTCCTGCAGTTCTCCACCGTCATCGGCACCTACCTGTTCGCCATGGGCGTTGGCTCGTACCTGTCGCGCTTCCTCGAGCGGCAGCTGGTGGGCCACTTCCTGCGCATCGAGCTGCTCGTCGGGCTGATCGGCGGGCTGCTGCCGGCCTCGCTGTTCGCGCTGCACAGCGTGGCGGCGGGTTCGTTCCGGTTCGCGCTGTATGCGCTGGTGCTGGTTGTCGGCACGCTGGTCGGGCTGGAGATCCCGCTGGTCATGCGCATCCTCAAGCGGCATTTCCGCGACCGCTATGCGCTCAAGGACCTGGTCTCGCAGGTGCTCACCTTCGACTACCTCGGCGCGCTGGCGGTGGCCATTGCCTTCCCGCTGCTGCTGGTGCCGCAACTCGGGCTGATCCGAACGGGCCTGTTCTTCGGCCTGCTCAACGCGGCCGTCGCGCTGTGGACGCTGTGGCTGTTCCGCGGCGAGCTGCGTGCGCCGCGCCTGCACGCGCTGGCCTGCGTGTTCACCGTGGCGGCGCTGGGCCTGGCCTTCGCCGGCGCAGACCGCATCACCCGCTGGGCCGAGGACCGCTTCTACGGCGACGCCATCGTCTACGCCGAGAACAGCGCCTACCAGCGGGTCGTCGTCACCTCGGGCGCGGCCGGCGTGCGGCTGTTTCTCAACGGCAATCTGCAGTTCCACTCGCGCGACGAGTACCGCTATCACGAGGCGCTGGTGCATCCGGCGATGGCTGCGCACGGCGCGCCCAAGCAGGTGCTGGTGCTCGGTGGCGGCGACGGCATGGCGGTGCGCGAGGTGCTCAAGTACGACAGCGTCGAGGAGGTCACGCTGGTCGAGCTCGACCCGCACATGACCGAGCTGTTCTCCACGGCGCCGATGCTTCGCGCGCTCAACGGCGACGCGCTGCGTTCGCCGAAGCTGCGCATCGTGAACGCCGATGCCTTCTCGTGGCTGGAAGCGAACCCGGGCCACTTCGACGTGATCGTGGTCGACTTCCCCGACCCGACCAACTTCTCCATCGGCAAGCTCTACACCACCAGCTTCTACCAGCGGCTCGACGAGCACCTGGCCGCGGGAGGCTACGCCGTGGTGCAGACCACCTCGCCGCTGATCGCGCGGCGCAGCTTCTGGACGGTGGCCGCGACGATCGAGGCCACCGGCCTGGCCGCCACCGGCTACCACGCGCATGTGCCGAGCTTCGGCGAATGGGGTTTCATCATCGCGGGACGGCGGCCCTGGCGTGCGCCGACCGCGTTGCCCGCCGGCCTGCGCTTTCTGAGTCTCGACGGGCTGCCGGCGCTGTTCGACTTCCCGCCCGACATGGCGCGCGTGCCGGCCGAGCCGAACCGCTTGTCGAATCAGCTGCTCGTGCACCTGTTCGAGCAGGAGTGGGGCAAGGTGCACCAATGAGCGGGCTGAGCCGCCGCGGCTGGCTGGCCGGCGCGGCCGGGCTGGCCGGCGCGGCGCTCGTCGGCTGCGCGCGCCACGACGAGGCTGCGGCCACCGCCCGCTGGGTCGGCGCCGGCCACGAGCGTGGCCATCGCCTGCGCGAGGCCAAGAGCGGGCGTCTGCCCGCGCCGGCCTTGAGCCGCCGCGCGGGCGTGCTGGTGGTCGGTGCCGGTATCGCCGGGCTGGCCGCAGCGCGCGGGCTGGTGCGAGCCGGCATCGACGACGTGCAGATCTTCGAGCTGGAAGACGCCGCTGGCGGCAACAGCCGTGGCCACACGATGGCTGGCATGGGCTGCCCGCTCGGCGCGCACTACCTGCCGCTGCCGGGCGAACACGACACGGCGCTGATCGAGCTGCTCGAGGATCTGGGCCTGCGTCGCAGCGTGATGGGCCGCCCGGTCTACGCCGAGCGCCACCTGTGCCACAGCCCGCAGGAACGCCTGTTCATCGATGGCACCTGGCACGAAGGCCTGCTGCCGCCGGTGGAGGCACTCCCGGCCGCCGAGCGCGAGCGCACGCTGGCGCAGTACCGGCGTTTCGCCGAAGCGGTCGACCGCGCCGCGCAGGGCGGCGCTTTCCGCATGCCCACCGCCCTGGCGGCGTGGACGCCGGCGCTGGCCGCGCTCGATGCGATCCCGTTCGCCGAGTGGCTCGGCCGCGAGGGCTTCGACGCGCCCGCGCTGCGCTGGTACCTCGACTACTGCTGCCGCGATGACTACGGCGCCGGCCCCGCGCAGGTGTCGGCCTGGGCCGGCATCCACTACTTCGCCAGCCGCCACGGCTTCCATGCCCCCGGCAGCGGCGACGCCGAGCGCGAGGGCGTGCTGACCTGGCCCGAAGGCAATGCATGGCTCGCCACGCGGCTGGCCGCGCCGCATCGTGAGCGGCTCCACACCGGCAGCGTGGCACTGAGTGTCGAGGAGCGCCGCGACGAGGTCGTGCTCGACCTGTGGAACGAACGCGAGCAGCGCGTCGAGCGCTGGAGTGCTCCGCAGCTCGTATTGGCAGTGCCGCTGTTTGTCGCGCACAGGCTGTTCGCGAGCCCGCCGACAGCGCTGTCGGCGGCTGTCGCGGCGATGCGTCATGCCCCCTGGCTGGTCGCCAACCTGCAGTGCGACCGGCCACCGCTGGATCGCGGCGGCGCGCCTCCCTCGTGGGACAACGTGCTCTACGGCAGCGCGGGCCTCGGTTACGTCGACGCGATGCACCAGAGCCTGCGCGCACACCCTGGCCCGACGGTGTACAGCGCCTACTGGGCACTCGGCGGCAACGACGAGGCGCAGCTTCGCGACGCCCGCCAGCGCCTGCTCGGCGAGTCGGCGCCGGTCTGGGCCGGGCGCGTGATCGCCGATCTGGCGCAGGCGCACCCCGACCTGCCCCAGCGCGTGACGCAGATCGACCTGATGCGCTACGGCCACGCGATGAGCGTCCCGGTGCCGGGACTGCGCGGCCACGCGGCGCTGCAGGAGCTGACTCGCGGAAGTGCACGAGTGCACTTCGCGCATGCCGACCTGTCGGCTTACTCGGTGTTCGAGGAGGCCTTCTTCCACGGCACGCGGGCCGCGGCTCAGGCCAAAGCGAAGGCCCTGCGAAGCTGGCCAGCGTCGGCCTGAGGTGAGCCGCCTGCGCTGCGCACTTGCAGAGGCGCCTCGCTGCGGCGGCTCAGACGCTCAAAACGATGGCGGCGGCGAGGAAGCAGACGCTGGCTAGCGCGATGCCGATCAACGGCGTGCGGAACCAGTAGCGAACGGCCAGTGCCAGGTAGGCCAGCGCGCCCAGCGCGGCCAGCCACACCAGGCCGGGGGCCTCGCGCAGCCAGTCCATGTGCGCGAGCGCGAGCAGCAGGTACACCGCTGCGAACAGGATTGCCCCCAGGCTGTGGCTGGCGTTGAAGCCGACCCAGGCCTTCCACAGCGTGGTGCGCCGGGTGAGCCGCGGATGGGTGAGCTTCATGGACGCCTCGGTGGCGGCGTCGCGCGGCGAGAACAGGCCGGTGAAGAAGGTGTAGGCCAGGTGCACGGTGCCGAGCAGCCCGAAGATCAGGGCGCCGGCGACGATGAGGATCTGCGTGGGCATGGTCGGTCTCCGCGGGCTGCCTACCAGGCGGCATTCATGACGCCGTGCTCGGCGGCCAGCCAGTGGCGCACGGGCTCGGGCAGGGTCGGCTCGGGCACGGCCAGGCCGATCGCCGCGTATGACAACGCGTTGGGGACCAGCCCGTCGCGCGCCACCGCGGCGCCCTTCATGTAGCCGGCGGCGCACACGCGGCCGTGGCGCATGAACTCGAAGCGCATGTAGTTCCAGTGCGCGTCGCCGCCGTCCAGGCGAAAGCGCAGCGTGTAGGTCTGCAGCGGCTTGAGGCCGCGCCGGTAGGTGATGAAGGAGCCGCCGGCCATCGGCCGCCAGCCGCGCTGCAGCATCGCCTGGGCGAAGCCGGTGCGCACGAAGTACTCCACCAGCATCAGGTCGATCACCGTCAGGTAGCGGCCGTTGTTCATGTGGCCGTTCACGTCGAGATCGTTGGGCAGCACGCGCAACGTGCGCTCGAGCGTCTGGCCGAGCACCAGGCGCGGGGAGCGCCAGGCGCGCAGCAGGGTCCACAGGAGTCGCAGGTAGAGGTTCATGGCTGCGTTAGAATTGGTTCAATGTTGAACAGTATAGTTCAAGATTGAACGAATCGCATGGCCACTTCAAAACTCGCCCCGAAGCAGCGTTCGTCCCCGCACGGCACCCAGTCCTGGCTGGCCGTGGTGCGCGCCTACAACCTGTGCGATGCGGTGATGACGGCGCGCCTGGCGGCGCTCGGCGTGCGCGTGGCCGAGCACGAGGTGCTGGCCAACCTGGCCACTGCACCGGGCATCACGCAGCAGGCGCTGGCGGCGCGCTGCTTCGTCGCCAAGAGCGGCGTCAGCATGCTGCTCACGCAGATGGAATCGCGCGGCTGGGTGCGCCGCGAGGCCGACGCCGCCGATGCACGCGTCAAGCGCCTGCAGCTCACGCCGGCCGGCCAGGCGCTGGCCGCGCAGACGCTGCAGGTGCAGGCGCAGGTGGTGGCGGCCATGGTGGCCGGCGCCAGCGAGGCCGAGCTCGAACTCGTCACCTCGGTGATGCAGCGCGTCTCGGCGCAGCTCGAAGCGCTGCGCGACGCGCCGCCGCTCAGCCCCGCATCAGCGCCTCGATCTCGCGCGCGTCCACCGGCACGTCGCGGCTGATCAGCTCGCAGCCGCCGGCGGTGACGACAGCGTCGTCCTCGATGCGGATGCCGATGTTCCAGTAGCGCTCGGGCACGCCCTCGGCCGGCCGCACGTACAGGCCCGGCTCGATCGTCACCACCATGCCGGGCTGCAGCACGCGCGAAGGGCGCTTGACGACACGCCCGCCCAGGCCGTCGGGCTGCTCCACCGGGTCTTCGTCGGCAGCCAGGTAGTCGCCCACGTCGTGCACGTCGCGGCCCAGCCAGTGGCCGGTGCCGTGCATGTAGAAGGCGCGGTAGGCGGCGCTGTCGATCACCGCGTCGACATCGCCGACCTTGCGTCGGTCGAGCAGGCCGCAGTCGAGCATGCCCTGCGAGAGCACGCGCACCGCGGCCCAATGGGCGTCCTGCTTGCGCGCGCCGGGGCGCGTGGCCGCAATGGCCGCCTGCTGCGCGGCCAGCACCAGTTCGTACAGCTCGCGCTGCGCGGCGCTGAAGCGGCCGTCGGCGGGGAAGGTGCGGGTGATGTCGCTGGCGTAGCCGTCGAGTTCGCAGCCGGCGTCGATCAGGCACAGCTCGCCCGGGCGCAGCTCGGCATCGCCCGCGGCATAGTGCAGCACGCAGGCGTTCGCGCCAGCCGCGACGATGGAGCCGTAGGCTGGTGCCTGCGCGCCGTGGCGGCGGAACTCGTGCAGCAGCTCGGCCTCGATGCGGTACTCCGGCAGGCCGGCGCTGCCGCCGCGAAAGTGCTCGGCGCAGTAGCGCATCGCCCGCGCATGCGCACCCGCGGAGATGCGCGCGGCGCGGTGCATCGTGGCGAGTTCGGCATCGTCCTTGATGAGCCGCATTTCCGACAGCAGCGGCGACAAGTCGCGCTGCATGGCCGGCGGCTGCACGCCGCTGCGCTCGCGCGAGCGCAGCTCGGCGAGCCAGCCGTCCACGCGCGCCTGCAGGCCGTCGTGCAGCCCGAACGGGAACCACACGGCGCTGGCGTTGGCCAGGCGCTCCGCGGCGAGCTTGTCGAGCGCCTCGACGGGATGCGCATCGTGCACGCCCAGCGTCGCCGGTGCCGCTTCGGGGCCGACGCGGTGGCCGTCCCAGATCTCGCGCTCGGTGTTCTTCTCGCGGCACAGCAGCGTGCTGCGGCCGCTGGCGTCGAGCAGCAGCCAGGCCTGAGGCTCGTCGAAGCCGGTCAGGTAGTGGAAGTGGCTGTCGTGTCGATAGGGGTGGTCGCTGTCGCCGCTGCGCGGCCGCTCGGGCGCGGTGGGCAGCACGGCGACGCCGCCGCCGTGCCGGGCCAGTTGCTCGGCCAGGCGGGTGCGGCGCAGGGCACAGGCCTGCGGGCTCGCGGCCGCGCCGCGCTTCATGACTCGTTCGGCAACTTTACCGCCTTGGGCACGTCGGGCGCGAGCGCGCCGGCGCGCAGCCGCCGCAGGGCGCGGCGGATGTCGTCGTCGGCGGCCGCAGGGGCCTGCGCCACCGCCTGCGCGGCTTGGTGTCCGGACGCCTCGGCGCGCTTCACCGATTCGCGGTCTTCCATGTGGCGCAACCGCTGGCGCAACTGATTGGCCACCGATTCCACGTCGGCCAGGCCGCTCGCCGCATCGGTCTTGGGCAAGGCCACGACGCGCTTGTCCTTCATGCGCACCTGCAGCCGGCAGACACGGTTGCGGGTGCCGTAGCGCAGCGTGAAGCCTCGCGCATCACGTTCCTCGACGTGAACGTCGCGGATGTTCTCGAACGCCACCTGGTGCACCTTCTGCCCGAGGCCACGCTGGAACCACAGGTTGTTCGCACTCACCGCCACGCGCTCCCAGCGGCGCAGGTCGAAGGCGAAGGCGCCGGCCCAGGCCAGCACGCCCAGCGCGGTCAGCCAGGTCCAGCCCGTCACGCCGCCCAGCCAGACCACCACGCCGGCGACCAGCACTGCAGCGACGACCTGCATCGCACCGGCGTCGGCGGTGAAGTAGACGTTGCGTTCGTAGGTGAAGGCCTGCGGTTCGCCGGTGGACAAGGGCGAGACCGACCACATCACCGCCTTGACGGCGCGCGAGGCCAGGTAGTGCGTGGCCGCGGAAGCAGCCATCGCCATCGGCAGGGTGAGCACGGCGGAGAGCAGGTTCACAGCCCGCACCTTAGCCAGTTCGGCCGCCAAATCAAAGCCTTGCAACGTTGCCACGTGAAAAATGCACGGCCGGCCGGCGTGAACGGTCGATCGCGCCGAACGAACGGTCGCGCCGCTGGCTGGCTACCATCGGTGCAGCGATCCCTCCGAAAGACACCATGCAATACCGCCGCCTCGGCCGCTCCGGCCTGCAAGTCAGCCTGTTGTCGCTGGGTTCCTGGGTCACGTACCACAACCAGGTCGACACCAAGGCGGCGCAGGAGATGCTCGCCGCCGCGATGGACGCCGGCGTCAACTTCTTCGACAACGCCGAAGCCTATGCGCGCGGCCACAGCGAGGTCGTCATGGGCGAGGCGATCCGCGCACTGAACTGGCCGCGGCTGAACTACGTCGTCTCGACCAAGTTCTTCTGGGGCCTGGACCGCGAGGGCAACGCCGTCAACCGCCGCGACACGCTCAATCGCAAGTACCTGATGCAGGCGATCGACGGGTCGCTGGCGCGCATGAAGCTCGACTTCATCGACCTGGTGTTCTGCCACCGCCCCGACCCGCACACGCCGATCGAGGAAACGGTCTGGGCGATGAGCGACATGATCACGCAGGGCAAGGCGCTCTACTGGGGCACCAGCGAGTGGAGCGCGGCCGACATCCGCTGCGCCTGGGACATCGCCGAGCGCCACCACCTGCACAAGCCGGTGATGGAGCAGCCGCAGTACCACCTGTTCCACCGCCAGCGCGTCGAGCAGGAGTACGCGCGGCTGTACGAGGACATCGGCCTGGGCCTGACGACCTGGAGCCCGCTGGCGTCGGGCCTGCTGACCGGCAAGTACCGCGGCGGCGTGCCGGCGGGCAGCCGCGGCGCGTTGCAGGGCATGGATTTCCTCGTCGCCGGCCTGACCGATGCGGCGAAGAACGCCGCCGTCGGCCAGCTCGAGGCCGTGGCCGCCGACCTGGGCTGCAGCGTGGCGCAGCTGGCCATCGCCTGGGTGGCGCGAAACCCGCACGTCAGCACCGTGATCACCGGTGCCTCGCGGCTGGATCAGTTGCGCGGCAACCTGGGTGCGCTGGAGGTGGTCGACAGGCTGACGCCCGAATGGCTGGCGCGCATCGATACGATCACGCGGCCGCTGGCGCAGTAGTGCAGCCGTCGCCCTCGTCGAGCGCACGCAATCGCTCGGGCGTGCCGACGTCGGCCCAGCCACCCTCCCAGCGCCGGGCGCCCAGGCGCCGCTGCGCGATCGCTGCGTCGAGGTAAGGGCGCAGCCGCGCCTTCTCGCCCAGCGCAAGCTCGGCCATCAGCTCGTTGACGAAATTCGGTCGGAACAGGCCGATACCCGACCAGGTGAAGCTCGCGCCACCGTCCGCCACCGTGGCCAGGCCGCCGGCGAGGCCGAAGTCGCCGCCCGGGTGCTGCGGCGGGTTGGGCACCATCCACAGGTGGCCGAGCTGGCCGGCCTGGATGGCCGAGGCCGCTGCGGGGCCGAAGTCGAAGGCCGGTGCGAAGACGTCGGCGGCGACGTACCAGAAGGGCGCGTCACCCGACACGCCCAGCAACGGCAGCGCCTTCTTCAGGCCGCCGGCGGTTTCCAGCGCGCCGCCGTGGTCGCGGCCTTCGAGCGAGTAGCGGATGGCCATGCCGAACCGTTCGCCGTTGCCGAGCGTGGCGACGATCTGCTCCTCCAGCCAGGCGGTGTTGACGACCACGTCGCGCACGCCGCCGCGCGCCAGGCCCTCGAGGTGCCACTCGATCAGCGGCTTGCCGCGCACGCGCAGCAGCGGCTTCGGCGTGTGGTCGGTCAGCGGCCGCATGCGTTCGCCGCGGCCGGCGGCCAGGATGATGGCTTTCATGGCCGGGCAGTCTATCGGCTGCCGGCCGGCGGCTCAGGTCAGCGCGGGGCCCAGGCCGATCGGTGCCGGCGCGTTCTGCACGATCTTCGTGAACAGCGGGCGGTACAGGTCGGTCGGCTCGTGGCCGGTGAGCGGGTCGCGGTTGGCGAGGAAGGCGGTGTCGAGCTCGGCCCAGTCCTGCGCGGTGAGGTTCTTGATCGCCAGCGGAAGCACTTCCTCTTCCTCGACGCGCATGTGGCCCAGGTAGAACTCGATGTAGCGCTCCACCGCCTGCTCGAAGGCCGCGCGGCGCGGCTCGCCGAGCACCTCGAAGGCGAGCAGGTCGTGCTCGAGGTCGCGAATGGCCTTCTCGCCGCGCGCATGGTCGCGGTCGAGCTTGTCGAGCACCGGGGCGATCTCGGGGCAGCGTGCGCGCAGCTTCGGAAACAGCAATTCGCTTTCCTTCGTGTGGTGCAGCTGCTCGGGAAATTCGTCGACGTAGAACAGCATCGCGCGCAGCACGCTGAAGTCGGGCAGCGAGCCGTGGCGGCGATGCTCGGCCAGCAGCATGGACAGCGAGCGCAGCATCGCCGAGAGCGCGCCATGTTCGTCGCGGATGATGGTCAGGGCAGGATGGGACATGACGAGACTCCAGGCCATTTCGGCAGGGCTCCAGCGTCGCACCGGCGGCGGCGCGCCGGCTTGAGCCCGGTCAAGTCGGCGCCATTGCGGTGCGGGCGCCGCGCACGAGTTCATGGCGCTCCACCCGTGCCGGCGCGAATGCGTCGATCAAGGCGCCGAGCAGGCTGTGGGCGCGCGCCGAGTTGTCGGCGCCGAAGTTGCACACGTAGACGTCCAGCGTCACGGCGCCGAGTTCCGGCCAGGTGTGCACCGCCAGGTGCGACTCGGCCAGCAGCACCACGCCGGTGATGCCGGCCGGCTCCGCGCTGCCCGCCGGCTGCGCGAAACGGTGGAACAGTTCGTTCACCGGAGTCAGCCCGCTGCCGCGCACCGCCGCCAGGCAGAGCTCGCGCAGGGCAGCCGGATCGGTCATCTCGGCCCGCGCCACGGCGCAGCCGTGCAGATCGGCGGTGAGGTGCAAACCGTGCATGCGCTGGATCATACGGAGCCGGCCGCGCCCGGGCCCTAAAATGGCCGACTCCCCCCGCAACCCGCTCGCAGCGACCAGCATGGCCGATCTCGCACCCACCATCGCCCCTTCCTCGACGGCCGTGATGGCCAACGCGATCCGCGCCCTGGCGATGGATGCCGTGCAGCAGGCCAATTCCGGCCACCCCGGCGCGCCGATGGGCATGGCCGAGGTGGCGGTGGCGCTGTGGGGGCCGCAGAACGGCCACCTGCGCCACAACCCGGCCAACCCTCACTGGGCCGACCGCGACCGCTTCGTGCTCAGCAACGGCCACGGTTCGATGCTCGTCTATGCGCTGCTTCATCTCAGCGGCTACGACCTGCCGATGAGCGAGCTGCGCAACTTCCGCCAGATGCACAGCAAGACGCCCGGCCACCCCGAGGTCGGCGTGACGCCAGGCATCGAGACCACCACCGGCCCGCTCGGCCAGGGCGTCACCAACGCGGTGGGCATGGCGCTGGCCGAGAAGCTGCTGGCCGCCGAATTCAACCGCCCGGGGCACCAGGTGGTCGATCACCGCACCTACGTATTCCTCGGCGACGGCTGCCTGATGGAAGGCATCAGCCACGAGGCCTGCGCGCTGGCCGGCGCCTGGAAGCTCTCCAAGCTGGTCGCGCTGTACGACGACAACGGCATCTCGATCGACGGCAACGTGGCGCCCTGGTTCATCGACGACACGCCCAAGCGCTTCGAGGCCTACGGCTGGAACGTGATCCGCGCGGTCGATGGCCACGACGCCGCTGCCGTGAGCGCCGCGCTGGACCAGGCCAAGGGCTCCGACAAGCCGACGCTGATCTGCTGCAAGACGACCATCGGCAAGGGCTCGCCGAACCGCGCCGGCACCGCCAAGGCGCACGGCGAGGCGCTGGGCGCCGACGAGATCAAGCTGACGCGCGCGGCGCTGGGCTGGGGCCACGAGCCCTTCGTGATCCCCGAGAGCGCCTACGCGCAGTGGGACGCCAAGGCCCGCGGCGCACAGCTCGAGGCGGCCTGGAACACGCGCTTCGCCGCCTACCGCGCCGCCTTCCCCGAGCAGGCGGCCGAGTTCACCCGCCGCATGCGCGGCGAGTTGCCGGCCGGCTGGGCGCAGACGGTGGCCGACACGCTGGCCGCCGCCAACACCAAGGCCGAGACGGTGGCCAGCCGCAAGGCCAGCCAGATCGCGCTGGAGGCCTTCACCAAGGCGCTGCCCGAGCTGCTCGGCGGCAGCGCCGACCTGACCGGCTCGAACCTCACCAACACCAGCTCGACGCCGGCGCTGCGCTTCGGCGCCGATGGCACCGGCAACGGTGGCCGCCACATCAACTACGGCGTTCGCGAGTTCGGCATGGCCGCGGTGATGAACGGCATCGCGCTGCATGGCGGCTTCATCCCCTACGGCGGCACCTTCCTGACCTTCAGCGACTACAGCCGCAACGCCATCCGCATGGCCGCGCTGATGAAGCAGCGCGTGGTGCACGTGTTCACGCACGACTCGATCGGCCTGGGCGAAGACGGCCCGACGCACCAGAGCGTCGAGCACGCCGCCGCGCTGCGTCTCATCCCGGGCCTGGACGTCTGGCGCCCGGCCGACACCGCCGAGACCGCCGCCGCCTGGGCCGCGGCGATAGGCAACGCACACCGCCCGAGCGCGCTGCTGCTGTCGCGCCAGAACCTGCCCTACGCGCCGAAGGCGAACCTGGCCGACATGGCCAAGGGCGGCTACGTGCTCGCCGAACCCGGCGAGGTGGGACTGAAGAAGAAGGCGCAGGCGGTGATCATCGCCACCGGCTCCGAAGTGCAGCTCGCTCTGCACGCGCAGCAGCAGCTTGCCGCGATCGGCATCGCGGTGCGTGTGGTCTCGCTGCCGTCGACCAGCGTGTTCGACCGCCAGAGCGTCGCCTACAAGGCATCCGTGCTGCCTGCCGGCGTGCCTCGCATCGCCGTCGAAGCCGGCGTCACCGACGGCTGGTGGAAGTACGGCTGCGCCGCGGTGGTCGGCATCGACACCTACGGCGAGTCGGCCCCGGCCGGCGTGCTCTTCAAGCATTTCGGCTTCACCGCCGAGAACGTCGCCACCACCGTGCGGGCCGTGCTGGTTTCGCGCTGAATCCGCCGAGGAACCATTCCATGAAGAACATCCGCCTTCTCACTGCCGCCGCCATCGTCATCGCCTCGGCCCCGCTGGCCGCGCAGACCCTGCAATCCGTCAAGGTCGACCCAGCCACGGCCGAACCGGGCAAGCCGGTGACGATCACCGCCGCCTTCGACATCAACAATGGCCTGAACTGCAACGTGCGCATCAATTTCGGCGACGGCACCTCGCAGGACCAGAAGATCAACCAGGAGAAGGACGCCAACCTCGCGGTGCAGCACAGCTACGCCAAGGCCGGCAGCTACACGGTGAAGGTCGAGCCCAAGACCAAGCTGCCGGCGCTCAAGTGCCTCGGCAAGAACCAGGAGGCCGTGGTCAAGGTGGTGGCGCCTGCGCCCGCCGGCGCCGCGGCTGCGGCCGCGCCGAGCTGCCCCGAAGGCTGGAAGCTCAATGCGAAGAGCGTGAACAAGAAGAGCGGCGCCTACACCTGCACGGCCAAGGCCGGCACGGCCGCGCCGGCCAGCCATGCGGCCTGCCCGGGCTCGCTGAGCTACTTCGAGAACAGCAAGAAGGGCCAGCTCGGCTGCAAGCCCTGATCCGGATTCGAACCTGCCCGCCACTCAACGGAGATCCCACATGACCATCAAGATCGGCATCAACGGCTTCGGCCGCATCGGGCGCATGGTGTTCCGCGCCGCCGTGCAGAACTTCAAGGACATCGAGGTGGTCGGCATCAACGACCTGCTCGAGCCCGACTACCTGGCCTACATGCTCAAGTACGACTCGGTGCACGGCCGCTTCAAGGGCGACGTGGCGGTCGACGGCAACACGCTGATCGTCAACGGCAAGAAGATCCGCCTGACCGCGGTGAAGGACCCGGCCGAGCTGAAGTGGGGCGAGGTCGGCGCCGACATCGTCGTCGAGTCCACCGGGCCTGTTCCTGACCAAGGAGACCTGCCAGAAACACATCGACGCCGGCGCGAAGAAGGTCATCCAGAGCGCGCCGAGCAAGGACGACACGCCGATGTTCGTCTTCGGCGTGAACGACAAGACCTACGCCGGCCAGACCATCGTCAGCAACGCCAGCTGCACGACCAACTGCCTGGCCCCGGTGGCCAAGGTGCTCAACGACACCTTCGGCATCAAGCGCGGCCTGATGACCACGGTGCACGCCGCCACGGCGACGCAGAAGACCGTGGACGGCCCGAGCAACAAGGACTGGCGCGGCGGCCGCGGCATCCTCGAGAACATCATCCCGAGCAGCACCGGCGCCGCCAAGGCGGTGGGCAAGGTGATCCCCGAGCTGAACAAGAAGCTCACCGGCATGTCGTTCCGCGTGCCGACCTCCGACGTGTCGGTGGTCGACCTGACCGTCGAGCTGGTCAAGGAAGCCAGCTACGACGACATCTGCAAGGCCATGAAGGCCGCCAGCGAAGGTGCCATGAAGGGCGTGCTCGGCTACACGGAGGAGAAGGTGGTCTCGACCGACTTCCGCGGCGAGCCCATGACCTCGGTGTTCGACGCCGACGCCGGCATCGCGCTGGATAAGACCTTCGTGAAGGTCGTGGCCTGGTACGACAACGAGTGGGGCTACTCGAACAAGGTGCTCGAGATGGTGCGCGTGATCGCGCGCTGAAGTGCCTCGCACCCCGAGGGCCCCTTCGCCGGGGCCCTCGGTGTTTCCACTGCTCACGCCTTGCCACAGGCTGGCTACAAACCTTTACTGCACCCCGCCGAATCCGCACGGGGGCCGGTTTGGCGCCCCACCTACACTTTCAGCATGACGTCGTCGTTGCCTGCTGCCGCCTCCTGCCTGCTCCTTCTGGGCCTGGGTGCGTGCGCGTCGGAGCCGCCGGCGCCCGCGGTCGGCATGGGCGTGATGGTCAAGCTGGCACAGCCGTCGGTCGATCCGACCGTGATCGCCACACGGGTCAGCGACACCACCGCGCGCCCGGCGCGTTATGTGTCGGCCACCAGCACGGCCTGGCACGCCGTGACCGTGGCCTGCCGCGGCCCGGCCGATTGCGAGCTGGCGCTGCGGCGCCTGCGCGAGGACACGACACATTTCGAAGCCGTGCAGCGCGATGAGCGCAAGCGCATCGTCAGCCCCTGAGCCTGCAGCCGCGTTGCAGAGCAGAACCAAGAATCGGAGATCGCCTTGAGGACCACCCCCCTGAAGATCCTGGCCTCGCTCGCGCTGGCCCTGCTCGCGCCGCCGGTGCTGCAGGCGCAGACCTCCCAGGCGCCCGCGGGGGCAATGACGGCGCGCGTGATCGTCAAGTTCAAGGCCGACTCCGCGATGCTGCGCCAGCAGTCGGCCGACGTCCTGCAGATGCACGCCGGCCGTGCGCAGGCGCTGGGCGCCCGCGTCGGGCTGCCGCTGCAGGCGGGTCACGGTGTGGCCGAGCGCACGCAGGTGGTGTTTGCCAGCGGGCTGACGTCGGCGGCGCTGGCGCAGCGCCTGTCGAGCGAGAAGGACGTCGAGTACGCCGTGCCCGACCGGCGCAAGTCGCGCCGGGTGGCGCCCAACGACCCGCTGTACACGACGGCGGGCGTGCCGGGCATGTCCAGCGGCGGCCCGGTGGCCGGCCAGTGGTACCTGCGCGCGCCCAACAGCGTCACCGTGTCGGCCATCAATGCCGAAGGGGCCTGGGACGTGACGACGGGCAGCGCGAGCATGGTGGTGGCGGTGCTGGACACCGGCGTGCGCTTCGATCACCCCGACCTCTCGGGCAAGCTGCTGGGCGGCTACGACTTCGTGGGCGCCGACCGCAACGACAGCGGCGTGACGATCTTTCCGAACACCTTCGAGAGCTCGAAGGACGGCAACGGGGTGGATCCGAATGCCAGCGACGAGGGCGACGGCATCACGCTGGCCGAGACCACCAATCCGAACAGTCTCTTCTACCACTGCACCTCGCAGGACGACACCGGGCAGTACCTGGAAGAGCGGAGTTCGTGGCACGGCACGCAGGTCAGCGGCCTGATCGGCGCGCTCACCAACAACGGCACCGGCATGGCCAGCGTGGGCCGCAACGTGCGCGTGCTGCCGGTGCGCGTGCTGTCCAAGTGCGGGGGCTGGGACTCGGACATCACCGCCGGCATGCTCTGGGCCGCCGGCATCGCGGTGCCCGGCGCGGACCCCAACCCGACCCCGGCGAAGGTGCTGAACCTGAGCCTGGGCGGCTCGGGCAACTGCTCGGCCCTTTACACCGACATCGTCGGGCAGGTGAACGCGCGCGGCGCGGTGATCGTGGCCTCGGCCGGCAACGGCACCGGCCTTGCCGTGTCCGAGCCGGCCAATTGCGACGGCGTGATCGGGGTGGCCGGCCTGCGCCATGCCGGCAGCAAGGTGGGTTACTCCGACATCGGGCCGGAGGTCAGCATCAGCGCACCGGCGGGGAACTGCGTCAATGACGCACCCGCCGCGTGCCTGTACCCCATCCTGACCACGTCCAACAACGGCGCATTCAATCCTGTGGTGGGTGCGGGCGGCGCGATCTACACCGACGCGTTCAACGTGACGCTGGGCACCAGCTTCTCGGCCCCGCTGGTCGCCGGCACCGCAGCGCTGATGCTGTCGGTGCGGCCCGACCTGTCGCCGGCCGAGGTGCGACGATTCCTGCGCTCGTCGGCACGGGCCTTCCCGTCGCTGCCTGGCGTGCCGGCCTGCCACGATCCGAACAGCTCGCCCCAGGTCGAGTGCAACTGCACCACCACCACCTGCGGCGCCGGCATGCTCGACGCGGCGACGGCCGTGACGGCTGCAGCGAACGACCCGATCGTGCGCATCGACGTGACGCCCGCCCAGCCCGCGGCCGGTACGGCATTCACGCTCACCTCGGCGCAGACGGCGGTGGTCGCCGGGCGCAGCATCGCCAGCTACAACTGGACGCTGGTCAGCGGCGGCGGCATCGTCTCGTCGCTCAGCGGAGCGAACACGGCCTCGGCCTCGGCCACGCCCACCGCCGGCGGCAGCTTCATCGTCACGCTGACCGTGACCGACTCCCTCGGCGAGACCGGCTCGCAGACCGTCGAGGTCAGCGTGACCGGTGCGCCGCCCAGCAGCGGCGGCGGCGGCGCGCTCGGCCTGGGCTGGCTGGCGGCCTTGCTGTCGGCGGTCTTCGCGCTGTGGCGGGCCCGGCCCGCGGCGCGGGTCGGCTGAGCGTGCGTCGGCGACATCGGCTTGCGCAGCGGATCGCAGGCGCTCTGCTGATCGGGCTGGCTGCGGCGCTGCCGGCGTGGGCCGAGGGTGCGCGCGCGGCGCACGGGCTCATCATCAAGCTTCGCGACAACCCCGACGGCACGCCCGCCTCGGCAGCGCAGATGAAGAAGGTGCTGGCCGCCGCGGGCCTGTCAGTGCACGAGCGTGGCGTGGGCAAGCGCTCGCGGCACCTGGATTTCGGCCGCATGCTGCCCGCCGACGAGGCAGGCCGAATCGTGCATCGCCTGGCGAAGCTGAGCGAGGTGGAGTGGGTGGTGCCCAACGAGCGTGAGCGGCGCCTGAATGCGCCAACCGACCCGCTGTACCCGGCCACCTTCTCCAGCAGCGGCCAGTGGTGGATGTTCCAGGCCGGCGGCAGCAACCGCAACGACCTGGAGGAGCGGCGCCGCGGCGTTCCCGATCTGCTCGGCGCCTGGCAGGCCAGCACCGGCACCTCGGGGCCGGTGGTGGCGGTGCTGGACACCGGGATCACGCCGCATGCCGACCTCGGCTCCGGCGTGCTCACCGGCCGCGACTTCGTGTCGACCGTGGAGTACGCCAACGACGGCGACGGCTGGGACGCCGATGCAAGCGACCCCGGCGACTGGGTCAGCCAGGCCGATCGTGATGGCAGCCCGTCGCTGTTCGGCGACTGCGAGGTCGACGACAGCTCATGGCACGGCACCACCATCATCGGCATGCTGGCCGCCGAGACGGGCAACGGGCGCGGTGTCGCCGGCATCAACTGGAGTGCGCGCGTGCTGCCGGTGCGCGTGGCCGGCAAGTGCGGCGCCGAGGTGGCCGACATCGTGGTCGGCATGCGCTGGGCCGCCGGCCTGCAGGTGTTCGACCATGGCGGCCGGCCACTGCCCCTGAACCCGAACCCGGCGCGCGTGCTGAACATCAGTTTCGGCGGCAGTGCCGCCTGCAATGCGGCCTACCAGGACGTGATCGACGAGCTGTCCCGGCTCGGCGTGGTCGTCGTCGCGGCGGCCGGCAACCAGAACGGCGCGGTGTCGCGGCCGGCCAACTGCCGCGGCGTGATCGGCGTGGCGGCGCTCAACCGCGACGGCTTCAAGGCCAGCTACTCGAACTTCGGCGCGGCGCTGGCCATCGCCACCGTCGGCGGCGACCCGCGTCTGGTCGGCAACTGGGGCCTCGAAGTGGGCGACGACGGCCTGCTGACCCTCGGCAACGACGGTGTGCGCAGCGTGGGCAATTCCATCTACGTGCGCCAGGCCGGCACCAGCTTTGCCGCGCCGGTGGTGGCCGGCGTGGCCGGCCTGATGCTCGGCGTGAACCCGTCGCTGACGGCCGCGCAGATCATCGACGGCCTTCAGCGCAGCGCGCGGCCGCACGTGGTGTCGCCGACGATCGCCGAGTGTTCGGAGCAGAACCCGGGCCGCTGCATCTGCACCACGGCAACCTGCGGTGTCGGCATCCTGGATGCGGTGGCGGCCTTGCAGTACGCCGCCGATCCGATGTCGTACGTGAGCACGGCCCGCCTGCCCGAGGTGATCGACAACCCCGAGGTGGATGCGGCCGTGGCGCTGGGCGCCGACCGGCCTTCGAACATCGCCGAGCCGCCGGCCGCAGTGCCCGCCGGCGGTGGTGGCGCAGGCGCGCTGGGCTGGCCCTGGCTGCTCGCCCTGGCCTTGGCCGTGGGGACGCTCAGTTGCCGCAGGGAACGAAGCCGCGGCCCAGCACGGGCGACCTGAGCGCCGTGAGCTGCGCTGCCAAGGCAGGATCGGCTCTCTCGGCCCGCAGCATGTGCTGGGTCGCCGGGGCCGACAGTTCGACCACCCGCGCGCTGCGCACGCCGCGCTGGCCGAGCTGTTCTAGGGCGCGGTCGGCGGCGGCGCGGTCGTCGTGGCGGCCGAACGAGAAGCCGGGCACCAGATCGGCCGGCGCCGTCAGCGACTCGTAGCTCACGCGGGTGCGCTTGAGCTCCTCGTCCTTCTTCGCCAGTGCGTCGCGGTTCGGGAAGCGGCCCATGTAGACCATCCAGCTGCCGGGCCGCTCGGTCTTCACCTCCACCCAGCTGCCCGGCGGCAGCGCAGGCTGCAAAGCCTCCATGGCCGCCACGGCAGACACGGCAGCGCCGGTGGCAAAAGGCCCGGCCTCGAGGCAGGTGCCAGCGGCTGAGACGCTGCTCGCCGCCGCGGCAGACACCGCCGCAGACGCCGCCGCGCCGGGCCCGGCACTCGAGCCATTCGAGGCCGGGGCCGCACTGGGCGGGAGGATCACCACCAGCCCCGGGTTGACCTGGCGCGTCAGGCGCTCGGGCTCACGCTCGGGGTGCACGCGCGAGCCGGTGATCTGTTCCAGCCAGCCGCGCGACCAGGCGAAGAACAGCAGGTTGGCGAGGATGAGCAGGATGACCAGGCGCTGCAGCATGCCTACCCCGCGCCGCCGTCTGCGCCCAGGCGCACGCTGACTTCACCGCTGGTCACCGCCACCAGTCCGGCCGGCGTGCGCACCTGCAGCGCGCCTCGCTCGTCGACCCCCTCGGCCACGCCCTCGGCCACGCCCTGCTGCGTCGTGCGTACCGGTTGGCCGAGCAGCAGGTCGCGCCGCGAATAGGCGGCCACGAAGCCGGCAAACCCTTCGGCCTCGAAGCGTCGGATCGCCTGCACCAGCGGCAATGCCAGCCGGTGCAGCACGGCAGGTGCTTCGACCTGCGCATCGATCTCCTGCAGGCAGGCGAAGCCGGTGCCCACCTCGGGGGCCTGCATCGGCTGCACGTTCAGGCCCACGCCGATCACGGCCAGCCGCTTGGCGCCGGCCGCGACGGTCTCGATCAGCACGCCGCCGAGCTTGCGCCCGGCATGGGGCGCGTCGAGCAGCCACAAGTCGTTGGGCCACTTCAGGCCCACGCGCGGCGCTGCAGCCTCCTGCACGGGGTCGAGCGCCTCGGCCAGCGCCAGGCCGACCGCCAGCGACAACCCGGACCAGTCGGCACGCTCGACGGGCATGGACAGCGAGAAGGTCAGCGATGCCCCCGGCATCGACTGCCAGCCGCGCCCCAGCCGGCCGCGGCCGCCGGTCTGGTGCTCGGCGACCAGCAGGCAAGGTTGCGTCGGCGGCACGGCGCCCGAAGGCCGCGCTCTCGACGCTGCGCTGCACCAGCACCTCGGCACTGTCCGCCTCGGGGCGCATGACGACGCGGGCGCGCTCGAGCAGTGCGGTGTTGGTCGAGGAGCAACGCTCGACCACCTCCACGCTCAGGCCGGGCAGCAGTGTGCGCAGCTGCTGCCAAAGCGCCTCGGCTCCCCAGTGAAGCGGAGTCTCTGTCATCGCCGTCAGCGCTTGGGCGCCAGCATGGTGCCGCGGCACTTCTTCGAACCGCAGCGGCACTCGAACTGCTTCTTCAGCTTGGGCGTGTACTTCTCGTCGATGATCAGGCCGTAGTCGTAGAACAGTTCGGCACCCGGCTTGATGCTGCGCAGCGCCTTGATGAAGACGCGGCCGTCGATCTCGTCGGCTTCGCAGTTGGGCTGGCAGGCGTGGTTGATCCAGCGCGCCGCATTGCCGCCGTGCTTGGCGTCGATGACGTTGCCGTCGTCGATGTGGAAATAGAAGGTATGGTCCGGGTCTTTCGGATCGTGAGGATGGCGGCGCAGGGCCTCCGGCCAATCGATCACCTCGCCCTTGTACTCGATCACCACCTCGCCCTTGGACAGCGGCTTGAGCGCGAAGACGCCCTTGCCGTGCACACCGGAACGGCGAACCTGGATGCGTCGTCCGCCGGGGGCCGCTTCGGCGGCCGGGTGCTGCTTGCCGTTGGTTGCTTGCGCCTTCATCGTCTTTGGGTACATTGAAATCATGGGCGCGCGTGCGTGCGTGCGTGCGCGCGAGAAGCCCGGATTGTATTGATGCGGCACGTTCCGCTTGCCAGAGCCTTTCCCGAGACACCATGACCAAGTCACTCATCATTGCCGAGAAGCCCTCCGTCGCACAGGACATCGTGCGCGCGCTCACCCCGAGCGCAGGCAAGTTCGACAAGCACGACGAGTACTTCGAGAGCGACAAGTACATCGTCACCTCGGCCGTCGGCCACCTCCTGGAGATCAAGGCGCCGGAGGAATTCGACGTCAAGCGCGGCAAGTGGAGCTTCGCCAACCTGCCGGTGATCCCGCCGCACTTCGATCTCAACCCGATCGACAAGAGCAAGGGGCGCCTGAACGCCATCGTCAAGCTCGTCAAGCGCAAGGACGTCAGCGAGCTCATCAACGCCTGCGACGCGGGCCGCGAGGGCGAGCTGATCTTTCGCCTGATCCAGCAGCACAGCAAGAGCAAGCACCCGGTCAAGCGGCTGTGGCTGCAGAGCATGACGCCGGCGGCCATCCGCGACGGCTTCGAGCACCTGCGCAGCGACGCGCAGATGCTGCCGCTGGCCAGCGCCGCGCGCTGCCGCTCCGAGGCCGACTGGCTGGTGGGCATCAACGGCACGCGCGCGATGACGGCGTTCAACTCGCGCGACGGCGGCTTCTTCCTCACCACCGTGGGCCGCGTGCAGACGCCCACGCTGTCGATCGTCGTCGAGCGCGAGGAGAAGATCCGCAAGCACGTCTCGCGCGACTACTGGGAGATCAAGGCCACCTTCGCGGCGCAGGCCGGCGAGTACGACGGCAAGTGGTTCGACCCGAAGTGGAAGAAGAACCCCGACGACCCCGAGGCGCGCGCCGACCGCCTCTGGAACGAGGCCGACGCGCAGGCCATCGCGCAGGCCTGCCGCGGCGAGGCGGCGAGCGTGAGCGAGGAATCCAAGCCCAGCTCGCAGAGCGCGCCGGGGCTGTACGACCTGACCACGCTGCAGCGCGAGGCCAACTCGCGGCTGGGCTTCTCGGCGAAGACCACGCTGAGCATTGCGCAGGCGCTGTACGAGAAGCACAAGGTGCTGACCTACCCGCGGACGGACAGCAAGGCCTTGCCGGAAGACTATGTCGACGTCGTCAAGCAGACGATGCAAATGATCTCCACCGAAGACATGCCTGGCCCGCTGCGCGCGCTGTCGGCGCACGCGAAGACGGCCATCAAGGAAGGCTACGTCAAGCCCAACAAGCGCATCTTCGACAACGCCAAGGTGTCGGACCACTTCGCCATCATCCCGACGCTGCAGGCGCCCAAGAGCCTCACGGAGATCGAGGCCAAGCTCTACGACATGGTGGTCAAGCGCTTCCTGGCGGTGTTCTTCCCGCCGGCAGAGTTCATGGTCACCACGCGCATCTCGACGGTGAAGGCCGGCGTGAATGGGCAACAGCAGGAGCACAAGTTCCAGACCAACGGCAAGGTGATGGTCAAGCCGGGCTGGCTGGCGGTGTACGGCAAGGAAGTGCAGGAGGACGACGCCAACCTGGTGGCGGTGGCGCCGGGCGAGGTGGTGCGCACCGAGAGCGTGGCGGTGAACCCGCTGAAGACCAAGCCGCCAGCGCGCTACACCGAGGCGACGCTGCTGTCGGCGATGGAAGGCGCGGGCAAGCTGATCGACGACGACGAGCTGCGCGAGGCCATGGCCGAGAAGGGCCTGGGCACGCCGGCCACGCGCGCGGCCATCATCGAAGGCCTGATCCTCGAGAAGTACATGCACCGCGAGGGCCGCGAGCTGGTACCCAGCGCCAAGGCCTTCCAGCTGATGACGCTGCTGCGCGGCCTGGGCGTGGAAGACCTGACCAAGCCCGAGCTCACCGGCAACTGGGAGCACCAGCTCGCCGAGATGGAGAAGGGCCGCCTGGAGCGCGAGGCCTTCATGGCCGAGATCGCGGCGATGGCCGAGCGCATCGTGCGCAAGGCCAAGGAGTACGACCGCGACACCATCCCCGGCGACTACGCGACGCTGGCCGTGCCCTGCCCGAACTGCGGCGGCGTGATCAAGGAGAACTACCGCCGCTTCGCGTGCGCCGGCAAAGGGCCGGGAAGCGGCCCCTCAGGTGCCGCGGGCGCGGAAGAAGGCTGCGGCTTCTCGATCAGCAAGATCCCGGGCGGGCGCAGCTTCGAGCTCGACGAGGTGACGCAGTTCATCGCCAACAAGAAGATCGGGCCGCTGGAAGGCTTCCGCTCCAAGGCGGGCTGGCCGTTCACCGCTGAGCTCAAGCTCGCCTTCGACGACGAGATCAAGAACTGGAAGCTCGAGTTCGACTTCGGCGAGGACGCCAAGGGCGAGGGCGACGGCGAGCCGGTGGACTTCTCGGCGCAGGAGTCGCTCGGCGCCTGCCCGAAATGCCAGGGCCATGTGTACGAACACGGCACCAGCTACGTCTGCCAGCACGCGGTGGGTGCGCCCATCACCTGCGACTTCAAGAGCGGCAAGATCATCCTGCAGCAGCCGGTGGCGCGCGAGCAGATGAGCAAGCTGCTGGCCACCGGCAAGACCGACCTGCTGGAGAACTTCGTCTCCAACAAGACGCGGCGCAAGTTCAAGGCGCGCCTGGCCTTCGACAAGAAGGAAGGCAAGGTGATCTTCGAGTTCGAGCCGCGTGCGGCCAAGGCGCCGGCGAAGAAGGCAGCGGCCAAGAAGGCTGCTTGACGCGGGCGTGGCCGACGAACTGCCGAGCTGCCTGACGCGCCACGGCGAGCGCCTGTGGCTGGCCGTCAGCGTGGTGCCCAATGCCAAGCGCACCGGCGCCGATGCGCTGCACGACG
Source organism: Piscinibacter sp. (assembly GCA_016706565.1). Lineage (GTDB taxonomy): Bacteria > Pseudomonadota > Gammaproteobacteria > Burkholderiales > Burkholderiaceae_C > Piscinibacter. The sequence continues at coordinate 291,159 of JADJJI010000005.1, forward strand.
GGGCCTTGCGAGTTCGCCTGGCGGCGCCACCGGTGGATGGCAAGGCCAACGATGTGCTGGTGCACTGGGTGGCCGACGAACTCGACCTGCCACGCCGTGCGGTGACGCTGGTGCGCGGGCAGACAGCCCGTCGCAAGTGGCTCGAGATTGACGGGGCGCAAGAAGAAGTGATGCGGGCCTGGCTCGAACGTTTGCTGAGCCCCACATCTCGCCCCTGAAGATGCCAACTGCGTCACGCCACCCTGAGCGGGTTTGCCTCTAGTCTGCGAGCATGACGTTTGCCCCCACTTTCCTGGCCCGCGGCCTGTGCGCCGCGCTGATGCTGCTCGCTTCGCCGTGGGCGAATGCCCTCGTGTTCGCGGTCAACGAGGGCGTGACCTACCGCGTGCCACTGGAGGAGGTGCGTGGCCGCTACGCCGTCATCGCTGCCGACCTCTCCAAGCTGCTCAAGCAGCCGGTCACCATCGAGCCGGTGGGCGACTACAACCTGCTTCGCCGCGGCCTGCAGTCCAAGGCCTACGACATCGCGATGATCCACCCGGCTCACGTGTCGATCCAGGCCATCAAGGGCAGCGGCTACAAGCTCGTCGCCGTGACCAAGGGCTATCAGAAGTACACGGCCAGCTTCCTCGTGTCGGCCGACTCCACGATGAGTTCGCTGGCCGACCTCAAGGGGCGCAAGCTCGGCGCGCCCGACGAGGACTCGATCACCTCGTGGATGGTGCGCGCCACGCTGCGCGACGCGAAGATTGAGCCGGGCCAGATCGCCATCACCTACACGCGCTACCAGGACGCGGTGCCGTTCTTCGTCGAGAACAAGCTGACGCAGTCCGGCGCGACGGCGGCCAATGCGCTGGTGAAGGCCTGGCAGGCCAAGGGCGGCAAGATCCTCGCCCAGTCGAAATCGGTGCCGATCAAGCACATCCTCGCCAGCCCGAACCTCGGTGCCGACCAGGTCGAGAAGATCCGCGACTACCTGATCGGGCTGGACGGCAGCGACGAAGGCAAGAAGAAGCTCGAGCCGACCAAGTACACCGGCTTCGAGAAGTACGACGAAGCGAAGATGCTGGAGCTCGGCGCCTGGCTCGGCTTGTGAGGCTGCACTAGCCCTGGCCGACGATCGAGGCGGTGACGACCAGTTCCTCGAACAGGGCCATCGACACCTTGCCCGAGACCGCATAGGGATCGAGCACCGCGGTCTCGGAGTACTTCAGCAGCAGCGACGGGTTCAGCCGCGACAGGTTGACCTGCCCCATCGACCAGCCTGCGAAGCGACGCTCGCCGATCTCTTCGTAGCTGAGCAGCACCACGTCGAGGTGGCGCTTGTCCGCCGCGATGCGGTTGTACAGCGTGTTGACCTGCTGGCGCCCGCCTTCGAGCAGCTGCAGGAAGATGCCGCCCGAGAAGCACAGCACCCCGGTGATCCCGTTGGCCGCGTTCTCGGCCTTGGACTTGCGCAGGATGGCCAGCAGCGCCTCCTGGTCCACCGAGTCGGCGGCGCGGCTGGCGTACATCAGTCGGACGAGCATGTCAGTTTCCGTTCTTCTTCGAGAGCAGGGAGAGGAATTCGCGGCGCAGGTTGGCGTCTTTCAGGAAGGCGCCGCGCATCACCGAGTTGGTCATCATCGACTCGTCGTCCTTCACGCCGCGCCAGTGCATGCAGAAATGGTCGGCTTCCATCACGATGGCCAGCCCGTCGGGCTTCACGCGCTCCTGCAATTCGTTGGCCAGCATGGTCACGGCCTCTTCCTGGATCTGCGGCCGGCTCATGATCCAGTCGCAGATGCGAGCGTACTTCGACAGCCCGATCAGGTTCGAGAATTCATTGGGCAGCACGCCGATCCATACCTTGCCGAGGATGGGGCACAGGTGGTGCGAGCAGGCGCTGCGCACCTTGATCGGCCCGACGATCATCAGCTCGTTCAGGCGCGAGAAGTTCGGAAACTCGGTCACCGAGGGCATCGGCGTGTAGCGGCCGACGAAGACCTCGTTGATGAACATCTTCGCCACGCGCTTCGCGGTTTCCTGCGTGTTGTGGTCGCTGTCGGTGTCGATCACCAGTGCGCGCAGCACCTCCTGCATCTTGGCGGTGACCTCGGCCTTGAGCTCGTCGATCTCGCCGTCCTCGATGAAGTCGGCGATGTTGTCGTTGGCGTGATAGCGGCATTGCGCGCCGATCAGCCGGTAGCGGATGCGGTCCGAGGCGGGCAGTCGCGCCAGCTCTTCCTCGGTGCGGAAGATCGGGGTGGCTTGGTCGGCAGGCATGGTCGAATCTGGAATCGTCAGGCGCCACAGGGTAGCGCAGGCGGGCCGCCGGCGCAGCGCGGGCCGGCCCTGCCCGTAGACTGGGCACGGTGAATGCTCCTGCCCCGACCGCCCCGATCACCCACCCCTCGCTGCCGCTGGCCCAACTGCTGATCCACGCTGCCGCCGCAGTGCAGGCCGTGCGGAGTGGCCAGAGCCTGACCGAGGCGCTCGAGCGCTGCCCTGGCTCCGCGCGGCCCGGCGCGCAGGCGCTGAGCTTCCATGCGCTGCGATGGATGGGCGGCGCCCAGGCCGTGCGCGAGCAGCTCGTGCCGAAGGCGCCGCCGCCAGCGCTCGATGCCCTGCTGCTCACCGCCCTGGCGCTGCTCTGGCCGGGATCCGGCCCGCCCTATGCCGAGCACACGCTGGTGGACCAGGCTGTGATGGCCGCGAAGCAGCGCGGCGGCTTCGTCAACGCCGTGCTGCGGCGCTTCCTGCGCGAGCGCGAGGCGCTGCTGGCCGGCTTGCACGGCAACCTGGTGGCCAGCTTCAACCACCCGCGCTGGTGGATCGAGCGCCTGCAGCACGACTGGCCCGAGCATTGGCAGGCCTTGCTCGCCGTCGACCAGCAGCGTGCGCCGATGACGCTGCGCGTGAACACCCGGCGCGGCAGCGTGGCCGACTACCTGCGCCGGCTGGCCGAGGCCGGCATGGCGGCTTCGGCCGGGCCCGGCGACCAGGCGATCGTGCTCGCGCAGCCCTGCCCGGTGCAGCATCTTCCCGGCTTTCCCGAGGGCGACGTGTCGGTCCAGGATGCTGCCGCGCAGCGCGCCGCGCCGCTGCTGCTCGGCGGCGGCCTGCCCGCCGGCGCCCGGGTGCTCGACGCCTGCGCCGCACCCGGTGGCAAGACGGCGCACCTGCTCGAACGCGCCGAACTCGACGTTCTGGCGCTGGACAGCGACGTGAAACGCCTGGCCCGCGTGCACGAGACGCTGGCGCGGCTGCAGCTCAGCGCCCGCACCGTGGCCGCCGACGCCGGCGAAACCGCCGCCTGGTGGGACGGGAGACCCTTCGACGCCATCCTGCTCGACGCCCCGTGCAGTGCCTCGGGCATCGTGCGGCGCCACCCCGATGTGCGCTGGCTGCGCCGCGCCAGCGACATCGACGCGCTGGCGCGCACCCAGGCCCGGCTGCTCGACGCGCTGTGGCCCACGTTGCGCCCGGGTGGGCGGCTGCTGTACTGCACCTGCTCGGTCTTCAAGGCTGAGGGGCAGGCCCAGATCGACGCTTTTTTGCAACGCCACGGTGACGCCGCCGTCCCTGCCGAGCCCGCGTCCCCGGGCCATCTGCTCCCGCTGCCCGACAATGAACCCGATCGTCCGCCGCCCCCTTCGGGTGCATCGGCGGACGGGTTCTTCTACAGCCTGCTCGAAAAGACCTGAATCCCGCCCACCCCATGCGCAGCGCGGCACGCTCGAACGGCAGTCCAGGCCCCCGCGCAGTCGGCTGCATGCGTGGGGTCCGTGGCTGGCTGGGCGTGTTCCTGATGCTCTGGCTGGGCTGGCTGGCCCCGGCACAGGCTCAAAGCGGCGGCGCCGAATTGGCGAGCTTCGGCGTGCAGCGCGGCGAAGACGGCCTGCTGCTCAACTACGCCGTCAACTTCGAGCTGCCGCGCGGGGCCGAAGAGGCGCTGAACAAGGCCGTGCCGCTGTACTTCGTGGCCGAGGCAGAGGTGTTCCGCGACCGCTGGTACTGGCGCGACAAGCGCATCGCCAGCGCGGCGCGCGTCTGGCGCATCGTCTTCCAGCCGCTGACCTTCAACTACCGTGTCACCTTCGCCGGCATCAGCCAGAGTTTCGCGACGCGGGCCGAGGCCTTCGCCTCGATCCGACGCGGCGCCAACTGGAAGGTCGCCGAACCGGCGCAGCTGGAAGAGGGCGCCCGGCACTACGTCGAGTTCAGCTTCCGCCTCGACACCTCGCTGCTGCCGCGGCCGATGCAGATCGGCATCGGCTCGCAGCCCGACTGGGCGCTGTCGGTCGAGCGTACGCAGCGCTTCGATTGAACGCTGAACCTGCGCGCGCCGCGCCGCTCAGACTCCGATCATGACCAAGGCGACACGCTGGGCCTGGATCGTCTCGCTGGTGGCGGTGACGGGGGCGGGCCTCGTGCTCGCCTTCCTGCTTTCGGTGGCCACCAACAGCCCCGCGCTGTACGAGCGCCACTACGTCTGGCTGTTCTGGGTCAACGTGACGGTGGCGGCGCTGCTCGCGCTGGTGATCGGCATCGCCTCGGTGCGGCTGATCGTGCGCGTGCGGCGGCGCAAGTTCGGCAGCCGGCTGCTGCTCAAGCTGGCGGCGATCTTCGCCCTCGTCGGCGTGGTGCCGGGGGTGCTGATCTACCTGGTGAGCTACCAGTTCGTCTCGCGCAGCATCGAGAGCTGGTTCGACGTGAAGGTGGAAAGCGCGCTCGACGCCGGCCTGAACCTCGGCCGCGGCACGCTCGACGCGCTCGTCAACGAACTCGCCGGCCGCACGCGCCTGGCCGCCGAGAAGCTGGGCGAGACCGCGGCGGCGCCGCTGCTCGACGGCCGCGGCGGCACCGCGCAGATGTTCGCACTCGAACGTTTGCGCGAGCAGCTCGCGGCGCAGGAGGTGTCGATCGTTGCCGCGTCGGGCCAGACCTTGCTGTCGGCCAGCAGCAGCGCCGCGGGCCTGTTGCCCGACCGACCCCCCGCGACCATGCTGCGCCAGGCGCGCTTGTCGCGCGTGACCGGCCAGCTCGAGGGGCTCGACGAAGACACCGGCAGCGCGCCGAATGCGCGCATCCGCGTGCTCGCGCTGATCCCCAGCGCCAATTTCGCGCTCACCGAGCAGGAGCGTTACCTGATGGTGCGGCAGCTCCTGCCGTCCACCCTGACCGCCAATGCGCTGGCCGTGCAGACCGCCTACCGCGAGTACCAGCAGCGCGCCTTGGCGCGTGACGGCCTGCGCCGCATGTACATCGGCACGCTGACCCTCGCGCTCGTGCTGGCGGTGTTCGGCGCCGTGCTGCTCGCCGCGCTGCTGGGCAATCAGCTCGCCAAGCCGCTGCTGCTGCTCGCAGAAGGCGTGGACCAGGTGGCTCGCGGCGACCTCAGTGCCAAGCCGGTGTTCGCCTCGCGCGACGAGCTCGGCGGCCTGACCCGCTCGTTCGCCGACATGACCGAGCAGCTCTCGGAGGCCCGCTCGCTCGTGCAGCGCAGCGTGCGGCAGGTCGAGGGCGCACGCGCCAACCTGCAGACCATCCTCGACAACCTGACCGCCGGCGTGATCGTGTTCGACCGCGACGGCCGCATCGACACCGTCAACCCCGGCGCCACGCGCATCGTCAAGCTGCCGCTGTCGGCCTACCGCGGCCGCCGGCTCGACGAGGTGCCGGGCCTGGAGGTGTTCGCCAAGGGCGTGTGGCAGCGCTTCGAGCTGCACGCCAGCAGCCCCGAGGCCGGCGAGCGCGACCACTGGCAGGATTCCTTCGAGCTGCAGACGCAGGACTCGCAGGGCCGCGACCGTGACACGCTGACGCTGCTGGTGCGCGGCGCGGCCATGCCGCAGGGAGCGCGGTTGATGGTGTTCGACGACATCACCGAGGTCGTTTCGGCACAGCGCACCGAGGCCTGGAGCGAGGTGGCGCGCCGGCTCGCGCACGAGATCAAGAACCCGCTCACTCCCATCCAGCTCTCGGCCGAACGGCTGCAGCACAAGCTCGAAGCCAAGCTCGAGGGGCCCGACCAGACCATGCTCGCGCGCTCGGTGGCCACCATCGTCAACCAGGTGCAGGCGATGAAGACGCTGGTCAACGAATTCCGCGACTATGCGCGGCTGCCCGCCGCGCAGCTCAAGCCTCTGGACCTGAACGCGCTGGTCGGCGAGGTGCTGGGCCTGTACGTCACCGCGCAGGAGTCCGGCCAGCTGTATGCCGAGCTCGGGCAGGGCCTGCCGATGATCATCGGCGACAGCACGCAGCTGCGGCAGGTCATCCACAACCTCGTGCAGAACGCGCTCGATTCGGTGGCCGACAAGACCGACGGCCGCGTGCTCGTGCGCACGGAGGCGGCTCGCAGCGAGCAAGGCGACCTGCGCGCCGTGCGCCTGCAGGTGATCGACAACGGCCACGGGTTCCCGGACAAGGTGCTCAAGCGGGCCTTCGAGCCCTACGTCACCACCAAGAGCAAGGGCACCGGACTGGGCCTGGCCGTCGTCAAGAAGATCGCCGACGAACATGGCGCGCGTGTGCGCATCGCGAACCTGGGGGTGGCGCGCGACCTCGCGACAGGCGACACTCCACCGCCGGCGGGCGCCGCCGGTGCGACGGGGGCTCAAGTTTCGCTATCATTTTCCAAGTTCGCTCCGGCCGACGGCATCCCAGCCGTCGCGGTGGCCACCGTGAGCCGGACGCACTGACCATCCATGGCGATCATTCTTGTTGTTGACGACGAACTCGGAATCCGCGCGCTGCTGTCGGAAATCCTGACCGACGAGGGCCACACCGTCGAGGTGGCCGAGAACGCTGCCGAGGCGCGCTCATGTCGCGAGCGGCTGCGCCCCGACCTCGTTCTGCTGGACATCTGGATGCCCGACGTCGATGGCATCACATTGCTCAAGGAGTGGGGCGCCACCGGGCTGCTGACCATGCCGGTGATCATGATGAGCGGGCACGGCACCATCGACACCGCCGTCGAGGCCACCAAGTTCGGCGCGATGGCTTTCCTCGAGAAGCCGGTGACGCTGCAGAAGCTGCTGCGTGCCGTCGAGCAGGGCCTGGCCAAGCCGGTGGGCAACCACCGCGCGGCGGCCACGCCCTCGGCACACCACAACCATCACCTGCCCGACACCACGCTCACCGTCGAAGCGGCGATGACCGGCGGGGCCATGCTGCCCACCACGCCGCTGATGCTGGGCCCCCAGTCCGAGCAGAGTTTCGACCTGGACCGGCCGCTGCGCGAAGCGCGCGACGCGTTCGAGAAGAGCTATTTCGAGTTCCACCTGGCGCAAGAGAACGGCAGCATGACCCGCGTGGCCGAGAAGACCGGCCTGGAGCGCACCCACCTGTACCGCAAGCTCAAGCAGCTGGGCGTGGACCTGTCGCGCAACAAGCGGGGCGGGGTGCTCTGAGCCCGGGCGCCGTTTGGCGCTCGGCTATAATCTTCGGTTCTTGGCCAAGTAGCTCAGTTGGTAGAGCAGCGGATTGAAAATCCGCGTGTCGGTGGTTCGATTCCGCCCTTGGCCACCAAGACAAGCTTCTTTGTCCGACAAGGAGTTGGACGCGTAAGCTAAGCAAGGGGCCCTTCGTGGGCCCCTTGTCTTTTGCGGTTTCTGACGCCGCTTCTGACGGGCGGATCGCAGCACCAGTGCCGTCCATTGCGCTCGAAGGCGGCTCCAGTTCACCGTAAAAGCAGGTGACTGAGCGCGGTTCCTACACGCGACTCCAAGTTCTGGAGTTGCCAGTGAGACCCCTTCTTTGCTCATCCCAAGTGAAGGGCTTGGCCTCCCTGAGATTGCGCTTGCACTTGGGGTGAGCTCGAAGCTCCTCGGTGGGCTTATGCATCGCCCCGAACATCACTACCGAGTCTTTGAGATCCCTAAGGCGACGGGTGGAACGCGAAAGATTCACTCGCCGCGAACCTTCATGAAGGTCACCCAGTATTTCATCCTCGACTACCTCCTCCGTCGATTGAAAGCTCACCCCGCAGCGACAGCTTACGGCGCTGGATGCTCGGTGAGAAAGAACGCCGAGATGCACGTTGGGAACCTTCCGCGTAGGCAAGGGGGACGGCACATCCGCGGGCATCGAAGTTCGCTAGGCTTGCCGCCAGCATTTGGCTGCCAGGCTGCGCTGACGCACACCGCCGAGCGATAGAGGCGTCGGCCGCGTTCACGCTCACGCTATCGAGCCCGGATCCGCTCGACGATCACTTGGCCTTGCGCATCGAGGCGACCGCGAACTTCCGCCCTTTGGCCAAGGGCCGGTGCTTTGTCGAGTCGCGCACCCGGACCGACGATCAGTGCCAAGTCGTCGAGTCGCGACCCGGACCGAAAGGTGCCGTGCAGGCGAACATTGGCACCCACGGGAACGGCGGCCGCCTTTCCATCGGCACCGCGCGCACCCTGCTCGATCCAGCGTTGTACGAGTCCGATCTCGTTCGCGCTGAGGTAAGGAGGGCCGTCCATCGGCATGCGTGGCAGCGCCTGACCGCGAATGCGTCGCAGCAGTTCGCTGGCCTCCGGCTGGCCCGGCACGATGCGTGCGCGATCTGCTGCGTCGAGTGCTGAAGCGTATGAAGTCAGTCGAAATCCCTCAGGCGGTGCGCCCATCTGGCCGCCGTCGGTGTGGCACTTCGCGCAACGCTGAGCGAAGACGGGAGCCACGTGTACCCAGGTGACAGGCTCGCCCGGCCCGGGTGCCAATACCGCAGCGGGCGAGGCCGAGGCCTGGGCTGCACCGCCCGACGGTGCTGGCTGCGCGCCGGCGTCGATCCATCGCTCCAGCAAGGCAACCTCGGCATCGCTCAGCCAGGGAGGGCCGGTCATCGGCATGCGTGGCTGGCTCTGCCCCTTCACCCGACGGATCAACTCGCTGCCCGCCGCGTTGCCCGGCTTCACCACAGGCCCGCGGCCGCCGCCGGCGAGGACTGAGGCATGCGCGTCAAGACGCAGCTTGGCCGCGGCTTGTTCGCCCGAGTGGCAGACCACGCAGCGCTGTGCAAACAGCGGTGCGACGTCGGCATACGTCGGTGCTGTCTGCGCATGCGTGAATGTGCTGACAGCACAGGTCATCGCCAATCCGACCCGGCGTATCGCTCCACAGAAGTAATGAAGACATTTGCTCATAGGGGGGTGCCTCCCTAACGGTAGTGGCATCGCAGATCACCTCGATCTGTTCGAATGGTATGGAACCCGTCATGGCGTGACCATGCGTGCACCGTCTGTTCACCGGAGACCCGCGATGAGGAAGCAGTTACTCCAAGTCTTCAGGGTTGGTTCCGCACTCTGCGCCGTGCTGGTGGGGGGGGTGGCCAGTGCCCAGACCTGCGACGACAAGAACACGGTGGTCGCCGACGTCGTCGCCATTGACATGCCGATGGTGTTCAACCGCCTGGGCGCGCAAAACGTGAACTGGCAGATGTACGCGCTGCGGCATGACCTCGTGGTACGCACGCCCGGTCAGCCGCCGCGGCCCATCACGGACGCCGACTTCGCCGAGGCGCGCAAGCTGCTCAGCAGCAGCCAGCACGTCACGCTGCGGCCTGACCTGCGCCCGCGGCCGCTCACGCTGCGCGTGGCGGCAGGCGAATGCCTGCGGGTGAACTTCACCAACCTGCTCACACGCATCTCCAATCCGTTCGAGGCGCACAAGCAGCCGCTGCTGCCCGACGGCCACCCGATGGATCAGCGTTCGGACGACCCGAACATGGACATCGACGACCAAGTGGCAAGCCGCACCGTCGGCTTCCATCCCAACGGCCTCGAGCTGGTCGGCAGCATCGCCTCGGACAGCTCTCACGCCGGCGCCAACGCCACCAGCCTGGTGCCGCCCGGCAGCTCGCGCACCTACACCTTCTTCGCACCGGCCGAGGGCTCCTTTCTGGTCAGCAATCCCGGCGCAGCATTCGGCGGCGAGGGCACGGCAGGCACCAGTGGCACAGGGCTGTTCGGGGCGGTTGCCGTGCAGCCGGTTGGGGGCCGTGCCTACCGCGGACAGGTCACCGAAGAGGAACTGCGTCTGGCCACACGATTGCTCGGCGATCCGGCACTCGCCGGACAACAGGTACAGGCGTGCACCCACGATGCGCAGCGCGCGTGCACGCCAAGCGGCCAGCCGATCGTTCACTACGACGCGCTGTATCCCGCGCAGTCGCCCTGGGTCGATGAAGGCAAGGCCGGCCGCCCGATTCTCGCGATGCAGCAGGTGCAAGGCGGCATCCGCAAGCTGATCCACGGCGACGTCAACGCCATCATCGTTGGTCCTGGCAAGGACGGGAGCTTCCCGCGCAGCACCTACCCGCTGGAAAGCACTGGCGTCACCAATCCCAGCTTGCCCAACCGGCTGGAGCCGTTCCGCGAGTTCATCAGCGTCTTTCACGACGAGAACGCCGCGGCGCAGGCCTTCCCCGGACTGTTCGAGCACCCGGTGCTTGGTCACACTCTTCACGGTGTGCGCGATGCCTTCATGATCAACTACGGCAGCGCGGGTGTAGGTGCCGAAGTGGTGGCGAACCGGCTCAAGGTTGGCCCGATGCACGACTGCGTCGACTGCGCTTTCGAGGAGTTCTTCCTCTCGTCATTCACCGTCGGCGACCCCGCACTCCTCGTCGATCGCCCAGCCAATCTTGGCCTGGAGCCCTTCACGGCAGGAGCACTCGCCGGGCCGGACCTGATCGGCGTGAGCCTCGATGGTCAGCTGGCCGGCGGCGTCGCCAAGCAGCTTGGTCGCCTGGCCGACGAACTTGCCAAACGCATGCCCGGCGTGCCTCTCACTGGCCCGAAGGCGAGCAAGACCTACTACCCGCACGACCCGGCCAACGTGCACCACAGCTACCAGGGGGACTTCGTCAAGTTCCGCAATGTGCACACGGGCAAGGAACAGCACATCTTCCACTTGCATAACCACCAGTGGCTCTACAACCCGAACGACGACAACTCGAACTACATCGACGCGCAGGCGATCGGGCCGGGCTCGGGCTACACCTACGAAATTGCCTTCGGCGGCTCGGGCAACCGCAACAAGAGTGCAGGTGACGCCGTCTTCCATTGCCACTACTACCCGCACTTCGCGCAAGGCATGTGGTACCTCTGGCGCATCCACGACACCTTCGAGACTGGCACGGCGCTGGCCGTCAGCGGCAGCGAAGGGCGCGTTCCGTCTTTCCACAAGAAGCCCTTCGACCTGGCTGACGGCACGCCGGCCAAAGGCGCACGTGCACTGCCCGATGGCGAGATCGCGCAGGGCACGCCAATCCCCGCCGTGGTGCCGTTGCCGGGCAAACCGCTGGCGCTGATGCCCGGCAAGGTCGAGGTGGCAGCCAACCCGCGCAAGCTGCCCGACGGGCGGCCGGTCGGTTCGCTGGCCAAGGTGGTCGATCGTGAGCGCAATCCGGGCTTCCCGTTCTGGATCGCCGGGATCGAGGACACGGTGGGCTCGCGCCCGCCGACGCCGCCGCTGGACATGTTGGCCACGGTGGGCGGCGCCGATGGTGGTGTGCCGCGGCATACCGTCGAGGGCTACTCCGCTGGCAGCGCGTCGAAAGACACATTCACTCGGCTGGACGCCTCGAAGAAGGAATTGCTCGCCAAGCCGAAGTACTTCCCTGAGACCGGCACCGACATCGAGCAGCTGGCGATGAAGTTCCACGCCCAAGTGGCTCACGCCACCTCGACGGTGCTACCCGGCGGCGATGTCGTGGCCGGTACCCAGTTCGTCACCAACGGCGGCAAGCCCGAGCCGGGCGCGCCGTACTTCGACCCCTGCGTCGATGACAGCCGCCAGCGCCTGTCGGCGGGTCGTTTGGGGGAGTTCTTCGGCCGCGAGAAGCTCAGCCTGTCGGGCGCCAGTGCTTTCAATGCCGACACGCCGCGCATCTACAAGGGCGCCAACATCCAACTCGACGTCACCATCAACAAGCTCGGCGACCACTATCCGCAGCAGCGCATCCTCACGCTGTGGGAAGACGTGGATGCCACGCTGGCCACGGGCTTCCGCACGCTGCCCGGCGCAGCCGAGGTGAAGCAGCCGCGCCCGCCCGAGCCGCTGGTGCTGCGCATGAACACCTTCGACTGCGCCCGCTACCTGCACACGAACCTGGTGCCCAAAGAGTTCGAGATGGACGACTACCAGGTGCGCACGCCGACCGACATCATCGGCCAGCACATCCATCTGCCGAAGTGGGACCTCCCGTCCGCAGACGGTTCGGCCAACGGCTGGAACTACGAGGACGGGACCTTCTCGCCCGGCATGATCCGCAGCCGCATCCACGCCATCAACGAGTGGAATGCCGCCAACCCCGCAGCGCGCGTGCCCAATCCCTATGCGGCCGGCCAGCCGGCCTTCGATCCGACCAGGCCGGCCGTGGCGGTGAACGACGAGCTTCATCCGCGTGCGCACTATTACTTCGGCCGCGGCGGTCCGTTCCAGAAGGACGCCAAGGCGTGCGAGGACGCCTGGCGGACGCTGGGCTACAAGGCCTTCCACAACGAATCGACCGAGGGCATGGCGCGCCCCGGCATGTGCGACTGGCTCGGTGCGCGCACCACCATCCAGCGCTGGTTCTCCGACCCCATCATCAACAAGGAGCAGCAGCACCGCGGGCTGGGCATCACCTTCACGCACGATCACCTGGGGCCTTCCACGCACCAGCAGGTGGGCCTGTACGCCACCATGCTCACGGAGCCACCGGCGTCCACTTGGGTACACAACGAGACGGCCGAACTGCTGTACACGCGCGACCAGCCGGCACCCATGAAGTGTGACGATCTCGACCCTGCGACGTGGCGGCCAGACCGCCGCTGCGATGGCGGCCCGACCACCTGGCAGGCCGTGATCCGATCGGCCGATGAAAAGCTGCACGAATCGCACCGCGAGTTCTTCCTGCAGTTCGGCGACTTCCAGCATGCCTACCGCAAGGATGAGTACCGCGGTGTCGATGCGCAGGGCGTGATCGTGGCCAAGAATGCGCCGGGCAACGAGCAGGCCTTCCGCAAGGCCGTGACGCCGTCGTTCCGCAAGCCGGCCTCGCCCAACTTCCCCGATGTGATCGCGCTGCCGGCCACCTGCCCCGGCGGCAAGGAGGAGCTCAAGCTCAAGCGGCGTGGCGCGAACGGCCAGATCGAGGAAAACGTGGCGGCCACGGTGCCTCATCAGATTCCCAGGCCCTGTCCGGAGATCATCTCGGCCGACGACGTCGGCACCATGGTCGTCAACTACCGCCAGGAGCCGGTGGCGGCGCGAGTGATGAACCTCGGCGGCAATGCCGTGCACAACCCCGGCGCGGCGCAGGCTTCGCAGACCTCGGGCCGCGCCGGCGACCTGGCCTTCGCCTACCAGACGCGAACCGACCGCGCGCTGGCCGCACTGAACACCGCCAATGGTGAGAGCACCTACGCGCCGCTGACGCACGACGTGCGCCCCGGCGACCCCTACACGCCGCTGCTGCGCGCCTATTCGGGTGACCTTGTACGCATCAAGATCCAGGCCGGCTCGCACGAGCACGAGCACAACACGGCCATCAACGGCTTGAAGTGGCTGCAGGCCGGCAGCGGCTTCGGGCAGGCACCACACTCCTGTTGGCGTGGCGGCCAGAACATCGGCCTGTCGGAGCAGTTCACGCTGAGCACGCGCATCACCGACTACTTCAACTCGGATCGCATCAACAGCACCGATCGCCTGTATGCCACCGACACCAGCCAGGACGGCCTGTGGAATGGTGTCTGGGGCTTCGTGCGCACGCTGGAGCGGCGCAACCCGGCCGAAGACAAGCGGCCTGCCGAACGCGACGATCAGGACCGACTCGCCATCCTGCCGGCCAACCCGTTGCCGACGCTGTTCGCGCCGCAGTCGAAGGACATGCGCCGCAACGATTGCCCGGCCGAGGCGCCGGTGCGCAAGTACCACCTGGTGGCGGGCCTGGCTAATCGCCTGCTTGGCCCAGCCGCCAACGTGGCGCTGCGCGCCGTCGGAGGCGTCGATGCCGCCGGTGGCACGCTGGTCTACAACCCGCGGCCCAACGAGATCACGCTGCGCGTGTTCGGCGAGGCGGATGACCCCGCCACACCGGTGGACGAGCGCACCGTCGTGCAGCGCACCGAGCGCTTCGGCGTCGGGCCGTTGCACGACCCGACGGCGATCCTGATCGCGCGCCTGCAGGACGTCGACGCGAACACCCGCAAGCTCAAGGCCGGCGTGCCCGTCGAGCCCATCGTGCTGCGCGCCGCAGCCGGCGAATGCGTCGAAGTCACGCTCGAGAACTGGCTGCCGATGCGCCGCAGCGCGATGCCCGACCTGGCCGGCTACACCACGCTGAGCATGCTGATGCCGAAGAAGATGGGTGCCGGCAGCGACGAGCACGAGTCCTTCAACAACAACCACGTGCGCGCGTCCAACCACATCGGCCTGCATCCGCAGATGGTCCAGTACGACCCGCAGCTGCACGACGGCACGGTGGTCGGCGGCAACCGAACCTCGCTGGTGTCTCCGGGCCACTCCATCAAGTACAAGTGGTACGCGGGCGAACTGAGCTTCACGCCGGGGGCGGGCGGTGCCCCGCAATGCACCGTGACGGCAGGCACCGAGGGTGGCTACGAACTCGTGAACGTGCTGCGCGACCAGGAGCGCCAGACCCTGGACGGCGTTCGGATGATCCGGCCGCCGAACCAGCTGTTCACGCGCGAGGCGCTGCTGGCCCGACTCGAGGCGCTGCTGTCTCCGGTGGGCGAGGACGGCACAGAGCCGGCGGCCGACGACACCGAGGCGCTGACCGTCACCACGGCGTCGGGGCGGACAGCGGTCGCAGCGGCGGCACTGCGGCCAAGAGTGCTCGCGCTGGACAACGCCACGCTGGCCACCCTGCGCCGCGTGCAGCCGAGTGCCGCGCGGCTGGCCGTGACGGCAGCGCCGCCGCAAGGCATGACTGCGGCTGTGTTCGACAGTCTGCTCGCATCGGGCTGGAAGTCGCTGTCCGCCGCGGTGGAAGCGGCGGATTGCTTCGAGCAGGCGATCGACGGTGAACGGCTGGCCGAGAACGTGCCCGACGAGGTGACTGCCAACCTGCCCGCGCTGCTTGGCACTCCTGCTGGCATCGCCGCGCCGGCGCTGCAGTCGGCGCCGCTGTTCACAGCCGCATCGGCGTTCAGCAGCGTCGAGGCGCTGCAGCGGCGCGAGGCCTGTGCGCAGCGGCTGCGCCAGCCGATGATCGATGCTCTGGCGCCGGTGCTGCGCGGCACGCAGTTCTCCGAGCGCAGTGACAGGGTCGCGGCGCAGCTGGCGTCGAGCATCGCCTATCTGGTGCCGGATCTCGACGCCGATGCGCTGGGGAGCCCCGAGTACGCCAAGGCGTTCCAGTGGCTCGAAGGCCGCTCGCGCGCGCCGCTGGATCCGAAAACCACGCGCCTGGTCGGGCCCGCAGGGGCGGGGGGACAGTGCCAGTTCGCCGCCATCGAGTTCGGTGGCACCAACCTCACGCCGCCCGACCGCATCAAGCAGGGCCAGAAGGCGGCGGTGGGGGCCTTCGTCATCGAGCCGGAGCGCAGCCTCTGGTGGGAAACCGACACCGCGCTGGACCGTCAGAACCCCGGGCCGGCACCAGGAGCCAAACGGGCTACGCGCACCAGTGCCCACGTGTTCTACCCGGCCAGCGTGCAAGGGACGCGCACCGGCGACTGGCGCTACTTCCGTGATCTCGTTGCCGTGCATCAGAAAGGTCTGAACATGCGCTATGGCAAGCGCGCGACGGGCAAGTCGTCGGCGGTGGGCTCCATCGCGGCAGAGCGCGAGGACACCTGGCAGGCCCCCGATCGCATCGCGCCGGAAGACGCCCACGATTCCGGCCAGATGGCGATCAACTACGGCAGCGAGCCGATGTGGTTCCGCTTCGGCATGGATCCGTCGGCGCCTTTCGGCCACGGTCCGAGCATGAGCAACCCCAGCGTGCCAGGCGAAGGCTTCGGTGCCTTGCGCATGGCCTTCATGGGTTTTGCCGACAGCTGCTGCCTCGGCGAGGCCGGTCAGTCATTGCCTGCTTCCCCCGGCCCGTACACGCCGATCTTCAAGGTGCCGCCGCTGGCCGAGACGCGCCTACGGGTGATGATGCCCACCGGCGTCGGCCGTGCCAGCGTGATGACGCTGCACGGCCACGGCTGGCAGCGCGATCCGCACCTGGCCGAGCGCACGGTCGCCGCACCGCTGCCGATGGGGCAGTTCGGCCAGCCGGGCGCGCGCCTGGCCGGCGGGCTGCACATGGCGGCCACGACACCGGTGCAGTACGGTGTGCCCAGCCAGTGCCAGGGCCGCAACGCGCTGGGTATGTGGCTGGGCGCGCAGGACAGCGTGTCGCCGATGGCGCACCACGACTGGGTGCTCGAGCATGCGGGTGGCTTCATGGGTGTGGCGGGTGACTATCTGATGCGCGACATCGGAGGCTTCGGCGTGACCAGCGGCTTGTGGGGGCTGATGCGCGTACAGGGCAATCCGGTGCCGATGGCGCTTCGCAAGGGCCTGCGGACGGCATGCCACTGAGTCACGCTGTCGTCGCAGCAGCCGGCACATGGCGCCGGGCGGTTGCTGGCGCCGTCGTTGCGCTGGTGCCGCTCGCGCACGCGGCGGCCGATGTGTCGGGCGCGCGCTGGGAGCGGCAGCTCGAGCAGGACGGCGTGACCGCCACGGTGTCGATCGAGCCGTTGACGGCGGATGGGCTGCAGGGCGGCGCGCCGGCACGCGTGCGCGTGACACTGAGCAGCACGGCCGACGGCAGCGCATTGCCGCGGCTGTTGCCTGGGGTGTGGTTCGATGCGCAGGAGCGCGCGGGCGCCGAAGGCGGCGATGCGGCGGCGTGCCAGCGCCGCGTGGCACGCTACGCGCGAGGCAGCGGCATCAATCCGCAGGCACTGGTCGACCTCAACGGCTACGACGTGCTGGCGCTCAACGCCGACGCCAGCATCTCAGTGCTCGATCCGCGCACGCAGTTCGCCGGCAAGACCAGCTTGCGCGCCACGCTGCCGCTGCCTGGTCCCGGCTTCGATTGGGCCGCGACCGCCGACGATCGGCTGCTGTGGGTGACAGTGCCAGGCTCGCGTGCGGTCGTGCTCGCCGACTTGGCGGCCTTGCGCAGCCTGCAGACCATCACGCTGCCCGGTCGCCCCGGCCGCGTGCGCGTCGAGCCAGGTGGGGCGAGGGCCTGGGTAGGTGTCCTCGCTGCCGAGGGCGAGGCCCAGCGCGGCGGCGTGGCGGTTGTGGAGGCATCGGCGCCGTACCGCCAACAGTGGTTGCCCCTGTCGGGGCGAGGCCATGTCGAGATGGCCTTCGATCCGGCCGGATGGGTGGCGCTGACCCAGCGCGATGCCGGCGAGGTGGTGTTCGTCGATCCGACCACCCTGCAGGTGGCGCACCGCGAGCGCCTGGACGCTGCCGGTGCCATGCCGCTGAGCGTCGTGTTCGATGCCGCAGCACGGCGGTTCGTGGTGGCGGAGGCGCGCGGTGGCGCCCTATGGGTCTTCGATCATCGCGGTCGGCTGCAGGACCGGCTGAACCTGGCTCCCGGCATCGGGCCGATGGCCGTCTCTCCCGATGGCCGCTGGTTGCTCGTGGCCAACCCGGCCGCGCACCAAGTCGACGTGATCGACCTGCCGGCCTGGCGCCATGCTCATCGCGTGCCGGTCAGCGGCCGGCCCTTCGACATCGGCATGACAGGCGCCTATGCCTATGTGCGCGCGCTCGACAGCGAGGCCGTCTCGCTGATCGCGCTGGCGTCGCTGGCCGCTGCGCCGCGCGTGCAGCCCATCGCGATGGGCGAGCGTGCGCCCGGGCTCACGCCGCAACTGCCGCTGGCCAGCCAACTGGTGCCCATGCCCGACGGCACCGGTAGCTTTGTCGCCAGCCCGGGCGACAACGCGGTCTACTTCTACATGGAGGGCATGAACGCCGCTGCCGGCAGCGTGTCGGCGCGGGGCCACGAGGTGCGTGCGGTGCGGGTGGCACGGCGCGGGCTGCGCGAAGTGGCGCCCGGCGTCCACGAAATGCAGGTCGAGCTGCCGGATACGCCGCACATGGTGGTCGCGCTGGCCACCGAGTCGCCGCGTACGCGACAGTGCACGGCCCTCGCCCTCAAGCCCGCGCCCACGGCGGCGGGCGAAGGTTGGCAACTGGCCTGGGAGCAGTTTCCCGTGCAGCACGGGCGGCCGCTCAGCGTGCGCGTGCATGGCGTCGCCGTCGAATCCTTGCCGGCGGCTCTGCATCTGCGCCTCTTTCAGCCCGGCGCCGCCGCGTTGCAGCTCGTCGCACATGCCGACGGCGGAGGCCGATACAGCGCCGAGGTGCCCGAACTGGCCGATGGGCTCTGGTACGTTCATCCTCAGACCCCTGCCGGCGCCCGCACGCCTTGGGGCTACGTCAGCTTCATGCGCGGCGCTGCCACGCGCTGAAGGATCATCGATGCTGCTTGCCCGCCGTTCCGTCCTTGCCCTTGGGCTCGGCCTCGCCGCAGGCGCGCGCGCCGCTGCGCCCTCAGTACCCGACGCGCCGTTGTGGCATCGCGATGGCCGCCAGGTCCGGCTGCGCAGCGATGTCTGGCGCGATCGCATCGCGCTGGTCAACTTCGTCTACACGAGCTGCTCGAGCTTTTGCGGCGTGCAGTCGGCCATGCTCGCCGAGTTGCAGTCGCGGCTGGGCGAGCGCATGGGCCGCGAAGTGGTGCTGATCTCGCTGTCGATCGACCCGCTCACCGACGACCCGCCGCGCATGCAGTCCTTCGCGAGACCCTTCGAGCCCGGGCCTCACTGGTGGTGGCTCACCGGCGAGCCGCGCACGATGTTCAAGACCCTGGAGGCGCTCGGCGCTGATCGCGGCGACCCGCGCGACCACGCACCGTTGTGGCTGGCCGGCACTTCGCAGTCGCCCAGGCGCCTCGTCGGCCTGCCGTCCTTGAAGCAGCTCGAAACCGCGCTCGGTACACCGCCGAGCTCGCCGCGATGAAGACACCTGACGGACCGCTCGCTCTGATGTCTCGCCGCGCGAGCCTGCGCTGTCTGGCTGGCTGCACGCTCGGCTTGACCGTCGGCGCCGCGGGCGCGCAGGCGCGCAGCGACAAGGCGCGCGCGTGGTTCACCGACACCACGCTGATCGATCAGGACCACAGGCCGCATGCCTTCTACTCGGACCTGCTGGCGCCGCGTGCCGTGCTCATCAACGCTGCCTTCGTCGGCTGTTCCTCGGCCTGCCCGTTGCTTACGCAGCAACTGGTCAAGGTACGCGAGGGGCTGGGCGATCGTTTCGGGCGCGACATCTGGTTCCTCTCCATCACAGTCGATCCGCTCAGCGACGGGCCCGACGAACTCAAGCGCTTCGCGCAGCGGCAGGGTGCGGATGCGCCCGGCTGGCGTTTCCTGACTGGCGCGCCGCAGGACGTGAAGCTTGTGCTCGGCCGCCTCGGTCTGTGGGTCGAGTCGCCCGACGCCCACCAAACCGGCTTGATTGCCGGTCGCGCAGCCGGCGGGCACTGGGGCAAACTGCGCCCCGATGGCAGCTCGCAGGCCCTGGTCCAGCAACTGGCGCGCTTTCTTGCGCCGGCGTAGCAGCGGCCTGCCGTGTCGCGTGCTGGCCATCGCCTTGGTCTTTGGCGCGCTTGCCGTGCTGGCACCGGTTCGAGCGGCATCGACCGACGGCGGCCGTGAGCTCTTCGAGCGGGGCACCACGGGCGGCCAGAGCCTGTCCGCGCGGACGGGCGCTGACCGCAGTTGGGTGTTGCGCGGCGCAACCGTGGCCTGTGCCAACTGCCATGGTCTTGCCGGCACCGGAGGCGGCGAGGGCTACCTGCGCGCGCCGGATCTGCGCTGGCCGCAGTGGTCGTCGCCCGACCCGCGCCAGCACGCCGCCGCCCGCGAACGCTTGCGTCGAGCTCTGCGCCAGGGCATCGGCGGTGACGGTCGCACTCTCGGTGCCGCGATGCCGCGTTTCGATCTTGACGACGCCAGCCTCGACGCCCTGGCCGGCCATCTGCAGCGACTGGCCACCGAACGGACGCCGGGCAGCAGGCCACGCCTGGCCGTGATGCAACTCGACGACGGGCAGCAGGGACCGACCGAGAGCGAACTCGGACCGGCGCTCCGGGCTTGCCTGCGCCAGCGGCTGGGCGATCGAGCCGAAGTGGAGTTCGTCATGGTCGCCAGTCCGGCCGAGGCGCAAGCGCAATGGCGCCAGTGGCAGCAACGTTCCGAAGTGATGGCCGTGCTGGCGCCGCCCTGGCGGGGCTGGCGGCCACCCGCGCCTGCCGAGGGTACGGTCGCGCTGGCGGCGCTCTTTCCGCTCGTGGCTGACCCGGAAACTGGCCGCGTGCAGAGCGTGCAGTGGTTGTTCGGCGGCGTCGAAGCGCGCGCCGTGGCGCTGGTCCAGGCTTGGCTGCAGCAACCTCAGGCCCAGTCGGCCACCTTGCCTGTTTGGGTGGGAGAGGGCGCTCTTGCGCCGGCGGCGCCTGAGATGCTCGAGCGCATGGCACAGGGAGTGAGGCGCGATACCGGCCGGACGCTGGCCTGGCAGGTGCTGGACTCGCCCCGGCTGCGCACTGGCGAAGTTGGTCTCTGGCTCGATGCGCAGCGACCGCCTGGCGACGGCTGGTGGTTGCTGCCACATGGGGCGACAGCTTCGCCCGGGCCCGCGGCGCGTTGGTGGGTGGCTGCGCCGTTTGCCGGCCATCCGCCGCGATCACTCGCCCAACGTTGGGCCGATGCCACCTGCCGCACGGCTCAGGCCGCGATCGCCGACCAGCCCGTCTTGTCGCGTGAGCGCTGGCTGCCGGCGGTCGCGAACACCGCTCGGCTGCGCGACGGCGCTGGGTGGGAGTGGCATGTTCCGGCGCACGATGAGTATGGCTACGGAGCATCCACCGCGTGGACCATCGTGGAGATCGCGGGCGGGACTGAGCCCACGCCAGTGGCGCCCCAGGTCAACATCGGGCGGCCGATCGAGGCGGCACGGTGAGGCGTAGCGCCCTCCAAGCGTCAGCCGCTGGCGGACAGGAAGCCCTTCAGTTGATCGCGCATCGCCCTGCGCCCCGCGCCGTTGCTCGCACGCCAGGCGGCCAGCGCCAATTCGAGGAACGCCGCTTCTGCGGCTGTCGGAGCGGCATCCTTGCGCAGTTCGTCGAGCCAACCCGATGGCTTACCGCTGGCCGACTCGATCTGCCGCGCCAGCTTGTCGCCGATCGGGCGAGACGACTTGATCTGGCTCCACATGCTCGGAGAGATCTGCAGCGTGGAGGCGAACGATTGCTCGAGCCCCTTGGGCGAGCCACCTGAAGCCAATGCCTTCTCGGCGTAGTCCTGGAACAGCGCCAGCGCGTTCTGTCGTCTCGTGAGGGTGATGTTCGACACGTGTGTGTGCGCAATGCAACGAAGTCAGACGCCATTCTCGCAGGGGGTTGACGAGTTGGGTAAAGAGTCTTTACAGTCCGCTCCCATCGAGAAGCCGGCTCGCAAGAGCCATTGCCAGAACCACAGGACATCACCGTGAAATTGAACAACGTCATTCGGACCCACCGACCCCTGCAGGGGCTGGTCGCGTTCGTCCCGTTGTTCGCAGCGGTGGCGATGCGCAGGGCCATTCCGACGGGCTATTGCCTTGATCGGAGCGAGGGTCCGTTGAATCCGGGAGAAGGGAGCGCCTAGTCGCGCGCCTTCCAAGCTCTGTTCGCAGAGGCCCGGAATCCGAAAGGTTCCGGGCCTTTTTCTTTGTCTCTTCACAAGGCTTGCGCGTTGGCGCAGGTCTGGCGATCGATGGATCGCCACCACCGGCGACGGTGGATGCTCTTTAACAAGTTGCCGCAAGACGACCTCGGTACTGGCCGAAGGTCCGTCTTGCACCTTTGCGGATGTAGCTCAGTTGGCAGAGCGCGGCCACGCCATGGCCGAGGCCACGAGTTCGAGACTCGTCATCCGCTCCACTTCGGGTGTGTCCATGCACTCCGAGGCCACGCGACATGGTGTTGGTGGTCCGGGATGTGCGCGACCCTTGGCCAGGCCCCGTGCAGCGAGACACCACATCCGACGGGATGCTCGCGTTTGGGCACAGCCGAAGTGGACTTTCAGTTTCGTCGTGTTCGTCTAGGCGGCCGAGGACACCGGGCTTTCATTCCGGGAACGCGGGTTCGAATCCCGCACGCGACACCAGTTCAAGAAGCCCTCGTCGAGCTCACGCTTCGAGGGCGGAAACCGGCCGCAACGATTGGGCGGCGCCGGAACCCGTCACCGGATGGAATGTTTGCTTCGTTAACTCAGCGGCCAGAGTGCCGGCCTGTCTAGCCGGAAGCCGCGGGTTCGACTCCCGCACGAGGCGCCAGATCAGTTTGCCGAGATAGCTCAGCAGGTAGAGCGGCGCGTTGAAGGCGCGTGCGTCGGGGGATCGAAGCCCTCTCTCGGCACCAGCAAACAGAACCTCGTTAGCTCAGCTGGATTCAGAGCGCCGGTCTACGAAGCCGGAGGTCGCACGTTCGAGTCGTGCACGAGGTGCCATCAATCGGGTGCGTGGCAGAGAGGCCGATTGCGGCTGCCTGTAAAGCAGTCTCCCACGGGACACGGTGGTTCGAATCCATCCGCACCCACCAGCCATACCGGGCTAGCTCAACTGGCAGAGCGGCGGCCTCCAAAGCCGAAGGAGCAAGCCCGCGTCCGTTCGAATCGGACCGTCGAGTCCAGGCCTCGTTAGCTCAGCGGACCAGAGCAGCCGGTTTCTACCCGGCGGGTCGGCCGTTCGAATCGGTCACGAGGCTTCAGTTCACTTCCCCGATAGCGCAGATGGCAGAGCGCCTGGCTGTTAACCAGGAGGTCCGTGGTTCGATGCCACGTCGGGGAGCCAGTTCAGTTTGTTCTCGCGTAGCTCAGTGGCAGAGCACCGTCTTGATAAGGCGGGGGTCGGTGGATCGTTCCCACCCGCGGGTACCAGTTTCATCTCGGTGTGGCGCAGATGGCAGCGCGCGTGATTTGGGATCACGAGGCCGCAGGTTCGAGACCTGCCACCGAGACCAGCATCAAGCGTGTGCTTGGGTGTGGCCGTAGCTCAATGGCAGAGCCGTGGGCTGTGAACCCGCTGGTGCCGGTTCGACTCCGGCCGGTCACCCCCAAGCGCATGCGAACTCCATGCGTCGCGAACTCGAGCGGCAGAGTACCGGCCTCTTAAGCCGGCATGTCAGGGTTCGAGCCCCTGGCGACGCACCAGCATCACCCCCTCGTGGCGGAATAGGCAGACGCACCGGTCTCAGAAACCGGAGCCCGCAGGGCATGTCCGTTCGACTCGGACCGAGGGGACCAATATTGAGCAGTCCGGTAGCTCAGCGGCAGAGCAGCGCCCTCATAAGGCGAAGGCCGGTGGATCGTTCCCACCCCGGACGACCAACGACATCAGAAGACCAAGAACATCAACCATCAAGGAGGTGTGCCATGAAACCGATCAATGAAGACGACGTGAGCTTTCACGGTCACGAGCAAACGGCGCAAGGGTTTCCCGTCTGAGACGGGAGTCAAGCGCGGTGACCGGGTCGTTCGCGGCGCCAAGGAGCTTGTCGAGAAGCTCGGCCGCAACGATCCATGCCCCTGCGGCTCAGCGAGGTCGTTTCAAGCGCTGCTGCCTGCGCAGTGGCTGCTTTTGACGGCATGAATCGCAATCACTATCGGCGTTGAACCAACGATGCCGATGACCAACGAGGAGAGCTGCCCGAGTGGGAAGGGGCTGGCTTGCTAAGCCAAGGCCGGCGATGCCGTCGCCGCGGGCGTTCGATTCGCTCGCTCTCCACCAGCAGTCCACGTGGGTGTTGCTCAGAGGCAGAGCAGCCGGCTCTTGACCGGCAGGCCAGGGTTCGACTCCCTGCGCCCGCACCATGGTCTTAACACCGACGGGGTGTAGTCGAGTGGCCTCAGACAGCCGGCTTTGAACCGGTGCACACAGGTTCGAATCCTGTCACCCCTGCCATCCACCAGCCCCTTAGCTCAGAGGCAGAGCAACGCTCCTACAAAGCGAAGGTCGACGTTTCGAAATCGTCAGGGGCTACCAACGCCAAACGCCCGTAGCTCAGCGGCAAGAGCGCGACTCTCCGAAGGTCGAGGCCGGTGGTTCAAGTCCACCCGGGCGCACCCATTCGATTCATCCGAACCACGGCCATGAAGGGAGGCCACCCATGCACCACCAACACCACAGCCACGTGCTGCAACTCGACATCCAGGGCACGCCGCAGGCGTGGATCTCGCTCGAGCATGCGGCCGTTCACGTGGCCACGGGCTCGGTGGCGTGGGTCGATGGCTGCGGGCCGCTGGCCACGCTGCGCGGCGGCTTCAACGTCGTGCGCGGACGGCAGTCGGTCATCGACGTGTTCCCGATCATGGCGCTGCGCGGCGCCTCCAGGGTCAACCTGTTCGACGTGGTGCCCGCGTTCAGCAAGCTCAAGCTGTTCCGCCGCGACCGCATGACGTGCGCCTACTGCGGCCAGCGCTTTCACGAGCGCGACCTGCAGTGCGAGCACATCCTGCCGGAATCGCGCGGCGGCCGCTGGGCCTGGATGAACCTGGTCACCGCCTGCGGTGCGTGCAACGGCCGCAAGGCCGACCGTACGCCGGAGGAAGCGGGCATGCCGCTCGTGTACCTGCCGTACGTGCCGAGCCGCTTCGAGGACTTTCTGCTCGAAGGCCGGCACATCCGTGCCGACGTGCACGAATGGCTGGCTGCGCGCCTGCCGAAGGGATCGCGCCTGAGCTGAAAGGCTCGGACGCCAAAGAGTCTGTTGTGGAAGGCAAACGCTCACAGGCCTGGGGTTCGTGAACCCCGCCGGTGTGCAGCACCTGGATACGTCCGTCGGTGCCGCACATGCCGCCTTGCTGGAAGCAACGGAATGGTGATGCATCGGCTGGCCCGCAAGGGTCTGGGTTCGACTCCCGGCTTCACCGCCATTGTTGGCTAGCTCAGTGGGTAGAGCAGCGCGCTCATAACGCGTCGGTCGCGGGTTCGACTCCCGCTCCAACTCCAAGAACGGTCGAAAGACCACCGCCGAACGTGCACTCAAGGCGCAAGCCCAAACGTGCATCTGCGGCGGCCGCTCGTGCGCCAAGCACGCGGGGCTTCGCATCCACGGCCAGCCGAGGTTGCCTTCAGGGAGGGGGGCGGCCGACGCGCACCGTGCGATCCGGGCCCAGGCACTCGTCGACCGCGGCCGTTGCTGTAACGGCACCCTTTTCATTCACACCCTTCAACCAAGAAGGAGAACTCCCATGAAGATCAAGCGTGTCACCGTGAAGAAGAACGAGCGCGGCCTGCTGCTGCGCAACGGCGATTTCGAGCGCGTGCTGCAACCCGGCACGCACTGGCTGTTCGCCGGCCTCGACACCCTGCGCGTGGAACTCTTCGCGCTCGAGCAGCCGGCGTTCACGCACGGCCTGGCCGACTACCTGATGGCCAAGGAGCCCGAGGTGGTCGCGGCCGAGTTCGTCCGAGTCGAGCTCACCGAACACCAGGTCGGTCTGCGGACCGAGAACGGCGCGCTGGTCGAGGTGCTCGCGCCGGCCACCCGGCGCCTGTACTGGAAGGGCCTGGTCGACGTGCAGGTCGAGGTGATCGACATCGGCGAGTCGGCCGAGGTGCCGCCCGCGCTCGTGGCGCGGCTCGTGCAGACGCAACTTCGCCAACGCGCCGTGGCGGGCCTGGCCGGCGTGCTGCAGGTGCAGGTGCCCGAACACGGCGCCGGCATGCTGTGGATCGACGGCAAGGTAGAGCGGCTGCTCGCGGCCGGCTCGTACGCGTTCTGGAAGTTCAACCGCAACGTGTCGGTGGAACTCGTGGACCTGCGGCTGCAGGCTCTCGAGGTCACGGGCCAGGAGATCCTGACCCGCGACAAGGTCGCCCTGCGGCTGAACCTCTCGGCCACGTGGCGCTTCACCGATGTGCTCAAGGCCTACAAGGAGCTCGCCAAGCCGGCGGACCACCTGTACCGCGAGCTGCAGTTCGGCCTGCGCGCCGCGGTGGGCACCCGCTCGCTCGACGAGCTGCTCGAGAACAAGACGGTGATCGACGAGGTCGTGACCGCCCAGGTCAAGGCGAAGCTCGCGGACTATGGTCTGCAGCTCGACGGCGTGGGCGTGAAGGACATCGTGCTGCCGGGCGAGATGAAGACCATCCTCGCCCAGGTGGTCGAGGCCGGCAAGTCGGCCGAGGCCAACGTGATCCCGTCGGCGTGAAGAGACGGCAGCGACGCGCTCGCTGCTGAACACCGCCAAGGTGATGGAAGACAACCCCGTCGCCCTGCGGCTGAAGGAGCTCGAGACGCTGGAACGCGTGGCCGAGCGCATCGACAGGATCTCCGTTTTCGGAGGTCTGGACCAGGTGCTCAACGGGCTGGTGAAGCTGCGTTGAGCGCCCGCCCCGCCGGGCCTGCCCGGCGGGGCACTCCTGAACAACGGGCGCGCTGGCACAGAAGGGAGCGCCACTGCCACAAATGATTGACATGCCGGCAGCCTGGGTAGCACCAGGTGCAGCAGGAAAGTTGGTCGGCGAACACGGTTGAGGATGCAGGTGCTGGCTCCGATGACGGGTCTGTCACTGGCGCGCGTTTCCAATCGCCGACGAGGCCACTGGACTCAAGAACCGTGGTTGCTGCATTGATGCGGGTTCGAATCCCGTCGCGTCCACCAAGACAACCCACAATCGAGAAGTCCATGAACACCAAGAGACCTACGCCCGCACAGCGGCGCCGTCTCGCGCAGACTCCGGACTGGAGCCCGCAAGGCGTGGGACTCGCGCCGGAGCTGTACGCGGCGGCGCTGCGCTACCTGTTCGACCGTCCAGTTCCGCAAGCGCAGGAACAGGAGTGGTTCTGGAACATCGACGAACCGGACTTCGAAGCCACCCCGCTGGAGTGGACGCGGATACAGACCGTACTGTTCGCCCAGGCCGGCACCGACCTCGCCGCCTACAGCGACGAGCAGGTCGGCATGGGGTTGAACTTCGTGATGAGCAATGCGGTCAGCGACGTGCCGTTCGCGGCCATCGATGCGAGCGTGCCGCTCGGCGAGGCCATGCGCATGATGCAGGCCATGCCCGCGCTGTGGCGGCAGTGCATCGGGCCTCGGTTGGCGCCTATGCGGTTGCCGATCGGCGAGTCGGCGGGGCGGCTGGCCTTCGTCTGCTACATGTGGTTCGACGTGTGGCCCACTTTCTGGAACGTGCGGCACGAGCCCCGCTGGCGAGATGCGGTCTGGCAAGTGCTGCGCGAGATGCTCGACGTTCCCTGCCGCGAGGTGCAGGTGGCAGCGCTGCATGGCATCGGCCACTGCGGCCGCCATCTCGAACGACAAGAGGCCATCGACCGAACCGTCGAGGCCTACATCCTCTCGGTCGACAAGAACGATCGGGAACTCAAGAACTATGCGGATGCAGCGCGCCGTGGTTGCGTGCAGTGACGCGAGAAGGACATCAACATGGAAACCAACCACATCCACGAAGACGTGCCCGGCGGCGTGCCGCTGAAGATGTGGACGCGCGGCGTGCCTGTCGAAGACGAGGCCAAGCGCCAGCTGACCAACGCCGCGCGCCTGCCCATCGTCTTCAAGCACATCGCGGCCATGCCTGACGTGCACTTCGGCATCGGCGCCACCGTGGGCTCGGTGATCCCGACCATTAAGGCCATCATCCCGGCCGCGGTGGGCGTGGACATCGGCTGCGGCATGATCGCCTGCAAGACCACGCTGACGGCGGAAGACCTGCCCGACAACCTGGGCCCGCTGCGCTCGGCCATCGAGCGCGCGGTGCCGCACGGCCGCCAGCCCGGCAGCCGTGACCCGGGGGCCTGGCAGAAGGCGCCGGGCGCGGTGAACACCGCGTGGGCGCAGCTGGAGCCGGAGTTCACCGAGCTGTGCCGTGACTACCCGAAGCTGGCGAAGACCAACCACATCCAGCACCTGGGCACGCTGGGCACGGGCAACCACTTCATCGAAGTCTGCCTCGACGAAGCGGGCTTCGTGTGGTTCATGCTGCACTCGGGCTCGCGCGGCGTGGGCAACTTCATCGGCACGATGTTCATCGAGCTGGCGAAGCAGGACGCAATGCGCAACAACGCGAACCTGCCTGACCGTGACCTGGCCTATTTCGAGGAAGGCAGCCGCTACTTCGGCGACTACGTGCGCGCCGTGGGCTGGGCGCAGAAGTTCGCCGCCATCAACCGCGAGGTGATGATGAAGCGCGTGATCGAAGCCGCGAAGACGGTGATCCGCAAGAACTTCCAGAGCTACATCGAGGCGGTGAACTGCCACCACAACTACGTGAGCAAGGAGCGCCACTTCGGCGAAGACGTGTACGTCACCCGCAAGGGCGCGGTGAGCGCGAAGTCCGGTCAGCTGGGCATCATCCCCGGCAGCATGGGCGCGCGCAGCTACATCGTGCGCGGCAAGGGCCATGCGGACAGCTTCGAGAGCTGCTCGCACGGCGCCGGCCGCGTGATGAGCCGCGGCGAAGCCAAGCGCCGCTTCACGCTGGCCGACCACCGCGCCGCGACCGAAGGCGTCGAGTGCCGCATGGACAAGGACGTGATCGACGAAACGCCCGCGGCCTACAAGGACATCGACGCGGTGATGGAAGCGCAGCGAGACCTGGTCGACGTGGTGCACACGCTGAAGCAGGTGGTGTGTGTGAAGGGGTGAGCTTCAGCGCGCGCCAGTGCGGGGGCGTTCGATGTCAATCGAGCGCCCCCGTTTTCTTTTCTGGTCCATGATCTCTGGTGCTGCCGGATGCGCAACCAGCTGTGACTGACTGCCGCGAAATTCAGCAACCTGGGAACCGAACCATTTGCAAATTACGCCACTTTCTGGACAGGAGTAAACCGCGGAGTACCGGATTTCCGGGACAAGCGAGAGCCAGTACTGGAGGGGCCTACCGCGCATCTTTGGAAGTTGCCCTTGGCCACCAGAAATTTCCCAAGCGCGACAAGCACTTGGACAAGACGGCAGCTGCGAAAGTGGCTGCCGTTTTTGCATTCTGCGGGCGTTTCGAGCGGCGCCGTACGCATTTGCTTGCGGGGCGCAGGCGGTGCCGCAATGGCACGCCATCCGTCGAACTTGCCGCAAAGAATGCCCTGAAAGGCATATTTGGCAATAATGCTCCCAAAGGCATACATTGCAAACATGCCTTAAAAGGCATAAGCTGCAGCATGGACTATCCGATCCTGACTCCGCTGCAGCTCTCCACCCACCTGCGCTCGCTGCGCAAGGCCCGTGGCCTCAGCCAGGCCGATCTGGGTACGCGGCTGGGCGTCGGCCAGACGAGAATCGCGCGCATCGAGGGCAACCCGACGGCCGTCAGCGTCGAGCAACTGCTCGAGTTGCTGGGCGCGCTCGGCGTGCGGATCGTGCTCCGCGATACCCGGGAGCCGCAAGCGGACATCTCCGCGGTATCCGCGTCCCCGCAAAGCAGCCCACGGCAGCGAAAGACCGGCGGCGAGTGGTGACTCGATGGCGGACCTGCATGTCTGGATGAACGGCCTGCACGTCGGCGTCTGGTCAACGCTGCGGACCGGCACGCCAGTGTTCCGCTACGACGAGGCCTGGGCGCAGGCGGAAGAAGGCAGGGCCTTGTCGATGTCGCTGCCGTTCAGCGCGGGCCTCGAACTGCGCGGCGACGCAGTGACGAACTACTTCGACAACCTGCTGCCCGACAGTGCCGACATCCGTCGTCGGCTGCGAAGCCGGTTCCGTGCGCGTTCGGCCGAGGCCTTCGATCTGCTGGCGGCCATCGGGCGGGACTGCGTCGGTGCGGTGCAACTGCTTCCACCCGGTGCGGATCCCGTCGGCTGGAACACGGTCGATGCCGAGCCGCTCGACGAGGCCAGGGTCGAGCGCATCCTGGCGTCAGTGACCTCCGATGCGCCGCTCGGGCAGCGCGACGAAGACGAGGAACTGCGCCTGTCGCTTGCCGGCGCCCAGGAGAAGACCGCGCTGCTGCGCATGGGCCGGCGCTGGTACCTGCCGCGCGGCGCGACACCGACAACGCACATCCTCAAACTGCCCCTCGGCCTGGTCGGCAACATGCGGGCCGACATGAGCCACTCGATCGAGAACGAGTGGCTGTGCAGCCGCATCCTGCGAGCGCTCGGACTGCCTGTCGCTGAAACCGAGATGGCGCAGTTCGGAGAGACCAAGGCACTCGTCGTGACCCGTTTCGATCGCCGCTGGGTAGGCATTGAGGAAGGAGCCGAGAAGAAGACGCGATTCCGCCCGCCCGATGGCGCGTGGATCGCCCGGCTGCCACAGGAGGACTTCTGCCAGGCGCTCGGCGTCGCACCCGACCGCAAGTACCAGAGCGACGGCGGACCTTCGATGCAGGATTGTCTTGGCGTGCTCTCGAACAGCGAGCACGCGCGGGAGGATCAGATCGATTTCGTGTTGACCCAGTTCGCGTTCTGGCTGCTTGCCGCCACCGATGGCCATGCCAAGAACTTCTCGATCCAGCACCGGCGCGGCGGCCGCTTCAGCCTGACGCCGCTGTACGACGTGCTCTCGGCCTGGCCGATCATCGGCAACGATCCGAACTTGCTGCCCTACCAGCGTGCAAAGCTCGCGATGGGCGTCAAGGCGGGCAACATGCACTACCGCCTGCGTGATATCCAGCCGCAGCATTGGCAAGGGCTGGCTGACTCGGTGTCCAAGGATGCATGGTCTCGGCTCCTTGCCTTCGCCCGGAACGTCGAAGCGGCGCTCTCCGAGGTGGAAGCCGAACTGCCCGATGGATTTCCGTCGCGCGTTTGGGCCTCCACCGCCGCCGGCACGAGGCGCCATGCGAATGCGCTTCTGCAAGTGCCGCAAGCATCGTTCTGATAACGCTCCCTCTGCGATTCACCCGCTGCGAGAACGGGTGGGCAACGACAACAGCGGGAATCCCGTCTACGGCAGGCTGGGCCATGGCAGCACGGAGCCCTTCTCGGCGACGCCGGTGCCAGTGAGCGGCTTGAACCTCAACTGACTCGCCATGCAGCCGTCGCCACGCTCTCTTCCCGGCGCCTAGTACGCACGGACGACGCTGACGGCAACGGTCGAGAAACTTCGCCGGGCCACGATGGGGCTGTCTGCCGCCGCGTCGCCGAGCCGCGTGCCTGCAATCGAGACCCGCGCGCTCCATGGCGTCGCGAGCCTGTACTCGGCCGCGACGCTCAAGGTGGTGCGGTGCCAGCCCGCCCCCGGCGAGTAGAGGTGAAAGCCGCTGGCCACGGACTGGGCCGACGTCACGCCGAAGTGGGACTGCATGAAACCGCGGCCTGCCCAGGCTGCAGCCGCCTCCAGCTGAACACCGATCCGGTCGCTCAGTGCCACGCCGTGCCGCAAGCCGATGTCCACGCGGGACGCTGCATGAGCCTTGTCACCTACGGAGCGACGCGCCGTGACCGTCAGCGGGCCGAACCCGACGAATGCACCGGCCTCGACGCTGCTGTCGATGTTGCCCATGCCGGCCAGGCGGCTGTCGCCGGGCGTGGGATTCAGCCGCCCGGGCCGGCGTTCGAGTCGCCCCGGGTCGCTGGTGATCACCAGGCCCCAGCGGAGTTCGTCGTCCCCGGGTGCCGCCCAGGTCAAGCCCTGCGGCCCCAGATCGAATGTTCCAAGGGCCGGCGTGCGGTAGGACATCGAAACGTCCGGGCCGATGAGCGTCCGGCGGTGCGGGCTGCCTTCGTAGCTGCTGCTGGAGACGACGCCCAGCCCCAGCGTCGCGCTGAAGCCCTCGCGGGGCGGCGTGCTCTGGGCCTGCGCCACGAGTGGCGCCGCGACGATGACGAGCACCGCGCAAAGCGGCAGGGCGTTGGCTCGGCGGTTGAAGGCGAGAGGCAGGTTCGAAGATCGGTGTCGAGGCGAATTCAGTTTCATGGAGTGCACGGGCTGTTCTGGAAGCGGCGCACTCTAGTGACCCGAGGCTTTGCAGATGCAAAGGTTCGGGGACCGGGGCCCCAGCGCGAGTCACCGCTCGGGTCGCCCTGGCAATCGCTGCGGGAGTCCAAGGGGGCACTCGATCTACCATGTCGTCCTGTACCGCGCAGGCGTCGCTGCCGAGCCCACCACCGCACATGATTCGCTTCACGACCGACAAGTCGGAACTCGACCTGGCCCTGATTCATGGCTTTCTCAGCCAGCACTCCACCTGGGCCCGAGGCATCTCCCGGCCGCTCGTCGAGCGTGCCATCGAGCACTCGCTGTGCTTCGGCGGCTTTGTCGAACAGTCCCAAGTCGCGTTTGCCAGGGTCGTCTCCGATCACGCCACGTTCGCCTATCTCGCCGATGTCTTCGTGCTGCCGGCCCATCGAGGGCGCGGCTATGGCAAGCTCATCACGCTGGCGGCCTTGTCGCACCCGGAGTTGCAGGGCCTGCGCCGCTTCATGCTGGCGACGAGCAGCGCCCACGGCCTGTATGCGCAGTTCGGCTTCGCGTCTCCAGCGCACCCCGATTCGCTCATGGAGCGGTACTTTCCGACCCTCTATCAAGACAGCCCCAAGGCTTGAGAGCGTGCCCCTGTGAAGAACCGCGAGCGCTTCATGGACTACCTCGCCGCCTATGCGCGTAAGGACCTCGATGCGATCGACGGACTGTTCGCCGACGATGTCCGGCTGCGTGACTGGAAGCTCTTCGTGCAAGGGCGCCACGCCGCGCTCGCGGAGACCGCGAAGAACTTCGAGTCGGCGCGTTCCATCGAGATCGACGTGCTGTCCACCCACGAGTCGCAGCGCACGGTCGCCGGCGAACTGCGCATCCGGGTCGACGGCGAGATCGAGCTCTTCGTCGTCGATGTCGTGGAGTTCGACGACAGCGGCCGCATCAGCGCGATCAGGGCCTACCTGGGCCGCCCGAGCGAGTAGCCGGTGGCCCGCCTGCCCTTTGGTGCTATTCCGCGCGGGTCGGGCGGCGTCTAGATTCTCGACGCGCGACCGAAGCTGAAGCGCGATCCACCGGATCGTTCGCTCGCTGCGGCGCCCCTGGTGCACCGACCGGCCCAGGGACCTGTCAGGCAGCCCCGTCAACTCGCATGCGCATGGATCCCACCGAGCTCTACATCGACCTGCTCAAGAAGACACTCGAATTCGATCTGTGGGACGAACCGGGCATGCCGGTCACGCTGTTGCCGGCCCGGCGGCCCGGCCACAAGCTGCTTCACGGCCTGTCGCACGGGCTCCAGCGGCTGGGCTACCAGGTCACGAAGCTGCCGCGTGCGGACCGCTCGAAACGGGAGGCCGGCGCCACCTGGCCCACGCTGGCCCACTCGATGATCGGCTCGAGACGACTGGACAACATCCGCGACTGCGTCCAGACCGTGATTCGCGAGGACATTCCTGGCGACTTCATCGAGACCGGCGTCTGGCGCGGCGGTGCGGTGATCCTCATGAAAGGCATCCTCAAGGCCTGCGGCAGCGTCGACCGACGGGTGTTTGCAGCGGATTCCTTTCAGGGCCTGCCGCCACCGGACCAGGGCAAGTACCCCGCGGATGCCGGCGACGACCACCACCGCTTTCGCGACTATCTGGGCGTGTCCCGGCAGCAGGTCGAAGAGTCATTCAGGCGCTACGGCCTGCTGGACGACAAGGTCGTCTTCCTGGAGGGCTGGTTCAAGGACACGCTGGCCAGCGCGCCGATCGAACGCCTCGCGATCCTGCGGCTCGACGGCGACATGTTCGAGTCCACGCACGACGCCTTGCAGGCGCTCTATCCGAAGCTGCAGCCAGGCGGCTTCTGCATCGTCGACGACTATTCGCATCCGGCCTGCCGCCAGGCCGTCGATGACTACTTCCGTGCACATGACACGCGGCCATCGCCGACCCGGATCGACTGGAGCGGCGCCTTCTGGCGCAAGCCCTTCGCTTGACGCGGCGGCGCGTTTCACTGGGCAAACGCAAAGGTGACCCGGCTTAGCCTGTCACCCCGACAGTCTGCTGTCGCTCGACGGAGGTGTCTCCTGTGCTCGCCCGAGGAATGCCATGCGACTGGTGCTGATCGATCGCGAACCCATGTTCGGCATCGGCCTGGCGCATGTCCTGGCGAGAAGCTCGCCTGCCGACGAACTGCACGCCTACACCTCGGTCACCGCCTGGTTGCACCAGCATCACCGTGGTTCTGCGAAGATCGACGCGGTGATGGTCGACGCCCATGTTCTCGACGCCGGCGGGTCTTCGGCGCTGGCCTCGATCGCGCAGCGGTTGCCGGCGGCCGTGTGTGTGGTGATCGCTCGAAGCCTGGCCGAGACGAGCGAGAAGATGCTTGTGCAAACCGGCGCTGCCGGCGTGATCCATCGTGCGCTGCCGGCAGACGACTTCGTGACCCGGCTGCGGGAGCTGGTGAAGGCCCATGGCGGGCGGGAGGGGGCGCTGAACGGCGATGCAGACCGACGCCAGCCGATCACGCCGCGTCAGCACGAGGTCCTGTCACTCATTGCACGGGGCGAGCCGAACAAGCGCATCGCCGATGCGCTGAGCATCGCCGAGCGCACCGTCAAGCTGCACGTGACGGCGCTGCTCGACAACCTGGGCGCCCGCAACCGCACGCAGGCGGTGATCAAGGCTCTCCAGCGAGGCTTGCTCGTGCAGCCTCCCGATGAAGGCGGGGCGCCTGGAACGCAGCATCTCCATCTGTCGACGAACCACAACGCAGGACCTCTCTCATGAATCGAATCGCAGCGCTTCTCCTGTTCATCGCCCACCTCGCCGGTTGCCAGACCGCTCCTGCCGAGCAGGAAGCCGATGCAGCGTCGAGCTACCGTCGCGAAGACGTCACCGGCAGCAACATCGGCCGGCGTGTGGTGCGCAAGGCTCCCACCGACGAGGAGCTCCAGGAGGCGCGCGAAACCCTCGAAGGCATGCGTGATGATCAGACGCGACGCAACCTTCCCCGCCCGAAGTAGGCCGGCGGCCCTCTCCTCGAGACACGACCCCCATGAACTTCATCCTGCCCTTGCCGGGCTCCGCGCTCGCCCTGGCGATGCTGGCGCTGTGCGGCTGTGCCGCCACGAGCACCACGCAGATCGTGCCTTCGCCGCAACCGCCCGTGTGCCAGGCATCCGCTGCGGCCGTCGTCGTCTGGGCGCCGCAGTGGCGTGCAGATCAGAAGGATGTGCCGGCGCGGGAAGCTGCGGCGGCCGAGGGCATCGACCGATTCTTCAAGGACTCGGGCTGCTTCGCCTCCACATCGGTGAGGCGAGTTCCGCAGCTGTCTGCATCGGCCATCCAGTCCGCGGCTTCCGACGCTGCGCCGCGCCACGACAGACTCGTCGCCATTGCCGTGCGTGAGCTCGGGCCGGTCGTCAGGATCGGCACGTCGATGGCGCTCGTCGAAGGCGGGACGGAGGTCGTGCTCGGCGTCGAGGAGTACCGACTGCCGAACCCTGCACCGCGCGCGTTCTCGGTGCACTGGGCCCATGGCGGCCCGGGGGTCATCAAGGGCGTGGCCACGTTGCCGCAAGACATGCAGGCCGCGCTGGCGGCAGGTTTGCAGCCGGGTTCGCGTTGAGGCCCAGGCACGAGGAGCCGCGTGGACCGCGGCCTCAATCGGCCACTTCGCCAGCGGGGGCCGACGGCTTTCTCCAGGGCTCGGCAGGCTGCTTGAAGTAGCGAGCCCAGACATAGGGCCAGGGGATCACGAAGAAGAGGATCACCACCCCCACGCAATCGAAGAAGAGCGCTTCGATGTCGTCCGTCATGCGGTTCGAGGCCCACGCCGGGAAGGCGATCAGAGCCATCCAGATGGTCTTCCAGGCCAGTTCGTAGAGCATCAGCGGCAGCATTCGCAAGGGATAGCGCACGCCCAGGAGGCTCATCAATGCCAGGGCCGCCAGCATCGATTTGGCAAGACCTTTCGTCCACGGCCAATCGGCTGAATCGAAGAGGATTTGCTTCCAGACAAAGCCGCCCATGACGCAGGCCATGAGGAGGAAGAAGAAGCGAAGCGAGTTGAGTTGCCACAGGGGAACCGTTGGCAAAGCGCTGCTGGATCGACTTTCCACGATGAACTGCCCTTCTCGCTGTGTCTTGGCGTTTGGTGTACCGAAAGGGGCGCAGGTGCAGGACCCTCGCCTCCTCGTCCCATGCTAGCGGGCTGAGGCTTTGGTCTTCCATAGGCCGGGCTCGATCTCCACCACCACGCTGCCTGCCTTGTGCCCGCGGTCGACATGCTCGTGCGCGGCGCGGATCTCATCGAATGGATACGTCCGATCGATGACCGGCAGGAAGTGCCTGGCACACGCCAGGTCGCGCAGCCGATGCACGTACTCGGCGCGCTCCGCGGCGGGGCCGGCGATGACACGCTTGCCGCTGCGCAAGGTGTTCCAGGGGCTGCGCAGCATCTCCGCGAGGGTGGCCAGCACGAGCAGCAGCCGGCCGCGCGGCGCAAGCACGGGCGCACAGCGCGCGAAGGGGGCAGTCCCCGCGGTATCGACGATGACGTCGTAAGCGGTGCTGCCTGCGGCGAAGTCCTGCGACTCGCGGTCGATCACCCGATGCGCACCGAGCGACAAGACGAGATCGGCGCGTTCCTGGCGGCACACCGCAGTCACGTGGGCGCCGAAGTGCCTGGCCAGTTGCACTGCCGCCGTGCCGACGGTGCCGGTGGCGCCGTTGACCAGCACCCGTTCTCCGGCCCTGAGTGCGGCGCGGTCGTAGAAGTCCAGCATGGTGGCGCCGCCGAAGCTCAGCGCGGCGGCCTGCGCGTAGCTGAGATCCGGCGGCTTCAGCGCCACGGCGCCGTTGGCAGCGAGACACCTGTACTCGACGTGACAGCCCAGGCCCGAGCCGGTGAACGCGAAGACCGCGTCGCCCGGCTTGAACGCCGACACGCGCGACCCGACCGCCACGACGTCGCCGGCGAGCTCCGAGCCGAGCACCGGATTCCTCGGCCGCGTGAACCCGAACGCGAGCCGGCCGAGCGGCCCGAATCCGGGCGGCAGGCTCATCGACCGAAGGCGCCAGTCCGCCGAGTTGACCGTCGTGGCGCGGACCTTCACCAGGATCTCGTCGGGTCCCGGCTGCGGAATCGGCCGTTCGCAGAAGTCCAGCACCTCGGGCCCACCGAACTCTCTGCAGACCACGGCCCTCATCGCGGCAGGCTTACTTGCACCGCAGCTCGAACTGCCGGCTGCGTGCCGAGCGGCGTCGTTCCGCGAGCTTGTCCTGCACGGCCGCCGACTGCGGCTGGCGCGCTGCCGCATCCAGGCGCGCGATGTGCGCTTCGAGCCGCGCGCATTCGTCGTCGCCACGCTGGCGCGCCGCTCGCGGGGCGGGCTGATTCGGCTGGGCAGGGGGCGGTGCCGCCAGCCGCGCGCCTTCCGCTGCGGCCTGGTTGCCGAGCAGCACCTGCTGCTCGAACGGCATGCCCTCGGGAACCTCGACGATGCGGTCGATCGTCGCCTGCCGCGTGCTGCAGTGCGCGGACGACCAGAACAGGCCGCCGCTGTAGGCCTTGCACAGGTAGAGCGGTTCCGCTGCGGCCGCCTGGCACCACAGGATGCCGCAGGCCAGGGCTATGCGGGCGTGCATTCTGCAATCCTCACGGCGCCGTCCACCCGGCGAATCAGCCACGGGCCGTACAAGGTGGCGCCTTTGGCGTCGAGCATCTCCGCCCGGCCCACCGCACCCGGCTCATCGGGCGCCGGCAGAACGCGCAC
Source organism: Piscinibacter sp. (assembly GCA_016706565.1). Taxonomy (GTDB): domain Bacteria; phylum Pseudomonadota; class Gammaproteobacteria; order Burkholderiales; family Burkholderiaceae_C; genus Piscinibacter. The sequence goes on from JADJJI010000005.1 coordinate 328,788, forward strand.
GACGGCCGGCCGGCTTTCCACGGCCTTGCTGTCGACGTATCGGCCGACGAAGGTCAGGCTGCCGTCAGCGAGTTCTCCCCAGGTTCCGAGGAAGGCCGCCTGGCTGCAAGGCACCTGCAAGCTCATGCCGTTGCCCTCCAGCACGATCAGCACCGTCGCGGCGTCGTTGCTCTTGTCGGTGTCGGCCCACTGCACCGTGGCCGTGCCGCGGAAGGGGTCAATCGATACCGCCGGGCAGACAAGGTTGTCTCCTGCGAAGTCCGCCGTGCACAAGCCGACTGCTGTGTACGCGATGTCGTCGGGGTCGTCGCCCGTCCCCGTGCCGGTGCCGACCACGCCGCCGCCGCAAGCGCTCAGGGCGATCAGCAAACCCCACGCAGCCACGGCGCGCTGGGTCGCGCGCCGGGCCGTACTGAACAACTTCATTCTGGCTCCTTGTCCTTGCCATCCTCGGCGTAGAAATACACGCCGAACCGAACGCGCGCCTGGCGCCGCGCCTCGACTTCCTTCGCCGCGTCGTGCGCGACGCGCTTGTCGGCCAGCCGCAGCACGCGGGCCAGCACCGGGCGCCAGGCGCGGCTGGCCGCCTCGTGCAGCAGGTGCGCGGACTCCGGCGATATCTCGTCCACGTACATGGCCTGCTCGAGCAGGTTCCGCCCTTCGATCAGGTTGGCGCAGGCCGCCGCGGCGTGGTCGTGAAGGTTCAGCCCCAGCGCCTCGGACATGGCCGCGAAATCGCCTCGCGGCACCATGCCCAGGGTGTCCAGCACGATGTGCTCGTCCTCCACGCGCACGACGTCCAGGCGCAGCATCTCCTCGAGCACGGCGCGCGGCCCGACATCGGTGCTGACCCCCTGAACGAGCTCGTCGAAGCTCCCAGGCTCGCTGCCTCGCTGCAGCGCACGCGGCGTCGAGCCGTCCAGGAACTTCGGATCGCTCATCCAGCGCCCGACGACCTGCCCGATCAGCCCGAGCGAGGCGGGCGCGGCATGTTCTGCGGCCTGCGATTGAGCAGCCTGGGTGGCCTTCGCCCCGCCGGGTTCCCGCGCGCGCAAGTCCTTGCGATGCACGCCGCTGAGCAGCGACACCGCACTGCTCGTGGGCTTGCCGCCGCGGCGCTGGATCTCGGCGACCGCTTCCTCCACGAACAGCTGGCGCAGCTTCTCGGCGACCACCGGGAAGGTGGCCCCGCGGCCGATGAGCAGCCGCACCAAGGGCCTGTTCGCCGCAACGAATGCCTTGAGCACGAGTTCGACCTTCGACGCCATGACCGAAGTATCGGTCAAAGCCCTTGACGTGGACCCACTGTTTGGGGAAACTTCCCAAAGATTCATGTTTTGGGTAGTTTACCCAAGAAGTGGATTCCTGTCAGCACCGTGCTGCGGCCATTCGTCGCGATCACGCCTTCCAACCCACTGTCAACCAACGCCATGTCGCCACATCGAATTCGCAGCTTCCTTCGATCTGCCTGCCTCGTCACCCTGGCCGCCCTGGGCCTCACGGCCTGCGGCGGAGGGGGAGGCTCCTCGGCACCACCGGGCACCGACAACCTGCTCTCGGTCTCGGCCAGCGGTGGGGGCCGCGTGGTGTCGGTGCCGGCCGGCATCGACTGCGGGGCGGCCTGTACCAGCCGCTTTGCGCCGACTGCCTCCGTCACCCTGACCGCGACGGCGGATACCGGGCGCGTGTTCAGTGGATGGGGCGGCGACTGCGCCGGCACCGCGGCGACATGCACCGTGACCATGCAGGCGGCACGCACGGTGACGGCGGGCTTCAATGCGCCCCCCGCACAGACCTTCACCCTGAACGTGGGCGTGACCGGAGGCGGCACGCTGCGTTCGCAGCCCGCCGGCATCGATTGCGGCGCCACCTGCAGCGCAGCGTTCACGTCCGGCGCCACGGTTTCGCTCAGTGCCACGCCCGCCGCGGGCCAGGTGCTCAGCGGATGGGGCGGCGCCTGCACCGGCGCAGGCACCACCTGCACCGTGACGATGAACCAGGCACGCAGCGTCAGCGTGGTGTTCTCGGCCGCGCCGCCGGTCCAGCGCACGCTGAGCGTGAGCCTGACCGGAGACGGCTCGGTGCGATCGCAACCGGTGGGCGTGGATTGCGGCGTTGCCTGCAGCGCCAGTTTCGGCGACGGCACCAGCGTCGTCCTGACCGCAACGCCCGCGACCGGGCAGCGGTTCTCGGGTTGGTCCGGCGCCTGTGCCGGAGCCGTGGCGACCTGCACGGTGGCCATGTCGCAGGACCGCAGCGTCGGTGCCACGTTTGCAGTGGCGTCAGCTGCGCCGGCCTGGCAGACCCCGCTGCTGCTCGAGGCGAGCGAAGACTTCGATGTGACGACCAGAGTGCTGACGGCGGTTTCGCCTGTCGGCGATGCGATCGTGATGTGGGAGCAGTCCGACGGCGTGCCCAACGGCAGCACTCGCAAGGTCTTCTCTCGCCGCTACGCGGCAGGCCAGGGCTGGGACGCGGCAGTCGTGGTGCCCAACCTCAGCGGCACCGGTACGCAGCGGCTGCTCGAGGGGCAGCTGTTGATGGACGCCGCGGGGACGGCCACGTGGCTGCGCCCGAACCTGGAGACTCGCCGCTTCACGGCGGCTGGCGGCTGGGGTGCTCCCTTCGTGCCGCCGCCTCGCAGCGGTGGCTTGCTCACGTCCGCCGTCATGGACGCGACGGGAGCCATCGGCGTGCTGATCTCGGGCTCGGACGTCTACAACATCTCGCTGCCCGCCAACGCCAACAGCTGGCTCGCGTGGGCGCGGCTCGACACGGCCGGGAACCTGGTCACGGACAACGCCGCGGTGGCGATCAGCGCCGACGGCACGGCCATGGCGATCTGGCGCGAGAGCAATCCGGGCGACGCCAACTACAGCGTCAAGGCGGCGCGCTACGTGCCGACTGCCGGCGGCTGGCAAGCACCGCAGTCGATCGACAACAGCTTCGACAACGTCAATCCGGACAGCCCCATGCGCGTCGCCATGGATGCCGCTGGAAACGCGATCGCGGTCTGGCACCAGGGCAACTCGATCTACACCAACGTCTTCAGCGCGACGAGCGGTTGGGGTGCAGCCGCCTCGGTCGATGTCAATGCAGTCAGCTCGGTCTTCTCGGCGAGGATCCGACTCGTCATGACGCCCACAGGCCGGGCCGTCGTTGCATGGAACAGCGGCATATTCGCGATCAAGTCGATGCAGTACACGCCGGGTTCCGGCTTCTCGGCTCCGGCCCTGGTGAACTCCTACGGCATCGACTCCGGACTGGGCCTCGACGCCGATGGCAACGCCGTGATCGTGTACGTCGCGCCCGACCGGTGGCCGTCCCCGACCACCGACTCGGACGTCTACTCGCGGCGTTTGACCTGGGGTGGCGCCTGGAGCGACGCGGTGGCGATCGAACCGCTGGACGGTCGAGGTGCCGATGCCTTCTCGGCGTTCAACCAGGACGGCAAGGGCGCCGCTGCATGGGTTCGCGGCGACGCGCCCGGCAGCAGCAGCCGCAAGAGCCTTTGGGTGAACGTGCTGCGCTGAGCTGGCCGGACCCTGCCCACGCCGGCGGCTGCTGCGCGAGCCGCCGGCGCTTCATTCATTCACTCACTCACTCAGGATCAACATGAAAGCCACTCATCTCATCAGCCTGCTGGTCATGGCAGGCACAGCATCCGGCTGCGCATCGCTCGCCGTGACGGACGAAGCCATTGTCGACCGGACGGCCTTCGCGCTCGGCCTGGACAAAGCGGCGTTCACTATCAGCGGCCGCGTCGACGAAGGAACGACGACCCGCTATGCGGTTCGCACCCGCTCGGGCCAGGACTACAACTGCTTCGTCGGCGGTTCATTCAGCGTGCTGGGCCGAAGCGTGTCGGAAGCCATCTGCACGAAGAAGGGCGAAGTGGCCCGCAACCCCTTGCTGCGTTGACGCTGCCGGCTGCCGTCGCTGCGGCAGCCGGGGCACGGAGCTCCCATGAGAACCTACCCCTTCATCTCGTTGCCCGAATCGCTCGTCGTGATGCGAGTCTGCGTCGCGGCCTTGTTCATGGCGCATGCCGTGGTGCGGATTGCCAACGGTTCGATCCCCGGCTTCGGGGCGTTTCTCGAGAGGCTCGGCTTCCCGTCCGGTGTCGCGGTGGTGTGGGCCATTACGGCCGTCGAAATCGTCGCCGGCACCTTGATGGCGCTCGGCTGGCGGGCTCGCTGGATGGCCAGCGCCCTGTTCGTCATCGTCGCCGTGGGCATCCTGCTGATCCATCGCCGCTTCGGATGGTTCGTGGGCGAGCACGGCACGGGTGGCAGCGAGTACAGCGTGTCGCTGATGGTGTCTTTGCTGGTGATCGCCGCGGCCGACAGGCCTGCGGCCTCGCCCCACTCGGAGCGAACAAACCATGCATCTGTTGTTGGTGGAAGATGACCTGGAACTCGGTGCGGAGCTCCAGCGGGCCCTGTCGGGCTACGGGCTCACGAGCGAGTGGGTCCGCGGCACCCGGCATGCTCGAGCGATGACCGAGGGCGAGTGCGACGACGACACGCCGCACTTCGCCTGCGTTCTGCTCGACTCGAGGCTGCCCGATGGCGATGGCATCGACCTGCTCGTGCACTGGCGCCGGCGCAGCATCTCGATGCCTGTCATCGTGATGTCGGCCCGCGACGCTGTGGAGTTGCGCGTCGCGGCGCTGGACGCCGGTGCGGACGACTACGTCATCAAACCTTGCGCGCCCGTCGAGATCGCCTCCCGCATTCGCGCGGTGGTCCGCCGAACGGCGGGGCAGGCCTCGCAGCTCTGGAACGTGGGCGCCCTGCGGATCGCCACCGGCACGCGAGAAGTCCGCGTCGACGGCGAAATCTTGCCCCTGTCGCCCAAGGAGTACCAGATCGTCGTGGAACTGGCCAGGCTGCCGGGCGAGACGGTGTCGAAGCAGCGCCTGGCGCGGGCCGTGGCGCCGTTGTCCGAGCCGCTCGAGTTCAGTGCGCTCGAGTGGCATATCCACAATCTGCGCCGCAAGATCGGCACCCAGCTCATTCGCACCGTGCGTGGCGTCGGCTATTGCCTGGTGAATGACTGAGGCTCTCGGGCTGCCCACAGGGCAGCCGTCCGACGCGGGCCCGGCCCGCCATCGAGCAGATTGCGGCGGTGGCCGGCAGGCTGGCGGAACCCGGCAGACGGCACTTCACAGTGCGCGTCTTGCAGGCAAAGGTCGGTGCGCCAGACCACCAACGGCGGCGCGTTCAACCGCCGCTGAGCGCGAGCACGACGGCCACGAAGTCGTCGGGTTGCAGCGCGTGGCCGAGATCGCGCACACACAGGCCGTTGACGAAGACGCGCATGTTCGGCCGCAGCTGGTCCTGCTCGTCGACCACGCGGAAGCGCAGCCCGGGGAAGCGGCGGTCGAGGTCGGCAAACAGCCCGAGCAGCGTGTCGCCGGTCGCCTCCACATGCGTCTCGCCCGTGTAGGAGCGCAGCGCCCCCGGAATCAACACGTTCATGCGAGCGCGGCCACTTCCACCGCGTAGATCTCGGGCAGGTGGCGGGCGATGTTGACCCAGCGTGCGCCGCCCTCGTGGCCGACCCACAACTCGCCGCTGGTGGTGCCCAGGTACAGCGCCGGCTCCGGCAGCCCATCGGCCGTCATCGCCTGGCGCTTGACGGTCCACCAGGCCTGCTGCTGCGGCAGGCCCTGGTCGAGCCGTTGCCAGGTCCGGCCACCGTCACGCGTCACGTAGGCGGCCGGGCGGCCCGCCGGGCTGGTGCGCGGCCAGACGTCGGTGCCATCCATCGGGAACACCCAGGCCGTGTCGGGATCGCGCGGGTGCACGACCATCGGGAAGCCGATGTCGCCCACGTCCGCGGGCATGCCGCGGCCGATGCGCTGCCAGGCCTTGCCGGGCCGGTCGAGCCGATAGATGCCGCAGTGGTTCTGCTGGTACAGGCGGTCGGGGTTGCCGGGGCAGATGCGCACGCAGTGCGGGTCGTGGAAGGTCACGGTGGCCGCATCGAAGCCGCCCACCACCTCCATGCCCTCGATCAGCGTCGTCCAGCTTCGGCCCGCGTCGCGCGACTCGTGCACACCACCGCCCGACATGCCGAACAGCAGGTGCGCCGGGTCGCGCGGGTCGACGGTGATGGAATGCAGCTTCGGGCCGTCGGGCGTGCCGTCCTGCACCGTGCCCATCCACTCGCGGAACTGCGGATCGTCGTTGACGGCGGGCAGCGGCACCCAGGTGATGCCGCCGTCCTCGGATCGGAACAGGCCCTGCGGCGAGGTGCCGGCATACCAGCTGTCGCGTTCGCCGGCGTGGCCCGGCGTCAGCCAGAAGGTGTGGTCGACGGAGCGTGCCGGCAGGCCGTTCGTCGGCTTGGCGAAGGCCGGAGGCTGGCTCGCCTCTTTCCAGGTGGCACCCAGGTCGGTGGAGCGGAACACCGTCGGGCCGAGGTGGCCAGTCTTCGCCGCCGCCAGCAGGGTGCGGCCGTCGCGCGGGTCGAGCTGCACGTGGCTGATGGTGTGGCCCAGGAAGTGCGGGCCGTCGACCGTCCAGGCGCCGCGCTGCGTGTCGCCGTGGAACAGCCAGGCGCCCTTGCGCGTGGCCACCATCAGCACCAGGCGGGTTGGCGATGCGTTCATGAAAGTCCTTCCGTGAAGGCTGCCACCGTGCAGCGCGGTGAAGCGGAAGTCTGCGCTTCAGGTTCGCGACGAACAAGTCTGCGGCGGATCGACACGCGTTGGCAGCGCGTCGTGTCCGGGTCTGCTGCATGATGGCGTGGAACCGGGTGCGCGAGTCGCCTGGCGAGGCCAGATCCATTCGAGATCGCGCGGGGAGTCCATCGTGCACAAGATGCTGATCGCGGTGTGGGCCATGGCCGCTGCCCTGCAATGCGCGCCGGCCTGGCCCGCGGACGCCGCGTCGGCGCCCGCGGGTGGGGCGACTCGCGGCTGCGACGCCTGCCCCGAGATGGTGTCGATTCCCGGCGGCGAGTTCGTGATGGGCAGCCCGGCCGGCGAGCGCGATCGAGACGACGATGAATTGCCGCAGCGGCAGGTGCGGGTCAAGCCCTTCGCGCTCGGCAAGACCGAAGTGACGGTCGCGCAGTGGCGGCAGTTCACGCTCGCCAGCGGCTACCTGACCGAGGCCGAGCGCAACCTCTACGAACCGGGCTGCTTCACCTGGGAGCCGCAGCGGCCCGAGTGGGCGTGGCGCGCCGGCCGCAGCTGGCCCGATCCGGGCTGGGGCCAGAAGGACGACGAACCCGTGGTCTGCATCAGCTGGTCGGACGCGCAGGCCTACGTGCGCTGGCTCGACCAGCGCAGCGGCGTCAAAGGCTGGCGGCTGCCCACCGAGGCGGAGTGGGAGTACGCGGCACGCGCCGGCAGCACGACCCGCTGGCCGTGGGGAGACGACGCTGACCTGCTTTGCGAGCATTCCAACGGCACCGACAGGACCAAGGGGCCGAACAGCCGCACCTGGAGCGACGCTCGCGTCTGCAGGGACGGCCACTGGTACACCGCGCCGGTGGGCCGCTACCGGCCCAATGCCTGGGGCCTGCACGACATGCTGGGCAATGTGTGGGAATGGGTGCAGGACTGCTACCTGCCGTACACCGGCGCGCCGAACGATGGCAGTGCCCACGAAACGAAGGGCTGCAAGGGCCGCGTGGTGCGCGGCGGAGCCTGGGACGATCACATCGACGTGCTGCGCTCGGCCGAGCGCTTCTGGCTCGGCGCGGGGAACCGCAACAACAACATCGGGCTGCGGGTGGCCAGGACCTTGCCGCCCTAGCGATTCAGACTGCGTGTCAGACGCGGCGTGCCAGCGGCCCGAGCGTGGCGCGCTCGAGTGCGACCACGACATGCTCGAAATCTCGCGACTCGAGCATCGAGTTCGGGATGAGGCCGGCCTTGACGGCGCCGGCGTGGCTTGCGCGCAAGGCATCGAAGGGCATCGCGGCCACCTGCTTGCCGGCTGTCCAGGCCGACGTGAAGCTGTCGACCAACCAGGGTTGCGCGGACGAGGTTCGGTCCGCGAAGCCTTGCGTCATCGGGAAGGTCCGGGTCATGCGCATGGCAGGCTCCTTCAGCGAGCGTACAGGCCGTGGACGATCGGTGACCAGTTCTTGCGGCCGCGTTCGTCGATTTCACGCATCCGGCGTTCGAGGTCGTAGATGTCGACAGACGCCGCCATGTAGGCCTCGTCGCGATCCCTTTGGGATTCGACCGAGGGGAGGAGGGACTTCAGGAGTTTCAGCAGGTTCGTCATGATCGTTGTGGGCCCTGCGCGGGAGCGAGGGTAACCTAGGGTTTCTACTTAGTCCATTGTCCACCGGGATGGTTCCGGTGATCGATGGAAGTAGCCCTCTAATTGCTGACTCACTCAGTCTAGGTGTGAGTGAACGCTGACAACGAATGCAATGACAGGCAACGATACGCACCGTACCGGCGCGCTCATCAGTGGAGGGCGCTGCGATCGCCTTCGTCCGTGCAGGCGCAGTTGACGATCAGGGCGTCGAAGGTCACCTCGTTGCCGCAGCCCGGGCAACGGCACGACATCGTGCGGGCGCGCGGCGAGCCCGACGCCACTTCGGGCAGGCCGACGAGCGAGGCCACGGTCGTGGCGTTCGATTCCGGTGCAAGTGTCTGCAGTTCCATGGCGGCTCTCCCTGTGGATGTGGGGCCCAGTGTGCGCGTCGGCTTGTGGCGCGCCATCCCCGCGTCTGCGGGCCGCTGACCCCCTAGAAGCGCTCAACCGGCAAACAGTTCACGCGCGCGCACGGTCTCGGGGCTGCTCGCGCCGGTCGTCGCCTGCAGGTGCTGCACGGCCTGCTCGAACGCGGCGCGTGCCTCGGTCCTGCGGCCGGCGGCGTTCTCGGCGCGGCCCAGGGCCAGCCAGGCCTGCCCGGAATGATCCGAGTGCGGTTTGCCGCCTTGCAGAAGTTGGGCGATGGCGAGCGCCTCGCGGGCGTCTTCGCGTGCCTCGTCGTGGCGGCCGAGCGCCAAGGCCGCGTCGGTGCGCAGTCGCCGCGCGGTGCCGATGTACGACCCGTTGGACTCGATCGATTTCAGGAACTCGATCGATCGCGTCAGCATCGCGTGCGCGTCGGCGGCGCGGCCGGCGTGCAAGGCGATTCGCGAACGCACCCACTCGGCACGGATGTTCGCCGGCTCGCGCGGGTTGGTACCGGCAGCCAGCGCATCGGCGCGGGCGAGCGTGGCGGCGGCCTCGCCGGCTTGCCCCATCGACAGCAGCACGCCGGCCATGCCGACCAGGCCGTAGCGGACGCCCTGAGCATGCCCGGCTTCGTCGCTGACGCGCATCGTCTCGGCATAGCTGGCCAGCGCCTCGTCGAGCCGCCCCACGCGCTCCAGCGCCACCGCGTGATTGCCGAGCACCCAGCTCGGCGGCGCGCGCCAGGCCATGAGCCGCCGATGGCCGGCGAGCAGTTCGTCGTAGCGCTGCAGTGCGCGCTGCACGTCGCCGGTGGCGAGCTCCATCACGCCCCAGTTGCTCAGCATCACACGGGCGTGCAGGCCGTCCAGCCGATTCAGCGCGCGATAACGCTGCAGCGCATCCTCGAAGTAGGGCTCGGCCTCGCCGCTGCGCCCGCTCACGTGCAGCGCGTAGCCGATGTCGCCGAGCAGGTCGGCCTCGACCTCGCCGCCGCCGAGCCCCGCCGAGCGCAGGCGCTGCAATGCAGCCTGCGTCGAACGCAGCGCGAGCTGGCCATCCAGGGTATTGGCGGCCATCGCGCCGCGCATCTGCAGGCAGTGCACCGCGGCCACGGCGGGCGTGCCGGGCGCGTCGATCCACCGCTCGAGCATCTTCGCCGCCTCGTCGCCGCGGCCCAGGGCTTCCTGCATCTGGCCGCGGTCGCAGTCGATCTGCGCGCGCAGCGTCAAGTCGCCCGAGCTGCGCGTGATTTCGGCGGCGCGCGCCAGCAACGCCTCGCCGCGATCGGGTTCGTCGAAGAATTCGGAAAGGATGCGCAGGATCGCGGCCTCGTGCTCCGGTACCGCGCCGAACGCCGGCGCCACCATCTGCGTGCCGCGCTCCAGCATCTGCCGCACCGCGCCGGCATGTTCGGGAGCCACGGCCTCGGTGAAGAGCATCGTGTAGAAATTGTTCACCGCTTCGTTGCGCGCGAGCAGGGCGTTGGCCTGGTCGCGTTCGCGCGAGGCGACGCGCGCCTGCCAGCTGGCCAGCGCGGTGCCGGCCAGCAGCGCCAACGCGATGGCCACGGCTGCGCGGTGCCGGCCGATCGCCTTGCGCATGCGATACCACCGGCTGTCGGGCCGAGCGAGCACGGCCTCGCCGGCAAGATGGCGCTCGATGTCGGCAGCCATCGCCTCGACGCTGCGGTAGCGCTGCGCAGGCTCCTTGCGCATCGCCTTGGCGATGATCGTGTCGAGGTCGCCGCGCAGCGTGCGTGCGACGCGGCGGTCGGCGGCCTGTGCACTGGCCACCGGAACGTCGGCCATGAGGATGGCTTCTTCCAGCGCGGCGGCGGTGTCGCGCTTGAGCCGATACGGGCGCACGCCCGACAGCAACTCGTACAGCACCACGCCGAGCGAATACACGTCGGTGGCCACGCCCACCGGCCGGCCGCTGACCTGCTCGGGCGAGGCATAGTCGGGCGTCACCGCGCGGCCCATCATCTGCGTGATCTGGCTGCCCGGCGCCGCGTCGTCGGCCAGCAGCTTGGCCACGCCGAAGTCGAGCAGCCGCACCTCGCCCTCGGGCGTGACGAGGATGTTGCCGGGCTTGAGATCGCGGTGCACGACCAGGCGCGCATGCGCATGCGAGACGGCGTCGGCCACCTGCAGGAACAGTTTCAAACGTGCGCGAATGTCCAGCCGCAACTCCTTGCAGTGCAGGTCGATCGGTGCGCCGACCACGTGCTCCATCGCCAGCCAGGGCCGACCCTCCGCCGTGACGCCGGCGTCGTAGAGGCGTGCGATGCGCGGGTGCTCGAGGCTGGCCAGGATGTCGCGCTCGCGGGCCATGCGCTGCGCCAGGCCGATGGCCCAGCCGCTGCGCGGCAGCTTCAGCGCCTCCTGCCGCTGCAGGCTGCCGTCGATGCGCTCGGCCAGCCACACCGTGGCCATGCCGCCCGCGCCCAGCTCGCGCACGAGCCGGTACGGGCCGATGACGTCACCGGGCTGGTCTTCGACGCCTTCGGGCTCGGCCAGATCGACGGCGCCCACGGCCAGCGGTTGCCGCATGAAGGTGTCGGATTCAGCCGACGCGGCGCGCGCGAGCAGGCGGCGCAGCATCGGCAGCAGGTCGCGCTGCTCCGGCGGCAACGTCTTCAGCCACTCGTCTCGCTCGTCGGTCGGCAACGCCAGCGCGGCCTCGAGCAGCGCGTTCACGCGGCGCAGCAGCTCGGGGTCGGGCGGGGCAGTCGCGTTCATGGCCACAAGCAGGTACCACGCAGTCGCCGGCGTGTTCCGGACAGGCGGGTGCTGCCGCGATCAGCGGCCGAGCAACTGCGCCAGCAGCAGCCGGGCGCGTTCCCAGTCGCGGCGCACGGTGCGGTCGGTGACGCCGAGCGCGCTGCCGATCTCCAGGTCGGTGAGGCCGGCGAAGTAGCGCATCTCCACCACGCGGACCAGCCGCGGGTCGACTTGCGCCAATGTCTCGAGTGCCTCGTGCACCTCGAGGATCTCGTCGTCGCTGGCACCCAACTCCTCCGACGCGCGCGTGTCCAGCGTCACGTGCTCGATGCCGCCGCCACGGCGCTCGGCGCTGCGACGGCGCACGAAATCGATGACCACCGAACGCATGGTGGTGGCGGCATAGGCGAGGAAGTGTTCGCGGTCCTTCAGCTCGACGAGGCCGCCACGCTGCATGCGCATGAAGGCTTCGTGCACCAGCGCCGACGTATCCAGCAGCGTGTGGCGGCCGCCGGAGGCCAGGCGCGAGCGCGCCAGGCGGCGCAGCTCGTGGTACAGCTTGGCGAAGAGCTCATCGGCGGCCACCGGTGCGCCGACGGGCGGGTTCGAGGTTTCGGATTCGACGGGGAACATGGCTCGAAGGTCTCGCTGCGTCGTGGCCCATCGGCGACGGGCGGCCCACGATGATGGAGCGCCTTCGCAGCCATCGCAATCCCTCCGAGGGGCGAGTCTTCAGCCCGCCAACGGCGCCAGTGCGGCTTCGATGCGCCGCATCTGCCCGGCATCGACCATGCGGCTCAGCGCGGCACTGAACCGGGCATCCTGCGCGCCTGACACGATGTACTGCCAGCGGTACGCCTGCAGCAGCTCGGCCATCAGCGTGCTCACCTCGCCGGCCGAAAGCTCGCGCCCGCAGATGCGCAGGAAGTAGTGGCCGTCGGCCTTCGCCTGCGCCTGCAGGAGACCGTCGACCGCGCCGACCAGGCCGATGAAGTCGTCCACCGCTGCGTCGCGGGTTGGCGCGTCCAGCGCGGCATTTTCGCGGGCCCACTCCAGCTCGTCGATGACGGCGTGCTGCGACTCCTCTTTCCAGTGGAAGAGGAACACGTCCTTGTAGAGCGCGGAGAGCTCTTCGTCGGGCGCGATGCTGTGGCGGTAGTGCACCTGCGTGAACAGCTCGATGTGGCAGGTCAGCGCCAGCACGGCCCAGGTCGACGCACCCATCACCGCCTGGGCGACGCCGTTGGCCTGCGGCACGAACTCGTAGCCCGGCGGCATGCCGGCGGCGATCAGGCGCTCGATGCGGCGGAACAGCTCCTGGTGCTTGAGCTCCTCGTCGCTGAAGCGCACCAGCGCCTCCAGCGCCACCTGGTCGCCGAACCAGTGGTGGCGCGTGATCTCGAGCATCTTCGCGCCGATGAACCGCTCCACCAGGCCGAACATGTTCGCGTAGGTGCGGCCCTGGATCTGCCCGAGCAAGCGCCGCTCGGCGCTGCGCAGGAAGCCGAGCCGGCTCACGCGCGTGAGCCCGTCGGGCAGGAAGGACTGGCCGAAGTCGAAGCTGCGGCCGCGGATGACGTCGGCGTCGATCTCCCAGCGCACGCGGCGCGAGGCCTCGATGCAACGGGCGTAGCGCTGGGTCGTGCCGGTGTCGGTGGCGAAGGTCTCTGTGAAGGGCACTGAAGGGTCTCCTTGGGTGGTGGGCGATCAGGCAGCAGCGCGGCGCGGCGTTCCGTCGAGCAGGGCATGGATCTCGCCGATCCGCTCTTCGGCGGCGCGCTGGCCGGCCTCGAACAACTCGGGTAGGGCATCGGTCTCCCACAGTCCGATGCGGCGCTTGAGCGTCAGCGTCAACCCGAGCAGGCGCTGGCCGCGCGCTTCGGCGGCTTCGATCCGCGCGCGCATCAGGTTGTTCATCAACGAGGTGCTGTGCTGCGCGACCAGCCGGGACGGCCGGTCGACGCGGCGTGGCATCGCGCCCTCGAAGCCGAGCGTGATGACGGCCTGCGCCCGCGCGGCGGCCGACACCGGCAGCGGGTCGGACACGACACCGTCGACCAGCCTTCGCCCGTCGATGCGAACCGGCGGGAACAGGAAGGGCAGTGCCATGCTGGCGCGCAGCGCCGGCGCGAGCGGGCCGCGATCGATCACCACCGGCCGGCCGGTGACGGCATCGGTGGCCGTCACGCGCAGCGGGATCGGCAGCTCCTCGATGCGCACGTCGCCGAAGGCCTGCTCGATGCGCTGCGCGATCAGCGAGCTGTCGCGAAGAGCGAAGTCGGCGCTGAAGCCGGCCAGGCGCGGTGCCAGCAGTTGCGCGTAGGCACGCCAGCGGCGCTGCGTGGTGAGCTCCTGCGACCACAGCCGGCGTGCCATCTCGAGTGCCTCGCGCGGCTCGGTGGCCGAGGCGACGAGCGCGCCAAAGAGCGCACCGGAGCTGCAACCCACCACCAGCTGCGGCCGGATGCCGTGGCGCCAGAGCACTTCGGCGATGCCGACGGCGGCGATGCTGCGCACGCCGCCGCTGCCGAGCACGAGCGCCAGCTGGGGGGGGTCGGGGATCCGGGAAATCGAAGGGATCATGGGTTCAGCGTGCATGTGAGAAGGAGTCGATCCGCAGCGGCCAGTGCGGCCACCACGGCTTGTGTTCACCGGGGGCGGCCGCAGGCTCGCAGCGCGACTCCGCCACCACGATGAGCTCGTCGCGGCGGTGCGGCGTGAGGCTGAAGCCGCAGCGCCGCATCAGCGTCAGCATCGGCACGTTGTCGGCCAGCACATGGCCGTACAGCCAGTGAAGGCCTTCGCCGGCGGCCGCGCGCCGCAGTGCGGCCAGGGCCCGCCGGGCCACGCCACGACCGCGCCAGTCTTCGGCGACCATCAGCGCGAACTCGGCAGCGATGTCGCTGAGGTCGGTGACGCAACGCGCATCGGCGATCAGCGTCTCGCGGCCGGCGCGCTCAGCCAGCACCACCAGCGCGATGTGCCGATGACCGTCGACATTGGCCATGTCGTCCAGGCGCTGGCCCGACACGTTGTTCAACGCGCCGTGGAAGCGCCTTCGCCGGTCCAGCGCCGACAGGCCGCCGATCAGCGCCTGCAGTGCGGCGGCGTCCTGCGGCCGCACGGCGCGGATGCGCAGGCGGCTGCCGTCGGGGCCGGTCCAGTCATCGAGAAGGGGTGTGTGCAGCAGGTCCATGCCCGGTACCACGCAGCGTGCTGCGCGATCCGGACATCGCCGTGCGGGCGGACGATCAGGGCGCTTCCCAGCGTCCGCTGTGTTCGGAGCGAAGCAATGCGTCGATGATGCGCATGTTCATCACCGCGTCGTCCAGACCGTAAGGCAGCATCACTTCTGCGCGAACGGCGCGTGAGAAGGCCTCGCCCTGCAAGGTGTACTGGTCGCAGGGCTGCAGCGTCTCGCGCTCGACGCCGCTGCCGTCGAGCGCGCCGGTCGTGTCGACGAGGATCGTCGTGGCCTCGCCCTGCGGCGCATTGAACGGGATCAGCACCTCGATGCGCCCGCTCGTGCCCACGATGTTCAGCCGCTGGTAACGCTGCGCCTGCGTCGAGACGGTGAAGCCGAGCTGGCGGCCGCTGCCGAAGTCGGCCAGCGCGCTGGTGGTGCGGTCGGTGCCCAGCGCCGGGTCGCGGTCGACCAGCGCGATCACGCGCGCCGGGTCGGCCTCGAACAGAAAGCGCCCGGCCACGATCGCGTAGCAGCCGATGTCGTACAGCGCGCCGCCGCCGATGTCGGCCTGGTTGCGGATGTTGCCCGGGTCGTCGTTGAAGTACGAGAAGAACACCTGCACCGCGCGCGGCGTGCCGATGCGCCCGGCGCGCACCAGTTCGCGCACACGCTGCCACTGCGGGTGGAAGCGCACCATGAACGCTTCCATGATGTGCACGCGGCCGGCCACCTCGCGCAGTTGCTCGGCCTCGGCGGCGGTCAGCGAGAACGGCTTCTCGCACAGCACATGCTTGCCGGCACGCGCCGCCTGCAGCGTCAGCGGGATGTGCAGGTGGTTGGGCAGCGGGTTGTAGATCGCCTCGATCTCGGGGTCGGCGATGAGTTCCTCGTAGCTGCCGTAGGCCTTGGGCACGCCCAGGGCGTCGGCAGCGGCCTGCGCCGCCGGCAGCGAGCGCGAGGCGATGGCGCGCATGTCGCACCACGGGCTGAGCTGCATCGCCGGGATCACCTGCTTGACGCCGATCTTCGCCGTGCTGAGCACGCCCCACACCACCTTCTTCATCGCCGTACTCCAGGGAATCCGCGGGGCCGCAGTATGCCCCCGCCCGTTCGGTACTACGATGGCGGCCGCACGTTCCCGACTCCTCCAGCGACTCCACCCAAAGGCCCGACATGACGAGCTTGCGCATCCAGGTCAACGGCCAGTCCGTCGACACCGACGTGGCGCCCACCACCTTGCTGGTCGACCTGCTGCGCGGGCCGCTCGGCCTGACCGGCACGCACCAGGGTTGCGACACCGCCCAGTGCGGCGCCTGCACCGTGCTGCTCGACGGCCAGGCGGTGAAGAGCTGCAGCCTGCTGGCGCTGCAGGCGCAGGGCCGCGCGGTGACCACCGTCGAGGGCCTGGCGCGCGGCGACACGCTGCACCCGCTGCAGGAAGCCTTCATCGCCTGCCACGGCCTGCAGTGCGGCTTCTGCACGCCGGGCATGATGATGTCGGCCTGCGGCCTGCTCAGGCAGGTGCCGCAGCCCAGCGACACGCAGATCGCCGATGCGCTCGAAGGCAACCTGTGCCGCTGCACCGGCTACGTGAACATCGTGGCTGCCGTGCAGCAGGCCGCACAGACCCTGGCCGCCACCGGAGAGAAGGCATGAGCACCACCGTGGAAGCAGCCCGCTACGGCAGCGGCAAGGCGGTGCGCCGCATCGAAGACCCGGCCCTGGTGCGCGGGGCCGGCCAGTTCACCGACGACCTGAAGCGCGCCGGCCAGACGCACCTCGTCTTCCTGCGCTCGCCGCATGCGCACGCCCTCATCAAGGGCGTGGACAAGAGTGCCGCGCTGGCGCTGCCGGGCGTGCTTGCTGTCTACAGCGGCGCCGACCTGGTGGCGGCCGGCGTCAAGCCGATGGGCAATGCGGTGCCCTTCCCGCGGCCCGACGGCAAGCCGGGTGCGTCCGCGACGCGCTACCCCATCGCCTTCGACCGCGTGCGCTTCGTCGGCGAAGCGGTGGCCGCGGTGGTCGCCGAATCCCGCGAGGCGGCGATGAACGGCGCCGAGGCGGTGATGGTCGACTTCGAGGACCTGCCCTCGGTCACCGACACGCTGCAGGCCATCCGCCCCGGCGCGCCGGTGCTGTGCGAGCAGGCGCCGGACAACATCGCCTCGGAAATGAAGCACGGCGACGCCGCGGCGGCCGACGCGGCGTTCAAGCGCGCCGCGCACGTGGTGTCGCTGGACATCGTCAACCAGCGCCTGGCGCCGGCCTCGATGGAGCCGCGCGTCGTGCTCGCCGAGCCCGACGCGGCCAGCGGGCGGCTCACCGTCACGCTGTCCAGCCAGATGCCCACGGCGGTGCGCGACGGCATCGCCGCCGCGCTGCCCGGCCTGGTCAAGGAGCAGGTGCGCGTGCGCGTCGGCGATGTCGGCGGCGGCTTCGGCATGAAGACCGGCCTGTACCCGGAAGACATCGTCGTTGCGCACGCGGCGCGCACGCTGGGCCGGCCGGTGAAGTGGTGCGCGCAGCGGCTGGAGGAATTCAGCGCCTCGTCGCATGGCCGTGACCTGATCACCAAGGCCGAGCTCGCGCTCGACGCCAACGGCAAGGTGCTCGCGCTGCGCACGCGCTCCTATGCCAACGTCGGCGGCTACGCGATGACGGTGGGCGTGGTCATCCAGCTGCTCATCGGGCCGTGGGTGTCGACCAGCATCTACGACATCCCGACGATCTCGCTGCACCTCACCGCGGTGATGACCAACACCACGCCCACCGGCGCCTACCGCGGTGCCGGGCGGCCGGAGGCGATCTACGTCATCGAGCGGCTGATGGACGCCGCCGCGCGCGAGATGAAGATCGACGGCGCCGAGCTGCGCCGCCGCAACATGATCCGCCCCGCGCAGATGCCCTACAAGAATCCGATGGGGCAGACCTACGACGTCGGCCAGTTCGAGAAGATGCTCGACCAGGGCCTGGCGCTGGCCGACTGGAAGGGCTTCGAGGCGCGCCGCGTGGCGTCGAAGGCGCAGGGCCGCCTGCGCGGCCGCGGCATCGCCACCTTCCTCGAATGGACCGGCGGCAACGCGCTGTCGGAGGTGGTGACGGTGAACGTGCTGCCCGAAGGCATCGTCGAGCTGACGGTGGCCACCATGCCGATGGGGCAGGGCATCAACACCAGCCTCGCGCAGCTGGCGGTCGACGTGTTCGGCGTGCCGCTCGAGCAGATCCGCGTCGTGCACGGCGACACCGACCGTGCCAACGGCTTCGGCAGTGCCGGTTCGCGCTCGCTGTTCACCGGCGGCGCAGCGGTGCAGGTGGCCTCGGAGCGCACCATCGAGCAGGCGAAGAGCCTCGCCGGCGAGGCGCTCGAGGCCTCCTCGCGCGACATCGAATACCGTGCCGGCCGCTTCACCATCGCCGGCACCGATCGCGGCATCGGCCTGTTCGAACTGGCCGCGAAGCAGCCCACGGCACGCATCACCGCCGACGGCGACGCCACCGCCGGCGCGCCGAGCTGGCCGAACGCCTGCCACGTCTGCGAGGTCGAGGTCGACCCGGACACCGGCGCCGTGGAGGTCGCCGCCTATGCGTCGGTGAACGACATCGGCCGTGTCGTCAGCCCGACCATCGTGCGCGGGCAGATCGAGGGCGGCGCGGTGCAGGGCATCGGCCAGGCGCTGTGCGAGGCCGTGGCCTACGACCGCGACAGCGGCCAGCTGCTCACCGCCAGCTTCATGGACTACGCGCTGCCGCACGCCGACGGCTTCCGCGGCTTCAAGACCGTGTTCGACACCTCGGTGCCCTGCACCACCAACCTGCTGGGCGTGAAGGGCGTGGGCGAGCTCGGCACCATCGGCGCCACGCCGGCGGTGGTCAACGCGGTGGTCGATGCGCTGGCCGCTGCGGGCCTCGGGCGCGACGCCGAGAAGGTGCAGATGCCGCTGACCGCTTCGACGGTGTGGCGGGCGCTGCAGCGCGACTTCGATCGGCCGGACTGGGTTTGAGGCGGTGCGCGCGGCGCTTCAGCGCCGCGCCACCATGTCGATCTCGATCAGCGCGCCCTTGGCCAGTGCCGTGACACCCACACAGGTGCGTGCCGGCCGTTTGCCAACCGGGAACCAGCTCGCGTAGGCGGTGTTCATCGCCGCGTAGTCCTGCTCGAAGCGCGTCAGGTAGATGCGCACCTGCAGCACATTCGCCAGCGTGAGGCCGCAGCCCTGCAGCACCGCCTGCAGGTTCCTCATCACCTGGTGCGTCTGCGCCTCGATGCCGTCCGGGTAGGGCTCGTCGACCGAGGTGCCGGCGAACGGCATCTGCCCGGTCACGTACACCCAGCCGTCGGCTTCGACCGCGTGGCTGAAGGGCGCCACCGGGTCGGGGGCGCCGGCGATCATGTGGAAGATGGGCGTCGTCGGCATGTCAATCTCCACGGGCTGAAGCCCATTGCTTATCGCCAGATCACAGTGGGTGCAAAGCGGCCGCTGGTGTCCGAAGTGAGCAAGAGCACACGGTCGGAGAAGACCAGCGCTGGAGGTACGCCAACAGGGATGCTGGTGCCCGGAATGCGAAAGCGCGTCACCTCGGGCAGCGCTGAGCTCGGCAACAAGGTTGGCAGATTCAGAACGCTGTACTCCACCAGTTGTACCGAGAATCTCTCGTCCGGCAGCGCCAGTCCAAAGCCCGACACCGCAGCGAACAAGTCACCGTTGGCCGCAGTGAACCCTGTCGGCCAGGAGGCTGATGCCTCGGGGCTGAAAGGCCCGACGACAGCGCTGCGCAGTCCATCTTCATCCGCGGTGACGCTCGCGAGATTGCCAGCCGAGTCGAGGGCCACCGCATGCGCGACGCGGACCGCGCCTGACACCGTGGGGCCACGCCACACCAGCCACCGCAGGCCATCGTCGGCCAGAGGCTTCAGCCCCTCGACGACATCCAGCGAGAGTACGGCGATCGAGCGGTGGTATTCGACCTGCCCGGCGGCCGTGATGCTCGCGTAGTGCACTCTGTTGTTGCTGGCCGCCGTCGTCTCGGTCCAGGTGGCCAGGACACCGCTGGTGTGCGCCGCGAGCCGCACCCCCGGGATGAACTGGGGCGATCCGACCGGGATGACGATCTCGGGTCGATCCGTGGAACCGTCCGCGCCAATGATCCGCAGGACCAATTGATAGGCCGTGGTCCCCGCCGACGGCACCGACACGGTGCGCTGAGATGCGATCCAGAAATGGTCTGCGCCCGGGTTCCCGTCCATGGCGAGCGGGTACTCGATCAAGGTCTCCGGATCGGTGCTGCCCAGAGTGAAGCTCGCCAGTGCGCCGGTGCCGAGCGTCGCTCCCGAGTCGGACAAGGCGTACATCTGGTAGTTCGGCCACGAGCCCGTCAGCCAGCGAATGCCCGCGGACAGGCGCATCAGGCCCTGGTACTGTCCAGCGGGAGGAGCCTCGATCGACTGCACCTTGCCCCGACTGTCGACCCGGTGAAGGCTGGATGCGGTCGCGATCAATGCACCGTCGGGCAGGGCGAGCGCACTCATGGCGCCGGGGACCCACACAGACGACGAGCCCGGCACGACCGAGCTCTGAAGCTGCGCAGGCTGCGTCACGAACCCCCAGCCTTCCGTGATGCCATCCCAGCCGAGCAGCAGACTCTCCTCGTCGAAACTGCGGGAAGGGTCGGAGCTTGCAATGACCTGCCGGACCACGCCGATGCCCGAGGCATACCAGGTCGATACGCCCGAACTGGTGACCTGCGGTGCGCTCCGCGTGCTCGGATTGATGCGAATGGTCACCACCGTGTCCACGCGAAGTGCCGTGAGGGCCTGGGTGCGATTCGGAAGCGTCACCGGCTCATTGCCGATGATTCGGCGATAGCTCGCGACGTCGACCGTGTCGAACTTGCCATCACCATCGATATCGATCGGCTGGTTGTCGAAGCGCTGTTCGATCAGGTTGTATTGATCCCCCTGTCTGACCGGTGAGCGCAGTTCCGGCCCGGCGATGATCACGGGTGTCCAGTTGGGCACCAGCTCGAGCGAAACCGAAAAGTTGACGGTGCCGCTGCCCGCTTCCACGGACAGCTCAGACGTGGCTTGCGGATCGCTGCTGTCGGTCTCCGTCACGCCGCCATTGGCGGCGGCAGTCTGCGAGACGACGGTCTCGACGAACTGGCCTTGTGTTCGATCATCGGTTCGATAGACCCATCGCGCTCCTGCGCGCAGAGGCCGTAGTGTCGCGGCCGTCGGGTACAGCGTGGCGCCCACCGCGGGTGCAGCCGGGATGAGGCTGCCTGAGGCGTTGGGAGAGCTCGGCGTGGTCGACGCGCCACCGCCTCCGCCGCAACCCGCTGCCACGGCGGCGAAAGCTGCGATGCCAAGTGCTGCAATTCGTCCGGGCAGGGATGCAGGGTCCAACTTGCTGGCACGCAGTTCCATTGCGGTGATCTCTTCCGGTTGACTGGCGACTCAGTCCGACTTGTCGACGAGCACGAAATGTTCCACCACCGGCGGCTGTGCGAAGAAAGGGCCGACGATGGCGCGCCACTGCGGGAACAGCGGGCCGCCGCGGAAGTCCACCGTGTGGTTCTCCAGCGTGTCCCAGAAGATCTGCAGGATGTAGCGCTCGGGCGATTCGATGCCCTTGTTGACCTTGTAGCCGCGGAAGCCCTTGGCCTGGCTGATCACGCTGGTGACGCCGTGCACGATGGCGGCGTCGAATTCGGCCTGCTTGCCGGGCGGGATGCGGATGTCGGCGAGTTCGAGGATCATGTTCTTTCCTTCGTGAAGTGGCGCGTTACACGCCGAGGGTTTGCGACAGCGCCTCAGTGTCGGCGGCGAGCGTGTCGCTCGCGCCGGCCAGCACGATGCGGCCCTTTTCCATCACCGCCGCGCGGTCGGTGTGGGCGAGGACCTTGCGGTAGTCGCGGTCGACGATCAGCGTGCTGATGCCGGTGGCGCGGATCTGCCCGATGACGCGCCAGATCTCCGTCACGATCAGCGGCGCCAGGCCTTCGGTGGCCTCGTCGAGGATCAGCAGCGTAGGGTTGGTCATCAGCGCGCGGCCGATGGAAAGCATCTGCTGCTCGCCGCCGGAGAGCTGCTGCCCGCCGTGCCCCAGCCGCTCGGCCAGTCGCGGGAAGGTGGCGAGTACGCGCTCCTCGGTCCACTCGCGCTTGCCGTCGACGCCCGCGCGCGCGCTCATCAGCAGGTTCTCGCGCACCGAAAGATTCGGGAAGATGCCGCGGCCTTCGGGCACGTAGCCGATGCCCAGCCGCGCCATGCGCTCGGGCGCCCAGCCGGTGACCTCGCGGTTCTCCCAGCGCACGCTGCCCGAGGCGGGCCGCACATAACCCATCAGCGTGCGGATCAGCGTGGTCTTGCCCATGCCGTTGCGGCCGAGCAGTCCCAGCGCCGTGCCCGCAGGCAGCTCGAGGCCGGCGCCGCGCAGGATGTGCGCCTGGCCGTAGTAGGTGTTGAGGTCGTGGATCGAGAGCATCAGGCCTCCCGCCGGGGAGGCCTGCGCCCCCCAGGGGGGCAGCGAACGCCAGTGAGCGTGGGGGCTCATATCAATGCCCCTCGCCGAGATACGCCGTCTGCACGTCCCGGTTGGCGCGAATCGCCGCCGGTGCGTCGCTGGCGATCACCTCGCCGTTGACCATCACGGTGATGCGGTCGGCGATGCGGAACACGGCGTCCATGTCGTGCTCGACCAGCAGCACGGCATGGCTCTGCTTGAGCGCGCCCAGCAATGCGAGCATGCGTTCGGTCTCTTCGGCGCCCATGCCGGCCAGCGGCTCGTCGAGCAGCAGCACGCGCGGCTTCGTGGCCAGGCACATGGCGATCTCCAGCTGCCGCTTGCCGCCGTGGCTGAGCGTGCCGGCGCTGCGCTGCGCGTCGTCGGACAGGCCGGCGCGCTCCAGCGCCTCGCGCGCGGTCGCAAGGCTGGCTTCGCAGTGCTGCGCTGACTCCCACACCGCCCAGGCACGCGGCAGCGCGGCCTGCGCGCACAGGCGGCAGTTCTCCAGCACGCTGAACTCCGGGAAGATCGTCGTGCGCTGGTAGCTGCGGCCCAGGCCGGCGCGCGCGCGCTGCGGCTGCGGCCAGTCGGTGATGTCGTGGCCGTCGAAATGGATGCTGCCGCTCGTGGCCGGCATCTCGCCCGATAGCATGTTGATCAGTGTGGATTTGCCCGCGCCGTTGGTGCCGATCACCGCATGCACTTCGCCGACGTGGAAGCCGAGCGTCACGCCGTTCACCGCCGTCAGGCCGCCGAAGCGTCGCGTCAGCAGGTTGGAGCGCAGCAGCGGCTCGGTGGCGTCGGTCTTCGGATCACGCATGTGCGCCTCCGGACAGACGCGCCTTCAGGCCGATCAGCCCCTTGGGCAGCAGCGCGACGAAGGCGATGATGGTCAGGCCCAGCGTCAGCTGCCAGTGGGCGGCCAGCGGGCCGAGCAGCGCCTCGCTCTGGTAGAGCTCCTTGAGCAGCGTGAAGGCCACCGCGCCGATCACCGCGCCGCGCAGGCTGCCGATGCCGCCGAGGATGATCATCAGCAGCACCGCGCCCGATTCGTGCCAGGAGAGCAGTTCGGGGTTCACCGCGCCGTCCTTCACCGCGAGCAGGAAGCCGGCCAGCCCCGCCAGTGCGCCGGCGATCACGAAGGCGGCGAGTTTGTAGCCGTAGGTGGCGAAGCCGGCGGCGCGCATGCGCTGCTCATTGACACGGATGCCGGCCAGCGCATGGCCGAAGCGCGATCGGTTGATCAGCGCCAGCAGGGCATAGGTGCCGACCAGCGCGGCGAGCACGGTGTAGTAGAGGTCGGCCTTGCGGTCCAGGTCGAGCAGCACCGTCTTGCCGAACTGGATCACCGGCTTGCTGTAGAGAAAGATGCCGTCGCTGCCGCCGCCGAGCTTGGTGTCGTGGAAGACGAAGTAGGCCATCTGCGCGAAGGCCAGCGTCACCATGATGAAGTACACGCCCTTGGTGCGCAGGCTCAGCGCGCCGACGAAGGCGGCGTAGAGCGCCGCGGCGCCCATCGCCGCGGGCAGCAGCCACAGCGCCGAGGCGGCGCCGCTGTCGCCGGTGGCCATCACCGCGACGTAGGCGCCGATGCCCAGGAACGCCGCGTGCCCCAGGCTCACCAGCCCGGCGGCACCCACCAGCAGTTCGAGGCTCAACGCGAAGACGGCGTAGATGGCGATCTTCACCACCAGGTCTTGCGTGTAGGGCGTCAGCACGGCGGGCAGCGCTGCGAGCAGCAGCGCAGCGATGACGGGCACGACCCACGGCCGCATCAGAAGCTCCGCTTCATCAGGCCCTCGGGGCGCCAGACGAGGATGACGGCCATCAGCAGGTACACGCCGATGCCGCTGTACTCGGCGAAGAACACCTTGCCGAAGGTGTCGACGAAGCCGACCAGCAGCGAGGCCACCAGCGCGCCGGTGATCGAGCCGATGCCGCCGATCACCACCACCACGAAGCAGATGATCAGCACGCTGCCGCCCATGCCCGGGTACACCGACGACAGCGGCGCGGCGATCATGCCGGCCAGCGCCGCCAGCGCCACGCCGCCGGCGAAGACGATGCGGTACAGGCGCTGGATGTCGATGCCCAGGCCGCGCACCATGTCGCGGTTGCTCGCACCGGCGCGGATCATCATGCCCAGCCGCGTGCGATTGACCACCCAGTAGAGCGCCAGCGCCAGCACCACGCAGGCCACCGAGGCGAACACGCGGTACCAGGGGTAGCTCATCAGCTCGCCGAGCTTGAAGCCGCCGGAAAGCCAGCTCGGCGCCTGCACGCCGTGCACGTCGTTGCCCACCAGCATCGAGCGCAGCTCCTCGAAGACGAGGATCAGCGCATAGGTCATCAGCACCTGCTGCAGGTGCTCGCGCTGGTAGAGGAAGCTGAAGAAGGCCCACTCCAGCAGGTAGCCGAACACCGCCGCGAGCAGCACGCCCACCATCAGCTTGGTCAGGTACCAGTCGCCGAAGTAGGGCGCCAGCACGAAGGCCATGTAGGCGCCGATCATGTAGAAGCTGCCGTGCGCCAGGTTGATGACGCCCATGATCCCGAAGATCAGCGTCAGGCCGCTGGCCACGAGGAACAGCAGCAGGCCGTACTGCACGGCGTTCAGGCACTGGACGAGGAAGGTGGCGAAGTCCACGGAGCAAGGCGCATGAAAAAGGGCGGCTCGGTGCCGCCCTCGGGATCGGGACGCGAGCCTGACTTTACAGCTTGCAGCCGCGCGCCGGATCGGCCAGCGCCTTCACGGCCACCGACCGGTACTCGTTGTTCGGGCCCTTGGCCTCGCGCAGGTACATGTCCTGCACCGGGTTGCCGCCGGCCGAGAGGGTGAACTTGCCGCGCGGGCTGTCCACCGTCGCCTTGCGCATCGCGCCGAGCATGGCATCGCGCTTGCCCATGTCGCCCTTGACCGCGTTCAGGCCGGCGGCGAGCAGTTGCGCCGCGTCGTAGCCCTGCACGGCGTAGACGTCGGCGTTCTGCTTGTAGGTCAGTGCGAAACTCTTGCGGAAGGCGTTGTTCTTCGGGATGTCCAGGCTGTCGGCGTAGTGCAGCGTGGTCTGCAGGCCCTGGGCCGCAGCACCCTGCGCCTCCAGCGTGCCATCGGTCAGGAAGCCCGAGCCGAACAGCGGCACGCTCTTCTTCAGGCCCGCCGCGTCGTAGTCCTTGACGAACTTCACCGCCCCGCCGCCGGCGAAGAAGGCGAACACCACGTCGGGCTTCTGCGCCGCGATCTCGGTGAGCAGCGCCTGGAACTCCACGCCCGGGAACGGCAGGCTGAGGTCCTTGATGACCTTGCCTCCACCCTTCTCGAAGGCCTCGGTGAAGCCCTTCACCGTCTCCAACCCGGCGGCGTAGTTCCAGGTGATGGTCATGGCGCGCTTGTAGCCCTTCTGCGCCGCCACCACGCCGGTCGAGTAGCCCGGCTGCCAGTTGCTGAAGCTGCTGCGCACGATGTTCGGCCCGCACATGGGCCCGGTGATCGCGTCGGCGCCGGCGTTGGGCACGATCAGCAGGGTGTTGCTCTCCTTGGCGGCCTTGGCCATCGCCAGCGCCACGCCCGAGTGCACGGTGCCCACCAGCACGTCGACCTGGTCGCGCTTGATCAGCTTGTTGACGTTGTCGGTGGCCTTGGACGGGTCGCTCTCGTCGTCGACGCGGAAGTACTGGATCTCGCGCCCGGCCAGCTTGCCGCCCTGCTCCTGCACGTGCAGCTTGAAGCCCTTCTCGATCATGTCGCCCAGGGCGGCGAAGGTGCCGGTGGCCGGCAGCATCAGGCCGACCTTGATCGGGCCGGCGGGCTGTGCCGCGGCCGGAAGGGCAAGGCTGGCGGCGCAGGCGGCGAGCAGGGCGAGGCGAGTCGGGATGTGCATTTTTCGGGCTCCGGATCGAGGGTGCGGGGATGCTATCGGCCCCCCGGCCGGCGGCCATCGGGGTTTGACACAAGATGTCATTTCTGGCTCGGTGCCCACGCGGGAAAACTCCCGCTACGGCCTTGGATTGCATCCAATCCGCGAAGTTGTGCACGCAAAGCGGTGGTGAAGCCGTGATATGTGCATCACCGCCTTGGGTGCGTCATGTATACATTCACGCTCATCTGTGACGAGACAACGCCATCCGGCGACACGGAGGTTCATCAGATGACGCATTCCAAGATTGCCCGCGCCTGCATCGGCGGCCTCGTGCTGGCGGCCACCCTGCCAGCCTGGGCCCAGGCGCCCGCTGCCGCGGCCGCGGCCGCCCCCATGTTCAACGGCGGCGACATCGCCTGGATGCTGATCTCCACCGTGCTCGTGCTGCTGATGACGATGCCAGGCATCATCCTTTTCTACAGCGGCATGCTGCGCACCAAGAACGCACTGTCCATCGTGGCGCACACGGTGGCGGCGGCCGCAGTCATCACGCTGTGCTGGGCGATGGTCGGCTATTCGCTGGCCTTCAGCCACGGTTCGCCCTTCTTCGGCGGGCTGGAGCGGGTCTTCGGCGAGGGCCTGATCGGCAAGAAGGTCGGCGCGCACATCGTGGCGCCGACGATTCCCGAGTCGGTCTTCTTCCTGTTCCAGCTGTCCTTCGCGATCATCACCTTCGCGCTGGTGCTCGGCGCGACTGCCGAACGCATGCGCCTGGGCGTGACGATCGTCTTCGCCGCGCTGTGGTCGACCCTGATCTACGCGCCGATCGCCCACTGGATCTGGCACCCGGAAGGCTGGCTCGCGCAGCAAGGCCACATGGACTTCGCCGGCGGCACCGTGGTGCACATTTCCGCGGGCGCCAGCGGCCTGGTGGCCGCCTGGGTGCTCGGGCCGCGGCGCGGCTTCGGCAAGGAGCCGATGGTGCCGCACAACCTGCTCATCACCGTGCTCGGCGCGGGCCTGCTGTGGGCTGGCTGGTTCGGCTTCAACGCGGGCTCGGCCTTCGAGGCCAGCGCCCGTGCCGGCGGCGCGCTGCTGGCCACGCAGGTGGCCGCCTGTGCCGGCGCCATGCTGTGGGGCTTCTGCGAGTTCATGCGCCGCGGGCAGTGGAGCGTGCTGGGCACGATGACCGGCGCCATCGCCGGCCTGATCGCCGTGACGCCCGCGTCGGGCTTCGTCGGCTTCAACGGCGCGATGATCATCGGCGCGGTCGCCGGTGTGATCTGCTTCTTCTCGGTGGTGGGCTTCAAGGCGCTCACCGGCATCGACGACTCGCTGGATGTCTTCGCGCTGCACGGCGTGGGCGGCATCGTCGGCACGGTGCTGACGCCTGTGTTCGCCACCGCCGCCATCGCGCCGGTCACGGCCACCGTGCTCACCAACACCATCGGCGCTGCCGCCGTGATGGCCTATGCCGGCGCGGGCACCTGGATCATCCTGCGCGTCATCGGCCTGGTCGTGCCGCTGCGTGTCGACGCCGAACAGGAGAAGGTCGGCCTCGACATCGCGCAGCACGGAGAGATGCTCGCTCCCAACGCCTGAACCTGCGCGACTGACTCACACATCGGAGGGCGCAGGCCATGGGAGCCGAAGAACAAGACGGCCAGTTGATGAACTACCTCGTGCGCATGGTCGTGCCATTGCGCCGGGAGTTCGGCCGCAACCTGAACGTCGGGCAGTTCCTGCACGACTTCAGCTATGCGCGCGAGGTGCTCGACGAAGCCAAGAAGAGCCAGGACCCGCGCCTGCTGGAGTACGCCCAGTACGTCGAGAAGCGGCTGCACGGCCCGCGCATCGCCGACACGCCGGCGCCGCCGCCGGCGCGCGACCGGGCCGCGCCGGACACCCGCATCGACGCGCCGCCCGCGGCCGCGCCGGCGACTCCGACCGAAGAAGAGCTTCGCGCGCGCGTGCTCAAGAAATACACCGGCGGGCTGCGGTAGTCTCGGGGCCTGCGCGCCGTCATCGGTGCGCCGCCCCAGGAGCCCTGCCATGAAGATCCTCGTCCCCGTCGACGGCTCGACCGAGTCGCTCGATGCCGTGCGCCATGCGCTCGCCCTCGTGCGCGACGGGCTGCGCGCCAGCCTGGTGCTGGCCAACGTCCAGGCGCCGGCCAGCCTGTACGAACTGCTGCGCGTGCACGATGCGCAGGCGATCGAGGCGATCGCCCGCGGCGCCGGTGAACACCTGCTGCAGGAGGCCAGCGCGCTGTGCAGCGCAGCCGGGGTCGAGTACGACCAGGAGATCGCCAGCGGCGAACCGGTACACAAGCTGCTCGACATCGCCGAAGAAGAAGGCTGCGGCCTCATCGTGATGGGCGCGCGCGGCAAGGGAGACACCTCGGGCACGCGGCTCGGCTCGGTGGCCCATGCGCTGCTGCATGACGCGCATCTGCCGGTGACCATCGTGCGCCACGCCTGAGCCTGGCGGCGGCGCACGGTGCCGCTCAGGCCACAGCAAAGGTCCTGCGAAGCTGGCCAGCGTCGGCCTGAGTGTGAGCCGCCAGCGCTGCTCACTTGCAGAGGCGCTTGGCTTCGGCGGCTCAGGCCACAGCGAAGGCCCTGCGAAGCTGGCCAGCGTCGGCCTGAGGTGAGCCGCCTGCGCTGCGCACTTGCAGAGGCGCCTCGCTTCGGCGGCTCAGGCCACAGCGAAGGCCCTGCGAAGCTGGCCAGCGTCGGCCTGAGGTGAGCCGCCTGCGCTGCGCACTTTCAGAGGCGCTTCGCTTCGGCGGCTCAGTGCGACATCAGCACCGGCAGCGTCATCGACTCGATCACCGTGCGCGACACGCCGCCCAGCGCCCATTCGCGCGCGCGGCCATGGCCGTAGCAGCCCATCACCAGCAGGTCCGACTGTTCGTCGGCGGCCAGCGACAGCAGCTGCGCGCCGACGTCGTGCGCCTGCGCCACCTCGCGGCGGAAGTCGGCCTGCACGCCATGCTGGTGCATGTAGCCGATGATGCCGGCCTCGGTGGCCGCGACGTCGCCTTCGTCGAAAGCCACCACCGTGACCTTGCTGGCCTGCAGCAGCAGGGGCAGCGCGCCCGTCACTGCCCGCGCCGATTCCGGCGTCGGCTTCCAGGCGACGAGAACGCGGTCGAGCTTCGTCGGCGCCGTGGCGATGTGCGGCACCACCAGCGCCGGCCGGCCGCTGCCGATGATCACCGAGGAAACGAAATCCGACGGCACGTCGACATCGCGCGTGTCGTCGACCGCGCGCTGGCCGAGTACCACCAGATCGGCGTACAGGGCCTGGACCGCCACATCGATCAGCGGCTGGCCGCTGACCTCGCACCAGCCCATGCGCTGGCGGTCTACGCTGCGTGCGAACAGGGACCGTGCCGCCTCGACGCGCTGGGTGTCCACCTGCGCGAGCATCGGCGCCATGTCGGCGCCGGCGGCCATCGCCATCGGATACCGCAGCAGCGCCGTGGTGACGGCGTACATCGCCGTCGCCTGCGCGCCGTGGGCCAGCGCGAGCTGCTCGGCCAGGCGCAGGCGCACCGCGGATTGTGCCGACGAGTCGACATGGACGAGGATGGACTTGAGCGTGCTCATGGCGTGCCTCCGGGGCGGGTCGGGCCATCACGCTAAGTCGCTGACAGCCCTGCTGCGTTGACGCTGCTCAAGTGCGGCGCCCGGGACGACCCGCTCAGGCCGGCTCCAGCCGGGCCTGCACCAGCCGCTGCAGCAGCGCACTGCGTTCGCGCTTCTGCGCCGCCGTGCCCTGCGTGGACAGCAGCGATTCGGCCACCTCGTAGGCATAGAGGATGAAAGCACGCGCACGCGCCTCGGCGATCGGGAAACCCAGCGCCGAGAAACACTGCGAGATGTACGACAGGCGCCGCGCGTCGACCTCGTCGACTGCCTGGCGTGCCAGCGCATCGCGGCGCGCCCAGGCGCGGATCGCCAGCTCGACACGGGCCGCACGTTCGGCGGCGCGGCCGCGGAACGGCAGCGAGATCAGTTCGCCGATCAGCA
The DNA here is from genome assembly GCA_016706565.1 of Piscinibacter sp. GTDB lineage: Bacteria > Pseudomonadota > Gammaproteobacteria > Burkholderiales > Burkholderiaceae_C > Piscinibacter. The sequence continues at coordinate 358,754 of JADJJI010000005.1, forward strand.
CCGACGGGTCGGCCTGCTGGCCCTCGAAGCGGTGGATGACCTGCTCGGTCGCGGCATCCCGCCAGGCGTTGAGCACCGCGGTGAGCAGCGCCTCGCGGTCCTTGAAGTGCCAGTAGAAGCTGCCCCGCGTGACCGCCAGCGTCTTGGCCAGCACGTCCACGCGCACCGCATCGATGCCCTGGTCGATCAGCACCTCGGTGGCGGCGCCGATCCAGGTCTCGGGCGTCAGCGTGCTGCGTGCCGGTTCGTCGATGGCGGCGCGGCGGCGCGCCGGGCGGAGGGTGGTTCGGGGCATCGTGGCGCCGATGATGCCATACAGCACTGTACGGAACCGCGGGCAATCCCTGAGTGCAATATCTTGCACGAAGCCTAACATTCTCTCCATACATCAGTGTATGGAGCGTTCCATGGCCCACAGCTTCTTCGACGACCCCACGATGCTGGCGCCGCCGCGCACGGTGCAGGTGCGCTTCGATGGCGGCGCCTACGTGCTGCGCTCGCCGGAGCCGCTCAAGCCCTACGCACGCTGCATCGGCGAGTGGCTGGAGCACTGGGCCGTGGCCACGCCCGACACCGTGGCGCTGGCCGAGCGTGACGCCGCCGGCGGCTGGCGCAAGCTGACCTATGCGCAGCTGCGCGAGGCGGTAGGCCGCATCGCCCAGAGCCTGATCGGCCTGCACCTGCCCCCGGGGCGGCCGGTGGTCGTGCTGTCGGACAACTCGGTGGACCATGCGCTGCTGATGCTCGCGTCCATGCACGTGGGCCGGCCGGTGTGCACCGTCTCCAGCGCCTACTGCCGGCTGACCAAGGACTACACCAAGATCCAGGGCATCCTGCATACGCTGGGGCCGGCGCTGGTCTATGCGTCCGATGCCACGGTGTACGGGCCGCCGCTGGCCAGCGCCGCGCTCGGCGTGGTCACCGTGTTCAGCCAGGGCGCCGACGCGCATCCCGGTGCGCTGAGCTTCGACAGCCTGACGCGCACCGCCGAGAGCCCGGCGGTGAAACAGGCCTTCGACGCCATCCAGCCCGACGACCACGCCAAGTACCTGCTGACTTCCGGCTCCACCGGCCACCCCAAGGTGGTGATCAACACGCACCGCATGCTGTGCGCCAACCAGCAGATGATCGCGCAGGCCTGGCGCTTCCTCGAGCACGAGAAGCCGGTCGTGCTCGACTGGCTGCCCTGGAGCCACACCTTTGGCGGCAACCATAACCTCAACCTGGTGCTGCGCAATGGCGGCACGCTCTACATTGACGAGGGCCGGCCGGCGCCGGGGCTGGTCGAGAAGTCGGTGAAGAACCTGCTCGAGGTGAAGCCGACGCTGTACTTCAACGTGCCGCGCGGCTTCGACATGCTGCTGCCCTACCTCGAGCAGGACGAGGCGCTGGCGCGCGAGTTCTTCGCCCGGCTGCGCATGGTCTTCTACGCCGGGGCGGCGCTGGCGCAGTCGAGCTGGGAGCGGCTCGAAGCGGTGGCGCGCAAGGTGCGCGACGAGCCGGTGTGGTTCACCACCTCCTGGGGTTCGACCGAGACCTCGCCGGCCATCACCAGCGCGCACTGGAAGCTCGAGCGCGCCGGCTGCATCGGCCTGCCGCTGCCCGGCATGGAGCTGAAGTTCATCCCCAACGGCGAGAAGCTGGAGCTGCGTGTGCGCGGCGTCTCCGTGTTCCCCGGCTACCGCAACGCGCCGGCGCTGACCACGCAGGCTTTCGACGAAGAGGGCTACTACCGCATCGGCGACGCCGGCTTCCTGGTCGACGAGGCGCGGCCCGAGCGTGGTGTGGCCTTCAACGGCCGCGTGGCGGAAGACTTCAAGCTCTCGTCGGGCACCTGGGTGTCGGTGGGAACCTTGCGCCTGCGTGTCGTGTCGGCGCTCGCGCCTCTGGTGCAGGACGCGGTGATCGCAGGCCACGACCGCGGCGAGGTCGGCGTGCTGCTGTTCGCCAGCCCTGCTGCGAAGGACCTGCCGCCGGCCGAGCTCGCCGAGCGCACCCGTGCCGCGCTGTCGGCCCTGCGCAGCGAAGGCGGCGGCTCCTCGCAGACGCCCACGCGTGCGCTGTGGCTGGCCGAGCCGCCCAGCGCCGACGCCGGCGAGATCACCGACAAGGGCTACATCAACCAGGGCGCCGTGCTGCGCCGCCGCGCGGCCGAGGTCGAGGCGCTGTATGCCGCCTCGCCGGACGCCCGCGTGATCCGCGCCTGAGGCGCCACTGAACCGGAGCAACGCCATGGCCCGCGGCCTCTTCCAATCCTTCGACGACACCTGGATCCTCGGCGGCGTGCGCACGCCGATGGTCGACTACTGCGGCGCCTTCGCCGATGCCAACCCGATCGACCTGGGCATCAAGGTGGCGCGCGAGATCCTGCAGCGCAGCGGCGTGAAAGCCGAGGCTGTCGACTCGGTGCTGGCCGGCAACATGGCGCCCGGCGGCTTCGACCAGTTCTACGTGCCGCGCCACATCGGCCTGTATGCCGGCGTGCCCTGCGAGATCCCGGCGATCATGGTGCAGCGCATCTGCGGCACCGGCTTCGAGCTGTTCCGCCAGGCCGGCGAGCAGATCGCCACCGGCGCGGCGAGCCTGGCACTGGTCGTCGGCACCGAGTCGATGACGCGCAACCCGATCGCTGCCTTCGAGCACCGCCAGGGCTTCAAGCTCGGCATGCCGCCCGCGTTCAAGGACTACATGTGGGAGGCGCTGACCGACCCCGCGCCGGCGATCTCGATGATCCAGACCGCCGAGAACCTGGCCAGGCAGTACGGCATCACCCGCGAGCAGGTCGATGCCTTCGCTTCCGAGTCCTTTGCGCGCGCCGTGGCGGCACAGCAGGCCGGCTTCTTCGACGGCGAGATCGTGCCGGTGGCCAGCGAGACCTTCGAACTCGCCGGCTACAAGCCGCGCGGCATCCGCCTGGCGGGCAAGGCACCGCTGGCCGACCGCGACACGCACCCGCGACTCTCGCCGCCCGAGGTGCTGGGCAAGCTGCGCGCGGTGTTCAAGGATGGCGTGCAGACCGGCGGCAACAGCTCGGCGCTGACCGATGCCGCGGCGGCCTCACTGGTGGCCTCGGGCACGGTGATGCGCGATTGGGGCGGCCGTCCGCTGGCGCGGCTTGCGGCCGCCGCGGCGGTGGGTGTGCCGCCGGAGACCATGGGCATCGGCCCGGCGCCGGCGATCCGGCTGCTGCTCGAGCGTGCCGGACTGAAGCTCGACGACATCGCGCGCTTCGAGATCAACGAGGCCCAGGGCGCGCAGACGCTGGCCGTGCAGCGCGAGCTCGGGCTCGACCCGGCGAAGCTCAACGCCAAGGGTGGCGCAATCGCGCTCGGCCACCCGCTGGCGGCCACCGGCGTGCGCCTGACGATCACCGTCGCGCGGCAACTGCAGGAGATCGGCGCGCGCTGGGGTGTGGCCTCCGCCTGCGTCGGCGGTGGCCAGGGAATTGCCCTGCTGGTCGAGAACCCTCAGGCAGGGCCCGCGTGTGCCCCGGGGGCGGGGGGGGGGGGGGGGGGGGGGGCGGGCGCCGGGCCGAGCGCGTTAAGCCTCGCCGAGCCCCAGCAGCCGCATCGCGTTCGTCTTCAGGATCTTCTCGTGCACCGCCGGCTTGAAGCCCGCCTCGCCGAAGTCCTTCATCCAGCGCTCCGGCGTGATCAGCGGGTAGTCGCTGCCGAACAGCATGCGGTCCTTCAGCAGCGTGTTGGCGTACTGGACCAGCTGGGGCGGAAAGTACTTCGGGCTCCAGCCCGACAGGTCGATCCACACGTTGGGCTTGTGCAGCGCCAGCGACAGCGCCTCGTCCTGCCACGGCCAGCTCGGGTGCGCGATGACGATCTGGATGTCCGGGAAGTCGATCGCCACGTCCTCCAGCAGCATCGGGTTGCTGTTCTGCAGGCGCAGCCCGCCGCCGCAGCGCATGCCCGAGCCGATGCCCGAGTGGCCGCTGTGGAAGATCGCCGGCAGCTTGTGCTCGGCGATCACCTCGTAGAGCGGCCAGGCCATCCGGTCGTAGGGCAGGAAGCCCTGCACCGTCGGGTGGAACTTGAAGCCCTTGACGCCGTGCTCCTCGATCAGCTTGCGCGCCTCGCGGGCGCCCATCTTTCCCTTGTGCGGGTCGATGCTGCCGAAGCAGATCATCATGTCGGCGTTCTTCTTCGCAGCCTCGGCGATCTCCTCGTTCGGGATGCGGCGCCGGCCGAGTTGCGACTCGCTGTCCACCGTGAACATCACCAGGCCGATCTTCTTGTCGCGGTAGTGCGCGACGGTCTCCTCGATCGTCGGCCGGCGGTTGCTGCCGAAGTACTTGTCGGCGGCGCGGTCGTACTCCTCGCCGTAGTTGTCGAAGGGGTTCCAGCACGACACCTCGGCATGGGTGTGCACGTCGATGGCGATCAGCTCGGCAGTGTTCATCGCGTCTCCGGTCGGCGATCCATTTGGTTCCGAACAATAACTAAAAGAGACCCCGCACACAAGGCGTATATCGGGTTTTCCCGGTGGTTCGGTGGGTCCAACTAGTTAAAACTTCTAACTAAATCCACGAGGCCAGACCATGTCCCTGAACTTCACCCCGGCCACCGGCGCGCTCGCGGCGCTGGACCTGCTGCGCATCGAGATCGCCGGCGCCGTCGCGCACATCCGCCTGAATCGTCCGGCCAAGCGCAATGCCGTCAACGACACGCTGATCGCGCAACTGCACAGCGCCTTCGTGTCGCTGCCCGAGGCCGTGAAGGCGGCCGTGCTGACGGGCGAGGGTGATCATTTCTGCGCGGGCCTGGACCTGTCGGAACTCTCCGAGCGCAGCGTCGCCGAAGGCGTGCTGCACTCGCGCACCTGGCATGCGGCGATGGACGCCATCCAGTTCGGCCGCGTGCCGGTGGTCGCCGTTCTGCACGGTGCGGTGGTCGGCGGCGGCCTCGAGCTGGCCAGCAGCTGCCACATCCGTGTCGCCGAGGAAAGCGCGTACTACGGCCTGCCCGAAGGCCAGCGCGGCATCTTCGTCGGCGGCGGCGGCTCGGCGCGCGTGCCGCGCCTGGCCGGCGTGCATACCATGACCGACATGATGCTCACCGGCCGCGTGCTCGATGCCCACGAAGGCGAGCGCCGCGGCCTGTCGCAGTACGTCGTCGCCAATGGTGCCGGCTTCGCCAAGGGCTGCGAGCTGGCCAGCAAGATCGCCGGCAACGCGCCTCTGTCGAACTTCTCGGTGATGCAGGCGCTGCCGCGCATCGCCGACCTGTCGCAGCCCGACGGCCTGTTCGTCGAATCGCTGATGGCCGCCATCGCGCAGGGCGACGACGCCGCCAAGGAGCGTGTGCGCGCCTTCCTGGAAAAGCGCGCCGGCAAGGTCGGGAAGCACGGGGCGGCGGCGGAGGCCGTCATGAGCGCCGCGGTCAAGTACCGGCACCTGCCGCTGGGCGGCTCGCTGGCCGCGCACTTCGAGAAGCACGCCGACGGCACGACGCGGGTGACTTCGGCCGAGCCGCTCGCCGAGTACCCGCGGCGCCTGACCGACCGGCTGCTGCACTGGGCCGCGGTGTCGCCCGAGCACACGCTGGCGGCCAAGCGCCACCACGGCGGCGACTGGCGCCGCATCAGCTACGCACAGGCGCTGGCCAGCGCGCGCAGCATCGCGCAGGCGCTGCTCGATCTCGGCCTGTCGCCGCAGCGGCCGCTGGTGATCCTGTCGGACAACGACCTCGAGCACCTGCTGCTCGGGCTCGGCGCCATGCTGGCGGGCGTGCCGTATGCGCCGGTGTCGGCGGCCTACTCCACCGTCTCGCAGGACTACGGCAAGCTGCGCCACATCCTCAACGTGCTGACGCCGGGCCTCGTGTTCGCCGCCAGCGCCTCGGGCTACGGGCGGGCCATCACCGCCACCGTGCCGGCCGATGTGCCGGTCGTGCTCACGCAAGGCCAGATCGACGGCCGTGCCACGCGCAGCTTCGACGACCTGCTCGCCACCGTGGCCACAGCGCAGGTCGACGCCGCGCATGCGCAGGTCGGCCCGGACACCATCGCCAAGTTCCTCTTCACCTCGGGCTCGACCAAGCTGCCCAAGGGCGTGATCAACACGCAGCGCATGCTGTGCGCGAACCAGCAGCAGATCCTGCAGTGCTTCCCCGGCCTCGGCCAGGTGCGGCCGGTGCTGGTCGACTGGCTGCCCTGGAACCACACCTTCGGCGGCAACCACAACGTCGGCCTGACCATCTACAACGGCGGCACGCTCTACATCGACGAGGGCAAGCCCACGCCGGCGCTGATCGGCGAGACGCTGCGCAACCTGCGCGAGATCGCGCCGACGGTGTACTTCAACGTGCCCAAGGGCTTCGAGGAAATCGCCAACGCGATGGAAACCGACGCGCCGCTGCGCGACATGCTGTTCAGCCGCGTGAGCATGTTCTTCTTCGCCGGCGCCGGCCTGTCGCAGCCGGTCTGGGACAAGCTCGATCGCATCGCCGAGCAGACCTGCGGCGAGCGCATCCGCATGCTCACCGGGCTGGGCATGACCGAGACCGGGCCGTTCGCGATGTGCGCGAATGCCGAAGAGGTGAAGTCCGGCCACATCGGCCTGCCCGCGCCCGGCATGGAGCTCAAGCTCGTGCCCTCCGGTGACAAGACCGAGGTGCGCTACCGCGGCCCGAATGTCACGCCGGGCTTCTGGCGCGCGCCGGAGCAGACGGCCGAGTCCTTCGATGCCGAGGGCTTCTACAGCAGCGGCGACGCGGTCAAGCCGATCGATCCGGCGAACCCCGGCCGCGGCTTCCTGTTCGACGGCCGCACGGCGGAGGACTTCAAGCTCTCCACCGGCACCTTCGTCTCGGTCGGCCCGCTGCGTGCGCGCATCATCGCCGCCGGCGACCCCTGCGTGCAGGACGCCGTCGTGGCCGGCATCAACCGCGACGAGATCGGCCTGCTGCTGTTCCCGCGCCTGGACGCCTGCCGCGCCTTCGCCGGCCTGCCGCCGACCGCGCCGACGCTCGATGTGCTCAACGCCCCGGCGGTGCGCCTGTTCTTCCAGCGCATGGTCGACGAGCTGTGGTCCGGCGGCACCGGCAGCGCGACCCGCGTTGCCCGCGCGCTGGTCATGGCCGAGCCGCCGAGCATCGACCGCGGCGAAGTCACCGACAAGGGCTCGATCAACCAGCGCGCCGTGCTGACGCACCGCGATGCGCTGGTCGAGCATCTGTACGCCGGCGGCGACGACGTGATCCTGCCCAAACGCTGAAGGACGCCAGCCCATGAACATCCACGGACAAGCCGCACTCGTCACCGGCGGCGCCTCGGGCCTGGGGGCGGCCACCGCACGCGAACTGGCTCGGCTCGGCGCACGCGTCGCCGTGCTCGACCGCAATGCCGAAGGCGCGGCGGTGGTCGCCGCCGAGATCGGCGGCATTGGCATCGAGTGCGACATCACCAGCACCGACAGCGTGCTCGCCGCGCTCGACGCCGCGCGTGCGGTGCACGGCCCGGCGCGCCTGCTGATGAACGTGGCCGGCATCGGCAGCGCCAAGCGCATCGTCGGCAAGGACGGCGCGCCGGCGCCGCTGGAAGACTTCGAGCGCGTCGTGCGCGTCAACCTGATCGGCACCTACAACATCACCCGGCTCGCCGCGGCCGAGATGGTCAAGCTCGAACCGCTCGAGGATGGCGAGCGCGGCGTGATCGTCAACACCGCCTCGGTGGCCGCCTTCGACGGCCAGGTCGGACAGGAGGCCTACTCGGCCAGCAAGGGCGGCATCGTCGGCATGACGCTGCCGCTGGCGCGCGACCTGGCGCAATTTGGCATCCGCGTGTGCACGATCGCGCCGGGGCTGTTCCTCACGCCGCTGATGGCCGAGCTGCCGCAGGCGGTACAGGATTCGCTCGCGGCGAGCATCCCCTTCCCCAAGCGTCTGGGCAAACCCGAAGAGTTCGCGCAGCTCGCCGCGGGCATCATCCACAACCTTTCGCTCAATGGCGAAGTGATCCGTCTTGACGGCGCGCTGCGCATGGCGCCGCGCTGAAGCCCACGCAACTGGCCATGGCCAAGACCACCCTCCACACCGTCGACGTGCACTTCGGCGACTGCGATCCGGCAGGCATCGTGTTCTTCCCGAACTTCTCGCGCTGGATGGACGCCGCGTCGCTGAAATTCTTCATGGAATGCGGCGTGCCGCCCTGGCGCGAGCTGGTCAAGACGCGCGGCATCGTCGGCACGCCGCTGCTGGAGATCAACACCAAGTTCATCAAGGCCGTGACCTACGGCGAGACGATCACCATCGCCACCTGGATCGAGGAGTGGCGCGACAAGGTGTTCGTGCAGATGCACCGCGTGACGCGCGGCGACGACCTGATCTGCGAAGGCCGCGAAGTGCGCGCCTTCGTCAAGCGCGATGCCGACAACCCCGACCGGCTTCGCGCCATCCCCGTTCCCGACGACATCAAGGCCCTGTGCTCTTGATCATTTCCCGTTCAACTTCCGGAGACAGACGATGAAAGCAATCAAGACCCTGGTGGCCGTCGCGGTCACGCTGCTGGCCACGGCCGCGCAGGCCGACATCACCATCGGCATCAGCCTGCCGCTGACCGGCCCGGCCTCGGGCCTGGGCATCCCGATGAACAACTACATCAAGCTGTGGCCGACCGAGATCGCCGGCGAGAAGCTCAAGGTCATCGTGCTCGACGACGCCACCGACCCGACCAAGGGCGTGAGCAACGCGAAGAAGTTCGTCACCGAAGACAAGGTCGACATCATCATGGGCTCGGCCGCCACGCCGGTGGCCATCGCGATGGCCGACACCGCCGCCGAGTCGGGCACGCCGCAGTTCATGTTCTCGCCGGCCGTGCTGCCCGCGGGCAAGGACTTCTGGGCTTTCCGCCTGCCGCAGGGCACCGCAGTGATGGCCCACGCGATGATCGAGCACATGAAGAAGAACGGCGTGAAGACCGTCGGCTTCCTCGGCTACACCGACGCTTACGGCGAGAGCTGGCTGACCGACTTCAAGGCGCAGTCGCAGCAGCTGGGCGGCCCGCAGGTGGTGGCCGTCGAGCGCTTCGCACGCGCCGACACCAGCGTCACCGGTCAGGCGCTCAAGCTGGTCGCCGCCAACCCGGATGCGATGCTGATCGTCGCCTCGGGCTCGGGCGCCGCGATGCCGCACAAGGGGGTCGTCGAGCGCGGCTACAAGGGCAAGATCTACCAGACCCACGCCGCGGCCTCGCGCGACCTGGTGCGCGTGGGCGGCAAGGACGTCGAAGGCGCCTTCGTCAGCTCCGGCCCGGCGGTGATCCCCGAGCAGCTGCCGGCGAGCCACCCTTCGAAGGCGCTCGCCGCCGACTTCGTTGCCAAGTACGAGAAGGCTTACGGCGCGGGCAGCCGCAACCAGTTCGGTGGCCACGCCTACGACGCGATCGTCGTGCTCGAGAAGGTGCTGCCGGGTGCGCTGAAGAAGGCCAAGCCGGGCACGAAGGAGTTCCGCGCCGCCATCCGCGATGCGGTCGAGACCATGGGCCGCACGGTGGTGTCGCACGGCGTGCTGAACTACACCAAGGACAACCACTGGGGCTTCACGACCGAGACCGGCGTGATCCTCAAGGTCGTCAACGGCGACTGGAAAGTCGAGTAAGTCATGGACTTCACGATCGCCAGCATCCTGACGCTGGACGGCGTCACCAACGGCGCGATCTATGCGCTGCTGGCCCTGGCCACGGTGCTGGTGTTCGCCGTCACGCGGGTGATCTTCATCCCGCAGGGCGAGTTCGTGGCCTACGGCGCGCTCACGCTCGCGCTGCTGCAGCTCGGGCAGGTGCCGGGCACGGTGTGGCTGCTGCTGGTGATGGCGGTGGTCGCGTCCGTGCTCGACGCCGTGGCCGGGCTGCGGCGCGGGCTGCCCGCAGCCGCGGTGGCGACGGGCGCGCTGAAGTCGCTGGCCTTCCCGGTGGCGGTGTGCGCCGTCGCCTGGTGGGCCGCGCCGCGGCAACTGCCGCTGCTGTTCCAGAGCCTGCTGACGCTGGCGATCGTCACGCCGCTGGGCCCGCTGGTCTACCGGCTGGCCTACGAGAAGCTGGCCGACGCCACCGTGCTGGTGCTGCTGATCGTCTCGGTGGGCACGCATTTCGCGCTCACCGGCCTGGGCCTGGTGTTCTTCGGCGCCGAGGGATTCCGCAACCCGAGCTTCTGGGATGCGCGCTTCACCGCCGGGCCGCTCACGCTGACCGGGCAGACGCTGATCATCTTCATGGTCTCGATCGCGCTGATCGTCGCGCTGTACCTGTTCTTCGAGCGCACGCTGCGCGGCAAGGCGCTGCGCGCCACTGCGGTGAACCGGCTCGGCGCGCGGCTGATGGGCATCTCGACCTCGGGCGCGGGGCAGCTGAGCTTCGGCCTGGCCGCCTTCATGGGCGCGCTGTCGGGCCTGCTGATCGGCCCGACGACGACGATGTTCTACGACTCCGGCTTCCTGATCGGCCTGAAGGGCTTCGTCGCCGCGATCTTCGGCGCGCTGGCCAGCTACCCGGCCGCCGCACTGGGCGCGGTGTTCGTCGGCCTGATCGAGAGCTTCGGCTCCTTCTGGGCCAGCGCCTTCAAGGAGGTGATCGTCTTCACGTTGATCATCCCCGTGCTGCTGTGGCGCTCGTTCCAGCACGGCCACCACGACGAAGAAGAATGAAGATGATGCGTCGCAACGTCCTGATCGCCTTCGTGCTGCTGGTGGCGGCCCTGCCGCTGCTGCCGGTGCCCGAGTTCTGGATCACCCAGGCCAACTACATCGGCTTGTACTCGCTGGTGGCCATCGGCCTGGTGCTGCTCACCGGCGTGGCCGGCCTCACCTCCTTCGGCCAGGCCGCCTTCGTCGGCATGGGCGCCTACACGGCCGCCTACCTGACGCTCACGCACGGCGTTTCGCCCTGGCTGACGATCTGGGTGGGCCTGGCCTTCACCTTCGGCGCGGCGCTGCTGCTGGGCTGGGTGACGCTGCGCATGTCGGGCCACTTCCTGCCGCTGGCCACCATCGCCTGGGGCCTGAGCCTGTACTACCTGCTGGGCAACATCGACGCCCTGGGCAAGTACGACGGCCTGCTCGGCATTCCGGCGATCGAGTTCTTCGGCATCTCACTGAACACCGGCCGCAGCTTCTACTACCTGCTGTGGCTGCTGGTGCTGCTGGCGGCCTTCGGCGCGATCCGCCTGCTCGATTCGCGCACCGGCCGCGCGCTGCGCGCGGTCAAGGGCGGCACGACGATGGCCGAGGCGATGGGTGTCAACACCTTCCGCCTGAAGGTCACCGCCTTCGTGCTCGCCGCGTTGCTGGCCTGCGTGTCGGGCTGGCTGTTCGCACACTTCCAGCGCACCGTGAACCCCTCGCCCTTTGGCCTGAACAAGGGCATCGAGTACCTGTTCATGGCGGTGATCGGCGGGGTCGGCCATGTCTGGGGCGCGATCGTCGGCGCCACCGTCGTCAAGGTGCTGGAGGAGCAGCTGCAGGACTGGCTGCCGCGCCTGATGGGCACCAGCGGCAACTACGAGATCATCGTCTTCGGCATCCTGCTCGTGCTGGTGCTGCAGTACGCCCGCGACGGCATCTGGGCCTTCGTCGAGGCGCGCTTCCCGAAGCCGCAGCGCGCGGTCGACTGGGGTGACGCGCCGGCGCTGCCGCACCGCGAGCAGCCGCCGAAGGGCGAGGTCGTGCTCGACGTCGACCAGGCGCGCAAGGAGTTCGGCGGCCTGGTGGCGGTCAACGACGTCAGCTTCCAGGTGCGCGCCGGGCAGATCCTCGGCCTGATCGGGCCGAACGGCGCCGGCAAGTCGACCACCTTCAACCTCGTCACCGGCGTGCTGCCGGCCACGCGCGGAAAGGTGCTGCTGCGCGGCCAGCCGATCCAGAGCCTGCCCTCGCGCGAGATCGCCGCGCGCGGCGTGGCGCGCACCTTCCAGCACGTGAAGATGATCCCGACCATGACGGTGCTGGAGAACGTCGCGCTCGGCGCCCACCTGCGCGGCGCCTCGGGCGTGGCCTCGGCGGTGCTGCGGCTCGATCGCGCGGAAGAGAAGCGCCTGCTGCGCGAGGCGCAGCGCCAGCTCGAGCGCATCGGCATGGCCGACCGCATGCACGAGCTCGCCGGCAACCTGGCACTGGGCCCGCAGCGGCTGATGGAGATCGCCCGCGCACTGGCCGCCGACCCGATGCTGCTGCTGCTCGACGAGCCGGCCGCCGGCCTGCGCCTGAAGGAGAAGCAGGCGCTGGCAGACGTGCTGCGCCAGCTGCGCAGCGAGGCATGGCGATCCTGCTGGTCGAGCACGACATGGACCTGGTCATGGGCCTGGTCGACCGCGTGGTGGTGATGGAGTTCGGCACCAAGCTGATCGAAGGCACGCCTGAAGAGGTGCAGGCCAGCCCCGCGGTACGCGCCGCCTACCTCGGCACGGAGCACTGAAGATGTCGGATCTCATTCTCGACGTGAAAGACCTGCACGCCGGCTACGGCCGCGCGGAGGTGCTGCATGGCCTGAACCTGCAGGCGAAGAAGGGCAGCGTGGTGACCGTGATCGGCCCCAATGGCGCCGGCAAGTCGACACTGCTCAATGCACTGATGGGCGTGCTGCCTTCGCGCGGCACGATCGCCTACCGCGGCCAGGCGATGGGCCTGCGCAGCCTGGAAGAGCGGGTCATGCAGGGCATCGCGCTGGTGCCCGAGACCCGTGCCCTGTTCGGCACCATGCCGGTGGAAGACAACCTGCTGCTCGGCGGCTACCGCCAGGTGCGGCTGGGCAGCAAGAAGGGCGGCGAGGTGCTGGAGCAGGTCTACACGCTGTTCCCGCGCCTGAAGGAGCGCCGCGCGCAGCTCGCCGGCACGCTGTCGGGCGGCGAGCGGCAGATGCTCGCGGTGGGCCGCGCGCTGATGGGCCAGCCCGACCTGCTGATGCTCGACGAGCCCAGCCTCGGCCTCGCGCCGCTGGTGGTGAAGGAGATCTTCCGCACCATCGAGGGCCTGCGCGCCACCGGCGTGACGATCCTGCTCGTCGAGCAGAACGCGCGCGCCGCGCTCGAGGTGGCCGACCACGGCTACGTGCTCGAGATGGGCGAGATCGCGCTGGAGGGCCCGGCCGAGCAGCTGGCGAACGACCCGCGCGTGATCGACACCTATCTCGGTGCGGCGCGGCAGAAGACCCACGCCTGAACCGAGACCGACTCCATGTGGCAGTACGAAGCGCCGCTGCGCGACATGCGCTATGTGATCGAGGACGTGCTGGGCCTGCCCGCCCAGTGGGCATCGCTGCCCGCCTTCGCCGACCTGGACGCCGACACGGCGCGCCAGGTTCTCGACGAGGCGGCGCGTTTCGCCACCGAGGTGCTGGCGCCGACCAATCCGATCGGCGACCTCGAGGGCTGCACGCTGAGCAACGGCGAGGTGCGCACGCCGCGCGGCTTCCGCGAGGCCTACCGCGCCTTCGTTGAGGCCGGCTGGCCGGCGCTGGCTTGTGCGCCCGACGCAGGCGGCCAGGGCCTGCCGCAGGTGCTCAACGCGGCGCTGTACGAGATGCTCGCTGCGGCCAACCACGCCTGGACCATGTACCCGGGCCTGCTGCACGGCGCCTACGAGTGCCTGCACGCGCACGCCTCGCCCGAGCTGAAGGAGCGTTACCTCGGCAAGGTGGTCAGCGGCGAATGGCTGTCGACCATGTGCCTGACCGAGGCCCACGCCGGCTCCGACCTCGGTCTGCTGTCCACCCGCGCGCAGCCCGCCGGCGACGGCAGCTACCGGATCAAGGGCACCAAGATCTTCATCTCCGGCGGCGAACAGGACCTGACCGACAACATCGTGCACCTGGTGCTCGCCCGCCTGCCCGATGCGCCGGCCGGCACCAAAGGCATCTCGCTGTTCCTCGCGCCGAAGTTCCTGCCCGACGGCTCGCGCAATGCGGTGCGCTGCGACGGCGTCGAGAAGAAGATGGGCATCAAGGGCAGCGCGACCTGCGTGATGGCCTTCGAGGGTGCCACCGGCTGGCTGGTCGGCGAACCGAACCGCGGCCTGGCGGCGATGTTCGCGATGATGAACGCGGCGCGCCTGCACGTCGCATTGCAGGGCCTGGCGCATGCGCAGAACGCGCACCGCAATGCGCTCGTCTATGCGCATGAGCGGCTGCAGTCGCGTGCGCCGGCGCGCGGCGACGCACAGGGTGCCGCCGATCCGATCGTGCTGCACCCGGCGATGCGCCGCACGCTGCTGCGCCAGCGTGTGCTGGTCGAAGGCTCGCGGCTGATCGCCTACGAGGCGGCCCACCTGATCGACCTGGCCGAGCAGTCGCCCGACGCCGCCGTGCGCGAGCGTGCGCACGAGCAGGCCGCGCTGCTCACGCCGGTGCTCAAGGCCTTCCTCACGGACAACGGCTTCGCGCTGGCCAGCGAGGCGCTGCAGGTTTTCGGCGGCCACGGCTACACGCACGACTGGGGTGTCGAACAATGTGTGCGCGACGCGCGCATCGCGATGATCTACGAGGGCACCAACCAGATCCAGGCGATCGATCTCGTGGTGCGCAAGCTGGTCGCCGACGGCGGGCGAAAGTTCGCGGCCTGGTTGGAAGCGCTGGCAGCCGGGCTGCCGGTGGCCGCGCGCCATGGCCCGGCGGCCTTCGAGCAGTTGCGGCTGCTCGGTGAGCTCGCGGCCGACGTGGTCGCCGCCTCGCGCGAAGACGCCGAGCTCCCGTTCCGCGTCGCCGACGACCTGCTGCGCGCCACCGGCCTCGCGCTGGTCGCCCAGGCCTGGGCGCGTGCCGACGCCGTGTCGAGCCGGCCGCAGCATGCCGGCGACGCCTTCCACCGCGCCAAGTGTGAGAGCGCTGCGCATTGCTTCGTCCACCTGCGGCCCGAGTTCGAGCATGCGCTGGCGCAGGCACGCGCCGGCTGGCAGCCGCTGGCCCGGCTGGCTCCGCCTGAAGCGGCATGACGCAGGTAGACATGGCCGACAGCCACGGGCTCGACCATTCGCGCCTGACCACGCTGGTAGGCTACGCCGCCAGCCGCGCGGCGATCGAGCTGCGCAAGGACTTCGCCCGCCACCTCGGGCCGCTCGGGTTGAAGGTGGTCGACTACTCGATCCTGTTGCTGGTGGCCTCGAACTCCGAGGTCAACCAGAAGCAGCTCGGCGAGGCGCTGGACATCTCCGCTCCGAACATGGCGATCACGCTGGACCGGCTGGTCGAGAACGGCTGGGTCGAACGGGTGCGCAGCACGCAGGACCGCCGCGCCATGCTGATCCACCTGACCGCCGCCGGCCGCGCGCTGGTCAAGCGCGCCGAAGCGATCGCCGCGACGATGGAGGAGGGCACGCTCGCCGGCCTGTCGCCGGCCGAGCGCGCATTGCTCGTCGAACTGCTGCTCAAGGTCGGCCTGAAGCAGACGGCGCGCCGGCGCGGCGTGCGCGCCGAGGCCACGTCAGGCTGATCCTTCCATCCGCAGGTGCGCGGCCACCGCCTCGGCGACCGCCGTGTCATCGAGGATGCGCCGGTGCCCGAGGCCAGCGTGCGATGCGAGCCGCAGCGAGGGCATGGCCTTCGCGAGGCGGCGACTGGCACTGAACGGCGCCACGCGGTCGGCTTCGTCGTGCAGCACCAGGCTCGGCTGCATCACGCGCGGGCCCAGCCAGCCGGGTTCGTACTCGCCGAGGTTCACCTCCTCGCGCAACTCGATCTGCGCGCGCATGCGCGCGCTGATGCCGGACGGCAGGCCGAAGCTGCCGGCGAACCAGTCGAGGAACTGCGCCGGCGGTGCCGACGGCGCGATCAGCGCGAGGCGCTGCACAGGCAGGCCGCGCGCCGCGGCATGCAGCGCGGCCAGCGCGCCCAGCGAATGCGCGACCACGCCGTGCAGCGGGCCCAGTCGCGCCGTGGCGGCGAACAGCGCGCGGCCGAACTGGGGCAGCGTCGAGCGCCAGCCGCCGCTGCGGCCGTGCGCGGGCAGGTCCAGCAGCACCGGGTCGAAACCGTCGGCCACCAGCCGGTCGGCCAGCCGCCGCATCTGCCCGGCGCTGCCGGCCCAGCCGTGCACTAGCAGCACGACAGGACGGCCCGGCGGCACGTCGGCGCGGCGGTGGCTGGCCAGCGGCACGCCTTCGAAGGGCCAATGCGTCAGCTGCCAGGGTGCGGGCAGCGGCCGGCGCGCCGCGAGCTTCCAGGGCAGCGGGGTGAAGAAGAGCCGCAGCGCACCGCGTGTGCCCCAGGCCGGCACGAGCCGGTCGGTCAGGCGCAGCGTGGCGCCGAGGGCGCGCGCCGCCGGGCTGGCGGCGTAGAAGGCAGCGGCTGGGTTGCTTGCCGAGTTGGTGGGCGCGGCCATGCTCAGAACAGCACCAGGTCGGCATTGCGGCGCGGCAGGCCTTGCCACAGGCGCAGCAGAGCCCAGGCGGCGGAGCCGATGCCGGCCAGCCCGGCAGCCCCGAAGACGATGATCAGCATGGTGAGGATCCTTTCTTCGCACGAGCGTGCGAAATATAGGCGCGGCTGGTGGCCGCAGGGTGGAACACGTCGTTCATGGCGGGTTGGAGTTCAGTGGCGCGTGCGGCGCTCGGGCGCGGCCAGCAGCGATGCGATCAGCCGCTCGTAGGCGCACCAGGCACGGTCGGCGGCGCGCGGGTCGCGCAGGAAGCGCGCCTCGCGCATCAGCGCGACGAACAGGCCGTCGAGCTCGTAGACGAGCTGCTCGGCATCGGTGTCGGGTTTCAGGTGGCCGGCCTCGATGGCCTGGATGGCGGTGCGCCTGAGCGCCGCGCGCCAGCGGCGCGTGCCGTCGAGCAGCAACTCGCGCAGCGGGCCCTCGCGGTCGTCGTACTCGAAGGCGCCGGCGCAGTAGAGGCAGCCGGTGCGGATCTCGACGTCGCGGGCGCGCTGCAGCCACAGCCGCATGATCGCGTTCAGGCGAGGCAGGCCGCGCGGCTCGCGCATCGCCGGCACGAACACGTCCTGCAGGAAGCGGCGGTCGTACTCCTCGACCACCGCCTTCTGCAGCGCCTCGCGCGAGCCGATGCGCGAGAACACGCCGCTCTTGGACAGGCCCAGGCGCTTGGCGACCTCACCGACGGTCAGGCTCTCCAGGCCGTCGGAGGCCGCCATCTCGAGCGCGGTGTCGAGGATGGCGGCGAGCGTCAGCCCGCTGCGCTGCGTCTTCGCTTCGACCGTGATGGCGCTGTCCGTGACCATGACAGGCACTTTAGCACGGTCGTGCGAAAGTGCAAGCGTCAGCCGATCACCCCCAGACTTCCTGCGCGGTCTCGACGACCAGGCGCAGCTTGGCGCGCTGCGCCTCCACCGCGATGTTGTTGCCGTGCACGGTGCTGGAGAAGCCGCATTGCGGGCTCAGGCACAGCTGGTCCAGCGGCGCGTACTTCGAGGCCTCCTCGATGCGGCGCTTGAGCGCGTCCTTGCTCTCCATCTCGCCGAACTTGGTGGTCACCAGGCCGAGCACGACGATCTTGCCCTTGGGCAGGTAGCGCAGCGGGCGGAAGTCGCCCGAGCGGTCGTCGTCGTACTCGAGGAAGAAGGCGTCGAGGTTCATCTCCGACAGCAGCGCCTCGGCCACCGGCTCGTAGTTGCCGGCCGCCGCATGCGTGCTCTTGAAGTTGCCGCGGCACAGGTGCATGGCCAGCGTCATGCCGGCCGGCTTGTGCGCCACCACCTTGTTGATGAACTTGGCGTAGCGGTGCGGCAGCTCGTTGGGGTCGTCGCCGCGCTGGCGCGCCGCCTCGCGCATCTTCTCGTCGCACAGGTAGGCCATGTTGGTGTCGTCCATCTGCACGTAGCGGCAGCCGGCGTCGAACAGGCTCTGCAGCTCGTCGCCGTAGGCCTTGGCCACGTCGTCGTAGAAGAACGGGTCGAGCTCCGGGTAGTGCTCCTTGCTGATGCCGGCGCGGCCGCCGCGGAAATGCAGCATGGTCGGCGACGGGATCGTCACCTTGGGCGTCAGGCCAGCGGCCACCTGGCTCTTCAGGTACTCGAAGTCGGCACGCTGGATGTCCTTCACATGCTCGACCTTGCCGACCACGCGCATCACCGGCGGCGCCAGCTCTTCGGTGCCGTCGGGCTTGCGGATGGTGACCGGGATGTCGGTCTTCACGCCGCCGAGCTGCTCGAGGAAATCGATGTGGAAATAGGTACGGCGGAACTCGCCGTCGGTGATCGACTGCAGGCCGACGTCCTGCTGGAACTTGACGATCTCGGTGATCGCCTTGTCTTCCACCGCGCGCAGCTGCTCGGCGGTGATCTCCTTCTTCACGAAGAACTGCTCGCGCGCATCGAGCAGGTACTTGGGGCGCAGGAAGCTGCCGACATGGTCGGCGCGGAACGGGGGCGTGGTGCGGGCGGTCATCGTGTGTCTCCGTGAGTCGGGGTGGGTGAAATCATGACAGTGCCGGTGAAGGGGCCGAGGCCGGGTCGAACAGATGCCCGTAGCGAAAGCCCACCCAGGCATGTTCGCGCATCAGCATCTCGACGCGCGCCGACTCGCGCTGCGCGAGCGCATCGAACACCAGCTGGTGCTGCAGCTGGGCGATGCGCAGCTTCTGGTATTCCGAGGGCAGGGCGGCGCGGTCGAGCGCCAGCGAGTCGGCCGAGGCAAAGGGCAGGTGATTGTTGCGTGCGATGGCGTCGGCGATGACGCGGCTGTCCTGCGCGTCGACCAGCGTGTCGTGGAAGCGCTTGTTCAGGCGGCCCCAGCGGCCGATGTCCTCGTCGACGAGGAAGCCCTTGGCCAGCACGGCGGCGCCTTCGGCGATGCAGCCGGCCAGCGTCTCGCGCACCGCATCGGTCATGCCGCGCTCGGCCAGGTGCCGGGCGGCCAGGCCCTCCAGGGTGCCGCGCACCTCGATGGCCGAGCGCACGTCGGCCTCCGAGAAGCGGCGCACCACGTAGCCGCGCTTGCCGGCCTTCTCGAGCAGCCCTTCCTGCTCCAGCGTGCGGAAGGCCAGCCGCACCGGCGTGCGCGACACCCCCAGCGCCGCGGCCACCGGGATCTCGACCAGCCGTTCGCCGGCCGCCAGCCGCCCATTGACGATGAGCTGCCGCAAAGTGGCGACGACACTGCTCGAATCCGGACTCGGGGCTTCAATTGGATCCATAAATGGCTTTCAGTTGCGCCATGAGCTCGGTTTGTCGCACAATTGGATCCAATCGGCAAGTGCTCGAGCATCAGGAGACAAGGATGTATCCCAAGAACGCATGGTATGTGGCCTGCACCCCGGCCGACATCGACGAGAAGCCGCTGGGCCGCACGGTGTGCGGCGAGCGCATCGTCTTCTTCCGTGGTCCGCAAGGGCAGGCGGTCGGCCTGGACGACTGGTGCCCGCACCGCGGCGCGCCACTGTCGCTCGGCCGCGTGGTCGAGGGCAAGCTGGTCTGCGGCTACCACGGCCTGGAGATGGGCTGCGAGGGCAAGACCGTCGCCATGCCCGGCCAGCGCGTGCGCGGCTTTCCGCCGGTGGCCAACTACCCGGTGATCGAGCGCTACGGCTTCGTCTGGGTGTGGCCGGGCGAGGCGGCCAAGGCCGACCCGGCGCTGCTGCCGAACCTGGCCTGGGCGGAAGACCCGGCCTGGGCCTTCGGCGGCGGCATGTTCCATGTGAAGTGCGACTACCGGCTGATGGTCGACAACCTGATGGACCTGACGCACGAGAAGTACGTGCACTCCACCAGCATCGGCCAGCAGGAGCTCGACGAGGTGCCGGCGCAGACTACCGCAGAGGGCGATGTCGTCATCACCCGGCGCGAGATGCCTGGCGTGAAGGCGCCGCCCTTCTGGCAGGTCGCGATGCGCAGCAACGGCCACGACGACCAGGCCACGGTGGACCGCTGGCAGCGCTGCCGCTTCGTGCCGCCGTCTTCCGTGCTGATCGACGTGGGCGTGGCGCTGGCCGGGCAGGGTGGCTTCGACGCGCCGGCCGCGGCCAAGACCTCGGGCATCGTGGTGGACCTGATCACGCCCGAGACCGAGACCTCGATCTGGTACTTCTGGGGCCTGGCCCGCAATTTCCGCCCCGACGACAAGGCGCTCACCGCCTCGATCCGCGAGGCGCAGGGCAAGGTGTTCATGGAAGACCTGGAGATGCTCGAGTCGCAGCAGCGCAACCTGCTCGCGCGGCCGGAGCGCAAGCTGCTGTCGCTGAACACCGACCTCGGCGGCGTGCAGGCGCGGCGCATCATCGATCGGCTGGTCGAGCAAGAGAAGGCCACGTCATGAGCGGTGCGACCCTGTCGGTGCGTGTCGCGCGCAAGGCGGTCGAGGCCGAGGGCATCTGCAGCTTCGAACTGGTCAGCGCCGACGGCGCGCCGCTGCCGGCGTTCTCGGCCGGCTCGCACGTCGACGTGCAACTGCCGGGCGGCCAGACGCGCCAGTACTCGCTGTGCAACGACCCGACCGAGACGCACCGCTACCTGATCGCCGTGCTGCGCGACGCCGCCTCGCGCGGCGGCTCGGCCGCCATGCACGACGTGGTGAAGGAAGGCGACACGCTGACCATCAGCACGCCGAAGAACCACTTCGCGCTGGCCCACGAGGCCGGCAGCCACCTGCTGCTGGCCGGCGGCATCGGCATCACGCCGCTGCTGTGCATGGCGGAGCGGCTGGCCAACGTCGGCGCGGCCTTCGAGATGCACTACTGCACGCGCTCGCGGTCGCGCACGGCCTTCGTCGAACGCATCTCGCGGTCGGCCTTCGCGCCGCGGGTGCAGTTTCACCATGACGACGGCGTGCCCGATCAGCGCCTGGACATCGCCGCATTGCTGGCCGAGCCTCCGGCCGGGCGGCACCTCTACGTCTGCGGGCCCAAGGGCTTCATGGACGCGGTGCTGGGCGCTGCGCGTGCCCAGGGCTGGCCCGAATCGCAGCTGCACTACGAATTTTTCTCTGCCGACGTCGCGCCGGTGGCGGGCGATGCATCGTTCGAGGTGCAACTGGCCAGCTCGGGCCGCATCGTCGTCGTGCCGGCGGATCGCAGCATCGTGCAGGCCCTGGCCGAGGCCGGCGTGACGGTCGCCACCTCCTGCGAGCAAGGCGTCTGCGGCACCTGCCTGACGCGCGTCATCGAAGGCGAGCCGGAGCACCGCGACCTCTACCTCACGCCCGAGGAGCAGGCCGCCGGCGACCAGTTCCTGCCCTGCTGCTCGCGCTCACGCTCGGCGCGGCTGGTGATCGACCTGTAGCGCGCCCGGCCCGCGCAGGCGGGCATGCCGGTTTGCGATAGCTGCTAGTGGATGATCCTCGTTGTCCGTGGATCGGCCATGCCGCACCATCGCGCCGCACAATGTCAGGCTGCGCCGTGCGGTCCCTCAGGGTTCTCCCGCGGTCGGCGATGATGATGGTTTGACTGGTCCGGCCCGGCAGCCTGCACGGGCCTTTCTCTGGAGACAGCTTCATGCACAAGCGCACCACCCTGCGTGCCCTGGCGGCCGCCACGATGTCCCTGGGCCTCGGCCTGGCGGCCCAGTCGGCCTCGGCGGCCGATACCGGCCCGATCAAGATCGGCCTCGTCCTGCCGATGACCGGCCAGCAGGCTTCGACCGGCCGGCAGATCGACGCCGCGGTCAAGCTCTACATGGCGCAGAACAACCCGGTGATCGGTGGCCGCAAGGTCGAGGTGATCGTCAAGGACGACGCCAGCACGCCCGACCAGACGCGCCGCCTGGCGCAGGAGCTGGTCGTCAACGACAAGGTCGTGGCGCTGGCCGGCTTCGGCATCACGCCCTCGGCAATGGCCACCGCGCCGATCGCCACGCAGAGCAAGACGCCGATGGTCGTGATGGCCGCGGCCACCTCCGCGATCACCGAGGCCTCGCCCTACGTCGTGCGCACCAGCTTCACGCTGCCGCAGGCGGCCGTGGCAATCGCCGAATGGGCGAACAAGAACGGCATCAAGAAGGTCGTCTCGCTGGTCAGCGACTACGGCCCCGGCATCGACGCCGAGAAGTATTTCGCCGACCGCATCACCCTCAACAGCGGCCAGGTGCTCGAGAAGCTGCGCACGCCGCTGCGCGCGCCCGACTTCGCGCCGGTGCTGCAGAAGGTGCGCGATGCCAGCCCGCAGGCGCTGTTCGTGTTCCTGCCCTCGGGCCAGGGCGCGGCCTTCATGAAGCAGTTCGCCGAGCGCGGCCTCGACAAGGCCGGGATCCGGCTGATCGGCACCGGCGACATCACCGACGACGACCAGCTCGCCGACATGGGTGACGTGGCGCTGGGTGTGGTCACCTCGCACCACTACTCGGCCAACCACAAGTCGGCGGTGAACCAGAAGTTCGTCGAGGCCTTCAAGAAGGCCAACAACGGCATGCGCCCGAACTTCATGGCCGTCGGCGGCTACGACGGCATGCGCGTCATCGTCGAAGGCCTGAAGGCGAGCAAGGGTGCCGGCGGCGACGCGCTGCTGGCCGGCATGAAGGGCCAGATCTTCGAGAGCCCGCGCGGCCCGGTGCTGATCGACGCGCAGACGCGCGACATCGTGCACGACATGTACGTGCGCAAGGTGGAGAAGGTCGGCGGCGAACTGCACAACGTCGAGTTCGACGCCATCAAGGCGATGAAAGACCCGGGGAAGTCCAAGTAACCGAGAAGAAGCCCTCCCAAGAGGGCCTCTGACGATGCTCACACTGCTCTTCGACGGCATCGCCTACGGCATGCTGCTGTTCGTGCTCGCCGTCGGGCTGGCGGTGACGCTCGGGTTGATGAACTTCGTCAACCTGGCGCACGGCGCCTTCGCGATGGCGGGCGGCTACGTCACCGTGCTGCTGATGGACCGCGCCGGCGTGCCCTTCCTGGCCACGCTGCCGCTGGCCTTCCTGCTGCCGGCGCTGGTGGGCGCCGTGGCGGAGCGGCTGCTCTACCGGCCGATGTACAAGCGGCCGCACCTGGACCACGTGCTGTTCTCCATCGGCCTGGTGTTCATGACGGTCGCCGCGGTCGACTGGCTGGTCGGCTCGCAGCAGCAGATCGTCAAGCTGCCGATGTGGCTGCAGGGCCGTTTCGAGATCGCCGGCGTGGGCATCGGCAAGTACCGGCTGTTCATCATCATCGTCTGCCTGCTGCTCACGCTGATGCTGCAGTGGGTGCTCGGCCGCACGCGTTTCGGCAGCCGGCTGCGCGCGGCGGTCGATGACCCGCGCGTGGCCGCCGGCCTGGGCATCGACGTCAACACCGTGTTCAGCGTCACCTTCGCGGTCGGCTCGGGCCTGGCCGGCCTGGGCGGCGCGCTGGGGGCCGAGGTGCTCGGCCTCGACCCGAGCTTCCCGCTCAAGTTCATGATCTATTTCCTCATCGTCGTCTCGGTCGGCGGCACCACCACCATCACCGGGCCGCTGCTGGCAGCGCTGCTGCTGGGCATCGCCGACGTGATGGGCAAGTACTACGTGCCGCAACTCGGCGCCTTCGTCGTCTACCTGCTGATGGTGATCATCCTGTTCGTCCGCCCGCAGGGGCTGTTCGGCCGCGGAGCCACCCGATGAGCGCTGCCCAGTCGATCGCTGCCGACCGCCGCTGGCGGCCCTGGGAGCTGGCGCTCATCGCGGCGCTGGCGATCTCGTGGTTCGCCGCCGGCGCCGAGCATTCGCTGCTGGGCAACGAGATCGCCATCTTCGCGCTGTTTGCGCTCTCGCTCGACCTGATCCTCGGCTACGCCGGCATCATCTCGCTGGGCCATGCCGCGTTTTTCGGCGTCGGTGCCTACACGGCGGCGCTGTTTGCCAAGCACGTGATGCCGGATCCGCTGGTTGGCCTCGTCGTGGGCACGGCCGCCGCCGCGCTTCTCGGCGCACTGTCCAGCGTGCTGGTGATGCGCGGCTCCGACCTGGCCCGGCTGATGATCACGCTGGGCGTGGCGGCCATCCTCTACGAACTCGCCAACAAGCTCGAGTTCACCGGCGGCGCCGACGGCCTGCAAGGCGTGAGCATGGGTCTGCTGCTCGGCCGCTTCGAGTTCGACCTCTATGGCCGCACCGCCTTCGCCTACTCGCTGGTGCTGTTGGTGATCTGCCTGCTGATCGCGCGGCGCATCGTCGCCTCGCCCTTCGGCTGGTCGCTGCGCGCGATCCGCGACAACCGTCTGCGTGCCGCGGCGATCGGACTGAACGTCGACCTGCGCCTGGGTGCCGTCTACACCCTCGCCGCTGCGATGGCCGGCACGGCCGGCGCGCTGCTGGCGCAGACCACCGGCTTCGCCTCGCTCGACGTGCTCGACTTCCATCGCAGCGCCGACGTGATGCTGATGCTGATCATCGGCGGCACCGGCTGGCTGTGGGGCGGCGTGCTCGGCGCCATCGGCTTCAAGCTGATGCACAGCGTGCTGTCGGCCTGGACGCCGCAGTACTGGACCTTCTGGCTCGGCCTGTTCCTCGTCGTGCTCGTCATGGTCGGGCGCGACCGCTTCTTCAAGCCCTGGACGTGGTGGAAATGACGACTCCCGGTCTTGGGCGCACCGAAGCCCACCCCCGAAGGGGGCGCGGGCCAGCTTGGGAGCGGCCCGGCGCTCGGCCCGCAACGCTATGACAACCGTCCTCGAAACGCGCAACCTGGTGAAGCGCTTCGGCGGCTTCGCGGCCACCAACGACGTCTCGCTGAAGGTCGAGAAGGGCGCGCGCCAGGCGCTGATCGGCCCGAACGGCGCCGGCAAGACCACGCTGATCAACCTGCTCACCGGTGTGCTGGAGCCGACCGCGGGCACCGTGATGCTCGAGGGCGAGGACATCACGAAGCTGCCCTCGCACCAGCGCGTGCGCCGCGGCATCGTGCGCACCTTCCAGATCAACCAGCTGTTCAGCGAACTGACACCGCTGCAGTCGCTGGCACTGACCGTGTCCAACCAGCTGGGCATCAGCGCGCGCTTCTGGCAGGCGCTGGGCCGCGACGAGCGCGTGGCGGCGCGCTGCGAGCAACTGCTTGCGCAATTCCACCTCGACGACGTGCAGGACCAGAAGGTCGCGCTGCTGGCCTACGGCAAGCGCCGCCAGCTCGAGATCGCCACCGCGCTGGCCTGCGCGCCGCGCGTGCTGCTGCTCGACGAGCCGGTGGCCGGCGTGCCCGAGGGCGAGCGGCAGGAGATCTTCGACATCGTCAACGCGCTGCCCGCCGAGGTAACGGTGCTGCTCATCGAGCACGACATGGACCTGGTCTTCAACTTCGCGCGCACGGTGTCGGTGCTGGTCAACGGCTCGTTGTTCGCCGAGGGCGACGTGAAGAGCATCGCCAACGATCCGCGGGTGAAGTCGGTCTACCTCGGGGAGGGCACGCCGCATGGCTGAACTGCTGCGGGTTGAAGGCCTGAAGGCGGGCTACGGCGAGGCCGTGGTGGTGCAGGGCGTCGACCTGGTGCTGGAAAAGGGCCGCTCGCTGGCGCTGCTCGGCCGCAACGGCACCGGCAAGACGACGCTGCTGAACACGCTGGTCGGCGCGACGCGCCGCCACGCCGGGCGCATCGTGCTCGACGGCGAAGACATCTCCACGATGCCCTCGTTCAAGCGCGCCGCCGCCGGCATCGGCTGGGTGCCGCAGGAGCGCAACATCTTCAAATCGCTGACAGTCGACGAGAACCTCAGCGCCGTGGCGCGGCCGGGGCCGTGGACGGTGGCACGTGCCTTCGAAATGTTCCCGCGCCTGGCCGAGCGGCGCACGAATATGGGCAACGAACTCTCCGGCGGCGAGCAGCAGATGCTCGCCGTGGCGCGCGCGCTGGTGCTCAACCCCAAGCTGCTGCTGCTCGACGAGCCGCTCGAAGGCCTGGCGCCGATCATCGTCGAGGAGCTGCTGCGCTCGATCGCGCGCGTGGTGCGCGACGAAGGCATGTCGGCCATCATCGTCGAGCAGAACCCGCGCATGATCCTGCCGATCACCCACACGGCCGTGGTGCTCGACCGCGGCGCCGTGGTGCACCGCGGTGAGAGCGAGGCCCTGCTGGCCGATCCGGCCACGCTCGACAGGTGGCTCGCC
This sequence comes from Piscinibacter sp., assembly GCA_016706565.1. Taxonomy (GTDB): domain Bacteria; phylum Pseudomonadota; class Gammaproteobacteria; order Burkholderiales; family Burkholderiaceae_C; genus Piscinibacter. The sequence continues at coordinate 384,684 of JADJJI010000005.1, forward strand.
GTGGCGAGCCACTGAGCCGGCGACCAGCCCCCGCAGCCGCGCGAGCGGCCGTAACGCCCGCATAACGCCCGTCCGACCAGACTGCGGCTGCGTGACCTGCGCGGCCGACCAGTGGGGAGAGGGCGATGAATCCAATCGACGAGCGACGCCGGCGTTTCCTGGCTCTGGCCGGACCCGGCATGGTGCTGCTCTCGACAGGCGGGTTGGCCGCCTGCGGTGGGGGCGGTGACACGGCTGCCGGCGACGGCGGTGCTGGCGGCGGTGGCGGTGGCGGCGGAGCACCCGGCAGCGGGACGCCCGGCGCCGCGGTCAGCCCCGCATTGAGGCTGGCCACGCTGGAGTCGGCGCGCGCGGCGCTTGCCGGGCTGGCAGCGGGTGCCGCTCGATTCGACAGCACGGCGCTCGCACTCGCGCTGCAGGCGCTGCCAGGGCTGGAGACGGTAGGCATCTCGACCCGCGTCGGCAATGTCTGGGCGCGCTTTACCGACGGTCAGTACCTGGTCGTGCCGAACAATCTGGAGCCGGCAGCGGCCACAGGCATTGCTCCCGCGGTGCCGTCGCGTGCGGGTGGCCTGCGCAAGCGTGCCGCTGCCGCGGGGGAGTTCGACACGCCCGCCATCCTCACGGGCCAGCAGTACCGCCAGGTGGATACGTTCGGCGAGGTGCCCTTGAACGCCAGCGTGGATGCCGCGCACCTGTGCAGCGATTGGGTCGACGCCAACACGCTGCCGCAACTGCGCACCATGGCGCTGGGCAGAGGTTTCGTGCTGCCGGGCGCCGTGAGCGGCGAGACGCTCGACCCGTCGCTGATGAACGGCATCGAGGGGCTGCGGTCGGTCCAGGGCGACGGCGTGTTCTTCGTCACCGCCCAGGCGGCGCAGGCCGGGCCCGACGCCAGCCCGCGCACGCTGATCTGCCTCGACACGCTGGCCAGCGAGGCCAACCTGGACCGCTACGACGCCGAGCTGAAGGCCGGCGCCGTGGCCCATGCCGTTCGGCTGCGCGGTGTGAACGGCGCCTGGGAGGCCGTTGCGGGCCTGGCCATCGGGCCCGAATGGGCCAGCCTGAACTTCTGGAGCTTTCCGGTCGAGAGCGTCGGCATCCTCAACCTCACTGGTGCACCAGACATGTTGGACTGGGTGCAGGTGCTGACAGCAGCGCACCTGCGCCACATCCTGGTCTGGCGCGGCGCCGTGCCATGGCAGCGCATGCTGGCCTTCGCCGACGACCTGATCCAGCTGAACCTGGCCACCAACAAGCTCGACGGTCGCAACGTGCGCCAGAACCCCGAACCGCGACTGCGCGCGTACGGCATGGGCGAAACGCTCTCCCACCTGATGTCGCGCGGCCTGGCCGGCAGTGGCAACGCGTCCCTCGACTACCTTCAGGAGCGTCAGCCAGCCCTCTTCGTGAACACGTTGCTGCCGACGATCGACTACGTGCTGATCAAGGAGAACTCGCTCGAGATCGAACTCGTCGGGCAGTTCGGGCACGCTGCCGCCGGTATGCCGGTGAGTCGGCAGCCGTCGCAGCCGGAGACGGTGACGATGGGGTCGCAGCTGCTGGCCGGCAGCAGTGATTCAGGTCGATTTCAGGAGCCGCTGCTCGCGCGTGCCGCCGATCCGCTGCTGACAGGAGCCGAGCCGCTGAGCAGCCCGACCTGGGAAGGCGGGTTGCTGCAAGGCCCGCTGCGGCAACCCGAGCTGGAGCGCGGAGGCTACGTGCAGGTGGTCAACGGCGGGCGCTGCAGCAATGTCGTTCCGGTCACGCACTGGGAGATCCCGATCCAGGCGGTGCTGAGCATCGACGAACTCACGCTGACGACGACGATCACCGTGCGCATGCGCGCGGACGTGCATGGCTGGCGCCTGGAGCCCGACGCCTATGCACGCAACAGCATCCCGCAGGGCTTCCTGGCGGCCTCGGTGCACAGCCGCGCCGACTTCAGTGCCAGCGGCAGCATCAGCCGCTACGACGCCAGCACTCGTACGCGCACCACGATCACCTGGAGCGGCAACGGCGGCATGGGCAACCAGATCGGCGCGTTCCTCGTCAACTTCAGCGGCACGGTCCTCTGGGACTCACGAGAGGTGACACAGGTGCAGCTCGCGCTGGGCGGGGCCGGAGGCGCTGTCTACAACCAGCAGAAGGTCACCGAGCAGTTCGACATCAACGGCGACCTGCTCAGGCGCACGGAGGAAAACGGGGCGCTGCCGGTGAGCCTGTTTGCCTTCGGCCCCGGCGCGAGCGGCGGGCTGCTGGAGATGCGCTTCGACGACCAGTGGAACCTGCTCGCCGGCTCGTTCGACATGCTGCCGGTCAACAGCGACATCCTGCCCGCGCCGCCGCAGCGCGTGATGCGCACGCGGCTGAGCTGGCCACAGGTGGTGCCGGACTTCCCGCCGCGCAACGACTTCGGGGGGGCCTGAAGCAGCCAGCTACAGCGGCAGGCCGACGTAGTTTTCGGCCATGGTGGTCGAGGCAGCCACCGAGTTGACCAGGTAGTCCAGCTCCGCGGCCTGCATCTTCTGGCCGAATTCGCCGGTCTCCGGGAACTTGTGCATCAGGTTCGTGAACCACCAGGAGAAGCGTTCGGCACGCCAGATCCGGCGCAGGCAGCGCTGCGAATAGCCGTCGATGCCGGCGCTGGATCGCTCTTGGTAGTACTCGGTGATGGCCGAGCCGAGGTAGCTCACGTCGGACGCGGCGAGGTTCAGGCCCTTGGCACCGGTGGGCGGCACGATGTGCGCGGCGTCGCCGGCGAGGAACAGGCGCCCGAAGCGCATCGGCTCGGCGACGAAGCTGCGCAGCGGCGCGATGCTCTTCTCGATCGACGGCCCGGTGACCAGCGACTCGGCCGCGGCCGGGTCGAGGCGGCGGCGCAGCTCGTCCCAGAAGGCATCGTCGCTCCACTGCTCGACCTTGTCGTCCAGCGAGCACTGCACGTAGTGCCGGCTGCGCGTCATCGAGCGCATGCTGCACAGCGCGAAACCGCGCTCGTGGTTGGAGTAGATCAGCTCGTGCGCCAGCGGCGGCGTGTCCGACAGGACGCCCAGCCAGCCGAACGGGTAGACGCGCTCGAAGTTGCGGATCGCACCGGCCGGCACGCTGGCGCGGCTGACACCGTGGAAGCCGTCGCAGCCAGCAATGAAGTCGCACTCGATCTCGTGCGTCGCACCGTCCTTGCGGTAGCGCACGCGCGGTGTCGGGCCGTCGAAGTCGTGCAGGCTCACGTCGGCGGCTTCGTAGATCGTCGTCAGGCCGGCGGCAAGGCGCGCGTCCATCAGGTCGCGCGTCACCTCCGTCTGGCCATAGACCATCACCTGCTTGCCGCCGGTGAGCCTCTTCATGTCGATGCGGTGCCGAGCGCCGCCGAAGCACAGCTCGAAGCCGCCGTGCACCAGGCCCTCGCGGTGCATGCGCTCGCCCACGCCCACGGTGTCGAGCAGGTCGACGCTGACCTGCTCGAGCACGCCGGCGCGGATGCGGCCGAGCACGTACTCGGGTGTCTTCGCCTCGAGGATGACGGCGTCGACGCCGGCCTTGTGCAGCAGCGCGCCGAGCAGCAGGCCCGAGGGGCCGGCGCCGACGATGGCGACCTGGACTTTCATGGGGTGTCTCCGGTGGATGCTCGTCGGGATCAAAGCAGCCGGCGCAGCGTGGCCTGGGTCTGGCGCAGCGCGGGCAGGCATTCGTCGATGAGCTGTTCAGCCGAGCGGCGCGCGGCGTGCGCGCTGACGTTGATGGCGGCGAGCACCGCGCCATCGGCGCTGAGCAGCGGCACGGAGATCGTGCGCAGGCCGATCTCCAGCTCCTGGTCGACCAGCGCGTAACCCTGGCTGCGCACCCGCGCCAGCTCGGCGCGGAGGCGTTGCGGATCAGTGATCGTGTGGGCGGTGCGCGGCTCGAAGTGGCGGCCGGCCAGCCAGGCGTCGCTCTGCGCGGGCGGCAGCGCGGCGAGCAGCACGCGGCCGTTGGCGGTGCAGAAGGCCGGTACGTGCGTGCCCGGCTGCAGCGTGCTCGAGACCAGGTGGCCGGCAGTGAGCGCGGCGATGCAGATGACGTCGTCGCCGTCGAGCACGCCTGCCGACGAGGCCTCTTTGAGCGCCGCAACGAGGCGGTGCAGTTCGGGCTGGACGAGGCGCGGCAACCGGCCTGAGTGCATGTAGCTCTGCGCCAGCCGCAGCACCTTCGCGCTGAGCGACCAGCGCCCGCGCTCGCTGCGCACGAAACCCAGGTGCTCCAGCGTGATCAGGTAACGGCGCGCGGCGGCGCGGGTCAGCTGGCAGCGCTCGGCGACTTCGGTGACGCTGAGCAGCGGGCGTTCCTGGTCGAAGGCGCAGATCACCGCCAGGCCCTTCTCCAGGCCGGCGATCAGGTCGCGGCGTTGTGGCGTGGCGCTGTGGGTCGGGTCGGCGGGGGAAACGGGGGCGAACATGCGGGCTGTCTCGTGAGCCAGGTCAATCTAGCGGCAATCGGCCTGCCGTTGTTCAGAAAGAAAACATCTGCGCGATATTCGCGCGAAGTACCTTCGCTGGCTCAGGGTTCCACTGGCAGCGGCGCAGGCGCCTTGATCTCCTCCAGGCAGATCATCGAGCGCACGTCATCGACGCCCGGGACTTGCATCAGCCGGTCGGTGAGGAACTGCGACAGGCTCTTCAGGTCGCGAGCCACCACCTTGAGCAAGTAGTCACTGTCGCCAGAGACCGTGTGGCATTCCAGGATCTGCGGAAAGCTGCGGATGCTCGCCTCGATCTCGCGCACGCGCCCGAACTGTTGGCCGGCGATGTTCAGGCTGACATAGGCCATCACGCCCAGGCCGATCGCCTCAGGTTGCACCTGCGCGGCATAGCTGCGAATGACGCCGCGCTCCTCCAGAGCGCGCACGCGGCGAAAACACTGCGGCGCCGACAGGTGCACACGCGCGGAGAGTTCGACGTTGGTGGCACGGCCGTCGGCCTGCAAGGCCTCGAGAATCTTGCGGTCGATGGCGTCGAGAGGGGTGGTTTCCATGTCGGAGTCGTCCTGTTGTGCAAGAAGCATGCACCGAACGACGAACCCATGCAACTCTTGGAAAGCACATTTCGCGCGGTGGCGCCTAGAGTTGCGAGATCCAGGATCCATTGCAGGAAATCGCCATGAGCACCACTGCCCGCGCCGCAGCGCTGCGTTCGCGCACCACCACCGCCGACCCGATCGAGCTCGAAGCCCGCCATGGCGCGCACAACTATCACCCGCTGCCGGTGGTGATCTCCCGCGGCGAAGGTGTGTGGCTGTTCGACACCGACGGCCGCCGCTATCTGGACATGATGTCGGCCTACTCGGCGGTGAGCTTCGGCCACGGCCACCCGGTGCTGGTGAAGGCGCTCACCGATCAGGCACAGCGCCTGGCCATCACCTCGCGCGCCTTCCACACCGACCGGCTCGGCGCTTTCCTCGAGGCGCTGACACGCGCCACCGGCATGGACCGCGCGCTGCCGATGAACTCCGGCGCCGAGGCGGTCGAGACTGCGATCAAGGCGGCGCGCAAGTGGGCCTACAAGGTCAAGGGCGTGCCCGAGGGGCGGGCGCGCATCCTGGTGGCCGAAGGCAACTTCGCCGGGCGCACCACCACCATCGTCGGCTTCTCCAGCGAAGCGCAGTACCGCGATGGCTTCGGGCCGTTCGCGCCCGGCTTCGCCAGCGTGCCGTTCGGCGACGCCGCCGCGCTGGAAGCGGCGATCACGCCCGACACCGCGGCCTTCATCGTCGAGCCCATCCAGGGCGAGGCCGGCATCGTGGTGCCGCCGGCGGGTTACCTGCGCGCCGTGCGCGAGATCTGCACGCGCCGCAACGTGCTGATGATCTGCGACGAGGTGCAGACCGGCCTGGGCCGCACCGGCGCGATGCTCGCCTGCGACCACGAAGGGGTGAAGCCCGACGGACTGACGCTCGGCAAGGCTCTGGGAGGTGGCTTGCTGCCGGTGAGCGCCTTCCTCGCCCGCGCCGACGTGATGGCGCAGTTCACGCCCGGCGACCACGGCAGCACCTTCGGCGGCAACCCTCTCGCCGCGGCGGTGGGGCTGGCGGCGCTGCAGACCTTGGAGAGTGAGCATCTCGCCGAAAGGGCACAACGCGAAGGCGCGCACCTGATGGCCAGCCTGCGTGCCTTGCGCCATCCTGCCATCACCGACATTCGCGGCAAGGGCTTGCTGGTCGGCGTGCAGATCGACCCGGCCTTCGCCAGCGCGCGCGCGGTGTGCGAGGCGCTGATGGACGAGGGCGTGCTGACCAAGGACACCCACCACACCGTGGTGCGCCTCGCACCGCCGCTGGTGATCGAACGTGCGCAGGTGGATCTGGCGGTGGCGGCGCTCGGTCGCGTGCTGGCGCGGCTGGGGCAACGTGCGGCAAAGCCCGCCGCCGAACCGGCGCTGCACTGAAGGGAACAGTCAGGCCAGCGTGGCCGGGTCCACGTTGGCGCCGCAAACGATCAGGCAGATGCGCTGCGCCTCGCGCGGCCGCCACGCACCGCTGCGCAGCGCCGCCAGTGGCAGGGCCGCCGCCGGCTCGACGGCCAGCTTGAACGACTGCCAGAGCAGGCGCTGCGCGTCGCGGATGGCCGAATCGTCGAGCAGCAAAGAGGTGATCGGATGGCGCTGTGCCACCTCCCACGCGAGGGCACCGATGCGCCGTGCGCCGAGCGCATCGGCGGCGAGGCCGCTCACCTCCACGTCCACCGGCTCACCGGCGGCCAGCGCGCGGTGCAGCGTGGGCGCGCCCTGCGGCTCCAGCGCGACGACCTGCGTGCGCCCGCCGAACCACGAGGCGATGCCGCCCACCAGGCCGCCGCCGCCCACGCTGACCAGCAGCGCATCGGGCACGCCGAGCTGATGCTCGATCTCGCGCGCCAACGTGCCGGCGCCGGCCAGCACTTCGGGTTGGTCGTAGGCGTGCGTCATCAAGGCGCCGGTTTCGCGCTGGCGTTGCTCGCAGGCGGCCAGCGCTTCGGCGTAGACCGCGCCGGTGACCACCACGCGCGCTCCCAGGCCTTCGAGCCGCTCGCGCTTGGCGGGCGAGATGACCGTGGGCACGAAGATCTCGGCCGGCACTCCGAGGGCTCGCGCGGCCGTCGCCGCGGCGATGCCGGCATTGCCGCCCGACGCGGCGATCACGCCGGCCGCCGGGATCGGGTTGGCCAGCAGCCGGTTGAACATGCCGCGCGCCTTGAAGCTGCCAGAGACCTGCAACTGCTCGAGCTTGAGCCACAGCTCGAAAGGCGGCCCATCGATCTGCAGCGCCGCGCTGGGCAGCACCCAGCTCGGCGTGCGGCGCACGTGCGGCGCGATGCGCTCGGCCGCCGCTTCGATGTCGGCCGCGGTGATCACACGCGTTCGACGATCAGCGCGATGCCCTGGCCGACTCCGATGCACATGGTGCACAGCGCGTAGCGGCCGCCGATGCGGTGCAGCTGGTTGATCGCCGTGGTGACCAGCCGCGCGCCGCTGGCGCCCAGCGGATGGCCGAGCGCGATCGCGCCGCCGTTCGGGTTGACGCGCGCGTCGTCGTCGGCCAGGCCGAGTTCGCGCAGCACGGCCAGGCCCTGCGCCGCGAAGGCTTCGTTCAGCTCGATCACGTCCATCTGCGCCAGCGTCAGGCCGGTCAGCGCCAGCACCTTGCGCGTGGCCGGCGCCGGGCCGATGCCCATGATGCGCGGCGGCACGCCGGCGGTGGCCATGCCGACCACGCGGGCGCGCGGCGTCAGGCCGTGGCGCGACAGCGCGCGCTCGCCGGCCAGCAGCAGCGCACAGGCGCCATCGTTCACGCCCGAGGCGTTGCCCGCGGTCACCGTGCCATCCGGCCGCACCACGCCCTTGAGCTTGGCCAGCGATTCCAGGCTGGTCTCGCGCGGGTGTTCGTCCTTCGACACGACGATCGCGTCGCCCTTCTTCTGTGCGATCGTCACCGGCGTGATCTCGGCATCGAAGAAGCCGGCCTTCTGCGCCGCCACCGCCTTCAGCTGCGAAGCCAGCGCCATGCGGTCTTGCGCGGCGCGTTCGATCTTGAAGTCGGTGGCCACGTTCTCGGCCGTCTCGGGCATCGAGTCGACGCCGTGCATCTCCTTCATCAGCTTGTTGACGAAGCGCCAGCCGATGGTGGTGTCGTAGACCGCGTTGCTGCGGCTGAAGGCGCTCTCGGCCTTGGGCATGACGAAGGGCGCGCGGCTCATGCTCTCCACGCCGCCGGCGATCATCAGCCGGCCTCGCCGGCCTTGATGGCCCGCGCGGCCGTGCCCACGGCGTCCATGCCCGAGCCGCACAGGCGGTTGATGGTGGCGCCCGGCAGCTCGACCGGCAGCCCGGCAAGCAGGCTGGACATGTGCGCGACGTTGCGGTTGTCCTCGCCGGCCTGGTTGGCGCAGCCGAAGATCACGTCGGTCACGGCCTGCCAGTCGAGGTTCGGGTGGCGCGCCAGCAGCGCCTTGAGCGGGATGGCGCCGAGGTCGTCGGCGCGCACGGAAGACAGGGCACCGCCGTAGCGGCCGATGGGCGTGCGCAGCGCGTCGCAGATGAAGGCGTGGGTCATGGGATGTCTCCGTTTCGATGAATCAGGCGATGTCAGTGGCTCAGCGGCACGCCGGTCAGGCGCTGCAGTTCGGCCAGGCTCAGTCCGTCGACGATGTCGAGCACCTTCAGCCCTTGCGGCGTCAGGTCGATCACGGCGAGGTCGGTGTAGATGCGGCTCACGCAGGCGAGGGCGGTGAGCGGGTAGCTGCATCGAGCGACGATCTTGCTCTCGCCCGATTTGGTCAGGTGTTCCATCATCACATAGGTCTTCTTGGCGCCGATGGCCAGGTCCATCGCGCCGCCGACGGCCGGGATCGCATCCGGCGCCCCGGTGTGCCAGTTGGCCAGGTCGCCGGTGGCGGATACCTGAAAGGCGCCGAGCACGCAGATGTCGAGGTGGCCGCCGCGCATCATCGCGAACGAGTCGGCGTGGTGGAAGAAGGCCCCGCCGGGCCGCAGCGTCACCGGCTGCTTGCCGGCGTTGATGAGGTCGGGATCTTCCTCGCCGGGCGCTGGCGCCGGCCCCATGCCGAGCACGCCGTTCTCGCTGTGCAGGAGGATCTCGCGATAGTCCTTCGAGCCTGCGGCGGGCAGATGGTTGCCCACCAGCGTCGGCAGGCCGATGCCCAGGTTCACGTAGGCGCCTTCGGGGATGTCGCGCGCCACGCGGGCGGCCATCTGGTCACGCGTCCATCGGTTCATCGCGGCACCTGCACGACACGTTGCACGAAGATTCCCGGCGTCACGATGTGCTCCGGGTCGAGCCCGCCCAGCGGCACGATCTCGTGCACCGCCGCGACGGTGAGCGTCGCGGCCATGGCCATGACCGGACCGAAATTGCGCGCCGTCTTGCGGTAGACGAGGTTGCCCCAGCGGTCGCCGCGCTCGGCCTGGATCAACGCCACGTCGGCGTGGATCGGCGATTCGAACACGTGCATGCGCCCGCCGATTTCGCGCGTCTCCTTGCCCTTGGCGAGCTCGGTGCCGTAGCCGGTGGGCGTGAAGAAACCGCCGATGCCCGCTCCAGCCGCACGGATGCGCTCGGCCAGGTTGCCCTGCGGCACCAGCTCGAGCTCGATGCGGCCGGCGCGGTAGAGCGCGTCGAACACCTGCGAGTCGGCCTGCCGCGGGAAGGAGCAGACGATCTTGCGCACCCGCCCGGCCTTGAGCAGCGCGGCCAGGCCGGTCTCGCCGTTGCCGGCGTTGTTGTTGACGACGACGAGGTCGCGCGCGCCCTGCGCGATGAGCGCGTCGATCAGCTCGGAGGGCTGCCCGGCGCCGCCGAAGCCGCCGATCATCACCGTCGCGCCGTCTTGCACGCCCTGCAGTGCGGCCGCCGTGTCGGCGACGCATTTGTCGATCATGGTGGCTGTCCCGACGGGTACTGAAGATGTTCGTATATAGAACTCAGGTTCTAATAATGAACAGTGTAGTGGATGCCGGGCATCCTGCGCAAGACCGCCGCTCAAGTGGCTCCCTGGCGTGCCGAAACAACACGCAAGCCCCGCGGGGGCTGCCGTTCCGGTCACGCCATGTCCACTGCCACCGCCCAAGAAACCATCGACGTCGCCGCGCTGCGCGTGGGCATGTTCGTCCACCTGGATCTGGGCTGGCTCGCGCATCCGTTTCCGCTGAGCAGCTTCCGGATTTCCTCCGAAGATCAGATCAGCACGATCCGTGCACTCGGGCTGAAGCGCGTGCGCTGGAGCAGCCAGCACAGCGAGCTCGGCGACACCGCGACGGTCGCGGCAGAACCCTCACCCGCGGCGAGCGCCCCAGCGGCGCCGCAGGAGTCGCCCCAAGCCAAGGCACGAAACGAACTGCGCCGCCAGCTGGCCGAGCAGCGCGCCGGACTGCTGCAATGCGAGCGCCAGTTCGCCGAGGCTGCACGCGAGCTCAAGCACGCCGTCGACCTGGTCGTGACGAAACCGGCCGAAGCCGCGGCGCACGCCAACGCGCTGGCCCGGGCGCTGGTCGACAAGATGCTCGGCGAGCACGACCTGTGCATCCGGCTGCTCTCCGATGCTGCCAGCGACAAGCCCTCGGCGCACGCGCTCAACGTCACGCTGATCGCGATGCTGATGGGTCGCACCTTCGGCCTGTCCGAGGCGGACATGATCGACCTCGGCGTCGGCTCGCTGATGCACGATATCGGCAAGCTCGACCTGCCCGACCGAGTGCGGCACCGCGAAGAGCACTTCACGCCGGCCGAACAGCGGCTGTACGAGGAGCACGTGGCGATGGGCATCGTGCAGGCGCGCAAGATGGGCCTGAGCCCCGGCGCCTCGCTGGTCATCGCGCAGCATCACGAGCACGCCGACGGCAGCGGCTTTCCGCTGAAACTGAACACTGATCGCATGTCGGCGCTGTCGCGCATCGTCGCGCTGGTCAACCGATACGACAACCTGTGCAATCCGAACATCACCGCGAAGGCGATGACACCGCACGAGTCGCTGTCGATGCTGTTCGCGCAGTCCAAGAGCAAGTTCGACACCGCCATCCTCGGCGCCTTCATCAAGATGATGGGCGTCTACCCGCCGGGCTCGACGGTGCAGCTCACCGACGACCGCTACGCCCTGGTCGTCTCGGTCAACTCCAGCCGACCGCTCAAGCCGCGCGTGCTGGTCCACGAGCCCAAGGTGCCGCGCGACGAGGCGCTGATCCTGGACCTGGAACGCACCGAGGGCCTGGGCATCCGCCGCAGCCTGCGCCCGCAGCAGCTGCCGCAGACCACGCTGGCCTATCTGTCGCCGCGCCCGCGCGTGGCCTACTTCTTCGAACCGGCGCGCGAGAGCGACCCCGAGCAATGACATTGCGCGCCGACTGGCACACGCTGATCGACGCCATGCCGCATGCGGTGTGGATGGTCGATGCCGCCACGCTGCGGGTGGTCGCGGCCAACAGCCCGGCAGCCCAGCTGCTGGGCTGCGAGCGCGAGCAGCTGATCGGCAACGCAGCGCTGACGCTGGCCGCCACGCCCGAAGACCTGTGCTTCTGGGAAGAGGCGGCTGCCGGCCACCACGAACGGCTGTCGTCCGACACCTTCGTGCGTCGCTTCGACGGCGCGGCGGTGCCGGTGAGCCGCCGCATCGAATCCATCGAACTCGGCGGCAGCGGCTACTACCTTGTCGCGCTGCACGACCGCAGCGCGCAGGTGCGAGCCGAGCGAGAGCTCGAACTCGCCGCAGCGGAACTTGCGGCCACGCTCGAATCGACGGCCGACGGCATCCTCGTGACCGACCTGGCCGGCCGCATCCGCCACTGCAATCGCCGCTTTGCCGACCTCTGGGGCGTGCCGCAGGATCTGCTGACGAACCGGCAAGACGACGCCCTGCTCGACTGGATGCGGCGCAGCGTCACCGACCCGGCCACCTACATGCGCCGCCTGGCCGCCGTGGAAGAGGCGACCATGCTGCAGGCCAGCGACGTGCTGGAGCTGCATTCGGGCAAGGTGATCGAGCGCATCACGCTGCCGCAATGCAGCGGCGGCCGGCCGATCGGCCGGGTGTTCTCGTTCCGCGACATCACCGACCGCATCGCAGCCACGCAACGCATCGAGAAGCTCTCGCACACCGACCCGCTGACCGGCCTGCCCAACCGCAGCCTGCTGGGCGAACGCATCGAGCGGGCGCTGGCGCTCGCGCAGCGCGAAGGCGCGCCCTTCGCCCTGCTGCTGCTCAACCTCGATCACTTCAAGCACATCAACGACACGCTCGGGCACGCCTTCGGCGACCGCGTGCTGGTCGAGGTGGCCGAGCGCCTGACTGCCGGCGTGCGGCAGATCGACACGGTTGCGCGCCTGGGCGCCGATGAATTCGTGCTGCTCGCGCAGCGTTCCGACGCGGCCGGCGCCGAAGCCGCTGCTCGCAGAGTGATGGAGGCGCTGCAACGCCCGTTCACGCTCGATGGCATGAGCTTCACCGTGACGGCCAGCCTGGGCATCGCGCTGCACCCGGCCGACGGTTCGGACATGGACGGCCTGCTCGGCCGCGCCGATGCGGCGATGCGCGAGGTCAAGCAGGCAGGCCGCGCGGGCTTCCGCTTCCACACGCAACGCAGCCAGGCCGGCGATGCCGACTTGCGCACGCGCATGCAGCTCGATCACGCGATGCGCCAGGCGCTGACGCAACAGCGCTTCCGGCTGCACTACCAGCCGCAGGTCGATCTGGCCACCGGCACGGTGATCGGCGCCGAGGCGCTGATCCGCTGGCGCGACCCCGAACTCGGCGAGGTACCGCCTGGGCGATTCATCCCGGTGGCCGAGGAGAGCGGCTTCATCGTCGCGATCGGCGACTGGGTGCTGCGCCAGGCCGTCGCCCAGGCCGCGCAGTGGCACGCCAGCGGCATGCCGATGCGCATGTCGGTGAACGTCTCGGCGTTGCAGTTCCGCCAGCCCGGCTTCGTCGACGGCGTGGCAAGCACGCTGCGTGCCGCCGGCCTGCCCGGCCGGCTGCTCGAGCTCGAGCTCACCGAATCCATCCTGATCCAGGACGTGGAGGGCACGCTGTCGCGCCTGCATGCGCTGGCCGAAATCGGCGTGCTGCTGGCCATCGACGACTTCGGCACCGGCTACTCCAGCCTGGGTTACCTCAAACGGCTGCCGATCGGGCGGCTGAAGATCGATCGCAGCTTCGTGATGGACTTGCCCGGTGACACGAGTGACGCGAGCATCGTCAACGCCATCATCAATCTCGGCCGCGCACTGGACATCCAGGTCATCGCCGAGGGCGTCGAGACGGAAGCTCAGCGCCAGTTCCTGCGCCAGGCTGGCTGCCACGAGTTCCAGGGCTACCTGTTCGCACCCGCGCTGGACGTGAAGAGTTTCGAGGCACTGGTCGCACCCGCCGCAAATCGCCGCGTCGTGCCGCTGCCGCGCCGCCGCGCCGCCCGCGCCCAGCCCGGCGCAGCAGTGCGGGATTGAGCAGGCTCCTCGCCAAGCGCCCCGTGAGTTTGTAGAGTCCCGGCGCAAGGAGCTTGCGCATGGGTACCCTGGACGCCGCCGTCGAACGCCGGCTTGCCGGTCTCGATCTGCCCCTGGCCGTGGCCTTGCCCGGAGGGCGCCGCTTCGGGCCGGCACGCGCCGCGGTCACGCTGCGCCTCGAACGCCTGTCGTCGCTGGTGCACCTGGCCACCGGGCAGGTGGGTCGTGTCGGCGAAGACTACGTCGAGGGCCGGCTCGACATCGACGGCGCGCTGCGCGACATCGTGGCCATCGCCGCGCAGATGATCGGCGAGGATCCGACACAGGTCGACGCCCGCGCTGCGCCGCTGGTGTGGTGGCGCGAGTTGATGCGCACCGTCCGCTCGCGCCGCCGCCACCTGCCGCAGGCCGACGCGCATCAGGTGCAGTTCCACTACGACGTGTCGGACGACTTCTATGCGCTGTGGCTGGACCCGCGGCGCGTCTATTCCTGCGCCTACTACCGCGAACCGAGCATGCGGCTCGCGCAGGCGCAGGAGGCCAAGCTCGACCACATCTGCCGCAAGCTGATGCTGCGCGAGGGCGAGCGTTTTCTCGACATCGGCGCCGGCTGGGGCGGGCTGCTCCTGTGGGCGGCCGAGCACTACGGCGTGCGCGCGCACGGCATCACGCTCAGCCGCCACCAGCATGCGCACGTGAACGGCCTGATCGAGGCCCGTGGCCTGCGCGGCCGCGTCAGCATGCAACTGCTGGACTACCGCGAGCTGCCCGAGGACGAGCCCTTCGACAAGATCGCCTCGGTGGGCATGTTCGAGCATGTCGGCCTGGCGCAATTGCCGCAGTACTTCGACAAGATCCATCGCCTGCTGCGCCCGGGCGGGCTGCTGATGAACCATGGCATCACCGCCGGCGGCACGCGCAACGACCGGCTCGGCGCCGGCCTGGGCGACTTCATCGACCGCTACATCTTCCCCGGCGGTGAGCTGCTGCACGTGTCGCAGGTGCTGCGCTCGATGGCCGAGCAGGGCCTGGAGCCGCTGGACGTCGAAAACCTGCGCCCGCACTACGCGCGCACGCTGTGGGCCTGGAGCGATGCGCTCGAGGCTCAGCTCGACACGGCGCGCAGCATCGCCGGCGAACGCGTGGTGCGCGCCTTCCGGCTCTACCTGGCCGGCAGCGCCATGTGTTTCGAGCAGGGCTGGATCGCGCTGTTCCAGATGCTCGCGTCGCGGCCCGACGGCAGCCCGGCCGGCGGCCCGTTGCGCGGAGCACAATCGGACTACCCGTTCAACCGCGCGTACATCTACGAACCGCACCCATGATCTACAAGTTCAAATCCAAGGCCGCGGGCGACCTGATCATGATGGGCCCGTCGGGTGACCAGGTGCTGCGCATCCTCGGCAAGGAGCCGGCGGCCCAGGGCATCATCGAGCCTGCGGCCATGCCGGCGGCGATGGCGGCGATCGAGCGGGCGGTGGCCGAGGACGACGAAGCGCGTGCACGCGCCGAAAGCGAGGCAAAGGCGGAAGGCCGCACGCTGCCCCCGCGCGAGGGCGTTTCGCTGCGCCAGCGCGCCTGGCCGATGATCGAGATGATGAAGCGGGCCCATGCCGACGGCAAAGAGATCGTCTGGGGCGTCTGAGGACAAGCACATGAGACTGTGGAGCAGCAGCTGGGTCGACGGTGAACGCATTCCGGCGCGCTACGCGGCGGGCCGGCTGCTGGACAGCGGCGTGGGCTTCTCCGACAACCTGAACCCGCATTTCGCCTGGAGCGAGGTGCCGGCCGGCACGCGCTCCTTCGCGCTGATCTGCCACGACTTCGACGTGCCCAGCCGCGGCGACGACGTCAACCGGACCGACCGAGAGGTGCCCGAGGACCTGCCGCGCGTGGACTTCTTCCACTGGGTGATGGTCGATCTGCCGGTGAGCCTGACGACGATCGCCGAGGGCGAGTTCAGCCGCGGCTTCACGCCACGCGGCAAGGGCGGCCCGGCGACGCTGCACGGCGCGCGCCACGGCCTGAACGACTACACCGGCTGGTTCGCCGGCGACGCCGAGCGGGGCGGCGACTACTTTGGCTACGACGGGCCCTTCCCGCCGTTCAACGATTCGCTGGTGCATCACTACGTCTTCACGCTCTACGCGCTGGACGTGGCGCGCGCGCCGATCGAGGGCGCGTTCACCGGCGCGCAGGCGCGCGCGGCGATCTACCCGCATGTGCTGGCCGAGGCGATGCACTCGGGCACCTACACGCTGAACCGTCGCCTGGCCGGCTGAGCCTGCACGCCATGACCGATTCCGCCGCCGGACAGCTCACCCGCATCGTGGCCATCCGGCATGGCGAGACGGCCTGGAATGTCGACACGCGCATCCAGGGCCAGCTCGACGTGCCGCTCAACGACAAGGGCCTGTGGCAGGCGCGGCGCCTGGGCCAGGCGCTGGCCGACGAAGGCATCAGCGTGGTCTACAGCAGCGACCTGCAGCGTGCGCTGCAGACTGCGCAGGCGGTGGCCGCGGCCTGCGCTCTCGACGTGACCACCGACACCGGCCTGCGCGAGCGCGCCTTCGGCGTCTTCGAGGGGCTGACCTGGGCCGAGATCGAGCGCGATCACCCGGTCGAGAGCGAACGCTGGCGCCGCCGCGACCCCGACTTCGGCCCGGTGGGCGGCGAGGTGCTTTCAGATTTCTACGAGCGTTGCGTGGGCCGCATCACCGCGCTGGCGGCACGCCACCCGGGCGAGGTGGTGGCCATGGTCGCCCACGGCGGCGTGCTCGACTGCCTGTACCGCGCCGCGACCCGGGTGGACCTGCGCGCGCCACGCTCCTGGCAGCTCGGCAATGCGAGCATCAATCGCCTGCTGCACACGCCGCAGGGCCTCACGCTGGTCGGCTGGGCCGACACCGGCCACCTCGACGGCGCGGTGCACGACGAATTCAGCGACGCCGGCGCGAACCGCGCCGCGCAAGGGAGTGCAGCATGAACCTCGCGCAGGCAGCACGGGTCGGCGACGCGGTGTCGGCCATCGACACGCCGGCGCTGGTGATCGATCTCGACGCGATGGAGCGCAACATCCAGCGCATGGCCGAGTTCGCGCGCACGCACGGCATGCGCTTGCGGCCGCACGCCAAGACGCACAAGAGCGCCTCCATCGCCCGGCTGCAGATGGCTGCCGGCGCCGTCGGCGTGTGCGTGCAGAAACTCTCGGAAGCACAGGCGCTGGCCGAGGCCGGCGTGAACGACATCTACATCAGCAACGAGGTCATCGACCCGGCCAAGCTCGCGGCGCTGGCCGCGCTGGCCGGCCGCGTGCGGCTCGCGCTGGCCGTCGACTCGGCACTCGGCGTCGACCGGCTCGCGCAGGCGCTGAAGGCGGCTGGGACGATGGTCGATGTGTTCGTCGAGGTCGACGTCGGCCACGGGCGCTGCGGCGTGGCGCCGACGGCGGCGGTGGGCATCGCGCACCAGGTGGTGTCGCATGGCCTGCGCTTTTCCGGGCTGCAGGCCTACCACGGCCGCGCCCAGCATCTGCGCACGCCGGCCGAGCGCGAAACGGCGATCCGCCACGCGGTCGGGCTGGCGCGCGCGGCGCAGGCGGCCATCACTTCCGCCGGCATCGCCTGCCCGCTGGTCACCGGCGCGGGCACCGGCACCTTCATGCTCGAGGCCGCCAGCGGCCTGTACGGCGAGCTGCAGTCGGGCAGCTACGTCTTCATGGACCGCGACTACGCCGACAACCACGGCACGCCGCACGCGCCCGCGTTCGAGCACGCTCTCTTCGTCAAGAGCCAGGTGATGAGCGCGGGCACCTCGCACGTGGTGGTCGATGCTGGCCACAAGTCGCATGCGATCGACTCCGGGCTGCCGCGCGTGCGCGGGCTCGACCTCGAGTTCGTCAACGGCGGCGACGAGCACGGCATCCTGCGCCGGCGCGGCGCCGAAGCGCTGCCGGCCCTCGGCGACACCGTCTGGCTGATCCCCGGCCACTGCGACCCCACCGTCAACCTGCACGACCACTACGTCTGCGTGCGCGGCGGGCTCGAGGCCGGCCGTGTCGAGGCGCTGTGGGCGGTGGACGCGCGCGGCTGCATCCGTTGAGCCGGGCAGTCGAATGACCGGTCCGCAGGTCATCGTGCTGGCCACGCCGGTGTTCCTGGCGCTGATCGCTCTCGAGTTCGCCGTCGGCCGTGCGCGCGGTCGCGACACCTACCGCCTGAACGACGCGCTGAACAGCATCGGCCTGGGCATCATGAGCCAGATCACCGGCCTGTTCGTCGCGCTGTTCACGCTGGGCATCTACACGGCGGTGCACGAGCACCTGGCGATCTGGTCGATGCCGAAGGACTCGGCGGCGGTGTGGCTCGGTGCGCTGATCGCCTACGACTTCTTCTACTACTGGCACCACCGCGCCGGACACCGCATCGCACTGTTCTGGGCCTCGCATGCGGTGCACCACCAGAGCGAGGACTACAACCTCTCGACCGCGCTGCGCCAGACCAGCGGCGGCTGGGTGGCCGGGTGGCTGTTCTACCTGCCGATGGCCGTGGTCGGCGTGCCGCCGCTGGTGTTCGCCGTCGTCGCGCTGATCGACCTGCTCTACCAGTACTGGGTGCACACGCAGCAGATCGGCCGGCTCGGCTGGTTCGACCGCTGGTTCTGCGCGCCGAGCAACCACCGCGTGCACCACGCTGTGAACGATCGCTATCTCGACCGCAACTACGGCGGCATCCTGATCGTCTGGGACCGCCTCTTCGGCACCTTCATCGAGGAAGACGACACCGAAGCCTGCGTCTACGGCACCCGCTCGCCGCTGCGCAGCTGGAACCCGCTGTGGGCCAACCTGCAGGTCTACCGCGAGCTCGCGCTGGACAGCTGGCGGGCCGCGTCCTGGGGCGACAAGTTGCGCGTCTGGCTGAAGCCGCCCGGCTGGCGGCCCGCGGACGTGGCGGCACGCTGGCCCAGGCCGGCCTTCGACATCCGCGCCGTGCAGCGCTTCGACCCGCCGCTGCCCTCGCGCGCAGCGCTGGCGGCCAGCGCGCTTTTCGTGCTCTTGCTGGCGGCAACGGCGCTGCTGCTGTGGCACGCACACTTGCTGTCGGGCACCTTGTTGTGGGGCAGCGCGGCTGCCATCGTGGCCGGCCTGTGGGGCGTAGGAGCGCTGTGCACGCCGCGTCCGGCGGCAGTTGCGGGCAATCCCTGAGAGCGGTAACCCGCGAG
Source organism: Piscinibacter sp. (assembly GCA_016706565.1). Lineage (GTDB taxonomy): Bacteria > Pseudomonadota > Gammaproteobacteria > Burkholderiales > Burkholderiaceae_C > Piscinibacter. Next base: position 403,368 of record JADJJI010000005.1, read on the forward strand.
TGGAGTGGCGCGCGGGCACTTGCTGCCTACACTGCGCCGTTCGATGGGCTGAAGCGCGTTCAGCCCATCGAACCAAAAACACAACTGCCCGCATGCAACTTCGCCCCCTCGATCCCGGATCGCGCCCGAGCACCGGCCTGTCGCCTGCTCTGGTGCCGGCGGTGTCGCGCGCGCTGACGCTGCTCGAGCGGCTGGCGCAGCAGCGTGAGCCGATGAGCCTGGCGCGGCTGGCCAGCGAGCTCGAGCTGCCCAAGAGCAGCGTGCACGGCCTTTGCAACACGCTGCTGCGCTTCGGCTACCTGCACCGGCAGGACGACGGCGCCTTCCGCATCGGCCCGGGCGTGATGCCGCTGGCCGAGGCCTTCGTCGCCGGCACCGGCATCACGCAGGAGTTCAATGCGCTGTGGCTAGACGCCGAGCCCGACGAGACCATCATCCTGTCGGTGCTCAACGGCCCCGACGTGGTCTACATCGCCGCGCGCAACGGCCGCCGGCCACTGGGCCTGGCCTTCAACGTCGGCATGCGCCTGCCGGCCCACCTGGCTGCCACCGGCAAGGCGATGCTCGCCTTCCAGCCGGCCGACGCGGTGCGCAGCCGCTTCGGCAGCACGGCGCTGGCGCCGATGAACGGGCGCGGGCCGAAGCGAGTGGCGGATCTGCTGGTTGAACTGAAGTTGATCCACGGGCGCGGCTACAGCATCGACGACGAGGGCGTGCGCGCTGGCGTCTACTGCTTCGGCGCACCGGTGTTCGATGCCGCCGCGTTGCCGGTGGCCGGCCTCGGCGTGTGCCTGAACAAGGCGATGCTCGGCGAAGACGCCGGCGCACGACACCGCGACGCAGTGCTGCGCGCGGCGCGCACGCTGACGCAGCGCCTGGGCGGCCGCCAGCCGCCCTCGGATCGAAGCTGAGCCATGGCCGACGATTTCATCCTGCAGACACACGACCTGACGAAGGAGTTCAAGGGCTTCGTCGCCGTCAACCAGGTCAACCTGAACGTGCGGCGCGGCAGCATCCACGCGCTGATCGGCCCGAACGGCGCGGGCAAGACCACCTGCTTCAACCTGCTGACCAAGTTCCTCACGCCGACCACCGGCCGCATCGTCTTCGACGGCACCGACATCACCGGCGAGAGCTCGGCGCACATCGCCCGGCGCGGCGTGATCCGCTCGTTCCAGATCTCCGCCGTGTTCCCGCACCTGACGGTGCTCGAGAACGTGCGCGTGGCCTTGCAGCGCCAGCTCGGCACCTCGTTCCACTTCTGGCGGTCCGAAAGTACGCTGGACACGCTCAACGACCGCGCCATGCAGCTGCTCGACGCGGTGGACCTGTCCAAGTATGCCGGCCTCACGGCCGTGGAGCTGAGCTACGGCCGCAAGCGCGCGCTGGAGATCGCCACCACGCTGGCGATGGAGCCCAAGCTGATGCTCCTGGACGAGCCCACGCAGGGCATGGGCCTGGAAGACGTGGACCGCATCAAGCAGCTGATCAAGAAAGTCGCCGCCGATCGCACCGTGCTGATGGTCGAGCACAACATGAGCGTGGTGGCCAGCCTTGCCGACACCATCACCGTGCTGGCGCGCGGCGCCACGCTGGCCGAAGGCCCGTACGAGCAGGTGTCGAAGAACCCGGCGGTGATCGAGGCCTACATGGGCAGCGCCAACGTGGAACTGAAGGGAGCCCACTGAGATGGCTGTCCGGTTCCTGGAGGTGAATGGCCTGCACGCCTGGTACGGCGAGTCGCACGTGCTGCACGGCGTGAACTTCCACGTCGACGAGGGCGAGGTGGTCACGCTGCTGGGGCGCAATGGCGCCGGCCGCACCAGCACGCTGCGCGCGATCATGGGCCTGACCGGCAGCCGCAAGGGCTCGATCAAGGTGCGCGGCACCGAGGCGATCGCCCTGGCCACGCACCGCATCGCCCGGCTGGGCATCGGCTACTGCCCCGAGGAGCGCGGCATCTTCTCCAGCCTGTCGGCGCAGGAGAACCTGCTGCTGCCGCCCAAGCTGGCCGAAGGCGGCATGAGCGTCGAGCAGATCTACGCGATGTTCCCCAACCTGCAGGAGCGCGCGGGCAGCCAGGGCACGCGGCTGTCCGGCGGCGAGCAGCAGATGCTGGCGGTGGCGCGCATCCTGCGCACCGGCGCGCGGCTGCTGCTGCTCGACGAGATCTCCGAGGGCCTGGCCCCGGTGATCGTGCAGAAGCTGGCCGAGATGGTCGTCGCGCTGCGCAAGCAGGGCTACACCATCGTGATGGTGGAGCAGAACTTCCGCTTCGCCGCGCCGCTGGCCGATCGATTCCTGGTCATGGAGCATGGCCAGGTGATCCAGGAGTTCACCCAGTCCGAATTGCCGGCGCGCCTGGAGCGCCTTCACGAGTACCTCGGCGTCTGACGCCAAGAGGTCGACATCCCGCTCGCTTAACCCACGGAGAGAACACCATGAAGCTCAAGAAGATCGCCGCCGCCTGCGGCCTCGCGATTGCTGCTGTCACCGGCGCCCAGGCCCAGGTCTCGGGTGACGTGATCAAGATCGGCCTGATCACCGACATGTCCAGCGTCTATGCCGACATCGACGGCCAGGGCGGCGTGGAGGCCATCAAGATGGCCGTCGCCGACATGGGCGGCGCGGTCGCCGGCAAGAAGATCGAGGTGGTGTTCGCCGACCACCAGAACAAGGCCGACGTCGCCGCCGCCAAGGCGCGCGAGTGGTTCGACACGCAGGGCCTGGACATGCTGATCGGCGGCACCAACTCGGGCACCGCGCTGGCCATGGCCAAGGTGGCGGCCGAGAAGAAGAAGCCCTTCCTGGTCGTCGGAGCGGCCACCTCGGCGCTGACCAACGAGCAGTGCACGCCCTACACCGTGCACTGGGCCTACGACACCGTGGCGCTGGCCAAGGGCACCGGCAACGCGGTGGTGAAGGCCGGCGGCAAGAGCTGGTACTTCCTGACCGCCGACTACGCCTTCGGCAGCGCGCTGCAGAACGACACCAGCACGGTGGTCACCGCGGCCGGCGGCACCATCGTCGGCTCGGTCAAGCACCCGCTGAACGCGAGCGACTTCTCCTCCTTCCTGCTGCAGGCGCAGTCGAGCAAGGCGCAGATCCTGGGCATGGCGAACGCCGGCGGCGACACCATCAACACGATCAAGGCGGCCAACGAGTTCGGCATCACCAAGACGATGAAGCTGGCCGGCCTGCTGATCTTCATCAACGACATCCACTCGCTCGGCCTGAAGACCACGCAGGGCATGTACCTGACCGACAGCTGGTACTGGAACCGCGATCCCGAGGCACGCGCCTGGAGCCGCAAGTTCTTCGACAAGATGAAGCGCATGCCTTCTTCGATCCAGGCCGGCGACTACTCGGCCACGCTGCAGTACCTCAATGCGGTGAAGGCCACTGGCAGCGACGATGGCGACAAGGTGCTGGCGCAGATGCGCAAGACCAAGATCAACGACGTCTTCGCCAAGGGCGGCTACATCCGCGAGGACGGCCGCATGGTGCACGACATGTACCTGATGCAGGTGAAGTCGCCGGACAAGTCGACCGAGCCCTGGGACTACTACAACGTGGCGGAAACGATCAAGGGCGAGGCAGCCTGGACGACCAAGGCCGACACCAAGTGCGCCCTCTGGAAGTGATCGACTGAAGCGACGACGCCCCGCACGCCATGGAGATCTTCGGCATCCCGCTGCAGGCCTTCCTCGGGCAGCTTCTGCTCGGGCTGGTCAACGGCTCGTTCTATGCGCTGCTCAGCCTCGGGCTGGCGGTGATCTTCGGGCTGCTGGGCATCGTCAACTTCGCCCATGGCGCTCTGTACATGATGGGCGCCTACGTGGCCTGGATCGGCCTCGAGCACTTCGGCATGAGCTACTGGCTCGCGCTGGTGGTCTCGCCGATCGTCGTCGGTGCGCTCGGGTTGGTGATTGAGCGCACGCTGCTCAAGCAGCTGTACAAGATCGACCCGATCTACGGCCTGCTGCTGACCTTCGGCCTGTCGCTGATTGCCGAGGGCATCTTGCGTGACCAGTTCGGCGTGTCGGGCCAGCAGTACGCCGTGCCCGAACTGCTGCAGGGCGCCACCAACCTCGGCTTCATGATCCTGCCGAACTACCGCGCCTGGGTGGTGTTCGCCTCGCTGGTGGTCTGCTTCGGCACCTGGTTCCTGATCGAGCGCACGCGGCTGGGCTCCTATCTGCGCGCCGGCACCGAGAACCCGGCGCTGGTGCAGGCCTTCGGCGTCAATGTGCCGCTGATGGTGATGCTCACCTATGCTGCCGGCGCGGGGCTGGCGGCCATCGCCGGCGTGCTGGCCGCGCCGGTCATCCAGATCACGCCGCTGATGGGCAGCAACCTGATCATCGTCGTCTTCGCGGTGGTGGTGATCGGCGGCATGGGCTCCATCCTCGGCTCCATCCTCACCGGCCTGATGCTGGGCATCATCGAAGGACTGACCAAGGTCTTCTACCCGGAGGCCTCGAACATCGTGGTCTTCGTGATCATGGCGATCGTGCTCATCATCCGGCCTGCCGGCCTGTTCGGGAAGGAGAAGTGATGACGACCGAGCGTCTCGGCCGCATCGCCTGGATGGTCGGGCTGGTGATACTGATCGCCGCGCCCTTCGTCGGGCTCTACCCGATCTTCATGATGAAGGCGCTGTGCTTCGCGATCTTCGCCTGCGCGTTCAACCTGCTGCTGGGCTACACCGGGCTGCTGTCCTTCGGCCACGCGGCTTACCTGGGTGCGGCGGCCTACGGCACCGGCTGGCTGGTCAAGAGTGCCGGCTGGTCGCCCGAATTGGGCGTCATCGGCGGCACGCTGTTCGCGGCCGCGATCGGCCTGCTGGTGGGGCTGATCGCCATCCGCCGCCAGGGCATCTACTTCGCGATGATCACGCTGGCGATGGCGCAGATGGTCTACTTCGTCTGGCTGCAGGCGCCGTTCACCGGCGGTGAGGACGGACTGCAGGGCGTGCCTCGCGGCAAGCTGTTCGGCCTGATCGACCTGGCCAACGACACGGTGCTGTACTTCGTCGTGCTGGCGGTGTTCGTCGCCGTGTTCCTGTTCATCGTGCGCATCGTGCATTCGCCCTACGGGCAGGTGCTCAAGGCGATCCGCGAGAACGAGCCGCGTGCCGTCTCGCTGGGCTACGACGTCGACAAGTACAAGTTGCTCGCCTTCGTGCTGTCCACCGGCCTGGCCGGGCTGGCCGGCTCGATGAAGACCCTGATCCTGGGCTTCGCGACGCTGTCCGACGCGCACTGGTCGCTGTCCGGCGAGGTGGTGCTGATGACCCTGCTCGGCGGCATGGGAACCTTCGCGGGGCCGGTGATCGGCGCCTTCACCATCATCGGTCTGCAGAACTTCCTCGCCGACCGCGTGGGCTCGTGGGTGACGGTGATCATCGGCGCGATCTTCGTCGTCTGCGTGGTGGCCTTCCGCCGCGGCTTCGTCGGCGAACTGCTGGCCTGGCAGAAGCGGCGCCAGGCCGACAAGCCGTAGTCGGCGCTACTCGTCGAAGAGTTCAGGTGCGCCCGGCGTCCGCGGCGGTGTCACGCCGAGGTGCCGGTACGCCGCCAGCGTGGCGATGCGCCCGCGCGGCGTGCGCTGCAGGAAGCCTTGCTGGATCAGGTAGGGCTCGATCACGTCCTCGATGGTGTCGCGCTCCTCGCCGATCGCGGCGGCGACGTTGTCCAGCCCCACCGGCCCGCCGTCGAAGCGGTGGATCACCGCCTCGAGCAGCTTGCGGTCCATCAGGTCGAAGCCGAGCGGGTCGACGTCGAGCATCTTCAGCGCGAGTTCGGCCTGCGCCTTGACGATGCGGCCGTCGCCCTTCACCTCGACGTAGTCACGCACGCGGCGCAGCAGCCGGTTGGCAATGCGCGGCGTGCCGCGCGAGCGGCGCGCGATCTCGGCGGCGCCTTCGTCGTCGGTGGCCACATTGAGCAGGCCGGCCGAGCGGCGCACGATGCGCGCCAGTTCCTCCGCCGTGTAGAACTCGAGCCGCGCGACGATGCCGAAGCGGTCGCGCAGCGGGTTGGTCAGCATGCCTGCGCGCGTGGTGGCGCCGACCAGCGTGAAAGGCTGCAGGTCGAGCTTGATGGAGCGCGCGGCGGGGCCCTCGCCGATCATGATGTCGATCTGGTAGTCCTCCAGCGCGGGGTAGAGGATCTCCTCGACGACCGGGCTGAGCCGGTGGATCTCGTCGATGAAGAGCACGTCGTTGCGCTCGAGGTTGGTGAGGATCGCTGCCAGGTCCTTCGGCTTCTCGAGCACCGGGCCCGACGTCGAGCGCAGGTTCACGCCGAGCTCGTTGGCGATGATGTGGCTCAGCGTCGTCTTGCCCAGCCCCGGCGGGCCGAACAGCAGCACGTGGTCCATCGCCTCGCTGCGCTTCTTCGCCGCGCCGATGAAGATCTCCAACTGCTCGCGCACCTTGGCCTGGCCGACGTAGTCGCCCAGGCCCTTCGGGCGCAGCGCGCGCTCGATCGCTTCCTCGTTCGGCGAGGCCGGCGCGGCGCTGACCACCCGGCGCGAGGGCGCGAAATCGTCGGTCTGGATGCTCATGCGCGATTATGGGCACGCCGGCTGCGGGTGCCTCCTACCCGCGGCTGCGGGAACCGACTTCGGCTTGTCTGTTGTTAAGATCGCGCCGTGCAAGTCATCCGACGCCTGTTCCGCCGCGCCACCTGGTTCGCGATCTTCGCGATGCTGGGCCTGGCGCTCGCGCCGACGGTGTCGCATGCGCTGGCAGCTTCCGGCCCCGGCAACCCCTGGGCCGAGATCTGCTCGGTGGCGGGCGGCAAGGTGGTCATGGCCGATGCGGCCGGCGTCGCCGGCTCGCAGGCCGAGGCCGGCTCCCACCTCGGGCATTGCCCGCTGTGCGGCCAGCTCGGCAGCGCACCGGCCTTGCCGATGGCCGAGTCGGCCGGGAGTTTCGCCGTCGACGGCGCCGACTTCCTGCCGGCGCTCTTCGCCCGCTCCCCTTCCCCGCTGTTCGCCTGGGCCGCCGCCCAGCCGCGCGCACCACCCGCTTCCTGCTGAACTGCCGTCGGGCGGCGCCGAGCCGGCACGCCTGCGGCACCGATGCGGTGGCCGTGCGCTCGCGCTGGCCATCGATGCGCGCCACCACCGGCGCGGTCTTCATCGACAGCAGGACCATGACCACAACCCATCCCCCCACGCGGCCGTTGCGGCTCGGCGCCATCGCGCTGGCCATCGCCGCCATGTCACTCCCGGCGCGCGCCCAGGGCGTCGCCACCGACCAGCAACTCGCGCCCGTGCTCGTCACCGGCAGCGGCGTGCGCAGCGGCCTGGCCGCCGACGTGCCCAGCAACAGCGCCAGCAAGACCGCCGAGGACCTGCGCGAGCAGAACCTCTTCAACCCGGAGGATGCGCTCAAGTACGTGCCCAACACGAGCATCCGCAAGCGCTACATCGGTGACCGCAATTCGATGATCGGCGGGCGCAGCTTCGGCACGCTGCAGCCTTCGCGCGGGCTGGCCTACGTGGACGGTTACCTGATCTCGAACTTCCTCGGCCGCTTCGACGGGCCGCGCTGGAACATGATCACGCCCGAGGCGATCGCGCGCGTCGACGTGCTCTACGGCCCCTTCTCGGCCATCTATCCCGGCAACTCGATCGGCACGACGGTCGTCACCTCGGAGCGCGAGCCGCGGGCCTTCGAGGCGTCGGCGCGCATCACCGGCTACCGGCAGCGCTTCGAGCTCTACGGCGACTCGAACGACTACGACGGCCACCAGCTCTCGGCCTTCGTCGGCAGCCGGCTCGACTCGGGCCTGTGGTACTCACTGAGCGCGAACCGGCAGAACTCCACCTCGCAGCCGATGAACTACTACACCGTGACCGCCAACGCGGCCGGCGTGTTCCCGGCGGTCACCGGCGCGGCCGTGCCGGTGACGGGCATCCAGTACGACGAAGACCCGAAGGGGCTGAAGCGCGCGGTGTTCGGCGCCAGCGGCGGCGCGATCGACCACACGGTGCAGGACACGCTCAAGCTCAAGCTGGGCTACGAGTTCACGCCCGAGATTGTCGCCAGCGCGATGCTCGGAGGCTGGACCAACGACACCCGCAACTCGAACCGCTCGTTCCTGCATGACGCGGCCGGCGCCACGGTGTGGTCGGGGCGGGTCACCGACGGCATCAACACCTTCAACGTGCCGCTCAGCGCGTTCGCCCCGTCCAACCGGGACGAGACGCATCGCCATGGCGGCATCACGCTGAAGACGAAGTACGCGACCGGCTGGAACGGCTCGGTCGTCTACTCGAACTACCGCATCGTCAGCGACATCGCGCGCCAGGCCAACCTGCCAGAAGACCAGGCGGTCAACGGCGGCGCCGGCAGCTGGACGCGGCGCGACGGCACGGGCTGGAACACCTTCGAAGTGCAGGCCGCGTACCGGCCCAGCGAAGGCGACTTCACCGGCGGCCGCCACGCCCTGACCTTCGGCGTGCACCGCAATGCCTACCTGCTGGACAGCCCGACCACCAACGCCACCGACTGGCGCGTCACCGAGACCACGCTCTCGCAGCGTTACCACGGCCGCAGCGAAGTGACGGCGCTGTACGCGCAGGACGCCTGGAAGCTGCAGGACGACCTGACGCTCACGCTCGGGCTGCGCCACGAGCGCTACCTCACGCGTGACGGCGAGCAGCTGCTGCGCGTGGCCAGCTGCACGACTGCCGTCGGCGTGAGCTGCGTGGACAACGGCGACGGCAGCTTCAACCGCGTGCTCGCCTACCCGGAGCGGCGCCTTTCCGGCAGCTCGCCGAAGGCCTCGATCGCCTGGCGCGCCGACGAGGACCTGCTGCTCAAGGCCAGCCTCGGCCGCGGCGTGCGCTTCCCGAACGTCGAGGAGCTCTACAACGGCACCTTCACGGCGAGTTCGCAGACGCAGAGCGATCCGAACCTGCGCGCCGAGCGCTCCAACGCCCTCGAGCTCAGCGCCGAGAAGGACTGGGATCTGCACCGGCTGCGCGTCTCGCTCTTCCACGACGACGTGCGCGACGCCATCCTCCGGCAGAGCGACAACACGGTGACGCCGAGCGTGACGCGCGTGTCCAACGTCGACCGCGTGAAGACGAGCGGGCTGGAGCTCGTCTGGCAGACGCAGGACTGGCTGCTGCGCGGGCTGAGCCTGGACGCCAACGCAGCCTTCGCGAACTCGAAGGTGACGGCCAACGCCGCCGATCCGGCCTCGGTGGGCAAGTACTGGCTGCGCGTGCCCAAGGTGCGCGCGAACCTGCTGGCCGCCTACCGGCCGAACAGCGACTGGATGGGCAGCCTGGGCATCCGCCACTCCGGCCGCGCCTACAACGACACCTACAACCTCGACATCCATCCCGATGTCTACGGGGGCGTGTCGTCGTTCACCTTCGTCGATCTGCGCGGCAGCGTGAAGCTCGCACCCAAGCTCGAACTTGCGCTTGGCGTGGACAATGCGGCCGATAGCCGCGGCTATCAGGCGCACCCGTACCCCGGGCGCACGTTCTTCACCGAACTGCGCGCCAGCTACTGAGGACGGCCATGACGATTCGACTCTTTCCGGCGCGCTGGCGAACGATAGCGCTGGCGCTGCTCGGTGCGCTGTACGCATCGGCCGCGCTCGCCCAGCACGCCGAGCATGCGCCGGCCAAGCCGAAGAAGCGCGCACCGGCGCTGGCCATGGGCGCCGCGTTCGCGCCCTCGGGCGAACTGTGGGTGGTGGCACTGGACGAGCAGCTGCGGCTGACCGTGCAGACCAGCGCCGACGAGGGCAAGACCTGGGCAGCGCCGCGCGTGCTCGCGCGCGGCGACGATGCGATCTCGGCCGACGGCGAGAACCGGCCGAAGATCGCCTTCGGACCGAGCGGCCAGGTGGTGATCAGCTACACCCAGCCGCTGGCCAGGCCCTACACCGGCGCCATCCGCATGCTGCGCTCGACTGACGGCGGGCGCAGCTTCTCGGCGCCGTTCACGGTGCATGCGGACCGGCAGGTGATCACGCACCGCTTCGAATCGATCGCCTTCGATGCGCAGGGAACCCTGCACACGCTCTGGGTCGACAAGCGCGACCTCGAGGCCGCGGCGTCGAAGAAGGACTACCGTGGCGCCGCGATCTACCGCAACGAGTCGCGCGACGGCGGCGCGAGCTTCGGGCCGGACATCAAGCTGGCCGAGCACTCCTGCGAGTGCTGCCGCATCGCCCTGGCGCCGTCGCCCGATGGCCGTCTGGCCGCGATGTGGCGCCATGTGTTCACGCCGAACCAGCGCGACCACGCTTTCGCGCTGCTCGGCGAGGCGCCGAAGGCCGAGCCGGTGCGCGCCAGCCAGGACCGCTGGGCGGTCGACGCCTGCCCGCACCACGGGCCGGGCCTGACGCCAGCCGCGCAGGGGGGCTACCACGCTGTGTGGTTCGGAGAACGCGCCGGTGTGGCGGCAGCGCGCTACGGCCGTCTCGCGGCCGACGGCTCGCCGCAGGGCGAGGCGCAGCCACTGCCAGACGAAGGGGCCGAACATGCCGACTTGATCAGTGCCGGCGCGACGCTCGCCATCGTCTGGCGCAGCTACGATGGCCAGGCCACGCGCTTGCGCGCCTGGCTCTCGCGCGACGACGGCCGCAGTTTCTCGCTGCAGGAGCTCGATGCGAGCCCTGACGACAACGACCATCCCCGCCTCGTCCGCCGTGGCGAGAGGCTCTTCGCGCTGTGGCGCACCACGAAAGGCATCCATGTCCACGCTCTGCTTCCCTAAGTTGGCCGCGGCGGCGGGCCTGATCGCGCTGGTCGCCGGCTGGCAGGTGGCGGCCGCGCCGCGCGGCATCGAGCCGTTTGCTGCCGGCACCTGGGGCGCGCTGCAGTCGTCGCTGAAGAAGCCTGCGCTGGTGGTGTTCTCGTCCACCAGCTGCGGCAACTGCCCGGCGGTGATGGAGCAGCTGTCCGCCGAGCTGCGCCGCCGCCATGTCGACGGCACGCTGATGGCCGTGGTCACCGACATGGCGCCCGGCGAAGACGATGCCCACCTGCTCCGGCAGGCGCACTACCGCGTCGCCGAGCGCCTGTTCGCCTTCGACGGCCAGGCCCCGGCATTGCGCCACGCGGTCAACCCCGCGTGGCGCGGGGCCACGCCCTATGTCGGCCTGCTCGTGCCGGGGCAGCCTGTGCGTTGGGTGACCGGTGCACCCTCGGCGGCTGACCTGGACGCCTGGGCTGCGGCCCGCCGCTGAGTCCTGTTTCGTTTCAACCTGTGGAGAGACTCCAATGAAGACCCTTCGAATCAACCTCCTGGCCGCAATGGCCTTCGTGTCGGTGGCCGCTTCGGCCCAGACCACCGTCAAGGACGCCTGGGTGCGCGGCACCGTCGCGCCGCAGAAGGCCACCGGCGCTTTCATGCAAATCACCTCGGCGCAGGGCGGCAAGCTCGTCTCGGCGCAGTCGCCGGTGGCCGGCGTGACCGAAGTGCATGAGATGGCGATGGACGGCAACGTGATGAAGATGCGTGCCGTTCCGGCGCTCGAGCTGCCGGCCGGCAAGGCCGTCGAACTCAAGCCTGGCGGCTACCACGTGATGCTGATGGACCTGAAGCAGCCGCTGCAGGACGGCGAGAGCGTGCCGCTCACGCTGGTCGTCGAGGGCAAGGACGGCAAGCGCGAAACGCTGGAGCTGAAGGTGCCCGTGAAGGCCCTGTCGGCAGCCAAGCCCATGGCCGATCACAAGCACTGAGGCGCATCGAAGCCTGCCCTGCCCCCTGCAACCAGGAGAACCGATGCAAATGCACAGACGATTCATGCTGGGGCTGGCCTTGCTGGTGTCCTGCGCCAGCTTGCCGGTGCACGCTGCAGACGATCCGGCGGCCATCCGCCAGGCCCTGATGCAGGCCTTCGACAAGCCCGAGGCGCGCCTAAGCGTGGAGCCCGTCGTGGTGGTCGGCCAGCATGCCGTGGCCGGCTGGGCTCAGGGTGAGCGGGGCGGTCGCGCCCTGCTCTACCGCCACGGCACGACGTGGCAGATCGCTGCGTGCGCCGGTGATGCGCTCAAGGATGCGAAGGGGCTGCGCGAGGCGGGTGTCGGCCCGGCCGATGCCGATGCACTGGGCAAGGCGATCGGCGAAGCCGAGGCGAAGTTGCCCGCCGGGCTGCGGGCCAGGTTCGCCAGCTTCGACGGGTTCGTGCGCATGGATCCGAACGGCCAGCACCCGCCGCAACACAAGCACTGAGCGTCAGCGGGCGAGGGCCTTCAGCGCGAGCTTGATGCCCTCGCTCACGCCGACCTCCTTCGGCAGGGCCTTCAGCGCGGCCGCGGCCTCGCGATCGCTGTAGCCGAGTGCCACCAGCGCCTGCAGGATGTCGGCCTGCGCATCGCCCTGCACTGCGGCCGGTGCGCTCAAGGCGTCGCCGAGCTTGCCCTTGAGTTCGAGCAGCAGCCGCTCGGCGGTCTTCTTGCCGATGCCCGGCACCTTCACCAGCCGGCCGGTCTCCTGCAGGCTGACCGCCTGCGCGAGTTCGGCGACGCTCAGGCCCGACAGGATCGACAGCGCAGTGCGCGGCCCCACGCCGGAGATCTTCACGAGCTGGCGAAAGGTGCTGCGCTCCTCGTGCGTGAGGAATCCGAACAGCACCTGCGCGTCCTCGCGCACCACGAAGTGGGTCAGCAGCGTGACGCGCTCGCCGAGGGCCGGCAGGTTGTAGAAGCTGCTCATCGGCACGTCGACTTCGTAGCCGACGCCGTTGACATCGACGAGCAGTTGCGGCGGGTTCTTCTCCGCGAGGGTTCCGGTCAGGCGTCCGATCATGGGCGGGGATTATCCCGCCCGATCGCGCTCAGCGGCTTCTTCCGAACAAGCCCAGGCGCTGCGCTTCCAGCGCCGCCTCGGCACGCGAGCTCACGTTGAGCTTGCGGTAGATCTGCTTCACGTAGTCGGCGATGGTGTGGCGCGACAGGTTGAGCTGCACGCCGATCTCGGGCAGCGTGAAGCCCTTGGCCACGCGCAGCAGCACCTCGTTCTCGCGGTCGGTGAGTTGCACGTGCGGGATCGTGTCCTTGGCCTGTGGCCGGGCCTGTGCCGCGAAATAGGCGATGACGCGGCGCGCGATCGACGGAGACAGCGGCGGCTCGCCCTGGCTCATGCGGTTGAGCTGCTCTGCGATCAGCTCGCGCGCCTGCTCCTTGAGCACGTAGCCGAAGGCGCCGGCCTGCAGCGCGGGGAACAGGTGCTCGTCGTCGTCGTGGATGGTGACCACCACCGACTGCGCCTCGGGCTGCTGCTCGCGCAGCGCCGCGACCACGTCGACGCCCGAGCCATCGGGCAGGCCGAGATCGACGAGGGCCAGATCGAACTTGACCGCGCTGACGAGCTCGAGCGCATCGTGGACACGCGCCGCCTCGGAGATCTGTGCCTGCGGGAACACCTGGTGGACCAGCACCTTCAGCCAGGCGCGGATCTCGGGCAGGTCTTCGAGCAGAAGAATGTTGCTCATGGTGAGTCCTCACTCGGGGCGCAAAGGCACCCGCTCGAGGATCCTATCAGCGCGCAGGCGCGGCAGGGGCCTCGGGCCCGAGGGGCAACGTGAGCCTTATCACGGTGCCATAGCCCGGCCCGGACTCGACGAGGCACTGGCCCTGCATCTGCTTGGCGCGGTGCTTCATGCTCGACATGCCGTGGCCTCGGTCGAGCTTGCCGTCGAGCTCCATCGGGATGCCCTTGCCGTTGTCCTGGATGTTGAGGCCGAACTGCAGGCCCGAGATCGCGCAACGCACCTTCACGTGCGAGGCACCGCTGTGCTTGATGATGTTGCTCACCGCCTCGCGCAGGATGCGCGTGGTCTGCACGAAGCCGCGCGCGGGAAGCACCTGGTCGGTGTCTTCGGCCAGGCTCTTCCAGTCGATCTCGACGTTGGCCTGGCCCAGGCGCATCACTGTCTCCGCACGCCAATCGGCCAGTGCGTCGGACAGCCGCACCGGCCGGCCGGTCAGGCCGCGCACCGACAGGCGCATTTCCTCGAGGGCTTCTCGCGCCAGCGTGGAGATGCGCTCGCTCTCGCTGGTGTGCACGATGGTGAGCAGCTTGGCGCCGAGGTCGTCGTGCAGGTCGGCGGCGATGCGCTTGCGCTCCTTCTCGGTGACCTGCTCGATGCGCAACTCGGCGAGCTGGGCGTGGTTGCGCTCGATCTCGGCGGTGATCTCGCGCACGCGCGCATCCATGTTGAAGCGCGAGGCGTCGGGGGCCGCTGCCGCGCTCGCCCGCCGGACCACCAGGCGCACCCCGAAGGCGATCAGGATCAGCGGCAGCAGGATCTGCATGCGCGGGGCCGGCGGCAGGGCGAGCCAGCCGCGCTGAACGGCCATCTCCACGGCCAGCGCGATGGCTGCCGCAGCCAGCGTGATCGCCATCGGCCAGAACTCGCTGCGCTGGTCGCGCCAGCTGATGTGCAGGTGCAGCAGCATGGCACCGAGCGTCTCGGCGGCCAGCACGACATACCAGGCGCCGGTCATGCCGAACAGCCGGCCCGGCCCGGCCAGCAGCAGGCTCATCGGCAGCACCACGCATTGGGCCAGCAGGGCCGCCTCGATCATGCGCGAGCGCACCCCGGCATAGCTGAGCAGGAACTGGACGGCGAGCGCCAGGATCGGCGTGAACGACAGGCAGATCAGGAACTCGACGGTCGCGTTGTCCAGCGGCACTTCGCGCCACCACAGCCGTGCCGAGACGAGGGCCCAGCCGATGGCCATCAGGCCGTAGTAACCCATCGGCGCATCGCGCCGGTTCACCCAGGCCAGCGCCGTCATCACGATGCCGAGCATGCCCAGGGCAAGGCTGGCGATCTGCACGGCGGTCACGTTCCAGAACAGCGTGTCGGCGTGCAACGCGGCCAGTTCGTCGTAGGCGCCCACACGAAGTTCCGACAGGCCGCCGGCACGCTCGCGCGCGGCCACACGCTGGAGAGCGTGGCCGCGTACATGCAGGTCGAGAACGTTGCCCTGGGACAGCACCAGCCCACCCGGCAGCGACACCAGCTGCGGGTAGTGGCAGTTGCGCGCCACCGGGTCGGCCATCCGGCCGCCGCTGTGGATGCGCCGACCGTTCAGGAACACGTCGAGATTGCTGCAGGCGCGAGGAACGTACAGGGCGAGCAGGTCGGTGCGGTCCAGCGACGGCCCCGGATTGAAGTTGACGCGATACCAGACGCCGCCATCGTGCCGGGGTTGCGAGTCCGACCAGTCGTCGGGCAGCGAGACGGTGATGGCCGAGGGGTCGCCTTCCGGAAAGCGCTCGGCATTGCTGGCCACCGACAGCGCCTGCGTGATCAGTTGCGTCGGCGGCGGTGCGGCCACCGCAGGCCAGGCCGTGGCCAGCACGGCCGCGCACAGCAGGCGCGCGGCGAGCCGGAGCAGGGCGACAGCGTTCATCGGCGGCGATTGTGCAGGATGCTCGCCTGCCCGGCGCGGTCGGATGGCACGCTCGCACGCCGGTTGGGGCGACAATCGCCGCTTTGCCGCAGCGCCGCTTGCCCGTGATCCTTCGCCACGCCTTCATCCCGCCCGACAACGCGCGTTTGTCGCACCTGTGCGGCAGTCTCGACGAGCACCTGCGCAGCATCGAGGCCGCGCTGGACGTGACGATCACGCGCCGCAACGAGTCCTTCCGCGTCGAAGGCGGCAAGCGCCAGGCCGAGCGGGCGGTGCTGCTGCTGCAGTCGCTGTACGACCGGGCTCGCCGCGCCATCCCCGCCGAGCAGGTGCAGCTGGCGCTGGTCGAGGCCATGGCCGACCTGCGGCCGGCGGCCGCGCTGCGCGCCGCCACCGCGGCCGACGCCGCCGCGCCGGACGACGAGATCGTGCTGCACACGCGCCGCACCGATCTGGCGGGCCGGACGCCGAACCAGCTCACCTACCTGCGCAACATCCTCGCGCACGACATCACCTTCGGCATCGGCCCGGCCGGCACCGGCAAGACCTTCCTGGCCGTGGCCTGCGCCGTCGATGCGCTGGAGCGCAGCCAGGTGCAGCGCATCATCCTGACGCGCCCGGCGGTCGAGGCCGGCGAGCGCCTGGGCTTCCTGCCCGGCGACCTGGCACAGAAGGTCGACCCCTATCTGCGCCCCTTGTACGACGCGCTGTACGACCTGATGGGCTTCGACCGCGTCACCAAGGCCTTCGAGAAGGCCACGCTGGAGATCGCGCCGCTGGCTTTCATGCGCGGGCGCACGCTGAACCACGCCTTCGTGATCCTCGACGAGGCGCAGAACACGACGCCGGAGCAGATGAAGATGTTCCTCACCCGCATCGGCTTCGGCGCGAAGGCGGTGGTGACCGGCGACGTCAGCCAGGTCGACCTGCCGCGTGGCAGCGCCAGCGGCCTGATCGACGCCGAGCGTGTGCTGCGCCGCGTGCGCGGCATTGCCACGACACGCTTCACCTCGGCCGATGTGGTGCGCCACCCGCTGGTGGCGCGCATCGTCGAGGCTTACGACGCAGCTCGCTCCGACGACAACTGAGATGGCGAGCCGGCCCGAGTTGACCCTGTCGCTGCAGTTCGCCGATGCGTCGCACCGCGCGCAGCTGCCGCGGCACAAGGTGGCGCGCTGGATCCGTGCCGCGCTGGCCGCGCCGGCCGAGATCACCGTGCGCGTCGTCGATGGCGAGGAAGGCCAGGCGCTGAACCGCGACTTCCGCGGCAAGGACTACGCGACCAACGTGCTCACCTTCGACTACAGCCGGGAGCCGGTGGTGTCGGCCGACCTGGTGCTGTGTGCGCCGGTGGTGGCGCGCGAGGCCGCCGAGCAAGCCAAGTCGATCGAGGCTCACTACGCCCATCTGCTGGTGCACGGCACGCTGCACGCCCAGGGCTTCGACCACGAGAGGGCGCGCGACGCCAAGGTGATGGAAGCGCGCGAGACGCAGATCCTCGCGGCGCTGGGCTTCGAGGATCCCTACGCGGCCTGACTGGCTTGCACCGGCCGCGCCGGCCACAGCACCGAGGCGATCGCCACCAGCATCAGCGCGATGGCGGCGAAGTCCTGCCAGTGCAGCTGCTCGTCGAGCCACCAGGCGCCCGACAGCGTGCCCAGCACCGGGATCATCATCACCGACAGCGTCGATGCCACCGGCGCGAGGCTGCGCGCCAGGTACAGCCACACCGGCTGCGCGAAGCCGAAGATCATCACCGCGTTGAAGACGATCGTCGCCCACACCACGGCGCTGGGCTCGTGCCAGCGGTCGTGCTCCAGCACCGTGGCCAGCAAGGTCATCACGAGCGTCGTGATCACCGTCATCCAGAACACGATGGCCAGCGTGGGCACCGGCATCCGTGTGCGCCGCAGCTGCTGCGTGCCCAGCGCCCAGACGGCGGCCGACACGAGCATGCCTGCCGCTGCCCAGGGGCGGCCTGTCATGCGGCCGAGCTCGTGCCACAGCAGCAGCGCCACGCCGATCGCCGCGGCGGCCACGCCCAGCAGCTGCCGCGGCGACAGCCGCTGGCCGAACAGCGCCACGCCCCACAGGGCCGAGAACACCGGCATCGTGTAGCCGAGGATCGCCGCGCGGCCGGACGACAGCGCCTGCACCGACAGCACCGCCAGCACGTGCCAGACGATCATGTTGGTGAAGGTCAGCGAGCCCAGTTCGCGCCACTGGGCGCGCTCGATGCGCAGCGGCACCTTCATCGCACGCACCGCCACGTACAGCACCGGCAGGCCCAGCCACATCGACAGGGATCGGAAGGACAGCGGCGGGAAATGCGTGACCCCGAGCTTCATCACCGGCCAGTTCAAGCCCCAGACGAGCGTCAGAAGCACCAGCAGCACGATCTGTCGCGTGCTGAACTGCGCGCCGCTCAATGCGAACTGCCCAGGTAGTTCTTGCGCCAGAAGTAGATGCTCAGGCCGATGCCGACGGCCAGCATGATGGCCGCGGCGATCCAGAACCCGGTGGCGGTGTGGATGAGGGGCAGCGCATCGAAGTTCATGCCGAAGAAGCCGGTCACGAGATTCAGCGGCAGGAAGATCGCGGTCAGCACGGTGAGGGTGCGCATGATGTTGCTGGTGCGATGGCTCTGCGCCGAGAAGTGCATCTGCACCGCTGTCTCGGCAGACGACTCGAGCCGGCGCACGTGCGTCAGCACGCGTTCGATGTGCTCGAGCACGTCGCGCGAGCGCAGCCGCAGCATCTCACGCTCTCGGCCGGTGCCGACGTCGGGCGCTTGCGGCCACTCCTCCAGGGCGTCGATCCATTCGATCAATGCGCTGCGCTGGTCCTCGCAGGTGTCTTCCAGCAGGTGCAGCGCGTTGCGTGATTCCAGCAACAGCTGCCAGTTGCGAAAATTGCCCTGTGGCCGGAACAACTCCTGCTGCAGGTGGGCGAACTGCCGCGTCAGCAGGCGGCGCAGCTCGAGGTAGCTGTCCACCATGTGGTTGACCATGCGCAGCATCAGGTCGGCCGGGCTGCTGGGCAGGCGCGGACCGGCCCGCGATTCGCTCGGCTGGCCCTGCAGTGCCAGGCGCCCGGCGAAATGGTCGCGTACCTGGCAGTCGGTGGGGTGAACGGTCAGCAGCACGCGGTCGAACACCGCGAAGCCGACCGGGCTGGTGTCGATCGCCTCGATGGCCGAGCGCCCGCTGGCCAGCGTGCCCTGGGTGTCGTCGACGAACATGCCCGCCGTGCCTGTGCCGGCAGCCAGGCGGCGGAACACCAGCATGTCGTACACGGATGTGTAGTCGAAGTGCGAGGGCAGCTGGTTGTTGAGCAGGTCCGACACATGCAGGTCGACAAGCGTGCCGCCGGTCCAGGCCTGCAGCGAGGCCTGCAGCGTCGCCACGTTGACCTCGAACTCGCGCCGCGCCGCGCCGATCCAGAGATAGCCCGCGGCGGGCAGCGATTCGGGCAGCGTGTCGAGCTCGGCGAACTGGTCGCCGTGAACATGGAAGACGCGCATCGCGCCCCGGCCTCAGGCCGCCTTCAGCAGCCGGGCCGCGTCGCGGGCGAAGTAGGTCAGCACGCCATCGGCGCCGGCGCGCTTGAAGCCGAGCAGGCTTTCCATCATCACTGCATCGTGGTCGAGCCAGCCGTTCTGCGCGGCGGCCTTGAGCATCGCGTACTCGCCGCTGACCTGGTAGGCGAAGGTGGGCACGCGGAACTCGTCCTTCACACGGCGCACGATGTCGAGGTACGGCATGCCGGGCTTGACCATCACCATGTCGGCGCCTTCGGCGATGTCGAGCCCGACTTCGCGCAGCGCCTCGTCGGTGTTGCCCGGGTCCATCTGGTAGACCTTCTTGTTGCTCTTGCCGAGATTGGCCGACGAGCCCACCGCGTCGCGGAAGGGCCCGTAGAAGGCACTCGCGTACTTGGCGCTGTAGGCCATGATGCGGGTGTGGATCAGGCCCTGCGCTTCGAGCGCGGTCCGGATCGCGCCGATGCGGCCGTCCATCATGTCGCTCGGAGCCACGATGTCGACGCCGGCCTGGGCCTGTACCAGCGCTTGCTGGCGCAGCACCGCGACGGTCTCGTCGTTGAGGATGTAGCCGGTCGGGTCAAGCAGGCCGTCCTGGCCGTGCGAGGTGAACGGGTCGAGCGCCACGTCGGTCATCACGCCGAGTTCGGGGAAACGCTTCTTCAACTCGCGCACCACCGTGGGCACCAGTCCCTCGGGATTGAGCGCTTCGCGGCCGTCCTCCGTCTTGAGCGACTGCTCGATCACCGGGAACAGCGCCATCACCGGGATGCCCAGCTTCACGCAGTCTTCGGCCACCGGCAGCAGCCGATCCAGGCTCAGGCGCTGGACCCCGGGCATCGAGCCCACGTCCTGCACCACGCCCTGGCCGGCCAGCACGAACACCGGCAGGATCAGGTCGCTGGGGTGAAGCCGGTGCTCACGCACCAGCTCGCGGGTGAAGACATCGCGGCGCAGGCGGCGCGGGCGGCTGGCGGGGTAGGGTGGGGGCGTCTGCATGGGCGGTTCCGGAGACTGGCCGACCGCACAAATGGGCGCGTTCGCAATTTGCGCGGCTTCTGCTAAAGTTACAACTGAATGATAGCCGCAAGGTCGTCGTTCCCTGCTTTTCCTCCCTGAGCAGGAGCCTGAACGTGTGACAGCGCAAAGGCTTTTCAGCCCTGGCCTCGTGCCGGGGCTTTTCTTTGTGGAGCGCCGCGGGCGCACCGACCCGATGGCGGTTCTGGCCATAATCAGCCGATGCTCTGGGTCAAAGCCTTCCACATCGTCTTCGTCGCCAGCTGGTTCGCCGGCTTGTTCTACCTGCCGCGCATCTTCGTGAACCTCGCGGCAGTGCCGGCCGAAAGCCACGCCGAGCGCGAGCGGCTGCTGCTGATGGCGCGCCGCCTGTACCGCTTCGCGGGACTGCTGATGATTCCGGCGCTCGGCCTGGGCTTCGTGCTCTGGCTCTACTACGGCATCGGCCGTGGCCCGGGCAACGGCTGGATGCACGCCAAGCTGCTGCTGGTGGTCGGTGCGGTCGGCTATCACCATGTCTGCCGGTCGCTGCTGCGCCAGTTCGAGCAGTTCACGAACCGCCGCAGCGAACGCTGGTTCCGCGTCTTCAACGAAGTCACCGTGATCCTCTTCGCCGCCACCGTGGTGCTGGTGGTGGTCAAGCCCTTCTGAGCGGGCGGGCACGCCGGTGGCCCGCCATCGCAGCTCCGCCGTCCCGCTGGGCTGGCTCTACGCCGGGCTGATCCTCTACGCGAGCCTGTACCCGTTCGGCGAGTGGCGCGTGCCGGGCAATTCGCCGCTGCACTTCCTCGGCCTCGCCTGGCCCCGCTACTGGACGGGCTTCGACCTCGTCTCCAACCTGCTGGGCTACCTGCCGCTGGGCGTGCTGGTGTTCGGCGCGCGGGTGCGCGCCGGGCAGGCCGCCGGGGCGAGCGTGGTGACGGCGGTGGCGGCGGGCGCGGCACTGTCGTTCGCGATGGAACTGCTGCAGAACTACCTGCCGGATCGTGTCGCTTCCAACCTCGATCTCGCGCTGAATGTCGCCGGCGCCGCCTGCGGTGCTGCACTCGGGCTGGTGGTGCACCTGCTGGGGGGCGTCGAGCGCTGGCAGGCGGTGCGCGAGCGCTGGTTCATCGACGGCAGCGCCGGCGGGCTCGCGTTGCTGCTGCTGTGGCCCGTGGGCCTGCTGTTCCCGGCACCGGTGCCGCTCGGGCTCGGACAGGTCTGGATACGCCTGCAGGACAGCTTGCGATCGGAGCTCGAGGGCAGCGTGATGCTGGAATGGGCCGGGCCCTGGCTTCACGCGCAGCCGACGCTCGAAAGACTTCCGGCTGGCCAGGAACTCGCCATCGTCGCACTCGGCCTGATGGCGCCGTGCATGATCGCACTGGCCATCGCACCGCAGGGATGGCGCCGCTTCGTGCTGCTGGCCGGCGCGGTGACATTCGGCGCTGCGGCCACGACCTTGTCCACCGCCATGAACTTTGGCCCGGACCACGCACTCGCCTGGCGAACGCCCAATGCGGCTGCCGGCTTCGCTGTCGGCGCGATGCTGGCCGCGCTCGCCGCGCTGTTGCCGCGGCGGGCCGCCGCGGGCCTCGGGCTGGTGGTGCTGTCGGCGCTGGTGGTGCTGGTGTTGCAGGCGCCGGCAGATCCGTACTTCGCCGTCAGCCTGCAAGCCTGGGAACAAGGGCGCTTCATCCGCTTCCATGGCGCGGCGCAATGGGTCGGCTGGCTGTGGCCGTACGCGGCGCTGCTGTACCTGCTGGTGCGCGTGGGCGCGCGGGCCGACGACTGAGCAGGTCGTGCAGCCCAGCCTCCTAGAATCGGGCAATGAGTTATTACCAGCGACACATCTTCTTCTGCCTGAACCAGCGCGACAGCGGCGAGAACGCCTGCGCACAGCATGGGGCACAGGCGGGCTTCGACCACTGCAAGTCGCGCGTGAAGGGCGAGGGGCTGGCCCGCCCCGGCGGCGTGCGTGTCAACAAGGCCGGCTGCCTGGACCGCTGCGCCGGTGGCCCGGTGGCGGTGGTCTACCCCGAAGCCGTCTGGTACACCTACGTGGACCAGCAAGACATCGACGAGATCGTCGACTCGCACCTGAAGAAGGGCCAGGTGGTGGAGCGCTTGCTGCTGCCGCCGAACGTCGGCCGGTGAACAGCCACACCGTCCGCCAGCTCGTGCCCGGCCCGGCCGGTGCGATCGAGTGCGCCATCGACGCGCCCGCCGGCGCAGCCCTCGGCGTCGCCGTGATCTGCCACCCGCACCCGCAGCACGGCGGCACGATGGACAACAAGGTGGCGCAGACGCTGGCCCGGGCAGCCGTTGCACTGGGCTGGCGCAGCGTGCGCTTTAACTTCCGCGGCGTCGGCGATTCCGAAGGGGCCTGGGACGAGGGCCGCGGCGAGGTCGACGATGCGCTGGCGGTGATCGCCGCAATGCGCCGCCCCGGCGAGGCACTGCTGCTGGCCGGATTCTCCTTCGGCGCTTACGTCGCGTCACAGGCCGCGGCGCAACTGCCCGATGATGCGAAGCCGCAGCGCCTGGCGCTGGTCGGTCCGTCGACGCAGAAGCAGCAGATGCCCGCGGTGCCGGCCGACACGGTGGTGATCCACGGCGAGTCCGACGACGTGGTGCCGCTGTCGGCCACGCTCGACTGGGCGCGGCCTCAGGCGCTGCCGGTGATCGTGTTCCCCGGCGTCGGACACTTCTTCCACGGGCAGCTCGGGCTGCTCAAGCACACGCTGGTGCAGCAGTTGCGGACCCCGGCCGGCTGAGCCCGAGTCGTAGACCGCAGTGAACCTTTCGGGCCCGGGCCTGCTCGGACCCTTGAACCTTTCGAACGAAACCTTCCGATGAAGCGACTGAATGCCTGGCTGGCCGCACTGGCCCTTGCCCTCCCCCTGACCGTGCGCGCCCAGGCGCCGCAGCCGCCCGAGATCGCGGCGAAGAGCTACCTGCTGCTCGACGTGACCAGCAACCAGGTGCTCGCCGAGCGCAACGCCGACGCGCCGGCCGATCCGGCCTCGCTGACCAAGCTGATGACCGCCTATGTGGTCTTCAGCGCCATCCGCGACAAGAAGATCTCTGAAGACCAGATCCTGCCGGTCTCGCTGCGCGCCTGGGAAGAGCGCAAGGGCGGCGGCTCGCTGATGTTCATCGAGCCGCGCAGCACGCCCACGGTGTCGGACCTGCTGCGCGGCATGATCGTCAACTCGGGCAACGACGCCTCGGTGGCGCTGGCCGAGGGCGTGGGCGGCACGCTGCCCACCTTCATCGAGATGATGAACCGCCAGGCGCAGGCCTTCGGGCTGAAGAACACGGTGTTCAAGAACGTCACCGGCCTGACCGAGCCGGGCCACCACAGCTCGGCGCGCGATCTGGCGGTGATCGCCTCGCGCATCATCAAGGACTTCCCCGACTTCTACCCGATCTACTCGACGCGCAAGTACCGATTCGAGGGCGCGCCGGCGAGCAACGAGAACAACCGCAACGTGCTGCTGCAGCGCGACCCGACGGTCGACGGCATGAAGACCGGCTACACCGAGGCGGCAGGTTATTGCCTGATCGCCAGCGCGCAGCGCGACTTCCCGAACGGCAAGCGGCGCCTGATCAGCGTGGTGCTCAACACCACCTCGATGGATGCGCGCGCCAACGAGAGCCAGAAGCTGCTGAACTGGGGGTACGCGGCCTGGGACGCGGTGCGCCTGTTCGAGCCGGGCAAGGCCATCGCCACGCCGCAGGTCTGGAAGGGCAAGCTCAACGAAGCGAAGCTCGGCGTCGAGGCCGGCGTGTTCGTCACCGTGCCCAAGGGCGAAGGCAGCAAGCTGGTCACCAAGATCGAACGCACCGACCCGCTGGTCGCACCGCTGGCCAAGGGCCAGAAGGTGGGCGTGCTCAAGGTCGCCACGCCGGCCGGGCTGGCGGTGGCAGAAGTGCCGCTGGTGGTGCTGGAGGCGGTCGACGAGGCGGGCATCTTCGGCCGCGCCTGGGACGCCATCCGCCTGTGGATCAAGTAAGCTGAAAGCCTTTCGAGGAGTGCCCATGCAGACCCTGCCCGACACGCTGTGCTACCTCAACGGCGAGTACAGCTCGCTGCGCGACGCCAAGGTGTCGGTGCTCGACCGCGGCTTCATCTTCGGCGACGGCATCTACGAGGTCGTGCCGGTCTACGGCCGGCGGCTGTTCCGCTTCGATGAGCATCTGGCGCGGCTGGGCCGCAGCCTGGCCAAGCTGCGCATCGCCAACCCGCATTCGCCGGAGCAATGGCTGGAGCGCAGCCGCAAGCTGGTCGCCGCGCTGGCCGAGAAGGCCGGGGCCGAGGATCAGTTGATCTACATCCAGGTGACGCGCGGCGTGGCATTGCGCGACCACGTGATGCCCACCGACATCGAGCCCACCGTCTTCATGATGGCCAGCCCGATGAAGCACGCTACGGCCGAGCAGCGGCACCACGGCGTGGCCTGCGTGACGGCGCGCGACTTCCGCTGGGAGCGCGGCGACATCAAGAGCACTTCGCTGCTGGGCAACGTGCTGGCGCGGCAGATGTCGGCCGACCACGGCGCCGTAGAGACCGTCATGTTCCGCGACGGCTACCTCACCGAGGCCTCGGCGAGCAACGTCTGGGTGGTGCACGAGGGCGCGGTGCTCGGGCCACCGAAGAGCGAGCATGTGCTCGAAGGCATCCGCTACGACCTGATCCGTGAGCTGTGCGAGGAAACCGGCATCGCCTACAACCTGCGCCCGATTCCCGAGGGCGAGGTGCTCGCAGCCGACGAACTGCTGCTCAGCTCGGCCACCAAGGAAGTGCTGCCCATCACCAAGCTCGACGGCCAGCCCGTCGGCCACGGCGCGCTGCGCGGCAAGCCGGGGCCGGTGTACGCGCGCCTGTACGAGGCCTACCAGAGGGCGAAGGCGGCGCAATCGATCTGAACGCGATGAAAGAGATCCCGCCCGAGCAATCGCTGATCGAGTACCCGTCGCAGTTCCCCATCAAGGTGATGGGCGAGAACGTGGACGGCTTCGCGCAGGCGGTCGTGATGGTCGCCCGGCAGTTCGACCCGGGTTTCGACGCCGCGACCGTCGAGACGCGTTCGAGCAAGGCCGGCAAGTATCTCGGTGTGACGATCACCGTCACCGCGACCAGCCGCGAGCAGCTCGACGAGCTCTACCGCACGCTGTCGACGCACCCGATGGTGAAGGTGGTGCTCTGAACGCTCCGCTGGTCCGCGTGCTCGGCCGCGTCGATTACGAGGCGACGGTGGACGCGATGCGCGGCTTCAGCGAACAGCGCGACGAGGCCACGCCCGACGAGGTCTGGTTGTGCGAGCACGCGCCGGTCTACACGCAAGGCCTGGCCGGCCAGGCCGGCCACGTGCTGAACCCGCGCGGCATCCCGGTGGTGCCCACCAACCGCGGCGGCCAGGTCACGTACCACGGCCCGGGGCAGGTGGTGGCCTACCCGCTGGTCGACCTGAAGCGCCTGGGCATCTACGTCAAGGAATACGTCTACCGGCTGAGCACTGCGTGATCAAGACGCTCGAGGGCTTCGGCATCACCGGCCACCGTGTCGCGGGCGCGCCCGGCATCTACGTCGAACTCGCCGATCCCGCCGGGCATGCGGCGCGCACCGGCCCGCGGCGCGACCCGTTCGAGGGCCTGGGCAAGGTGGCCGCGCTGGGCATCAAGGTCACGCGGCATTGCACGTACCACGGGGTGGCGCTCAACGTGGCGATGGACCTGAGCCCCTTCGAGGGCATCAACCCGTGCGGCTATGCCGGCCTGCAAACGGTGGACCTCGCTAAAATCGGGGTTTCCACTGATTGGGACACCGTCGCGGGGCGACTTGGAGACAAGCTGGCATCGCACCTGAGCCCCTGAGACCATGGCGACCGAAAACGTCACCCACGAAGCGAAGAGCGCGGCCGAGTACGACGCCACCGCCAAACAGAAGTCGCAGGCCAAGACGGCGCGCATCCCGATCAAGGTGGTGGCGGCCGAGACGCTGAAGAAGCCCGACTGGATCCGCGTGAAGGCCGGCTCGCCGAGCACGCGCTTCTACGAGATCAAGCAGATCCTGCGCGAGCACAAGCTGCACACGGTGTGCGAGGAAGCCTCCTGCCCGAACATCGGCGAGTGCTTCGGCCACGGCACGGCCACCTTCATGATCATGGGCGACAAGTGCACGCGGCGCTGCCCGTTCTGCGACGTCGGCCACGGCCGGCCCGACCCGCTCGATGCGGACGAGCCGTTGAACATGGCCAAGACGATTGCCGCGCTCAAGCTCAAGTACGTGGTCATCACCAGCGTCGACCGCGACGACCTGCGCGACGGCGGCGCGGGCCATTTCGTGGAGTGCATCCGCCAGGTGCGCGAACTCTCGCCGGCCACGCGCATCGAGATCCTGACGCCCGACTTCCGCGGCCGCATGGACCGCGCGCTCGAGATCCTGAAGGCCGCGCCGCCCGACGTGATGAACCACAACCTCGAGACCGTGCCGCGCCTGTACAAGGAAGCGCGGCCGGGCTCGGACTACGCCTTCTCGCTGAACCTGCTCAAGCGCTTCAAGGAGTTCGCTCCCGGCGTGCCCACCAAGAGCGGCCTGATGGTGGGCCTGGGCGAAACCGACGACGAGATCCTGCAGGTGATGCGCGACATGCGCGAGCACGGCATCGACATGCTCACCATCGGCCAGTACCTGGCGCCGAGCGGCCACCACCTGCCGGTGCGCCGCTACGTGCACCCGGACACCTTCAGGATGTTCGAGGCCGAAGCGGCCAAGATGGGTTTCAGCCATGCGGCCGTTGGTGCGCTGGTGCGGTCCAGCTACCACGCCGACCAGCAGGCCGCCTCTGCCGGCGTCGCTTGAGCCCGCAGCGGCGATGCCACCGAGCGCCGCGTCCAGCGCTGCCGAACCTGCGCTGATCTGCGGCAACTGTCGCGCGCCGATGCAGCGGCTCATGCTGCCAGGCCACTATGGCCGCACGGTCGAGATCGATCTGTGCGGTGGCTGCCACCTGGTCTGGTTCGATCTTTCCGAGACGGCGCGGCTGACCGGTCCGGCGCTGCTCGATCTGATCGGAGCGATGGCACGCACACAGGACCTGCCGCACCTGACGCTGCGCCCGGACGCCGGCTGCGCACGCTGCGGCGCGACGCTGAAGACGGTGCACAACCGATCGCGCTGGGGCCGTTCGCTGCACCTCGAATGCCGCGCCGGCCATGGTGCCTACCAATCGTTTGCGCAGTTTCTGCAGGAAAAGGGTCTGCTTCGGCCCCTGTCGCTGGTCGATCGGGCAAGGCTGCTGGAGCGCCACGGACACATCGACTGCGTCAATTGCGGCGCGGCCCTGGGCAAGGGCGACGAGCAGTGCCGCTACTGCGGCTCGGTACCCAGCTTGCTGGACGTGGCGCGGCTGGCGCGAGCGCTCGACCCCGAAGGCGTGCTGGAGCCGCAGGCCGTGCACCAGGATCCCGCCCGCCAGGAAGCCATGCAATGTGGCGCCTGCGGTGCCGCGCTTCCGCCCGGCTTGTCGGTCGACTGTGCCCAGTGCGGCGCGACGCTCGCCATCAGCCGGCTCGGCGATGCCCATGAGCGCGTGGCCACGCTCGGCCCGGCGCTGCGTGCGCACGCGCACAAGCCGGCGCCCGAGGTGGTCAGGCGTCGCCTCGATGCGCTCGATGCCGACCTGCCGCGCCGGCGCGAGTTCGCCGCCAAGATGCAGGCCGAGGCCGATCAGCGCCGTGGCCGAGGCGAGGTCGGCGACTGGGGCGATCTTTTCTCGTCCGGCACTAATCCGCTGCGTGCGGTGCTGCTGGCACTGGCGATCTGGTTCGTCTGGTACTTCTGGGGCTGATCCCGGGTATGGCGGCCGCGCCGCGAGCAATGGCAAGATGGCGGACCGAATTCATGGGGGTGCGCGATGCGGCGTAGGCAATTCACGGCAGGGATCATCACGGCGCCGGCGCTGTTCGGCCTGGCCTCTCCGGCCCAAGCCCTCGGCTTGAGCGAGACCGATGCGGCCGCCGGCGTGCGCGCCGCGCTCGAGCGTGGCGCGGTGAGTGCCGTCGGCCTGCTGGGCAAGACCGATGGTTTCCTGGGCAATCCGAAGGTGCGCATTCCGCTGCCTGGCTTCCTGGCCGATGCGGCCAAGCTGCTCAAGGCGACCGGCCAGCAAAAGCGCGTCGACGAACTCGTCACGGCGATGAACCGCGCTGCCGAGGCGGCGATGCCCGAGGCGAAGGCCTTGCTCATCGGTGCGGTCAAGTCGATGAGCGTGGAAGACGCCCGCCAGGTCATCACCGGCGGCGACAACTCGGTGACGCAGTTCTTCGCCGGCAAGACGCGCGAGCCGCTGGGCGTGAAGTTCCTGCCCATCGTGACCAAGGCGACCGAGAAGGTGTCGCTGGCGTCGAAGTACAACGCGGTGGCCGGCAAGGCCATGGGCCTGGGCCTGGTCAAGAAGGAAGACGCGAACGTCCAGCAGTACGTTACCGGCAAGGCACTCGACGGGCTGTACCTGATGATCGGCGAGGAAGAACGCAAGATCCGACAGAACCCGGTGGCCACCGGCAGCGCGATCCTGAAGAAGGTCTTCGGGTCGTTGAAGTAGGGCGGGCAGGGCGCGAAGGCGCCCGTTCGCCTACAGGCCCTTCGACAACTCGAACATCAGCGCCGACGGCAACGAACTGTCGATCACGTCGCGGCCCACACGGGCCACGTTCGAGCCGCTGAAGCCCGACATCTCGAAGGTGTTGCCTTCCTCGATGATTTCGATGAAGACGAAGTCGGGCACCTCGGCGCTGATCTCCTCGCGCAGATGGGCGAACTTCTCGCCCCGCTGGATCGACTCGATGACGATCGCGTGCGGCAGGCCTTCGCGGCAGAACTCGCTGGCTTCGTCCACCGAGTTCACGAAGTCGATGATCAGGCCCATGTTGCGCAGCGCGTCGCGGATCTGCACGCGCACTTCGCGGCGCGAGGCAACCACGAGCACGTGGCTGCCGGCCAGCGGCTTGGAATTGGACGAGGGCGCAAAGCCTTCATCGATCTCCATCGTGCTGACACCGGAAATCTCGTCGTTGGCGGTCCGCGGGAATTCGATCGTCAGCGTGGTCTGGGTGGCGTCGTCTTGGCGGTGGATCGGCAGACCCATGGTCCAGGCTGTCTGCTCGAGAAGGCGCCAGCTCAGGGACTCCAGCACCGACGGGTCCGGCGTGGCTTCGGCCGTGGGAGGCAGGTCCGCCGGACGATGGGCGAAGCGGCACACGAGCTGCGCATGCGCCGGCCAGGACTTCATCTCGATGCGGAACTCGATGTTCGAGCGCGCATGGCCCAGCGCCCAGTCGAGCACGGCATTGAGCAGGCTGAACAGCAGCGACGCATCGACGATGACCTCCGCCGGCTTGAGCGTCGGCTTGAGCACGATTCCGCGCGCCTGTGTCTCGCGATGCCGGTGCGCGAGCACGCCCTTGAGCGTGTCGGCGAGCTGCAGCCGCTCGTGCGACTGGCGCAAGCGTCCCGAGGCGAAACGCGAGATCTGCTGGCCGATCATGCCGGCCTGGCGGGCGAGCTCGACCTCGTCGCGCAGGGAACGCAGCCCGGCCCGGTCGATCTTGCCGCTGGTGATCAGCGCATGGATACGCTCCAGCGCCGCCGTCAGAGGGGCGGCCGTGGCCGCACCGATCTCCAGCACGAGCTGATGCCAGCGCTGCGTTGATTCGGAGTCGTCGGCCGGAGGCGCCGGATGCGAACGGCCCTGCCCGCCGTTCTTTCGTTCGAGGTCTGACATGTCCATGCCGTGTTGTCCTTGCTCATCGACGCGGCGAGGGGCGGCTACTGTGCCCTCTGCTGGAGCCTGCGTGCCGGAGAAGCGATCACTCACGCGCCGTGATGTGGATCACAGTGTCGCGCCGGGGATGGCAGGGCGCCAGATGTGCACGGCGTTTTCCATCTGTCCCAGGGGGTGCAGATGTCACAAACTGTGACTCAAGGCGCGTGGGCGTGCGCTCAAACCACTCCCGAGGCTCGTAGCGAGGCCACGTCTTCTGCGGTCAACCCCATTTCCTTCAGGACTTCGTCGGTGTGTTCGCCCAGGAGCGGTGGCGGGCGCCGGTACTGCACGGGTGTCTTCGAGAGCTTCATCGGGCTGGCGACCAGCCGGAGGTCGTCGGCCAGAGGGTGGGGAGAGGTCACCGTCATGCCGCGGGCCTGCACCTGGGGATCGGCGAACACTTCGGCCAGGTCGTTGATGGGTCCACAGGGCACCTTCGCCGCCTCGAGCGACTCGAGCCAGTCCGACTTGCATCGCCGGCGCATGATCTCTGCGAGCATCGGTACCAGCACGGCTCGGTTGCGCACCCGGTCGGCGTTCCGGGCGAAGCGCGGGTCGGCCGCAAGCTCGGTCCGGCCGGCCACCGCGCAGAACCTGGCGAACTGCCCATCGTTGCCCACTGCCAGGATCATGTGGCCGTCGGACACTTCGAACACCTGGTAGGGCACGATGTTCTGGTGGGCGTTGCCGGCACGTTGCGGCGCCACACCGGTGGCCAGGTAGTTGGCTCCAAGATTGGCCAGCATGGCCACTTGCGTGTCGAGCAACGCCATGTCGATCGCCTGGCCCTGGCCGGTGGCATCGCGATGGCGCAGCGCGGCCAGGATCGCCGTGCTGGCATACATGCCCGTGAAGAGGTCGGCCACGGCCACGCCGACCTTCTGCGGCCCGCCGCCCGGCGCGTCGTCGGCGATCTCCCGGCGCGACGGCCCGGTCACGCTCATCAGGCCGCCCATGCCCTGCACGGCGTAGTCGTAGCCGGCGCGGTCGCGGTAGGGGCCTGTCTGGCCGAAGCCGGTGATCGAGCAGTAGACCAGGCGCGGGTTGAGCGCGAGCAGGCTGGCACTGTCCAGGCCGTAACGCGCCATGTCGCCGACCTTGAAGTTCTCGACGAACACATCGCTTTGTTCGGCCATCCGACGGATCAGCGCCTGGCCCGCGGGCTGGGCGATGTCGACGGTCACCGAGCGCTTGTTGCGGTTGGCGCCGAGGTAGTAGGCGGACTCGGCGGTGTCGTGGCCGTACCGGTCGCGCAGGAAGGGCGGGCCCCAGCCGCGGGTGTCGTCGCCGCCGGCGCCGTCGCGCATCGGCCGCTCGATCTTGACGACGTCGGCGCCCAGATCGGCGAGTGTCTGCGTGCACCAGGGGCCGGCGAGTACGCGGGACAGGTCCAGCACACGCACGCCGGCCAAGGGCGCGCTGGGCAAAGAGGCGTCGTTCATGAGCGAATTGTGGCTTCAGGGAGCCCGGGATAATGCCTTCCGATGGACAGATTCCGCCTTCCGCTGGCCACCGCGCTGGCCGCCACCCTGTGGGCCTGCGCGCCACCGCTCGACTGGCGCGAGTTCCAGGCCGAGGGCAGCGGAATCGTCGCTACCTTCCCGTGCAAGCCCGATCGCCATTCGCGCAGCGTCGCCCTGGCAGCACAGACGGTTCGCATGGAGATGCTCGTGTGCAGCGCGGGCGACGTGACCTTCGCTCTGAGCTTCGCGGACCTCGCAGACCCAGGGCAGGTCAGCGTGACGCTGGCGGAGTTGCAGGCCCTGGCCACGTCGAACCTTGGCGCTGCGCGCCCCGAGAGAGTCGAGTCGGCCGTGCCCGGCATGACCCCGAACCCGAACGCGGCGCGTCTGCGGCTGGAAGCGACCCAAGCGAACGGCACAAGCATGCAGGAACAGGCGGCTTTCTTCGCCAAGGGCCTGCGTGTCTACCAGGCCACCGTGCTGGGCAAGAAGGTGCCCGCCGAGGCGGCCGACACCTTCTTCGCTGGATTGCGCCTGCCTTCATGATGCCGCTGCGCTCGGCGGTGCCTGTGTTCCTCAGTTTCGCGCTGGCCTATTTCTTTTCGACTCTGGTCCGAGCCGTCACGGCGACGCTGGCGCCGGCACTGAGCACCGAACTGGGCTTGAGTTCGGGCGATCTGGGCCTGCTGGCGGGGGCCTACTTCCTGGGTTTCGCCGCGATGCAATTGCCGCTGGGCAGCGCGCTGGACCGCCACGGCCCGCGCCGCGTGCTGCTCGCACTGCTCGGTGTCGCGGTGGTGGGCTGCGCTGCGTTCGCGATGGCTCAGCACTTCGTCGCCCTGACCCTGGCCCGAGCATTGATCGGCGTCGGCGTCAGCGCCTGCCTGATGGCGCCGTTGACGGCCTTTCGACGCAGTTTCGGGCCGCAGGCGCAGCTGCGGGCGAATTCGTGGATGCTGATGAGCGGGTCTCTCGGCATGGTGGCGTCGACCTTGCCCGTGCAGTGGATGCTTCCCGTTCTGGGCTGGCGCGGGCTCTTCTGGCTGATCGGCTTCCTGCTGGCACTGTCGATGGCTGCGATCGTCGTCTGTGTCCCCGCGGACGACTGCCGCCGCTTCGCTGCTTCGCGGACCACGGGCTACGCCGCCATCTGGCGGCAGCGAACCCTTCTTCGTTTCGCGCCGCTGGCCTTCTTCCACTACGGCGGGATGATCGCCGTGCAGTCTCTGTGGGCCGGGCCGTGGCTGGTGCAAGTCTGCGGATGGACGCCTGAGCAGGCGGCTGCGGGGCTGTTCGCCATCAACCTTTCGATGCTCCTGGCCTTCCTCGCCTGGGGGCTGTTCGTTCCCAGGCTCTACCGGGCGGGCTGGAGTGCCCAGCGCCTGGTGACCTGGGGCGTTCCCGTGAGCCTCTTGTTGCTGTTGCTCGCCATCGGCCTGGGTGAACGGGCGACGGCCTGGGCCTGGACGCTGTTCTGTGTGAGCAGTTCGGTGCTGTCGCTGTCTCAGCCGGCCGTGGGCCAGGCGTCTCCATCGGAGCAGGCCGGCAGGGCGCTGTCAGCCTACAACCTCGTGATATTCGGCGGAATCTTCACGCTGCAGTGGGGGCTCGGAATCGCCATCGACACCTTCATGCGTGGGGGAGGATCGACCCTGTCGGCCTTTCGGGCGGCAATGGCGTTGTTCGCTGCATGTGCAATCTGCGCCTACCTGTGGTTTTTGCGGTACGACGACGCATCGGTGGGTGCCTTGCCCGTCGAACGGGCGTGAGTTGCCGATAATTTCCGACCTATGCCCGGATTGCTGATCATTGCCCACGCACCGCTGGCCTCCTCGCTGAAGGCGGTGGCCACACATGCGTTCCCGGATTGTGCGCATCGCCTCGAGGCTTTCGACGTTCTTCCCGACATGACGGTGGAGCAGATCGAGCAGCAGGCGCGCGAGATGCTGGCGAAGATCCGGCTTCCTGAAGCCCTCATCTTCACTGACGTGTTCGGAGCAACGCCCTGCAACGTCGCGCAGCGCCTGGCCGATGGCGTTCAAGTCAAGGTGATCGCCGGCGTCAACGTGCCCATGCTCTGGCGCTCGCTGTGCTATGCCGATGAATCGCTGGACGCGTTGGTGGCGCGAGCCGTTGCCGGCGCGACCCAGGGCATCATGCAGGTGGCTACGTCCAGACCGCAGAACCAGACATTCAAACCCGGCGGAAATGATCAAGACCACCGTCACCATCAGCAATAAGCTGGGCCTGCACGCCCGCGCCTCGGCCAAGCTGACGAAGCTCGCCGGCAGCTTCAAGAGCGATGTCTTCATGAGCCGCAATGGCCGGCGCGTCAATGCCAAGAGCATCATGGGCGTGATGATGCTGGCCGCCGGCATGGGCAGCGATGTCGAGATCGAAACGACGGGCGCCGACGAGCAGGAAGCTGCCAACGCGCTTGCAGCGTTGATCAACGACAAGTTCGGCGAAGGTCAGTAGGACTCTCGGCCGGTCGCCTGTAAGAAGTACCGATGGGCGACGACTTCGTGAGCCGCTAGGATGCTCGCATGAGCTTCCAGGTGTTCGGACTTCCCGTCTCCCGAGGTGTGGCCATTGGCCGCGCAGTGCTGGTCGCCTCCAGTCGCATCGACGTCGCGCACTATTTCGTCGACGAGACCCGAGTCGACGCCGAAGTCGCGAGGCTGCGCGTCGCACGCGACGCCGTGGCTGGCGAACTCAGCCTGCTCAAGCGCGACCTGCCGGCCGAAGCGCCGGGCGAACTCGCGGCACTGCTGGACGTGCACCTCATGCTGCTGCACGACGATTCTCTGACCGGCGCCACGAAGCAGTGGATCCACGAACGGCACTACAACGCAGAGTGGGCCTTGTCGGCGCAACTGGAAGTTCTGGCTCGGCAGTTCGACGAGATGGAGGACGACTACCTGCGCGAGCGCAAGGCGGACCTCGAACAGGTCGTCGAGCGCTTGCTGCGAGCCCTCGCACGGGGACCGGGGGCGTCGTTCGCGGCGGCTCCGGCGGTGGGGGCGCGAGACTTCGGCGGCGAGGAGCCGCTGGTGCTGGTCGCCAACGACATTGCCCCCGCCGACATGCTGCAGTTCAAGGGCAGCGTCTTCACTGGCTTCGTCACCGACGTGGGCGGCAAGACTTCGCACACCGCCATCGTCGCCCGCAGTATGGACATACCGGCGGTGGTCGGTGCGCGGGAGGCAAGCCGCATCATCCGCCAAGACGACTGGGTGATCATCGATGGCGACAACGGCATCGTCATCGTCAACCCGTCGCCGATCGTGCTCGAGGAGTACCGCTTTCGCCAGCGGCAAAGTGAACTGGAGCGCGAGCGGCTGTCCAGGCTGCGTCACACGCCGGCCGTCACCCTGGATGGCGAACGGATCGAACTCCTTGCGAACATCGAGTTGCCCGTCGATGCGAAGTCGGCGCTGGAGTCGGGCGCGCTCGGGGTCGGGCTGTTCCGCAGCGAATTCCTGTTCATGAACCGTGGAGGCGAGCTTCCCGGGGAGGACGAACAGTTCGAAGCCTACCGGGCCGCGGTCGAAGCGATGAACGGGCTGCCCGTGACGATACGCACCGTCGACATCGGCGCGGACAAGCCGCTTGAGCGGATGTCAGTGAACGAACTGCGGCACGAGCACGCACTGAACCCCGCGCTTGGCCTGCGTGCGATCCGCTGGAGCCTGTCGGAGCCGGGCATGTTCCGGCAACAGCTCAGGGCAATTCTGAGGGCCAGTGCCTACGGCAAGGTGCGGATGCTGTTCCCGATGGTGGCTCATCTCAGCGAGGTCAAGCTGACATTGGAGGCGCTCGCCAAGGCGAAGCAGCAGTTGACCGATGCAGGGCGCGCCTTCGTCGATGTCGAGATCGGCGCCATGATCGAGGTGCCTGCAGCGGCACTGGTTCTGCCGATCTTCCTTCGCCATTTCGATTTCGTTTCGATCGGCACGAACGATCTGATCCAGTACACCCTGGCGATCGATCGTGCCGACGAGGCGGTCTCGCATCTGTACGACCCATGGCACCCCGCGGTTCTCGGGCTGATCGCCAGCACGATCCAGCAGGCGCGCAACGCAGGAAAGCATGTGAGCGTGTGTGGCGAGATGGCGGGGGATCCAGCCTTCACCGAGCTCCTGCTCGGCATGGGGCTGCGCAGTTTCTCGATGCATCCAGCGCAGATTGCCTCCATCAAGCAGCGCATCCTGCGAACCGACGCTCGGCGATGCGCTACCGTCTTGCCGGAGCTCTTGGCATCAGACGACCCTGAGCTGCGGTCACGCTCCGCAGAAGTGGGTGGTGCGAGTCGTCTCATCGCGGGCGGTCGTTGACGACCGCGAAAAGAATGCTATAGTCGCGGTCTTCGCTGAGAACAGCGCCGCGATCAGTTCGCGACACCGACAAGGCGAAGATAAGAAAGTTGAGTGTTTGACAAGGTTTAGAAAAACATGTCAGAATCGCTTTCTTCGCTGAGAACGGAAACGAAATCAGCGAACGCCGAAAGGCAAGCTCTTTAAAAACTAACAGCCGATAAGTGTGGGCGTTTGAAGGCGAGTGCCAAGAGTCGAAAGACTCAAGGTCTCTTGGACCTAAAACGCTCACTGAAGTGAAGTTCACTTCAATTCTTTGAGCAAAATTCAAGATCGAACTGAAGAGTTTGATCCTGGCTCAGATTGAACGCTGGCGGCATGCCTTACACATGCAAGTCGAACGGTAACGCGGGGCAACCTGGCGACGAGTGGCGAACGGGTGAGTAATACATCGGAACGTGCCCAGTAGTGGGGGATAGCCCGGCGAAAGCCGGATTAATACCGCATACGACCTACGGGTGAAAGCGGGGGATCGCAAGACCTCGCGCTATTGGAGCGGCCGATGTCAGATTAGCTAGTTGGTGGGGTAAAAGCCTACCAAGGCGACGATCTGTAGCTGGTCTGAGAGGACGACCAGCCACACTGGGACTGAGACACGGCCCAGACTCCTACGGGAGGCAGCAGTGGGGAATTTTGGACAATGGGGGCAACCCTGATCCAGCCATGCCGCGTGCGGGAAGAAGGCCTTCGGGTTGTAAACCGCTTTTGTCAGGGAAGAAACGGTCTGCGCTAATACCGTGGACTAATGACGGTACCTGAAGAATAAGCACCGGCTAACTACGTGCCAGCAGCCGCGGTAATACGTAGGGTGCAAGCGTTAATCGGAATTACTGGGCGTAAAGCGTGCGCAGGCGGCTTTGCAAGACAGATGTGAAATCCCCGGGCTCAACCTGGGAACTGCATTTGTGACTGCATGGCTAGAGTGCGGCAGAGGGGGATGGAATTCCGCGTGTAGCAGTGAAATGCGTAGATATGCGGAGGAACACCGATGGCGAAGGCAATCCCCTGGGCCTGCACTGACGCTCATGCACGAAAGCGTGGGGAGCAAACAGGATTAGATACCCTGGTAGTCCACGCCCTAAACGATGTCAACTGGTTGTTGGACGGCTTGCTGTTCAGTAACGAAGCTAACGCGTGAAGTTGACCGCCTGGGGAGTACGGCCGCAAGGTTGAAACTCAAAGGAATTGACGGGGACCCGCACAAGCGGTGGATGATGTGGTTTAATTCGATGCAACGCGAAAAACCTTACCTACCCTTGACATGCCAGGAACTTGCCAGAGATGGCTTGGTGCTCGAAAGAGAACCTGGACACAGGTGCTGCATGGCCGTCGTCAGCTCGTGTCGTGAGATGTTGGGTTAAGTCCCGCAACGAGCGCAACCCTTATCATTAGTTGCTACGCAAGGGCACTCTAATGAGACTGCCGGTGACAAACCGGAGGAAGGTGGGGATGACGTCAGGTCATCATGGCCCTTATGGGTAGGGCTACACACGTCATACAATGGCCGGTACAGAGGGCTGCCAACCCGCGAGGGGGAGCTAATCCCAGAAAACCGGTCGTAGTCCGGATCGCAGTCTGCAACTCGACTGCGTGAAGTCGGAATCGCTAGTAATCGCGGATCAGCTTGCCGCGGTGAATACGTTCCCGGGTCTTGTACACACCGCCCGTCACACCATGGGAGCGGGTTCTGCCAGAAGTAGTTAGCCTAACCGCAAGGAGGGCGATTACCACGGCAGGGTTCGTGACTGGGGTGAAGTCGTAACAAGGTAGCCGTATCGGAAGGTGCGGCTGGATCACCTCCTTTCTGGAAAATAGCACTCAATTTCTCTCGCCCACACTTATCGGCTGTAGTTGACAACAGTGTGTGAGCGTGAGCCGGCTGAGCCAGACCAGCTGCGTGCTTCGGCACCTGGTTGACGCGACGTAGATCCCACGCTTCGCAATGAACGTGAAGGGTCTGTAGCTCAGTTGGTTAGAGCACCGTCTTGATAAGGCGGGGGTCGTTGGTTCGAGACCAACCAGACCCACCATCTTCATGGGGGGATTAGCTCAGCTGGGAGAGCACCTGCTTTGCAAGCAGGGGGTCGTCGGTTCGATCCCGTCATCCTCCACCACTTCACCAACGATCTAGTCGCTGCCGCGAGTGGCCACTCTCTGAGTGGGCTGCTCGCGACAGCGTCTCGAAAGAGTCGGCTGTTGTTCTTTAACAATTCGTAGAGTCGAATCAGAGTTGTCGACGGAAACCGCTTCATGGCGGACCGTGCCGTCGGCAACATTTTGATTGCGTCACCAAGAATCAACTCGCAAGAGTTTGAAGAACGGCGAAACGCGCAATACTCAAAACAGTCCTTGACGATGCCTCTACAGCGAGGCGTCAAAGTTATAGGGTCAAGTGACTAAGTGCATGTGGTGGATGCCTTGGCGATTACAGGCGATGAAGGACGTGATAGCCTGCGATAAGCTTCGGGGAGCTGGCAAATTAGCTTTGATCCGGAGATTTCCGAATGGGGAAACCCACCCGCAAGGGTATCGCATACTGAATACATAGGTATGCGAGGCGAACCGGGTGAACTGAAACATCTCAGTAGCTCGAGGAATAGACATCAACCGAGATTCCGAAAGTAGTGGCGAGCGAAATCGGAACAGCCAGCACGTTTTAGCTATTGGCATATCAGAACGGAATGGAAAGTCCGGCCATAGCGGGTGATAGCCCCGTATGAAAAATGTCGATTGTGGAACTAGGCGTGCGACAAGTAGGGCGGGACACGTGAAATCCTGTCTGAAGATGGGGGGACCATCCTCCAAGGCTAAATACTCGTAATCGACCGATAGTGAACTAGTACCGTGAGGGAAAGGCGAAAAGAACCCCGGGAGGGGAGTGAAATAGATCCTGAAACCGCATGCATACAAACAGTCGGAGCCCGCAAGGGTGACGGCGTACCTTTTGTATAATGGGTCAGCGACTTACATTCAGTGGCAAGGTTAACCGAATAGGGAAGCCGTAGAGAAATCGAGTCCGAATAGGGCGATCAGTCGCTGGGTGTAGACCCGAAACCAAGTGATCTATCCATGGCCAGGATGAAGGTAGGGTAACACCTGCTGGAGGTCCGAACCGACTAGTGTTGCAAAACTAGCGGATGAGCTGTGGATAGGGGTGAAAGGCTAAACAAACTTGGAAATAGCTGGTTCTCTCCGAAAACTATTTAGGTAGTGCCTCGTGTATTACCGTCGGGGGTAGAGCACTGTTATGGCTAGGGGGTCATGGCGACTTACCAAACCATTGCAAACTCCGAATACCGATGAGTACAGCACGGGAGACAGAGCACCGGGTGCTAACGTCCGGACTCAAGAGGGAAACAACCCAGACCGCCAGCTAAGGTCCCTAAAATTGGCTAAGTGGGAAACGAAGTGGGAAGGCTAAAACAGTCAGGATGTTGGCTTAGAAGCAGCCATCATTTAAAGAAAGCGTAATAGCTCACTGATCGAGTCGTCCTGCGCGGAAGATGTAACGGGGCTAAGCCAGTTACCGAAGCTGCGGATTTGCACGCAAGTGCAAGTGGTAGGAGAGCGTTCTGTAAGCCTGTGAAGGTGGATCGTGAGGTCTGCTGGAGGTATCAGAAGTGCGAATGCTGACATGAGTAGCGTTAAAGGGGGTGAAAAGCCCCCTCGCCGAAAGCGCAAGGTTTCCTACGCAACGTTCATCGGCGTAGGGTGAGTCGGCCCCTAAGGCGAGGCAGAGATGCGTAGCTGATGGGAAACAGGTCAATATTCCTGTACCGATGTGTAGTGCGATGTGGGGACGGAGAAGGTTAACTCAGCCGGGTGTTGGATGTCCCGGTTCAAGCATGTAGGCGTGCCCCCTAGGCAAATCCGGAGGGCTTAGCTGAGGTGTGATAACGAGGCGGCTTGCCGCTGAAGTGAGTGATACCCTGCTTCCAGGAAAAGCCACTAAGCTTCAGCTGCACACGACCGTACCGCAAACCGACACTGGTGCGCGAGATGAGTATTCTAAGGCGCTTGAGAGAACTCTGGAGAAGGAACTCGGCAAATTGACACCGTAACTTCGGAAGAAGGTGTGCCTTTAGTAGGTGATCCATTTACTTGGTGAGCCCAATGAGGCCGCAGAGAATCGGTGGCTGCAACTGTTTAATAAAAACACAGCACTCTGCAAAGACGAAAGTCGACGTATAGGGTGTGACGCCTGCCCGGTGCTGGAAGATTAAATGATGGGGTGCAAGCTCTTGACTGAAGTCCCAGTAAACGGCGGCCGTAACTATAACGGTCCTAAGGTAGCGAAATTCCTTGTCGGGTAAGTTCCGACCTGCACGAATGGCGTAATGATGGCCACACTGTCTCCTCCAGAGACTCAGCGAAGTTGAAATGTTTGTGATGATGCAATCTCCCCGCGGAAAGACGGAAAGACCCCATGAACCTTTACTGTAGCTTTACATTGGACTTTGAACAGATCTGTGTAGGATAGGTGGGAGGCTTTGAAGCGGTGCCGCTAGGTGTCGTGGAGCCAACGTTGAAATACCACCCTGGTGTGTTTGAGGTTCTAACCTTGGCCCGTAATCCGGGTTGGGGACAGTGTATGGTGGGCAGTTTGACTGGGGCGGTCTCCTCCCAAAGCGTAACGGAGGAGTTCGAAGGTACGCTAGGCACGGTCGGAAATCGTGCTAATAGTGCATTGGCATAAGCGTGCTTGACTGCGAGACTGACAAGTCGAGCAGGTACGAAAGTAGGACAAAGTGATCCGGTGGTTCTGTATGGAAGGGCCATCGCTCAACGGATAAAAGGTACTCTGGGGATAACAGGCTGATACCGCCCAAGAGTTCATATCGACGGCGGTGTTTGGCACCTCGATGTCGGCTCATCTCATCCTGGGGCTGTAGCCGGTCCCAAGGGTATGGCTGTTCGCCATTTAAAGAGGTACGTGAGCTGGGTTTAAAACGTCGTGAGACAGTTTGGTCCCTATCTTCCGTGGGCGCTGCAAGATTGAGAGAGCCTGCTCCTAGTACGAGAGGACCGGAGTGGACGCACCTCTGGTGTATCGGTTGTCACGCCAGTGGCAT
Source organism: Piscinibacter sp. (assembly GCA_016706565.1). Taxonomy (GTDB): domain Bacteria; phylum Pseudomonadota; class Gammaproteobacteria; order Burkholderiales; family Burkholderiaceae_C; genus Piscinibacter. The sequence goes on from JADJJI010000005.1 coordinate 444,060, forward strand.
TGCCGAGTAGCTAAGTGCGGAAGAGATAACCGCTGAAAGCATCTAAGCGGGAAACTCGTCTCAAGATGAGTCTTGCCGGGGCCTTGAGCCCCCTGAAGAGTCGTTCGAGACCAGGACGTTGATAGGTCGGGTGTGGAAGCGTAGTAATACGTTAAGCTAACCGATACTAATTGCTCGTGAGGCTTGACCCTATAACTTTGACCTGATGGTCAGGGTGAGTACAAGCTGTTTTGCCGATCTTCAAGTGAAGATTGGTGTGCAATCAAACTGATTCAGACTCTGCGAATTGGCTTCCTTGCCTCGATGGCAAGGCGGCAACCGGTTAAGCCTGATGACCATAGCGAGGTGGTCCCACTCCTTCCCATCCCGAACAGGACAGTGAAACGCCTCAGCGCCGATGATAGTGCGGATTCCCGTGTGAAAGTAGGACATTGTCAGGCTAATACAAGCAGAAAGGCCCCCGTCGATTGACGGGGGCCTTTTCTCATTGGGGCTTCAAATAAGGCGTGGGAATATCACAGATTCCTGACCACTCCATTTGAAACCCCGATCGCCTTGCTCTTGCACAGGCCTTCAAGGAGTTCGGCACGCCACTCGTCTGCAGGGACTCTTGCGAAGTGCATGCGGTGGATTGCCGCAAAGTACTGTGTTGCATCCAGCCAAGCGTGCAGCTCCGCCAACGATTGGGTTTGCACTTCGAGCAGGTGGAACTTGATCAGTACTTTCGCGGCATGCGCGGCATGTCTCCGCGGATCTGCCTCGAATCGACTGAGTCTGTCGCGAGCCCGATCGATAGCGGCGGCAACACCGGTAAACGGACGACCGTGACCGGGAATCACCCACTCAACCGGGAGCGAGGCGATCAGCGCCAACGTCGAGCGCACGTCTGAAAAGGAGTCTTTCCCCTCCAACTCCGGAAAAACGACACCGAATCCGTCTTCCCAAAGTGCGTCAGCCGAAATGAGCAACCGAAGATCGGGCTCGTAGAGCATGACCGATTCAGGGTCGTGACCAGGCGAAGCGACAACCTTCCACGTGCGACCGGCGAGGACTATCACATCGTCGGACGCGAGAACACCGTCGGAGCTGAATCGCGGGCAATGTTGCCCTGTCGGGCGGTAGGTCAGCAAGGACTCGTCCCAGTCTTGCACCTTCTTGTGCTCCCCGGAAGGGACGGAAATTCGGCACCCGAAAGCTTGAACGAGCGCGGCGTTGCCTCCGCAGTGATCCGAATGCAGGTGCGTATTCAACAATGCCTCGAGCCGAGCCCCACCCAGAGCCCGACGGGTGAGTTCAACCGTCTGCGCCTGATGGGTCCAGTACCCGCTGTCGACCAGCGTGGCGCCCGCCCCGGACGCCGGGACGAAGAGAACATTGTTGGAGGAGAGCCATCCGCGCTCGAACACGGTGGCTCCTGCAGCCTCAAGACGATCCCCCAGTTCGGGAACGGAAGACCGAAGAACTTTCGATGCCATCAGCCGCGCAACTCGCGACGAAGGATCTTGCCTACATTCGACTTGGGAAGCTCGTCGCGGAACTCGATGTGACGCGGCCGCTTGTAGGCAGTGAAGTTCTCCTTGCAGTAGTCCATCAGGTCGCTCTCCGAAAGCGAAGGGTCCCGGCGAACCACGTACAGCTTCACCGCCTCGCCAGAGCGATCGTCCGGTACACCGACCGCAGCACACTCGAGTACGCCAGGCAGCAGGCTCACGACCTGCTCGATCTCGTTCGGATAGACGTTGAACCCGGAGACCAGGATCATGTCCTTCTTGCGATCGACGATGCGGATGTAGCCGGCGGCATCCATGACGCCGACATCGCCGGAACGGAAGAACCCGTCATCCGTCATGACCTTTGCAGTCTCGTCCGGCCGATTCCAGTAGCCGGCCATGACCTGCGGCCCCTGGATGCAGATCTCACCGGGGACGCCAATGTCAACATCCCTCCCGTCATCGTCACGGATAACCACCCGTGTGGATGGAACCGGCAAGCCTATGCTGCCCGTGAACGCTTCCAGGTCGAACCGATTCACCGTCACGACGGGAGACGTCTCCGAAAGGCCGTAGCCCTCGACGACGGGGCAACCGGTAACTGCAAGCCACTTCTCTGCCGTAGCGCGCTGAACGGCCATGCCACCGCCGTTCGAAATCACAAGCTCGGAGAAGTCCAGACGGGTGAACTCTGGATCGTTGGCCAGCGCATTGAACAGCGTGTTGACCGCAGGGAACATGTTGACTTTGTGCGCCGAGAGCGTCTTCACGAGCCCGGGGATGTCCCGCGGATTAGGGATCAGCAACAGTCTCATGCCCAACTGGGCGCCAAGCATGAAACACGCGGTCAAGGCAAAGATGTGATACAGCGGCAGCGCGCAGACGACCGTGAGCTGGCGCCCTGCAGGCAGTGTGTCGAGTTTGGGCCGGAACCAAGCTACCGACTGCAGCACGTTGGCGACGACATTGCGATGCAGCAGCGTGGCGCCCTTGGACACGCCGGTCGTCCCGCCCGTGTACTGGAGAAACGCGATGTCGTCCGGGGACACATCGACACGCCTGAGGCTCAATCTCGTGCCCTCGGCGATCGCCATGTTGAAGCGCGTGACGGTTCTGCCGCCATCGAGCGGCAAGCTGAACTCCGGCACCAACTTGCGAACGTGCCGCACCGCGAGATTCACCAACTGGCCCTTCCAGAAGCCCAGCAGATCTCCCATTGAAGCCAGCACGATGTGACGCACCGGTGTGCGGTGGAGCACCTCTGCCAAGGTGCTGGCGAAGTTCTCCAGAATCACGATCGCCTCGGCGCCTGAGTCCTTCAACTGGTGCTCAAGCTCGCGCGGCGTGTACAGCGGATTGACGTTCACCACCACGTAGCCGGCACGAAGCACCGCCGCGATGGCCACCGGATACTGCAGAACGTTGGGCATCATCAGCGCCACGCGCGCACCCTTGGCCAACTGGCGACTCTGCAGCCAGGCCCCGAGGGCTGAAGACAGCTCGTCCAGTTGAGCAAACGACAACTCACTGTCCATGCAAACCGCCGCACAGGAGCGGGCATGGTTGCGGAAGGCGTCTTCGAGAAGATGGGTGAGCGATCGGTACGCGCCGGGGTCGATCTCGGCAGGAACGCCGGGCGGATAGCTCGAGAGCCAGGGGCGATCAACGGATTGAGTCAAGTGTTCCTCTGCGTTCTTGGCGAGCTCAGCATGCTCGCGGGCCACAGGCAGCGCGCCTATGGTAGTTGTCCTAACGCGGCCTCAACAGAGTCGCTGTCGACACTCGTCGAGAACAATGCCTGAGCCAGAGCACGCTCGCGAAGACCAACCGTCGACAAGAACTCCGCCGCCCCGCCCATCGCCTTGAAGGTGTCGAACCCCACCTCAAGGAACGCTTGCAGAGCGGGCAGCCCAGCGGCCTTGGCGGGGCCGCGCATCATGTGCAGCGCCCCGCGCAGCAGCGGCTTGCGCGTCAACCGGTCCAGATCCGAGCCCACCGTGAGCGTGAGGGCGATCTGCCTCTCGCGCTGTACCGGGTCACCAACGTGCTGCCAGGCATCGACGTAGGCGAGGCGATCGATGTCGCGCCCCTGCAGACGGCGAGCCATGAGCGTGTCGAGCGTCTCCGACAGCGCATGCAGATCGGCAAGCGTCTGCACGGTGTGCACGATCTCCGCGGGAAACAGGCGCACCATCGCAGGCACCACGCGAGCGAACTGGGCATCGCGCGAGCTGAAGTCCCGCGGACCGTACAACTCGTCCAGGAAGAAGCGGGCAGCGGGCGCGTAACGAAGGTTCGACAGCAGGTCGGCATAGGTCCCGGCAAAGCGCCGCTGCTGATAGGACTTCAGCCCCACGACCGATTCGGCCAATGCCGGGTCCGCGTTGCGCGCACAGCGTTCGCGATCGACGACATCGAGCTGGAGGAGGATGGACCTGGCTTCGGCTGACATCGTCTGTGGACCCTCGTGCAGGAAAATGTAGCCCCGCCTTGCGGGTTTCTCACGAGCCCGGTTAGTCGGTCTTCTCTAGGGCGTTCAGCTGGAATGATGCAACACTGGCCAACAGTCCTGGAGAAAAGTGCCGGGCGTGAACCAGATGCATAGACGAACTCTGCTCAAGCTCGGCATCGGCGCCACGGTGATTCTCGTTGCCGCGGGTGGTGGCGTTGCGCTGCTGAATCCAGCGCTTTCCGACGGGCGGCTGAGCGACAGTGCCCGGGCCGTCATGCATGCCGTGGCAAGAGCCGTCCTCGACGGAGCGCTGCCCCCCGCCGCGGACGAGCGAGACAAGGCGATCGAAGCGCATCTGCAGCGTCTGGACGCTGCGATCGCCGACTTTCCCTCTGCCACACAGGCCGAGCTGTCGCAGTTGCTGGCGCTGCTCGCGGCGGCGCCCGGCCGTGTCGCCCTGGCAGGGCTGACGAGCGCATGGTCGCAGGCGAGCGTGACGCAAGTACAGGCTTCTCTGCAGGGCATGCGCTTGTCGTCGCTGGCGCTGAAGCAGCAGGCCTACCATGCCCTTCGCGACCTCACCAACGCGGCGTACTTCTCCGACCCTTCCGCATGGCAACGCATGGGCTATCCGGGGCCGTCGGACATCTGATGGAGCCGGCACCATGAGCCGCCAACCCGATCCCGTTCGCGAAGGCCTGGCGCGCGGCTGGCGCGTGCTCGGCGGGCCGCACGGCGCCTTGCCCGGTCGCGTCGAATGCGACGTGGCCATCGTCGGCAGTGGTGCCGGAGCCGGCATCACCGCAGAACTGCTGACGCAGGCCGGGTTGCGCGTCGTGCTCGTCGAAGAAGGCCCGTTGCGCAGCAGCACGGACTTCCACCAGCGGGAGAGCGAGGCGTATCCGACGCTCTACCAGGAGAGCGCAGCACGCAAGACCGCCGACAAGGCCATCAACATCCTGCAAGGCCGTTGCGTGGGCGGCTCCACCACGGTCAACTGGACGAGTTCATTCCGCACGCCGCAGTCGACACTGGACCACTGGCGCGACCGGTTCGGCCTGTCCGATTTCAGTTCGGACGTGCTCGCCCCATGGTTCCAGCAGGCCGAGCGGCGTCTGAACGTCGGCACCTGGCTGATGCCGCCGAACGAGAACAACGAGTTGCTGCGGCGCGGCGCCGCCCGGCTCGGCATCACCGCGCCGATGATCCAGCGCAACGTGAAGGGCTGCTGGGACCTCGGTTCCTGTGGCATGGGCTGCCCGACCAACGCGAAGCAGTCGATGCTCGTCACGACCATCCCTGCAGCGCTCGAGCGCGGCGCGAGCTTGCTGGTGCAGACGCGCGTGCAGGAGCTCGTGATGAAGGGTGGCCGCATCGAGGCGCTGCGCTGTGTTCCCGTGCAACTCGACGGCAGACTTGCCAGCGGCTCCGAGGTGCAGATCGTCGCACAGCACTATGTCGTGGCCGGCGGAGCTATCAACTCGCCGGCGCTGCTGATGCGCTCGGGCCTGCCCGACCCGCACTCACTGCTCGGCCGACGTACCTTCCTGCACCCGGTGGTGATCTCGGCGGCCCTGTTCGAGCAGGCCGTCGAAGGCTGGAAGGGTGCGCCGCAGACGATCTACACGGATCACTTCCTCGAGACGCAGCCCATCGACGGCGCGATCGGCTACAAGCTCGAGGCGCCGCCGATCCATCCGGTGATCTTCGCCTCGACGCTGCCGGGCTATGGGCAGGCCCAGGCCGATCTGCTGGCTGAGTTCCCGAAGACGCACAGCCTGCTGGCGCTGCTGCGCGACGGCTTCCACGAGCAATCGGCTGGTGGCCGGGTCACGTTGCGATCGGACGGCTCCCCCGTGCTCGACTACCCATTGACCGACTTCGTCATGGATGGCGCCCGGCGTGCCTTCCTCAGCATGGCCGAGATCCAGTTCGCGGCCGGCGCGAAGGTCGTGCTGCCGGTGCACGAGATGGCGCAGCGCTACACCTCGTGGGCGCAGGCGCGCGAGGCCATCGCCGCGCTGCCGATCAAGCCGCTGCTCACGCGTGTGGTCAGTGCGCACGTGATGGGCGGCTGCGGCATGGCCGGCGACGACAAGCGCGGCGTGGTGCGCCCTGACGGCGTGCATTGGCAGGTGGCCAATCTTTCTGTGCACGACGGCTCGATCTTCCCGACCAGCATCGGCGCGAATCCGCAGCTGTCGATCTACGGCATCGTGAACCGCCTGGCCACCGCGCTCGCCAAGCAGCTCAGCGGCCGTGACGTGACGCTCGCCTGAGGGCGGGTAGCATCCCCGGCATGCTTGCTCGCCTGCAACAGGCCATCACTGTCTCGCTGATTCTTCTGGCCACCAGCTGGGTGGCGTGGTTCGGACTTCATGGGCTCTGGGGCTGGGCATTGGCAGGAGCCTTGTCGATCCTGTTCGGCTACGCGCTGTTCCTCGGCCTCGAGTTCGTGATGCTCGCCCTCACGCGGGGCGACGATCCGGCCCCCCGAGCCACCCCCGCCCAGTTGCTTCAGGCCTGGTGGGGCGAGGTACTGTCGGCACCGCGTGTGTTCTGCTGGCGGCAGCCTTTCCGCTCGAACGCCGAGCCGGACTTTCTCGAGCCCGCGCATGCGGGCCGCCTGGGTGTCGTGTTCGTGCACGGCTTCGTCTGCAACCGAGGCTTCTGGAATCCCTGGCTGCGGAGGCTGCGGGCAGCCGGCGTTCCGCATGTGGCCGTCAATCTGGAGCCGGTGTTCGGTGGCATCGACGAGTACGTGCAGATCGTCGACGCCGCGGTGCATCGCATGCGCGACGTGACGGGCCGCCCGCCGCTGATCGTGGCGCACAGCATGGGCGGGCTGGCCGTTCGCGCATGGCTGTCGCGCTGCCCGCCCGGTGATGCGGTCGAGCATGTCGTCACCATCGGTTCGCCGCACGGCGGCACCTGGCTGGCGAAATTCGGTGTCACGCCCAACGGCCTGCAGATGCGGCGCGCCAACGACTGGTTGCAGGAACTCTCCGACGCCGAACACCGCCGCGAACCGAAGCAGCCCTACGCCAGATTCACCTGCTTCTTCAGCCACTGCGACAACATCGTGTTCCCGCCGTCGACCGCCACCTTGCCCGGCGCCGACAACCTGCACGTGCCGGGCTGCGCGCACGTGCACCTGGCGTTTCAACCGGAGGTGTTCAGCGAGGTCTGGCGCCGGGTGTCCGGCGCATCGGCCCCCGAGCGTGCGCTGCTGGCGCAGTAGGCGAGCCACCCTGCCACGGCGGCCAGGCAAAGGTGCATGAGCCCGTGGCCGCTGATCCAGCCGGTGGCGCTGAGCACGGCGGAATCGGCCGCGTCGAAACCCTTGGCAATTCCGTAGGCCACCAGCATGATGATCCAGTCGGTGGAGCGGGTGTGAGCGCCGGGAAGCCACAGTGCACCTGCCGGAATCAGCAGCACCGGCAGCCACTCCAGCAGCATGAGCGGGCGCATATCGATGCCATGTCCCAGGGCCGCGTCCGCGAGCACGATGGCGCAGGCGAGTACCGCCAGCAGGCCGGCGCCGAGCAGCGCCCGCGTCGAGCCGAAATCCGGATGCACCCGCTCCGCCAGCACCCCCAGGCTGAGAAACACGAACCCGGCGGCGCTCAGGGCGTGGGCCAGCACGAAAGACGTGTCGCCTGGCGCCGCGTGATAGGCCGCGGCCACGCCGGCGGCAGCCCCGGCACAGAAGTGAAACGCCACCCACGGCCCGCGCAGTTCATCACCCCAGCGACTGGCCCGCGTGGCGACGATGCCCCAGAGCGCAGCAGCCAGCAACGGCAGACTGGCCAGGACGTTGGCGGCGTTGCTCAGGCCGCCCAACGCGCGATCGTCGGCGTAGACATGCGCGTCAGAGGCGAGCAGCACGGGGCCCCAGGCGAGCAGGCCAGCCATGCTCGCCACCGCCATGGCGAGGAGCAGGGTCAGTGCACAACGGCGGCTCAGCGGCTCGCTCATGGCGCGAGCCCGGCAGCGGAGATGGGAAGAGGCGTCACGCCGACCAGTGTCGGCGCGGGTCACGGCACGGGCAATCGCCCCGAAGGGGGCCCCGGCGAGTGCCCGGTCAGAAGAGTCGGTCGGTCGGCAGGCGCGCGTCGGCGTCGAGTTCGCCGGCCGCGGCCACGCGGCGGTAGATCGGCGTGAAGTCGGGCGCCGTTGCCTCGAACAGCTGATCGAAGCTGTCGACCACGAAGTAGGTGGACTGGTACGAGTCGATCCGGTAACGCGTGCGCATGATGCGCTCGAGATCGAAGCCGATGCGCTGCGGCACGCTGCTGGTCACGCTGTGGCGCAGCTCGCCGGCCGACGACAGGATGCCCGCCCCGTAGGCGCGCAGGCCCGCCGGCGTGTCGATCAGCCCGAACTCCACCGTGTACCAGTACAGGCGCGCCAGCGTCTCGCAGGCCTCGAGCCGGCTCGCCTTCAGGCCTCCGGCGCCGTAAGCCTGCATGTAGTCGGCGAACATCGGGTTGAACAGCAGCGGCACATGGCCGAACAGATCGTGGAAGACGTCGGGCTCGACCACGTAGTCGAATTCCTCGGGCTTGCGGATCCAGCTGGTGACCGGGAAGCGCCGCTGCGCCAGCAGGGCAAAGAAGGCTTCCTCCGGGATCAGCCCGGGCACGGCCACCACCTCCCAGCCGGTCGCCCGGTGCAGCCGTTCGCTGAGCTCGTCGAAGCGCGGAATGCGATCGGGCGCACCCAGGTTCGCCACGGCGGCAATGAACTCCTCGCAGGCCAGCCCGGGCAACTGAGCGGCCTGGCGCTCGTAGAGTCGTCGGTACAGGTCATGGTCGGCAGCGCTGTAGCGCTCCCAATGCTGGTTGCAGGTGTAGTCGGCGTTGGCCTGCGCGTAGTCGCCGCGCGGCGGCCGATCGCCCTGGCCGTAGGTGACCGGGGCCACGCCCTGGTTGATGCCGGAATGGAAGTCGGGCTGGGCGGTCATCTCGCGCCCTCCCTCAGGCCGCCGACTTGTCCTGCAGCACGCCGCGGCGGATCTGGTCGAGCTCGATGCTCTCGAACAGTGCGCGGAAGTTGCCTTCGCCGAAACCCTGGTCGCCCTTGCGCTGGATGAGCTCGAAGAAGATCGGCCCGATCACCGTCTGCGTGAAGATCTGCAGCAGCAGCTCGTTCGGCGCGCCCTGGTGCGTGGCGCCGTCGATCAGGATGCGCAGGCGCCTCAGCTCGGCGATGTTCTCGCCGTGCCGGGGCAGGCGCTTGTCGACCAGGTCGTAGTAGGTCTCGATGGTGTCCTGGAAGCTCACGCCGGCATCCTTCATGCCCTGCACGGTGCGGTAGATGTCGTCGGTGCCCAGCGCGATGTGCTGGATGCCTTCGCCGTGGTACAGGTCGAGGTACTCGGCGATCTGGCTCTTGTCGTCGCTGCTCTCGTTGATCGGGATGCGGATCTTGCCGCAGGGGCTGGTCATGGCCTTGCTCTTCAGGCCGGTGAGCTTGCCCTCGATGTCGAAGTAGCGCACCTCCTTGAAGTTGAACAGGCGCTCGTAGAACTCGGCCCACTCCTTCATGCGGCCGCGGTGCACGTTGTGCGTCAGGTGGTCGATGTAGGTCAGACCGTGACCGGTGACTGCGGCCTCGGCGCCGTCCATCGGCACGAAGTCGACGTCCCAGATGCTGATGTTGCCGATCGCGCCGGGCTTCGCCCCGTCCTTGCCGTGCCAGCGGTCGACGAAGTAGATCAGGCTGTCGCCGATGCCCTTGATGGCCGGCACGTTCAGCTCCATCGGGCCGGTTTTGTTGTCGAAGCCCCAGGCGCCCAGCGAGAGTGCGCGTTCGTAGGCCAGCTTCGCGTCCTTCACGCGGAAAGCCATGGCGCACACACTCGGCCCGTGCAGGCGGGCGAAGCGCTGCGCGAAGGAATCCGGCTCGGCGTTGATGACGAAGTTCACCTCGCCCTGGCGATACAGGAACACGTTCTTGGTGCGGTGCCTGGCGATGGCGCGAAAGCCCAGCGTCTCGAAGAGTTTGCCCAGCGCCGCCGGGTCCGGCGCCGCGTACTCGATGAACTCGAATCCGTCGGTGCCCATCGGGTTGTCCCAGGGGGTGAACTGCATGCGGCGCTCCTGTAGTCGGTTGCGTTTGATCTGTCTCAACGCTGGATCGCACTGTAGAGGCGCTGACGCGCAGGATTTCTGCAACTTTCAGCGCGCGGATGGTCGCTGAAGCAGGAAAACTGCAAAATCGGAGAGATGGAAAACGCAATCCCGCTCGATGCGATCGATCGGCGCATCCTTCGCGCGCTGCAGGCCGACGGTCGTGTCACCTACGACGTGCTCGCCACGCAGGTGAGCCTGTCGCCGTCGGCGGCGCTGCGCCGCGTCAAGCGGCTCGAGGAAGCTGGGGTCATCTCATCCTATGTGGCACTGGTCGCGCCCGAGCGTGTCGGCCTCGGCCTCACGGCCTACCTGAACGTTCGGCTCGAAAAGCACGCCGAGGTCCACAAGCGCAACCCGATGGACCTGTTCCGCGCTGCGGTGCAGACCTGGCCGGAGGTGGTGGAGTGCGCCGCGCTGACCGGCGAGATGGACTACCTGCTGCGCGTGGTCGTGGAAGACATGGCGCACTATTCGCGCTTCGTGATGGACACGCTGCTTCGCCACCCGAGCGTGGAAGACTGCAAGACGAGCTTCGTGCTCGACCGCGTCAAGAACACCACCGCGCTGCCGGTGTAGATCCGGCAGCGCGAGAGTGGGGCAAGGCTGCTCTCAGTCGTCCGTGCCGATGACCCGGTAGGCCAGCGCGCCCAGCACGGCGCCGGCGATCGGCGCGACCCAGAACAGCCACAGCTGCGCGATCGCCCAGTCGCCGACGAACACCGCCACGCCGGTGCTGCGCGCCGGGTTCACCGAGGTGTTGGTGACAGGGATGCTGATCAGGTGGATCAGCGTGAGGCACAGGCCGATGGCCAGCGGCGCGAAGCCCGCCGGGGCGCGCTTGTCGGTGGCGCCCAGGATGACGAGCAGGAACATCATCGTCATCACCACCTCGGTGACCAGCGCCGAAAGCAGCGAGTACTTGCCCGGCGAATGCTCGCCGAAGCCGTTGGAGGCAAAGCCCGCCGAGACGTCGAAGCCAGCCTTGCCGCTCGCGATCAGGTACAGCACGCCGCCGGCGACGATGGCGCCGAGCACCTGCGCGGCGATGTAGGGCAGCAGCTTGCTCGCTTCGAAGCGGCCGCCGGCCCACAGGCCGATCGACACCGCCGGGTTGAGGTGGCAGCCCGAGATGTGGCCGATGCCGTAGGCCATGGTCACCACGGTCAGCCCGAAGGCCAGCGACACGCCCATCAGGCCGATGCCGACCTCGGGGAACGCCGCGGCCAGCACGGCGCTGCCGCACCCGCCCAGCACCAGCCAGAACGTGCCGAAGAATTCTGCGATCGTTGCCTTCATGTTCTCTCTCCTCGTGAGTGATGGCCGCCCGGCATCGAGGCCGCGGCTCGTATTCGTGAACGAGGACGGACTGTGACCAGAGGCTCGAAGTGGCGCCACCGGGATCGGTGCGCTCGTGTGAGATCTTCACACTGACGGCGCCGCGGCGCCACAGCGTTCGGGCGCTTCAGGCCTCGATGCTGCGCACGAGATGCAGCGCAGCGCCTGCCGAGAGGTTCAGCAGCGCGGCGATGTCGGCCACGTCGTCGGGGATCGCGGCGTTGTCCCAGCCGCCGGCCGTGTGGCGCGCCAGGCGCACCGCCAGCAGCACGTTGCGCACGCTGGCCCGCTCGGCATGGTGGTCGTCGCTGATGCGGATGAGCAGCTCCGGCAGCCGCCAGGCCTTCATCAGCGCCTGCTGCAGGTCGGCGAGCTGAATGCCCAGCACCTCCTGCTGGATGGCGGCCGAACGCAGCGTCGGGTCGGCGCGCTGCGCCTGACGGATGCGCAGGGCCAGCGACGGTGCGTGGCACCACAGCAGCATCTCGGCGAAGTCATGCAGCAGCGCGGCCTCGTGGATCACCGGGGCGTCCGGGTCCATGCGATGTACCGCGAAACCAAGCGCGAAGTTGGCGCCGCGGTGAGCGCGTTGGATCACCTCTTTCAGCCCGTCCAGCGCCTCGGGGTGGGCGGCCAGCCGCTGTGCCGTCGTGGGCTGCGGGCCGAACACCCGGAAGAACGGCGAGATGCCCATCATCACCAGCGTGGCGGTGACGGTTTCGGTGTCGGTCACCACGCGGGCCGGCCGGTGCGTTGCCGCATAAGACAGCACCTTCAGCGTCATCAGCGGGTCGTTGGACACCATCTCGCCGATCGCGTTGGCGTCGACCGCGTCCTCGTTCTCGCGCATCGCCTCGATGGCCTCGGCGGTCTGCGCGAGCACCGGGATCTCGGCACGGCGGAAGTGCTCGGTCCAGGCCGACAGATCGCGCAGCGGTTTCGTCAGTTCGGCATAAAGGTCCGGCATGGCGAACCCCGAGTTCAGTGATCGTGCCTCGTTATCGGCCGGGCAGCGCGATGCTTGAGAGCGCTCACTTGCCGCCCAGCTTCGCCTTCACGTCCAGGCCGACCTTCTTGTTGACGAACTGGAAGGTCGCGACCTTGGACAGATCCACCTCGCCCGGCTTGTACAGCCCCGCCTTGACCATCTGCGCGTAAAAGTCCTTGATGCGGCCTTCGCTCATCGCGCCGATGCCGGCAGCCAGCGACTCGCCCGAATCGACGATGCCCTGCTGCTTCATCAGCGCGGTGGAAGCCTCGAGCTCGGCTTCGCTCATCTCGGGGTTGTCCTTCATCATCATCGCGTTGGCGGCCTTGCGATTGCCGTACAGGTAGTTCACCCAGCCGAGGATGGAGGCGTCGACGAAGCGCTGCACGAGGTCGGGCTTGTTCTTCACGGTGTCGGTGCGCGCCTCGATCACGGTGGAGTAAGTCGAGAAGCCGTGGTCGGCCAGCAGGTGCACCACGGGCTTGAACTTGCCCTGGTTCTCGACGTAGATCGGCTCGGCCACCGAGTAGCCCTGCTGGATCGCCTTCGGGTTGGCCAGGAAGGGGCCGAGGTTGTAGTTGTAGGGCTTGAGCGCCTCGTCCTTGAAGCCGTGCGTCACCTTCAGCCACTGCCACCAGCTGAACTGCCCGTCCTTGGCGATCAGCGCGAGCGGTGCGTTCTTCATCGCCTCGAAGTTCTCGTAGCCCTGGCCGGGGTGCGCGATCAGCGCCTGCGGATCCTTCTGGAACATCGCCGCGACCACTATCGTGGGCACGCCGTTCTTCACGTTGTCGAAGTTGTGCAGCAGGTTGCCCGTCATCAGGAAATCGATGCGACCGGCCGGCAGCAGCGGCCGGTTGTTCACCTGCGGCCCGCCGGGCTGGATGGTCACGTCCAGGCTGTACCTCTTGTAAGTGCCATCGGCCACCGCCTGGTAGAAGCCGCCGTGCGCGGCCTGCGCCTTCCAGTTGGTGGCGAAGGTCACCTTGTCCTGTGCCAGCGCAGGCGTCGCCAGCAGCGCCGTCAGCGTGGCAATCATCATCGATGAGCGGTGGTTCATGGCGCGTCCTCAGTCGAATTGCTCGCTAGCATGCCACCGACCGAGCAGCGCGCGCGAGAGTGCCTCGAATGACCAGAAGATCAGCACGCCGGTGAGCACGAGCAGCAGCAGCGCGGCGAACATCTTCGGCGTCTCGGTGCGAAAGCTCGCCTCGAGGATGCGCGAGGCCAGCCCGGTCTCGCGGCCCGCCGCGCCGGCCACCATCTCGGCGGTGACGGCGCCGATCAGGCTCAGCCCGCCCGACACCTTCAGGCCCGCCACGAAGTAGGGCAGCGCGCTGGGCACGAGCAGAAGGCGCATCCGCTGCCACGGCGTGGCACGGTACAGGCGGTACAGGTCGCGCAGGTTCGGGTCGGCCGCGCGCAAGCCGATCACCGTGTTCGACAGGATCGGGAAGAAGGCGACGATCCAGGCGCACAGCAGCAGCGCCGCGGTGGTGCTTTCCACGTAGATCAGGATCAGCGGCGCGATGGCGACAATGGGCGTGACCTGCAGCACCACCGCGATCGGGAACAGTGCCGCCTCGGCGGTGCGCGACAGCGCGAACACCGAGGCGATCAGCACGCCGCCGGCGCAGGCCAGGGCCAGCGCGCCGAAGGTGATCTTCAGCGTGAACCACCAGCTGCCGGCCAGCGAGCCGAAGTTCGCTGCGAGCGTCTGCAGCACCAACGACGGCGCGGGCAGCGTGTAGTGGGGGATCTGCGCGATGCGCACCAGCGCCTCCCAGCCGAGCAGCAGGGCGACCAGCGTGAGCAGCGGCAGCGCTCGGTGCTTCATGCCGCGGGAGCCTGCGAGGCTTCCAGCGCCTGCGTCAGCGCGGCGCAGGACTGCAGGTAGGCCTGCGAGCTTCGGAACGCGGGTGGCCGCGGGTAGGGAGCATCGATGGCCACTTCGGCGACCACGCGCCCCGGCCGCGCGCTCATCACCAGCACACGCTGGCTGAGGAACACGGCCTCGTAGAGGCTGTGGGTGACGAACATCACCGCCATCGACTGCGCCTGCCACGCCTCGAGCAGGTCGCTGTTGAGCTTCTGTCGCGTGAACTCGTCGAGCGCGGCGAAGGGTTCGTCCATCAACAGCAACTGCGGGCGCGTCACCAGCGCGCGCGCGATCGATACACGCATCTTCATGCCGCCGGACAGTTCGTTCGGAAACGCGGCGGCGAACTCGCCCAGCCCCACGGCGGCCAGAACCGCCTCGATGCGCTCACGCGCCGCGGCGCGGCTGTCGCCGGCCAGGCGCAAGGGCAGCCAGACGTTGTCGAACACGCTGGCCCAGGGCATCAGCGTCGGCTCCTGGAAGACGAAGGCGGTCTGCGCCGACTCGTTCGCCAGCGCCGGCGCACCGATGCGGCCGGCGCTCGGCGCCTCCAGCCCGGCGGCCAGGCGCAGCACCGTGCTCTTGCCGCACCCCGAGGGGCCGATCAGCGTGACGAACTCACCCGGTGCGACCCGCAGGCTGGTGCCCGACAAGGCCTGCAGCCCGCTGGCGAAGCGCTTGTCGACCGATTCCAGCGAGACGATCGCGTCGTTCATTCCGCGAGTGACAGCACGTGGCCGTCCTGCGGCGCGGTGCGGCCGTCGAGCAGTTCGCGGTACACCGCCTCCACCGCCTGCCGGCCCTGGCCCGACACCACCCTCAGCCAAGGTGTCTGCGCGCTCGTGACCGGCTGCATGAAGGCGATCCAGGCCGCGGCCAGACGCTGTTGCAGTCCGCCCGCTCCCCATTGTTCGATGCGCTTGCTCGCCTGCGCGGGCGCGAAGAACAAGGTCGGCCGCGGGCCGGGCAGGTCGCGGTTGGCACCCTTGGCGCCGAGCTCGTCCCAGTGCGTGCCGCCCACCGAGCAGCTGTGCATCAGGTTCGTGTCGAAGGCCTCGTGGATCTGCCGACGCAGCCCGGCGCTGCCGCTGAAGTCGATGTAGACCGCTGGCAGGCCTCGCTCGAGCTTCGCCAGCTCGTCGTACGAGAGCACCTCGTCATAACAGCCCAGCGAGCGCGTGAATGCCAGATTGCCCGCCGAGGTCAGCCCGACGATGCGCAGCGCGCCGGCCTGGCCGCGCCGCTGCGCGAGACAGAAGGCGGTGCCGTAGGCCGTCTTGCTCGAGGCGCTGGACAGCAGCACCTGCTGCGCGCCGAAGCTGGCGTTGTCGGCCACGAAATCGTCGATCAGGAACGAGGTGGTGAACAGCGGCCGCAGCAGCGCCTGCTCGGCCTCTCGCTCGGCGCGATAGCCGGGGTCGGCGGCACAGCGCACGTAGTGGTTGTAGATCGTGTGCAGTGCACGGCGATGTTCCGCGCCGTCGAGGAAGCCGGCGGCGTTGGCCCGCGCGGGCTGCACGATCAGCTCGTCGGCGATCGGCCAGTAGCCGTAGACACGTTCGCCGACCGCCACCGACTCGTGGCGCGATTCGATCGCCGTGCCGAAGCCCCACACCGGCAGGCAGCCGGTGGCCGCGTCGCCGCTGGGGAAGAAGTCCCAGTAGTGCATCGCGTCGCCGAAGGCGGCGTAGGTGATGTTGTTGGCGGTGAGCGCAAATCGGTCGATGCGAAAGCGCACCTCGCCGTCGGCAGGGGCCCGCGCGGGGGCCTCGTCCCATCGCGTGCTGCGCAGGTCGTGGCGGTCGATCAGCAGGCGCTGCGTCATGTCGGTTCCTCCGGTCGGGCTCGTGTGCGGCGGCCGCTCGGCGCGCCTACCATGCAGTATCGCGTCAGAAGCCTCGCCCCATGCAGCACGTCAGCTTTCCCGATGGCAGCACCTGCCCCTCGCTCGGCCTGGGCACCTGGCGCATGGGCGAGTCGAAACGCGAGCGGTCGGCCGAGGTGGCCGCCGTGCGCCTGGCGCTGGAGATCGGCTACCGCGTCATCGACACCGCCGAGATGTACGGCGAGGGCGGCGCGGAAGAGGTCGTCGGCCAGGCACTCGCCGAGTCGATGCGCGCCGGCACGCTGACGCGCGACGAGGTCTTCGTCGTCAGCAAGGTCTATCCGCACAACGCCAGCCGGCAGGGCGTGCGCGATGCCTGCGAGCGCAGCCGGCGCCGCCTGGGGCTGGGGCGCATCGACCTGTACCTGCTGCACTGGCGCGGCTCGCACCGGCTCGCCGACACCGTGGCCGGCTTCGAGTCGCTCATAGAGCACGGCCACATCGCGCGCTGGGGCGTGAGCAACTTCGACGTCGACGACATGCAGGAGCTGGTGGGCGTGAAGGGCGGCGAGGCCTGTGCGGCCAACCAGGTCTACTACTCGCTCGGCGAGCGCGGCGCCGGCTTCGACCTGCTGCCCTGGCTGCAGCGGCACGCGATGCCGCTGATGGCCTACTGCCCGATCGACCGTGGCCGCATCGCCGGCGACACGGCGCTGCAGCAAGTGGCCGATCGGCATGGCGCCACCGCCACGCAGGTGGCGTTGTCCTGGGTGATGCAGCAGCGCGGCGTGATGGCGATCCCGAAGGCGGTGCGCGAGGAGCACCTGCGCGAGAACCTCGCGTCGGCGTCGCTGCAGTTGTCTGCCGAGGATCTCGCGGCGATCGACCGGCGCTTTCCGCCGCCGCGCGCGAAGACCGCGCTGGCGATGGCCTGAAGGCAGTCGCCAAAGGGCACGCCCCGGACAGCCGGGCTGCCGGGGCGTGCGGTCGCGGTCACAGGCGTTTCACGCCGCTCAGCCAGCCGACCAGCTGGCCGTCGAGGTACAGCGCACCTTCCGGTGCGCCGGCCTCGGCGTAGAACTCCAGCCGCGGGTCGGTGCGCTGGCGGCTGCGGCTCATGGTCAGGCGGCGGGCCAGGCGTGCCAGCACGGCGCTGGCACTGCGCAAGGCACCGGCCGCGGCGTGGCGGGCGACAGTGGAGGCGGGCTCCCGTTCGGGGGCCAGGCTCCAGCGGGGGGCTTTCGGGCTCATCGGTCTCTCCTAGGCGCGGCGTGGCCGCGCGTCTTTCAGGGGGGGCTGTGTTTCATCTGGTTCAGTTCGCGCTGCAGTGCGCGCCGGCCTTCCTGCCGCATGAAGCGGGTGCCGGGCTGGTGCGTGCCGGCACGGCGGAAGTGGGCGGGCGCCACCAGCGGATTGCGGGGCTTGAGGGTCTTGACGGCGATCTTCATGGGCGGGTCTCCTTCGGTCGGGGCCTCTCGCGGCCCGGAAAGCACAACGGCCCGGGTGCTTGCGCATCCCGGGCCGTGAGGGCTGGTCTTGCCGGTGAGGCAGCTCAGCCCGGAGCGGGTCCGGAACGCACCTTGCACGAACCGAGGGTTCGATGCACCGACGCCTGCGCATCGCCGAAGCGGCGCGGGCACACGGGGCAAGAGAACATCGGACGGGTCATCGGGCGCGGAATGGGTGGATCGGAGGGTGTCGCTGCGCGGAGGCCTTCGGCGCGGCTTGCGCAGATGATAAAGGATTGATTATCTTTGGCAAGCCCTGTTGCGCAAACTTCTAGCGCTTGCGTTTCAGCGGCGCCACACCGGTCTGGGTGCGCATCCACAAGTCGGTGCCGTCGTCTCCGGGCCGTGCCGGCGGCTTGACCGGGGTTGGTGCCGCCGGCGGAGTCGGCGCGGTGGCGGACAGCACTTCGCCCAGCAGGTCGAGCAGCCTCGTGCGGGCGCGTTGCGGGTGGCGCCGGTAGTAGGTCAGCACCAGGCCGACGATGAAACGTTCGTCGTCGTCCTGCGGCACGTTGTGCGGCGGTTCCTCCGGGGTGGCGGCGCCGGGATGCGCCGCTTCGCCGTGAGGCTGGTCCATCCAGCCCGGCTGCTTGTGGCACAGCACCTCGAACTGCCGCGCGAGGCGCTCGCCGATCTGCCGCGAGCGGCTCTTGATCTGGCTCCAGTAGCTGGGCTGGATCTGCAGCCGCTCGGCGAAGCGCCGCTCCAGCCCGCGCAGCGTGGCCGCGTCCGGGTGCTTCACGGTGGCGTGCACGAACTCGTCGAACAGCAGCAAGGCGTTGTCGAGGCGGATCTGGGCGACGTCGCGCGCACCGGGGGTCATGCCCCGATGATAAAGGCTGCTTGAGCAGGTCAGCGGGGGACAATCCTCGCCGCACCGCAACAGCAGCATTTCGAAGGCTCACGATGACCACGCTCGGCACCCCGCTCTCGCCCACCGCCACCAAAGTCATGCTGCTGGGCAGCGGCGAGCTGGGCAAGGAAGTGCTGATCGCGCTGCAGCGCCTGGGTGTGGAGACGATCGCGGTGGACCGCTACGAGAACGCGCCGGGCCAGCAGGTGGCGCACCACGCGCGCACCATCGTCATGAGCGACCCCGAACAGCTGAAGGCGCTGATCGAGGCCGAACGGCCGATGCTGGTGGTGCCCGAGATCGAGGCGATCGCCACGCCGATGCTCGAACAGCTCGAGGCCAGCGGCCTGGTGCGCGTGATCCCGACGGCGCGCGCCGCGCGCCTGACGATGGACCGCGAAGGCATTCGCCGCCTGGCCGCCGAAACGCTGCGCCTGCCCACCAGCCCGTACCGCTTTTGCGATTCGCTGGAAGAACTGCAGGCGGCCATCGATGCGGGCATCGGCTACCCCTGCATCGTCAAGCCGGTGATGAGCAGCTCGGGCAAGGGCCAGAGCAAGATCGACGGCCCGGCCGACGTGAAGAAGGCCTGGGACTACGCGATGGCCGGCGGCCGCGTCGCCAAGGGGCGGATCATCGTCGAGGGCTTCATCGACTTCGACTACGAGATCACGCTGCTGACCGTGCGCGCGACGGACGAGCGCGGTGGTGTGCAGACGCACTTCTGCGATCCGATCGGCCACGTGCAGGTCAGCGGCGACTACGTCGAGAGCTGGCAACCGCACCCGATGAGCGAATCGGCGCTGGAGCGTGCGCGGCTGATCGCGGAGGCGGTCACCGACGACCTCGGCGGCCTCGGCCTGTTCGGCGTCGAGCTGTTCGTCAAGGGCGACAAGGTCTGGTTCAGCGAAGTCTCGCCGCGGCCTCACGACACCGGCATGGTGACGATGGCCACGCAGTGGCAGAACGAATTCGAGCTGCACGCCCGCGCCATCCTCGGCCTGCCGGTGGATACCACGCTGAAGAGCCCGGGCGCCAGCGCAGTGATCTATGGCGGCGTCGACGCCCAGGGCATCGTGTTCGACGGCGTCGATGCGGCGCTGCGTGTGCCGGGCACGGAACTGCGCCTGTTCGGCAAGCCGGAGAGCTTCGTCAAGCGGCGCATGGGCGTGGCACTGGCGCGGCATGACGATGTCGAGGTGGCTCGCCAGCGAGCCAAGCAGGCGGCAGCCTGTGTGCGGCCCCGGGCCGCACAGGGCGGCTGACGCTTCAGGTCTGTCGCTTTCGGTGCTACCCGGCAGAATTTCGTCACGTTCGCGAAGGGTGACGTCAGAAATGGGCGGGCATCTGGTTAACCTGTCGTCAGAACGAGAGGGATAAACACGTGAACGCCACACTCTGGATCGGCTTGGCCGCCATCGCGCTGATGCTCGGCGTCGCGATCGGCTGGGGGATGGCGCGCTCGCGTGGCGCCGCTGAGCAACTCGCTCGCGCCGAAAAGGCCGAGCGTGCGCTCAAGGATGAGGCGGCACGTGCCCAATCGGCGATCGCCGCGGCCGCAGCCCAGGCCAGCCGCGATGTCGCCGCGCTGCAGGCCGAGATGGCCAGCCGCGTCGAGCGGCTGGCCGCGGAACACCGCGCCGAAACCGAGAAGCTCGCCAAGCACCTCGGCGATGCCTATGACGAACTCGACAAGCTGCGTGTGAAGACCACCGCAGCCGCCGGCCAGCCGCACACCGATACCGGCTACGGCTTCCCGGCGACGATGCCGCTGGGCGACCTCTAGGGACTCAGCGCACCGACAGGCGCGTGGTCTTCGGCGCGTCCTTCTTCGGCAGCGTCAGCGTCAGCACACCGTCCTCGAACTTCGCGTCGGCCGAACCGGAATCCACCGCCTGCGGCAACTCGAAGGAGCGTGCGTAAGACTCGTAGCTGCGCTCGGTATAGAGCACCCGCTCGCCGGCCTTGCGCTCGATCTGGTTGTTGACCTTGGCCGAGATCGAGACATAGGCGCCGTCGATGTCGATGGCGATGTCTTCCTTCTTCGCGCCGGGCAGTTCGGCACGCACTTCGTAGTTGCCGTTGCGCTCGGTCACGTCGAGACGTGCGCGCGACACGAGCGACTGTGCGCCGCGGTTGCCGGCCCAGTCGGAGAACAGCGCGTCGACGAGGCTGAACGGGTCGCGAGAGGCAGGCGTGAGCTGCGAAGCGGGGCGTTGCAGGGCAGAGAACATGGTGAACCTCCTGGGTTGAACCGGGCGGCCACGTGCCACCCATGCACAGGAGATAGGGCGTGAGCTGCCTCGCTTCAAGAGGGCCGCGACATTCGACTGCGCCAGCTCAATAAACCACCGAACGACCTGCTACTCGTCGTCCTTCAGCTTGTACTGGCTGGCCAGTTGCGCCTGCAGGGTCGGTGGCACCGGCTCGTAGTGGCTCGGAGCCAGCGTGTAGCGCCCCTGGCCGCCGGTCATGCCGTTCAGCCGCGCCTGGTAGCCGTTCAACTCCGACAGCGGCACCTGACCGTTGACGACGATCGAGCCGCCCGTGAGCGACTGCGTGCCGCTGACCTGCCCGCGCTTGGCCGACAGGTCGCCGGTGATGTCGCCCATCGCATGCTCGGGGGCGGCGATCTCGACCTTGACGATGGGCTCCAGCACGATCGGCTTCGCCTTCAGCACCGCGTCGATGAAGGCCTTGCGGCCGGCGGTGGCGAAGGCGATGTCCTTCGAGTCGACGCTGTGCGACTTGCCGTCGTAGACGATCACGCGCACGTCCTTGACCGGGTAGCCGGCCACCACGCCGGCGTCGAGCGCCAGGCGCACACCTTTCTCGACCGCGGGGATGAACTGCGTCGGGATGGTGCCGCCCTTGACCTGGTCGACGAACTCGAAGCCGGCGCCGCGCGGCAGCGGCTCGATCTTCAGGAAGACCTCACCGAACTGCCCGGCGCCGCCGCTCTGCTTCTTGTGCCGGTGGTGGCCTTCGGCCGGCGCGGTGATGGTCTCGCGGTAGGCGATGCGCGGCGGCCGCGTGCTCACCTCGCACTTGTAGACCTCGGTCATGCGTTCGAGCAGCGTGCGCAGGTGCAATTCGCCCAGGCCGTAGACCACGGTCTCGTTGGTCACCGCGACATGCTCGACCTTCAGGCACGGATCCTCGTCGACCAGCTTCTGCAGGATTTCCCACATGCGCTGCTCGTCGCCACGGCGCTTGGGCTCGATTGCCAGGCCGTGCACCGGCACCGGGAAAGGCAGCGGCTTGAGATGCAGGTGGTCGTCTTCGGCCGCATCGTGCAGCACCGCATCGAAATGCATCTCGTCGACCTTGGCCACCGCGCAGATGTCGCCCGGCAAGCCACAGGGCACCTCGACATGCTCCTTGCCCTGCAGCATGAACAGGTGGCCGACCTTGAAGGGCTTGCGGCCGTCGCCGATGTAGAGCTGGCTGTCCTTGGTGACGGTGCCCTGGTGGATGCGGAAGATGCCCATGCGGCCGACGTACGGGTCCACCGTCACCTTGAAGACGTGGGCGATGACGTGCTTGGCCGGGTCGGGGTCGGCATGCAGTTCCTTGGCCTGTTCCCCTTCGCCCTCGTAGAACTGCGGCGGATTGCCTTCGCCCGGGTGGGGCAGCAGCCGCACGATCACGTTGAGCAGCTCGGCCACGCCGGCGCCGTTGCGCGCCGAGACGAAGCACACCGGGATCAGGTGCCCCTCGCGCAGCGCCTGCTCCAGCGGCGCATGAAGTTCGCGCGGGTCCACGTCGCCATCATTGAGGTAGCGGTCGACAAAAGCAGGGTCGACCTCGACGACTTGCTCCACCAGCGCTCGGTGCGCGGCGGCGACCGAGCCGAAATCGCTCTGGCCCTCGGTGTTGAAGAAGCAGTCGACCACCTTGGTGCCGCCGGCGGCCGGCAGGTTCAGCGGCAGGCATTCCTTGCCGAAGGCGGCGCGGATCTGTTCCAGCAGCCCGGGCAGGTCGACGCCCTGGGCATCGATCTTGTTGACGATGACCATGCGGTCCAGGCCGCGGCCCTGCGCCCACTCCATCATGCGTGCGCTCATCATCTCGATGCCCGTGGTGGCATTGATCACCACAGCGGCGGTCTCCACTGCCTCCAGCGCCGTCATCGACTGGCCGACGAAGTCGGCGTACCCCGGTGTGTCGATCAAGTGGATGCGCGTGTTGTGGTGCTCCAGGTGCATCACAGCCGAGTTGAGCGAGTGCTGTGCGCGCCGCTCCATCGGGTCGAAATCGCTGACCGTGGTGCCGCGCTCCAGGCTGCCCGGCGCGCCGAGCGCGCCTGCCCGGTGCAGCAAGGCTTCGGCCAGACTGGTCTTGCCTGACGCTGTCTGGCCGACCAGCGCCAGGGTGCGGATGCGCTCGATGGCGCCGGTGTCGGGGGTGGGGGTCGTGGCGGGCATGACGCGCTCCTTGCTGAGGCGCGTCTCCTGCGCCAGGGGTGGGCGGGAAGGTTCAGATCAGCGTAAAGCAATGCGTCGTGCCCGGCAAGCCTTGCCGTCAAGTGCGGGCCGGATCGCCCCGGGAAGCGGCCCGCTTGCCGGCCGCCGTGACATGCGCCACGGCCGGCGAACGAGCGTGAATCAAGTCGCGCGATGCCGATAGCGGGCGCTCTCGCCCCTACGTGAGCTCTGCACGCAGCGCACCCCCGCGTTCAAGGGGTTCGTGCGGAGGGGCTCCGCCGCGTGTGACGGATGCCCCACCGACGCCTCGTCAGAACTCGTTCAATGCCGTCACGGATTCGAATCCGCCACCGGCCCGCCGAGGCCAAGATCACACAAGGAACGTCGTCATGGATCACATTGCCACCACCGCCCCGTCGCCCACTGCCCGCGCTGCGCGCGTCTGGATCGCTGTCGGTTTCGCCACCGTGGCCGTCGCTGCGGTGATGTCGAACGCCAGCGCCGTCACGCGCACGGCCGAGCAGTCGGCTGCCGGCGCCGTCATCGCGCTGCCTTCGCAGGCGATCGTGTCCTCGGAGCAGGTCGACTGGAGCAAGGTCCAGATCGCCAACATCACGCCGGCCGAGTCGGTTGCCGCGTACGACCGCTGAACCTTCGCCCGGGCCTTCGCTACTGGAAGGCCACCTCGGCGAAGCTGCGCAGCTTGCGGCTGTGCAGCTGATCGACACCCTGTTCGCGCAGCTTCTCGATGGCCCGGATGCCGATGCGCAGGTGCTGGTCGACCCGCTCGCGGTAGAAGGTGTTGGCCATGCCCGGCAGCTTGATCTCGCCGTGCAGCGGCTTGTCGCTCACGCACAGCAGCGTGCCGTAGGGCACGCGGAAGCGGAAGCCGTTGGCGGCGATGGTGGCGCTTTCCATGTCGAGCGCGATCGCGCGTGACTGCGAGAAGCGCCGCTCCGGCGTCGTTGGCACGTTGCGCTGGGCAGCAGCTCCCAGTTGCGGTTGTCGGTGCTGGCCACCGTGCCGGTGCGCATCAGGCGCTTGAGCTCGTAGCCTTTCAGCTGCGTGATCTCGGCCACCGCCGATTCGATCGCCACCTGCACCTCGGCCAGCGGCGGGATCGGCACCCACAGCGGCAGTTCCTCGTCGAGCACGTGGTCCTCGCGCACGTAGCCGTGGGCGAGCACGTAGTCGCCGAGCTGCTGCGTGTTGCGCAGGCCGGCGCAGTGGCCGAGCATGATCCACGCATGCGGGCGCAACACCGCGATGTGGTCGGTGATCGTCTTCGCGTTGGCCGGGCCGACGCCGATGTTGACCATGGTGATGCCGGCGTTGTCGGGCCGCACCAGGTGGTAGGCGGGCATCTGCGGCAGGCGCGGCGGAGCGGCGCCATGCTCGTCGCCCGGCAGCGGTGGCATGCCGGCACGGCGCGTCACCACGTTGCCCGGTTCGACGAAGGCCACGTAGTCCTGCGCATGCGCGCTGCTGGCCATGGTCTCGTGGCCCAGGCGCACGAACTCGTCGATGTAGAACTGATAGTTGGTGAACAGCACGAAGTTCTGGAAATGCTCCGGCGCCGTACCGGTGTAGTGGCGCAGGCGGTGCAAGGAGTAGTCGACGCGCGGCGCAGTGAACAGCGACAGCGGGTGCGCCTCGCCGCGCCGCGGCTCGTGCGTGCCGTTGGCGATGCCGTCGTCCATCGCGCCGAGGTCGGGCAGGTCGAACACATCGCGCATCAGCTGGCGGCGCTCGGCGCTCAGGCTGCCCTCGACGTGGTCGCCCTCGGCGAACGAGAAGTGCACCGGGATGGGCTGGGTGCCGGTGCCGATCTCCAGCGACACGTGATGGTTCTTCAGCAGCAGGCGGAATTGCTCGAGGTAGTAGTTCGCGAACAGGTCCGGCCGCGTCAGCGTCGTCTCGTAGGTGCCGGGGCCGGAGACGAAGCCGTAGCTCAGGCGCGAGTCGGCGCGCGCCACGGTGTCGGTGTGCACGCGCACGAAGGGGTAGCAGGCGCGGACCTTGCTGCCCACCTCCTCGCCAGCGACGAAGCGGTGCAGCGCGTCGCGCAAGTGCGAGATGCCGGCCTCGTAGATGGCGCGCACCTGAGCCAGTGCACGCTCGGGATCGTCGAAGCGGCTGGGGGCGACGAAAGCGGGTTCGGAGCTCATGGGCGGCGGTGCTCGGTGGAGATCACGGGCCGATTGTGGCGGCGAAAGGCGTCAGGTCGATGTCGTTGGATGTTCGTCGGCTGACTGATCTCGTAGCGAAAGAAGATTCGGCCGATTTCGCGCATCGTCGAGATTTGTAGCGAGTTATTCCCCGTCGCCCTCGATAAGCTCACGCATCGACTTGGCAGGGAGTGGCGGGCATGAAGGTCATCGTTCTGGGCAGCGGCGTCATCGGCGTGACGAGCGCGTGGTTTCTGGCGCAGGCCGGCCACGAGGTCACGGTGATCGACCGCCAGGACGCGGCCGGCAAGGAAACCAGCTACGCCAATGCCGGCGAGGTGTCGCCGGGTTACTCGGCGCCCTGGGCCGGACCGGGCGTGCCGCTGAAGGCGATCAAGTGGCTGCTGATGCAGCACCGGCCGCTGGTCATCCGCCCGCACCTGGACATGGGCCTGGTGCGCTGGGGCCTGTCGATGCTGCGCAACTGCACCGCGGCGCGCTACGAGATCAACAAGGGCCGCATGGTGCGCCTGGCCGAGTACAGCCGCGACGTGCTGCGCGATATGCGCGCGAGCACCGACATCGGCTACGACGAGCGTTCGCAGGGCACGTTGCAGCTGTTCCGCACGCAGAAGCAGCTCGACGGCACCGGGGCCGACATCGAGGTGCTCAAGCGCTACGGCGTGCGCTATGAACTGCTGGACCGCGCCGGCTTCATCCGCCACGAGCCGGCACTGGCGCGCGTGCAGGACAAGTTCGTCGGTGGCCTGCTGCTGCCGGGCGACGAGACCGGCGACTGCTTCAAGTTCACGCAGAACCTCGCGGCGATGGCCGCGCAGCGCGGCGTGCAATTCCGCTACGGCACCTCGATCGAACGGCTAGAAACCTCGGGCGGCCGCATCAGCGGTGTGGCCACGGGCGCGGGCACGCTGAAGGCCGATGCCTACCTGCTTGCGCTGGGCAGCTACTCCCCGTTGCTGCTCGCGCCGCTGGGCATCCGCATCCCGGTCTACCCCGTCAAGGGCTACTCGATCACCGTGCCGATCACCGACGCGGCCGGTGCGCCCGAATCCACCGTGATGGACGAGACGCACAAGGTCGCCGTCACGCGCCTGGGCGACCGCATCCGCGTCGGCGGCACGGCCGAGCTGGCCGGCTACACGCTCGCGCTGCACGAGCCGCGCCGGCGCACGCTGGAGCATGTCGTCACCGACCTGTTCCCGGCCGGCGGCGACGTATCGCGCGCCGAGTTCTGGTGCGGCCTGCGGCCGATGACGCCTGACGGCACCCCCGTGGTCGGCGGCACGAAGCTGCCCAACCTCTACCTTGCCACCGGCCACGGCACGCTGGGCTGGACGATGGCCGCGGGCACCGGCCGCGTCATGGCCGACCTGATCTCCGGCCGCGCGCCTGCCATCGACATGGCCGGCCTCACCGTCGACCGCTACCCGAACGCCTACGCCTGATCTTCCTCGGCGTTGGCCGGGAACTGCTTGCGCTGCGCCTTGGTGGTGACGACGCTGACGGCAGCGACGCGCACCCGCACCTCGAAGCGCCGCAAGGGCTCCAGCGGCTCGCCGTCCGCGGCCAGCGGCAGCTCGTCGTCGCTCTCGATCTGCAGGTCCTGGAACTTCCAGGTCTGCACCTTCGTGTTCGACAGATGAGTGCCCTTGAGCAGCCTCGGCAGCATCGCCAGCGTGCCGATACGGCCGAAGCGGCCCGCCACGAGCAGGTCGAGCTTGCCATCGGCCACCCTGGCACCCGGCACCGCGGGCATGCCGCTGCCGTAGCTGCGGGTGTTGAGCACCGACGCGAAGATCACCTCGCCTTCGTGGGCCGGCGCACCGTCGAGCGCGATGCGCACGCGGTGGGTTCGCAGCGAACCGAGTTCGCCCATCGTCGCCCAGACATAGCGCGACGTGCCGCTGAGCCAGCGCGGGCTGTCGATGGCGCGGCGGCCGACGGCGGCATCGAATCCGGCAGCCAGGCTGGAGAAGAACGGCACGCGTTGGCGTGGCGTGACGAGCTCGCCCACGTCCATGCGCCGCGTCGGGCCGCGCAAGGCCAGGTCGAGTGCCTTGGCCCACGGCAACTCGGCGACGCCGAGCGCGCGGGCCGTGTCGTTGCCGCTGCCCAGCGGCACCACGCCGAGCGCGAGCCGGTGCGTGAGCAGCACGGGCAGCATGTGGTGCAGCGTGCCGTCACCGCCGATCAGCACCACGCGGCTGCTGCGCGGCAGGCACTGGAGCGTGGCGCGCGAACGCTCGATGCTGTCGGATTCCACCAGTGCCACGCCAGGTGCATGGGCCGCGAGCCAGCTGCGCACCGGCTGCGCTAGCGCAGCCGCCTGTCCGCCCGCGGCGCGCGGGTTCAGCAGAACCATCGTCGGCCGATCGGGGCGATGGATTTCGGGCTCGGGCTCTTGGTCGGTCCGGGGCGAGGGAGTGGCCAGCATCGGCTGGGAAGCCTATCGCAATTTGTGATGCGCTCCACGGGCGGCTGGCCGCGCCGCGCAAAATCGCACGCTTGTCCCACCCCGAGCGAACCATGCTGGTCGTCCACAACCCCGAGCACGCCCGCCACGCCGGCCGCCACGAGATGTTCCGCGGCCGGCTTGTGGATTGCCACGAAGTGCCGCAACGGCTTGACCATGTGCTGGCCGAATTGCGGCGCCGCGGCATCGGGCCGCAGCTCGCGCCCCTCGACATGCATGCGGGCGAGGATGCCGCCTTCGAGGCGCTGCTGCGGCGAGTGCACGCGCCGCGCTACCTCGACTTCCTCGCGCGCGCCTGGGCCGACTGGGTGGCGCTGGACCCGGCGAATGCCGAGCTCGATGCCTTGCCTTCGGTGTGGCCGGTGCGCGGCTTCCGGTCCGACGTGGAGCCCGACAACTTCGCGGCGCGCCTGGGCCTGTACTCGTTCGATGCGGGCACGCCGCTGACCGCCGGCACCTGGATCGCCGCGCGCAGCGGGGCCCACGGTGCGGTGCTCGCCGCACGTGCAGTGGCTTCGGGCTCCGTGCCGTCGGCCTTCGCGCTGAGCCGCCCGCCCGGCCACCATGCCGGCGCCGACTTCTTCGGTGGCTACTGCTTCCTGAACAACGCGGCGCTGGCGGCGCAGGCACTGCGCGACAGCGGGCTCGATCGCATCGCGGTGCTCGATGTCGACTACCACCACGGCAACGGCACGCAAAGCCTGTTCTACGCGCGCGCCGACGTGCTCACCGTGTCGATCCACGGCGACCCGCGCACCGAATACCCGTTCTACCTCGGCCATGCCGACGAACGCGGCGCGGGGGCTGGCGAGGGCTGCAACCTCAACCTGCCGTTGCCGCGCGGCACCGGCTTCGCGCGCTGGCACGAGGCGCTGCTCCAGGGCATCGAAGCGGTGCGCATCTTCGGCGCCCAGGCCCTGGTGGTGGCGCTCGGTGTCGACACCTTCGAGGGCGACCCGATCTCCGGCTTCCAGCTGCGCAGCGCCGACTACCTGCAGGTCGGTGCCAGCCTCGCCACGCTCGGCCTGCCCACGGTGTTCACCTTCGAGGGCGGTTATGCGGTGGCCGAAGTCGGCGTCAACGTGGCCAACGTGCTGGAAGGCTTCGCGGGCTGAGTCGCCAGCGAACTCAGTCGACGCGCTCGGCGCCGGTGACCAGCGCCACGAAGCGGTCGATGCCGATGTTGCCGCCCGACAGCGTGACGCCCACACGCTGGCCGCGGAAGCGATCGCGGTGATGCATCAGCGCCGCCAGTGCACAGGCGCCCGAAGGCTCCAGCACGAGCTTCATGCGTTCGAAGACGAAGCGCATCGCCTCGACCACCACAGGGTCGGGCACGGTGAGCACGTCGGTCACCAGGGCACGGATCACCTCGAAGGGATGCTTGCCCGGCGACTGGGTCTGCTGCCCGTCGCAGATGGTGCGCGGCACGTCGATGTGCACGAGCTGGCCGCTGCGCAGCGACTGCTGCATGTCGTTGCCGCGCTCCGGTTCGGCGCCGAATACCGCGATGCCCGGCAGCAGGTGCTTGGCGGCCACGGCGCAGCCCGACAGGAAGCCGCCGCCGCCGGCGCAGACGATCAGCGCGTCGAGCGGCCCGGCATCCTCGATCAGCTCCAGCGCCGCCGTGCCCTGGCCGGCCATCACCGGCAGGTGGTCGTAGGGCGGGATCAGCGAGGCGCCGCGTTCCTGCGTCAGCCGCGTGGCGATCTCGGCGCGGTCTTCCTTGTAGCGGTCGTAGACGATCACCTCGGCGCCGTAGCCGCGCGTGGCGGCGAGCTTGAGCGCCGGCGCGTCGTGCGGCATCACGATGGTGGCGGCGCAGCCGTGCAGTCGCGCGGCCAGCGCCACCGCCTGCGCATGGTTGCCCGACGAAAAGGCGACCACGCCGCGCGAGCGCTCCTCGTCGCTGAGCACGTTGACCGAGTTGTAGCCGCCGCGGAACTTGAACGCGCCCATGCGCTGCAGGTTCTCGGCCTTCATCAGCACCTGCATGCCGAGCAGCTCGTCGAGCGTGCGCGAGCTGACGACGGGGGTGCGGTGCGCCACGCCCTTCAGGCGGGCGGCGGCGGCTTCGATCTCGGTGAACTGGAGCATGGTGGGGTCGGTTTCGGCGGGTTGTCCCGGGCGCGACCACTGTAGCGTGCGCCCGGGCGCTACAGTGGCCGCCGGAGGCCCGTATGACGCAGGAGATCCGTTCGCCGATGGCCGCCACGGTGGTCGAGATGGCAGTGAGCGCCGGGCAGGCGGTGCGCACCGGCGATCTGCTGGCCATCGTCGAGGCGATGAAGATGGAGCACGAGCTGCGCGCGCCGCACGATGCGCGCGTGCTGGCGCTGCTCGCGCAGCCGGGCGAGCTGGTCGGCGAGGGCGACGGCCTGCTGCGCCTGGGGCCCGTCGAACTGCGCGAGTCGAGCGCGGTGGCTGAAGCGCCGGCCGCTCCCGCTGCCACGCTGCGCGCCGACCTGCGCGAATTCCTCGACCGCGAGGCGCTGTTGCACGATGCCGCCCGCCCCGACGCGGTGGCGCGACGGCACGCGAGTGGCCAGCGCACCGCGCGCGAGAACGTGGCCGACCTGTGCGACCCGGGCAGCTTCGTCGAATACGGCGGCTTCGCCTACGCCGCGCAGACGAAGCGCCGCAGCGTCGATGAACTGATCCGCCAGACGCCGGCCGACGGCATGGTCACCGGCCTGGGCAACGTGAACGGCCGGCGTTGCGCCGTGCTCGCCTACGACGCCACCGTGCTGGCCGGCACGCAGGGCCTGCGCAACCACCAGAAGACCGACCGGCTGCTCGGCCTGGCGCTCGACCAGCGCCTGCCCGTGGTGCTGTTCGCCGAAGGCGGCGGCGGCCGGCCGGGCGACACCGACATGCCCATCGTCGCCGGCCTGCACGTGACCACCTTCGCCAGCTTCGCGAAGCTTTCCGGCCAGGTGCCGGTGGTCGGCATCGCGGCCGGCCGCTGCTTCGCCGGCAACGCGGCGCTGCTGGGCTGCTGCGATCTGATCATCGCCACGCGCGACAGCAACATCGGCATGGGCGGTCCGGCGATGGTCGAGGGCGGCGGGCTCGGCCGCTTCCGGCCCGAAGACATCGGCCCGGCCGCGCTGCAGTCGGCCAACGGCGTGATCGACCTGCTCGTCGACGACGAGGCGCAGGCCGTGGCGGCGGCGAAGCGCTACCTCGGCTTCTTCGACGCCGCGCCGCGCCACGGCGAGGCGCCCGATGCGCTGGCGCTGCGCGATCTGCTGCCCGAGAACCGCGTGCGCAGCCACGACATGCGCGCGGTGATTTCGGGCCTGGTCGACCGCGACAGCGCGCTCGAGCTGCGTGCCGGTTTCGGCATCGGCATCCACACCGTGCTGGCGCGGCTGCACGGCAGGCCGGTCGGGCTGATCGCCAGCAACCCGTTGCACCTGGGCGGCGCGATCGATGCCGACGCGGCCGACAAGGCGGCGCGCTTCATGCAACTGTGCAACGCGCATGGGCTGCCGATGGTGTCGCTGATCGACACGCCGGGATTCATGGTCGGGCCCGACATCGAGGCGCGGGCGCAGGTGCGCCACGTCAGCCGCATGTTCGTCGCCGCGGCACACCTGCGCGTGCCCTTCTTCGCCGTGGTGATACGCAAGGCCTACGGACTGGGCGCGATGGCGATGGCGGCCGGCGGCTTCCACGCGCCGCTGGGCATGGCCGCCTGGCCGAGCGGCGAGTTCGGTGCGATGGGGCTGGAGGGCGCGGTGCGCCTGGGCTACCGCAAGGAACTCGAGGCCTTGCCCGAGGGCGAGCCGCGCGAGGCGCGCTTTCGCGAGCTGCTGGCGCGCCAGATCGCCGACGGCCGCGCGCTGAACATGGCGGCCACGCTGGAGATCGACACCGTCATCGACCCGTCGCGCACGCGCGACTGGCTGCTGCAGGGCCTGGCCGGCGCGGTGCTGCGCGAGCGCAGCACGCCGGGCATCGACCCCTGGTAGGCCGCCGCTCACAGCCACGCCCGGCCGACGTAGCATCGAGTTCCCCGACCCCCATTGCAGGAGACATCGCGTGGCTGAGCACGACACCGCCGTCGAAAGACCGACACGCGCCGCCGCCACCGTGGTGGTGGTGCGCGATGGCCCGGTCGGCATCGAGGTGCTGCTGTTGCGCCGTGCCGAGCGTGGCGACCACAACAGCGGCGCCTGGGTCTTCCCGGGTGGCCTGGTGGACGCGGCCGATCGTGCCGCGCTGCCCTTCTGCCGCGGCGTGGAAGCGGCCGATGCCGATGCGCGGCTCGGCGTGACCGCGCATGCGCTCGACTACTGGGTGGCAGCGGTGCGCGAATGCTTCGAGGAGGCCGGCCTGCTGTTCGCGCGCGACCGCGAGGGCCGTGCACTCGCGCCCGATGCCGCGCGAGACGCGCGTCTGCCATCCTGGCGCGGCCCGCTGCAGCGCGGCGAGCAGGCGCTCGCTGCGCTGTGCCATGAAGAAGGCCTCACGCTGGCTGTCGACGAACTCGTCTACTTCAGCCACTGGGTGACGCCGGTCGGCCGGCCCAAGCGCTTCGACACGCGATTCTTCATCGCGCGTGCGCCGCAGGGCCAGACGGCCGCGCACGACGACGGCGAACTCGTCGAGCAGCTGTGGCTCAGCCCGACCGCGGCGCTCACGCGCACCGAGCCGCTCAAGCTGCTCACGCCGACGCAGAAGACGCTGGAGGCGATCGCGCGATTCGACAGCGTCGATGCGCTGCTCGCCTGGGCGCGTGCACCTCGCGAGGTGCCGCTGATCCAGCCGCAGATCGGCACCGGCCGCGACGGCACCCGGCCGGTCACGCCGGACGAACCCGCGTTTGCCGAGCTGCGCCGCATCGACCCCGGCTGCCTGGGCTTCGCCTCGTACGACATCAACCCCGGCGTGGCGGTGCGGCTGTCGGCGCACGTCATCCGCGTCACCGCGCATAACGGCAGCGTGATGACCGGGCCGGGCACGAACTGCTACCTCGTGGGTGGTGGGCCGCGCAACGAGTGGGCGGCGATCGACCCCGGCCCGGCCGAGCCGCAGCACGTCGAGGCCATCCTCGCGGCGGCCCCCGGGCCGATCCGCTGGATCTTCGCGACGCACACCCACCTCGACCATTCGCCGGCCTGCGCCTTGCTGCACTCACGCACCGGCGCCACCGTGCACGGCCGCATCGCCGACCACCCCGAATGGCAGGACGCCAGCTTCGCGCCCGGGCGGCGGCTGGCGGGCGGCGAGCGCTTCGAGCTCGACGCCGGCGTGACGCTCACCGCGATCCACACGCCGGGCCATGCCTCCAACCACCTGTGCTACCGGCTCGACGAGGAGAAGACGCTGTTCACCGGCGACCACGTCATGCAGCTCAGCACCGTGGTCATCAACCCGCCGGACGGCGACATGGCCGCCTACCTCGCCTCGCTGCGCGCGCTGTGCGACGAAGATCTGGAATGGCTGGCGCCCGGCCACGGCTTCCTGATGGCGCGGCCGCGCGCGGCCTTCGAGAAGATCATCGCCCACCGGCTGCAGCGCGAAGCCAAGGTGCTGGCGGCGATCCGCGAGCTGGCCTCGACGGACGAGGCCGTGCTGCTGTCACGTGTCTACGACGACGTCCCCGAGCGCATGCACCCGATGGCATTGCGCTCGCTGCGAGCTCACCTGGGCAAGCTGCGCAGCGAGGGCCGCGCCTGACGGATCAGACGCGCTCGAAGATCGCCGCGATGCCCTGGCCGCCGCCGATGCACATCGTCACCAGCGCGTAGCGGCCATTCACGCGCTGCAGTTCGTACAGCGCCTTGGTGGTGATGATCGCGCCGGTGGCGCCGATCGGGTGGCCGAGCGAGATGCCCGAGCCGTTCGGGTTCACCTTGGCCGGGTCGAGCGCAAGCTCCTTCACCACCGCGCAGGCCTGCGCGGCGAAGGCTTCGTTCGACTCGATGACGTCGAGGTCGCTGACCTTCAGGCCTGCACGCGCCAGCGCCAGCTTGGTCGCCGGCACCGGGCCGATGCCCATGATGGTGGGCTCGACGCCGGCGTGGGCGTAGGCGACCAGGCGCGCGATCGGCTTGAGGTTCTGCGCCTTCACCGCGTCCGCGCTGGCCAGCACCACGGCACCAGCGCCGTCGTTGATTCCCGAGGCGTTGCCGGCGGTCACCGAGCCGTCCTTCTTGAACGCGGCGCGCATCTTGGCCAGCGTTTCCATCGTCGTGCTCGCCTTCACGTGCTCGTCGGTGTCGAAGGAGATGTCGCCCTTCTTGCTGGCGATCACCACCGGCACGATCTGCTCCTTGAAGCGGCCCGCGGCGATGGCGGCGGCCGCGCGGCGGTGGCTCTCCACCGACAGCTCGTCCATCATCGTGCGGCTGATGCCGTACTGCTCGGCCACGTTCTCGGCCGTCATGCCCATGTGGATCTTGTGGAACGGGTCGTGCAGCGCGCCGACCACGTAGTCGAGCATCGGGCTGTCGCCCATGCGCGCGCCCCAGCGGGCCTGCGGCAGCAGGTAGGCGCCGCGGCTCATCGACTCGGCACCGGCGCCGACGGCGACTTCGCAATCACCCAGCGTGATCGCCTGCGAGGCCGAGATGATGGCCTGCAGGCCCGAGCCGCACAGGCGGTTGACGTTGAAGGCCGGCGTCTCCTTGGGCAGGCCGGCGTTCATCGCGGCGACGCGGCTAAGGTAGGCGTCGCGCGGCTCGGTCGGGATCACCGTGCCCATCGCCAGGTGGCCGACGCTCGCGGCGCCGGCGCCGCTGCGCGCCAGGGCCGTCTTGACGGCCAGCGTGGCCAGGTCGGACAGCGGGACGTCCTTGAGCGCACCGCCGAAGGTGCCGATGGCGGTGCGGGCTGCGCCGACCACGAATACGTCGCGGGGAAGGGCCATGGTGATGTCTCCAGCTATGGGTTTGGAATGGGCGCAAGTTACGCCGCAATCGATACAGCGGGCTTACAGGCGAGGCGGCTCGTGGGCTGCTGGGTGCCTCAGCCGCCTGACAGGGCGAGCGGATCGTCGGCGCGGTCGCTGCTGAGGTGTGCCGTGCAGTCGATCCGCAAGGCGCGCGGTGCCATGCCCGGGCCGGCGGCCGCGACGATCTCCGTCACCGACGCATTGGCGATTCGCGCCGGCAACGTGGTGCCCGGCGGCAGCGCCACGCGGCGGACCAGCAGGCTGTGGATGACGAGTCCGTGCGTGACGAGCACGAACGTGCCGCCGGTCGCCTGCGCGGCGATCAGCGCCGCGTCGAAAGCCCGGTCGATGCGTGCCTCGAAGTCGGGCACGGATTCGCCGCCCGTCGGCGCTTCCTGCATCGCCAGGGGGTCGAAGCCGAGGCTGTCATAGGCGCGGCCGCGCAGGTCGCCGAAGTTGCGTTCATGAAGCAAGGGTTGCGGCAGTGCGGCGAGACCGCAGGCTCTGGCGATCGCATCGGCGGTCTGCCAGGCGCGCGGCAGATCGCTGGACCACAGCGCGCTCAGGGCTTCGGCACGGAGCCGTTCGGCGACGGCACGGGCCTGCAACAGGCCGCGGGGGCTTAGCGGGGTATCCGGCGGCTGCATGACACGAGCCGCATTCAACGGCGTTTCGCCGTGCCGAACCAGAAGCAGTCGCATCGGCCGGCCGGTGGCCGCGACCCGCTCAGCGATGGCGGCGGATCGGCAAGGGCTGGGGGGCGTTGGCTACGATCCGGCGCAGACGCTCGGCGCCGGTGAAGGCCAGCAGTACCGGCAGCAACACCACCGCGGCCAGTCCGGCGGTCAGGAACACCGGGAGGGTGATCAGCAATAGCAGCACCGTGGCGACGTGGCGCCAGTTCAGGCCAGCCTGAGGACCCCCGTGAAACCTGGCGGTCCGGGCGGTCCGGGCGGTCTGGCCGATGGCGACGACTTCTTGGCGCATGGGCTGGCTTTCAGGTTTTTGCTGGTTTCAACCTTAGTGGCATGTGCCCCCCCCGAACAAGGGGGGCATCCACCTTCATTTGTTACGAAGTGTGAGCCATTCACATCGCTGTCATTCGTGGCAACTTCCGCACGGAGGGGCCGAAATGGCAGCCCGAAGGCGTGCTGTTGTGCCGAACGGACAGCGCTTCGGATGTCGACAATGACTCGGCCCGCGCGCACATGTGCATCGGGCGAGCCTTGCATTCCATGACCGTCGACATCCGAACCCTGCTGATTGCCTTGATGATCAATCTGGTCACCATCGCGCTGGCCCTGCCTGCCGTGATGGGCCGGGTGAACGTGCCGGCTCGGCATGCCCAGTGGGCCGCGGCACTGCAGGCAGGCGGCTGGGTGCTGATCCTGCTGTCCGGGTTGGTCGAGCGTGGCAGTGCCGTCGACTGGATGCTGTCGTCGGCATCCATGGCCTGCATGGCTGTCAGCCTGGCCTTGCTGGGCGCCGCCTTCGATCTGTGGTGCGGCCGGCGCACGCACGACCGCTGGCTGGTTGCCCTGGCTGTGCTGATGCCGCTGGGTTATGCGCTGGGTTTCTCGAACTACGCCTTCCGTGTCGGCTGGGCCAACGGGCTGCTGGCGCTGCAGATGATCCTGGTGGCCGTTGCCGTGGGCCGGCTGCCGGCGCTGCCGGTGGGTCGCTGGCGCTGGCTGGTCGTCGCCAGCATGCTGGCCCAGGCCGTGGTGACGCTGTGGCGCGGCGTGCTCGGCGCCTTCTTCACCGACGCCTACCCGCGTTTCCTGACGCCGCACCCGGTGAACCATGCCTCGGCGGTGGTGGCGCTGGCGACATCCATGCTGACGCTGGTGGGCATCCTGCTGGCCCACCGCGACGAAGCCGCCCGCGAACTCGAGCGGCTGGCCAGCCTCGACGGCCTGACCGGCGTGTTCAACCGCCGCGCCTGGCTCGACCTGGCCCGGGCGCGCTTTGCCGCCAGCCTGCGCTACGGCCACACCATGGCAGTGCTGATGATCGACATCGACCACTTCAAGCAGATCAACGACGCCCACGGCCACGACGCCGGTGACCGGGCGCTCGAGCTGGTCGCGCGCGAGATGCAGGCCGCGGCACGTGCGGGTGACATCGTCGGGCGCTACGGCGGCGAGGAGTTCTGCGTCTTGATGGCCCAGGCCGACGACGAGGCAGCGCGCCGCTTCGACCAGCGCCTGCGCCGACGCCTGTGCGAGGCCGCACTCGGCGAACTCGGATTCGAGATCGGCTACAGCGCCGGCGTGTCGCACTGCCGCGACGCCGGCGACAGCCTGGACGCGATGCTCAAGCGCGCCGACGCGGCGTTGTACCGCGCCAAGGACGCCGGCCGCGCACGCACGCTCGACACCTCGTTCGGCGTGCTGCAGGCGGCCTGATCGCCCGTCTCACATGCTGCGCCGGTATTGCCCGCCCACCTCGAACAGCGCGGTGGTGATCTGCCCGAGCGAGCAGCAGCGCACCGCGTCCATCAGCACCTCGAACACGTTGCCGTTGGCGATCACCGCCTGCTGAAGGCGTGCCAAGGCCGCCGGTGCCTCGGCGGCATGCCGGGCATGAAAGTCCTGCAAGCGCGCGAGCTGGCTTTGTTTCTCGTCCTCGGTGGAGCGAGCCAGCTCCAGCGTGGTCGGCGTCGGGTCGCCATGCGGGTTGCGGAAGGTGTTCACGCCGATGATCGGGTACTCGCCGGTGTGCTTCTGCATCTCGTAGTGCATCGACTCTTCCTGGATCTTGCTGCGCTGGTAGCCGGTCTCCATCGCGCCGAGCACGCCGCCGCGCTCGGCGATCTTCTCGAACTCGGCGAGCACCGCCTCTTCCACCAGCTCGGTCAGTTCGTCGATCACGAAGGCGCCCTGGTTCGGGTTCTCGTTCTTCGCCAGGCCCCACTCGCGGTTGATGATCAGCTGGATGGCCATGGCCCGGCGCACGCTCTCCTCGGTGGGCGTGGTGATCGCCTCGTCGTAGGCGTTCGTGTGCAGCGAGTTGCAGTTGTCGTAGATCGCGATCAGCGCCTGCAGCGTGGTGCGGATGTCGTTGAAGGCGATCTCCTGCGCGTGCAATGAACGGCCGCTGGTCTGGACGTGGTATTTCAGCTTCTGGCTGCGCTCGTTGGCGCCGTAGCGCTCGCGCATCGCCACCGCCCAGATGCGCCGCGCCACGCGGCCGAGCACGGTGTACTCCGGGTCCATGCCGTTGCTGAAGAAGAAGCTCAGGTTCGGTGCGAAGTCGTCGATGTGCATGCCGCGCGCCAGGTACGCCTCCACGAAGGTGAAGCCGTTGGAGAGCGTGAAGGCCAGCTGCGAGATCGGGTTCGCGCCCGCCTCGGCGATGTGATAACCCGAGATGCTCACCGAGTAGAAGTTGCGCACCTGGTGGTGCACGAAGTACTCGGCGATGTCGCCCATCACCTTCAGGCTGAACTCGGTGGAGAAGATGCAGGTGTTCTGGCCCTGGTCTTCCTTGAGGATGTCGGCCTGCACCGTGCCGCGCACGTTGGCCAGCGTCCACTCGCGGATCTTCTGCGCCTCGTCGTCGGTGGGCTCGCGACGGTTGTCGGCGTGGAACTTCTCCAGCTGCTGGTCGATGGCGGCGTTCATGAACATCGCCAGGATGCTCGGCGCCGGGCCGTTGATCGTCATGCTCACCGAGGTGGCCGCATCGCACAGGTCGAAGCCCGAGTACAGCACCTTCAGGTCGTCGAGCGTGGCGATGCTCACGCCGGAGTTGCCGACCTTGCCGTAGATGTCGGGCCGCGGGTCGGGGTCGTTGCCGTACAGCGTGACCGAGTCGAAGGCGGTCGACAGGCGCTTGGCCGGCATGCCCTCGCTGACCAGCTTGAAGCGCCGGTTGGTGCGGAAGGCGTCGCCCTCGCCGGCGAACATGCGCGTCGGGTCCTCGCCCTCGCGCTTGAAGGCGAAGGTGCCGGCCGTGTACGGGAAGCTGCCCGGCACGTTGTCGAGCATCAGCCACTTGAGGATCTCGCCGTGATCCTCGTAGCCCGGCAGCGCCACCTTGCGGATCTTGCTGCCCGACAGCGTGGTGTGCGTCAGCGCCGTGCGGATCTCCTTGTCGCGGATCTTCACCACGTACTCGTCGCCGGCGTAGGCGCGCTGCATGTCGGGCCACATGGCCAGCAGCTTCTTCGCGCGCGGGTCCAGCTTCACTTCGCGCAGTTCGGCCTGCTCGGCCAGGGCGTCACGGGCGCGGTGCTTGGCCGGAATCGCCTCGAACAGCATGCGCGAACTCTCGCGCAGTTGCTGGATCTCGCGCGCCAGCCTCGACTGCTCGCGCGCATGGCGCTTGTAACCGCGCACGGTGTCGGCGATGTCGGCCAGGTAGCGCACGCGCGCGCCCGGCACGATAGGCACCTGGTGGGTGCTGTGGCGCGTGGCCGCCAAAGGCAGCCGGCCCGCCTTGACGGCCATGCCGAGCTCGGCCAGGCGCGGCAGCAGCGCCTGGTAGAGCGCCGTCACGCCGTCGTCGTTGAAGCGGCTGGCCATGGTGCCGAAGACCGGCATCTCGTCGGGCTTGACCTTCCAGGCTTCCTTGTTGCGCTGCACCTGCTTGGCCACGTCGCGCAGCGCATCGAGCGAACCCTTGCGGTCGAACTTGTTGATGGCCACGAACTCGGCGAAGTCGAGCATGTCGATCTTCTCGAGCTGGCTGGCGGCGCCGAACTCCGGCGTCATCACGTACATCGGCACGTCGACCAGCGGCACGATGGCGGCGTCGCCCTGGCCGATGCCCGAGGTCTCGACGACGATCAGGTCGAAACCCGCCACCTTGCAGGCGGCGATCACGTCGGGCAGCGCCTGGCTGATCTCGCTGCCGAAGTCGCGCGTGGCCAGGCTGCGCATGAACACCCGCTGGCCCTGTCGCCACGGCCCGATGGCGTTCATGCGGATGCGGTCGCCCAGCAGCGCGCCGCCGCTCTTGCGTCGCGACGGGTCGATGCTGATCACGGCCACGCGCAGCGCGTCGTCCTGGTCCAGCCGCAGGCGGCGGATCAGCTCGTCGGTGAGGCTGGACTTGCCCGCGCCGCCGGTGCCGGTGATGCCGAGCACAGGCACCTTGGCGGCCTTCGCTGCGGCATGAAGTTCTTGCTTCAGCGATTCGCCGGCGCGGCCGTTGTCCAGCGCCGTGATCAACTGGGCGAGGGCGCGCCAGGCGGCTTCCGAGTGGCCGCGCAGCGCGGCGATGTCGGTGGGAGCAAGCGATGACAGGTCCTGATCGCTCCTCATCACCATCTCGCCGATCATTCCGGCCAGGCCCATTCGCTGGCCGTCTTCCGGGCTGTAGATGCGTGCCACGCCGTAACCCTGCAGCTCGGCGATCTCGGCTGGCACGATCACGCCGCCGCCTCCGCCGAACACCTGAATGTGCGCCCCGCCGCGCTGGCGCAGCAGGTCGACCATGTACTTGAAGTACTCGACATGGCCGCCCTGGTAGCTGCTCAGCGCGATGCCCTGGACGTCTTCCTGCAGCGCCGCGGTGACGACCTCGTCGACCGACCGGTTGTGCCCGAGGTGGATGACCTCCGCGCCCATGCCCTGCAGGATGCGCCGCATGATGTTGATCGCGGCATCGTGGCCGTCGAACAGGCTCGCCGCGGTGACGAAACGCACCTTGTTCGTCGGGCGGTAGTCGGCCAGGGCCTTGTATTCGGCGGAAAGGTCGGTCACGGCTTGTCTCCGTTGGATGTCTCTATACGACGCGGATGTGGGCGAGTTCCGGGCTGCCCGGCGGGTAGCGCAGCTTCAGGCCCTGCAGCGTCTGCACGATCGCCTGGGCGATCATCAGGTTGCGGTGCGTCTTCGAATCGGCAGGCACGACAGTCCACGGCGCCCACGATGTGCCGGTGGCGGCGACGGCATCCTGGTAGGCCTGCTGGTACAGGTCCCACTGCTTGCGCACGTCGAGGTCGCCGGCGGCGAACTTCCAGTGTTTGGTCGGGTCGTCCAGCCGCTCCTGCAGCCGCGCACGCTGCTCGTCCTTCGAGATGTGCAGCATGAACTTGCAGATCACCGTGCCGGTTTCGACGAGCATCTTCTCGAAGGCGTTGATCTGTGCGTAGCGCTGCTGCGTCTGCTCGGGCGTGATCCAGCCATTGACCACCGGCACCAGCACGTCCTCGTAGTGGCTGCGGTTGAAAATGACGATCTCGCCCTCGGCCGGCACGCGCTGGTGGATGCGCCAGAGGTAGTCGTGGGCGCGCTCGTCGGTGGTGGGCGCCTTCCAGGGCACGGCGTGCACGCCCAGGGCGCTGGTCTGCCCGAACACGCCGCGGATGGTGCCGTCCTTGCCGCTGGTGTCGGTGCCTTGCAGCACGACGAGCAGCTTGAAGCGGCGGTCGGCATAGAACAGGTCCTGCAGCCGGTCGACCTCGAGCGCCAGTTCGGCGGTGCGCGCCTTGTCGCGCGCCTTGCTGCCGGTGGAGAAGGGCTTGGCCTGCGGATCGATGCGACCGAGGTCGAAGCGTCGGCCCGACGGCTTGCCGTTGCCGGCGCTGCGATGCTGGAAGTCGGACAGCGAGACTTTGCTGCGGGCCATGCGGGCTCCCTGGAATGTTCGGGCGTAGTTGACGTATACGTCAATTGGCAGTGTAGCGCCTGCCGCCCAGCAGCGGTCTGACGTCGCCCTGCGTCGGCCCCGGGGTTTACGCGGGCGGACGCGACTGAAAACACTGGCGCCCGTGGGCCGGTTTGGCGGCACAATCGCGCCCGTTGGGAGTCGGCGCACGACGCCGTCATCTGGAGAGAAGCCCTTGGGCATTGGCAACGCACCGATCAAGACGCCAGACGGCCAGGCCGAACTGGCGACGCGGGCGCGCCAGCTCAGCCAGCGCCATCGCACCCTGCTGCTGCTGGTGGATGGCCGCCGCAGCGAAGCGCAGCTGCGACTGCTGGCCGAGCGTGCCGGCGTGCCGCCCAGCGTCTACGACGAGCTGCTCGACATGGGCATGATCACCGTGCCGCTGCCCACGCTGCCGATCGAACTGGCTCCGCATCCGACGCTGCCTCCACTGCCGGTCGACGTGACGCTGCCGGACGTCGCACCCGAATCGGAGCTGCCCGCCTCGCGCACGCTGCAGCCGGAGTCGACGCTGAACGGCGACATCGGCAACTACGAACCCTGGACCATGGTCGAGACCGACTACTCGGACCTCGGCGACCTCGATGCGCCGCTCGAGCAGGCGCGCGACCTGCTGATTCGCGCCGTTCGCGCCGAAGCCCCCGTGGCCGGCTCGCTGACGCTGATGCGGCTGCGCCGCGCGCATACACGCGACGAACTCGATGCGCTGATCGACGAAGTGGAAGCCCGGCTGAGCCGGCCGCACCGCACGCTGGCGACGACCCAGCTCTTGCGGCGCGTACGCCGCCTGATCGACGCGCCCGTCGATTCATCGCTCTCCAACTTCTGACCCCGGCCCGCTGCATGACGTTTCTTGCCATCGACGTGGGCAACACGCGCCTGAAATGGGCGCAGTACGCCTCGCCCCAGCCCGGCGCCGTGCTGCTCGCGCAGGGCGCGGTGTTCCTGGAGACCATCGACTCGCTGGCCGAGACCGACTGGAAGGCGCTGCCGCCGCCGTCCAGCATGCTCGGCTGCGTGGTGGCCGGCGAGGGCGTCAAGCGCCGCGTCGAGGAACAGCTCGAAATCTGGGACCTGGAGCCGCGCTGGGTGGTGTCCTCGCGCGAGGCCTGCGGCGTGAGCAACGGCTACGACCATCCCAACCGGCTCGGCGTCGACCGCTGGGTGGCCATGATCGGTGCGCGCCACCGCGTGCTGGCGCAGGGCGGGCCGCGGCCGGCGCTGGTCGTCATGGTGGGCACCGCCGTCACCGTGGACGCGATCGATGTGCAGGGGCACTTTCTCGGCGGCCTGATCCTGCCCGGCTTCGGCCTGATGCTGCGGGCGCTGGAGATGGGCACCGCCGGCCTGAAAGCCCCGACCGGCGAGGCGGTGGACTTCCCGACCAACACCAGCGATGCGCTGATGAGCGGCGGTGCCGATGCGCTGGCCGGCGCCGTCGAGCGCATGCATCGCAAGTTGTGCGCGCGCACCGGGCAGGAGCCGGCGTTGATCATGACCGGCGGCGCCGCCGTCAAGCTTGCGCCGATCACCCAACTGCCGTTCGAGACGGTCGACACGCTGATCTTCGAAGGGCTGCTGCAGTTGCAGGCTCACCGCCTGGCGCTCTGAAGCCGGCGGCCGGGGTGTTTCCGCCTACAGGATGTAGCGCGACAGGTCCTCGTTCTTCACCAGGGCGGCCAGTTTCGCGTCGACCGCCTCGGCATCGATGGTGATGGTGCGGCCCGAGAGGTTGGGCGCGTCGAAGCTGATCTCGTCGAGCAGCCGCTCCATCACCGTGGCCAGGCGCCGCGCGCCGATGTTCTCGGTGCGGTCGTTGACGTCGAAGGCGATCTGCGCCAGCCGGCGGATGGCGTCTGGCGCGAGCTCCAGCGTCACGCCCTCGGTGGCCAGCAGCAGCTGGTATTGCTTGACCAGGCTGGCGTGCGTCTGCGTGAGGATCGCCTCGAAGTCGTCGACGCCGAGCGCACCGAGCTCGACGCGGATCGGGAAGCGGCCCTGCAGCTCCGGGATCAGGTCGCTGGGCTTGCTCAGGTGGAAGGCCCCCGAGGCGATGAACAGGATGTGGTCGGTGCGCAGCATGCCGTACTTGGTGTTGACCGTCGTGCCTTCCACCAGCGGCAGCAGGTCGCGCTGCACGCCCTGGCGCGACACGTCGGCACCCTGCGTGCTGCCGCGCGAGGCCACCTTGTCGATCTCGTCGATGAAGACGATGCCGTTCTGCTCGGCGTTGGCCAGCGCAGCGCTCTTCACCTCCTCGTCGTTGACGAGCTTGGCAGCCTCTTCGTCGGTCAGCAGCCTGAGTGCCTCGGCGATCTTCAGCTTGCGCGTCTTGCGCGGCACGTTGCCGAGGTTGGCGAACATGCCCTTGAGCTGCTCGGCCATGTCTTCCATGCCGGCCGGGCTCATGATCTCCAGCGGCGCACGTGCCTCGGCCACGTCGATCTCGATTTCCTTGTCGCCCAGCGCGCCTTCGCGAAGCCGCTTGCGCATCACCTGGCGCGCGGTGTTGTCGGCCGCCGAGCCGGGCACCAGCGCGTCGAGGACGCGCTCCTCGGCGGCATCCTCGGCGCGCACGCGCTGGCGCTTCATCGCCGCCTCGCGCTCCTGCTTGACGGCCATGTCGGCGAGGTCGCGGATGATCGAATCGACGTCCTTGCCGACGTAGCCCACCTCGGTGAACTTGGTCGCCTCGACCTTGATGAAGGGCGCGTCGGCGAGCTTCGCCAGCCGGCGCGCGATCTCGGTCTTGCCCACGCCGGTGGGCCCGATCATCAGGATGTTCTTCGGCGTGATCTCGGCGCGCATCTTCTCGTCGACCTGCTGGCGCCGCCAGCGGTTGCGCAGCGCGATGGCCACCGAGCGCTTGGCGTCGCGCTGGCCGACGATGTGGCGGTCGAGTTCGGAGACGATCTCCTGGGGTGTCATGCTCGATTTCATGGGGCAGCGTTCAGCCGAGAGTCTCGACCGTGTGGTGCTGGTTCGTGTAGATGCACAGGTCGCCGGCGATCTCGAGCGACTTCTTGACTATGTCCTTCGGCGCCATCTCGGTGTGCTCGAGCAGCGCGCGCGCCGCGGCATTCGCGTAGGCTCCGCCGGAGCCGATGGCGATGATGCCGTGCTCGGGCTCGAGCACGTCGCCGTTGCCGGTGATGATCAGCGAGGCCTCCTTGTCGGCCACCGCGAGCATGGCCTCGAGGCGGCGCAGCACGCGGTCGGTGCGCCAGTCCTTGGTCAGCTCGATGGCGGCGCGCACCAGGTGGCCCTGGTGCTTCTCGAGCTTGGCCTCGAAGCGCTCGAACAGCGTGAACGCGTCGGCCGTGGCGCCGGCGAAGCCGGCGAGCACCTGGTCGTGGTGCAGCTTGCGCACCTTGCGCGCCGTCGCCTTGACGACGATGGTGCCGAGCGTGACCTGGCCGTCGCCGCCGAGCGCGACGACAGGCCCGCGGCGCACGCTGACGATGGTCGTGCCGTGGTAGGTTTCCATGGAGATCCCAGATGGCGCCGCGACGCGGCGCTTCAAGTCAGTCGCTCAGACCGAGCGCACTTTCACGCGGGCATGCTCGTTGATGCCCATCGCGCCGAAGAACAGCGCCACCAGGCGATGCGATT
This sequence comes from Piscinibacter sp., assembly GCA_016706565.1. Lineage (GTDB taxonomy): Bacteria > Pseudomonadota > Gammaproteobacteria > Burkholderiales > Burkholderiaceae_C > Piscinibacter. Next base: position 488,753 of record JADJJI010000005.1, read on the forward strand.
CGACGAAGACCACGCTGCGGTTCTCGTTGCGCCGCGCCAGCACCCAGTTCAGCAGGTCGCCAGCGGCGATGAAGTCGACGCGGATGAGCCTGGAGCAGCTCACGTTGACGATGGTCGAGCCGCCGAGCTCGGCTTCCAGGCGCTTGAGTGTCGGGCCGATGTCGCCGACCAGCTGGCCGGACAGCTCGACGCTGGCGACCTGCACCGTCGCGGTGGGGTCTTCGTTGAAGCGGGACTCGATGAAGCTGGTCGACACGTCGCTGACCATCGACAGCGGCGGTGACGTGGTGCTCGACTGCGAGCCGCTCACGCGCACCTCGCACTGCGCCGGCTCCCAGGACGGCGGCGACACCTCGTAGGTGACGCAGTAGTCGATGGCCGCTTCGTCGAACTGGTCGGGCCGGTTCGTCATGCGCAGCGCGTCCAGGCGCAGCTGCCAGTAGGCAGGGTCGGCATCGCGCACGCCGGTCGGCGCGGCCTCGGCCAGCACGGCGAACAGCCGCTCGCCGCCCAGCCAGCGCATGTCCAGCTTCTGGCGGATCCAGTTGCGGAACAGTTCGGACAGCTTGGCGGCTGCCTCGGCGTCCATGTTCTTCAGCGCGCTCCAGTCGAACACCCAGGGCAGCGGCATCTGCAGGCTCTGGGACGACAGCCGGGCCACGGCGTCCGCGTCGAGGTAGTCCGGGCACACCCAGCCGACGTTGCCCTCGATGCGGCTGTTGCGCGCTGGGCGATCTTCGCTGGCGGCCTCGGCGACCATGCGCGGCATGGAGAACCACTGCGGCGCCGACCAGCCGAACTGCTGGGCGTAGTCGAGCGCCAGGCTCTCGAACTTGTGCTGCTGGCCGATGGCGCGGTACAGGTCGAACAGCACCAGCCAGGTCTCGGCATGCGCATGGCGCTGGCCTGACTGCCCGGTGAGGTCGGACAGGGACTGCTCGCATTGCTCGAAATCGGCGTTCGCGAAGGCGATCACCGCCTCGTCGAGCTCCGGGTCGTGGGCGACCTCGCTGACCTCGACGGCGAACGGGTGTGCGAAGTCGCCGGCGCCGCTGTCGAGTGTCAACGGAGACAAGGGTGACAGGCCGGCGCCCATCACGGCCGCGGCAGGAGGTACGGCCGCGGGCGACTGGGCCGGCCGCGCTGGGGCTTCCTCCGCCCGGGCGCCGTTGAGCGGCATGCGCGAGCTCGGCGCGGGCGCGTTGACGCCCATCGGGACCGGCTGCGTGGGGGCGTTGTAGAAGTCAGGGCCGCGCCGCGGCGGCGAGGCGCCGAAGCCGTCGCCCACCATCTGCTGCTCGATCTCGTCGATCTTGGCCTTGACGCCGGCGTCCTGCTTGGCGCCGCTCTCGGCCACCAGAAGACGGCCTTCGGAGTCGTCGAGCCGCGACGAGCCGCCCAGGGCCGCCAGCTGCTCGGGCGACAGGCCCTCGCGGCGCACCTTGCGCAGCATGTCGAACTCGCGCTTGCGGACGAAGTCGTTGCGCCGCTTGCGCTCGATCATCGCCTTCAGCTCGGACTTGGCGAACTCCGTCTCGCGCGCTTCGTCCGCAGGCAGGCCGATCTCGGCCCATTCCGTGGTCGGATTGGCCACGAACTTGACGACCTTGCGAAAGAAGCTCGTGGTGTCTTTGGGTTCCGACATGACGGTAGGGCGCGCGGGGGCTGAACCAGCCTCAGTCGCCGAACATCTTCTGTTTCAGCTCGCGCCGCTGCTGGGCCTCGAGGGACAGTGTAGCGGTGGGGCGTGCAATCAGGCGCCCCAGGCCGATCGGCTCGCCGGTTTCGTCACAGAAACCGTAGTCACCGGCCTCGATGCGGCCCAGCGACTGTGAAATCTTCTTGAGCAGCTTGCGCTCGCGGTCGCGGGTGCGCAGCTCCAGCGCATGCTCTTCCTCGATGGTGGCGCGGTCGGCCGGGTCCGGCACGATGGAGGTGTCCTCGCGCAGGTGCTCGGTGGTTTCGCCGGCATTGGACAGCAGGTCGTCCTTGAGCGTCTGCAGCTTGTGGCGGAAGAAATCCAGCTGCTTGTCGTTCATGTATTCCGAGTCGGGCATGGCCATCAACTCGGCTTCGCTGAGGTCGCGGCCGGCCTTGGACTTCCAGGCGTTGGCCAGCTTCGGGTCGGCCTTGTGGGAGGGTTTGGGGGAATCGAGTCCGAGGTTGTTCATCTGACGGGTCGGGGGCCGCGGCGGTGCAAACCGGTCGGCGAATCGGGAGGTTGCCGGCGGCAGCGGGGCGCTGACCGGCGGCGGAGGAGGGTTGCGGCCGGACCGCGAAGACCGCACCACCGGCGCCGGCGCGGCGCTGGGCGGCGTCGGCTGGGGGGCCGGTGCCGCAACGGCCACGGGCTTGGGTGCCGCAGCCTTGACGGCTGGCGCCTTGGCCGGTGCGGCAGCCTTGATCGGGGCGCTCTTGGCCGGAGCGGCCTTGACAGGGGCGGCCTTGGCTGGCGCCTTGGCCGCGGCCTTCTTGGCAGGGGCGGCGGCTTGGCTGCCGTCTTGCCCTTGGCGGCCGGGGCGGCGGACTTGGCGGCGGCCTTCTTGGTACTAGCTTTGGTGGCCGGTGTCTTGCTCACGGATGTCTCCTCGCAATGACGGTTATACCCCGTCCGCAAGGCGCGGGCGACGGCTGGGCCCGGTTTCAGGCGCCGCGGATTGTAGCCACGCCACGGTCAGACCAGACACTGCTCCAGCCCCTGCAGGAAAACATCGCGCGGCAGGTCCAGGCCGATGAACACCATCTTGCTGGTCTTCTTCTCGCCGGCGGCCCATTTCGGCCCCAGGTCGCTTCCCATGAGCTGGTGCACGCCCTGGAAGATCACCTTGCGGTCGCTGCCTTTCATGTTCAGCACGCCCTTGTAACGCAGCATCTTCGGGCCGTAGACCTGCACGATTGCGCCCAGGAAATCCTCCAGCTTGGCCGGGTTGAAGGCCTTGTCGGAGCGGAAGACGAAGGACTTCACGTCGTCGTCGTGGTGATGGTGGTGCGGGTGGTCGCAGTGCTCGCCATGTTCGTGGTCATGGTCGTGATCGTGGTGATCGTGGCCATGGCCGTCGCCGGAAAGGAATTCCGGGTCGATGTCGAGCTTGGCGTTCAGGTTGAAGCCACGCAGGTCGAACACCTCGGCGATCGGCACCTCGCCGAAGTTGACCTTGCGCTGCGGCGCGCGCGGATTCATGTGCTTGACGCGGTGGATCAGCGCGTCGACCGTGGCGTCGTCGACCAGGTCGGCCTTGCTGATGAAGATCTGATCGGCAAAGCCGATCTGGCGGCGCGCCTCCTGGCGGGTGTCGAGTTGCCCGTCGGCATGCTTGGCGTCGACCAGCGTCAGGATCGAGTCGAGCAGGTAGCTCTCGGCGATCTCGTCGTCCATGAAGAAGGTCTGGGCCACCGGGCCGGGGTCGGCCAGGCCGGTGGTCTCGATGACCACACGGTCGAACTGGAGCTCGCCCTTGCGTTTTTTCGCCGCCAGGTCCGACAGCGTGGTGCGCAGGTCCTCGCGGATCGTGCAGCAGACGCAGCCATTGTTGAGCTGGATGATCTGCTCCTTCGTGTCCTGCACGAGGATCTCGTTGTCGATGTTCTCGTCGCCGAACTCGTTCTCGATCACCGCGATCTTCTGGCCGTGCGCCTCGGTGAGCACCCGCTTGAGCAGGGTCGTCTTGCCCGAACCCAGGAAGCCGGTGAGGATGGTGGCGGGGATGAGAGCCATGGAATCTGCCTTGAAACGTTTGGGGGATCGGGGGAAATGGGGGGCGACGACTTTGGTTCAAGGTACCAGATGTGTCAAGCGAAGGCCGTGCCAGGAAGCGCGAGCCTTCGGGTAAGCTTCGCGCTCCGGTACTTTCTCTCCCACCTGGGCGATGTCCGACCCTCATCCAGCGAGGCCGCTGCGCTCCGGCGAGCGGCCCGCGTCCCCTGCCGCAGAGCGGCGAACCCTGTTCCGCAAGCTGGTCGAATTCGTCTCGCCCGGCCCCGACTCGCGTGACGAGCTCATCTCCACGCTGGCCGATGCCGAGCACCGCGAGCTGATCGCCCCCGAATCCCGCCTCATGCTCGAGGGCGTGCTGCGCATGGCCGACCTCACCGCCGGCGACGTGATGGTGGCCGCGCCGCGCATGGACCTGCTGGACATCGACGCCGCCTACGACGACCTGCTCCACGCGGTCATCGGCACCGGCCACTCGCGCTTCCCGGTCTACGAGGGTGCGCGCGAGAACGTCATCGGCATCCTGATGGCCAAGGACCTGCTCAAGCTGCAGCGCTCGCCCGACCTGAACCTGCGCACCTTGCTGCGCCCGGCGGTGTTCGTGCCCGAATCCAAGGGCCTGAACGACCTGCTGCGCGACTTCCGCTCCAACCGCAACCACCTGGCGATCGTCATCGACGAGTTCGGCAGCACGGCCGGCCTCATCACCATCGAGGACGTGCTCGAAGAGATCGTCGGCGAGATCGAGGACGAATTCGACGACAAGGACGGCGAGTCCGGCGTCTACACGCTGGCCGACGGCAGCCAGCGGGTTGCCGGCGACGCCGCCATCGAGGCGGTCAACGACGTGTTCGGCGTGCAGTTGCCGGTTGGCGACTTCGACACCATCGGCGGGCTGGTCGCGCACGAGCTCGGCCACGTGCCGCGGCGCGGCGAGGCCACGCAGGTCGGGCCGTTGATGTTCTCGGTGATGCTCACGCGCGGCGGGGCGGTGCGCTGGTTCAAGGTGACCCGCGCGCCGGAAGAGGCGCTCGGCTCCGACGGCGCCTGATGGATCGCCGATCCTGGCCTTGGCCGCTGGAGTTGCTGGCGGCGGCGGCGCTGGGCGCGCTGCAGACCCTGTCGTACGTCCACACCCAGGCCTGGTGGCTGCAGCTGGCCTGCGTCGGCCTGCTCGCCTGGCGCGCCAGCCGCGCCGCGCCGGGTCGCGCCGCCATGATGGGCGCCCTCTACGGCACGGCCTGGGTGGCCGCCGGCACCTGGTGGCTGTTCATCAGCATGCACCGCTACGGCGGCCTGCCCGCCTGGATGGCCGCGCTGGCCGTGCTGGCACTGGCTGCGGTGCTGTCGCTGTACCTGGCCCTGGCGCTGGCCGGCTTCGCCCGCTGGCGCCGCGGCCGGCCGCTGGGTGACGCGCTGCTCTTCGCCTCGTTGTGGCTGCTGGCCGAACTCGCGCGCGGCGTGCTTTTCACCGGATTCCCCTGGGTGGCGACGGGGTATGCCCATGTCGACGGCCCGCTGGCCGCCTGGGCGCCGTGGATCGGGGTCTACGGTATCGGCGCGGTGGCGGCGTTCGTGGCCGCTCTGCCTGCGCTGCAGCCGGATCGATCGACGGCTGCGCTGCTGCGTGGTGTCGCGCTGCCACTGGCCCTGCTTGTCGGCCCCTCGACGGTCGGCACGCCCGACTTCACCCGGCCGACCGGCGCGATCGCGGTCACGCTCCTGCAGGGCAACATTCCGCAGGACGAGAAGTTCGACATCGAGCATCAACAGGCGGCGCTGGATTGGCACATCGGCATGCTCGGCACGGCGCGCACCGACCTGGTGGTGGCTCCGGAAACGGCCATCCCCTTTTTGCCACAGCAGGTTCCCGAAGGCATGTGGGAGCGCCTGCAGGCGCACTTCGCGCACGGCGCGACCGCGGCACTGATCGGCGTGCCGCTGGGCAACGACGCCGAGGGCTACACCAATTCGGCGGTCGGCTTCTCGCCGTCGCAGCCGCCGTACCGCTACGACAAGCAGCACCTGGTGCCGTTCGGCGAATTCATCCCGCGCTACTTCCGCTGGTTCACCGACCTGATGCACATCCCGCTGGGCGACTTCAACCGCGGGCCGCTGGAGGCGCCCTCGTTCGTCGTCAAGGGCGAGCGGGTGGCACCCAACATCTGCTACGAAGACCTGTTCGGCGAGGAGCTGGCCGCACGCTTCGCCGACCCGGCCGGCGCGCCGACCATCCTGGCCAACCTGAGCAACATCGGCTGGTTCGGCCAGACCATCGCCGTCGACCAGCACCTGCAGATATCGCGCCTGCGCAGCCTGGAGCTGCAGCGGCCGATGCTGCGCGCCACCAACACCGGGGCCACGGTGGTCATCAATCATCGCGGCGTGGTCACCCACCGTCTCGAGCCGCACACCCGCGGTGTGCTCGAGGGCCTGGTCCAGGGCCGGCAAGGCAACACGCCCTTCGCGACCTGGGCCTCGCGCTTCGGGCTGTGGCCGCTCGCGTTGCTGGCGCTGGCTGCGACGCTGCTTCTGATGCGCCGCAGGGTCGCCCCCTAAAATCGGCGGTCGATCTCCGCGGCCCGCCATGCTCACCTTCCAGCAAATCATCCTTCGCCTGCAAGACTACTGGGACGCCCAGGGCTGCGCGCTGCTGCAGCCGTATGACATGGAAGTCGGCGCCGGCACCAGCCACACGGCGACCTTTCTGCGCGCCATCGGCCCCGAGCCCTGGAAGGCCGCCTACGTGCAGCCCAGCCGCCGCCCGAAGGACGGCCGCTACGGCCAGAACCCGAACCGCCTGCAGCACTACTACCAGTACCAGGTGGTGCTCAAGCCCGCGCCGGCCAACATCCTCGAGCTCTACCTCGGCTCGCTCGAGGCGCTGGGTTTCGACCTGAAGGTCAACGACATCCGCTTCGTCGAGGACGACTGGGAGAACCCCACGCTCGGCTGCTGGGGCCTGGGCTGGGAGGTCTGGCTCAACGGCATGGAGGTGACGCAGTTCACCTACTTCCAGCAGGTCGGCGGCATCGACTGCAAGCCGATCACCGGCGAGATCACCTACGGCCTGGAGCGCCTGGCGATGTACCTGCAAGGCGTGGACAACGTCTACGACCTGCAGTGGACCGCATCGATGAAGTACGGCGACGTCTACCACCAGAACGAGGTCGAGCAGAGCACCTACAACTTCGAGCACAGCGACGTCGACTTCCTGCTCATCGCGTTCGGTGCCCACGAAAAGCAGAGCAAGTACCTGATGGAGCAGCAGCTCGCGCTGCCCGCCTACGAGCAGCTGCTCAAGGCCGGGCATACCTTCAACCTGCTGGATGCGCGCGGCGCCATCAGCGTCACCGAGCGCGCGGCCTACATCGGCCGCATCCGCAATCTGGCGCGTGCGGTGGCGCAGAGTTACCTCGACAGCCGCGCGCGGCTGGGTTTCCCGATGGCGCCGAAGGCCTGGGCCGACGAAGTGGTCGCGCAGATCGAGCAGAAGAAGGCCGCCTGAGCACCATGTCCACCACCAAGAATCTGCTCGTCGAACTGTTCGTCGAGGAACTCCCGCCCAAGTCGCTGAAGAAGCTCGGCGAGGCCTTCGCCGCCGACCTCGCCAAGGGCCTGCGCTCGCAGGGCCTGGCCGGCGAACACTCGGCCGTCACCGCGTTCGCCTCGCCGCGGCGCCTGGCCGTGCACGTCTCGGGCGTGCTGGCCCGCGCCGCCGACCGCAGCGTGTCGGTCAAGCTGATGCCGGTGGCGGTGGGCCTGGCCGCCGACGGCAAGCCGACGCCGGCGCTGCTGAAGAAGCTGGCCGCCGTCGGTGCCGATGAATCGGCGCTGCCGCGCCTGGCGCGACGCGTCGATGGCAAGGCCGAGGTGCTGTTCCTCGAAGGCACGGCCGAGGGGGTCGCGCTCGCCCAGGGGCTGCAGCAGGCGCTCGACGAGGCGCTCGCCAGCCTGCCGATTCCCAAGGTCATGCAATACCAGCTCGCCGACGGCTGGACCAGCGTGAACTTCGTGCGCCCGGCGCATGGCCTGGTCGCGCTGCACGGCGCCGACCTGGTGCCGGTGACGGCGCTGGGCCTGGAGGCCGGCCGCCAGACGCGCGGCCACCGCTTCGAGGCGCAGATGGACCCGGTGGTGCTGCTCGATGCCGACCACTACGCGCGCCAGCTCGAGGAGCAGGGCGGCGTGATCGCCGGCTTCGCGGCGCGGCATGCCGAACTGCTGCGCCAGCTGCAGTTGGCGGCGGCCAAGGAGGGCCTGACGCCGATCGACGACGCCGCGCTGCTCGACGAGGTCACCGCGCTGGTCGAGCGCCCCAACGTGCTGCTGTGCCGATTCGAGCCGGAGTTCCTGGCCGTGCCGCAGGAATGCCTCATCCTGACGATGAAGGCGAACCAGAAGTACTTCCCGCTGCTCGACGCGCAAGGCCGGCTGACGAACAAGTTCCTGGTGGTGAGCAACATCCGCCCGGAAGATGCCAGCCGCGTGATCGGCGGCAACGAGCGCGTGGTGCGCCCGCGCCTGGCCGACGCCAAGTTCTTCTTCGACCAGGACCGCCGCAAGACGCTGGCCTCGCGTGTCGACGGCCTCTCCAAGGTGGTCTACCACGCCAAACTGGGCACGATGGGCGAGCGGGTCGAGCGCGTGCGCAAGATCGCCGCCGAGATCGGCAGCGCGCTCGGCGGCGCGGTGCTGGCCCAGCAGGCCGACCAGGCCGCGTTGCTCGCCAAGGCCGACCTGCTCACCGACATGGTCGGCGAGTTCCCCGAGCTGCAGGGCATCATGGGCGGCTACTACGCGCGCCACGATGGCCTGGCCGAAGACATCGCCTTCGCCATCGAAGACCACTACAAGCCGCGTTTCGCCGGCGACGCGCTGCCGCGCAACACCACCGGCCTGGCCGTCGCGCTGGCCGACAAGCTCGAGACGCTGGCCGGCCTGTTCGGCATCGGCCAGGTGCCCACCGGCGACAAGGACCCGTTCGCGCTGCGCCGCCACGCGCTGGGCCTGATCCGCATGCTGATCGAGCGCGAGCTGCCGCTGGAGCTGGCGCACCTGGTGTCGATCGCCTTCGCCGCGTTCCCGGCCGGCCATGGCCAGGCGCAGGCCGAACTGAGCTACTTCCTGCGCGAGCGCCTGGTCGGCTACCTGCGCGAGGCGGGCTACCAGACGCAGGACGTCGAGGCCGTGGTCGAGGCGCGCCCCGCGCGCTGGGCCGAGTTCCCGAAGCGGCTCGACGCCGTGCGCGCCTTCAAGGCGCTGCCCGAGGCGCAGCCGCTGGCCGCCGCCAACAAGCGCGTGGGCAACATCCTGAAGAAGAGCGAGGACAAGGTCGCCCCGGTGACCGACGCCACGCTGTTCGTCGAACCCGCCGAGCGGGCGCTCGCCGATGCGCTGGAGGCGGTGGCGCCGCGCAGCGAGGCCGCCTTCGCCGCCGGCGACTACACCGGCTCGCTGCAGGTGCTGGCGGCGCTGAAGACGCCGGTCGACGCCTTCTTCGACACCGTGATGGTGAATGCCGACGACCCGCGGCTGCGCGCCAACCGCCTGGGCCTGCTGGCGCGGCTGCACGCGGCGATGAACCGCGTGGCCGATCTGTCGCGGCTGGCGGCCTGACATGCACCACAACACCATGAAGCTCGTCATCCTCGACCGCGACGGAACGATCAACGAGGATCGCGACGACTACGTCAAGTCGCCCGAGGAGTGGATCCCCGTGCCCGGCGCGCTGGAGGCCATCGCACGGCTGAACCACGCCGGCTGGCACACCGTGGTGGCGAGCAACCAGTCGGGCATCGGCCGCGGCCTGTTCGACATGGCCACGCTCAACGCGATGCACCTGAAGATGCACCAGATGCTGGCCAAGCACGGTGGCCGCATCGACGCGGTGTTCTTCTGCCCGCACACGCCGGCCGACAACTGCGATTGCCGCAAGCCGATGCCGGGCCTGTTCAAGCAGATCGGCGAGCGCTACGGCGTGGACCTCGGTCTGGTACCGGTGGTCGGCGACGTGCTGCGCGACCTGCAGGCCGGCACTCAGGTCGGCTGCGAGCCGCACCTGGTGCGTACTGGCAAGGCGGCACGCATGGGCGAGGCGGAGATCGCCGACCTGTGCGCCAAGGTGCCCGGCACCACCGTGCATGCCGACCTCGGCGCCTTCGCCGAGTGGCTGATCGAGCGCGAGCGTGCGGTGCGCGTGGCCGCCGGTGAACCGCCCTCCGGCTACGGGACACCGGACACATGAACGTGCTGCGCTCCGCGATCTACGTGCTGTGGCTGGCGGTCACGGTGGTGCCGTGGGCGATCCTCGTGCTGGTCTACTCGATCTTCGTGCGCGGCGACCGGCTCTACTGGTTCACGATGCGCTGGCTGCGCATGGCCATCTGGGGCGCACGCGTGATCTGCGGCGTGTCGCACCGCATCCAGGGCTGGGAGAACCTGCCCGACAGCCGCATCATCCTGTGCCCGAAGCACCAGTCGACCTGGGAGACCTTCGCCTTCCCGACGCTGATGCCGCACCCGCTGTGCTACGTGTTCAAGCGCGAGCTGCTGCTGATCCCTTTCTTCGGTTGGGCGATGGGGCGGCTGGACATGATCCACATCGACCGCAGCAGGCGCGCCGAGGCCTGGAACAAGGTGGCCGAGAAGGGCCGGCTGTTCATGTCCCGGGGTAGCTGGGTGATCATGTTCCCGGAGGGCACGCGCGCGCCGCGCGGCGGCCAGGGCGCGTACAAGAGCGGCGCGACGCGCCTGGCGATCGCCACCGACACGCCGGTGGTGCCGATCGCCATGAACTCGGCGCGCTGCTGGCCGCGCCGCAGCTTCGTGCTGAGGCCGGGCGTGATCGACATCTCGATCGGCCGGCCCATCCCGCCCGCCGGCCGCCAGCCCGACGAGATGATGCGCGAGGTGGAACGCTGGATCGAGTCGGAGATGCGCCGCCTCGACCCCGAGGCCTACGCGCCGCCGGCACCGGCGGCGCAGCCCACGTAAACTCCGCGCCCATGCCGCGCCGCGCCGCACCCGCCGAATCCCTGCAGCTCTCGCTGTTCGATGTGGCGGTGCCGGCGGCAGCGCCCGAGGCCGTCAGCGCCGTGCCGCGCGCACCGATCCCGACCCCTGTACCGATGCCCGAACCCGCTGCGCCGCAGCGCGAGTCCGTCGTTGCGGTGTTTCGCCACCCGCAGGCCGACCGCGAGATCCGTCTGCGCGAGCACCTGGTGGCCTATGCGCTTCGGCGGGTGCGCCGACGCACCATCGGCTTCATCGTCGGTGCCGAGGGGCTGGCGGTGAATGCGCCGCGCTGGGTCGGCATAAGCGACATCGAATCGGCGCTGCGCGAGAAGGCCGACTGGATCCTGCGCAAGCTGGCCGAGCAGCAGGACCGTGCCCAGCGCCAGCTGCAGGCCAAGGTCGACTGGCGCGACGGCGCGGCCGTGCCCTTCCTCGGCGAGACGGTGATCGTGGTGCTGGATGCGCGCGCCACCGGCGCGATGCTCAACACCGATGCGCAGTCGCTGCCGGGCGTGCCGCGCCTCACGCTGCACGTCGGCCTGCCGCACACCGCGACGCCGGAGCAGATCCGCGACGCGGTGCAGAGCTGGCTGCAGCGGCAGGCGAAACGCGTGTTCCAGGAGCGGGTGAACCACTTCGCCGACAAGCTCGGCGTGCGTTGCACGCGGCTCTCGCTCTCGTCGGCGCAGACCCGATGGGGCAGTGCGTCGGCCGACGGGTCGATCCGGCTCAACTGGCGGCTGGTGCACTTTGCGCTGACGACGATCGACTACGTCGTCACGCACGAGCTGGCGCACCTGCGGGAGATGAACCACAGCCCGCGGTTCTGGGATGTGGTGCGGTCGGTGTTGCCGGACTACGAGCGTGTTCGCGGCAGCTTGAAGGACGATTCGTTGCCCGTGTTCGACTGAGCGCTTGCGAAGAGCCCGCCGGTCGCGCCCGGCCGGCGGTAACTTTCATTTGCTGGCCCAAATGAAAGTCACCAAAGCAAAGGGCCTGGAACACGATCTGATCGGTTCTCTTGGCAGCAGACCAGAGGCGGCTTGTGAACCTCGCTGCACACTTGCACGACCGAGCGCGTGTTGGACGATCCTTCGGTTCGCTGGGCCAGAGCCGTCAACAGCCGAACCCTCTGGCCAGCGGCAGCAGCCGAATCGTTTTCAGGCCCTCTTCTTTGGGTCCTTTCTTCTGGGCCAGCAGAAGAAAGGATCTCGCCGGCCGGGCGAGACCGGCGGGCTGCCCCGCGCACAACAATCGCAATCTTCAGCGCGGCGAATACGGCGAAGCCAATCCTGAATAGGTCTTGGGCAGCGGCAAGGCATAGTCCCCCCGCTTGCTCGTCCCGAGCCCCAGCGACACCAGCCCCTCGGCGAGTTTGACGGCCGCCGCCACGCCGTCCACCACAGGCACGCCCAGCCGCTGCTGCAGCGCATGGCACAGGTCGGCCATGCCGGCGCACCCGAGCACGATCGCCCCGCTGCGGTCGTTCAGCAGCGCCTGCTCGGCGCATTCCAGGATGCGTGCGAAGGCGTTGCTCGCCGGGTCGTCCAGCTCGAGCACGGCGATGTCGGTGCCGTGGATGCCTCGGCAGCGGCGCTCGAAGCCGTACTGCAGCACCAGGTGCTCGGCGATCACGCAGGTGCGCGTCAGCGTCGTCACCACCGAGAAGCCGGTGGCCAGCAGCGAGGCGGCATGAAAGGCGGCTTCGGCGATGCCGATCACCGGCCCGCGCGCCAGCTCGCGGGCGCCGTGCAGGCCCGGGTCCCCGAAGCAGGCAATGATGTGGGCATCGGCACCGCCGGCCTCTCCCAGGCGCACCTGCTCGGCCACGCCGGCCGCCGCCCACACGTCGTCATGGTGGCCCTCGATCGAGGGCGCGCCGAAGCTCGGCTGCACCGCCTCGATCAGCGTGCCGGGCGCCGCCACGGCGCGGGCCGCCTCGCCGATCAGCGCCGTCATCGACGCGGTCGTGTTGGGGTTGATCACGCGCAGCTTCATCGGCCCATCCTGTATACAAAGCGTCGAACGAAGTCTGCACCTTACCGCAAGAGCCGAGCCCGTGCGCCGACCGCTGCGCCGCCCCAAACCCGGGCGAATGGCCTGCGGATCTGCCCGTGCTGGTGCAGATCGTGGTGCGCCGCGGTGCGTTTTCGGCCTCCCGCCATCCGGGGCCGCCCGGGGGTGCGATGGCACATGCTTTGCATACACTGGGCCCATGGCCGCCGATGCGAAGCTCGAGCTCATCCACGTCACCAAGCGGTACGGCGAGACCACGGCCGTCGATCGCATCGCCTTGAGGATCGCTGCCGGCAGCTACTGCTGCCTGCTCGGCCCCTCGGGATGCGGCAAGACGTCCACGCTGCGCATGATCGCCGGCCACGAGATCGCCAGCGAGGGCGACATCCTGCTGGGCGACCGCAACATCACCGGGCTGCCGGCCGCCGAGCGTGGCACGGCGATGATGTTCCAGAGCTACGCGCTGTTCCCGCACCTGTCGGCGCTCGACAACGTCGCCTTCAGCCTGAAGATGCGCGGCGTCGCCAAGGCGGACCGCCAGAAGAAGGCCGCCGAGCTGCTCGACCGCGTCTCGCTCGGAGCGCTGGCGCACCGCAAGCCGGCCGAGCTGTCCGGCGGCCAGCAGCAGCGCGTGGCGCTGGCCCGCGCGCTGATCACCGAGCCCAAGGTGCTGCTGCTCGACGAGCCGCTGTCCGCGCTCGACCCCTTCCTGCGCATCAAGATGCGCGCCGAGCTGAAGGCCTGGCAGAAGACGCTGGGCATGACCTTCGTGCACGTCACCCACTCGCAGGAAGAGGCCATGGCCCTGGCCGACCAGGTGGTGGTGATGAACAACGGCCGCATCGAGCAGGATGCCTCGCCGCACGTGCTGTTCAACGCGCCGCGCAGCGAGTTCGTGGCGCGATTCATCGGCGGCCACAACGTGATCCCGGCCGCGGCCGGCCTGGTGGCGGTGCGCTGCGACCGCACACGCCTGTCGCGCGCGCCGCTGCCCGAGGGCGATACGGCCATGTCGGCCACTGTGCGCGGCGTCGAGTACCAGGGCAGCTACGTGCTGCTCACGCTGGCCGGCGCGCGCGTGCCCGAGTTCAACGTCGTGCTGTCCGAATCCGAGTTCGACGCCGCGCCCTGGAACAGCGGCGACAGCGCCAGCGCGCACTGGGACGCCGCCGAAGTTCACGTCCTGGCGGCCTGAGGCCGCATTTGCCTGTCCTGCCCGTTTCCGCCCATCCAACCCGAGGAGAGAACCGATGACCGACTCACGCGACCCGAAGGCCGCCGATCCGCAACGCCGCACCCTGCTCAAGGGCACCGCCGGCATCCTGGCCACCGGCGTGTTCCCGGCGGTGCACGCCGCCGACCCGATCGTGCTGCGCTACCTGGGCACCGCGGTGAACCAGGACAAGGCGATCGCCGAGAAGTTCAAGGCCGACACCGGCATCACGATCCAGTACGTCGCCGTCAACACCGACGAGGTGACCAAGCGCGCCGTCACGTCGCCGAACAGCTTCGACCTGATCGACACCGAGTACTTCTCGCTGAAGAAGATCGTGCCCACCGGCAACCTCAAGGGCATCGACACCAAGAAGATCAAGAACGCCGACAAGATCACCACGCTGTTCACCACCGGCATGGTGGGCGGCAAGGCGGTGGGCGACCAGGGCACCGCGCCGAAGAAGGTGATCTACCTCGAAGGCGAGAAGAGCAAGGTGTTCGCCAAGGCGCCGACGCAGTTCATGAGCCTGATCCCGACCGTCTACAACGCCGACACGCTGGGCATCCGCCCCGACCTGATCAAGCGCCCGATCGACAGCTGGAAGGAGCTGCTCAACCCCGAGTTCAAGGGCAAGGCGGCGATCCTGAACATCCCGTCCATCGGCATCATGGACGCGGCGATGGTCGTGGAGGCGATGGGCCTGTACAAGTACCCCGACAAGGGGAACATGACCAAGAAGGAAATCGACCTGACGATCAAGACGCTGATCGAGGCGAAGAAGGCCGGCCAGTTCCGCTCGCTGTGGAAGGACTTCAACGAGAGCGTGAACCTGATGGCCTCGGGCGAGGTGGTGATCCAGTCGATGTGGTCGCCGGCCGTGACGGCCGTGCGCACCAAGGGCATCGCCTGCACCTTCCAGCCGCTGAAGGAAGGCTACCGCGCCTGGGCCGCCGGCTTCGGCCTGCCGGCCACGCTGTCGGGCAAGAAACTCGACGGCGCCTACGAGTTCATCAACTGGTTCCTCGACGGCTGGGCCGGTGCCTACCTGAACCGCCAGGGCTACTACAGCGCCGTGCTGGAGACCGCCAAGGCCAAGATGGAAGCCTACGAGTGGGCCTACTGGATGGAAGGCAAGCCCGCCACGAAGGACATCAAGAGCCCCAACGGCGACCTGCTGGCCAAGGCCGGCGGCGTGCGTGACGGCGGCAGCTACGAGCAGCGCATGGGCGGCATCGCCTGCTGGAACGCGCTGATGGACGAGAACACCTACATGGTCCAGAAGTGGAATGAGTTCGTCGCCGCCTAAGTCGACGAGCCTTCGCGCCGGTCCGCCGGCGTGGCTGCAGGCACTGCCCTTCGGGGCAGTGTTCCTGTTCTTCTTCATCGCGCCGTTGTTGCTCATCGGCGCGGTGAGCTTCTGGCCGACCAGCGACTACGAGCTGATCCCCGGCTTCACCGGCCAGAACTACGTCTCGATCTTCGAGGGCTGCGCGAACCTCGCCGAGCCCTGCGTGACGCTGAAGACCTACTGGTCGACGCTGCGCTTCAGCCTGATGACCTGGGCCGTGTCGCTGGTGCTGGGCTTCACGATCGCCTACTTCCTGGCCTTCCACGTGCGCTCCAGCAGCATGCAGACCGTGCTGTTCGTCATCTGCACGATCCCGTTCTGGACCAGCAACGTGATCCGCATGATCTCGTGGGTGCCGCTGCTCGGGCGCAACGGCCTGGTCAACCAGGGGCTGGTCGGGCTGGGCGTGGTGGATCAGCCCGTCGAGTGGCTGCTGTTCTCCGAGTTCTCGGTGGTGCTCGCCTTCGTGCACCTGTACACCATGTTCATGATCGTGCCCATCTTCAACTCGATGATGCGCATCGACCGCGCCTGCTCGAAGCCGCCGACGACTGCGGCGCCTCCGGCTGGCAGACGCTGTGGAACGTCGTCGTGCCGCTGTCGCGCACCGGCATCGTGATCGGCTCGATCTTCGTCATCACCATCGTGATGGGCGACTTCGTCACCGTCGGCGTGATGGGCGGCCAGCAGATCGCCTCGGTCGGCAAGGTGATCCAGGTGCAGACCTCCTACCTGCAGTTCCCGCTGGCCGCCGCCAACGCTGTGGTGCTGCTGGCGGTGGTGCTGATGATCATCGCGGCGCTGACACGCATGGTCGATCTGAGGAAAGAACTCTGATGGCCGCCGACAAGCGCCGCAAGGGCTTCTGGCCGCTCGCCTTCGTGTTCGGACTGTTCGTGCTGTTTCTCTACGGCCCGGTGATCACCATCTTCGTGCTCAGCTTCCAGGGGCCCGAAGGCGGCCTGACCTTCCCGATGCGCGGCTGGTCGATGCACTGGTACGGCGAGCTGTGGAAGGGCCTGGGCGTGGTCGACATCGGCGCGGCGCTGCGCCGCTCGCTGGCGCTCGGCGTGGTGGTGATGCTGCTGACGGTGCTGCTCTCGCTCGGCGCGGGCCTGGCTTTCCGCAAGAAGCTGGTCGGTGGCGACGTGCTGTTCTACGTCACCGTGGCCAGCCTGATCATGCCGTCGATCATCGTCTCGCTGGGCATCGGACTGCAGTTCCGCCTGCTCGACGGTGCCATCAAGTGGCTGCTCGAGGCCATGGGCGCCACCGGCACGCTGGAGGGCTACACCACCTCGCTGGGCCTGTACACCTCGGGGCTGGGCGCGCACCTCACCTGGACGCTGCCCTTCGGCCTGCTCATCATGTTCGCGGTGTTCAACCGCTTCAACCCGGCCTACGAGGAAGCGGCGCGCGACCAGGGCGCCACGCCGTGGCAGACCTTCGCGCACGTGGTGCTGCCGCTGATCGGGCCCTCGGTGGTGGGCATCGGCATGTTCGGCTTCACGCTGAGCTGGGACGAGATCGCGCGCTCCTCGCAGGCCATCGGCGACCTCAACACCCTGCCGCTGGAACTGCAGGGCCTGACCACCACCGTCACCACGCCGGCGATCTACGCGCTGGGCACCGTGACCACGATGATCTCGCTGGTCGTCATCGCGCTGGCGCTGGGCGCCGCCGCGTGGCTGGGCCGGCGCAACCGCCGCCGCTTCGGCGGCTGAGCGCGTGCCGCGCCGCACGCTGAGCGCCCCGCCGGCCCCGGCGATGGCCGCCGACCGGGTCTACGACGCCATCTACGCTGCGGTGATCGACCACCGCCTGCCTCCCGGCGCGCGGCTGCGCGAGGAGGAGCTGGCGCAGACCTTCGCCGTCTCGCGCACGCTGGTGCGCCAGGCACTGCACCGGCTCGCGCAGGACGGCGTGGTGGTGCTGCGGCCCAACCGCGGCGCGCAGGTGCCCGAACCGACACGCGCCGAGGGTGCGCATGTGTTCGATGCGCGTCGCGTGGTCGAGTGCGAGGTGGTGCGCCGCCTGGCCGGCTCGCTGGAGAAAGCGCAGGTGGCAGGCCTGAAGCGCCTGGTCGACGCCGAGGAGCGCGCCACCGCGGCGGGCGACCACCGCGAGGCGATCCGCCTGTCCGGCGCCTTCCACGTCGAGCTGGCGCGGCTCAGCGGCAACCCGCTGTTCGTGCGCATGCTCGAGGAACTGCTGCCGACCACTTCGCTGGTGATGGCGCTGTACAAACCAGCGGGCGAGCCGATGTGCGTGGCGCACAGCCACCGCGTGCTGCTCGGCAAGCTCGAGGCCGACAGCGCCGCGGCCGCCGCCACCGAGATGCGCCGCCACCTCAATGAAATCGAGCGTTCGCTGGACGCGCCGGCCGCCCGTGCTACACCTGCATTGCGCGACGTTTTCGCGCCGTACAGGGAGGGTGGATGAGCAGACCCTACGGGCCGCTGCCGGGCCATGGCCGATTCGACTACTCGGGCATCGGCGAGCGCATGCGCTTCGGCTGGCCGGGCGGCGCGAAGCTGGCCTTCTACATCGGCTTCAACATCGAGCACTTCGCGTTCGGCGAAGGGCTGGGCGCGACGCTCGCGCCCTCCGCGCCGGTCGACGTGCTGAACTACGGCTGGCGCGAGTACGGCAACCGCGTCGGTGTGTGGCGCTGCCTCGACCTGTTCGACGACCTCTCGCTGCCGGTGGGCGCGCTGGTCAACACCGCGCTGTACGACCACTGCCCGCAGGTGGTGATGGCCTTCGCCGAGCGCGGCGATGAACTGATCGCCCACGGCCACACCAATGCCGAGCGGCAGGGCGGCTGGCCCGAGGCGCAGGAGCGCGCGCTGCTGCAGCAGTGCCGAAACCGCATGACGCAGGCGCATGGGCGCGCGCCGCAGGGCTGGCTGTCGCCGTGGATCTCGGAGAGCTCGCTCACGCCCGACCTGCTGCGCGAGACCGGCTACCGCTACACGCTGAACTGGTGCCACGACGACCAGCCGGTGCCGATGCGCACGCGCGGCGGCGGCACGCTGTGGTCGGTGCCCTATCCGCAGGAGCTCAACGACATCCCGATGATTGTTGCGCGCCAGATGGACGGCAAGGATTTCGCGCAGATGATCGTCGACCAGTTCGACGAGATGCTCGAGCAGACGCAGCGCAACGACGACGCGCCGTCGCTGGTGATGGGCCTGGCGCTGCACCCCTACCTGGTCGGCCAGCCCTACCGGCTGCGCCACCTGCGGCGAGCCTTGCAGCATGTGGCGCGGCACAGCGAGCGCGAGGTGTGGATCACCACGCCGGGGGCGATCGTCGACGCGGTGGCCGGCCCGGCGGCTTGATTCCCGACGCAGCGACACCATCTTCGCGCTCACGGGCATGGTGCCCGGCTGGAGTGTGGCGATGCTGGAAACGGTCACGGTGGTCGCGGCCAACCCCTGGTGGTGGTTGCTGGCGCTTTCGCTGATGGCGGTGGGCGTGGCGGGCGCGATCCTGCCGGTGCTGCCCGGCACCATCCTCGTGCTCGCCGGCGTGGTGCTGGGCGCCTGGATCGACGGCTTCGCCAAGGTGTCGGGCTGGACGGTCGGCTTCATCGCCGTGCTCGCCGTGCTGGCCTGGGCCACCGACTATGTCGCTGCGCTGCTCGGCGCGAAGAAGGCCGGCGCGAGCCCGGCCGCGGTGGCAGGCGCCGCCCTGGGCACGGTGCTGGGCATCTTCACGGGCTTCGTCGGCCTGCTGTTCATGCCGCTGGCTGGTGCGATGGCCGGCGAGTACTGGAGCCAGCACCGCAAGCTCGGCGGATTCGCCAGCCCGGCCGACCATGCGCTGGCCGGCCGCCAGGCCACGCGCGTGGGCGTGGCCACCTGGATCGGCCAGCTGCTCGGCACCGTGGTCAAGCTGGTGCTGGTGTTCCTGATGATCGGCGTGTTCGCCGTCGCCTGGCTCGTCTAGGCCGCTCAGGCCGGCGAGAAGCGCAGCACGCCGTCTTCGCCGAGTTCGCGCTTCAGCTCGCCGCGCAGCCACAGCGCATGCAGGTGGGCGATAGCCTCGCCCATCGCGAAGGTGGTCTGGTGCAGGTCCAGCGGCCGGCGGAACAGCACGGGCAGCAGGCTGGCGGCCGTCTGAGGCGCCTGCGCGCAGGCGGCCATCAGGTCGGCGAAACGGTCGTCGTGGTGCGCCACCAGCTGACCGACGCGCGTGTGCAGGCCGCGGAAGGGCTTGCCGTGCGACGGCAGCACCAGCGTCTCGGCCGGCAGGGCCAGCATGCGGCCGATGGACGCCAGGTACAGAGGCAGCGGGTTGGCCTCGGGCTCGAGGTCGATCACGCTGACGTTGGTGGAGATGCGCGGCAGCACCATGTCGCCGCTGATCAGCACGCCCAAAGCGGCGCAGTGCAGCGAGATGTGCTCCGGCGCGTGGCCGTAGCCGGCGTGGCAGGCCCAGTCATGGTCGCCGATGCGCAAGGTGTCGCCACCCATCAGGCGGCGAAAGCGCGCCGGCACCTGCGGCACCATGCTCGCGTAGTAGTTGCTGCGCTTGCGCACCTTGTCCACCGCGTCGGGGTCGGTCAGGCCGTGGCTGGCCATGAAGGCTGCGGCGCTCTCGCCACCGAAGCCGGTGGTCGACTGGCTGGCCAGCCGTGCGGCGTTGTAGTCGGTGCCGCTGATCCACAGCCGCACGCCCCAGCGTTCGGTGAGCCAGTGCGCCAGGCCGATGTGGTCGGGGTGCATGTGCGTGACGATCACGCGCAGCACCGGCAGGCCCTGCAGTTCGTTGGCGAACACCTGCTCCCAGGCGGCGCGCGTGGGGTCGTTGGCAATGCCGCAGTCGACGATCGCCCAGCCCTCGCGGCCCGCCTCGTCACGGTCGCGCAGCAGCCACAGGTTGATGTGGTCGAGCGCGAAGGGCAGCGGCATGCGCAGCCAGCGCACGCCCGGCGCCACCTCCAGCGTCGTGCCGGTGGGCGGCAGGGTGTCGCCGAAGCTGTATTGCAGATGGAGTTCGTCGGGATTCATGGGGTACGGGCTTCGCTACACTTGACGTAAACGTCAATCGAAGCAGTGTAAGCCGCCATGTCCGTAGCCGCTGTCGCCCAAGCGTCGCCCTCTTCCGGTGGAGCCACCTTCACCATCGGCGAACTGGCGCGCGAGTTCGATCTCACCACCCGCGCGATCCGCTTCTACGAGGACTGCGGGCTGATCACGCCGCAGCGCAGCGGGCGCAACCGCGTCTACACCGCACGCGACCGCACCCGGCTGAAGCTGACGCTGCGCGGCAAGCGGCTCGGC
Organism: Piscinibacter sp.; assembly: GCA_016706565.1. Classification (GTDB taxonomy): domain Bacteria; phylum Pseudomonadota; class Gammaproteobacteria; order Burkholderiales; family Burkholderiaceae_C; genus Piscinibacter. Next base: position 509,353 of record JADJJI010000005.1, read on the forward strand.
CTCACGCTCGCGGAGGTGAAGGAGCTCGTCGACATGTACGAGTCGCCGCGCGACACGCAGCCGCAGCTGAAGAAATTTCTCGTCGTGCTGGCCGCGCACCGCGCCCAGCTCGAGCAGCAGATGGCCGACCTCGATGCCACGCTCGACGAGGTGCGCGCCCACGAGAAGGAAGCGCGCCGCCTGCTCGCCGAGGGCGAACGGCGCAAGGGCGGCTGAGCCGCGCTCAAGTCCGCCGGTGGCGCCAGGCCAGCCAGGCCAGTGCCGCGGCGATGGCCGTGTAGTTCAGCGCCAGCGCGGCCGGGGTGTTCCAGGCCCAGCCGTCGAATCCGCGCTGCGTGAATGGGTACAGCACCGGCACCGCGTAGTAGTCGGCCGAATGGGTGGGCACGTCGACGACGATGTGCGACCACCAGCCCAGCAGCGGCAGCAGCATCGCACGGCGAAAGCGCCAGGCCAGCGCCGTGACGACGCCGGCGACCACGGCGCTGTGCATGATGCAGTGCAGGTGGTGCGTCAGCAGAGCGACGAGCGGCGGCAGCCCCGGCTCTTGCCCCGGAAGTGCGAGCCCGAAGGTCGTCAGGTCGGTCAGGTGCCCGCCCCCGACGGCCGCCCAGCCGAGCAGCGGCAGCCACTGCAGCACGTCCGGAGCCACCGCGAGCGCGACGGTGGCCACCGCCTGCCGGCGCGTGATGGCGAAACGCGGCTGCATCGCTGCGATGCCGATGGCGGCCCACAGTCCGTGCGCGAGGGTGTCCATGACGCTGCGAGTGTCGCGCGAACGGCCGGATCGCGGTGCTTCCGGTATCATTGACGTTTACGTAAACGTCAACTGCGAGCCGGTCTCGCACGGAGGCCTTGCATGCACCCTCACGACGCCGGCTACGCCCAGCGCACGCGCGACTCCTTCGCCCGCCAGGCCGCCATGGCCACGCTCGGCGCGACGCTGGAATCGGTGGAGCCGGGCCGCGTCGTGCTGGCCATGGCGCACCAGGCCTCGCTGACCCAGCAGCATGGCTTCATCCATGCCGGCATGGTCTCGGCGGCGCTGGATTCGGCCTGCGGCTATGCGGCGTTTTCACTGATGCCCGACGATGCCGCGGTGCTCACCATCGAGTTCAAGATCAACCTGCTCGCGCCGGCGCGCGGCCCGCGCTTCCGCTTCGAGGGCGTGGTCATCAAGCCGGGGCGCACCATCAGCGTGGTCGACGGCCGTGCGACGCAGCACGACGAGGACGGCGGCAACGAAAAGCTGATCGCCACGATGACCGCCACCGTGATGACGGTGCGCGGCCGCGAGGCGCTGAAACACTGAGGAGACCCCAGCCATGAACGACCTGCCCGGACTCAACTTCCAGCTCGGCGAAGACATCGACGCGCTGCGCGACGCGGTGCGCGATTTCGCGCAGGCCGAGATCGCGCCGCGCGCCGGCGAGATCGACAAGTCGGACCAGTTCCCGATGGACCTGTGGCGCAAGATGGGCGAGCTCGGCGTGCTCGGCATCACCGTGCCGGAGGAATACGGCGGCGCCAACATGGGCTACCTGGCCCACATGATCGCCATGGAGGAGATCAGCCGCGCCAGCGCCTCGGTGGGCCTGAGCTACGGCGCGCACAGCAACCTGTGCGTCAACCAGCTCAAGCGCAACGGCAGCGAGGCGCAGAAGAAGAAGTACCTGCCCAAGCTGATCAGCGGCGAGCATGTCGGCGCGCTGGCGATGAGCGAGCCGGGCGCCGGCTCCGACGTCATCTCGATGAAGCTCAAGGCGGTGGAGAAGGGCGGCATCTACGTGCTCAACGGCACCAAGATGTGGATCACCAACGGCCCGGACGCCGACACCATGGTGGTCTACGCCAAGACCGAGCCCGAGCTCGGCGCGCGCGGGGTCACCGCGTTCATCGTCGAGAAGGGCATGAAGGGCTTTTCCACGGCGCAGAAGCTCGACAAGCTGGGCATGCGCGGCAGCCACACCGGCGAGATGGTGTTCAACAACGTCGAGGTGCCGGCCGAGAACGTGCTGGGCACGCTCAACGGCGGCGCCAAGGTGCTGATGAGCGGGCTGGACTACGAGCGCGCCGTGCTCGCCGCCGGGCCGATCGGCATCATGCAGGCGGTGATGGACAACGTGGTGCCCTACATCCACGACCGCAAACAGTTCGGCCAGAGCATCGGCGAGTTCCAGCTCGTGCAGGGCAAGGTGGCCGACATGTACACCGTGCTGCAGGCCGGCCGCGCCTTCTGCTACACGGTGGGCAAGAACCTCGACATGCTCGGCGCCGAGCACGTGCGCCAGGTGCGCAAGGACTGCGCCAGCGTGATCCTGTGGTGCGCCGAGAAGGCCACCTGGATGGCCGGCGAGGGCATCCAGCTGTTCGGCGGCAACGGGTACATCAACGAGTACCCGCTCGGGCGCCTGTGGCGCGACGCCAAGCTGTACGAGATCGGTGCAGGCACGAGCGAGATCCGCCGCATGCTGATCGGTCGGGAATTGTTCGCCGAGACGATGTGAGCGGGGCGGCTGCGTAAACTGCCTGGCCATGAGCACCTCCCTCGACGAACTGTTCGAAAGCAACCGGCGCTGGGCCGCCGACACCGAGCGCCGCACGCCCGGTTTCTTCACCAGCCTGCTGGCGCAGCAAGCACCGCAGTACCTGTGGATCGGTTGCGCCGACAGCCGCGTGCCGGCCAACGAGATCCTCGGCCTGCTGCCGGGCGACGTGTTCGTGCACCGCAACGTGGCCAACGTGGTGGTGCACTCCGACCTGAATGCGCTGTCGGTGATGCAGTTCGCCATCGACATGCTGCAGGTGCGCCACATCATGGTGGTGGGCCACTACGGCTGCGGCGGCGTGGCCGCGGCGCTGCACAACCGCCGCGTCGGCCTGGCCGACAACTGGATCCGCCACGTGCAGGACGTGCGCAACAAGCACCGCACCTGGATCGACGGCATGGAGGACGAGACGCTCAAGCTGAAGGCGCTGTGCGAGCTGAACGTGCTCGAGCAGTCGCTCAACGTCTGCGAGACCACCGTGGTGCAGGACGCCTGGGAGCGTGGCCAGTCGGTGGTGGTGCATGGCTGGGTCTACGGCCTGCACAACGGCCTGCTCGAGGACCTGAAGATCACCGTGGCGAACGCCGGCGAAGTGGCGGCGGCCTACGGGCTGGCGCTGGGCGCGCTGAAGACGCGCTTCGACGCCATCCGCAAGAACGGCAAGCCCTGAACGAAGGCGCGCGATGTTCCCGACCCGCCTCACCGACTCCCGCGGCTTCGACATCGCGCAGGCGCTGCTCGACGGTTTCAATCGCCACTACCGGCTGTTCCGCGAGACCAGCGCGCAGGCCAAGCGCCGCTTCGAGCAGGCCGACTGGCATGGCCAGCAGCGCGCACAGCGCGAGCGCATCGAGTTCTACGACAAGCGCGTCGACGAGGCGGCCGAGCGGCTGCAGAAGGAATTCCAGGCCTCGACCCTGCCGATGGACGTGTGGCAGCAGGTCAAGCTGCACTACATCGGGTTGCTCACCAACCACCACCAGCCCGAGCTTGCCGAGACCTTCTTCAACTCGGTGACGACGAAGATCCTGCACCGCAGCTATTTCCGCAACGACTTCATCTTCGTGCGCCCGGCGGTCAGCACCGAGTACATCGAGAACGACGAGCCGGCCTCGCTGCCGACCTACCGCGCCTACTACCCGACCAAGGACACGCTGCGCGACACGCTGCTGCGCGTGATCGACAACTTCCAGCTCGCGCGCGAGTTCGAGGACCTCGGCCGCGACGTCGACCACGTGCTCGCCGCGGTTATCTCGCGCCTCGGCGAATTCCGCATGCGCGCGAACTTCCAGCTGCAGGTGCTGTCGTCGCTGTTCTACCGCAACAAGGGCGCCTACGCGGTCGGCAAGATCATCAACGGCTTCAACGAGGTGCCGTTCGCGCTGCCCATCCTGCACACGACCCACGGTCAGCTGGCCATCGACGCCGCGCTGTTCGGCGAAGACGACCTGCTGATGCTGTTCAGCTTCGCGCGTGCCTACTTCATGGTCGACATGGAGGTGCCTTCGGCCTGCGTGCAGTTCCTGCGCTCGATGATGCCGCGCAAGCCCAAGAGCGAGCTCTACAACGCCATCGGCCTGCAGAAGCAGGGCAAGAACATCTTCTACCGCGACCTGCTCTACCACCAGCGCCACAGCAGCGACAAGTTCCGCATCGCGCCGGGCATCAAGGGCATGGTGATGCTGGTGTTCGACCTGCCGAGCTATCCCTACGTGTTCAAGGTCATCAAGGACTTCTACCCGGCGCCCAAGGAGACCTCGCGCGAGCTCATCAAGAGCAAGTACCTGCTGGTGAAGACGCACGACCGCGTCGGCCGCATGGCCGACACGCTGGAGTACAGCAACGTGGCCTTCCCGCGCTCGCGCTTCGAGGAAGAACTGATCGACGAGCTCAAGCACTATTGCCCCAGCCTGCTCGAGGAAGACGGCGAGACGCTGGTGATCCGCCACGTCTATATCGAGCGGCGCATGATCCCGCTGAACATCTACCTGCACGAAGCCAGCCCGCGGCAGATGGAGCACGCCGTCATCGAGTACGGCAACGCCATCAAGGACCTGGTGCGCGCCAACATCTTCCCCGGCGACATGCTGTGGAAGAACTTCGGTGTCACGCGCCACGGCAAGGTGGTGTTCTACGACTACGACGAGATCGAGTACCTCACCGACTGCAACTTCCGCCGCGTGCCCGAGCCGCGCAACGAGGAGGAGGAGATGTCCGGCGAGATCTGGTACCACGTCGGCCCGAAAGACGTGTTCCCGGAGACCTTCGGCCCCTTCCTGCTCGGCAACACGGCGGTGCGCGAGGTGTTCCTGAAGCACCACGCCGACCTGCTCGACGTGGCCTTCTGGCAGGGCCACAAGGAGCGCATCCTCGCCGGCCACGTGCACGACGTGTTCCCCTACGAACAGCGCAAGCGCTTCCGCCACCAGGCGCACACCGAGCCGGCTGGCCACTGGCGCATGAACCGGCGCCACGATTCCTGCAACGTACTGCCGCCGCTCGCGCTGTGCGGCGCATCTCTCATCACACAGTGAAGGAGCCTGCCATGTCCGAATCCATCGTCATCGTCTCCGCCGCCCGCACGCCCATCGGCGGCCTGCTCGGCGACTTCTCCAACCTCGCCGCCTGGGAGCTGGGCGCGGTGGCCATCAAGGCGGCCGTCGAACGTGCCGGTGTACCCGGCGACGCCGTCGACGAGGTGCTGTTCGGCAACTGCCTGATGGCCGGCCAGGGCCAGGCGCCGGCGCGCCAGGCGGTGCGCAAGGCCGGCCTGCCCGACAGCGCCGGCGCCGTCACGATGAGCAAGATGTGCGGCTCGGGCATGCGCGCCATGATGTTCGGCAACGACATGCTGGTGGCCGGCTCGGCCAACGTGGTGCTGGCCGGCGGCATGGAGAGCATGACCAACGCGCCGCACCTGATGTTCGCGCGCAAGGGCATCAAGTACGGCGCCAGCGCGCTGTACGACCACATGGCCCTGGACGGCCTGGAAGACGCCTACGAGCGCGGCAAGGCGATGGGCGTGTTCGCCGAGCAGTGCGTGGGCAAGTACAACTTCACCCGCGAGGCGATGGACCAGTTCGCCATCGCCTCCACGCAGCGCAGCAAGAAGGCCAACGAGGACGGCAGCTTCGACTGGGAGATGGCGCCCGTCACGCTGCCGGGCAAGGCCGGCGACACGGTGGTCAAGTGGGACGAACAGCCCTTCAAGGCCAAGCTCGACAAGATCCCGGGCCTCAAGCCCGCGTTCAAGAAGGACGGCGCGATCACCGCCGCCACCTCGTCGAGCATCTCCGACGGCGCCGCTGCGCTGGTGCTGATGCGCGAGTCCACGGCCAAGGCCATGGGTGTCAAGCCGATCGCCCGCATCGCGGCGCACGCCGTGCACGCGCAGGCGCCGGACTGGTTCACCACCGCGCCGGTGGGCGCGATCGAGAAGGTGCTGAAGAAGACCGGCTGGGGCGCGAAGGACGTCGACCTGTGGGAGGTCAACGAGGCCTTCGCCGCGGTGACCATGGCCGCCATGGCCGAGTTCAAGCTGCCGCACGAGATCGTCAACGTGCACGGCGGCGCCTGCGCGCTGGGCCACCCGATCGGCGCTTCCGGCGCGCGCATCGTCGTCACGCTGCTCGGCGCCTTGCGCAAGCAGGGCAAGAAGAAGGGCGTGGCGGCGCTGTGCATCGGCGGCGGCGAAGCGACGGCGCTGGCCGTGGAGATGCTTTGAGCCATGCGCTGATCATCGGTGCCTCGCGGGGCATCGGCGCCGAGTTCGTGCGCCAGTACCTCGCCGATGGCTGGAAGGTCACGGCCACCGCGCGCAGCGAGGCGGCGCTCGCCGACTTGCGCGCGCAGGGTGCTGCCGCAATCGCGCTGGACGTGACCAGCACCGAGAGCACCTCGCGCCTGGCCTGGCAGCTCGACGGCGCCGCGTTCGACGTGATCGTGCACGTCGCCGGCGTGCTGCAACGCCAGACCGGACTCGAACCGCCGACCGACGCCGACTTCGACCACACCATGCACGCCAACGTGCTGGCGCCGATGCGCGTGCTGCCGCAACTGGCCGACATGCTGGCGCCGGGCGCGAAGCTGGCGCTGCTGTCGTCGAAGATGGGCTCGATCGGCCAGCGGGCGGCCACCGGCAGCTGGCTGTACCGCGCTTCGAAGGCAGCGGCCATTTCGGTGCTCAAGGACATCTCGCTCGAGTGGGCCGGCAAGGCCTGCTGCGTGAGCTTCCACCCCGGCTGGGTGCGCACCGAGATGGGCGGCGCGGGCGCCGACATCACGGCCGAACAGAGCGTGGCGGGCATGCGCGGCGTGATCGCCGCGCTCACGGCCAAGGACAACGGACGCTTCCTGAACTACGACGGCAGCGCGATCGACTGGTGAGGGAATCCCGATGCTCTTGAGCGAAGACCACCTGGCGGTGCAGGACGCCGTGCGCAGCTACGTGCAGGACCGCATCGCGCCGCACGCCGCGCGCTGGGACAAGGAGCACCACTTCCCCGCCGAAGAACTGAAGGGCCTGGCGGCGCTCGGCTGCTACGGCGTGGCCGTGCCCGGCGAATGGGACGGCGCCGGGCTCGACTACCTGGCGCTGGCCATCATCCTGGAGGAGATCGCCGCCGGCGACGGCGGTACCTCCACGGTGGTCAGCGTCAACAACTGCCCGGTCTGCTCGATCCTGATGGCCTGGGCGAACGACGCGCAGAAGGAGCGCTGGCTCAAGCCCCTGGCGCGTGGCGAGATGCTCGGCGCCTTCTGCCTGACCGAGCCGCATGTCGGCTCGCAGGCCGATGGCCTCAAGACGACCGCCGTGCGGGATGGCAACGACTACGTGCTCAACGGCGTCAAGCAGTTCATCACCAGCGGCAAGCACGGCGATGTGGCCATCGTCATGGCCGTCACCGACAAGGCCGCGGGCAAGCGCGGCATCAGCGCCTTCATCGTGCCCACCGGCACGCCGGGCTATATCGTGGCGCGGCTGGAGGACAAGATGGGCCAGCACAGCAGCGACACCGCGCAGATCCTGTTCGAGAACTGCCGCGTGCCGGCCGCGAACCGGATCGGCGACGAAGGCCAGGGCCTGAAGATCGCGCTGTCGGGCCTGGAGGGCGGGCGCATCGGCATCGCCGCGCAGAGCGTGGGCATGGCGCGCGCCGCCTTCGACGCGGCGCTGGCCTATTCGAAGGAGCGCGTCGCCTTCGGCCAGCCGATCTTCGAGCACCAGGCGGTGCAGTTCCGCCTCGGCGAGATGGCCACGCAGATCGAGGCGGCGCGCCAGCTCATCCACCATGCCGCGAGCCTGAAGGACGCCGGCCGGCCCTGCCTGAAAGAGGCGGCGATGGCCAAGCTGTTCGCCAGCGAGATGGCCGAGCGCGTGTGCAGCGCGGCCATCCAGACGCTGGGCGGCTACGGCTACGTGAGCGACTTTCCGGTCGAGCGCATCTACCGCGACGTGCGGGTGTGCCAGATCTACGAGGGCACCTCGGACGTGCAGAAGATCCTCATCGGCCGCGCACTGGCATAGTTCGCACCGAAGTACGGTGCGGACACCATGAACATCATCATCCTCGGAGCGGGCCGCGTGGGCGAGAGCGTGGCCGAGAGCCTGGTGTCGGAGAAGAACGACATCACGGTGATCGACACCAACCCGCAGCGCCTGCGCGAGCTGGAAGACCGGCTCGACCTGCGCGGCGTGCCGGGCAACGGCATCCAGCCCTCGGTGCTGGAGGCGGCCGGTGCCCGGGATGCCGACATGCTGATCGCCTGCGCACCGCTGGACGAGACCAACCTCGTGTGCTGCAAGGTGGCGCACGACGTCTTCAACATCCCGACCACCATCGCGCGCATCCGCTCGCCGGAATTTCCCAACGACGGCCCGCTCATGTCGAACGAGGGCTTCGCGGTCGACCAGGTGATCTGCCCGGAGGAGTCGCTCACCAGCTACATCCGCAAGCTGATCGAGTACCCCGAGGCGCTGCAGGTGCTGGAGTTCGCCAGGGGCACCGTGAGTCTGATCGCAGTGCGCGCCGTCACCGGCGGGCCGATGGTGCGCCACGTGATCAGCGAGCTGCCGCAGCTCGTGCCGAATGTCGAGATGCGCTTCGTGGCGATTTACCGCACCGATGAGCTCGGCCAGGACCACCAGCTCGTGTGCGACGGCACCACGCGCATCGAACCGGGCGACGAGGTCTTCGTGCTCGCCGCCACGCGCGACATCCGCCGCGTGCTCGATGCGCTGCGCCGGCGCGACGAGCCGGTGCGCCGCGTGATGATCGCCGGCGGTGGCCGCGTCGGGCTGCGCCTGGCCCGCGAGATCCAGGACGACTGCCACGTCAAGGTGATCGAGTCGAACCTGAGCCGCTGCGAGTACCTGACCACGCAGCTGCACAGCGAGGCGCTGGTGCTGCAGGGCGACAGCACCGACGAGGAGCTGCTCGAGACCGAGAACGTGCAGGATACCGACCTCTTCCTGGCGCTGACCAGCGACGACGAGGACAACATCATGGCTTGCCTGCTGGCCAAGCGCATGGGCGCGCGCCGCGTGCTCGCGCTGATCAATCGGCGCGCCTATGCCGACCTGGTGCAGGGCACGCAGATCGACATCGCGCTGTCGCCGGCGCAGACCGTCATCGGCGAACTGCTGGCCTATGTGCGGCGCGGCGACGTGGAGGCCGTGTACAGCCTGCGCCGAGGCGCCGCCGAAGCCCTGGAGGCGGTGGCGCACGGCGACCGCAAGTCCTCGAAGGTGGTGGGGCGCCGCATCGACGAACTGCCGCTGCCGTCAGGCGCCCAGATCGGCGCCATCGTGCGCACGATCCACGATGCCGAGGTCTACCAGCGCGTCATCATCCCGCACCACGACACCGTGATCGAAACCGACGACCACGTCATCGTGTTCGTGCCGCGCAAGCGCATGGTCCGCGAGATCGAAAAGCTGTTCCAGGTCAGCGCGACCTTCATGTTCTGATGACCTCGCCGCTCGCCGTCGTTGCGCTGGTCGGCCGCATGGTCGTGCTGTTCTCGCTGCTGATGCTGGTGCCTCTCGCGTTCGGCCTGACCGGCCACGACGCGGCCGAACACGCCTTCCTGGTCTCCACCGGCGTGACTTTCCTCAGCGGCGCGCTGATGAGCCTGGCCACGCGGCGCTTCCGCCGCGAGCTGCAGCCGCGCGACGGCTTCGTGCTGGTCGGGCTGACCTGGCTGGTGCTGCCGGCCTTCGGCGCATTGCCGCTGCTGCTGGCGATCCCCGGGTTGAGCGTGACCGACGCCTACTTCGAGGCCATGTCGGGGTTCACGGCCACCGGCGCCACCGCGCTGTCGGGCCTGGACGCGCTGCCGCTGTCGGTCAACGTGTGGCGCTGCTTCATGATGCTGATCGGCGGGCTGGGCATCATCGTGCTGGCGGTGGCCATCCTGCCGCTGCTGGGGGTGGGCGGCGCGCAGCTGTTCAAGGCCGAGACGGCCGGCCCGATGAAGGACGCCAAGCTCACGCCGCGCATCGCCGAGACGGCGCGCGGCCTGTGGACGGTGTACTTCGTCGTGTCGGTGCTTTGTTTCTTCTCCTACCGCGCCGCGGGCATGAGCTGGCCCGATGCGTTCATGCACATGTGCTCGACGATGGGCCTGGGCGGCTTCTCGTCTCACGACCTGAGCTTCGGCTACTGGAACTCTCCGGCCATCGAGGCGGTGGCCGTGGTCTTCATGATGCTGTCCGGTGTGAGCTTCGCGCTCTACTTCGTCGCCTGGAAGCAGCGTTCGCTGAGTGTTCTGTGGAACAACGTCGAAGTGCGCGCCTTCTACCTGGTCGTGATCGCGACGGTGGCGCTGATCTCGATCTACCTCACCGTGCACGGCGTCTACCCGGACTTCCAGGAATCGCTGCGCCACACCGTCTTCCACGTCGTGTCGATCGCCACCACCACCGGCTACGCCTCGTACGACTATGCGAAGTGGCCGCTGTTCGCCCCGCTGCTGATGATCCTGCTGGGCTGCTTCGCCACCTGTGCCGGCTCCACCGGCGGCGGCATCAAGATGGTCCGGATGCTGTTGCTGCTCAAGCAGTCGTATCGCGAACTGGTGCGCATCGTGCATCCGAACGTGGTCAACCCGGTGGTGATCGGCGGCGCGGCGGTGAGCCCGCGCGTGATCCAGAGCGTGATCGCCTACATGATGGTCTACGGCGCTTCGCTGGTGGCGCTGACCATGCTGCTGCTGTTCAGCGGGCTGGACGTGGTGACCGCCTTCACCGCGGTGATCGCCTGCGTCAACAACATCGGCCCCGGGCTCGGCGATGTCGGCCCATCGGTCAATTACGGCGGGCTCAGCGACTTCCAGATCTGGGTGTGCACCTTCGGCATGCTGCTCGGTCGGCTGGAATTGCTGGCGGTGCTGGTGCTGTTCACGCCGCAGTTCTGGCGCGGCTGAGATTCAGTCCTTCGGCAGGTAGCGCGCGTCGGACCAGGTGGCCAGCCACTCGGGCTTGAAGGCCACGAAGATCGCCACCAGCATGCCAGTGGAAAAGGCCTCGCCCCAGGCCATCAGCCAGTGGCCGAGCAGCACCGAGCCGAGCTCGGTGCTTTCGGGCGGCGGCTGTACGTAGGCCGACATCGTGCCGGCGGCCATCATGGCCAGGGCGGTGACGATGAAGCCACGCCCGAGGATGAACACGAACGGGTGGTGGGGAAGCCAGCGCCGTGTTGCCAGCCCGATGGACAGGGCCAGCGTGGCCGCCATCATGCCGTTCCAGGCAAGGTGGTCGAGTGCCTGTGGCCAGGCGATGCCGCCCAGCCAGGCGCCGATCGCGGCGATCGGCAGCAGGCTCAGCACGGCCAGCGGCCAGCCGACCATCAGCACGAGCAGGCAGGCCCCGGAGAGCTGCACCGACACGCCACCGGGCATGACTCGCTGTGCCGCCCACACCCAGGGCAGCAGCACCAGGCAGGCCAGCCACGGCTGCAACACGCCATCGGCGCGCAAGGCCCGCCACGGCCGCAGCGCCAGCGCCACGGCCAGCGCGGCGACCACGAGTGCAAGCGACAAACCCATCGCGTGCATGCTAGCGGCCCTGGCTGGCGGCGGCATGACGTTGCGCAAGCAGGCCGGCCTGCACGCGGGTGAGGGAAATCGACCACGCGAGCATCATCGGCAGGCGCTACGCTGTCACCCATGACGACCCTGCCGCGCCCGATCGACTTCTACTTCGACTTCTCGTCGCCGTACTCGTACATCGCTTCCGAATGGATCGATGCGCTGGCGGCGCGCCACGGCCGCACGGTGAACTGGAAGGCCATCCTGCTGGGCGCCACCTTCCAGGCCGCCGAGCTGAAGAGCCCGGTCTCGTACCCGATCAAGCGCGAGTACTCGCTGCACGATTTCGAGCGCTCGGCGCGTTTTGCCGGGGTGCCGTTGAAGAATCCGGACAAGTTTCCGATCCCGACGCAGAACGCGGCGCGCGTGTTCTGGTGGCTGGCCGACCAGGGTGGCGACCGCGCCACCCAATGGGCGCGCAACTGCCTGCGCGCCTACTTCGCACGCGGCGTCGACTTGAGCGACCCGCAGCAGCTGCGCCAGCTCGCCGAGGATTTCGGCATCGGCGCGGACGCCGCCGAGTCCGTATGGAACGACGCCGCCTGGAAGCTGCGCCTGAAGCAGGAGAACGAGGCGGCCATCGCCGCCGGCGTGTTCGGCGCACCGTTCTTCATGGTCGACGGCGAGCCCTTCTGGGGCAACGACCGCCGGCCCCAGATCGAGCGCTGGCTGGAGAAGGGACCGTTCTGACATGAAGAAGACTGCCGCTGCCCTGGTCGAAGAAGCCATGGCACAAGTCACCACCTACACCGTCGAGCAGGCGCGCGCGCTGCACGGCCACCCGGGCGTGGTGTTCGTCGACATCCGTGACGTGCGCGAGCTCGAGCGCGAGGGCGTCATCCCTGGCTCGGTGCACGCGCCGCGCGGCATGCTCGAGTTCTGGGTCGACCCGGCCTCGCCCTACCACCGCGACGTGTTCGCGCAGGACAAGGAGTACGTGCTGTTCTGCGCCGCCGGCTGGCGCTCGGCGCTGGCGACGAAGACGTTGATGGACATGGGCATGGAGCGTGTCGCCCATGTCGACGGCGGCTTCGGCGCCTGGAAGCAATCCGGCGCGCCCACCGAGGCAAAGCCCGTTCACGCGCCGAAGAAGGCCTGAGCCGTGGCGCTGACGCTGGCCGGGCAACTGCGCATCCAGGCGCATGCCAACCGCCTGGCCAACCACCGCCTGCACCGCGCGATGGCGGCCATGAGCGACGCCGAGTTCCAGGCGCCGCGCGTGAGCTTCTTCGGCAGCCTCGCAGCCACGCTGAACCACATCCTGGCGGTTGACCTGTACTACATCGGCGCTCTGCATGGCGAGCCCGGCTTGCCGCAGCAGTACGCCGCCTTCGTGCCGGCCACCACGCTCGCCGAGTTGGCGCCGCGCCAGCGCGCCAGCGACGAGCGGTTGATCGCCTGGTGCGACGCACTCGATGACGCCGGCTGCGATGCGATCGTCGACATGGACCGCGGCCGCGAAGTGCAGCGCGACCGCGCCGCGCATGTGCTGGCGCATCTGTTCATGCACCAGACCCACCATCGCGGCCAGCTGCACGGGATGCTGTCGACGATGGGCCTGGCCCCTCCGCAGCTCGACGAGTTCCTGATGCCCAGCGATGCGTCGCTGCGCAGTGCCGACATGGCCGAACTCGGCTGGCGGGAGGCCAGCGTGTTCGGCGACGGCAAGCCACTCGGCTGAGGCCTCTCACCCCTACGCATAGGGGCACGGGCATCCGCTTGTGTGGGGGTGCGGCGCCCGGGGCAGGCCTGAGTTGGGGGGTGGCGGTCGGAACTGATGCGGTCCGTGATCGCTGCTCGGGGACCCCGGGGAGGGCCCGGCTTGTGGGTGGGGGGGGGGGGGGCCTGCGGCGCGGGGGGGGGGGGCGCGGCGGGGGGGGGCGGTGGGGCAGGGGGGGCAGGGGGGCGACGCGGGCCGCTCAGCCGGTCGAAGGGGTCGCGACACGCCTTGGCGTTCGCGAAACCGCCGGGCCATGCGGCGACCAGTCGGCCGACGCGGGTGATCACCGTGGCGGGAGCGACACTGAAGCCGCGCCGGCGGCGATCAGGGGATCCGGCAACGGGGCGGGGGGGCTCTTCCCCGAGCCGCGGTTCACAGGTTCGACCGTAGAATTGACGTTAACGTAAACGTCAATCTGAGCCGCCGGCGGCGTGCCCTACGGAGACAAGATGCCGATCCTGGCTTCCAACCTCAGCCCCCGCTCCGAGGACTTCAAGTCCAACGCTGCGGCGATGCGCGCGCTGGTCGAGGACCTGAACTCGAAGCTCGCGCAGATCGCTCAGGGCGGCGGCGATGCAGCGCGCGCCAAGCACACCGCGCGCGGCAAGCTGCTGCCGCGCGAGCGCGTCGAGATGCTGCTCGACCCGGACACGCCCTTCCTCGAAGTCGCGCCGCTGGCCGCGCACGACATGTACAAGGAAAAGGGCGGCAAAGACGCCGCGCCGGGCGCCGGCCTGATCGCCGGAATCGGCCGCGTCAGCGGCGTCGAGTGCATGATCGTCTGCAACGACGCCACGGTGAAGGGCGGCACCTACTTCCCGATGACGGTGAAGAAGCACCTGCGCGCGCAGGAGATCGCCATCCAGAACCGGCTGCCCTGCATCTACCTGGTCGACAGCGGCGGCGCCAACCTGCCCAACCAGGACGAGGTGTTCCCCGACCGCGACCACTTCGGCCGCATCTTCTTCAACCAGGCCAACATGAGCGCGCAGGGCATCCCGCAGATCGCGGTGGTGATGGGCTCGTGCACCGCCGGCGGCGCCTACGTGCCGGCGATGAGCGACGAGACCATCATCGTCAAGAACCAGGGCACCATCTTCCTCGGCGGCCCGCCGCTGGTGAAGGCCGCCACCGGCGAGGTGGTGAGCGCCGAGGACCTGGGCGGCGGCGACGTGCACACGCGCCTGTCGGGCGTGGCCGACCACCTGGCCGAGAACGACCTGCACGCGCTGGCGATCGCGCGCGCCGCCGTGGCCAACCTCAACTGGCGCAAGGCGCACGAGCAGCGACTGGCCGCGCCGCGCGCGCCGCTGTTCGATGCCGCCGAGCTGCACGGCATCATCCCCTCCGATCCGCGCAAGCCTTACGACGTGCACGAGATCATCGCGCGCATCGTCGACGGCAGTGATTTCGACGAGTTCAAGGCGCGCTACGGCACCACGCTGGTCACCGGCTTCGCGCACATCGAAGGCATGCCGGTGGGCATCGTCGCCAACAACGGCGTGCTGTTCAGCGAGAGCGCGCAGAAGGGCGCGCACTTCATCGAGCTGTGCGGCCAGCGCAAGATCCCGCTGGTCTTCCTGCAGAACATCACCGGCTTCATGGTCGGGCGCAAGTACGAGGCCGAGGGCATCGCCAAGCACGGCGCGAAGATGGTCACGGCGGTGTCCACCGTCAACGTGCCGAAGTTCACCGTCATCATCGGCGGCAGCTTCGGCGCCGGCAACTACGGCATGTGCGGCCGCGCCTTCAGCCCGCGCTTCCTGTGGATGTGGCCGAACGCGCGCATCTCGGTGATGGGCGGCGAGCAGGCGGCCAGCGTGCTGGCCACGGTGCGGCGCGACGGCATCGAGGCCAAGGGCGGCACCTGGTCGGCCGAGGAGGAGGTAGGCGTTCAAGCAGCCCATCCTCGACCAGTTCGAACACCAGGCGCACCCGTACTACGCCAGCGCGCGGCTGTGGGACGACGGCGTGATCGACCCGGCCGACACGCGCCGCGTGCTCGCGCTGGCCATCAGCGCGAGTCTGAACGCGCCGATCCCCGACGCGAAGTTCGGCGTGTTCCGCATGTGAGCGGGATGGCGATGGACAACATCTACCTCGGCCACGAGCACGAACAGCTGCGCGAGCAGATCGCGCGCTTCGTCGCCCGGGAGGTCGAACCTTTCGCCGAACAGTGGGAGCGCGACGGCTTCACACCGCGCGAGGTGCTGCGCAAGATGGGCGATGCCGGCCTGCTCGGGCTGATGTATGCCAGCGAACATGGCGGCGCGCAGGCCGATGCGCTGACCAACCTGGTGTTCGCCGAAGCGCTCTCGCAGTCGACCTTCGGCGGCTTCATCATCACCGTGCTCGTGCACACCGACATGGCGAGCCCGCACCTGCACCATGCCGGCAACGCGCAGCAGCAGGCGAAGTACATGCCCGGCGTGACGGCCGGCCGCACCATCACCGCGGTGGGCATCACCGAGCCGGGCGCCGGCTCCGACGTGGCCGGGCTGAAGACGAGCGCGAAACGGGACGGCGATCACTGGGTGCTCAACGGCACCAAGCTCTTCATCACCAACGGCGTGCATGCCGACCTGTACTTCATCGCCGCGCGCACCGGCACGGCCCGCCACGCGATCTCGATGTTCATCGTCGAGAAGGGCACGCCGGGGTTCAGCGTCGGCCGCTCGCTGGAGAAGACGGGCTGGCTGTCGTCCGACACCGCCGAGCTCGTCTTCGACAACTGCCGCATCCCGGCCGCGAACCTGCTGGGCGAGCAGGACAAGGGCTTCTACTCGGTGATGAAAGAACTCGCAGCCGAGGGCGCAGCGCGGGGGGGGGGGGGGGGGGGGGGCGCCCGCGCGGGGGCGGAGGGGGGAACTCCAGACCGAGCGCATCGCGCGGGGGGGGCGGGCGGCGGGCGCCGGGCGGGGGGGGGGGGGGAGGGGGGTGGGGGCGCGACCGCCGCGCCTTCGGTGCCACGCTGTTCGACAAGCAGGTGGTGCGCCAGCGCCTGGCCATGCTCGATGCCAAGGTGCGTGCGGCGCGACAGTACATGTACCACTGCGCCTGGATGGTCACGCAGGGGCGCGACGTGGTGCAGGACGTCTCCATGCTCAAGTCGCTGACCGGCGAACTGGTCAACGAGGTCGTGCAGGCCTGCCAGCAGTTCCACGGCGGCATGGGCTACATGCGCGGCACGGCGATCGAACGGCTGTGGCGCGATGCGCGCATCCTGGCCATCGGCGGCGGTGCCACCGAAGTGATGCTCGACGAGGCTGCGAAGCGTTACTGAGGAACGAGATGACGACTTCCACCCTCGACGTTCGCCGCGACGGCCACGTGGCCCGCGTCTACCTGAATCGCCCGGACGTGCGCAACGCCTTCAACGAGGGCGTGATCGCGGAGCTGACGCAGACCTTCGCCGGGCTCGGCGCCGACGCGTCGCTGCGCTGCATCGTGCTCGGCGGTCATGGCAAGGCCTTCTGCGCCGGCGCCGACCTGAACTGGATGCGCGCCATGGCCGGCTACAGCTGGGACGAGAACCGCGCCGACGCGCAGGCGCTGGCCGACATGCTGTGGACGATCTACAGCTGCCCGGTGCCGGTGGTCGGGCGCATCCACGGCGACTGCTACGCCGGCGGCCTCGGGCTGGCGGCGGTGTGCGACGTGCTCGTCGCCGCCGAAGGCGTGAACTTCTGTCTCAGCGAGGCGAAGCTGGGCCTGCTGCCGGCGACCATCGGCCCGTACGTCGTGCGCGCCATGGGCGAACAGGCTGCGCGGCGCTGGTTCATCACGGCGGAGCGATTCGACGCCGCGCAGGCGCGGGCGATGGGTTTCGTGCACGAGGTCTGCGCGAGCGAGCTGCTCGATGCGAAGGTCGACGAGCTCGTCGCCACGTTGGTCGCCAACGGGCCGATGGCGGTGCGCGCCTGCAAGCAGCTGGTGCAGGACGCCGGCGGCCGGCCGATCGATGCCGAGCTGCGCGCCGACACCGCCCGCCGCATCGCCGACATCCGCGCCAGCGCCGAAGGCCGCGAGGGCATCCAGTCCTTCCTTGGCAAGCGCGCGCCGTCCTGGCAGGGCTGAACGATGCCGTCGACGCTGGACACCGCGCACTGCTGGGTCAAATGGATACGGCTCGCCAGTTGCTCGCCGTGGCCGCCGCGCTCGGCTGGGCGAGCGGGCTGCGCCTGTACCTCGTGATGTTCCTCACCGGCGCAGCCGGCTACTTCGGCTGGGTCGAACTGCCGCAGGGCTTGCATGTGCTGCAACATCCGGCGATGCTCGGCGCCAGCGGCTTCATGCTTTTCGTCGAGTTCTTCGCCGACAAGATCCCGGGCGTCGACACGTTGTGGGACATGGTGCACACGCTGGTTCGCATCCCGGCCGGCGCGGCGCTGGCGGCCGCGGTGTTCGGCGCCGACCAGGCGACCTGGGCGACTCTTGCTGCGCTGCTCGGCGGCACGCTCGCCGCCACCAGCCACGTCGCCAAGGCGACCACGCGCGCGGCGGTCAACACCTCGCCCGAGCCCTTCTCCAACATCGGCATGTCGCTGGCCGGCGATGCCTTCGTGCCCACCGTGCTGTGGCTGTCGTGGACGCATCCCGTTCTGCTGGCGGCGGTGCTCGTGCTGTCCGTCCTGGTGGCGATCGGCCTGATCGTCGTGCTGGGCAAGTTCCTGCGCGCGCTGCTGCGCCGCGCATCAGGTTGGCTGCGTGGCAGCCAGCCTTCGGTCTGAGCTTCGTGTGAGGTCTCGATGTTCTCCAAGATCCTGATTGCCAACCGCGGCGAGATCGCCTGCCGCGTGGCCGCCACCGCGCGCCGCCTCGGCGTGCGCACGGTCGCCGTCTACTCCGACGCCGATGCGAACGCAAAACACGTGCTGGCCTGCGACGAGGCGGTGCACATCGGCGGCAACGCACCGCGCGACAGCTACCTGCGCGGCGAGCGCATCGTCGAGGCGGCGCGCGCCACCGGCGCGCAAGCGATCCACCCGGGCTATGGCTTCCTCAGCGAGAACGAGGACTTCGCGCAGGCCTGCGCCGATGCCGGCCTGGTGTTCATCGGCCCGCCGCCCTCGGCGATCAAGGCGATGGGCCTGAAGGCCGAATCCAAGCAGCTGATGGAGAAGGCCGGCGTGCCGCTGGTGCCCGGCTACCACGGCGCCGACCAGGACCCGGCGCTGCTGAAGCGCGAGGCCGACCGCATCGGCTACCCGGTGCTGATCAAGGCCAGCGCCGGCGGCGGCGGCAAGGGCATGCGCATCGTCAACAAGGCCGAGGAGTTCGAGGCCGCGCTCGCCTCCTGCCAGCGCGAGGCGCGCAACAGCTTCGGCGACGACGCGGTGCTGGTCGAACGCTACGTCACGCGGCCGCGGCACATCGAGATCCAGGTGTTCGGCGACAGCCATGGCGAGTGCCTCTACCTGTTCGAGCGCGACTGCTCGGTGCAGCGCCGCCACCAGAAGGTGCTGGAAGAGGCGCCCGCGCCCGGCATGAGCGAGGCTCGCCGGCGCGAGATGGGCGCGGCTGCCGTGGCCGCGGCAAAAGCGGTGGGCTACGTGGGCGCGGGCACGGTGGAGTTCATCGCCGAGCCGACGGCGGACGGCGACCTGCGCTTCTTCTTCATGGAGATGAACACGCGGCTGCAGGTGGAGCATCCGGTCACCGAGGCGATCACCGGGCTCGACCTGGTCGAATGGCAGCTGCGCGTGGCCAGCGGCGAGCCGCTTCCGCTCAAGCAGGATCAACTGCGCATCCACGGCCACGCGATCGAGGCGCGCATCTGCGCCGAGAACCCGGACGCCAACTTCCTGCCCGCCACCGGCACGCTCGACGTCTACCGCACGCCGCCATGCACGAGCTTCGAGCGCGGCGAGGTGCGGGTCGATGCGGGCGTGCGCGAGGGCGACACCATCTCGCCGCACTACGACTCGATGGTCGCCAAGCTGATCGTCTGGGGCGCCGACCGCGCGCAGGCGCTGGCACGGCTGGACGTGGCGCTGGCACAGACGCACATCGTCGGGCTGCACACCAACGTGGCCTTCCTGCGCCGCGTGGTGGCCAGCCGCTCGTTCGCGCAGGCCGATCTCGACACTGCGCTGATCGAGCGCGAGCGCAGCGCACTGTTCGGCGCGCCGCCGCTGGCGCTGGAGGTGGCCGCCGCCGGCGTCGTGGCCCATGCCCTGGCTCACGAGCGTGCGGGCGAGGACGCTGACCCGTGGTCACGCCGCGATGCCTGGCGCATGCATGGTGCGGCCGTGCGCCGCTTCGATCTCGAGGTCGACGGCGCGCACCACGTGGCCACGCTGTCGCGCACGCACGAGGGCGAGCAGCTGCTGTCGCTCGGCGGCCAGCAGTGGCCGTTTGCGGCCAGCACGCGCGGCGGCACGCTGCACGACGTCACGCTCGACCGGCGGCGCTGGCCGCTGTCGGTCTATGCCGTGGGCGAGCGGATCAGCGTGTTCGCGCCCGAAGGGGCCGCCACGCTGCACGAGATCGACCCCATCGCGCATGCCGCCGACGGTGCGGGCGAAGCCGGCCGCCTGACCGCGCCGATGCCGGGCAAGGTGATTGCGCTGCTGGCGCGCAGCGGCGAGTCCGTCAAGAAAGGCCAGCCACTGGCGGTGATGGAGGCGATGAAGATGGAGCACACCATCACCGCGCCGTGCGACGGCACCGTGGCCGAACTGCTCTACGCGGTCGGCGACCAGGTGCTGGAAGGCGAGGAGTTGCTGCGGCTGGAAGCCGCCGCGGCGTGAAGCTCAGGCGGCGGGGGGGGCGTGGCGGCGTGCCGGCGGCGGCGGGGCGACGCGCGCCGGCTGGGGGGCGGCGGGGGGGGCGGCGTTGGCGCGGCGGCAGCGCGGAGCCCGCAACCAGGCCCGGCCGGGGCCGACCCCCGCGGCGGGGCCATCCCGGGTGGGCCACGGCCGCCGCCCTCAGCGAGACATTTGTCATGATTCCTTCCAGCGTGAAAATCGTCGATGTCGGTCCGCGCGACGGGTTGCAGAACGAAAAGCAGCCGGTCGACACGGCGCACAAGGTCGAACTCGTGCACCGCCTGCAGGCCGCCGGCCTGCGCGAGATCGAGGTCACCAGCTTCGTCAGCCCGAAGTGGGTGCCGCAGATGGCCGACAACGCCGAGGTGATGGCCGGCATTTCGCGCCAGCCCGGCGTGCGCTACTCAGTGCTCACTCCCAACCTGAAGGGCCTGGAGGCCGCGCTGCCGACGCATCCCGACGAGGTGGTGGTTTTCGGTGCAGCCAGCGAGGCCTTCAGCCAGCGCAACATCAATTGTTCGATCGCCGAATCGGTGGAGCGTTTCGCGCCGGTGGTGGCGATGGCGCACGAGAACGGCCTGAAGGTGCGCGCGGCGGTCTCCTGTGCGCTCGGCTGCCCCTACCAGGGCGAGGTCAGTGCCGACGAGGTCGAGCATGTCGTGAAGCTGATGAAGGCCATCGGCGTCGACCATTGCGGCATCGCCGACACCATCGGCACGGGTACGCCCAAGCGTGTTCAGGCGGCGATGGAGCGAGCGCTGAAGCACTTCCCGCTTGCCGAGGTCAGCGGCCACTTCCACGACACCTACGGCCAGGCCCTGGCCAACATCTACGCGTGCCTGGAGATGGGCATCCACCACTTCGACACCAGCGTCGCCGGCCTGGGCGGCTGCCCGTATGCCAAGGGCGCCACCGGCAATGTCGCCACCGAAGACGTGGTGTTCATGCTGAACGGCCTGGGCATCGAGACGGGCATCGACCTCGATGCGCTGGTCGATGCCGGCGCCTTCATTTCCGGCGTGCTCGGCCGGGCGCCGGTGTCGCGCGCCGGCAAGGCGTTGCTGGCCAGGCGCGAGAAGGCGGCGGCATGAGCGACGCGTGGAACGATCGGCCCGAGGGCTTTCGGCGCGTCGCGCAGGCGCTGGCCGAGCGTGGCCATCCGCACGCGCCGCTGTGGCTCGAAGTCTCGGCGCGCACCTCGCAGGAGGCGGCCGACGCGCTGGGCGTGCAGGTCGGCCAGATCGCCAAGAGCGTGATCTTCCGGCGCAAGCTCGACGAGGTGGCGGTGCTCGTCGTCACCTCGGGCGACAAACGCGTCGACGAGAAGAAGGTCTCCGCGCAGGTCGGTGCGCTCGGCCGCGCCGATGCCGACTTCGTCAAGTCGCGCACCGGCTTCACCATCGGCGGCGTGTCGCCGCTGGCGCATGCCACGCCGGCGGTGACGCTGATCGATCGCGAGCTGTTCCGCTTCGACGAGATCTGGGCCGCGGCGGGCCACCCCAACGGCGTGTTCCGTCTCAGCCCGGCGCAGCTCGAGTCGCTGACCGGCGCGCCGGTGGCCGACGTGGTGCAGGCATGAAGGCCGACGTGTCCGCCATCCCGTCCCCTTGCGTGAGCGTCTGCCGCATGGATGCGGCCAGCGGCTGGTGCGAGGGTTGCCTGCGCACGATCGACGAGATCGCCGCCTGGTCGGTGCTCGACGACCTGCACAAGCGCGCCGTTTGGAAGTTGCTGCCGCAGCGCCGCGAGGCGCTCGCCGCGATGAAGGGCCAGTTGCCGTGAAGCACCTGCGCTTCTGGTTCGACCCGATCTCGCCCTACGCCTACCTCGCCTTCGAGCAGCTGCCGCAGGCGCTCGAAGGGCTGACGTACAGCGTCGAGTACCGGCCGGTGCTGTTCGCCGGGCTGCTCAGGCAGTGGGGCCAGAAGGGCCCGGCCGAGATCGAACCCAAGCGCGCCTGGACCTTCCGCCAGATCGCCTGGGCCGCGCACCAGCTCGGCATTCCCATCGACACGCCGGCGCAGCACCCTTTCAACCCGCTGGCCCTGCTGCGCCTGCTGCACGCCTGCGCGCCCGAGGGCGGCGGCGCGCCGAACCGCTGGCAGTGCGAGCAGGTGTTCCACCATGTGTGGCGCGGCGGTGCCGACGCCAACGACGCGCAGCGCCTGGCCGAACTGCGGGCCCGGCTCGCACCGCCGCGTGCGCCTGACGACGAGTCCGTCAAGCAGTCGCTCAAGCTCCTGACCGCACAGGCCCTCGAGGCCGGCATCTTCGGCGTGCCGACCATCGAAGTGGATGGCAAATATTTCTGGGGCCTCGACGCCCTGGACATGTTGGCCGCCTTCCTGCGCGGCGACGCGTGGTTCGCCGGTCCCGCCTGGGACCTGGCCGGCATCGCTCCGCCGGGCGTCCGGCGCTCCTGAGGCCCCACGGCCCGCGCCTTGATCCGGCTCAAGCCGGTTCGGCACCGCGGGGCGCACTGTCAGTTTCGCATCAGCTCCACGTCAGCCCCCGTTGGCTCAGCGTCAGAGGGGGGTCAGTCCATGCGTGGAGTATTCACGCAGGGCTCGCGGGAGCCATTCACACGAACAGGAGACAACGATGGAAGACGATCTGGTCCGAAAGATCTCGACCCACCCCAAGTACCTGGAACTCAAGGCCAAGCGCTCGAGTTTCGGCTGGTGGCTCACGCTGGCGATGATGGTCGTGTACTACGGCTTCATCCTGCTGGTGGCCTTCAACAAGCCCTTCCTGTCGCAGCGCCTGGGCGACGGCGTGATGACGATGGGCATTCCCGTCGGCTTCGGCGTCATCGTCTTCACCATCGTCATCACCGCGTTCTATGTGCAGCGCGCCAACAGCCAGTACGACGACCTGACTGAAGCGATCCGCAAGGGAGTCCTGAAATGAGCCGCTTGTCCGATTCCACCCGCCGCGTGCTGACGCTGGCCGCGCTGAGCGTGCCCGCGCTGGCCATCGCTGCCGGCGCCGACCTCGGCCAGGCGCAGAAGCAGGCGACCAACTGGACGGCCATCGGCATGTTCGGCGTCTTCGTGATCTTCACGCTGTTCATCACCAAGTGGGCCGCCGCACGCACCAAGAGCGCGGCCGACTTCTACACCGCCGGCGGCGGCATCACCGGCTTCCAGAACGGCCTGGCGATCGCCGGCGACTACATGTCGGCGGCCTCCTTCCTGGGCATCTCCGCCGCGGTGATGGCCTCCGGCTTCGACGGCCTGATCTACTCGATCGGCTTCCTGGTCGGCTGGCCGGTGATCACCTTCCTGATGGCCGAGCGCCTGCGCAACCTCGGCAAGTTCACCTTCGCCGACGTGGCCGCCTTCCGCTTCGAGCAGAAGCCGGTGCGCATCTTCGCGGCGTCGGGCACGCTGGTCGTCGTCGCGTTCTACCTGATCGCGCAGATGGTCGGCGCGGGCCAGCTCATCAAGCTGCTGTTCGGCCTGGAGTACTGGATCGCGGTGGTCATCGTCGGCGCGCTGATGATGGTCTACGTGCTGTTCGGCGGCATGACGGCCACCACCTGGGTGCAGATCATCAAGGCCTGCCTGCTGCTCGGCGGCGCCTCGTTCATGGCCTTCATGGTGATGTGGAACTTCGGCTTCAGCCCCGAGGCGATGTTCGCCAAGGCGGTGGAGATCAAGGCCAGCCTGGCCACCGGCAAGACCGCTGAAGAAGCCGCCAAGATCGGCCAGTCGATCATGGGCCCGGGCAACTTCGTGAAGGACCCGATCTCCGCCATCAGCTTCGGCATGGCGCTGATGTTCGGCACCGCCGGCCTGCCGCACATCCTGATGCGCTTCTTCACCGTGCCGAGCGCCAAGGAAGCGCGCAAGTCGGTGATGTGGGCGACCGGCTGGATCGGCTACTTCTACCTGCTGACCTTCATCATCGGCTTCGGCGCGATCACCTTCGTGCTGACCAACCCGCAGTTCCTCGACGCCAAGGGCGGCCTGCTGGGCGGCGGCAACATGGCGGCCATCCACCTGGCCAACGCGGTGGGCGGCAACGTGTTCCTCGGCTTCATCTCGGCGGTGGCGTTCGCGACCATCCTCGCGGTGGTGGCGGGCCTCACGCTGTCGGGCGCCTCGGCGGTGTCGCACGACATCTACGCCACGGTGATCAAGAAGGGCAAGGCCGACAGCGCTTCCGAGCTGCGCGTCTCGAAGATGACCACCATCGCGCTGGGCATCGTCGCCGTCGTGCTGGGCATCGCCTTCGAGAAGCAGAACATCGCCTTCATGGTGAGCCTGGCCTTCGCGATCGCGGCCTCGGCCAACTTCCCGGTGCTCTTCATGAGCGTGCTGTGGAAGGACTGCACCACGCGCGGCGCGGTGATCGGCGGCTTCCTCGGCCTGATCAGCTCGGTGGTGCTGACGGTGGTGTCGCCCTCGGTGTGGGAAGCCACGCTGGGCAACCCCAAGGGCTCGGCGCTGTTCCCGTACACCTCGCCCGGCGCTGTTCTCGATGACCATCGGCTTCGTCGGCATCTGGCTGTTCTCGGTGCTCGACCGCAGCCAGCGCGCCCAGCAGGACAAGGCCGGCTTCCTGGCCCAGCAGGTGCGTTCCGAGACCGGCATCGGTGCCTCGGGCGCCAGCGGCCATTGATCGGCTAGACAGGCATCAAGCCCCCTGAGCGGGACTGCAGGCACACTGCCTGCAGTCCCGTTCTCACATCCGCCTCCCGATCGCCCCCCGCCCATGCCGACAAGCCGCGGTCCCGAATCGCAACGCGAGATGCTCTCGCTGGTCACCGCGCGCGTGCGCGACGCCTACGTGCGCAAGCCCTTCTATGTCGATGGCACGCTCGACCTGGTGTCGGTGTGCCGGCTGCTATCGCAGCAGGGGCTGACCGTCGCCCTGGTGAAGGACGCCACGGCGGGCGGCGAGCGCCTGGGCATCTTCACCACCACCGACCTGCGCGACGCGCTGCTGCGCGACGTGCCGCCGGCCGCGCTGGCGGTGCGCGAGGTGTCGCGCTTCGGCCTGATCGAGATCGACGCCGACGCCGAGCTGTTCGAGGCGCTGTGGCTGATGGTGCGCCACCGCGTGCACCGGCTGCTGGTGCGCGACGGCGATCAGGTGCTGGGCGTGCTCGGCCAGCTCGACCTGGTGAGCTTCGTCGCCAACCACTCGCACATCGTCGCCGTGCAGATCGACGAAGCCGAATCGGTGGCCGACCTGAAGGCCGCGGCGCAGCGCATCGACGCGATGGTCGGCCTGCTGCACGACGGCGGCATCAAGATCGAGCGCATCGCGCGGCTGGTCGGCGAGCTGAACCACCGCCTCTTCGCGCGCCTGTGGGGGCTGCTGGCGCCGCCGGAGCTGGTGGCCAACAGCTGCCTGCTGGTGATGGGCAGCGAAGGCCGCGGCGAGCAGATCCTCAAGACCGACCAGGACAACGCGCTGCTGCTGCGCGACGGCTACGAGCACCCGCGCCTGGCCGAGATCGCCGCGAACTTCAACGCTGCGCTGGCCGAGTTCGGCTACCCGCCGTGCCCGGGCAGCATCATGCTGACCAACCCGCTGTGGCGCGCCTCGCTGGCGAGCTTCCGCGAGACGCTTCGCGAGTGGATCTACGGGCATTCGGCCGACGGCCCGATGCACCTGGCGATCTTCTACGACGCCGCCGCCGTGGCCGGCGACGCCTCGCTGCTGCGCGAGGTGCGCGAGCATCTCGAGCGCATCCTCGCCGGCGGCGACGCCTTCCTGGCCCGCTTCGCGGCGGCGGCCGACCAGTTCGACGAGCCTCAGCGCTGGTGGCAGCGGCTGACCGCGCGCAACGACGAACAGCCGCTGGACCTGAAGAAGCTCGGCACCTTCCCGATCGTGCACGGCGTGCGTGCGCTCAGCCTGCAGCGAGGTGCCGAGCAACCTGGTGATCGCGTCCGAGCTCAGCACGATGGACCGCGATCAGCTCAAGGACGCGCTGGCGATCAACAAGCGCTTTCGCGCGCTGCTGCGGCAGCGCTTCCGGCTCGATGCGCTGTGACGGCACCGTGAAGGGAGCACGACGATGTCCGAACGCCTGCGCAATCAACGACTTCTCGCCCTCTTCGCCGCCGGCTGGGGGCTGCTGAACTTCCCGCTGCTCACGCTGTGGGATCGCGCCGGCACGCTCGCCGGCATCCCGCTGCTGCCGCTGGCCCTGTTCGGCGGCTGGGCGCTGCTGATCGGCCTGGCGGCATGGGTCGCCGAAGCGCCGGGCGACGAGTAGCCGATCTTCGCCATGCTGTCCGCGCCGCTGGTCCTCGCCGCCTCGTTCGCCTACCTGCTGATGCTGTTCGGCGTGGCGCCTGGGCCGACCGGCGCGCGCGCGCGGGCCGCTCGGTGATCGGCAATGCCTGGGTCTACGCGCTGTCGATGGGCGTGTACTGCACGGCCTGGACCTACTTCGGCAGCATCGGGCGCGCCGCGGGCGGCGGCCTGTGGTTCCTGCCGATCTACCTCGGCCCGACGCTGGCCATGGTGCTGGCCTGGCTGGTGCTGCGCAAGATGATCCGCATCGCGCGCAGCTACCGCATCACCTCGATCGCCGACTTCATCGCCAGCCGCTATGGCAAGAGCCGCACCCTGGCCGCGCTGGTCACGCTGATCGCGCTGGTCGGCATCCTGCCCTACGTGGCGCTGCAGCTGAAGGCGATCGCCAGCGGCCTGACGGTGCTCACCGGCACGCACGGCGGCAGCGGGCCCTGGTGGAGCGACAGCACGCTGTACATCGCGCTCGCGCTGGCCGGCTTCACCGTGGCCTTCGGCACGCGCCACCTCGACACCAGCGAGCGCCACGAAGGCATGGTGGCGGCGATCGCCTTCGAGTCGGTGGTCAAGCTGCTCGCCTTCCTGGCGGTCGGCATCTTCGTCACCTGGGGCCTGTTCGACGGCCCCGGCGACATCTTCGCGCGCCGCGGCGCAGCCCGCGCTGAGCGGCCTGTCCGGGCTGGGCGGCGAGTCGAAGTTCGCCGGCGGTCAGTGGTTCGCGCTCACGCTGCTGGCCATGCTCTCGGTGATCTTCCTGCCGCGCCAGTTCCAGGTGATGGTGGTCGAGAACGTCGACGAGCGCCACGTGCAGCGCGCGGCCTGGGCCTTCCCGGCCTACCTGCTGGCGATCAACCTGTTCGTGCTGCCGATCGCGCTGGGCGGGCTGCTGCACTTCGGCGTGGGCGGCGCCGACCCCGAGACCTTCGTGCTCTCGCTGCCGCTGGCCAACGGCCAGTCGCTGCTGGCGCTGGTGGCCTTCATCGGCGGGCTGTCGGCGGCCACCGGCATGGTGATCGTCGAGGCCATCGCGGTGTCGACCATGGTCTGCAACGACCTGGTGATGCCGCTGCTGCTGCGCCTGCGGCACCGCGCCTCGAGCGACCTCAGCGGCGTGCCGCTGGCGGTGCGGCGCGTGGTCATCGTCGCGCTGCTGCTGCTGGGCTACCTGTACTTCCGCGTCGCCGGCGAGGCCTACGCGCTGGTCAGCATCGGGCTGATCAGCTTCGCCGCGGTGGCGCAGTTCGCGCCCGCGCTGCTGGGCGGCATGTACTGGAAGGGCGGGACCCGCGCCGGCGCGCTGGCCGGGCTGCTGGCCGGCTTCGCGCTGTGGAGCTGGACGCTGCTGCTGCCCTCGATCGCCAAGTCGGGCTGGCTGGCCACCGGCTTCCTGACCGACGGGCCGTTCGGCATCGCGCTGCTGCGGCCCGAGCAGCTGCTCGGCCTCACCGGGCTGGACAGCCTCACCCATGCGCTGTTCTGGAGCCTGCTGGCCAATGCCGGCCTGTACGTGGCGGTGTCGCTGGCCCGGGCACCGTCGGCGCGCGAGGCGACGCAGGCCTTGCTGTTCGTCGACGTGTTCCAGCGCTCGGCCGGCGCGCCGGTGTTCTGGCGCGGCCGCGCCCGGCTGGCCGAACTGCAGCAGCTGGCCACGCGCTTCCTCGGCGCCGAGCCGGCGCAGCGCCTGTTCGCCGACTACGCGCGGCGTGCCGGGCTGGCCGGCGTCGAGCGCATCGCCCCCGACGCGCAGCTCGTGCAGCATGTCGAGACGCAGCTGGCCGGCGCGATCGGCAGCGCCTCGGCCCGCGCGGTGATGGCCTCGGTGGTCGAGGAGGAGCCTCTGGCGCCGGAAGACATCCTGCGCATGCTCGACGAAGCCTCGCAGGTGCGTGCGCTGAATCGCCAGCTGGAGAGCCTGGACCGCCTGAAGGACGACTTCATGTCGTCGGTGACGCACGAGCTGCGCACGCCGCTGACCTCGATCCGCGCCTTCGCCGAGCTGATGCGCGACGACCCGGAGATGGCCACCGAACAGCGCCAGCAGTTCCTCGGCCTGGTGGTCGGCGAGGCCGAGCGCCTTAGCCGCCTGGTCAACCAGGTGCTGGACATGGCGAAGATCGAGTCCGGCCACGCCGAATGGCGCAACGATCAGATCGACCTGCGCGAACTGATCGCCCATGCGGTGCAGACCACGGCCGAGGTGTTCCGCGAGCGCGGTGCCGTGGTGAGCGTGCAGCAGCCCGAGTCGGTGCCGACGCTGCACGCCGACCGCGACCGGCTGCTGCAGGTGCTGCTCAACCTGCTGAGCAACGCGGCCAAGTTCGTGCCGGCGGGCAGCGGCCGGGTCGAGGTGAGGCTGACAGTGGATGCGCGCGCCGCGCAGGTCGAGGTGGCCGACAACGGCCCGGGCGTGCCTGTTGATCAGCAGCAACTCGTGTTCGAGAAATTCCGCCAAGGTGGCGATGCGGCGAATCGACCGCAGGGCACCGGGCTGGGCTTGCCGATCAGCCGCCAGATCGTCGAGCATTTCGGCGGGCGGATGTGGCTTCGGTCCGAGCCGGGGCGCGGCGCCTGCTTCGCCTTCGAGCTGCCGTGGACAAGACAACAAGAGGAGACAGGCGCATGAACAAGCGCGTGCTGATTGCCGATGACGAGCCGAACATCGTCATCTCGCTGGAGTTCCTGATGAAACGCGAAGGCCACGCGGTGAGCGTCGCGCGCGACGGCCCGAGTGCGCTCGAGGCGATCCGCGGCACCCGGCCCGACCTGGTGCTGCTGGACGTGATGATGCCGGGCATGAGCGGATTCGAGGTCTGCCAGGCCGTGCGTGCCGACGAGGCGCTGGCCGGCGTGAAGATCCTCATGCTCAGCGCCAAGGGCCGCGACACCGACATCGCCAAGGGCAGCGCCATGGGTGCCGACGCCTACATGACCAAGCCCTTCTCGACCAAGGAGCTGGCCGAGAAGGTGCGCGAACTGCTGTCTGCCGAATGAAGTTCGACAAGCGCGAAGTCACCGCGACGCTGGCGCCCGGCGCCGTGCTCGCGCTGTGGGCACTGGGCGGCTGGGGCCTGTTCACGGCCACGCTGGAGCCGCCCGAGCGCACTGCGCTGGGCGCGATGCTGGAGCCGCGCGCCGCGCTGCTGCTGCTGGGCTGGCTGGTGCTGTCGGGCGGGCTCGGCTGGCTGGCGCGCGCCGCCTACCTGCGCTGGGTGGCCGCTTCGGCGCGGCTGGCGGAGGAAGCGCGCGTGCTGCTCGCTGCCGACGTGCAGCGCGAGATCGAACCCGCAGGCAGCGCCGAGACGAAGGCGCTGGCCGAGGTGATCAACCAGCTCGCGCGCCAGCGCGACGGGCTGCGTGCCGACGTGGCCGAGCAGGTGCGCGAGGCCAGCCGCAGCGTCGAGCAGGAGCGCAATCGCCTCGCGGCGCTGATGGCCGAGCTGACGCAGAGCGTCGTCGTGTGCAACCTCGACGGCCGCATCCTGCTCTACAACAGCCGCGCGCGCACGCAGTTCCGCGCGCTCTCGAGCGCGCCCGCGGTCGGTGGCGGTGCCGAGCTGATCGGCCTGGGCCGCTCGATCTACACCGTGTTCGACCGCGCACTCATCGCCCATGCGCTGGAGAGCGTGCAGCAGCGCCTGCAGCGCGGTGCGGCGCACCCGTCGGCGCAGTTCGTCACCGGCACGCGCGCCGGGCAGCTGCTGCGCGTGCAGATGGCGCCGGTGCGCGCGATCGACGCCGCGAACGACGAAGCCGCGCTGAACGGCTTCGTGCTGATGCTGGAGAACATCACCCGCGACTTCGCCGACGAGTCCGAGCGCGACAAGCTCCTGCACGGCCTGACCGAAGGCAGCCGCGCCTCGCTGGGCAACCTGCAGGCGGCGGTGGAGATGCTCGACTACGACGACGTCGACGCGGTCACGCGCGAGCGTTTCCACGGCGTCATCCGCGACGAGGTCGGGGCGATGAGCCAGCGCATCCAGCAGCTCGCCAGCCACACCGCGCAGACCATGAAGACACGCTGGCCGCTCGAGGAGATGCTGGGCGCCGACCTGATCGCCGCGGCCGCGCGGCGCATCGAGGCGCAGTGCGGCTGCCGCGTGGCCACCGACGGAATCGACGCTGCGCTGTGGCTGAAGGTCGACAGTTTCTCCGTGCTGCAGGCGCTGGTCTACCTGGCCGGGCGGCTGGTCGACGAGTACGAGATCAAGCTGGTGCAGCTGCGCCTGGCCGAGGCCTCCGGCCGCGCGCGGCTCGACCTGGCCTGGATCGGCCAGGCGATGAGCACCGAGACGGTGATGGGCTGGGAGACCGACACCATGCGCATCGGCGCCGAGAGCCTGGCGCTGACGGTGCGCGACGTCGTCGAGCGCCACGACGGCGCGTTCTGGTTCGAGCGCGAGCGGGTGCGCCACGAATCCTTCTTCCGCCTGCTGCTGCCGCTGGCGGCGAGCAGCGAGCAGCTCGATGCGGCGCAGTTCGTGCGCAGCGAGAGCCGGCCCGAGGTCTACGACTTCGACCTGTTCCGCGCCAGCGAGCAGTCGCGCGAGCTGGCCGACCACCCGCTGGCCGAGCTGAGCTACACCGTGTTCGACACCGAGACCACCGGCCTGGCGCCCTCCGAGGGCGACGAGATCATCCAGATCGGCGCCACGCGCATCGTCGCCGGCAAGCTGCGCCGCGAGGACTGCTTCGAGCAGCTCGTCGACCCGCGGCGCGACATCCCCGAAGCGTCGATCCCGATCCACGGCATCACGCCCGACATGGTGGCCGGCGCGCCGGCCATCGACACCGTGCTGCCGGCCTTCCACGCCTTCGCGCAGGACACCGTGCTGGTGGCCCACAACGCCGCCTTCGACATGCGCTTCCTCGAGCTCAAGCAGGCCGCCACCGGCGTGGTGTTCGACCAGCCGGTGCTCGACACGCTGCTGCTCTCGGCCGTCGTTCACCCGCAGCAGGAGTCGCACCGCCTGGAGGCGATCGCCGAGCGCCTGGGCGTGCCCATCCTGGGCCGGCACACCGCGGTGGGCGATGCGATGGTCACTGCCGAGATCTTCCTCAAGTTGATCCCGCTGCTCGCCGAGCGCGGCATCCACACGCTCGGCCAGGCGCGCGAGGCCGCGCAGAAGACGTACTTCGCCCGCGTGAGCTACTGAGTTTCCCTGAGAAGCGTCCCGAATCTCATATGGAGGAATGCGGGCCTCGGGTAATGCCTGAGTTTGTCAGCCTGTGTTGGGCCAGCGTCAGAAGCCGGTCAGAGCCTGAGTCGACAGTGCGCTCCGTGCCGCCAAGGGGCGGCTTTCGCATCTTCAGGAGCAATACATGGCAACCAGCACGATGGGCGGCAAGGCCGCCACGTCGACGCCGATGACCGCAGAGGAGAAGAAGGTCATCTTCGCGTCCTCGCTCGGCACCGTCTTCGAGTGGTACGACTTCTATCTGTACGGTTCGCTGGCGGCCATCATCGCCAAGCAGTTCTTCTCCGGCCTGGACGCCGGCTCGGCCTTCATCTTCGCGCTGCTGGCCTTCGCGGCAGGCTTCATCGTGCGACCGTTCGGGGCCATCTTCTTCGGCCGCCTGGGCGACATGATCGGCCGCAAGTACACCTTCCTGGTCACCATCCTGATCATGGGCCTGTCGACCTTCATCGTCGGCATCCTGCCCAGCTACGCCAGCATCGGCGTGGCCGCGCCGGTCATCCTGATCGGCCTGCGCCTGCTGCAGGGCCTGGCCCTCGGTGGTGAATACGGCGGTGCCGCGACCTACGTCGCCGAGCACGCGCCGCACGGCAAGCGCGGCGCCTACACCTCGTGGATCCAGACCACCGCGACGCTGGGCCTGTTCCTGTCGCTGATGGTCATCCTGGGCACCCGCACGCTGATCGGCGAGCAGGCCTTCGCCGAATGGGGCTGGCGTGTTCCGTTCATCGTGTCGATCGCCCTGCTGGCCATCAGCGTGTGGATCCGCCTGTCGATGAACGAGTCGCCCGCCTTCAAGAAGATGAAGGAAGAGGGCAAGACCTCCAAGGCGCCGCTGACCGAGTCCTTCGGCCAGTGGAAGAACCTGAAGATCGTGATCCTGGCGCTGATCGGCCTGACCGCCGGCCAGGCCGTGGTCTGGTACACGGGCCAGTTCTACGCGCTGTTCTTCCTGACGCAGGCGCTGAAGGTCGACGGCGCGACGGCCAACATCATGATCGCCATCTCGCTGCTGATCGGCACGCCGTTCTTCATCGTGTTCGGCACGCTGTCCGACAAGATCGGCCGCAAGCCCATCATCATGGCTGGCTGCCTGCTCGCCGCGCTGACCTACTTCCCGCTGTTCAAGGCGCTGACCGAGGCGGCCAACCCCGACCTCGCCGCCGCGCAGGCGAAGAACAAGGTCGTCGTCACCGCCGACCCGGCCGAATGCTCGTTCCAGTTCAACCCGACCGGTACCGCCAAGTTCACCAGCTCGTGCGACATCGCCAAGCAGGTGCTGGCCGCCAGTTCGGTGAGCTACGACAACGAAGTGGCCGCTGCCGGCACGCCCGCCACCATCAAGATCGGCGAGACGGTGATCGCCAGCTACACGTCCAGGGGCATCGCCGCGGACGAGGCCAAGAAGAAGGACGGCGAATTCAAGAAGAGCGTGGCCGACACGCTGAAGGCTGCCGGCTATCCGGCCAAGGCCGACCCGGCGAAGATGAACAAGCCGTTGATCATCGGCATCCTGGTCATCCTCGTGATCCTGGTGACCATGGTGTACGGCCCGATCGCCGCGATGCTGGTGGAGATGTTCCCCACGCGCATCCGCTACACCTCGATGAGCCTGCCGTACCACATCGGCAACGGCTGGTTCGGCGGCCTGCTGCCCACCACCGCGTTCGCCATCGTGGCGCAGACCGGCAACATGTACAACGGCCTGTGGTACCCGATCATCATCGCCGGCGCGACCTTCGTCATCGGCATGCTGTTCGTGCGCGAGACCAAGGACGTCGACATCTACGCCCAGGACTGAGCGCAGGAGACCCGGACCATGTGGAAGATCCTTCTGGGCTTCGCGGTGTTCTCCGCCCTCGCCATCTTCGTGCTGATGAAGGGCGGTGACATCGACATGGGCGGCGAGAAGCACGGTGCCGAGGCGACCACCGCCCCGGCCGCTGTGCCGGCCACCACTGCGGCCTCCGCGCCCAAGTAGGCAGCCCCGGGCGTCCGCCCGAATCGGCCGGCCGGTCTCGCGACCGCGCCGGCCCTTTTCATGGGCAGCTCACTCACACTTTCTCAGACCGGATCGAAGGCTCGGCGAAGCTGGCCTGCTCCGGCCTGAAATGAAGCAGCTCGGCCTGCAATCAAGCGCAGCGCAGCGGCATGGCCTGGCTCGTGCTGCGTTCGCTCGTGCGGGTGGCGGGGGCCGCGTGGCGGTCGGCGCGTGCGCTCCACTATGCTCGCGCCAGGGTCGTGCCGCGACTCACTGCGCGCCTGCGGTCGCTGCGTTCAACGCGGCAAGTCAGTCAGGCGCTCACGCGCCGACCCTGGCGCTCGCTTCTCGTCGCCAGAAATCGCCCCCGGGCGCACCTGCCGAGTCCAGGTGGTTCTGCTCGCCTTGCGCGCCACCCAAGACCCGCACAGCAGACGGCGAACGTCAGCAACGGGCCGCAAGCAGTTTGCCGAAGCGCAGCGGCGCAGGCGCTTCGCTTCGGCGGCTCAGAGCCCGATCTCGAAACGCTGGCCGCCGATGTTCAGCACCGCGGCCTTGGGCTTGATCTGCTCCAGCGTGACGCCTGGGCCGAGCGCATCGCCTTCGTGCATCAGCTGGCCGTTGACGATCAGCAGGCGGTTGGCCGGCGTGTTCGAGTAGATCGAGCCGCCGAAGGCCAGCGGCGGCAGGCCGCGGCGCGCCTCCACCGGCAGCTCGGCCAGCGAGGCCACGCGCGTCGGTGCGGCGGTCGGCGCTGCGGGCGCGGCCGCGCTGGCGGCTGCGGGAGCCGGCTTCGGCGTTGCCCGCATCGGCGCGATCTCCACGGGCGTGGCGGGCGGTGCAGCCGCCTGCGGCGCTGCGACCATCGGCGCTGGCGCAGGTCGCGACGTGATGACAGGCACGGGCGCGGCATCAGGCTCCATTGCCGGGGCAGCCGCGATCGGCATGGGCGACGCCGAGGGCAGCGGCGCCGTCGGCGCATCGCTGCCCGGCCATTGCCAGGCCACTGCCACGGCCAGCCCGCCGGCCAGGCCGAGCACGACCCAGTGCCACGGCCGCAGGCCGCGCGCGGGCGTGCCAGCCTCGTCGTCGTCACCGGCGCTCGGTGCGGGCTGCGTGTGCAGGCCCGGCACGCCGCCGCGCTCGCGCTCCGCATCGGCGCGTCGCAGGGCATCGAGGATGTAGGACATTGGCTTACCTTTCGTCCTGCAACTGCGGCTCGTCCACGCCGGTGGCGCGGTTGATCTGCATGAGCGTCAGCGGGCCCGCCAGGCCGTCGGGCTTGAGGCCCTGCGCCACCTGGAAGGCGTTGAGCCGGCTGCGCAGCGCGGCGTCGAAGCGCGTTGGTGCGCTCGGCGCCGGCATGCCCTGCGCGGCGGCGAGCTGCGTCGACAGCCAGTCGACCGGGGCGCCATCAGCGTAACCCGGCGGCGTGCGCCACAGGGTGGCGAATTCTCCGCGCCACACCTCGGCCAGCGAGGCCAGCGGCAGCGACTGCAGCCCGGCCTCGGTGCGCAGCGTTGCCTGGCGCATCGACAGCCCGGTGAGCAGCGCATAGGCCGGCTTGCCACCGCCGGATTGCAGCGTCAGCAGCACCGGCCGGTCGAGCAGGCGGACCAGCGCCAGTGTGCTGCTGCTGCGAAAGCACTGCAGCTGGTGTTTCGCCGCGGCCGTACAGGGCTCGCCCTCGTCGAGCGTCAGCTGCCACTGCGTGGCGAGCGCGCGCCAGGCGTCCTTCTCGCTGCGATAGGCCGCGGCGAGCACCGCCTTCGGGTCGGCCGGCACCGCGGCCATCGCAGCCGATGCGGGTGCAGCCGACGAAGCTGCAGCAGCCGCGGCCGACGCAGGCGCCGACGCAGCCGCAGCGACCGCGACGGTGCTGGCCGGCGCGGCGGCGGCGGTCGCGCCCGCCGCGGCGCGGCGCTCGTAGGCCACGCCGGCCCACACCGCCAGGCCCAGCCCCGCCACGGCCGCCGCGGCCAGAGCGGCGCGCTGCCAGGCCGGCCGGCCTGGCAGCGGCTCCTGGGGCAGCGTGCCCTCGAACACTTCGGCGGCCGCCTTGTCGACGATGGCGGCATCCACCGCCGGCTTGTTGCCGGCGTAGGCGCCGAGCAGGGCGCGGTCGCACAGCAGGTTGATGCGCCGCGGCACGCCGCGCGAGAGCTGGTGGATGCGCTTGAGCGCGTCGCGCTCGAAGGGCAGCGGGCGGTTCATGCCGGCCACCGAGAGGCGGTGGCGGATGTACTGCACGGTCTCCTTGGGCGTCAGCGCCTGCAGGTGGAAGCGCGCGATGACGCGCTGCGCGAGCTGCTCCAGCTCCGGCCGCGCGAGCATGGTGCGCAACTCGGGCTGGCCGATCAGCACGATCTGCAGCAGCTTGCGTTCGTTGGTCTCGAGGTTGGTCAGCAGGCGCAGCTGCTCGAGCACGTCGGCCGAGAGGTTCTGCGCCTCGTCGATGATCAGCACGTTGGTCTGGCCGACCGAGTGCGTGTGCAGCAGGAACTCGTTGAGCGCGTCGACGTAGTCCTTCACCGTCGCGCTCTCGGGCCGGCGCGGGATGCGGAACTCGTCGCACACCGAGCGCAGCAGCTCGGTGACTGTCTGCTTCGGGTTGAAGATGTAGGCGACGTTGCAGCGCTTGGGGATCTGCTCGAGGAAGCAGCGGCACACCGTCGTCTTGCCCGCGCCGATCTCGCCGGTCAGCAGCACGAAGCCGCCGCCGCCGCGCACGCCGTACAGCAGGTGCGCCAGCGCCTCGCGGTGGCGCTCGCTCATGTAGAGGTAGCGCGGGTCGGGAGCGATCGAGAAGGGCTGCTGCCTCAGGCCGAAGAATCGGGCGTACATGGAGCGCAGGATACCCGGGACGGGTCGGCCGAGAGTTCGCGCAGGCAGGCCAGGCACAGGCAGCCGCGGAATCGCGTGCCGAGTTCGGCGCGCAGCGCGGGTGTCAACGTCAAGGTCGTGCAGGCGCAGGGCCCGGCGTCCGACACGCCGCAGTGGAAGGCGCCGCCGCAGCGCGGGCAGCGCGATTCCAGGGCCGCGGCCTCAGGCACCGAACAGCCCCTTGTGCTTGTCGCGCAGCAGGTTCTTCTGCACCTTGCCCATGGTGTTGCGCGGCAGGTCGTCGACCACGAACAGGTGCTTGGGCACCTTGAAGTTGGCGATGCGCGACTTCAGCGCGGCGATCAGCGCCGCCGCGTCGGGCTTGGCGCCGGGCCGCGCCACCACCACCGCCACCACGCCCTCGCCGAAGTCGGGGTGCGGCGCGCCGATCACCGCGCTCTCGGCGACGCCCTCCATCTCGTTGAGGTAGCCCTCGATCTCGGCCGGGTAGACGTTGTAGCCGCCGGTGATGATCAGGTCCTTGCTGCGCCCGACGATGGTGACGTAGCCGCGCTCGTCGATCTTGCCGACGTCGCCGGTCTTGAACCAGCCGTCGGCGGTGAACTCCTCCTTGGTCTTCTCCGGCATGCGCCAGTAGCCGTGGAAGACGTTCGGGCCCTTCACCTCGATGCCGCCGATCTCGCCGCTGGCGCAGGGCTGGCCCTTGTCGTCGCTGACGCGCACGCCCACGCCGGGCAGCGGGAAGCCCACCGTGCCGCCGCGGCGCTCGCCGTCCTTCGGGTCATACGGGTTGGAGGTGAGCATCACCGTCTCGCTCATGCCGTAACGCTCGAGGATGGTGTGGCCGGTGCGCTCGCGGAATTCGTTGAAGGTCTCGATCAGCAGCGGCGCCGAGCCGGCCACGAACAGGCGCATGCGGCGGCAGGCCTCGCGCGTGAAGCCGGGTTCGGCGAGCAGGCGCACGTACAGCGTGGGCACGCCCATGAACACCGTGGCTTCGGGCAGGCGCCTCACCACCGCGGCGGGGTCGAACTTCGCCAGCCAGATCATCTTGCTGCCGTTGAGCAGCGCGCCGTGCGAGGCGACGAACAGGCCGTGCACGTGGAAGATCGGCAGCGCGTGGATCAGCACGTCGCCCTCGGTCCAGCCCCAGTAGCTCTTCAGCACGCGCGCGTTGGACAGCAGGTTGCCGTGCGTCAGCATCGCGCCCTTGCTGCGCCCGGTGGTGCCGCTGGTGTAGAGGATGGCCGCCAGGTCGTCGGCATGCTTGACCGCCGGCTCGTGGCGGTCGGCATGCCAGGCCGCGCGTTCGAGCAGGGTGCCGCTGCGGTCTTCGTTGAGCGTGAAGACATGCCGGGTGCCGGCCTTGAAGGCGATCTTCGACACCCAGCCGAAATTCTTGCCGGAGCAGACCACCACGCTGGGCTCGGCGTTGCCGATGAAGTACTCGATCTCGCCGCCTGGTAGGCGGTGTTCAGCGGCAGGAACACGTAGCCGGCGCGCAGCACCGCGAGGTAGAGCAGCAACGCCTCGACCGACTTCTCGGTCTGCACCGCCACGCGCGCACCCGAGGGCAGCTGCAGCGAGGCGAGCAGGTTGGCGATCATCGCCGTGGCGCGGTCGATGTCGGCCCAGGTGTAGAACAGCGGCGCGCCCGGGCCGTCGGCCGTCTCGATCGCGGTGCGGCCGCGTTGGGCCGGGAAGGCGTCGCGCAGCGCGACGAACAGGTTGTCGTTGTGGCTCATGGTCTCTCCCTGCTGCCGGCTGTGTGCCCGGCTAGCCCCTCTGGAATCTCGGCGTTCTCTTCTCGATGAAGGCGGTCACGCCTTCGCGGTGTTCGTGGCTGTCGGCGTAGGCGTAGTGGGCCTCGCGCTCGGCGTCGCTCGGGCCGCCGACGCTGAACTGGCGCAGGGTGCGCTTGTTGATGCGCGCGGCCTGCGGCGACAGCGCGGCCAGGGCCTGGGCACGGCGCAGCGTCAGCACGGCCACCTCGGCGTCGGGCACCACGGCATGCACCAGGCCGTGCTGCAGCGCCGCCGCGGCGGTCAGCAGCCGGGCCTCGAGCAGCATCTCGCGCATCAGCGGCTCGTGGGCCAGGCGTGCCACCACGTCGATCTCGAGCGGCGCCATCGGGAAGCCGAGACGGGCGATCGGCGCGCCGAAGCGGCTGCCTTCGCCGCAGATGCGGATGTCGCAGCAGGCCGCGATCTCCAGACCGCCGCCGATGCAGGCGCCCTCGATCTGCGCATACAGCGGGATGTCGCAGTCGAGCAGCGCGTGCAGCGCCGGCGCGACGACGTTCTCGTGGAAGTCGCGCAGCGAATGTTCCTCGAATCGGAAGTTCGCGAACTCGACGATGTCGCCCCCCGAGGCGAACTGCCCGCCCGCGCCACGCAGGATCACCGCGTGCGGCGCGTCTTCGGGCGGCAGTGCCTGCAGGTGCAGCATCAGCGCGTGCAGCTCGCGCCACATCGCGATGTCGATCGCGTTGAGCTTGGCCGGGTTCGACAGCGTCAGGAAGGCGACGCCGTCGCCTTCGCTGCGCTCCAGCGTGATCGAGCCGGCCATCTCAGCAGGACTCCATGTTCAGTCCAGCTTCGCGCCCGAAGCCTTGACCACCTCGTTCCAGCGCTTCACCTCGCTGCCGACGAACTTGCCGAAGGCGTCGCCGTAGAGGTTGGGCGTCTCGGCGCCCAGGCCGTTCCAGGCGGTCTTCAGCTCGTCGGAGTTCAGCGCCTTGCGCATCTCCGCCTGCATCGCCTCGACAGCCTCCTTCGGCGTGCCCTTGGGAGCCCACAGCCCGTACCAGGTGGCGACCTGGTAGGTCGGCACGCCGCCTTCCTTGGAGGTCGGCACGTTGGGGAAGCCCGGCGCGTGCTTCTCGCTGGCCACCGCGATGGCCTTGATGCGCCCGCCCTTGATGTGGTTGGCCGACGAGCCGAAGCCGTCGAACATCATGTCCACCTGGCCGGCGATCAGGTCCTGCAGCGCCGGGCCCGCGCCGCGGTAGGGGATGTGCGTGATGAAGGTCTTGGTCTGCAGCTTGAACAGCTCGCCGGCCAGGTGGTGCGAGGTGCCGTTGCCGGCCGAGGCGTAGTTCAGCTTGCCCGGGTTCTTGCGGATGAAGTCCAGCAGGCCCGGCAGGTCGTTGGCGGCCACGCGCTGCGGGTTCACGACGATCACCTGCGGCACGCTGGAGATCAGGCCCACGGGCACGAAGTCGGTCTCGATGTTGTAGTCGAGCTTGGGGTACATCGATGGCGCGATCGTGTGGTGCACCGCGCCCATGAAGAAGGTGTAGCCGTCGGGCGCCGCCTTGGCCGCGATGCCCGCGCCCAGCGTGCCACCGGCGCCGCCGCGGTTGTCGATGACGAACTGCTTGCCCAGGTTCTTCGTCATCACCGCGAACAGCGGCCGCGCGAAGGCGTCGGTGCCGCCGCCGGGCGGGAAGGGCACGACGATGGTCACCGGCTTGGTCGGCCAGGCCTGGGCCGCGGCCCACGGGGCGGCGGCGACAAGCAGCAGGCCGAGCGTGAGTCGGCGCAGGCGGGTCGGGGAGGTGCGAGTCATGGTGTCTCCGTGGTTGTAAGGGTGTCAGAGCAATGACGTCAGGAGGCGTGACTGTGCCACTTCTCCGTGGACAAACTTCTCATGGTGTGTCTCTACCTTGTCGAGGTCGTAGAGGTAGTTGACCATCAGGCCGAAGGACTGGCGCAGCCCCTTGGCCGACAGGTCGCCGAGCGGGTCGAGCCGTTCGAGGCGTGCGCCGTTGTCGAGGTGGAAGCGTGCCACCGGGTCGCCGCCCTCGGCGCTGGCATGCCAGCCGAGGTAGTAGGCGCCCAGGCGCAGCAGCGCCTGTGAGCCCTCGGCCGGCAGGGCACGCAGGCCGGCAGCATGGGTGAGCCGGTCGAGATCGCCGCCGCAGGCATTCGTCAGGGTGGCCCTCGCTTCTTCGAGCCGCTGTGCCTTCGATTTCGTCAGACCCGTGCAGAGGGCCCCGGCGCGCACCCAGCGCGCGAAGCCGGGGATGGGCGAGAGCGTGCAGAAGGTCTTCAGCTGCGGCAGCTCGCGCTTGAGCTCCTCGGCCACACGCTTGATCAGGAAGTTGCCCAGCGACACGCCCTTGAGCCCCGGCTGGCAGTTGCTGATCGAGTAGAACGCCGCCACCTTGAACTGGCCCGGCGGCAGTGGCTCGGAGGCCTTGTCGATCAGCGGCGCAATCGCCTCGGGCATCGCCGGCAGCAGCGCCACCTCGACGAAGATCAGCGGCTCGTCGGGCAGTTGCGGGTGGAAGAAGGCGAAGCAGC
This sequence comes from Piscinibacter sp., assembly GCA_016706565.1. Classification (GTDB taxonomy): domain Bacteria; phylum Pseudomonadota; class Gammaproteobacteria; order Burkholderiales; family Burkholderiaceae_C; genus Piscinibacter. The sequence goes on from JADJJI010000005.1 coordinate 550,085, forward strand.
GGCGGTCGGGCTGCAGGCGCCGGCGCAGGTCGTCCCAGCCGTCGATGGTGTGCACCGCCTCGTGGCGGATGATCTGCTCGAGCAGTTGCGCCGGCGAGTTCCAGTCGACCCGTTGCAGCCTCAGGAAGCCGGGGTTGAACCAGCTCGACAGCAGGTGCAGGAAGTCGGCCTCGACCGCCTGCAGCTCGGGCTGCCGGTTCACGCGGGCGAGCAGGGCGCGGCGCATCGCGACGATGCTGCCCGTGCCGCCGGGCGAGCGGTTGATGCGCCGCAACAGTTCCTGGCGCGGCGGCTCGGCGCTTTGCGTCAGGCGCAGCAGCGTCTGTGCGTTCGGCGTCTCGGCATAGGCCTGCGCATCGCGCAGCACCAGCTTCGGGTCGGGGCTGAAATCGCGCGAGAGGCGCTCGAAGAAGCTGGCCTGCTCGTCCTCCGGCAGCTCGCGAAAGCGCGCCACCACGTTGCGCGCGATCGCCACGCTGTTCGCTTCGCCTCGCTCGGACAGCAGCCGGCGGCAGTCGATCAGCAGGCCGCGCAGATGGCGCGCGCTGTTCACCTTGCGCGCGGCGCTCTTGATCTCATCCAGCATGGGGCGCTCCTTGCGTGGTCTCGTGCAGGCGCAGCGCCTTCAACGCGGCGAGCTGGGCGAGCAGGTGATCGTGCATGACGCGTTCGGCGCGCGCGGCGTCACGCTGCACGATGGCGTCGAGCAGCACGCGGTGTTCGTTGATCGAGGCCTCGATGCGCCCCGGCCAGTGCAGCTGCCGCCCGCGCAGCAGGCGCACGAAGCGGCGCAGGTCGCCGGTGGCGCGGTCGAGCCAGCGGTTGCCGGCCATGGCCTGCACGGCGCTGTGGAACTCGTGGTTGGCGCGGTAGTAGCCGTCGATGTTCTTCGCCGCGGCGTGCTTCTCGAGCTGCTCGTGGAGCTTCTGCAGGCGCCGGATGTCGGCGTCGCTTGCCTTGCGCACCGCCTCGAAGGCGCAGCGGCCCTCGAGCAGCGCCATCACCGGCAGCAGCTGTTCGGCGTCGTCTTCCGACATCTCGGCCACCTTGCAGCCCTGGCGCGGCACCGGCACCACCAGGCCTTCGGAGGCCAGCACCTTCAGCGCCTCGCGCAGCGGCGTGCGGCTGATCTGCCACTCGCGCGCCAGCGCCAGCTCGTCGATCCACTGCCCGGGGGCCAGCTGGCGCTCGAACACCATGTTTCGAAGGCGAGTGGCCACTTCTTCGTGAAGTGAGGATGGACGTAGCGGAATCGGCTCGGCCATGCTGATTGCCGGCAGTGGTTCTGAGGCCACTCTACAATTACTAATTCATAATTACAAGAGCAGGGAGATTCGATGATGTCTCCGTCCCCAGCCCGCGGGGTGGCGTTTCCGGTGCGCTCGACTACAGTGTCCGGCTTTCCGACACTGCGACCCATGACCGTGATGCCTGCTGCCCTGCCCGTCGACACCGACAGCCTGCTGAAGATGGCCACGCAGTCGATGTTCGACACCTTCGCGCAGACGGCCATGGGCATGATGGTGGTCGACCGGCAACACCGCATCGTCTGGATCAGCGAGGGCTACAAGCGATTCCTGCCGGCGCTCGGGCATGCCGAGGACGACTTCGTCGGCCGCCGCGTCGAGGAGGTCGTGCCCAACACGATGATGGTGCAGGTGATCGAGAGCGGCCAGCCGATCCTGGTCGACCTGCTGACCAACCAGGCGGGTACCTTCCTGGTCAGCCGGCTGCCGCTGCGCGACGCCGACGGCACGGTGATCGGCGCGATGGGCATGGTGCTGCTCGACCACCCCGAGACGACGATGCAGCCGCTGATCGCCAAGTTCAGCCGCCTGCAGCGCGATCTCGACAACGCCCGGCAGCAACTCGCCGAACACCTGACGCGCGAGCGCCGGCCCAAGCACACGGTGGCCAGCTTCATCGGCGCCAGCGCGCCGGCGATGGAGGTCAAGCGCCAGGCACGCCGCGTGGCGCAGACCGACAGCACGGTGCTGCTGCTGGGAGAGACGGGCACCGGCAAGGAACTTCTCGCCCACGCCATCCACGCCGCCAGCTCGCGCGCCGCCAGGCCCTTCGTCGGCGTCAACATCGCCGCGGTACCCGACACCCTGCTCGAGGCGGAATTCTTCGGCGTCGCCGCCGGTGCCTACACCGGTGCCGACCGCAAGGGCCGCGACGGCAAGTTCAAGCTGGCACACGGTGGAACGCTGTTCCTCGACGAGATCGGCGACATGCCGCTGGCGCTGCAGTCCAAGCTGCTGCGCGTGCTGCAGGAGCAGGAGGTCGAACCGCTGGGCAGCAACCAGGTGCAGCACGTCGACGTGCGGGTGATCGCAGCCACCAGCCGCGACCTGGCGGCGATGGTGCGCGCGGGCAGCTTCCGCGCCGATCTGTACTACCGGCTCAATGTGCTGCCGATCCGCCTGCCGCCGCTGCGCGACCGGCTCTCCGACCTGGAGGCGCTGGCCGAGACCCTGGCCGACGACATCGCGCGGCGCAGCGGCATGGCGCACAAGAGTCTGTCGCCCGATGCGCTGGAACTGCTGGCCCGCCAGCCTTGGCCGGGCAACATCCGCGAACTGCGCAACGCGCTCGAGCAGGCCAGCCTGATGACCGACGATGGCCTGCTCACTGCGCGCCATTTCCAGGCCGTGCTCGAAGACAACCCTTCGTCTGCGATGCCTGCTGCTGTCGCGGCGCAGCCCGGCGCCGAGGCCGCCGCGCCGAAGATCGCCGGCGTCAAGTCGCTGCCGCAGGCGGTGGCCGAGCTGGAGGCGCAGGCGATCCGCGAGGCGCTCACCGCCACCGGCGGCAACAAGTTGGCGGCTTCGCGCCTGCTCGGCATCTCGCGGGCGACGCTGTACGAGAAACTCTCGACATGAGCGCTGATTGTCTGCAAGTCGGGCGGTGCATGGAAAGCAGGCAAAGCATCGGGCGCGTTTGTCTGGCAAGCAGGCATTTCGCTGCTGCCGTGCTGTCGATCCTGCTGCTGGCGGCGCCGGCACGCGCCACCGTCACGCCCGCGGAAGGCGAGACCGAGCGCAGCCTGCGCACGCTCCTGCGCAGCGAGGCATTGGGTTACGAGAACGGCGAGGGCGTCGAGCGCGACGCCGAGAAGGCCGCGCAGTTGTACTGCAAGGCCGCCCGCCTGGGTGATGCCGAATCTCAGTTCAACCTCGGCTGGATGTACGCCAACGGCCGCGGCGTGGAGCGCAGCGATGCCACCGCCGCCTTCTTCTTCCACGCGGCCGCCGAGCAGGGCCTGGAGCAGGCCGTGCGCATGCTGGCCAACGTGGGCGGGCCGCCCAACTACGTGCCCGAGTGCATGATCGACCGCGCCCCGCCGCAGATGACCGAGCGGCCGCCGGCGCGCCCCCCGGTGCGCGCAGCCGAGGTGCTACCGCCCGATGCGCCGAGCCACATCGTGGAGATCGTCAAGAGGCACGCGCCGACCTACAAGCTCTCGCCGCGCCTGGTGCTCGCCTTCATCAAGGTCGAGTCCAACTACGACGCCGCCGCGCTGTCGCCGAAGAACGCCAAGGGACTGATGCAGCTGATCCCCGACACGGCAGCGCGCTTCGGCGTGTTCCGGCCCTACGACGCCGAACAGAACATCCGCGGCGGCATGGCCTACCTGCGCTGGCTGATGGCCTACTTCGAAGGCAACGTGCCGCTGGTCGCCGCCGCCTACAACGCCGGCGAAGGCACGGTGAACCGCTACCGCGGTGTGCCGCCGTATGCCGAGACGCGCGCGTACGTGATGCGCATCATCGGCGGCTACGGGCGCCTGGATCACCCCTTCGATGCCGGTGCCACGCAAGCGTCGCCGCAACTGGGCACGATGCGTTCGTTCTCGTTCATGCAGTGAGCGCGGCCGCCACGGGCGGCGATCAGGGTTTGCACGGTGCCGCGTGGCACAGCGTTTGCGTTTTGAGCGGCACGGGCCGACAAGCGCCCACCCTGTTGCCATCTCACGGAGACACACCGCATGCCCCACGCCCACCGCCGCCTCTGGCTCGGCACCCTGGCCGTCGCCGCCCTGAGCGCCACCACCTTCGCCTTCGCGCAGTCCAAGGGCGAGATCAAGATCGCCCATGTCTACAGCAAGACCGGCCCGCTCGAGGCCTACGGCAAGCAGACCGCCACCGGCTTCATGATGGGCCTGGACTACGCCACCGGCGGCACGATGACGGTGGCCGGCAAGAAGCTCGTCGTGATCGAGAAGGACGACCAGGGCAAGCCCGACGTGGGCAAGAGCCTGCTGGCCGCCGCCTACGCCGACGACAAGGCCGACATCGCCGTCGGCCCCACCTCCAGCGGCGTGGCGCTGGCGCTGCTGCCGGTGGCCGAGGAGTACAAGAAGATCCTGCTCGTCGAGCCGGCCGTGGCCGATTCGATCACCGGCGACAAGTGGAACCGCTACATCTTCCGCACCGGCCGCAACAGCAGCCAGGACGCGATCAGCAACGCCGTGGCGCTGGACAAGGCCGGCACCAGCATCGCCACGCTGGCGCAGGACTACGCCTTCGGCCGCGACGGCGTGAAGGCCTTCAAGGACGCGGTGAAGAGCGCGAAGATCGTCCACGAGGAATACCTGCCGACCAACACCACCGACTTCACCGCCGGTGCGCAGCGCCTGATCGACAAGCTGAAGGATCAGCCCGGCCGCAAGGTGATCTTCATCATCTGGGCCGGCGCGGGCAACCCGTTCAAGATCGCCGACCTCGACCTCAAGCGCTACGGCATCGAGATCGCCACCGGCGGCAACATCCTGCCGGCGATGGCCGCGTACAAGAAGTTCCCCGGCATGGAAGGCGCGACGTACTACTACTTCGGCATCCCGAAGAACCCGGTCAACGAGTGGCTGGTGGCCAACCACTACAAGCAGTTCAAGAACCCGCCGGACTTCTTCACCGCCGGCGGCATGAGCGCGGCGATCGCGGTGGTCGAGGCCCTGAAGAAGACCGCCGGCGACGCGAACACCGAGAAGCTCATCAAGACCATGGAAGGCATGAGCTTCGACACGCCCAAGGGCAAGATGACCTTCCGCAAGGAAGACCACCAGGCGATGCAGAGCATGTACCACTTCAAGATCAAGGTCGACCCGGCCTTTGCCTGGGGCGTGCCCGAGCTGGTGCGCGAGATCAAGGCCGAAGAGATGGCCGTGCCGATCCGCAACAAGCGTTGAGCCACACGAGAGCGGCCCGCGCCGCCTGAGGAGGCAAGCATGAAGACAGCCATCCTGCGAGGCATCGCGGGCGTCGCGGCGTTCGTGTCATCGGCGGCAATCGCTGCCGTGGCGTTGCCGCAGCTCGTCATCGACAAGGCCCAGATCACCGTCTCGGGCCTGTCGTCGGGCGGCTTCATGGCCAACCAGCTCGGCGTGGCGCACTCGGCCACCTTCAAGGGCGTGGGCGTGTTCGCCGGCGGGCCCTACATGTGCGCGGGGCATGCCAGCTACACCGCGTGCATGTACAACGCCAGCATCTCCAGTTCGGCGCTGTCGACGATGCAGGCCGACATCAACAACTGGAGCGGCACGGCGATCGACGCGAAGAGCAACATCGCCGCGCAGAAGATCTTCATGTTCGTCGGCAACAGCGACTACACCGTCGGCCCCAACCCGATGCTGGCGCTGCAGACGCAGTACCAGAACAACGGCGTGGCCGCGGCCAACCTGGAGTTCGTGCGCCGCAACAGCACCGCGCATGTGTTCCCGACCGACTTCGACGCCACCGGCAACAACGCCTGCAGCAGCAGCGCCTCTCCCTACATCAGCAACTGCGGCTACGACGGTGCGAAGGCCGTGCTGTCGAAGTTCTACGGCACGCTCAACGCACGCAACAACGCGCCGGCGGCCGCCAACTACATCGAGTTCGACCAGACCGCGTTCACCACCAACCCCGGCGTCGCGCCCACCGGTTGGGTCTACGTGCCGGCCGAATGCGCCGCCGGCGCGAGCTGCCGGCTGCACGTGGCGCTGCACGGCTGCCAGCAGAACGTCGCCACCATCGGCGACAAGTTCCTCAAGAGCACCGGCTACACACGCTGGGCCGACACCAACCGCATCGTCGTGCTGTTCCCGCAGACGCGCGTGGACAGCACGAGCCGCGCCACCGCCGCCAGCGGCTCGCTGGCCAACCCCAACGGCTGCTGGGACTGGATCGGCTGGTACGGCAGCAACTTCGCGCAGCGTGCCGGCACGCAGGGCGCGGCGATCAAGGCGATGGTCGACCGGCTCTCGTCCGGCACGGGTGGCGGCGGTGGAGGCGGGGGCGGAACCACGCTGGCCGCACCGACCGGTGTGGCGACCTCGGGCGCCACCGCCAGCAGCATGGTGGTGGCCTGGGCCGGCGTCAGCGGCGCGGCGGGGTATCACGTCTACCGCAACGGCAGCCGCGTCACCGCCGCGCCGGTCGCGGGCACGAGCTACACCGACAGCGGCCTGGCCGCCGCCACCACCTACAGCTGGACGGTCACCGCCGTCGACGCCAACGGCGCCGAGAGTGCCGCGTCGGCACCCGCCACCGGCACGACCACCGGCAGCGCGGCGGCGACCTGCTTCACCGCGTCGAACTACGCGCACACCACGGCCGGCCGCGCCCATGTGTCCGGCGGCTACGCGCTGGCCAACGGCTCGAACCAGAACATGGGCCTGTGGAACGTGTTCGTCACTACCACGCTGAAGCAGACCGCGCCGAACTACTACGTGATCGGCACCTGCCCCTGACGCGCCCATGCTCGAGACGAAGGACCTCACCATCCGCTTCGGCGGCCACGTGGCCGTCGACCATGTGTCGTGCCGCTTCGAGCCCGGCACGCTGACGGCCATCGTCGGCCCCAACGGCGCCGGCAAGACGACCTACTTCAACCTGATCTCCGGCCAGCTGCGCGCCAGCGAAGGCTCGGTGCACCTGAACGGCGCCGACATCACGAACGAGGCCACGCCGCAGCGCACCCACCGCGGCATCGGCCGCGCCTTCCAGCTCACGCAGCTGTTCCCCAACCTGTCGGTGCTGGAGAACGTGCGCCTGGCCGTGCAGTCGCGCCGCCGCGAGGGGCTGAACCTGTGGTCGGTGTGGAGCGACCACCGCAACACCCTGGAGCGGGCGCACCTTCTGGTCGACCGCGTCAGGCTCGCCGACCGCGCCGACGCACCCGCCGCCAGCCTGCCGCACGGCGACCAGCGCAAGCTCGAGGTGGCGATGCTGATGGCGCTCGAGCCCAGCGTCTACATGTTCGACGAACCCACCGCCGGCATGAGCGTCGACGACGTGCCGGTGGTGCTGGACCTGATCCGTACCCTCAAGCAGCAGCGCAACAAGACCATCCTGCTCGTCGAGCACAAGATGGACGTGGTGCGCGAGCTGGCCGACCGCATCATCGTGCTGCACAACGGCCAGCTCGTGGCCGACGGCGAGCCCGAGGCGGTGATCGCCTCGCCGGTCGTTCAGCAGGCTTACCTCGGCACCAGCACGGTGGAGGAGCCGGCATGAGCGCGCTGCTCAAGCTCGACGGCGTGCACACGCACATCGGCAGTTACCACATCCTGCACGGCGTGGACTTCGAGGTGCCGCTCGGCCAGGTGACCATGCTGCTCGGCCGCAACGGCGCCGGCAAGACGACCACGCTGCGCACGATCATGGGCCTGTGGGCGGCATCGGCGGGCACGGTGAGTTTCGACGGCGCGCCCATCCATCGCCGGCAGACGCCCGACATCGCGCAGCTCGGCATCGCCTACGTGCCCGAGAGCATGGGCATCTTCGGCGACCTGACGGTGCGCGAGAACCTGCTGCTCGCCGCGCGCGGCGCGCGCCGCATCGACGACATCGACACGCAGCGGCTGGACTGGATCTTCGGCCTGTTCCCCGCGCTGAAGAAGTTCTGGCTCTATCCGGCGGGCAAGCTCTCCGGTGGGCAGAAGCAGATGCTCGCCATCGCGCGCGCCATCGTCGAGCCGCGGCGGCTGCTGCTCATCGACGAGCCGAGCAAGGGCCTCGCGCCGGCCATCGTCGGCAACCTGATCGCCGCGCTGCGCGAGCTGAAGGCCACGCAGACCACGGTGCTGCTGGTCGAGCAGAACTTCGCCATGGCCCGGGCGCTGGGCGACACCGTCGCGGTGATGGACGACGGCCGCGTCGTGCACCGCGGCGCGATGGCGGAACTGGTGGAGAACGAACAACTGCAGCAACGCCTGCTCGGCCTGTCGCTGGGGGCGCACCAATGAGCAGTGCCGCCATCCCGAAAGCCAGCTTCGACTGGCTGCCACTCGCCCTGGTGCCGCTGCTCGCGCTGCTGGCGCTGCCGCTGATCGGCTCGCCCTCGACCTGGCTGACGCTGACCATCGCCGGCCTGGCGATGGGCATGATCGTGTTCGTCACCGCCTCCGGGCTCACGCTCGTGTTCGGCCTGATGGACGTGCTGAACTTCGGCCACGGCGTGTTCATCGCCTTCGGTGCCTACGTCGCCACCACGGTGTTCGCGGGCATGGCCGACTGGACATCGGTGGACAGCCTGCTGCGCAACCTCGTCGCGGTGTTCGCCGCTATGGCGGCGGCGATGGCGCTGGCCGGCGCCATCGGCTGGGCCTTCGAACGCGTGATGGTGCGGCCCGTGTACGGCCAGCACCTCAAGCAGATCCTCATCACCATGGGCGGCATGATCATCGGCGAGGAGCTGATCAAGGTGATCTGGGGTCCGGAGCAGCGCCCGCTCGCACTGCCCGAGGCGTTGCGCGGATCGATCCTCATCGGCGACGCCGCCATCGGCAAGTACCGCGTGCTCGCGGTGGCCATCGGCGCCTTCGTGCTCGCCGCCATGCTGCACGTGCTGGTGCGCACGAAGATCGGCCTGCTGGTGCGCGCCGGCGTGCAGGACCGCGAGATGGTCGAGGCGCTGGGCTACCGCATCCGCCGCCTGTTCGTCGGCGTGTTCGTCGTCGGCTCGGCGCTGGCCGGGCTGGGGGGCGTGATGTGGGGCCTCTTCCAGCAGAACGTCATCCCGCAACTCGGCGCGCAGGTCAACGTGCTGATCTTCATCGTCATCATCATCGGCGGGCTGGGCTCGACGCTGGGCTGCTTCGTCGGCGCGCTGCTGGTCGGCCTGCTGGTCAACTACACCGGCTTCATTGCACCGGTGTTCACCGCCTTCGCCAGCATCGCACTGATGGTCGCGGTGCTGCTGTGGCGCCCGCAGGGCCTCTATCCGGTGGCCAACCGATGATTTCCCGCCTGCTCTCCGACGACCTCCCGCGCAGCCGCTGGCTGGCGATCCTGCTCGTGGCCATCGTGCTCGGGCTGGCGCTAACGCCCTTCCTGTTTCCCGGCACGAAGGCGCTGAACGTGGCGGCCAAGATCATCGTCTTCATCGTGCTGGTGGCCAGCTTCGACCTGCTGCTCGGCTACACCGGCATCGTCAGCTTCGCGCACACCATGTTCTTCGGCATCGGCGCCTACGGCATCGCCATCGCCAGCACGCGCATAGGCCCGGGCTGGGGCGCGGTGGCACTGGGTGTGGGCGCGGCGCTGGGAGTGTCGCTGGCGCTGGCGCTGCTCATCGGCCTGGCCTCGCTGCGCGTGAAGGCGATCTTCTTCGCGATGATCACGCTGGCCGTGGCCTCGGCCTTCCTGACGCTGGCCTCGCAGCTGTCCGACTTCACCGGCGGCGAGGACGGCCTGAACTTCAAGGTGCCCGAGGCGCTGCAGCCCGGCACGCAGTACCTCGACGCGCCGCTGCTCGGCGCGTCGGTCGACGGGCGCTTCGTCACCTACTACCTGCTGTTCGGCGTCGCGGCGCTGCTCGTGCTGGCGCTGCTGCGCATCGTCAACTCGCCTTTCGGCCGCGTGCTGCAGGCGATCCGCGAGAACGACTTCCGTGCCGAGGCGATCGGCTACCGCACGGTGGTCTGGCGCACGCTGGCTTCGGTGCTGTCGGCGCTGTTCGCCACGCTCGCCGGCTGCCTGCTCGCGCTGTGGCTGCGCTACCAGGGGCCGGACACCTCGCTGTCCTTCGAGATCATGCTGGACATCCTGCTCGTCGTCGTGATCGGCGGCATGGGCACGGTCTACGGCGCGGTGATCGGCTCGGTGCTGTTCGTCATCGCGCAGAACTACCTGCAGGACCTGCTCAAGCTCGGCGCTTCGGCGCTGGAGGGCGTGCCCGTGCTCGCGGCGCTCGTCTCGCCCGACCGCTGGCTGCTCTGGCTGGGCCTGCTGTTCGTGCTCTCCGTTTATCACTTCCCCACCGGTGTGGTGGGGCGACTGCGCGCGATGAGACGCGCTCCACCCCGAGGAGACAAGGCATGAAGACGAAGAACCTGCTGGCACCGCTCGCGGCGGCGGCCCTCACGGCGGCTTGCGGAGGCGGCGGCGACACGGCCCCGGCCGACACGCGCGCCACGGCACAGAGCGCCTCGACCGAGCGCGATCGCGGCGCCGACGAGCGAGCCGACCGCGGCCCGCGCGGCCTGTTCAACCGCCTGCCGGGCTTCATCGCTGGCGAGGTGCGCAAGACGGCCTACGATGGCGCGACCGACGACCTGCTCACCGCCGGCCTGGGCAAGACCGGCCTGGCCAGCGCCGTGGCGCCGACCTACGTCAACGCGCTCGCGCCCACCGCGGCGGAGCTGCGCCGCGCGGCGATCTACAACAACTACCGCGCCATCGTCGACATGACGGCGCCCGGCGGCTACGGCACGCTGTACGGCCCGAACGTGGCGGCCGACGGCACGGTGACTGCCGGCGAAGGCAAGATCGCCGGCACCGAGTACATCGCCTACAGCCGCGGTGCCGATGGCGGCGCGGCGTCGCAGAATGTCGTGCTGATGGTGCAGGTGCCGGCGAGCTTCGACCCGCGCAAGCCCTGCATCGTCACCGCCACCTCGTCGGGCTCGCGCGGCGTGTACGGCGGCATCAGCACCGGAGAATGGGGCCTCAAGCACGGCTGCGCGGTGGCCTACACCGACAAGGGCACCGGCGCTGCGGCGCACGACCTGATGGCCGACACCGTGCCGCTGATCGACGGCACGCGCGCCACGGCGGCCGCGGCCGGTGACTCGGCGCAGTTCCGCGCGCCGCTGGACGCGGCGCAGCTCGCCGCCTTCAATGCGGCCACGCCGGACCGCTTCGCCTTCAAGCACGCGCACTCGCAGCGCAACCCCGAGAAGGACTGGGGCCGCTTCACGCTGCAGGCCATCGAGTTCGCCTACTGGGCGCTGAACGATCGCTACGGCATCGCACTGCCCAAGGGCGAGACGCTGCGCACCATCCGGCCGGCGAACACGCTGGTGATCGCCTCGAGCATCAGCAACGGCGGCGCCTCGGCGCTGGCCGCTGCCGAGCTCGACCGTGATCGCCTGATCGACGGCGTCGCGGTGTCCGAGCCGGCCGTGGAATTGCCGCAGAACGCCGGCATCGCCGTGCAGCGCGGCAGTGTGCTGCAGGCCGACGCCGGCAAGGTGCTGTACGACTACACCACGCAGGCCAACCTGTACCAGAGCTGCGCCGCGCTGTCGCCGCAGGTGGCCGGTGCGCCGGGCATCGGCTTCGTCGTGGCCGCGTTCGCCGCCAACCGCTGTGCCTCGCTGAAGGCCAAGGGCCTGCTGACGGCCGACACCACCGCCGGCCAGGCCGACGAGGCGCTCGCGAAGCTGGCGGCCTACGGCTGGGAGCCGGAGTCGGCGGTGCTGCATGCGTCGCTCGCCGCCTTCGAGGTGGCGCCGGCGGTGGCGGTGACCTTCGGCAACGCGCTGTCGCGCTCCAGCGTGGCCGATTCCCTGTGCGGCTACAGCTACGCGGCCACGACGCCGACGCTCACCGTCGGACCGCTGCCGCCTGCGTCTCTGGCGGCCATGGCCGCCACCGGCAACGGCGTGCCGCCGTCGTCGGGCGTGCAGCTCATCAACAACCTGAGCCCGGGCCTGGCGCTGCGCGACCTGGTGTCCTTGTCGCCCTCGACCTTCACGCAGGACTTCAACCTCGACGGCGCGCTGTGCCTGCGCAATCTGCTCACCGGCAGCGACGCGAAGGCGCTGGCACTGCAGCAGGGCATCGGGCAGACGCTGCGCAGCGGCAATCTGCAGCGCAAGCCGGCGATCATCGTGCACGGCCGCGCCGATGCGCTGATCCCGGTGAACCACAGCTCGCGGCCCTATACCGCGCTGAACAAGCGTGTCGAGGGGCGCCACAGCCGGTTGTCGTACATCGAGGTCACCAACGCGCAGCACTTCGACACCTTCATCGGCCTTCCGGCGGTGCTGGGCGGCTACGACACCCGCTACATCCCGCTGCACGTCTACCTGAACCGCGCGCTCGACGCGATGTACGCCCACCTGCGCCACGGCCAGCCGCTGCCCGACAGCCAGGTAGTGCGCACGGTGCCGCGCGGCGGCTCGCCGGGCGCCGCGCCGGCGATCACCGCCGACAACGTGCCGCCGATCCTTCGGCGCCCGGCGCAGGCCGACGCGATCCGCATGCACGGCAACACGCTGGTGGTCCCCGACTGAGCACCGAGGCCGCATGAGCTTCACGTCGAACTACATCGCCTGCGAGGGCCGCGAACTCCACTACACCGAGTGGGGTGCGCAGCACGCCGAGACGGTGGTCGCCTGGCACGGCCTGGCGCGCACCGGGCGCGACATGGACGACATCGCGCAGCACCTGTCGCAGCGCTACCGGGTCATCTGCCCCGACACCATCGGCCGCGGGTTGAGCCAGTGGAGCCCGGCACCCGAGCAGGAGTACTGTCTCGCGTTCTACGTGAAGCTGGCCGCCGCGCTGGTCGACGGCCTGGGCATCGAGCGCTTCCACTGGCTCGGCACCTCGATGGGCGGGGCGATCGGCATCGTCGCCGCAGCGACCGCGCTGCAGGGCCGCATCCGCCGGCTGGTGCTCAACGACAACGGCCCGCAGCTCGCCGATGCGGCGATCCAGCGCATCCGCAGCTACGCCGGCAACCCGGCGGCGTTTGCGACGGTGAGCGAGCTGGAGCAGTACTTCCGCACCGTCTACAAGCCCTACGGCTGGCTGAGCAATGCGCAATGGCGGCGCCTGGCCGAGACCTCGGTGCGGCGCCTGCCCGACGGCCGCGTCACGCCGCACTACGACCCGGCGATGGTGATGCAGTTCACCCACCACGACGACGACTACCTGCGCTGGGACGAGTGGGATGCGCTGGACATCCCGGTGCTGTGCCTGCGCGGCGAAGACTCCGACCTGCTGCTGCCCGACACCGCCGAGCAGATGCGCAACCGCGGGCCGCGCGCGGTGGTGGTCGAGATCGCCGGCTGCGGGCACGCGCCGGCGCTGAACACGCCGGCGCAGTTCGCGCTGGTGGAGCGCTTCCTGGCGGGCTGAGCTTCGCCTCAGCGGTTGGCGCCGCGGGGCGCCTCGGGTGCGAGCACGCGAATCAGGTCCTTGTGGAAGCTGGCGACGTCGATCGGCTTGGTCCAGTATTCGAGGGCGCCGGCTTCGCGCGCAACCGCCGCGTCCTCCGGCAGGTCGCTGGCCGACAGCGACACCACCGCCAGGCTGGCCGTGGCCGGATCGGCTCGCAAGGCGGCCAGCACGGAGGTTCCGTGCATGTCGGGCAACTGCATGTCGAGCAGCACCAGGTCGGGCAGCAGACGGCGGGCAAGCGTGAGGCCGCCGTGGCCGTCGTCCGCATGCACGAAGCGAATCTGCGGCCAGCGCGCCAGGAGCTGCTCGACGAGCAGCACGTTGACCGGGTTGTCCTCGATGTAGAGCACCAGGGCCGGCGGCAGGTCGGCGCTGCCGGCGCCGGGCAGCGGGCCGGCCGGCGGTGCCGGTGTCGCGGACGGGAACGCCTGCGCATCCGGTGCTGCGGCGACCAGGGTGATGCTCACGCGTGTGCCGCGGCCGGGCTCGCTGGCGATGTGCAGCAGGCCGTTCATGCGCTCGATCAGCTGGCGGGTCAGCACCAGCCCGATGCCCGAACCCTCGACCTCGCCGCGTTCGCGGCCCAGGCGATTGAAGGGCTCGTACAGGTGCACGAGCTGCTCGGGCGACATGCCGATGCCGCTGTCCTGTACCTCCAGGGTGATGCGGCCGTCGGCCAGGCGGGCATGGATGTCGACGGCACCGCCTTCGCGGTTGTACTTGACGGCGTTGGAGAGCACGTTGATCAGCACCTGGCGCAGCCGGATCGGATCGCCCTGGACGAACAGGCGCGGGCCCCCGCGGTCGTGCACGTGCAGGGTGATGCCGCGGCTGCGCGCCTGCGTCTCGCAGATCGCGATGGCCTCGTCGAGCGTGTCGAACAGCGCGACGCTGGTGGCGTCCACGCGAACGCTGCCCGACTCGACGCTGGCCAGGTCCATCACGTCGGCGATGAGCTGCAGCAGGTGCCAGCCTGCTGCCCGGATGCGCTCGGCACGCCGGTACTGCGCCGGCGCCAGCGGGTCGTGCTCGTCGGACTGCATCAGTTGCGAGAAACCGAGCACCGCGTTCAGCGGCGTACGCATCTCGTGGCTCATGCGGGCCACGAACTCCGACTTCGCGCGGCTCGCCCCCTCGGCCCGCAGCAAGGCCTGCCGGGCTGTCTCTGCCTGGCGTGCGGCGGTGACGTCGCGCAGTACGACGGTCAGCAGCGTGGCCTCGCCGGAGCCGGAGCGCGAGATCGATGCCTCGATCGGAAAGGTTTCGCCGTTGCTGCGCATGCCGGCCAGGCCGTGCATCCTGCCCATTCGCCTGCGGGTCGTGCCAGAACGTCCGAAGGTGTCGACATGCAGCCTGTGCGCGAGCTGCTGCGCCGGCGGGATGAAGTTGTCCAGCGGCTGGCCCAGAGCGGCTTCGGCGCTGATGCGGAACACCTCGCATGCCATGCGGTTGAACAGGCAGATGCGCTGCCGATGATCGACGCTGATGATGGCGTCGCTGGCGGACTGCAGCAGCGACTCCAGCCGCATGGCCTGCTCTCGGTGCTGCTCGAACTCGAACCGCTTGTCGGTGACGTCCTCGGCCATGCCGGCCACGGCCAGCGGCCGGCCCTCGTGATCGCTGAGCAGCGCGGTGCGTTCGCGCAGCCAGCGAACCTGGCCGTCCGGGCGCACGATGCGGTACTCGATGTCGCCCGCATTGCCGCTGCCGACCATGCGCCAGCGCGCCTGCACGGAAGGCTGGTCGTCGGCATGCACCCAGCCCAGCCAGGGCGGCTGCGCGCCCAGCAGTTCGGGCCGCGTGCGCCCGTAGGCGCGTTCGGCGGCCGGGTTGATGTACAGCGCCTCTCGACCCAGCGGGTCGGTCATCCAGGTGATGTCGTCGATGGCCTCGATGAGTCCCTGGCAACGCTGCTCCGAGCGCGCGCTGCGGCGCAGCGAGACGATCACGGCGATGTGCACGAACAGCCCGGACAGGCCGATGAACAAGGCAGCCAGCAGCGCCGTCGACGGCAGGGTGCCCGGGCTCAGCACCGCCAGCAGCGCGACGCCTCCATACAGCGCGGCGGCCGCGACGACGACGTAGACCAGCGTCCAGGGCGCGGCGCGGCGCCCCGCCGAGACGAAGGCGTGGTCAACCATGGGAGCGGAAGTGCGTGGGCGTGTGGCCGGTCCATCGTTTGATCGCGCGCCGCAGGCTGCGCGCATCGGCGAAGCCCGAGGCTTCGGCCACGAGGCCCAGCGTCAGCTCGCCGCCATGAAGGAGGTCGAGCGCGCGTCGCATGCGCTCCTGGTCGAGCAGCGCCGCGTACGAAAGTCCCGACTCGAGCAGGCGCCGCCGCAGGGTCCGCTCGCTCAGGTTGATGGACGCCGCGATGGCTGCCATCGTCGGCGGCGAGCGCAGGTCGACACGCAAGGCGCGCACGATCGCCGCCTCCAGCTCGGACGGTGCGCCCACGCCGGAGCGCTGCAACTCCAGCGCGTGCCGGCACATTGCCGCGACCGACGGATCGGCGGTGGCAATCGGGTGGTCGATCAGGTCGAACACGACGCGGTTCATCCGGCAGCCGAACCTGACCGGGCAGCCGAACGCGGCCTCGTGGACACGCGCATCGGCGGGTGTCGCGCTGCGCAGTTCGACGCGCTTCGGGCCGTACCACGGTGCGATCACGAAGCGGCACAGGCGCGTGACCGCTGCGAAGGTGTGGTGCACCAGGAACTGCGTGACGCCGTCCTCGGTGTCGAACTCCGGCTCGGCCGTCGCGATGAACTGGCCCTGGACGGTCTGCTTGTGCAGCCGCAGGAAGCGGCCGGTGGACGGCTGGAAGTCGAAGGCGAATTCCAGCGCCTGCTGCGGCCTAGCGCAGGCCATGACGCCGACGAAGCACAGGCCCCACGACACCAGGCTGAAGTTGGCCCCCAGGCGCAGCCCGAGATCGTCTTGCCCGAGCATGCGCTCCGCGCGCAGGATCACCCGGCTGGTCTGGGCAAACGAGACACGGAAGTCGATGCGTTCGAGGTCCGGCAGCCCGAAGCCCAGGCCGCGGCACAGCGCCGCGGCATTGCCGTTGCGGCGCGAGACTTCCTGGGCGATGTGGCGCACCAGCACGGGCTCGGCCACGACATGCTGTGCACGGGAAAGCTGAGCGGTGGCCGGGGTGGGAGAAGATGGAGGCAAGGTCGTCATGGGCACGCGACCCGGCGGAGTTTTCGATGGCAATCAGCCCATATCGCGCCGATCGGGTCGATGGATTCAGGCGGGCGCAGAGCGCGAAGAACGGCATGTTGATATTTGACAACTAGCCCACTGCCCGGCGTTGCGCCAGACCGTTCGTCGCATTCAGATTGGCCGCGTGGGCGCCCCGCGCTGTCCGGCGTGGTCCGCTGCTGAACAGGCGATTCGAATGTGATCCGGGTGACGGGCGATGAGTGACCAGAGCGCCTGTCCGGATTCCGGCCGGCACTGCGTGGTACCGGACACCATGCTTGCACTCATCCGCCTGCTCAAGACCTTCCTCCGCGCCGCCCGGCTGCCCACGCTCGACCCGCACGCCACCTGCGTGACGCAGTGGCGCGTGCTGCCCGGCGACATCGACGCCTTCGGTCACATGAACAACGGCCGCTACCAGTCGCTGATGGACATCGCGCGCGTCGACTTCCTGCTGCGCTGCGACCTGTTCCGCGGCGTGGTGCGCAACCGCTGGGTGGCGCCGGTGGGCCAGGCCCACATCCACTACCGGCGCTCGCTCAAGCCCTTCGAGCG
This sequence comes from Piscinibacter sp., assembly GCA_016706565.1. Classification (GTDB taxonomy): domain Bacteria; phylum Pseudomonadota; class Gammaproteobacteria; order Burkholderiales; family Burkholderiaceae_C; genus Piscinibacter. Next base: position 567,244 of record JADJJI010000005.1, read on the forward strand.
CTTCGAGTTGCACACGCGCATCGTGCACTGGGACGAGCGCTGGTTCTACTTCCAGCACGACTTCTACCGTGCGCGCGATCCCGGTCGCCCGGTGTGTACTGCCTACGTGACGACGCTGTTCATGGGCCGCGAGGGTGTGGTGGGCACGGACGTGGTGGTGCCCGCCCTGGCCGGCCGCGCGCTGGCGCCGCCGCCGCTCGGCCCCGATGTCCGGGCGATCTTCCGCCTGGACGCCGCGGCCTGAGCGCGGTGGTGCGATTCAGCGACTGCCGCAGGCGGCCGTCGGTGGTGCAGGCTTGAGCTCGACGAGCACCACCTCGGTCGGCGTGTTGCCGACGTTCTCGCCGATGTGCGTCTGCGCATCGGACCACATCACCTCGCCGGCGCGGAACTCGCGGCGCACGAGCCGGCCGTCGGGCAGGTGCAGCACGCGCTGGAAGGGTGCGAGCGCCACCGCCACGAAGGCCGGGTGGCGGTGTTCGTGCGTGCGCTGTCCCGGCAGGTCGCGGTAGGACAGCACGCGAACCTGCGCGTTCTCCAGCACGAGCGTGTACTTGTCGCCGTCGGTGGTGACGGCATCCTGGGCGAGCGCGCCCAGCGGGGCGAGCAGCAGTGCGAGGGCGAAGCGATGGGGGGTCATGGGCAGCTCCTTCGCGTGCAGCTTAGAGCGCCGCTGCCCGCCGCGGGAGCCGCAGTTCTGCAGTCGAGGGCTGCAGAACTGCCGCATGATGCGGCCATGTTCGACTGGAACGACCTGCGCTACCTGCTGGCACTCGCGCAGCACGGCAGCACCCTGGCGGCCGGCCGCGCCTTGCGCGTCGATCCGTCGACCGTGCAGCGCCGCGTGGCGGAACTGGAGCGCCGCATCGGCCAGTCGCTCGTGCAGCGCGAGACCGCCGGCTACCGCCTCACCGAGTTCGGCCAGGCGCTCCTGCCGCACGCCCGGCAGGTGGCGCAGGCGGTGGAAGCGCTCGAGCAGCACCTGGAGTCGGCCCGGCGCGAAGCCGTTGGCGTCATTCGCGTCACCTGCCCGGAGCCGCTGGTCTCCCGCCTCGCGGCATCGGGCCTGCTGGATCGTTTCCATGCCCGCTACCCGGGCCTGCACGTCGAGTTCGTGATGAGCGACCGCTACCTCGATCTCGCCAAGGGCGAGATCGACGTGGCGCTGCGCTCAGGCGACACCGTCGATGGCGCGCTGATCGGCCGCAAGATCGGCGATTCGCTGTGGGCCGTCTACGCCAGCCGGGCCTACGTGGCCCTGCATGGACAGCCGCGCAGCGTCGACGAGCTCGCACGGCATGCCCTGGTCGGATTCGACGCAGCGATGTCAGGCCACCGGGCGGCGGTCTGGCTGCGCAGCGTCGCGCCGGCCGCGCGCATGGCGGCGCGCAACGACAGCGTGCTGGGCGTGCTGCAGTCGGTGAAGGCCGGTGTCGGCATCGCGCCCTTGCCGACGGCGATCGCCGATGCCGAGCAGGAACTCGTGCGCGTGCTCGGCCCGGTGCCCGAGCTGGCGCGCATCTGGCGCATCCTCACCACGGCCGAGTTGCGGCGCACGCCCCGTGTCGCCGCCTTCTTCGATTTCGTCGTGGAAGAGATCGACGCGCTGCGCCCGGTGCTCACCGGCTGAGCCGGCGGCCCGCCTCGCGCAGGACCTCGATCGCGCTGGATCCCAGCAGCGGGCCGTCGACCTGCACCGCAGGCGAGGCGCCGGCGTAGACCTGCGCACTGCGGATCGGCAGCTGCTCGCCGCCGAGCGCGTCGATGATGTCCTGCTGCGAGGCGGCGAACACCACGCGGCGGATGCCGGCCCAGAACATCGCGCCGCTGCACATCGCGCAGGGCTCGCCGCTGGCGTACACCGTGCCGCCGCGCAGTGCATCGGCGCCCAGCTTCGCGGTGGCCTCGCGCACCAGCACCAGCTCGGCGTGGCCGGTGCAGTCGCCGCGGGTGATCTGGTTGTTCCTGGCCGTCCAGAGCAGGCTGCCTTCGGGCGACACCAGCGTGGCACCGAAGGGCATGTTGCCCTCGGCGACAGCCTCGCGCGAGGCCTCGATGGCCTGGCGCATCGGTTCGTGGTCGGCGGCGGTGATCGGCATGCGGTTCTCCTCGTTCAGATCTCGTCGATCGGCGTGCTGGCGCGGCTCTCGCGGTCCTGCCCGTCGATCGCGAAGCGGTCGCGTGTGGTGATGTAGAAGCTCGCGCCGAAGCGGCCCACCGGGTGGTAGTCCTGCAGGCGCACGCGCCAGGTCTCGGTGTCGACCAGGCCGTCGCGCGCATGCAGCCACAGCACGCGGCCGATGAAGACGTAGCGGCTCTCGGTCTCGAGCTTCTCGTGCAGCACGCACTCGAAGGCCACCGGTGCCTCGGCGATGCGCGGCGGCTTCACGGTCTGCGAGGGCAGTGCATGCAGGCCGAAACGCTCGAGCTCGCTGACCTCCGGCGGCAGCGACTCGCCGCAGGCATGCATCTTCGCGGCGATCGCCTCGTCGCTGATGTGCACGACGAATTCGCCGCTGGCCAGGATGTTCGCCGCCGTGTCCTTCAGCCGGCCGTCCTTGAGCCGGTTGATCGACAGCATCACGATCGGCGGGTCCTCGCCGAGCATGTTGAACATCGAGAAGGGCGCGGCGTTGGCCACGCCGTTGGCGCCCAGCGTGGTGACCAGGGCGATCGGCCGGGGCACGATCAGGCTGGCCATCAGCTTGTAGCGCTGGTAGGCGGTGAGCTGCGCGAAGTCGATCTCCATCGTCACCGGTCCCGGGTCAGGGTTGTTTGCCGAGCACGCCGTCGGCGTACCACTTCATCTTCCACAGCTCGTCCTCGGCCAGGGTCTGGCCGGCGGCCACGCGCACGGCGCCGGTGGTGTCCTTGATCGGGCCGGTGAAGGGGTGGAACTTGCCGGCCAGGATCTCCGCCTTCTTCGCCTCGAACAGCGCCGCCACGTCCTTGGGCACCTCGGCGTTGGGCGGCACCACCTGCACGATGCCTTCCTTCATGCCCCACTTGGTGTCCTCGGATTTCCACTTGCCCTCGAGCATCTGGCGCACCTTGTGCACGTAGTAGACGCCCCAGTTCAGCGTGTTGCCCGAGAGGTGGGCCTTGGGGCCGAAGCGCGTCATGTCGGAGTCCTGCCCGAAAGCGTACAGGCCCTTGCTCTGCGCGAGTTGCACCACGGCCGAGGAATCGGTGTTCTGGTAGAGCACGTCGGCACCCTGGTCGATCAGCGCTTGCGCGGCTTCGCGCTCGCGGCCCGGGTCGTACCAGGAGTTGATCCACACCACCTTCACGCCGACCTTCGGGTTGACGGCGCGCGCGCCCAGCGTCCAGGCCGACAGGTTGCGGATCACCTCGGGGATCGGGAAGGGCGCCACATAGCCGAAGGTGTTGGTCTTCGTCATCTTGCCGCCGAGCAGGCCGATCAGGTAGGCGCCCTCGTAGAAGCGCGTCTGGTAGATGCCCACGTTCTTCGCCGTCTTGTAGCCCGAGCAATGCTCGAAGGCCACATCGGGGAAGTCGGCCGCCACGCGGATCGTCGGATCCATGAAGCCGAACGAGGTGGTGAAGATCATCTTGCAGCCGTCGTTGACGAGCTGGCGGATCACGCGGTCGGCGTCGGCCGACTCGGGCACCTTCTCGACGTAGACCGTCTGCACCTTGTTGCCGAACTCCTTCTCGACCATCAGGCGGCCGAGGTCGTGCTGGTAGGTCCAGCCGATGTCGGCGATCGGGCCGGAGTAGATGAAGCCGATCTTCAGCGGTGCGGCCGCGCGGGCCGCCACGGGCCAGAGAGCGGGCGCGGTGGCGGCGAGGCCGGAAGCGAGCAGCAGACGACGACGTTGCATGGGTGGGCTCCTGTGGGGGTGAAGGGGTGCCGGAGCCGGGCCGGCTGATTGTATACACGCACAATCGATGCCAGCCGTGAATGCAACTCAAGTCATTGATTCATATTGATTATTAGTCGACTATGACGAATGTATACATTCACCGAATCCGGGCGTTGAGCGCCCAACTTGGGTCATCCCGACCCAAGGTCGTGCAGCTTCGGCGACCTCAGCCGATCGGCGGCGGCAAGGCCAGGCGCGACTCGAGCGCGCGCAGGTGCTGGTCCATCAGCGCTGCGGCGCCGTCACCGTCGCGCAGCCCGAGCAGCTCGACGATGCGCTGGTGCTCGTCGTGTTCGCACGCGGCCTCGCCCGGCGCCTCGTAGAGGGCGACGATCAGCGAGCAGCGGGTCATCAGCTCGGTGAGCAGGCGCTGCAGCACGCGGTTGCCGCACAGCTGCGCCAGCGCGAGATGGAAGCCACCGGCCAGCGAGACCCAGCGGCCGTGATCGCCTTCGTGCAGCGCGGCATGCTCCGCTTCCAGTCGCGCCTGCAGGCGCTGCAGGTCGAGCGCGCCGATGCGCGCCGCCACGGCGCGCACGATGGCGCCTTCGATGGCGCGCCGCGCCTCGAACACCTCGCGTGTCTCTTCGGGGCTGGGGGCCGCCACGGTGGCGCCCTTGTTCGGCACGATCTCGACGATCTGCGATTCCGCCAGCCGGCGCAGGGCCTGGCGCACCACCGTGCGGCTGACCTGGAACTGCTCGCACAGCCCCGCCTCGCCGAGCCGTTCGCCGGGCTTCAGGCGGCCTTGCATGACGGCGTCGAACAGGGCGTCGTAGACGGTTTGGTCCAGCGTGCCGCTGACGCGAAGCACCGGCGCGGGATGCCGCGCCAGGCTGGTGCGGGCACGGGGCCGCGGCAGGCTCATCAGCGGCGGAACTTCCCGTCGGTGCCGATGATGGACAGGTCGACGAAGTCCAGGCCGGTGTGGTCGGCCGCGCTGTAGCTGATCTCGAGCCCGCCGATGTCGACCTTGTTCATGCTTTCCAGTGCCTGCTGGATCTTGGCGCGTGTCGGGGCCGGGCCGGCGCGCCTGAGCGCGGCCACCAGCACCTTGGCGGCGGCGAAGCCTTCGAGCATTGCCGGCGACACGCCCTCCAGCCCCTTGGCCACGGCCAGGTCGTGCGCTTCCTTCACCATCGGCGCCGACAGCGAGCGCTCGTAGGGGAACACCTGCGTGACGATGACGCCGCGAGCGTTCTCCTTCAGCGACTTGACGAAGCCGCCCGAGGCGTTGTTCGAGAAGGTGACGATCTGCGCGCGCGAGCCGGCCTTGCGGATCGCCTCGATGCCGTCGGCCACCGCGTTGCCCGAACCGATGAACAGCACCGCCTGCACGCCGGAGCTGGCCACCAGCGGCGCGATCTTGGCAAAGTCCCACTTGGCGCGATCATATTTCTCGATGAAGACGGCGTTCTTGCCCACGCCGGCGAAGCCGCGCTTCGCGCCTTCGAGCAAGTCGGCGCCGAAGCTGTCCTCGACGTGGATCACGCCGATGTGGTCCATGCCGATCAGGCTGAGGTGCTGCACCGCGCGCTCGGCCTCGCGCTGGTAGGTGGCGCGCACGTTGAACACCCAGGGGTTGACAGGCTTGTGCAGCACCATGGCCCCGGTGGAGGGCGCGATCAGCGGCACCTTGTATTGATCGAGCAGCGGCACGATGGCCTGCGTGTGGGGCGTGCCGCGGCTGAGGAACAGCGCGACCACGTTCTTCTCGGTGATCAGCACCTTGGCGTTCTCGCCCGCGAGCTTGGGGTCGAACTTGTCGTCCATGGCGACGATCTCGATCGCCTGGCCATTCACCCCGCCCTTGGCGTTGGTGGCGTCGATGTAGAGCTTGGCGCCGTCCGAGACTTCCTTGACGCCGGCGGCCACCGGGCCGCTGAAGCCCGAGGTCTGCCCGACGACGATCTGTGCCGCCGCCGACGCGGTGATGCACAGGCCCAGGACTGCGGCCAGCCAGTGCACAACTCGTTTCATTTTCGATCTCCGTGTGCGGCGCCATGGGGCGCCTGAACCCGCCAGTGTGGCGAGTCTACGGGGCCGACGATAGCCGGTGCCGGTGGCGCTATCGTGAAGCCCTGCACGATCCCCGCTGCCTCCCTAGAATGCTCTCCCTTCGCCCTGGAGGCCCATGGACAGCAGCAGCAAGACCGGCAAGGACGGCGCCATCGGCACGATCCGCATCCGCGGCGCCCGCCAGCACAACCTGAAGAACCTCGACCTCGACATCCGCACCGGCGAGATGACGGTGGTGACCGGGCCCAGCGGCTCGGGCAAGTCCAGCCTGGTGTTCGACACGCTCTACGCCGAAGGCCAGCGGCGCTACGTCGAGACCTTCAGCGCCTATGCGCGCCAGTTCCTCGACCGCATGGACCGCCCGGCGGTCGATCGCGTCGACGGCGTGCCGCCGGCCATCGCCATCGACCAGACCAACCCGGTGCGCAGCTCGCGCTCGACGGTCGGCACGATGACCGAGCTGAACGATCACCTGAAGCTGCTGTTCGCGCGTGCCGCCGAGCTGTTCGACAAGCAGACCGCGCAGCGCGTGCGCCACGACTCGCCCGAGACGATCTACGCGGAGCTGATGGCCCGCACGAAGGAGGCTGATCCGCGTCTCGTGGTGACCTTCCCGGTCGAGTTGCCCGCCGGCACCAGCGAGGCCGACATCGAACAATGGCTGGCGGCCAGCGGCTTCACCCGCGTGCAGGCGCAGCGCGAGGTGGCCTCGCCCACCGGCCCGCGCACGCTGCTGGATGTGGTGGCCGATCGCTTCCGGCTGCAGGGCACCGAGAAGGTCCGAGCCGTCGAGGCGATCGAGATGGCGCTCAAGCGCGGCAGCGGCCGTGTCAACGTCTACGCGCTGAAGGACGAAGGCGAGCCCGATCTGTGGCGCTTCAGCACCGGCCTGCATTGCCCCGACAGCGACCTGCGCTACGCCGACCCGCAACCGGCGCTGTTCAGCTTCAACTCGGCCTACGGCGCCTGCGACACCTGCCGCGGCTTCGGCCGCGTCATCGGCGTCGACTACGGCCTGGTCATCCCCGATCACCGCAAGACGCTGCGCTCCGGCGCGATCAAGCCGATGCAGACGCCGGCCTGGAAGGAATGCCAGGACGACCTGCTCAAGTACGGCGGCGAGGCCGGCATCCCGCGCGACACGCCCTGGTCGGCGCTCACCGAAGGCCAGCGCGACTGGGTCATCAACGGCTCGCCGAACTGGAACGGCAACTGGAACAAGCAGTGGTATGGCGTCAAGCGCTTCTTCGAGTACCTCGAATCGAAGTCCTACAAGATGCACATCCGCGTGCTGCTGTCCAAGTACCGCAGCTATACGCCCTGCCATGTGTGCGGCGGCGCGCGGCTGAAGACCGAGGCGCTGCTGTGGCGCCTCGGCACGAAGGAAGATGCCGATTCGGTGTTCGAACCCGCGCGGCGCTTCATGCCGCAGGGCGTGAGCTGGTCGCGCGCGCAGCTGGAGGCCTTGCCCGGCCTGACGGTGCACGACCTGATGCTGCTGCCGATAGCCCGCATCCGGCGATTCTTCGACCGCATCAGCCTGCCCAGCGGCATGCTCGACGAGGCACTGAAACTGCTGCTGGACGAGATCCGCACGCGGCTCAAGTACCTGTGCGATGTCGGCATCGGCTACCTGACGCTGGACCGGCAGAGCCGCACCCTCAGCGGTGGCGAAGTGCAGCGCATCAACCTGACGACGGCGCTGGGCACGTCGCTCGTCAACACCATGTTCGTGCTCGACGAGCCGAGCATCGGCCTGCATCCGCGCGACATGAATCGCATCGTCGAGGCCATGCACCGGCTGCGCGACGCCGGCAACACGCTGGTCGTCGTCGAGCACGACCCGGCGGTGATGCTCGCCGCGGATCGCCTCATCGACATGGGCCCCGGCCCTGGCGAGCGCGGCGGCACCATCGTCTTCGACGGCACGCCCGAGGCCATCCGCAGCGCCGACACGCTGACCGGCGCCTACCTCGGCGGGCGCAAGCACGTCAGCATGGGCATCAAGCGGCTGGTCTCGGAAGCCACGCCCAAGCTGATCGTCGAGGGGGCCCGCGAGCACAACCTGAAGAACGTGACGGTGGCCTTCCCGCTGCAGCACCTGGTCTGCGTGACCGGCGTGTCGGGCTCGGGCAAGAGCACGCTGATGCAGGACGTGCTCCACCCGGCGCTGCAGCGCCACTTCGGCAAGGCCACCGAAACGCCGGGCGAGCACGACCGACTGCTCGGCGCCGACTGGCTCAACGACGCGGTGTTCGTCGACCAGTCGCCGATCGGCAAGACGGCACGGTCCAACCCGGCGAGTTACGTCGGCGCTTTCGACGAGATCCGCAAGCTGTTCGCGCAGGCGCCGCTGGCGCTGCAGCGCGGCTACGGCGCCGGCATGTTCAGCTTCAACGCCGGCGACGGGCGCTGCCCGACCTGCGGCGGCTCGGGCTTCGAGCATGTGGAGATGCAGTTCCTCAGCGACGTCTACCTGCGCTGCCAGGACTGCGACGGCCGCCGCTACCGCGCCGAACTGCTCGACGTGAAGATCGACCGCCGCCTGCCCGGCGACGTGATCCGCGACCTGTCGGTGGCCGACGTGCTCGAGCTCACCGTCAGCGAAGCGGTGCAGCTGTTCCGCGACGACCGCGAGGTGCTGCGCGTGCTGCAGCCGATCGTCGACGTCGGCCTCGAGTACGTGAAGCTCGGCCAGCCGGTGCCCACGCTGTCGGGCGGCGAGGCGCAGCGCCTGAAGCTCGCCGGCTTCCTCGCCGAGGCCACGCAGAACGGCGCGGCCAGCCGCCAGCCGCTGGCGCGCAAGGGCACGCTGTACCTGTTCGACGAGCCGACCACCGGGCTGCACTTCGACGACATCGCCAAGCTGATGCGTGCCTTCCGCAAGCTGCTGGAGGCGGGGCATTCGATCATCGTCATCGAGCACAACCTCGACGTGATCCGCGCCAGCGACTGGCTGGTCGACCTCGGCCCCGAGGGTGGCGACGCCGGCGGGCAGGTCGTGTGCGTGGGCACGCCGGAGGAGGTGAAGCGCCACCCGGCCTCGCACACCGGCCGTGCACTGGCCGAGTACGAACGTGCCATCGGCATCGGCGTGCCGGTGGCCGAGGAGGGCGTGCCGCTGCAGTCCCTCGTCAAGGCGGCGCGCGACGAGCGCCGCGTCAGCGAGCAGCTGATCCGCATCGTCAACGCGCGCGAGCACAACCTGAAGGCGCTCGACGTCGACATCCCGCGCGGCAAGTTCAACGTGGTCACCGGCGTGTCCGGCTCGGGCAAGAGCACGCTGGCCTTCGACATCCTCTTCAACGAGGGCCAGCGGCGTTACCTCGAATCGCTGAATGCCTATGCGCGCAGCATCGTGCAGCCGGCCGGGCGGCCGGAGGTGGACGCGGTGTACGGGATTCCGCCCACCGTGGCGATCGAGCAGCGCCTCTCGCGCGGCGGCCGCAAGAGCACGGTTGCTACCACCACCGAGGTGTGGCACTTCCTGCGCCTGCTCTACGTGAAGCTCGGCCTGCAGCATTGCAGCAAGGACGGCGCGCCTGTGAAGCCGCAGAGCGCCGAGAGCATCGCCGCGCAACTGCTGCGTGATCACAAGGGCCAGCATGTCGGCCTGCTCGCGCCGCTGGTGGTGAATCGCAAGGGCGTCTACACCGACCTCGCCAAATGGGCCAAGGCGCGCGGGCACACGCACCTGCGTGTCGACGGCGAGTTCCTCAAGGTGGATCCGTGGCCGCGGCTGGACCGCTTCAAGGAGCACACGCTGGAGCTGCCGGTGGGCGACCTGATCGTCGACCCGGAGAACGAAGTTGAACTGCGCCAGCTGCTTGCCAAGGCGCTGGAGCTCGGCAAGGGCGTGATGCACCTGCTCGCGCCGCTGGACGGCCTGAAGGGCGCCATGCTCGCCGGTGCGGCGACCGCGCGCATCGGCGCGGTGAAGGTGTTCTCCACCAAGCGCGCCTGCCCGGTGTGCGGCACCAGCTACCCCGAGCTGGACCCGCGCATGTTCAGCTACAACAGCAAGCACGGCTGGTGCACCACCTGCGTGGGCACCGGCCTGGCGCTGACGCGCGAGCAGCGCAAGGCCTACGACGATTCGGTGCGACGACGACGACAACAAGGGCCGCGAGCAGAGCTTTCCCTCCGAGGAGCCCGAGGTCGACGGACTGGTCGACGCGCCGTGCCCCGACTGCGGTGGCACCCGCCTGAACCTGGCCTCGCGCGGCGTGACCTTCGAGAACGAGGCGATCACCGCGGTGGCACGCATGAGCGTGTCGGACTGTCGTACCTGGATCGAGGCGCTGCGCCTGGCCGGCCGCGATGCCGACATCGCGCGCGACGTGGTCAGCGAGATCCAGAGCCGCCTCGAGTTCCTCGAGGAAGTGGGCCTGGGCTACCTGACGCTGGACCGTGCCGCGCCCACGCTCAGCGGCGGCGAGGCGCAGCGCATCCGCCTCGCGGCGCAGCTCGGCAGCAACCTGCAGGGCGTGTGCTACGTGCTGGACGAGCCGACCATCGGCCTGCACCCGCGCGACAACCAGATCCTGCTCGACGCGCTGCACAAGCTCGGTGACAAGGGCAACACGCTGGTCGTCGTCGAGCACGACGAGGACACCATCCGCCGCGCCGACCACATCATCGACATCGGCCCCGGCGCCGGCAAACGCGGCGGCCGGCTGGTGGCCGAGGGCAGTGCGGCGACGCTGTCGGCGAACGCCGAGTCCGTCACCGGGCGCTTCCTCGCGCAGCCGATGCGGCATCCGTTGAAGCCGCGCCGCGCGGTGGCCGCTGGCCAGCCGCAGCTGCTGCTGCGCGGCGCGGCGCTGCACAACCTGAAGAACCTCGATGTGCCCGTGCCGCTGGGCCGGCTGGTCGCGGTGACGGGCGTCAGCGGCTCGGGCAAATCGACACTGGCTCGCGACGTGCTGCTGGCCAACCTGCAGTTCATCAACGTGCGCGGTTCGAAGCCGAGCTGGCAAGGCTGTTCATCGATCGAAGGCTGGCAGCAGATCGACCGCGTGCTCGAGGTCGACCAGACGCCGATCGGCAAGACGCCACGTTCCTGCCCCGCCACCTACATCGGCTTCTGGGACGTGATCCGGCGGCTGTTCACCGAGACGCTGGAGGCCAAGGCGCGCGGCTACGCGGCGGCGCGCTTCTCCTTCAACACCGGCGACGGCCGCTGCCCGGCCTGCGAGGGCCAGGGCCTGCGCACCATCGAGATGAGCTTCCTGCCCGACGTGAAGGTGCCCTGCGACGTCTGCCACGGCCAGCGCTTCAACGCCGAGACTCTGGCCGTCACCTGGCGCGGCCGCAACATCGGCGAGGTGCTGACCATGGAGGTCGACGAGGCGGTGGACTTCTTCGCCTCGATGCCGGCGATCAGCCACCCGCTGCAGCTGCTCAAGGACGTGGGGCTGGGCTACCTCACGCTCGGCCAGCCTTCGCCGACGCTGTCGGGCGGCGAGGCGCAGCGCATCAAGCTCGTCACCGAGCTGACCAAGGTGCGCGACGACATCACGCGCCGCGGCAACAAGGCGCCGCACACGCTGTACGTGCTCGACGAGCCGACGGTGGGCCTGCACATGGCCGACGTGGAGAAGCTGATCCGCGTGCTGCACCGGCTGGTCGACGGCGGGCACAGCGTGGTGGTGATCGAACACGATCTCGACGTGGTCGCCGAGGCCGACTGGATCGTCGACCTCGGGCCCGAAGGCGGCGAGCGTGGCGGCGGCATCGTCGCACAGTGCTCGCCGGAAGCCCTGGTGCGCGTGGCGGCCAGCCACACCGGCACGGCGCTGCGGCCGGTGCTGGCGCGCGGCGCGGCAGCGAAGGCGGTGGTGCCGGCCTGATCAGGCGCGGCGTCGGCGCGCCAGCGCGGCCACCGCCGTGCCGAGCGCGGCCAGCCAGCCCAGGCCGAGCGCGCCGCCACCGCCGCTGTCGGTGGCCGGCGGCGTGGTGGAGGCGATGCTGCCGTTGAGGAACAGCACGCGCTCGAAAGTGGTCGTCGAGGCGCCCTGCTTCATCGTGAAGACCAGGTCCGGTGTGGACACCGCGCTGGTGGTCGGGGCGTAGGTCACGGTGATCGAGCAAGTGCCGGCCGGCGCCAGCGTCACGCCTTCGCAGCCTGCCTTCGCCAGCACGAAGTTGGCCGCGCCGGTGCCGACGGCGGCCACGCTGGTGATCTGCAGGTTCTCGCTCACGGCAGTCGAGTGCTTCAGCGAGACCGTCTGCGCCGCCGAGTTGCCGTTCAATGCTGCGCTGAAGTTCAGCTGCGACTCGCTCTCCGGCGTGGTCTTCGGCGTATCGGCGATGTAGGCGGCGATGTCGCGCACCTGCTGATTCGTGAGCACGCGCAGTGGGCGCATATCGGGCTGAGTGGCGAGTGCAGCCGTGAAGCGAGTCATCGCCGTATCGAACGTGATATCTGCAAAGCTGTCGCCTGTACCGCTGATTTGGCTGCGACGAGCCTCGACAGAACCGTGGCAGCTCGTGCAGCTCGGAAGCCCAGCATTGCCGCTTGCCAAGGCGGTGTTCTCGAACAGCGCTTTGCCCGTCACCGGGTTGTCGGCCGTCTGCGCCTGGGCTGCGAAGGCGAGCACGGAAAGAGCAAGTGCAAGGGGTGCTGGGGTCGGGCGCATGGTGTGGGGAGGAACTGCAATGCCCGCGATTCCAGCCTGCGCCGCCCTGCGCAGGGGCTACGAAAGGTTACCGCGGTCGGACTGTTGCACCGCGAAGACGCCGCCGCGAGGCCGCGCCGCTACTCCGGCCGCGCGTAGCGCTTGGCGCGCAGGTTTTTCTTGATCTCCTGCAGCATCGGCCGCAGCTCGCCGGGCAGTCGCAGCGCGACCGCGGTGGTCAGGATGTCGATCACCATCAGGTGCAGCAGGCGCGACACCATCGGGCTGTAGCGGTCGTAGTCTTCCGGGTGGTCCACCGCGAGCAGGATCTGGTTGGCGCCGCCTTGCGCCATCTGCGCCAGCGGGCTGCCGCTGGCGGTCACGACGATCAGCGTGGCGCCCTTGCGGCGGGCGATCTCGGCCACGTCGACGAGGTCGCGGCTACGCCCGGAGTTGCTGATGATCACGGCGCAGTCGCCCGGCGCCAGCATGGTGGCGCTCATCACCTGCACGTGGCCGTCGCTCACCGCGGCGGCGTTCACGCCGAGGCGGAAAAACTTGTGCTGCGCGTCCTGCGCCACGATGCCCGAGTTGCCGACACCGTAGAACTCGATGCGCTTGCCGCTCTTGCCGGTTTCAGTGAGTGCCGCGATGGCGCGCTCGAAAGCATGGCTGGCGGCGTCGTTGCGGTACTTGAGCAGCGCGCTGACCGCGTTGTCGATCACCTTGACGACGATGTCGGAGGTCTTGTCGTCCTCGTCCACCGCGCGATGGACGAAGGGCACACCTTCGTTGACGCTGCCGGCGAGCTTGCGCTTGAAGTCGGCCAGCCCGTCGTAGCCGACGCTGCGGCAAAAGCGCACCACCGTCGGCTTGCTGACATGCGAACGCTCGGCGAGCTCGACCACCGGCAGCGTCGCGAAGGCCCGAGGGTCGGTCAGCAGCAGCTTGGCCACGCGCTGCTCGGCCGGCGGCAGCGCGGGGATCGAGGCCTTGATGCGATCGAGCATGCCGCTCACTGTTCCTCGGCCCAGGCGAAGCCGTCGCGGGCGACGAGCGCGCTGGCGGCGGCCGGGCCCCAGGTGCCGGCGGCGTAGGGCCGCGGGCCGGTGCTGTCGCGCGTCCAGGCATTCAGGATCGGCTCCACCCAGCGCCACGCCTGCTCCTGCTCGTCGCTGCGCACGAACAGGTTCAGCTTGCCGGCGATGGCGTCGAGCAGCAGGCGTTCGTAGCCGCCGACGCGGTTTTCGGCGAAGGCCTTGTCGAAGTCGAGGTCGAGGAACACCGGCGCCAGCGCGTCGCTCTGCCCTGAGCCCTTGGCGGCCAGCAGGTGCAGCTCCAGGCCGTCTTCCGGCTGCAGCTTGATGACCAGCTTGTTGGGCTGGTTCAGGCCCGGGAAGATGCTGTGCGGCGTGGGCCGGAAGTTGACGACGATCTGCGCGTCGCGCGCGGCCAGCCGCTTGCCGGTGCGCAGGTAGAAGGGCACGCCGGCCCAGCGCCAGTTCTGCACTTCGGTGCGCAGCGCGACGAAGGTCTCGGTCTGGCTGCCCGGCGGCACCTTCACCTCCTCGAGGTAGGCCAGCGCCGGGCTGCCGTCGCAGTTGCCGGCGCGGTACTGGCCGCGCACCACGTCGCGTGCCACGCTCTCGTCGTTGAAGGGCTTCAGCGAGCGCAGCACCTTGAGCTTCTCGTCGCGGATCGCGTCGGCGTCGTTGCGGCTGGGCGGCTCCATCGCCACCATGGTCAGCAGCTGCAGCGCGTGGTTCTGGATCATGTCGCGCAGCGCGCCGGTGCGGTCGTAGAAGTCGCCGCGCGTGCCCACGCCGATGCTCTCGGCCAGCGTGATCTGGATGTTGGCGATGCTCTCGCGGCGCCACAGCGGCTCGAACAGCGCGTTGCCGAAGCGCAGCGCCATCAGGTTCTGCACCGCCGCCTTGCCCAGGTAGTGGTCGATGCGCAGCGCCTGCGTCTCGGTGAAGGCGCCGCGCACCACGCGGTTGATCTCCTGCGCACTGGCCAGGTCGTGGCCGAGCGGCTTCTCGAGCACCACGCGAACGTTCGGCCCGTTCAGGCCGACCTTGCCGAGCTGCTCGCAGATCTGCGGAAACAGGTGCGGGCTGGTGGCCAGGAACAGCACCACCGTGTCGGCCTGGCGCTCGTCGACCCAGGCCTTCAGGCCGGCGTAGTGCTCGGGCAGAGAGAGATCCATGCGCCGGTAGCGCAGCATGTCGGCGAAGCGGGCGAACTCCTCGTCGCTCGGGCGCTTGGCGCTCTCCACCTCGACGAAGCGCTCCTTGATGAAGGCGCGGTAGTCGTCGTCGCTGCGCTCGTCGCGGGCGACCGAGAGGATGCGGCCGCCCGTGGGCAGCTTGCCGTGGCGCCAGGCCTGGAACAGCGCCGGCATCAGCTTTCGCCAGGTGAGGTCGCCGGTGCCGCCGAAGAAGACGAGGTCGAAGGACATGTCGATGAACCCGGTGTCGAACCGGGCGACGTAACTAAGTTTCAGTCGTCATGATGCATGAGTTTCTTTGATGGGTCAATGCGAGCCCAGCACCGGCCGTTTGCGCTGCCTGCAGTTACGGCCCCGGGGCGCCGACGGGAGGCTCCAACGACGCTGGTTGCGCCAACTGCGGGAAAACACTATCGATCGGTGCAAAGAAGTACAGAAGCCGGCCGCCAGAGTATCAACGGGCGATTCGTTCGGCCACTAAATTTCCGCTGCCGTCGTGACCATCGTCACCGGGACTCGAACCACACAAGGAGACAAGACCATGAAGCTGAAGGCTTCCCTTTCGCTGATCTTCGGCCTGAGCGCCGCGTTCGCGGTGTCGGCCGGCGAGCTCGTCATCGCCACCGTCAACAACGGCCACATGATCGAGATGCAGAAGCTCACGCCGCACTTCGAGAAGGCCAACCCCGGCATCAAGCTGAAGTGGGTGACGCTGGAAGAGGGCACGCTGCGCTCTCGCGTGACCACCGACATCGCCACCAAGGGCGGCCAATTCGACGTGATGACCATCGGCATGTACGAGACGCCGATCTGGGGCAAGAAGGGCTGGCTCAACGAGCTCAAGACCGACGCCGCCTACGACGTCGACGACCTGCTGCCGGCCATGCGCAACGGCCTGTCGGTGGACGGCAAGCTGTACGCCGCGCCGTTCTACGGCGAGAGCTCGATGCTCATGTACCGCAAGGACCTGACCGACAAGGCCGGCATCACCTTCGCCGAGCGCCCGACCTGGGAAGACGTGCGCAACGCCGCCGCCAAGATCCACGACCCGAAGGCCGGCGTGTACGGCATCTGCCTGCGCGGCAAGCCGGGCTGGGGCGACAACATGGCCTTCCTGACGACGATGGCGAACAGCTTCGGCGCGCAGTGGTTCGACATGTCGTGGAAGCCGCAGCTCGAGAGCAAGCCCTGGAAAGATGCGGTCACCTTCTACGTCGACCTGCTGAAGAAGTACGGCCCGCCCGGCTCGAGCGCGAACAGCTTCAACGAGATCCTGGCGCTGTACAACGAAGGCAAGTGTGGCATGTGGATCGACGCCACCATCGCAGCTTCGTTCATCACCGATCCGAAGCAGAGCAAGGTGGCCGACAAGGTGGCCTTCGCGCAGGGTCCGCAGGCCGTCACCGCCAAGGGCGCCAACTGGCTGTGGGCCTGGGCGCTGGGCATCCCGGCGAGCACCAAGAACGCGGCCGACGCGCAGAAGTTCGTCGCCTGGGCCACGTCGAAGGACTACATCAACCTGGTCGCCAAGGAGAAGGGCTGGGCGTCGGTGCCCACCGGCACGCGCAAGTCGACCTACGCGAACCCGGAGTTCCTGAAGGCCGCGAAGTTCGCCGACGCCGAGAAGAAGGCGATCGACAGCGCCAACCCGAACGACAGCACGCTGCCCAAGAGCCCGTACGTCGGCGTGCAGTTCGCGGCCATCCCGGAGTTCCAGGCGATCGGCATCGCGGTGGGCCAGCAGATGAGCGCGGCCCTGGCCGGCAAGGTGACGGTCGACGCGGCGCTGAAGGCCTCGCAGCAGGCCGCGGATCGTGAGATGCGCAAGGGCGGGTATTACAAGTGACCCCCCCGTAGCGCCTGGCGGCGCTCCCCCCCAGGGGGCGCCGCCAGCGGACCGGCGGAGCCGGATCCGCGGCGGCCGCTTGATCTCGTTGAGGGCACACCATGAATCGACTGCTTCCCCGCGCGCTGATGGCGCCTGCGGTGGTCACGCTCTTCCTGTGGATGATCGTGCCGCTGGTGATGACGATCTATTTCTCGGTCGTGCGCTACAACCTGATGCAGCCCGGCCCGAAGGACTTCCTCGGCCTGGCGAACTTCGAGTACTTCGTCACCGACCCGGACTTCGGCCCCTCGGTGCTGAACACGCTGATGCTGCTCGGCTCGGTGATCGCCATCACGGTGATCCTCGGCGTCGCGCTGGCGCTGCTGGTCAACGAGTCATTCCCGGGCCGCGGCATCGTGCGCGTGCTGCTGATCTCGCCCTTTTTCGTCATGCCCACGGCCAATGCGCTGCTGTGGAAGCACATGATGATGAACCCGGTGTACGGCGTGCTCGCGCAGGTGGCGATCTTCTTCGGCAGCACGCCGGTGGACTGGCTCACCGACCACCCGCTGTTCTCGGTGATCCTGATGGTGGCGTGGCAGTGGCTGCCTTTCGCCTGCCTGATCTTCATCACCTCGTTGCAGAGCCTGGACCGCGACCAGATGGAGGCCGCCGGCATGGACGGCGCCAACGCGCTGCAGAAGTTCTGGTTCCTCACGCTGCCGCACCTGGGCCGGCCGATCGCGGTGGGCGTGATGATCGAGATGATCTTCCTGATGAGCGTGTTCGCCGAGATCTTCACCACCACCGGCGGCGGGCCCGGCAACGAGAGCACCAACGTCGCCTTCCTGATCTTCAAGCAGGCGCTGATGAACTTCGACGTCGGCGTGGCCTCGGCCGGCGCGCTGTTCGCCGTCGTGCTGGCCAACATCGCCGCGGTGTTTCTGATCCGCATGATCGGCAAGAACCTCGACTGACGCCTGGACTGATGACCATGAAGCACCTTGCATTGATCGTCCGCACGCTGGCGGCCTGGAGCATCACCCTGCTGATCGTCTTCCCGCTGATCTGGCTGGTGATCACCGCCTTCAAGACCGAGCAGCAGGCCATCGCGATCCCGCCGCAGCTGTTCTTCACGCCCACGATGGAGAGCTTCCACGAGGTCGACGAACGCAGCGACTACTTCCTTTTCGCGAAGAACTCCGTCATCACCAGCGTCGTGTCGACACTGCTGGGCCTGCTGATCGCCGCCCCGGCGGCGTACTCGATGGCCTTCTTCCGCACGAAGCGGACCCGCGACATCCTGATGTGGATGCTGTCGACCAAGATGATGCCGGCAGTGGGCGCCCTCGTTCCGATCTACGTGATGGCGCAGACCGCGGGCCTGCTGGACTCGCTGACGGCACTGATCATCGTCTTCACGCTGTCCAACCTGCCGATCATGGTGTGGATGCTGTACTCGGGCTTCAAGGACATCCCGCCCGACATCCTCGAGGCCGCGCGCATGGACGGCGCGAGCATCTGGGGCGAGTTCCTGCACGTGATCCGGCCGCTGGCGATGGGCACGCTCGCCTCCACCGGGCTGCTGTGCCTGGTGCTGAGCTGGAACGAGGCGTTCTGGTCCTTGAACCTGAGCTCGGCCAAGGCCGGCACGCTGGCCACGCTGATCGCCTCGTACTCCAGCCCCGAAGGCCTGTTCTGGGCCAAGTTGTCGGCCGCGTCGCTGATGGCCATCGCGCCCATCGTCGTGGTCGGCTGGTTCAGCCAGAAGCAGCTCGTGCAGGGCCTGACCTTCGGCGCCGTCAAGTAAGAACTCCGGGAGACACCACCATGGCCTACCTCGAACTCAAGGGCGTCGAAAAGTTTTTCGGCAGCCTGCGCGCCATCAAGGGCGTGAACCTGCAGATCCAGAAGGGCGAGTTCGTCGTCTTCGTCGGGCCCTCGGGCTGCGGCAAGTCGACGCTGCTGCGCATGATCGCGGGCCTCACCGAAATCGACGGCGGCACGATCGAACTCGACGGGCGCGACATCACCAGGCTGCCCTCGTCCAAGCGCGACCTGGCGATGGTGTTCCAGAGCTACGCGCTGTACCCGCACATGAGCGTGTTCGACAACATGTCCTTCGCGCTGCGGCTGGCCAACGTCGACAAGAAGCTGATCCAGGAGAAGGTCGGCCGTGCCGCCGAGATCCTCAACCTCACGCAGTACCTGCAGCGCACGCCGAAGGAACTCTCCGGCGGCCAGCGCCAGCGGGTGGCCATCGGCCGCGCCATCGTGCGCGCGCCCAAGGTGTTCCTGTTCGACGAGCCGCTGTCCAACCTCGACGCCGCGCTGCGCGGCCAGACGCGGGTGGAGATCGCCAAGCTGCACCGCGACCTCGGCGCGACGACGATCTACGTCACCCACGACCAGGTCGAGGCGATGACGCTGGCCGACCGCGTGGTGGTGCTGCGCGACGGCGCCATCGAGCAGGTCGGCTCGCCGCTGGAGCTGTACGACCGGCCGGCGAATCAGTTCGTCGCGCAGTTCATCGGCACGCCGCAGATGAACGTGGTCGACACCGCCAAGCTGCCCGCGCTGCGCGAGGTGGTCGGCGCCGCCCATGCGCCGGACGGCTTCATCGGCGTGCGGCCGGAGAACGTGCTGGTGCGCGCCGCCGGCAGCGGCAGGCTCAGCGGCCGCGTCGAGCTGGTCGAGTCGCTCGGCGCCGACACGCTGATCTACGCGCACGTGGGCAACGGCAACGGTGCCGGCGTGCAGATCGTCGCGCGGCAGGCCGAGCGCACCACGCTGCACCCGGGCGACCCGGTCGGGCTGGACATCGCGCCGGCCTCCTTCCACCTGTTCGACCGCCAGGGCCGCACCGTGGGCGCCTCGGCAGGGAGGGCGTGAGCATGGCCGCGCCCCTGCAAGGCAAGGTGGCCGCCATCACCGGCGCGGCCTCGGGCATCGGCCTGGCGAGCGCCGAGGCGATGCTGGCTGCCGGTGCGCGCGTGGTGCTGGTCGATCGCGACGCGCAGCGCCTGGCCGCCTTGCGCGAGCGGCTCGGCGAGAACGCGCTGCCGCTGGTGCTGGACCTGCTCGACCCTGCGGCCTGCAAGACGCTGCTGCCGAAGGTGCTGGCGCTGGCCGGCCGGCTCGACGTCTTCCACGCCAACGCCGGGCTCTACGTCGGCGGCGACCTCGTCGATGCCGACGTCGATGCGATCGACCGCATGCTCCACCTGAACGTCAACGTCGTGATGAAGAACGTGCACGACGTGCTGCCGCACATGATCGAGCGCGGTTCCGGCGACATCATCGTCACGAGCTCGCTGGCGGCGCATTACCCGACGCCCTGGGAGCCGGTGTATGCCGCCTCCAAGTGGGCGATCGACTGCTTCGTGCAGACGGTGCGGCGCCAGGTCTTCAAGCACGGCATCCGCGTCGGCGCGATCTCGCCCGGCCCGGTGATCACCGCGCTGCTGGCCGACTGGCCGCCCGAGAAGCTGAAGGAGGCGCGCGAATCCGGCAGCCTGATCGAGGCGTGCGAGGTGGCCGAGGTCGTGCTCTTCATGCTCACCCGCCCGCGCGGCATGACCATCCGCGACGTGGTCATGCTGCCCACCCACTTCGACTTGTAGGTGACCGCGATGAACACCATGCTGCACCTGGGCCTGGGCTCCTTCCACCGCGCCCACCAGGGCGTCTACCTGCACGAGCTGATCAAGACCGGCGACACCTCGTGGACGCTGGCCGGCGGCAACACCCGCCCCGACATGGCCGAGACCCTGGCCGCGCTGGCGGCGCAGGGCGGCGCCTACACGCTCGAGACCATCTCGCCGGCCGGCGAGCACCGCTACGAGCGCATCACTTCGATCCGCAAGGTGATCCCCTATGCCGCCGACCTCGCCGGTCTGATCGCCGAAGGCGCGAGCCCGGCGACGAAGATCATCTCGTTCACCGTCACCGAGGCGGGTTACTACCTCGATGCGAAGAACCGGCTCGACCTGAACTTCGCCGACCTCGCCGCCGACCTGCAGGCGGCGAAAGCTGGCCGTCCCGGGAGCACGATCTATGCGGCGCTCACGGCGATCCTGCGCGCGCGCCGCGCCGCCGGGGCCGGGCCGGTCACGCTGCTGAACTGCGACAACCTGCGCCACAACGGCGACCGCTCGCGCAGCGGCCTGCTGCAGTTCGTCGACCTGCTCGGCGACAGCGACCTGCGCGCGTGGATCGAGGCGAACACGACCAGCCCGAACGCGATGGTCGACCGCATCACGCCGCGCCCGGCGCCCGAGGTGCGCGAGCGTGTCAAGGCCGCCACCGGCGTCGACGACCCGGCCGCGCTGATGGGCGAGAGCTTCATCCAGTGGGTGATCGAGGACCGTTTCGCCGCCGGCCGGCCGGCCTGGGAGAAGGTGGGCGTGGAGATGGTGACCTCCGTCGACCCCTACGAGGAGGCGAAGATCCGCCTGCTCAACGCCACGCACAGCTGCATCGCCTGGGCCGGCACGCTGGCCGGCTTCCTGTACATCCACGAGGGCACGCACGACGCCGAGATCCGCCGGCTCGCCCACGACTACGTCACCGACGACACGATTCCTTGCCTTCATTCGCCCGGGAAGCCGAGCCCGATCGACCTGGCCGCCTACCGCGACATCGTGCTCGACCGCTTCGGCAACCCGGCCATCCGCGACACCAACCAGCGCGTGGCGATGGACGGCTACAGCAAGATCCCCGGCTTCATCGTGCCGACGATCCGCGAGCGGCTGGCGGCGAACGCCTCGATCGCCAGCGTGGCAATGCTGCCGGCGCTGTTCCTCGCCTACCTGCAACGCTGGCACCGCGGGCAGATCCCCTACACCTACCAGGACCAGGCGATGGACCCGGCATCGGCGCACGCGATCTGCGAGTCGGCCGACCCGCTGGCCGCCTTCGCTGCAGACAAGGTATTGTTCGGGCCACTGGCCGGCGACGAGCGCCTGGTCGCCGCACTGCGCACCGCGAGCGCGCGGGTGGCCGACTTCGTGCAGCGCCGCAGCCCTTGATCACGACGCCACCGAGACGATTCCGAAAGACCCGCCATGGCCCTGCAACGCGTCCGCAGCCCGGAGCTGGAGCACGATGTCGGCCGCACGCCCAACCTGGGCTACGAGCCGGCGGGCACCTATGGCTTCGTGCGCTTCCTCGAGCACGGTTTCCCGAACCCGCTGGTGCGCTGGCACTACCACGAGGAGTACGAGCTGCACCTGATCGTCGCCACGCGCGGCAAGGTGTTCGTGGGCGACTACATCGGCCAGTTCGAGCCCGGCCACCTGGTGCTGACCGGCCCGCGCCTGCCGCACAACTGGATCTCCACCGAGGTGCCCGAGGGCGGCGTGGCGCTGCGCGACATGGTGCTGCAGTTCGCCGATGCGCCGCTGCGCCAGGCGGCGGCGCAGATCCCGGAGCTGGCCGAGGCGCTGCCGCTGCTCGAGCGGGCGCGCTACGGCATCGAGTTCTTCGGGCTGTCCGAGCGCATGCGCGAGCGCATCACGCGCGTCAAGCAATTGCACGGGCTGCAGCGCTTCGCCGAGTTCACCGAGCTGCTCGGCGAGCTGGCCGGCAGCAACGACTACCGGCTACTGTCCACCGTGCAGCTGCAGAGCTTCGACGACGACGCGGCGCTGGCGCGCATCAGCGGGATCGTCGACTTCCTCACCGAGCACTACAGCGAGAACTTCTCGATGGCCGACCTGTGCGCGCGGCTGGACATGACGGAGAGCAGCTTCTCGCGCTACTTCCGCCGCGCCACCGGCAACAGCTACACCGACTTCGTCAACCGGCTGCGCATCAACAAGGCCTGCCAGCTGCTGATGGAGACCGACCGCTACATCACCAACGTCTGCTACGACGTCGGCTTCAACAACGTGGCCAACTTCAACCGGCGCTTCCTGCAGATCAAGGGCATGACGCCGAAGGAATTCCGCCGCCAGTCCGAGGCCCGCTTCGGCCAGGTTACCAACGGATAACAAGCCGGCCGAACGGTGGCGGCGCGCGCCGCCGCCCGGGTTCTAATGGAGGGCGTGATCCTGCCGCTCCCACCGTGTGCCCCATGAACCAGCTCGACCAGCTCAAGCAGTACACCACCGTCGTCGCCGACACCGGCAACTTCAGGCAGCTTGCCGCCTTCGCGCCGCGCGACGCCACCACCAACCCATCGCTGATCCTCAAGGCGGTGCAGCAGCCCGAGTACGCACCGCTGCTGGCCGAGACGGTGGCCGCACACAAGGGCCAGCCGCTGGACGAGATCGTCGACCACGTGCTGGTGCGCTTCGGCCGCGAAATCCTCAAGGTGGTGCCGGGGCGCGTGTCGACCGAAGTCGATGCGCGGCTGAGCTTCGACACCGCCGCCACCGTGGCGCGGGCGCGCCGCATCATGGCGCTGTACGAGGATTCGGGCATCGGCCGCGAGCGCGTGCTCATCAAGGTGGCGTCGACCTGGGAGGGCATCCAGGCGGCGCGCATCCTGCAGCACCAGGGCATCCAGTGCAACCTGACGCTGCTGTTCGCCTTCTGCCAGGCGGTGGCCTGCGGTGATGCCGGCGTGCGGCTGATCTCACCCTTCGTCGGGCGCATCTACGACTGGCACAAGAAGGCCGCCGGCGCCGCCTGGGACGAAGCCGCGAACAGCGGCGCCAACGACCCCGGCGTGAAGTCGGTGGCGCAGATCTACACCTACTACAAGCGCTTCGGCATCGACACCGAGGTGATGGGTGCGAGCTTCCGCAACATCGGGCAGATCCTCGCGCTGGCCGGCTGCGACCTGCTCACCATCAGCCCCGAGCTGCTCGCGCAACTGCAGGCGGGCAGCGCGCCGGTGGCGCGTGCGCTCGACCCGGCGGTGTGCACGAAGGCGCAGGTGCATGCGCTGAGCTTCAACGAGGCGAGCTTCCGCTGGGCGCTCAACGAGGATGCGATGGCCACCGAGAAGCTGGCCGAAGGCATCCGCGCCTTCGCCGCCGATGCCGCCAAGCTCGACAAGATGATCGGAGCCCTGTGATGAATGCGCCCCGATGTGATCGGACTGAAGCCTGGGCCGCGCTGGCCGGCCACTACGAGGCGCATGGCCGCGAGCTCGACCTGCGCGAGGCCTTCGCCCGCGACGCCGGGCGCTTCGCGGCGCTCTCGTTCGAAGCGCCGGAGGTCTTCGCCGACCTGTCGAAGAACCTCGTCGACACCGCCACGCTGAAGTTCCTGCTCGACCTGGCGCGCGAGTGCCGCCTCGAGTCGCGCCGCGACGCCATGCTCGCCGGCGAGCCGATCAACACCACCGAGGGCCGCGCCGTGCTGCACACCGCGCTGCGCGCGCCGAAGGGGCAGGGCGCGCACGGCGCCGAGGTGCACGGCGTGCTCGACGCCATGCTCGCCTACGTCGAGACGGTGCGCGACACGGCGGCCAGCGGCATCCGCCACGTGGTGAACATCGGCATCGGCGGCAGCGACCTCGGCCCGCAGATGGTGGTGCCCGCGCTCGACGCCTTCGTGCACCCCGGCCTGCAGTTCCACTTCGTCGCCAACGTCGACGGCCACGACATCACGCCGGTGCTGCGCCGCCTGAAGCCGGCGGAGACGCTGTTCATCGTCGCCAGCAAGACCTTCACCACGCAGGAGACGATGGCCAACGCGCTGGCGGCCAAAGCCTGGTTCACGGCGAACGGCGGCATCGACACCGCCAAGCACTTCGTCGCCACCACCACCAACGTGAAGGCGGCGGCCGAGTTCGGCATCACCACCACCTTCGACTTCTGGGACTGGGTGGGCGGTCGCTACTCGCTGTGGAGCGCCATCGGCCTGCCGATCGCGCTGGCCATCGGCGCCGAGAACTTCCGCGCGCTGCTCGCCGGCGCGCACGCGATGGACCGGCACTTCGCCGAGGCGCCGCTGGCGAAGAACCTGCCGGTGCTGCTCGGCCTGCTCGACGTCTGGTACCGCAACTTCCACGGCTTCACCAGCCGCAGCGTGGCGCCCTACCACCAGGGCCTCAAGCGCCTGCCGGCCTACCTGCAGCAGCTGGAGATGGAAAGCAACGGCAAGTGCGTCGATCTCGATGGCGAGCCGCTGCCCTTCGGCACCAGCCCGGTGGTGTGGGGCGAGCCGGGCACCAACGGCCAGCACGCCTACTTCCAGATGCTGCACCAGGGCACCGACGTGATCCCGGTCGAGTTCATCCTGGTGAAGAAGCCGACCCACGCGCTGGCCGACCTGCACACCAAGCTGCTGGCCAACGGCCTGGCGCAGGCGCAGGCGCTGATGCTGGGCAAGAGCACCGATCAGGCGCTGAGCGAGAAGGCGCCCACCGCCTCGAAGGCGCTGGAGGCGATGACGGTCGCGAAGCACCGCACCTTCCCCGGCAACCGGCCGAGCACCACGCTGATGCTGGATCAGCTCACGCCGCGCTCGCTGGGCGCGCTGATCGCGCTGTACGAGCACCGCGTGTTCACCAGCGGTGCGCTGTGGGGCATCAACAGCTTCGATCAGTGGGGCGTGGAGCTCGGCAAGGCGCTGTGCAGCGACCTGCTGCCGCGGCTGGCCTCGGGCGACACCCAGGGGCTCGACGCCTCGACGGCCGGGCTGATGAAGCGCCTGCTCGCGTGAACGTCGTCTTCGATTTTGCGGGCGTGCTGTTCCACTGGCAGCCGCCCGAACTGCTCTCGCGCCTGCTGCCGCACCGCACGCCCGACGAGGCGGCGGCGCTGCGCCTGGTCGACGACATCTTCCAGGGCTACACC
Organism: Piscinibacter sp.; assembly: GCA_016706565.1. Taxonomy (GTDB): domain Bacteria; phylum Pseudomonadota; class Gammaproteobacteria; order Burkholderiales; family Burkholderiaceae_C; genus Piscinibacter. The sequence goes on from JADJJI010000005.1 coordinate 592,581, forward strand.
GGCGACTGGGGCGACTTCGATCGCGGCACCGTCGAGCCCGGCCCGCTGGCCGAGCGCATCGCACGGCGCACCGGATTGCCGGTGGACGAGGTGCGCCGCGTCATCGACGGCGTGCCCGACGAGCTCACGCCGATCGCCGGCACGGTGGCGCTGCTGCGCGAACTGCACGCCGCGGGCCGGCCGCTGTATTTCCTGTCCAACATGCCCGAGCCCTACGCACAGCACCTGGAGGCGACGCACGACTTCCTCGGCCTGTTCCGCGACGGCGTGTTCTCGGCGCGCGCCCGGCTGTGCAAGCCGGAGCCGGAGATCTTCGCGCACTGCGAGCGCCGCTTCGGGCTCGACCCGGCGCACACCATCTTCATCGACGATGTGGCGCACAACGTGGCTGCAGCACGCGCCGCCGGCTGGCGTGCGCTGCAGTTCATCGACCCGGGGCAGTGTGGCGCGGCGCTGCGCGCCGAAGGCGCGCTCTGAGGAGGCGCCTCAAATTGGTTTCATTCAAATCCCAAGGCACGAGCTGTGTCCCCGGCATCCGTTCGCGGCCCGTTGCAGACACTCACGAAGGTCCGCAACGATGCGGCGCGCGGGCAGACGGTCCGGGTATGCACTCTCCGGCCCACGCTCGCGGGCGACCACCGAGGGACGCGGCGGCTGCCTCATCAACGACGCCTGCGGCCTGCACCCGCCAGGGCGACCGCGAATGGGGCCTGCGATCGCACACCCGAACCACCTGCCCCACAAGTACCGAGGACTTCGTGACGGCAGGCCACCACGGGTGCCGCCGTCGCCCTGCGACCATGCCCGTCGCACGCAAAGCAGACCGACGAAGACCGCAACGGGCCGCCAACCGCCGTTCGCCCGGCTGACTTGCTGAGTCTTGAACGTGGATGGGTCTCAGCCGAGGCCAGCCACTGCTTGCCGAGCGGCATCGAAGGCCTGCGCGAGCACGGCTTGCTTCCAGGCCTCGGTGTCGGTGTAGAAGGCCTCGCGCATGCGCTGCTTGATGGCGCGTGCCTGCGCTTCGTCGGCTTCGGGGTGGTTTTCCAGCCACTGGTCGGCACGCAGCGCCTCGACCACCTCTGGGATCGGCACGGTGCCGTACTCCATGGCGATGCCGGTGTACTCGGCCTGCGGGCATTCCTCGTAGACGGACATCCACATCATCCCGGTCAGGCGCGCCGAAGCCGAGCTGCCGTCGTAGATGGAGGTGACGCCGCTGCCCCACCAGGCACGGGCACGAGCCAGCGCGGCGGCGTCGTCGCGGCAGGCGAAGATGCGCTCGCCCACGCCGCTGGGCCCCAGGCCGGTGTGCAGGTCGATCCAGGCCAGGCGCTCGCAGCGCGTCGCGTGGTCCTGCAGCACATGGCGCAGCGTGACCTGGCTCCAGGTCGGGTTGTGGCCGCCATAGAAGAGGCCCTGCGGATGGGCGTGCTGGCCGCTCGTCACGGCCTGCTGCAGCGCCTGCAGGCCATGGGTGGCCACGTAGCGCTGCAGCGCGGCGTTCACCTCGGCAGAGGGCGGCCAGGTCGGCGGCACCAGCAGCGTGGCGATCTCGTCGTAGGCCGGGTTGGCCGGCAGCGGCTGGCTGAAGTCGTGGAAGTTGCGGTTCAGGTCGACGTTCTCGTGCGTCGTGCGCCGCCACCACGAGAAGCCGTAGGGGTTGAGCGCGTGCACGTAGAGCGCCGCGACCCCGCTCTTGCGCAGCAAGCGGTGCCAGTCGGGGTCGCCCAGCAACGCATGCTGCACGCCCGAGCCGCAGAAGCCCTCGATGCCGTGGCAGGCGCTGCTGACGATGAGCAGCGACTTCGCGTCGCGTGCGCCTTCGCGCACCACGTCCATCGCCAGCGCCTCGCCGTCGCGGCCGAGCATCGGGTGCGGGTGGCTTTCCACATCCAGGCCCGCCGCATCGGCCGCAGCGAGGAACATCTGCCGCGCCTGCGCGTAGCTGGGCGCGAAGTGCGAGGCGGCGTCCATGCTCAGCGCGGCTGCGCCAGCCAGGCTTCGGCCAGGCGCACCCACATGGTGGCGCCCAGCGGGATCAGCTCGTCGTTGAAGTCGTAGCTGGGGTTGTGCAGCATGCAGGGCCCCAGGCCGTGCCCGCCCTCGCGGTGGCTGCCGTCGCCGTTGCCGATGAGGAAGTAGCAGCCGGGCTTGTCGAGCAGGTAGTAGCTGAAGTCCTCGGCGCCCATGGTCGGCTCGAACTCGAGCACGTTGTCGGCGCCGACCATCTCGCCGAGCACGCGGCGTGCGAACTCGGTCTCGGCCGGGTGGTTGATGGTCGGCGGGTAGTTGCGCATGAACTCGAACTCGCACCCGGTGCCGAAGGCCGCGCAGGTGTGCTCGGCAACGGCCTTCATGCGGCTCTCGATGAGGTCGAGCACCTCGTGCGTGAAGGTGCGCACCGTGCCTTGGATCTCGCAGCTGTCGGGCACCACGTTGGTGGCCTCGCCGGTGTGGATCATTGTCACCGAGATCACGCCGGCGTCGATGGGCCGCTTGTTGCGCGTGATGATGGTCTGGAAGGCCTGCACCATCTGGCAGGCCACCGGCACCGGGTCGATGCCGTTGTGCGGCATCGCCGCATGCGCACCCTTGCCGCGGATGGTGATTCGAAACTCGTTGCTCGACGCGAAGCAGGGCCCGGGCTTCAGTGCGAACTGCCCGGCGGCCATGCCCGGCCAGTTGTGCGCGCCGAACACCGCCTCCATCGGGAACTTCTCGAACAGGCCGTCGCGGATCATCTCGCGCGCGCCGCCGCCGCCTTCTTCGGCGGGCTGGAAGATCAGGTACACGGTGCCGTCGAAGTGGCGATATTGCGCCAGGTGCTTGGCCGCGCCGAGCAGCATCGCGGTGTGGCCGTCGTGGCCGCAGGCGTGCATCTTGCCGGGGTGCCGGCTGGCGTGCGCGAACTGGTTGTGTTCGGTCATCGGCAGCGCGTCGATGTCGGCGCGCAGGCCGACCGCGCGCGCGCTCGTGCCGTTCTTCAGGATCGCCACCACGCCCGTCTTGCCCAGGCCGCGGTGGATGGGGATGCCCCATTCGGTGAGCTGCCTGGCGATCACGTCCGCGGTACGGATTTCCTCGAAGCACAGCTCGGGGTGGGCGTGGATGTCGCGGCGGACGGCCGCGATGCTCGCCGCGTCGGCGAGGATGGATTCGATCAGCTTCATCAGGCGCTCCGGCGCAAGGGCGGCGGCCATCTTACCGCCGGGCGTGCGGCCCTTGCGACGGCGCGGTCAGTGGATGAAGCGGCCGTCGCGGGCGACCATCGACAGGTCGACGAACCGGGAGCCTTCGTGCTCGGTCGGGGCGTGGCGCATCTTCACGCCGCCCAGGTCGAAGCTCGTGCTTTCCAGCGTACGCACGAGGCTGGCCCGGCTCAGTTCGCGCCCGGCCGCCTTGAGCGCCAGGGCCAGCGCCTTGGCGGTCATGTAGCCCTCCAGGCTGCCGTAGCTGAAGTCGCCTTCGAGCTTGGCCAGGCGCATCGCATCCTGGTATTCGCGGGCGATCTCGCGCTTGCGCTCCCAGGGGCTGGGCACCACCTGCGCGAACACCATGCCCTGGCTCAGCGGGCCGAGGTTCTTGACGATCTGCGACGAGCCGGAGTTCACGCCCATGAAGGTGGTCTTCGAACCCGCGGCCTTGGATTTGGCGATCAGCTTCTCGTAGGGGCCGGGCGAGCCGTGGTTGAAGATCATGTCGGGCTTCCTGTCCAGCAGGGCACGCACCATCGCCTCGTAGTCGTCGTCCTTCAGCTCGGACTTCGCCGGCAAGGTCAGCGACAGTTCCATGTCCAGTTCCTTGGCGAGCAGTCGTACGTTCTCGGCGTGCACGCGCCCGCCCTCCGAATCGGAGTGGAAGAAGGCAACCGTCTTCAGCCCGGTGCTCTTGCCCCAGCCCATCAGGGCGCGGAACTCGTCGCGATGCTCGGCCCGCACCGGGAACACCATCGGTTGCAGCGGTCGGCGCAGGCCCGGCGGACCGGCCATGGGCCCGAACAGCGGCACCTTCAGCTCCGACGCCACCTTCGCCACGGCGGTCGACGGGCCGCCCTCGACCGGGCCGAACAGGATGAAGGCACCCTCCTGCACGAGCTTGCGGGCATTGGACTCGGCGGTTGCGGTCTTGTTGTCGTCGTCGAGGGTGCGCAGCACGATCCTGCGGCCGTTCACCCCGCCCGCCGCATTCAGCGCGTCGAAGTAGAGCTTCATGCCGGCGTGCGCCGCCGTGCCGTAGGCGTTCTTGCCACCCTGCAGCGTGATGGTGTTGCCGATCACGATCTCGGTGCTGCTCACGCCGGGTTCGGCGGCGATCGCGGCGCCCGCCGTCGTTACCACGGCAAGCACGGCGGCCAGCGTGCGCCGCAGCCCGGTCGCGGAGGTACTGCCTTGCATCCGAATCCCCCCTGGAAATGCAAAGACGGCGGGCTGGTCTTGCGCCAGTCAGGAACCGCACGTCGAAACGAATCTGGATGATGTCGTTCCGCGCCGATTCTCTCGTTCAAGCCGGTGCAGGCCGGGGGGTTAACAATGAGTTACGTCCGTGCCCGAGGTGGCACGGGAGGCCTTGGCAGCGCTGTGGTGTCAGCGCCGCACGTGGCCGTCGGCCGTCAGGATGGTCAGGTCGACGTACTTCGAGCCGGTGTGCCGGGTCGGCGAGAAGTCGACGAAGAAGCCGCCCAGGTTGAGGTCGCGCAGCGACTCCAGGCCGTTGATCAGGGCGTCGGTTCCGGCATTGGCGCCGGCGCGCTTGAGGCCCTCGGCGAAGGCGCGAGCGGCCACGAAGCCTTCCATGCTGGAGTAGTTGGGCTCGAACTTGTCGCCTTGCGCGGCCTTGCCGGCGGCCAGGTACTCGCCGGCCACTTGCGACGAGGGCGTGAACGGGAACGGCACGACCTGGCTCACGACCACGCCGCGCGCGTCGGCGCCCAGTTCGTCGGCCAGCGCCTTGGTGCCGACGAAGGAGACGTTGTAGAACGTGCCGCCGAAGCCGGCCTTGCGCGCAGCGCGGATGAAGGCGGCGCAGGACTTGTAGGCGCTGATCTGCACGATCGCGTCGGGCTTGCCGGCCATGATGGCCTTGACGGCGGCGTCCACGTCGACGGTGTTGCGCTCCACCGTGCCCAGGCCGGCGGGCTCCAGGCCCAGCGGCTTGAGCGCGCGCGTCACGCCCTCGAGGCCGGCCTTGCCGTAGCTGTCGTTCTGGTAGAAGACACCGATTCGCTTGATGCCGATGGCCGTGGTCTGGCGCACGATCTCGGCGGTCTCGTCGTAGTACGAAGCGCGCACGTGGAAGGCGTAGCGGTTGAACGGTGCGCGCAGCGCCTCGGCGCCGGTGAACGGCGCGAAGAAGGGCGTCTTGGCCTGGGTGGCGAGCGGCAGCGCAGCCAGGCTGGTGGGTGTGCCGATGTAGCCGAACAGGGCAAACGCGCCGCCCTCGATCAGCTTGCGGGTGTTCTCGGCACAGCGATCGGGCTCGTAGCCGTCGTCCAGGCTCTGCAGATCGATCTGCCGCCCATTGACGCCGCCCTTGGCGTTCAGGCGTTCGAAATGCAGCATCGCGCCTTCACGGAAGCGCAGCCCGAGGGCCGCGGCCGGGCCGCTGAGCGCGGCCGATTGACCCAGCACGATGCGGCCGGCCGATTGGGCCCACAGGGGAGTGGCGATGCTGGCCGCCGCCAGGCCGGTGGCGCGACGCAGGATCTGGCGACGGTTCATGGCAACTCTCCCGTGGGCCACGGCGGGCCGTGGCGTTCAGCGGATCAGCGGCGGACTTTCCCGTCCTCGGTGAGCATCGAGAGATCGACGAAGTGCGAGGCCACGTGGTCCTTCGGGCTGAAGTCGACCCGGAAGCCGCCGAAGTTTGCGTTCTGGATCGACTCCAGCGCATTCACCAGCGAGTCGCGCGAGGGGTTGCGGCCGGCGCGGCGCAGGCCCTCTGCGAACACCTTGGCCGACAGGTAGCCTTCCATGCTCGAATAGTTGGGCTGCGCCTCCGGCCCGGCCTTGCTGACGGCGTCGAGATACTCGCGCGAGATCGGCGTGGTCGTCGAGAAGGGGAAGGGCATCACCTGGCTGACCATGATGCCGCGGCCTTCGCGGCCCAGCTCGTCGGCCAGCGCCTGCGTGCCGACGAACGACACGTTGAAGAAGGTGCCGCCGTAGCCCGACTTGCGCGCTTCACGGATGAAGGCGGCGCAGGACTTGTAGGCGCTGATCTGCACGATCGCGTCGGGCATCTTCGGCGTGATCTCGGCCACGGCCTTGGCCACGTCGACGGTATTGCGCTCGACCGTGCCCAATGCGATGGGTTCCAGCCCCAGCGGCTTGAGCGCTCGCTTCACGCCCTCGAGGCCGGCCTTGCCGTAGGCGTCGTTCTGGTAGAAGACGGCGATCTTCTTCAGCCCGAGCGAGGTGAGCTGCTTCACGATCAGGCCGGTCTCGTCGTAGTACGAGGCGCGCAGGTGGAACACCCACTTGCTGAAGGGGTCGCGCAAGGCCTCGGCGCCGGTGAAGGGGCCGAAGAAGGGGATCTTGGCGTCGACGATCAGCGGCAGCGCGGCCACGCAGGTCGGTGTGCCGACATAACCGATCAGGCCGAACACCTCGTCCTTGATCAGCTTCTCGGTGTTGGCCTTGCAGCGGTCGGGCTCGTAGCCATCGTCCAGCGTGCGCAGCTCGACGGTGTGGCCGTTGATGCCGCCGTTGGCGTTGAGCTGGTCGAAGTAGATCTTCGCGCCCTTGTTCATCTGGATGCCGAGCTGGGCGGCCGGGCCGCTGAACGCGGCCGACTGGCCGAGAACGATGCGGCTCGCCTGGGCCCAGGATGGCAGGGAGAGGGTGGCGCCGACGGCGGCCACGCGACGGATCGCGTCACGACGGTTCATTTGATGCTCCAACGATACGGGCCGGGTTCGGCGCCGCCGGATGCCTTGTGTGCAACGGCTCGCTCGACCGCGGACTGGTGCTTTACGCTGCCGCGCAGAATAAGGCGATGACCGCACGCCGGTGCGGTGATCCTTCACTAAGTGGGCCCGTACATAGGGGCGCTGTGCAATAGTTCGCGCATGGATTCCACCGTTGTCCGCGCGGCGTGCCCGCACGATTGCCCCGACACCTGCGCGATCCGTGTCACAGTGCACGAAGGCCGCGCCGTCAAGGTGCAGGGTGACCCCGACCACCCGCCCACGCACGGCGCGCTGTGCACCAAGGTGTCGCGCTACCCGGAGCGCAGCTACCACCCCGAGCGCGTGCTGCAGCCGCTGCGTCGCATCGGCCCCAAGGGCAGCGGCCGCTTCGAGCCTGTGAGCTGGACCACGGCGCTGGGCGACATCGCTGCGCGCCTGAAGGCCATTGCTGAGCGAGACCCCCAGGCCATCGTTCCCTACAGCTACGCCGGCACCATGGGGCTGCTGCAGGGCGAGAGCATGGCGGCACGTTTCTTCCACCGGCTCGGCGCCTCGCTGCTGGATCGCACCATCTGCGCTAGCGCCGGCGGCGACGCGCTGACGGCCACCTACGGCGGCAAGCTCGGCATGCATCTGGCGCACTATGCCGACAGCAAGTTGATCCTCATCTGGGGCAGCAACTCGATCGCCTCGAACCTGCACTTCTGGACTTTCGCCCAGGCCGCCAAGCGCCAGGGGGCCAAGCTGGTCTGCATCGACCCGCGCAAGACCGAGACGGCCGACAAGTGCCACCAGCACATCGCGCTGCTGCCCGGCACCGACGGCGCGCTGGCGCTCGGGCTGATGCGCGAACTGGTCGTCAACGACTGGCTGGACCACGACTACATCGCGCGCCACACCGAAGGCTGGCCGGCGCTGCGCGAGCGCGCGATGGACTGGACGCCCGAGCGCACGGCACAGGTCTGCGGCATCACTGCCGACGAGGTGCGCGGCCTGGCGCGCGACTACGGAACCACGAAGCCGGCGGCGATCCGCCTCAACTACGGCATGCAGCGCGTGCATGGCGGCGGCAATGCGGTGCGGCTGGTCGCCATCCTGCCCTGCCTGGTCGGCGCCTGGCGCGACGCGGCCGGCGGACTGCTGCTGTCGGCCTCGGGCTGGTTCAAGCGCTTTCGCAACGATGCCGCGCTGCAGCGGCCCGACCTGCTGGCCGGCCGCGCCCGCGCACCATCAACATGGTGACCATCGGCGACGACCTGCTGCGCGAGGCCTCGCCCACCTTCGGCCCGAAGATCGAGGCGCTGGTGGTCTACAACAGCAACCCGGTGGCGGTGGCGCCCGAGTCGCCCAAGGTGGTGCGCGGTTTCATGCGCGAGGACCTGTTCACCGTGGTGCTCGAGCATTTCATGACCGACACCGCCGACCATGCCGACTACGTGCTGCCCGCCACCACGCAGCTCGAGCACCTCGACGTGCACACCAGCTACGGCCACACCTACGCGATGATCAACGAGCCGGCGGTGGCGCCGCTGGGCCAATCGAAGCCGAACACGCAGATCTTCCGCGAGCTGGCCGCGTGCATGGGCTACGACGAACCGTGCTTCCGCGACGACGACGAGACCCTGGCGCGCAGCGCCTTCAGCGCCGAAGTCGACTTCGCCACGCTGCGCCGCGACGGCTGGGTGAAGCTGCCGCTGCCCGAGGCGCCGTTCGCCGAGGGTGGCTTCCACACGCCGTCGGGCAGGTGCGCGATCGACGCGCCCGGCCTGGGCGTGCCCGACCACGTGGCCAACCATGAGTCGGCGCTGAGCACGCCCGAGCTCGCGCAGCGCTACCCGCTGGCGATGATCTCGCCGCCGGCGCGCAACTTCCTCAACTCCAGCTTCGTCAACGTGAAGAGCCTGCGCGACATCGAGGGCGAGCCGGTGCTGGAGATCCATGCCGCCGATGCCCGGCCGCGCGGCATCGCCGACGGCGCCACGGTGCGTGTCTTCAACGACCGCGGCACCTACGTCTGCAAGGCGGTGCTCAGCCCGCGGGCGCGGCCCGGCGTCGTCAACGGCCTGGGCATCTGGTGGCGCAAGCTCGGCCTGGCAGGCACCAACGTCAACGAGCTCACGCACCAGAAGCTCACCGACATCGGCCGGGCGCCGTCGTTCTACGACTGCCTCGTCGAGGTGGCGCCGCTGTCGCCGTGAAGCGCTGGCTGCTGATGAGCTTCTTCGGCCTGATCGGCACGCTGGCCCTGGCGGCTGCCACCCTGTGCCTGACCAGCGGCTGCAGCTCGATGGGCTACTACGCGCAGTCGATCGGCGGCCACCTCTCCATGCTGCGCGCGGCCCGGCCGGTGCCCGAGGTGCTGGGCGATGCGCAGTCCGATGCGGTGCTGAAGGAGCGGCTGGCGTTGAGCCAGCGCATGCGCGATTTCGCGGTCAGCGAGCTGAGGCTGCCCGACAACGCCAGCTACCGCCGTTTCGCCGACCTGAAGCGGCCGGCCGCGGTGTGGAACGTGGTGGCAGCGCCAGAACTCGGTCTGCAACTGAAGACCTGGTGCTACCCGATCATGGGCTGCGCCGGCTACCGCGGTTATTTCGACCGCGGCGAGGCCGAGTCCTATGCCACCGCGCTGCGCGAGGAGAAGCTCGAGGTCAGCGTCTACGGCGTGCCGGCCTACTCGACGCTCGGCCGCTTGCCCGGCGACTGGATGGCCGACCCGCTGCTCAACACCTTCATCCAGTGGCCCGAGGGCGAGCTGGCGCGGCTGATCTTCCACGAGATCTCGCACCAGGTGGCCTACGCGGCCGACGACACCGAGTTCAACGAATCCTTCGCCACCGCCGTCGAGCGCATCGGCGGCGCGCGCTGGCTGGCCGCACACGCTTCGGCGCAGGCGCGCGAGGAGTACGCCCGCTTCGACGGCCGCCGGCAGGATTTCCGCGCGCTGACCATGGCCTGGCGCGACAAGCTCAACGCGCTGTACCGCTCGAACGCGAGCGACGCCGACAAGCGCGAACGCAAGGCGGCGCTGATGGCGCAGCTGCGCGCCGAGTACGAGGCGATGAAGGCGCAGCGCTGGGGCGGGTTTTCCGGGTATGACGGCTGGTTCGCGCGCGCCAACAATGCCTCGTTCGGCGTGCTCGCCGCCTACAACGCCCTGGTGCCCGACTTCGAGCGGCTGTTCGAGCGCAGCGGCCGCGACTTCGAGCGCTTCTATGCCGAGGTGCGTCGCCTGGCCGACATCCCCAAGGCGCAGCGGCGCGCCTCACTGGCTTCCACTGGAGACTGACCGATGCCCGACATCCGCATCCACCGCAAACATGCCCTCGGCCTGAGCAAGGCACGCGAGGTCGCCTGGAAATGGGCCGAGCAGGTGGAACAGAAGTTCGACATGGAATGCACCGTCGTCGAGGGCGAGACGAGCGACACGGTGGAGTTCACGCGCTCTGGCGTGAACGGCCGCCTGATCGTGGCGGCCGACCACTTCGACCTGGACGCCAAGCTCGGCTTCCTGCTCGGCGCCTTCAGCAAGACGATCGAGGGCGAGATCGAGAAGAACCTCGACAGCCTGCTCGCCGCCGGGAGCAAGGGGGCGGCGAAGAAAGCCGCGCCCAAGGCAGCGAAGAAGAAGTAGAGGAATGAGGCCCCCCAGTCGCGGCGCTCCTGCCCCCGAGGGGCGCGTTCCGGCTTGGGGCGGCCCGGCGCCGGAACCTACTCCTTCAGGCCCTCGATCAGGTCGACGTATTCCTGCATCGCCTCGTCGGCCGACTTGCCCTTCAGTTCGTTCCAGGCGTCCCACTTGGCGCGGCCGACCATGTCGGTGAAGCCGGGGCGCTTGCCGTCCACGTCACCGCCGCTGGCCTGCTTGTACAGCGCATAGATCTTCAGCAGCGTCTGGTTGTCGGGCTTCTCGGGCAGGTTCTTCGAGTCGGCCACGGCCTTCTCGAAGCGCTTCTTGAGGTCGGACATGGGAGCGTCTCCTGTGGGTGAAAATGGGCATTGACGGTGCGGATGTTACCCAGCATCTTGGCCGATTCGAAAAACGCCCCGAGGAGACCCCCGATGTCGCAATCCGTCGAGCGCATGTCGCGCGTGGACACCGCGTGGCTGCGCATGGACAACGACGTCAACCTCATGATGATCGTCGGGGTCTGGCTGCTGCAACCGGGCATCACCCACGCGGCATTGACGCAGCGCATCGAGGACAAGCTGCTCAAGTACGGCCGTTTCCGCCAGAAGGTGGTGCAGGACGCGATGGGTGCCAGCTGGGTCGACGACGAACATTTCGACATCGGGCGGCACGTGGTGCGCGAGTCGCTCGAGCCGCGCTCGGGGCAGTCGATGCGCGATGCCCTGCAGGAGCGCGCCGGCGAACTCGCCACCACGCCCTTCGACCCGCGCCACCCGCTGTGGCAGTTCCACCTGATCGAACACTACGACGGCGGCAGCGCCATGCTCGCCCGCGTGCACCACTGCATCGGCGACGGCATCGCGCTGATCTCGGTGGTGATGTCGATCACCGACGGCGGCATGGATCCGCCGCAGCGCAAGAAGCGCGAGCAGCCCGACGAGGCGCATGAGGAGGACTGGCTGTCCGACGCCGTTCTCAAGCCCTTGACCGACATCACCATCAAGGCGATCGGCATGTACGGCAGCGGCGTGGCCAAGTCGATGGAGGTGCTGGCCCATCCGCAACAGCCGCTGCTCGGCTCGCTCGACGTGGCACGCATGGGCTACCAGGTGGTCAGCGACGCGGCGGCCCTGCTGCTGATGCCGGACGATTCGCCCACCTCGCTCAAGGGCAAGCCGATCGGCAAGAAGATCGTCGCCTGGAGCGAGCCGATGCCGCTGGATCGCGTCAAGACGGTCGGCAAGGGCCTGGGCTGCTCCATCAACGACGTGCTGTTGGCCTGCGTGGCCGGCGCCATCGGCGGCTACCTGCTCGAACAGGGCGACGATCCGTCGGGCAAGGAGATCCGCGCAATGGTGCCGGTGAACCTGCGCCCGCTCGAAGAAGCCTGGAAGCTGGGCAACCGCTTCGGCCTCGCACCGCTGGTGCTGCCCATCGGCCTCGACAACCCGGTGGAGCGGGTCTACGCCGTGCGCCGCCGAATGAACGAGCTCAAGGGCAGCTACCAGCCCCTGCTCGCCTTCGCGGTGCTGGCCGTGGCCGGGCTGACCATCAAGCCGGTGCAGGACGCGATGCTCGGCCTGTTCGCCAAGAAGACCACCGCGGTGATGACCAACGTGCCCGGCCCGGCGCAGCCTCTCAAGCTGTGCGGCGCCACGCTCAAGCAGAACATGTTCTGGGTGCCCGCCTCGGGCGAGGTGGGCCTGGGCGTGAGCATCCTGACGTACAACGGCGGCGTGCAGTTCGGATTGATCAGCGACGCGCAGCTGTGCCCGCATCCGCAGAAGATCATCGACCGTTTCGAACCCGAGTTCGAGAAGTTGCTGCTGCTGACGCTGATGCTGCCCTGGAACTGAAGCCGGCGCGGCCAACCGAGGGCAGGGTTCGTCCGACTCGATGCAGTCTCACGCTGTTTCCCAGGCCGAAACGCCGGCGGTCCGCCTCGGCCGGCCGCTGTTGCTGCTGAACCTGCTGCTGCTGGGGCTGGTGGTCGCACTCGTCGTGCTGTCGCAGACGGCCAGCCGGCGGAACTTCGTGGAGCGCGCCTCGGTCGCCACCGAGAATCTTTCCACCACCCTGGCTCAGGCCATCGAGGCCGAGATCGATCGCGTCGACATCGGCCTTCGCAATGTGCTATTCGATCTCGAGTCCGAGCATTCCGTCGGCAAACTGGATCCCGCTCATGTCGAGTCGCTGCTCGGGCAGCAGCTCGAACTGCTGCCGCAGCTGGAGAGCCTGCGCATCGCCGATGCACAGGGCGTGGTGCGCTATGGCCGCGGGGTCGAGGCCGCCGGGCATGTCGAGATCGGCGATCGTGCGTTCTTTGTCGGGGCGCGTGACGCCGGCCCCATGGGGCCCGTGGTCGCGGGGCCGGTGCTGGCACGAGTCAGCAAGAAGTGGGTGGTCGTGGTGGCGCGCGCCTGGCGAGCCCAGGGAGGGGCGTTCAGAGGCGTGGTCTACGCCAACTTGACGGCCGAGCGCTTCGGGCGGCTGCTCGATGGCGTGGACCTCGGCCGGCACGGCGCGATCTCGGTGCGCGGCAGCGATCTTGGGCTGGTGGCGCGGCGCATCGCGAATGCGGGGGCACCGGCGGAGATCGGGTCGACCGCGGTTTCGGCCGAACTGGCACGGGCGCTGGTCGAGAAGCCGAACGGGGGCAGCTACGTCGCGCGCACGGCGATGGACGGCATCGAGCGTGCCAACGCCTATCGCCGGGTCGGCCGGCACCCGCTGCTCGTCATCGTCGGGCTGTCGACCGACGACTTCCTCGGGCCGTGGCGAGTGCAGACCACGGAAGTGACGGCGCTGGCGGTGCTGGTGACGCTGGCGCTGGCCATGGGCTCGACGCTCTTGTACCGCGCCTGGACCGCCGAAGCGCGCTCGAGCCTGGCGCTGATCCGCGAGGGTGAGCGTTACCGCGCCCTGCTGCGTTCGGCCGGCGACGGCATGCACGTGATCGATCGTGCCGGGCGGCTGGTGGAAATGAGCGAGTCCTTCGCCGCGCTGCTCGGCTACCGCCGCGAAGAATTGCTCACCCAGCATGTCTCGTTCTGGGCGCCGGACATCGGTCTGCCCGAGATCGACCGGCGCATGAAGGCCTTCGAGATCGGCACCACCGAGCGCATCAGCTCGCGGCACCGCCGCAAGGATGGCAGCAGCATCGACGTCGAGATCATCTGCCTGGGGGTGCGCGTCGACGGCGAGGAACTGCTGTACTGCTCGTCGCGCGACGTCACGGAGCGCAAGGCGCAGGCGCGCGAGCTCGAGCAGTACCGCCACCACCTCGAGGCGCTGGTCGCCGAGCGCACCGAACAGTGGCGTGTCTCGGAGCAGCGCTTTCGCGCGCTGGTGGAACAGTCGCTGGTCGGCGTGTTTGTGCAGGTGCACGACCAGCTGCGATTCGTGAATCCGGGTCTCGCCACGATGTTCGGCTACGACTCGCCCGAGGAGATGATCGGCCGCATGCCGGCGCACACCGTGGTGGCGCCGGAAGACCGCGAGCGCGTTCGCGACATCGGCCGGCGCATCGTCTCGGGCCAGGACCGCATCACCAAGCTGTCGTTCACCGGCATGCGGCGCGACGGTACGCGGGTCTCGATCGAGGCCTACGGCTGCCCGATCGAGGACGATGGCGGCCCGGCGGCGGTCGGCCTGCTGCTGGACGTCACTGCGCAGCGCCAGGCCGAGGCCGAGCGCGCTGCCGCGCTGTTGCGCGAACAGGGCCTGCGCAACGCGGCCGAGCAGCAGGCGAGCTCGCTGCGCGAACTGCTCGAGCAGCGCGAGGAGTTCGTGCGCGTGCTGGCCCACGAGGTGCGCCAGCCGCTGAACAACGCGTCGGCGGCGCTGCAGAGCGCTGCGGCCGGCTTGATCACCGATGGCAGCGGCGACCGCGCCGGCGCCGCGCAGCGCATTGCGCGGGCGCAGTCGGTGATCGGCCAGATCGTCGCCAGCCTCGACAACACGCTGGCCTCCACCGCGCTGCTGGCCAGCACGCGGCAGATCGACGCGCGCGACGCCGATGTCGGCGCACTCATCGACCTGAGCCTGGGCGACCTGGACGCGGCGCAGCGCCCGCGCGTGCGCGTCGAGCGGATCTCATCGACGCGCACCGCGAGCATGGACATCGGCCTGATGCGCCTGGCGCTGCGCAACGTGCTCGGCAACGCGCTGGCCTATTCGAACGCCGGCAGCGAAGTGATCCTGCGCGTGATCGACAGCGACGAGCCGCTGGCGCTGGTGTTCCAGGTCGCGGACCTCGGCCCGGGCATTGCCGAAGAGCTGCTGCCGCGCCTGTTCCAGCGCGGCGAGCGAGGCGCCCATGGATTGCCGGGGCACGGCATCGGGCTGCACGTGGTGCGGCGAGTGATGGAGCTGCACGGCGGCAACGTCGACGTGCTGCGCCACCAGCCGCACGGCACGGTGTTCAGGCTGTGGCTGCCGCAGGGGCAGTAGCGCTCGCCTGGGCGGCTCAGGCGCTGCGCAGCGGCCCGCGGAACACGTAGCCCACGCGCGACAGCGCTTGCAGCGGCACCGGGCTGGCCGTGGCGCGCTCGATGCGACGGCGCAGCCGGTAGATGATGGCGCTGAGCGTGTTGTCGGGCTCTTCGGTGACCGGCCTGCCCAGGTGGTGGCACAGCGACTCGCGCGTCACCGCCTGGCCCTCGGCCTGCACGAAACGCTCCATCACGGCGAGGTCGAGATCGCTCAGATCGATGCGCACGCCATCGGGTGCGATCAGCCGGCCGGCCTGCCGGTCGAGCAGCCATTCGCCGGAACTGCCGCTGTACGAGGCCACGCGCCGGTGCACCGCGCGGATCGCCACGACCACCTGGTCGAAGCTGGCCGGTTTGGACAGGTGCATGTCGGCACCGGCATCGACGACCGACGAGAACACGTCGGGCGCAAGGCGGCCGGAGACGACCAGCAGCCCGGCCTGCGTGCGCCGGCGCAGGATGCGGATCAGCTCGACGCCGTCCACGCCCGGCAGCATCAGGTCGAGGATGTAGAAGTTGAACGAGAAGGGCGAGGTGTGCGCAAGCAGCTCGTTGCTGTCGCCGAAAGTCGACACCTCGATCTCCAGGCCGCGCAGGTGGGCGGCGAGGTACTCGCGGTACTCGGGGTCGTCATCGACCAGAGCGAGCGTGCGGGGCAGCGGAGAGGCGTTGGTATGGGGCATGTCAGCGGGTCGACGGGAGCATCAAAAAATTCTAGCGATCGAATGGACCGAATCGAAGCGTATTGCTACCTGTTCAAGGTCGATTGAGATGCCGACATCGCCCCTTGTACTCACAAGTGATCAACCTGAGTTTGCGTTGGGTCACTTGTCACGCCGCCGTCAGCCGCCGAGCGCGGCTGACGCGCCGATGCGTGGCCCGCGCATGGGCCAGCCAGCCTCGCCTTTGCCAGCGCGCGGCCATCAGCAGGCCGCGCAGCCACTCGTCGGCCGTGTAGGCAATCCACACGCCGACCAGGCCCAGCCCGAAGTGCACGCCCAGCAGCCAGGCGCCGCCGGCCATCACCAGCAGCATCGACAGGCTGCCCGCCGCCACCGGGTAGCGCGCGTCGCCGGTGGCGCGCAGGGCGTTGATGACGACCAGGTTGAAGACGCGGCCCGGCTCGAGCAGCACGGCGATCCACAGGAGCTTCGAGCCCCACGACACCACCTGTGCGTCACGGGTGAACAGCGGCAGCGTCCAGGGCGCGCTGAGCGCGGCGGCGAGCGCGCCGAGAGTGCCGACGACCAGCCCCCAGCGCATGCTCCGGTGCACCAGCCGGTCCGCCTCGTGCAGGCGGCCCGCGCCGATCAGGTGGCCGACGAGGATCTCGCTCGCAAAGCCGACCGCCACGCCGAACAGCAGCACGAAGTGCTGGATCTGCAGGGTGTAGCTCTGCGCGGCCAGCTCGGGCACTCCCATGCGCGCCGCCATCGCCACGGTGACCATCATCGCCAGGCGCCAGGCGATGTTCTCCGCCGCTCCGGGCAGCCCGATGTGCAGCACCGGCGCGAGCCGTTCATGGCGGATGACCCACCAGTCGCGACGTGTCGGCACGATGGCCAGCCGGCGCCGCCACAGCCACAGGTGCAGCACCAGGCCGAGCGCGCGGCTCGCGGCCAGAGCGATCGCGAAGCCCGGCAAGCCGAGCGCCGGCAGCGGCCCGCTGCCGTCCATCAGCGGCACGCACAGCAGCAGGTGCAGCGCGTGCATGGCCAGCATCACCAGCAGCGTGTCGCGGGCATGCAGGTGGGCGCGCATCACTGCGGCCATGCTGGCGTTGAAGGCGTCCAGCGCCAGCCCGATCGCCAGGTACTGCAGGAAAGGCTGTGCCAGCGGCAGCACCGCGTCGGGTGCGTTGAGCAGCCGCAGCAGGCCGCCGGCACCGGCAGCCACGCACAAGCCCGCCCCCAGCCCCAGCCAGCTGCTCGCGCCGAGCGCGGCGCGAGCCGAGGCGTCGGCCCCGGCCCGGTCGCCGGCGCCGAGCTGCTGCGTGATGACCACGCTGACGCCCATGCTGACGATGCGAAACAGCAGGAAGAAGGCCTGCTGCACGTGGTTGGACATCGCATAGGCGCCGGAGGCCGCATCGGACACGCGCGCGGCCAGCGCCAGGCCGGCCAGGCCGACCAGCGTGCCCAGCAGCAGCTCGGCGAACAGCGGCCAGGTGATCGCCACCAGCCCGGGCCGGCCGGGCGCAGCACGCGGTGGGTTCATTCAGACGCGCTCGACCTTGACCGCGGCACGCAGCCAGGCCGGCTGCGCATCGCTGACCACCAGATCGAGTTCCTGCAGGCTGGCCACGGCGCTGGGCGCCACCACGTCGAGCTTGGTGGCGTCGGTCAGCACGATGCGGCGTGCGGCGCCTTCGACCATGGCGCGCTTGATCGCCGCCTCTTGCGCATCGTGCGCCGTCAGCCCGGCACGCGGATGCAGCGCGCAGGCACCGAGGAAGGCGATGTCCGCGCGGTGCGCGCGCACCGTGGCCAGCGCAGCCTCGCCGACGAAGATGCGCGGCGCCGGCAGCCAGTCGCCGCCGGCGAGCACCAGGCGGATCTGCGGCTCGTCGGAGACGGCCAGCGCCACGTCCAGAGAGTGCGTGATGACCGTCAGCGGGCGTGGCGAATCGGCAGCCTTGAGCTGCTGCACGAGCGCCAGCGTGGTCGTGCCGCCGTCGATGAACAGGCTGTCGTTGGCTTGCACGTGGCGTGCACCGGCCAGCGCGATGGCGCGCTTGGCGCCGGTGAGCACGCCGGCACGCTGTGCGGTGGGCAGCACGGTGGCGTGCAAGGCCACGGCGCCGCCGTGGGTCTTCTGCACGAGGCCGCGGGCGGCGAGCTGGCGCAGGTCGCGCCGCACCGTGTCTTCAGAGACCGCGTACTCGGCGGCGAGCTGCGCCACCTCCACACGGCCAAACTCGCGCAGCGCCTGCGCGATGCGCTGCTGGCGCTCGGCGGCGAAGCGCGGCGGCTCGGCGGGGCGGGGTCGGGCGGTCACGTCGAGTTTGCTGGTTTGTGCACGAACGTGCAAATTACAGCACAATGCAGCACATGCAAGCAAGCGACTTGTCCCATCCCGCTGCCGCGCCGGCCTCCGGCGACGCGCTGCGTCCGTGGCACCGGGCGATCCGCGCGCAGTTCTTCGTGCTCGGCGGCGCCATGGGCGCCTGGGGTGCGCAGGTGCCCGCGGTGAAGCAGCAGTACGCCCTGGACGAGCAGTCGCTGTCGGTGGCCCTGCTCGCCGCGGCGGGCGGCGCCGTGCTGTGCCTGCTCACCGCCGGGGCGCTGGTGGCGCGCTTCGGCGTGCGCCGCTGCGTGCTGGTGGCCGGGATGCTGATGTGCGCGGCGCTCGTGGGCGTGCTGCTGTCTAGCCACTACGGCGTGCTGCTGTCGCTGATGCTGCTGCTCGGGGCGGCAAGTGCGCTGTTCGATGTCTCCATCAATTCCGACGGAAACCATCTCGAAGAGCAGGCGCGGCGCAAGGTGATGAGCGGGCTGCATGCGATGTTCAGCCTGGGCGGCATGATCGGCGCGCTCGCCGCCGCTGGTCTGCACCGTGCCGGGCTGCCCGCACCGGCGCAGCTCGCCGGCAGCGCGCTGCTGTTGGTGCCGTTGCTGCTGTGGGCGGCAGCGCGCATGAGTTCGATCCGCTCGGACAGCGAGGAGTCGCCCGCACCGATTGCCTGGCCGCGCGGCGTGCTGCTGTGGATGGGCTTGCTCACCGCGCTGTGCATGGTCGCCGAAGGTTCGATGTACGACTGGAGCGCCTTGTTCGTGCAGCAGGAGCGCCACACCGACGCGGCCACCGGCGCACTCGGCTTCGCCGCCTTCAGCGCCGCGATGGCGATCGGCCGGCTGTTCGGCGACCGCGTGCGCGAACGCCTCAGCTCGACGGCGCTGTTGCGCCTGTCGGGGGCAGTTGCCGCGCTGGGCATGGCACTCGCGCTGACCGTGGCCGCGCCGTGGGCAGCGCTGCTGGGCTTCATGCTCGTCGGCCTGGGCCTGGCCAACGTGGTGCCGGTGCTGTTCGCCGCCGCTGCGCAGGTGCCCGGCGTGGCTGCGGCGCACGGCGTGGCCGCGGTGTCGTCGGTGGGCTACCTCGGCTTCATGGTCGGCCCGCCGCTGATCGGCGCGCTGGCGCGCTGGAGTTCGTTGACCACCGCGCTCTGGGCGGTGGCGCTGTTCGCCGTGCTGATGGCGGCGGCGGCGCGTGCGGTACTCACCCGCGCACGTTGAACCGGCTCAATCCTCGAGCTCGGCCTTGGCCATCTCGACGTCCAGCCGCTCCATGGCGTCGGCCGGGTCGAAGGCAGCCGCGTCGGCATAGAGCTTCTCGGCTTCCTTCATCTTCTTGTCGCCCTCGAGCATGACCAGGCCGTTGGCGTACTCGACCATCGCGATCGCCGAGTTCGGGTTCAGCTTGAGCGCGGTCTTGTACATCAGCAGGCCCTGGTCCTTGCTGGCGCCCTGGGTGCGGCCGAGCAGCGAGCCCACCTTGTCGATCACCTCGGCGTGGAAGGCGCCCAGCGCGATGTGCGCATCGGCATGGCGAGGCTGCAGCTTGATGGCGGTTTCCAGCGCGGTCTTCACCTTGCTGCCCAGGCCCTGTGCCAGCGCCTTGGCCACGCTGATGCCCTGGCTGTAGCGGCCCAGCGCGTAGGCCTGCCAGTAGTAGGCGTTCGGGTTCTTCGGCTCCTCGGCCTGCTGTGCCTCGGCACGCTCGGAGACTTCCATGAACATCGCCAGGCGCGTCTTCTCGCTCTTCTCGAGGTAGTTGGCGTAGATGGACATTGCCTTGTTGGCCACCGTGATGCCGGCGCCGCCCGCCTTCAGGCCGGCGTCGTAGGCCTTCTGGAACTCGCCAGCATGGAACAGCGACCAGGCCGCCAGCACCTTGGCGTCGGTGGGCAGCGGCTCCGCATCGCCGCCGTGCAGGCGCGTCCACTTCTTCTTGAGCGCCGCGGCGTCGTAGGTGTAGTCAGAGGCGTCGTGCGGGAAGGCGGTCCATTTGGCCATGGTCTTGTCTCCTGGGTTTGCTGCAGCAGCGTCAGTTCTTGTTGTAGTGGCCCACCAGCGCGTGCAGGTGCTCGCGCTGCGAAGGCTCGAGGTAGGGGATCAGCAGGCTGAGCACGTGGAAGGCGCCGCGCATCAGCGCCGCGCCGGCCGACTCGGGCTCGAGTGCGCGGCGCGGGTCGCGCACGTACTCGTAGCTCAGCCAGTAGGTCAGCACCACCGCCATCGCGGTGGCCACGGGTTCGATGTCGCGCGGCTCGATCTTCATCGCGCCGCCGCGCACCAGGCCGGCGATCACCGCCTGGATGGCCTGGTTCTTGTTGCGCAGCACGAACTGGAAATGCGTCTCCAGGCGGCGGTTCTTGGAGAGCAGATCGTTCAGGTCGCGGTACAGGAAGCGGTACTGCCAGATCAGCTCGAAGAGCATGTGGAACAGCAGCCAGGCGTCCTCGACGTTGCGCACCTGGTCGGCGGCCTGCAGCAGCTCGCCGAGCGACTTCTCGTAGCGGTCGAACAGGCTGTTGATCAGCTCGTCCTTGGCCGGGTAGTGGTAGTAGAGGTTCCCTGGGCTGATGTTCAGCTCGGCGGAGATCAGCGTCGTCGAGACGTTCGGCTCGCCGAAGCGGTTGAACAGCTCGAGCGTGACCTCCAGGATGCGTTCGGCCGTGCGGCGCGGTTTTTTGGCTTGCGTGGCCATGGGTGCCTGCAGTGGGTGGCGGGAATCTAGCACCCTTCGCCCGGGCGGCACACGAGCGTCGCCCCTAATGGGCAGCGCCCGGCAAGCCGGGAACACGCTGCCTACAATCTGCCGCCCATGCCAGCCATTTCCTTCCAGAGCGTCGCCAAGACCTTCAGCGGCGCCCGTGGCGACGTCCACGCCTTGACCGACGTCAGCTTCGACATCCAGGCCGGCGAGTTCTTCGGCCTGCTCGGCCCCAACGGCGCCGGCAAGACCACGCTGATCAGCATCCTTGCCGGCCTCAGCCGCGCGACGCGGGGCCGCGTGACGGTGATGGGCCACGATGTCGTGACCGACTACGCTGCCGCGCGCCGCAGCCTGGGCATCGTGCCGCAGGAGCTGGTGTTCGACCCCTTCTTCAGCGTGCGCGAGGCGCTGCGCATCCAGAGCGGCTACTTCGGCGTGCATCACAACGACGCCTGGATCGACGAGTTGCTCGCTCACCTGGGCCTGGCCGACAAGGCCGACGCCAACATGCGCCAGCTCTCCGGCGGCATGAAGCGCCGCGTGCTGGTGGCGCAGGCGCTGGTGCACCGACCGCCGGTGATCGTGCTCGACGAGCCCACCGCCGGCGTCGACGTGGAGCTGCGCCAGACGCTGTGGCAGTTCGTCGCGCGCCTGAACAAGGAAGGCCACACGGTGCTGCTCACCACGCACTACCTGGAAGAGGCCGAGGCGCTGTGCGGCCGCATCGCCATGCTCAAGCAGGGCCGCGTGGTCGCGCTGGACCGCACCTCGGCGCTGCTCGCCGGCCGCGCCAGCACCATGCTGCGCTTCAAGATGGACACGCCGCTGCCGGCGTCGCTGGCGGCGCAGTCGCGCGTGACCGGGCGCATCGTGCAGATCAAGGCGCACGACGCGCGCGAGGTCGAGGCCATCCTGGCCACGCTGCGAGAGGCCGGCGGCCAGCCCGAAGACCTGGAGATCGGCCGTGCCGACCTGGAGGACGTGTTCCTCGAGATCATGCAGGGCGAACCCGAGCGGGTGGCGGCATGAACGGCGCGTTGTCGGGCGCACGCACGCTGCTCTACAAGGAGGTGCTGCGCTTCTGGAAGGTCAGCTTCCAGACGGTCGCGGCGCCGGTGCTCACCGCGGTGCTGTACCTGCTGATCTTCGGCCACGTGCTTGAAGACCACGTGAAGGTGTTCGAAACGGTCGGCTACACCAGCTTCCTCATCCCCGGCCTGGTGATGATGAGCGTGCTGCAGAACGCCTTCGCCAACAGCAGCAGCTCGCTGATCCAGAGCAAGATCACCGGCAACCTGGTGTTCCTGCTCGTCACGCCGCTGTCGCACTGGGCCTGGTTCGTGGCCTATGTGGGCGCCTCGATGGTGCGCGGGCTGGTGGTGGGCAGCGGTGTGCTGCTGGTCACGCTGTGGTTCGCGCCGCTGCATGCGGTGGAGCCTTGGTGGATCGTGGTCTTCGCGTTCCTCGGGGCCGGCATGCTGGGGTCGCTGGGGCTGATCGCCGGGCTGTGGGCGGAGAAGTTCGACCAGATGGCAGGCTTCCAGAACTTCATCATCATGCCGATGACGTTTCTCTCGGGCGTCTTCTATTCGGTGCATTCGCTGCCTGCGTTCTGGCAGACGGTGAGCCATCTGAATCCGTTCTTCTACATGATCGATGGGTTTCGGCGGGGGTTCTTCGGGGTGAGTGATGTGTCGCCTTGGTTCAGCCTTTCCGTCGTCGGGACGAGCTTCGTGCTCGTCGCTGGCGTTGCGCTTCACCTGCTGCGGACCGGGTACAAGATCCGGCACTGATCGTTGCGGGAGCCCCCCGGGCCTCCCACACGAGGGAATGCTGGGCGCAGCTAGAATCCCGACCATCATGGCCGACCCGACCCCCGCCGAAGTCCAGCGCTACATCGCGCAAGGGCTCGCCTGCGAGCATGTCGAGGTCGAGGGTGACGGGCGGCACTTCTTCGCCACCATCGTGTCGGCCGAGTTCGAGGGTGCCAGCCGCGTCAAGCGCCACCAGCGGGTCTACCAGGCCCTGGGCGATAGAATGCGCGAGCAGATCCACGCCCTGTCGATGAAGACGCTGACCCCGGCCGAGTGGGCTTCGCAGCCCGCCACGGCCTCCACCCACCACCACTGATCCACGCCGCAGTGTTCACTGCGGCGCTCGGGCCTGCGCCCAGCGCGGGTCCCGGGAGCCAGGTGGGCATGGGGCACAGCCAGCCATCCTCATGGACAAACTCCTCATCCGCGGCGGCCGCCGGCTCGAAGGCGAAGTCGTCATCTCCGGCGCCAAGAACGCCGCGCTGCCCGAACTCTGCGCCGCGCTGCTGACCGCCGAGCCGGTCACGCTGACCAACGTGCCGCGCCTGCAGGACGTGAGCACCACGCTCAAGCTGCTGCGCAACATGGGCGCCAAGGCCGAGCGCAGCGAGGCGCAGCCCGACACCGTCGCGCTCGACGCCGGCCCGGTCAGCTCGCCGGAAGCGCCGTACGACCTGGTGAAGACGATGCGCGCGTCAATCCTCGTGCTCGGCCCGCTGCTGGCGCGCTTCGGCGAAGCCACCGTCTCGCTGCCCGGCGGCTGCGCGATCGGCTCGCGGCCGGTCGACCAGCACATCAAGGGCCTGCAGGCGATGGGTGCCGACATCACCGTCGAGCACGGCTACATCATCGCCAAGGCGAAGCGCCTGAAGGGCGCGCGCATCACCACCGACATGGTGACGGTCACCGGCACCGAGAACCTGCTGATGGCCGCCACGCTGGCCGAGGGCGAGACGGTGCTGGAGAACGCCGCACAGGAACCCGAGATCCCCGACCTGGCCGAACTGCTCATCGCCATGGGCGCGAAGATCGAGGGCCACGGGACGAGCAAGATCCGCATCCAGGGTGTCGACCGCCTGCATGGCGCCACGCATCGCATCGTGCCGGACCGCATCGAGACCGGCACCTTCCTGTGCGCGGTGGCCGCGGCCGGCGGCGACGTGGTGCTGCGACAAGCGCGCGCCGCGCATCTCGACGCCGTGATCGACAAGCTGCGCGAGGCCGGCGCGAGCATTGAGGCCGGCGACGACTGGATCCGCGTGCGCGGCGGCCAGCGGCCGCGCGCGGTGAGCTTCCGCACCAGCGAGTACCCGGCTTTCCCGACCGACATGCAGGCGCAGTTCATGGCGCTGAATTGCGTCGCCGAAGGCACCTCGCGCGTCACCGAGACGATCTTCGAGAACCGCTTCATGCACGTCAACGAGCTGGTGCGCCTGGGCGCGAACATCGTCGTCGACGGGCACACGGCCGTGGTGCAGGGCGTGGGCGGCCTGTCGGGCGCGATCGTCATGGCCACCGACCTGCGCGCCTCGGCCAGCCTGGTGATCGCCGGCCTGGTGGCCGATGGCGAGACGGTGGTCGACCGCATCTACCACCTGGACCGCGGCTACGACCGCATGGAAGCCAAGCTGCGCGGCATCGGCGCGGACATCGAGCGCATCAAATGAGCACCGGCATGATCACGCTCGCCCTGTCCAAGGGCCGCATCTTCGACGAGACCCTGCCGCTGCTGAAGGCCGCCGGCATCGAGGTCTCCGAAGACCCGGAGAAGAGCCGCAAGCTCATCATCGGCACCAGCAACCCGAACGTGCGCATCGTGCTGGTGCGCGCCACCGACGTGCCCACCTACGTGCAGCATGGCGGCGCCGACCTCGGCGTGGTCGGCCGCGACACGCTGATCGAGCATGGCGGCCAGGGCCTGTACCAGCCGCTCGATCTGCAGATCGCCAAGTGCCGCATGAGCGTGGCCGTGCGCGCCGACTTCGACTATGCCGGCGCGGTCAAGCAGGGCTCGCGCATCCGCGTAGCCACCAAGTACACGCAGATCGCCCGCGATCACTTCGCCAACAAGGGCGTGCACGTCGACCTGATCAAGCTGTACGGCTCGATGGAGCTGGCGCCGCTGACCGGCCTGGCCGACGCGATCGTCGACCTGGTGTCCACCGGCAGCACGCTGAAGGCCAACCACCTCGTCGAGGTGGAACAGATCATGCAGATCTCGTCGCGCCTGGTGGTGAACCAGGCCGCGCTGAAGCTCAAGCGCGAACCGATCCGCGCCATCATCGACGCGTTCGAACGCGCCGTCGGAGCGCCGAAATGACCGTGGCCATCCGCCAGCTCGCCACCACCCGCGCCGACTTCGAGGCCGAGTTCGCGCGGGTGCTGCACTGGTCGGCCGAGACCGACGCGGCGATCGAGCAGCGCGTGGCCGACATCCTCGCCGACGTCGAAATGCGCGGCGACGCCGCAGTGCTGGAATACACGCAGCGATTCGACGGGTTGGCTGCGAAGTCCATGGCCGAGTTGGAGATCACGCAAGACGAGTTGAAAGCCGCGCTGGCGCAGATCACGCCGGCCCAGCGCAGCGCGCTCGAAGCCGCCGCCGCCCGGGTGCGCGACTACCACCAGCGCCAGCTCGAGGCCTGCGGCCGCAGCTGGAGCTACCGCGACGCCGACGGCACGCTGCTCGGCCAGAAGGTCACGCCGCTGGACCGCGTGGGCATCTACGTGCCCGGCGGCAAGGCGGCCTACCCGTCCAGCGTGCTGATGAACGCGGTGCCGGCGCATGTGGCCGGCGTCGGCGAGATCATCATGGTGGTGCCCACCCCCAAGGGGGAGCGCAATGCGCTGGTGCTGGCCGCCGCGGCGGTGGCCGGCGTGAGCCGCGCCTTCACCATCGGCGGCGCGCAGGCGGTCGGCGCGCTGGCGCACGGCACGGCCACCGTGCCCGCGGTGGACAAGATCACCGGCCCGGGCAATGCCTACGTGGCCAGCGCCAAGCGGCGCGTGTTCGGCAAGGTCGGCATCGACATGATCGCGGGGCCGAGCGAGATCCTCGTGCTGGCCGACGGCAGCACGCCGGCCGACTGGGTGGCGATGGACCTGTTCAGCCAGGCCGAGCACGACGAGCTGGCGCAAAGCATCCTGCTGTGCCCGGACGCCGACTACATCGCGCGGGTGTTGGCCGCCATCGACCGCCTGCTGCCCGGCATGCCGCGCCGCGACGTGATCCGTGCCTCGCTCGAAGGCCGCGGCGCGCTGATCCACACGCGCTCGATGGAAGAAGCCTGCGCGATCAGCAACCGCATCGCGCCGGAGCACCTGGAGGTGTCCAGCCGCGACCCGCACCGCTGGGAGCCGCTGCTGCGCCATGCCGGCGCGATCTTCCTCGGTGCCTACACCAGCGAGAGCCTGGGCGACTACTGCGCCGGCCCGAACCACGTGCTGCCCACCTCGGGCACGGCGCGCTTCAGCTCGCCGCTGGGCGTGTACGACTTCCAGAAGCGCAGCAGCCTGATCGAGGTGAGCGAGGCCGGCGCGCAGGTGCTGGGCCCGATCGCCGCCGAGCTGGCTTATGGCGAAGGGCTGCAGGCGCACGCCCAGGCCGCAGAGTTCCGGCTGAAGGGGAAGCAGCGATGAGCCTCGAAGACCGCATGAAGCAGGTGATCCGCCAGGACGTGCAGTCGATGCACGCCTACGCGATCCAGCCCAGCGCCGGCTTCGTCAAGCTCGACGCCATGGAGAACCCGTTCCGCCTGCCGCCCGAACTGCAGCGCGAACTCGGAGAACGGCTCGGCCGCGTGGCGATCAACCGCTATCCGACGCAGTGCGTGGCCGACGTGATCGCGGCGCTGACGACGCATGTCAAGCCGCCGCCCGGCTGCAAGCTGATGCTGGGCAACGGCTCCGACGAGTTGATCAGCCTGCTGGCGCTGGCCTGCGACGTGCCCGGCAACACCATCCTCGCGCCGCTGCCCGGCTTCGTGATGTACGAGATGTCGGCCAAGCTGCAGGGGCTGAAGTTCGTCGGCGTGCCGCTGACGGCGAGCTTCGAGCTCGACGAAACGGCGATGCTCGCGGCGATCGAGCAGCACCGCCCGGCGATCACCTACATCGCCTACCCGAACAACCCGACGGCCAACCTGTTCGACGATCGCGTCGTCGACCGCATCGTCGCGGCGGTCGGTGCGCAGCAGGGGCTGGTGGTGTTCGACGAGGCCTACCAGCCGTTCTCGTCCAAGACCTGGATGCAGCGCATGGGGCAGCACGAACATGTGCTGGTGATGCGCACGCTGTCCAAGTTCGGCCTGGCCGGCGTGCGCCTGGGCTACATGGCCGGCGCGGCCGCACTGATCGACGAGGTCGACAAGGTGCGCCCACCGTACAACATCAGCGTGCTCAACGCCGAGGCGACGCTGTTCGCGCTGGAGCATGCCGACGAGTTCGCGCGGCAGGCGGCGATCCTGTGCGAGGAGCGCGCACGGCTGCAGAAGGCGCTGGCCGCGATGCCCGGCGTGACGGCCTTCCCGAGCGAAGCGAACATGATCCTGGTGCGCGTGCCCGATGCGAAGCGCGCCTTCGAGGGCATGAAGCAGCGCGGCGTACTGGTCAAGCACATCGCCGGCCTGCACCCGCTGCTGGCCGACTGCCTGCGCCTGACCGTGGGCACGCCGGAAGAGAACACCCTGATGATCGACGCCCTGAAAGCGAGCCTGTGATGACCCAGAGAACCGCCGACGTCACCCGCAACACCAAGGAGACGCAGATCCGCGCGCGGATCAACCTCGACGGCACCGGCGAAGCCAAGCTCGCCACCGGCATCGGCTTCTTCGACCACATGCTCGACCAGATCGCCCGCCACGGGCTGATCGATCTCGACATCGATGCCAAGGGCGACCTGCACATCGACGGCCACCACACGGTGGAGGACGTCGGCATCACGCTGGGCATGGCAGTGGCGCAGGCGGTGGGCGACAAGAAGGGCCTGACCCGCTACGGCCACGCCTACGTGCCGCTGGACGAAGCGCTGTCGCGCGTGGTGGTCGACTTCTCGGGCCGTCCTGGGCTGCACATGAACGTGCCCTTCAAGAGCGGCATGGTCGGCGGTTTCGACACCCAGCTCACCTACGAGTTCTTCCAGGGCTTCGCCAACCACGCGCTGGTGACGCTGCACATCGACAACCTGAAGGGCGAGAACGCTCACCACCAGGCCGAGACGGTGTTCAAGGCCTTCGGCCGCGCGCTGCGCATGGCGCTGGCGCTGGACCCGCGCTCCGCCGGCGTCATCCCGTCGACCAAGGGCTCGCTCTGACATGGCCAGAACCGTCGCCGTCGTCGACTACGGCATGGGCAACCTGCGCTCGGTGTCGCAGGCGGTGATGCACGTGGCGCAGGGCGAGGGCGTGGACGTGATCGTCACCTCCAGGCCCGAGGAGGTCTACGCCGCCGAGCGTATCGTGCTGCCGGGCCAGGGTGCGATGCCCGACTGCATGCGCGAGCTGCGCGACTCCGGCCTGCAGGACGCCGTGCTCGACGCCGCCGCGCGCAAGCCGATGATGGGCGTGTGCGTGGGCATGCAGATGCTGCTGTCGCGAAGCGAGGAAGGGCCCACTGACGGGCTGGGCCTCGTTCCCGGCGAGGTGGTGCGCTTCCGGCTCGAGGGCCGGCTGCAGCCCGACGGCAGCCGCTTCAAGGTGCCGCAGATGGGCTGGAACCAGGTCATCCAGGCCCGGCCGCACCCGATCTGGGCGGGCGTGCCCGACGACGCGTACTTCTATTTCGTGCACAGCTTCTATGCGCGGCCGTCGGACGCGCGCCACAGCGTGGGCGAGACGGACTACGGCGGCCGCTTTACCTGCGCGCTCGCGCGCGATAACATTTTTGCCACCCAGTTCCACCCCGAGAAGAGCGCCGAGCACGGCCTCGCGCTGTACCGCAACTTCCTGCACTGGAATCCGTGACGGCTTTCCCCTGCTGATGCGACACCTCCTCGGGTGACCCCCTTCCTCCCTCACCAGCCCCCTCGGCCATGCTGCTGATCCCCGCGATTGACCTGAAAGACGGTCGGTGTGTTCGCCTCAAGCAGGGCGACATGAGCGACTCCACCACCTTCGGCGAAGACCCGGCCGCGATGGCCCGACGATGGGTGGACGCCGGCGCGCGGCGCCTGCACCTGGTCGACCTGAACGGCGCCTTCGCCGGCAAGCCGGTCAACGAGGGCGCCATCAAGGCCATCCTGCGCGAAGTGGGCGACGAGATCCCGGTGCAGCTCGGCGGCGGCATCCGCGACCTCGACACCATCGAGCGCTACCTCGACGACGGCCTGAGCTACGTCATCATCGGCACCGCCGCGGTCAAGAACCCCGGCTTCCTGCACGACGCCTGCACGGCCTTCGGCGGCCACATCATCGTCGGCCTGGACGCCAAGGACGGCAAGGTCGCCACCGACGGCTGGAGCAAGCTCACCGGCCACGAGGTGGTCGACCTGGCGCAGAAGTTCCAGGACTACGGCGTCGAAGGCGTGATCTACACCGACATCGGCCGCGACGGCATGCTCAGCGGCATCAACATCGACGCCACCGTCAAGCTCGCACAGGCGCTGACGATTCCCGTGATCGCCTCGGGCGGCCTGTCCAACATGGCCGACATCGAGAAGCTGTGCGCGGTGGAATCCGAAGGCATCGAAGGCGTGATCTGTGGCCGTGCCATCTACACGGGCGACCTCGACTTCGCCGCCGGGCAGGCGCGCGCCGACGAACTCAACGGCGAGGCCTGACGGAGATGCTGGCCAAACGCATCATTCCCTGCCTGGACGTCACCGGCGGCCGGGTCGTCAAGGGCGTCAACTTCGTCGAGCTGCGCGACGCCGGCGACCCGGTGGAGATCGCCGCGCGCTACAACGAGCAGGGCGCCGACGAACTCACCTTCCTCGACATCACCGCCACCAGCGACGGGCGCGACCTGATCCTGCACATCATCGAGGCGGTGGCCTCGCAGGTGTTCATCCCGCTGACCGTCGGTGGCGGCGTGCGCACGGTTGAAGACGTGCGTCGGCTGCTCAACGCCGGTGCCGACAAGGTCAGCTTCAACTCGGCGGCGGTGGCCAACCCGCAGGTGATCCGCGACGCCTCGGCCAAGTACGGCGCGCAATGCATCGTGGTGGCGATCGACGCGAAGAAGCGCCACGGCGACGACCTCGCCGCGCGCGGCCCGGGCTGGGACGTCTACACGCATGGCGGGCGCAAGAACGTCGGCCTCGACGCCGTTGCCTGGGCCAGGCAGATGGCCGAACATGGCGCCGGCGAGATCCTGCTGACCAGCATGGACCGCGACGGCACCAAGATCGGCTTCGACCTCGAACTCACCCGCGCGGTGAGCGATGCGGTCGATGTGCCGGTGATCGCCTCGGGCGGCGTCGGCGCGCTGGAGCACCTGTCGGAAGGCATCCGCGTCGGCGGCGCCGATGCGGTGCTGGCGGCGAGCATCTTCCACTACGGCGAGTTCACCGTCGGCCAGGCCAAGGCGCTGCTCGCGCGCGACGGCATCCCGGTGCGCCTGTGAAGCCCGCGGCGCGGGCGGCCCGACCCGCGCTGCCGCGCGAGGTCCGCATCATCGGCGGGCAGTGGAGGCGAAGCAAGCTGCCGGTGGCCGACCGGCCCGGGCTGCGCCCCACGCCCGACCGCGTGCGTGAAACCCTCTTCAACTGGCTGGGCGCCGACCTGTCCGGATGGCGCTGCCTCGACGCCTTCGCCGGCTCCGGCGCGCTCGGCTTCGAAGCGGCCTCGCGCGGCGCCGACGAAGTCGTGCTGCTGGAACGCGACCGTCATCTCGTGGTCAGCCTGAGCCAGTCGCGCGAGCGGCTGAAGGCGCAGGCGCTGCGCATCGAAGCGGCCGATGCACTGTCCTGGATGCCGGGCTGCGCGCCGCAGCGCTTCGAACTGGTGTTCATCGATCCGCCATTCGACGCCCAGCTGTTCGACAAGGCGCTGGCCGCCGCAGTGCGGCTGGTCGTGCCCGGCGGATTCGTCTATCTCGAGGCGGATCGCGCGTTCGACGAAGCGCAACTCGCGCCCCTGGGCCTGCGCCTTCACCGCCATCTGCGCGCCGGCACGGTGCACGCGCACCTGTTACAGGCTGCAAGCGAAGGCTGACGCCCGGCTACACTGCGGCCGCACAGCATTGCGAGGGGAATGCGCCTTGACCTCCGTCACCCGACTCACCGCGATCTACCCGGGCACCTTCGACCCGATGACCCTCGGCCATGAAGACCTGATGCGCCGGGCCAGCCGCCTGTTCGAGCGGCTCATCCTCGCGGTGGCGGCCGGCCACCACAAGCGGACCATGTTCACCATCGCCGAGCGGCTGGAGATCGCCTCCGAGCTGGCGGCCAAGTACCCGAACGTCGAGGTGATGGCCTTTCGCGGCCTGCTGCGGGATTTCGTGGTCGGCCACGGCGGCAAGGTGGTGGTGCGTGGCCTGCGGGCGGTCAGCGACTTCGAGTACGAATTCCAGATGGCCGGCATGAACCGCCAGCTGATGCCCGATGTCGAGACGCTGTTCCTCACGCCCAGCGACCAGTACCAGTTCGTCTCCGGCACCTTCGTGCGCGAGATTGCCACCTTGGGCGGTGATGTCTCCAAGTTCGTGTCACCCTCGGTGCTCGACCGGCTGCGCGACCGCGTGAAGTCGACCGAGCCCTGAACGCCCCCGAACCTTCCCGCCATGGCCCTGCTCATCACCGACGAATGCATCAACTGCGATGTGTGCGAGCCGGAGTGCCCGAACCAGGCGATCTCGATGGGCCCGGAGATCTATGAGATCGATCCGGCGCGCTGCACCGAGTGCGTGGGCCACTTCGACGAGCCACAGTGCGTGCAGGTCTGCCCGGTGAGCTGCATCCCGGTGAACCCGGCGTTCGTGGAGACGAAAGAGACGCTGTGGGAGAAGTACCGGCGCCTGCAGCTGCAGGCCGTGCCGGTATCCAAGTAGCGGCCGCTCAGCGGTTAGTTCTTCCTGCTGCCCGGCACGACGGCCGTGAACGGCTCGCCCTTGTCGTCCTTGGACTTGGCCTTTCGAGGGGGCTTGTCCGTGCCGGCACTCTTGGCTGCTCCCCTGGCAGGAGCCGACGCTGCGGTGGGGCCCAGCGAAGCCATCGCCGGCTCGCCGCGCTGCTTCTTCTCGGCCGCAAGACGTTCCTGCTCCGCTTTCCTGGCCGCCGTACGTTCGGCCGCGGCGATGCGTCGTGCCTCGGCCCGCTGCGCCGCGGTGCGCGGATCGCCTGCCTCCACCTGCGTACCGCCCGGGCAGGGCGTTTGCGAGTAGCTGGAGCCGCAGCGGTAGACCGGCCCCGCCGCCTGTGCGGTGGCGCCGGCGACGGCGAGCAGCAAGGCGATGGGCCGAAGGTTCATGGCGTGGGCTCCGGTCGGGGAGGTTTGGGGCGCGGCGGCTTGGCGTGGATCCTCATCATCGCGCGTTCCATTTCGCCGGCCAACAGCAGGTCGAGCGCAGCGAGTGACTGCTCGATGGATTTGTCGATCGCTTCACGATGTTCGGCCGAAGGCTTGCGCAGCACGTAGTTGACGACCTCGGCCTTCACGCCGGGGTGGCCGATGCCCAGGCGCAGCCGCCAGTAGTCGGGGCTGCCCAATTGGGCGTGGATGTCCTTCAGGCCGTTGTGGCCCGCATGGCTGCCGCCGAGCTTCAGCTTGACCTGGCCGGGGAGCAGATCGAGTTCGTCGTGCGCGACGAGGATCTCTTCCGGCGCGATCTTGAAGAAGCGAGCCAGTGCCGCGACCGACTTGCCCGACAGGTTCATGAAGGTCATCGGCTCGAGCAGCCACAGCGGGCCGCCGTCGGTGTTGGCTCGCGCGGCCAGGCCGAAGTAGCTGCGCTCGGGCTGCAGCGAGACCTTGAGCTTGCGCGCGACCTCGTCGATGAACCAGAAGCCGGCGTTGTGCCGGGTCGCTTCGTATTCGGCGCCCGGGTTCCCCAGGCCGACCATCAATCGGATCATGCGGCGGATTATCTCCGTGGCGTGCAGACACAAAAAAGCCCCGGCAAGCCGGGGCGTGTGCGGTGCAGGGCGGCTGCGTGCAGCCGCCGAGCCATCCATCACTTCCTGTTCTGCTTCTCGTCCTTCTTGGGCTTGCCGGCCGCGGCCGGCGCAGCGGCCACCACGGGCGCCGCTGCGACCTCTTCCTCGGCCGTCAGCATCGACACCGACACGATCACCGGGTCCTTCTTGCCGTGGGTGACGACCTTGATGCCGTCGGCGAGCTTCAAGTCGCTGACGTGCAGCGACTGGCCGCGGGCCAGGTTACTCAGGTCGACCGTCAGGAACTCCGGCAGCTGCGAGGCCAGGCACTGGATCTGCACGTCGGTGACGACGTGGTTGACCAGGCACTTGTCGGTCTTCACCGCCGG
>JADJJI010000006.1 GCA_016706565.1 Piscinibacter sp.
CGCCGGCGGCGTAGACCTCGGCGAGCAGCACCGCATCGGCGCTGCCGAGCACCTTGACGAAGTCCTCGAAGCAGTCGCGCGTGCGGGTGTAGCGGTGCGGCTGGAAGGCCAGCACGATGCGCCGGCCCGGGAAGGCGCCGCGCGCCGCGGCCAGCGTGGCGGCCATCTCCACCGGGTGGTGGCCGTAGTCGTCGACCAGCGTGAAGCGGCCGCCGGTGCCGGCGACGACATCGCCGTAGCGCTGGAAGCGCCGGCCCACGCCGCGGAACTCGGCCAGGCCCTGAACCACGGCCGCATCGGGCAGCTCCAGCTCGGTGGCCACGGCGATGGTGGCCAGCGCGTTGAGCACGTTGTGCTCGCCGGGCAGGTTCAGCGTCACCTCGAGGTCGGGCATGCGCACGCCGTTGCGGCGCTGCACGGTGAAGCGCATGGTGCCGCCCGGCTGCGCCTGCACGTTCACGGCTCGCACCATCGCGTCCTCGCCGAAGCCATAGCTGACCAGCGGGCGCGAGATCATCGGCATGATCGAGCGCACGCCGGCGTCGTCGACGCACAGGATGGCTGCGCCGTAGAACGGCATGCGGTGGATGAACTCGACGAAGGCCTGCTTTAGCTTGGCGAAGTCGTGGCCGTAGGTGTCCATATGGTCGGCGTCGATGTTCGTCACCACCGCCATCACCGGCATGAGGTTGAGGAAAGACGCGTCCGACTCGTCGGCCTCGACGACGATGTAGTCGCCCGAGCCCAGTCGCGAGTTGGCGCCGGCGGCGTTGAGCTTGCCGCCGATGACGAAGGTCGGGTCCACGCCGGCCTCGGCCAGCACGCTGGTGACCAGGCTGGTGGTGGTGGTCTTGCCGTGCGTGCCGGCGATGGCGATGCCCTTCTTCAGGCGCATCAGCTCGGCCAGCATCACCGCGCGCGGCACCACCGGGATGCGCTTGCCGCGTGCGGCGATCACCTCGGGGTTGTCGCCCTTCACCGCAGTGGAGGTGACCACGGCTTCCGCGCCGGCGATGTGTGCGGCGTCGTGCCCGATCGCCACGCGGATGCCCAGCGAGGCCAGGCGGCGCGAGGTGGCGCTGTCGTTCTGGTCGGATCCCGAAACGACGTAGCCCAGGTTGTGCAGGATCTCGGCGATGCCGCTCATGCCGGCGCCGCCGACGCCCACGAAGTGGATGTGCTTGACGGCGTGCTTCATAACTGCCCCTCGTCCGACGGGTACGTCGGTCGATCCCCCGAGGGGATGCGGCCGCGGGCGGCCCGGCGCCGGCGATGGCGCGACTCCGTCATGCGGCCACCAACGATTCGATCTGGTCGGCGACGCGGGCCGCCGCCTTGGGTTGGGCCAGCGACCGGGCCTTCGTCGCCATGGCCAGCAAGGCCTCGCGCGTCAGGCCCGTCAGCAGATCGGCCAGGCGCTTCGGGCTGAGTTCACTTTGCGGCAAGTGGATGGCCGCGCCGTGGCCGGCCATCAGCTGGGCGTTGTCGCGCTGGTGCGAGGTGGTGCTCACCACCAGCGGCACCAGCACCGAGGGCACGCCGGCGGCGCACAGCTCGCTGACCGTCACCGCGCCGGCGCGGCAGACGATCACGTCGCAATCCGCCAGGCGCTGCGCCATGTCGTCGATGAAGGGCAGCAATTCGCCCTGCACCTGCGCCTGCGCATAGCCGGCGCGCACGGCCTCGAGGTTGGCGTTGCCGGTCTGGTGCGTCACCTGAGGGCGCTGCGCAGCATCGATCAGCGCCAGCGCCTGCGGCAACGCCTCGTTGAGCGCACGTGCGCCCAGGCTGCCGCCGACCACCAGCACGCGCAGCGGCCCGCTGCGGCCGGAGAAACGCTGCGCGGGCTCGGGCAGCGCCTCGATCTCGGCGCGCACCGGGTTGCCGGTGACCACGGAATGTTTGATGCCGCGCAGCGTCGGGCCGTCGAAGCCGAAGGCGATGCGGTCGGCCACCGGCAGCAGCGCCTTGTTGCTCATCAGCAGAGCGGCATCGGCGTTCACCAGCACCAGCGGCTTGCCCAGCAGCGAGGCCATCAGCCCGCCGGGGAAGCACACATAGCCGCCCATGCCGAGCACCGCGTCGGCACGGCGTGCGCGCAGGATGCGCAGGCAGGACCCGAACGCGGCGAGCAGGCGCAGCCCGCCGGTCAGCGTGTGCAGCAGGCCCTTGCCGCGCACGCCGCTGAAGGCGATGGTGTCCATTGCGATGCCCGAGGGCGGCACCAGCTTGTTCTCCATGCCGTGGGTGGTGCCCAGCCAGCTCACCGTCCAGCCGCGCGAGAGCATCTCGCGGGCCACCGCGAGGCCCGGAATCACGTGGCCGCCGGTGCCGGCCGCCATCACGACGAGGTGGCGCGTCACGATCGGCCCCCTCTCATCATCTGTCGATTCTCCACGTCGATGCGGATGACGATGGCCAGTGCGACCAGGTTCATCACGATCGCCGAGCCGCCGTAGCTCATCAGCGGCAGCGTCAGGCCCTTGGTGGGCAGCACGCCGAGGTTCACGCCCATGTTGATGAAGGCCTGGCCACCGAACCAGATGCCGATGCCCTGCGCATAGAGGCCGGCGAACACGCGGTCCAGCGCGATCGACTGGCGGCCGATGTGGAAGATGCGCCGCGTCAGCCAGAAGAAGGCGACGATCACGCAGGCCACGCCGACGAAGCCGAGTTCCTCGCCGATCACGGCGAGCAGGAAGTCGGTGTGCGCCTCGGGCAGGTAGTGCAGCTTCTCGACGCTGCTGCCCAGCCCCTGGCCGAAGATCTCGCCGCGGCCGAAGGCGATCAGCGAGTGCGTCAGCTGGTAGGCCTTGCCCAGCGCGTACTCCGGGTCCCAGGGCTTCAGGTAGGCGAAGATGCGCTCGCGCTTTTCGGGGCTGGAGGCGATCACCAGCACGAAGGTGCCCACCAGCACCGTGCCGCTGAGCAGGAACATGCGCCCGTTCACGCCGCCGAGGAACAGGATGCCCATGGAGATCAGCGCGATCACCATGAAGGCGCCCATGTCGGGCTCGCGCAGCAGCAGGAAGCCGGTGAAGCCCAGCGCCACCGCCATCGGCCAGACGGCACGCACGAAGTTCTCGCGCGCTTCCATCTTGCGCGTCATGTAGCTGGCGGCGTACATCGCCATCGCCAGCTTGGCCAGCTCGCTCGGCTGGAAGTTGATCACGCCCAGCGGGATCCAGCGCCGCGAGTTGTTGACCACCTTGCCGATGAAGGGCACCAGCACCAGCACCAGCAGCACCAGCGCGGCCACGAACAACCAGGGAGCGGCCTTCTCCCACATGCTGACCGGGATCTGCACCACCACCAGCGCGGCGAGCACGGCGATGGTGATCTGAATGGCATGCCGGGTCAGGAAGTGCGTCGGCGCATACCGCGCGAACTTCGGGCTGTCGGGCAGCGCCACCGAGGCACTGAAGACCATCACCATGCCCAGCGCGAGCAGGGCCACGACCACCCAGACCAGCGCCTGGTCGAAGCCGAGCAGGCGTGCCGGCTGCGCGCTGCCGACGTTGATCCAGTCGCGCACCGGGATGACGGTGGCGCTGGGTTCGGGCTTGGCACGGCGCGGCAAGTCTGGCGCGCTGCGCCTGAACAGCCCGGCCAGGCGCGCCCGCCAGGCACCGAAGCCCGGCAGGAGCCGATCGCGTACGAGGGTGTTCATGCGTTGAGTTCCCCTCGGTCGGCCGCCAGGCCGAACACCGTGGCCACGAAGACCTCGGCACGGTGCGCGTAGTTGCGGAACATGTCCAGGCTGGCGCAGGCCGGGCTGAGCAGCACGGCATCGCCGGCATGGGCGCGCTCGAAGCTCCACTTCACCGCGGCTTCGAGCGTGCCGTGGCGCTGCAGCGGCAGGTCCAGGCCGGACAGCGCCTGCTCGATGCGCTCGGCATCGCGTCCGATCGTCGCCACCGCGCGGGCGTGGCGCGACACCGGGGCGCGCAGCGGCGCGAAGTCCTGTCCCTTGCCGTCGCCGCCGAGGATCACCACCAGCTTCGCCGGCGCCCGGTCGGCACCGAGGCCATCGAGCGCGGCCACCGTGGCGCCGACGTTGGTGCCCTTGCTGTCGTCGAAGGCATCGACGCCGTCGACCGTGGCGACGAACTCGACGCGGTGCGGCTCGCCCGTGTACTCGCGCAGGCCGTGCAGCATCGGCCCGAGCGGGCAGCCGATGGCGGTGGCCAGCGCCAGCGCAGCCAGCGCGTTGGCGGCGTTGTGGCGGCCGCGCAGGCGCAGCGCATCGGCGGGCATCAGGCGCTGGATGTGCAGCTCTTCCTCGGCCTCGCCCTTGAAGCGCTTGATGGTCTCGTCGGCTTCCATCGCGCGCACCAGCCAGGCCATGCCGTTCTCGGTGCGCAGGCCGAAGTCGCCGGGGCGATGCGGCTCGTCCAGGCCGAAGCGGATCACTTCGCGCTCGATCGGCTTGGCATTCCGCCCCTTCACCGGGATCGGCTCGGGCACGAGCTTCTCGACCGCTGCGTCGTCGCGGTTGATCACCATCACCGCCTGCTTGCCGAACACGCGCGCCTTCGCGGCCACGTAGGCGGCCATCGAGCCGTGCCAGTCGAGGTGGTCCTCGGTGATGTTGAGCACCGTGGCGGCGTCGGGCTCGAAGCCCTTGGCCTCGTCGAGCTGGAAGCTGGAGAGCTCCAGCACCCAGACCTCGGGCAGAGGCTGCGGCTCGTCCTCGGTCGCACTCGCCGCGCGATCCAGTGCATCGGCCAGCGTCTGCAGCATGGTCGGGCCGATGTTGCCGGCCATCGCCACGCTGCGGCCGGCGCGCTCGACCAGCAGCGCCGTCATCGCGGTGGTGGTGGTCTTGCCGTTGGTGCCGGTGATCGCCAGCACCTTGGGCGCATAGGCCCGCTGCGCCTTCAGGTCGGCCAGCGCGCGGGTGAACAGCTCCAGCTCGCCCTGCACCAGCACGCCGGTATCGGCCACGCGCTGCAGCGGTGCGGCGATGCGCGAATCGGTGGGAGCGAGGCCCGGGCTCTTCAGCACCAGGCGCACGCCGGCGAAGGCCTCGTCGTTCAGCGCGCCGCGCAGGCGCTGGACCTGCGGCAGCTGTTCGGCGAGCACGGCGTCGTTCGGCAGCGACTCGCGCGAATCCCACACACGAACGCGCGCGCCGTGGCGAACGCACCAGCGCACCATCGCCAGCCCGGACTCACCGAGGCCGACCACGATCACGTCGATGTCATTGAGGTGGTTCATCAGCGCAGTTTCAGGCTCGCCAGGCCGATCAGGCACAGCAACATGGTGATGATCCAGAAGCGCACGACGACCTGCGTCTCCTTCCAGCCCGACTTCTCGAAGTGGTGGTGCAGCGGCGCCATCTTCAGGATGCGCCGGCCGGTGCCGTACTTCTTCTTCGTGTACTTGAACCAGCCCACCTGCAGCATCACCGACAGCGCCTCGAGCACGAAGACGCCGCCCATGATTCCAAGCACGATCTCCTGGCGCGTGATGACGGCGATGGTGCCCAGCGCGCCGCCCAGCGACAGCGCGCCCACGTCGCCCATGAACACCTGGGCCGGGTGGGTGTTGAACCACAGGAAGGCCAGGCCCGCGCCGGCCATCGCCGCGCAGAAGACCATCAGTTCGCCGGCACCGGGGATGTAGGGGATCAGCAGGTACTTGCTGAACACCGCGTTGCCGGTCACGTAGGCGAAGATGCCCAGCGCCGAGCCGACCATCACCACCGGCATGATCGCCAGGCCGTCGAGCCCGTCGGTGAGGTTGACGGCGTTGCTCGCGCCGACGATCACGAAGTAGGTCAGCGCGATGAAGCCGAACACGCCCAGCGGGTAGCTGATCGTCTTGAAGAAGGGCACGATCAGGTCGGCCTTGGGCGGCAGGTCGTTGGAGAAGCCGCTCTGCACCCAGCGCAGGAACAGCTCCAGCACGCGCAGGTTGGAGGTCTCCGAGACGCTGAAGGCGAGGTACAGCGCCGCCACCAGGCCGATCACCGACTGCCAGAAGTACTTCTCGCGCGAGCGCATGCCCTCCGGGTTCTTCTGCACCACCTTGCGCCAGTCGTCGACCCAGCCGATGGCGCCGAAGCCCAGCGTCACCAGCATCACGATCCAGACGAAGCGGTTGCTCCAGTCGAACCACAGCAGCGTGGAGACGCCGATGCCGATCAGGATCAGCACCCCGCCCATGGTCGGCGTGCCGCTCTTGGCCAGGTGCTCCTGCACGCCGTAGTCGCGGATCGGCTGGCCGATCTTCAACGCCGCCAGGCGGCGGATCACCCAGGGCCCGAAGGCCAGGCCGATGAGCAGCGCGGTCAGTGCCGCCATCACGGCGCGGAAGGTCAGGTACTGGAAGACGCGGAAGAAGCCGAACTCCGGCGACAGCGTCTGCAGCCATTGGGCGAGGCTAAGCAGCATGCGCGGCTCCTTCGCTCAGGGCGGCCACGACACGCTCCATCTTCATGAACCGGGAACCCTTGACGACGATGGCGGCGGCCTGCGGCGCCTGGCCCAGCGCCGCGATCAGCGCCGGCGCATCCTCGAAGTGGCGCGAGCCGGCAAAGGCGTCGGCGGCATGGCGGCACAGCGCGCCGGCGGCCCAGAAGTGCTCGATGCCGCGTTGCTTCGCGTAGGCGCCGACCTCGGTGTGGAAGGCCGGGCCCTGGTCGCCCACCTCGCCCATGTCGCCCAGCACCAGCCAGCGCGGGCCGGGCAGCGCGGCGAGCACGTCGATGGCGGCGCGCACCGAGTCGGGGTTGGCGTTGTAGCTGTCGTCGACCAGCGTGATCTCGATGCCGCCGCGCGCCAGGCGCTTGAGCTGCGAGCGGCCCTTCACCGGCTCGAAGGCCTGCAGGCCGCGCACCACGGCCTCCAGCGGGCAGCCCGCGGCCAGCACGCACGCCGTGGCCGCCAGCGCATTGCGCACGTTGTGCATCCCCGCCACACGCAGGGCCAGCGCGGCACGGCCGGCCGGCGTGACGAGGTTCAACTCCCAGTGGTCGAGCGACCAGCGGGCCTCGGCCGTCACGTCGGCGGCGGCGTCGGTGGCAAAGGTCGTCACGCGGCGCGCGCCGGCCAGGCCACGCCAGATCGGCGAGTGCGGGTCATCGGCGGGGAACACCGCGGTGCCATCAGGCGGCAAGGCGCTGATCACGCTGCCGTTTTCGCGCGCCACGGCTTCGACGCTGGCCATGAACTCCTGGTGCTCGCGCTGGGCGTTGTTGACCAGCGCCACCGTGGGCGCGGCGATCGCCGCGAGCTGCGCGATCTCGCCGGGGTGGTTCATGCCCAGCTCGACCACCGCGGCACGGTGCCAGACCTGGTGATCCTGACGCAGGCGCAGCAGCGTCAGCGGCACGCCGATGTGGTTGTTGAGGTTGCCCTCGGTGCCCAGCGCGGCGTTGCCCAGCCAGGCGCGCAGGATGCTGGCGATCATCTGCGTGACGGTGGTCTTGCCGTTGCTGCCGGTCACCGCGATCAGCGGCAGCTGCAGGCGCGCACGCCAGCCGCCGCCGAGTTGCATCAGTGCGGCGCCGCTGTCGGCCACTTCGAGGCCGGGCAGGCCGGCGGCGTCGAGGCCGCGCTCGGCCAGCGCCGCCACGGCACCGGCGGACTTGGCCTGCGCGAGGAAGTCGTTGGCATCGAATCGCTCGCCGCGCAGCGCGACGAACAGATCGCCCGCGCGCAGGCTGCGCGTGTCGGTGTGCACACGCTGCACGATGATGGACGGATCGCCGACCAGCCGCGCATCCGGAAGCAAGGCATAGAGCCGGGCCAGCGTCGTCATGCTCATGCGCGCGCCTCCAGCGCGAAGCGCGCCTCGTCGACGTCGGAGAACGGCAGCTTCTTGCCGGCGATCTCCTGGTAGTCCTCGTGGCCCTTGCCGGCGATCAGCACGACGTCGTTCGCACCGGCTTCACGCACTGCATGGGCGATTGCCTTGCGGCGGTCCTCGATGACGTTCACGCGTTCCTGGCTGCCCGCCAGGCCGGCCACGATCTGCAGCAGGATGAAGGCCGGCGGCTCGTGGCGCGGGTTGTCGCTGGTCAGCACCACGCGGTCGGCCAGGCGCTGCGCGATGCCGCCCATCAGCGGGCGCTTGGCGGTGTCGCGGTTGCCGCCGCAGCCGAACACGCACCACAGCTGGCCGCCACGCTGGGCGGCGAAGGGCCGCAGCGCCTCGAGCGCCTTCTCCAGCGCATCGGGCGAGTGGGCGTAGTCGACCACCACCTCAGGCCCCCGCCGCGCCGCCTCGACGCGCTGCATGCGCCCGGGCACCGGCGTGAGTACGGCGCAGGCCTGCGCGGCATCGGCCAGCGGCACGCCGAGGGCGCGCAGGCCGCCGATCACCGCGAGCAGGTTGGAGACGTTGTATTCGCCGATCAGCGCGCTGCGCACCGTGGCGCGCTGATCGCCTTCGATCACCTCGAATGCCAGCCCGCCGTCGCGGTAGGCGATGTCGCTGGCGCGCAGCCGCGCCGGCCCGCGCACCGAGTAGGCCCAGCAGTCGAGCCCGCGCAGGCGCTCGGCGAGTGCCGCGCCTTGGGGGTCGTCGACGTTGAGGATTGCCGCACGCAGGCCCGGCCAGTCGAACAGCGCGCTCTTGGCCTCCCAGTACGACGCCATGCTGCCGTGGAAGTCGAGGTGGTCCTGCGTGAAGTTGGTGAACAGCGCGACCGCGATGCGCGTGCCCGCCAGCCGCTGCTCGACGATGCCGATGGACGAGGCCTCGATGGCGCAGGCGGCGAAACCGTCGTCGGCAAAGCGGCGCAGCGCCTGCTGCAGCGTCACCGGGTCAGGCGTGGTCAGGCCGGTCGACGCGACACTCGCTGAAGGCTCACCGACCCCCAGCGTGCCGATCACGCCGCAGCGCCGCCCGAGTTGGCTGAGCGCCTGCGCCGTCCACCAGGCGGTCGAGGTCTTGCCGTTGGTGCCGGTGGTCGCCACCACCTGCAGCCGCTCGCTCGGCCGGCCATAGAAGCCGTCGGCGATCTCACCGGTGCTCGACTTCAATCCGGCCAGCGCGGCCACCGGCGCGCCTTCGCCGAAATCAAAGGCCTCGACGCCGTCGGCCTCGACCAGGCAGGCCACCGCGCCGCCAGCCAATGCCTGCCGTACGTACTGGCGTCCATCCAGCGCATGGCCGGGCCAGGCGATGAAGGCATCGCCCGGCTGCACGCGGCGGCTGTCGACGGCAAGCGAGCGCACGCCGCGCTGCGCCAGCCAGTCGCTGGCCGCGCGGGCATCGCCCAGGCGTTGCAGCGCCATCAGTAGCTCTCCTCGACGACGGGGATGTCGCGGGCGACGATCTGCGTCTTCACGTCGAGATCCGGCGGCACGCCCATCGTGCGCAGCGTCTGCTGCACCACCTGGCTGAACACCGGTGCGGCCACGTCGCCGCCGAAGAACTTGCCGGCCTTGGGCTCGTCGATCATCACCGCCACGACGATGCGCGGCTTGTCGGCTGGCGCCATGCCGACGAACCAGCCGCGGTGGCGGTCGTTCGCGTAGCGGCGCTCCTTGTCGACCCACTTGCGCGAGGTGCCGGTCTTGCCGGCCACCGAATAGCCCGGCACCGCCGCCTTCAGCGCCGTGCCGCCGGGCTGCGTGACCATCTCGAGCATCCGGCGCACCGCCTTGGCCGTCTGCGCAGAGACGACCTGCTGGCGCACCTGCGGCTCCAGCGGCGCGCCCTCCTCGGGCAGGGTCAGCGACAGCGGCACCATGTCGCCGTCGCGCGCGAACACGGTGTAGGCCTGCGCCAGCTGCATCAGCGAGACGGAGACGCCGTAGCCGAAGCCGATGGTGGCATGGTCGATCGGCCGCCACGACTGATGGGCGCGCAGCTTGCCGGTGACGCGGCCGGGGAAGTCGATCTGCGGCTTCTGCCCGAAGCCCACGCGGGTGTACAGGTCCCAGATCTCGCGCGCGGGCATCTGCAGCGCGATCTTCGCGGTGCCCACGTTGCTCGACTTCTGCACCACCTGCTCGACGGTCATTGCCGGCATCGAGTGTTCGTCGGTGATCGGCAGGCCGGTCACGTAGAGCTTGCCGGGCGCCGTCTGGATCACGTCGGACGGCCTGAAGCGGCCGGACTCCAGCGCCAGCGCGGCAATGAAGGGCTTCATCGTCGAGCCCGGCTCGGCAGTGTCGACGAGCGCGAGGTTGCGTCGTGCCGAGGCCGCCGTGACGCCGCGCACGCCGGGCGTGAAGCTCGGGTAGTTGGCCATCGCCAGCACGCCGCCGGTGGCCACGTCGAGCACCACCACGCTGCCGCTGGTGGCGCGGTGCTCGGCCACCGCGTCGCGCACGCGCTGGTAGGCGAAGAACTGGATCTTGGTGTCGATCGTCAGTCGCAGGTCGCGGCCGTCCACCCGCGCGACGCTCTCGCCGATGTCCTCCACCACGCGGCCCAGCCGGTCCTTGATGACGCGGCGGGTGCCGTCGGCGCCGGAGAGCTCGGCCTCGTGAGCGAACTCCACGCCCTCCTGGCCATGCTCGTCGGCATTGGTCGAACCCACCACGTGCGCTGCGGCCTCGCCCTCGGGGTACTTGCGCTTGTACTCGCGCTCCTGATGGATGCCCTTGAGGCCCAGAGCCAGCACGTCCTTGGCGGTCTGCTCCTCGACCTGGCGGCGCAGCCAGACGAAGTTGGGGTTGTTGTCGAGCTTGTTGTCCAGCTCGGGCGGCGTCATGCCCAGCAACCTGGCGAGCTGGCGGCGCTGGGCACGGTCGGCCTCGAAGTCCTTGGGCAGCACCCACAATGACGGCGCAGGCACGCTGACGGCCAGGATCTGCCCGTTGCGGTCGAGGATGCGGCCCCTGCTGGCCAGCAGGTCGATCGTGCGCGCGAAGCGGATCTCCCCCTGCTTCTTGAAGAAGTCGCTGCCCAGCACCTGCACGTACAACGCGCGGCCGAGCAGCACGACGAAACTCAGGCCGACCAGCGCGACGATGAACTTCGATCGCCACGGTGGCGTCTTCGAAGCCAGCAGCGGGCTGCTCGAATAGGCCACGCTGCGCACGCTGGCTGCGCCGCTGCGCGAGCGTGCGCCGCCGCGGGTGTCGCGACGGAAGAAGCGCCCGAAGTTCATCGCGCCGCTCCCGAAGCACTCGCCGAAGCGGCACGCGCATAGGTCACGTACTGCGTGACGGCCGGCGTGGCATTGCGCATGGCCAGCTTGTCGCGCGCCAGGCGCTCCACCTTCAGCGGCGTCGACTGGCCCTGGCGCTCGGCCTTCAGGCGCTCGTACTCGGTGTCCAGAGCCCGCTCCTCGTTGCGCGCCTGGTCGAGCTCGGCGAACAGGCGGCGCGAGTCGTAGGACACGCGCACCAGGTACACGCTGCTGGCCACCAGCATCACGAACAGCACGATGTTGACCCGGTTCATGCCGGCACCTCGGTGCGCTCGGCCACGCGCATCACCGCCGAGCGCGCGCGCGGGTTGGCACGCAGTTCCCCATAGGACGGCTTGATGCGGCCCAGCGCCTTCAGCCGGTGCGGCTGCTCGGGTGCGAACGGCGCACGCCGGTCGACCTCGCTGCGGCTTTCGCGGGCGATGAAGGTCTTCACGATGCGGTCTTCCAGCGAGTGAAAGCTGATCACGACCAGGCGTCCCGATGGATGGAGCAGTTCGACTCCCGACTTCAGGCCTTGTTCGAGCTCCTCAAGCTCGGCGTTGACGTGAATCCGAAGGCCTTGAAATGTGCGCGTTGCAGGGTCCTGGCCCGGTTCGCGGGTTTTGACCGCACGAGCCACGACTTCGGAAAGCTCCCCAGTGGTTCGAACAGGGTTCCCGCCTTCGCGCCGAGCAACAAGCGCCTTTGCAATCTGTACAGCAAACCGTTCTTCCCCATGGTCACGAATCACCTCTGCGATGTGGCGCTCGTCGGCGCGGGCCAGAAAGTCCGCTGCGCTCTCGCCGCGGGTCGGATCCATGCGCATGTCCAGCGGCGCCTCGAAGCGGAAGCTGAAGC
This sequence comes from Piscinibacter sp., assembly GCA_016706565.1. Taxonomy (GTDB): domain Bacteria; phylum Pseudomonadota; class Gammaproteobacteria; order Burkholderiales; family Burkholderiaceae_C; genus Piscinibacter. The sequence continues at coordinate 11,957 of JADJJI010000006.1, forward strand.
CGCGCGCGGGGTTGTCGATCTGCGGCGAACTCACGCCCAGGTCGAGCAGAAGGCCGTCGATGCCCGCCACGCCGAGATCCGCCAGCGTCTGCGACATCGCGCCGAAGCGTGCGTGGTGGATCGAGAAGCGCGCATCCGAGATGCCCGAGCGGGCCGCGGCCACCGCCTCCGGGTCGCGGTCGAAGGCGATCAGCCGGCCGCTCGGCGACAGCCGCTCCAGCAACGCGCGCGAGTGCCCGCCGCGGCCGAAGGTGCCGTCCACGTACACACCGTCCGGCGTGGTCAGAAGCGCGTCGATCGCTTCGGCCAGCAGGACAGTGGTGTGTTGCCATTGACCGCCGCTGTCCATCAGAGGATAAAGTTGCGGATCGACTCAGGCATCGGCGACGCGGTGACCAGGGCTTCCTGGTCGAGGTAGCGCCGCTTGTCCCACAACTCCAGGCAACTGCCCATGCCCAGCATGATCACGTCACGCGACAGGTCGGCGAACTCCCGCAGTTCCGGCGCGATCAGCATGCGCGACGAGCCATCGATCTCGATCTCGGTCGCGTTGCCGATGAACAGGCGCCGCCAGCCGGCGGATTCCATCGGCAGGGCCGCCACGCGCGCCGCAAAGTCTTCCCACGCGGCCGGCGGAAACACCAGCAGGCAGCCATGCGGATGCTTGGTGACGGTGAGCTTGGACACACCCATGGTCCCCAGAACTTCGCGATGGCGAGCGGGCATGGCGACGCGCCCCTTGCTGTCCAGGGTCAGGTCCGCAGGGCCCTGAAAACCAATGTTCGCCACAAAAACCCACTAAAGTGCACTTTGCGCCACTTTAGCGGATGGGACTTGGCCGGGTCAACGAAGTTGTAAAGAAAAATCAGTGAAATCAATCACTTAGCGCTGTTATTTGAGGCAGCATCGCGTAATAACTCTTTCAAAAACAAGGACCTGCGCGAGGCACTGAAAGTGAACACTGAGGTTGAAGCCCCAACGAAAGGGCCGCCCGCAGGCGGCCCTCGTTTCAGGGGGGTGCTGTTCAGGCGGCGGCCAAATCCCCGGCCCGGAAGATCCTTACCGCCTCGGCCACCACTTCCGCCTGGCCGCTGAGCGAGCTGGCCGCAGCGGACAGTTCTTCCACCATCGCCGCGTTCTGCTGCGTCAGGGTGTCGAGGTTGGCCACCGCGGCATTGACCTGGATGACGCCCGTGGACTGCTGCTCGGACGCCATGCTGATGTCCGACACCAGTTGCGTGACGCGCTGCACGGCGTCCAGCGTCTGCTGGACCGTGGCCCCGGTGTCGCCGACGAGTTTGGTGCCCGCTGCGACCTTGTGCGCCGAGTCCTCGATCAGGCCCTTGATCTCGCGTGCTGCGCCGCTGGTGCGCTGTGCGAGTTGCCGCACCTCGGCGGCCACCACGGCGAAGCCGCGTCCGGCCTCGCCGGCCCGGGCCGCTTCCACGGCGGCATTGAGCGCCAGGATGTTGGTCTGGAACGAGATTCCATCGATCACGCCGATGATTTCGACGATGCGCCCGGACGATTGCTTGATCTCGTCCATGCGCCGCATCGCATCGCCGGCCGAGGTACCGGTGCGCCGCGCCACGTCGGTGGCCTGCTGCGCTAGGTCGGCAGCGGTGCGCGCCGCATCGGCGTTCTGACGGATCGTCGCCGTGATCTCTTCCAGCGCCGCCGCGGTCTGCTGCAGGTTGCTGGCCTGCGATTCGGTGCGCGAGCTCAGGTCGTGGTTGCCGCTGGCGATCTCGTGCGAGGCGGTGTGGATTCCCTCGACCTCGCGGCGCACGTCGCCAACGATCGCCTGCAGGTTCACGTTGAGTTGCGCCAGGCCTCGCATCAGGCGGCCCACCTCGTCGAGGCGGCCTGCCTCCGCGGAGGGCGACAGGTCACCGGCGGCCATGCGGTTGGCCGTCGCCGTCGCCTCGCGCAACGGCGCGACACACAGTGCGCGCACCATCAGTCCGCTAGCGATTGACGCCACGGCAACTGCGGCCGACACCGGCAGCGCGGCGGCACCCGCCATCACCGCCACGGCGCCGACGAGCAGCGGCGCCGCGCCCGCCGCCAGGCCGATGCGCGCACCGAAGCCCGGGCGAAGATAGCGATTCATCCAGCCGCCGACATTGCGCAACACCACCTCGCCGCTCTGCAAGGTCGTGACGAGTCGCTGCGCAGACGCTTCCTCGCGCATGCGGGCATACAGTGCCTCGGCGGCGTCCACCTCGGCGCGTGCCGGCTTGGTGCGCACCGACATGTAGCCGGTGATGCTGCCGTGTTCGATGACAGGCGTGACGTTCGCGCGCACCCAGTAGTGGTCGCCGTTCTTGCGGCGGTTCTTGACCAGCGCCGTCCAGGGCTGCCCGGCCTTCAGCGTGTCCCACATGTCACGGAACGCCTCGGCCGGCATGTCGGGGTGGCGGATCAGGTTGTGCGGCTGGCCGATCAACTCGTCGCGTTCATAACCGCTGACGGCAACGAAGCCGGGGTTGCAGTAGGTGATGCGGCTCTTCAGGTCGGTGGTCGATACCAGCGTCGAACCGTCGTCGATGACGAACTCCCGCTGCGTGACGGTCCCGGTTCTTCTCACGGCGATTCCTCGAACGGCAGATGTGCCTGAGGAACATTTCGGCCAGTCGGCCGGACACTGGAGGACCGATTCGTCGGTGCCGCCTCAAGAACGCCTGCGGCCTGACCGGAGTCAAGCCACCGCGCCACGACTAGAACAAATTCACGCCGATCAGCCAGCGGTGCCCGCCCATCACGAACAGCCCGTAGATGGCGAGGCCGCCGAGCAGTGCGATCACGTCGTTCAGCGGGCCGGCCGGCGCGCCGGGCACAGCGCGTGCCACCCGACGCTTCATCGAGATGCGGTCGGCCACCGCCCAGGCGAGGAAGCCGCCAAACAGCAGCACGTCGGCGAGGTTGCCGTTGGCCAGCAGGTGCGCCGTGGCCCACAGCTTGGTGGCCAGCAGCATCGGGTGCTTCGCTGCCGACTTGATGCGCCCGGGCAGGTAGGCGGCCAGCAGCAGCACGAACACCGGCAGCATGAGCAGCAGCGCGACGTGGCGCAGTGCCGTGGGCGGCGTGTAGAGCGCCACCGGCGCCTGCCGCGCCTGGCCGTACCCGTAGATCAGCAGGGCAAAGCCGGCGATGGACAGCAGCGAATAGATGCCCTTCCAGGCGTTCTCGCCGCGTTGCGCCACCTGCGCGTCGCGCCAGGCCGGCGCGAAGATCGACACCGAGTGCAGGCCGAGGAAGATCAGCAGGCCGAGGATCAACAGGGTCATGTCGCGCATCCGTGAATGGGGATGCGCGGGAGTCTAGACGCTCAGTTCGATTCCTTGATCAATCGCCCCGAGGCCGACTGGATCGGCCGCGCGTTCATCGGGTACAGGCGCGAGAAGATCGCGATCTGCTCCTGCGAGATCGACACCGGCTGCTTCATCACCATCCACAGCACGCCCTCGCTACACGGCGGCGTGGTCAGCGAGCCCATGTAGGTGAAGTAGCTGCGCTCGGGCGGCAGCAGCGCGTTGAGATCGAGCGAGCCCTTGGCCGGCACCTCGTCGCCCTTCTCGAGCGGCAGGTTGTTCCAGACGGTCTGAACGATCGGCTGCGCGCTGCCGCGGTCGAGCAGCACGGCGACGACGGCCAGGCGGCCTTCGGCGTCCTTGTGCACGAGGTGCGCCACCATGTCGAACTGGCGGCCGTCGATGCGCTCTTCCGACGGGCGATGGAAGTGGAACTGCACGAGGTCGTAGCGCCGCCCCATCACCTCGATCGAGTTGCCGGCCGCCACGTTGACCTGCACCGTGTGGCCGTTGTCGATGACACGGAAGCCGCTGGGCCGGTAGTCGAACTGCACCGGATCGAGCTGCACCTTGATGCCTTCGCGGATGTCGATCGGGCTTTGCCGCGTGCCGGTGGAGCACTTGGCGAATTCGGGTTTCATGGCGCCCCAGCCTGACGGGCCGCCGGCGCCTTCGTAGCTCCAGTGCGCGGCGTGGCCGGCCTCTGGCGCGCCTGGCGCGTCGTGCGCAGCGGCGGCGCGCGGCCTCGGCGCCGCGGCACGGGCGGCATGGGCCGCGGCGGCGGCCGTGGCGGCCGGCGCATGCCCGGGCTCGGCGCTTGCCCGCGCAGCCACGCGCACCACGTTCGGGTTGCTCGGTGCCGCCTTGGTGGCGCCCAGCTTCTCGGCCAGGCGCTCGCGCAGCTTGTCCATCGGGTCTTGCGGCGGTTCGGCACGCACCACGGGCTTGGCCGGCTTGGCGTCGCTGGCGGACGCGGCCGGCGCTTCGGCGGCAGCCTTCTTCGCCGCGGCCGGCTTGGCGTCGTGGGCGTGGCTGTCGGAGGGCAGCGCGGGCAAGCTGGCGCCGGCGCAGAACATCGCGGCGATCAGGTGCGCCAGGTGCGGGGTGCGGATCTTGGGCATGACAACGGTCTCCTCGGGCGCCACGAAGGCGCGGGGCATCGCTGTCTTATCGGCCGCGGCGACCGGCGCTTGAGCGTGGCGGCGCTCAGCTCACGTGCGGCTTGACCCAGATCCAGGCGACCACGCCGATGCTCATCATCAGCAGCGACGCCACCGCCAGCGAGACCGTGGAGTGCATCACCAGCGGCGCGATCACGCCGGCCACCAGGCCGTTGGCCAGGCTGCCCACGCAGGCCTGAAGCGAGCTGGCCATGCCGCGCCGGTCGGGCGCGAGGTCGAGCACCATCAGCGTCACCACCGGCACCATCAGCGCCCAGCCGAAGGCGAAGATGGCGATCGGCCACAGCGCCCACCAGGCCTGTGGCTCGAAGATCAGGTTGAGCGCCAGGTTGGTGAGCGAGATCGCCACCATGATCACGAAGCCGTGGCGGATCTGGTGCTTGGGCTTGATGCGCCCGGCCAGCCGCCCCGACAGGAACGAGCCGGCCATGATGCCGGCGATGGTCAGCGTGAAGAACCAGAAGAACTGACCCGGCCCGAGGTGCAGCAGTTCGCCCAGGAACACCGGCGCCGACAGCACGTACAGGAACATGCCGTTGAACGGGATGCCGCTGGCCAGCGCGAGCATGAAGAAGCGCGGGTTCGAGACCAGCTGCCAGTAGCCGCGCAGCAGGTGCCGCGCATTGAACGGCTGGCGCTGCGAGTCGTGCAGCGTCTCGGGCAGCAGCTTCCAGTTGCCGATCCACAGCAGCACGCCCACGGCGGTGAGGAACCAGAAGATCGCGTGCCAGTTCACGTGCACGAACAGGAAGCCGCCGACCATCGGCGCGACCGCCGGCGCAACGCCGAAGTAGATCGTCACCTGCGACATCACGCGCTGCGCATCGGCGGGCGGGAACATGTCGCGGATGACCGCGCGAGACACCACGATGCCCGCGCCGGCCGACATGCCCTGCACGGCGCGCCAGAACACCAGCGTTCCGATGTGTTCCGAAAGCGCGCAGCCGGCCGAGGCGACGGTGAAGGCGGCGATGCCCCACAGCACCACCGGCCGGCGGCCGAAGCTGTCGGACAGCGCGCCGTGGAACAGATTCATGATCGCGAAGCCGAACAGGTAGGCCGAGAGCGTCTGCTGCATCTCGGTGGGCGTGGCCCCGATCGACTGCGCGATGCCGGAAAAGGCCGGCAGGTAGGTGTCGATCGAGAACGGCCCTAGCATGCCCAGGCAGGCCAGCAGCAGCGCCAACGCCCAGCGCGGGGCGCGCCAGAGTGTGTGCGCGTCGGGATTCATGATCGGCTCGTGAATAGTGTGAAGCGGGCCGATAGGCCGGATTCTGTGCGGCGGGAGTCCTCTTTCGAGGCGCCCCGCCGTGACCGCCATTCCTCTGGGCCGCGCATCACTGCGCGGCTCGGTGCCACCTACCCGCACACTCCTCGGGCCGAATCATCGTGTGCCTATTCGGTGTTGCTGCGCGTAGAGATTGCCCGTTTCACCCGATGCCCCTCTTGCGAAGGACACCGACTCGTCTCTGTTGCTCTGATCCTCGGCTCGCGCCGGACAGCCGTTAGCTGCTACGCCGCCCTGTGCAGTCCGGACCTTCCTCCCGTGCAACCTTTCGGATCCTGCACCGGCGGCGGTCTGGCCCGCTTCACGGGGTGGATTATCCCCGCGCCGGGCGGAACACGTCGGCGTCGTCGTAGAAGCCCGGGTTTTCGTTGGCCGGCCACCAGCCGGGCACACCGAGCACGGGCAGCGGCAGGAAGGGCTTGGCCGACCACGACGCCGCGGTGATGCCGTTCACGTTGACCACCTCATCGGGCGACACCCACAGGTGCGCCGTGATGGCCTTGCGCGGCTGCACCAGTTTCTCCAGCAAGGCATGTCCGACCACGGTCAGCCGCGCCTGCGACCACAAGGCACGCTGGGTGACGAACAGCGCGTGCCAGTCGCGCCGCTGCAGCGCCTGCATCAGCTCGCCGGGCGCCTGCCACCAGGCGCCGTTCTCGTCGAACAGGGTCAGTGCATCGCGCACGGGCCCGCGCTGCGCGGCAATGCCTTCGGCGGCGATGTGCGCCGCATGCAGTTCGTTCAAGCGCCTCTTGAGCAACGGAAAGCGCAGCCACACCAGGCCATTGAAGAGGTCGTGCAGGTTGTCGCGCGTGGGCACGCGGCCGGTGCGGCGGATGAAGGCCTCGTAGGCTTCGCCGTCGGGCAATTCGGCCTGCGGCACGAAGCGCAGCTCGCGGCCCGCCGAATCCAGAGCCGCGGCGACGCTGTCGCCCTGCGCGAGCCGCTGCAGCACCGGCGCCGCAACCTCGACATAGGGCGCCAGCCAGGCAACCCGCCAATCGATGGCAGGCCAGCCCTCCCCGCCCGCGGCCATCAGCCGCGCGCAGCGGCCTTGGCTTGCCGCTTGTCGCGCAGCACGAACTGCGTGCCGCGGCGGTCCATGTCGAACAGCTGCGTCGCCTCGATCAGGTCGATCAGCTTGCGGTAACCGTAGTTGCGCGGGTCGAACGAGGCCTGGTTGCCGATCTGCTGGCCCACCGAACCCAGCGGCGACCAGCCGTCCTCGCCCGCTGCGGATTCGACGGCATTGCGCAGCAGCGTGACGAGCCGCGCGTCCTGCTTGAGCGCTGCGGTGTCGAACCGCGATGGCGCGGCATCGAGCTCGATGTCGACGGTTGCCGGCGCCGCCGCCGGCTCGGCCTTCTTGCCGTTGCGCGGCTTGCGGCCCGAGGCCGGTTTGCCGCGCGCCGCCTTCTCGCCCTCGTCGGTCTCGGCCGCGGCACCGGCGCCGCCCAGGTGCTCGAGGAACAGGAAGCGCGAACAGGCGTTCACGAAAGGCATCGGCGTCTTCTGCGCGCCGAAGCCGAACACCTGCGCGCCCTTGGCCCGCAGGTGCATCACCAGCGGCGTGAAGTCGCTGTCCGACGAGACGATGCCGAAGGCGTCGGGGCTGTCGCTGTAGAGCAGGTCCAGCGCGTCGATCACCAGGCCCATGTCGGTGGCGTTCTTGCCCTTGGTGTAGTCGAACTGCTGGATCGGGCGGATGGCGTACTCGTGCAGCACGTTCTCCCAGCCCTTCAGGCCATCCTTCTTCCAGTTGCCGTAGGCGCGGCGCACGTTGACGACGCCGAGCTTGGCCAGCTCGGCCAGGATCACGTCGATCTTGCTCGAGGGCGAGTTGTCGGCGTCGATGAGCAGCGCGATGCGGGGTTGTTTCTCGATCATGGACGGCCTTTCAGACCAGTTGCCACGCGAGCGTTTCGCCGCCGCGCAGAGGTTTGAGGGCGGCGTCGCCGAAGGGCACGGACTCGGGCAGCACCCAGGGCTGCCGGCGCAGGGTGACGGTGCCGGTGTTGCGCGGCAGGCCGTAGAAGGCCGGGCCGTTGAAGCTGGCGAAGGCTTCGAGCTGGTCGATCGCGCCGACCGAATCGAAGGCCTCGGCGTAAAGCTCCAGCGCACTGAGCGCGGTGTAGCAGCCGGCGCAGCCGCTGGCATGCTCCTTCAGGTGCGCCGGGTGCGGCGCGCTGTCGGTGCCGAGAAAAAACTTGCGGCTGCCCGAGGTCGCCGCATTGACGAGGGCACGGCGGTGCTCCTCGCGCTTGAGCACCGGCAGGCAGTAGTAGTGCGGCCGCACACCGCCGAGGAAGATCGCGTTGCGGTTGTAGAGCAGGTGGTGCGCGGTGATGGTGGCGGCCGTCTTCGGCCCGGCCTCGCCGACGTACTGCACCGCGTCGCGCGTGGTGATGTGCTCGAAGACGATCTTCAACTCGGGGAAGTCGGCGCGCAGAGGGATCAGCTTCTGGTCGATGAAGGCCTTCTCGCGGTCGAACAGGTCGATCTCGGGGTCGGTCACCTCGCCGTGCACGAGCAGCGGCAGGCCGAGGCGCTGCATCGTGTCCAGCGTCTCGTGGACCTTGCGCAGGTCGGTCACACCGGCGTCGCTGTTCGTCGTGGCACCGGCCGGGTAGAGCTTGACGGCGACCACGCCGGCGTCCTTCGCGCGGCGGATCTCGTCGGGCGGCAGCACGTCGGTCAGGTACAGCGTCATCAGCGGCTCGAAGGCCACGCCCTGGGGCACGGCGGCGAGGATGCGCTCGCGGTAGGCCAGCGCCTGCGCCGCGGTGGTCACCGGCGGCTTCAGGTTCGGCATGATGATCGCGCGCCCGAATTGCCGCGCTGTGGCCGGCACCACGGCGGCCAGCGCCGCGCCGTCACGCACGTGCAGGTGCCAGTCGTCGGGGCGGGTGATCGTCAGGGAGTCGCTCATGCGGCGATTCTCGCACCCGCTGCAGCGGGCCTCAGGCGGCGCCGCGCGCCTTCTGGCTCTCGAAGTAGACCACCTTGCGCGAGCGCATCACCTCGCCCAGCGGCCGGTGCGCGGCCAGCGCCTGCCAGGGGTCGAAGACGGCGCGCTCGACCGCGTCGGCGAAGGCCTTCGCCTCGGGCGAGGCCAGGTCCTGCCGTTCGATCACCAGTTCGGCCACGTCGACATAGGGCGCCACGCTCTCAGGCCAGTCGACCGAGGCGTCCTCGATGGGCGTGCGCGCCTCGTCGACGAAGCTCTGCAACTGCAGCCGGTAGACCAGCGGCCCCTCGTTCAACTGCGCGAGGTACTCGTCGGCCCAGCGCTCGGGGCGCCGCTGCGCATGGCGGCCCTGCGGCGGCAGCAGCCGCACGCGCACCGCCGACGGCCCGCAGGCGATCGGCGCGGCACTGAAGAAGGGTTCTGTGGCAAAGCCGGAGAAGGGCAGGTCGAACGAATCCTTCAAGCGCTTGAGCTGGCCGAACATCTTCAGCGGCCCGTAGGTGCGAAGCGCCCAGCCGATCAACCCGGCCGGGCCCTGGCTCGCCGCGAGCACCAGGCCCACGAAGGGCCGGCTGTCCGGGAACGCGAAGGCGCTGCGGTTGATCAGCGTGAAGTCCTGGTGGTCGGTCGTGCCGCCCAGCGCCCCCGGGCCGTGCAGGCCGTGCACCCGCAGCGAAAAGCCGCGGATGTCGGGCACGCGGTCGTTCGCCACGTCGGTGCCGCCGTTGGACAGGCGCAGCGTGACGTCGTAGCCGCCCAAACGCTCGAACAGGCCGTGGCGCAGTTGCGCCGGCACGCCGTCGAGCACGCGCAGCGTGCCCTTGAGCGCCACGATGGGTTTGCGGTGCAGCGCGCGGCCCGTGCCGAAGCGCTTGGACTTGGCCTGCTGCATCGCCACCAGGGCGCGCGCCGCCTCCGCGTGCCGCGCCGGTTCACCTGGCTCGAAACGCTCGGCCCAGCCTGTTCCCGGCGCCGCCATCGCTCAGTGCTGGAGGATCTTCGAGAGGAACTCCTTGGCGCGCGGCGAGCGGGCGTCGGGGTCGCCGAAGAACTCGTCCTTCTTGCAGTCCTCGACGATCTTGCCCGCGTCCATGAAGATCACGCGGTGGCTGACGCGCTTGGCGAAGCCCATCTCGTGCGTGACGACCATCATCGTCATGCCCTCCTTGGCCAGCAGCACCATCACGTCGAGCACCTCGCCGACCATCTCGGGGTCGAGCGCCGAGGTGGGCTCGTCGAACAGCATCACGATCGGGTCCATCGACAGCGCGCGGGCGATCGCCACGCGCTGCTGCTGGCCGCCGGAGAGCTGGCCGGGGAACTTGTCCTTGTGCACCATCAGGCCGACGCGGTCGAGCATCTTCAGCCCGCGCGCCTTGGCCTCGTCCTGCGAGCGGCCGAGCACCTTGATCTGCGCCAGCGTCAGGTTTTCGGTGACGGTCAGGTGCGGGAACAGCTCGAAGTGCTGGAACACCATGCCCACGCGGCTGCGCAGCTTGGGCAGGTCGGTCTTCGGGTCGGAGATCGAGATGCCGTCGACGACGATGTCGCCCTTCTGGATCGGCTCCAGCGCGTTCACCGTCTTGATGAGCGTGCTCTTGCCCGAGCCCGACGGGCCGCAGACGACGACGACCTCGCCCTTCTGGATGCTGGTGGTGCAGTCGGTCAGCACCTGGAAGCTGCCGTACCACTTGCTGATGTTCTTGATGTCGATCACGGCGGCTCTCCTAACGAATGATCTGGATCTTCTGCTGCAGTCGGCGCACGAGCATCGACAGGCTGAAGCAGATGACGAAGTACACGACGGCTGCGACGAGGTAGGTCTCGACCGGCCGGTTGAAGTTCTTGCCCGCCACCTCGAAGCCCTTGAGCAGGTCGTAGGCGCCGATGGCGTACACGAGGGAGGTGTCCTGGAACAGGATGATGGTCTGCGTCAGCAGCACTGGCAGCATGTTGCGGAAGGCCTGCGGCAGCACCACCAGCTGCATGCACTGCGCGTAGGTCATGCCCACCGCGTAGCCGGCGTAGACCTGCCCCTTGGGCACGCTCTGGATGCCCGCGCGCATGATCTCCGAGTAGTAGGCCGCCTCGAACACCGTGAAGGTGATGACGGCCGACAGCTCCGCCCCCATCGGCCGGCCGATCAGCAGCGGGATGAGCAGGAAGAACCACAGGATCACCATCACCAGCGGGATCGAGCGCAGCGTGTTGACGTAGGCGGCGGCCGGCATCACCAGCCAGGGCTTGCCCGACAGCCGCATCAGCGCGAGCACCGTGCCCAGCGCGATGCCGCCGATCATCGCGATCAGCGTGAGCTGGATCGAGAAGAAGAAGCCCTTGATGACAAAACCGGAGACGACGTTCCAGTTAAAGAAGCTGAAGTCGAGGGCTGTCATGGTGCCTCCCGCCGGGCCGCCCCAAGGGAGGCACGCGCCCCCTCGGGGGGCAGGAACGAAGTGACGTGGGGGTGGTTCATTTCCCACCTCCGATCATGCCGGGCACCTGCACGCGGTTCTCGATGAACAGCGCGATGCGGTTGATGGCGAAGGCGGAGATGAAGTACAGGCCGGTCACCGCCAGATAGATCTCGATGCCGCGCGAAGTTTCTTCCTGCGCCTGCATGGCGAACATGGTCAGCTCGGCGATGCTCACCGCGAAGGCCACCGACGAGTTCTTGATGATGTTCATCGACTCGCTGGTCAGCGGCGGGATGACGATGCGGAACGCCATCGGCAGCAGCACGTAGCGGTAGGTCTGTGGCAGCGTCAGGCCCACGGCCAGGCCGGCGTAGCGCTGGCCCTTGGGCAGCGTCTGGATGCCCGCCTTGACCTGCTCGGCGATGCGCGCCGAGGTGAAGAATCCCAGCGCGAAGACCACCAGCATGAAGCTCGGCACGCCGCGCAAGGCGAGGAAGATCGACGGAATGACGTGGTACCAGAGGAAGATCTGCACCAGCAGCGGGATGTTGCGGAACAGTTCGGTCCAGGAGTTGCCCAGCAGCACCAGCCACTTGTTGGGCACGGTACGCAGGATGCCCATCAGCGAGCCCACCAGCAACGCCACCACCAGGGCGCACAGCGCCACCGACAGCGTCCAGCCCCAGGCCGACATCAGCCACTCGAGGTAGGTCTGCCCTCCTCCGGTGTCCTGCAGGAACACCTGCCAATCCCATTTCATTGCGCCGCCTCCTGTTGTTCTGTGCCGGCCGGCCCCAAAAGAAAAGCGCGACGCGGATGGCCCGACGCCGCGCTCCCCCAGCATAAGCAAGCCCCGAGCCCGCGGGCTCAGTGCTTGCCAGGGGGCTCTCTCACTTCTTCATGTAGTCCTCGACCGGCTTGTCGTTCGGGCTCGCCCAGGCGGCCTTGGTCGCGTCGCTGGCGGGCAGGCCGACCTTGGTGTTGCTCGGCGGGATCGGCTGCACGAACCACCTGTCGTAGGTCTTGGCCAGGTCACCGCTCTTGATCTGCGCGATGATGCTGTCGTCGACTGCCTTCTTGAAGGCCGGATCGTCCTTGCGGATCATGATGGCGATCGGCTCGACCGACAGCACTTCGCCGACGATCTTGAAGTCGGCGGGGTTCTTCGCCTTGGCGATGTTGCCGGCCAGGATCTGGCCGTCCATCACGAAGGCATCGGCGCGGCCCGACTCGAGCAGCAGGAAGCTGTCGGCGTGGTCCTTGCCGAACACCTCCTTGAAGTCGATGCCGTTGGCGCGCTCGTGCTTGCGCAGCAGCTGCACCGAGGTCGTGCCGGTGGTGGTGGCGACCGACTTGTCCTTGAGCTGGGCGATCGACGTGATGCCCGAAGAGCCCTTGACGGCGATGCGCACTTCCTCGACGAAGGTGGTGACGGCGAAGGAGACGTCCTTCTGGCGCGTGGCGTTGTTGGTGGTCGAGCCGCACTCGATGTCCACGGTGCCGTTCTGCACCAGCGGAATGCGGTTCTGCGAGGTCACCGGCTGGTACTTGGTCTCGAGCTTGGCCAGGCCGAGCTGCTTCTGGATGTCGGCCAGCACCTTGGTGCACACCTCGACGTGGAAGCCGACGTACTTGCCGTCGCCCAGCGTGTAGCTCAGCGCGCCGGAGGATTCGCGCACGCCCATGGTCACCGAGCCGGTGTCCTTGATCTTCTTGAGCGTGTCGGCCTGGGCGCCGACGGCGACGCTGGCCGCGGCCAGGGCGATCGCCTTGATGATCATCGTCTTGTTCATGCTGACTCCTGCAGAGGGGTTGGGAAGAGAGAGAACGGGATTCTAGGGAGCGGGGAAGCGGGGGTTTGCACGGACTTGCCCGCGATCCAAGGGTTCGCCCCAGGGCGAAGACGAGGCGTTCGCAACCTTCATGCCACCAGGCGCACGGGCTGGGTGAGCCGCTCGGGCACGAGCAGCGCTTCCATCTCGGCGCGGCCCATGATCCCCAGGCGCTCGGCGGTCTCGGCGATGGTGCCGCCCTCGGCCAGCGCGGTCTTGGCAATCAGTGCCGCCTTCTCGTAGCCAATGATCGGGTTCAAGGCGGTCACCAGCGTCACGGATTCGGCCACGCGACGGCGCAGCAACTCGTGATTGGGCGTGATGCCCTCGACGCAGTTCACCTGCAGCGTGCGGCAGGCGCGCGTGAGGTGCGAGATGCTCTTGTAGAGCGACCAGCCCATGATCGGCTCGAAGGCATTGAGCTGCAGTTGCCCGGCCTCGGAGGCCATGGTGATGGTGACGTCGTTGCCGATGACCTCGAAGGCCACCTGGTTCATCACCTCCGGGATCACCGGGTTGACCTTGCCCGGCATGATCGACGAGCCGGCCTGGCGCGCCGGCAGGTGGATGTCGCCGAAGCCGGCCTGCGGGCCGCTCGAGAGCAGCCGCAGGTCGTTGCACACCTTGCTGAGCTTGCAGGCCACGCGCTTGAGCACGCCCGACAGCTGCACGAAGGCACCGGTGTCCTGCGTCGCCTCGACCAGGTTCTCGGCCATCACCACCGGCACGCCGCTGCTCTGAACGAGCAGGGGCACCACGGTCTCGGTGTAGCCGGCCGGCGCGTTGATGCCGGTGCCGATGGCGGTGGCGCCCAGGTTCACCTCGCCGATCAGCGCGCGCGCCTCGCACAGCCGCTGCTCGTCCTCGCGGATCATGATCGCGAAGGCGAGGAACTCCTGGCCCAGCGTCATCGGCACCGCGTCCTGCAGCTGCGTGCGGCCGATCTTCAGCACGCTGCGGAACTCGGCGGCCTTGGCCTCGAAGGCGCCGCGCAGGTCGGCCATCGCGGCGAGCAGCTGGTCGATGCCGGCCCAGGCGGCCAGGCGCAGCGCGGTGGGGTAGACGTCGTTGGTGCTCTGCGAGGCGTTGACGTGGTCGTTCGGGTGCAGGTGCAGGTACTCGCCGCGCCGGTGGCCCAGGTGCTCCAGCGCCCGATTGGCGATCACCTCGTTGGCATTCATGTTGGTCGAGGTGCCGGCGCCGCCCTGGATCACGTCGACGATGAACTGATCGTGCAGGGCGCCGCCGATCAGGTCGTCGCAGGCCTGCTGGATGGCGTCGGAGCGCCGCGCGTCGAGCACGCCGAGCTTGGCGTTGGCGCGCGCCGCAGCCTTCTTGACGTGGGCCAGCGCACGCACGAGCTCCGGCCAACGGCCGACCGTCGAGCCCGAGATCGGGAAGTTCTCCACCGCGCGGGCGGTGTGCACGCCCCAGTACGCCTCGGCGGGGATCAGTTGCGTGCCGAGGAAGTCCTGCTCGGTGCGGGTGGCGGCGGGCGCCTGCGGGGTGGGTTTCGACATGGGGGCGGACTGTAGGTCCGCAGGCTACCGGCAGGCCAATGCCGATTGAGGGCCAGGCCATGCGCGGCGCGCATGATCGATCAGGGTCAACCCGTAGACGATGCCTTGGCGTCGCTGCGCAGGAACTCCCACAGCGCCAGCGCGCCGGCCTTGTTGTGGCGCGCCAGTTCGGGGCGTTCGCGGTAGATGCGCACTTCCATCGTGATCTCGTACTGCCCGGCCTCGGCCGCGCGCACGAGGCGGCGACTCTTCAGCTCCTTCTTCACCGAGCTCGCTGGCAGGAAGGCCATGCCGTGGCCTTCGAGCGCCATCGCCTTCAGGCCCTCGGCCATGTCGGTCTCGTAGATCGGCTCGAGCTGCGGCGGCACGGCCGCCTGCTTGACGATCACCTCGACCAGCCGGCCGAGGTAGGCGCCTTCGCCGTAGCCGAGGTAGGGCACCTTGCGCGTGCTCGTGCCGGGCAGGCGGAACAACGGCTGGCCGGACTCGTCACCGCGCGCATAGGGCGCGAGCGTCTCGTGGCCGAGGCTGAGCATCTCGTAGCGCTCGGGGCTCAACTGCAGCGGCTGGCTCGGGTGGTGGTAAGCGATCAGCAGGTCGCAGCTGCCTTCGGTGAGCTGCATCACCGCGTCATGCACGTTCAGCGTGATCAGGCGGCTCTTCAGCGCGCCGAAGCGGCTGCGCAGGTCCATCACCCAATGCGGGAAGAAGGTGAAGGCCAGCGAGTGCGGCACGGCGAACTCGATCATGTCCTGCGCGCCGGTCTGGTGGCCGCGCATCATGTTGCGCGTCGCCTGCAGCGCGCCGAGGATTTCCAGCGACTGCGCATGGAAGGTCTCGCCGGCAGGCGTGAGCCGCGTCGGGTACGACGATCGATCGACCAGGTCGATGCCGGCCCAGGCCTCGAGCGCCTGGATGCGGCGCGAGAACGCCGGCTGCGTCACATGCCGAAGCTGCGCCGATCGCGAGAAGCTGCGCGTCTCGGCGAGGCTGACGAAGTCTTCGAGCCACTTGGTTTCCACGGCCCGCAGTGTAGCCACCGGCCCGCGGCCGCCGGCCGTCGCCACTGCAGGCACACTGCGGGCCCGATGGGCTCATCCGCACCTCCCACCCCGCCGCGCTCCGCCGCCTGGATCGTCTTTGCCGCCGGCGTGTGCGCCGCGCTGCACGTGGGCAAGCTGCCGCCGGCCATCGGCGCGCTGCAGCAGGCGCTGGGCATGACGCTGCTGGAGGCGGGCTTCCTGCTCTCGCTGGTGCAGGCCGCGGGCATGACCGCCGGCATCGCCTTCGGGGTGCTCGCCGACGCGATGGGGCTGCGGCGCAGCATGCTTCTCGGCCTGGTGCTGCTCGCCGCCGCGAGCGCCGCCGGCGCTGTGGCCCACGGCGTGCCCGCGCTGCTGGCCCTGCGCGCGATCGAGGGCTTCGGATTCCTGATGGCGGTGTTGCCGGCACCGGGGCTGATCCGGCGGCTCGTCGCGCCGCAGCGGCTGAACGTGATGCTCGGTGTGTGGGGCACCTACATGCCGCTGGGCGCGGCGCTCGGGCTGCTCGTCGGGCCGCTGTGGATCGACGCATTCGGCTGGCGGCCCTGGTGGGCGGCACTGGCGGCGTTGACGACCGCCATGGCACTGTTGCTGTGGCGAGGCGTGGCCGACGCGGCCGCGCCCGAGCGGGCTGCGCCTGCCGACAGCGTGATGTCGAGGGTGCGGCTCACTCTCGGCGCGCGGGGCCCCTGGCTCGTCGCGATGAGCTTCGCGCTCTACTCCAGCCAATGGCTTGCGGTGATCGGCTTCCTGCCGGTGATCTATGCGGCGGCCGGCGTCGGCTCGGCGACGACGGGGGTGCTCACGGCGCTGGCTGCGGCCGTCAACATGCTCGGCAATCTGGGCTCCGGCCGGCTGCTGCAGCGCGGCGTGCGCCCGCCGCGGCTGCTCGCGATCGGCTTCATCGTGATGGCGCTGGCCGCCGCGGCGGCGTTTGCCGGTGGCGCGGGCAGCGCGCTGCCGCCGGCGATGCGTTACGCCGCGGTGCTGCTGTTCTCCATGGTCGGAGGCGTCATCCCGGCCACGCTGTTCGCACTCGCCATGCGCGTCGCGCCGGGCGAACAAACCGTCTCGACGACGGTCGGCTGGATGCAGCAGTGGTCGGCCTTCGGCCAGTTCGTCGGGCCGCCGCTGGTGGCCTGGCTGGCCGCCCGCGCCGGCGGGTGGCACTGGACCTGGGCGGCCACCGGCGCAGCATCGCTCGCCGGCTTGGTGCTGGCGCGAGCCATCGCCCGCACCGTGCCGCCGCGCTAGGGCCTGTTCACACTACGGGGAGGCTCGCGTGACTCGGCAAACAGGCGCCCGGAAGGCGCACGGCGCAGCCCAGGCTGGCCGCCTGGGCCAGACGTGGAACGCGGCGGACGCCTGTTTGTCGAGATCACCCTGCGGGCCGGGGTACCCCAAGGCGCTGGGCCGCGTTGCGCCGCTGGCCCAGGCGGCCTGCCTGGGCGGCGCGCCGCGCCTCGCCCAGCGCCTTGGGCCACCCCGGCGCGAGCCTTCCCGTAGTGTGAACAGGCCCTGGTCGCTCAGCGCATTGCTGCCTGGGTCACCACGCCGCGGAACGAACGGGCGAGTTCGTCGGCCAGGGCAACGATCGTCGCCTGGGGGGTGGCGGCATCGTCGCCTTGCACCTTCATGTCGGCCGACCAGTACTTGCCGGTGACACGGTCCACTGCCGCGAGGCGGAAGGTGATCTCGCTGGGCCGGGCGCCACAGGCGAAGCTGCCGCTGACCGGGGTCATCGTGAGGCCGTTCGCGCCACCCAGCGAAATGCCGGCCATGCGCGCAGCGCGCTCCACATCGCTCGACGCGCTGGAGCGCAGCGCCGCCAACGTGTCCTGGGCATCCTCGGCGCCCGGCGTGGCGCTCAGCGCGGCACAGGCCTCGAGGCCGAAACTCTGGTTCTCGATCCACAGCGGGCCGGTGTCGTTCGAGGTCTGCGCGCCGGCACCGGCGGCTGCCGCGGCCAGGGCGAACACGGAGACCCAGCGGCCGGCTTCTTTGATGGCATTCATGGCGTGCACCCGAAGTGATTGAAGGTGATGTCACTCTAGGGTCGGCATCCGGCCCGTGCGCACTCCCTGCCGCCGTGAACAATCACGCCGTTATCGAGTTCACGCTCCGATTTCACGCCCGACGGTCTTCGGCCGGCTCAGGCGAAGGCGAACGTCTTGCGAGGCTGGCCAGCGTCGGCCTGCGTCGAGCCGCCTGCGCTGCGCAGGTTCGGAGGCGCTTGGCTGAGGCCGCTCAATCCGGCGCGGTGATGACCTCGGCCTCGTCGGCACCGCTTTGCTGCAGCCGCCACATCTCGGCATAACGGCCTTCGCGCGCCAGCAGTTCGGCGTGCGTGCCGCGCTCGATGATGCGGCCCTGCTCCATCACCAGGATCTGGTGCGCGTCGGCCACGGTGGACAGGCGGTGCGCGATGACCAGCGCCGTCTTGTTGCGCGCCGCGCTCTTCAGCTCTTCCTGGATGGCGCGCTCGTTGGCCGAGTCCAGCGCCGACGTGGCCTCGTCGAAGATCAGCACCGGCGGGTTCTTCAGCAGCGTGCGTGCGATCGCGACGCGCTGCTTCTCGCCGCCGCTGAGCTTGAGGCCGCGCTCGCCGACCAGGGTGTCGTAGCCCTTGGGCGTGGACGTGATGAAGGCGTGGATGTGCGCGGCGCGTGCCGCCTCCTCCACCTCGGCGCGCGATGCGCCCGGGCGGCCGTAGGCGATGTTGTACTCGACCGTGTCGTTGAACAGCACCGTGTCCTGCGGCACGATGCCGATGGCCTGGCGCAGGCTCTTCTGCGTCACGGAGCGGATGTCCTGCCCGTCGATGACGATGCGGCCGGTACCCACGTCGTAGAAGCGGAACATCAAGCGCGCCAGCGTGCTCTTGCCCGAGCCCGAGGGGCCGACCACCGCCACCGTCTTGCCCGCCGGGATCTCGAAGCTCACGCCGTGCAGGATCTCGCGGTCGGGGTCGTAGCCGAAGTGCACATCGTCGAAACGCACGCTGCCACCGTGGGTGGCCAGCGGCAACGCGCCCGGTGCGTCGGCCACTTCGCGGTGCTGGCCGAGCAACGTGAACATCTTCTCCATGTCGATCATCGACTGCTTGATCTCGCGGTAGATCACGCCCAGGAAGTTCAGCGGGATGTAGAGCTGGATCATCAGCGCGTTGACGAGGACCAGGTCGCCCAGCGTCATGGTGCCCTCGACCACGCCCACCGTGGCGCGCCACACCAGCAGCAGTACGGTGGTCGAGATGATCAGGCTCTGGCCGACGTTGAGCAGCGAGAGCGAGGTCTGCGACTTGATCGAGGCCTTCTCGAGCTGGCGCAGGTTCTCGTCGTAGCGTGCCTGCTCGAAAGGCTCGTTGCTGAAGTACTTGACGGTCTCGTAGTTGATCAGCGCGTCCACCGCCTTGGTGTTGGCCTTGCTGTCCTGCTCGTTCATGGCGCGGCGGAAGTGCGTGCGCCACTCGGTCACCGTCACCGTGAAGCTCACGTAGAGCACCAGCGCGGTCAGCGTGATCACCGCGAACCAGCCGTCGAACTTGGCCGACAGCAGCGAGATCACCAGCGTCATCTCCACCAGCGTGGGCAGGATGTTGTAGATCGTGTAGTTGAGCAGCGAGTGGATGGCGCGC
Source organism: Piscinibacter sp. (assembly GCA_016706565.1). Classification (GTDB taxonomy): domain Bacteria; phylum Pseudomonadota; class Gammaproteobacteria; order Burkholderiales; family Burkholderiaceae_C; genus Piscinibacter. The sequence goes on from JADJJI010000006.1 coordinate 31,157, forward strand.
GAGCCGCGCTCCATGTCGCGCGACACGCCACCGGTCTGGCGCTCGAGGTGGAAGCGCAGGCTCAGCGACAGCAGGTGGTCGAAGGTCTCCAGCGAGACACGCCGCGCAATGCGCGCCGCCACCGGGTAGAAGAGGAACTCGCGCAGTTCGGTGAACAGCGTCACCGACACGCGCAACGCCCCGTAGGCGAACAGCAGTGCCACCGGCACCACCAGCACGCTGCGCGCATCGCCAGGCTTCAGGTCGAGCGCGTCGACCAGGTTCTTCAGCACCAGCGGCACGCCGACGTTGGCCAGCTTGGCCGCCACCAGGAACGACAGCGCGATCAGCACCCGCCAGCGCCATTGCCATACGTAGGGGGCGAGCTTGCGCAGCGTGCGCCAGTCCGATCGCGCGGCGCCGTTCGTGGGCGCCGGGGCGGGCGCGGCGGGCAGGCTGTGGCTTCTCATGAGGGAGCGGTCGGGGCGGCGTGAAAGAATGCGGGCGGCAACTACCGCAGGTGCAGCAATATGGCAGAGATTTCAAGCCCGACCCCGCACGCCGACGCGCACCACCTGTCGCCGGTGCAACTGCCGGGCGATCGCCAGTTGGTATTGCGTGTCATGCCGATGCCGGCCGACGCCAACGGCAACGGCGACATCTTCGGCGGCTGGATCATGGCCCAGGTCGACCTCGCCGGCGCCGTGCTGCCGGCGCGCATCGCCAAGGGCCGCATCGCCACCGTGGCAGTGAACCAGTTCGTCTTCAAGCAGGCGGTGTCGGTGGGCGATCTGCTGAGCTTCTACGCGAAGGTCGAGCGCATCGGCACGACCTCGATCACAGTGCACGTGGAGGTCTACGCCGAGCGCAACCCGGCCAACCTGCAGGTGGTGAAGGTGACCGAGGCCAACCTCACCTACGTGGCCATCGACATGCAGGGCCAGCCGCGCAAGATCCCGAAGGACTGAGCGTCACTTGGTCTTTCTGGGCGGCAGGCCGGTGTGCTGCGTGAGGATGCGGCCCTTGGTGACGGGCGAGGTCTTCGTGCCCGTGCTGGTCGAGTTCTTGCGCCGCGCACTCTGGTAGCTGCCGTCGGTGGCCGGCTGGAAGCTCGGCACCAGGTGATGCTTGCCGTTGCCGATCAGGTCGGCGCGGCCCATGGCCTTGAGCGCCTCGCGCAGCAGCGGCCAGTTGTTGGCGTCGTGGTAGCGCAGGAAGGCCTTGTGCAGGCGGCGGCGCTTCTCGCCGCGCACGATGTCGACCTTCTCGGCCCGCGCGCCCGGCCCGTCGGTCAGGCGGCTGATGCCCTTCAGCGGGTTCATGCCGGAGTGGTACATCGCCGTCGCGGTGGCCATGGGGCTGGGGTAGAAGGTCTGCACCTGGTCGGCGCGAAAGCCGTTCTTCTTCAGCCACATCGCGAGGTTCATCATGTCCTCGTCGCGCGTGCCCGGGTGCGCGGCGATGAAGTACGGGATCAGGTACTGCTTCTTGCCGGCCTCGGCGCTGAACTTGTCGAACAGCTGCTTGAAGCGGTCGTAGCTGCCCATGCCCGGCTTCATCATCTTGGACAGCGGGCCGTCCTCGGTGTGCTCGGGGGCGATCTTCAGGTAGCCGCCGACGTGGTGCGTGACCAGCTCCTTGATGTACTCGGGCGACTTCACTGCCAGGTCGTAGCGCAATCCTGAGCCGATGAGGATCTTCTTCACGCCGCGCAGCGCGCGGGCGCGCCGGTACATGTGGATCAGCGGGCCGTGGTCGGTGTTCAGGTTGGCGCAGATGCCCGGGTAGACGCAGCTCGGCTTGCGGCAGGCGGCCTCGATCTCCGGGCTCTTGCAGCCGATGCGGTACATGTTGGCCGTCGGGCCGCCGAGGTCGCTGATGACGCCTGTGAAGCCCTTGACCTTGTCGCGGATCTCCTCGATCTCGCGGATCACCGAGTCCTCGCTGCGGCTCTGGATGATGCGGCCCTCGTGCTCGGTGATCGAGCAGAAGGTGCAGCCGCCGAAGCAGCCGCGCATGATGTTCACGCTGAAGCGGATCATCTCCCAGGCCGGGATCTTGGTCGGGCCGTCGTGACCGCCGGTCTCGTCGGCGTAGCTCGGGTGCGGGCTGCGCGCATAGGGCAGGTCGAACACATGGTCCATCTCGGCGGTGGTCAGCGGGATGGGCGGCGGGTTCAGCCAGACGTCGCGGTCGCCGTGCCGTTGCACGAGTGCGCGGGCGTTGCCGGGGTTGGTCTCGAGGTGCAGCACGCGGTTGGCGTGCGCGTACAGCACCGCATCGCTCTTCACCTGCTCGTAGCTGGGCAGGCGGATCACGGTGCGCTCGCGCGGCGGCAGATTGACCTTGCCACTGACCGAGGGCACGAATCGGATCGGCTGCACGGCCGCGCCTATCGGATTGGCACCGTCTTCCTTCGCGCAGCTGCTGCCCTGCTCTGCGGCCTGCTCGCTGGTCGTCTGGTAGGGGTTGATGTGGCTGTCGATACGGCCGGGGCGGTCGACCTCGGTGGAATCGATTTCGAACCATCCCTGAGCCGTGGGGTCGGCGGTGCGGCGCATGAAGGCGGTGCCGCGCACGTCGGTGATGCGCTCCACAGGCTCGCGTGCGGCCAGGCGGTGCGCGATCTCGATGATGGCGCGCTCGGCATTGCCGTACAGCAGCAGGTCGCACTTGGCGTCGACCAGCATCGAGCGGCGCACCTTGTCCTGCCAGTAGTCGTAGTGCGCGATGCGGCGCAGCGAGGCCTCGATGCCACCCATGACGATGGGCACGTCGTTCCAGGCCTCCTTGCAGCGCTGCGCGTAGACGAGCGCTGCGCGGTCGGGCCGCTTGCCGCCCTGCCCGCCCGGCGTGTAGGCGTCGTCGCTGCGGATCTTGCGATCGGCCGTGTAGCGGTTGATCATCGAATCCATGTTCCCGGCAGTCACGCCGAAGAACAGGTTCGGCCGGCCGAGCGCCTTGAAGGGCTCCGCCGACTGCCAGTCGGGCTGCGCGATGATGCCCACGCGAAAGCCCTGCGCCTCCAGCGTGCGGCCGATCACCGCCATGCCGAAACTCGGGTGGTCGACGTAGGCGTCGCCGCTGATGATGACGATATCGCAGCTGTCCCAGCCCAGCGCCTCCATCTCGGCGCGGCTCATCGGCAGGAAGGGCGCCGTGCCGAAGCGCTTGGCCCAGTACGGCCGATAGCCGGTCAGGGGCCGGTCGGCAACGGGGGCGCGGCGGGTGTCGAGGGCGGTGGTCACAGGGCGCGATTGTCGTTGGTCGCGCCCGACCTACAGATTGGGGGGTGATGCGCCGGGGTGGTGAACTCCCGCAAGACAGTCGGTTGTCGGAGGGCCACACTGGCCATCGTGCCCACGAACGCCACTCGACCGCCATGCCTACCCGTTCCACAAATTGTTTCGCTGCCCTGATGCTCGCTGCCTCGCTCGTGGCCTGCGGTGGCGGCGGCAGCAGCCAGCCCACCGTGAGCTTCCCGAGCCAGACGCGCGTCGGCACGGCCTCAGCCGGGGCCGACACGACAGTGGCCAACTTCCCGGTGCTGTCGGGAGATGCCGTCGAGGCGCTGCTCTCGACCATCGGCGGCGGCGAGGCCCTGTCACAGCCTCTGGGAGCCGGACGTGCGCGGGCGGCGGCGCTTGGCCGATGGGCCGCCACGCGGAGTGCTTCGCGCGTCGCGGCCGCATCACGCCCCAGGGCCATGGCCGCGCTGCCGCCCGAGACGCTCATGTGCAGCAACTACCCGAGCGGCTACATCACCCTGACTGCCAACGACGCCGACAACAACGGGGTGCTCACGGCCGGCGATTCGGCCACCATCAGTTTCGTGAACTGCATCCAGCCGGCCGGTTCGCCGGCCATCGACGGCAGCTTTTCCATGGTCTTCAATGTGCTGGTACTCGATGCTCAGCAGCAGCCGACAGCGTTCGACGCGACGGTGACGATGAGCGCCTTGACGGTCGAGGGCCTGGGCAGCCTGGACGGCACCGCGCGGCTGTGGGTGGCGCCCGTGCCCGGCGCCGAACGCAGCTTCGTGCGCTACAACGACATGGTCTCCCGGACGAACACCCTCGGCGGCGAAAAGGTCGCCGTGCTGAACTTCGATGTCGACGAGACCGTGACCACCATCACGCTCAGCCAGCTCAACGGCAGCGTGCAACTCGGCAGCGACATCTACGTGGTCGCCCAGATCACCGCTTTCGACACAAGCGTCGGCGATCCGGCGAGCGGCCAGCTGCGAATCACCGATGTGCAGGGCGACCGGTTGGTGATCACGGCTCGCGGTACGCTGGTCGACCGCGACTTCTTCCTCGTCACCAACAACTCGGCCACCTCGGACGCAAGCATCATCGGCACGCCCTGGGCGACATTCAAGCAGTAGAGCGGAGTAGAGCGGCTCAGGCAGCGACGAGGCCGTCCATGCGGACCACCTCGAAGTTGCTGCCGCGAACCTGGGCCAGTTCGGACACGAGCGCGTCGTTGTCCCAGCGGTCGTCGGGTGCTCCGCTGACGTACCAGTTGCTGCCGTTGTCCGCGACGATCATCCCGTAGGTCTTCATGGCTGTGAGCAACGCGCGCGTTTCAGCGCTGAAGCCGGCCGGGATCGCATAAGTTGCCTTCAGGCGCACGCGCATGCCCATCGGCGGCAGGCTGGCGCTGGTGCTGTTCGACGCGGCATGGGTGGCCGGCGGCACGTAGGCATTGCGCGAGCGCGACACGGTGAAGCGCAGCGCGTGGCGGATGCCTCCGGGACCGAGCGCCGCCTCTTCGTAACGCGCCAGCCCGGGGAAGATCGGCAGGCCGGCTGCGTCGGCGCTCGTCCAGCCGGCCTGACCGCCTGGGCGCACGGTGTTGCTGTCGAGGTGGAAGAGCGCGCCGCAATCTGCGTTCCAGCTGCGGCCATCTCCCTGCAGGAAGGCGCGATACAACTCGTAGAGTCGGTTGTTGTCACGGTCGATCACCAGCACGTGCCGGTCGCCATTCGAGCCGGAGCCCCCTTCGACGGGCGCCGTGGGCGGCACGGGGTAGGGCCCGGGGTCGCTCTCGTCGCCATAAGCCGTCCAGGTGATCGACACCGGCGCCTGGGTGCCCGCCACCACCACGTAGGGAATGCCCAGCGGCGCACCGTTGTACAGCCCGGCTCCGAAGTCCGGGTGCAGGCCAGTGGTGGCGCCGATGCTGGCGATGATGGCGTCCGAGTTCGGGTCGACGGGATCGGCCGAGATGTCTCGGTTCCAGGCATTGCTCGCTGGGAAGGCGATCGCACCGTTCAGCGCGGCACCCGCGCCCAAAGCCGCAGCGCGGAAATCGCCGTAGGCCGTGGTCCCCGGCGACGGCGCCGGCCCAGGCGAGGGTGCCGGAGACGGCCCGGGCGATGGCGCCGGTGAAGGCGAAGGTCCCGGTGATGCAGTCACCGGCGCCGGTTCGGCACCGCCGCCGCACGCGGCCAGGAACAGCGACGCCAGCACGGCGAGCGCTTCACGTCGATCGGTGGCAGCCAGGGTTCTCTCCTGTCGAATCGCTACGAACCGGATTGTGGAGAGTCAGAAAGCAGAACGGGCGCGATAAACGCGCCCGGTTCGCACAACTTACCGCAGGTCACAGCGCCGGCAGGCGGCCGCCCCAAGATCAGCCCGTGAGCTGCTCCTTGATGATGACGGAGCCGTTTTCCTGCGTGTGGACCATGCCGCGTTCCTCGAGGTCCTTCATGACGCGGCTAACCATCTCGCGCGAGGCGCCGACGATCTTGGCCAGGTCCTGGCGCGACACCTTGTTGCGGATGATCTTCACTTCGCCTTCCATCTCGGCCATGTCGAGCAGCGCACGCGCCACGCGGCCGTAGACGTCGAGCAGCGCGAGCGACTCGATCTGGCGGTCGGCACTGCGCAGGCGCTGCACCAGGCCGCGCATGATGGCGTAGGAGAGGCTGGAGTTCTCCGGCAGGCAGCGCGCGAATTCGGCGCGGCCCAGGATCAGCATGTCGGTCTGCACCTCGGCGCGCACCGTGGCGGAATGGGGCTCGTTGTCGATCAGGCTCATCTCGCCAACGTAGTCGCCGGGCTGCAGGACGGCCAGGATGACTTCGCGGCCGCGCGAGTCCGAGGTCAGCACGCGGGCGCGGCCGGTCAGCAGGATGAACAACGCATTCGACTTCTTGTTGTGCTCGACGATGATTTCGCCTCGGCGGAACCGCCGCTTGACCACGCTGTCGGCGATGCTCTGCGCCTGATCGTTCGTGAGCATCGAAAACAGCGGAACGCGCCGGATCAGGTCCAGGTTGGAGAGCATCGCCATACGTTGTTTCCTCTGTGTTGTTTCGGTCGTCTTGGCCGGCGCCACCGTGAAAAAGCCACAATTCACCGACGGGCACTATTGTCACCATTACGAGAAATGACGCTAGGGGATTCCCGAGCCATGTCAGACTTGTGCCCACAAGTTGTGGCGTCTTCGCCCACATTTCAGCCCATTGCCCAGGTGTTTCCGATGAGTTCCAGCCCTCTGCATGCCCAAGTTCTGATCCTCGGATCCGGCCCCGCCGGCTACACGGCCGCGGTGTACGCCGCCCGCGCCAACCTCAAGCCGGTGCTGATCACCGGCATCGCGCAGGGCGGCCAGCTGATGACCACCACCGACGTGGACAACTGGCCCGCCGACGTCGAAGGCGTGATGGGCCCCGACCTGATGCAGCGCTTCCAGAAGCATGCCGAGCGCTTCAACACGCAGATCGTCTTCGACCACATCAACCAGGTCGACTTCTCGAAGCGGCCGTTCACGCTCAAGGGCGACTCCGGCACCTACACCTGCGACGCGCTGGTGATCGCCACCGGCGCCAGCGCCAAGTACCTCGGCCTGCCTTCGGAAGAAGCCTTCATGGGCCGCGGTGTGAGCGGCTGCGCCACCTGCGACGGCTTCTTCTACCGCGGCCAGGAAGTGGCCGTGGTGGGCGGCGGCAACACCGCCGTCGAGGAGGCGCTGTACCTGTCGAACATCGCCACCAAGGTGCACCTCGTGCACCGGCGCGACAAGTTCCGCGCCGAGCCGATCATGGTCGACAAGCTGATGGACAAGGTGAAGGCCGGCTCCATGCAGCTGCACCTGTGGCACACGCTCGACGAAGTGCTGGGCGACGCCTCGGGCGTCACCGGCGTGCGCCTGAAGGACACGCGCGGCGGCGCCACCACCGACCTGGCGCTCAAGGGCTGCTTCATCGCCATCGGCCACCAGCCGAACACCGACATCTTCAAGGGCCAGCTGGAGATGAAGGACGGCTACATCATCACCAGGGGCGGCAGCCAGGGCATGGCGACGATGACCAGCGTGCCGGGCGTGTTCGCCGCCGGCGACGTGCAGGATCACGTCTACCGCCAGGCGATCACGAGCGCGGGAACCGGCTGCATGGCCGCCCTGGACGCACAGCGCTTCCTCGAAACGTGACCGGCCTGCGCCAATCGGCTATACTCGCGGTCTTTGCCGAAATCTGTCGGCCAGAAATCTGGAGTGTTTGGAGTCGATATGGCACGCGTCTGTCAAGTCACGGGTAAAGGCCCGATGGTCGGGAACAATGTTTCCCATGCCAACAACAAAACGAAGCGTCGCTTCCTGCCCAACCTGCAGTACCGCCGCTTCTGGCTGGAAACCGAGAACCGCTGGGTGCGTCTGCGCATCACGAACGCTGCTCTGCGCCTGATCGACAAGGTCGGCATCGAGAAGGTCGTGGCCGATCTGCGCGCCAAGGGCGAGCTCTGAACTAGGAGACGAACATGGCCAAAGGTGGACGCGAGAAGATCAAGCTGGAGTCGTCGGCCGGTACCGGTCACTTCTACACGACCGACAAGAACAAGAAGACGACGCCCGAAAAGCTCGAGATCATGAAGTTCGATCCGAAGGCTCGCAAGCACGTGAAGTACAAGGAAACCAAGCTGAAGTGACCGCTTCGGCAAGGTGATCAGCAAGGGCCGCATCTGCGGCCCTTTTGTTTTGCCCCAAAGGTCTTGCCCAAAGAAAACGGGGTCGCATCGCGACCCCGTTTGTCTCTGGTACGCAGGGAATGTCAGGCGTGTGCCGAGCGCAGCTTGAGCGAGAACTCCTGCAGCGCGGCAATGCCGCTGTCCTCGGCCTTGCGGCACCAGGCCTGCAGGTCGGCCACCAGTTGCTCGGCCGACACGTTGCTGCGCGTCCAGAGCTGGCGAAGTTCCTCGCGCATGGCGACCAGCTTGGCCAGTGCCGGCGAGCCGGCAGCGGCCTGGGCCACGCTGGCCTTGAGCTCCGAGGGGATCTTGTCTTCGTCGCGGTGCAGCCAGCGCTTGGCCAGCAGCATTTCCTTCCAGCGCGCGGTGTTCTCGCCGCCTTGTGCCTTCAACCGGTCGAGCTCGACACCGCAGGCGGCGCGAAGCTCGTTGGCGTATTTCGCCATCACCTCGTAGCGGTTGGCGATGATCGCTTCGAGGGTCTTGTCGTCGGCCACGGGCTTGACGGTGCCCAGTGCCAGCTTGGGAGGCGTCTTGCGCACGGTGGCCCAGCCGATCGACTGCATGGCGCGGATGTACAGCCAGCCGATGTCGAATTCGTAGGGCTTGACCGAGAACTTCGCCGAAGTGGCGTAGGTGTGGTGGTTGTTGTGCAGTTCCTCGCCGCCGATCAGGATGCCCCAGGGCGACACGTTGGTCGAGGCGTCGGGCGACTCGAAGTTGCGATAACCCCACCAGTGCCCGATGCCGTTGATGATGCCGGTGGCCATCACAGGGATCCACAGCATCTGCACCGCCCACACCGTCGCACCGATGGCGCCGAAGAGCATCAGGTTGAGGATCAGCATCACGCCGACGCCCTGCCAGCTGTAGCGGGTGTACAGGTTGCGCTCGATCCAGTCGTCCGGCGTGTTGTGGCCGTACTTGGAGATCGTCTCGGGAATCTTGGCTTCGGCGCGGTAGAGCTCGACGCCCGTCAACAGCAACGCCTTGATGCCGCGCGTCTGCGGGCTGTGCGGGTCTTCTTCCGTCTCGCACTTGGCGTGGTGCTTGCGGTGCACGGCGACGAACTCCTTCGTCACCATGCCGGTGGTCAGCCACAGCCAGAAGCGAAAGAAGTGCGACGGAATCGGGCCGAGTTCCAGTGCACGGTGCGCCTGAGCGCGGTGCAGGAAGATCGTGACCGCTGAAATAGTGATGTGCGTGACGACCAGTGTGAACAGGAGTACCTGCCACCACGTGGTCTCGACCAGCCCATGGGCCAACCAGTTGACCAGACCATCCCACACCGACATCAGAATATTCATGAACCCGCCTTCACACCGTCATGAGCGACGGCGCTGGTATTGTAGGTGACGCACCCCGGGATCAGGCCGCGGAAACTACGCACCTCGGGTATGCCAGTTCGAGTGATTTGGCGTCTTTTTGCAGCCAATCAAGACCGTTGCCACACTGCTGCGAAAAAGCCGTCGGTTCCGTGTCGATGCGGCCACAGTCTCAGGAAGCCGTGGCGCACCAGAGCCTGTGCACCCTCGACGTGCGCTGCCGCCAGCACCTCGTCGGCCGCCAACGGCCGGAAGGTGGCCCGATTGGCTTCGGTGAAGGCGTCGGCAATCGCTTCATTCTCGACGCCGAGCAGGCTGCAGGTGGCGTAGACCAGCCGGCCGCCCGGCTTGAGCAGCCGCGCGGCGCTGGCCAGGATGGCGGCCTGCTTGACGCGCAGTTCCTCCACTGCGTCGGGCGTCTGGCGCCATTTCATGTCCGGATTGCGGCGCAGCGTGCCCAGCCCCGAGCAAGGTGCGTCGACCAGTACCCGGTCGATCTTGCCGGCCAGGCGCTTGATGCGGTCGTCGCGCTCGTGGGCGATCTGCACCGGATAGACATTCGACAGGCCGCTACGCGCCAGTCGCGGCTTGAGCGCGGCCAGCCGGTGGCCGGAGGTATCGAAGGCGTACAGCCTCCCGGTGTTGCGCATGGCCGCGCCCAGCGCGAGCGTCTTGCCGCCGGCGCCGGCACAGAAATCCACGACCATCTCGCCGCGCTTGGCATCGACCATCAGCGCGAGCAACTGGCTGCCCTCGTCCTGCACCTCGACGTCGCCGCGCGTGAAGACATCGAGCTTGTGCAGCGCCGGCTTGCCCTGGATGCGCAGGCCCATCGGCGAGAACGGCGTGGGCTCGGCCGCGACGCCCGCCGCGGCGAGCGCGGCCCTCACCTCGTCGCGCTTGGCCTTGAAGGTGTTGACGCGCAAATCCAGCGGCGCGGCGGCATTCATGCTCTCGACGAAGGGCCAGAAGTCCTCACCCAGCTCGGCATGCAGCCGCTCGGCCAGCCACTCGGGCAGGTTGTGGCGCAACTTCTCGGGCAGCGCAGAACGGTCGACCGCCTGCACCTGGGCGATCCAGTGTTGTTCAGGTTCGCTGAGCGCGGCGCGCAGGAAGCCCTCGTTACCCTGCCACGCGAGGATCGCCAGCCGCCGCTCCATCTCGCCCTTGCCGGACTGGGCCAGATGCTGGAACAGCAGGCGCTGGCGAAGCACGGTGTAGGTGGTCTCGGCCAGCGTGTGGCGCTCGCGGCTGCCCAACGCGCGGTGCTCGCGGAAGAAGTCCGACACGATGTTGTCGGCCGGTTGCTTGAACTGCAGCACACGGTGCAGCAGTTCAGTGGCGAGTTCGAGCAGGGCGTTGGGGTGCATCAGTTCAGCAGTTGCGGTTCGCCACGCAGGTGGCGCACGCTGGCACCCTCCACGCGCAGCAGGTCGTCGACGATCCAGCGCACGGCACGCGGGTAGATCAGGTGTTCGCGCGCCAGCACGCGCGCGGCGAGGGTCTGTTCGGTGTCGCCGGGCAGCACTGGCACCACCGCCTGGGCGATGATGGGGCCGTGGTCCAGTTCGGCGGACACGAAGTGCACGGTGGCGCCGGCCGCCTTGCACCCGGATTCGATGGCGCGGCGATGCGTGTGCAGGCCGGCGAAGGCGGGCAGCAGCGAGGGATGCACATTCACCATGCGCCCGGCGTAGTGCGACACGAAGCCCGGCGTGAGGATGCGCATGAAACCGCCCAGCACCAGCAGATCGGGTGAGAAGCCGTCGATGACACGCGCGAGCTCGGCATCGAAGGCGTCGCGTGACTCGAAACACTGGTGGTCGACCACGGCCGTGGCGATGCCGCGCGCACGCGCGAAGGCCAGCCCGCTGGCCTCGGGCCGGTTGCTGACCACGGCGGCGATGCGCGCGTTCCAGCCCTCGGTCGCACAGGCCTGCACGATGGCCTCCATGTTGGAGCCGCGTCCCGAGATCAGGACGACGATGTTCTTCATGCCGGGGCCGTCATTCCTCGTCGAACTGCGCCAGCGCCTGCGCCACGTCCTGTGCGCTGACCCCTTCGCCAAGTGACGCCGGCACCTCGGCCAGCGCCGCGGCGCGCTCCCGCTTCAGGCGCGCCACCCACTGGCCCGCCTCCTTGCCCTGCGCGAAGCCCTCGCTTTGCAGCAGCAGCCGGCCCTCGCCGTCGAGCAACTTGAAGAAGAAGCGGCCGTCGGCCTCGCGGTATTGCTTGAAGAGCGGCAGCGCGGCCCTGACCTTCGCGGTCGCCGCGGCAGGCGCCGCAGTCACCGCAACCATGCGACGCAGACCCACCGCCTCCCGCAGTTGCGCGAGCAGGGGCGCCGCGATCGCTCGGGCTTTTCGCGCGCCTTCGAGCAGCGTCTCCTCGATGCGTGCCGGGTGGGCGATCAGGTCGGCATAACGCTCGCGCATCGGCCCGAGCGCCTGCTCGATGCGCTGGGCCACCCGCTGCTTCGCCTCGCCCCAGCCCAGGCCGGCGACCAGGTCGGCACGGAACGCGGCGCGCTCCGCCGGTTCGGCGAAAGCCTCGTACAGCGTGACGAGATGGGCGCTGTCCGGGTCCTTGGGCTCGCCGGGCAGTTTCGAATCGGTGACGACACGCGCCAGCGCCGCCTGCAAGCCCTTGGCCCCGCCTTCGAACAGCGGAATCGTGTTGTCGTAGCTCTTGGACATCTTGCGTCCGTCCAGGCCCGGCAGCGTCGCCACCTGCTCGTCGATCACCGCTTCGGGCAGCACGAAGTGCTCGCGCCCCTGCCCGAACAGGTGGTTGAAGCGCTGCGCGATGTCGCGCGCCATCTCGATGTGCTGCACCTGGTCGCGGCCCACCGGCACATGGTGCGCGTTGAACATCAGGATGTCGGCGGCCATCAGGATCGGATAGCTGAACAGGCCCATCGTGATGCCCGAGTCGATGTCTTCGCCGGCTTCCTGGTTCGCGTCCGCCGAAGCCTTGTAGGCATGGGCGCGGTTCATCAGCCCCTTGGGCGTGACGCAGGTCAGCAGCCAGGTCAGCTCGGGGATCTCGGGGATGTCGCTTTGGCGGTAGAACACCACGCGCGAGGTGTCGAGGCCGCAGGCCAGCCAGGTGGCGGCGATCTCCAGCCGGGAACGCTCGATGCGCGCCGGGTCGTCGCACTTGATCAGCGCGTGGTAGTCGGCGAGGAAGAAGAAGCTCTCCACGCCCGTTTGCCGGCTCGAGGCGATGGCCGGGCGGATGGCGCCGACGTAGTTGCCCAGGTGCGGCGTGCCGGTGGTCGTGATGCCGGTCAGAACACGGGTGGCGCGGGTGGTCATGGCAGATCGATGAAAACGAAAACGGGTCGGCTCGCCCGGCGGGCGCAGCCGCGTATTGTCACGGCAGTCGCGGCGTGGCTCTGTCCGCGGCTCAGATCGCCGCGGTGACGACGATCTCGATCTTCCACTGAGTCCGCGCCAGTCGCGCCTGCACGGTGGCGCGCGGCGGGGCGTCGCCGGGCGGCACCCAGTCGTCCCAGACTTCGTTCATGGCGTCGAAATCGGCCAGGTCGGCCAGGAAGATCTGCGCCATCAGGATGCGGGCGCGATCGGTGCCGGCTTCGCCGAGCAGCCGGTCGATGCTGGCCAGCACCTGCGCCGTCTGGCCGCGGATGTCCTGCGTGGCGTCGTCGGGCACCTGCCCGGCGAGGTAGACGGTACCGTTGTGCACGGCCATCTCCGACAGGCGGTCGCCGACGTGGAAGCGGTGAAGTCCCTGCGCGAGGTTCATGGCTTGGCTCCGTGCGACTCGTCGTGGTGCTTCTCGTGGTGGTGGCTGTGCCCGCGCGCCTGGCCATGACCATGCCTGACGCCATGCTTCGCGGCAGCGGCTGCCGTCGTCGCCTTCTGCCCGAGTTTGCTCTCGGTGCCCTTGAGCAGCTTCTGGATGTTGGCGCTGTGGCGCCAGATCAGCAGCAGGCCCATCACCGCGACCGCGCCGGCGATCGGCCCGCCGCCCCAGATCAGCAGCTGGTAGAACGGCGCGAACGCCGCGGACACGATGGCTGCCAGCGAGGAGTAACGGAAGAAGGCCGCGATGATCGCCCAGGTCAGCAGCGTCGCCAGGCCCAGCCAGGGATTCAGGCCGAGCAGCACGCCTGCCGCGGTGGCCACGCCCTTGCCGCCCTGGAATCGGAAGAACACCGGCCACAGATGGCCGAGGAACGCCGCCAGCCCCACCAGCGCCGCCGTGCCCTCGCCAAGCCCGTATGCCGGCCCGTAGATCGCCACCAGCAGCACCGGCACGTAGCCCTTGAGTGCGTCGAATGCCAGCGTGAGGATCGCCGCCAGCTTGTTGCCCGAACGCAGCACGTTGGTCGCGCCAGGGTTGCCCGAGCCGTAGGTTCGCGGGTCGTTCAGGCCCATCAGCCGACTGATGATGACCGCGAACGACAGCGAACCGACCAGGTAGGCGGCCAGCGCGGCAAGAAGGGGGAGCAGACTCTGCATGGAGCCGATCGGAGTGGAAGCTCCGCCATTCTGCACGCGCCGACCCGGCGCGCACCCACGTTTGTCCCGGGGTCAGGCGGTGGGTACGGTCAGCACGAAGCAGCTGCCACCGCCCTGGCGCGACTCGCAGCGCACGCTGCCGCCGTGGCGTTGCGCGATCTGGCGCACCAGGCTCAGGCCGAGGCCCACACCGCCGGCCTGCTCCGCATGGCCCGGCAGGCGGTAGAACGGCTCGAAGATGCGGTCACGCAGGCCCTCGGGGACGCCTGGGCCGCGGTCGCACACGTGCACTTCGGCGCCCGCCGACGAGCGCGCTAGCTCGACCTTCACCTCGCCACCGCCGTAACGGCGCGCGTTCTCCAGCAGGTTGCGCAGCGCGCGGCGCAGCAGGCGCTCGTCGCCCTGCACCGCCAGCGACGGGCCGTCGACCTCGGCCTCCACACGGGAGCCCTCCTCCACCGCGAGCGCGAGCAGGTCGACCGCATCGCGTCGCTCGATCGACTCCGACGCGTCCAGCCGGCTGGCCAGCAGCAACTCCTCGACCAGCGCATCGAGCTCGGCCACGTTGGTCTCGATCTCGCGCTTGAGCTTCTCGTGCTGCGCCGCAGGCACCTCGTCGAGCATCGACACCGCCATCTTCATGCGCGCCAGCGGTGAACGCAGCTCGTGGCTCGCATTGGCGAGCAGCGACTTGTTGGATCGCACCAGCGCCTCGACGCGCGCTGCGGCGTGGTTGAAGCTGCTGGCCACGGCAGCGACCTCGTCACGCCCGCTCACCTCGACGCGGTGGTCGAGTTGCCCGGAACCGAAACGCTCGACACCCAGCTTGAGCGACTCGAGCCGGCGCGTGAGCCGGCGCACCACCGGATAGGCGCCACCGGCCACGGCCAGGAACATGACGGTCAGGAACAAGACCAGGCCAACGCTGCGCGGCATGGTCGGCGGCAGGAATGGCAACATCAGTTCCCCGGGAGGCGGCGCCATGCCCCGGCGCATGTCCGGCGGATCGCCCGGGCGCGGTGGCAGCCGCTGCAGCCGCGGGCGCAGGATCCACAGCAAGCGGCCGTCTTCCAGCCGCACCGAGGCGATGCGGGCACCCTCCTCTTCCTGCCGGCGCAGGAACGAGTCCGACGCGACGATGCGAGTGCCCTGCTCGTCGTCCAGCGCCATCGGCAGGCGCAGTCGCTGCGACCAGTCGCGCACCGCCGCCGCCTGTTCGTCGTGAGGTGCACTGGCGCCGGGCAGCGTGCGCTGGAGCAACTCTGCCCAGGCCGCCGTGCGGTCGCCGAGAGCCCCCTCGACGCGCACGCGCTCCTGCTCGAGGTGGCGCTGGAACACCCAGCCCGACACCGCCGCGAACAGCAGCAGCACGGCCACCACCGTGAGGTAGATGCGCAGGTACAGCGACTTCATCGAGGCTCAGCCAGGGCCGTCATGACTCGTCGTCGGCATCCTGCTTCTTCGCGAACACGTAGCCCGCGCCGCGCACGGTGAGCACACGCCGCGGCGCCTTCGGGTCGTCCTCGATCACGGCGCGGATGCGCGAGATGTGCACGTCGATCGAGCGGTCGAAGGCCTCCAGCGGATGACCCTTGAGCGAATCCATGATCTGGTCGCGCGAGAGCACCCGACCGGGGCTCTGTGCCAGCACCACCAGCAGGTCGAACTGATGGCTGGTGAGGTCGCAGGCTTGCCCGGCCAGACGCGCCATGCGCGCGCCCAGGTCGATCTCCAGGCGCCCGAAACGAAGCACCTCGTCGCTGGCCGGCTGCGGCGCGGCTCGGCGCAGCAGCGCCTTCACGCGGGCGAGCAGTTCGCGCGGCTCGAAGGGCTTGCCCAGGTAATCGTCGGCGCCGAGTTCGAGGCCGACGATGCGGTCCAGCGGCTCGCCTCGGGCGGTGAGCATGAGCAGAGGCAGCGAGCGGGTGCGCGGGTTGGCGCGCAATTCGCGGCAGAGGTCCAGGCCGTCGCCGTCGGGCAGCATCAGGTCGAGCACGAGCGCGTCGAAGTTCTCGGCCGCGAGGCGCTCGCGTCCGGCGCCGAGGGAGCCGGCGGTGGTGACGTCGAAACCGGCATTGCGCAGGTAGTCGCCCACCATGGCCGACAGGCGGGCGTCGTCGTCGATCAGCAGCAGTCGTGAGCTCATGGTGCGCGCGGCGAAGGTGGATTCGGCCATCGGCCCCGACCGGCCCGAGAGCCAGGTCGAGGACAGGTCGCGCAAGGATAACGTCACGCTCGCCCCCGGCCTCATGACTTGGGCTGCTCACGCTCCATGCGCTGCATGCGGTCGCGCATCATCTCGCCGCGCTGCTTCATGCGCTCGGCCATCTTGGCGCGCTGCTCGGGCGTGAGCACCTTGCTCGCGTCGAGCCGGGCCTGCAGCATGCGCTTGCTGGCCTGGTCGTGCTGCTGCAGCATCTGCTGGCGCACCGACTCCGCAGCAGCCGCATCGACGTTCGGGGCGGCGAAGATCTGCATCGAGCGCTCGTGCAGCGCGCGGCCCGCTTCGCGCTGCGCCTTCAGGTCGTCGGCGGCAGACTTGTAGATCTGCTTGATCTGTGCGCGCTGCGCATCGGTGGCGTTCAGGCCGTCGAGCATGTGGTCGATGCCGCGGCCGCCCCTCATCATTCCGTGGCCACCGTCCATGCCGCCCATGCCGCCCATGCCGTGATGGCCGCCACCGGGCTGCGCCCAGGCAGACAGCGCCAGCGTCGCGGCGACCGCGAGCACCATGCTCGACAGCATCCACTTCATGCCGCGGGCGGCGGGTTGCTGCGTGACTGCGGAAACTTCGGTTCGGGACATCTTCTTGCTCCTGGTCAATCGAGCCGTGCGGCCCATGGAGAGAGATGGTCTGCCCCGGGGGTGAAGGAGGGGTGGCTCGGGGGTAAAGATCTGTGAAAGCCGGGCATGAAAAAGCCGCCTCGCGGGCGGCCTGTTCACTGGCGGAGAGGGTGGGATTCGAACCCACGGTAACGCATAACCGTACACCGGATTTCGAGTCCGGCGCATTCGACCACTCTGCCACCTCTCCTGGTCTCGGCGGGTCGATGCCGAGCCGCGCATTGTAATGCAGCCGGCCACGGCGCTCAGGGGGTGACGGTCAGGCGCAGCCCGGGCAGTCGCGCATCGCCGGGCCGGCTCTGCCAGACCTGCCCCGGCGCCATCGGCCAGGCATCGGTCAAGGTGCCGGTGGTGACGACGTCGCCGGCGCCGATTGGCCAGGCCGGCGTGCGCTGGGCCATCGCATCGACCCACAGGCGCAGCGCGTTCAGCGGGCCGCCGAGCACGTTGCGGCCATGGCCGGTCTCGAGCTCGCGGCCGTCGCAGGACAGCGTGAGTTCGAGCGCGGCCAGCTCCTCGCCGAGTCGCTTGAAAGCGTCGACCGGAACGCGCGGCCCGACGAGCAAGCGGCCATGCAGTGCGAAGTCGGCCACGGTATCGGCCGCCGTGAAACGCCAGCCGTCGAAATGCGTGTGGACGATCTCGTAGCCATGGGCCACCCAGGCCAGGCAGCCGGTCAGCTCGGCTTCGTTCATGCCGGCGCGCGGCGCGGCCCGAAAGCCGAACACGATTTCCGGCTCCAGGCGCGGCTGCACCAGGCCTTGCAGCGAGGTCGTGGCCTCGGTGCCTTCGAGCAACCGCAGCGTGCGCTCCCATACCGGCGCCCAGATCGGCTCGAAGACGTTGTAGCGGGGCCAGATCGTGCGGTTGGTGAAGCCGATCTTGTAGCCACGCGCCCGTTCGCCGCGCGCCAGTCGCGCCAGGCGCAGCTGGTCGCCGACTTCGTAGGCCTCGGGCACCGTCAGCCCACCGGCACGCCCGCTGGGCAGCGTGAGCAGCCGGGCATCGTCGTAGGCCGCGAGCAGTTCGCCGGCCAGGCCCTGAGCCGGCATGGGCTCAGGCCTGCAGGCGCTCGAGCCCACCGAGGTAGGGCCGCAGCAGGGCCGGCACGGCGATCGAGCCGTCGGCCTGCTGGTGGTTCTCCAGCACCGCCACCAGCGTGCGGCCGACCGCCAGGCCCGAGCCGTTGAGCGTGTGAACCCACTCGTTCTTGCCCTGCGCGTTCTTGAAGCGCGCCTGCATGCGCCGCGCCTGGAAGGCCTCGCAGTTGGAGCAGGAGCTGATCTCGCGGTAGGTTCCCTGGGCGGGCAGCCAGACCTCCAGGTCGTAGGTCTTGGTCGAGCCGAAGCCCATGTCGCCGCTGCACAGCGTGACCACGCGGTACGGCAGTTCGAGCCTCTTCAGGATCGCCTCGGCGTGGCCGACCATCTGCTCGAGCGCTTCGTAGGAGCGCTCCGGGTGCACGATCTGCACCATCTCGACCTTGTCGAACTGGTGCTGGCGGATCATGCCGCGCGTGTCGCGCCCGGCGCTGCCGGCCTCGGAGCGGAAGCAGGGGCTGTGCGCCGTCAGCCGGATCGGCAACGCGCTCTCGGCGAGCACCTGCTCGCGCACGCTGTTGGTCAGCGAGATCTCGCTGGTCGAGATGAGGTACTGCTCGCGCTGCTCCTCGTCGCCGCCGCGGCTGACCCAGAACATGTCTTCCTTGAACTTGGGCAACTGCCCGGTGCCCTCGAGGATCTCGCGGTTGACGATGTAGGGCGTGTAGCACTCGGTGTAGCCGTGCTCCTGCGTCTGCACGTCGAGCATGAACTGGGCGAGCGCCCGGTGCAGCCGGGCCACCGGGCCGCGCAGGAAGGTGAAGCGCGAGCCGCTGAGCTTGGCGCCGGTGTCGAAGTCGAGCCCGAGCGGCGCGCCGACGTCGACGTGGTCGCGCGGCGTGAAGTCGAAGCTGCGTGGTGTGCCCCAACGGCGCACTTCGACATTGGCCTTTTCGTCGGCGCCCGGCGGCACGCTCTCGTGCGGCAGGTTGGGCACGGCCATCAGCATCTCGGCCAGGTCGGCCTGGATCGCTTCGAGGCGTTCGGCCGAGGCCTTCAGCGTGTCGCCGATGCCGGCCACCTCGGACATCGCCGCGGTGGTGTCCTGCCCCTTGCCCTTGAGCTGGCCGATCTGCTTGGACAGGCTGTTGCGCTGGGCCTGCAGCTCTTCGGTGCGCGTCTGGATGGCCTTGCGCTCGGCCTCCAGCGACTGGAAGCGCGCCACGTCCAGGTAGGGTTGCGGCGTCTTGCGCGCCTCGAGGCGGGCGACCACGTGCGCCAGGTCCTTGCGCAGCAGGTTGATGTCGAGCATGAGGAGCCGGGCGCGTTCAGCGCCCTCCGGAGGTCAGTGACCTCAGGATTGTAGGCAGGCCGCCTGGCGCTCCGGGGCAGCACTCTGCGGCAGGGCCGCACGAAGATGGCTCATCGCGCAGTCGGCGCAGCGTCCGCACTGCGTGGCCACGCCGAGCTCGAACTGCAGGCATTCGAGGCTCACGGCTCCTTCCGCCGCAGCCTGGCGGATCTGGTGGTCGGAGATGCGGCGGCAGACGCAGACGATCATGGCGCGCTCAGGCGGGGTCGCCCATCATGGATTGCAGGTAGTTCGGCAGGCCGACCTTGCCGATCAGCTCGATCTGCGTCTCGAGGAAGTCGATGTGCTCCTCGGTGTCGTCGAGGATCGCCTGCAGGATGTCGCGCGAGACGTAGTCGCGCACCGCTTCGCAATGGGCGATGCCGTCCTTGATGGTGGACTGCGCGCCCTGCTCGAGCTGCAGGTCGCAGGCCAGCAGCTCGGGCACGTTCTCGCCGATCAGCAGCTTTCCCAGGTCCTGCAGGTTGGGCAGGCCGTCGAGCGTGAACACACGCTCCATCAGGCGATCGGCGTGCTTCATCTCGCCGATGGACTCCTCGTATTCCTTCTTCGCCAGCTTGTCCAGGCCCCAGTGCTTGAGCATGCGGTAGTGCAGGAAGTACTGGTTGGTGGCGGTCAGCTCGTTCTTGAGCTGGGCGTTCAGATGGACGATGACCTGCGGGTCGCTCTTCATACGTTTTCCCTGGGTGCGGCTGCGGGGTGGCACCACTATAGTTGATAATGGTTCGCATTTGCAATAGACTCCGCACCATGCGCCTCACCGAACTCGCCGACAACGCCGAAGCCTGGGTGACAGGGGTGATTGCGGCCTCGCCCGAACTGGATGCCGGCGACCTGCGGCGGCTCGGCGAGCTCGGCTTCATCTCCGGGGAGCCGGTGCGCCTGCTGCGCCGGGGCCCCGGCGGGCGGGAGCCGCTGGCGGTGCAGGTCGGCGACACGCTGTTCGCCTTGCGCTGGCTGGAAGCGCAGTGCATCGAGGTCGAGCCGGCCTGAGCCTTCGTTCCGAAAGCTGACATGTCCTCGGCCCTCGCCCCACGTCCCTGGTGCATCGCGCTGGTGGGCAACCCGAACTGCGGCAAGACGGCGCTGTTCAACCTGCTCACCGGCGCCCGACAGAAGGTCGCCAACTACGCCGGCGTCACGGTGGAGCGCAAGGTGGGCACCGCCACGCTGCGCAACGGCACCAGCGTCTCGGTGGTCGACCTGCCCGGCGCCTACAGCCTGAACCCGGCCACGCCAGACGAGCAGATCACGCTCGAGGTGATCGAAGGCCGGCGAGCGGGCGAAGACGCCCCCGACGCGATCGTCGCCGTGGTCGACGCCACCAACCTGCGCATGAACCTGCGGCTGGTGCTCGAACTCCGGCGCCTGGGCCGCCCGATGCTGGTCGCACTGAACATGGCCGACGTGGCGCGCTCGCAGGGCTTGGCGATCGACGTGGCAGCACTGTCGCGCGAACTCGGCTGCCCGGTGGTGGAAACCGTGGCCGTGCGCCGCAACGGCCACGCCGGCCTGCTGGCGCAGATCGAGGCCCAGATGGGCGCCGCGCAGGCCATCGCCGTGCCGGCCAGCACCGTGCCCGACAGTGCCGAGCTGCAGCGCGAGGTGCGGCGCGTGCTCGCCATCGCCGCGCCCGCTGCCCCGCGCGTGCAACGCTTTCGCCACCGCATCGACGCCGTCGTGCTGCACCCGGTGGCTGGCCTGGCGATCCTGGCCGTGCTGCTGTTTCTCGTTTTCCAGGCTGTGTTCTCCTGGGCCACGGCGCCGATGGACGCCATCAAGGCCGGCATGGCGGCGCTGGGCGAGGCGGTGATCGCCAACATGGCCGACGGCCCGCTGCGCAGCCTGCTGGTCGACGGCGTGATCGCCGGCGCGGGCGGCGTGCTGGTGTTCCTGCCGCAGATCCTGATCCTCTTCTTCTTCATCCTGCTGCTCGAGGATTCGGGCTACCTGCCGCGCGCCGCCTTCCTGCTCGACAACGTGATGGGCAAGGTCGGCCTGTCGGGCCGCGCCTTCATCCCGCTGCTGTCGAGCTTCGCCTGCGCCATCCCCGGCATCATGGCCACGCGCACCATCGCCAACCCGCGCGACCGGCTCGCCACGATCATGATCGCGCCGCTGATGACCTGCTCGGCACGGCTGCCGGTATATGCGCTGCTCATCGGCGCGTTCGTGCCCGAGCGCTCGGTCGGGCCGTTCAACCTGCGCGGGCTCACCCTGTTCGGCCTGTACGTGGCCGGCGTGGCCTCGGCCTGCGCCGTGGCCTGGTGCATCAAGCGCTTCTGGACGCACAAGAGCTACCAGCCGCTGATGCTCGAGCTGCCGCCCTACCGCGTGCCCGGCATCCGCAACCTGATGCTCGGCCTGTGGGAACGCACCACGATCTTCCTGCGCCGTGTGGGCACGATCATCTTCTCGCTGATGGTGGTGCTGTGGTTCCTCTCCACCTACCCCGCGCCACCCGACGGTGCCACCGGGCCCGCCATCCAGTACAGCTTGGCCGGCATGCTGGGTCAGGCGCTGGAGCATGTGTTCTCGCCCATCGGCTTCAATTGGCAGATCTCGATCGCGCTGGTGCCGGGCCTGGCAGCCCGCGAGGTGGCGGTGGGCGCACTGGGCACGGTGTACGCCCTGTCGGCTGCGGGCGATGCCGTGGCCGACACGCTCTCGCCGGTCATCTCGCAGGGCTGGTCGCTGGCCACCGCCTATTCGCTGCTGGCCTGGTACGTGTTCGCGCCGCAGTGCCTGTCGACGCTGGCCGTCGTGAAGCGCGAGACGAACTCGTGGCGCTACCCGCTGGCGATGATGGCCTACCTGTTCGCGCTGGCCTACGCGGCGGCGTTCGTGACCTACCGCGTCACGCTGTGGCTCGGGGGGCCGGGCTGATGGCGCTGCAAACCTGGCTGGCGGGCCTGATCGTCGCGGCATGCGCCGGGTACAGCGGCTGGACGCTGCTGCTGCGACCGCTCTTGCGCGCACGCCGCGGCGGCGGCGGCTGTGCAGGCTGCGGCGGCGTCAGCCGAGCCGGGACATCGACTTGTCGCCCAGCCCCATCGGCAGCGGAAAGTGCACCGACTCTTCCACGCCGGGCAGTGATCGCACTGACACCGCTCCCAGCGCACGCAGGCGCGCGATCACCTGCTGCACCAGGATCTCGGGCGCGGACGCTCCCGCAGTGAGCCCGACGCGGCGCTTGCCCTCGAGCCATTGCGCCTTCAGGTCCTCGGGCTGGTCGACCATGTAGGCCGGCGTGCCCAGCCGCTCGGCCAGTTCCTGCAGGCGGTTGCTGTTCGAGCTGGTCGGGCTGCCGACGACGATGACCACGTCGACCGAAGGCGCCAGCACCTTCACCGCGTCCTGCCGGTTCTGCGTGGCATAGCAGATGTCCTGCATCTTCGGCTCGCGCACGGTCGGGAAGCGGCGCTTCACCGCAGTGAGAATCTCTGCCGCGTCGTCCACCGACAGCGTGGTCTGCGTCACGACCGCCAGGCGCTCGGTCTGCGGCAAATGCAGGCGTTCGACGTCCTGCACGTCCTCGACGAGGAAGATGCCCTCGCTGAGCTGGCCCATCGTGCCCTCGACCTCGGGGTGGCCCTTGTGGCCGATCATGACGAAGTCGTAGCCTTCCTTGTGCAGCTTGGCCACCTCGACATGCACCTTGGTCACCAGCGGGCAGGTGGCGTCGAACACGCTGAAGCCGCGCTCGTCGGCCTCGTGGCGCACCGCCTGCGACACGCCGTGCGCACTGAACACCAGCGTGGCGCCCGGCGGCACGTCGGCCAGGTCCTCGATGAAGATCGCGCCCTTGGCCTTCAGGTCGTTGACGACGTACGTGTTGTGCACGATCTCGTGGCGCACGTAGATCGGAGCGCCGAACTTCTTCAGCGCCCGCTCGACGATCTCGATGGCGCGGTCCACGCCGGCACAGAAGCCGCGCGGCTCGGCCAGCAGCACCTCGTGCAGTTCGTCGGCCACCTTGTCGCCCATCACAGCACCCCGATCAGTTGCACTTCGAAGGTCACCGGCCGGCCAGCCAGCGGATGGTTGAAGTCGAACAGCAGCCAGTCGGCGCCGAGCTCGCGCACCACGCCGGCGTAGCTCGCCTGGCCGTCGGGCGTGGGGAATTGAACCACGTCGCCGAGGTTGTATTGCTGGTCCGGGTCGCCCAGTTCGGCCAGCAGCGAGCGCTTCACCCGCTGCAGCAACTCCGGATTGCGCTCGCCGAAGGCTTCACCGGCGGGCACGTCGAACAGGCTGCGCGTTCCCTCGGCCAGGCCGATCAGGCGCCGCTCCAGTGGCGCGGCGAGCTCGCCCGTGCCCAGCGACAGCGTGGCCGGCTTGTCGGCGAAGGTGTTGACGATGTCCGCGCCGTCAGGCCCGGCGAGGCGGTAGTGCAGGGTCAGAAACGACCCCGGCTGCACAAGGTTCACGGCGAAGCCCGCTCCAGTAGACTGGGCCGGATTTTACGAGGCGCCGCGCCCGGGCCACCCCGACCGTGATCAAGGACATCCCCCCCGACGCGCGCCCGCGCGAAAAGCTGCTGGCCCAGGGCCCTGCCGCCCTGGCCGATGCCGAGCTGGTGGCGCTGCTGCTGCGCACCGGCCTGAAGGGCGTGTCGGTGCTGCAGCTGGCGCAGACGCTGCTCGACGAGTTCGGCGGGCTGGCCGGCCTGCTGCACGCGGGGCCGGCCGACCTCAAGCGCATCAAGGGGCTGGGCCCGGCCAAGCGCGCCGAGGTGGCGGCGGTGGTCGAGCTGGCACGGCGTTCGCTGCAGCAGCGGCTGGTGGAGCGGCCCGCCTTCGACGCCCCCGGGCGCGTGCGCGACTACCTGCAGCTGCATCTTTCCTCGCGCGAGCACGAGGTGTTCGCGGTGCTGTTCCTGGACGCGCAGCACCGGCTGCTGCAGTTCGACGAGATGTTCCGCGGCACGCTGACGCAGACCAGCGTCTACCCGCGCGAGGTGGTGCGCCGTGCGCTGGCGCTGAATGCCGCGGCGGTGATCCTGGCGCACAACCACCCCTCGGGCGTGGCCGAGCCGTCGCGGGCCGACGAGTTCCTCACGCAGTCGCTGAAGAGCGCACTGCAGCTGGTCGACGTGCGTGTGCTCGACCACATGGTGGTCGGCCGCACGCAGGTGGTGTCGTTCGCCGAGCGGGGGCTGCTGTGAGCGTGGGCAAGGTCCGCTCGCTGGCCGAACTCGGCGCACTGAAGCGGGCCCTGCAGGCCGCCGAACGCGAGGCCGCCGCTGCAGCGGCGCGCGCCGAAGCCGAGCTGGCGCGCTTGCGCCGCGAGCGCGACCTGTTCGCGCTCAGCGTCGGGCCGGTGGTGCCGCTGCGCCCGGTGACGCGCGCGCCGGCCAGCCGCGCGCGGCCTCACCCGATCCCACGCCAGCGCGAACGCGACGAGGCGGCGGTGCTGGCCGAATCGATCTCCGACGAGTTCGACGTCGAGACCCTGCTCGACACCGACGAGGCGCTCTCGTTCCGCCGCCGCGGCGTGGGGCCGGAAGTGGTGCGCAAGCTGCGCCGCGGCGTCTGGGCGATCCAGGCCCAGCTCGACCTGCACGGCGCGCGCCGCGACGAGGCGCGCGAGCAGCTCGGCGCCTTCCTGCGCGACGCGGTGCGTGCCGGCCTGCGCTGCGTGCGCGTCGTGCACGGCAAGGGCAATGGCTCGCCCGGACGCGAGCCGGTGCTCAAGGGCAAGGTGCGCAGCTGGCTGGTGCAGAAGAACGAGGTGATCGCCTTCGCGCAGGCCCGCGCGCAGGACGGCGGGCACGGCGCGCTGATCGTGCTGCTGCGGCCCTCGAAGGCCGCCTCGACCTAGCCGCCCTTGTTGCGCATCCAGTCGGCGGTGTTGAAGAAGGCCTCGGCGAGTCGGTCGGCGAGTGCGGACTCCACACCCTGCTCTTCCATCGCCTGCCGCATGCACGCCAGCCACTGGTCACGCTCGCGGATGCCGATGGCGAACGGCAGGTGCCGGGCGCGCAGCCGCGGGTGGCCGAAGCGCTCGACGTAATGCTGCGGGCCGCCCAGCCAGCCGCACAGGAACCAGAACAGCTTGTCGCGCGCGTTGTCGAGCGTGGGCCCATGCACCGCGCGCAGTTCGGCGTAGCCTGGCTCCAGGTCCATCAGGTCGTAGAAACGATCGACCAGCGCGCGCACGTGCGCCTCGCCACCCAGCCGCTCGAAGGCGGTCACCTCCTGCGGCTCGCTCATGACATGAGCTTGTCGGCGACGGCCGAGATGCCCTTGGCGGCCGGGCAACCGGGCAGTGACTCGAGCAGCAGGCGGCGCTTCTGCACCGCCTCGCGCACCGCGGTGTCGGTCGGGATCTCGCCGAGCAGATCGAGCTTGAAGGGTACGCCCGGGTCCTGCATCTGCGGCGTCACGTAGCGGTCGATGACCTGCTGCAGCTGGCCGCGGATGACGCGGCCCTCGCCCAGCCGGCTGGTCTGGTTGACCACCAGCCGCACCGCATGGCGCTGCTGCTGCGTGGCCAGCACCTTGATGGTGGCGTAGGCGTCGGTCAGCGAAGTCGGCTCGGGCGTGGCCACCACCAGCACGTCGTCGGCCAGCGACACGGCGTAGAGCACCACGTCGGAGATGCCGGCGCCGGTGTCCAGGATGATGCGGTCGTAGCGCGGCGCCACCTTGTCGATGACCTCGAGCAGCTTCTCGCGCACCTCGACCGTCAGGCGCGAATACTCGACCAGGCCGGAGCCGGCCAGCAACACCGAGAAGCCGCCCGGTGCCGGCAGGATGGCGTCCTCGAGTTGCGCCTTGCCGGTGAACACGTCGTGCAGCGTGATCTTCGGGAACAGGTTCAGCACCACGTCGAGGTTGGCCAGGCCCAGGTCGGCGTCGAGCACGAGCACGCGCTCGCCGCGGCGAGCCAGCGCGGCCGCAAGATTGGCCGACACGAAGGTCTTGCCGACGCCCCCCTTGCCGCTGGTCACGGCGATGATGCGGCCGCGCGCCGCGGGCCGGGCGGCGGCAGGGGCGGGCGGCGTGGCGGCGCTGTCGGTGCTCATTCGAGATCCTGGAACTGGGAAGTGCCGAACAACAGACCCTTCTCTTCGGCGCTGACATGGGAAACCGGAGGCATCTCGAGGCAGGTGCGGTTGCGGCCTTCGGCCTTGGCACGGTAGAGCTGCTGGTCAGCCCGCTCGATCCACAGCGGCGCCGAGGAGCGCACCCACTGCGGCGCAAAGGCGCCGCCGATGCTCACGGTGATCGAAACCTCCTGGCCGGGCGCCACGCTCACCGGCCGCGAGGCGACGCGGCTGCGCACCCGCTCGGCCACCGTCTGGCCGAAGGCCGGCGGGCAGTTGGGCAGGATCATCGCGAACTCTTCGCCGCCGAAGCGCGCCACCGTGTCCATCGGCCGGATGCAATCGTGCAGCGCACGGCCCACCTCGCGCAGCACCAGGTCGCCGGCCGGGTGGCCATGCGTGTCGTTGACCTTCTTGAAATGGTCGATGTCGATCATCAGCACCAGCGCGGGCTCGCCGGCGCGCGCCACGCGGTCGATCTCGCGGGCCATCGCCAGCTCGAACTGCCGGCGGTTGGCCAGCCCGGTCAGGGCATCACGGCTGGACAGTTCGCACAGGCCGTCGATCACGGCCTGCAGCCAGCCGGACGGATTGCTCTCGCGGGTGCCGGGCAGCGAAACGCCCGACTGCTGCAGCAACTGCAGCGCCACGTCCAGACGCAGTGATGCGCTCTTGGGGGGCTGGGGGGGCGTGGGGGAGTCCAAATCGAGGTCGACAGCGGCTTTCGACCCAGTCTAGCAGTCGACCTGCCAGGGCCCGCGCGGAAATGACCGGTTTTGACCGCTCTCATCTCTTGTGACAGCTGGCGCTCAAGGCCGGGCCCGGCGGGTCGATAACCCATCAGACCGCGTCGGCGGGGCCGCCTGGCCCTGGACGCCACACACCGGGAGTCCGCATGAATGCCCTTGCCTCTGCCGCCACGCCCAGGCCCGCCGCATCGGCTGCGCCTGCCGCGACCGGGAACGGCGCAGACCAGGAGTTCAGCTTCAGCCAGGCCGACTTCGAACGCGTCCGCGCTCTCATCTACCAGCGCGCCGGCATCAGCCTGCACGCCGGCAAGCAGGCCATGGTCTACAGCCGCCTGTCGCGCCGGCTGCGCGAGACCGGGCACCGCAGCTTCGGCAGCTACCTGCAATGGCTGGACACGCATTCCGGCCCCGGCGGCGAGCAGGAATGGCAGGAATTCATCAACTGCCTGACCACCAACCTGACGGCCTTCTTCCGCGAAGACCACCATTTCCATGCGCTGGCCGATGACCTGAAGGCGCGCGGGGTGGCCAACCCGCGCATCTGGTGCAGCGCCGCCTCCACCGGCGAAGAGCCGTATTCGATCGCCATGACCGTGGTCGAGACCCTGGGCGCGAGCACCGGCGCACGCATCGTCGCCAGCGACATCGACACCAAGGTGCTGGCCACCGCCAGCCGCGGCGTCTACCCGGCCGACGCGCGAGGCCTGTCGCCCGAGCGGCTGCGCCGCCACTGCCAGCGCGGCACCGGCGCGAATGCCGGCTTCATGCGCATCCGCCCGGAGCTGACCAAGCTGATCGAGTTCCGCACGCACAACCTGATGGCGGCGCAGTGGTCGCTGGGCGAGCCGTTCGACATCGTGTTCTGCCGCAACGTGATGATCTACTTCGACGCCGCCACGCAGAAGCGCGTGCTCGAGCGCATCCATGCGGTGATGAAACCCAAGGGCCTGCTCTACGTCGGCCACTCGGAAAACTTCTCCGATTCGCGCGAGTTGTTCCGACTGCGCGGCAAGACGATCTACGAGCGGGTCTGAAGCGCGCGCTTCAGCCACGCACCCGCAACGCCGATATCGGATCAACATGGCCCTCCCACAGAGCATCAATGCCGCACCCGGTTCGCGACTCGCGCAGCTCAAGGCGCAGTCCCGCAAGCCCGGCGAGGCCTCCTTCTTCTTCTACGACGCGCATTTCAAGAACGACGCCGTGAAGATCCTTCCCGGCGAGTACTTCGTGCACGACGAGGACATGCTGATCATGACCACGCTGGGCTCGTGCATCGCCGCCTGCCTGTGGGACCGCAACGCCCATGTCGGCGGCATGAATCACTTCATGCTGCCCGACGGCGCCAGCGGCGGCGGCATGGACAGCGGCCGCTATGGCTCCTACGCGATGGAACTGCTCATCAACGAGCTGATGAAACGCGGCGCGACGCGCTCCACGCTGGAGGCCAAGGTCTTCGGCGGCGGCCAGGTCATCGCCGGCATGAGCACCATGAACGTGGGCGAGCGCAACACGAGCTTCGTGCTCGACTACCTGAAGACCGAGCGAATCCCCGTCGTGTCCAAGGACGTGATGGACGTGTACCCGCGCAAAGTGTGCTTTCTGCCGCACAGCGGCAAGGCGATGGTCAAGCGGCTGTCGCCGACCAACCCGGAAGCGCTGGTGGCGCAGGAGCGCGCCGCGGCGCAGAAGACGACACCGGCGGCCAGTGGCGCCGGCTCCGTCGACCTGTTCTGACAACGAAGTACGCGAGGAGGCATCGAACATGGCCAAGACGCGCGTGGTGGTGGTCGACGATTCGGCCCTGGTGCGCAGCCTGCTGACGGAGATCATCAACCGTCAGCCGGACATGGAATGCGTGGGGGCCGCGGCCGACCCGCTGGTGGCACGCGAGATGATCCGCAACACCAACCCGGACGTGATCACGCTGGACGTGGAAATGCCGCGCATGGACGGCATCGACTTCCTCGGCAAGCTGATGAGACTGCGGCCGACGCCGGTGGTGATGGTGTCGACGCTGACCGAGCGCGGCGCCGACGTCACGCTGCGCGCGCTGGAGCTCGGTGCGGTGGACTTCGTTGCCAAGCCGAAGATCGGCGTGGCCGACGGTTTGCGCCTGCTTGCCGAGGACATCACCGACAAGGTGCGCATCGCCTCCAAGGCGCACCTGCGCCGGCTCACCACGCCGCCGCCCGCGGCGCAGCCCACCGCCCCCGGCGGGCTCGACGGCGCGCCGGCCCGCCCGGCGCTGGCGGGCATCGGCCGCCTGTCGACGGAGAAGATCATCTTCATCGGCGCCTCCACCGGCGGCACCG
This sequence comes from Piscinibacter sp., assembly GCA_016706565.1. Taxonomy (GTDB): domain Bacteria; phylum Pseudomonadota; class Gammaproteobacteria; order Burkholderiales; family Burkholderiaceae_C; genus Piscinibacter. The sequence continues at coordinate 60,292 of JADJJI010000006.1, forward strand.
AAGCCACCAAAGAAGTGCTGATGCAGCTGCCGCCGGATTCGCCGGCGGTGATGATCACGCAGCACATGCCGCCCGGCTTCACGAAGAGTTATGCCGCGCGGCTGGACGGCCTGTGCCGCATCCGTGTGGCCGAAGCACGCGACGGCGAGCGCGTGCTGCCCGGCCATGCCTACATCGCCCCCGGTGGCCAGCACCTGAGCGTGGAGCGCAGCGGCGCGAACTACATCGCCCGCGTGCAGGCCGGCGAGCCGGTGAACCGCCACATGCCCTCGGTCGAGGTGCTGTTCAAGTCCGCGGCCCGCGTGGTCGGCCCGAATGCCCTGGGCATCATGCTCACCGGCATGGGCGCCGACGGCGCCAAGGCGATGCGCGAGATGCGCGACGCCGGCAGCTACAACCTCGTGCAGGATGAGGCGAGCTGCGTGGTGTTCGGCATGCCGCGCGAGGCCATCGCTCACGGCGCCTCGCACGAGGTGCTGCCGCTGACACAGATCGCGCCCAAGCTCATCGAGCGGCTGCGCAGCACCTCGGGCATGTCGCTGAACCGGGTCTGATCCAGGCACGGTCTCAGTAGAGGCGGCCGGGGCCGGAACGATCGCGCAGGCGGTCGATGGCGTTGCTCATGTCGCGCTGCTCGCGCCGGGCACGGGCCTCTTCCTGCATCCACAGCGGCATGCCCATGTCGCGCAGCGTGGCCTCGTCGAGTTCGTTCAGGTCCTGCATCTCGCGGCGCTCGCGCCAGCGGCGCTGCAGCGAGGCCCAGGCATTGCCGACGGCCTCGGCCGCGCGGGCAATCCAGGAACGGCGAAGGCGGATGGTGGTGGACGTCATGGCGGGCTCCTTGGGTTCGTGCTGGTAAGCATATGAGCCCAATTTCCCCGATGGAATTGACTTGTTCCGCCCAGTCTGGTCAGCTATTCTGAACAGCATGGCCCGCCTGCCGCTGCACACCCTGCCCGCCTTCCGCACCCTCGCCCGCCTGCAGAACCTGCGCGCCGCGGCGGAGCAGTTGCACCTCACGCACAGCGCGGTGAGCCAGCAGCTGCGGCTGCTGGAGGAACAGATCGGATTCCGGCTGTTCGATCGGAACGGCCGTCGCATCGTGCTGAACGCGGCCGGCAGTGCCTTCCTGCGCGCCGTCGAGCCGGCGCTCGCACAGCTCGACGAAGGCCTGCGGATCGCTTCGGCGGCGGCCAGTGGATCCGACGACGAGACGCTGCGCGTCACCTCGCTGCCCTCCTTCGCGCAACGCTGGCTGCTGCCGCGCATGGGCGCCTGGCGCGATCGCCATCCGCAGATCGCGCTGGAACTGCACGCCTCGCAGCAGGTGGTGGATCTGGAGCGCGACGGCTACCACGCGGCGCTGCGCACCGGCAGCGGCCCGTGGCGCGGCCTGGTGGCCGAGCAGTTGCTCGATTCGCCCTGGATCGTGGTAGGCTCGCCGCTGGCGGCGCGCCGGCTGCTCGGTGCGCCGGCGGAATCACTCGCGCACGAACCCCTGCTCGGCGACGGGCCGATGTGGCAGCGCTGGTTCGCCTTGTCGGGCCACCGGGTTCGCATCAAGCCGGTGGCCGAATTCAACGACGCCGGCATGATGCTGCAGGCCGCCGAGCAGGACCTCGGCCTGGCACTGGCGCGCGAAGTGCTGGCGGCCGACGCGCTGCAGCGCGGCCGGCTGGTGCGCCTGTCGACGGTGGCACTGGTCGACCCCGATGCCTACCCCTACTGGCTGGTCTACCCGCCGTCGCTGGCCCACTGGCCGCCGCTGGTCGCCTTGCGCGGCTGGCTGCGCGAGGAACTCGACCGCGCCGCGACCCCGCTCAATCGGCCAGAAACAGCGCCTGCAGATCCGAAAGGAAATCAAAACCGCGCGCCGTCGGCCGCAGCCAGGCGCCGTCGAGTTCGATGAGGCCGCGCTGCCGGGCTTCGTTCAATGACGCATCGATGGCCGACAGCGGCAGTCCGGTGCGCTCGGTGAAACGCGCCAGCTCGACGCCTTCGCGCAGGCGCAGCGCGTTGAGCATGTACTCGAAAGGCAGCGCGCGGCGCGACACCTCCTCGTCGTTCGACACCGCCTGCCCGGCCAGGGCACGAGCCATGTAGGTGCCTGGATCGCGCCAGCGCACCTGGCGCACCACGCGGTGCAGAAAGCTCAGCTTGCCGTGCGCACCGGCGCCGATGCCCAGGTAGTCGCCGAAGTTCCAGTAGTTCAGGTTGTGCACGCAGCGGTGGCCCGGCTTCGCGAAGGCCGAGACCTCGTAGCGCTCCAGCCCGATGCCTGCAGTGCGATCGCCGATCAGGTCCAGCATGTCGGACGACACATCGTCGTCGGGCAGGCCCGGCGGCGGCGCGTTCGCGAACAGCGTGTTCGGCTCGATCGTCAGGTGGTAGATCGACAGGTGCGGCGGCGCGAAGCCCAGCGCGGTGTCGAGCTCGCGTGCGAGCTCCGCCGTCGTCTGGCCCGGCAGCGCGTACATCAGGTCGATGTTGAAGGTGTCGAAGCAGCGTGCGGCCTCTTCGATGGCGGCGCGCGCCTGCGCCGCGTCGTGCACGCGGCCGAGCGCGCCAGCCGCGCGTCGTCGAAGCTCTGCACGCCGATCGACAGGCGCGTCACGCCGGCGTCGCGGAAGGCGCGGAAGCGGTCGCGCTCGAAGGTGCCGGGGTTGGCCTCCAGCGTGATCTCGCAGCCGGGCTCCAGCGGCAGCCGCGCACGGATGTCGGCGATCAGCGTGCCGATCGCGTCGGGCGAGAACAGGCTGGGCGTGCCGCCGCCGATGAAGACGCTGACGGCGCGCCGGCCCCAGATGAAGGGCAACGCCGCCTCGAGATCGGCACGCAGCGCGTCGAGATAACGCGCCTCGGGCGGTGCGCCGCCGTCACGCCACTCGTGGCTGTTGAAGTCGCAGTAGGGGCACTTCTTCAGGCACCAGGGAAGGTGCACGTACAGCGACAGCGGCGGCAGCGCCGGCAGCGACAGCGTGCCCAGCCGCATGTAGCGCGCCAGGCGGTCGGCGGTCGATTCCGGCGCAGGCTCTGCCGGCGCGATGCGGATGCCCTCAGCCAAGGTGCCAGGCCGAGCGCACCAGCGCGATCATCTGCTGCGCGGCCAGTGCGCGGTGGCTGTACGCGTTCTTGGTCGCCGCATCCAGCTCGGCGACGCTGGTGGCCAGTGCCGGGATGAACATCAGCGGGTCGTAGCCGAAACCGCCCGCGCCGCGCGGCGCCTCGAGGATCTCGCCCTGCCAGCGCCCCACCGCCACCAGCGGCTCGGGGTCGTCGGCCGAACGCAGCGCGACCAGCGTGCTGACGAACTTCGCGCGACGGTCGGTCGCGCCTTGCAGGCGCTGCAGCAGCAGCGCGTTGTTGGCGGCATCCTGCACGCCGCGCTGCGATTCGCGGTCACTCGCGGGCAGCTCGACGCTCGCGAAATGCGCCGAGGCCACACCCGGCGATCCGCCCAGCGCATCGACGCACAGGCCCGAGTCGTCGGCGATCGCCGCGCCGCCGGTGGCCTGCGCGGCGTGGCGCGCCTTGGCCAACGCGTTCTCGATGAAGGTGTGGTGCGGCTCCTCGGCCTCGGCGACGCCGAGCGAGCCCTGCGTGACGATGTCCAGCGGCAGCGCAGCGAACAGCGCCTTCAGCTCGGCGAGCTTCTTCGCGTTGTTGGAGGCAAGCACCAGCCGCATGTTCAGACGCCGAGCGCGGCCTTCTGCGCCAGCACCAGCTCGCGGATGCCCTTGTCGGCCAGCGCCAGCAGCGTGGCCATCTCGGCGTGCGAGAACGCGGCGCCTTCGGCCGTGCCCTGCACCTCGACGTAGCCGCCGGTGCCCGTCATCACCACGTTCATGTCGGTGTCGCAGGCCGAGTCCTCGATGTACTCGAGGTCGAGCAGCGGAGTGCCTTCGACGATGCCCACCGACACTGCCGCCACGAACTCGCGGATCGGCGACGCCTGCAGCTTGCCCTGGGCCTGCAGCCAGCTCACCGCGTCGTGCGCGGCGACGAAGGCGCCGGTGATCGCCGCGGTGCGCGTGCCGCCGTCGGCCTGGATCACGTCGCAGTCCAGCGAAATGGTGCGCTCGCCGAGTGCCTTCAGGTCGAACACGCAGCGCAGCGAGCGGCCGATCAGGCGCTGGATCTCCTGCGTGCGCCCGCTCTGCTTGCCCCGGGCCGCTTCGCGGTCGCTGCGCGTGTGGGTGGAGCGCGGCAGCATGCCGTACTCGGCGGTCACCCAGCCCTCGCCGCTGCCACGCTTGTGCGGCGGCACCTTCTCCTCGACGGAGGCGGTGCACAGCACCTTCGTGTCGCCGAAGGCGACGAGCACCGAGCCCTCGGCGTGGCGGGTGTAGTGGCGGGTGATGGTGACAGGACGCAGGGCGTCCGCTGCACGGCCTTGCGTGCGATGGAAGGTAGTCATGCCAGGATTGTCGTTCAGCGCGCGGGCACGAGCGCCGGGCCGCCCCAAGCCGTGCCCGCACCCCCTCGGGGGGGGGTACTCGCCGTACTCGGCGAGCGGGGGCTCGGTCAGCTCTTCTTCTGGGAAGAGCGGCGAATCGCCTCGTTGATCTCGCGGATCGAGCGTTCGATCTCGGCGTCGTCGAGTTCGTCGGGCGCGTCGGTGCCCATCACGCTGGCCTGGATGGTGGAGGCGAACACCTCCTCGCCGAGCGACTGGGTCGAGATGCCCATGCCGCTGTCGCTGTCCTCGGCGGCTTCCCACTCGACGGCAAGCACCGAGACGTTGTCGCTCTTCGGGCCGCCGTTGCGCAGCGCCTGCTCGACGAGCTCGGGCACGGCGTCGGAGATCGCGTTGCGCGACAGCTGGTTCGTGATCTCGGCGTCGGCGACGCTGCTCCACAGGCCGTCGCTGCACAGCAGCAGCCGGTCACCCGCCTGCAGCAGCAGCGGGCCGACGGTGTCGACCACCGGCTTGCCCGGGCTGCCCAGGCAGGTGAACAGCACGTTGCGGTTGAAGCGCTCGCCCATGGGCACGACCTGGCTCATGGTCTCCTGCAACTCGGAGTAGGAGTGGTCGCGCGTACGGGCGATCAGCTTGTCGCCGCGCACCATGTACAGCCGCGAGTCGCCGCAGTGCGCCCAGTAGGCGGCGTTGCCCTGCAGCAGGCAGGCCACGATGGTGGTGCGCGGGGTGTCGATCAGCGCCTTCTGCGTGGCGTAGCGCAGCAGTTGGTGGTGGCCGGCGATGATCGATTCGTTGAGGAAGCGCATCGGGTCAGGCAGCGTCGGCTTGGAGTCGCGCTGGAACATCGCGGCCAGCGTCTGCAGCGCGAGCTGCGAGGCGACTTCGCCCTCGGGGTGGCCGCCCATGCCGTCGGCCAGGGCGAACAGGCCCGAATCCCGCGTGTAGCAATAGCCCATGCGGTCTTCGTTCTTTTCGCGCCCGCCCTTGCGGCTGACCTGGTAGACAGAAAAACGCATGAAGGTACTTCCCTGCCGGCGCTCAGGCCTTGGCGCCGGTGGTCAGGTTCTCGATCTGCAACTTCAGACGTTCGCTGAAGCTGAGCTTGGTATAGCGGCGCTCGGTCTCGCGCGCCAGTTCCTTCTGCAGCGCGAACACGCTCTGCGGCCGCGACAGCGGGTCCAGCGACATGCACCACTCCGTCACCTCGATCAGGTTGTCGGAGTACACGTTGCGCAAGCGAGAGAGCGACAGCGCAAGGCGGTCCTTCTCAATGCGCTGCGGCGCGTCGTTGGGCGGGTAGCCTTGCATGCATGCGTAGATGCACGCGCCGATGGCATAGATGTCGGTCCAGGGGCCGAGCGTGCCGTCGCGGCGGTACATCTCGGGCGCCGCGAAACCCGGCGTGTACATCGGGCGGATGAAGTTGCCTTCCTTGCTCAGCACTTCGCGCGCCGCGCCGAAGTCGAGCAGCACCGCCTTGTTGTCATTGGTGATGAAGATGTTCGCCGGCTTGATGTCCAGGTGGAGCATCTTGTGCTGATGCACGATGCGCAAGCCGCGCAGGATCTCGTCGAACAGCGAGCGGATGGTCGACTCGCGAAACACCTTGTCACGCTTGAGGTCGCGGGCGGTGACGATGAAGTCCTGCAGGGTGTCGCCCTGCAGGTAGTTCATCACCATGTAGACGGTCTCGTTCTCGCGGAAGAAGTTCAGCACCGAGACCACGCTCGGGTGGCTGATCTGCGCGAGGGAGCGGCCCTCTTCGAAGAAGCTCTTCAGGCCCAGGCGATACAGCGGCTGCTTCTCGGGCTTGACGCGTGGCGTCAGTTCGCCGGGCGAGCGTTCGGCCAGCGACGAGGGCAGGTATTCCTTGAGTGCGACGAGGTGTCGATCGGGGTCTTCGCAGAGGTAGACGACGCCGAAACCACCGGCCGCCAGCTTCTTGATGACCTGATAGCCGCCAACCACCGTGCCGGAGGGCAAAGGTGCTGGTTTGGGCTTTGACATAATCGCGTTTTTCGAGGGGAAAAGGCCTGATGGCAGTCTACAGCATGACCGGCTACGCCAGTGCCACGGCGGGGGCTCCCGCCCAGGGCGAGGAGGTCGGAAGTGCGGAAACTGGCACGCACCGCGCTCCCCCGACACCGCAAGGCTCGGTGACCGTGGAGATGCGATCGGTCAACGGCCGCTTCCTCGACCTCGCGCTGCGCCTGCCCGACGAGTTCCGCTCGCTCGAGCCCGCCTTGCGCGACCTGATCGGCGCCGCGGTGCGCCGCGGCAAGGTCGAGCTGCGGCTCAATGCGCACACCGAGGCCGATTCCGCGTGGCCGCAGCCGCAACCCGAACAGCTCAACCGACTGACGCGGCTGGAAAGCACCATCCAGGGCTGGATGCCGAAGGCGCAAGGCCTGTCGGTGCACGAGATCATGCAATGGTGCAAGAGCGGCGCCAGCCCGGCCCGCCTGGACGAAGCAGCCCTGGAGGCGGCGCGGCGCTGCATCGACGGCCTGCGCGAGGCGCGTGCGCGCGAGGGCGACAAGCTGGTGGCGGTTCTGATGGAGCGCGTGCAGCGCCTGCGCGAACTGGCCAAACAGGCCGAGCCGCTCGTGCCGGCCGTGGTGCAGCGCCAGCAGCAGCGTTTTCTCGAGCGCTGGCAGGAGGCGCTCGACGCGGCCGGAGCGGGCCAGACCATTCCGCGCGAGGCGCTGCAGGAGCGCGCCATCAACGAGGCCGCCGCCTACGCCATCCGCATCGACGTGGCCGAGGAGCTGGCCCGGCTGCGCGCTCACCTCGACGAGATCCAGCGCCTGCTCAAGGCGGGTGGCGAACTCGGCAAGCGGCTGGACTTCCTCGTGCAGGAGCTGCTGCGCGAGGCCAACACGCTGGCTTCGAAGGCCGCTTCGCTGGAGCTGACCAACATCTCGGTGGAGATGAAGGTGGCCATCGAACAACTGCGCGAGCAGGTGCAGAACATTGAGTAGCTTTTCAGGGGGTCCCATGGGGTCCCCAGAAATAAGCTAACCCACTGTCGTGTAAGGATATTTTGTCCCGAGCCGTCCCAGGGCGTCGCAGCGAAGCGCGCGCAACCTGTGGGGTTTATTGTGGGGTTTTTGGGGTTCGCGCCGCTTCTGAGGCGTTCATCCGATCAAAAACCCCACAGCCTCACAGGAGCCTATGGGACATGAGCAGACAGCAACGACCGATCACTGACCGCGAGATCAAGGCCTGGCTCGCTGCCGGCGCTGTAGACCGCGGCGTGGGCGAAGGCCTGACCTTCGTCGCCAGCACCATCGCAGCGCAGGCCGGCAAGGCCTCGTGGATCCTTCGCTACCGACTGAACGGGCGCTCCAAGGAAAAGGTGCTCGGGCGCTACCCTGAGCTGTCGCTCAAGGATGCGCGCGAGCAGGTACGGCAGGACCGAGCACAGATCGAGCGCGGCATCGACGTCACGGCAGCCAAGCAGGCCGAGAAGGCCCTGCAGCTCGAAGTGCCCACCGTGCAGCGGCTCGGTGAAGTCTGGTTCGCCAAGTACATCCAGCCACGCTACAAACATCCAGAAGTCGTGGCCCGCGTCCTGCGCAAGCACATCAATCCGGTGCTGGGGCCTGTCGCTCCACCCGACGTGCAGCCCGTACACATCGACCGCGTGCTGACGCGCATCGTGGCCGGCGGTGCACCGACCGTTGCCAACGACGCGCTGCGCTACATGAGTCGCATGTTCCGGATGGCCGTGCGCAACCACTGGATCGATCGCAATCCAGCGGCCGACTTCGACCTGGTGGATGCCGGGGGCGACGAGGTCTCGCGCGACCGCTGGCTGACTGTGGAAGAACTGCAGCAACTCGCCGTGGCCATGCGGACGACACCGAACTACGGGCGCGAGAACGAGCTGGCCGTCTGGCTGCTGCTTGCGCTGTGTGTGCGCAAGATGGAGTTGCTGTCGGCCCGCTGGGACGCCTTCGATCTCGATGCGGGCATCTGGACCCTGGCCAAAGAGAACACGAAGACCCGCGCTTCGATCCGTATCCCGCTGGCGGAACCGGTCATAGCATGGCTCAAGGAAGCCAGGGTCTTCTCATTCGGTAAGCCCTACGTCTTTCCAGCCCGCCGCCTCGTCCGTTCGCGCCTGGGTGTGAACTGCAGGAATCGGTACGAGCACGTCGGCCCAGACACCCTCAACGTCGCGCTCAGGCGGTTGAAGGTTCTCGACATCGAGCACTTCACGGTTCACGACATGCGGCGGACGGCGCGGACGCACCTCGCCGTGCTCGGCGTCGATCGCTTCGTCGCCGAGCGCTCGCTGAACCACAAGCTGGGCAATGTCGAGGGAATCTACGACCGGCACGACTACTTTGCCGAGCGAGCCGCAGCGCTGGGAGCATGGGCAGCGCTGCTGGCGAAGGTCGAAAGCGGCAAGGTGCCTGCCAGTCCGACCAAGGCGCCACGCGTTCCAGCGAAGAAGGCCAGGCGCGTCAGCGTGGTGGCGAGTGGTTGACCCTTGCCGACTCAGCCGGTGTCGGGATGAACGACCACGCAGGATTTCGGCCCGAATCCAGCACGCTGCCAATCCCGCTTGCACCCTAGAGTTGCCGATATGCCTCTCTCTGGAGACAGCCCGTGCAACGCAACCCGTCCGTACCAACGCCCCGCCGCACTGATGTGGTGACGCCGCTCTTCCTGCGGATGCCCACCGTCATGCGCATGACCGGACTCGGGCGGTCGACCATCTACAGGCTGATCGCGGAGCACAAGTTCCCGAGCCCAGTGCGCCTCGGGCCTCGTGCGGTAGCGTGGAGAAGCTCCGATCTCGACGAATGGAGCGAGGCTCGGCCCGTCGCTTCGCACTGAAGGCAACCCTCGCACGCAGCTAGTGTGGTGCGCTCGAAGGACATGCACCTATCGGTGTAGGGCAAGGTGAGCTTTGCTGGACTTCGAACTCACGCAGCCGGGCATCTTCGGTCATTCGCAGCAGCGCGTTAGAACGGTCGTTCAGATCCTGGCCTCGCCCAACGCTGTCATGAGGAATTGGCGTAAGCAAAGGGATGGACGACCACACCCGTATCGGCATCGATGTGCCAGGGCGTGCCTGCCCCGCGCCGTTGAAGCTAGTCGACAGGCTACGAGCGGTCGAGGGCTCCTCGGCGCTGGAGCTCGACGTCGAGCGGATGGCCAACCAACGGATGAATGGCGTTCTTGTTCCACACGAAGCTCGCCTCAACGTTGATCTGCTTCGGATCCTTTGCCGTCGCGGAACTGTCATCCAAGAAGATCACGCCGGAGAGGTGCTTCGTCACGTCTCTGGCGGAGATGTTCGACTTGACCTTCCGGTTGAACTTGCTGGCCAGATCCGCGGAGCCGAGATAGCTGTTGAAGAACTGATCTTGCCCCCGGAAACCGTCTCCCATGCTGAGTGATGCAATGTCAGCAAGGAGAACGGAAATGACGAAGCCGAAGGCGGCGCCGAGGGCGCGCTACACGATGGAGTTCAAGCAGGAGGCGGTGCGCCTGGTCGAAGGAGGCCAGAGCATTGCGGCGGTGGGCAGGACGCTGGGCGTGGTCGATCAGACCTTGTTCAACTGGGTCAAGGCAAAGCGCGAGGGCAAGCTCAGCGGCGCGGACAGCAAGCCTGTGAGTGCCGAGCAAATGGAGATCACCCGGCTGCGTGCGGAGCTGGCCCGAGTGACGATGGAGCGCGACATCCTGGGGAAAGCGACGGCGTACTTCGCAAAGGCAGCGAAGTGAAGTACGCCTTCATCCAGCGCCACCGGCGGGTGTGGCCGATCTCGGTGCAGTGCCGGGTGCTGCAGGTCAGCGTGACCGGGTACCACGAGCACTTCATGCGACGCGCCAGCAACGCCCAGCGACGCCACCTCAGCGACGATGCGCTGCTGGTGCACATCAAGGCGATCCACGCCGAGACACGCGGTGGCTACGGCTGGCCGCGGACCTGGAAGGAACTGCTGGCCCGAGGCATCCGGGTGGGCAAGGACCGGGTGCAGAAGCTGATGCAGCTGCACGGCATCCGCGCCAGGGCAAGCGGCGATTCAAGGTCACCACCGACAGCAAGCATGACCTGCCCATCGCAGCGAACCTGCTCAACCAAGCGTTCGCCGTGAGCGAGCCGGACAAGGTCTGGGTGGGCGACATCACCTACATCGCCACCGACGAAGGCTGGCTGTTCCTGGCCGTGGTGATCGACCTGTTCAGCCGCCAGGTGGTGGGCTGGTCGCTGCGCCAGGACATGACGCGTGAGCTGGTCATCGATGCGTTGCGCATGGCCTGGTTCAAGCGCCATCCGGGCAAGGATGCTGGCCTGATCTTCCACAGCGACCGGGGCAGCCAGTACGCCAGCAAGGACTACCGCGACGTGCTCACCGAGTACGGCATCACTGCCTCGATGAGCCGGCGTGGCAACTGCTGGGACAACGCCTGCAGCGAGACCTTGTTTGGGTCACTGAAGGTAGAGCGGCTGCACGGACAGCGCTTCAAGAGCAGACGCCAGGCCAAGGACGAAGTTGTGGCCTGGTTGCTCTGGTACAACCGAACCCGACTGCACTCGACGCTGGCCTACACCAGCCCGATGCAGTTCGAAGAAGCCTGGCTCGCCAGCCAACCCCGGCAAGCCAGCGCGTAGTCCAGCTATGGGATACGGGATCCAGGGGCAAGGTCAAACTGTCTTCCAAACTCGGTCTGAAACTCCGCCTTGCCGAAACCATTGAAGACGCTCTCCCCAGACCAAGGAAACATCACGTAGACGATCGCCGTCGGCTCCACGCGCGAGAATTTCTTGATGTGGCCAAACAGAAGCGTGTGGTGCCGCGTCGCGTGCTCGACCGGGGAATAAGAGCTCGCGCTGGCGTAAGCCCCGGCGTTCCAGGCGAATTCGTAGGACAGTCCCGGGATGACTTGGCTTGTGAGCCGTGGCGTCCTCGCCTTGACGTCCACCCCGTTCACGAGTTCGGACAACAGCTTGGGGCGATTCACGACATAAGGCGTGAAGTCGTCGTCGTGGTCGTAGGTCGGCACGATCGTCATGCGCGCGATCCCAATGCCCTTCAGGAACTCGTCGAAGATGCCTTCGAGAATCTGGCCAGTTTTGTCCGAAAGATTTTTGGTGTCCATCGACACGCCCAGAGCCTTCAAACGTATGTCGTGGTTCGCGTTCTGCATGCCCATCTCTGAGGCGAGCGTGTCCGCGGCCGGCAGCGTTCGATCCAGCTCGACGTTGTCGGGCCCAGTCAGCGGGGCCGCCAAGAAGTAGTCCAGCGCGCATAGCTCCGCATACGCGCCATCCCATTCATCCTCTGCCACGCGATTCACGGCGCCGAGCACTTCTTTGTGAAGGCTGGCATCGACCTTCGTGGCCGCATCGATCCGTCGCAGCCGCTCTTCGTAGTTGGCTTTGAATTCGGCGAACCCCTTGGGGTTCGCGAGCGCGCCGATCACGTTGTTCGATTCAGTCTTCGTGACATCGAACGTCGCGGATCCGGCTCCGAAGATCGCGTCGACAAGCGTGGCGTAATTGGCCCTGTGAGTCATGTGCCCCCCTTCTAGTTGCAGGTCGACGCGTCATCGCGGCACGCCGACCCGCCCTCGATTTCAAAGATCTTCGTCGTCGCTGCTCAGGATCGGGCTAAGAAGCGTGTCCCGTCCCGGCGAGTAGCGGTAGCCCTGAGCCTTGAGGTCGAGGACTTCCTGCTCGGGCCAACCCTTTTTGACGAACCGGGCGACAACTTCGTCGGTGATGTCCACGACGTCCCACTGGCCGATCACGTCGGTGATCTTGGAGACAGTCGACTTGGCCCTATCGAGCAGCTTGCGGACGTCCTCAATGGGGTAGCCGCCCACGGCGCGCTCGCCGATTTCCGGGTGTCCCGTGTCGACCCGAAAGAAGTCGCCAAGCAGCTCATATTCGCCATCCCACTCGACCTCGATGCGGTCCGGCTCGTCCCGCAGGGTGATCGGCTGCCGCTTGCCTTGCCAGACCAGGCATGGCCAGATGCTCGTTGGGCTCGAGCAGCCAAGCGTCGCCGATGCCGGTCGAGAAGAGCGCGAACGGCGGACACGCGGGGCCATCCTTGGTGACGACGCCTTTCGCCTCGCCTCGCAGCTCCGCGCCGATGATCGACTCGCACTCGTCGCGGATTGAGCGCAACTGGGCGACCGCCTGGGCGTTCTCGTTGCATTTGACGACGTGGTGCCAGTGGTCGTAGCCGGCCTGCTTGGCGACGCGATTGAGCAGCTCGACGTGCTTCCCGGCGCCGGAGCGTTGGAGCTTCTTGGCTTGCTTCTTGAGGCGCTCGACGGTTTCGTCGGGCGTGGGGATGTAGCGCATGACAGATTCCTTCTGTATGCGAATCGCAGGTGCCCACTGCCTAGACTCGCCTACAAAGGGAATCAGGGATGGAAGTTGGTTGAACGCCGTCCCGCGAGGGTTTGCCGTGGTGGGCAGCAGGCGCCGACATGCGCCGGAAGGGACTTTAGCCCAGCGGCGGCCCGGCGGTCAACGCCGCCGCATCTGGTCCAAGGGAGCGCGCCGGCTAGGAACGGGGACGGCCGTGGGCGCCGAACGTCGCCCCAAGGCATCACGCGCGTCACGGGATAGGTGCGGCAGGCGATTGTCCCGAGCAAGGCACCGGATAGGTGGCGACTACTGCGCTGTTCGATCGACAAGTAAGTGAAAGGGTGGCACACCACAGCAGCATTCGGCATGGCGAGTGCTCAGGCAGTCATCGTGACCTTGAGAACCGCACCGATCAACAGCATCGCCGCCATAACCTTCCCCCAGCGCCACGTCGTGAACCAGTAGCGCTGGTTCACCCAGAGTGCTCGATGCAGACGCCCCAGTCCCAGCAATACCGCCATGGCCGTGACGAACGGCCCCACCAGGCCCACCGGCTCGGGCGTGTGCTGGATAAGCAGCACCCACAGCATTGGCCACACGACGGCATCAACGGCCGCGAGCATGCGTCGGCCGGGCCAGTCAGGCGCGTCCGGCCGGGGTTCGCGAGCAACCAGCAGCCACATGATTCCTCCGACTCGAATCGCGTGGGCGGGTTCACACCGCCCACTCGGCCCGCTCAGCCTGGTGATTGCCGCAGCGGTTCCGGCAGCCAGCGCTTACCGGCCAGCCGCGATGCCGCTGCAGTCACCAGCGCGTCCTTCTTCATCGCCTCCACGCCGCCACCGGAGAGGTCAGGCCCGGCTTCCTTCAGCGCCGCGACGATCTGCGCCTTCGGCACGTGGTTTAGGTAGCCCTCCGGGGTCGGCTCCCACCAGTCGGCCATATCCAGGCCGAGTGCCGCCGCCAGGTTGTTGGCGCTGGCCGATGCCTCCGCGCCCGGCAGTGCGTTCAACGTCAACGCACTGCACAGCGCGAGCAGGTCGATCAGTTCGGACTGGGGCAAGCCGATCAACCACCCGAACCACTCGCCCTGGTGCTCGGGCAGGCGGGCCTGCCAAGCCTCCTTCGCCTGCTGCACGGCCTGCCATGCCCGGCTCGTCTTGAGGTCATCAGCCACGGCCTCCAGGGCATACGCCGACAACTGCGGCGACACCTGCAGCGCCGACGCTTCGCACGGGTAGTCGGTCCCGAAGGTGCGCAGCACGAAGACATGCACCACCGATGCCAGGGCCACCGCAGTGTTCTGCGCCAGCATCGCCTGCAAGGCCATCGTTCGATGCGCGGCGAGCCGCTTGGCCAGGGCTTCGCTGCAACCCAGCGGTCGGCGTTCCGGTGCTGCCGATGACGACGGCGAGCCCAGGTGGTCACTGTCCGTGCCGCCATGGGTGCTTCTATCCGCCCCGCTGGCCGAACGCACACCAGCGGCCGCAGACTTGCGATCCTCGTCTCGCACCAGTCCGCGCATCACCTCGACATCGCCTTCGCGGCCGAAGGTGACGATGACGCCCGCGTGGGCCTTCTGCTCCGGCGTCCAGGTTTTGAGCGCCTCATGGATGGCCTTGCGCCGAGCTGCGATGTCCTGCTCTTCCAGGTCGATCATCTCGGCGTCGTCGGGCGACCACTCGGGCGCATCGTCCAGCGCCTGAGCCTGCTGCTCCAGTTCGCCAGTGCGCTGCGCCAGCGCATCGAGTTCCTCCTGTTCGGCGGCCGTGGGCTTGCGGTTGACATGCGCGCAGGCCGCAAACTGCCGCAGGGCCTGCGAGTCCACGCTCAGCCGCGCCTCGACCCACTTCCAGCCTTCATCGCGCACGGCGCCGGCCAGCGCCTGCAGCTTCTCCGTCGCCAGCCGCTCCAGTAGCGCCGGATCCGACAGGAAGCGGCTCTGCTCGTCGTCGAACAAGTCGCGCCGCACGACACCGCCCGCCGCCTCGTAGACCTCGATGCCCACGAAGCGCACCAGCGCGCTGCCTGCAGCCTCGACCTCGCCGACCGTCAGCCGACGCCGCAGCGCGGCCGGCGTCCTGTCCCAGGGCTGTGCGTCGAACCAGGTGCGCTCCTGCACGGCATGGTCATCGCTCAGCGTGAGGGCCATCAGCTGATCCAGGTTGATGCCGTCCTCGCGGTACAGCGCCAGCAGCATCGGCGACAGCGCCGACAGCTTCAATCGGCGCTGCACCGTGAGCATCGACACGCCGAACCGCGCCGCCACGTCCTCGACGCCCTTGCCTTCGTCGATCAGCGCCTTGAAGGCTTCGAACTCGTCGGCCGGATGCATGGGCTCGCGCCCGCTGTTCTCGGCCAGGCTGACCTCCCGCGCACGCTCGGGCGGCACCAGTTCGCACAGCACCTCGTGCCCCTTCGGTAAGCGCCCGCGCTGCTGCAACAACAGCAGCGCACGCCGCCGACGTTCGCCGGCCGCCACGGCAAACTTCACTTTGCGGGCCTTGCCCCTGCCGACCACCTGCTCGGTGACCACCAGGTTGTGCAGCAGGCCCTGCGAGTCGATCAGCGCGGCCAGTTCTTCGATCTGTCCGACCGAGTGACGCCGAACGTTGAACGGCGACGGCGCGAGCGCCGAAAGCCCGATCGAGAGCAATTCCTTCGTGTGTTCCATGACCTGAACTCCTTTGGTTGAAGACGACAAGCTGCTGACACCGCGACGCGCGCTCAGGGCGGCGCACCGGGCCATGGCAGGCTCCATTGCCGGGACTGCACGGCAACCGTTCGTAAGAACTGTCGTCCCGCAGGGTTCTTCGCAATGCCGATTCGGTTTTGCACGTTCTTGCCCTTCTGCATTCACAAGGCACCTGCCCTAATTTCCGAGGGAGCCGCTTCCTTGACTGGAAGGGCTGTTTGCCCTCGGCGTCAGGTGCGTTGTTGAGCTGAGCTCTGCCCCGCATTCGTCGGTCGCCGTGCGAGACCGAAAGCGCCGCGGAGAAGCGCGAGCGCAAGGGCACCGTGGAATAAATGGAAGGGGCCCGCCAGAGTGAAACGGAGGCGGGAAGGCGGCCGTTTATGCCGCGAAAGGCCCTCGCGCTCGTGCGCGCAGCGCTACGGTTCGCACAAGAGGCGACCGATGAATGCGGGCGAGGCCAACAAGCCGACGACGACCGCCTGCCATGCGACGAAGCCCGCCCCGGCAGCAAAACGCATCAAGGCGATCTCCATCACCACTGAGGACCGGCGAGACGTTATGGGACGACAACGCCCCGAAGGCCACGGTAACTATCGTCACAAGTTGGATACAGGCGTGCCGTGGACAAAGCACGTGCTTCTGCTCTCGAATTCGGCTATAGCGGCCGCCCATCCTGGCAAGCCGTCGCACAGCCGCCGCTCCGAGCGGTCCAACGGTCTTCAAGACCCGCTGGAGCACGGATGAGCACTGATTGCCAACCACCCGCCGCCTCGACAACGGCGGCGATCGAGGTGTCCCCGCCGTTCAACAAACGGCGCTTGGATCGAATCGATGAACCGGCGCGTCCACTTGGCGCCAAGCGCGCAGCATTGCAGTTGCGTCGCCAGAGCGCGCCGCTGGCTGCTGAGGCCAAAGCACAGCGCCGCGGCACTGGTGAGCGAACTCTGGCCTCGAGGGACGCCACGGTCGCGTTCGCCCTTCGTGCAACAGCCTTCGGCCTGCTGATCGAGCGAACGCAACGCCAAGCTGTCGGCACCCGCCTTGTACAGACCATGGTGTTCGAGGACCAACCAACGTTCGACCGCTGGTGCGATTCAGAGCCGATGCGATTCGAAGATCCGATGCTGTACGACCGGCTTCGCCGTGAAGGCCATGAAGCACTCGGTGGCCAACGGTGAAGCGACGAGCCTGGCCGCGCTGACGCGCTCGCCGGACTACGGCGCGCGCGTGATCGACATCCTGCCCGTCATCGGCGACGCCGATTCCACCGAGTCGGTCGTGGCGCTGTTCCGAGCAGCCGTCGCCGGCCTGGGCGCGGACGCCGGGGTGTTCATGAGCTACCTGCGAGACGATGCGACGCGAGCGTCGTACCGATCCGTACTGGCCTGCGATCCGGTATGGGGATCGGAGTACGCACGTCAGGGCTGGTTCGAACACGACCCCTGGTTGCGCCACGCCACCCATGAAACCGAGCCCGTCCGATCCAGTGAACTGAAACTGGTGTCGGCCGACGAAGCAGCGTTCGCGGCTGCCTCAGCCGCATTCGGCTTCGCCTCGGCAGTCATCGCGCCTGCACCAACCTGCGTCGGCCTTTCACGCGTGGGCGTGCTCTGCCTGGGCTCCCAGCACGCGGACTTCTTCGACGACGAGGGGTACGCGAAAGTGCGTGTGCTGGCGCGCGCCCTGGCGATGGAACTTCACCGCTGGATGCTGCAGGCCATCCGGCAGGAGTTGCTGGCCAAGTCACGTCTGACCACCGCAGACATCGAACTGCTGCGGCATGAAGAGGCTGGGCACAGCAGCAAAGTCATCGGGATGGCGCTGAACATCGAGGCCAAGACGGTCGACTGCCGGTTTCAGCGGGTCAGCGCCAAGCTCGATGCGCCCGACCGGCGCACAGCGGTTCGGATCGCGCGGCTCTACGGCATCCTTTGAGCAACGCCGTTGGAGCTGCTCAGACGAGTCATCCGTGACGCCGCCAGTCATCGACCTCCGTCGCCACTGCCTCGGTCGTCAAGGATGCCAGCCGAACGACACGGAACTGTCCCGTCCAGCCAGAAACCTCGGTGCGTGGGTCTATGTAGGTCGCAATGATTTCCGTCAACGCGTCGGTCACTTTCCCCGCGTGGGTCAACGAGCGCCATTGCTCAATGACAGCAGCAGCCGGCGACATCCCCGACGCCGAAATCGCCTGCAGCAGTGTGTTGATGCCTGTGCCCATGGCCTGAAGGCGGTCGGACCATGCGATTGCACGGGCGCTCAACGGAACCTCCAGCCTTGTGCTGATTGACCGGTACAGCGCATCGCGCAACGCAGGCGGCAATGTGAGTCCTCCAAGGCCGGCAAGGCCCATGCGCATCCACACCGGTCGCTGTGGATCCAGCTTTCGCAGCGCATCGAGCAAGGCTGACTCGAACGCCGCCTGAGAAGGCGGCGTATCACCCTGCAGCGTCAGCCCCGGCACCAGGCGTTGCCCTGCCAGGGCCGTGAGGTCGATGACCTGTTCGCCCTGCTGTACGAGCCTGTCGACCACGCGGCACAAGCCGCCTGCCGGAGGCGCCAAGAGTGGCCGGAAGGTCAGTGCCCGGGGCAGGAGTTCCAGGCCGGCGCTGACCCAGCGTCGGTAGTTGATCCAACCACCGCCAAGCACATCGACCCTGAAGCCTGCGACTCTGAGCGGACCGGCCCAGGCCAGGCTGTCCAGTCCGCCGCGGTCGCAGTAGACCAAGACAGTGTCGCCTGGTGAGAGCCGCTCGACCTGAACCGCCAAGGGGTACGGCATCGAGGGTGCGGCTTCGCCAGCCACCGCCGCGATGCCACGTTCCATCGGCCGTGAACTGAGCATCGGCAAGACGATCCGCAGCAACCGGCACGTTGACCGCACCGGGCAGGTGGTCCTCTTGGTACGCCTCGGCACTACGGGCGTCGATGACGAGGGCATAGGAACTGAATTCCTGGACCTCCATCTGGTGCGGATGCACCAGCGAGTCGAGAGACGCCAAGTGGGTGGGCATCGTGTCCGACCTGCAGCGGGTGTGCTGGAAAACGGCCCGAATCCAGCGCCGGGCCGATGGGGTTTGAGTCCTAGAGTGACTTCACGGTGTTCAAAGAGCCGGCACGGGATGCCCCCTCCAGACCACCGCCGAACCGAGGGCTCTGAACATGACCAAATCTCAGAATGTAGACCTGCTGACCGGCCGTGCCAAGTGGCTGAAGGTCTCCTTGACGCGTCGCTTTCGCACCGTCTTGGCGTTTGCGGTCAGCAGCCTTTTGCTCGCAATGGCGATGCTTACGCCCACCCCGGCGCGAGCTGTCGACGGCTGCAAGGTGCTGCTGTGCCTGGCCGCCCCGAGCTGGCGCTCGATCCCCGAGTGCGTGCCGACGATCAGGCAACTGCACCGCGACCTGTCGCGTGGCAAGCCCTTCCCGACCTGCGGCATGGCCGGTGCAGGCAACTCGGCGAACAACGCCTGGGCCAGCGCGCCCGGCTACTGCCCGCCGCAGTACACCCGCGTTTTCGACGGAGAGAGCGGGCCGATCTACTCCTGCGACTACGCCGGTGCCGTCACGGTGAGCATCAACGGCGCGCCCTTCACGCGCACCTGGTGGAACATGGGCGGCGACACGGTGACCGAGTACACCCCGGCCGCCAAGGCACAGCTCGGCACCTGGGACACCAAGTTCGACGACGACTACGCCGCGTGGTTCGCCGCACTACCTCCGCCGGCGCCTGTCGCCGAGTCCGGCTACTGAGGCATCACACCATGGAAGCGTCCGTCTTCCTCGCGCTGGCGCTGGCCTGTGCACCGCAGGTGCACGCCGACACGGCGCGGGCTCTGGTCAGCGTCGAGAGCGCCCTCAACCCCTGGGCGATCGGAGTCGTCGGTGGTTCGCTCGTGCGCCAGCCGCGGCACCGCGCCGAGGCACTGGCAACGGCCAAGGCCCTGCAGGCGGCCGGCTGGAACTTCAGCGTGGGCCTCGGGCAGATCAACGTCGGCAACTTCGACAGGCTCGGCTTGACGATCGAATCCGCCTTCGAGCCCTGCGGGAATCTGGCCGCCATGCAAACCGTGCTCGCCGAGTGCTTCGACCGCGCGAGCCGCTCGGCCGTGAAGGCGGTCGATCAGGCGGCGCTGCGGCAGGCCCTGTCCTGCTACTACAGCGGCAACTTCGCCACCGGCTTTCGTCACGGCTACGTCCGCAAGGTCGTAGCCGCCGCTGGCACTGCGATGCCTCCCGTTCTCACTGTCCCACCGAAGGAGAAGACATGAGACCCCTCGCATCGATCCGGCGCGCCGCGCCGTCACTGGCATCCGTGCTGCTGGCGACGGTGTCGCAAGTGGCCCTGGCCCAGGGCTTCGACAAGATCAA
The DNA here is from genome assembly GCA_016706565.1 of Piscinibacter sp. Lineage (GTDB taxonomy): Bacteria > Pseudomonadota > Gammaproteobacteria > Burkholderiales > Burkholderiaceae_C > Piscinibacter. The sequence goes on from JADJJI010000006.1 coordinate 80,125, forward strand.
CACGACGGTCACGAACATCAACACCATCCTGGTGACGATCTCGATCGCGGTGGTGACCATCGCGATCATCTGGGCCGGCTTCAAGATGATCTTTCAGGGCGCCCGCCTGGCCGACGTGGCCAACGTGCTGATCGGCGGCACGCTCGTCGGCGGTGCTGCCGCCTTCGCCAGCTACATCGTCACCTGATCGGCAGACGCCACCATGCAAGGCGAAGCCATCTACAAGGGCGCCACTCGCCCGGCCATGAAGCTGGGCATTCCGCTCGTGCCGCTGGTGGCGCTGTTCGGTACCGGCATGCTGCTGATCATGTGGGGCGGCACCTTGGTGAGCTGGTGGATCGCCCTCGGCGTGGTGGTGGCCTTCGTGCCCGCGCTGCTGTGGATGCGCTTCGTGACCTCAAAGGACGACCAGCGCTTCCGACAGATGTTCGTCGCCATGAAGCTGCGGCTGCACGACCGCAACCGCCGCTTCTGGCATGCGCGCAGCTACGCGCCCACCCTCTACCGGGGAGCCCGCGATGCTTGGCATGTCTAGGACCAACGGCGCCGACCCGCGGCCGGGCCGCAGCAGCTTCAGGCCCCGGCACTGGACGCAGGCCCGGGCGGAAAACCCGCTGGCGCGCTTCGTCCCGTTCTCGTCGCTGGTCAGCCCGCACGACGTGATCACGCGCGGCGGCGACTACTTGCGCGTCTGGCGGCTCGACGGCGTGGCCTTCGAGTGCGCCGACGAGCACCAGATCGGCGAGCGGCACGAGGCCCTCTGCAGCCTGCTGCGCAACCTGGCCGGTGGCCAGTGGGCCGTGTGGACCCACCGCCTGCATCGCGTCGTCAGCGACAGCCTGCAGGACCCGCCGCAGCCCGGCTTCGCGCGCGATCTGTCCCAGGCCTACCAGGCCAAGCTCGGCGAGCGCCGCATGATGAGCAATGAGCTCTACCTGACGCTGGTCTACCGGCCCAACGTGTCCCGCGTGAGCCGCGCCCTGCAATCGACGCAGCGCACACGCACCGCCATTGCGGAAGCCCAGGCCGAGGCCCTGCGCGTCATGGAGGAGCGCACGGCCCTGGTGGGCCGCGTGCTGCGCGGCTTCGGTCCCGATCTGCTTGGAGCGCGCGAACACCGTGGCCGGTCCTACTCCGAGGTGGCCGAATTCCTCGGCTACCTGGTCAACGGCTGCTGGCGGGCGATCCCGATGACGGCCGGGCCGCTATACCGGACGCTGCCGACCGCACGACTGTCCTTCGGCGGCGACAAGCTTGAACTGCGGCAAGGCGATCACCGTCGCTACGCGGCGCTGGTCGATATCAAGGAATACGCCGACGCGGTCGAGCCCGGCATCCTGAACGCCCTGCTCTACGAAGCCAGCGAGTTCATCGAGACGCAGAGCTTCTCGATCCTGCCGCGCCGCGAGGCCATGCGTGCCCTCGAACTTCAGCGCGACCAGCTGATCGCGAGCGACGACGTGGTGGCCAGCCAAGTGGCCGAGATGGACGTGGCGCTGAACGAACTCGGCGACGGCCAGTTCTGCATGGGCGAGTACCACTACAGCCTGGTCGTCTTCGGCCAAGAGGGTGAAGACAGCGTGGCCGATGCCGGCCGCCGCGCCGCGCAGGCCATCGGCGCCGTGGGCGAGGCATCCAGCCTGCAGATGTCGCCGGTGGACCTGGTCGCCGATGCCGCCTGGTTCGCCCAGATGCCTGGCAATTGGCAGTGGCGGCCCCGGGATGCCAAGCTCAGCTCGCGCGCCTTCGCGGCGCTGTCCAGTGGGCACAACTTCGCCCGCGGCAAGCGCGATGGCAACCCCTGGGGCGAGGCGTTGGCCCTGCTGCGCACACCTTCGGGCCAGCCTTTCTACCTGAACCTGCACATCAGCCCGGAAGGCGAGGACTCGGCCGACAAGAAGCTGCCGGGCAACACGCTGATCATCGGCTCGACCGGGGTGGGCAAGACGACGCTGGAGATGTTCCTGCTGACGCTGACGCGCAAGTGGGACCCGGCGCCGCGGCTGGTGCTCTTCGATCTGGACCGCGGCTGCGAGATCGCGATCCGCGCCCTCGGCGGCCGCTACTTCACCCTCGAAGCCGGCAAGCCCACGGGCTGCAACCCATTGCAGCGCGAACCGACCCCGGCGCGCATCCAGTTCTGGGAGCAGTTGATCCGCACCTGCATCTCTTCGCCGGCCATGCCGCTGCTGCCGGCCGACGAGCGCGCCATCGCCGATGCGGTCAAGGCGGTGGCGATGATGCCGGCGCCGCTGCGCCGCTTCTCAACCGTGCGGCAGAACCTGCCCAAGGCGGGCGAGAACAGTCTCTTCGAGCGGCTCGGCCGCTGGTGTCAAGGCGGCGCGCTCGGCTGGGTGTTTGACCAGGCCGACGACCGGCTGCTCGACCTGCACGCCGCCAACGTCATCGGCTTCGACACCACCGAGTTCCTCGACCTGCCCGAGGTCCGCACGCCGGTGATGATGTACCTGCTGCAGGTGATGGAAGAACTCGTCAACGGCGAGCGGCTGATCTACGTGATCTCGGAGTTCTGGAAAGCGCTGGACCACGAGATCTTCAGCGACTTCGCCAAGCAGAAGCAGAAGACCATCCGCAAGCAGAACGGCCTGGGCATCTTCGACACCCAGAGCCCCTCCGACGTGCTGCGCCACCCCATCGGCCGCACGATGATCGAGCAGAGCGTGACGAAGATCTTCCTCGCCAACCCGGAAGCGGTGCGCGAGGAGTACGTCGACGGTTTCGGCCTGACGCAAGCCGAGTTCGACATCGTGCGCAGCCTCGGTGCGCAGGGCGGCCGGCGCTTTCTGGTCAAGCAAGGCCACGCCAGCGCGATCTGCGAACTGGACCTCGCCGGACTCGAGGACTTCATCACCGTGCTCTCGGCCACCACCGACAACGTGGCCCTGCTCGACGCCGTGCGCGAACGGCATGGCAACGATCCGTTTCAATGGCTTCCCGTGCTGCTTCGTGAGGTTCAGGATCGGAGGTTTCGCACTTCCAGGAGAACCGCATGAAAGCCGCTCGTAACTTCCTTGTGCTGGTCGCGGCCGCACTCGCCGCCTCCGCCGCCAGCGCTCAGTTCGTCAAGGGCAACGAGGCCGTCAAGGTGATGCCCGATGGAACCAAGAAAGTGGAGACGCCACCTCTGCCTGCGGCTTCTCTTGGCGCGCCCTGCCCTGCTACGAAGTCAGGTTGCGCCGGTGGCGGCTGGAAGATGCTGGAAAGCCAATCCGGCCTTGTCGAGTGCACCGAAGTGTTTGCTCGGCCCAGTACCTGCCGCGATTCGACATACGGCACAGAGAAGCGCTCGCGGGTCTGGATCGTGAAGCTAAAGGGTGAGTGGACACAGTGCGAGCGACCGGACGTCTCCGGCAAGTGCATCAGCCTCAAAGGCTTCCCAATCAGCGCCGTTCAGTAGATGGGAGAAGTGCAATGTTCGCCTGGGTCGGTTCACAGTTCGATGCAGTCCTCAACACCTACGTGCTCGGTGTCGTGACCGCGCTGATGGCGGGCATTGCCCCTATCGCGTTGACTGCAATGACGATCTGGGTCACGTTGTACGGCTGGGCGGTCCTGCGCAACGAAGTCTCAGAGACGGTGCCAACCTTCCTTTGGAAGGTCTTCAAGATCGGGTTGGTCCTTGCGTTCGCACTGCAATCCGGCTTCTACATCTCCAACGTGTCCGACTCGGCGAACGCGCTGGCGACCGGCGTGGCCACGACGTTCCTGCCCGCCGCAGCGGACCCAATGGCGATCACCTCGCCTTACGTCCTGCTGGACAACTTCAATGATGAGGCCAGCAAGCTGGTGCTCGACCTACTGAAGGACGCGGGAATCATGCGACTTGACCTTCTGTTCGCAGCGGTGGTCTGCTCCATCGGCAACGTCGTCTTTCTCTGCATTGCAATGTTCGTTGTGACGCTGGCAAAGCTCTTCCTGACTTTCGTGATCGCCATCGGTCCGCTCTTCATTTTGTGCCTCGCATGGCGTCCGACCGCCCGGTTCTTTGACAGCTGGCTCTCGATGGTTCTGAATGCAGTAGTGCTGACCTGGTTCGCGTTCTTCGCGCTGGGCCTGAGCGCATTCATGGGTGACGCGCTCGTCCAGGCTATCCAAGTCAACGGCGGCTTCCTCGGCCCGACTTTCAACGTCGTCGGCGAGAGCCTGAAGTACTGCGTCGTCATGATCCTCATGGCCATCATCTGTTTCCAGGCCCCGAGCCTCGCCTCCGCACTCACCGGCGGTGCCGCGGTCCAGCAAGGCATCCAGATGATCCAGAACGCCATGATGGTCTCGGGTCTGCGGTCGGCCTCCTCTGCGCGGGGTGCGGGTGCCGCAGGTGCAGCCGGCGGTGTCGTCCGGGCGGGTGCCGGTCTGCCGTACGCGGCAGGCCAGGCTACTGGCGCCGCCGCCACAGCCACTGGTCGAGCCGCAGGAACCATGGCCGCCGGTGCCGGCGCCGTGGTTCGCCAAGGTTACGGCGCGGTGCGAACCGCCGCCTACAAGCTCGCCGCGTTGCGCGGTCGGGCATGAACTTCAACCAGCGTCAACCAGCACAGGAGCAAACCATGCAAACCCGTCTCAAGGTCGCTGCGGCTGTCCTCATCGCCTTCGGCGCCAATGGCGCCCGCGCGCAGGGCATCCCGGTCATCGATGTTGCCAATCTGGTCCAGACGATCCAACAGGTGCTCGATGGCATCACGCAGATCAACAACCAGGTCCAGCAGATCAACCAGCTGCAAAGCCAGATCAACAGCATCAACGGCATCCGCAACCTGGGCAACGTCTTCAACAACCCGATGCTGCGGAACTATGTGCCGGCCGAGGCCTACACCTACCTCAACGCGATCAACACCTCGGGCTACTCGGGCCTGAACGCCACGGCGAAGGCGCTGCGCGACGTGGGCATGGTCTACAACTGCATGGACCTGGCCGGCGATGCCCGCACGGCCTGCCAGTCCGCGCTGGCCCAGCCGTACCAGCAAAAGGGCCTGCTCCAGGATGCGATGAAGTCGGCCGCCGGCCGCTTGTCGCAGATCCAGTCGCTGATGGGCCAGATCAACGCCACCACGGACCAGAAGGCCGTGCAGGAAGTCCAGGCCCGCATCGGCGCCGAGAACGCGCTGCTGGCGCACGAGATGTCGCAGGTGCAGATGCTGCAGGGCATGGCCGACAGCGAGGAGCGCATTGCCCGGTCGCGCGAGCGGGAGCGCCAGTACCAGATGCTCGCGCGTACCGGCAAGGTGGCTGACTACCTGCCCTGATCCCTGAACCGCTGCGCTCGGTGTTTTCTAAGGACCGCGCGCAGCCCAACTGAGGTCTCCCCATGAGTGCCGTCCTGACGCCAGGAAGAGCTGCTGCATCGCCCGCTCGCTCCCAAAACACCGGGAGCAACGCCGATGAGGCTGTCGCCGCGACGCCTGCGATCGACGCCAACCGTGCGTGGGAAGTCGATCGCGCGCTGATGCTCGAACGCTCCGAGCGTCGGGCCTGGTGGGTAGCGATTGCCGGCCTCGTTCTGGGCCTGATCGGCATCGCTGCGGTGTTCGCCCAGGGCCCACTGCGCCGCGTGATCGAGATTCCCATCGTCGTCGATCGCGTCACCGGCGAAGCGACGATCCAGCAGCGGCTGAGCGTCGAGACCATCCCGCCGATGGAAGCGCTCGACAAGCACAACCTCGCCAACTTCGTCCGCGCCAGGGAAGGCTACAGCTGGATGTTCCTGCAGCGCGACTTCGACCAGGTCGCGCGCATGGCGGTGCCGGCCGTCTTCGCCGACTACAACCGGCAGTTCGAGGGCGACGCCGCCCTGCAGAAGAAGATCGGCGCCGCCGAAGACTGGCGCATCAACGTCGTCGGCGTGCGCCTGGCTGCCTCCGGCCGCACCGGTAACCAGGGCGAGGCGACTGTCACCTACGACAAGGTCGTGCGCCTGACGGACCGCAACCTGCCCGAGGTCACCACACGCCACGTCGCCAGCGTCGTTTTCCAGTACCAGCCCAAGGTGCTGGCCAAGGAGCGTGACCGGCTCGAAAACCCGTTCGGCTTTGTCGTCACGGCGTACCGCTCTGATCCCGAGATCAACACGGCCGCACCTGGGGCCAAGCCATGAAGCGCCTGACCAGCTTCACGGCCACCCTGGGCCTCGTCGCTTCTGGCGTGACGGCGGCGGCCGAGCCGGCCGATCCACGCTTGCGCGAAGTGGTGTACGACCCGCGCGCCGTGGTCACCGTGCCGGTCAAGCGTGGTGTGGTGACCCTGGTGGTGCTCGACGCCGATGAGTCGATCACCGAGGTGGCGGCCGGTCTGGGCGGCGATTGCGCGAAGGCTGAATCTGCCTGGTGCGTGGCTGCCCAGCCGGGTGGTCGAAACTTCTTCGTCAAGGCCAAGAGCTCGGCCAGCGCCGCGAACAACCTGGCCGTGGTCACCGACCGTCGCACGCATGCCTTCCGCTTCGTCGTGCTGGCCGATGGTGACCCAAAGCCACCGGTGTACCGGCTCGTGGTCAAGGCGCCGTCCCGCGTGGTACCTGCCGCCCGCCTCGCGCTGCGGGATGCAGCTCCCCTCGTCGCGCTGCCAGCCATCCCACCGCCTCCGACGCCACAGCAGGTCGTCGCCGAGCGCCTGCAGGCCAAGCCGCAGGTGATGAACACGCAGTATTCGGTGGCCGAAGGCGCCGGCTCGCAGGACATCGTGCCGACGCTGGTCTTCGACGACGGGCGCTTCACCTACCTGCGGTTCCCAGGTAACCGCGAAATCCCGGCCGTGTTCCATGTGCTGGGCGACGGCGGCGAGACGCTGGTCAATGCCCGCATGGAAGAAGACCTGCTCGTGGTGGACCGCGTCAGCCGGCGGCTGACGCTGCGCGCCGGCTCAGCCGTCGTCGGTCTCTGGAACGATGCCTTCGACCTGGACGGGCGGCCGCCTGGCGACGGCACCACGGTGCCGGGCGTGCAGCGGGTGCTCAAGGCTGACGCTGGTGGCAACAACGCGCCGACCGCCGCCCGGAAGGGAGCGACACCATGACGCACGACCCAACCGACGGTCGCGACCGCGAGCCCAGCCTGAACGCCGATGCTGCGGCAGACGGCAACACGATCTCCCCCCTGCCCGGCGAGCCCGGCATCCCCAACGTCGCGACCCGGCAGCGCATGGCTGTGTCGACGAAGGGTCTGCTGGCCGTGGTCCTGCTCATCGGCTCCCTGGTTGCGGTCGCTGCCTTTGCGATCCAGCGCTTCTCGGCCAGCGGCAAGAGCGCCGATGAGGCGGGGTCGAAGCTGATGAAGGACAAGCCCACGGCCGCCACCTCCGAGCCGCGCAAGCTCGAGATGCCGCCGGCACCGACTGCCAGTGCGGCAGTGGCCGCGTCCCCTCGCATCCCTGCACTGACGCCCACGGCCGACGAAGTGGCAGATCCCATCGGTGTCCGGCGCACCGGATCGGGTGCACCCGCATCGACTGGCCAGAAAGTGGCCCCTCCTGAGGACGCCCCCATCCTGCTGGTGACCACGCGGCCAGGAGCCACTCCTCCGCAGGGTGTCTCCATGCGCAGGACTGATGCGTCGGCGCAGTCGGCCGAAGCGATGCCTGAACCAGAGCCCGCCGATCCCAACGACCCGCTTGCCGCGACATCGCGCAACCTCCAGGGTTACCAGCGGCAGCTTCAGGGTCTGCTCGAAAACTTGACGAAGACAGCAGCGCAGGCGACCGGCCAGGCCACCGGGCAGATGCCGTCAGGAGCCCTTCTGGGCGGGTCGCCGATGGCAAGCCCGGCAGCACTTGCTGGGCCTGCCGCCGGGGGCGGCCTCTTCGGGGGCCAGCTACAGGGCTCAGCCACCCCCAAGGTGGCGGCATCCATGCTGGGCAACCGCAGCCTCACGCTGCCCAAAGGCACGGCGTTCACCTGCGCCCTGAAGACCAAAGTCATCAGCGCCGTGTCCGGCCTCGTCGGCTGCCAAGTCCAGCGCAATGTTTTCAGCGACGACGGCCGGGTGCTGCTGATCGAACGCGGCTCGCACCTGGACGGCGAGTACCGCATCGCCTCGGTCCGGCCTGGCACGGTCCGCATCCCCGTGCTGTGGACCCGCATCCGCACGCCGCTGGGCGTGACGGTGGACATCGACTCCCCCGGCACCGGCCAACTCGGCGAGTCGGGCATCGACGGCTACGTCGACAACCGCTGGGGCGAGCGCATCGGCGCGGCCATGCTGTTGTCGCTGATCGACGACTCGGTCAAGTTGGTCATCCAGAACCAGGCCAGCGACCGCCAGGCCGACACCATCGTGCTGCCCTCCACCACGGCCAACACCAGCAAGCTGGCCGAGAAGGTGCTGGACAGCACCATCAACATCCCGCCGCTGATCTACCAAAACCAGGGCGGCATCGTCGGCATCTACGTCGCGCGCGACGTGGATTTCTCGTCGGTGTACGAGCTCAAGCCGGCGGAGCGATGAGCGCGCTTCAACACGACAACGACGGGCCCGGCGACGGCTGGTGCGGCGACGCCACGTCGGTGGTCGAGTTCCTGCGCCCGCTGCGTGAACAGCTCGATGCGCCCGGCGTGCTGGAGGTCTGTGTCAACCGGCCCGGCGAACTGCTGGTGGAGACGGTGCGCGGCTGGCAGACCGTGCCAGCGCCAGAGATGACGCAGGAGCGTTGCCTGTCGCTGGCCACGGCCGTGGCGACCTACTGCGACCAGCAGGTCAACCAGGAACGGCCGCTGCTGTCGGCCACGCTGCCCAGCGGCGAGCGCATCCAGTTCGTCATCCCGCCGGCCGTGCCCCGCGGCACGGTGTCGATCACGGTGCGCAAGCCGTCGCACCTGATCAAGCGGCTGGACGACTTCGAGCGCGAAGGCCTGTTCGAGCGCACGGCCACGGTGACGCGAACGCCGAACGCCGAGTTGCTGCCCTTCGAGCGCGAACTGGTGGAGCTGAAGGATGCCGGACGCTACGCCGAGTTCCTGCGCTTGGCGGTGCGCAGGCACCAGACCATCGTGGTCAGCGGCAAGACCGGCTCGGGCAAGACCACCTTCATGAAAGGCCTGGTCGAGGAAGTGTCGAAGCACGAGCGGCTCATCACGATCCAGGACACGGCTGAGCTGACGCTGCCGAACCACCCGAACGTGGTGCACCTGTTCTACAGCAAGGATGCGCAGGGCACGGCCCGTGTCACCGCCAAGTCGCTGCTCGAAGCCTGCCTGCGCATGAAGCCGGACCGCATCTTCCTGGCTGAAGTGCGTGGCGACGAGTGCTTCTACTTCGTGCGGCTCGCGGCATCCGGCCACCCGGGCAGCATCACGAGCGTTCATGCAGGCAGCTGCGCGCTCGCCTTCGAGCAGATGTCGCTGATGATCCGCGAGACCGGCGCCGGCGGCGGCCTGCGCATGAACGAGATCAAGTGGCTGCTGAGCGTCGTCGTCGACGTCATCGTGCAGTTCGATCGCGACGAGCGCGGGCGCTTCATCTCCGAGATCCTCTACGAGCCCCGGCGTCAGCGGCTCGGCCGATGGGATCAACAGGCGGCAGCGGCATGAGCAGCGTCGCGGCCCTGCCCTTCTCGGCCTGGCCCGCCAGCCGCAAGGTTGCGGCGGGCGTCTTCGCCGTAGGCGGCTATGTCGCTCTGACCTGCGCGGCCGTGTACCTGGCCGGCGTGCTCTTCCTCGTGCTTAACAAGGCGAACCCCAAGCAGGCGCAGTTCGCCAGCATCGTCCACTACTGGGACCTGTACGCCGACGATGCCCAGCTGCGCAAGAAGCTGCAGCTTGCGATCGGCGTCTCGGGGATTGGCCTGCTGATCCTGCTGCCGGCCGGCCTGGTCGCCGCCGCAAGGCCGCGGCGGGCGCTGCATGGCGATGCCCGGTTCGCCAGTGCGGCCGAGGTCGATCGCGCGGGGCTTACGGGCGGCGACGGACAGCCGGGCATCCTCATCGGTCGCCACCGCGGCAAGTTCCTGTCGCTACCCGGCCAGCTCTCGGTGATGCTGTCGGCGCCCACGCGCAGCGGCAAGGGCGTGGGCGTCGTCATCCCCAATCTGCTGAACTGGCCCGACTCGGTCGTGGTGCTCGACATCAAGGGCGAGAACTACGACATCACGGCCGGCTACCGCGCCGCGCACGGCCAGGCCGTCTATGCCTTCTCTCCTTTCGACGAGGACGCGCGCAGCCACCGCTGGAACCCGCTGACCGCCGTGCGGTCGAGCCCGCTGCACCGCGTCGGCGACTTGCTCACCATCGGACAGGTCTTCTTCTCGAACGATGGCAGTGGCACCTCGTCCGAGGCCTTCTTCAACGACCAGGCGCGCAACCTGTTCCTCGGCCTGGGCCTCGTCCTCCTCGAAACCCCTTCACTCCCCCGCACCATCGGCGAGATGCTGCGCCAGTCCTCGGGCAAGGGCCGGTCGCTGAAGGACCACCTGAGCGGCCTGATCACCCAGCGCCGCGAGGAAGCTTCATCCACGAGCCCGCCGCTGTCCGACGAATGCACCGACGCCCTGCAGCGACTTCTTTCGAACTCGGAGAACACGCTGTCCAGCGTGGTCGCCACCTTCAACGCGCCGCTGACGATCTTTGCGGATGCGGTGGTCGATGCAGCCACCAGCGCCGACGACTTCCGGCTCGAGGACGTGCGACGGCATCGCATGTCGGTCTACGTGCGCATCCCGCCCAACCGGCTGGCCAATGCCCGGCCGCTGCTGAACCTGTTCTTCTCACAACTCGTCAGCCTGAACACCCAGCATCTGCCCGAGCAGGACCCGACGTTGAAAGTGCAGTGCCTGCTGGTCAACGACGAGTTCACGGCGATGGGCCGCGTGGGCGTCATCACGACCGCTGCGGCCTTCCTGGCCGGCTACAACCTGCGCCTGCTGACGGTGGTGCAGGCCATGTCGCAGCTCGACGCCGTCTACGGCGACAAGGAGGCACGCACCTTCGCCACCAACCACGGCCTGCAGATCCTCTACGCGCCGCGCGAGCAGCGCGACGCGGACGAGTACAGCGCCATGCTCGGCCACTTCACCGAGCGCGCGACCTCTCGCGGGCGCAGCCGGTCTTTCAGCGGACATGGGTCGAGCACGGTCAGCCGCAACGAGAGCGAGCAGCGCCGTGCGCTGCTGCTGCCGCAGGAGTTCAAGGAACTGGGCAGCGAGCGCCTGGTGGTGATCTTCGAGAACTGCAAGCCGATCCTCGGCGAGAAGATCCGCTACTACCGCGACAAGGCTTTCCTGTCGCGAATGCTGAAGGCACCGACCGTGCCACGCATGGACATGGACCTGCACCTGGCGCGCGTGCAGCAGCGATGGCGCTATGCCGACGACGAACTGCCTGCAGGGCAGACGCTGACCCTGGAGGCATTGGCGCACGAAACGCGGCTGCTGCCGGACTCTTTTGAAGGCACCCCGGAAATGGTTGCCGACGAGTTGCTGGCCTTCTTCGACAAGGGCGCACCGGGTATCCCTGGCATCGGCGGCTCCATCGAGCCCGCCGCTGATGAAGACGGCGTTCTGCTCACCGAACGCGACGCGGCCGTGATGGCGCTCGATGTGGCTGCACTCGACGCCGACACCGAGCTGGCAACAGGCAGCGAACCCCACGCGCCAGACGCCCAAATCTTGTCTTGAGACCGCGGGAGATCTGCCATGCGCCAAACCATCCCCCTGATTCCCTGGCTGCTCGTGCTCGCCTCGTGCAGCTCGCCACCGAAGCCGCCCACCGTCGACGAATCGCAGAAGCGGCCGGTCAATTCCCAGATGGCCGTGGAACTGCATGTCTGCAAGAACGACTTGCAGAACACGCGCCTGATGGCCACCGAGTCCGGCCGCGTGGCGGAGACGACCGCCGCCACGCTGGCCAACTTGGCTGCGCGTCAGCAGATCCTCACAGCCATGCAGGGGGCGCCAGGTCAACAGCCCAAAGCCAACAGCGTCTTCACCGTGCGCTTCGACTTCGGCAGCACGCGCGTTGTCATCCCCACGGATATCGCTGCAACCCTGGTCGAGGACGCCAAGGCTTCGCCCCTGGTCATGCTGCGCGGGCGCACCGACGGCACCAGCGACGCGCCTGCCGAGAGCCGCATCGCCCGGGACCGGGCCGCCGCCGTGCGCGACTACTTGGTGGCTGCTGGCGTAGACCCGGCCCGCATCCGCGCCACCTACCAGCCGGCCGGCGATCACGTGGCCGACAACGCCAGCGCCGGGGGCCGCGGCCTGAATCGCCGCGTCGAGATCGAGCTGTACCGCGCGCTGCCTGTCGCGATGAGCACGACCGCTGTCGCACTGCCCTGAGCTCTCAGTCAACCCAACATTGCGAGGTCGCCATGGATGCAGACAACTCTCCCGTTCGCCGAGCAGCACCCACCCAGGGCGGCACCGTCGAGCCCGCGAACCGCGCGCCCGTAGCCATTGCGCGTTTTCAGACGCCGGACCAGGCCGCTGGCGAGCGCTACGAGATGCGCGATCCGTTCGCCGAGGTCACGTACCGGGCTAACACCCTGCCGGAGATGTTGGGCAAAGCCGAGCAATTGGGCAGCACGCGTTTCGTCGCGGTAGCCGAGGACGGCAAGCGCACCCCGATCCAGAAGGTCGACGGCGAGTGGCAGCGAGGCCAGCAGCGGCCGGCGGCACCCGAGCGCCCCCTGGACCCTGTGCCTCCGCGTGACGAGGTGCCCGGCACGACGAACGTCGTCTCGATGCCCGGCACCACCAAGACACCGCCTCAACCCGAGCAAGTCGACGGGAAAGCCATCGCGAAGATCGACGCCCAGGCCGAACGCACTGCCCTGGTTGCCCGCCTCGAATCGGCGCTGACTGACCGCTACATCATCAAGCGCGCCCCGGTGACGGTGGGCGACGTGACCATCGGCCGCACCGAATACCGCTTCCGCGGCGACACCTCGCGCGTGGCCTTCACCGAGTCGACCTTCCGCCTGGCCACTGACACCAACAGCCCGTCGGTCGCCCGTTCGATGGTCGATGTGGCCGAAGCGCGCAACTGGAAGGCGCTGCGCGTATCGGGCAACGAAGACTTCAAGCGCATGGTCTGGCTCGAGGCGTCGGTCCGCGGCGTCAAGACCCTGGGCTACGAGCCGAACCCGGGCGACCTGGAGTTGCTCAAACGCGAACGCGAGGCTCGGCTCGTCAATCGCATCGAGCCGGCCCGTGATGCCAGCGGCGGCACCGCAGCGGCGCCTGCCGAAAAGGCATCCGCTCGCGGCGGCGGTGGCCGCCAGGCCGTGCTGGCCGCCATCGAGGCGGTGCTGGTCGCCAAGAAGGTGCCCGAGAAGCAGCGCGCGGCCGTGATGGCAGCCGCCACCGAGAAGCTGGCCCAGCGCATCCGCGACGGTCAGGTGCCCAAGGTCAAGGTCTACGACAAGGCGGCGCCGTCGCAGCGCCCTGTCGCCGTGCCGACACCCGAGATGCAGCGCACGCGCGACCGAGCTGCGCCAGCGCCTGTGCGATGAGGCTTCGCAGATGGAAACTTCCGTCCACGGCATCACTGCGCCGTCCGCTGTCTACGAGATCGCCACCCGACGCTTCGAGCTAGGATCGTCTGGCTTCGCCGAGGCCATCGCCGACGCTCACGCAGCCCACCAGCGCCCACACTGCATGTGCATGGTCGCAGGCGTCGAGATGTACGTGGCGCGCCTGGGCGAGGGCTACATCGTCAAGCGCATGCCCGACACGGGCAGCCACCACGCGCCTGACTGCCCGTCCTACGAACCGCCGGCCGAGTTCTCCGGCCTGGGGCAGGTACTGGGCAGCGCGATCACCGAAGACCCGGCCACCGGCGAGACGACACTTAAGCTCGACTTCCCGCTGACCAAGATGCCCGGCCGTTCGCATATGCCACCAGCAGGCGGCGACAGTGACAGCGTCGTCAGCGACGGCACCAGACTCTCGCTGCGCGGCCTGCTGCACTACCTGTGGGACCAAGCCGAACTGACGCGCTGGCAGCCGGGATTTGCAGGCAAGCGGTCGTGGGCGACGGTACGCAAGCATCTGCTCCAGGCGGCCCAGCACAAGATCACGCGCGGGACAGACATCCAAACAAGGCTCTACATCCCTGAACCCTTCTGCGTCGAAAAGCGGGACGTCATTAACGCTCGCCGACTGACGCGATGGGCGTATGCCAAGTCGCTACCAGGCAAGCCGCAGCAATTGATGCTGCTGATTGCCGAGGTAAAGGAGATCGTGCCGGCGAGGTACGGCTATAAGGCTGTGGTAAAGCATGTGCCCGACCAGGCCTTTGCGATAGATGAGCGTCTGTACCGGAGACTTGGCCGCCGGTTCGAGGGCGAACTGGCGCTGTGGAGCGCTTCAGAAGCGATACACATGCTGGCTATTGCGACAATCAGCGTTAGCGAGGCTGGAGTTCCAACAATCACGGAACTGTCTCTAATGCCGGTCACTGCTCAATGGTTGCCGATCGAGAGCGCCTTCGAGCTTCAGTTGATCGAGACGCTGGTTCATGAAGGTCGCGCGTTCACGCGGGGACTGCGGTACGGCTTGTCGCTGGAGCAGACGCTTGCCAGCGCGATCCTTACTGACACGAGCGCATCGCCATGCCCCCTCTACGTTCTGCCACAACCCGGAGCCACTGATGACGCGCCGCTGATGTTGCACGCGTCGCCCCAAACATGGGTCTGGCGAACCTCCTGCGGAGGGATGCCACCGCTTCCCACAAAGCAATGTCGGATTGAGCCACCTATTACAACGCAGTAGGCGTGATCGACATGCACCCCACCTCAAGGCAAGTGGCCCGCGTGGACCGCGAGGCATCGGCGAAAGCCTTCCCGATCCAAGGGAGTACTCATTGGCATGCCGCCATCTTTAGCGCAGCGCACGTTGTCGCGCGCCCCACGATGACCAGCAGCGACTTCGCGCGGCTCATGCCTACGTAAAGCAGCTCTTGCCGCTGTGACAAGTCGATGGTGTCCAAGCCCCATAAGATCACGATTGGCGATTCGAGACCCTTGAATCGTTGGATGGTGTCGATCAGGACCGTGGACTTGCCTCGAACCCCCTCCTCAAGCCAAGTTGCTGGTTTCGGCAACGGAAGCCTTCTCAGGGCAGCGTAGTACTCGGCCTTGTGCAAGGCATCGGCTACCAGCACCGTGATGTCACCGGGCGCGACACCCTGTCTCGCAACAAGGTCGACGATGCGGGCATTGATCTTGGCCGCCTGTGGGTCTCGACTTGGTGACTCGTCAAACTGAACGTCATCACCCTGAATGTCCGGCGGATTCACTGGAACGCCCTTGTAGTGCTTGTAGGCGGCTTCGTGAATCGGCGCCGTGTTACGGCAATTCGTGGTCAACGAGAACGGCTCGTCGCGGATGGGGAAAGTCCCTGCGCGGGCATACAAATTCTGGTTGTCGTCGTAGAACACGTATAGCGGGCTGCTGTCGTAGTCGGTCAGCAGCAGCTCGAGCGGAACCCAGAATTCCTCGCGAAAGTCCTGGCCCTCGTCACAGACGATGGCGTCGTACCGATCGGGAAGAATTTCGAGGGAGTACCCGAGCGCATTGGGTAGTTGCACCTCGTAGAGATCCTTGCCCGGATAGGTGACCTTGGCTTCGGAAACCAGGTCCCGCCCAGATGCTCGATTGGCTCTCTCAACCTGCCGGTGGCACAGTTGATGAAAGCTCATCACATCAAGATTCGGGTTGCCGGCGCATAGGCTTGATAGGTGGTCCGCGAGCTGCCGGTTGTAGCAAGTCAGCAGCGTTCGGAACCCCTCGGATGCAAGGCGACGTGCTTTTTCAAGTGCCAAGACCGTCTTGCCCGTGCCTGCGCCACCGCTCACGGCCACTCTGCGGTGGGAGCGCAAGAAGTCGAGCACCCGAATCTGGTCCTTGGTGAGAACCAGCCGACGCGCCTCCTGGTCGGCCAACTGCGACGAGATCAGCGGCGCGACCACGAAAGATCGCGCAAACACCTCGCGAAAGACATCGACGCCGCGCCTGCCCATCGGTGTGAATCCCGACGCATCGTTGCCCCAATAGGCAAAGACCGCATCGATCCACGCCTTCGGATCTTGGAGATCCTTCGCGCAGCCGACCAGGGCTGACGGCATGTCGGGCCGGCTCAGGGCATTCGCCTCGCCGACATCAGGGAAGAACACCGCATGGCCTCTGAGGACGTTGGCGAGCGAGAGATCCCGCCAACGCTGGTGCTCATTCAGCTTGGACCGAACCGAATACTTCGCCTTCAGCGCCTGGTTGACGGGGTTGTTGATCGCATGCTTTTGAAGATGGCGATCAACGGAAAACCAGTCCCCGCAGCTGGAGTCGAACCCGACGCCGCCACCCTTGACCTCGATGCACACGTACCCGAGATCCGGGTGACAGACGACGAAGTCGGTTTCGCCATCCTTGGCTTGCTCTTCCTCGCGGCGCAAGATCCAACCAACCTGGAAGAAGACGACAAAGTCGCGGGGAATACCATCCCTCAGCGCCCTGTAGACCTTTGCCTCTGCCTGGGATGGCAAGTCCGCCAGTTGGGCATCGGTCAGTTCAGGAATGATCGTTGTCATCGTCTTCCTCAACCACGGTCATCGTCTGCAAATTCAACGTGACCGTGCGCCGACCGCTGGTCACAAACTCGATGGCCATCACGCGCGTCGAGCCTCGCAGCTCCATCGACTCGATTCGTCCGAAACCGAAATGCTGGTGCTTCACTCTGACGCCCGCGATGAAGGCAAGCGCGGGGTCGGCACGTTCATCGGCGACTGCATCGCGCCAGTTGCCATCGAACATGAACGACGTCACCTGTGTGGCCGGGCTGCGAATCGGATGGACGCGTATGTGTTGAGGATCGGAAACAAATTCAACCACGTACAGCCAGTAACGATCGCCATAGTCTTGAGCGTTACTGAACTGCAGGCGGGACAGCCCCACGCCCGTCTGGTTCCACTCGCCGTTGACACCCTTGACCTCGATGAACCGGTCTTCGCCTGTCAGTGGGTTTCGGCTGATGATGTCGTACCCAGGATGGGTTTGGGCCATCTGTTCTGCCACGCGCCCCCGAGCTTTTTCATGGGCGCAGACAGCGGCGCGGGCCACCACCTCAACAGCCAGGTTGTGCTCCGAGGGGCCATCGTGCGCGTCGGCATCGGCAGCTTCCTCCTGCTTCTTCCGAACATAGGAAAGCAGTCGCCGATCCCACTGCTCCTTGTGCTTTGGACGTGGCTTCTTGGCGCCCTTGTCGACAGTCGACGAACCCGTGCTGTGCCCGTGGCCATGCGCTGCCTCACCGGCTGGCGCATCCTTTTCTTGTGTGCCCGTAGACACTGATCCGTGTTGTCCTTGATCGGTCGGTGGCGCATCCTTGGAAGGAGGCTTCGGCTCTTCCGTCGACCGACTCGTGCCGGGGCGACCCGGTGTGCGTTCTCCACCTTTGGGCGCGTCGCTTGGCGCGGTATCCGACTTTGCCTCTGGCTGGTAACCGGGTTCAGTCGTGCTCCCCATGTCGTCCAAGCTCGATGAGGTCAAATCGTCTGCGGGCCTGGATTCCTCGTCTGCATCGAGCTGCGGAAAACCCGAGTCCGTTAAATCTTGATGAGCCTCCTCGACTGACATCCGCATCCGTGGCCCCGCCATGCCAGTGAGTTTTAGTATTTCATTGCCTGACTCTTCCGGCATCAACTGGTGGAAGATGGCGTTCAGAACATGCGGCCAACTCCGATCCACCACTGGCCGCTCCACGATCAACTGGTGCTTGTCAATGTCATAAAACGCTTGGGTACGTTTAGGTTCTGACAATCTTGGCGGAGCCGCATCTCCATCACCAACGACGCGAACAGACGATTGAACACGCACAACTTCGTGGCTTATGGCTGTCAGTTTCCAAATTGCCTCTCGAATCTTCTTCTTAACCGTGGTCGGTTTGTCATGGAGCAGTCGGGCAAGGATGTCGATCCGCTCCATCAGCTTTTCGACAAGCTGCGGTTCTTCAGTCTTCAGACCATCAATGAACTCAAGCGCGACCTCCGCGCTTTCACTGAGCCGCCTCACCCCCACCTTCTCAATAAACGGCAATAGCTCGGGGGCAGGTTTGCACAGCGCCTGGTCAAGCTCCCCATTGAAGAAACCTGCGTGCCACTCGCTGTCCTGAAGAAGCACTTCGTCAGGATGCGTGGGCTGCCCCATGAGGTTCAATATCGTTGGCGCCTCTTGCAACCTTCGAATGTCCGGGACACCAATCTCCTCACGCTCGTCTGCAGCCGACGCGCCCATCAAGCAAGCGTCGTACACCGATCGATCCGCCCCTGCGACGGGCTTCGACTGCTCGAAGTACTCGCCGACGATGTCCAACAGAATGTCGACGTAGTCTCGACCCTCGGGTGCGTTCTTCACCCCAAGCGCGGAGAACAAGGGCTTGAAGACTTCGTAGTCACCTTGAATGGTGAATGCGTAGCGCCCGAGCTGCTGCGGTGTCCAGTAGACCTGATTCGGCCTGACGAATGCCTTCTGGCTACTCAGATAGATGCATCTGGAGCCTGCCAACGTAGAGATCAGAGGATCGGAACGGACGCGCTCGTTCAGTGCCTGGTAGGTCGAAACGTGGGGCTGGGCGCCAGTCCTCATGCAGTACTGCAAATGGTCGATCACCAGCCTCGTTTCCGGATTGATGGTGACGTCCAGATCTTCCAGTAGCTCCGTCTTCAGGCGTGCCGTGTTTCTGAAATCGAGGATGTTGGCCTGTGACCTAAATGCTTCCGCGCGGTACGGCGCGTACAGATCGCGAGCAGAGTGCCAGTTCTCCGTTTCGCCTTCAGCGGGGAAGCACGCTACCCCACGGAGGCTGTCGATCGCACCTGGGAAGAATGGCTTCTCCTTCCACTCATCGTAGTGATCACACAGGACATAGAAGGCTTCGCCGCTGGCGCGTTTTGCATCCTCCGTAGGCAGATACTTCTCTGCGATGAAGAGCATCCGCTCCACCAGGTGCTGCGCAAGCGGTGACCGGCGTATTCCAAGGCTGTCGATGAAAGTGTGGACCGACCGGGCGTTGGGCACCCGACTGGCATCGAGCCAAAGGTGCGTCGCATCACCAAGTACCTTCACCAAGTCATCGGTACGCCGGTAGGTGTTGGTAGGGCGCGACCAACGCCCGTCCTGCGTCGGCACGATCGGCAGTGCACCCAACAGGCGGCGGATGTTTTCGTCATTCACGAGCGCCGGGTGGCTGGCGAGTTCAGTGATGAGGCGGGTGTACTTCTGCGCGTCCAAGGGTCCGTCATCGTTGAAGAACCTCGGCAGGACGTTTTGTACGAATGCCTCGATCGTCTGCGTCTGAACGCCAAGCTTGCTCGACACGAACTCTCTGGCGGAATCAGTCAGGACGGACGTCTCAAGAAGCTCGGCCTGTCCGGTGGGATCGGTGAAATTTCCAGGCAGGAGTGCCTGGGTCGCCTTGATCAGACCTCGACTGGACAGCCAGATCGGCAGGTTACGAAGCGCTTGATACACCGCCTTCTCGACCTTGCTTTGGCGGTCCAGATCCGCGAACATCGAATAAAGGTCGCGCAACTCTTGCTGTTCAACGCCGATGACATCGTCGACGGACTCGGTAGCGCACATCGAGCTGATGTGATTGACGACTGAACCAAGCTCAAGCTGTCGGATCAGTCGCGCAATCTTGGGAAATCCGAGAATGTGATGCGCTGCAATCGCCAGCCTGGGCAGCAGTGAAGCGGCCCGCCCAGCCGCCAATGCAGCAGGCGCCACAAAGGATTGGCTGATCGTGACGGCAAATAAATCCTCGGTAACGATGAATGGGATCGCCAACAACGGTCGAACGGATGGGTGCGATCCCGGGTGGGTACTGACGACATCCGGCAGCAAGTCGTTGACCATGCTCCAAAGCGGACGGTAGAAGCTCTCCAGCCTTTCCGCTTCGACTTGAACCTCGCCCGGGACCTGCTGCGCCATTGCTTGCTCAAGCAGGGTCACCAAACGGTCGAACGTGAGGATTGGCGCACCCAGCTGGTTTATCGCGGTCTGGAACGGCCGCAGATCTTCGGCGACCAACCTTCCACCGACCTCCAGCAATGTCTTCGCCTGATGACTGGTCAGTGGGCCGCGCGGCAGGAAAACTCCGCCAGGACGCTGAACGCTACCGTCCTGGGCCAGGGCAATGTGTGCCTGGGCTCCAGTGACCTTCAATCGTTCCCAAAATCGCTTGAAACAAGTCGGGTAGTTCGAAGGCTTCGACAGTTCGAACGCCCGCGCCAGGATCTGCCAGAGTTGGACGTCTCCGAGCATCGTCCTTAGGCCCTCAGGGTCTCTGGCAAGTTCGGCCGCAGCGGCATCGATGAGCATCTCGTTCCACGCCTGCTCGTGTTGGTGCCCAGCGAAGATGACCGCCTTCCGATCGGACTCGGGAAAGAAGTCCGCATTAATGTGCATCGGCAATCCGGTCGACTGCTCGGTGGGCAAGAATGCGTAAAGCACTCCCTCGGCCAGTGGCTCGGGATCGATCCGCAACCCGATGCTGATCTTGGTGCCTCGACCGAGCGACTCAAGGCGGGGATGCGAGGCGTACAGCCGCGCAGCAGCCTCCGCAACATCGGCCCGCAAGATGTGCCATTGCTCGACCTCGCCACTCGGGCGGAAACTGACGATCAAGTCGGAACCATCACCACGATCCAGGTCACAGGCCAACAGCAGTTCGCCGTTGCGCCTCACTTCCGCCGTCCGGACATACCGAAGGAACAACAAGCTCTTGCGAAGGACCTTCTGAAAATCCTCGACGAGCTGATCGATGTGAGCAGCGCTGACATGCGACACCCCAAGCGCAAGTCGAGCCTCGGTATTGGGGTCGTCCGCCCAAGGTAAGAAGAACGTGGTGCCTTCGGTTTGCTCGAATGGCTCGATGAACCACTGTCCTTCTTCGGGGTGCAGCGTCAGCTTGACCCCAGAGGACCGAATTTCCGGGTGATCCGTGACCTGATACGTCGAAACGAAGCCGATGCCGAAGCGCCCGATGTTCTCGCCACGAGAAAGCTTTCCGCCGCTGCCGACATCCGCGATTCGGTGGTAATCGCAGCTGTAGTTGTTGCTTGCGATGAAGCTGCAAGGTCGCGTGTGCAAGTCGCCGCAGTAGGTGAACTCGCCACTGTTGATGACAAGAAGTCCCCGGTCAGTGATATCGAAGACAACCGATTCAGCTTTGGCGTCATCTGCGTTCTGGATGAGTTCGAGAGCCATGACGTCATAGCCCTGCAACCCTGCCAGATGGCTCCTGATGTTGCCAAGCAGATTCGCGGTGTATGAGCCGCTTCTACGGGGTTGCGTTTGCTGATCCATTCCTTCTTTCCGAGCGCCGGGGTCGTATGGCGAACATCCTGCGAAGAGATGTTGCAACTTCGAATCAAAGGACACCCCCCCTGTCACTACGCAAACAGGCGCGACGGGCCGGCTTGATGCCTACTTCAGGGCCTTGTTGATCTTCTCGAACAGGGAACCCCACTGCTGCGTTTCCAACGGCAGCAGATCAGCTGCGTTGTGGGCCCTTGCCCAGCGGAGGAAGGCCTTTGCGAGCTTGTACTTCGAGAAGTCGGCGACTGTCCTCGCAAAGACGTTGATGATCGGCTCGGACGGATGCGAGGCGGCTACGGCAGCTACATCCCAAGCCAGCTCGGTCGTCGCGACGGCAATCAGCGTCTCCCTCAGCAGATCCTCAATCTCCGGATGCGCCACAGGTCCGACATAGGCGTCCTTCGTTCGTGCGATCGACTTCTGTCCTAGGGCATGCACTAAGGTTTCCTGGCGGGCTGCCTGGTCACCCGCCGCGTCCGAGTCGAGAAGCGCCACAACCTTCAATTTGTGGGCGTGCAGGATCGTCGCGAAGTACACGACCTTTCCGGCGCTGCCTGCCGGCACCAGCGCAACCTTTTCACCCAAAGCGGTACCACCACCATCACGCAGCATGTCCGAGACAGCATCAACGTACCAGTAGTCAGTCAGGCCCTCCAGAACCAGATTGCGCTGCTGCGAGAAGAGGCTTTGAGCCATGTCGTAGCCCAGAGCCTCCTGCAGCGGCAAGAGTCCGGCGGCATCGCTTGAGGTGACCGACGTTAGGACCTTGGTGCCAACCTTTCGATCGGTCATCTCCACAACGCGGACCAGATCGAGTTCGTCGGGGCCGACCAAGAATGGCGAGTGCGTGCTGTACAGGGTCTGGTTCACATCGGCAAGCCTGGACAACGTGTTCCGGAACTCGCGCTGCTTCAGGCCATGCAAGTTGAGGCCAGGCTCATCGAGAAGTAGGACGGCGTTTTTGTGATCCCCTGCCGCCTCGGCAAAGAAGACCACGAAGAACGAAACGAGCCACTGAAAGCCTTCGGACCGCTGGTTCAACTCGATGTCGACGCCCAGCGCATCCTCGACGACAACCTTGAGGTACTGGCGGTCTGCCATCACCTTCAGTCGGTCCGCTTCCGCCCGCGAAGCGTCCGGCGCCCAGATCTTGGTGATCTCCTGGGTAAGTTTGACGCTAGCAGCATTGAGCTGGTAGTGCCTCTTGTCCAGCTGATCGCGGTAGTTCTTGAGCCCTGCAACATCGCCAGCGCTGGGTTCAGGCGTGGCAGCCAGACTCGACAACTCTCGGGGCGTGAAGCCGAGCAGCTTCAAAAGGCACAAGTTGCCATAGTCGTACTGCGCGTCATCCAGTACGTTGGTCTCGATGCGCGTGGCCAAGTGGTCCAACTGAATCAGCGGCCGGACGCGAAAGTAGTTGTTGAAGAGGACGAACTTCGGAAGCCGATTGTTCAGGGTATCGAGAGCTGACTGCCGCAGGCGCTTGGACTCAGACGCGGCAACCAGCCCGTCATAGCGTTTTTCTTCGGCCTCGTTGTCCTCTTCGACGAACGGCAGCGTCTTTGTGAGCCAGGCCGCAAGCGCAGTGGCTATCGCATCAGAGATCTTGGTTTCATCGGTCCACGTTCCACTGATCTTGGCGAGCGCCGCACTGGGAAGCTCGGCCGCCGTCTCGCCCTCCTTCGCAGCGGGCACTCGACCGTCGGCGTGCGCGCACAAGCGCGTCAGGTCTTTCTTGATGTCTTTGTACTTCGGCACCGAAGGGCCACCTTCGATGTCGTGCCACGCCTCGTTGTCGAGCTTTCGGCCGCGCCGATACACACAGTTCTCGAATCCAGGAGGCAGCAAGGCCAGGTCTTCAGCGTCGAGACGGAAATGGGCTTCAACCACCGTCACATCGCTGGGCTTGATCCGCCCGGTCGAAATGTCGTTGTAGAGCGACCTGGGGTAGTCGCGCAGCGCATCGAGCTTCGCAGTGCTGTCCGGCGGATTGATGTGCTGAAGCGCCTGCAAGATGGCCGTCTTGCCCGCTTCGTTCGGGCCGACCAGGATCGTCTTCTTGCCCTCGACTTCAAACCAGCCGGTGTCAACGATGCTCCGGTAGTTCTGAATCCTCGCCTTCGAAAGCTTCATCGTCTTCTCGACTTTCTTGTTGGGTACCCACGCTAACAGGCCATGAGTGCGCGGTAGCGCCACGCGTTCGCGCGGGTCGTAGAGCCGGACTGCTGAACATACCTCGGCACTGGTAGCTTTAGCACCGACCCTACCAGGGCACAGCCACGAGACCGTATCATAATACGACGGATACCGCCTCTTCAAGGTGGTACAGTCGAATTTTGGTGCGACTAATATCTGGGCGCCTTTGCCACCCGAGCAACCTGTTCAAGCTCCCACTGGGACACCATGTCCGACGAAGACCTAGCAGACCTGACTCAGCCCCAGCGCGACCGCCTCGCGTTCGTTGAGTTGCGCGTGCGCTTCACCGGCGAGATCCGCCGGCAGGACCTCGTCTCACGCTTCGGCGTGCAGTCAGCGGCAGCATCGCGAGACCTAGCCTTGTACAAGGATCTAGCGCCCAACAACATCGACTACGACTCGAAGGGCAAGTCGTACGTCATCAGCAGCGAGTTCCGGCCAGCCTTCGACTTTCCTACCGAACGGGTGCTTGCATGGCTGTCGCAGGCCTTTGGGGATGGCGAACCGACCAAGATGAAGCCTTGGATAGTCTGCGACATCCCGTCGAGACTGAGCCAACCTGACCTGACGACGCTGGCCGCCGTCACGCGGGCGATATACCAGGAGCGCCCGCTCAAGATCGTCTATCACTCGCTGAGTAGCGGCGAGACGAAGCGCGAGGTCGTTCCGTTTGCGCTCATTGACAACGGACTGCGGTGGCATGCGAGAGGGTTTGATCGCCGCAATAAGGAGTTCCGGGACTTTGTCATCACCCGGATGCATCGGCCCCAGGTGCTCGTGAACAGCGAGGTTCTGCCTCATGAGCGCAGTGACCAGGACATCCAGTGGAACCGCATCGTTGAGCTTGAACTCGTCCCCCATCCGGACCAGCCCAGACCTGAGATCACCGCGATGGACTACAAGATGGAGGATGGTTCTTTGCGGTTGAAGCTGCGTGCAGCCACTGCTGGGTACATCTTGCGCCAATGGAGCGTTGACTGCTCTCCCGACCATAGTCTGCGAGGCCACGAGTACCGGCTGTGGCTGAAAGATCCGCTGGCCATCTACGGCGTGAAGAACGCCTTGCTGGCGCCCGGCTACCGGTCTCCAGACCAGCAGCGGCTCGAAGCCGCATCGGACTGAGGGGCACTGCATGCTGGCAAAACTCGAGCGACTCATCGGCGAAATCGGCGACCTCAACAGCAAGCTGGTCCTCCTGGTTGGCGCAGGCCGCAGCGGCAAAACTAAGCTGCTGCGCGAGCTGGGCACCAAGCTGAACATCGAGCCCCTCAATGTGGGCTTGGAACTGGGCCGCCGGTTGGCTGCGACGCCGATCAACAAACGCGGCTTCTCAGCCGGTGAGTTGTTGCGTGAGATTGCCGACAAAGAACGCACCGACGATCCGCTTTTGCTCGACAACCTTGAACTGCTGTTCGAGAAGAGTTTGCAAATCAACCCGCTTGATCTAGTCAAGCGGCTGGCACATTCCAAGCGCGTCGTGGCCGTGTGGCCGGGCGAGTTGCGAGGTGATCGGCTGACCTACGCCGACATGAGCCACCCAGAACATCGCGACTACAGCCGTGACGGCGTGGTCGTTCTAGAAATTTGACGTACAGGGGAAGCGAGAACCATATGGCCAAGAACATGAAATACGGAGATCTGATCCAGTTCGAGCAGATCGAGTCAGTCATTCAGCTGCTCGATGCCGGGCGCCCGGACGAGGCCAAGAAGCTCGTCGCGACCTACGTCATCTCCGACGACATGGCCGAGCGGATCTCCAAGCTCATGGTTCCTCAGCTCAGCTTCGACGACTCGGTCGATCACAAGGGTGTGCTGATCGTCGGCAACTACGGCACCGGTAAATCGCACTTGATGTCAGTGCTGTCACTGGTGGCCGAGGATGCCGCCTACGCACCGATGATCCGCCATGCCAAGGTCGCCGAGGCTGTCGCCCCGATCGCTGGCCGCTTCAAGGTGCTGCGCATCGAGGTAGGCGGCTTGGAAATGCCGCTGCGCCAGATCATCACGCAGCAGCTCGAACGCTTCCTGGAAAAGCTCGGCGTCAGCTACACCTTCCCGGCAGCTGACCAGGAGCTGAACAACAAGGAGTCGTTCGAGGAGATGATGGCAGCGTTCGGCGAGAAATTCCCGAACCAAGGCGTGCTGCTGGTCGTCGACGAGTTCCTGGAATACCTGCAGTCGCGCCGCGACCACGAGCTGGTGCGCGACCTGGCCATCCTGCGCCAGATCGGCGAAGTGACCAAGCACCTGAAGTTCCGCTTCGTGGCCGGTGTGCAGGAAGCCATCTTCGACAGCGTGCGCTTCCAGCATGTGGCCGACAGCATGCGCCGCGTCAACGAGCGCTTCACGCAGATCCTCATCGACCGGCAGGACGTGAGCTTTGTCGTCTCCGCGCGCCTGCTGAAGAAGACGGCCGACCAGCAGAACAAGATCCGCGAGTACCTGACCCCGTTCGCCAAGTTCTATGGCTCCATGAACGAGCGCATGGACGAATACGTTCGGCTGTTCCCGGTTCACCCCGACTACCTCAAGACCTTCGAGCAGATCCACTTCACCGAGAAGCGCGGCGCGCTCAAGACCATCGAAGCCGCCATGCTGGCCATCCTCGACCAGGACGTGCCCACCGACCGGCCGCTGTTCATCAGCTACGAGAGCTTCTGGCAGACCATCAAGACCAACTCGGTCCTGCGCGCCGACCCGAACATCAAGGAGGTCATGCGCGTCTCCGAGGTGTTGGAGTCGCGCGTGCAGCAGGCTTTCACGCGCCCGGCCTACAAGCCGATGGCCCTGCGCGTCATCAACGCGTTGGCCGTTCACCGCCTGACCACGGGTGGCGACATTCACATTCCCATCGGCCCCACCGCCGCTGAGCTGCGCGACGCCCTGTGCCTGTTCCAGCCGGGTGTGGAAGACATGCCGGGCGAACCTGCCGAAAACCTGCTGTCGATGGTGCAGACCGTGATGCGGGAGGTACTCAAGACCGTCAACGGCCAGTTCATCTCCAAGGCGCCGGACACCGAGCAGTACTACCTCGACCTCAAGAAGGACATCGACTACGACGCGCAGATCGAAAAGCGCGCCGAAGCCCTGTCCGACGATGCGCTCGACCGCGCCTACTACAGCGCCGTCAAAGCGCTGATGGAGTGCAGCGACGACCTGCGTTACCCCGGCTTCCAGATCTGGCAGTACCAGCTCGAGTGGCAGGAGCGTCGTGTCGAACGTATGGGCTACCTGTTCTTCGGCGCCCCGAACGACCGACCCACGGCGCAGCCCGAACGCGACTTCTACGTCTACTTCATCCAGCCCTTCGACAAGCCCAAGTTCACCGACAACAGCCTGGCGGACGAGGTCTTCTTCCGACTCACGGGCCTGGACGACGACCTCAAGCGCCATCTGTCCTCCTACGCCGCAGCGCTGGACCTGGCGTCCACCGCCAGCGGCGGCGCCAAGGCCATCTACCTCTCCAAGGCGCAAGACTTCCTGCGCGCCATGAGCAAGTGGCTGCAGGAAAAGCAGATGACCGCCTTCGAAGTCACCTACCAGGGCAAGAAGAAGAACCTGCAGGAATGGTCCAAAGGCGTGTCGCTGCGTGACCGTGCGCGGCTGGGCCCCGACGAGCGCATCAATTTCCGCGATGTCGTGAACGTCATCTCGGGCCTGGTTCTGGGCCAGCGCTTTGTTGACCTGTCGCCCGAATACCCGACCTTCTCGGTGCTGGTCACCGAAGCCAACCGCAAACAGCTCGTTGGCAACGCACTGCGCGCGCTCGCCGGTGGCACCCGCACCAAGGACGCCGTCGCTGTGCTGGATGCGTTGGAACTGCTCGACGGCGACCGGGTGGACCCGGCCAAGTCCCGCTATGCCCTGGAGGTGCTGACCCGGCTCAAGGCCAAGGGCCACGGCCAGGTGCTCAACCGCAGCGAACTGCTCTCGGGCACCTCGGACGTCGAGTACTTCGCCCCCATCAAGTACCGCCTGGAGCCGGATCTGCTGATCACGGTGCTGGGTGGCCTGGTCTATTCCGGCGACCTGGTGATGTCGATCACCGGCGACAAGATCGACTCCGGCAAGTTGGTTCAGCTCGCTGAGCGCTCGATCGAAGAGCTCAAGCAGTTCAAGCACGTCGAGGCACCGAAAGAGATCAACCTTGCGGTGCTGCGCGCCCTGTTCGAGCTGTTTGATCTGCCGTCCGGGCTGGCGCAGAAGGCCAGCCAGGGCGACACCGAGCCGGTGATCAAGCTGCAAGACAAGGTCAGCGCGTTGGTGCCGCGTGTGCTCAAGGCGGGTTCCGACCTGCAGCAAGGCAAGCTCAGCTTTTGGGGCCAGAACCTGCTGCGCGAGGAAGAAGCCAAAGACTGGCACGCCCGACTGGACGCGCTGAAGAAGTTCACCGAGTCGCTGACGCCCTACAACACCGTCGGCAAGCTCAAGAATCTGCGCGTCACGCAAGAAGACATCGACGGCCAGAAGAAGAATCTGGAAGTGCTGGCAGCGGTCGAGCGCCTGCTCGAACTGGTGGTGGAGCTGGGTGGCACGGCTTCGTACCTCTCCCAGGCCGAAATGGTGCTGCCCCCCGAGCATGCCTGGGTGAAGCAAGCCGAGGCTGCCCGCAAGGCCCTGCAAGCCAAGCTCAGTCTGGACCGCACTGCCGAGCACGCCGCCGAGTACAGGCAGACGCTCACCAAGCTCAAGAAGGACTACATCAACGCCTACATCGCCAGCCACAGCAAAGCACGGCTGGGAGTGGCTGAGGACAAGGCCCGCAATGGGCTGCGCAAGGACGACCGACTGCTCGGCCTGCGCATCCTGGCCGGCGTGTCGTTGATGCCCACCAGCCAACTCACGGCGTTTGAAGAGTCGCTGAACGGCTTGAAGAGCTGCTCATCGTTGGACGAGCCCACGCTGATGACAGCAGCGGTATGCCCGCACTGCCAGTTCCGTCCATCCGCTGAGCAGATGGAACTGATCCCGGCCGCCAACCGCCTGCACAAGCTGGACGAAGACCTGGACCAGTTACAGGCCAACTGGCAGCAAACCCTGCTGGAGAACCTGGAAGACCCGTTCACGCAAGACAGCCTGGGCTTGCTGCCGGCGGCCAGCAAGAAGCTGATCGACGGCTTCCTTGCCTCACGCAAGCTGCCAGAGCCGATGACCACCGAGTTCGCCAACGCCGCACAAGAAGCGCTGTCGGGCCTGGAAAAGATCGGCGTCAAAGCTGAAGAGCTCAAGCAGGCATTGCTGCTGGGCGGCTCGCCCGCCAAACCGGACGAGTTGCGCAGCCGCTTCGACACGTTTCTGAACGATCGATGCAAGGGCAAGGACTCGAGCAAACTGAGGTTCGTAATTGAGTAAAGGGGTGAAATATGTTTGCTAACAAACTTAGGGCTTCGCCCCAGCCGCCGAATGTTGAACGGGCGGCCGGCGAACTACCGGACACGATCATTGTTTCCGCAAAAGAAGAGAGCTTTGATAGCGTATTCCTTGGGGAGTGGTGCTGGTATCCGATTCGAATTGGATCAGAGAAGTTGGCATCCCTAAAGTGGATTGCTGTATATCAAACAGCCCCCGTTAGTGCAATTACACACTTCGCGAAAATCGATCAGATCGTCGACTATAAGGACACCGGTCGATACAAGATCGTATTTGAGGAACCAGAAGAGCTGGATAACCAGATTGTTTTGGGAGACCACAGAGGCAAGACACTCCAAGGGCAGAGGTACACAACTCTTGAAAAACTAAAGGCAGCGAAACAAATCGAGGACCTAAAGCCGTGGCAATAAATTCGCCAACCATACTTTCCTAAAGCGACCTCTATCGATCGGATTCGGACTCCATCGTTTACTGCTTAAGCAAACAAAGCCTCTCCGTTGAGATAGACCACGAGACATTGGATTCAATAATGACAAACCTATTCACCACCAAAACGATGGGCTCCGGAGAGGTCGAATGCCTTGGCCAGAAATTTTCTAGCGAGCAAGCGCGAAGAGAGCACTTCACGCTGCTGCTAGCACAAAAGCTTAAGGATCCGGCATTCCGAGCCGTAGAAGGATTCCCGCAAGGCACGGACGACGCCATTTTGGCTATGTCCGATGCCCCGTACTACACCGCGTGTCCGAATCCCTTCCTCGAAGACTTCGTACGCCACTACGGCAAGCCCTACGACGCGAGCGTCAAATACAGTCGTGAGCCGCAGACCATCGATGTCTCAGTCGGTAAGACTGACCCGATATACAAAGCTCACTCATATCACACCAAGGTTCCTTACTTGGCGATCGTACCTTCTATCCTGCACTACACGGAACCTGGCGAAATTGTCCTTGATAGCTTCGGCGGCTCAGGCATGACTGGCGTTGCTGCGCAGTGGTGTGGTTCTGCCACCTCTGCATATCGTCATGAAATGGAGACCGAAAGGAAGAAGTTGGGTAAGAGTCTTCCCAAATGGGGCGCGCGTCGCGTCATCGTCAATGATTTATCTCCAGCAGCCACCTTTATCGCAACCAACAACAACGTCCCGTTCGACGTCATCGGCTTCGAACATGAGGCCAAGAGCCTGTTAAAGGACGCGAGTCACGAGCTTGGATGGATGTACCAAACTAAGCACACCGATGGAACGCTTGCACACATTTCCTACACGGTGTGGAGCGAAGTGTTCGTGTGCACATCGTGCGCCGGGGAGACAGTTTTTTTTGAGGCGGCCTATGACGCGGTGGCCAACAAGGTTCGTGATGAGGTGACATGCGCTCACTGTGGCGCCGTGGCTACCAAGGAAAAGATGGATCTCCAGTTCGAATCATTCATGGATGCTGCGCACAAACGCGTTGAGAAGCGTCCGAAGCGCGTCCCTGTCCTAATCAAATATTCCATTGGGCGATCTTCATTTACGAAAGTACCCGACAGTGATGACTTGACAATCATTGAAAAGATCTCGCAACTAGGGATTCCCAATAACTTACCCACCATCGAGCTACCAGACTGTCAGATGACACGAGTTGGTCGGATGCGGACAACAAACACGCGCTGCATCCACCACATGTACTTGCCAAGGGCAGCGCATACGCTCTCCTATCTCTGGGGGAAGGCCAATAAGATCATCGATGTGAGATTGCGGAACGCTATCAAGTATTGGCTTGATAGCCAGTTCACCAACATGTCAATACTAAACAGATACCGGCCGGAGGTTTCTTTTCCGTACAACCCACTGTCCGGCGTTTTTTACGTTCCATCTCTAATATCGGAAGCTGATCCATTCTTAGCATACGCAAACAAAATCAAACGACTGACTGCTGCGTTCTCCTCAAGCCACGCACAGGATGGCATGTGCTTCACTTCGTGTGGGAGCGCCACCAAGTTGCTTGCGCCAGCGGAATCCATTGACTACATCTTTACTGATCCTCCGTTCGGAGAAAATATTTACTACGCTGATCTCAACATTCTTGTTGAGTCTTGGCATAGCGTGTCAACCGATGTCGAGCCAGAGGCAATTGTTGACAGAGTTCGGCAAAAGGGGGTTCCCGAATATCAGCAGCTGATGCGCGCTTGCTTTTCAGAGTATTACCGAGTGCTAAAGCCCGGGCGTTGGATGACGGTAGTTTTTTCTAATAGCCGGGCCTCTGTGTGGAATGCAATTCAGGTCGCTCTGCAACAGGTCGGATTTGTTGTCGCCGAAGTTACCGCCTTAGACAAAGTTCAAGGCAGCTTCCAACAGGTTGTTTCACCCAATGCAGTTAAGCAGGATCTGGTGATTTCAGCCTACAAACCGAACGGGGGGTTGGAAGAACGGCTGAATAGCAGGGGAGCAAATGCCGACTCAGCGTGGGACTTTGTCCAAACTCACCTAAAGCAACTGCCAGTCGTCAAGGTCACGGCTGGTTACCCGCAGGAGTTACTGAACATCGTAGAGCGCGATTCACGTCGCATCTACGATCGTATGGCCTCGTGGTTCATTCGCCACGGCGCGATGGTGCCCATTTCTACTCCTGAGTTTCTGGCCGAACTGCCAGTTCGCTTTCGTGAGATGGACGGCATGGTGTTTCTGCCCGAACAATTGGTTGAATACGAGAAGGCTCGGTCTCGCATCCCGCAAATTAAACAAGCGGAGCTATTTGTTTCAGACGAGCGCAGTGCCATCGATTGGCTGACCGGCTTCCTTCTTAGACGTCCGTCGACCCGCTCAGAGGTACACCCCGAGTACATCCCGCAGATTGGCGCTGCCAAGCGAAAGGGCGAGATCATTCCAGAACTGGACGATCTACTAGAAGCAAACTTCTTGCGCTATGACGGCACCGGCGAAGTGCCGAGCCAGATTCACAGTTACCTCTCGACCAACCACAAGGATCTGCGCAGCCTCGACAAGAACAACCCCGCGCTGGTGGCCAAGGCCAGGGACCGCTGGTATGTGCCCGACCCGAACAAGGCCCAGGACCTGGAGAAGAAGCGCGAGAAGACGCTGCTGAAGGAGTTCGAGACCTACAAGGCGTTCGCCGGTCGAAAGATCAAGGAGTCGCGGCTGGAGGTGCTGCGCACCGGCTTCCGTGCGGCATGGGCCAGCAAGGACTACGGAACGATCATCAGCGTCGCCAACAAGCTGCCTGAGGAGACGCTACAAGAGGACGAGAAGCTGCTCACCTTGTATGACCTGGCGCTGACCCGTACCGAGGTAGGTGCCTGAGCGTGGCGGAAAGCGGCTTCAGCGTCGGTGACTGGTGCTGGCTGACCCGGCAGGCATCGCCCTGCCGGGTGATCGAGCGCCAGGACGTGTGGGGCGAAAGTGCCTACCGCGTCTGGCTGCCGGCCAAGGACGCCGTGGTGCGAGCCCGGGCGCTGGACTTGGCGCCGCTGGCAAGCATCCGGCCGACCGTGGCGCAGATCCTGCACACCACGGCGGCGGCCAAGCTGCTGGATGCGCTGGAAGACAACCTGCTGCTGGCGCCGATTCAGTCCAGCGTGGTGCCGCTGCCGCACCAGCTCTATGCGCTGAACCGCGCCATCAGCCGCGACCGCATTCGCTACCTGCTGGCCGACGAGGTGGGCCTGGGCAAGACGATTGAGGCTGGCCTGGTGCTGCGCGAACTGAAGTTGCGTGGCCGGGTGAAGCGGATTCTGGTGGTCGCGCCCAAAGGGCTGGTGCGCCAATGGCAGGCAGAAATGCGGCTGCACTTCGGCGAGAAGTTCCAGTTCATCGAGCCTTCCGAGCTGGCGGCCTTCCGCCAGTGGCGCAGCGGCGGCGTGGGCGACGAAGACAACCTGTGGCGCATGCACGACCAGGTGATCTGCTCGCTGGACTCGGTCAAGCCGCTGGAAGCCCGGCGCGGCTGGAGCCTGGAGCAACTCAACACCTACAACCGCGAGCGCTTCGAGGACCTGATCTCGGCCTCGTGGGATCTGGTCATCATCGACGAAGCCCACCGCATGGGCGGCAGCACCGAGCAGGTGGCCCGCTACAAGCTGGGCGCAGCCCTGGCCGAGGCCTCGCCCTACCTGCTGCTGCTGTCGGCCACGCCGCACCAGGGCAAGACCGACCAGTTCATGCGCTTGATGCAGTTGCTGGACCGCGAAGCGTTTCCGGACGAAAGCAGCGTCAACCGGGACCGGGTTCGCCCCTTCGTGATCCGCACAGAGAAGCGCGCGTCGATCAACGCCGAAGGCCAGCCGCTGTTCAAGCCCCGGGTCACCCGACTGCAGGCGGTGGCCTGGCAGGCACGCCACAGCGCGCAGCAGCGCCTGTACGAGGCGGTGACCGACTATGTGCGCCATGGCTACAACCAGGCAATGGCGGCCAAGCAGCGCCACATCGGCTTCTTGATGATCCTGATGCAGCGGCTGGTGACGTCCAGCACGGCAGCCATCCGCACCACGCTGGAAAAGCGCCAGGCCTTGCTGGAAGCGCCGCAGCCCCAAGGCAACCTGTTCGAGAACACCAGCCCCGACGAGTGGGCCGATCTGGATGGGCAGTCCCAGGTGGATCTGGCGGTGCAAGCCAGCGGCTGGGAGCTGGAGAAGTCCGAGGTTGAGACTTTGCTGGCGCTGGCGCGCGAGACCGAGGGTTCGGGCACCGATGCCAAGGCCGAGGCGCTGCTGGAGCTG
Organism: Piscinibacter sp.; assembly: GCA_016706565.1. GTDB lineage: Bacteria > Pseudomonadota > Gammaproteobacteria > Burkholderiales > Burkholderiaceae_C > Piscinibacter. The sequence continues at coordinate 113,721 of JADJJI010000006.1, forward strand.
ATCTACAAGCTGCAGCAGGAGGAAAACGACCCGGCGCTGAAGGTGCTGATCTTCACCGAGTTCGTGCCCACACAGGCGATGCTGGCGCACTACCTGGAGAGCCGGGGCTTCTCGGTGGCCACGCTGAACGGCAGCATGGATCTGGACGCGCGCTCGCGGGCGCAGCAGGTCTTCTCCAAAGACGTGCGCGTCCTGATCTCAACGGATGCTGGCGGCGAAGGCCTGAACCTGCAGTTCTGCCACGTCATCGTCAACTTCGACATGCCGTGGAACCCGATGCGCATCGAGCAGCGCATCGGCCGTGTGGACCGTATCGGCCAGCACCATGTGGTGCGCGCCATCAACTTCGTCCTGGAAGACACGGTGGAACACCGCGTGCGCCAGGTGCTGGAGGCAAAGCTCGAAGTGATCGCCCAGGAATTCGGCGTGGACAAGGCGTCGGACGTGATGGACTCGGTGGAAGCCGACCCGATGTTCGACGAGCTGTTTGTCCACGGCCTGCAGAACCCGGACGCGATCGAGCAAGAGTGCGATGCCGTGGTGTCGCAGCTCCGCACGACCCTCGCCGAGTCAAAGAAGAGCAGCGATCTGCTGACCGAAGCACATGACCTGGACGCTGACGATGCACGCAAGTGGCGCGACCACCCGGCGCAGTTCTGGTTGGAACGGGCGATCACCAGCGGCTTAGCGGCACGTGGCGGCTCGGCAACCAAGGTTGGCAAGGCGTGGCGGGTGAAGTGGGCGGACGGCAGCGAATCGGCCAACGCATGCTTCGACGCGCGGACGGCGGATGAAAACCCCGAACTGGATTGGGTGACGCTGGAAGATCCCCGGGCACGGGCCGTCATCAGCGAGCTGCCGCGCTTTGTCGCTGGTCAGCCGCTGCCGGTGATCCGCGTGACGGGTTTGCCCGACTCGGTGCGCGGCATCTGGTCGCTGTGGGAGATCAGCCTGGCGGCCGATGGCGTGAGCCGCAAGCGCTTCCTGCCGGTGTTCATCAACGAGGAAGGCCGGCCCTTCGTGCCGACCGCCAAGCGCGTCTGGGATCTGCTGCTGACTGAAACCGTGGACGTGCATGCCGTGACGGGTGCCGAGGAGTCGGTGAAGTGGTTCGAGGCATCGCAGGCGGCTGCCAGTACACAGGGTGAACGGATCTTCAAAGAGCTGCTGGACGAACACCGCACCCGGCTCAAAGAAGAGCGCGAGCGCGCGAGCTACGCCTTCGAAGCCCGGAGTCAGGCGATTGGCCGTATCGGCTTGCCCGCCGTGCGTGAGCACCGGCGCAAGCGGCTGCAACAAGAACACGATGCACGCATGGCCGCCCTGGACGACATGGAGGCCAGCGTGCCGGATTTGAATGCCGTGATGATGGTGCGCGTCTCCGGCGATGTGATGCCCGGAGGACAGGTGGGATGAGCCAGTGGTCAGAACGCATTCTCAGCCACTTCACGGCCGACCTGACCCGGCTTTGGGTAGCGTGCGACCCGGATGACGTGCTGCTCGACGAGAAGCTGCTTTCCGAGCTGCGCAGCCGTGGATTCGAAGTGATGCTCTATGAGGACCCGTTCGCCTTCCGTGCCGAGTTTGAAGAGCGGTATCGAGGTGCCTGGGACCGTGGGGAAGCTGGCCCGGCTCCATCACTGGTGTTGCACCTGCGTGGCGCTGACCAGAACGTATTGCCGTGGGACATCGTGCACCACGGGCGCGTGGCGCGGCTGAGCCTGGCCGAGTTGTTCCCTCGGCTGGCCTACAGCACGGTCAAGCAGGTGGAGCCGGAGCACCTGGCGGTGCTGTTCGATGCCCACGAAGCCGAGTTGCAGTCGGCTCGCGGCGAGAACGAGTCCAAGGACTTCATCCTCGAACACGTCTACCAGCTCACGCCGCGATCCATCCGCACGCCCGTCGATTTCTGGCGCGAGTTGCTGCGGATGCACTTCGCCAACCGCTCATTGCCGCCACTGTTTGCCAAGCATGCCGCGGGCATCCTGCAAGGCAAGGGATTGTTCGCCGACCAGCCCGTCGCGGCGTGGCTGTCCTCGAAGAGCGTGCTGCTGCGTGTCGTGCAGGATGCGTGGTACCGCTACCTCACCGGTCTGGGTTTGGACGGCTCCCGCACGGGCGAACCACCGCCGCCAGACTACGTCGCCAAGATCGAGATTCCGTTTGACCACTCCGATGTGCAGGTGCTGGTCGACTCCATGTTCCTCGACGGCACCTTGCATCCGCTGGCCGTCCACAGCGTCCCGGCTGGGATGCCGAGCTGGATCAAGGCGGGGATCGTTCAAGACCCGGCTGCCCTGCAGGCACTGGTGCTCAAGGGCGTCGATGGACTGATTGCATCGATCCCATCGGACGCGGCGTCGCACAAGGACTGGAGCGAGTTCGCCAAGCGCTACGGCGAGATCCTGGCCCGCACTCATGGGCTGCCGGGCGCTGAGGGCAGCGAGCAACTTTCGAAGGTGCGCGCGTCAATCAATGCGCTGCATGCGCAGACTGACGGGCGGCTACAGGCATGGGTTGCAGCCAAGCACTACGCTGACCTGATTCTCCAGTCGCCTTCGCGGGCACCTGCGATGGTGCATCACATTCCGCACTTCTTGCGACATCGACGGGCAGCGGGCGAGACGAAGGTGGCGTTGCTGGTCTTCGATGGCTTGGCGTTCGATCAATGGGTGCAGATCAGGGAGTGGCTAGTCGCCAGCACGAAGCGTTTTGCCTTCGACGAGAGCACGTCGTTCGCTTGGCTTCCCACAGTGACATCGGTGTCACGCCAAGCGCTTTTCTCGGGCCTCCGGCCGCGTGAGTTCGACGACTCCATCGACCGGACTGATAGGGAAGAAGCCCTGTGGAAGAACTCCTGGCAGAACGAAGGCGTGAACCCCAATGAGGTCATGTACCGCCGTGCTCTGCGCCAGGCGGATCAGCTCGACGCACTTGAATCGGACCTGACGGATCGCCGACCGAAGGTCTTGGGCTTGGTCATTGACGAGGTCGACGACCGGCTTCACAAGGAGCGATCCAAGAAGGACGTGGCCCTGTGGATCGGGAACTGGCTGGCGACCGGCTTCGTCGATCGCTTGTTCTCGATGCTGCTGGACAAGGGGTACCACATCTACCTCACCGCCGATCACGGCAACGTGGAGTCCACTGGCGTTGGCAGGCCCAACCAGGGCGTCATCGCGGAGACGCGCGGGGAACGCGTCAGGGTCTATCGAAGTGAGTCCCTGTTGGCCGACTCCGCCGCCGCGTACCCCAGCACGGTGAGACTGGATATCGCTGGACTACCCGCGAACTTCATGCCCTTATTCGCAGGCGGACGAACGGCCTTTGTGCCGGAGGGTGACCAGGTGGTGGTCCACGGAGGGGTCTCGGTCGAAGAGCTGATCGTGCCCTTTGTGAAAGTCAGTTATGTGATTGGTACCGAATGAATTCATCAGCCCCAAAAATAGGCTTTGATCGGTTCATTCAGCTTGATTGGGCGGCTGCGGCACTGAATATTCGTGCAGGCGTGGCTGGACTAGATGATCTGAATGCACTGCTCGATGCAGCCGAACTTGGCGTAGAAGCCAAGAAGAAAACACGCACCGTACTGAATCGGCTGTGGCTTGAGCCGCGCGCCAGCCTCGTCGATTACGCGGATCGCGGCGTGGCCATCTACAAGTCGCAAGCGAATGTTCCGATTGCCGCGCTGTGTTGGGGGGTGGCGATTGCGACCTATCCCTTCTTCGGCAAAGTTGCCGAACTGATCGGCCGCTTGTCGGCCCTGCAAGGCGACTGTGCGTCGGCCGAGGTGCATCGCCGGATGAGTGAAATCTACGGCGAGCGCGAAGGCACCAGGCGCATGACCAACATGGTCATTCAGAGTCAGGCGAGCTGGGGCGCCGTGGAGCGTGTGGAAAAGGGCAAACGCGTGATCCGACTGGCGCCCACGACCATCGACAACGACGAGCTGACGGCATGGCTCATTGATGCCGCTGTGCGCTTTGCCGGCAAACCTGTGTCGGTGCCGACCCTGCAATCGCTGCCGGTGCTGTTCCCGTTCACGCTGACGCGGCCCTTGGCCTATGTGATTTCGAACAGCCCGAACCTGGACCTGCGTTCAGAGGGCCCGAGCAGTCAATTTGTCGCCTTGCGCACCACGATCTGAGGGTATCCATGAACACAAAAACAGAAAACACGAGCGCACAGGCGAGCTGGTTTGTTGGCGCAAGCTACGGGGGCACGGACGATCAGTTGCCACGCTTTCTGTCCGAGGGGATTTGGGAGAACGGCTACGAGGACAAGCATCTCGACGTGGTGCGATCAATGCGGCCAGGCGATCGGATCGCAGTCAAGTCGTCCTACACGCGCAAGCATGGGCTGCCCTTTGAAAGCCCTGGACAAGCGGTATCGGTGATGGCGATCAAGGCGATCGGCACAATCACTGAGAACCTGAATGATGGCAAGCGAGTCAAGGTTGACTGGACAAAGATCGAACCGGTACGTGAGTGGTATTTCTATACCCACCGGGGAACGGTGTGGCGCGTTCTGCCTGGCGAGTGGATGACCGATGGTTTGATCGCTTTCGCCTTCGACAACAAGCCGCAGGACGTCGAACGTTTCCGGAACGCGCCCTACTGGCGAGAGCGATTCGGGACAGTGGCGCCCGACAAACATCGCTTCGGCTGGACAAAGTTCTATGAAGCAATCGCCGACAAGCTGCTCACCTATCGCGCCAACAGGGCCGCCCTCGTGGAAGGCATCCGAGAGATCTCTGTTCGGGTCGACGGACTCGGTCACCTGGCGGAAGACAAGTATGCGGATGGCACCACGGGCTTCGTGAAGGACGTCTGCCCGTTCACGACGATGGGTCTATTCAATCGAGGCATCAAGGATTCCAACCGCAAGATCATCGCGACCGAGTTGGCCAAGTTCCTGGGCGTCGACGAACCTGTTCCAGAGACGTTCGAAGGCATCCCGCTGCTGAACAACTTGAAGTCCTGGTACTTTCCATTCGAGGTCAATCGCGCGACCGACCACATCGACTCGCTTTGGGGCGTCTTTGCAGCGGGCATCGCGTATGCAGACACCGACGATGACCTTGCCCGCGAGGAGTTCGCCAAGGCCTTTGACAGCGCGAACGGGCGACGAGGCGTTGCATGGAACCTGACGTTCGGCCTTTACTGGATCAGGCCTTGGGCGTTCCTGAGCCTTGATCACAACTCTCAGGTCTACGTCAGCAAGAAGCTCGGCGTGCCGATTGGCCTTCACGGCCCGAAGAGACGCTGCAATTCGGCAGACTACCTTGCCGTGATGGATGTACTGGAGCCGCGCTTCCAGGAAACCTCTTACCCGGTCCATTCATACCCCGAGCTTTCGCTGGAAGCCTGGCTGTACAAGGATCCCACCGATGAGAAGTCTCCGGTCGGCGAAGCGGACGCGAGCGACGCTGACGATGGCGACGATGCAGCGGCCCAGGAGGACATTCATGTTGCAGTGCCGATCGTGCCGTACTCGATCGACGACATTCTCAAGGACGGATGCTTCCTTGAACGCAACGAGATAGATCGGCTCCTGGACCGCCTTCGCACCAAGAAGAACCTGATCCTTCAGGGGCCACCAGGCACCGGCAAGACGTGGCTTGCGAAGCGCCTGGCGTTTGCACTGATGGGTCAAAAGGACGAAAGCAAAGTCCGTGCGGTGCAGTTTCACCCCAACCTGTCCTACGAGGACTTCGTCAGGGGATGGCGCCCAACCGGCGAAGGCAAGTTGTCGCTGGCCGACGGCGTCTTCATGGAAGCGATCAAGGCCGCGTCGAAGGACCCGTCGACGAAGTTTGTCGTGGTGATCGAGGAAATCAACCGTGGCAACCCGGCGCAGATCTTCGGCGAACTCCTGACGCTGCTGGAGGCAGGAAAGCGCACGCCCAACGAGGCACTGGAGCTGTGTTACCCGGATGCGGATGGAAAGCGCCGCCCCGTTCACATACCGGAGAACCTTTACGTGGTCGGCACGATGAACATTGCCGACAGGTCGCTGGCCCTGGTCGATCTCGCGCTGCGTCGGCGTTTCGCCTTCGTGGGTCTGGAGCCAAGGCTTGGCACCGCGTGGCGGGATTGGGTGGTCAAGGAGTGTGCTGTCGATCCGGCTCTGGTCTCGGATATCGAGCACCGGATTGCTGAGCTGAATGACCAGATCGCGGCTGACGCGCGGCTGGGAAAGCAGTTCCGGATCGGCCATAGCTACGTGACGCCCGCACATAGGCTGGAGGCCGGGGACACGAAAAAGTGGTTCCAGCAGGTGGTCGAGACTGAGATCGGGCCATTGCTCGATGAGTATTGGTTTGACGCCCCTGACGAAGCGCAGAAGGCGTGTGCGCGGCTGCTTCAGGGCTGGTGATGGGTGTGGTCGCGGAGCAAGTCGAGAGCGCGTCGGTCGACGCAGATGGCTACATCGGACGTATTCCGGTGCGCAATCTGTGGCTGCTGATGCTGTACGCGTCGGACTTGTTCCGCACTCGCGGCATCGGCAATGTTGGCCTGGAGGACAACCCTGACGATCTCCCTGATCTGGTCGCCGAGATCCTGGCCCACGCGGTCGAAGTCCGGCAGCGCCGCCGCCTCAATCTGGGCTACCGGTCTCGGGATGCCGTCCTCAACCGCGTGCGGGGTCGGATTGATGTCCTGAGCACTGAACGGCATCAACTGCTGGACCGTGGCTTGGTTGCATGTCGATTCGATGAGCTGACCATCGATACGCCTCGCAATCGCTTCGTCCGCGCGGCCTTGGAAACCATATCCAGAATCGTGAGAAGGAAGGACGTTTCCCATCGTTGCCGCTCACTTGCGAGTGGCATGAAGACCATGGGCGTCTCTGGCTACGCGCCGACTCGCGCCCAGATGAGCACCGATCGCTTTGGCCGCAACGACGCGGACGACAGGTTGATGGTGGCGGCTGCGAGGCTGGCCTTCGACCTTGCCTTGCCGACGGAAGCGGCAGGAATGAACGTGCTGAACCTGTCGGAGCGCGAGGCCACATGGGTCCGCCGACTGTTCGAGAAGGCCGTAGGCGGCTTCTATGACGTGGCACTGCAACCGCAGGGATGGCGTGTTCGGTGTGGCGGTACGCTAGGCTGGCAGATCGAACAGAAGACATCGGGAATTGACAAGATCTTGCCGACGATGCGAACCGACGTGGTGCTCGACCATGCACCTTCCGGCCGGCGAATCGTCATCGACACCAAGTTCACGTCGATCGTGACGAGCGGCTGGTATCGAGAAGAGACGCTGCGCAGCGGGTACGTGTACCAGATCTACGCCTACCTGCGATCCCAGGTCGGGCGCGGCGATCCGCTTGCGGATTGCGCCAGTGGCTTGCTGCTTCACCCTTCCATCGGCGACGCAGTTGATGAGACGGTGGTCATCCAGGGCCATGGCATCCGATTTGCGACGGTGGATCTGACAGCATCGCCCGGAAAGATTCGATCGCAATTGCTGAACTTGTGCGGGCCAGCTCTCCACTGAAGGAGATGTGATGCAAAGGGCTACGTCGGCTCGGCGAGTATTCGCAAGGTCTGACGCTTGTTTGCGGCATCTCTCGCCCTATCGAACCGGATCGTTGCGGACTTCCATGACCCTATCAGCAACTTGGTTCGTCGTTCTCTGTTCCGCCTGCTGCGTCGCTGGCATCTCCTTGAGGAACGAAGCGATGGACCGTGCCAGGTCGCGATCCGCCTCGTTGCCCGACATGGCCAGCGCGCGGCCCACGTGCATCCAGGCTTCGACGGCTTCTGCCCGTGTGGCCTGGGCCTGAGCGCCGCTCTTGGCGCTGGCGAGATGGGTGCGGAGGCGACCATCTTCTCGCGCCTTCAGCCGCCACAAGGGGTCGAAGTTCCGGCTGCGCCCCCGCGTTGCTTGCCGGGTGGCCTCGGCCTCGACGCCATGCCCACGGAGCTTCTCGGCAAAGGTCTCGCGCCACCGGTGCAGATCGGCCTTGCGCGGGTTGAGGCGCTTGCCGTGCTTGGACTCGGCCCGCACGCTGATGTGCACATGCGGGTTGGCCTGGTGGTCGTGCAGCACCATCACGTACTTGTGGTCAGCCAGTTCGACCTGCGCGAACTCGCGCGCCGCGCGCTGCACGGTCAGCGGATCGGTGCCACGCGGCATCGACAGCATGATGTTGAAGGCCTCGCGCCGCTGGCCGGGTTCAGCAACGTCGTCGATCAAGGTGCCGCCGAAGCGCCAGTCATCGGCCAGGTCGTACAGAGTGTCCTTGCCTCGCATGGTCTCGCCGCGCTCGTCCTCGACATCGAGCCGGCCGTTCTTGCTGATGTAGCGGAAGTGGGCAGCGATGGCCTTCATGCCGCGCCCGCCGCCCGTCACCTTGACCATCACCTGCGGCGCGCGGCGGACCACGGTCGCTTCGATGCGCTGGCGGATGGCGGCGGCGCGTTGGCTTGCCGCGCCGGCTTTCAGCTTCGGCTGCGGCTTCACTTTGACAACGCGGTTGCCTGGGTAGAAGAGCCGGTCGCCCCACGTGATCAGAACGCCGTCGATGTTCGGTGCTTGAGGCATGGTTCGCTCCTGAAGGTCAGTCGTTCGCAGATCGGCCGACGGCTGAAGTCCCGCCACGCGGGCGCAGGTCGGCCAGCGCGCCTGCGACCAGGGCCAGGTGGCTTCGCACGTCAGCGCCCAGGGTGTCCAGCATCGGCCGGTACTCCTGGGCCGGGCGGAACTCACCGTGGCGCAGCAGCTTGGTCAGGTGGTGGAGGTTGCGGCTGAACGTCGACAGCTCGGCGCTCGATGCGATCAGCGCGGCGAGGTGGTCGGTTCGGCTGCCTAAGCCCAACAACACGGGCACGCCGGCCACCAGGCCGCCGATGTAGTCGCCTGGGTTCAGACCAGCATGGCGCGCGCCTTCCAGCGTCGCACGGGCCTGGGCGCGACTCATGCGCAGGCAGAGCCGGACGCGGTCGCCAGTGCCTGACTTCAGGCTCTGCATCGATCGATCGATGTCGGTCGGATCTGACCGCCCCAGGGCTTCAGCGAGCGTTGTGCGGACCAGGCCGGAGGGCGAGACGCCGAGGGCCTGAGCACGCTCGAAGAGCGCGGCCTTCAGGCCGTGCAAATCGACGCTGATGCGATCACGTGACGAGGGTGCCATACCCGAGCCTCCTGACATGCCGTGCGTGTCAGACACCGGCGCCACCGCGCCTATCTCTGCACTCACCTACGCATTCAGTATTGGCTCGGACCAAGGCTCTTCAGCCGCTGGATTCGCCCGAGAATCCAGCATGGGCGCAACGAAGATCAGCAGCCGAGTTGTCAATCAGATTGACAACTCTGGGCCCTGACGCTGCGGCCAGGCTGCGAGGCATCGCCAGGGAGAGAAGAAACGTGAGCGAAGAAGCTGCGCCCAGAGCGCATGTCAGGACACCAGAAACGGACGAGGTGCTGCGGCGCATCGGCCGAAACGTCGTGAACTTTCAGCAGGTCGAGTACCTGCTCAAGTACCTGAATACGCACTCGGCCTTCAGAGGACCGGCGAGCGAGTTCTCTGCGCGCTTCGAGAAGCATGCGGCAATCGTTCAGAAGAAGACCATGGGCGAACTGGCCGGCAGGCTGGTCGACAACGTGCTGAGGCTTCCATCCGAGGACGACCCTCCAGTCGAGATCGACGAGGTCTGGCTGGGGTTTCGGTTCTCGATCGAGACCGACGCCGAGTTCGTTGATCGACATGACTTGGAGATGCGGGCCTTGGTCGATGCGCGCAATGACTTGATCCACCACTTCCTGCCTCGTTGGCAGTCAGCCGTCGGTGGTGACGCTGACAGTGCGCTCGCGTACCTCGATGCGCAGCGGGAAGAGACCATGCGCTTGAAGGAACGTCTGGAAGGCTGGGCGCGATCGGTGGAGGTCGGAAAGAAGCACCTTGCCGAATACTGGGCATCGCCCGAGGGACAGCACCAGTTTGAGCTGGGCTTCTTGAGGTGTAGCCGCCTTGTTGTGATGCTGGGCGAGATCGCAACGCGCACACCACGCGCAGATGGTTGGGTTGTGCTCGCGACAGCGGCCAACGTGATCACGCGCGAGGCTCCGGCGGAGCTGACAGACCTGCGCAAGCGATTCGGCTGCTCGACGCTCAAGGGCGTGCTGCTGGCGACCGAATTGTTCGACGTGACGGACGAGCCGACGCCGGGCGGCGGAACGCGGACGATCTACCGAATCAACGGACGGTACGAACTGCACATCCATCAAGAACCGCCTGCTCTGGGGACGAATGGCGCAGGTACCTGATCAAGCAGAGCGTAGCGCGCCCCATCCGCGTGGCAGAGCTCAATCGGCAACAAGTCCAGTCAGCGTGAGCCGCGCGGCTTCCACCGCCTCTGTCTGACGGCTTCCGACCGCGCGAACAAAGACCTGCCCTGCTTCCGATGGTGCCGATTGCGTATCGACGACCACCTCGGTGCCATCGAGCCTGGCCAGCAAACGCAGCTTCGGCGAAGCTCGGCGCCGGCTGCCGGTTGACATCTGCTCGGGCGACGGCGCCGAGACCGCTGGTTCTTGGCGCTGTGCAGCTCGCTCTGCAACTGCCTGAATGAGCGCCGACGCGCCAGGCCGGATGCTTGCCGAGCCATCCGCGAGATCGGCGCGCAGCGCAGTCACGCGGTCTCGAGTGATGGCGTCGCGATCTGCGGTCCAGGACTCCACGTACTGAGGGTGGTCACCGGCCAGCTTGCGAAGCTCGTACAGCTCGTTCAAGCCACGGCATCGGCCTTCGCGATAGGCAGAGATCAACCAGTCCGGCGCGTCAATCAGCGCGGTGGCCATCGTCACGTACTGCCGGCTCTTGCCCAGGCGCCGGGCGATCACAGCCTGGGTATCACCCGCTGCCAGGCGGCGCTGCACGAACAGCGCCAGCTCCAGCGGTTTCAGTCCCTCGCGCTGCTCGTTCTCGATCACTTGGTCGTAGCTGTCCGCCGTCTTGTCGACAAAAGCAGGAATGTCGAACTTGCCAACGAGCTTGGACGCCCGCAGGCGCCGGGCGCCGAAGTTCAGCATCCAACAGTCGGGCTGATCGGGGTGACGCCGTACCGAGATCGGCTGCAGTACACCGCGCTCCTTGATCGACGCGGCCAGCTCGGCCAGGCCTTCTGGGTCGAACTCATTCCGGGGCTGGTCAGGATCTTCGATGATCGACTCGATAGGCAGCTGCAGAGGTGCGCCGGCCAGCAGGTCGGCCGGCGTGCCCAGGAGGTCGAGCTGATCAAGCGGCAGACTCATGACTGACTCCAGGTTGTGCATGTACCTGCGGTTGCCCCGCCACGATCCGGGCCAGCTCACGCAGGGTCGGCTCGATTTCCTTCGCTGCCTCACGCGCGGCGGTCTTCTTCATCTCCCATAGAACCTGACCGTGCGCCTGGGCCTCGGCGATGGCCGAGCGGCGCGGCATCGAAGCGAAGTCGCCAGGTCCGTCACCGATGCGGATCAACAGCGGGTGATACCGCTGCACGATCTGCAGGAAGTTCGCCTTCTGGAACGGCGTAGGCTCGACCATCGTCGGCAGCAGGCCGATCAGCTGGAGCTTGGGGTTGAGCACCGCCTTGATCTTGCGCACGCCGACTCTGTCGTGATTCAACAGGCCATGGACGCCTTCCATCGCCTCCTGGTTGAGCTGGATCGGCGAGAGGACGAAGTCGGCCGAGGCCAGCGCGGCGATGACGCGGATGTCGGGGTTCGGGTTGGTGTCGATCACGCACACGTCGAAGTGCGCGTCCATGGCCGCCAGAAAGCTGCGCAGGTTGCGCGCGAACGGTGTGTGCATCGTCGGTTGGCGTTCAAGCATCAGCAGCCCCCGATCGCTCGGCACCAGAACGAACGCAGCGCTGGGCATCACCGAGACGGCCTCAGTCAACAGACGATCCGACGTGAGACCGGCAGCGGTCGCGCGGTTCGACCGCTGTATGGGGCTGCCAAAGTTGCCCTGGTGGTCCAGGTCGACCGCCAGCACGCGCCGGCCATGCTGCACCAGGTGATGCGCCAGCAGCGTGGCGACGGCCGATTTGCCGACGCCACCCTTCTGGTTGGCGAGAACGAGTGTCTTCATCAAGAGTCCTCCGGCGCAATCGACAGGGGATGAGCCGTGGCGGAGGACTGTTCCCGGGCGCCGCGCCTCGAAGGCCGGCGGCCGGGATCGCGCGAGCCGGCGCCAGCCGGCGAGCGCGCGCCGTTGAAAACCGGCCGCACGCACGCACCGTCCCGATGATCGAATCGGGACGGTGGCGGCTGCGCGCTGGATTCGATGCCGATTCCAGCGCGGCCCGCGTCAGACTTGCTGTCGGGCCCCTAGGCGCGGCGCACTCAGGCCGGCACTTTGGCCCAGCGCCGCGACGCGGTCACCCGCCTGCGGGCCAGCGAAGTCCCCACCGGTCGATGACGGCACGCACGCGGGCGTCACCATCGGGAACCAGCGTGTACAGGTCGGCACGGCCCCAGCGCAGCGCGTCCAGGCAGCACAGCATGTCGTCACTGATCGCGATGTCGACGGCGCGAAGCTCGAAGGGGTCCAGCTGGAAGGCCTGGCCGTTGTAGGTCGCGGCGAGGAAACGAGCGACGCGCGGGATCTGGCCGGAGTCGCGGGTTTCGGCGAGCTGCAGCAGTCGCGCGAAGGCCTGGGCGCCTTTGCGGGTGGCTTCGCCGGACCGGGCGGCGAACGTGTCCAGATCGTCGAGCGTTTCGGGTGCCATGTTCATTCCATCACCTCGCGCGGAGTGGCGCAGCCGCCTGCGCACCGATGGTCGGATCGGTGCGCGGCTGCGGGCGCGCTGGATTCGGGGTCGAATCCAGCGCGGTCGGCTCACGGGTTCAGGCCTTCAGCTTGCGCATCTCCTCGGCCAGCATCCACAGCGCACGGTTCAGGCTCACGCCGCGGTCAATGCTGCCGACCGGCCGGGTCTGCAGTCGGCGACCCTGGGCGCTGCGGCCGGGCTGGCCACCGCGGATCACGTTCTCCTGCACGCGCTGGAACGTCGTCCACAGACTGTGGCCGATGTCCTCGGGCCGGCGCGCCTCGATCAACTGCTCGGCCGTCACCGGGGCGGGCCGATGGCCTCCGGTTTCCTCGACGGTGCGCTCTCCGAAGCGCAGCGCCAGGGCGGCAGTCGCGAAGGCCACTTCTTCGGGCGGCGCGAGCTGCAGCGCCTTCATGGCCTCGGTGTGCTCGCCCACGGCCTCGAACTCGTCGAGCACGCGGAACGCGCCTTCGATCACCTCGCCCTGGATGTTGCCCTTGTGCGGGATGCGGATGTCGTCCACCACCTCGCCCACCACCAGGCCGTTGCAGCAGACGAAGCGGAACATGCCGGCCAGCATTTGGTACGAGCTGGCGCCGTCGTGGCTGTTGATCAGGATGATCTCGTTCGCCTCGGGCCGGGTCTGGACCTGGCCGGCGTGGCGCATGCGGATCATGTGCTTGGTGAACTCCGCCTTGCCTTCGACGCGGCTGGCGCCCTGGGCGACCATGAAGGGCTCGAAGCCCTCCTTGCGCAGGCCGCGCAGGACATCGATGGTGGGGATGTAGGTGTAGCGCTCGGAGCGGCTCGCGTGCTTGCCCTCGGCGAAGATGGACGGCGCCGCGGCGCGCATTTGGTCTTCGTTCAGTGGTTGGTCACCGCGCATCACGCGGGTGTTGCGGGCAAAGCGGGTCGCCAGGGTCGGGGTCGAGTACATGATGGTTTCCTTCGATCGTTGAATGAGGTTCGAAGGGCGGGCGCGGCTCGTCGGCATCACGCCCACCCGATGAGGGTTCAGGCGTCGGCGTGCGCCGGCTGGCGCGCGCTGCGGGGCTTGCGGGTGCTGGCGGCCGGTGCGGCTTGCTCGCCGCTGCGCGCGGTCGGCACGCTCTCGGCGCCCTGGCCACCGTTGCGGCGGGCTTCGCTCTCGGCGCGGCTGTCGAGGTAGTCGATCTCCTCGGCCGTGAACGCCATGCCGTAGACGGTTTCGCCGTCCTTCTCGTAGTTGTTGTTGCGCAGCCGGCCGACGATGTTGACGTGCGAGCCCTTGCCCAGGTACTCGGCGGCGTTCTCGGCCTGCTTGCCCCACAGCGTCCACTGGATCGCGGTGGACTCCTCCTCGCGGCTGTCGCCGCTGCCGCGCCGGGTGTTGCTGATGGCGGTCAGCACGCCCTTGGCGATCTTGCCTTCGCGGCCGTTGACGAATTCGAGCTTGACGGCGCCCGCCAGGTGCGCGTGACGTTGGAACACTTGAACGTTGGCCATGGCCATATCTCCTTGCGTGAGAGATCAGCCGGGCCCCGGTCCGGGTTGCCCTGAAAACTGATCCTCTCGCTCGGACTTCCTCGCTCCCGCCCACGGGCGGGCGGGGGGTGGGCATGGCCCCTTCCCTCACGGGAAGGGGTTGGGGATGGGTGGGGTTCCTCGCAGCCGAAGCAGTGAGCCAGTTTCCCGGCCCACCGCTTGAAGATCCCCCCACAAGTCCCCCTCACTCTTGACGGGGGCGCCGTGGGGGGAGCGCGGTGGGACGACTGGCGCACGGGCTGCCCCCTCCCCGCGGGCGGCGCAGCGTCGCGGCCGATGTGCCAGCTCGCCTGGCGCAGCGGTTGCAGCGCAGCCGACCGAACGATCACGAGCAGCGGCGGCTCTGCGGCCGACGTGCCACCAAGCGCAGCGACTGGCGCGGCGGTCGAGCCGCTGCGAGCACTTCAGTGCCCCTTGACTTCAGCGGCCCGGCTACGGGCATGGCGGGTGACCGGGGTGGCGATCTGACCGGCGCCGCACCGAGCGCAGCGACCTGCAAGCCGGTCAGTTCGCCAAGCGGGCCTCGTTCACGCGCAGCGTGAAGGAAACAGGGCCCGCGGTCCCCGGGCACGGGAAAGGGCCGCCGCATGTCTCAGCCGGCACCGCCGGCCTGACCGTGTTGCGTGAGGGATGGCAGCCCGTCAGGGGCGAGACGCTGGGCCTTTGACAGCGGCTCGACGCGCAGCGCAACAGCCCGGCCCCGCGCAGCGGGGACACGCCCCGGCAACACCTACTGATCACGACGACCACAACCACCACCACCGTCAGAGCCTTCACGCTCACGCGAACTACCATCCTCTCTCGCCGATCCACCCAGGCCACTGCATGCCCCGTAGTCGAACACCCGGTCAAGGCTCCACTTCGCGGGACCTCGAACCGCATGAGCGCGTCCACTACCGAGACCGCTTCCGCGAGGCACGCTATGCCGCCCTGGCCGACGCCGAAGGCTTCGGTGCCATCTGCTTTGCCCTCGAAGCACTGGGACTGCGACTGCTCGGCAAACAGGCGGTCCTGGAGCAGTACAAGCCAAAGATTGCAGCTTGCGCCGCGAACTCACCGGTATTGACTGAACTGCCCGAGCGATTCCCGTCCAGGTTCAAGTCCTTCGAGGCGCTCTACAGAACAGTTCAGACCGCCCGCAACGACGCAATGCATATCGGCGCCTACGCGCGCCACGCAACCGAAGCCGCCATCGAGCTGAGCATCGGCCTGGAGGAAGCACTGATGGCGAATTTCGAGAAGACTGTGAAGGACGTGATGGTGACGTCGCCCATGACGGTTCAGCCTTGGCAACCCGTGGCTCACGCCCGGCAACTCATGTTGATGCACTCGTTCTCGTTCCTGCCCGTGCGCATCGGGAAGTCGTGGTGGCTCGTATCCGAAATCGGCTTGGCCAAGTTCCTGGGTGTGAATGGCGACACCAAGAAGGCACGCCTCGCACAAACCGTTCAGGAGGCCAAGGCCGACGGAATGAAGTTGGTCAAGCTGCGTGACGTGGACCTGCTGCAGGAAGGAATGACCATTGCCGCAGTTCTTGAGCGAGCGAAAGTTCAGAAGGGACCAACACTTTGGCTCGTCGTTGACGAGAAGCACCCTGACCACCTCGCCGGCGTGCTGTCGCCGTTCGAGCTGATGTAGGACCAGCCGGGCCTGGTCGGACCAGGCAGCAGCGTTGGTTGTGTGGAGCACGCTCTGCGAGCAGCGCACCAGCATTCCACGGCGCGAATCACCGAGCACTTCAATGCACCCGGCATTCAGCGGCCCGGCTCCGGGCTTGGCGGGTGACCGGGGTGGCGATCTGGCCGGCGCCGCACCGAGCGGAGCGCAGCGCAGCGACCTGCAAGCCGGTCAGTTCGCCAAGCGGGCCTCGTTCACGCGCAGCGTGAAGGAATCAGGGCCCGCGATCCCCGGGCACGGGAAACGGCCGCAGCGTTCTCCATCTAAGTATCGGCGTCGAGATTGGATCGAACAGTGAGCGCGGAGGTGCGCGATGTGGTGCTGCTACCGGCGGACCACAGACAACATATCGCCAGGCGCAAGCCGGCCCACTAGGGTGACGCCCGCGTCAGTCAGATCGTCGGAATATTTGGCGAAGTCCAACTCTCGAACGTCTGCGGCAATTTGAACCCGTCGATGCCGAGCATAGCTGGCCAAGCTGCCGTTCATTTCCAGCCGCTGCAGCCAATGGTCAATGACACGGAAGACATAGAGTGCATGAACAATTCCAGACACCGGGCGGAGCTCGCGTTTCCACGGTGAATAGTGCTTCGTCAGACTGTTCCGCACCAGCGGAACGGTGTTCTCGATCAAGGTCAGCTGCAGGTGCATAGACTCATGGATGACCGCCTCCGCCATGCGAGCCGCGGCCGTGGTGCCAGTCGCGGCAGATACGAAAATCGAGAATGGAATGCTTGGGTCGCTATAACTGACATCGTAGCTTGGGTCGTCGACATGAAGAATGTGGACGCTGAGCGCGAGTCGAGCGACCGTGTCGCATAGCGAAGGAACTTTGCCAATCAGCGAGGACGAGTCAGAGAGGGCCTTCAGCAGGTCACTGTTAACTTGATCAAGGCGTGCTGGAGTGATGCCTCTATCCAGAAAGCCAGCTGACACGGGGCCTGGCATGAATTCGATGCGCAAGCGCGGGCCATGGGTACCATTTTCGGGCGCTACATCAACGACCGCGGCGGGATCAACAGATCGCAGATGACGAGACGTCGAATATCCGTTCCCGGGCGCATCAAGTCGCCGCTGTCCCTCAGCAGCCAGTAGTTCGGCTAGGCCGGGGAACCAAAGCGGACAGCATACGTCGCTCAGGCAGCTGTGGATCTGCTCGGCAAGGTTCCGCACGATGGCCTGAGGAAAAAGGAGAGAACTAATGTGAAGCGCTCTCCTGCGCTGATCGGCGTCACCGCGTGGAGTGAACTCGGAGAAATCTCGAAAAGAACCCCAGTGTTGTGTACCGGCCTAAGCATCCGATGAACATCTCGAGGGTCATCGCTGTTGAAGAAAACCAGGGCTCCGCCATTGTCGTCGGACCAACCGCGGTTCAGTTGTATCAGCAGTCGATGCGACTCTTCTCCGGGGATGAAGTCGTTGTGAATCCTAATTCGCTGCCCCGCAGTAAGCTTGTGGGCAGTAATGTCAATTCGCTCATCGAGGTCAGCTTCGAACTTGGTTTCGATGTGAGAGCGAAGGTTCCGCAAAGCTTCAACAGAAAAGACCTGACCAACGGCGCGGGGAACGAGAACATCAGCGAAGCTGAACTCGTGTTGTTCGTAGAAGTCTGCGATTCGCAATTGCCAAGGAGCATCGCTTTCAAGCCAGTCCAACACGTCGTCCGCATCCCGAGGCTCGAGCCCCTGGGTGACGACGCTATACGGAAACGGCTGGCGACGAAGTTGCTCGTTCCGCGAGACGAGGATCAATTTTCAGCCCTTCCTTCCTCAGCCGAAGAATCACGTTCGAGATCAGCGTTTTTTGGTCGCTGCAGTACACGGATGGGTTGTCAAACTCAGTTCCCGCTTTCCACCGATGCAGTGGCATGCCGCCACCGCACACCGGCAGGTAGGCGCACGAACGGCATGTCGAAGACGTTGGCCTTTGTAGTGCGTGGTAGCGCGCAAACTCCTGCGTCGCAAACACCGCGGACAACGCATGCGTACGCACCGACCAGTGTTCCGTGAACCGATCGGCACCGTCAAACGAACTCTTCAGCGTGTCGTTCTTGCATATCGTTCCGTCGGTCTCAACGATGGCTATTCCGAAGTCTGTCTGGCCAAGGCCCTCCTTGATGCCAAAGCCGCCAAGACAAAGCTTGATCATGTCGTCGAGGAACCGAACGCGCGGGGGGGCGGGATCGCCCAGGTAGGCTTCGAGAAGGCGAGACAACCACTGCCCATACTCATCGGAGTCAGGTGACTCTTTGCCAAATGGCAAGGACGAATGATTTCCATCGCGATAGAGAAAGTCGATGGACGGTGCGCCCAGACCCTTGAAGTAGTCGTACGTCGCCCTTGGGTCCGAGGTTGGATCGATGACCGAGAGCAAGCCAGAGTACAAGAACGCAGCACGCGGGTGGCGCCGCAGGACTTCAATGCCCGCCACAACCTTTTCGTGCGTGCTTTCGCCCTGCTTGCCAAGCCGAAAGCGGTCATTGACCGCTCGCGGCCCGTCGAGACTGACCGAGATAGAGACATCGTAGCGGGCGCAAATGTCAGCGGTCTCTGACGTGAGCAGCATGCCGTTGGTCTGCATGCAAAGTGCATGACCGCTTGAAAGTTTTGCCCTGAGAGAACGGAGCACAAACTCGAGCCGCCGGGCTCCGAGCATCAGCGGCTCGCCACCGTGCAGCACTGTGGCAAAAGGCTTGGCTTGATCTCGAGCGAGCTCACCTAGAGCTTCCGCGAGCGCTCCCACTGTCTCGCGCGAGATGAGGGCGGGCATATCTCGCCACCCGTCGTCGCCCATGTTGTAAACGTAGCAGTAGGTGCAATTGATGTTGCACCTACTGGCGACCTTCACCAGGACGGTGTCGATCTGCACCGCACCATCTCAACGGTTGTGACGGTTGTGGACGCGGTCGTAGGCCCCCGCCGTGGCGGGCTCTTCATTGCGGACTTCATCAACGAGCCGAGCGAGGGCAACGCTCGACAAGGTTGCCAACTCGATGTCCATGCTGGACTGATATGACTCAGGCTCGCCCGCAGTTTCGCTTGACTCTTCAGACATCACATCACTCCTAGCAGCGAGATGCTGCAACCTGATCTTACATCATCGGAATCCATGACGGCAAAACTATTTTTTTCCTTAGAAATCATGCAGTTAGCAAACATTGACCGATGAGAATTCGCCTGCGGCGAGTTATACATAGTCAATAAAATCAACGAGTTATGAGATCTTATAATCCAACCTAGAGTTGGCGTTTGCGCGCACTGTACGGACTCGATCCGTTGGCTTGAGCGCCATGCTTGTTTGCCAGCAACCCGCAACTCGGTGTTCGCCTTACCTGCCAGTACCGCCACGACGACTGCGAATGCCGTCCGCCTGCCCGTGTTGCGTGATGGACGGCAGCCCGACGGGGCCGAGTCGCTGAGTCATTTACAGCGGCTCGACGCGCAGCGCAACGGCCCGGCCTTGCGCAGCGGGGACACGTCCAGGCCCACCCAGACCTGGCATCAGCAGCACCACACGATGCGCCCCCGAATCAATTCCAACCGGCGCCAACCTGGGTCGCCGTTCTGCCGCCCTCGACGATATCGAGTGGCGCTTCTAGACTCCGGCCGATGCGGAATGCCAGCGGAACCGTCGAGCGCACGAAAGCAGCTGCCCGCACGGTGATGACGATTCATATCGACATCGGGCGACTGATCGCAGCGGTGCGTCGCCATGTCCCCATCACGCCGAAGGCGGCACTCGCCATCCAGGACGACCTCGCCACTCTCTTCAGCGCGACACGAGTCGCCGTGGTGTTCAGCGCACCCAACCGCAAGACCATTGCTGCGGGCGACCAGGCTACGAACTCACGGCCGAGGGCGACGCAATGACAAGATTCGTGATTGGCCCCGATGTCGCCTTGCACCTGGCCCGGTCGCAAGCCGTGGTGGCGGCGCAGCACAAGCTGCTGGCGCCGACTTTGATCCGCTCCCAGGTCCTGGCCCAGCTCTATGGCCTGGTCCGACGCGGCGAACTCGACCGAAAAGCCGCCGAACGCCAGCTCGACCACCTGCGCGGCCTTCGGCTGCGCCTGCTTGGCGACCGAGTGCTGCAAAGCCTCGCCTGGAAGATCGCCTACCAACTCGGCTGGCCCGATACCTTCGTGGCCGAATACATCGCCCTGACCCAGCTTCAGGCCGATGCCTTCGTCTGCATGGACCCCGCGCTCGCACGTGCCGTCGGCAACACCGTCACCGTAGCGTCCATCGACGACCTGCTCGGCAGCGCGTAGTCCCGACTGGACGCCGTCCTTCGAGGCAACTGGAAGCCGCCAGGTCACGAACAGCGATGTTGCGTTATTACTGTAGTCATTGACGTTCACATTCACTTCGCAACACAATGCACGCATGAAGGCTACCGCCGCTGATGCCGCGTCCACCCACGAACAACAGGTGCTGCGCCTCGCGAGCAAGCGCACCCTCCTGCGTGCGCGTGACGTGACGCAACTCGGCCTGCCGACCATCGCCCTGACGCGCCTGGTGCAGGCCGGCAAGCTAGAACGCGTGGCGCGCGGCCTCTATGGCCTGCCCGGCGCCGCGATCAGCGAGCACCGCTCGCTGGCAGAAGTCTCTGCGCGCGTGCCCAAGGGCGTGGTCTGCCTGCTGTCCGCCCTACGGGTCCACGAGATCGGCACCCAGGCCCCCCATGAGGTCTGGATCGCCATCCCGCCGCACATGGTGAGCCCAAGGCTGGACCAGCCTGCTGTTCGTGTCGTGCGCATGTCGGAGGCGGCACTGACCGATGGCGTCGATCGCCTGAAGATCGACGGCGTCGAAGTGCCGGTCTTTAGCGCCGCCCGGACCGTCGTTGACTGCTTCCGGTTCCGCAACAAGATCGGCCTGGATGTGGCGCTGGAAGCGCTCCGCGACGGCTGGACCCAGCGCAAGTTCACGCTGGACGACCTCTGGCGCCACGCCACGCGCGGCCGGGTGGCCAACGTCATGCGACCCTACATCGAGGCCATCACGGCATGACCGCCAACCGCGCTGCGTCGATCCGCGCCAGGCTCAAGCAGCACACCGACACGTCGAAGCAGGACTTCAACCTGACGCTGACCCGGTACGGGCTGGAACGCCTGCTCTACCGACTGTCCATCTCCCAGCACGCACCGAATTTCCTGCTGAAGGGCGCGCTGCTATTCCAACTCTGGTACGGCCAGCCGCATCGGCCGACACGCGACGCCGACCTACTGGGCTTCGGCCCCGACGATGTGCCGACTCTGGTCGACGTCTTCCGATCGATTGCCAGCATCGCAGTGGACGACGGCGTTGTCTTCGATCCCACGTCGGTCGTGGGCAGCCCGATCCGCAAGGACGCCGGCTACGGCGGCGTGCGCATCGATCTGCGCGCAACCCTCGACGGCGCCCGCCTGTCACTACAGATCGACATCGGCTTCGGTGATGCCGTCACGCCAAAGGCGCAGTCCATCGCCTACCCCACCCTTCTGCCCGACGTCCCCGCACCGACCTTGCGCGCGTACCCCAAGGCCACGGTCGTGGCCGAGAAGCTGCATGCCGTGACGGTGCTGGGCATGACCAACACCCGCATGAAGGACTTCTTCGACCTTGCCCTGCTGCTGCGCGACGACACGCTCGACGATGCAGAGCTGCAGCGCGCCATCGAAGCGACCTTCGCCCGCCGACAGACAGCCATGCCCAGCACCATGCCCATCGGCCTGAGCGATGCCTTTGCCGACGACACCACCAAGCAGACGCAATGGCGGGCGTTCCTGAACAAGAACAAGCTGGACCCGATGGACCTTCGCGAGGTGATCGGGGCCATCCGAGCGCGTGCGACGCAGTTCGGATTTCCCAGGCCGTAGGACTTACGCTGGACCGGCCATGCGCACAACGCTGTTCGACTTCACCGACCCAAGTGCGGCGAACGCGTGGCACGCCATCGACGACCGCGTGATGGGCGGCATCTCTCGCAGCACACTGCGCCACGACCCAGCAGGTCACGCCCTATTCGAGGGAACCGTCTCGCTGGAGCGCAACGGCGGCTTTGCCTCGGTGCGGTCCAGCCCCGGCGAACGGGGTCTGGCTGGCGCCGGGAGCTGCCTGATCGAATTGCGCGGTGACAACAAGCAGTTCAAGCTGAGCCTGCTGACCGACGACGGCTTCGACAGCCTGAACTACCAGGCCAGCTTCGCCCCCAAGGGCACCGACTGGCAGACCTTGCACCTGCCGCTGGCCGCCTTCCGCGCCAGCTTCCGTGGACGCGAGGTCACCGGCGCACCGCAACTCGACCCTGCGCGTATCCGCCAGGTCGGCCTGATGATCGCGGCACGCCAGGCCGGCGCCTTCGCGTTCGACATCCGGCGGATCGGTCTGGCCTGAGCGCATGCAGAAGGGGCGCCGCCGACGCCCCTGTGCGGCCTAAATCAGGCCCCTCTCGGCGAAAGAGCACACGTCCGCCCCGGCCACCACCAGGTGATCGAGCACCCGCACGTCCACCAGCGCCAGCGCCGACTTCAACGTCTGCGTCAGGAACTCGTCGGCACGGCTCGGTTCGACCGAACCCGAGGGATGGTTGTGCGCCAGTACGACAGCGGCCGAATTGCACGCCAGCGCGGCCTTCACCACCTCGCGCGGATACACCGAGGTCTGCGTCACCGTGCCGCGGAACATCTGCTTCAGCTCGATGATCCGGTGCTGCGCATCCAGGAACAGCACGCAGAACACCTCGTGCTCCAGCACACCGATCTCCAGGAGCAGGTAGTCCTTCACCGCCTGCGGCGACGACATCGTGGCACCGCGCCGCACCCGCTGCGACAGCACGCGCCGCGCCTGCGACAGCACCTCCTCGGCACGCGCAGGACGGTACTGACCATCGACATCGCGCACCAGCAGCGCATCGACAGCGACAACGGAAGAAGTGGAAGACAGCGACATGGCGAACTCCGGTCTGTGTCGGGCGGGATTGCCCGAGACCGGAGCACCACGTCGCAGCGCAGCAGTCAGGGTTCGAAGACGGCCGCAGGCCGCAAGCGCTCGCCCCGCGAGCGCGCAGACCTTGACGGCGAGAACGACGTGGTAGCGTGGGTCGACACGGCAAGCCCACCCTCCGCACGCCAACGTCAACCTGATGGTGAATGCCGGTATCGCCGGCCTAAATGTGTTGCAGGCTCGAAATCAGGGCCCGAGACTCCGGGACCGCGACTACAAAGGCTCCTGCTCGCTCGGCGGCGGCGACATCCGCGCCACGACCTTGAAGCAATCCCGTTGCTGAACCATCGGCAAGACAGAGCCACGCGAAACATGGCTGTTCAGGTGTTGGCGAAAGAACGCCGACAGTTCCTGAAGCGCGCTGACGCCATAGTGCAGCAGCACGGCAGCCGCACAGGAGTAGACGTTGTACGACATGCCGTCCGAGGTGTGCAGCGGCGCCGCGGGCTCGCCCTTGGTCAACAAGAAGTGGGCGACCGAGTTGCGCAGTCCCGTCATCTTGCCGTGGAGATCATTCACGGTACGAATGTTCTGGTCCGCTAAGCCGCCCAACCCCATCGCGACCAGCAGATCCCGATCGACCTTCGGATCCTTGGGCAGCGGCACATCGATCGACAGGTCAGCGCACATCTGCCTGAGCTTGGCGCGCAGGGCACCAGTCCCCTCGTACAACCGGTGAGCGCACAGCAGCCGATAGTACGGACTCGTGCTGCAAATCGCCTCCCGGGCCAGGCTCTCAAGCTCCGCGAACAAGGGGTACTGATGAAAGCCACCGAGTGGACCGATCTTGACGTCTCCAACGAACGGCAGATGCAGCTGGTGCGCCACGGGCTCCGGCTCACCACCAACGAACAGGTCGAGCCGCACCAGGACGAGCGGCATCCACAGGCTGCGCATCAGCACATCCAGCAACTCGTTCGCAGCAGATCGGGCACCGGCAAACGCAGCGAAAGGCGAGTCGGCATCCACGTCCACACCGACACTGGACAAGGGTCCACCCGTCGCTGACTGCAAGTCCAGGTAGACAGCATCCCGTCCACCTCGGTGGACGTAGATCGGCAGAGGCGGATCGGCCACGCTCAGGCTGTTCGCGGGCGCCGCGGACACCAACTCCTCGAGACTGCCCATCAGCGGCAAGTGGCTACCCACAACAGCCTCGACTCGATACGAGGCGGGCGTCGCCGCATCGTGCAGTGCCCGGACTCGCGCGGCGTTCTTCACTCTGCAGACAACGGCCAGCGCTCCCGGCACACCAACCGCAGGGAACACCACACCGATCTCGTCTTCGTCCATGAACACCTCGCTTTGCATCATCTGACCCGATGCGCCGGCATCGAACCGCATGCCGCCGCCTCGCTTGGGGTCGCTAGGCCGGACGGGCTGCCGCCATTTTTACACAGTTGACTGTCGCAAACAAATGTCTCATACTGAATCATGCCTGCGCAACGAACCCCGCCCGACGAAGCCGCCACCCCGGAGCGCTTCTCCATAGACGAGCTGTCGATGCTTGCTGGGGTCACGCCGCGCACCGTGCGGTACTACATCGCCGAAGGCCTAGTCGAACGGCCGGTCGGCGAGAAACGCGGTGCGCATTACGTGCGGCGTCACCTTGAACAGTTGCTGTTGATCCGCCGCTGGACAGACGCCGGGCTGAGCCTGGAGCGTGTCCGCGAGCTGTTGTCCGGTGCGCCCGATGACCCCGCGCCGCGCCGCGCGGCGCCTGGCTCGATCGAGGTCTGGAGCCGCGTCACAGTCGCGGATGGCCTTGAGATTCACGTCGAACCGGGCCGCGCCGACCTGACACCCGATCAGATGCGCAGTCTAGTACGCGGTATCTCGGCACTCTACCGCCAGGTGCGCACCTCAAGCACGGGTGAGCCATCCGGCTCTCCAGCAGCCATCCCATCCACGAACCGGGAGAACAACGATGAATAAAGACGGCCCCCAATTCGCACTCTCCTGCAAGGACGGCAACGCCCCAGCGCCGGTTCTGGTCGGCGTACAGGCCCAAGGTCGCCTGGATGCTGTGCTGTTCGAACTCACACTGCGCCAGACCTACCGCAACACGAGCAGCCAGGTGCTCGAAGTCGTCTACACGTTCCCGCTGCCACCGATGGCGGTGCTGCTCGGTTTCGCGTCCGAACTGAACGGCGAACGTCAGGAGGGCGTGATCGTTGCCAAGCGCGAAGCCGAGCGGCAGTACGAGGAGTCGCTGGAACAAGGCGACGCCCCGGTGATGCTGGAGGCCCATGACGACGGCCTGCACACCGCCAACATCGGCAATCTCAAGCCCGCCGACGAACTCGTGCTGGAGTGCCGCTTTGCACAGCTCCTCAGCTTCGAGCAAGGCCGGCTGCGCGTGTCGATCCCGACCACGATCGCCCCGCGCTACGGCCGCGCCGAACAAGCTGGCTTGCAGCCACAACAGGTGCCGTTGGCCAGCTTGGACGCGGAGTACCCGCTGGCCTTAACGGTCACGCTCGGAGAAGCGCTTGCGGGCGCAACAGCGGAATGCCCGACGCACCGTTTCGCCACCAGCCTCGGCCAAGACGGGTCGATGCGCATGGAGCTCTCGCAAGGGGCCCGGCTGGACCGCGACATTGTGGTGATCGTGATACCCCGCGAACCGCGTCCCTCGTTACTGGTACGCGCGGACAACGCCTTCGACGCGTCGGCCCCGGTCGTGATGATGGCGGCGCTTCAGCCCCCGATGGGTGCTCCACGCGAACGGATCGCACTCAAGTTGCTCGTCGACTGCTCGGGATCCATGAATGGCGACAGCATCGCGTCCGCCCGTGCCGCATTGCGCGGTGTGGCGGCTTCCTTGAGCGAACGCGACCACCTGAGCCTGAGCAGGTTCGGATCCACCGTCGAGCATCTGGTCGCGCCGTCGCCGGCCAAGCCTCAAGCACTCCGACACCTGCAGCCTCTAATCGACGGCATCCAGGCGGACCTCGGTGGCACGGAGATGGAGGGAGCACTGAGCGCTGTGTTCGGTCTGCCGCGCAGCGCGGAGCATGGCGGCGCTGATGTGCTGCTCATCACCGACGGCGAGATCTGGCAGGCTGAAGAGATGATCGCCGCGGCTCGAAACAGCGGTCACCGTGTCTTTGCCATCGGCGTTGGTTCGGCGCCAGCTGAAGGTGTCTTGCGAGCCCTGGCTGAATCAACCGGGGGAGCCTGCGAATTCGCCACGCCTGGCGAGGCACTCGAAGCGGCAGCGCATCGCATGCTGCATCGCATGCGCCAGCCGGTCTTCTCAAACGTTCGGATCGACTGGGGCGGCGCGCCGGCCTGGTCTTGCGGCCCCGCACCCATTGTGTTCGGAGGCGACACGGTCCTTGCCTTCGCGGGATTCGCCCGTCCCGTCCAGGCGAGCGCCGTCCGCCTCCTGGCCAACGATGCGCAAGGCAAGACCGTGGAGCTCGCCCGCGGCGAGGCGGATGCCCCATGCCCCGGCGATAGCCTGCCCAGGATCGCTGCAGCGCGTCGCATCGCCCATGTCACCGAGATCGACTCTCTCGGGCTGGCTCTGCAGTACCAGCTCATGTCCAAACAGACCAACTGCATCCTCGTTCATCGACGTGCCGAGGATGACAAAGCCACCAAGCAGGCAGAGCTGCACCGCGTCAGTTCGATGCTCGCGGCAGGCTGGGGCGGCCTGGGTACCGTCAGGGAAGCAGCGCTGAGCTACAGCCTGGAGTCTCGCGTCATGTTCTCGCGCAGCATGCCATCACCCGCTGCCGCTGACATCTGCTTCAGTCTGGCCGACGATGCATTGGAAGTGCCTGCCTTCCTGCGCAAGGCAAGTGTGGATCAGGAGACCCTGGCGGCGATAGCGCGATTGGTCTCGGATCACATCGATCAAGTTGGCGCCCTCCAGAACCTGGCGGAGAGCTGCGACGGTCTGGACCTTCATGCCGATGCGAGGCAGGCCATCGAGGACGCGGTGAGCCTGGGACTCAACCTTGACCAAGCCTGGCTGCTGCTGGCCCACTGGGTCAACATTCGGGCAAACGGGCTGGCCGATGCCAGCTTGAAGGCACGCTTGCAGCCCCTGGTCGACGCGATCGATCCTGCACTCGCGTCGTCGGCCACCAAGGTGTTCGAGCGCCAGCTCGGTGGCTACCCGATTGACGGATGGACCCTCACGCGCGTCCAGCGACTGCGACGCGCGTTGGGGCGGATGGGAACCTGACACGATCACGCTATGGCCTGGCAGCTGAGTCCCGAAATCGGGTGACCTCTGCCACCGGGGTCATCGCAGCAGCAAGAACAAACCGAGGGAGTTCCGTGAGCGAGTCGATTCAACCCAGTGTCCCCTTCATCTGGCCCGAGCCTCGGGTCAGTGCGGGCGTCGCGCCCTACGCGTCATTGCCCTTCGAAGAAGTGGCGCGCTCCGCGGTGAGCATCTTCGGCGTGGCCAGTGCCATCAACCGCCAGGCCGTCGAGTGGATGGAGGGCTACCTCGCCGACGGCGCTGGAGGAACGCGCCTTCGACTGGTGATCAGCATCCAGCCGACTTGCCGGACCACCGAGGCTGACTTGCTTGAACTGGTTCGCCTCACTGAGCGCTATCCGGACAGGGCGGCGTTCCGCATCTACCCGGAAAAATCCCTTCGCGACCGGTCGTCGAACCTGCTTTGCTTCTCGGCTCGCGATGCAAGCGTGGTCGTTGCTCTGGGGCCGGCGGAGAACATGGGCTTGGGACCGACCTCTGCATCGCAAGCCAACATCGTCACGTCGGTCTCACCATCCACCCTCGAAGCCTGCCGCAAGTGGTTCGATTACCTGTGGGCCGTAGCCGGGCCATTGCAGCCAGAGATCGCGGCATCCATGCCGCAGCTGGTCATCCCCGAAGGCGAAGCTGAAGCCGCCCGCCTTTGGAAGGAGTACCGAAACCGCTGCCTCACTCAGCCTCAAGGCGACACACCGCAGCTGAAGGTTTCGGTCGACGCCGTCACTGGCGAAGTCACGCTGACCGATCAGAAGGGTGAGCCGGTGGCATCACCGACCGAAGAGCTGGGCGTGCCCAAGCTGGACGGCCTGGGGGAAGGCATCGCGCGCGTGTTCGAGCAGGGCATGCTCGTGGCCGTCGACAAAGCCAGCCGCGTGCCCCCACTTGAGGCACCGGTGAAGCCGGAATGGTTCGGCGTCGACAGTTTTCGCCAAACGGGGATGGTGAGCTCAAGGACCTCATTCAAAGTTGCCCCTTTCGACGAGTCCATCCTGAAGAGGATCGACCGACTGCGGTGCGCGTCCGGCGATCTTCTGCCCCACTACTCGTACGCACTTGCCGATGGCATGCGCTGGATCCCCAAGGCGGCCATTCCGCTATTCGAAGCCGCGCTGACGGAGGCGAATGACGAAGCGCGCAAATTGCTCAACGCAACGGTGGGCGACAACCTGGACACATTCTTGTCGACCCAACGCGACCGGATCCGTGCGGACGCACAGCGGATGTACGAGGCCTATCACCCGGGCGGCAAGATTCCAGAATCAGCGGTGGGCAACATCGTCGACGAACTCAAGTCCCGCCTGGGCAAGGCAGGGGGTGAGGCGCTCATTCCCAAGGTCGCCTACTCGCCGGTGGCCTTCAACGTCGGCCACGTCACCAAATGGTCTTCACCCTGGGGGCAGGCGTTCCAACTGCTCAAGGGCATCGCCGAGTTTCCCCGCGCTGCGATGACGAACAAGTTCTTCTGGCAAGGCGTGCGGACGGACGAGGACGCGCTCATCAAGGCAATGGATGTGGCGGGCGATCACTTGGTCGCCGAGTACGGTGGCCGCAAAGCGAAACAGCGTGCGGCGCATGAACTGGCCGTCCTGAAGGACCTGGAAGCGAGTCCGGCCGAGGCCCGCGATCGATGCGCCGCGCTGTGGACACTGCTGACGGCAGGTGACGACACGGCGGCGAACAAGCTCCTAGCCGCAGCCGCAGAAGCAAAGGCCAGCGCCGCCAAGGCAGCGGGCGGATAGCAGGCACGGCAGCCCAGCGCTACGAATCAATGTCACTCCGCGAGCGGCAGGACGGTCCGAACGAGGGGCCACTGGGCCTAAATATCAGCCGATTCGACGAACGTCAGCGTCGGCAGCGGCTGGTCTTGCCGCATGCAGCAGGTTGCTGGGACTACGCGCCGCTCGTCGACCTGGTAGTCCGTGAACCCGGTGCCGATCAGTTTCGCTTCGCTGGGCGAACCGTCGCAGAGCATCTTGCGCTCCTCAGACGACGCGCCGATCCCGGCGTTGACAGATTCATCGCTTGGTTCGAGCGCAACCTCACCCCACATCTACCCGCACTCGCACGCCGCCGGCGTACGCCCGACAACCACTACTGCATCGAAGTGGCGCCTCTGCCGCTGGTCGCTGCATTGCCGCAGCTTGTCCGATCAGTAGGACCGAATCGCGCCACGCCTGAGCAGTGGTTGTCGAGCCTGCAAGCCCTGACCGAGAAGGGCACGAAGCGCGAGGAGCTGATCCTGTCGGGAGTGCTCTCGCGACTTGAGCGGGCACCGCAGGACGCAAAGCTCACGAGGGCCCAGGTGCTCCGCATGGTGGACCTGTCTCATGTGCTACCCAAGCTCGTCTGCGAGTCCAGATTCGGCTTTGCCGCCAAGTCGGGATGGCGGGAGTGCTGCGACCGACTCCCGGCGAGCGACAAGAAGCGCCGCCGGCTGCATGGCGTTGGCCACGGCATGGCCCATGTCCGCTTCCGGCACCGGTCGCTCGGCTGGGCAGTGGCAAGAACTCGCTTCAGCGACCTGTTGGTCGAGCAACGTGATTGGTGGATCGTGCTTGATGAGAAAGGGCGATTGATCGACACCGCCAAGAGCGGCTTTGCCTCACCCGACGAAGCGATCGAGTTCGCTGAGCTTCAGATGGCAAAGCAGTTTCTCGCATGGGGCAAGCACCAGGCAACAGTGAAGTGGGAGCGCTTCTCCCTTCCAGGTGGCGACGACTATCGCGAGTTGCTGATCCAGCTGGACGACTGGCCCCTGACCTATCACCCGCGCCACTTCAGGACGCGGAACGTCCTCGCGCATGTGCGAAGCAGCATTCGCCTGAACGCCGACGGAAGGCGGGTGCTCTTCCTGGACGAGATCCAGAGCGACTGGCACGCCGATCTGCATGCGCAGGCCAGAGGCGTGGCGGCCGACGCGAAGAACGGAAAGGTCGCGGAGGCGCCCTTCGCCAAGGACTGGCCCCTGCTGACGGTCAAGATCATGGTGTGGTGGGCGCAGCGCTGCGGCGCGGATGGTCTGTCATGGAGCAGCGCTGACTTGCAGGAGGCGAGGTGGGACGGCTACGGCCCGCCAGGTCTGCTGTACCGCAAGCTCCTGCCCGACGCCGCAATGGCGTTGGCGAAGGCGCTCCCGATCACCGCGGGATCCGCGCGTCTCCGGGTCCGTACGGGCACCAAGGCCGTGTGCCTCGGAACGCGGGGATGGGAAGTCAGGAACCAGAACGGCTGCGCAGTCACCAAGCCCTTTGACCATCGCGGTCAGGCCGAGCGCTTCGCGGACCTGACTGGGGAGTTCGCCGACGTGGATATGCCGGCGCTGTGGTTGGATGGGCTGGGGACGATCACAGCGGTTCCACTTTACGGAACCGGAGCCGCGGAGCGTTGGACCGAAAAGGCAGCGCCGGGGTCTCGATAGCGGTCGACAACCGTCTCGAAATCGCCAGCCAGCGCCTTGTTCCCACCCCGCATGCCTCACAGGCTACAGTTGAGTCGCTGCACGCATCGACCACGAAATGCTCCCGCAAGACGCTGCATGCACGACCTGTGGGGTATTCCGTGGGGTGTTTGGGCCGGCAACGAGCAAATATGACTGCGCGACAACCACTTAGCTTCGCACTCGAAGTTCAGGTGCAGAACATCGAATGAGCCCGCCACGCAACGGGTTCGTCGACTCGACTAGACTGGCAATGTGAAGTCCGTGCTGCGAACACTGTGGATCTGCCTGTTGCTGCTGGCGCTGCCGGTGCAAGGCTTTGCCGCGGCGCAGATGGCGCAGTGCGGTCCGAGCCATGGGCGCTTGCAGCATGCGTCGGTCGGCGGGCACGGCGATGACGGAGCCCTCCACACGCACGAGCAGCACGCGCAAGACGATCATCAGCATGCGGCATCGCATGCAGACGACGCTTCGATCGACAGCTCGACGCCTGCGGCCAAGCACCACTGCAGCGCCTGCGCCTCCTGTTGCGTGGGTTTGGCGCTGCCCAGCAGCGCACCGGTCGTGGTCGCGCCGTCGGAGGCCACGCTGCACATGTCGGGCGGCGGCGCCGCCGATCCGGTCTTCCTGACCAGCGGGCTCGAACGCCCGCCTCGATCGCCCGGCGCCTGAGCAGCACTCGCCACGGCGAGTGCCGGGACCGGCCGCGCACGCGGCCGGACGATGCCCCTGTTCACGCGAGGACGACATGGTCCCCCACTCATGGCGCAGGCGCACGCCTGCCCTGCTGGCAGCCGCCTTGCTGCTGGCCACTGCAATGGCCCCGGCCCAAACGCCAGGCGGCGGCGCCAAAGCCGATGCGTTGAATCCGCAGGCCGAGGTGCCGGCACTTCGGCACGACTCGGCGCTGGCGCGATACCGACAGGCGGGCGAGCCCCTTCCTCTTGGCTGGAAGGAGGCGAATGACACGGCAGCGCGCATCGGCGGCTGGCGCGCCTATGCGCGCGAGGCGGCAGCGCCCGCGTCGTCAGCCGCGCCGAAGCCGCCCGGCGGGAGCCCACGATGAGCGCCCGCAGCATCCGCCTGGCCGCATCGCTCGCGCTGGCCGCGCTGCTGGCCGGCTGCGCATCGTTCAGCGCGGACGGTGGCTTCGGCCAGGTCGAGCAGGTCGCGAAAGACAGGCTCGGCAAGAACCTGCACTGGGCTCGCACCGAGGAGCAGCAGTCGCACATCGACCAGCGCGTGGCGGAGTTGCTGGCGCGGCCGCTGTCGGCCGATGACGCCGTGCAGCTCGCGCTGCTGAACAACCGCGGCCTGCAGGCGGCCTTCTTCGAGCTGGGCATCGGCGAGGCCGAGCTCGTGCAGGCCGGCCGTCTGCCCAATCCGGGTTTCAGCTTCGGGCGGCTCACGCGTGGCGACGAGGTCGAGCTGGAACGAGGGCTGCACTTCGACCTGGCGGCATTGGTCGCGATGCCCATGCGGCGCGACGCGGAATCGCGCCGCTTCGCGCAGACCCAGGGCGTGGCCGCGGCCAGCGTGCTCGCGCTCGCCGCCGACACCCGCAAGGCCTGGGTGCAGGCGGTGGCCTCCGAGGAGACCCTGCGCTACACGCGCCAAGTGATGCAGGCCGCCGAGGCCGGCGCGGAGCTCGCGCGTCGCATGGCGCAAGTGGGCAACTTCAACAAGCTGCAGCAGGCCCGCGAGCAGGGCTTCTACGCCGACGCGGCACTCAACCTGGCCCGCGCGCAGCAGGCCAGGCTGGCCGCGCGCGAGCGGCTGATCCGCGTGCTCGGCCTGTGGGGCAGGCAGACGCAGTTCGCGCTGCCCGAACGCCTGCCCGACCTGCCCCCGCAGCCTGCCGATCAGCCCGACATCGAACGCACGGCGCTGGCGCAGCGCCTGGACGTGCAGGCCGCGAAGCTGGCCACCGAGCAGACCGCCCGCAACCTCGGCCTCACGAAGACCACCCGCTTCATCAACGTGCTCGAAGTCGGCGCCGTTCGCAACAGCTCCAACGAAGCGCCCACGCAACGTGGCTGGGAGATCAGCTTCGAGCTGCCACTGTTCGACTGGAGCGGCTCGCGTGTCGCACGCGCCGAGAGCGTCTACCGGCAGTCGCTGCAGCGCACCGCCCAGACGGCCATCGACGCCCGCTCCGAAGTGCGCGAAGCCTACGGTGCCTACCGCACGGCCTGGGACATCGCGAAGCACCAGCGCGACGAGATCGTGCCGCTGCGCCAGCGCATCGCCGAAGAAAACCTGCTTCGCTACAACGGCATGCTGATCGGCGTGTTCGAGCTGCTCGCCGATGCGCGCGCGCAGATCGCCGGCGTGAACGCCTCGATCGATGCACTGCGCGACTTCTGGCTCGCGCAGGCCGACCTGGACATGGCGATGCTCGGCCGTCCCACGCTCGTGCCGATGGCCGGCCCCTCGCCAGCGAGCGCCGACAGCGGCGACGCCGGCCACTGAACCCGAAGGACACAGCCATGGTTTCCCGACGCAACTTTCTCGGCGGCGCCAGTGCCGTCGCAGCCGCGGTGAGCACGGCCACGGTGGGCAAGGCGGCGATGGCCGCCCTGCCCGAGCCCGTGCTGCAGACCCGGCCCGACACCATGCCACCGCTGGTGCCGCCCACCGGCCGCCCCTACAACCCGGTGGTCACGCTCAACGGCTGGACGCTGCCCTGGCGCATGAACGCCGGCGTGAAGGAGTTCCATCTCGTCGCCGAACCCGTCGTGCGCGAGATGAGCCCTGGGTTCAAGGCTCACCTGTGGGGCTACAACGGCCAGAGCCCGGGGCCGACCATCGAGGTGGTCGAAGGCGACCGCGTGCGCATCTTCGTCACCAACCGGTTGCCCGAGGTGCACAGCGTGCATTGGCACGGACAGCGCCTGCCCAACGGCATGGATGGCGTCACCGGGCTCACCCAGCCGGGCATCCCGCCGGGCAAGACCTTCGTCTACGAGTTCGTGGCACGGCGGCCGGGCAACTTCATGTACCACCCGCATGCCGACGAAATGGTGCAGATGGCGATGGGCCTGTACGGCATGTGGGTCACGCACCCGAACGCGAAACACCCGCTGATCGACGAGGTCGACCGCGACTTCTGCTTCCTGCTCAATGCCTTCGACATCGAGCCCGGCAGTGCCACACCCAAGGTGATGACGATGCTCGACTTCAACCTGTGGGCCTGGAACAGCCGCGCGTTTCCCGGCATCGACCCGCTGGTGGTGCGCAAGAACGACAAGGTGCGCTTTCGCATCGGCAACCTGACGATGACCAACCACCCCATCCACCTGCACGGCCACGAGTTCTTCATCACCGGCACCGACGGCGGGCCGACGCCGAAGAGCGCGCGCTGGCCCGAGATCACCGCCGACATCGCGGTGGGCCAGATGCGCCAGCTCGAGTTCGTGGCCGACGAGGAAGGCGACTGGGCGATGCACTGCCACAAGAGCCACCACACGATGAACGCGATGGGGCACGACGTGCCGACCATGATCGGCGTGGACCACCGCGCGGTGGCGCGCCAGATCACCGGCCTGGTGCCCGACTACATGGTGATGGGCGAGCGCGGCATGCATGACATGACCGAAATGCAGATGCCGCTGCCCGACAACACCGCGCCGATGATGACCGGCACCGGCCCGTTCGGCGCGGTGGGCATGGGCGGCATGTTCAGCGTGCTCAAGGTGCGGCGCGACCAGCCGCACGGAGACTACCGCGACCCCGGCTGGTTCAAGCACCCGCCAGGGACGGTTGCGTACGAATGGACCGGCACGCTGGCGGAGGCGCCGCGCGGCGGCCCCCCGGCGGCGGCGAAGGCGGCCGTCGAAGTGCAGGTGCGCAAACCAGGGGCAGGCCATGGCCATCATTGATCGACGCAGCCTGCTGCTCGCCACGGGTTCGGTGCTGCTGGTCGGCGCCGTGCATGCGCATGGCGAGTCGACGCACCCGAAGGCCGACGTGCCGGCGGCGCCGGAACAGCAGCCCTGGGGCATCGCCGGCGAAGCGCGGCGCGCGACGCGCACGGTCGAGCTGCGCATGCTCGACTCGATGCGTTTCGTGCCGGATCGCCTCGCGGTGAAACTCGGCCAGACGCTGCGCCTGCGCATCCGCAACACCGGTGCGGTGCTGCACGAACTCGTCATCGGCACGCCCGCCGCGCTCGACGAGCATGCCGCGCTGATGGCGCGATTCCCGGACATGCAGCACGACGAGCCCTGGATGGCCCACGTGCCGCCGGGTCGCACCGGCGAGATCGTCTGGACCTTCAATCGCGTGGGCGAGTTCGCCTTTGCCTGCCTCATCGCCGGCCACTACCAGGCCGGCATGGTCGGCCGCATCACGGTGCGCCCCGCCTGACACCCAACAACCCCACACATAAGGAATCCGACATGAGAACCACTGCGCTGTCATTGCTGCTCGCGGGCGCCTGCGCCAGCGCCATCGCCGCGGACACCGCCGATCTGAGCGAAGGCGAGATCCGCAAGGTCGACAAGAGCGCCGCCAAGCTCACCATCAAGCACGGCGAGCTCAAGAACCTCGACATGCCCCCGATGACCATGGTCTTCCAGGTCAAGGACAAGGCCTGGCTCGACAAGCTCAAGGCCGGCGACAAGGTGCGCTTCCAGGCCGAAAAGCAGGGTGCCGACTACGTGGTGACGGTCATCGAGCCCAAGCGGGACTGACCATGGCCTCGCGCATGCCGCTGTGGCTGGGCGCGCTGGCCGTGTTCGTGGCGGGGGGCGTGGCGATCGCGTTGTCGGGCGGGAACACGGCGCCGGGCGAACCCTGGCGTCTGCGGCCCGACGATGCGAAGCTGGTCACGCTGGGCCGGCAGGTCTACGAGGCGCGCTGCGCGTCCTGCCACGGCGTGCGACTGGAAGGGCAGGCGAACTGGCGGCAGCCCGGCGCCGACGGCCTGCTGCCCGCACCGCCGCACGACGCCAGCGGCCACACCTGGCATCACCCGGACGAAATGCTGTTCCGCATCACCAAGTACGGCGTGGCCCGGGCCGCCAAGCTGCCCAACCACGCCTCGGCGATGCCGGCCTTCGAAGGCGTGCTCAGCGACACGGAGATCGTCGCCGCGCTCTCTTGGATCAAGTCGCAGTGGCCGCCGAGCGTGCAAAGCCGGCACGACGCGCTCAACCGCCCCGACCCGGCATCGCGCTGAGCGGCGATACTTCGCTCTGGCCCGGCACACCGACACGCCCATGGACTACCCCGGCAACCTGTTCGTCGTCGCCGCCCCCAGCGGGGCCGGCAAGTCGAGCCTGGTCAAGGCCCTGCTCGAACTCGACTCGCACCTGGCGGTGTCGGTGTCGCACACCACGCGCGCGCCGCGAGGCCAGGAGCAGCAGGGCCGCGAGTACCACTTCATCGGCGAGCCCGAGTTCCGCGCCAAGATCGCCCACGGGGACTTCTTCGAGTGGGCCGAGGTGCACGGCAACCTCTACGGCACCTCGCGCGAAGCCATCGAGGCGCGCATTGCCGGTGGCCAGGACGTCGTGCTCGAGATCGACTGGCAGGGCGCCTTGCAGATCAAGAAGCTGTTCCCGCACGCGGTGCTGATCTTCATCCTGCCGCCGAGCTGGGACGAACTCCGCCAGCGCCTGATGCGCCGCGGCGAGGACGGCGTGGACGTGATCGCCAGGCGGATGGACAACGCACGCATCGAGGTGGCCCAGGCCCGGCATTTCGACTTCGTTATAATCAACGCCCTGTTCGAGACGGCCCTCTTCGACCTGAAGACCGTCGTCCACTCCCAGCGACTGAAGTACGCTGCCCAGCGCCGCAACAAGTCCCAGGTTTTTGCAGCGCTCGATCTGATCTGATCTCCCCCGGAGCATCCGCATGGCCCGCATCACCGTCGAAGACTGTCTCGTCAAGATCCCGAACCGCTTCCAGCTCGTGCTGGCCGCGACCTACCGTGCGCGCATGCTCAGCCAGGGCCACGCCCCGAAGATCGAGACCAAGAACAAGCCCGGCGTGACCGCGCTGCGCGAGATCGCCGCCGGCGAAGTCGGTATCGAGATGCTCCGCAAAGTCCCCGTCTGACGCGCCATTGACCCCATGGCGGCCCTCCTTCGGCCGCCTCGCCCTGCGGGCCCGGTGTCGGCCTGCTAAATTCCGGACATGGGCGACCGCACCCCCGAAGCACTGCGTGACTCGACCGCGCCGTCGAGCCGGCGCAGCGCTGCCCCGGCGAAGCTGGTCACCGCCGACGCCGCAGCGGCTTCCTTCGCGGCGCTGACCTCCAAGCTCGACTACCTCGACGCCGCCGACATCAAGCGCGTGCGCGACGCCTACCGCTTCGCCGACGAGGCGCACCTCGGCCAGTTCCGCGCCAGCGGCGAGCCCTACATCACGCACCCGATCGCGGTGGCGGGCCTGTGCGCCGAGTGGAAGCTCGACGCCCAGGCCATCATGGCGGCGCTGATGCACGACGCGATGGAGGACTGCGGCATCCCGAAGTCCGAGCTGATCGAACGTTTCGGCGCGCCCACCGCCGACCTGGTCGATGGCCTCACCAAGCTGGACAAGTTGCGCTTCTCGACGCGCGAGGAGTCGCAGGCCGAGTCCTTCCGCAAGATGCTGCTGGCGATGGCGCGCGACGTTCGCGTCATCCTGATCAAGCTGGCCGACAGGCTGCACAACATGCGCACGATGGACGCGATGGTGCCGTCCAAGCGCGTGCGCATCGCCGGCGAGACGCTGGACATCTACGCCCCCATCGCCCACCGCCTGGGCCTGAACCAGACCTACCGCGAACTGCAGGAGCTCTCGTTCCAGCACCTGCGGCCGTGGCGCCACGCGGCGCTGTTCAAGGCGGTGCAGAAGGCGCGCGGCTACCGGCGCGACGTGGTCGAGCGCATCCAGCGCGAGGTCGAGAAGTCCTTCGCGCAGTCCAAGCTGCCGGTGCAGGTGTTCGGCCGCGAGAAGACGCTGTTCTCGATCTACAAGAAGATGAGCGAGAAGCACCTGAGCTTCGCGCAGGTGAACGACATCTTCGGCTTTCGCATCGTCGTGAGCACGCTGCCCGAGTGCTACATGGCGATGGGCGTGCTGCACCAGCTCTACAAGCCGATGCCCGGGCGCTTCAAGGACTACATCGCCATCCCGAAGGCGAACGGCTACCAGTCGCTGCACACCACGCTGGTCAGCCCGCTCGGCACGGCGGTGGAGTTCCAGATCCGCACCGAGCAGATGCACGCCGTGGCCGAGAAGGGCATCGCCGCGCACTGGATGTACAAATCCAAGGGCGCCGGCGGCAACCACGCGCAGGACGCGCAGCGCCTGGGTGCGATGTGGCTGCAGTCGCTGCTCGACATCCAGGACGAGACGCGCGACGCGAGCGAGTTCCTCGAGCACGTCAAGATCGACCTGTTCCCCGACGCGATCTACGTGTTCACGCCGAAATCGAAGATCCTCGCCCTGCCCAAGGGCGCCACGCCGGTGGACTTCGCCTACGCGATTCACTCCGATGTCGGCGACCACTGCGTGGCCGCCAAGGTCAACGGCGAGCCGGTGGCGCTGCGCACCGAGCTGCGCAGTGGCGACGTGGTCGAGATCGTCAGCGCGCCCAACGCGCGGCCGAACCCGGCCTGGCTGAACTTCGTGCGCACCGGCCGGGCGCGCTCGAAGATCCGCCACTACCTGAAGACGATGGAGCAGGAGGAGTCGCAGGACCTGGGCGAGAAGATGCTCGCGCAGGCCTTGCGCGCCGAAGGCCTGCAACTGCCCGACGAGCGCGAGGAACACGCGCCGCTGTGGCAGCAGGTGACACGCTGGAGCGGTAACCGCAACCGCGCCGAACTGCTCACCGACATCGGCCTGGGCCGCAAGATCGCCAGCATCGTCGCCAAGCGCGTGGCGCGGCTGATGGCCGAAGAAGGCCAGCGCCCCGACGCGCTGACGCTGACCATGGGCCGCTACGCCAGCGACGACAACGCGCCGCTGCAGGGCATGGTGCTGATCGACGGCAGCGAGGGCGCCTCGGTGCAACTGGCGCCGTGTTGCCGGCCGATCCCGGGGGATTCCATCGTCGGCTACCTCGGCCGCGGCGAGGGCCTGACGGTGCACACGGCCGACTGCAGCGTCGGCAAGCGCCTGTTCGAGCGCGACAGCGAACGCTGGATGACGGTCGAGTGGGCCGAGCAGCCCACGCGCGCTTTCGAGACCGCGATCAGCGTGCTGCTGAAGAACGGCAAGGGCGTGCTCGCCGAGGTGGCCTCGGCAGTGGCTTCGGCCGAGGCCGACATCACCCACATCGACATGGGCGACGAACGTGCCGCGCAGACCAGCGAGCTGCGCTTGCTGCTGAGCGTGCGCGACCGGCTGCACCTGGCCGAGGTGATGCGCGTGCTCAAGCGCTCCGCCTCCGTGCTGCGCGTGGCACGCGTCAAGCCCTGAGCCTGCGGCTCAGGGCTGCGCCCCGACCACACCGCTCCCCCGAGCCCCCTCCGGGAGGGGGCGCCATCCAGACTCACGATGCTGCGGGAGCCGGATAGATCACATCGAGCACCTCGATTCTTTCCAGCCCACCAGGCGTCTGTAGCGTGACCTCTTCACCCACACGCGCCTTCAGCAGTGCCCGCGCGATCGGCGCGATCCAACTCACCTCGCCCTGCGCGCTGTCGGACTCGTCGATGCCCTTGATGGTGATGGTGCGCTCGTCGCCCTTCTGGTTGGCGTAGGTCACCGTGGCGCCGAAGAAGACCTGGTCGTGGCCGTGGTGCAGCGACGGGTCGACCACCTCGGCGATGTCCAGCCGCTTGGTGAGGAAGCGGATGCGCCGGTCGATCTCGCGAAGGCGCTTCTTGCCGTAGAGGTAGTCGCCGTTCTCGGAGCGGTCGCCGTTCTTCGCCGCCCACGACACCACCTCCACGATCTTCGGCCGCTCGTCGTCGAGCAGGCTCATCAGCTCGGCGCGCAGCCGCGCGTAGCCCTGCGGGGTGACGTAGTTCTTCGTGCCATGCGGCATCGCTGGCAGCGCGAGCTCTTCGTCGTCGTCGCCGTCGGATTCCTTGGTGAAGGCCTTGTTCATCGCGTCTCGATTCTGCCAGCCGCCGCTACGATGGCGGCATGACACACGAGACCGACGTGATCGTCGTCGGCGCCGGCATCGCCGGGGCCTCGCTCGCCGCCTTTCTGTCCGAGTCGCACCGCGTGCTGCTGCTCGAGGCCGAGTCGCAGCCGGGCTACCACAGCACCGGCCGCTCGGCGGCGATGTTCATGGAGAGCTATGGCACGCCGACGATCCGGGCGCTCACGCGCGCGAGCCGGGCCTTCTACACCGCGCCGCCGGCGGGCTTCTGCGCCGCGCCGCTGATCTCGCCGCGCGGAGCGATGTACGTCGGTACGCCGGCGCAGCACGATCTGCTCGACCAGACGGAGGCCGAACTGCGGCCGCACACGCCGAACCTGAAGCGCTTGACCGCCGCCGAAGCCATCGCGCGTGTGCCCATGCTGCGAGCCGAGCAGGTCGGCGGCGCGCTGCTCGATCCGGACGCAGCCGACATCGACGTGCATGCGCTGCACCAGGGCTTTCTGCGCCGCGCGAAGGCGAATGGCACGCGGATCGTCTGCGATGCACGCATCAGCGGGCTGCAGCGGCGCGAGGGCCTGTGGCACGTGCACAGCGTCGCCGGTGACTGGCGCGCTGCCACCGTCGTCAACGCCGCTGGCGCCTGGGCCGAAACGCTCGCGCAACTCGCCGGCCTCCCGCCCATCGGGCTGCAACCGAAACGCCGGGCCGCCTTCCTCTTCGCACCGCCTGCCGGCGTGGATTGCGCGTCCTGGCCCTGCGTCTGCGGCGTCGACGAAGGCTGGTACTTCAAGCCCGATGCGGGCTCCCTGCTCGGCTCGCCGGCCAATGCCGACCCGGTGGATCCGCACGACGTGCGGCCGGAAGAACTCGACATCGCCACCGGCATCGCTCGCATCGAGGAGATGACCACGCTGCAGATTCGCCGCCCCAGCCACACCTGGGCCGGGCTGCGCTCCTTCGTGGCCGACGGAGACGTGGTCGCCGGCTTCGACCCGCTGGCGCCCGGCTTCTTCTGGCTCGCCGCGCAAGGCGGTTACGGCATCCAGACCGCGCCGGCGATGGGAGAGCTCGCCGCCGCCTGGGTACGTGGCGAACCGCCCCCCGCGCACATCGCCGCCGCGGGTGTGGATGCTGCGTACCTGCACGTCGATCGCCTGCGCCGACAATCCGATTCCTGACTGGAGAACCTGCATGAGCAAGTCCCACCGCATCGCCGTGATCCCCGGCGACGGCATCGGCCGCGAAGTCATGCCCGAAGGCCTGCGTGCCCTCGAGGCTGTCGGCGCACGCCACGGCATCCGCTTCGAGTGGAAGCACATCGACTGGGCCAGCTGCGACTGGTACGCCAAGCACGGCACGATGATGCCGGCCGACTGGTTCGATCAGCTCGCCGGCCTGGACGCGATCTACTTCGGCGCCGTCGGCTGGCCCGACACCGTGCCCGACCACATCTCGCTGTGGGGCTCGCTGCTGAAGTTCCGCCGCGACTTCGACCAGTACGTGAACCTGCGCCCCTGCCGCCTGATGCCCGGCATCCCGTCGCCGCTGGTCGATCGCACCGGCCGCGCGCGGCAGCCCGGCGAGATCGACTTCTACGTGGTGCGAGAGAACACCGAGGGCGAGTACTCCAGCGTCGGCGGCCGCATGTTCGAGGGCACCGATCGCGAGGTGGTGATCCAGGAAACGGTGATGACACGCGTGGGCGTCGACCGCGTGCTGCGCTACGCCTTCGAGCTGGCGAACAGGCGCCCGAAGAAGCACCTCACCTCGGCCACCAAGAGCAACGGCATCGCCATCACCATGCCCTACTGGGACGAGCGCGTCGCGGCGATGGCGAAGAGCTATGCGGACGTGAAGGTCGACAAGTACCACATCGACATCCTCACCGCGAACTTCGTGCTGCACCCGGACTGGTTCGACGTGGTGGTGGCGAGCAACCTGTTCGGCGACATCCTGTCCGACCTCGGCCCGGCCTGCACCGGCACGATCGGCATCGCACCGAGCGCCAACATCAACCCGGACCGCAAGTTCCCGTCGCTGTTCGAGCCGGTGCACGGCTCCGCGCCAGACATCGCCGGCAAGGGCGTGGCCAACCCGATCGGCATGATCTGGTCGGGCGCGCTGATGCTCGAGCACCTGGGCCATGCGCAGGCCGGCGCCGAGGTGCTGGCAGCGATCGAGAAGCTGCTGGCCGACCCGCACGCGCCGAAGACGCGCGACATCGGCGGCACCGCCGGCACGCAGGACGTGGGGCGCGCGCTCGCCGCGCTGCTGGCATGAAGGTCTGCATCGTCGGCGCCGGCGCGATCGGCGGCTTCATCGGCACGCGGCTGGCGCGCGCCGGTGAAGCACAGGTC
Organism: Piscinibacter sp.; assembly: GCA_016706565.1. Classification (GTDB taxonomy): domain Bacteria; phylum Pseudomonadota; class Gammaproteobacteria; order Burkholderiales; family Burkholderiaceae_C; genus Piscinibacter. Next base: position 155,768 of record JADJJI010000006.1, read on the forward strand.
AGCGCCTTGGCGCGCGGGGCCACGCTGCAGGCGTTGCGCACTCAGGGCTGGCGGCTGCGCCAGGGCGGCGAACTGCTGCAGGCGCCGGCCACGGCGAGCGACGACCCGGCGGCGCTGGGTGTGCAGGAGCTCGTCGTCGTCGCGCTGAAGGGCCAGGCGCTGCCCGAACTGGCGCCGCGCCTGGCGCCGCTGATCGGTCGCGACACCCTCGTGCTGCCGGCCATGAACGGCGTGCCCTGGTGGTTCGGCCGCGGCGTGGCGGCGCTCGGCGATGCACCGCTGCAAAGTGTCGACCCGGGCGGCGTGGTCGGCCGCGCCATACCTTTCGAGAGCGTGCTCGGCTGCGTCGTGCATGCCAGCACCGCGACCTCGGAGCCCGGCCTCGTCGAGCATCGCATGGGCCAGGGCCTGATCGTCGGCGAGGCGTCCGGTGGCCTGAGCGAGAGGGTGCAACGCGTCGTGGCGCTGCTCCAGAACGCGGGCTTCGATGCGACGGCGTCGGCGAACATCCGCCAGGACATCTGGTACAAATTGTGGGGCAACCTGACGGTGAATCCGGTGACGGCGATCACCGGCGCCACCACCGACCGCGTGCTCGACGACCCGCTGGTAAGGGCCTTCTGCACCGCGGCGATGCGCGAGGCCGCGGCCATCGGCGAGCGCCTGGGCTGCGCCATCGCGCAGAGCCCGGACGACCGCCACGCCATCACGCGCAAGCTCGGCGCCTTCCGCAGTTCGATGCTGCAGGACGTGCAGGCCGGCCGCGCCATCGAACTCGACGCCATCGTCGGCGTGGTGCACGAGATCGCCACGCGTCTGGGCGTGGCCTCGCCGAACATCGACGCATTGCTCGGCCTCACGCGGCTGTTCGGCCGCGTGCACGGCCTCTACCCGGATTCGCCGGCAGCCCCCGCCACCGCCTGAAGCTCAGGCTCCGAGACGCAGGTGCTGGCCCTGCACCGCCTCGCCGCTGCGCGTGGCGAGGAAGGCGATCGCCTCGGCGGCGGCCGCGGTGCTCACCCAGGCCGCGCGGTCGGCATCGGGCATCGCGGCGCGATTCGCCGGCGTGTCCAGCGTGGTCGGCGCGACGCTGTTGACGCGGATGCCGCTGCCCGCCACTTCCTGCGCGAGCGATTCGACGAGGCGCTGCAGGGCGCTCTTCGAGGCGATGTAGGCGCCCTTGAGCGCCTGCCCGCCACCGGCCGCCGCGGCACTCACTGCGACGATGCTGCCGCTGCCCTGCGTGCGCATCTGCGCCACCACCGGCTTGGCCAGCGCGACGAACGACCACGCGTTCAGGCCGAGCATGCGATCCCAAGAGGCGCGCGTCATCTGCGCCACGCCCTCGCCCATCTCGAAGCCGCCGGCCACGTGCACCAGCGCGTCGACTCGGCCGAGCGATTGCACGATGCGGCCGACAGCCGCTGCGACCGCGGCCTCGTCGGTGATGTCGACCGCTTCTGCGAACGCGGCGGCGGGGAACATCTGCTTCAACACCGCGGCATCGCGGTCGAACAGCGCCAGCCGCGCGCCGGCCGCGAGGAAGCGCTGCACCACCGCGCGGCCCAGCGCGCCGGCGGCGCCGGTGACGATCACCACCGAATCATTCGTGCTCATCGTGTGCGCTCCGGCTGAGCCTGCGCCAGTGCGCGGGCGAGGTCTTTCTGGAGGTCCTCGACATGCTCCAGGCCGACCGAGTAACGCACGAAATTCGGCGGAATGCCCGCCGCCTTCATCTGCGCCTCGTTCATCGTGCCCGACCACATCGCCGCCGTGTGAACGATCAGCGACTCGACGCCGCCGAGGCTCACCGCATGCGTGGCCAGTTCGAGCGCGCCGACGAAGCGGCTGGTCGCCTCGAAGCCGCCCTTCACCGCGAAGGCGATCACCGGGCCGCCGCCCTTCATCTGTCGCTTCGCCAGCGCGTGCTGCGGGTGGCTCTCGAGGCCCGGGTAGTGCACCTTCTCCACCTGCGGCTGCTGCTCCAGCCAGCGCGCCAGCGCCAGGGCATTGGCGTTGATGCGCTCGATGCGCACGGCCAGCGTGCGCAGGCCGCGCAGCAGCAGCCAGGCGTCCATCGGCGAGAGCACCGCGCCCAGCGTGATGTGCATGCGCCAGATCTTCTCGGCGAGTGCGTTCGAGCAGCACACCGCGCCGGCGGTGATGTCGTGGTGGCCGCCGAGCAGCTTGGTGGCGCTGTGCAACACGACGTCGATGCCCAGCGCGTGAGGTTGCTGGTTCAGCGGCGAGGCGAAGGTGTTGTCGACGACGGTGAGGATGCCGCGCTCGCGCGCCATCGCCGCCACCGCCTGCAGGTCGGTCAGCACCAGCGTCGGGTTGGCCGGCGTCTCCAGCATGATCAGTTTCGTGTTCGGTCGGATCGCGGCGCGCAGGGCCTCGACGTCGCTCTGCTCGACCAGCGTGGCCTGCACGCCGAAGCGCGGCAGCACTTCGTCGAACAGTTTGGCGGTGCTCATGTAGTGGCGTGTCTGGGCCACCACATGGTCGCCGGCCGACACCAGCGCCAGCACCGTCGTGCTGATGGCGCCCATGCCCGAGGCGGTGAGCAGCGCGGTCTCGGTGCCTTCGAGGCCGGCGATGATCGCCGCCACGCGCTCGTGCACCGGGTTGCCATAGCGCGTGTAGTAGGCCGGGTGGCGCGCGCGCGTGGCCATGTCGGCGAACTCGCCGGCGTCGCGGGCACGGAAGGTGGCGCTGTAGTGGATCGGCGCCACCACCGAGCTGTCGTCGGACAGGCCGCTGTCGCCGTGCAGCACGCGGGTGTCGGCGTGCCAGTCGTGGGGATCGTCGTTCATGCAGCGGGCTCCGGAGGCAGGCGCGGCGCGCCTATAGTGCAGCCGTCGCATTATTCCGGAGGAGCGGCCATGCGCAGCGAGTGGATCTCGATCGACGCCAGCGGAGGCGGCCGCTACGACGCCTACCTCTCGCTGCCGCCGGCCGGGCGCGGCCCGGGGCTGCTGCTGTTCCAGGAGATCTTCGGCGTGAACCGCCACATCCGCGCGGTGGCTGATCAATACGCGCTCGATGGCTTCGTGGTGCTGGCACCCGACCTGTTCTGGCGCGACGCTCCGCGTGTCGAGCTCGGCTATGCCGGCGCCGACCGCGAACGCGCGATGTCGCTGCTCAAGGGCACCGACCCGGCCCTGCTGGCGGCCGACATCCCGACGAGCCTGGCCGCCCTGCGTGCGCGGCCCGAGCGCGACGGCCGCGTCGGCGCCTTCGGCTACTGCCTGGGCGGGCGGCTGGCCTACGTGGCCGCAGCCACCGCGGATGTCGATGCGGCGTCGTGCTACTACGGCGGCGGCATCCACGACCAGCTCGGCATCGCCGGCAGCGTGCGCTGCCCGATCCAGTTCCACTACGGCGCGCGCGACACGCACATCCCGCTGCCCGCCGTCGACCGGGTCAAGGCGGCGTTCAGCGGCCGCGACGCCGAAATCCACCTCTACGACGCCGAGCACGGCTTCAACTGCTGGGAGCGCGCGAGCTACCACGCACCCTCGGCCGCTCTGGCGCATGCGCGCACGTTGGCGCACTTTGCTCGCACGCTGTTCTGAGCAGGCCCCTGTGGGCAGGGTGCTTGTGATTCGTCAAGCGGTGCCCAGGGCGACGCGCCCACAATGAAGCCGACATCCTGAGGAGTTGATGATGAGTTCGACCTATCCGCTCGACCCGCGCAGTGCCGCCGCCGCCCAGGTGCGCGCCACGCTGCAGGACCGCGAACGCGCCCTGCGCGCCGAGGTCGAGGCCGCGCGGCAGATCGGCCGGACCGACCCTGCCGCCGTGGCGCGCGAAGTGCGCGACCGCGAGGAAGAAGCCGACGCACAGGTCACGACCGGCATCAACGACGCCGAGATCGACCGCGACGTGGCCGAATTGCGCGAGATCGGCGAGGCGCTGCAGCGCCTGGACGCCGGCCGCTACGGCCAGTGCAAGTCCTGCGACGAACTCATCGACCCGCGCCGGCTGGCAGCCGAGCCCTTCGCGGTGCGCTGCACGCGTTGCCAGGGCGAGCGTGAGCAGGCGCAGCGCCGCATCTAGCCACGCCGCTCAATCCAGGCGCAGCGTCAGCAGCGTCTCGCCGCGCATCACCACCATGCGCGTGCCGGCTTCACGCCGCCACGCGAGCAGCGCCCGCGCCAGGTCGGCGCTGTGCGCGATGGGGCGGTCGTTGATCGCCAGCACGATGTCGTCGACCTTCAGGCCGAAACGCTCGGCCAGGCTGCCCCGGCGAACGATGGACACCATCGCGCCCTGCACCGTGCTGCGCCCGCGCGCCACGGCCACCGGCGCGCTCACGTCGTCGAACTCGGCGCCCAGACGCGGCCGCACGATGCTGCCGCTGCTGCGCAGCTCGGCGACGATGTCCAGCACGATCTCGATCGGAATGGACAGGCTCACGCCGGGTGCGCCATAGGCGCCGACCACCGTGCGCAGGTTCATGCCGACGATGTCGCCCGTGGCGTCGAGCAGCGGCCCGCCGGAGTTGCCCGGGTTCAAGGCCAGATCGGTCTGCACGAACAGCAGTTCGGGTTCGTCGCCGAAGTGGCGGTCCATGCCGCCGACGATGCCGGCGGCCACCGAGCGGTTCAGCCCATAGGGCTCGCCCACCGACAGCACCCAGTGGCCCGGTCGTAGCGTGGTACTGCGGCCCAGCGGCGGCGCCACCGGGCCGGCGCTGTCGATGCGCAGCAGCGCGATGTCGGTGTCGAGGTCGGTGCCGATCAAGGAGGCACGCAGCACCCGCTGGTCGGCCAGCTTGACGATCACCTCGTCGCTCTCGCTGACCACGTGGGCGGCTGTCACGATGTGGCCCGCAGCGTCGATCAGGAAGCCCGCGCCGATGCGTGCGTAGGGCAAGGCGGAGACGCCACGCTCGTCCGCGTTGGGCGGCAGGCCGCCGATCGCGGCCGGCTCGCTTCGCGCCACGCCATACACGCCGACAGCGAACGGCAGCGCGCGGGCCAGTGCCGTCGCAAAGCCGCCGCGCGGATCGGCCGGTGGTGTGCTGCAGGCGGCCAGCACGCAGGCGGCTGCCAGCGCGGCGGCGCGGGCGGCGCTGATGAGCGCCGTTGAGAACCAGGTCATCGCGCGGACTCTGCCACGACCCGCTGCAGCTTGCCGCTGCGGCCGGCGCGCCTCGCGGTGCCGCGGCTCAGGGCCACCCGCACGCCGGGCAGCCCCTGGCGGGCCAGGTGCGCACGCAGGGCATCCGCGGCGTGGCGGGCATCGCGCGCGCCATGGCAGGCGCCGATGTCCAGGCTGAGCTGGCGTTCGCCGGTCTGCACCAGCTGGAAGTCCACCACGCCGGCTTCCTCCAGCACGCTGATCAGGGCCAGCGGGGGCAGCATGACGCTGCGGCCTCGTGCATCGCGCAGGCGCAGCATGTCGTCGGTGCGGCCGAGCACGTCCATCGCCGGCAGCGGCGAGCCGCAGGCGCAAGGCTGGGCGTGCAGCGTCACGCGGTCACCGATGTCGTAGCGGATCAGCGGCTGCACGTGGTTGGCCAGGTTGGTCAGCCAGGTGGTCGCGCCGCACACGCCGGCCGGCACGGCGCGGCCGCGCTCGTCCACCGGCTCGAGCATCACCCAGTCGGCATTCAGGTGCAGCGCGCCCAGCCTGCAGGGCACGGCGATGGCCAGGAACTCGGAGGCGCCGTAACTGTTCGCCGCCGGGCAGCCGAACGCGGCTTCGATTTCCACACGCATCGCCGCACTGAGCGATTCGCCACCGGTCCAGACCTCGGCGAGCGACAGTTGCAGCCGGCCGGCACGGGCCTCCTCGGCCAGCAGCAGCGCCGTGCTCGGGTAGGTGGCCAGCACGGTCGGCGCATGCCGGTGCAGCTGTTCGATCAGCTCGGGCAAGGGTTGCAGGAAGTCGAACCCCTGCAGGCGCTGCCCCAGCCCCGGCTGCAGGCGGCGCAGGCGCTGCATCGACACCGTGCTGGCAAAGTGCCCGGTGGTGGCGCCGACGAAGGCGATGCGTTCGCCCAGGCACCAGGGGTCGAACCAGCGGCGCCACGGGTTCAGCGGCGCACGGCGCAGGCCCTCGAGCGCGTCGTAGACCGCCATCGCCCGCGCGTCCTGCACGAACAGGCCCGGCTCGCCGGTGCTGCCGGAGCTTTCCCACACCACGAAGCGGCCGTCGAAGGCCTCGCCGATGCGCGCCGGGTCGGCCACGAAGGCCTGCAGCGCCGGCAGGCGCAGGGCCGGGTCGGTCACCCAGTCCTCGAAGTGCTGCATCAATTCGCGCTTGCCGATCGGCGCGATGCCGTTGAGCCCGCCTTCGCCGCGCCAGCCGGCGAGTCGTTGCCGGTAGACCGGTGCGGCGCTCGCCGCCTCCAGCAGCGCCGCCAGACGGTCACGTTGACGGTCGGCCAGCATCAGCGGCCCGCCGGCAGACACGGCCAGCACGTCGCCGGCGGCCAGGCCGGTCTGCCAGGGGTCGTGGTCGCTGTGCATGGCCTTCGACGCTAGGCGCGCTGGCGGTCTCCCGGCTTGAGCCGGCTCAAGCGCCAGCGGCCGAAAAGGTCAAGCCGGGAACGTGCGGAGCCGATGTCATGATTGACGCAAGGCAAGCGGGTGTCTAATGTCGCCCATCCCGCTTTCGAGAATCACCGCCACGTGACGAACCCGACCCACCTAGCCGTTCTCGATGATGAAGTCGACATCACGCGCTTGCTGGGCCTGTACCTGGAGAGCCAGGGCTTCAGGGTCACCCAGCTGCACACCGGCGCCGCGCTGATCGACCTGATGGGCCGCGACCCGCCGACGCTGGTGCTGCTCGACCTCGGCCTGCCCGGCGAAGACGGCTTCGCCATCGCGAGGCAACTGCGCGAGCACTGGCACTGCGGGCTGGTCATCGTCACCGGCCGCGGCGACGCGATCGACAAGGTGGTCGGGCTCGAGGTCGGTGCCGACGACTACGTCACCAAGCCGTTCGACCTGCGCGAGCTGGTGGCACGCATCAAGGCCGTGCTGCGGCGACTGGAGCCGCTGACCACGCGCCCGGCGCCGCTGCCGCTGGGGCCGAGCGTCGCGCCGGGCGAGAAGACGCGCCTGCGCTTCGCCCAGTGGGAGCTGGACACGGCCGCACGCCGCCTGTGCGACACGCAGGGCCGCGACATGCCTTTGACCTCGGGCGAGTTCGACCTGCTCAGCGTGTTCGCGCGCACGCCGGGCCGCGTGCTGTCACGCGACTTCCTGCTCGAGCAGACGCGCGGCCGCAGCGCCGGCCCGTTCGACCGGACGATCGATGTGCAGGTCGGTCGCCTGCGCCGCAAGCTGGAGGTCGACCCGGAGGATCCGCAGATCATCAAGTCGGTGCGCGGCGCGGGCTACATCCTCGTGCCGCCGGTGGCGGCGGAATGACCCTGTCGTCGTGAACCCCGCCCCGCCCCCCATCGGCCAGGCGCTGCCGGACGGGTTCGACGTCCAGGGCGTCTTCCGCTCGCTGTTCGCCGCCTATCCCGATGCCTTGCTGGTCGTCGACACCGCGGGCCGCATCGTGCTGGCCAACGACGGCGCGGCGCAGTTGCTCGGCTACGGCGTCGGCGAGCTGGTCGGCCTGAGCGTCGACGCGCTGGTGCCCGACGCGATCCGCCCGCGACACGCCAGCTTTCGCGGCGACTACCTGAAGGCGCCCCGCCCTCGGCCCATGGGCACCCAGATGGAGCTCGTGGCACGCCGCCGCGACGGCTCCGAGGTGATGGTCGAGATCGCGCTGAGCCCGCTGCAGCAGCACGGCCTGCCTTTCGTCGTGGCGGCCATCCGCGGCATCGGCGCCTACCCGCGCGTGCGCCAGGCGCTTCAACGCGCCCACTACGCCGAGCAGGTGGCGCAGTTCGGCCGCGTGGCCGTCGACGCGCGCGACCCGCACCAGCTGCTCGAACAGGTGCCGCGCGTGGCCGCCGAGGCCCTGCAGGTGGAATCGGCCGTGGTGTACCTGCTCGAGCCGAACCGGCTGGACTTCCGCGTTGCCTCCTGCCACGGCGATTGCCCCGGCGAGGCGCGCGGCGACCACGTGCCGAATCGGCCCGACACCTTGCCCGGCTTCGTGCTCGCGCAGGGCCGGCCGGTGCGCGTCGACGACTGCGCCGCGGAACTTCGCTTCGACGTCCCGGAGAGCCACCGACGCAGCGGGCTGGCCAGTGCGCTGGCCGTCCCGTTGTCCTATCGCGGCCGGATCGTCGGCGCGCTGGCAGTGCGCGCGCACCGGCCGGGCCGCTTCGGCGATGACGAGCTACGGTTCCTCGATGCGCTGACCAGCCTGCTGGCCACCAGCCTGCAACGAGCGCAGACCGAAGAGGCGCTCAACCATTCGCAGCGCCTGGAGAGCGTGGGCCAGCTCACCGGCGGCATCGCGCACGACTTCAACAACCTGCTGACCGTGATCTCCGGCAACCTGCAGGTGCTGGAAGATTTGCCGGCCGTGGCGGGCGACCCGTTCGCACAGCAGCTCGTGGGCGCGGCCTCGCGCGCCAGCCGCCGCGGCGCCGAGCTGACGGGCAAGCTGCTCGCCTTCTCGCGCCGCCAGATGCTGCAGCCCACCGCACTGGATGCAGGCGCGCTGCTGCAATCGCTGGCCGACATGCTGCGGCGAACGCTCGACCAGCGTATCCGCATCGAAGTGGACACGCCCCCGGAGTGCCCGCCGGTGCTGGCCGATGCCGGTCAGCTCGAGTCGGCGCTGCTGAACATCGCCATCAACGCACGCGACGCGATGCCCGATGGCGGGCTGCTCTGGTTTGCGTGCCGCGAAGTGCCGTCGCGTTCGCCCGATCTGCCGGCCGAACTGGCAGAGCACGATGGCGTCACCTACGTGGCCATCGCCGTGGGCGACAACGGCGCGGGCATGTCCGACGCGGTGAAGGAGCGCGCCTTCGAGCCCTTCTTCACCACCAAGGAAGCAGGCCGAGGCACCGGGCTGGGCTTGTCGACGGTGTACGGCTTCGCCAAGCAGTCGCAGGGCGCGCTGCGTCTGGACAGCACGCTCGGCGCCGGCACCACGATCACCTTGTTCCTGCCCGGCGAGAAAGGTGCAGCCAGCCCCGACGGCGAAACGGACGCCTCGGTGGGCACTCTGCCGCCGGGCTTGCGCGTGCTGCTGGTGGAAGACGATGCGGAGGTGCGCAGCGTGGCCCAGCGCTTCCTCGCCGCGCTGGGCTGCCACGTCACGGCCTGCGCCAACGGCGAAAAGGCACTGGAGGAGCTGGCGAGGTCGGGCGACTTCGACCTGCTGCTTACCGACATCGCCCTGGGCACGGGCATGCGCGGCACCGAGCTCGCCGAGCAGGTGCGCCGGCGGCTGCCGGGCCTGCCTGTGCTGCTGATGAGCGGCTACGCCAGCGCACTGCTCGAGGCGCCACCCGGCTGGGACCTGCTGCGCAAGCCCTACACCCGGGCCGAACTGGGCCGGGCGATGGCCCGCGTGCTGGGCGCGCTCGCGTGAGCGCCCGTCGAGACCCCGGGGCGCGCAGACCTCAGTGCATCACGGCGGTGGTGCTGGCGGCAGCCGGCGTGACGCAACGCTGGATGAATTCGCTGAGCGCCTCGACCTGCGGGATCTGGATCTCGCGGCGGCCCTTTTCGGCGAAGCGGATCACGTCGGTGCGTGCCAGCCGCGACAGCGCGCGGCTCACCGTCTCCAGCGTCATGCCCAGATAGTTGCCGATCTCGGCACGGGTCATGCGCAGCGTGATCTGGTCGGTGCGCAGGCCGCGGTCGGACAGCGCCTCGGCCCAGTTGCGCAGGAAGTCGGCCACACGTGCATCGGCGGGAAGCGTGCACAAGGACATCATCGAATCCCGGTCCCGGCCGATCTCGCGACTCATCGCCTCGTGCAGCACGGACAGCAGTACCGGCCGGGCGACACAGGCCTCGAGCAGCGCGTCGTAGCGGAAGGTCCAGACCTCGCCGGTGTCCATCGCGATCGCGTCGCAGCCGTAGCTGCCGGTGGCGATGCCGTCGAATCCGAGCCAGTCGCCACGGAAGTGAAGGCCCACAACCTGCTCACGGCCATCGGGGGAAAGGTTGACGATCTTCACCATGCCCGAGTTCAGCACGTGCAGGTTGGTGAACCGTTCACCAGCCTGGTAGAGCGCGTCGCCGGCATGCACCACACGTCGCTGGATGGGCAGCGCCTCGCGCAGCAGATCGAGGCAGGTGGCGATGCGCTGGCTGTTGGTCTGGGCGTTCTGGGGGGTGGCGGCGTTCATGTGACTTGCTCCTTGTCAATGAAAGCGAGTCTCGGGGCCGTGCGAAAACGCCGTGAGAACAATGCGGCACGCTGGGTAACGCTGCGTAAACGGTCTGTCTCAGCGAGGTATCACCTACCAGAAGACCGCTCACATTTGACGCCGATCAAGGCTCCAAGGCCCAATGTGGGTAGCTTTCAGCCTGAGATGGTCCCTCGCCCCAACATCCACCACCGCAACCTCTGGTCGGTGGGCACCCTGTCGCGTTCCGACGTGCTCGACGTGCTCGAGACGGCGCGCCGCCTCAAACAGGCAGGCCTGAGCGGGCTGCCCGTCACGCCGCTGCGGGGCTGCAACCTCGCGCTGCTCAACGACGCACCGCCAGCCGAGGGCGCCGGCAGCCTGCGGCACGCCGCGCTCGGCCTCGGCGCACAGGTTTCGCACCTTCGCCCCAGCGACGCCCGCATTGCCCCCGACACGGCCGACGAGGCCACGGCTCGCATGCTGGGGCGGCTCTACGACGCCATCGACTGCGAGTCCATGGCCCCGGAGCTGGTGGCGCGGGTCGCCCACAGCGCCGGCGTCCCGGTGTTCAACGGCCTGGGTTCCCACGGGCACCCGACGCGTGTGCTCGCCGAACTGCTGAACATGCAGGACCAGTGTGGCGGCAAGGCCCTCGACAGCCTGAGCGTGTGCTTTGTCGGCGACCCGCGTACGCCCTGCGGCGACGCCCTGCTGCACGCCGCGGCGGCCACCGGCATGGAACTGCGCATCGCCGCTCCCCGCCACCGCTGGCCGCCGCCGGAACTGCTGGAACGCCTGCGCGCGCGGGCCGTCGCTCGCGGAGAGCGATTGAAGCTGTACGAAAGCACCGCTCAGGCCGGCACGGGCACCGACATCGTCATCGATGCGCATGACGACCCGCCCTGGCCGATGGGTGGCCAGGCAGGCGCAGACCGCGGCGACTACCGGCAGTTCACGCTGCAGGCCTTGCTGGTGTCGACCATTTCCTGACGCCGGGCGCTCAGGCGCGCGAAGCGCCCGCCAGCCGTGACAGCAGGTCCCGGGCGGCCGACTCGGCGGCCACGGCGACTTCCAGCGGCGAGCGGCACAGGCCGGCATGGGCGTAGTGCAGGTTCTCGTACAACTCTGCGGCAGCCGGATGGGCGGACAGCACGGCGTTCAGCCCTTCGGTCGGCAAGTCGGCGCCCAGCGCATCCTTCAGGCGGTCGACCAGCACGAGGTACTGCTGGGCATCGAGCGAGGTGCCGCTGCGCTCGACGCGCTCGAAAGTCCCCGCCAGCAGGGCCAGATTCTCGAGGTTGCTGCGTTGCAGCGCGAAGCTGTGGGCGGACATGTTGGACTCTCAAGAACCGTCATTCCGCGACGGCATGAACCCCACATGCGGCCGCAGCGCCAGGCTTCAAGCTCAGGCCAGTGCGAAGGCCCTGCGCATTCTCTGCGGCGGCTCAGCCGTTCCTGATGCGGCTCACCAGGGCGCGAGTGAACTCCGAGGTGCTCGCCTTGCCGCCGAGATCGCCGGTGCGCACCATGTCGATGTTCAAGGTGGCGTCGATGGCGCGGCGCAGGCGATCGGCCAGGTCCTTGCGCTTGACGTGGTCGAGCATCATCGCGGCGGCGAGCATCAGCGCGATCGGATTGGCCTTGCCCTGGCCGGCGATGTCGGGCGCCGAGCCGTGCACGGCCTCGAAGATCGCCGCGTCGGCGCCGATGTTGGCGCCCGGCGCCATGCCCAGGCCTCCGACCAGGCCGGCGACCAGGTCCGACAGGATGTCGCCGAACAGGTTGGTCGTGACCAACATGTCGAACTGCCACGGGTTGAGCACCAGCTTCATCGCGCAGGCGTCGACGATCACCGTGTCCATCGCGAAGCGGCCCTTGTACTTCTGCTCGTACATCTGCTCGGCCGTCTCCTTGAAGATGCCGGTGAGCGCCTTCATGATGTTGGCCTTGTGCACGATCGTCACCTTCTTGCGGCCGGTGGCGATGGCGTGCTCGAAGGCGAACTCGAGGATGCGCCGGCAGCCGGCGCGGGTGTTGATGCCGGTGGCCATGGCCACGGCGTGCGGGTCGTCGTCGATCTGCACGTAGTGCTCGTGGCCGATGTACAGGCCCTCGAGGTTCTCGCGCACCACCACCAGGTCGATCTTGTCGAAGCGGCCGCCGGGGACGATGGTCAGCGCCGGGCGCAGGTTGGCGAACAGCTTGAATTCCTCGCGCAGCCGCACGTTCGAGCTGCGGTAGCCGCCGCCCGAGGGCGTTTCCAGCGGGCCCTTGAGGGCCAGGCGCGTGCGGCGGATGCTGTCCAACGTGGCTTTCGGCAGCGGATCGCCGCTGGACGTCACGCCCGCCAGGCCGGCGACCTGGGGCTCCCAGTCGAAGGGTGCACCCAGCGCGTCGAGCGCAGCCAGCGTGGCCTCGACGATTTCGGGGCCGATGCCGTCGCCGGCGATCAGGGTGGCGGGAATGCGGTTGGACATGGTCGGTTCTTCCGTGGGTCGGCGCAAAGACCGTCAGCATAAACCCGTAATCTTGGCATCTGGCTGACACGGACTGCGGCCGCTCGGAGAGTGGCTCCTGCAGATCGATGCATGCCGCTGCCCGCGATCCGGCGATGCACCGACCGCATCCGCCACTGCGATCAGGATGCCACGCGGCGGTGCACCGGCCTGTCCACCGCTTCATTCAGGTTCACCCGGTACTGACTCGCTGCCGGCTCCGCGGCGAAGCCGCCCGGCACCGGCCGTGCAGGGCATCCTCGAGGGCGCAGGCGCGACGCGGCCCGGTCGAGAAGGTCGGTCGGGCGTTCCATTCCGGTGTCATGGACGGTCAGTTCGGACCCAGCACAATCACCCGCACCGGAAGTCGAGCGACCGGGTAAATTCGTGCCAATGTTGTTCACCATTGCTCGGACCCGGATTTCGCGGCCAGGCCGTCAAGCCTCCCGCCGTGCTCGTTCCTCGGGACGATGATGCTTTCGCAGCGTCGCATCGCGGATCGCCTGCATGCCCTGCCGCACGGCAGGCTGCAGGGAATGCTGCGCGGCATCGAGAAGGAGAGCCTGCGCACGCGACCGGACGGTTCGCTGGCCTTGACGCCCCACCCGCCGGCTCTGGGTTCCGCCCTCACGCATCCCCACATCACGACCGATTTCAGCGAGTCACAGCTCGAACTGATCACAGGCGTGCATGGCAGTGTCGAATCCTGCCTTGAGGAGCTCGGCCAGATCCACCAGCATGTCTACCGGTCGATCGGCGACGAGCTGCTGTGGGCCGGCAGCATGCCTTGCGACCTGCCGCCGGATGCGTCGATCCCGATCGCCAACTACGGCAACTCGAACATCGGCCGCGCGAAAGCCGTGTATCGAATCGGCTTGAGCCATCGCTACGGCAAACGCATGCAGACGATCTCGGGCATCCACTACAACTGGTCGATGCCTGGACTGGGCACCGACGAGTACTTCGCGCTGATTCGCAACTTCCGTCGCCACTCGTTCCTGCTGCTGTATCTGTTCGGAGCATCGCCGGCGCTGGGTTCGAGTTTCATGACCGGCCGGGCACACGGCCTGACACCGGTGGGGCCCGACACCCTCGGGATGCCGCAGGCCACGTCGCTTCGCATGGGCCGACTGGGCTACCAGAGCGACGCCCAGTCGGCGCTGGCGGTGAGCTACAACAGCCTGGAGCACTATGCGGCGACTCTGCAGGAGGCCCTGACGCGGCAGTACCCGGCTTACGAGGCGATCGGGGTCGTCGATCGCGAAGGCAACTACAGGCAACTCGCGACGACCTTGCTCCAGATCGAGAACGAGTTCTACGGAACGATCCGCCCGAAACGCGTGATCAGGCCAGCAGAGCGACCGCTGCACGCGCTGCGTGAACGCGGGGTCGAGTACGTCGAGGTGCGCTGCCTGGACCTCGATCCCTTCGAGCCGCTGGGCATCGGGCCCGGCACGGCGCGCTTCGTCGACCTGTTTCTTCTGCACAGCCTGCTGGCCGACAGTCCTGCGGATTCACCTCAGGAAACCGAGGCGCTTTCCCGCAACCAGGACCTCGTTGCGACGCGCGGGCGCGAGCCCGGCTTGCGGCTCGAACGGGGCGATGGTGAGATCGCCCTGACCGACTGGGCGGCCAGCCTGCTCGATGAGATCGAGCCGATCGCCCACGCGCTGGACACGATCGAAGGCGGCCTGGGCTACCGCGACTGCCTTCGACGCGCACGAAGCGCTGTGAGTGATGCCGCACTGTTGCCGTCTGCACGAGTGCTGGAGACCATGCGGCGGAACTTTGGTGGCTCGCACCGCGGTTTTGTCGGTGCCCAGTCCACCAAGGCAAAGCACCAGTTGCTCGAGATGCCCTGGCCGGCTGACTCGCAGGCGAAGCTCGGCCAGATGGCCGCGGTCTCCCTGCAAGAGCAGGCCCGCATCGAGGCACAGGACCTGACCGACTTCGAAACCTACCGGCGGGCCTATCTCGCGCCGGAACGACTTCAACCGTGAAGCCAGAATCTCATGGCGCCGTGTCGTCGACCTCGGTCAGCGCGCGCCGAAGACATGGCTGGCGAATGGTCAGCCCGGCGCGGGCTGCAGCGGCAATCACGGGCTCGAATCGGCGGCGCTTCTTCTGGGCATGGTGCTGCGCGATGTCGGACAGCCGGTGCGCAAGGAACGGGTTCAGCAGGCGTTCGCGCAGGCCTTCGAGGTAGCTGCGCGCAGCCTCGCCCTGGCCCAGGACATCGAAGACCGGCAGCACCTCGTCGCGCCAGACGTCTTCGAGTCGTTCGCGCAGCGCGAGGTCGTGCATCGCCTCGAGCACCGTCTCGCCGGCTGGCCGGCCGTCGACGAGCCAGCACTCGGCGAGGAAGCTGTGCGCCAGGTTGAGCAACCACAGCTTGAGCCGCTCGAAACCGGCCAGGTCGTCGGTCAGCACGATGGCCGGGTGGCTGCACGGGAGCACCATTCGCGGCCGGCATTCGATGGCCCACAGCGCATACGGCTCGGCGATCGCGCCGGCCGGGTGCAAGGGCTCCGACACGATGCGATCGACCAGAGAATTGACCCACACGCAGTGCTCGCGCAGATAGGCGATGAAACCCGCTGGCGCACCCCAGCCGCTGGCCACCGCCACCACGATCTCGCGCAGCGTGTCGCCGTTGCGCCCGACCAGCTCGCACGGGCACAGGGTCATCGGTGCGTCGGGCACCTGCCGCCAGCGATGCCACAGCAGCACGGCGAGCCTGGCCGGATAGCTGCGCGGCGGGGCGCCCGTCATGGCCAGCGCCTGTGCGCCGTCGGCGGAATCGAGGGCATAGCCCTGGTCGGCGGTGTTCGAGACGATCACCTGCACCTGCGAGGCCATGGCCTCCAGCAGGCGCGCCCAATCGCGCCCTGCGTGCCACGCCGCCCGCACCGACGTGACCTGCACCACTTCGTCGATCGCCGCGCCGTCGCGCAAGCCGCGCAGGCGCACCGGGTAACCTTGCGCCGCGGACAAGGCCGACAACCTCGTGCTGCTCTGCGCGCTGTCGGTGTTCTGCACCACCGCGATGCCGCCCAGGGCCTGGCCGAGCGGCAGGGCCTGCGACACGAACAGGTCGACGTGGGCCTGCAGGAACCGGCCGGTCCCGAACTGCAGGATCGGCGCGCCAGCTAGCACTCGACGATGGCCTTGATGACGCGCTGCGCCGGGTCCAGCAGGGTAGCGAAGTCGGCGGGCAGGTCGTGCAGCCGCAGCCGGTGCGTGTTCAGCGCAGCGGCGGGGATCCGGCCTGCGCGCATCGCCGCGAGCACGGTCTCGAAGTCCTCCATCGTCGCGTTGCGGCTGCCGAGCAGCGTGGTCTCGCGCTTGTGGAACTCGGGGTCGGCGAAGCAGATCGAGTCGCGCACGATCGACACCAGCACGTACTTGCCACCGTGCGCGACGAAGCGGAAGCCCCGCTCCATGGCCTGCCGGTTGCCGGTGGCATCGAAGACGACGTCGAAGAACTCGCCTTCGCTCAGTTCCGCCAGCCGCGCCTCGTCGTCCAGCCCGACCAGGACGCCAGCCTCGGCACCGAGCGACTGCAGACAGAAGCCGATGCGCTCGGCGCGCGTATCGAGCGCCGTGACGATCGCGCCCCGCAGGCGGCTGAAGATCAGCGCGGCCATGCCGATCGGGCCGGTGCCGACCACCAGCACGCGCTGGCCGGCGGCGACTTCGCCGCGGCGCACCGCGTGCGCGCCGATGGCGAGGAACTCGACCATCGCCGCCTGGTCCAGGCTGACACCTTCGGCCTTGTGCACGAAGGCCTGCGGCACGGCCAGCAGTTCGGCGAAGGCGCCGTCCCGATGCACGCCGAGCACCTGGATGTTCACGCAGCAGTTGGTCTTGCCGACGCGGCAGGCGATGCAGCTCCCGCAGGACAGGTAGGGCATCACGAACACCGGTTCGCCGGCGCGCAGCGGGCTGCCCGGTGGCGCTTCGGCCACCACGCCCGACAGTTCGTGGCCCATCACGCGCGGGTACTCGAGGTACGGCTGGTCGCCCGTGAAGATGTGCAGGTCCGTGCCGCACACGCCGACGCGCCGGACGCGCACCAGCACATCGGCTTCGCCGCGCACCGGTTCGGGACGGTCCTCGGCTTGCAGCACGCCCGGAGAGCGGCAGACCACGGTCAGCATGTCATTCCTTGTCGATGGAGAGGAGGCTGGAGCCGGTAGAACCGATGGGCGTTGCCGCCGAACACCGCGTCGAGATCGTCGTCGTGCATGCCCGGCAAGGCCGTGCAGAGGCTGCGCGCCATGGTGAACCACTCCTCGTACTCGGCGGCCAGGCGAAGCACGGGCCAGTCGCTGCCCCACATCAGGCGTCGGGCGCCGAAACAGGCGAACACGTGCTCGACGTAGGGCTGCAGGCGCAGCTCGCAGCAGCCCGGGCCGGCCTCGGTGAGCAGGCCGGAGAGCTTGCAGTGCACGTTCGGCAGCCGTGCGAGTGCGGCGATCTCGCGCTGCCAGTCACGCCGCGCTCCGCGAGCGATCGGCGGCCGTGCCGCGTGGTCGATCGCGATGGGCAGCTCCGGGTGCCGCTGTGCGAAGCAGCGCAGCGCCGGCAGCTGGCGCTGCAGCACCAGGGCGTCGAAACTCAGGCCGTGGTCGATCATGCACAGCACGGCCGTGTCGAGCGCCGGGTCGTCGATCCAGCGGTCGTCGGCCAGGTCCTGCAGCATCGCCCGCAGGCCCTTGAACTGCGGGTACTGCGCCAGGTGGGCGATGTAGACGGGCGCCCCGGCGCTCTTCAGGTCGATCCAACCGACCACACCGAGGACGAAGTCGTGGCGCATGGCCAGTTCGAGCGTGAACTCGGTGTCCGACATCGTGGCCAGGGACTGTACGAGCACGGTGCCGGCGATGCGGCAGCGCTGCAACTCCGGCAGCAGGTCGTCGGGGACGAAATCGCGGTGGATGGGGGCCAACGCAGGTGGCGGCCAGCGCCCCTGCCGGTTGGCGATGCGCCAGAACTGCTGGTGGGCGTCGATGCGCATGGTCGTGCGATCAATGCTGCGGCAGGGGCGCGCGCGAGTCGACCAGTCCGCGTGCCTGCAGCGCCTTCCAGAAGTCCGCCGGGATGACCGACTCGAACTCGCCGACGTTCTGCGCCAGTTGCCGCGGGCCGTGCGCGCCGGCGACGCACGACACCACCGCCGGATGGGCGAGGGGAAACTGCAGCGCCGCCGCCGGCAGCGACACGTCGAACTCCGCACAGACGGTCTGCAGCGCCTTCACCCGCTGAACGATGTCGACAGGCACGGGCGCGTAGTCGAAGCTGGAGGCTCCGGCCAGCACGCCCGAATTGAACGGGCCGGCAATGATCACCGCGACGCCGTGTCGCTGGCAGTCCTCGAGAAAGGGCGTCAGCGAGTCCTGTTCGAGCAGCGTGTAGCGGCCGGCCAGCATCACGCAATCCAGGTCGAAGGCCTGCAGACTGTCGTGCGCTACCTGCCATTCGTTGACGCCCAGGCCGATGGCCGTCACGGCCCCGCCGTGGCGCAGCCGCTCGAGCGCGCGAAAGCCGCCGCCACGCGTGAGCTGATCCCAATGGTGCGCATGCCGATCGCCATGCGTGCGCCGTCCGATGTCGTGCACGAGCAGCAGGTCGATGCGCGCCAGGCCGAGTCGGCGCACGCTGTCTTCGAAGGAACGCATCACGCCGTCATGGCTGTAGTCGAACTGCGGCCGCAAGGGCAGCGGATCGGCCCAGCCGTCGTCGCCGGGCCGCACGCTGTCGTCCGGCCGCATGAGCCGGCCGACCTTGGTGCTGAGCAGGTAGTCCGCGCGCGGCCGCAGCGACAGCGCCGCGCCGGTGCGCCACTCGGAGCGCGTGTAGCCGTAATACGGCGCCGTGTCGAACAGGCGCACACCAAGCTCCCACGCAGAATCGAACAGCGCCGCGGCATCCTGCTCCGACATCGGCTGGAACAACCCGCCAACCTGCGCACAGCCGAGGCCGAACACCGGCAGGGCGAGCCCGGTGCGCGGCAGCGGCCGCCTGTCGGTGATCTTCATCGCAGCAGCGCAGCCGGCGAAACCGAGGTCTCAGTAGAGGACGTTCTTCGCCTCGGGTGTGTCGATGTTCTTCTTGGTCACCATGACCACGCCGGTGTCGAGGAACTTCGGCACCTTCTTGCCCGCGACCACGTCGGCGACGGTCGTCACGCCCAGGTGGCCCATCATGTAGGCGCTCTGCACCGCGATCGCCTCGATGGTGCCGTCCTTGACGAAGGCCTGCAGGTCGCCGTTGCCGTCGAAGCCGATCGCCGCCACCTTGCCGGCCTTGCCCGACTGCACCAGCGCGCGGCCCATGCCGATCGCGGTGGGCTCGTTGGCACCGAATACTCCCTTGAGGTCAGCGTTCGCGGCCAACACGTCAGTGGTCTGGTTCAGCGCCGTGCCCATCTGCGAGTTCGAATAGAACGTACCGACGATCTTCAGCTTCGAATGCGTCTCGATGTACTTGCGGAAGCCGCCGACGCGGCCGATCTCCGAGCCCGAGCCGGCGGTGAAGGACATGATGGCGATCTTGCCTTCCTTGCCGATCTTGTCGATCAGCGCCTGGGCGCACAGCTCGCCGGCCTTCTTGTTGTCGGTGGCGAGGAAGGACTGGTAGTAGTTCTTGCCCGCGTCCGACGCGGCCGAGTCGATCAGGATCACCGGGATCTTGGCCTCCCAGGCCTTCTTCATCGCCGGGATCAGCGCGTCCGGGTCGGACGGCGCGAGCACGATGCCGGCCACCTTGCGGTTGACCGCGTTCTCGACCAGCGCCACCTGGCCGGCCAGGTCGGTGTCGGAGGCCGCGCCCTGGAAGGTGGCGGTGTAGCCCTTGAGCTTGGCGGCGCCGTCGTTCGCGCCCTTCTTGACGTTCTGCCAGAAGTCGGAGTTGACGGTCTTGACGATGACCGCGATCTCCTTGTCGGCGGCCGAGGCCGCAAAGGCGGACAGCGCCAGCGTGGCGGCGCACAGGGTGGTGAGCAGAGTCTTCATGGCGATCCTTCGTTGGAAAGGTTGTCTCTCTTCGGGGGCTGCCGGCCGGTCCCGCCGGCGGGGATTCATCGTCGATGGCGCATCTGGTCGATCCACACCGTGAGCAGGATGACCATGCCGATGACGATCTGCTGGGTGAAGGCGGACACGCCGCCCATGTTCAGTCCGTTGCGCAGGATGCCGATCACGAAGGCGCCGATCACGGTGCCGGAGATCGTGCCCACGCCGCCCGACAGCGAGGTGCCACCGATCACCGCGGCGGCGATCGCGTCGAGCTCGTACATCAGGCCTTCGCTGGGCTGCGCCGTGACCAGCCTCGAGGCGAGCACGCAACCCGTGAGCCCGGCCAGCGTGCCCGACAGCACATAGGCGAACAAGGTCACGCCGCGGACGTTCACGCCGGACAGGCGCGCCGCCTCGCTGTTCGAGCCGATGGCGTAGAGATGCCGCCCGAGCGTCGTGCGGTTGAGCATGACCGCGACCGCAACGGCCAGCAGCACCATCAGCAGCACGGGATAGGGAATGCCGGGGAAGCTGACGTCGGGGAATCCATCCGCCCCCACCGTGGCGACACGCCACAGCGAGCCGTTGCCAATCTCGGCAAAGCTGTCGCCGAGGCTGCCGATCGCCTTGGCATCGGTGATCTGCAGTGCGACACCGCGCGCCACCAGCATCATGCCCAGCGTGGCGATGAAGGGCGGCAGCCGCAGCCAGGTGACGGCCACGCCGTTGACGACGCCGCACAAGGCGCCGACGAGCACGCCCGCCAGCATGCCGGCGGGCACCGGTGCGCCCGCCTTCACCGCCAGGGCCGAGACGACGCCCGACAGCGCGAGGATGGCGCCCACCGACAGGTCGATCCCCCCGGTGATGATCACGCAGGTGGCGCCGATGCCGAGGTAGGCGATCGATGTCACCTGCAGCGCGACCGTCATGCCATTGCCCACCGTCAGGAAGGCGTCGCTGACGAAGGCGAACACGATCGTCAGCCCGAACAGGCTGGCCAGCGCCGCGAACTTCTGGAACAGGTCCTTCTGCTTGTCGTTCATGGTGTCTCGGTTGCGGCCAGCCCGGAGGCGTGTTGCATCACTTCTTCCTGGTCGGTGTGGCGGGTGTCGAGCACCGTGCGCAGCCGGCCGGCGTGGAACACGGCCACGCGGTCGGTCATGCCGAGGATCTCGGGCAGTTCGGAGCTGATGAGCACGACGCCGATGCCCTGCGCGGCGAGCTCGTCGAGCAGCTTGTAGATGGCGTACTTGGCGCCCACGTCGATGCCGCGGGTCGGCTCGTCGAAGAACAGCACGCGCGAATCGCGGAACAGCCACTTCGCGATCACCACCTTCTGCTGGTTGCCGCCGGACAGCAGCCGCACCGCCTGCCGCGTCGAGGGCGTGCGGATCGCCAGCGAGTCGATGTAGCGCTGCGCCACCGAAGCCTCGCGCTCGAATCGGATGAAGCCGAGCGCGTTGGCCACGCCGGCCATGTTCGCGAGGCTGACGTTGTGCGCCACCGTCATGTTCAGCGCCAGGCCGTGGCCCTTGCGGTCTTCCGACAGGTAGGCGATGCCGTGGCGGATCGCGTCGCGCGGCGAGCGGATCTGCAGCGCCTCACCCCCCAGCCGCACCGTGCCGGTATCGGGCAGGTCGGCGCCGAACACCGCACGTGCCACTTCGGTGCGGCCGGCGCCCATCAGCCCGGCGAAGCCGAGGATTTCGCCGCGCCGCAGCTCGAAGCCGACATCCTCGAACACGCCCCGGCGGGCCAGGCCTCGCACCGACAGCAGCACCTCGGAAGACGGCACGCGCGTGGGTGGCGGGAACTTGTCTTCCAGCGCGCGGCCCACCATGCGCTCGACGACCTCGTCGACGCTGCTGGCGGCGAAATCGCCCGTGCTCACGTGACGCCCGTCGCGCAGCACGGTGACGCGGTCGACGATGCGCGCCATTTCGTCGAGGCGGTGCGAGATGTAGACCAGCGCAACCCCGGCACGGCGCAGTTCGGCGATCACCTTGAACAGGAGCTCGGTCTCCGACTCGGTGAGCGACGAAGTCGGCTCGTCCATGATCAGCACCTCGGCGTCGATCGACAGCGCCTTGGCGATCTCGACCATCTGCCGCTGCGCGACCGACAGCGTGCGCACGATGGCCTGTGGAGCGATGTCGACCCCCAGCCGATCCAGGCAGCGCCGTGATTCGGCATGCAGGCGCCGGCGGTCGATGAACGGCCCGCGACGCGGCTCGCGCGCCAGGAAGATGTTCTCGGCGACCGACAGATGCGGCACCAGGTTCAGTTCCTGGTGGATCATCGCGACGCCTGCCGCCTGCGCCTGCGGTGTCGAGGCGAAGCGCACCGGCGCGCCCTTGTAGACGATCTCGCCGGCATCGGGCTGCAGCTGGCCGCTGAGGATCTTCATCAGCGTGGATTTGCCGGCGCCGTTCTCGCCGCACAGTGCGTGCACCTCGCCGCGGCGCAGTTCGAAGGACACGCCGTTGAGTGCCGTGACACCGAGAAACCGCTTCGTGATGCCGGTCAGCGCCAGCAGCGGCGACGCCGTCGCCGGTTCGCGCATGTCGCTAGTTTGGTAAGGCCACTTGACCAACATTGTCGCATTTGGCCTTACCACTTGTCCGTGTCGTGCTGGGATATTCCCTGATGCCAGGGCTATCATGGCCACGACTTCCTCCGGTGCAGCCCGCCATGTCCGTGCAGTTCAAACAGGTCGAGACGCGACGTCTTTATCAGCAGATCGCCGACCAGATTCGCGAGCTCATCGAGCGCGGTGGCTTCGACATCGGCGACCGCCTGCCCCCGGAACGCGAACTCGCGCAGCAGCTGGGCGTTTCGCGCCCGTCACTTCGCGAGGCGCTGATCGCGCTCGACGTGGAGGGCACGGTCGAGATCCGCAGCGGCTCCGGCGTCTACGTCAACAGCCCGCCCGAGCGCAGCACGCGCGCCACGGCGGCATTGGGCGAGAGCCCGACGGAGCTGATGCAGGCGCGCGCGGCGCTGGAGGGCACGGTGGTGGCGCTGGCCTGCGCGCGAGTCACGCCGGCGGCGCTGGCCCAGCTGCGCGCCTGCGTGGACGGCATGCGCCAGGAGATCGGCCGACGACGCACGCCGCTCGAGTTCGACCGCCAGTTCCACCTCACGATTGCCGAAATGAGCGGCAATTCCGTGATGCAGCGCCTGGTCGTCGAGCTGTTCGACGACAGGCACAGCCCGATTTCCACCAAGCTGCGTTCCCGCTACGAGAACATGCGCACCTGGAATGCGGCACTGAAGGAACACGAGGCGATCCTGCACGCGATCGAGGCGCGCGACCCGCTCGCCGCCCAGGCCGCGATGCGCTCGCACCTGAAGGCCTCCGAGCACCGCTGGGTCGGCGGCTGAGCCGCGGGGCTGGCGGATCCGTCAAGAAGGGCTTGCGACGCATCCCGCGTCTCGCGAAGGCGTGGGTTGCGCCCCTCAACCACTGTGGACAAGTTGACGAACGTGCTAGCATTATTTGTGAGGTGCGCACCTCATACTGAAGTGGGTCAAGCGCCCCGAATGCCACGCAGTGCCGCGGCCAAGGGAAGGAGTCGGTCATGAAAAAGGTGGTGTGGGGCGTGCTGAGCACGGCCCGGATCGGCATCGATCAGGTGCTGCCTTCGATGCAGGCCAGCCCCTTGATCGAACTGCGAGGAATCGCCTCGCGTTCACTCGCTGCCGCGCGGGCGGCGGCCCAGGCCCTGGGGATCCCGCGCGCCTATGGCTCGTACGAGGAGTTGCTGGCCGACCCGGAGATCGAGGCCATCTACAACCCACTGCCCAACAACCTTCACGTGCCTCTGACGCTGAAGGCCGCCGCCGCAGGCAAGCATGTGCTGTGCGAGAAACCGATCGCGCTGAGCGCCGAGGAGGCGCGCGCCCTGCTCGCCGCGTCGCGGACGGTGTGCATCGAGGAAGCCTTCATGGTCCGCCATCACCCGCAGTGGCAGCGGGCGCGCGAGCTGGTGCGCGCCGGGCGCATCGGTACGCCGCGCGCGGTGCAGGTGTTCTTCTCGTACTTCAACGACGACCCCGCCAACATCCGCAACCGCGCCGACATCGGCGGCGGCGCGCTGTACGACATCGGCTGCTACGCGATCCTCGCCGGCCGCTACCTGTTCGAGGCTGAACCGCGCCGCGTCGTGGCCCTGGTCGACCGCGACCCGGCGATGGCCACCGACCGCACCACCAGCGCGCTGCTCGACTTCGGCGACGGCCGGCAAGCCGGCTTCACCGTCTCGACGCAGAGCTGCCCATTCCAGCGTGTGCAGGTGGTCGGCACCACGGGCCGGATCGAGCTGCGCATCCCCTTCAATGCACCGCGCGGCGGCGCGATGGCTATCGCCATCGACGAGGGCGGTGCCCTCGACGGCAGCAGCATCCAGGTCGAGACCCTGCCCGCGGCCGACCAGTACCAGCTCGAGGCCGAGGCCTTCTCCTTGCTGCTGCGCGGCGAAGCCGCCGCGAGTTGGGGGCTGGAGGATGCGCTGGCCCAGCTGCGCGTGATCGACGCACTGTGGCGCTCCGAACAGAGCGCGCGCTGGGAGGCCGTGGGCTGAGGCCTGCCCCGGCACAACCGCAGGAGCCGCCCATGGACCGCACCCCGCGCATCCTGATCGTCGACGACGACGTCGAGATCCGGCGCCTGACGAAGACGCTGCTGCAGGACTACGGCTTCCTGGTCACCGTGGCCGGCAACGGCCGCGAGATGGCCGCCGCGATGAACGAATGGCATGTCGACCTGGTCGTGCTCGACGTGCTGATGCCCGGCCAGGACGGCTTCGCGCTGTGCCGCGAGTTGCGCACCCGCAGCGAGATTCCCATCGTGCTGCTGACCGCGCTGCGCGAGGAGTCGGACCGCATCGTCGGCCTGGAGCTCGGCGCCGACGACTACATGGTCAAGCCCTTCAACCCGCGCGAGCTGGTGGCGCGCATCCGCACCATCCTGCGCCGCTCGCGCGCCCGGCCGATCGAGCCGCCGCAGGAGACCCGCTATGTCTACCGCTTCGGCGGCTGGCAGCTCGACGCCGGGGCACGCGAGCTGCACGCGCCCGACGCCATGCTGGTCACGCTGTCGGCACGCGAGTTCTCGCTGCTGCTGGCCTTCCTCAGCCATCCGCGCTGCGCACTCAGCCGCGACCGCCTGGCCGACGCCGTCCGCGGCCAGGACTGCGCGCCGTTCGACCGCAGCATCGACATCCTGGTCTCGCGCCTGCGCCGCAAGCTGGAGGACAGCGGCAAGGAGCCGACGCTGATCAAGACCATTCGCGGCGAGGGCTACCAGTTCTGCGCCGAGGTGACCCGTCTCCCGGCCGACGCGACGGCGGACGTTCTGGCCCACTGAGCACGGCATGCGGCGCTGGCCCGAGGCCCTCGAGCGCTGGACGCCTCGCAGCCTGCGCGCCCGCCTGCTGTGCTGCGTGGCCGCCGCGCTGGGGCTGCTGTTGCCGCTGATCGACTGGCTGGCCGGGCCACTGCAGCGCAGCCTCGGCACCGGCCTGGCGATCCTGCTGGCGACGGCGGCCGTGCTGCTGCTGGCCGACCGGGCCATCGCGCGCCTGACCGAGCCGGTGCGCCGGCTCGCCGAGGTGATCGAACAGCACGGCGCCGAGGCCCAGGGCGGGCCGCTGCCCGAGCAGGGGCCGCTGGAGGTGCAGGCGATGGTGCGGTCCTTCAATCGCCAGCGCGAGCGCATCGCCGACCTGCTGGACGACCAGAAGCGCATGCTCGCCGCCATCTCGCACGACCTGCGCACGCCGGCCACGCGGCTGCGCCTGCGGGTCGAGTTCGTCCGCGCGGATGCGGAACTGCAACGCCTGATGCTGCGCGATCTCGACGAGATGGATGCGATGCTGACCGAGGCGATGACCTTCCTCGGCGACGACGTGCGCGAGGAGCCGAGCCAGCTGGTCGACCTGAGCGCCCTGCTGCAGGCCGTCTGCGA
This sequence comes from Piscinibacter sp., assembly GCA_016706565.1. Classification (GTDB taxonomy): domain Bacteria; phylum Pseudomonadota; class Gammaproteobacteria; order Burkholderiales; family Burkholderiaceae_C; genus Piscinibacter. Next base: position 181,493 of record JADJJI010000006.1, read on the forward strand.
CGACTATGCCGACGTCGGCCAGCCGGTCGGCTTCCTCGAGCCGCCGCCGCTGCGCTTTCGAAGCGTGCCCACGCTGTTTGCCGCCGCCGGCCAGGAACTGCACTTCGACAGCGAGCGCCGGGTGCGCCTGCAATGCCGGCCGAACGCGCTGCGCCGCGCGGTCAACAACCTGATCGACAACGCGCTGAAGTACGGCTTCCGCGCCGACGTTCAGCTCGACGCCGACGCCAGCCATGTGCACATCGGCGTGCTCGACCGCGGCCCCGGCATTCCCGCCGAGGAACTCGACAAGGTGCTGCTGCCGTTCTATCGCATCGAGTCCTCGCGCCAGCGCAGCACTGGCGGCATGGGGCTCGGGCTGGCGATCGTGAAGACGGTGGCCGAGGCCCATCGTGGCCGCATCGAGCTGTGCAACCGTGCGGAAGGCGGCCTGCTCGCCACGCTGGAGTTGCCCCGCGCGCTCTGAGGCCTTGCTGCGCCGCGACATTTGTATCGCTGCGTAGCGCCCCCGGCCGGGATTCGATCAGCGTTACCTCGCCGTTCGCACGGCGGGCCACTGCGCTGCGAGCATGCGCTCCGCATTCCAACGAGAGGAGACAGCCGTGCTCAAGATCCGATTCGGCTTCGCCTGCCTGGCGCTGGCCGCCCTGCCCGCCCTGGCCGGGCCGCCCACCGTCGAGGTGTTGCACTTCATGACCTCGGGCGGCCAGGCCAAGGGCATGAAGTCGCTCAAGGACGATCTGGAGGCCCAGGGCGGCAAGTGGGTCGACACGCCGGTGGGCGGTGGCAACAGCGAAGACGCGCTGGCCAAGCTGCGCACCCGCGTGATGGGCGGTGACCCGCCCTCCTCGGTGCAGCTCAAGGGCCCGTTGATCCAGGAATGGGGCGCGCTCGGCGTGCTGCAGCCGATCGACGACGTCGCCGCGGCCGGCCGCTGGGAACAGGCGCTGCCCAAGCGGGTGTCCGACACCATGAAGTACAAGGGCCAGTGGGTCGCTGCGCCGGTGAATATCCACCGCCTCGACTGGATGTACGCCAACCCGGCGGTGCTGAACAAGGTCGGCATCAGGATGCCGAGCACCTGGGAGGAGTTCGACGCCGCGGCCGACAAGCTCAAGGCCGCCGGCATCACGCCGCTGGCCCATGGCGGGCAGGCCTGGCAGGACGCCTCGCTGTTCGAGATCGTCGTGGCCAGCGTCGGCGGGCCCGAGTTCCACCGCAAGGCGCTGGTCGAACTCGACAACGCCGCGCTGACCGGCCCGACGATGAAGCAGGTTTTCGACCGCATGCGCAAGCTGCGCGGCTACGTCGACGCCAACTTCTCCGGCCGTGACTGGAACGTCGCGACCAACATGATCATCACCGGCCAGGCCGGCTTCCAGCTGATGGGCGACTGGGTCAAGGGCGACATGAGCGCCGCCGGCAAGCAGCCGGGCCGCGACTACGTCTGCGCCAACCCGCCCGGCGGCGGTGGCGCCAGCTTCCTGTTCATCGTCGACAGCTTCGCGATGTTCAAGTCGAAGAACCCCGACGTGCTGGCCGGGCAGAAGCTGTTCGGCAGGCTGATGATGGAGCCGCGGTTCCAGGAGAACTTCAACCTGGCCAAGGGCTCGATCCCGGTGCGCAACGACATGAAGCTCGACAAGTTCGACTCCTGCGCCCTGGCCGCACGCGACCAGATGGACAAGTCGATCAAGGGCGGCGGCTTCAACCCTTCGGCGATCCACGACATGGCGGTGGCCAGCGCGGTGCGCGGCGCAATGACCGACGTGGCAACCAAGCACTTCAACTCCTCGATCTCGTCGGACGAGGCGGTGCAGTTGCTCGCCCGCTCGATCAAGCAGGCGCGCGAGTGATCCGACAGGCCTTCGGCCGGCACCTGTCGGCGCTGATCCTGGCGCCGACCGCTGCGGCCACGCTGGTGTTCGTCTACGGCTTCATCGCCTGGACGGCGTACATGTCGTTCACCGGCTCGCGCATGATGCCGGTCTACGAGCTGATCGGCTTCGATGCGTACACGCGGCTGTGGCAGTTCGAGCGCTGGAACGTCTCGATCGTCAACCTGCTGATCTTCGGCAGCCTGTTCGTCGGGGTCGGTCTGCTCACCGGGCTGCTGCTGGCCATCCTGCTGGACCAGCGCATCCGCGCCGAGGGCCTGCTGCGCACGATCTACCTGTACCCGATGGCGCTGAGCTTCATCGTCACTGGCACGGTGTGGAAGTGGCTGCTCAACCCCGGCATCGGCCTGGAGCGCGCGATGCACCAGATCGGCTGGGAGAACTTTCGCTTCGGGTGGATCGTCGACCCCGAACTGGCGATCTACACCATCGTCATCGCCGGCGTGTGGCAGAGCTCGGGCCTGGTGCTGGCGATCTTCCTGGCCGCGCTGCGCGGCATGGACCAGGACGTGGTCAAGGCCGCCTTCATGGACGGCGCGAGCACGCTGCAGATCTACTGGGGCATCGTGCTGCCGTCGATCCGGCCCGCGTTCTTCTCCGCCGTCATCGTGCTGACCCACCTGGCCGTCAAGAGCTTCGACCTGGTGATCGCGATGACCAACGGCGGCCCCGGCTACGCCACCGACCTGCCGGCGATCTTCATGTACTCGATGAGCTTCCAGCGCAACAACATCGCAGTCGGCTCGGCCACCGCGATGATGATGCTGTGCACGGTGATGGCGATCATCGTGCCCTACCTGTACTCCGAGCTGCGCCCGGCCAGGAGCGCCCATGGCTGAGGCCGCACTCGGACTGCGCGAAGGCCGCTGGGCCCCCGCCGTTTCCGGGCAGCGACGGTTGCGCATCGGCCGCGTGCTGCTGTACGCGGTGCTGTCGCTGTTCGCGCTGTACTACCTCGCGCCACTCTACGTGATGGTGGCCACCTCGCTGAAGTCGGCCGAGGAGCTGCGTGAGGCCTCGATCTTCGCGCTGCCGCATGCCGCGCAGCTGGACACCTGGCGCCACGCCTGGAGCGAGGTCTGCATCAGCGTCAGCTGCGGCGGCATGCGGCCGTACTTCGTCAACTCGCTGGTGGTGGTGGTGCCGGCGGTGCTGATCTCCACGCTGATCGGCGCGATCAACGGCTATGCGCTGGCCGCATGGCGCTTCCCGGGCTCGAACCTGCTGTTCGGCCTGCTGCTGTTCAGCTGCTTCATTCCCTTCCAGGCCATCATCCTGCCGCTGGCGCAGCTGCTCGGCGCGGTCGGCCTGGCCAGCACGGGCACCGGCCTGGCGCTGACCTACATCGTCTACGGCCTGGGCTTCACGACGCTGTTCTTCCGCAACTTCTACGTCACCGTGCCGCGCGAACTGGTGCGCGCAGCGACGATCGACGGCGCCGGCTTCTTCGCCATCTTCTGGCACATCATGCTGCCGATCTCGCTGCCGACGATCGTGGTCACGCTGATCTGGCAGTTCACGCAGATCTGGAACGACTTCCTGTTCGCCGTGACGCTGACCAACGGCGCCGGCCAGACGGCCACCGTCGCGCTCGGCAACCTGGTCAAGACCTCGCAGGCCACCAAGCGCTACGACGTGGAGATGGCCGCGGCGATCATCACGGGGCTGCCCACCTTGCTGGTGTTCCTGCTGGCGGGCAAGTACTTCGTCCGCGGCCTGACCGCTGGCGCCGTGAAAGGCTGATCGCGTGGCTTCGCTCGAGCTCATCGGTGTCTCCAAGAACTATGGCCGCGCCGAGGCGGTGCGCAACGTGTCGCTCAGCGTGGGCGACGGCGAGTTCCTCGTGCTCGTCGGCCCGTCGGGCTGCGGCAAGAGCACGCTGCTGAACCTGATCGCCGGGCTGGAGCACACCAGCAGCGGCGAAATCCGCATCGACGCACGGCGCGTCAACGAGGTGCACCCGAAGGACCGCGACATCGCGATGGTGTTCCAGTCCTACGCCCTGTACCCGAACATGACGGTCGAGCGCAACATCACCTTCGGGCTGCGCGCACGCGGCGTGCCGCGCGAAGTGCGCGAGGAAGCGCTGCGCAAGGTCGCCGCGATCCTGCAGATCGAGCCGCTGCTCGAGCGCCGGCCTGGGCAGCTTTCCGGCGGCCAGCGGCAACGTGTCGCGATGGGGCGGGCGATGGTGCGTGACCCGTCGATCTTCCTGTTCGACGAACCACTGTCGAACCTCGACGCCAAGCTGCGCCTGGAGATGCGCACCGAGATCAAGCGCCTGCACCAGCGCCTGGGCACCTCGGCCGTCTACGTGACGCACGACCAGATCGAGGCGATGACGCTGGCCACGCGCATCGCCGTGATGCGCGACGGCGTGCTCCAGCAATGCGCCGACCCGCGCACCGTGTTCGAGTCGCCGGCCAACATGTTCGTCGCCGACTTCATGGGCTCGCCGCCGATGAACTTCGTGCCGGCCACGCTGGTGCAGGAGGACGGCGCGCTCGGCGTGCACCTGCCGCGGCTCGGCCAGCCGGCGCTGTACGTGCCGCTGCCGCAGGCGCCGCAGCGCTATGCCGACTGGCTGGGCCGCGACGTGGTGTTCGGCGTGCGGCCGGAGCACCTGAGCGCGCCGCGCCCCGGCGTGGCCGCCGCCACGGACCGCGCCGTGCTCGACTGCCGCATCGACGTGGTCGAACCGACCGGCACCGACACGATGGTGTTCTTCACGCTGGGCGCCGTCGACATGGTCGCACGCGTCGATGCGCACACCTCGGTGCGGCCGGGCGAGGTGCTGCGCCTGGAAGTCGACGCGGCGCGCACCAGCCTGTTCGACCCGCGCACCGGCCAGCGCATCTGAGAGTTCCCATGGCATGAGGACTTCGCCGCATGCCCAACCACGTGAGAAGAGGAGACCGAGATGAAGACGACGATGTGGAAGATGACGGGCGTTGCACTGCTGGCTCTCGCGGCAGCCACGCCGGGATGGGCGCAGAAGAAGACGCTGGCCGTGGTGGTCAAGGGGCTGGACAACCCCTTCTTCACCGTGCTGGGCGACGGCTGCGCGCTGTGGAACAAGCAGAACCCGAACTCCGAGTACACCTGCCTCTACACCGGCCCGGCCTCGAGCGCCGACGAAGCGGGCGAGGTGCAGATCGTCGAGGACCTGATCAACAAGGGCGTGGCCGGCATCGCGATCTCGCCATCCAACGCGCCGGCGATGGCCAACATGCTCAAGGCCAAGAAGCCGAAGATGCCGATCATGACGATCGACGCCGACCTCGCCGCGGCCGACCGCGCGCTGCGCAAGACCTACCTGGGCACCAACAACTACGACATGGGCGTGCTGATGGCAGGGCACCTGAAGCAGCACAAGCCCAAGGGTGGCAGCGTCTGCCTGCAGCTGGGCAACGTGGCCGCCGACAACATCAATGCGCGGGCGGCGGGGTTCCGCGACACGATCAGCGGCAAGAAGGGCATAGCCCGGCTCAAGGGCGAAGGCGGCTGGACCGAGATCGCAGGCTGCCCGGTGTTCACCAATGACCAGATCGACCTGGCCAACCAGCAGATGGCCGACGTGTTCACCAAGAACCCGAAGCTCGACGCCTTCATCCTGATCGGCGGCTGGGCGCAGTTCGGCCCGCAGGCCTATGCGCAGGTGACCGATCAGGTCATGCCGCGCCTGAAGTCCAAGGAGCTGGTGATCATCGCCGGCGACACGCTGCCGCCGCAGCTCGACGCGCTGAAGGCCGGCCGCAGCCATGGGCAGATCGGCCAGCGCCCCTTCGAGATGGGGCTGCGCGCGCCGGCGGTGCTGATCGACCTGATCAACGGCAAGCAGGTGGCCGACCCGTTGTACACCGGCCTGGACGAGTGCACGGCAGCCAACCTGGGCAAGTGCCCGGCGAAGTGACGCCGCCGTCCGGGGTGCCCTCGGGCACCCCGGCGGCCTTCCCGACCGAACCCACGAAGCACATGGCCATCCTGGAGCTGAACAAGGTGTCGAAGCACTTCGGCGCGATCCACGCGCTGAACGAGGTGTCGCTGTCGCTGCACGCCGGCGAAGTGGTCGGACTGATGGGCGACAACGGCGCCGGCAAGTCGACGCTGGTGAAGATCATCGCCGGCAACTTCCCGCCCAGCGCCGGCACGATGGCCATGCAGGGCAGGACGGTGCACTTCCACAAGCCCTCGGAAGCACGCGCGCAGGGCGTCGAGATCGTCTACCAGGACCTGGCGCTGTGCGACAACCTCAGCGCGGCGGAGAACGTCTTTCTCGGGCGCGAGCCGATGCGCGGCTTCGGCCCGCTGCGCTGGCTCGACTACCGCACGATGTTCGAGCGTGCCGGCGAACTGTTCGCCGAGCTGAAGTCGGAGACGCGGCCGCGCGACCTGGTGCGCCGCATGTCGGGCGGCCAGCGCCAGGCCGTGGCCATCGCCCGCACGCGACTGTCCGACCCGAAGATCGTGCTGATGGACGAGCCGACGGCGGCGATCAGCGTGCGCCAGGTCGCCGAGGTGCTGGCGTTGATCCGCCGTCTGCGCGATCACGGCATCGCGGTGGTGCTGATCAGCCACCGCATGCCCGATGTGTTCTCGGTGGCCAACCGCGTCGTGGTGCTGCGCCGCGGCGAAAAGGTCGCCGACAAGCCGATTGCGCAGAGCTCCCCGGAAGAAGTCACCGGCCTGATCACCGGTGCGATTGCCGTCGCATGAACACACCGAACCCCGCCGGCGCCGATGCCGGCATCACCGACACGACGCTGGCCAGCGCCATCGACGCGCGCACGCACGACAGCCGTCTGGCCTGGCTGGCCGGCCAGCAGACCTTCTGGGTGACGCTGGCCGCGCTGCTCGCATTTGCCGGCCTGTCGCTGGCCAGCGACGTGTTCGCCACGCAGCAGAACCTGTTCAACGTGGCACGCAACTTCGCCTTCGTGGCGATCATCGCGATCGGCATGACGGCGGTGATCGTCACCGGCGGCATCGACCTCTCCGTCGGTGCGGTGCTGGTGCTGTCCGGCATGGTCACCGGCATGGCGATGAACTCGGGCATGTCGATCTGGCTGGCCGTGCCGCTGGGGCTGGCCGCGGCGCTGGCGGTGGGCGCCTTCAACGGCGTGCTGATCGCCTACGTCGGTGTGCCGCCCTTCGTGGTGACGCTGGGCATGCTGTCGATCGCGCGCAGCCTGGCGATGGTGCTGTCCGACAACCGCATGGTCTATTCGTTCGGGCCCGACCAGCCGGCGCTGCTGGCGCTCGGCGGCGGTTTCCTCGAACTGGCGCTGCCCTTCGTCGATCCGGTCCGCATTCCCAACCCGCTGATCTTCATGCTCGTGCTGATGGTGTGCACCAGCCTGGCGTTTCGCTGGTCGCGCTGGGGCCGCTACCTGTTCGCCATCGGCGGCAACGAACGCGCCGCCACGCTGACCGGCGTGCCGGTGAAGCGGGTGAAGGTCGGCGTCTACATGTTCTGCGCCTTGTGCGCCGGGCTGACCGGCGTGCTCGAGGTCGGCTGGCTCGGCACCATCACGACCGGGCTGGGGCAAGGCATGGAGCTGACGGTCATCGCCGCCGCGGTGATCGGCGGCGCCAACCTCTCCGGCGGCATCGGCTCGGCGTTCGGCGCCGTCGTCGGGGCGGCGCTGATCGAGGTGATCCGCAACAGCCTGACGCTGCTGGGCATCAGCACCTTCTGGCAGGGCACCTTCGTCGGCACATTCATCGTCATCGCCGTGCTGTTCGACCGGCTGCGTTCGCGCAGCGCCAACGAATGAAGCCGCGCGCAGCGCCTGCAGGACACGCATGAGCGCACACCGCTTGTCTCCATGATGCCCGCCGTCCGCGCCGACGGGTGCCCGCTCCAGCGTGCATCCGCCGTCCGCAGGCGCAGCCCTCCGGGTCTGACCGGCATCCTTCGGGCCCACCTTCGCGTGGGCCCGCTTTTGTCTCGGCTACTTCCGGAGAGTCCACCATGAATGTTTCGGTCCACCCCCTCATCCTCGTCACCGGTGCGGCGGGCAAGGTCGGCCGCGCGTTCATCGCGCAACTGCTGGCCGAGCCTTCGCTGGCGCACTGGCGTGTGCGCGCGCTGTGCCACCAGCGCGCGCTGCCACCGCATCCGCGCGTCGAGTCGGTCCACGGCGCCATCCAGGACAGGCCGGTGGTCCAGCAGGCACTGCAGGGCGTCAGCCATGTGCTGCATCTGGCTACCAGCAAGGAGACCCCCGAGGACGTGATGGACGTGGCGGTCAAGGGCCTGTTCTGGCTGCTCGAAGGATGCCGGACGAGCCCGAGCTTCTCTCAGTTCATCCTGATCGGCGGCGATGCCGCCATCGGCCACTTCCACTACCCGCACCCGGTGCCGGTGGTCGAGAGCCAGCCGCACAGCGCCTACCCGGGCTGCTACGCGCTCTCGAAAGTCCTCGAAGAGACCATGCTGCAGCAGTACTTCATCCAGTACGGGTTGAACGGCTGCTGCCTGCGCGCGCCGTGGATCCTCGAGAAGGACGACCTGCGTTGTCACCTGAGCTTCGGGGCGGACGTGTTCGGTGCGCCGCGCTGGTGCGACCTGGTCGATGCCGAGACGGCGGCGACGCACGCTGCGCGCGGCGCGATACCCGTGCTGCTCGATGCGCAGGGCGAAGGCTTGCTGCGCAACTTCGTGCACGTGGACGACCTGGTTGGCGCGATCCTCACGGCGATCGACCATCCACGTGCCAGACACCAGATCATCAACGTCTGCATGGACGAGCCGGTCGACTACGCCCGCCTGGGTGAGTACATGGTGCGCACGCGCAACAGCACGCTCGTGCCCCTGCGCGAGCGTTACCACTCGACGTGGCTGGACAACAGCAAGGCAAAACTGCTGCTGGGCTGGCGACCGCGCTACGACATGGCGAGGCTGGTCGAATCAGCCTGGGCTTATCTTCGCGCCGAGGACGAGCCGCGCCGTGTCTGGTACCCCGGCTGAGCCCCCGCCCCAACGGCTGCAGGGTGCCGCACGTGCGGCCGGATCGGAACTGCTGCAGCATGTCGCTCGCACGGACAGCCATGACGGGCCCCGCGCAGCAGCCATCGTTGAGCGGCCGGAGCCGAACGCCGCGTGCCGAGATGTCGGCCACGCTCAGGTCGCTGGCCCAGCCGACCAGCAGATTGACCGGCTTGGGGGCCACTGACGCAACCACAGCGGCGATCTCGTCGCGCGCGGCGCGGCCGTCACCGGGACAGATGACTCCGACAGATGAGCCCTTCCTGTCCGAGCCGCAACGATCGAACAATCGTGTCTTGTTGACGCGCTCGCCACTCGTGCGATGCAAGTGCCGCACCGCGCAAGCCCTGAACGTTCACCGGCATCCCGCCAGTGGTGGAGCCTCGAGGGCACCCCTGAGCTCGGAGAATCACCCAGCAAAGAAAAACGGGCTAGATGCCTGAGCATCTAACCCGTTGTTCTAGAACGATTGTTCTGGTGCGGCTGGCAGGAATCGAACCCACGACCCCTTGGTTCGTAGGCAAAATGGATGTTGTTTTTTGTCGACTCATGACGTCCATTCAAAAACTAGAATCCTTATAAATCAACCACTTACAGAATATCGTCGTCCACCAATGTCTTCCGAAATACACTGACAGCCATCGCGTTGTAGGCTTTTTTGTAGGCTTCGGAAACCGCCCAATCCGCCGAGGCTGCCTGACGCCAAGGGGTAGGACGTGAAGATCACCAGCAAGCACATGGACTCCAATCCCACGGACGCCGATCAGTGGTTCGTGGAGTCCGGCCAGCGCGGCGAAGGCACCTTCCTCGGTCGAATCACGCCCAGCGGGAACAAGCTCTTCTACTTCCGATACACGGGGCCGGATCGGGCCCAGGTCAGGCTGAGTATCGGCTTCTACGCCAAGCCAGGCTCCTCGGGTGGACTGACCGTCGCGGCCGCCCGGGCAGTCGCGCTCGAGTGGGCGACGCTGTACAAGTCGGGCGTCCGCGACCTCCGCAAGCACTTTGCCGATGTTGAAGCCGCCAGGATTGCTGCTGGCGAGACTGCCGCCCGCGATGCGGAGGTCCAGGCGCAGAAAGCCGACCTCGAGCGCCAGCGACGGCTGACGGTCAAGCAGGTGTTCGAGCGGTGGGCCTCGACGGACCTTGCACCCCGCATGGGTGGCGACGGCAAGCGGATCGGGCGCAAGGACGGCGGCCAGTACGTGCGCGAGCAGTTCGAGCGTCGGGTCTTTCCCCGCCTCCGGAGAGTCCGCCATCGTCGACGTGAGGAAGGCCGACGTGCTCGCGATCCTGGATGCCGTCAAGGGCGAGGGCAAGCTGCGGACGGCCAACGTGCTGTTGGCCGAGATGAAGCAGATGTTCAGGTTCGCCGCCGAACGCGAGATCATCGAGCACAGCCCGATCGAACTGCTCCAGAAGAAGAAAATCGGCGGCAAGGACGTCAAGCGCGACCGGGTCCTGTCCGTCGGCGAGTTGGCCGACCTGGTCACCCAGCTCCCGTCGGCGAACCTGCACAAACGGACGGTGCTTGGGCTCTGGCTGATCCTCGCGACCGGGTGCCGGGTCGGCGAACTGATGGGTGCGGTCTGGGCCGACGCGAAGCCAAATCAGCGGGCACTGCAACAAGCCGTGGACGCCCACAACGTCGCCCAGAAGTCCGGCGCCGTGCACCTCGGATTCGTGGACGAAGAAGCATGCACCTGGTACCTGCCAACGACGAAAAACCAGCGCGAGCACACGATCCACCTGAGCAAGTTCGCGCTGACGCAGTTCGCCGAACTGCGCAAACTGCGGGAAGCCGACCCGGTCACCCGAAAGCCACTGGCCTGGGTCTTCCCGAACTCGCACGGAACAGGACCGGTCTGCGTCAAGTCGTTCGGGAAGCAACTGGCAGACCGGCAGCGGCAGGAAGACGAGCGTCTGGCAAACCGCACCAAGGCCGTGAGTTCCCTTGCACTCAAGGGTGGACGGTGGACGGCGCACGACCTTCGCCGCACGGCATCGACCGTCATGAGCCAGCTCGGCATCTCGGACGACGTCATCAACGAGTGCCTGAACCACATCAAGCAAGGCATGAGCGGCATCTACATCCAGGATCGGCGCCAAGGCGAGCAGGCTCGGGCCTTCGACGTGCTGGGGGCGAAACTCTTGGCCATCGCTTCTGGACAGTCGTCGGCCGCGTTGCCATCGAGGCCGCTTGCAACGCAGTGACACAAGCTCTCGACGCCGGTGGTGACAGGCCGGTATCGCCGAGAAGAAGCGAACAGGAACGAACAGGAGTTCAACATTTAGCGACTTACCGACAACTAGTCAGGTCGTGCCAAAAGCGTCAGCAGCCGGGCGCGCAGCCTCTCTCGCCGAGCGTTGTAGAACGGCAGAAACTCCTGATGGGTAGCTGGCGCCATACCGAGATCGTGTCGATCAAGTACGGCCTGACGCGACACGGAGTCTGGGTAGGCTGCCTGGAGCCAAGGTCCAGGAAGACTATCGTTTTTGGACACGTTGAGTAGCCCTTCAAGCAACTGCAGGTTGGCCAGCCGATCACGGGCGGTCAGGCACTCTTCGGCATACGCCGGTTCGCACCCGGCCTTCTCCAGCTTCCGACGCTGCAGTTGGCTCTTCGGAAAGAAGTGGTCGATGTGATGAAGCTGCCGCACATCGATGAACGGGAACAGGATCGACAGCAGAGGAAAGAGCCTGCGGTCGCCGTACTCCATGTCCAGCAGATCGTCCACCTCCTCGGGCCCGAAGGAAAGCGACTTGCCCCGCGCAGCCATGACCTTCTCCAAGGCATCGCCGGGGAAGGCCTGGTGATCGATCCGGATGACATCTCGCAACGCGGTCAACAGCGTATCCAATCCGCTGCCCCAGATGCCTGACGACTTCAGCAGCGACCGAATGAGCCAGCTGCGGATTGTCTCGCGCTCAGCGCCGTAGCTTGGATGCCCCAGCCAGTTTTCTGGCGGGTTCCGTTTGAAGATGTAGTAAGCAATCGGCAGCAACGCGCTGTCCGCACGCAGCGTCTGCTCAGCGAGACCAAAAGACGCGGCCAGCTCCACCGTCAAGATGGTGGCGCGACGAACGTCTGCCCACACCTTCTCCAGCGTGCTCATGTTGGCACGGTTGAAATTTTCGACCTTGAAGCCAACGCTTGCGATGTCCGCCAGCATCAAACCCGCCTTCAGCACGAAGTCCTTCGAGAGGTTGAATCCGGCACCGATCCGGTTGATGTCATCCACCAGCCCGTGAATCTCCTGCCGCGCATCCAACTTCGACCACTGGGCCACAGCTATGCTGAGCAGCAGGTCTGAGTACGAGAGGATTGTGCCGCCAGAATTCATGCGAATGAAGATCCGCAGCACCCGGTCGAGCTCTTGGCTGCGCTCGGTGTAGAAGGTCAGATTGGGGACGACCTGCACCACCTGATAGAGCTGGTGCAACGTATCGCTGGCACGGTTGAAGACTTCACTGTCCGCGGTGATGCCACGGGCGTTCATCTTTCCGTACAGCCACTGCGAAAGCTTGGCAACGGTGGGAATGGTCAGGATGTCAGGAACCGGGTACCACAAGGTGTCCGAATCGGCGGCAGCCTTCTGCGCTTCAAGGAATCGAAACCGGTAGGCCTCACCTTCATCGTCATCGCCGCGCACTGCCATCAGGTCGATGTGCAGGAGTCGCTTCGGGAAAGTGAACGAACCCGAAGAACTTGAACTCTGCGCTCTTCTCGGGCTCGACCCTCCAGAAGAGAAAGGTACCGAAGGGATACCCTTGCATCAGGCTGTCGAACAGCCTGCAAATTTGTTCAGGCTTCCAGACAAACTCCCGCTGGATGGCCGGAAGCACGTAGTGGTTCTTGCTGACCGCGTCGAGCGCGTCCTTGATCGTCAACCCAGATTGGTACAAGCTGCTTTCCCCTTATGTGCCAGCAATCCGGCGCTGGCGGCGATGGAGTTGAGGCTGATATGCGGCGTGTAGCCGTTGTCGCCCTGCCGCGGTTCTTAGGCCGCAACCGCCTGATCAGGCACCCACACTTGCGGCTCGTAGTCGATAACCGTCTTGCCGTCCGCGGCCCGGCCTATGTCAATCGTGATCAGGCGGTCGTTCTGAAATGCTGGGCTGAGTTCGAGGGCCAAGTAGTCGAATAGCGGCTTCTCGTGGACGGCGACAACGATCTGGCGTCCGTGCTGCTTGGATAACGTCCGCAGCAAAGCCGCAAACTGCGCAATGTGAACCTCGTCCATACTTTGGACTGGGTCATCAATCAGCAACCAAGGAAGAGCTGGCTTCACCGACAGGTGAAGCGCGAGGAAAAGGGTCAGCGCAGCCGTGTTCAGGTTACCTGCGCTCAACATCGCGCGCGGATTCCCGCCCTTGCCACCGCTGCGATAGAGAGTCTCCAGGACAGCCTCGACAGCGCCCCCATCGGACTCGGGCAACGCGAAAGCAGGCACAAATGGCTCATCCGGCGCCAGGCGAACAAACAGGTCGCGCCAGATGGCATTCAAGGATTCATTGAACACGCGGCGAACGATCGCAGTACGTTGATCGCGCGCGCGACGACTGAGCTCTTTGGCCTGCGTTATGCGCCGATCCGCAACCACCTTGAGCTGCGTCATCCGCGTGAGTCGCCGCTTGTTGTCCTCAATCGTTTTGGTCAGCGACTGCTTCTGGACCTCAAGTACTTTGAGCTGCTTCAGGCTTGCATTCGCTTCCTTGCGTGCTGCCTCTTTGGCAGTCAGCGTATCTTCGGCTTTCGACACATGGTTCTGGAAGCGATGCAGCGCTTCAATCAGCGGCTCGCTATCGCCGATTGATTGAAGGTTCAGATCGGCTGCGAACTTCTGTGCTGCGGCTCGAATCGTCGTAGCCTTCTGATCCTTCACGCGCAACGCGTTCAAGCTCGCCGAAGCCTCACCGGCCTCGGTGATGGACTTCTCGCCTTCGATGACTGCGGACTCAAACTGCTGCAGTGCAAGTTGGAACTCTGACAGTCTTGCCACTCTCGTCTTCAGCTCGTCGCGGGCCTCACTCGTCAGCAGTCGACCAGCAACGATCCCGCGGCTCCGTTCAGCGTTAGCCAGCGAGGTGGCACCGTCAACACGTTCCTTGGAAAGTGCCCGAAGTCGCCCAGCACTTTCGGTGAGCATCGAAATCTGGCTCGCCAGATGCTCACTCAGGGGTCGTTCAGAGACTTCGCCGAAGTCTCTACTGCAAACTGGGCAGTTTTCTGAGTGCACATGAGGGAGGATGCCGTTAAGCGCTTCAGCCAGGCTGCCTGCTGCTGCGGCATGCTTCGCGATCTGTTCATCGAGCACGGCTATCCGCGAACGCGACTTGGCGATTCCCTCATCGAGCGTTGCAAGCTGCTTGGAATCGTCTGCGTCACGTGCCAGAACGGAGCTACAACGCTTCAGCTCAGCAGAGACGGTTTCCAACGCAACGGAACGCGCGTGTGCTGGGCGCGTGGACGACGGCGACGGCAGATCAGAGAAGTAGGTTGCCATCGCCGAGAAGGCCGCCTCAAGTTGCTTCCCGCTGCCATCACGCCACCGCTGCAGCGACTCGCCCGTAGTCTTGGATCGTGCCTCTGCTGCGTCGCGCTCCTGCGCTGTAACGCCAGACTGAACCGAAGACCACTGCTCTATCACCGCCCCAATGTCGCGGCGCATGTTTGCCAGCCGCTGCAGTTCAGGCTCGCTCTCCTCGCTTTGCAACTGACTCAAGGCCTGTGGTGAACGAATGTCTGTCTGTTCTGGCAAGCCCATCACCAGCAGCTTTGCCTGCACACTCTGCGAAAGTTGCAGGATCTCAGTATTCAATGCCGACTGATCCTTCGTGAGTCGTGCGATTTCAGCTTCGAGCTTCGGAATCGCGTCACGCACGTCCCAGAACAACGGTGCGCCGGTTCTTAGACGTGTGACGTGACCAGCATCGTGCAGGCCTTCGACCAGCGCATCCAGCTGGTCCAGGCCAAGCAAGTCCTTTACAAATTTGGTCAATGGCGACTCGGTGAGCCGCGCGTCCTTGTGCTGATAAATCTCGAGCAGCCGCGCCAGAGTTGACTGGGCCAGGTAGCAACGTTCGCCGTAGAACCGCGAGAGCAACGGCGAAAGAACTCCCTTCCCGCTGAACTTCCTGTTGATGGACTTGATCTCTGCGGACGGGCTCAGGTCAGTCAGACCGTCGACGGTGATCGATACGCGCCCCTCCGTTGCTGCCTTATGCACAAGATGAGATTCGAATGTCGGGTCGACTCTGGCCAATGATGCAACTTGCCCCGTCAGGCCGAGTTCGATGGCCGACAGCATGCTCGTCTTCCCAGACCCGTTCTGCCCGTGAATCAGAACCACTGGGCTATCGAGAGGAACCGTCACCGTACCGCGAATGCTGCGGAAATCGGTGACCGTGACGGACTTCAATCGCGGGGTCATGCTGCACCGTCCTCGTTGGCATCGGCAACAGCGTCGTCGATGATCTGGTGCAACTGCAACTGAACGGCCCGTGTCCCCTGTTTCGCTGGAGTCACCAAGCCCGCGACCTCCGGGTCCAGCCCCGCACCCAGCTTGGACAACTGCTCAAGGGCGTCGGCAATTGGTGCGTGCGCCTCCGGAAGTCGCAGGGGCAAGAGCACGGCAAGCCAGTTTCGCAGGGAATCTTCCGTGTCTCTGTCGAGCACAGTTCCGGTTGGTAGTACTCGGCAAACGCGCGACATGGTCTCCAGGTTTGCCGAGGAGGGGCGCGGCCCCGCAATCACGACAGTCAATGGCCGCTTCGACCTTGCAACATCGAGAGACCTTGCAACACCTTCAAGTTTTGCCACCAGTCGTTCTTCCTGCTCGAATGCCGTGTCGGCAATCAAGATCAGGTCCGGTGAAGGATCCGTACCCACAAGTGCAGCGGGAAAGTCAAACTTCAGTCCGCCAATCACGAGCGGCGCGGAGACGGATCGGTAGCCTGCCTCCAACAACATGCTTGTGATCCGTCCCACTGGTGTGATGTCATTCATATTGCCAGCTCCATTCGGAAACGCTGGAAGAGCTCATCCAGGGTCGCCGAAGACTCCAGTAGGCTGGCAAGGCTCACTTCTCGAATCACTCGCCGACCTGTCCGCCCTGGCGCAGCGCGCGGCGAGCGAGCCATCGCCGGTACGAGTTTGTGTCCGTGTATCACGATGGGCTCTTCGGCATCGACCACGTGTCCATCTTGCTTAAGCTGCAGGGCGGAAGTCGGTCCGGACGTAAGAAACACCTTGGCCTCGCCAGACGGGGCATGCAGGCGGAACATGCCATCGCGTACTGCGTTCGACGCCGGCGCATCGATCTGCCACTCGCCGCGGGAGACTCCGTACCCGATGAGACCAACCGCGACGGCGGTCTCGCGCAAACCCGATGCCGGAAGACCGGGATTGGTAGCGATATTTGCGACCGACTCGACCGTCAGTGGCTGGTAGCGCCCCGCTGCATGAGTCAAGCTTCCGTTCCGAATCAGATGAAGGGATCGACCCCACTGATCGATGAAGGCGTTGATGAAAGCCAGTGGGTTCGGCGTCACGATTGCCGCAAGCTGATCTCGAAGCGCAATGACGCCATCTTGCAGTGACTGCCGATCGGCCACGGGCAGTGCGCCCGGCGCCAGGTCGACAAGTGCCCGGACCTTGCTGCACAGCAGGTGGAGCACCAGAGCCAGCAACAACGGCTTGGCGTAGGCCTGGATGCGGGCCTCGTCGACGATCTGCTGACGGTTGCCGGGCCTCATGTCCTGCCGATAGACGTTCTGCAGCAGCCCCTGATGGTCGACGCCAAGCTCGTTTGCTGAAAAGACGAAGCTGGGCGGGTCGCTCGGCCACCGCCAAGCCATCTGTGCCGCAGCCTGCGCAAAGAGGGCCTGAATGTTGGCATCCTGTGCTGACAAGCCGATCATGAGCGTCGGCTTCGTAGAAACGAGGTCCACCAACCGGCCTCGGACTGCTGCACTCTCGGGCCACGCAGCCCACCCATTGATCTGCGACTGCCGCGCGACCAAGAACGGCCGATAGACGGCTTCGTTATGCGTCGCGAGCAGCGCGCACCCGTGGAACTTGATCAATCGGCCGCGGGGCGCAGGGTTACGCAAGTCCTCGGGGCGAGCGCACACTGAGAGCGCAGGTTGCCCGCCTGTCATTGCTGCGATGGCGCCCTCGATCAGACCGTCCCAGTTGGCCGATGCGAGGTTCGTGCACGCGCCTTCCAAAACGAGGATCGCGAGGCACAGGTGCTCGACGTCCGGCGGCTTGGCTGGGTCCGCGAAAGTCGCTCGAAGGTCGACGGCCTCCCAAAGCAGAAAGTCGTCGGGCTCTCCCTGAACGTTGACATCGAGCAGCCGGGCGTAGTTGCTGCACAGGCGCACCACGATGTTGTTGACATCGGGCCAGGACGCAACCGGCTGTGTGAAGTCAATTCGAGCGTCCTCTTCCGGCGTAGTTGGCGCAATGGCCAACGCAGCTCGAAGTGCCCTGGCGAACCGGCAGGCAGGGTCGCCCGGGACAATTCACGCGCAGGAACTCCAGAACCTTTAACAACTGCGCGCAGGCCCCCGCCCCGAGCCCGAACGAGGCGGCAGCCGCCGGCCGGAGGCCGGCCGGCCGCCCGGGCGGCCGCCGCCGCCTGCCGAGGCGAACTGCCCATCCAGCAGAGCCAACGTCTCGGGAACCGTGATTGTTGCGGCGTTGGGCATACCAGGTAGGGGCCGAGTCCGGTGTGTTCAGTGCTGAAGCGACCGCTGCCAAGGCCAGGCCTCAGCCATGCTGCCGCCTCCTGTATAGCGCCTCACAGACAAACTGCCTCCAGCATGCTCCGCACATACGTGTCCTTGTCCTCTTCCTGGAAGAGGATGTGCCGCTTCTGCATGTCGGCCTTCTCCATGTGCCAGAGCATGCGCATTGTGTGCGACGGCGTGTTCGAAACGATGAAGGACTGCAGGCGAATCGACGGGTCGCCGAGACGCTGCTCGATTTCCTTGATCGTCTCGTGAAACTGAATTTTCGGATCGGTTGGACCGAGGTTTCGGATGCCTTTCGGGTCGACAAAGATCACGTGCTGTTGCCCACCGACCAGCAGCCACACGATGAAATCGGGGTGGAAGTTCCCAGCCTCGAAGAAACCCACGCCGCGGCCCTTGCTCAGGTTGCGCAGCAAGTAGAGCTCCTTGTCCTGGAAGAACGCAGGGTGCCCGTCGTGGAAGGCCTTCAGGTCTTCGACGAACAGGCGTTCGCCCTTGTTCAACGGCGCGGGGCTGATCTCGACGATCTTTGAGTCCAGGTACAGCAGCGGCTGGTAGAGATGCCTGCCGAACAGGATCGTCTTCAAGCCCTGAAACTCCCAGGCCTTCAGCTCACCCTTGACGATGGTGGCCTTCAGTTCTTCCAGCTTGGTGGCGATCTCTTCCTGAGACCTGTCGAGCAGGATGCGGTAGTAGCTGTCGTTGGATGCTTCGGCCACGCCCAGGAAGTTCGGGTCGTCTGCTTCCAGGTCGCGGTACTCCAGGTGGGGCAGCTCCCACTCGCGCTTGCGGAAGGTGTAGTAACGCTCGACGTACTTCTTCAGCAGCGCCAGCGCGATCTCCTGCCAGAGGCGGACTCGCTCGAACGAATCGAATGCCAGCTCTTCGGGCGGAATCAGCAATTGATACCAGCTCTGATCGGCAAGCAGGCCCTCGACTCCCTGGCGCGTGATGTTCAAGTTGTACCAGCCGCGTTCAGCCTTGAAGCGTTCAAGCTCGAAGTACAGCTCATCGACATCCAGAAAGGCCACGTGACGCGGCCCCAGGTGCGCCTGGTTGGGCGCAGCGTCGGCGTCGCCGCCGACGAGCCCGCCTGACTTCATGGCCTGGATCTTGGGGTACCAGTTCAGGATGACCTGGTTCTTCTGCAGGTACTCGGTGCTGCGGTCTGTTGCAGGGTCGGGGCGGCGCACGGTCGGGATCGGCCCGAGCTTCCGATAGGCGTCGCCAAACTCGGTGTTGACGCCGTTGATCTTCTTCTTCAGCCGGATGGTCTTGAGCTTCTGCGTACCCAAATTCTTGATGACCGGGAGCAGGAACTCGATGCGGTCATCGTTGGTGGGCAGGCCTTCCTCTTCCAGGAAGTCGCGGAACTGGGCCATGTAGTCGGCGTGGATGCCGAAGATGCCCAGCGTCTCCAGCGCTGCGATGTGCTTGGGCCGATCCATGCCGTCAGGCAGCTGCGTCTTCCCACTGCGCTTGAGGCTCATCTCGTAGCCCTTCAACCGCACCCCGCGGCCGAAGAGCTGGATGATCTGGGCACCTTCGCCTTTGCCGACGTTCATCAGCCCCATGGTGGAGACGCGCCAGCTGCTCCAGCCTTCGGTGAACTTCTTCGATCCGATCAACAGGTTCACCTGGGAGTGCGGCTTGTTGATGTCGTGGAAGAGAGAGCCTGAAAACTCGAGATCGCCCGTCGCGAGCTTGTTGTCTTCGCACAGCTTGACGAGCTTGGCGTCGTCGCCCACGTTGATGACGCCGAACGGCTCGTTCTCAGCCCCCAGGCGCAGCGCCACTTCGCCTGTCGCGCCCTTCAGGTTCTCGATGTAGAGCTGGCCACCACCGGGCGCGTTGAACAGCACGGCCAGCGTCTCGTCGAACACTTGGGCTGCGGTGAGGCCGCAGGTGTTGAGATACGCGAAGCGGCCAGCGAACAGGTTCTTGCCGGTCGCCGTGACCAGGCCTTGGTTCAACACACGTTCGATGCGTTGCACGCTGCCAGTTCGGTTGGCTACATAGCCGGCCAGGAACTTGAGGATCTCCACGATGTCGGAAGCATCCTGCTTGGCCAGGGTGGCGGTGACGCTGCCGCCGACAAATATCCAGAGGGGCTTCTCGATGAGAAACGGCTTGAACGCCGACTCCTTGTCGCGGTAGAGGCGTTGCTGCTGGAAGAAGGACAGCAGGCATGCCACCAGGTACAGATCCTGGTGATCGCGCTGGGTGGCCTCGTCCAGGTTCAGGATCTGGTAGTCCTTGCCGAAGCCATCGCCGTAGAAGTAGCGGTACGAGTAGTCGAACAGCGTGTTCTTCGCGTACAGGTCCGTCAGTACGGCGTTGCCCTTCACGGCCTGTCCGAATGTGGCCGAGTACTCGAACGAAAAGCCCTTCTCGCACAACGCGTTACGGAAGCGCATCCAGGCCCCGTCGCCGCCGCCGGACGCTCCACGGTGC
Source organism: Piscinibacter sp. (assembly GCA_016706565.1). GTDB lineage: Bacteria > Pseudomonadota > Gammaproteobacteria > Burkholderiales > Burkholderiaceae_C > Piscinibacter. The sequence continues at coordinate 201,596 of JADJJI010000006.1, forward strand.
CCTTCGTCCACCAGCACGAGGTTGTTGCTTTCGAAGGCGTCCACCGCCACGGTCTTGTCACCCATCTCGTCGCGCAGCCGGGTGACTTCAATGATCTCCACTGCCTGCCCGGCGAACAGACCGCGCCCGTCCTTGTTGAACAACTCGGCCTCGATGCCCGCCGCCTGGAACTCGCGCAGATGCTGCTGGGACAAGCCCTCGTTCGGAGTGAGCAAGATGATGCGGTTGAGTTCTCGCCGCCGGCCGTGCTTGGCCAGGTAGTGCTGGAACTGCAGGATGTTGGCGTGCATCACCAAGGTCTTGCCACTGCCCGTGGCCATCCAGAAGGCCAGCTTGTTCAACTGCGGCCAGGCCTCGCCTGCCGCATCCAGGGGTGCGATCTGGTCCGCCTCGGGCTTGTCCACGTTCCAGGCTGCCACCTGTTGGTTCAGGCTTGCCAGCAGGGCTTGGGGATCCCGGAAGTACCGGTCGAGATAGATCTCGGTGAACAGCAAGGCCAGGTACTGGAAGTACTTCCACACCACCGGCTCGTCGCCACGGGTGATACGCCGCTCGTTGAGCCGCTGCGTGTGCTTGACGATGTTCTGGTCGTACTCCAGCAGCAGTTCCGTCGGCAACTGGGTCAGGTTGAAGAGCTGCGCCGTCAAGGCATGGTGGAAGCGGTGGACGTTGTTCTCGTCCAGACCTTCCAGTGCCTCGTTGCGCAGTGGCTCGGCCAGGTCTTCGAAGCGCTTCGCGTTGAACAACGACAGCAGCCATTGGTTGAGCACCAGCTTGTAGGCAAACGGCGTCACCGGCTTCTTCTTCGGCGCGGCTTTCGGCGCGGCCTTCTTCGTGGCCACCTTACGGGCCCTCCGTCGCGAACATCAGCCGATGAAAGTCTTCCTCGATCAACCGCACCTTCCAGGTGTCGTCCGGGGCCTTCAAGTTCTCCAAGTTGTTGCCGCCGTTGACGTAGATGAGATCGAACTCACTGTCTTTGCTGGAGTAGTCCTGCCGGGTGAACCACTCGTCGAGGACGAGGTTGTCCTCCTCCGGCTTTCCAGTGAGCTTTCGCCAGACCACCAGCGCCGCTCGACCATCTGGGAGAGTGCCAGTCACGGTTCTGAACCACCAAGGACCATCCGCGTCCTGTTTCAGGCGGGAATCGAAAGTCAAACGATATTCACTGTCACGGGCAAATGACGCGTTGAAGGCCTGAGTTGCCGATAGATTCTTGACCTTCAAGCCGATCAACCAATTGAAGGTCTCAAGTAAATCCACATGGACTTCCTTGCTCTCATCCGAACTCGGCCGCTTTACCTTCAGCTTGTAGGCTGTCGGATCCGCAATCGCTGATATATTGAGCAACGACTGGCTTCCACGAGACTCAACCGCAAGCATATAGCTGAGCAGGTACTCCTCTCTTAGGCCCTCAGCCCCGCGCGCCTCAGGTTGCTCTAGTAGCGTCTGCTGCGCAGTCGAGCGAGCGAAGTCAAGATTACTTAGCGAATCCTCATAGGATTCCAATCGAACCACTTTAAGAATTCTCGGTGAACGCTCAACCTCTTCAGACGTTGCCAACCGCTTTGGCTTTCCATCTTCCCATTCTGGCGAATAGCAAATCTTCTTCAATCGCGGCAGCAAGACGGTATCAAAATACTGACCCACCTCAACAAGTATGAATTTTCTTCGCCCGCCATCCTGTCGATTCCTATTTACTACCGCGTGACCCGTGGTACCAGAGCCAGCGAAGAAGTCCGCAACATACTCACCTGCAAAAGTTGTCTGCCTGAGTATTCCCTCGATCAATCCAGGAGGCTTCGGGTTGTCAATCAGCCCCTTGGCGCCGAACAAAGCCTCTAGTTGAGGCTCGCCATCTGCGTACTGGCGTACGACAGACGTTGCAACAACCGTCTCAACCTCGTGTAGAAAATACTTGATCTGCGGAATGGACTCGCCACCACTCTTGAAGACAATTCGATTGTCTTCGCAGTAGCCCTCAAACGATGGCCGCTTTCCGATAGCCTTTTCGGGAAAGGCCCACCCTCTCTTTGGCGGCTTGCATGCACTGCCGGTGTTTGGGTCCTTGGGAGCGTAGAAGCGGTAGTTCTCCGACTGCGGATCCTTAATGGACGGAGACTGCTTGCCAGCAGGCATCGACGGCTCGACCTCCCGGTACACCCAGAGCGCCGCCTGACACTCTTGCGCCTTTGACTCGTCTACAAGGGCGCCCTTGCTATCGCGGTATTCCAGCCACTTGTATGGATACAGCCCCTTCCAGGGATCACTGCGCTTGGCGTCTTCAATAGACTCACCTTGATTTCGCGCAGTCTCAATATGCTCAAGCTTGTGGCGTTGATAGAGTGCAGCAATTGCCGCCTTGCTCTCGACAATCGAAGCAAATCTTGCGTTCAGTTCCTTAACGAGCGCTGAGACTTCCAAAAATCCATCTCGGGTTTCTCTGAAGATTCGCTTGTTCGCCTCAACGGCACTACGGTTCTTTGCGAAGACCTCGATGTACTCATGATTTGTAGAATATGCGGGAGAATTATTACTTACGGTGTCTCGTACCCAAATCAGCTCTTCTATCCTATTAGAGAGACCAAAGGTCTCGCGAAGCTGCCACTCCAGCGTGCTACGTTCAATTTCATTGATACTGGCGTACAGCAGACCCTCACCGCACAAGAGCTGGCGCGCCAGCGCCAAGCGAGTTCCAATCATGGATGCCCAGCTTGAGCTCTTGAAGCTGTCCTTGTAGACAAACCCGTCTTGCCCAGTGTTGTAAGGCGGATCAATATAGAAGCACTTTATGACTTCTTGGTATCGAGCCTGCATTAAGGAAAGGGCTTGAAAGTTATCGGAATGGATCAAAACTCCATCCGTCTCATCATCAAGACATTCGAAGCTTGCAAGCAACTGCTCTACGAACGCTGATCCAAAGTATCTCGTGTCAATCATCAAACTTGGGTGTGCCGCAAGAAACTCTCGGGTCAGCGGTGCGGAATATCCTGGCGCAGCAAGATCACCAGAGATCGCTTCGATTCCTAGAGCTGATACCCACTCCAAGCGTTGAGCCTCATTTATAGTTACTTCGCCGATGAGTTCATTCGGAACACAATCGATACGAATGCACCATGAGGTTTGCACGGCAAACTTCTTTTTTAGCCAAAGTGCCTTCTGAAAGTCCTCAAGTTGGGCTAGAAATTCGATTATCTTTCCCGCTATGCGACGGATGACCTTAATCTTAGAAAGATACTGCTCCACCCGCGCGGCAGACTCGCTCTCAACGTCATCAAGGTGCATGACCTCGTTCTTGATGTAGAAGTCCAGCTCCCGGCGCAGAAAGGTGCCCAGATCCTTGTGGATGAAGTAGTCAAACGTGTTGCGCGCTGTGTACCGTCGAAGATGAGCCTCGATCCGCGAGTAGTCAGCTCGCTCCCCTGACGCAAGCACATGAGGCCGCTCAAGTTCACCGATCCAGGCCGCTATCGACGAATCTCGGACTCCAAGAATCCGTTTGACTGCGAACGCGGTTAGTTCCTTTTGGCCGGGAGGCTTAGTCTTGCCAACCCCGGCATCGTCGGGCCAATCCGAAAGAGTTGCTGGCCTGTACTCGAAGCGGACAACGAGTTCCCTTCCTGCGCCGCCCCCCTCTTCTGTGATGAATCCTTGTCCCGCCGAATCGCTACTTGCCAGGACGAACACCCGGTCTCTTCCTTCGGAAGCCTTGACGTTGCCGTGCTCACCCTCGGCCACATCAGACAGCCGGAAGTGCACGCGCAACGGCTCCCTGTCGTTTTCTGGTCGCAAACGGAACGCGTAATCCCGCAGGTACTCGCTGGTCTTGATGTAGTACTGATCCGCATTCGCCGAGTGAAGCTTGATCTCCTCGCCCTCGTACGGGATGGCATAGACACCAGGCTTGTAGACGCGTCGCGACAAGAAGTCGCCCTCGGAGTAGTAGCGACGGAAGAAGCTGAGCAGGTGGTCATAGACCTCGCCTTCCAGCCCGCCCACGTCCACGGCTTCGCTCTGCAGCTTGGCTTGCAGTTCCTTGACCTTGGGCGACTGGCTCGGGTCCATTCCCGCGGCCTCTATGCCGGCAATGACCTTGGCCAGTTCCTTCTCGATCTCGGCCTTGTCCGCCGTCTTGTAGAGCGCGAATGCAGCTTGTACTTGCGGCAGCAGGTCCTTCTCCAGGAACTGGGTGATCTCGGCGCTCTTGGCGTGCATGATGCGATAGAGGCCGAAGTCGAGGTCGGGCTGGTCGAGCTGGAACAGCTCCTTCAGCTTGCTGATCAGCTGCTGGCGCTTGTTGTCGTTGGGGGTGCTCATCGGCGGCGCTTTCAGGCGTAAGGCTGGAACTGGTTGTTGTCTCGGCTGAGCAGTTGCATCAGCTTGGGATGGATGAAGAGCTTCTCTTTGCCGAACGGCATTTCGCGCAGCACGCCCAAGTCAGCCAGGTCATGCAGATAGCGTGAGGCCGCCTGGCGCTGGGCGATGCCCTTGTCCACCAGGTTGCCGATGCGGCAATACGGCTGCTCGAAGATCACGTCCACCAGTTCGCGCGTGTAGATCTTGGGCAGCCGCTCGCGCACGTGCTCGGTGGTGTGCTCGGCCAGTTTGCGGATGGCGGCGATCTTGCCGGTGGTCCACTTGGAGGTTTCGGCCACGGCCTGCAGCATGAACTGCAGCCAGGGCTCCCACGCCTGGTCTCGCGTCACGCCCAGCAGCAGGCCGTAGTAGTCGGCCTTGTGCGCAATGACGTGGCGGCTGAGGTACAGGATGGGCAGGTTCAGCAGCTCTTCCTGAATCAGGTAGAGGATGTTGATGACGCGGCCGGTGCGCCCGTTGCCATCGGTGAAGGGGTGGATGGCCTCGAACTGGTAGTGGCCCACGGCCATGCGGATCAGCGGGTCCAGCTCGGTCTGGTTGTGCAGAAAGCGCTCCCAGTTGGCCAGCATGTCGCGCAGGCGCGCTTCGCCTTCGGGCGGGGTGTAGATCACCTCACCGGTGCGGTCATTGATGAGCTGCGTGCCCGGCGTGCGCCGGATGTCCATGTCCACGCCCTTCAGGGTGCGGCAGACATCCACGGCGGTGGCGGTGCACAGCGGCCGGTCTTTCAGTGACTGGTAGCCGCGGTGCAAGGCGGTGCGGTAGCGCAGCGCTTCCTTGGTGGCCGGGTCAGCGTTGTCTTGGCCCTGCGCGGGGCTTTGGGCGTATTGGAAGAGCTGGTCGGTGGTGGTGACGATGTTCTCGATCTCCGAGCTGTCCTTGGCTTCCAGCAGCGGGATGGTGTTGATGAGCATCGCCTGGTTGGGGATGAGCTCGGCGGCCTGCTTCAGCTCGGCCAGGGCGGCACGGGCCTCGATGCAGGCCTTGAGCACGGCACGGCTTTCCAGCTCGCGCGCGGGGGGCAGCGCGGGCAGCTGGTTGTGCGGCAGCTCAGGGCGCCACGGGGAATCGAGGTCCATCATGATGCAAAACTGCTATTTTGGCGACACATCGGCAGCTTATGTCGCTGCGGGCGACACGTCAACCTGACATGTCGATGTTTTTTCAGTTCATCGACATGACACCGGCCACATGTTCGCTGCAACAACACGTGACGGCCATCATGTCGCCAAAATTGCACTTCTAGAACACTAGACGACGCTCCAGCGAAGCACGAACAGGCTCTGGTTGCGGCTGGCCCGGTGGAGCCGCTTCTGAAGTGCGGCGATGAGCGCATCACGCCGGGCTTCGATCTCGTCTTCCACGGCGAAGATGTCTTGCCGCTGGCGGCGCTGCTCGGCCTCGGTCTTGCGGATGTCCTGCTGCAGGCGTTGTGCGTCTTCCATGCTCAGCGCCATGCGCGCCTGGCGCTTCAGGCCCTTGAGCTTGAGCTTGGTGTCCTTCAGGGCCTGCTCGGCCGATGCGATGCGGTCCTCGGCCCAGGCTTCGAGCTTGTCGCGCTCTTGTTGGAAGAACCGGTCATTCAGCTCCAGCGCACGGCTGAGCGTGGCCTCTAGCTGACGCTGCACGTTGCCTTGCAGCGCCATCGGCGGGCTGGCTTGCAGATCGGCCGCGGTGGCCGAGAGGTAGAAGAGCTTCTCGCAGCTTTCCTGGTCGATCACTTCGCCTGCGTCGGTGATGCAGGTGAAGACGAGATGCTCCTCTTGCTGAAAGCTGTCCAGCTCCAGCAGGCTGAGTTGCATCCACCCGGCCTGCCCAACCAGGCGCTCCACCATGCTGATGCGGGGCTTGTGGCTGCCGTAGTGGAAGGTCAGGCTTTGCGCTGGCGCTTGCAGGTTCCGGCCTGTCTCCAACACGTACTGGCCCAGTGGGTGCGTCAGCCGGTAGATGCGAGCATGCTCTGGTGGAGTTTCGCCCTTGCGGATGAGCTGGTAGGCGCCCATCGGCGCCTGCAACACCGGCGGCGCCTGCAGGTCGAAGGCCAGCTTGGCGGAATCGAAACGCGCCTGGCCGGCCAGCACGTATCGCGTCAGCCACCAGAAGAAGCGTGTGATGCGGTCCAGCTGGCTTTCTGCGCGTTCCTTCTGGCTGCGCAGCAGGTCGTGGATGTCGGCGTCGAAGTGCTCGAGGAGCAGCTTCTCGGTCTCTTGCATTCGGGCCTGAATGTCGGTGTCCAGTTCGGTGCGCAGCTGCGTGAAGGCGGCGTCGATGTCGGCCGGTGTGCGGCAACGGTCATAGATCTCGGCGATACGCTTTTCAAAGTCGATGCCGCTTTCGATCTGCCCCAAGACTTGGTCAGAGGCCCCGAACACGCCGTCGAACAGGTGGAACTTGTCTTGCAGCAGCTCCAGCACACGCTGGTCGGCTGCGTTGCGCTGGTTCAGGAAGTTGATGACCACCACGTCAAAGCGCTGGCCGTAACGGTGGCAGCGGCCGATGCGTTGCTCCACGCGCTGCGGGTTCCAGGGCAGGTCGTAGTTGACGACGAGCGAGCAGAACTGCAGGTTGACGCCCTCGGCCGCGGCCTCGGTGGCGATGAGGATCTCTGACTCAAGGCGGAAGTGGTCGATCAACGCGGTGCGCCGGTCGATGGCTGGCGAGCCCGTGACGCGATCGGTGCCGGTGTTCTTGGCCAGCCAGCGTTGATAGATGCCGGTCGACGCCGGGCCCTGGTTGCCACCGCTGAACATGGTGACCTTGCCTGCGTACCCGTGGGCTTCAAGGTAACGCGCCAGGTAGTCTTGTGTGCGGCGCGACTCCGTGAAGATGACGGCCTTGCGGGCTGCGCCCATGGCCCCCATGCGCTCAAAGCCCTGGTGCAACGCCGACAACAGCGCATGGGACTTCTGGTCTTCGCGGATGTTGCGTGCCAGGCGCAGGTACTCGTCCAGCTCGGCCAGTTCCTCGCGCACCAGGGCGTAGTCCACTGGCGGTGTGCCGTCGGCGGCCGGGGTGGCGGGCTCAGCGTCCTCCAGCAGGTCTTCATCGAGGTCTTCGTCTTCGATGAGCTGCTGGATCCACTCTTCGTCGATAGTCTGCTTGTCGAGCAGGCGCTGCAGGCGGGTGCGGATGGCTTGCAGCGTGGCAACCACTGCCTCGGTGGACGACGCCAGCAGCTTGCGCAGGATGAGCCCGACGAGGTGCTTCTGCCGGCTGGGAAAGCCGTAGCTGAAGTCGCGCTGCAAGTAGGCCGAGATCAATTCATAGAACTGAACTTCTTCTTCGGCCGGGGAGAACGGCGTGGTGAGCGCGTGGCGCTGGGTGTACGGCACGTACTCCAGCACGTCGCGCCGCAAGGTGCGCTTGATGAACGGCTGCAATCTCCGGCGCAGTGATTGGATGTCTCCATCGATGCTGCCGTACTGCGAGCGGAAGCTGCGCTCGTCGCCAAAGATCTCTTCGTCGATGATCGATGTCAGGCCATACAGCTCCATCAAGGAGTTCTGCAAAGGCGTGGCTGTCAACAGCAGCTTCTTGCGCCCGGCCAGGGCGCGCTTCAGCGCTTGCCCGGTTTCATGACTCTTGCGGTGGGCGTTGCGCAGCTTATGGGCTTCGTCGATGACCACCAGATCCCAGGGCACGGCGCCCAGCTGGGCCTCCATGCGGGCTGCGAAGTGGATGGACATGATGCTGATGACATCGCGGTTCAGCGGGTCGTAGGTACCGCCTTCGCGCAGCAGGTGCCAGGTGCGCGCGTCCAGTACCTCGGCCGGCAGGTTGAACTTGTCGGCCAGTTCTTGCGCCCACTGTTTGCGCAAGGAGGCGGGGCAAATCACCAGCAGGCGGCGACGGCGCTCGGCCCAGAGCTGGCACAGCACAAGGGCGGCTTCGATGGTCTTGCCCAGGCCCACCTCATCGGCGAGCACCACGCCCTTGCTGAGCGGGTTGTTGAGGGCGAAGAGCGCGGCATCGATCTGATGTGGGTTCAGGTCAACACTGGCATCGAACAGCGACTGGGCGAGGCGGTCTTCTTCCGATGCCGCACGACGGCGTGTGAGCTCCCACGCAAAGTACTTTGCATGGTGTGCCGTGGTGCCCGCTGCTTGGACATCGCTTTCGACTACGCCTGACATTTCTCCTCCCTGCCTGCTTTTGACTTCAAGACCGCGGGGATGCCGACGGCCTTGTGCGACGCCGGCCGATCCCACAAGCTCGATGGTTTGCTCGGTTTTCGCCGCGCCGCGATTGCAGGATCCATTGTGATTCCAGCCACTTCCGCTTTCGGAGGCCTGAGCGAAAATCACCTGATGACATCCGCCCCACGCCTTGACCTCCGCCCCGGCGTCAGCGAGCCCGTTGTGCTGATGATTTCGCGCCGTGAGGTGGAGGGTGCCGATTTGGCATCGGTGTTGTCGCGCCTGAAGGTGTTTCTGGCCACCCGCGAGGACGCCTGGCGCTACCGCGGGCAGATGACGCTGGTGGTGGACGGCTACAACAACGACCCGCGCGAGCTGGTCGACATCCCCGAGGTACGTGCCCTGCTTCGACGCCTGGAAGCCGAGTGGCCGTACTGGGCCTTCTTCTTCAACCAGGTGGACGACAGCATCAAGCTGCTGCTGTCCTGCGTGGCCGGCTGCAGGTTCCTCGGCAACGGTGCGGTGGAGATGGATGCCGATCTGGTGGCCGGCGCAATGGCGCGCGCCTTCAGCGGCATGAATGTGGTGTTCGATCGGTTCGACTTCCCTGAGGACGAACTGGAGCTGATGAGCCGGGGCTTCGTCGAGGTGCTGCAGCAGGCCGGTATGGGTTGAGCGTGCCCTGCGGCCGGGTCACCGGGGACGAAGGATCACGGTGTTCGAGCCGACCAGCCGATACCGGTGGCCGCCTTCCACCAGGACGCGGCCAAGTCGGCGCGCCTTTCGCAGACCACCCGCAGCCTCCGCGCGGGTCACTGGCGCCGGGAGAGCCGCCCAGCCGTTGAAGGCATCCCAGTCGTCGGGATGAGACTGCTCGAACTCCAGCTTGCTGGCGTGGACGCGTTCCATGGCTGCCTTGGGGTCGGATCGATGGGTGCTCGCCATTCTGCGCGGGGTCTTGTGCGGTGCAAGGCACCATCGACTCGGAACGGATAATCGATCCATGAAAAACCTCCGCTCACAAACCCTGGGCATGCTGCAACGCATCGAGGCCTTGAGCGGCCGCCCTGTCGAGTTCAAACCCGACAGTTCTCTGACCCTGCGTGCCACGCTGCAGTTGGCCAGAAACGGTGCACCGTCGCACGTGCTGCGCTACCGGCCGACCAACGAGCCGCTGGACTACTGGGTGGCCTACCAGGCTGGCTACCTCCTGCGCCTGCTGGAACTGCCACCTGCCGAGCGCTTCGACTTTGCCGGCACGGGCACGGCGCCAAGCCAGGTGGAGGAGTTGCTCTCCACCGGACAGCCGCAGGCCGATGGCGATCGGTCGACCCTGGAACAGTTCGCCGAGATGACGGCGCACTGGGCCCTGCTGAACCTGCGCTCCTATGCCATCGGCATGCGTATCGACCAGTGGCTGGCGGGCGATCACCCCGAGCTGCGCTCGCTCCAGGCCGCGGGCATCCGATCGATGCAGCAGGAGAACCTGCTGTTGCTGTCCAAGCACATGGGCGGGATGTCGATCCCGGTGCCCTTGCTGGGCCCGGTGGCGGCCTACGCGCTGTTTGCCGACCGCCTGCTGGGCCAGACGAGCTATGCGATACCGTACCAGGCTGCCGGCGTCCTGGAACTGGGTGCCGAGTTGCTGGCCATCCTCGACAAACTGCCGGCGGACGCTGCCCACGACCGTGAATTGGTGGACGCCTGGGCGGCCGCCATCGGCATGGCGGGCTGGTACGCCTGGATCCCCTACAAGCCCTGAGCCCCATGGCGACCGAATTCACGATACCGCTGCACCGCTTCGATACCAACCTGCTTCCCGCCGGTGCGCGACAGGTGGGTACCGACGCTTTTAGGACCGCCGTCATGCTGCACTTCGCCGCCGAGTACGCGGCGCAGGGCCAGACGGCGATGGTGACGGTGGACGACCAGGAGATCACCGTCATGGCGTTCGCGGCCGAGGCGTCGGCGCTGGACTTCGTCATGCCGATGCTGAAGGGCGGCAGGATCGCCGAGGCCGTCCCCTACCTGGAGAGCCTGACCAAGTCGGCGCCGGCCAATGCCGAGGTGCTCTACAACCTGGGCATCGCGTACAGCGAACTGGGCCAGTTCGACGAGGCCATCATCCGGCTCAAGCGCGCAGTGCAGTTGGACCCGGGCCATGCCCATGCGTGGGTCGGCATCGGCACGGCCTATCACCGCATGCGCAAGCCGGATCAGGCGCTCGAAGCGTTCGAGAAGGCTGTCGCGGCCAACCCCGACGACGGCTACACGCGCCGCAACCTGGGCGGCATCCTGATCGGCCTCAAGCGCGTCGACGAGGCGGTGACGCATCTGCGCCGCGCCCTGGACCTGCTGCCTGACGATCCGCAGGCGATCTTCGGCCTGGCCACTGCCTTGGAACAGCTGGGCACGCGCGAGGCCGACGAGGAAGCAGACGGCCTGTACCTGCGCTTCATCGAGGAGCACCCGAACTCGCCGATGGCCGAGCAGGCCGAGAAGGCACGCACGGCCTTTGCGCACAGGCGCCTGAGGGCCAGTTCTGTGGGCGGCTTCCGGCCAGACGTGATGATGTACATCTCGGAGGCGCTGCAGACCTTCAGGCCGCTGGCGCCGCAGCAGTGCCGGGCCATTGCGCTGGAGATCGCGGTGCTGGGGCGCAGCGGCCTCGACATCAACGACCCCGCCGACAAGTACACGCTGAAGTCACTCCCGGGCAAGTTCTCTGGGCTGCACCTGCTGGCCATCATGTACACCGCGTTCCGCCAGATCAATCCGACGATGGAGACGGGCGCCGACTTTGGCGTGGAGTACCAGGCGGCGCTCGATCTACAGAAGTCATAGACCCGGCAAAGGCATCTGGCCGCGAGTCGGACCAGGTTCACCCGAGCCCACTCCGGCCCCTTCACATGGTCTTGGCTACTTCAACCGGGTGACTGTCAGCCCAGCGCACCGGCCGACCGGCATCTGACACGCTTATGGGGCGGCAGCACGCAGCCCGACGAGATCAGCTGATGGCTTCTGCTGCGGCTTGCTCGGGCGTCGTTTGGCCTTGCGCGGCCGGTTCAAGGTCGGTCGGAGGCATTGACGGCTGTGCGCTCTCGCCCACCACATCGTCTTCGGCAGTTGCAGGCCTTGCGGTGCCTGTCTTGGCCCTCTTGACCCCTGCTTCGTCCTTCTTGCTGTCTTCCTCGTTCATCCGCCTCCGGCAACCCATGGCGAAGTTGCGCATCATCGAGGACATCGCGAGGACGATCCGCTTGAACCTCGAGCGCTGCTGCTCGACCTGCTTCTCGGTGATCACCTCCTCGATCTCGAGGGTCTGCAGCAGGGGCATCAACTGGTCCAGCTTGTGGATGAGCTCGAAGTAGCGACGTCCGAGGGCCGACGTGATGCCCACCTCGACCTCCAGCGCAACGGTGTCGTAGGTCGCCACCGTCTCGATGCTGTGGTTCTTGAAGAGGAGTTCCGCGCCATCGATGGCCTGGTTGAGTTCCTTGGTGCCTTCGTCCATCTTGTTGCGAGCGGCCTGCTCGATCTGCTCGACGTACTCGTGTGGCAGCTTGGTCCGACCCAGCGCCGACACGAAGTACAGGCTTGCCTGGAAGCTGTAGAAGCAGCGGGCAAAGATGCGCTTGCCCTCGGCGCTGGCGAGGCGCGTCTTGCGCTTCAACGATGCTGCCTCGACACGCCGGAAGTCCGCCCGGTACTCGTCCTTGGACAGGATTCGACGGTTCGCTTCGCCCGTGTCCAGCAACGCCAGTTTGTTCTCGCTCATGCCGGGTCTCCGTGCAGGTCTGGGTGGTGACGCGAGCTTGATGATCTTCATCGTTCACACCACGCGCCAGCAGAAATCCCGCCAATTCAGGCCCGGAAACCGGGGGACGACGAGCCGACCGACGACCCGTCGCGATTTCGGGTTGACAAGCGATCGCCGCGGATTTACTGTTTTGCACGTGCGGTAGCTGGCCCTGCACTCAAACCCGGCAAGCCCTATACGAGGCGCAGTGCTCACTGCGCCGCCCTGCGGGGCTCATCCTTCCAGACCGTTTCATCGCGATCGACCTTTCGAGGCGTGACCACGTCCTGGTGCGCGCCGAAAGGTATCCCTGATCGGTAGCTGGTACACCGATCCAGCGGCTCCCGCCGCCTTCAAGCCAGCCCAGGCAGCCGGTTCACGACCGGCACATCACATCACCCCGCGGGGCAACGCGCCCCCGCATGGGCTGCGCATTGCCTTCGCTTCCTCACAGGAGGCAGCCATGCTCGCTTCGAGTGTGTCTCACACCCATTCCGCGTGCGATCCGCTGTTGCAGGCGTTCTTCGCGCAACCCCAGATCCCCGGACCTGACGACAACCATGCCACGGTCCAGTTCCAGGACCTTCCGCTGAAGGCGCAACGTGCCATCAGCGCGTATCTCGACGATGCGGGCAGCGAAGGCCCCGCTGACGACCGGCCCGAGTGGACCGAAGAAGACGTCGTGCACCTGCACTGGCGCCTCCTGCTCGAACTGCGCAGACTCCCCGACCCGGAGACCCCGCTCGAGGAGAAGCTCGACACATTGGCCTGGGCCCTCACGGACTCGGCCCTGGACGGGCGCCCTTCTCGTTCGCGAGTTGCCTGCGTGTCGTCGGGACCAGTCCGATGTCACCCACACCGTACTTCGGCCTGGTCCAGGTCGACGACATTCGGGACTGGCTTCGCACCAACGCCCGGAAGTGGATCAACGCCACGATCGCGCGGTATCCCGATTGGGTGCAGACCCTGATCCGTGAGCAACCCGACTGGGTCGCCAGGCAGCTCGCCAGGAACCCTCAATGGGTCAACGAGCAGATCAAGGCGCGTAAGGAGACGCCGCAGACCGACATGTTCGGCAACCGCGACGCCGAGCCGTCGGCCATGGACGCGTCATGAACAGAACGCCCATCCGTCCCGGCTGGGCGCTGCTGGCCATCCTCCTCCTCTGGGGGTTGGCTGGCGCGCTGGATCAGCCCCTGATCGACGAAGAGTCCGCCCAGGCGCCTTCCATCGGACACGCGGCCTCGGTCGCAATGCCCGTGCGACTGCGATGTCACGTCGACCCCGACGAGTCACGAGACCCGTGGCCGCCGTCTCGACGAGGCGAACCCCGCAGCAGCCTGGTGTCGTTGCATGAAGCGAGGGGAGACGGATGCCAGCAACCAATCTGGCCCGCCCGTTTCCTGCGCTGTGTCGTCATCGACGAATGAGGAGATCGCCTTGCATCGACCAAGCGCCATTCACGGCGCACCCCTGGTGGACCTGCTGCCGATGCGCACCCAGAGCGAACTGGACAGGTTCGCAACGGAAAGCGAAATCGTCACGGGCCCGCCGGGCCGCACCTTCCTGGTCGCCGGTGCCGACGGGCCCGCATTCCGGGTTCGGATCGACGAGGCGGGCCACCTGATCCAGCGCATCGAGCGCGAAGAAGAACCAGTCGCGCGCGCAGGTGAAACCGCCGCCGAATGGGCCGACCAAGCCCTTGGCGATGCCATGGGCGGCCGGGAGCGTCCGGCCGGCGATGTCCCAACAAGGCTCCGCGCCTGCCCCTGACCCCACAACCCATTTCAGGAGAGTTGCCCATGAGCACACCCCAGCAATGCATCGGTCGCATCGACACGCCCTATGGGAGCGCCACCATCCTGGTCGGCCGCTACCCGGCGGGCGGCGCCATCGCGATCCAGCTCGTCGACGACGACGAGCCCATGGAACCGATCGCCACTTTTTCCACCAACCTCGTCCCGTATGGAGCGACCGTGGCGAACGACGAGTTCTGCGTCAAGACCTGGAGCGAGAACGAAGACCTCGTCTCGCCCATGCTATCGACCGGCCTGTTCCAGGACACCGGCAAGCGTGTGCCCTCGGGCCACGTCGTATCGCCGGTGTGGCGCATCCTGGATCCCGCCAACGTGCCGCCGGCCTTCGGTCGGGGCTCGACGGCAAGCCAAGCGGCAGCAGCTTATGCAGTTCGCTAAAGCGCTGCCCGCGTCCGGAACTCCGACCTCGCACCGAAGCGACGTCTGCGAGGCCCGGCACCCTTCATCACCCCGAGCGGGAGTCACCCTTCAGGGTCACTCGCGCTCGTTCAAGGAGTACTTCATGCGAGTGCAAGTCAGAGTCAACGAGCGCGGTGCCCTGCGCAACGGGCGCTTCGCCTTCACGAACAAGCTCACGCTGGTTTCGGAACTGCTGCAGAACGCCCGGCGCGCCGGCGCAACGCAGGTGGTCGTCGAACACGACCCATCGGCCAAGCGCCCTGACCGTCATCGACGACGGCTGCGGCATCGACGACTTCCAGCGGTTGCTGACCTTCAACGAAAGCGGATGGGATGAACACACCATCCAGAGCGAGCATGCCTTCGGTCTCGGCTTCTCGAAGTGCCTGTACGCCGCCCGGCGTGTCGTGGTGACTTCGCGCGGTCAGCACCTGGCGTTCAATTGCGATGAGGCGCTCGATCAGGCCGAACTCGAGGTCGTGGCGGCACCCGATGCCGACCCAAAGCTCACCTCGGTGGTGCTCGAGGGCGTCGACCTGCCCCAACTCGATCAGCATATCGACCGCATCACCAGTGGCTTTCCGCTTCCGGTGGTCTACAACCGGGTGCCCCAAGCGAGGAGACACAGCCTGGCGGCGAAGCCGATCGCGACGACCGACATCGGTCCGGTGTACCTGTGGGGCACCGACACCGGCGAGCCGGCCACGGCCAGGGTGCTGTACCTGCAGGGGCTGTTGATCGGCAGCCTGACCGGCACCTCTACTGGGACCACGGCAAGGTCGACGTGATCCACCTGGATTCCCGCGCTTCATGGCGCGGATGCCGGACCGTGCGGAGCTGATCGATGCCGACGAGCAAGCCAAAGTTCATCGGCGCCGCCATCCGGCAACAGTGGCGCGGAGGTCCTCGAGAACCGCAAGGACGATGCCGCCCGCCGAGTTCGTCGAGCGGTACCACACCGTCGCAAGGCGACAGAGCCTGCTGGACGTCTTCAATGACGTTCCGGTGGTGCCACGCCAGGCCTGTTCGCTGGTGGTTGACTACCCGAACACCGCTGACGAGGAGGACGCCTATCTGCAAAGTCCCGCCAACCATCCGACCCGCGAGGAAGTCGAAACCGGGTCGATCCGCCTGGCTGCGTTCAGTCCCTACGAAAAGGGACGAGTCGCACGCGACGCTGATGTACGCGCGGGCCGCCGGCTGACGCTGGTGCACCTGTACCTGCTCGGCGAGAACCACTGGAGTGGCACGAAGTCTGCGGGACCTCAACAGCGAAGAGGTCGCGGTCATCCCGATCGGCATCGGTGTCCACGAGCGATTCGACGGCATCTACGTCTGCGAGCAGGTCCAGCTGTGCGAGCCGCTCGACATCCGGCACGGCGCCGACGTCGTGACCATCACGAGACGCGCTGTTTCACGACGACGCGATCCTACCCCCGGGGAATGCCGGCGGCACTGTGGTCAAGCAGATCTCGGCCTACACCGGCGAGTACGACCATTTCGACGACACGGCCTGCGACGAAGACATGCGACGCCTGGACCGGTTGGTGCGCACCCTGCGCTGCCCGGACCCGGCCAGCGTGCTGCGATGCCTCTTGCAGGACCTGCCGCTGAACGAGTACGCAACGCTGATCGGCAAGACGTTCCGGGTCGCGCTCGGAGAGTCAGTCGATGAAGCCTCGGTCGATCTGGTCTCCTGACCGGATCGACCTCACGAAAGAACTCCCCGGGTGGTTCTTTCCAGAGCAGACCGAAAGGGCCCGCTCCGGAAAGAACGGTTCCCCAACAGGTAGCTGACGCACCTGGCGCTGTTCGGCGCGAAGTCAGCCCAAGAATCCCCTTTCGCCCATCAAGAGTGCCGCGCCCGCGGCCACGAGTTCATTCGAAACACGCGCGCTCCCAGCGCAAGTTCTTCCGTGCAGGCAGGTGACCGTCGCGGCCGATCTGCTCCGCGCCGCAGCCTCGCTGCTGCGCCCTTCCATCCCGCCCACCCAGCGCAGTCGAGCCAGTCCTGGTCGGCATCGCCACCGTGCGACGCCGCCCCGGACGGGCCTTGCCCCGTGGGTATCCATCTGCCTGCACCTCAGGAGTTCGTCATGAAACTCAACGACCTTCCCTTGGCTGCGGCGCCCGCGCCGCAAGCCATCGCCATCGATGTGCTGCTCGAGAAGTACGCCAGGGTTCTGAATCCACGGCCGAAGACATCCAACGCCGAGTCAGCCTTGCGCTGGCCGCGGTCGGAACAACCGGCCGACCAGAGCGCTGGCAGGAGGAATTCCCTCGCCGCGCTCGCCCGCGGCTTCGTGCCCGCCGGCCGCATCAACTCGGCCGCCGGCACCGACATCCAGGCCACGCTGATCAACTGCTTCGTGCAGCCGGTGGGCGACAGCATCTCCGAAGACGTCGCCGGCAAGGCCAGCACCGCTAAGGCACTGGCGCAAGCTGCCGAGACCATGCGCCGAGGCGGCGGTGTCGGCTACGACTTCAGCCGCATCCGCCCCCGGGGTGCGATGGTCAGGGCACGCACTCCAACGCCTGCGGGCCGGTGAGCTACATGCGCGTCTTCGACCGCTCCTGCGAAACCGTCGAGTCCGCCGGCGCGCGTCGCGGTGCCCAGATGGGCATCCTGCGCTGCGACCATCCGGACCTCGCCGAGTTCATCCACGCGAAGGACGACAACGGTCTGGCGAACTTCAACCTCTCGGTCGGAGTCGCGGACGCCTTCATGCGCTGCGTCGAGCAAGACGCCGAGTTCGAGCTGGTGCACCGGCGCAGCCGGCTGCGGCACTGATCGACGCCGGAGCGTACCGGCGACCGTCCGATGGTCTGTGGGTCTACCGCAAGCGTCCGCCCGCGCACTGATGGACGAGATCGTGCCCTCGACCTACGACCATGCCGACCCCGGCGTGGTCTTCCTGGACCAGATGAACCAGGAGAACAACCTCTGGTACGTCGAAGTCATCGAGGCCTGCAACCCGTGCACCGAGCAAACGTCTGCCCGACTACGGTTGTTGCTGCCTCGGCTCGATCGACCTCACGAGGTTCGTGGAGCGTGCCTTCGATTCGGATGCCGGTTTCGACTGGTCGGGGTTCACGTCGGTGACCCGCACCGCGGTGCGCATGCTCGACAACGTGCTCGACGTCACCGTCTGGCCGCTGCCCGAGCAGCAGGCCGAGGCCGCGGCCAAGCGCCGCATCGGCCTGGGTTTCCTGGGACTGGGCAGCGCGCTGGTGATGCTCGGCATCCGGTACGACTCGGCACAGGGGTCGCTTTCGGCGCGCAAGTGGCCCAGGCGATGCGGGACGAGGCGTACCGCGCCTCGGTCGATCTGGCCGGCGAGAAGGGAGCGTTTCCGGCGCTCGATGCGATCGCTACCTGCAGAGCGGTTTCGCCAGGCGGCTGCCCGAGGACATCCGCAGCGCAGGTGGCCGAAGCACGGGATCCGCAACAGCCACCTGCTGTCGATCGCGCCGACCGGCACGATCTCGCTGGCGTTCGCCGACAACGCGTCCAACGGCATCGAGCCGGCGTTCGCCTGGAGCTACACGCGCAGGAAGCGGATGGCGGACGGTTCGACCCGGGAGTACCGGTCGAGGACCACGCCTACCGGCTGTTCCACGAGCGCGGCGGCGACACGAGCCGCCTGCCCGACTCCTTCGTGTCCGCACTGGACATGGGCGTCGAGCAGCACCTGCGGATGCTGGTGGCGGTGCAGCCATTCATCGACTCGTCGATCTCCAAGACCGTGAACGTCCCCGGGGACTATCCGTACGAAGCGTTCAGGGCCTGTACCTGCAGGCCTGGAAAGCCGGGTTGAAGGGCCTGGCCACCTACCGTCCGAACGAGACGACAGGCGCGGTCCTGTCGGTCGATCCACCGGCAGCAGCATTGCAGGGATCCGCACCTGAGGACGACCCGCTGTGCAAGCAGTTCGCCAGCCGCCCGGCCGGCGAGCTCGAAGGCCTGACCTCCAAGGTCGAGTTCTGGACCGTGGAAGGCAAGAAGTCGGTCTACCTGACCGTCAACTTCGTGCGCGTGAACGGCGTCGTGAACGGGCGGCAGGTCGTGATCGAGCGGCCGGTCGAGTTCTTCGTGCCGGCAGGCCAGCGCGACGAGGGCCAGCAATGGATCTCGTCGAACATGCGCCTGCTGTCGATGGTGGCGCGCTCGGGCGGGTCGATCTCCAAGGCACTGGCCAACATGTGCGAAGTGGTCTGGGACAAGGGGCCCGGTTCGCTGCGGCTTCGTGACCAAGGACGACGGCGCGCACGCACCGCGCTTCCACGACTCCGAGGTGGCCGCCATCGGCCATGCGCTGCAGCAGATCCTTGCCCGTCGGGGCTTCCTCGACAGCCTGGGCAACCAGGTGCCGGTCGACGCGCTGGCGCGACGGTTGGCGGTGCGCGATGAGGCGTGGACGACCGGACCGGTCGGTGCCCGACGCCACGGGCTCGGCTGACAACGCGGGCCCTGCGCTCGCGAGCACAAGCACCGGAAAGAAGTGCCCCGAATGCGGCGCCCATGCGCTGCACAAGGTCGATGGCTGCCTGCGTTGCGCCAACTGCAACCACATCGGCAGCTGCGGCTGATGCCCGAATGCGTCATTGGGCACCAGGCTGCGCGGGTCCCCGACGAGTCATCGTCGCCAGGGCTCGCGCAGCCGCCTCACTGACGTGAACAGGGAACGCGACAACGACATAGAAGCGAGGACATCATGAATCATGAATTCGAATCGCGCGTCAGGGAAGTCAAGGCCCGCGCGCAGGGTCACTGGACGCCCCTCCTCAAGGCTCTGGGCGTCGGCGACCGGATTCTCAACGGTAAGAACCAGCCGTGCCCGATGCGGCGGGACCGATCGGTTCCAGTACACCGACCGATTCGGCGAAGGCAACTACCACTGCCGCTCCTGCGGCGCCGGCGGCGGCCTGAAATTGGCCCCAGGCGTGTTGGGCATGAAGTTCGGCGAGTTGCTCGACAGGCTCGAGCTCCAGCTGGGGACTGCCAGGATGGCGACGACACCGGTCCTGAGCGGGCCGTCGCCGGAGAGGATGAAGCGGCTGAGCCAGCGCATCTGGAACGAGGCCAGGCCCGTCACCGCGGGCGACGAGGTCGACCGCCACTTGCGCCAGCGTGGGCTGCAGTTGTCGGCCTATCCGCGCTCGCTGCGCTTTCATCCGGCGCTGGGCTACTGCGAGAAGCAACCGGGCCAGCAACGGTCGAAGAAGATCGCCGAGTACCCGGCGATGTTGGCGGCCGTGCAAGGCGTCGACGGGCATCGCCGTCACGCTCCATCGCACCTACCTCGGACGGTCGCAAGGCCCTGGGCGCGCAGTCCGGCAAGGTGCTGTCTTCCGGCATCAACGGTGCGGCCGTCAGGCTCTTCGAGGCCAGCGATGAACCTCGCGATCGCGGAAGGGGGTCGAGACCGGCTGGCCGTGCACCTGAGCACGGGCAAACCGGTCTGGGCCGCCCTGAGCTGCGGGAACATGGGAAGCTCTGGGTTCCGGATTCGGTCGCCACGCGTGCTGCATCTACGCGGACAACGATGCGGACGCCGGTTTCGATGGGCAGGCCTGGGCCTGACGCCCTCGGCGCACCGCCTAGCGGTGCGCGAAGCCGGACGGCTCGACGCGAAGCCGTCCGGGCCGCGAAGTCCAGGTGTTCGTCCCGCAAGCACTGCGGCACCGACTGGGCCGACATCTGGCCTGCCTCGCCTCACCCACTGAGGCAGGCGGCATAGCACTTGCCGGGCGGCATGGCTCCTCCAGAGGAACATGCCGCCCCTCTTCCGTGGGTCCGCATCGCAGGCCCAGCGAAGAGGGTCTCCAACTGGTAGCTACGCAAACCAGGGCCGCATCCGCGGCGAAGGCAGCACTCGAATCCGGACGGTGACCGCGGCGTCACGCAGATCCCGGCTCCGCCCTTGAGCCACCACCCCGCGGGGACATGCGCCCCGCAGGGGTGCGCCGTCCCCGCTTTCATTGGAGCACCCCACGAAGAACGGACGTTCTCGTCGACCTCGCTCGCGAACTCGAGCGCCAGCTGGCCACCAAGCGCGACATGATCGTGCCGACCGGCCTGATGCGCCACGAGACGGCCAGCGACGGCACGACCAGCATCCGCGTCGAAACGCCCGACGGCCTGCAGACCTTCCGCACCACGGAACTCTTCCGTCGTCAGGTCGCCGACAAGCTGAAGATCCCGTTTGCCCTGCTTCGAGCGCATGCGCAACGAACAGGCCGGCCTGCTCGACCGCAACGTCGACACCTGGCTGCATCACGAACCGGAGCTGCGCATGGTCCGAACCCTGGACGGCCAGGCGCGCGCCTTCCTGTCGGACCGCTATCGCCGGCTCGACAACTACGACCTGTGCGAGCATGCTGCCGATGCTGCAGCAACTGCCCGGCGCCAGGTTCGAATCCACCGAGCTCACGCCGACGCGTCTGTACCTGAAGGTGGTGACGTCGCGGTTGCAGACCGAGATCCAGCCGGGCGACATCGTCCAGGCCGGTGTCGTGATCAGCAACTCCGAGGTCGGCCAAGGCACGCTTTCGGTGCAACCGCTCGTGTACCGGCTGATCTGCAGCAACGGGCTGATCGCTGCCGACCGCGCGATGCGCAAGACCCATGTCGGCCGGTTGAGCGATGCT
>JADJJI010000007.1 GCA_016706565.1 Piscinibacter sp.
GCTTGGCCAGCACCTCGCGGGCGACGAACACACCGTCACGAAGTTGTCCCTGCGCGACCACGCCCTTGCCCTCCTTGAACAGGTCGGGAAGGATGCCCTCGTACTGCACCGGCACGGTCTTGGCCGTGTCGGTGACGACGAAGTTGACCTTGACGCCATCGCGCTTCACGGTGCCTTCCTGCACCAGCCCGCCGAGGCGGAAAGTGCGGTTGGCCGGCGCCTCGTGAGAGGCGATCTGCGACGGCGAGTAGAAGAACACCAGGTTGCTCTGGAAGGCGTTGAGCACCAGCGTGGCGATCGCGCCCACGGCGACGACGACACCGCCGGCGATGGCCAGGCGTTTGTGGCGGGGCTTCATGTCAGGACTCCTCGGAAAGACTTGCGGCATCTCGGCGGGCCCGAGCATGCCTGTGATGGGCCAGAATGGGCTCGATGACCATCAGCACCGCGGTGGCAATGTAGGAGCCCCAGACATAGAGCCCGTAACCACCCATTGCGAAGAATTCGCTCGCGCTGTTCCAGTTCATGCCTTCGACCCCTGCGTACGAACCAGTTCCGTCACCCATTCCGTGTGCTGCTCGCGCTCGATCACGATCGCTCGGGCGCGCATGAAGACCACTGCGAAGGCATAGGCCCAGAACGCAAAGGTCATCAGCAGCATCGCCGTCAGCATGGTCTGCGCCATCTTCGGCGCCGCCGTCATGCTGATCGTCGCGCCCTGGTGCAGCGTGTTCCACCACTTCACCGAGAAGTAGATGATCGGCACGTTCACCGCCCCCACCACCGCCAGCAGCGCACCGGCCTGGTCGGCGCGGCGGGTGTCGTCGATCGCGTTGACCAGGGCCAGGAATCCCAGATACAGAAACAGCAGGATGAGTTCCGAAGTCAGCCGCGCATCCCACACCCACCAGGTGCCCCAGGTCGGCTTGCCCCAGAAGGCACCGGTCCACAGGGCCAGGAAGGTGAACATCGCGCCGGTCGGGGCGATCGCGCGCGCGACCATCGAGGCCAGGCGGGCGTTGAAGGCCCAGCCGATGGCGGCCCAGAAGGCCATCACCAGGTACAGCAGCATCGACATCCAGGCCGCCGGCACGTGGACGAAGATCACGCGGTACGACTCGCCCTGCGTCGCGTCGGTCGGGGCGACGAAGAATCCCATGTACAGCCCCGCGCCGGTCAGCGCGATGCACGCCGCCCACAGCCACGGGATCAGCGCGCCGGTCAGGCCGTAGAAGCGCACCGGCGAGGCGAAGGTGAAGAGTCTCAGTTGCCCTGGCATCGAAGGCTCACTCCGTGGCAATGCGCAGCGCCGCGCCGGTGGCCAGCGGCGCGAGCAGCACCGAGGCGATCAGCAGGGCGCCGAGCAGGGAAAAATGACCGCGTGTCGAGATGCCGGCCTCGGCGGCCGACACTGCGCCTGCGCCGAAGATCAGCGCCGGGATGCACAGCGGCAGGATGATGAGGATCAGCAGCACCGCGCCGCTGCGCAGGCCCAGCGTGAGCGCCGCACCCAGCCCGCCGAGCAGGCTGAGGATGGGCGTGCCCAGCAGCAGCGACAGCGCCAGTGTGGTGTTGGCCACCGCGCTGAGGTCGAACAGCAGCCCGAACAGCGGCGCGGCCAGCACCAGCGGTGCGCCGGTGACGACCCAGTGCGCCAGCGCCTTGGCCGCGGCGATCATCCAAAGCGATTCGCCCGAAAGCAGCATCTGCTCGAGCGAGCCGTCGGCATGGTCGACGCCGTACAGCTGCGTCAGCGACATCATCGCGGCCAGCAGCGCGCACACCCACACCACGCCCGGCGCGATCTGGCGCAACGTCTGCGGCTCCGGGCCGACGCCGAGCGGGAACAGGCTCACGGCGACGAGGAAGAAGGCGATCGGCAGCAGCGCCTCGACACGGCGCCGCGCCGCCAGCCGCAGGTCCCGCGCGACGATGGTCGTGAAGGCGCGGCTCATCGGGCGGCGTAGGCATCGAGTTGCAGCGTGACCGGCTGAGGGTCGCGCAGGCTCAGGTCGATGTGGCTGGTCAGCACCGCGGCGCCGCCTCGGCGCGCATGCTGGCTCAGCGCCTCGTCGAGCATCGCCGTGCCTTCGGCATCGAGCGCGTCGTAGGGTTCGTCGAGGATCCACACCGGCGCGGCGGAGTCGACCTGCAGGCGCGCCAGCGCGACACGGCGCCGCTGCCCCTGCGAGAGCGTGCGCACCGCGGCGTTGCGGCGGCTGAACAGGCCGACCTTGCGCAGCGCCGGCTCGACGCTGGCGGCGTCGCCCGCCTGGCCATGCAGCCGGGCGAGGAACTGCAGCGCTTCCAGCACGGTGAGATCGTCCTTCAGGGCGTTGGCATGGGCCAGATAGCACAAGCTGCGGTGATAGGCCGCGCCGGCCTGGCGCAGCGGCACGCCGTCCCAGGTCACCGCCCCTTCGGCCGGCGTCGACAGGCCGGCCAGCAGGCGCAGCAAGCTGGTCTTGCCGCTGCCGTTGGGCCCGCGCAGCCAGACGAGCTGGCCGCCCTGGAGCGAAAAATCGAGCCCGCGGAACAGCAACCGGTCGCCGCGGCGACAGGCAAGTTGGCTGGCCGCTAGCGCGGGGCGGGAGGAGGACACGTCAGATCTGGGGCGGCTCGTTCGAAACCCGAACCATACCGTAAACGTCTTGGGCTTCCCTTATCCCTGGTCAACCCGGACGACGGGAACGGATGATGCATGGCGCCCTGCCGTCTCACCCATCCGAGCGGAGGAATCACCATGCTGGACAGCACCACCACCCGTTTCTCGCACGTCAAGCCCGACGACACCGCCTGGCGCAGCGACGGCCTGCGCGACTTCTTCCTCTACAAGGACCTGGGTGTCGAGGCCGCCACCTCCGGCCGGGTGCTCGCGCAACTCGTCAAGGCCAACATGGCACCCGAAAGGGGCACCGGCTGGCACCGCCATGAGGAGGACTTCCACATCGTCATCATGACCAAGGGCTGGGCGAAGTTCATGTACGGCGACCAGGAGACGCTGGTCTCGGCCGGCGACTGCGTGCACCAGCGCCCGGGCATCGTGCACTACCTGTTCGACTACTCGCCCGACATGGAGTACCTCGAGATCGTCGGCCCGGCGGACTTCAAGACCGTCGACATGCCGGCGCCCTGCGAGGTACCAGCGCCGTCGAGCTGGGCCTGATCAGAACTCCATGTCGAGTTCCTCGATCTCCTCGGGCTCGCGCTTCGCCGCGGCGAGCCACTCCTTCATCTCGGGCATCGCCATGATCGTCTGGCAGTACGCCAGGCAGGGCTTGTTGAGCTTCACGTCGTAAGTCAGGAAGCGCGTGACCACAGGCGCGTACATCGCGTCGGCCATCGTGTGCTTCTTGCCGAACAGGAACGGGCCGCCGTAGGTGGCCAGGCACTCGGTCCAGATCTCGACGACGCGGTCGATGTCGGGCTGCGCACCGGCCCAGATCTTGAAGCCCGGGTGGCGGGCCTTCAGGTTCATGGGCAGCGCCGAGCGCAGGTTGGCGAAGCCCGAGTTCATCTCGCCGCTGACCGAGCGGCAATGCGCGCGGGCGATGCGGTCGGCCGGCATCAGCCCGGCGGCGGGGAAGATCTCGTCGAGGTAGTGCGCGATGGCCAGCGTGTTCCAGACCTTCGCGCCCTCGTGCGTCAGGCAGGGCACGCGGATCGATGGCGCGAGCAGCAGCAGTTCCTTGCGCGCGTCGGCATCGTCGGGCGAGACCATCACCTCGTCGAAATCAAGCCCGGCGAAACGCGCCAGCAGCCAGCCACGCAGCGACCACGACGAGTAGTTCTTGCTCGACAGCGTGAGGGTGGCGCGCGCCGATGCTGCACGCTTGCGGGGGGCGGCCTTCGGGCGGGCGGGGATGGCGACGGGCATGGCGGGCTTCCGGCGGTGCGGGCGCGGCCCGCGGTCCCCGGAACCTGCAGCAATCCACGTGCCACGCACGTGCTGCGGCCGCGCGTTGGCGCGCAAGTTGCTCCGCTGGCCGCACGACACTCTGCGGGAAGGCCCCATGATGTACCACGCCTACCAGGCCCACAACGACCTGCTCTGGCCGCTGCGCTCATTCGCCCGCGCCAGCGTGCCGCTGCTGCTCGACCCGACCCTCGGGATGGGCGGGCACCCGCCGCACCGGCAGGTCGCCGCGGCCTGCGAGGTGATGCGGCTGGCCGAGGTGACGCACCGCCGGCCCGACTGGGCGATCACCTCGGTCAGCGCGCAGGGCCGCGACTGGCCGGTGGTCGAGGAAGTGGTGCACAGCGCCGCCTTCGGCACGCTGCTGCGCTTCGCCAAGCCGGGCGCGACCGAGCAGCCGCGCGTGCTGATCGTGGCCCCGATGTCGGGCCACTTCGCCACGCTGCTGCGCGACACCGTGCGCACGATGCTGATCGACCACGACGTCTACATCACCGACTGGCACAACGCCCGCGACGTGCCGCTGGCCGCAGGCCGCTTCGGCCTGGACGAGTACATCGAGCACCTGATGCAGTTCCTCGCCGTGATGGGCCCGGGCGCGCACCTGATGGCGATCTGCCAGCCCTGCGTGGCCGCGCTCGCGGCCGTGGCCCTGATGTCGGAAGACGAACACCCGGCCACGCCGGCCAGCCTGACCCTGATGGCCGGGCCGATCGACTGCCGCATCAGCCCGACCGAGGTGAACAAGCTGGCGACCACCAAGCCAATCGAGTGGTTCGAGAGCAAGCTGATCAGCCGCGTGCCCTGGCGATTCCGCGGTGCCGGCCGGCGTGTCTACCCCGGCTTCGTGCAACTCACCGCGTTCATGAGCATGAACAAGGAGCGCCACGTCAACGCCTTTCGCGACTACTACGTCAACCTGGTCGAGCAGGACGACGAGAAGACCCGGGCCACGCGGGCCTTCTACGAGGAGTACATGGCGGTGGCCGACCTGCCGGCGGAGTTCTACCTCGAGACCGTGCAGCAGGTGTTCCAGGACTACGCGCTGCCGCGCGGCGAGCTCACCTTCCGCGGCCGGCGTGTCGACCCCGCGGCGATCCGCCGCACGGCGCTCGTCACCATCGAGGGCGAGCGCGACGACATCTGCGCCCCGGGCCAGACGCTCGCCGCGCAGGACCTGTGCAGCAGGCTGCGCCCCTACATGCGCACGCACTACGTGCAGCCCGGCGTGGGCCATTACGGCGTGTTCAGCGGGCGGCGATGGCAGAACCAGATCTATCCGCTGGTTCGGGACGTGATTCACGTGTCGGGCTGAACTTCGGCCCGACCAGGTAGCTCCACAGCACCGGCACCACCACCAGCGTCAGCAGCGTCGAGGTGATGACGCCGCCGATGATGGCGCGTCCCATCGGCGCCTGAAGTTCGCCGCCGTCATTGAGCGCCAGCGCCAGCGGCAGCATGCCGAACACCATGGCCGCCGTGGTCATGATGATCGGCCGCATGCGGATCAGGCCGGCCTGCAGCAGCGCATCGGCCACGCTCGCGCCGTTGCGCAGCTCGCGGTTGGCGAAGTCCACCAGCAGGATCGCGTTCTTCGTCACCAGGCCCATCAGCATCACCAGGCCGATCATCGAGAAGATGTTCAGCGTGCTGCGCCACAGCAGCAGTGCCAGCATCACGCCGATCAGCGCCAGCGGCAGCGAGGCCATGATGGCGATCGGCTGCAGGAAGCTGCCGAACTGGCTGGCCAGCACGATGTAGATGAAGATCACCGCCAGCACCATCGCGCCGAGCATGGCGCCGAAGGCCTCTTCCTGGTCGCGCGTCGAGCCGCCGACGTCGAAGGTGAAGCCCGGCGGCAGCGTGGTGGCCTTGACGAGCTTCTGCACGTCGTCGCCCACGTCGCCCGCCGGCCGCCCCTGCACGCCGGCGAAGATGGCCTCGCGGCGCTGCAGGTTCTGGCGGCGGATCACCTCGGGGTTGACTACCGGCTCGAGGGTCGCCACCGCGTCCAGCGGGATCGGCGTGCCGTCCTTGGCGAAGGCGACCGGCAGCTTGCCCATCTGCGAGACACGCTCGCGCTGCGTCTCGGGCAGGCGCAGCAGCACCTCGACCTGCTCGCCTTCCGGCGTCGTCCAGTAGGTGCCGACCTCGCCATTGACGTAGGCGCGCAGGCTGGAGGCGAGCTGCGGCGCGGTCAGGCCGAGCTCGCGCACCGCGCCGGGCTTCAGGCGCACGGCATAGGCCGGCAGCCCCGGCTTGACGGAGAGCTCGACGTCGGCGATGCCGGGCACCTTGCGCACCTGCTCGGCGAACTCGCTGGCCACCTTCGCCAGGCCCTGCGCGTCGCTGCCGAGGATGGCCACATAGATCGGCCGATCGAAGCCCACCGACACCTCGATGCCGGGAATCTTCGCGATCTCGGCGCGGATGGCGTCCTCGATCTGCTTCTGCGTGCGCTTGCGTTCGCTGCGCTCGACCAGGCCGATGTTCAGCGAGGCCTGGTTGCGCCCAACGGCCAGGCCGGTGCCCTGCCCGCCCACGTTGGTGGAGATCGTCTTCACCTCGGGGAAGGCGGCGACGATGGCCTCGACCTGGCGCACCTTCTCGTCGCTGCGCGCCAGGCTGGAGCCCACGGTCATGCGGATGGCCAACTGCGTGAAGCCCTGGTCGGTCTGCGGGATGAACTCGCTGCCCACCAGCGGCGCCAGGCCGATGGCACCGACGAAGCTCGCCAGTCCCACGCCGAGCACGATCAGCCGGTTGCGCTTGGGACGATCGAACACCCAGCGGATGAGCCGCTCGTACGCATCGTGCAGCACGTCCATGCCATGGTCGGTGGCGCGGATCAGGTGCGACAGGCCCCAGACCTTGCGCGCCATCGTGCCCGGCGGATCCGGCCAGCGGCTGGACAGCATCGGGTCGAGCGTGAAGCTGACGAACAGCGACACGAGCACCGCCACCGCCACCGTGATGCCAAAGGGAAAGAAGAACTTGCCGACGATGCCGCTCATGAAGGCCACGGGCACGAACACCGCGCAGATCGCGAAGGTAGTGGCCATCACGGCCAGGCCGATCTCCTCGGTGCCTTCGCGCGCGGCGGTGAAGTGGTCGCTGCCGAGCTTGACGTGCCGCACGATGTTCTCGCGCACGACGATGGCGTCGTCGATCAGCAGCCCGATGCACAGGCTCAGCGCCATCATGGTCATGAAGTTCAGCGTGAAGCCCAGCGCATACACCGCGATGAAGCTGGAGATCACCGCGATGGGCAGCGTCAGCCCGGTGATGATGGTGCTGCGCCAGGAGTGCAGGAACAGAAACACGATCGCCACGGTGAGCAGCGCACCCTCGATCAGCGTGTGCTGCAAGCCCCTGAGCGAGCCCTTGACGAAGTCGCTGTTGGCGTAGACCAGGCGCAGCTCCACGTCCGGCGGCAGGCCCTTGCGCACCTCGTCCATCGCCGCCTTGATGGCCTCGCCCGTGGCCACGACGTTGGCGTCCTGCTGCTTGTAGACGTTGAAGTTCACCGCACGCTGGCCGTTGATGCGCGCCACCGAGTCGGCCTCGCGCTCGCGCTCGACGAGCTGGCCGAGGTCGCCCAGCGTCAAGGGCAGGCCGCCGCGGTGGGCCACCACCATGTCGGCGAATTGCCGCGGGTCACTGGCCCGGCCCTCGACGCGCAGGATGGCGTCCTGGGTGCTGTCCGACAGCAGGCCCACCGGCTGGTCGGCATTCGCCTCGCGCAGCCCCGCCGCCACCTGCGCCGGCGTGATCGCGTAGGCGCGCAGCCGCGCCGGGTCGAGGTCGATGCGCACCTCACGCTTGGCCAGACCCGAGACGTCGACGGTCGCGACCCCTTCCACGCGCTGCAGCCGCTTGGCCACCACCTGCTCGGCCAGGATCGACAGCTCGCGCGCGCTGCGCGTGGGCGAGAGCAGCGCGCTCACCACCACCGGCTGGCTGTTGTCGTTGTTGAAGCGTGCCACCGTGGGCGGCTTGGCGTCCTTCGGGAAGGCTGACTGCACGACGGCGATGCGGTCGCGCACGTCCTGCATCGCGCGGGCCATGTCGGCGTTGAGGGTGAACTCCACGCTGGTCTGGCTGCGGCCCTCGAAACTGCGCGAGGTGATGCGCTTGACGCCGGCGATGCTGTTCAGGCCCTCCTCCACCAGCTTGGTGATCTCGCGCTCGACGGCCTCGGGCGAGGCGCCGGGATAGGCCACGTCGACGAAGGCCACCGGCGGGTTCACGTCGGGCATCTGCTCGACACCCAGCCGGGCGTACGAGAACAGGCCCAGCACGCACAGCGCCACCATCACCATGGTCGCGAACACCGGGTTCGCGATGGACACGCGGGTCACCCACATGGCGAGCTCCTCAGCGCAGGTTGGAAGAAGCCGCCGCCGAGGCGACCGCAGAGGCGCGCGCCACGACGACCGCCTTGGCGCCTTCGCGCAGGTTGTCGAAGCGGGCGGCGAGCACCTGCACGCCTGCGGCGAGGCCCGAGACCACCTCGACGCGGCCCTGCGCCTCGTCGCGGCGGCCGATGGTGATCGCGCGTCGTGCCAGCACGCCGTTGTCGATCACCCAGACCTGCGGCTGCCCGGCCTGGCCGCCGACGGCGGCCAGCGGCACCGTCAGGCGCTGCGCGGTGTCGGCCAGCGTCACCTGCGCCACCGCGTACTGGCCGGCACGCAGGCGCTCCTTCGGGTTGGCCACGCTGACCGTCACGCCGATCGAGCGTGTGCCCGGCTCGGCCGCCGGCGCAATGCGCTCGAGCCGGCCGGTCACCGGCGCATCCAGGCCCTCGATGCGCAGCTGCACCGGCATGCCCGGCGCCAGCAGCGCCACCTCGTGCGTGCCGACACTGCCAGCCAGCTCCAGCGTGGCCAGGTCGACCAGGGTCAGCACCGGCTGCTCCATCGCCAGCTTCTCGCCGGGCAGCACGTGCCGCTTGCTGACCAGCCCGGCGATCGGCGCCACCAGCGCCGCCTCGCGAAGGCCCAGGCGCGCGGTGCTCAGCTGCGCCTGTGCGGCGTCGAGCCCGGCGCGCTGCGTCGAGCGCCGTGCGCGAGCTGTCCAGGGCATTGGGCGAGATGAACTTCTGATCGGCCAGGCCCTGGTTCGATGCGTGGGTGCGCTGTGCCTGCACGAACTGCGCGCGCGCCGACTCGACGGCAGCCTGGCGCTCAGCCACGCGGCTGCCGATGTCGGACAGGTCGATCTGCCCGAGCGGCTGCCCGGCGCGCACCCGGCTGCCCTCACCCACCACCAGCGAGAGCAGCGTGCCAGCCGCCTTGGCGCGCACCACGGCACTCTGCGGGGCGACAAGCGCGCCGGAGAACTCCAGTTGCAGCGGCAGGCTCGCCAGCGTGGGCTGCACCACCTCTCGGGGCGTGAACTCGAGCGTGGGCTCGACCTTGGGCGCGTCCTTGGCGCCGAAGGCGACCCCGGACACCTTGGCGGCGCCCAACGCCGCCGCCACCACCAGCAAACCCACCCCGCCCAGCCACCAGGCCTTGTGCATGTCGTGCCCCTCCAGAGCCGCTCTTGTGAAGCGGCGCCAGTCTAGGCGCGGGTTGACATGGCGCAATCCCGCGTTGCGACAGGCTGCGGGGCCGGGGCGACGAACTGCGCCGCCGGCGGACGAACGGGAAGCCCGCCCGGGCCCTGCGTCAGGCCGGCAGCTTGAAGCGGGACACTTCCTCGGCGAGCTTGACGGCCTGCTCCTTCAGCGAGGCCGCCGCCGCGGCGGTCTGCTCGACCAGGGCCGAGTTCTGCTGCGTCATGCTGTCCAGGTCCTGCACGGCCTGGGTGGTCTGGCTCACGCCGGTGGCCTGCTCGTTGGCGCCGTTGGCGATGGCCGCCAGCAGCTTGTTGACGCGGTGTGCGCTGTCGACGATCTCGCCGATCGTGGTGCCGGCGTTGCGCACGATCTTCGCACCGTCGGACACCTGGTCCACGCTCACCGTGATCAGGTCCTTGATCTCCTTGGCGGCGCTGGCCGAGCGCTGCGCCAGCGCGCGCACCTCGGAGGCCACCACCGCGAAGCCGCGGCCGGCTTCGCCGGCACGTGCCGCTTCCACCGCTGCATTGAGCGCGAGGATGTTCGTCTGGAAGGCGATGCCGTCGATCACGCCGATGATGTCGCCGATCTTCGTCGACGAGGCATGGATGCCTTCCATCGTCGTCACCATGCTGCCGATGATGTCGCCGCCGCGCTCGGCCATGGTCGCATTGCTGCGCGCGATGGTGGCGGCCTCCTGCGCGCTGTCGGCGGTGGACTGCACGGTGGACGAAATCTCGTCCATCGCCGCGGCCGACTGCTGAAGATTGGCGGCGGCCTGCTCGGTGCGCGCGGACAGGTCCATCGAACCGTCGGAGATCTCGGCGGTCGAGTGCACGATGCTCTCGGAGGCACCGCGCACGCGGTTGACGATCCCGCGCAGCGAGGCCTGCATGTCGGCCAGCGAGCCCATCAGGCGCGCTGCTTCGTCCTGCCCCCAGGGACGCGGGTGGGTGGTGAGGTCGCCGGCGGTCATGGCTTCCAGGTGCTTCTGCACCTCGCGCAGGCCGCCGTGGGTGACCAGGTAGAAGGAGTAGAAGAGATAGGCCGCGGTGGCCAGCGAGAGCACCACGACGACGGCCAACCAGGCGCGCTGCGAAGCCATCCGGGCGCGGCGCTCCTCGAGCAGGACGTCGAGCTTGTCGAGTGTCTTGACCTGCACGGTGCGCAGGCTGTCGATGACCATGGCGCCGGCGGCCAACTTCGCATCGTCGGACTTCAGGCTCGTGGCCAGTTCGTGGAAGGCATGCAGTTCGTGTCGCACCGCCTCGTCGCGCAGTTCCGCCTTGAGGGCGGGCTGAAGCGAATAGACCTTGGGCATGCCCGCTGCCCAGCGTTCGTCGCTGTAGTCGCCCAGCGCCTCGGCGCGCACCATCTCGTGCGTCACGTCAGCCGAGGCGGGCATGCCGCGCGCCACGGCGCGGGCCCGGTCGCCCAGGCGGGCCGTGGCCTCGATGACGATGGGCAAGGCGGCGGTCGCGCTGTCCATCAGGTAGTAGGTGTCGAGGTCGGGGTCGAGCGTCAGGTTGGAGCCGTCGGCGGCCTGTGTCAGCAGGGCGAGCACGGCGTCGACCCGCTTCGAATAGTTCGCGTAGGTCTGGCTCCAGTCGCCGGCAGCAACCACCACGGCGGCCTCCTTGACGGCCGCGAGCGCCTTGCCCGTGTCGATATCGGCACCGATCTGGGCTTCGATCTGCTCGACCTTCTTGAGCTGGGCGGCGAAGGCGTCGTTGGCTGCACTCAGCGCGGCGCTGTCGCCCCCCTTGAGTTGTGCGGCAGCGGCAACGGCACGTTGTTCCTGCGCCAGCTTGACCAGCGGAAGCACCTCGCGGGCATAGGCCACGCCCTCGCGCTCCTTCTGCGTGAACGCGATCGCATCGGCCTTGTCGACGAAGTAGTTCCAGCCCAGCACGCCCACCGGCAGGGTGAGCATCGCCAGGATGATCAGTGCCTTGGTCTGGAACTGGATGCGTCGAAACAGCTTCACGCCCGGCGCCCAGGCACCATGGTGGCGGAAGAACTCGATCAAGCCGCTGGAAGCTGCGCGTTCAGCGGTTTGCGGCGAGCTGACTGACTGGTTCATTGCGTCCCCTGAGACAACGAAAACGGCGGCGCTGATCAACGGCGATCAGCAGTCACTTATTCGTACTGGCCTCATTGTCGGCAGGCAACGCAAAGGCCTTGAGGGGAATTGAGCTCGGATAAGCCGGCATTTCTGGCCCAAGCGCCGGAAACGCCGCCGTTCAGCCGATGTGGCCTGGAATGGCAGCCAGCGTGCTGCGCACATCGCCGCACTGGGCACGGTGGCGCAGCGCGTGGTCCATCAGCACCAGCGCCAGCATCGCCTCGGCGATCGGCGTGGCGCGGATGCCGACGCAGGGGTCGTGGCGGCCGAAGGTCTCCACCGTGGCGGGCTGGCCGGCGAGGTCGATCGAGCGGCGCGGGCTGCGGATCGAACTGGTCGGCTTGATCGCGATGCTCACCGTGATGTCCTGCCCGGTGGAGATGCCGCCGAGCACGCCACCGGCGTTGTTGCTGGCAAAACCCTGCGGCGTCAGCTCGTCGCCATGGGTCGTGCCGCGCTGCGCCACACAGGCGAAGCCGGCGCCGATCTCGACGCCCTTGACGGCGTTGATGCCCATCATCGCGTAGGCGATGTCGGCGTCGAGCTTGTCGAACAGCGGCTCGCCCAGGCCCACCGGCACCTGGCGCGCCACCACCGCGATGCGCGCGCCGCAACTGTCGCCGGCCTTGCGCAGTTCGTCCATGTAGGCTTCCAGGCGAGCGATGTCGCTGGCATTGGCGGCGAAGAACGGGTTGTTCGGGATGTGCTGCTCGCCCTCGAACGGGATGTCGAGGTCACCGATCTGCGTCATGTAGCCCGAGAAGCTCGTGCCGTGCTGCTGCGCGAGCCACTTTCGCGCCACGGCGCCGGCGCCGACCATGGGCGCCGTCAGCCGCGCCGAGGAGCGCCCGCCGCCGCGCGGGTCGCGCAGGCCGTATTTCTGTTGATAGGTGTAGTCGGCATGCCCGGGCCGGAAGGTCTGGACGATGTTGCCGTAGTCCTTGCTGCGCTGATCGGTGTTGCGGATCAGCAGGCAGATCGGCGTGCCGGTGGTCTTGCCCTCGTACACGCCGGAGAGGATCTCCACCGAGTCGGGCTCGTTGCGCTGCGTCACATGCCGGCTGGTGCCCGGGCGGCGGCGGTCGAGCTCGGGCTGGATGTCGGCCTCCGACAACGCCATTCCCGGCGGGCAGCCGTCGATGACGCAACCGATGGCAGGCCCGTGCGACTCGCCGAAGTTGGTGACGCGGAAGAGTTCGCCGAAGGTGCTGCCAGCCATGGGGGGGGGGGGGGGGGGGGGGCGGGGGGGCGGGGAAGGGGGGGAGGGGGGGGGGGGGCTGGCGATCAGGCCGGCACTGGCGGTCTCAGGTCGACGCGGATTGCGCGCCGGGCTCGTCGACCGGCCAGTCGCGGATGTAGGCCTTGAGCATGCGGTTCTCGAAATCCTGGCTGTCGACCACTGCCTTGGCCACGTCGTAGAACGAGATCACGCCCATCAGCGTGCGCTGGTCCATCACCGGCATGTAGCGCGCGTGCCGCTCGAGCATCATGCGGCGCACCTCGTCGATCTCGGTCTCGGGCGTGCAGGTCAGCGGGTGGTCGTCCATCACGCTGCGGATGGTGCTGCTGCCCACCGTGCCACCGTTCTTGACGACCGCCGCGATGACTTCGCGGAAGGTCAGCATGCCCACCAGTTCGCCGTGGTCCATCACGACCAGCGAGCCGATGTCGCGGTCGGCCATGGTCTTCAGGCCGAGCGCCAGCCCTTCTTCCGGGTTGGCCGTGAAGAGCGTACCTCCCTTGACGCGCAGGATGTCGCTGACCTTCATGATCTTCTCCTCGTCGCAAGTCGCGGCCCAATATAGCCCACAATTCCGGGCGAAGACAGCCCAGTGGAGACCCCATGCCCGGAGCCGCGGATCCCGGATTCGACACCCTCGCGCTGCACGCCGGCGCCGCGCCCGACCCGGCCACCGGCGCGCGGGCGGTACCGATCCACCTGACGACGTCGTTCGTCTTCGAATCCAGCGAGCATGCGGCCTCGCTGTTCAACCTGGAGCGCTCCGGCCACGTCTACAGCCGCATCTCCAACCCCACCAACGCGGTGCTGGAGGAGCGGGTGGCCGCGCTGGAGGGCGGCGTGGGCGCGATCGCCACGGCCAGCGGCCAGGCCGCGCTGCACCTGGCGGTGGCCACGCTGGCCGGCGCCGGCTCGCACATCGTCAGCTCGAGCGCGCTGTACGGCGGCTCGCACAACCTGCTGCACTACACGCTGTCGCGCTTCGGCATCGAGACGACATTTGTCAAGCCGGGCGACATCGACGGCTGGCGCGCCGCGATTCGCCCGAACACGAAGCTGCTGTTCGGCGAAACGCTGGGCAATCCGGGCCTGGACGTGCTGGACATCCCCACCGTGTCAGCCCTGGCCCATGAGCACAAGCTGCCACTGCTGGTCGATTCCACCTTCACCACACCGTGGCTGATGAAGCCCTTCGACCACGGCGCCGACCTCGTCTTCCATTCGGCGACCAAGTTCCTCTCCGGCCACGGCACGGTGATCGGCGGCGTGCTGGTGGACAGTGGCCAGTTCGACTGGGACCGTTCCGGCCGCTTCCCCGAGCTGTCGCAGGGCTACATCGGCTTCCATGGCATGGTGTTCAGCGAAGAGAGCACCGTCGGCGCCTTCCTGCTGCGCGCGCGCCGCGAGGGCCTGCGCGACTTCGGTGCCTGCATGAGCCCGCACACGGCGTGGCTGATCCTGCAGGGCATCGAGACCTTGCCGCTGCGCATGGCACGGCACGTCGAGAACGCACGCAAGGTGGTGGCCTTCCTGGCCGCCCATCCGCTGGTGTCGTCGGTCGGCTATCCCGAGCTCGAAGGCCACCCGAGCCACGCGCTGGCGAAGAAGTTGTTGCCGCGCGGCTGCGGTTCGGTGTTCAGCTTCGACATCAAGGGCTCGCGCGCCCAGGGCCGGGCCTTCATCGAATCGTTGAAGCTCTTCTCTCACCTGGCCAACGTGGGCGACTGCCGCTCGCTCGTGATCCACCCGGCTTCGACCACGCACTTCCGCATGGACGACGACGCCCTCGCGCGGGCTGGCATCTCGCCCGGCACGATCCGCCTGTCGATCGGCCTGGAAGATGCAGACGACCTCATCGACGACCTCAAGCGCGCGCTGAAGGTCGCCGAGAAGGCGGTGGCCTGATGGACCTCGTCGTCGACGGCCGCAAGGCCTACGCCTACACCGGCGGGAAACCCCTCGATCCCGCCCTGCCCTGCGTCGTGTTCGTACACGGTGCGCTGCACGACCACAGCGTGTGGAACCTGCTGGCGCGCTGGTTCGCGCACCACGGCCATGCCGTGCTTGCGGTGGACCAACCCGGGCACGGCCGCAGCGAAGGGCCGCCGCTGCCCAGCGTCGAGGCGCTGGCCGACTGGACACTGGCTCTGCTCGATGCCGCCGGCGTGCGACAGGCCGACTTCGTCGGGCACAGCATGGGCTCGCTGGTCGGGCTCGAGGCTGCCGCCCGTGCGCCGCAACGCGTGAGCCGCCTGGTGATGGTGGCCACCGCCTACCCGATGAAGGTGTCGGACGCGCTCTTCGCGACGGCGCGCGAGCAGCCGCTGCGGGCGATCGACATGGTCAACGTGTTCTCGCACTCCAGCATCGCCAGCAAGCCGTCGTTTCCCGGTCCGGGCATGTGGCTGCATGGCAGCAACCGCGCCCTGATGCGTCGCATGCTCGCCGGCGCGCCGGGCCTGGACGGCAGCAACCTGTTCGAGCACGACTTCCGCGTCTGCGACCGATACGCCAACGGCATGCAGGCTGCCGGGAAGGTGCGATGCCCGGTGACGTTCGTACTGGGCGAGCGCGATCAGATGACGACACCGAAGAACACGCGCGACATCGCCGCGGCGCTTCATGCCCACATCGTCACACTTCCCGCCGGGCATACCCTGATGACCGAGGTGCCGGACGGGGTGTTGAATGCCTTGCGGGAGGCCCTGGCCCGCCCCGTGGAGCCATCATGAGCACTGCCGCCGCCGATCCCAAGGCGATGAAGACCTTCGCCGAGTTCTATCCCTTCTACCTGAGCGAGCACAGCAACCGCACCTGCCGACGGCTGCATTTCGTCGGCTCGACGCTGGCGCTCGTCTGCCTGGGCATGCTGCTGGCCACCGGCCGGCCGCAGTACCTGCTCTACGGCCTGCTGTGCGGCTACGGCTGCGCCTGGATCGGCCACTTCGGCTTCGAGAAGAACAAGCCGGCCTCCTT
This sequence comes from Piscinibacter sp., assembly GCA_016706565.1. Classification (GTDB taxonomy): domain Bacteria; phylum Pseudomonadota; class Gammaproteobacteria; order Burkholderiales; family Burkholderiaceae_C; genus Piscinibacter. The sequence continues at coordinate 15,824 of JADJJI010000007.1, forward strand.
CAAGCGCCCGCTGTTCAGCTTCATGGGCGACTGGGTGATGTACAAGGACATCTGGACCGGCCGCATCCCCTTCTGAGGCCAGCGCACTCCGGATGGCATCCTCGCCGACGCCCATGCCCGAACCGCACGACATTCCCGCCAGCACGCTCGAACGGCTCGTCGACGTCGTTGCCCTGCCGATCGGGCGCTGGGATGCCGATTCCCGCCTCGTGTTCTGCAACCGGCCCTACCAGCTGTGGTCGGGCCGCACGCGCGACGAACTGATCGGCCAGACGCTCGCGCAGTTGTACGGCGACGAAGCCTGGGAACGCGCCCGGCCGGCCTTTGAGCGCGCCTTTCGCGGTGCCACCACCAGCTACGAGCGCCTGCTGCGCCACGGCACGCTGACCGGCCGCTGGGCGCGCATCCAGGTGTTCCCCGACGCCGATGCGAGCGGGCAGGTGCACTCGGTGTACACCATCGCCACCGACATCCACGAAGACGTGACCGCGCGCGAAGCGCTGATCGCCGCGCGCGTGCGGCTGGATCGCTTCACCGAGAACATCCCGAACCCGCTGACCTACGTCGACCGCGAGTTCGTGCTGCGCTTCGTCAACAAGGCCTATTGCGAGATGGTGGGCAAGCCGGCCGACCAGCTGCTGGGCCGCCACATCGGCGCGGTGCGCGGGCAGCGCCGCTGGGCCGAGCACGAACCGCACTTCCGCCGCGCGCTCGAAGGCAAGACGGTGCAGTACACGCGCCTCGTCGATGGCCTGGCCAACAACCTGACCGGCGGCCCGCGCTGGTTGCGCACCAGCTACGTGCCCGACTTCGACGCCGAGGGTCAGGTGGTGGGCCTGTACACCGTGACCATCGACGTTCACGACCTCACGGTCGCGCAGGAGCAGCTGCGCCGCAGCGTCGAGCGCGACGTGCTCACCGACGTGCTCAGCCGCCGCACGATGATGGACCGCATCGAAGCGGCGCTGGTCACCGCGGTGCACGACCCGGTGGCGCTGTTCTTCGTCGACCTCGACGGCTTCAAGTCGGTGAACGACCGGCTCGGCCACCGCGAGGGCGATGCCTTGCTGATCAAGGTGGCGCAGGCGCTGCAGTCCAGCGTGCGCGCAGACGATGCCGTCGGCCGCTTCGGCGGCGACGAGTTCCTCGTGCTCGCCTCGGTGCGCGGCCAGGCCGGCGCCCGTGCCCTGGCGCTGCACATGCTCGAGGCGGTGCGCCGCGTCAGCGCCGGCGTGCCCGGTGGCGGGGTCAGCGCGAGCATCGGCTATGCGATCGCGCCCGCCGACGCACAGCATCCGCTGAAGCTGCTGCAATGCGCCGACGATGCGATGTACGCCGCCAAGCGGCTCGGCAAGGACCGCGTGCAGCACACTGCGGAGCGCAGCAGCGCACCCAGCGACCCGGCCACGCACTGAGCCGCCGCGCGAGGGAGGGGGGGGGGGCAGCTGCAGGGCCTTCGCTTTGGCCTGAGCCGGCAGGTCAACCCTGAAGCAGTTCGGCCAGCGTGAGGCGGTCGAAGCCGACCCGTTCGCGAAAGCCGCGCATCGACGGCAGCGGCTCGAGCAGCATCTGCGCCAGCAGCGGCCCGGCCGGTGTCGTTGCCGGGTCGCACAGCAGCACGAAGCGCGCGGCGCCCGCCTCGTCCAGCCGGGCCAGCCAGTCGAGTTCGACCAGCGCGTCGACGATGGGCTCGGCCTGCAGCGGGTCGACACGCAGCCTCTCGGAGAGCTCCACCAGGCTCAGGCCTCGCTCCTCGCCGCGTCGGGCACGGTCGAGTTCGGCCAGCAGCGCCACGGCCAGCGAAAATCGCGAGCCCGGGCCATCGGGCCAGCGTGTCACCCGCATCAGCAGGCTGGGCGTGTAGGCCGCGATCACCGCACCGAGCAGGATGATCACCCAGCCGAGGTAGATCCAGACCAGGAAGATCGGCAGCGTCGCGAAGGCGCCGTAGACCATCGCGAAGGTGGGAACCTGCGCGATGTACCAGGCCAGGCCCTTCTTGGCGACCTCGAATCCCACCGAGACGAACAGCCCGCCGGCCACCGCGTGGCGCCAGCGCACGTGCGTGTTCGGCACGTAGTGGAACAGCGCCGCCATGCCGGCGGCCAGCAGCACGAACTCGATGGTGTTGAGCAGCAGGCTCACGCCGCCGGGCAGGTCGGAGACGATGCCGCGCGAGGCCGAGATCACGTACGAAGTCAGGCTCAGGCTCACGCCCAGCACCAGCGGGCCGAGCGTGGCGGCCGCCCAGTAGACGAGCACGCGCTGCGCGATCGGCCGCGGCGTGCGCACGCGCCAGATGGCGTTGAGCGTGCGGTCGATGGTCAGCATCAGCGCCAAGGCGGCCAGCAGCAGGAACACCAGGCCCACGGTGCCCAGGCGATTGGCCTTGGAGGCGAACTGCGTCAGCGCGCCCAGCACCGGCTTGGCGATGCTGTCGGGCACCAGGCTCTGCAGGAAGTACTTCTGCAGCGAGTCCTGGAAGGACGAGAACATCGGGAAGGCCGCGAACACCGCCAGCATCACCGTGACCAGCGGCACCAGCGAGATCAGGGTGGTGAAGGTCAGGCTGCCGGCGGTCAGGCCGAGGTGGTCTTCGCGGAAGCGCTGGCGCAGCGTGCGCAGCGTGTCCAGCCAGGGCCAGTGCTGCAGCGTCGTCAGCAACAGCGCGACCCGTTCCCGCCAGCCCTCCTCGAAGCGTGCCCTCAGGTGAGACGGAAGATTCATTGCTGGCATCATAGCCAGCGATGCATCACGAACCTTCACCCATCGTCGCCTGGACGCAGCGCGTCGCCGTGGCCAGCCTGCTCGGCCTGATCCTGCTCGGCCTGGCCTGGGAGCTGTGGCTGGCCCCCACCGGCAACCGCACGCTGGTGCTGAAGGTGCTGCCGCTGACGCTTCCGCTGGCCGGGCTGCTCAAGCGCCGGCTCTACACCTACCGCTGGGTCAGCCTGGTGGTGTGGCTGTACTTCATCGAGGGCGTGGTGCGGGCGGTCGGCGACCGGGGCCTGTCGGCGCAACTGGCCATGATCGAAATCCTGCTGTGCCTGAGCCTCTTCGCGGCCTGTGCGGCGCACGTGCACGTGCGCTTGCGCCGTTCGCCCGAGGGCGCCGCATGACCCTGGAGGCCTCGCTGCGCGGCATCGTCGGCTCGGCCCACGTGCTGCAGGGTGGCGACCTCGCCGCCTACGAGATCGATTGGCGCAAGCGTTACCACGGCCGGGCCCGGCTGGTCGTGCGCCCCGCCACCACGGCGGAAGTGGCCGCGGTGGTGCAAGCCTGTGCCGCTGCGGGCGCCGCGATCGTGCCGCAGGGCGGCAACACCGGCCTGGTGGGCGCTTCGGTACCCGACGGGAGCGGCACGCAGGTGCTGATGCACATGGGCCGCCTGAACCGCATCCGCGCGATCGACGGCGCCAACCTGACGATGACGGTGGAAGCCGGCTGCCTGCTGCAGGCCGTGCAGGAGGCGGCCGCCGCGCAGGGCTGGCTGTTTCCGCTGAGCCTGGCCGCCGAGGGCAGCTGCACCATCGGTGGCAACCTGGCCACCAACGCCGGCGGCACGCAGGTCGTGCGCTATGGCAATGCGCGAGATCTGTGCCTTGGCCTCGAGGTCGTGACGGCCGAGGGCGAAGTGTGGGACGGCCTGTCGGGCCTGCGCAAGGACAACACCGGCTACGACCTGCGCGACCTGTTCATCGGCAGCGAAGGCACGCTGGGCCTGATCACCGCTGCCACGCTGAAGCTCTACCCGCTGCCCACGGTGGTCACCACCGCCCTCGCCTCGCTCGACTGGCTCGACTCCGCGGTCGCGTTTCTCGGCCTCGCGCAGGCGCGGCTGGGAGCTTCGCTGACCGGCTTCGAGGTCATGAACCGCTTCTCGCTGGACCTGGTGCGCCGGCACTTCCCGCAACTCGCGCAGCCGCTGCCCCGCGCCGGCTGGACGGTGCTGCTGGAGCAGTCCGACAATGAAAGCGAGGCGCAGGCCACGCAGCGCTTCGAGTCGCTGCTCGAGGCGGCGATGGAGCGCGGGCTGATCACCGATGCCGCCGTGGCCTCCAGTCTCGAGCAGGCCAAGACCCTGTGGCACCTGCGCGAGGCCATCCCGCTGGCACAGAGCCTGGAGGGCCTGAACATCAAGCACGACATCTCGGTGCCGATCTCGCGCATCCCGGCCTTCGTGCGCGCCACCGACGAGGCGCTCGAGCGCGCGGTGCCCGGCGTTCGGCTGGTCGACTTCGGCCACTTGGGCGACGGCAACCTTCACTACAACGTGCAGGCGCCGTCGGGCATGGACGCACAGCGTTTCCTCGCCGAGCACGAGGAGCGGGTGAACGACATCGTCTACGACGCGGTGATGGCCCATGGCGGCTCGATCTCGGCCGAACACGGCATTGGCGCACTCAAGCGAGACGAGCTCGCCCGGCGCAAGTCGCCGGTGGCGCTGAAGCTGATGCGCGCGATCAAGCAGGCGCTGGACCCGCACGGCCGAATGAACCCGGGTCGGGTGGTCTGAATGCGGTTCGCACTCCTGCACTGAAGTGCGCTGCACAAGAGCGACCGGCAGCTTGCGGTCCTTTGCGATCTTCGGGGGGCTGCTTTGCGTGCGACGGTCATGGTCGCAGGGCGACGGCGGTACCCGCGTTCTCCGGCCCACGCTCGCGCGCCAATAGCTGCGGACCTTCGTGAATGTCTGCAAGGGGCCGACAACGGACAGTGCAGACAACCCCGTTCGCAGATCCCAGAAGGCAAATGCGTCTGATCCGACGCGGCGGTGCTACTGCACCGGCCCTTTGAGCGCGGCAGGCACCGGGAGCGCCACCACCTCGATGCCCTCGTCGCGCAACGCGTCGGCATCCTCGCGTGAGGCTTGGCCGCGGATGCCGCGGGTGGCCGTCTCGCCGTAATGCATGCGCCGCGCCTCTTCAGGGAAGCGCGTACCGACGTCCTCGGTGCTGGCCATCATGTGGCGCACGGCCTGCATCCAGGCGTTCTGCAGTTCGTTGCCGGCGCTGGGGGCCGCAGAGTCTTCGTCGCGCCGCGGCGCGGACGACTTGATCCGTGGGGCTGTCGGCAGCCGGGTCACGGCGGTGTCCGCGCACACCGGGCATGACACCATGGCGCGCGACGTCTGCGACTCGAAGTCATCGGCGGATGCGAACCAGCCTTCGAAACGATGGTCGTGAGCAAAGCGCAGGTTCAGGACCTTCATGCGCCGGATTATGGGGTGCCGTGCTTAAGCCGGCGTCAGCCCCTGAATGACCCAGCGCCCGGCGCGCCAATTCTGCAGCCACTGCAGGCCGACCAGCGTCTTGGCGTCGGTGACTTCACCAGCGGCGCAGCGGCGGTCGAGTTCGTCGACGCTGCACAGCTGCAGGTCGAGGAACTCGCCCTCGTCGAGCCGGCGCTCGCCGGCTGTCAGGCCGCGGGCGAACCAGATCTCGATGCGTTCGTTCGAGTAGGCAATCGCGTTGTGCAGGGCACCGGCCAGTGCCCATTCGCGCGCGCGGTAGCCGGTCTCCTCGAACAGTTCGCGCTGCGCGCACTGCAGCGTCGGCTCGCCGGGCTCGAGCTTGCCGGCGGGAAACTCGAGCATGACCTGCGCGAGCGGGTAGCGCCATTGCCGCTCCATCACGAGCCGGCCGTCGTCGAGGATGGGCACCACCATCACGGCACCGGGGTGCACGATGAACTCGCGTGTGGCCTGCGCGCCGTCGGGCAGGCGGATGCGGTCGCTGCGAACGTGCAGCAGCTTGCCCTGGAAGACGGTCTGCGAGGAGACCGTCTCCTCGCGCAGGTGCGCGTCGTCGGGGTTGGCGGGCGGCTGACTCACGCCCGCACGCTCAAGTGCCCAGCGCCTTGACGATCGCCTGAGCGCACATCGCCATCAGCCCGCCGGGCAGGATGCCGAACACCAGCACGGCGGCGCCGTTGAGCGACAGCAGCGTGCGGACTTCGCCGGTGCTGACGATGGGCCGCGTGTCCGCCGGCTCCTCGAAGTACATCACCTTGACCATGCGCAGGTAGTAGAACGCCGCCACCAGCGACAGCAGCACCGCGATGACGGCCAGCCAGATGTACAGCGCCTGGTTGGTCGAGACCAGCGCCTGCAGCACGGCCAGCTTGGCGTAGAAGCCCACGGTCGGCGGGATGCCGGCCAACGAGAACATGAAGATCGCCATCACCGCGGCGTACCACGGGCTGCGCCGGGCCAGGCCCTTGAGGTCGTCGATCTGCTCGGCCTCGTGCCCGTGGCGCGAGAGGAGCATCACGATGCCGAAGGTGCCCAGCGTGGTGAACACGTAGGTGAGCACGTAGAACATCGACGAGCTGTAGCCGTTGGCCGCCGACAGCGTGTTGCCGGAGACGACCGTCGGCGTCAGGCCCAGAAGCATGAAGCCCATCTGGCTGATCGTCGAATAGGCCAGCATGCGCTTGAGGTTGCTCTGCGCGATGGCGGCCAGGTTGCCCAGTGTCATCGACGCGACCGCCAGCACGATCAGCATCTGCTGCCAATCGACGGCCAGGCCCGACATGCCTTCGACGAGCAGCCGGATGGTGATCGCGAACGCCGCCAGCTTCGGTGCGCCGGCCACCAGCACGGTGACGGCCGTGGGCGCGCCCTGGTAGACGTCAGGGATCCACATGTGGAAGGGCACGGCGCCGAGCTTGAAGGCCAGGCCCGACACCACGAACACCAGTCCCAGCACCATCACCGCCTTGTCGATCTGACCGGTGGCGATGGCGTTGAAGACGGTGGGGATGTCGAGCGAGCGCGTGGCGCCGTACATCATCGACAGGCCGTAGAGCAGGAAGCCGCTGGCCAGCGCGCCGAGCACGAAGTACTTCATCGCCGCCTCGGTGGCCGGCGTGTGGTCGCGGCGCAGCGCCACGAGCGCGTACAGGCTCAGCGACATCAGCTCCAGGCCGAGATAGATGACCAGGAAGTTGTTCGCCGACAGCATCACGCAGATGCCCAGCAGCGAGAACATCGACAGCGAGATCAGCTCGCCCTTGAGCATCTCGCGCTCGGCGGCATAGGGCCGCGCATAGGCGAGCGACACCATCACCGCGATCGTGGCGAAGAAGCCGAGCAGGTGGCCCATCGGATCGGCGACCACCATGCGCTGCACGGCGTAGAAGGTCTGGCCGGCGTCGAAGAGCGAGAGGTGCATCAGCGCGACCGCAGCGAGCGAGGCCTGCGCCAGCAGGTAGGTGGGCGTGCGCCGCGGGTGCGTGACCCACAGGTCGACCAGGGCGACCACGCAGGCCATGACCAGCAGGACGATCTCGGGGGCGATGGCGAGCCAGTTCATCTCGTTCATGTCAGGGGACCAGCTTGGATTGCGCCACGTGCTTGAGCAGTTCGGTCACCGAGACGTGCATCACGTCGGTGAAGGGCTTCGGGTACACGCCCATCCAGAGCACCGCGATGGCGAGCACGGCCATCATCAGGAACTCGCGGCTGTTCAGGTCGGTGAGTGCCTTGACGTGGTCGTTGGCCACCGGGCCGAAGTAGACGCGCTTGACCATCCACAGGTTGTAGGCCGCGCCGAAGATCAGCGCCGTGGCCGCGAGCATGGCCAGCCAGAAGCCGGCCTTCACCGTGCCCAGGATCACCATCCACTCGCCGATGAAGCCGCTGGTGCCGGGCAGGCCGCAGTTGGCCATCGCGAAGAGCACCGCGAAGGCGGCGAACTTGGGCATGGTGTTGACCACGCCGCCGTAGGCCGCGATCTCGCGCGAGTGCACGCGGTCGTACAGCACGCCGATGCACAGGAACATGGCGCCCGAGACGAAGCCGTGCGAGATCATCTGCACGATGCCGCCGGACACGCCCAGTTCGTTGAAGATGAAGAAGCCCAGCGTCACGAAGCCCATGTGGGCGATCGACGAGTAGGCCACCAGCTTCTTCATGTCCTGCTGCACCAGCGCCACCAGGCCGATGTAGATCACCGCGATCAGGCTCAGCGCGATGATGAACCAGTCCCACTGGCGGCTGGCGTCCGGCGCGATCGGCAGCGAGAAGCGCAGGAAGCCGTAGGCGCCGAGCTTGAGCATGATCGCCGCCAGCACCACCGAGCCGCCGGTGGGCGCCTCGACGTGGGCGTCGGGCAGCCAGGTGTGCACCGGCCACATCGGCACCTTCACCGCGAAGGCGGCGAAGAAGGCGAAGAAGAGCAGCGTCTGCGCGCTGGCCGGCAACGGCAGCTTGTGCCAGGCCAGGATGTCGAAGCTGCCGCCCGACTTGTAATACAGGTAGACCAGCGCCACCAGCATCAGCAGCGAGCCGGCCAGCGTGTACAGGAAGAACTTGAAGGCCGCGTAGACGCGCCGCGGGCCGCCCCAGATGCCGATGATGATGTACATCGGGATCAGCGTGGCCTCGAAGAACACGTAGAACAGCAGGCCGTCGAGCGCGCTGAACACGCCCACCATCAGGCCCGACAGGATCAGGAACGCGCCCATGTACTGGTTGACGCGGTCGGTGATGACCTCCCAGGCCGAGATCACCACGATCACGGTGATGAAGGCCGTCAGGGGCACGAACCACACCGACAGGCCGTCGACGCCGAGCGCGTACTTCACGTTGAAGCGCTCGATCCAGGGCAGCGTCTCGGTGAACTGCATCGCCGCGGTCTTGCGGTCGAAGCCGGTGATCAGCGGCAGCGTGACGAGGAAGCTGATCAGCGAACCGATCAGCGCCACCCAGCGCACCGCGTCGGCTTTGTCGTCGCGCCCGATGGCCAGCAGCAGGACGCCGCAGGCGATCGGTAGCCAGATGGCAAGGCTCAGCAAACCCATGTTCTTGTTCTCCGTGCCCGATCGCTACTTGGCGATCAGGGTGCCCAGGTAGGGCCACAACTGCCAGGTCATCAGGCCGATGACACCCACGATCATGACCAGCGCATACCAGTACAGGTAGCCGGTCTGGAAGTAGCGCGTGACCGCCGCCAGGCCGCCCACCGCGCGGGCCGAACCGTCGATCACGATGCCGTCGATGAAGCCGACGTCCCCGCCCTTCCACAGGCCGCGGCCCAGGCCGCGCGCCGCCGGTGCCAGCAGCGTCTCGTTGATCCAGTCCATGTAGTACTTGTTCTCGAGCACGCGCACCACCGGGCTGAAGATGCGCGCGAAGGCCGCCGGGATCTCCGGCTTGACCATGTAGAACACATAGGCCGTGACCACGCCGCCCAGCGCCAGCCAGAAAGGCAGCGTGCTCAGGCCGTGCATCGCCATGGCCAGCGCACCGTGGAAGCCCTTGGCCAGCTCGGCCATCGCCCCGTGGCGCTCGATGTTGACGAAGATCGAGTCGGAGAACAGCTCGCCGAACAGCATCGGCTGGATCGTCAGGTAACCGATCACCACCGAGGGAATTGCCAGCAGGATCAGCGGCGCCGTCACCACCCAGGGTGACTCGTGCGGATCGTGATGCTCGCCATGGTCGTCATGGTGGTCGTGCTCGCCCGGGAAGGGCTTGTGGTGGAAGCGCTCCTTGCCGTGGAAGACGAGGAAGTACATCCGGAACGAATAGAAGGCCGTGACGAACACGCCGACGATCACCGCGAAGTAGGCGAAGCCCGCGCCCGGCAGGTGCTGGCGTGCACCGCCTCGATGATGCTGTCCTTGCTGTAGAAGCCGGCGAACAGCGGCGTGCCGATCAGCGCCAGCGAGCCCAGCAGCGAGGTGATCCAGGTGATGGGCATGTACTTGCGCAGGCCGCCCATGTTGCGGATGTCCTGGTCGTGGTGCATGCCGATGATCACCGAGCCGGCGGCCAGGAACAGCAGCGCCTTGAAGAAGGCGTGCGTCATCAGGTGGAACACCGCCACCGAGTAGGCCGAGACGCCCAGCGCCACCGTCATGTAGCCCAGCTGCGACAGCGTCGAGTACGCGACCACGCGCTTGATGTCGTTCTGGATGATGCCCAGGAAACCCATGAACAGCGCCGTGATCGCGCCGATCACCAGGATGAAGCTCAGCGCGGTATCCGACAGCTCGAACAGCGGCGACATGCGCGCCACCATGAAGATGCCGGCCGTCACCATGGTCGCGGCGTGGATCAGCGCCGAGATCGGCGTCGGGCCTTCCATCGAGTCGGGCAGCCACACGTGCAGCGGGAACTGCGCGCTCTTGCCCATCGCGCCGATGAACAGGCAGATGCAGATCACCGTGATCAGCATCCAGCCGGTGCCCGGCAGCATCAGCTTGGCCATCTCGGGCGCGCGGGCGAAGGCTTCGCCGTAGTTCAGCGTGCCGGCGTAGGTGACGATCAGGCCGATGCCCAGGATGAAGCCGAAGTCGCCGACCCGGTTGACCAGGAAGGCCTTCATGTTGGCGAAGATCGCCGTCGGCTTGGTGTACCAGAAGCCGATCAGCAGGTAGCTCACCAGGCCCACCGCCTCCCAGCCGAAGAACAGCTGCAGGAAGTTGTTGCTCATCACGAGCATCAGCATCGAGAAGGTGAACAGCGAGATGTAGCTGAAGAAGCGCTGGTAGCCCGGGTCTTCTTCCATGTAGCCGATGGTGTAGATGTGCACCATCAGCGACACGAAGGTCACCACGCACATCATCATCGCGGTCAGGCCGTCGATCAGGAAGCCGACCTCCATCTTCAGGCCACCGAGCACCATCCACTCGTACACGGTGGAATTGAAGCGCGCGCTGTCGACAGCGACCGACTTGAGCACCATCGCCGAGAGGATGAAGGCGATCAGCACGCCCAGGATGGTGATGCTGTGCGCGCCGCGCCGGCCGACGGTCTTGCCGAACAGTCCGGCGACGACGGCGCCGACCAGCGGCGCCAGCGGAATCGCCAGCAGGAGGTTGGGGTTCAATGCTGCGGACATGGAGGCCTCAACCCTTGAGCGAGTCGAGCTCGTCGACGTTGATCGTGGAGCGGTTGCGGAACAGCACCACCAGGATCGCCAGGCCGATGGCCGACTCGGCCGCCGCCACGGTGAGGATGAAGAACACGAACACCTGGCCCGCCATGTCGCCCAGGTAATGCGAGAAGGCGACGAAGTTCAGGTTGACCGCCAGCAGCATCAGCTCGATGGCCATCAGCAGCACGATCAGGTTCTTGCGGTTCAGGAAGATGCCGATCACCGACAGCGCGAACAGGATCGCGCCGAGCGACAGGTAGTGGCCGAGCGTCACCGGGCCGAGGATCATTTCTGCTCTCCCGCGGGAGCGGCCGGTGCGGGAACTTCCACCGTCGCCTTCATCTGCACGAGGCGGACACGGTCCGCCTTCTTGGCCCGCACCTGCTCGGCCGGGTCCTGGTACTTCGAGTCCTTGCGGCGGCGCAGCGTCAGCGCGATCGCGGCGACGATCGCCACCAGCAGCACCACCGCGGCGATCTGCAGCGGGTACAGGTACTTCGTGTAGATCTCGATGCCCAGCAGCTTGGTGTTGCCCATCTTGAGCGCAACGGCGTCGGCCACCGGCGCGCTGCGCACGTCGAAACCAGGGATCAGCACCAGCGCCATCTCCAGCGCGATGACCACGCCGATCAGGCCGGCCAGCGGGAAGTGCTTCCAGAAGCCCTCGCGCAGCGAGTCGGTGTTCATGTCGAGCATCATCACGACGAACAGGAACAGCACCATCACCGCCCCCACGTAGACGAGCACGAGCGCGATGGCGAGGAACTCGGCACGCAGCAGCATCCACACGCAGGCCGCATTGAAGAAGGCCAGCACGAGGTAGAGCACGGCGTACACCGGCGTGCGTGCGGTGATGACGCGGAACGCGGCAAACAGCAGCACGGCCGAGAAGACGTAGAAGAGCGCGGTGGTGGTATCCATGTTTTTCTTGCAGCCCGCGAAGGCCGACCGCCGGAGCGGTCAGCGGTACTTGGCGTCCGCCTCCTTGGTGGCCGCGATCTCGCGCTCGTAGCGGTCGCCCACCGCGAGCAGCATGTCCTTGGTGAAATACAGGTCGCCGCGCTTCTCGCCGTGGTACTCGAAGATGTGCGTCTCGACGATCGAATCGACCGGGCAGCTCTCTTCGCAGAAGCCGCAGAAGATGCACTTGGTCAGGTCGATGTCGTAGCGCGTGGTGCGGCGCGAGCCGTCGTCGCGCACGTCGGACTCGATGGTGATCGCCATCGCCGGGCACACCGCCTCGCACAGCTTGCAGGCGATGCAGCGCTCTTCGCCGTTCTCGTAGCGGCGCAGCGCGTGCAGGCCGCGGAAGCGCGGCGACAGCGGCGTCTTCTCTTCCGGAAACTGCACGGTGATCTTGCGCTGGAAGAAATGCCGCCCCGTGAGCTTGAAGCCCTTGAGCAGCTCCAGCAGGAAGAAGCTGGAGACGAAGTCCTTGAGGGTCGAAGCGGATGCCATGGTGCCTGCCTGCTTCCCGTTATTTCCAGATGTTCCAGGGGGACTGGATCCACAGCCCCACCACCACCAGCCACACCAGCGTCACCGGGATGAAGATCTTCCAGCCCAGGCGCATGATCTGGTCGTAGCGGTAGCGCGGGAAGCTCGCCCGCACCCACAGGAACAGCGTGCACATCACGAAGACCTTCAGGCCCAGCCAGATCCAGCCGGGGATCCAGGTGAACAGCGCGCTGTCGATCGGCGACAGCCAGCCGCCGAGGAACAGCAGCGAGGCCAGCATCGAGACGAGGATCATGTTCGCGTACTCGGCGAGGAAGAACATCGCGAACGACATGCCCGAGTACTCGATCATGTGGCCGGCGACGATCTCCGACTCGCCTTCGACCACGTCGAACGGGTGGCGGTTGGTCTCGGCCAGGCCGGAGATGAAGTAGACGACGAAGATCGGCAGCAGCGGCAGCCAGTTCCAGGACAGGAAGGTCAGCCCGATGTCGGCGAAGCGGCCGCGGCTCTGGCCCATGACGATGTCGGTCAGGTTCAGCGAGGCCGAGACCATCAGCACGACGACCAGCGCGAAGCCCATCGCGATCTCGTAGCTGACCATCTGCGCCGAGGCGCGCAGCGCGCCGAGGAAGGCGTACTTCGAGTTCGAGGCCCAGCCGGCGATGATCACGCCGTAGACCTCCATCGAGGTGATCGCCATCAGGAACAGCAGGCCGGCGTTGACGTTGGCCAGCGCGACCTCGGGGCCGAAGGGCACGACCGCCCAGGCGGCCAGCGCCGGCATGATGGTCATCACCGGGCCGAGGAAGAACAGGCCCCGGTTCGCTGCCGTGGGCAGGATGACTTCCTTGAAGATCAGCTTCACCGCATCGGCGATCGGCTGCAGCAGGCCCAGCGGGCCGACGCGGTTGGGGCCGGGGCGGACCTGGCTCCAGCCGATGGCCTTGCGCTCCCACAGCGTCAGGTAGGCGACGCAGCCCATCAGCGGCAGCACCACGACGACGATCTTCACGAGCGCCCAGACGACCGGCCAGAACGGGCCGAGCAGCGAGGAGCCGTAGGTGGTGACGGTGTCGAGCATCGTGCGACTCAGGCTTTCTCGACCGTGACGGCGCCGAACATGGCGCCGAGGGTCGCGGTGTCGGCGTGGCCGGCGCTCACGCGCACGGTGTCGGCGGCCAGCGAGGCGTCCAACCGCGCCGGCAGCACGGCCTGCGCCGCGCCTTGCGCGGCACGTCGGCGATGCGCTGCAGGCCCGGAGCCGCCGCAGCAGTCGACGGCACCACCGTGGTGGCGTTGTCCAGCCGCGCCGCGATCGAAGCGAGGTCGCCCAGCGCCTGCGCGCGGACGTCTTCGGAGGTCTCGAAATCGAAACCCGGCAGGCCGAGCATGTTGCCCAGCACGCGCAGCACCTTCCAGGCCGGGCGCGCCTCGCCCAGCGGCTTGACGACGCCGTAGAAACTCTGCGCACGGCCTTCGGCATTGACGAAGGTGCCCGAGGTCTCGGTGAAGGGAGCAATCGGCAGCAGCACGTCGGCGACGTCGAGCGAGGCGTTCTTGAAGGCGCTCAGCGCCACCACCATCTCCGCGCCCTGCAGGGCCGCGCTGGCGGCGGCCGGGTCGGCAGCATCGAAGCGCGGCTCGAGGTCGAGCAGCAGCAGCGCCTTGAGCTGAGCCGTGGCCAGCATCTGGCCGGCGTTCAGGCCGCCGGAGCCCGGCAGCGCGTTGACGAGTTGCGCGCCCACGGTGTTGGCAGCTTCGCCCAGGTAGCCGACCGAGGCGCCGGTCTGCGCGCCGATCCACTGGGCCAGGGCGAGCAGCGCACCGGCCTGCGGGTGCTGGGCGGCGGCATTGCCGAGCAGCACGGCCTTGCGTTCGCCGCCGAGCAGCGAGTCGGCGATTGCCTTCGCCTCGGCACCGGCGTTGCCGGCCATCGGCGCCGCCGTGCCCTTGGCTGCGGCCACGGCCGCGGCCACGTCGGCCAGCGACTGCAGCCAGGCCGAAGGCGCAGCCACCAGCTGCGTGCCCATGGGCATCAGCCAGTCGTCGTGCAGCGCATGCAGGCTGTGCACCTGCGCACCCTTGCGCGCCGCCTGGCGGATGCGCTGGGCGAACAGGGGATGGTCCTTGCGCAGGAAGCTGCCGACCACCAGCACACGCTGCAGGCCGGAGAGCGCCGCGACCGGCAGGCCGAGCCAGCGCGCCTTGCCCGGCGCCGCGGTGTTGGCGAAGTCGGCATGGCGGGTGCGGTGGTCGATGTTCTCGCTGCCCAGGCCGCGCGTCAGCTTCGCGAGCAGGTGCAGCTCTTCGACGGTGGCATGGGCCGAACCCAGCGCGCCGATCGCGGCCGGACCGTGGTCGACCTTGATCTGCGTGAGGCCGCGCGCCACGTACTCCAGCGCGGTGGTCCAGTCGACCGTCTTCCACTGGCCGCCCTGCTTGAGCATGGGCGCCGTCAGGCGCTCGTCGCCGTTGAGCGCTTCGTAGGAGAAGCGGTCGCGGTCGGCGATCCAGCATTCGTTGACGTCTTCGTTCTCGAGCGGAACGACGCGCATCACCTTGTTGTTCTTGACCTGAACGATCAGGTTGGCGCCGGTGCTGTCGTGCGGGCTGACGCTCTTGCGGCGCGACAGCTCCCAGGTGCGGGCGCTGTAGCGGAACGGCTTGCTGGTCAGCGCGCCGACCGGGCAGATGTCGATCATGTTGCCCGACAGCTCGGAGTCGATCGTCTCGCCGACGATGGTGGTGATCTCGGAATGCTCGCCGCGGTGGATCATGCCCAGCTCCATCACGCCGGCCACTTCCTGGCCGAAGCGCACGCAGCGGGTGCAGTGGATGCAGCGGCTCATCTCTTCCATCGAGATCAGCGGGCCGACGTTCTTGTGGAAGACGACGCGCTTCTCTTCGGTGTAGCGCGACGACGAGGCGCCGTAGCCGACGGCCAGATCCTGCAGCTGGCACTCGCCGCCCTGGTCGCAGATCGGGCAGTCCAGCGGGTGGTTGATGAGCAGGAACTCCATCACCGACTGCTGGGCCTTGATCGCCTTGTCGCTCTTCGTGCGCACGATCATGCCCTGCGTCACCGGCGTGGCGCAGGCCGGCATGGGCTTGGGCGCCTTCTCGATGTCGACCAGGCACATGCGGCAGTTGGCCGCGATCGAGAGCTTCTTGTGATAGCAGAAGTGCGGGATGTAGGTGCCGGCCGCTCGGCGGCATGCATGACCATGCTGCCTTCCAGCACCTCCACCTTCTTGCCGTCGAGTTCGATTTCGATCATGAGGTTCAGGCGCTGACTGCGACCTTGGCGGTCTGGTGCTGGATGAGTTCCACGAACTCACCGCGGAAGTGCTTGATCATGGCGCGCACCGGCATCGCGGCGGCGTCGCCCAGCGCGCAGATGGTGCGGCCCTGGATGTTGTCGGCCACCGAGTTGAGCAGGTCGATGTCTTCCATCCGGCCCTTGCCGTGCGCGATGCGCTCGACCAGGCGGAACAGCCAGCCGGTGCCCTCGCGGCAGGGCGTGCACTGGCCGCAGCTCTCGTGCATGTAGAAGTACGACAGGCGCAGCAGCGAATCGACCATGCTGCGGGTGTCGTCCATCACGATGACCGCGCCCGAGCCCAGCATCGAGCCGGCCTTGGCGATGCTGTCGTAGTCCATCGTGCACTCCATCATGATGGAGGCCGGCAGCACCGGCGCCGACGAACCGCCGGGGATCACCGCCTTCAGCGTGCGGCCCTGTGCGGCACCGCGCACGCCGCCGGCGAGCTCGAGCAGCTTCGCGAACGGCGTGCCCAGCGGCACCTCGTAGTTGCCGGGCCGCTCGACGTCGCCCGACACCGAGAAGATCTTGGTGCCGCCGTTGTTGGGCTTGCCGACTTCGAGGTAGGCCTGGCCGCCGTTGCGGATGATCCAGGGCACCGCGGCGAAGGTCTCGGTGTTGTTGATCGTGGTCGGCTTGCCGTACAGGCCGAAGCTGGCCGGGAACGGCGGCTTGAAGCGCGGCTGGCCCTTCTTGCCTTCGAGCGACTCGAGCAGCGCCGTCTCCTCGCCGCAGATGTAGGCGCCGAAGCCGTGCGAGGCGTGGAGCTGGAAATTGAAGCCCGAGCCCATGATGGCATCGCCGAGGTAGCCGGCGGCGCGCGCTTCCTCCAGCGCCGCCTCGAAGCGGTCGTAGACCTCGAAGATCTCGCCGTGGATGTAGTTGTAGCCCGTCGCGATGCCCATCGCGTAGGCGGCGATGGCCATGCCCTCGATGACGATGTGCGGGTTGTACTGCAGGATGTCGCGGTCCTTGCAGGTGCCCGGCTCGCCTTCGTCGGAGTTGCACACCAGGTACTTCGGGCCCGGGAACTGGCGCGGCATGAAGCTCCACTTCAGGCCGGTCGGGAAGCCCGCACCGCCGCGGCCGCGCAGGCCGGAGAGCTTGACGTCGGCGATCACCTGCTCGGGCGTCATGCCCGGGCCGCCGTCGCGGCCGAGGATCTTGCGCAGCGCCTGGTAGCCGCCGCGGGCCTCGTAGTCCTTGAGCGACCAGTTGCGGCCGTTCAGGTCGGCATAGATCTGCGCGCCGAGATGCCGGCCGTGGAAGCAGGTCTCGGTGCCGTCGGCTTGGAACTTGGAAAGGTCGAGCATGGTCGTCAGGCCTTCTTCAGCGCGTCGATCAGCTCGTCGAGCCGCTCGGTGCTCATGAAGCTGCACATCTGGCGGTCGTTGACCAGCAGCACCGGCGCATCGGCGCAGGCGCCGAGGCATTCGCTTTCCTGCACGGTGAACAGGCCGTCGGCCGTGGTCCCGCCCTTCTCCACCCCGAGCTTGCCGCAGACGTGGTCGAGCGCCTTCTGGCCATCGCGCAGCTGGCACGGCAGGTTGGTGCAGACGTTCAGCTTGAACTTGCCGACCGGCTGCTGGTTGTACATGTTGTAGAAGGTCGTGACCTCGTGCACCGCGATCGGCGGCATGCCGAGGTAGGCCGCCACGGCCTTCTCGCTCTCGGCGGACACGAAGCCCTGCTCCTGCTGAACGATGGCCAGGCAGGCCATCACGGCGGACTGCTTCTGGTCTGCCGGGTACTTGGCCACTTCCTTCGCGAAGCGGGCCAGCGTGGTGTCGGAGAAGCTCATCGATCGATCTCGCCAAACACGATGTCCATGGTGCCGATGATCGCGACGGCGTCGGCGATCATGTGGCCGCGCGCCATCTCGTCGAGCGCCGCCAGGTGCACGAAGCCGGGCGCGCGGATCTTCAGCCGGTACGGCTTGTTGGCGCCGTCGCTGACCAGGTAGATGCCGAACTCGCCCTTCGGGTGCTCCACCGCGGCGTAGGCCTCGCCCTCGGGCACGTGGAAGCCTTCGGTGAACAGCTTGAAGTGGTGGATCAGCTCTTCCATGCTGGACTTCATGTCCACGCGCGAGGGCGGCGCCACCTTGTGGTTGTCGGTGATCACCGGGCCCGGGTTGGCGCGCAGCCAGTCCACGCACTGCTTGATGATGCGGTTGCTCTGGCGCATCTCCTCGACGCGCACCAGGTAGCGGTCGTAGGTGTCGCCGTTGACGCCCACCGGGATGTCGAAGTCGAGCTTGGCGTAGACGTCGTAGGGCTGCTTCTTGCGCAGGTCCCACTCGACGCCGGAGCCGCGCAGCATCGGGCCGGTGAAGCCCAGGTTCAGCGCGCGCTCGGGGCTGACGACGCCGATGCCCACGGTGCGCTGCTTCCAGATGCGGTTGTCGGTGAGCAGCGTCTCGTACTCGTCGACGTAGGTCGGGAAGCGCGCGCACGAAGTCGTCGATGAAATCGAGCAGCGAGCCCTGGCGGTTGTCGTTCAGCCGCGTGATCGCCTTCGCATTGCGGATCTTCGAGGCCTTGTACTGCGGCATCGTGTCGGGCAGGTCGCGGTACACGCCGCCCGGGCGGAAGTAGGCCGCATGCATGCGCGCGCCGGACACCGCCTCGTACATGTCGAACAGGTCCTCGCGCTCGCGGAAGCAGTAGATGAGGATGTTCATCGCGCCGCAGTCCATGCCGTGCGCGCCCAGCCACAGCAGGTGGTTGAGCAGCCGCGTCAGCTCGTCGAACATCACGCGGATGTACTGCGCGCGCAGCGGCACCTCGATGCCCAGCAGCTTCTCGATGGCCAGGCAGTACGCGTGCTCGTTGCACATCATCGACACGTAGTCGAGCCGGTCCATGTAGGGCAGCGACTGGATGAAGGTCTTGCTCTCGGCCAGCTTCTCGGTGGCGCGGTGCAGCAGGCCGATGTGCGGGTCGGCGCGCTGGATGACCTCGCCGTCGAGCTCGAGCACCAGGCGCAGCACGCCGTGCGCGGCCGGGTGCTGCGGGCCGAAGTTCAGCGTGTAGTTCTTGATCTCGGCCATGTCAGTGCAGTCCGCCGTAGTTGTCTTCGCGGATGATGCGCGGCGTGATCTCGCGCGGCTCGATCGTCACCGGCTGGTAGATCACGCGCTTCTGCTCGGCGTCGTAGCGCATCTCGACGTGGCCCGTGCGTCGGGAAGTCCTTGCGGAACGGGTGGCCGATGAAGCCGTAGTCGGTGAGGATGCGGCGCAGGTCGAGGTGGCCCTCGAAGATGATGCCGTACAGGTCGAAGGCCTCGCGCTCGAACCAGTTGGCCGAGCTCCAGAGTTCGCTGAGCGAGCCCACCATCGGCATGTCGTCGTCGGGGGCGAACACCTTCAGGCGCACACGCCAGTTCTTGCTCACCGACAGCAGGTGCGACACCACGCAGAAGCGCGGGCCGTCCCAGGGACGGTCTTTCCAGTTCGAGTAGTCGACGCCGCACAGGTCGATCAGCTGCTCGAACTTCAGGTCAGCGTGATCGCGCAGCAAGGTGGCGGCAGCGAGGTAGTCGGCCGCGCCGACGGTGACGGTGATCTCGCCGCGGTCTCGCACCAGCTTCTTCAGCCGGGCGCCGAGCGCGGATTCCAGGGCCGCCTGGAGCGTGTCGAGTTGGCTCATGCGCTTGTTCTTATCGGGCGATGGTGTTTTCGCGCCGGATCTTGGCCTGCAGCTGCAGGATGCCGTAGAGCAGCGCCTCGGCGGTCGGCGGGCAGCCCGGCACGTAGACGTCGACCGGCACGATGCGGTCGCAGCCGCGCACCACCGAGTAGCTGTAGTGGTAGTAGCCGCCGCCGTTGGCGCACGAGCCCATGCTCAGCACCCAGCGCGGCTCGGCCATCTGGTCGTAGACCTTGCGCAGCGCCGGCGCCATCTTGTTGCACAGCGTGCCGGCCACGATCATCAGGTCGCTCTGCCGCGGGCTGGGGCGGAACAGCATGCCGAAGCGGTCGATGTCGTAGCGCGCCGCACCGGCGTGCATCATCTCGACCGCGCAGCAGGCCAGCCCGAAGGTCATCGGCCACAGCGAGCCCGTCTTCGACCAGTTGATGACTGCGTCGAGGCTCGTCGTGACGAAGCCTTCCTTGAGTACGCCTTCGATGCCCATGTCGGTGGTGCCTGCCTATTCCCAGTCCAGGGCGCCTTTTTTCCACTCGTAGGCGAAGCCGACGACGAGGATGCCCAGGAAGATCATCATGGCCCAGAACCCTGACGCGCCGATTTCATTCAGCGACACGGCCCACGGGAAGAGAAACGCGATCTCGAGGTCGAACAGGATGAACAGGATCGCCACGAGGTAGTAGCGCACGTCGAACTTCATGCGCGCGTCTTCGAAGGCCTCGAAGCCGCATTCGTAGGGGGAGTTCTTGGCCGCGTCGGGCCGGTGCGGGCCGAGCAGGGCGCCGAGCAGCTGGGGCACCACTCCGACCGCCACGCCGACCAGGATGAACAGGATGACGGGGAGGTAGGGTTCCAGATTCATGGGGCGCAGGTGTCTGGTGCCGACGGCGAGACTCGAACTCGCACAGCTTTCGCCACTACCCCCTCAAGATAGCGTGTCTACCAATTTCACCACGTCGGCGGTGTACTCACGAATGTGCCGGCTTGCATGAGGCGGGGGGGTGCTGCCCGGTTAACTTCCGGCCGGCCGTTTGCGCAGCGCAGGGCCCCGAGGCCACCCGAAAGCTCACTTCGACGGCACCGCGCCCGCGCCCGAAGAGGCCGCCGGCGCAGGCGCCGGCACCACGGCGGCGGGCGCCGCGGCAGAGCCCGCCGCACCCGGAACGAGGGCAGCGCCGGTGGCGGGCACGCTGGCCGCGGGAGCCGCGACACCGGCGCCCTGCAGCACGCTGCCGCCGCCGCCCGCTCGCACACCGCGGTCGTTGGCGAAGAATGCCAGCGTCAGCGTGCAGGCGAAGAAGACAGCGGCACAGACGGCCGTGGAGCGCGACAGGAAGTTCGCGCTGCCGGTGGCACCGAACAGGCTGCCCGAGGCGCCGCTGCCGAACGAGGCGCCCATGTCGGCGCCCTTGCCGTGCTGGATCAGCACCAGGCCGATCATCACCAGCGCCGAGATGATCTGCACGGCCACGATCAGGTTCATCAACAGGTTCATTCTTCTGGACTCCGAGTGTTCTTGGGTCGTGGCCTTCAGGCCGCGGCGCGACAGATGGCGACGAAGTCGCTCGCCTTGAGCGAGGCCCCGCCGATCAAGCCGCCGTCGATGTCGGCCTGGCCGAACAGCGTGGCCGCGTTGTCGGCCTTGACGCTGCCGCCATAGAGGATCTTCATCTCGCCGGCCTTCTCGCTGGCCGCCTTGAGCTGCGACCGGAGAAGGGCATGGACGGCCTGCGCCTGCTCGGGGCTGGCGGTGCGGCCGGTGCCGATCGCCCACACCGGCTCGTAGGCCACCACGACCTGCGAGATGCAGTGCGCGAGCGTGTGGATCACCGCCGACAGCTGGCGCTTGACCACCGCATCGGTCTGCCCCGCCTCGCGCTCGGCCAGCGTCTCGCCGACGCAGACGATCGGCGTGAGCCGGTGCGCCAGCGCGATCTTCGCCTTGTCGGCGACGAGCTGGTCGCTCTCGGCGTGGTACGCGCGGCGCTCCGAGTGGCCGACGATCACGTAGCGGCAGCCGTACTCGGACAGCATGGCCGCGCTCACCTCGCCGGTGTACGCACCGCTCTCGTGGGCGGAGCAATCTTGCGCGCCCGAGGCGATGTCCGCCCCCTGCAGCGACAGCGCCACGTCGGCCAGGAACGGGAACGGCGCACACACCGCCACCTCGGCCGAGAACGGCCCGGCGTCCTTGATCGCGGCCAGCAACTCGATGTTGCCGACACGCGTGCCGTTCATCTTCCAGTTGCCGACCACCAGCTTGCGACGTGTCATCGTGGGTTTCCTCGCCAGTTCACCAGCTCAGCACCAGCTTGCCGATGTGCTGGTTCGATTCCATCAGCGTGTGCGCCTGCGCCGCCTCGGCGGCCGGGAACACCTTGTAGATCACCGGCTTGACGCGGCCCGCATCGATCCAGGGCCAGACGTTCTTGCGCAAGGCCGCGGCGATGGCCGCCTTGAAGGCCACCGGCCGCGGACGCAGCGTCGAGCCGGTGATGGTGAGCCGGCGGCGCAGCACGGCGCCGGCGTCGATCTTCGAATCGATGCCGCCTTGCACGGCGATGATCACCAGCCGGCCGTCGTCGGCCAGGCACTCCAGCTCACGCGCCACGTAGTCGCCGGCCACCATGTCGAGGATGACGTCGGCGCCCTTGCCGCCGGTCAGCCGCATCACCTCGGCCACGAAATCGTGGTTGCGGTAATTGATCGCGTGATCGGCGCCGAGCGTCATGCAGGCGGCGCACTTGTCGTCGCTGCCCGCAGTGACGATCACTTTCGCACCCGCCGCCTTGGCGAGCTGAATCGCGGTGACGCCGATGCCGCTCGTGCCGCCCTGCACCAGCAGCGTCTCGCCGGCCTGCAGACGCGCCCGGTCGAACACGTTCGACCAGACGGTGAAGAAGGTCTCCGGCAGGCTCGCCGCTTCAATGTCGGACAAGCCCGCCGGCGACGGCAGGCACTGGCCGACCGGAGCCACGCACAGCTGCGCGTAACCGCCGCCGGCGACCAGGGCGCAGACACGATCGCCGAGCTTGAAGCCTGCCTGCGCCATCGCCGCGGCATCGCCGGCGACGATGGTGCCAGCCACTTCCAGCCCCGGCAGATCGGACGCACCCGGCGGCACCGGATAGAGCCCCTTGCGCTGCAGCACGTCGGGCCGGTTCACACCGGCCGCCGCCACGCGGATCAACACCTCGCCGACGCCCGACACGGGGTCGGGTCGCTCGGCGAGTTGGAGCACCTCGGGGGCGCCGGCGCGCAGGATCTCGATCGCTTTCATGGGCATGCCCTGGCGGGCATTACTCCTGCGCCGGGGCCGGCTGCGCGTCGCGGTCGAGCAGCGCCTTCATGGACAGCTTGACGCGGCCCTTCTCGTCGGTCTCGAGCACCTTGACCTTGACGATCTGGCCTTCCTTGAGGAAGTCGGTGACCTTCTCGACGCGCTGGTGCGCGATCTGGCTGATGTGCAGCAGGCCGTCCTTGCCGGGCAGCAGGTTCACGAGCGCACCGAAGTCGAGGATCTTGGTGACCGGGCCTTCGTAGACCTTGCCCACTTCGACCTCGGCGGTGATCTCGGCGATGCGCTTCTTCGCGAACTCGGCCTTGTCGGCATCGGTCGACGCGATGGTGATCGTGCCGTCTTCGCCGATGTCGATCGTCGTGCCGGTCTCTTCGGTCAGCGCACGGATGGTGGCGCCGCCCTTGCCGATCACGTCGCGGATCTTCTCCGGGTTGATCTTCATGGTGTACAGGCGCGGCGCGAACTGCGAGACCTCGGTCTTCGCGACGCCCATCGCCTCGACCATCTTGCCCAGGATGTGCATGCGCGCTTCCTTGGCCTGTGCCAGCGCGACCTGCATGATTTCCTTGGTGATGCCCTGGATCTTGATGTCCATCTGCAGGGCGGTCACGCCAGCGGTGGTGCCAGCGACCTTGAAGTCCATGTCGCCGAGGTGGTCCTCGTCGCCGAGGATGTCGGTCAGCACGGCGAAGCGGTTGCCGTCCTTGATCAGGCCCATGGCGATGCCGGCCACGTGGGCCTTCATCGGCACGCCGGCGTCCATCAGCGCGAGGCAGCCGCCGCACACCGAGGCCATCGACGAGGAGCCGTTCGACTCGGTGATCTCCGAGACCACGCGCATCGAGTACGGGAACTCGGTACGGTCCGGCAGCACGGCGACGAGCGCGCGCTTGGCCAGGCGGCCGTGGCCGATCTCGCGGCGCTTCGGGCTGCCCACGCGGCCGGTTTCGCCGGTGGCGAACGGGGGCATGTTGTAGTGCAGCATGAAGTGCTCGCTGAACTCGCCGGCCAGCGCGTCGATCTTCTGGCTGTCGCGGTCGGTGCCGAGCGTGGCGGCGACCAGCGCCTGCGTCTCGCCACGGGTGAACAGCGCCGAGCCGTGCACGCGCGGCAGCACGCCGTTGCGGATCTCGATCGGGCGCACGGTGCGGGTGTCGCGGCCGTCGATGCGCGGCTCGCCCGACAGGATCTGGCTGCGCACGATGCGCGCCTCGATGTCGAACAGCAGGCCCTCGACCTTCACCTTGTCGAAAGCGGTGCCCTCTTCCACCAGCGTGCCGATCACCGACGCGTAGGCGTCGCGGCAGGCCTGCGTGCGCGCCTGCTTGGAGCGGATCTGGTAGGCGGCGGCCAGCTTGGCCTCGCCCAGCGCATTGACCTTGGCGATGAAGGCTTCGTCCTTCGCAGGGGCCTTCCAGTCCCAGGCCGGCTTGCCGGCGTCGCGCACCAGCTCGTGGATCGCGTTGATGGCGATGTTGCCCTGCTCGTGGCCGAACACCACGCCGCCGAGCATGATCTCTTCGCTCAGCTGCTGGGCCTCGGACTCGACCATCAGCACGGCGGCTTCGGTGCCGGCGACGACCAGGTCCATCTTCGAGTCGAGCAGTTGCGTCTTGCCCGGGTTCAGCACGTACTCGCCGTTGACGTAGCCCACGCGGGCGGCGCCGATCGGGCCGTTGAACGGGATGCCGGAGATCGCCAGCGCGGCGCTCGCGCCGATCAGCGAAGGAATGTCGGCCGACACCTCGGGGTTCAGCGACAGCACGTGGATGACCACCTGCACTTCGTTGAAGAAGCCGTCCGGGAACAGCGGGCGCAGCGGGCGGTCGATCAGGCGCGAGGTCAGCGTCTCGAGCTCGCTCGGGCGGCCTTCACGCTTGAAGAAGCTGCCGGGGATCTTGCCGGCGGCGTAGGTCTTCTCGACGTAGTCGACGGTGAGTGGGAAGAAATCCTGGCCCGGCTTGGCATCGGTCTTGGCGACCACGGTGGCGAGGATCACGGTGTCCTCGACGTTGACGAGCACGGCGCCGCTGGACTGGCGAGCAATCTCGCCAGTCTCCAGCGTCACGCTGTGCTGGCCCCATTGGAAGGTCTTGGTGACTTTGTTGAACATGCTCATTGGGTTCTCCAATTCTTGGTGTTCGGCGACTCGTGGGGCGTCGCCCTTGTCCCCGGAGCTGCGGCATCCTGGCGCGATGCCATTCCAGCGGCGCTCCGTCGCGGAACGTCCTTGGAATGACACATCGTCATCGGTGGCTGCCTGGCTCCAAACGCAAAGAGCCTGTGCTGGGGGATCCAGACAGGCTCTTCGATCTCATCGTGGCTTACTTGCGCAGGCCCAGCTTCTGGATCAGCGCGGTGTAGCGGCTCGAGTCGCGGTCCTTCAGGTAGGCCAGCAGGCTCTTGCGCTGGTTGACCAGTCTGAGCAGGCCGCGCCGGCCGTGGTGGTCCTTCAGGTGGGTCTTGAAGTGCGGCGTCAGCTCGTTGATGCGCGCGGTCAGCAGCGCGATCTGCACTTCGGGGGACCCGGTGTCGTTGCCGCTGCGGGCATTGGCCTTGACGATCTCGGCCTTGTTGAGGGTGGTCATGTGCTCGTTTCCTGTTCATGAAACCGAGCTTCGGCCCCCTTCATGGAATGGGGCACCCCGCCACGGTTTCCGGTTTCACTTGCGGACACCGGTGAAACCGACCAGTGCCGTGCCTGTTTGCAACCCGGGTGAAACCCGTCGGCCACAAAACCGCAGGATTATAGCCCGATCGCCCGGGACAGCCGCTTTACCCCGTCTGTGAGCCTCTGCGGGTCGCGCGAGGCGAAGCACCAGCGCAGCCAGCCCTCGGCCTCGGGCCCGAAGGCCGCGCCCGGTGCCAGGCCGAGGCCGACCTCGGTGACCAGGTGCTTGGCGAAGGCCAGCGAGTCGTCCTGCCCGGCGACACGGAAGAACGCGTACATGCCGCCCTCCGGGCTCGCCACCGAGACGCCCGGCAGCGCCCCCAGCTGCGGCAGCAAGGTGTCGCGGCAGTGCTTGAGGCGGCCGATCAGACCCGGCACGAACTCGTCGGCGCCGGCCAGCGCGGCCAGCCCGGCGCGCTGCACGAACACCGGCGCGCAGGAGGTGTTGAACTCGATCAGCTTGCCCAGCGCGGCCACCAGCGGCTCGGGCGCGACCATCCAGCCCAGCCGCCAGCCGGTCATCAGGAAGCTCTTGGAGAAACTGTGCACCACGACAAGGCGGTCGTCGGCGCCAGCCACGTCGAGGAAGCTCGGCGCACAGCGCGCGCCCTCGCGGAAATAGACGCGCTCGTAGACCTCGTCGGCGACGATCCAGGTGCCGGTGCGGCGGCAATGCTCGAGGATGGCCTGCTGCTCGGCACGCTCCAGGGTCCAGCCGGTCGGGTTGTTCGGCGCGTTGACGATCAGCACCTTGGTGCGCGGCGTGATGGCTGCCAGCAGCGCCGGCAGGTCGAGCCGCCACGCGCCGCCCTCCACCTTCAGCGGCACGCGCCGCACGGTGGCGCCGAGGATCTCGGGCTGCGCGGTGAGGTTCGGCCACACCGGCACCACCGCGACCACCTCGTCGCCATGGCCGGCCAACGCTTGCATCGCCAGCATCAGCGCGTTGACGCCCGACGAGGTGACGGCGATGCGCCCGGCCGCCACGGGGCCGTGCAGTGCCGAGGTGTAGCGCGCCAGCGCCTCGCGCAGCTCGGGCAGGCCGAGGTTGTGCGCGTAGAAGGTCTCGCCGTCGGCAATCGACTTCTGCGCCGCCTCGCGCACGAAGGCCGGCGTGACCTCGTCGCTCTCGCCGAACCAGAAGGCCAGCACATCGCTGCGGCCGAGGCCCGCATTGGCGACCTCGCGGATCTTCGAGCCGGGAAGTTGGTCGATCACCGCTCTCATGGACGCTCCATCGTGCAGCCGTGGGGTTGTTCGGTCTGGCGGGCCTCGAAGCTGCGCACGGTACGAAAGCCATAGCCCGAGCCTTCGTTGTCGTAGCGCACGCCGGGTGCGCCGAGACGGTCCATCACGCTGACCACCAGAGGCTGGATGAACTGGTGGTCGGCCGCCCGCATGGTACCGGTGTGCAGGCCTCCGAGCGTGCGGCCGTCGTGGCGCATGCCTTCCAGCGCCGAGGCCACGGCGGTCGCCTCGGTGCTGCCGGCACGTTCGATGGCCGCCACCAGCATCTCCACCATCACCTGCATGCGGGCATGCTGGTAGTCCTCCTCCGGACGAGGAAAGCGCGAGCGGAACTCGGCGTGGAAGTCCCGCGAGGCCTGCGTGTCGACGTTCGGGTGCCACTCGGCCACCGCCAGCACGCGGCCGACGCCAGCCTCGCCGATCGCCGCTGGAGCGCCGAGCGCATTGCCGTAGAAGCTGTAGATGCGCGCGTCGACGCCGACCTCGCGCATCGCGCGCACCAGCAGCGTGAGATCGTTGCCCCAGTTGCCGGTGAGCACGGCCTGCGCGCCGCTGGCCTTGATCTTCATGGCGTAAGGCAGGAAGTCCTTCACGCGGCCGATCGGATGCAGTTCGTCGCCGACGATGGCGATGTCGGGCCGGCTCGCCGCGATGCGCGAGCGCGCCGCGCGTTGCACGTGCTGGCCGAAGCTGTAGTCCTGCCCGATCAGGTAGACCTTCTTCAGCGCCGCGTCGCCCTGCAGCACCTCGATCAGCGCGGCCAGGCGCATGTCGGCATGCGCATCGAAGCGGAAGTGCCAGAAGCTGCACTTCTCGTTGGTCAGCGCTGGGTCGACCGCGGAATAGTTGAGCAGCAGCGCGCGCGACAGCGGCTCGCGCTGGTTGTGCTTGTTCAGCGCATCCACCAGCACCATCGCCACCGCTGAGCTGTTGCCCTGCGCGACGAAGGCGACGCGGCGGTCCAGCGCCGCACGGAGCATGGCCAGAGACTCCTCGCCGCTTCCCTTGCCGTCGAACCGCAGCAGTTCCAGCGAACGCGCGCCGCCGGGCAGGCGCACGCCGCCGCGTCGGTTGACGCGCTCGACGGCCAGCAGCAGGTTGCGATAAACCGCCTCGCCGGCATTGCCGAAGCTGCCCGACAGGCCTTCGATCAGCGCGATGGGGATGGGTTCGGCGGCGGGTGCCGCCGCTACGGCGGCGGCGGCGGCGCAGAGCATGGCGCCAACCAAGGCGCCGGCCCAGCGGGCAAGGGTTCGTGTCATCGAAGAGTTGCGGCGCCGGCTCGCCCGGCAGGGCCGCGGATTCTAGGCGCTGGCGCGCACCACCTCGGCCAGCGGCCAGCGCGGCCGCACGGTGAAGGCGTAGTCGTCCGACGCGGCCTGGGCACCGCTTTGCAGGCGCAGCGCCGCGGCCAGCGCGATCATCGCGCCGTTGTCGGTGCACAGCGCGAGCTCGGGGTAGTGCACGCGTGCGCCACGCTTTCGGCAGGCCTCGTTCAACTGGCTGCGCAAGGCGGCATTCGCACCCACGCCGCCGGCCACCACCAGCCGGTCCAGGCCGGTGTCGCGCAGTGCCGCGACGGACTTGCGCACCAGCACGTCGACGATGGCCTGCTGGGTCGAGGCCGCCAGATGTGCCAGGTCCTGCTGGCAGACGTTCGCGCCGAGCTTGCCCAGTCGCGTGCGCACCGCCGTCTTCAGGCCGGCGAACGAGAAGTCGAGGTTGCCGCTGTGCAGCAGCGGCCGCGGCAGATCGAAGGTCGACGCGTCGCCGAACTCGGCCAGCCGCGCCAGCGCCGGCCCGCCGGGGTAGCCCAGGCCCATCAGCTTGGCCGACTTGTCGAAGGCCTCGCCGGCGGCGTCATCGATCGTCTCGCCCAGCAGCTCGTACTGCGCCACACCATCCACGCGCATCAGCTGCGTGTGCCCGCCAGACACCAGCAGCGCGACGAAGGGGAAGCTCGGCGGGTCGGCCGAGAGGAAGGGCGACAGCAGATGGCCTTCGAGGTGATGAACGGCCAGTGTCGGCCGCTGCAGCGCCGCCGCCAGCGCACAGGCCACGCCGGCACCCACCAGCAGCGCACCCGCGAGGCCCGGCCCCTGCGTGTAGGCCACCACGTCGATGTCGGCGAGCGTGCGGCCCGCCGAGGCCATCACCTGGCGAACCAGCGGCACGACGCGGCGGATGTGGTCGCGCGAGGCGAGTTCGGGCACCACGCCGCCATAGGCCTGGTGCATGTCGATCTGGGTGTGCAGCGCGTGGGCCAGCAGCGTGGGCGTGCCCTGCCCGACCGACTCGACCAGCGCCACGCCGGTCTCGTCACAGGACGATTCGATACCGAGAACATTCATGCGCCGAGTCTACGGCCCGGCGCATGGCCCTCAGCGCTGGCCGGCGGTGCTGACGGTGCGCAAGTCCTGCGAGACACGTCCACCGGCCAACACGACCACGCGCGCGGCGGCGGCAATCGTCTCCGGGCGGTGCGCAACGACCACGCGCGTGATCTCGAGCTGGCGGATCGCCTGGTTGACGAGCCGTTCGCGGTCGATGTCGAGCGCACTGGTGGCTTCGTCGAGGAACAGGATCTTCGGCCGCTTGTACAGCGCGCGCGCCAGCAGGATCCGCTGTTTCTGCCCGCCGGAGATGCTCGCGCCCATGTCGCCGATCAGCGTGTGGTAACCCATCGGCATGGCCTCGATCTCGTCGTGGACGGCGGCGAAGCGTGCGCACTGCTCGACCCACTGCGCATCGGCGCGCGCATCGAAGAAGGCGATGTTGTCGGCGATCGAGCCGGCGAACAGCTGGTCGTCCTGCATGACCGTGCCGATCATGTCACGCCAGGCGCGCAAGCCCAGGTGGCGCATCGGCACGTCGCCCACACGCACCTCGCCGGACTGCGGCGCATGGATGCCGAGCATGATCTTGAGGAGGGTCGTCTTGCCACAGCCGGAGGGGCCGACGATGGCAACCGACTCGCCCGGCTCGATGACGAGGTTCAGGTGCTCGATCACCGGCGGCTCGCCATCGGAGTAGGCGAATCGAACGTCCCGCAGTTCA
The DNA here is from genome assembly GCA_016706565.1 of Piscinibacter sp. Taxonomy (GTDB): domain Bacteria; phylum Pseudomonadota; class Gammaproteobacteria; order Burkholderiales; family Burkholderiaceae_C; genus Piscinibacter. The sequence goes on from JADJJI010000007.1 coordinate 45,421, forward strand.
AGCCTGGCCGCGAGTTCATGCCGGCGCGGCGCGGCCTCGGGCTCGGCCTCGGGCGGGGTGAGCACGATGTCGGCGAGACGCTCGCCCTGCAGGCGCAGCATCTTCAGCTCGACCACCTTGTCGATCAGGCCGCTGATACGCAACGCGAACTGCTCCTTGTAGGCGAAGAAGGCGAACAGCATGCCCACCGAAAAGCGCTGATCGAGCACCAGCAGCGCGCCGACCCAGAGCACCGCCACGCGCTCCAGGCCGAACACCAGCTTGTGCAGCACACCGAACAGAACCTCGAGCTTGCGCGTGGCGATGTTGGCATTCATCGCGTCGACCACCAGGTTCATGAATCGAGCCTGCCGGTCCTCCTGGCGGTTGGCCAGCTTGATGGCCTGCACGCCGCGCAGCGACTCGAGGAAGTGGCTGGCGCGCTTGGCGTCGTGCACGATCGCCTCTTCGGTGGCCTCGCTCAGCGGCCGGAAGAAGGCCCAGCGCAGCAGCGCGTACACGGCCACGCAGCCGATCGCAATGGCGCTCAGCGTTGGGCTGTAGACGAACATCATCGCCAGCGTGACCACGACCAGCGCCCCGTCGAGCACAACCTCGATGAAGCTGGTGGTCAGCGTCTGCTGGATCTGCTGCACGGCACCGAAGCGCGACAGCACGTCGCCGGTGTGTCGCTTTTCGAACCAGTCCACTGGCAGCCGCATCAGGTGGGCGAAGACGTTGTTCAGCCACTGCAGGTTGAGCGTGCTCGACAGGTGCAGCACGGCCCAGGAGCGCACCGCGCCGGTGGCCACCTGGAGCAGCACAAGCAGAGCGAAGCCGATGCCCAGCGTGACCAGCAGATCGCGGTCGGCGCTGACGAGCACGCCGTCGACCACCCACTGCATGAAGAAGGGCGTGAGCAGCACGAAGGCCTCGAGCGCAAGCGCCAGCACCAGGATCTGGATCAGCGAACGCTTCAAACCGGTGACGCGGCCGAGCAGCTGGCGCAGGCTGACGGGCCGGTGTTCGCGTCTCGGCTGGAAGTCGGAGCGCGGCGTCAGCTCGAGCACCACGCCGGTGAAGTGGCGCGACACCTCGGCGAGCGACACGCGGCGCACGCCGCGCGCCGGGTCGTGGATGATCGCGTGGCCGCGGCGGACTTCCTTCAGCACCACGAAGTGATTGAGGTCCCAGTGCAGCACGCAGGGCGTGGCGAGCTGGTCGAGATGCTCCATCTCGGCGCGCAGCGCACGCGCGTTGAGCTGGATCTGCCCGGCCATGCGCACCATGTCGACCATGGTGGCGCCCTTGAGGGACAGCGAGAATTTCCGGCGCAAGCTCTGCAGATCGGTTTGCAGGCCGTGGTACGACGCCACCATCGCCAGACAGGCCAGGCCGCACTCGGCGCCTTCGGTCTGCAGCAGCATCGGCAGCCTGGCGCCGCCGAAGCCGAGTCGCAATGCGTCGATCATGCTCAGACCCGGCTCGCCAGCCCGAGCAGCGGCTCGAAGATCCATTCGATCAGGCGGCGCCGATCGAGCAGCACATCGGCCTCGAGCTGCATGCCCGGCACCAGCGCCTGCTCGCGGCCGTACGCGGCGACGGCCTGCTTGTCGAGTGTGACGGTGATGCGGTACAGCGGCTCGGCCTCGCCGTCGGACTTGGGCAGCGGCACGCCCGCCAGTTCACTGGCCTGCAAGGGCGACCGAGACACCTGCGCGACCTGCCCACTTTGCAGGCCGAACTTCTGGTACGGGAAAGCCTGGTAGCGCAGCAGCACGGGCTGCTCGGGCTTGACGAAGCCGACGGCACTCGACGGTGCGAACAAGTGCGCCTGCAGCCGCGCGTCGGCCGGCAGCAGGCTGGCCAGCGCGACCGACGCGTTGACGGACTGCCCCGGTTGTGCGACCACGCCGGTCACCGTGCCGTCCTGCGGCGCGCGGATCTCGATGCGGCGCCGCGAGTCGTTCTCGGCCTGCTGCTGCGCGATCTCGGCCATGTCGCGTTCGAGTTCGCCCTGCGCCACCTGCGTCTGCAGCGGCAGTTCGCGGCGGCGGGCCAGAAGTTGCTCGATCTCGCGCAGCTGCGCAGCGCGCTGGCGCTGCAGCGACTGTGCCTGCGCTTGCAGACCGAGCAGTTCCTCGCTCTTGGCCTGTACCTGGGCGGCGGAGATGAAGTTGTCGGCGCGCAGGGATTCGAGACGCGCCAGCGCCTGATTGGCCAGCGCCAGCCGCTGCTCGTGAAGGCGCGCCTCGGCGTCGATCTGAGCCAGTTCGCCGCGCATGGTGCCGACCTGGCGGTCGAGCGCCTGAGCGCGCTCGCGCTCGAGTTCCGCCTGCTGGCGCGCCGCGCCCAGCAGGCTGCGTTCGCGCGCCGTCAGCGTCTCGCGCACATTGCCCGATACATTGGCGGCATCGACCGACAGCACGTAGAGCACGTCGCCGGCACGCACGCTCGCGCCTTCGACGGCACGGCTTTCGAGAACCGTCGCCGACTGTGGCGACATCAGCCTCATGAGGCCCCGGTCAGGAGCGAGAAAGCCCTTCACGTGGGCCTTGCGCGTGTACTCGCCGATCCACAGGTAGGCAGCAACGAGCACGGCCGCAGACACCGCCAGCAGCGTGAGCACGTGAAGCGAGACTGGTCGCAGCAACTGGATGCTGCCGAGCCATTGGCTCTGCCGGTTCTCGATGACTTCCGGGCGGAACAGGCTGCTCATCGGCTCACCATGAAATCGGCCGGCGCTCGCTGCTCGATGCAGCACGCGCCGGCACGCGAGTGCGGCAGCCCGTCCGACACGGACGGGTTCGGCTCACCAGTACTTGTTCGGGCCGTCGACACCACCAGCCACGTGCTTCAACGCTCGCGTGTCGAGCTCGACAGGTGCCGACTTCGGCGTGCGCTTGTCGGCTGCGGCCGGAGCGCGCTTGGAAATCTGGGGGGTGTGCAGTTGAATGCGCTTTTGCGTTTGCATGCGGGGCTCCTGGCTGAGTGCGTTCGCGCATCAATTGCGCAAGAGCATTTCAGCAGCCGGCCTCGCATCGGGGAACTGTCAGGTCTTACAGGTCCGCTGACATCGACGAGCTCGCTCCGTCATCGGATCATCACCGTGCGCCGAAGGGCGTCAGCGAATGAGGCCCAGCCGAAGCGCCTTGAGCACCGCTTGATGCTTGTTGATGCAACCGAGCTTGTGCATGGCGTTGTTGACGTGGAGCACAGCCGTGCGCTCGCTGATGCCCAGGATGTTGCCGACCTCCCAGGCCGTCTTGCCTTCCATGGTCCAGCGCAGGCTCTCGACTTCACGCGGCGTCAAGTTGGGGACGTCCGGATCCCCTGTCGCGGGCATCATGATGCGCATCGCTGCCTCCTGCGCGTGGACGGCAAAGAGCTGCAGATCGGCGACGATGCGCGTGAGTTCAGAGCGATCCTTGGGCAGAGACTGATCGCGGTCCACGCCGAGGAAGAAGTGTCGCCCCTGCGGAAGATGCAGCGCCATGGCGACACCCGTGCGATAGCCGAAACGCGCCTGACCGTCCCACAGGTCAGCTTGACCCGCGCCGACATAGGTCTCTTGCGACCAGATGATCGGGACGCTTTGCTTCTTGCAGTGCTGCATGACCGGATCCTGCCGGCCCCGACCCATGTCTTCGAACATGTCGCGGTAGCTGGCCGGGGCATTGTCCACGCTGATGAATTCGGGCTCGCCCAGAAAGTGGTCGACGATCGTCGTCGCCGAGACGGTATCGAACCCGAGCCTCTTCGCGAAACGCACGACCTGTCCCAGGAATTCGTCGCGATCCCTGGCCTCCAGCACCGACAGATAGCCGTCCTGCAGCATGCGTTTTATCCAGCTCGCGCCGCGTTAAGTCGAATCTTCACGACCTTGCGCCCGTCCCTGCAAGGTCTTACAGATGGCACGACGACAAGGCCTTGCCACACTCTCATCCATCGATTCAAGACGATGGATGGCCATCGGATGTACCAGCCCATGACCCCCGCCTGGATAGTCTGCGCGTGGCCACCCGTATTGTGGCAGGTGGACATTGCGCCTCATCTGCGCCTCGTCCACCTCGGCACCCGTGTTCTGCATTATGGGGACGACGCCTGCCTTTGCAGCGGGCAGACGCTGTGGGGAGAAGCCTCTAACGACCGGTCGGCGGGAGTCGCCTGGGACTGGATCGAGGTCGAAGAAGGCGTGCTCGCCATCGCCGACCCCCTGGGGCTGGTGACAAATCTGAAACTGCTCGATTCGCACGGCAAGGCCCTGAGCGACTTCCAGGTGGCCGTGCATCTGAACGGGCTGGTGCATGCGCTGCCTTGGCAAACCGAAGTCCAGAGAGCCCTCCATCACCACGACGCGTGACGCGACGCCGAACAGCATCTCGTTACCAAGAGATCGTCAGCAAAACCCCGAAAGGCGGCGTCACTCCCCTTCACGCCGACTCGGGACCGGACTACGCTGCAAATCATAACGGCAACAAAGTATTGCCGCACGCCCTCTCAGTCGTTGGAGCCATGAAAGAGTATCGCCTGTCCGCCTGGCCCGATCTCGGTGCCACCTACGAGCGCACGCCATATCGCCGGATCCTCAGCGACATGTCGCAGCGCCACGTCACGCTCGCGCAGTTGTACGCGCGCAGCGGGCTGCCGCGACAACAGGTGAGCGCCTTCGTCAGCATGCTGGTCGAGCGCGGTTTGGTGATCCAGCGCGAGGCGGCGCGTGTCGATCGACTCGCCGAGTCACTGCGGCCGTTGGGCGGATGGCTGCGTCGCGCCTTTACCCGAACGCCGCGCGGGCGCTGAACTGAGCTTGGCTCGAATGTTGCACCGTTGGGTGCATGCCCGCCGCGCCGCAACTCCGCATCGTCATCGTCGCTCCCGAACCGCTTGAACGCGACCTCGCGGACGCGCACACGGAGTCTGAGCTCGAACGCTCGCGCAGCCTGCGCATCGGCCTGATCGAAAGCGGCTACAACATCGTCGCGGTGCTGCCGGCAGACACTTTCCTGACCGAGCGCCTGGCGCAGATCGCGCCTGACATGGTCATCGTGGACGCCGAGAGCCAGGCGCGCGACACGTTGGAGCACGTCGTGATGGCGACCCGCGACGCGCGGCGCCCCATCGTGCTGTTCACCAACGACGACGACACCAGCCAGGTTGGCGCGGCCATCGCCGCCGGTGTGTCGGCCTACGTCGTCGCCGGTCTCGCCCCGGAGCGCATCCGGCCTGTGCTCGACGTCGCGCTGGCGCGATTCACGCATGAAGAGAACCTTCGCCGCGAACTCGCCGACGCCCGCACCCAGCTCAGCGAGCGAAAGGTCATCGACAAGGCCAAGGGCATCCTGATGACGCGGCACTCGCTCAGCGAAGAGGCGGCCTACTCTCGCCTGCGAAAGACAGCGATGGACCGAGGCATGAAGCTCGCCGAAGTGGCGCAGCGCATCGTGGACGTCGCCGACCTCCTGATCTGAGCCGCAGACGCACAAGCCGGGTGCGTCGGGCGCCGCAACGCACCTCAAATGGTGCACAGCAGCATCGACATGGCCAATTCTCCCGGGCAGATCGCTGGCAATGCGCTGGCACAGCGATTGCAACGTCTGCAGCGAAGGGTCAAAGACGACCCTCCCGATCACCCCAGCGGATCAAGGCCGATGCGCTGAGGTGGGACGACGACGTCCTCACGAACTCCGCCCCACCGGGCAGACAACGTGTGGACGTTTTTTTTCGACTGCACACAGCCACCTGCCATGACCCACTCGACGACACGGAAGATCCTCATGAGCCGCCGAACCCTCATCAAGGCCGCCGCAGCCACCGGTGCCACGGGCCTCGTGCCCGGACTGCAGAGCGCGGTCTACGCGCAGGGCTCCGACAAGCCCGAGAAGGAGGAGGTGCGCATCGGCTTCATTCCGCTGACCGACTGCGCGTCGGTGGTGATGGCCTCGGTGCTCGGCTTCGACAAGAAGTACGGCGTGAAGATCATCCCGACCAAGGAAGCCTCCTGGGCCGGCGTGCGCGACAAGCTTGTCAACGGCGAGCTCGACATGGCGCATGTGCTCTACGGCCTGGTCTACGGCGTGCACCTGGGGGTGGGCGGCCCGAAGAAGGACATGGCCGTGCTGATGACGCTGAACAACAACGGCCAGGCGATCACGCTCTCGAAGAAGCTCGCCGACAAGGGTGCTGTCGATGCCGCGAGCCTGGCCAAGCTGATGAGTACCGACAAGCGCGAATACACCTTCGCGCAGACCTTCCCGACCGGCACGCACGCCATGTGGCTGTATTACTGGCTGGCCAGCGTCGGCGTGAACCCGATGAAGGACGCCAAGGTGATCACCGTGCCGCCGCCGCAGATGGTGGCCAACATGCGCGTGGGCAACATGGACGGCTACTGCGTCGGCGAGCCCTGGGGTCACAGGGCCATCGCCGACGGCATCGGCATCACGGCGGTGACCACGCAGGACATCTGGAAGGACCACCCCGAGAAGGTGCTCGGCACCACCGGCGAGTTCGTCAAGAAGTACCCGAACACCGCGCGCGCCGTGATGATGGCCATCCTCGAAGCGGGCCGCTGGATCGACGCCGGCCTGCAGAACAAGAACAAGATGGCCGAGACGGTGGCCGACAAGAGCTACGTCAACACCAGCGTCGACGTGATCAACCAGCGCATCCTGGGCCGCTATCAGAACGGCCTGGGCAAGACCTGGGACGACCCGAACTACATGAAGTTCTTCAGCGATGGCGCGGTGAACTTTCCGTACCTGTCGGATGGCATGTGGTTCCTGACCCAGCACAAGCGCTGGGGCTTGCTGAAGGAGCACCCGGATTACCTGGCCGTGGCCAAGCAGGTCAACCAGATCGATCTGTACAAGCAGGCGGCCGGCGCCTTGAAGATCAGCATCCCGGCCAGCCCGATGCGCAGCAGCAAGCTGATCGACGGCGTGGTCTGGGATGGTAAGGATCCGGCCAAGTACGCCGACGGATTCAAGGTCAAGGTCTGAACCCCCGCGTCCAGGAGCTCACCATGGTCAGTGCCGTGTTTCACACCCCGCTGCAAGCCAGCATGGATGCCAAGGCCGACGCCGCAGCCAACTTGAAGGCCGCCAAGGCCGCCGTTGCCGAGCCGCTCAAGCCAGTTCCCCCGCCCCGCCCCGGCTTCGACTGGAACGGCCTGCTGCTCAAGGTGCTGCCTCCCCTGATCGGGGTGGCGCTGCTGATCGGCATCTGGGCCTTGCTCACGATGAAGAGCGAGACCTTCCCGACACCGCTGGCCACCTTCGATGCGGCGGTGAAGTTGTTCGCCGACCCGTTCTACTCGAAGGGTCCGAACGACCAGGGCATCGGCTGGAACATCCTGTTCTCGCTGGAGCGCGTGGCCGTCGGCTTCGGCATGGCGGCGGTGGTGGGCATCCCGATGGGTTTCATGATCGGCCGCTTCGAGGTGCTCAACCGCATGGTCTCGCCGCTGATCAGCCTGCTGCGGCCGGTGTCGCCGCTGGCCTGGCTGCCGATCGGCCTGCTGGTCTTCAAGGCAGCCAACCCGGCGGCCATCTGGACGATCTTCATCTGCTCGATCTGGCCGATGATCATCAACACGGCGGTGGGTGTGCAGCGCGTGCCCGCCGACTACCTGAACGTCGCCAAGGTGCTGAACCTGAGCGAGTGGAAGGTGATCACCAAGATCCTGTTCCCTGCGGTGCTGCCCTACATGCTGACCGGCGTTCGCCTGTCGGTGGGCACGGCCTGGCTGGTGATCGTGGCGGCGGAGATGCTCACCGGCGGCGTGGGCATCGGCTTCTGGGTGTGGGACGAGTGGAACAACCTCAACGTCAAGCACATCCTGATTGCCATCGTCGTGATCGGCGTCGTCGGCCTGCTGCTGGAGGCGCTGCTGATCAGCATCGCCAAGCGCTTCAGCTACGACGAACACCACTGAACCCGGGGAACCCGCCATGAACAGCTTCATCCAGGTCCAGAACGCCGAGATGGTGTTCAGCACACGCAAGGGCCGATTCCACGCGCTGCGCGAGATCGATCTCGACGTGGCCAAGGGCGAGTTCGTCACGCTGATCGGCCACTCGGGCTGCGGCAAGTCGACGCTGCTCAACCTGATCGCCGGCCTGCTGCTGCCCACCAGCGGCGTGCTGCTGTGCGACAACCGCGAGATCGCCGCCCCGGGGCCGGAGCGCGCGGTGGTGTTCCAGAACCACTCGCTGCTGCCCTGGCTCACCTGCTTCGAGAACGTGCACCTGGCGGTCGAGCGTGTGTTCGGCGCCAAGGAATCGCGCACCGCCTTGAAGCAGCGCACCGATGCGGCGCTCGAACTGGTGGGCATGGCGCACGCCTCGGCCAAGCGCCCGCACGAGATCTCCGGCGGCATGAAGCAGCGCGTGGGCATCGCCCGCGCGCTGGCGATGGAGCCCAAGGTGCTGTTGATGGACGAGCCCTTCGGCGCCCTGGACGCCCTCACCCGCGCTCACCTGCAGGACGAGCTGCTGAAGATCGTCGCGCGCACGCACAGCACCGTGGTGATGGTCACGCACGACGTCGACGAGGCCGTGCTGCTGTCCGACCGCATCGTCATGATGACCAACGGCCCGGCGGCCACGATCGGCGAGATCCTGTCGGTGGAACTGCCGCGCCCGCGCCACCGCGTCGAGCTGGCCGAGGACAGCCGCTACGTGCACTACCGCAAGGAGGTGCTGGACTTCCTGTACACCCGCCACGGCCACGTGGAATCGCAGGCCGCCTGAACCGACAAGGCACGCTGTTTGCTAGAGCTCTGGCGATGGTTGGCAGAGCAACCATCGCTGTCTCCTCAGCAGGGCTCGTCCCTTTCGCGATGCCTCAGGCCTTCCCGGCCTGGGGCATTTTTTTCAGTGCTTCTCTCTTTTCCTTGGCGTGGTTGATCGAGTACTTCGGGATCTCGATCGTCACGTCGCGGTTGGACAAGATCGCCTGGCACGACAGGCGGGATGTCGGCTCCAGGCCCCAGGCGCGGTCGAGCAGGTCTTCCTCGCTCTCGTCCATTTCGCCCAGCGACTCGAAACCTTCGCGCACGACCACGTGGCACGTCGTGCACGCGCAGCTCAGTTCGCAGGCATGTTCGATCTCGATGTGGTTGTCGAGCATGGCCTCACACAGCGAGGTGCCCGACGGCGCCGTGACTTCGGCGCCGTTCGGGCAGTACTCCGGGTGCGGCAGGATGCGGATCACAGGCATGCTCAGACTTCCTCGACGCGCTTGCCGGCCAGGGCCTGGCGGATCCCGCGATTCATTCGTTCGGCGGCGAAGGCCTCGGTGCGCTGGGCCAGCGCCTCGACGGCTTCGTCGATGTGGTGGTGGTCCGCGCTTTCGCGGGCGGCCTGCACGGCCATCATCTCGGCCTCGATGGCCTGGCGGTCATCCGTCGACAGCAGGTCGCCGTCGGCCTCGAGCGCGGCGCGCAGGGCCAGCAACAGGCGCTCGGCCTCGACGCGCGACTCGCGCAGGCTGCGCTCGCGCATGTCCTGCTCGGCGGTGGTGAAGCTCTCGCTGAGCATGCGCGCGATGTCCTCGTCGGCCAGGCCGTAGCTCGGCTTGACGGTGATCGCGGCCTGCACGCCGGAGCCTTCTTCGCGGGCGCTGACGCTGAGCAGCCCGTCGGCATCGACCTGGAAGGTGACGCGGATGCGCGCCGCGCCCGCCACCATCGGCGGGATGCCGCGCAGTTCGAAGCGCGCCAGCGAGCGGCAATCGGACACCAGCTCGCGCTCGCCCTGCAGCACGTGGATGGCCATCGCGGTCTGGCCGTCCTTGAAGGTGGTGAAGTCTTGCGCGCGGGCTGTCGGGATGGTGCTGTTGCGCGGGATGATGCGCTCCACCAGCCCGCCCATGGTCTCCAGGCCCAGTGACAGCGGGATCACGTCGAGCAGCAGCAGCTCTTCCGCACCGGCGTTGCCGGCCAGGCTGTTGGCCTGGATCGCGGCACCGAGTGCCACCACCTCGTCCGGGTTGAGGTTGGTCAGCGGCGCCATGCCGAACAGCTCGCCGACCGCCGCCTGCACGCGTGGCATGCGCGTCGAGCCGCCGACCATCACCACGCCCTTCACCTCGTCCTTGCCGACCTTGGCATCGCGCAGCACCTTGCGCACCGCTGCGAGCGTGCGCGCGACGAGCGGCTCGGTCAGCGCGACGAACTCGTCGCGCGTGATGCGCAGGTCGAGGTCGCCGCCGGACAGCGGGCTGGCCAGCGTGGCGTGATCGGCCTGCGAGAGTTTCTCTTTCGCGGCGCGGGCGGCCGCGAGAATGGCGCGCTTGTCCTGCGGCGTGGTGGCGACGAGGCCTGCGCGCTGCAACGCATGCTCGGCCAGCGCCGCGTCGAAGTCGTCGCCGCCCAGCGCCGAGTCGCCGCCGGTGGCCACCACCTCGAACACGCCGGCCGACAGGCGCAGCAGCGAGATGTCGAAGGTGCCCCCGCCGAGGTCGTAGACGGCGTACAGGCCTTCGGAGCCATGTTCGAGGCCATAGGCAATCGCCGCTGCGGTCGGCTCGCTGATCAGGCGCAGCACGTTCAGGCCGGCGAGCTGCGCCGCATCCTTGGTCGCCTGGCGCTGGGCGTCGTCGAAATAGGCCGGCACGGTGATCACGGCACCGAACAGCTCGTCGTCGAAGCTGTCCTCGGCGCGCTGGCGCAGCGTGGCCAGGATCTCCGCCGACACCTCGACCGGTGACTTCTCGCCATCGATCGTGCGCAGCTTGAGCATGCCGGGCGCATCGACGAAGTCGTAGGGCAGTTTGTCGCGCCCAGCGATGTCGGCCAGGCAGCGGCCCATGAAGCGCTTCACCGAGACGATGGTGTTGCGCGGATCGAGCGCGGCATCGGCCAGCGCGGCCGCGCCGATCTGCCGCTTGCCTTGCGGCAGGTAGCGAACGGCGGAGGGCAGGATCACCCGGTCATGTTCGTCGGGCAGGCATTCGGCCACGCCGTGGCGCACCGCGGCCACCAGCGAATGCGTGGTGCCGAGGTCGATGCCGACGGCGATGCGGCGCTGGTGCGGGTCCGGCGTGCCGCCGGGTTCGGAGATCTGGAGCAGGGCCATGGCGTTATTGTCCCAACGCCTCGAGGCGCCGATCGACGTCCTCGGCAAAGCGCTCGACGAACATGAGGGCTCTGACTTGCTGCGCGGCCGCGGCGGCGTCCTGCTGCTCGTCGAGCAGTTTCTGCAGCTTCTGCAGCGCGCCGTTGCGATGCGCCGCAACGGTATCGGCGAGAGCCTCGACCTGCTGCACCGTGCGAGCCTCGTCGAGCGACTCGCGCCACTCCATCTGCTGCATCAGGAAAGAGCCGGGCATCGCTGTGTTGTTCTCGGCGTTGATCGGCTGGCCGGCCAGTTCGCACAGGTAGGCTCCGCGCTTGAGCGGGTCCTTCAGGCGCTGGTAGGCCTCGTTCACACGCACCGCCCATTGCACCGCCACGCGCTGGGCTGCGGCACCGTCGGAGGCGAACTTGTCGGGGTGCACCTCGGCCTGCAGCGCACGCCAGCGGGCGTCGAGGGCCGCGCGGTCCTGCGCGAAGCGCTGCTCCACGCCGAACAGGTCGAAGTCGTTGTCGTCCAGCTTCATGGTGGCGGCGGTGGGAGAAACGAAAACGCGGCTTGACGCCGCGCCTTCGGGTCGGCAGGAGGTGGTCAGACGCGGAACGACTCGCCGCAGCCGCAGCGGTCCTTCTCGCGGGGGTTGTGGAACTTGAAGCCCTCGTTGAGGCCTTCGCGCACGAAGTCGAGTTCGGTGCCGTCGATGTAGGGCAGGCTCTTGGGGTCGACCAGCACCTTGACGCCGTGGCCCTCGAAGATCACGTCTTCAGGCGCGAAGTCGTCGGCGTATTCGAGCTTGTAGGCCAGGCCCGAGCAACCGGTGGTCTTCACGCCCAGACGCACGCCCACGCCCTTGCCGCGCTTGGACAGATAGCGCGTCACGTGGCGCGCTGCTGCTTCGGTCAGGGTGACTGCCATGGGAATTCTGTTCAGTGCGTCTGGCCGGTCGGCTGGGCCGACTTGGCCTTGTAGTCGTTCACCGCCGCCTTGATGGCGTCCTCGGCCAGGATCGAGCAGTGGATCTTCACCGGCGGCAGCGCCAGTTCCTCGGCGATGTGGGTGTTCTTGATGGTCAGTGCCTCGTCGAGCGACTTGCCCTTGACCCATTCGGTGACCAGCGAGCTCGACGCGATCGCCGATCCGCAACCGTAGGTCTTGAACTTCGCGTCCTCGATCAGCCCGGTGACCGGGTTGACCTTGATCTGCAGCTTCATCACGTCGCCGCAGGCCGGCGCGCCGACCATGCCGGTGCCCACCGTCTCGTCACCCTTCTCGAAGGAGCCGACGTTGCGCGGGTTCTCGTAGTGCTCGACGACCTTTTCGCTGTATGCCATGGTGCTTCTCCAACAACTCGTTCAGTGTGCCGTCCACTGGATGGTGCTGATGTCCACACCATCCTGGTACATCTCCCACAGCGGGGACAGCTCGCGCAGTTTGGCGACGCGGTCTTTCAGCGTGCTGACCACGTAGTCGATCTCTTCTTCGGTCGTGAACCGGCCGATCGTCATGCGCAGGCTCGAATGCGCCAGCTCGTCGCTGCGGCCCAGGGCGCGCAGCACGTAGCTCGGCTCGAGGCTGGCCGAGGTGCACGCCGAGCCCGACGACACGGCGATGCCCTTGATGCCCATGATCAGCGACTCGCCCTCGACGAAGTTGAAGCTCATGTTCACGTTGTGCGGCACGCGCATCTCGGCGTGGCCGTTCAGGAAAGTCTGCTCGATGTCCTTCAGGCCGCCGATCAGCCGCTGGCTGAGCATGCGGATGCGCTCGTTCTCGGTGCCCATCTCTTCGCGGGCGATGCGGAAGGCCTCGCCCATGCCGACGATCTGGTGCGTGGGCAGCGTGCCCGAGCGCATGCCGCGCTCGTGGCCGCCGCCGTGCATCTGCGCCTCGATGCGCACGCGCGGCTTGCGGCGCACGTACAGCGCGCCGATGCCCTTGGGGCCGTAGGTCTTGTGCGAGGCCAGGCTCATCAGGTCGACCGGCAGCGTCTTCAGGTCGATGGCGACCTTGCCGGTGGCCTGCGCCGCGTCGACGTGGAAGATGATGCCGCGCTCGCGGCACATCGCGCCGATGGCCGGGATGTCCTGGATCACGCCGATCTCGTTGTTGACGAACATCACCGAGACCAGGATGGTGTCGGGACGCATCGTCGCCTTGAGCTTGTCGAGGTCGAGCATGCCGTCTTCCTGGACGTCGAGGTAGGTCACCTCGAAGCCCTGGCGCTCGAGCTCGCGCATCGTGTCGAGCACGGCCTTGTGCTCGGTCTTCACCGTGATCAGGTGCTTGCCGCGCGTCTTGTAGAACTGCGCCGCGCCCTTGAGCGCGAGGTTGTTCGACTCGGTGGCGCCGGAGGTCCAGACGATCTCGCGCGGGTCGGCGCCGATCAGCTCGGCGACCTGCTCGCGCGCCTTCTCGACGGCCGCCTCGGCCTCCCAGCCCCAGGCATGGCTGCGCGACGCCGGGTTGCCGAAATGCTCGCGCAACCACGGGATCATCGCGTCCACCACGCGCTGGTCCACCGGGTTGGTGGCGCCGTAGTCCATGTAGATCGGGAAGTGCGGGGTCATGTCCATGAAACGCAGCGCTGCCAGAAAAGGTTGGATTACTTGTTGAAGGCGTTGCCGAGGGCAAAGACCGAGTTCGGCGCCGTCACCTTGATCGGCTTGACGACCGGTTGCGAAGAGATGGCGCGCTTGACCGGGTGCTCTTCGATGGAAACTCCCTTGGCGATCTGTTCGTCCACGAGCTTCTTCAGAGAAACCGAGTCCAGGAACTCGATCATCTTCGAGTTCAGGCTGGCCCACAGGTCATGCGTCATGCACTTGCCGCTGTCCTCGCCCATGCAGTCGGTCTTGCCGCCGCAGCCGGTGGCGTCGATCGGCTCGTCGACCGCGACGATGATGTCGGCCACAGTGATCTCCTCGGCCTTGCGGCCCAGCGAGTAGCCGCCGCCGGGGCCGCGCGTGCTCTCCACGAGCTCGTGGCGGCGCAGCTTGCCGAACAGCTGTTCCAGGTAGGACAGCGAGATCTGCTGGCGCGCGCTGATGGCAGCCAGGGCCACGGGCCCGGTGTGCTCACGCAGCGCCAGATCGATCATGGCGGTCACGGCAAAACGGCCCTTAGTGGTCAGTCGCATCTCAATCTCCTAAAGCCGGCAACGGCACGGGGGTTCTGGAATCCAGGCACGAGGCGCTCGACGCTGTCCGGCTGTTCGCCGGTCGAACCCTCGGCGATCTCCGAGTGGTTCAGTCAAGTATACCTTGAAGCCGACTGATTTGGTCGAGATTGGGATCGGAAGTTCCCCTCATGCCGCCCCGTGTTGGCGGCGCAGCATCGTGACGAGGCCGTCGCAGGCGTCTTCGACCAGATCGAGCACTTCCTCGAAGCCTTGCGCGCCGCCGGCGTAGGGATCCGGTACGACCGGGCTGTCGTGCAGCTGGCAGTGCTCGGTGAGCCGCCCCAACTTGCGCCGGTACGGCGGCGGGCAGCGCTCTTCCAACAGCGCCAGATTATCCCAGTCCATCGCCAGGATCAGGTCGAACTGGTCGAAATCGGCTTCGACGACCTCGCGGGCTCGCAGCCCGGCCAGGCTGTAGCCGCGGCGTGCCGCGTGCGTCGTTGAACGCTGATCGGGCGGAGAGCCCGAATGCCAGGCATGCGTGCCGGCCGAATCGACCGTCACGGTTTCGCCCAGTCCGGCTGCGTCCAGCTTGTGGCGCAACACCGCCTCGGCCGTCGGCGATCGACAGATGTTGCCCATGCAGACCATCAGGACGCGCCGGACCGTCATGCCGCCCCTTTGCCGGACACCAGCGGCACGACGTTGACGTCATGCCCCGCGGCGCCGAAGGCCTGCTCCCGCAGCAGCGCGAGCTGGTCGCGCACCCGCGCCGCCTTCTCGAACTCGAGGTTGCGCGCGTGATCGAGCATCTGCTTCTCGAGCAGCTTGATGCGCTTGGCCAGGTCCTTCTCGCTCATCGCCTCGACGGCCGCGGCCTCGGTGGCCGACTTCAGGTCGTCCTTGGCGCTCTTCTCGCCGTAGACGCCGTCGATCAGCTCCTTGATCTTCTTGTTGACGCTGCGCGCCACGATGCCGTGCTCGACGTTGAAGGCGAGTTGCTTGGTGCGCCGACGTTCGGTCTCGCCGATGGCCTTGCGCATCGACTCGGTGATCTTGTCGGCATACAGGATGGCGCGGCCGTTCAGGTTGCGCGCGGCCCGGCCGATGGTCTGGATCAGGCTGCGCTCGGCGCGCAGGAAGCCTTCCTTGTCGGCATCGAGGATGGCCACCAGCGACACCTCGGGAATGTCCAGCCCTTCGCGCAGCAGGTTGATGCCCACCAGCACGTCGAAGGTGCCCAGGCGCAGGTCGCGCAGGATCTCCACGCGCTCCACCGTGTCGACGTCGCTGTGCAGGTAGCGGACCTTCACACCGTTGTCGCTCAGGTAGTCGGTGAGCTGCTCGGCCATGCGCTTGGTCAGCGTGGTGATCAGCACGCGCTCGTTGAGCTTCACGCGCAGGTGGATCTCCTGCAGCACGTCGTCGACCTGGCGGCTGGCCGGGCGCACCTCCACCTCGGGGTCGACCAGGCCGGTGGGCCGCACCAGCTGCTCGACCACCTGGCCCGCATGCTCCTGCTCGTAGGCGGCCGGCGTGGCCGAGACGAACACCGCCTGGCGCATCTTCTTCTCGAACTCCTCGAACTTCAGCGGCCGGTTGTCCATCGCGCTGGGCAGGCGGAAGCCGTACTCCACCAGCACAGACTTGCGTGCCCGGTCGCCGTTGTACATTCCGCCGAACTGGCCGATCAGCACGTGGCTCTCGTCGAGGAACATCAGTGCGTCGGCCGGCAGGTAGTCGACCAGCGTGGGTGGCGGCTCGCCCGGCGCGGCGCCCGACAGGTGCCGCGTGTAGTTCTCGATGCCCTTGCAGTGGCCCACCTCCTGCAGCATCTCGAGGTCGAAGCGGGTGCGCTGCTCCAGGCGCTGCGCCTCGACCAGCTTGCCTGACTTGACGAGTTCGTCCAGGCGCTCGCGCAGTTCGGCCTTGATGGTTTCGATGGCCGCGACGACGCGGTCGCGCGGCGTCACGTAGTGGCTCGACGGATAGACCGTGAAGCGCGGGATCTTCTGGCGGATTCGGCCGGTCAGCGGGTCGAACAGCTGCAGCGTCTCGATCTCGTCGTCGAACAGTTCGATGCGGATGGCCAGCTCGGAATGCTCTGCCGGGAACACATCGATGGTGTCTCCGCGCACGCGGAAGGTGCCGCGAGAGAAGTCGGTCTCGTTGCGCTGGTACTGCATGCGGATCAGGTGCGCAATCACGTCGCGCTGGCCGAGCTTGTCGCCCACGCGCAGCGTCATCACCATGCGGTGGTAGTCGGCCGGATTGCCGATGCCGTAGATGGCGCTGACGCTGGCCACGATGATCACGTCGCGCCGCTCGAGCAGGCTCTTGGTGGCCGACAGGCGCATCTGCTCGATGTGCTCGTTGATCGAGCTGTCCTTCTCGATGAACAGGTCGCGCTGCGGCACGTAGGCCTCGGGCTGGTAGTAGTCGTAGTAGCTGACGAAGTACTCCACCGCGTTCTTCGGGAAGAACTCGCGGAACTCGGCGTACAGCTGCGCGGCCAGCGTCTTGTTCGGCGCGAACACGATCGCCGGCCGGCCCAGCCGGGCGATCACGTTGGCCATGGTGAAGGTCTTGCCGGAACCCGTCACGCCAAGAAGAGTCTGGTAGCTCAGGCCGTCCTCGATGCCCTCGACGAGCTTGTCGATGGCCGCGGGCTGGTCGCCCGCCGGCGGATAGGGCATGAAGAGCTGGAACGGCGAATCGGGAAAGCTCGCGAACTCGCCCACCGGTGCCTCCACGGGCGCCTCGGCAGAGCGGACTTCGGACAAGTCGGCCATGGCGGATAAAATCTCCGGGTTAACCCACCTCGCGCATCCGCAAGGCAATCGAACAGGTTAACGGAAAACACCGCCCTGCTCTACTGACAAGGACTGACCATGTCTTCGCCCTCCCCGTCGATGTTCGCTGCCGTCGAACTGGCCCCGCGCGACCCGATCCTCGGCCTGAACGAACAATTCGCCTCCGACCCGAACCCGGCGAAGGTCAATCTCGGCGTGGGCGTCTACTACGACGACGACGGCAAGCTGCCCTTGCTCAAGTGCGTGCAGGAAGCCGAGAAGCTGATGATGGAAGCGCCCAAGGCGCGCGGCTACCTGCCCATCGACGGTATCGCCGCCTACGACAAGGCGGTGCAGGGCCTGGTTTTCGGTGCCGACAGCGCTGCCGTCAAGGCGGGCCGCATCGCCACCGTGCAGGCGCTCGGCGGCACCGGCGGCCTGAAGCTGGGCGCCGATTTCCTCCAGCGCATCAACCCAGGCGCCAAGGTGCTGATCAGCGACCCGAGCTGGGAGAACCATCGGGCCCTGTTCGAGAGCGCTGGCTTCAAGGTCGAGAACTACCCTTACTACGATGCCAAGACGAAGGGCGTCGACTTCACCGGCATGCTCGGAGCGCTGAATGCCGCGCCGGCGGGCACCGTCGTCGTGCTGCACGCCTGCTGCCACAACCCGACCGGCTACGACATCACGTCCGAGCAGTGGTCGCAGGTGGTGCAGGCGGTCAAGGCACGCGGCCTGGTCGCCTTCCTCGACATGGCCTATCAGGGCTTCGGCGAAGGCATCACCGAAGACGGCGCGGTGATCGGGCAGTTCATGGGCGCGGGGCTCGACTTCTTCGTCGCCACCAGTTTCTCGAAGAGCTTCTCGCTGTACGGCGAACGTGTCGGCGCACTGAGCGTGGTGTGCGAGTCCAAGGACGAAGCCGACCGTGTGCTGAGCCAGCTCAAGCGCGTGATCCGCACCAACTACTCCAACCCGCCCATCCACGGCGCCCAGGTCGTCGCGATGGTGCTGAACACGCCCGCGCTGCGCACCATGTGGGAAGCAGAACTGGCCGGCATGCGCGTGCGCATCAAGCAGATGCGCCAGGCCCTGCAGACCAAGCTCGCCGCAGCCGGGGTCAAGCAGGACGTCAGCTTCATCACCCGCCAGAAGGGCATGTTCAGTTACTCGGGGCTGAACAAGGCGCAGATGCAGCGACTTCGCGGCGAGTTCGGCATTTATGGTGTCGATTCGGGCCGGATCTGCGTGGCGGCGCTGAACAACAAGAATATCGACGCAGTCGTGTCGGCGATCGCCAAGGTGTCCTGACGCCCGGGCTTGTCACCCTGGCGACACCCGAGGGGCGCGAATTGCGCCCCTTTTTCGTGCCCGATCGGGATATCCCTGTGCGCCGGCAGACAGCACCATGCAAGCAAGGTACCTAGAATGCTGCATCGCACCAAGAGGGCTTGATCATGCTGTATCAGTTGTATGAGACCCAGCGCGCCATGCTGAGCCCGTTCGCCGAGTTCGCCAGCGCGTCGTCCAAGCTGTACAGCCACCCGCTGTCGCCGTTTGCGCACACACCGATGGCCGACCGCGTGTCTGCCGGCCTGGACCTGATGCACCGCCTCTCGAAGGAATACGAGAAGCCGCAGTTCAATATCGGCACCGCCAACGTGGGTGGCGTCGACGTCGCCGTGCAGCAGCAGGTGGCGATGGAGAAGCCGTTCTGTCGGCTGCTTCGCTTCAAGCGCTTCACCGACAACCTGCAGGCGCTGTCGCAGATGAAGGAGCACCCGACGGTGCTGATCGTGGCGCCGCTGTCGGGCCACCACTCGACGCTGCTGCGTGACACCGTGCGCGCACTGCTGCGCGACCACAAGGTCTTCATCACCGACTGGACCGACGCCCGCATGGTGCCGCTGGACGCCGGCCCGTTCCACCTCGACGACTACGTGACCTACGTGCAGGAGTTCATCCGCCACATCGGGCCGGAAGTGAACGTCATCTCGGTGTGCCAGCCCACGGTGCCGGTGCTCGCCGCGATCTCGCTGCTGGCCAGCAATGGCGAGGCCACGCCGCGCACGATGACCATGATGGGTGGCCCGATCGACGCCCGCAAGAGCCCGACCGCGGTGAACAACCTGGCGATGAACAAGAGCCACAACTGGTTCGAGCACAACGTCATCTACCGCGTGCCGGTCAACTACCCGGGCTCCGGCCGTGCGGTCTACCCTGGCTTCCTGCAGCACAGCGGCTTCGTGGCCATGAACCCGGACCGCCACCTCAGCTCGCACTACGACTACTTCCTGGACCTGGTGCGCGGCGATGGCGACAGCGCCGACTCGCACCGCGAGTTCTACGACGAGTACAACGCCGTGCTGGACATGCCGGCCGAGTACTACCTCGACACCATCAAGACGGTGTTCCAGGACTTCGCACTGGTCAACGGCACCTGGCACGTCAACGGCCAGTTGGTGCGGCCACAGGACATCAAGACCACCGCCTTGCTGACCATCGAAGGCGAGCTCGACGACATCTCCGGCGCCGGCCAGACGCGCGCAGCCCACGACCTTTGCACCGGCATCGCGAAGACGCGCCAGTTCCACTACGACGTGGTCGGAGCAGGCCACTACGGCATCTTCTCCGGCCGCCGCTGGCGCGAGAAGGTCTACCCCGAGGTGAAGCAGTTCATCGCCTCGCATCAGCACGACGCGCCGGCGGCCGGCCGCTCGCGTGCCGCACCGGCGAAGAAGGCGAAGTCTCGCGCCCGATAATCGTTCGGTGCCCGACACCGCCGAACTCGCCCGACTGATCGACGCCGCCCTGCCGCAGACGCAGTGCACGCGCTGCGGCTACCCCGATTGCGCCGCCTACGCGCGCGCGGTCGCAGCCGGCGAGGCGGGCATCAACCAGTGTCCGCCGGGCGGTCAGGAAGGCGTGATTCGGCTGGCCGCCTTGACGGGCCGGCCGGCGCTGCCGCTGGACGCCGACCGCGGCACCGAAGGCCCGCTTCGCCTGGCGGTGATCGACGAAAGCTGGTGCATCGGCTGCACGCTGTGCATCAAGGCCTGCCCGGTGGACTGCATCGTCGGTGCGCCAAAGGTGATGCACACGGTGATCGAGTCGCAGTGCACCGGCTGCGAGCTGTGCATTCCCGCCTGCCCGGTGGACTGCATCGGCCTGGTCGACACGAGCGGCGGCCGCACCGGCTGGTCGGCCTGGAGCGCCGAGCAGGCCGGCGCAGCGCGCGAGCGCTACGCCTTCCGAGCCATCCGGCTCGAGCAGGCCGCGCGCGACAACGAGGAGCGCCTGGCGGCCAAGGCCCACACCAAGCTGGCCGATTTGCCGAGCCACACCCACCACACCGACCCCGAGGTGATCGAGCGCAAGCGCGCCGTCATCGAGGCGGCGCTCGAGCGTGCCCGCGCACGCCAGCGGCCGCAGGACTAGACAGTCCTATGGACGCCCGACTGATCGAGCCTTTCTTCGCGACGCTGCAGCGGGCCAACCCGCACCCGGTCACCGAACTCGAGTACACGAACGTGTTCGAACTGCTGGCCGCCGTGCTGCTGTCGGCCCAGGCCACCGACGTGGGCGTGAACAAGGCCACGCGTCGCCTGTTCCCGCTCGCCGGCACGCCGCAGCGCATGCTCGAGCTCGGCCTGCCGGCGTTGACCGAACACATCCGAACCATCGGGCTGTTCCGGACCAAGGCGAAGAACCTCTACGAAACCTGCAGGCTGCTGGTCGAACGCCACGGCGGCGAGGTGCCGCGCACGCGCGAGGCGCTGCAGGCCTTGCCCGGCGTGGGCCGCAAGACCGCCAACGTGGTACTCAACGTCGCCTTCGGCGAACCGACCATGGCGGTGGACACGCACATCTTCCGCGTGGCCAACCGCACCGGGCTGGCGCCGGGCCGCAACCCGCTCGAAGTGGAGCAGCATCTGCTGGACCGGGTGCCCGGCGCCTACCTCGTCGACGCCCATCATTGGCTGATCCTGCACGGCCGCTACGTCTGCCAGGCGCGCCAGCCGCGCTGCACCGAATGCCGCGTCTCGGCCTACTGCGACTCGGCTCCGAAATCCACCTGAGGCGCCCCGGTACCTGCAAGACCTTGCAGTGTCGCGGCGGCAGGGGAAGAACCAGAATGCGGCCATGCCCGATGTCAGAGACATCCAGGAGATCTGCGGTCGACTCGACCGCGGAGAGATCGACCGCGACCTGTTCTTCGAGCAACTTACCCGCGCCGTCAGCGACCTGATCGGCTGCACGCGCGCGGGCGTCTGGATCTTCCTGGACACCGCCGAAGGGCGGGCGCTGCGGTGCATGGCCATGTACGACAGGCGGGTCGATCGCATCGTCGGCGCCACCGACATGCTCAATGCGGCCGCCGGCCCCTACTTCGAGACACTGGTGGCCGATGGCTGCGTGGTGGCTTCCGATGCGCGGTATCACCCCGCCACGTCGGTGTTCCGCGATGACTACCTGGTGCCGCTGGACCTTCACTCGGTGCTCGATGTCTGTTTTTCGGTCAACGGCGTGCCTTTCGGCACCTTCAGCTGCGAACAGGCCGGCGCACCGCTGGTGTGGTCGCAACGGCAGATCCAGATGCTGCGCCAGATCGGCTCGCGGGCCAGCCTGGCGCTGCTCAATGCTGCCAACGCACACACCGACACGCAGCCGGCAGCGCTGTGGGAGCCGAGCTCGCCGAACCGGCTGCTGACCATGCCCGCCCCGCTCGATCCGGACGAGGACGATGCCCACCGCGGCACGACGTGACGCGCCGCACGCCCGGCGTGTGCATCGCCCCGGCCGGCGCTTCGGCGGCGCCTACAATTCGCGTTCCGCCCACCTCTTCGTGCGCCATGCCCAAGCTCCAGGATCTTGCGGAACGGGTCGATCGCCTGCTGCTGAGGCACCAGGAACTGCAGCGCACGAATGCGCTGCTGGAGCAGCAACTCGCCTCGGTGACGCAGGAGCGCGACAGCCTGCGCTCGCGCCTGAATGCGGCGCGCGGCCGGATCGATTCGCTGCTCGAGCGCCTGCCGGCGGAAGCCGGCGACGCGCCAGGGAGCCCGACGTGAAGCAGATCGAAGTCACGATCATGGGCCAGAGCTACATCCTGGGCTGCCCCGAAGGCGGCGAGACCTCGCTGCTGGAAGCCGTGGGCAGTGTCGACCGCGAGATGAGCGCCATTCGCGATTCGGGCAAGGTCAAGGCGCGCGAACGCATCGCCGTGCTGGCCGCACTGAACCTGGCGTTTGCACTGGCCGAGCGGCCGCTGCCTGCCGAAGCTGCTGGTGGCTCGGCCGAGCCGGTCGACGTGGACGCGCTGATCCGCCGGCTCGATCAAGCCCTTGGCGCCGACGGTCAATTGCTCTGATCGCGCGGCGAGCGCGGCGTAGAATGAAATCGTCCGTCGCGTTCGCGTGAGTCTTATATTTCCTTGAACCGATGCTCTTGCGAGCTAGGGCTTGGAACATCGCCTGGCAGGTGTGATCGTCTCGCGTCAGATGAACCCGAAGCCTCGCTGACCTCGCCCACCTGAACCCTGGGTTCAGGAATGCGGCTCCCGGTTCGTGGCGGACACCTTCTTCCTTCGAGCACCGCGAGGCCGATGTCCTTCTGGTTGATGAAAAGCGAGCCCGCCGAGTGCTCCATCGACGACCTCGCCGCGGCCCACGGCCAGACAGTGCCCTGGTTCGGCGTCCGCAACTACCAGGCGCGCAACTTCATGCGCGACGCCATGCGCATCGGCGACGGCGTGCTCTTCTATCACTCCTCTTGCGCCGAGCCTGGCGTGGCGGGGCTGGCCGAAGTGGCCAGCACGCCCTACCCCGACGCCACGCAGTTCGAGGTGAAGAGCCCGTACTTCGATCCGAAGTCCAAGCCCGACGCGCCGCGTTGGTTGCTCGTGGACGTCAAGTTGCGCCGCAAGACCGCGTTGCTGCCGCTCAAGCGCATGCGTGAGCTTCCGCAGCTGCAGACCATGGCACTGCTGCGCCCCGGCAGCCGGCTGTCGATCACGCCGGTGACGCCGGCGGAGTGGAAGGCCGTCGTCGCCCTGCTCGACTCACAGGACAAGTCACGATGAAATGGATGCGCTGTCGCCAGGGCGAACGTGAGCTCTTCGGCCTGCTCGAGGGCGATCGACTCGCCGTGCACGAGGGCGATCTGTTCGGCGCGGCGCGGCCCACCGGCGAGCGCGTCGATCTCGCCGGTGCCCAGTGGCTCATGCCCTGCCGCCCGACCAAGATGCTGGCGCTGTGGAACAACTTCCGCGCCGCGGCCGAGAAGAATGGCTGGGCCATCCCCGCCGAGCCGCTGTACTTCGTCAAGACGCCCAACAGCTTCGCGTCGCACGGCCAGGCCATCGCCGCGCCCGCTGCGGAAGTCGGCCGGGTGGCCTACGAAGGTGAACTGGCCATCGTGATCGGGCGCCGCGCGAAGAACCTGTCGCCCGAACAGGCGGCCGCGCACATCTTCGGCTACAGCTGCGCCAACGACCTCACCGCGATGGAGCTGCTGCAGCGCGACCCGTCGTTTCCGCAATGGACGCGTGCCAAGGGATTCGACGGCTTCGGCGTATTCGGCCCGGTGATCGAGACCGACTTCGACCCCGCGAAAGCCTCGCTGCGCACCCTGGTCGGCGGCCGCGAGCGACAGAACTACCCGCTGGCCGACATGATCTTCGCGCCTCACGAGCTGGTGTCGCGGATCTCGCACGACATGACACTCGAGCATGGCGACGTGATCCTGTGCGGCACCTCGCTGGGTGTACTGCCGATGAAGCCGGGCACCACCGTCGAGGTCGAGATCGACGGCATCGGCCGCCTGGTCAACACCTACGGCTGAGCCGACTCAGGCCAGCGGCTGCACCTCGAGCCGGCCGCGCTGAGCGGTCAGCGTTGACGAGAGCAAGCTGGTCGCGGCATACACCGCATCGATGGTCGGCGTAGGCGTCCCGGTGACGCGGCCGAGCTCGACCACCGAGCCGACCAGCGCCTCGAGCTCCAGGGCCCGGCCATGCTCGACGTCCTGCAGCATCGAGGTCTTGTGCGCCCCCACCGCCTCGGCGCCGGCAATTCGCTGCTCGAGCGTGATCTTGAAGCGCACGCCAAGTGTTTCGGCCACCGTCTGCGCCTCGCGCATCATCGACGCGGCCAGCGCGCGCGTCGGGCCGAAGCGGCAGATCTGCTCCAGCGTGGCATGAGTCAGCGCCGAGATCGGGTTGAAGCTGAGGTTGCCCCACAGCTTGATCCACAGCTCGCTGCGGATGTCACGGCTCACCGGCGCCTTGAAGCCGGCGCGCATCATGGCTTGCGACAAGGCATCGATGCGCTCGCTGCGCTCGCCGTCGAGTTCGCCGAGCGTGAAGCGGTTGCCTTCGATCACCCTCACCACGCCGGGCTCGACCAGCTCGCTGGCCGGATAGACCACGCTGCCGATGATGCGTTCGGGCTCGATGTGCTCGGCGATGACGCCGCCGGGATCGACGCTGTCCAGCCGCCGACCCTGGTAGGGGCCGGCCAGCTTGTGGAAGTACCACCAAGGGATGCCGTTGATCATGGTCACGACCATCGTCTTCGGCCCGAACAGATCGCGCAGCCCGGGCAACACGTCGCGCACCTGGTGCGCCTTCAACGTGATCAGCACGGCGTCCTGCGGGCCGGCCTCGGCCATGTGCTGCACGGCGCGGGCCGTCGGCGCGTGTTCCTCGGTACCGTCTTCCAGGATGAGCCGGAAGCCGCGCGCGTTGATCGCCTCCAGGTTGCGGTTGCGCGCGATGAAGGTGACCTCCTCGCCAGCACGCGCCAGCTTGGCTCCCAGGTAGCCGCCGATCGCCCCGGCGCCGACCACCGCGATCTTCATCTCGTCCTCACTTCGCTTGCGTGTACTCGCGCGCACGCAGTTGCTTGCGAGCGATGCCCCACAGGGGCGAGACCAGCATGACCAGCGCCAGCAGCACGATGCCGCCGACCAGCCCGTTGGACCAGAAGATGGCCAGATCGCCCTGCGAGAGCAGCATCGCCTGGCGGAAGCTGGCCTCGGACATGTCGCCCAGCACCAGCGCCAGCACCAGCGGCGCGAGCGGGTACTTGAGCTTCTTGAACAGGTAGCCGAGCACACCGAAGACCAGCATCATCGCCACGTCGAACATGGAGCTGTGCACCGTGTAGGCCCCGATCGCACAGATGACGATGATCACCGGCGCGATCACCGAGAACGGGATGCGCAACAGCGCAGCCCACCACGGCACCGTGGTCAGCACGACCAGCAGGCCGACCAGGTTGCCCAGGTACATCGAGGCGATCAGGCCCCAGACGAAGTCCTTCTGCTCGATGAACAGCATCGGCCCGGGCTGCAGGCCCCAGATCAGCAGGCCGCCGAGCAGCACCGCTGCCGTCGGCGAACCCGGAATGCCCAGCGTCAGCATGGGCAGCAACGCCGAGGTGCCGGCCGCGTGCGCGGCGGTTTCAGGCGCGACCACGCCCTCGAGCGCACCCTTGCCGAACGACTGCGGGTCCTTCGAGAATCGCCGCGCCATGCCATAGCCCATGAACGAGGCAGGCGTCGCGCCACCCGGCGTGATGCCCATCCAGCAACCGATGGCGGTGGAGCGCAGGAACACCTTCCAGTGCTTGCCGAGTTCCTTCCAGGTCTGCCAGACCACCTTGGGATTGATGCGCGCGCTCTTGCCCTTGAAGGCCAGGCCCTCCTCCATCGTCAGCAGGATCTCGCCGATGCCGAACAGGCCGATCACCGCGATCAGGAAGTCGAAGCCCTTCAGCAGCACCGGCTGGTCGTAGGTCATGCGCAGAGTGCCGGTGACGCTGTCCATGCCCACGGCGGCCAGGGCGAAGCCGAGCATCATTGCGGCGATGGTCTTGGCAGGCGGCTCCTTGCTCATGCCCACGAAGCTGCAGAAGGTCAGCAGTTGCACGGCGAAGAACTCCGCCGGGCCGAACTTCAGCGCGAACTTGGCCAGCACCGGCGCGAGGAAGGTGATCAGCACCACCGCGAAGAAGGCGCCGACGAAGGACGAGGTGAAGGCCGCGGTGAGCGCCTCGGCCGCGCGGCCCTGCTGCGCCATCGGGTAGCCGTCGAAGGTGGTCGCCACCGACCAGGGCTCGCCCGGGATGTTGAACAGGATCGAGGTGATCGCCCCGCCGAACAGCGCGCCCCAGTAGATGCACGACAGCATGATGATCGCCGAGGTCGGGTTCATGCTGAACGTCAGCGGCAGCAGGATGGCCACGCCGTTGGCGCCGCCCAGGCCCGGCAGCACGCCGATCAGCACGCCCAGGACGATGCCCACCAGCATGTACAGCAGGTTGGGCAGCGTCAGCGCGATCGAGAAGCCGTGAAGGAGATTTCCGAACTCTTCCATTGCCTCGCCTCAGAGACCGAAGGCGCGCTCGAGCGGCCCCTTCGGCAGCAGCACCAGGAACCAGCGCTCGAAAACCAGGAAGAACGCCAGCGGCACGGCCACCGACACGGCCACCGTCGGCGGCCAGCCGTAGCGGCCGTGGCGGCGCATGAAGTAGGCAATCAGCAGGAACGAGGCGACGTAGATGCCGATGCCGGCGACCAGCGCCACGTACGCGACCATCGGCACGAACACGGCGAACACCAGGCCGATCTGCTCGCGAGTCGCGAACTCGGTTCGCGTGGCGCGCCAGCTCAACAGCGCACGCACGAGGATGTAGCCGCTGGAACCGATCAGCATCAGGCCGATGTAGAAGGGAAAATAGCCCGATCGCGGCCCGTCGTCGGCCCAGCCGATGCCCACGCGCAGGCTGTCGCCCACCACCAGCGCGCCGATCGCGAACAGGAAGGCGGCGACGCCGACCTCCGGCCCTCGGCTGCCGACGACGCTGGCGTCGTCGGCTCCCTTCTCCTGCGTCATCAGAGCTCCTTGGCCCGGCTCGTTGCCGGGCGGGGTGTCAGTTGGCCACGAAGCCCGCTTCCTTCATCAGCACGCGATGCATCTGCTCGTTGCGTGCCAGCCAGTCGAAGTAGTCCTGGCCGCTGAGCGCCGTCTGGCGGAACGCCCCCTTGTCCATGAAGTCCTTCCACTCCGGCAGCGCACGCACCTTGGCGATCAGGTCGGTGTAGTACTTGACCTGGTCGGGCGTCACGCCCGGCGGCATGAAGATGCCGCGCAGCATCACGTACTCGACCGGGATGCCGGCCGACGCGCAAGTCGGCAGATCGGCCCACGACTGGCTGGCCGTCACCTTGGCGGTGTACGGGAGCTTCTCCTTGTCCATCACGCACAGCGCGCGCAGTTTGCCGGCACGCCAGTGCGACTCGGCCTCGATCGGGTTGTTCACCGTCGAGTCGATGTGCTTGCCCACCAGTTGCACCGCCACGTCGCCGCCGCCCTTGAAGGGGATGTAGGTGATCTTCTTGCCGGCCGCCTTCTCCAGCAGCACGGTGATGATCTGGTCTTCCTGCTTGGAGCCGGTGCCGCCCATCTTGAACTGGTTCGGCGTACCGGCCTTGATGGCGTCGAAGTAGGCCTTCGCCGTCTTGTGCGGCGACTCCTCGTTGACCCACAGCACGAACTGGTCGAGTGCCAGCATCTGCACGGGCGTCAGGTCGCGCCAGTTGAACGGCACGCCGGTGGCCAGCGGCGTGGTGAACAGGTTCGACAGCGTGATGACGATCTTGTGGGCGTTGCCCTTGTCGCCCTTCACGTCGAGGAAGCCTTCCGCACCGGCGCCACCCGACTTGTTGACGACCACGATCGGCTGCGATGTCAGCTTGTTCTTCGCCGCCACGCCCTGGATGAAGCGGGCCATCTGGTCGGCACCACCGCCGGTGCCGGCCGGCACGATGAACTCGATCGGCTTGCTCGGCTCCCAGGCCGCCGCGCCGAGGCTGGCGCAGGCCCCGGCAATCACCAGCATCGCGGCCCGCAGGCCTTTGAGAGGAAATGAAGTCTTCATTCGCGGGTCTCCTTGTGGTCAGAACCTGTGGGTCAGCCCAGGCCGAGCTTGGCGGCCAGCCCGATGCGCTGCAGCTTGCCCGTGGCCCCTTTCGGGATCTCGGGCATGAAGAGCACCTTCTTGGGCACCTTGAAGTCGGCGGCGCGCTGCGCCACGAACTCCTGCAATTCACGTTCGCTGGCCTGCTGGCCTTCGCGCAGCACCACCACCGCGGCGACTTCTTCGCCGAGCTTGGGGTGCGGCATGCCGAAGCAAACCACCTGGGCCACCGCGGGGTGGTCCATCAGGATCTCGTCGACCTCGCGCGGGCTGATCTTCTCGCCGCCGCGGTTGATGATCTCCTTCAGGCGGCCGGTGATCGAGACATAGCCTTCGGCATCCATCACGCCCTGGTCGCCGGTGCGGAACCAGCCGTTGTGGAAGGCCTCGGCATTCGCCTTCGGGTTGCTTTCGTAGGCGGCGGTGACATTCGGGCCGCGGATGACGATCTCGCCGGTCTCGCCGCGCGCCAGCAAAACGCCGTCCTCGGACATGATCGCCACCTCCGGGCCGGCAGCCGGCCCGACCGTGCCGGGCTTGCGCAGCGCCGGCGGCAGCGGGTTGGAGGCCATCTGGTGGGTGGCCTCGGTCATGCCGTAGGCCTCGATCAGCGGCGCATTGAAGATTTGTTCCAGTTGGCCGATCACCTGCGGCGGCATCGACGACGACGACGAGCGCAGGAAGCGCAGCGGATTGCGCGCGATCACGTCGGCGCTGCGCGAGGCCCGGCCGAGGATGGCCTGGTGCATCGTGGGAACGGCCGTGTACCAGGTGGGCTTGGCCTCGTCCATCCAGCCGAAGAACTTCAGCGCGTTGAAGCCCGGCGTGCAGAACACCTGCGAGCCGGCCGACAGCGGGGCCAGCACGCCGGCGATCAGGCCGTGGATGTGGAACAGCGGCATGATGTTCAGGCCGCAGTCCTTCGAGCTGAACTGGAGCGTGCGAGCGATGTTCGACGCCGAGGCCGCCAGGTTGCCCTGCGACAGCGGCACGATCTTCGGCCGCGACGTGGTGCCCGAGGTGTGCAGCACCATCGACACGTCTTCGGGGGCCGCGTAGCCGCCGTTCGTGGCGGGCGTTGCGGCGCCAGCGCGGCGCGGCTCGAGCGTGAAGCTGCCGGCCGGCGACGCCGCATCGCTGACGAGGTCGATGATCGGCACGCCGAGCTTCACCGCCACGTCCACCGCCGGCGAGGCACTGCCGCGCCCGACGATCAGTGCCTTGGCGTTCAGGTCGGAGAGGTAGAACTCGAACTCGTCGGCGCGGTAGGACGGATTCAGGGGTGCGCTCGCCACGCCGTTGGCGCAGGCCAGGAAACAGGTCGCCATCTCGGGGCCGTTGTCGAGCACGATCGCCACGCGGTCGTTGCGGCCCAGGCCCAGGCCGTTCAGCCGCGCCAGAGTGGTCTCGATCAGCAGGCGCAGAGCGCCGTGGCTCAGTGTCGGACGTCCCGGCGCCGACACCGCGGCCGCCGCTTCGGCGCCTTGCGCCAGCAAGTCCTTCAGGGTGCGAGACATGCAGTTCCTCGAATAAAAAGTCAGGGCCCGCCGCCCTTTCGGGCAGCGCGCAACAAAAGGGGCGCGGGGTTACTCGCGGCCGGATACCCGGCTGATGGCAGGGCTGGCTGGCGGGCCATGATGCTGGCCCAGACCGCAGGTGGCTCGGTTATAGCGCGAAGGCATCGAGGGCACAATCCAGTATCGTCCTCACGTGTTGCCGAGCGGAGCATCTCCCGTCGCGAGGCCCGAAGAATCCTCACCGATGCCGCTGCCCTCGCCCACGCTCCTGATCGAACTGCTCGTCCTCGGTGCATGCACCGGCTTCCTCGCGGGCTTGCTGGGCATCGGCGGGGGCATGCTCATGGTGCCCTTCGTCACCCTGATCGTCGGAGCTCGCGGCGTGGAGCCGGGACTGGCCGTGAAGATGGCCATCGCCACGTCGATGTCGACCATCCTGTTCACCTCGATCTCCAGCCTGCGGGCGCACCACAAGCGGGGCGCCGTGCGCTGGGACCTGGTGCGCGGCATCGCCCCCGGCATCGTGATCGGCTCGCTGCTGGCGGGAGCCGGCGCGTTCTCGTTGATCAAGGGCGCGGCACTCGCGGTGCTGTTCGCGGTCTTCGTCGGCTTCTCGGCCACGCAGATGCTGCTCGACCGCAAGCCCGCGCCGTCGCGAAGCATGCCCGGGCCGGTGGGCCAGGGCGCGGCGGGAGCCGGCATCGGCTTCCTCTCCGGCCTGGTCGGCGCGGGCGGCGCCTTCGTCTCGGTGCCCTTCATGGCGTGGTGCAACGTGCCGATCCACAACGCCGTGGCCACCAGCGCGGCGCTGGGCTTTCCGATTGCGCTGGCCAGCACGGCGGGCTACGTGATCGGCGGATGGAACCTGCCGCCGCCATTGCCCGGCGCCGTGGGCTATCTCTATGTGCCGGCGTTGCTCTGCATCGCCGTCGCGAGCGTGAGCACGGCACCGCTGGGCGCACGGGCAGCGCACAGCCTCGACATGCGACAACTCAGGCGGGTGTTTGCGCTGATGCTGTACGCACTGGCGGCGTACATGCTCTACAAGGGCCTGGCGGGCTGAGCCTGCGGCGCGGGCCGCCGGAGCTATTCGAGCGCGAAGCGGATGCTGGCCAGCGTGACGTGGTTGCCGCCGCGCTTGCGCGCCTCGGCCAGGGCCGTCTCCGCTGCGCCGACCAGGTCGTCCTGCGTGTGCGCGGTGTGCGGAAAGCTCGCCACGCCCATCGAGACCGTGAAGCCGATGTTGCGCCCTTGAAGCACGACGATCTGGGTGGCGCACTGGCGGCGCAGGCCTTCCATGCGAGAGTGCGCGGTGGCCAGCCCGACGCCCGACAGCAGCACGGCGAAGCGCGAGTTGTCCAGCCGGCACGAGGCATCCATGGCCCGCGTGTTGCCGCGCAACAGGCGCCCGAGCGCCTCGAGAATGCGCGCATGGGCTTCGGCGCCCATGGCCTTGACCTCGTCGGAGGGCGGGTCGAGTGCGATCGACACCAGCGAAAACTCGCGGTGCTCGCGCGAGGAGAGGTCGACCTCGCGTCGCAACTGGTCCTCGAAGTGCATCTTCTGGTAGAGCCCCGTGACGTTGTCGCGCAGCGTCTGGTCTTGTGTCTCGCGGCGCAAGGCCTCGGCCGCAAGTTGCTGCTGCTCGAGCTGCGCCAGCGCCTGCTGAAGTTGCGCCTCGCGCTGCCGGTGCGCCGTCAATTCCGTCCAGAGGCTGCAGACCAGCCTTGGCGTGCCTTCGGCCGAAGACAAGCCGACGCGCGCCACGTTGAACTCGCGCCTGGCCCCGCCAATATCGAGGCGATGTTCGGTCAGTGCGCCGCGAGTCATGGCCAGGGCCGCGTTCTCCGCCGTGCGCAGCGCCGGCCATTGCGCCGCTTCCAGCCATTGCGCATCGGCCGTGCCGATCATCTTGTCGGGCGTGGTACCGAACAGGGCCGCCAGGCGCCCGTTCACATGCCGGTACTGGGATGTGGCCACGTCCTTCACGCCAAACGGCAACTCCAGCCGCTCGATCAGTTCGAGCAGCGCGGTGCTCAGTTCACCTTCGCTGGAACGCAACGCCGCCAGTACACTGCCGGCCGGATCGGCGGGCGGCAGGCTGGATGGCGAGGTGACTTCGGTCATCGGAATTCTTTCGCGGGTTCCGCGGGCACGTCCCGGGGCGCTTGAACCATCTTGTGCTTCGACAGGGCGATTGACAAGGAACGGGCGCGCCCGTTTACCTCCGCCTCCCTAACTTGAAAACCATCATAACGAGGGTCGGCAGCCTCGCACCGCTCGAATGAGGGGTTCGAAGGTTCGGCTTCTTTGCCGATCCGAGCCCCGGGCAGGGCCCTGCGAATGCACCACGGTGAGATCCAAATCCTGCTCGCGCCCTGCGTCCGCCAGCAGGGTTTGCACCACTGTGGTGCGGCGGACACGTTGAACCGGCTGGTTATGCTGGCCCGTCGTTTGCTTCTTCCTCGCCGGGTGTAACGACGCACCCGGCTCGCGCCAAGGCGCCAGCCGCGCGCACATCGACGTGCGCGGTGATGCAACTCCGCCAAGCCGGCCTGTCCGGAATGGCCCCCTGGAGCCCGTCATGACCGTCGTTCACACCGCCCTCCGGTTTCTCTCCGCTGCGCTCGCCGCCGGCACCGAGCGCCATTGCGGTGGCGCCGATCGTCGCGTGGCACCCCGATTGCTCTGATCGCTCCCGGAGATGCCCATGAAGAAGATGAAGCTCGTGATGGTCGGCAATGGCATGGCCGGCGTCCGCACCCTCGAAGAACTGCTGAAGATCGCCCCCGAGCTGTACGACGTGACCGTCTTCGGCGCCGAACCCCACCCGAACTACAACCGCATCCTGCTCAGCCCGGTGCTGGCCGGCGAGCAGACGATCGACGAGATCATTCTCAACCCGCTGTCCTGGTACGCGGAGCACGGCATCCGGCTGCACCTGGGCAAGAAGGTCGTCGACGTCGATCGGCGCCGCCGCGTCGTGAAGGCTGCCGATGGCAGCGAGGAAGAGTACGACCGGCTCCTGCTGGCCACCGGCTCCAACCCCTTCATCCTGCCGGTGCCGGGCAAGGACCTCGAGGGCGTGATCGCCTACCGCGACATCGCCGACACCAACACGATGATCGAGGCGGCCGCGAAGTACAGGCACGCGGTCGTCATCGGCGGCGGCCTGCTCGGCCTGGAAGCCGCCAACGGCCTGATGCTGCGCGGCATGCAGGTGACCGTGGTGCACATCATGCCGTGGCTGATGGAGCGCCAGCTCGACGACACCGCCGGCCGGCTGCTGCAGAAATCGCTCGAGGACCGCGGCCTGAAGTTCCTGATCGGCGCGCAGACGCAGGAACTGCTCGGCGGCGACGACGGCCGTGTCCGCGCGGTCAGGTTCAGGGACGGCACCGAGATCCCGGCCGACCTGGTGGTGATGGCCGCCGGCATCCGCCCCAACACCGAGCTGGCCGAGAAGATCGGCCTGCACGTGAACCGCGGCATCGTCGTCAGCGACACCCTGCAGACCGTCACCGACCCGCGCATCTACTCGGTGGGCGAATGCGCGGCGCACCGCGGCATCGCCTACGGCCTGGTGGCGCCGCTGTTCGAGCAGGGCAAGGTCTGCGCCACGCACCTGGCCGAGTTCGGCATCGGCCGCTACACCGGCAGCCAGACCAGCACCAAGCTGAAGGTCACCGGCATCGACCTGTTCTCGGCCGGCAACTTCACCGGCGGCGACGGCACCGAGGAGATCGTGATGAGCGACCCCTTCGGCGGCGTCTACAAGAAGCTGGTGATCAAGGACGACAAGCTGGTCGGCGCCTGCCTGTATGGCGACACGGTGGACGGCAGCTGGTACTTCAAGCTGCTGCGCGAGGGCCGCAAGATCGCCGACATCCGCGACAAGCTGATGTTCGGCGAAAGCAACATCGGCGACACCGGCCATGAGGGCCACACGCAAGGCCGCGGCGATGGCCGACAGCGACGAGGTCTGCGGCTGCAACGGCGTCACCAAGGGCACGATCTGCAAGGCCATCAAGGACAAAGGGCCTGTTCACGCTCGACGAGGTGCGCAAGCACACCAAGGCGAGCGCCAGCTGCGGCTCCTGCACGGGCCTCGTCGAGCAGCTGCTGATGTTCACCGCCGGCGGCGACTACTCCAAGGCGCCGACCAAGAAGGCCATGTGCGGCTGCACCGACGCCAGCCACCAGGAGGCGCGCGAGGCGATCAAGGCCGATCACCTGCTGACCATCGACTCGGTCTACAAGCGCCTGGGCTGGCGCACGCCCAACGGCTGCGCCTCCTGCCGGCCGGCGATCAACTACTACCTGATCAGCAGCTGGCCGAAGGAGGCGAAGGACGACCCGCAGAGCCGCTACATCAACGAGCGCAGCCACGCCAACATCCAGAAGGACGGCACCTACTCGGTGATCCCGCGCATGTGGGGCGGCGAGACCACGGCCGACGAGCTGCGCCGCATCGCCGACGCGGTGGACAAGTACAAGATCCCCACCGTCAAGGTCACCGGCGGCCAGCGCATCGACCTGCTGGGCGTGAAGAAGGAAGACCTGGTCGGCGTCTGGCAGGACATCGGCATGCCCAGCGGCCATGCCTACGCCAAGGCGTTGCGCACCGTGAAGACCTGCGTGGGCAGCGAGTGGTGCCGCTTCGGCACGCAGGACAGCACGCAGATGGGCAAGGACCTGGAACGCGCGCTGTGGCGCATGTACGCGCCGCACAAGGTCAAGCTCGCCGTCAGCGGCTGCCCGCGCAACTGCGCCGAGGCCGGCATCAAGGACGTCGGCGTGATCGGCGTCGACTCGGGCTGGGAGATCTACGTCGCCGGCAACGGCGGCATCAAGACCGAGGTGGCGCAGTTCCTCGTCAAGCTGAAGACCGCCGCCGAGGTGCTGGAGTACAGCGGCGCCTTCCTGCAGCTCTACCGCGAGGAAGGCTGGTACCTGGAGCGCACCTGCCACTGGGTCGGCCGCGTCGGGCTGGACTACGTCAAGAAGAAGATCCTCGACGACCATGCCTTGCGCAAGAGCCTGTGGGAGCGGCTGCAGTTCTCGCTCGACGGCGAGCCCGACCCCTGGTTCGAATTCGACAAGGCCTCGGTCGACACCCGTCAGTTCACCCCCGTGGGAGCCCTTTGATGAGCCAGTGGAAAGTCATCTGCCGCGTCGACGAGATCCCGGTGCTCGGCGCGCGCCGCGTGTCGCGCGCCGGCGGCGCCGAAGTCGCCGTGTTCCGCAACGCCGAGGACAAGGTGTTCGCCCTGCTCGACCGCTGCCCGCACAAGGGCGGGCCGCTGAGCCAGGGCATCGTGTTCGGAGAGAGCGTCGCCTGCCCGCTGCACAACTGGACCATCGGCCTGGCCGACGGCTGCGCCAAGGCGCCGGACGTCGGCTGCACGACGCGCTTTGCCGTCAAGGTCGAGGCGGGCGTGGTGTCGCTCGACGCCGACGAGCTGGACTCGCTGGCGCTGTACCCGACCAACGCCGTCGCCTGACGTGGCTGAAGCCGTGGCCGAGACGAAGTCCACCTGCCCCTACTGCGGCGTCGGCTGCGGGGTGATCATCGAGTCGCAGGGGCGGCAGATCACCGGCGTGCGCGGCGACCCCGATCACCCGGCCAACTTCGGCCGGCTGTGCACCAAGGGCAGCACGCTGCACCTGTCGGCCACCGCGGAAGTGACGCTGCAGACACGGCTGCTGCACCCGATGCAGCGCCCGGCGCGAGGCGAGGCGCCGCAGCGCCTGGGCTGGGACGCCGCGCTCGATCTCGCGGTGGATCGTTTCGCCGGCGTGATCCGCGAACACGGCCCCGACGCGGTCGGCTTCTACCTCTCCGGCCAGTTGCTCACCGAGGACTACTACGTCTTCAACAAGCTCGCCAAGGGCCTGATCGGCACCAACAACGTCGACACCAACTCGCGCCTGTGCATGAGCAGCGCGGTGGCCGGCTACAAGGCCACGCTGGGCGCCGATGCGCCGCCGGCCTGCTACGACGACCTGGCCCATGCGCACACGCTGTTCATCGCCGGCTCCAACACCGCCTTCGCCCACCCGGTGCTGTTCCGCCGCATCGAGGACGCCAAGCGCGCCAACCCGGCGCTGCGCCTGATCGTCGTCGACCCGCGCCGCACCGACACCGCCGAGGCCGCCGACCTGTTCCTGCAGATCCTGCCGGGCACCGACGTGGCGCTGTTCAACGGCCTGCTGCACCTGATGCTGTGGGAAGGCCTGACCGACACTGCCTACATCGCGGCGCACACACAGGGCTTCGAGGCGTTGCGCGACCGCGTGCGCGACTTCGCGCCGAAGGACGTGGCCGCGATCTGCGGCATCGCCGAAGCCGACCTGGTCACCGCGGCGCGCTGGTTCGCCGGGCTGGACGGTCCCGAGGGCCACGGCGGCGCGCGCCGGCCGACGCTGTCGCTGTACTGCCAGGGCCTGAACCAGAGCGCGAGCGGCACGGCGAAGAACGCCGCGCTGATCAACCTGCACCTGGCCACCGGGCAGATCGGCAGGGCCGGCGCCGGGCCGTTCTCGCTGACCGGCCAGCCCAACGCGATGGGCGGGCGCGAGGTGGGCGGCCTGGCCAACCTGCTGTCGGCGCACCGCGACCTGGGCAATGCGCAACACCGCGCCGAGGTCGCGCGGCTGTGGGGCGTGGACGAGGTGCCATCCATGCCGGGCAAGACGGCAGTGGAGATGTTCGAGGCCGCGGCCGATGGCCAGATCAAGGCGCTGTGGATCTCCTGCACCAACCCGGCCCAGTCGCTGCCCGACCAGGCCACCGTGCGGCGTGCGCTCGAGCGTGCCGAATTCGTCGTCGTGCAGGAGGCCTTCGCCACCACCGCCACCTGCGCCTACGCCGACCTGCTGCTGCCCGCCACCACCTGGGGCGAGAAGGACGGCACCGTCACCAACAGCGAGCGCCGCATCAGCCGCGTGCGCCCGGCCGTGTGGGGTCCGGGCGAGACGCGGCACGACTGGGCGGCGGCCACCGCCTTCGCGCAGAAGCTGGAGGCGCGGCTGCGCCCAGGCCGGCCTTCGCTGTTCGCCTATGCCACGCCGGAGTCGGTGTGGAACGAGCACCGCGAGACCACGCGCGGCCGCGACCTCGACATCACCGGCCTGAGCTACGAGCGACTCGACGAAGCGCCGCAGCAATGGCCCTTCCCCAGCGGCGCTACGACTGGCCGCGCGCGGCTGTATGAGGACGGCGTGTACCCGACCGAAGACGGCCGCGCCCGCTTCGCCGACACGCGCCACGAGAAACTCGCCGAGCCGCGCGATGCGCGTTACCCGTTCTCGCTGAACACCGGCAGATTGCGCGACCAGTGGCACGGCATGAGCCGCACCGGCACGGTGGCCCGGCTGTTCGGCCATGTCGCCGAACCGGCGATCGACATGCACGCGCAGGACATGGCCCGGCTCCAGCTCGCCGAGGGCGACCTGGTGCACGTCACCTCGCGGCGTGGTTCGCTGGTGCTGCCGGCGCGCGCCAGCGTGCAGGTCGCGCCGGCGCAGAGCTTCATTGCCATGCATTGGGGCGAGGAGTACCTCAGCGGCCGTGGCGCCACCGGCGCGCGCATGACCGGCGTCAATGCGCTGACCAGCCCGGCCTTCTGCCCGAGCTCCAAGCAGCCCGAACTCAAGCATGCGGCGGTGAAGATCCTCAAGGCCGAGCTACCCTGGCGGCTGCTGGCCATGGCCTGGCTGCCGGAAGGCCAGGCGCTGCGCGGGCAGGCGCTGCTGCGCGAGGCCATGGGCGCCTTCGCCTTCGCCACCGCGGTCCCATTCGGGCGCGAACGACAGGGCGTGCTGTTCCGCGCCGCGGCCTACGAGGCACCGCCGGCGGAGCTGCTGCAACAGATCGAAGCCGTTCTGCAGCTCGACCAGCCCGGCGTGCTGCGTTATGCCGACCGCCGGCGCGGCCAGCAGCGCAGCATGAAACTGGCGACGCAGGGCAGCGACGCGCGGCTCGAGGCCTTCCTGCTCGCCGGCGACATCAGCGCCGAGGCCTGGGTGCGCCCGCTGCTGCAGGACGGTGCGAGCGCAAGGGCTTTCGGCCGCGCGCTGCTGCAGCCCGGCGCGAAGGCACCGGTGGCCTTGCCCGCACGCGGCCGGCAGATCTGCAGCTGCTTCGATGTGGGCGAGGCGCAGATCGACGAGACCTTGACGCGCTGCAGCGGCTCGCCGGACGCCCAACTCGGCCAGCTGCAGAGCGAGCTCCAATGCGGCACCAACTGCGGATCGTGCATCCCGGAACTCAAGCGTATCGTTCGCCTCCGACAACAGGCGGCATGAACATTGCGATGCCGTGACGGGGAGACAGGCATGAGCATCGCGACATACATCAAGGAAATCGGCCGCGGCAAGGAAGGCGCGCGCGCCCTGACGCAGGAGCAGGCCCACGACCTGATGAGCCAGGTGCTCGATGGCCGCGTCACCGACCTCGAGATCGGCGCCTTCGCCATCGCGATGCGCATCAAGGGCGAGACCACCGACGAGCTCGCCGGCTTCCTGCAGGCCACGCACGAGCGCTGCATCGCCTTGCATCCGCAGCACCCGATGGTGGTGCTGCCCTCGTACAACGGCGCGCGCAAGCTGCCCAACCTGACGACGCTGCTGGCCTTGCTGCTGGCGCAGGAAGGCGTGCCGGTGCTGGTGCACGGGCCCGAGCACGACCCGGGCCGCGTGACCACTGCAGAGATCTTCCAGACCCTGGGCCTGCCCAGCGCCAGCGACGCCGGCGACATCCACGCCGCCTGGCAACGCCGCGAGCCGGTGTTCATCCGCACCGAGGCGCTGTGCCCGCCGCTGGCCCGGCTGCTCGACGCGCGCCGCGTGATCGGCCTGCGCAACCCGGCGCACACGGTGGCCAAGCTGCTCGCGCCGGGGCGGCAATCGCCCTCGCTGCGCGTGGTGAACTACACCCACCCCGAATACGGCACGATGCTCACCGGCTTTCTCGGCCAGACGCTGGCCAACGCGATGCTGCTGCGCGGCACCGAGGGCGAGCCGGTGGCCGACCCACGCCGGCTGCCGCGGCTCGATGTGTTCCTCGGCGGGCAGCTGCGCCCCGAGTTGTCGCGCGCGGCGCAGGAAGGCGTGCTCACCGAGCTGCCGGTGCTGCCGCGCAGCAACGACGCCGCCACCACGGCGCTGTACATCCAGTCGGTGGTCAGCGGCGAGAAGCCGGCGCCCGGCCCGCTGCAGCAGCAGGTGGAGTGCCTGGTGACGGCGCTCGCCGCCCTGCAACGATCGCAAGCCCAGGAGAAGACCGCATGACGAACCTGAAGCGCACGAACCCGGCCGGCCGCGTGAGCCTGGTGGGCGCCGGCCCCGGCGACCCGGAACTGCTGACGATCAAGGCCGTGCGTGCCATCCGCGCCGCCACCGTGCTGCTGGTCGACGACCTGGTCGGCGACGGCGTGCTGCGCTACGCGCGCCGCGGTGCGCGCATCGTGCACGTGGGCAAGCGCGGCGGCTGTGCGAGCACGCCGCAGGCCTTCATCGAGAAGCTGATGGCCGCCGAGGCGCTGCAGGGCGAGCGTGTCGTGCGCCTGAAGGGCGGCGACCCCTTCGTGTTCGGCCGCGGCGGCGAGGAGGCCGAGCACCTGCGCGCCCAGGGCATCGAGGTCGATGTGGTCAACGGCATCACCGCCGGCCTGGCCGCCACCGCCGCGCTCGGCGTGCCGCTCACGCACCGCGAGCATGCCCACGGCGTGATGATGGTGACCGGCCACGCGCGCGGCGAGGGGGCCTCGCTGCACTGGCCGACGATCGCCGCCGCCGCCGCGCAAGGCCTCACGCTGGTCATCTACATGGGCGTGTCGACGGTGCGCTCGCTGCAGGCCGGCCTGCTCGAGGCGCTGCCCGCCGGCACGCCGGTGGCCGTGGTGCAGCACGCCAGCCTGCCGCAGCAGCGCCACGCCTGCGGCACGCTCGGAAGCCTGGCCGATCTGATCGAGCAGCACGGCCTGGGCAGCCCCGCGGTGATCGTGGTCGGCGACGTCTTGCGTGGCATGCGTCACGCCGCGCTCGACGCGCAACCGATGAAACACGAACGCGCCGCCTGAGCCCGGGTGCCGCCCGTATCATCCGGCGCGACGCAGGGAGGCGCACGCTGATGCAGGAACTCGACAAGCTCAACCAGCTCACCGAATCGCACGGCGAGCTGCGGCCTGGCAAGGGCCTGATCTCGGGAATCGTCGCGCTGTCGCTGGCGATCCTGTGCTTCCTGGGCGTGCTGGCCTTCCACTTCCCCGAGTACCTGACGACGCCGCAGCTGCGCCAGTCGTACAACGTCGACGTGATCCGCAAGATCATGTACGCGGCGCTGGTGATCGCCGGCGGCATCGCGATCTTCAACACCGTGTTCGGCCGCGCGCGCTGGCTGGCGCTCGCAGCCTTCGCGCTGGTGGCGCTGACCGCGCTGCTGGGCGGCCACAAGGTGCCGGTGAACGACTTCGCCGACAACACGCCCTACATCGGCCTGGACTGGTTCATCCTCGACCTGCTCGGCTCCTCGCTGATCTTCATCTTCATCGAGAAGCTGTTCGCGCTGCGCAAGAAGCAGCCGGTGTTCCGCCCCGAGTGGCAGACCGACTTCCACCACTTCATCGTCAACCACATGGTGGTGGGCTTCGTGCTGCTGGCCACCAACCTGTTGGTGCACAAGCTGTTCGGCTGGGCGGCGAAGGACGGCGTGCGCTTCTGGGTGCAGGAGCTGCCCTTCCCCATCGCCCTGTTCGGCATCATCCTGGTCGCCGACCTGGTGCAGTACTGGACGCACCGCGCTTACCACGAGGTGCCACTGCTGTGGCGTCTGCACGCCGTGCATCACAGCGCCAAGAGCATGGACTGGCTCGCCGGCTCGCGCCAGCACATCGTCGAACTGCTCATCACGCGCACGCTGGTGCTGGCGCCGATCTACGTGCTGGGCTTCAGCAAGGAGGTGATCGACGCCTACATCGTCGTGGTCGGCTTCCAGGCGGTGTTCAACCACGCCAACGTCAGCGTGCGGCTCGGGCCGCTGCGCTACCTGATCGTCACGCCCAACTTCCACCACTGGCACCACTCGCAGGACGACGAGGCGATCGACCGCAACTACGCGGCGCACTTCGCCTTCCTCGACCACCTGTTCGGCACCGCGGTGCAGTCCGACCGCAAGTGGCCCGACCGCTACGGCGTGCAGGGCGACTACGTGCCCGACGGCTTCCTCAAGCAGCTCGCCTTCCCATTCGTCTGGAAGAAGTCCTGAGCCTCGCCGGGCGCCTGCCCGGCCCGCCCATTTCGTCCGCATCTCGGTGAATACCCGGGCCGGCGGCGGCTTGCCCGCGCCGGCCGATTGACCTACATTAACTTTCGTTGACCGATCGGTCGATGAATTGCAGGATCAACCCCCGAGGTGCCGATGGCCGACGATGCCGCCCCTGTACTGAGCCGCCGCGACGGCGCCGTGCAGACCCTCACTCTGAACCGGCCACAAGCGCTGAACAGCTTCAACGGCGCGATGCACGATGCGCTGTCGGCGGAGCTGAAGGCTGCGGCGGCCGATACCGCGGTGCGCTGCGTCGTCATCACCGGCGCCGGCCGCGGCTTCTGCGCCGGACAGGACCTGTCCGACCCGGCTGCCGCGCCCGACCTCAAGCCCGGCGCGCAGCCGCGTGACATCGGCAACCTGATCGAATCCCGCTACAAACCGCTGGCGATGCTGCTGCATCACTTCCCGGTGCCGGTGATCGCGGCGGTGAACGGCGTGGCCGCGGGCGCCGGCGCCAACCTGGCGCTGAACTGCGACATCGTGCTGGCGGCGAAATCCGCCTCCTTCATACAGGCCTTCTCGAAGATCGGCCTGGTGCCCGACTGCGGCGGCACCTGGCTGCTGCCCCGGCTGGTCGGCCGTGCCAACGCGATGGCGCTGGCGCTGCTGGGCGACAAGTGCAGCGCCGAGGAGGCGCAGCGCCTGGGCATGATCTGGCGCTGCGTCGACGATGCCGCGCTGGCCGACGAAACCACGGCGCTGGCGAACCGCCTTGCCGGAATGCCTTCCAAGGCGCTGGCCGAAACGCGCCGCGCCTTCGCCGCCGCCGACCACATGGACCTGTCCGCCGCGCTGAGCATGGAGGGCGAGGTGCAGCGCCGGCTGGGCATGAGCCACGACTACCTCGAAGGCGTGGGCGCCTTCTTCGCCAAGCGCGCACCGCGTTTCACGGATCGATGAACCGATGAAGGACACGAGTTACAGCGACGCGCAGCACCTCGCCGAGCGGGTGCGCGACACCATGTTCGCCACCGACCGCTGCGCCCACGCGATGGGCATGGAGGTCACCGCCGTCTCGCCCGGCCACGCCACGGTGGCGATGACGGTGCGCGAGGACATGCTCAACGGCTTCGGCATCTGCCAGGGCGGGCTGATCGCCACGCTGGCCGACATGGCCTTCGCCTACGCCTGCAATTCGTACAACGAACTCACCGTCGCCTCCGGCTTCGACGTCGACCTGCTCGGCCCCGGCAAACCGGGCGACCGGCTCACCGCCAGCGGCCGTGTCGTTTCGCAGGGATCGCGCATGGGCGTGTACGACATCGAGGTGACCAACCAGAGCGGCGAGCGCATCGCGGTGTTTCGCGGCCGCTCGTACCGCATGAAGGGCAAGCAGGTCGTGACCTGACGGCCCAGCCCCACGGAGACATTGCCGATGACTGTCAAGCGCCCCGCCCCCGGCGAGCTCGAGCCGATCGAGACCGCCAGCCGCGACGAGCTGCAGGCGCTGCAATTGCAGCGGCTGAAGTGGTCGCTGCGCCATGCCTATGACAACGTGCCGCACTACCGCCGCGCCTTCGACGCCCAGGGCGCGCACCCCGACGACCTGAAGTCGCTCGCCGACCTGGCGAAGTTCCCTTTCACGACGAAGAAGGATCTGCGCGAGAACTACCCCTTCGGCATGTTCGCCGTGCCGCGCGAGCAGGTGGTGCGCGTGCACGCCTCGTCGGGCACCACCGGCAAGCCGACGGTGGTCGGCTACACGCAGGGCGACATCGACCGCTGGGCCGACCTGGTCGCGCGCTCGATCCGCGCCGCCGGCGGGCGCGCCGGCGACATGGTGCACGTGGCCTACGGCTACGGCCTGTTCACCGGCGGCCTGGGCGCGCACTACGGCGCCGAGCGGCTGGGCTGCACGGTGATCCCGATGTCCGGCGGGCAGACCGAGAAGCAGGTGCAGCTGATCGTCGACTTCAAGCCCGACATCATCATGGTCACGCCCAGCTACATGCAGGTGATCATCGAGGAGTTCCGCCGCCAGGGGCTGGACCCGCGCGAGATGTCGGTGAAGGTGGGCATCTTCGGCGCCGAGCCCTGGACGGAGGCGATGCGCCGCGACATCGAGGCCGCCGCCGGCATCGACGCGGTCGACATCTACGGCCTGTCCGAGGTGATGGGCCCGGGCGTGGCCAACGAGTGCATCGAGACCAAGGACGGCCCGGTGATCTGGGAAGACCACTTCTACCCCGAGATCATCGACCCCGACACCGGCGAGGTGCTGCCCGACGGCGCCGAGGGCGAACTGGTCTTCACCACGCTGACCAAGGAGGCGCTGCCGGTGGTGCGCTACCGCACGCGCGACCTGACGCGCCTGCTGCCGCCCACGGCGCGCAGCATGCGCCGCATCGGCAAGATCGTCGGCCGCAGCGACGACATGCTGATCATCCGCGGCGTCAACGTGTTCCCGACGCAGATCGAGGAGCTGATCCTTCAGAACGACAAGCTCAGCGGTCAGTACCAGATCGTCGTCAAGCGCAACGGCCACCTCGACCAGATGACGGTGCGCTGCGAGGTGCGGCCCGATGCCGGCGCCTCGGGCACCGCCGACCGCCGCGAGA
The DNA here is from genome assembly GCA_016706565.1 of Piscinibacter sp. Classification (GTDB taxonomy): domain Bacteria; phylum Pseudomonadota; class Gammaproteobacteria; order Burkholderiales; family Burkholderiaceae_C; genus Piscinibacter. The sequence continues at coordinate 88,777 of JADJJI010000007.1, forward strand.
TCGGCGAGTGGCTGCAGCACCGCATCAAGACGCTGGTCGGCGTGAGCGCCGAGATCGACGTCGGCCTGCCCGATTCCATCGAACGCACGCTGGTGGGCAAGGCCCGCCGCGTGGTGGACCAACGGCCCAAGGGCTGAGGAGAAGAAGACATGTACACCCAGGCGATGGACACCATGGCCCGCGAGGCCAAGGGCCAGGTGCAGGCCGTCAAGTCGGCCGAGGAACAGGCGCGCGAGACTGCCTTCGAGGCGCGCATCGACGCCGGCGAATTCATCGAGGCCAAGGACTGGATGCCCGATCACTACCGCAAGACGCTGGTGCGGCAGATCAGCCAGCATGCGCACTCCGAGATCGTCGGCATGCTGCCCGAGGGCAACTGGGTCACGCGCGCGCCCACGCTCAAGCGCAAGGCGATCCTGCTGGCCAAGGTGCAGGACGAAGGCGGCCACGGCCTGTATCTCTACGCCGCGGCCGAGACGCTGGGCGTGTCGCGCGACGAGCTCCTCGACGCGCTGCACAGCGGCCGCGCCAAGTACAGCTCGATCTTCAACTACCCGACGCTGAACTGGGCCGACATGGGCGTGATCGGCTGGCTGGTCGACGGCGCGGCGATCATGAACCAGGTGCCGCTGTGCCGCTGCTCCTATGGCCCGTACGCGCGGGCGATGGTGCGCGTGTGCAAGGAGGAATCGTTCCACCAGCGCCAGGGCTTCGACGCGCTGAACGTGATGATGACGCAGGGCACGCCCGCGCAGCGCGACATGGTGCAGGACGCGGTGAACCGCTGGTGGTGGCCGAGCCTGATGATGTTCGGCCCGCCGGACGCTGAGTCGACGCACAGCACGCAGTCGATGCGCTGGGGCATCAAGCGCATCTCCAACGACGACCTGCGGCAGAAGTTCATCGACGCCACCGTCGAGCAGGCGCAGGTGCTGGGCGTGACCCTGCCCGACCCGCTGCTGAAGTGGAACGAGGCGCGCCAGTCCTACGACCACGGCCCGATCGACTGGAGCGAGTTCTGGAACGTGGTCAACGGCCACGGCCCCTGCAACCGCGAGCGCCTGGCCGATCGCGTGAAGGCCTGGGACGACGGCGCCTGGGTGCGCGAGGCGGCGCTGGCCCACGAGCGCAAGAAACAACTCAGAGCAAAGGCGGCATGAGATGAGCACCAAGAATGAATGGCCCTTGTGGGAAGTATTCGTCCGCAGCAAGAGCGGGCTGGACCACAAGCACTGCGGCAGCCTGCACGCGAGCGATTCGGCGATGGCGCTGCAGATGGCCCGCGACGTCTACACGCGCCGCCAGGAAGGCGCCAGCGTGTGGGTGGTGCGCTCCGACCAGATCGTGGCCAGCGACCCGGACACCAAGGACATGTTCTTCGAGCCGGCCGAGGACAAGGTCTACCGCCACCCGACCTTCTACAAGCTGCCGGCCGACGTGGACCACATGTGATGGATGCGAACACGCTCTACGTTCTTCGCATCGCGGACGCCTGCCTGATCCACGGCCAGCGCCTGGCCGAGTGGTGCGGCCACGCGCCGGTGCTGGAGGAAGACATCGCGCTGACCAACGTCGCGCTCGACCACATCGGCCAGGCGCGCAGCCTGCTCGCGCTGGCCGGCGTGCTCGAAGGCCGCGGCCGCGACGAGGACGCGCTGGCCTTCCTGCGCGCCGAGCGCGAGTACCGCAACCCGACCGCGCTGGAGCTGCCCAACGGCGACTTCGCGCGCACGGTGCTGCGCAGCTTCCTGTGGGCGAGCTTCATGAAGGTGCTGTGCACGGCGCTGGCCGCCTCGACGAACGCGCAGCTCGCCGCCATCGCGGCGAAGAGCCTGAAGGAGGTGCGCTACCACCAGCAGCACGCCGGCGACTGGGTGGTGCGCCTGGGCGACGGCACTGAAGAGTCGGCGCGACGCATGGGCGACGCGCTGGCGCTGCTGTGGCCCTACACCGCCGAATGGTTCGCCGACGACGAGATCGACGCACAGGCCGCCGCCACCGGCATCGGCCCGGCGTGGAGCTCGCTGCAATCGGCCTGGCGCGCCGAAGTGGACCCGGTGTTCGCCGAGGCGATGCTCACGCCGCTGGCCGACACGCCTTTCCGCTCCACCGGCAAGCGCGGCGTGCACAGCGAGCACATGGGTTTCTTGCTGGCCGAGATGCAGTCGCTGCCGCGCGCCTTCCCCGGGGCGGTGTGGTGAATCTCGACCACGCCTGGGCGACCCTGAACGGCGTGCCGGACCCCGAGGTGCCGGTGCTGTCGGTGGTCGACCTGGGCATCGTGCGCGAGCTCGCCGTGAACGGCGACGACGACGTCACGGTGACGCTCACGCCCACCTACTCCGGCTGCCCGGCCACCGAGGTGATCCAGGAGTCGGTGGTCCAGGCGCTGATGCAGGCCGGCGCGCGCGGCGTGACGGTGACGACGCGGCTCGACCCGGCCTGGACGACCGACTGGATCAACCCGGCGGCCGCCGAGAAGCTGCGCGCCTACGGCATCGCCCCGCCGCACCTCAAGGCTGCCGAAGCGCAACCGCTGCGTTTCCACCCCAAGGACATCGCCTGCCCGCGCTGCGCCAGCACGAACACGCAGCGCCTGTCCGCCTTCGGTTCCACGGCCTGCAAGGCGCTGTACCGCTGCCTCGACTGCCTGGAACCCTTCGAACACTTCAAGCCGATCTGAGCCGAGACCATGAGCCTGCAATTCCATGCCCTGCCGGTGAAGAGCATCGAACGCGACGCCGACGCGCTGCTCGTCGGCTTCGGCGTGCCCGCCGGAACTGCGCGACACCTTCGCCTTCTCGCCCGGCCAGTACCTGACGCTGCGTGCCGACGTGGCGGGCGAGGACCTGCGCCGCTCCTACTCCATCTGCAGCGCGCTCGACGACGGCGCGCTGCGCGTGGGCATCCGCCTCTTGCCCGGCGGCGCCTTCTCGGGCTGGGCCGCCGACAACCTGCGCGAAGGCCAGACGCTGCAGGTCATGGCACCGCAGGGCCGCTTCACGCTGCAGCCCGATCCGGCGCAGCAGCGCCACCTGCTCTTCATCGCCGCGGGCAGCGGAATCACGCCGGTGCTCTCGCTGATCAAGACGCTGCTGCGGCGCGAGCCGGGCACGCGCTGCACGCTGGTCTACGGCAACCGCCGCGTCGCCACGATGATGTTCAAGGAAGAGCTGGAAGACCTGAAGGACCGCTACCTGAACCGCTTCACGCTGCTGCCGGTGTTCTCGCGCGAGGCGCAGGATGCGCCGCTGTTCAACGGGCGGCTCGACGAGGAGCGCATCGGCCAGTTCCTGAAGACACTGGTGCCGGCGGACTCGGTCGACGAGGCCTTCGTCTGCGGCCCGGCCGGCATGCTCGACGGTGCGGTCGCGGCGCTGGCCGCGGCGGGTGTGCCCTCGGCGAAGGTGCACGTCGAACGCTTCGGCGACATCAACGCCGCCACCGCCCACCACGTCGAGGAAGGTGACGCCGACAACGCGCAGGTCACGCTGGTCATCGACGGGCTGGCGCGGCAGGTGTCGTTCCGCCTGAGCGACCCGTCCATCCTCGACGCCGCGCGGCGCACCGGGCTGGATGTTCCGTACGCCTGCAAGGCGGGCGTGTGCTCGACCTGCAAGGGCAAGCTGCTCGACGGCCAGGTGCGCATGGACCGCAACCTCGCACTCACCGAGGCCGAGGTGGCGCAGGGCTTCGTGCTGTGCTGCCAGTCGCACCCGCTCACGCCGAGCGTGACCATCACGCTGGACGAACGCTGATGGCGCGAGGGCGCTCGGCCGATTACGAGCTCAACCGCGAGACCATCGTGCGCACGGCCACGCGGCTGTTCGCGCAGCAGGGTTACCCGGGCACGTCGATGAGCGACCTCGCGCGCGAGTGCGGCATCTCCAAGCCGCTGCTCTACCACTACGTCAGCGACAAGTACGAGTTGCTCAGCGAGATCACCGAAAGCCACGTGACGCGGCTGGAGGCGTTGGTCGGCGAAGTGGCGTCGCTGGGCCTGGCGCCAGCGCCGCGGCTGCGCGAGCTGATCCGGCGCTTCGTGCACGAGTACGCGCAGGCCCGCCACGACCACGGTGTGCTGACGCAGGACGTGAAGTTCCTCGAACCGAAGGACCGCAACCGCGTGCTGCGCAAGGAGCGCGCGGTGGTCGCCGCCTTCGCTGCCACCATCGCGCAGGCGCGCCCCGAGCTCGCCCAGGCCGCGCTCGACAAGCCGCTGACCATGCTGCTGTTCGGCATGATCAACTGGATGTTCACCTGGCTGAGCCCCGAGGGCCGGCTGCGCCACGACGACATGGCGCCCATCGTGGCCGACCTCTTCCTCGGCGGGCTGGCGGCGGTCAATCCGCCCTCTGTCACCTCGGCCGCTTCAGTGAAAGCCCGGGACTGATTCGTCGACCGATCAGTCGATAATTTCCAACGCCCTCTTCCAGGAGACATTCCATGAACTTCAAGCGCCTCTTGCTGCCCACGCTGCTCGCCTTGCTCGGTGCCGCCGGCGCGGCCCGCGCCGACATCACCGTCGGCGTGACCGTCTCGGCCACCGGCCCGGCCGCATCGCTGGGCATCCCCGAGAAGAACACCATCGACCTGATGCCCAAGACGATCGCCGGTCAGAAGGTCAACTACATCGTGCTCGACGACGGCTCCGACACCACCAAGGCGGTGGCCAACACGCGCAAGCTGATCACCGAAGACAAGGTCGACATCGTGCTCGGCTCGACGATCACGCCGAACTCGCTGGCGATGATCGACGTGGTGGCCGAGAACCAGGTGCCGATGATCTCGATGGCCGCCTCCGCGCGCATCGTCGAGCCGGTCGACGCGAAGAAGCGCTGGGTCTTCAAGACGCCGCAGAACGACATCATGATGTCGCTGGCGATCGCCACCCACATGGCCAACAGCGGCGTGAAGACGGTGGGCTTCATCGGCTTCGCCGACGCCTACGGCGAGGGCTGGTACGGCGAGTTCGCGAAGGTCGCGTCGCTCAAGGGCCTGCAGATCGTCGCCAACGAGCGCTATGCCCGCACCGACACGGCCGTCACCGGCCAGGTGCTGAAGATCCTGGGCACCAAGCCCGATGCGGTGCTGATCGCCGGCTCCGGCACGCCGGCGGCGCTGCCGCAGAAGACGCTCAAGGAGCGCGGCTACACCGGCAAGTACTACCAGACGCACGGCGTGGCCAACAGCGACTTCCTGCGCGTGGGCGGCAAGGACGTCGACGACACCTTCCTGCCCGCCGGCCCGGTGCTGGTGGCAGAGCAGCTGCCGGCCTCGAACCCGGTGCGCAAATCGGCGCTGGCCTACGTGGCCGCCTACGAGGCAGCGCACGGCAAGGGCTCTGTCTCGACCTTCGGCGCACACGCCTGGGACGCCGGCCTGCTGATGACCGCCGCCATCCCGGTCGCGCTGAAGAAGGCCAAGCCCGGCACGGCGGAGTTCCGCACCGCGCTGCGCGACGCGCTCGAGCAGGTGAAGGACCTGCCCGGCGCGCACGGCATCTTCAGCATGTCGCCAACCGACCACCTGGGCCTGGACCAGCGCGCCCGCGTGATGGTGAAGATCAAGAACGGCGCCTGGAAGTACCAGCCCTGAACGGCGCCCCGGCGCACTCACGACGAAGGGGGCCCGCGGGCCCCCTTTATCATCCGCGCCGATGACCCACGCCCCCGACTTCGACGCCGTGATCGTCGGCGCCGGGGCCGCCGGGCTGCATTGCGCAGGCATCGCCGGCCAGCTCGGCGCCCGCGTGCTGCTGCTGGACCACTCGGTCAAGGTGGCCGAGAAGATCCGCATCTCCGGCGGCGGGCGCTGCAACTTCACCAACCGCGACGCGGCGCCGGCGAACTTCCTCTCCGACAACCCGCACTTCTGCCGCTCGGCCCTGGCGCGCTACACACCCGCGGACTTCATCGCGCTGGTGCAGCGCCACGGCATCGCCTGGCACGAGAAGCACAAGGGCCAGCTGTTCTGCGACCGTTCGGCCGAAGACATCATCGATATGCTGCTGCGCGAGTGCGATGCGGGCGGCGTGACGCGGCGCCAGCCTTGCGCGGTGAAGGCGGTTCGGCACGGCGCAGCCGGCTACGAGCTCGACACCGACGCCGGGCCGGTTCGCGCCCCGAAGCTCGTCATCGCCACCGGCGGCCTCTCGATCCCGAAGATCGGCGCCACCGACTTCGGCCATCGGATCGCGCAGCAGTTCGGCCACCGCATCGTCGCACTGCGCCCCGGGCTGGTGCCGCTGACCTTCGATTCCGCCCAATGGGCGCCGTTCGTGCCGCTGGCGGGCGTGTCGCTGGAGGTGGGCATCGAGACCGGTGCCGGCAAGTCCTGCGGCCGCTTCGTCGAAGACCTGCTTTTCACCCACCGCGGCCTCAGCGGCCCGGCGGTGCTGCAGGCTTCGAACTACTGGCTGCCCGGGACGCCGTTGCGCATCGATCTGGCCCAGGGCCATGACCTGTCGGAGGCGCTGCTGCAGGCCAAGCGCAGTTCACGGCGGCAGCTCGGCAACGAGCTCGCCGAGCTGCTGCCGCGGCGGCTGGCCGAAGCCTGGCTGGCCGGCCGCCCGGGCTGGGCCGCCAGGCCGGTGGCGGAGATGCGCGACCAGGAATTGCGCGATCTCGCCCGCCAGGCCCAGCGCTGGGAGATCCTGCCCGACGGCACCGAGGGCTACCGCAAGGCCGAGGTGACGCTGGGCGGCGTGGACACCCGCGAACTCAGCTCCCAGTCGATGGAAAGCAAGCTCGCACCGGGCCTGCACTTCATCGGCGAGGTGGTCGACGTGACCGGCTGGCTCGGTGGTTACAACTTCCAGTGGGCCTGGGCCAGCGCCGCCGCCTGCGCCCGCGCCGTGGCCGCTCGGCCACCCGGGAGTGCCCACTGACCGCCAGCTTGCCAGGGCCGGAATCCGGCATATAATCGACGTCTTTGCTGGCAAACCCGCGCCGCGATTGCGGAGATTGCGGCAGGCAGGAACTCCGGACCCTTCTGCCCGCTGCGACCCGCAACACCGAGCGCAATTCAACACTTCATCTGTACATGACTACGATTCGCGTCAAAGAGAATGAGCCGTTCGACGTGGCACTGCGCCGCTTCAAGCGCACGATCGAGAAACTCGGGCTGCTGACCGACCTGCGCGCCCGCGAGTTCTACGAGAAGCCCACCGCCGAGCGCAAGCGCAAGAAGGCCGCGGCCGTCAAGCGCCATTTCAAGCGCGTTCGCAGCATGCAACTGCCCAAGAAGCTCTACTGAGCTTTCGGCCGTTTCACCGAAGCCCGCACGGCCCTCCGCTGCGGGCTTCGTCACTTCTGGAGTCGAGCATGAGCCTCAAGGAACGCATCACCGAAGACATGAAGGCCGCCATGCGCGCCAAGGAAGCGGCGCGGCTGCTGACCATCCGCGGCCTGCTCGCGGCGATGAAGCAGAAGGAAGTCGACGAGCGCATCGAGCTCGACGACGCGGCCGTCATCGGCATCGTCGACAAGCTGATCAAGCAGCGCAAGGACTCGATCGCGCAGTTCGGCGCCGCGGGCCGCACCGACCTGGTCGACAAAGAGACCGCCGAACTGCAGGTGCTCGAGAGCTACCTGCCGCAGCGGTTGTCGGCCGAGGAGATCACCGCCGCGGTGGCCGCCATCGTCGCCGAACTGGGCGCCACCGGCCCCGGCGACATGGGCAAGGTGATGGGCGCCGTGAAGGCGAAACTGGCCGGCAAGGCCGACATGGGGCAGGTGTCTGCCGCCGTCAAACAGGCTCTGTCCCGCTGAGGTGAACACGATGGTCCCGACCCGCCAACTGCTGCGCCAGATCGCCCCCGACGTGTGCGTGGCGCCGCAGCTCACCCCCGAAGCCATGGCCGACCTGGCCGCGCTGGGATTCAAGAGCGTCGTCAACAACCGGCCCGACTTCGAGGAAGGCCCGGAGCAGCCGACCAGCGCGCAAGTGGAAGCCGCCGCCCAGGCCGCCGGCCTCGCCTACGCCTATCTGCCGGTGCAGCCCGCCTACCACTCGCCCGCAGAGATCGCTCGCATGGCCGAACTGGTCGCCGCGCTGCCGCGGCCGATGGTGGCCTTCTGCCGCAGTGGCAATCGCTCGGGCAAGCTGTACCTGGCGGCAGTCTCCCGCTAGCCGCGCACTGGCGGCGCACGACCTGCCCCAGGCCATGCGCCCCCGCTCCAAGTTCCTGCTGCTGGCGATCCTGCCGCTGCTGGTGTCGCTGGGCCTGATCGCCCTGGCGATGCGCCAGCAGCAGCAGGACCTGTCTCGCCGAGAGCGCCAGGTGGTCGAGACGGCCTACATGGCCGCCAAGCAGACCGAGCTGCTCAACCACGTCGGGCTGGCGCGCAGCCTGCTCGCGCCGCTGTACGACACGCGGCGCGACGACGCGCAGACCCTCGCCGAAGCCTTGCGGCTGCTGTCGACGATGGACTACGGCATCGACGGCTACTTCTTTGTCTTCGACACCGGCGGGCGCAACCTGCTGCACCCGCGCCAGCCCGAACTGCAGAACCAGGACCTGTGGGACCTGAAGGATGCCCAGGGCGTGCCGCTGATCCGCGAGCTGATCGCTCGCGCCCACGAAGGCGGCGGCTTCGTTCAGTACCTGTGGCAGAAACCTTCCACGCGCACGCTCACGCCCAAGCTCGCCTACGCGATTTCGCTGCCGCGCTGGAACATGGTCATCGGCACGGGCCTGTACCTCGACGACATCCAGGGCACGCTAACCCAGATCGACCGCCAGGTCGACGAGAACGTCGCCTCCACGATGCTGTGGATCGCAGGCATCGCGCTGTTCGGCGTGGTGCTGATCGGTGGCAGCGGCATGGTGCTGAACTTCAGCGAGGCGAAGGTGGCCGACGCCAAGCTGCGCAACCTGGCCCGCCAGGTGGTCAAGTCGCAGGAAGACGAGCGCGCCCACCTGTCGCGCGAGCTGCACGACAGCACCAGCCAGACGCTGGTGTCGATCAAGCTGCTGCTGGAGTCCGCCGCGACCCAGCTCGGCCGCGAAGCCACGCCGCCTGCGTTGCAGCGTGCCGTCCAGCGCCTGGGCGACGCGCTGCACGAGGTGCGCCGCATATCGCACCGCCTGCGGCCGGCCGAACTCGATACCCTGGGCCTGCCCGCGGCGCTGGACGACCTGGCCGAGGAGTTCAACCAGCACGGCCGCGTGCGCATCGCGCTGCGCCTGTGGGGGCAGGCCGACACGCTGCCCGACGAGGTGAACACCGTGCTGTTCCGCGTGGTGCAGGAATCGCTGACCAACATCGAGAAGCACTCGAAGGCCACGCGCGTGCAGGCGCGACTGATCTTCCATGCCGGCGGACTGCGCCTGCGCATCGTCGACGACGGCATCGGCTTCGACGTGCCGGCGATCCGCGTCGACCCGCGCCGCGGCATTGGCATGCGCAACATGCGCGAGCGCGTCGAGTCCATCGGCGGCGAGTTCAGCATCGAGTCGCGGCCCGGGCGCACGGCGGTCCTGGCCGACCTGACGGCCGCCGCGATCGAGCGGCTTCGCCCTGCGGCGAAGAAGGCGGCATGAACGACTGCAAGGTCCTGCTCGTCGACGACCACCCGCTGGTGCGCGAGGGCCTGCGCGCCCGCCTGTCCGGAGTCGCCGGCATCGAGGTCGTCGGCGAGGCCGGCGACGCGGCGCAGGCCTTCGAGCAGGTGGAGCGGCTGCGCCCCGACCTGGTGCTGATGGACGTGGGCATGAAGCAGGTCAACGGCATCGAGCTCACCGCCCGGCTGCGCGAGCGCCACCCGACCTTGCGCGTGCTGATGCTCAGCATGTACGACAACCCCGAGTACGTGCATCGGGCGCTGGCAGCCGGCGCGCGCGGTTACGTGCTGAAGGAGGCGCCGTCGGAAGAGATCGTCGCGGCCATCCTCGCGGTCGCACAGGGCCGCAACTTCCTCGGCTCGGGGCTCGCCGCCACCGCCGGGCGGCCCGACGAGAGCCGCCCGCTGCTGTCGGCCCGCGAGACGGAGATCCTGCGCTGCCTGGCCGATGGGCTGGCGAGCCGGCAGATCGCCGAGACGCTGGGCATGAGCGTGCGCACCGTCGAGACGCACCGGCACAACATCCGCCGCAAGCTCGGCCTGGCCGGCCAAGCCGAGCTCATCAAGTACGCGGTGGAGCGCTGCCGCTCGATCGGCGGCGCCTGAACGGGAGCCTCGCTGCGTAGTTCCACGTACCGGTTTCACCCGTTGCGCGCCGGCGGCGATCGCGGTTTCATCGGCACCATCGCGCCATTGCGCGCCCGTTTTCCAGAACTCCCGGAGATTGCCTTGTCCGCCCTGCTTTCCCTGTCGGGCCTGATCGATCGTTTCAACGACCGCATCGGCCAACTCATCCGCTGGCTGGTGCTGGCGGCCGTGCTCATCAGCGCCACCAACGCCATCGTGCGCAAGGCGTTCAACATCGGCTCGAACGCCTTTCTCGAGGTGCAGTGGTACCTGTTCGCGGCCGTGTTCATGCTGGGAGCGGGTTATGCCTTCCTGCGCAATGTGCACGTGCGCATCGACTTCATCTCGTCCAAGCTGTCCAAGCGCACCAACGCCATCATCGACACGCTGGGCATCGTCGTGTTCCTGATCCCGCTGTGCCTGATCCTCATCCGCCTGAGCTGGCCGCTGTTCGAGGGGGCCTGGCAATCCGGCGAGATGTCGCAGAACGCCGGCGGCCTGATCCGCTGGCCGGTCTACCTGCTGATCCCGCTGGGCTTCGGCATCCTGCTGCTGCAGGCACTGTCGGAGCTGGTCAAGCGCATCGCCTTCCTGCGCGGCATCATCCCCGAGCCGATGAGCATGGAGCACCACAAGTCCGACGAAGAACTGCTCGCCGAAGAACTGGCCGCCGCTGCCGAGAAGAAGCTGGCGGGAGACAAGTAAATGGAAACCTCGTTCATCGTGCAGAACTTCGTCCCGCTGATGTTCGCGGGGCTGTTCGTCTTCCTGCTCTCGGGCATTCCCGTCGCCTTCGGCCTGGCCGCCACCGGGCTGCTGTTCGGCTTCATCGGCATGGAGGCCGGCCTGTTCGGCGGCAACCTGTTCCAGGCGCTGCCGCTGCGCGTGTTCGGCATCATGCAGAACGACACGCTGCTGGCGATCCCCTTCTTCACCTTCATGGGCATCATCCTCGAGCGATCCGGCATGGCCGAAGACCTGCTCGAGACCGTCGGCCAGGTGTTCGGCCCGGTGCGCGGCGGCCTGGCCATCGCGGTGATCCTGGTCGGCGCGCTGCTGGCCGCCACCACCGGCGTGGTGGCAGCGGCCGTCATCTCGATGGGCCTGATCTCGCTGCCCATCATGCTGCGCTACGGCTACAACCGCACCATCGCCACCGGCACCATCACCGCCTCGGGCACGCTGGCGCAGGCCATCCCGCCCTCGCTGGTGCTGATCGTGCTGGCCGACCAACTCGGCCGCTCGGTGGGCGACATGTACGCCGGCGCGCTGATCCCGGGGCTGATGCTGGTCGGCCTCTACCTTTCGTTCGTGGTGATGGTTTCGATCTTCAAGCCATCGTGGGTGCCGGCGCTGCCGCCCGAGGCGCGCATCTACCGCGAGGCCAACGGCTCGAGCGGCCACAGGTCGCTGCTCGCGCTGTTCGCGATCTGCGGCGCGGCCGGCTACGCCTGGTCGAAGGTGCACCAGAGCGTCATCAACCCGATGATCGGCCGCGAGCTGCCGGCGCCGGGCGACGAGATCGTCATCCTGTCGATGACGGTGGCCTCGCTGCTGGCCCTGGGCCTGGCGCTGCTGAACAAGGCGCTGAAGATCGGCCTGCTGTCGCGCCTGACCGAACAGGTCACCTTCGTGCTGATCCCGCCGCTGGTGCTGATCTTCCTGGTGCTGGGCACCATCTTCCTGGGCATCGCCACGCCCACCGAAGGCGGCGCGATGGGTGCGCTGGGCGCGCTGATCATGGCCGTGGGCCGCGGCCGGCTGCAGCTCAAGCTGCTGGTGCAGGCGCTGGACAACACGGCGCGGCTGTCGTGCTTCGTGCTGTTCATCCTGATCGGCTCGACGGTGTTCAGCTTCACCTTCAACGCCGCCGACGGCCACATCTGGGTCGAGCACCTGTTCGACAAGATGCCCGGCGGCGCGCTCGGCTTCCTGATCGTCGTGAACGTGCTGGTGTTCATCCTCGGCTGCTTCATCGACTTCTTCGAGATCGCCTTCATCGTTATCCCGATCCTCGCGCCAGTGGCCGACAAGATGCTCGGCGGTCTGCTGCCGCCCGGCACGCCGGCCGACATGACGCTGATCTGGTTCGGCGTGATCATCGCGATGAACCTGCAGACCTCGTTCCTGACACCGCCGTTCGGCTTCGCGCTGTTCTACCTGCGCAGCGTCGCGGCCAAGAAGGACTACAAGGACCGCATCACCGGCGAGACCATCCCGGCCGTGCAGACCTCGCAGATCTACAAGGGCTCGATCGCCTTCATCGTGCTGCAGCTGATCATGGTGTCGGCCGTGATCGCCTTCCCGACGCTGGTGACCGGCGGCATCGAGAAGGGCGTCACCATCGATGCGAACAAGGTGCTCGACCAGCTGCAGATGCAGCCGCGCGAAGAAGCCAACGACCCGTTCGCCGTGCCGGCCGCGCCGGGTGCTTCTGGCGCAGCGGGCGCCTCGTCAGCCCCTGCCGAGAGTGGGGCGAGCGACGACCCGATGAAGGGCCTGCTCGAGTCGATCAAGAAGGAACAGGGCCAGAAATGAGCCACAGGGCGGGCGGGGCTGGGCGGCCCGCCCGCCTCGTTTCGCTGCCCCCCCCCAAATGAGAAGAGCCCCGCCAAGGCGGGGCTCTTTTCATGCTGCAAGCCGCCGAAGGCGGCCGGCGATCACAGCTTCTGCTGCTGCATGAAGTCGTCGAAGCCGGCTTCGGCGAAGCGGAACATCAGGTTCTGGTCGCGGCGGAAGTCGTTGTAGTCGGCGTAGATCTTCTTCCACGCCGGGTTGCTGCCGCTGAGTTCACCGTAGACCTCCATGGCAGCCTTGAAGGCGCCGTCCATCACGTCCTTCGGGAAGCGGAACAGCTTGGTGCCGGCACCGACGAGCTGCTTCAGCGCGGCCGGGTTGCGGGCGTCATAGCGAGCCTGCATCACGGTGTGGGCATGCGCCGCGGCGTTCTCGACGATCGCCTTGTACTCGGCCGAGAGGCCGGCAAAGGCCTTCGTGTTGATGTACAGCGACAGCTGCGGGCCGCCTTCCCACCAGCCGGGGTAGTAGTAGTTCGGCGCCACCTTGTTCAGGCCGAGCTTCTGGTCGTCGTACGGGCCCACCCACTCGGACGCGTCGATCGTGCCCTTCTCGAGCGCCTGGTAGATCTCGCCGCCGGGGATGTTCTGCGGCACGCCGCCGATGCGCTCGAGCACCTTGCCGCCGAAGCCGCCGATGCGCATCTTCAGGCCCTTGATGTCGGCCAGCGACTTGATCTCCTTGCGGTACCAGCCGCCCATCTGCGCGCCGGTGTTGCCCATCGGGAAGTTGTGGATGTTGTAGCCCGCGTAGAACTCGCGGAACAGCTTCATGCCGTTGCCTTCGTACATCCACGCCGTCATCTGGCGGCTGTTCAGGCCGAACGGGATGGCGCAGTCCATCGCGAAGGTCGGGTCCTTGCCGAAGAAGTAGTACGGCGCGGTGTGCGCCATCTCGACGGTGCCGTTCTGCACGCCGTCGACGACGCCGAACGGGGGCATCAGTTCGCCACCGGCGTGCACCGAGATCTGGAACTTGCCGCCGGTCATGTCGCTGACCTGCTTGGCCATCACTTCGGCAGCGCCGTAGATGGTGTCCAGCGACTTCGGAAAGCTCGAAGCCAGGCGCCAGCGGATGTTGGCCTGTGCGTGCACCACGGCCGGTGCGGCACCGGCGGCGAGCACCCCGGCAATGCCGGCGCGTTGGATGAATGAGCGACGTTCCATGCGATTTCTCCTAGGGTGGATACGCGGAAGAGGAGGAATTGAGCGCAGAAATTCTAGGAGGGGGGCCATACCCCCCCGCCCGGTGTTTACCCGTGCGAAAAACTACGTGCTTCCCAGGGCCGCGACCAGGGGGTGGACCCGGTCAACTGCCGGCGAGTTTCATGCGTTCGACCAGCACCGAACCGAGCGTCTTGGTGCCGCTCGTGTAGGTGTCGGCGCCGACCGCGACGATGCCCTTGAGCATGTCGCGCAGATTGCCGGCGATGGTGATCTCGTGCACCGGGTGCACGATGCGGCCCTGGTCGACCCAGAAGCCGGCCGCGCCGCGCGAGTAGTCGCCGGTGACCTGGTTGACGCCCTGCCCCATCAGCTCGATGACGAACAGCCCGCGGTGCAGCTTGCGCAGCATCGCCTCGAGGTCGTCGCCTGGCTGGGTGAGCCGGCTGCTCAGCGTGAGGTTCTGCGAGCCGCCGGCGTGGCCGGTGGTGCGCATGCCGAGCTTGCGCGCCGAGTAGCTCGACAGGAAGTAACCCTGCAGCACACCGCCCTGGACCACGTCGCGCGGCCGTGTGGTCACGCCTTCGTCGTCGAAGGGCGAGCTGCCCTTGCCGCGCGGGATGTGCGGGTTCTCGTGCACATCGAGGTGCGGTGCGAGCACCTGTTGGCCCAGGCTGTCGAGCAGGAAGCTGGACTTGCGGTACAGCGCGCCGCCGCTGACGGCCTGCACCAGCGAGCCGAGCAGCCCGGCCGCCACCGTGGACTCGAACAGCACCGGCACCTCGGCCGTGGCGATCTTGCGGCTGCGCAGCCGCGACAGCGCGCGCTCGGCGGCGTAGCGGCCCACCGCCTCGGGCGCCGCCATGTCATCGGGCGAGCGCATCGAGGTGTACCAGGCATCGCGCTGCATGTCGTCGCCGCCCTTGCCGGGCAGCGAGGCGATCGGCGCCACCGACAGCGAGTGCCGCGAGCTGGCGTAGCCACCGCGGAAGCCGCGGCTGTTGGCCATGATGAAGTGCGACTGCTGCACCGACACGCCGGCGCCGTCGGAATTGGTGATGCGGCGATCGACCTCGAGCGCTGCGGCCTCGCAGCGCTGCGCGATCTCGACCGCCTGCTCGGCGACGATGGGCCAGGGGTGGAAGAGGTCGAGGTCGCGCACGGCGGCAGCGCCGAAGGCCAGGTCTTCCACCTCGGGCAGGCCGGCGGCCGGGTCCTCGGCAGTGAAGCGCGCGATGTCGTGGGCGGCACGCACCGTCTGCTCCAGCGCGGTGCGCGAGAAATCCGAGGTGCTCGCATTGCCGCGGCGCTTGCCGACGTAGACGGTCACGCCCAGCGACTTGTCGCGGTTGCGCTCGACGTTCTCGACCTCGCCCTTGCGCACGCTGACCGACAACCCCACGCCCTCGGAGACCTCGGCCCCGGCCTCGCTGGCGCCGAGCGTGCGCGCGAGGGCAAGGGCGTCTTCGGCGAGCTGCTGGAACTGGTCTCGCGTGTAGGCGAATCCGCGGGGGCTGGTGTCGGGCATGGGAGTGGGGCCGGGAAAGCGGGCCGGGCAGATGGTCCGTGTGGGGTCGCGGGCTATCATAACCGTGCGTCATTCACCATCACCTCATGCCCCGCACCGCCCCATTTCTGCCCTCGGAAGACCCCGTCGATCCCGACGAGCGGCCGAGCAAGACCCAGCGCAAGAAGGAATCGCACGAGCTGCAGGACCTCGGCGAGGCGCTGGTCGCGCTGCCCGAATCGCGCGTGAAGGACCTGGCCATCCCCGAGAACCTGCGCGACGCGGTGCATGAGTACCGTCGCACGCGCACGCATGAAGGCAAGCGCCGCCAGATGCAGTACATCGGCAAGCTGATGCGCGGCACCGACACCGAACCGATCCGCCAGGCGGTGCTCGACATGCAGCTCGGCCGCGCCAAGGACGCGCTGTCGCTGCACGAGTCGGAGCGCTGGCGCGCCGAGCTGGTCGCCAGCGACGACGCCGTCACCGGTTTCCTGCAGGAGTTCCCGGGCACCGATGCGCAGCAGCTGCGCAGCCTGATCCGCAGCGCGCGCAAGGACGCCGCACTGCAGCCCGAGCAGCGCAGCGGCCGCGCCTTCCGCGAGCTGTTCCAGTTCATCAAACAATCGCGCGAGACCGCCCATGAGTGAACCCGCTTTCGACCCGGTGCGTATCGGCCTGGTCTCGATCAGCGACCGCGCGTCGTCCGGCGTCTACGAGGACAAGGGCATCCCGGCCTTGCAGGACTGGCTGAAGCGGGCGCTGCGCAACCCGATGGCCTGGGAAACGCGCCTGATCCCCGACGAGCAGGAGGCGATCAGCGCCGCGCTGCGCGAACTGGTCGACGTGGCGAAGTGCGACCTGGTGCTGACCACCGGCGGCACCGGCCCGGCGCCGCGCGATGTCACGCCCGAGGCCACGCTGGCGGTGGCCGACAAGGTGATGCCCGGCTTCGGCGAGCAGATGCGCCAGATCAGCCTGAACTTCGTGGCCACGGCAATCCTGTCGCGCCAGGTGGCGGTGATCCGCGGCAAGACGCTGATCATCAACCTGCCCGGCCAGCCGAAGTCGATCGCCGAGACACTCGAGGGATTGAAGGACCGCGGCGTGCATGGCATCTTCGCCGCCGTGCCCTACTGCATCGACCTCCTCGGTGGCCCCTACTTCGAGACCGACGAATCCGTGTGCAAGGCGTTCCGGCCGAAGACGGCCATCCGCACTGCACGCTGATATGAGCCTGGCCTTGCGTCATGCCGTCGCCCTGGCCTGCCTGGCCGCCGCGGCGGCCGTGTCGGCGCAGGAGGCCACCATCGAGTACCGCGTCAGCGAACGCGACACGCTGATCGGCCTGTCGGAAACGGTCTTCATCGGTCCGCAGGCCTGGCGCGAGATCGCGCGGCTGAACCGCCTGCCCGACCCGAACCTCATCCGCCCCGGCCAGGTGCTGCGTGTGCCGGCGCGGCTGATGCGCATGCGCGCCCTGCCGGTGCGCGTGAGCAGCGCGGTAGGCGAGGTGCGCGTGGGCAACGAGCTGGTGCAGCCCGGCGCGGCACTGGCCGAAGGCCAATCGCTGCAGACCGGTGCCAACGGTTCGGCCGTGCTCGCGCTGGCCGACGGCTCGCGGGTGCGCGTGCCGCCGTCGAGCCTGGCCGAGATCGTCGCCAGCCGCGGCCCCGGCGCCACGGAGGCCGATGCGGCGCGGCTGGCCGGCGACGGCCTGTTCACCGGCGTGCTGCGCATGCTGCGCGGCTCGGTGGAGGTGCTGGCCGCCAAGCTCCGCCGAACCCAGCCGCTGGAGGTGACCACGCCCACCGCCGTGGTCGGCGTGCGCGGCACGCAGTACCGCGTCAGCCTCGACGGCGACAGCGGCGCCACGCGCAGCGAGGTGCTGGAAGGCAAGGTCAAGCTCGAATCGCCGCAGCGCAGTGTCGGCACCGACATCGCCGCCGGTTTCGGCGCCGCGATCGACGCCGCGGCGCGCGCGCCGGTGCCGGCGAAACTGCTGCCCGCGCCCGACCTGGCGGCCATGCCGGAGCGCTTCGAGCGCCCGCTGGTGCGCTTCGCGCTGCCCACCGAGAAAGACACGGTGCGCGTGCAGGTGGCGCAGGACGCCGAGTTCGAGCGCATCGTCAACGACCAGAAGGTGACGGCCGGCAGCGACGTGCGCATCGCCGGGCTCGACGACGCGAAGTGGTTCCTTCGCGCTCGGCGCCTCGACGGCCAGGGCATCGAAGGCTACGACGCGGCGCGTGCCTTCGTGCTGAAGGCGCGGCCGGAGCCGCCGGCCACCAACACGCCCCGATCAGGGGCCAAACAATCGCTCGGGCCGGTGGAGTTCAACTGGTCACCCAACCTCGAGGCGAAGAGCGTGCGCCTGCAGGTGGCCAGCGACGCGGCCTTCACGCAGATCGTCGCCGCGCGCGAAGGCCTGACCGGCACGCGCGAGACGCTGGAGGTCGGCGGCCCCGGCACCTACCACTGGCGCATCGCCAGCACCAAGGCCGACGGCGACAAGGGCCCGTTCAGCGACGCGCAGCGCTTCGAACTGCGGCCTCTGCCGGAGCCGCCCAAGGGCGGCATGGGCGAGGACGGCAAGTCGCTCACGCTGGCCTGGAGCGGCCGCGCGGAAGACACCCAGCACGTCGAACTGGCGCGCGACCCGGCGTTCAAGGAGATCGTCGCGCAGGCCGACCTGAACGCGCCCGAGTGGACGCTGCCGCGGCCCTCGAGCAGCGGCACCTACTACTTCCGCTACCGCAGCATCGAGCCCGACGGTTTCGTCGGGCCCTACAGCGCCACGCTGGTCATCGAGGTGCCGCGCGACTGGCGCTACCTCTGGCTGCTGACGCCGCTGCTGTTCGTGCTCTAGGCTACTTGACCAGCCGGTTCAGCCGCTCGGCGTCGAACTGCTCGGTGGTGTGGGCATCGTCGGGCACGCAGTCGGTGCCCGGCAGTTCGCGCGAGCGCTGCGAAAGCTTCTCGATGGCCTGCCACAACAACGCAATCTGGTGCTCGTGTCCCGAGGCGTTGTCGATCAGGCCTTTCATGGCCTGCGCCACCGGGTCGTCGCCCTGCGTCACGCCATAGGCCGAGAAACCCATCTTCGCCGCCGCCGCCTCGCGCGCCGCATCGCTCTCGGCGTTGATCACCCGCGCCGGGTTGCCGACCGCCGTGGCGCCCGGCGGCACCGGCTTGACGACCACCGCGCCCGAGCCGATGCGTGCACCGTCGCCGACGGTGAAACCGCCCAGCACCTGCGAATTGGCGCCGACGATCACGCCACGCCCGAGCGTCGGGTGCCGCTTGGCACCCTTGCTCAGCGAGGTGCCGCCCAGCGTCACGCCCTGGTAGATGGTGCACTCGTCGCCGATCTCGGCCGTCTCGCCCACCACCACGCCCATGCCGTGGTCGATGAAGACCCGGTGGCCGATGGTGGCGCCCGGATGGAGCTCGATGCCGGTGAGGAAACGCGCCAGGTGCGAGATGAAGCGCCCGAGCCAGTGGAAGCCGCGCTTCCAGCAGGCATGCGCCCAGCGGTGCATCACCAGCGCGTGCAGGCCCGGGTAACAGGTCAGTACCTCCCAGCGCGAGCGCGCCGCGGGGTCGCGCTCGAGGATGCAGGCGATGTCTTCGCGCAGGCGCTGGAACATGGTCGTCTCTCGAGGGGTGAGTGCCCAGTGTATCTGCGGTGCCGCAACCCTGCTGGCGTCAACCGCGCGGCTTGCCGACGAAGCGCGCCAGGCCGCGCAGGATGTCGACCTCCTCGCGGCTGAGCCGGGCACGGTTGATCAGCTGGTTCAGCCGCGGCAGCAGTTTCTTCGGCGCCGCCGGGTCGAGGAAGCCGATCTCCACCATCGTCTCCTGCCAGTGCGCCAGCAGCCCCTGCACCGACGCCGCGTCGGCCAGCGTCGCTTCGGTGGTACGCGGCTCGACATCGAAGCCGCCCAGCGCCTCGCGCCAGTCGTAGGCGATCAGCTGCACCGCCTGCGACAGGTTCAGCGAGCCGTAGTCGGCGCGCGTGGGGATGCTCAGGCAGGCATGGCAGCGGTAGACGTCTTCGTTGGCCATGCCGAAGCGTTCCGAGCCGAACAGGAAGGCCACGCGCTCCTGCGACGGCGCCAGGGTGGCGAACAGCGCGCGCGGCGCCTGAGTGGGCGGGCCGAAGTCGCGCGGCGTCATCGCCGTGGCGCACAGGTAGGTGACGCCCTCCAGCGCCTCGGGCAACGTGGCCACCACGCGCGCGGCGGCCAGCACGTCGGTGGCGCCGCTGGCCATCGCCACCGCCTCGTCGCGCTGCAGCACCTGCGGGTCGCGCGGCGCCACCAGCACGAGGTCGGAAAAGCCCATCACCTTCATCGCCCGCGCCGCCGCGCCCACGTTGCCGGGGTGGCTGGTGCCGATGAGGATGAAGCGGGTCGGGTCCGGTGCTTGCATGGGGGCCGGGTAAAATGGCCATTATCGGCAGTGCCCTGCACCGCCCCGCTCTTTCCTCCCCGCCGGTCCCTTCTCCCCCTGCCCAGGTCGCACCATGTCGCAAGCGCTCCACCCGATGCTCAACATCGCCATCAAGGCGGCTCGCAGCGCCGGGGCCATCATCAACCGCGCCTCGCTCGACCTGGACCTGCTGCGCATCAGCTCGAAGGGGCCGAACGACTTCGTCAGCGAGGTCGACCAGGCCGCCGAGCAGACCATCATCGAGACGCTGCTGACCGCCTACCCGGGCCACGGCATCCTGGCGGAGGAATCGGGCCGCACGCACGGCGCGAAGGACAGCGACTACGTCTGGATCATCGATCCGCTGGACGGCACCACCAACTTCCTGCACGGCTTCCCGGTCTACGCGGTGTCGATCGCGCTGGCCTTCCGCGGCCAGGTGCAGCAGGCGGTGGTCTACGACCCGACGCGCAACGACATGTTCTACGCCTCCAAGGGGCGCGGCGCCTTCCTCAACGACAAGCGCCTGCGCGCCTCCAAGCGCACGCGCCTGTCGGACGCGCTGATCGGCACCGGCTTCCCGTTCCGCAAGGGCGACAACTTCAAGCGCTACGTGCAGATGTTCGAGGAGGTGATGCAGAGCTGCGCCGGCCTGCGCCGCCCCGGCGCCGCCGCGCTCGACCTGTGCTACGTGGCCGCCGGCTACTACGACGGCTTCTTCGAGACCGGGCTGAACCCCTGGGACATCGCCGCGGGCTCGCTGATCATCACCGAGGCCGGTGGCCTGATCGGCAACTTCACCGGCGAGGCCGACTACCTCTACCAGCGCGAGGTGGTGGCGGGCAACCCGAAGGTGTACGGCCAGCTGGTGCAGATCCTGGCGCCCTACACCCGCGCCATCAAGGCCGACGATCCGGCCGCAGGCGCCACCGCAGCCCACGCCGGGCCGACACCGGAAGCGGCGCTGGCCGCCACGCAGGCCGAGCCGCCGAAGAAGAAGGGCGCCGTGCGCATCCGCAAGGCGGACGCAGCCCGCGACGACGACGCGCCGCTTTGAGCCACGAGGCTCCGCGCGTGGACCAGCCCCTGACGGCCGCCTTCGACGGCCACACGCCGATGATGCAGCAGTACCTGCGCATCAAGGCCGAGTTTCCCGACACGCTCGTCTTCTACCGGATGGGCGACTTCTACGAGCTCTTCTTCGACGACGCGCGCAAGGCCAACCGCCTGCTCGACATCACGCTGACCAGCCGCGGCCAGAGCGCCGGCGAGCCGGTGGTGATGGCCGGCGTGCCGGTGCATTCGGTGGAGAGCTACCTCGCCAAGCTGATCCGCATGGGCGAGGCGGTGGCGATCTGCGAGCAGGTCGGCGACGTGGCCACGGCCAAGGGCCCGGTGGAACGCAAGGTGGTGCGCGTGGTCACCCCCGGCACCGTGACCGACACCGAACTGCTCGCCGACAAGGCCGACTCGGTGCTGCTCGCGGTGGCGCGCCAGGGCAACAACTTCGGCCTGGCCTGGCTGTCGCTGACCCAGGGCGAGCTGGGCTTGACCGAATGCAGCGAGCGCGAGCTCGGCACCTGGCTGGCGCGCCTCGCGGCCAGCGAGGTGCTGGTCGACCGCGAGCACGGCAGCGCCACGCTGGCGCAATCGCGCGTGCCGCTGACCGCGCGGCCGGCCTGGCAGTTCGATGCCGCGCTGGGCACACGCAAGCTGTGCGAGCAATTGCGCGTGGCCAACCTGGCCGGCTTCAACGCGCAGGACCTCGTCGCCGCCCAGGCCGCGGCCGCCGCGCTGCTGGCCTTCGCCGAACACACCCAGGGCCAGTCGCTCGCCCATGTGCGTACGCTGACCGTGCGGCGCGCCAGCGAGCTGCTGGAACTGCCGCCCACGACGCACCGCAACCTCGAGCTGACGCAGACGTTGCGCGGCGAGGACGCCCCCACCCTGCTGTCGCTGCTGGACACCTGCCGCACCGGCATGGGCAGCCGGGCACTGCGCCAGTGGCTGACGCAGCCGCTGCGCGAGCGCCGCGTCGCCGGCCAGCGGCACGACGCCATCGAGGCGCTGCTGCACACCGAGCTCGATGCGCTGCGCGAGGCGCTGCGCGGCGTCAGCGACGTCGAGCGCACCACCGCCCGCATCGCGCTGCGCCAGGTGCGCCCGCGCGAGCTGGCCGGGCTGCGCGCCACGCTGCATGGGCTGCCCGCGCTGCTGGCGCGCGTGCCGCATGGGCGCGAGCGCGCTGCTCGACATGCTGTGGGAGGCGATGCACCCCCCGCAGGAGATCGCCGACCTGCTCGTGATGGCGATCGCCGACGAGCCGGCCGTGCTGCTGCGCGACGGCGGCGTCATCGCGCCGGGCTTCGACGCCACGCTCGACGAGCTGCGCGGCATCGGCCAGAACTGCGACGCCTTCCTGCTCGACCTGGAGGCGCGCGAGCGCGCGCGCACCGGCATCGCCAACCTGCGCGTGCAGTTCAACAAGGTGCACGGCTTCTACATCGAGGTCACGCAGGGCCAGCTGGACAAGGTGCCCGCCGACTACCAGCGCCGCCAGACGCTGAAGAACGCCGAGCGCTTCATCACGCCGGAGCTCAAGAGCTTCGAGGACAAGGCCTTGTCGGCGCAGGACCGCGCGCTGGCGCGCGAAAAGCTGCTCTACGACCAGGTGCTCGACCAGCTGCAGACGCACCTCGACCCGCTGACCTCGCTGGCCCGTGGCCTGGCCGGGCTGGACGCGCTGGCCGCGCTGGCCGAACGCGCGCGCACCCTGGGCTGGTGCCGGCCTTCCTTCGTGCGCGAGCCCTGCATCGACATCGAGGGCGGCCGCCACCCGGTGGTCGAGGCGCGGCTGGCCGAGACCGGGGCTGGCGCCTTCATGTCCAACGACTGCCGGCTCGACGCGAACCGGCGCATGCTCGTCATCACCGGCCCGAACATGGGCGGCAAGAGCACCTTCATGCGCCAGGTGGCGCTGATCACGCTGCTCGCCGCGATGGGCTCCTTCGTGCCGGCCAAGGCCTGCCGTCTCGGGCCGATCGACGCCATCCACACGCGCATCGGCGCCGCCGACGACCTGGCCAACGCGCAGTCGACCTTCATGCTCGAGATGACCGAGGCCGCGGCCATCGTGCACGGCGCCACCGAACAGTCGCTGGTGCTGATGGACGAGATCGGCCGCGGCACCTCCACCTTCGACGGCCTGGCGCTGGCCGGCGCCATCGCCACGCAGCTGCACGACCGCAACCGCTCGTTCACGCTGTTCGCCACGCACTACTTCGAGCTGACCGAGTTCCCGATCAAGCACGAGCGCGCGCTCAACGTGCACGTCTCGGCGGTGGAGAGCGGCGACGACATCGTCTTCCTGCACGACATCCAGGTCGGCCCGGCCAGCCGCAGCTACGGCGTGCAGGTGGCGCGGCTGGCCGGCATGCCGGCCGGGCTGATCCGCCAGGCGCGCGCCACGCTGGAGGCGCTGGAAACACAGCAGCGCTCGCACGACTCGCAGTTCGACCTTTTCGAAGCGCCGCCGCCGCCGCCGATCCAGGTTCGCAGCGAGGTCGAGGAGACGCTGGCCGAGCTCGACCCGGACAGCCTGTCTCCGAAGGAAGCGCTGGACGCGCTGTACCGCCTGAAAGCCATCCAGAAGGAATCGCCATGACGTATTGCGTGGGCATCAAGCTCGATGCCGGCCTCGTGTTCCTGTCCGACTCGCGCACCAACGCGGGCCTGGACCAGATCAGCACCTACCGCAAGATGATGGTCTACGAGAAGACCGACGAACGCTTCATGGTGATGCTGTCGGCGGGCAACCTGTCGATCAGCCAGTCGGTGCGCGAGATCCTGCAGGTCGAGAAGATCGACAACCCGGGCGGCGAGCCGATCACCATCTGGAACGCCACCAGCATGTTCGACGCCGTGCGCGTGCTCGGCAGCGCGGTGCGCCGCGTCTACGACCAGGACGGCCCGTCGCTCAAGCAGTCGGGCATCGACTTCAACGCCTCGATGATCTTCGGCGGCCAGATCAAGGGCGAGGCGATGCGCCTGTTCCTCGTCTATTCGGCGGGCAACTTCATCGAGGCGACGCGCGAGACCTGCTACTTCCAGATCGGCGAATCGAAGTACGGCAAGCCGGTGCTCGACCGCATGATCACACCGGCCACGCCGCTGGACGAAGCCGCCAAGTGCGCGCTGGTGTCGATGGACTCGACGCTGAAGTCCAACCTGTCGGTGGGCCTGCCGCTGGACCTGCTGGTCTACGAGCGCGGGCGCTACGCCAGCGACCAGCTGGTGTGCATCGACGAGCACAACCCGTACTTCCACATGATCCGCAGCACCTGGGGCCAGAAGCTTCGCCAGGTGTTCGAATCGATCGACGACCCGCACTGGGACGGTGGCACCACGGCGCATCCGCTGTGCGTGAGCTCCGGGCGCTTCGAGCCGATGCGCAAGATCACCCACGCCGGAGAGAAGATCGTTTGAAGAAGCCGAAGAAGGCCCCGATCGTCTTCAGCCACGCGAACGGCTTCCCGGCCGGCACCTACCGCGTGCTGTTCGAGTTGTGGCGAAAGGCGGGGCACGAGGTCCACGCGGTCGAGCGCTTCGGCCATGACCCGGCCTATCCGGTGACCAGCAACTGGCCGAAACTGCGCGACCAGCTGATCCACTTCATCGAGCGCGAGGTGGGCGGCCCGGCGATCCTGGTCGGGCACTCGCTCGGCGGCCTGCTGAGCCTGCTGGCCGCCTGCCGCCGGCCCGACCTGGCCAGCGCGCTGATCCTGCTCGACTCGCCGATCATCACCGGCTGGCGCGCACACAGCCTGCAGGTGGCCAAGGCCACCGGGCTGGTCAAGCGGGTGTCGCCGGGGCGTGTGTCGCAGACGCGCCGGCACGAGTGGCCGTCGCGCGACGCCGTGCGCGCACATTTCGCCGCCAAGGCGGTATTCGCGCGCTGGGATCCGCGCGTGCTCGAGGACTACGTTCAGACGGGCTTCGAGGCGCAGGACGGCAAGATCGTGCTGGCCTTTCGCCGCGACATCGAGACGCGCATCTACAACACGCTGCCGCACCACCTGGGCACGCTGCTCAAGCGCCATCCGCCGGCCTGCCCGGTGAGCTTCGTCGCCGGCACGCAGTCGGCCGAGATGCGCCAGGGCGGCGTGGCCGCGACGCGAGCGCTGGTGGGCGAACGCCTCTTCTGGATCGAGGGCACGCACCTGTACCCGATGCAGCACCCGAAGCAGACGGCCGAGCTGGTGCTGAAGGCGATCGCCGCAGGCGCCTGAGCGCGGCCGGGGTGGTGGGCACGCCTATAATCGCGCTTTACCACCACGGCATTCGTGAGCAGCGGGTGCCGCATGCAATGACCAAGTTCGTCTTTGTCACCGGCGGTGTGGTGTCCTCGCTGGGCAAGGGCATCGCGTCTGCATCCCTCGCCGCGATCCTCGAATCGCGCGGCCTCAAGGTCACCCTCATCAAGCTGGATCCGTACCTCAACGTGGATCCGGGCACGATGTCGCCGTTCCAGCATGGCGAGGTGTTCGTCACCGACGACGGCGCCGAGACCGACCTCGACCTCGGCCACTACGAGCGCTTCATCACCACGAAGATGCGCAAGGCCAACAACTTCACCACCGGCCAGATCTACAAGAGCGTGCTCGAGAAGGAGCGCCGCGGCGACTACCTCGGCAAGACGGTGCAGGTGATCCCGCACGTCACCAACGAGATCCAGGAATTCATCAAGCGCGGCGCCGGTGTCGGCACCGACCATGCGGTGGACGTGGCCATCGTCGAGGTGGGCGGCACGGTGGGCGACATCGAGTCGCTGCCCTTCCTCGAAGCAGCGCGCCAGCTGAGCCTGAAGGCCGGCCCGAACCAGTGCGCCTTCGTGCACCTCACGTATGTGCCGTGGATCGCCGCGGCCGGCGAGCTCAAGACCAAGCCGACCCAGCACACCGTGCAGAAGCTGCGCGAGATCGGCGTGCAGCCCGATGCGTTGTTGTGCCGAGCCGACCGCCGCGTGCCCGACGAGGAGCGCGAGAAGATCTCGCTGTTCACCAACGTGCCCGAGTGGGGCGTGATCTCGATGTGGGACGTCGACACCATCTACAAGGTGCCGCGCATGCTGCACGAGCAGGGCCTGGACGGCCTGATCTGCGACAAGCTGCGCCTGTCCACGCCGCCGGCCAACCTGCGCCGCTGGGACGACCTCGTCACCGAGGTCGAGCACCCGAAGTCCGAGGTGCGCATCGCCATGGTCGGCAAGTACACCGACCTGTCGGACTCGTACAAGTCGCTCAACGAGGCACTGCGCCACGCCGGCATCCACAACCACGCCAAGGTGAACATCGAGTACGTCGACTCCGAGATGATCTCGGCCGACAACGTAGCACGACTGGCCGACTTCGACGCCATCCTGGTGCCCGGCGGCTTCGGCAAGCGCGGCATCGAAGGCAAGATCTGCGCGGCGCGCCTGGCGCGCGAGAAGAAGATCCCTTACCTGGGCATCTGCCTGGGCATGCAGGTCGCGACGATCGAGTTCGCGCGCCACAAGGCGGGTCTCGCCAACGCCAACAGCACCGAGTTCGACCCGGCCACGCCGCACCCGGTGATCGCGCTGATCGAGGAATGGCAGGACGCCGACGGCTCGATCCAGAAGCGCAGCGCCAGCTCCGACCTCGGCGGCACCATGCGCCTGGGCGCGCAGAGCTCCGACGTCAAGCCCGGCACGCTGGCCCACGCGATCTACGGCGACGTGGTCACCGAGCGCCACCGCCACCGCTACGAGGCCAACGTCAACTACCTCGAGCGCCTCGCCGAGGCCGGGCTGGTGATCTCGGCGATCACCCAGCGAGAAAAGCTCACCGAGATCGTCGAACTGCCGCAGGCCGTGCATCCCTGGTTCATGGGCGTGCAGTTCCACCCCGAGTTCAAGTCCACCCCCTGGGGCGGACACCCGCTCTTCACATCGTTCGTGAAGGCCGCCCTGACACAGCATGCCGAGCAGCGCCCGAAGGTGGCCGCATGAAGCTGTGCGGTTTCGACGTCGGCCTGGACCGGCCCTTCTTCCTGATCGCCGGCCCCTGCGTGGTCGAGAGCGAACAGCTGCAGATGGACGTGGCCGGTCACCTGAAGGAAATCACCTCGGCGCTGGGCATCCCCTTCATCTTCAAGTCGAGCTACGACAAGGCCAACCGCTCCAGCGGCACCACCTTCCGCGGCCCTGGCATGGAACGCGGCCTGGAGATCCTGGCCAAGGTCAAGCGCGAACTGAAGGTGCCCATCCTCACCGACGTGCACAGCGAAGCCGAGATCCCCGCCGTGGCGGCGGTGGTCGACGTGCTGCAGACGCCGGCCTTCCTGTGCCGCCAGACCGACTTCATCCGCGCCGTCGCGCAGTGCGGCAAGCCGGTGAACATCAAGAAGGGCCAGTTCCTCGCGCCGCACGACATGAAGAACGTGATCGACAAGGCGCGTGCGGCCGCGAAGGAAAAGGGCCTGGACCCTGACAACTTCATGGCCTGCGAACGCGGCGCGAGCTTCGGCTACAACAACCTCGTGTCCGACATGCGCTCGCTGGCGATCATGCGCGAGACCGGCGCGCCGGTCGTCTTCGATGCCACGCACTCGGTTCAGCTGCCCGGCGGCCAGGGCACCAGTTCCGGCGGCCAGCGCGAGTTCGTGCCGGTGCTGTCGCGCGCGGCCATCGCAGTGGGCGTGGCCGGCGTGTTCATGGAAACACATCCCGACCCCGCGAACGCGATGAGCGACGGCCCGAACGCCGTGCCGCTGAAGCACATGAAGGCGCTGCTCGAACAACTGGTGGCACTGGACCGCGTGATCAAGCAGCAGCCGCTGCTCGAGAACGACTTCTCCTGCTGACATCCATTCCAAGATTCCATCCTCAGGCGAGAGAGAAAAGACCATGAGCGCAATCGTTGACATCGTCGGCCGAGAGATCCTCGACAGCCGCGGCAACCCGACCGTCGAGTGCGACGTGCTGCTGGAATCCGGCACCATGGGCCGCGCGGCCGTGCCCTCGGGCGCCTCCACCGGCTCGCGCGAGGCGATCGAGCTGCGCGACGGCGACAAGGCGCGCTACCTCGGCAAGGGCGTGCTCAAGGCCGTCGAGCACGTCAACACCGAGATCAGCGAGGCCGTGCTCGGCCTCGACGCCTCGGAGCAGGCCTTCCTCGACCGCACGCTGATCGACCTGGACGGCACCGACAACAAGAGCCGCCTGGGCGCCAACGCGACGCTGGCCGTGAGCATGGCGGTGGCGCGCGCCGCCGCCGAGGAATCCGGCCTGCCGCTGTACCGCTACTTCGGCGGCTCGGGTGGCATGCAGATGCCGGTGCCGATGATGAACGTCATCAACGGCGGCGCGCACGCCAACAACAACCTCGACCTGCAGGAGCTGATGATCATCCCCGTGGGGGCGCCGACCTTCCGCGAGGCGGTGCGCTACGGCGCCGAGGTGTTCCACGCGCTGAAGAAGATCATCGACGGCAAGGGCATGACCACCGCCGTCGGCGACGAGGGCGGCTTCGCGCCCAACGTCGCCAGCCACGAGGCGGCCATCCAGCTGATCCTCGAGGCCATCGACAAGGCGGGCTACGAGGCCGGCGAGCAGATCGCCATCGGCCTGGACTGCGCCGCCAGCGAGTTCTACAAGGACGGCAAGTACCACCTCGAGGGCGAAGGCCTGACGCTGAGCGCGCCCGAGTGGACCGACATCCTCGCCACCTGGGTCGACAAGTACCCCATCATCAGCATCGAAGACGGCATGCACGAGGGCGACTGGGACGGCTGGAAGCACCTCAACGAGCGCCTGGGCCAGAAGGTGCAGCTGGTCGGCGACGACCTGTTCGTCACCAACACCCGCATCCTCAAGGAAGGCATCGAGAAGCGCGTCGCCAACTCGATCCTCATCAAGATCAACCAGATCGGCACGCTGACCGAGACCTTCGCCGCCATCGAGATGGCCAAGCGCGCCGGCTGGACGGCGGTGATCTCGCACCGCTCGGGCGAGACCGAAGACTCCACCATCGCCGACATCGCGGTGGGCACCAACGCCGGCCAGATCAAGACCGGCTCGATGAGCCGCAGCGACCGCATCGCCAAGTACAACCAGCTGCTGCGCATCGAGGAAGACCTCGGCGACGTCGCCACCTACCCGGGCCGCTCGGCCTTCTACAACCTGCGCTGAGGCTGCGGCGATGCGCCTGGTCACCCTCGCCCTGCTGGCGCTGCTCGCGCTGGTGCATGCCGAGCTCTGGTTCGGCAAGGGCGGCGTGCCGCGCGTGATGGAGCTGTCGGGCAAGCTGCGCGACCAGAAAGAGGTCAACGCCGCGGCGAAGCAGCGCAACGCGCAATTGCTCGCCGAGGTGAGCGACCTGAAGGAAGGCCTGGAGATGGTCGAGGAGAAGGCCCGCTTCGACCTCGGCATGGTCAAGCCCGACGAGATCTTCGTGCAGCTCTCGGCGCCGCAGCGCTGAGCCCGCGTCGCCAGCGCTGATGGAGACGCTGCTGCAGGTGCTGCGGCCGCTGTTTGTGCCCGCCTTCTCGCTGTGGGGTGCGCCGGCCAGCTGGCTCGAGCTGATCGCGTTCGTGCTCGCGCTGGCCATGGTCGGCTTCAACATCCGCGTCAATCCGCTGGGCTGGCCGCTGGCCATCGCCAGCTCGCTGCTGTACTTCGCGCTCTTCTGGGACAGCCGGCTCTATGGCGAAGCGAACCTGCAGATCTTCTTCGTCGTGGTGGCGCTGTGGGGCTGGTGGCAATGGCTGCGCGGCACGCAGGACGACGGCACGGCGCTGCGCGTGCGCAGTCTGGGCCGGCGTGAGCTGATCGGCTGCACGGTGGCCATGGCCGTGGCCTGGCCGCTGCTCGGCGCCTTCCTGGCCCGCGCGACCGATTCCGATGTGCCCTGGTGGGACGCCTTCCCGACCGCCGGCAGCCTGGTCGGCCAATGGCTGCTCGGCCGCAAGTACGTCGAGAACTGGCCGGTCTGGCTGATCGTCAACGTCGTCAGCGTCGCCCTGTTCGCCTACAAGGGCCTGTGGCTCACGGTCGTGCTCTACGCGGTGTTCGTGCTGCTGTCGGTGGCCGGCTGGCGGGCCTGGTCGGCAATGTCACGCGCCGAGGCGCGATGAGCCGGGCCTTCGTGATCGGCCTGCTCGGTGCCGAGAGCACCGGCAAGACCACGCTGGCCGCCGAACTCGGCGCGGCGCTGGCGGCACCCGGGCGCCGGGTGGCCGTGGTGCCGGAATTCCTTCGCGAGTTCTGCCATCGCGCCGGCCGCACACCGCGCCAGGACGAGCAGGCCGGCATCGCCGCGCAGCAGAGCCTGCGCATCGCCGAGGCAGCCGAGTCGCACGACATCGTGGTGGCCGACACCACCGCGCTGATGATCGCCGTGTACAGCGAGCAGGTGTTCGGCGACACCAGCCTGTACGACAGCGCGCTGGCCGACCACGCGCGCAGCAGCCTGACGCTGCTGACCGCGCTCGACCTGCCCTGGCAGGCCGACGGGCTGCAGCGCGACGGGCCGCATGTGCGCGAGCCCGTCGATGCACTCGTGCGCGCGGCCCTTGCGCGCGCGGCGATCGACTGCGCGGTGGTGTTCGGCCAAGGTCCGCAGCGCCTTGCCAACGCACTGGCCGCGGTGCAGCGCGCGCTGCATCCCCCGCAGGACGACGGCACGAAACGCTGGCAGTGGGTGTGCGATCGCTGCGGCGACGCGGGATGCGAGCGCCACTGGCTCGCATCGCTCTGATATCGTTCCGCGTCCCCGAGACCCCGACCCGATGGCCCACGCCTGCTTCGAGTGCCGTACCGAAAACGCCGACGGCGCGACGTTCTGCCGTGCTTGCGGCGTCCCCATGGCAGCGCTGACCGCGGATCTGCCCGAGAGCGACTCGCTGCAGGCCCTGCGCTGCGAAGACTGCGGGCACCGCAATCCGCCCGGCTCGACCTATTGCGAGCGTTGCGGCTACGGGCTGGTTGCGCTGATGTCACTCGGCGCGCCCCCTGCGACCGCTTCCACAGCCGCGCCCGCAATGGCACCAGCCCCCGAGACACAGGCTCCGCCGAGCGAGGGCGCGCCGACCCTGGCTCCGCCGCTGCCGGCTGCATGGCGAAGCGCCGCGGCGCCCGACGAGGACACCTTCGATCCGCTGTCGGCGCCGACGCTGGTGATGTCGCACACGGCGCCCTCGCCGCTGCCGCCGCTCGAACCTTCCATGTCCGTGCGGCGCGGGCCGCGCCCGCTGCGCTGGGTGGCCGCGGGCCTGGGCCTGCTGGCGGTGTTCGCTCTGCTCGCCTGGCTGGCGGGGCCGAGCGTGCCGCCGGCCGCAATGGATGCCGCGCCTGCACCGGCGGCTGCGCAGGCTTCCGCCGCAGCACCGGCAGCCGCCCCGTTGCCGGCCTCGTCGCCCGCGCCGGTGAAGTCCGCGCCGGCACCGGCTTCGGCCGCCTTGCCGGCGGCCGCCCCTGCGCCTGCCTCCGCACCGGCTGCTGCGGCACCGGCACGCAAGCAGGTGCCTGAGCCCGTGGCACGCAAGCGGGCGCTGGAAGCCCCTGCCGCGCGAAGCGAACCGGCACCGGCACCCGCACCCTCCGCCCCGGCACCGGTCGTCGCCGCGCCACCGGCGCCGCCACCGGAGCGGGCGAAGACCGTAACCGAACTGTGTGCCGCTGCGAACCTGTTGATGCGCGGCTTCTGCGAGCAACGCGAATGCCGACGCGGCGAACTGGCTGCGGATCCGGTCTGCGTGAAGCTCCGGGACGCCGAGCAGCGCCGCCTGTTCCAGCAGTAGCGCGAGCCGGTCAGCCAGTCAGTTCAGCGCGCTGCTGCCCGGCGGCTGCGTTCCCGGCGGCAGGAACAGGCCCGCGGAATCGACCGGGTCGAAGTGGTACTTGATGCCGCAGAAATCGCAGGCGATCTCGACCCGGCCCTGCTCGGCGATGATGCTCTCGATCTCCTCGCGGCCCAGGCTGCGCAGCATCGCTCCCACGCGATCGCGCGAGCAGGAGCACTTGAAGTGCGGCCTCGACGCACCGGCCTGCGGCTCGAAGCGGAGCAGCTTCTCCTCCCAGAACAGCCGGCGCAGGATGGTGTCGGCATCCAGCGTGAGCAGCTCGTCGCTCGTCAGCGTGGCGGCGAGGTGGGCGATGCGGTTGAACTCTTCGTTCAGGCCGATCTGGTCCTGGTCGAGCTGGCCGGCCAGGTTGCCGGCACCTTCCACCGGCAGGCGCTGGATCAGCAGGCCGGCGGCCACCTTGTCGTCGGCAGCGAGCACGAGCCGCGTATCGAGTTGCTCGGACTGCAGCATGTAGTGTTCGAGCACCTGCGACAGCTGCTGCAGCGGTTCACGCGCATCGCCATGCAGCGGAACGATGCCCTGGTAGGGCTGCTGGCCAGGCAGCTTGTCCTGCGGGTCCAGCGTGATGGCACAGCGGCCCTGGCCGTGCACGTTGAGCATCGCCTCCAGCTTCGCGCCGACCGGCACCTCGCCGATCACCTTGGCGGTGGTGCGAAACGCGAGATCCGGCTGCACCTCGGCCACCGCGAGCTTCACCGGCCCGTCGCCGAACACCTGCAGGATCAGGGCACCGTTGAACTTGATGTTGGCCTGCATCAGCACGCCGGCCGCGGCCATCTCGCCGAGCAGCTCGCGCACCGGCGGCGGGAAAGCGTCTGCAGCAGTTTCGCGGCGCTGCAGCAGCTCTTGCCAGGCATCGGTCAGCCGCACCAGCATGCCGCGCACCGGCAGCCCCTCGAAGATGAACTTGTGCAACTCCGACATCAGCCGATCTTCCTCAAGCCGCGACGATAGCGCTCGGAGTTCTCGGCGTAGTGCACCGCGCCCAGCCGCAGGCGCTCGAACTGCTCGGGCGAGAGCTGCCTCACCACTCGGGCCGGCGAGCCCATGATCAGTGAACCGTCCGGGAACTCCTTGCCCTCGGTGACCAGCGCGCCGGCACCGACCAGGCAGTTGCGGCCGATCTTCGCGTTGTTCAGCACCACCGCCTGGATGCCGATCAGCGAGCCGTCGCCGATCGTGCAGCCGTGCAGCATGACCTGATGGCCGATGGTCACGTCCGCACCGATCGTCAGCGGGCAGCCCATGTCGGTGTGCAGCACGCTGCCGTCCTGCACGTTGGAGCCGCGGCCGATGGTGATCCATTCGTTGTCGCCGCGCAGGATGGCGCCGAACCAGACGCTGGCGCCCTCTTCCAGCGCCACGCGGCCGATGACCTGCGCGCTGTCGGCCACCCAGGCCGTGTCCGCGATGCGGGGAATGTCGTCGTCGAGCTGGTAGATCGCCATGGTCTGCTTCAGGGAAAGGCGCGAAGTGTAGTCACAAGGCGCGATGGCTGCGTTCCTCGGCCTGCGTCATCACGCGGATGCAAGGGGTGTAGCCGTCGTGCACCACGCCATGCAGGTCGGTGCGCTTGTGCGAGCGCATCAGCGAGAGCAGGAACTGCACGATCTCCCGCGTGATCACCTGCCCCGGCACCAGCGCCGGAATGCCCGGCGGGTAGGGCACGATCTGGTCGGCGCAGACGCGGCCGTCGAGTGCGGCGTTGGCGTGTTCGTCGTCGTCGAGCAGCGGCAGCAGTTCGCCCTCGCAGTAGAAGGCATCGCGCGGCAGGTAGCGCAGGCTGGTGAATCCGGCGATCTCCGGCGCCTTGACCAGCCGCCGCGGCGCCTTGGCTTCGCGCGCCAGGCGCAGCAGCGCGTCGTGCAGTCGCGAGACCTTGCTGCGCGTGGTGCCGATGGTCAGCAGCAGCGTCACGGTGTTGAAGGTCGACTTCTCGACCTGGATGTTGAAGCGCTCGAACAGCACCTGCTGGAACTCGTCGACCGTGAAGCCCGAGCGCGACACGTCGACGGTGATCTTGGTCGGGTCGAGCTGGATGCCGTCGTCTTGCACCTCGGCGGGCAGCAGGTCGGTCAGCGTGAGCGCCTGGAACACGTTGGTCGCGTCGATCGCCTCGCGCAACTCGGCGGCGAGCTCGAGCGTTCGCTGCAGCAGCTTGTAGCCTTCCATCACCGCCTGCTGGCGGCCCACGTCGAGGCTGGCAATGATCCCGTACTGCGGGCTCGTCGACGTGTGCATGTTGAAGTTCTCGCGGAACAGGTGCGCGTCGAAGGCCGGGTCGTTCACGTGGATCATGCTGGCCTGGCTGAGCGCCGACAGCACCTTGTGGGTGGACTGCGTGGCGTAGTCGGCGCCGGCCTCCATCGCCGTCGGGCGGAAAGCCGGGTGGAAGCGCGCATGCGCGTACCAGGCCTCGTCGATGATCACCTTGATGCCCTTGGCGTGCGCGGCGGCGATGATCGGCGGCAGGTCGTAGCGCAACCCGTCGTAGGTGCAGGACGTGAGGATCAGCGCCTTCGCGTCGGGATGCGCCTCGATGGCCGCGAACAGCGTCTTCTTCGGCACCGGGCCGAACAGGCCGTAGGTGCGGTTCATCGAGCTGTCCAGGTACACCGGCCGCGCGCCCGAGAGCACCACGCCGTGGTGCACCGACTTGTGGCAGTTGCGGTCGAGCAGCAGCTTGTCGCCCGGCGCCAGCAGGGTCTGGAAGATCACCTTGTTGGCCGTCGAGGTGCCGTTGGTCGCGAAGAAGGTGCGCTGCGCGCCGAAGGCGCGTGCCGCCATCTCCTGCGCCTGTGCGATCACGCCCTTCGGGTCGAGCAGCGAGTCGAGCATGTCGACCGACACCGACAGGTCGGCTCGCAGCATGTTCTCGCCGAGGAATTCGTGGAACTCCGCCGACCAGGGGCTGCCGCGCAGGCTGTCGCCCGACGAATGGCCCGGCGTGTGCCACGCATCCTTGGCCATCAGCACGTACTCGCGCAGCGCGTCGAAGAAAGGCGTGCGCGACTTCTCCTGGATCTCGGCCTGCAGGATGCGGAACCAGCCGCGCGGGTCGGCTTCGTCGCGCATGAAGAAGCCGTCGATCGCCTCGCGCGTCAGTGCGCCGACGGTCTCTTCATCGCGCGCGCTATCGACCAGCACGTAGAGATCGAGCTCCGGCCGCAGCCCGTGCAGCGCCTGCACCAGGTCCTCGCCCTGCCAGGGCGCATCGCCCTGCGCGTCGCCCAGGCTGTCGATCAGCACGCTCTGCAGGTCGCCGTCGTCGCGCGCGATGCCCAGGGCCTCGGCGGCCGAGGCGACGCCGTGGAAGCTCAGCCCGCAGGGGTTGTCGAGCTGCTTGGCGGCAGCACCCAGGCCCTTGAGCAGGCTGCGGCGCAGCGTGGCATCGGCGAGGACGAGCAGGACATGGCTGTGGGGACGCGGCATGGGCCGGAGCTTATCAAGCACCGCCGCGGTGCCATCGATAATCGCCGCATGGACCTCCGCCGCGAAGCGCTTGCCCTGCTGCAGATCGCCGACCCGGCGGACAAGGCCGCGGCGGTGCGCGCGCTGGCGGCGCAGGCCTCGGTGGCGCTCGATGCCGAGACTGTCCTGGCCGAACCCGCCGGCCTGCCGGGCCGCCCGGCACGGCCGCCGCTGGTGGCGCCGAAGCACGTGCCGACCCGCTCGCCCTTCACGCTCGAGGGCCGCGCGGCGCTGCTGCACTCGATCGCGCACATCGAGTTCAACGCCATCAACCTGGCGCTCGACGCGGTGTGGCGCTTCGCCGGCATGCCCGAAGCTTTCTACCGCGACTGGCTGCGCGTGGCCGCGGAGGAGTCGCTGCACTTCACGCTGCTGCGCGAGCACCTGCGCACGCTCGGCCACGACTACGGCGACTTCGCCGCCCACGACGGCCTGTGGACGATGGCCGCGCGCACCGCGCACGACATCGTGGCGCGCATGGCGCTGGTGCCGCGCACGCTGGAGGCACGCGGCCTGGACGCCACGCCGCCGCTGCAGGCCAAGCTGGGCAAGGCCGGCGATGCACGCGCGGTGGAGATCCTCGACGTGATCCTGCGCGACGAAATCGGCCACGTCGCCATCGGCAACCGCTGGTACCGCTTCGTCTGCGAGCGCGCCGGGCTCGATGCGGTGGCGATCTACCCCGGTCTGGTGGAGCGTTACGCCGCACCGCGACTGCGCCCGCCGTTCAACGATGCCGCACGGCGCGCCGCCGGATTCACCGACGACGAGATCGCCTACCTCACGCGCGCCGTCTGAGCGACACGTCCATGCGCATCTTCCTCGCCGGCTTCCATCACGAGACCAACACGTTCGCGCCTTCGGTGGCCGACTGGGCCGCCTTCGAAGCCGGCGCCGGCTATCCCGCGTATGCGCGCGGTGAGGCGATGCTCGAACAGATGGCCGGTGGCAGCCTGGCCATCGCCGGCTTCGTGCGCGAAGCCCGCGCCCGTGGCTGGACACCGGTGCCCTCGGTGTGGGCCGGCGCGATGCCGTCCAACCGCATCACCGCCGACGCCTTCGCGCGCATCCGCGACGAGATGCTCGCCGACCTGCGCGAGGCCCTGCGCGAAGGCCTCGACGGCATCCTGCTCGACCTGCACGGTGCGGCCGTCGCCGAGGGCGCCGACGATGCCGAGGGCGAGTTGCTGGCGTGCCTGCGCGCGGCCGCCGGCTCGGCCTTGCCCATCGTCGCGAGCCTGGATCTGCATGCCAACGTCACGCGGCGCATGCTGACCCACGCCAGCGCCATGACGGCCTACCGGACCTACCCGCACGTCGACATGATGGCCACCGGCGAGCGCGCGGCGCGCATGCTGGCGCGGCGGCTGAAACCTGGTGCACCGGCGCGGCTCAGCCACGCGCGCCGCGTGCCTTTCCTGCTGCCGCTGAATGCGCAGTGCACGCTGATGGAGCCGGCGGCCTCCGTGATCGCCCGAGTGGAGCGCCTCGAAACGATGGCCGACCTCGAGCTCAGCTTCGCGATGGGCTTCTCGGCAGCCGACTTCGCCGAATGCGGGCCGGTGCTGTTCGGGCATGGCGCCGATGCGGCGGCACTGCGTCGCGCCGTGGACGCGCTGCACGAGGAAGTCTGTGCGCGGCGTCGCGAGTGGTCGACGGAACTGCTGGCACCTGCCGAGGCCGTGGTGCGCGCCCTGTCGCTTGCCGGCCCCGGCCGCGGCCCGGTGGTCATGGCAGACACCCAGGACAACCCTGGCGCCGGCGGCGATGCCAACACCACCGGCATGCTGCACGCCCTGCGCGCTGCGGGCACCGGGCATGTGCTCGGTGGCGCCGTGGCGCTCGGCCTGCTGTTCGATCCCGACAGCGCCGGCGCCGCCTGCGCGGCCGGCGTGGGCGCACGGCTGAATCTCTCCCTCGGCCGTGCCGTGCCCACCTGGGACGGCACGCTCACCGACGCGCCGTGGCGCGGCGAAGCCCGCGTGCTCGCGGTGCACGACGGCAACCTGCCCTTGCACGGCCCGATGACCGCCGGCGCGACGGCGCGGCTCGGCCCCTGCGCCTGCGTCGAGATCGAAGGCATCCGCGTGCTGCTGTCCAGCGCCAAGGCCCAGATGCTCGACCTGGACCTGTTCCGCTTCCTCGGCGTCGAGCCGGGCGCGATGCGGCTGCTGGTGGTGAAGAGCTCGGTGCACTTCCGCGCCGCGTTCGCGCCGATCGCCTCGCACATCCTGGTGGCCAAGGCGCCGGGGCCCATGCCGGCCGACCCGGGCGACCTGCCCTGGCGCCATCTCGACCCGGCCACGTCGCCGCGGCCCTGAGCAGGCGGAAACCGCGACACGTGGCGGGCCTGGCACGCCTCCCGCTTACACTTCGCGCCACGCCCGCCGACCCACCGGTCCGGGCTCCCGACATTCCTTCATCGAGGACTTCATGACCACCATCACCACCCGTCGTTTCCTGCAAACCACCGGCCTGCTCTTCGCGGGCGTGCTGCTCGCCGCCTGCGGCAAGAAGGAGCCGGCACCGGCTCCGGCCGCCTCGGCCGCCGCGCCGGCCGCGTCCGTCGCCGCCGCACCGCCGCCGGCCAAGGTCTATGCCGTCGGCACCGACGCCGCCTACGCACCCTTCGAGTCGCAGAACGAGAAGGGCGAGATCGTCGGCTTGACTGTCGACGTGCTGACCGCCGTGGCCGCAAAGGCCGGCATCGAGGTGAAGTTCGTCAACACCCCGTGGGAAGGCATCTTCAACTCGCTGGCGCAGGGCGACCGCGACATGCTGGCCTCGTCGATCACGATCACCGACGAGCGCAAGCAGACGATGGACTTCACCAACCCCTACTTCGACGCCTATCAGCTGATCGCCGTGAAGGCGACCTCGAAGGTGAGCAAGTTCGACGACCTGAAGAAGCTCAAGGTCGGCGTGCAGACCGGCACCACCGGTGACGAAGTCGTCACCAAGCAGCAGGGCAAGAACAGCACCAACATCAAGCGCTTCGAGTCGACCCCGCTGGCGCTGAAGGAACTGGAAGCCGGCGGCGTGGACGCGGTCGTGGCCGACAACGGCGTGGTCATCAACTACGTGACCAACAACCCGGGCGCCAAGTTCAAGACCGTCAGCGACAAGGCTTTCGCGCCCGAGCAGTACGGCTTCGCCGTGAAGAAGGGCAACACCGAGCTGCTCGAAAAGCTGAACAAGGGCCTGGCCGACATCAAGGCCGACGGCAGCTACGACCAGATCTACGCCAAGTACTTCGGCGCCGCCCCGGCCGCTGCCGCGGCACCGGCCTCCGCCGCGTCGAAGTAAGCACGCGGAGCGCGCGTGGAACTGCGCTGGGAGATCCTCGCCGGCTACGGGCCCTTGTTCCTCAACGGCCTGTGGATGACGATCCAGCTCACCATCGTCTCGATCGGCGCCGGGCTGCTGCTCGGCGTGCTGCTCGGGCTGGTCAGCAGTTCACGCGACGCCCCGGCGCCCAAGTCGGCCCCGCTGGCCTGGGCGCTGAAGGCGGCGCGGGCGATCACCGTCGGCTACGTCGCCTTCTTTCGCGGCACGCCGCTGTTCGTGCAGATCCTGCTGGTGCACTTCGCGCTGATGCCGGCGCTGATCCACCCGGACAGCGGCCTGCTGCTCTCCGGCGAGGCGGCGCGCGAATTCCGCCAGTCGCACGGCGCCTTCTTCTCCGGCGCGCTGGCGATGACGCTCAACGCCGGCGCCTACATCTCCGAGATCTTCCGCGCCGGCATCCAGAGCATCCATCTGGGCCAGACGCAGGCCGCCTACAGCCTCGGCCTGACCCACCCTCAGGCGATGCGCTTCGTGGTGCTGCCGCAGGCCTTCCGCCGCATGGTGCCGGCCCTGGTCAACGAGGGCGTCACCCTGATCAAGGACTCCTCGCTGGTGTCGGCCATCGGCCTGGCCGAGCTGGCGCTGGCGGCCCGAACGGTGGCCGGCGCGTATTCGCGCTACTGGGAGCCCTATCTGGCGATATCGGCGGTCTACCTCGTGCTGACGCTGACCCTGTCGATGCTCGCGCGCCGGCTGGAGGCGCCATCGCACTTGCGCGGACGCTGACGTCCGGTAAAACAGTTGTCGCGCCGGCACAACGAAGATACGGGTTTTCCTACGGGTGTCATCTAAGATCCGAATCCTCGGTCCGGTGACATGCGTCAACCGGGTGTTTTTCGAGCAAAGACCAAAAGGATTTACATGAAGCGCTCCATCTTCCTGGCCGCACTGGCCACCCTGACCAGTGGCGCCGCCCTGGCCCAAAGCAGCGTCACCGTCTACGGCCGCCTGAACGTCTCGGCCGAGCGCCAGAAGGACGGCGACACCACCATCAACGCCCTGCAGAACAGCGCGTCGCGTATCGGCTTCAAGGGCACCGAAGACCTCGGTGGCGGCCTGAAGGCCTCGTTCCTGATCGAGCACGGCTTCAACGTCGACACCGGCGCGGCTTCGGGCGGCGCTGCCGGCTTCTGGGGTCGTGAGAGCTGGGTCGGCCTCGAAGGCGCGTTCGGCAAGGTGCGCCTGGGCAATGTCGGCTTCGGAACCGCGGCCTATTTCGCCACCGCCGACTACATCAGCATGCACAACCACGACACCGGTACGTCGTCGGATGCGTTCTACCTGTACCCCGGCGCTCCGCTGACCAACGTGATCGCCTACGCCACGCCGAACATCGCCGGCTTCACTGCCGAAGCCCAGTTCGGCCTGAAGGAGTCGACGAAGACGAAGAACACCTTCGTGCTGGCCGGCAACTACGACGCGGGTCCGCTGCACCTGGGCGCCGGCTATGTGTCGGCCCCGACCGGCCTGGCCACGCCGCCCGCCAGCGACAGCGCCAAGGAATTCGGCGTGCGTGCCCTGTATGAGATGGGTGCCTTCACCGTCGGTGCCTACTACATCAACAACAAGATCGATGACGGCGCCGGCAACAGCCTGAAGCGCAACGCCATCCGCCTGTCGGGCATGTACGCGATGGGTGCCAGCGAGTTCCACGCGAACTTCGGCAAGGCCAGCAACTTCAAGGCCAACGGCACCACCGTGGACGACTCCGGCGCCACCCAGTTCACCCTGGGCTACAACTACAACCTGAGCAAGCGCACCAAGGTGTACGGCTTCTACACCCAGGTGTCGAACAACGACAACGCCATCTACAGCGTGAGCAACTTCGGCGACAAGTTCTCGTCGCTGGCTGTGGGCGTGCGCCACAACTTCTGATCCCCCGATCAGCAGTCAAGCGTCTGAAAGGGCCGGTCGAAAGACCGGCCCTTTTTCTTTGGGCTCAGGCCTTCACTCGAAGAAATAGCGCTTCAAGCCGGCCAGGATCATTTCCACCGCGATGGCGGTGAGCACCAGGCCCATCAGCTTCTCGACGGCCGAGACCACCGAATCGCCGACCCAGCGGCGGATGCGATCACACAGCATCAGCACCGCGCCGGACACCAGCATCGCGCAGGTCAGCGCCGCCACCCAGGTCATCACCCGGTCCGGCTGGCGTGAGGCCAGCAGCAGCACGGTGGCCATTGCCGAAGGCCCGGCCAGCAGCGGCACGGCCAGCGGAAAGATCATCGGTTCCCTGCCCTCGGGCGTGCCGTACACACCGCCCTCGTGGCTGAAGATCATGCGGATGGCCACCATCAGCAGGATCACGCCGCCAGCCACCTCCAGCGAGCGTTCCGACAGCCGCATCACGCTCAGGAAGGCTTCGCCGAAGAACATGAACGCGAACAGCACCGCGAAGGCGATCGCGACCTCGCGCGCCGCGACCCAGTAGCGCCGCTCGCGCGGCACCGTGTTCATGATCGGAATGAAGATCGGCAGGCTGCCCAGCGGGTCGAGCACGAGCAGCAGCAGGATGAGGGCGGAGAGGAAGCTGTGGTCCATGGGGCCGGCATTGTGGGCCATGGCCCGCCAATGGCTCCTTCAGGCGATGTTCCAGAACGAACGAAAAGGAAAACTTCCGACCATGCCGC
This sequence comes from Piscinibacter sp., assembly GCA_016706565.1. Classification (GTDB taxonomy): domain Bacteria; phylum Pseudomonadota; class Gammaproteobacteria; order Burkholderiales; family Burkholderiaceae_C; genus Piscinibacter. Next base: position 129,987 of record JADJJI010000007.1, read on the forward strand.
GAACAGTTCCGGCAGACATCCGAAGCCCTCGTTCGACAAGGAATCCGCCATGAGCACCAGCACCGCCATCCGCCCGACCGGCACCTCCCCCGCCACCGCCCCGGCGCGGCTCGACATGTACGTCGGCATCCACAAAGCCCTGCGTCACTTCATGATGGACACGCTGCACCGTGTCGGCCGCATGGACCCGGCCGATGCCACCGACCTGGCCCGCACGCTCGGCCAGTTCGAGGACCTGATGGCGCTGTGCGTGAACCACATCCACCATGAGAACGACTTCGTGCATGCCGCGATCGAGGCCCGCCAGCCGCGCGGCTCGTCACGCACCGCCGACGATCACGTGGAGCACTTCGAGCACATCGACGCGCTGCGCGCCGAGGCACGTGCGCTGGCCCGGTCCGAGCCGGCCGAGCGCCCCGTGCAGGCCCTGCGCCTGTACCGCCACCTGGCGCTGTTCGTGGCCGACAACTTCCAGCACATGAACGTCGAGGAGACGGCCAACAACGCGACGCTGTGGGCGCACTACGGCGACGCCGAGCTGATGGATCTGCATCACCGCATCCTGGCCAGCCTGCCGCCCGCGGAGACGCTCGAGGTGATGCGCTGGATGATCCCGGCCTCGAGCCCGGCCGAGCGCGCGCAGATTCTGGGCGGCATGAAGGCCGGAGCGCCTGCGGCCGCCTTCCAGGCTGTGCTCGATGCCGTGCGCCCGCATCTGGACGACAGCGCCTGGGGCCAGCTCGCGCGCGCCATCGGCGTGGCGCAGCAGCCCGGACTCGCGGACTTCCGCTGAACCGCGGCGTGACGGCGCCCGCGCCGTCCGCCCGAAACCACCCCTCGAGATCATCATGAAGAAGACCTGGCTCAAGCGGGCCGGCTACGGCCTGCTCGTCTTCATCGCCCTGGCCGCCACCGCGATCGCCGCGCTGGTTGCCTATGGCCACCTCAAGGCCTCCCGCAAGCTGGAGATCCGCCTCGAAGCGGTCGCCGCGCGCAGCGACGCTGCCGCCGTCGAGCGCGGCGGCTACCTCTTCCGCTCGCGCGGCTGCACCGACTGCCACGGCAACGACGGCGCCGGCCGCACCTTCGTCGACGACGGCAGGGGCCTGCGTCTGCACGCGCCGAACATCACGCCAGCCCGGAGCTCGGCCACGGCGGACTACCGCATGGAGGACTGGGATCGCAGCATCCGCCACGGCGTGGCGCCGGGCGGGCGGCCGCTGATGATCATGCCCAGCGAAGACTACAACCGCCTCACCAACGACGACTTCGCGGCGCTGGTGGCCTACCTGCGCCAGATGCCGGCAGCCGAGGGCGACCTGGCGCAGATCAGCCTGCCGCTGCCGGTGCGCGCGCTGTACGGCGCCGGGTTCATCCAGGACGCCGCGCAGAAGATCGACCACACGCTCGCGCCCGCCGCGCCGGTGCCCGAAGCGGTGTCGGCCACCCACGGCGCCTATGTCGCCAATGCCTGCATCGGCTGCCATGGCCCGGGTCTCGCCGGTGGCCGCATCCCCGGTGCGCCGCCGGACTGGCCGGCCGCGGCCAACCTGACACCGGGCGACGGCAGCGCGCTGGCCCGGTACGCCGACGCCAAGGCCTTCGTCGCGATGATGCGCAGCGGCCAGCGCCCCGACGGCAGCACCGTCAGCACGGTGATGCCCTTCGGCTCGCTCAAGGCGATGAGCGACGTCGACCTCGAAGCCCTCTTCCTGCACCTCAGGAGCCTGGCGCCGCGCGCGGCCGGCTCGCGTTGATCGGGGGCCGCCATGCACGTACTGACTCCCACTGCCTTTGCACTCTTCGTCTGCCTCTCGCTGATCTCCTGCGGCGGCGGCGACCTCGAATCTGCCCTGGAAACACCGCAGGAGCCGAAGCAGGTGCGCCTGGAGGGCTGCGTCGTCGATGCGCACGATCGGCCGCTGGTGCAGGCCGTGCAAGCAAGCACGCCCGAAGGCCGCACCGCCGCCAGCACGATGAGCGATGCGCGAGGCGTGTTCCGCATGCACGTGCCGGCACGCGAGGTGATGCGCATCGCGACGCTGCCCGATGTCGACGGCGGCGTGACGATCATGACGGGCCATGACACCACCTTCCTGGGCGGTTGCCTGCGCGGCTGAGCCGCCGAAGCCTGCCATCCCACGTTCGAGGGCCGCGCCCCCCGCAGGCAGGGCAGTGCGGTGGCCGGGCGGCGCGCAGATCATGGCGGCACCACTTGCGGGAGCCGATCATGCTGCAACGAGTCCACGCCTCGCCCGAGTCCAGCGCGATCCTTCGCCACGACGACGCGCCGCCGCCCGTGGAGATTCCGCCGGGCCACATCGGTCCCGTGGTGCTGCCCGGCAGCGGCCGGCTGGTCTGGTGGACCGGTCGCGTGGCGATCGGCCTGCGCCACCAGCCGCAGCGGCCGGTGGCCATGCCGTCGCAATCGGCGCTGTGGCTGCAGTCGCTGATGCTGGCGCGGCTGACGGCCTGACGCGCCCGCGGCAACGCTTCAATCGCCCGCCGCGATGCCCTCGCGGCGCGGGTCGGCCGCGCCGAACCAGCCGGCACCCGCACGCTCGACGCCCTGCAGTCCGCTGGTCAGCGCCTGCACCTGAACCTCATGGCCACGCCCTCGCAGCGCATTGGCCAGCGCCGCACTCGAGCGGCCGGCTTCCAGCTCGGTCGGCCCGTTGCGCGAGCCGAAGTTGGGCAGGGCGATGGCCTGCTGCAGGTCCAGCCCCCAGTCGAGCGAGGCCACCAGCGCCTTGGCGACGTGGTTGATGATGGCCGGCCCGCCCGGTGAGCCGATCGACATCACCAGCCGGCCGCCCTCACGCTCGAACACCAGCATCGGCGCCATCGCCGAGCGCGGCCGCTTGCCACCTTGCACGCGGTTGGCCACCGACACGCCCTCGACTGCCGGCACGAAGGAGAAGTCGGTGAGCTGGTTGTTGAGCAGGAAGCCGCGCACCATGGTATCTGCGCCGAAGCCGTTCTCGATGGTGCTGGTCATCGACAGCGCATTGCCGAAGCCGTCGACCACCGACACCTGCGTCGTCGAGGCCAGTTCCGGGCTGCGGTCGTCGGCCAGGCTCATCTGTGGGCCGAGTGGCGTGCCGGCGGCGGCGCGGCCCATGCTGCGCGGGCCGATCAGTGCCGCGCGCTGCTGCAGATAGTGCGGGTCGAGCAGCGTGGCGGCGCCCAGGCCCGGCAGCGGCGCGAAGTCGGGGTCGGCCACGTAGCGGGCCCGGTCGGCGAAGGCCAGCCGGCCCGCCTCGCTGAACAGGTGCACCGCCTGCGCGTCGGGCTCCAGTCCCCAGGGTGCCGGCCGCGGCCGCAGCGCCTCGATGCCACGCGTTTCGAGCATGCCCAGCATCTGCCCCACCGCCAACGTGCCCGACGAGGGTGGCGGCATGCCGCACAGGCGCCAGCGGCGATGGTCGAAGCACAGCGGCGCGCGCTCGATGGCGCGGTAGCCGGCGAGGTCGGCCTCGTCGAGCAGGCCGGGGTTGCTGGCGTGGCCGCGCACGCGGGCGACGATGTCGCGGGCGATCTCGCCACGGTAGAACACGCCGGCTCCTTGCGCGGCCACGGTGCGCAGCATCTCGGCGAGCGCGGGGTTGCGCAGCGTCTGCCCGGCTGCGAGCGGCGTACCGTCGCGATTGAAGAAAAGCGCGGCCGCCTGCGGGTCGTCGCGAAGCCGCTGCACGAGCGGCTCGCGCAGCAGCTGTGCCAGCCGTGCCCCGACCGGGAAGCCGCGTTCGGCCAGCTCGATGGCCGGTTCGAACAGCGTCGCCCAGGGCAGCCGGCCATGCTGCGCATGCGCGAGTTCGAGTGCGCTCAGCACCCCCGGCACGCCGACCGAGCGGCCTCCGACCAGCGCTTCGGCGAAACCCATCGGCCGCCCATCGCGCAGGAACAGCCCCGGCCCGGCCAACGCCGGCGCCGTCTCGCGACCGTCGTAGGCCTGCACCCGGCGCCCATCGTGGTGGACGAGGAAGAGGCCGCCGCCCAGACCCGAGCTCTGCGGCTCGACCAGCGCCAGCACCATCTGCGTGGCGATGGCGGCATCGACTGCGCTGCCGCCGCCGCGCAGCAAACGCAGCCCGGCCTGCACGGCCAGCGGATGCGCCGCCGACACCATGTGGCGCGTGGCGTGCCAGCCCGGCTTGTCGGTGAAGCCGCTGGCGGATTCGGGCGCAGCGGGTGTCGGGTTCGGCGCGAGCGTGGCGCTGCAGGCGGCCAGGGCCAGCGCCGTCGCAAGCGCAGCCGACGCGGCGCGCCGCAAACTCACTCGCCGCCCTTGCCCGCCGCGGGATCGACGCCGATGTGATGCATCACACGCTGCGGGAACGGGATCTCGATGCCTTCGCGATCGAACAGGTCGAGGATCGCGAGGTTGACGTCGGAGCGCACGTTGCCCTGGCCGTTCTCGGGGTCGGCGATCCAGAAGTTGATGGTCAGGTTCATGCCGTCGGCAGCGAACTCGGCCAGCTGGCACGAGGGCGCCGGATCCTTCAGCACGCGCGGCACGTTCGCCACCGCCTCGGTCAGGCGGGCCTGCAACGCGCGCACGTCGGTGCCATAGGCCACCTGCACGGTGGTGGCGAGCAGCACCTTCATGTCGGCCAGCGACAGGTTCTCGACCCGTTGCGTGATCAGCATCTCGTTGGGCACGATCGCCTCGCGGCCCGAGAGCGCGCGAATCACCGTGTAGCGAGTGCGGATGTCGGTGACGCGGCCGTCGAAGTTGTCCACGCGCACCATGTCGCCGATGCGCAGCGAACGCTCGGCCAGGATGACGAAGCCGCTGACGTAGTTGGCGGCGATCTTCTGCAGGCCGAAGCCCAGGCCCACGCCGACTGCGCCGCCGAGCACCGACAGCGCGGTGAGGTCGATGCCCACCGCCGACAGGGCCAGGATCAGGCCGAGGAACAGCAGCAGCGCCCGCACCAGGTTGGCGGCGATCTTGCGGATCGACAGGTCGTCGCCGCTGCCGCGAAGCAGTTGCTTCTCGATCGCCGCCGAGATCCACAGGGCCACCACCATCACCAGGCCGGCCGTCAGCGTGCCTTCGACCAGATTGCGCAAGGTCAGCCGGGTGGCGCCGACCTTCCAGCTGACCTCGTCCATCGCCTCGAGCAGCAGCGGCAGCACGCCGGTGATCCACAGCACCACGGCCAGCCAGGCGATCCACGACACGGTGCGTTCGATCACGCGAACCCAGTGCGCATCCGGGAAGGTGACGCGCAGCACACGCACGGCAAGGCGGATGACCAGCAGCGACACCAGGATGGGAATCGCGACCTTGAACACCGCGATCTTCAGCGAGGCCGACAGCAGCAGCCGCGCGCCGAAGGCCAGCGCCAGCGCCACCATCGGGAACAGCACGCCATCGATGATGCGTTCACCGAACCAGATCGAGCCGGCCGTCGGCGCGCGGCCGCGCAGCAGCCGCACGATCGCCCAGGCCAGCAGCAAGCAGCCGACGAGCACACCGAGCTCGGCCAATGCCGTGGGGTTCGTCAGCGAGCCCAGCAGGTCGTTCAGTTCGGTGGTGTCCAGCGTTCGAGTCATGGCAAGGCGTCGGTCTCGGGGGCCGCATTTGACCATGGCCCACCGTTACGGTTGGTGAACGGGGGGCGGCCGGCGCAGGCTATCGTGCACGTTGTCCGCCGCCGGAAAGCCGCCCATGCCCCAAGCCCTGCGCCACACCCTGCTCTCGGTCCGCGACCTGCTCGCCACGGCCGGGCCGTTCATCCTCATCGCGCTGCTGCTGCTGCTGCTCGCCTACAAGGTGCTCGACCCGACGCCGCCGAAGAAGGTGGTGCTGGCCACCGGCGCCGACCAGGGCGCCTATGCCGAGTTCGGCAAGCGCTACGCCAAGCTGCTGCAGCAGCACGGCATCCAGGTCGAGCTGCGCAGCAGCGCCGGCGCGGCCGAGAACCTGGCCCTGCTGCGCGACCCGAACTCGGGCGTCGACCTCGCCTTCGTGCAGGGCGGCGCCGACGCGGACTTCGGCAGCGCCGCCGACGCGGAGGCCGCCAACGCGGGCCTGGTGTCGCTGGGCAGCCTGTTCCACGAGCCGGTGTGGCTGTTCTACCGCGAGGAGTCGGCCCAGCGTGCGGTGAAGAAGCCAGCCCTCGATGCGCTGGCCGACATGAGCCGCCCGGGCGACTGGAAGCTCAACATCGGCGCGCCGGGCAGCGGCGTGCCCAACCTCGTCAAGCGGCTGCTCGAGGCCAACCGCATCGACCCGGCGACGATCACGCTGGTGCAGCAGCCTTCCACGCCGGCGGTGGTGGCGCTGCTGGCCGGCGACATCGACGCCCTGGTGTTCGCCTCGGCGCCGGAGTCGCCGCTGGTGCAGATGCTGCTGCAGACGCCGGGCGTGCGGCTGTTCGACTTCCCGCAGGCCGAGGCGTACTCGCGCCGCTATCCGTTCCTCAGCCCGGTGACGCTGCCGCGCGGCGTGGTCGACCTGGCGCGCGACATGCCGCCGGCCAACATCCGCATGATCGCGCCCACCGCCACGCTGGTGGCGCGCGAATCGACGCACCCGGCGCTGATCCAGCTGTTCGTGCAGGGCGCCAAGCAGATCCACAGCGGCGCCGGCTGGTTCAACCGCAAGGGCGACTTCCCGAACATCGCCAACAGCGAGCGCACGCTGGCGCCCGAGGCGGAGCGCTTCTTCCGCAACGGCCCGCCGCTGCTGCAGCGCTACCTGCCGTTCTGGATCGCCAACCTGGTCGACCGCATGTGGGTGGTGATGGTGTCCATCGTCGCCATCCTGATCCCGCTGTCGCGCGTGGTGCCGCCGCTGTACCAGTTCCGCGTGCGCTCGCGCATCTTCCGCTGGTACGGCCAGCTGCGCCGGCTGGAGGACTCGATCGGCGAGCAGCCGGCCGAGGAACTGATCGCCGAGCTCGACAAGCTGGAGAAGCGCGCCGAGCAGATCACTGTGCCGCTGAGCTACGCCGACGAGCTGTACTCGCTGAGAAGCCACATCAACCTCGTGCGCCGGCGCCTGCAGCCGCGCTGAGGCCCTTCTAGAATCGGCCCATGGACACACGCACCTCGCCCTACAGGGCACGCATCGCGAAGACGCAGGACGCGCTGGCCCGACACGGGCTGGCCGCGCTGCTCGTCCCCTCGTCGGACCCGCACCTGTCGGAGTACCTGCCCGAGCGCTGGCAGGGCCGGGAGTGGCTGTCGGGCTTCACCGGCTCGATGGGCACGCTGGTCGTCGCACGCGGCAAGGCGGCCCTCTTCGCCGACAGCCGCTACTGGGTGCAGGCCGAGGCCGAGCTGGCCGGCAGCGGCATCGAGCTGGTCAAGATCCCGACCGGCACCGCGACGCATCACGTCGAGTGGCTGGCCCGCGAAGCGAAGGCTGGCGAGACGGTCGCGGTGGACGGCGACGTGATCGGCCTGGCCGCCGCGCAGCAACTGCGCAGCGTGCTGGAGCGCGCCGGCGTGAAGCTGCGTACCGACCTCGACCTGCTCGCCGAAGTCTGGCCCGAGCGCCCCGGCCTGCCCACGGCGCCGGTCTACGAGCACCGCGCGCCGCAGGCACCGCTCGCGCGCGCCGGCAAGCTGGCGCAACTGCGCGAGGCGATGGCCCGGCAGGGTGCGACGCACCACCTCGTCAGCACCGTCGACGACGTGGCCTGGGCGCTGAACCTGCGCGGCGCCGACGTCAGCTACAACCCGGTGTTCCTCGCCCACCTGCTGGTGACGGCGAACGACGCCACGCTGTTCGTCGGCGAGGGCAAGATCGATGCGGTGCTGAAGGCCGCGCTGGCCACCGACGGCGTGCGGCTCGCGCCCTACGCCGGCGCCGCCGAGGCGCTGGCCGCGCTGCCCGGCGACGCGAAGCTGCTGCTCGACCCGAAGCGCGTGACCCTGGGCCTGCGCGAGCGCATCCAGGTGCCGGTGGTCGAGGCGATCAATCCGAGCACGCTGCTGAAGAGCCGCAAGAGCGCCGCCGAGGCCGAGCACATCCGCGCCGCGATGGCACAGGACGGCGCGGCGATGTGCGAGTTCTACGCCTGGTTCGAATCCGCGCTGGGCAAGGAGCGCATCACCGAGCTGACCATCGACGAGAAGCTGAGCGCGGCGCGCGCCACGCGGCCAGGTTTCGTCGGCCTGAGCTTCGGCACCATCGCCGGCTTCAACGCCAACGGCGCCATGCCGCACTACCGCGCCACGCCGGCATCGCACGCGGTGATCGAAGGCGACGGCCTGCTGCTCATCGACTCGGGCGGCCAGTACCTCGGCGGCACCACCGACATCACCCGCGTCTGGCCGATCGGCCGCGTCAGCGAGGCCCAGAAGCGCGACTACACGCTGGTGCTCAAGGGCACGATGGCGCTGTCGCGCACGAAGTTCCCGCGCGGCACCCTGTCGCCGATGCTCGACGCCATCGCCCGCGCGCCGCTGTGGGAGCAGGGCCTGGAATACGGCCACGGCACCGGCCACGGCGTGGGCTACTTCCTCAACGTGCACGAGGGCCCGCAAAGCATCTCCAAGGCCGTGCCCGACGCCCACATGGCGATGGAGCCCGGCATGGTCACCAGCATCGAGCCGGGCCTGTACCGGCCGGGCGGCTGGGGCATCCGCATCGAAAACCTGGTGATGAACGTGCCGGTGGCGAGCACCGAGTTCGGCGACTTCCTCGGATTCGAGACGCTCACTCTGTGCCCGATCGACACCCGCTGCATCGATCGTTCGCTGCTGCGCGCCGACGAGGTGGCCTGGCTGAACGACTACCACGCCACCGTCCGCGAGCGCCTGAGCCCGCTGGTCGACGGCGCGGCCAAGGCCTGGCTGCTGGAGCGCACCGCGCCCATCTGAGCGCGCTGCAGTTCATCCGCGCCACGGCGCAGTTCGTCGCAATCGGCTGTCGCCGCGCCGGGCCGGCTCCTACATTCACTTCAACGCGACACGTTGTCGTGACCCGAAGGAGCCCCAAATGATCGACCGCATCTTCTCCGCCCTGCTGACCTTCTGCCTGCTGGCCGGCGGCACCGTCGCGATCGGCAGCGCGCTGTTCAACGACAGCACCACGACGACGGTGGTGACGCTGCCGGCGGTCACCATCACCGGCCAGCGCGAGGCCGCCAGCGGCCCGGTGGCGCAGAACGAGACGCAGGCCGAGCCCACCGCCCGCCGCCTGCAGTGAGCCTACATCTGGCGGAACAGGTGCAGGTAGCTGCGGCTCACCGGCAGCAGCTCGCGGCGGCCCTTGAGCTGCACCTCCGCCGTCTCGTTGGCGCCGCGCGTGACCTGCAGCACCTCGTGCAGGTTGACGATCACCGAGCGGTGCGTCTGCACGAAGCGTGAGGGGTCGAGTTCGTCCGCGAGTTCGCGGATGGTCTTGCGAATCAGCGCCTCGCCACCCTCCCAGACCACCAGCGTGTACTTCTCGTCGGCGCGCAGATAGGCGATCTGCTCGACCGGGATCAGCCGCACGCTCTGGCCCACCGAGGCCTTGATCCACTGCAGGTGGCCAGCGGGCGCTCCGGCGCGGCGCTTCAGCTCGGCCGACAGGCCGTCGAGCACCGCCTCCAGCGCGGCCGGCGCCCCCGGCACAGGCCGCGCCAGCTGCTGGCGCAGGCGCTGCACAGTGTCTGCCAGGCGCTCTTCTTCGACCGGCTTGACCAGGTAGTCGATCGCGCCCTGCTCGAAGGCCTGCACCGCGTATTGCTCGAACGCGGTGACGAACACGAGTTGGGCCCGCCGCGCCAGCGAGCGCGCTGCCTCGATGCCGTTCAGCCCGGGCATGTGCACGTCGAGGAACACCACCTGCGGCTGGTGCTGGTCGAACAACTCGACCGCCTCGCGGCCGTTGCGCGCCTGCGCCACCACCTCCAGTTCGGGCCAGCAGCGCTGCAGCAGCGTGCACAGGCGTTCGCGCAGCAAGGGCTCGTCATCGGCGATCAGCGCAGTGGGCGTCGTCATGTCGATGTTGCGCCGGGGCAGTGCATGGAGACGAGCACGCCGCGCGGTGCGTTTTCCGCCATCTCCAGCCGTGCCGCGGCGCCGTAGAACATCGCCAGGCGCTCGCGCAGGTTGGCCAGCCCGGTGCCGGGCGGCGCACCCTCGCGCAGGCCGGCGCCGGTGTCGGCCACGCTCAGCGTGAGCGTGCCATCGCCGTCGCGCCGAGCCCGCACTTCGATGCGCCCACCCTGCTCTGCCGGGTCGATGCCATGGCGGATGGCGTTCTCCACCAGCGTGAGCAGCGCCATGCCCGGAAAACGCAGCCCGCGCAGATCGTCGGGCACGTCGATCTCGTACTGAAGCCGGTCGGGCATGCGCATCGTCATGAGATCGAGGTAGGCGCGCACCAGCGCCAGCTCGTCGCCGAGCGTTGCATGCTCGTCGGCCAGTCGCGGCATGGCCGCACGAAGATAGGCGATCAGGCTCTTCAGCACGGCACTGGCCTGCGGCGAACCGGACTCGACGAGCACCTGCACGTTGGCCAGCGTGTTGAACAGGAAGTGCGGCTCGATCTGCGCCTGCAGCAGCTTCAGCCGGGCGTCGAGCGCCTGCTTCTCCAGCTGGCTGCGCTCGAGCGCGAAGCCCAGGGCCTGGCTGCGCGCCTGCGCGTCACGCTCGCGGTACAGCGCGCCCAGGGCCAGCAGCGGCGCCACCACCAGCACGGTGCCGGTGATCAGCACGAAGCCCGACAGTCGCCCCTCGTGACGCAATACCTCGAACACCTGCCCCTGCACTGCCGGGAGGTAGACGAGGTAGGTGGCCAGCGGCGCCGTCAGCACCACCGCGAGCACCTGCACCAGCCAGCGCGGCAGCCAGCCCACCGACCAGAAACCGGCCGCCGTGAACACCAGCAGCAGGAGCAGCGCGATGACCAGCATGCGCCCGAGCAGCACCGGAAAGGGCGTGACGAAGATCGGGTTCAGCAGCACCGCGGCCAGGCTCGCCAGCACCATCGCCAGCAGCACGCCGCGCAGGCTCAGCGCCGCGACGAATCGATTGAAGCCGTGCTCGGGCAAGGCCGCGGGTTCCAGGGAGGCCGACATGGCGCCACGATAGCGCTGCCGCCGCCGCAGCGCCATGGCCCGGGGGGGGCCATGCGACGGGCCACGCAGCGGCAGGGGCGAACGGCGGCAGGCGCCGACTCAGTTGCGCAGCATCGACGCGTTGAGCGCCTGATCGAGCAGGCCCAGGCTCTCCTGCAGGTGGGCACGCGACTCGACAGACCACTTTCGCGTGGCCAGGGCGCGGCGCAGGTCGTCGCGCAACGCCACCGCGTTCAGGCGCAGCAGGCTCTGCGCGTCCGCCGGCAGCGGCGACTGCACGCGCACCAGCAGCCCGTGCAGTCGCCTCAGGTGCTCGCGCTGCAGGTTGCGGCGCAGGCGGTCGATCTCGGCGCCGCTCTTCAGCTCGCTCCACACGGCCGATTGCAGGGTGCCGTAGACCTCGTTCAGCGAGATCAGGCCCCGCTGTTCGGCGGCGGGCACGTACAGCGGCAGGTCGAGCAGCCGCGAGGCCGTTCCGGGGCTCAGCAGCCGGTCCAGCCCGGCCACCTGCAACTGCAGCACCATCGCCGGGATGCTGACGACGGCCGGCCGGGTCCACTCCCGGTAATCCGGCGCAAGGCCGGACAGGAACTGCGGCTGGAAGCGGAAGCTGTCGGCCGAGAACAGGCCGCCGACCATGAACTGCAATGCCTCGCGCTGGCGTGCCGGCTCGACCGGCCGGAAGGCGGCCTGCGCACCCGCGCCCGGCGCATCGCGCGAGGTGTACATGCCGCCGACGTACTTGGCCACCTGCACGGCCGCGTCGTTGAGCGGGTTGAAGCCCGACAGCAGCACGCGGCGCTGGCGTGTCGGGTCGTCGCCTGGCTGCGGCTTGCGCTCCTGCACGCGCTGCCAGAGCTCGCGCGAGAGCTGCAGCCGCTTACGATAGTAGGCCAGTGGCTCGTCGCCGAGGTCGAAGCGGTTGACCATCGGGTCCAGGCCGTCGTTGCCGGGCACGCCGCCGGCATCGGGGTCGTTGGCGAAAGCCAGCAGCGGCTCGGTGCTGCGCGCGGCGATGCGTTCGAGTTCGCGCTTCTCGTCGGCCGCATCGATCGGCTTGTAGGCGTACTCGATGGCCCAGTAGTCGTAGGGGCCGAGCGTGGTGTTGTTGAAGCTCGCCTGGCGCTCGCCGGCGGCCGCGACGTTGTAGCCGTTGTAGTCCATCACCGAGCCGGAGATGCCGTTCTTCTCGGTGAAGTCCTTGTCCTGCAACTGCGCGCGGGTGTAGACGGTCGAGGCCCTGAAGTTGTGCGTCAGCCCCAGTGTGTGGCCGACCTCGTGCATGATCGTGTCGCGGATCCGGGACTGCGCAAACGCCTCCGCCTCGGGGCTGTCCGGCGCGATCGCGCCGCGCGCATCGAGCAGGTCCAGGGCGAAGTTCATCTCCGCCGCCGCGGCGTCGGCATAGTCGCAGGCCTGCGCCGCCGCCTTCGACCACGGCAAGGCGATCGGCGTGGCGAAGGGGCGCATCGGGGCGCCCACGTTCTCGACGATGAAGCGGCGCGCGCCGCGGCCGAACACGTCGCTCATCGCGATGTCGGCATCGATGATCTCGCCGGTGCGCGGGTCGGAATGGCTGGGCCCGCGCGCGAAGCCCACGTCGGCGCCGACGAACCAGCGGATCGATGCATGGCGCGAGTCGAGCGTGTCCCAGTCGGCATCGTCGGGCTGCTGCTTGACCACCACGGCGTTCTTGAAGCCGATGCGCTCGAAGGCCTTGTTCCACTCGAGAACGCCCTCGGTCACCGACTGGCGATAGACCGGCGGGATGTTCTTGTCGAGCCAGAACACGATCGGCTGCTTCGGCTCCGACAGCGCCGCGGCCGGGTCGGCCTTCTCCAGGCGCCAGCGGTTCACCATGAAGCGCTTCGGGTTGACCTGCAGGTCGTTGGACAGGTCGGTGACGGTGTCGGTGAAATGGCCCACGCGCGGGTCGGCCTGGCGCGCTGGCATCGGCTGCTCAGCCAGCTTGGTGAAGCTGTAGACGTAGCCGACGAAGAAGCTGCGCGCATCGGGCAGCGTCGAGGGCGGCGCCGGAGCCGGCACGGGCGGAGCCACCAGCGGAGGCGCCGGCAGACGCGAGGTGGCGAAGTGCATGCGCAGGTTCAGCGTCGTCAGGTCGTCGGTGACGCGCGTCTTCTCGATGCTCGAGTTGCTTCGGTCCAGTGAGTACGGCAGGCGGAAGGCGGCCTCCAGACGCGTCGAGTACGCAGGCAGGTCGCTGAGCAGGAATGCCGCGTCGACGAGCAGCGACTTGCGCTCCGGGTGCGGCGCACTGGCCACCGCGGTGGCGCCGAGCAGGCTGTCGGAGAAGCCCTGGGCCACGGCGGCCTGCATGGCCGTGCCGCTGGCGATGTACTCGGTGTTCAGCGCAGTCAGCTGCACCTGGTTGTTCACCTTGCGGAAACTCGCCAGCCACGACGGGCCCATCTGGCTGCCATACAGGCCGCGCTCGCCGATCGATTGGGTGATATTGGCCGACAGCAGGAAAGGCTTGTCGAGCAGTTCGGCGGGGATCTCCAGCCAGACCTTCTCGTCCTTGCGCCACACGGGAATGAAGCCGGCTTGTTGCGTGGCGCCCTTGATGATCTCGGCGAAGGGCTTGGGCGCTGAGGGGTCGGGCCGTGCCGGTGCGGATGCCGCAGCGCCCGGGCCGCTGGCGGTTGCGGCGTTGGGCGGGGCAGCGGCTGCCGCGCGGGGCAGGTTCAGCGAAGCACAACCGGTCAGCGCCGACGACAGCAGGGCAAGCACGGCAAGGCGGGAAGGCATGGACATGGGAGACGGCGTCGCACGCGACGAAGGCAGTTTGCGGACGATTCTGCAGCACGGGCCGTGCCCGCAGGATCAGGGCAGTCCCCTTGTGCCGTGAGGGAACCCCGTGAAGCGCGGCGGATCCGCGCCGGGATTCTCAGCTCTTGCGGTCGCGGTCGGCCCAGCCGGCCAGGCTGACGACCGCGAGCAGCGTGACAGTCCAGCCGAACAGCGTCACCACCCAGCCCGCCACGCGAACGATGTCGCTCCAGCCAGATCCTGGCGCGGCCCCGGTGGCGGGCAGCCAGTGGCGCTTCTCGTTCAGGTCGATCAACGGCAACAGCAGGTCCAGCGTGTAGGCCAGCGGGCTGAAGGGCGCGAGCACCGCCGAACCAGCCGGCAGCAGTGCGCCCTCCTGCTGCGCGAACCCGAACAGCGCAGCGCCCAGCAGCCAGACCCCCAGCGACCACGCCACCAGCCGCTGCGGCCTCCAGCCGTAGCCGGCCAGTGCGCCGAAAGCGAGGTGGGCCGCCCGCGCCGACCAACGCATCGCGGCCGGGACCGCCTGGCCGATGCGCCCGATGTGACGCAGCCGCTGCTCGCGCTGCACCGCCAGGTCGTCGGCACTCGCGCCATGGCCCATGCGCCTCAGCACGTGGATGGCACGGCGCCAGGGCTGCATGCGGAAGTCGTCGCCGATGTGCGAAGCCGGCTGGCGCTCCAGCCAGGCGAGGCGAAAGCGCGCATCCAGCGGCGCACCTTCGCCGAAGCGCGAGTAGTCGAAGCCGTCGAGCACCAGCCGCTCGCCCCAGGTGGACAGGTCGTCGACCAGCGCCTTCACGTGCGTGCCGGCGAACGAGGCGCCCAGCAGTGGCGCGGCGAGCTGGCCCAGCCGCAGCGTGCCGCCGATGTGGGCGCGGTCGAGCACCAGCGAGGTGCCATCGCCCCAGGCCGCGTCGCCGACCCGGTCGAAGGCCGCCGAAGTGCAGTCGAGGTCGCCGCCGATCTGCGCGCGCCGCAGGCTGACGAGGCCGGCCGCCGCGAAGCCTTCGTCCAGCCGCATGTCGCCGCCGACCTCGATGCGGTCGAGCACCAGCGCCGCGCGGCGAGCGCCGCCGGTGTCCAGCGGGCCGCTGACGCGTGCGCGGCCGGCGATGAAGTCACCCCCGACACGGGCCCCCGCGAAGCGCACTTCGCCGGAGGCGTCGAAGCCTTCGGACAGGCGCACGTCGCCCTCGACCTGCAGCCCATCGGCCAGCAGGCTGCGCCGGCCGGGGATCGGGCTCTCGCCGCCGGACAGCGTCAGCCGCGTGGCGCTGAAGTCGCCGCCGATGTGCGCCTGTTGCAGCCGCACCTCGCTGGCCACGCTGCAGCCGGCATTGAGCGCCAGGTCCTGAGCGATGCGGCAGCGCTCGGCCAGCAGGCCGGGCAGTTCGCAATCGGGAAAGCTCAGCGCGCCGCGCACCCGCGCGCCATCGAACAAGGGGGTGGTGTCGAACACGCAGCGGAAGAACCACAGGCTGCTCGGCACATCGCACTCGCCCAGATCGAGGCGGCCCAGCACCCAGGCTCCGAGAAGCTGGATGCGCCGCCCCTGGGCGCGGCCGGCACCGTGCAGTGCGAGTTCGGCGAGGAAGGCTGCGCGCACCGTCACGTCATCGCTGGCCTCGACCGGCCGGCGCAGTCCGATGCGGGCGATGTCGCCGTGGCGGAAGGCACGCAGCAGGATGCGCTCCGCACGGCGCAGGGGTTCGAAGCGCGCGAGCGGGTGGTCCGGCGGGAGTGGCGAGCCCGGCGCCGTCATCGGGCGGCGTGCTCCGCGCCGGCAGTGGGCCTGCCGAGCTCGAAGGGAAAGGGAAGGACGGTGTGCATGTCGTGTCGGCGCATCGCGATGCGTTCGCGCCGATTCTGAAGCAGCACCGCGCTGCGCTGGGGCGGCGCAGCTCCCGCGATCACGGGGCCGCGGCCCGAAAAGACACGGCGTGCCCCCGGGTCGAGGGGTGGGTCGTGCTCCGACGTGCTACTTGAGCGCCTTGAAGCGCAGGCGGTGCGGGCGCGCGCCCTCTTCGCCCAGGCGCCGCTTCTTGTCGGCCTCGTACTCCTGGTAGTTGCCGTCGAAGAAGACCCACTTCGAGTCGCCCTCGGCCGCCAGGATGTGCGTGGCGATGCGGTCGAGGAACCAGCGGTCGTGGCTGATGACCATGATCGTGCCGGCGAACTCGAGCAGCGCGTCTTCGAGCGCGCGCAGCGTCTCCACGTCGAGGTCGTTCGACGGTTCGTCGAGCATCAGCACGTTGCCGCCCTGCGCCAGCGTCTTGGCCAGGTGCAGCCGGCCGCGTTCGCCGCCCGACAGGCTGCCGACACGCTTCTGCTGGTCGTTGCCCTTGAAGTTGAAGCGGCCGATGTAGGCGCGCGAGGGCATGACGAACTTGCCCACGACGATGTTGTCCAGGCCGCCGGAGACGTCTTCCCACACCGTCTTGTCGGCGGCCAGCGCATCGCGGCTCTGGTCGACGAAGGCCATCTTCACCGTCGGGCCGATCTTCACCGTGCCCGAGTCCGGCTGCTCCTTGCCGGAGATCAGCCGGAACAGCGTCGACTTGCCGGCGCCGTTCGGGCCGATGATGCCGACGATGGCGCCCGCGGGCACCTTGAAGCTCAGGTCGTCGATCAGCACGCGGTCGCCGAAGCTCTTGGTGACGTTCTCGAACTCGATCACCTCGTGGCCGAGGCGGTCGGCCACCGGGATGAAGATCTCGTTGGTCTCGTTGCGCTTCTGGTAGTCGACGTCCGACAGCTCCTCGAAGCGTGCCAGGCGCGCCTTGCTCTTGGCCTGCCGGCCCTTCGGGTTCTTGCGCACCCACTCGAGCTCGCGCTTCATCGCGCGGGTGCGGGCGTCCTCGGTCTTCTGCTCGAGCTCGAGGCGCTTTTCCTTCTGGTCCAGCCAGATGCTGTAGTTGCCCTGGTAGGGGATGCCGCGGCCGCGGTCGAGTTCGAGGATCCACTCGGCGGCGTTGTCGAGGAAGTAGCGATCGTGGGTGATCGCCACCACGGTGCCCGGGAAGCGCTTGAGGAAGATCTCCAGCCACTCGACCGACTCGGCGTCCAGGTGGTTGGTCGGCTCGTCGAGCAGCAGCATGTCGGGCTTTTGCAGCAGCAGCCGGCACAGCGCCACGCGGCGCTTCTCGCCGCCGGAAAGCACGCCGATCTTCGCGTCCCAGGGCGGCAGGCGCAGCGCGTCGGCGGCGATCTCGAGCTGCAGATCGGTGTTCTCGCTGCCGGCCGCGGCGATGATGGCCTCGAGTTCGGCCTGCTCGGCGGCGAGCTTGTCGAAGTCGGCATCGGGCTCGGCGTAGGCGGCATAGACCTCGTCCAGCCGCGCCTTCGCGTCGAGCACGCCGCCGATGCCCTGCTCCACCGCCTCGCGCACCGTCTGCTCGGGCTCGAGCTGCGGCTCCTGCGGGCAGGTAGCCGATCTTCAGGTTGGGCATCGGGATCGCTTCGCCCTCGATGTCCTTGTCGATGCCGGCCATGATCTTCAGCAGCGTCGACTTGCCCGAGCCGTTCAGGCCCAGCACGCCGATCTTGGCGCCGGGAAAGAAGGACAGCGAGATGTCCTTCAGGATCTGCCGCTTCGGCGGCACGATCTTGCCGACGCGGTTCATGGTGTAGACGTACTGGGCCATTGGGTTCTCTACGATCCGGGGATGCGGGGAATCCCGCGATTATCCCGGACGCCGCGCCGCCGCCCGCGGGCGCGCCCTGGCGCTCAGCGGGCGGACAGTTGCTCGCGCAGCTCTGCGAGCAAGCTCTGTGGTTCGATCGGCCGCACCAGGTAGGCATCGGCGCCCAGGGCCAGTCCGCGGTCGCGCGAGGCGTCGTCTCGCGCCGTCGCGGTGAGAAAGACGAAGGGCATGGCGTGCAGCGCAGCGTCCGCCCGCACACGTTCGAGCAGTTCGAAGCCATTGCCTTCATGCATCACCACGTCCGACAGGATGAGATCGACGTGCTGCGCGCGCGCCAGCGCGAACGCCTCGTCGCCGCCGCCGGCGGTCATCACCTGGTAGCCCGCTGGCTCGAGCAGGCTGAGCTTGAAGGCGAGGTTGGCATCGGTGTCGTCGACCATCAGCAGCACCAGCCCAGGCGTGGGCGCGCGCAGCTCGGGGCGGATAGGGCGCTGCACGGCCACCTCGTCAGGAGGTGGTGCCGGCGCGGGCTGGGGCGGCGCCGGCACGCCCGGCAGGAAGCGCGCGAGTTCGGTCATGAACTGCGCCGGGTCGATCGGCTTGTCGAAGTGGCCGTCGAATCCGGAACGCAAGGCTCGGTCGTGGTCGCCCACCATCGCATAGGCGGTCACCGCCAGCAGTGGCACGCTGGCCAGCGCCGCGTCGGCTTTCAGTGCGCGAGCCACCTCGTAGCCGTCCAGGCCGGGCATCTGGATGTCGCACACCACCAGGTCGGGTACTTCACGAAGCGCAGCGTCGAGTCCGGCCTGCCCGTCGGTGGCGCTGATCGGCTCGTGACCCCAGGCGCGCAGCAGGTAGGTCATCAGCTCCAGGTTGATGGGGTTGTCCTCGATGACCAGGATCCGGGCCATCTCAGCCTCGCGCCAGATTCAGCGTGAAGCAGCTGCCCTGGCCAAACTCGCTGCTCACGTCGATGCGTCCTCCCATCAACGCGGCCAGCTTGGTCGACAGATGCAGGCCCAGGCCGGTGCCCTCGGCGTTGCGCGTACGTGCGTCGCCGACCTGCGTGAAGGGCTCGAACAGCCGCGCTCGGTCGCTCGCGCTGAGGCCCGGCCCGGTGTCGCGGACCTCGATCCGGACGCCGTCATCGACATCGCGCACGGCCAGCGTGACGCCACCCGCCTGCGTGAACTTGACGGCGTTGCCGGTCAGGTTGATGAGGATCTGCAGCAGCGCCCGGCGGTCGGCGCGCACAGCCGGCCAGCCGGGCCGGGGGTCCAGCCGCAGCCAGAGTCCACGAGCCTGCGCCGCCGGGCGCAGCGTCTGCAGCACCTCGTCGAGCACCGTCGCGCAGTCCACCGCATCGAGACGCAGTTCGACCCGGCCCGACTCGATCTTCGCCAGGTCGAGCAGGTCATTGATCAGCGACAGCAGGTGCTTGCCGCTGGACTGCACCAGGCCGAGCTGCTTTTCCTGGTCGGGCGTGAGCGGGCCGGGCAGCTTCATGAGCATCAGGCCGGTGAAGCCGATGATGGCGTTCAGCGGCGTGCGCAGTTCGTGGCTCATGGTGGCGAGAAATCGGTCCTTCGCGCGGCTGGCGCGTTCGAGCTCGTCGTTCTTCTCGCGCAGCGCGAGTTCGAAGCGCTTGCGCTCGCTGATGTCACGGATCGCGCTCATCACCAGGCGGCCGGCCTCGGTGTCGATCGGGCTGAGGCTGATCTCGACCGGGAACTCCTCGCCGCTGGCGCGCACCCCGTGCAGCTCCCGGCCCTCGCCCATCGCCCGCATGCGTGGCGCGCCGAGGAATCCCAGGCGCTGGCTGAGGTGCGCACGCTGCAGCCGCTGCGGCAACAGCAGTTCGATCGGCTCGCCGATCACCGCCGCCGATTCGTGGCCGAACAGGCGGCGCGCCTGCGCGTTGAACAGCACGATGCGGCCGGCGCCGTTGACGATGACGATCGCATCGGGCGCGTTGTCGAGCACGGCATGGAAGCGCGCGTGCACGAACGCGGAGTCGCGCCAGGCGCGCTGGCGCGTCACGTCGGCCAGGTGGCTGACCAGGTGCGTGACCTCGCCTTGCGCATCGCGCACGGCGCCCATGCTGCAGTTGACGTACAGCGGCACGCCGTCCTTGCGCTGGCGCAGCACCTCGTGCCGGACGCCCAGGCCGTCGAGCGCCTCCTTGCGCAGCTGGATCTCGTCGTCGTGCAGTTCGCGTGGCACGATCAGCTGGGCCATCGCCAGTCCGAGCGCCTCTTCGGCGCTGTAGCCGAAGGTCGCTTCGGCGGCGCGGTTCCACAGGGCCACGCGGCCATCGGGATGCGTGGCGATGAGCGCGTCGGGTGACTGCGCGACCAGGACCTCACTGAGAGCAGAGTTCATGCATCCTGATCGGCGAATTGATTCGAATCAATGTAGTCCCGACGCCAGGCCGGGGCAATGCGGGTTTCGAAGCGCTTTCGCCGTGGGCACGATCCACACCAATGACAAGTGAGCACGCGGCGCATCGTGGCACCACCCATGAGCGCCGCCGTCACCGCGTGCGCAGCGCGGAGCACGCCGATCCGCGCTTTCTGCTACGTTCCGACGGGCCCCTTCCAATCGACACGCCCTCATGCCTGGACTGCTCTATCTCTTGACGCTGTGCAACCTGGTGATCGGCACCGGCGCCTTCGTGCTCAGCGGCGTGCTGGCGCCGATGGCCAGCGCGCTCGGCGTGAGCGTCGCGGCGGCCGGCCAGGCCATGACGGCCTATGCGCTGTCGACCGCCGTGCTCGCGCCGCTGGTGCTGGTGCTCACCGGCCGGTGGCCGCGCGCACGCGTGCTCGTCGTCTCGATGGCGGTGTTCGCACTGGGCAACCTCATCTGCGCGATGGCCGACAGCCTGCCGGTGCTGCTGGCTGGCCGCGTGCTGATGGGCGTGGGCGCGGTGTTCACGGCAGTGGCGGCCGGCATCGCAGTGGCCCTCGTCGAGCCGCAGCGGCGCGGGCGGGCACTGTCGCTGGTCTTCATCGGCATCAGCATGAGCTACGTGATCGGCCTGCCGCTGGGCGCCTGGCTGGGCTTCCGCCACGGCTGGCAGGTGCCGGTGGCAGCGGTGGCCGGCGCGGCGGCGCTGACCTGCGGCGTGCTCGCGATGGCGCTGCCACGCACGATCTCCGCACCCGGCGCGAGCTTCGCCGGGCTGGGCGATCTGCTGCGACGCGCCGAGGTGCTATGGACGCTGTCGCTCACGCTGCTGTACTTCGTGGCGATCTTCTGCGTGTTCGCGTACATCGGCCCGGTGCTGCAGGCGCTGCTGCCGATGTCGACCGAGCGCATGTCGCTCACGCTGATGCTGTTCGGCCTGTCGGGCGTGGTCGGCACCGTGGTGGGCGGCTGGGCCAACGACCGCTTCGGCCCGCGCCGCACGTTGACGGTGCAGCTCGCCGTGCTCGCGGCGATGATGCTGCTGGTGCCGTTGACGCGCGGCAATCACGCGCTGATCGTGCTGGTGTTCGTGGTGTGGGGCATCGCCGGCTTCGGCATGATGTCGCCGCAGCAGTCGCGCCTGGCGGCACTGGCACCGGCGCAGGCGCCCATCCTGCTGTCGCTGAACACCTCGATGCTCTACATCGGCACGGCGCTCGGTGCGGCGATCGGCGGTCCTGCGGCCTTGACCGTCGGCTTCGACCGCCTGGCCTGGGTCGGCGTGCCGTTCGCGCTGGCGGGCTGGCTCACGCTGCGCCTGGGCGTGACAAAGGGCGCGAGCTGGCGTCCGGCATGAAATCGGAGCCGCAGGTAGAATCGCATCACCATCGCAGCACCCAGTCACTGCGCTGACGTCGTTTCCGACCCGGGCCTCGCGCCCCCCGCACCCTCTGCCTGCGACTGGCGCCCACACCCGGGCGACAGGCCGATCTCCTCACGGAACTCCATGTCCTTCGACACTCTCGGCCTCGCCGAGCCCCTGCTGCGCGCGATCCGCGAACACGGCTACACCACCCCCACCCCCATCCAGGCCCAGGCCATTCCGGTCGTGCTGCAAGGCGGCGACCTGCTCGGCGGCGCGCAGACCGGCACCGGCAAGACCGCCGGCTTCACGCTGCCGATGCTGCAGCGCCTGATGGCCAAGCCCGCCGTGCGCGACGGCCGCGGCCGCATCCCCATCCGCGCGCTGATCCTGACCCCGACGCGCGAACTCGCCGCGCAGGTTGAGGAAAGCGTGCGCACCTACGGCAAGTACACCGGCCTGACCAGCATGGTCATGTTCGGCGGCGTCGGCATGCAGCCGCAGATCGACAAGCTCAAGCGCGGCGTCGACATCCTGGTGGCCACGCCCGGCCGGCTGCTCGACCACCACGGCCAGCGCACGCTGGACCTGAGCCATGTCGAGATCTTCGTGCTCGACGAAGCCGACCGCATGCTCGACATGGGCTTCATCCACGACATCAAGAAGGTGCTGGCCATCGTGCCGGCGCAGAAGCAGAGCCTGCTCTTCTCGGCCACCTTCAGCGACGAGATCAAGGCCCTGGCCGACCGGCTGCTGAACAAGCCGGCGCTGATCGAGGTCGCGCGCCGCAACCAGACCGCCGACACGATCGCGCAGAAGGTCCACCCGGTGGGCCGCGAGATGAAGAAGGACCTGCTGTGCCATCTCATCAAGAGCAACGACTGGCACCAGGTGCTCATCTTCACGCGCATGAAGCACGGCGCCAACCGCCTGTGCGAGCACCTCGTGAAGAGCGGCATCACCGCGATGGCGATCCACGGCAACAAGAGCCAGGGCGCGCGCACCAAGGCACTGGCCGACTTCAAGGCCGGTGACCTGACCTGCCTGGTGGCCACCGACATCGCCGCACGCGGCATCGACATCGACCAGCTGCCGCACGTCGTCAACTTCGAGCTGCCCAACGTGCCCGAGGACTACGTGCACCGCATCGGCCGCACCGGCCGCGCCGGCGCCCAGGGCGAGGCGATCTCGCTGGTGTGCGTCGACGAGAACGGCTTCCTGCGCGACATCGAGAAGCTCATCAAGCGCGAGATCCCGCGCGAGGTGGTGCCCGGTTTCGAGCCGCCCAGCGGCGAGCGCCCGGAGCCCATCGTGCTGGGCCGCATGGTGATCGGCGAAGGCGCCGGCCGCGGCGGCCACCGCCACCATGCGCCTGCGCGCGGCGGCCAGGGTGCTCCGCGCGGTGGCCAGGGCGCGCCCCGCGGCGGTCGTGGGGATGGCCGCAATGAATCTCGCTCGGATCGTCCGCGCAACGACAGCCGCCCGGCTGCCGCCCCCGCGGCGCGCCCGGCCGGCTCGCACGCGCCGCACGCCGCCCCCGCGGCCCAGCAGCCCGGCCGCGGCCCGGCGCCGGCGCGTGGCGCCGACCAGCGCGGCGGCGGCAAGCCGCAACCGCGCCTGACCCAGCCCAAGCCGCGCTGAGCACGCGTAGAGTCGGGGGCATGACCGCCAGGCCCGCTGCCCTGCCCCGCGCCGTCCTGCTGGCCGGCGCGACGGGGCTGGTGGGCCGGGCACTGCTGCCGCAGTTGCTGAACCATCCGTCCGTCAGCCGCGTGCACGTGCTGTTGCGCCGAGCGGCGCCGGGCATCGAGTCGCACCCCAAGCTCGAACTGCACAACGTCGACTTCGCGCACCTGAACCGGGTGCCGAAGGTCGACGACGTCTACGTCGCGCTGGGCACCACCATCAAGGTCGCCGGCTCGCAAGAGGCTTTCCGACAGGTCGACCACGACTATGTGCTGGCCACGGCACGTGCGGCCCGCGAGGCCGGTGCCAGGCGCGTCGCCATCGTCTCGGCGCTCGGCGCCGACCGCGGCTCGCGCGTCTTCTACAACCGCGTGAAGGGCGACATGGAGGCCGACGTCGCCGCGCTCGGATTCGAGCAGGTGAACTTCGCGCAGCCTTCGCTGCTGATGGGCGACCGGGCCTCGCTCGGCCAGCCCGAACGGGCCGGCGAGCTGTGGACGATGCGCCTGCTGCGCCCGATGATGGGCCTGGTGCCGCGCGGCGTGCGGCCCATCGATGCACGCGACGTTGCCGCGGCACTGATCAGCGCCACGATGTCCGGCAAGCCCGGCGTGCACCACCTCCCTTCCGCGCGCATGCAAGGGGCCTACCAGCGTTGAGCGAGTCGCTGCTGCGCCACCGCGCGTTCATGCGCTTCTGGTTCGCGCGCCTGGCCGGCACCTCGGCCAACCAGATGCTGATGGTGGCCATCGGCTGGCAGATGTACGACCTGACGGCCAGCGCCTGGGACCTGGGCCTGGTCGGCCTGATGCAGTTCATGCCCTCGCTGCTGCTGGTGCTGGTCGCCGGCCATGTGCTCGATCGCTACCACCGCGCGCGCATCCTCGCCGCCTGCATGGCGCTGCAGGCCGCCGTGGCCGCGGCGCTCGCGCTGGCCGCATGGCAGGGCTGGGCCAGCCGCGATCTGCTGCTGGCGCTCTCGGTGCTGATCGGCGCCGCCAAGGCCTTCCAGCTCCCTGCGCAGCAGTCGATCACGCCGCTGCTCGTACCCGCCGAGGTGCTGCCACGGGCGCTGGCCTTCAGCTCGGCCGGCATGCAGGGCGCCATCATCGCCGGGCCGGCCATCGGCGGCTTCGTCTACGTGGCCGGCGCGCCGGCCGTCTATGCGAGCTGCACCGCGCTGTTCCTGCTCTCCTGCGCGATGGTGCTCGGCGTGCGCTACGAGCACGTGTCCCGCATCGCCGGTGCCGCCACGCTGGACACGCTGCTCGCCGGCGTGCGCTTCGTGCGCCAGCGCGAGGTCGTGCTCGGTGCGATCTCGCTGGACCTGTTCGCCGTGCTGCTCGGCGGCGCCAGCGCGCTGCTGCCGATGTTCGCCAAGGACGTGCTGCACGTCGGCCCCTGGGGCCTGGGCCTGCTGCGCGCCGCGCCGGCCGTCGGCGCGCTGGTCACGGCGCTGGCGCTGTCGCACTGGCCGATCCGGCAGCGCGCAGGCTTCGTGCTGCTGTCGTCGGTGGGCGTCTACGGCGCCGCGATGCTGGGCTTCGCGCTGTCGACGCAGCTCC
Source organism: Piscinibacter sp. (assembly GCA_016706565.1). GTDB lineage: Bacteria > Pseudomonadota > Gammaproteobacteria > Burkholderiales > Burkholderiaceae_C > Piscinibacter. The sequence continues at coordinate 154,477 of JADJJI010000007.1, forward strand.
TGCTGTCGATGCTGATGCTGGCCATCTCCGGCGCCGCTGACATGGTCAGCGTGGTGATCCGCCAATCGCTGGTGCAGCTGGAGACTCCGGACGAAATGCGCGGCCGCGTCAGCGCGGTCAACTCGGTGTTCATCGGTGCGTCGAACCAGCTCGGCGAGTTCGAGTCGGGCGTCACCGCGGCGCTGCTCGGGCCGGTGGGCTCGGTGGTGCTCGGCGGCCTGGGCTCGATGGCGATCGCGGCGCTGTGGGTGCGCTGGTTCCCGGCGCTGGCGCGGCGCGACCGGCTGGTCGAGACGACGCCGTGATCCTGCATCACGACGACGGCCTCATCGTGGCCGACAAGCCCGCCGGCTTGCCCACGGTGCCGGGCCGGCCGCCCGAACTGCATGACTGCCTGTGGCACCGCGTGCGCGAGCAGTGGCCCGACGCGCTGGTGGTGCACCGGCTCGACATGGCGACCTCGGGGCTGGTGTTGTTCGCCCGCGGCGTCGACATGCAACGCAGCCTGAGCATGGCGTTCGCGCAGCGGCAGGTCGGCAAGGGATACGAGGCGATCGCCGCGGGCGAACTGCAGGACGACACGGGCGAGATCGCCCTGCCGCTGGCCGCCGATTGGCCGGACCGCCCGCGGCAGAAAGTCGACGCCGAACATGGCAAGCACTCCGTCACGCGCTGGCGGGTTCTCGAACGGGGTATTCCGCCGGGCGCCACCCGGCTCGCGCTTGAGCCCCTCACCGGCCGCACGCATCAGTTGCGCGTGCACCTCGCCGCGATCGGCCACCCGCTGCTCGGCGACACGCTCTATGCGCCGCCCGGACTTGCCGCGGCGGCACCGCGGCTGCTGCTGCACGCCACCCGCCTGAGCTTCGTGCACCCGGCTGACGGCCGCGCGCTGAGCTTCGAAAGCGCCGCGCCGTTCTAGCCGACGGCTGCGCTAGAGGATCGCGCCGCTGGTGCGTTCGCCGCGTTCGTAGACCACGTGCGCCCGGCCCACCAGCAGCGGGTCGAGCTGCTTGATGTGCTCGAGGTCCTTGTTCGTGTAGGGCAGCTTGTGCAGCACGTAGCGCATGGCGTTCAGGCGCGCGCGCTTCTTGCAGTCCGACTTGATCACCGTCCATGGCGCATCGGCGGTGTCGGTCTCGAAGAACATCGCCTCCTTGGCCTTGGTGTAGTCGTCCCACTTGTCGAGCGAGGCCATGTCGATGGGGCTGAGCTTCCACTGCTTGAGCGGGTGCGCCTCGCGCTCCTTGAAGCGGCGGCGTTGCTCGGCCTTGCTGACCGAGAACCAGAACTTGATCAGATGGATGCCGCTGCGCACGAGATGCCGCTCGAAGTCCGGCGCCTGGCGCATGAACTCCTCGTACTCGTGCGCATTGCAGAAGCCCATCACCCGCTCGACGCCGGCGCGGTTGTACCAGCTGCGGTCGAACAGCACGATCTCGCCGGCGGTGGGCAGGTGCTCCACGTAGCGCTGGAAGTACCACTGGCCGCGCTCGGTCTCGCTCGGCTTCTCGAGTGCGACGACACGGGCGCCGCGCGGATTCAGGTGCTCCATGAAACGCTTGATCGCGCCACCTTTGCCGGCCGCGTCGCGGCCCTCGAACAGCAGCACCACGCGCTGCCCGGTTTCCTTCACCCAGGCCTGCAGCTTGAGCAGCTCGACCTGCAGCAGGTACTTCTGCGCCTCATAGTTCTTGCGCGACATGAGGTTCTTGTACGGGTAGGCGCCGTTGCGCCAGTCGGCCGCCAGTTCCTCGTCGGGCTTGACCAGTCGGCTGCGCTGCAGCGCCTGCGCGCCTTCGAGCAGCTCGCGGCGAAGCGCCGCGGCATCGTCGGGCGAAGCGCCCTCGAGGATGGCGCGCAGCTGCCGGGCGGTCTCCTGCGCGTCATGGCCACGCTCGAGGATGTCACCCAGGGCCGCCACCTGGGCACCTCTCGCCGCCTGCACCGCCTGCGACACCACTTCCTTCTCCAGCGCTCGCGCGTCCTGGCCCTCGATCACGTCACCCTGCGCGGCACGGCGCGGGCCGCGACGGCGGGTCGGTGCGGGGGCTGCGGAGGCGGTCTTGCCCGGAGTGCCGGAGGTGCTGCGCGGGGTGCTGCGGGCGGTGGCGGTCGTGCGTGCCATGCGTTCGGTCCTTCTTTGTGATTCGACCGATCACTTTGCGACGGCCCGATCCTGTCCGGGTTGACCTGACTCAAGGCACGGGCGTCGGCAGCCGACTAGCCTGCCGGTCACCGAAACGTGGAGCCCCCACATGCCCGTGCTCGAATGGTCCGAAGCGCTTTCGCTCGATCTGCCCCAGATGGATGACACGCACCGCGAGTTCGTCGATCTGCTTGCCGCCGTCGACGCCGCGGGCGATGCCACGCTGCTGCCCGCATGGCAGACGCTGATCGAGCACACCGAAGTGCACTTCGGGCAGGAAGACCGCTGGATGCGCGAAACCCGGTTCGCCTCGGGCAACTGCCACAGCGTCCAGCACCAGGTGGTGCTCAACGTCATGCGCGAGGGGCTCAAGCGCGCCGAAGCCGGCGACCTCGAATTGCTGCGCATGATGTCGAGCGAGCTCGCGCAGTGGTTTCCGCAGCATGCGCAGAGCATGGACGCGGGCCTGGCGCTGCACCTGCGCAGCGTCGGTCACGACCCGCGCACCGGTGCGGTGGCGCGCCCCGAAGCGCTGCCGGCCGCCGAGATCAGTGGCTGCGGTTCGGCCGCCTGCACGCCGCACGGCGAGAGCGCGCAGGACAGCCGGCAGTCCGCGGCAGCCTGACCCGCCGCACGCCGGCTTCTCGCGCTCACGTCGGCTCAGGTCGGCTCGCGCTTGGCCCTGGCGCGGGCGGCACCGGCGCGGCCACGCGCCTTCCACTGCGCCACCTGGCGCTGCCGCTCGAGCGCGCTCATGGTGTCGCGCCGGGCCTCCCGCAGCAGCTTGTGGTAGTTGCGCAGGCGGTCGTTCTCCACGCCTTCGCGCACCGCGCAGCCGGGTTCCTCGCGGTGCGTGCAGTTGCGGAAGCGGCATTGCGCGGCCAGCGCCGCCACGTCGGCGAAGGTGGCCGCCACCCTCGCCTCGTCGGCATCGGGCCGCAGTGCGCGCAGCCCCGGCGTGTCGATCACGCAGGCACCGCCCGGCAGGCGGAACAGCGAGCGCGCCGTGGTGGTGTGCTGGCCGCGGCCGTCGCTCTCGCGCACCGCGCCGGTGTCCTGGCGCACCTCACCGAGCAGCGTGTTGGTCAGCGTGGATTTGCCGGCACCCGACGTGCCCAGCAGCGCCAGCGTGCGGCCCGGCAGCGTGTGCCCGGCCAGGCAGGCTGCCGCTTCGGGGTCCCGTGCATCCACGGCCACCATCTCCACGCCGCTGGGCAGACGCTCGCGCAGCTCCTGCATGCGGCAGAACAGCGCGCGCGCATCCGCCAGGGTGTCGGCCTTGCTGAGCACGATCACCGGCTGAACGCCGCTGCCCTGCACCAGCGCCAGGAAGCGCTCCAGGCGCCGCGGGTTGAAGTCGTCGTCCAGCCCCATCACGAGCAGGGCCGTGTCGATGTTGTTGACCACCGGGTGGCGGCGCCCGTCGGCATCGCGGCGCACCAGGTGCGTCAGCGGCGGCACGCGTTCGTGCACCCAGGCCGCGCCATGCGCATCGAGCACGCAGAGCACCCAGTCGCCGACGGCGAGCGAGTCCTCGGCATCGAACAGCGCCCGGGCCAGGCGCGGCATCACGCGGGCGCTGATTTCGCTTTCGCCGTCGTGCAGGCGCAGCGTCTCGCGGTGCAGCACGGTCAGGCGCATCAGCCGGCAGGCCAGCTCGGCCAGCGGCGGTTCGCTGGCGCAGGCCGTGGCACGGCTGGCCAGTGCGGGAGTCAGTCCCATCGAGCGCAGTCGCTCGAAATCGAAGTCGATCATGGTGGTGGAAGAACCTGTGTTTCGCAGGGCATGCGCGAGCGCATGCCGTTCGGCCCCGCGCGGCGCACGGGGTACGGACAAGGCGGAAACGGGCGCGGCGCGAGGGGCCGCGACTCAGGTCAGGATTCGACCGACTCGAAGGGAGAAGACCCGAGGCGCGTCAGGCGGCGGCCACTGAGGGGGCAAGGTCAATCGTCTTCATTGCGCGTCTCCTCAGGCTCGGGTGGATCGGTGACCACGGGGCGTGGCCGGCGAATGCGTTCAGTGTGGCACGCGCTCCCGGCAGGGTCAATCGGCAGCGTGGCTTGCAATGCACGCCAGCCGCCCCATCTTCGGCCAGGGCTTTGGCGCACGCGCCAGCCCCTGTGCGTATCATCCGCGCGCCCCCTGTTGGATTGACCTTTCCGAAGGATTGACGACACCATGAAACGCTGGCTCCTCGCTCTCTCGCTCGCCCTGTGCTCGCTCGCCCTGCTGCCCTCGGTGGCCGACGCCAAGCGCCTGGGGGGCGGCGGCAGCGCCGGCCTCAAGCGCGACCTGCCGGCGCGTAGCACGCCCGATTCGCTGCCGGCCAAGCCGGCGCAGAACGCTGCCACGCCCTCGCCGGCGGCGCCCGCGGCAGCCGCCGCAGCGGCGCCCAAGCGCTCGTGGATGGGCCCGATTGCCGGCCTGGCCGCCGGCCTCGGCTTGGCCGCGCTGGCCAGCCACTTCGGTTTCGGCGATGAACTCGCCAACTTCATGATGATCGCCCTGCTGGCGATGGTCGCCGTGTTCGTGGTGCGTCTGCTGATGCGCCGCTTCGCGTCGAACCGCACCGCTCCCGCCGGCATGCGGCTGGCGGGCGCCGGCGCACCACTGCCGGCCGACACCACGACCTGGCGCACGGCACAGGCCCAGCCCGCCGCCGCGGCGGCGATGGCGCCGGCGACGGCCGCATCGGGCCACGTCCCGGCCGACTTCGACGCCGCCGGCTTCGAGCGCATCGCCAAGATGATCTTCATTCGCATGCAGGCCGCCAACGACGGCGCCGACCTGAACGACCTGCGCGCCTTCACCACCCCGGAACTGTTCGCCTCGATCCGCCTGGACCTGCAGGAGCGCGGCAATGCGCCGCAGCAAACCGACGTGGTGCAGATCGACGCCGAGGTGCTCGACGTGGCGCAGGAGTCCGAGCGCCAGGTCGTCAGCGTGCGTTTCCATGGCCTGGTGCGCGAACTGCGCGACAGCGGCGCCACGCCATTCGACGAGGTGTGGCACCTGGTGCGCCCGGTCGACGGCAGCCGCGAGTGGGCCATCGCCGGCATCCAGCAGATGGCCGCGGCCTGATCGCCTGAGCCGGTGGCCGCGCAGCTCTACATCCTCACCGGCCATTCGAGGGGCATGGGCGAGGCCATCGCGGCCCGCCTGCTGGCGCCCGGCCACACCGTGATCGGCCTGTCGCGGCGCACGAACGAGGCGCTCGCGAAGCTGGCCGCCGAGCGCGGCGCCACACTGGAGCAATGGCCGGTGGATCTGGCCGACTCGTTGCCCGCCGCCCAGCGGCTGCGCGACACGCTGGCCGGCTTCGACGCGAAGCAGTTCGAGCGCGCCGTGCTGATCAACAACGCCGGCGCCATCGATTCGCCGTGCGCGCTGCGTGATGCCGAGCTCAGCGGCTTGGCGAAGACGCTGCGCATCGACCTGGAAGCCACGGTGCTGCTGTGCGCCGCCTTCCTGGACGCGACGCGCGGCTGGAGCGGCCAGCGCCGCGTGCTCAACATCTCCTCGGGGCTGGGTCGCCGGGCCATGGCCAGCAGCGCCGCCTACTGCGCCGCCAAGGCCGGCATGGACCACCTGACGCGTTGCCTCGCCCTCGAGGAAGCGCTGGTGCCCAATGGTGCCCGCGTGCTCTCGCTGGCCCCCGGCGTGATCGACACCGACATGCAGGTGCAGTTGCGCTCGGCCGACGCACAGGCCTTCCCCGACCGCGAGCGATTCGTCGCGCTGCAGCGCGAAGGCCAGCTCACCAGCGCCGATGCGGCCGCGGCGCGCGTGCTGGCCTGCCTGGAACGGCCCGACTTCGGCGATCCGCCGATCGGCGACGTGCGCGAACTCGCCTGATCTCGCGAGGCGCCGGCGAATGGCGCCAGAATGCGCAGCCTCGTCCGCCTGAACTCGACCCGATGCGCCGCCTCGCCCTGACCGTACCGACCCTGCTGTTCGTGGCCTGCGCGGCGCTGCCGCCGGCGACGCCGCCGCTTCCTGCCGCAGCCCCGGCCGCTCCCGCCGCCGAGGCGGTGGTGGTGCCGAACCCGAACCTGGTGCTGCAGGACATCCCGCCCATCCCGGCAGCACTGGCGCAGCAGGTGGCGCGCTACACCGACTTCCGCGGCCACGGCTTCCTCGAGTGGCACCCGACGCGCCGCGAGATGCTGGTCACCCACCGCAAGGCGGGCGGCAGCACGACGCAGCTCTTCCGCGTCACGGCGCCGATGGCCGAGCCCGAGGCGCTGACCGACTTCTCCGAGCCGGTGCGCGTGGCCAGCTGGGAGCCGCAGCGCGGCGAGTACCTGGTGTTCGAGCGCAGCAACGGCGGCGACGAGGCCGACCAGGTCTACCGGCTCGACATCGCCGATCGCCAGGTGACGCTGCTGACCGACCCGACCGAGCGGCACGAGATCCAGGGCTGGCTGCACAAGAGCAGCCAGCTGCTCGTCGGCTCGGTGCCGCTGGACCGCACCGCGCAGGGCGGCAGCCGCGAAAAACTCCGGCAGACGCTCACGCTGATCGACCCGGCGAATCCGGGCCAGCGCCGCAAGCTGGCCGAACTGCCCGGCACCGGTTGGGGCGTGGGCGGTGTGTCGTGGGACGACCGGCGCGTAGCACTGACACGCTACATCTCGGCCACCGAATCGCAGCTGTGGTTGCTCGACCTTCGCACCGGCAAGACCCGGCAGTTGCTGCCGGCCCCCGGCAGCAAGCGCAAGGCGAGCTTCCTCGCGGCCGGCTTCAAGCGCGACAACAGCGGCATCTGGCTGGTGACCGACCGCCACGGCGAGTTCCGGCAGCTCGCGCTGTACGAGCTCGGCCGGCGCCGCCTGCTGCCGGTGTCGCGCCACGTTCCCTGGGACGTCGACCAGATCGGGGCCTCGCGCGACGGCCGCCTGCTGGCCGCGCAGGTGAACGTCGACGGGCGCAGCGAGGTGCGCCTGTTCGATGCCCGCTCACGCAAGGAGCGGCCCGCGCCGGCGCTGCCGCCGGGCGGTGTGCGCGCGCTGGGCTTCCATCCGCAGGCGGGCGAACTCGCCGTCTCGCTCGACAGCGCCAAGGGCCCGGGCGAGGTGTGGTCGCTCGACCCGAACGCCGCGAAGGGCGCTGCGCCCGTGCAATGGACGCGCGCGCTCGCTGCACCCGGGGTGGACCCGCAGGCCTTCGGCGACCAGCAGATCGTGCGCTGGAAGAGCTTCGACGGCCGCAGCATCTCCGGCCTGCTGAGCCTGCCGCCCGAGCGCTTCGGCGGCAAGCGGCCGGTGCTCATCGACATCCATGGCGGCCCCGAGGGGCAGGCCGAGGTCGGCTTCATGGGCCGCTACAACCACTTCGTCGAAGACCTGGGCATCGCCATCGTGCAGCCCAACGTGCGCGGCTCGTCGGGCTACGGCAAGACCTTCCTCGCGCTGGACAACGGCATGAAGCGCGAGGATTCGGTGAAGGACATCGGCGCCCTGCTCGACTGGATCGCCACCCAACCGCGCCTGGACGCGTCACGCGTGGTCGTCAGCGGCGGCAGCTACGGCGGCTACATGAGCCTGGCGGTGGCGGCGACCTACCCGCAGACCGCATCGCCGGCGCGATCGACGTGGTGGGCATCTCCAACTTCGTGACCTTCCTGCGCAACACCGAGAGCTACCGGCGCGACCTGCGCCGGGTCGAATACGGCGACGAGCGCGAGCCGGCGATGCGGGCCTTCCTGGAACGCATCTCGCCGCTGACGAACGCCGAGCGCATCACCAAGCCGCTGCTCGTGGTGCAGGGCCGCAACGACCCGCGCGTGCCCTACACCGAGGCCGAGCAGATCGTCGAGAAGGTACGCGCCAACGGCACCCCGGTGTGGTACCTGCGCGCCGAGAACGAGGGGCACGGCTTTCGCCGCAAGGAAAACGCCGACTTTCAGTTCTACGTGACGACGCTGTTCCTGCAGCAGACGCTGCTGAAGTAGCGGCGCGGCTACTTGCGCGCCGCGCGCTCGCGCGCCTCGTCCTCGTGCATGTGCTTGAGGAAATAGCGCACGTAGAAGGCGCCCATGCCGAGCATGAACAGGATCACCGCAGCGCTCATCAGGCCGTAGTCGGTGGAGAAGAAATCAGTGAACGCACGCATGAGTGGCTCCTTCTTGTGAATGAAGGAAGTCTCCCCCTGATGCCCCCGGGGGTGTCTTGCGCAGCGTCAACGTGGCGCTGGATCCTGGAATCCATGGGCACGGAAGGTCAGCACCAGCGTGTCGCGGTGGCCACCGGCCGCAGCTGGCTGGATCGGCGTGGTCTCATGCACCACCCGCTCGTCGTCGAGCAGCAGCGTGGTCCACGGCTGGGTGAGCGTGAAGCGCAGGCCCGCGGGGCCGTCGGCCTCGAAGATGCGCGTCTCGCCGCCCTTCACGCCCTCGCGCGCGACCAGGATCACGGCGACGAAATCGACGCCGTCGCGGTGCGCGCCTTCGGGCGTGGGCCGGCCGATGCCGTCGGTGGTGTCGATGCGGAACTGATGCGCCTCGACGTACCAGGGCTGCGCGCCCTTGATCGCCGAGCAGGCACCGGCCAGCGACACGATCAGCTGCTCCCAGGCCGGGCCCGACACCAGCGCCGGCTCCAGCGGCTCGAACCAGCGCTCCAGACCGCCGTGCAGCGCGTTGTAAGACACCGGCTGCCAGTGCGCACGGTGAGGCACCTGCAGCAGGCTCGGTCCGGTCGCCACGAAGCTGCCGTGCCGGCGCCGCCGGTAGCGGCCCCCGTCGCGCAGGTAGGCATCGGGCGGCAAACGCTCCCACGACGGCAGCCAGGCGCCGAGCGATTCGAGCTCCACACCGGCGAGTCCGGCCAGGCCCGCAGGCGCGAGTGCGGCGTGGCCCTGCGAGCGCAAGGTGTCGGTGAGCGTGTCGGGTGAGGTGATGGGCGGTGCGAGCAAGGAGGTCATGCCCGAATGATGCCCGCATCGCTCGGGCGTATGCTGCAGCACCATTCAAAGAGGAGACCCGCCATGACGCTGTGCCCCATTGCCCTGGCCGTCGGTTGCGCCAAGTGCCCCGCGTTCTCGGTCTGCCCGCTGAAGACCACACTGGGCGACCAGCCGAAGGCCGGCAGCGCCGAGGCCAAGAAGCCGGGGGCGAACAAGCCCAAGTCCTGATTCGACCTAGGCACGGTGCGTGCCCATGCCGGCCTTGGAGGGCCGCACGACCGTGCGGTTCCGTGCCGCAACGGCAGCCGCAATGCCTTTCACCCGGCGTTACCTGCCAGGACACTACTTCACTCACGGAGAACACCCGCTTCACGCCCTCGGGGCAAGGTGTGCATGCCGGTGGCGACATCGCTGCCGGCATTCACCAAAGAAACGGAGTTTCTCCATGAAGAAAATCGCCAATGCTCTCGTGTGTGTGTCCCTGCTCGGCGCGGCCGCCGCGCATGCCGAAGGTCTTTCCATCGGTGGCAGCCTCGGCAACTCGCGTGTCCAGAGCGACAACCTGGGCAGCGCAGCGACGGTCGACCGCTCCTCCACCGGCGGCAAGCTCTACGGCGGCTATGCGTTCACGCCGAACTTCGGCCTCGAGGCCGGTTATGCGCGCCTGGGCAAGTTCAGCAACAGCGCGGGCGACGTGAAGGCCGACGGCTTCTACACCGACGCCGTGGGCACGCTGCCGCTGGGCAACGGCTTCTCGGCTCTGGGCCGTGTCGGCCTGTTCAACGGCAAGCTCGACAGCAGCACCGCGGGCAGCGACCGCGGCACGAGCTACAAGGTCGGCGCCGGCGTGCAGTACGACTTCGACAAGCAGCTCGGCGTGCGCGGCGAATGGGAGCGCTACCGCTTCGATGCGCTGGGCAGCAAGTCCAACGCCGACATGTACTCGGTCGGCCTGAACTACAAGTTCTAGTCGGCTAGGCGCCGTAGCGCTGGCGCGCGAGTTCTGCTCCGCGTGCCAGCGCCTCCAGCTTCTTCACCGCGACCTCGCGGCTCATCGGCGCGAGGCCGCAGTTCGTGCAGGGGAAGAGGCGCTCCTTCGGCACGAACTGCAGCGCGCGGCCGATGGTGTCGGCCACCTGCTCGGGCGTCTCGATCTCGGCCGAGGCCACGTCGATCACGCCGACCATCACGTCCTTGCCGGCCAGCAACGTCATCAGCTCCGGCGGCACGTGCGAGTGGAAGCACTCCAGCGAGACCTGGTCGATGCGGCTCTTCGCGAGCGCCGGGAATACCAGCTCGTACTGCCGCCATTCCTCGCCCAGCGTGTTCTTCCAGTCCAGATTGGCCTGGATGCCGTAGCCGTAGCAGATGTGCACGGCGGTCTTGCACTTCAGGCCCTGCGCGGCGCGTTCGAGCGCGGCCACGCCCCAGTCGGCGGCGTCTTTCATGTAGACATTGAAGGCCGGCTCGTCGAACTGGATGATGTCCACGCCGTCGGCCTCGAGCGCGAGTGCCTCCTGGTTGAGCAGTTCGGCGAACGCGAAGGCCAGCTTGACCTTGTCGCCGTAAAAGCGGTCGGCCACGGTATCGACGATGGTCATCGGCCCGGGCAGCGTGAACTTCAGCGTGTGCTTCGTGTGGGCACGTGCAGCCTGCGCCTCCAGCGCATGCACGCGACCTGCCAGGCGCAGAGGCGCCACCACCTGCGGCACCATGGCGTCGTAGCGGTTGTTGCGGATGCCCATCTTCACCTTGTGCTCGAAGTCGATTCCTTCGACGCGCTCGACGAAGCCGTGCACGAAATGCTGGCGCGCCTGCTCGCCGTCGCCGACGATGTCCAGGCCGGCGTCCTCCTGTTCCTTGATGGCCAGCAGCGTGGCGTCGCGCTTGGCGGCGTCGAGCTCGGCACCGGCGACGCGCCACTGCGGCCACAGCTTCTCGGTCTCGGCGAGCCAGGCGGGCTTGGGCAGGCTGCCCGCGATGCAGGTTTCGAACATGGTCGGGGTCTCGGTGAAGTCAGACCCCGATGCTGCCCGCTTCAGGCCGGCGGCGCATCGGGATCGGCCATGACGCGCACGCGCGTGCCGGTCACCGCCACCACCTGGCCCGCGCGGATCTTGCAAGTCTTGCGCAGCTCGTCGCGGCCGTCCACCTGAACCCGACCGTCGGCCACCATCGCCTTGGCGGCGCCGCCGCTGCCGGCCAGGCCGGTGGCCTTGAGCAGGGCATCGAGGGTGATGTACTCGCCGCGCAGCAGAAAGTCGATCGTGTTCATGTGCCCGCCTGGGCTTCGAGGCCGAACTCGCTCGCCAGCAGCGCATACGAGTTCCGCCGCACTTCGCTGTGGAACGACCAGCTGTTGATCACCATTTCGTCGAGCTCCAGCCCGGCGGCCAGAGCGCGAAGCCGCGCCGACACCTCGGCCACGTCGCCGACGAAGGCCTTGGCACGCATCGCTTCCAGCGCGGCGGCGTCTTCGGCGCGAAAGCCGCGTTCGGCGATGCGGTCCGGGTCCTGCAGCGGGCCGAGTTCGCCGCGCATCCGCGCCATGCGCCAGTGCTCGCGGCTCATCGCGTGGTGGCGTGCGTCGTCGCCGCGTTCGGCCACCAGCGCCCACACGCAGATGGTGGCCTGCGGCGTTGGGTGCCGCTCGCTCGGCCGGTACAGGCTGCGGTAGAGCTCCAGCGCGCGTTCGACGCCCTGCCCGTCGGTGAAGAAGTAGGCGAAGGCATAGGGCAGGCCAAGGTGCGCGGCCAGCTGCGCGCCGTAGTCCGAACTGCCCAGGATCCAGACCTCCGGTGCGTGCGGTCCGAGCGGATGCGCGGTGAGGCCACGGTGCGAAGCCTGCGAGGTCCAGGCCTGGAGGTCGCGGACCTGCTCCGGAAAGTGCTCGGCCGCACCGTAGGCGTTCGGGTTGAGCGCCTGCGCGATGCGCATGTCGCCTCCGGGCGCGCGACCCACGCCGAGGTCGATGCGCCCCGGTGCCAGCGCTTCAAGCACGCGGAACTGTTCTGCCACCTTCAGTGCGCTGTAGTGCGGCAGCATGACGCCGGCGCTGCCGATGCGGATGCGCCGCGTGCGTGCAGCGATGGCCGCCATCAGGATCTCAGGGGCCGAGCCGACGATGCTCGGCAGGCCATGGTGCTCGCTCAGCCAGAAGCGCGCGTAGCCCAGCCCTTCGGCATACGCGGCCAGCGACAAGGTGTCGCGAATGGCCGCGTCCTGGCCCTGGCCTTCGAGGGCGATGGATTGGTCGAGGACGGACAGGCGCATGAATGAAGACGGGGCCGCTGGGGCCCCGAGCTTGGCACATCCGTCGACGACATGCGTGGGCGGATGTCAGCGTCAGTCGTCGTGGCCGCGGCCCTTGCCGTGGCCCTTGCCATGGCCACGCCGCGGCTCGTACTCGGCCGACTTCACGAAGTACACCGGCCTCGCGCAGGCATCGTAGCGATGGCAGTGCCTGGCCCAGTTCTTCGCATGCCCCGGCGGCACATGCAGGTACACCGGCTGGACGACCACGGGTCGCGGCTGTCGCACGATCACCACCGGCTGTGGGTACAGCACCGGCGGCGGCGCCGCATTGCCGAAGTCGACGCGGCCGTACACACCGGGGCTGATCTCGCCCCCCACGCTGACATGGATGGTGGGTTCGCCGGCGGCGGCATGCAGGCTGGCCAGCGACAGCGCAGCCACGGTGACAAGGCTCTTGAACATCATGGTGAGACCTCTTTCCGGAAGTGTGGCGGGCCTTCCCGCCTCCAATCCGAAAGCATCCCACAGCGACGACCGCAAAGTCCTTCGTGATGTGACCGCCGCACAGTTGGTGACCATGCCGCACGCGCATTCGTGGCGCAGGTCACGATCAGTCCACACGGCCACTGGCGTGTCGTGTACATTACAGGCCACAGTTCTACGCAAGTCTCGATTGTTCGTGATCTCCATCCTTCCACTGCGTCCCACGCAGTCGGCATCGCTAGAAATCCCCTTCTCGTCGCTTGAGTGTGCTGCGTGCGCCGGCACTGCCGTGCTTTATGTTCTTCATTTTTGATTGATAGATAGGAATACGTCCATGACGACCCAAACCGGTACCGTGAAGTGGTTCAACGAAGCCAAGGGCTATGGCTTCATTGCGCAAGACGCTGGCGGTGCCGACCTGTTCGCCCACTTCCGCGACATTCAAGGCAATGGTTTCAAGACCCTGGCCGAGAACCAACGCGTCGAGTTCGAAGTCAAGCAAGGCCAGAAGGGCCTGCAAGCGGCGAACATCCGCCCGCTGTGACCGCAGGGCTTCGGCCCGCGAAAGAAAGCCGCGGCTCCGCCCGCGGTTTTTTTTCGTCCGCACAATCCCGCGAGGCGTCACCCAGGCGACGCCGCGACCCGCAGTGCACACCTAACATCCGCGCTCTTCGTCAGGAGTGAACCCCATGCAGGACCTCGCCAACACCGTGAACCAACAGATCCGCCTGGCCGCCCGCCCGGTGGGCCTGCCCAAGGACAGCGACTGGAAATTCACCACCGAGCCGGTGGCGCTGCCCGGCGATGGCGGTGTGCTCGTGCGCACCTTGTCGCTGTCGCTCGACCCGGCCATGCGCGGCTGGATGAACGAGGGCAAGAGCTACATCCCGCCGGTGGGCATCGGCGAGGTGATGCGCGCCGGCGGCATCGGGGTGGTGGTCGCATCGAAGAACCCGGCCTTCGCGGTGGGTGACCGTGTCAGCGCCGGACTGGGCGTGCAGGCGTATTGCCTGATCCCGGCTGGCGAGATCAAGCGCAGCGGCATCGTGAAGATCGACCCGCGCCTGGGTACCGACACGCAGTGGCTCAACGTGCTGGGCATGCCGGGCATGACCGGCTACTTCGGCCTGATGGACGTCGGCCAGCCCAAAGCAGGCGAGACGGTCGTCGTCTCCGGCGCGGCCGGTGCCGTGGGCCAGACCGTGGGCCAGCTCGCGAAGATCAAGGGCTGCCGCGTCGTGGGCATCGCCGGAGGACCGGACAAGTGCCGCTGGGTGGTCGACGAACTCGGCTTCGACGCCTGCATCGACTACAAGTCCGGCAGCGTCCGCGACGGCCTCAAGCAGCACTGCCCGGACGGCGTGGACATCTACTTCGACAATGTCGGCGGCGAGATCCTCGACCAGGTGCTCGCACGCATCAACCGCAAGGCCCGCATCGTGATCTGCGGCGCCATCAGCCAGTACAACAACACGACGCCGGTGCAAGGCCCGAAGAACTACCTCTCGCTGCTGGTCAACCGCGCGCGCATGGAAGGCATCGTCGTGTTCGACTACGCCGACCGCTACGCCCTCGCCGTGGCCGAGATGGCCGGCTACCTGAAGGATGGCCGCATGAAGAGCAAGGAAGACGTGGTCGAAGGCCTGGCCAATTTTCCGGCCACGTTGCTGAAACTGTTCAACGGGCAGAACTTCGGCAAGCTGGTGCTGCAGGTCGCCGCAGAGTAGGTCGGAGTTCGCGTTCGGCGCCCGCTGCATCGCTGTCCCGCGTCGTAGACTCGCCGCGTGAATCGCGGCAGCACGGCATCATCTTCTTCGCTCATCGTTCGAGACGGCCCATGACTGCGTCGGTTTCCCCCGGTCCGCAGCTGCTCGCGGCCTGGCTCGAGCTGTCACGCGACCTGCTCGCCCTGTCGTCCGCCGACGGACGCCTGCTCGCGTGCAACACGACATTTCGCGAACGTTTCGCCGTTCGCGAGGGCGATCGCATCACCTCGCTCGACCCCACCGGCGCGATGGCCGGCGCGCTCGGTGCCGAAGGATTCACGAGCACCGAGCTGCATCTGCAGGGGGGCTGGTTCCGCGTCCAGGCACGCCGCACCGACGAGGGCCTGGCCTGGGTGCTCGAGGATGTCGGCGAGCGCCGCGCGCAAGCCGCCGAAGCGGCCCGACTGCGCGAGCAGCTCGACATCGCCCAGGAGTTCGGCCGCCTCGGCCTGTGGGAGCGAGACGTCGCCACCGGGCGCGGCCACTGGGACCGCCACGTGTTCGCCTTCTGGGGACTCGATCCGGCGCAAGGCACGCCGAGCCTCGAGGAGGCCACGCGTCGCATCCATCCGGAGGACCACTTCAGCGGCACCTATGGCCAATCGATGGCGGCGCCGGGGCGCTATGCGCAGCATTACCGCGTGCTGCGGCCGGACGGCTCGATGCGCCGCATCCATTCGCAATGGGAGGTGAAGGCCGCATCGGACGGAAGCGCCGAGCGTGTCGTTGGCGTCATGATGGACGACACCCAGATCTACGAACTGGCCCGATCGCTGGGCGACGCCAGCGCGCAACTGCGGCTTGCCGTCGAACTCGCCGATATCGGCATCTGGCGCCACGACCTGCTCTCCAACCGCATGCACTACAACGATCGTGCCTACGCGGTGCTGGGCATCCAAGCTCGGCCCGATGGGCTGTCGATCGAGGAGGTTCGCTCCTACATCCACCCGGATGACCTGCCCGAGGTGCTGGCCTCGGCTCAGCGCGCCCTCGCCTCCGACCGACCTACCGACATGCAGGCACGATACCGGCGCAGCGACGGCAGCTGGCGCCATGTGCTGACGCGCCGCGTCGTGCAACGCGCCCCGGATGGCACGCCAGTGGCCTTTCTCGGCGTGGCACTGGATCTCACCGAGCAGGTGGAGCGCCAGCGAGAGGCCAGCGAGCTTGCACTGCGTCTGGAGATCGCCACCGGCGCGGCCGGCCTGGGCATCTGGAGCCGCGACCCCGAGACCGAGTCGGGCGAATGGAACCCGCAGATGTTCGAGCTCAGCGGCTGGCCGCCGGAGCGCGGCACGCCGAGCCGCACGCAGTGGGTCGAGGAGATCATCCATCCCGACGATCGCCTGCGCATGAGCACGGCCCGCAACGAACTGCTGGCTTCGCCCGACGCCACCGTCGAGCACGAGTACCGGATCGTCCGGCCGGGCGGCGAGGTGCGCTGGCTGGTCAATCGCGCGCGCCACCGCAACTGGAACGGCAAGACCATGATCTTCGGCGTGACGCTGGACATCACCGACCGCCGCCTGGCCGAGCAGGCCCTGCGCAGCGCCGATCAGCGCGCCGCGCTGGCTGCGCGCAGCGCCGGCATCGGCACCTGGGAGGTCGACTTCGAGACGCAGGCCGAGCGCTGGGACGAACAGATGTTCCGTCTGCGCGGCCTGGCCCCGCGCCAGCACCCGCCGCAGCGCGTCGAGCGGCTGGCCCTGCTTCACCCCGACGACCGCGAGCGCAACGTCGACGCTTCTGCGCAGGCGATGCGCGACCGCTGGCCGCTGCGCTACGAGTTCCGCGTGCTGCTGCCCGATGGCAGCGTGCGCTGGCTGGCCTCGCGCTCGATCGCCGTCACCGACGACCAGGGCCGCACCGTGCGACGCATCGGCGTCAACTGGGACGTGACCGACGCGAAGGAAGCGGAGGCTGCTCGCCAGCAGACGGCCGTGGCCGAACGGGCCAGCCAGGCCAAGTCGCAGTTCCTCGCGCGCATGAGCCATGAACTGCGCACGCCGCTGAATGCCGTGCTCGGCTTCACGCAGCTGCTGCAGGTCGAGGAACCAGACCCGGCGCGCAGCGCCAAGCTCGGCCACATCCGTTCGGCCGGCGAGCACCTGCTGACGCTGATCGACGGCGTGCTCGACCTGTCCAGCCTCGAGTCCGGCAGCCTGCGGCTCGATCCGCGGCCGGTCGAACTGGCCGGGCTGGTCGGGCAGGCCCTCCCGCTCGTGGCTGCGCTGGCGCAGCGCCAGGGCGTGCGGCTGCTGCCGGGCGAGGTCGACGGCGTGGCCCACGCCGATCGCACTCGAGCACTGCAGGTGCTGGTGAACCTGCTCACCAACGGCATCAAGTACAACCGGCCCGGCGGCGAAGTGCGCATCTCGGCGGGCGCGATCGGCGACAAGGTTCGGCTGACCGTCAGCGACACCGGCCGCGGCATGAGCGCGGCGCAGCTCGATCGGCTGTTCGAGCCCTTCAATCGCCTCGGCGCCGAGCGCGACGGCATCGAAGGCACGGGCATCGGCATGACGATCGTGAACGCCCTGGTCACCGGCATGGGCGGTCGCATCGAGGTGCGCAGCACGCCCGGCCTGGGCAGCCATTTCGAAGTCACGCTGCCCGGCGCCGAGCCCGGCATGGGCAGCGGGCAGTCGGTCGACGATGAGCACAGCGCGCCGATGCGATTGCAGGGCCAGCGCGGCCAGATCCTCTACATCGAGGACAACCCGGTGAACGTCATGCTCGTCGAGGAGCTGGTGCGCGGCCTGTCCGGGCTGGACATCGCCAGCGAGACGACGGGCACGGCGGGCGTGGCGCGCGCCGCATTGTTGCAGCCCGACCTGGTGCTGGTGGACATGCAGTTGCCCGACTTCGACGGCTTCGAGGTGCTGCGGCGCCTGCGCTCGCAGCCCCAGACGGCGCAGATCCCCTGCGTGGCGCTGTCGGCCAACGCGATGCCCGAGGACATCGAGCGCGCGCTGCAGGCCGGCTTCGCCGACTACTGGACCAAGCCGATCGACTTCAAGCAATTCCTCGGCGCGCTCGAGGCGCGCTTCCCGCAGAGCACGGGCACGCTCGCGCGCTGAGCGCAGCGGGCCGCTGTCAGGCGCCTTCGGGCACCAGCCCCTTCTTGCGCAGCATCGGCTCCACCGTCGCCTCGCGGCCACGGAAGGCACGGTAGGCCGCTCGGGGCTCCAGCGAGTCGCCGGCCGAGTAGATGAACTGCTGCAGGCGCTGCGCCACGGCCGGATCGAAGGGGTTGCCGGCCTCGGCGAAGGCATCGAAGCCGTCGGCGTCGAGCACCTCCGCCCACAGGTAGACGTAGTAGCCCGCGGCGTAGCTGGAGCCCGAGAACAGGTGCTGGAAGTGCGGCAGCCGGTGGTTCAGGCCCACGCCCGCGGGCAGGCCCATGCGCAGCAGTTCGGCACGTTCGAACTCGCCGATGTCGACGCCTTCGGGCGAGGTCTGCGCATGCACCGCCATGTCGAGCAGCGCCGAGGCGGTGTAGCGCACCGTCTCGTAGCCCTGGTTGAAGCGCCGCGCCGCATGCAGCTTGGCCACCAGTGCGTCGGGAATCGGCTCGCCGGTGCGGTGGTGGCGCGCGTGCTTCTTCAGCACCTCCGGCTCGGTCAGCCAGTGCTCGAACAGCTGCGACGGCAGCTCGACGAAGTCGCGCAGCACGTTGGTGCCCGACAGCCGCTCGTAGGTCACGCTGGACAGCAACCCGTGCAGGCCGTGGCCGAACTCGTGGAACAGCGTGCGCGCGTCGTCGAAGCTCAGCAGCGTGGGCTCGCCTGGCGCGCCCTTGGCGAAGTTGTTGTTGTTGACGACGATCGGCGTCACCGCGCTGCCGCCGGCGGTGTTGCGCGACTGCTGGCGGTAGTTGCTCATCCAGGCGCCGCTGCGCTTGCTCGGCCGCGCGAAGTTGTCGTGCAGGAACACGCCGATCTGCGCACCGTCGCGGCCGCGCACCTCGTAGACCTTGACGTCGGGGTGGTAGGCGCGGATCTCGGGGCGCGCCACGAAGCTCAGGCCGAACAGGCGGTTCGCGCAGTCGAACACCGCCTCGACCATGCGGTCGAGCGGGAAGTAGGCCTTGACGACCGATTCGTCGAGCTCGTAGCGCAGCGCGCGCACCTTCTCGGCGTAGTAGCGCCAGTCCCAGGCATCGACCTGCAGCGACTCGCCGCGCGACAGCACCAGCGCCTGCAGCGCGCCGCGCTCTTCCTCGACGCTGGCCTGGGCGCGCGTCCACACCTGCTGGAGCAACTGGCTCACGGCGGCCTGCGTGCCGGCCATGGTGTCGGCCAGTGCGTAGTCGGCGAAGCTCGCGAAGCCATGCGCACGCGCCTGCTCGTAGCGCAGCGCCAGGATCTCGCGGGCCACCGGGCGGTTGTCGGTGGCGCCGTCGTGCTCGCCGCGGCTGGTCCAGGCGCGCCAGGCCTGCTCGCGCAGATCACGCCGGTCCGAGAAGGTCAGGAAGGGCACGATCAGGGAGCGCGACAGCGTGATCACGTGCGCGTCGGGCACACCACGATCGAGCGCGGCCTGGCGCGCCGCGGCGCGCACGAAATCGGGCAGGCCGGCGAGCTCGGATTCGTCGCGCAGCACCAGCCGGTAGGCCGATTCGTCGGCCAGCACGTTCTGGCCGAAGCGCGTCGTCAGTTCGGCCAGGCGCTCCATCACCTGCCCGTAGCGCTGCTGCGCTGCCCCCGCGATGCGCGCACCTGAACGCACGAAGTCGAAGTGGAAGCGGTCCAGCAGTCGGCGCTGCTCGGGCGTCAGACCGAGTTCCTCTCGGCGCGCATGCAGCGCGTCGATGCGCGCGAACAGGCCGCGGTGCATGTAGATCGCGTTGCTGTGCGCGGCGAGCTTGGGGGCCAGTTCGCGCTCGACCTGCTGCAGCGCCGGCGAGGTCTCGCTCGCCGCGAGGTTGTGGAACACGCCCTCGACGCGGTAGTAGGCGCGGCCGCTGCGGTCCAGGGCGGCGATGGTGTTTTCGAACGTGGGAGCGTCCGCTTGCCCGGCGATCGCCTCGATCTCGGCAAGGTGGGCCGCGCGCGCCGCCTCGAAGGCCGGCGGGAAATGCTCGGCGCGGATGCGGTCGAAAGGGGGCAGGCCGTAGGGGGTGTCCCAGGGCTGCAGCAGCGGGTTGCTGTCGGCGCTCGTCATGGCGGCTTCTCGGGGGTGTGAGAAGCCGGGATTCTAGGAGCCTCAGCGTTCCTTGGGCGGCGGTGGGGGCTCGAAGCGCCGTGACGAAAACCGCTGCGCGGCGGCCTGGTAGAAGGCGATGCCCTCGTCCAGCGCCTCCTGCGCGTGCTCGGTGGTGGGCGTGCTGCCATCCACGCCGGTGACACGGGTGGCCTGCTTGGGCCGCAGTTCGACCTGCATACCTTCGC
Organism: Piscinibacter sp.; assembly: GCA_016706565.1. Classification (GTDB taxonomy): domain Bacteria; phylum Pseudomonadota; class Gammaproteobacteria; order Burkholderiales; family Burkholderiaceae_C; genus Piscinibacter. The sequence goes on from JADJJI010000007.1 coordinate 174,429, forward strand.
CGACGAAGCCCACCGTCTGGTAGTTGGCCATGAACAGCGAGGGCGCCGGCCCGCCGTCACGCAGCACGTCGCGGCCGAAGAACTCCGACACGTAGGGCACATTCAGCCAGCCCAGCAGCGTCGGGGCCACGTCGATCTGCGACGACAGCGCGTCGACGCGCCGCGGCGCGATCTTGCCGGGTGCGTACATCACCATCGGGATGTGATAACGCTCCATCGGCAGGTCGCTGCGGCCGCGCGCGATCGAGGTGTGGTCGGCCACGAAGACGAACAGCGTGTTGTCGAACCAGGGCCGCTGGCGCGCCTTCTCGACGAACTGGCCGATGGCGAAGTCGGTGTACTTGACGGCACCGTCGCGGCCGGTGCCCGAAGGAATGTCGATGCGGTCCGCCGGGTAGGTGTAGGGCCGGTGGTTGGAGGTGGTCATCACGTGGGCGAACACCTTCTTGCCGGCGGCCACGCGGGTGTCGATCTCGCGCAGCGCGAGGTCGAACAGGTCTTCGTCGGCCACGCCCCAGATGTTCTCGTGGTGGATGTCCTTCTTGTCGATCGCGGTGCGGTCGATGACGGTGTAGCCGTTGCCGCCGAAGAAGCTCGCCATGTTGTCGAAGTAGCTGTAGCCGCCGTACAGGTACAGCGCCTCGTAGCCCTTGTCCTTGAACACGCCGCCGATCGTGAACAGGCCGCTGTTGTTGGGCCGCATCGGCACGGCATGGCCCGGTGTGGGCGGCACCGACAGCGTGAGCGCCTCCAGCCCGCGCACGGTGCGCGTGCCGGTGGCGTACATGCGCTCGAAGAACAGGCCCTCGCGGCCCAGCCGCTCGAGGTTGGGCGTGAGCCCGCGTGCGCCGCCCAGGCTTTCGACGAACTCCGCGCCCAGGCTCTCGATGGACACCATGACGACGTTCATCTCGCGCTGCGGCCCGTCCGGGATCACCTCGCGGCGAATCGGCATCTCGGGGGTGGCCATCAGGCGGTAATGCGCCGGGTCGGCAAAGCGGCGCTGCAGGATCGCATTCACCTGCGCCTGCGGCAGCGTGGCGTAGAAGCGCTGGTAGTCGATCTGGTTGTAGCGCACGGCGTGGAAGAACTCCCACACGCCATTGCCGGCCACCTGCACCAGTTGCGGCTGGCCGAGGCGGTCTTTCCAGCCGGTGTTGACGCCGGCGGTCACGGCCACGGCCACGGCCACGGCCACGTACAGGGCCGCGTGCCCGCTGCGCCGCCAGAGCCCGGGCGCCGGCTCCAGGGCCGCGCGGCGCGTGCGCCGGGCCAGGGCCAGCGTCAGCAGCAGGGTGGCCACGCCGATGCCGGCGAACAGCGGCGTCAACCGGTAGGACTCGCGGATGTTGCCGATCACCTCGCGGGTGTAGAGCAGGTAGTCGACGGCGATGAAGTTGAAGCGCGAGGCGAACTCGTTCCAGAACACGAACTCCGCGACGCTGACGAACACCAGACCGCCGATCAATGCCGCCGTCAGCACCAGCGCCACGACGCCCAGCGCCGATCGGGCGCGGGCGGCCGGCCACCACCAACCCAGCAGCACCAGCGGCAGGCACCACCACAGCGCCACCGCCACGTCGTAGCCCAGGCCGAGCAGCACGGCCGGGCCCAGGCGCAAGGGCTCGAACAGCGAGGTATCGGCATTGAAGGCCGCCAGCCCGAGCCGGGTCAGCGCACTGACGACCACGAAAGCCACGAAGAGCGGCCCAGCCAGGGCCAGGCGGCCCGCGGTGGGTGCTGTGCGTTGAGCTTGAATGGGCGTTTCGGTCATGGGCTTGAGTGGCGGCGAACCCGCTGGGGGGATCGTCGGTGCACTCTAGCCATGCCCGCTTAAGCAGAGCTTGTCTTCTCTCACGAAACCAGCCGTGTTGACGACTGTCACTTGCCGTTGCGAATGGCGGCTTCGTCCAGCTCGTCGAAGCGGCGGTTGTCGCATCTCTGGGTAAACCCTGCCCGATCCTCGCCGAGCGCGGTCAGCCGGCCGTTGAATTCGCTCGTGCGGGCCTCGAAGGCATCGATCGCCTTGTCGCGCGCCAGGGCATTGGCACGGTACTGCTCGATCGCCTCGACGCTGGTGCGGTCCAGTGCCGCGAACTGGGCCTTGAGCTCCTCGCCCTGGCGCACCAGCTCGGCCTTCTCCTTCTGAAGCTGCTCGCGGTCGGCGGCGGCGGTGTCGGTGCCGCTCTTGATTCGCCCCTGCAGCACGAAACATTCGCGCAGTTCGGCGCGCGTGAGCAAGGGCCCGACGGCCTTGCCCGAACCGAACATGCCCAGGCGCAGCTTGTCACCCGGCGCGGCGGCTGCCTGTGGGAGGGCAGCAGCGCAGAGGAACAGGCTCAGGCCGAGGGCGACGACAAGTCTCATGGCAGTTCAGGTCAGTGCGAACGGGCGCCATCATGCCACCGGCTCGCGCAGCGTCACGAACTCCTCCGCCGCGCTGGGGTGGATGCCGATGGTGGCGTCGAACTGCGCCTTGGTCGCGCCGGCCTTCAGGGCCACCGCAAAACCCTGCACCACCTCGCCGGCCTCGTCGCCCACCATGTGCAGGCCGACCACCCGGTCGGTGGCAGCGTCGACCAGCAGCTTCATCAGCACCCGCTCCGGGCTGCCCGACAGCGTGTGCTTCAGCGGCTTGAACTCGGTGCGGAACACCTTCACCGCGACGTGACGCACTCGTGCCTGCGCCTCGGTCAAGCCGACGCTCGCCACGTTCGGGTGGGTGAAGACGGCGGTCGGCACGAGCTCGTAGTCGATGCGGCGAGCTCCGCTGCCGAACAGCCGGTCGACCAGCACCATCGCCTCGGCCAGCGCCACCGGCGTGAGCTGGATGCGGTCGATCACGTCGCCGATCGCATGCACGCCGGGCACCGAGCTCTCGAAAGCCTCGTCGACGACGATCGCGCCTCGTTCGTCCAGGCGCACGCCCAGCGCCTGCAGGCCGAGCCCCGCCGTGTTCGGGTGGCGCCCGGTGGCCTGCAGCACGGTATCGGCGGCCAGCGTGCTGCCGTCGCTCAGCGTGAGCTTCAGTGCGTCGCCGGCACGCTCAATCGACGCCGGCCGCACGCCGGTGCGCAGCTCGACGCCGTGCTGCGCCATCTGGCGGGCGAGGAAACCACGCACGTCTTCGTCGAAGCCGCGCAGGATCTGCTCGCCGCGCACGAGCTGCGTCACCCTTGCCCCCAGGCCGCGGAAGATGGACGCGAACTCGCAGGCGATGTAGCCACCGCCGACCACGACCAGATGGCGCGGGAACTGGGGCAGGTCGAACATCGCGTCGGAGGTGACCGCCAGTTCGCCGCCAGGGTACTCCGGCACCACCGAGTGGCCGCCGGTGGCCACGAGGACACGCTGCGTTGCATGCTCGACATCGTCGACGAGCACCGTGCGCGGCGAGCTCAGCCGCGCGCGGCCGTGCAGGATCGTCACGCCGGCATCGCGCAGCAGCTTCTCGTAGACGCCGTTCAGGCGGGCGATCTCGCGCGCACGGTTGGCCTTGAGCAGCGACCAGTCGAAACGCGCCTCGCCGGGCGTCCAGCCGAAGCCGCGCGACTGCTCGAAAGCATCGGCGAAGTGCGCCGCGTGGCTGTACAGCTTCTTCGGGATACAGCCCACGTTGACGCAGGTGCCGCCGAGTGCGCCGCTCTCGGCCACCGCGACACGTGCGCCACGCTGCGCGGCCATCCGCGCGGCACGCACGCCGCCGCTGCCGGCGCCGATGACGAACAGGTCGAAGGGGGTCGAGCTCATGCGTCGCTCCGCAGTCCGGCGCGACAATGCGCCGACCGCATCTTGCCGCACCCCGCCATGCCCCCACCCGCCCTGCGCGTCGGCCTGATCGGCTACGGCTACGCCGCCCGGACCTTCCATGCACCGCTGATCGCCGGCGTGCCGGGGCTGGAACTGACCGCCGTTTCCAGCCGCGATGCCGAGTGCGTGCACGCCGACTGGCCGGCGGTCGAGGTGCTCGCAGATGCGCACGCGCTCATCGCGCGCGCCGACCTCGACCTGGTGGTGATCGCCAGCCCCAACGACAGCCACCATCCGCTTGCTCACGCCGCGCTGTCGGCGGGCCGAAACGTGGTCGTCGACAAGCCTTTCACGCTGACGCTGGCGCAGGCGCGCGAGCTGACGGCGCTGGCGCAGGCGCGCGGGCGGCTGCTGTCGGTGTTCCAGAACCGGCGCTGGGACGGCGATTTCCTGACGCTGCGCGCGCTGATCGAGCGGGGCGAGCTCGGGCGCATCGTGCACCTCGAGTCGGCGTTCGACCGCTATCGCCCGGTGGTTCGCGATCGCTGGCGCGAGTCGGGGGCGCCGGGCGCGGGGCTGTGGTTCGACCTCGGGCCGCACCTGCTCGACCAGGCGCTGCAGCTGTTCGGCACGCCGCAGGCGATCGCGCTCGACCAGGCGGTGCTGCGCGACGGCGGCCGCTCCGACGACTGGTTCCAGGCCCGGCTGCGCTACCCCGGGCGGCGCGTGGTGCTGCGCGCCAGCATGCTGGCCGCCGCCGCCTCGCCGCGCTTCGTGGTGCATGGCACGCGGGGCAGCTGGGTCAAGCAGGGCCTGGACCCGCAGGAAGAGGCCCTGAAGGCGGGTGCCCGCCCGACCTGGCCCCCGGCACCCGGCTGGGGCGAGGACCGGCAGTCCAGCCTGCTGACGAACGCCCGTGCCGACGCGCTGCGGTCCGAGCCGCTGCCTTTGAGCCGCGGCGGACATGGCGCCTACTACGCTGCGCTGCGGGACGCGTTGCGGGGCCTGGGCGACAACCCGGTGCCCGCGTCGCAGGCCTGTGCCGTGATGGGATGGCTCGAGCTCGGCCAGCGCAGTGCCCGCGAGGGCCGCGAGTGCGGTGCCGAAGCGCCGGAAGATTTCGATACATCCGGTATTGCCCCGGGCTGAGCCAGGGCGCAGACTGCGGCACCCCTCCAACGACAGGAGTCGCGATGAAGATCGTCAAGGCGCTGCTCGTGCTCATCCTGGTGCTCGCTGCCGTGCTCGTGCTCGGCGGCTTCCTGCTGTCGCCGAAGTTCTCGGTGGCGCGCAGCGTCTCGATCGCCGCGCCTCCCGACAAGGTCTATGCGCTGGTGGTCGACCCGCGCCGCTGGAAGGAATGGACGGTGTGGAATCAGCGCGATCCGCAGATGCAGATGAGCTACGGCGGCCCGCCCAGCGGCGCGGGTGCGTCCTGGTCCTGGCAGAGCAAGACCGAGGGTGACGGCCGCATGACCTTCACCGCGGCCGCGGCGCCCACGCGCGTCGACTACGAACTCTTCTTCCCCGACTTCGGCACCACCTCGACCGGCGACGTCAGCCTGGCACCCGAGGGCGCTGGAACGCGTGTGACCTGGCGCATCAACGGCGACATGGGCAGCAACCCGCTGATGCGCTGGTTCGCGCTGGGCGCCGACGCCATGATCGGCAAGGACTTCGCCGACGGCCTGGCGGGCCTGAAGACGCTGGCCGAGAAGCCCTGAACACGGCCGGCCCGCCGCGCGGGTTCAGCCGGCTCGGGCGCAGGGCTCTGGTCTAATCGCGGCTTTGCGCCGCACCGCCCATGGCACTCAAGGCCACCATCTTCAAAGCCCGCGTGCAGCTCGCCGACATGGACCGCGGCATCTACGCCGACCATGCACTGACGCTGGCCCGCCACCCTTCCGAAACCGACGAGCGCATGCTGGTGCGCGTACTGGCCTTCGCGCTGAACGTGCCCGCCGACGACCACCAGGGCACGCTCGAGATGGGCAAGGGCCTGTCGGACGTCGACGAGCCCGAGCTCTGGCACCGCGACCTGACCGGCCGCATCCGCCACTGGCTCGAGATGGGCCAGCCCGACGACAAGCGGTTGCTGCGCGCCGCCGGCCGCGCCGACAAGGTCAGCGTCTACGCCTTTGCCGCGAGCACGCCGATCTGGTGGAATGGCATCGCGAACAAGATCTCGCGCGCCTCGAACATCGAGGTCTGGCAGATCGACGCCGCGCAGAGCCAGGCGCTGGCGGCGCTGGCCCAACGTACCATGCAGCTGCAGGTGACGGTGCAGGACGGCACCGCCTGGGTCGGCGACGGTGCCACCTCGGTGGAGGTGACGCCGGTGAGGCTGAACCCGCGCTGAGCCGCGTTCCACGGAGGCGAACCATGGGCATCCCGATCGAGCACGACGTTGCGCTGGGCCGCTTCAGCGCCACGGTGCACGGCCACCTGTGCGTGTGCGACTACCGGCTGCGCGACGGCGTGATGTTCATGACACACACCGAAGTCGCGCCCGAACTCGAGGGCCAGGGCATCGCTGCAGCGCTGGTGCGCGCCGCGCTGGCTCATGCCCGCGAGCAGGGCCTGAAGGTGCGGCCGCTGTGCTCCTACGTGCAGGCCTACGTGCGCCGCCACCCCGAAGTGCAGAGCCTGCTGGGCTGATGATGACGTATCGACGAACCCTGACCTGCTGGCTGCTCTGCGCGCTGGCGACCGCCCTGACCCCGATGGCCATGTCCCAAGACAAACCCGCCGCTGCCGACGACGACCCGCACCTCTGGCTCGAGGAGGTGCAGGGCGACAAGGCCCTCGCCTGGGTGCGAGAACGCAATGCCGAAACGCAGAAGCTGCTCGCAGCCCGATCGGACTTCGCGCCGACGCGCGAGAAGCTGCTCGCCGTGCTGAACTCGCAGGACCGCATCCCGGCCGTGTCGCGCCGCGGCGACTGGTTCTACAACCTCTGGCAGGACGCCTCCCACAAGCGCGGCCTGTGGCGCCGCACCACGCTGGACGAATACCGCAAGGCCAGCCCGAAGTGGGAGACCGTGCTCGACCTCGACGCGCTGGCCGCCGCCGAGAAGGAGAACTGGGTCTGGGCGGGCGCCGAATGCCTCGGCCCCGACTACCGCCGCTGCCTGATCTCGCTGTCGCGCGGCGGCGCCGACGCGAAGGTGGTCCGCGAGTTCGACAGCGTGGCCAAGTCCTTCGTCGCCGGCGGCTTCGCACTGCCCGAAGCGAAGTCCGACGTCGCCTGGGTGGACGCCGACACGCTCTACGTCGGCACCGATTTCGGCCCCGGCTCGATGACCGATTCGGGTTACCCGCGCATTCTCAAGCGCTGGAAGCGCGGCACGCCGCTGGCCGAGGCGAAGACCGTGTTCGAGGGCCGGCGCGAGAACATCTGGGTCGGCGTGTCGGTAGACACCACGCCCGGCTTCGAGCGCACGCTGATCGTGCGCGCGCTCGACTTCTTCCGCCAGGAGCATTACCTGCTGCAAGGCGACGCGCTGGTCCGGCTCGAGGTGCCCGACGATGCGCGCGTCTCGTTCATGCACAGCGCCGGCGTGGCCGGCGACACGCTGCTGCTCGAGCTGCGCAGCGACCTGAAGGCGGGCGAACGCCTGCATCCCAAGGGCTCGCTGCTGGCCGCCGACATGGTTGCCTACCTGAAGGGCGAACGGCGCTTCCAGGTGCTGTTCGAGCCCACCGAGACGCGATCGCTGGCCGGCATCTCGCTGACGCGCAGCCATGTGCTGGTCAACATCCTCGACAACGTCACCGGCCGGCTGGAGGAATGGAAGCGCGACGCCAACGGGCGCTTTGCGCGCCGCGCCGTCGACGCGCCCTCGCCCGGCAACCTCGGCGTGACCGGGTTGCACGACCCGCTCAAGCGCGACGACCCGCTGGCCGAGCAGTACCTGCTGAGCTACACCGACTTCCTCACGCCCGATTCGCTGCTGCTGGGCCGCAGCGGCAGCGACAAGCGCGACACGCTGAAGTCGCTGCCGGCCTCGTTCGACTCGGTCGGCATGCGCGCCGAGCAGCACTTCGCCACCAGCCGCGACGGCACGCGCGTGCCCTACTTCGTGGTCTGGCCGCGCGGCGCGAAGGCCGACGGCAACAACCCGACGCTGCTGTACGGCTACGGCGGCTTCCAGATCTCGCTGGAGCCCTGGTACTCGCGCGGTTTCGGCGCGGCCTGGTACCAGCGCGGCGGCGTGCTGGTGGTGGCCAACATCCGCGGCGGCGGCGAGTTCGGCCCGCGCTGGCACCAGGCCGCGATGAAGGCCGACAAGCAGCGCAGCTACGACGACTTCATCGCCGTGGCCGAAGACCTGGTGCGCCGCAAGATCAGCAGCCCGCGCCACCTGGGCATCGAGGGCGGCAGCAACGGCGGGCTGCTGGTCGGCGCGGTGATGCTGCAGCGGCCTGAGCTGTTCAACGCCGTGGTCTGCCAGGTGCCGCTGCTGGACATGAAGCGTTTCCACAAGCTGCTCGCCGGCGCGAGCTGGGTGGCCGAGTACGGCAACCCCGAGCTGCCGGAAGAATGGGCCTGGATCTCGCGCTACAGCCCGTACCAAAACATCAAGCGCGACGGCAAGTACCCGACGGCGCTGTTCACCACCTCGACGCGCGACGACCGCGTGCACCCCGGCCACGCACGCAAGATGGTGGCGCGGCTGCGAGAGTACGGCCACCCGGTGCTGTACTACGAGAACATCGAGGGTGGCCACGGCGGCGCCGCCGACAACGAGCAGCGCGCCACGCTGCAGGCGCTGGAGTTCACCTACCTGTGGCAGCAACTGTCGCGCGCCGACTGAACCCATGAACCAAGACGCCCAGGCCGTTCTCGACTTCTGGTTCGGTGCGCCGGGCTCGCCCGAGCACGGCAGCGACCGCCCCGAGTGGTTCCGCAAGGATGCAGCCTTCGACGCCCGCATCCGCGAGCGTTTCGGCACGCTGATCAGCGCGGTGCTCGGCGGCGCGCGCTTCGGCGCGGCCCCGCAGGAGACGCTGGCGGCGATCGTCGTGCTCGACCAGTTCACCCGCAACGTGCACCGCGACACGCCGCTGGCCTTTGCCGGCGACGCGCAGGCGCTCGGGCTCGCCCAGGCGATGACCGCGCGCAGCGCCGACCACGGCCTGCCCGTGCTGCAGCGCAGCTTCGTCTACCTGCCCTTCGAACATGCCGAGGATCTGGCGCTGCAGGAGCGCTCGGTGCGCTGCTTCGAGGCCCTGGCCGCGGCCACGCCCGCGATGCGCGACCGGCTCGACTACGCGATCAGGCACCGCGACGTGATCCGCCGTTTCGGCCGCTTCCCGCACCGCAATCAGATCCTCGGCCGCGCGAGCACGCCCGAAGAGATCGCCTTCCTGGCGGAGCCCGGCTCGCGCTTCTAGGCTCGGTCCGTGATCAGGCCTTGGCGGTCTTGTCGGCCTCGCGGTCCTGCAGCAGCCGCCACATCACCTTGCCCGCGCCCGACTTGGGCAGGCTGTCGACGAACTCGACGAGCTTGGGCACCTTGTAGGCGGCCATGTGCTCGCGCGACCAGCCGATGATGTCTTCGGCGCGGGTCTTGCCCTTCGCCTCGGCGCGCAGCACGACGACGGCCTTGACGGTCTCGCCGCGGTACTCGTCGCGTGCACTGATGATGCAGGCCTCCTGCACGGCCGGGTGCTTGTACAGCAGCATCTCCACCTCGGCCGGCCAGATCTTGAAGCCGCTGGCGTTGATCATCCGCTTGAGCCGGTCGGTGAGGAAGAAGTAGCCCTCTTCGTCGATGCGGCCGAGGTCGCCGGTGCGGAAGAACAGCCGGCCCGAAGCGTCGCCGGGCAGCGCCACGAAGGCGGCCTTCGTCGCCTCGGGGTGGCGCCAGTAGCCCTTGAAGACCATCGGCCCGAAGGTGACGATCTCGCCCACCTCGCCCACCGGCATCTCCTGCAGCGTCAGCGGGTCCACCACGCGCGAGTCGACGCCGAAGATCGGGATGCCCAGGCATTGCAGCTTGGCGCGCTCGGGCGGGTTGGCGTGGCTGGGCGCGGCGGTCTCGGTCAGTCCGTAACCTTCGGCGAAGGTCAGGCCGAACTCGTCGAGCAGCCGCTGCGCCACCGCCTGCGGCATCGCCGCGCCGCCGCCGCTGAGGTTGCGCAAGGACGAGAGGTCGAAGCTCTTGTAGTTCGGGCTGCCGAACAGGTCGATGATCATCGTCGGGATGCAGGTCCAGTGCGTCACCCCGTGGCCGGCAATCAGGCGCGCGGCGAGTTCGCGGTCCCAGCGCGGCAGGATCACCGTGGTCGAGCCCGCGTACACCGCGCCGAGCACGCTGTAGATCATGCCGGTGATGTGGAACATCGGCACCACGCCCAGGCCGACGGACTCCGGCCCGCTGTGCCCCCACTGCCCGCCCACCGCGTTGTGCATCAGCGTGCGATGGGTGTGGATGCAGCCCTTGGGCAGCCCGGTGGTGCCCGAGGTGTAGGGCAGCAGCGCCATGTCGTCGGGCACGGCGGTGTGCGGGCCCGGCACGCGGCGCTGTGCCAGCGCGTCGGTCCAGCGCGTCCAGGCCGGCCCGCCTTCGGGCAGCGGCGGGTCGGCGCGCAACCATTGCTCAGTGGCGGCGTTGGGCGCCTCTTCCGCGGCGATCGGACCAGCCGGCAGCGCGTCGAGGTAACGCGTCACCAGCACGTCGCTCAGGCGCTGCGCCTCGGGCAGGGCCGCGTCGGCCTGCGCGACGATGCCGGCGAGGTCAGCACTGCAGACCACCACGCGTGCTTCCGGGTCGACGATGTAGTGGCCGAACTCCTCGGCCCGGTTCATCGGGTTGACCGGTACCACCACCGCATCGGCGCGCAGGATGCCGTACAGCGCCGCCACGTACTGCGGGCAGTTCTGCATGAACAGCGACACGCGGTCGCCCTTCTTCACGCCGCGCGACTGCAGCCAGCCGGCGATGGCCTCGGCCTGGGCATGCAGCTCGCGGTAAGTCAGCGGGCGGCCGAAGAACAGGTAGGCCGGCTTGTCGGGGTAGCGCCGGGCCGACACCTCCAGGTTGAACCACAGCGAGGTTTCCGGCGCGACGACGGCGCGCGGCAGGCGGCGCGGCCAGATGCGATGGTGCGGGCGCGGCGGCAGCGCGGTGGAGGATTCGGACGGCACGGGGGCTCCCTGTCTTGCGGCCGCAGGCGTCGGCCGGATCGGCCTCGGGTATACCGCAGCAGCCCGGCAGCGCACAGACGCGAAAGCCCGGGGAGCGGTTGTCGCCGGCGGGACAGGCACCTCGGCCCGGCACTTGCATGGCCCGGCCGCATGGCCACCAGCTTCCGCCCCATCGCCGACGTTCCCGCCTTCCTGGACATCGAGGCGTCCGGTTTCGGCCGCGACAGCTACCCGATCGAGATCGGCTTCGTGCTGCCCGACGGCAGTGCCTGGTGCACGCTGATCCAGCCGCTGCCCGAATGGACGCACTGGGATGCGTCGGCGCAGGCGCTGCATGGCATCACGCGCGAGACGGCGCTGCGCCATGGCCGGCCGGTGGCCGAGGTGGCCCGCGAGCTCAACCATCGGCTGCACGGCCGCACTCTGCATTGCGACGGCTGGGCGCATGACTACGCCTGGCTGAATCTGCTGTTCGATGCCGCCGGCGCCACACCGGCGTTCCGCCTCGAACATCTGCGCAGCGCCCTGGACGAGCAGGACGCGCAGGCCTGGCAGCCGACCCGCGAGCGCATCGGCGCACTGCAGCCCCAGGAGCGGCACCGTGCCAGCAGCGACGCCCGTCAGCTGCAGCTGACCTGGCTGGCCTTGCGCGGGGCGTCCAGTCGCTAGGGGGTCAAGGGGCCGTGCGCCGTCAGCGCGGCGCGCAGGCCGCTGCAGTAGGCCACGTCCAGTGCCCAGGCGTCGGCCGCGGTATGTCGATGGGCCCGGGCTTCGGCCTCCCGGCCCAGGAGGACGGCCAGTTCGGCCAGGGAGTCGTGCACCACCGCACGCGAGTAGTCGTCTAGCTCGGCGCTCAGGTCGATTTCGGCGAGCCGCCCCGTGCGCTCGGCCGCCTCGAGCTGCCCGCAATGGGCCAGGCACACCGCATGGTCGGCCCGCGCGATGGTGGCCTCCCAGGTCATGCCCGCGCGCACCGCAGGCTCCACGGTGCGCGCGAAGATGTCCAGCGCCTGCTCGAACTGGCGGCTCAGGCACAGCATCTCGCCCAGCCGCAGGTTGGACTGCAGCCCGGTGTCGTCGATCGTCAGTGCCGAGGCGAGCTGCTGGGCGCTGCCCAGGCCGGCCAGCGCCTGTTTCAGCTGTTCGCCGTCGAGCCGGCCGGCCGCCCGGGCGCGGCGGACCTGCTGGGCCTGCGCCAGCGTCATGTAGCGGTGCACCGCAGCCACCAGCTGCTCGTCGTGCTCGGCTCGCGCCAGGCTGCTCGCGCGCCGGTAGTGGCGCACGGCATCGTCGATCAGGTCGGCCTCGTGGTACAGCGTGGCGGCCACGTACAGGCCGCGCGCCGCCGCCAGCGGACGTTGCGCCGTCCCCAGGGCCACCGCCTGGCGCAGGTGCGGCAGCACTTCGTTCGGATCGTGGTGCAAGGTGCCACGCACGCAGCCCAGCCAGGCTTCGCATTCCGCTTCGAGACCGGCGTCGCCGAGCAGGATGGCGGCATCGCGGGCCTCCTGCACGGGTTCGAGCGCGCTGCCGATCTGCGCGCCGTAGTAGCGCGCCACGCCGCGCGCCAGGGCCAGTTCGGCGGCAGCGCGCCGATCGGCACTGGCGGCCACGGCTGCCTCTGCGTCACTCAGGGCTTCGGGCACGTCTTCGATGCGCCAGTGGCGCGCCAGCAGGAGCACGCGCTGTGCGAGCAGTCGCGCGCGCTCGGTCGCGGCCTGTGTGCTGGCAATGGCGTGCTGGTTGCGTTGCAGGAGGCGGTGCATGGGGTTCGCCGGTGACGCGGGCGCAGTATGCATGAGGCGACGGGCCGGTTCAGCGCCTGCCGGTAACAGGTCTTGTCGGCCGCATCAGCCGCGCGCCTGCCGGGCCCGGCGCACCCAGTGCGCCAGCACGCGCACCAGGCGCTCGGGGTCGATCGGCTTGGACAGAAAGTCGTTCATGCCCTGGCGCATGGCGTTCTCGCGCTCTGACACCAGCACGTCGGCGGTCAATGCGATCACCGGCAGCAGCATCGCGCCATGCGTGCGTCGGATCGCGATCGTGGCGTCGATGCCGCCGAGCACCGGCATCTGCAGGTCCATGAGTACCGCGTCGAAGGGTTCGCCCGCCGCCGTGGCCGCGGCAACCGCCTCCACCGCCAGCGCACCGTTGCCGGTGGTGACAACCTGTGCGCCCCAATGGGCCAGCGTGGCCTCGGCCACCAGCGTGTTGACCGGGTGATCCTCGACCAGCAGGATGCGCGCACCCGCCAGGGCATCGACCGGCGCGAAGCGCGTGGCCTGCGCCACCGGCGGCGCGCTCGAGGCGCGCAGCGGCAGGTCGGCCCAGAAGCGGCTGCCCTCGCCCGGTGTGCTGAGCATGCCCACGCCGCCGCCCATCAGCACGGCGAGCTGCCGGCAGATGCTCAGGCCGAGGCCGGTGCCGCCGTAGCGGCGCGTGGTCGAGGCGTCCGCCTGCGAGAACGGATGGAACAGGCGCGTCTGCAGCGCCGGTGCGATGCCCGGGCCGTTGTCGCTCACCTCGATGCGCGTGCCACCGTCCGCGCGGCGCAGCGCTCGCACCTCGATGGCGCCACGCTCGGTGAACTTCAGCGCATTGCTCAGGTAGTTGGCGACGATCTGGCGCAGCCGCATCGGATCGCCGTTCACCCAGCGGGGAACGCCGACGCCCAGTTCGAAGCGAAAGCCCAGCCCCTTGGCTGCGGCAAGCTCCGTGTAGGCGTCGCGCACGCTGCCCAGCAGTTGGTGCAGGTCGAAGTCGACCTGCTCGAGCGTCAACCGCCCGGCCTCGATCTTCGACAGGTCGAGGATGTCGGAGATCAACCCGGCCAGCGCCTGGGCGCTGTCGTCGATATGTTCCAGGTATTCGCGCAGCTTGCCCGGTGCCAGCGCCGGGTCCTGGGCCAGGCGCACCAGGCCGAGCAGGCCGTTGAGCGGCGTGCGGATCTCGTGGCTGGTGTTGGCGAGGAACTCGCTCTTCGCGCGGCTGGCCGATTCCGCCTGGTCGCGCGCCTCGGCCAGCGCGTCGGCGCTGCGGCGGCGCTCGGTGATGTCGTCGATGATCCAGATCGTGCCGACACTGCCCGGGCGGCGCGGGTCGATCGCGCGCGCCCGCACGCTGGCCCAGAACGCCTGGCCGTCGCGGCGGACCATCTCGAACTCGCCCTCGAAGGCCGCGCCGGACTGCAGCAGCGGCCCGGCCAGCCGGCCGATCTCGGTGTAGGCGTCGTCGCTGGGCCACACCGCGCGGCCGGACTGCCCGACCAGCGCTCCCGTCGGCCAGCCGAAGATCTCGGCAAAACGCGGGTTGACGTGCTGGAAGCGCCGCTCCTGCGTGAAGGCAATGCCCACCGAGGCGTTCTCCAGGATCGCCTCGTACTGCAGGTCGCGGTGCTGCGTGCCGGACACATCGCGCACCGTGCCGAGGATGCAGCGGCGGCCCTCGTGCTCGAACAGCGAGGCGTTGATCGACACCGGCACGGGCCCGCGGCCGCGGACGTTCAGCGTCGCCGCGTAGTCCTTGAGGCGGCCTCGCGCCTCCAGCAGGCTCAGGTAGGCGCGACGTTCGGTCTCGTCGGTCCACAACCCCGACTCGGGCACGGTCAGGCCGTCCAGTTCGCCGGGCGCGCAGCCGATCAGCCGCTCGAACTGCGGGTTGAGCATCAGCATGCGGCCGGTGCCGAACTCGGCCACGACGGTCGGATCCGGGCTCGCCTCGAACAGGCGATGAAACATCGCGTCGAGCGGCAGGGCGGGGGTGGATATGGCGAGCATGGGCGGATATGGGTTGCCGATTACAACGCGCGCCCATCAACCCGGATGCAGCCATGCCGCGCGCCGCCGCGCAAAGCGTGAGCTAATGCCTGCCGCTCACAGAACCTCACAGCTGTGCGCTAGCATCCGCGCTCCTTCGATACCGTCCGCCTGCCATGACCGACAGCCTGAACGCCACCGTGCGCACCCGTGCGAATGTCTATTTCGACGGAAAGTGCATCTCGCACAGCATCGAACTGGCCGACGGCAGCAAGAAGAGCGTCGGCGTGATCCTGCCCTCGTCGCTGCGCTTCAACACCGGCGCGCCGGAGCGCATGGAGCTGGTCGAGGGCGAGTGCCGCGTCAAGCTGCCCGGCAGCGCCGACTGGGCGATGTACCGCGGCGGCCAGTCCTTCGACGTGCCGGGCCAGTCGGCCTTCGACATCGAGGTGACGCAGACGCTGCACTACGTCTGCCACTTCCTCTGAAGCGACCCTGACCCAACGCGGCGTGCCCTTGCGGTTGCGCGCTCAAAGGTCAGGGATCGGACCGGTTCGCTGCGGCCGCCCGCGGCCCATGAGCGACATTCACGAAGGTCCGCAACGATGGGCGCGCGGGCAGGCGGTCCGGGTATGCGCTCTCCGGCCCACGCTCGCGGGCGACCACCGAGACTCGCCTCGCATGCCTCCTCAACACCAGCTTCGGCATGCCACCGCCTGGGCGACCGCAAATGGGGCCTGCGATCGCACACCCGAACCACCTGCCCCACAACCCCTGAGGCCCTCATGACGGCAGGCCACCGCGGATGCCGGCAGGGCGGCGGTGGTGCCCGCGGGCGCAGGCCCCATTTGCGGTCGCCCAGGCGGTGGCAGGCCGAAGCTGGTGTTGATGCGGCCACGGTTGCGGCACGCAGTGGCCGCCCGCGAGCGTGGGCCGGAGAACGCGGGTACCGCCGTCGCCCTGCGACCATGCCCTTCGCACGCAAAGCAGACCCACGAAGGCCGCAAAGGGCCGCGAACCGCCGCTCGCTCGATCAGTCGCCCCCGCCGCCGCAGCCTCCGCCGCCGTCACCCCCGGCGTCCCCGCCGCAGGACGAACCGCACGACGAGCCGCAGCCGAAGCCGGCCGCGCAGTGCGTGCCGCCGCGGTCTGCGCCGAGCAATGCGCAGTCCGCCACGTAGCGGTAGCCCCCGGCAATGGCCAGCGCGGCGTCGAGCGCGAACAGGGTCGGCAGCCGGTCGGGCTTGCGCGGGTCGATGCCCTCGTCGCGACAGCTCCACAGCCAGGCGCGGCGCAGGCCCTGGAAGTTCTTGTCGCCGCGCTTCGGGTCGGCCGCCAGCGCTTCGGCCGGCGTGTGGTGCAGCATGCCGCCGAAGGCCTTGCGGCAGAAGTTCTCGTAGGCCCGGGTGTGCAGGATGAACTCGTGCCACATCGCGTCGACCACCTTCGAGGGCATGGCCACGAAGCGCCCCCTGGCCATCGCGCTGGCCAGGAAGAACTGGCGCAGGCCGCGCTCGACCTCAGCGACTTCGCGATCGCCGAGCTGCGGGTATTGAGCTCGCAGCTTGTCGCGCAGGTAGGCCGGCAGCGGGTGGCTGCGCACCGCCCGGCGTGCCGCAGCGCGGCGCCAGGCCAGCCAGGCGCTCACCAGCGCCGCCAGCCCCAACCCCACCACGATCAAGTTCACAGCACTCGTCTTCATCGTCATCTCCCTTCTTGTTGTTGTCGTCTTCTTCTTGTTGAAGATGACTTTGAGACGGGACGATGACGGTTTCGTGACGGTGTCGTCAGACGACCACAGGCTCCGGCTCGAGGCGGATGCCGAAGCGGCCGTAGACACTTTCCTGGATGGCGCGGGCCAGCGTCATCACCTCGGAGCCGATGGCGCCGCCGCGGTTGACCAGCACCAGCGCCTGGCGCTCGTAGACCGCCGCCTGGCCGACCGACTTTCCCTTCCAGCCGCAGGCGTCGATCATCCAGCCGGCGGCCAGCTTGACGCTGCCGTCGGGCATCGGGTAATGCACGATCTCCGGGTCGCGGCCGATGATGTCGCGGCACTGCTCCGGCGTGACCACCGGGTTCTTGAAGAAGCTGCCGGCATTGCCGATCACCGCCGGGTCGGGCAGCTTGGCGCGGCGGATCGCGCAGATCCAGTCGAAGATCTGCTGCGCCGAGGGTGCGGCCACGCCGGTCTCGCGCATCTTGCGTTCGATGTCCAGGTAGCCCAGCACCGGCTGCCAGGGCCGCGGCAGGCGAAAGCGCACGCGCGTGATCAGCGTGCGGCCGGCCAGCGAATGCTTGAAGACGCTGTCGCGGTAGCCGAAGGCGCAGATCTCGGCGCCCAGGGTGACACTGCGCCCGGTGACCAGGTCCACCGCATCGAGCGACTCGAAGCGGTCCTTCAGCTCCAGCCCATAGGCACCGATGTTCTGCACCGGCGCGGCGCCCACAGTTCCCGGGATCAGTGCCAGGTTCTCCAGGCCCGGCAGGCCCTGGGCGAGCGTCCAGGCCACCAGGTCGTGCCAGCCCTCGCCGGCGCCCGCCTCGACGATCCAGGCGTCGGCGCGCTCTTCGACGAGGCGCAGGCCGCGCACCTCGACCTTGAGCACCACCTGCGGCATGTCGCGCGTCAGGATGATGTTGCTGCCGCCGCCGAGGATGAACTTGGCGGCGCGGCCGAGATCCGGATGGTCGACGACCCGGCGCACATCGGCGTCGCCGGCGATGCGCACCAGCTGTTGCGCCACCGCAGGCAATCCGAACGTATTGAACGGCTTCAGACTCACGCCCGACTCGATTTGCATGCGAGAATTTTCCCATGCCCAGCTTCGACACCGTCATCGAGCCGAATCTCGTGGAAGTCCGCAACGCCGTGGACCAGACCTCCAAGGAAATCGGCACCCGCTTCGACTTCAAGGGCTCCTCGGCTGCCGTGGAACTCGGCGACGAGGAGATCACGCTGTTCGCCGACAGCGATTTCCAGATCGCCCAGGTGCGCGACATCCTCGTGGCCAAGTTGACCAAGCGCAGCGTGGACGTGCGCTTCATCGACAGCAGCGCCAAGATCGAGAAGATTGGCGGCGACAAGGTCAAGCAGTTGCTCGTCGTCAAGAGCGGCGTCGACACCGAGACGGCCAAGAAGATCCAGACCGCCATCAAGCAGAGCAAGATGAAGGTGCAAGCCGCGATCCAGGGCGACACGGTGCGTGTGACCGGCGCCAAGCGCGACGACCTGCAGGCGGCGATGCAGCTGATCCGCCAGACGGTGCCGGACTCGCCCATCTCGTTCAACAACTTCCGGGATTGAGCGTGCGCGGCTGGCTGGTGGCCTTGATCGTGATGCTGCCGGCGCTGGCCGCGGCGCAGAGCGTGTCGATGAGCGGCAGCCTCGGCGACAAGGCGCTGCTGCTGATCGACGGCGCGCCGCGCACGGTGGCGGTGGGCGCCACGGTCTCGGGCGTGAAGGTGATCCGCGTCACCGGCAGCGAAACGGTGGTCGAGGTCGGCGGCAAGCGCCAGACGCTCCAGCTGGGCGGCGCGCAGGTCAACCTCGGCGGTACGGCCAGTGCCGGCGGCGGCACGCAGATCGTGCTGGCGGCCGGCCCGGGCGGCCACTTCGTCACCGGCGGCAGCATCAATGGCCGCGCCGTGCGCTTCGTCGTCGACACCGGCGCAACCTTCGTCGCGATGGGCGAGGCCGAGGCCCGCCGCATCGGACTGGACTATTCGCGCGGCCAGCGCGGCCTGATCAGCACCGCCAACGGCCAGGTGTTGTCGCACCGCGTCTCGCTCGGCGAGGTGCGTGTGGGCGACGTGACGGTCTACAACGTCGACGCCGTCGTGGTGCCGGCGGGCATGGAGGTGATCCTGCTGGGCAACAGCTTCCTGACGCGCTTCCAGATGAAGCGTGATTCCGACGTCCTGGTGCTCGACAAGAGGCCCTGATGGAAGGGTTCACGCCCGAGTGGGCACGGCACGCGGTCTGGTACCAGATCCTGCCGGAGCGGTTTGCCAACGGCGAGCGCAGTGATGACCCCACGCCGGCCAGCCTCGACGGTTCGCAGCACGCCGGCGCCCTGCCCGAAGGCTGGCGGCCGCACCCCTGGACGAGCGACTGGTACGCGCTGCAGCCCTGGGAGGCGGCTTCCGGCAAGCCGCTGATGGCGAACCTGGCCGACCGCCGCTACGGCGGCGACCTCGCCGGCATCCTGCAGCGCCTGCCCTACCTGCAGCAACTGGGCGTCAACGCGATCTACCTGAACCCGGTGTTCGACGCGCCCTCGCACCACAAGTACGACGCCTCGACACTGCACCACGTCGACGTGCACCTCGGCCCCGACCCCGACGGCGACCGCGAGCTGATGGCGCGCGAGGTCGGCGACGACCCGTCCACCTGGGTCTGGACGGCGGCCGACCGGCAGTTGCTCGAACTCATCGCCGCGGTGCACGCACGCGGCATGCGGATCATCCTCGACGGCGTGTTCAACCACGTCGGCCGGCGCCACTGGGCCTTTCGCGATCTGCTCGAGAAGCAGCATGCGTCGCGCTTCGCGGGCTGGTTCAAGGTGACCTCCTTCGCCGACGAGCCCGGCGGCTTCCAGTACGAGAGCTGGCGCGGACACGCCTCGCTGCCCGAGTTCCGCCAGGTGGGCGACGACCTCGCGCCCGGCCCGCGCGCGTACATCGAGGAGGTCACGCGGCGCTGGATGGCACCGGACGGCGATGTGTCGCGCGGCATCGACGGCTGGCGGCTGGACGTCGCTCCGTGGCTGCCGCACGGCTTCTGGAAGCACTGGCGACGCACGGTGAAGGCCATCAACCCGCAGGCCTACCTGGTGGCGGAGAACATCCGCGACGTCGCCTTCAACCTGCCCTTCCTCGAGGGCGACGAGTTCGATGCGGTGATGAACTACAACTTCGCCTTCGCCTGCGACGAGTTCTTCTTCCGCGACACGACGCGCATCAGCGCGAGCCGCTTCGACACCTTGTTGCGCGAGTTGCGCGAGGCCTACCCGGCCTGCGTGGCGCCTGTGATGCAGAACCTGTTCGGCAGCCACGACACGGCGCGGCTGGCCTCGCACGCGATGAACCGGGACCGGCTCGACTACCGCGCCTTCGACGAGACCTACCACCCGCGCGACTCGCGCGCGCCGACGCTCGATACGCGCCGCCCCGATCAACAAGCTCGAGCGCTGCAGCGCCTGTTCGTGCTGTTCCAGATGACCCACCTCGGCGCGCCGATGGTCTACTACGGCGACGAGGCCGGCATGTGGGGCGCCAACGATCCCTGCTGCCGCAAGCCGATGGTCTGGCCCGACCTGAAATACGACGCGGACTCGGCCGATGCGGCCGGCGGCCTGCGCGCGCAGGCGCAGCCGGTGGCTTTCGACGACGGGCTTTGCGCGCACTATCGGCGTTGCATCGCGTTGCGCCACGAGTTGCCGGTGCTGCGCACCGGCTCGGTCCGGACCCTGCTCGCCGATGACAGCCACCAGGTGCTCGCCCACGAGCGCCGCGCCGGTGAGGCGCTGGCGATCGTCGCGATCAACCGCAGCGACACAGTCCAGACCGTCGCCCTGCCGTGCCCCGGCGGTGGCGGCTGGCAGGATCGCCTGAGCGGCGGCGCTTTGCTGCAGGCGCGCGAAGGCCGGCTGACCCTGGCCCTGCCGCCCGGTGGCGGCGCGCACGGGGCGCGCGGGGGGGGCCAAGCGCCGGGGGGGGGGGGGGGGGGGGGGGGGCCGGACGGCCCCGGGCAGGCCCGACGTGCGGCGCCGCCGCCGCCGTGTCGGCGGCGCTGTGCCGGCGGCCTCCTTAGGCGCGGTGGCCGGACGGCCCGTCAAGGATTACGTCCTCGCGCGGCTTCCCGGATCAAGACTGGCCGCGCACGCGCTCGCTGCGGGCCGCTGGCGGCCGTGGATGCCCGGCCGCACATGCTGGCCGACTAGGCGCCTAACGAGCGGGTGGCCGCGCCAGCGCGAAGGCCACCACCGCCACCGCGCCGAGCCCCGCCAGGCCGAGCAGCAGCTCGCGATAGCCGGGCAGCGCGAGCAGCAGCCAGGCGGTGGCCAGCGGTGCCGCGGCGCGCGACAGCAGCGCGATCGCGCTCATCGCGCCGCTGATGCGGCCGACATGCTCGCGGCCGAAGTACTCCGGCACGAGGCTGCCCCGCACGATGGTCACCAGGCCGTTGGCCAGGCCGAAGAGCAGCGCGAAGAGCAGCAGCGCGACCGTGCCGTCGGCCAGCGCGAAGATAGTCAGCGAGGCCGGCAAGCCGCCGAGCACGACCAGCCCGAGCGCTCGCGACGACACCCAGCGCCCGAAGGCGAGATAGGCCAGGCGCCCGGCCACCTGCGCGGGGCCGAACCACACCACCACCGCCAGCGCGCGCGCATCGGTCATGCCCTTGGCGGCCAGCGCCGGCATGATGTGCGCCCACAGCGCCGCGGCGGCGAAGGAGTAGAGCGTGAAGGTGGCCGTGAGCAGCCAGAAGGCGCGCTCGCGCAGCGCCTCGTGCAGCGTGGCGTCGTCGGCGGCATCGTGGGCGCGCGGCGGTGCGTCCTGCGTCGGCGTGCCGCGCAGCGCCCAGGCGTGCAGCGGCGCCACGATCACCAGCAGGACCGCGCCGATGACGGCCAGCGCGCCGCGCCAGTCGAACAGCGCGAGCAGCCAGGCCACGGCCGGGAAGGACAGCGTGCTCGCGAAGCCGCCGACCAGCGTCAGCGAGGTGATGCCCTCGCGGTACTGCGCCGGGAAGCGCTTGGTCAGCACGTTGAAGGCCGGCTCGTACAGCGTCATCGCCATCGAGGCGCCGAGCAGCACCCAGGCGGCGTAGAGCCACGGCAGCGAGTCGGCGCGCGACCAGACGAGGAAGCCGATGCCGGCCAGCACCGCGCCCAGCGTCATCACGGCGCGGCCGCGGCCACGGTCGATGGCCGCGCCGGCGGCGTAGGTGGCTGCACCCCACATCGCCAGTCCGACGGTGAAGGCGCCCATCATGTCGGGCTTGCTCCAGCCCATCGCGCGCTGCATGGGCAGCACGAAGGACGAGAAGCCGTAGTACAGCGCCGCCCAGCAGAGCAACTGGCCTGCCGCGAGGGCCGCGACGGTGGCGCGAAAGCTCGGTGGGTTCACTGGGGGGATTATTCCCGCCGGCCTTGTCACGGCAGGGACAAGGCGAAAAGGCACGATCGTGCTAAAACCTGCGGTGGCCCGCGGGCCCTCAATGGAGACCGAGACATGGACCTGAATTTCACGCCCGAGGAACAAGCCTTCCGGGCCGAGATCCGCGCCTGGGTGGCGGCCAACCTGCCCAAGGACATCAGCCACAAGGTGCACAACGCCCTGCACCTGAGCAAGGAAGACATGCAGCGCTGGGCGAAGATCCTCGGCAAGCAGGGCTGGCATGGCTGGGCCTGGCCGAAGCAGTTCGGCGGCCCGGGCTGGAACGTCATCCAGCGCCACCTGTTCGAAGAGGAATGCGCGCTGGCCGGTGCGCCGCGCGTCGTGCCCTTCGGCCCGGTGATGGTGGCGCCGGTGATCATGGCCTTCGGCTCGCCCGAGCAGCAGGCGCGCCACCTGCCCGGCATCATGAGCGGCGAGGTCTGGTGGAGCCAGGGCTACAGCGAGCCGGGCTCGGGCTCCGACCTCGCATCCTTGAAGTGCAAGGCCGAGCGCCGCGGCGACTACTACATCGTCAACGGCCAGAAGACCTGGACCACGCTCGGCCAGTACGGCGACTGGATCTTCTGCCTGGTGCGCACCAGCAGCGAGGGCAAGCCGCAGACCGGCATCAGCTTCCTGCTCATCGACATGAAGAGCCCGGGCATCACCGTGCGGCCGATCATCATGCTCGACGGCGGCCACGAGGTGAACGAGGTCTGGTTCGACAACGTCGAGGTGCCGGCCGACAACCTGGTCGGCGAGGAGAACAAGGGCTGGACCTACGCCAAGCACCTGCTCGCCCACGAGCGCACCAACATCGCCGACGTGAACCGCGCCAAGCGCGAGCTCGAGCGCGTCAAGCGCATCGCCAAGGCCGAGGGCGTGTACGAGGACACGCGCTTCCGCGACGAGATCGCCAAGCTCGAGGTCGACATCGTCGCGCTCGAGATGATGGTGCTGCGCGTGCTCTCCGCCGAGAAGAGCGGCAAGGCGGCGCTCGACGTGGCCGGCCTGCTGAAGATCCGCGGCAGCGAGATCCAGCAGCGCTACAGCGAGCTGATGATGCTGGCCGCCGGGCCCTACGCCCTGCCCTTCGTGAAGGAAGCGATGGAGGCCGGCTGGCAGGGTGACCAGATCGGCGCGGCGCACTGCGCGCCGCTGGCCGGCACCTACTTCAACATGCGCAAGACGACGATCTACGGCGGCTCCAACGAGGTTCAGCGCAACATCGTTTCTGCCACGGTCCTGGGGAGCTGAACATGGACTTCGATTTTTCCGACGACCAGGAATCGCTGCGCGACGCGGTGCGCCGCTGGGTCGACAAGGGCTTCTCCTTCGAGCGCCGCCACGGCATCGCCAAGGCCGGCGGCCGCACGCGCGAGGTCTACGCCGAACTGGCCGAACTGGGCCTGACCGGCCTGGCCGTGCCCGAGGCGCATGGCGGCATGGGCTTCGGCGCCATCGAGGCGATGGTGGTGTGCGAGGAACTGGGCCGCGGCCTCGTCAACGCACCGTACGCGCAGGGTGCGCTGGTCGCGCCGGTGCTGCTCTCGGCCGCGCCGGCCGAGGTGCAGGCGGCCTGGCTGCCGAAGATCGCCGACGCCTCGGCGCTGGTCGTGCTCGCGCATCAGGAACGCGCCGCACGCTATCGCCTGAATCACGTCACCACGAAGGCGACGAAGTCCGGCAGCGGCTGGACGCTGAGCGGCGCGAAGAGCGTCGTGCCGGCCGGCGACGAGGCCGATGCCTTCATCGTGCCGGCGCGCACCGCAGGTGCCGACGGCGACGCGCAGGGCATCGCGCTGTTCATCGTCGCCAAAGGCACGGCGGGGCTGGCCGTGCGCGGCTACCCGACGCAGGACGGCGCCCGCGCCGCCGAGCTGACGCTGAAGGACACGGCGGCCACGCTGATCGCCACCGACGCGCTGCCGGTGCTGGAGCACGCGGTGGACGCCGGCATCGCCGCGGTCTGCGCCGAAGGCGTGGGCGTGATGGACAAGCTGGTCGCCGTCACCGCCGAGTACATGAACACGCGCAAGCAGTTCGGCGTGGCGATCTCCACGTTCCAGGCACTGCGCCACCGCATGGCCGACGTGAAGATGCAGCTCGAGCTCGGCCGCTCGATGAGCTACTACGCCAGCCTGAAGATGGCCGAGCCGGCCGCCGCGCGCCGCCGCGCGCTGGCGCAGGCCAAGTACCAGCTGTGCAACTCGGTGCGCTACGTCGGCCAGCAGTGCATCCAGCTGCACGGCGGCATCGGCGTGACCGACGAGTACATCGGCAGCCACTACTTCAAGCGCCTGACCATGCTCGAGATGGCCTTCGGCGACAGCCTGCACCAGCTCGGCGAGGTGTCCGCGCGCATGCAGGACACGGCGGGGGTGTTTGCCTGAGGTCGAGGCAAAGGGTCTGCCGGCTACCATGCCGGCATGACTGATTCCATCGTCGACGTGGCCGGCGTCAGCGTCGGCCACTTCACCGACACCCGCCGCCCCACCGGCTGCACCGTGGTGCTCGTGCCCGATGGCGCGGTGTGCGGTGTCGACGTGCGCGGCGCCGCGCCCGGCACGCGCGAAACCGAGCTGCTCTCGCCACTGAACGCCGTCGAGCAGGTGCATGCCGTGCTGCTGGCGGGCGGCAGCGCCTTCGGGCTCGATGCCGCCGGCGGCGTGATGCGCTGGCTGGAGGAGCGTGGCATCGGCGTGCAGGTCGGCCCGGCCCGTGTACCGATCGTGCCGGCGGCGATCCTGTTCGATCTCTGGGTGGGCGACGCGCGCATCCGCCCCGATGCGGCTGCCGGCCACGCGGCCTGCGAATCGGCCTCGCGCGACACGCCTGCCCAGGGCAACGTCGGCGCCGGCGCCGGAGCGAGCGTGGGCAAGCTGTTCGGCATCGAGCGTGCGATGAAGGGCGGCATCGGCAGCGCCTCGGTCACGGTCGGCGGTGTCACCGTCGGTGCGCTCGTCGCGGTCAATGCACTCGGCGACGTGATCGACCCGGCCACCGGGCAACCGATCGCCGGCGCACGCACGATGGATGGCCGAGGGTTGCAGGGCACGATGGCCAGCCTGCTGCGCGGCGAACTGCCCGTCCCCTTCCAGCCCGGCAGCGCCACCACCATCGGCGTGATCGCCACCGACGCGCAGCTCACCAAAGCGCAGGCCAACAAGATCGCGCAGATGGCCCACGACGGCCTGGCGCGAAGCATCAACCCGGTGCACACCATGGGCGACGGCGATGCGCTTTTCGCGCTGGGCACCGGAGCCGCGGGCCGCACCGCCAGCACCACGCTGCTCGGCGCGCTGGCCGCGGAAGTGACCGCGCGCGCCGTGGTCAACGCCGTGCGCGCCGCACGCTGCCTGGCCGGCCCGGGCCTGCCCGAGCTTCCCTCCCTCCACGAGTTGCAAGTCTCATGACGCTGACCACCCTCACCCGCCGCGCGTTGCTGCTCCTGACGACCGCCTGGCTGTCCGCCTGCGCACTCAAGCCGGCCGACACGCAGCCGCCACCCATCATCTTCGTGCATGGCAACGGCGACAACGCCGCGATGTGGCTGACCACCGTGTGGCGCTTCGAATCGAACGGCTGGCCGCGCGAGCGCCTGGTCGCGCTGGACATGCCCTACCCGCTGGCGCGCGACGCCGACGACAAGCCGCAGGCCGGGCGCAGTTCGGCCGACGAGCAGATGAAGTTCCTCGCCGCCGAGGTCGACCGCGTGCTCGCGCGCACTGGTGCATCGAAAGTCGTGCTGATGGGCGCCTCGCGCGGCGGCATCACGATCCGCCATTACATCGCCCACGGCGGCGGCGCCGCCAAGGTGTCTCATGCCATCCTCGGCGGCACGCCGAACCACGGCGTGTGGTCAAACCCGAAGTTCCTGCCGAACAGCGAGTTCAACGGCGCCGGCCCCCTGCTGACCCGGCTGAACAACCAGGGCGGCCCGGGCATCGAGATCACGCCCGGCCCGAAGTGGATGACGATCCGCTCGGACAACAACGACAAGTACGCGCAGCCCGACGGCCTGTGGATCGGCGCCAAGGGCACGCCGACGAACGTGGGCTTCGACGGGCCCGAGCTCAAAGGCGCCGAGAACGTGGTGATCGCCGGCATCGACCACCGCGAAACCGCCTGCGGGCCGCTCGCCTTCGCCGCCGCCTACCGCTTCCTGACCGGCCGCGCGCCGGTGGTCATTGCCGCCGCCATCGAGTCGCGCGTGGTGCTCGATGGCAAGCTCAGCGGCCTGGGCGTGGACAACAAGCCGGGCAGCGGCAATGCGGCCAACAACCTGGCACTCGCCGGCGCCATGGTGGAGGTCTTCGCCACCGACGCCGCCAGCGGCGAGCGGCTCGGCCCGGCGCTGCACCGCAAGACGGTGGGTGCCGACGGCCTGTGGGGCCCGCTGGCGGTGACGAGCAAGACCTCGCTGGAGTTCGTCGTCAGCGCGGACGGCTACGCGACCACGCATGTCTACCGCGCGCCCTTTCCGCGCTCGACGACGCTGGTGAACCTTCGCGCGGAGCGCATCGCCGAGGCCGACCGCGACGCGCCGGCGGTGGTGGCGCTGACGCGCCCGCGCGGCTACTTCGGCCTGCCGCGCGACGAAGTCATGCTCGACGGCAAGAGCCCGCCGGCCGGCATCGCGCCGGGGGTGGCGGGTGTCTCTCTGGTCAAGGCGCGGCTGGCCGACGCCGGTGCGCGCAGCGTGGCCGCGGCCTTCAACGGCGAACGCCTCGCCGGGCGCAGCTGGCCAACGGCCGATAACCACGTGGTGCTGCTCGAGCTGAATGATTGACATGAAGTCTCCAGACTCGCTGTCGCTCGCCACCCCCGGACGGGCGCTCGATGGCTTCGGGCGGGTGGGCGCCACCGGATCGAATCCAGTCAGCTTGCGGACGAGCGCAGACAGGTCAGAAGCTGCTCGCGGCCCTTTGCCGAAGTTCGGCTTTGTACGCTTGGGTTTGCGATCGGCGCATCGCGGCAGGCGCTGCCCGCGGGGGGCTCATGCTGTGGCGGTCGGCGCTGTGCGCCGACTCCACTGCGATGCTCGCGCCAGGGTCGTGCCGCAGAACTCACTCCGCGACCTGCGGTCGCTGCGTTCAAACAGCCGCGGCAAGTCAGACCACGAAGCGCGCTCTCGCGCGCCGACCCTGGCGCTGCGCTTCTCGTCGCCACAGAAATCGCCCCCCACGGGCAGCGCCTGCCGCGAAGTCCACCGGTGGTTCTGCTCGCCTCGCGTGCCACCATCGGTTCAGCAAAGGCACGCCCGGGCAGGCGAAGGCGCGCCTCTGAGGTGCCGAGAAGCACAGGGCTCGTGGCCGCGCGCGCAGCGCGCTTCGTCTTCTGACTCGTCGACGCTGTCCGAACGCAGCGACCGCAGGGAGCGCAGTGAGTTCGGCGACGGGGCCGCGAGACCGAGCATCGCAGGGCAGTCGGCGCGCAGCGCCGACCGCCGAGGCGAAGCGCCGCAGCCTGCCCGGGCGTGCCTTTGCCGCGCCACCCAAGACCCGCACAGCAGACATCGAAAGATGGCAAAGGGGCGCAAGCAGCTTGCCGACACCCGAGGTTCATTGCCTCATTGGCCGTACGAGGTGCGGTGGAGCCACTGAGATGCAGATTTCCCAAGTGCTGTTCTCCCAGGGCTTTGGCACCCGCCGTGAATGCGAGTCGCTGGTGGCCGCCGGCTTCGTGAGCGTGCAGGGCGTGGTCTGCGAAGACCCGTGGCAGCAGTTCGACACCGACGGCCTCGTGTTCGGCGTGCAGGGCGTGAGCTGGCCCTATCGCGAGCGAGCGCTGGTGGTGCTGAACAAGCCGGCGGGCTACGAGTGCTCGCAGAAGCCCAAGCACCACGCCAGCGTCGTCAGCCTGTTGCCCGCGCCGCTGCGCCGCCGCGGCCTGCAGCCGGTGGGCCGGCTCGACGAGGACACCACCGGGCTGCTGCTGCTCACCGACGACGGCAGCCTGATCCATCGCCTCACCTCGCCCAGGCACCACGTACCCAAGGTCTACGAGGTGGTGTGCAAGCACGAGGTCGACTCGAAGCAGGTCGCGGCACTGCTCGCCGGCGTGGTGCTCGACGACGACCCGAAGCCGGTGAAGGCCGCCGCCTGCGAAGCCGCCGGCACGCACGGCATTCGCCTCACGCTGACTGAAGGCAAGTACCACCAGGTCAAGCGCATGGTGGCCGCCGTCGGCAACCGCGTCGAAGGCCTGCACCGCAGCAGTTTCGGCGCGCTGGTGCTGCCGACCGACCTGGCGCCGGGCCAGTGGCGCTGGCTCGACGGCCCGCAGGCCCTCACTTCGGCGCCGATGCCGACGCAGTCCAGCCGTTGACCGAGCCGATGTAGGCCCACAGCAGATCCATCTGCTCGGGCTTGAGCGTGCCGCCCCAGGCCGGCATGGCATTCTTGCCGTGGGTCACCGAACGCACGAAGCGCGCCTTGTCGTGTTCGGGGAAGGTGCGCAGGTCGAAGCCGATGCCGTTGGTGGCCAGGTTCAATCCGTGGCACCGCTGGCACGAGTAGACGTAGATCTTCCGGCCCGCCTCGGCCGGTGGCGGTGCGGCCTCCTGCGCGCTCGCCGGCAATGCGGCGGCGAGCGCGAAGGCGAGCGCGAGACCTCGTCGACCGTTCATTTCCCGGGCGGCAGCGCGAAGGTCCACACCGAGCCGCCCGCAGGCACGTTGGCGAGGTCCGGGTCCCCCGCCAGCGCGCCGTACACCTGCGCCGCGCCGCTGAGCACGGTGATGTATTCGCGGCCGTTCTTCTCCCAGGCGATCGGCAGGCCGGAGATGCCCGAGCCCGTCTGGAAGGACCACAGCTTCTTGCCCGTCTTCGAATCGAAGGCGATGAACTGCCCGGTCTGCGAGCCGGTGAACACCACCCCCGAGGCGGTGGAGAGCACGCCGGCCCAGAACGGCGATTTGTTGCGCACCGTCCAGACCGGCTTGGCCGCCACCGGGTCCCAGGCGACCAGCGCGCCGCGGTTGCCGTCGGACGGATCGACGAAGCCGCCGAGCTCCAGGCCGAGGTACCAGTTCGGGCCGCCGGGGCGATCCTGCTTGACGTACTTGACCTTCATGCCGAGGTCGATGGAGTTCAGGAACACCAGCTTGCGGCCCGGGTCGTAGCTCATCGGCATCCAGTTCTTGCCGCCGAAGGCGCTCGGCCAGACCTCGATGAAGTCGGGCGTCTCCTCGGTCTTCTTGACCATTGCGGTCATCGGCGTGTCGATCGGCCGGCCGCTGGCCTTGTCGATCCCGCTGGCCCAGTTGACCTTGCGGGCGAACTGCGTGCCCGAGATCAGCTTGCCGTTGCTGCGGTCGATCACGTAGAAGAAGCCGTTGCGGTTGGCCTGCATCAGCACCTTGGTGGTCTTGCCGTTCGCATTGGGCAAGTTGGGCAGGTCGGCCAGCACCAGCTCGTTGGTGCCGTCGTAGTCGTACGGGTCGCCGGGCGAGAACTGGTAGTGCCAGACGATCTCGCCGGTGGCGGGCTTGAGCGCCAGCACCGAGCCGATGTACAGCGAATCGCCGCCGCGCGCCGCCGCGTTCCACGGGCCGCCGTTGCCCACGCCCCAGTAGACGAGGTTGAGCTCGGGGTCGTAGCTGCCGGTCAGCCAGGTCGGCGCGCCGCCGGTCTTGTAGGCCTCGCCCTTCCAGGTGTCGCCGCCGGGCTCGCCGGGCGCGGCGGTGGTCCAGCGGTGCCACTTCTTCTCGCCGGTCTTCAGGTCCCAGCCGTCGAGGAAGCCGCGCGAGCCGTACTCGCCGCCGGAGATGCCGGTGATCAGCACACCGTCGGCGATCAGCGGCGCGTGCGTCATCGAGTAGCCGTCCTTGTACTCGGCGGCCTTCTGCTTCCACAGCACCTTGCCGTCGGCCATCGAGATCGCCATCACGTGCGCATCGATGGTGGTGCGGTAGAGCACGCCGTTCAATGCCGCCATGCCGCGCGTGTGGATGCCGCAGCACAGGTAGCCGGCGATGTCGTTGGGCAGCTCGATGGCCACTTTCCACTTCTGGCGCCCGGTGAGCGCGTCGATCGCGATCGTGTGCGTGTGCGAGGCGACGTACATGACGCCGTCGATCACCAGCGGCTGGTTGGAGGCGTTGGTCGAGTTGTCCAGGCTGAGGTTCCACACCGGCGCCAGGTGCTTCACGTTGGCCGGCGTGATCCGCTTGAGCGGCGTGTGCCGCTGCAGCGACCAGCCCATGCCGTAGGTGGTGACGTCGCCCGGCGTGGCGGCGTCGTTGCGCAGGTCGGCGGTGCTCTGCGCCGATGCGGCCGCCGCCGCCAATGACAGCGCCATCGCGGCCAGGCCGCGTGCGAACTTCAGGTCCATCGTGTCTCCTCGTTGGTCCTTGTGTCAGGACGAGCCGGACGATAGATCGATGTCAAAGCCGCGGCCACTTCGGGAGTAACCCTAGGCCCGGGCTGTTCCGTTGCGAGACAGCTTGCCGGGCAGGCCCGGCGCACCGCACACTCGCCGCCCGGAGACCCCAGATGAGCACCGGCAACAGCCTGCCCGCCAACCCGTTCTATGCATCGCCCGAGCAGCGTGTCGCGCTGGCGCGGCAGCGCTTTTTCGAGGACGGCGTGCGGCCCTCCGGCATGGTCAGCGAGGCGGTCATCCAGTCGTGGTCGCGCTGCCTTCGCTCGCACCCCGATCCGGCGCGTCCGGCGGTGTTCGAGCCGGTCACCACCAGCCGCATGCACGGTGCACTGCGCAGCAACCGCGCCCTGCTCAAGGCCGCCGCCGATGAGATGGAGCGGCTGCGCGTGACGCTGGCCGGCACCAGCGGCACGGCCATGCTCACCGATGCGCAGGGTGTGATCATCGGCAGCACCTTCACCCAGGCACGCAGCCACGAGCGGCTGATGCCCATCACCACGCGCATCGGCGTGAACCTGGCCGAGGAAGTGGTGGGCACCAACGCGCCGGGCATCACCGCGCGCACCGGCCAGCCCAGCGTGGTGCAGGGCAGCGAGCACTTCTTCGGCAACGTGCAGATGATGTATTGCGCCGCCGCGCCCATCCGCGATGTGCGCGGCCAGCTCGCCGGCGTGCTCGACCTGTCCAGCGAAGGCCTGCCGTTCGGATTCGACGCGGCCTCGGTGGTGGCGCATTACGCCGCCGAAATCGAGAACCGGCTGCTGTTCGCACAGTCCACCGATCATCTGGTGGTGCGCATGCAGATCTCCCCCGCCCTGCTGGACACGCCGATGGCGGCGCTGGTGGGCATCACCGGCGACGGCCGCATCGACTGGCTCAACGGCGCCGCCGCGCGGCTGCTCGGCCTGAGCGCGCCGCTCGGCCAGCGTGGCATGGCCTGGGTGGAAGACTGCTTCGGCGTGCCGCTGGGCTCGCTGACCGCCCTGTCGACGCGCCGCGAAGCGCAGATGCTGCATCTGCCCAACGGCCTGACGCTGTGGCTGCGCTGCGAGTGGCGCTCACCCGACGCCCACCACGAGCTTCACGCGGCCCGCCCGGCCCCCAGCGCGCCCGCAACGGCACCGGCGCCGCAGCCGGCCACGCTGCGCGAGACCGAGCGCCAGACCGTCGTGCGCGTGCTCGCCGAAAACGGCGGCAACGTGTCGAAGGCGGCACGCTCGCTGGGCGTCTCGCGGGGCCTGATCTACCGGAACCTGCGCGACGCCGAACCCTGACAGGCCCCACGGGATAATGCCGCGATGCGAGTCTTCCGCGGCTTCCACCATCCGGGCATTGCGCGCGCCTGCGCGCTGACCATCGGCAACTTCGACGGCGTGCACCGCGGCCACCAGGCCATGCTGGCGCTGCTGCGCAACGAGGCGCAGCACAGAGGCCTGCCCTCCTGCGTGATGACTTTCGAGCCGCACCCGCGCGACTACTTCGCCGCGCTCGCCGGCAAGCCCGAGCTGGCGCCCTCGCGCATCGCGACGCTGCGCGACAAGCTCGGCGAGCTCGAGCGCTGCGGCATCGACCAGACCGTGGTGCTGCGCTTCGACCAGCGGTTTGCCGCGCAGACGCCGCAGGCCTTCAT
Source organism: Piscinibacter sp. (assembly GCA_016706565.1). GTDB lineage: Bacteria > Pseudomonadota > Gammaproteobacteria > Burkholderiales > Burkholderiaceae_C > Piscinibacter. The sequence continues at coordinate 206,266 of JADJJI010000007.1, forward strand.
CGACGACGTGCTGGTGCGCGGCCTGGGTGCGAAGTACGTGCTGGTCGGCGACGACTTCCGCTTCGGTGCGAAGCGCGCCGGCGACTACGCCATGCTCGACGCCGCCGGCCAGGCCGCAGGCTTCGACGTGGCACGCATGAACAGCTACGAGGTGCACGGCCTGCGCGTGTCGAGCTCGGCGGTGCGCGACGCGCTGGCCGCCGGCGACATGGCCCGGGTGGCCACGCTGCTCGGCCGCCCCTACTCGATGAGCGGGCACGTCGTGCACGGCAAGAAGCTCGGCCGCAGCCTGGGCGCCAGCGCATCGGGCCTCGGCGACGGCTTCCGGACGCTGAACCTGCGCTTCTCGCACCCGAAGCCGGCGGCGCTGGGCATCTTCGCGGTGCGCGTGCACGGCCTCGCCGACACTCCGCTGGACGGCGTGGCCAGCCTGGGCAAGCGCCCCACGGTGGACGACAGCGGCCGGGTGCTGCTGGAGGTCTATTGCCTGGACTGGCCGGCGGCCCTGGGCACCGAGGGGGGCTACGGTAAAATCGTCCGTGTGGAACTGCTGCACAAACTGCGCGACGAAGCCCGCTACGACGGGCTGGAGGCGTTGACGGCCGCCATCCGCAAGGATGTGGACGATGCGCGGGCCTTTCTGGCGGCCCATGCCGCCACCTACGTGAAGACCGGCCGGCAGACGACGCGCGACCGAATTTAGCGCGGCCGCCGCCTGCTGCCCCCGGCGCGAACCCCGCTGCCGCCATCCCTCTTCCGGCGCGTCTCCGATGGAGCGCGTTTCCGACATGAACGACACCACCAAAGTCGACTACCGCGCGACGCTGAACCTGCCCGACACGCCCTTCCCGATGCGCGGCGACCTGCCCAAGCGCGAGCCGGGCTGGGTCAAGGAGTGGGAAGACCAGGGCGTCTACAAGCAGCTGCGCGATGCGCGCCACGGCGCGCCGCTGTTCGTGCTGCACGACGGCCCGCCCTATGCGAACGGCGCCATCCACATGGGCCACGCCGTCAACAAGGTGCTCAAGGACATGATCGTCAAGGCGCGCCAGCTCAAGGGCTTCGACGCGCAGTACGTGCCCGGCTGGGACTGCCATGGCCTGCCGATCGAGAACGCGATCGAGAAGAAGCACGGCCGCAACCTCAGCCGCGACGACATGCAGGCGAAGAGCCGCGCCTATGCGAAGGAGCAGATCGCGCTGCAGATGGGCGATTTCAAGCGCCTGGGCGTGCTGGGCGACTGGGCCGACCGCTACGCGACGATGGACCCGAAGAACGAGGCCGGCGAGATCCGCGCCTTCAAGCGCGTCGTCGAGCGCGGCTTCGTCTACCGCGGCCTCAAGCCGGTGTACTGGTGCTTCGACTGCGGCAGTTCGCTGGCCGAGTTCGAGATCGAGTACGCCGACAAGAAGAGCCAGACGCTGGACGTCGGTTTCCTGTGCGCCGAGCCGGACCGGTTGGCCAGCGCCTTCGGCCTGACGAAGCTCGCCAAGGACGCCTTCGCGGTGATCTGGACCACCACCGCCTGGACCATTCCCGCCAACCAGGCGCTGAACCTGAACCCGACGCTGGAGTACTCGCTGGTGGACACCGAGCGCGGCCTGCTGGTGCTGGCCGCTTCGCTGGTCGAGAAGTGCATGGTGCGCTACGGCCTCACCGGCACGGTGCTGGCCACGGTGCTCGGCGAGAAGCTCGGCGGCATCCACTTCCGCCACCCGCTCGCGCACGTCGATGCCGGCTACGACCGGCTCAGCCCGGTGTACCTGGCCGACTACGCCACGGCGGACGACGGCACCGGCCTCGTGCACTCGTCGCCGGCCTACGGCCTGGACGACTTCAACTCCTGCGTCACGCACGGCATGACGTACGACGACATCCTCAACCCGGTGCAGGGCAACGGCAGCTACGCGGCCGACTTCCCGCTCTTCGGCGGCCAGAACATCTGGAAGGCCGTGCCGGTGATCATCGACACGCTGAAGAGCGCCGGCCGCCTGTTCGCCACCGAGACGATCACGCACAGCTACCCGCATTGCTGGCGCCACAAGAGCCCGGTGATCTACCGCGCCGCGGCGCAGTGGTTCATCCGCATGGACGCGGGCGAAGGCGTGTTCACGAAGGACAAGGCGCCGCGCACGCTGCGCCAGCTGGCGCTGGACGCGATCGACCAGACCGGCTTCTACCCGGAGAACGGCCGCGCGCGGCTGCGCGACATGATCGCCAACCGGCCCGACTGGTGCATCAGCCGCCAGCGCAGCTGGGGCGTGCCGCTGCCCTTCTTCCTGCACAAGGACACGGGCGAGCTGCATCCGCGCACGATGGAGATCCTCGACCAGGCGGCTGACATCGTCGAGCAGGGCGGCATCGAGGCCTGGAGCCGCGCCACCACCGAGCAGATCCTCGGCGCGGCCGACGCACCGCACTACACCAAGAGCAGCGACATCCTCGAGGTGTGGTTCGACTCCGGCTCGACCTTCGAGCATGTGCTGCGCAAGCAGCACCCGCAGGGCCACCATCACCAGGGCCCCGAGGCCGACCTCTACCTCGAAGGCCACGACCAGCACCGCGGCTGGTTCCACAGCTCGCTGCTGCTGGCCTGCGCGCTGTACGACCGCGCGCCCTACCGCGGCCTGCTCACGCACGGCTTCACGGTGGACAGCCAGGGCCGCAAGATGAGCAAGAGCCTGGGCAACGGCATCGAGCCGCAGGCGGTGAGCCAGAAGCTGGGCGCCGAGATCATCCGCCTGTGGGTGGCGGCCAGCGACTACTCGGGCGACATCGCCGGCGACGACAAGATCCTTGCGCGCGTCGTCGATGCCTACCGCCGCATCCGCAACACGCTGCGCTTCCTGCTCGCCAACACCAGCGACTTCGATGCCGCCACGGATGCGGTGGCGCCGGCCGAGATGCTGGAGATCGACCGCTGGGCGCTGGCGCGCGCGGAGCAGTTCCAGGCCGAGGTGCTGGCGCACTACGAGGTCTACGAGTTCCACCCGGTGGTGGCCAAGCTGCAGGTGTTCTGCAGCGAGGACCTGGGCGCGTTCTACCTCGACGTGCTGAAGGACCGCCTGTACACCACCGCGCCGAAGTCGCTTGCGCGGCGCTCGGCGCAGACCGCGCTGTGGCAGATCACGCACGCCATGCTGCGCTGGATGGCGCCCTTCCTCAGCTTCACCGCCGAGGAAGCCTGGAAGGTGTTCGCGCCGGACAAGGCCTCGTCGATCTTTGCCGAGACCTACTGGGCCTTCCCCGCACCCGACGAGGCGCTGCTGGCGAAGTGGACGCGCATCCGCGAGATCCGCGACCTGGCGAACAAGGAGATCGAGGCGGTGCGCACGGCGGGCCAGGTCGGCTCGTCGCTGCAGGCGAACCTGAAGATCACCGCGGGTGCCGCCGACCACGCGCTGCTCGCCGCGCTGGGCGACGACCTGCGCTTCGTCACCATCACCTCGGCGGCAACGCTGATCGCCGGCGCCGAACTCGCTGTCGCGGTGACGCCCTCGGCGGCGCAGAAGTGCGATCGCTGCTGGCACTGGCGCGACGACGTCGGCCACGACGCGGCGCACCCGTCCATCTGCGGCCGCTGCACGAGCAACCTCTACGGCAGCGGCGAAGCCCGCAAGGTGGCCTGAGCATGGCGTTCAAGAACTCCGGCAGTTCGCTGCTGCCGTGGCTGGGGCTCGCTCTGGCCGTCATCCTGCTCGACCAGTTCACCAAGACACTGATCCTCGGCTACTTCCAGCTCGGCGACAGCCGCACCGTCACCTCGTTCTTCAACGTCGTTCGGGTGCACAACACCGGCGCGGCGTTCTCGTTCCTGGCCGGCGCCTCGGGCTGGCAGCGCTGGTTCTTCGTCGGCCTGGGGGTGGCGGCGGCGGGCTTCATCGTCTGGATGCTGCGCGGCCACGGCACGCAGAAGATGTTCTCGCTGGCGCTGTCGCTGATCCTCGGCGGCGCACTGGGCAACGTGATCGACCGGCTTCTGCACGGCTACGTGGTCGACTTCATTCAGGTGCACTACGGCGGCTGGTACTTCCCGTCGTTCAACGTCGCCGACAGCGCCATCACCGTCGGTGCGGTGCTGTTGATCCTGGACGAACTGCTGCGCGTGAAGCGCAGCTGAGGCCTGCGCGGCGGCTACAGCCGCTCCTGCGCCGTCACCACCACGCCCTGCTCGTGGGGCGGCAGCAGGTCCCGCTGCGTCTTGCCGTCGACGAAGCGCAAGCGGATCTGGTAGCTGCCCACAGGCACGAACACGTTCGCCTGCGTTGCGCCGTTGGAGAGATCGAGTGCCTGCACGACACGCCCGTCGCGCAGCACGTCGAGCATGAAATGGCCGGTGCGATCCGCCGTCTGGCCCTTGGCGCAGACACCGAAACCCTCGACACCGAACTGCAGGGTGAACGGGCTCACCAGGGCTTCACCGTCGCGCACGTTGGTCACCGTCACCCATTCGCCCGGACCGCGCGGGCGCGCCAGTTCGTCCTGGTACCACGACGCGCAGCTCGCCTCGAAACTGGCCGGGTCGATCTTCAGCGGCTCGGCGCTTCGCTTGCCGGTCACCTCGACGCTGATCTCCGGACTGAAGACGAAATAGGGTCGGTGCTCATGGTCGGCAAACAGCAGCCGCAGCGTGTGCCTGCCCGGCGGCAGGTCGAGCACGGCGAAGGTCTGGCCCTTGCCGAAATGGCGGTGGCCGTCGTTGAAGGGCAGCTTCTCGCTCACCGACGGCGGCATGCGCGTGTTGACGAGGATGTGGTGGTGCCCCGTGCCCGGCAGCGCCTTGCCCGCCGGCACCACGCCCATGCCCTTGATGCCGAACTCGACCAGGAACGGGCTGCGCACGCGGTAGCCGCTGCGCAGGTTGGTGAAGCTCACCGCCGTCAGTTCCTTCAGATCCAGCCGCGTGCGTTCGCGCGTGTAGCGCTGCCAGCAGGTGCGCTCGGCATCGGTTCGGGGCAGGGGCGAGGCCTGGGCCGAGGTGGCAAGGCAGGCGGCAAGAAGGCAGACGAATCGAGTCGGATGCATGGTCTTCATTTTTGTATCACGAGCGATTGCCTCACGTTGAACTATCCCAAGTCAATCCCTCGCGAAAGGTGTCCGGGCCATACTTCGAGACATGCTGATCGAGACGCTGGGGGCGGCCCGTGACCTGGGAAGACTGAACGAGATCGCCGGCGTCCTGGCGCGCCACGGCTTCGGCGACACGGTGCGCCGGCTCGGCCTGGCCGACGCACTGGAGCGCGCCGGCCACGCCCTGCACCGCGACCATGCCGCCGACCTGGCGCGGCTCGAACCGCCGGTGCAGACGCGCCTGGCCATCGAGGAGCTCGGCCCCACGTTCGTGAAGCTGGGTCAGATCCTCGCCGGCCGCGCCGACCTGTTCGGCCCCGACTGGATCGCCGAGTTCGCGCGCCTGCACAGCCACGTGCCGGCGGTGCCGATCGACGACCTGCGAGCGCAGTTGCGCGAGGACCTGGGCGACGAGCCCGAGGCGGTGTTCGAACGCTTCGACGTCGAGCCTCTGGCGGCCGCCTCCATCGCGCAGGTGCACCGGGCCCGCACCAAGGCGGGCGACGAAGTGATCGTGAAGATCCGCCGGCCCGGCATCCGCGAAATCATCGAGGCCGACCTGCGCCTGCTCGACCGCCTGGCCGCGGTGGCCGAGTCCGAACTTCCGGCCTTGCAGCCCTACCGCCCTCGGCAGCTGGTGCGCGAGCTCGCGCGTTCGCTGCAGCGCGAGCTCGATCTCGCCGCCGAATGCCACAACGCCGAGCGCATCGCCGGCAACCTGGCAGTACTGCCGCACGTGCTCATTCCCAAGGTGCACTGGGAGTACACGCACGAGCGCATCAACGTGCAGGCGTTCATCGATGGCATTCCGGGCAGCGATCTCGACCGCATCTCTGCCGACGGGCTGGACCGGCTGCTGCTCGCGCGCCGCGGCGCGCAGGCGGTGCTGAAGATGATCGTCGAGGACGGCTTCTTCCACGCCGACCCGCACCCAGGCAACGTGTTCTACCTGCCCGGCAACCGCATCGCCTTCATCGACTTCGGCATGGTCGGGCGGCTCAGCGCGCGGCGCCGCGAGGAACTGCTGCAGTTGCTGCTCGGCCTCGTCGAGCGCGAGCCGCAGGCCGTGGCCGACGTGCTGCTGGACTGGACGGGCGACGGGCACGGCGCCAACCTCGGCGTGCTCGAGGGCGAGATCGAGGCCTTCGTCGACCAGTACCACGGCACGCCGCTGGCCGACCTGCATCTGGGCCAGATGCTGGCCGACGTGACGACCATCCTGCGCGAGCACCGCCTGGCCCTGCCCTCCGACCTGGCGCTGCTCATCAAGGCCTTCATCTCGCTCGAAGGCATGGGACGCGGCCTGGACCCCGGCTTCCACATGGCCACCGAGGCGCTGCCCATCCTGCGCCAGGTGATGCGAGCGCGCTACCAGCCCAAGGCCCTGGGCAAGCGCGCCTGGCAGACGCTCCGGCGAGGGCTGGCGCTGGCCGAGCAGATCCCGCACGACATGTCGCGCGCGCTGCGCAACCTGCGCCGTGGTCGCATGCAGCTGCACATCGACCTCGCCCACCTCAAGCGCGTGGGCGACCAGCTCGACCGCGCCGCCAACCGGCTGTCGCTCGCGATGGTGATCGCCGCGCTGATCATCGGCTCGTCGATCGTCATGACAGTCAGCGGCGGGCCTACGCTGTTCGGCCTGCCGGCCTTCGGATTCCTCGGCTTCTGCGGCGCGGTGCTCGGCGGCGTCTGGCTGGTACGCTCGATCTGGCGCAGCACACACCGGCGCGACGGCGACGAATAGGCGCGCTCCTACTAGGGCGCGCCCGCTTGCGCCCGGGGCATGCCGCAAGTCAAATGCGCTGCCATGGAAGATGCAGCGAAAGACCACGTCCCCTCGGCCCTCGAGCTGCCGCTGAACACGCTGGGCTGGGGCGACCCGCTGGGCTGGCTGGCCAAAGGCTGGCACGACTTCCAGCGTGCACCGCTGATCGGCGTCTTCTACGGCGGCTGCTTCGCCGCCATGGGCTGGATGCTGCTGGCCATGTTCCAGCATGCGCCTGCCTGGGTGCTGGCGCTGTCGGCCGGCTTCCTGCTGGTCGGGCCCTTCCTGTGCCTGGGCCTGTACGACGTCAGCCGCAAGATCGGGGCCGGCGGACGCCCGAACCTCGGCGCCTCGCTCACCGCCTGGGACACGCGCACCGGCACCATGGCCATCTTCGGCGGCGTGCTCCTGATCCTCGAGATGCTGTGGGGTCGCGCCTCGCTGATCGTGTTCGCGGTCAGCTTCGACGGCATGCCCGACTTCAAGGGCTCGCTGCTGGCCCTGCTCGACCCCGAGAACCTCGGCTTCATCGTCGCCTACCTGGCGGTGGGCGCGCTGTTCGCCGGGCTGATCTTCGCGATCAGCGTGGTCTCGATGCCGATGATCCTCGACCGGCCGGTGGACGCCGTGACCGCTGCACTGACCAGCCTGCGCCTGTGCCTGACGCAGCCCGGCGTGATGCTGCTGTGGGGTGCGCTGATCACGCTGCTGGTGGTGCTGGCGATGCTGCCTGGCTTCCTGGGCCTGCTGGTGGTCGGGCCGGTGGTCGGGCATGCCTCCTGGCATGCCTACCGCAGCGCGGTCGGCCACCTGGACTGACGTTTTCCGTCAGCCGCTGCGTAACCATTCGCTGCCCGGGCGGCGGGCGTGACATCCGCCCCCCCGCTGGCGCGGCAGCACGCGCACATTGGCTTCGTCCACCCCGACGGAGCGCCGCGATGAGATCCCCCCTGGTCACCCTGCTCGCCGCCGGCGCACTGCTGTGCAGCGCGCTGCCCGCCACGGCTGCCGCACCTGCCGCGGCGCAGAAGGTGTCGATGGCCGCCGACGCCAAGTCGTACCGCAAGGACGGCGCACGCCACATCTACGCGGCCTACAAGGACCAGATCTACAAGGGCAAGCTGCCGCCGCTGATCCACGCCATCGTGGTCGTCGAGGTCGAGCTCGATGCCGCCGGCAACGTGCGCGACATCAACATGATCCGCGTGCCGACCCACGCGCCCGACGTCGCCGAGCGGGTACGCCAGATGCTGCAAAGCGTCTCGCCACTGCCGGCCCCCAAGCGCCTGGGCAGCACCAAGTACCTCGACATCTGGCTGGTCGACAAGAGCGGCCGCTTCCAGCTCGACACGCTGACCGAAGGCCAGCGCTGAAGCGCTGACGATCCCGCCCCCGAACGCGCGGCCCGCGCCCATGCGGGTAAGCCATGAGAGGTTTCGAGCCCAGATGAGTTGCGCACCTCATTTCCACTCATTAGCATGCGCTGCATGGATTCCATGGTCCGCGCCAGCCTGCACGACGTCGCCCGCGTTGCGGGCGTGAGCCTGGCCACCGTCGACCGCGTGCTGCACGGGCGCGCCGGGGTGCGCGAGCGCACCGTCGAGCGCGTCAACGCGGCCGTGCGGCAGCTCGGCTACCGGCCCGACCCGGCCGCGGCGCGGCTGGCGCGCAACCGCAGCGTGCGCCTGGCCTTCGTGCTGCCCTCGGGCACCAACAGCTTCGTGACCCTGCTCAACCAGCAGGTGCAGGCCATGGCACCCTGGCTGGCCGAGCAGCGCGCCGCCGCCGCGGTGCAGGCCGTCGACGTGTTCTCGCCGCAGGCGCTGGCGCAGCACCTGCACGGGCTGCAGGGCCAGTTCGACGCGGTGATCGTGATGGCGCTCGACCACCCGCAGGTGCGCGCCGCCATCGACGACCTGGTGGCGCACGGCACCGAAGTCATCACTCTGGTGTCCGACGTGCCGAGCTCGAAACGCGCGCACTTCGTGGGCATCGACAACGTGGCCGCCGGGCGCACCGCCGGCACGCTGCTCGGGCGCTTCATCGGGCCGCGCGAGGGCCGCGTTGGGCTGGTGCTCGGCAGCCGCGCGCTGCGCGACCACGCCGAGCGCCTGTTCGGCTTCGAGCAGGTGATGGCCGCCGAGCATCCGCACCTGAAGCTGCTGGCGCCCATCGAGGGCCACGACTTGTCCGACCGCACCGAGCCGCTGGTGGCGAAGCTGCTCAAGCGCGAACCCGGGCTCGCCGGCCTGTACAGCATCGGCGCCGGCAACCGCGGCATCCAGGCCGCGCTGGCGGCCAGCGGCCGCGCCGACCATGTCGTGTGGGTCTGCCACGAGCTCACGCCGCATTCGCGCCGCGCGCTGCTCGACGGCGTGGCCGATGCCGTCATCAACCAGGACGCCGGCCATGAGGCGCGCTCCGCATGCCGCCTCGCGCTGGCCCGCCTGTCGGGCGAGCGTGTGCTGCACGACCAGGAACGCATCCGCATCGACATCTTCCTGAAGGACAACCTGCCGTGAGCCCGACATGATCACGCTGGGCATCGACATCGGCACCTCGAGCGTGAAGGTCGCGCTGCTGGGCGACGACGACCACGTCATCGCGCACAGCAGCCAGCCGCTGCACGTGAGCCGGCCGCACACCGGCCACAGCGAGCAGTCGCCCGAAGCCTGGTGGCAGGCCACCTGCCGCGGCCTCGACGAGCTGAAGGCACTGCACCCAGCCGAACTGGCCGAGACCACCGCGATCGGCCTGTCCGGCCAGATGCACGGCGCCACGCTGCTCGACGCCGCCGGCGAGGTGCTGCGGCCCTGCATCCTGTGGAACGACGGCCGCAGCGAGGCCGAATGTGCCGAGCTGGAGCGCGACTGGCCGGCGCTGCGCCAGGTCACCGGCAACATCGCCATGCCCGGCTTCACGGCGCCCAAGCTGCTGTGGGTCCGCAAGCACGAGCCACAGATCTTCGAGCGCACGGCCAAGGTGCTGCTGCCCAAGGCCTACCTGCGCTGGCGCCTGGCCGGCGAGTACGCGGAAGACATGTCCGACGCCTCGGGCACGCTGTGGCTGGACGTCGGTGCGCGCCGCTGGTCCGAGGCCGCGCTGTCGGCCTGCGGCATGCGCATCGAACAGATGCCGCGCCTCGTGGAGGGCAGCGAGCCCGCCGGCCAGCTGCGCCCCGAGCTCGTGTCGCGCTGGGGCTTTCGCCGCGCGCCGATCCTCGCCGGCGGCGCCGGCGACAACGCCGCCGGTGCGGTGGGCGTCGGCGCGGTGCACCCCGGAGACGCCTTCGTGTCGCTGGGCACCTCGGGTGTGCTGTGGGCCACCACGGCGCGCTTCGCCCCCAACCCGGCGCGCGCCGTGCACGCCTTCTGCCATGCCGTGCCGAACACCTGGCACCAGATGGGCGTGCTGCTGTCGGCGGCATCCTGCCTGGCCTGGTGGGCCGCGGTGGCCGGGCGCACCGAAACCGAGCTGCTGGCCGAACTCGACAGCAGCGCCGCCGGCGCGAGCCCGGTGTGGTTCGCACCCTACCTGTCGGGCGAACGCACACCGCACAACGACGCCCGCGTGCGCGGCGGCTTTCTCGGCCTGGCCGCCGACACGACGCGGGCGCACATGACACGGGCCGTGCTCGAAGGCGTGGCCTACGCGATGCACGACGCGCAGCAGTCGCTGGCCGGCGCGGGCACGGTGCTCGCCGAGGCCTCGCTGATCGGTGGCGGCGCACGCTCGCCGCTGTGGGCACAGATCCTCGCCGACGCGCTCGGCCTCACCCTGCATCAGGTCGCCGAGAGCGACATCGGCTGCGCGCTCGGCGCCGCGCGGCTGGCACGCATGGCGGCCGGCGACAGCATCGCCGTGGCCCGCCCCGCCACGCGGCTGCGCAGCTTCCGGCCCCGGCCCGGCCAGGTGGCGCTGCACGCTCAACGGCATGCCCAGTGGCAACGCCTCTACACGCTCGCGCGCGACTTCGCGCACTGACCCCCGAAGAGAGACACCATGAAGAAGTCCAAGACGAAGACCGCTCCCGCCGCCGACAGCTACTTCACGCTGAAGGAGCCGCTGCGCTACGAAGGCACGCGCTACAAGCCCAGCGCCAAGCGCCCGCTGGGCTACCGCTGGTACGACCCCGACCGCAAGGTGCTGGGCAAGCGCATGGAAGACCAGTTGCGCTTCGCCGTGTGCTACTGGCACAGCTTCGTCTGGGAAGGCGGCGACGCCTTCGGCGGCGAGACCTTCAAACGCCCCTGGCATGCCGCTGGCGGCGACCCGATGGCGCAGGCGCACCTGAAGGCCGACACCGCCTTCGAGCTGTTCCGCCTGCTGCGCGCGCCCTACTTCACCTTCCACGACCGCGACATCGCCCCCGAAGGCGCGACGCTGCGCGAATCGAACCTGAACGTGCGCCGCATCGGCGAGGTGTTCGAGAAGAAGATGGCCGCCACCGGCGTCAAGCTGCTGTGGGGCACGGCCAACCTGTTCTCCAACCGCCGCTACATGGCCGGCGCCGCCACCAACCCCGACCCCGAGGTGTTCGCCTACGCCGCTGCGCAGGTGAAGAACGTGCTGGAGCTGACGCACGAGCTCAAGGGCACGAACTACGTGCTGTGGGGCGGGCGCGAAGGCTACGAGACGCTGCTCAACACCGACCTGAAGCGCGAGCTGGCGCAGATGGGTCGCTTCCTCTCGATGGTGGTCGAGCACAAGCACAAGATCGGCTTCAAGGGCACCATCCTCATCGAGCCCAAGCCGGCCGAGCCGACCAAGCACCAGTACGACTACGACGTCGCCACCGTGTACGGCTTCCTCAAGGCCCACGGCCTGGAGAAGGAGGTCAAGGTCAACATCGAGCAGAACCATGCTCTGCTCGCCGGCCACACCTTCGAGCACGAGATCGCGCTGGCGCAGGCGCTGGGCATCTTCGGTTCGATCGACATGAACCGCGGCGACGAGATGCTCGGCTGGGACACCGACCAGTTCCCCAACAACCTGTCGCAGGTGGCGCTGGCGCTCTATCACATCCACCAGGGCGGCGGCTTCGGCACCGGCGGCCTGAACTTCGACGCCAAGCTGCGCCGCCAGTCGATCGACCCCGACGACCTGATCGCTGCCCACGCCGGCGCCATGGACCTCAGCGCCCGCGCGTTGCTCGTCGCCGAGAAGATGATCGAGGACGGTGCTCTCGCCGCCCAGCTGAGCCAGCGCTACGCAGGCTGGGACGGCAAGCTGGGCAAGGGCATCCTGTCGGGCAAACAGTCGCTCGACGACCTGGCCCGCCTGGTGGCAGCGGCAGACCTCGAACCGCAGCCGCGCTCGGGCCGGCAGGAGCAGCTCGAGGCTCTGGTCAACACCTATCTGTGAGGCGCACAGGAACGCCACACTCACTTCTTCCAACGCCGGCATGGCTCGCCCTGGTGCGAGCAGCGTCCCGCCGATGCCGGCCCGTAGCGATCTCGCGATCGTTCAGCTCACCCAGGCGGGCGCCAGCCAACAAGGAGACAACATGAAACTCAGGACAATCTTCGCAGCCACCCTGGTCGCCACCGGCGCCCTCACCCTGACCCAGGCCGCACGAGCCGCCGGCGAGACCGTCGGCGTGTCGTGGTCCAACTTCCAGGAAGAGCGCTGGAAGACCGACGAGGCGGCCATCAAGGCCGCGCTCGAGAAGGCGGGCCTGAAGTACATCAGCGCCGACGCGGCCGGCTCCGCCGAGAAGCAGGCGGCCGACGTCGAGAGCCTGATCACCAAGGGCGCCAAGGCGCTGATCATCCTCGCCTGGGACCAGGACGCGATCCTGCCCTCGGTGCAGAAGGCCAAGCAGCGCGGCATCCCCGTGATCGCCTATGACCGCTTGATCCAGGACAAGGACGTCACCTACCTGACCTTCAACAACGTCGAAGTCGGCCGCATGCAGGCCCGCGAGGTGTTCAAGGTCCAGCCCAAGGGCAACTACGTCTTCATCAAGGGTGCGGCGACCGACCCGAACGCCGACTTCCTGCGCGGCGGCCAGCAGGAAGTGCTCGACGCGGCGATCAAGAAGGGCGACATCAAGAACGTCGGCGAGCAGTACACCGACGGCTGGGCGCCGGAGAACGCGCAGAAGAACATGGAGCAGATCCTGACCAAGACCGGTGGCAAGGTCGACGCCGTGGTCGCTTCCAACGACGGCACGGCCGGCGGCGTGGTCGCGGCACTGAAGGCGCACAACATGGTCGGTATCCCGGTCTCCGGCCAGGACGGCGACAAGGCCGCGCTGAACCGCGTTGCACGCGGCGAGCAGACGGTGTCGGTCTGGAAGGACTCGCGCGAGCTCGGCAAGGTGGCCGGTGAAGTCGCCGCCGCGCTGGTGGCCAAGAAGAAGCCCGCCAACACGACCGTCTTCAAGGACGGCAGCAAGAAGATCCCGCAGCAGGCCATCCTGCTGGCGCCGGTGCCGATCACCAAGGCCAACCTGAAGGTGGTGGTCGACGCCAAGTGGATCACCAAGGACGAGTTGTGCGCCGGGGTCGACAAGGCCAAGGCACCGGCCGCTTGCAAGTAGTCCGCGCGCCACGGGCCTTCAGCGCAGGCCCGTGACGACGGGGCGGCGGCGCCGGCAGGCGCGCGCGGCCGCCCCGCCATCGGCTCGACACCGAGCCGGCGTGCCGTTTCGCGCGGCCGCCACCTTGAGGAGAAGAGATGCTCTCGGGTCTGCTTGCGCGCTTGCGCCTCGATCCCCGGCTGTCGTCCATGGTCGCGGCGCTGATCGTCATCGCGATCGTGCTGAACTTCCTGACCGACGGCCTGTTCCTGTCCGCGGAGAATCTCTACAACCTGTCGATCCAGACCTGCGTCATCGCGGTGATGGCCTGCGGCATGGTCTACGTGATCGTCGCGCGGCAGATCGACCTGTCTGTCGGGTCCTTGCTGGCCTTCAGCGGCATGGCCGCGGCCTGGGTCCAGACACGCGCCTTCCCGCCGGACTCGACCACCGGCTGGGTCGCGAGCATCGGCGTCGCGCTGTTGCTGGGCGCCGCCGTCGGCGCCGTGCAGGGCGCGCTGGTCGCGAAGATGCGCATCCCGGCCTTCATCGTCACGCTGGCCGGCTACCTGATGTTCCGCGGCGCCGCGTTCCTCGTCAGCGACGGCCAGACGCTGGCGCCGCTGCACCCGACCTACCAGGCGCTCGGCGGCGGTGTCGATGGCGCGATCGGCGTCACCGCCAGCATCGTGCTCGGCCTGCTGGCCGCGGTCTGGGTGGTCTGGCACTCGTGGACGGGGCGGCGCGACCAGCGGCGCTACGGCATCGAGCCGGCGCCGGTCTGGGTCGACGCGCTGAAGAGCGCGCTGATGTGCGCCGCGATCGCCGGCTTCATCTGGACGATGTGCCTGGCACCGGACTTCACCAACGTCGACGCAGCCGGCGAGCCCCGCGGCCGGGGCATCGGCATCCCGGTGCTGATCCTGCTCGCCATCGTCGTCTTCATGACCTTCGTCGCGCAGCGCACGCGCTACGGCCGCTACGTGTTCGCCTACGGCGGCAACCCCGAGGCGGCGTTGCTCTCCGGCCTGCCGACCACCTGGCTCGTCTGGTCGCTGTTCATCCTCACCGGCGTGCTCGCGGCGATCGCTTCGGTGATCACGACGGCGCGCCTGGGTTCGGGCGCGAATTCGATCGGCCAGCTGGCCGAGCTCTACGTGATCTCCGCGGCCGTGATCGGCGGCACCTCGTTTGCCGGCGGCACCGGCTCGGTGCCCGGCGCGGTGCTCGGCGCGCTGCTCATCCAGACGCTCGACAACGGCATGGTGCTGCTCGACGTCTCCAGCCCGATGCGCCAGATCTTCATCGGCATCGTGCTGATCGTGTCGGTGTGGTTCGACGTCGTCTACCAGAAGAAGGCCTGACCATGATGCAGACCGAACATGCTCCGGCCGCCGCAGCACCCTCGGACCGTGAGGCCTTCGTGCGCATGCGCCAGATCGTCAAGCGCTTCGGCGGCCTGGTCGCGGTGAACCACGTCGACCTCGACCTCTACGCCGGCGAATGCGTCGGCGTGCTCGGCCACAACGGCGCCGGCAAGACGGTGCTGATCAAGGTGCTGTCGGGCGTCTACGTGCCCGACGAAGGCTCGATCGAGGTGCACGGCAAGCCGGTGAGCTTTCGCACCCCGCACGACGCGCAGGCCGCCGGCATCGAGACCATCCACCAGTCGCTGGCGCTGGCCGACAACCTCGACGGGCCGGGCAACCTGTTCCTCGGCCGCGAGCTGCTCACGCCCTGGCGCACGCTCGACAGCCGGCGCATGGAGTACGAAGCCGGCAACGTCATCAAGCGCCTGAACCCGAACTTCAAGAACATCCTCGACCCGGTGCTGCGCATGTCCGGCGGCCAGCGCCAGTCGGTGGCGATCGCGCGTGCGCTGTACTTCAACGCGCGCATCCTGATCATGGACGAGCCCTGCGCGGCGCTGGGCCCCGCCGAGACGCGCATGGTGCTCGAGACGATCAAGCGCCTGAAGGCCGAAGGCATCGGCATCTTCCTGATCAGCCACGAGATGCACGACGTGTTCGAGGTCTGCGACCGCGCCACCGTGATGAAGAACGGCAGCGTCGTCGGCATGGTGCACATGAAGGACGTGACGCAGGACGAGGTGCTGCAGATGATCATCCAGGGAAAGCGGCCCGCGCTGGCCGCCTGAGCATGAGCGCGCGGATCGACGGTCGAGGCGAGAGCCGGCGTCGGTGGCGGGCGGCCGGCGGGCTGATGCTGGCCTGTGCGGGCCTGCTGGTGCTGCCGCCCGCCATCGCGCAGGTGCTGGCAGCGCCGGGCGCGAAGCCCGACCCGGCGGCGCCGCGCGCGATCCCGCGCTTCGTCGACGAGACCGATGCCGCCGGCGTGCACAGCCGCTTCGACGGCGACTGGGAATACACCGTCGGTGGCGGCGTGGCCGCGCTGGACTGCGACGGCAGCGGAGCGCCATCGCTGTTCATCGCCGGGGGCGCGAACCGCTCGAAGTTCTACCGCAACAAGAGCGCGCGCGGCGGGGCCCTGAAGTTCGTGCAGGAGCGCGCCGGCCTGGAACTGACGAGCACGCTCGGCGCCTACCCGATCGACCTGGACAGCGACGGCGTGCTCGACCTCGTCGTGCTGCGTGTCGGCGAGACGCTGCTGATGCGAGGCCTCGGCGAATGCCGTTTCGAGCGTGCCAACGAACGCTGGCGTTTCGAGGGCGGCAACCAGTGGACCACCGCCTTCGCCGCCGCCTGGCTGGGCCGCGATGTGCATCCCACGCTGGCCTTCGGCACCTACGTCGATCGCGCCCGCCAGGATTTTCCCTGGGGCAACTGCACCGACAACGCCTTGCTGCGCCCGGCGAGCGGCGCAGCGCTGGCCTTCGACGCGCCGCTGCCGCTGCGGCCCGGCCACTGCGCGCTCAGCATGATGTTCTCCGACTGGAACCGCAGCGGCCTGCCGGCGCTGCGCATCGCCAACGACCGCGAGTACTACAAGGGCGGGCAGGAGCAGCTCTGGCATGTTCCTCCCGGCAGCGATCCCGGCGCCGCGCCGCGCCTGTACGGTGCCGACGAAGGCTGGAAGCCGCTGCAGATCTGGGGCATGGGCATCGCCAGCGCCGACCTCGACGGCAGCGGCTACCCGGCCTACTTCCTCACCAGCATGGCCGACAACAAGCTGCAGACGCTGGTGGGAGGGGCCACCAAGCCGATCTACCGCGACGTGGCCTTCGTCAAGGGCGCCACCGCGCACCGCCCCTTCGCGGGCGGCGACGTGCACCCCTCGACGGCCTGGCATGCGCAGTTCGCCGACGTCAACAACGACGGCTGGCAGGACCTCTTCGTCGTCAAGGGCAACGTCGGCAACATGCCCGACTTCGCGATGCTCGACCCGAGCAACCTGCTGCTGGGCGGACCCGACGGCCGCTATGTCGAAGCGGCCGGCGAGTCGGGCCTGCTCAACTACCAGCGCGGCCGCGGCGGGCTGATGGTCGACCTGAACGGCGACGGGCTGCTCGACGCGCTGATCGTCAACCGCTGGGAACGCGCCAGGCTGTGGCGCAATGTCGGCGCCGGCAGCGCTGCCGCAACGCGGCCGCTGGGCCACTGGCTGCAGATCCGCCTGCGCCAGGACGGCGCCAACCGCGACGCCGTCGGAGCGTGGCTCGAAGTCGAGGCTGGCGGCCGCGTGCAGCGCCGCGAGCAACTCGTCGGTGGCGGCCATGCCAGCGGCACGGTCGGCTTTCTGCATGTCGGCCTGGGCGAGTCGACGAAGGCGCGCATGCGTGTGCTGTGGCCCGGCGCGAAGCCGGGCGATGCGGCGCTCACCAGCCCCTGGTTCGAGGCCGCTGCCGATGGTTTCTACCTCGTCGATCGGCAGAAGGGGTTGGTGCCGTGGCAGCCCTGAGAACGCTGCTGCGGGTGCTGCTCGGCGCGCTCGCCATGGCTGGCCCGGCCCATGCACAGGTCACGGTCAACGAGGCTTCACGCTACAGCGCCGCGGTGGCCACCGAGTGGTTGCGCGTCGTGTTGCCGGCGATCCAGCAGACGCCGGGGCAATCGCCGCCAGTGGCGGCGCGCACGCTGGCCTACCTGGGCCTGGGCCTGTACGAATCCATCCTCGCCGGCCTGCCGGGGCAGCGCAGCTTCGCGGGGCAGCTGGTCGAGCTCGAATCCCTGCCCGCCGCTCAGCCCGACGAAGTGCTGCACTGGCCCACCGTGGCCAATGCGACGCTGGCCGCGCTGACGCAGATGCTGCTGCCCAATGCGCCACCCGACTGGAAGGCGCGCTTCGAGGCGCTGGAGCGCAACATGCCGGTGGCGCAGCCGGCCGACTTCGACCCGGCGCAGCGCACCCCCGAGGTCATCATCCGCTCCGAGACGCACGGCAAGCTGCTCGCGATGGCGCTGATGACCTGGGCGCGCACCGATGGCGGCCACGATGCGATCGGGCCGCGGCGCACGCGGCTGGACGCCGCGTACGTGTCGCCCAGCGGCCTCGGCGCCTGGGTGCCGACGCCACCGCGCTTCGCGCGCCCGCTGCTGCCGAACTGGGGCGCCAACCGGCCCTTCATGCCGAATGCGCAGCAGCGCTGCGCGCCGCCCGGCCCGCCGAAATACGACGAGACCCCGGGCTCGCCCTTCCATCGCGAAGCCGACGAGGTGCGCCGCGTCGGCGTGCAGCCCACCGAGGAGCAACGGCGCATCGCGCTGTACTGGGCCGACGACCCGCTCAAAACGCCCACGCCGGCGGGCCACTGGGCCTGGATCCTCACCGACCTGCTGCGCGACCGCAAGGCGAACCTGGCCACGGCCGCGGAGCAGTACGCGCGCATGACGGTGGCGATGTCGGACGCCTTCGTCGCAACGTGGAAGGTGAAGTACCAGCTCAACCTGCTGCGGCCCGTCACCTACATCCAGCTCGCCTTCGACAGCAACTGGGTGCCGCCGCTGATGGAGACGCCGCCCTTCCCCGAGTACCCCTCGGGCCACTCGGTGCAGTCGGGCTCCGCCGCGGCGGTGCTGGAAGCCTTCTACGGGCGCGACACCGCCTTCGAGGACCGCGCGCACAACGACCGCGGCTGGGGGCCGCAACGATTCAGGAGCTTTGCCGCAGCCGCCGAACAGGCCGCGGTGTCGCGGCTGTACGCCGGCATCCATTTCCGCAGTGCCATCGAGCATGGCACCACCATGGGCCGCTGCATCGGCGCGCAGGCGCTGGCGCTCGTGACGAGGGCATCACCGTGAACCGCTTAGCGTCTCACAGCGTCGGTGGAGGGGGCGGTCGTGCTCGCGGCCACGCCTTCCAGCGGATCGCCCGGCAGCAAGGTAGTCGCCACCCAGGGTGGCAGGCGGGTGACCTCCTTCTCGTCGATGCGGCCCGCGAAGCGCCAGCCCTGCGGCAACTTGACGAACACGAAACCGGTCGGCGGGTCGACGAACACGGTGTAGTCGGGCCGCGGCGTGGGTGCGCCGGTTTGTGCGTGCGCGGCTGCGCCGGCAAGAAATGCCGCGGCGGCGGCAATCGCAAGGAACGGGTTCGTCATCCAGGTCTCCGTGAAGTATCGATGTCTGCCCCTGTCTCCACGCAACCCGCGCCCCAACCCGGACACACGGCCCGCAGGCCGGGGCTTCCCCCGGTCTCGACACCTCAGCGGCATGCACCGCCGCGGCGCAACGATTTCTGAACTCAACCCCGACGAGGAGCATTCCCATGGCAAGCAATATCCAAGGCCCCGGCATCTACCTCGCGCAGTTCGCCGGCGACGCCGCGCCCTTCAATTCGTGGCCGGCGATCACGAAGTGGGCCGCCTCGCTGGGCTTCAAGGGTGTGCAGGTGCCCTCGTGGGACGCGCGCCTGTTCGACCTGGCCAAGGCCGCCGAGTCGAAGACCTACTGCGACGAGTTCGCCGGCATCGCGCGCGAGAACGGCGTGGCGATCACCGAGCTCGGCACCCACCTGCAGGGCCAGCTCGTCGCCGTGCATCCGGCCTACGACGAAGCCTTCGATGCCTTCGCGCCGGCCGCCGTGCACGGCAAGCCCGCCGAGCGGCAGCGCTGGGCGGTGCAGCAGATGATGCTGGCGGCACGCGCCTCGAAGCACCTGGGCCTGAGCTCCACCGTCAGCTTCCCCGGCGCGCTGGCCTGGCCCTACCTCTACCCGTGGCCGCAGCGCCCGCCCGGCCTGATCGAGACCGCGTTCGACGAGCTCGCGAAACGCTGGCGGCCGATCTTCGACGCCTTCGACGAGGCCGGCTGCCACGTCGCCTTCGAGCTGCATCCGGGCGAGGACCTGTTCGACGGCGTGACCTTCGAGATGTTCCTCGAGCGCGTGAACAACCACCCGCGCTGCGCCATCAACTACGACCCCTCGCACTTCGTGCTGCAGCAGCTCGACTACCTCGCCTTCATCGACATCTACCACTCGCGCATCAAGGCGCTGCACATCAAGGACGCCGAGTTCCGCCCCGACGGCCGCCAGGGCGTGTACTCCGGCTACCAGCCGTGGATCAACCGCGCCGGGCGCTTCCGCTCGCTGGGCGACGGGCAGGTCGACTTCAAGGCGATCTTCTCGAAGATGGCGCAGTACGGCTACGAGGGCTGGGCCGTGCTGGAGTGGGAGTGCTGCCTCAAGCACCCCGAGCAAGGCGCAGCCGAGGGGGCACCCTTCATCCGCGACCACATCATCCGCGTCACCGAGAAGGCGTTCGACGACTTCGCCGGGGCCGCGCACGACGCGGCACAGCTCAAGCGCATGCTCGGCCTCTGAAGGGGACACACGATGGCCATCGAAGGCAACAAGAAGAACGTGTCTCCCGCGATGCCGGCACGCATCCGCCTGGGCATGGTGGGCGGCGGCGAAGGCGCCTTCATCGGCGCGGTGCACCGCATCGCCGCGCGGCTGGACGACCAGTACGAGTTCGTCGCCGGCGCGCTGTCGTCCACGCCGGAGAAGGCGCAACGGTCCGGCCGCGCGATCGGCCTGGCGCCGGACCGCATCTACAGCGACTACGAGGCGATGGCGAAGGCCGAGGCCGCCCGGCCCGACGGCATCGAGGCGGTGGCCATCGTCACGCCCAACCACCTGCATGCGCCGGTGGCCGAGGCCTTCCTGAAGGCCGGCATCCACGTCATCTGCGACAAGCCGGTGACCACCACCAGCGCCGACGCGAAGAAGTTGCTCAAGCTGGCGACGAAGCACAAGCTCGTCTTCGCCGTCACGCACAACTACACCGGCTACCCGATGGTGCGCCACGCGCGGCAGATGGTGAAGCAGGGCGCGCTCGGCGAGATCCGCGTCGTGCAGGTCGAGTACCCGCAGGACTGGCTCACCGAGAAGCTCGAGGCCACAGGCCAGAAGCAGGCCGAGTGGCGCGCCGACCCGGCACGCAACGGCATCGGCGGTGCGATCGCCGACATCGGCACGCATGCGCACAACCTCGGCGCCTACATCACCGGGCTGGAGCTCACCGAGCTGTGCGCCGAGCTGAGCACGTTCGTGAAGGGGCGCCAGCTCGATGACAACGCGCAGGTGATGCTGCGCTACGCCAACGGCGCGCGCGGCCTGCTCTGGGCCAGCCAGGTGGCGCCGGGCAACGAGAACAACCTGCGCATCCGCGTCTATGGCACGAAGGGCGGGCTGGAGTGGAAGCAGGAGCACCCGAACCAGTTGCACTGGTCGCCGTTCGGCCAGCCCACGCAGGTGATCGCACGCGCCACCGGTGCGGCCAATGCGGCCGCGGCACGCGTCAGCCGCATCCCGGCCGGCCACCCCGAGGGCTATCTCGAGGGTTTCGCCACGCTGTACAGCGAGATCGCGCAGGCCATCCGTGCCGCGCGCAAGGGCGGGCCCAAGGCCGACAAGGCGGCGCACTTCCCGAGCCTGGAAGACGGCATCAAGGGCGTGGCCTTCATCGAGGCGGTGGTGGCCTCGTCGAAGCGCGGCGGGCGCTGGACGAAGCTCTCCGCATGAAGCGACGCTCGTTGCAGCCGCCGGTGGCCACCCCCTCGCAAACCCCGATGGGTGGATGATTGATTTATTTAATTTGATGTCTAACATCAAGCCATCAACCCGCCCTGCTCCATGTCCGCCACCGCCACCATCGCCGACATCGCCGCCCGTGCGGGCGTCGGCACGGCCACGGTCGACCGGGTGCTCAACAAGCGCCCTGGCGTCAATGCCGAGACGATGCAGCGTGTGCTGCAGGTGGTGGCCGAACTGGGCTCACCGCCCCAGCGCGGCCGGCCCCGCAAGGGCGAGAACTTCCGCTTCGCCTTCGTCCTGCCGGCCGAGCCCTCGCCCTTTGTCGAACTGGTCGACCGGCTCATCGCGCAGGCCGCCGGCGAATTCCGCCACCAGCACATCACCGAAGTGACGCACCGCCTGGCCACCGCCGACGCAGCACAGTTCGCCGCCGAGCTCTCACAGCTGGCCGACTGCGACGCCGTGGCCGTGATGGCACCCGACCTGCCGCCGGTGAAGCTGGCCATCAACGAGCTGGTGCGCACCGGCGTGCACGTGGTCACCCTGTTCACCGACGTGGCCGGCTCGATGCGCGAAACCCACATCGGTGCCGACAACCGCGCTGCCGGCCGCACCGCCGGGCTGCTGCTCGGCCGCATGGCCGCCGGAACGCGCGACACCCTGCTGTTGAGCTCGCAGGCCACACGGCTATCGGCCGAGATCGAGCGGCGCATCGGCTTCGCGCAGGTGGTCGAGGAGCGCTTTCCGAAGCTGAAGGTGCTGCGCACCCCCGACCTGCCCGCCGACGACGCCGGCGCCAGCCGGGCGCTGCTGCGCTTCCTGCGCAGCAAGGGCGTCGACGTGGCGCGCGTGGCCGGCATCTACAACGTGGGATCGGGCAGCGCCGGCGTGGCGCGAGCCCTCGAGGGCCTGGGGCTGTCGGGCAGCGTCGGTGTGGTCGCGCACGACTTCACCGACGAGCACCGCGCGCTGCTGGGCACCAACGGCCTGGCGTACGTGCTGCACCAGGACATCCACTACTGCATCTCCACCGCCGCGCGTGTGCTGCGCGCGCTGTGCGAGAACGTGCGCGGGGCACTCAATGTGGTGCAGCCGCGCGTCGAGATCCTGACGGCCGAGAACCTGCACTGAACGGCAGTCGGATGTGTGTGCTCGTGAATCGAACAAACGTTAGGAGACTCTCATGACATCGTTTCTGAGGAAGCTGCCCGCGCTGTCGACGCTGGCTGCCGCGGCCCTGCTCGGGCTGGGCAGCACCGCCGCCCAGGCGCAGGACAAGACCATCACCCTGTGCTGGGCCGCCTGGGACCCGGCGAACGCGCTGGTCGAACTGTCGAAGGACTTCACCGCCAAGACCGGTGTGAAGATGAAGTTCGAGTTCGTCCCCTGGCCGAACTTCGCCGACCGCATGCTCAACGAGCTCAACAGCAAGGGCAAGCTGTGCGACCTGATCATCGGCGACAGCCAGTGGATCGGCGGCGCGGCCGAGAGCGGCCACTACGTGAAGCTGAACGACTTCTTCGCCAAGGAAGGCATCAAGATCACCGACTTCGCCCCGGCGACGGTGACCGGCTACGCCGAGTGGCCCAAGGGCACGCCGAACTACTGGGCACTGCCGGCCATGGGCGACGCACTGGGCTGGACGTACCGCAAGGACTGGTTCGCCAAGCCCGAGCTGCGCGCCGAATTCAAGAAGAAGCACAACCGCGAGCTCGAAGCACCCAAGACCTGGACCGAGTTCAAGCAGGTGGCCGAGTTCTTCTCGGGCCGCCAGATCGACGGCAAGAAGGTCTACGGCACCTACCTCTTCACCGAGCGCGGCTCCGAGGGCATCACCATGGGCGTGAGCAACGTGCTCTACCCGATGGGCTTCAAGTACCAGGACCCGAAGAAGCCGTACGCGATGGACGGTTTCGTCAACGGGCCGGACGCCATCAAGGGCCTGGAGTTCTACAAGTCGCTCTACAAGTGCTGCACGCCGCCGGGGCTGACCAACTCGTACATGGGCGAGGGCCTGGACGCATTCAAGAGCGGCCAGGTGGCGATGATGATGAACTGGTTCGCCTTCTTCCCAGGCCTGTACAAGGACCCGAATGTCGGCGGCGAGAAGATCGGCTTCTTCGTCAACCCGTCGGACAAGGGCAAAGGCTCGCAGCTCGGCGGCCAGGGCATCTCGGTGGTGGCTTATTCGCCCAACCGCAACGAGGCGCTGTCGTACATCAAGTGGTTTGCCACGCTGGATGTGCAGAAGAAGTGGTGGTCGCTGGGCGGCTACTCCTGCCACAAGGGCGTGCTCAACGACGCCGGCTTCAAGAAGAGCGCACCGTTCGCGTCGGAGTTCCTGACCGCGATGGACCAGGTGGTCGACTTCTGGGCCGAGCCGAGTTATGCGCAGCTGATGCTGGCCGAGCAGAAGCGCATCCATGACTTCGTGGTCGCCGACAAGGGCACGGCGAAGGAAGCGCTCGACGGCCTGGCAGCCGACTGGAAGAAGGTCTTCAAGGAAGACGGAAAGCTGAAGTAATCGTGCCCCGGGGCTGGCTTCCTCGAAGCCGGCCCCGGACCCGAGCCTCCGACATGAACTCCCCCTCCCTCGCCGAACGCGCCGCCCAGGCCACGCCCGCACCGATCGCCCGGCGCATGCGCGGCCTGTCGGATCGCGCCATCGCCTGGCTGTTCATCGCGCCGACGATGCTGCTGCTGCTGGCGATCAACATCTTCCCGTTGATCTGGACGGTGCGGCTGTCGTTCACCAACTTCCGCGCCAACCGGCCGAATGCCGAAGTGTTGGGCCTGGGCATCGACCATTACGTCAGCATCCTCACCGACCCCGACATCTGGGGCCCGATGCAGGCCACCGCGCACTTCCTGTTCTGGACGATCACGCTGCAGACGCTGATCGGCTTCACGCTGGCCTACCTGATCGACCGCAAGTTCCGCGGCCACGGCTTCTGGACCACGCTGATCCTCATTCCGATGATGCTGTCGCCTGCGGTGGTGGGCAACTTCTGGGCCTTCCTCTATCAGCCGCAGATCGGCCTGTTCAATTACGCGGTGAGCTTCTTCACCGGCATCCCGCCGTCGAGCTTCGAGATGCTCGGCTCGGTGAAGCTGGCGCCCTGGGCGATCGTCATCGTCGATACCTGGATGTGGACGCCCTACGTGATGCTGATCTGCCTGGCTGGCCTGCGCAGCATCCCCGACTACATCTACGAGGCGGCGGAAGTCGACCGCGCCTCGCCCTGGCGCCAGTTCTGGAGCATCACGCTGCCGATGGTGCTGCCCTTCGTGATGCTGGCGGTGCTGTTCCGCGGCATCGAGAACTTCAAGATGTTCGACCTGGTGAACCTGCTGACCAACGGCGGGCCGGGCTCGACCACCGAGGTGGTGTCGATCACGCTCAAGCGGGAGGCGTTCGAGAAGTGGCGCACCGGCTATTCGTCGGCGCTGGCGATCATCCTGTTCGTCGCGGTGTTCGGCCTCGCGAACATCTACGTCAAGGCCCTCAACGCGGTGAAGAACCGCTGACCCCATGAGTCAAGGTATCAGCACTGCGCATTCGGTGGTCGAACCCACCGCCGCCTCCAAGCGCATCGCCATGGTCGTGGTGGTGCTCTACGCGTTCATCACGCTGGTGCCACTGCTGTGGATCCTGCTGACCAGCATCAAGAGCCCGCCGGACTCGATCAGCTACCCACCCAAGGTGGTGTTCGAACCGTCGATCGAGGGCTACTGCAATCTCTTCACGACGCGCTCGCGCCAGACCGAGGAGTACATCGCGAGCCTGCCGCCGGCCGACAGCGCCTGCGAGGCGATCGCGCGCAAGAACAGCATGGTGGTGGTGAGCCGCTCGAACTACCTGCCGCGCTTCGCCAACTCGCTGATCATCGCGATCGGCTCGACCCTCCTGTCGGTGGGTCTGGGCGTGATGGCCGCCTACGCCTTCTCGCGCTTCAAGGTGCCGGGCAAGGACGACCTGATGTTCTTCATCCTGTCCACGCGCATGATGCCGCCCATCGCGGTGGCCATTCCGATCTACCTGATGTACCGCGAACTCGGCCTGTCGGACACCAAGCTCGGCATGATCCTGCTGTACAGCGCGGTGAACGTGTCGCTCGCGGTGTGGCTGCTCAAGGGCTTCATCGACGAGATCCCGCGCGAGTACGAGGAGGCGGCGATGGTCGACGGCTATACGCGGCTGCAGGCCTTCCGCAAGGTGGTGCTGCCGCAGGCGACCACCGGCATCGTGGCCACGGCGATCTTCTGCCTGATCTTCGCGTGGAACGAGTACGCCTTCGCGGTGCTGCTGACCAGCGGCGAGGCGCAGACGGCGCCGCCCTTCATCCCCATCATCATCGGCGAGGGCGGGCAGGACTGGCCGGCGGTGGCGGCGGGCACCATGCTGTTCCTGATTCCCATCCTCGTGTTCACCGTGCTGCTGCGCAAGCACCTGCTGCGCGGCATCACCTTCGGGGCGGTGCGCAAATGAGCATCAAGTCCCGCTGGCCGAGATGGCTGCGCCGTGGCCCGCTGGAGATGGCGGCCTGCGTCGTCATCGCCTTGGGCATCTTCATGATGCTGCAGCCCTTCGCGCTGGTCCTGTTCACCTGGTCGTTCGTGACGACGCTCGCCGGCGTCGTCATGTTCACGATCGTCTCGAAATTCCCGGACTGACGATGGCCGAGATCCGCGTCCAGAACCTGCACAAGGCGTTCGCCGAATTCACCGCGGTGAAGGACTCGAGCTTCACCGTCAAGGACGGCGAGTTCTTCTGCCTGCTCGGCCCCTCGGGGTGCGGCAAGACGACCACGCTGCGCATGATCGCCGGGCTGGAGCTGCCGACCTCCGGGCAGATCTTCCTCGGCGACGAGGACGTGACCTTCAAGCGCGCCTCGCACCGCGACATCGCCTTCGTGTTCCAGCTTTTCGCGCTGTACCCGCACATGAACGTGCGGCGCAACATCGCCTTCCCGCTCGTCTCGCAAGGCGTGCCGCGTGCCGAGATCGCCGCCAAGGTGGCCGAGGCCGCGCGCGTGCTGCGCATCGAGCACCTGCTCGACAAGCCGGTGTCGGGCCTGTCCAGCGGCGACCGCCAGCGCGTGGCGCTGGGCCGGGCGATCGTGCGCCAGCCGATGGCCTTCATGATGGACGAACCTCTGGGCGCGCTCGACTCCGAATTCCGCGAGCTGATGTGCCAGGAGCTGCGCGGCCTGCACGACCGGCTCCAGGCCACCACGGTGTACGTCACGCACGATCAGCTCGAGGCAATGTCGATGGCCGACACCATCGCCATCATGAACCAGGGCGTGATCGAGCAGCTCGGCGCGCCGCAGGAGGTCTACGACCGGCCGGCCAGCGTGTTCGTGGCCGACTTCATCGGCTCGCCGTCGATGAACTTCCTGCCTTTCGAGGGCGGCTACACCGCCGGCGCGCGCCAGGTACGGCTGGGCGAGGCGCTGGTAGCCGCCCCCGAATTGCGTGAGGACGCCCCCGCGCAGAAGCTGCTCTACGGCGTGCGGCCGGAGCACGTGCGCTTCAGTGCCGACTCGGCTGTGCGCGCCGAGGTGCTGGGCACCGAATACCTGGGCACCAGCCAGATCGTCACCTGCCAGACGAACCAGGGCACGCTGCTGCGCGCCCGCGTCGGCACCGACGTGCCCGCGCAGCGCGGCGACCAGGTCGGGCTGGCCTTCGACGCCACGCAGGTGTCGCTGTTCGACGCCGCCTGCGGCCGCGCGCTGCGCACGGAACGCCACGAGGCGGCCTCGCCGACTCGCGCCTCGCGTTCGCAGGCCGTCGCCGGAGCCGCTCATGGCTGACCTGCTGCTCAAGGGCATCTCCAAGCGCTTCGGCGAGGTGCAGGCCATTGCCGACATGAACCTCGAGGTGGCCTCGGGCGAGTTCATCGTGCTGCTCGGCCCCAGCGGCGCGGGCAAGACGACCACGCTGCGGCTGGCCGCCGGGCTCGAGAAGCCCGACGCCGGCCAGGTGTTCATCGGCGGCCACGACATGACGGCGCTGGCGCCGGCGCTGCGCGACGTGACCTTCGTGTTCCAGCAGTATTCGCTGTACCCGCACCTGAACGTGTTCGACAACCTCGCCTTCCCGCTGCGTTCGCCGATGCGGCGCATCTCGGAAGACGAAGTGCGGCGCAAGGTCACCGAGGTGGCGAAGATGCTGCGCATCGACGACAAGCTGGCCAACCCGGCCACGAAGTTGTCCGGCGGGCAGATGCAGCGGGTGGCGATCGGCCGCGCGCTGGTGCGCGAGCCGGCCGTGACGCTGATGGACGAGCCGCTGTCCTCGCTCGACGCCAAGCTGCGCAACGACCTGCGCCTCGAGCTCAAGCGCATCCAGCAGGACATGGGCGCCACGGTGCTGTACGTCACGCACGACCAGACCGAGGCGATGACGCTGGCCACGCGCATCGGCGTGCTCGAGAAGGGCCGGCTGGTGCAGGTGGGCACGCCGCAGCAGATCTACCAGAACCCGGTGAGCGCCTACGTGGCCGCGCGCCTGGGGGCGCCGCGCATCAACCTGCTGCCGCGCAGCGCCGTCGGCACCCTGCCCGCGCCCGCCGCCGCCGCCACCGTGGGCGTGCGGCCCGACGGCACGCGCCTGGCGCCGGCCAACGGCCATGACCGCGGCCACGCGCAGGCGCTGGTGCGGCGTGTCGAGCACCTGGGCGACCAGACGCACGTGCACGTGGCGCTGGGCGGCGTGAGCAGCGACGTCGAACTCGTGACCCTGTGCGACGACACCACCGGGCTCGAGCCTGGCCGCGCGGTGTCGGTGGAGTTCCGCGCGCCGCTCTTTTTCGACGCTGCCGGTCAGCGCATCTCCGGAGTCTCATGATGGATCTGAAACGAAGCCTGCAGGCCTGCACGCAGGTGCTGGTCGACCACGTGGAGGAGCTCACCGAGCTGGACTCAGCCATCGGCGACGGCGACCACGGCCTGAACATGCGCCGCGGCGCGCTGGCCATCCAGGCCAAGATGGCCGAGCTGGAGACGAAGAGCCTGAACGATGCGCTCAAGACCATGGGCATGACCTGCATGTCGACCGTGGGCGGATCGTCCGGACCGGTGTTCGGCACGCTGATGGTCACGCTCGGCAAGGAGCTGCCGGCGCAACCCGCGTCCGCCGACGTGGCGCGCGCGCTCGCGGCCGGCATCGCCGCGCTCTGCAAGCTGGGCAAGGTCGAAGTCGGCCAGAAGACGCTGCTCGATGTGCTGGACCCGGTACAGAAGGTGCTCGCCGCCGGCGGCGACGACCTGGTGGCACGCGTGCGGCAATGCGCGCTCGACAGCGCGCAGGCCACGGCGCAGATGGACGCCATCAAGGGCCGGGCATCCTTCCTCGGCGACCGTGCGCTCGGCCACGTGGACCCGGGCTCGCGCTCGATGGCCTTGATCATCTCCACCCTGTGTGACACGCTCTGAACTCCCGGCAGGAACCACCATGAAGAAGCTCATCAACGACGTCGAGACCGTGCTGGCCGAGAGCCTGGACGGCTTCGCCGCGGCGCATGCCGACATCGTCACGCTCGGCGCCGAGCGGCAGTTCGTGCGCCGGCGCAACGTCAAGCCCGGCAAGGTGGCGTTGATCTCCGGCGGCGGCTCCGGCCACGAGCCGCTGCACGCCGGCTTCGTAGGCATGGGCATGCTCGACGCCGCCTGCCCCGGCCAGGTGTTCACCTCGCCCACGCCCGACCAGATGCTCGCCGCGGCGCAGTCGGTCGAGGCCGGCGCCGGCGTGCTGTTCATCGTCAAGAACTACTCCGGCGACATGATGAACTTCGAGATGGCCGCCGAGATGCTGGACCGCGAGAACGCCACCGTCATCGTCAACGACGACGTGGCCGTCGAGAACTCCACCTACACCACCGGCCGGCGCGGTGTCGCCGGTACGCTGATCGTCGAGAAGATCGTCGGCGCCGCCGCCGAGCGCGGCTCGAAGCTCGCCGAGCTGAAGTCGCTGGGCGATGCGGTCAACAAGGCCACCGCCTCGATGGGCGTGGCGCTGACCTCCTGCACGGTGCCGGCGGCCGGCAAACCGACCTTCCAGATCGGCATCGACGAGATGGAGATGGGCGTGGGCATTCACGGCGAGCCGGGTCGCCGCCGCGTCAAGCACACCACCGCCGACGAGATCGCCGAGGAGCTGACAGGCTCCATCCTCAAGGACCTGTCGCTCAAGCCGGGCCAGGAGGTGATCCTGCTCGTCAACGGCTTCGGCGGCACGCCGCTGCTCGAGCTCTACGTGATGGTTCATGCGGCGCGCAAGGTGCTGGCCGGCGCCGGCGTGAAGGTGGCGCGCTTCCTCACCGGCTCCTACGTGACCTCGCTGGAGATGGCCGGCTGCTCGATCACCGTGAGCGCCGCCGACAGCGCCACGCTGGCGCTGTGGGACGCCCCGGTGCACACTGCGGCCTTGCGCTGGGGCGTCTGACCCCCGGCACGCCAGCCCGGCGTGCACGACAACGCGAGGAGACGAGCCGATGAAGACGCTGATCCGCAACTGCGTGGTCTGGGACGGCAGCGGCGCTGCGCCGTTCTCGGCCGAGGTGCTGGTCGAGGGCGAGCGCATCACCCGCGTCGCCAAGGGTGCCGCCGCGCTGCCGGTCGAGGGCGTGCAGGTCATCGATGCGCAGGGCATGACGCTGATGCCCGGCCTCGTCGAAGGCCACGCCCACCTGTCCTTCTGCGGCGCGCAGCGCAACACCGACCTCGGCGACATCCCCCCCGAAGAACACACGATCGCGACGCTGCACAACGCGAAGACGCTGCTCGACGCGGGCTTCACCAGCGCCTACAGCGCGGCCAGCGCCAAGCTGCGGCTGGACGTGGTGGTGCGCAACGAGGTCGATTCGGGCCGCAGCCCCGGCCCGCGCATCCGCGCCGCGAGCCCGGAGATCACCGTCACCGGCGGCCTGGGCGACGAGAACCGCCTGCACATGCAACGCGACAGCTTCGGCATCGTCGCCGACGGGCCCGAGGCGATCGCCCGCGCGGTGCGCACCTGCATCCGCGAAGGCGTCGACAACATCAAGCTGAACATCTCTGGCGACGACTTCGTGCCCGCCAAGGGCGGCATGACGGTGATGCGCGAGGAGGAGGTGCGTATCGCCTGCGAGGTGGCACACGACTTCGGCCGCCGCGTGGCCTCGCACTCGCGTGCGTCCAATGCCGTCAAGCGAGCGGTGCAGTGCGGCGTCGACGTGATCTACCACTGCGAGATGGCCGACAGCGAGGCACTCGACCTGCTCGAGGCCGCGCGCGACCGCATCTTCGTCGGCCCGGCGATCGGGTTGATCCACAACACGCTCTACGAGGCCGAGGCCTTTGGCATCACGCGGGCGATGGCGCAGGACCTGGGCATGGAGCGCTGCCTTGAAAGTTCGCAGCGCACCTACGAGCAGATGCGCAAGCGCGGCATCCGCGTCGTCATCGGCGGCGACTACGGCTTCGCGTGGACGCCGCAGGGCACCAACGCGCGCGACATCGAGCACTTCGTCAAGCTGTTCGGGTACTCGCCGAGCGAGGCGCTGCAGTGCGCCACGCGCATCGGCGGCGAGTTGATGGGCCTGGACACAGGGCTGGTGCAGGAAGGCCGCCTGGCCGACCTGCTGCTGGTCGACGGCGACCCGCTGCGTGACGTGCGACTGCTTCAGGACAAGCAGCGCCTGTGCTTGATCATGAAGAACGGGGCGCTGCACAAGATCGCGCCCGCGCTGTCAAGGTAACAGCGGGCCGAAACCCTTCCATGGCGTGAAACTGTCGCGTAAACTACAGGTTGTTACAAGCTGGTCGCAGGGACTGCCGTACCAGCAACAACCCAGGAAGGGGACGCCATGATCGACTCACTGCCCGTTCGCGAATACCAGGAATCGCGCATCGAAGACGAGCCCATCCTCGGGCCCGTGCTGGCCCTGCCCGATGGCCGCATCCAACAGCTGACCTGGCTGGAGCGCATCATGGTCGCGCTCCGCCTGACCAACGCGAAGCTGCTCGAGGCACGCTACTACAAGCCGGTGCATTCCTGAGCCTGTCGCGGCCGACAGCCGCGCGGGCTCGCCGCGCGGTCAGTCGGCTCGCACGGTGACGACGACGCGCCGATTCTGGGCGCGCCCCTCGGGGGTGGCGTTGTCGGCGATCGGTTTGTCGAAGCCGAGTCCGCGCCGTTCGATGCCCGCCGCATTCATGCCGGCCTGCATCAGGTGCTGAGCCACCGACTCGGCCCGGCGCAGCGACAACGCTTCATTGAACTTGGCCGAGCCGACGTTGTCGGTGTGCCCTTCGACGATGACGCGATCGACACCGACGCTGGTCAGGGTGTGCGCCACCTCGGCCAGCGCGGCGCGGCCTTCCTCCGACACCTCGTCGGCGTTCGATTCGAACAGCAGTTTCACGCCGAGCTTGAGCTCCCAGGCGTCGGCCGCGTGCGTGAATCCCAGCTTTCGCAGCGCCGCCACCTTCTGGGCCCGCGCATCGAGCGTGGGCGGCGGCGCGCTCTGGCAGCCAAGCAAGGCCATGACGACGCCGGCCATCAGCCATCGTACGGCCCAGACTTTCGGATGAAACTCTCTCACGTACGGCTCCTACGCGACCAGCGGCCGCACCTCATCGTCGATGCGTGCTTCGAACAGTTCGACCGACCCGCGTGAACGGGCCTTCGCGCGGTACATCGCCGCGTCGGCCGCGGCCAGCCATTGCTCCAGGCTGCCGCCCGCTTCGGGCAGCATGGCCACGCCGACGCTCGCGCTCGCCTCGATGCGGCCGAAGGCCGCACTGTCCATGGGTGCCTGGATCGCCACGGCGATCCCCGCGGCGATGCGCTGGGCGTCCTCTGCGGCACGGATCGGCGACAGCAACACGGCGAACTCGTCGCCGCCCAGTCGAGCAACGAAATCGCCATCGCGCAGCTTCGAGCGTATGCGTCGCGCCACCTGCACGAGCAACTCGTCGCCGGCGGCGTGGCCGAGCGCGTCGTTGACTTCCTTGAAGCGGTCGCAATCGAGGAACAGCAGCGCGCAGCTCTCGCCCGGTTCGCGCGGCGCCGTCACGAGCCGGCCGGCGCGATCGAGAAAGCTCGCCCGGTTGGGCAGGCCCGTGAGGTTGTCGTGGAAGGCCAGGTAGGACAGCGATTCGTTGACCGTGCGCAGCGTTTCGTGCTTGGCCACCAGGCTGGCTTCGCGGCTCTGGATTTCGGCAAGCAAGGCGTTGAAGTCCTCGCCGAGGTCGTGGATCTCCTTGACCGTCGCAGCCGGCGCGCGCAGCGACAGGGCGCGCTCGGTGCGTGCAGTGCGCGTCAGGGCGGCCAGGCGGTTCAGCGGCCAGACGATGTCCTGCTCGATGCGTCGCGACAGGCGAGCCACCAGCCAGGCATTGGCCGCCGTGCATACGGCGATCGCCGCCAGCACCTTGAGCAGGTACATCAGCGACCCGACGCCACGTCCCTGCACGTGCACCTCGCCGTAGGGCCGGCCCTGATGGCTGATCGACGCGCGCGCTTCCTGCCCGAACAGCAGCCCGGCCACGTTTGCCAGCGCCGCATCGAGAAGTTCGTCGTTGCGCGCAGCGTAGCTGGCGAGCTGCCGCCCGCTCGCGTCGACGAGGCTCGCCGCACGCAGGTTCTCGCGCTCGCCGACGAGCTGCAGCACCTCCGTCGCCGCGGCGGCATCACCGAACACGGCGGCCGCCTCGGCGGTGTACGAGATCGATCGGGCGACCAGCGTCAGGTTCTGCTCGACCTGGCTGCGCAGCGTCAGGAAGGACACCAGCGTGAGCACCAGGCCGGCCGCGATCACTGCAGCCATGCCCAGTCGCAGGTGCGCAGCGCGCAAGGTGTCGAGCAAGGGCTGGCGCAGGCTCATGAGCCGCCTCCGTTCGCGCCGCGCGCGATGCGCAGCACCAGCGGGTTGACGCGCAGGCCGCTGCGGGCAATCGCGTCGAGGTTGGCGTTGAAGCGCACCGGGCTCGAGCCGGTTTCCAGGCAGAACATGCCGCCATCGCTGCAGAACTCCAGGCCCTCGCCGAGCAGCAGCACCGGCCGACCGGCCAGCATCTGAAGCAGTTCGCGCCCAGCAGCGTCGCCGAGGCCCGACACGTACACGCCCTGGCAGCCATCGCGCGCCTGCGCGGCGCTCGCGACGGATCGCACGGCGACGGCGCGCTGCGCCGACCCGATGTCCACGGCGCGCAGCAACTCGTCGATGGAGGGGCCGCGGCCGAGGGTGCACATCCGGATGGCGGTGGCATCGCCCGGCCAGCGTGTGTAGCTGACGATGCCGGCGACGACATCCGCCACGGTCGAGCGCGGAGCGCCGGCAGGGTCGACGGCCTGTGCCCGGGACTGCCCTTGAAGGATGAGCAGACTGCAGACAGCCACCGCGCCTCTCATCGCGCGCCAGTAGCGCCCGGCACGATGGCTCGGCGGGCGGGGTGGGAACTGCGGGCGCATGCAATGAGTATCGCGTCGCGCTCGCCCTTCATTCGCGACGTTCTGTGCAAGTTGCACAGAACTGCCGTGGCATATTCCGCGCCTGCTGAGCCGTCAGGGCAGCAGCACGCTGCAGCCGGTCGTCTTGCGCGCTTCCAGGTCGCGGTGCGCCTGCGCCGCATCCTTCAGTGCATAACGCTGGTCGATGCGGATCTTCACCGCGCCGCTGAGCACCACCGAGAACAGGTCGTCGGCCATCGCCTGCGTGGATTCGCGCGTCGCGATGTGCGTGAACAGCGTCGGCCGCGACACGTAGATCGAGCCCTTGGCGGCGAGCATCCCCAGGTCGATCGGCGGCACCTTGCCCGAGGCGTTGCCGAAGTTCGCCGCCAGGCCGAAGGGCTGCAGGCAGTCGAACGAGCGCACGAAGGTGTCCTTGCCCACCGAGTCGTAGACCACCTTCACGCCCTTGCCGCCGGTGATCTGCTTGACGCGCTCGACGAAGTCTTCGGTCTGGTAGTTGATCGCGAAGGCGGCGCCGTGCTCCAGTGCGAGCTGGCACTTCGCATCGCTGCCCGCCGTGCCGATGAGCTGCAGGCCCAGCGCCTTGGCCCACTGGCAGGCGATCAGGCCGACGCCGCCGGCCGCGGCGTGGAAGAGCACGAAGTCGCCAGCCTGCAGCCCGGCCTGCGGCAGCGTCTTCTTGAGCAGGTACTGCACCGTCAGGCCCTTGAGCATCATCGCCGCGCCGGTCTCGAAGGAGATCGCGTCGGGCAGCTTCACCACGCACTTGGCCGGCATCACACGCGCCTCGCTGTAGGCGCCCGGCGGGTTGCTCGCGTAGGCGGCGCGGTCGCCTGCCTTCAGGTGCGTGACGCCCTCGCCCACCGCCTCGACGACGCCGGCGCCCTCCATGCCCAGCGCCAGCGGCAGCGGGTTGGCGTACAGGCCGGTGCGCTGGTAAACGTCGATGAAATTCAGGCCGCAGGCGTGGTGGCGGATGCGGATCTCCCCCGGGCCGGGATCGCCGATCGAGATCTCGTCGAGCTGCATGGCTTCGGGGCCGCCGTAGGCGGCAACGCGGATGGCTTTCACGGTCTGGGGCATCGAAAGGTCCTCTGGGGCTGAAGTACGACGAATCCGCTATCGTGCCAGCCTTTGCTCGCCGCCGCATGCGCCGCCTGATCTCCGCACCCAACCTGGCGCTGGCCACCCTGTGGGCCGACATGCTGACGCATGCCGGCATCGCCTCGACGGTGCAGCGCGCCTACGCCGGCAGCATCGCCGGCGAGCTGCCGCCGGACCAGGCGCTGCCCGAGGTGTGGGTCACCGACGATGCCCAGCTCGAGCCGGCGCGCGTGCTGCTCGCACAACTGCGCCATCCGCCGCAGCGCCACTGGCTGTGCCCCGGCTGCGGCGAAGCGATCGACGGCCCCTTCGACCAATGCTGGAACTGCGGTGCCGGCATGCCCGCTTCCTGAACCCCACCGTGAACCACGCCCTGACGCCCCGCATCGCCTTCCTGCTCACCCTGCCGCCGCTGCTGTGGGCCGGCAACGCCGTGGTCGGCCGCGCGCTGGTGGGCAGCGTGCCGCCGCTGGCGCTCAACGCCATGCGCTGGTGGATCGCGCTCGTGCTGTTGCTGCCGCTGGGCTGGCGCGTGCTGCGAGCGCCGGGCGACATCGGCTCGCGCTGGAAGCACCTCGCGCTGCTCGGCCTGGTCGGCGTGGGCAGCTACAACGCGCTGCAGTACCTCGCGGTGCAGACCAGCACGCCGCTGAACGTGACGCTGATCGCCGCCAGCATGCCGGTGGGCATGATGCTCGTTGGCCTGGTCTTCTACGGCGTGCGGCCCGGCGCGCGGCAGATCGCCGGCGCGGTGCTCTCGCTGCTCGGCGTGGCGATGGTGCTCTCGCGCGGCAGCCTCGACACGCTGCTCCATGTTCGCCTCGTCCCCGGCGACCTGCTGATGCTGCTCGCCGTGGCGCTGTGGGCCGGCTACAGCTGGATGCTCGCGCGGCCGCCGGCCTCGATGCGCGGCGAAGCGCGCCCGGCCTGGGACTGGGCCGAGTTCCTGCTCGTGCAGGTGCTGTTCGGCAGCGCCTGGGCCACGCTCGCCGCGGGCGTGGAGACGCAGTTCGCGCCGGTGGCGATCCACTGGTCGCCGTGGGTGGTCGCCGCGCTCGCCTACGTGGCCATCGGGCCGTCGCTGATCGCCTACCGCGCCTGGGGCCTGGGCGTGTCCACCGTCGGGCCGGCCATCGCGGCCTTCTTCAGCAACCTCACGCCGGTGTTCGCCGGCGTGATGTCGGCCGCGCTGCTCGGCGAGCCACCGAGCTGGTACCACGGCGTGTCGTTCGTGCTCATCGCCGCGGGCATCGTCGTCTCGTCGATGCCGCGCCGCGCCTGATCAGAAGGTGCCGGGGTAGGCGCCGCCGTCGAGCAGGATGTTCTGACCGGTGAGGTAACTCGCCTGCGCGCTGCACATGAAGGCGCAGAACGCACCGAACTCCGCCGAGGTACCGAAGCGCCCGGCCGGCACGGTGGCGCGGCGCTTCTCGAGCACCGCCTCGATGCTCTGGCCGCTCTTCGCCGCCAGGCCCTGCATGGTCGTGCGGATGCGGTCGGTGTCGAAGACGCCGGGCAGCAGGTTGTTCACCGTCACATTGGCCGCCGCCAGCCGCGGCTGGCGCGCCAGGCCGGCGATGAAGCCGGTGAGCCCGCTGCGCGCGCCGTTGGACAGGCCGAGCACGTCGATCGGCGCCTTCACCGCGCCCGAGGTGATGTTGACGACGCGGCCGAAACCGCGCGCGGCCATGCCGTCCACCGTCGCCTTGATCAGCTCGATGGGCGTGAGCATGTTGGCGTCGACCGCCTTGATCCAGGCATCGCGGTCCCAGTCGCGGAAGTCGCCGGGCGGCGGGCCACCGGCGTTGTTGACGAGGATGTCGACCTGCGGGCAGGCCGCCAGCGCCGCGGCACGCGCCGCCGGCGTGGTGATGTCACCGGCGATCGCGACGACCTGCACCGTCGGGTACGCAGCGCGCAATTCGGCCGCGGTCGCATTCAGCGTCTCTTCGCCGCGCGCGGTGATCACCACGTTCACGCCTTCGGCGGCCAGCGCCTGCGCGCAGCCCTTGCCGAGGCCCTTGCTGGCGGCGCACACCAGCGCCCAGCGTCCTGCGATGCCCAGATCCATGCCTTGTCTCCTTGAAGTGAATCAGCGCCAGCGCGCCAGCAGCCACACCCCGCCCAGCACCAGCAGCGTGCCGGCCGCCACCCAGGCCGTGAACGGCTCGCCGAGCAGCAGCACGCCCATCAGGATGGTCGACATCGGCCCCAGCATGCCGGTCTGCGCGGTCAGCGTGGAGCCGACGCGCTCGATGGCCATCATCACCATCAGCACCGGCGCGAAGGTGCACAGCGTCGCGTTGAGCACCGACAGCCAGATCACCTGCGGCGCCACCTCGGTGGCCGCCGAGATCGGCCGCAGGATGAGGAACTGCGCGATGCAGAACACGCAGGCCACGCTGGTGGCCAGGCCGGTCAGGCGCAGCGAGCCGAGGCGCTTGACCACCTCGCCGCTGTAGACGAGGTAGATCGCGTAGCTCAGCGCGCTGCCGAATACCAGTGCCGCGCCGAGCACCACGTCAGGCCCGGCGATCTGCAGCTCGTGGCCGAACACCAGCAGCACGCCGGCATAGCTGACCGCCAGGGCGATCAGCTGCCGGCCGGTCGCACGGCGGCCGAACAGCACCCAGCCGAGCAGCAGCACCATGGTCGGGTTGAGGTAGAGCACGAGGCGCTCAAAGCTCGCCGACACGTAGGCCAGGCCGGCGAAGTCGAGAAAACTCGCGAGGTAGTAGCCGCTGAATCCCAGCCCGAGGATCGCGAGCTGGTCGCGGCGCTCCAGCGGCGGCTTGCCGCGGCCCGCCCACCACGCGAGCAGCAGGAACAGCGGCATCGCGAACAGCATGCGGAACATGATCAGCGTGACCGCATCGACGCCGTGCCGGTAGGCCAGCTTGACGATGATGGCCTTGCCCGAGAAGGCGATCGCGCCCAGCGAGGCGAGCGCCAAGCCCGGCAGCACGGACGCGGGGGCTTTGTCGGCTGCGAGCGAGGGGGAACTCATGTCCCGATCGATTCTACGGGCCGGGTCTGCGGCCCATGGGCTCAGCGGGGAGCCGGCACGACTGCCGTGACCTCGATCTCCACCTTGGCGCGGTCTTCCATCAGCGCGCTGACCTGCACTGCGCTCATCGCCGCGTGGTACACGCCGATCAGCTCGCGGAACACCGCGCCGATCTCGCGGCCGCGCGACAGGTACTCGCGCTTGTCGGTCACGTACCAGGTCATGCGCACGATGTGCTCGGGCTTCGCGCCGGCCTCGGCGAGCACGGCCACGATGTTGGCCAGCGCCTGCCGCGTCTGCGCGACGAAGTCGTCGCTCTCGAAACGGCACTGGCCGTTCCAGCCGATCTGGCCGGCGACGAACACCAGGCGGCCTTCGGCGGCCACGCCGTTCGAATAGCCCCTGGGCTTGTCCCAGCCTGCGGGTTGGAGGACTTGCATCATGTTCCTTGGCGAAGGCGAAAGCGCTGCAGCTTGCCGGTCTCGGTGCGCGGCAGCGCGGTGCGGAACTCGATGGCCCGCGGGTACTTGTAGGGTGCGACGGTCTGCTTGACGAAGTCCTGCAGCTCGCGCACCAGCGTGTCGGTGGGTTCGATCCCCGGGCGCAGCACGACGAAGGCCTTGACGATCTGGCCGCGCTCTTCGTCGGCCACGCCGATCACGCCGCATTCGGCCACCTTGGGGTGCAGCAGCAGCGTGCTCTCGACTTCGGGGCCGGCGATGTTGTAGCCGCCGCTGATGATCATGTCGTCGGTGCGCGCCTGGTAGACGAAGCAGCCGTCGGCATCGACGAGGTAGGCGTCGCCGGTGAGGTTCCAGCCGTTCTGCACGTACTGGCCCTGGCGGTCGTCGCCGCCGAAGGTGAGGTAGCGGCAACCGGTCGGGCCCTTCACCGCCAGCCGGCCGACCTGTCCGCGCGGCAAGGGCTTGCCCTCGTCGTCGAGCACGCAGGCCACGTAGCCCGGCACCACGGTGCCGGTGGCGCCGGGCTTCGCGTGGGCCTCGTCGTGAGAAATGAAGATGTGCAGCAGCTCGGTGGAGCCGATGCCGTCGATCATCTCGATGCCGCTGGCGTCCTTCCAGAGCTGGCGGGTGGCGGCCGGCAGCGATTCGCCGGCGCTGACGCACTTCTTCAGCGACGACAGGTCGTGCCCGGCGAGCTGCGGCGCCATCGCGCGGTACGAGGTCGGCGCGGTGAAGCACACCGTGGCGCGGTACTGGGCGATCGCCGCAGGCAGCGCCGCGGGCGAGGCGTTCTCCAGCAGCACCGTCGAGGCCCCCACCGACAGCGGGAACAGCAGCAGCCCGCCCAGCCCGAAGGTGAAGGCCAGCGGCGGGCTGCCGATGAAGACGTCGTCGCGCGTCGGCCGCAGCACGTGTTTCGGCCAGCAGGCGCAGGCCGCCATCACGTCGCGGTGAAAGTGCATCGTGCCCTTGGGCTGGCCGGTGGTGCCCGAGGTGAAGGCGATGATGCAGGTGTCGTCCACCGAGGTCTTCGCGTTGTCGAAGCCCGCGGGCTTGGCGGCGGCGCGCGCATCGAGCCCGCCGGCATCCGGAGAGTTGAAGTGCAACACCTGCGTAAGCGTCGGGCAGCCGGGCCGCGCCAGCGCCAGCTCCTCGGCCAGGCGCGCATCGCACAGCGCGTGGCTGACCTGCGCCTTGACGACGATCTGCGTCAGCTCCTTGGCGCGCAGCAGCGGCATGCTGCCCACCGCGATGGCGCCCGCCTTGACGACGGCGAACCAGCAGGCCGCGAGCATCGGCGAGTTGGCGCCACGCAGCAGCACGCGGTTTCCCGGAACGAGGCCCATGTCCTCGACCAGCACGCGGGCGATGCGATTCGCCTGCGCCTGCAGATCGGCATAGCTCCAGCGCACGCCCTGGCCCTGGATGCACAGGCGATCGCCCTGCCCGGCAGCGACCCAGCCGTCGAGCAGCTCGGTTGCGCAGTTGAGCTGATCGGGGAACTGCAGTTCGGGTGCGTCGAACAGGAACTCCGGCCACTGCTCGCGTGGCGGCAGGTGGTCGGCGGCGAAGGTGTCCACATGCGTTGTCGACATCTCAGCGCCCGCCCGGCCGCCCGAAGGGCGCTGAGCGCCCCCCTGGGGGGCAGCGCACGAAGTGAGCTTGGGGGTCGTTCATTTCACGTCTCCTTCAGCAGGTCCTTGCCGATGATCAGCTGCTGCACCTCGGTCGCGCCCTCGTAGATGCGCAGCGAGCGGATCTCGCGGTAGAGCGACTCGACGACGTTGCCGCTGACCACGCCGGCGCCGCCCCACAGCTGCACGGCTGCATCGATGACCTGCTGCGCGCCCTCGGTGGCGGCCATCTTGGCCATCGCCGCCTCGCGCGTCACGTTGCGGCCCTGGTCGCGCTGCCAGGCGGCGCGGTAGGTGAGCAGCGCGGCGCTGTCGATGGTGGTGGCCATCTGAGCCAGCTTGGCCTGCGTGAGCTGGAAGTCCGCCAGGCGCTGGCCGAACATGCTGCGCGTCTTCGCGCGCTCAAGGCCCTCGTGCAGCGCACGCCGCCCGAAGCCCAGCGAGGCCGCCGCCACCGAAGTGCGGAACACGTCGAGAGTGCGCATGGCGATCTTGAAGCCCTCGCCGGGCGCGCCGATGCGGCTGGACTTGGGCACGCGGCAGGCATCGAAGCGCAGCCGCGCCAGCGGGTGCGGCGCGATCACGTCGATGCGCTGCGCGATCTCGAAGCCCGGCGTGCCGGCATCGACGATGAAGGCCGAGATGCCGCGCGAGCCCGGTGCTTCGCCGGTGCGCGCGAACAGCACGTAGAAGTCGGCGATGCCGCCGTTGCTGATCCAGGTCTTCTCGCCGTCGATCACGTAGGCATCGCCGTCGTCGTGGGCGTTGCACAGCATCGCCGCCACGTCGGAACCGGCGCCGGGCTCCGAGAGTGCAAAGGCCGCCAGCGCCTTGCCTTCGGCCACGCGCGGCAGGTAGCGCGCGCGCTGCTCCGGCGTGCCGGCCAGCGAGATCGCCCCCGAGCCCAGGCCCTGCATCGCGAAGGCGAAGTCCGCTAGGCCGTGGTGCCAGGCCAGCGTCTCGCGCAGCAGGCAGATCGCGCGCGTGTCGATCACCTCGCTCGCGCCGCCGTGCGCCGTGCCCGCGACCGCATGGCGCAGCCAGCCGCCGGCGCCGAGCTCGCGCACCAGTGTGCGGCACTGCGCGTCGATGTCCGGGCCGTGCTCGCCGGCACGCATGTGGCGCGCGGCCCAGGCGCCGAGTTCCTGCGCGAGGCTGCGATGCCGCGCCTCGAAGAAGGGCCAGTCCAGATGCTGCGTGTTCATCGTGTCAGTCCCCTTCGAACACCGGCTTCTGCTTGGCGACGAAGGCGTGGTACGCGCGATGGAAGTCCTGCGTCATCATGCAGATCGCCTGCGCCTGCGCCTCGGCTTCGATCGCTTCGTCGACGCCCATGGACCACTCCTGGTGCAGCATGCGCTTGGTCATCGCATGGCCGAAGCTCGGGCCCGACGCGAGCTCGGCCGCCCAGTCGATCGCCGCGGCGCTCACGGCCTCCGGCTCGACGACGCGGTTGTAGAAGCCCCAGGCCAGCGCCTCCTCTCCCGGCAGCGCACGGCCGGTGTAGAGCAGCTCCGAGGCGCGGCCCTGGCCGACGATGCGCGGCAGGATGCTGCAAGCACCCATGTCGCAACCGGCCAGGCCGACGCGCGTGAACAGAAACGCCACCTTGCTGCGCGCCGTGCCCACGCGCAGGTCGGAGGCCATCGCGACGATCGCGCCGGCGCCGGCACACACGCCGTCGATCGCCGCCACCACCGGCTGCGGGCAGGCGCGCATGGCCTTGACCAGGTCGCCGGTCATGCGCGTGAAGGCGAGCAGGTCGGGCATGCTCATCTTCGTCAGCGGGCCGATGATCTCGTGCACATCGCCGCCGGAGCAGAAGTTGCCGCCGGCGCCCTGCACCACCACCGCATGCACGTCGTCGGCGTAGGCCAGCGTGCGGAACAGGTCGCGCAGCTCGGCGTAGGAGTCGAAGGTCAGCGGGTTCTTGCGCTCGGGCCGGTTCAGCGTGATCACGCCGACCTGGCGCTCCACCGCCCAGCCGAAATGCTGCGGCTTCAGGCCGGCCACGCTGCGGCGGTTGCCGCCGGCGAGGTGAGAGTCGATCGGTCGCGTCATGCGGCCTCCTAACGTTTGCCCTTGGGGGCCGTTGATGTGTCGATGCCGGCCAGATGCTGCTTGAGGGTGGCCAGCAGCCCGTGCACCTGCGTCTTCTGCGCTGGCGACCAGCCGTCGAAGAGTTCGACGATCCAGGCCTCGTGCACAGCCGCCATGCGGCGGAACTGGCGGCGCCCAGCGGCCGTGAGCCGCACCTGGTACGCGCGCCGGTCGCTCGGATGCTCGGAGCGCTGCACCAGCGCCTCGCCTTCGAGCTGGTCGACGATGCCGGTGACATTGCCGCCCGTCACCATCATGCGGGCCGACAGCTCGCCCATGCTCAGGCCCTCGGGCTCGCGGTCGAGCTGCGCCATCAGGTCGAAACGCGGCAGCGTGGTGCCGAACTCGCTGCGCAGGCGCTGGCGGATCACGTTCTCGACACGGGTGGTGCAGGCGAGCATGCGAAGCCAGATCTTCAGGGCCTGGTGGTGGTCGTCGAGCACCCGCGATTCGACGTCGGCCACGGCGGGGAGCACGCTGGCCATCGTCACACCCCCTGCGCCAGGTTGGCCTGTTCCTGCGGCGACAGGCCCGCGGTCTGCGCTGCCATCTGCCGCTCTCGCTCGAGGTTGCGCTCGAGCTGGTTCTTGCCCGACAGGTACTGCACCGGCCAGTCGGCGCCCACGCCGCTGGTGTGGCCGATCTTCGCGGCCTCGAGCAGCGTCCAGGCCGGGTTGGCCAGGTGCGGGCGGGCGATGGCGCACAGGTCGGCACGGCCGGCGGCAATGATGCTGTTGACGTGGTCAGCCTCGCTGATCGCGCCCACCGCCATGGTGGCGATGCCCACCTCGTTGCGGATCAGGTCGGCGAACGGCGTCTGGTACATGCGGCCGTAGACCGGCTGCTGCTGCTTGCTCACCTGGCCGGAGGAGACGTCGATCAGGTCGGCGCCGGCCGCCTTGAAGGCCCGCGCGATCTCCACCGCATCGGCCGGCGTGTTGCCGCCGGGCACCCAGTCGTGCGCGGAAATGCGCACCGACATCGGCCGATCCTGCGGCCACGCCGCACGCATGGCGGCGAAAACTTCCAGCGGCCAGCGCAGGCGATTGGCGAGCGAGCCGCCGTACTCATCGCTGCGCTGGTTGGTCAACGGCGAGAGAAAGGCCGACAGCAGGTAACCGTGCGCGCAATGCAGCTCCAGCCAGTCGAAGCCGGCCGTGATGGCACGCTTCGTCGAGGCGACGAAGTCGTCGCGGATGCGGTCCATGTCGGCACGCGTCATCGCGCGCGACCAGGCGCTCACGCCATCGAGGTACTGCTGCGGCGAGGCCGACAGCAGCGGCCAGTTGTCGCTCGGCAGCGGCTGGTCTTCGCCCTCCCAGGGCACGCGCGTCGAACCCTTGGCGCCGGCATGGCCGAGCTGCAGGGCGATCTTCGCGCTGGTGTGGCCGTGTACGAAGTCGACGATGCGCTTCCAGGCTGCGGTTTGCTCGTCGTTCCACAAGCCCGGGCATCCCGGCGTGATGCGCGCGTCGGGCGTCGGGCAGCTCATCTCGGCGAACACCAGGCCGGCGCCGCCCATCGCCCGCGCGCCCAGGTGCACCAGGTGGTGATCGCCCGGCACGCCGTGCACCGCGCTGTACTGCGCCATCGGCGAGACGACCACACGGTTCTTCAGCGTCAGGCCGCGCAGCTTGAAGGGCGTGAACATCGGCGGCAGCGGTTGCGGATTCAGCCCGGCCCGGCCCGCCAGCCAGCTCTCGAGCCCGCCGACGTAGCCGGCATCGCGCAGCCGCAGGTTCTCGTGCGAGATGCGCTGCGAGCGCGTCAGCAGCGCATAGGCGAACTGCTCCGGCTCCAGCTTGGCGTGGCGCTCGACGTTCTCGAACCACTCGGTGGAATTGCGCGCCGCGTTCTGGATCTTCAGCACCTCGACGCCGCGCTTCGCTTCGTACTCGGCCAGTGCCGTGCTCAGGTCGCCCGGGTGCGCGGCGATGCGGCCGGCCAGATCGATGGCGTCTTCCAGCGCCAGCTTGGTGCCCGAGCCGATGGAGAAATGCGCGGTGTGCGCCGCGTCACCCATC
Source organism: Piscinibacter sp. (assembly GCA_016706565.1). Classification (GTDB taxonomy): domain Bacteria; phylum Pseudomonadota; class Gammaproteobacteria; order Burkholderiales; family Burkholderiaceae_C; genus Piscinibacter. The sequence goes on from JADJJI010000007.1 coordinate 250,378, forward strand.
AGCACCACGGGCGCCCGGCCGTTGTGGTGCACCCAGCGCCGGCAGACGACGCGCGGGAAGCGGATCCACTGTGCCGAGCCGCGCAGGTGCGCCGCGTTGCTCATCAGCGCGTGGCCATCGAGGTACTTCGCGAACAGCTTCTCGCAGAAGTTGATGCCCTCCTCCTTGCTCATGTCCTCCAGGCCGGCAGCGCGCCAGACTTCTTCGGGCGCCTCGACGATGAAGGTGGACGTGGTCTCGTCGAAGCGGTAGGCGTGGGCCTGGAACCAGCCCCACTCCGTCTTCTCGAAGGCGAAGGTGAAGGCATCGAACAGCTTCTTCGTGCCCAGCCAGACGAAGCGGCAGCGGCGCAGGTCGATATCGGGATGGTAGGTGGCGGCGTACTTGGTGCGCACGCGGCTGTTCAGCCCGTCGGCGGCGATGATCAGGTCGGCATCGATGTCGGCGTCGTCGGGGCAGTCGGTCGAGTAGCGCATCTGCACGCCGAGCTCGGCGCAGCGGTCCTGCAGGATGTTGAGCAGGCGCTTGCGGCCGATGCCGCAGAAGCCGTGACCCGAGGAGCGCATCGTGCGCCCCTTGAAGTGCACGTCGATGTCGTCCCAGTGGTTGAAGGCGTCGAGGATCTGGCCGGCCGTCCTGGCATCGGCCTGTCGCAGCGCGCCCAGCGTCTGGTCGGAGAAGACCACGCCCCATCCGAAGGTGTCCGACGGCGCGTTGCGCTCGATCAGCGTCACCTCGTGGGCCGGATCCTGCTGCTTCATCAGCAGCGCGAAGTACAGGCCGGCCGGACCGCCGCCGATGCAGGTGATGCGCATGCCCAAGGCTCCAGTGACGTTGCGGCAGACTTTAGGGTTTGATATTTGAAGTGTCAAGCAATAGAATCCCGCCATCATGAGTCGACTGTGGGACATCTCGCCCGCCCTGGGCCCAGCCGCGCCGCCCTTCCCCGGCGACCAGGCCTACGAGCAGCGCTGGACGGCGCGCATCGGCCCGGGCTGCCCGGTCAACCTGACGGCGCTCACACTCTCGCCGCACCTGGGCGCCCATGCCGATGCGCCCCTGCATTACGCCGACGGCGCGCCGGCGATCGGCGCGGTGGCGCTGCAGCCCTACCTCGGGCCCTGCCGCGTGATCCACGCCATCGGCTGCGGGCCGCTGGTGCGCCCCGAGCACATCGCCCATGCGCTGGCGGAGTTGCCGCCGCGTGTGCTGGTGCGCACCTGCGAGCGGGCACCGACCCAATGGTCGGAGGACTTCGCGGCCTACGCGCCCGAGACCCTCGAGCTGCTCGCCGCGCGCGGCGTGATGCTGGTGGGCATCGACAGCCAGTCCGTCGACCCGGCGACCAGCAAGACGCTGGACAGCCACCATGTGCTGCTGAAGCACGACCTGCGCGTGCTCGAGAACCTGGTGCTCGACGAGGTGCCGCCCGGCGACTACGAACTCATCGCGCTGCCGCTGAAGCTGGTGCAAGCCTGCGCCAGCCCAGTGCGCGCCATCCTGAGAGAACTGGCATGACGACCCGACAAGACGCCCTCGCGCTGGACGCGCGCGACCCGCTGGCCGCGCTGCGCGCCCAGTTCAGCCTGCCCGAGGACGTGATCTACCTCGACGGCAACTCGCTGGGCGTGCTGCCCACGGCCACGCCCGCGCGTGTCGCCGCCGCCGTGCAGGACGAATGGGGCAGCGGCCTGATCCGCAGCTGGAACAGCGCCGGCTGGGTCGACCTGCCGCAGCGCGTAGGTGACAAGATCGGCCGCCTGATCGGTGCCGGCCCGGGCCAGACGCTGGCGGCCGACTCGACCTCGGTGAACCTGTTCAAGGTGCTCAGCGCGGCCCTCGCCATCGTGAAGGCCGGCGGCGACACGCAGCGCCGCGTGATCGTCTCGGAGCGCAGCAACTTCCCCACCGACCTCTACATCGCCGAGAGCCTGGCCCGCCAGCACGGCTTCACGCTGAAGCTGGTCGAGCCCGACGAGATCGCGGCGCAGTTCGACGGCTCGCTGGCCGTGCTCATGCTCACGCACGTCAACTACCGCACCGGCCGCATGCACGACATGGCCGCGCTGACGCGCGCCGCGCATGCCTGCGGTGCGCTGGCACTGTGGGACCTGGCGCACTCGGCCGGCGCGGTGCCGGTGGACCTGCTCGGCGCCGACGCCGACTTCGCGGTGGGCTGCGGCTACAAGTACCTCAACGGCGGCCCGGGCGCACCGGGCTTCCTGTGGGTGAATCCGCGCCAGCTCGAGCGCATGGAGCGCGACGGGCTCTGGCAGCCGCTCGCGGGCTGGTTCGGCCATGCCGCGCCCTTCGAGTTCTCGCCGCACTACCGGCCGGCCGCAGGCATCGTGCGCTTCAGCTGCGGCACGCCGCCGGTGCTGGGCCTCACGGCGCTCGAAGTCGGCGTCGACACGCTGCTGGCCGCCGAGTCGCTGGGCGGCATGGCGGCGCTGCGCCGCAAGTCGCTCGCGCTGACCTGCCACTTCATCACGCTGGTCGAGAAGCACTGTGCGGGCCACGGCCTGAGCGTGATCACGCCGCGCACCGAAGGTGAACGCGGCAGCCAGGTGAACCTGGCGCGCGCGGACGGCGCCTACGCGATCGTGCAGGCGCTCATTGCGCGCGGCGTGATCGGCGACTTCCGCGCGCCGGACAACCTGCGCTTCGGCTTCACGCCGCTGTACACGCGCTTCGTGGACGTGTGGGACGCCGTCGAGCACCTGCGCCAGGTGCTCGATACGGGCGAATGGAAAGAGGCGCGCTTCCACCAGAAGGCGGCCGTGACATGACCTGCCCCTACGCCCACGAGCCGCACGATGGCGGCGAGAGGATCGTCGCCGACGAAGGCGCCAAGCTCGATTTCAGCCGCGACATGAGCTACGGCGACTACCTCAAGCTCGACGCCGTGCTGAACGCGCAGCACCCGCTCTCGCCCGACCACAACGAGATGCTCTTCATCGTGCAGCATCAGACCAGCGAGCTGTGGATGAAGCTGATGCTGCACGAGCTGTCGGCCGCGGTGGCGGCCATCGCGCGCGACGAGCTCGGCACCGCCTTCAAGATGCTCGCCCGGGTGAGCAAGATCATGGAGCAGCTGGTGCACGCCTGGGACGTGCTGGCGACGATGACGCCGCCGGAGTACTCGGCGATCCGCCCGTACCTCTCCAACAGCAGCGGCTTCCAGAGCTGGCAGTACCGCTGCATCGAGTTCATGCTGGGCAACAAGAACGCCGCGATGCTCAAGCCGCACAGCCATCGGCCCGACCTGCTCGCCAAGGTCGAGGCGGCTTGGCGCGCACCTTCGCTGTACGACGAATCGCTGCGCCTGCTCGCACGTCGAGGCATCGTTGTGCCGGCCAGCCACCTGGAGCGCGACTGGACGCTGCCCTACGCGGCCGACGACGGCGTCGAGCAGGCCTGGCTGACGGTCTACCGCGACCCGAAGCAGCACTGGGACCTGTACCAGCTCGGCGAAGAGCTCACCGACCTGGAAGACGCCTTCCGGCTCTGGCGCTTCCGCCATGTCACCACGGTGGAGCGGGTGATCGGCTTCAAGCGCGGCACCGGCGGCACCAGCGGCGTCGGCTACCTGCGCAAGATGCTCGACACCGTGCTGTTCCCGGAGATCTGGAAGCTGCGCACCGACCTCTGAGGCCGGCGCGCGGCGTCGGGATCAGAAGCTCTGCCAGTCGTCGTCGGGGGCGGTCGAGGCCGGCACGGGACGCGGTGCGGGCGCGGGACGCGGTGCGGCCGCGGCGATCGGCTTGACCGGCGCGGCGACGGGCGGCTTGGCAGCCGTGGCGGCCGCTGCCGGCTTCTTGGCGGCTGCAGGGGTCGCTTTCGGCGCGGCGGCGGGTGCCGCAACGGCCGGCGTCGCGCGCATCTCGCCGACGGAAAGCTTGAACACCGCCACTGCCTGCACCAGCTGCTGCGCCTGCTGCTTCAGGCTCTCGGCGGCGGCGGCGCTCTGCTCCACCAGCGCCGCGTTCTGCTGCGTCGCCTGGTCCATCTCGGTGACCGCCTGGCCGACCTGCTGCACGCCGGAGTTCTGCTCGACGCTGGCCGAGCTGATCTCGCCGACGATGTCGCTGACGCGGCGAATCGCGGTGACGATCTCCTGCATGGTCTGGCCGGCGCGGTCGACCAGCGCGCTGCCGCGCTCGACCCGCTCGACGCTCGCGCCGATCAGCGTCTTGATCTCCTTGGCCGCCTCGGCGCTGCGCTGCGCCAGGCTGCGCACCTCGCCGGCAACCACGGCGAAGCCGCGCCCCTGCTCGCCGGCACGCGCGGCTTCCACCGCCGCGTTCAGCGCCAGGATGTTGGTCTGGAAGGCGATGCCGTCGATCACCGTGATGATGTCGGCGATCTTCTTGCTGCTGTGGTTGATGTCCTTCATGGTGTCGACCACCTGGCCGACCACCTCGCCGCCCTCCACCGCCACCGTCGAGGCGCCCAGCGCGAGCTGGTTGGCCTGCTTGGCGTTGTCGGCGTTGTTGCGCACCGTCGAGCCGAGCTGATCCATGGTGGCCGCGGTTTCCTGCAGGGAGCTCGCCTGGTGCTCGGTACGCGTCGACAGGTCCTGGTTGCCCTGCGCGATCTGCGCGCTGGAGATGGCCACGTTCTCCGAGCCCTGGCGCACCGCGGAGACGGCCTGCGCCAGCCCGCGCTGCATGGTCTGCAGGCGCGCCATCAGGCTGTCGGTGTCGCCAGGCTTGACGTGGATGGCCGTCGACAGGTCGCCTTCGGCCACGGCCCGCGCCACCTCGGCCGCCACGTGAGGCTCGCCGCCGAGCTGCGCGATCAGCCGGCGCGTGATCGCCCAGGCCAGCACGAAGCCGAGCACCAGGGTCGCCGCGAGCATCACGAGGATCAGCGTGCGCGCCTGCTTGTAGACCGCGTCGACATGCTCGGCTGCCTTCTGGCCGCCTTCGAAACTGAACTTGTTCAGCGCGTCCAGCGCGCTCACCGTCTCGTCGAAGGCCGTGCTGCCCAGGCCGTCGCTGATGTCGGCGGCGTCTTGCTGCTTCTTGTCGCGGCCCAGGCCGACGACCTTCTTCTGCGCCGACTCGTAGGCCTGCCAGCCCTTGACGAGCGTGCCGAACATTTCGCGCTCGGCGTCGTCCTGAAGCAGCGCCTCGTAGGCGCTCACCGACGTGGAGACGGCCTTCGCGGCCGCGGCCAGCTTCTCCTCGTACTCGCTGTGGTAGCTGCGGTCGGTGGCGCGGCTGTGCTTGACCTCGAAGTCTCGCGACTCGATCAGTGCGACGCGCATCGCGGAAAGGTGGCCCACGCCCTGCAGCCATTTTGCGTTCAGCGCCATGGCCTGCGTGTCGACGCGGTACAGGCCGGCGATCGCCATTGCGCCCATCACGGCGGACAGTGCCAGCACGACAAAGAAGGCGAGCGAGAGTTGCTGGGCGACGCGCAGGCGCGAGAAGGCCTGCGCCAGCCGGTTGGTTTTCTTCATGGTCGTTCCGCGTTGGATGACGATCGGGGCAAGCGTGCGGCATGCCGGCCGCAATGCCTCACTTCTTGTGGCCGATGTAGCTCACGCCGATGATCTTGCCGCCGGCATCCTTGATCGGGTTGTAGCAGGCGTCGAAGGCGGTGCCGAGCACGTCGATCGGGCCGCAGTAGCTCTGCCCCTTCGAGACTGCCTCGTAGGCCGCGTTGCGAGCCAGCTGGGTGCCGATGCCGCGCTTGCCTTCGGGGGTGAGCACATTGGTGCTGACGCGCACGAACTCGTCGCCCTGCTTCACGAACACGGTGGCGGTGGCGTTGTGCGCCTTGCGCACGGCGTCGACGACGTCGTAGTTGTTGTTGATCTTGCGCTCGCCGAAGAACAGCGCGGGCACGTCCTTGTCGGCCACCTTCTCCGTGCCCTCGAGCTTGGGGGCGCCGATCTTGGCCAGGCGGGCATCGAGGTCGGCGATGGTGGCCTTCGGGTCGTAGGCATGGGCCGACGAGATGGCGACCACGCTCAGGGCCAGGGTGGACAGGATGGTGTTGATCTTCATGGCGATTTCCTGCGAAGGAGGGTTGTGGACAGGCCCGCCGTGATACGCCACGGCCGAGTGACCTCGGTATCGGCATTCTGCGAAGCGGCTTGAGTTCGGGCAGGTCGAACAGCGCCGCAAACCCGTGGCTGTTCCGCATTGGTGCACGGGGCCCCCGATACAATCGCGCCGCCCATGCCGATGAACGATTTCCTCGCCGTCCTGCCCCAGTACCTCCTGCCCAAGCAGGCCCTGACTGCGCTGGCAGGCACCATTGCCTCGCACCGCGGCGGTGCATGGACGACAAGCCTGATCCGCCGTTTCGTCGCGCGCTACCGCGTCGACATGAACGAGGCGGCCGATCCCGACATCGCGCATTACGCCAGCTTCAACGATTTCTTCACGCGGGCGCTGAAGCCCGGCTCCCGGCCGCTGGCCGAGTCACCCTGGCTGTGCCCGGTGGACGGCGCCATCAGCCAGTTCGGCCGCATCGAGCGCGACCAGGTCTTCCAGGCCAAGGGCCACAGCTACTCGACCACCGCGCTGGTGGGCGGTGACGCCGCGCTCGCCGCGCACTTCGAGAACGGCCAGTTCGCCACGCTGTACCTGAGCCCGCGCGACTACCACCGCATCCACATGCCTTGCAACGGGCGGCTGCTGCGCATGATCCACGTGCCCGGCGCGCTGTTCTCGGTCAACCCGACCACCGCGCGCGGCGTGCCGGGGCTGTTCGCGCGCAACGAGCGCGTGGTGTGCCACTTCGATTCGCCGCACGGGCCCTTCGTGCTGGTGCTGGTGGGCGCCACCATCGTCGGCAGCATGGCCACCGTGTGGCACGGCCTGGTCAACCCGCCGCGGCCGGGGCGACTGCGCGAATGGACCTACCCCGACGGCCAGGTGAGCCTGCAGCGCGGCGAGGAGATGGGCCGCTTCCTGCTCGGCTCGACGGTGGTGCTGCTGTTCCCGAAGGACACGCTGCGGTTCGAATCGGCGTGGGCGCCGGGCGGCGCCGTGCGCATGGGCGAGGCGATGGCCGAACGCGCCAGTTGAGTCACGGCCACTGCGGGAAGTAGTGACTTCTCGGTGATTCCTCGCTCAAGTAAAGGGAGCAGGCGTCGATAGGAACGGGTTCAGTTCCCATGTCGACAGCCCCTCCCATCGATCTCGCCGGCCTGCGCGCCGGCATTGCCGACCTGTACGGCGGCACCGGCCACGTGGCGGCACAGTTGCGCGGCGCGCAGCTCAACTCCGTCCTGCGGTTGACGCCCTACGCGATGCTGGCCAATCTGGGCAGCGGCGCGCTGGTCGTCTGGGCCTTCCACGGCGACAGGCCAGCAGGCATGCTGGCCTGGCTGGGCATCTTGCTGCTGGTGCTCGGGCTGGCCACACTGGGCTGGATGCGCCGCGGCAGGCGTTTGCTCCACACCGCCCGGCCGCGCGCGCTGCACCGCGCCACCGTGCATGCCGCGCTGCTCGCCGGCATCTGGGCCGTCGTGCCGCTGCTGTGGTTCCCGGGAGCGTCGCCGGCGCAGCAGTTGCTCGTGGCCACGCTGTTCACCGGCATGCTCGGCGCGGGCACCTTCATGCTCAGCCCGCTGCCCCTGGCCGCACTGGCCTATGCCGCCATCTACTCGGTGGCCTCGCTGGGCGCGCTCTGGCGCGCCGCCGAGCCGACGTACCACGCCGTCGGCGCGCTGCTGGCGATGTACGCCCCGATGGTGATGCTGGGTTCGCTGGCCAGCTGGCGCAAGTCGATGGCCCTGCTGCGCTCTCAGACCGACGCAGTGCGACAGGAACGCATGCTGTCGGTGCTGCTGCAGGACTTCGAGCAGCACGCCGACGAAGCCCTGTGGGAGACCAGCACGGGCGGCCACCTCAACCACCTCTCGCCACGCCTGGCCGCTCTGCTGGGCGTGACTGACGCCGACATCCGCTCGCGCCCGCTGCTGGCGCTGCTGGAGCGCCGCGCCGTCACGGGCCTGGACGAACTCCAGCAGGCGCTGGACGACGGCCACCCGTTCCGGGAACAGCGCCTCTCGGTCAAGGACGGTGATGGCGTGCGCCACCTCTCGTTCAACGGCAAGCGGCTGCTCGACGACCGCGGCCGCACGCTCGGCTGGCGCGGCGTGATCGCCGACGTGACCGACAAGGTCGACACCGAGCTGCGCCTGCTGCAGCTGGCCCACACCGATTCGCTCACCGGGCTGGCCAACCGGTTCATGCTGCGCGATGCGCTCGCCGGCGCCCTGCGCGCGGGCCGTCCGGGTGCGCTGCTGATGGTCGACCTCGATCACTTCAAGATCGTCAACGACAGCCTCGGCCACAGCGCCGGCGACGAACTGCTCAAGTGCGTGGCGCAGCGCCTGCGCGACAGCCTGCGCACCGGCGACACCGTGGCACGGCTGGGCGGCGATGAATTCGCCGTGGTCATGACGCATTCCGGCGCGGCCGACGAAGCCGGCGTGCTGGCCCAGCGGCTGATCGATGCGCTGGAGCAGCCGATCGACGTGCAGGGCCGGCACCTGCGCGTGGGGGCGAGCGTCGGCGTGGCGATGTTCGGCGAGAACGAGGTCGGCGTCGACGACCTGCTGGTGCGCGCCGACACTGCGCTCTACGTCGCCAAGGAAGACGGCCGCGGACGGCTGGCCCTGTACTCGCCCGAGATGGGCGCGAACAGCCGCCGCCGCGTCGACATCGAGGCCGGCCTGCGCTTTGCGATCGCGAACGACCAGCTTGCCATGCACTGGCAGCCCAAGGTCGACATCGACAAGTGGCGGATCGTCGGCGCCGAGGCGCTGATGCGCTGGGAGCACCCCGTGCTCGGCCGCGTCAGCCCGGTGGAGTTCATCCCGGTGGCCGAGCAGACCGGCCTGATCGACGACCTCGGCCGCTGGGCGCTGCGCGAGGCCTGCCGCGCTGCCACCGGGCCGCTGGCCGGCCTGTGCGTGTCGGTCAACGTGTCGCCGGCGCAGCTGCGCGATGCGCGCTTCGTGACGCACGTGCGCGACGCGCTGCGCGAGTTCGAGATGACTCCGGCACTGCTCGAGCTGGAGATCACCGAGTCGGTGCTGATGGAAGACATCCACGGCGCGCTGGAGCAGTTGCACGCGCTGCGCGGCCTGGGCGTGCGCGTGGCGCTCGACGACTTCGGCACCGGCTACTCGTCACTGGCCTACCTGCGCCGCTTCCCGTTCGACACGCTGAAGATCGACCGCGCCTTCGTCAACGAGGTGCTGCTGCGCAAGGACGCACGCGCCATCGTGCAGATGATCGCGCAGCTCGCTGCCACGCTGGGCATGCGCACCGTTTGCGAAGGCGTGGAATCGGCGCAGCAGCTCGCCGTGGTGGCCAAGGCCGGCTGCCACGAGGTGCAGGGCTACCTGATCTCGCCGCCCAAGCCGCTGGCCGAGATGGCGAGGTTCGCGGCCGGCTGGCAGCCGAGCCCGCCGGAGATGAACACGCTGCACTGAGCAGCGTTCGGGACTCAGTGCCGCAGGCCGAGCAGTTGCCGCGCCTCGGCCGGGCTGGCCACCGCGCGGCCGGCGCGCAGTGCGCAGGCCGCCAGCGCCTCGATCAGCACGCCGTTGCCGGTGGCGCGCTGGTCTCCCGGCAGGTAGAAGGTGTCCTCCAGCCCCGTGCGCAGCATGCCGCCGAGCTCGGCGGTGCGCTGGTGCACCGGCCAGATCTCGCCGCGGCCGATCAGCGTGGTCTGCCACACGCTGCCCGGCTTCACCCAGCGCGGCAGCAGGGCCAGCAGGTCGGCGTCGCAGGGCATGCCCGAGGCCACGCCCATGACGAAGTTGTACTCGGGCGTGCCCATCTCCGGCTTGAGCATGCCGGCCTCGAGGTACATGCCCACCGAGCGCACGATGCCCACGTCGAAGCACTCGAACTCCGGGTGCACGCCGCACTCTTCCATCACGTCGAGGAACTGCTGCACCTTGGGCACCGGGTTGTCGAACACCATCGGCGGCCAGGCCCATAACCCGTCGGACTTGATCTTCAGGTAGTTCAGGCTGCCGGCGTTGCAGGCGGCGATCTCCGGCTTGACGCGGCGGATGCAGGCCAGCGGCCCGGAGACATCCTTGCCGATCACGCCGGTGGTCAGGTTGATGATCACGCCAGGGCAGGCGGCGCGGATGGCATTCACCACCGACTCGGCCACGTCCGGGTCCCAGCTCGGCATGTGGCCCAGGCCCTCCTCCTGCATGCGCAGGTGCACATGCATGATCGAGGCGCCGGCATTGAAGGCGTCGCGCGCCTCGGCGGCCATCTGCGCGGGCGTGACCGGCACCGGGTGCTGCTTCGGGTTGGTCAGCACGCCGGTCAGCGCGCAGGTGAGGATGGCCTTGTCCACGTCGCTCTCCGTCATTCGGCCGCTGCGGCCGCCAGTTCCAGTTCCACCAGCAGCGCCCCCGAGGCCACCTGCTGGCCGGCCTGCACGGCCACGCGCACGACGCGCCCGGCCGCGCCGGCGGCCACCCACATCTCCATCTTCATCGCCTCGACGCACACCAGCGGCTGGCCGGCCGCGACGCTGTCGCCCGGCTGTACCGCGAGCTTGGCGACGACGCCGGCCACCGGGGCTTGCGCGCGGCTCGCATCGGCGCGTCGGTCGGACAGGGGCACCGCCGACGGCTCCTCGAAGACGAAGGCGTGCGCCTCGCGCACCAGGTGCAGCGAAGCGCCCTGCCACACCGCGACGGCCCGACGCACGACGCCATCCCATTCCCAGCACAGCTCACGTTCGCCGGCGGCCCGCAGCCGCACGGAGTGTGCTGCGCCATCGAGCACGACCTGCACGCTGCCGTCGCGCTGCAGGCGCACGCGCGGGGTACGGCGCTGCCCATCCAGCACCAGCGGCAGGTCGTACGCAGCGACGCTGTCGGGCCGCCGGACCGTACCGTCACGCAGCGCGAACGCGGCCGCGGCCAGGCACCAGTCTTCATCGCTCGCCGTCGGCCGCTGCATCAGCGGCGCGCCCTCGTGCTGCCAGTCGTCGAGCAGCTGCGTGGTCATCTCGCCGCGGCAAAAAGCGGAATGGCCGAGCAGCTCGCGCAGGAAGCGTGCGTTGTGGCGCAGCCCGATCAGCGGCGCGGCCGCGAGCGCGGCGCGCAGGCGGCGGATCGCGTCGCCGCGATCGCGGCCATGGGCGATCAGCTTGGCGACCATGGCGTCGTAGTACGGGCCGATCACGCTGCCTTCGGCCAGGCCATGGTCGATGCGGATGCCCGGCTGCAGGACGAGCTCGGGGCGCCAGTGCAGCACCGTGCCCGTCTGCGGCGCGAAGCCGGCGTAGGGGTCTTCCGTGTACAGGCGCACCTCGATGGCGTGCCCCTGCATGGCCACCTGGGCCTGCGACAGCGGCAACGCTTCGCCGGCGGCGACACGCAATTGCCACTCGACCAGGTCCAGCCCCGTCACCATCTCGGTGACCGGATGCTCCACCTGCAGCCGCGTGTTCATCTCCAGGAAGTAGTGGCGGCCCGTCTGGTCGAGAATGAACTCCACGGTGCCTGCGCCCACGTAGCCCACCGCGCGAGCGGCGGCCACCGCGTCGTGGCCCATGGCCGCGCGCAGCTCGGGCGAGACCACCGGCGAGGGCGACTCTTCGATCACCTTCTGGCGGCGCCTCTGCGCGCTGCAGTCGCGCTCGCCGAGGTGGATGACATGGCCCTGCGTGTCGGCGAACACCTGGATCTCGATGTGGCGGGCATGCTCGACGAGCCGCTCCAGCATCAGCGTGTCGTCGCCGAAGGCGCTCTTCGCCTCGCGGCGTGCGCCAGCCAGCGCCTCGCCGATCTGATCGGCCGAGCGCACCAACCGCATGCCGCGCCCGCCGCCGCCGGCCACCGCCTTGACGAGCAGCGGGAAGCCCAGCTTCAGCGCCTGCGCATGCAGCGTCGCGTCATCCTGCTCCTGCCCCAGGTAGCCCGGCGCGCAGGGCACGCCGGCGTCGTGCAAACGCCGCTTGGCGAGGGCCTTGTCGCCCATCGCGGTGATGGCCGAAGGCGGCGGGCCGATGAACACCAGGCCCGCGTCGAGGCAGGCGTGCGCGAATGCGGCGTTCTCGCTGAGGAAGCCGTATCCCGGATGCACGGCATCAGCGCCGCTGCGGCGCGCCGCGTCGAGCAAGGCGGCGGCGTTGAGGTACGAGTCGGCCGCCGGAGCGGGGCCGATGCGCACGGCCTCGTCAGCCTGCTGCACATGCGGCGCGCAGGCATCGGCATCGCTGTACACGGCCACCGTTCGGTAGCCCAGCGCACGCGCCGTGCGGATCACACGGCAGGCGATCTCGCCGCGGTTCGCGATGAGGATCTTCTCGAAGCTCACTGCGGCATCCATTTCGCCTTGCGTTTCTGCAGGAAGGCGGTCTGCCCTTCGGTGCCCTCGTCCGACAGCGCGGCGCGCGAGAACACCTCGGCCGCTTCCTGCACCAGCGAGGCCGGGCTGTGCAGCCGCGCCTTGGCGATCAGCGCCTTGGTGGCCGCCACCGCCTGCGGCGCGTTCTGCAGGATCTCGCCCAGCACGCGCTGCAGTGCCGCGTCGAGCTCGGCATCGGCATGCAGCTCGTGCACCAGGCCGAGCGCCAGCGCCGCCTTCGCGTCGATGCGCCCGCCCGTCACCGCGAGCCGCCGCGCCTGCGAGATGCCCAGGCGCTCGACCAGATACGGCGCGATCTGCGCCGGCACCACGCCCAGCGAAGCCTCGGGCAGGCGGAACACGGCACTCTCGCCGGCGAGCGTGACATCGCCCACGCAGGCCAGGCCGAAACCACCACCCATCGCCGTGCCCTCGACCACCACCACCACCGCCAGACCGGTGCGTGCGTAGTCGGCGCAGAGTTCGCCGAAGGACGCGTTCACCGCGACGATGGCGTTCGGGTCGGCGGCCAGGCGCATGCGTGCGGTCGCCATCTCGCTGATGTCGGCACCGGCGCTGAAATGCCCCCCCGCGCCGCGCAGCACCACCACGCGCAGCGTGCCGTCGGCCTCGGCCTGCGCGAGCGCCTCGCGCAGCGCCAGCACCATGGCCATCGACATCGCGTTGCGCGCCTGCGGCCGGTTCAGCGTCAGGTAGAGCACCGCGCCGGCGCGGCGCACGGTGACCACAGGCTCGCTCATGTCGATTGCTCCACTGCGCCTGGGGGGAGCCGCATGCGGCCCGTTCCTGACGTTCGAAGACCGCTGTGCGGGTCTCGGGTGGCGCGGCAAAGGCACGCCCGGGCAGACTGCGGCGCTTCGCCTCGGCGGTCGGCGCTGCGCGCCGACTCCCCTGCGATGCTCGGTCTCATGGCCCCGTCGCCGAACTCACTCCGCGACCTGCGGTCGCTGCGTTCGGACAGCGTCGACGAGTCAGAAGACGAAGCGCGCTGCGCGCGCGGCCACGAGCCCTGTGCTTCTCGGCACCTCAGAGGCGCGCCTTCGCCTGCCCGGGCGTGCCTTCGCTGAACCAGCGGCGGCATGCGAGACGAGACGAACCAGCGGTGGACTTCGCGGCAGGCGCTGCCCGCGGGGGCGATTTCTGTGGCGACGAGAAGCGCAGCGCCAGGGTCGGCGCGCGAGAGCGCGCTTCGTGGTCTGACTTGCCGCGGCTGTTCGAACGCAGCGACCGCAGGGAGCGTAGTGAGTTCTGCGGCACGACCCTGGCGCGAGCATCGCAGTGGAGTCGGCGCAACGCGCCGACCGCCACAGCATGAGCCCCCCGCGGGCAGCGCCTGCCGCGATGCGCGAACCAGACACGAAAGCGGCCACATGAGAGGGTCAACAACGGACCGCAAGCAGCGGCCAGTTCACCAAGCCTCGATGCAAGCCTCACTTGGCCACCTTCGGCAGCGTGCCCTCGAGCTTGCAGATGATGCCCAGCATCACCTCGTCGGCACCGCCGCCGATGGAGACCAAGCGGCTGTCGCGATACGCCTGAGACACCGGGTTGTCCCAGGTGAAGCCCATGCCGCCCCAGTACTGCAGGCACGAGTCCGCGACCTCGCGCGACAGCCGCCCGCACTTGAGCTTGGCCATCGAGGCGAGCTTGGTGACGTCCTTGCCGCCGACGTACATCTCCACGGCGCGATACGTCAGCGCGCGCAGCGCCTCGACCTCGGTGCGAAGCTCGGCGAGCCGGTAGTGCACCACCTGGTTGTCGAGGATGCTCTTGCCGAAGGCCTGGCGCTGGCGGGTGTATTCGATGGTCGCGTCGATGATGCGGTCGAGCCCGCGCAGCGAACTCGCCGCGCCCCACAGCCGCTCCTCCTGGAACTGCAGCATCTGGAAGGTGAAGCCCATGCCCTCCTGGCCGATCAGGTGGCGCTGCGGCACGCGCACGTTGTCGAAGAACAGCTGTGCGGTATCCGACGAATCCATGCCGATCTTGCGGATCTTCTGCTTGGTGATGCCGGGCGCGTCCATCGGCACGACGATCAGGCTCTTGTTGCGGTGCGGCGAGCCCTCGGAGGTGTTGGCGAGCAGGCAGCACCAGTCGGCCTTCAGTCCGTTGGTGATCCACATCTTCGAGCCGTTGATGACGTAGTCGCCGCCTTCCTTGCGCGCGCTGGTCTTCGCCGCCGCCACGTCGGAGCCACCGCCGGCCTCGCTGACGCCCAGGCAGGCGACGTAATCGCCGGCGATGGTGGGCGCGAGGAACTCGCGGCGCAACTCGTCGGAGCCGAAACGGGCCAGCGCCGGCGTGGCCATGTCGGTCTGCACGCCGATGGCCATGGGCACGCCGCCGCACGTGCAGTCGCCCAGCGCCTCGGCCATCACCATGGAGTAGCTGAAGTCCAGGCCCATGCCGCCGTATTCGGCCGGGTACTTGATGCCCAGCAGGCCCAGGTCGCCGAGCTTCTTGAACACCTCGTGGCTCGGAAACTCCTGCGCCGCTTCCCACTCGGGCACGTGCGGGTTGAGTTCCTTGGCGACGAACTTGCGCACCGTGTCGGCGATCTGTTCGTGTTCGGGGGTGAATTTCATCGGGCTTCCTCGGTCAGAAACGGGCCACGCCGAAGCTGTTCGGCCGCAGCGTGCGGGCATCGGCCTCGGCGGCCATCGCCAGGCACAGGCCGAGCAGGCGACGCGTGTCGCGCGGGTCGACGATGCCGTCGTCCCACAGCCGCGCGGTGCCGAACAGCGCCGTCGACTCCTTGTCCAGGCGCAGGCGCAGCGCGTCGCTCATGGCCGCCAGCGCCTCCTCGTTGGCGGCCTGGCCGGCGCGCTCGAGCTTGCTGCGGTTGACGATGTCCATCACCTTGGCCGCCTGCGCGCCGCCCATCACCGCGGTGCGTGCCGACGGCCAGGCGAAGATGAAGCGCGGGTCGAAGCCGCGGCCGCACATGCCGTAGTTGCCGGCGCCGTAGCTGCCGCCGAGCACGACGGTGAACTTCGGCACCCGCGCGTTGGCCACCGCCTGGATCATCTTCGAGCCGTGCTTGATCGCGCCGCCGCGCTCGGCGGCCGAGCCGACCATGTACCCGGTGGTGTTCTGCAGGAACAGCAGCGCCGTGCCGCTCTGGTCGGCCAGCTGCATGAACTGCGCGGCCTTGGTCGAGCCCTCGGGCTGGATCGGGCCGTTGTTGCCGATGATCGCCACCGCATGGCCCATCAGTCGCGCATGGCCGCACACCGTCTCGCTGCCGTAGCCGGGCTTGAACTCGAGGAAGTCGCTGCCGTCGACCAGCCGCGCGATCACCTCGCGCACGTCGTAGGGCTCGCGCTCGTCGGCGGGCACGATGCCCATCAGCTCCTGCTCGTCGAACAGCGGCTCGGCGAAGGGGCGTGCCGGACCGGCCGCGTCCCAGTTCAGCTTGTCGAGCAGTTCGCGTGTCAGCGCGATCGCGTGGGCGTCGTTCTCGCAGAGGTATTCGCCCAGGCCCGTCACCTCGGCATGGGTCTGCGCGCCGCCGAGTTCCTCGTCGGTCGCGTCCTCGCCGATGGCCGCCTTCACCAGCGGCGGGCCGGCCAGGTAGATGCTGCTGCGCCCGCGCACCAGCACCACGTAGTCCGACAAGCCCGGCAGGTAGGCGCCGCCGGCGGTGGAGGAGCCGTGCACCACCGCGATCTGCGGGATGCCCATCGCCGACATCCGCGCCTGGTTGGCGAAGCTGCGCCCGCCGTCGACGAAGATCTCCGCCTGGTACATCAGGTTGGCACCGCCCGACTCCACCAGGTAGACCAGCGGCAGCTTGTTCTCGCGTGCGATCTCCTGCGCACGCAGCGCCTTCTTCAGTCCCATGGGCGCCACCGTGCCGCCCTTCACGCCGCTGTCGCTGGCCGAGATCAGCACGCGCTTGCCGGCTACCGTGCCGATGCCGACGATGCTGCCGCCGCCGAGCACGGCCTTCTTGCCGTCGTCGTCGTGCATGTTCAGCCCAGCCAGCCGGCTGAGCTCGAGGAAGCCCGAGCCGCGGTCGAGCAGCCGAGCCACGCGCTCGCGCGGCAGCAGCTGGCCGCGCTGCTCGAAACGCGAGCGCTTGGATTCGCTCTCGGCGATCACCAGCCCCTCGAGGCGCTGCACCTCGGCCAGGCGCTCGGCCATGCGCTGCGTGTTGGCGGCGAAGGCAGCGCTCGCCGGGTCGAGCTTCGAGACGATGACCGGCATCAGGCGCCACCCTTCAGCACATCGGGCGTGGCCGCACGATGGAAACCGCCGAAAGGCTGCGACTTGTCGTGGTCCAGGCTCGGGAACAGCGGGCTGCCCAGCGGCGCGCCGCCGTCGATGGCCAGCGTGACGCCGGTGATGAAGGCCGCACCCGGGCTGAGCAGGAAGCAGATCGCCGCGCTGACTTCGGCCTCGACGCCCAGGCGGCGCAGCGGCACGTGGTTCTTCAGCTTCGGGATCAGCGTCTTCGTGAGGCCGCCGTAGCTGTCCATGCCGCTGGAGGCGATCCAGCCCGGCGCCACCGCGTTGACGCGCACACCGGCATGCGCCCATTCGAAGGCGGCCGTCTGCGTGAGGTTGGACATGCCTGCGCGCGCGGCGCCGCTGTGGCCCATGCCAGGCATGCCGTTGCGGAAGTCGGCCGTCATGTTGACGATGGCGCCGCCGTGGCCCTGCATGGACTGCAGGAACAACTCGCGCATCATCAGGAAGCCGCCGGTCAGGTTGTTCGCCACCACCGCCTCGAAGCCGCGCTTGCTGATCGCCATCAAGGGCGCCGGGAACTGCCCGCCGGCGTTGTTGACCAGGCCGTGCACCGGGCCGTGGGCGGCGACGATCTCGGCGACGTGGGCCTTCACCGCGTCCTCGTCGCGGATGTCGAAGGTGCGCGTGACGGCGCGGCCGCCGTCTTCGGCGATCTCGGTGGCCACACGCTCGAGCTTCGCGGCGGTACGGCCGCTGATCACCACGGTGGCCCCCAGCGAAGCCAGTTCGTGCGCGACGCAGCGACCGATGCCGCTGCCGCCGCCCGTGACCCACATCAATTGCCCGGCAAACAGGCTCGGGCGCAGCACGCTGGCGTAGTGGCGGCGCTCGTCGGCGTTCGGTTCGATGGGGTCCGTCATGGCCGCGCAGCTTACGTTAACGTCATCCAACTGGCGTATCGGTGATTACACGGTACCCCGCGGCAGCCGCGGACCCTACGATGCCGGCCATCCGCACTGCCCTCCTGCCCTGCCCCATGACCCTCGACGACTGCACCACCGCCATCCGCTCCAAGGTCGGCGACGACAGCGGCCTGAACGCCACGCTCAAGTTCGACTGCGGCGAGGCCGGCACCATCTACGTGGACGGCAAGTCCGCGCCCAACAGCGTGGACAACCGCGGCGCCGACGCCGACTGCACCGTCGGCATCACGCTCGACAACCTGGCCGCCATGCTGCGCGGCGAGCTGGAGCCGGCCACCGGCTTCATGACCGGCAAACTCAAGGTGCAGGGCGACATGAGCGTGGCCCTGCGCATGCAGCGCGTGGTCTGATGGCCCGCGACGACTCGGCACGCGCCTTCGTCGCCTCGCACCGCGACGACGGCACCGGCGAGCTGTTCGGCATCGCCGAGCTGTGCCGCGATTTCGGCGTGACGCTGCGCGCGCTGCGCTTCTACGAAGACAAGGGCCTGCTCGCGCCGCGGCGCGTCAACGGCACGCGCGTCTACACGCGGCGCGACCGGGCGCGGCTGGCGCTGATCCTGCGCGCCAAGGCGATCGGCTCGCCGCTGGCCGAGATCAAGCATTACCTCGACCTGTACGGCGACCACGGCGAGGGCCGCGCCCAGCAGCTCAACTACGTGATCACGCGCACCGACACGGCGATCGCCGAGCTGGAGCAGAAGCGCGCCCACATCGACGCCACACTCGCCGAGCTGCGCGTCATCAACCAGAGCTGCCGCGCGCAGCTCGAGTCGCGCAAGCGGCCCGCGAAGAACGCGGCCTGAAGGAACCCCCATGGCCATCGCCAACTTTCCCTCGGCCTGGATGAACGACGAGCACCGCGCGCTGGAAGACGCGGCGCGGCGCTTCATGACCGAACGCTGGGTGCCGCGCATCGCCGAGTGGCGCGCGGCTGGCCGGCTCGGCCCGGAGGTGTGGCGCGAAGCCGGCGCGCAGGGGCTGCTGTGCGCCGCCATGCCCGAGGCCTACGGCGGCGGCGGCGGCGATTTCGGCCACGATGCGGTGATCCTGATGGAGGCGGCGCGCGCCAACCTCGGCGGCTTCGGCGGCGGGCTGCATTCGGGCATCGTCGCGCCCTACATCCTCCACTACGGGAACGAAGACCAGAAGCAGCGCTGGCTGCCGAAGATGGCCACCGGCGAGTTCATCACCGCCATCGCCATGACCGAGCCGGGCACCGGCTCGGACCTGCAGGCGATCCGCACGAGCGCCAGGCGCGACGGCGAGCACTACGTGCTGAGCGGCCAGAAGACCTTCATCACCAACGGCGGCAACGCGAACCTGATCATCGTCGCCTGCCGCACCGGCGGCGATGGCTCCAAGGGCATGTCGCTGCTGGTCGTCGAAACCGAGCAGTCGCCGGGTTTCCGCCGCGGCCGCCTGCTCGACAAGATCGGCCTGAAGTCGCAGGACACGTCGGAGCTCTTCTTCGACGACGTGCGCGTGCCGGCCGACAACCTGCTCGGCGGCGCCGAGGGTCAGGGCTTCATCCAGCTGATGCAGCAACTGCCGCAGGAGCGGCTCATCGTGGCGCTGGGCGGTATCGGCGCGATGGAGCGCGCACTGGCCGAGACGCTGGCCTACACGAAGGAGCGCCAGGCCTTCGGCAAACCGATCTGGAGCTTCCAGAACACCCGCTTCAAGCTGGCCGAGGTGCAGGCCACCGTGCTGGCGGCGCGGGCGATGGTCGATGCGGCGATGCTCGCGCACCTGAAGGGCGAGCTCGGCGTGGACCGCGCTGCGCTGCTCAAGTACTGGGTCACCGAGCAGCAGGGCAAGGTGATGGACGAATGCCTGCAGCTGTTCGGCGGCTACGGCTACATGAGCGAGTACCCGATCGCCGAGCTGTACACCGATGCGCGCGTGCAGCGCATCTACGGTGGCACCAACGAGATCATGAAGGAACTGGCCTCGCGCTTCATGTGAACGGCTCGAGCCAGGCAGCGGCGGCTCCCGCCGCCGCTGCGTTCATCAGGCAGCCTTGGTCAGCTTGCCGCCCAGCATCTCGGACAGCCAGCCGAACACGGCGCCCAGCACGATCGACGCGATCGTCGGCACGATGGCGTCCATCGGTGCCAGGGCGAGCGGCCAGCACGATGGCTGCCGCGCCAATGCCCACCGCAACAGGCGCCGCGAAGGCCCCCAGCGCCCCAAGCTGGCCGGCCAGCATCACCGACAGATGGTCTTGAACCCCCCCCACCCGGTATTCACCCAGAATGAGGCTGGGCCGTCAAGCCTCGCTCGCGAGCACGGTCGTGTTCAGCTCGTTTCACGCCCAGGCCCGCCCCCCGACCCCTTGGCCAGCCGGTTCGCGACATGAGGGAACCGATTGCACAGCGCCTTCGGACGGGAGTCGAGCGGAAAGGCGATCAGCCAGTCGATCGTCGCTCCGGCCAGCATGCGCTCGGCGGCCGTCGGCTTGGCGGCCTTCTCGCGTTCGAAGTTGATCGACAGCGGGTCGGTGTCCATCTTGTCGTCCACCGGCGCGGCAGCGGCGGTGGCCACTTCGGTGCGGATCTCGACATGCTCGAAATCGATCGTCCCGGAGGGGCGGAATTCCAGTGGGGCGTTCGACATGCGTGCAGTCCGGCCAAGGCATTGATTCGACAAGGAAATTCTAGGGCGGCTGGATGCCGCGCGGTGGCGCGCAAGCGTGCGCGCCATCACGTCCGGGCCGTCTCAGTGACGGCTGGACAGCCAGATGCCGGGCAGGATCATCAGCGCGCCGAGGGCGTGGAAAGGCTCGATGCGCTCGCCCAGCACCGCCCAGCCGATCAGCGCGCTGTACAGCGGCCCGAGATAGAGCACCACCGAGACCCGCGCCGCGCCGAGCGTGCGCTGCATGATCGAATAGGCGCCATAGGCTGCCGCCCCGGGGATCAGCGCGGCGGCCAGCACCAGGCCGGCGCTGCGCCACGAGAGTTCGCTGGGTAGCCAGAACAAGGCCTCCCACAGCGTGAACGGGAGCAGCACGACGATGCCGCCACAGGCGACCAGCGTGAGCCGCGCCACCGGCGAGAAGGCCGAGGGCCAGGCGCGCAGCAGCAGCGAGTAGGCCGTCCAGCAGACCACTGCCACGGCGATCCACAGGTCGCCCGGGTTCAGGCGCACGTCGGCGAGCGTGTCCCACTGGCCGCGCACCAGCACGTGCAGCACGCCGGCCAGCGCGAGCGCGACACCCAGCGCCTGCAGCACGCCGAAGCGCTCGCGCAGCCACATCGCCGAAAACAGCGCGATCAGCACCGGCGAAGCCGCATAGAGCAAGCCGATGTTCACCGCCGCCGTGCTGCGCCCGCCGATGTAGACGAAGGCGCCGCAGACCCACATGCCCAGCGCCCCCAGCACCAGGAAGTGAAGCATCTCGCCGCGGATGAACTGCCGCCTGGCGGCGATCTCGCGGTGGCAGAACAGTGCCAGCACCAGCGCCGCCACCCCCCAGCGGCCCAGCGCCAGCGCATGCGGCGCGATCACGCCCGGCGCCCAGCGCGCCACCAGGTAGTTGACGCTCCACAGCGCCGGGGCGATGAAGATCAGCGCGTGGGCGAGGCGGCGCTCGGCCGCGGCTGAGGTCGTCAACTCAGAACGCCGCGGCCAGGCCGTCGCGCCGCGGGTCGCTGGCGGCAACGTAGCCTTCGACAGCCGGGTCGCCCAGGCGCCAGATGAACTGGCCGGCACCGAAGTCCTGGTAGCTGTCCTGGAACGACTCGACCTGGTGGCCGAGCGCACGCAGGCCTTCGCGGGTGGATGCCGGCATGGTCGCCTCGACGTTGATCGACAGGCCGTGGTTGAAGCGCCAGCGCGGCGCGTCGCAGGCGGCCTGCGGCTCCTGGCGGAAGTCGAGCATTCGCACCAGCGTCTGCAGGTGGCCTTGCGGCTGCATGTTGCCGCCCATCACGCCGAAGCTCATCTGCGGCAGCCCGTTCTTCGTCAGGAAGGCCGGGATGATGGTGTGGAAGGGCCGCTTGCCCGGCGCCACCACGTTCGGGCTGGCCGGCCGCAGGCTGAAGCCGTGGCCGCGGTTCTGCAGCGACACGCCGTAGCCCGGCACCACCACGCCCGAGCCGAAGCCCATGTAGTTGCTCTGGATGAAGCTGATCATCATGCCGCGCTCGTCCACCGCAGTGAGGTAGATCGTGCCGCCCTTGACCGGGTTGCCGGCGCCGAAGTCCTGCGCCCGCTTCCGGTCGATCAACTTCGCGCGCGAGGCGAGGTAGGCATCGTCGAGCATCTGCGCCGGCGTGACATCCATCGACGAAGGGTCCGACACGTAGCGGTAGGTGTCGGCGAAGGCGAGCTTCATCGCCTCGACCTGGAGGTGCTGCGCTTCGGTGCTGTCGGCCTTCATGCCCTTCAGGTCGAAGTTCGACAGGATGCCCAGCGCGATCAACGCGGCGATGCCCTGCCCGTTCGGCGGGATCTCGTGCAGCGTGTGCCCGGCGTGGTGCTTGGCGATGGGCTCGACCCACTCCGGCCGGTAGGCCGCGAGGTCGGCCGCGCGCATCGCGCCGCCGTGTTCACGGGCATGCTTCTCGATGGCCTGCGCCACTTCTCCGCGGTAGAAGGCCTCGCCCTTCGTCTGCGCGATCAGCTTGAGCGTGCGCGCCGCCTCGTGAAAGCGGAACAGCTCGCCGACATGCGGCGCGCGGGCATGCGGCAGGAAGGCCTGCGCGAAGCCCGGCTGATCGGTGAGTTCGGGCAGCGCTGCCGCCGCGGCCCACTTCTGCCGCACCACGATCGGCACGGCATAGCCGCGTTCGGCGATCTCGATGGCCGGTGCCAGCAGGTCGGCGAAGGGCAGCTTGCCGAACTTCTCGCTCAGCGCCATCCAGGCCGACACTGCGCCCGGCACGGTGACACTGTCCCAGCCGCGCTTGGGCGGCGTGCGCGCGTCCTCGCCGTACTTGTCGCGGAAGTAGCCCGGCGACCAGGCCTGCGGTGCGCCGCCGCTGGCGTTCAGGCCGTGCAGTTGCTTGCCATCCCACAGGATGGCGAAGGCATCGGAGCCCAGGCCGTTGCTGCAGGGCTCGACGATGGTCATCGCGGCCGCCGCAGCGATCGCCGCATCGACGGCATTGCCGCCGGCGCCCAGCATGCGCAACCCGGCCTGCGCGGCCAGCGGGTGCGAGGTGGCCACGATGTTGCGGCCGAACACCGGCAGGCGCTGGCTGGGGTAGCCGGCGCTCCAGTCGAAAGACGATGTCATCGAAAACTCTCCGAGTCACGGTGGGCGGCGGCATGCGCCTCGCGGTGCAGCCGGCGAACGCCGAACCACACCGCCAGGGCGATCAGCGGGATGCTGATGGCGACGGCGAGGTCGGGCGAGACATTCCAGCCGGCCGACTTGGCGCCCTTGGCGGCATAGCCCACCAGCCCGGCGCCGTAGTAGGTGACGGCCGCCACCGAGAAGCCCTCGACCGCGCTTTGCAGCAGCAGCTGGGCCTTCTGGCGGCGGTTCATCGCGTCGAGCAGCTCGCGGCTGCTCTGCTGCTGCTCGATCTCGACACGCGTGCGCAGCAGGTTGGAGACGCGCGAGATGCGCTCCGACAGCGCCTGCAGCCGCCTCCCCGCCCAGGCGCAGGTCTGCATGGCGGGCAGCAGGCGGCGGTCCATGAACTCGCGCACCGTCTGCAGGTTGTGCACACGCTCCTCGCGCAGCTCTTCGATGCGCCGCTGCACCAGCTCGAAGTAGGCCGCGCTGGCCGAGAAGCGCGCATGGGTGCGCGCGTACAGGCCCTCGACGCGCGCCGCCAGCTGCGTGAGCT
The DNA here is from genome assembly GCA_016706565.1 of Piscinibacter sp. GTDB lineage: Bacteria > Pseudomonadota > Gammaproteobacteria > Burkholderiales > Burkholderiaceae_C > Piscinibacter. The sequence goes on from JADJJI010000007.1 coordinate 273,738, forward strand.
GGCGCAGCAGCTCCTGCTCGTCGTCGGGGCTGGCGGTGCGGATGCGCTCGGCCACGTCGGCCAGGTCGCGCTCTGCACCGACCAGGGCGCCGCCCACCTCGCGCGCCACCGGCAGGCCGAGCAGCGCCATCATCCGGTAGGTCTCGATCTCCTGCAGGCGCTGCACCAGGCGGCCCAGGCGCCGCGGCGTCATGTCGCCGGCCACCACCACCCAGCGCGCGAAGCCGTCGCCGTAGAGGCGGAAGTCGGTGTAGACGTCGGCCGAGCCGTCCATCACGCGGGCGCCGACCAGGCTGTCTTCGTGGAGCATGCTGCGCACCAGCGGCGGCACCTCGTGGCGCGGCGTGACGGCCGGCTTGACCAGCACGTGCAGGCCCACCAGCCACTCGCCCGGCAGGCCATGGCGCCAATCGAGCGGCACGTCGCCGATCGGCAACTGGTCGAAACCCTCGGGCACTTCGGCGAGCTGCTTCCAGAAGGTGCAGGTGTGGAACTCGCCGTGCTTCTCCCAGCGCAGCCGCAGGCCGCCGATGTCGGCACTGAGGTGGCTCGCGCCGTCGGCCGGCACGGCCAGCTGCCGTGACTCCAGCAGCTTCGCCACATGGTCGCGTTCGGCGCCGCCAGCGTTGCCCACCAGCGCGATGTGCGACAGCAGCAGCGGCGCGTTCATGCGCTCGTAAGGACGCGCATGCACCTCGTGGTGCAGGCTTTCGCGCAGGGGATGGACGGTTTGCATCGTGGGTACTCCGGCCGCGAATGCTAGACGATCGACTCGCCGATGAAGCGCTGCACCCTCGGCGGCTCGCCGCCGAGATGGAAAGCCAGGCGCCGCTCGCGCAGGCCGACATCGGACGCGGTGAAGCGCTCCAGCCGGCGCAGGTGCTCGACCCAGGTCTCGTCGAGGAAGTACTCGAGGTAGCGGCCGGGCACCGCCGGGTCGCGGAACAGGCCCCAGGACAAGGCGCCCTGGCGCAGCCGGGCGCGGCGCGTCTGCTCCATGATCTCGATGAAGTCGGCGGCGCGCGACGGGTCGATGAGGTACTCCACCGTCACCATCACCGGCCCTTCGTCGGGCTGCGGCTCGACCAGCGGCGCCGGCGCGGCGCTGCCGGGGCGCGCGGGACTGTGGTCTTCGTCCTCGCCGCCGTCGACGGAAAGCCCGCGAGTCAGCAGCAGCACCAGCGGGCCGACGACCGCGGCGGCGACGATGCTCGCCGGCACGCTGCTCAGGCTCGCCACCTGGCCCCACAGCGCGGCGCCGGACGCGCTGCCGCCCATCAGCGCCATCTGGTAGATCGACATGCCGCGCGCGCGCACCCAGTTGGGCAAGGCCATCTGCGCCGCGAGCGTCAGCGAGTTGGCCGTGGCGATCCAGGCCATGCCGGCCACCGCCATCGCCGGCACGGCCAGCCACAGCGAGGGAGAGAACACCACGGCCACCGACGCCAGTGCGTGCACGCCGGTGCCCCAGCGTACGAACTGGTCGCGGCCGATGGCCTGGCGCAGGCGCGGCAGATACAGCGCCGCAGCCACCGCACCGCTGCCCATGGCCGCCAGCAGCAGCGTGAAGGTGCCGGCGCCGCCGCCGTGGATGCCGCGCGCCACCAGCGGCAGAAGCGCGGTCAGCGAGGTCGATTGCAGGAAGAACAGGAAGATCCGGATCAGCACGTTGCGCATGCGCGGCGACTGCATGACGTGCTGCAGGCCCACGCGCATGGCGCCGACGAAACGCTCGCCGGGCAGCGCACTGACTTTGCGCTGCGACTTCCAGCGCAGGATCAGCACGAAGGCGCCGATCGACAGCACGGCGTTGAGCGCGAACACGAAGGCGCTGCCCGCACCGGCCAGCAGCGCGCCGGCGACCACCGGGCCGATGACGCGCGACATGTTCATCGCCACGCCGTTGAGCGCCAGCGCCGCCGGCAGCTCGTGCCGAGGCACCACCTCGGGCACGATGGCGGCGAACACCGGCCAGCGCATCGCCATGCCGATGCCATTGGCGAAGGTCAGCGCCAGCAGCAGCGGTGCAGTCAGCAGATCGGCGATCGAGCAGGCGCACAGCACCACGGCCACGCTGGCCACCCACAGCTGCGTGACGGCGAAGTAGCGGCGCCGGTCGACGATGTCGGCCAGCGCGCCGCTGGGCAGGCCGAGCACGAACACCGGCAGCGTGGAAGCCGCCTGCACCAGCGCCACCATCACCGGGCTGTCGGTCAGCGAGGTCATCAGCCAGGCCGCGGCCACGTCGTTCATCCACATCGTCACGTTGGCCGCCAGCCAGGCCAGCCAGAGCATGCGGAAGACCGGCCCCTTCAGCGGGTCCAGCGAGGAAGGGGGCGCGGTGTTGCTGCTCATCGCCGCTCAAGCATACGGCGGCGCCAAAAGACAAACCCCGCCGCAGCGGGGTTCGTCGTTCAGCGGCTGCGGTTCAATCTGCATCCTGGAAGGCCTCGTCGCGCTTGCTCTGGATCGACGGCAGCATCACCACCACGATCATCAGCGCGGCGGCCACCAGCAGGCCGGCGGACAGCGGGCGGGTGACGAAGGTGCTCCAGTCGCCGCGCGAGAGCAGCAGCGCTCGGCGCAGGTTCTCTTCCATCATGGGCCCGAGGATGAAGCCCAGCAGCAGCGGTGCCGGCTCGCACGACAGCTTGTAGAAGATGTAGCCCACCACCGCGAAGCCGGCGCCCATGTAGACGTCGAAAGCGTTGTTGTTCAGCGTGTACAGGCCGATGCAGCAGAACGACATGATCGCCGGGAACAGGAAGCGGTACGGCACGGTCAGCAGCTTGATCCAGATGCCGATCAGCGGCAGGTTCAGGATCACCAGCATCGCGTTGCCGACCCACATCGAGGCGATCAGGCCCCAGAACAGCTGCGGGTTGCTGGTCATCACCTGCGGGCCGGGCTGGATGCCCTTGATCGTCATCGCGCCGACCATCAGCGCCATCACCGCGTTGGGCGGGATGCCCAGCGTGAGCATCGGAATGAACGAGGTTTGCGCGCCCGCGTTGTTGGCCGACTCGGGGCCGGCGACGCCGCGGATGTTGCCCTTGCCGAAGGCCACTTCGCCGGGGCGGCCGCGCATCTTCTTCTCGACCGTGTAGGCCGCGAACGAGGCGAGCAGCGCGCCGCCGCCGGGCAGCACGCCGAGGATGGAGCCCAGCGAGGTGCCGCGCAGCACGGCGGGAAAGGCGTCCTTGAAGTCCTGGCGTGTCGGCCACAGGCCCTTGACGTGCTTGGTGAACACCTCGCGGTGCTCGGCCGGCTTGCCCAGGTTGGCGATGATCTCGCCGAACCCGAACACACCCATCGCGATGGCGACGAAGCCGATGCCGTCGGTCAGTTCGGGAATGTCGAAGCTGTAGCGCGGCGTGCCGGAGATGACGTCGGTGTTGATCTGGCCGAGCAGCAGGCCCAGCAGGATCATCGCGATCGCCTTGACCAGCGAGCCCGAGGCCAGCACCACGGCGCCGATCAGGCCCAGCACCATCAGCGAGAAGTACTCGGCCGGGCCGAACTTGAAGGCCAGTTCGGTCAGCGGCGGCGCGAAGGCGGCGATGATGATGGTGCCGACGCAGCCGGCGAAGAACGAGCCCAGGCCCGCGGCAGCGAGCGCCGCGCCGGCGCGGCCCTGGCGGGCCATCTGGTAGCCGTCGATGGCGGTCACCACCGAACTCGATTCGCCCGGCACGTTGATCAGGATGGCGGTGGTCGAGCCACCGTACTGTGCGCCGTAGTAGATGCCGGCGAGCATGATCAGCGCCGGCGTGGCGTCGAGCGCGTAGATCGACGGCAGCAGCATCGCGATGGTGGCCACCGGGCCGAGGCCGGGCAGCACGCCGATCAAGGTGCCCAGCAGTGCGCCGCCGAAGGCGTACAGCAGGTTCTGGACGGTGAAGGCGACGCCGAAACCGAGTGCGAGATTGGAAAGCAGGTCCATGTCGTGGTCCTCAGCCGATGAACGCGGGCCACAGCGGGATCGTCAGCTTGAGGCCGACGATGAAGATCAGCCAGCAGCCGAGGGTGAGCAGTACAGCGTTGGCGATGGCCTCGCCCCAGTGAAACTCGTCGCCGGCCAAGGCTGCGACGATGACCAGGATCGGCAACGCGACGACCATGCCGAGGTGCGGCAGCGTCCAGCCGAACACCACCACCGTGCCGACGATGAAGGACAGCGGCTTCCATGCGAAAGCTCCGACCGGGTCACCTCCTTCGGATTCGATGGTCATGGCCTTGAAGAGCACCACGCCACCGAGAACCGCCATCAGGATGCCCAGGCCGAACGGGAAATAACCCGGACCGGGGCGGGCCGACGACCCGAAGCTGTAGGTCGTCGCACCCCAGGCGAAGCCCAGGCCGATGGCCACGAACATGAGGCCCGACCAGAAATCGCGCTGGCTCTTGATCTTCACCTGTGTTTCCTCCGGGAGCTGCAATGCTCCGGACGATTCTAGGCAGCCATGCCCGACCAGCCTGTGTGGTTTACACGTAGCGGCGCGAGCCTTGTCGCGCAGGCGTCAGCTCACTCCCAGCCGGGCGTCGCGCGAAGCACTTCGTCCATGGTGGTCACGCCCTCGGCCACCTTCATCGCCCCGGCCACACGCAGCGGCCGCAGGCCGTCCTGAAGCGCCTGCTTGCGCAGCCGCGCCATGTCGGTGGCCGGCGAGATGCACTCGCGCGCCACATCGCCGACGGTGAGCAGTTCATAGAGGCCGGCGCGGCCACGGAAGCCGGTCATGCGGCATTCGAGGCAGCCCACCGGCTTGTAGGGCCGCACCGCGCCGGTGAGTCGCCAGGGCTTGACGAACTCGCCCAGCGCCTCGCGCGACAGCGCCTCGTCGGGCTGCTTGCAGGCCACGCACAACGTGCGCACCAGCCGCTGCGCGAGCACGCCGATCACCGTGGCGCCGATCAGGTAGGGCGGCACGCCCAGGTCCTCGAGCCGGGTGATGGCCGACACCGAATCGTTGGTGTGCAGCGTGCTGAACACGAGGTGGCCGGTGAGCGCGGCCTGGATCGCCATCTCGGCGGTTTCCAGGTCGCGGATCTCGCCGACCATGATGATGTCCGGGTCCTGCCGCATCAGCGCGCGCAGCCCTTCGGCGAAACCCAGCTCGATGTTGCTCTGCACCTGCGTCTGGTTGAACGAGGGCTGGATCATCTCGATCGGGTCTTCGATCGTGCAGACGTTGACCTCGTCGGTGGCCAGCCGGCGCAGCGTCGAATACAGCGTGGTGGTCTTGCCCGAGCCGGTGGGGCCGGTGACGAGGATGATGCCGTGCGGGCGCGTCACCATCTCTTCCCAGCGCTTGCCATCGTGCGCGCCGAAGCCCAGCGCATCGAGCGGCTTGACGGTGGTGTCGGGGTCGAAGATGCGCATCACCATCTTCTCGCCGAAGGCGGTGGGCAGCGTCGACAGGCGCATCTCGACCTCGTCGCCGCCCGGGTTGCGCGTCTTGATGCGGCCGTCCAGCGGGCGGCGTTTCTCGACCACGTCCATGCGGCCGAGCAGCTTGACGCGCGCGATCATCGCGTTGAGCACGCCCAGCGGCACCTGGTAGACGTTGTGCATCACGCCGTCGATGCGGAAGCGGATCACGCTGCGCTCGCGGCGCGGCTCGAGGTGGATGTCCGACGCACGCTGGTCGAAGGCGTACTGCCACAGCCAGTCGACCACCTGCACCACGCCCTGGTCGTTGGCGTCGAGCTGCTTGTTGCTGCGGCCGAGCTCGACGAGCTGCTCGAAGCTGGCCAGCGTGGACGTCTCGCCCGACTTGATGGCCGCGCGCACCGAGCGCGACAGGCTGTAGAACTCGGTGGTGTACTTCTGCAGCTCGAGCGGGTTGACGACCACCAGCTTGATCGGCTTGCCGGTGTGCGCCTCGATCTCGGCCACCCAGGCGGTGTCGCAGGGCTCGCAGGTGGCGATGGTCACGTCACGCAGGCCCACGGTGATGGGCAGCGCGCGGCGCCGCTCGGCATAGCTGATCGACATCACCTCGGCGACGCGGCCGACGTCGACCTTCAGTGGGTCGATGCGCAGGTAGGGCAGCTTGACGCGGGCAGCCAGCCACTCGGTGAGCGCCTCGACGTCCAGCGGCCTGCCTTTGCCCGGGTCCTTGGCCCTGACGAGGTTCAGGCTGCCAAGGCGCACCAGCGGGTGCTGGCGGCTGTCGGCGCCGTGGAAACGCTTCTCGGTGGCGCGCGAGGCCTCGTCGTCGATCAGGCCGTCCTTGCGCAGCCAGCGCAGCAGCACGCGCCAGTCCAGCGGCCCGACATGCGGAGTCTCGATCAGCGCGGTGGCAGTGTTCATGCGGTCTCGGACGGTTCACCCGGCAGCGGGCGGATCATGCGCAGCCATTTTCGCGCCGGCAAGCCGTAGCGCGTGTCGATCTGTTGCGCCCGTTGGACGAGTTCTTCACGCTCGGGCACGTCGCCGTGCTTGAGCGCCAGCACCACGGTGTTGCCTTCGCGGGTGGGCTGCAGAGAGATCACCGTGCCGCCTTCGAAGGCCGCGGCGATGCGCCGGGCGCTGCGCACGAAGCTGGCGTCGCGGCCGAACAGGTTCACGCTCATCACGCCGCCCTCGGCGAGCAGGCGGGCGCAGCCACGGTAGAAGGCCTCGCTGTCGAGCACCGGGCTGGCGGCCTCGTGGTCGTACAGGTCCACGCAGAGCACGTCGGCCGAGCCCGGCTCGGCGACCTCGTCCACGTAGTGCTGGGCATCCATCTCCAGCACGCGAAAGCGCGCGCCTTCGGCCGGCAGGCGGAAGAAGGCGCGGTTCACGCCGATCACCGTCGGGTTGAGTTCCACCACCGTGGTCTTCATCTTCATCACGCCCTGCGTGAAGCGCGTGATCGCGCCGGCGCCCAGTCCGAGCTGCACCGCGTGGCCGCGCGCCAGCTCGCCGGCCGGGCGCAGCAGCATCCAGGCCATCATGCGCTGGATGTACTCCAGCTCCAGCGCGGCCGGCTTCTTCAGGTTCATCGCCCCCTGCACCCACGGCGTGCCCAGGTGCAGGTAGCGCACGCCGTCGTGCTCGGAGATGGTGGCCGGGGCCAGCTCGGGTTCGGTGTTCTTCTTCGTCGTCGTCATTCGGGGTCAGGCCAGTCCATGGGCGGCGAAGGCGTCATGCCAGGCCGCCAGCTTGCGTTCGAAACTCCAGCTCGCGTTGGCCGGGCTGGTCGAGGGCAGGCGCAGCACCTCGACGCCGAGGCTGCGTGTCACCGCCATCGCGCGCGCCGACTCGCCGCCGTTGTGGGCCACCGCCTCCAGCCGCGGCGCACGCCGGCGCAGGCCCGCCAGATCGTTGGGCACGGCGGCTTCGATGGCACTGTCCAGGCTGCCCTCGCGGCGGCAGCTGGCGTAGACGTCCCAGATGCCCAGGCCGCGCCGCTTCACCTCGGCCAGGCGCGAACGATAGGGCATGGCGACGAGGTCGACACCCCACAGCGCCGACAGCAGCGGCCAGAACTGGTTGCGCGGATGGGCGTAGTACTGCTGGGCCCGAAGCGAGGCGACGCTCGGGAAGCTGCCCAGCACCACCAGCCGCGTCGCGCGGCCGATCACCGGCGGCAGGCCCTGCAGCAGTTCGCTCAAGGCTGCAGCCTCGGCAGCGCGGCCTGCGCGTTGGCACTGCTGGCACGCGCGAAATCCTCCAGCGGCATGCCGCGCAGGCCGGCGAGCACGGCGCCGATGCGCGGCAGTTCCGCCGGCTCGTTGCGCGCCACCTCGCCCTCTGCGCGCTGCCCCGCGGTGCGGTACAGCCAGTGCGGCGGAATGTCGGGCGCGTCGGTCTCCACCACCAGCGCCTCCAGCGGCAGGCTGCGCGCCAGCTCGCGGATCTGCAGCGCACGCTCGAAGGTCGCGGCGCCGCCGAAACCCAGGCGCAGCCCCAGGCCGACGAAGGCCAGCGCCTGCTGCGCGCTACCGTTGAAGGCGTGCGCGATGCCACCCGGCACGGTGATGCGACGCAGCTGCTTGAGCAGCGCGTCGGCCGAGCGCCGCACGTGCAGGATCACCGGCAGGCCGTGACGGCGCGCCAGCTTGAGCTGCTCGACGTAGAAGCGCTCCTGGCGCGCGCGGTCCAGCCCCGGCACGAAATGGTCCAGCCCGATCTCGCCCACCGCCACCAGGCGCGGGTCATCGCGCGCATCGACCAGCGCCTCGTCGAGGCGATCCAGGTCGGCGTCGTCGGCACGGTCGACGTACAGCGGGTGGATGCCCAGCGCGTAGGCGAATCCGTGCCGATGCGCCAGCGTTTGCGTGGCCTCGAAATGCGCCACCGCCACCGCCGGGATGACCAGGCGGGAGACCCCGGCCGACAGCGCGCGCGCCACCACCGCGTCGCGGTCGGCGTCGAACTCGGGCGCGTCGAGATGGCAATGGGTGTCTGTCCACACGGCGCGCATCATGCCCTGCCTGTGACAGGTCATGGCCGACGTGCTACTGTTGCAGCGCATCCCGAACCGCGCTCGCTGCGCCGGAGCAGCCGATGAAGAAGGCACCGCTGTACAGCCGTTCACGCCGGGGCGTGGCGGCACCGACCCCGCCACCGCCCGAGCCGGTCGAATCGGTCGCGCCGGCACCGGCGCGGCAGCGCCTGGCGGGTTTCGTGCGCCGCCACGAGCGCCACTTGTGGGCGCTGGCGGTGCTGCTGCTTCTGGCCACCGCGCTGCTGTGGCGCGTGGCGCCGAAAGGCCCGCCGGTGCTGACCTTCGAGCAGATCGATCACCTGGTGCGAAAGTCGATCGAAGAGAAGCCGCTCGCCTCGGCGGCGGCGCGTGCCTACGACAAGATCATCCCGTCGGTGGTGCGCGTGGTCGGCTACGAGCGCGATGGCGAGCCGCCCCGCGAGGGCAAGGCGGCCAAGGAAGCTCGTGACGCCCGGCCGAACAGCGAGAGCACGGCCGAGCCCGGCATGCAGGAGCGTGGCGTGGGCACGGGTGTGGTCATCGTCGACAACGGCACCATCCTGACCAACCTGCACGTGGTGCTCGGCGCCGAGAGTGTCAAGGTCACCTTCATGGATGGCCTGGAGGCGGAAGCCCGGTTGATCAGCGTGATGCCCGAGCACGACCTCGCCGTGCTGCGCGCCGTGAAGATCCCCGACGACCTGCACCCCGCCACCATGCGCGGCACCGGCGACCTGAACCCCGGCGACCGCGTGATGGCGGTGGGCTTCCCGTTCGGCATCGGGCCCTCGGCCTCGGAGGGCGTGGTCTCCGGCCTCAAGCGCGAGTTCCGATCGCCCGAGGGCGAACGGGTGCTGACCAACCTGATCCAGTTCGATGCCGCGGCCAACCCGGGCAACTCCGGCGGGCCGCTGGTGACGATGGAAGGCGAAGTGGTCGGTGTCGTCACCGCCATCCTCAACCCGACCAAGCAGCGTGTGTTCGTGGGCATCGGCTTCGCCGTGCCAATCGAGAACGCCGCCGCCGGTGCCGGCATGCCCCCGTTCTGAGCAGGAGTTCCATGGATTCTTCCCCCACCGGCGGCGATGCCGCCACGCTGATGGAGCGGGTGCTCTACGAAGTCAAGCGCGTCGTCGTCGGGCAGGACCAGTTCCTCGAGCGCGTGATGGTGGCCATGCTCAGCAACGGCCACCTGCTCGTCGAGGGCGTGCCCGGCCTGGCCAAGACGCTGACCGTCAAGACGCTGGCGCAGACCATGCGCGGCCAGTTCAAGCGCATCCAGTTCACGCCCGACCTGGTGCCGGCCGACCTGGTCGGCACGCGCATCTACAGCCCCAAGACCGGCGAGTTCGACACCTCGCTGGGGCCCGTGTTCACCAACCTGCTGCTCGCCGACGAGATCAACCGCGCGCCGGCCAAGGTGCAGAGTGCGCTGCTCGAGGTCATGCAGGAGCGCCAGGTGACGATCGCCGGCGTGTCGCACAAGGTGCCCGAGCCCTTCCTCGTGATGGCCACGCAGAACCCGATCGAGACCGAAGGCACCTACCCGCTGCCCGAGGCGCAGGTCGACCGCTTCATGATGAAGGTGCTGGTCGACTACCCGAGCGAGGAAGAGGAGTTCGTCGTCGCGCAGCGCGTCACCGGCACGCCGGTGCAGGTGTCGGCGGTGGCCAGCATGGGCCAGCTCGCCGAGCTGCAGCAGGAGTGCCGCAAGGTCTACGTCGACCCCTCGCTGATGCAGTACGCCGTCAAGCTGGTCAGCGCCACGCGGCGCCCGGCCCAGTACGGGCTGGCCGACATCGCGAAGTACCTCAGCTTCGGCGCCAGCCCGCGCGCCACCATCGGCCTGATCGAAGGCGCCCGCGCGCTGGCCTACATGCGCGGGCGCAGCTACGCGCTGCCGGAAGACATGACCGGCCTGGTCGGCGACGTGATGCGCCACCGCCTCGTGCTCAGCTACGAGGCGCTGGCCGACGGCCTGAGTGCCGACCAGGTGATCCGCCAGGTGATGCAGAAGATTCCCCCACCCGACAAGCCGCTGGCGCCCCATGAATCCGGTGCCGCAAAGAACTGAAGCGGCCGACTCCGAGGCCCTGCTGAAGCGCCTCGAGTGGACGGTGATCCGCCGCCTCGACGGCCTGCTGCAGGGCGACTACCGCACGCTGCTGCGCGGCGCCGGCATCGACCTGGCCGACCTGCGCGAGTACCAGTACCACGACGACGTGCGCCACATCGACTGGAACGTGACGGCGCGCCTGCAGCAGCCCTACGTGCGCCAGTTCACCGAAGACCGCGAGCTGGCGGCCTGGTTCCTCGTCGACCTCAGCGCCAGCGTCGACTTCGGCTCCGACCTGCGCGCCAAGCGCGGCGTGGCGCGCGAGTTCGTTGGCGTGCTGTCGCGGCTGCTCACGCGCCATGGCAACCGCGTCGGCGCGTTGCTGTACGGCACCTCGGTGGACACGGTGATCCCGGCACGCGCCGGCCGCCTGCACGTGCTGCACCTGCTGCAGCGCATGGCGCAGCGGCCCGCCGAGTCGGCCGCCGGTGCGACACAGCTGCGCGACCTGCTGCTCGCCGGGCAGCGCATCGTCAAGCGGCGCAGCACGATCTTCGTGGTGTCCGACTTCATCAGCCCGCCCGGCTGGGAAGAGGCGCTGGCTCAGCTTTCGCGACGCCATGACGTGACCGCCGTGCGCCTGTACGACCCGCTGGAGATGGAATTGCCCGACCTCGGCCTGGTGACGATGCGCGACGCCGAGACCGGCGAACAGTTGCTCGTCGACACCCACGACGCCGGCTTTCGCGCCCGCTTCGCCGCCGCAGCGCAGGCGCGCGAGTCGGCGCTGCTGTCTTCGCTGGCGCAGGCCGGCGTCGACACGCTGGAGCTGGCCACCGACGACGACCTGCTCGACGCCATCCTGCGTTTCGCCGACCTGCGGCGCCAGCGCAGCCGCATGGCGGCCGGCGGCGGTGCACCGTCGCACCTGGGCGTGCTGAAGACCGAGCCGCGGAGGGCTGCGTCATGAAGGGCGGCATTCCGCTGAACTTCATCTGGCCGACGATGCTGTGGCTGCTGCTGGCCGTGCCGCTGCTGGTCGGCGGCTACCTGTGGCTGCTGCGCCGGCGCAAGAAGACGGCGCTGCGTTATGCCAACCTGGCGCTGGTCAAGCAGGCCATGGGCAAGAGCGCCGGCTGGAAGCGCCACGTGCCGCCGGCGCTGCTGCTGCTGGCCGTGACCGTGCTGCTGCTCGCCTCGGCGCGGCCGGCGGCGGTGATCACCCTGCCCTCGCAGCAGGAGACCATCGTGCTGGCGATGGACGTGTCGGGCAGCATGCGCGCGGCCGATGTGCA
>JADJJI010000008.1 GCA_016706565.1 Piscinibacter sp.
CTGCTGCGGTTGACCAGGCCGACCATCAGGAAGGGCATGAGCAGCGTGATGGCCACGTGCAGCACCGTCAGCGCCGCCAGCAGCGGCGTTGGCAGCGGCGCATTCATCGCAGCGCTCCGGTGCCCAGCACGACCAGGCCGGCGATGAGCACGAGGGCCACCAGCGCGGCACCGAAGGCCACGCGCGGATCGTCCTCGCGCAGCTGGCGCGACAGCCCAGCTGCGGATTCGTCGCCATGCTGGATGACCGCGAACAGGCGCCGCTCGACGGCGTCGGGGCAATGCGTGATGAGGTAGCCGTCGGACGGGAAGTAGCCCTCGGGCGCCTTCTGCCGGCGCAGCATCAGCAGCACGCCGTGAAAGCGCCGGCCGAAGTCCCACGCGAAGCTGGAGCCGGTGTACTGCATGCGGCTGTTCGGCGCGCCGTAGCCGCAGCCCCAGGTCACGTGCCGAGGGGCCGGCGCCGTGCCGCTGCGCGAGCGTTGCCACCACATCAGCGCGATGGCCGCCGTGAGCGCGCCGGACAACGCACCGATGCGCGACAGCGTCTCGCCCAGCGCCTGCAGCGGCGCGCCGGCCGCCGCGACGTCGGCGCCCGGCAGGCCGGCCAGCGCCAGCCGGGCCGCGCCCTCCACCAGCGTCAGCCCGAGCACTGGCGCCACGCCCAGCACCACCACGCCGGCGGCATGCGCCAGCGTGGGCGCAAGCATCCAGCGGCTGACTTCGTGCGGCGGCTCGATCGACACATCGCGCGGCGAGCCGAGGAAGACCACGCCGAAGGCTCGCGTGATGCTCAGCGCCGACACCGCGCCGACGAAGGCCAGGCCCGCGGCGGCAACGGCCAGCGCCACCTGCGCCCATGCGCCGATCGCCTGGCCGTTGAACAGCCCCGAGTAGATGACGAACTCGCTGGTGAAGCCGTTGAGCGGCGGCAGCGCCGAGATCGCCACGCCGCCGAGCAGGAAGCTCGCCGCCGTCCAGGGCATCAGGCGTGACAGGCCGCCCAGCCGCTCCATGTCGACCGTGTGTGCGGCCTGGTACACCGAGCCCGCGGCATAGAACAGCTGGCACTTGAAGAAGGCATGGTTGAGCACGTGCAGCAACCCGCCGGCGAAGCCCACGACCACCAGCGACGTGTTGCCCCAGGCCAGGCCGAGGCAGCCCACGCCCAGGCCGAGGCCGGCGATGCCGACGTTCTCGGTCGACGAGTAGCCGAGCAGGCGTTTCAGGTCGCGCTGCCCGACCGTGTACAGCGCGCCGATCACCGCCGACAGCAGCGAGAAGCCGATCAGGAACCAGCCCATCCATTCGTCGGGCCGGCCGATCAGCATCACAAAGCGCACCAGCGCATACAGCCCTGCCTTGTGGATCACGCCGGACATCAGCGCCGACACATGCGCCGGCGCCGCGGCGTGGGCGCGAGGCAGCCACGAGTGGAAGGGAAAGAAGGCCGACTTGAGGCCGAAGCTGGTCAGCAGCAGCAGGAACACCAGGTTGCGCTCGGCGCCCGGATTCGCGCGCAGCCAGGTGCCGAAGCTGCCCAGATCCCAGGACGCCGAATGCGTGTACAGGATCATGAACGCGGCGACCAGGAAGATCAGCCCGATGTGCGTGGAGACCAGGTAGTTGAAGCCGGCGAAGCGCACCTTCTGGTTGGCGTAGTCCCAGATCACCAGCAGCCAGGCGGCCAGTGCGGCGATCTCCCAGCCGAGCAGGAACACCAATGCATGGTCGGCGCTGTAGACGATCACGAAGGAAAGTGCCGTCATGTTCAGCAGCGCGTAGTGCACGCCGACATGGCGCTCGGAGGCGAAATGGCGGCGCAGATAGCCCACGGCGTAGACGCTGCCCAGCAGCGTCATCGGCAGCGACCAGACGAGGAAGAAGGCGCCCAGCGCATCGAGCCGCACCTTGAGCAGGCCGACCGGCTCGGCCCAGGCCAGCTCGCCCTGCAGCGGCGGGCCACCCAGCACGACCGGCAGCGCCACCGACAGCACCAGCAGCGTGGCACCGGCCTGCGACAGCAGGCCGAGCGCCGCCCGCCAGGCGTTGCGCATCGGCAGCAGGCAGGCTGCGGCGCCGACCAGCAGCGTCCATTGGGCAGCCAGGAGGGTGTTCATCAAGGTGCCATCAGATTAGACCTTGATGATACTATGATGTTAATCAGACTGACATGCGGAGACCTCATGGAGCTGAAGACGGCGCGCCTCACGGTGCTGGTCGATCCGGCCAAGAAGAAGGCCTTCGAGACCCTGTGTGCGCGGCAGGACGTGACGCCCTCGCAGGTGGTGCGGCGGCTGATCCGCGACTACCTGGCGCACCACGGCGTGGGCTACGAGCCCAGCGGGCTCGAGGTGGACGAGGCGGCGGCCGCGAAGCGCTGAACGCGGCGGCAGCGGCGATTCACTGGCTGGCGCGGCAAAGTCACGCCCGAGCAGGCTGCGGCGCTTCGCTTCGGCGGTCGGCGCGTTGCGCCGACTCCCCTGCGATGCTCGGTCTCATGGCCCCGCCGCCGAACTCACTCCGCGACCTGCGGTCGCTGCGTTCGGACAGCGTCGACGAGTCAGAAGACGAAGCGCGCTGCGCGCGCGGCCACGAGCCCTGGCCTTGCAGGCCGCGCCGGGCCAGGAGGCCCGGCCGTTCGCAAGGCACAAGCAGTCCACTGGACTGCTTGTGTCCGTGCTCACCTTCTCGGCACCTCAGAGGCGCGCCTTCGCCTGCCCGGGCGTGCCTTTGCTGAACCGGTGAGGGCCCGCGTTCCGAGCAGAATCACGGGTGGACTTCGCGGCAGGCGCTGCCCGCTGGGGGCGATTTCGGGGGCGACGAGAAGCGCAGCGCCAGGGCCGGCGCGCGAGAGCGCGCTTCGTGAACTGACTTGCCGCGGCTGTTTGAACGCAGCGACCGCAGGGAGCGTAGTGAGTTCTGCGGCACGACCCTGGTGCGAGCATCGCAGTGGAGTCGGCCTGCAAGGCCGACCGCCCCGGCATGAGCCCCCAGCGGGCAGTGCCTGCCGCGATGCGCGATCAACCGTTCCAAGAAGCCCCGCGCTCCGTCGCGATCGCATAGCGCTCGATCGCCTGCGCACACAGCGACGCATCGACCCGGCCCTGCAAGCGCAAGCTGTCGAGCGCGGCCAGCACGATCTGGTGGCGGTCGACCTCGAAGAAGCGGCGCAGCGCCGCGCGCGTGTCGCTGCGGCCGAAGCCGTCGGTGCCAAGCACGGTGAACGGCGCGCGCAGATGGCTGGCCACGAGCTGCGGCCAGGCGCGCACGTAGTCGCTGGCGGCGATCACCGGCGCCTCGCCGCCCAGGCAGCGCTGCAGGTGGCTCTCGCGCGGCGAGGCCTCGGGGTGCAGGCGGTTCCAGCGCTCGGCCTCGCGCGCCTCGCGCGCGACTTCGCTGAAGCTGGTGGCGCTCCACACCTCGGCATCGACCCGCCAGTCCTGCGCAAGCAACTCCGCTGCGGCGATCACCTCGCGCAGGATGGTGCCCGAGCCGACCAGCCGCACCGTGCCGCGCGGCTGCGTCCGCGCGATGCGCCCCGAAGCGGTACAGGCCCTTGATGACGTCGGCCTCCACGCCCGCCGGCAATGACGGCTGCGCGTAGTTCTCGTTCATCAGCGTGACGTAGTAGAAGACGTCTTCCTGGCGCTCGAGCATCTGGCGCATGCCGTGGTCGAGGATTACCGCGAACTCGCCCGCGAAACACGGGTCGTAGGCGCGGCAGTTGGGCACCGTGGCGGCCTGCAGCAGGCTGCTGCCGTCCTGGTGCTGCAGGCCTTCGCCGCCGAGCGTGGTGCGGCCCGCGGTGGCACCGAGCAGGAAGCCGCGCGCGCGCTGGTCGGCGGCGGCCCAGATCAGGTCGCCCACGCGCTGGAAGCCGAACATCGAGTAGTAGATGTAGAAGGGCAGCATCGGCTGGCCGTGCACCGAGTAGCTGGTGGCCGCGGCCGTCCAGCTGCTGATCGCGCCGGCCTCGCTGATGCCCTCTTCGAGGATCTGCCCGTTGGTGGCTTCGCGGTAGCTCATCAGCGAGCCGATGTCTTCCGGCTCGTAGCACTGCCCCGCGCTGGAGTAGATGCCGACCTGCTTGAACAGGTTGGCCATGCCGAAGGTGCGCGCCTCGTCGGCGACGATGGGCACGACGCGCGGGCCGAGCGCCGGGTCCTTCAGCAGGTTGGTGAGCATGCGCACGAAGGCCATCGTGGTGCTCATCTCCTTGCCCTCGGCCTGCGTGGCGAACTCGGCGTAGCGCGCGATCGGCGGCACGGGCGATCACCGGCGCCTGCGTGCGCCGCGACGGAATGGCGCCGCCCAGTGCGGCGCGGCGCGCTTGCAGGTAGCGCATCTCGGCGCTGTCGTCGGCGGGCCGGTAGAAGCTCAGCGCGGCGGCCTGCTCGTCGGAGAGCGGCAGGTCGAAGCGGTTGCGGAAGGCGATCAGGTCCTCGCGCTCCAGCTTCTTCTGCTGGTGCGTGGTCATGCGGCCCTGGCCGGCGTCGCCCATGCCGTAGCCCTTCTTGGTCTGCGCGAGGATCACCGTCGGCTGGCCGCGCGTGCGCATCGCCGCGTGGTAGGCGGCGTGGATCTTCACCAGGTCGTGGCCGCCGCGCTTGAGGCGGTCGATCTGCTCGTCGGTCAGGCCTTGCGCCAGTGCCGCGAGCTGCGGCGTCCTGGCCGAAGAAGTGGTCGCGGTTGTAGCGGCCGTCCTTGGCGGCGAAGGTCTGGAACTGGCCGTCCACGGTGCGCGAGAAGGCGCGCGCCAGCGCACCGTCGTCGTCGCGCGCGAACAGGCCGTCCCAGTCGGAGCCCCACACCAGCTTGATGACGCGCCAGCCGGCGCCGGCGAACAGCGCTCCAGCTCGTCGATGATGCGGCCGTTGCCACGCACCGGCCCGTCCAGGCGCTGCAGGTTGCAGTTGACGACCCAGACCAGGTTGTCCAGCCGTTCGCGCGCGGCCAGGGTCAGCGCCGACATGCTCTCGGGCTCGTCCATCTCGCCGTCGCCGAACACGCCCCACACCTTGCGTTGCGCTGGTGTCCTGCACGCCGCGGTGCTGCAGGTAGCGCATGAAGCGCGCGTGGAAGATCGAGCTGATCGGCCCCAGCCCCATCGAGCCGGTGGGGAACTGCCAGAAGTCGGGCATCAGCCAGGGGTGCGGGTAGCTCGACAGGCCGCGCGCGCCGCGTTCGGCCGCGGTGATCTCCTGGCGGTAGCTGGCCAGGTCGGCTTCGCTCAGGCGCCCCTCGAGGAAGGCCCGTGCGTACACGCCCGGCGCCGAATGCGGCTGGTAGAAGACGAGGTCGCCGCCGGCGGCCTCGGTGCCGGCGCGGAAGAAGTGGTTGAAGCCGACCTCGAACAGGTCGGCCGCGCTCGCGTAGCTCGCGATGTGGCCGCCGAGCTCGCCATGCGCCTGGTTGGCGCGCACCACCATCGCCAGCGCGTTCCAGCGCATCAGCGAGGCGAGCCGCTCCTCGATCGCCAGGTCGCCCGGGAACGGCGGCTGCTGCGCGGCGGGGATGGTGTTGACGTAGGGCGTCCCGTGCACAGGCTGCCAGGCCACCGACGGGTCGCGCGCCATCGACGAGAGCATGTCCATCAGCTCGCGCGCACGCGCCGGGCCGGCCGCCTGCAGCACGGCGCGGAAGGCGTCGCGCCATTCGGCGCTTTCCTGCGGGTCGCTGTCGGCCGGTGCCGCGGCCGCGAGTTGCTGGTGGATCGAGGGATCGCTCATGGTGACTTCTCCGGATTCGGCGCACTGTACGCACGCCGGCGCGGCATTGCACGTCGAAGATGCTCTGCTCGCGGCCTGCTCACGGCATAAACTGCCGCCACTTGACGAATGGGAAGCATGATGGACCTGGATGCCGTGGACCTGCGAATCCTGCGCGAGCTGCAGGCGGATGCCAGCCTGTCCAACGTCGAGCTCGCTCGGCGCGTCCACCTGTCGCCCTCGCCCTGCCTGGCACGCGTGCGCGCACTCGAGTCGCACGGCCTGATCCGCCAGTACGTGGCGCTGCTCGATGCCAAGCAGCTCGGCCTGCACCTGAACGTGTTCATCTCGATCAGCCTGAAGCAGCAGACGCGCGCCGCGCTCGAATCGTTCGAGGCGCGCATCGCCGCGCGCGACGAGGTGATGGAGTGCTACCTGATGACCGGCGACGCCGACTACCTGATCCGCGTGGCGGTGCCCGACATGGCCGCGCTCGAACGCTTCATCCTCGAGCAGCTCTCGCCGATGAAGGAGGTCGAGAAGATCCGCTCCAGCTTCGCGCTCAAGCAGGTGCGCTACAAGACGGCGCTGCCGCTGCGCGACGCCTGACGCCGGCGAAGGCTCAGTCGCCCAGGTCGACGACCGCCAGGCGCAGGCCGACCAGCGCGGCGGGCCGCTCGTGGTCGGCAATCACCCAGGCGCGCGTCGCGTGGGCAGACGCGTCGGCCAGCAGCCGGGTGACCCGGCGGCTCGATGGCGCGTCGAGCGCGGCATAGGGCATGTCGACCAGCGTCAACGGCGCGCAGCTCGCCGCCGCGGCCACCAGCCCCGCCTTGCGCCGGCTGCCGGTGGAGAGCATGTACATCGGCTTGGCCAGGTGCTCGGCGAGGCCGAAGTCCTCGATCAACCCGGCAGCGAGATCGGCGCGCCAGCCACCGAAGCGCTGCTGCCGCGCGGCCAGCCAGTCGCGCACGAGCACGTCGTCGTGCGCCGGGTCCGCCGGGGTCTCGAAGAACACCGGCGCGGCATCGCACTCGATGCGGCCAGCGCTCGGTGCGATCTCGCGGGCGATCAGGCGCAGCAGTGTCGTCTTGCCGCGCCCGTCGCCGCCGCGCAGCAGGGTCAGCCCGGGGCCGATGGCAAACGACAGGCCCGCGAACAGCGTGTGGCCGGGGTGCGCGAAGCCGAGGTCGTGCGCTTGCAGCAGCATGTCTGCCGGGCGGGTCGTGGCGGCGGTTCGATCCAAGGGCGGTGCTCCGCGATACGGACGCGAGATTGCACCACAAGCCGGTGCGCGCCGATGACGCTCAGAACTCGCGGCCGAGCAGGCAGGCGCGCTCGATCCGCCGCTCGAGGATGGCGGGAAGGCCCGCGCAGCACACCGGCGCGAATGCGCCGGGACTCAGCCGCTACGATGCGCGCACCCACCGGCACGATCGAGAGACCCGATGCGCCTGCCCATACTTCCCCGATGGCGGGCCCACGCCGGCCGCGCCGTTGCGTGGTTCGCTCTGGCCATGCTCCACGCCGTGCCGGCCCTGGCACAGCCGCAACGCCAGCCTGAGCCACTGGCCGAGGGCGTGTGGCTGCTGCCCGGCAGCTTCGATCGGGGCCGCCAGCCCGATGGCAACAGCCTGCTGCTGCAAGGCCGCGACGGGCTGGTCATCGTCGACAGCGGCCGCCATGCCGACCATGCGGCCGCGCTGATTGCGTGGGCCGTCGAACGCGGGCAGCCGCTGCGGGCCGTGATCAACACGCACTGGCATCTCGACCACCTGGGCGGCAACATCGAGCTGCGGCGCTTCGCGCCCGGCCTGCGCGCCTACGGCAGCATCGCGTTGCGCGAGGCCGTCGAGCGCCGGATGCCCGACTCCGAAACCGAGCTTCGCAGCATGCTCGCCGACCCGGCCACCGATGAACAGACACGTCGCATGGTGGAGATCGACCTCGCGCTGTACGCCGGTCGCGCGAACTTCCTCCCCGACGAACACGTCGACGGCCCGGCGCACGCCGTCGACATCGGCGGGCGCCGGCTTCGCGTCGGCGTCGAACGTGGCGTGAGCGGTGGCGACGTCTGGGTGCTCGACCAGGCCAGCGGCGTGCTTGCGGTGGGCGACTTCGTCACCCTGCCCGTGCCCTTCTTCGACACGGCCTGCCCGGCGCAATGGCAGGCCTCGATGCGCCGGCTCGAGGCGATCCCCTTCGAGCGTGTGCTGCCGGGGCATGGGCCGATCATGAGCCGCGACGAGTTCAAGCGGTATCTCGGCGCGCTCGACCGTCTGCTGAGCTGCGCCGCGAGCGACCGCACGGTGGCCGAGTGCAGCACCGGCTGGATCGCCGACCTCGGCCCGCTGCTGCCGGCGGCTTCGCAGCGCAGCATCGCGCCGATGCTGGGACACTATTTCGAGCAGCGCCTGCGCGCTCCCGCTACACCGCAGAACCGCGACTGCACGCCCTGAAGGCGCATCGCGCAGCGCGGCGCAGCAGATCGCTGCAGCAAGGCGCGAGCCGTCGCACCCGGCCACGCGAAATCGGCCCAGGCGGCACGGGGCTGCATCTCTCTCCTGCGGGCGCCCGGGCGCCCCCCCCCTGTTGTTGTGGGCGCAAGCCAACGCGCCCCCCCCCAAAACCACAGCGCAGCCCACAGGGAGCGGTGAATCTTCTTGTCGCCCTCGGCTGGGCCCTCGCCATCGCCACGCTGGTCGCTGGCGCCCTGGCCGCGCCGACACTGGCGCGCCTGTGGCGCCGGCAGCGCATCGCCCGCCGGCCCTTCCCTGCCGCCTGGCGCGAGATCCTGCGCCGCCGCGTGCCGCTGGCGCGTGAGCTGCCGGCCGCACAGCAGCTGCGGCTGAAGAAGCGCATCCAGGTGCTGCTGGCCGAAGTGCCCTTCATCGGCTGCGCCGGCCTGACGCTCGACGACGAGATGCGCGTCACCATCGCCGCGCAGGCCGCCTTCCTGCTGCTCGGGCGCGGCGGTTCGTTCGGCAACCTGCACGAGGTTCTGGTCTACCCGGGCCACTTCGTCGTGCCGCGCAGCGAGGCGGGCGCGGGTGGCGTGGTGCATGAAGGGCGCGACGTGCTGGCCGGCCAGAGCTGGCAGCGCGGCCAGGTGATCGTGGCCTGGGATGCGGTGCGCGACGGCGCAGCCGATCCGCACGACGGCGCCAACGTCGTCATGCACGAGTTCGCGCATCAGCTCGATCAGGACAGCGGCGCCGCCAATGGCGCGCCCTACGTCGGGCGCGGCGCGCTGCAGCAGGCCTGGGCGCGCGTGATGAACCAGGAGTTCGAGGCCTTGAGCAACCGGCTGGCGAGCGAGCAGCCCGGCCTGATCGATGCCTATGCCGCCACCAGCCCGGCGGAGTTCTTCGCCGTGGCGACCGAGCACTTCTTCGAGCAACCGGCCGCGCTGGCCGCCGAACGGCCCGCGCTGTACGAGCAGCTGCGGCGCTGCTACCGGCTCGACCCGGCGGC
The DNA here is from genome assembly GCA_016706565.1 of Piscinibacter sp. Lineage (GTDB taxonomy): Bacteria > Pseudomonadota > Gammaproteobacteria > Burkholderiales > Burkholderiaceae_C > Piscinibacter. The sequence goes on from JADJJI010000008.1 coordinate 9,185, forward strand.
CTGGTAGTTCAGCGCGGCAGCACCGACAGCGCCAGGCGCACCGACTCCCGCGCGTCCAGGCAGATCGCCTGCGCGCCGAAACTCTCGGCGCGGTGATCTCGCAAGCCGAACACCGGCCCGCCGAGCAGGATGGGCGTGACGGGGTTGCGCGACGCGGCCTTCAGGTTCGCCACCAGCGCGGGCAGGCTGCGCAACTGCGCATCCAGCGCCACCGACACGCCGACCAGGTCGAACCACTCGTTCTTCACCGCGCGGCACAGCTCGGCGCTGCTCGGCGACACCTCGAGCACCACCTGCCAGCCGGCCTTGCGGAAGAATTCGGACACGATCGACAGGCCCAGCACATGTTGCGATCCCGGCGCCGATGCCAGCATCACGCGGCGTACGACGCCGGCCTCCTGCGGGCCGTCGTGGTACTCGTAGCCCATCGAGTGGATCAGCTCGTGCATCAGCACGAGCCCGAGCGTGACATCGGAAAAGCTTGCGCGGTCGTCTTCCCATTGCGCGCCCAGGTGACGCGCGGCCGGGCCGATCAGGTCGACGAGCACGCTGTCCTGATCGAGCCCCTGGGCCCGCAGGCCTTCGATGAGGCTCGCCGCGCCGGCGCGGTCGCCGGCCGCGCAGCGCTGCGCCAGCATCAGGATGTCTTCGGGCCGGGGCCGCAGCGAGCGGCTCGGCTCCGCGCGCACCGTGCCCTGCCTGTGCGCCAGCACGAGACGCGGGATGATCTGCGTCTCGAGGACCGAGCGCATCGAGCGGCGGCAGTCGTCGTCGCCGCCCTGGGAGGCGCGGAGATCGGAGAGGTCGTCGCCGCGATCGTCGCTCGACGCCCTGCGCGGATCGAGCATGGACGAGAGCGACCAGCCCCGAAAGGCGCGCCCCCACGTGAACATGCGGGCGACCGGCGATGCGAGCGGGAGGAGATTCACGGCGTTGCGGCCCGGCCGGTGCTGGCGCACCGGCCCGGGACCGGGGAGTACTGCTGCTGCGAACCTTAACCCGGACGTCCTGCACTCTCCACTAGGTGTTAAACCCAGGGCCGCGCCGCCGATTCACGCGTCAGAACTCATAGCGCAGCTCGCCGATGATGCCGTGTGCCCGGTACCCCGGCCTCAGCTCGGCCGAGTAGCGCAACTGCGTCGTCAGCCCGCTGCCCGAGCGGTAGGTCACGCCGAGGCCGAGCTTGGTGCCGTTGCGCTTGATCGGCTGGCCCTCGACCGCGAAGGCCGCGTCAGGCGCATCGAGGTAGGCGGCGTTGATCAGCCGGTTGCCGCTGCCGAAGTCGTGCAGCCAGGCCACGCTGGCCTCCGGGCTCACGCTGGCGCTGCGCTTGGGCTGCATAGGCCTGCGTCCAGCGCACGCCCAGCTCGGAGACGACCGAGCGCGTCTTGCGCTGCTCGACGGCCAGCGCGGCGCCGCTGCCGCTCTCGGTGTAGCCCTCTTCCTTGAGCTGCGTGTAGCGCAGGCTGGCGAAAGGGTCGACCCAGCCGCCGCCGGCGCGCAGCGGCAGCCCCGCGCCGAGCGTGGCCGCGATCACCTTCGCGTCGTGCTGGCTGGCCACCGGCGTGCTGCTGGCGCCCACGACGATGCTGCGCCGGCTGTCGTAGCTGGTGTTCCCCACCGAGAAGGTGCCGCTCGCATAGAAGCCCTCGCCGGTGTAGCTGCCGTACAGCGCGAACAGGCGCGAGTCGATGTCGGCGGTGTTGCCGGCGATGTCGGACCTGAACTCGTTGTTCACCCAGCCGAAGGCAGCGCCGGCACTGAAGGATTCGCCGAAGCGGTGGTCCATGCCGATCGCCCGGCCGGCGAGGTCGAAGCGGTAACCCGCCACGTCGCCCGCCGGGTCCTGGTCGCCCTTCTGCGCGAAGGCCTGCACCCACAGCCCGTAAGGCTTGCCCTGGCGCGGCTCGGCCGCGCTCTGCAACGACAGCGCGCCGGCGCCCAGGCGGCTCGCCAGGCTGGCCTGCGGCACCGCCACGGCGGCATCGGCACGCGCGCCGACCTGCAGGGCCCCCAGGCGCTGCTCGATGGCCTGGCCGAAGCGGTGGGCGCTGGCGGCACCGGCGACAGCGCGCTGGCCGTGGGTCGCCGGGCTGAGGCTCGCGTAGGCAGTGGCGAACTCGGCGTCGGTCGCCAGGCCCTGCAGGGTGCCGAGGGTGTTGCGCAAGTCGCCGCGCGCTGCGGGCAGCACGCGGTCCAGCTGGCGCGCCACGGCCTGCGCGTTGGTGCCGGCAGCCACCGTGGTGAAGCTCTTCACCTGGGCCTTGACGTCGAAGGCCTCTGCCCCCTGCACCGACGTGAAGCTGAGCAGCCGCGTCGACGCCGGCAGCTCGATGCGCTCGAACGCGGTGCCCGCGCCGAAGCCGCCATCGGCGCGCAGCAGTTCGTAGCGGGTGCCGTCGACGAACGGGCCGGCGCCGCGCTGCACGCTGTAGCTGCCGCCGAGCTGAGCCTGGCCGAGCAGGTGCAGGCGGCCGTGCGTGCCGTCGCCGTTGATCGTCGCCTGGAACTGCCCGTCGGCGCGGAAGCGGTAATCACCCGCCACCTCCAGCGTGCCGCCCTGGACCTCGAGCCGCTGCACCGAGGGCAGCGAGGCCAGCGAGAAGGTGCCCTCGCCGCGCTTGGCGATCACCGCCGCCGGCACCGTGCCGCCGAAGCTGCCGTTGCCGTTGAGCTGCAGCAGCAGGCGGCTGCCATCGTCGATCACGGTGCCTTCGATGGCGGTTGCGCCTCGCATCGTCAACACGTCGGTGCCGGCGCCGAGGTCGATGTCGCCGCGCGTCACCGACCCGTCGCCCAGCACCACCGTGTCGTTGCCGGCGCCCGCGTCGATCGCGATGCCGGCCATCGCCACGCCGCCGACCGTGCGCGTGGCGACGATGCTGCCCTGGTTGACGATCAGGTCGTCGCCGCTGCCGGTGCGGATGCCGACGGCCGTGGCCTCGCCGCTCGACACGGCGTCGACCACGATGCGGCCCTCGTTGACGATGCGGCTGCCGCCGTCGCCAGAACCGATGCCGATCGCGAGCGCCTTGCCGCTGACTCTGCCGATCAGGAAGCCGCCCGCGGCTTCCGCGCGGACAGTGATGTCGCCGGCGTTGGAGACCGTGTTGCGGCCCTGGCCCAGCATCGCGCCGTGGCTCTGCGCCTCGGCCATGCCGACCACGCTGCCGCCGCGGGCCGTCGCCGTCGCCTGGATCGACCCGGCGTTGTGCAGCTCCGACTCGCCCTGGCTGGCCACGCCGACCGCCGTGCTGTCCGCCGTGCCGAACCAGCCCGTGGCGACCGCTGCGGCTTCGATCGTCCCCGCGGTCGTGACACGGCTGGCCTGCGCGTCGGCGCTGTCGCCCAGGCGCATGCCATAGGCCTCGGCTGCGGATTGCCAGTACGAGGTCGCCGTGCTGCGGGCCGTCAGGCCGCCCGTGTTCTCGACCTGGGCCTTGCCGTCCAGGCGCAGCCCGTACGCCGCGCCGTCCGCATGGCCGATCGTCGTGGCCACGCTGGCCACGTCGATGCTGCCGCTGTTGAGCACGGTGTCGAAACCGCCGCCTGTCCAGATGCCGATCGCCTCGTTGCCGCGCACCTCGGCCTGGCTGTAGAAGAAGTTCTGGCCGCCTGCCCAGCCCGGCGACGTCCAGGCCGAGGTCTGCGCCTGCGCGTCGACGCTCACGCCGATGTGCCCTTCGTTGAGGACCACGCTGGCCGCGCCACGGCTGACGATGCCGATGGCCGTCGTGTTGCTGATGATCGCCGTCGCCCCTGCACCGGCGCCGGAGAAGCCGTGTGCATTGGCGCCCGCGATCGCGGCCGCCTTGGGCGCGGCCGACGCGGTGACTGTCCCGCCATTCCAGATCTCGTTGTCACCCGCGCCCGCATCGATGCCGATGGCGGCAATGCCGTCGATCGCGGCGGCCGACTCCGCGTCCGCGTCGTTGTCCAAGTGACCGCCTCCCTCGGCACGGGTGGTCGCCGACGCTTCGGGGCTCGCGCTCGACGCGATCGACCCGGCGTTCGCGATCCGGTCCCCCCCGGCGCCTGCCTGTACGCCAACGGCACGGCTGGGCTGCAGGACTGCCGTCGAAATGCCGTGCACGTCGCTGTTGGCGCTGATGAACGCGGCCGTGGCCGTCGTGCTGGCGGCCGCCGATCCCTGGAGCGTTGCCGAGACCGAACCCTTGACGACGATCCGATTCTCCCCGTCGCCGGCATCGATGCCGATGGCCGAGGACTCCGCGCTGACCGAGGACTTGGCATTGCCGTCGACGAACAGCCGGCCCGCCTGCACGTCGGAGGCCGAGCTGGCGGCGAAATCGGCGGTCACGTCGACCACACCCTGCTCGAAGTCGACGAGCTTGTCGTCGCCGCCGCCGGCCGCGATGCCGATCGCGGTCGTCTGCGCCGTCACCGTGGCGGCCGTGCTCGTCGCACCGAACACCGAACTTGCGCCGCCGCCGGCGCTGGGCGTGGCCTTCGCCAGCACGGTGAGCGAGCCCTCGTTGTGAACGAGGTTGTCACCCTCTCCTGCGCCGACCCCCTTTGCGTTCGCGATCGAGATCAGCACGCTGCTCGTGTTCGCGTTGCCGAAGCCGAACGACGTCGAGTTCGCGTTCAGTGTCGCGGCGGCCGAGACGCCCATCACGCCGCTGTTGACGACGGCATCGCTGTCGTCTCCCCCATCGATGCCGGTCGCCGTGGCCAACGCCGTCACGTTCGATCCGGCGGAGGCGCCACCGAAGATCGCCTTGCCCGCGCCGTTGACGTCGATCCGGGCCTTGGACGCGACCTCGATGCCGCCGTCGTTCTTCAGCAGGTCGGCGCCGCTGCCGCCACCCAGGCCGACGGCCGTCGAACCTGCGCTCACAGTGGCCAGCGTGGGCGCCGAGCCGGCGAATGAGAACGAGGCGCCGATCATGTCGGCAAATGTGTCAGCTGCCACCTTCAGTGTGGCCGGGCCGGTGTTGACGAGACTGTCGTCGCCCACGCCGCCGTCCATGCCGGTGCCTGACGTCAAGGCCTGCGTGTTCCCCTCGGCCGTGGCCTTGCCCGCCACCACGACGGCGGTGGTGTCGGCATGGGAATCGGCCGCGGCTGCGACCTCGATCTCGCCTCGATTGACCAGCCGGTCGGCACCCGCGTCGCCGAGCATGCCGAGCGCCGTCGCGCTGACAAGCGTGCTGGCCCGTGTGCTCTCGGCGCCGAAGAGGTTGACGCCGACGCCAACCGTGTGGTTGCGGGCGAGTGCATCGACCTTCACGAGGCCGCTGTTGTCGACGAGGTCGTCCCCACGCCCGCCGTCCAACCCCACGCCCAGCGCGCTGGCCGAGGTGCCGGCATCTACCCGCCCGCGGCCGGCCAGCTTGACCGTCACGTTCAGCGCGCTCGTGCACGCACCACCCGCCTGCTCTGTGCACTGTCCGTCGCGCGCCGTGTCCGGCCGCAGCGCCGGCTGACCGGCGTCGACCACGACACTGCCGCTGTTGGCGATCTCGTCGTCGCCCTCTCCGCTCACGATGCCGCGGGCGGTCACGCCGGCATGCTTGGACGCTGTCGTGTCGCCGGTGTCCGACGAGGCGCTGCCGGCCAGCACCACCGACACGCCCTTCGCGCTCGCGCTGCTGTGCGCCGATGCCACGAGCGTCGACCGGTTGTCGATCCGGTCGTCGCCGGCGCCGCTGTCGATGCCGCTCGTGCGCGCCTCGGCCTGGGTGTTGGCGCTTCCGGAGCTGGCGCCGAACAGCGTCACGTCCACCGTCAGGCCCCCCGCCGTCGCCTCGCTGCCGGCGGTGAGGCTGCCTTCGTTGAGGATCGTGTCGTCACGCGCACCGCTGCGAACACCCTCGGCGGTCGCCGTTGCCATGTTGCCGGTCTCGCCGAGCGAGACGCCGAACAGCGCCCCGCCGACACTCGTGCCCGTGGAGGTCGCGAGCGCCGCGGCCGTCACGCTGTTGCGGTTGGCGAGCGTCGCCCCCTGGGTGTCGTGATCGTCGCGGCTGCACGGCGATTCACCGCCACCGCCCGTCGCCTGCTTGGCGTGGCCGCAGGGGGCCGGTGCGGCGCTGTCCGCATCGTTCAGACCGACCGCATGGGCGCTGGCCGAGGTCGTGAGCTTGGCCGCGGCGTAGCCGCCGAAGATGTTGCCCACGTCGATGGATACCGACGTGCCCTTCGCATCGGCGCTGGCGTCGGCCTTCACCACTCCTTCATTGAGCGTCGTGTCCTCTCCTTCGCCGGCGTCGATACCGAAGACTTCAGCCTGGACCGTGCTCCGCGCATCCGCGATGGAGGCCCCGACCGCCGGGCCGAGGGCGCCGGTCAGGGTCACCGACACACCGACGGAATCGGCACGTGCCTTGCCCTGTACGTCGACCGTGCCGCGGTTGACCAGCAGGTCGTTGCCCGCCCCGCCGTCCATGCCGTGCACGACGGTGAGCGCATTCGCGCTGGTGTCGGTGATCGATGCACCCGCGGCGCCTCCGGCCAGCGAGAGGTTCAGCGCGACGGTCACGCCGGTCGCATGCGCCACAGCCTCGACCGCACTTATCTTGATGTCGCTCTCGTTGACCAGCGTGTCATGGCCGGCGCCGCCGTCCATGCCCGTGGCCCGCACCTGCGCCGTGCCCTTGCCGTCGACCAGCGCCGCCCCAGCCGCGACGCCGGCGTTCAGCGCCGCGTTGCCGCTGACGCTGACGCTCACCGCGGGGGCATCGGCATGCACGTTCTGCAGCGTGAGTTCGCCGCCATTGAACAGCGTGTCGTTGCCCTGGCCACCCTGCAACCCGACCACTGCGGCACGCGCCGTGGTCGAGCTGTCGACCAGCGCGGCGCCGACCGCTGCGCCGTTGCTGACCACGCCGAGCTCCACGCTGACGCCGACGGCCGTGGTGGAGGCCGCCACGTCGTCGATCACGATCCGGCCCTCGGCCTTGTTGGCCACCCGGTCGTCGCCCGCCCCGCCGTCCACACCCACCGCAGCGGCCTCGGCCGTCGCGCTGGCGCGGCCGAGCGCGGCACCCGCGGCCACACCGCCAGACAGCGTGCCGCTGATCGACACGTCGGCGCTCACGGCCACGGCACCGGCCTTGATGTTGCCGATCGCGATGCCCGACTTGTTCCAGAGTTCGTCGCGCCCTTCGCCACCGTCGATGCCGGTGGCGCTCGCGATGGCCGTCGCGCTGCTGTCGGCCAGTGCGGCGCTGACGCTGATGCCGTTGTTGGCACCGGCCAGCCCGAGCGAGACCGAGGTGGCATGGCCACCGGCAGACAGGCCGCTGATGCCGATGTGGCCGCGGTTGACCGCGAGGTCGTCGCCCGCGCCACCGTCCAGGCCGCGCGCGCTCGCCGTCGCGGTGCTGCTGCCGTCGGCCAGGCCGGCGGCCACGTTCACGCCGTTGCTCGACGCCGCCAGAGCCACCGTCACGCCCACGGCATCGGCCTTCGCGGTGGCGCCCACGATGTCGACGGTGCCCTCGTTGAGCAGCGTGTCCTTGCCGTCGCCGCCCGCCAGGCCGGCGGCGTCGAGGCTGGCGGTGACGCCGCTCCTGACCAGCGCCGCGCCCACACCGAGACCGTCCTTGGCGATCGTGATGGTGACGCCGACGTCCACCGCGTCGGACTCGGCCGCGACGTTCTCGAGCCTGATCGTGCCGAGGTTGGCCAGCGTGTCGCGCCCCAAGCCGCCTGCCACGCCGGTGGCGGTGGTGGTGGCCATGCCGGCCGCATCGGCCAAAGCCGCGCCGAGCACCAGGCCGTCCTTCGCGCCGGAGATGTCCAGCGAGACGGCGACCGCGTTGCTGTCGCTGCGGACGTCCTTCAGGCTGACGAGCTTCTCGTTGACCAGGGTGTCGTCGCCTGCACCGCCGGCGATGCCGGTCGCCGTGGCCTGGCTGACTGCGTCGGCCCGGGCCAGCGCCGCGCCGGCGGCGAAGCCCTGCTTGGCCAGGGCCAGCTCCAGCGAGACGCCCACCGCAGTGGTGTCGGAGCCGATCGCCGCGAGCTGGATGTCGCCGCGGTTGAGCACCTGGTCGTCGCCGTCACCGCCGTCGATGCCGGTGACGGTGGCGCTCGAGGCGGCGCGCGTGTCGGTGAGTGCCGCGCCGATCGCGGCGCCCGTCTTGGTTACGACGGTCGGCTCGATGCCGACGCTGACCGTCGTCGCGGTGGCCTGCACAGTGCGCGGGTCCTGCACGTTGCGCGACTGCGTGGCGATCGTGCCGGTGTTGAGGATCAGATCGTCTCCGCCGCCGCCGGCGATGCCGGTCGCCGCGGCATTCGCATCGACGGCCGAGCGCGTCAGCGTGGCCCCGGCCGCCAGCCCGGTGGTCGAGCCCTCGACGGTGAGGTTGACGCCCACCGAGACGGCCTGGGAGGTCGCCGTCAGGCCAAGCCGGCCCTCGTTGGCGAGACGTTCGCCCGCCTCGCCGCCTTGCATGCCGGTGGCGCTGGCGGTCGTGGTCGCGCTGGTGTCGCTGAGCGCGACGCCGACCGCAGCGCCTTCCTTGGCGAGGTTCACATGCGCGGCGACGTTGACGGCCACGTTGGCCGCGTCGGCGTCGACCTTGATGGCGCCGGCGTTCCTCAACTCCGCCGGCGGCGCCGGTGGCGTGCAGCCATGGTGGGCCACGGCGCTCGCGCAGGACTTCGAGGGCCGCCCCAGGGCAGCGCGCCCCGGGTCGCCAGCGTCGCGCCGCGCTTCATCGTCGCCCTGCGCTTCATCGTCGCCCTGCGCTTCATCGACGGCCAACGCGGCGTCGCCGCTGCGCAAGCCCACCGCCGTGGCGGTGGCGGTGGTGTCGGCGTCGAGCACCGTCACGCTGGCCGCCAGGCCCTTTTCCGCCAGGCGCTGCACCTTCACCGACGCAGACACCGAGGTCGCGCTGGCGCTGGCCGTGCTGTCGAGCTGGCCCAGGTTCTCGATGCGGTCCGATCCGGCACCGCCGTCCAGGCCCACCGCGCGTGCCTTGGCCGTCGCATCGGAGTCGACCAGCGACACTCCGGCCAGCGCGCCGTTCTCCTCGATCTTCACGTCGATGCCCACCGTCACGTTCAGCGCACTCGCGCTGGCGGTCGCCGTGCTGGTGCCGCGGTTGACCAGCGTGTCGTCGCCCGCACCGCCCCGCACCGCCACGGCCTTCGCCGCGGCGCTGTTCGAGGTGTCGCTGGCCGCGCCGGTGCCCAGCAACGACGGGTTCGGCCCCTGGTTGAAGTCGAGCGGGCCCATCAGCGCGACGTCCACCGTCACGCCGTAAGTCGTCGTGGTGGCGCTCGCGCCGAGCACGCCGTCGTTGACGATCGCGTCGCGGCCGTCGCCGCCATCGATGCCGGTCGAAGCACTCTTCGCGTCGATGCTGGCACGCGCCAGCGAGACACCGAACTCGGCCGAGATGCTCGGCGGCTTGGGTTGACTCGGGTCCGGCGTCTTCTTGTCCTCGAACTTCAGCCCGGCCCGGGCGATCACGTCGACCGTGCCGCTGTCGGCCGTCGCGTTGATGCTCATCGAGCCGCCGCTGGTGTTGACGATCGTGTCGTCGCCGAGGCCGGCGTCGATGCCGATGGCCTTGGCCGTCGACACCGTGATGGCGTCGGCCACCAGCACGGTGTAGCTCAGCGGGATCTGCGGCGGCAGGGGCACCAGGGGTGGCTTCTTCGCCAGGTCGGCGAGTTTCGCCACCGCCTCGGCGGTCGACGATTCGGACGTCGCGCTCACCACCATGGCCCCGCCGAGGGCGACGCTGTCGTCGCCGTCCCGCGTGGCGATGCCGGTGGCCTTCGCGATAGCCTCCGTGCCGGCGCCGTCGACCGAGAAGCCGGGCGTGGGAATGTGGAAGTCGTACACGCCGACGACGACATCGACGACTTGCTGCTTCGCCGAGGCATCGGCCGTGACGGTCACCGGCCCGGCCAGCGCCAGGTTGTCGTCACCAGCGCCGCCGCGCAAGCCGGTCGCCCTGCTGTCGGCCGTGATGCCCACCGAGGCGATCGGGCCGTAGAAGAGCGAACGCACCGTCGAAGTGATGCCTTCGGAACTGAGCGAAACGCTCGTCGAGCTCACGTGGGCCTGCGCCGTCGCCGTCACGCTGCCTGTGCCGCCGATGTCGACGCCGCGCTGCGCGTCGCGGGCGTCGACGCCGACGGCGTGCGCCGTGAGCGTGGTCGAGGCATCGTTCGGCCCCCGGTCGACGATCGAGAAGTCGATGAACCTCGCGGTCACGCCGACCTTGGTCAGTTCGGCATCCGCGTTGGCCGTCACCGAGCCGTCGTTGACGATCCGCTCCGTCGAGCGCCCGGCGCGGATGCCGGTCGCGTCCGCGTCCAGTGTCGTCGGGCCGTTGACCGTGGCCAGATTGAGCGCGCTGACCGACACGCCGACGTCGGCGCTGCTGGCCGTGGCTTGCGCCAGCACAGTACCGTCGTTGGTGATCAGGCCGCCGTGCGACTTGCCGGTGTCGACCGAGCCGCCGCTGTCCAGGGTCTTGCCACCCTCGTGGCCCTTGCCGCCTTCGCTCGAGCCGCTGCCGTCGAGGCCGACGGCCGTGGCCTCGATCGCCGTCGAGGTCGTGGCATGCGCCGTCTCGATGGCGGTGACGGTGACGCCGACGCGCGTCAGCGAGGCGTTCGCGCTGGCCGTCACGCTGCCGCGATTGGCGATGCTGCCGCTGCCGCTGCCGCCGAGGCCGATGGCGTCCGCCTGCACCGAAGTCTTCGCGGTGAAATCCGCCCCGGTGTCGGTGCCGATTTCGACATCGACCGAGGTCGCTGCCGACCGGGCCATGGCCGTCACCGTGCCGTCGTTGCTGACGGCGCCGCCGCCCTCGATGCCGATCGCCTTGGCGGCAATCGAAGCCGTCGTCGTAGCCTGCGCCGTCCCGACCAGCGTCAGCGTCACCGCGACCTTGTCCACCGAGGCATCGGCCGTCGCGCTGATGACGCCGCGGTTGTCGATCGAGGGGTTTGCGCTGCCGCCGCGGATGCCGACGGCTGTCGCGCTCACCGACAGGGTGTCGGTGCGGTCTTCGCCAGCCGGCAGATCCAGGGTCGGCTCGAAGGCATCGACGCTGGCGGTTGCCCGCGCGTCCACGCTGCCGCGGTTGAGGATGCTGCGCGTGCCCTTGCCGCCGAGGATGCCGATGGCCAGGACGGGCGAGGTCTCGTCGCCGGTCTTCCATTCGGCGATCGTGATGTCGTTGACGATGTCGGCGAAGGAGCCGCCACCGGTGGCCGGCGCGGCCCGCGTGCCGGCGGCGCACAGCGCGCTGCTGCTGGCCGCGGCCACCGGCTTGAGAGCGAAGGTCCGCGGCATCGCCCGCGTCGGCCCCGGACGGGCGCTGGCAAGGCAGGCGCCGGCATCGTGCGCGGCGAAGGCGATCAACCAGCCTGGCGCGCCGGCATGCGCGGCCATCGGCAGGGCAGACAACGCCGACAGTGCGGCGGCGGAAAGCGCGGTGCGTGCGCCCGCGCGCGTCGAAACGGCTTGGCCTGACATGGTTTCACCCCCCTGTGGACGATCGGTTCGGGTGAATCATTGGCCGGCTGCAGCGCCGGCCATTGCCGTATGTCAGTGATCGGTCGTGCGTTGCAAAAACGCCCCAGGCCGCACCGCGCTACCTGTCCGTGTCGATGGCTTGACGACGATCAGTTTCAATCGCTTCTCGTTGTCTCGGCGATCGGGCCCGACAGCGTGTGCAGGAACGCGGCGAGATCACGTGCCTGCGCGGCGCTCAGGCGGATCGCCTGCCGGTGCACCGAACCGCTGCCTTCGTGCGCGAGTTCCGAGTGGCCGAGCGCCGCAGCGGGCGATGCCACGTAATGCGCGATGACTTCGTCGAGGTTGGCGAACTGGCCGGCATGCATGTAGGGCGCGCGCTGCGCGACGTTGCGCAGGCCAGGCGTCTTGAACGCACCCAGCGATGCCGCATCGCCGCTCACCATGAAGCGCAGTTCCTGGCAGGCCGACTTCGGCGCGTCGCTGTAGGCGCCCAGGCAGTTGAACTCGTCGTGCTCGACCCGGGCCGTGGCCGCCGCACGCCCGGAGTCGGGCCGGGCTGCGTCGCGCGGCGGCACCCCGGTATTGTGGAAGTGCTGGTCGGTGAAGAGCGGCCCGCTGTGGCAGGTGGCGCACTGACCCGGGCCGATGAACAGGCGCAGGCCGCGCACTTCGGCGGCCGACAGCACCGCTTGCCCGGCGGAATCGCCCGCCACGACGGCGCGCGCATACCGGTCGAAGCGCGACTCGCCCAGGTGCAGCGTGCGCTCGTAGGCCGCGATCGCCTTGCCCAGGTTGGCGAACACGCGGTTCACCTCGTGGCGGCGGTGCGCCGGCATCGACTGCCAGGCCCCGCGTTCCGCCACCGTGCCGTTCGGCCCGGCGTCGGCCGGCAGCCCGGCCAGATCCGGCATGGCGCCGAACAAGGCCTCGTATTCGGATCGGTAGTTCGCCATCAGCAGCGTCGCGATGCGCGTGCGGTTGCTGCCGTGCTCGACAGCGTCTTCCAGCGGGCCGAGGGCCTGCGACCACAGGCTGTCCTTGCGGCCGTCCCAGAAGAACCAGGGGCCGTGCGCTGCGCCGGCGATGGGCATGGTCCGCCGCGATCCGCTGCCGACGCCCTTTCCGACCGGCAGGCCGTCCTGGAACTGGCGATCGGCCGCGTGGCAGGTGGCGCAGGAGACGGCCTGGTTGCGCGAGAAGCGCGTGTCGGCGAACAGGCGCTTGCCGAGCGCCGCCGCCGCGGGATCGGCGTCGACGGCGTTGGAGGGGTCGCGCGGCGCGGGCGGCAGCCGGTCCAGGCTCAGCGAGGCGAGCACGGCCTTGTCTTCGGCCGACCAGGCATCGGCCCAGGTGAAGCCGGTGAGCAGCGACAGCGCGCTGGCCAAGGCGAGGCCGAGGGTCGCGCCGGCCAGGCGCTGCGGCTTCATCGCCGCGCTCCCGGCGCTTCGACCACGGTGTTGAAGACCACCGAGTCCGCGCCCTCGGCCGCCTGGATGGCGAGCTTGATCTCCCACCAGCCGGTCATGCTGAACTTCATGCCCTCCATCAGGTAGGTGCCGTCGGCCAGTTCCTGCGTGACCTGCGGCCGCGTGGGCAGCCCGTGCCCGTGCTGGGGCATGCCGCCGTCGACGGCAAAACGCGCTCCGCGCACCGGCGTGCCGTCGGCGCGGTTCAGCCTGATCTGCCAGGCGTGCATCTGGTTGATGGCCGGGGCGGCCGCCGGCGGCTCCATCTGCACGACGTAGCGCCCCTGCGCGCTGGGGTGGCGCAGCGTGAGGTCGAGGTCGCGCGGCGGCGTGCCGCAGGCCGCAAGGGCCAGGCTCGTGGTCAGCAGCGCGGTCGAGAGCAGGGTTCGGGTCATGGTGGTTTCTCCAGGGTGTCGTCGGGTGGTCATCAGGGGCGGACGCGGATCACGGGCGGCGCGCGTCGTCCAGCACGCGCTGCAGGTCGGGCGGGATCGGCAGGCGACGGAAGCCGCTGATGTCGGCGCCGCCCGTGTTGCCTTCGGGCAGCCAGCCGATGCCGGTCATCAGCGCCGCGGCGGCGATCCGCCACAGCTGCCCCAGGGCTTCACCCGTCTTGCGGTGACGTGCAGCCCAGCCGAACATGCGAAGGTGGACACGCACGTGCTCGACCGTCGACGCCTGGCCGAGCACATGCGCCCGCTCCAGGTGAACGAAGGCGATCTGCGCGAGGCCCTGTGAATCGGCTTCGCGGGCGGCGTCCAGTTCGCGCTGGACGCTGGTGCGGATGCGGCGGGCAAAGTGGTTCATCAGGGGCTCGTCGGGGTGGGTCGATGAGGAAGGATTCTTCCGGGCGGCCCGCGGCGGGGATTGAACGAAACGGCTGACTTGCGAGAGGGCTCCCGTGACGGACTCGAAGTTCGATCGCCAGCGCATCGCCGCCTCGGGACGCGTCTACTTCTGGCAAACCGGCAGCCTGTGGATCGGCCAGGGCCAGGGGCGCTCCGAGTGGCACGCGCACCATGCCCACCAGGTCGCCCTCGCGCTCGAGGGCGGGTTCCGCTTCCGCACCGATCGGGCGGGGCCCTGGGCCGCCTTCGAGGCCGCCATCGTGCCCTCGCATTGCCCGCACGAGTTCGAGCTCGACGGCGCGACCGTGGCGCACCTGTTCGTCGAGCCCGAGAGCACCGAGGGCCGCGCCTTGTCGAGCCGCTTCGGCGCGCTGGGCCTGAGCGCGCTGCCGCAGCCCGAGGCGCGTGGCCTGGCCGATCGCCTGCTCGCGGCGCTGCGCGGCGCGAGTGATGCCGACACGATGCGCGGCATCGCTCGCGACACGGTCGCCCGGCTGGCGTTGAACGCAGCCGGCGTGCCGCCGGTGGGCGCCGGCGACCCGCGCCTGCAGCGTGCGCTCGAGCGCATCCGCTCGCGCATCCGCACGACCGTTTCGCTGGCCGATGCCGCGGCTGCGGCGACGCTCTCGCCCAGCCGCTTCAGGCACCTGTTCGTGCAGGAGACGGGCACCTCGTTCCGTGCCTATGTGCTGTGGCTGCGCATCAACGTGGCCATCGAAGCGGCGATGGCCGGCGCCTCCTGGACCGACGCGGCGCACGAAGCCGGCTTTGCCGATTCCTCGCACCTGACGCGCACGCACCGCCGCATGTTCGGCATCGAGCCGACGGCCATCCGGCACGCGTGAATCGCCCGGCCGGAGCGCCGCAAGACGTCCTGCCCTAACATCCGCCCGGTCCGAAGGAGGGGTGTCATGAACATGTCCGGCGCATTCGCGCAACTGGTCGCGCGGGTCGGCGACATGGCCATCGCCTGGCGGCGGCTGCAAGGCACCGTGTCGGGCCAGGCCATCGGCACGGCGCCGACGATTCCCGCGGCCCGCCCGCAAGGCCGCATCCCGACGCTGAAGATGCCCACGGCGCGTGGCTGGGCACCGGGCCATCGGCCCACCGCCGCGCCCGGCCTGGCGGTCAACGCCTTCGCCACCGGGCTGAAGCACCCGCGCTGGATCCACGTGCTGCCCAACGGCGACGTCACCGTGGCCGAATCGCTGTTCCTGCCCGGCCCGGCCAAGTCGCTGTTCGACCTGGCGATGTTCAGCACGCTGCGCCGCGCCGCCGCCGTGGGCGTGAGCCCGAACCGCGTCACGCTGCTGCGCGACGCCGATGGCGACGGCGTGGCCGAGACACGCGAAGCCTTCCTCGAGGGGCTGCGCCAGCCCTTCGGCATGGCCTTGCTGGGCGACACCTTCTACGTCGGCAACACCGACGGCGTGGTGGCCTTTCCGTACACGCCGGGCACGACCCGAATCACTGCGCCGGGACGTCCGCTGACGAGCTACCCGGGTGGCGGGCACTGGACGCGCAGCCTGCTGGCCAGCCCCGACGGCCGCAAGCTCTACATCGGCGTGGGCTCGCTGAGCAACATCGCCGAGAGCGGCATGGCAGTCGAGCAGGGCCGCGCCTGCATCTACGAACTCGATCTGGCGACCGGTGGCCACCGCATCTTCGCCGCCGGCCTGCGCAACCCGGTGGGCCTGGCCTGGGAGCCGCACACGAAGGCGCTGTGGACGGTGGTCAACGAGCGCGACGGCCTGGGCGACGAGACGCCGCCGGATTACCTGACGTCGGTGATCGACGGTGGCTTCTACGGCTGGCCGTACAGCTACTGGGGGCAGACGGTGGACGAGCGTGTGCCGCAGGACGCCGCGCTGGTCGCGCGTGCCATGGAGCCCGACTACGCGCTGGGCGGGCACACCGCGTCGCTCGGCCTGTGCTGGATGCCCGGCGGCACGCTGCCCGGCTTCGCCGAGGACGGCATGGTCATCGGCCAGCACGGCTCGTGGAACCGCAGCACGCTCAGCGGCTACAAGGTCGTCTTCGTTCCCTTCGCGAACGGGCGCCCCGCCGGGCCGCCGCGCGACATCCTCGGCGGCTTCCTGGCGCCTGACGAGCGCGAGTCCTACGGCCGGCCGGTCGGCGTGGCGCTCGCCGCCGACGGCGCCCTGCTGGTGGCCGACGACGTGGGCGACGTGGTCTGGCGCGTGACGGGCAGCAAGGCCGGCCCGCGCCCGGCACACTATCGATAGACCCTTCGCGCTGCCCACGGCCCCCATGACCCGATTCGCCTTCGACAACACCTACGCCCGCGAGCTGCCCGGCTTCTACACGGCCTGGCAGCCCGCCACGGTGCCTGCGCCGCGGCTGCTGTTCCTCAACGATGCGCTGGCCGCCGAGCTGGGGCTCGATGCTTCGGCCCTGCGTGATGAAGCGGGGGCCAGCCTGTTCGCCGGCAATGCGCTGCCCGAAGGCGCCGAGCCGATCGCGCAGGCCTACGCCGGGCACCAGTTCGGCGGCTTCTGCGCCGCAGCTCGGCGACGGCCGCGCGCTGCTGCTCGGCGAGCTGATCGATCGCGACGGCCGGCGCCGCGACATCGCCTTCAAGGGCTCGGGCCGCACGCCCTTCTCGCGCGGCGGCGACGGCAAGGCCGCCGTCGGCCCGATGCTGCGCGAGGTGCTGATCGGCGAGGCGATGCACGCGCTGGGCATCCCGACCACGCGCGCGCTGGCCGTGGCCGCCACCGGCGAGACCGTGCGCCGCGAACTGCCCCTGCCCGGCGCGGTGCTCACCCGCGTGGCCGCGAGCCATCTGCGCGTGGGCACCTTCCAGTACTTCCTTGCCAGAGGCGAAGTCGAGCGCTTGCGCCAGCTGGCCGAGTACACGATGGCGCGACACGACCCCGGGCTCGCGCAGGCACCGGATCGCTACCTCGCGCTGCTGCAGGCCGTCGCGCAGCGCCAGGCGGCGCTGATCGCGCAATGGATGAACGTGGGCTTCATCCACGGCGTGATGAACACCGACAACATGACGATCTCCGGCGAGACGATCGACTACGGCCCCTGTGCCTTCATGGAGGCCTACGACCCGCAGACGGTCTTCAGCAGCATCGACCACGGTGGGCGCTATGCCTACGGCAACCAGCCGCACATCGCGCGCTGGAACCTCGCGCGCCTGGCCGAGACGCTGCTGCCGCTGATGGCCGCTTCCGACGACGAGGCAGTGGTCCAGCACGCGGTGGCGCAGGCCACGGCGGTGATCGACGCCTTTCCCGGCCTCTATGCCGCCGCGCTGCTGCGCGGCCAGCGCGGCAAGCTGGGCCTGTACGCCGCCTCCGCAGCCGACGACGCGCAGGACGCAGCGCTCGTCGACGACTGGCTCGCGCTGCTGCTTGCGCAGTCGGTGGATTTCACGCTCGGCTGGCGGCGCCTGGCCGATGCGGCCGAAGGGCGCGATGCACCGCTGCGCGAGCTGTTCGCCGACCCTGCGGCGCTCGACGCCTGGCTGGCCCGATGGCGCGAGCGCTGCGCGCGCGACGACGCGGCCGGCGGGCCGGGTGCGGCCGAACGGGCCGCGCGCATGCGCCGCGCCAGCCCCTGGCTCATCCCCCGCAACCACCGTGTCGAGGCAGCGCTGGCTGCGGCCACGGACGGTGACCTCGCGCCTTTCGAGAGCCTGCTTGCCGCGCTGCGCCAGCCCTTCGACGAGCGGCCGGAACACGCGGTCTATGCCGAGCCGGCACCGGCCGAGGCGCAGGCCGGCTACCAGACTTTCTGCGGGACCTGATCGATGACGCCCAGCCCGCGCCGCTCGGCCTTGCTGGCGCTTTGTGCCGGCGCCCTGCTGCCCCGGGCCGCGCTGGCGCAGGGCGCCGAGAATCTGCCCGAGGAAGCGAAGGTGGGCCAGTTGCTGCAGGACGCGCCCATGCTTGGCCTGAACGGCCCGAACCGCAGGCTCTCCGACTACCGCGGCCGGCCGCTGCTCATCAACGTCTGGGCGAGCTGGTGCGCGCCCTGCCGGGCGGAGATGGCCTCGCTCGAGCGGCTTGCCTGGCTGGAACACCCGGTGCCCTTCGCCGTGATCGGCATCTCGACCGACGACTATCCCGACCGAGCGCAGCAGCTGCTGCGCGCCACCAACGCGACCATCAGCCACTTCATCGACCGCAGGCTGCAGCTGGAGACACTGCTCGGCGCCTCGCGCCTGCCGCTGACGGTGCTGGTCGACGCGCAGGGCCGCGTCGTCGACAAGGTCTACGGCGCGCGCGAGTGGGACAGCCCGCAGTCGCAGGCCCTGGTGCGCAACGCGTTCAGCGCGCGCTCCGCGACTCCTCGCAAGTAGCCGTCACGTGGTCGCCGGTGCGACCGGCAACGGTGACGGTGCCTCTCGCCGCGGCAGCCGAAGAGAAGCCAGGCATCCTGCAAACAAGCGCAGACAGGCCGAAAGCTGAGGAGGCTGCCGACCTTCACGACCGTTTCGGCCGGTCGCCTCGCGGTTGTCGCCTTGCGGGGGATGGTGGCGCGGAGCCGGCTTCGACAAGCCCTTGCAAGCGCTCGCGCAACTGGCCTGCCGCGACATCGATGAACGCTCGAGACTTCATGGGGAGCCGCCCCTGCCCCGGATAGATCAGGTTCACCGGCACCGGGGGCGGTTCGTCTGCGGCCAGCACGCGGACGAGTTGACCGTCGCGCAAGGCATCAGCCACCTGGTAGGACAGCACCCGGGTCAGCCCGAGGCCAAGTGCCGCAGCCGCGATCGCGGCGTCGGCTGTCGAGACGGTCATGCGCGTGTGCACCGGCACCTGGCGCCGAACATCGTCGGCCGAAACGAAGGTCCAGATTGAGGCGGCGTCAAGCCCGTCGAAGGTGACGCACCGGTGCGACGCCAGTTCGTTCAAAGAACGCGGCGTACCGAAGCGATCCAGGTAGCCCGGGCTCGCGCACACGACCCTGCGGACGAAGCCAACCGGGGTCGCCACAAGACTGCTGTCCGGCAGGTTGCCGATGCGCAGCGCCACGTCGACGTGCTCCTCGATCAGGTTGACATTGCGGTCACCGAGCCGCAACTGCACATCAACTTCAGGATGCAGCTCCAGAAACGCGGTGGCCACCGGCACGACGTGCAGGCGGCCGAACACGACAGGCGCAGCCACCACGAGCCGGCCCCTGACATTGGCATACGCGCCGCTCGCGGCCCGCTCTGCCTCGTCGACCTGCTCGAGGATCTGGCGGCACGCCTCGAGGTAGTCGCGCCCGGCCTCCGTCAGTTCGAGCCTGCGGGTCGAGCGCGTGATGAGCCTGGTGCCGAGGTAGGACTCCAGATCCGCAAGCTTGCGGCTCACTGTCGCCAAGGGCACCTCAAGACGGCGCCCTGCCGCGGACAGGCTGCCCGCATCGACGATGGCCGCAAATACCGTCATCGCATCGAGTCGATCCATTGTTCCGAATTTCGGTAGGTAGATTCGCAAAATTGCAGTCTAGTTGTAGATGACGGGAATATCTACAGTCTCTTCACCGGCACCTACCGGCCAACCAACCTCTGGAGTCCACGCCATGTCCCGCCTCACTACCCCCGCCAGCGTCGATGCCGCTCCTGCTTCGGCTCGCCCGCTGCTCGACGCCGTCCACAAGCAGATCGGAAGCGTTCCCAACCTGTTCCGCCTCGTCGCCAACAGCCCCGCCGCCCTGGAGGGGTACCTGGGCATGTCGGGCGCGTTGGCCAAGGGCAGCCTTCCGGCACAAACCCGCGAGCGCATCGCGCTGGCTGTTGCGCAGATCAACGATTGCGGCTACTGCCTGTCGGCGCACAGCTTCCTGGGCAAGAACCTGGCAAAGCTGAGCGAAGCCGAGATCGCGGCCAATCGCCACGGCGGTTCGCTCGATCCGAAGGCAGATGCCGCCGTGCGCTTTGCCGCCAAGGTCGTGCGCGAGCGTGGGCATGTGTCCGACGCCGATGTGCAGGCGGTGCGCATGGCCGGCTACGACGATGCGCAGATCGTCGAGATCGTCCAGCACATCGCGCTGAACACCTGGACGAACTACGTCAATTCAGTCGCACAGACCGAGATCGACTTCCCCGTCGTGCAGGCCCTCGCCGCCTGATCGGAGCGGTCATTCCGGCGAGGTCGTGGCGCTTGTTGCCGCGGTCTCGCAACCATGTTTCAGGAGAACTCGACATGACCCGTCCGCCCCTGCCGCCGTTCACGCTCGAGACGGCCATCCAGAAGGTTCCCCTGGCCGAAGACGTGTGGAACAGCCGCGATCCACCGCGTGCGGCGCTGGCGTATTCGCCCGACAGTCGGTGGCGCAACCGCGCGATCTTCCTGCAAGGACGCGGAGAGATCGAAGCCTTCCTGACGCAGAAATGGTTTCGAAGCCATGGCAACGAGAACCGGGCCTTCGATGGCGAGGGCCTGACGCACACGCGCATCGCGAGCATCAACGACCTGGCCATCGCCGAAGGCGAGCGGCAGTTCCGCTGGCCGAGCGGCCGGTGCCCGGATGCGCATGCCAGGCTTACCGAGCGCGGGTTGTGATCATGGATGAGGTCAAGACCTTTACCAGCGATGTGGCCTTCACCGACACGGTGAAGGCCATCCAAAGCCGCAAAGGCTCGCGAGCTGCCTACGCGCGGCTGGAAGCCGGCGCCTCCTGGGAGCAGGCCATCACGCCCGAGTTGAAGGCGGAGATCGAGGCGCAGACCAGCGTGTTCCTCGCAACCGTGAACCGCGATGGGCAACCCTACATCCAGCACCGCGGCGGACCGGCCGGATTCCTGCGGGTACTGGACGAGCGGACGATCGGATTCGCGGACTTCGCCGGCAACCGTCAGTACATCACGCAGGGCAATCTGCTGGACAACCCGAAGGTGCACCTCTTCCTGATCGACTACGCGAACCGGCGCCGCATCAAGGTGTGGGGCACTGCGCGCGTCGTCGAGGGCGACGAGGAACTGCTGCGCCGACTCATGCCGGCTGGCTACCGCGCGCGGCCGGAACAGGTGGTGCTCCTCACCGTGACGGCGTGGGATGTGAACTGCCCGCAGCACATCCCGCAGCGGTTCGAGGCCGCGGACGTGCAGGCTGCGATCAGCTCGCGCGACCAGCGCATCGCCACTTTGGAGGCAGAGATCGCACATCTGCGCGCCAACGTGCCCAGCGTTCGCGAGTGACGGCTTCGGCGTAGGTGACCGGCTCCTCTGGGCCGCAAGCCGCCTGCCGACGCCTGCGGATTCATGCGTCGCGGATCGTGCGAGCGCGGTGGAGCAAGGCAGACACTTGGCCAGGCGCTCGCCGAGGCCCTTGGCACGGTCGAGGATCTGCAATGGGCGGCCCACCATCGGGCCGGCTTGCAGCATGCTCGTCACCGGTTCGGGGTCGAGGCAAGGGCGCGACGATAGCCCGGCGCGCCGCGCCCGACACCGCTGTGACTTGCCGTCCGGCTGCGGCATGATGGCCGCCATGACCATCCCGCCCTGCTTTCGCCCCCCTCGTCTGCTGCTTCCGCGCTCGGGCATCGACCTGCAGCGCTGGAGCGTCATCGCCTGCGACCAGTACACCAGCGAGCCCGGCTACTGGGAGCGCGTGGCGGGCCGGGTCGGCGATGCGCCGTCGACGCTGCACATGATCTTTCCGGAGGTCTTCCTCGCCAGTGCCGACAAGCCCCAGCGCATCGCGCGCATCCAGGCCACGATGCGGCGCTACCTGGCCGAAGGCCTGCTGCGCGAGCATGCCGGCGCAGTGCTGGTGGAGCGCAGCCTGCCCGACGGTCGCGTGCGCCGCGGCCTGATGCTGGAGCTGGACCTGGAGCACTACGACTTCTCGCCTGCTTCGAGCAGCCTGATCCGCCCCACCGAGGGCACCATCGTCGAGCGCATCGCGCCGCGCGTCGAGGTGCGCCAGGGCGCCGAGCTGGAGCTGCCGCACATCCTCGTGCTGATCGACGACCCGCAGTGCACGGTCATCGAGCCGCTGGCGGCACAACGCGCACGCCTCGCGCCGCTGTACGACACGCCGCTGATGCTCGGCGGCGGCCGCGTGGCCGGCCTGGCGCTGGACGCGCCCACGCAAGGCCAGGGCATGCAGGCGCTGCAGGCGCTGGGCGACGGCGCCGCTTTCGCCGCGCGGCACGGCCTGCCGCCCGACACGCCGCCGATGCTGTTCGCCATGGGCGACGGCAACCATTCGCTGGCCACCGCCAAGGCCTGCTGGGACCGCATGAAGGCCGGCGCCGGGCACGACCACCCGGCGCGCTGGGCGCTGGTGGAGGTGGAGAACATCCACGACACCGCGCTGGAGTTCTCGCCGATCCACCGCCTGCTGACCGGGGTGAAGGGCGAGATCCGCGCGGCGCTGGCGGCGCACTTCGGCGAGCGGGTGCGCATCGTCGACCAGCCCGATGCGGCCTCGATGCGTGCCGCGCTGGCCGCGCTGCCGCGCAGCGAGCATGCCGCCGGGCTGGTGCAGCCGGGCGGCCGCCATGCACTGGTGGTGGTCTCCGGCATGCCGGCCGCGCAGCTGGACGTGGCCACCTTCCAGGGTTTCGTCGATGACCTGCTGGCCCGGGGCGGCGCACACGAGGTGGACTACGTGCACGGCGACGACGCGCTGGCGCAGCTGGCCGGCGTGCAAGGCAACGCGGGCTTGCACCTGGCCACGCTGGGCAAGAGCGAGCTGATCGGACGCGTGGCGCGGCACGGCCCGCTGCCACGCAAGAGCTTCTCGATGGGCGAGGCCGACGAGAAGCGCTTCTATCTCGAGTCGCGCCGCATCCGGCCTTGAGATCGCGATGACCAGCGATGCCGCCGAAACGGGCCGCCTGCAGCCGCTGCTGTCGCAGCTCGGCGCAGGGCTCGACGAGTTCCTGACATTCGAGCATCCCGATGCACTGCATCCGGGACAGCGCTGGCGCGAGCATCTCGACATCGCCCTGCCGCGCGCGGGCATCGGCATCGACGCGGTGGCCGACGAGCTGCTGCGGCATGTCGTGCCGAACGGCTCATCGGTGCCCCGGCCGGGTTTCAGCGCCTTCATCACCACCGGCGGAACCACGGCCGCCGCGCTGGCCGCCACCGCGGCCGGCATCGCCTCGCCGCAGCGTTACGGGCACACCGCCTTCAACTTCCTCGAGGAGCTCTCCCTGCGCTGGCTGGCAGACATGTTCGGGCTGGTCTCGATGCAGGGCGTCTACAGCAGCGGCGGCTCGGTGGCCAACCTGCTGGCGCTGGGCGCGGCGCGCCAGAGCGCTTTCGAGCGGCTCGGCCGCGACCCGGCCGCCGACGGCATGGACCGCAGCGTCGCCGTCTATGCCACCGCCGAAGCCCACCACACGATCCAGCGTTCGGCCGGCGTGCTCGGCCTCGGGCGCCGGGCAGTGCGCGAGATCCCTTGCGACGAGCGCGGCCGCATGCGGGTGGATGCGCTGCGCCGCGCAGTGGCCGAAGACCGGCGCGCCGGCGTGCTGCCGATGGCCATCGTCGCCAGCGCCGGCACCACCAACACCGGCGCCATCGACCCCCTACGCAGCCTCGGCGAGTTCGCGCGGGAGAACGGCGTCTGGTTCCATGTCGACGGTGCCTATGGCCTGCCGGGCCGGCTGGATGACCGGGCGGCGCCGCTCTACGAAGGCCTGGAGCTGGCCGACTCCGTCATCGTCGATCCGCACAAATGGCTCGGCGCCGCCGTCGGCGTGGCCGCCACCTTCGTGCGCGAGCGTGAACTGCTGCGCCGCGCCTTCACGCAGGAGCCGGCCGCCTACCTGGAAGGCAGCATGCACCGACCCGATGACGAGGCAGCGCGCGTCGAACACTCGATGGACGACATGGGCGTGCCCTACTACGACTATGGCGTCGAACTGAGCGCGCCGAGCCGCGGCGTGGTGGTCTGGGCGCTGATCCGCGAGATCGGCGTGGCAGGCATGACGCAGCGCATCCGGCGCCACAACGACATGGCGGCGCTTGTCGCGAAGGCAGCGCGCACACACCCGAACCTGGAGCTGCTGCAGCAGCCCACGCTGTCGATCTGCTGCTTTCGCTACGTGTCGCCCGAGGTGGGCGACCTCGACCTGCTGAACCAGCGCCTGCATCGGCGGCTGACACGCGAGAACCGCAATATGCCGAGCACGACGCGCGTGAACGGCCGGCTGGCGCTGCGGCCGTGTTTCGTCGGCGCGCGCAGCGAGATGGAGCATGCGCACGCGCTGGTCGAGGACGTGCTGCGCATCGGCGCCGAGCTGGTGCGCGAACAGGCCGCTTTGCCCTGAGCCTGGGGACTGCGTAGACTGGCATCACCTTTCCCTTCGCCACACCCCCATGAGCGCGTCTGTCCGTCTGTCCTTCGGCCCGGCCGAAGTCATCTGCCACCCACCCGAGGGCGCCGCCCCCGATAGCGTCGAGAACGCGCGCCGCTGGCTCGACGAGCAGTTCACCGCCTACGAATGCGAGCCGCTGAACCCGCTCGGCAAGGTCTTGACGAAGGACAAGCTCATCGTTCTGGCGGAGGCGATCGGCGTGCGCGGCTTCGAGGCCGACGCGGCCTTGCGCCAGGCGTTCGCTCGCGCCGCGATCGCCATGCTGGGCAGCGACTCGGTGCACATCGACGTCGACGCGCGCAAAGTGTCCTTCTGAGCAGCGGCGCGTCGCCGATCAATCCGGCGTCGCCGCCGAACTCATGTCAGGGCCGACTGGGGCGTCCAGCCCCCACTCCAGCCAGTCGTCACCGAACAGTTCCGACGGGTGCGGCGTGGCCACACTGCCGTTGCCGCACTTCATCGCGTCGGCCGGGCAGTACTGATCGCAGCCCCAGCAGATGCGCCCCGGCTTCGCGGGGTGGATCGGGAAACGTTTGACCGGCGGCATCGGTGGCATTCGATCGGTGTGAACAACCCTGAAGGCACATCGACTCTATTGCCAGCCGGATCGGCTCTCTTTAAGATGCATCAACTATGCATCTTTAAATGATCGACGAAAAGAATCTCGTGACGCGCCTCGTGATCGACGCGCGCTGCCAGGCCGCTTCGAAGTCCGGAGCGCCGAAGCGGTGATGCCGGGCAAATCCGTTCCCGGCCCCGTGATCCCGATCCGGCCCGCATCGAACGAGGCCGACGACGGCTTGCAGTTCGTCTCGATGTACCAGAAGCAGCCCGACATCTACCCGCGGGCGGTGAAAGGCTGGTTCGCCGGTTGGCGCTGGACTTTCGTCTGGCTCACGCAGTTGCTGTTCTACGGGCTGCCCTGGATGCAGTGGGGCGGCCGCCAGGCGGTGCTGTTCGACCTCGAGGCGCAGCGCTTCTACATCCTCGGGCTGGTGCTGTACCCGCAGGACCTGATCTTCCTGGCCGCGCTGCTCGTGCTCTCGGCCCTGGCCCTGTTCCTGTTCACCGCCGTGGCCGGCCGCCTGTGGTGCGGCTACACCTGCCCGCAGACGGTGTACACGGAGATCTTCATGTGGGTGGAGCGCCGCATCGAAGGCGACCGCATCGCCCGCATGCGGCTCGACCAGGCACCCTGGGGTGCCGGCAAGCTCGCGCGCAAGAGCGCCAAACAGGCGGCCTGGCTGGCCATCGCCCTGTTCACCGGCTTCAGCTTCGTCGGCTACTTCACGCCGATCCGCGAACTCGCTGCCGCCTTGCCAGAGCTCGGCGTGTCGCCCTGGAACCTGTTCTGGATCCTCTTCTACGGCGCGGCCACCTACGGCAACGCCGGCTACCTGCGCGAGCAGATGTGCAAGTACATGTGCCCCTATGCACGATTCCAGAGTGCGTTGATCGACAAGGACTCGCTGATCATCACCTACGACAGCGCGCGCGGCGACCCACGCGGCTCACGCTCGCGCAAGGCCAGCCCGGCGGCGCAGGGCATGGGCGACTGCATCGACTGCACGCTGTGCGTGCAGGTCTGCCCGACCGGCATCGACATCCGCGACGGGCTGCAGAACGAGTGCATCGGCTGTGCCGCCTGCATCGACGTGTGCGACGACGTGATGGACAAGATGGGCTATGACAGGGGCTTGATCCGCTACTCGACCGAGAACGGCGTCGTCAACGGCTGGACGCGGCTGCAGATGTTCAAGCGCGCCCTGCGCCCGCGCGTGCTGGTCTACGCCGCGGTGCTGGGCGCCGCCAGCGTCGCGTTCGCCGCCAGCGTGGCGCTGCGCAGCCCGTTCAAGTTCGACGTCGTCAAGGACCGCGGGGCGCTGGCCCGCATCGTCGACGAGGGTGCGGTCGAGAACGTGTACCGGATCCAGATCATGAACCGCACCGAGGCCACGCAGACCTACCGGGTGAGCGTCGAGGGCATAGAAGGCCTGGCGGTGACGGCTCCGCAGGCCAGCGCCGGGCCTGTGAGCCTGGCGTCCCTGGTGGTGAGCCTGCGCCTGCCGCACAACGAGGCACAGCCGCTGCGGGGCACGTCGACACCGGTGGTGTTCGAAGTGGCCACGCTCCCGATACCCGGGGCCACGCCCCCCGGCAAGCCCGCCGTCCAACGCGAACGCTCGACCTTCTTCGTCCCGCGATGATGCGGTGTGGTCCGGCCCGCCCCAGGTTGGCCGCCCGACGATGGCACAGTCGCCCCCGAGGTCGCTCCGAGCGGGTTGTATCCTCAAGCACCCATGACACGCACGCTCACCCTTGCCTCGGCCTTGCTCTGCACGTGTGTCGTGGCGCATGCCCAGGCCGTGATCACGACGTCGCGTGCCACCGTCGATCTCGGCGGCGGCACGTGGGTGGAGCTCGGCCGCGGCAAGGTCGTGGTGGCCAGCATCGACCGCTGGGGCGATCTCGTCGCCGAAGTGGTGACGAGTGCCAGCATCGAAGGTCGCCGCGTGCGTGCCATCGTGACGGTGAATTCGACCCCGAGCAGCCCCGGTGGCCGGGTCGATTGGGCGCAAGAGTGCCTCGTCAGCACCGACGCCGTGTGGTCGATGCCGCTGCGCGGCGGCCATCCGGAGGACGTCGAATGCACCCGGGCCACGGCCCCTGCCGACGCGGCAGCGATGCTGAAGCACCGGCCCGAGGTCCGCGAGGCCATCGTCGAGCGCTCGCTGGAGATGCCTGACGAGGTGGTCTCGATGTCTGCCAGCATCTTCACGCGCCACGGCAGGATGATGTCGATCGATGTGTGGGCCGACAAGGGCTTTGCCGGGCTCGACGGCGGCAAGGTGGATCCCTTGCCCGCACGCGTGGCGGCCGCCCATGCGGGTTATGCGGAAGAACTCGGTCGAAGTGTCCGTGAGAGCATCTTCTCGATGCGGGGCCGCACGGCACTCCCGCCGATGAGGTTCTCCACCGACATGCTGCCCGTCGCGCCCCTGAGAGTGCCCTAGGGCCACAGTCACTGCATCGGATCGAAAGCCCCGCGCCGCTGCCGCGAGCAGCCGGCTGCAGCGTTTGGCGGCATGATGAGGCCATGCTCAAGACCCTGAACGATCTGCTCGACCGCCTGCTGCCGCCGCCGGCGCAGGCCGGCACTGAAGCGACCGAGCACGTGCTTCAACTCGCCACCGCCGTCATGCTGGTGGAAGTGATGCGCGCCGACGCGAGCTTCCATGCCGGCGAGCGCGAGGCTGTGCGCGCAGCCTTGCGCGACAAGTTCGCGCTGAGTGCCGACGAGGCGCAACGCCTGGCCGAGCTGGCCGAGGTGGCGGCGCGTGACGCCACCGACCTGTTCAGCTTCACCTCGCGCATCAACGAGCGCTTCGACATGCCGCAGAAGTTGCGCATGGTGGAACACATGTGGCGCGTGGCCTATGCCGACGGGCACCTCGGCGACCACGAGCGCCACGTGCTCTGGCGCGTGGCCGACCTGCTGCACGTGCCGCAGGGCGCGTACGTGCACGCGCGCCTGCGCGCGCAGCAAGATGCATCCGCAGGGAATGAGCCGCCGTGAGGCATGGAAGGCCTTCAGGGCGGGCGGGCCTCCGCCACAGGGGCACGCCCGCGCACCGGGTAGGCCATGTCGAACCGGCCAGCTTCCGTTCGTCGACAAGGTGCGCGGCGCCCTAGGTCGGGTGCGCCGACCGGTCAACCCAACAGGAGTCAAGCATGTCCTACATCGACGGTTTCGTGATTGCGGTCCCCACGGCCAACAAGCAGAAGTTCATCGAACACGCGCGTCATTTCGACTCGCTGTTCATCGAGCTGGGCGCGATCCGTGTGATCGAGGGTTGGGGCGACGACGTGCCTGACGGAAAGGTCACCGATTTCCGCCGCGCGGTCCAGGCGACGGCCGAGGAGACGGTGGCCTTCTCGTGGGTCGAATGGCCGGACAAGGCCACGCGCGACATCGCCATGAAGAAGATGATTGAAGACCCGCGCATGGACCCGTCCGCACCCGGCAATCCGCCCATGCCTTTCGACGGCAAGCGAATGATCTTCGGCGGCTTCGAACAGGTGGTCGAAGTCAAGGGCTGAGCGGCGAGGTGCCGCGGGCCATCGCGCAGGGTGCCCGTTCCGTGTCCAACGAGCGCCGCGCAACCTCCGCCGAGGATGTCTGCCAGCCTCAGGCTTGGCCCGAGCACGCCTGGGGCCGCTGCCGGGCCGCCACGCCCGCGACGAAGCAGCCGAAAGCGTCGAGCAGCGG
Organism: Piscinibacter sp.; assembly: GCA_016706565.1. GTDB lineage: Bacteria > Pseudomonadota > Gammaproteobacteria > Burkholderiales > Burkholderiaceae_C > Piscinibacter. Next base: position 37,553 of record JADJJI010000008.1, read on the forward strand.
CGCTGCGTCGAAGGACGGGCCCTCCAGGATGGCCAGCGCCTGTACGGTGGCTTCCAGCGTCGACACTTGGTCGAAGCGCCGTGCCGCGCGGATCGCGCGGTAGCGGGTCGGCGCCGGCGCGTCCAGCGACAGGCGCGGCAGCGCGGCCAAGGCCGGATGCTCGAGCAGCATCCGCAGGCTCTTGCGCCACGTCGCGTCGAGGACCACCAGCCGCACCGGTTTGCCCGCAGTTGCCCCGGGGGCTGCCGGCGCGGGCGCGGCAGGCACGTCCGGGTAGAGCAGCCACGTCTGCCGGCCGGGGCGATGCAACAGGTCCTCGAGCGCACCGGGCGCGAAGCGCTCGCCGACGACCACCTCGCAGTGCGCCAGAGACAGGCGCAGCATCGCCACGCTGTTCTTCGCCTGGCGCTGTTCCTGCGGGTGCTGCAGCACCAGCACCTCGGTGCGGTGGGCAGTCGGCCGCGCCAGCGCACACAGGCAGGTCGCCTGCGGTCGCAGGCAGCGCACGCATGTCGCGCGGGAGGGGATGGACGGACCGTTCACGCGGGTATGGTCGCACGCCTGTCCCATCCGCCGCGCACCCGTCTCGGGGTGGGCCATCGATCATTGCAGAGGGTCAGGACGCATTCCGACCACATGCAACCGCAAACGGTACCCCGCAGAAGGCCGGGCGATCCGGCGCCAGAGCCTGTGGGTACGGAGTGGCACATGGCGGTTGCGTTGTCGAGTTGCTCAACTGGACCACGGGCTCGCCCATAACGAGTTCATAACGGCTGATCCGTAGCATGAAGTTCGGCGGGTGTGTCGGAACTTGATTGCCCAGGCCATTCGCTCCCCTGCTGCGTGGTTCCTTGTCACGCGGCCAACCACTTGGAGATTCAGATGCTCAAGACCTTCCTCGCCTTCACCCTGGCCGCCGGCTGCTGCCTGAACACCGTTGCCGCCATCGCTGCCGATACGGCCCAGCCTCAGCCCAAAGGCGAAGAGCTCACGAGCCCAAGCCAAGCCATTCCCCGCATTCCGACGTGCTGGATCGTGCCGATCAGCTGCCGCTGAGGTCAAGCGAGACGGCATGGCCAACGCCCGTTCGGCCACGGGCGTCCAGGATCGCCGCAGGGAGGTGAACCCTGCGGCGAGTCGTGCTCGCTGTCCGTAGATCGAACGGAGCCAGCTCCGTTGCAGCGGCGTGCGACCCATGGCCGCGGCGTGCCACCACGATCTGGCCGAGATGCGCGATCGGCTTGAATCGAATCGCCGGATCGTCGGGCAGAAGCGGCCGCGTCGTGTGCCCCAGACCTTCGACCAGGCGCAACTCGACGTCGGGAAACTTCTCGCGGAAGCGAATGACTGCCTGCGGAACGATGTGCGCGGCGAACTCCTTGGCCTGGGGCGTCGTCGCCAGACGCATAGGTCTGCAGGCGGACTGAATGACGGGCGACGCACCGGCAGGGCACTGGCCGGATGTGTTGCCGGCGCTCAGGGCGTCGGCGTTGCCGCGGGATCGCCTGAGCAGCGCGCGCCGCCACGCCGAAGCGGCTTGGCGCGATCTGCGGGTCCGGGTGGTCAGGAAGCCGCAGGCGCCGAACTGGGAGTCACCGCCTTGGGAGGCTGGGTACCGTCGGACTTGCGGCGCTTTCTGCCGCTTGCCGTCTTTCTGACTTGTTTGGCGGAAATGGTTTTCTTGCCTACGCGCTTCTTCTTTGACAGTGCCATCTCGATCCTTTTGAGTTGAGGGGCCGAGGATACATCCGGCACGGATGCGCGGCCTTGTTCCTGGGGGCCGTTGCAGGGCCTGCCTCCACGCGCCGCGAGTTCGGTTTCGGAATCGAGCTCGGCTGATGCCGGCCATTTGCTGCCATTGGCGACAGGCAGGTTTCAGGCAACCCGTCTCCCGATCCCCAGGCTGGAGGAGACCGCGAGGTGGCCACACAGAGGCAGGCACGCATGGCCCGAGAATACGTGGCCCGACGACACAGCTCCGGTGACCGACCTGAGTCCTTCCGATGCCTGACATCCCTGAGATTCCCGAGACTGCTCCCGGCCTTGCGCCCAATGAGACGCCGCGCACGCCGACCGAGGCGGCGCCAGCTGGCCTCGCGGCGGCGTCACGGCCCGAACCCGGCGCGGCCGACACCGCACGCCTGCTGGCCCAGCACTTCCCGGCGCTCTTCGGTGCGGGCGTGATCAAGCCAATCAAGCTTCGCATCCAGTCCGACATTCATGAACGGGCGCCAGGCGTCTTCACCAAGAAGGCACTTTCCATTTTCCTGCAGCGCTACACCACCGCGACCGCCTACCTTCGGGCCCTGGTGGCCGAGGGTGCGACACGCAGCGATCTCGACGGCCAGCCGGCCAGCGAAATCGCCGCCGAACATCGCGATGCTGCAGGCTTGGAACTCGAGCGGCGCCGTGCCATCGTCGAAGCAAGAAGACTTGCAGGTCGCCAGGAGGCCCGCGCTTCGCGTCAAGACGCCCGCCCGCCGCGGCCGCTGCGACCGCCAATCCCGTCCCAGCAGGCGGCGATGTCGCAGCCCGCTTCGCAAGCAACCGGGGAGCGGGCTGCCACTCGTGGCACGCGCTCGGTGCAGCCCGGTTCTTCCGATCCCCCTGACCGCTCTGCGCGGCCATCCCGGCCCAGCCAAGCGCCACGGCGCCCGCACAAGCCTCAGCCCCAGCCCCAGCCCGAGCGGAACCCTGCTCGTGCCCAGGGACAAGAGCGCATGAACGCGCCGGCCTTGCCGCCGACTCCGGAGCAGCTTGCCCAGGCCGAGGCTCGCCAGCAGCGTGCATTGCTGCTGCGCAGCTTCGAGCAGAGCCCACTTTCGAAGGCGAACTTTGGGGCCTTGAAGGGGCTGAGCGAGGCAGCCCTGGACGCGATTCTGACCCTGGCGCGGCAGGAGCGCGGCTCACGGTGATGGCCCCGGTGCCGCGGTTTCGTTCCTTCACTCCCGGCCACCGCAGTCGCGCTGGCTGCCAACAAGCGGTCTTCCGCTCGAGCGGGCCCCGATGCCTGCAATGACCGCTTCCTGATGCGCTGTGGGCGGCGTCCGTCACGTGACAGCAGGCGACTGCTTTCGGGTATTGTTTGAAACTACGTTGCCCAGGGGCCCGCCCAATGATCCTCGTCGGCCAATACGACAGCCCCGTCACGCGCCGTGTCGCAGTCGCGCTGCACCACTACGGCATGCCCTTCACCCGCGACACGCGCTCGATCTTTGGAGATGCGCAGGCTGTCTCGAAGATCAGCCCCCTGACTCGCATTCCGGCCCTCGTCCTGGACGACGGCGAGGTGCTGATCGACAGTGCTGCGATCCTCGACTACCTCGACGAGCAGGCGGGTGACGCTGCGTTGATCCCTGGCGCCGGCCCCGCCCGCCGACGCGTGCTCCAGATGACGGCCCTGGCCCAAGGCACCCTCGAAAAGGTCGCGGCCGTGGTCTACGAAAGGCACTTCCATGCCCCCGAGCATCGAAGCACCGCATGGCTTGACCGCTGCCTTGGCCAGGCCCGCGCTGGCCTTGACGAACTGACGCGCCGCCTTGCCGCACCCTATGCTTGCGGGCCAACGCTCAGCCATGCCGATGTCATGATCACCACGCTGATCTGGTACATGCAGGACCGGATGGGTGAAGTGCTTTCACACACCGCACACGCCGACCTGATCCGCTTGGCCGAACGCTGTGAAGACCTTCCCGCCTTCCGCGCAGCAGCCCTGAGCGATTTCGAGAAGATGCCACGCAGCTAAGGAAGTTCTGCAATGGGTGGCGCCGTGAAGGCTGCCGCGCGCCTGATCTGACGCTCACTGCACTGCAACCTCTGGGCTCGCCGTTGTGTTGATCCGGGAACTCGCGGTCCCGGCCATCTGCTGTCTTTGGCTTCGGGCAGCTCTTGGGTATTCAACACCACCACTCACCGGTGCAGTCATGCGCAACGACTGTGATCCCCGTGCACGGTGTAGGCCCTGAACCAGGCAACCCAATGCCAGCCCTTCGACCGACCAGCGAAGCGCTCAACCTTCGTTGTCGGCCCTGAGACAATCAGCAGGTCGCCCGGCAAGATCCGAGTGTCGTGGATGCCCAGCTGGGCAGCGACCTGCCTACACGGAGCGTTCGCATCGATGAGGCCTGCGCCGAGGTGCTGAAGGACTTTATCGCGTTGGCCGAGCGTCGCAATATCCAGTTGGAGTGCGATCTCGAAGAGGAAGCCGTCAAGTCCGACGAAGTAGCGCTTCAGACGCTGCTTCGCAACTTGGTGAGCAACGCCAAGACCTGTACGTCGGACGCCGGCTTGATACGGATCGCCACGACACGGGAAGAGCGGAACCCGCTGCTGAGCGTAGAGGGCTCGGACATTGGCATACCGTGCTCTGAGCGCGAGCATGTACTGCGGCGCTTGTACCGAGGAGCGGGGCAAGCGGGTACAGGCGTTGGCCTGGGCCTTGCCATAGTGGCCAGGATTGCTGATGCACAACGAACCACGATGTCGCTGCGTGATTCGTGCTTTGGCGGGCTCAGGGTTGAAATGCGCTTCGAGCCAATGACCTGATCGACGGCCAGGGACAGGGCGAACGGCCACAAGTGAGCCCCAGATCGCGTCAGGTGGGTCAAAGTTCGGTCGGCGCGGCCAAGCAGAGACAACGCAATCCAGTAGCGGCAGTCGTGCACAGGCCGCACCGGATTGGATGTCCCGTCTTGGGCACTCCCTTGCTGTGCTCCACGCTTGAAGGGATCTCGCGGTGCCGTGGCGACGGTAAATGCCGGGTCAGGCATCGGAGCGTGCAGGTCCCATGTCTCACGGCCGTACCAGCACGAGCGAGACGTCGTCGGCGTAGTGGCCGGCGAACTCGGTGCCATCGGCATCGTTTTGCACGTCCTCGAAGGCGTAGATCTCGACCAGCACGTAGCTCGTGTTCGCCGGCAGCACCAGGCTGGCCTGTACCTGCTGCCAGAGGAACGCCTGGCTGTCGAGCGCGACCGCCTGCTGCGCCAGCCAGGTGCCGGCGGCGTAGCGCGTGCCGACGTCGGCCGGGTTGCCGTCGAAGGCGAGCAGGCGCAAGTCGAAGCGGCGGTCGGTCGTGGTGCCGACGACGATGCGGTTGAACCAGGCCGCTGCGTCGACCTGTGCGGTGCCGCCGCCGATGACGCTGGCGTATTCGCGCAAGTCCACCGTCTGCCAGAGCTGGCTGGCCACCGTGTTCGTGCTGCCGATTGCGCCGGTAGCGATGAACTTGAGCATCTGCGCGCCGCTGCGCGGCATGATGTCGCCCTCGGCCGTGACGACGTTGCTCGCGTCACCCTGCCAGAACCCCGGGGCGGCGGGCAGGCCGCCCGCGGCCACCACCGTCTCGAAGCCCGGGTCCACGATCAGGTTGCCAGTGGTCACCGGCTCGCCAGGCGGTGCGGGCACGACGACGGTGAGGTCGGCGAAGGTCTGGTCCTTGGGCAGGTCGCCGACGCTGATCGGCTCGACCTGCACACGCATGCGCAGCACGTAGGTGCCGGGCGCCATCGCCGCGTCGGCACTCACGTCCACCGGCACCAGGGCCTGGCTGATGCCGTCGGCGCCGGTCGGCTGGCGGCACTCCGTCTTCTGGAAGCCTTCCGAGTACCCGCCGGGCCGGCCCGCCGTGGTGCCGATGGTGGTGGCCTGCAGCCCCAGCGAGGTGGCGGCGTCGACCCGCATCTCGACGCCCAGGCGGCCGAACGGCGACTCGATGCCGTCGCTGCAGCGGATTTCCAGCGTCACGCGCTGCGTGGTGCCGCGCTCCACGGCCTGCGTTGCCGGGACGAATCGGGCCTCGATCAGGCGCGCCAGCGACTCGGCGACCTGGCCGCCGCAGGCCGCGAGCAGGCCAAGCGCGGCCAGCAGCAGCGCCAGCGCGGGACGAAAGCGATGTGGTGATCTCATGTCTTGCTCCCTGGGCTAGATGAAGACTCAGCGAGCGACGCGCACGTAGTAGCCGTCGCCGTTGTGGAAGGCCACCGCGTGTTGACCGCGGCCGCGGTACCCGTTGGCGACCTCTTCGGCGCGCCGCAGCGTCGCGAACGGGCCTTCGGTGCCGTCGCGGTTGCGGCAGCCGTCGCCGACCCTGCCCTGCTGCGGGCCGCCGGCGTAGCCCCAGGCGCCGCTGGCCGGGTTCAGCCAGTAGCGGCCGTCGGGGACGACGCTGCAGTTCAGCCGCGCGAACTGCGCCACCTGGGCGTCACTCAAGCGCTGGCCGTTGACGACGACGAAACGGGTCTGCCCGCCGGCGGTGGCAGCGGCCAGGCCGAGCAGCAGGGTAATGGCGAGGTGCTTCATGAGGCCGGCTCCGGTGGGGTGGCGGGTGAGCCCCTGCGTGCAGCGCCCGTGCCACTGCGCCAACGCTGCCAAGTGCTTGATTCACCGAGGTTCCCGCGCGCCGTTCTCGCAGGATTGCGAAGTGGCCCGGTGGGCCGTCTCTCACGATTGAGAGGCGTGCAGGCCCTGTGCACGGGCGCGCCGGCCGGCTACGCTTGTGGCGCGGCTCTTGCAGCCCACACCCCATGAGCGACACCCCTCTGCCCCGCGTGCTGCTGATCGAGGACGACGAGCACTTCCGCGCCGGCCTGGTGGCATCGCTGCGGCTGGCCGGCGCCACGCTGCAGGCCTTCGGCCGCGGCGTGCCTGCGTTGCGCGCGCTGGGCGAAGACGCCTTCGACGTCGTGTTGACCGACCTGCGCCTGCCCGACATGGACGGACTGGAAGTCCTGGCCGCATGCCGCCAGGCCGACGCAGACCTGCCGGTGATCGTGATGACCGGCCACGGCGACGTCGCCACGGCGGTGGGCGCCATCAAGCAGGGCGCCTACGACTTCGTCGAGAAGCCCTTCGGACGTGACCGGCTGCTGACGCTGCTGCAGCGCGCCGCGCAGCAACGCCGGTTGGCGCTGGAAAACCGCGGCCTTCGCGTGCAGCTGGCCGGTGGCGCCGGGATGGACCGGCTGCTGCTGGGCGACAGCACCGCCATGCACACGCTGCGTGCATGGGTGCTGCGCCTGGCGCCGACGCCGGTGGACGTGCTGCTGCAAGGCGAGACCGGCACCGGCAAGGAACTGGCGGCGCGTGCGCTGCATGAGTATGGCCAGCGCCGCGGCCCCTTCGTCGCGGTCAACTGCGCCGCGCTGCCCGATACCCTGGTGGAAAGCGAGCTCTTCGGCCACGAGGCCGGCGCCTTCACCGGCGCGGCCAAGGCGCGCGCCGGGCGCTTCGAGCACGCCGCCGGCGGCACGATATTCCTGGACGAGATCCAAGCCATGCCGCTGGCCACGCAGGCCAAGCTGCTGCGCGTGTTGCAGGAACGCGAAGTGCTGCGCCTGGGCAGCCACACGCCTGTGAAGGTGGACCTGCGCGTGGTGGCGGCCAGCAATGCGCAGCTGCAGGCCGAGGTGGCCGAGGGTCGCTTCCGCGCCGACCTGTACTACCGGCTGGACGTCGTGACGCTGCGCCTGCCGCCGCTGCGCGAGCGGCGCGACGACATCCCGGCACTGTTCCGCCACTTCGCCGATGGCGCCGCGCTGCGCTTCCAGCGCGAGCCGGCCGACTTGCCCGCCGCACTGGCCGAACGGCTGCTGGCCCATGCCTGGCCGGGCAATGTGCGCGAACTCAAGAGCGCCGCCGAACGCCATGTGCTGGGTCTGCCGGCACTGGCCGGCCCCGAGAACGATGCCGCGCCGGGCGCGCGGTCACTGCAGGGGGCGCTGGAGGCGATCGAGGCGCTGCTCATCGAGGACGCGCTGAAGCGCCACAAGGGCCAGATCGAGACCTGCTGCCGTGAACTGGACATTTCGCCGGCCACGCTGTACCGCAAGCTCAAGCAGCACGGCCTGGCTGCCGGCGAGCACCGCACAGATTCCTAGGCAGCTGCCGGCAGCACGATAGAGAAGCGCGCGCCCCCTTCGGCGCGGTTGGCCACCACGATGCGCCCGCGCATCGCGGCCAGCGACTCGGCGCTGAGCGCCAGGCCCAGGCCCAGGCCCTGACCCGCCGGCTTGGTGGTGAAGAAGGGTTCGAACAGGTGCGGCAGCACGTCCTCCGGCACGCCCGGGCCGCTGTCGTCCACGTGAAGGAAGACCTCATCGCCCGCCCGCTCGCCATGCACGCGCAGGCGGCGCTGTGGGCTGCCGGCCATGGCGTCTGCGGCGTTGAAGACCAGGTTGGCAAGTGCCAGAGCCAGGCGCTGCGGGTCGACATCGACCATCACCGAGGGCACCTCTTCGTCATGCACCACGCGCAGCAGCGCCAGCCGCGGCGCAAAAAGGTGGCGTGCGTCGGCCAGCACGGCGCGCATGTCCAGCCGCGCAAGCTGCGGAGGCTCGGCCCGCGCAAAGTCGCGCAGCCGGCTGACGAACTGATGCAGCCGGCGCGCTTCGGCTACCAGCGTGGCCAGCGTGGCCGTCACCTCGGCCGGGGCGGCATGCGCATCGCGTTCCAGCCGCTCGGCCAGGGCCTCGGCCAGCAGCAGCAGGCTGCCCACCGGGTGGCTCATCTCGTGCACCACTCCGCTGGCCATGCGGCCGATGGCCACCATCTTGCCGGCATGCACCAGCAGCGCCTGCGTGCGTTCCTTTTCGAGCGCGGCCTGCGTCTGCAGCAGTTCGGCGCGCAACTGCTGGGTCTGCGCGATGGCGCGTTGGCGTTCGGCTTCGGCCTGGGCCTGTTCGATGCGGTGGCGCACCAGCATGGCGGTGGCATGGTCGTCGGCGCGACGGCGCTCGGCGTGACGGCGCGCGTCGGAAGCTTCGCGCTCGCGCTGCAAGGCGCGGGGCAGGTCGCCCGCCGCCTCGAAGTCGGCTGAAAGCTCCTGCAGCCACTGCGCCGGCGGCTGGTAGCCCGGCATGCGCGCGCCGGCGGCCAGCGCGGCCTGCAGGTGGTGGATGGCCCCGCTGGGTGCCTCCGATCCGGCTGGCGGCGGCAGGCCATGGCGGCGCGCGATCTCGGCAAGCACGTGCTGCACCGTGGCCACGCGCGGCCAGTCGTCCTGCGCCTGCGCGACGTCCAGCGCTTCTTGCGCCGCGGCTTGCGCGGCCTGCACCTGCCCTTGCCGCGCGCGCGCCAGCGCCAGGTAGCGCAGACTGCCGCTGACGAGGTCAGGAAACGGCAACCGGCGTGCGCCAGCCAAAGCGGCTTCGCACCAGCGCAGCGCATCGGCGTCCTCGCCCACTTCCAGGCAAGCTTCGCCCAGAACCTGCTGCGCCAGCACGTGGTTGCGCGAACCCTGGCAGCCTTGGAACACCGGCAGGCCTTCCAGCAACAGTTGCCGGGCCGCCTGCGCGCGGCCCAGGCCGAGGAGGATGGAGCCGGTCTGCATCAGGCACCAGGCGGTGAGGTAAGGCCAGCCGGTGGGCTGCACCAGGGTGCGGGCACGCTCGGCCCAGGCCAGCGCGCCTTCGTGGTCGTTGAGTGTGCTGAATGCGATGCCTGTGTTGAGGGCCAGCGTCACCGCCGCGTGGCGCAGCCCCGCGATCAGCGCGGCGTCGTAGCCGCGCTGGTAGGCGCCGATGGCCGCGCCAATATCACCGCGCCGCCAGGCCAGCGTGGCGCGGGCAGCTTCGACATAGGTGGTCAGGCCGGGCTTGCCGAGCGCCGCGGCGGCGTCGAGCACGGCGCCCCAATGCGCCTGCGCGTCGTCGGCGTTGGCTGTGGCTTCGACGCAGGCGCTCCAGGTGGCGGCAATGCGCTCGCGCGTGGCGTCTCCGGCACGGCGGTAGTGCTCGTGCGCCGCGCGCATGGCGGCGTCGCGGTCGCCCCCGGCCTGGTCGCACAGCGCCGCGTCCAGCAGGTCGGCGTCGCCCAGCCCCGCTTCGTCTGCGGCAGCCGCAAACGCCGCGCGCGCAGCGGCCAGATGCGCCGCGGCGTCGCTCAGTCGATTGAAGAGCCAGGCCGCCTCGGCGCGCACCAACTCGGCCCGCCCCCGGATCGGGGCCGCGAGGTCGGCCGGCAGCGCGTCCAGCAGGGCCAGCGCTTGCTTGGTGTCTCGCTGCCTGAGCGCCCAGGCTCGGGTCAAGGCGTCGCCGTGCGCGATGTCGTCGTCGGTGCCGAAGAAGTCGCATGCCATGAGACTATCGTGGCATGCGTGCGGCCCGTACTGCAACTACCATCCGCCGGGTCCGGGCGCAGCCCGGGATCCCAGGGGATGCCCGAGGGAAGCCCAATCGTCGCCCCCGCTTGCGCTCAACGCGCCACGACCATGAGCCTGGTCGCGCCCTTGATGTCCTTTGCTGCGCTGATGCCCGAGTAGGTGGCTCGGAAGCAACTGTCTTTGTAGGCACCAGCGATGCCGCGCGTGGCAGTTGAATTCCACACTGAAACATCTGATCAAGTTGGACACGATCGAACGAAGTTGCGCACAGCATGTCCGTACAGAACCATGCATCGGACCAAGAGCGGCGCATTCGTTGCCTCTTGGCTCCAGCGCATGTGACCATTACGCTTGATCCGCTGACAAATCACGTAGACGACCGCCGGTTCGGCACGGTGGCCTCGAGATGGGCCGCTTCCGCGCGACCCGATGTGCGGTTCAGGACGGCCAGGAGCAGTCAGCCACCAGCGCACTTGACAGGGGACACCCAGACTCAACTGGCAGCACCTCAGATCAGACTTGTCCTAGGCGCGTCGTGGCGGTAAGAAGGGCGCGAGCGCAGTCTCAAGCGCAGCATGAAGTGACTGAAACGCAGGGTCGGGCGATGACCCAAGACCCGTCTTCAGCAGTTCGCTGTAACGATCCTTTGTGAGCCCAAGAGTCGCCGCGGCAGTCCCGACTAGCGGCTTACCAGGTAGTACCCGAAGGAAGACGGCCGGATCGTCAGACGCAAGTGCGTCGTTGACGACTCTCTCCTCTTCGTCCCAGATCTTCTCCGGCTCCGCTGCGGGTTTGGTCCGCGGAATTTCAGCGATCAGGGTACCTCGGAGTCCCGCACGATCTGAGAAGTCGACCGTGGAGGCAAAGGCCCTTTCGACGAGCATCAAAGAACGTGCCTTGAAGCGCTCGCAGATCAGCTTGTTGGCAAGCGTCCCTGACATCTGTCGCTTGAAGCCTGCAAAGGCGTTGGCATAGAGCCCCTCGATAGTCTCCGCCTTGTGGCCCGCGTGTGCTGCGATTGCACCGTACACGGGCTTTAGAACATAGAGGCTCTCGATCTCGTGAACCGGTAGCACGTGGACGTTTGCCAGGCCAGACAGCATTTCGTCGGGCCAATGATCGCGATCGACAATTCCGCTTGCAGCGAATCCACTTACCACTGACTTGGTCTGAAAGGCTGCAGTGCACCTCTTGACGTTCTCGCACCCCCCAACCGGGATGAGGGCGGTCTCTCGATCGTTGAACCAAGCTCTAAGCAGCTCCTGATCCAGGCTCTTCTCCTCTCGTCCCTCGCAGAAGATCAGTCTGGACGCGTAGACCGAGAAGGATGCCGCACCAAGAATCGACGCCACGTCGTCCGATGGCAGCGAGGCCCCTGGGAGAATTCGTTCCGGAGGCTGGTTGGGGCGTACCAAGACAATCGCCGCATCTCGCCGAGAAAGCGCAAAGTTGAGATCGTGCGTGACATACACGAATCGCTTTGACGGGGAAAGGCTCTCAAGCGCATCCCAGAACCGCACGGCAAGGCGTGAGTGAAAGTGAGTCTCTGGTTCATCCACGACGACTACTGGATGTGAGGAGTCGAACACTCTGCCGGCGAGGTACAGTCCCGTCCGCTCCCCATCGCTCATGTGCTTGGCCGTGTACGTTGTTGAGCCCAAGTACTCATTCGTCACTCTGGCCGTAAAGTCGGTGAAGGCAATTGACCGTCCGGGAAAGACAGCGCGCCACAGCTCCTTCGTCTTGCTGAGTACCGTCTCCGGAAGATCTTGCGGTTGCGCGCCTCGAAGAACTTCGTCGTAGACGCGCATCGCCTCAACGGCGTGCGAACTCCAAAGCTTGCCGAAGAGAGCGTCAATGTCGGGAACCAGTTCCCAGTAGCTGTTACGTCGCTGATTCGTTCTGTTCTGCAACTCGCTTGTCGCAGTCTGCAGAGTCCAGTTGGGAATCTGGTCCGGTACAGCGATGTTCCGAAGCGCCGGAATGAACTCAGCATTGCCGGCGTTCGCCATCTGCACCGCAAGCCGAGTCTTTCCTGACCCATTCGCACCCAGAAGCACGATGGGGCCATTGCCATCGATAGGGTCTGGGAGGCCGGGAATGCTGATCGCCATGTGCGCCTTTCGATGTACGGAGCCGTGCCAACGGCCAGACTATAGATTGCGCAAATCGAGCGCGGCGAGCATGCGCGGTCCCGCCTTCGTAAGTCGCAGCATGTCGGCTTCTCCGGAACTGGACGGTCCGCAATGGGTCGTGTTCTACCGGTCGCCAGAGTCAGAAGGAGTCACTCGCGGCTCGACGCGCCGGCCGCAGTCGGTCTCGACCTGCCGGTCGAATCGGCACTCCGCCCACTGCTGCGGGTCGAAACCGGCAGGAGCCGATTGCCGCGTATTGGTTTCTCCAGTCACTGATGGCTGGTCACTGGCATGCCAAGTCTGTCACTTGCTGCGCGCGTCCAGGTCCGCCGCAAAGAATGCATTGAGTTCATTCCCCGCGGCAGCTTGCGCGAAGCCATCGAACCGCCCTTCCTCCGCAATCAGCCGCGCCGCCCTCATGAACCCTCCCCACGCGGCGCGCGCGAGCGCTCCGCCGATGCTGATTCGCCGAACGCCCAGTGCCGAGATGTCGGCCACGCTCAGGTCGCTGGCCCAGCCGACCAGCAGATTGACCGGCTTGGGAGCCACTGCCGCAACCACGGCGGCGATCTCGTCGCGCGTGCGCAGCCCAGGCGCGTACAGGCAGTCGGCCCCTGCGTTGGCATAGGCCTGCAGTCGGGCGATGGTTTCCTGCAGATCGGGTCTGCCGACCAGATAGCACTCGGCGCGCCCCACGAGCAGCGTGTCGGGGCCCGCCCTGTCAATGGCGCGCCGCGCTGCGCGCAGCCGTTCGACCGCTTCCTCGACGCTGAACAGCGGCGCGGCCGCCTGGCCCGTCGAATCCTCGATAGACAGCCCGGCCACACCCGTCTCGACCGCAAGCCGCACGCTCTGCGCCACACCGGCCGGGTCGGCGGCAAACCCGCTCTCGAAGTCGGCATTGATCGGAACGTCCGTGGCAGCGACCATCTCCGCGAGATGCAACAGCGCCATCTCCCGCGAGATGCCGTTGTCGGGCCGCGCCTGCGACCAGGCGAACCCGGAACTGGTCGTGGCCAATGCCTTGAACCCCAGGCCCTGCAGCATCCGCGCGCTGCCGATGTCCCAGGGGTTCGGGATGACGAAGCAGCCGGCTTCATGCAGGCGACGAAACGCCTGGCGCTTGTCGGCGACGCTGACCAAAGCTGATTGCATCTAAGCCTCCATGTTTGCAGGTTGGCCGATAGTGCCTCGGCGCGCTGCTTGTGAATGATACTGTTGTTTTGTACAGTACCCACCTGACCCGAGCGCACCATGCACGCCTTCAACACCCACTCCTGCGATCTCCCGGCGCTTCGGGCTCCCATGGCCTTCGCGACGGACCCGCCCGTCCCGTGGCGAGCGGTACCGCATCTGCAAGGCGCCGCAGAGGTCGGCACGCCGGATCGGGCGGCGGAGCAGTGGGTCTGGCACAGCCGCTTCGGCCCCATCGTCATCGAGGTGCGAGGCAAGGACGTGTTCGTCAACGGTGACCGGGTCGCGCCCCATGCCCCGTGATCGCCCCGGCGCTGCAGCGCCGCCGCGCAGCAGCGTGGCCATCAGCTTCGGCTCGCCCGCCACCGAGAGCGGTGTCGGCCGGCTGGACCTGAACGAGATCCTCGTCCGGCACCCGCAGGCGGCATTCATGATGCGCATCGCCGGCGACTCGATGCGCGAGGCCGGGGTCTGCGACGGCGACCTGGCGCTCGTTGATCGCGCGCTCACCGCGGCGCACGGCCACGTGGTCATCGCCATCGTGAACGACGAGTTCGTCTGCCGGCGCCTGGTCCGCCGCGGCCAGGTGGTGCGCCTCCAATCCGACGGCGAGGCGCTGCCCGACCGGGTTCCGGGCGAGGCCGAGGAACTGCAAATCTGGGGCGTCGTCACGCACGTCATCCGGCCGCTGGCCGCCTAGGGTCGCCATGTTCGCGCTGGTCGACGTGAACAACATGTACGTCAGCTGCGAGCGGGTGTTCCGCCCGTCGCTCAACGGGCGGCCCGTCGTCGTCCTGTCCAGCAACGACGGCGCGTGCATAGCGCGCAGCAACGAGGCCAAGGACCTGGGCGTGCGCATGGCCCAGCCCTGGTTCGAGGTCCGGCACCTCGAGCGCGAGGCAGGTCTCATCGCGCTGTCGGCCAACTTCGAGCTCTACGGCGACATGTCCAGCCGGATGATGGCCCTGGCCGCCGAGTACGCGCCGCGACAGGAGATCTACAGCATCGACGAGTGCTTCCTCGACTTCGAAGGTGTACCTGGCGACCTGGTTGCCATCGGGCGTGACCTGCGTTCCAAGGTGCTGGCGTGGACCGGTCTTCCGACGAGCATCGGATTTGGCGCGACCAAGACGTTGGCCAAGCTTGCCAACCACGTCGCCAAGACGGCTGACCGCAAGCCAGGGCGCTACCCGCCGCAGTACGCGCAGGTCTGCAACTTCCTCGACCTGTCGACCGAGCCATTGCACTCCGTGCTGGGCGCAACCGACGTCGGCGATGCCTGGGGCATCGGCCGCAAGACGGCTCCCAAGCTGAACGAAGCCGGCCTGCGGACCGTGCTGGACCTGCTCAAGGCTGACGTGCCGGCGTTGCGGCGCCAGTTCGGCATCGTGATGGAGAAGACGTTGCGCGAGTTGCGTGGCACGCCGTGCCACGTCGTCGACGACGCCCCACAGCCGAACCAGCAGATCATGTGCTCGCGCTCGTTCGGGGCACCGGTGACGGAGCTGCCCACACTGATCGAGGTGGTCAGCCAGTTCGTGACCCAGGTGGCCCGCAAGCTCCGGGAACAGGGCAGCCTGGCCGGTGGGGTTCAGGTCTTCATCAACACCAGCCCGTATCGCCGGCAGGACCGCCAGCACACCCCGAGCGCGACCTTGCGCCTGGGCCAGGCCACCAGCGACACGCGGGTGCTGATCAGCGCCGTCGTCCGGGTGCTGCGCAGCATCTTCCGGCCAGGCTTCAACTACGTGAAGGCCGGCGTGATGCTCGTCGACCTGCAGCAGGCGAGCCACGAGCAGCCGGCGCTGGACTTGTTCGAGCCGGGTCCATCACCCGATGCACCGGAACGGAACCGTGCCAGTCTCATGAGCGCCATGGACGCGTTGAACGACCGCTTCGGGCGCGGCGCCGTGACCGTCGCCTCGGCGGCGCGCCGCCCCGGCCCGAGCGCGCACGCGTCGAAACAGGAGCGGCGCTCACCGCGATTCACGACGCGGCTTGACGAGATTGCCGTCGCCAGGGCGTAGACATTCCCTCACGCCATCGTGCCCTCTTTGAAAGATCGGCGCTTCGACAACGACTATTGACTACCCTTCGCCGCTGCGACCACCCGTCCACACCATGAACCGCCGCCAGATCATGAGCCTGCTTTCCCTGTTCGGCCTTGGGGCCAAGGTCACCGCCGCCAGCGCCACCGACGCAGTTGCCAGACCTGACGCGCTGCGCCTGAGCGAAGCCGCGTGGAAGCAGCGGCTGTCAGCCGCGGCTTTCCGTGTGCTGCGCCAGGAGGGCACCGAAGCCCCAGGGAGCAGCGCGCTCAACGCTGAGAAACGCAAGGGTGTCTTCCACTGCGCAGGCTGCGACTTGCCGTTGTTCTCTTCGGACGCCAAGTACGACAGCGGTACGGGATGGCCCAGCTTCCACACCCCGCTGCCTGGCGCGCTGGCCATGAAGACTGACTTCAAGTTGATCCTGCCGCGCACCGAGTACCACTGCGCCCGCTGCGAGGGCCACCAGGGCCATGTCTTCGACGACGGCCCCCGGCCCAGCGGCAAGCGCTACTGCAACAACGGCGTGGCACTGAAGTTCGTGCCGGCGGCCGCATGAAGCGCTGTTTCGCCAGTCCGGGCTCTGTTGCCGGCCTGCTGGGGCTGGCGTTGACGCTGGCCACTGCCGGCCCGGCCCTGGCGCAGACCACGGCCAAGGCAACATTCGCCGGAGGTTGCTTCTGGTGTGTAGAAGCCGACTTCGACAAGGTACCGGGCGTGCTGTCGACAACCTCCGGCTACATCGGCGGCACCGTGGCCAACCCCAGCTACGAGCAGGTGTCGTCGAAGTCCACGGGCCACGCCGAAGCGGTCGAGATCGTCTTCGACCCGGCGAAGCTTAGCTATGCCCAACTCGTCAACCACTTCTGGCGCACCATCGACCCGACGACCCGGGACCGCCAGTTCTGCGATGTCGGATCCCCCTACCGCACGGCGATCTTCACCCACGACGCCCAGCAGGCCGCTGTCGTGAAGCAGTCATTGGAAACGCTCGAAAAGGCCAAGCCCTTCAAGGAGCCGATCGTCACGGCCGTCTTGCCCGCGACCACCTTCTACCCGGCCGAGGCCTACCACCAGGACTACTACAAGAAGAATCCGGTGCGCTATGCCTACTACCGCGCCAGTTGCGGCCGCGACGCGCGGCTGGAACAGCTGTGGGGCAAGCGTTGAGACTTGGACGCGAGCGCATGCGCAAGTGCAAACCCCACCGCAAGTTGATCGCGGCAAAGGAAAGGCACGTTCACGACGCCTGTGAATGCCGTTCCTGAGTGGCCGCCAACGAGCATCCACAGTGAAAGGTGGCGCCCCTTCCACGTCTCGCAGGGCTCACGGTGACTCCAACAAACAAAGTCGGTCGGGAACGGCATTCATAAGTCGTTGATTCTTCTGCCTAACCATGAAGTCGGAAAGTCCGTCGGGAGTCCAGATTTCGTCAGCCTTGGAAGACGCGCAACAAATACAGTCAGTCGAAGCCACAGAACAGTCGCCCTGAGCAAGTTCCCGAGGGCGGGACCGACCTATCGGCCCCGATCGACCTCTCTGCAGCGGTTGCGGTCGGTCGGGCACGCACTGGCTGCCGTCCGCCGTCGGCCAGGAGTAGCCATTGACCAACGACGGCTCCAGAGGACTCCGCACCGTTTCGCCCCTGCCGCGTGCCTGGCGCTTTGTCTCGGCGGCTGAGATCATCGAGGCTGCCGATGAAGCGCCAGGAGCGACAACGATGGAGCGAATGCGATTCGGACGGGCCATGCAGGCAGTCTTGCTGCTGGCAAGCGTGGGGTCTGCTACTGCGATGGGCGCGCCCGCGCTGCATGTCGAGCCGGGCCCGACTGTTCTCGACGGCGAGCCAGTGCATGTCCACGTCACGGGGGTACAGCCCGGCGCCCAGGTCGCGCTGACCGCAGACCGCTGGTTCGCTGGCCTGTCGACTCGGCGACCGCAGGCGCAACTGATGCGCTCACAGGCGGTGTTCGTCGCCGACCCGCAGGGGCGCGTCGATCTGCGGACGGCCGCACCGGTCTCCGGCAGCTACGAAGGCGCCGATGCGCGCGGTCTGTTCTGGTCGATGGTGCCGGTTCAGGGCGTGGACCGCGCCGCGCAGGACGCCGTCGACACGACGCAGGTCGTTCTGCGACTGCGTGCGGACGACACCGTCGCCGAGGCACGGGTACGACTGCAGCCGTCGCGCCCCGCCGTTCGCGTCGTTCCGGCCGATGGCCTGCCCGGAGCCGTCTTCGCGAGCCTGCCTGGCGACGGCAAGCGCCCAGCCCTGATCCTGATCGGAGGATCCGAAGGGGGGACGCTGATCACCCAGTCCGCCGCGCCGTTCGCGTCGCACGGCCTGGCGGTCCTTGCACTGCCAGTCTTCTCACCCCCGGACCGCAGCGGCGCCCGCGAAGTCCCCGAGTTGCCGGCTGCCTGGGTAGAACTGCCAATCGAGACATTGAACCGGGCGCGCGACTGGCTGGCGGCCCGGCCTGAAGTCGACTCCAGCCGGATCGCCGTGCATGGCACCTCGACGGGCTCGCTGCTTGCGCTGCTCGGCGCGGTTCATCTGCCCTGGATAAGCGCTGTCGTCGCCAACGTGCCGTCCGACGTGGTGTGGGACGGCTGGGGGCCGGGCGTGCCGCCCGAGCAGCGATCAATGTTCTCGCTGGGCGGCAAGCCCCTGCCGTTCGTGCCGGCGATCGGCTACGACGAGGAGACCCGCGGCTACGAGCACGGCGTTCCTGTGATCGTGCGGCGCGTCTTCGAGCGTGGCCGTGCGGCGAACCCGGAGCGCGCCGTGGCGGCGCGTGTCCCCGTCGAGCGCATCGCCGCGCCGGTGATGGTGATCGGCGCCTACGACGACCAGCTGTGGCCATCGGGCCATATGGCCCAGGCCATCGCCGAGCGACGGCTCGAGGCCGGTCTCTCGACCGAGGCGCTGCTGTATCCCGGAGCCGGTCACCTGCTCTACGACACAGGCTATGCCCCGACGACGGGCTACAACCTTGGGCTGCGCAAGACCGGCGGCACGCCTCTGGCCAACGCGGCAGCGCAGGGCGAGGTGTGGCCGCGCACGATCCAGTTCCTAAAGCGGGCGCTGGCCGCAAACTAGGCTTAGTGCAACCCAGTGCCTGCCGAAGTTGAGGCAACGGTGGTCATTCGTCCGGACACGAGTGACAGCTTCGACGCGAGCAGTTCATCACCTCGAATGTCGGCGATGGGTCGACAGCGGTCGGGCTCTAGCTCAATAGCCAGCGACCGCAATCAGTCTGGTGCGGACATGGGGGTGAAGGCGATCCCGCACCCCACTAAGCTGATCGGAACCACCTTGGCTCGAGTGCGCCGGTGATCCGTGACGCGAGACCGATCCAGGCTGTCGCATAGGGGGAATCCGCGAAGGCAATCGCGACACAGGGATCCTGAAAGAGGGCCTCGACATCTGCAATTCGCCCTGGGAGAGCTGGAGCTCAGCCTTCGTCTTTGCGTTCGAAGCGCCCCCCCAGCGCTTGCGCAAGGCCAGTTGTTGGCTTGGCATCCGGACGTCGATAGGTACCGGCAGTTGCCTTGCGGCAGTTCAGACTCACCAGCCCCTCGGCCTGCTTGATGGCCGCTGCCATCTGGTCCACCACAGGAACGGCGATGCGGTGTTTCACCCGCTCTGCCAGTCCGGCCAGCGGCGCGCCGGCCAGGATCACCACGTCGGCCTCGTCCTCGTCGATGGCGCGCTGCGCCAGTTCCACCAACAGGTCTTCCTTCTCCTCCTGCACGTCGGAGACGGACTGGAACGCACCGCCCAGCATGCGAATGCCGGCCAAGCGGCCGAGCAGGCCGTGCGACTCCACGCACTCCTGGTACCAGGGACCGAGTGCGCGCGCGAAGGTCACGATCGCGAAACGGCGGCCGAGCATGCAGGCGGTGAGCATCGAGGCCTCGGCCATGCCGATCACCGGGATGTCGAACAGCTCGCGCGCACCCGCCAGGCCGGGGTCGCCAAAGGCCGCGATGATGGCGGCATCGAAATGCTGGTGGTGCTCGGCCAGCATCTCCAGCGCCACCGCGCCGCCGACCTGCGCTTCAGCGCGAGTGGAGATGTAGGGGAAGCCACGCGTGGCGGTCAGCGCCTTCAGCTCGGTGCCCGGCGCCGCCGCTGCGCGGGCCGCGGCCATCAGGCGGTCGGTGATGCCAGTGCTGGTGTTCGGGTTCAAGACGAGGATGCGCATCTCAGTCCTTCTCGGGAAGCAGCGGTTGCAGGGCTTGCTCGATCGCGGCTGCGACTTGCAGCAGCGTCCGGTCGAGGCCGCGGGCGGCGATCAGTTGCAGACCGACGGGCAGGCCATCACGGCCCGTGCCGCAGGGCAACGAGATCGCCGGTGCCATGGCGTGGTTGATGAACGGCGTGAACACCGCGTGGCCGCGCGGCTCGACGGCCACGCCGCCGATGGTGGCCGGGCCGAGCCGGTCGTGCGGCCAGGCCACGCAGGGCGTGGTCGGGCAGACGAGAAAATCGAAGCGCGTGAAGAACTGCGCCAGCGTGAGCGCGATCTGCCGCCCGGCTTCGCGCGCCTGGGCCACCTGCGCGCCGCCCCAGTCCATGCCGCGCTCGATCTGGCGCGAGATGTCGGGGTCGAAGCGCGCGGCGTCTTCGCGCCAGGCCGTGCCGAACAGGTTCGCCAGGCCGACATGTTGCAGCGGCGACAGCGCGGCCTCGTCGACGCCGGCGGGCCAGACGGGGTCGGCCCTCTCGATGTCGAAGCCGGCCTGCTGCAGGCGCGCGATGGCCGCGTGCACTGCCGATTCGACGTCGGCATCCACCGGAACGTCCAATCCCAGTCGGGGGCTGTAGGCGATGCGCGGGCGTCGCACCACGCGCTCGTCGGTCGCTGCGAGTGCCACCGAATCCGGGTCGCGCCGGTCCGCGCCGGCGATCGCCTCGAACAGCAGCGCGGCATCCCCGACATGTCGCGCGATCGGAGCGATGACCTGCAGGCCGTTGAAGGCATGCGGGAAGCCGATCGAGTCGGGCACCGCACCCCAGGAGGGCTTGAAGCCGACCACGCCGACATGTGCCGGCGGCCGCCGGCTCGAGCCGCCGCCATCGGTGCCCAGCGCCAGCGGCGCCATGCCGTCGGCCACCGCAACGGCACAACCGCCGGACGAGCCCCCCGGCGTGAGCCGCTCGTCCATGGGGTGGCGCGTGACGCCGTAGACCCGGTTCGTCGTCAGCCCCTTGCAGGCGAACTCGGAGGTGTTGCCCATGCCGACGATCAATGCGCCGGCACGCCGAAGTCGCTCGACGGCGATGGCATCGTGCGGCGCGATGAAATCCTGGAACAGCCGCGAGCCCTGCGTGACGCGCCGGCCTTCGACCCAGATGACGTCCTTCACGACGATGGGCACGCCCGCCAGCGGCGGCCGCTCGCCGGCCGCCAGGCGCTGCTGCAGGTGTCGAAGGTCGGCGTCGAGGGCCTCGCTGCGACCGCCCACGATGGCGTTGAGCTGCGCATTGCGCAGCGCGATGCGCTGCTCGAAGCCGGCCAGCACCTGTGCCGGATCGAGCTCGCCGCGGTTCACGCCGGCGGCGATGCGCTGGGCATCGAGCGTGTTCATGGCCGCTCGCGTGCCAGCTGGGCCAGGGCATCCGGCTGCTCGAGCACGTAGCGTCCGACCGTTCCTTCGTGCACCGACTTCGGCCGCGCCATGTCCGGGCGGCCGCAGGCCTGGAAGCGGCCGTCACCAGCCCGCCCCTGGACCTCGCCACCGTCCCAGACCACCTGGCCGCGCACCAGCGTCGTCACCGGCCAGCCGGTGATCTGCATGCCTTCGTACGGCGTGTAGTCGACGGCGTGGTGCAGCATCTCGTTGCGGATGGTGACCTGGCGATCCGGGTCCCAGATGGCGATGTCGGCATCGGCGCCGATGGCGATCGTGCCCTTGCGTGGGTGCAGTCCGTAGAGCTTGGCCGGATTCGTGGCGGTCAGCGCGACGAACTGGTTGAGCGTCAACCGGCCGCGCCGCACGCCTTCGGAAAACAGCAGCGGCAGGCGCGTCTCGAGTCCGGGGATGCCGTTCGGGATGTAGCGGAACGGCACCTCCTGGCCGCCCGGCTTCTTGCCTTGCGGATCGTCGTAGCTGAACGGCGCGTGGTCGGACGAGACGATGGTGAACAGGCCGTCCGCCAGACCGTCCCAGACGACGCGCTGGTTCGCGCGATCACGTGGCGGTGGGCTGCACACGCACTTGGCACCGTGGTAGCCGTCGACGCCCAGGTCGTCGGCGGT
The DNA here is from genome assembly GCA_016706565.1 of Piscinibacter sp. Classification (GTDB taxonomy): domain Bacteria; phylum Pseudomonadota; class Gammaproteobacteria; order Burkholderiales; family Burkholderiaceae_C; genus Piscinibacter. The sequence goes on from JADJJI010000008.1 coordinate 59,295, forward strand.
GAGAAACAGGTACTGCGGGCAGGTCTCGGCGTACAGGCGCATGCCGCGGCCGTGGGCCCAGCGGATCTGCTCGATGGCGTCGCGGCCGGACACGTGCACGATCAGGATCGGCACGTCGCTCAGCTCCGACAGCGTGATCGCGCGGTGTGTCGCCTCGCGCTCGATGGCCATCGGCCGCGACGTGGCGTGGTAGCCGGGCGCGGTGTGACCTTGCGCTTCCAGCTTGTCGGTCAGCCAGGCGATGCAGTCGGCGTTCTCGGCATGGATCATCGCCAGCGCACCGTGCTCGCGCGCCACCGACAGCAGGCGCAGGATCTGCCCGTCGTCCAGCCGCATGTCGTCGTAGGTCATGTAGATCTTGAACGACGTGTAGCCCTCGGCGATGAGCGCCGGCAGTTCCTCGCGAAGCACCGCCTCGCTCGGGTCGGTGACGATCAGGTGGAAAGCGTAGTCGACCATCGCCTGGCCGTCGGCGCGGCGGTGGTAGTCATCCACCGCGGCGCGCAACGATTCGCCGCGCGTCTGCGCCGCGAACGGGATCACCGTCGTCGTGCCGCCGCAGGCCGCCGAGCGCGTGCCGCTGCGGAAGTCGTCGGCCATCTTCAGCCCCTCGGGCATGGGCTGATCGAGGTGGCAGTGCGCGTCGACGCCGCCGGGCAGCACGAGGCGGCCGCGGGCGTCAATCTCGCGCTGGGCGGGGGCCAGGTTCTGACCCAGCGCGACGATGCGCCCGCCGGTGATGCCGACGTCGCACTGCATCACGTCGCTGGCGGTGGCCACGGTGCCATGGCGGATGACGGTGTCGAAGCGCTGCACGTCGAATCCCCGGGGCAGGTTGCGGGTCATGACCGGCGGCCGTGGCCGGCGTCGCTGAGGTTCATGTGCGCCGTTTCGCGCGCCGCCCAGGCGGCCACCGCGATGGCGGCACAGACCACCGCGAGGTAGATCGCGACGGGCGTGGTCGAATCGTACTTCGCCAGCAGGCTCGCCGCGATGATCGGCGCGAGCGCACCGCCGAACACGCCGGCGAACTGGAAGCCCAGCGAGGAGCCGGTGACGCGCACCCGGGTGGCGAACAGCTCGGGCAGGAAGGAAGCCAGCGGCGAGAACATGAAGGACACGAAGATCATGCCGACGAACGAGGCCGCGACGATCAGCGCCGGCTGGCGTGTCTGCAGCAGGGCGAAGAACGCGAAGGCCCACAGCGCGCCGCCGATGCCACCGAGCATCAGCACCGGGCGGCGGCCGATGCGGTCGGACAGCCAGCCGGCCACCGGGATGAAGATGATCTGGGCCAGCGCGCCGAGCAGCACGGCGGTCAGCGCGATGTTCTTCGGCAGGCCCAGCTTGGTGGGCACGAAGTACAGCAGGAACAGCGTGAAGACGTAGAACGCCACGTCGCCACCCAGGCGCGCGCCGAAGGCGATCAGCAGCTGCGGGCGGTAGTCGCGCAGCACTTCCTTGATTGGAGCGGGCGATTCGGCGCCGGAGGACTCGATCTTCTCGAACATCTGCGATTCGCCGACATTGGCGCGGATGTACAGGCCCACGCCGATCAGCACCGCGCTGAGCAGGAAAGGCACGCGCCAGCCCCAATCAAGGAATGCTTCCTCCGAGACTTGCCAGGTGACCAGCGCGAACACGCCGTTGGCCAGCAACAGCCCGATGGGCGCGGCCAACTGCACCAAGCTGCCGAGCAGGCCGCGGCGTTTGCCTTCTGGGTCGAGCTCGTTGACCATGATGGCCGCGCCACCCCATTCACCGCCGAGCGCCAGACCCTGCAGGATGCGCAGCGCCACCAGCAGCAACGGCGCGAGCACGCCGACATTCGCATAGGTCGGCAGCAGGCCGATGCAGAAAGTGGCCAGGCCCATCATCAGCAAGGTGAGGAACAGGATGGACTTGCGGCCGATCTTGTCGCCGAAGTGGCCGAACACGGCGGCGCCCAACGGACGCGCCGCAAACGCCACGCCGTAACTGGCGAAGGACAGCAGCGTCGCGACGAGCGGGTCACTCTGCGGAAAGAACAGCTTCGGGAAGACCAGCGCGGCGGCCGAGCCGTAGATGAAGTGGTCGTAGAACTCGAGCGTCGTGCCGGCGAGGCTGGCGGCAGCCACCCGGCGAGTGGAAGACGGTTTGGCAACCGTGGTGCCCGCAAGGGGCATGGATGAGACAGCTTGCATGGTCTGCTCCTGGCAGCGGATTGATCGGGGTCGCCTGCCGGGAGGGCCCTGCGCAGAAGACGGGCGAAAGATAGATCCCGACCGGCGTTCAATCAAGCACTTTTTTGTATGGTGGCTCTATTTCTTTTGTATGATGGAATTTACAGGGTTCACCCCTATGCTTTGGCAGGATTCGGCGTGGTTCCAGACGATTTCCGAGGATTTTCAGAACTCTGGCCGCGAAACCGCCATACAATCTAACAGCATCTGCAGTACAGACTAGACCTGAAGGGAGTCCCATGAGCGCCAAGTCGCGCACCGACCTCGCAGACATGCCTGAACCGGGCGCGGGAGGTTCAGGCGCCTCCGTCGACGAGATCACCGACAGGATCCTGGCGGCCATCTGGGAGCACCGCCTGCCGCCCGGCACCAAGCTGGTCGAGGAGAAGCTTGCCGAGGTGTTCGGCGTGAGCCGCACGAAAGTCCGGCTGGCACTGGGCAAGCTGTCTCACGACAGCATCCTCACCGTGGAGCCGAACCGTGGCACCTTTGTCTCGAGCCCGACGGTCGAGCAGGCACGCCAGGTTTTCGACGCGCGACGTGTGGTGGAGGCCTGCCTCGTCAAGGAGCTCGCGGCGACGGCGAAGAAGGAGCAATTGGCCCGGCTGCGCAAGTGCACCGCGCAGGAAGCGGAGGCCCGCACCCGCAACGACCGTCGCGCCATCATCAGGCTCTCGGGAGAGTTCCATGTGCTGGTTGCCGAGGCCAGCAACAACGCCTATCTCTCGAAGTACATGCGCGAGCTGTGCTCGCTGACCTGCCTGGTCATCGCTCTCTACGACGCGCCCGGCGTCCCTTCGTGCCCGCATCACGAGCACGACGAGATCGTCGATGCGCTGGAGGAGAGGGATGGCGAGCGAGCGAGCGCGCTGATGGTGGAACATCTGACGCATGTCGAGAGTACTTTGCGCCTCGAACTGCCGGGCAGCGCAGAGATCGACTTCAAGGCAGTCTTCGGCTGATCCCTCGACCACGCTTCACATCCAAAGGCCCTGGCGAGACGCTCGCCGATCGCATTCCTCTGGTGGCTTGGTCCACCGACCACAGTAAAGCCTCTCTGACCGGTCTTCAGCGGTCGCATGCAGGTGAAGGGCCGCTCCGCAGCGGTTGCTGCCCGCGGTCACGGGAGGGCGAACTCGCGCTGACGGCCAGCAGGCGGTCGCTGGGGTCGGCCTCGGCGGGCAGGATGACGGTCGCGTCTCAGGCGGCCTCGCCTTGGGCCTGCGGCTGCGCCAGCCGGGCAACGAGGTGCCGCAGATCGGGTGGCCAGGCAGCGATGTGCGCAGCAAGTCCGTTGGCGTCGCCGGCGAACAGCGCGCGCGTCGCCTCCTCGAAGCCCGGCAGGTCGCCGGCCATCGTCGACATGAAGGCGTAAGTTCGTTCGCGCGCGCGGCGCAGCGCATCGGGGCCGGCGCTGTCGCGCATGGCCTGCAGAACCAACTTGCGCAGCGCCACTGACGCGCCGCCGGCCTGACTGGCCAGCCAGTCCCAATGCTCGGGCAGCAGCGTCACTTCGCGCGCCACCACGCCCAGGCGGGGACGGCCCCGCCCGCGCGGGCGGCTCGTGTCGGCGCCTTCTGCGGCAGGTGGCGCGTCCGGCACCGCGTGGCGCTGCGCCACCTCGGCCTCGGTGCCGCGCAGGTCCAGGTCGACGGTATGTCCGGTGTCGTGGCGGACGACTGTCACCACGGCCGTCGGGTCCTTCGCGAGGGCGCGATGCGCCGCAGTCGCCACCGTGGCGAGCGAGCCACTGGCCAGCGCAAGCGTTCCACGGAAGGCTGTGTAGGTGTCGGCGAGGGGTGCCATGGGGAGCCTCCACCGAGGCGCTCGAGATGGGATGAACTAATTCTACCCGGACAAATATTTGACAGATCAATTTAACCCGGGTGTAATTTGGGCTTGACCGAAAGGACACCCATGACCGACCTGTTCCCACACTCTGCCGACCGGCGTGCACTGGCCCGCCGCGCGCGCGACGCGTTTCCGCCGATGGGCGTGTATGCCGTCCGCAACCGCGCCACCGGTCACGTGCGCGTGAAGTCGAGCCGCAACGTCCCGGGCGCGATCAACCGACTGACGTTCGAACTGCGCCAGGGCTGCCACCGCGACCACGGACTGCAGTCGCTGTGGAATGCACGCGGTGCCGAGGGCGTGACGATGGAGGTGCTGGAACTCGTGCGCGAGCGCAACGATCCGGCGTTCGACTACGACGCCGAGCTGGAACTTCTGGAGACGCTCTATCGCCAGGAGCTGACGCCGGAGGCCGCGCCATGACCCCCTATGCCGATCGCCTGTCGCAGACCTTGCGACATCACCGCCAGCTGGCGCGCCAGGTCCAGCGGCTGGACGACGAACTGGGCCTGCACCACGGCCTGTCGTGGACCGACCTGCTGCTGCTCGATGTGCTGCACGACGCCGGCGGCCGACTGCCTGCGCGCCAGGCTGCGGCCGCCACGGGCCGGTCGCCGGCCGGGCTGCTGCGCCAGGTGCTGCCAATGGAGAAGATCGGGCTCGTGCAGCGGCAGCGCGACGGCAGCGGCACGCAGCAGTTGGTGCTGGCCGCAGGCGGCGCCCGCCGGCTTCGCGAGGCTCGCGACACCGCGCGTGACCTGCTGGAGGAAGACGCAGCGCAGGCCGCCTAGGTGCCACCGGGGCCTGGCGAGCCAGCTGATCGTGCCGTCCGGAGAGCAGTCATCTGCATCCAACAGCCGAACCCGCCGCACGGAGTTGCCAGTTGCGGTGGCGCGGACTCAAGGGCACGCGCGGGCCCACATTTGAGACGTGCCAGGTGCTGCTTGTCGTGTGGGGCCGGCGGCTCCGCAGCGTTTGGAGTCGGTCACTGCCGGATCGCGAGCTCACCGTTAGCGCCATCAAGCCGACATTCGGGTGGGTTGCGGCGCCAAGACTGAGCGTCGGCGGTACGAAGGACAGCAGACGGCGGGGTCTGTCCTGCCCGCCCGGGCCACCTCAACGGCCGGTCTTTCGCAACGTGGTGGACTCAAGTCGACCCGTACCAGACCCCTGGCTGGATGATCAGCGGTCGCGCAACCGGACCATCGACAGCGTTTCAGGCCTGAAGCTTCTCCACGCAGCTAGGTCGTCGTGTTCACTCGCTCGGCCTGTGCGCTTGCAGGCGACCAGGCTTGACTCTCCTCTATCTTTCCATAAACTTAGAATCATGAACGAGAAGACTGCTGTCACCGCACTGGCCGCGCTGGCCCAGGAGGCGCGCCTCCGAGTGTTCCGCGCCTTGGTCGGCGCCGGGCCCGAAGGCATGACCCCGAGTGCGCTCTCGGCGATGCTCGACATCCCGGGCTCGACCCTGTCCTTCCATCTGAAGGAGCTTGTGCACGCCGACCTCGTCACCGTCGAGCGCGAGAGCCGCAACCTTCACTACCGCCCCGCGCTCGACCAGATGAACGCGCTGCTGTCCTATCTCACCGACCACTGCTGCATGGGCAAGTCCTGTGCGCCCAGCGGCTCCAAACGCCGCACCACCTGCTGATCCGGAGCGCCCCATGAAGAGATTCCATGTTCACGTCCACGTCGATGATCTCGACAAGAGCATCGGCTTCTATTCCAAGCTCTTCGCCGCGGAACCGTCGCGCGTCGAAGGCGACTACGCCAAGTGGATGCTGGAAGACCCGCGCCTCAACTTCGCCATCTCGACGCGTGGCAGCAAGTCGGGCATCGACCATCTCGGCTTCCAGACCGACGATCCCGAAGAGCTCGCGGCCTTGAAGGCGCGCGCCGAGGCCGCCGACATGGCCCTGCTCGACGAAGGCGAAACCACCTGCTGCTACGCACGCAGCGAGAAGCACTGGGTCACCGACCCGCAAGGCATCGCCTGGGAGCACTTCCACACGCTGGGCAACATCCCCGTCTTCAGCGAAGGGCAGGCGACCGATGCTGCTTCGGCCTGTTGCACACCGACGGCGACAACCGTGGCCGAGCCGTCCGCCTGCTGCGCACCGGCGCCGCGAGGCAAGCCCATCGGCATTGCTGTGAAGTCGTCGAACTCCTGCTGCTGAGGCACCATGCAAGACAAGACCTACAACGTGCTGTTCATCTGCACGGGCAACTCGGCGCGCTCGGTGATTGCCGAAGGCTTGATGAACGAACTCGGCAAGGGCCGCTTCATCGCCTTCTCCGCGGGCAGCCACCCGAAGGGTTCCGTGCACCCGCTGGCGCTGAAGACGCTGGCCGCGCACCACATCCCGACGGATGGTTTTCGCAGCAAGAGCTGGGAAGAGTTCGCGGGCCCGGATGCTCCGGGGCTGCACTTCGTCTTCACGGTCTGCGACCAGGCGGCGGGCGAGGTCTGTCCCGTGTGGCCCGGCCAGCCGATGACAGCGCACTGGGGCATGCCCGACCCGGCCGCCGTCGAAGGCGATGAGCGCGCCAGGGAGAAGGCCTTCCTCGACGCCTTCATCACGATGAAGCGTCGCATCCAGCTGATGCTCTCGCTGCCGTTGGCCAGCCTGGACCGCATGTCGATCCAGAAGGAAATCAGGGACATCGGAAGCCACTGAACCATGACCACCCATGTCCTGATCCTGTGCACCCACAACTCGGCGCGCAGCGTGCTGAGCGAGGGCATGCTCAACCATCTGGCCGGCAAGCTCGGGAAGGACGTGAAGGCGCACAGCGCCGGCAGCGCGCCGAGCGGTCGCATCAACCCGTTCGCGATCGAGGCGCTCGACCGCGCCGGCATCGAAACCAGCGGCTACCGCAGCAAGAGCTGGGACGAGTTCAGCCGGGACGGCGCACCGCCGCTGTCCATCGTCATCACGGTCTGCGACAGCGCCGCTGCCGAGCAGTGCCCGGTGTTCTTCGGTAGCACGGGTGGGCAGCCGGTGAAGGTGCACTGGGGCTACCCTGACCCTTCCAACGCTGACGGCGGCGAGGACGGAAAACGTCGCGCCTTCGAGCTGACTCGCCAGGCCATCGGCTACCGCATGCTGCAGCTGCTCGCCCTGCCGTTCGAAACCATGGACCGAACGGCCCTGCAGGCCGCACTGGTCGAGATCGGCAGGAGCTGAGCGACGGGCCCGACCAGAACATGAACACGACCACTCTTCCAGCGCGCGCCGAAGCGCCGGCGCCGATGAGCGTCTTCGAACGCTACCTGACCGTCTGGGTCTTCCTCTGCATCGTGGTCGGCATCGGACTGGGCCAGCTGCTGCCCGGTCCGGTCCAGGCCAGCGGCAAGATGGAAGTCGCCAAGGTCAACCTGCCGGTCGGCCTGCTGATCTGGGTGATGATCATCCCGATGCTGCTGAAGGTCGACTTCGGCGCCTTGAGTCAGGTCAAGCAGCACTGGCGTGGCATCGGCGTGACGCTGTTCGTCAACTGGGCCGTCAAGCCCTTCTCGATGGCGCTGCTGGGCTGGATCTTCATCCGCCATGTGTTCGCGCCTTACCTGCCTGCCGGGCAGGCGGACAGCTACATCGCCGGGCTGATCCTGCTGGCCGCCGCGCCGTGCACGGCGATGGTCTTCGTGTGGAGCCGGCTGACGAACGGCCACCCGCTCTTCACGCTCAGCCAGGTGGCACTGAACGACACCATCATGGTGTTCGCCTTCGCGCCGATCGTGGCGCTGCTGCTTGGCCTGTCGTCGATCACGGTGCCTTGGGACACGCTGATCACCTCGGTCGTGCTGTACATCGTGATCCCGGTGGTGATCGCGCAGGTCTGGCGCAAGGCGCTGCTCTCGCGCGGCCAGGCCGCCTTCGACGCCACGCTGGCGAAGATCGGGCCGTGGTCGATCACCGCGCTGCTGGCGACGCTGGTGCTGCTGTTCGGCTTCCAGGGCGAAGCGATCCTGAAGCAGCCGCTGGTCATCGCCATGCTCGCGGTGCCGATCCTGATCCAGGTTCTCTTCAACTCGGCCTGGCCTACTGGCTGAACCGGCGCCTGGGAGAGTCGCACAACGTCGCCTGTCCGTCGGCGCTCATCGGCGCCAGCAACTTCTTCGAGCTGGCAGTGGCCGCCGCGATCAGCCTGTTCGGCTTCGAGTCCGGCGCGGCACTGGCGACGGTGGTGGGCGTGCTGATCGAGGTACCGGTGATGCTGCTGGTGGTGCGCGTGGTGAACCAGAGCAAGGGCTGGTACGAGCATCGCTGACGTGAGCCTGCCCAACGTCGATCCCTCGCTGTTCGACCGCCCCAGCGGACAACGCTTTGCCGGCGCCGGAACGTCGACCCATCCGCCGCGCTTCCTGCTGCTGTATGGCTCGTTGCGCGAGCGCTCGTACAGCAAGCTGCTCACGCTGGAGGCGGCCCGCCTGCTGCGCTCGATGGGCGGCGAGGTGCGCATCTTCGACCCGGCCGGCCTGCCTCTTCCCGATGGCGCACCAGACACGCACCCCAAGGTGCAGGAGCTGCGCGAAGCGGCGACGTGGGCCGAAGGCATGGTCTGGACGTCGCCCGAGCGCCACGGCGCGATGACCGGCATCATGAAGGCGCAGATCGACTGGATCCCGCTGAACGTCGGCGCCGTGCGGCCGACGCAGGGCAAGACCCTGGCGGTCATGGAAGTCTCGGGCGGATCGCAGTCCTTCAATGCCGTGAACCAGCTGCGCGTGCTCGGGCGCTGGATGCGCATGATCACCATCCCCAATCAGTCCTCGGTGGCCAAGGCCTTCCAGGAGTTCGACGACGCCGGTCGCATGAAGCCATCGGCGTACTACGAGCGCGTGGTCGACGTGATGGAGGAACTCATGAAGTTCACCCTGCTGACGCGCGACGTCGCACCCTACCTGGTCGACCGCTACAGCGAACGGCGAGAGAGCGCGGCCGAACTGTCCCAGCGGGTCAGCCAGCGGTCCCTCTAGGCTGACCGAGGTCAAGCCGTTCCCTGGCCGACGGCGCACAGTTCGCTCCATGGACAATGCCATGAAGATCAAGGTTCTGGGGTCGGGCTGTAGCAAGTGCCGCAGCACGATCGGCATCATCGAACGTTCCGCACGCGACGCCGGGGTCGCGGTCGAGATCGAAAAGGTCGAGAGCCCGGACGAGATCAGGGCCTACGGCGTGCACGCAACGCCCGCCGTCGTCATCGCCGACCAGGTGGTCCACACCGGCGGCATCCCTTCGCATGAAGCCGTGCAGGCCTGGTTCAAACCGGCCCGCATCGGGTTCGTCGACAACCCCACGCGGCATCTCTTCTTCACCGGCAAGGGCGGCGTGGGCAAGACCTCGCTATCGACTGCCGCCGCGCTGACCTTGGCAGACGCCGGCAAGCAGGTGCTGCTCGTCAGCACCGATGCCGCGTCTAACCTCGACGAGATGCTGGGCATCGCGTTGCGCAACACGCCCGTGCCGGTGCCTGGCGCACCGGGCCTGTCGGTGCTCAACATCGACCCCGACAACGCGGCCGAGTCCTACCGCCAGCGGGTGCTGGCGCAAATGGGAGCCAGCGCGAGCGCGGAGGATCTGTCGACGGTTCGCGAGCAGCTTTCGGGTGCCTGCACGACAGAGATCGCATCCTTCGACGAGTTCTCGTCCCTGCTGGCCGACGGAGCCCAAGCCTGGGACCACATCGTCTTCGATACGGCGCCGACCGGACACACCTTGCGGCTGCTCAGCCTGCCGAAGGCCTGGACCGGCTTCCTGGAGGGCAACGACCGGGGCGCCTCCTGCCTCGGCCCGCACTCGGGTCTGAAGATGCAGGAGGTTCGATTCAAGGCCGCACTCGATGCGCTGAGCGATCCGCAAAGGACCACCGTCGTCCTGGTGACCCGGCCTGACCGCGGGGCGATGGCCGAGGCGGCGCGCACCTCGGTCGAGTTGCGTGAGCTGGGTCTGGGGAACCAGCGCCTGGCGATCAACGGCATCTTCCACGCGAGCGACCGCAGCGACGCCGTGGCCTGCGCCATCGAGAACCTGGGGCAGCAGGCCTTGGACACCATGCCCGCACCGCTGGGCGAACTGCCGCAGGACCGGGTGCCGCTGCGCGCCTTCGATACCGTCGGCCTGCCGGCCCTGCGAGCGCTGCTGGTTCCAGGCGCAGCACCCGTTGCCCTGCATGCCGCAGAGCAGGACACGAACAGCGACCCGCTACCGGACCTGGCGACGTTGGCCGACGACCTGGCCGCTGCCGGCCACGGCCTGATCATGGTGATGGGCAAGGGCGGCGTCGGCAAGACGACCATCGCCGCAGCCCTGGCCATCGGGCTCGTCCAGCGCGGCAAGACCGTGCACCTGAGCACCACCGACCCGGCTGCGCACCTTGCCGGCACGCTGAACGGCGATGTGCCGGGCTTGAAGGTGAGCCGCATCGACCCGAAGGTCGAGACGCAGCGTTACGTCGACAAGGTCATGGCCGCGAAGTCGCCCCACCTCGATGCCCAGGAGCAGGCGCTGCTGCTCGAAGACCTGCAGTCGCCATGCACCGAGGAGGTGGCGGTGTTCCACGCCTTCTCCCGGATCGTCAGTGAAGGCCGTAGCGCGTTCGTCGTGCTGGATACAGCGCCTACCGGGCATTCGATGCTGCTGATGGATGCAACCGGTGCCTACCACCGGCAGATGACGCGAGAGTTCGAAGGTCATGGCGCAGCGCGAGTCGTGACACCGCTGATGCGGCTGCAGGACTCGTCGTACACGAAGATCGTCCTCGTGACGCTGCCCGAAATGACGCCCGTGTCCCAGGCCGCGGCCCTGCAGGACGACCTGCGGCGCGCCCAGATCGAGCCCTTTGCGTGGGTGCTCAACAAAAGCGTCCTGGCGGCAGGCACGCGCGACCCCTTGCTGCAGGCCCGGCTGGCGGGCGAACGCAAGCAGATCGAGCGCATGTCCGCGGGCCTCGCCCGACGGCTCTACGCGCTGCCCTGGCTGGCCACACCGCCGATTGGCCTGAACGAGCTGGCTGCACTGGTCCGCGCACCGGCGCCGGCAGCCACCGCCGCAGCCTGAGTCCTCATCCGAACCGGAGACCCTCCATGTACGGCTTCACCACCACCCTCACTGGCCTGTCGTTCGACGAGGCCATCGTCAAGACCACGGCCGCCTTGAAGGCCGAGGGTTTCGGCATCCTCAGCGACATCGACGTCCAGCACGCGATGAAAGAGAAGCTCGGCAAGGACATGTTGCCTTACCGCATCCTCGGGGCCTGCAACCCGCCGCTGGCGCACCAGGCCGTCACGTCCGTGCCGGACATCGGGTTGCTGTTGCCCTGCAACGTGATCGTTCGCGAGGAAGCGCCGGGCCGAGTCGTCGTCGGATTTCTTGATCCGCAGATCATGGTCAACCTGGTCGGCAATCCCGAGGTGAAAGCCGTGGCCGATGCCGCCGAACAGCGCCTGCGTCGAGCCTGCGAAAGCCTGGGCGGCAGCGCGACCCAGGCCACCTGAGCCGCTACTGCACGGCCTCGGCAGGCCCGCTTCGGGCCAGTTCGGTGACGAACGCAGCCGGCAGCGGGCGAGTTCGCGTCCCTGGATTTCGTTTGCTCACGCAAGACTGATCGTATAAGGAAGGAGTGTCACCACTTACCCAGGGCGGCACAGTCTTTCGAAACGGTGTCAGAACGACGTTTCTAAGGGCACACGGCAAGGCCCTGAAACGGAAAGAGTGTCAACGGCCGCAGCCTGAGGGCATCCCTTAGTGCAGATCCTGTCAGGTGTATGCGCCCGACTGCATCCGCATTACAAGCGTTGCGACGAGCGCTCTTCCTTCGGATGTCGCCATGAACGCCGCCGGACACTCGCCTCCGAAGGCCGGCAGTGGGCGCTGAAGCCACCGTGTGGTCCACGTGAGCGCGTCGAAGCCGGTGGGGTCCCCACTCTCGCAGACGATCTTCTGGACAAGTTCGGCAAGCGCCGCGACATCGCGTGGGTCGGGGGGATTCATTGCTGAACTGTAGCGGCCGCAGATCTCGTTGTCGTCGCCGCAAATGCTGAGACGGAAGCTGAGATGGCAGCCATGCCGGGCCGCGGATGGGTGAGCGTCAGCTGATCTTCACATTGCCGTCGCTCGTCGCGGGAAGCTGGCGGACCGCCCACGACCCAAAGGCGTCTTTCACTGACCCAAACTGGTTACCTCGAAGGAGTCTATCGCGTCGGGCTACGGTACATGTGGTCTGGCAATGTCCAGTGATCGCGACTCCCGTTCGTCCGATGCTAGCAGTGCGGAACTCGGGGCAACGTCGAATAGTTGATTGCTGGAAGCGAAGGATGCGCAGGTGCGCGCTCGAGGAGACCGTCAGAAACTCAGGCGATCCTGCAACTGCACCATGAAGGCGGTATGGGCCCGCGACGTGCGGCTCACACGCGGCCCGAGCGGCGGGCCGTCTGTCCACCGTGCCTTCATTCGTCGCGGCCACCAGCGATGCCGAACAGCGACAGCAGGGCCTGGAACACGTTGTAGATGCTCAAGTAGACACCCAGCGTGGCGCTGATGTAGTTCGTCTCCTGTCCGTCCTGCACACGCTTGAGGTCCTACAGGATGAAGGCCGAGAAGATGCCGATCACCAGCACCGACAGCGTGATCATCAGCGCGCTCGACTGGATGAAGAAGTTGGCGACGCCCGCCACCAGCACCATGATCGCGCCGATGAACAGCCACTTGCCCATCGCCGACAGGTCGCGCTTGATGATCGTCGAAAGCGTCGCCATGCCGAGAAAGATGGCGCTGGTGCCCGCGAAGGCCATCATGACCAGGCTCGCACCGTTGCTCAGGCCGAGCACGACGCCGACCAGGCGCGAGAGCATGACGCCCATGAAGAAGGTGAATGCGAGCAGCACTGGCACGCCGGCGGCCGAGTTCTTGGTCTTCTCGATCGCGAACATGAAGCCGAAGGCGCCGACCAGGAAGACGACCAGACCGATGCCCGGCGACATCGCGCGGGCAATTCCGGTCTGTACGCCGATCCAAGCGCCGAGCACGGTCGGCACCATCGACAGCGCGAGCAGCCAGTACGTGTTGCGCAGGACTCGGTTGCGTTCGCCGATGCTGGAAACACCAGCGGGGGTCGGGTCGTAGGTGGTGGTCTGGTTCATGGGATGTCCTGTGAAGAGATGCGGTGGAGGTGTCGGACGGCGAATTGCGTCCCGGTGGTTGCGGCCACGCCAGGCAGGTTCATGGGTCGGACGATGCCGTTGCCACCGTCGCGGGGGTGCACGCAGCGCCACACCGCGCAGCAATGCGATGGTGGCGTGCCCCCGAAGCTGTCCTTCAGGCCGTCAGGCTGGCGTCGCAGGGCGGTCGCAGGAGACCGGCGAGGAAGGGCGCGCTGGTGACGTTCAGCGTGAACGCTGGACTCCGCCCCATGGCCAGCGCCGGAATGCGGGCCTCGAGCCGGGCCGGGAGCAGACCGGGTGTCTCTGCCGTGGCATCGCCCAGCGCCTGCAAGGGAAGAACATCCGGGTGATGGTCGTCGCCCGATGCGTCATGGAGCGCGGCGGGCCCACCGCCCGAGTCGTTGGCAACGGTCTGCTCGACCGGCGAAGGCGCCACGGGACGCAGCGGCTCGAAGGTACCGAGACCGGACCAGAGCAGGACGAGGGCGAGCAGGAGGCAATGAACCCGCGTGGGCATCGGAGAAGTGTAGCGACCAGGATCCTGCCAGGCCCTGCGCGACTCAGCGTTCATCGCACGCGATCGTCGAGGATGGCATGCGTCACATCGGACTGGTTGATGCGCCAGCGCGCCAGGGCGTGGTCGTAGACAAGCCGCTCGTCATGCGTCACTCGTCCATCCGCGGTGATGACTGTGGCGGCCAGCCGGCAGACGAGCATCCTGTCACTCTTGTCCGGAACCGCATCGAGCAGTGCGTCGATGTAGGTGAGATGGTCAGCGCAAAGCCACGAGCGATCACAGAGGTGAACCCCGACATCGGCCACGCAGGAGCGGGCGATGTCGACGAAGCGCTCGCGGCTCACGCCGATCCGCCGGAACGCATGGAGTTCGTCGAGCGCGCTCAGTTCTCGCGCATCGATTCGCCCGTTGGCAGCCACGATCATTGCCAGTGCGTGCGCCAAGGCTTCGTCAGGTGCCGGCACAGAATGCGTCATCGTCTCCCCTCCTCGTGACAAGCGGCCACAGCGAATAGGCGAACCCGCGCCAATGGCTCCAGCCACACCCTCTGAGAGCCCTGGAAGCGGCTGTGGTTCCATCGCACGAAGCGGGCGCCGAGCGGGCGTTGACATCGATCAACGAACGCGGCCGGAACGGCTCCGCAAGGTCCCACCCGGCCTCGCCGCTCGAAGCGACCGACTCCGCCAGCCTGCACCACCCTTACCCTGGGGAAACTTCGACCGAGTCACGCCCGCGCAGTGCGGCAGCTGTTGCGCCATCCTTGCGCTTTGCCGGCGAACCTCTACTGCGGGGCCGGGCGATCAGAAGCGGCAGCTTGCAGCGAGCCGCCACGCGCGTGGCCACCGAGCCCAGAAGCACGGCCTTGAACGCACCACGCCCGTGCGAGCCCATCACCAGCAGGTCTGCCGGGTGCGCTGCCAGGTACTCCACGATCACATCGCCGACGTTGCGCCCCTCGAGCCGCACCAGTTCAGCCTCGACCTTGGTCTTGGAGAACAGCGCGAGTGCTGGGGCGGTGGCCGCGTCGAGGTTGGCCACGTCGCACTGCCCGTCCACCACGTGCAAGAGCCGGAACTGCGGCGCAGGGCCGAACATCGCCCGCAGCGCCAGCGCCGCCCGCACGGCCGCCAGCCCGTGGCGGCTGCCATCGACGGCAATCACCACGCGGAGGGATGCGGCGCGCGGTGGCGACCCCTCTCGCACCACCAGCAGGGGTGCCGTGCTGGATGCCAGCACTGCCTGGGTGACCGAGCCGAACAGCAGCCCCTTCAGCGCCGTCTGCCCGCGCGAACCCATCACCACCAGGTCGGCGTGGCCCTGCGTGGCCGTGCGGCTCACCACCTCGGCGGGGCTGCCGACAACATACTGAGCCTTGGCCTTGAGTCCTGCATTGACCAGACACTCCCGCGCCGGGTCGAGCACTGACTTGGCCTCGGTCTGGTGATAGCTGCGCACCAGCTCGCGCCCCGCGGCTCGCGCTGCACGGGGAGGGATGGGAAACTGGACATTGAGCAACCGCAGTTCGGGCCGAGCGCCTAGGCAGGCGGCCCGGGAGGCAATGAAGTCGAGCGACGCATTGCTCGTGGCGCTGCCGTCGACGGGAATCAGCACTTTCATCTGGGCTCCTGGAAACGGCTATCGCCTTCGCACCGAGCGGGCCTGCGCATCGGCATCAGCTCCGGCCGGCATGCCGCGGGTCGCGGATCAGCAGCAGCGGCTTGTCGCTGCGCGCGGCCACACGCATGGCGACCGACCCCAGCACGAGGGACTTGAACGCCCCTTGGCCATGGGAGCCCATGACCAGGACGTCCAGCTGGCGCTTGCGCGCGTAGGCGGCAATGGCATCACCGGCCCGGGCCCCCAGCAGCGGAGCAGCCGTGGCCTGCAGGCCCGCCTTGGCGAAGAGCTTCAGGGCGCCAGCCATGACCTTGGCAAATCGTGGTGCGAGCGCATGGTCGTCCGCGGCCACTCCGTAAGCGGGGATCGCGCGGTAGGCCAGGCCGTCGACGGGCGGTGGTGCGCTCTGCCCGCTGTCGATCACGTGGATCAACTCGATGCGCGGCTGCGCACCGAACAGATCGCGGTGCTTGATCGCCCAACGGACGGCGGCCTGACCGTAGCGGCTGCCGTCCACGGCGATTCCCACGGATAGCGAGTCCCGCTGGGGCGCCCTGGCGTCGCGCAGGATGAGCAGCGGCTTGGTGCAGCCGGCAAGAACGGCGTTCGTCATGGAGCCGAACAGCAGCCCTTTGAGCCCCGAGTGGCCGCGAGAACCCATGACGATCAGGTCGCTTCCGCCGCGCTGGGCCACGGCTCCGATCGCATCCGAGCGATTGCCCAGGACATAGCTGGCCTTCGCTGGAATGTCCGCACGCTTCAGTCTCGCCATGGCCGGGCGCAACACGTCATCGGCCTGGGCACGCTGGTAGGCCTTTGCCTCTTCTCGACCAATGGCTCGGACCACGCGCGCCGACAGGGTCGGCTGCACGTTGAGCAAGTGGACTTCGGGATCTTTGCCGATGAGAGTCGAACGCGAGGCGACGAAGTCCAGCGCCGCATTGGACTGATCGCTGCCGTCGACGGGGATCAGGATCTTCATGTGGCCGCCGCCTCGGTCTGTGGAAGTTGCGGACTGTCAGCCTGCCGTACCTGCTCCTCCGCCAGGCGACCTGCGCGATGGGCGGCGCGATCGATCGCGAAATGGACATCCGCACCGACATCCACAACGGTTGCCGCTGGCAATCCATGGAGCTTCATGCGCACGATGCAGTAGCTGTCTCGTCGCGGCACACGGCCTGCGGCGTCGACCAGCTCGACGTCGACGTGGTCCACGCGGTCGTCGCGACGCTGCAGGCGAAGCAGCAGACACCTGCGCGCATACGCTGCAAGTTCGACATCAGCCGGGGTCCTCTCACTCTGGAAGCGGATGTCCACGTCGGGTCCTCTTCTAGCGCTTCACCGTGAACGCTCAACCTCACTCTAGGCCTCTCGCGCATGCGCGTAAACTCGATTAATCGAGTGCTGCCACTCGAATAAATCTGATGCCGACGATGAACTACAAGCACCTTCACTACTTCCTGCAGGTCGCAGAGGCCGGCAGCGTGGCAGCAGCGAGCCGGCAGCTGCACCTGACGCCGCAGACCGTCAGCGGGCAAATCCAGCTGCTCGGCGACCGCCTCGGCGGCCCCTTGTTCGAGAAGGTCGGGCGTCGACTGGTGCTGACCGAGACCGGGCAACTGGCCCTGAACTATGCGAAGGAGATCTTCTCGCTGGGATCGGAGCTGGAAGCCGCAGTGCGCGAGAAGCACCGCGCCGGAAGGACACTTGAGTTCCGCATCGGCGTCGCGGACGCCGTGCCCAAGTCGATCGCCTACCGGCTGGTGGAACCAGCGTTGACGGTCGAACAACCGGTGCGCATGGTGTGCCGGGAGTGGCGGCTCGATCGCCTGCTGGCGGAACTGGCCGTGCACACGCTGGACCTGGTGATCGCGGACGTGCCCCTGCCATCCACCGTGAGCGTGAAGGCCTTCAGTCACCTCCTCGGCAGCTCGCGCGTTGGGGTCTTCGCGGCGCGCGCCTTGAAGGCCAGAACGCGCAGACCCTTCCCTGATTGCCTGGACGGCGCACCGCTGCTGATGCCCGGCGAGGACTCCGCGGTCGGGCAGCAGCTGCGCGCCTGGTTCAAGTCGCAGGGCCTGCGGCCGCGCATCGTCGCCGAGTTCGACGACAGCGCGCTGGCCCAGGAATTCGGCCGCCAGGGCGTGGGCTACCTGCTGGCACCGGAAGTGTTGGTCGACGAGATCGAGTCACGGCACCAGGTCCAACACATCGGCACGATCGATGGGGTCGAGGAGCACTTCTATGCCATCTCGGTCGAGCGGCGCATCACCCACAGTTGCGTGCTCGCCATCACCCGCGCAGCGCGAGGCGAGTTGTTTCAGTCCACGGCACGTGCCAACGGGTCCCGCGCGGCGCAGCGGCGAAAGCCGGCATGAAACAGCGGCCAACGCACGGGCGGCAGGCGCTCAATGCGACATCAGCACGGGAACCGTCATCGTCTCGAGCATCGTGCGGGTGACACCCCCCAGGACCAGTTCCCACAGTCGTGAGTGGCCATACCCGCCCATCACGATGAAGTCGGCGTGCATGTCGGCGGCGTGGGACAGCAGCGCTTCAGCGACGGCCACGTCGGGCACGCCGCCGCGCCGCATGCGTTCGCCGACCGAGGCTTCGGCCTGGCTGAGCAGGGTGGGAAGAGCCTGCACGCCGTGCCGTGCAAGGTAGGTCACCATCCGCTCGAGCGCAGCACGACGCTGCGATGACCCGTCGCTCTGACCGTCCTTGGCAAAGCTGACCAGTTCGACATGCGAGGCGCGCGCCAGCAGCGGCAACGCGTCGCGCACGGCGCGCGCACTTTCCCGGGTGTCGGCCCACGCCACCAGTGCGCGGCGCAGAGGAGCCGCCTCGCCGGACACGGCCTCTGCGGCGGGCAGACCGACATAGGGAACGGTCAGCACCGGGCAGGCCGCGCCGACGAGCAGCCGCGCCGACTGGCCGGTCGACAGCCCACCCTCGCGAGCCGGATCGCGTTGCGACGTGATCAGAAGATCCGCAGCGCGGGCATGGGACTGGAGCACCTCGACCGGGTCGCCATCGACGCATCGCACATCGACGGCGAGGTCGTGACGCTGCCTGGCGCCCGCCGCAAGGCGGTCCCCGATGCCCAGCAGCGTCCTGCGCTGCGCCTGCGCCAGTTGCTGTGCGAGCGACGCTGTCTCCGCGCTGAGGCCCACGCCGGCATTGACGGGCGCAGCGACGAGCACAGCCATCAACCCGGCGCCCAGGTCGGCAGCCAGAGAAGACGCCAACTCGAACGCATGGCGCGACACCACGTCGTCATTGACGTGAACGACCAGATCACGAATGGATGCCATGGAAAACCCCTCGTCGGCAAGGGGACTGTAGGTCCGCAGCAGTCTCTCCATTGCTCGAATCTTCCGTCTCGATTCATCGAACAAATCTGCGATTGAGGCCGCGGCCATAGGAGAGCGGTTTCTTCGGCGCAGACGCGCCTGCACGGGCCCGCTGCCGCCATTGATGCGCATCAACGTCACCTCCGGAACCAGCCACCACGCTGGCATGTCGTTCACGGGTGCGTGGCGGCGCGGTCCGAAACCGATTCGAGTTGGAGTTCCTGGTTCGGGCCTCAGTGCCTGCACGCCCCACTGACCTACCGAAACCAGCCCCGCTCAACGAGGAGACGACGATGAACGAGACCACGCCGCCCCAACGCATCTTCATGGCCAATGATTTGAGCGCCAGATGCGACCGCGCGCTGGCCCGGGCGGCCCAGCTCGCACAGGCCTGGCACGGCAAGCTGACCGTCGTGCATGTCGTGCATGCTGCCGAAGTGGCTGCGCGCGACCGCCTCGCCAGCGGCGCGCCGTCATGGCGCCGACCGGAGTCCTGGTCGCAGACGCTGGAGCGGGCCCTGCGCGCCGACCTGGCAGCCGAAGGTATCGCCGCCACATCGAGGGTCGTGATCGGCACGACGCCCGATGCGGTGCTGCAGGGCGCGGCCGACGAGAACGCGGACCTGGTCGTGCTCGGCATCGCCAAGGACGCGCGGATGGACCGCATCCAGCTGGGCAGCACGGTCGACGCCCTGGTCAGACGCTCGCGGGTGCCCGTCCTGAATGTGCGCAACCGCGTCCGGGGTGCCTATCGACACGTGGTCGTCGCAACCGACTTCTCCGAGCCCGCGATGGAGGCTCTGCGCCTGGCTGCGCATTGGTTCACGGGCGCTCGGCTGACGCTCTTCCATGCCTACATGCCGCCCGGCTCGTCCCTCACCAGTGGTACCGGGCCCAGCCACTCGTGGCGCGATGCGGTTGCCCAGCAGTGCGCCTCCCACGCAACCGAGGCCGAGCTTCCGAAACCCATCGAGGCCGCGCTGGATCGCGTGCTGGAGTTCGGCGCCCCCGAGACCCTGCTTCCCGACTTCGTCACGAGCGCCCAGGCGGATCTGGTCGTGCTGGGGTCGCAAGGCCGTAGCGGCCTGGCAAGGGCGTTGTTGGGCAGCACCGCGGAGAACCTGTTGCACACGCTCGACTGCGACACGCTGGTCGTGCGCGGAGCCTGAGCGACGCGGCTCGCACGGAAGCGGACCCCGGTCTCGTTCACACCCGGAGAACCACTGCATGGCGGACAGGAGCATCGACGACATCGACCCCGTCTGGCACGCCTTGCCGGTCGAGCAGTTGCTGCGCCACTTCGGACTCGACCCTGAGCGCGGTCTCGATGCAGGCGAGGTATGCAGCGCCCAGGCTCGACACGGACCGAACGCACTGCCCGAGGCGCCGCCCAAGCCGCTGTGGCGCACCTTCGTGCGCCAGTTCAAGAGCCCGCTCATCTACATCCTCTTCGTCGCCGCGGTGCTCGCGGTGTCGCTGGGGCACCACGGCGATGCCGGGGTCATCCTCGCGGTGGTGCTGGTCAACGCGCTGATCGGCAGCTTCCAGGAGGGACGCGCCGAACGTTCGATGGCCGCCTTGCGGCGGCTGTCGGCGCTGCGCGTGCGTGTGCAACGCGATGGCGGCGAACTCGTCGTCGAAGCGCGCGAACTGGTGCCCGGCGACACGGTGCTGCTGGCCGCAGGCGACGCGGTGGCTGCCGACGCACGCCTGGTCGAGGAGGCCCAGCTTCAGGTGGCCGAAGCTGCACTCACCGGCGAGTCCGTGCCGGTGTCGAAGTCGGTGTTGCCGGTGCCGGAGGCCACCGGCCTGGCCGACCGCCACTGCATGGTGTATTCGGGCACCCACGTCACCGCCGGGCGGGCACGTGCCGTCGTCGTCGCCACCGGCATCCACACCGAGGTGGGCCGCATCGCCGGACTGACCGAACGCGCCGAGGAGCCGAAGACTCCGCTGGAGCTGCGCCTCGAGCAGTTCGGCCGCGCGCTGGTGGTGGCAGCGCTGGGCCTGTTCGTGCTGGTGGTGCTGCTGGGCCTGTGGCGCCAGTTGCCGCTGTCCGAGGTGCTGATGGTCGCCATCAGCCAGATGGTCTCGATGGTGCCCGAGGGCCTGCCAGTGGCGATGACGATCGCGCTCGCGGTCGGCATGCAGCGCATGGCCGACCGCGGGGCGATCATCCGGCGGCTCTCGGCGGTGGAGACGCTGGGCTCCACCACCGTCATCTGCAGCGACAAGACCGGGACCCTCACTCGCAACGAGATGACGGCGGTGGCGCTGTGGCTGCCGGGCGGGCGCGAGATCCACGTTGGCGGCATCGGCTATGCCCCCGAAGGCGAGCTGACGCAAGGCGGGACGCCGGCGGACGGCTCCGACCCGTCCTTGCGTGAACTCTGCGTGGCCGCTGCGCTGTGCAACGACGCGCAGCTGCTGCCACCGGAGGATGAACGCGCCGGCTGGTCGGTGCTGGGCGACCCGACCGAGGGGGCGCTGCTGGTGCTGGCGTGCAAGGCCGGCCTCGTGCTCGACCTGCTGCGCCGGGACGCCCCGCGCGAGGCCGAGCTGCCTTTCGACAGCGACACCAAGCTGATGGCCACCCGGCATCGCATGGCCGGCGCGCCGCGCCGTGTGTGGATCAAGGGCGCCCCCGAGGCCGTGCTGCGCCTGTGCGCGGGCGGAGACGGAGCGGCGCTGCAGGCGCCGCGGGACGCCGCCGAGCGCATGGCCACGCAGGCACTGCGCGTTCTGGCCTTCGCCACCGTGGACGAAGACGCGCTCGATCCGGCAGGCGGCTTCGATGCCCTGGCCGGACGCGCACGCCTGCTCGGCCTCGTCGGCCAGATCGACCCGCCACGCGAGGAGGTCAAGCTCTCGGTTGCCGACTGCCGAGCCGCCGGCATCCGCCCGATCATGGTCACGGGCGACCACAAGCTCACCGGGCTGGCGATCGCACGTGAACTCGGTATCGCGCGCGATGGCGAGCGTGCCGTGGACGGCCCCGAGCTCGAGCGCATGGGCGAGGCCGACCTGCGCGACGAACTGCCGGGGATCGCCGTCTTCGCGCGCGTGCAGCCGGCGCAGAAGCTCCGCATCGTCGAGGCGCTGCAGGCGCGCGGCGAAGTGGTGGCAATGACGGGCGACGGCGTCAACGACGCGCCGGCGCTGGCACGGGCCGACGTCGGCGTGGCCATGGGCATCACCGGCACCGAGGTGGCCAAGAGCGCGGCCAAGATCGTGATCACCGACGACAACTTCGCCACCATCGTCGGCGCCGTGGAGCAGGGGCGGGTGGTCTACGCCAACCTGAAGAAGGTGATCCTGTACCTGTTCGCCACCTCGATGGCCGAGGTGCTGGTGCTGCTGCTGGCGCTGCTGGGCGGCTTTCCGCTGCCGCTGGCGGCGGTGCAGATCCTGTGGATCAACATCGTCACCGAAGGCACGGTGACGGTGAACCTGGTGATGGACCCGGCCGACGGCGACGAGATGCGGCGTGCGCCCGTGCCGCGCGACGACCGCCTGCTCGGCGCCGAAATGCTCAAGCGCGTGGCGCTGATGACGCCGTTGATCGCGGGCGTCACCTTCGGCTGGTTCGCGTGGCGGCTGGGCCAGGGCGCGCCACTGGAGATCGTGCGAACCGAGACCTTCACCGTGCTGGCCATGTGCCAGTGGTTCAACGTGCTGAACTGCCAGTCGGCACGCGCATCGGCACTCGGCCTGCGCATCGTTCGCAACCGCTGGCTGCTCGGCGGGCTGACGCTGTCGGTGGCGCTGCAGGCGCTGGTGCTGTACACACCGCCGATGAATGCGCTCTTCCACACCGTGCCGCTGCCGCCGGAGTCGCTGCTGCCGCTGCTGGGGCTGGCCAGCCTGGTCCTGTGGCTGGAAGAAGCGCGCAAGCTGTGGGTGCGCAGGATGCCCCGGGCTCGGCCATGAGCCTTGCCTGGCTGCTCATCCAGTTCACGGTCTGCGCCGTACTGATCGCGCGGGCGGGCTACGTCCTCAGCCGCAGTGCCGATGCGCTGGCCGAGGCGCATGGCTGGGGGCGTGGCTGGGTCGGCCTGGCGTTGCTGGCCACCGTGACTTCCCTGCCCGAACTCGCCTCGGGCATCAGTGCGGTGGCCTTCGTCGACGCCCCCAACCTCGCGGTGGGCAACGCGCTCGGGGCCTGCGTCGTCAACCTGCTGTTCCTGGTCGTCGTAGACGCGCTGCAGCGCCACCAGCCGATGTACCGCGAAGCCAGCGCGACGCACCTGCTGTCGGCCGCATTCGGCGTGGTGATGCTGGGGTTTGTCGCCCTGAGCCTGCTCACCGGCACACGTGCCCCTGCCCTGCTGCACGTCGGCATCTACAGCCCAATGCTGCTGGCGCTTTACCTGCTGGCGCTCAGGGCAGTGCATAGGCACGAGCGTCAGGCAATGGCCGTCGGCACTGCAACGCGCAGCCCGGTACCGGCGGGACAGATGCGGGACGAGTGGCGACGATTCGGCGTCGCCGCACTGGTGGTGCTGGCCGCGGGCAGCTGGCTGCCCAAGGTGGCCGACGGACTGGCGACGACGCTGGGCCTGTCCAGAAGCTTCGTCGGCACCGTGTTGATGGCCGTCGTGACCACGCTGCCGGAGATGGCCGTGACGCTTGGCGCCTTGCGGCTGGGCGCGCTGGACATGGCCATCGGCAACCTGCTGGGCAGCAACCTGTTCAACGTCATGATCCTGGCGGTGGACGATGTTTTCTACGTCCGCGGGCCGCTGCTCGCCGAAGCTGCTTCCGTGCACGCCGGCACCGCAGTGACGGCGCTGGTGATGACGGGTCTGGTGATCATCGGCCTGGTGATGCGGCCGCAAGGGCGCACGCTTCGGGTGGTGAGCTGGGTCAGCGTCGGCCTCGCCGCGACCTACGTCGTCAATGCGGCGCTGGTCTACCTGGGCGGTGTCTGAACGCTCGCTTGGCTGACGAAAGGAGAAGCGATGTTCCACATCCATGGCGTGCAGGGCCGTGTGTTCTCGGGCACTCTGGAGCAACTGCGGCAGCAGCAGCTGGTGACCGGCGTCGCTCGCATCCGGCGCGTCGCATCTGTAGCCACCGAGACAAGTTCAACGACAGCCGCACCGTCGGGCGGTGGTGGCGGGAGCGAACTCGGCCCTGGCGCCGAGGCTGTACAGGCCTACGGCCAGGCGACCCGTGTGCGGCGGCCGCTCACCTGCGCGGCCGACGTGATGCACAGCCCGGCGCTCACGGTGCCAGCCGACGCAACGCTGCGCGAGGCCTGGCAGGTGCTGGCGCGCCATGGCATCGCACAGGCGCCGGTGGTGGGCGCCGGCGGCGTCCTCGTCGGCCTGGTCGGCCGCATCGAACTGATGCCGGCCGCATCGCTGGAGCCGCCCAGCGCGGCGTCGGAGTCGGCCCGCCTGTCGCAGCCGGTGACGACGGTGATGTGGTCGCCCGTGCCCAGCACCGCGCCTGGCACCGACCTGCGCCGCGTGGCCGCGCTGCTGCTGCACACCGGGCTGCCGGGCGTGCCCGTGGCCGCGGACGACGGTGGGGTGCTCGGATTCGTCTCCCGCACCGACCTGCTGCGCGCGCTGACCACCGACCCGCCCCTGGATCTTTGGGGCTGATCGCGCGGAGTCCGATCAAAGACGCCCAGCATCGCCAACGGCACCCCCATGCACAGCCCCTTCTCCGAGTTCGCATTGCTGCTGCTGATCTGCGCACTTGCCGGCGCTGCCTTCGTGCGCTTGCGCCAGCCGGTGCTGATTGCCTACATCGTCGTGGGCATTGCGGTGGGACCCGCCGGCTTCGGGCTCGTGACGGCACACGACCAGATCGACCTGCTCGCCCAGGTCGGGGTGGCGGTGCTGCTCTTCGCGGTGGGGTTGAAGCTGGACCTGCACCACATCCGCCACATCGGGCCGGTGGCGCTGGCCACCGGCCTGGGCCAGCTCGCCTTCACCATCGTGATCGGCTTCGCGCTGATCCTCGCGCTGGGCAAGGGCGTGATGGAAGCCTTGTACGTCGCCGTGGCGCTGACCTTCTCCAGCACCATCATCATCGTCAAGCTGCTGTCCGACAAGCGTGAACTCGACAGCCTGCACGGCCGCATCGCGGTGGGCTTCCTGATCGTGCAAGACCTGGCGGTCGTCATCGCGATGATGGCGATGAGCGCACTGCGAGGCACAAGCACCGGCGATCCCGGCGGCGACGGCACAGGCTGGATGGCCGTGCTGCTGTCGCTGGGCTGGCGCCTGGCGGTGGCCGCCGCTGCGATGTTCGTGCTGATGCGGTGGGTGTTGCCGGCGCTCGTGGCGGCCATGGCGCGCTCACAGGAGCTGCTGCTGGTGTTCGCCATCGCCTGGGGTGTGGCCCTGGCCGCCCTGGGCGAGTGGGCGGGCTTCAGCAAGGAGGCGGGGGCCTTCCTGGCAGGCTTCTCGCTCGCCTCCACCCCCTACCGCGAGGCCATGAACGCCCGGCTGACCGGGATCCGCGATTTCCTGCTGCTGTTCTTCTTCATCGACCTCGGCGCCAAGCTCGAGCTCTCGGCCCTGGGCGCGGAAGTGGTGCCGGCGATCGTGTTGTCGTTGTTCGTGTTGATCGGCAATCCGCTGATCGTCATGGCCATCATGGGCTACATGGGCTACCGGCGCCGCACCGGCTTCATGGCCGGGCTGACCGTGGCCCAGATCAGCGAGTTCTCCATCGTCTTCGTGGCGATGGGCATCACGCTGGGCCACGTGGGCGTGCAGGCGCTGAGCCTGACCACGCTGGTGGGCCTGGTGACGATCACGGCGTCCACCTACATGATCCTGTACGCGCAGCCGCTGTACGAGCGGCTCGCGCCGTGGTTGCGGATCTTCGAGCGCCGTCACCCACAGCGCGAGGCCAGCGGCGAGCCGGCCGACACTGTCCCTCCCGACGCCATCGTCATCGGCCTGGGCCGTTACGGTCGGCGACTGGCGCAGAAGCTGCAAGAGGAAGGCGTGCGCGTGCTCGGTGTGGACTTCGACCCCGAGGTCGCGCAGGTGCCTGCACCTGGCGGCTTCGAAGTGCGATTCGGCGATGCTCAGGACCCCGAGTTCCTCGAGACACTGCCCTTGGCCCGCACACCTTGGGTCGTGAGCACCATGCCCGACCTCGCCTCTAACCGGCTCTTGCTGCATGCCCTCACCGAGCGCGGCTACAGCGGGGATCTCGCCATCGTGGCGCGCGACGACGCCACGGGCGCCGCACTCAAGAGCGCTGGCGTCCCGATCGTGCTTTACCCGGTGCGCAACGCGGTGGACTTTGCCGTCGAGCACCTCAGTGAACTGATGCGAGCCGCACGTGGCGCGCCCGACAAGGAGGTCCCATGAATCGTCTCGGTCCGATCCTCGCTGCCACCGACTTCTCGGCGCCGGCCCGCCACGCTGCGGACCGTGCCGCACGACTGGCGCACGCCACCGGCGCGGCGCTGACGCTGATGCACGTGCTGCCGGGCGGCGCGTTGCAGGAGCTTCGCCAATGGCTGGGCACCGGGCACGCCATGGAGCAGCAACTGCACGACGATGCGCAGCGGGAGCTTCGCGCACTGGTCTCGGAACTGCAGACGCACCGGCACGTGACCGCGCAGGCGGTCAATGCCAGCGGGTCGGTGCTCGATGAGATCAGCCGAGAGGCCGAGGCGATGGATGCCGCCTTGCTGGTGCTCGGCGCCCGTGGGGCCGGCTTCCTGCGCCGGCTGGTGCTGGGCAGCACGTCCGAGCGACTGCTTCGCCGCACCACGCGGCCCCTGCTGGTCGTGCGACAGACGCCGCACGAACCCTACCGGCGGGTGCTGGTCGCGTTGGACTTCTCACCCTGGTCAGCGCATGCGGTCACGCTGGCGCGACGAGTGGCGACGCACGCGAGACTGCTGCTGTTCAACGCTTACCAGGTGCCGTTCGAAGAGAAGCTGCACTTCGCCGGCGTCGATGCCGCGACCATCGATCGCTACCGGCGTCAGGCCCGTGCCGAAGCCACCCAGCGTGTGCATGCGCTGGCCGCAACCAGCGGCCTGAAGCCCGGCGACTGGGAGCCCTGCATCGTCGAAGGGGAGGCTTCGCAGCGCATCGTCGAGCACGAGCAGGGAAAGGACTGCGATCTCGTGGTGCTCGGCAAGCATGGCCAGTCGGCCACCGAAGACCTTCTGCTCGGCAGCGTCAGCAAGCATGTGCTGGCCGAAGGCAGCACCGATGTGCTGGTCTCCACGGCGCGCGAGGCATGACGTGGCCGTCGGGTCCGCTGCTGCGCACGCTCGGCTGTCTGGCGCTGGCGGCGCTCGTGTACAGGAGCGCCCCGCCGCCTGACACACTGCGCGCCGGGCTGGCGCTGTTCGTGCTGATCGGTGCCCTATGGATGACGCAGGCGTTGCACTTGAGCGTCACCGCCCTGCTGGTGCCGCTGCTCGCGGTGCTGGCCGGTCTGATGGACCTGCGCACCGCGCTAGCCTCGTTCGCGCACCCGATCATCTTCCTGTTCCTGGGCGGGTTCGCGCTGGCCGCGGCCCTGCAGCGCCGGGGCCTGGACCGCGCCCTGGCCGTGGCCGTGTTGCGACTGGCCGCAGGTCGACGCGACGCCGCCGTCGTGCTGCTGTTCGCCCTGACGGCGCTGCTGTCGATGTGGATCAGCAACACGGCGACGGCGGCAATGATGCTGCCGCTGGCGCTGGGCTTGCTGAGTGACAAGGATGGGCCGGGCGAGCGGGCCTTCGTGCTGCTGGGCGTGGCCTACAGCGCCAGCATCGGCGGCATTGGCACACTGGTGGGCAGCCCGCCCAACGCCATCGCGGCGGCGCAGGCCGGCATCGGCTTCGCCGAATGGATGCGCATCGGCGTTCCCTTGGTGCTGCTGTTGCTGCCGCTGATGGCCGGCGTGCTCTTCCTGATGCTGCGACCCCGGTTGAGCGCGCAGACCCAGCTGCGTGCCGAAGACGCGGTGCCGCTGCCTTGGACCCGTGCGCAGCGCGTCACGCTGATCGTGTTCGGCCTCACGGCCGCGGGCTGGCTCGGCGCGACACCACTCGGCAGGGCGCTTGGCATCACGGCGGATGTCGACAGCGTCATCGCCGTGGCGGCGATCGTCGCGCTGGTGGCCACCGGCGCCCTCGGTTGGCCCGACATCGAAAGGCGCACACAGTGGGGTGTGCTGCTGCTCTTCGGGGGCGGCCTGGCGCTGAGCGAGGTGATGGCCACCAGCGGCGCCAGCCGGTTCATGGCCGGAGCGCTGACGGCCGCGCTGCAAGACGCGCCGACGCTGCTGTTGCTGCTGGCCGTGGTGGCCTTCGTCGTCTTCCTGACCGAGCTGGTCAGCAACACCGCGTCCGCCGCATTGCTGGTGCCGATCTTCCTCGGCGTGGCCGCGTCGCTCGGTCTGCCACCGCCCCTCTTCGCCGTGGCCATCGCGGTGTCGGCGTCCTGCGCGTTCATGCTGCCGGTCGCCACGCCGCCGAACGCCATCGTCTACGCCACCGAGCAGGTGCCGCAGGCGACGATGATGCGTTGCGGCCTGGTGCTGAACGGGGTGTGCATCGTGGTCATCACGGCCATGGCGGCCTGGGTGCTCGCGTGATCGACCTGCCCACGTTCGGCACGATGGCCGGCGGGCTGGGCCTCTTCCTGCTCGGCATGGGCCTGATGACCGATGGCCTGAAACTGGCCGCCGGCCCTGCCCTGCACCGGATCCTGTCCGGCGCCACGCGCACGCGGGCCCACGCGCTGGGTTCCGGGCTGCTCGTCACGGCCCTGGTGCAGTCGTCCAGCGCGGTCACCGTGGCGGCGATCGGCTTCGTCAACGCCGGCCTGCTCGCACTCGGCCCGGCGCTCTGGGTCCTGTTCGGTGCCAACGTCGGCACCACGATGACGGGCTGGGTCGTTGCACTGGTCGGCCTGAAGTTCCAGGTCGAACTGCTGGCGATGCCGCTGGCGGGCCTGGGCGCGCTGTTGCGGCTGACCGGCGAGGGCCGGCGCAGCGGCGCCATCGGCGCCGCGCTCGCAGGCTTCGGGCTGCTGTTCATGGGCATCGCCTTGCTGCAGCAGGCCTTCGCCGGGCTGGCCGGCCAGATCAGCCTGCCGCAAGGTGACGGGCCGCTCGGCGTGCTGGCGCAGCTCGGCATCGGCCTGCTGATGACGGTGTTGATGCAGTCCTCCAGCGCGGCCATGGCGATCACCCTCACCGCCGCGCAGGGCGGACTGATCGGCGCGCAGGGTGCGGCGGCCGTGGTCATCGGCGCCAACATCGGCACCACGGTGACGGCCCTGCTGGCGGCCATCGGAGCGACGCCGAACGCACGCCGAGCGGCATCGGCACACGTGGTCTTCAATCTGGGCACCGGGGTGGTCGCGCTGCTGCTTCTTCCCTGGCTCATCGGGGCGTTGGGCCAAGCGCGCGAAGCACTCGGCCTGCCGCCAGACCCTGCCACCCAACTGGCCCTGTTCCACACCGCCTTCAACCTGATCGGCGTGCTGCTGATGTGG
Source organism: Piscinibacter sp. (assembly GCA_016706565.1). Taxonomy (GTDB): domain Bacteria; phylum Pseudomonadota; class Gammaproteobacteria; order Burkholderiales; family Burkholderiaceae_C; genus Piscinibacter. The sequence continues at coordinate 88,505 of JADJJI010000008.1, forward strand.
CCGCTGGCGCAGCGGCTCACGCGCTGGCTGCAGCAGCGCTTTCGCGCCCGCGAGGAAGACGAGGCTCAGCCGCAGTTCCTTGACGACACCGTGCTCGCCGTGCCCACGCTGGCACTCGATGCGCTGTCACGTGAGGTCAACCGTGCCGGGCAGGTGGCGCTGCGCATGACCCGAAGCGCCTTGGCCGGCGCCGATGCGGCCGCGCTCAAAGCCGATCACGCGATCCTGACGAGCCTGGACGGCACCATCGAACGCTTCGTCGAGCGTTTGCGCATTGCATCCATGTCGCAGGTTGCCAGCTCAAGGCTGGCCGAACTGCTGCGCATCGAGCGTTACCACGAAGCCGGTGCCGAACAGGCCGCGGCCGCTGCCGCGCTGCCCTCGCTGGAACTGGCCGACTCACGCCTGGCCTCCGCCGCGACCGCATTCACCGAAGCGGCCGAAGCTTTGCTGCGCCGTTGCGATCCGACCGAGCCGATGGATCTGGCTGGCCTTGAGTACGGCCTGGGCACGATGGAGGCGCGCTACGAAGACCTCAAGGCGCAGCTGCTGGCCGCCGGTGCCGACGCTCGCCTGACTTTGACCGACATGGAGCAGACCCTGCGCCGCTGCAGTGCGCTGCGCCGGGCCACCCAGCAACTTCACAAGTCACGGCGACGGATCGCAGGCGGAGGAACCCCATGAGACTGACCTTCATCGGCGCAGCGCAGGAAGTGACCGGCTCGTGCTTTCTGGTCGAGACGGACGATGTCCGATTCCTGGTCGACTGCGGCATGTTCCAGGGCGGACGCGAGGCGCGTGCGCGCAACCTGAAGGCCTGGCCGTTCGATCCTCGGCAGATCGACTTCGTCCTGCTCACGCATGCGCACATCGACCACAGCGGCTTGCTGCCGCGCCTGTGCGCCCTGGGCTTTCGCGGGCCGATCCTCACCACGCGCGCCACCGTGGACCTGCTGTCGGTGATGCTGCTGGACAGCGCCTTCATCCAGGAGAGCGAGTGGGCGCGGGCACAGCGCCAGCGCGCGCGTCAGCCGCGGGCCGACGCACCGGCTTTGCTGTACACCGTGGCCCAAGCCCAGGCGTGCCTGGAGCAACTGCAAGGCACGTCCTATGACGAGGACGTGCAGCCGCATGCGTCGGTGCGTTGCCGCTTCCGCGACGCCGGCCACATCCTAGGCTCCGCCATCCTGGAGGTATGGGTGAGCGAGATGGGCCGCTCGCGCAAGCTGGTGTTCTCAGGCGACCTCGGGCAGCCCGGACGACCTATCGTGCGCGACCCCACGCCCATCGACTCGGCTGATGTGCTGGTGGTCGAATCCACCTACGGCAACCGGCTGCACCGGCCGCTGGGCGAGACCATCGACGAACTGGTGTTCGTCATCGAGGACACACTTCGTCGACGCCAAGGCAACATCATCATCCCGGCCTTCGCGCTCGGCCGCACGCAAGAGTTGCTTCACCTGCTGCTGGACTTGTGCCGCAGGGGCAAGTACGTGCTCTTCCCGCGGCCAGGCGGCCCCGTGAGCACGAATGCCTGCCCGGCACCAGCGGCGGTGTCGCGCACGAAGTCCCGGTGGAACGTCTCGTCCGGCACCTCATATCCGAGAGGCACGAAAAAGTCTTCCGGCAAAGGCGCCGGCGGCGCTGCCCGCAGGATGGTGCGCACCTGGTCCAGGGAGATCCACCCGTCCGGCGGCGGGAAATTCTTCCGGATCGCCCAGTTCAAGGCGACATTCTTGAGGTTCGCGATGCCCTCAGGCGTGCCGTGCCGGTGCAGTCGAGCATCGACCTCGTGCTCGAGCGATTCGAACCCCTTGTCGCTGTGAAGAACCTGCAGCTGACTGAAGAAGGCTTCGCACTTCATCTCGTCACCCAGCTCGGCGAGCAACGCTGAGCGCCGAGGCTCGGGCACTTTGGCGAAGTCGATTCGCTCGCCGGAGAGGCACGCCTCAATTTCCGCATCTGGCCGACGATTCGTCTTCAGCGAGATCACGCCAACCCGAGCCGGGTCCAACACGGCGAAGGCGTCAAACCACTTCCGCAGCATCGACCTAGACTTCGCCGTCCTGCCGGACTTTTCGAGCATCCACTCCCAGCTCAGCGCGTGCACCGCCGGGTTCGGTGTGTACTTGACCTGCTCAAGGTCGACGAGGCCGCCAGCTCGCTCGGCCACGATGTCGTCCAACCCCTTCGGCGCGTCGGCCTCGTCGTCACACTCGAACTTCACCCGGGTGTAGCGCGTCGGTGCGTCGAGCCAGTCGCACAGGAGGCGTAACCCTTGCCGATTTTGGTATACGTAGCCTGCGGCAGTTGTCGCAGTGTTCTTAATCTCTTCAGACATGGAATGGGATGGCCGGCAAGGGTAGTCGCACGGTGAGAACTTAGCGATGCCTCATCGCAAACTTTGCAGTCGCTGCCGCCTAACTTGGCGCCACGCCCTGCTTTGCGTTAAGCAACGCAACACGAGGGATCGCTTCAGCTGACGGGTACAGCTTCTCCAGTACACCGAGCAGCCCATTGACCAGCTCGGCGCAGTCGGGTTCAACGGACGGCAGAGGCCGATGCGCCATCCGCGGAACTCGGTGCAGCCTGTGCAATGCGTTGTGGCACGTCACAAAGTTGGTGTCGCGGACTGCAGCCCAGTTGCCGTGCATAAAGCCCGATGACCAGTCGTAGTAACGATCGTAAATATCCTTGGCGCCGCATTCGGTAGCCAGTTTTCGCAGGTTGCTGTTTGCCCAGTGGCCCACGTCGATGTTCAAGAACTCTTGCCAGACGTCTTCATTCGCAATGGCGTGAATAGCTGCCTCGTCGACAAATGCTGGCAAGTCGCCCAGGGTTTGTTGGATCTTCAAGAAGGCAAGTTTGGCTTGCCCGGCGCCGTAAACGCGATATGACTGCCACAACGGCGGCGTATCCACATGCGCAAGGTACCTGAGCGTTATGCACACCTCAGCCAACGCTCGGAGCGACACCACTCCGATGATCCGGGTGTGTATGCGATGCATACCAACCTCTTCGAGAACACTCAACGCATACAGGGCGAGACCGAACGCGGAATCCAATCTCGGATCGACACGCTCTGGAGAAATGCTCCTTCGAAACCGCTCTACAACTTCGTCGCGCGCAGCGTAAAGTGAGTCGGGGTCGATGTGAGTGTCGATGAAGGTGTAGCCTTGCCCTTCAGAGGGGTCTAGGCATCCTGTACTACGCATTGCGAGGGACCAGAACTCATCGGCCCACAGGCTGGGTGGATTCCGCCTCATCGTCATCTCGGCGGACCTGATGAAGGGACGGACTCGACGCATGTCCCCCTTGTCAGGGAACAGTCGAAGGTCCTCCAAGCTTTCGGCGGCAGATGCTGGGAAGAACATGCGGCCCGAGATGATCGGGAGGATGACTTTGAACCATCGAATGTCGGTCGAAGCCTCTGACTGATGATCGAGCACACCGGCGACCGAGCGGGCGAGCGTGTTCCAGTCATCAATCGTCGGCTCGACCGCGAGTTCGCGACGCCACCGCTCGTGGCCAGGAAGGCAGTCAAGTAGTAGCAAGGGCCGGAGCGCCGCATATCCCAGTGGGTGCGACAAGGGAACGGACAGGAACTTCTTGAACTCCTGGTCCGAGATTTCGGCCAGCTTTGTGTGATCGACGATGACCTTGAAATCGAGCCCGGCTTCTGTATCTCCTGCAGCTTCGGCTTCATCCTCGGCGTCGGCGGTCTGATCACTCTTGAGGAACCACTCTCGACACACGACTGCAATCCTGCGAAGGCAATTGAGGTAGTGCCGACGCTCCATGGTGCCAGCTAGCAGTACAGCCCATAGCATCTCAGGCATGTGGTGATCGACCCATGAAGACGTCGCCATCTTGGGCAGTTGCGCCAGCGGCGGAATGAGCTTGCTTCCGACTCTCTGATGGTGATCAAGCATGCTGATGTTGTGCGAGGCGAACTTCGAGTTCGCTCTCCTCGCTTGATTCTTGGCTTTCTTCTTCCCTGGCTTGCTCATTCGTTCTCCTGTGTCGCCATTCACGCCCGCTAGACGGCTCCGCCAGTCGCTCCGACCTTGCCCTTCATCTTCATCGGATGGTTCAGGCGTCCAGTTCTCTCCTTTGGCGTCTCCCGGATGCTTGAGGGCCCGGCCCTCACGCGCGGTCGCAACTGGGTAACGCTCAAAGTAGACCACCAACCAGTCGTCAGGCGAGCGGCCAGTTCCAGGATTGAAACTGCTGACCGAGTTACCGGCGTTTAGTGGCCGGTGTTGGCAGGAGCTGTCGCTCAAGCCCTGAAGCGTGATCGACTCAGATCAGTCTAGAAGGGCGGCGGGTGCACCCTTTCCTCGCACGCGTGTGCATATTGCCGGCGCTTGCCCCGCTCTAGGGATAGGGGGCGTTGTACCGAGGCACGTGACACTTCCATATACCTGAACGACACTGACAACTTGGGCACGCCGTCGCTATCGGGTCACGCACAGAGCGCGGGTTGAGGGGAGCAGAAATGAGTGACTGGGATTTCCTGCACGAGATGCACGACCAAGGCTTCAGCGCCAGAGACATCGCCGACGCCGCCGCTGTTGGCTACGCGCCGTGGGACGCGCCCTACCTTAGTACGGAGTGGGTCGACGCGGAACTCGCAGACCGGTCGCCGACAAGCGCCACTTCACTTAGGCAAGAGGCGCAGGTCCGCAGCAGGGCGGGGTTTCCGTACTCGGTTCTTGAGCAGATCGAGATCTTCGAGGACCTCGTGAACTGCGCCGAGCGGCACTTCAAGAACACCGGCCGGTATCTGCAGGTCTGGGGCGAGCTCGGAGAGATCTACGCGGAGATCGAGTTTGGGCTGCGCCGCCACGGCACCCACAAGGCCGGATCGGATGGCACCATCGACGGCAAGAAGGTGGAGGTCAAGACCGTTTCTCCCGAGAAGGGCAACGACCGTGTGCTCGTCAAGCGTCAGGGCGACTTCGAGCAGTTGCTCATCGTTCGAATCGACGAGAACTTCCAGTTCACTGGCAAGTTGATCGATCGAAGCAGGCTGATGGGCGGCGGTGGAAGGTTTCTCAGAGCGCGAACTCGGGAAGCTGACGGTCACTAGCCGGTGTCCGTGCGCGGACAAGGCGACGGAGCTGGAAGATGTATGCAGCCAATTGCACCGGCATGCATCAAGCCCAAACGAAGGCAACCTCTCGCGGATCCAAGCTTTCGGTTATGACACTTCTTTTCTTCCGCTGACACCCATTCCTTATACGATCAAGACACGTGTTCCGACCAAAAACAGTCGTAAACAGCACCCCGCGAAAAGCCTAGTGATCCGGCGTGGCGATTCAACCACAGGGACCAGAGAAGTCGTAAACGCCCGAGTTCAGATTGGTCCTGAAGACCCCGACCTAGACAAACATAGTCGTAAACAACCTCGACCGGCTTCAAACGAGGCAGTTCGAGAACTGTCGCCAACGGCGTAGCCACTTCCACACCACCTCTTGATGCGCCTCACCAGGGGGCGGCTCTGCAGCGCTTCCGGTCCTTCCCGTACACGTTCCCGAACTTCCCGGTCCAAGCCACGGTCCACCCAGTCAGTTGGGAGGGAGAATTCGGTAGGTGCGATCGATCTGAATGAGATTGGACGCAATGCGGTGTCGACCCACTGAGCGAAAGGGCGACGCCCGCCAAATCCAGTCAGCCAGCATTGCCTCGGGCACCGACGTTTCGCGCGAGATCGTCTACCGCGGCGCGCAGGAGTGGAACGGCGGTACGGCGTTGCCCGTGTAGCTGCGCACTGCGGCCGATTGGATCGGAATCCTCGACCCGCCACCCTGCCCCCAGCTCGACACACGAACATTTCCCTACGATCCGGGAGGCGCCGATACACGCATTCCCGTAGCAGCAGGCCTTCAACTTGCGCGACATTGCGAAGCCCCGCCGCGGTAGGTCGAAGACTTAAGGCACTGGTTCAGCCGATTCTCTGCCGAAGCCAAGACATCTTCTGAAAGCGGTTGGATTCAAACGCGCAAATTCTCTCAGCGTGGCGGAGTGTCAAGTCGATATCATCGTAGCCGTTGAGCAAGCAGTGCCGGCGAAAGGGCTGCACGTCAAAGCTCAGCTCGGTGCCGTCAGGCTTCACAATGACCTGGCGCGAGAGGTCGATCGTCAATGCGTAGCCTTCAGACACGGCGACCTCTTCGAAAAGTTGCCCCACTTGAGCCTCAGGGAGAGTGATCGGCAACAGCCCGTTCTTGAAGCAGTTGCTGTAGAAGATGTCGGCAAAGCTCGGGGCGATCAGAGAACGAAATCCGTACTGCTCGAGCGCCCACGGTGCATGTTCTCGGCTGGACCCGCAGCCGAAGTTTCGGCGCGCCAGAAGGATCGTCCCCCCGGTGTAGCGCGGCTGGTTCAGCACGAAATCGCCATTGGGCTTGCGCGACGCTGGATCCTGGCCCGGTTCACCTGGATCGAGGTAGCGCCAAGTATCGAAGAGATTCGGGCCAAAGCCGGTGCGCTCAACGGACTTCAGGAATTGTTTCGGGATGATGGCGTCAGTGTCGACGTTTGCACGGTCGAGCGGCACAACGCGCCCGCGGTGGAGCGTGAACGCATTCATCGCGGATACTCCTTTCTTGGGACTTCGTCGACCATCACAGTGGCGTCTCGATACTGTGGGTCACGCAATTCCCCGAACGTCAACGAATCGCCCCTCCATCGCGGCGGCAGCTGCCATCGAGGGACTGACAAGGTGTGTGCGACCGCCAGCGCCTTGACGCCCTTCGAAGTTGCGGTTGCTCGTCGACGCACATCGCTCCCCGGCTCCAGGCGGTCATCGTTCATGCCCAGGCACATCGAGCAGCCTGGCTCGCGCCACTCGAAGCCTGCAGCCTTGAACACCTCGTCCAGCCCCTCCTGCTCTGCCATTTGCTTGACCAAGCCCGAGCCGGGTACAACGAGCGCAAGCCGAACGTGGGACGCGATGCGACCGCCTACTCTTCGAACCACGGCAGCGGCCGAGCGCAGGTCCTCGATGCGCGCATTTGTACACGAACCGATGAAGACCTTGTCGATACGCACGTCGGTCATCGGCGTGTTGGGCTCTAGTGCCATGTACTGGAGCGCGTGTTCGATCGCCGCGCGCCGGCCGGCATCCATTTCGCGGCTAGGATCCGGCACGCAATCGTCTATCGAAACCACCATCTCGGGCGATGTGCCCCACGTCACTTGCGGCCGGATCTCTGTCACGTCGAGCTCGACGACTGCATCCCACTTAGCGTCCGCATCAGAGCGCAGCGTGCGCCAGTGGGCGACCGCCCGCTCCCATTCGAGTCCGGTGGGCGAGAATGGACGGCCCTTGACGTAGCCGATGGTGGTGTCGTCCACGGCGACCAAGCCTGCGCGGGCGCCAGCCTCGATGGCCATGTTGCATACTGTCATGCGCCCTTCCATGCTCATGGCCGTGATCGCTTTGCCGGCAAACTCGATCGTGTACCCCGTGCCTCCGGCCGTGCCGATGCGGCCGATCAAGGCCAGCACGATGTCCTTGGCGCTGCATCCACGCGGCAACTGGCCTTCTACGCGCACCAGCATGTTCTTGGCCTTTCTGGCCAACAGCGTCTGAGTTGTCAGAACGTGCTCGACCTCGCTAGTGCCGATGCCATGCGCTAACGCGGCGAACGCGCCGTGCGTCGACGTGTGCGAGTCGCCGCAGACCACCGTCATGCCCGGCAGCGTGGCACCCAGCTCGGGGCCTATGACATGCACGATGCCCTGGCGCGGGTCGTTCATCTTGAACTGCGCAATGCTGTGGTGATGGCAGTTCGCGTCGAGCGTTTCCACCTGAAGCCGTGATATGGGATCGGCAATGCCGAGCGTGCGATCTGTCGTCGGCACGTTATGGTCGCTGACTGCCAGGTTCGACGAGAGCCGCCACACCTTGCGGCCGGCGAGATCTAGTCCCTTGAAAGCCTGGGGACTGGTGACTTCGTTCAGGAGATGCAGATCGATATAGAGGATCGTTGTGCCGTCGTCCTCGGCATGGACGATGTGGTCGTCCCAAAGCTTGTCGTACAGCGTGCGTCCGGTCATGTCAGGCCTGCTTGTCGAGGTCTTCGAAATGCTGGCCGGCAGAAATCGGCGTCGGGAGTCGGCGTGACGACTCTTTGATGAACTGGTGAATGTGGCGCCGCATCACCACCGGCTTGCCGCCGAAACGTCGCTTGCACATCCAATGTGCGAGCGGCGCATCGAGGTAGTCTGCATGACCAGGGAACCAATCGGCGAGGGCAACCGCAAGGCGCCGGGCCTCGGCGTAGTTGCCCACCACGACATGCGGCCGCACCGCCTCCAGCGAACCCATGACGGCCGCGTGCTCGTCAATGTGGCATTCGCGCGCCGGAAAGGCGGTCGCCGTCATCCAGGCGTTCTCCATGTTGAAGTGTTCTCGCATGTGATCAGCGAGCAACCGAAATGCGTCCTGCACGGATTCGTCGGGCGCCCGACTCAATGCCGCCACAAGACGGACAAACTCTTCATGAACATGGTCCATGGGCGCATGGCCGAGCAGGAATCCATCGTGCCAGGCGAACGACACCGAATCGACCTGCGTCATTCTCTGGAGCTTCCGGATTCGATCTGATCCGCACGTCGCCGGTAGGCGCCAGAGAGCAAGGCGCCCGCTCCCGGCACGATCTGTTCGAGGCCGAGGGCCGACAACATGGCATAGGTGGTTGCCACTGCGGCAGTCAGTACCGGCTTGCCTGTCATCGCTTCCACTTCGGCAATTACCGGCAGTGACGGCATCTGCACACAGGCAGACAACACGATGGCATCTGCGTTCGAGTAGCGAAGCTGGCTGACGATACCGGGCAGGCGCGAAGGGTCGTGGCGGCCGACCTGGAGGTTGTCCTGGATCTCCAGCGCGCGGTGATCCACGACGCTGTACCCCTCGTTTTCGATGTAGTCGATGACCAGTTGCGTCAACGGCTTGGTATACGGAGTAACTACGACGACCCTGCGGGCCTCCATGATGCCCAATGCGTCGACCAGCGCCCCCGCACTCGTGATGACGGGCGCCGCAGCGCCGTTCCCGGCGGCGCAGGCACGCAGCCGCCTTTCCGACTCGCGGTGGTAGCCCTTTCCCTTGGCCATGATCGCCACGAGGCACGCGTAGCCGAGCACGTCGATGTTTGCATCGCTGAGTTCGAGAGCACACCGGTCAGATTCGCAATCCATCGATGCAAGCTCTTCGCGCTCGACCGTACGCATTCGCATACGGCTCGAATGAAAGGTGAAGCGCTCCGGGCGTATCTGCTGCCGGGCGAGTAGCATCGCTGGAATCTCGGTTTCCATCGTGGTGTTCGAGCTCGGCACGATCTGGCCGATCCGGTAGTTCATCTGCATCGTCCTGGCTCCTCGAGATGTCTGTTCTTCGTCGATCCGACCGAAGGCCTAGTGCAAAGCTTGGCAGGGCGCGCGCGGCTTTGCCGTCGTGCCCGCCTTGACAAGGTGGCTTGAAATGTCATGCCCGACGATGCCTGGCAGCTCCCTCGCCACCGTGAGCAGCGCATCGAGATCCACTCCGGTGTCGTAGCCCATTGCTTCGAGCATGTGCACTGCGTCCTCCGTGCAGATGTTCCCGCTGGCGCCGGGCGCGTAAGGACAGCCACCCAGGCCGCCCAGTGAGCCATCGAAGGACGCAATCCCTGCCCGTGCAGCGGCAGCCACGTTGGCCAGTCCCATTCCCCGCGTATCGTGGAAGTGCATCGTCAATGGCATCGCCGGGAATCGCTTCAGCAGTACATGCGAGAGAGATTCCACTTGCGCCGGATGAGCCACGCCCGTCGTGTCGCACACGGTGAAGCTGCCCACGCCCAAATCAGCCAAAGAGTCCGCCCATCGGATGACTTCTTCGACATCGACGTCACCCTCGATGGGGCAGCCGAAGGCTGTCGAAAGTGAGACGGTGATCCGCGGGTTGCGAGCACACCCAGTGGCGAAGCGTAAGATCTCCGCGATTTCCCCAAGGCTTCGTTGGCGAGACATCCGCAGATTGGCAAGGTTGTGCGACTCGGAGATCGACACCACTACGTTCAATTCGTCCACGCCCGCTTCCATCGCACGCTCGGCGCCTCGAAGGTTCGGCACAAGCGCCGTGTAGACCATGCCCGGCTTGCGCCGGATACGTCCGAAGACCGCTTCGGCATCGCGCAGCATCGGAATGGCCCTGGCGGAAGTGAATGAGGTCACCTCGATCTTCGCCAGTCCGCAAGCGCTCAGACGATCAATCAATCGGACCTTGTCGTCGGTCGGGACGAACTCGGGCTCCATCTGGAACCCGTCACGCGCAACGACGTCGTTGAAGTGGATTCGCTTTCTCACGAGGTGAATGAGATGAACGGGTTGACGGCGGCGAAGAACGCCTCCTCGTCGTCCCAGGGGACCATGTGTCCGGCCGATTCGACGACATGCACCACTGCGTGAGGCATGGCAGCCCGGATCTCGTTGATGTCGGGCGCCTGAATGACTCCGCCCTTTCCTGCCACGATGAACAACGTTGGCGGCGAGATGTCCGGCAGGTCGATGAACATGTCGTCGTCGTGCATGCCCCTGTAGGACTCGTTCACGGCCTTCTCGTTGCACGTGTGCAACCACTCAGCTCGAAGCTGAAGGTGTTCCAGCGACCAGTCCGGCAGGTACTCGCGCATTTGATTGGCGTCCGCTCCCCGAGCCGCTTGGCGGATGGACTCGACGTACCAGCCGATCTCTGCAGGATAGCTGCGGCGTCCCGGGCCGCTGACGGGAGGATCGATCACAACGAGGCGGCTGACCATTGCGGGTGGTCCGGACGATGTCGCCCGAAGTGAGATCCGGGCCCCGTACGAGTGCCCCATCAGGATGCATCCACCCAGGCCGAGCACATCGACGAACGAGACAACGTCGGCAGCCGAAGCCGAGACTCCGTAGTCCAGACGGTCGTCGGTCTCGGACAGGCCGCGCCCCCGGACGTCTAGAACATGGACATCGTGGCTTCGGCCGAGTCTTTCCGCCACGAAACCCCACGTCACGGCGGGGCTGGTAATTCCCGGCACGATGACCAGCGGAAGCCCCTTGCCACCGAAGCGCAAGTAGTGCTGGCGAATGCCGTTCGCTCGCACATTGGCGCCGTACAGGAATGTCGAGTCCGGTTCACGCTTCATTGGGCTTGTGGCGGTCATAGGAGGGGCATGGCAATGTGTTGCGCCAAACGCTAGCCGCCGGACTGGCAGCGCAAGCCGCAGCTCTTCTCGGCTGCGCAAGCGGTAGAGGAGATGAACTTGTCGCCGTGAAACGGGCAAAGGACGAAGTCCGTGCGATGGTGACGTGCACCCTCGATGGGGCATAGCGCCAACTCAGGAAGCGACTTGGTGGATTCGGGGACCCGAGACAAGTACTGCTTCAACACTGCGTCCGGCGACATGAGCGAGGCGAGAAGCCATGGCAAGAAGAATGCAGCCGCACCTGTCAGAGGCACGGCGAGCGCCGCCGCGACGGGTCCGAATTGGCCGGTTGCCATCGCGACGCCGACAACAGTCGGAACCCACATCGAGATCAAACCGATGCGGTTGTACTTGGGGAGGTAGCCGCGGCGGATCTCGCTCCACGCCGGCAGCCCAACCCGTTCGCGCAGCAGCCAGAACTCGCCGAGCATCACGTTCACCCAATTGACCAGGAAGACGCTCAACATCGTCATGATGGTGCCGAACTTCGAAAGCCAAGGCGAGACGATGATCAAGTAGCAGATCGCGAGGAAGGGCACGATGTAGACAGTGCGGTGCCAGGTCCTCTTGAAGGCAGTCGCGAAGACGTTCTCCGCAGCGTTGGTGCCGAAGTAGACGTTGATCACATTCACGCGCAACTGCGTCAGCACAATCAAGGCCAGACCGAACCCGCCCATGAGCTTCGTGATCGAGACACCCGGGTCGGGCATCTTGCCGCCCGTGGCTGCCAATAGGTAAACGCCCAGAGCCGGCGTCAGGATCTGACAGATCACCAGCGCGACGGTGGAGAACAAGAGTGCCGCCTTCGTGCTCTCGGCCCGCCGCGCGAATCGCGCCTGCTCGGTGCAGATCAGGATCATGATTGCTCCCAAGACCCCAGAGATGGCGCCGAAGGCGCTCAGCACTGTCAACCAGTTGAACGGAACCTTGTTCGGATTGACCTGCCACCACACTTCGCCGGCGTTCGCGCTGCTCACCTCCGCGCTCCATCCACTGGACACTCCGACCAGGACGAAGGCGATGCCGATCACATAGAGCCATATCGTCGCGCCCTGGAACACGGACAGGAACTTCATCCCGTAGATGGACAAGGGGATGAAGATCAGGCAGATGATTGCGGCAGATACATACTCGGACCAGCCCGTCAGCTCAGTCAGAGCACTTGCCATGACGTGCCCTTCGAGCGCGAAGTAGACAGCCCCCAGCAGACCATAGGCGATCAGCTGGTAAGAGGCGCCGAGGAAGCCGAACGACTGGCGGCTCATCAGCACTTCGAGCGCCCCTTCTTCGGAAGCCTTCTTCGCGAAGTGGCGGACACCGACCGAGGTGTAGATGAGAGTCATGAGGAACGCCAGCAGCGTAGCCTCGCCCCCGTAAAACATGGCGAGCAGCCCGGCCGTGAGCGGAAACGCCATGGCCGTGCTGAGCCCCGAGTAGCTCCAAAGCGCGCTCCAGGACGACCATCGCCACGTCGCCGGCACACGGCGAAGGGAGTAGTCTTCGGTCGCCGCGCCTTCCTCGGCGGCTCGCTCGTGAATGTCTCGCGTGTCCGCGATCTCATCGAGCGTCAGTCCGCTCAACGCTTGCCTTGTACCCACGTTTGTCTCCTCAAGTGCTTTAGTCGTGCCCGCCGTGCATTGCCCGCCGGGCGCCATGGCCTATCCCGAAGTCTTGTTGTCTCGCTGACTTGCAGCGTTCGTTCCGTACAACTTGCGAAATTCCCCTTCGAACTTGTGTAGCCCCGTCAACACAGGCGCGACGGGCATCTTGATCAGGCCGCAGATTCCCTTTGACACATTGGCGTCGATGACCTTGGGGATCTGCTGCAACAGCTTCTCGCTCCCCTTGCCGGCCGCGAATTGCCTTAGGATCGCGGCCAGCATGCGGGTCTCCATCCGGCACTGCGGGCATTGCCCGCACGACCCCTCCTCGAAGAAGCTCGCGACCTCCACCATGACGCGAACCATGTCGGTGCCTTCGCCATACGCACGTACGGCCGCGCAGCCGAGCGCCGAGCCTGCGGCCGCGAGCGCGACATGGTCGAAGCTGCACTCGAAGTCCTGTTCGGTGAGGAACCCCGAGGACGGACCGCCTGGTTGCACGGCGACGATGCGCTCGCCGGAGCGCAAACCCTTGCCGATGCCGTAGAGAAGCTCTCTCACCGGGATGCCGAGCGGGACCAGATGTACGCCTGCGTTGACGAATTCGTCACCGAGCGTGCAAAGCGTCATCCCTTTGCCAGCATCACCGAGCGTACGATGATGGTCTCCCCCGAAGAGAACGATGTAGGGCACGTGTGCCACCGTCTCGACGTTGTGGACCAGTGTCGGAACACCAAAGAGACCGCTCTCGATGGGAAACGGCGGCCGCTTCCTAGGCATTGCAGTGCGACCTTCCAACGCCTCCAGCAGCGCCGTTTCCTCGCCGACGATGTAGTGATCCGGTACGCGATCTACATGCAGTGCGATATCGGAAAGAACGTACGCCGCTCCCAGCTGTTCAGCGTTGAAGGCTTCCACCTCGTGTTTGATGCTTCGGATCGCGGCCTCGGAGTTTTCGTTGACGGCAAACCAGACCTCCGAGGCGCCCAGCTTCGCTGCCAGGCACAACGCTCCCTCCAAAACCGTCCGGGCGTGGCTTTCGAGCAGGTACCGATCCTTCATCGAGCCGGGCTCGTGCTCGCTTCCGTTCACGACCAGGCACTTCCTCTGCCCCGGTTGAAACGCGAAGCGCTCCATCTTGACCACGCTCGGGAATCCGGCTCCGCCCTTGCCGGACAGGCCGGAGCGAGCCACCTGGTCGATGAATTCGCCCATGCCCATTGACCCGGCGCGGGCCAATGCCGGCAGCGACTCCGTGGTCGCTTGGCCGCCCGCTCGCACAGGCATGGAGCCAAGAACGCTGCGATCGAAGATGTCCACGATGGAGTGCTTGACGTTGCCCGGGTCAACGACCTCAGAAGTTGTGCGAAAGTCCCAGGTCGTAGCCGGCTTTGTCGGATGGCAACTTTGCGTTCCTCGAGAAGTCGGCATACAACTGCGTGCGCTTCGAGAGGCTGTAGAAGTAGCCGGCCGACAATGTCTGATGAGACTTGACGGCCCCCTTCTTCAGTTCGCCGTAGGCGACTCGCAACTCGCCGCTGCCCAGCGGAGCCGTCGAGGACACCATCCAGCTCTTGTGTTCGACATCAGCAGCCGTGGTGCCTTTCCCGAGCATCGCTGAAACCTTCAGGACCTTCAGGTCATATGACCCGGCCGCCGTCCAGACCTTCTCGGTGGCCGCGGCGCGGACACCAGTCACCTCGTATCCGAAGCCTACCGTCACCGGCCCCCCTGAATACATCACTCCGATGTTGTGCGGATTCCTCTTAAACGTCTCAATGGGGCCTTTTCCCTGGGCGACCTGGATGCCGCCGGCAAAACCGCCCGCCGACGATGACAGCGACACCGCGCCGTCGTTGCGCAACCGGGCGATCTCCAGCCCGGTGATCGAGTACCCACTGCCTCCGGGGACGTAGAACCAACCCCACGGGTCGGCCATCAGCTGCGAATAGAGGGCTGACGCCGTGTACTCGTGGCCCAGTGTCAGCTGACCGATTGGCGCCTTCACGCCGACAACCGATCGTCCGTGCCAGAAGCGACCTGCAGTCGAGTAGAGCGATCCGCTGTCGGCGTTGAAGCGGTGATCAAGATCGAAGAAGACGCTCAACCCCCCACCCAGATCCTCCGCCCCGCGGAACCCCAGCATGCTGGTCGCACCGTCCCTTAGCGTCTTCACCGAGGAACCGACATCCTTCACGTAACCCAGATCGACCCGACCGTAGATGGTCACTTCCGACTGCGCAAAACAAGCGGTCGATACAACCGCAAGCAATGGCACCATGGCCTTGGCAAACTTTCTCATGTCTTCTCCGTACCTGTCTTGTCTTGTTCTGTTGTGGATCACATGACGTTCTTCACGCCAGCCTTCATGTCGATCGCGGGCGCATAGCCGCCCAGTTGCTTCGACAGAGTGACCGTGTCGCTGTAGAACATGGTCCGGCTGAGTCTGCCGCCTCGAACTTCGCAGAACATCCCCTCGAAGACGTCGCACTTGAAGCCCGTGATGTCACGGCCAGCCCACACGCCGATGCCGACCCCCGTGGTGCGCAAGGCGGCGAAGACCTTGTCTCCCTCCGCGATCACCCCCGTGATCTCGAAGTGAATGTCGATCGATGCGAAGATCATCTCGAACAGCTTGCGGACGTCCTGCTTGCTGTTCAACGGAATCGGCGCCGCGACGTCGATCATCACGCTGTCTTCCGTCAGTAGGTCCATCATCCGGTCAATGTCGTGCGCGTTGTGCGCGTCGACGAAGGCTCGTACCACCTGCTTGGGATCCATCACCACTCCTTGTTGAATAGACAAATTGACGTGAAGCCTTCGGCCAGCCCGCGGCCTGGCCGCGGGTTGAACGTCGACAATTGGCGGCCGCTAACGTGCGGCCAAACGGACTGACTGCGGACTCAGCTCGCTGCCGCCTTCGGAAAAAGGCGGACCTTCGGCTTGCGTTTCCACCCCGGGGTTTCGTGCTCGGGTTTCCACATGTCCCAAGGCATGCCGTCCGGAACGGTGGGGCTCTTGTGCAGCTCGACCGACAGGGCTGCGTCGGACAGTGCCTGCATCAGGACGAACAGGTTCCGCGTCTCCAGACTTACCTGGTCGGTGGAGCCGTCCTTTGCCTCGACAGCCTTGAAGTACTCAAGAACCGCCGGCGCATGTGGCGCCATCGCGTCGTAGAACTCTCGAATGTCTTCCATCGACAGGTTCTCTCGGTATTCAAGGCGCTTTGCCTCATTCGGCTCTGCCCAATCGATGTACTTCTCCAGAAACTGGTACGGCTGCGGCAATCGTTTGCTCTTCATGGCTGCGCTCTCGCTGACTAGGAGTTGACGGCGTCGTTCAGGATCTTCTCCGCATGGCGGATCATGATTTCTTGGTCCTGGAGGTACATCTTCTTGAACACGCCGGAGTCGATTGCCTTCTGCGCGCCGAGTGTTGTGTTGCCGTCCTCTCGCCACAGATCGCGTAGGCTGACCTTCATGAACTCGGCGGCCCACTTTGAAGCCAGGTCAGAACTGGCCACGGGCGGCCCGAAGTAGCGGGCGTTCCAGGTCGAAGTGTTGTATGTCTTACCGGGCATCATCTTGTGGATGATGTAGGCGTCGTATCCAAGGAAGATGAAGTGGATGTTGGGGTACACGTAGAGGATGTCGAAGAACCAGTTGTCGCTCTTCGTGGGATTCACCCCGGGGGCCCACTGTTCGAGTGGAACGCGGCTTGCGGTGTCGCTTGCGAGTGTCTGACCGACCCGGCTCGCCAGCGCCGTGATAGGCGCGGCCGACGACAAGTCGGCACCGATCCTTGCGCGATTGCCATAGAAGCTGCCGGAACTGTGCCTGCCAAGCAGCTTGAAGTCATAGGCATGTCGGCTCGGAGCGTCTTCGCTCTCCATGAAGCCGGGCGCGGAGCGCCGATGCAGGTACTTCAGGTGATAACCATCGATTTGCGAGTCACGCAGGACCGGCCAGCTGCAGGGTAGGTCGGCCTTGTAGGAAAGCTGCACCGTCGTCTGCTCGAATGGATAGCTGCCGTACAGATCCATCAGCTCGTTGCCGAGGTGCTCGCGCAGCGTCTCCTTCGGCTTGGGATCCAGGTTGTAGAAGATGAGCCCTTCCCACACATCGACTGCAACAGGAATGAGATCGGCCTCTATATGGTCCGGATCGAAGAACATCTCCTTCTCGGTGACGAGGACGTTTTTGCCCGAAAGGCTGTAGGACCATCCGTGGTAGATGCAGGTGAACTTACCCTTCACGCTGCCGTAGCTGTCGAACACTAGCTGGGTACCACGATGCAGGCACACGTTGTGGAAGCCACGGATCACGCCGTCCATCCCGCGAACGATGACGATCGAGGCGTTGGCGATGTCGATGTTCTCTACGAAGTAATCGCCGGGGTTCGGAATCTCGTCGATACGCTTTGACGAGCAGAGCCACGTTTGCTTGAAGACCTTCTCGCGCATTCGGTCGAAGTACTCCGGAGAGCTGTAGGAATCGATGGACACCGGTCCGGTGCCGAGTTCGGGGTGGTCGAGAGTCCACCGTGTGTTCTTCAGGTCACTCAGTTTCATGGTTACCTCGGGTTCGGTTGAGCAGTTGTGTTCAGCGTTGCTAGCCGCGGCTCGCCTCTTGGAACCGACGGAGAAACTCATCGAAGGCGACGACATCGGCGCACTTCTGGTCCATGTCGAACAGATTTGCTTCGTGCGCAGCCAGAGAGCGGTCGCCGACGCACTCCCGGATAACGTAGGGTCGGAACCCCGCGTGCATGGCATCGAGTACGCTTGCGCGGATGCACCCACTTGTCGTGCATCCAGCTACGACAAGGCCATCGACCCGACGCCGGGTCAACCAGGACTGGAGCGGAGTCTCGTGCAGCGCAGAAGGGTATGTCTTTCGAATCACGACCTCGCCGGCACGCGGCTGCAACACCGGAACAAAGGCGCTCAGCGCGGAGTTCTCGGTCAATTGCAGAAGCGTCGGAACCTTGGTCGTGAACACATTGCCGTCGCTGCCGTCTTCTGCATAGACCGTCCTGACATGCGCGATCGGCCAGCCCATACGCCGCGCCTCGGCCAGCACCGGCACTGTTTGCGTGATCGCCTCATTGATGTTGCCCCCTCCAGCGAATGCCGGATCCGAGAAGCCGTTCATGAAGTCCACAATCACGAGAGCCGGAGCATCCGGTACTCCGAGCGATTGTCCGAAGCCTTGGCGGCGATACGTCTGAATGTCCTGGTGCATATCGAGGCTCTACCGATCCACGAGATTGCCGGCCTTGACGACCTCGACACCGTCCAGTGCCACAGTGCACTTGCGCATCGGAATGTCGATGTGGCAGTGGCTGTTGTTGCGTCCCCCGACCTCGTTGTTCGGCCCGAGCGAGAATAGGAAGTTGCCCGCGAACGATCGAGCATCCATGCCCATCGTCGACTGCCGGTTGTACATTGCTAGCGCCGTCCACTGGGCACGCTTCTGGAGGCCCCAGCCGACATGAGAGATCGCGTACGCGTCCGGATCGCTGAACGTCGCGATGTACTCGCGCAGTAGCTCCGCGTCGAGCCCGCCGTCGATCCTGGTCACGTAGCCATCCTTCACCGTAAGCTCGATAGGCGAACTGACGAAGTCCAGGCGCGGCGTCCAGATGTCGCCGCGATCGAGGACGATCCTGCCCTGCGACTTGTCATCCTTTGGCCAAGTGGCCACGAATCCGCTGGGCCAGTGATCCCATCGGCCGGGTTCGTCGACGAAGCCGTACTCCTGCAGGATCGGGTAGTCTCCGAGCGGGAGTTCAATATCGGTTCCGGCTCCGGACGTGACTCGCATCGTCTTGGCGCGCTCGAGCAGCCTCGCTGCAGCAACGACGGCCTCCCGATCCGCGACCGTCGGCAGCATGCGCAGCAACACTTCGGGTGGCTCGACTGCGAGCAGTATCTTCGCGCCTTCCTTCAGGATCTCGCCCTGCTCCGGCGAGAACAGAAGGAGCATCAGATCCAAGACGATATCGCTGGACTTCAGTGCTGCGAGTGCCGCCTTGTTGCCCGTCAAAGCAGTTTCGCCGACGAATGCGGTCTTGTCTGGGCTGAGAGACACTGCCCCGTTGTGCGGCGGGAGATCGATGCGCGTCACGCTGGCGCCAAGCGATTGAGCGGCGATGATCGCTGTCTTCAACGTCTGAAGGTTCGTGTCTGGATCCGTCAGGATGCTGAGGGCTTGGCCCGGCTGAAGTTTGGACAGCTGGAGCACTTGCTTCCAAGCGTCGATCATTTCCAGGTCAGTCACGGCCATTTGTAGTCTCCTCATCCTCGGAATTTGACTGTTGCAGTTCATCCCCCAGCGAAGCGATGACGCGCTTCGCTCGCATGGACTCGATCTGCTCGCAACTGAAGCCGAGTTCTCTAAGCACCTCCGCTGTGTGCTCGCCGAGCCTGGGTGCGTTGCGCCATATCCCTCCAGGTGTCGCCGACAGTTTCGGAACGATCCCTGGGACGGCCAAGGTATGACCATCGTCCAGATTGATCGTCTTGAGCATGTCGCGCGCCGCGTACTGAGGGTCGGCGACGATGTCTCTGATCGTGTAGATTCGCCCGGCGGGTACGGAGTTGCGATCGAGCTGGTTGAGCGCATCTTCGACAGTTCGTTGGCGCGTCCAGTCGGCGATGGCCTGATCGAGCCGCTCTACGTGAGCAACGCGCCCTTCATTGGTCGCCAATGCCGAATCGTGTCGGAGATCTTCGCGACCGATGCAGGCCATCAGTCTCCGGAAGACTCCATCTCCATTGCCAGCAATCAGGACGCTGCCATCCTTGCAGGCGTAGGCGTTGCTCGGCGCAATGCCAGGCAGCGCACTGCCCGCAGGCTCGCGAATCACATTGAATGCGCTGTATTCCGGAAGCAGGCTCTCGGTAACGTTGAATACAGCTTCGTAGAGGGCTACGTCGATGACTTGCCCGCTGCCACGCGGTTTCGTGGGCGACCGGGTCGCATTTCGATGATGCAGCGCGATCAGCACCCCAATCACACCATGGAGTGCGGCCAAGGTATCGCCGATGCTCAGACCCGTCCGAACGGGCAGTCTCCCTGGCTCCCCTGTGAGATAGCGGAGTCCACCCATGGCTTCGCCGATCGCACCGTAGCCCGGCCGCCCACTGTATGGACCGGTCTGCCCATAGCCGCTCACACGCAGTACGACCAGTCCCGGGTTCAGCTCCAACAGGAGTTGCGGTGACAGACCCCACTGCTCCAGCACCCCAGGGCGAAAGTTTTCGACCAGAACATCGACTTCTGCAGCAAGGCGGCGCGCAACTTCTTGCCCCTCGGGCATCGCTAGATCGACAGCGATGGAGCGCTTGTTGCGCGACTGAACCTGCCACCACACCGACGTGCCATCCTTGAGTAGTCGCCACATCCGCAGCGGGTCGCCACCTTGGCGCCCCTCACGCGCAGGCGGCTCAATCTTCACGACATCGGCCCCGAACTCCGCCAAGGTCTTGCCCACGAAAGGCCCCGCGATCAGCTGCCCCATCTCCAGCACTCTCAAGCCGGTCAGCGGCCCTTGAGGCTTCGCTTGCGTGGCCCTGTTGCTCTCGTTCTGGCAGGTGGAGTTCATGGCAACTATGGTCGGCGCACACATGCATTGCCGTCCATCGCTATTTCTGTCTTGCGCCATTCGCAGTTTGCGAACGGTCTGCCGTGGCAAGGAACTGAGCAAACGCGACGAGCTCCGGATCGACACTGTCTTCCCGGATCCCGATTACTAGGGTTCGCTTGGACCAAGAGTCCTCGATCGGCCGCCATGCCAACTGCAGCGATCGCTGGATCGGCACGATCACGCCCTTCGGCACCAAGGCCAGGCCGAGCCCTGCACTGACAAGATTGCAAACGACATCCAGGCTGCGAACCTGCATGCGAATGTTGAAGGACTTGTTCACCGAGAGCGCCGCCTGCTGCTGCAGGCCCAGCATCGAAGCACCTTCTGTCAGACTGATCCAGTCTTCGTCCAGCAACTCGGTGAAGCCAACGGCGTCCCGTGAGCCGGCCATCGGATGCGACCGCGGCAATGCCAGGACCAGCTCGTCACTACACAGGCGAGTCGTCGAAAGACCTGCAACACCACCAGCGTAGACGAAGACGCCCAGGTCAGCTCTGCCGTCAACCACCGCTTTGCTGACCGCAGAGGAAACCTGCTCATCCAGTTCGATGCGGATCTCGGGTCGCATCAACCTGTACTTGCTCAGCAGTTGCGGCAGGAACTGGTCAATGGCTGCCGAGCTAGCGCAAAGACGGATGTGTCTGCGCGTCCCCGTCGTCAGGTCGCGCAGTTCTATGGCAGCGCTATCAACCGAACGCAGTAGGTCGATGGCGTGTTTGAAGAAGACCTTGCCGCTCAGTGTCGGTGTCAGTCCCTTCGTGCCACGCTCAAAGAGCTTACTGCCGACGGCAGCCTCCAGCGTCTGAAGCCGTCGACTGGCAGCACCTACAGCAATGTGCTCCTCCGCGGCAGCCTGAGTCAGGCTCGTCGACTGGAGGCAGCGAACTGCCAGTCGGATGCTGAGGATGTCGATCCGGTTGAGCTTGCCCGTGTTCATGGTGCGAAGTCGATGTGACAGCAAAGAGATGTCTGCTGTTCTTCGCATTGCGGCGCAGGATGCAGTCGTGCCAGTCGCGGGACGTTCGGCTGCTGGAGTTCAGCCTTCCTCTGGAGCGAGCAGACCAGCATCGATGATCCCGAGGATGAGTTCCTCAAGTGCGGGGTCATTCTTCTCACGAAGGCGCCCGGGCGGTTCATTGCCATCGACGACTTGTCGAATAGTGCTGGCATCAGCTGGCGTAACCGAGGACAGCCAGCAGCGACGCTCCGGGATCACTACATTCGGGCCGCTGTTGCAGGCCGAGAAGCACATGTACGCATGCACCTTCACCAGCTCTGGGACGTCTGTGTTGAATTCCGATCGCAGCGCAGCGAGAACGGAGTCCGCGCCGCGGTTTCTGCAATCGGTGTTATTGCAGACATAGATTTCGAGAGCTGATTTGTCGGACATGGACTAGTCGCAATGGCCTGTTGAAACGTGTTGAGATTGATGGCTGCTGATTGGCACAGCCACCGACCTCAGGTTGGCGAACTTGGGGGCGGCCCCGCGTCGCGATGGCTTGGGTGCCTACCACCGATTTCGGACCCCCACCAGAAGTTCAGAGAAGCTCCCGATTTCAGAGGACGTGCGCTGCGCGACACAGCGAGTGGCAAAGCTGACACAAGCAATCTACAGAGTTGCTCGTTGTCGCGCTTGCTCCTCAGTGCAGCAACGTTTGCTGAGCAGCGAATACGCGGACTCCCCCTCCCGGGGACTACCTTGGTGAGAAGCGACGACCCCAGCCAGCGCGGACGCGTACAACGGCGGATTCAGCGGTGAGTAGAACTGCTCGCCACTGGGGGCGACGTCACTCAGCCACCGTCAACTTTCCTCGACCGTCTTGACTCTGGGGCCAGGCGCCACCACTGGGTACTCGCCCGCTGTTCTCGCGGTACGCAGCAGATCGCTGGGCACCTGACCAAACTTTCTTCTGAAGGCATGGGTCAGCTTGGACTGATCGCTAAAGCCGGTCGCGTATGCGACCTGCGCGACCGTTGTCGACTTGTCCCCTCGAGCCAGCGCTTCGTACGCCCGTTGCAGCCGCAGATCGCGAATCCAATGCGAGAGCGATACATTTCTCTCTTTGAAGAGCAGATGCAGGTAGCGTGTCGAGATACCACAAGCCTGCGCAATTCGTCGCGGCGACAGCTCGGGATCCGCCAAGCTCTGCTGGACATACGCCTCGATTCGCAGGACATGCGCACAGCGTACTGATCTTGCCCCCGGAAACCGTCTCCCATGCTGAGTGATGCAATGTCAGCAAGGAGAACGGAAATGACGAAGCCGAAGGCGGCGCCGAGGGCGCGCTACACGATGGAGTTCAAGCAGGAGGCGGTGCGCCTGGTCGAAGGAGGCCAGAGCATTGCGGCGGTGGGCAGGACGCTGGGCGTGGTCGATCAGACCTTGTTCAACTGGGTCAAGGCGAAGCGCGAGGGCAAGCTCAGCGGCGCGGACAGCAAGCCTGTGAGTGCCGAGCAAATGGAGATCACCCGGCTGCGTGCGGAGCTGGCCCGAGTGACGATGGAGCGCGACATCCTGGGAAAAGCGACGGCGTACTTCGCAAAGGCAGCGAAGTGAAGTACGCCTTCATCCAGCGCCACCGGCGGGTGTGGCCGATCTCGGTGCAGTGCCGGGTGCTGCAGGTCAGCGTGACCGGGTACCACGAGCACTTCATGCGACGCGCCAGCAACGCCCAGCGACGCCACCTCAGCGACGATGCGCTGCTGGTGCACATCAAGGCGATCCACGCCGAGACACGCGGTGGCTACGGCTGGCCGCGGACCTGGAAGGAACTGCTGGCCCGAGGCATCCGGGTGGGCAAGGACCGGGTGCAGAAGCTGATGCAGCTGCACGGCATCCGCGCCAGGGGCAAGCGGCGATTCAAGGTCACCACCGACAGCAAGCATGACCTGCCCATCGCAGCGAACCTGCTCAACCAAGCGTTCGCCGTGAGCGAGCCGGACAAGGTCTGGGTGGGCGACATCACCTACATCGCCACCGACGAAGGCTGGCTGTTCCTGGCCGTGGTGATCGACCTGTTCAGCCGCCAGGTGGTGGGCTGGTCGCTGCGCCAGGACATGACGCGTGAGCTGGTCATCGATGCGTTGCGCATGGCCTGGTTCAAGCGCCATCCGGGCAAGGATGCTGGCCTGATCTTCCACAGCGACCGGGGCAGCCAGTACGCCAGCAAGGACTACCGCGACGTGCTCACCGAGTACGGCATCACTGCCTCGATGAGCCGGCGTGGCAACTGCTGGGACAACGCCTGCAGCGAGACCTTGTTTGGGTCACTGAAGGTAGAGCGGCTGCACGGACAGCGCTTCAAGAGCAGACGCCAGGCCAAGGACGAAGTTGTGGCCTGGTTGCTCTGGTACAACCGAACCCGACTGCACTCGACGCTGGCCTACACCAGCCCGATGCAGTTCGAAGAAGCCTGGCTCGCCAGCCAACCCCGGCAAGCCAGCGCGTAGTCCAGCTATGGGATACGGGATCCAGGGGCAAGGTCATACCGGTGTGAGGTGAGACTCTGACGCATCCGGATGCTGCTGAAGGCTCAAGGCCAGTAGTTCAGTCAACTGCGTACCGATCAGAGCCATCGACCGTGCATCGTGTCCGGCGGCCAGATGCCGGATCACCAATTGCAGGTAGTCGCTGAAGAGTCGGCCGGCCCCATGCATCGCGTCATACGACCTCGCACCATAATTCCGCGCACTGCCGATCCGTCCCTCGATGGCTGCTACGGGGGCCTTCAGCACCCACATCACGTTGTCGTGGGCGTAACGAGCCTGTCCGGAATTTTGTGTGCGAGGCATAGCATGACGACACGGAGCATGTATGCCAAGCAAGACGAGAGCGAAGAACGCGGCCATAGCGGCCAAGTCGGCCGCGCTGCCGAAGATCCCCAAGGAACTGCTTGACCAGTTCGTCCAGGGGCCGATGACCGCCGAGGCGATCCAGGACGTCTCGATGGCGTTCAAGAAGGCGCTGATCGAGCGGGCGCTGGGCGGCGAGCTCAGCCATCACCTGGGCTACGCGCCTGGCGGCGACAAGCCTGCCACGGCGGACAACCATCGCAACGGCAGCACCGGCAAGACGGTGCAGACCGAAGACGGCCCGCTGCGCATCGAGGTGCCGCGGGACCGCGAGGGCAGCTTCGAGCCACTGCTCATCCCCAAGCACGAGCGGCGCTTCACCGGCTTCGACGACAAGATCGTGGCCATGTACGCGCGCGGCATGACCGTGCGCGAGATCCAGGGCTTCCTGGCCGAGCAGTACGGCACCGAGGTGTCGCCCGGACCTCATCAGCTCGGTCACTGATGCCGTCCTGGCCGAGGTTGGCGCCTGGCAGGCCAGACCGCTGGAGCCGATGTACCCGGTGGTCTTCTTCGACGCCCTTCGGGTAAAGATTCGCGAGGACGCCGTGGTGCGCAACAAGGCCATCTACCTGGCGCTGGGCATCCAGCCCGACGGCACGCGTGACATCCTCGGACTGTGGATCGAGAACACCGAAGGCGCCAAGTTCTGGATGAAGGTCTTCAACGACCTGAAGACCCGGGGCGTGGCCGACATCCTGATCGCCGTCACCGATGGCCTCAAGGGCATGCCCGAGGCGCTCGGCGCGGTGTTCCCGGCCACCACCTTGCAAACGTGCATCGTGCACCTGATCCGCAACAGCCTGGACTACGCCAGCTGGAAGGACCGCAAGCTGCTGGCCGCGGCCCTGCGCCCGGTCTACACCGCTGCCAGCGCCAGGCCGCAGAACAGGCGCTGAACGACTTCGAGCGCGGGGCCTGGGGTCTGCGCTACCCCACGGTCACGGCAGCCTGGCGCAGGGCCTGGGACAGGGTGATTCCGTTCTTCGCCTTTCCCCCCGAGGTACGTCGCGTGGTCTACACCACCAACGCCATCGAGAGCGTGCACAGCCGGCTGCGCAAGATCATCAAGACCCGCGGGCACTTCCCCAGTGATGACGCCGCCAGCAAACTCATCTGGCTGGCTCTGCGCAACATCACCGCCGACTGGAGCCGCGCGGCAAAGGAATGGAAGCTGGCGATGAACCAGTTCGCGATACTCTTCGAAGAGCGGTTCACGCAGGTCGCGCATGGCGCAGGCCGGTGAGAAGGGTTGAACCATGAGTACATGGGCTCAACCGGGGCGCCTCCGGCGGCCTGGCAGGGGCCTGAAGACAGTAGAGAAATCAGCCAACAGCCAATTCAGTAAACCGCCTCACACACAGAATTTCGGACACCCCCGACGTAACCGAACTCGTAGGGTTCTTCACTGAGCTCGACAAGGAACTGTCCTGGAGAACATCGAGTTGAGCGCCCGAGTTGCCTGAAGTCGACGTTGCTCTGCACCGGAACTGTGACCAACACCTGAGCTTCCTCGGCTCTGCAATGCTCTGCCAGACGGCGATAGCTCTGCGGCGCGGACGCCAGGCGCGTCAGTGAAGCCGTAGCAAGACTCCAATGATCAACTCTCCCACTGAAGGAAGAATCCGATGCGGAGGAAACGTTGACTTTCAAGATCGTCTGCGCAATTACCTCGTGCCAATAGTCCGACTTGCGGATACAAGATACCTCGTCCGTGGAATAGCTCTTGTACATTGCGCGGTCCTCACCGTTGGTTCGCGAAGGTGCATCGACAGCTGCCATGCCATCGGTACAGGCACCACGTCAGGCTCAACTTCGGGCATCCCGACAACCAAGGGATCGAAGGAGCGCTTCACACGATCGGCCAGATTGCGAAGGCACTGGCTTGAAAGCCTGGCCGTCGCGTCACCATACTGGCCTGGCGTTTGAAGGGTTGCTGCGCCCGCAGTTGCGCAACTGCTTCTTGTTGTTTGCTCTACATATGAACGATTGTTCGATTGGGATTGGACGAAGAGGCCTGCCATGTCGGCGACGTTGTCTGCGGGCCGGGTGCCACTAGGCATAGCAGAGGAACTTCGTTGAAGCTGCCTTTCGACAACGGACGCTTGTGGCCGAGGCCGTGTGAGAACGCAGAAGGAATCGCCTGCCGAATCTGGCAATACTAATCCGACGCTGATGCATCCAGTAGATCCGTGGTTTTCGCCGCACCGGGGTTGCACGGCGCCGGGGTGCCGGCGGGCTTGAACGGGCTCAGGCGCCCGCCAATCTGATCGCCTTCATCGCTGTGGCAATAGCCATAGATGTAGATCTTCAGGAGCACCGCCGGGTGGTACGACGGGCCTACCGGTTGCCGCGAGCTTCGCACCGTCGTTTGCAGCCCCCTGCCGAACCAAGAACTCGGCCCGGCAGGGGGCGTCACTCACTCAGAAGGAGTGATTGATGCCGAAGCCGTATGCCGTTGTGTTGGGCAGGACATCCGGACGGTTGTTTCCGAGGTCCGCGTAGACAGCAGTGCGCTTCGATAGGGAGTACCTCGCGCCCAGGCCGATGAACTGACTCTTTGCGCCGTTGGCCTTGAGTCTTCCATAGCCTGCTTGGAATAGAAAGGCGCCCCACTGGTAGGTGGCACCGAGCGTGCTAGCACGCGAAACGAGCGGAACCGCTGCGTTGAACTCGCTTCGATCATACGCACCCATCAAGGTCAGGTCACCGAAGGCGTACTTGGCACCGACGAACGTCACGTCGTCGCCGCTGGCGTTCTTGCCGTACGCAACCGTCACCGCGGATGGCCCCTGGCTGAACTTCAACGCACCTTGGTATGAGTTCTCCGTGCCGGCTCCGGCGCCCGTCGGTTTCTCAGGAGAACCGCTCAGGCTCACCGAGAATCCGCCGATGACCGGAGAGTCATAGAAGAACCCATTGGACAGGCGGAAATATTCGGGTGTTCCCGCATTGGCGGTGCGGTCAGCAGAGTAGTAGTAGTGCCAGGTCTGCCAGGCCGGCGAGGCAAGGCGGTCAAAGTTGCCCCAGGGGTCAAAGGACCAGTCGTTCGACGTGACGGCCTCCATGGCGCGGCCGATGCGGACATGGCCGAAGGAACCTTTGAGGCCGACCGTGGACTCGCCGTACCAGAACGGCTTGTTGCAGCATTCGGATTGACCTGTGTCGGGCTCGAAGCGCGTGATGAGCTTGAACGTCGCGGCAAGGCCGCCACCCAGATCCTCGTGGCCACTGAAGGTCCTGACCTTGCCAACGGCCGACTTCATGCTGTCCACAAAGGCCTCGCACGCCGGCGCAAGATCAACCCACTGCGTAAGCATGCGGCGAACCCGTCTTGACGACTGGCGATGAGGTCAGGCCGGGGGCGTGGGGCTACGAGTGATGCGGCTGGCTGGCTGCGTGGGCAGCAGATCGAGGACGTCACGCAAGTAGGCGTACGGATCGAGCCCATTGAGCTTGGCTGAGTGGATCGGGCTCATAGCGGCAGCGGCGCGCAGTGAGCCGACGAACAGCCAGCTCTGCCGCCCGAGTGCGATCGGCCGGATGCGGTTTTCCACCTGGTCGTTGTCTATCGGCAGATCACCGTTGTCCAGGAAGCGCATCAGCGCCACACAGCGGTTCAGGTTGTAGTCGATTGCTCGCGCGGTGGCCGAGCCATCCGGGATCTTCTGCCGCTACTGTCGCATCCACTGGTGCAGCGCATCGGCCACAGGTCGTGATCGCCGTCGTGCGTCGAGCCTAGCCCGGATGTCGGCGTCGGCGACATCGCCCTCTTCGCCATACAAGTTGGCCGAAGAACTTCAGCGCCTGCTCGGCGGCCTGGCTGCCGTGGTTCGCCCACAGCTCGTGGAACTTGCGCCTCGCGTGCGCCATGCAACCGACCTCGGACACGTCGAGCTCGAAGCAGGCCTTTTGGACGCTGAATTCGTCAGTGACGAGCTTGCCCTCCCAGCCCGGCTTGTACTGCGTTCCCGGGAGGCCACGGAAGCGGCGTACGCGTGCTCACGCTTTTGGGCGTGGATCGAGTTGGTTCAGCGAACCCACCTTGCCTTAGCGGAGCGATGAACGCATACTGTCTTTTCATACAGCCCCCATCCATGGACGACCTCCGGACCCTCGCCGAACAGTTTCGCATCCCGCTGCCTGCCGCACAGCGACTGGCAGCCGCAGTCGCTGAACGCTGCGCGCTCGTCGCCAATCGATTTGAACCGGCAAGCGACCTCGTCGATCTGGGAATCGTTGAGGCCATCGGAGCTGAGATAGGCGCAGCCATCTTGGCGGAGTTCCCTGAGCCAGATCCGCCGGCAGCAGTCGACTCATCCAGGCTTTGTATCGGCGGACCCCGCCGCCGCCCGTAGTGTGATGAGGTCGCTTCCACCTGGCTTCCACTGAAAACAGCGGATGCCATGAGAAGTTTCCTTGAGCGATACTTTGTCGCCCTTGGGAACACGACATGATCAAACCACCGCGCCCCGGAGAGCAACTCCGTGCCATGGTTCAAGTCAGGCTGATCGCGCAGCCCGAAGTACAGCGGCGCATCGCCGAGTCACCACGCAATGCTCCAGTGGTGGGTCCAGCAAAGCGACATGAGCGCGACGACAAGGGCCGGTCGTGGGACATTGACGAGCTATCTGGCGGTGCTGGCCTCGAGCGCACCTTCCGCACGATCGTTGACAGCCTGCGAGACTCCTACGACCTCGACTAACGATACGGTCCGTACCAGCCAATCCATCCCGGACCCGGCTTCGAGGCTTCCCCGTAGGTGCTCTGGTCGATTCGACTCATGATCTGACTTCGGATCGCGAGTTCAACGGGCACCCCTACGGGATCGATCGAGACAGTCCCGTCGAATTGCCCGAGTCCGCCGACCCAACCCGGACAGTGCTCCGAGATGACAGCTGAATAGAAGACTTCGGTATCACTCACCGGGCCATAGGCTGCCCAATAGATGACCTCGCGCCCGGTGCCTGCCTGCTTGTGTCGGCCACCGAGGTTTGCCATGGGGGCAATCCTATCGCTACCGTAGCGGAGTGGCACGCGAAAGCATGGCCCCTCACTTCGGATTGGTGGGCGCGGCTCACTGAGCTCCTTTGCAGGCCGCGCAACGAACCTTCCACCATCCCGACTTGTCGAGGACTCCTGGTTCGCCGCAGCGTTCGCAAATGTGGGCGCTATCCGCTTCTGCCCTCGCCACTCGCTCCCTCAGTTTCACGAAGAGCTCATCGACATCATGTGGCGGGATCTGGATTCGCTTAGTTCCATCGGGGAGGAAAAGATCTGCGTTGATCGTCTTCCTGCCGTCCACCTGGTAGTAGAAGCGCAGAGTGCCGAACTTCTCCTTCAGCTGCAGGATCCTGAAATCGTGCTCGTCGCCGACCAAGGCGTCGATGTCGCGGACCAGTTCTCGCACCAACGAAACCCACCCGCGGGACAGGTAGGAGCCTGAGGGTTGTAGGCCCTTGAAGACCCGCGGGAACTCGTGCGCCAGTTGCGCGAGCGCATCAGGCTCCTGGTCATTCGTCTCATCCATGATCGTTCTCCTTCAATTCTGCGATGGGTCATCTCGACCCCGGTTTTGTGTCGCGCAACCGCGCGAAGACCAAGGCGGCTTGGCCTATGGGCACTGGCCGGCGTAAGAGATTGGGTCGGGACGAAATCGGTTGAATGCAGTCGCACTGCCGGCATTGATCGTGGATCACTGATTCAGTGCGAGCGCCGCCCATCAATCGACCTCCACGATCAAGCTGGGATCGAAGGCTCGGTTCTCGAAGCCATCGCGCAGCGGTGTCGGGTAGCCCCTGGGGTTGCAGACGACCCGGCAGTCTCGGACGCGGTAGTCGAACCCTCTGTGCGTGTGGCCGTGGATCCACAGCCTGGGAACCTCGAAGAAGGTCTCAGGCAACTCGGTGACATAGGCCGCGCTTGTCGGATCGTCTGCGAAGCGCGCGGAAAGCGAGCCGCGACTCGGCGCATGGTGCGTGACCACGACCGTCGGCCCCGCAAACGGCTCTTCCAGCTTGCGAGCCAACCACTGGCGATGCAGCCGGTGGATCGCCATGGTGTCGGCCGCGCGCAGCCTGCATCCGGCGCGGTCCTTCACCGTTCGAATGAGCTCGTAGTCGTTGAGCCACTTCTCGCACATGTGCATCGCTTCATCAGTGCGCGGCACCAGTAACCCGTCTTCACCCGGTAGGCTCAGTTCGAAGTCGGTCCACAAGGTGCAGCCCAGGAAGCGGATGCCGTGTAGAACGACCTCGTCGCACTGCAAGAGGTGGAGCCCGGCGCTGCGAGCGAGATCAGCCTCTTTGCGCATGCGGAGTTCTTCGGCTTGCAGCTCGCGTCCGTAGTATTCGTGGTTGCCTGGTACATAGACCACCTGCCGGCCGCCGAACACGGAACGTCGTGCCATCCAGCGGATGGCACTCGAGCCTGGGCTGTGGATGTCCCCTGCGAGGACCACAACGTCAGCCTCCAAGTGCACAGGCGGAACAAAGGTCGCAAACTCGACGTGAAGGTCTGAGTAGATTGCAAGGCGCATGTTGCTCTGTCTCCTTCAAGTCCGTGAAGAGCCTCTTGGCACGTGTTCGATCTGTGCCATGGATTTGCTCAGTGCCTTGTTTGCGCTCGGGCCCATGAGGCGACCGCCTGTTCCGTTGCGACGCGCAGCTGCCTCGCGCTGGTGATCCGATCCCACGGCAGATCAAGCTCTCTCGTCTCCGGCATCGCCCACCGCTCCAGGCTCCACCGCTGTGCTGTCTCTGCGATGACGTTCTCCGCGATGATCGGAAAGTGCTCGGGTTCGGGCTGATCCAGCTTGAGAACGCGCATGCGCGATAGCAGGGGCGCGGCGATCGGCGTCAGCCGGTTTGCTGTGGCCAGCCACAGGACGCTGGAGTAGTCGCACGAGGTCTTCAGGAAGACATCCGTGTGACGTGAAGCCGTCTCCGGCTCGAGCAAGGCCAGCAGGTACGACTGCAGGCCCGATCCCTCGCGCTGGTATTCGACCGCCTTGTCCAGTTCGTCCAATAGGACGATCGCCGAGGCGCTGCGCCGAGTTGCCATCAACGTGGCCAGATCGCTCGGCTTGCCACTCGCCCACCCACGGCTTGTCCCTCCCAGCACCTTGGTGTCCGAGCTACCTCCGAGCGGCAGGTCAAGACGAGGCACTCCGAGCTCGTCGGCGATCCGACGTGCCAACCGGGACTTGCCACTGCCGGGCAGGCCGACCAGGAGCGTGGGCGGCATGCCGAGCACTCGAACACCAAGCGCGGCCTGGCCGTTGAGTTCGCCGAAGATGATCGCGAGTACATCGCCTGCCCACGGGAACTCGTCTACCAGGAGCCGCTGCATGACCCTCAGCGCGGCCGCTGATGGCATTGGCGACAGCGGCAGTGGCTCTTCGAGTACCAGGTGCCGGTCCACTTCATCCTTGTCGTAGCGGTCGGTGGTACGCAGGATGGGCGAGCGGCAGACCACCAGGCTCGGCGCGTCGCTGGCCAGCAACGGCTTCTGCAGGGTGCTGGAGTCGTCGCCCTTACCCCCTGCCGGCTTGATGCGCGACTCGATAGACAGCAGCAGTCTGGACTGAGCCACTTCATGCCAGGCCGTGTCGGCGAGCACGTCTCGAGGGTCTTTGTCGGGCCGAGACTTCCATCGTGCCTGGAGGAGCGCGTTCCACAGCGGCTGACCGCACTCCAGGAAGTCCTGCTTCAGGCCGACGGCGTTCATGCCTTGTCCGGCAACCCCCCCGTGGAAGGCGATGTAGTTCAAACGCAGGCACAGCAGCGCGGCATCGATGTCGTCCACCCCCCAGCCTGCGAATGGCGAAGGCCATGCAGGCTCACGCAAGGCGGCCAGGCATGTCGCGCGCATATGCGGGCGGACGCGCTCGTGCAGATCGGCAGATCCGGGTGAGTCAGCTTTCTCGACCAGCTGTGGCATGACCTCGGTCAGCTGCAGTGGCGGTACTGCCGCCTCGAGGCAGTAGCCGTTGATGAGATGCAGCCTCCGTGCGGGCGTGTCGTCGTGGGTCAGCGCCAGTTCCTGCAATAACAGGCCTGCTCGCGGAGCCGAAGCGAACGAGTCACGCAGATTGGCCGCCGCCTCGGAGGCCAGGCGAAGGCAATTTGCGAGCTCGATCGGCTTGAGCCGACGTGTCAGGCACAGCAGCAGCGTCGCTCTCAGTGGCCGCAGTGCCGCAGGCGGGCATGCATGAGTCAAGAGCAATTCGAGGAAGTTCAGTGCGCCCTTGCTGGTCAAGTCGGTGGGGGCAGCGCGGCGAAGGCTGGCGACGAACTCGGTAACGCGCTTTGAAGGCGGCCGCCGTCGCGCCACGGATGGATTTGTGGTCATGGTGGTTCCCGGTCGTGGACTCGATCCGGGGCACTGCACGTGTTCCGGGCACTGAGTGCCCGCGATACACAAATGACGAGGCCCCGGCGTTGCGGGGCCTCGGTCGAAGAAGGACGACGATCGCTACTGATTCGCGGCCGCCTTCACACGGATGCCCCATCAGCCGCGCCACGTATGAGAGCTTGCGTGCGCGGAGCAACGACAGTGGAAGGTGTGCGCATCGACATGCTGACAGCGTAGTTCAATGCCCCGTGACCTTGCAAGCGCGGCGACTCGCTTGTGACTCCCAGTCTTGCCAAACGATTGACGGTTGCTCCAGTTCGTCCTCGGCGTCACACTGCATTCAGTCGTGTCAGAAGTTCTTCTTGGCTTTGGCCCACCCCCAATGATCACGCGCAGAGAACCGCTGGCGCTCGCTCCCGGCCAGGCGAGAAGTCGCAAGCCGCCGTCGCGCAGACTTGGATCTGTCGCCGAGGCCGTCGCTGCGACGCCCTTCTCGCAGAACGACGCGGCTGCTTCTGCGTTGCTTGGCGGGACCAGGGTCCTGCGATGCGAGTCGCTTGACCAAGTCGACGTGCACAACGCCATCGTGCAGGGGCTGCCGACGGCCACGCTTGTTCACCTCAAGAAGTCCTTGATCCATCTGGACATGGTGGATCTGGGTCGCGCGCTTGGAGTGAGCGAACGAACCCTCAATCGCCACGTCAAGGAGAACACAAAGCGGATCGGCGTAGCCCTTGGAAGCAGGGTCTGGCGCTTTGCTGAGCTATTGGCGCGTGCCACGACGGTGTTCGGTGGTCAGGATCAGGCAGAGCGCTGGTTCCTCTCGCACGCGATGGGACTGGACGGCCACCGGCCCATCGACTTGCTGCAGACGTCTTTGGGTGCGCAGCTGTTGGACGACTTCCTCGGGAGACTCGAGAACGGCGTGTACGCCTGATGACTGCCCTGCCGACGGCGGGTCTGCCGCGTGATTACGTAGGTCGACGGTGATGAAAGCGCAGGTGCATTTCAACACCGATCTGGGCGGGCACTTCGGCAGCGCCGAAGTCCAGTGCATCTGTAAGCACCAGATGACGGATGGCAACAGCTCGTCCAACACGTCCTCGCCGAGCGATTGGAGCGCAGCGTGAACAACTGGAGCGTCAGCAGCTCATCCTGCTGACCCATCTAAGGCGGCTTCCCAGCGCTGCCGAAGAAATGTGGAGTGGGCGAACGGTCTCGAACTCGAGTGCGCCATGCGGGCTGTGTACCGCGGAAGTTCCGACCAAGTGGCTCGACCGGGTTTGCGGAAATACCATCCTGCAAACTGCTGGCGTCTCACTGACTATTGAGCGTGAATATAGCGTAGTTGCACCAGCGGTGGCCAGTTTCGTACAAGCACGGAATGGCCAGCAAACCGCCACCCCAAATCACCTGCGTCGAGAGGTCTCGCTTCCCATCTCCACTTGAAGACGAGAAGCTAGAAGCCTTGCACGCGAGTTCACCGCATCACGCGGCTGAGGAGGGCAAGTTTGGCGCGCTTGTCTACCAGATGAGGACAGCGCGGGGACTCTCGCAGTCGCAAGCAGCTTCGCTCGCCGGGATCTCTGCCAGCTACTGGTCAGAACTCGAGAACTCACGCAGAAGGCCGCCGCCGCCATTGACCATTGCGCGCATTGCAGGTGCGCTCGGTCTCTCGGAACTGCACAAACGTGAATTGATCGCATCGAGCGCCGCGGAAATCGAGCAACTCGATCTACAAGGAGTGTCACGACCAGTTCGTGACCTCCTCTGCCGCATTCACCTTGCGGCGCCGAACATGTCCGACGACTTCGCGCGAGCCATCACATCAGTTGTTCGGGAGGCCTGCATGTGAACTCCAGACGACAGACCCTTGTTCAAGGGCCTGCCCCCCGGAAGCCGAGGCGCTACCTCAGCCGTCGCAAACCAAGAGTAGCAGCCTGCCGCATTCGCGCAAGACAGGCCTCGCTCGCCAGCGAATCGTCGGGCCGAGATCGCATCGAGATCTGTGCCGCCTTGCTTGCAAGCGCCTGCCGCACCGAACTTGGCACCTGGCCAGCCGTCTTCGGGCAGCTGCAGACAGCGGTCTTACCCCAGTTCAGCAACCGAGCAGCGACCCGACTCAAGAGGACGTCATCGATTCGACCCACCTCGAAGGGGACACCAATGAACACGTCGTAGGCAAACAAGTGCGGCGCCACAAGTACCAATTGTGGCGCCGCGCCGCCCGGGGAATTGCCCAGGACCATCTTCAAGCCAGTCCACTCTACGGACCCAAGCGGGCGCCGTCAATTCCCCTTTCGCTCAACAGCGAAGCGTGGCTTGCACCACGCGGAAGGGGAACGATGCGAACAACAAAACGATTCACGCCGAAGGTCCTAGCGCGATTCGAGCGGATGGGGCGCAGCCTAGGCACTCGTGAGCAGTACAGCGGCTGGCACCAAGTCACTCGCGGAGATCCAGCAAGCAGTGGCCGCAGTCACGTCGTACGTTGGAGAGAGCGGCTTCGGGATCTGCTATCTGATGGAGAGTTCGATCAACAACTCTTCGCGACGATGCTGCCCAACTTGGACGACTGTTTGGAGCAGTTCAAACTGGACTGCGACAGCTCGGTGCACCCACTAGCCGCCTACGGAGAGCACGATCCATTCAGTCTCCATCCTGGGACAACAGAGCTGGCTCAAGCTCTTGGAATCAAGCCGCCCAAAGTCTACGGTGGAGGAAATGTTGCACCGTGGTCGCTAAGTACAGATCTGGTACTTGTGTTCAAGCACGAAGGCCGGCCACGAGATGCATTGGCCCTTGCCTTCAAGCCAGCAGACTTCTCCGCACATCAACGAGTAGTCGAGCTACTTCGGCTCGAACGCGAATACTGGATGCGCAGAGGAGTGCCATGGATGCTCATCACGTCCGGGCAGTCTGATCGAGCGGTGCGAATGACGCTGAGGCGGATTGCAGCCTGGACACTCGACGAGGATGCGGCGGCAAACGATCGGGCAACGGCCACACGAATCGCAATCGAACTTCCAGGCCATTCGCTATCAACAGTGTTGTGGCGAATCGCTGAATCCGTTGGCTCTCTCAACACGGCACAGCGAGCGCTATGGCAGTCGATCTGGCGTGGTGAGTTGCCCATAGATCTGCGTCGCGACTGGCGCCCTCATCGGCCGCTTCAGCTGGTGACGCGAAGCCACTTCATGGACTTCAACCCGATAGCTGTCCGGAGGTCGGCATGGATCTGATCCACAACGCAACCTTTCGGCTGATTGGGGAGGATCGTCGCACGAAGGCGCATGCGCCAGGCATCTATCGTGTCGTCGCGGACCTGCCGTCAATCGAGAAGACCGTCGCTGTGCTCATTCATACCGATGGCGAAAGGCGCCGACGGCACGGCGGAAGACCCAAGAGACTCCCGACGAGTCCTACGAGCAAGAAGCCTCCGCTGCCGCTCGTCGGTGATTTGATATGGATGGATCGTGAGGAGCTGTTGTGGTTCAGCAAAGAACGACTGCTGCTGCCAATCGACATTGAACGCGATGCATCGCTCATGCTGACTCCACTTCAAGGGACGAGCAAGAGCGAGTACGAAAAGCGTTTGGAGGCCATGGCGTGTTTCCTCGATATCAATCGGTTGACCGAGGAGATCGTGGTGCATCGCGGTCTGGGCGGCCTGGTCCGCGAGGCCATGGCAAGAGCCCAAGTAAGTAGGCCTTACGTCTATAGACAGTGGTCAACACTTTGCCGACTGGGCATTCACGAGAACAGCCTTCGGCCGCGGCACGATCGAAGCGGGGCGCCGGGAGTCGCCAGACCCTGCGGGCCAGGACTGCGAAAGAAGGCAGGCCGCAAGACCCTGACGCAACGACTGGCACTGGCATTCGGACACGCGCTGGATCCCGAGCAGCCGGGCATGAGCTCGGAGTGGGCAGCGGCCATCCGCGCTGCAGACAAGCGAATCCCGGAGCCCAAGCCTTCTTGGAAGAGACGTTGCGACGCGATTGTCTCGAGTGCATTCGTCGGGAGGGCTCGCGACGTAGATGGAAAGATCGAACTGATCAAGCCGGCCCAGGGAAGCTACCCAAACGACCAGCAGATCAAGCGGGTACTGACGGTCGACAAGACGAGGCTCGAGCGACTCCTCGAACGCACTACCAAAAAGCACTTCGAGCGCGAGCTGCGAGGGCTAGTCGGGCGAAACTGGCAGGGAGCGTCCGGGCCATGTCACACGTGGGCCATCGATTCAACTATTGGTGACGTCTACCTGCGCTCGTCGATAGATCGCTCCTGGATTATCGGCAGACCCGTCGTTTACGTGGTCGTGGACATTTGGTCCACCGCGGTTGTCGGTTTCTACGTGTGTCTCACTGGACCAAGTTGGAAGACCGCAGCAGTGGCGCTGTTCAATGCCGTTGCGGATCCGGCGCTCCTCGGAGCGCTCTGGGGATATCAACCCATCGAGACTCTGCACCCGCGACCAACGCTATGTCATACCTTGATAAGTGATCGAGGAGAGATCCTTTCCCAGGCCCATCGTCAAGCCTCGATGAAGCTCTTCCCGGTGACGAGCTATACCCCGCCGTATCGAGGAGTGATCTTGCCCCCGGAAACCGTCTCCCATGCTGAGTGATGCAATGTCAGCAAGGAGAACGGAAATGACGAAGCCGAAGGCGGCGCCGAGGGCGCGCTACACGATGGAGTTCAAGCAGGAGGCGGTGCGCCTGGTCGAAGGAGGCCAGAGCATTGCGGCGGTGGGCAGGACGCTGGGCGTGGTCGATCAGACCTTGTTCAACTGGGTCAAGGCAAAGCGCGAGGGCAAGCTCAGCGGCGCGGACAGCAAGCCTGTGAGTGCCGAGCAAATGGAGATCACCCGGCTGCGTGCGGAGCTGGCCCGAGTGACGATGGAGCGCGACATCCTGGGAAAAGCGACGGCGTACTTCGCAAAGGCAGCGAAGTGAAGTACGCCTTCATCCAGCGCCACCGGCGGGGGTGGCCGATCTCGGTGCAGTGCCGGGTGCTGCAGGTCAGCGTGACCGGGTACCACGAGCACTTCATGCGACGCGCCAGCAACGCCCAGCGACGCCACCTCAGCGACGATGCGCTGCTGGTGCACATCAAGGCGATCCACGCCGAGACACGCGGTGGCTACGGCTGGCCGCGGACCTGGAAGGAACTGCTGGCCCGAGGCATCCGGGTGGGCAAGGACCGGGTGCAGAAGCTGATGCAGCTGCACGGCATCCGCGCCAGGGGCAAGCGGCGATTCAAGGTCACCACCGACAGCAAGCATGACCTGCCCATCGCAGCGAACCTGCTCAACCAAGCGTTCGCCGTGAGCGAGCCGGACAAGGTCTGGGTGGGCGACATCACCTACATCGCCACCGACGAAGGCTGGCTGTTCCTGGCCGTGGTGATCGACCTGTTCAGCCGCCAGGTGGTGGGCTGGTCGCTGCGCCAGGACATGACGCGTGAGCTGGTCATCGATGCGTTGCGCATGGCCTGGTTCAAGCGCCATCCGGGCAAGGATGCTGGCCTGATCTTCCACAGCGACCGGGGCAGCCAGTACGCCAGCAAGGACTACCGCGACGTGCTCACCGAGTACGGCATCACTGCCTCGATGAGCCGGCGTGGCAACTGCTGGGACAACGCCTGCAGCGAGACCTTGTTTGGGTCACTGAAGGTAGAGCGGCTGCACGGACAGCGCTTCAAGAGCAGACGCCAGGCCAAGGACGAAGTTGTGGCCTGGTTGCTCTGGTACAACCGAACCCGACTGCACTCGACGCTGGCCTACACCAGCCCGATGCAGTTCGAAGAAGCCTGGCTCGCCAGCCAACCCCGGCAAGCCAGCGCGTAGTCCAGCTATGGGATACGGGATCCAGGGGCAAGGTCAGAGACCTGAAGGGTCTCGTGGAGGTTCTTCATCGGATCGAGAAGGACGCACAGTTCTTGTTCATTCCGGGTGCGATGGACTATCGCCGTCAGGAGTTGGAACTGCGCAGAGTTGATCCTAACGACTGCGTGATGACGCTTCGGGAGTATGTAGCCTTTCTTCATGAGGTCTTTGCCGAGTACAACCTCACAGCGGACCGCCGTCGCCGGGTGGATGCCCACATGGAGGCTGCCGGGGTGTATCCCAGCCCGGGAGGACTCTGGGCCTGGGCCTGGGCCATGGGCATGGCCGTACGCAGGCACGTAAATCAAAGCGATCTCATCACGACACTGCTTCCTCGGGACATGGGTCGGGTCACGAGAGAGGCCGTGCGGTTTGCGAAGTGCGATTACAGCTCGGAGACCATTCAAAGGAGGCAGTGGACGACCTTGGCGCGCAACTTCGGAGGCTTGAACGTCCCGGTCTTCCACTATCCAGGTGCCATGGCGCGAATCTGGACGCCAGATGAAATGGGAGCCGGCATGTTGGAACTGTCCTTGAGCCCCGAGTCGAAGGTATCTCCGGAGGCTTCATTCGAAGAGTATCTGGACAGTTATGCGCATCAGACGATGCGGCAGCCCGACATCAAGCACAGCAACAAGATGCAGGCCGTCGAGTTCCTGAATCGTCGTACGGCGCTGGTCGAGTTGTCCAAGCGCCTCACGGCCGAGGCACTTTCGCGAGCTTCCGGTCCGGCACCTTCAATGACTGATGCGCGAATCCTGGAAATTGCTTCCTCTACAACCGGCCAGACGTCGGAGTCGCGGACACGTGAAGCTCTCCGCGATGAAGCAGCGCTAGCGCATCAGTCAATGCTGGATTCGCTCCTGCAAAGCATGGATCTGGATCCCAAGATATGACTGATCTGCTTCATGACCCATATGCTGGCTCCATACTGCACGAAGGCCTCGGGCCAGTCCTGACACGCGAGCAGGTGCTTAGGAGCCTCGTTGAGCTACCTCCCCCGCCGACCCGCCTGAGTGGAGTACCGAGGCACATACGGCTTCATCTCCTGATGCGTTTGCGAGACCTCCACATACCTCAGCTGGAGGAGTGCCGCCTCTACGATACCGTCGACTTGATGATCCGCACCGGCTACCGCTATCGAGATCCCAATGCCACAGCCACCTTCGCCGCATTGAGCGGCGAGGCAATGCGCTACAAACGTCCTGGAACCCGCGCCATTGCGGCGGCAGCAGAAGGCGCATCGGGGTGCGGGAAGACTGAGGCAGCGCTGAGATGTTTTGGACTCTACCCGCGTCAGTGCCTAATGCACGATTCCTTCCCGCGTCTCCTGGGCCCCCACATGCAGGTCGTATGGCTTTCTGCGGACGTGCCGTCGAGCGGCAAGTCCGAGGACCTTGCGCGGACACTGATGACCACTTGGCTCCGTGATACTGGGAGCGATCGGTTCACTGCTCTGCTGGCAAAGGAGCGCTTCAGCAATCCGCTTCAGGCATTGGAGGAGTGGCGCCAAGTCGCCCTGGCCCACTCTCTCGGGATCTTGCATCTCGACGAAGTGCAGAACTTCTTCAAGTTGGGCACCCTGGAGCAACGTCGAAAACGCAAGTCCGGCGATGGCCCACCGGAACTGAGCATCATCGAGGATCAGTGCCTCAAGTGGGTCCTGACACTACTGAACACTTGGGGACTACCGATTCTGTTCACGGGTACGCCGGACGGCATTGGTGCGCTAACGAAGCGCTTGAGTACGATGGAACGCTTCGCCACAGGCGGCTACCATGCGTTCGGCGTCTTCGAGACTTGGGACGATCCGGCCTACAAGCAATCGTTTCTGGGTCAACTCGGCCGCTACCAGTATTTGGAGCGCAAGCGGGGGTGTCAGAAATTCTGTGTGTGAGGCGGTTTACTGAATTGGCTGTTGGCTGATTTCTCTACTGTCTTCAGGCCCCTGCCAGGCCGCCGGAGGCGCCCCGGTTGAGCCCATGTACCAGGTTCAACCCTTCTCACCGGCCTGCGCCATGCGCGACCTGCGTGAACCGCTC
This sequence comes from Piscinibacter sp., assembly GCA_016706565.1. GTDB lineage: Bacteria > Pseudomonadota > Gammaproteobacteria > Burkholderiales > Burkholderiaceae_C > Piscinibacter. Next base: position 129,129 of record JADJJI010000008.1, read on the forward strand.
TTCGAAGAGTATCGCGAACTGGTTCATCGCCAGCTTCCATTCCTTTGCCGCGCGGCTCCAGTCGGCGGTGATGTTGCGCAGAGCCAGCCAGATGAGTTTGCTGGCGGCGTCATCACTGGGGAAGTGCCCGCGGGTCTTGATGATCTTGCGCAGCCGGCTGTGCACGCCTCGATGGCGTTGGTGGTGTAGACCACGCGACGTACCCGGGGGAAAGGCGAAGAACGGAATCACCCTGTCCCAGGCCCTGCGCCAGGCTGCCGTGACCGTGGGGTAGCGCAGACCCCAGGCCCCGCGCTCGAAGTCGTTCAGCGCCTGTTCTGCGGCCTCGGCGCTGGCAGCGGTGTAGACCGGGCGCAGGGCCGCCGCCAGCAGCTTGCGGTCCTTCCAGCTGGCGTAGTCCAGGCTGTTGCGGATCAGGTGCACGATGCAGGTCTGCAGCGTGGTGGCCGGGAACACCGCGCCGAGTGCTTCGCCGATGCCTTTGAGCCCATCGGTGACGGCGATCAGGATGTCGGCCACGCCCCGGGTCTTCAGGTCGTTGAAGACCTTCATCCAGAACTTGGCGCCTTCGGTGTTCTCGATCCACAGGCCCAGGATGTCGCGCGTGCCGTCGGGCAGGATGCCCAGCGCCAGGTAGATGGCCTTGTTGCGCACGACGGCGTCCTCGCGGATCTTGACCCGTAGTGCGTCGAAGAAGACCACCGGGTACATCGGCTCCAGCGGTCTGGCCTGCCAGGCGCCAACCTCGGCCAGGACGGCATCAGTGACCGAACTGATGAACTCGGGCGACACCTCGGTGGCGTATTGCTCGGCCAGGAAGCCCTGGATCTCGCGCACGGTCATGCCGCGCGCGTACATGGCCACGATCTTGTCGTCGAACCCGGTGAAGCGACGTTCATGCTTGGGGATGAGCAGCGGCTCGAAGCTGCCCTCCCGGTCACGCGGCACCTCGATGCGCAGCGGACCGTCCTCGGTGAGCACCGTCTTGCCGGTGCTGCCATTGCGATGGTTGTCCGCCTCGGCGGGCTTGTCGCCGCCAGGCGCGTAACCCAGGTGGTGGCTGAGCTCTCCGCCCAGCGCCCGCTCGATCAGCGCCTTCTTGAAGGCCATCGAGACGTCCTGGATCGCCTCGGCGGTCATCGGCCCCTGGACGAACTGATCAAGCAGTTCCTTGGGGATCTTCGGCAGCGCGGCCGACTTGGCCGCTATGGCCGCGTTCTTCGCTCTCGTCTTGCTTGGCATACATGCTCCGTGTCGTCATGCTATGCCTCGCACACAAAATTCCGGACAGGCTCGCGCAAGCTCGCGATTGACGACGACATTGCCAAGCTCATTCTCGAACTGTCCGGCGGAATACGCCGAATCATTGTCGCCCTTTGGATCGCAGGTCAGCGTATCGCGTTAGAGCGGGTAACTGACGATTTCCGAGCGACGGATCTGGTCACGGCGGCAAACACCTTTCTCGCGCCGCTGGCTCCGGCTGTTGCTGCCATTCGGAGCAAGGATCCGATTCGGATGAGCAGATTCGAGGACCTCGTGTCGAGAGATCCAACCTTTTGGCTACGCTTCTGGAGCAACATGTCAAGCGTCTAGACCGAGCAAGCTACTTCTGGCGGCTAGCCGCTCTATGAATTGGCGGCTTCTTGGTCTGCCGATCTTGTGCATCAGTCCACTTTGCCGCCGATAACATAGGAGCCTTGCCCGTACGCGGATTCCGGCCGACGGTGCGACCTTCCCTGCTAACGATCTCGCAGAGTGCAGCCTTGAACCGGTTGCCCGAGATCCGAATCATCGACTCGAAGGCGACCCTGGCTCCACCTGCAAGTTGCAGACACTCTTCCAGTGGTCTGCCGTCGAGAAAGAAGGCCACGGAAGCACAGAGTGCTTCCCGTGATCCCTCCATGTCCATGTCAGGTAGGCCGCCAGCTTCCAGTTCCAAGATCGCCCTCGGTCCATCGGAGCCCAAGGAGCTCAGTACACAGGAATAGCTTCCTCCCGAAACGAGATATGCGCGCCGAGCGCTTTCCATTTCGTCTACTGGCAACTTCCGAACTGGGCGCATCACTGGGGGTGGCTGATGCTGGGCAAGAGCCTGCAAAGCACTGTCTGCGGTCTCGAACAGCACTGCGGCTGCCAGCGCATAGGTGATTGCCGGCGCCGCCACGACGGTGTGCCAGAACACACCATCGACTTGGCGTAGGTCGCGGCCTCTCAGCTTGGCACCGAGCGAAGGGATCAAGCCGACGATCCAATCGCGAGGGTAGGCTTCCAACATCACGTCGCTCAGCAGATGCTCGCTCGGCTTCAGTGGTGCCTTGGTCGGAAAGGTCCGTAAGGATTGCTCCTTTGCCGCCGCGACGAGCGCGAACCTGACCTGGCGTACAGGAAGCGGTCTCGCGTTGTCCATCATGCCAGCGCAGATTCCAAGATACTTGGCCACAAATGGGTTCGCCGCCACTAGGATCGACCAACGCTCTTCGATCTGAGCGGCTCGCTCAAAGCAAACCGAGGGTGACAGCAAGAACGATCTTCGGTCAGACATGTACCTCAAAGGAATCCGATGCTTCGGGCACCAGTACAAGCCGGGAGTCTGGTGCTCTCGGCGCCAGTAGCTCCGTCCGTGGAAGTCCTGGTCAGCCGCGACGCAATCCGGACAGAAGAACGCACCGGCGCGTGTCTGGCGCATGCCAGAGCATCGGTGGAGTGAGTGGTTCTCTATGCTCCCGTGCTCACTCAGTGCTCGAGGCCCAGCAACGCCGCGGCGCAAGGGAAGTGTCGTGTGTTGCCGAACAAAGCTCTGCAGATCGATCCCAGCGACTCGACGTAGCAAGTCAATCGAAGAACCCGCCACTTGATCCGGTTCGGTAGAGCGAGTCCACCTCGCAATCAGGTTAAGCGCCTCTGCATTGCTCTGCAGGCCGTTGATGCGCATGAATGCACCAAGGTACGAGCGGTCAGTCTCGTCTGGCAGGGCTAGAGGTCTTGCAATCACCCCTTACCCCGCTGTTTGGACTGCACGCTATCGCTCGGAGACGGCGCCAATGCTGCCAGCGACCGTATGACCGTGGACAGCGCTTTCGCGTGAGCGGCCGATCCGTCCCAGACGGACTGCACCGCAGTCACGATCTCTTGATTGGTCCTGACGGCTTCGACACTCACGTCGCGCCCTCCGTACCGCTCTACGTATAGGCAAACCGCTTCCAGCAGACGCGACTCGCGGACACCTCGCCCAGAGAGGATTCGGCTGACCTGCGATTGGCTGGCGCCAACTGCCTCAGCGATTTGTGCCTGCGTCATTCCGCGCTCTCGGCAGATCTCAGCGGCTCTAAGGGCTCGCGCCATCGTGGCGGGGTTGTTCATGCATAAAGCATATCACCGCGCATATCCGCATGCATCACTTTGTGCGAGTGTCTCGGTCGGCAAACAGGTCCATTGCCGCCCGAGACCTGCGGGGCGCAAGTGCTCGCTCCAAAGCTCGCTTCGTCAAGGGCAGCCGGTCGAGCGCTCTGAGCTTGGGTTTCAGCCGTGGCACCGCTTGATAGATTTGCCAAAGCTGCAACAACGGTTGCCCAGTGCGGACTGCAATTCGCTCAGCCGCTTGCTCAACCTCCACGCTCAGGAGCATGTCTCTTTCGTCCCAGCGCACCGATCCCTGCCTAGCAGCCGCCCCATCCGTGCCCTTTTCCGGCAAGTGATCTGTGAGCCAAGCTCGATCATTGCGGTAAAGCCATGCATAGCTCGCAGGATCCATGGCGCGTAGCATCTTCGGGCCAGCGCCAAGCTGAGCGGTGCAAACTGCTTGCCATGCGCCACGCGCCTTGCTTCGCGCAGTTTCGAACCTGGCCACCTTCCAGGCCGCATGCAGGCCGACCTCCGTACGCAAGAGTCTGCTGATGGTACTGATCGAGAGGCCGTGACTCCTGGCAACTTCGGACTTGTCTGCGCCTATTCGGAGGTTGTTGACGATCGATTGGCGGACTGCCGATATCAGAACCTTGGGCCGCCGCGCAACCTGGACGCCGCTAGCCGCAGCCCACGCCATTGCGGTGCCAACGTCAACGCCGACTTGGCTCGCCGCATTCGTGGCAGAGGCTCCAGCTGCCATCAATGCGCCGAGTCGAGCGCGCAGGTTATCGCGGTCCTCGTTCAGACCGTCGGGTGCGACAACGGCTTCATCGACGGTGCCTGGCTTATCAACCCGCTGATAGATGGCCAGAAACTCACTAATCCCGCCGAACAGCCAATCTATCGCGATGAGCAGTCGAAGCGGATGAACGCCTGAGCGCAAAGGACGGATGATTCTGCCAAGCTGCGCCTTCGCCTCACCCAGCGTCGACGGAAGGCCATTCAGCTCCTCCGGGCCACGCAATGCAGCGCAGTGCTGCAAGTAGTCGGCGGCAGCTACCGACAACCGCGCGTTGCCTGCTGGCGTCAGCCACCCGCGCGCCAGAAGCTGAAATCGAAGAGCTTCCTGGACCGCATCCGCATTCAGCCAACCGTCCGCCGCATTGCAGTCCACCAGGGCAATAGTTAGGTTTGTCAGGCGAAACTGCGCCTCCAGGCTCGCAGCGCTACTCGAGGCCCCGCACTCTACGAGCTGGGCCTCGCTTGGAAGGCACCAGAGGAATCGCTCAACGCCTGTGGACTTCACAGTCGACACATGCAGTGGCACAAGGTGTTGCGGGCACAGCCAGACACCGGGATATTGATGTATCAAGTGCCAGTAAACCCAGCCTGCCTCTAAGAGATCCTCCCGCATGCAGGCCAGACACGCCTTCAAGGGATGGTTGGCTCGGAATCGGCTTGTCAGCAGACCCAGGCGGAACTTGAGGTGCGCGACGGTGGGCCCTCGCATCGTCGCGACGATATTGCCGACTTCAGCATCTGCAAGAAACGTGCGGTAGAACTTGAGCAGCGTCTTGTCGCGTGCGATCTCATAGGCCGAGCCCAACTGGTGTTCAGTGCGAACAACGAATGCGTCGAGCCCGCTTGGAAAATCATGCTGAGTCCCAAGCCGCCGGTGGCCAAACATGATCTCGGTCGAGCGCGCCGACAGCCCGTGGCCCCAAAGTCGATGGTGTCGGCTGCAAAGGCTGAACAGGCTTTCTCCAGCAAGCCAGGGCAACATCGGATCAAGGCGTGGAAACAAGACGGTGGTCATGTTTCGAGCGCTCCGCGCGATTTCCAGTAGTTGCGGGACTAGGGGCTGTCTCCCCCATCATTCATTCGTGCCCTGAGAAACTTGCCGCCCCCATCAAACAGCTTGGTTCGATCAAGAAGCTTCCCAGTGAACTGGAAGTCTTCGTCGATGCGCACGATCAGCAACTGCTCAAAGTCGCCCTGCCGTTTGACGGATACATGGTCGCCACTCTTCTCAGGGGAGATTGTTTTCACCTCAACAAGCTTGCCAGCGATGGTGCCGTCAGAACCGGCTTCGTGGGTCCCATGGCGACGAAGCCCGAACTTGATCTCGGCGTAGATCTCTCCAAGTTCGCCCCACACTTGAAGATATCTCCCTGTGTTCTCGAAATGGCGCACTGCACAGTCAACCAAGTCCTCGAATATCCGGATCTGCTCTGAGTCATCGAAAGGGAATCCATCCCTACTCCGAAACTGCTCTTTCGGCTCCAGGGAGTAGGCATCATCCGATGACTCGTCCTTGAGCTCTGAGTCGATCCACTCTCTACTTAGGTAGGCTCGCTCCCAGGGTGCATAACCGACGGCGGGTTGATGTCCCAGGAAGTGGTGTAAGTCTTTCGTCGCGGCAAGGCGCGTAGGGCGAAGCCCGAAGCGGCTTGCCGCGCGGCGGCGGCTGTCCCGGTTGGGGTGGCCATCGTGGTCCCCGGATAAGGTTGAGGTGCGACCCATCCAACCTGTCCAAGGAGATCTCCACGATGACCACCGCCACTATCGCATTGACCGAACTCGCCGAGAAGGGAGCCGACATCGACGTGCTGCGCCAGATGGTGCAGTTCATGGCCCAGCGCCTGATGGAGCTCGATGTCGAGGGACGCTGCGGCGCCGGCTACGACGAGAAGAGCCCCGAGCGGCTGAACAGCCGCAACGGCTACCGCGACCGCACCTGGGACACGCGCGCCGGCAGCGTCGAGCTGAAGATCCCCAAGCTGCGCCAGGGCAGCTACTTCCCTGAGTTCCTGGAGCCGCGGCGCACGGCCGAGAAGGCGCTGACCGCGGTCATCCAGGAGGCCTACGTCCAGGGTGTCTCGACCCGCTCGGTGGACGACCTGGTCAAGGCGCTGGGCATGAGCGGCGTCTCCAAGAGCCAGGTCAGCCGGCTGTGCGCCGAGCTCGACGAGCGCGTGGGTGCGTTCCTGAACCGCCCCATCGAAGGCGACTGGCCGTACCTGTGGATCGATGCGACCTACATCAAGACGCGCGAGGCCGGGCGCATCGTCAGCGTGGCGGTGATAGTGGCGGTGGGCGTGAACACCGACGGCCAGCGCGAAGTGCTCGGGCTGAAGGTCGGTGCCAGCGAGGCCGAGCCGTTCTGGACCGAGTTCCTGCGCAGCCTGAACCGGCGCGGCCTGCGCGGCGTGAAGCTCGTGATCAGCGACAGCCACGAGGGCATCAAGGCGGCCGCAGGGAAGGTGCTCAAGGCCACCTGGCAGCGCTGCCGCGTGCACTTCATGCGCAACGCCCTGGCGCATGCAGGCAAGACGCAGCGGCGCATGGTGTCGGCGGCCATCGGCACGGTGTTCGTTCAAGACTCCGCTGACGCGGCGCGCACGCAGTGGCGAAGCGTGGCTGATCAGCTGCGCGGCAAGTTCCCCAAGCTCGGAGCGCTGATGGACGAGGCCGAGAACGACGTGCTGGCGTTCATGACCTTCCCCCGGGCGCACTGGACGCAGATCTACAGCACCAACCCGCTGGAGCGGCTGAACGCGGAGATCAAGCGGCGCACCCGCGTCGTGGGCATCTTCCCCAACGACGCGTCCATCGTTCGGCTGGTCGGCGCCATGATGCTCGAGCAGAACGACGAGTGGTCACTCAACCGGCGCTACATGCAGCTTGAGGGCCTGCAGACCGTCAGCGATACTGTTCCCACTCGGCTGTCGGCAGTAGCCCGCTGAGTACCGCGCATCTCAGCTCTCTCCGGGCTGTGGACTTACACCATGCGCTGGGACACGACCGACGGCGGCCGCTTCGCGAATGTCTTCGGGGCTGAAGCCTTGATCGTGCATGTCATAGAGAAAGTCCCAGTCACTCATGGTTCGTCCTTTCCAGCGCTTCGGACCCATAGATCAATCGGGTATTGATTTGGAGTCAAGCGCCAGCGTCCTCAATCGCTGGCTGCAGATTAGTGTAGGACTTACCCCAGCTTCTTGATCTACCAGGGCGAGCGATGGGCGGCGGTGAAGATGCGATTGATTCAGCCCGTACTAGCTTGCCCTTCCGGGCCCGCAAGCTGCGAAGAGCGAAGGACTGCGCTTGCGGCTGCCTGCGCCGATGGTGGCCAGTCTCTGGGGTCGCACGCCGCAGCACAACGCCAGCTTGCGTGCCGAATTCAAGCGGTCGAACCCGCGTCAGAATGCTCGCACGCGGTTCAATTCTTTCTGTGCCTGCAGGAGCGCCAAGCACGCCAATGGCTACAGCCATTGCTCGTCATTGGCTTGTTTTGAATGACAGTTCAAGACTGTCTGCAGCCGCTCAGGTTCGGCAGATGAACGGCAGCCCGAGCCGAAACCGGTCGCACGATCGTCAACAAGGCGGATGACCGCGGCACCTTTCTGACTGGTCACTCGCGTAGCGCCGCCGCATCGTCGTGCCGCGAGTGAGTCCTACTGCCCCTGACGACCGGCGGAACCCGACCCATGGTTGAAGTTGACCTGTGGCAGAAGAGTCGAAGGCTGGTAGAGCCCCTCACAATTAGGACTTGACCCCCGCTTGTTCGAGATGCCTACCTTTCATCATGGATAAATTCGTGCTGCTGCAGCAGGTGCTGGAACGGCTCGCCGAAGACCTGCTGCAAGCCGAACAGGCAGTGCGGGTAGCCCATGAAGCGGCGACTCACGAAGAAAACATCGCCGAAAACAAATACGACACCTTGGGACTCGAAGCCGCCTACCTGGCTACCGGCCAAGCTCGTCGCGCCGAAGCCATCCGCCAAGCGATGGCCAATTGGCGCCAATTCCGCCCGAGCCCCTACGACGCCAGCAAAGGTATACAGCTCGGCGCGCTGGTCTGCCTGGTCGATTCCGACGACAAGCAGCAACAGCTCTTTCTTGGCCCGGATGGGGGCAGCATGAAGTTGGTCAGCGGCTCTCAGCTCGTTCAGGTCATCAGCAGCGAAGCCCCTTTGGGCAGGGCCATGTTGGGTAAATGCGAGGGTGATGAGGTGTCGATACAGGTCGCTCCAATCCGACAGCAGTTTGAAGTGCTGCGGGTTCGTTGAGCCTCTAGCAATTTCACGCCGAATGATCAGGAAATTGCTCGCTCCGACCCCCTTCAGGACGCTCTGCACAACACCTGGCGAGCTATGCGGAGTTCGTCCGCGCTCACGGACGCCTGAGCTTCGAGACAGCGGAGTTCTCGCCCTTCGAAGGGGGCCTGCTGTCGCGCTACACCGTGGCGCTGAACATGCTCGATCTGGCGCGGCAGATCGACGCCGTGCCGCGGGCGGGCACCGTCGGCGACCGTGTCGGTGTCTGGATGCGGCATGTGGCCGCTTCCTGGGCGCGGGCACGACAGGCCTGAGCGCCGTTGCGGCAGTGCGCAATCAAGAAGGACGGTGTCTCATGAAATGATGCGGCATGCCACTGAGTCCCGAAGACCTACAGCACATCGCCGCACGCACCCTGGCGCACTACGACCAGAACGCCCAGAGCTACTGGGAAGGCACGCGCGACCACGACGTCAGCCAGAACATCGCGGCGCTGCTGAAGCACATACCCGGTTCACCGCCCTTTGACCTACTTGACTTTGGCTGCGGGCCCGGGCGCGACCTGCGCGCATTCAAGGCGCTGGGCCACCATGCCGTTGGCCTGGAAGGCGCACCCGGCGCAGCGGCGCTGGCCCGCACCCATAGCGGCTGCGAGGTGCTGGAGCAGAGCTTCCTGCACCTCGAACTGCCCGCGCAGCGCTACGACGGTGTATTTGCCAACGCGGTGCTGTTCCACGTGCCCAGCCAAGTGCTGCCGCAGGTGCTGCGACAACTTCAGGCCTGTCTGCGACCCGGCGGCGTGCTCTTCAGTTCCAACCCACGCGGTGATGGCCAGGAGGGTTGGAACGGCGAGCGCTACGGCGCATTTCTCGACTGGCCGACTTGGCGCGCCTTGGTTACAGCCGCCGGCTTCGATGAGCTGGACCACTTCTACCGTCCGTCAGGGCTGCCGCGTGAGCAACAGCCCTGGCTGGCGAGTGTGTGGCGCAGGCGCTGAGCCCCGGCGTCTTGGCGCCACCTTGTTCCCCATCTCGCCGCCGCTGTCACTTCCGCAGAAGTCTGCAATGGTGCGGCGTCCGCGGGAGCACAGACTATGACAGCTCTACGGCGGACAGTTTCGGCGGTCGGCGGCCTGGTTCGGTTCGGTAGTTCCACTTCGCACCGCGAGGAAGCGGTCACCGGCACCGATGCCGCCATGCCTGCGCAAGCGCTTCGACTGCTGGGCATCGCATAACTGAAGCTGGCTGCGCCTTTGGTCATCGAGTTGAACGACCGCTTGGTGTCAGCCAGCGTGAGGTCGCTGTCCGATAGCGACCGACCGAAAACCGCTGCGGAGCCGACACTGATGTCGGTCGAGCTGCGTTCTGCTGTTCTTGCGGCAGCGACCGCGATTGGCGAGACCGGAAGCGCAAGTTCAACCCGGAGAGGTTCCTCTACTCCCCGCCCAGGTTCGACTACCGCCGAAGTCGAAGTTGTAGCGCTATCGGTTGGTGAGGAGGCGCCAGGACGAGCGGGGGTGCCGTGCTTGTGGCGCTTGTGTACGCTGCTCGAAGTAGGGCACGATCTGGCCAACAGGAAGGAAAGCCCAGATGACGAAACGATCATCGAGCCATCGCAGACGCGACGTGTTTGAGGGGCGAGCCGCAGAAGTGGACCGCTTCAAGGCGATGGTCAATCTCATTCGACCGAAATCCAGCACCGACCCTCGTGTTCTCTACTTCCATGGGCCAAACGGCATTGGGAAGTCGACTCTGATGCGGCACCTGCGCGACGCTGTATTGCCGACCATGTACTCCGAAGCACGGGGCTCTTCGAGTGACACGGGGCCGTGGAATGAACGGCACGCACAACAAGCACCGAACCGAACGGATGCGACTCAGGTCGCCTTGGCCTACCTGGACTTCAAGCACGACGGGAACAGCATCGAGTGTCCGAAGATCGGCGCAGTGGGTCTGTACGCGATCGCGCGTCAGCTGGCTAAGTTCAATGTCGGCTGCCCGCTGTTCACCGTAGCCTGCTTCGCGCACTTCAAGGCGTGGGCGAGGGCAAGCGACAAGCGCGACTTTGCGCTCCTGCGAACGGAGGAACTCAAGGCCCTCAACGAGGCCTGGGAAGCGTCGGGTGCAGACTCGATACCAGGCAGCAAGTTTGCGATCGCCGTTCTTGACTTGCTGCGGCGTCATGCCAACTGGCTATTCGACAAAGCAACCGGCGACGAGCTGGCGGAACGCGCGAAGGAGCTCGGCAAACTGAATCCAGCAAGTGAGCTCGCTGCGATGTTGCCGGCTCTGTTGGCCGAGGACTTGAACCGTGCGGTGCACCACGACCTGGGCCCTGCGCGCATAGTGCTGCTGTTCGACAGCCACGATGCATTTTGGTCAAGAACCGACAGCCCGGAGGCCGCAGGTCACTTTCATCTGCAGGATCGCTGGCTCCGCCAGTTGCTGGTTGACTTAGCCAAGGGGGACCGCATCACGGTCGTCGTCGCTGGACGAACTAGGCCACTTTGGCATGCGAGCATCGACACCCGTATTGATGACGCAGATGTGCTCCTACATGAGCTCGGAGGGCTTCATGAGATCGAAGCACTGAGGATTCTCGCATTGCGCGGCTACAACGAATCCGAAGCTAAGTCCATCGTTGAGCACGCAAAGAAGGTGAGCAACCTGCCCGCCGGGGGCATCCATCCGGCAACCCTAGAGGCGCTCGCACTGCGAGATGCACTGCCTATCCAGCCCGTCGACTTGCTCGAGTGGTTGGTAGCGGGTATCAACGACCCCGAAACTCGAGATGCGCTCGTCGTTCTAACGGCGTTCGAAGCGTTCAGCGATGCGGACTACTTTGTGGCCGCAGATACGTTGCGATTTGCTGCGACACGTGCCAGGCTGCGCGAACTTGTCAGGGACGAGTGGCTGGAGATCTCTGGGTCGGGGAGCGGACCGTCGTACAGACTGGCCGGCCGCGTTCATCGAATTCTGAAGGCGGCGCTAAAGAATCTTCCAGCGGGTTACCCCAACCTGCTGAATGTGGCCAATGAGGCGTTGGCCGACCACTTCAGCAGGAAGGGTGATCGGCTTCGAGCCGCATTCCATCGCAACCAAGTCAACTCGGCTGAGGCGACACACGACGCCGCGGCGTACTTGAGAGGAGACCGCGAGTGACCGACTCTGACGTCGACCCGAAAGACGACGCCTTCTTCCGTTGGCAGGAGTGGATGGCCTTTCGATGCCACATGTTGCCGACGTTCGCCGAAGCGCGGCACGAGCTCTACACCGCTGAATCCACGCTTCTGGCCGTGGCTGGCGAGCACGAAGCGGCAGCCGATGCCGAAAGATGGGGCTCCTTCGTGCCTGTCACTGAAGAGGGGGCGTACCTTACGCCATTTCCCGAGGGCACCGAGGTCGCGATTGGCTCCGTTGAGGAGAGCCAGGAAGAGGGCCCGGCCCTGGTGCCCTTCGAACGCCAAGAGCATCTTCAGCAGTTGACTCGACGTGTGATGGGACTGAGCCCGACTCGAGCTAAGAGCCTGCTCGTAACGATCCACGCGCTGGAAAGTACCTTGGCATGGCGACAATCGGACCCGTTCCGCCTGAGATCGACCACCTGGATGGCAGAACTGGGCTCGCTCCAGAAATCACCGGATATCGTCGTCGCACTGGCTTTGCTCCGGCAAGATGATCCGCAGCGCTTTAGGTGGCTCTTTGGACTGATTCAGCAGAAGGCCGGAACCGCAGCTACGGTTGACACCTTGCTCGTTGATTGGCTGAAAGGCAGCGATTTGCCGTAGCCCGTGGGCCGTTGCCAATTCAAACCTGCGAGCCACCAGTCTGCAGCTTGGGCCCTTGGATCAGGTGGTCGTCGAGGCTTTTGCTTCTTGGCATCAGCCTGTCCCGCTTGGAGAGGATTGGCTGCCGGCGGCGGTACGTCTGGGGAGTCCGTGGGCGAGAGAGCGAGCCAGCGGAGAAGCATTGCAAATTTCTTCAGGGGCGAGACCGATCAGTTGATGTCCCAGGAAGTGGTGTAAGTCTTTCGTCGCGGCAAGGCGCGTAGGGCGAAGCCCGAAGCGGCTTGCCGCGCGGCGGCGGCTGTCCCGGTTGGGGTGGCCATCGTGGTCCCCGGATAAGGTTGAGGTGCGACCCATCCAACCTGTCCAAGGAGATCTCCACGATGACCACCGCCACTATCGCATTGACCGAACTTGCCGAGAAGGGAGCCGACATCGACGTGCTGCGCCAGATGGTGCAGTTCATGGCTCAACGCCTGATGGAGCTCGATGTCGAGGGACGCTGCGGCGCCGGCTACGACGAGAAGAGCACCGAGCGGCTGAACAGCCGCAACGGCTACCGCGAGCGCAGCTGGGACACGCGCGCCGGCAGCGTCGAGCTGAAGATCCCCAAGCTGCGCCAAGGCAGCTACTTCCCCGAGTTCCTGGAGCCGCGGCGCACGGCCGAGAAGGCTCTGACGGCCGTGATCCAGGAGGCCTACGTGCACGGCGTGTCCACGCGCTCGGTGGACGACCTGGTCAAGGCGCTCGGGATGAGCGGCGTCTCCAAGAGCCAGGTCAGCCGGCTGTGCGGCGAGCTCGATGAGCGCGTGGGCGCCTTCCTGAACCGCCAGATCGAGGGTGACTGGCCGTACCTGTGGATCGACGCCACCTACGTGAAGACGCGCGAGGCCGGCCGCATCGTCAGCGTGGCGGTGATAGTGGCGGTGGGCGTGAACACCGACGGCCAGCGCGAAGTGATCTTGCCCCCGGAAACCGTCTCCCATGCTGAGTGATGCAATGTCAGCAAGGAGAACGGAAATGACGAAGCCGAAGGCGGCGCCGAGGGCGCGCTACACGATGGAGTTCAAGCAGGAGGCGGTGCGCCTGGTCGAAGGAGGCCAGAGCATTGCGGCGGTGGGCAGGACGCTGGGCGTGGTCGATCAGACCTTGTTCAACTGGGTCAAGGCAAAGCGCGAGGGCAAGCTCAGCGGCGCGGACAGCAAGCCTGTGAGTGCCGAGCAAATGGAGATCACCCGGCTGCGTGCGGAGCTGGCCCGAGTGACGATGGAGCGCGACATCCTGGGAAAAGCGACGGCGTACTTCGCAAAGGCAGCGAAGTGAAGTACGCCTTCATCCAGCGCCACCGGCGGTGTGGCCGATCTCGGTGCAGTGCCGGGTGCTGCAGGTCAGCGTGACCGGGTACCACGAGCACTTCATGCGACGCGCCAGCAACGCCCAGCGACGCCACCTCAGCGACGATGCGCTGCTGGTGCACATCAAGGCGATCCACGCCGAGACACGCGGTGGCTACGGCTGGCCGCGGACCTGGAAGGAACTGCTGGCCCGAGGCATCCGGGTGGGCAAGGACCGGGTGCAGAAGCTGATGCAGCTGCACGGCATCCGCGCCAGGGGCAAGCGGCGATTCAAGGTCACCACCGACAGCAAGCATGACCTGCCCATCGCAGCGAACCTGCTCAACCAAGCGTTCGCCGTGAGCGAGCCGGACAAGGTCTGGGTGGGCGACATCACCCACATCGCCACCGACGAAGGCTGGCTGTTCCTGGCCGTGGTGATCGACCTGTTCAGCCGCCAGGTGGTGGGCTGGTCGCTGCGCCAGGACATGACGCGTGAGCTGGTCATCGATGCGTTGCGCATGGCCTGGTTCAAGCGCCATCCGGGCAAGGATGCTGGCCTGATCTTCCCACAGCGACCGGGGCAGCCAGTACGCCAGCAAGGACTACCGCGACGTGCTCACCGAGTACGGCATCACTGCCTCGATGAGCCGGCGTGGCAACTGCTGGGACAACGCCTGCAGCGAGACCTTGTTTGGGTCACTGAAGGTAGAGCGGCTGCACGGACAGCGCTTCAAGAGCAGACGCCAGGCCAAGGACGAAGTTGTGGCCTGGTTGCTCTGGTACAACCGAACCCGACTGCACTCGACGCTGGCCTACACCAGCCCGATGCAGTTCGAAGAAGCCTGGCTCGCCAGCCAACCCCGGCAAGCCAGCGCGTAGTCCAGCTATGGGATACGGGATCCAGGGGCAAGGTCAGTACAGCGCCTCATTGAGCAAGAGAAGGCGAAGCTGGCGACAGTGCGTCTGAGCATTGAGAGTGGAGAACGTGAGGTCTCCGCGTTGGCGTCACAGGTTTCTCAGCTGCGCGGTCAGGTGCTGGTGGTTGAGGAAACGCTGCTCCTCGAAAGCTTTGCACTCTATGAGCCGAAGTTCAAGCTCAACGCCAGCCATGAGTACAAGACGCGACTCGATGGCGTGAGGGACCGCCAGAAGGCCATGGTCAAGAACGGCGAGGCGGCCACCGGTGACCAAGAGTGGTCAGTCAACGGCAAGAAGTCGGAAGGGCGCAAGCTCATCAACGATATGGTCAAGCTGGTGATCCGCTCGTTTAACAACGAGTCCGACTACTGCGTTGACAACGTCAAGTTCGACAACATCGAGCTTGGTGAAAAGCGCATCCGACAGGCGTTCGACGCGTGCAATCGGTTGGGCCGCGTGATGACCGTGCGCCTGTCGGAGGCGTACCTCAACCTCAAGCTCGACGAACTGCACCTGGCGCACGAGTTCCAGGTCAAGAAGCAGGAGGAAAAGGAGGAAGCCAAGCGGTTGCGGGAGGAACTGCGGGAGCAGCAGAAGCTGGAGCAGGAGATCCGCGCCGCGCGCGACAAGATCGCAAAGGAGCGCAAGCACTTCGCGGCGGCGCTCAATGACCTCCAGGCGCGGCTGGCACGGGCAACGAGCGATGAGGACCGTGCTGCTCTGCAGTGCAAGATCGCCGAGGTCGAGGCGAGCAAGGCCGAGCTGGACAAGGAAGAACGGGTCATCGACTACCGTGAGCAGAACGCCAAGGCGGGCTACGTATACGTGATCTCGAACGTTGGCGCGTTCGGCGACGGCATCTACAAGATCGGGATGACCCGTCGGCTAGAGCCGATGGAAAGGATTGACGAGCTCGGCGACGCGTCTGTCCCCTTCTGGTTCGATGTCCACGCTTTGGTGTTCTCAGAGAACGCCCCGGCGCTGGAGGCCAAGCTGCACGAACGCTTCGCCGCGGGGCGCTCAACAAGGTCAACGGCCGCAAGGAGTTCTTCCGTGCCGACATCGCCGAGATCGAGAGTGTCATCCGAGCGAACTACGACGCCGTCGTCGAAGTGACTCACGAGGCACCGGCCGAGCAGTACCGCGAGAGTCTACGCATGGCAATGCCCACGGCAGCGATCCAGCAGTCCGAACGGGCAGCTGTACGTAGCCTAAGCGAGCCGGCAGGGGCGGTGTCCCCCTTAGGGAGTTGACAGTCGCCGGAAGACTGACAGCCGCCATTCACTGGCGAACTACCCAATGACCGGTCCTCTGCAAAGCGGCCGCTGCGTGACCTTGCGGAGGTGATCGTCAGCGCGAGCCGTTGCTAGTCGGCCTGGCGCTGTTC
Source organism: Piscinibacter sp. (assembly GCA_016706565.1). Classification (GTDB taxonomy): domain Bacteria; phylum Pseudomonadota; class Gammaproteobacteria; order Burkholderiales; family Burkholderiaceae_C; genus Piscinibacter. Next base: position 144,956 of record JADJJI010000008.1, read on the forward strand.
TGGCTGGTGCTGAACGTTACGTCGGCACCGAACGTCTTGTTGGCGAGCGTGATTGCCATTGCACGTTCTTTACATAGAACGCTTTCACATCAACGGTCACTACCTTGAGCGCGACGCCAGCCCGTGCTGGGCCTAGACTGACGCCCACAGGGGGAATGCGCCATGGCCACCCAGGAAGAGCAACGCAAAGAGGAAACGGAAGCCATTGAGAACGAGCGTGCCGCGTTCGAGCGCCGCCGTGACGCGATCATCAAGGTGCAACGTCACTTCTATCCCGTGGGCAACGGCATGCCAACGACCGCCGACATGGATGAGCTGGAAGCGGCCGACAAGGACTGGAAGTCGGCGCAGGCTGTGGTCGAGCGGATCGTTGACGAGATCAGAAACGGGCAAGCGCCGCTGAATGAAAAGGGGCGCGACTCGCGCCGCGCCCCAGGTCTGACGACCAGTTCAGGCTACTTCTTGCCTTTGGACTTGACCTTCTGCGTCAGCGCGGAGGCGGCGACCGTCTTCACGATTGCAGGGGTCTTCGGGTTGGAGAGCAGCTTCGATGCTGCGGACGCCACACGGGGCGAAGTAGTTTCGTTTGGCTTTTTTGCCATAGTAAAATGTTCCTAATGAGATAAAACAGATCGAACCAAGGTAGGCGACGTTCAAGCACGACGCCACGCCACTCCAGCTCACCTATCGCGCCTGCCAGGGTCCACGATTCGTGAGCTTTTTCTATTGGGGCTGCGCTTCGGTGGCGATGAGCAACGCAGCCTCAGAATCATCTTGTCATCAGTACCCCGCAGAAGTTGTGGGTGAATCAGCGCACGCAGTATACACGCGATGACGCGTGGCTCGAGGCCCGCATCACGCGCGACGACCGATTGCGCTGACAAGATGTGATTGCAGCACAAGATGAATCGGTGCGCAATGACTGACAGCGAGTTGCAGCTATCCGAGATAAGACCTAGAATCGGCAGAACCGAACACGGAGGCCCTATGGACGAGCAACCCGACAAGCAAGACAAGAAGACCAAGGATCGTTCCGAACTTTCCGTTTATCAGCCTCGCGCAAGCGGTCGAGCGCGCAAGGCGTTCTACGACGAAGAGCGCAAGGGCGCAGCGCCCGTCACTCGGGCTGCCATTCACTGAAGTACAGCCCGAACAGCAGCGGCCTGATCCAGACCGTGGCGGCGATGAAGAGCTATGGGTTGATGGTGGACGAGGGCTCTGGTGCTGAACGCCGCCTGCGGCTGACCGAGCTGGCGCTGCGCATCGTGCTCGATACGCGGCCTGATTCGGCCGAACGTGGTGAGATGCTGCGTCGCGCAGCGTTGAGTCCCAACGTTTGCAGTGAAGTACATGCCAATTGGCCTGATGGATTGCCGTCAGACGAGACGTTACATCATTATCTTGTCTTGGAACGGTCGTTCGCTCCGCCGAACGCACTAGCGGTCAAGATTCTCAAGGAAAATCAACAGCTTGCGAAGCTGTCACAGGGGACTTCTTTATCTGCAGATTCGACTGTCGTCGATGATATAGCACTGGCGCATGACGACATAATGAAAAAGCCATGCCGTTACGTCCAGCGCTCCAGTCGATGGAAACAACTACCGTACTCAGGCACAGCGAAACGTTGTCGTTGGGCTCGACAGGTGCGCCGACGTTGCCGTTCACTGAACAGGTGCCTGGATCCAGACGGGCCAACACGGTTCGATTCTGAGTTCGCGGTCCAGCCGACTGAAGAGATGTACGAGTTCTTGAAGGACTACATCGAGCTTCGGCTGAAGGCGATGAAGCGTCGGGCTACGCTGCTGACGATCACTGGTCACGCACCGACGGTGACGGTCACGCCGACACAGCCAGCCGAAACTGGTCTGGCCCGACTCGGAATGGTGACGTGGACATCGCCTGATCAGGCGACGCTTAGTGGCTTGCGCATCTCGACCAGGACATCGACCGCCGCAGCTAATCGGCGAGTCTTCAGCGATTGTTAGTGACGACGAAGGTCGGGTTGATTCTCGCTCGCAAGCGCGGCAGATCCACTGCCCGCACTCGATCTTGACCAATTTTGCTGGACCGAAGATATCAACCAGTGCATCTCAGGACGTCGAGCGTTCTAGGGCAGCCCAACGTCAGAAAACAGAAGCCTGTGCCGCCATCCAACCTGGTACCGACTAGGACCGCAACTGCTGCAGAGCAGCCAAAAAGGGAATGGGCCATTCCTTCCGATAGAGCGTCGGCGCTTCCGCATGGCGACGACGTACGACACCACTGCGGTGATGCTCCGACTACTGTGAAAGTGGGAGGATTACTTCCTCCACGACTTCCTTTGCAGGCGAGCGCTTGATTCAGAACTCCGATCGCCTTAGCCCCAAAGTCGGACCACCGGATGCGGGTCGGTGTCGAGCCGCGTTTACAGACTCTATTAAGCGCTTTTCGACTGTTTTTGACGTGTTTGCGACTCTATTTCGTCGAACACGCGCATGGCGCGCCGACCTCACTCCACCGTCACGCCCTTCGCCAGATTGCGCGGCTTGTCGACATCCGTGCCGCGGATGCACCGTGCCGCGTGAGACGCGAGCAATTGCAGCGGCACGACGTGCAGGATCGGTGACAGAGCGCCGAGTGCTCGGGCATGCGGATGACGTAGGCCTTCGCCGACTGGAGCTTCGTGTCGATGTCCGCGATTTCAGCTCGCCGGCCGGATAGGCCTCGGCGTGAATGTAGGTGATTTCCTTGAGTTTCAGTGCCCCTTCAAGCGCGATCGGGTAATGCCGCCCGCGTCCGAGGAAGAGCGCGTTGTGGCGGCGCGCGAAGTCCTCGCTCCAGGCGATGACCTGCGGCTCCAGCGCCAGCACCGCCTGCACCGCCACCGGCAGGTGGCGCAGCGCCTTCAGGTCCTGCCCCCTGCCCGCGTCCGTGAGGTCCCGCGCACCTGCCCGAGCGCGAGCGCGAGCAGGTACAGGCTGACGAGCTGGGTCGTGAAGGCCTTGGTCGAGGCCACGCCGATCTCGGCGCCGGCGCGTGATGTAGGCGAGCTTGCACTCGCGCACCATCGCGCTCGTCGCCACGTTGCAGATCGTCAGCGTGTGCTGCATGCCGAGGCTGCGCGCGTGCTTGAGCGCAGCCAGCGTGTCGGCGGTCTCGCCGCTCTGCGTGATGGTGACGACCAGGGTGCGCGGGTCGGGCACGCTGTCGCGGTAGCGGTACTCGCTGGCGATCTCCACCCTGGTCGGGACCCGCGCGATGCGCTCGAGCCAGTACTTGGCCGTGGCGCCGCGTAGTAGCTGGTGCCGCACGCGAGGATGAGCACTTTGTCGATCTCCTCGAAGCCTCCTCCGGCGCCATCGCCGAAGAACTCCGGCCTGGTGCTCGGTCACCGCGTCGAGCGTGTCGGCGATGGCGCGCGGCTGCTCGAAGATCTCCTTCTGCATGTAGTGCCGGTAGGGGCCCTGCTCGGCCGCGCCGGTGCAGTGCCTGCATCCTGCGCACCCCGCGCGCCATCGGCTTCTGGAACGGGTCTTCGCCGTCGCTGCGCCGCGTGATCCAGCACTCTGCCCTGCCGCAGGTCGACGACGTCGCCTTCAGGTAGACGATCTGGCCGGTCACGCCGGCCAGCGCCATCGCGTCGCTGGCTGGTGTGAAGTTCTCGCCGGTACGATCGTTCGCGCCCACGCTCAGCACCAGCGGCGAGCCTTCGCGGGCGCCGATCACGCGGTGCGGTTCGTCGCGGCAGAACACCGCGATCGCATAGGCGTCATGCAGCTGCACGATGGCGCGCTGCACGGCGTCGAGCAGGTCGCCCTCGTACAGGCGGTCG
>JADJJI010000009.1 GCA_016706565.1 Piscinibacter sp.
CGGTGAGCAGTTCGGCACGGTCACCCAGGCCCAGCAGGCCCTCGCCGAACATGCGCAGGAACGAATCGTCGAAGCGCATGACGCCGATCGGCTCCACCGGCCGGCCATCTTCCACCCACAGGCAGGCGAAGCGTGTCAATCCAGTCATGCGGCAGGCCTGCCGGTCCGAGTAGTTCAGGTACCAGAGGTTGCTGATCCACAGCCCCGTGCCCAGCGCAGCCAGTGCCTGTGCCTCGGGCAACCGGCCGGGGGCCAGCGACAGCGACTCCGGCACCTCTTCCCGGTTGGCGCCGTTGGCGGCCAGGCCGAACTCCTGCGCCGAACGCGCGCTGTTCAGCGTGCCGGTGGCCAGGCCGCGTTCGACCAGGCTCACGCGCGGCGGCCGCGCGAAGCCCTCGGCGGTGAAGGCCGGGGCGGGCCCCAGCGCGGTGTGTTCGCTGATCTCGATATCGGGGTGCAGCACCGCGTCGCGGTGAGCGAGCCGCATCAGGGTGGAGGTGCCGGTGCGCCGCTCCTTCAGGCCGAAGCCACCCCACGCCAGCGCGCCGAGCAGTTCGGCCATCGCCGTCGGCGTGAACCAGGCGCGGTAGGCGCCGGGCGCGAGCACCCGCGGCGGCCGCGCCATCACGGCGAGCTGCCGCGTGCTCTCGGTGACGTGGCGGGCAAATTCTTCTTCGCTCCAGTGCGATCCGGCGTAGGCCGTCTTCACGGCCTTGTCGGCCGTGTGATAGAGGCACCAGTCGAAGTGGAAGGTCTGCACGTGGTGCCAGTGGCGCGAGCCCAGGCTGTCGGCGAAGGCGCGCACCACCGGACCACCGGCATAGAAGCCGACGAAGTCCAGCCCCGTGGCCACGCGCGCCACGGCCTGAACGACCGCGGCTTCGTCGGGCAGTTCACCGGTGTCGTGGCGCTCGCTGCACGCCGTGGCATCGGGCAGCAGCAGGTAGGGGTCGTCGGGCAATTCGGGCAACAGGGCCCGCAACGCGTCGAGCTCACTGCGCAGCCGGCCGATGTCGGCGTCGACCCGGCCGGCCAGCGTGGCGCGCACTTCCGCATGGCGCCGGCCGTGCACCAGCGACAGCGTGGCCACGGCCTGTTCCACATGCGTGGCCTGTCGCACTGCGCCGCGGTTGAAACGGATGAAGCTCGACGACTCGGCGCTCAGCATCAGCGAGACGCGTTCCTCGCCTCGCATCGGGCCGCACAGCGCATCGGCCAGGGCCTCGAAGTAGCCTCGCTCGACCACGTTCATGCCGCGTTCCCGACCACCGCGACGCGGCTGAACTTGCAGGCCGGTGCCGCGTGCCCCACACGCACCATCTGCGAGGGCTCGCCCTTGCCGCAGTAGGGCGTGCCCATCACCTCGAAGGTGCGTTCGTCGCCCACCATCGCCAGCGAGCGCCAGAAGGTGGCACTGATGCCGCGGTAGCTCGGGTCGCGCACGAGTTCGGCGAGCTGGCCGTGGCGGATCATGCGGCCCGATTCGCAGCCGAACTGGAACTTGTTGCGCGAGTCGTCGATGCTCCACGAGACATTGGTGTGCAGCATCACGCCCAGCTCGATGCTGGCGATCATCTCGGCCAGCGTGGACGTGCCCGGCTCGATGTTCAGGTTGCTCATGCGGTCGATCGGCGCGCGGTTCCAGCTGCTCGCGCGTGCCGTGGCCACGCCTTCGAGATCGGGCCGAATCGTGCGCGCCCGCGCCAGCGACACCGCGCCGCCCAGCGGCCGCTTGAGGATGCCGTTCTCGATCAGGTGGCGCCGCTGTGCCGGCTCGCCCTCGTCGTCGAAGCCGAAGCTGGCGATCTGCTCGGGCCGTGTCGGGTCGTAGGTCACGTTCAGCAGTTCGCTGCCGTAGGCGTAGTGGCCGAACATGTCGAGCGTGACGAAGCTGGTGCCGGCGAAATTGCGCTCGTCGCCGAGGATGCGGTCGAGCTCCAGTGGGTGGCCGATGGACTCGTGGATCTGCAACATCATCTGGTCGGGCATCAGCAGCACGTCCATCGTGCCGCCAGGGCAGGTCGGTGCCATCGCCAGCTCGATCGCCTCGGCCGCGACGCGAGCGCCCTCGGTGGCGAAGCGGGCGCGTTCCAGCACCTCCAGACCGCCCTGCTGGCACCAGCCGTTGTACTGGCCGGCCGACGAGCGGGTCTGCGTCACGCCGCCCACGTGGGCGGTGGCCTGCACGTGCGGCATGGTCTGGCTCCAGCGCTGCTTGCTGCGGCCACCGTCGCTGGTCAGCAGCAGCTGCTCGAACTGCACCGTCAGCAGGCTGGCCACGCGATCGACGATGCGGCTGTCGCCGCCGGCCTGCGCGCACACCTCGCGCAGCAGCGCCAGGCGCTCGCCCAGGCCCAGGGCCAGCAGCGGGCGCCGCACCACACCCTCGTAGCGGCCCGCGCGGTGACGGCCGGCAGGTCGGCCGGGTCGAAGACCATGCGGCCAGCCACGGCACGGGCCATGCGGCCGGCGCGATCGAAAGCGTCGGCCAGGCCCGCTTCGCTGAGGTCGGCCGTGGCCGCGTGGCCGAGGCCCCCGTCACGCGACACGCTGACCATCACGCCGGTGTCGCGGCAACGCTGCGGCGCCTCGGCGACGTCCTGCCGGACGGTGAGCGTCTCGGAGAGTTCGTCGACAGCGCGCAGCGTCCAGCGCGCATCGGCGGGGGCGACGCGCTGCGTCAGGGAGTCGAGGGCATCGAACATGGCATCGCGCGGTACGGCAATTGACTTGAGTCAGTGTACGCGCGGGCCGCCGCCCGCATCCCCCCCCAAAGCGCTCAGATCACCCGGCGCTCGGTCTTCGCGTCGAACAGGTGCGCTTCGGTGGCCGACCAGTGCAGGTGGACGTTTTCGCCCACCGCCTGGTGCACCTTGCCGGGCACGCGCGCCATCATCTTGCCGATCGGGGTGTCGACCAGCACGTAGGTCTCGGGGCCGGTCGGCTCGACCAGGCTGATCGTGCCGGGCAGGCCGGCATCGGCGAGCAGCAGGGCCTCGGGCCGCAGGCCGTAGAGGATGCCGTCGGGGTGGCCGGTGCCGACCAGCGAACGCTGTTGCTCGTTCAGGGTCAGGTCGACGCCGTGCGAGGCGAAGCCGTTGGCGGCGCGCTGGCCGGTCACGATGTTCATGGCCGGCGAGCCGATGAACTCGGCCACGAAGCGCGTGGCCGGCCGGCTGTAGATCTCGTCGGGCGAGCCGAGCTGCTCGATCAGGCCGCCCTTCATCACCGCGATGTGGTCGCCCAGGGTCATCGCCTCGACCTGGTCGTGCGTCACGTACACCGTCGTCACCTGCGCCTTGTTGTGCAGGTGCTTGATTTCGGCGCGCATCTCCACGCGCAGCTTGGCGTCGAGGTTGGACAGCGGCTCGTCGAACAGGAACAGCGTCGGGTCGCGCGCCAGCGCACGGCCCATGGCCACACGCTGGCGCTGGCCACCCGAAAGCTGCCCCGGCTTGCGGTCGAGCAGGTGCTCGATCTGCAGCATCTTCGAGACGCGCTGGATGGCCTCGTCGCGCTGCGGCTTGGGCACGTTGCGCATCTCCAGCCCGAAGCTGATGTTCTGCGCCACGTTCATGTTCGGGTAGAGAGCGTAGCTCTGGAACACCATCGCGATGTCGCGGTCCTTCGGCAGCGCGTGAGTCACGTCGCGCCCGCCGATGTGGATCTCGCCCTCGGTGGGCTTGTCCAGCCCGGCGATGATGTTCAGCAGCGTGCTCTTGCCGCAGCCGGAGGGCCCGACCAGGATCAGGAAGTCGCCGGCCTCGACCTCGATGTCGATGCCCTTGAGGATGTCGACCGCGCCGTAGCTGCGGCGGACGTTGCGGATGGAAAGTGCGCCCATGTCAGGCCTCCTGCTGGGCCGCCCCGAGGGCCTGCGCCCCCTCGGGGGGCAATGAACGAAGTGAGCTGGGGGTGGTCATGTCACCCCTTCACCGCGCCGGCTGTCAGCCCGCGCACGAAATACTTGCCTGCGACGATGTAGACGAACAGCGTGGGCAGGCCGGCGATCATCGCCGCGGCCATGTCCACGTTGTATTCCTTGACCGAGCTCGTGGTGTTGGCCAGGTTGTTCAGGCCCACGGTGATCGGCTTGCTGCCGGCGCCGGAGAACACGATGCCGTAGAGGAAGTCGTTCCAGATGTTGGTGAACTGCCAGATCAGCGTGACCACCGTGATCGGCGTGGACAGCGGCAGCACGATGCGCCAGAAGATGCGCCAGAAGCCGGCGCCGTCGAGCATCGCCGCCTTCACCAGCTCGTCGGGCAGGCCGACGTAGTAGTTGCGGAAGAACAGGGTGGTCGAGGGCAGGCCGGCGACCACGTGCACGAGCACCAGGCCCCACACCGAACTGGCGATGCCCATCCAGCCGAGGATCTGGCTCATCGGCAGCAGCACCACCTGCATCGGCATGAACACGCCGAACAGCATCAGCGCGAACATCAGCTCGCTGCCCTTGAAGCGCCACTTCGACAGCACGTAGCCGTTGATGGCGCCCAGCAGCGTGGAGATCAGCACCGCCGGGATGACCATCAGCACCGAGTTCATGAAGAAGGGCCGCAGGCCGCCGCAGTCGATGCCGGTGCAGGCGTGGCTCCAGGCCTTGCTCCAGGCATCGAAGCTGGGCGCGGTGGGCAGCGACAGCAGGTTGCCTTCGCGGATCTGCGCCATGTCCTTCAACGAGGTCGTGAGCATCACGTACATCGGCAGCAGGAAGAACACGGCGAACAGCAGCAGCACCGACCACAGCGCCAGGCGCTGCCAGTCGAGCCGGTTCGGGGCGACGGCGGTATTCATTTCTTCGCCCTCAGTTCGGAGTAGAGGTAGGGCACGACGATCGCCGCCACGGTGGCCAGCATGATCGTCGCCGAGGCCGCGCCCAGGCCGATCTGCCCGCGCGAGAAGGCCATCGTGTACATGAAGGTGGCCGGCATGTCGGTGGCGTAGCCGGGGCCGCCGGCGGTCAGCGCCATGACCAGGTCGAAGCTCTTGATCGCCAGGTGGCTCAGCACCATCAGCGTCGAGAAGAACACCGGCCGCAGGCTCGGGATGATGATGCGCCAGTAGATGCGTGGCAGGCTGGCGCCGTCGATCTGCGCCGCCTTCAGGATCGAGTCGTCGATGCCGCGCAGGCCGGCGAGGAACAGTGCCATCACGAAACCGGCGCTCTGCCAGACGCCCGCGATCACCACCGTGTAGATGGCGCGGTCGGGGTTGATCAGCCAGTCGAAGCCGAAGCTCGTCCAGCCCCACTCGTGCATGACCTTCTCCAGGCCCAGGCCCGGGTTGAGGATCCACTTCCAGGCCGTGCCCGTGACGATGAAGCTCAGCGCCATCGGGTACAGGTAGACGGTGCGCAGCACGCCTTCGGCACGGATCTTCTGGTCGAGCAGGATGGCCAGCAGCAGCCCGATGGCCATGCCGAAGAACAGGAACAGGCCGCCGTAGATGGCCAGGTTCTTCAGCGCCACCCACCAGCGGTCGCTCTCCCACAGCGTGGCGTACTGCTCGAGGCCGACGAACTCGTAGTTCGGCAGCAGCCGCGAGGCCGACACCGACAGGTAGCCGTTCCAGGCCATCAGGCCGTAGATGAAGAAGAAGGCGAGCAGGAAGGAGGGCGCCAGCACGAGCTTGGGCATCCATTCCGACAGGCGCGTGGCCATCGAGACGGGCACAGCCGTGCTCGCCGCGCGCGCGGGCGTGGCAGTCGTCGTGTTCATGGTGCGGACCCCGGGAGGAGAGCGCGGCGTCGGGGCGACGCCGCGCCGGGGAGAATGACACGGAACGCAGCCGGCGTGAACCGGCTGCGCCCCGGCGGGCTTACTTGGTCTTCGCGGCGGCGACGAGCTTGTCCATGGCCGAGGCCGAGGTCATCTTGTCGTCGTTCCAGAACTGCGAGACCACGTCCTTGATCGCGCCTTCGGCGGCCGACGGAACGGCCATGCCGTGGGCGATGGACGGCACCAGCGAGCCGGCCTTCGCGGTCGACACGAAGTCGGCCGCCGAGGTCTTGGCGCAGTCGTCGAACTTGTCCAGCTTCATGCCCAGGCGAACCGGGATCGAGCCCTTGTTCAGGTTGAACACTTCCTGGAAGTCGGTCGACATGATCGCCGCGGCGAGGTCCTGCTGGGCCTTCTGGTTGGCCGGGTCCTTCAGCTTGAACAGCGCGAAGCTGTCCACGTTGTAGGTGTAGCTCTTCGCGGTGCCCGGGGCGGCCACGCAGGCGAAGTCCTTGCCCGGCACCTTGCCGGCGGCGATGAACTCGCCCTTGGCCCAGTCGCCCATCAGCTGCATGCCGGCCTCGCCCTTGATCACCATCGCGGTGGCCAGGTTCCAGTCACGGCCCGGGGCGTTCTTGTCGGTGTAGGTCTTGACCTTCTTGAAGGTGCCCAGCACCTTCTCCATGGTCGGGCTCTTCAGCGAGCCGGCGTCGAGCTGCACCAGCGCCTTCTTGTAGAAATCGGCTCCGCCGACGCCGAGCGCCACGCTCTCGAAGGTGGTGAAGTCCTGCCAGTTCTGGCCACCATGCGCGACCGGGATGATGCCGGCCTTCTTCAGCGCCTCGGCGGCGACGAAGAACTCGTCCCAGGTGGTCGGCAGCTTGGCGCCGGCCTTCTTGAAGGCTTCCGGGTTCGCCCACAGCCAGTTGACGCGGTGCACGTTGACGGGCGCGGCGACGTAGTTGCCCTTGTACTTGAGGCCGTCGGCGATCGCCTTGGGCAGAAGCTCGTCCCACTTCTCGGCCTTGGCGACGTCGTCCATGTTGGCCAGCACGCCTTCACGCGCCCATTCCTGGATCGACGGGCCCTTGATCTGGGCGGCGGCCGGGGCATTGCCCGAGACCACGCGCGACTTCAGCACCGTCATGGCGGAATCGCCACCGCCGCCGGCGACCGCGAAGTCCTTCCAGCTGTGGCCCTTCTTCTGCATCGAGGCCTTCAGTTCGGCGGCTGCCTTGGCCTCGCCACCGGACGTCCACCAGTGCAGCACCTCCACCTCGCCCGCCTGGGCCAGCGTGGCGCTCATCAGGCCGGCGGCGGCCAGCGAAAGGGAAATGCGGGTCATCGACATGCGTGTCTCCTCAGGAACTCGGTTTAGGAAATGTTCAGCTTGTTGAACCAAGCGGAGCGCATGTTAATGAAGCGTTAATGTTTCATCAAGAGGACGTTCACCCCGGACTTTCCCTAGGTCGATTCGACGGGGCCGGCCTGCGCGGCGCGTTCGCCACCGCACAGATCGGGCGAGCCGGGCGTGAGATCGTGGGCCGACGGCGTGTCGTCCCGGTCGGGCCGACGCCGGGTTCCCCAGCGAGGTTTCATGGCAACCGTTCGAATGGTCCTGGTTCTTCTGGCGGCGGCGTTCGGCAGCGCGTGCGGCGGTGGCGGCGGCAGCACGCCGGCGCCGCCCCTGCCGGCGGGCAGCGTGGCCTTCTCGGCCGCCGCCTACAGCGCGGCGCAGGGCAGCGGCCTGATGACCATCACGGTCAACCGCAGCGAGGGCTCGCGCGACGGCAGCGTGGCCTTCGCCACCGCCGACGGCACGGCCCTGGCCGGCAGCGACTACACGGCGCGCAGCGGCACGCTCGTCTGGGCCAGCGGCGACAGCGCGCCGAAGACCATTTCGCTGCCCATCGCCACGGCGACGCCCAACACCGCCGACAAGGCCTTCAGCGTGGCGCTGTCGAGCCCGACCAACGGCCTGGCGCTCGGCACGCAAGCCTCGGCCACCGTCACCATCACGGCGAGCCCATCGAGCGCGGCGCCGAGTGTGAGGGTGAGCGGCAACCGCCTGGTCGACGCGGCCGGCAACGTGCTGCAGTTGCGCGGCGTGAGCTTCAGCGGCTTCGAGTTCGTCGCCATCGGCGGCTGGAGCCCGAGCGATCCATCCGGCGGGCAGGCCGGGCAGCCCAACGGGCCGCGCTGGTCGGCCGTCAAGGCCTGGCACGCCAACACCGTGCGCTTCACCCTCAACGAGACCTCCTGGCTCGGCCTGACCTGTGTCGATACCGACGGTGTGACGCGCCAGGGCGACCCCGGCGGCAACTACCGCTCGGCGATCGCCACGCAGGTGCAGGAAGCGAATGCGGCGGGCCTGTACGTGATCATCGAGCTGCACTGGGCCGCGCCAGGCAATGCCTGCCCGATGGTGCAGACGCAGATGGCCAACATGGACCACTCGATCGACTTCTGGACCTCGGTGGCGACGACGTTCAAGGACAACCCCACGGTTCTCTTCTCGCTCTACAACGAGCCCTTCTTCTTCGGACTGAGCTCACCGCAGAACGCCTGGACGGCGCTGATGAGCGGTGGGACCTTCGACTACTTTCCCGCCACCAGCGGCACCTCCAACTACCGCAACATCACAGGCGCATGGCGCTCCGCCGGCATGCAGACGATGCTGGACGCCGTGCGTGCCACCGGTGCCACCAATGTGGTGCTGATCGGCGGCATCGAGTTCAGCAACAACATGAGCGGCTGGCTGGCGAACAGGCCGAACGATCCGCTGAACCAGGTCGCGGCGGCTTGGCACCCCTATCCGCCGATCCAGCGTGCCACCTCGGCCGGCGTGTCGACCGGCGGTGCCGGCTACGCGATCGGCGACACGGTGACGCTGGCCAAGCCGAACGCCGTCTACGAAGCCGCGGTGCTGCGCGTGACGGCCGTCGGCGCCAGCGGTGCGGTGACGGCAGTGTCGCTGGGCAGCCAGGGCATGTATCTGCAGACGGCGCTGCCGTCCGGCCCGATCGCGCAAAGCACGAGCAGCGGTGCCGGCAGCGGCGCCACCTTCACGCTCGGCGGCTGGGGCAACCTGTCCAGCACCTGGAGCATGCCGGTCAACTGGCCGGTGGTTCAGGCGCTGTCGGCCCAGGTACCGATCGTCTTCGCCGAGACCGGCGAGCACAACATGCCCGGCACCGACGGGGCGCCGTTCCTGCAGCAGCTGCTGCCTTTCGCGGGGGCGAACAACTGGTCGGTCATCGGCTGCTGCTGGGACGTCTTCGCCGAGCGCGACAACGTGTTGATCAAGGATGTCGACGGCACGCCCAGCGATGGCTACGGCCGTGTCTTCCACGACTGGATGACCGGCATCGCCTGGCAATAGCCGCCGCATCGGCGGCGCCGGCGATGTTTCAGGTGGCGCGCGGCAGGCGCATCAGCACGCGCAGGCCGCGCGGCACGGCGCCCTCGAGCGTCACGTTGCCGGCGTGCCTCTCGGCGATCTCCTTGACGATCGCCAGCCCCAGGCCGCAGCCATCACCCTGCAGGGTGGCGCGGGCGAAGCGCTCGAAGACACGTTCGCGATCGGCCGGGGCGATGCCCGGGCCGTTGTCTTCCACCTCGACCAGCGCGTCGTGGCCCAGCGGCCGCACGCGCACGGTCACCGTGCTGCCGCAGCCGGCGTAGCGCAGTGCGTTGTCGATCAGGTTGGCGATGGCCTCGCGCAGCAGCAGCGCGTTGCCGGTCACGGCCACCGAGCCTCCATCGGCCTCGTCGAATCCGAGGTCGATGCCGGCCTGGCGGGCGCGCGGCACGTGCTCGGCGGTGAGCTCGCTGGCCAGGCGCACCAGCTCGACGCGAGCGCGGCCCTGGGCCGAACCGGACTCGGGTTCGGCGCGCGCCAGCGTGAGCAACTGGTTGACCAGGTGCGCGCTGCGTGTGGCGCTCTCGTGCACACGCTGCAGCCGCGCCTTCAGCGCCGCATCGGCGGTCTCGTTGAGCGCCAGCTCGGTCTGGCTTTTCAGCCCGGCCAGCGGCGTGCGCAACTGGTGCGCCGCGTCGCTGATGAAGCGGCGCTGGCCGCTCACGCTCTCGTGCACCGCGGCCAGCAGCGTGTTGATGGCCTTGGCCAGTGCATGCACCTCGCGCGGCGCGGACTCGAGCCTCAGCGGCGCCAGGTCGTTGGGCCCGCGGTCTTCCACCAGCGCGCGCATGCGTGCGAGCGGCGCCAGGCCGGCGCGGATGCCGGCCCAGACGATCATCGACATCAGCGCGATCAGTACCGACAGCGGCAGCGCGGTGTCGAGCAGGATGCGGCCGGCGAGCTGCTCGCGGCTGGCCCGGCTGCGGGCCACCTGCACGAGCATGCTCTGCGGGCTCTCGGCCTCGCCGTACGACAGGTACAAAGCCGCCACCCGCACGTCGACGCGCTTGTCGCCTTCGCCCATGCTGCCGTCGTAGAAGTAGGGCTGGCCCAGGCGCAGCGGCGCGATCGCCGGCGGCGGCGGCAGCTTGTGGTTGCCCAGGATGAACTGCCCCGGTGGCGTGCTCACCATGTAGTAGACGCGGTCGTCGGGGTCGGCCTCGATGATGTCCTGCGCGGCGCGCGGGAAGTCGATGAACAGGCCGTTGCCCACCGGCTTGACCTGCCGCGCCAGCGCCTTCGAGGCGGTGTGCAGCGTGGTGTCGATGGCCTGGTTGGCGTAGCGCGCCGCCAGGTTGTAGGTGAAGAAGGCGCCGGCCAGCCACAGCACCAGCTGCGGCAGCAGCAGCCACAGGAGCAGGTGCCCATGCAGCGAGCTGGTTCCGGGCGTGACGCCGGGCAGCCGGCGCAGCGCGTGCTTCAGGCGCGCGAGCATCGCGTCGCAGTCAGGCCTCGGCCTCGGCCTCGAGCAGGTAGCCCAGGCCGCGCACGGTGCGGATCGCCAGGCCCGAGCCTTCGAGCTTGCGGCGCAGGCGGTGGATGTAGACCTCGATCGAGCCGGCCCCCGTCTCGCTGCGCTCGACCGCCCAGCTCTCGGCGATCTGGTCCTTGGTGACGACGCGGTCGCGTTGCGCCAGCAGCAGGTCCAGCAGCATCCATTCGCGTGGCGACAGGTCGAGCACGTTGCCTTCGATGGTGGCGCGCCGCGCATCGCGGTCGAAGCTGAGCTTGCCGAACTGCTGAGCCGCCGTGCCCGAGCCGCGGGTGCGGCGCAGCAGGGCGCGGATGCGCGCTTCGAGTTCGGGGAAGTCGAAGGGTTTGGTCAGGTAGTCGTCGGCACCGGCGTTCAGCCCCGCCACCCTGTGCTCCAGGCCGTCGAGCGCGGTCAGCACCAGCATCGGCAAGGCCGGCTTGGCCGCTCGCACGCGCTTGAGCACGGTCAAGCCATCGACCATGGGCAGGCCGAGGTCCAGCACGCCGACATCGAAGTTCTGGCGCAGCAGCAGGAACTCGGCGACGGCGCCATTGGGCGCCACCTCGACCTCGAAGCCGGCCTTGGCCAGGCTCGAACTGAGCGCATCGGCCAGTATCGCGTCGTCTTCGGCAAGCAGCAACTTCATGCCGAGAAGCTTAACGGATTAACGGACCTTTAATCTTCGATGAATTCCCGACGGTGCGACACTGCCGGGCTCGTCCACCGCCAGAAGGCCCGCCATGCACCCGCACGCCGCCCTGATCGAACGTTTCTATGCAAGCTTCGCCAAGCGTGACTGGGCCGGCATGGCGGCCTGCTACCACCCCGACGTGCACTTCAGCGACGAGGCCTTCGACCTGCACGGCGCCGATGCCGGAATGATGTGGCGCATGCTGCTGACCAACGGCAAAGACCTGACGCTCGAATACAGCGGCATCGAGGCCGACGACCGCACGGGCCGCGCCCACTGGGACGCGCGCTACACCTTCAGCGCCACCGGCCGCAAGGTGCTCAACCGCATCGATGCGAGCTTCGAATTCCGCGACGGGCTGATCGTGCGGCACGTCGACCGTTTCGACTTCTGGACCTGGTCGCGCCAGGCGCTGGGCACGCCCGGGCTGCTGGCCGGGTGGGGGGTCCCGGGGGGAGGGGAGGGGCAAGGCGGGCGGCCGGCCGGCGGGCCGGCCGAAGGCAAGGGGCGGCGGCTCGGCGCCTGGCGGCAGGCCTCCGAGTTGGCCCCCGGGAGGCCGCCCCGGGCCGGTCTCCTTGTATTTGGTCATCATGTCGGCGCCGGTCTCGCGCATGGTCTTGATGACCTTGTCGAGGCTCACATGGTGCGTGCCGTCGCCGCGCAAGGCCATGCGCGCCGCGTTGATCGCCTTCACCGAGGCGATCGCGTTGCGCTCGATGCAGGGGATCTGCACCAGGCCGCCCACCGGGTCGCAGGTCAGGCCCAGGTGGTGCTCCATGCCGATCTCGGCGGCGTTCTCCACCTGCGCGGGCGTGCCGCCGAGCACGGCGCACAGCGCGCCGGCGGCCATCGAGCAGGCCACGCCCACCTCGCCCTGGCAGCCGACCTCGGCGCCGGAGATGCTGGCGTTCTCCTTGTAGAGGATGCCGATGGCCGCGGCGGTGAGCAGGAAGTCGATCACGCCGCGGTCGGTCGAACCGGGCACGAAGCGCGTGTAGTAGTGCAGCACCGCCGGCACGATGCCGGCCGCGCCGTTGGTCGGCGCGGTGACGACGCGGCCGCCGGCGGCGTTCTCCTCGTTGACCGCCAGCGCATAGAGGTTGACCCAGTCGAGCACCTGCAGCGGGTCGCGCAGCGCGGCTTCGGGGTTGGCGCACAGCTGCCGGTGCAGGTCCTGTGCGCGCCGGCGCACCTTGAAGCCGCCAGGCAGCGTGCCGCCGGTGCGGCAGCCGCGCTCCACGCTGGCCTGCATCACCTGCCAGATCTTCAGCAGGCCGGCGTCGATCTCGGCGTCGCTGCGCCAGTGGCGCTCGTTGCGGCGCATCAGTTCGGCGATGCTGCAGCCCTCGTGCGCTGCCAGCGCCAGCAGTTCGGCGCCGGAGCGGAACGGGAAGGGCAGCACCGTGGCATCCGGCGCGATGGCCTTCTGCTTCGAGCCGTCGGCCGCCACCTCGTCGCTGACGACGAAGCCGCCGCCCACCGAGTAGTAGACGCGCTCGGCCAGCCGCACGCCGGCGGCGTCGAAGGCCTCGAAGCGCATGCCGTTGGCGTGGAAGGGCAGCGTCTCGCGGCGGTGGAAGACGAGGTCGGTCTTCTCGTTGAAGCGCACGACGTGCCCGCCGGGAAGGTGCAGCAGCCCCTGCGTGCGCAGGTCCTGCAGCAGCGCCGGGATGGCGTCGACGTCGACCGTGTCGGGCTCGTGCCCGGCCAGGCCGAGCAGCACGGCCTTGTCGCTGCCGTGGCCCTTGCCGGTGGCGCCGAGCGAGCCGTACAGGCGTGCCGTCACGCGCGCCGTCGCGGCGAGATGGCCGTCGTGCTGCAGGCGCAGCGCGAACAGCCGCGCCGCGCGCATCGGGCCGACCGTGTGCGAGCTGGACGGGCCGATGCCGATCTTGAACAGGTCGAAGACGGAGACGGCCATGGTCGCGCCGCGCTCAGTTCGCCAGCTCGGACATCGGCACGCAGGAACAGAACAGGTTGCGGTCACCCCAGACGTTGTCGACGCGGCCCACCGGCGCCCAGTACTTGGCGCGCCGCAGCGAGGCCACCGGGTAGGCGGCCTGCTCGCGCGTGTAGGCGTGCGGCCAGTCGGCCTTGAGCAGGGCTTCGGCCGTGTGCGGCGCGTGCTTCAGCGGGTTGTCCTCGCGCGGCCAGGCGCCGGATTCGACCTGCGCGATCTCGGCGCGGATGGCGATCATCGCGTCGCAGAAGCGGTCGAGCTCCTCGCGCGATTCGCTCTCGGTGGGCTCGACCATCAGCGTGCCGGCCACCGGGAAGCTCAGCGTCGGCGCGTGGAAGCCGTAGTCGATCAGGCGCTTGGCGACGTCCTCGGCGCTGATGCCGCTGGTGTCCTTCAGCGGGCGCAGGTCGAGGATGCACTCGTGCGCCACGCCGCCGCCCTTGATACCCGGGATCTCACCGCTGAAGTGGATGTCGTAGTGGTCGGCCAGCCGCGCCGCCACGTAGTTGGCCGCCAGGATGGCCGCCTCGGTGGCTGCCTGCAGGCCCTCGGCGCCCATCATGCGCACGTACATCCACGAGATCGGCAGCACGGCCGCGTTGCCCAGCGGGGCCGCGCTGACGGCGCCGACCTGCGATGGCCTTCCGATGCCCGCGCTGCGATGCGCGGGCAGGAAGGGCACCAGGTCCTCGACCACGCACACCGGGCCGACGCCGGGTCCGCCGCCGCCGTGCGGGATGCAGAAGGTCTTGTGCAGGTTCAGGTGGCTGACGTCGCCGCCGAACTCGCCCGGCGCGGCCACGCCGACCAGCGCGTTCATGTTCGCGCCGTCGACGTAGACGCGGCCACCGTAGTCGTGCACCAGCGAGCAGAGTTCCTTCACGCGCGTCTCGAACACGCCGTAGGTCGACGGGTAGGTGATCATCACGCAGGCGAGGCGATCCTTGTGCTGCTCGCACTTCGCGCGCAGGTCGTCGAGGTCGACGTTGCCCAGCGCATCGCACTTCACCACCACCACCTGCATGCCCGCCATCTGCGCGCTGGCCGGGTTGGTGCCGTGGGCGGACTCGGGGATCACGCAGATGTCGCGCTGCGCGTCGCCGCGCGACTCGTGCCAGGCCTTGATCACCAGCAGCCCGGCGTACTCGCCCTGCGAGCCGGCGTTGGGCTGCAGGCTGATGCCGGCATAGCCCGTGGCCTGGCACAGCCAGGCACGCAGCTGTTCGTCGAGCTGGGCGTAGCCGGCGAGTTGATCCGCCGGTGCGAACGGGTGCACGTGGGCGAACTCCGGCCAGGTGATCGGAATCATCTCGCTGGTCGCGTTGAGCTTCATCGTGCACGAGCCCAGCGGGATCATCGTGCGGTCCAGCGCCAGGTCCTTGTCGGCCAGGCTGCGCAGGTAGCGCAGCATCTCGGTCTCGCTGTGGAAGCGGTTGAACACCGGGTGCGTGAGGAACTCGCTGCTGCGCGACAACGACAGTGGGATCAGCGGCTTCACGCCCTGCTCGAACGGGGCGAAGTCGGGCACGGCCTGGCCCTGGGCGAACAGCGACCACAGCGCGGCGATGTCCTCGCGCGTGGTGGTCTCGTCCAGCGTGATGCCCACGCTGTCGGCCGAGGCGCGGCGCAGGTTGAAGCCGACCTCGCGCGCCGACTGCAGCACGGCCTCGGTGCGGGCGCCGGTCGCGACGCACAGCGTGTCGAAGGCGGCTTCGGCCGCGACCTTGGCGCCGAGCTGTTTCAGGCCTGCGGCGAGCACCGCGGTATAGCTCGCCACGCGGCGCGCGATGCGCTTCAGGCCCTCGGGCCCGTGGTAGACGGCGTACATGCTGGCCATCACGGCCAGCAGCACCTGCGCGGTGCAGATGTTGGAGGTGGCCTTCTCGCGGCGGATGTGCTGCTCGCGCGTCTGCAGCGCCAGGCGGTAGGCCGGTGCGCCGTGCGCGTCGACGCTGACGCCGACCAGCCGGCCGGGCATCGAGCGCTTGAACTCGTCGCGCGTGGCCAGGTAGGCCGCGTGCGGGCCGCCGTTGCCCATCGGCATGCCGAAGCGCTGGGTGTTGCCCACGGCGATGTCGGCACCCATCTCGCCAGGCGGCACGAGCAGGGTCAGCGCCAGCAGGTCGGCGGCGACGATGGCCAGGCCGCCGCGTGCATGCACGGCGTCGATGACTGGTTTCAGGTCGCGCACCGTGCCGTTGACGCCGGGGTACTGCAGCAGCACCGCGAAGGCGTCCACCGTCGCGGCGGATTCCGTGCTGCCGGTGACCACCTCGATGCCCAGCGGCCTGGCCCGCGTGCGCACCACCTCCAGCGTCTGCGGCAGCACGTCGTCGGCGACGTAGAAGCGCGTCGATTTGGACTTGCCCATTCGCATCGCCAGCGTCATCGCCTCGGCGGCGGCGGTGGCTTCGTCGAGCATCGACGCGTTGGCGATGGCCATGCCGGTGAGGTCGCACACCATGGTCTGGAAGTTGACCAGCGCCTCCATGCGGCCCTGCGAGATCTCGGCCTGGTAGGGCGTGTACGCGGTGTACCAGGCCGGGTTCTCGAGGATGTTGCGCAGGATGACGCCCGGCGTGTGCGTGCCGTGGTACCCCTGGCCGATGAAGCTCTTGAGCAGCCGGTTGCGCCCGGCGATGGCCTTCAGTTCGGCCAGCGCCTGCGCTTCGGTCAGCGGCGCGGGCAGCGCCATCGGCACGGCGCGCGCGATCGGGCGCGGCACGATGGCCTCGATCAGCGCGCGGCGCGACGCTGCACCGATGACCGACAGCATGTGCTGCTCGGCCGCGGCATCGATGCCGATGTGGCGGGCGACGAACTCGGAGGCATTCTCCAGCTCGCGCAGCGGCTGGTGGGCGGACATCAGCATGGGGCTTCCCGTGAAAGGCGGTGCAGGTTCAGGCGGTCTTGAGCAGCTTGTCGTAGGCCGGGCCGTCCATCAGCTGGTCGAACTCGGCCATGCCGGACTCGGAGATGTGCACCTTGAAGAACCAGCCGTTGCCCAGCGGGTCGGTGTTTGCCAGCGAGGGGTCCTCGCGAAGCGCCTCGTTGACCTCGACGATCTCGCCGGTGACCGGCATGAAAAGGTCGGCGGCGGCCTTGACGGACTCGACCACACCGGCAATGTCGCCCTTCTTGAAAGTCTTGCCGACCTCCGGCAGGTCGACGAAGACCACGTCGCCCAGCGCATCCTGCGCATGGTGGGTGATGCCGACGGTGGCGGCCTCGTGGTCCTCGATGTTGATCCACTCGTGATCGGGGGTGTACATCGTCGTCATCGGTGTTCTCCTTGGGGTGACGTGACGGTTTCAGCCGCGGAAATAGCGGTGGGGGGCGAAAGGCATGGGGCTCACGCGCATCGGCTGGCGCTTGCCGCGCACCTCGGCGTAGACCTCGTGATTGGGCAGGGCGTGGTTGGCCGAGAGGTAGGCCATGGCGACGGCCTTGTCCACCGTCGGTGCCAGCGTGCCGCTGGTGACGCGGCCGAGCTTGTGCCCTTGGGCATCGACGATGGTCGCGCCCTCGCGCACCGGCAAACGCTCCAGGCCGATGAGGCCGACGCGCTTGCAGGTCGGGCCGGCCGTGAGCTGCGCATCGATGGCCGCAGCGCCGGGATAGCCACCGTGGTGCGCGCCGCCTATGCGGCGTACCTTCTGGATCGCTCAGGTCAGGCCGGCTTCCACCGGCGTGGTCTGGTCATCGATATCGTGGCCGTACAGGCACAGGCCGGCCTCCAGGCGCAGCGTGTCGCGTGCCCCCAGGCCGGCCGGTTTCACCTCCGGCAGAGCCAGCAGGGCTCGGGCCAGCGCCACCGCCTGCTCGGCGGGCACCGAGATCTCGTAGCCGTCCTCGCCGGTGTAGCCGGAGCGGGTGGCGAAGCACTCGATGCCGGCAATGCGCGCAAAGGCGCCGGTCATGAAGGTCAGTCGTGCAAGATCCGGCGCGAGCCTCGCGATCGCCGCGGCCGCCTTCGGGCCCTGCAGGGCGAGCAGCGCCCGCTCGGGCATCGGCACCACCGTGCAGCGGTGGCCGATGTTCGTCTGCAGGTGGCGCATGTCGGCGTCCTTGCAGCCGGCGTTGACGATCACCAGCAGGTCGCTCTCGCGCCGAGTGATCATCAGGTCGTCGAGGATGCCGCCGGCCGCATTGGTGAAGAAGCCGTAGCGCTGCCGGCCCGGCGCGAGATCGACCACGTCGACTGGCACCAGCGACTCCAGGGCCCGCGCAGCGTCGTCGCCGACCAGGCGCACCTGGCCCATGTGCGACACGTCGAAGAGGGCGGCCGAATCGCGGCAGTGGCGGTGCTCGGCCAGGATGCCGGCGGGGTAGCTCACCGGCATGGCGTAGCCGGCGAAGGGCACCATCTTGGCGCCGAGTTCGGCGTGCAGGTCGTACAGCGGGGTGCGCTGCAGGGGAGTGTCGGACATGTTCGCCTCCGGGCGACGCTTTGCGAGGGCCTTGGCCAACCCCGGCATGGCACATGCCAAGCCAGGGAGCTGCCCTCTCTGTCCGCTTTACCTGAGAGATTGGCGGCGCCGCAACTGGCGCGTCCGCTTGCCCCTTCGGTGGGCCCGCTCGAAACGGGCCTCTCTCCAGCGAGGAACGCCCTGCGCGAACGCAAGACGCTTGCCAGTCCTTTTGCCTGAGCGTTCGAACGATGTCCTGTTCTGCGCCTTCGGCGGCTTCACGGGGAAGCTCTCTCCTGACGGCGCGCAGTGTAGCAGCCGCGGGCCGGATAATCGCGCCCCATGACAGCTGCAGACGAATGGTTGACGGTCGAATCGCTCGACCTCGAGGCGCAAGGCGTGGCCCACAACGCCGAGGGCAAGGTGGTGTTCGTTGATGGTGCATTGCCCGGCGAGGTGGTGCAGGTCACGGTGCAACGGCGCAAGAACAACTGGGAGCAGGCCACCGCGGTGGCCTGGCGCCGCGAGAGCTCGCAGCGCGTTCGGCCGCAGTGCCCGCATTTCGGCAACTGCGGCGGCTGCAAGATGCAGCACCTGCATGTGGCGGCACAGGTGGCCACCAAGCAACGTGCGCTGGAAGACGCGCTGTGGCACCTGGGCAAGGTGAAGGCCGAACAGATGCTGCGCCCGATCGAGGGTCCGGCCTGGGGCTACCGCTTCCGCGCCCGGCTGTCGGTGCGCTACGTGGCGAAGAAGGGCAAGGTGCTGGTGGGTTTCCACGAGCGCAAGTCGAGCTACGTCGCCGACATGGAAGTCTGCGAGGTGCTGCCGCCGCACCTGTCGGCGATGCTGATGCCGCTGCGCGAACTGATCGGCTCGATGGACCAGCGCGACCGACTGCCGCAGATCGAGGTGGCGGTGGGTGACACGGTCACTGCGCTGGTGCTGCGGCACCTGGAACCGCTGTCGGCGGCCGATGCCGACCGGATGCGCGACTTCGCAAAGGATCGCGGTGTGCAGTGGTGGCTGCAGCCCAAGGGCCCCGACACGGTACATCGCCTCGACGAGGGCGGGCCGGAGCTGGCCTACACCCTGCCCGAGTTCGGCATCACGATGCCGTTCAAGCCGACCGACTTCACCCAGGTGAACCATCAGATCAACACCATGCTGGTCTCGCGTGCACTGCGGCTGCTCGCGGTGCAGCCCGGCGAGCGCGTGATCGACTGGTTCTGCGGCCTGGGCAACTTCACGTTGCCAATGGCGCGCAGCGCACGCGAAGTGCTCGGAATCGAGGGCAGCGAGGCGCTGGTGCAGCGCTCGCGCGAGAACGCGGCGCGCAACGGGCTGGCGCAGACGACGCGCTTCGAGGCGCGCAACTTGTTCGAGCTGCCGGTGGCCGATCTCGCGGCCTACGGCACGGCCGACAAGTGGCTCGTCGACCCGCCGCGCGAGGGCGCCTTCGCGCTGGCCAAGGCGCTGGCCGAACTGCACGAGGCTCCGGCGCTCGCGCCGGGCTGGGCGCCGCCGCGGCGCATCGTCTACGTGAGCTGCAACCCGGCCACGCTGGCGCGCGATGCCGGCCTGCTGGTGCACCAGGCCGGCTACCGCTGCACGGCGGCAGGCGCCGTCAACATGTTCCCGCACACGGCGCATGTCGAAAGCATTGCGGTCTTCGAAAAGGACGACATCCGGTGAACGCGACCGTCAGCATCCCGCTGTGGCTGTTCGTGCTGCTGCTTGCGCTGGCGGCGGTGGCTTGCCTGCAGTGGTTCCTGCTGCCGGGCGTGCGCTGGTACTTCCGGCGCAAGGTGCGGCGGGTGCTCGACGAGATCCAGTTGCGGCTGAAGATTGAACTGCCGCAGTTCAAGCTGACGCGCCGCCGCGCTCTGATCGACCGGCTGATGAGCGACCCTCGCGTGATGGCCGCGGCGCAGCAGCACGGCATCGAGACCGGCAAGTCTTCCGCTGCGGTGAAGAAGCAGGTGCTCGGTTACGCGCGCGAGATCGTGCCGGCCTTCAACGCCTACGTGTACTTCCGCGTCGGCTACTGGCTGGCCAAGACCTTCGCACGGCTGGTCTACCGGGTTCGGCTCGGCTACACCGACGACGCGGCGATCGCTGCCATCAACCCGAAGTCCACGGTGGTGTTCGTGATGAACCACCGCAGCAACATGGACTACATCCTGGTGTCCTTCCTTGCCGCCGAGCGCGTCGCGCTCAGCTACGCGGTGGGCGAGTGGGCGCGCATCTGGCCGCTGCAGGGGCTGATCCGCGCGATGGGCGCCTACTTCGTGCGGCGCAACTCGGGCGACCCGCTGTACCGCATGGTGCTGCAGCGCTACGTGCAGATGGCCACGGAGGGTGGCGTGCCGCAGGCGATGTATCCCGAGGGCGGGCTGAGCGTCGATGGCCGGTTGCGCGAGCCCAAGCTCGGCCTGCTCGACTACATGCTCAAGGGCTTCAGCCCGGACGCCGAACGTGATCTGGTGTTCATCCCGGTGGGCATCAACTACGACCGTGTCATCGAAGACCGCAGCCTGCTGCGCAAGCTCGACGAGACACCGCCAAGCGGCAGTCTGTGGCGAACCCTGCGCATCACCGGGGCCTATCTCGGCCGCCAATTCGTCTTCACGCTGCTTGGTCGACGCTATCGCTACGGCTACGCCTGCGTGAACTTCGGCCGCCCGCTGTCGATGCGCGGCTGGGTGCGCGAGCGTGGCGTCGATTTCCGTGGCCTCACCGACGCGCAGCGCCGCGATGCGGTGGGCGCCGTCGGGCAGGCACTGATGGCGACCATCGGCCAGACCATCCCGGTGCTGCCGGTTCCTCTGGTCGCACGCGTGCTGGCGGCCGACCCGCAGCGGGCCTGGTCGGAACTGGAGCTCAAGGCGGCCGTTCTCGCGCTCATGGAGCGCGCCGAGAACCAGGGTGCGCACGTCTACGTGCCGCGCAGCGACCGCGACTACGCCATCTCCGTGGGCCTGCGCATGCTGACGCTGCGCCATCTGGCGCTGGACGACGAGGGCCTGATCCGCGCCAATCCGGCCGAACTGCGTGTGCTGAGCTACTACGCCAACTCGATAGCGCACCTGTTCGATGCACCAAGAGAAACGGGGCCCGAAGGCCCCGTTTGAAGTTCAGTTCAGGACTGCGGCGATCACTCGCTGCTGCCACCGATGCCGAACAGCGACAGCAGCGCCTGGAACACGTTGTAGATGCTCAGGTAGACACCGAGCGTGGCGCTGATGTAGTTCGTCTCGTAGCCGTCCTGCACGCGCTTCAGGTCGTACAGGATGAAGGCCGAGAAGATGCCGATCACCAGCACCGACAGCGTGATCATCAGCGCGCTGGACTGGATGAAGAAGTTGGCAATGCCCGCCACCAGCACCATGATCGCGCCGATGAAGAGCCACTTGCCCATCGCCGACAGGTCACGCTTGATGATCGACGACATGGTGGCCATGCCGAGGAAGATCGCTCCGGTGCCTGCGAAGGCCATCATGATCAGGCTGGCGCCGTTGGTCAGCCCCAGCACCGCACCGACCAGGCGCGACAGCATGATGCCCATGAAGAAGGTGAAGGCCAGCAGCACGGGCACGCCGGCTGCGGAGTTCTTCGTCTTCTCGATCGCGAACATGAAGCCGAACGCGCCGACCAGGAACACGACCAGGCCGATGCCCGGCGACATCGCGCGTGCGATGCCTGTGCTCACGCCGATCCAGGCGCCGAGCACTGTGGGGACCATCGACAGCGCGAGCAGCCAGTAGGTATTGCGCAGCACGCGGTTGCGCTGCTCCACCGATACCGCGGTGCCGGCGTATCCGCTGTAGGCAGCTTGCAGGCTCTGGTTCATGAAACCTCCGTGAATTGATGATGCACCCTTGGACGGGCAGGGCGGATTCTAGTTCCCCGTCTGCTGGGACATAAAGACCGTACACGCCGTGGCGAAATGGCGGCGCGACCACCGCGGTAGAGTTGGCATTCTTCGAAGCCACCCACCGCCAGAGATCATGAACAACAAACCCTTCCTCAACCTGGACGACGCCAGGCGCATTGCCGCCGCCGCGGAAGCCGAAGCACTGGCCAACAAGTGGGCGGTGTGCATCGCCGTCGTCGACGACGGCGGCCACCTGCTCTGGCTGCAGCGCCTGGACGGCGCGGCGCCGATCTCGGCACAGATCGCACCCAACAAGGCTCGCACGGCAGCGCTCGGCCGCCGCGAGAGCCGCGTCTACGAGGAGATGATCAACCAGGGGCGCATGTCCTTTCTCAGCGCGCCCGGGCTGGAGGCCATGCTCGAAGGCGGTGTACCTGTCGTCGCCGGCGGTCATTGCGTGGGAGCGGTGGGGGTCAGCGGCGTCAAGTCGGCCGAGGACGCGCAGATCGCCCGCGCCGGCATCGCGGCCCTCGGTCTGGCGGGCTGAACCGGTCGGAAGAGGGTGGTCGCTCAGCTATAATTTCGCGGTTTAGCTTCTTCCACCCCGCCCAGCGAATCTCTCGCTGATTCCGACGGAATTTCCCCTCGGTTTTCCTGCCGGCGCAGTCTTCGCGAACGCCGGTTTCGGCTTCGACGAGCCGAGCTGGGCGCGCACACTCGAACGGAGATCCCGGTGCCGCCGCAACTGCTGTCCCCACAAGCCCAGGCCCTCCTGGCTCTCGCAGACGGCACGGTCTTCCACGGGGTCTCGATCGGCGCGCCCGGTCGCACCGTCGGCGAGGTGGTGTTCAACACCTCGCTGACCGGCTACCAGGAGATCCTCACCGACCCGAGCTACTGCCGGCAGATCGTCACGCTGACGTATCCGCACATCGGCAGCTACGGCATCAACGAGGAAGACGTCGAGGCCTCGAAGATCCATGCCGCCGGCCTGATCATCAAGGACCTGCCGATCCGCGCCTCCAACTTCCGCAGCACGCTCACGCTCGCCGACTACCTGAAGCGCGAAGGCACGGTGGCCATCGCCAACCTCGACACGCGGCGCCTCACGCGCATCCTGCGCAGCGGCGGCGCGCAGAACGGCTGCATCCTGACGCTGCCGCTGGGCGAAAGCCTGACCCCCTCGCACCGCGAAGAAGCCATCGCCGCCGCCAAGGCCGCGCCGAGCATGGCCGGCCTGGATCTCGCGAAGGTCGTGAGCTGCCGCGAGCGCAGCGATTGGAGCGAAACGGAATGGTCGCTCGAAGACGGCTATGGCCAGCTGGCCAAGCCGAAGCATCACGTTGTCGCCTACGACTTCGGCGTCAAGCGCAACATCCTGCGCATGCTGGCCAGCCGCGGCTGCCGCGTGACCGTGGTGCCGGCGCAGACGCCGGCCAGCCAGGTGCTCGAACTGAAGCCCGACGGCATCTTCCTGAGCAACGGCCCCGGCGACCCCGAGCCCTGCGACTACGCCATCGCGGCCTCGCGCGAACTCATCGAGCGCGGCATCCCGACCTTCGGCATCTGCCTGGGCCACCAGATCATGGCGCTGGCGTCGGGCGCGAAGACCTTCAAGATGAAGTTCGGCCACCACGGCGCCAACCATCCGGTGAAGGACCTCGACACCGGCCGCGTCAGCATCACCAGCCAGAACCACGGCTTCGCGGTGGACGAGAAATCGCTGCCGAAGAACCTGCGCCCGACCCACGTGTCGCTGTTCGACGGCACGCTGCAGGGCCTGGCGCGCACCGACAAGCCGGCCTTCTGCTTCCAGGGCCACCCGGAGGCCTCGCCCGGACCGCATGACATCTCGTACCTGTTCGACCGCTTCGTGGCGTTGATGGAGTCCAAGTAATGCCCAAGCGCACCGACCTCAAGAGCATCCTCATCATCGGCGCCGGCCCGATCATCATCGGCCAGGCCTGCGAGTTCGACTACTCCGGCGCCCAGGCCTGCAAGGCGCTGCGCGAGGAGGGCTACCGCGTCATCCTCGTCAACAGCAACCCGGCGACGATCATGACCGACCCGGGCATGGCCGACGCCACCTACATCGAGCCGATCACCTGGCAGATGGTCGAGAAGATCATCGCCAAGGAGCGGCCCGACGCCCTGCTGCCCACCATGGGCGGCCAGACCGCGCTGAACTGCGCGCTCGACCTGCACAAGCACGGCGTGCTGGCCAAGTACGGCGTCGAGATGATCGGCGCCAACGAGCACGCGATCGAGAAGGCCGAGGACCGCCTGAAGTTCAAGGACGCGATGACAGGCATCGGCCTGCACTCGGCCAGGTCGGGCATCGCACACTCGATGGAAGAGGCGCTCGCCGTGCAACGCCGCATCACGCAGGACATCGGCGGCACCGGCTTCCCGATGGTGATCCGCCCCAGCTTCACGCTCGGCGGCACCGGCGGCGGCATCGCCTACAACCCGGAGGAGTTCGAGGAGATCTGCAAGCGCGGCCTCGACCTCTCGCCGACCAACGAACTGCTCATCGAGGAGAGCCTGATCGGCTGGAAGGAGTACGAGATGGAGGTCGTCCGCGACAAGGCGGACAACTGCATCATCGTCTGCTCCATCGAGAACCTCGACCCGATGGGCGTGCACACCGGCGACTCGATCACCGTCGCGCCGGCGCAGACGCTGACCGACAAGGAATACCAGCTGCTGCGCAACGCCTCGATCGCCATCCTGCGCGAGATCGGCGTCGACACCGGCGGCTCGAACGTGCAGTTCTCGATCAACCCGGCGGACGGCCGCATGGTCGTGATCGAGATGAACCCGCGCGTGTCGCGCTCCTCGGCGCTGGCCTCCAAGGCCACCGGCTTCCCGATCGCCAAGGTCGCGGCCAAGCTGGCGGTGGGCTACACGCTCGACGAACTGCGCAACGACATCACCGGCGGCGCGACGCCGGCCTCGTTCGAGCCGAGCATCGACTACGTCGTCACCAAGATCCCGCGCTTCGCGTTCGAGAAGTTCCCGGCCGCCGATTCGCGCCTGACCACGCAGATGAAGTCGGTGGGCGAGGTGATGGCCATGGGCCGCACCTTCCAGGAAAGCCTGCAGAAGGCGCTGCGCGGCCTGGAGACCGGCATCGACGGCCTCAGCGAGCGCAGCGACGACCGCGAGGAGATCGTCCAGGAGATCGGTGAGCCCGGCCCGGAGCGCATCCTCTACGTGGGCGATGCCTTCCGCATCGGCATGACGCTCGACGAGATCTTCGAGGAAACGAAGATCGACCCCTGGTTCCTGGCGCAGATCGAGCAGATCGTCGCCACCGAGGGCGTGCTCAAGGGCCGCATCCTGGCCAGCCTGAGCGAGCCGGAGATGCGCTTCCTCAAGCAGAAGGGCTTCTCGGATCGCCGCCTGGCCAAGCTGCTGGGCACCAACCAGCACGAGGTGCGCGCGGCGCGCCATGCGCTGGGCGTGCGCCCGGTCTACAAGCGCGTGGACACCTGCGCGGCCGAGTTCGCCACGCAGACCGCCTACATGTACTCGTGCTACGAGACGCTGGACGGCGAGTGCGAGGCCAACCCGACCGATCGCAAGAAGATCATGGTGCTGGGCGGCGGGCCGAACCGCATCGGCCAGGGCATCGAGTTCGACTACTGCTGCGTGCACGCGGCGCTGGCGATGCGCGAGGACGGGTACGAGACCATCATGGTCAACTGCAACCCGGAAACCGTGTCGACCGACTACGACACCTCCGACCGCCTGTACTTCGAGCCGGTGACGCTCGAGGACGTGCTGGAGATCGTCGACAAGGAAAAGCCGCACGGCGTGATCGTCCAGTACGGCGGCCAGACGCCGCTGAAGCTGGCGCTCGACCTCGAGCGTGCCGGCGTGCCCATCGTCGGCACCAGCCCGGACAGCATCGACGTCGCCGAGGACCGCGAGCGCTTCCAGAAGCTGCTGCACGAACTCGGCCTGCGCCAGCCGCCCAACCGCACCGCGCGCACCGAAGAGGCGGCGCTGCTGCTGGCGCACGAGATCGGCTACCCGCTGGTGGTGCGCCCGAGCTACGTGCTGGGCGGCCGCGCGATGGAGATCGTGCACGGCGACAAGGACCTGGCGCGCTACATGCGCGAGGCGGTGCAGGTCAGCGAGAAGTCGCCAGTGCTGCTCGATCGCTTCCTCGACGACGCCATCGAGGTCGACGTCGACTGCATCGCCGACGGCACCGATGCCGCCACCGGCGTGATGATCGGCGGCATCATGGAGCACGTCGAGCAGGCCGGCATCCATTCCGGCGACTCGGCCTGTTCGTTGCCGCCGTACTCGCTGCCCAAGCCGCTGCAGGACGAACTTCGCCGCCAGACGACGCTGATGGCGCGCGCGCTGAAGGTCAAGGGCCTGATGAACGTGCAGTTCGCCATCCAGGGCGACATCGCCGGCGACGGCAGCGCGGCCACCGTCTACGTGCTCGAGGTGAACCCGCGCGCCTCGCGCACCGTGCCCTTCGTGTCCAAGGCCACCGGCCAGCCGCTGGCCAAGATCGCCGCGCGCTGCATGGTCGGCCAGACCCTGGCCTCGCAAAAGGGCGCCAAGGGCCGCATGCCGGCCGAGGTGATCCCGCCCTACTTCAGCGTCAAGGAGGCGGTGTTCCCGTTCAACAAGTTCCCCGGCGTCGACCCGATCCTCGGCCCGGAGATGCGCTCCACCGGCGAGGTGATGGGCGCGGGCTTGACCTTCGGCGAGGCGATGCTCAAGAGCCAGCTCGGTGCCGGCTCGCGCCTGCCGCGCAAGGGCGCGGTGTGCATCACCGTGAAGAACGGCGACAAGGCGCGTGCCGTGGCCGTGGCCCGTGACCTGCACACGATGGGCTTCCAGCTGGTCGCCACCAAGGGCACGGCGGCGGCGATCGCCGAGGCCGGGGTGCCGGTGAAGGCGGTGAACAAGGTCAAGGACGGGCGGCCGCACATCGTCGACATGGTCAAGGCCGGCGAGATCCAGCTCGTCTTCACGACGGTGGACGAAACGCGCACGGCGATCGCAGATTCGCGCCACATCCGCCAGGCCGCGCTGGCCAACCGGGTGACCTACTACACCAGCATGGCCGGCTGCGAGGCCGCGGTCGAAGGCATGAAGCACCAGGCTGGTCTCGGCGTGAAGTCGCTGCAGGAACTGCACGCGGAACTGCACTAAACTTCCATTCAACCCTCGCGGCCGCTGCCGGACTCCCGGCGGCGGCCTCGTTTTTTGCGGCAAGGCTAGAACCCCATGGTCACCATTCCCCTCACCAAGCGCGGTGCCGAGAAGCTCAAGGAAGAGCTGGCGCGGCTGAAGAACGTCGAGCGCCACGCCGTGATCCAGGCGATCGCCGAGGCGCGCGCGCAGGGTGACCTGTCGGAGAACGCCGAGTACGAGGCCGCCAAGGACAAGCAGGGCTTCATCGAAGGCCGCATCCTCGAGATCGAGGGCAAGCTGGCGGCCGCGCAGATCATCGACCCATCGACGCTGGATGCCGGCGGCCGCGTCGTCTTCGGCTCGACGGTCGACCTCGAGGACGAGGACAGCGGCCAGAAGGTCACCTACCAGATCGTCGGCGACGACGAGGCCGACCTGAAGCAGGGCCTCATCTCGATCAGCTCGCCGATCGCCCGCGCGCTGATCGGCAAGGAAGGCGGCGACGTCGCCGAGGTGCAGGCGCCCGGCGGCGTGCGCCACTACGAGATCGTCGACGTCCGCTATCGCTGAGCATGTCGGCCAACCGCGCCGCGGCGCTGCTGGCCGGCTTGTGGGCCGGCATCCTGCTGGCCATCGGGCTGATCGGCGCGCCGGCCGGCTTCGCCACGCTGGCCGTGTCGGCCGATGCCGGGCGGGTGGCCGGGCGCATGTTCGCGCAGGAGGCCTACCTCGGCCTGGGCGTGGCGATCGTGCTGTTCCTGCTCGAACGCGGCCGGGCGCGCCGCGCCGCCGAAGCCGGGCAGGGCTCGGCGCTCAACGCCAACATGCTTCTGCTGCTCGGTGCATTGTTCTGCACCGTGGCGGGCTACTTCGCGCTGCAGCCGATGATGGCGGCAGCGCGAGCCGGGCAAGGGCCGTGGTCTTTCGGCGTGCTGCATGGCGTCTCTGCAGCCTTCTTCGGGCTGAAGGCGCTGCTGGTGCTGACGCTGGCGTGGCGGCTCGTACCACGCTGAGCGCGGCAGCCCGGCCTTTGCGGGCGCTATTCGGCGGCAGACTTCTTGATGCTCGTCACGCGCTTGCGGGCCCGCTTGACCTCGCCGCCAGCGGCCAGACGCTGGTTGCCCAGCACCTTGACCTTCTTGATCTGCGGCCGGTGGTTGCCGCTGCGCGAGAACTTCAGCACCTTGACCACCTTGGGGCCGGGCATGCGGTCGTCGCGCTCGGCCTTTTCCTTCGGCGGGATCGGGCGCCAAAGCACCAGCAGCTTGCCGATGTGCTGGATGGGCGCGGCGTTGAGCGTCTCGGCCAGCGTGGCGAAGATGGTCTCTCGCGTCTCGCGCTCGTCGGAGAAGACGCGCACCTTGATCAGGCCGTGAGCGTTCAGCGCTGCGTCGACCTCCTTGCTGACGGCGGCCGTGAGGCCGTCGCCTCCGATCAGCACGACCGGATCGAGGTGATGGGCATCGGCGCGTTTGTCCTTGCGCTGGGCGGGCGTGAGCTGGATGGCAGGCATGCCCGTATTATCCGCGCCAGATGAAAGTCCAGACGAAAAGCAAGAAGGTCAACAAGGCGTGGCTGCACGACCACCTGACCGACCCCTACGTGAGGCTGGCGCAGAAGGAGGGCTACCGCGCCCGCGCCGCCTACAAGCTCAAGGAAATCGACGAGACGCTGCACCTGATCAGGCCTGGCCAGCTGGTCGTCGACCTGGGCGCCACGCCCGGCGCCTGGAGCCAGTACCTGCGCCGCAAGTTCGCGCCGCGCGACGCCGGCACCGGCGGCGCAGCCGTCGGCGAGCTCAACGGCACGATCATCGCGCTGGACCTGCTCGACTTCGAGCCGATCGAGGGCGTGCACTTCATCCAGGGCGATTTCCGCGAGGACGCCGTGCTCGCAGCGCTCGACGCCCAGGTGGCCGGCCGGCCGGTGGATGTGGTCGTCTCCGACATGGCGCCCAACCTGTCGGGCATCGAAAGCACGGATTCCGCCCGCATCGGGCTGCTGGTGGAACTGGCGGTCGATTTTGCCGTCCGACACCTGAAACCCGAGGGCACGCTCGTCTGCAAGGTATTCCATGGCAGCGGCTACAACGAGCTCGTGAAACTCTTCAAGGACACGTTCCGAGTGGTCAAACCGATCAAACCGAAGGCATCGCGCGACAAGTCCGCCGAAACGTTTCTGGCCGGCATCGGGCTCAAGGTTCGGCCGGCCGGGAGCTGAGAATCGTCATGAACTGCACGAATCGAGGCGATACACGCAGACGTTCCAGGGTGAAACCAATCCAAATGCAGGCCTTGACTCGACTAAAATCGCACACATATGCCGTGGCAATGGGCGGAATCGTGTCCGCAGCGTTGTCTGACCGGGAAAAGGAGCCGCGGTGAACAATCAATGGTTCTCTAAAGTCGCTGTTTGGCTGGTGATCGCACTCGTGCTGTTCACCGTGTTCAAGCAGTTCGACCGCGGGGCTTCGACGGCCGGACAGATCGGCTACTCCGACTTCCTCGAAGAGGTGCGCAGCAAGCGCATCAAGAGCGTCCAGCTGCAGGAGGGCGCCGGTGGCAGCACCGAGATCCGCGCCCGCACCACCGACGACAAGGAACTGCGCACCACCGCCACCTACCTCGACCGCGGCCTGGTGGGCGACCTGATCAACAACGGCGTCAAGTTCGACGTCAAGCCGCGCGAGGAACCGTCGTTCCTGCTCAGCCTGCTGGCCAGCTGGGGCCCGATCCTGCTGCTCATCGGCGTCTGGATCTACTTCATGCGGCAGATGCAGGGCGGCGGCAAGGGCGGCGCCTTCAGCTTCGGCAAGAGCAAGGCGCGCATGCTCGACGAGGCCAACAACACCACCACCTTCGCCGACGTCGCCGGTTGCGACGAGGCCAAGGAGGAGGTCAAGGAACTGGTCGACTTCCTGAAAGACCCGCAGAAGTTCCAGAAGCTGGGCGGCCGCATTCCGCGTGGCGTGTTGCTGGTCGGTCCCCCGGGCACCGGCAAGACGCTGCTGGCGAAGGCCATCGCCGGCGAGGCCAAGGTGCCGTTCTTCAGCATCTCCGGCTCCGACTTCGTCGAAATGTTCGTCGGCGTGGGAGCAGCCCGCGTGCGCGACATGTTCGAGCAGGCCAAGAAGAGCGCGCCCTGCATCATCTTCGTCGACGAAATCGACGCCGTCGGCCGCCACCGTGGTGCGGGCCTGGGCGGCGGCAACGACGAGCGCGAGCAGACGCTGAACCAGATGCTCGTCGAGATGGACGGCTTCGAGACCAACCTCGGCGTGATCGTGATGGCGGCCACCAACCGGCCCGACATCCTCGACCCGGCGCTGCTGCGCCCGGGCCGCTTCGACCGCCAGGTCTACGTGACCCTGCCCGACGTGCGCGGCCGCGAGCAGATCCTCAACGTGCACATGCGCAAGGTGCCGGTCGGCCAGGACATCCGCGCCGACATCCTGGCGCGCGGCACGCCGGGCTTCTCGGGTGCCGATCTGGCCAACCTGGTCAACGAGGCGGCCCTGTTCGCCGCGCGCCGCAACGGGCGCGTGGTCGAGATGGTCGACTTCGAGAAGGCCAAGGACAAGATCATGATGGGCCCCGAGCGCAAGTCCATGGTCATGCCCGAGGAAGAGCGCCGCAACACCGCCTACCACGAGGCCGGCCATGCGCTGGTGGCGCGCCTGATGCCCAAGACCGACCCGGTGCACAAGGTCACCGTGATCCCGCGCGGCCGCGCGCTGGGCGTGACGATGCAGCTGCCCGAAGGCGACCGCTACAGCATGGACAAGGAGCGCATGCTCTCGACCATCTCGGTGCTGTTCGGCGGCCGCATCGCCGAAGAGGTGTTCATGAACCAGATGACCACCGGCGCCAGCAACGACTTCGAGCGCGCCACGGCGATCGCCCGCGACATGGTCACGCGCTACGGCATGACCGACGAGCTCGGCCCGATGGTCTATGCCGAGAACGAGGGCGAGGTCTTCCTCGGCCGTTCGGTCACCAAGACGACCAACATGTCCGAAGAGACGATGCGCAAGGTCGACGGCGTGATTCGCCGCATCATCGACGAGCAGTACAACATTGCGCGCAAGCACATCGAAGAGAACCAGGACAAGATGCACGCGATGGCCAAGGCGCTGCTCGAATGGGAAACCATCGACAGCGACCAGATCGAGGACATCATGACCGGCAAGCCGCCGCGGCCGCCGAAGGACTGGACGACGCCGTCGGGCAAGGGCAGCACCGCCGTGCCGCCGGTCAGCCCGGGCAGCGCGACGGCCACGGCCTGACCGCGCGCCAGGCAGAGTTTTCGACGGGGCTTCGGCCCCGTTCGTCTTTTCAGACCCGCGCCGCAACGATGTTCTGGCAGACCACACGATTCAGGATCGATCTCGCCCGGCCGAAGGTGATGGGCATCGTCAACGTCACGCCGGACTCCTTCTCCGACGGAGGGCGGCATGACGACACGTCGACCGCGCTGGCGCATTGCGAGCAGCTCCTGGCCGAGGGCGCCGACATCCTCGACATCGGAGGCGAGTCAAGCCGCCCCGGCGCTGCCCCGGTGCCGCTGGAGCAGGAGCTCGCGCGAGTGCTGCCCGTGATTCAGGGGGCGCTGCAGTTCGGCGTGCCGCTGTCAGTGGACACGGTGAAGCCGGAGGTGATGCAGCGTGTGCTCGATCTCGGCGCCGACATCGTCAACGACATCAACGCGCTGCGCCTGCCCGGCGCGCTGGAGGCGGTGGCGGCCCACCCGCAGTGCGGCGTCTGCCTGATGCACATGCACGGCGACCCGGCCACGATGCAGAGCCGACCAGCCTACGACGACGTGGTCGCCGAAGTGTCGGACTTCCTGCACGAGCGCGCGGCAGCGCTGCTCCAGCGAGGTGTGCGGCTGGAGCGCATCGTGTTCGACCCGGGCATCGGCTTCGGCAAGAGCGTGGCGCACAACCTCGAGCTGCTGCGCCGCCAGCGCGAGCTGCTGGCGTTGGGCAGGCCGCTGCTGCTGGGATGGTCGCGCAAGTCGACGCTCGGCACGATCACCGGCAGGCCGGTGGGGGAGCGCCTGGCTGCCAGTGTGGCGGCGGCGCTCGCCTCGGTACATCTGGGCGCACGTGTCGTTCGTGTGCACGATGTCGCGGCCACGGTCGACGCCCTGAAGGTGTGGGATGGCGCAGGACTGGGCGGCTGACAGAATCGCCGCCGGAGGATTGACATGAGCAGAAACTACTTCGGCACCGACGGCATCCGCGGCACGGTCGGCCAGGGCGCGATCACCGCCGACTTCATGCTTCGCATCGGGCACGCTGTCGGCCGTGTGCTGCGCGCCAGCGAGACCCGCCCGACGGTGCTGATCGGCAAGGACACGCGCATCTCGGGCTACATGATCGAGTCTGCGCTGGAAGCCGGGTTCACGTCGGCCGGCGTCGACGTGCTGATGACCGGGCCGCTGCCCACGCCGGGCGTGGCCTACATGACCCGGGCGCTGCGCCTGAGCCTGGGCGTGGTGATCAGCGCCTCGCACAACCCGTTCGAGGACAACGGCATCAAGTTCTTCTCGGCGCGCGGCGAGAAGCTTCCCGATGCCTGGGAGCAGCAGGTCGAGGCCGAGCTCGAGAAGCCGGCGCAGTGGGTCGACTCGGCGCGCCTGGGCAAGGTGCGCAAGCTCGAGGACGCACGCGGCCGCTACATCGAGTTCTGCAAGAGCACCTTCTCGAACGAACTGTCGCTCAAGGGCCTGAAGATCGTTGTCGATGCGGCGCATGGCGCGGCGTCGCGCGTGGCACCGAACGTGTTCCACGAACTCGGTGCCGAGGTGATCGAGATCGGCTGCAGTCCCGACGGGCTGAACATCAATGCAGGCTTCGGTGCCACGGCTCCGGCGGCGCTGGTGGCAGCGGTCAAGGAGCACGACGCCGACTATGGCGTGGCGCTGGACGGCGATGCCGACCGGCTGCAGCTGGTGGATTCCGCCGGCCGCCTGTACAACGGCGACGAGCTGCTGTTCGTGATGGTGGCCGACCGCCTGGCGCAAGCGCAAAGCGTGCCGGGGGCCGTGGGCACGCTGATGACCAACATGGCGGTCGAGGTGGCGTTGAAGGAGCGCGGCATCGCCTTCGTCCGCGCCAAGGTCGGCGACCGCTACATCCTCGAGGAGCTGGCCGCACGCGGCTGGCAGCTCGGCGGCGAGGGCTCGGGCCACCTGCTCGCGCTGGACAAGCACACCACCGGCGACGGCATCGTCAGCGCGCTGCAGATCCTGCAGGCGGTGCGGCGCAGCGGCAAGTCGCTGGCCGAGCTGCTGCACGGCGTCACGCTGTTCCCGCAGACTTTGATCAACGTCCGGCTGGCCGAGGGCAGCGACTGGAAGAAGAACGCCTCGCTGGCCGCCATGCAGGAGCGCGTGACGCGCGAACTCGGCGGCGACGGCCGCATCCTGATCCGCGCCTCGGGCACCGAGCCGGTGCTGCGCGTGATGGTCGAGGCGCGCGACGCCGGCATGGCCCGGCGCTGTGCCGAGCAGCTGTCCGAGGCCGCGCGCGGCTGAATCACTTCTTCGGCGGCATCAGCACGCGGTCGATGACGTGCACGACGCCGTTGCTGGCCGGCACGTCGGCCTGGGTGACCATGGCGTCTTCCACGGTGACGAAGGTCCCCGACTTCGCCAGGGCTACGTTGGCACCTTGCACGGTCTTGGTGCTGGCGTTCTTCACGTCCGCCGACACGATCTTGCCGGCGACCACGTGATAGGTCAGAACCGACTTGAGCAGGTCCTTGTTCGCTGCCAACTCGGCCATCGTCTTCGCCGGTACTGCCTTGAAAGCGTCATCGCTGGGAGCGAAAACCGTGTAGGGGCCAGCTCCGCGCAGGGTCTCGGTCAGGCCGGCATCGGCGATCAGCTTGCTCAGCGTGCTCAACTGCGGCGTGCGGGACGCGGTGTCGGCGACGTTGGTGGGTGCAGCGGTCGTAGCGCAGCCGGCCAGGAAGGCCAGCGCAACGGCCAGCGGGGCGAGAGAACGGAACATGGGACGGACTCCTGTCAGGTCGTGTCTTGGGAGGAACGGACGGGAGGCTATCCATGCTTTGTGACGAAGCCGTGACCGCGACGTGACGCCCGGTCACCCCGGGGGGGCCGACCCATTCGATGTCATGGCAATGTCACATTCCCACCCTAGAGTGCCGGGTATCCCTGAGGAAACCCTTTACGAAAGGCTGTTCATGACTTCATCGAT
Source organism: Piscinibacter sp. (assembly GCA_016706565.1). Taxonomy (GTDB): domain Bacteria; phylum Pseudomonadota; class Gammaproteobacteria; order Burkholderiales; family Burkholderiaceae_C; genus Piscinibacter. The sequence goes on from JADJJI010000009.1 coordinate 33,944, forward strand.
CTTCCGCGGCACGGCGCTGGCTGCCACGCTGATTCTTTCTACTGCAGTAGCCATGGCGCAGGACATCACGGGCGCCGGCGCGACTTTTCCGGCACCGATCTACGCGAAATGGGCGGATGCCTACAACAAGGCCACGGGCGCAAGAATCAACTATCAGTCGGTGGGCTCGGGCGCGGGCATCAAGCAGATCAAGTCCAAGACGGTCGATTTCGGAGCGAGCGACATGCCGCTGAAAGACGACGAGCTGGCCAAGGACGGCCTGGTCCAGTTTCCGACGGTGATCGGTGGCGTGGTGCCGGTGGTCAACATCAAGGGCATCGCGCCGGGGCAGATCAAGTTGACCGGGCAGGTGCTCGGTGACATCTACCTCGCCAAGATCACGAAGTGGAACGATGCGGCTCTGGCGGCGCTGAATCCAGGCGTACCTCTGCCCGACGCTGCCATCTCCGTGGTGCGCCGCGCCGACGGATCGGGAACGACGTTCATCTTCACGAACTACCTGTCCAAGGTCAACAGCGAGTGGCAAGCGAAGGTGGGCGAAGGTACGGCCGTGAACTGGCCCACCGGCGCGGGCGGCAAGGGCAATGAGGGCGTGGCGGCTTTCGTGCAGCGCTTGCCCAACTCGATCGGCTATGTCGAGTATGCGTACGTCAAGCAGAACAAGATGACCTACGTGATGCTCAAGAATAAGGACGGGAACTTCGCGGCGCCGGACGATGCGAACTTCAAGTCGGCTGCTGCCGGCGCAGAGTGGTCCAAGAGCTTCTACCAGATCCTCACCGAGCAGCCGGGCAAGGAAACCTGGCCGATCAGCGGTGCCACCTTCATTCTCATGTACAAGAGCCAGGAGAAGCCGCAGAACGCCGCGAGTGCGCTGAAGTTCTTCGACTGGGCTTACAACAGCGGTGACCAGATGGCAGCCGAACTCGAGTACGTGCCACTTCCCGACGCAGTCAAGGCGCTGGTTCGCAAGCAGTGGGCCGACAACATCAAGGATGCCTCCGGCAAGGTGATTGCCTACAAGTAGATCGGCGACATGGCGGGCTTGAGCATTGGCTTGCTCGGCTCGGCACGGCGCGGGGTGGAGTCCTTCATTGGGCTCACCCCGCCGTTGTTTGACACGGAGGACTCGACGTGGCCGCTACACTGCCCGCAAAACCATTCCCCGACGAGCAGAAGATGGATCGATCGCACTCGCAGGGGCGGCCGCCGGCTCAGAGGCGAGCTTCTCCCTGGGCTGACACTCTCTTCTCGGTGCTGGCCCACGGCGCCGCCGTGGTGACGCTCGTCCTTCTGGCCGGCATCATTCTCTCGCTCGTCATTGGCGCATGGCCCGCGATTCGCGAGTACGGGCTGAGCTTCCTCTGGCGCAGCGAGTGGGACCCCGTTCAAAACAGGTACGGCGGGCTGGTGATGATCTACGGCACGCTGATGACATCGTTCATCGCGCTGCTGATCGCGGTTCCCGTCAGCTTCGGCATCGCCCTGTTCCTCACCGAGATGTCGCCCGCCTGGCTGAAGCGACCGCTGGGCACCGCGATCGAACTGCTCGCCGCGGTGCCTTCCATCGTCTACGGCATGTGGGGTTTGCTGGTGTTCAGCCCCATCCTGTCGAAGTACGTGCAGCAGCCCCTGCAGTCTGCCTTCGGCGATGTTCCGGTACTTCGGTCGCTATTCAGCGGCGCGCCCGTGGGCATCGGCCTGCTGTCTGCGGGCATCATCCTGGCGATCATGGTGATCCCGTTCATTGCCGCGGTGATGCGAGACGTCTTCGAGGTCACCCCCCCCATGCTCAAGGAATCGTCGTATGCGCTCGGCGCCACGACGTGGGAAGTGGTCTATCGCGTCGTGTTGCCGTACACCAAGACAGGCGTCGTGGGGGGCATCATGCTGGGGCTCGGTCGCGCACTGGGCGAGACGATGGCTGTCACATTCGTGATCGGGAACTTCAACCAACTGGAATCCCTGTCGCTGTTCGAGGCGGCCAACAGCATCACGTCGGCGCTGGCCAATGAATTCGCGGAGGCCGGGGAAGGGTTGCACCAGGCATCGTTGATCTACCTGGGGCTGGTGCTGTTCTTCATCACCTTCGTCGTGCTGTCGCTGTCGAAGCTGTTGCTGACGCAGTTGAAGAAGGGCGAGGGGAGCCGGACATGAGCAGCATCGTCAATGACCAGGCCGCGCAGTACCAGGCCAAGCGGCTCAGCATGCACGCTGCCCGCAAACGCGTGAACGCGATCGCGCTCGTTCTGGCCCTGGTGGCCATGTCCTTCGGCTTGTTCTGGCTGATCTGGATCCTGATCGAGACGGTTCGCCTCGGTCTGGGCGGCATGTCGCTCGCTTTGTTCACCGAAATGACGCCCCCGCCACAGGCCGAGACCGGCGGCCTTGCCAATGCGATCTTTGGTTCGCTGGCGATGGTCACGCTGGCAACGTTGCTCGGCACGCCCATCGGGATCCTCGCCGGCATTTATCTCGGCGAGTACGGGCAGAAGGGATGGCTCGGCAGTATCACGCGCTTCATCAACGACATCCTGCTCTCGGCCCCTTCGATCGTGATCGGACTGTTCATCTACGCTGCAGTGGTCGCTCCGATGAAGAGTTTCTCGGGCTTCGCTGGTGTCCTTGCGCTTGCGCTGATCGTCATTCCCGTGGTGATCCGGACGACCGAGAACATGCTCAGCCTGATTCCCAATGCGCTGCGCGAAGCGGCGTATGCGCTGGGCACGCCGAAGTGGAAGGTCATCTCGTCGATCACGCTGAAGGCGGCGCGTGCCGGCGTCATCACGGGCATTCTCCTGGCCCTGGCACGCATCGCAGGCGAGACGGCGCCGCTGCTGTTCACCGCGCTGTCGAATCAGTTCTGGACCAGCGACCTGAGGCAGCCAATGGCCAGCCTGCCGGTGACGATCTTCAAGTTCGCGATGAGCCCCTACGAGAATTGGCAGAAGCTGGCCTGGGCGGGAGTGTTCCTGATCACCTTCGGTGTGCTCATGCTCAACATCCTGGCGCGCGTGCTGTTCCGCAACAAATCCTGAACTAGGAACCCCAGAACATGGACACCCGAGTCGACCTGCCGGTGGGCGAAAAGATCAAGCTCTCGGTGCGAGATCTGAACTTCTACTATGGCGCCTTCCATGCCCTGAAGCACATCAACCTCGACATCCCGGAGCGCAAGGTCACAGCGTTCATCGGGCCGTCGGGCTGCGGCAAGAGCACGCTGTTGCGAACCTTCAACCGGATGTTCGAGCTCTATCCCGAACAGCGAGCCGAAGGGCAGATCCTCGTGGATGGCGAGAACATCCTCGAATCGAAGCACGACGTCAGCCTGATCCGCGCGAAGATCGGCATGGTGTTCCAGAAGCCGACGCCGTTCCCGATGTCCATCTACGACAACATCGCCTTCGGGGTGAAGCTGTTCGAGACACTGCCACGCGCCGAGATGGACGAACGTGTCGAGTGGGCACTGAAGAAGGCGGCGCTGTGGACCGAGGTCAAGGACAAGCTGGGCCAGAGCGGCTCGGGCCTGTCTGGCGGGCAGCAGCAGCGCCTTTGCATTGCACGCGGCGTGGCGATCAAGCCCGAAGTGCTGCTGCTCGACGAGCCCTGTTCTGCACTGGATCCGATCTCCACCGGCAAGATCGAGGAACTGATCACCGAGCTGAAAGCCGACTACACCGTGGCTATCGTGACCCACAACATGCAGCAGGCGGCGCGCTGTTCAGACTACACCGCGTACATGTACCTCGGCGACCTGATCGAGTTCGGGCCGACGTCCGAGCTCTTCATGAAGCCGAAGAAGAAGGACACCGAGGACTACATCACCGGCCGCTTCGGCTGACCAGCGAGAACGAGCCATGACCGAAAAGCATCTTTCCACGCAGTTCGACGCCGAGCTGAGCGCCATCTCCACCCGCGTGCTCGAGATGGGGGGGCTTGCGGAATCGCAGGTTGCGCAGGCCATTTACGCGCTGGTCAACTTCAGCAGCGAGACCGCCTCCCAGGTCCTGCAGGGCGAAGAACGCGTCAACCAGCTGGAGATCGAGATCGATCGCGATCTCTCCACCATCATCGCGCGTCGCCAGCCGACGGCACGCGACCTGCGGCTGCTGATTGCCATCTCCAAGACGATCGGCAATCTGGAACGCGTGGGCGACGAGGCAGCTCGCATCGGCCGCACCGTGCAGCGTCTGATCAACTCGGGCGTGTCCAGCCGCATGCGACTGCCGGTGGTCGACGTCTCCTTCGAGGCCAGCCTGGCCATCGCTTCGCTGCGCAAGGCACTCGACGCTTTCGCGCGGCTCGACGCGGTGAAGGCACTGGAGGTCATCAAGGACGACAACCAGATCGACCGCGAGTTCGACGGCCTGATGCGCCAGCTCATCACCTACATGATGGAAGATCCGCGCACCATCTCGGCGTCGATCGACTTGGTGTTCGTCGCGAAGGCGATCGAGCGCATCGGCGACCATGCCAAGAACCTGGCCGAGCAGATCATCTACATCGTCAAGGGCACCGACGTGCGCCACAACTCGCTCGAGCACGTGGAGTCGGTCGTCCGATGAGGAGCATGGCATGAGCCGGGTGCTGGTGGTCGAAGACGAGTCGGCAATCGCCGAGCTGATTTCACTGAACCTGCGGCATGCGGGCTACGAGGTGACGCTCGCGGCCACGGCCGAGCAGGCGCAGGCTGCGGTCGATGGCGTGTTGCCCGACCTGGTACTGCTGGACTGGATGCTGCCCGGCCAGTCCGGACTGTCGCTGGCGCGGCGCTGGCGTGGCGATGCACGCACACGCGAGCTGCCGATCATCATGCTGACCGCCCGGGCCGACGAGACCGACAAGGTGGCCGGCCTGGATGCGGGCGCCGACGACTACCTGGCCAAGCCGTTCTCCACCAACGAATTGATGGCGCGCATCCGCGCGGTCCTTCGTCGCAAGGCGCCGGAGGCGCTGGACGCCGCGGTGGAGGTGGCCGGCCTGAGGCTCGATCCATCGACTCGGCGGGTGTCGCGCGGCGACGTCGAGCTCAAGCTGGGGCCGACCGAGTTTCGCCTGCTGCACTTCTTCATGACGCACCCCGAGCGCGTGCACAGCCGGGCGCAACTGCTCGACCGGGTCTGGGGCGATCACGTGTTCATCGAGGAGCGCACCGTCGACGTGCACGTGAAGCGATTGCGCGAGGCGCTGTCGCCCGCGCAATGCGCCCAGATGGTCGAGACGGTGCGAGGTGCTGGCTACCGTCTGACGCAGCAGGTGGCGGCATCGCAGGCGTGAATTCGCGGAGCCCACGATGAACTGGCTGCTGCCGCGTCTGCTGGCCGGAGTGATGGCGATGCTGGCCGGGGGCGTGATCGGCTTCATCGTCTCCAACGCCGAGCAGACCCTTCTGTGGCGCGTGCTGGTGGGCGGCGGTGCCGGCGTGGCGATCGTCGCCTTGCTCGACACGCTGCGAGGCTACCGTCTGATCAACTGGTTGCGAGGCAACCAGGACCAGCAGGCGCCGCGCGACGCCGGCTTCTGGGGCGAACTGGGCTACCGCGTCGAGCGCTCGATCCGGCTGCGCGAGCAGGGGCTGGCGCAGGAGCGGCTGCGGCTGGAGCAATTCCTCTCCGCCATCGAGGCCTCACCGAATGGCGTCCTCATGCTCGACGAGAACGACCAGATCGTCTGGTGCAACTCGGTCGCGGCCGACCACTTCGGACTGGACCCGCTGCGCGATCGGCGCCAGCGCGTGACCAATCTTGTCCGTGCCCCTGCCTTCGTCGCCTACCTGCAGGCGGAGGTCCATACCGAGGCGGTCAACTTTCCGACACCCAGGGGGAACGGGGTCCTGTCGGTGTTGCTGCGCCCCTATGGCGAAGGCATGAGGCTCGTCCTGTCGCAGGACATCACCGATCGGGAACGCAACGAAGCCATGCGCCGCGACTTCGTCGCCAATGTGTCGCACGAGATCCGCACGCCGCTGACAGTGCTGGCCGGGTTCATCGAGACCATGACCCACCTGCAACTGACCGAGGTGGAACGCAAGCGCGTTCTGGAGCTGATGACCCAGCAGACGCAGCGCATGCAGACGCTGGTGAGCGACCTGTTGACCCTGGCGCAGCTCGAAGGCAGCCCCAGGCCCGCGGCAGACCGCTGGGTGCCGCTGGCGCCGCTGCTGGCGCAGGTGGAAGCCGATGCCCGCGCCCTGTCGGCCGGGCGGCACCTTCTGACGGTCAGCGGCGGAACGGGCGTGCAGATCGCGGGCTCGAGTTCGGAACTGCACAGCGCCGTCAACAACCTCGTCAGCAATGCGGTGCGCTACACGCCGGAGGGAGGCCGCATCGACGTGACCTGGCAGGAGCTGCCCGACGGCAGTGGCGAACTGGCTGTGAGCGACACCGGCGTGGGCATCGAGCGCGAGCACATCCCGCGGCTGACTGAACGCTTCTACCGCGTCGACGGCAGCCGCTCACGCGACACCGGCGGCACCGGGCTCGGCCTGTCGATCGTCAAGCATGTGGTGCAGCGCCATGGTGCGGAACTCGACATCCAGAGCGAGCCGGGCAAGGGTTCGCGATTCAGGCTGGTGTTTCCGGCCGCACGCGTGCGCGTGGCCATCGAGGCTGCTTGAGCCGGGTCAGCGGGCCGCGGCGGTGCGGCGGTAGATCGCCGTGAGGTCCTGTCGGTCGGTCGGCCGCTCGACGCGGGCCAGCAACTGCCAGCCAGGGTACGACGTGGCAGGCAGCTTCGGTGTCTGCGAGGCGAGCAGGTAGTCGCAGGGTGACAGCTCGGCCGGCGTGACCGCATCGACGCGGTAGCCGCCCATCGATTCGAGCGCCGCCAGCAGCGCGCGCGGCACTTGCGGCGCGGCAACGCAGGCCGTTCGCGGCACATGCTCGGCGATGCGGCCGAGCAGTGGTCGATAGCTGCGTGCATGGTCCAGCAAGGGCAGCCACAGCGTCATCAGCAGCAGCCAGCACACGGCGACGCCGCCGGCGGGCAGGACCAGGCTCTTCCACAATGGATGGCGGTGGCGGCCGGTGCGCCAGCGCACCAGCCACATCCAGGCCAAGGTGCCCAGCAGCGCGATCGCCAGCGCGAGCAACGAGAAGCTCGGCCTGAACTCTGGCGCCAGGCGTGCGACGTTGGCGGCCGGCTTGGCTGGGAAGCCGGTCTGCATCGCCACGTAGATGACCCAGATGGCCAGAGCGCAGATGCTGAAGAAGAACACCGAGAACCAGTCGATCGCCGCGGCGGTACTGCGCTGCAGCGTCGGCAAGGCGAAGGCGGCCAGCACGGCAAGCGCCGGCAGGGCGAGCATCAATGCGCGGTCGGACCCGCCCATCGCCAAGCCAGCCAGCAGCGCCGGCAGCGCGCAGCCCAGCGGCACCGAGATGTGACGGTGCAACATGTGGCCACGCCAGCGCCACAGCGTCCAGATGGCCAGCGGCCAGGCGGGCCAGGTGAACCAGGCAAGCTGGCGCAACAGACCCAGCGGCTGGAGCGATTCGACCGTCGTCACACGCCAGCCCCAGGCGTGCAGGAGCGTTGCGCAGGCCGCCGCCAGAACGCCCGCGCCGGCCACCCACCAGGCGGCGTCGCGCACCTGGGAATAGGTGGAGCGCCAGCAAATGGCCGTGCCGGTCACCGCGAGCACGGTCGCGATGGCTGGTGCGCCGCTGGCCGCCATCGCCGGCAGCGCGATCAGCGCAGCCAGCCGCGAGCGCCCCTTGCGGAATGGCGCCGCGGCGAGCGCGTAGAGGAACAGCGTGGCGCCCGCCAGCTGCACCAGTTCCGGCGTGGTCTCATGGCCGAGCTGCAGCAGGCCGAGCGTGGCCATGACGGCCAGCAGGGCCCCATCGGCGATAGCGCGCGCGTAGTCGACGGGCGCAGCCTCGCCACCGAAGGCGAAAGGCAGTGGCTGGGCCGCCTCGGTGCGCGCGAGGTGGTAGGTCGCGTACCAGGTCAGCACCAGGACCAGCACGAGCAGCAGCGCGAACGGAATGCGCGCGGCCACCGCGGGATCGAGCAGGCCGCCGAGCAGGCGGATGAAGGCGGCACCCAGCCAATACGGCACGAGCGCGACGTCACCGGGCAGCCCGGCGATCGACGGCGACAGCCAGCCCGACTGGCCGCCGGCGATGCTGGCCATGTGGCCGAAAGCAGTGACGTCGGCGTTCTTCCAGGGATCCCGGCCGAACACGCCCGGCAGCACGTATGCGGCGCAGAAGAGCAGCAGGGCCAGCCTCGGCAGCCGCTGGGCGGCGCGCTGGGTGACCAGGGCAGGGGTGGGCGAGTTCAAAACGAGGCGGCGTTCAGGGGCAGCGAATCATGCAGCAAGTCGGCGCCAGACAACAAAAAGGCAGCCGAAGCTGCCTTTCAACACGAAGGCAGCCTAAGCTGCCTCGGAGTTCAAGTGCGCGAAGAAATCACTTCTTCAGGTGCGCGAACTTGTTGCGGAACTTCTCGACGCGGCCGCCCAGCGAGTCCACGCTCTTCTGCGTGCCGGTGTAGAACGGATGCGATTCGCTGGTCGATTCCAGCTTGAACAGCGGCAACTCGCGGCCGTCGTCCATCTTCACGGTTTCCTTGGTCTGCGCGCACGAGCGCGTGACGAACTTGAAGCCGTTGGACAGGTCCACGAAGCAGACTTCGCGGTAGTTGGGGTGAATGCCTTCTTTCATGCCTTGCCTCTGCGCTGGTGACTCGGGAGCCACGTCGAACCTTTCGACGCACTTTCCGACGCTGGAAAACCGCGAAGTATAACTTACCCGCCTCGACGCATCATGTCGAAGAAGTCGAGGTTGTTCTTCGTGGACTTCATCTTGTCGAGGATGAACTCCATCGCCTCGATTTCGTCCATCGGGTAGAGCAATTTGCGCAGGATCCAGGTCTTCTGCAGGATTTCCGGCTTGAGCAGCAGTTCCTCGCGGCGGGTACCCGACTTGTTGATCAGGATCGACGGGTAGACACGCTTCTCGGCCATGCGGCGATCCAGGTGGATCTCGCAGTTGCCGGTGCCCTTGAACTCCTCGTAGATCACCTCGTCCATGCGCGAGCCGGTGTCGATCAGGGCGGTGCCGATGATGGTCAGCGAGCCGCCTTCCTCGACGTTGCGCGCGGCGCCGAAGAAGCGCTTCGGGCGCTGCAGCGCGTTGGCGTCCACGCCGCCGGTCAGCACCTTGCCCGACGACGGCAGCACGTTGTTGTAGGCGCGGGCCAGACGGGTGATCGAGTCGAGCAGGATCACCACGTCCTTCTTCAGCTCGACCAGGCGCTTGGCGCGCTCGATGACCATCTCGGCCACCTGCACGTGGCGTGCGGCCGGTTCGTCGAAGGTGGAGCTGATGACCTCGCCGCGCACCGTGCGCACCATCTCGGTCACTTCCTCGGGGCGCTCGTCGACGAGCAGCACGATGAGGTAGACGTCCGGGTGGTTGGCCACGATCGCGTGGGCGATGTGCTGCATCATCACCGTCTTGCCGGTCTTGGGCTGGGCGACGAGCAGGGCGCGCTGGCCTTTGCCGATGGGCGCGATCAAGTCGATGATCCGCCCGGTGATGTTCTCTTCCGACTTGATCTCGCGTTCGAGCTTGAACTGTTCCTTCGGGAACAGCGGCGTCAAGTTCTCGAACATGATCTTGTGCTTGCTCTCCTCGGGCGTCAGGCCGTTGACACGGTCGACCTTGACGAGCGCGAAGTAGCGCTCGCCGTCCTTCGGAACCCTGACTTCGCCTTCGACGGCGTCGCCCGTGTGCAAGTTGAAGCGGCGGATCTGGCTCGGGCTGAGGTAGATGTCGTCGGTGGACGCCATGTAGCTCGCGTCGGGTGAGCGCAGGAAGCCGAAGCCGTCGGGCAGCACCTCCAGCACGCCGTCGCCGAAGACCTGTTCGCCTCCCTTGGCGCGCTTCTTCATGATCGCGAACATCAGCTCCTGCTTGCGCATGCGGGCGACGTTCTCGATCTCGAGCGCCTCGCCCATCGTGATGAGCTCGGAGACGTGGAGCGCTTTCAGTTCGGACAGATGCATGGGGGGACACCCTGGGGTGAGTTGTCGACCGCCGCGCCAACGGCATGTCGACCGGAGTCTCGGCCTACCACGACACCGGCCCGGATGGCCGGCGGCATGAACCTGCGTCTCGGAACTGTCAGGAACGCGGGGGTAGGGGCCGAATCCACGCGCTGCCGGATCTGGCGCGAACCGTCGCCCCCGGTGTCAGGGCGCCAGTTCTTGGCGTGGTGGCTTGATTTCCTGCGGCGCGGCCCGGCGACTCGTGGATCCGGGCTGCGCTGCGATTCAGGAAATTATAGATGACCGTCGAGGAAGGCCGTCAATTGCGCTTTTGACAACGCTCCGACCTTGGTGGCGGCCAGTTGGCCGTCCTTGAAAAGCATCAGGGTCGGGATGCCGCGGATGCCGAACTTCGCCGGCACATCGCGGTTCTCGTCGACGTTCATCTTGGCTATCTGCAGGCGGCCGTCGTAGTCCTTCGACACTCAATCGAGGATGGGGGCGATCATCTTGCGGGGCCCGCACCGGCCCAGTAGTCGACCAGCACGGGCTTGTCGGACTTCCAGGACGTCCGCTGTCGAACGAGGCATCGGAGGTGTGTTTGATCAGATCGCTGCTCATGGAATGTCCTTCTGCAGGCACCACGCTGATGGGGTGGCAAGGCACAATCATTCTGACATAAAGCCCCAGCTGCCGTTTCTTCGCGGGCCGTCTGCTTTCCTATGGCCGCCATAGCGCGACTCCCTCTTGAAGTCCAGGTCCCAG
>JADJJI010000010.1 GCA_016706565.1 Piscinibacter sp.
CTGTGCATATGCCGAAGCTATTCAGATTGCGTACGGAGGAATACAGCACTCCACGCATGCCTTGCTTGATGACTACATCGACCAAGTAAACCAGCTACTTCGCCCGAAGACCATCACGGACTTGAAGTACCTGCTTCAAGCCTTCGAAGGCGAACTGTCCGTGGAACCCGAGGTAAAGCTAACACTTGGCGGACCGACATTCCGCCAGGTTGTCCTCCCCGGGGAGCTGCAGCCGGCTGAGTGGCCAAAGTACAGGTACATGCTTCTTGAGCTATGGAAGCCTACTACTCCTGAGCTGCAAACCGTGATTGACGCTGACCGAACCCAGGCTCGTGCAGCGGTCGCCCAGTCTCTTTACCGTCGGCGCTTGGCGGCATATTGCGAGGAGAACCGCGTTGACGCCGCGACCCTCACTGCGGCGGTTAAGTCTGACATTCTGACTCGCTCGAAGGACATGCACGAAGGGTTCCTAGCCGCTGTAGTTGGCAAGAAGGTCCCCTTGGATAGGAAAATGTTCGAAGGGAACAATCAGCGGGAGGCCGCTCCTTCCGTGACCTCTACGGATGGTGATGAGGTTGAGGTAGGCTGAAACCGAGCTCCGAATTGACCCGAGAGGGCGCTTAGGCGCCCTTTTGCTTTTCTTGGGGGCGGTAGACGCAGATGGCCCAAATCCCCGCAAATCAGGGACTTACCTCACTCCCGGGCCATCGCCGAGACAGAATTGGGCACACTCGCCTTCCCTCTGCGGCAGCGCGCTTGCGCGAGGCCAGGGCCGAACCGAAGTGCCGCTCTCTCGCCCCGCTCGCTAGAGGACGTGGCCCACGACAGCCCGTGGCCGGCCTTCGTTCACACCGGCTGAGACCCGCCACCAGCAAGCGGCGTATGCCACGTCGACGTAGTGCTTCTCGGGCAGGATGCGTTGATGCAATGGTTCATCTTTCATCGGGAGGCCTCCATGCTGACGGATAGGCTGCGCCTCTATACGCGTGCGGGCACGGGCGCCCGGCATGCGCGGACACTTGTTGTTGGAACATACCTGGGTTGCCAACGTGCCTGGCTGTGCCTGCCAACGGCTCCAAGCTAAGACTGCCAACGGGCCCCGGCCGCGAGTTGCTCACATGCTGCCCGCGAATCCCGATTCACTTCGGCAAGGTGACTCGTGTCAAGCACGATGCCGGCGACGACTAGAAGTGGCTGGACCGGGGAGTTGAGTGTTGGGAACTGCCCTGGGCAGCCAGACTCATCAATGAAAAGTGTGAACATGGGTCTTCAAGCGCTTTCGCTGCTAGCCCCGCTTCAACAAATCCCGAGGCCGGTACGTAAGCTGGGCTAACACCACACACTTTCGCTGCAGGCGCTTATCGACGACTTACGGTGCGGGGATGAACTCCCACTGCACGTGGCCGTGTTTGACCACGGCAAGAAGGTGCCAGAGGCCCCGGCGAACTGACAAACGTGGCGGTTGGGAAGACGCAGCGTTCGGGCGCTCCAGCTCAGCAGGCCCGTGGCCGTTTTTCAGCACGCGGCGCCCTTGGTCGCGAGCTGCCTGATACAACTATGGTTCAGAAAGCTCGCAAGACCAAATTCAGGAGACACGGACGTGCCCGGAAAGCTCGAATCTGACGCTGCGCTCAAGGCGCACCTCGACGCGGTATTGGTCGGGAGTGCGGCATCAAAGGGAACTCTCGACTGGGTCGCCCCGCTCGCTCAGTTCTTTGCCGAAGTCAAAGCCGGCATCCCATCGAAGCTGGACGATGCCACGTTCCTCAGGCGTCTGTGGGACGACAACCCAGTCTCGGCTACAGGCAATGGTACGGTCAAAGTCGGGCCGGCGCTGGAGAGCGGAGGCTTCCGGCAGTGGTTCGCAGGCGAAGTGGTCAAACCACTGCCCAGCGACGCCATCGAAGCGGAGACTTGGCTCACGCAGTTCTATGAGGAGCTACGTGGCCGTCTGACCAAGCTTTGTGGGCGGACACCGCGCCTGAAATTGAACCGTGTGCTCTGCGCGATTTACCCACAGCACTTCACGTGTCTAGCAGACCTCGGTGCGCTGCGTTTCCTGCACAAGGAAATGGGTGGCAGCACCAGCGACCACCCTGTTCGTGCCCACAAGGCCATCAGAGGGCGAATCGACGGATTGCTCGGGCCGGTGCCGGTCGATGATGACCTGGAGCTTGTACGCCGTGTGGGCATTCCCTGGCTACTGTACGAGCGAGTTGCGAATGACGGAGCCGGCGAGTCCGAATCTGCAGCTCCTGCGTCTACCGCACTGAAGCCGTTGCCTGCGACTCTGCGACGCAAGGGTCTGACGGCAATGAAGGGCGGCTTCCAGACGTTGCTGAGTTACCTGGAAGACTTGCGAGAAGGCGTCACCAAGGACGAGTTCACCAGCATCATCAAAGCCTCCAATCCGGACCTCGCGCCGAACAGTCTGATTGCTGCAATCAATGTCGTCGCGCGCGAGTTTGACCTCTGCCGTCGTGACGGCGACACCTACCGACTGAGTGCGAGGGGCCTGAACCTCCTGGAGACTCTTGACCCCGACGAATTTGCCGACCACCTCCTGACCAAGGTCCTCGGTGTAGACCACGTGGTGAAGCGTCTCGAGGCCGCACCTTTAGCCAAGGCCGAGCTGATAGCGATGCTGCAATCGGTTCACCCCGGCTGGACAACCGACTTCGCGCCTTCTTCCCTCCTCGGTTGGCTCACCAGCCTCGGCGTCATCGAAGTCGGCGAAAACAGGCACTACGCCCTGACTGACCGGGGCCGCGCCTGGGCTGAAATGGTGACATGGACACCAGAAGCACTCCCCAAGGGCCCGGAGGCTGAGGAGGTGCTTGTCGCCGCCACGCCCGGCTCGATTGCCCTACCTAAGCTCGCTGACCTCAATCGGCGCCTGACGGACTTGGTTAAAGGGCGAATGAGTTTCGACATCGAATTGGTCGCTCAGCTCCATGCCGGCTTGTGGTTTCATCCTGTCCGCCACTTCGCAGTCCTCACTGGAATATCTGGTTCTGGGAAGACCCAGCTCGCACTGAACTACGCCTTGGCCTTGAGCGGCTCGCAGCACGGCGACAGCGCACATGTGAGAGTTGTCCCGGTGCAGCCAGGTTGGTATGACCCGAGTCCGTTGTTGGGCTACGTGAACCCCATCCAGGACTCGTCCTATCGAAGCGCCCCGTTTCTGGACTTGCTGTTGCGCGCGGTCGCTGACCCCGAGCGGCCATATGTCGCCATCCTGGACGAAATGAATCTGTCTCACCCGGAGCAGTACCTGGCACCAGTTCTGTCGGCGATGGAAACACACGGTTGGCTCGACTTGCATCAGCTGGGAGACGAACCGGCTGGAGTGCCGATGCGGGTCCAATACCCCGCCAATCTCGCCATCATCGGCACCCTCAACATGGACGAGACCACACACGGTTTGTCCGACAAAGTGCTGGACCGCGCGTTCACGCTCGAGTTCTGGAACATCGACGTCGGTGCGTTCCCCGGTTGGTCAACCGTCGAACTGCCTGGCGAGATGAAGCAGAAGGCTCGAGCCGTACTCAACGAGTTGGTCGAAGCACTGGCGCCTGTTCGCCTGCATTTCGGTTGGAGGACCATCGACGACGTCCTGCGCTACCTGGCCTTTCACGGCTCGCTTGGAGCAACGGACGCCGATGCCTTGGACGGAGTGGTCTACGCCAAGGTCCTGCCGAAGCTTCGAGGCGACACGTCCCCGAGATTCCAGAAGGCCCTACAAGTCACGCTCGAGGTTCTCCGTAAGCATCGGCTAGAACGCTGCGTTGAGAAGCTGATGGGTATGCAGGAAGACCTGAAGGCGACGGGTTCGACAAGGTTCTGGCGCTAGGACTGGCACGTGCTTGAGATTCGTTTGGCGCGTGAGCTTTCTGGGCCGGCGCTTTGCCCGCCGACACCCGGAGCGCCCATCACGGGCTTGCGAGAGGACACCGACTACGTCTTCGGCTGCACCGGTCGCCTGCCCGGGAGCAGGCTCTATGTCGATGACGTCGAACTGGCTCCTGGCCCTGATGGAAGTTACCGTTGGCGGCCGTCTTTCTATGCCGGGAGGGTTCTTGCCGAATTGCTGAGCCCCGAGGGCGTTCGTCAGTCCCTCTGGCTAGACGTCGGTCCAGCTGATAGCAAGTCGGGCGACCAGTGCTTCGCCGATATGGTCGGACAGATTCGTGCGTTTGACCCGGCGCTGTTGGGCGGGGCCTCGGCAGCGACGATGGCCTTTGGGCGAGATGGACGCACCGGGCTGTATAGCGACGATGTCCTGCTGTCCAGGCTGCGTGAGCATGGGCCGTCGTTTGTTGATGCAGTTGTGGCCATTGCCCGTGCACCGCACCGTGCGCTTTCGGCCGACCTTCAGATGCTGCCGCTGTCGCGGGTCCGCCGACTGCACCCGAGTGCTTTGCGAGACCGTCGGGTCGCAGCGATGTGTTCGGGAACGCTTGGCTCTGACGTGGACTCTGAATCGATTCAGTTGCGAAGCCTGACCTCCACTCCCACCTTCGACACACCGGCGAATCGTGCCCTGGTTGCGCTTCTGCACCGGATATTGGCCACCTCCCTGCGGCTGTATCGAACAGTGGCCGACGAAGGCCTTGGTGCCAACTTCGAGGAGCAGGCTGTGCGCGTCGAGCGGCGTCTGTTGGACCTCAGTGCGCTTGAAACACGCATCCGTGTCCTGTTGTCCAGTCCCCCGTTCTCCGAAGTTCGCACCGGTGGGACGACAGCTGCCGGTCTGACTCAGGTTGCCGCGCAGCCAGCGTACAGCCGCGCTTATCGTCTTGGATGCATGGCGCTCTCGACGTCAGTCGAGGGAGACGACGAAGCAGACGCACTGCACGTCAATCATTCCTGGGGAATCTACGAGACCTGGTGCTACCTCGCAGTTGTGGAGGTGCTCGGACGATTGATTGACGCTGGCGCGGAAGAGTTCAAGCCCGCTGCGGTTTCCGCGCAGCTTGCGCATCGCCTGCCGTTGAAGGATGGGGCCACAGTAGAGACGTACTTTCAGGCGCTGTTCCCTTCCGAAGCGCCGTCAGCCAAACGCAGTGGATGGAGCATTTCGCGGGAACGACGGCCGGACATTCTGCTTGTGCTTCGCCACCCGAGCGGTATTCGTTCCATGGTTCTGGACGCGAAATGGCGAAGCGGGCGGGACAATGTTCTGCAGGCCATGGAGTCGGCGCACATTTACCACGACGCGCTGAGGCTCGATTCGACTGTTCCGAGTCCGTGCGTCCTGCTACTCCCGGGCCCGGCCGCGGTTCCCTCACTCGGCTCGCCCGACTACCTCGCCAGCCATGGCGTGGGCGCACTCTCAGACGTGACCGTCGGTCAGCCGGGGATGGAGACGCTGGCGCACTTGCTGACTGACTGGCTGGGTCTTGACAGGCCCAGTCCGGGGGGAAAATAGCAACGGGTCTGGACTGCTCGCGAAAGCTGTCCTGGGGTACCGCAGTGCCAGCATCCCCTGCGCCTACGTCGCAGGACTCGCACCCTCTGAGCCAGATGTCACCTGCTCTTCTCCGGGCCGAGAGCCACACCAGTCGAGTGAGCGGAGCCGAAGTACCGGGCGGCGAGGTACTTGAGGTAGTCCTCGTGTGCTTCCCAGCATATGTCGAGCAGTCGCTCGAACAGGTCTTGATAGCTCAGCGAAGTAAAGTTCAAGTCATCTCCAACCGCCTCCATGAACCGTTCAGTTTCGTGGCGGTGCGAAACCGATTCTTCGCAAGCGAAATCGTAGAAGACGTAGACGAGCGAACAAGGCCTATTCTGCGTGGCCGCAAGGCCAAGCCCATGTTTGAGGAGCTGGGGCACGTTCAACCAGTCAAAGCGCTCCTTGCCCTCGCTGATTCGCTCGGCAAGGGCTTGACATCGGGGCAGACCACGGTTGGCCCACAGCCTTCGACCATCGGCGAAGTAGCTCGCGCTTAAGCCCGAGCCGCCACTGCCCGCCCGCGTCATCCACTCCGTGAACTTTGACTCGATAGCCAGCACACCAGAGTTCGAAGTCTCGAGCACGACGTCGAGGGTCGGGGGAGTCCCGGCCAGGCCGGTCGGGAACCTGCGCTCAAACTCGACGCCGAGCAACTCGACCCTTGCTCCGAGGGCATCCTGAAGCGGAGCCAAGGTCCTTCCAACCCAGTAGTCAAACACGTTGACCGCCAGCGCTGCCGACGAATGTAGTGCGCAGAGCTTCGGTCGCCGACCATCGCTCGCGTGAAGCTCAGAGCCAGCACCACGCTCGAAAGCTACCCGGGTCGATGGGTTCATCGGCTGAAACAAGTTCTGCTCGAGGTGAACCACATAGCCGCTCGCGTCTGCGACGAAATCGCGTCGGTGTGCCCACGCAATCTGCTGCTCAAGAATCCTTGCCTTGGGCGAGGCGCGCACCAGTTTCTGTCGAGGTGTTGCTCTCATGTGCCCAAGCTTGCCAGAAGGCGAACGTCGAGTAGCCGGCTTTTGACTCGAAGCGCATTTCTACGCACGCAACCAGGCATGGCACGCGTGTGCCATCGCCACTGCGCTCGCATAAGCACCTGGTGCCTATACGAACTGCTCAACCGCTGAGCTGTTCCGGCACAGCGTGGACCCCGAGCACACCGCCAATGCGGTGGCAACCACCGTAACGGCGGTCGTTCTGGGCTTCATCAATCAAGTGCAGATGAAGACGTCTCGCACATCTCCAGCAACGACGCGGGTTTCCCGGTCTCAGCCGTGATTGCCGAAATAACGACGCCGTTACGCCTCACCTATACCGGATGTACACATGTTCGAACCAAAATCTGAAAACGAAGCCGCCGAAGTCGCGACGAGTATCTCTTCAGTTGCTGCGTCACCAGCGTCGACCTCCCAGGCGATGACGTATGCGCAGCTGCTGCATCACGGATGCGCCTACCTTGAATCGGAAGGCATGGCGAAGCAGCAAGTCAAGAACCTGGCATCAGCGCTTCGGCTCTGGGTCGACTCGCACGGCTACTCGATGGCGAAGGTGGTCGCCGAAGAGTTCGGCGCCTCCTTCGATGCGTTCTTCACACGCTTTTGCGATGTCATTGCAGAGCGGCTCGCAATTCGTACCCAGAAGGACCGGCAGGAGCAGTTGCTTCGGTGGCGTCGTGTCGCGGACGCGTTGCGTCACAAGGACACACTGCCTGCGGCCTTCTCCGACGCCCTGTTGCAGTGCCTGCGCCAGTCGCCTCTGACGCTGCGGCAGATTGCCCGTGAGAGCGGCATTGGTGTCCATTCACTGCAGTACTGGTCCAGCGGGAGAGGCCAACCTCGCGGTGAAGCAGTCAACCAGTTGCCAAAGCTCGAGGCGGTTCTCGAACTCCCCAAGGCGACACTCATTTCGCGGCTTCCTCTCGCGCGCCGGACACGCTACGCGCGCGGGGTGGAGAAGAACGACATAACGACGAGCTTCACCAAGGTGCGCAGAGCGCAGATGGCGAGGGTCGGACACTATGCGATGACATTCACGCCGAGACTCACGCAGCAATGGACGGACTTGCTGAGATTGAAAACAGACCGAATGCGCGATGAGGCCAGGGGAAGGAATACGTGGCGCGTGAAGCCCATCGAGCGCGTCGGCATGCCTGTGACTCCAGCGATGGTCATCAACGGGCGGGTGTGCCCAACCGGTGCGGTCCACTGGGCGAACTTTTCTTCCTATCTCGGTTGGCTGAAGTTGCCCGCTCCCGAAGGGCACAGCATGGACGCCTCCGAGGCCGACACGCTCGCTTGGCTTGCCGACCCGGACCTTGTGGTCAGCTACGCGCACTGGCGCATCAACTTCTCGGACATGAAATTTCACAACGGCGTGAACGTGTTCCTTCAACTTGTCGAAAGCTATCTACGTCCCAAGACCGGCTTCGTTTGGCTTCGACACGACCTTCTCAAGACCGTTCCAGGACTTGAGTTGCTGTCCGATGACTCCGTCGGCGACGGCGCGTCCGACCGCTCGCGTTGGCAGCGTCACTGCGAAATGGCCCGCCGCAAGATTCGTGCTTTTCGCGAGCGAGCGGAAGACACGATGGGTGTTCGCCTATCCCGAGACCCGACTGAACGCATCGCAGTCATCTTGCAGGACGAGTTTCCGCTCAAGCGTCTTGTCGCGTTTGTCGAGACCCTCGAGCGGTCTGCCCCACCACCCGCCCATCACCGCGACTACTGCGCCTGGATTCGCGACGTGCTGATGTGCCGGTTGTTCATCTCGAATCCGTTGCGTGTCAGCCAGTACGCGGTGATGACATTCCGGGCGGACGGCAGGGGGAACCTGTTGCGCGTCGGTCCTGGACAGTATCGAATCAAGTTCGACGCGGCAGACTTCAAGAACGAGAAGGGGGCGGCGCACATGCCTTACGACGTTGCGGTCGACCCGCTTGTGGCGCCGTGGATTGACCGCTACCTCGCCGAGGCTCGGCCGTATTTGGTCGATGCGGATGAGACGGACAGACTGCTGCTGGCCGCCGCCGTTGGTCCGCGTAAGGCGAAGTCATTCCTCGAGAGGCTTGGCATGCAGGAGAACAAGGGCTGGAGCGCCGGAGGCATGCTGCACCGCCTCAAGGTCCTGACGTCGACCTACATCGAAAGTTGCCCCGGCTTCGGTCCTCATGCATTTCGACATGTCATTGCGACTGACCACCTGCGGCGCAATCCGGGGGACTACCTCAACGTCGCGACCCTGCTCCATGACAAGCTCGAGACGGTTCTCAAGAGCTACGGCCACCTCCGCGTCGCCGACGGGCTGCGAGTGCTGTCTTCTGGCATCCGGGAAGCGACCTCGCAGCTGGCGGCTGAACGCAAGGCAGCTTGAGGAGCTTGAGTCGTCAGGCTGCGCTGATGAATGAAGTCCGCCGGCAGTTGACGTTGCAGGTCAACTGCCGGCGGTTTTTCGTTCAAACGCTTCGGCCGGCTCTCTGTAGTCGGTCTTGTGCGTGGTTGGCGGGCACGAGTAATTTGCTACCCACTAACCTTCAATATGGGTATCAACATACCCATCATGAAGTCATGCCTCTTGACCTCGGTTTATCTAGATGGGTAAACTGCTACCCGCAAAGTAGCTTTATGGGTAGCAGATGACAACCGAGACAACCCTTCCGCTGGAAGTCACCACGGCGGCCCAGAGGTTCGGCGAGAACCTACGGCTCGCCCGCGTCCGCCGTCACATGAACCAGGAAGAACTCGCTCAAGCTTGCGGCATCACCCGCAAGACGCTGTACACCCTCGAGAAAGGCGCACCGGGCGCAACCATCGCCACCGCCTTTGCTGTGCTCTGGAAGCTCGGCCTGCTCAACACGGCAGCGGCGCTGGCCGACCCTGATGCCGACGAGCACGGGAAGATTCTCGAGGCTGCCCGCAGGCCCAAGCGCGTGCGCAACCCAGTCGACAGCGACAACGACTTCTGACCCATGGCCAACGACGAACAAGCCTGCTACGTCTACATCCAGCTTCCCGGGACAATGGAGACCGTGCCCTGCGCGTCGCTCAAGGTTCGCGGTGTTGGCGCAGGCGCCTTTGAAGGCACCTTCACGTACGGCAAGCGGTATCTGGAACGGCCCGAGGTGATGGCCTTGGACCCGTTCCACCTGCCTCTATCGACGCGCCCGCAGAAGTTCACGAAGCTCAAGGGCATTCCAGGCGCCGTTCGTGACGCAAGCCCCGACGCATGGGGCCGTAGAGTCATCCAGGCCAAGCTGCAACGGCCCGAAGCGGACATCCAGGAAGTGGAATACCTGCTCAACGGGCCGGACGACGGCGCTGGCAATCTGAGCTTCGGAAGAACTGCAACACCGCCCGCTCCACGGCGACCTTTCAATCGCACGCATCAATTGCCTGCCCTCATCGAGGCGGCCGAGAAGCTGGAAGAGGACGGACGGCTTCCCCACGAGGTGCTCGAAGAACTCGAACCCGGCACCAGCATGGGTGGCGCCAGACCCAAAGTGACGGTCGAGGACGACCACAAAATCTGGCTGGCCAAGCTGCCCGAGAAAGCCGACCGGCACAACATGCAGCGCATCGAGTACGCGACGCTGGAGTTGGCCCGCGCCGCCGGGCTTCGCGTTTGCGGAACGCGCCTAGAGCGAGTCGGAGAGCGCGACGCGCTAATGCTCGACCGCTTCGACCGCGAATGGAATCCGGACGCCAATGGCTACTGGCGCTACGGGCTCGTCTCGGGCCTGACCGTGATTGATGCCGAGGATGGCTACCTCGGTCGCGAGCGCTGGTCATACCCGCTGCTCGCGGATGAACTTCGGCGCTGGTCCGTCAAGGGCAACGACGACCGTCGCGAACTCTTCCTTCGCATGGTCTTCAACGCCATGGTCACCAACAACGACGACCATCCTCGCAACCACGCCCTGCTGCACACCAAAGGTGGTTGGCGCCTTTCACCGGGCTACGACATCCTGCCGGTGCCGCTGGTCTCCCTCGAGCGGCGAGACCTGGCTCTCGAAGTCGGTCGCTTCGGTCGGGCCGCGAGTCTCTACAACATCCTTTCCCAGTGCGATGTGTTCGGGCTGACGAAAGAAGATGCACAAGCGCTGATTGATGGGATGCTCAACGTGGTCCGGGGTTGGCGCGAGTTCTTCATCCAGCGAGGCGTCGAGCAACGCAGCATCGAGATGCTCGAGCAAGCCATGCTTCCCCAGTCCTTCTTCCGCGACACGCCTCCCGATGCCGTCTGACTGATTCGACACCCGCACTGCGGGAGATGAGCGCGCCACCCTGAACCCCGACAGATTTCAGGCGCCCGAAATCCCTCGCTACACGAAGTCCCTAGGCCATATCCGAAAGGACTTCATGCAAGAGTATCTATCCGCCGACGAAGCGGCGCTGTTCCTGCGCAACGCCCGTATGGGCGGCATCGTGACGCCAGACCAGTTGCGCTCCGAACTGCGACACGTCAAGCAGCGACCGGCCATCGGGCGCTATGCCGTCGGAGCTTCAGTGCCCAACTGGCTGGTCGAGCGGTTGGACCCCACCAAGCAGCTGGCGCACAACTACACGGTCTATCCGACGCTTGACCGCCTGGACACCGTGCTGCTCGCAACCATGCAGTGCGCGAATGTGCAGCTGCGATGCGTGATGCAACTCAGCGACCCGCTCACGAAGGCATTCCTCCAGGACGCGCTCAAGGAAGGGGTGTTCACTTTGCTGTTCAGCATCGAGAACACCCGCCAGTGCGCGGTCATGAGTGTGCCGATGGAGTTCGACGAGCCCCGGACGCTGCTGGGCCTCATCCAGACGGCAACACGAAGCTCCGCCGGCATCGCTCCGGCCATGCAGCTGACCTCGTTCAGCTGCAAACCAGCGTTTGGCAAGAGCCTCGTCACGGGACAACACGTCGACGACGTCATCGCGGTCTTGGCCACCACGCCGACAGTGGCGGACCTTGAGCTGGCCGCCGGTCGGAGCTCGGGGAACGCCAACGAGCAGCGCGACGCGACCCTGCACTGACGAACACAGCGAGAACAAGGAACCAACTCATTCACCGAGGGGCGCGGCAACATCCGCGCCCCTCTTCTTTCATGGTCACCGCGAATCCGTGTGACCACCCACGCAACCCGCAAACATTCGTCCTCGCACAGGCCTGCGAGTTCTTCAGGGCGGTCGATTCCATGGCTACACAAAGTCCCTAGGCCATTTTGAAAGGACCCACATGGACTTGGAACCCGAGCGCCTTCTCGCCGCCCTGCGCAAGATACGCATCGGATACGTGGCAGCACCTCCGGACCGCGACGAGACCAGTCGCGCCACGAGCGACTCGACGGCGACTGACCTGTCACTCTTGGCCACCGTTCCGGACTGGCTCATACGCTCGCTCGATACGGGCCAAGACGCACCTCGCGTCCGGCTCGAGGTCTTCAGCGTTGCAGACGAGCACGAGCTGTGGGTCACGCTCGCCATGCGACGAGCCACAGCGGAACTGCGCATCGTGATGCCACTGGATGATGATGGCGTGCAGGCCTTCTTCCGAAACGGCCTGCGCGGCGGCGACCTGCGTCTGGCGCTCGAGACCGAGGACGAGGAACTCTCTGCGGATGTCACCCTCGGCATCAACCTCGGCGGGCAGGACTTTGAGCAGCTCCTGGACAAGGCGCACTGCCTCGACGGCTCGCTCACGCGGCTGGTACAGGTTGTCGAGCTCATGTCGCGCGCAGTGTCGATGCCGTCAGTCCAAGTCGACAGCAGCGCCTGCGAGGTCGTCGTCGTGCTCGCGAGCAATCGAGCGCACGCCCTGCTGGCAAGTTCCGGAGGTTGACGCACGCGTCGCCCCCCCCAAAAATTAGAGCTAAGCAGTCTGACCATCACCGGCATCACGCCGGATTCAAGCGGGCGCGACTTCGTCGCGCCCGCACTTCAAGCAAGCCACCACGCATCCTCCCGTCGGGCCGTTGCCTGCTTCAGGCCCTACGCGACCTAGCAAAAGCAGCCTGCCGCAAGCAGGCCATCCCACGAGACGCCTCGCAATTTCCCTTGTTCGCTTGGTACAAGTCGCCCTGCAGTGAAACCAGCCAACTCGGCTAAGCTGCTCCCGACGCCAAAGGTATCCAGGTGAGAGACACACATGTCGATTGAAGTTGTTGGCCCAGAGAAGTATCTGTATCAGGATGAGGTGTGCGTCGAGCTTGCCTTGCGGTTTTGGGATGCCGACGATGTTGAATGCATTGCAGAACCGCTCGGCGGCGAAGATGGAGAGCTGCGGGTCAACCTCGACGGTATTCGGTTTGAATTGGAGTTGCAGGTAAAGGGCGCATCCGCCCCGAGTGAGATGGTCACGCTGCCCAAGTTGGCGGAGTACCTTGCACACTTTCCCGGCCACGAGCATCAGAATTTCCTGCTAGAACGCCTCCTCGCCAACCCGAACAAGCTTGCAGTGTTGATTTGTGCGCAACGTGCGGGGGACCAGGCCGCAAAGTATGCGAAGCCGCGCAGTTGGAAAGGCGAGCGACACCGCAAGGACCACATACTTGTTCGCGAAGCGAAGGCACTGCTCGCTGAACTCGACAAGGTTGAGGTCCACAACTCTGCGGCTGGCGGCCTAAAGGGGCCGCGAGAGGCGCACCTCCGGACATTCGCGAAGACTACTGACCACAAGACACTTCGCGAAGCGCTCAGCCGACTCATCCTTCTTGAACAGTGGACTGGAGACGACGTCCGCCACTTCTTAAACCGTTCCTTGCGCGGGCGCGGGATTGCAGACGATAGGCTGGACGACGTGAGGAGCCGCCTCGTGACAGCACTTCAGGCGGCGAAGACACTGCGAAGAGATGCATATCCGGCGTTCAGGGAAATCATCCACGCGGCCACGCATCACACGGTCGCGCCAGCGAGCTACGTGCCGCGCGGGAACGAGCCCACGTGGGTTCGGACGTTGAGTGACAGACGGGTGCTGTTGCTTTCTGGTCCGCCCCGCTGTGGGAAGTCCGACGCAGCCTGCTGGGTCGCAGCCCAGCTGGAGCAGTTGGGATACACGAGTTTGAAATTCGGCGACCTTTCGACCGCGGAGCGTTGGCTTCTCGAGCCCGGAAGGAACAGCAAGGTAGCGGTACTCGATGACCCCCTTGGGACCGCGAGTGGTAACGAGCCGTCCCCAGAGGCGGCGCTCCGGCGGCTTGACGGCCTCATCAAGTCTCTCCCGCCCGAAAAGCGTCTAGTCGTCTCGCAGTCTCAGGAGCCACTCCTCGCTGCGACGAGAGCCAAGCGACTGTCTGACGTCGTTACTGGAAGCTTGCACTGGGAAGACTTAGGGCTGCTGACGCACGAGTTCTTGAAGGGCGTATGGAAGCACTGACCTTGCCCCTGGATCCCGTATCCCATAGCTGGACTACGCGCTGGCTTGCCGGGGTTGGCTGGCGAGCCAGGCTTCTTCGAACTGCACGGGCAGGTGGGGCGCGTCGAGTGGCGGGGTTGTACAGAGCAACCAGGCCAAACTGTCGGCCTGGCGTCTCTGGCTCGGGTCGGTCTGCCGGCCAGCCGTGCGACGCCCACCAGTGAATCAAACAAAGGCCTCGCTGCAGGCGTTGTCCCAGCAGTTGCCACGCCGGCTCATCGAGGCAGTGATGCCGTACCCGGGCACTGTCGCGGTAGTCCTTGCTGGCGTACTGGCTGCCCCGGTCGCTGTGGAAGATCAGGCCAGCACCCTGCCCGGATGGCGGCCGCACCAGGCGCGCGCAACGACGACCAGCCCACGCCCTGGCTCCCGGCGGAAGCGCCGCGCCCACCCTGGCGGCGAACGGTCCCGCACGGCCAGACCAGCCGCCGGCGAGGCGGGGGGTGGACGTCGCCCACCCAGACCTTCGGGCTCGCTCACGGCGAACGCTTGGTTGGCAGGGTCGCCGTGATGGGCCGGGCGGGGATGCTGGCAGCGCCAGCTTCGCCCCTGCCCGCAGGCCGCCGGCCCGGGCCGCCCCGGGGCCGGCCACCGGCCTGGGGACCCCTGGTTGGTGCCAACCGGTCGCCGAGGTGGCGTCGCTGGGCGTGCTGGCGGGCTGGAGGTTGCTGGTGCGGCCGGTGAAGCCTGCGCGGCGCACGGCACCGAGATCACCACGCCGGTGGCGCTGGATGAAGGCTACTCCCCTTTGCAAGACGCCGTTGTTTCCCAGGATGTCGCGCTCCATCGTCACCCGGGCCAGTCCGCACGCAGCCGGGTGATCGTGGACACAGGCTTGCTGTCCGCGCGGAAAGGTCTGATCGACCACGCCCAGCGTCCTGCCCACCGCCGCAATGTCTCCTCTTCGACCAGGCGCACCGCCTCCAGCATTCCTCCTGGGCGCCACGCTCGCCCCCGACGCCACCCTCGATGTCCCCGTCGCCCTGGCAAGTCAATGAGGGATGGACAGCGGGGGCTCCCTCGGGCGACTCGACCCCGACGCCACCCTCGATGATGCCGTCGCCCTAGCGAGCGAATCTGCCAGCGCGTTCGCTGCCGCCCTCGCGAAGGAACCCAACGCGGAGCGGTTGCTAGCTGCAATTGGCATCGGTTCCAGCGCGGCGGAAGATTTGCCCTTCAGGGAACTCGCATTCATGCTCGGGGCGGGTGGAGAGCCCGTAGTACCAAACGACATGTCGGGAGGGGGCATCTTCTACGGTGGACCACCCAATACAAGTCCCCCCAAGCTGCCAACGTATTCCACGGAGCCAAGTCTCGACGTTGCGAGTGCGAACGAGCTGACGCGCCTGTCCAGGCACCACGTCGTCGCCCTTCATTCTGCGAAGACGACAGCTTTCACGCACCCCTACTACCGAATGGCTGCGCAATCGGTCGTTGCGTCTGCGGATGTGCTCACCGCAGAGCCGCTCTTCGTAATGCTTCATCGCGGACTGTTCTCGCTCGGTGCAAACGCCTCGAAGGCGGTGGCCGCGAACCTGCCGTGGCTTCATCGCTACCTCGCGCCGCACGGAGACGCTGGGGACAGAATCATCGAGGAGGCTGCCGCCGGCTTGAACTCGTACTTCCCCGCCACGCGGGACCTCTGCTTCAAGTTCTTGATGTCCCTGCTACCCCGATTGAGCGAAGACAATCGCGCCAAAGCGGGCGACTGGATTCGTGTCATCACGCACTTGAAGGTGGACAACTTCGTGTGGTCGAACGGCGAGCCAATCGTGCCCGTCGGAATGTTCTTATCAGCGTTTGACTTGATTCGCGGCGAGCACACCGACCTATCAGAAGCAGAACTTGCGCGTTACGGTGCGATTCTTGACGGAGATGAGGCCGAATCGCCAAGCCCACGCCAGGCTGTCGAGATGCTCAAGCACTATCGAGCTAGCCCAAAGAGCTTGACTACGCGCGCAATGGGGCGGTTCCTGAGCTACGACGTTGGCGCCATTCGAGCAGACGCTGTGAAGACCTGGCTCTCTGAGGCGCGGGCCAGTGACCAAGAACTGCTTGGGCGCGTACTGCGGGACGAACATCCCAGTGTTGCCGACGCAGCACTCGAAGGAACGCTGCACGGATGGAAGCATCTGGACGACGAGCGCAGGCGCGAGGTTGGAAGAATGCTCGAGGCAATGGCGAACCGACCTAACGACGCAGCCGTCATGCTGTCGAGACTACTTGAAAAGTTCAGTGACCAAGACTCCAACGGAAGCCTCCCGTGGTCCTTGTTCAAGGACCTGCTCCCAATAGCGCTCAGAGCCTTCCCGCAATCTTTCGACATTGCAGAAGAGCGACTGTTCCACGCAGTCAGAGCTTCCTCCCGGCATCTTGCTCCTGAAGACGGTTTGAGGCTGTGCGAGGAGTGGGTAACCTGGCTTGAGCGGGAGGTACATCAGGGAAGGCTGCCAGACGACTACGGCCTGGGTATCTGCGATGTTCTCTTGGACATGACAAGGAGTCGACCTGAACTTCGCTTTGCACTGGTGGAGAGGCTGCTGGCATTTCCCTCCACGGGTCCCATGCTTGTGTTCCTCTGCGACCTTGTAGACGAGTGGGGCACGCTCGTGGAGAGCGAGAGGGCTGCAATCCTGAGGCTCCTGTCTTCCGGCAGGACAGACATCCACTGGCTAAAGGCCGGGGCCATTACTCGAAGTGCGGTGCCGGCCGAAGTAGCTACAGGCACCTTGCCCGCGGGTGTCGAGCTACATGGGCAGGCAGAGTCACTACTTGCCGAATTGCCAAGCTCTCTCGTGGACGCAGCTGTGCGTCTCTACTGTGGCACGCCTCAACCACTGTGGTGGCTGGGTAAGCATCACCCCAACTCCGATACATGGAGAAGGGTGGTCTTGGCAATTGCGCATGCGCCTGACCACCCGCTGTTCGAGATTGCGTTGACGGATGTGGCGGACCACGGCCAAAGGAATGAGTTCGAAGCGATTGTCGAAGGCCTCCGAAATCAGGTCCCGGAGCGACTGTTCAATTTCTTGCTTGCCCACAAGGCAGGCAGAGTCGGCGAATGGCATAGGGGCGCCTGGGACGCTCTGTTGGCAGCAGCACCGAGCTCTAAGGTCAAGGAGGATTGGCACAGCGCGCTGTGCAGACTGGCACCGCTCGCCTTGGACCGTGTCACTGACCTCAAGTTCTGGCTTTCTGAGAAGGGGGCGGTAGATGCTGTGCTTGAATCGCTTTCAGGTGACTTGCTCGTACTCAAACTACTTGCCGCTCTCGGGGAGGCCGCGTCGGATGTTGGTCTTCCTCTCGCCCAAACCCTCCTTGGCTTGGTCCAACACAACCCACCAAGGTTGCACGGAACCTACAGCACCATAGCAAGCGTGCTCAAGACGACGGTCGGGAGTGAAGAGGTATTGCAGAAGCTTGAAGTCTTTCGTCGTTCGACGTTGGACCAGCGCGAGAAGATAAAGAAGGATGTCTTGGCGACGTTGGAGCCCTCAGCTCTATGTGGATGGGTCACCCCGTAACGAGAACCGCGATATGAGTGCCGTCCCCCAGCCCGACCAAGCAATACTGATGGCCGGCCATTGGCTATGCGAATCACCCTCACGGTGACGGAGCAGTAACGGCGATTGGGTTCTGCCCTCCGGCTTCCATGTACAACGAAGTCCATCCGGTCGTCCTCGCCGTCGTCGAAGACAAGCGCCTGTCCGGCCCCAAGCTCGGCCCGACCGAGCTCGTCGAAAGGATGGGCGTGCGCGATGCCCGAGAGCTGCCGTACGAGTACGCATGGGTGGCCGCCGGCAACAGCATCATCGTCACCATCTGGACGGAATTCGTCCACGTCCATTCATCTGGCCGGTGGTTCTATATTGACTCGTTCGACACCCAGCACCGGCTTGGCGGTGGCGACCGCAGCGACGAGCAGAAGCAGCGAGCTGAGCGTCGACTGGGGCTGCTCAAGCGGGCCTATGACGCCCGGCAGAGTCTGCGGGTCGTTCTGCAGACGAACCAAGTCCCCATCGCCGAGCTCGAGCGCAACAAGAGCGCCAAGGTTTCGGTGCGCGTGCGCGACGACGACGAATGGCACGTCGCCGAGTGGAACGACGCGAACGGCTACGCGGTACTCGTTCGCGGCCTGCACGGATGGTCGCCGAACGCGGCTGAGGTGGCCGCCGCACTCACGACAGGCCGTGCCAACGGTGCCGTGGCGGTAGCGCCCGCATCGGCGACATCATCATCACCAGCACCAGCACCAGCACCAGCAGCAGCGGCATCGACATCGCCACCGGCGGCAGCACAACAATCACCAACAGCACCCGGCGGGGAGCCCGGTGCGGACGAAACCGCGCCAGCCACGGCTCCTGGCCCTCGGCTGGTCTTCCCCGACCAGGCGACTCGTGACCGTGTGGAAGCGGCTGCGATGGCCCACATGACGGCCCACTACGAGAGCATGGACCTGCGCGTGCATGACGTGTCGGACCAGAACCTCGGATACGACCTCGAGGTCACCGACGCGCGCGGCGCTTCGATGCACAAGGTCGAGGTCAAGGGGACCTCCGCTCAGACCCCGGGCTTCTTCCTGACCCTCAACGAACGTGCATGCTCGACGCGCGAACCCACATGGTGCCTGGCCGTCGTCACCGACGCGCTGGGGGCGGCTAAACATCAGGTCTATACGCCAGAGGACATGGAGAAGTCGTTCGCGTTCGAGGCGCTCGTGTGGCGCTGCGACCCGGCAAACTGAGGGTGCTACGGACCACGCCGCATCGCGTTCGATTTGCTCTTTGCCCCACCGCCCGGTTAGCATTCGTTCACCGGGTTTTTGTCAGCGGAAACGTCAGCAAAAATACGGTCGGAAGGGGTCGATTGGCGTCGGACAGTGTCGGACGTCGTCGGCTAAGTTGTTGATTTGCCGGTAACTGTCTGTGACGTTGCCCTGTTTTGAGGCCTTTGGGGTCGTCTGTTAATCCGTAGGTCCCTGGTTCGAGCCCAGGTCGGGGAGCCAAGATGGCCAAGAGTCAGCCGGTTCACGCCGGCTGACTTTTTTGCTTTTGGCGCGTACCACAGGGTCCGACGCGGGTGGGTCGAAAACCGGCTCGCCTGCCACGACCTTGGGTTAGCGCCGGGCTCGAGGCAAGACGAAACTGCCCAAGGCCGCGCAGATCGGCAGTGCCTGCGGCTCGATTCCACTGTGCGGAGTCATCGGGATCACGTGCACGAATCCAGGGTCTGCACGACATCAAATCAGGCCGTGCTTTGCACTGCCATCGACAACCGGGCTCGGCATCCGGCACGCAGGCTTCAGAAGGCTTGTCCACAGCAGCGGTGGAGAAGCCTGTGCACAACTGGTGGAATCAGCGCGGAGCCCCTTGTCGGGCCTCGCGCTGCGACGGTTCGCTCGTTTGGGCAGCAGCGCGGCAGCTCAAGCCGACTGAACCGCCACGATCCAGAGCTGCGCGCCCTGCGTGGGCGTCGCGGTCCAGGTGACGTTGTAGGTCCCGGCCACGCTGACCTGACGCACCGCCACGGCGCATTGAACCAATGCCCCGGAGGCCAGCACGGAGTCGACGACGCTGAAGCCGCTGTCGGGCACCGCCGTCTTGTCGGACTGCACCCCGGCATCACCCCACCACCAGGCGACCAGCAGGGCTGGCCCGGTGGTGGTGATGCTCGCACTGGTCAGCGGCGAACCCGCCAGCACCTCGCGCCATACCGCCGGTCGGACGAGCCCGCCGCCGGTGACCTCGATCACGCTGAGCGTGGTCTCGTCGCTGGGTTGCGGCTTGGCCGCGGTGACCACATGCCCGGTGCCGCCAGTGGCCTGCTCGCAGGCATAGAGCGCGGTACCCGAGCTGGTCCACAGCGTGTAGACGTGTGTCGCGCCGAGCTGCACGAAGGTGTTGGCCTTGTTGTCGGTCGGCGCGCTCTGCGCCGACACCGCGCCGCGGCCCACGCAAGCCAGCAGCGTGCTGCCGCTGGCTGAGGTGGTCAGGGCCGAAGTCGACAGTGGCGATACCGAAACGCCGTCACGGTTGAACACCAGCTGGTGTACCCCCAAGGCCGGCGCGCCCGGTGCAGGTGCAGGTGCAGGTGCAGGTGCAGGTGCAGGTGCAGGTGCAGGTGCAGGTGCAGGTGCAGGTGCAGGTGCAGGTGCAGGTGCAGGTGCAGGTGCAGGTGCAGGTGCAGGTGCAGGTGCAGGTGCGGGTGCGGGTGCGGGTACTGGCGCCGCCGGGCTGGCGGCGGAGCCGCCGCCGCAGCCGGCCAGTGTCGCCGTGGCCAGCAACCACAGCTGGCGCATGGCCGTGCGCCGGCCCTGCATCACTTCGGCCGCCGCGTGAAAGCCGACGATTTCCTTGTCGTTCAATCCATGCTCCCGCTGTGTCCCGATTGTGGAACAGGACACGAGCAAGGCCCACCCCGCATTCGCAGCACAGGTGTTACTGTCATGGGCCCTTGCCCGGGCGCGACAATGCGGCCACCATCGCTGCCACTCGCAGAAGTTTCACCGCCCTAGACCATGCTCAAGCTCCCGACCCTGCTCGCCAGCGCCTTGTTCGCCACAGTGGTGCTGCGCGTGAGCGCCGCACCCGCCGACACGGCCAAGGCCACCGATCGTTGCGAGACGGAGGTCAGTGAGACGATCCGCCGCATGCGCGGCCCGAACGCCAAGGAGGTGCAGTTCCTCGCCGCCAAGCGCGTGCTGCTGCCCAGCGGCGACGACGAGACCGCCATCAAGGGCGAGGGCCGCTACCGCGGCGCCGCCGGCAGCGTGAGCTTCACCTACAGCTGCGCCTACAACGCGGCCTCCGACGCCACCTCCGGCGTGGTGTTCCGCGATGCCGGCGCAGCGCGCGCGGCGCCCGAGAAGGCGTTCGAGCCCGATCTCACCAACGTCTCGCCGGAAGCCTGCGAGGCCGCAGCGGCCAGCGCGCTGAAGCGACTGCACCCGCGCGTGGGCCGCATCAATTTCGGTGCCGACTCGAGGCGCATGCAGCCAGGCACGAACGGCCGTGTCGATCTTGTCGGCAAGGGCTCGGTGGAGCGCGCGCCGGGCATGAACCTGATCCCGTTCAGCTACCGCTGCCAGGTCGAGCCGCGCAGCGGCAAGGTGGTCGACATCTCGACCAGCGAGTGATCAGGGCAGCAGTTCCGCCACGGCGTCCCAGGCCTCGGCGGGAATGCGACCCTCGAAATTGGCTCGCTCCATGCCCTGCGCATCGAGAACGACCGTGAACGGCAGGCGCTTCGGGCGTTGGCGCAACGAATCGACGAAACCAGCGTCGCCGGCCCAGAGGCTGGGCGGTTGCAGTGCCGGATCCTGCGTGGACTTCCAGGCCTTGTCGTAAGCCAGCAAGTCATCGCGGCGCCGGTCCTCGCTGACCAGCACCAGTTCGAAGGGTTTGCCCCGCCAGCCTTGGGCGTTGGCGCGCAGTTCGGCCATCTTCGAGCGGCACACCGCGCAGTCGGTGCTCCAGTAGAAGAGCATGAGCACCTTGCCGCGCTGCGCCTCGCTGCTGAAAGGCTGGCCGGCCAGCGTTCGGCCGCTCAGCTTGAAGGGCTCGCCTTCCGCTTGGGCGAACACGGCAAAGAGGCTCAGCAGCACCAGCACCGCGGCGCGCGTCCAGATTCCAAGCACGTGGCTCTCCTTCGCGGGCCCATCCCGCCGTGCTCGGTCGGCTGACGCGGCGCCGCCTTACCGGTCACCACGCGGCACGTGAGCTTGTGCGCAGAATCCGCCGCCGCAGCGGCTCAGTTCACCGGCGTGAGCTTGGCCACCGACAGCGCCAGCCACTTCATGCCGTGGCGGCCGAAGTTGACCTGGGCGCGTGCATCCTCGCCACTGCCCTCGAGCGTGAGGATCACGCCCTCGCCGAACTTGGTGTGGAACACGCTCTGCCCCGTGCGCAGGCCCTGCGCCGTGCTCGTCTTCGGGGCCGACGGATAGCTGCTCGCCGGCCGCGGCTCGACGCGCCCTGCGCCGACGATCGAGCCCAGCCCCGAGCCGCGTTGCCAGGCCTGCTGGTACTCCCGCGCGAAGCCCGAGCCGAAGCCCTGGTTGCGCGGCGTGATCCACTTCAGGCAGGCCTCGGGCAACTCGTCGAAGAAGCGGCTCTTCACGTTGTAGCGCGTCTGGCCGTGCAGCATGCGTGTCTGGCTGAAGCTCAGGTACAGGCGCTTGCGCGACCGCGTGATGGCCACGTACATCAGCCGGCGCTCTTCTTCCAGGCCGTCGTGGTCGGCCAGGCTGTTCTCGTGCGGGAACAGGCCCTCCTCGAGCCCGGTGATGAACACCGCGTCGAACTCCAGGCCCTTGGCCGAGTGCACCGTCATCAGCTGTATGGCGTCCTGCCCGGCCTGCGCTTGGTTGTCGCCGGCCTCCAGCGAGGCATGCGTCAGGAAGGCCGCCAGCGGCGACATGATCTCGCCCGTCTCGGCGTCGGGCACCTGCTCGACAGCCGTGCCCTGCTCGTCCACCGGCAGCGCCACGGCATCCTTGCCGAAACCCTCCTGCGTGACGAAGGCCTCGGCGGCGTTCACCAGTTCTTCCAGGTTCTCGAGCCGGTCCTTGCCTTCCTTGTCGGTCTTGTAGAAGTCCACCAGACCCGAGGCGTGCAGCATGTGCTCGATGATCTCGCGCAGCGTCAGGCCCTTGGTGGCATCGCGCATCGCATCGATGAGCGCCACGAAGGCCTGCAGGTTGCTGCCACCCTTGCCCGCGACCGCGCCGACACTCTGCGTCAGGCTGCGGCCGCTGGCGCGGGCCGCGTCCTGCAACAACTCCACCGTGCGCGCACCGATGCCGCGCGTCGGAAAGTTCACCACGCGCAAGAAGCTCGTGTCGTCGTTCGGGTTCTCGACCAGGCGCAGGTAGGAGAGCGCGTGCTTCACCTCTGCGCGCTCGAAGAAACGCAGCCCGCCGTAGACCTTGTACGGCATGCCGGCGTTGAACAGCGCGCTCTCCAGCACGCGGCTTTGCGCATTGCTGCGGTAGAGCAGCGCGATGCTGCTGCGCGGGATGCCGTCGCGGTGCAGTTGCTGCGCCTCCTCGACGAACCACTGTGCCTCGGCGAAGTCGCTGGTCGCCTCGTGCACGCGCACCGGCTCGCCGGCGCCGGCATCGGTGGTGAGGTTCTTGCCCAGGCGCTTCTCGTTGTGCGAGATCAGCTCGTTGGCGGTGTCGAGGATGTTGCCGTAGCTGCGGTAATTGCGCTCCAGCTTGATGACCTGCTCGACCTTGAACTCGCGCTCGAAGGCGCTCATGTTGCCGACTTGCGCGCCGCGAAAGGCGTAGATGCTCTGGTCGTCGTCACCGACGGCGAAGACGGCCGCGTGCGGCCCGGCGAACATCTTCAGCCAAGCATACTGCAGCTTGTTGGTGTCCTGGAACTCGTCGACGAGGATGTGCGAGAAGCGGCGCCGGTAGTGGTCGCGCAGCGCGGCGTTGTCGCGCATCAGCTCGTAGGTGCGCAGCATCAGCTCGGCGAAGTCGACCACGCCCTCGCGCTGGCACTGCTCCTCGTAGCCCTGGTAGACCTGCACCATCACGCGGGTGAGCTCGTCGCGCACCTCCACGTCCTTCGGGCGCAGGCCGTCTTCCTTCTGCGCGGCGATGAACCACGTGACCTGCTTGGGCACGTAGCGCTCCTCGTCGAGGTTCATCGCCTTGATGACACGCTTGACGGCCGAGAGCTGGTCGGCCGAGTCGAGGATCTGGAAACCCTGCGGCAAGGCGGCGAGCTTCCAGTGCGCGCGCAGGAAGCGGTTGCACAGGCCATGGAAGGTGCCCACCCACATGCCGCGCACCGGCAGCGGCAGCATCGCGGCCAGGCGCGTGAGCATCTCCTTGGCCGCCTTGTTGGTGAAGGTCACCGCCATCACGCCGGCCGGCGAGACCATGCCGTTGCTGATCAGCCAGGCGATGCGCGTGGTCAGCACGCGCGTCTTGCCCGAGCCCGCGCCGGCGAGGATCAGCGCCGGGCGCGCCGGCAACGTCACCGCGGCGAGCTGCTCGGGGTTGAGCCCGCGCAGCAGGCCGCCCATGTCGGGCGGCGGTGCGGCCGCCTCGTGCTCCTCGAACAGAGGAATCTCGCGATCGTCGTGCGGGGCGCTGGAACTCATCGTCACATTCTAGGTTCCGGCCCGTCACCGCCCTCGGCATGCGCAGCGGCGACACTGCGGGCATGTCCTGGTTCTCCACGCGTCCTTTCGCTCGTTCGTTCGCCCGCTCGTTCGGCACACCTTCGCTCGGCCTCGCGCTGCAAGGCGGCGGCGCGCACGGCGCCTTCACCTGGGGCGTGCTCGATGCGCTGCTCGAGGACGGCCGCTTCCCCATCACGGCGATCAGCGGCACCAGCGCCGGCGCGATGAATGCACTCGCACTGGCCCATGGCCTGCTGCGCGGCGGCGCCGAAGCCGCGCGCGAATCGCTCGCCGACTTCTGGTGCGCCGTCGGCACGCAGCTGCCCTTCGAGACGCTGATGGTCGGCCCGACCGACAGCCCCGGCCTGGCCCCGGGCCTACGCGCGTTGATGCACTGGACGCGGCTGCTGTCGCCCTACCAGCTCAACCCGCTCGGCCTGAACCCGCTGCGCGACGTGCTCGAGGCGCAGATCGATTTCAAGCGCCTGCGCTCGAGCCGCGCGCCGCGGCTGTTCATCGCCGCCACGCACGCCAGCACCGGCCGGCTGCGCCTGTTCGGCAACGCCGATCTGAGCGTGGAGGCTGCGCTGGCCTCGGCCTGCCTGCCCACCGTGCACCACGCGGTGATGATCGACGGCGAGCCCTACTGGGACGGCGGCTACAGCGCCAACCCGGCGCTGTTCCCGCTGGTGCGCTGCGGCGTGGCCGACCTGCTGATCGTCTCGCTCAGCCCGCTGGACTACGGCGAGGTGCCGCGCAGCGCCGAAGAGATCCGCGCGCGGGCGCTCGAGTTCACCTTCAATGCAAGCTTCCTGCGCGAAGCCACGCTGCTGGCCGAGGCCTGCGAGGAAGCGCGAGGCCCGGTCATCGCCTTCGGCCTGGGCGCCGGGCGGCTGGAGCGCCGCCTGCGCGCGCTTCGCACCCACCTGATCGATGCGCACGACGACCTGGGCGCGCTGTCGGCCGAGACGCGGCTGATCGCTCACCTGCCCTTCCTCGAACGGCTGCGCGACCAGGGCCGCGCGCGGGCGCAGCGCTGGCTGGCCGAGCATGGCGCGAGCATCGGGCGGCGTGCCACTGTCGACCTCGCACGCCTGTACGCGCCGCCGGGCGCATCCGCGTAGAATTCGCCACCGGGCCCAAATGTTGGTGCCCGGTTCGCATTTCTGGCACCGTCCGCGCCGACGGCCTCGCCGATGCACCGGGATTCCAAGTCAAGCGCTCGTTTTCCCCTTCACGGAGCCGCTTCATGGAAATCTTCGACTACGACAACATCCTGCTCCTGCCGCGCAAGTGCCGCGTGGAAAGCCGCAGCGAGTGCGACCCCTCGATCGAGTTCGGCCCGCACCGCTTCAAGCTGCCGGTGGTGCCGGCCAACATGAAGACGGTGGTCGACGAGCCCATCACCGAGTGGCTGGCCGCCAACGGCTACTTCTACGTCATGCACCGCTTCGACCTGGACACGCTGGCCTACGCGAAGCAGATGCGCGCCAAGGGCCTGCTGGTGTCGGTCAGCTCGGGCGTGAAGCCGGCCGACTACCAGGTGATCGACCACCTCGCGCTCGAGGGCGTGGGTGCCGACTACATCACCATCGACATCGCGCACGGCCATGCCGACAGCGTGCGCAAGATGATCGAGCACATCAAGCAGAAGCTGCCCAAGGCCTTCGTGATCGCCGGCAACGTGGCCACGCCCGAGGCGGTGATCGACCTGGAAAACTGGGGTGCGGACGCCACCAAGGTCGGCGTCGGCCCGGGCAAGGTGTGCATCACCAAGCTGAAGACGGGCTTCGGCACCGGCGGCTGGCAGCTCTCTGCGCTGAAGTGGTGCGCGCGCGTGGCCACCAAGCCCATCATTGCCGACGGCGGCATCCGCCACCACGGCGACATCGCCAAGAGCATCCGCTTCGGCGCCTCGATGGTGATGATCGGCTCGTTGTTCGCCGGCCATGAAGAGTCGCCCGGGCAGACGGTCGAGGTCGACGGCAAGCTCTACAAGGAGTACTTCGGCTCGGCCAGCGACTTCAACAAGGGCGAGTACAAGCACGTCGAAGGCAAGCGCATCCTCGAGCCGATCAAGGGCAAGCTCGCCGACACGATGCGCGAGATGCGCGAAGACGTGCAGAGCTCCATCAGCTACGGCGGCGGCACCCGGCTGACCGACCTGCGCAAGGTGAACTACGTCGTGCTCGGGGGCGAGAACGCGGGCGAGCACCTCTTGATGTAGTCCCTTCCGTCGCCGCGACACGCGGCGACATGCGGCGTCATCGAAGCAGCATGCGCGGCAACGCGCAGGCAACGTGCCGCTCCTCCAATCGCACGGGCATGGCCGGCACCCAGCCGGCCGCACAACGACACCTGGAAGGGATTGCCCGTGAGATTCACCCCCTGGATGGCCGCCACGCTGGCCCTCGTCCCGCTGCTGCAGGCCTGCGGCGGCGGCGGCAGCAGCGACGGCGGAGACGGCGCCGTGCGCCTGATCAACGCCGCCGACGGCTACGCGTCGCTCGACTTGTATTCATCGGACACCTCGCTGAGCACCGGCGTGGCGTCCGACAGCGCCGGCAGCTACGTCTCTCTGGGCTCGGGCACCTACACCTTCAAGCTCAAGCGCACCGGCTCGAGCACCACCTCGAGCAGCAGCGACCGCACCGTGCTGGCCGACACCTCGCACACGCTGCTCGCCTACAGCACCAACGAAACGCTGAAGACGGTGTTCCTCACCGACAACGAGGCCGCGCCGACCTCCGGCACCGCCAAGCTGCGCGTGTTCAACGGCGCCGCCGAAGCCGGCGCGCTCGACGTCTACGTGACCGCGCCCGACGCCACGCTGGCCGACAGCACGGCCACCGTGTCGGCACTGGGCACCGAACGCATCAGTGGCTACAGCGAGATCAGCGCCGGCACCTACCGCGTGCGCATCACCGGCAGCGGCGACAAGACCGACCTGCGCCTGGACCTGCCCTCCGTCGTGCTGGCCGACCAGCAGATCGCCACGCTGGTACTCACCACCACGCCGGGCGGCGTGCTGGTGCACGGGCTGACGCTCAACCAGAAGAGCTCGGTGACGGCGCAGAAGAACAGCTCCGCGCGCGTGAGGCTGGTCGCCGGCGCTGCCGCGAACGGCAACGCAGCCGCCACGGTCAACGGCGTGGTGCTGTCGGCCGGGCTGAAGTCGCCGGCAGTCGGCAGCTACACGCTGGTGCCTGCAGGCGCCCTGGCGCTGACGGTGTCGCTCGACGGCAACCCACTGTCGACCGGCGTGACCACGTTGACAGCAGGCTCCGACAACACGCTGCTGGTGACCGGCAGCGGCGCATCCGGCACGGCGGTGCTGCTGAACGACGACAACCGGCCCGCGCTGACCGCCGCGAACACCAAGCTGCGCCTCGTGCACGGCGTGGGCGGCCTGGCCAGCCCGGTGACCTTGACGGCCGACTACAGCGCCGTGGCCACCGACATCGCGACCAACACCGCGTCGGTGCCGGCCAGCATCGCGGCGAGCACGACGATGCGGCTGGAGGCGACCACGCCGACGGTGACCGGATCGCTCTACCTCGCCACCGACGTGACGCTGCAATCCGGCAAGGTCTACACGCTGTTCATGCTCGGCGATGCCGCCACGCCGGTGGGCGTGCTGCGGCGCGACCGCTGAATCGGCAGCGCGGCGCCGTCGATCGGAGCCGCGGGCACGAACATGTAGCCGTGGCCGCGGATCGTCTGCAGGTAGCGCGGCTGCGCCGGATCGGGCTCGACCCTCTTGCGCAGCCGCATCACCGCGACGTCCACCGCGCGCAGCAGCAGCCCTTCGGCGCGGCTGTGCGAGGCGGCAAGCAGCCGCTCGCGCGACACCGCCACGCCGGGGTTGGCCACCAGCTCGGCGAGCACCGCGTATTCAACGGTGCTCAGCACGTGCAGCTGGCCGCCCTGCACCAGGCAGCGCGAGGCGATGTCGAACTGCAGCGTGCCGATGGGCACCGGCGCCATCGCGAGCATCGGCAGGCCCGGCGGCACGATGGAGCGGCGCAGCACGGCGTGCACGCGTGCGAGCAGTTCTCGCTGCGAGCAGGGTTTGCCGAGCAGGTCGTCGGCCCCCATCTCGAGGCCGAGCACGCGGTCGATCTCCTCGTTGCGCTCGCTCAGCAGGATCACCGGGACGCGGTCACCTTCGGCACGCAGCCGCTGGCAGGCCTGCGTGCCGCTCATGCCGGGCAGCGTGCTGTCCATGATGACCAGGTCGGGTCGGTTGCGGTGCAGACGCCGCAGCAGCTCGGTGGCCGACTCCATCGGCGTGACGGTCAGGCCGTGGGCCTCGAAGTAGGCGCACAGCGCGCCGCGGCTGGCGCGATCGGCATCGACGATGTGGACGTGGAAGGGCTTGTTCATCGCCGCATCGTCACGGCGCGGTGTTGCGGTGCTGTGCCCCAACATGTCTGAATGTGTCTGCGTTTCCCTGGCGCAGACACACTCGGGCCACGTCGGGGCTCGGTTCAGTCCGCCGTCATGCCCGGCCGATCGCCCGGCTCGGCGAAGCGGCGCAGATGCTGCGTGCTCGCACGCGCCGGCGTCCCCGCCACCGGGCAGCTGCCGGTCTGCAGGTAGCTGAGCGCCGCTCCGGTGAGTGGCTCGGCCGGGTCGCCGAGGGTGCCGGTGAAGGTGTCGGCCACTGCGCAGGTGGGTGCGATGCCGGCGTCGTAGTCGGCCTGGCCAAGCGCGTTGTTGGCGCGGAAGTTGACCACGCTGAAGACGTTGCCGCAGGATTCGACCGGGCTGAAGCCGTAGGGCTTGCCGCAGCTGGTGCCGCCGACCGTCGTCACCTGCGCATACGGGCTCAGGCCGTTGACGATCAGCTCGCTGGCCGAGCAGGTGCGCGGCCCGGTGACAACCACCACGCGGCTGAAGGCCGAGCCCGGCACCGTGGCCATCGTGAAGCTGCTGTTCCAGTTCTGGTGCGCCGCGTTGTAGACCAGGCTCGTGAAGACCTTGCCACCGTGCAACGCGCCGACGATCTGCGAGGCCAGGTGGTTGGCGGTGGAGATGCGCCCGCCACCGTTGTAGCGCAGGTCGACGATCAGTTCGGTGGCGCCATCGGCCTTGATGGCATCCAGCCGCGTCGTCAGCGACGTCTCGGCCTGGATGATGAAATCCTTCAGCGCGACATAGCCGACCTTGGCACCGCTGCTGCGCGTCAAGGTGGCCGAGGCGGGCACGGGAGTGAGGTCGTACTCGGCAGCGCTCAGCGTCACGCGTTGCGGCACGCCGGCACGCTCGATGTCCACGGTGACCTGCGTGCCCGCCTGGGCGGGACTCAACACCGCGAAGCCACTGGCCAACAAGGCGCTGTCGGCCACGCCGTTGATCGCCTTGATCACGTCGCCGCGCTGCAGCCCGCCCAGCCCTGCCGGCGACTTCGGCTCGACCATGCGGATGCGCAGCGGCAACGCACCCTCGAGGCCGTTGACGAAGATGCCGTAGTCCATCGCCCGGCCCTCGGCGAAGAAGCGGTTGTACGTCACGCTGTCGACGTAGCCGCTCCACGGATCGATCGGTCCGCGGGGACCGGGATAGCTCGTGTACTTCAGCGCGTCGAAGTAGGCATTCAGCGTGGCATAGCCGGCCGGATCCGGGTTGGGCGAGCTGCCGCTCCAGTAGTACCAGTCGAGCATGTAGCCGCGCAGCCAGTCCTTCTGGCTGGCCACGTCGCAGCTTGCGCTGCCGGCCGGAGCGCTGCTGCCACCACCACCGCAGGCCGCGAGCAGCACCACCGCCGCGGCCGTCGCCGCCCACTTCCAGCCTCGTACGAACTGCATCCTCGGTTCCCCGTTTCCATGCACGCCGCGCGCACCATAGCAGCCCGGCACCACCACCTACAATCGAGCCCTCCCCGCCTTGCACTCTGTTTCACGGCCCCCGGCCGTGCGCGCCTGCGCCATGACCGAACTCGCGAAATCTTTCGAACCCGCCGCCATCGAAGCCCATTGGGGCCCGCTGTGGGAGAAGAGCGGCGCCTACCGCCCCACCCTGGATACGTCCCGGCCTTCGTTTTCCATCCAGCTGCCGCCGCCGAACGTGACCGGCACGCTGCACATGGGCCACGCGTTCAACCAGACCATCATGGACTCGTTGACGCGCTACCACCGCATGCGCGGCTTCAACACGCTGTGGGTGCCGGGCACCGATCATGCCGGCATCGCCACGCAGATCGTCGTCGAGCGCCAACTGCAGGAAGCCGGCATCAGCCGCCACGAGCTCGGCCGCGAGACCTTCCTCAAGCACGTGTGGGACTGGAAGCACAGCTCGGGCGCGACCATCACGCGCCAGATGCGCCGCATGGGCGACAGCGTGAGCTGGGAGCACGAGTACTTCACGATGGACGAGAAGCTCTCGACCGTCGTCACCGACACCTTCGTGCGCCTGTTCGAGGAAGGCCTGATCTACCGCGGCAAGCGGCTGGTCAACTGGGACCCGGTGCTGATGTCGGCCGTCTCCGACCTCGAGGTCGAGAGCGAGGAGGAAGACGGCTCGCTGTGGCACATCGCCTACCCGCTGACCGACGGCTCGGGGCAGCTCGTCGTCGCGACGACGCGCCCCGAGACCATGCTCGGCGACGTGGCGCTGATGGTGCACCCCGAAGACGAGCGCTACACCGCGCTGATCGGCAAGACGGTGCGCCTGCCGCTGTGCGACCGCGACATCCCGGTGATCGCCGACGCCTACGTGGACCGCGAGTTCGGCACCGGCGTCGTCAAGGTCACGCCAGCGCACGATGCCAACGACTACGCGGTCGGCCAGCGGCACGGCCTGCCGATCATCGGCGTGCTCTCGCTCGACGCGAAGGTGAACGACAACGCGCCAGCGGCCTACCGCGGGCTGGATCGCTTCGTCGCGCGCAAGAAGGTCGTTGCGGACCTGGAAGCGCTGGGTCGGCTCGTCGAGGTGAAGAAGCACAAGCTGATGGTGCCGCGCTGCGCGCGCACCGGGCAGGTGGTCGAGCCCATGCTCACCGACCAGTGGTTCGTCGCCACCACCAAGCCGGGCGCCAACGGCAAGAGCATCGCGCAGCAGGCCATCGAGGTGGTCGAGAACGGCTCGGTGAAGTTCGTGCCCGAGCAGTGGGTGAACACCTACAACCAATGGATGAACAACATCCAGGACTGGTGCATCTCGCGCCAGCTCTGGTGGGGCCACCAGATCCCGGCCTGGTACGGTATCGACGGCGAGGTCTTCGTCGCGCGCAGCGAGGACGACGCGCGCGCCCAGGCCACGAAGGCCGGCTACGCCGGGCCGCTGCAGCGCGACCCCGACGTGCTCGACACCTGGTACTCGTCGGCGCTGGTGCCCTTCTCGACGCTCGGCTGGCCCGCCAAGACCATCGAGCAGGACCTGTTCCTGCCGTCCTCGGTGCTGGTCACCGGCTTCGACATCATCTTCTTCTGGGTCGCCCGGATGATCATGATGACGGTGCACTTCACCGGGCAGGTGCCGTTCCGCCATGTCTACATCCACGGCCTGGTGCGCGACGCACAGGGCCGCAAGATGAGCAAGAGCGAAGGCAACGTGCTCGACCCGGTCGACCTGATCGACGGCATCGCATTGCCGCCCCTGCTCGACAAGCGCACCACCGGCCTGCGCCGACCCGAGACCGCCCCGCGCGTGCGCAAGGACACCGAGAAGGAGTTCCCCGACGGCATCCCGGCCTTCGGCGCCGACGCGCTGCGCTTCACCTTTGCGTCGCTGGCCAGCCTGGGCCGCAACATCAACTTCGACAGCAAGCGTTGCGAGGGCTACCGCAACTTCTGCAACAAGCTCTGGAACGCGACGAAGTTCGTGCTGATGAACTGCGAAGGGCAGGATTGCGGACTGAAGGAGCACACCAAGGCCGAGTGCGCGCCGGGCCAGCCCTTCCACGGCTACCTGAGCTTCTCGCAGGCCGACCGCTGGATCAGCGGCGAGCTGCAGCGCGTCGAGGCCGCGGTGGCGCAGGGCTTTGCCGACTACCGGCTCGACAACGTCGCCACCGCCATCTACACCTTCGTGTGGGACGAGTACTGCGACTGGTACATCGAGATCGCCAAGGTGCAGATCGCGAACGGGACGGAAGCGCAGCAGCGCGCCACGCGCCGCACGCTGATCCGTGTGCTGGAGACGGTGCTGCGCCTGCTGCACCCGATCACGCCCTTCATCACCGCCGAGCTGTGGGAGAAGGTCGCGCCGGTGGCCGGGCGGCACGTTCCGCAGGGCATCGTCAATGCGCCCTACCCGCAGGCGCAGCTGGACAAGGTCGACCCCGCGGCCGACGCCTGGGTCGCGAAGCTGAAGGACCTGGCCGGCGCCTGCCGCGCGCTGCGCAGCGAGATGAGCCTGTCGCCGGCGCAACGCGTGCCGCTGCGCACCTGCGGCGACAGCGACTTCCTGCGCGAAGCCGCACCGGTGCTCACCGCGCTGGCCAAGCTCGCCGAGGTGCAGGTGTTCGACGACGAGGCGGCGTTCAACGCGGCCACGCAGTCGCTGCCAGTGGTGGTGCGCGGCGCATCGCGGCTGGCGCTGCACGTGGAGATCGACGTGGCGGCCGAGCGGGAGCGCCTGTCGAAGGAGATCGC
This sequence comes from Piscinibacter sp., assembly GCA_016706565.1. GTDB lineage: Bacteria > Pseudomonadota > Gammaproteobacteria > Burkholderiales > Burkholderiaceae_C > Piscinibacter. The sequence continues at coordinate 32,590 of JADJJI010000010.1, forward strand.
GCGCCTGGAAGGCGAGATCGCCAAGGCCACCGCCAAGCTCGCCAACGAGGGCTTCGTCGCGCGCGCCCCGGCCACCGTGGTGGCGCAGGAGCGTCAGCGCATCGCCGACTTCACGTCGACACGGGACCGTCTGCGAGATCAGTTGTCACGCCTGGCTCCGTCGGCCTGAATTCGCGCTGCGGCTGCGGCGCCGTGGCGAGCAGCTCGTCGATGCGCCGGGCCACGGCCCAGGCGCTGCGCAGCCGCGATTCGCGCGTGGTGCTGGCCACCCGCGGCGTGATCTGCAAGGTGCTGATGCCGGCCAGCGGCCGGCCGCTGTCGAGCGCGCCGGGCTCCAGGCTGTCGAGCCAGGCCGCTGCAACGCGGCCGCTGGCCAGCACGTCGGCCAGTGCCTTCTCGTCGAACAGCGCCGAGTGCGCCGTGCTGACGATCACCTGGTTGGGTTTGCAGAAGGGCAGGAAGCGGTCGCCCAGCAGCCCCTGGTAGCGGCTGAAGTAGGTGAGCTGCACGCACACCGCATCGCACACTTCGAGCAGCTCGCGCAGGCCCATGGGTCGAACGCGCCAGCGCTCCCACACCGTGTCGGTGGCGTGCAGCGAAGGGTCGTAGCCCACCACCTTGGAGCCGAAGGCCCCGAGCAGCTGCGACATCGAGCGCGCCGCCGGCGGCATGCCGATCAGGCCCACCGTCGCGGCGCCGAGCTCGCGGCCGACCAGCATGCCGTCGCTGCCGACCACCGGCACGCGGCGCAGCATCGACAGCAGCGCGCCGATCATGAACTCGGCTTCGGCCTGCGCGCTGGCCGTCAGGCTGCGCACCACCTCGACGCCGGCGCGCGCGCAGGCATCGAGGTCGATGTTCTCGGCGCCGGCGCTTACGCGGCCCACCGCGCGCAGCATCGGCGCGTAGTGCAGCGCCTGCGCGTCGATGGCGGCGCTGGGCGGCACGATGATCGCGCGCACGTTGTACAGCGACTGCCGCAGGGCACGCGGCTCGCGCGCCAGCTCGGGTGCGAAGCGCACCGCATGCCGTGACTCGAGCCACTGCATCACTTCGCTTTCGAGCGGTTCAATGACGAGGAGATCCATGCGTATGAGTGGTGCGGCGAACCGTCTGCGTCATCGTGCCCGTGCCAGAATTCGGCAAACCAGAAGGCATTGTAAGTAAATGAAAGTCAACAAGGCGATCTTCCCCGTGGCCGGCCTCGGTACACGCTTCCTGCCGGCCACCAAGGCCCAACCCAAGGAGATGCTGCCTGTCGTCGACAAGCCGCTGATCCAGTACGCCGTCGAGGAAGCGTATGCCGCCGGCGTTCGCGAGATGATTTTCGTGACCGGCCGGCACAAGCGCCCCATCGAAGACCACTTTGACATGACCTTCGAGTTGGAGGTAGCCCTCGAACAGGCGGGCAAGCAGGAACTGCTGGACGTGGTACGCAGCGTCAAGCCCGACGACATGGAGTGCATCTACGTGCGCCAGGCGCAAGCGCTCGGCCTGGGCCATGCGGTGCTGTGCGGGCAGCGGCTGGTCGGCAACGAGCCCTTCGCCGTGCTGCTGGCCGACGACCTGATGGTGGGCGAGAAGCCCGTGCTGCAGCAGATGACCGAGGCCTACGCCGAGTGGCGCACATCGATCCTCGCGGTGCAGGAGGTGCCGGCCGAGCACACGCGGCGCTACGGCATCGTGGCTGGCAATCCGGTCAACGACCGCATGATCGACATCCAGCGCATCGTCGAGAAGCCGGCGCCGGAGGATGCCCCTTCGCGCCTGGGCGTGGCCGGGCGCTACATCCTGACGCCGGGGGTTTTCCACGAGATCATGAACCAGCCTCGCGGCGTGGGCGGCGAGATCCAGCTCACCGACGGCATCGCCGGGCTGCTGCGGCGCGAGAAGGTGTTCGCCTATCGCTACGAGGGCAAGCGCTACGACTGCGGCAGCAAGGAGGGTTTCCTGCAGGCCAACGTCGAACTCGCCCTGGCCCACCCGCTGCTCGGGCCGGGCTTTCGCGCGTATCTGAAGTCGCTGGAGCTCTGAGCCGCGGCCGCGTTCAGCGGCGGCGCAGGAAGTGGATGAACTCGTCGTTCGCCGACGATTGTTCGACCAGTTCGTTGCCGGTCTGGCGCGCGAAGGCCTGGAAGTCGCGCAGCGAGCCCGGGTCGGTGGCCACGACCTTGAGCACGTCGCCGCTCTTCATGTCGGCCAGGGCTTTCTTGGCCTTCAGGATGGGCAGCGGGCAATTCAGGCCGCGGGTGTCGATCTCTTTCTGGGCGTCCATGGCGATCCTCGAAGGGAAGCGAATTCTACCTAGGCCGGCCGCGGCGGCATCTCGATGAACTGTGGGGAATGCCCGCGGGAGCGCAGCCAGTCGGCCAGCGCGTAGCCGGTGCCGGCCGGCCAGCAGCGCACCGATTCGGGCGGGAACAGCCGGTACTCGGCCAGTTCCGGCGACAGGCTGATCGGCCCGTGCGCGAGCACGTGGTAGGCGATGATCACCTGGTTCATCCGCTGGAAGTCGTACACGCCGATCAGGTCGACGGCGTCGACCTGCACCGAGGTCTCTTCCAGCACCTCGCGCGCGATGCCGTCCTGCGGCGTCTCGCCGGCCTCCATGAACCCGGTGATCAGCGCGAACATGCGCCCCGTCCACGCCGCGTTGCGCGCCAGCAGGATCTGCCCGCCCTGGTCAGCCATCTCGATGACGGCGGCGAGCACCGGCGTCGGGTTGTTCCAGTGCGTCCAGTCGCAGGCCGGGCAGCGCAGCCGTTCCTTGGGGCCGCCGTCTTCCTCGCGCGCCAGCCACTGCAATGGCGTCGCACAGGTCGGGCAGAAACGGAAGGCAGCCGCCGCGCCGCTCATGCCGGGAACACGCCGGTGGACAGGTAACGATCGCCGCGGTCGCAGACGATGAACACGATGGTGGCGTTCTCGACCTGCCGGGCCACCTGCAGCGCCACCCAGCAGGCGCCGGCCGCCGAGATGCCGGCGAACAGTCCCTCTTCGCGCGCCAGCCGACGCGCCATCTCTTCCGCGTCGGCCTGGCTGACCGACACCGTCTCGTCGACCCAGGCCGGGTCGTAGATCTTCGGCAGGTACTCCTGCGGCCACTTGCGGATGCCCGGGATGCGCGAGCCTTCGCTGGGCTGCGCTCCGATCACGCGCACGTCGCTGTTGCGCTCCTTCAGGAAGCGCGAGGTGCCGGTGATGCTGCCGGTCGTGCCCATGGCGCTGACGAAGTGGGTGACGCGGCCGTTCGTGTCGCGCCAGATCTCCGGCCCGGTGGTCTCGTAGTGCACGCGCGGGTTGTCGGGGTTGGCGAACTGGTCGAGCACGCGGCCCTTGCCGTCCTTGTGCATCTGTTCGGCCAGATCGCGGGCGTACTCCATGCCGCCCGAGCGCGGCGTGAGGATCAGTTCGGCGCCGAAGGCCTTCATCGTCTGCGCGCGCTCGATCGACAGGTCCTCCGGCATGATCAGCACCATGCGGTAGCCGCGCATCGCCGCGGCCATGGCCAGCGCGATGCCGGTGTTGCCCGAGGTGGCCTCGATCAGCGTGTCGCCCGGCTTGATCTCGCCGCGCTCCTCGGCGCGGCGGATCATGCTGATGGCCGGGCGGTCCTTCACCGAGCCGGCCGGGTTGTTGCCCTCGAGCTTGCCGAGGATGACGTTGCCGCGGCGCTCGTTGTCGGCACCGGGCACGCGCACGAGGCGCACCAGCGGCGTGTTGCCGATCACGTCTTCCAGCGTCGAATAGCGGGGTGCAGCGTGGCTCATCGTTCCTCCTCGCGGACATTGTCGCAGGGCCGCCCGCGCCTCGCAGGGCGCGTGACATAATCCGGCCGCTTCAAGGCCTGCCCAGCGCCCGCACCTGCCGGAGTGGCGAAATCGGTAGACGCAGCAGACTCAAAATCTGCCGAGGGAAACCTCGTACCGGTTCGATTCCGGTCTCCGGCACCAACTCCTCGACCCATGCCCGCACTGCCGCCCGTCACCCAAGCGCTGCTGCTCATCAATGTGGCCTTGTTCGCGGCCGATGCGCTGTTCGGGCATCTGCTCAGCGCGCTGTTCGCGCTGTGGCCGATCGGGCCGAACTTCATGCCCTGGCAGGTGGTGACTTACGCCTTCCTGCATGGCGACTTCTTCCACCTGTTCTTCAACATGCTGGGGCTGTGGATGTTCGGCGCCGAACTCGAGCGCATCTGGGGCACCAAGCGCTTCATCCACTTCTATGCCGCCAGCGTGCTGGCCGCCGCGCTGTGCCAGTTGCTGGTCAACGCCCTGCTCGGCTCGCGCTTCCCCACCGTGGGCGCCTCGGGCGGCCTGTTCGGCCTGCTGCTCGCCTTCGGGATGATGTTCCCGAACCGCATCATCATGCCGCTTTTCCCGCCGATCCCGATGAAGGCCAAGGTGTTCGTCGCCGTGTTCGGCGGACTGGAGCTGTTCTTCGGCGTGACCGGCACGCAGTCAGGCGTGGCGCACTTCGCCCACCTCGGCGGCATGCTCGGCGGCTTCCTGATGATCCGCTACTGGCGCGGCCAGTCACCGTTCGGCCGCCGCTGAGCGGCGATGGGCCGGCAGCAAAGCCCCTGGGCTTTGCACGGTCGGCGCGAAGGATCATGCTGCGGGGGTCGCTGTCCGCCGGAGCTCGCCATGGCCGTCCTGCCGCTGTGCCGCCTCGCCCTCGCCTCGCTGCTGGCCCTGCTGGCCAATCTGTCGCCACCGGCGGCCGCGCAGTCGTCGACGGACACTGCGGCCGGCGGCGCACAAGCCAGGGCCGAAGCGCTGGATCGCGCGAGGTCGGCGATGGTGGCTGTCTTAAGCGAAGCCGTCGACGAGGCCGGCTCCATCGCAACGCTGGGGGCACTGCGCCGCGGCTCGGGCGTGGTGATCGGCGACGACGGCCTGGTGCTGACGATCGGCTACCTGATCCTCGAGGCCGAACGGGTCGATCTCGTCGTCGAGGGCGCGCGCCGCGTGCCGGCGCGCGTGGTGGCCTACGACCTCGCCTCAGGCTTCGGCCTGCTGCAAGCGCTGGCGCCGCTGCGCGTGGCGCCGGTCGCACTCGGCCGGTCGACCAGCGCGAGTGGCGATGAGCCGTTGATGGTGGCCAGCGGCGGTGCCGAGGGCGAGTTGAGCCTGGCGCGGCTGGTGTCGCAGCGCGCCTTCTCCGGCTACTGGGAGTACCACATCGACGCGGCGCTGTTCACCGTACCGCCGCGCACCGACCACAGCGGCGCGGGGCTGTTCAACCTCGACGGCGAGTTGCTGGGCATCGGCTCGCTGGTGGTCTCCGACGCGATGGGGCCGGCCGCGGGCCGGCTGCCGGGCAACATGTTCGTGCCGGTGGACCTGCTCAAGCCCATCCTCGCAGAGATGCGCGCCCGCGGCGCCTCGCGTGGCAGCACACGCGCCTGGCTGGGCCTGAACTGCGCCGAGAGCGCCGGCGAGGTCCGCGTGCTGCGCGTCACCCGCGAGAGCCCGGCCGAGCTGGCTGGCGTGTTGCCGGGCGATCGCATCCTGCGCATCGACGGCGCGGAGGTCGGCGCACTGGAGACGCTCTACAAGACGCTGTGGCGCGACGGCGCCGAGCGCGACGTGCAGCTGACGATCCGCCGCGGCGGCGATGTCCAGACGCTCACCGTGCACGCACTCGACCGCATGAAGACACTGCGCAAGCCGCAGGGCATCTGAGGCCGCGCCGGGCCGTCAAGCCAGCAGCCCGGTGTGCGCCGTCGGGTAGCGCAGCTTCAGGCGCAGTTCGCGCTTCAAACGCGTGTTGTCGAGCCGGCGCGATTCGCTCATGAAGCTCAGCAGCATCGGCGAGAGCTGTTCGCGCGCCTGCTCGCGCGTGATGCGCGGCGGCTTCGGCAGTCCGCACAGCGCGGCGGCGAGGTCGAAGTAGTCGCCCATCTTCAGCTCGGTGTCGTCGCTCGCGTGCACGATGCGCTGCGGCAACCCGCGGTGCAATGCCGCCACGCAGGCGCGCGCCAGGTCGTCGGCGTGGATGTGGTTGGTGTAGACGTCGTCCTGCGGCGCCAGCGCCGGCGTGCCGCGCGCCAGGCGCTCGCGCGGGTGGCCGCCTTCGCGGTCGCCGGCGTAGATGCCGGGAATGCGCAGCACGGTCACGCAGGTGCCGAAGCACGGCAGTGCCAGCGCAGCCGCTGTTCGGCATCGACTCGGCGGCGAGCGCGGTCGGTGGCCGGGGCGACGGCCCGCGTCTCGTCGATGAAGGCGTCACCGCAGTCGCCGTACACGCCGCTGGTGCTGCCGTAGACGATGCGCCGCACGACGCCGCGCCGCGCCAGCGCCTGCAGAAGATGCGCCGTGCGCGGGTCGCTTGCGCCCTGCAGCGGCGGCGGCGCGAGGTGGAGCACGGCGTCGGCCAGGCCAGCGGCGCGCTGCAGCGTGGCGGGCCGGTCGAGGTCGGCCACCAGCGGCACGATGCCCGCGGCGCGCAATTCGGCGCAGCGCCCCGGGCTGGAGGTGATGCCGATCAGGCGCCAGCGGCCGCGCAGGATCTTCGCTACACGCAGGCCGACGTCGCCGCAGCCGACGATCAACAGGGTCGGGCGCCGGCGGTGGGCAGGGGAGGTACAGGCCAGGGTCATGGGGCTGCGGGCACAATTCGCTGTTTCGTTCTTGCACCGAGTCTAAGACCCGCACCATGTCCTTCACCGTGACCGTGCAGCCCAGCGGCCGCAGCTTTTCCGTCGAACGCGACGAACCGATCCTGTACGCCGCCATCCGCCAGGGCATCGGCCTGCCCTACGGCTGCAAGGACGGCGCCTGCGGCTCCTGCAAGTGCCGCCTGCTCGAGGGCCGCGTGATCCACGGCGTGCACCAGGCCAAGGCGCTGTCGGCCGACGAAGAAGCCGCCGGCTTCACGCTGACCTGCTGTGCCGCGGCGCAGACCGACGTGATCATCGAGGCCCGCACGGTTCCCGGCGCCGGCGAATTCCCGGTGCGCAAGATGCCGGTGCGCGTGATGGCGATGTCGCGACCGGCGCCCGATGTGGCGGTGCTGACGATGCAACTGCCCGCCAACGACCCGCTGCGCTACCACGCCGGCCAGTACGTCGAGTTCATCCTGCGCGACAACGCACGGCGCAGCTACTCGATGGCCAACGCGCCGCACACGCAGGCCGACAAGCCCTTCATCGAGCTGCACATCCGGCACATGCCCGGCGGCAAGTTCACCGACCATGTGTTCGGCGCGATGAAGGAGAAGGAGATCCTGCGCATCGAAGGCCCGTTCGGCAGCTTCTTCCTGCGCGAAGACAGCGACAAGCCGATCGTGCTGCTGGCCAGCGGCACCGGCTTCGCGCCGATCAAGGCGATCATCGAGCACCTCGAGCACAAGGGCAGCACGCGCCCGGCGGTACTCTACTGGGGCTGCCGCAGCAAGGCCGATCTCTACCTGCACGACTGGGCGCTGCAGGCCGCGGCGCGGCTGCCGAACCTGCACTACGTGCCGGTGCTCTCGGAGCCGAAGCCGGAAGACGGCTGGAGCGGCCGCACCGGCTTCGTCCACCAGGCGGTGATGGCCGACCTGCCGGATCTCTCGGGCCACCAGGTCTATGCCTGCGGCGCGCCGGTGATGGTGGACTCGGCGCAGCATGATTTCGTCGAACGATGCGGCCTGCCGGCCGACGAGTTCTATGCAGACAGTTTCACTTCGGAAGCAGACAAGCATGGCCAAACGGCGTGAGGTTCTTTCCCTGGTCGTGGCGACGCTCGCCGCGCCCGCATTCGCACAATCTCCGAAGCCGATCCGCCTGATCGTGCCCTACCCGCCCGGCGGTCCGCTGGACATCGTCGCGCGCGCGCTGGCGGAGAAGGTGAAGGACAGCCTGGGCACCGTGATCGTCGAGAACAAGCCCGGCGCCGGCGGCAACCTCGGCGCCGACCTGGCCGCCAAGGCCGCACCCGACGGAGCGACGATCGTCATGGGCGCGGTGGCCACGCATGCCATCAACCCCTGGCTGTACACGAAGATGCCCTACGACGCGCTGCGCGACTTCACGCCGATCACCGGCGTGGCGCAGGTGCCCAACGTGCTGGTGATGAATCCGGAGACGGCCGACAAGCTGGGCGTGAAGAGCGTCGCCGACCTCGTCGCCTACGCGAAGAAGAATCCCGGCAAGCTCAACTACGGCTCGGGCGGCAACGGCAGCGCCGGCCACCTGGCGGGCGAGATGTTCAAGGCGCAGGCGGGCGTGTTCATGGTGCACATCCCCTACGCCGGCGCCAACCCGGCGCAGCTCGCGCTGCTGTCGGGCCAGGTCGACCTGAACTTCGACAACCTCGCCGCGGCCTCCGCCAACATCAAGGCCGGCAAGCTGCGCGCGCTGGCGCTGACCACCGCGAAGCGCTCGGCCGCGGTGCCCGAACTGCCGACCATCGCCGAAAGCGGCGGTGCGCTGGCCGGCTTCGACATCCACACCTGGTTCGGCCTGTTCGGCCCGGCGAAGCTGCCGGCGGACGTGACGCAGAAGCTGAACAAGGCCTTCGTCGAGGCGCTCGCCGCACCCGACATCAAGGCGCGCCTGGCCACACTGCTGGCCGAGCCGATCGGCGGCTCGCCGGAGGCGTTCGCTGCCTTCGTCAAGGCCGAGAACGCCAAGTACGAGAAGCTCGTGAAGGCCAGCGGCGCGAAGGTGGAGTGACGCCGCGGCGCGGCGCCACGGCTGGCCTTACTCGCCCAGGTAGGCGGCGCGCACGCGCGGGTCGTCGAGCAGCGACTTGGCTTCGCCGCTCATCGTCACCTCGCCGGAGTCCATCACGTAGCCGCGGTTGGCCAGGCCGAGCGCGCGGCTGGCGTTCTGCTCGACCAGCAGGATGGTCGTGCCGCGGCCGTGGATGTCGGCCACCACCTCGAAGATCTTGTCGACCATGATTGGCGACAGGCCCATCGATGGCTCGTCGAGCAGCAGCACCTTCGGCTTGGCCATCAGCGCGCGGCCCATCGCGAGCATCTGCTGCTCGCCGCCGCTCATGGTGCCGGCGAGCTGGTTGCGGCGCTCCTTCAGGCGCGGGAAGATGGTGAAGACCTTCTCGATGTCCGACTCGATCTCGTTGTCGTTGCGCACGAAGGCGCCCATCTGCAGGTTCTCGGTGATGGTCATGCGCGTGAAGGTGCCGCGCCCCTCCGGCACCATCACCAGGCCCTGCTTGACCAGGTCCCAGGAGCCCTGGCCCTTGATGCTCTTGCCCAGGTAGCGGATCTCGCCGCCGGCCGGCGGCTGGGTGCCGGTGATGGCCTTCAGCGTGGTCGTCTTGCCCGCGCCGTTGGCTCCGATCAGGCTGACCAGCTCGCCCTCCTTCACCTCGAAGGAGACGCCCTTGACGGCCTGGATGCCGCCGTAGGCGACCTTCAGTCCCTGCACTTCCAGAAGCGTGTTTGCCATGTCTGCCTCAATGCGCCTTGTGACCGGCGCCGAGGTAGGCCTCGATCACCTTCTCGTTGCGTTGCACTTCCGCGGCGTTGCCCTCGGCGATCTGCTTGCCGTAGTCGAGCACCGTGACGCGGTCGCACAGGCCCATCACCAGCTTCACGTCGTGCTCGATGAGCAGGATGGTGCGGCCGTCGTTGCGGATGCGATCGATCAGCTCGCGCAGTACGACTTTCTCGGTGGCGTTCATGCCGGCGGCGGGCTCGTCCAGCGCGATCAGCTTGGGGTCGGTGGCCAGCGCGCGGGCGATCTCCAGGCGCCGCTGGTCGCCGTAGCTCAGCGTGCGCGCCTTGAACTCCGAGTACTTGCCGATGCCCACGTAGTCGAGCAATTCCTGCGCGCGCTGGGCGATGGCGGCCTCCTCGGCCTTGAACGCGCCGGTGCGGAACACCGCGCCGATCAGCCCGGAGTGGCTGCGCACGTGGCGGCCGACCATCACGTTCTCGAGCGCCGTCATTTCGGCGAACAGGCGGATGTTCTGGAAGGTGCGTGCGATGCCGGCCTTGGCCACGTCGTGCACCGCCGTGGGCTTGTAGGGCGCGCCGCCGAGCTCGAAAGTCCCGGAATCGGGCGTGTACAGGCCGGTGATGACGTTGAAGAAGGTCGTCTTGCCCGCGCCGTTGGGGCCGATCAAGCCGTAGACCTGGCCCTTGGTGATGGTGATGCCGACGTCCGACAGGGCCTGCAGGCCGCCGAAGCGCTTGGACACGCCGGCCACTTTCAACACGATCTCGCTCATGGCTGGCTCCTCACTTCACCGTGACGGGGGTGGGTGCGGCCTTGCCGTGCTCGGGCGAGGGCCACAGGCCGCGCGGTCGCGACAGCATGATGGCGATCATCGCCAGCGCGATCAGCAGCTGGCGCAGGATCGACGCATCGAGTCGGCCGTCGGTCATCTGCTGCAGCGGGCCGGCGACGTAGCGCAGCACCTCGGGCAGCGCCGCCAGCATCACCGCGCCGACGATCACGCCGGGGATGTGACCGATGCCGCCGAGCACCACCATCGCGACGATCATGATCGACTCCTGCAGGCTGAAGGCCTCGGGCGTGATGAAGGACTGGTAGCCCGCGAACATCACGCCGGCCACGCCGCCGAAGGTGGCGCCCATGCCGAAGGCGAGCAGCTTCATGTTGCGGGTGTTGATGCCCATCGCCTTGGCGGCGATCTCGTCCTCGCGGATGGCCATCCAGGCACGGCCGATGCGGCTGCGCTCCAGGCGGTAGCAGATCACCACGCTGGCCACCACCAGCGCCAGGAAGACGTAGTAGTAGTTCGTCACCGGCGGGATCTCGAGCCCGAACAACTCGTGCTTCTGGCCCAGGTCGAAGCCGAAGAAATGCATCGAGTCGATCGGCCCGATCCCCTTGGGACCGTTGGTGATGTTCACCGGGTGGTCCAGGTTGTTCAGGAACACGCGGATGATCTCGCCGAAGCCCAGCGTCACGATCGCCAGGTAGTCGCCGCGCAACCTCAGCGTGGGCGCGCCGAGCAGCACCCCGGCCAGGCCGGCCACCCCCGCGGCGAGCGGGATGACCAGCAGGATCGGCATGTGCAGGCCCTGCGGGAACATGGCCGCGATGGCCGGGAAGGTCTCGGTCAGGTGGCCGCTGGCGAGCAGGCCGAAGATGTAGGCGCCCACCGCATAGAACGCGACGTAGCCCAGGTCGAGCAGCCCGGCGTAGCCGACCACGATGTTCAGGCCCAGCGCCAGCAGCACGTACAGCAGCGCGATGTCGATGATGCGCACCCAGGCGTTGCCGAACAGCTGTGCAACCAGCGGCAGGATCAGCAGCGCCACCGCGGCGGCGATGAAGACGGGGAGTTTGTTGTCCTTCATGGGGTGCTCTCCTTCAGGCCCGGTCCGCCACGCGCTCGCCGAGCAGGCCCGAGGGCCGCAGCGTGAGCACGAGGATGAGCACGATGAACGCGAAGATGTCCTGGTAGTGGCTGCCCAGGATGCCGCCGGTGAGCGCGCCGATGTAGCCCGCACCCAGCGCCTCGATGATGCCCAGCGCGATGCCGCCCACCATCGCGCCGGCGAGGTTGCCGATGCCGCCGAACACCGCGGCGGTGAAGGCCTTCAGCCCGGGCAGGAAGCCCATGGTGTGCGAGGCCGAGCCGTAGTTGGCGGCCCACATCACGCCGGCGATCGCGGCCAGCGAGGCACCGATGATGAAGGTGGCCGAGATCACCATGTCGGGGCGCACGCCCATCAGGCCGGCGACGCGCGGGTTCTCGGCGGTGGCGCGCATCGCGCGCCCGAGCTTGGTGTAGTTGACCAGGTACATCAGGCCCGCCAGCGTCACCGCCGTGATGACCAGGATGAGGATCTGCACCGTGTTGATGACCGCGCCGAACACGTTGATCGGCTCGGTGGGCAGCAGGATCGGGTACGACTTGATGGTCGGCTTCCAGATGATCATCGCCAGCGTCTGCAGCAGCAGGCTCATGCCCATGGCGGTGATCAGCGGGGCCAGGCGCGGCGCGCTGCGCAGCGGCCGGTAGGCGACCTTCTCGATGGTGAAGTTCAGCGCCGAGCAGATGACGATGGCCGCCACCAGCGAGATCAGCAGGATCAGCCAGCCGGGCAGGCCCGAGCCGGCCAGCGCCGTCACGATCGTCCAGCTGACGAGCGCCCCGACCATCAGCACCTCGCCGTGCGCGAAGTTGATCAGGTTGATGATGCCGTAGACCATCGTGTAGCCCAGTGCCACCAGCGCGTACATGCTGCCGAGCACCAGACCATTGATGATCTGCTGGATGAAGGTCTCCATCGAGGAATCTCCTGCAGGACTCTGCTTTGTCGATCGGGCCACCTTGTTCGAGGCGGTGGCCTCGGCGGGCGGAAGCTTGCGCACCACCCGGGCGCTTTCACTCTAGTAGCAAAAAGCCCGCCGCACGGGGTGCGTCGGGCCTGGCTTTCACCTAAGGGTTTGGCGTTGGGGGCGCATTCTAGGGCTGCCGCCCTAGGGAGATCCTACGGAGTTTCCGCAGGCATGCGCCCCAAACATAAGGTCATGCACGGTTGCTACCGACGATTCTTCGCCTCGGCGTTCAATCGACGCAATTCGTCCAGTTTCTCCCCGATGCGGATCTCCAGACCTCGGGGCACCGGCTCGTAGAAGCCTGGTGGCTGCATGCCCTCGGGCCAGTAGTTCTCTCCGGCGGCGAAACCGCCCTCCTCGTCGTGGGCGTAGCGGTAGCCTTTGCCGTAGTCGAGGTTCTTCATCAGCTTGGTCGGTGCATTGCGCAGGTGCAGCGGCACCGGACGGGTGCCATCGGCCGCGATGAAGGCCCGCACCGACTTGTAGGCGCTGTAGACGGCGTTGCTCTTCGGTGCCACCGCGAGGTAGACCACCGCCTGCGCGAGCGTCAGCTCGCCTTCGGGTGAGCCCAGGCGCTCGTAGGTTTCGGCCGCGTCGAGCGCCATGCGCAGGGCGCGCGGGTCGGCCAGGCCGATGTCCTCGCTGGCCATGCGGATCAGGCGGCGCGCCGCGTAGCGCGGGTCGACACCGCCGTCGAGCATGCGCACGAACCAGTACAGCGCCGCATCCGGGTCGCTGCCGCGCACCGACTTGTGCAGTGCCGAGATGGTGTCGTAGAACTGCTCGCCGCCCTTGTCGTAGCGGCGCAGCTGCTCGCCGAGCGACTTCTCCAGCATGGTCTCGTCGATCTCGGCCACCGGGCCGAGCATGGCCACCAGGTTCTCGTAGGCGTTGAGCAGGCGGCGCGCGTCGCCGTCGGCGTAGCCGATCAGGCGCGTGGCTGCGGCTTCGCTCATCGGTGGCGCCTGCAGCAGGGCTCGCGCGCGTTCCAGCAACGCACGCATGTCGTCGTCGCTCAGGCTCTTGAGCACGTGCACCGTGGCGCGCGAGAGCAGCGCCGAGTTGACCTCGAACGAGGGGTTCTCGGTGGTCGCGCCGATGAAGGTGAAAAGGCCCGACTCGACGTGCGGCAGGAAGGCGTCCTGCTGGCTCTTGTTGAAGCGGTGCACCTCGTCGACGAAGACCACCGTGCGCCGGCCCTGTGCCTGCACGGCCTGCGCGCGCTCGACCGCCTCGCGGATGTCCTTGACGCCACCGAGCACCGCCGAAATCGCGATGAACTGCGCGTCGAAGGCGGTGGCCACCAGCCGCGCCAGCGTGGTCTTGCCGACGCCGGGCGGGCCCCACAGGATCATCGAATGCAGCCGGCCCGACTCGAAGGCCGCGCGCAGCGGCTTGCCCGGGCCGAGCAGGTGCTGCTGGCCGATCACGTCGGCCAGCGTGGCCGGCCGCAGCCGTTCGGCGAGCGGCGCGCCGGCGGGCAACTCGGGGGCCGGAGGCTCCAGCGGAAGGTCGAACGTGGTCATGGACGAATTGTCGCAGCCGGGCCGTACCCTCAAGTTTGGGCCGGCGCGGACGAAGACCCTGTCGTCACGCACGAACCCAGCCCTCCCCCAGCCCCATGACGGCCCCCCTGAACGGCATCGATGCTGCCGCGGCGCACGAACTCGAAGCGCGACGCGTCGCCGACGCACTCGATGCGCTGGCCCAGTCGATGGCCGCGCTGGAGCCCGGCATCGAACGTCTGCTGGTCAACGCCTCGGCCGACCCGGCGCTGCTCGACCGTGCGCGCCGCTCGGCGCGCCGGCTGCGCCTGCATGTGGAACGCATCACGCTCGTCGTCGACGGGCAGGTGCCGGCGCCGTGGCACGGCCAGGAGCGCCGCGGCCCGCAGCGCGCGACCAACGTGGCGCGCCTGCCCGATCGGGCGGCCGCTCCTGCCAAACCCGTCACGCCTTCGCCCGACGACTGGGAGCCGTTCTGAGACAGACTTCGGTCGTCGATCAGACCCGGAATGAAACGATGACCTTGCCCCGCATCGCCCAGTGTCTCGCCACCCTCGCCTCGTTCGCGCTGTGCGGCGCCGCGCAGGCGGCCCGCCCGCTGGCCACCGAAGATGCCGACGTGCTCGATCGCGACCAGTGCGAAGCCGAAGGCGTGATCGCGCAGTCCAAGCCTTCGGGCCAACCCTCCACCCGCGGCTGGACGGCACTGGGCACCTGCGGTGTCGGTGCCAACACCCAGTTGATCCTGGCCTACAACCGCAGCCGCACCGACGACGCCAGCGTCTCGGGCCTGCTGTTCGGCGGCAAGACTGCGCTGATGCGGCGCGAAGGCGACGGCCTCGGCGTCACGCTCGCCTGGGGCCTGGTGTCGGCGAAGGCCGAGACCGGCTCGATGGAACACGAGCTCACCTACCTCAACGCCGTGGCGTCGCGCGACCTTGCGCCCGGCTGGACGGGCCATGCCAACCTGGGCTGGGTGCGCAGCGAGAGCGCCAGCTCGAGCAGCACCACCTGGAACGTGGCGATCGAACATGCGCTGGGCAATGGCGTCGATCTGACGGGCGAGCTCTACGGCGACGACCGCGCCAAGCCCTGGATCGGCGTCGGCGCACGCTGGGCCGTCTCCGACAAGCTCAGCCTGAACGCCGGCTTCGCCACGCAGCGCGAGACGCCGCGCGTGAACGCCTGGTCGATCGGATTCAAGCTGGCGTTCTGAACGCCGGCTTCACTGCTCGATCACGTCGGCGCCCTTGGGCGCGACGAACTTGAAGGCATCGGCCGCCATGGCCGAGTTCGGCCTGAACTGGCTGAACTGCAGAGAGGAGCGCTGGCCGAAGCTGTCGACGATCTCCACCGCGGCGAGCTCCTTGCCGCGAAAGCCGACCTTCAGCGTGTCGAAGGCACTCTCCTTGGCCCTGGGCTTGGCAGCGACCCATTCCAGCCCGTCCTGCGCCGGCAGCGCGGAGAGCGTGAAGTCCTTCTCCAGGTTGCCCCCGGCCAGCAAGGCCGCCGGCGTGGCGCCGATGGCGGCCGACAGCTTGCGCGAGCTGACCTGGTTCAGGTCGGCGTCGTAGATCCAGACCTTCTGGCCATCGGCCACGATGACCTGCTCGAAGGGCTTGGTGTAGGTGAAGCGGAAGCGGTTCGGCCGCGCGAACTCGAAGTTGCCGCTGCTCGTCTTCTTCTTCGCGCCGTCGGGCGAGGTGACGGTCTGGGTGAACTGCGCCTTGCCCGTCTTCACCTCGCGCACGAAGTCGCGCAAGGTGTCGACGGCATCGGCGCGGGCGGAAACAGCGGCAGTGCAAAGTGCAAGCAACAGCGGGAAACGAAAGTTCATGCGTCGCGGTTCGGGACGATGATGTCGCGATTGCCGTTGGTGGACATGGCACTTACGAGCCCGGATTTCTCCATTTGTTCCAGCAATCGCGCCGCGCGGTTGTAGCCGATGCGCAGATGGCGCTGCACCAGCGAGATCGAGGCGCGCTTGTGCTGCAGCACGATGGCCACCGCCTGGTCGTACATCGGATCGCTCTCGCCACCGCCCGCGCCGGCTTCGCCGGCCAGCACGTCGCCGCCCTCGCCGTCGAGCACGCCGCCCTCGAGGATGCCCTCGATGTAGTTGGGCTCGCCCTGGCTCTTCAGGTACTCGACGACGCGGTGCACTTCTTCATCCGAGACGAAGGCGCCGTGCACACGCACCGGCAGCCCGCCGCCTGGGGTGAGGTAGAGCATGTCGCCCTGGCCGAGCAAGGCTTCGGCGCCCATCTGGTCGAGGATGGTGCGGCTGTCGATCTTGCTCGACACCTGGAAGGACAGCCGCGTCGGGATGTTCGCCTTGATCAGGCCGGTGATCACGTCGACGCTGGGCCGCTGCGTGGCCAGGATCAGGTGGATGCCCGAAGCGCGCGCCTTCTGCGCCAGGCGCGCGATCAGTTCCTCGATCTTCTTGCCCACCACCATCATCAGGTCGGCGAGTTCATCGATCACTACGACGATGTAGGGCAGGCGGTCCAGCGGCTCCGGCGCTTCGGGCGTCAGGCTGAACGGGTTGGGGATCAGCTCGCCACGTTCGGTGGCATCGGCGATCTTCTTGTTGTAGCCCGACAGGTTGCGCACGCCCATCTTGCTCATCAGCTTGTAGCGGCGCTCCATCTCGCCGACACACCAGTTCAGCGCGTTGGCCGCCTGCTTCATGTCGGTGACGACCGGCGCGAGCAGGTGCGGGATGCCTTCGTACATGCTCATCTCGAGCATCTTCGGGTCGATCAGGATCAGGCGGACGTCGCGTGCCTCGGCCTTGTAGAGCAGCGACAGGATCATCGCGTTGATGCCCACCGACTTGCCCGAGCCGGTGGTGCCGGCCACCAGGCAGTGCGGCATCTTGGCGAGGTCGGCCACCATCGCGTTGCCGACGATGTCCTTGCCCAGGCCCATGGTCAGCTGCGAGGCCGCGTCGTTGTAGACCTGCGAGCCGAGGATCTCGGACAGGCGGATCATCTGCCGCTTCGCGTTGGGCAGTTCGAGGGCCATCGTCGTCTTGCCGGGAATCGTCTCGACGACGCGGATGCTCACCAGGCTCAGGCTGCGCGCCAGGTCCTTGGCGAGGTTGACCACCTGCGCGCCCTTCACACCGGTGGCCGGCTCGACCTCGTAGCGCGTGATCACCGGGCCGGGCGAGGCCGCGACCACGCGCACCTCGACGCCGAAGTCCTTGAGCTTCTTCTCGATCAGCCGCGACGTCATCTCCAGCGTTTCGGGCGTCACCGATTCCTGCCGGCTGCCAGGCGCGGCATCGAGCAGGTCAACCTGCGGCAGCTTGGTGTCGGCGAGTTCGACGAACAGCGGCTTCTGCCGCTCCTTGGCCACGCGCGCCGACTTCGGCAGCTCGGCCACCGGCTCGTCGATGACGATCGGGATGTGCTCCTCGTGCAGCTGGTGCTCGACCTCGACCACCTCCTCGCGCTCGCGCAGCGCGCGTTCGCCCAGGCGGATGTCTTCGGCGCGCTCGATGCGCTCGGCCCGCTTCTCGCGGAATGACTCGAGCCAGGTGCCGATGGACTCGGCCACGCGCAGCCACGAGAACTGCAGCGACATCGCGATGCCCGCCACCAGCGCGGCGATCCACAGCACGCCGGAGCCGGCGAAGCCGAGCAGCTTCTGGCTCGCCGGGCCGAGCAGGTAGCCGAGCACGCCGCCGGCGTGGCCGCCGGCCACGCGCGCCTCGAACTGGTACAGGCGCGTCGACTCGAGCGCGCAGCTGGCCGCCATCAGCACCACGATGCCGACCCAGAACAGCCAGGCGGGCGGCTCGTGCGGATCGACCGGCGCCGCCGGCGGCTGCTCGCTGCGCAGCACGCGGGCGAGCGCGCCGAGCCAGCCGCGCAGCCCGATCAGCAGCAGCCACCAGGCCGAGAAGCCGAACACGAAGTAGGCACCGTCGGCGAACCAGGCACCCAGCGTGCCAGCCTTGTTGGTGGCCTGCGCCACGGCGCCCGAGGTGGTGAATGCCGGGTCGGCCGGGCTGTGCGTGGCCAGCGCGAGCAGCGCCAGCAACCACAGCACCGCGCCGAAGCCCAGCGCGAGGCGCGCGCGCCAGCGCGGCGTGACCGAAGCCGTGCCTGCGGGTGCGGCGGCGCTCTCGCGCCCCTTGCGGCCCGAGGTGCCGGGAGAAGCTGTCTGCCCCGCGCCCCCGTCGGCGCGCAGCGATCCGAGTGGAAACGTCATGGCGCGATTGTGGCCGATCGCCCCGCAGGGCTTGTATCCGCTCGCAGCCGCGCCGCCGCACAATGCCCGACCATGAAACGCCTGATGATCCTGATGCTGGCCCTGCCCCTGGCCAGCCACGCCGTGCAGGTCTGCGACCTCGCCGGCGAACACGTCAACCCGGCCAACGGCCACACCACCGCCGGCAAGACCGGGCTGATGCGCTGCCGCGAGGGCGAAGGCGGGCCGTTGCAGCGCGAGCAGGAGCTGAAGGACGGCAAGTTCGTCGGCGTCGTGCGCTTCTACAAGAACGGCGTGCTCGAGCGCGACTACAGCGTCAACGAACGCGGCAACCGC
>JADJJI010000011.1 GCA_016706565.1 Piscinibacter sp.
GCGCGCTTCCACGGCGGCGTTCGCGTGCCCTCGTCGACCACCGAGAACATCGCCTATCGCCAGCGCCAGCAGCTCAATGAGCAGGCCAAGCAGCGCATCGCGCGCGCGGTGGCCAAGGCCGTTCCGGAGAACTGCTCGCTGATCATCAACATCGGCACCACCACCGAGGCGATCGCGCGCGAGCTGCTGCGCCACAAGGGCCTGCGCGTCATCACCAACAACCTGAACGTCGCGGCGATCCTGTCCGACAACCCCGACTGCGAGGTCATCGTCGCCGGCGGCGTGGTGCGCTCGCGCGACCGCGGCATCGTCGGCGAGGCCACGGTGGACTTCATCGCGCAGTTCAAGGTCGACATCGCGCTGATCGGCATCTCGGCGATCGAGGCCGACGGCACGCTGCGCGATTTCGACTACCGCGAGGTGACGGTGGCGCGCGCGATCATCGAGCACTCGCGCGAGGTGTGGCTGGCCGCCGACCACAGCAAGTTCAACCGTCCGGCGATGGTCGAGCTCGCGCGGCTCGACCAGATCGACGTGCTCTACACCGACGCCGAGCCGCCCGAGCCCTTCCCGGCCCTGCTGGCCGAGGCCGGCGTCACCTGCCACGTGGCCGTGCCATGAAGAACTTCCTGCTCGCCCTCGACCAAGGTACTTCCAGCTCGCGCAGCATCGTGTTCGATGCCCAGGGCCGCATCGTCGCGATGGCGCAGCGCGAATTCCGCCAGATCTACCCACAGCCCGGCTGGGTGGAGCACGATCCGCGCGAGATCTGGGCCACCCAGCTCGCCACCGCGCAGGAGGCGCTGGCGAAGGCGAAGCTGACGGCGGCCGACATCGCCTCGATCGGCATCACCAACCAGCGCGAGACCACGCTGGTGTGGAACCGCCGCACCGGCGAGCCCGTCTACAACGCCATCGTCTGGCAGGACCGCCGCGCCGAGCCCACCTGCGCTGCGCTGCGCGCACGCGGGCTGGAAGAGACCTTCCGCCGCAAGACCGGGCTGATCGTCGACGCGTACTTCTCCGGCACCAAGCTGAAGTGGATCCTCGACAACGTGGCCGGCGCGCGCGCCGCGGCGCTGGCCGGCGAACTCGCCTTCGGCACGGTGGACAGCTGGCTGATGTGGCAGCTCACCGGCGGGGCGGTGCACGCCACCGACGTGAGCAACGCCTCGCGCACGCTGATGCTCAACGTGCACACCAACACCTGGGACGCCGAGCTGCTCAAGCTGCTCGACGTGCCGGTGGAAGTGCTGCCCGCGGTGTGGCCGTCCAGCCACGTGTACGGCCACACGCGCGCCGACCTGCTCGGTGCCTCGCTGCCCATCGGCGGCGTGGCCGGCGACCAGCAGAGCGCGCTGTTCGGCCAGGCCTGTTTCAAGGCCGGGCTGGCGAAGAACACCTACGGCACCGGCTGCTTCATGCTGATGCACACCGGCAGCCAGTTCCAGACCTCGGCCAACGGCCTGATCACCACCAGCGCCGCGCAGCCCGGCACGACTCCGGAGTTCGCGCTGGAAGGCAGTGTCTTCATCGGCGGCGCCGTGGTGCAGTGGCTGCGCGACGGCCTGCACGCGATCAAGGCCAGCGGCGAAGTGCAGCAGCTTGCGCAGAGCGTGCCCGATGCCGGCGGCGTGATGTTCGTGCCGGCTTTCACCGGCCTGGGCGCGCCCTACTGGAAGCCCGAGGCGCGCGGCGCCATCGTCGGCCTGACGCGCGGCAGCACGGTGGCGCACATCGCCCGCGCGGCGCTGGAGAGCATTGCCTTCCAGAGCGCGGCGCTGCTCACCGCGATGAGCCGCGACGCGGTGGCCAGCGGCGGCGCGCCGGTGGCCGAGCTGCGCGTGGACGGCGGCGCCTGCGTGAACGACCTGCTGATGCAGTTCCAGGCCGACCTGCTCGGCATCCCGGTGGTGCGGCCGCAGGTCATCGAGACCACGGCGCTGGGCGCGGCCTACCTCGCCGGCCTGTCCAGCGGTGTGTACCGGAACCTCGACGAACTCAGCGCGCAATGGCAGGTGGAGCGGCGCTTCCACCCGACGCTGCCGCGCGAGCGCGCCGCCGAGCTGATGCAGCGCTGGGAGCACGCGGTCGCGCAGGCGACGCTCTAGCCCTTCCAACTCGCTGCTGACACCACGTTGTCAGCAGCCCCGACGCACCATGGCCGCTCCTGTCACAACCACGGAGCATCCCATGACCCACGCCCTCGACTGGTTCGAAATCCCGGTGAGCGACCTGCCGCGCGCCCAGTCCTTCTACGAATCGCTGCTTGCCGTCGAATTGCGCCGTGAAGCGATGGGCGACAGCGCGCTGGCCGTGTTCCCCAGTGCCGAGACCGGCGTCGGCGGCTGCCTGATGGCCGGGCCGGGCACGCCGACGCCCTCGGTCAACGGCACGCTCGTCTACCTGAACGCCGCGCCCTCGCTCGATGCGGTGCTGGCCCGCGTCGAAGCGGCTGGCGGGCACATCACCACGCCGAAGGTGCAATTGCCCGGCGACATGGGCGTGTTCGCGCACGTGACCGACACCGAGGGCAATCGCATCGGCCTGCACGCCGCGGCGTAGCATCTGCGCATGCACCGCGAGCCCACCGAGTGCACGCCGCATGCGTCGTGCTGAGCGCCTGTTCCAGATCGTCCAGCTGATCCGCGGGCGGCGGCTTTCCACTGCGCGCTTCCTGGCCGAGCGGCTGGAGGTCTCGGAGCGCACCGTCTACCGCGACGTGGCCGACCTGCTCGCGCAGGGCGTGCCCATCGAGGGCGAGGCGGGCGTGGGTTACCGCATGCGCGCCGGCTTCGACCTGCCTCCTCTGATGTTCACCACCGATGAAGCTCGCGCCCTGGTGGCTGCGGTGCGCCTGGCCCAGCCGCGGCTGGACACCGCTCTGGCCGCACAGGCCGAGGGTGCGCTGTCGAAGATCCTCGCCGTGCTGCCGGCGCCCGCGCGCGCCGCGGCCGAGAGCCTGGCGATCTACGCGCCGCCGGTCGGCCCCGACACGGCCACGCGCGAACGGCTGCAAGGCCTGCGCGAAGCCGCCGAGGCGCGGCGCGTGGTGCGGCTGCGCTACCTCGACCTGAAGGGCCGCGTCAGCGAGCGCCGCGTGCGGCCGCTGGGCTGCTTCTACTGGAGCGAGGTGTGGACACTGGCCGCCTGGTGCGAGGTGCGCGAGGATTTTCGCAACTTCCGCGTCGACCGCATCGAGCGGCTCGATCGGCTGGAGGACAGCTTCCGCGACGAGCCCGGCAAGACGCTCGCGGACATGTTCCGCCAGGTCGAGGGCGAGATGACGGAGCGCGACCGCAGCACCGACGCCTGAGGCTGCAGTGCTGCGGCGCGCCTTGCGTGCGAGGGGCTCAGTTCGCGGCTTGCGCCATGCTGCGGTCCAGCGCGCGAATGCCGGCAGCGCGGATCAACTGCTGCTGCGCCGGCGTGGCCACGCGCACCTCGGCTTCGTTGGCATCGGTGGCACCCAGGCGAGCGGCCTCGCGGGCTTCGGCGACCACCTGCTCACGCGTCAGCGACGAGGCGGCCACCGGCACGGCGGAGGCCTCGGCGTAGTTGCGCGTTTCCAGCGTGCCGGCGCGCTGCGCCTGCTGCAGTTCGGCGCGCACTTCGGCGCGGCTCTTGCTCGACAGCATCGACGCGGGCTGGAAGTCCTGCGTGGCTTCCTGGGCGAAGGCGCTGCCGGCGCCGGCGAAGGAAACGAACAGGGCGGTGGCGATCAGGGTCTTGGCGTTCATGGTGATGTCCTCGGAGTGGTTGGAGTGGATCGGTTCGGAAGTGCCGGCGTCGTCCGTCGGCATGGAGTGAACTCTAGGAATCCAGACTCGCGCTTTCCGGACAGCGAGATGACAAATTCGTAATCCAGCCTGCTGCCTGGAAGTGAGAACATTCGTGCCATTGCGACACCGGTTCCACCATGCGCCTGCTCGTCATCGAAGATGAACCCAAGCTCGCCGACTACCTGCACAAGGGCCTGTCGGAGAACGGCTACGTCGTCGACGTGGCCGCCGACGGCATCCGCGGCCGGCTGCTGGCCTGCGAGGGCGAGTACGACCTGGTGCTGCTCGACCTGATGCTGCCCGGCATCGACGGCTTCGGCGTGCTCAAGGCGATGCGCGAGCGCGGCCAGACGCCGGTGCTGATGCTCACCGCGCGCGACAAGATCGAGGACCGCGTGCGCGGCCTGCAGGACGGCGCCGACGACTACCTCGTCAAGCCCTTCGCGTTCTCGGAGCTGCTGGCGCGTGTCGGCGCGCTGCTGCGCCGCGGTGCCGCGACGAGCGCCACGACGACGCAGATGCGCCTGGCCGACCTCGAGCTCGACCTCGCCAGCCGCAAGGCGCATCGCGACGGCAGGCGCCTGGACCTCACGGCCAAGGAGTTCACGCTGCTCACCCTGCTGCTGCGCCGGCGCGGGCAGATCCTCTCGCGCACCACGCTGGCCGAGCAGGTGTGGGACATGAACTTCGACTCCGACACCAACGTCGTCGAGGTCGCCGTGCGCCGGCTGCGCGCCAAGCTCGACGACCCCTTCCCGAGCAAGCTGCTGCACACCGTGCGCGGCATGGGTTACGTGCTGGAGGACCGATCGTGATCGCCGCCTGCTCGCATTCGATCAGCGGCCGGCTGTCGCGCAAGCTGGCGATCGTCACCATGCTGATGCTCGCGCTGTTGTTCAGCGGCGCCTGGCTGTCGGTGAAGATGCTGATGAAGGAGAAGAACTACGAGGAGCTGCAGTTTCGCGGCAACGTCATCGCGCAGATCCTCGCCCTCGAGCTGAAGAACGGCGGCGAGCAGGCCTGCCTGTCGCGCGTGCGCGCTGACGCGCCGATGCGCGCCAACACCAGGCTGGAGCTGTGGCGCGCCGATGGCCAGCCGTTCTACGCCGACCCGAGCGTCGGCTCGCATGCGATGTCCGAGCACATCCGCAGCGTGGACTTCGACATCGAGGCGCCGCAACTGGCCGGTGGCCTGCTGAAGGCGCGCTACACGGTCGACTTTTCCGCCGATGCCAAGTTCGGCCGCAACTGGATGGTGGTCTTCGTCGTGATCACCCTGCTGGCCGGTGCGATGGTGTGGGCGGGCAGCCGCTGGCATGTTCGGCGTGCGCTGCGGCCCTTGAACGAGCTGGCCGCGCAGACGCGCGCCATCTCCGCCCGGCGGCTCGACCAGCGGCTCTCGCTGGCCGACCCCGCCGAGGAACTTCTGCCCTGGGTCGAGCAGTTCAATGCGCTGATGCAGCGGCTCGAAGGCGCCGTCGCGCAGCTCGAGGGCTTCAATGCCGACGTGGCGCACGAACTGCGCACGCCGCTGGCCGCGCTGATCGGCCATACCGAGGTGGCGCTGTCGCGCGAACGCCCGGCCGAGGCGCTGCGCGACACGCTGCTGTCCAACCTCGAGGAGGCGCAGCGCCTGGCCGCCCTGGTCAACGACATGCTGTTCCTCTCGCAGGCCGATCGCGGCGCCACCGCGCGGCGCGGCCCCACGGCCAGCCTGGCAGCGCTGGCCGCGCAGGTGGTCGAGTTCCACGAGGCGCTGATCGAGGAGGCCGGCCTGACGGTGCGCATCGAGGGCGACGCGCAGGCGGCGGTCGACGAGCCGCTGGTCAAGCGCGCGCTGGCCAACCTGCTGGGCAACGCGATCCGCTTCGCGCAGCGCGGCTCCTGCGTGGCCGTGTGCATCGCGCCCGACGCCGCCGAGCAGGTGCGTGTCGAGGTGCGCAATGCCGGCGAGCCGATCGCGCCGCAGCACCTGGAGCGGCTGTTCGACCGCTTCTTCCGCGTCGACGCGGCGCGGCCCGACAGCCAGTCGCACCATGGCCTGGGGCTGGCGATCGTGGCGGCGATCGCGCGCATGCATGCCGGCCGGCCGCTGGCCGCCAGCGAAGGCGGCTCGACGCGGGTCGGCTTCACGCTGGTTGCGCACTGAGCTCCGGGGTGGGCAGTGCGCGGCAGCGGCTAGCATTGCCGCATGATTCAGCTGCACTACTTCCCCAGCAACGCCAGCATGACGCCGCACATGGTGCTGGAAGAACTCGGCGTGCCCTACGAGCTGGTGCTGGTCGACCGCACGAACAATGCGCACCACTCGCCTGAATACCTGAAGCTCAACCCGAACGGCAAGATCCCGGTGCTGGTCGACGGCGAGCTGGTGCTTTACGAGACCGCCGCGATCACGCTGCACCTGGCCGACACCCATGCCGGCGCAGGCCTCGCACCGCCGCTGGGCACGCCCGAGCGCGCGCACTTCTACAAGTGGCTGATGTGGTTGTCGAACACGCTGCAGGCGGAGATGCCGCTGTACTTCTACAGCGACCGCTGGGCCGACACGCCCGAGGCCGCCGCCGCGCTGAAGCGGCACGCCGAGGTGCACATCACGGGCATGGTCGACCAGCTCGATGCCGAGCTCGCAAGACATGGCGGGCCGTGGTTCCTCGGCGAACGCTACAGCGTGCTCGACCCCTACGTGCTGATGCTGTGCCGCTGGACGCGCGGCATGGCGCGGCCGGCGCGCACGCTGCCGCACCTCGGGCCCTACCTGCAGCGAATGCTGGCGCGTCCGGCCGTGCAGCGCGCCTATGTGCAGGAAGGGCTGGGCGAGCCGCGCGTCTGAGGGCGCGCTGGCCCTCAGCCCTTGCCGACCAAGCCCTTGAGCGCCTGCTTGAGGCGCCGGCGCGTGGCCTTCAGGGCGCTCGGCGGCGGCGCCCAGTCGGCCACCGCCGGGCTGCCGACGGCGAGCACTTCCGACTTGCGCATCGGTGCCTTGTGCACCACCACCATGCTGTCGTAGTAGCTCACCGAGCGCACCGTTCGCGTGAAGTCGTCGGGCGCGAAGCGGGCCGTGTCCTCGGAGTGCCAGGCGTTCAGTGCGTCGATCCAGCGCTTGCTGTATTCGATGAACGAGCCGCGCCGGTGCAGCCCGCCGCCGTACTTGCGCCAGTACGAGGTGTGCGTGTCCTCGCAGAGGTAGACGCCGCGCTCGGCGACGCAGGGGAACAGCTCCTCGAAGGTGGCGATCTGCTGCGCCATGGTGTGGCCGCCGTCATCGATCAGGATGTCGATGCGCGGCACGCGCTGCGCGATCGAGCGCAGGAAGCCGCGGTCGGCCTGGTCGCCGATGAAGATCTCGACGCCGTCTTCCTCCAGCGACTTGCAGTGCGGGTTGATGTCGACGCCGTAGATGCGCGCCTTCGGACCGAAGTACTTGCGCCACAGCTGCAGCGAGCCGCCGTGGTTGACGCCGAACTCGACGATGGTCACGTCGGTGCCGCGAAAGCGCGACACGTGCTCGTCGTAGACGCCGAAGTAGTGGGCCCACTTCTGCATCAGCCGGCCCTGGTGCTCGTGGAACAGGCGCTCGAGGTCGTTCGTCGGGAGGGGTGCCGGGGCACTCGACATGGCTGCGTCCGCAGTGGCGATGCGGCGATTGTGTCGCACGGCCACGGCCACCCGGTGCGCACGCAAATGTGATCTTCGGCGGACGTAATGCCTGCCGGCGCGTGCCGACTGAAACGGGCCGTCGAGCCCTGACCGGTCGGGACCGCGTGGCGACCCTCACATCCATCAGGAGATCCGCATGAACTTCCAATCGCGACGCCGTGTCGCATTCCAGATCGCCGCGCTGGTCGCGGCGATCACCGCGCTGCCCGCCTGGGCCCACGACGAAGATGGGCTGCGCGCGGGCAAGGTCTTCACCAGCAGCAATTCACCCGGCGGCAACGAGCTGCTCGTCTTCGCACCGCAAGCCGGCGGTGCACTGAGCCTGGTCGCGCGCGCCGCCACCCAAGGGCAGGGCACCGGCGCGGGCCTGGGCTCGCAGGGCGCGGTCACGCTCAGCAGTGACGGCCGCCATGCCTTCGTCGTCAATGCGCTGAGCCACACGGTGTCGACCTTCGCGATCCGCGACGGCGGCATCACGCTGAGCTCGGTGGTCGACTCCGGCGGCCTGCAGCCGATCAGCGTCACCGAGCACGAGGGCCTGGTCTACGTGCTCAATGCCGGCGGTGCCGGCAACGTGGCGGGCTTTCGCATGCAGCAGGGCCGGCTGACGCTGATCGCCGGCAGCTCGCGCGGCCTGTCGGCGGCGAGCGGCACGGCGCCGGCACAGGTCGGCTTCGGCGCCGACGGCGATGTGATCGTGGTGACCGAAAAGGCCACCAACCGAATCCTCAGCTACCCGGTGCGCCGCGACGGCACGCTGGGCGCGATGGTCGTCACCGCGTCGTCGGGCGCCACGCCCTTCGGCTTCGCGTTCGACCGCCGCGACCACCTGATCGTCTCGGAAGCCCCGGGCAGCGCCGCCTCGTCGTACCGCTTCGACGAACGTTCGGCCGTGCCGACGCTGATCAGCGCCTCGGTGCCGAACACGCAGGGTGCGGCCTGCTGGGTGGCGGTCACGCCGAACGGCCGCTACGCCTACACGGGCAACGCGGCGACGAGCAACGTCAGCAGCTACCGCATCAACCGCGCGGGCCGCATCGAGCTGGCCAGTGCGGTGGCCGGCGTGACCGGGCCCAACGCCGGCACCACCGACCTGGCGGTGTCGACCGACGGCCGGCGCCTCTTCGCCGTGGCGCCGCGCAGCCTGCAGATCGTCGCGTTCCGCATCGGTGCAGACGGCAGCCTGGCCTCGCTGGGCGCGGTCAGCGGCTTGCCGGCCGGCTTCGCGGGGCTGGCGGCCAACTGAGGCCTACCCGCCCACCAGCGAGAGCAGCTCCTCGGCGACGAGGCGCTGCTCGAGCTCGAAGTAGTGGGTGTGCGCGTCGGCGCCGATGCAGCCGTCCTTCCAGGCGCGGCCCTGGCTGTCGCGGCCCTGCTGCACCGCGCCGTCGTAGCGCGCCGCATCCACTTGCAGCGGCGCCGGACGGGTGTCGTCGCTTGCCGCCCACAGCCAGCGTCCGACATAGTCGCCGCTGCCCCACAGGTTCGACCAGTGATGCAGGCCCAGCTCGTGCGGCTGCGGGCCCGTCCAGTCGGTGCCGGCGGCATGTTGCACGCGGCTGTGCATCCAGGGGTACAGCGCCGGGAAGCGCAGCGCGTAGAGCTGGCGCAGCGGGCTGCCGACGGTGAGCAGGCGAAGGCCGACGCCGTCGATCCATTCGCGCAGTGCCTGCAGGTCGACCTGGCCGGCGGCGGTGGCCGGCCGGCCGAGCCGCTCGCGCTGCTGCAGGTAGCGCAGCAGCTCGGCGGTGATCACCGTGCCCTGGCTGTGCGCGACGATCACCACGCGCGTGTAGCCCTGGCGCCGAACGTGGTCGAGCAGCGCCACGTAGCGCTCGACGATGCGCACGCGGCAGATCGCATCGCGCGGGAACTCGCGGAAGTGGTTGTCGACGTCGAGCGCAGCGTCCAGCGGCGCGCGGATCGCCTGCAGCTGCTTGATCGCCACCTTGCCCAGGGCCATCAGGCCGGCGGCACCGCCGGCGATGCCGATGACGATGCTGCTCAGCCAGTTCTTCGACAGCTGCTCGACCGTATCGGTGATGCCTTGCAGGTGGGCATCGAAGGCCGCCGGGTACGAGATCACGCCGCTGCGCGCGATCTGCGACGTCAGCAGCAGCAACGCGACGATCGCGGCACCGAGCGCCACCGCCAGGCCCCACAGCCGCACCAGGCGCTCGATGGCGCGGTAACCCGTGCTCAGCCAGCGGCCCAGGCCCGCCGCCGCGGGCAGCGCCAGGCGCATTTCGCGCAGGATGCTGGGCAGGAACACCAGTGCCACGAAGCCCAGCAGCGCGAGCAGGAACAGCGCCACCAGCGCGAAGCTCGAGGCATTGCGTTGCGCGCGCCAGTCCAGGAAGTCCGACGCGCACATCGCCGCCGGCGAGCCGGTGAACCACCAGGGCTCGTACAGCGCACAGCCGAGCATCGAGCGCAGCGCCCAGGCCGACAGCATGAAGCCGATCATCAGCAGCACGAGGAAGGCACCCACGGAGCTGAACAGGCCCAGCCGCGCGGTGACCAGCGTCTGCCGGTGGTCGCGCCCGGCGCGGTCGCCGCGCCACAACGCCCATTCCGACAGCAGCACGCTGGCCGCCACCAGCAATGCGAGCAGAGGCCAGAGCACGGCGTGCGCGAGCAGCAACGCCTCCAGCGCGCCCAGGGTGCCGTTGATCCAGCCGGCCGAGCCTGCGAAGCCCGTGCTCCGGCCGAACAGGGCGATGCACGACAGCGTGACGGCATACAGCATCCAGCCGATGCCCAGCACGGCGCGAAAGCGTTGCTCGCAGAAGGCGAGGAAGCGGTGGTAGAGCAGGCTCAGCCCGGCCAGCCAGGCGAGCATCACGGCGAACAGCGCCGAGCCGGTGCCCAGCAGGGTCCAGACCCCCGCGCCGATCAGCGCACCCAGCGGCAGCGCGGCCCGCCAGCGCCAGTGCTTCAGCCAGACCAGCGCCGCCGCCACACCCACCGCGGCGATCGCCGTGGCCGTGACCCGCGTGCCGTTGGCATGCGCGGCGAACAGCAGCGCCGGTGCCAGGATCAGCGTGCACATCACCAGCTGCAGCGCCAGCAGCGCGAGCACGCGCGAATACAGCCAGTCGGCGGCGCGCTGCACGCGGCCCAGAGCGCTGAGCTCGCCACGGCCGGCCAGGCGTTCGGCCAGCGAGAGCGCATCGACACCCAGACGCGAAAGATGGAACAACAGCGTGAACAGCTCGGCGACGATGCTCGCCACGCTGCCGGGCAGGCGCGACAGGTCGGCCCAGTACATCTCGAACACGTCGGCGCGCAGTCCGGGCCCGTCCACCGCATGCACCGACACCGTGGTGGGCTGGGCGGCATGGTGCCGGCGCGCGCCCTGGGCCTTGGCGAGCAGGTAGTCGGTGAAGCGCACACCGGTGTCGGCACCGGCCGCGTGCGGCGCAGCGCTGTTGGCCTGCGCGGCGCCGCTGGGCAGGCCGCCGATCGCGTCGTCGAGGAAGTCGCTGCGCCACGACTGCCGCAGCGACTTGCGGCCGCGCCCGCCCCAGCCCTCGGGCCGCCAGCGGCGGTAGGGCACGGCCGGGTCGAGCGGCGGCACGGCCAGCGGCAGCTCCTGCGCGACGCTGCGGCCGCCGCTGGCCGCGGCGAGCTGCAGCGCCACGGCTTCGCCCGTGTCGCTGCGCTGCTGGTCGGCGATGCCGTGAACGGCAATGACGGCGACGCGTCCGGCTTGCGGGCGTTCAAGAGGGTCGGCCATGGCGGGCTCCGCGTGGGACAGGGTGGCGAAGGCTAACGCGCGGCCGCGGCCCTCGTCATCCCCAGAAGAAGGACCGCCGGCCGGGGCCACCTTCATGACGCTGCGCCTGCGCTAGCGCCCGAGCCGCGCGCGCCAGTGCTCGACCTGAGGCGTGGCGCCGCGGGCCAGCAAGCGCTCGTTGAGCAGCGCGCGGCCGAGCGCGCGGTCACCGTGCGGCAGCGTGCAGGCGGCCAGCAGCGTCTGGTCGATCAGGTCGCGCTGCGCGTGGCTGCCGCCGAAGCGGTGCGCCGTCTCGCGCAGCGGCACGAGCAGGCGGATCGCCTCGGCAGCATCGCCGGCGTCGAAGGACAGCAGGGCGCGCATCAGCGGCAGGCCGACCTCGCGCGCCATCGCGGCGTTGCTGTCGGTGCCGCGTTCGGCGCGGCGCTGCACGGCGGCGAACAGCGATTGCGCACGCGCCGCATCGCGCAGGCCGATCAGCGCGATCAGCATGTGCGCGTCGTTGAAAGCGGAGTGGCCGGCGTCGCGCGGCGTCAGGTCCCATCCTGCGGCGAGGTCGGCCCAGCGCGCGGCGAGATCCAGCGTGCCGTCGCTGTCGAGCAGGCGCAGCCGCCACAGCAGCGCTGCGCCGTCCAGTCGCTGCAGCGTCAGCACCGCGTGGGCGCTGCCCTGGTGGTCATCGTGCAGCGCCAGCGCGCCGGGCAAGTCCATCGCTTCGAGGTGGAAGAGCGCGAGATGCCACCAGTGGTGCCCGGCGAAGCCGTTGCCCTCGGCCCAGACCGTTTCGTGTTCGCGCAGCCAGCGCCTGCCTTCGTCGAAGCGGCCCTGCATCTCCATCACGTGCGCCACCGCATGCGTCGCCCAGGGCACCTTGGCCTGGCCAGCCACGGCCTCGCGGCCCACCGCCTCGGCCTGCGCGTAGAGGTTGTTCTCTTCCAGCCCGAAGGCGTGCATGCCCAGCAGGTAGGGCCGCAGCGCATCGTCGCGTGGCCACTCGGGCAGCACGCGGGCGACCCGCTGGCGCAGGTTGCGCGCATCGCCGCGGTAGAAGTCGAACAGGTGCGCCCACTGCAGCGCATACAGATCACTCGGGTGCTGCAGCAGGATCTGCTCCCAGGCCGCGCAGGCGCCATGCCAGTCGCCGGCGGCGCAGCGGTCGGCGGCCGCCCAGTGGGCGCGCTCGCGCTCGGGCGCGTTTGCCGCGAGCAGGTCGGCCTGCTCGAGCGCGGCTCGGGCGTCGGCCACCAGAGAGGGCTCGGTGAGCGTGAGCAGGAAGCTCGCGCGCATCACGTGCGGCAGCATCCAGCCAGGGTCGGCGGCGATGGCGGCGTCGAGGTCGGCCAGCGGCGCGTCGAAGAACGAGCACATGCGCCACAGCGCGGTCTCGGCGTGCTTCAGTGCGTCTTCCGAGGACGTGCCGACCGGGTTGCCGCGCTGGTCTTGCATGCAATCAGCCTGCGGGCGGCTGCGGCCACGGCCGCTGCGCCGGCCGCAGCTGCTCCCAGGCGTGGCAGACCTGCAGCACGCCGAGGTCGTCGTGGCGCGGCCCGGTGACCTGCAGCCCGATCGGCAGGCCGCTGCGTGTGTAGCCGCAGTTGATGCTGGCCGAAGGCTGCTCGCTCATGTTGAAGGGCAGCGTGAAGCCGATGTGCTCGAGCGGTCGCGCCGGGTCGTCGGTGGGGCCGGCGAGTTCGGCGGCGTAGGCGGCGATCGGCGCGGTCGGGGAGATCACCACGTCGAAGGGCGAGCAGGCGGCCACGGCGGCGTCGCGCATCGCGCCCATCTGGCTGTAGCCGCGGAACACCTGTTCGCCGCTGAGGCCGGCACCGCCGCGCGCCCACTCGACGATGAAGGGCAGCACCTTGGCGCGGCGCGCCTCGGGCAGCGCGGAGATGTCCATCCAGCTGCGGCAGCGCCAGAAGTTGTCCATGCCGTCGATCATCGCGCGTGTCATGAAGGGGCGCACGGGCTCGACGATGGCGCCGGCACGTTCGAACAGGCGCGCCGCCGCCTCCACCGCTGCGCGTGTGTCGGGTTCGACCGGCAGGCCCCAGCCGGCGTCGAGCTGCAAGCCGATGCGCAGGCCCTTCACCTCGCGGTGCAGTTTCTGCCAGGCGATGTCCTGCCAGGGCAGGCTCATCGTGTCGCGCGCATCGGGCCGGCTGAGCACGCCCATCATCAGCGCGGCATCGGCCACGGTGCGTGTCATCGGCCCGGCCACGCGGCCGGCGTAGGGCGGGTGGATCGGGATGCGGCCGAGGCTGGGTTTGAGGGTGAAGATGCCGCACCAGGCCGCAGGCAGGCGCACCGAGCCGCCGATGTCGGTGCCCAGGTGCAGCGGCCCGTAGCCGGCGGCGGCACCGGCACCGGCCCCGGCGCTGCTGCCGCCGGGGTTCTTCGTCAGGTCCCAGGGGTTGCGTGTGAGCGCATGAAAACTCGACAGCCCCGACGACAGCATGCCGTAGTCGGGCATCGTCGTCTTGCCCAGGATCACCGCGCCGGCTTCGCGCAGCCGTGCGGCGGGCGGTGCGTCCTGCGCCGCGGGCACCAGCTCGGTGGCGGCGGTGCCCAGCGGCACCGGCACGCCCTTCGTGGCGATGTTCTCCTTGATCATCGTCGGCACGCCGTCGAGCGCACCGATCGGCTCGCCCTTCAGCCAGCGCGCCTGCGAGGCTTCGGCCTGCACCAGCGCCGCCTCGGGGTCGAGCGCGTAGGTGGCATGCAGGTGCGGCTCCCAGCGGCCGATGTGGCGCAGCACCGCGCGCGCCACCTCCACCGGCGAGGCGGCCTTGCGGTGGTAGAGGTCGAGCAGCGCGATGGCGGAGAGGTCGTGTAGGTCCATCTCAGTGGCTCCGCCGTGCTTCGCAGGACCCGCGACGCATGAGTTCTCGGGTGTTGGTGGGCGGCTTGCGGCCCGTTGCTGACATTCGCTTGTGGCTGCTTTCGTGCCTGGTTCGCGTGTCGCGGCAGGCGCTGCCCGCGGGGGGCTCATGCTGTGGCGGTCGGCGCTGCGCGCCGACTCCACTGCGATGCTCGCACCAGGGTCGTGCCGCAGAACTCACTACGCTCCCTGCGGTCGCTGCGTTCAAACAGCCGCGGCAAGTCAGTTCACGAAGCGCGCTCGCGCGCGCCGACCCTGGCGCTGCGCTTCTCGTCGCCACAGAAATCGCCCCCCGCGGGCAGCGCCTGCCGCGAAGTCCACCGCTGGTTCGTCTCGTCTCGCAGGCCACCGCTGGTTCAGCAAAGGCGCGCCCGGGCAGGCGCAGGCGCGCCTCTGAGGTGCCGAGAAGCACAGGGCTCGTGGCCGCGCGCGCAGCGCTTCGTCTTCTGACTCGTCGACGCTGTCCGAACGTAGCGACCGCAGGTCGCGGAGTGAGTTCGGCGACGGGGCCATGAGACCGAGCATCGCAGGGGAGTCGGCGCGCAGCGCCGACCGCCGAGGCGAAGCGCCGTAGCCTGCCCGGGCGTGCCTTTGCCGCGCCGCCCAAGACCCGCACAGCAGACGTCGAAAGTCAGCAAAGGGCCGCAAGCGGCTTCCTGCTTGTCACTGCGTGTCTGCAAACTGACCAGGTTCACTTCAGTCCCTGCGGTGTTCGAGCCTGCTCCGCTCAGTTTCCAGGAGCGGCATCACCAGCTCAACGCCGCAAGATCGTTCGCGAAGATCGGCGAGCTGCTCCACAGCCCCTTCAGCGGCTTGCGTGCCACCG
This sequence comes from Piscinibacter sp., assembly GCA_016706565.1. Taxonomy (GTDB): domain Bacteria; phylum Pseudomonadota; class Gammaproteobacteria; order Burkholderiales; family Burkholderiaceae_C; genus Piscinibacter. Next base: position 14,889 of record JADJJI010000011.1, read on the forward strand.
CGAACTGCGGCAGCTGGAACAGGTAGGCATTCACCGCGTCGGTGGCCAGCAGCTTCTGGATGTCGCCGATCAGCTTCAGCCGAGTCTTCGCGTCGGTGCTGGTGTTGTACTTCGCCAGCAGCTCCTTGTAGGCCTTGCTCTCGTAGCCCCAGTAATAGGCCGGGTCGGCGTAGCGGTCGAAGTCCAGCGGCTCGACGTGGCTGATGATGGTCAGGTCGTAGTTGCCCTTGAAGGCCCCCGACAGCCACTGCGCCCACTCCACGTTCTCGATCTTCGCGACGATGCCCACCTTGGCCAGCTGCGCCGCGACGATCTCGCCGCCCTTGCGTGCGTACTGCGGCGGCGGCAGCGTCAGCGTCACGTTCAGCGGCGTCGCCACGCCGGCCTCCTTGAGCAGGGCCTTGGCCTTCTCCGGGTTGTACGGGTTCACCGCCGTGAGGTCGACATAGCCGGCGTCGCTGGGCACCAGGTGGCTGCCGATCGGCGCGCCGTAGCCTTCCATCGCGCCGTCGATGATCGCCTTGCGGTCGATCGCCGCGGCGATTGCGCGGCGCACGCGCACGTCGTCGAAGGGCTTCTTGCGGTTGTTGATCGACACGATCGTCTTGCCTTCGGTGCCGCCGATCTCGACCGTGAAGCGCTTGTCCGACTGGAACTGCTTCAGGTTCTGCGGCGCGCCGAAACGCGGCATGCCGTCGATGTCGCCGGCCAGCAGCGCGGCCACTTGCGCCGCCGGGTCGTTGATGAAGCGGAAAGTCACCTTCTTCATCTTCACCGCCGCGGCGCCGCGGTAATCGGCATTCTTCACCAGCGTGATCGACGAACCTTTCTTCCAGTCCTCGAGCTTGAACGGGCCTGTGCCCACGGGCTTGGTCGCGGTGGTGGCCGCACTCTTCGGGTCGAGGATCACCGCGGTGTTCTCGCCCATGCGGAACAGGAAGTTGCCGTCGGCGTTGTTCAGCACCAGGATGACCGTGTGCGGGTCGGGCGTGTCGATGCGGCTGATGTTGTCGAACACCGCCTTCTTCGCCTTGTTGGTCGAGCCTTCGGCGCGGGCACGCTCGAAGCTGAACTTCACGTCGCTGGCGTCGAAGGCCTCGCCGTCGTGGAACCTCACGCCGCGCTTCAGCTTGAAGGTGTAGAGCTTGCCGTCCGGGTCGACGCTCCAGCTCTCGGCCAGCAGCGCAGAGACCTTGCCGTCCATGCCGATCTTCGTGAGTCCCTCCAGCACGTTCAGGTGCACCACCTCGCCGATGGCGGCGGCCGACGCGGCCGTCGGGTCCAGGCCCGGCGACGGCTCGAGCACCATGCCCAGCACCACGCTGTCCTTGCGGCCCTGGGCCGGCGAGGTGATGGCCAGGCTGGCAAGAAGAAGGGCGGACAGCACACGCAGCGAAGTTCTCATCGGGGCTCCTCGGAGACGGCCGCCACTCTAGCGGAAGCGGGCGCTGGCGGGTTCATCGGCTCGTGCGCCGCCAGCAGGCTGCGCGTGTACGGGTGCTGCGGCGCGCGGAAGATCTGCTGCGTGTCGCCGCGCTCGACGATGCGGCCGTGCTGCATCACCACCACCTCGTCGCAGACATGGTCGACCACCGCGAGGTCGTGGCTGATCAGCAGGTAGGTCACGCCGAACTGCTGCTGCAGGTCGATCAGCAGGTTCAGCACCTGCGCCTGCACCGACACGTCGAGCGCGCTGACCGGCTCGTCGGCGACGATCAGCTTCGGCTTCGTGATCAGCGCGCGCGCAATGGCGATGCGCTGGCGCTGGCCGCCGGAGAACTCGTGCGGGTACTTCTGCGCGTCGCCGGCGCGCAGACCCACGGCGTCGAGGGCCTCGGCCACGGCCGACTCGCGCCGCGCCGGGCCGTCCAGCGCGAGCGGCTCGGCGACGATGCGGCCGACGCGCTGGCGAGGGTCGAGCGAACCGTAGGGGTCCTGGAACACCATCTGGAAGTCGCGGCGCGCCGCACGCAGTTCGGCGGCTCCCAGGGCATTCAGGTCGCGGCCCATGAACTCCACCCGGCCGCTGGTGGGTGCCTCGAGCGCCATCGCGATGCGTGCCAGCGTCGACTTGCCCGAGCCCGATTCGCCCACCACGCCGAGGCTGCGGCCGGCGTGCAGGGCCAGGCTGACGCCGCGCAGCGCCTCGATCGCCGGCGCAGGTGCGAACAGGCTTTCGCGCGGCAAGGTGTACCGGCGTGTGACGTCGTGCAACGCGAGCAACGGTGGGGCGGCGTCGTGCATGTGCGGATCATGCCGTACGCACGGGGTGTGAATGCTGCAGGGTCGAGCGCCCCGGGGTAGCGACTGGTCACGCTTATGTGTCCCACATGTTCGTAAGCCCAGGTGCCGTGGCGGCCCCCAGGCGTTACGGACGTAAGGGTGCCGGAAACATGTGGGAAAACGTCCCACGTCGAGGCTATGGTCCGGCCGCCGGCCTGAAAGGGTGCGGTCCATTCATCCACGAGAGGACTCAAGCAATGAAGACAAGCACAATGAAGTCGTTGAGATTGACCGCGCTCGCGCTGGCCACCGCGATGTTGTTCGGCTGCGGCGGCAGTGACGGCACCTCGGGAGCGGCCGGCACGGCGCAGGGCGCGTCGACGGTGGCCGTGAGCGAAAGCGCGAGCGCGCTGCGCGTCAGCGTGTCGGGCAGCGACGACTCGGACAGCGAGAAGACGGTGCTCGCGCAGATGCAGTACACCTTCTCGGCCAGCGTCAGCGCCGGCACCGACGTGGGCAAGACGATCAGCGGCACCTTGCTGCTCAAGACAGAACAGGAAGACGGCGCCACCGAGGTCGAGGGCCTGCTGATCCCGACCACGGCAGCCGCACCGACGACCGGCACCGACGCCACCGCGGCCCAGGCCGAGACCCTGCGCCAGGAGCTGAAGGCCAAACTTCGCGAGCTGCGCACCTCCTACCGCGCCGACCTCGAGCTGATGCTGCAGACGCTGCGCGCCGCAATGGATGCCGGCAAGGCCGCTGACGGCGGCAGGAAGCTCAGCGCGGCGCAGAAGGAGGCCCTGGCCGCCTTCAAGGCCGACTTCGCGGCACGTACCGAGCGCTACGAAGCCGACGTGGCCACCGTGACGCAGGACATCCGCGCACAGCTCGAGGCGCTGGGTGTGACGCTGGCCGACAGGGACTCGCGCGGCGGCGACGACGATGGCCGCAAGGGCATGCGCGGCTACCCGGTCAAGGGCACGATCGACGCGTCGGGGCAGATCACGCTGAACATCCGCTACGGCAAGCGCACCGTGGTGCAGGCGACCGGCCAGACCGCCGCCGACGGCAGCATCGCCGGCACCTTCACCGGCCCGGCCAGCGACGACCAGGGCAGCTGGACCGCAACCTCGACGAGCGGACTGCCCGCACCCGCTCCTGCGCCTGCACCTGCACCTGCACCTGCACCTGCACCTGCACCCGCACCCGCACCCGCACCCGCACCCGCACCTGCGCCTGCGCCTGCGCCTGCGCCCGCACCGGCACCCGCACCCGCACCCGCACCCGCACCCGCACCCGCACCTGCGCCTGCGCCCGCACCGGCACCGGCACCGGCACCGGCACCGGCACCGGCACCGGCACCGGCTCCTGCTCCTGCTCCTGCTCCTGCTCCTGCTCCTGCACCTGCACCTGCACCTGCACCTGCACCTGCTCCGGTCGGCGTCGTGGCCACGGGTCAGGCGCTCTACGCCGCCAACTGCACGGGCTGCCATGGCACCAGCAAGGCCAGCGACACCAAGGTGAACACCGCCAGCAAGATCACCTCGGTGATGAGCAGCGTCTCAAACCACGTGAACGCCGGGCTGAACACCCGCTTCTCGGCCCAGGACAAGCTGGACCTCGCGGCCTACATCGCCAGCCCGAAGTGACGACGGCCTGACGATTCGGCGGGGCGGTTGGCCGATGCGGCACCCGCCCCGCGCGCCGGCTCAGCCCGGCCAGCCCTGCGCGCCGGTCAGCGGCACGAAGCGCACGGGCAGCAGCACCTCGCGCTGCTCGTCATGTTCGCCGGTGCGTGTGAGGCGCAGCAGCTCCTGCGCGCCATGGCGCTCGCCGACCGGCATGACGAGCCGCCCGCCGATCTTCAGCTGCGCCTTCAAGGCCGCCGGCAGGTCGGGGCCGGCCGCGGTGACGACGATCGCGTCGTAGGGCGCCGCGTTGGGCCAGCCCAGGCTGCCGTCGCCGGCGTGCACCGCCACGTTGCTGCAATGGTGCGAGGCCAGTCGTTTCGTGGCCAGCTCGGCGAGCTCGGCGATGCACTCGACGCTGTGCACCTCGGCGGCCAGCCGTGCGAGCACGGCCGCCGCGTAGCCGGAGCCCGTGCCGATCTCGAGCACGCGCTCGTCACCCTGCAGCATCAGGGCCTCGCACATCAATGCCACGATGTAGGGCTGCGAGATGGTCTGCTCGGCCTCGATCGGCAAAGGGCCGTCGTGATACGCCTCTTCTCGCCAGCCGGGGCTGACGAAATCTTCGCGCGGCACCTCGCGCATCGCGGCGAGCACGCGCGGGTCGGTTATGCCGCGCGCCTCGATCTGCTGCGCCACCATGGCCTGGCGCCGGGCCGCGAAGTCGATGCGGCTCATGTCACGCTCACGTCCAGATGCAGGCAGCGCGCCATGTGCGCGGCACCAACGGCCACCGCGGGCGGCATGGCGCGCCGGCAGTCGTCGGCGGCACGCGCGCAGCGCTCGGCGAACGGGCAGCCCGGGGGCAGGTCGGCCAGCTCGGGCACGCGCCCGGGGATGGTGGCCAGCCGCGTGCCGCGTGTCGCGCCCAGCCGCGGCCGTGCTGCATGCAGGCCCTGCGTGTAGGGATGGGCCAGGTGGCCGAACACGGCCGCCGTGGGGCCGGCTTCGACCACCGCGCCGCCGTACATCACCGCGACCCGCTGCACGTGGCGCGCCATCACGCCGAGGTCGTGGCTGATCAGCAGCAACGCCATGCCGCTGCCCTGCACCAGCTCGTCGATGAGCATCAGCACCTCGTGCTGCAGGGTGACGTCGAGCGCGGTGGTGGGCTCGTCGGCGATCAGCAGGTCGGGCCCACAGGCCAGCGCCATGGCGATCATCACGCGCTGCCGCTGGCCGCCGCTGAGCTGGTGCGGATGGGCATCGAGGCGCTTCGCGGCCTCGGGCAGCTTCACGCGGTCGAGCAGGCGCAGCGCCTCGGTGCGCGCGGCGGAACGGTCCAGGCCGCGGTGCAGGCGCAGCGGCTCGGCCACCTGTGCGCCGATCGTGTGCAGCGGGTTCAGCGCCGTCATCGGCTCCTGGAAGATCATCGCCAGCCGATCGCCGCGCAGGCGTGCCATCGCGTCGTCGGGCAGCCCCACCAGCTCCTGGCCCGCGAACCGGATGCTGCCCTCGACCCGCGCGCCCTCGGGCAGCAGGCCCATCAGCGCCAGCGCGGTGAGCGACTTGCCGCAGCCGCTCTCGCCGATCAGGCCGAGCTTCTCGCCGGCGCCGAGCGAGAGCGAGACGCCACGCAGCGCCGCGGCCGGGCCGCGCGCGGTGGGCAGCACGACGCGCAGGTCACGGACGTCGAGCACGGCAGGGCGGATGCAGCCTCGTCATGCGGCCACGATAGCGCGATTCGCTCCGGCCAGGCCGAGTTCGATCAATGCGCTGCGCAGCGCCTGCGGCAGCGGCGTGGAGCGCACGCCGTACAGCGCGGCCAGGCGGCGGCCGTCCAGCGCGTGCGGCACGCGCCACAGGTAGCTCATGCGCGCCAGCTCGCGCCACATCGGGTGCACGAACCCGACCGCGCGGATGAACCCCCAGGGCATGCCGCCATGGCGGAAGCCGCGCGCCGGCGCGATGCCCAGCTCGGCGGCGGCGTGCTCGAGCGCGGCGAGCAGCTCCGTGCCGGTCAGCGTGTGGCCGCCGAAGTGCAGCGTACGAAAGCCTGCGCCGCCCTGCTCGGCCACCGCGACGAAGGCACGCGCCAGGTCGGGCAGGTAGGCCCAGGCATGGGCCAGGCCCATCGGGCCGGGGTAGACGAGCTTTCCCTCGCGCAGCGATTTGGCGATCGCCAGGTCCAGCCAGCTGCCGCTGCCGGCGCCGAAGAAATCGCCGGCGCGGATCACCGTGCCGGTGATATCGCCGCTCTCGCAGGCCCGTGCGATGGCGGCCTCCATGGCCACGCGCTGCTCGCCCTTGCGCGTGCTCGGGCGCTGCGGCGTGTCCTCGCGCAGCAGCGGCGGCATGCTTTCGCCGAAGTTGTAGACGTTGCCCGGCAGCATGAAGTGCGCACCCAGCCGCTGTGCGACCGCCAAGCCGGCCTCGAGCAGCGGCATCGCCTCCTCGTCCCAGCGGGTGTAGATCGGGTTGACGGCGTGCACGACGACACTGGCGCCGGCGGCGGCGCGGGCCAGCGCGTCGGTGTCGGCCAGCGGCACGGTGACGGCCTCGATGCCTTCGGCGGGCGCGGCCGGCGTGCGGCGCACCTGCGCCAGCACGCGCCAGCCGGCGTCGCGGAAGGCCTGCGCCGCCGCGGCGCCGAAGCGGCCGTTGGCGCCGAGCACGAGAACGCAACGCGGCGGGGTCGAAGCAGTGGAGAAAGAGCTCATGGCGATGTCCTGTGGATGACGTGCGAGCAGTGTCGGCAGCCGCTGCCCATCCGACAATTGCCGAAGTCGGTACAGCAGCCATACATTTATGCATGAGCACACCCGACCCGAACCGCTTCGACTGGGCGCTGGTCCGCAGTTTCCTTGCCGTGCTCGATGCCGGCAGCCTGATGGGCGCGGCGCGCCGGCTGAACGCGCAGCAGCCCACGCTGAGCCGCCATGTCGCCGAGCTGGAGGCGCAGCTGGGCACGCCGCTGTTCGAGCGCACCGGCCGTGGCGTCACGCCCACCGCCGCGGCGCTCGCCATTGCCGATGCGGCGCGGCAGATGGAAGCCGGCGCGCTGACGCTGTCGCGCTCGCTGACCACGGCCCGCAATGCCGAGACCGGCACGGTGCGCATCACCACCAGCGAGGTGGCGGCGACCTGGCTGCTGCCGCCGCTGCTCGCGCAGCTGCAGGCGCAGGAGCCGGGCATCGCCATCGAACTGGTGGCGTCGAACCAGCTCACCAACCTGCTGCGCCGCGAGGCCGACATCGCCGTGCGCATGGTGCGGCCGGCGCAGGCCTCGCTGGTGGCGCGCAAGCTCGGCGAGATCCCCATCATTGCCGCCGCGCACCGCGACTACCTGGCGCGATTCGGCACGCCGAAGCGCCCGGAAGATCTGGCCGGCCACCGCCTGATCGGCTTCGACCGCGATGACGGTATCCTGAAGGGGTTCGCGCAGATGGGCATGCCGCTGACGCGCGAGCATTTCGCGCTGCGCACCGATGCACAGATCGCCTACGGCCAGCTGGTGGCCGCGGGCGCGGGCATCGGCTTCGTCGCACAGTACAACCTGCGCCATTGGCCGGGCGTGCTGGCGCTGCTGCCGCAGCTGGCGATCCCGCCGCTGCCGTGCTGGCTGGCGGTGCACCGCGAGATCCGCGCCAGCCGGCTGGTGCGGCGCGTCTACGACTTCCTGGCCGAGGCGATCCCGCCTGCGCTGGCGTAGGCCTTAACGCTGGCGCGCCAGGCGCGGGTCGAGCAGGTCGCGCAGTCCGTCGCCCATCAGGTTCAGGCCGAGCACGCTGAGCACGATCGCCAGGCCCGGCCAGACGGCGAGCAGTGGCGCTTGGTACATCATGCTCTGGCCCTCGTTGAGCATGCGGCCCCAGCTCGGCATGGGCGGCTGCGTGCCCAGGCCGAGGTAGCTCAGCGCCGCCTCGGCAAGGATGGCGATCGCGAAACGGATCGTCGCCTGCACGATCAGAACCGAGGCGATGTTCGGCAGCACGTGCTCGAGCGTGATTCGCCAGGCGCCCTTGCCGCAGGCGCGTGCGGCGAGCACGAACTCGCGCGTCCACACCGCGTTGGCCGAGGCCCGCGTGATGCGTGCGAACTCCGGGATGTTGAAGATGCCGATCGCCACGATGGAGGTCACCAGCCCCGGCCCGTAGATCGCCGTCAGCATGATCGCGGTGAGCAGCGCCGGGAAGGCGATGCTGAAGTCCGCCAGGCGCATCACCAGCTCCTCCACCCAGCCGCGCCGCGCGGCGGCGAGCAGGCCGAGCGCCACGCCCACCGTGATGCCGATGCCCACGGCGATCAGGCCCACGGCGATGGAGGCGCGTGCGCCGACGATGAGCAGCGAGACGATGTCGCGCCCCAGGCTGTCGGTGCCCAGCCAGTGCGTCGCCGAGGGCGGCAGCAGCTTGTTCGGCACGTCGATCTCGGTGGCGGAGTGCGGCGTCCACACGAAAGACAGCAGTGCCAGCACGATCAGCGCTGCGACCAGCACGCCGCCGGCGACGAAGCTGCGGTGGCGCAGCGCGCGCTGCCAGAAGCTCACGAGGCATGCCCCTTCAGGCGCGGGTCGATTACCGCGTAGAGCAGGTCGACGACGAAGTTGATGGCGATCACCGTGGCCGCCAGCAGCATGACGATGTTCTGCACCAGCGGCAGGTCGCGGTTGCCGATGGCCTGGAAGATCAGGCGGCCGAGGCCGGGCAGCGAGAAGACGTTCTCGACCACGATGGTGCCGGTGACCAGGTTGGCGAACTGCAGGCCCATCACCGTGATCACCGGCACCATGGCGTTGCGCAGCACGTGGCCCCACAGCACGGCGCGGTGCGACAGGCCCTTGGCGCGCGCGGTGCGCACGAAGTCTTCTCGCAGCACGTCGAGCACCGCCGAGCGGGTGAAACGCGCGAGGATGGCCGCCTGCACCACCGCCAGTGCGACGGCAGGCAGCAGCAGTGACTGCAGGCCGTCCCACAGCCCGCCGCCCTCGTCTTCCGTCCAGCCCGGAAAGCCCCCGGCCGGGAACCAGGGCAGCTTCACCGCGAACAGCATCACCAGCAGGATGCCGAACCAGAAGCTCGGCACGGCGATGCCGAGCTGGCTGGCGGCCATCACGCCCAGGTCGCCGGCGCGGTTGTGGCGCGAAGCGGCGTAGACACCGGCGGCCAGCGCCAGCACCGTGCTCAGCGCCATCGCCAGCAGCGCCAGCGGCACGGTGACGGCCAGCCGCTGCGAGATCAGCTCGAAGATGGGCGTGTCGTAGGACTGGCTGTGGCCCATGTCGAGCGTGGCCAGGCCGGCCAGCCACGACAGGTAGCGCTGCGGCGCCGGGCGGTCCAGGCCGAGCTTCTTCGACAGGGCCTCCACCGACTCCGGCGTGGCGCTCTCGCCGAGCATCACCTGCGCGGCGTTGCCCGGCAGCAGGTCGAGCACCGTGAAGACCACCAGCGAGGCGAAGACCAGCGTCACGACGAAGCTCGCGAAACGCTTGAGCAGGAAGAGGGCGATGAGCAGGTCCTCGGGCGGCGTGGGTGCTCCTATGATGGCCGAAAACACGCTGGAGACGGCCATGCGCGAGACCCTGCCCTTCGTGACGGACGAGGTGTTCATCGGCGGCCGCTGGCGCGCCCCGAGCGGTGGGCAGACGCTGCCGCTGGCCAACCCGTCCGACGGCAGCACGCTGACCGAGATCGCGCGCGGCGGCGCGGACGACGTCGATGCCGCGGTGGCTGCGGCGCAGGCCGCGCTGGACGGTGAGTGGGGGCGCCTGACCGCCGCCGAGCGCGGCCGCCTGCTCGGCGCGATGGGCCGCAAGGTGCTGGAGCATGTCGACGAGCTCGCGCGGCTGGAGGCGCTGGATGTGGGCAAGCCGCTCAAGCAGGGCCGCGCCGATGCCGTCGCGCTGGCGCGCTACCTCGAGTTCTACGGCGGCGCGGCCGACAAGGTGATGGGCGAGACCATTCCTTACCTGAACGGCTACACCGCGCTGACCTGGCGCGAGCCGCATGGCGTGACCGGCCACATCGTGCCCTGGAACTACCCGATGCAGATCATCGGCCGCAGCGTCGGCGCGGCGCTGGCGATGGGCAATGCCTGCGTGCTCAAGCCGGCGGAAGAGGCCTGCCTCACCGCGCTGGCCTTCGCGCGCATCGCCGAGGAGGCCGGCTTCCCGGCCGGTGCGCTGAACGTGGTGCCCGGGCTGGGCGAGGAAGCCGGCGCGGCGCTCACCGCGCATGCCGGCGTGCAGCACCTGTCGTTCACCGGCTCGGTGGCCACGGGTCGGCTGGTGCAGGCCGCCGCGGCGAAGAACACCATTCCCGTCACGCTGGAGCTGGGCGGCAAGAGCCCGCAGATCGTCTTCGCCGATGCCGACCTCGATGCGGCGCTGCCCTACCTCGTCAACGCCGGCATCCAGAACGCCGGGCAGACCTGTTCGGCGGCCTCGCGCATCCTGGTCGAGCGCCCGGTATTCGACGAGGTGGTCGCGCGCATGGCGCAGCGTTATCGCGCGCTGCGTGTCGGCCCGGCGCTGGCCGATCTCGACCTCGGCCCGCTGATCTCGGCGCGGCAGCACGAGATCGTCTCGCACTACCTGGCGCTGGCACGCGACAGCGGCCTGCCGGTGGCGGCACAGGGCGAGATCGTGCAGGAGGCGCCCTCGGGCGGCTGGTACGTGAGGCCCACGCTGGTGGCCGGCGTGCCCGATCTCCACGCGCTGGCGCAGGAAGAGATCTTCGGCCCGGTGCAGGTGGTGATTGCCTTCGACGGCGAGGCCGAGGCTCTGCGCATCGCCAACGGCACGGCCTACGGCTTGGTGGCCGGCGTGTGGACGCGAGACGGCGGCCGGCAGCTGCGTCTGGCACGGGCGCTCAGGTGCGGCCAGGTGTTCGTCAACAACTACGGCGCCGGCGGCGGCGTCGAGCTGCCCTTCGGTGGTGTGGGCGCCTCCGGCCACGGCCGCGAGAAGGGCTTCGAGGCGCTGTACGGCTTCTCGGCGCTGAAGACGGTGGCGATCCTGCACGGCTGAGCCGCGGCTGCGATGCGGCCCGTTGCGGTCGTCGTTGGTCTGCGTTGCGTGCGACGGGCATGGTCGCAGGTCGACGGCGGTACCCGCGTTCTCCGGCCCACGCTCGCGGGCGGCCTCCGCGGGCCGCCACCGTGGCCGCATCAACACGGGGTGTGCCATGCCCTCGCCAGGGCAACCGCGAATGGGGCCTGCGCCCGCGGGCACCACCGCCGCCCTGCCGGCAACCGCGGTGGCCTGCCCTCACGAAGGCCTCGGTGGTTGTGGGGCAGGGGGTTCGGGTGTGCGATCGCAGGCCCCATTCGCGGTTGCCCTGGCGATGGCAGGCCGAAGCTGGCGTTGACGAGGTCATGCGAGGCGAGTCTCGGTGGTCGCCCGCGAGCGAGGGCCGGAGAGCGCATACCCGGACCGCCTGCCCGCGCGCCGATCGAAGCGGTCGCCTTTGAATGTCGCTCAAGGGCCGCAAGCGGCTGCAGGCGTATCCCCACTTGTCGGTCATCGGGCAGGTTCCGTAGCGGGCCGAGGCTGGCTTCCTGCCCAGATCCTTCGACTTGGCCGCCCCCCGCATTCGCACCCGATTCATCCCTAGCGTGACGCCGGAAGGGTGATGGACGGCGCGTGTCGCGAGGCAGATCATCGCCACTCCCGTTTCGACAGGAGCATGGCCATGACGAATCGCAAGAGGACGCTGCGCGGCGCACTGTGGGCAGCGGCATTGCTGGCGGGCTGCGGTGGCGGCGAACTGCTGCTGCTGACCATCGTGACGCCGCTGAACGGTGCGTGGCGCGAAGGCGGCAACGTCGCCAACGAAGGCATCCAGTTCACCAGCCCCGGCCCGGAGGTGCATCTGTTCTCGTCGAAGTTCGCCGTGCAAGCCAACATCCTGAACCCGGCCAGCTTCTGCGACGTGCAGGACGACGGCAGCGGCCAGCTGGCCATGGCCGGCACCTTCGACAACGGCCGGGTGCTGCTTCACGCCGCCAACTCGCCGACGCAGGCCACGTGCATCGACGGCACCATCACGAGCCTGATCCGCATGCAGGTGGCCGCCGGCGGCAGCCGGCCGGCACGCAGCTACGTGAACAGCCGCGTCGACGTGCAGATGGACCTGGGCCTGTGGGTCAGCGACGGTGGTGCGACGCGACTCAAGTTCAGCGTCTTCAACAGCGTCGACAACGATTCGCTGGCCAACCAGATCCAGGCCTGCGACGTCTCGCCGGGCGGTGCGCCGGTGCTGCTCGACGGTCTGTTCGATGGTTACCAGGTGGCCACGAGCACCCGGCCGACGATCGCGGCGCTGACGGCCAACGGCCAGGCGACGCCACGCTTCACGCAGGTCGAGTACGTCGACGGCGCGACGCTGACGCTGCGCAACGCCGGCGGCCAGACGGTCACGCTGCGGCGCCAGAAGGAAACGACGGCGACCTTCTGCCCCTGAACGCGGGCCCCGGTTCGCTTCAGGGCACGGCCGGCGGCGCGAACAACGCACGGCGCAGCGTCACCTCGCGCACCGGCTGACCCACGCCGACGACGATCTCGTCGCGGCCCTGCACCGAGGCCCACAGCTCGGCGAGCGGGCGGCCCGTGTCGCCGCCGGGCCAGCGCGTCACGACGTCGCCTTCGCGCAGGCCGGCTTGCGCGGCCGGGCCGCCGGCGAGGATCGTGGACAGCCGCAACTCGCCGCCGAAGCGCTCCAGCGCCAGCCCGAAGCCGCCCGGCGTGGCCACGCTGCCGGCCTCGACGCACAGCTGGTCGTGCGCCAGGTCGAGCCGCCAGCGCGCGCCATCGATGAAGGCGGTGCCGGCCAGGCCGTGAAGCCTGCCTTCGAAACTCTTCACCAGTGCCGGCGCGGCGACGCGCAGCACCGGCACGTCCGTGCGCTTCTGCATGCCGATCGTGGCCTGCGGGAGCAGCGTCAACCGGTGGCCGCCGGGCACGGCCAGCCCGGGCGTGGCGGCGTCGGGCGAGCTGGCCACGACACGCACCAGCGCGGCCGGGTTGCCGGTGTCGAGCACGTAGGCCTGCAGCACGGCCGGCTCGCCCACCGCCAGCGTGATCACCGGCAGCGTGCGGTGCCGAGTCAACGGGACGGCGCTGCTGCCAGTCGAGCAATCCGACGGTTCGCTGCGCCCGAACGTGGCCACCCAGTCGCGCAGATCGAGATCCAGCTGCACGCCATCGAGAAAGGGCACGCCCAGCACACCATCGATACCTTCGGACGCGGCGCCGATCAGGGTGGCCAGTTCGATCGCCAGCGCGCTCTGCGCAGGCCGCTCGAAGCCGCCCAGGCGCAGCGCCGGCAGCTTCACCTCGCCGCCTCGCACCTGGCCGAGCACGGTGTCGGCGATCACCGTGCTGCCCTGCTGCAGACCCAGGCGCCGCGCCAGCGCGGGCGAGACGAGGTTGCGGCTGGCCCCGGTGTCGATCAGCCAGCGGCCGCGCTGCCCGCCAAGCTCGAGGTCCAGCGCGATCCAGCCGCCGATCTCGCCGAGCGACAGCCGCGTCAGCGGCACGCGGCCCGACTGCGCACTCGCCGCGCCGCACAACACCACGGCGGCGAGCAGAAACGCGGCAATCCGCTTCACGGCTTCAGGGTCTCGATGTACTCGGTGCAACGCTCGACCAGTTCGGCCAGCACCGGCTCCAGTGCAGCGATGCGCGACTCGCGGCGCTTCTCGGCGGCGGCCAGCGCTGCCGGGTCCTTCGCCAGCACCGTCTCGTGGGCGTTGATCGACTCGATCACATCGTTCAGCGCGAACGCTGCGCCCTGGAACACCTCGTCGAGCAGGAAGTCGGCGAGCTGCTTGAAGGCGCGCTGCGCCGCGTTGCCGAAACGCCAGCGCACCTCCTCGTCGAGCTTGGCGAGTTGCGGGATGAAGGCCTCGGTGAACTCGTTGTAGCGGTCTTTCACCGCGATCAGGTGGGCCAGCGCCTCGGGCTGCACCAGCGTGGCCAGCGGCCAGGCGAGTGCCGCCTTCACCGCGAACAGCCGTACGCGATAGTCGACCAGTTGCGCCTCCAGGCCCTCGACGAAGCGGCGGTCGTGGTCGCCGCGCGGCTCGAAACGGTCGAGCCAGTCGCTGGCCCAGTGGAACAGCGTGTCGGCGATCGCCGCGCGTGCCGCGGCCATGCCGGCTTCGCCGCGTTCGGTGGCGCTGACGAACAGGCGCGAGGCGAGCTGCTTGTAGGGCTTGCGCAGCTTGGCGAAGTCGATGCCAGGCTCGAGCATCACCGGCAGCACGAAGACGCGATCCTTCTTGGCCTCGCGCTCCAGCGCCCAGGCCACCTCCTTGGCGACGTAGCGCTTGCCCACCGAGATCTTGCTGATCAGCGCGAGGAAGACATGGCTGTCCTCGATGGCCTCGATGATGGTCGGGTCGAGCTGCTGGCCACCGAGCAGTTCGCGCACGTCGACCCAGGCGTGGATGAAGGGCGGCAGCTTCGCGAGCTCCAGCGCGAGCGGCTTGTCTTCCCAGGCATGGCTGACGAACACGCGCACGTGGAACCTCCCGCATCGCAGTGGCGGTTCACTGTAAGGGAGTTGCATCGGCGCCGGAACCCCATGCATCCGCCACGGCAGGCACTGCGTAGCAGCCGGGAAGCCACTCCCTGCGGACCCCATGAACCGAGCCTTTCGCCTGCGCAGCTTCGCGCTCCTGCTGATCGCCAGCTCGCCGGCGCTGGCCCACGACACCTGGTTCCAGCGCGAGGCCCAGGATGCGGCGGGCCGCTGGACGCTGTGGCTGGGCACCGGCAACCAGTACCCGGTGCTGGAGACGCCGCTTGCCGTCGAGGCGCTGCAGCTTGCGGGTTGCCGCCAGGCCGACGAGGCCACGCAAACGCTGCAGCCGCTGCGCGCGCTCGACCAGGCCCTGCAGTTGCGCACGCCGCCGGCTGCGGGCGGGCTGAGCTGCTGGGCACAGTCGCTGCCCTTCGAGCTCGAACTGCCGCCGGAGAAGATCACGCTCTACCTGAAGGAGATCAACGCCTCAGCGGCCGTGCAGGCGTCCTGGGCCGGGATGCGCGCGCGTGGCCTGCCCTGGAAGGAGCGTTATGCGAAGCACGCACGCATCGAGCTGACGGGCCCCCGCGCCAGGCGGGCCGCCGCGCCGGGGCTGGCGATGGACGCGGTGCCGCTGGGCGAGCCGGCCGGCTGGCGCCGCGGCGACACCGGGAGCTTCCAGTTGCTGCGCGACGGCCAGCCGCTGGCCGGCCTGGCCGTCGAGTTTCGCCACGAACGCGCGCCCATGGGCTTCTGGCGCATCACCGACGCGCAGGGCCGCGTGCAGACCCGGCTGCCGCTGGCGGGCCGCTGGGTGCTGCGCGGCACCGACCTGCGGCTCTCGAGCGAACGCCCCGACACCTGGGACAGCCGCTTCGTCACGCTGGCCTTCGACGTGGCGGATTCAGCGGTTCAGCCGGATCAGAACGCCAGCAGCTTGAGCTCGAACGCCCGCTCGGCGAACCACAGCGCCGCCAGCACCGCGATGGCCGCCGAGCCGCCGACGAACACGCCGCGCTGGTAGAAGCGCGTGTCGCGCAGCATGAAGGCCAGCGGCAGGAAAGCCGCCACGATGGCCAGCTGACCGAGTTCCACACCGACGTTGAAGCCGACCAGCGCCAGCGCCAGCGTGCCCTGCGGCAGGCCCAGGTCGGCCAGCACGCTGGCGAAGCCGAAACCGTGGATCAGGCCGAAAGCGAAGGCCATCGTCCAGCGCCGGCCGTGGAACAGCGGCCACAGGTTGTTCAGCGCCGCCAGCACCACCGACGCGGCGATGGCCGACTCGACCCAGCGCGAGGGCAGCGAGATCAGGCCCAGCGTGGCCAGCGACAGGGTGATCGAGTGCGCCAGCGTGAACGCGGTGACGATCTTCAGCACGTCGACGAAGGCATCGCGGAAATTCTCCGCCGGCTGCCAGCGCGCGGCCCGCCAGGCCAGTACCGCCGGCAGCAGCAGCGAGAGCAGGAACAGGATGTGGTCGTAGCCGATCCAGATGTGCCACACGCCTTCGCGGGCGTAGTCGATGAACTGGCCGAAGCGGCTGGGCTGCGCGAGGTCGAAGGCTTGCGTCGGCGCGTTCGGGCCGAGCACGGCCGCGCGCGACTGTCCCTGCGCCTCCAGGCGCAGCAAGCCGCGATGCTGCGGGTCGATATCGGCGAACAGCCGATAGGTCAGCCGCAACTGCGCCGGGGCACTCGGGCAGTTCAGCTGCAGCGGGATGACGGTGTAGGCGCCGTCGGTGTGCTGGTCGATCAGTTGTTCGCCGGCGCGCAGCACGCAGGGCTGGCCGTCGCCCTCGACGGCCAGGCGCGCAAGCGCATAGGCGGCGATGTCTGCATGGTGCGAGCGCACCTCGCCCCAGGTGATCTCGCCGTTGCCGTCGGCGTCCAGGCCGATGGCGAAGTCGAGGTCGCGCAGCGCGATGTCCCACTGGCCGGTGAGGGCGGTGGCCGTCTGCGTGATGCTCAGGTAGCTGTCGGAAGGCTTGTGCGCCAGCGCGGGCGCAGCGAGCCAGATCGACGCGGCGCACCAGGCCAGCCAGCGAAGGGCGAGGTTCATGACTTGCCCTTCAGCTGAGCGGCCAGCTGGCGCAGCACGACGCTCTCGGCGCCGGTCTCGTCGAGCCAGCGCAGCACCGGTTCGGCGGCGGCAGGTTCGCGCGCGGCGACGGCGGCCTCGAGCAGCACGCGGGCATCGGCCGGCTCGCGCTGCAGCGCGTAGTTCGCGCTGGCCAGCGGCAGGGCGCGCTTCGGCTGCCCCAGAACGGCCAGCGCGAAGCGAGCCTCCTCCTTCTGGTGCAGTGCGTCGCCACGCAGCCGGGCCGCGTCGAAGCGGGCGCCCAGCGCATCGGCCCAGGCTGCCGCCTGCGGCGCACCGGTCACCTTGCCGGCAATGGCCAGGCGCAGCAGCAGCAGGTCGGAGCGTTCCTTGTCCTTCAGCAGCGCCAGCACCTCCGGCGCGCGGCCGCGGTCGAGCAGGAAGTCGGCGTAGGCCGACAGCAGATAGACGTCGGGCAGGCCCAGCGCCAGCGCAGCGCGGAACGCCGCCTCGGCTTCGGCGAAACGGCCGCGCCGCTCCTCGATCTCGGCCAGCCGCGTCAGCGACCACAGGCGTTGCTCGGGGCTGGCTGCGGCATCCGAAAGCAGTGCGGCGCGCAGGCTGTCGGCCGCCGTGGCGGCTCGGCCGGTGAGCGAATCCAACTGCGCTCGGCAGCCGGCGCCGATCAGCGTCTCGGCCAGGGCTGCCAACTGCTCGCAGGCTTCACGCGCTTGCGGGTACTTCGCCTGCACCAGCCGGATGGCCACCTGCCAGGCCCAGGCTTCGCCGTCGCCGGGATCGTGCCGCACCGCCGCAGACAGGTCGGCCAGCGCGGCGTCGAACTCGTGGCCGAACTGCCGCAGCACGGCGCGCATCACGCGCACCTCGGCCGGAGGTTCGGGTTTGTCCCACCATGGCGCCAGAGCCGCCTGCGCGTAACCGACGTAACGAGGGTCGCCTTCGGCCGCCGAGGCCTCGAAGTAGCGGCGGGCCAGAGTCACGGCAGCGGCCGCATCGGCGGGCTGTGCACGCCAACGGTCGCGAAGTTCGCGCAATTCGCGCTGGCGTGGGTCGGCGGCGCCGGCCGGCAGGCGCTCCAGCACCTGCTGGTCGGAGCTGGGGGTGAAGGGGGCCGCCTGGGCGGCGCCGCCCAGGGACGAGGCGGCAAGGAGAAAAGCGGAAAGGACTCGGCGCACCGGAAGAACCGTCAGTGAAGCGCAACAGTATGCGGCCAAGCTGATCTCCGTCAGGGCCGCCCCGTCACAATCCGCGCCGGCCTGCGTCAACCGATGGCGGGCCATCGCGTTTCGGATAGTCCAGGGTCGAATCGGACCCCGGAGCCGGGCGCGATGCGGCGAACCGGCCAGCCCTCTCGCTGCACAACGTTTCACTCCAACCGATAAAGAGCTTTTTATGACCAAGACCCTGTCCACCCTGATCGTCGCCATGTTCGCTGCCGTGGCCTTCAACGCCCAGGCTGCTTCGCACGCTGCCGCCGCGCCGATGAAGGCGAGCGAGCCGGCCGCCAAGGCCAGCGCTGCCAAGAAGGCCACCGCCAAGGAAACCGCGAAGAAGGCCGTCAAGAAGGCTGAAGAAGCGAAGAAGTAATTCTTCCTTCTACGTGAAGCGGGCCGCGCTGGATGCGCGGCCCGCTTTCATTGGGGGGCGGCTACTTCTTCTTGTTGTAGACGTCCACGCACACCGCGGCGAGCAGCACCAGGCCCTTGATGACCTGCTGGTAGTCGATGCCGATGCCCAGGATGGACATGCCGTTGTTCATCACGCCCATCACGAAGGCGCCGATCACCGCGCCCATCACCTTGCCCACGCCACCCGAGGCCGACGCGCCGCCGATGAAGCAGGCGGCGATCACGTCGAGCTCGAAGCCCAGGCCCGCCTTCGGCGTCGCGGTGTTCAGCCGCGCGGCGAACACCAGACCGGCCAGTGCCGCCAGCACGCCCATGTTGACGAAGGTGTAGAAGGCCAGCCGCTCGGTGCGGATGCCCGACAGGCGCGCCGCCTTCTCGTTGCCGCCCAGTGCGTAGATGCGACGGCCGATCGTCGTGCGGCTGGTGACGAAGTCGTAGGCCACCATCAGCACGAACATGATGATCAGCACGTTGGGCAGACCCTTGTAGGTGGCCAGCAGCCAGCTCAGCGCCACCAGGATCATGCCGAACACCGCGTTGCGGCTGGCGAAGAGCACCATGGGCTCGGTCTCCATGCCGTGCAGTTGCTGGTTGCCGCGCACGCGCCAGGCCATCACCACCATCGTCAGCACCACCAGCACGCCCAGCAGCAGCGAGGTCAGTCGCAGATCGGTGCCGCCGAACACATCGGGGATGAAGCCCGAGCTGAGCTTCTGGAAGGTCTCCGGGAAGGGGCCGACCGATTGGCCGTTGAGCAGCGCCAGCGCCAGGCCCTTGAACACCAGCATGCCGGCCAGCGTGACGATGAACGAGGGGATGTGGAAGTAGGCGACGAACCAGCCCTGCGCGGCGCCGATCAGCGCGCCGACGACGAGGCAGACGATGGTCGCCGGCACGAAGTGCCATTCGTAGTTGACCATCAGCACCGCCGCCAGCGCGCCGACGAAGCCGCACACCGAGCCGACCGACAGGTCGATGTGGCCGGCCACGATGACCAGCAGCATGCCCAGCGCCATGATGATGATGTAGCTGTTCTGCAGCACCAGGTTGGTCAGGTTCAGCGGCTGCAGCAGCGTGCCGTCGGTCATCACCTGGAAGAAGACCATGATGGCCACCAGCGACAGCAGCATGCCGTACTCGCGCAGGTTCTGCTTCAGGAAGTGGCCGGTGCGCGTACCGGCCGCGCCCGAGGTGTTGTCGATCGTCTGTTCCATGCGTTCCTCTCAGGTCCCGGCTTTGACGATGGCGCGCATGATCTTCTCCTGCGAGGCCTCGCCGGCATCGAACTCGGCGACGAACTCGCCCTCGTTCATCACGTGGATGCGGTCGCACATGCCCAGCAGCTCGGGCATCTCCGACGAGATCATCAGGATGCTGCGGCCCTCTTCGGCCAGGCGGGCGATCAGCGTGTAGATCTCGAACTTGGCGCCCACGTCGATGCCGCGCGTGGGCTCGTCGAGGATGAGCAGCGTCGGGTCGGCGAACAGCCACTTGGCCAGCACCACCTTCTGCTGGTTGCCGCCGGACAGGTTGACCACCGGCTGGTGCACGCCGGCGCAGCGCGTGGCCAGTCGCTGGCGGTAGTCGTTGGCGACGGCGAACTCGCGGCCTTCGTCGATCACGCCGTGGCGCGACACACCGTCCAGGTGCGCCAGCGTGGTGTTGTGCGCGATGCTGTCGTCGAGCACCAGGCCGAGCGACTTGCGGTCCTCGGTGACGTAGGCGATGCCGTGGGCCACTGCCTTGCCCACCGTGCTGGTGTCGATGTCCCGGCCATGCATGCGCACCGTGCCGCTGATGCGGCGGCCGTAGGTGCGGCCGAACACGCTCATCGCCAGCTCGGTGCGGCCCGCGCCCATCAGGCCGGCTATGCCGACGATCTCGCCCTTGCGCACCGTCAGGTTCACGCCCTTGACCACCTCGCGCTCGGTGTGGATCGGGTGGAACACGCGCCAGTCGCGCAGCTCGAACACCGTCTCGCCGATCTTCGGCGTGCGCTTCGGGTAGCGGTCGGCCATCTCGCGGCCGACCATGGCGCGGATGATCAGGTCTTCGCTGGCCGGGCCGTTGACATCACGGTCGCGGCAGTCGATGGTGGTGATGGTCGAGCCGTCGCGCAGCACGGTGATCGCGTCGGCCACCTTGGCGATCTCGTTCAACTTGTGCGAGATGAGGATGCAGGCGATGCCGTGCGACTTCAGCTCGAGCAGCAGCTCGAGCAGCGCGTCGCTGTCGCTCTCGTTCAGGCTGGCGGTCGGCTCGTCGAGGATCAGCAGCTTCACCTCCTTCGACAGCGCCTTGGCGATCTCCACCAGCTGCTGCTTGCCCACGCCGATGTCGGTGATCAGCGTGGCCGGCGATTCCTTCAGGCCGACCTTGGCGAGCAGCTCGCGTGTCTTGCGGTGTGCGAGCGTCCAGTCGATGACGCCGTGCTTCGCCTGCTCGTTGCCGAGGAAGATGTTCTCGGCGATCGACAGCAACGGCACCAGCGCCAGCTCCTGGTGGATGATGATGATGCCCAGTTGCTCGCTGTCGTGGATGCCAGAGAAGCGCCGCTCCTGGCCGAGGTAGCGGATCTCGCCGCCGTACTCCGGATGCGGGTAGACGCCCGACAGCACCTTCATCAGCGTGGACTTGCCGGCGCCGTTCTCGCCGACCACGGCGTGGATCTCGCCGGCGCGCACGCTCAGGTTCACGTTCTCCAGCGCGGTCACGCCGTGAAAGCGCTTCGTGATGCCGCGCATGTCGAGGATCGCGTCGTCCACCTTGTCTCCTTGTTGGCGCGGATGGTGCACGCAAAAAAGGTCCCGCGAAAGCGGGACCTTCTCCAGGGTGCCGGTCCGCCCTACTTGACCTGGCTTTCCTTGTAGTAGCCGCTGTCGATGAGCACCTTCTTCCAGTTCGACGCGTCCACCGCCACCGGCTTGAGCAGGTAGCTGGGCACCACCTTCACGCCGTTGTTGTAGGTCTTGGTGTCGTTGATCTCCGGCTGCTTGCCGGCGAGCACGGCGTCGACCAGGTTGGCGGTGACCTTGGCGAGGTCGCGCGTGTCCTTGAACACGGTGGAGTACTGCTCGCCCTTGAGCATGGACTTGACCGAGGGGATCTCGGCGTCCTGGCCGCTGACGATCGGGCAGGGCTGCGCCGCCGTGCAGTAGCCCACGCCCTTGAGCGACGACAGGATGCCGATGCTCAGGCCGTCGTACGGCGACAGCACCGCGTGCACCTTCTCCTTGCCGTAGAAGGCCGACAGCAGGTTGTCCATGCGTGCCTGCGCGACGGCGCCGTCCCAGCGCAGCGTGCCGACCTTGTCCATGCCCATCTGCTTGCTGCGCACGACCAGCTTGCCGCTGTCGATGTAGGGCTTGAGCACCGACATCGCGCCGTCGTAGAAGAAGAAGGCGTTGTTGTCGTCGGGCGAGCCGCCGAACAGCTCGATGTTGAACGGGCCCTTGCCGGCCTTCAGGCCGAGCTTGTCGACGATCGAGCCGGCCTGCAGCACGCCGACCTGGAAGTTGTCGAAGGTGGTGTAGTAGTCGACGTTCTTCGAGCCGCGGATCAGTCGGTCGTAGGCAATGACCTTGACGCCCTTGTCAGCGGCCTTCTGCAGCGCGCCCGACAGCGTGGTGCCGTCGATGGCCGCGATCACCAGGACCTTGACGCCCTTGGTGATCATGTTCTCGACCTGCGCGAGCTGGTTCGGGATGTCGTCGTCGGCGTACTGGAGGTCGGTCTTGTAGCCCTTCTCCTTGAACACCTTGACCATGTTGTCGCCGTCGGCGATCCAGCGGGCCGAGGACTTGGTGGGCATCGAGATGCCCACGGCGCCCTTGTCCTGCGCGGCGGCCGGGGCCATCCACGCGGCGGTGGCCAGGCCCACGGTGGCCAGCAGCGTCTTCATCAGTTTCATGCGGAGTCTCCTGTTGTTCGTTCGAGTGTTGTCGTCATGGATCGATCGCCGTACCGCTCGAACCGGCACGGCCACCAGGGTCAGGCGGGATTCGGGCGGGGTGGGCGAGTATCGACTCGCCAGTGCATCCGCAACATCAGTGTTTCGCCTCGGGCCAGCGTCACCAGCCCGGGCCGGCCGGGCAGGTGGAAGGCATCGATGGGTTGCGTGATCGGTTCGAAGCAGAACGCCTCGCCGGCCGGCGGCCGGTAGACCAGGCAGTGCTCCGGGGCCATGGGCCCGCGCGGCGTGTTCAGCGGCTCCATCGACAGGTGAACCGCCAGGCCGCGCTCGGGCCAATGGATGGTTGCGTTGCCGTCCCAGCCGTCGTAGCCGTTGTCGATCAGCGCGCCGTTCATCGGGGCGCCGCCGTTCAGGTCCCAGCCCGCGGGCAGCGCCTTCGTGTGCTGCGTCGGGATCGGGTCGTCGCCGCTGAGCCACACGCCGCCCACGCGGGCGCGCGCCGTGGTCTGCGGCGTGCGCGGGAACCAGGGGTGCAGCCCGAGGCCGTAGGGCAGCGGCGTGTCGCCCCGGTGCGTCACACGCACGCTTTGCAGCAGGCCGTCATCGATCAGCTCGAAGCGTTGCAGGGCGTCGTACGCGTAGGGGTTGCCGCCGTGGTGACGCGATTCGAGCCGCATTTCGGCGACCTGCCGCTGCGGGCGCGTCAGCGACCAGGCCTGCAGCCAGCCGTCGCCGTGGATGGGATAGGGCTCGCCGGCGCGGTTGGGGGCCATCGCGAACCACTGCCCGCCGTGCTCGAAGCCGCCGTGGCTGATTCGGTTGGACCACGGCAGCATCGCGAAGGAGGCCAGCGTGTAGCGGTCTTCGCTCGTGCCCGCCCAAGGGCGCCACAGGTCCACCGCATGCCCCTGGGCGAGCCAGCGCCACTGCGCGACACCGCCGCCGAGCGTGGGCACCAGGCCCAGGCGCTGCTGCGCGGACTCGAGCCAGACGATGTCGTGGCCGCTCGTCACGCAACGGCTCCGAACAGGTTGGCGGGCAGCCCGGCCGCGTCGGTGTCGACGGCGAAGAGAGCCCCTGCGAGAGGCTGCTCAGCGAGCTGCCCGGGGCCCAGTTCGAAACGCGCGCTGGTGATGAACAGCGTCTTCAGATCGGCGCCGCCGAATGCGACATTGCTGATGTGGTCGGTGGGCAGCCGCACGCGGGCCAGCTCGGCGCCGCTGTCCGGATCGTGGCAGCTCACGCTGGCGGCGCCCCAGTGCGCGATCCACAGCCGGCCGGCCGCGTCGGTGGTCATGCCGTCGGGAAAGCCGTCGCCGCGCTCGAAGCGCAGGAACTCGCGCGACGCGCCGAGCGTGCCGCTGGACGGATCGAAGGCGAATGCATGCACCTTGCGGCGCACCGTGTCGTTGAAGAACATCGTGCGGCCGTCGAGCGACCAGGTCGGCCCGTTGCTCACGGCGAAGCCGGCATCGAAGGCGCGCACGCAGCGGCCGGGGCCGTCGAAGCGGTACAGCGCGCCGGTGGGTGCGAGGCAGGCGCTGTCCATCGTGCCGCCCCAGAAGCGGCCCCGGGCATCGCACTTGCCGTCGTTGAACCGGTTGGCGGTTCTTTCGGGCTCGGGCTCGTCGAGCCGGTGCAGCGTGCCGGTCGCCGGCTCGTAGAACGCGAAGCCGCGGCGCAGCGTGATCACCAGGCCCGGGCCATCGGCGCGCTCGGCCACGGCGGAGATCGTGTCGTCGAGCTGCCACTGGCGCTGCTCGCCGGTGGCGGGCGTGTGGCGGAACAGGCGCTTCTCGAGGATGTCGACCCAGTACAGCGACTGCTCGCGCACCGACCAGCAGGTGCCTTCGCCCAGCGTGGCCCCGGCGGGCCAGACGCAGCGCACGCTGCCGAGGGTGGGTGGCTGCAGGCCCATGCCGAGATCAGTGCGAGTCGCGCGGCACCGGCGCACCGCTGCCGCCGACCAGGAAGTCGAGGTCGGCACCCAGGTGCGCCTGCTGCACATGGTCGACGTAGACCTTGTACCAGCCGCGAGCCGGAGGTACCGGCGCCTGCCAGGCCGCGCGGCGCCGCGCCAGCTCGGCGTCGCTCACCTCGAGATGCAGGCGGCGGTTGGCCACGTCGAGCTCGATCACGTCACCGTCCTTCACCAGCGCCAGCGGCCCGCCCGCGGCGGCCTCCGGCGACGTGTGCAGCACCACGGTGCCATAGGCCGTGCCGCTCATGCGCGCGTCGCTGATGCGGACCATGTCGGTGATGCCCTTGCGCAGCACCTTCGGCGGCAGCGGCATGTTGCCGACCTCGGCCATGCCGGGGTAGCCCTTGGGGCCGCAGTTCTTCAGCACCATCACGCAGTGCTCGTCGATGTCGAGCGTTTCGTCGTCGATGCGCGCATGGAACTCTTCGATGCTCTCGAACACCACGGCGCGGCCGCGGTGCTGCAGCAGGTGCTCGCTGGCCGCCGAGGGCTTGATCACCGCGCCGTCGGGCGCCAGGTTGCCGCGCAGCACGGCGATGCCGGCGGCAGGCTTGAAGGGCTCGGCCAGCGGCCGGATCACCTCGCGGTTCCAGCAGGGCGCGTCGGCGATGTTCTCGCCGATCGACTTGCCGTTCACGGTGGCGGCGTCGGCGTGCAACAGGTGGCGGATCTCCTTCATCACCGCGGGCAGGCCGCCGGCGTAGAAGAAGTCCTCCATCAGGAAGCGGCCGGAGGGCTGCAGGTCGACGAGGCAGGGCACCTGCGAGCCGAGCTGGTCCCAGTCGTCGAGCTTGAGCTCCACGCCCATGCGGCCGGCCACGGCGAGCAGGTGGATCACCGCGTTGGTCGAGCCGCCGATCGCGGCGTTGGTGCGGATCGCGTTCTCGAAGGCCTGGCGCGTGAGGATCTTCGACATGCGCAGGTCGTCGTTGACCATCTCGACGATGCGCCGGCCGGTCAGCTGCGCGAGCCGGTTGCGGCGCGTGTCGGCGGCGGGGATGGCGGCGTTCTCGGGCAGCGACATGCCCAGCGCCTCGACCATGCTGGCCATCGTCGATGCGGTGCCCATGGTCATGCAGCTGCCCTTGCTGCGGTGCATGCAGCTCTCGGCCTGCGTGAACTCGTCCATCGTCATCTCGCCGGCGCGCACCATCTCGCTCATCTGCCACACGCCGGTGCCCGAGCCGATGTCCTTGCCGCGGAACTTGCCGTTGAGCATCGGCCCGCCCGACAGGCCGATGGTCGGCAGGTCGCAGCTGGCCGCGCCCATCAGCAGCGCCGGCGTGGTCTTGTCGCAGCCCATCAGCAGCACCACGCCGTCGATCGGGTTGCCGCGGATCGATTCCTCCACGTCCATCGACGCGAGGTTGCGGAACAGCATCGCGGTGGGCCGCAGCTGCGTCTCGCCGAGCGACATGACCGGGAACTCGAGCGGGAAGCCGCCCGCCTCGTAGACGCCGCGCTTGACGAACTCCGCCAACTCGCGGAAGTGCCCGTTGCACGGCGTCAGCTCGCTCCAGGTGTTGCAGATGCCGATCACCGGCCGGCCGTCGAGCAGGTCGTGCGGGTAGCCCTGGTTCTTGATCCAGCTGCGGTGCACGAAGCCGTCGCGGTCCTGGCGGCCGAACCAGGCCTGGCTGCGGCGGACGGGCTTCTTCGGATCCATGCGAACGTTCTCCAGGGCGGCTTGACGCGCAGGATGCTATCGCTCCACACTGATAAATGAAAAATAAGCAAATCGGTGTCTGACATGCCAAATTCGATATCTCAACTCTCCCCAGCGATCTACCCCGACCTGCGCGGCCGTGCCGTCTTCGTGACCGGCGGCGGCTCGGGCATCGGCGCGGCCATCGTTTCGGCCTTCGCGGCGCAGGGCGCGCGCGTGGCCTTCGTCGACGTGGCTGCCGCCGCCAGCGAGGCGCTTTCGGCGCAGCTGGCCGCCAACGGACAAGCCGCGCCCTGGTGGCGCGCCTGCGACGTGCGCGACGTGGCCGCGTTGCAGTCGGCCATCGCCGACGCGGCGGCCGAACTCGGCGACTTCCAAACGCTGGTCAACAACGTCGCCAGCGACGACCGCCACACGCTGGCGTCGATCACGCCGGCGTTCTACGACGATCGCATCGCCATCAACCAGCGCGCCGCGCTGTTCGCGATGCAGGCTGTGGTGCCGGGCATGCAGCGCCTGGGCGGCGGCGCCATCGTCAACCTCGGTTCGATCGGCTGGCAGATCAAGTCGGCCGACTACCCCTGCTACGCCATTTCCAAGTCGGCGGTGAACGGCCTGACGCGCGGCACGGCGGCCTCGCTCGGGCGTGACCGCATCCGCGTCAACACCGTCACGCCGGGCTGGGTGATGACCGAGCGGCAGAAGCAGCTGTGGGTCACGCCGGAGGCAGAACGCGAGATCGACCGCAACCAGTGCCTGCCCGATCGCCTGCAGCCCGAGGACATCGCGGCGATGGTGTTGTTCCTGGCCTCGGATGGTGCCCGCATGTGCACCGCGCAGGAATTCATCGTGGATGGCGGCTGGAGGTAGTTCCCGTCAGTCCAGCCCAGCCAGATCCAGCTCGGTGCCGTAGACCGTCAGCGCGGCTGCCTTCAGCGCGCGCAGCATCACCTTGGCGGCTGGCGACAGCAGGCGGTCCGTGCGGGTGATCAGCCCGAAGGCGTCCATCTTGCAGGGCAGCGCGATCGGCAAGATGGCCACCATGCCGTGCTGCGCGTAGTAGCGCGCCACGTCGGTGGCGATCACCGCGAGCAGGTCACTGCCCTGCAGCATCTTGGTGACGAACAGCAGCGCCGTCGTCTCGATCAGGTTGCTCGGCGACTCCAGGCCTTCCTCCTGGAACATCAGCTCGAAGCGATGCCGCAGCACGCTGCCCGGCGGCGGCACGATCCAGCCGTTGCCGACCACGTCGCGCAGCGTCAGGCGCGTATTGGCCAGCAGCGGGTGGCCGGGCCGCACGATGGCGCTGACCGGCTCCTCGACGATCGCCTCATAGCGCAGCGCGCTCTTGTCGTGGCGCTCGAACAGGCGGCCGACCACCATGTCGAGCTTGCCCTGCGCGAGGCGCTCCATCAGCACGTCGCTGGTCTCGATGGCGAGCTGCACGCGCAGGCTCGGGTGCTGCTGCTTGACCTGCGCCACGGCGGTGGGCATCAGGTTCAGCCCCGGCGCGGTGATCGAGCCGATGCTGACCTGCCCGAAGCGCCCCGACTTCAGAGCCTCGATCTCGTCGTGCGCCTGCGAAAGGCTGGCCAGCGCCATGCGCGCGTGGCGGATCATCGTCTCGCCGTACCAGGTGGCCCGCATGCCGCGCGGCAGCCGGTCGAACAGCGGCACGCCGAGCATGTCCTCCAGCTCCTTGAGCAGCTTCGAGGCCGCCGGCTGCGTCATGTTCAGCACCTGCGCGGCGCGGTGGATGTTGCCCTCCTCCTCCAGCGCCATGAGCAGCAACAGTTGCCGCGTTTTCAGCCGCGCCCGGATGAACCAGTGCGTGTAGTTGGTCGACATCGGGCCTCGTCTGGTTCTGACATCCCGAATCGTATATGTCTGGGGGCTGAAAATCTATTGGATCGTTATCGGTCTGCTCCGTACGATCTGCCGCACATCAATTCCGGGGCGCCGCGCGCGACCACCGGGCGACGGAGGCGACATGCGATTCATCCAGTATCTCGATGGCGACGGCAACCAGCGGGTCGGCTGCACCAGCACCGACGCCGGGCGCGTGCGGCGCCTGGATGGCGTGGCCAGCACCGTGGCACTGGCGCAGGCGGCCTTCGCGCATGCGCTGCCGATGGAGCAGATGGCCGAGCTGCGCCTGGGTGCGCTCGAGCCGACGCCACTGGCGCGCATGCTCGAGAGCCTGCGTGTGCTCACGCCGCTGATGCACGACGACCCGTCGCGCTGCCTGGTCACCGGCACCGGCCTCACCCACCTGGGCAGTGCCGCCACGCGCGACGCCATGCATCACAAGGTCAATGCGCAGGAGGAATCGGCGCTCACCGACTCGATGCGCATGTTCAAGTGGGGCCTGGAGGGCGGGCGCCCGGCAGCGGGTGCGGCCGGCGTGCAGCCCGAGTGGTTCTACAAGGGCGACGGCAGCATCGTCGTCGCGCCTGGCGCGGCGCTGCCTTCGCCGAACTTCGCGCTCGACGGCGGCGAGGAGCCCGAGCTCGTCGGGCTGTACTGGATCGCGCCCGACGGCACGCCCTGCCGGCTCGGCTTTGCGGTGGGCAACGAGTTCTCCGACCATGTCACCGAGCGGCAGAACTACCTCTACCTCGCGCATTCGAAGCTGCGCGCCTGTGCGGTCGGCCCCGAGCTGCGCAGCGGCGCGCTGCCGGCCGACCTGCAAGGCAGCAGCCGCATCCGCCGCGGCGAGCGCGTGGTGTGGGAGAAGCCCTTCGCCACCGGCGAGGCCAACATGTGCCACACGCTGGCCAATCTCGAGTACCACCACTTCAAGTACGCGCAGCACCGCCGCCCGGGCGACGTGCACCTGCACTTCTTCGGCACCGCCACGCTGAGCTTTGCCGACGGTATTCACGTCGAGCCGGGTGACCTGTTCGAGATCGAGCAGCCCGCCTTCGGCGCTGCGCTGGTCAACCCGCTGACGGCCGACACGCGTGCCTTCGCCCCCGGCGCCGTGCATGCGCTCTGACACCATGGCCACGCACTTCAAGCACTACATCAACGGCCGCTGGGAAACCGGCGTCACGCTCGGCGTGAGCGAGAACCCGTCGGACCTGGCCGACGTGGTCGGCGAATTCGCACGCGCCGATGCGGCGCAGGCCGAGTCGGCCATCCGCGCCGCCGCCGATGCGCGCGAGGCCTGGGCGCACAGCACGCCGCAGCGGCGTGCCGAGGTGCTCGACTTCATCGGCAGCGAAGTGCTCGCGCGCAAGGACGAACTCGGCGCGCTGCTCGCCCGTGAGGAAGGCAAGACGCTGCCCGAGGCGATCGGCGAAGCCGCGCGCGCCGGCCAGATCTTCAAGTTCTTCGCCGGCGAGGCGCTGCGCATCCCGGGAGAGAAGCTCGCCTCGGTGCGGCCGGGTGTCGAGGTCGAGGTCACGCGCGAGCCCGTCGGCGTGGTCGGGCTGATCGCGCCGTGGAACTTCCCGCTCGCCATCCCGGCCTGGAAGATCGCGCCGGCACTCGCCTATGGCAACACGGTGGTGTTCAAGCCCGCCGAGCTGGTGCCCGGTTGCGCCTGGGCGCTGGCCGAGATCATCAGCCGCTCGGGCCTGCCCGCCGGCGCCTTCAACCTGGTGCTGGGCAGCGGCCGGCGCGTCGGGCAGACGATCGTCGAGAGCCCGCTGGTCGACGCGATCAGCTTCACCGGCTCGGTGCCGGTGGGCGAGGCGCTGCTGGCCACCGCCACCGCGCGGCGCGCCCGCGTGCAGCTCGAGATGGGCGGCAAGAACCCGCTGGTGGTGCTGGCCGATGCCGCGCTCGAACGCGCCGTCGAGCACGCCATCCAGGGCGCCTTCTATTCCACCGGTCAGCGTTGCACGGCCTCGAGCCGGATCATCGTCGAGGCGCCGGTGTTCGATCGTTTCGCGTCGCTGATGCGCCAGCGCACCGCGGCGCTGGTGGTCGGCCATGCGCTGGAGCGCGGCACGCAGATCGGCCCGGTGGTCAGCGCCGATCAGCTCGCGCAGGACCTGTCGTACGTCGACATCGGCCGCAACGAAGGCGCCGAATGGCTGTGCGGCGGCGAGGCGCTGGAGCGGCCCACGCGCGGCCACTACATGAGCCCGGCGCTGTTCATCGCGCAGCCGCGCCACCGCATCGCGCGCGAAGAGATCTTCGGGCCCGTGGCCTGCCTGATCCGCGCCGACGATTACGAGCACGCCCTGGCCCTGGCCAACGACACGCCGTTCGGCCTGTGCGCCGGGATCTGCACCGATTCGCTGGCACGCGCCACGCACTTCAAGCGCCATGCGCAGGCCGGCATGGTGATGGTCAACCTGCCCACCGCCGGCGTCGACCCGCACGTGCCCTTCGGCGGCCGCAAGGCCTCCAGCCACGGGCCGCGCGAGCAGGGCCGCCACGCCGTCGAGTTCTACACGACGGTGAAGACGGCCTATGTGCAGGCGGCCTGATCGCCGCATCGATCGCATCACTACTGACAACGATTTCTAACGCAGCGACCGGCCGATCGACGGCCCGCCGGCGCCTGCCACAAGACCACGCCGTCCAGACCCAGGAGACAACATGACGACATCCAGACGACAAGTGATCGCGGCGCTCGGCGCCGTGCCGGTGGTGGCCGCCTGGCCGGGCCTGGCCCGCGCCCAGGGCAAGATCGTGCTCGGCTTCTCGCAGATCGGTGCCGAGTCGGAATGGCGCACCGCCAACAGCGAGTCGATCAAGTCCGCCGCCAAGGAAGCAGGCATCGAGCTGAAGTTCTCCGACGCGCAGCAGAAGCAGGAGAACCAGATCAAGGCGATCCGCTCCTTCATCGCCCAGAAGGTCGACGTGATCGCCTTCTCGCCGGTGGTCGAGTCGGGCTGGGGCACGGTGCTGCGCGAGGCCAAGGCCGCCAAGATCCCGGTGATCCTGTCGGACCGCGCCGTCAACGAGAAGGACGACAGCCTGTGGGTCAGCTTCATGGGTTCGGACTTCGTCGAGGAAGGCCGCAAGGCCGGCCGCTGGCTGCTCGAGAACATGAAGGGCAAGACGGGCGACGTGAACATCGTCGAGCTGCAGGGCACGGTGGGCTCGGCGCCGGCCATCGACCGCAAGAAGGGCTTCGAGGAGATCATCAAGGCCGACCCGCGCTTCAAGATCATCCGCTCGCAGACCGGTGACTTCACCCGTGCCAAGGGCAAGGAGGTGATGGAAGCCTTCCTGAAGGCCGAGGGCAAGAAGATCAACGTGCTCTACGCGCACAACGACGACATGGCCATCGGCGCGATCCAGGCCATCGAGGAAGCCGGCATGAAGCCCGCCAAGGACATCACCATCATCTCGATCGATGCGGTGAAGGGCGCCTTCGAGGCGATGATGGCCGGCAAGCTCAACGTCAGCGTCGAATGCAGCCCGCTGCTCGGGCCGCAGCTGATGCAGGCGGTGAAGGACCTGAAGGCCGGCAAGACGCTGCCGCGGCGCATCGTCACCGAGGAGGGAATCTTCCCGATGGAAGTGGCCGCCAAGGAATTCCCGAAACGCAAGTACTGAGGCCTGACGAAACCCGCTCCGGAACCCCGGCGGGATTCGATGTCTCCTTTCCGGCCAGGGATTGGCCTGTGCGCACGAGCGGCGCGCACGGGCCCTTTTTCACGATGAGCACCGCACCCGAACCTGTCCTCGACCTGATCGGCATCGGCAAGTCCTTCGTCGGCGTCACGGCGCTGCAGGACGCGCGGCTGCGCCTGTGGCCGGGCGAGGTGCACGCGCTGATGGGCCAGAACGGCGCGGGCAAGTCGACGCTGATCAAGGTGCTCACCGGCGTGCACCCGGCCGACAGCGGCACGATGCGACTGGCCGGCCGCGAGATCCGCCCCGAGTCGCCGCAGGCCGCGCAGGCGCTGGGCATCGCCACCGTCTACCAGGAGGTCAACCTCTGCCCCAACCTCTCGGTGGCGGAGAACATCCTCGCCGGCCGCATGCCGCGGCGCTGGGGCTGGATCGACTGGGGCGCGGTGCGCCGCCTGGCGCTGGCCAGCCTCGAGCCGCTGCAGATCGAGCTGGACCCCGATCGCACGCTCGGCGAATACCCGGTGGCCGTGCAGCAGATGGTGGCGATCGCGCGTGCCGTCAGCCAGGACGCGCGGCTGCTCATCCTCGACGAGCCGACCTCCAGCCTCGACGAGGCCGAGACCGAGCGCCTGTTCACGGTGATGCGCCGGCTCAAGGCGCGCGGCGTCGCGATCCTGTTCGTCACCCACTTTCTTGAGCAGGCCTATGCCATGGCCGACCGCATCACGGTGATGCGCAACGGCCGAGTGGTCGGCGAACACCCCAGCGCCGAGCTGTCGCGGCTGCAACTGGTCAGCCTGATGGTCGGGCGCACGCTCGAAGCGGCGGACCTGGCCGGAGCGCGCGCGCCCACCGCGCAGCCGAGCGCGCTGATGCAGGCGCGCAGCCTCGGCCGGCGCGGCAGCCTGCAGCCGCTGGATCTCACCATCAACAGCGGCGAGGTGCTCGGCCTGGCCGGGCTGCTGGGCTCCGGCCGCACCGAGGCGGCGCGGCTGCTGTCCGGCGCCGACCGCGCCGACAGCGGCGAGATCCGGCTCGACGATGCGCCGCTGCGGCTGCATTCGCCGCGCGACGCTCTGAACGCTGGCATCGCTTTCTGCCCCGAGGAACGCAAGACCGAGGGCATCGTCGCCGAACTCAGCGTGCGCGAGAACATCGTGCTGGCATTGCAGGCGCGTCGCGGTGTGTTCCGCCATCTCGGCGCCCGCGAGCAGCGCGAACTGGCCGAGCGCTACATCGCCGCCCTGGGCATCAAGACGGCGGATGCCGAAACGCCGATCGGCCAGCTCTCCGGCGGCAACCAGCAGAAGGCCATCATCGCGCGCTGGCTGGCCACGCAGCCGCGCCTGCTCATCCTCGACGAGCCGACGCGCGGCATCGACGTCGCGGCCAAGCAGGAGATCATGGAGCGCGTGCTCGCGCTGTGCAGCGAGGGCCTGGCGATCGTGTTCATCTCCGCCGAGCTGGAAGAGGTGCTGCACACCAGCCATCGCATCGTGGTGCTGCGCGACCGCCGCAAGGTGGCCGAACTGCCGGCCGAGACGCTCGACGAGGCGGGTCTGCTGCGCATCATTGCCGGCCATGATGCTGCCGAGGTGGCTGCATGAGCCTGAGCGGCCGCATCCAGGCTCTCACGCGCAGCGCGCAGTTCTGGCCGGCGCTCGTGCTGCTGCTGCTGCTGGCGGCCAACGGCGTGCTCAACCCGCAGTTCTTCGCGCTCACCTGGCGCGACGGGCACCTGTACGGCGCGCTCATCGACATCCTCAACCGCGCCGCGCCGCTGATGACGGTGGCGCTGGGCATGACGGTGGTGATCGCCACACGCGGCATCGACATCTCGGTGGGCGCGGTGGTGGCCATCGCGGCGGCGGTGGCGGCCTCGCTGATCGGCGGCAAGCTGGTCATCGTCGACGGCCAGCAGATCCACGCGCCGAGCGTCGCCATGCCGCTGGCGCTGCTCGCCGCGCTGGCGGCCGCCGCGCTGTGCGGCCT
Organism: Piscinibacter sp.; assembly: GCA_016706565.1. GTDB lineage: Bacteria > Pseudomonadota > Gammaproteobacteria > Burkholderiales > Burkholderiaceae_C > Piscinibacter. The sequence goes on from JADJJI010000011.1 coordinate 48,048, forward strand.
GTTCAACGGCGTGCTGGTGGCCAGCGTGGGCATCCAGCCGATCATCGCCACGCTGATCCTGATGGTGGCCGGGCGCGGCATCGCGCAGCTCATCACCGGCGGGCAGATCATCACCATCTACCACCCGCCCTATTTCTTCATCGGCGCCGGCCACCTGCTCGGCCTGCCGTTCGCGCTGTGGCTGGTGGCCGCGCTGCTGGCGTTGATGGCGTGGCTGAAGCACCGCACCGCGCTGGGCCTGTTCATCCAGGCCAGCGGCGGCAACCCGGCGGCGGCGCGGCTGTCGGGCATCAACGCACGCGGGCTGCTCATCGCCGTGTATGCCTTCTGCGGCCTGACCGCCGGTATCGCCGGGCTGATGATCAGCTCGAACGTGAAGAGCGCCGACGGCAACAACGCCGGGCAGCTGCTCGAGCTCGACGCGATCCTTGCCGTCACGCTGGGCGGCACCTCGCTGCTCGGCGGGCGCTTCAGCCTGCGCGGCAGCGTGCTCGGCGCGCTGATCATCCAGACGCTGACGACCAGCATCTACTCGCTGGGCGTTCCGCCCGAGATCAACCTCGTCGTCAAAGCGGTGGTGGTGTTCGCGGTGTGCCTGGTGCAGTCGCCCGAGCTGCGCAGCTGGCTGACGAAGCGGCGGGTGGCGGCTTGAAGCTCATGCCGAGGCTGAACGCGCAGACGCTGCCGAGTTGGGTGGCGGTGCTGCTCTTCGTGGCCATGTTCGCGGCGGGCTCGTTCGCCTACCGCGGCTTCTTCTCCGGCCAGGTGCTGCTGAACCTGCTGATCGACAACGCCTTCCTGCTGGTGGTGGCGATCGGCATGACCTTCGTGATCCTGTCCGGCGGCATCGACCTCTCGGTGGGCTCGGTCGTGGCGCTCACGACCATGGTGCTGGCCTGGGGCGTGGAGCGCGCGCAGCTGCCGCCGTTGCTGATGATCACGCTGGTGCTCGCTGGCGGCACGCTGTTCGGCGCGGCGATGGGCTTCGTGATCCAGACCTTCCAGATCCCCGCCTTCATCGTCACGCTGGCCGGCATGTTCCTCGCGCGCGGCCTGTGCTACCTGATCAGCATCGACTCGATCGCCATCTCCGAGCCCACGCTCACGGCCTGGTCGCAGGCGCGCCTGCCGCTGGGCGGGCTCGGCGAGGTCTCGCCCGGGGTGGTGGTGGCCGCGCTGGTGCTCGCCGCGGCGGTGTGGCTGGCGCACGGCACGCCGTTCGGCCGCGCGGTCTACGCCGTCGGCGGCAACGAGCGATCGGCGCTGCTGATGGGCCTGCCGGTGGCGCGCACGCGCATCGCGGTGTATGCGCTCAGTGGCGCCTGCTCGGCGCTCGGTGGCGTGCTGTTCGCGATCTACACGCTGTCGGGCTACGGGCTGCATGCCCAGGGCCTGGAGCTCGACGCGATCGCCGCCACGGTGATCGGCGGCGCGCTGCTGACCGGCGGTGTCGGCTACGTGATGGGCACGCTCACCGGCGTGCTGATGCTCGGCGTGATCCAGACGCTGATCAGCTTCGACGGGACGCTCAGCTCCTGGTGGACGCGCATCGTCATCGGTGCGCTTCTCGGCGTGTTCTGCGTGCTGCAGCGGGGCATGGAGTTGGCACATCGCGGACGCGGAGCTGGGGTGCCGGGGTAGGTCGAGCCGGTTCAAGGCGGACCGCTGGGCGTGGTCGGGAGCGGCTTTCGGCCCGTTGCTGACGCTCGCTCTTGCCTGGCTCGCGCATCGCGGCAGGCGCTGCCCGCGGGGGGCTCATGCTGTGGCGGTCGGCGCTGTGCGCCGACTCCACTGCGATGCTCGCGCCAGGGTCGTGCCGCAGAACTCACTACGCTCCCTGCGGTCGCTGCGTTCGAACAGCCGCGGCAAGTCAGACCACGAAGCGCGCTCACGCGCGCCGACCCTGGCGCTGCGCTTCTCGTCGCCACAGAAATCGCCCCCCGCGGGCAGCACCTGCCGCGAAGTCCACCGGTGGTTCTGCTCGCCTTGCGTGCCTTTGCCGCGCCACCCAAGACCCGCACAGCAGACATCGAAAGTCAGCAACGGGCCGCGAGCTGCCGGCCAGCGGGGCTCACCGCGCGGCGCCGCACCGCTTGCAGCCTGGCGGCGTCGCCGGGCCGCTCGATAATCGCCCTCTGTCCGTTTCTGAAGCGAGCACCCCATGCGACTGCAAGGCAAGGCCGCCATCGTCACCGGCGGAGGTTCCGGCTTCGGCGAGGGCATCGTGAGGAAGTTCGTCGCCGAGGGCGCGAAGGTGCTGATCGCCGACCGTGATGAAGCCGCCGCGAAACGCGTGGCCGACGCCACCGGTGCCCGGTGGCTGCGCGTGGACGTGAGCCGCGCCGACGACGTGAAGGAGATGGCCGATGCCGCCTTCGCGCATTTCGGCGCGCTCGACATCCTGGTCAACAACGCCGGCATCGGCCATCTGCCGCAGCCGCTCGAGGGGCTGCCCGAAGACGACTTCGACCGCATCGTTGCGGTCAACATGAAGGCGATCTACCTGGCCGCAAAGGAGATCGTGCCGCGCATGAAGGCGGCCAGCCGGGGTGTCATCCTGAACATGGCCAGCACCGCCGGCGTGAGCCCACGTCCGCGGCTGACCTGGTACAACGCCAGCAAGGGCTGGGTGATCACCGCCACGCGTTCGATGGCCGTCGAACTCGCGCCCTTCGGCATCCGTGTCGTCGCGCTCAACCCGGTGGCCGGCGAGACGCCGCTGCTGGCCACCTTCATGGGCGAAGACACGCCGGCGATGCGCGCCAAGTTCCTCGCCACCATCCCGATCGGCCGCTTCTCCACGCCCGAGGACCTGGGCAACGCAGCCTGCTTCCTGTGCAGCGACGAGGCCGCGATGATCACCGGCGTGGCGATGGAGGTCGACGGCGGCCGTTGCATCTAGTGCAGGGCGGACAGGAACTGCTGCAGCTCCGGCGTCTGCGGCGCGCCGAACAGTTGCGCCGGCGGCCCCATCTCGTGGATGCGCCCGGCGTGCATGAACACCACGCGGTCGCTGACCTTGCGCGCGAAGTTCATCTCGTGCGTGACCATCAACAGCGTCATGCCTTCCTCGGCCAGGCCCTCGACGACACGCAGCACCTCGCCGACGAGCTCCGGGTCGAGCGCGGATGTGATCTCGTCGCACAGCATCACGCTGGGCGCCATGGCCAGCGCGCGGGCGATCGCCACGCGCTGCTGCTGGCCACCGGAGAGCTGGTCGGGCCAGGCGTCGAACTTCTCCGCCAGGCCGACGCGCGCGAGCAGCGTGCGTGCGCGCGCCTCGGCTTCTCCGCCGGACACGCTCTTGACCAGCGTCGGCGCCAGCATCACGTTGCGGCCGACGGTGAGGTGCGGGAACAGGTTGAAGCTCTGGAAGATCATGCCCACGTGCTGGCGCAGCGCGCGCATCGCCTTAGCATCGCCGTGGCGCAGCGGCTGACCGTCGACCTCGAGCGCGCCGTCCTGGAATTCCTCCAGCCCGTTAATGCAACGCAGCAGCGTGCTCTTGCCCGAGCCGCTCTTGCCGATGATGGCGATCACCTCGCCGCGCTTCACCTCGAGGTCGATGCCCTTGAGCACCTCGTTTTCGCCGAAGCGCTTGCGCAGGGCGCTGACTTTGACAATCGGGTCAGTGGCCACGGCGCAGGGTCCTTTCGAGTCGGCGGCTCCAGGCCGAGATCGGCCAGCACAGCAGGAAGTACATCAGCGCCACGCAGGCGTAGACGGTGAAGGGGCGGAAGGTGGCGTTGGTGATCATCGTGCCGGCCTTGGTCAGCTCGATGAAGCCGATCACCGACGCCAGCGCCGTGCCCTTGATCACCTGCACGAGAAAACCCACCGTCGGCGGCAGCGCGATGCGCAGCGCCTGCGGGCCGATGACGTGGCGCATGGTCTCGCCGAAACTCATCGCCAGGCTCGCCGCCGCCTCCCACTGGCCTTTCGGCACGGCGTTGACGCAGCCGCGCCAGATCTCGGTGAGGAAGGCGCTGGTGTACAGCGTCAGCGCCAGCGCCGCGGCCAGCCAGGCCGGCACGTTGACGCCGAACAGCGCCAGGCCGAAGTAGGCGAGGAACAGCTGCATCAGCAGCGGCGTGCCCTGGAACAGCTGCACGTAAGCGGACACGCCGGCCTGCGCGCCGCGCAGCTTCGCCAGCCGCGCGAGCAGCAGCGCCATCGCCACCAGCCCGCCGCCGACGAAGGCCACCAGCGACAGCAGCACCGTCCAGCGCGCCGCCATCAGCAGGTTGCGGAAGATGTCCCAGAGGCTGAAGTCGACCATGTCGGCGGCTTAGCGACTCAGCGACTCAGCGACTCTGCGGCACGCGGCCGAAGATCCACTTCGGGCCGAGCCAGTTCAGCGTCTGGCGCAGCAGCACCGACAGCGCGAGGTAGATCGCCGTGGCGACGATGAAGGATTCGAAGGCGCGGAAGTTGCGGCTCTGGATCAGGTTGGCGAAGTAGCTCAGCTCCTGCGCGGCGATCTGGCCGCACACCGCCGAACCGAGCATGACGATGACGATCTGGCTGGTCATCGCCGGCCACACGCGCGCCAGCGCCGGCGGCAGCACGACGCGCAGGAACACCTGCGCCTCGCTCATCGCCAGGCTGCGCGCCGCCTCGATCTGGCCGCGCGGCGTGCCCTCGATGCCGGCGCGCGCGATCTCGGCGGCGTAGGCGCCCAGGTTCACGACCATCGCGATCACCGAGGCGATCTCCGGATTGAGCTTGACGCCCAGGCTGGGCAGCCCGAAGAAGATAAAGAACAGCTGCACGATGAAAGGCGTGTTCCGGATCAGCTCGACATAGACGCCGACGATGGCGCGCAGCCACGCCGGCCCCCAGGCGCGCGCCCAGCCGCAGGCCACGCCCAGGCCGACGCCGAGCACCGCCGACACGGCCGTCAGCCCGAGCGTGAAGGCCGCGCCGCGCAGCAGCTGCGGCCATTCGGCGAGCACCGCGCCGAAGTCGAGGCTGATCACGGTCGAACCGCGCTCAGTTCGGCAGTTCGCCGGCCGGGCGGCCCAGCCACTTCACCGCCATCTTGTCGATCTCGCCGCTGGCCTTGGCCGAGGCGATGATCTCGTTGACCTTGAGGCGCAACTTGTCCTCGCCCTTGGCCACGCCGATGAAGTTGGGTGAGTCCTTCAGCACGAACTTGAATTCCGTGCCCAGCTGCGGGTTGCGCGCCATCATGTTGCCGGCCACCGAGGCGCCGGTGGCGATGGCCTGCACCTGGCCGGAGACGAAGGCCGACACGGTGGCGTTGTTGTCTTCGAAGCGCTTCACGTCGGCGCTGGCCGGCACGATCTTGGAGAGCTCCATGTCCTCGATCGCACCGCGCGTCACACCCACGCTCTTGCCGGCCAGGTCGGCCGCGCCCTTGATGGCCACGCCCTTGGCGGCGAACACCGCCTGGAAGAAGGGCGAGTAGGCCGCGGTGAAGTCGATCACCTTCTCGCGCTCCGGGTTCTTTCCCAGCGTCGAGATGACCAGGTCGGCCTTCTTCGTCTGCAGGTAGGGGATGCGGTTGGCGCTGGTCACCGGCACCAGCTCGACCTTCACGCCGAGCTTCGCGGCGATCAGGTTGGCCATGTCGATGTCCAGGCCCTGCGGCTTCAGGTCGGTGCCGACGAAGCCGTAGGGCGGGAAGTCGGTCGGGATCGCGATGGTGATGAGCTTCTTCGCCATCACTTCGTCGAGCGCGGCCTGCGCGCGCGCTTCGCCGAAGGTGAGCAGGGCGGCGGCGCCGAGGGCGGCCAGGAGCGTGCGGCGGTACATGGTGGGGTCTCCTTTGTGGTGCGTGTCGAGCGATGCAGACCCTCGATCTGCAAGCACCGTGCCTGAGGCTCCTCATCCCGATAGACTGGCGCCATGAACACCGCCGCCCCCTCCCTGAAGATCGACTTCGTCTCGGACATCGTCTGCCCCTGGTGCGCCATCGGCCTGAGCGCGCTGGAGATCGCGCTGTCGCGGCTGGAGGGCGAGGTCGCCGTGCAGCTGCACTTCCAGCCCTTCGAGCTGCACCCGGACATGGGGCCCGAGGGCGCCGAGGTCGTGCCCTACCTGTCGAAGAAGTACGGCATGAGCGCCGAGCAGGTGGCGCAGAACCAGCAGAACATCGCCGTGCGCGGCGCTGCGGTGGGCTTCGAGTTCCGCATGGATCGGCGCAGCCGGACCTACAACACCTTCGACGCGCACCGCCTGCTGCACTGGGCAGAGCTGGAAGGTTCGGCTGCGCAGCAGCGTGCGCTCAAGCATGCGCTGTTGCGCGCCCACTTCACCGAGGGCGAGAACCCGGGCGCGCGCGAGGTGCTGCTCGCCTGCGCGGCGCAGGCGGGGCTGGACGCCGAGCGTGCGGCCGAGGTGGTGGACACGGGCGAGTACGCCGACGCGGTGCGCGAGCGCGAACGCCTCTACCTCGACGCCGGTATCCACTCGGTGCCGGCGGTGATCATCAACGACCGGCACCTGATCGCGGGCGGGCAACCGCCCGAGGTCTTCGAGCAGGCCTTGCGGCAGATCGCTGCCGAGTCCTGATGCGCGTGCTCGTCGTCGAAGACGACCCCCTGCTCGGCGAGGCCCTGGCCGCCGGCTTGCGCCAGCGCCAGCACGTGGTCGACTGGTTCCGCGACGGCACGCGGGCGCACGCGGCGCTGGTCGACGTGCCCTACGACGCGGTAGTGCTCGACCTCGGCCTGCCCGGTGGCGACGGCATGCGCTGGTTGCGCCAGTGGCGCGGCGAAGGCCGCACGATGCCGGTGCTCATCCTCACCGCGCGCGACGGCGTGCAGGACCGCATCGCCGGCCTGGATGCCGGTGCCGACGACTACCTGGTCAAGCCGATCACGCTGGACGAGTTGGCCGCGCGGCTGCGTGCGCTGGCGCGTCGCAGCAGTGGCCGGGCCGAGAGCGTGTGGCGACATGGCGCGCTGGCCTACGACCCGGCGGGCCGCAGCGTGCAATGGCAGGGCGCGCCGGTGGACCTGACCGCGCGCGAACTCGCGCTGCTCGAGGCGCTGATGGCGCACCCGAACCGCATCCTGTCGAAGGCGCAGTTGCAGGAGAAGCTCTACGACTGGGGCGAGTCATTGGAGAGCAACACGCTCGAGGTGCATGTGCACCACCTGCGCCGCAAACTCGCCCGCGACGTCATCCGCACGGTGCGCGGCGTGGGCTACGCGCTCGGGCCGGCCGAGGGCGCGGAGGACACCCAGTGAGCCTGCAACGCCGGCTGCTGCTGTTCCTGCTCATCGCGGCGCCGCTGGTGTGGCTGGTCGCGCTGGTGGTGTCGCTGCGGCTGGCGCGGCACGAGGTCGACGAGCTCTACGACACCGAGCTGATCCGGCTGGCGCGGCAGGCCTCGCTGATCGTCACCCCCACCACGGCCACCGGGCCGGCGGCCACCGAAGGCGACCGCGGCGAAGCCGACATGCGCGAGCTGGCGATCGCCGCCTGGGCGCGAGACGGCCACCTGCTGTGGTCCGACCGCGAGGGCGTGCGCCTGCCGTACCGGCCCGAGTCGAACGGCTTCGTCGACACGCGCGTCGACGGCGCCGCCTGGCGCATCTACTACCTGCACCCGTCGGGGGGCGACTGGCTGGTCGCCGCCGGGCAGAAGGCGCACGAGCGCGACGAGCTCACGCGCAACATCACGCTCGGCCAGGTGCTGCCCTGGGTGCTGATGCTGCCGGTGCTGCTGCTGGCGATGACCTGGGCGGTCAAGCGCGCCGTCGCGCCGCTGCACGCGCTCAGCGGCGAACTGGGCTCGCGCGGGGCCGACGACCTCAAGCCGCTCGGCGAAGCCGCCACCGCTGCGGAGCTGCGCCCGCTGGTGCACGCGATGAACGGGCTGTTCGCGCGCATCGAGGCGACGCTGGCCCGCGAGCGCCGATTCACCGCCGATGCCGCGCACGAACTGCGCACGCCGCTGGCGGCGCTGCGCGCCCAGTGGGACGTGCTGCGCGGCGCCACCCCCGGCCCGGCACGCAGCGAGGCCGAATCGCGGCTCGGGCAAGGCCTGGAGCGGCTGGATCGGCTGGTCACGCAGATGCTGATGCTGTCGCGCCTGGAGGCCGGCGGCGAGCTGCCGATGCGCCAGCCGGTGGACTGGCCGCGCATCGTCGAGCAGGCGATGAGCGACTGCCTGCCGCTGGCCGAGCGCCGCCGCATCGAGCTGTCGTGCGACTGGCCGCAGCCCGAGGGCCGCGCGCCGCTGCCGTTGCAAGGCGATGAGGCGCTGCTGACGGTGTTGTTGCGCAACCTGCTCGACAACGCGGTGCGTTACGCGCCGCTCGGCACGGCGGTGCAGCTGCGCTTCGGCGAAACGCAGCTCGAAGTCGAGAACGATGCCGAGCCGATCGGCGACGAACAGCTTGCGCGCCTGGGCGAGCGTTTCCACCGCCCCGACGGCAACGACGAGATGGGCAGCGGCCTGGGCCTGTCGATCGTGCAGCGCATCGCGGCGCTGCACGGCCTGGCCGTCACCATCGAGCCACGCGGGGGTGGCCGCGGCCTGCGTGTGCGCGTGGGCCTGGCGTAGATCTGGGCCCCGTTCAGCCCAGGGCTTCGTCGAGCACCTCGACCCAATGCCGCACCGGCGTGGACGTGCCGGCGCCCAGGTGCTGGATGCAGCCGATGTTGGCCGACACGATCACCTCGGCCGCCAGCGGCGCCAGGTGGCCGAGCTTGCGGTCGCGCAACTGCTGCGAAAGCTCGGGCTGCAGCACCGAGTAGGTGCCGGCCGAGCCGCAGCACAGGTGCGATTCGACCGCCGCGAGCTTGACGTCGAAGCCGAGCTTGCCCAGGTGCTCCTCGACGCCGCCGCGCAGCTGCTGACCGTGCTGCAGCGTGCACGGCGGGTGGAAGGCGAGCTTGCGCGCTCCCTGGCGGCGCAGCTTCGGTTTCAGGCGCGGCACCAGGTCGGGCAGCAGCTCGCTGATGTCCTTGGTCAGCGCGGCGATGCGCCGCGCGCGCTCGGCATAGGCCGGGTCGTGCGCCAGCGCATGGCCATAGTCCTTCACGGTGGCACCGCAGGCCGAGGCGTTCATTACGATCGCTTCGATCTTGCCGGCCGAGACCAGCGGCCACCACGCATCGACGTTGCGCCGCATGTCGGCCAGGCCGCCTTCGGAGTCGCTCAGGTGGGTGCGCAGCGCGCCGCAACAGCCCGCGCCGTCGGCCACCAGCGTCTGGATGCCGGCGGCGTCGAGCACGCGGGCGGTGGCGCTGTTGATGTTGGGCATCATCGCCGGCTGCACGCAGCCCATCAGCATGAGCACCTTGCGCTCGTGCTCGCGGGTGGGCCAGCGGTGCGCGTTGGCGGGCGCGCGCCCCGGCACCTTGGCCTGCAGCGTGGCCGGCAGCAGCGGGCGTACCAGCTGCCCCATCTTCATCGCCGGGCCGAACAGCGGCGAGGTCAGGCCCTCCTTGAGCAGCCAGCGCACGGCCTTCTCGCCGGCGGGCCGCTCGACGCGCTCGTCCACCACCTTGCGGCCGATGTCGACGAGGTGCCCGTACTGCACGCCCGAGGGGCAGGTGCTCTCGCAGTTGCGGCAGGTCAGGCAGCGGTCCAGGTGCTGCTGCGTGCTGCGCGTGACGGCCTTGCCCTCGAGCACCTGCTTGATGAGGTAGATGCGCCCGCGCGGGCCGTCGAGCTCGTCGCCGAGCAGCTGGTAGGTCGGGCAGGTGGCGGTGCAGAAGCCGCAGTGCACGCACTTGCGCAAGATGGCCTCGGCGGCGTCGCCGTCGCGCGTGCCTTTGAACTCGGGTGCGAGCGTGGTCTGCATGAAAAGGTCCTGCGAAACGTGAGGGTCAGAACAGTCGGGCGATGAAGGGCATCAGCAGCGCGGCCAGCACCACTTGCACGCCGAGCGCGAGGCCGGCGTAGGCGCCGGCATCGGGATGCACCTGCATCGCGCGCGCGGCGCCGATGCCGTGCGAGGCCGTGCCCAGCGCGAAGCCGCGCACCTCGGGTTGGCTGATGCGCAGCGCGTCGAACAGGTACTTGGCGCTGATCGCACCCACCAGCCCGGTGACCACGGCGAACGCCGCGGCCAGCGCCGGGATGCCGCCGAGCTGCTCGGCGATGCCCATGGCCACCGGGGCAGTGATCGACTTCGGCGCCAGCGAGCGCAGCACCGGCGCGGGCAGGCCGAGCGCCCAGCCCAGCCCGACCGCAGCGCCTGCCGCCGCCGCGCCGCCGGCCAGCGCGGCGGCCAGCACGGCCCCGGCGCGTGCTCGCAGTTCGGCGCGGCGTTGCCACAGCGGCCAGGCCAGCGCCACCACTGCCGGCCCGAGCAGGAAGTGGATGAACTGCGCGCCTGCGAAATAGGTCGGGTAGGCGGTGCCGCTGAGCGTCAGCAGCACGGCCAGCGTCAGCACTGTCCACAACACCGGGTTGGCCCAGGGCGCGTGGCCCAGATGTTCGTAGACGGTCTGCGCGAGCACGTAGGTCACCAGTGTCGCGGTCAGCCCGAACAGCGGCGTGGCCGACAGGTAGACCCAGAGTTCGACGAAGCTGTTCATGGCGGCGCGTCCGTTCAGCCGCGCGCGCGCAGCAGCGAGCGCAGCACCAGCGCGGTGACGGCCATGCCGATCCAGGTCGACAGCACGATCACCACCAGCATGCGCGCGCCGTACTGCGTGATCAGCCCGACATGCGTCATCACGCCCACGCCCACCGGCACGAACAGCAGCGAGAGGTGACCGAGCAGCACGTCGGCTGCCGCGCCGACCGGTGCGCGAACGGCGTTCCAGCGCAGTGCGACGAGCAGGATCAGCAGGCCCAGCACCGGGCCGGGCAGCGGCAGATGCAGCCCGCGCGCCAGCAGCTCGCCGGCGGATTGCGCGAGCAGCAGCCAGGCCAGGCCCTTCAGTGCGTCCATGGCGTCGCGGCGCGTGCCGTCACAGGCCCGGGTAGAGCCGGCCGGGGTTGAACACGCCGTTCGGGTCGAAGGACTTCTTCAGCTCGCGGTGGATGCGGTCCAGCGGCGCCTTCAGCGGCGCGAAGGCGCCGGCCGACTTGTCCTTGCCGCGGAACAGCGTGGCGTGGCCGCCGGCGCGTGCCGCCGCGTCGCGCATCACCGAAGCCGGCGCGGCACTGCACAGCCAGCGCTGCGCGCCGCCCCATTCGACGAGCTGCTCGCCGGGCAGCGCCAGCGGCGGTGTGGTCGGCGGCACCGACAGCCGCCACAAGCGCGCGCCGCCCTCCACGGCCGCTGCGGCCTTGGTGAAGAACTCGTCGTGCTGGTGGCGCAGGCCGGCCCAGAAGGGCGTGGCGTGCTGCGGCTCGATCAGCTCGCCGCCGAGCTTGGTGATGGCGGCCTGCACGGCCGCGAGTGCGCCGCGCAGGCGCACGACCAGCGTGCCGTCCCACCAGGCGCTGGCGTTGATCGGCAGCGCCTGGCCGCCCCATTCGTTGAGCTGCGCGATCGCCTGCGCCTCGTCCATCGAGAAACGCAGCGTCGCGGTGGCCGACGCCGTCGGCAGCACCTTCAGCGAGACCTCGAGGATCACGCCCAGCGTGCCCATCGAGCCGGCCAGCAGGCGCGAGACGTCGTAGCCTGCGACGTTCTTCATCACCTGGCCGCCGAAGGTGAGCACCTCGCCGCGGCCGTTGAGCAGCGTGGCGCCGAGCACGTAGTCGCGCACCGAGCCGACGGCGGCGCGCGGCGGGCCCGACAGGCCGGCGGCGACCATGCCGCCCACGGTGGCGCCGGCGCCGAAGTGCGGCGGCTCGAAGGGCAGGCACTGGCCCTGCTCGGCCAGCGTCGCCTCGAGTTCGGCCAGGCCGGTGCCGCAGCGGGCGGTGATCACCAGCTCGGTCGGCTCGTAGCTGGAGATGCCTTCGAGCACGCGGGTGTCGAGCACGTCGCCTTGCGGCACTTCGCCGTAGAAGTCCTTGGTGCCGCCGCCGCGGATGCACAGCTGGGCGTTGGCGGACTGGGCGCTTTGGACGCGGTCGATGAGGACCTGCAGTGCGGGGTCGTTGATGGTCATGCGACTTGGCTCGTAGGGCGTGTGTTGTGAGAGCCCGCCGGTCGCGCCCGGCCGGCGGTAACTTTCATTTGCTGGCCCAAATGAAAGTCACCAAAGCAAAGGGCCTGGAACACGATTCGGTTGGTTGTGCTGGCAGCAGACCCGAGGCGGCTGTTCCTGGCCGCGCCGACCCGGAGCACCGAGCGTGTGTTGGACGAGCCTTCGGTTCGATGGGCTTCAGCCTTCAACAACCGAACTCTGTGGCCACGTGCAGCAGCCCGATCGTGTTCAGGCCCTCTTCTTTGGGTCCTTTCTTCTGGGCCAGCAGAAGAAAGGATCTCGCCGGCCGGGCGAGACCGGCGGGCTGCTGCAAACTGAACCAACATCACGTCAGCGAACATCAGAAGCGGGGAATGTCGGCAAAGGGAAGCAACCCGCGAGAGACGTGCATCTTCCCGTACTCCGCACACCGGTGCAGCGTCGGGATCACCTTGCCCGGGTTGAGCAGTTCCTTCGGGTCGAACGCCCGCTTGAGCGAGAGCATCTGCTCCCGCTCGGCCGGTGCGAACTGCACGCACATCGAGCTGAGCTTCTCGATGCCCACGCCGTGCTCGCCGGTCACCGTGCCGCCCATGCGCACGCTGGTCTCCAGGATGTCGGCGCCGAACAGCTCGCAGCGGTGCATCTGGTCGGGGTCGTTGGCATCGAACAGGATCAGCGGGTGCAGGTTGCCGTCGCCGGCATGGAACACGTTGGCGCAGCGCAGCTGGTACTTCTTCTCCATCTCCTGGATGGCCAGCAGGATGTCGGCCAGGCGCTTGCGCGGGATGGTCGAGTCCATGCACATGTAGTCGGGGCTGATGCGGCCCGACGCCGGGAAGGCGTTCTTGCGCCCGCTCCAGAACTTCAGCCGCTGCGCCTCGTCCTCGCTCACCGAGATGGCGGTGGCGCCGCAGCGCTGCAGCACCTCGACCATGCGGCCGATCTCTTCGTCCACCTCTTCGGGCGTGCCATCGCTCTCGCACAGCAGGATGGCCTCGGCCTCGAGGTCGTAGCCGGCGTGAACGTAGTCCTCGACGGCGGCGGTCATCGGCTTGTCCATCATCTCGAGACCGGCCGGGATGATGCCGGCAGCGATCACGCTGGCCACCGCGTCGCCGGCCTTTCGCATGTCGTCGAAGCTGGCCATGATGCAGCGCGCCAGCAGCGGCTTGGGCACCAGCTTGACGGTCACCTCGGTGGTGACTGCGAGCATGCCCTCGCTGCCGACCAGCACGCCCATCAGGTCGAGGCCCGCGGCGTCGAGCGCCTCGGAGCCGAACTCCACCGCTTCGCCTTCGACGGTGAAGCCGCGCACGCGCAGCACGTTGTGCAGCGTCAGGCCGTACTTCAGGCAGTGCACGCCGCCGGAGTTCTCGGCCACGTTGCCGCCGATGGTGCAGGCGATCTGGCTCGAGGGGTCGGGCGCGTAGTACAGCCCGAGCGGCGCGGCCGCCTCGCTGATGGCCAGGTTGCGCACGCCGCACTGCACGCGAGCCGTGCGCGAGGCACGGTCGATCGAGACGATCTTGTTGAACTTGGCCAGGCTCATGGTCACGCCCAGCTTGTGCGGCAGCGCGCCGCCGGACAACCCGGTGCCGGCGCCGCGCGCCACCACCGGCACGTTCAGGCGGTGGCAGGTGCGCAGCACGGCGGCCACCTGCTCCTCGGTCTCGGGCAGCGCCACCGCCAGCGGCTGCGCGCGGTAGGCGGTCAGGCCGTCGCATTCATAGGGGACGGTGTCCTCGCTGTGCCACAGCAGCGCGTGTGCGGGCAGCACGGCCGAGAGTTCGGCCACCACCTCGGCACGGCGCGTCTTGCGGTCGGCCGACGCACCCAGCGTGGAGGGCGTACCGGTTTCGAAGCTCGAAGGGGCATTCACGGCAGCTCTCCGTTGCGGGTGTTCAGTGGGCAGCGTGCACTGTAACGCCGCCCGGCACCCCGTCCGCGTGAAGGTTCTTGGCGGCGCGCGTGAGGAAATTTCAGCCCGCCGCGGGCGCCATGGCGTTCAGGCCAGCGACTGCCTCAACCAGTCGGCGAAGGCGGCGCACTCCCATCGCTGCATCGCGCCGGGCTTCCAGCACAGGAAGTGGTGGTGCGGCGAGGCCACCGAGCGCGGCGACAGGCGCACCAGGCGGCCGCTGTCGAGCCATTCATGACCGAGCTTGAGGCGCAGCAGGGTGACGCCGAAGCCGGCGGCGGCCGCGTCGAGCATCAGGCCGACGTCGTTGAACTGGGAACCCTCGCGCGGCTCGGGCAGTGCGATGCCGCAGGCGGCGAACCAGGTGTTCCAGGGCTCCAGCGGGCTGCGGATCAGCCGGGCGCGGCCCACCTGCTCGAGCGTGTCGAAACCCTCGAACGGCCCGGCCTCGTGCAGGTATTCCGGGCTGCAGGCCGGCACGATCTGATCGACGAGGATGCGCTCCTGCTCGACGCCCGCGTAGGGCCCGCTGCCGTATCGGATCTCGAGATCCGCGTCTTCGGCCTTGGTGTCCATCAGCGGAATCGACACCTGCAGGATCAGCTCGACGTCCGGGTAGGCGTGGCGGAACAGCGCCAGCCGCGGCATCAGCATCTGGCGAGAGAAGGTCGGCGTCACGGCCAGGCGCAGCCGCGTCGTGCCGCTGCCGGCGCCGGGGCCCGGCACCTGCTGCAGCGCCTGCAGGCCTTGCCGCACCTGGACGAGGTAGGCGGCGCCCTCCGCGCTGAGCGTGAAGTCGCCGCGGCCGAACAGCCGCACGCCGAGCTGCGATTCGAGCTGGCGCATGCGGTGGCTCACTGCGCTGGGCGTGACGTTCAGCTCGTCGGCCGCCAGCGTGACGCTGCGCAGCCGTGCCAGGGCCTCGAAGCTGAGCAGGCAGTGGATCGGCGGGATGCGCGGCGGGGGCATGTCAGTGGCGCCCGGCCGCCCGAAGACACTGACCGCCCCCTTGGGGGGCAGGAGCAAAGCGACGTGGGGCTTGTTTCACTTCAGGGCATCTCCGCCGCGGCGCGGTCCGGCGCGTCGGCCGCATAGAGCACGTGGCGGCGCAGCCGGTGGCCTTCGGGGAAGCGCGGGTGGTCGAACTCGCCGCGCAGCGTCAGGCCGATGCGCTGCATCACGCGCTGCGAGGCCTGGTTGGCCGGCACCGTGAACGACACCACCTGCGGCAGGTGCAGGTGCGCGAGGGCGTGGCGCAGCGCCAGCGTGGCGGCCTCGGTGGCGTAGCCATGGCCCCAGGCGGCGCGCGCCAGGCGCCAGCCGATCTCGTGCGGATGCGGCTCGATGCCGGGCACCCCGATCTCGAACGGCACCTGCGCGCTCAGCCCCACGAAGCCGGCGAAGCCCAGCCCGGGCACGTCCAGCGCCCACAGCCCGAAGCCGTGGCGATCGAAATGCTCGCGGATGCGCGCCACCATCGCGTCGCTGTCCTCGCGGCTCAAGCGGCCGCTGAGGTGCTGCATCACTTCGGGGTCGTCGTTCAGTGCGGCGAACGGCGCGAGATCGTCGTCGCGCCAGGGGCGCAGCGTGACGCGCTCGCCGCGCAGCACCGTCATCGCGTGGCGGTGAACACGGTCAGCACGCCCGTGTAGCCGTAGACGTGGTGGCGGGCGATCTCGCCGGCGGCGAAGAAACCGACCAGCGGCACGTCGCCCAGCGCACGCCGCACGATGGCCAACTCGGCCGACGGCGCGCCGAAGTGCGGCCCGCCGCGGCCGGAGCAGCTGACATACACCGCGCCGGCGATGGCGGCGACGGCGGGCTCGGCCGCGGCTTCGGGCACGCCGGCGGGCAGTGGCATCTCCTCGGGTTCGAGCTCCTCGCGGATCTCGGCGCAGATGCGAACCAGGTCGCGTTTCGCGGCCTCGGTGTTGCGCTGGCAAAAAGCCAGCTGCAGGCCCTCGGGCGCCGTGTCGCCGATGGCAATGCCGCGGCGCGCCGGGTCCAGCCCGATCAGGTGGCGCACGCGGGTGTCGGGGCCGAAGGCGCCGCGGTGCGACGCGGACACGCCGTCGTCGCGATCAGCGGGGTCGGACAGGCCGACCAGCGTCTGGCGGATCTGCGGCAGCGCATCGCGCGGCTCGCGCCCGGCCAGGCCCAGGTCGGCGAGCAGGCAGTCGAGCGCGCCCTCGCCGTCCAGCGAGGTGATGACGTTGTTGCTGGAGCCGGTGATCGTGCGCAGCCGGCCGACCGGCTGGCAGCCCTGCGTGACACGCGACACCAGGCCCGTGCCGGCCGCGAAAGCCACGCCGGACAGGCCGCCCTGCAGCACCGTGTCGGCGATGTGCAGCGTGCGGCTGCGCGCCGAGGCCAGGCCGCCGAACAGGTAGCCGGTGGCGGTGCGGTCGCTCATGTCGGCCACCAGCTCGGCCAGGTCCTGCGTGTTCGGGTCGGCATGCACCTGCGCGGTGTGCGCGGCGAAGCCGGCCAGCGGCATGGCCCCGGAGAAGACGCGGAACTGCTCGCGCGGCAGCTCGGCGAGCATCACCGACAGCGCCGGCTCGTCGAAGTACTCCACGCCGCTGGCGGCCACGCCGATGCCCACCGCACCCACCCAGGCCACGCCGGGCCAGTGCTGCTTCAGCTCGGCGAGCAGCGCCTCGGCCTGCGCGGCGTAGTGGTCGGTGAGGTAGACCCAGCCCAGCGTCGGCGCGTACGGTGCGCGTTCGCGCTGCTGTGCCTGCAGCTGCGGCTGCACCATCGCCAGCGCATAGCGCCAGTCGGGGTGCGTGGCATGGGCCTGCAGGAAGGTCTTCATCGGGGCGTGGGTCAGTCTGCCCGGATCAAGGCGCGCCCTTCTTGCGCGAGATCGACTTGCGCGTGGCGGTGCGCGCCGCCGCGCCGGCGCCGCGCGCCACCTTGCCAGGCACCGAGGCGGCCTTCTTCATCGTCTGGCTGGCTGCGTCGAAGCTCTGCTTGACCATCGTGCCGGCCAGGTTCTTGGCGGCGTCGGTGGCGCTGTCTTTCATCGCCGTGGCGGCCAGCTGGGTGAACTGCTTGGTCAGCGCGCCCCACCATTGCATGGGGTCGACCGCCTGCGGCGGCTGGTTCGACGCGGCGGCCGACTTGCGCGGCGCTGCCTTCGCCTTGCGCGGCGCGGCCGCGGCTTGCGCCGGCCTCTCCTCGGCCTCTGCTGCCGCCGGCGTGGGCACGCGCAGCGTCAGCGATTCACGCAGATCGTCCATCTGCACGTTCATCGTCTTCAGCGTGGACAGCGTCATGCGCTGCACCTCCAGCGCCTGGATCGTGGCGCCGAGCATGCGGGCGTTCTGCTCCAGCCAGAACTGCACCGTGCGCAGTTCCTCGATGCGTTTTTCCAGTTCTTCGGGGTTCAGCGTGGGCGCCACCCACTGCCCGATGTTGGGCAGCGCGGAGCCGGCGTTCTTGACCAGGCCCTGCAGGAAGTCGAATCCGGGAACCAGCTTGGTGAAGGCGGCGGCATCGGCCATGGAGTCTCCTTTGTCGGTGGTGTTTTTCTGGCACGGCGTGCCCGATCCATTGTGCCCCTGCCGCGTGCCGGTTGCGATCGGCTCAGCGCGACAGCTCCAGCAGCCGTGCCAGCCGGGCGTCGTCGGGCCGGTCGGCCGATTCGTCGCGCGACAGCAGCGCATGCGCCTGGGCGAAGTAGGGCTTGGCCTGCTCGGCCTGGCCCAGCGCCAGCAGGTTCTCGGCGATTTCTTCCGGTACGAAGCCATCGGTTGCGCCGGCGGCGGCGAGATCCCGCTCCAGTTCGCGCAGCTGGGTCAGTGCCTCGTCGTGGCGGCGCAGCGCTCGCAGCTCCCACGCCACCATCCAGCGCGCCTCGCGTTGCCGAGCCGGCGCGGCGCCGTCGCGCTGGCGTGCGGCCAGCGCATCGCGAAAGGCCTGCAGCGCTTCGTCGTGGCGGCCCGCCTCGTGCAGCGTGTAGCCGATGTTGTGCGACAACGACGCCTCCCAGCGCCGCGCCTGCGGGTCACGCGACTCGCGGGCTGCGGCCAGCGCACGGCGGTTCCAGTCGAGCTGCGCCTCGGCGGTGGTCTCGACCAGCGCGACCATGTGCAAGGCATCGACGTGCAGGTAGTCCAGCCCGGCAGCGCGCGCCTGCTGCGCCGCCTGCTGAAACAGCGGCCGCGCCTTGGCCGGCTCGCGAGCCGAACGCCAGGTGCGGCCGCGTTCGAGCAGCGAGCGCACACGCGGCTCGGCGCCGGTGGCAGCCAGCTCGGCGTCGACACCATCGAGCAGCTGGTGCGCCTGCGCGAACTGGCCGCGCAGGCTGTGCGTGCGGGCGATCTGCGTGCGCAGGGAGAGGTTCACCTCGTGGGAGGCGTCGTCCAGGCGCTCGCGAAAGCGCGCCTCCGAGGCCGCCGGGTCGGCGAAGTCCCACAGCGCGAGCAGGTCCGGCGCAGGCGTTTCGAGCACGACGCGCTCGACGCGGTAGCCGCGCTGCGCCATCAGCGCCGGCAGCCCGCGCGGGCCCGTCATGTGCAGGCTTCCCACCGCCGCGAAGACGCGCTTGCCGCCGCGGTGCAGTGCGTCGATGCGGGTGGCCAGCGCCGGGTTGCGCCCCTCCAGCAGCCGGCGCATCGCGGCGGCCTCGGCGGGCGTGCGCTGGCATTCGCACCATTCTTCGTAGCGCGCCAGCCGCGCATGGTCGCCGGCGGCCCACAATTGCGCGATGTGGGCGAGCATCAGCTGCGCGCGGCCGCTGTCGAGCTCGTCGAGCGTGCTGCCCACCAGCTCCATCGCCTCGGCGCGGTTGCGGGCGGCCAGCGCGCGCAGCTGCTCGTCGACCGTCTCCAGCGAGACCACCGGCTTGCCCTCGCGGCGCGCCAGGTTGGACAGGAACAGATCGACGCCGAAGCCCGGCTCCAGGCCGCTGCGGCGGCCGGCCAGCATCGACAGCGTGGCGATCTGGAACTCCGGCTTCATGCCGGAGAGCTGCTCCGGCTCCACGCACTCGGCCCGCGCCCGCTTCGCCAGCCGCTGCTGCAGCGAGGCCGGCAGTGCATCGCCCGCCTTGGCGGCCACGCCGGCGGTCATGCGGCGCTGGATGTCGGGGTCGAGCAGGTCGAGCTCCAGCGCCACCGTGGCGCTGGCGGCCAGCGCCTCGCGCACCCGCGGGCCGGGGAACATCCAGGGCAGGCGCGCCACGTGCACGGTGCCGTAGAGGTAGGACTCGGCTCCGTCTTTCTGGATGCGCCACAGGAAACCGCGATCGCGCGCCTGGGCCATGCCGGCGCGGATATCCTCGGCGCCGGGGGGGGCGGGTGGCGCCGGGCAGTCGGTGGCGGGTGCCTGGGCGAGGGCGCCGAACGCCAGTACCACGGTCAGCAGCGCGAGCCCGCGGCGAAAGAATCGAAACCAGCTCATGGGTGCAGCTTAGCGCGCGCCCAGCGAGCGCAGGTCGATGCGCAGCACGCCGTCGTCTTGCTGCCATTTCAGTCGGCCCAGCACGTCCATGCCCAGCAGCGGCCGGTCGCTCAGACCCTGCAGCGCCACCACCGGCAGTCGATCCGCACGGAAGCCGCCGCGCAAGCTGATGTCGGCACGCACCACCTCGCCGGTGACCACACCGCCGGCGGTGCTGGACTGCACGGTGTCGATCGCGCGCAGCCCGAGATCGCGCGCGAGCGATGCCGAGATCGCGGTGCCGGTGGCGCCGGTGTCGACGAGGAAATCGACCTCGCGGCCCTCGATGGAGCCGGGCCAGTGGTAGTGCCCGTCGGGCCCGCGGCGGATCTCGATGACGTCGTCGCCACTGGTGAAGCGCGCCTGCTGGGCCCGGTGTTGCCACCACTGCACGCCCAGGAACAGCACCACGCCCGCCAGCAGCCAGACGGTGACGACCTTGAAGGTGGGTGGCAGTTCGGCGCTCATGGTGTAAACCTTCGGGCTATGCCCTGCAGGATTCGCCCTTGGGGCGGCCCGGCGGGCTCATGCACTTACGATGCCATGAAAACCAAGGCCGTCCGCGATGAATGCCCTCTTCCACCTCGCCTACCATGTCACGGATCTCGACGCCGCACGCGCGTTCTACGGCGGCGTGCTCGGCTGCCGCGAGGGCCGCAGCACCGACACCTGGGTCGATTTCGACTTCTTCGGCCACCAGCTCTCGCTGCACCTGGGCGAGCCCTTCCGCACCACCGACACCGGCCGCGTCGGCGACAAGCTCGTGCCCATGCCGCACCTGGGCCTGGTGCTGCAGCGCGACGACTGGCAGGCGCTGGCGAAGCGGCTGACGGACGCCGGCACCGCCTTCGTGCTCGAGCCGCAACTGCGCTTCGCCGGCCAGCCCGGCGAGCAGTGGACGATGTTCTTCCGCGACCCTTCGGGCAACCCGATCGAGGTCAAGGGCTTCGAATCACTGCAGACGATCTACGACACCTGACCGCTCAGTTCGGCATGGGCGCCACGCGCTGGTCGATCGCGCCGAACAGGCTCATGCCGTCGGAGCCCTTCATCTCGATGCGGATGCGGTCGCCGTAGCGCATGAACTCGGTCTTCGGCGTGCCCGACTCGATGGTTTCGATGGCGCGCTTCTCGGCGATGCAGCTGTAGCCGCGCGACCAGTCCTTGTTGCTCACCGTGCCGCTGCCCACGATGCTGCCGGCGCGCACGTTGCGCGTCCTGCAGATGTGCGCGATCAGCTGGCCGAAGTGGAAGGTCATCTCGTCGCCGGCATCGCACAGGCCGACCCGCTTGCCGTTCCACACCGACTCCAGGTTCAGGTGCACGCGGCCGCCCTTCCAGGCGCCGCCGAGTTCGTCGGGCGTCACCGCCACCGGGCTGAAGGCGGTGGCCGGCTTGCTCTGGAAGAAGCCGAAGCCCTTGGCCAGCTCGGCCGGGATCAGGTTGCGCAGGCTCACGTCGTTGGCCAGCATCAGCAGGCGGATGCCTTCGAGCGCCTCGTCGGGCGAACTGCCCATGGCCACGTCGCCGGTGACCACCGCCACCTCGGCCTCGAAATCGATGCCGAACTCCTCGCTGGCGCAGACGACGTCGTCGGTGGGGCCGAGGAAGTCGTCGCTGCCACCCTGGTACATCAGCGGGTCGGTGTAGAAGCTCTCGGGCACGTCCGCGCCGCGTGCCTTGCGCACCAGCTCCACGTGGTTGATGAAAGCGGAGCCGTCGGCCCACTGGCAGGCGCGCGGCAGCGGCGCGGCGCACTGTGCCGGCTCGAACGGGAACGCGTGGCGCGCCTTGCCGTGATTGAGCGTCTGGTACAGGTCCTCGAGCTGCGGCGACAGGAAGTTCCAGTCGTCCAGCACTTGCTGGAGCCGGGTCGCGATGCCGCTGGCATAGTGCGCGGTCGAGAGATCGCGCGAGACGACGACCAGCTGGCCGTCGCGCGATCCGTCCTTGTAGGTGGCGAGTTTCATGCGGGATGCGGTGATTCGGGTGTCGAAGGAGGCGATTGTCGATGTTGTCGGCCGATAGCGATGCGCGCCGCACGCGTGCGTTCGCCGCGCTGGCCGCACTGACGCTGCTCGTGCACGCCTTGCTGCTGGGCGGCGTGGACCTGTCGCCGCCGCGGCCGGGGGAACCGACGGGCGCGGTGGTGCAGCTGCGTACCATCGCCGCGCCGGTGCCGGCCGAGCCGGAACCGCCGACGCCACCTCCCGTGGCCGTGGCCACGCCGGCGCCGCCGCGGCCCGCGCGGCCGCCGGCGCGGCCGGTTGCCGCGCCAGTGGTGGCGCCGGTCTCGCGTGGCGACGATCCATCGGCGCGGCCCGCGCCGCCCTCCGAACCGGAGCTGAATCCGCCGCCGCTGGAAATCGCCGCCGCGCCGCCGCTGCCCGCGGCCTCGCAGGTGGCGGCGGCAGAGCCGCCGGCCGCCGCCACGCCCGCTTCGGCGCCGGCCTCGGCCGTCGCGGCGGCCGGCGAGGGCGCGCCGCCGCCGCTGTACGCCACGCAGCTGCCGCCGCCCGCCACCTTGCGCTATGAACTGCGGCGCGGCCGCCTCACCGGCAGCGGCGACCTGCACTGGAAGCTCGAGGCCGGCCGTTACGCGCTGCGCCTGGAAGGATCGGTGGTCGGGCTCAACGTGCTCACGCAGGTCAGCGAGGGTGTGCTCGATGCCCATGGCCTGGGGCCGGTGCGCTTCACCGACCAGCGCGCGCGCCGCGCCGCGGTGGCGGCCAATTTCGAGCGCGAGGCCGGGCGCATCCGCTTCTCCGGGCCGTCGACCGAGGTGCCGTGGCAGCCCGGCGTGCAGGACCGTTTGAGCTGGATGATCCAGCTCGCCGCCGTGGCCGCGGCCGATCCAGCCCTGCTCGCCGAGGGCCAGCGCATCACGCTGCAGGTGGTGGGCGCGCGCGGCGACGCCTCGAACTGGTCGTTCCGCAGCCTGGGCAAGGAGTCACTGACCAGCTTCGGCACGGCGGTCGACACCGTGCACCTGCTGCGCGAGCCGCGCTCGCCCTACGACACGCGCGTCGAGGTCTGGCTCGATCCGGCCCGCCACCACTTGCCGATCCGTGCCACCCTGGGCACGGCCGACGAGGACCGGCTGGAACTGCGCCTTCGCGAGCTCCTCCCCGGCGGCTGACCCTCCGGGCCGCAGGGGCATCGGTGCGCCATGGGCTTGAAACTTGCGGTGAAGGACTCAGCTGCTGGTTCAGGAGAGTCCCTTATGCACATGCTCTACAACTCGGACAGTTTCGCGGTGGTGCAGTTCGACGTGCCCGGCACGACGCAGAGCATGGCCGCGCCCGCACCGCACGAACCGTTGACGCGCGGCGGCTACGAGATCGTCGACAAGTTCGCGCGCAAGGAGATCTTCATCCAGGGCGCGCTCGCCGAAACCTTCAAGCAGGGCGTGCAGGCGCTGATCGAGACCGACCCCTCCGAAGAGGAGATGGACGCGTACATCGAGCGCTACGCCGCGATGTCGCAGCAACCCCTGGTGCTGCACTGAGCCTGCCCTGAGCGGCACGCGTCCACGCGGGCGCGTGAGCTTCACCACGCCATTCGTCGGCCTTCGGTCGACGCGCCAAGCCCTCCTGCGTTATGGTCTGCAGGCCCCGACGATCCGCCGGGGCTTGCCGCGCGCCGCCGGGTGCGCCAAGATGGTCCTGCCCAGGAGGTGATCGATGGTGAAGCACAGCCGCAGCGTCGGCGAAGGCCGGCCGATCCTCTCGCCCGGCCTGCACGACGCGCCGGTGCTGGATCGCATGTGCTCGCACTTCGTGCTCTCGCTGACGATGCGCAACGTCGCGCGATTCAATCCGCGGCGCGACTGGAACAGCCTGCTCTCGCTGACCGGCAAGCACCTGGTGTGGCCGGCCTCGGTGCTGGCGCGGCTGCGCGAGTTCCTCAATGCCCGCTGCAAGGCCAACGAGCAGTGGCGTGGCCACGAGCTGCTCTCCGACACCGCGTTCGTCGAGCGCCACGGCGCCTGGCGTGGGCCGTACGAGGAAGGCACGCTGTTCTTCTACATCGACGAGTACATCAAGGACGCGCCGAAGGATCTTCTCGCCGTGCTCGGCGCCACCGCCGACTGGCTGGAGCGCAGCCTGAAGAAGGAGTCGACGCTGGTCGAGAAGAACATCGACGCGCTCGCCGGCCTGCTGCAGCTCAACCCGGCCGAACGCGCGCTGCTGCTGTACGGGACTCTGGCTCGCTATCAACGTGATCTTCGCGGCCTGCTCGTCGAGTTCAAGGTCAGCAACGCGCAGGAGGCCTATGCGGCGATCGCGCGCGTGGCCGGTGTCAACGAGGCCGACGTGGCCGAGGCGCTGCGCGCCGGCTCGCGGCTCGAGCGCATCGGCATGGTCGAGAACCTGATCTCCGAGCACAACATCACCGACCTGGCCGACCTGATGAAGGTCAGCGAGCAGTTGCCGCCGGTGCTGATGCGGCACTACGAGGGCCCGTCGGACCTGATGGCGGTGTTCACCCGGCCGGCGGTGCGCAGCGAACTGAACGAAACCGACTTCCACTACGTCGGCGACGACTGCCGCATGATGACGGCGCTGCTGCGCAACGCCGTGGCGCGCAAGGAACCGGGCGTGAACATCCTGCTCTACGGCCCGCCCGGCACCGGCAAGACCGAACTCGCCAAGGTGGCGGCGCAGGCCGCCGGCCTGGAGCTCTACGAGGTGGAGTACGCCGACCGCGACGGCAACTCGCTGTCGGGCCGCGACCGTTATCGCTCGCTGCAGATCAGCCAGGTGTTCCTCAAGGGCAGCACCAACGTCGGCCTGCTGTTCGACGAGGTCGAAGATGTGTTCCCGCCGATCTCCACCGACGCCGCGCAGCTGATGGCGCGCCTGGACAGCAGCGACGCCGCGCCCACCGGCAGCGTCAGCGGCAAGGCCTGGGTGAACCAGATCCTCGAAACCAACCCGGTGCCGGTGATCTGGGTCACCAACCGCATCGAGCAGATCGACCTCGCGTTCCGCCGCCGCTTCCAGTACCACCTGGAGCTGAAGAGCCCGCCGCCCGGCGCGCGCGAGGCACTGGTGACTCGCGCGCTGGCCGGCGTCGACGTGGGCGAGAAGTTCGCCTCGCGGCTGGCGGAACGCCGCGGCCTGACGCCGGCGCAGATCCGCACGGCGGTGAAGTTCGCGCGCCTGGCCGGCGACGCCTGCAGCGACAGTGCCGAGGCGCTGATCGAGCGCCAGCTCGTCAACGCCGACAAGGCGCTGGGCAACACCAGCAGCGAGCGCGGCGCGCGCCGCGTGGTGACGAGCTACGACCTCTCCTTGGTGAACACCGAGTCGCGCTTCGAGGTGCCGAAGATCGTCGAGGCGCTGCGCCGCAAGGGCTTCGGCACGCTGTGCTTCTACGGGCCGCCGGGCACCGGCAAGACGGCGCTGGCCGAGCACATCGCACAGGAGCTGCAGCGCCCGCTGATGATCCGCCAGGCCAGCGACCTGGTCAGCAAATTCGTCGGCGAGACCGAGCAGAACATGGCGAAGATGTTCGAGGAGGCCGAGACCGAGCAGGCCGTGCTGCTGCTCGACGAGGCCGACAGCTTCCTGCGCAGCCGGCGCCTGGCCGAGCGCAGCTACGAGGTCAGCGAGGTCAACGAGATGCTGCAGGGCATGGAGCGCTACGCCGGCATCTTCATCTGCACCACCAACCTGTTCCAGGACCTGGACGAGGCGGCGCTGCGCCGATTCACCTTCAAGATCCAGTTCAAGGGCCTGAAGCCGGATCAGCGCGAGCGCATGTTTGTTGCCGAGGCGCTGGACGGCGATGCAACGCGCCTGACCGACGAGCAGCGCAAGCGCCTGCGCGTGCTGGAGTTGCTCGCGCCGGGTGACTTCGCCGCCGTGAAGCGGCAGGTCGACGTGCTGGGCGAGACCTTCGAGCCCGACGAGTTCCTGTCGCAGCTCGAGGCCGAGCACCGCGTCAAGCCGGAAGTGCGCCAGCACCGGGGCATCGGTTTCGTTCACTGAACGGCGCGCTTCGTGACGCTCCGCACGGCGTTTGCCGCCTGGGGCTCCAGTGTGCGAAGGGTGTGCCGATAGATCCCCACTGGATCTCCGTGCGCGCCCCGTGGACAACGACGCCTTCATCGCCTGGCAATTCCTGCCGCTGCTCGACGCGGCGGCGGTGCTGCTGTCCGCATTGGCCTTCTACGTCTCCTTCGACATCGTGCGGCGCGTGGCCGCCACGTCCGGCCGCGTCGCCGCGCTGTGGCTGAGCGCGGCCGCCGTCTCCTTCGGCACCGGGCTGTGGTGCGTGCACTTCATCACGGCAGCGGCCCGTCCGCTGTCCCTGCCCCTGGGTTACGGCGGCAGCCTCACGGCGCTCGGCTGGCTGGCAGGCGTGCTCGCCAGCGCTGCCGCGCTCAAGCTGGTGGCCACCGGCGGCATCGGCGCGCTGCGCGTGGCGCCCGCCGCGCTGCTCGTGGCGGTGGTCGCCGTTGCCTCGAAGATGCTCTATGTGCTGGACATGCGCCTGGCGCCCGAGCCCCGATGGGCCTGGCTGTGGCCGGCGCTGGCCGTGGCCGGCCTGACGGTGCTTCTAGCGGCCGGCGGCTGGCTGACGGGCGGAGCGCGCCGCGCGTCGGTGGGTTTTCGGGCCGCTGCCGCCCTGCTGGTCGGCGTGGCGGTCGTCGGTGCGCAACGCCTCGTCGTGCTGGGCGCGAAAGTGCCGCAGGGTGCGGTGTCGCTGCACCACATGGGCGTGCTCAGCGACCACACCCTGACCGCCCTGGCCGTGCTGGGCACGGGCGCGATCGTGCTGATGCTGCTGGTGCTCACGATCATGGAATCGCGCATGCGCCAGGCCTTGCGCGCCGCCATCGAGCGCGTCGAGGAGTCCGCCCGCACCGATGCACTGACGCAACTGCCCAATCGCCATTCCTTCGACCTGCGGCTGGACGCCGCCACGCGCCGCGCCGAGGGTGCGCCCACGCCGATGGCGGTGCTCTTCATCGGGCTGGACAACTTCAAGCCGGTCAACGACTCCTTCGGCCGACGTGTCGGCGACCTCCTGCTGCAGACGATGGCGCAGCGGCTGCGCGCCGCAGTCGCCTCGCGGGGCATGCTGGCGCGCGTGGGCGGCGACGAGTTCGTGCTGCTGCTCGGGCCCGACACCGACCGTGCCGCCGCCGCCGCCATGGCGCAGCAACTGCTCGAGGTGCTGGCCGAGCCTTGCGAGATCGAGGGCCGGCCGGCGCCCATCACCGGCTCCATCGGCGTCGTGCTCTACCCGCGCGATGGTTCGCTGACCACGGCGATGGTCAACGCCGAGGCCGCGGCGCGTTACGCCAAGCGCAACGGCGGCGCCACCTTCGCCTTCTTCGAGCCGCGCATGCTGGGCGATGCGCGCGAGCAGGTCGAGCTGCTGCGTGACCTGCGCCAGGCCGTGGCGCGACAGCAGCTCGAGCTGTACTACCAGCCGAAGGTGCACGCGCCCAGCGGCCAGATCACCGGCGCCGAGGCGCTGCTGCGCTGGCACCACCCGCAGCGCGGCATGGTCAGCCCGGCGGTGTTCATCCCGATCGCCGAGCGGCACGGCCTGATCGGCGTGCTCGGGCAGTGGGTCATCGACGAAGCCTGCCGCCAGGCCCGCGTGTGGCGCGACGAGGGCCTGCGCATGCGCGTGGCGATCAACCTGTCGGTGCACCAGCTGCGCCAGCCGGATCTGGCCGAACGCATCGCCGCGGCGCTGCAGCGCCACCAGGTCAACCCGCAGCTGCTGACCTGCGAGATCACCGAATCGGCGGCGATGGAAGACGGCGAAGGCACGATGCGCATTTTCGAGAAGCTGGCCGCGGTGGGCGTGCACATCTCGATCGACGATTTCGGCACCGGCTATTCCAGCCTGGCCTATCTGCGCAAGCTGCCGGCCGGCGAGCTGAAGATCGACCGCGGCTTCGTGCTCGACCTGGAGTCGAGCGCCGATGCCCGCGCGGTGGTCGACGCGGTGGTCAAGCTCGCGCAGGCGCTGGGTCTAAAGGTGGTGGCCGAGGGCGTGGAGACCGAGGGCCAGGCGAACGTGCTGCGATCGCTCGGATGCGACGAACTGCAAGGCTACCTGTATGCCAAGCCGATGTCGGCCAAGGCGCTGGCGCTGTGGGCGATGAATGACGATGGGCCGCGCTCGATCGAGTTCCGTGCCTCGCTGTTCCAGGAAACGCAGCCGACCTCCCTGCATTGAGGTGTCGGCCTCGCAGGGGCCGGCCTAGAATTGCGCCATGAAGACGCTCGCCTACACCCGCGCCGCGGCGCTGCCCGAGATCCTGTCCCGACGCATCGTCGTGCTCGACGGCGCCATGGGCACGATGATCCAGCGCCACAAGCTCGTCGAGGCCGACTACCGCGGTGAGCGCTTCAAGGACCACCCGAAGGACCTGAAGGGCAACAACGAGCTGCTGCAGTTCACTCGGCCCGACGTCATCAGCCAGATCCACGAGCAGTACCTTGCGGCCGGTGCCGACATCCTCGAGACCAACACCTTCGGCGCCACCAGCGTGGCGCAGGACGACTACGGCCTGGCACCGCTGGCGCGCGAGATGAACGTGGCCGCCGCCCGCCTGGCACGCGCCGCCTGCGACAAGTACAGCACGCCCGACAAGCCGCGCTTCGTCGCCGGCGCGCTCGGCCCCACGCCGCGCACGGCGAGCATCAGCCCCGACGTGAACGACCCGGCGGCCCGCAACGTCAGCTTCGACGAACTGCGCGCCGCCTACCGCGACCAGGCCGAGGGCCTGCTCGAAGGCGGCTGCGACCTGTTCCTCGTCGAGACCATCTTCGACACGCTCAATGCCAAGGCGGCGATCTTCGCGCTCGACGAGCTGATGGAAGACACCGGCGAGCGCCTGCCGGTGATCATCTCGGGCACCGTCACCGATGCCTCGGGCCGCATCCTGTCGGGCCAGACGGTCACGGCCTTCTGGCACAGCGTGCGCCATGCGAGGCCGCTGGCCGTCGGCCTGAACTGCGCGCTTGGCGCGACGCTGATGCGCCCCTACATCGAGGAGCTGTCGCGCGTGGCCGGCGACACCTTCATCAGCTGCTACCCGAACGCCGGCCTGCCCAACCCGATGAGCGAGACCGGATTCGACGAGACGCCCGAGATCACCGGCGGGCTGGTCGAGGAGTTCGCCAAGGCAGGCTTCCTGAACATCGCCGGCGGCTGCTGCGGCACCACGCCGGAGCACATCGCGCAGATTGCCGAGCGCGTGGGCCGCTACCAGCCGCGCTGCTGCGGTGCGAGCCTGTTCCAGGGGCTGGCAGCCGCCTGAGCCGCTGCCCTCAGGTCAGCTGCAGCAGGCGCTGCAGGTTCAGGCGTACCTTCACCTCGTGCGGCGCCACGCCGCCGGTCACCGCGAAGGCGGGCATGTGCGTGCTGCGCAGGGCCGGTGAGGCGAGCACCGCGCCGGCCGGGTTGACGATGCTGGCCACCACCGGCGCGTTCGCGCGCCGGCCGCGGCGCAGCACCACGCCGACCTCGCCGTTGGCCAGCTTCACCAGGCATCCCGGCGGGTACAAGCCGGTGGCCTTGATG
Source organism: Piscinibacter sp. (assembly GCA_016706565.1). Lineage (GTDB taxonomy): Bacteria > Pseudomonadota > Gammaproteobacteria > Burkholderiales > Burkholderiaceae_C > Piscinibacter. Next base: position 76,990 of record JADJJI010000011.1, read on the forward strand.
ATGGCCGAGCCGGCTTCGTCGGGCTGGTTGTCTTCGTTCAGGTAGGCGGCTTTCGCGGCCGCGGTGGCCGACATGGCCAACCGGCCGCGGCGCGGGCTCATGCGCGCCGCGAAGATGTCGGCGCGGCGGATCAGGCGCGCGAGGCGCATTCCAGGCTCCATCGCCGCCAGCGGGCCGGGCGGGGCGGTGTGATGGTGCGTCACCGCCTCGAGCCAGAGTTCGTCGCTCACGCCGGCGGCCTTCAGCGCCTCGGCGCTGCGCTGCGCATGGCTTTCGACCTGGCCGCGCTGCGGGCCGGTGAGCGGGCTGTCCTGCAGCGCCAGCTGGTTCTGCAGCGCCGTCATCGAGACGTTCATCGACAGCGCGGCGCAGCGCATCGACAGCCGTTGGGCGGGCGCCATGCCGACGACGTGGCGCGAACCGAGCTCGCACAGCACGGCCACCAGCACCGCGTGGCTGGCGCTGTAGTCGCGGAATTCCTGGGTGGCGGCATGCACGAGCAGCATCAGCGCGTCGTCGGGGTCACTGTTGACCTGGTCGACCAGCGTGCGCTGCAGCTGGATCAGCTTGGCGGCGAACTCCGGCTGGGCCGGATCGCGCAGCAGTGCGGCGGCGCGCACCTGCAGGTTCGACCAGGCGGTGACTGCATCGTCGAGCCGACGCTGCCCTGCCGCTGCGGGCGGGGGCAGCAGGTCGGAAGCCTCCGGGCGGGCCTTCGCGATGCGCCCGAGCAGTTCGTTGCTGCGCACCAGTTCGTGCACCTTGCCGCCGATGGCGCGGCGCAGTGCCTCGCTGTCCTGGTCGTCGACGTACAGCTCGCGGGTGACCAGCTGGTGCAGCTGCTCCTCGTTGGCCACCATCGTGCCCTTGGGCACGAGCAGGCAGCCGGTCTTGTCGCGCAGCGCGAACAGCGTGGGCTGTCCGACGCGCAGGACATCCGGGGGCAGCAGTTGGTAAGACATGGGGCGGGTGCGGGCTTCAGGGTCGTTTTCGGCAGCGTTGCGCCACTTCTTGAGCCGGGTCGGCGCCCTCCACCCGGCCGCTCAGGGCGTGTAACGCTCGCCGATCAGGATGTCGAGCCGCCCCTCGCCCGGGTTGCGACCGCGCGGTGCCTGGCCCGACACGGCCATGCGCCGTGCCGGCACGCCTCGCATGACCATCCAGTCGCGCGCGCTGGCGGCGCGGTCCACCGCCAGCGCGGCACCGCCCTTGGCATCGACAGGGCCGACGATCTGCACCTCGGCACGCGGCAGCGCGCGCAGCGAGGCCGCCACCTGGTCGAGCCAGGCGCCGGCGGCCGGGGTCACCGCCGAACGGCCGGCCGCGAACGTGGTGTCGGCCGGCAGGCTGATCCACAGGCGCTGGTCGCTGGTTTGCGAGACGTCGGCCCCGGAGCCGAACAAGCCGCTGCGCAACTTCGACCCGGCCGAATCGATCTGCGGCGACCAGACCCAGGCCCCCGCAGGCGCGGCCGGCAGCGGCGCGGCGCTGACCGGAGGCGGCAGCGCCGGCGTCGACACCTTGGGCAGCGCGCAGCCGCCAAGCATCAGGGCCGCGCCGAGCGCGGCGCAGCCGATCGGGCGCAGCCAGGGGTTCCGTGCACTTTTTGTCATTCGCCGATTGCAACCCATGCCCCCGCCCGGGGCAAGAAGGAGCTTGCGTACATCGGTAACCGTACAATCGCGGCTCCCCCGAGGAGCGTTGCGACGACCCGGGCCGCCAGGCCCACACCACGGTTGCCAGGCTCGGGCGGAGCAGGCGCCCCGCGCGACTGCGTTCAACGGCGCTCACCCGACCTCGGTCGCGGTGAGCCCGCGGCCCCTGATGGATCTGCCGCGATGACCGCCACGCCCGCCCCCGTTCCGCCCATGAAGCTCTCCGGTCTAGAGCCGGTCGAGATCGGCCAGGGCACGCTGTTCGTCAACGTCGGCGAGCGCACCAACGTCACCGGATCGAAGGCCTTCGCACGGATGATCCTCAACGGTGATTTCGAGCAAGCGCTGTCGGTGGCACGCCAGCAGGTCGAGAACGGCGCGCAGGTCATCGACATCAACATGGACGAGGCCATGCTCGACAGCAAGGCCGCGATGGTGCGCTTCCTCAACCTGATCGCCGGCGAGCCCGAGATCGCGCGCGTGCCGATCATGATCGACAGTTCCAAGTGGGAGGTAATCGAGGCCGGCCTGAAGTGCATCCAGGGCAAGGGCATCGTCAACTCGATTTCGCTGAAGGAAGGCGAGGCGGCCTTCCGGCAGCAGGCCAAGCTGGTGCGGCGCTACGGCGCGGCGGCGGTGGTGATGGCCTTCGACGAGAAGGGCCAGGCCGACACCTACCAGCGCAAGATCGAGATCTGCGAGCGTGCCTACCGCCTGCTCGTCGACGAGCTCGGCTTCCCGCCCGAAGACATCATCTTCGACCCGAACATCTTCGCCATCGCCACCGGCATCGAGGAGCACAACAACTACGCCGTCGACTTCATCAACGCCACGCGCTGGATCAAGCAGAACCTGCCGGGGGCCAAGGTCTCGGGCGGCGTCAGCAACGTGAGCTTCAGCTTCCGCGGCAACGACCCGGTGCGCGAGGCCATCCACACCGTGTTCCTGTACCACGCGATCCAGGCCGGCATGGACATGGGCATCGTCAACGCCGGCATGGTCGGCGTCTACGACGACCTCGAGCCGGTGCTGCGCGAGCGTGTCGAAGACGTGGTGCTCAACCGCCGCCCCGACGCCGGCGAACGCCTCGTCGAGATCGCCGAGACCGCCAAGGGCGCGGCCAAGGACGACAGCGCGCGCCTGGCCTGGCGCGCCGGCACCGTCAACGAGCGCCTGAGCCATGCGCTCGTGCACGGCATCACCGACTTCATCGTCGAGGACACCGAGGCCGCGTGGCAGGTGATTCAGGCCGGCGGAGGCCGCCCGCTGCACGTCATCGAAGGCCCGCTGATGGCCGGCATGAACGTGGTGGGCGACCTGTTCGGCCAGGGCAAGATGTTCCTGCCGCAGGTGGTGAAGAGCGCCCGCGTGATGAAGCAGGCGGTGGCCCACCTGCTGCCCTACATCGAGGCCGAGAAGCTCGCCATGGTGGAAGCCGGCGGCGAGGCCAAGGCCAAGGGCAAGATCGTCATCGCCACCGTGAAGGGCGACGTGCACGACATCGGCAAGAACATCGTCACCGTCGTGCTGCAGTGCAACAACTTCGAGGTGGTGAACATGGGCGTGATGGTGCCCTGCCAGGACATCCTGGCGCGCGCCAAGGTCGAGGGCGCCGACATCATCGGCCTGTCGGGCCTGATCACGCCAAGCCTGGAAGAGATGCAGCACGTCGCCGCCGAGATGCAGCGCGACGACTTCTTCCGTTTGAAGAAGATCCCGCTGCTCATCGGCGGCGCCACCACCAGCCGCGTGCACACCGCGGTGAAGATCTCGCCGCACTACGAAGGACCGGTCGTCTACGTGCCCGACGCAAGCCGCTCGGTCAATGTGTGCTCCGAACTGCTCAGCGACGACAAGGCCACGGCCTTCATCAACGAGCTGAAGTCCGACTACGAGCGTGTGCGCGTGCAGCATGCCAACAAGAAGGCCACGCCGATGGTCACGCTGGCGCAGGCGCGCGCCAACAAGACGCCGATCGACTGGAGCGCCTACGTGGCGCCGAAGCCGAAGTTCACCGGCCGCCGCGTCTTCAAGAACCAGGACCTGGCCGAGATCGCCGCCTGCATCGACTGGGCGCCGTTCTTCCAGACCTGGGACCTGGCCGGCCCCTACCCGGCGATCCTCACCGACGACATCGTCGGCGAATCGGCGCGGCGCGTGCTCAGCGACGGGCAGCGCATGCTCAAGCGCTTGATCGAGGGCCGCTGGCTGACCGCCAACGGCGTGATCGCGCTGTACCCGGCCAACACCGTGAACGACGACGACATCGAGATCTACGCCGACGAGTCGCGCGAGCAGGTGCTGATGACCTGGCGCGGCCTGCGCATGCAGTCGGAGCGGCCGGTGGTGGATGGGGTGCGGCGCCCGAACCGCTGCCTGGCCGATTTCGTTGCGCCCAAGTCCAGCGGCGTGGCCGATCACGTGGGACTGTTCGCCGTCACGGCAGGGCTGGGTGTGGAGAAGAAGGAGAAGCAGTTCCTGGACGACCACGACGACTACAGCGCGATCATGCTCAAGGCGCTGGCCGATCGCCTGGCCGAGGCCTTCGCCGAACGGCTGCACCAGCGCGTGCGCACCGAGTTCTGGGGCTACGCGGCCGACGAGCAGCTGAGCAACGCCGAGCTGATCGCCGAGAAGTACTGCGGCATCCGCCCTGCACCCGGCTACCCGGCCTGCCCCGACCACACCGTCAAGCGCGACATGTTCCGTGTGCTGAACTGCGAGGACATCGGCATGGCGCTGACGGAGAGCCTGGCGATGACGCCGGCGGCCAGCGTCAGCGGCTTCTATCTCGCGCATCCGCAGGCCGCCTACTTCAACGTCGGAAAAGTGGGTGAAGACCAGTTGGCCGACTGGGCCAAGCGCAGCGCGCTCGACGTGTCGCAGGTGCGGCGCTCGCTCTCCGCGCTGCTGTAGCCCGGCCATCACGATTGCATCCGCTCACAGCGGATGCAAGCAGCCGCAACAGGGCCGCCGCGATGTGTCGGTGGCCGAATTGCTTCGGCGTGTAAGACCTTGCCGGATTGCCAATTTTTGGCCACATCCGCATCGGCGCAGCCCCAAGAATCGCCGCTTTGCCCTGGCACGCTCAGTGCGTGACCGCCGGCACAGCAAACGGTTTCAAGTGGAGGCGACCGTGATGATTCATGACCCGATCGACCAGGGGCGAACCCTGGCGACGCGCACCCGTGTGGCGCTCGGCGCCCTCGCCGCCAGCGTCGTGCTGGCCCTGGCTGCCTGCGGCGGCGCGAAAGACGAACAGAACAGCGGCACGGTCTCCGAGATACCCGCCTCGCGCAGCGATGCAGCGCGCTTCCTCACCCAGGCGAGCTTCGGGCCAACGACAGCCGCCGTCGACCGCGTGATGGCCATCGGCTACGGCGCCTGGATCGACGAGCAGCTGGCTGCACCTCAGGCCTCGCACCGCGCGTCGTGGGAGGCGCAGGACGCGGTGGTCAAGGCCGCCAATGCCGCCAACAGCATCGGCCAGGACGGCATCTACAACAGCTTCTGGAAGCAGGCCATCAGCGGGGAAGATCAGCTGCGCCAGCGGGTGGCTTTCGCGCTGTCGCAGATCTTCGTGATCTCGCTGCAGGACAGCACCGTCGGCGACAACCCGCGTGCCGTGGCCGACTACATGGACATGCTCGCCACCCGCGGCTTCGGCAACTACCGCGACCTGCTGGAGTCAGTCTCGCTGCACCCGATGATGGGCGCCTACCTGACGAGCCTGCGCAACCGCAAGGCCGACCCGCGCACCGGCCGCGTGCCCGACGAGAACTACGCCCGCGAGGTGATGCAGCTGTTCTCGATCGGCTTGCAGCAGCTCAACGACGACGGCTCCGTCAAGCAGGCCAACGGCGCCGCGCTCGAGACCTACACGCCGGCCGACATCGCCGGCCTGGCCAAGGTGTTCACCGGCTTCAGCTGGACCTGCCCCGACTGGCCCGACAACGGCTGCTTCAGCAACGGCTCGCTGGGCGGCGTGTCCGACCCCGACCGCTGGATCAAGCCGATGGTCGGCTACCCGCAGCACCACAGCACCGAGGAGAAGGTGTTCCTGTCGGCGAACATCTCGGCGCAGACGCAGTCCGACCCGAACGCCAGCCTGAAGACGGCGCTCGACACCCTGTACAACCACCCGAACGTCGGCCCCTTCATCGGCAAGCAGCTGATCCAGCGCCTGGTCACCAGCAATCCGAGCCCGGCCTACGTGGCGGCCGTGGCGGCTGCCTTCAACAACAACGGCAGCGGCGTTCGCGGCGACCTGCGTGCAGTGGTCAAGGCGGTGCTGCTGCACCCCGAGGCACGTGTCGTCTCCAGCACCAGCGGCAAGCTCCGCGAGCCGATCCTGCGCCTGTCGGCCGTGCTGCGCGCCTTCGGCTACAGCTCGGACAGCGGCAACTACCGTGTCGGCAACACCGACAACGCCGGCACCTCGCTGGGCCAGACCGCGATGCGCTCGCCCACGGTGTTCAACTTCTACCGCCCCGGCTACGTGGCCCCGGGCACCCAGGCGGCCGCGGCCGGCCTGGTGGCGCCGGAGATGGCGCTCGCGCAGGAGACCACCGCCGCGGGCTACGTCAACTACATGCGCGACAACGTCTCGCAGGGCGTGGGTGCCAGCGCGGCGGTCATGGTCAACGGCGTGTCGGTGACACGCCGCGACCTGCAGCCGAACTTCAGCGCCGAACTGGCGCTGGTGGGCCAGCCGGCCGACCTGGTCGAGCAGATCTCCACCAAGCTGATGGCCGGCAGCATGCCCGACGCCTTGAAGACCGAGATCCGCACGGCGGTCGAGAGCATCACCATCCCGGCGCTGAACAGCACCGGCAGCAACCAGGCGGCCATCGACACCGCCCGGCGGAACCGCGTCAATGCTGCCGTCTTCCTGACGGTGGTGTCGCCCGAGTTCCAGGTGCAGAAGTGAGCGGGGAGAAAACCACCATGAAGAAGATCGACGCTTCCCGCCGCATGTTCCTGCGGCACGCCGGCGTGATGTCCACGCTCGGCGCGGCCGGCGCACCGCTGGCACTGAACCTCTCGGCCCTGGGCACGGCGGCGGCGCAGACCGCCGGCGACTACAAGGCCATCGTGTGCATCTTCCTGTTCGGTGGCAACGACTCCATCAACATGGTGCTGCCCACCGACACCGCTTCGTTCACCAACTACACCACGCTGCGCAGCCAGGCGCCGGACTCGATCGCGCTGCTGGCGCCGGGCACGGCGGTCAATGCAGGTGCGGCGGCCGGCTCGCCGGCGCGGCTGGGCGGCGTGCTGCCGATCACGCCGGCCAATGCGCAGGGCCGCAGCTTCGCATTGCACCCGGCGATGGGCGCGCTGCAGACGATGTTCGACACCGACAGGCGGCTGGCGATCCTGCCCAACGTCGGGCCGCTGATCCTGCCCACCAGCAAGACGCAGTACAGCCAGTCGTCGCACCGCAAGCCGGCCAGCTTGTTCTCGCACAACGACCAGCAGAACACCTGGCAGGCCTTCCTCCCGGAAGGCGCCACGGTCGGCTGGGGCGGGCGCATGGGCGACCTGCTCGCATCGATGAACCAGCGCACCGTCTTCACCTCGATCACCGCCGGCGGCAACGCCGTGTGGCTGTCGGGCCAGGACGTGCGCCAGTACCAGGTCACCAACAACGGCGCGATCCGCCTGGGCACCAATGCCAGCGGGCAGGTGTACGGCTCGGCAGCGGTGGGCGCCGCCATGGAGCGCATCGTGCAGACCACGCGCGGCGGCCACGTGCTCGAGGCCGACCTGTCGGCGGTGTCGGCGCGCTCGATGCAGGCCGAGTCGCTGCTGCGAAATGCGCTCAAGCCGGCCAGCGACCCGCTGTTCGGCACCGCGCCGGCCACCGGCAACTACAGCGCCACCAACGACCCGAAGCTGCGCTACACGGACCCGAACAATCCGGGCACCACGATCGCCAACAACCTCGCGCAGCAGCTGCAGATCGTGGCGCGCATGATCGACGCCAGCGGCAACGCCTCGATCGGGGCGAAGCGCCAAGTGTTCTTCGTCAGCATGGGCGGCTTCGACACCCACGACGTGCAGAACGGCAACCATGCGCAACTGATGGCGCGGCTGTCGCATGCGCTGCGTTACTTCGACGACACGCTGGGCGCGATGGGTGCGCGAGACCGCGTCACCACCTTCACCGCCAGCGATTTCGGGCGCACCTTCACCAGCAATGGCGACGGCACCGACCATGGCTGGGGCGCGCACCACTTCGTGATGGGCGGCGCGGTGCGGGGCGGCGACCTGTACGGCAGCTTCCCGGTCTATGGCGCGAAGAACACGAACAACAACAACTTCGACAGCAGCCCCGACCAGCTCGGCAACGGCAGCCTGCTGCCCACCACCTCGGTGGACCAGCTCGGCGCCACGCTGGGCAAGTGGTTCGGGCTGAGCGACACGCAACTGCTCGACGTGTTCCCGAACCTCGCCAACTTCAGCGCGCGTGACCTCGGGTTCATGAACCCGGCCTGAGATTGACAGCTCGTTACGCCTGATTCGATCTCCGCTGGCACCTTGGTGTGCCGCCGGGGTCGAATCGGCGTTGTCGTTGTGGAGGCGGCGCATGCCCTGCGCGGCCCGGACCTTTCAGGAGAACAAAGATGAGCGTTGAGACCTCCCCGGGCGCCGTGCCCGTTGGCAACCCCCCGTCGCGCACGGTCTGGTTGATCGCCGGCGTGCTCGGTGCCGCCTCGCTGGCCGCCGGTGCCGGCATGCTGATGCGCAACGGAATCCCCGCGCCGTCGACCCAGCCGGTGCCCGCGCAGGAAGCCGCGGCCCCCGAGACCAAGACCCCGGCCAAGCCGGCGAACAAGCTCGCCGCGGCGCCCGCCGCCGCAAAGACGGCGCAGGCGCCGGTGTGCCGCGACTGCGGCGTCGTTGAATCGGTGCGCACGGTCACGCACAAGGGCCAGTCCAGCGGCGTCGGCGCGCTGGCCGGCGGCGTGCTCGGCGCGGCGGTGGGCAACCAGATGGGCAAGGGCAACGGCCGCACCGCGATGACCGTGCTCGGCGCCGTCGGCGGCGGCGTGGCCGGCAACGAGATCGAGAAGCACCAGAAGCGCACCACCTCGCACGAGGTCACCGTGCGGATGGACGACGGCTCGGTGCGCACCATCGAGCAGGCCACTGCGCCGCGCACCGGCGAGCGCGTGACGATCGAGGGCAACAAGCTGCGTCCGCTCTCGGGCTCGCAGGGCTGATCAAGCTCGCTCGGGCCCGAAGGCCTGCTACTGCACCGCCAGCACGCGGCGGTACTGCACGGCCTCGGCCACGTGCGCCAGCACGATGGCCTCGCTGCCAGCCAGGTCGGCGATGCTGCGCGCGATGCGCAGCACGCGGTGGAAGCCGCGCGCCGACCACCCCAGCCGCACCGACACGCTCTGCAGGAAGTTCGACGCTGCGGCGTCAAGCGTGCAGTGCCGTTCCAGCGACTCGCCGGCGAGTTCGCGGTTGAGCACGCCCTGGCGCTGCAAGGCGCGACCACGCGCCTGGGCCACACGCAAGGCCATCGCCGCGCTGCTGTCGCCGCCGGGCGCGTCGGCGAGGGTGGTCGCGGCCACCGCCGGCACCTCCACCTGCAGATCGATGCGGTCGAGCAGCGGCCCGCTGAGCCGGCCCTGGTAACGCGCGACCACGTCGGGCGTGCAGCGGCAGGCGCGCAGTGCGCTGCCAAGGTGTCCGCACGGGCAGGGGTTCATTGCGGCGAGCAGCTGGAAGCGCGCCGGGAAGTCCGCCTGCCGCGCAGCCCGCGAAATGGTCACGCGGCCGGTCTCCAGCGGTTCGCGCAGGGCCTCCAGCGCATGGCGCTGGAACTCGGGCAATTCGTCGAGGAACAGCACGCCATGGTGCGCCAGCGAGATCTCGCCCGGCCGCGGCGGCGAGCCGCCGCCGACGAGTGCGGCCGACGAAGCGCTGTGGTGCGGCGAGCGCAGCACGCGCTCGCCCCAGGTGTGCGCAGCTGCTGCACCCGTCAGGCTGAGCAGCGCAGCCGACTCGATGGACTCGTCGTGCGTGAGCGGCGGCAGCAGGCCGGCGAAACGTTGCGCCAGCATCGATTTGCCGCTGCCCGGCGGGCCGACCATCAGCACGCTGTGCCCGCCGGCGGCAGCGATCTCCAGCGCCCGTTTGGCGCCGGACTGGCCGCGCACGTCGCGCAGGTCGCCGCGGGAGGGCGGCGGTGCGACGGCCGCCGGCACCGCGCTCGGCAGCGGCTCGGCTGAATCGCCCGGCAGCAGCGAGCGCACCACCTCGAGCAGGTGCGCCGCAGCGTGGATGGCCACGCCGTCGACCCGCGCCGCCTGCGACGCGCTCTCGGTGGGCAACACCATGGCACGCGGCGGATCGACACCCTCGTGCGCCGCGGCCAGCGCCATCGCGAGGGCGCCGCGCACCGGGCGCAGTTCGCCGGCCAGCGAGAGCTCGCCGGCGAACTCGAAGCGGGCCAGCTTCGCTGCGTCGATCTGGTCGCTCGCGGCCAGGATGCCCAGCGCAATTGGCAGGTCGAAGCGGCCCGATTCCTTGGGCAGGTCGGCGGGCGCCAGATTCACGGTGATGCGCTTGTTGTTGGGGAACTCCAGCCCGCTGGTCTGCAGCGCGGCGCGCACGCGTTCGCGTGCCTCCTTGACCTCGGTGTCGGCCAGGCCGACGAGCGTGAAGCTGGGCAGGCCGTTGGCGAGGTGGACTTCCACCGTGACCTGCGGCGAACGAAGCGCATCGAGGGCGCGGCTGTGGACGACGGCGAGTGACATGCATTGATTCTTCGCAGCGCCGCCCGGCCTGTCGCTCCCCCGCGCGGGCGGCGCTGGAGGGCGCCCGAAAGGGGGTGCGCTACAGTCGGTGCGAGCCCGCACCCGACGCATGAACCTGACCCAGCTGCGCTACTTCGTCCGCGTTGCCGAGATGGGCAGCTTCAGCAAGGCCGCCATCGAGCTCGACGTCGCGCAGCCGGCGCTGAGCCGCCAGGTGCGCCTGCTCGAGACCGACCTGCACGTCACGCTGCTGCAGCGCACCGGCCGCGGCGTGCTGCTCACCGACGCTGGCAAGCGCCTGTTCGACCATGCCGTGGGCATCCTGCAGCTGGTCGCCCACGCCCGCGAAGACCTGAGCGCCAACCGTGACGAGGCTACCGGCCGCATCGTCGTCGGCCTGCCGCCCAGCATGGGGCGCATGCTCACGCTGCCGCTGGTCGATGCCTTCCAGCAGCACCTGTCGAAAGCGCGGCTGGCCATCGTCGAGGGCCTGTCGGCGCACATCGTCGAGTGGATCTCCACCGGCCGCGTCGACCTCGGCCTGGTGCACAACCCCGACGCCAACCCGGCCATCGAGACGCTGCACGTGCTCGACGAGCCGCTGTGCCTGGTCAGCGCCGCCAAGGGCGCGCCGCGCAAGCAAGCGCCGCTGCCCTTCGCCGAGCTGGTGACGCTGCCGCTGGTGGTGCCCGAGCACACCCACGCCATCCGCAAGCTGCTGGAGACGCAGGCGGCGCTGGCCGGGCTGAAGCTGAACATCGCCTACGAGGTGTCCAGCGTCAGCTCCATCCTCGAGCTGGTGCGCAGCGGCCATGGCCACGCGGTGCTGACGCCCAGTGCGGTGGCCGCGTCGGGGCAGGCGGCGGCCTTCCGCGTGCGGCCGCTGGCCGAGCGGGTGCTGACCAGCACGCTGTGCCTGGCCAGCTCGGCGCACAAGCCGGCCACGCCGCTGGTCAAGCAGGCCATGCGCATCCTGCGCGAGCTGGTGCTGGCCAGCGCCGAGCCGGTGCGCTCCCATAACAGGATGCGATAGCTGCTAGCGCCCTGGTTCGATTGGCGTGCCGCCCCGGCCGCCGCAGAATCGGCTTCCACCCTGCATCCGGCCTGGCCCCGGCAGCCGACATGACCCACCCGATCACCGGCATCTCGTCGATGGCGACCCGCCAGGTGCTCGCCGATCTCGCTGCGGCCTACGAGCAGCGCTCAGGCCGGGTCGTGGCGATCGAGTCCGTGGGCGGCGTCGACGCGGCCAAGCGCGTCCAGGCCGGTGAGGCCTTCGACGTGGTCGTGCTCGCCGCCGACGCGATCGACAAGCTGGTCGCCGCCGGCCGCGTCCTGGTCGGCAGCAAGGTCGACCTGGTGCATTCGGGCGTGGCCGTGGCGGTGCGCGCCGGCGCGCCGCGGCCGGACATCGGCTCGGAAGAGGCGCTCCAGCGCGCCGTGCTGGCCGCACGCAGCATCGGCTACTCGACCGGACCGAGCGGTGTGCAGCTGATGAAGCTGTTCGAGCGCTGGGGCATCGCCGACGAGATCGCGCGCCGCACCGTGCAGGCTCCGCCCGGCGTGCCGGTGGGCACGCTGGTGGCGCGCGGCGAGGTCGAGCTCGGCTTCCAGCAGTTGAGCGAGCTGCTGCATTTGGACGGCATCGATCTCGTCGGCGCGCTGCCGCCGGCCGTGCAGATCGTCACCACCTTCAGCGCCGGCGTGTGCAGCACGTCGGTGCAACCCGAGGCGGCGCGTGCGCTGCTCTCCTTCATGAGCTCGCCCGAGACCGCCGAAGCCAAGCGGCGCCAGGGCATGGAACCCGCAGGAGCAACACGATGATCATCGACGTGCACGGCCACTACACCACGGCGCCGAAGGCGCTGGAAGAGTGGCGCAACCGGCAGATCGCCGGCATCAAGTACCCGGCCGCCAAGCCCAAGGTGTCGGACCTGAAGATCAGCGACGACGAGCTGCGCGAGTCGATCGAGACCAACCAGCTCGCCAAGATGCGCGAGCGCGGCAGCGACCTGACGATCTTCAGCCCGCGCGCCAGCTTCATGGCCCACCACATCGGCGACTTCGAGGTCAGCTCGACCTGGGCGGCGATCTGCAACGAACTCTGCTACCGCGTCTCGAAGCTCTACCCCGACAACTTCATCCCGGCGGCGATGCTGCCGCAGAGCCCCGGCGTGGACCCGAAGACCTGCATCCCGGAGCTGGTCAAGTGCGTCGAGCAGTACGGCAACGTCGGCATCAACCTGAACCCGGATCCCTCGGGCGGCCACTGGACCAGCCCGCCGCTGTCGGACCGGCACTGGTACCCCATCTACGAGAAGATGGTCGAGTACGACATCCCGGCGATGATCCACGTCAGCACCAGCTGCAACGCCTGCTTCCACACCACCGGCGCGCACTACCTGAACGCCGACACCACGGCCTTCATGCAGTGCCTGACCAGCGACCTGTTCAAGGACTTCCCGACGCTGAAGTTCCTCATCCCGCACGGCGGCGGCGCGGTGCCCTACCACTGGGGGCGCTTCCGCGGCCTGGCGCAGGAGCTGAAGAAGCCGCTGCTGAAGGACCACCTGCTGAACAACATCTTCTTCGACACCTGCGTCTACCACCAGCCCGGCATCGACCTGCTGACCAAGGTGATCCCGGTGGACAACATCCTGTTCGCCAGCGAGATGATCGGCGCGGTGCGCGGCATCGATCCGGAAACCGGCTTCTACTACGACGACACCAAGCGCTACATCGAAGCGAGCACGTTGCTCAGCGCCGCGCAGAAGCAGCAGGTCTACGAAGGCAACGCGCGGCGCGTGTTCCCGCGGCTGGATGCCGCTCTCAAGCAAGTTGGCCGCTAGGCCGGCCCAATCACAGGGCCGAAAGGCCCGCTTTCCTGTCGAGGTCTTCATGTACGAACTCGGAGTCGTCTACCGCAACATCCAGCGTGCCGACACGGCCACCGCCGACGGCCTGGCGAAGCTCGGCAGCGCCACGGTGCATGAGGCGATGGGCCGCGTCGGCCTGCTCAAGCCCTACATGCGGCCGATCTACGCTGGTTCGCAGGTCTCCGGCACCGCAGTCACCGTGCTGCTGCAGCCGGGCGACAACTGGATGATGCATGTCGCGGCCGAGCAGATCCGCCCGGGCGACATCGTCGTGGCGGCGGTCACCGCCGAGTGCACCGACGGCTACTTCGGCGACCTGCTGGCCACCAGCTTCATGGCGCGCGGCGCGCGGGCGCTGATCATCGATGCCGGCGTGCGCGACGTGAAGACGCTGCAGGAGATGGGCTTCCCGGTGTGGAGCAAGGCGATCAGCAGCAAGGGCACGATCAAGGCGACGCTCGGCTCGGTGAACATCTCCATCGTGTGCGCCGGCGCCTACGTGACGCCGGGCGACGTGATCGTGGCCGACGACGACGGCGTGGTCTGCGTGCCGCGCGCGATGGCGGCGAAGACGCTCGAAGCCGCCGTGGCGCGAGAGGCGCTGGAAGGCGAGAAGCGCGCCAAGCTCGCTTCGGGCGTGCTGGGCCTGGACATGTACAAGATGCGCGAGCCGCTGGCCAAGGCCGGCCTGAAGTACATCGACTGATGGCCATGACGATCGCGCTCATCGGCTACGGCGAAGTCGGCCGCATCCTCGCCGAGGACCTGCGTGCACGCGGCGAGAGCGTCGTCGCGTTCGACCTGAAGCTGGACGGCGACGCCGGCGCGGCGATGCGCGAACACGCATCGACGCAGGGCATCGCGCTGGCCACCTCGCATGCCGACGCGGTGCGCGGGGCCGATCTGGTGATTTCGGCCGTCACGGCCAGCCAGGCCGTGCCGGTGGCGCTGGCCTGCGCGGCGGGCTTGAAGAAGGGCGCCTTCTTCCTCGACTTCAATTCGGCCTCGCCGGGCGCGAAGATCCGCGCGGCAAAGACCGTGAATGCCGTTGGCGCACGTTATGTCGAAGGCGCGGTGATGACCTCGGTGCCGCCCTACCGCATCAAGGTGCCGCTGCTGCTCGGCGGCCCCGATGCCGCCGCGCTCGAGCCGGTGCTGAACGGCCTGGGCTTCGCGGCCAGGGTGGCGAGCGAGAAGCTCGGCGTGGCCTCGGCCACGAAGATGTGCCGCAGCGTGATGATCAAGGGCCTGGAAGCGATGGTCATCGAGAGCTTCACCACCGCGCGCGCCTATGGCGTGGAAGACGCGGTGCTGGCCTCGCTGAAGGAGACCTTCCCCGGCATCGACTGGGAGAAGCAGGCGAGCTACTTCTTCCAGCGTGTCATCGAGCACGGCCGCCGCCGCAGCGAAGAAGTGCGCGAAGTGGCCGAGACCGTGCGCGAGGCCGGGCTCACGCCCTGGTCGGCCAGCGGCACCGCGGAGCGGCAGGTCTGGATGGCCGATCTGGCCGATGCCGGGCTGTTCGGTGCCAAGGGCACGACCGAATTCGCGCGCAGCGCCGACTGGCGGGTCGAGGCCGACCGCATCCTCGCGAACGTGAAACCCAAGGAATGACGATGAGTTTCGAGAAGACCCCCGGCTGGCTGGACTGGTACGCCGGCCCGACGAAGCCCGCGTTCAGGCTGCCGCCCGGCAGCGTGGATGCGCATTGCCACGTGTTCGGCCCCGGCGACGAATTCCCGTTCGCGCCCGAGCGCAAGTACACGCCCTGCGATGCGAGCAAGCAGCAGCTCTTCGCGCTGCGCGACCACCTCGGCTTCGCACGCAACGTGGTCGTGCAGGCCACCTGCCACGGCGCCGACAACCGCGCGATGGTCGATGCCTGCATCGCGTCGAACGGCAAGGCGCGCGGCGTGGCTACCGTGAAGCGCTCCATCACCGACGAGGAACTGCAGGCGCTGCACGCCGCCGGCGTGCGCGGCGTGCGCTTCAACTTCGTCAAGCGGCTGGTCGACTTCACGCCGAAGGACGAGCTGATGGAGATCGCCTCTCGCATCGCCAGGCTCGGCTGGCACGTGGTGATCTACTTCGAGGCGGTCGACCTGCCCGAGCTGTGGGACTTCTTCACCGCGCTGCCGACCACCATCGTCGTCGACCACATGGGCCGGCCCGACGTGAGCCTGCCGGTCGACGGCCCGCAGTTCGAGCTGTTCGTGAAGTTCATGCGCGACTACCCGAACGTGTGGAGCAAGGTGAGCTGCCCCGAGCGCCTGTCCGTCTCCGGGCCGCCGGCGCTGAACGGCGAGCGCAGCGCCTACCGCGACGTGATTCCCTTCGCGCGGCGCATCGTCGGGACCTTCCCCGACCGTGTGCTGTGGGGCACCGACTGGCCGCACCCGAACCTGAAGAACCACATGCCCGACGACGGATTGCTGGTCGACTTCATCCCGCACATCGCCACCACCGCCGCGCTGCAGCGCAAGCTGTTGGTGGACAACCCCATGCGCCTGTACTGGCCGGAGGAAAGATAGATGTCGCTCAACAAACCCTACCTGGACGTGCCCGGCACGACCATCTTCGATGCCGAACAGTCGCGCAAGGGCTACCACCTGAACCAGTTCTGCATGTCGCTGATGAAGGCCGCCAACCGCGAGCGCTTCAAGGCGAACGAGCGCGCCTACCTCGACGAGTGGCCGATGACGGAAGACCAGAAGCTCGCCGTGCTGGCGCGCGACCTGAACCGCTGCATCGCACTGGGCGGCAACATCTACTTCCTGGCCAAAATCGGCGCCACCGACGGCAAGAGCTTCCAGCAGATGGCCGGCAGCATGACGGGCATGACCGAAGAGGAATACCGCAACATGATGATCAACGGCGGCCGCTCGGTCGAAGGCAATCGCGTCATCGGCGAGGACGGCGATGCCCAGGCGCACCGCCAGCCGCAGGGCGCGGCAGGAAGGAAATGAACATGGCCCGCATCACGGCTTCCGTCTACACCTCGCACGTGCCGGCCATCGGCGCGGCCATCGACCTCGGCAAGACCGCCGAGCCCTATTGGGTGCCGCTCTTCAAGGGTTACGAGCCGTCCAAGCAATGGATGAAGGACAACACGCCCGACGTGATCTTCCTCGTCTACAACGACCACGCGACGGCCTTCAGCCTGGAGATGATCCCGACCTTCGCGATCGGCACTGCGGCCGAGTTCACGCCGGCCGATGAGGGCTACGGCCCGCGCCCGGTGCCCAAGGTGATCGGCCACCCGGAGCTCGCCTCGCACATCGCGCAGAGCGTGATCCAGGACGACTTCGACCTCACCATCGTCAACAGGATGGACGTGGACCACGGCCTCACGGTGCCGCTGAGCCTGCTGTGCGGCCAGCCGCAGGCCTGGCCCTGCCCGGTGATCCCGTTCGCGGTGAACGTCGTGCAGTACCCGGTGCCCTCGGGGCGGCGCTGCTTCATGCTCGGCCAGGCGATCCGCCGCGCGATCGAGTCCTACGACGCGCCGCTGAAGGTGCAGATCTGGGGCACCGGCGGCATGAGCCACCAGCTGCAAGGGCCGCGTGCCGGCCTCATCAATGCCGATTGGGACAACCGCTTCCTCGACCGGCTGATCGCCGAGCCTGAGGCGCTGTCGAAAGTGCCGCACATCGAGTACGTGCGCGAGGCCGGCTCGGAAGGCATCGAGCTGGTGATGTGGCTGATCGCGCGCGGCGCGATGAGCGACGTGGCCGGCAGCGGCAAGCCGCCCAAGGTCGCGCACCGTTTCTTCCACGTGCCGGCATCGAACACTGCCGTGGGCCATCTGATCCTGGAGAACGCATGAGCAAGACCATCCGTGTGGCGCTGGCCGGCGCCGGCGCATTCGGCATCAAGCACCTCGACGCGATCAAGCTGATCGACGGCGTGCAGGTCACCTCGCTGATCAGCCGCGACATCGACAAGACGCGCGAGACGGCGGCGAAGTACGGCATCGGCCACTGCACGACCGAACTGGCGGAGAGCCTGGCGCGGCCCGACGTCGACGCGGTGATCCTGTGCACGCCCACGCAGATGCACGCCTCGCAGGCCATCGCCTGCATGAAGGCGGGCAAGCATGTGCAGGCCGAGATCCCGCTCGCGGACTCGCTGCGCGACGCCTATGCGGTGGTCGAACTGCAGAAGCAGACCGGGCTGGTGGCGATGTGCGGCCACACGCGGCGCTTCAACCCCAGCCACCAGTGGGTGCGCGGGAAGATCGTCGCCGGCGAGTTCAGCATCCAGCAGATGGACGTGCAGACCTACTTCTTCCGGCGCACGAACATGAACGCACTGGGCCAGGCACGCAGCTGGACCGACCACCTGCTGTGGCATCACGCGGCGCACACGGTCGACCTGTTCGCCTACCAGGCGCGCTCGCCCATCGTGAAGGCCAACGCGATCCAGGGGCCGATCCATCCGAACCTGGGCATCGCGATGGACATGAGCATCCAGCTGAAGGCGGCCAACGGCGCGATCTGCACGCTCAGCCTGAGCTTCAACAACGACGGCCCGCTGGGCACCTACTTCCGCTACATCGGCGACACCGGCACCTACCTGGCCCGCTACGACGACCTGTTCAGCGGCAAGGACGAGAAGATCGACGTGTCCAAGGTGGCCGTGTCGATGAACGGCATCGAGCTGCAGGACCGCGAGTTCTTCGCCGCCATCCGCGAGGGCCGCGAGCCCAATGCCAGCGCGGCGCAGGTGCTGCCCTGCTACGAGGTGCTGCACGACCTCGAACGCCAGCTCGCGCAGGGTTGAGATGAAGACGCGCCGCGTCGGCCGGTTCGATGTCTCGGCCATCGGCCTGGGCTGCATGAACCTCAGCCACGCCTACGGCGCGCCGCCGCCCGAGGAAGCCTCACAGGCCTTGCTGCGCGAAGCGCTCGACCTCGGCATCACCTTCTTCGACACCGCCGCGCTGTACGGCTTCGGCGCCAACGAGGAGCTGGTCGGCCGCACGCTCGCGCCGCACCGCTCGAAGTTCGTGCTGGCCAGCAAGTGCGGGCTGCACGGCGTCGATGGGAAGCGGGTCGTCGATGGCCGGCCCGAGACGCTGAAGTGGAGTTGCGAGCAAAGCCTGAAGCGGCTGCGCACCGACGTCATCGATCTCTTCTACCTGCACCGCTGGGACAAGAAGGTGCCGATCGAAGACAGCGTGGGCGCGCTGGCCGAGCTGGTGCGCGAGGGCAAGGTGCGCGAGATCGGCCTGTCGGAGGTGTCGGCCGCGACGCTGCGCCGCGCGCACGCCGTGCACCCGATCGCGGCGGTGCAGACCGAATACTCGCTGTGGACGCGCAACCCGGAGATCGCGGTGCTCGACGCCTGCCGCGAGCTCGGCGCCGCCTTCGTCGCCTTCAGCCCGCTGGCGCGTGGCTATCTCGGTGGCGAATTGCGCGACGTGGCCACGCTCGACGCGAAAGACCTTCGCCGGACCATGCCGCGCTTCGAGCCAGCGAACTACGCCGCCAACCTGCAACCCCTGGCGGGCTTCGAGGCGCTGGCCGCCGAGCGCGGCTGCACGCCGGCG
The DNA here is from genome assembly GCA_016706565.1 of Piscinibacter sp. Classification (GTDB taxonomy): domain Bacteria; phylum Pseudomonadota; class Gammaproteobacteria; order Burkholderiales; family Burkholderiaceae_C; genus Piscinibacter. Next base: position 95,849 of record JADJJI010000011.1, read on the forward strand.
CAGCTGGCGCTGGCCTGGGTGCTGGCGCGCGGCGAGCATGTCGTGGCGATCCCCGGTACGACGAAGCTCACGCACCTGCGCGACAACGCCGCCGCCGCGCAGGTCGAACTCGATGCCGCAACGATGGCGCGGCTCGATGCGCTGATCAACCGCGACAGCATCGTCGGCGGCCGCTACGACGCGGCGGCTCAGGCCGGCGTCGACACCGAAGAGTTCTGAGCCGCCGCATGGCTCGGCCGACGCTGCTGCTCCTGCCCGGCCTGATGTGTGACCGCGCGGCGTGGGCGCCGCAGGTCGAGGCCTTCGGATCGCGATTCGATTGCCTCGTGCCGCACTACGGCACGCTCGATTCGCTGCCGGCGATGGCCGCGCAGGTGCTGCGCGAGGCACCGCCCGGCCCGCTGTCGGTGGCCGGCCATTCGATGGGTGGCCGCCTCGCGTTCGAGATGTGGGCGCAGGCGCCGCAGCGCATCGAGCGCCTGGCGTTGCTCGACACCTCCTACCACCCGCTGCCGGTAGGCGCGGAAGGTGAGCGCGAACGCAGCGGTCGCTACGCGCTGCTGGAGATCGCACGGCGCCGTGGCCTGCGCGCGATGGCGCGCGAATGGGCTCAGGGCATGGTGCACCCGAGCCGCCTCGGCACGCCCGTGTTCGAAGCGGTGCTCGACATGTTCGAGCGCAGCTCGGCCGAGGCCTTTGCCGCGCAGATCGAGGCACTGCTCGCGCGCCGCGATGCCACCGCGCTGCTCGCCACGATCGACGTGCCCACCCTGGTGCTGTGCGGGCGCGAAGACGCCTGGAGCCCGCCCTCGCGCCACGAGTTCATGCACCGGCACATCGCAGGATCGACGCTGGCCGTCATCGAGCATTGCGGGCACATGAGCACGATGGAAGCGCCGGCGGCGGTGAACGCTGCGCTGGCCGGCTGGCTCGGCGGCCCGCTCGCGAATCGCGCCGCACCCGACGGGGTTTGAGTCAGGTCAAGTCCCTTCGGGCACCGGCGCGGCTCAATCGAGGGCCCCAGAGCGGTGAGGAGTCCACCATGTCTGCATCCATTCCCGGCACCACGCTGTTCGACGGCGCGCAGGCCCGCAAGGGCTACGCGCTGAACAGGATGTGCTTCTCGTTCAACGACGCCGCCAACCGCGAGGCCTTCCTGCGCGACGAAGAAGGCTACTGCGCGCGCTACCAGCTGACGCCGGCGCAGCGCGAGGCCGTGAAGGCGCGCAACGTGCTGCAGATGATCGAGGCCGGCGGCAATGTCTACTACCTCGCCAAGCTCGCAGGCATCTTCGGCCTGGACGTGCAGGACCTCGGCGCGCAGCAGACCGGCATGACCAAGGACGCATTCAAGGCGCGGCTCGTCGCCGCCGGGAGATAGGCATGGCGAAGATCGTCGGCGGCATCATGAGCTCGCACGTGCCGGCCATCGGCCGCGCCATCGCCCGCAACCTGCAGGGCGACCCGTACTGGAAGCCCTGGTTCGACGGCTTTCCGCCGGTGCGCGACTGGCTCGCCGAAGTGAAGCCCGACGTGGCGGTGGTCGTCTACAACGACCACGGGCTGAACTTCTTCCTCGACAAGATGCCCACCTTCGCGGTGGGCGCGGCGCCCGAGTACCGCAATGCCGACGAGGGCTGGGGCATCCCGGTGGTACCGCCCTTCAAGGGTGACCTCGACCTCTCGTGGCACCTGATCGAATCGCTGGTGCGCGACGAGTTCGACATCACCACCTGCCAGGAAATGCTGGTCGATCACGCCTTCACGCTGCCGATGGCACTGTTGTGGCCCGGGCAGGGTGCGTGGCCGGTGCGCACGGTGCCGGTGTGTGTGAACACGGTGCAGTTCCCGCTGCCCACGGCGGGGCGCTGCTGGAAGCTCGGCGAGGCGATCGGCCGCGCCGTCGAGTCCTGGGACAGCGACGCGCGCGTCGTCGTCGTCGGCACCGGCGGGCTGTCGCACCAGCTCGACGGCGAGCGGGCCGGCCATATCAACAAGGAATTCGACCTGCGCTTCATGGACAGCCTGGTGCGCGAGCCGCAGTGGGCGACGCGCTATACCGTGGCCGAGCTGGTCGAGAAGGCGGGCACGCAGGGCATCGAGCTGCTGATGTGGTTGGTCACTCGCGCGGCGCTCACCGGCCGTGTGAGCCGGCTGCATTCGAACTACCACATCCCGATCTCGAACACGGCTGCCGGGCTGCTCTTGCTCGACAACCAGCCGATCGGCTGAGCCGGCGCAGCGGGGCGCTCAAACTAGGCGCACCAAAGAGGGGCGGCACCGCCAGGGTCACCAAATTGGTGCTCGGCGGCGCGTAGCCGCCCGTGCCCGGGCCCACGCCGGGGCCGCGGAGTCTTCTTCGTGCTTGGCACAGAAGCTGCAGAACAGGTCACGTCCGCAACGTGTCCTCGTCCTTGGAGCTCCACCTCATGAAGAAAAGCCTGTTCGCCGCGGCCGCGCTCGTCGCCCTCACGGCCATGCCTTCGGTTTCGTACGCCCAGTTCTCGGGCAACGTCGGCCTGACCACCGACTACCGCTACCGCGGCATCTCGCAGACGCGTCTCAAGCCGGCGCTGCAAGGCGGTGTCGACTACGGCTTGCCGGCCGGCTTCTATGTCGGCGCCTGGGCCTCGACGATCAAGTGGATCGACGACATTCCCGGCGGCGACAGCAGCATCGAGATCGACCTGTACGGCGGCGTGAAAGGCGAGATCATGCCCGGCCTCGGCTTCGACGTCGGCGTGCTGCGCTACGAGTACCCGAGCAACAATCTGAACCCGAGCGCCAGCACCACCGAGCTGTACGGCGCGCTGACCTACGGCCCGGTGACCGGCAAGTACTCGCATGCCGTGAGCAACACCTTCGGCAACCTCGACAGCAAGAACAGCTTCTACTTCGACCTCTCGGCCACCTTCGACCTGGGCAGCGGCTTCAGCGCGGTGCCGCACATCGGCTACCAGAAGATCAAGGGCCCGGCCGAAGACGCCGCCAGCTACACCGACTATTCGCTGACCGTGACCAAGGACCTGGGCTCGGGCCTGTCGGTCAGCGGCGCGCTGGTCGGCACCGATGCCGACAAGAATTTCTACGTCCCCGGCGCCGATGCCAACAGCACGAAGTTCCTGGGCAAGGCCTCGGGCGTGCTGTCCGTGAAGTACGTGTTCTGAACCCACCCCATTGGAGATGACCATGAAGATGGTGACCGCGATCGTCAAGCCGTTCAAGCTCGACGAAGTGCGTGAGGCCCTGAGCGCCATCGGCGTCCAGGGCATCACGGTGACCGAAGTCAAAGGCTTCGGCCGCCAGAAGGGCCACACCGAGCTGTACCGCGGTGCGGAGTACGTCGTCGACTTCCTGCCGAAGGTGAAGATCGAGGCGGCGGTGGACGATGCCATCGTCGACCGCGTCATCGAAGCCATCGAAGGTGCCGCACGCACCGGCAAGATCGGCGACGGCAAGGTGTTCGTCTCGTCGCTGGAGCAGGTGGTCCGCATCCGCACGGGCGAGACGGGCAAGGACGCCCTCTGACTGATGCAGCACAACAAGAGACAACCATGAAGAAACTCATTGCGACTCTTGCCCTGGGCCTCGCGGTCCTGGGCTTCTCGGGGGCCGTTCTGGCCCAGGCGGCCTCGGCACCTGAAGCAGCAGCCTCCGTGGCCGCCGCCGTGGCGCCGGCAGCATCTGCCGTGGCCGAAGCGGCATCTGCCGCACCGGCGGCCGCGCCGGTGGCCAACAAGGGCGACGTGGCCTGGATGGTCGTGGCCACGCTGCTCGTCATCATGATGACGGTGCCGGGCCTGGCCCTCTTCTACGGCGGCCTGGTGCGCAGCAAGAACATGCTGTCGGTGCTGATGCAGGTGATGGTCACCTTCTCGATGATCGTGGTGCTGTGGTTCATCTACGGCTACAGCCTCGCGTTCACCGAAGGCAATGCCTACGTCGGCGGATTCGACCGCCTGTTCATGAAGGGGCTGTTCGATCCTGCGGCCGGCACATTCGCGATGGGCGCCACGTTCAGCAAGGGGGTCTACATCCCCGAGCTGCTGTTCGCCGCCTTCCAGGCCACCTTCGCCGGCATCACCTGCTGCCTGATCGTCGGCGCCTTCGCCGAGCGCATCAAGTTCAGCGCGGTGCTGCTGTTCATGGCGCTGTGGTTCACCTTCAGCTATGCGCCGATCGCGCACATGGTCTGGTTCTGGATGGGCCCGGACGCCTATGCCACGAAGGAAGTGGTCGACCAGATGAACGGCAAGGCCGGCCTGATCTGGCAGTGGGGCGCGCTGGACTTCGCCGGCGGCACGGTGGTGCACATCAACGCCGCGGTCGCGGGCCTGGTGGGCGCCTACATGATCGGCAAGCGCGTGGGCTACGGCAAGGAGGCGTTCACGCCGCACTCGCTGACGCTGACCATGGTCGGTGCCTCGATGCTGTGGGTGGGCTGGTTCGGCTTCAACGCCGGCTCGGCGCTCGAAGCCAACAACAGCGCGGTGCTCGCCTTCGCCAACACCTTCTCGGCCACGGCCGCGGCGGTGCTGGCCTGGTGCATCGGCGAGACGCTGATGAAGGGCAAGGCCTCGATGCTCGGCGCCGCTTCGGGTGCGGTGGCCGGCCTGGTCGCCATCACCCCGGCCGCCGGCAACGTCGGCCTGATGGGCGCCATCGTGGTGGGCTTCGTCGCCGGCTTCGCCTGCCTGTGGGGCGTGAATGGCCTGAAGAAGCTCCTCGGCGCCGATGACTCGCTGGACGTCTTCGGCGTGCACGGCGTGGGCGGCATCGTGGGTGCACTGCTGACGGGCGTGTTCAACACCCAGTCGCTCGGCGGCCCCGGCCTGGTGGGCGACTGGGTCACGGCCTCGGTCACCTCCAACGCCATCGGTGCGCAGGTGTGGATCCAGCTCAAGGCGGTGCTGCTGACCATCGTGTGGTCGGGTGTCGTCTCGCTGGTGGCCTACAAGATCGTCGACCTGGTCATCGGCCTGCGCGTGCCGGAAGACGAGGAGCGCGAGGGTCTGGACATCACCTCGCACGGCGAAACGGCCTATCACAACTGAGTCGACCGATCGTCGATCGACGCCTCCGCCCCCGGGCGGGACGAAGGGCCACCACGAGGTGGCCCGTTTTTTCATGGGCGGCGCGGGGCTTGTGCCGGCACGCGATCGACCTCAAATGCCTAGAATTCCGTCTCCGTAGCGCTCCCCCGGGCCCCCGACATGGTTCCTCACCTCATCACCGCACTGACCGGCCCGATCAATGAACTGGAGCAGCGCATCCTGGAGTCGCTGCCCGCCATCGAGCGCTGGTTCCGGCTCGAATGGATGGAGCACACGCCGCCGTTCTACACCTCGGTGGACGTGCGCAATGCCGGTTTCAAGCTCGCACCGGTGGACACCAACCTGTTCCCCGGCGGCTTCAACAACCTCACCGAGGAGATGCTGCCGCTGGCCGTGCAGGCCGCGATGGCAGCGATCGAGAAGATCTGCCCGGAAGCGAAGAACCTGCTGCTGATCCCCGAGAAGCACACGCGCAACACCTTCTACCTGACCAACGTGCAGCGGCTGATGCAGATCTTCACGCAGGCCGGGTTGAACGTGCGCCTGGGCACGCTGGACGACACGATCACCACGCCCACCGAGGTCGCACTGCCCGATGGCAGCAGCCTGAAGCTCGAGCCGCTGCTGCGCACGCGCGGCCGCCTCGGGCTGAAGGACTTCGATCCGTGCACGATCCTGCTCAACAACGACCTGTCGGGCGGCATCCCGAAGATCCTCGAGAACCTGCACGAGCAGTACCTGCTGCCGCCGCTGCACGCCGGCTGGGCGGTGCGGCGCAAGACCAACCACTTCCAGGCCTACGAGGAAGTGGCGAAGAAGTTCGCCAAACTGCTGGGCATGGACCCGTGGCTGATCAACCCGATGTTCGCGCACTGCGGCGAGGTCGATTTCAGCGACGGCACCGGCAGCGAGTGCCTGATGAGCAACGCCGAGGCGCTGCTGGGCAAGATCCGCCGCAAGTACAAGGAATACGGCATCAACGAGAAGCCGTTCATCATCGTCAAGGCGGACGCTGGCACCTACGGCATGGGCATCATGACCGTGCGCGACCCGAAAGACCTGGCCGAGCTCAACCGCAAGACGCGCAACAAGATGAGCGTCATCAAGGAGGGCCAGCAGGTCACCCAGGTGATCCTGCAGGAAGGCGTGCCGACCTACGAGCGCGTCAATGACGCCGTGGCCGAGCCGGTGGTCTACATGATCGACCGCTACGTGGTCGGCGGCTTCTACCGCGTCAATGCCGAGCGTGGCATCGACGAGAACCTCAACTCCCCAGGGGCGAGCTTCGTGCCGCTGGCTTTCGCCGAATCCGGCCATCTGCCCCGGCCGGGCGCCAAGCCGGGCGCCAGTGCGCCGAACCGCTTCTACATGTATGGCGTGATCGCCCGCCTGGCCATGGTGGCGGCGAGCTACGAGCTGGAAGCGACCGACCCGGACGCCGAGATCTACGAATAGGGGCATTCCCGCGCCTCGTTGCTGCGGTGCAACATTGATTGACCGCAGGTAAGCGGGGCGCACAATGGCGCTCTCTCGAAGAACGAGCCGGACCGGGTTGAGCCCCGCCACCGGTATCACGTGAGCCAGCCCAGTTCGAAGTCCAGCCTCGCGGCCTTGACGCTCGGCGCCGTCGGCGTCGTCTATGGCGACATCGGCACCAGCCCGCTGTATGCCTTCAAGGAAGTGTTCGCGCACGGCCACGTGCCGATGAATCCGGAGAATATCTACGGCGTGCTGTCGCTGATGTTCTGGACGCTGACCGTGATCGTCTCGCTGAAGTACGTGCTGCTGATCCTGCGCGCCGACAACAACGGCGAGGGCGGCCTGATCGCGATGCTGGCGCTGGCCTCGGTGGCGGTGAAGGACAAGCCCGTGCTGCGCCAGCGGTTGCTGGTGATCGGCATCTTCGGCACGGCGATCTTCTTCGGCGACGGCGTCATCACGCCGGCGATCTCGGTGCTCTCGGCGGTCGAGGGCCTGGAGGTCGCCGCCCCGGCGCTGCACGCCTACATCGTGCCGGTCACGCTGGTGGTGCTCACCGCGCTGTTCCTGGTGCAGCGACATGGCACGGCCAGCGTGGGGCGCTTCTTCGGGCCGATCACGGTGCTGTGGTTCGCGGTGCTGGCGGTGATGGGCTCGGTGCACATCGCCCGCAACCCGGCCATCCTGCTGGCGCTGAACCCGGTCTATGCGCTGGATTTCCTCACCGCGCACTTCGGCGTCGCCTTCGTCGCGCTCGGCTCGGTGGTGCTTTGCGTCACTGGCGCCGAGGCGCTGTACGCCGACATGGGGCACTTCGGCAAGAAGCCGATCCGCCTGGCCTGGTTCGGCCTGGTCTGGCCGGCGCTGGTGCTCAACTACTTCGGCCAGGGCGCGATGCTGCTCGTGCACCCGGAGAACATCAAGAACCCGTTCTACGAGATGGCGCCGACCTGGGCGCTGTACCCGCTCATCGGCCTGGCCACGGCGGCCACGGTGATCGCCTCGCAGGCGCTGATCACCGCGGCTTTCTCGGTGACCAAGCAGGCCATCCAGCTCGGCTACCTGCCGCGGCTGCGCGTCCTGCACACCTCGGTGCGCGACACCGGGCAGATCTACCTGCCCTTCGTGAACTGGGGCCTGTACGTGTGCATCGTGTTCGCGGTGGTGCTGTTCGGCTCCTCCAGCAAGCTGGCCGCGGCCTACGGCATCGCGGTGACGATCGACATGCTGATCACCACCACGATGACCTTCTTCGTCATCCGCTACGGCTGGAAGTACCCCTGGTGGCTGTGCGTTGCGGCCACCGGCTTCTTCTTCGTGGTCGACTTCATCTACTTCTCCGCCAACGTCGTCAAGGTGTTCGACGGCGGCTGGTTCCCGGTGGTCATCGGTGCAGCGATGTTCCTGCTGCTGATGACCTGGAAGCAGGGTCGCCGGCTGATGGCCGAGCGTCTGCGCGAGGACGCGATCGACCTGCCCAGCTTCCTGGAGGCGGTGTTCGTCAGCCCGCCGGTGCGCGTGCCCGGCACCGCGGTGTTCCTCGTCAGCGACCAGGGCAGCACGCCCAACGCACTGCTGCACAACCTCAAGCACAACAAGGTGCTGCACGAGACCAACCTGTTCGTCACCGTGCGCCACCACGAGGTCCCGTGGATCGGCTTCGACAAGCGCTGCGACCTTGCCGCGCTGGGCAACGACTGCTGGCAGGTCACGCTGCACTTCGGATTCAAGAACGACCCCGACGTGCCCGAGGCGCTGGCCCTGCTGAAGGACCGCGGCGTGATGCTCGACGAGATGGAGACCAGCTACTTCCTCTCGCGCGACATCGTCATCCCGACGCTGGGCGAGGGCATGTCGTTCTGGCGCGAGAAGCTGTTCGCGAGCATGCACCGCAATGCCGCCGCCGCAGCGGACTTCCTGAACCTGCCGACCAACCGCGTGGTCGAGCTCGGCGCCAAGGTCGAGATCTGATGACAGCCCCCCTGTCGCTGCGCTCTTGCCCCCAAGGGGCGTGGTCCGGCTTGGGGCGGCCCGGCGCCGGACCGCATGTCGCTTCTGCGTGACGTCTCGCTGCCCGCGGTGACCGCCGGCTTCGTCGCCGTGCTGGTGGGTTTCACCAGCTCGGTGGCGATCGTCTTCCAGGCGGCCACGGCGCTGGGCGCCACGCCGGAGCAGATCAGCTCGTGGATGTGGGCGCTCGGCCTGGGCATGGGCCTGTGCTCGGCCGTGCCTTCGCTGGTGCTGCGCAAACCCGTGATGGTGGCCTGGAGCACGCCCGGTGCCGCGGTGCTCGCCACCGCGGCGGCGGCCGGCGGCTTCACGCTCGCGCAGGCCACCGGTGCCTTCATCGTCTGCGCGCTGCTGATGACGCTGGCCGGCGCCACCGGCTGGTTCGAGCGGGTGATGGACCGCATACCTATGCCGATCGCCAGCGCCTTGCTGGCCGGCGTGCTGGCGCGCTTCGGCATGGATGCCTTCCTCGCAGCCCGCACGGCACTCGCGCTGGTGCTGCTGATGCTGCTGGCCTACCTGGCCGGTCGGCGCTGGTGGCCGCGTTATGCCGTGCCGGGCGTGCTGGCCGCGGGCACCGCTTTCGCGGCGGCCAGCGGCCAGCTGCATCTCGCGGGCGTCTCGCTGTCGCTGACCGTGCCGGTGTTCGTGAGCCCTGAGTTCACGCTGGCCGCAGCCGTGAGCCTGGCGCTGCCGCTGTTCGTGGTCACCATGGCCTCGCAGAACCTGCCGGGCGTGGCTGCCATCCGCGCCGCCGGCTACCAGATGCCGATCTCGAAGATCATCACGCTCACCGGTGTGGTGACGCTGCTGCTCGCGCCGTTCGGTGCCTTCGCGTTGAACCTGTCTGCCATCACCGCAGCCATCTGCATGGGCCGCGAGGCGCACGAAGACCCGGCCAGGCGCTACACCGCGGCCGTGGCCTGCGGGCTCATCTACATCGTCATCGGCCTGTTCGGCGCGGCGGTCACCGGCGTGCTCACGGCCTTTCCGCGCGAACTCGTGGTCGCGGTGGCAGGCCTGGCGCTGCTGGGCAGCATCGGCGGCGGCCTGGCGGTGGCGCTGAAGGACGAACTGCACCGCGAGGCCGCGCTGATCACCTTCCTCGTCACGCTCAGCGGCGTGAGCCTGGCGGGCATCGGCTCGGCCTTCTGGGGTGTCGTCGCAGGAGCCTTGACATGGGGTGTGCAGTCCTGGCGGCGGCACGCCTAGACTCGGTCCATGCCCGATTTCCGCTCGCCCGAATTCCTGCTCGGCCACGTCCGCCACACGCTGTCGTTCTACGAAGGCCGCTGCGTCGACCCGACGGGCGGCTTCTTCCACTTCTACAAGGACGACGGCACGGTCTACGACCGGCGCACGCGGCACCTCGTCAGCAGCACGCGCTTCGTGTTCAACCATGCGATGGCGTTCCGCCATTTCGGCAAGGCCGATCAGCAGGCCGCGGTACGCCACGGGCTGGACTTCCTCAAGCGCGCGCACGCCCAACCGCAGGGTGGCTTCGCCTGGCAGGTCGACTGGCAAGGCGACGTGGACGGCGGCCGCGCCACCGTGCAGGACGGCACCAATCACTGCTATGGCCTGGCCTTCGTGATGCTCGCGCATGCGCATGCGCTGCTGGCCGGCGTCAAGGTGGCGCGCGTGGGGCTCGAGGCCACCTGGGACCTGATGGAGCAGCGCTTCTGGGAACCGCGCAACAGCCTCTACGCCGACGAGGCTTCGCCGGACTGGCAGCTCAGCGCCTATCGTGGCCAGAACGCGAACATGCATGCCTGCGAGGCCATGATGGCCGCCTACGAGGCCACGCGCGAACCACGCTACCTGCAGCGCGCGCTGACGCTGGCCGAGTCGGTCACCGGCCGGCTTGCCGCACTGGCCGATGGGCTGGTGTGGGAGCACTACCGCGTGGCACCCGATGGCAGCTGGTCACTCGACCCGGACTACAACCGCGACGACAAGACCAACATCTTCCGCCCCTGGGGCTACCAGACCGGCCACCTGACCGAATGGGCCAAGCTGCTGATGCAACTCGAGCGCTGGCTGCCCGAGGCGCAGCGGCCGGCGTGGATCGTTCCGCGGGCGCGCCACTTCTTCGACACCGCGATGGCGCGTGGCTGGGACGCGGCGCACGGCGGCCTCGTCTACGGCTTCGACCCGGAGGGCGCGGTGTGCGATGGCGACAAGTACTTCTGGGTCCAGGCCGAGAGCTTTGCCGCCGCGGCCCTGCTGGCCCTGCGCACCGGTGACGCCGCGTACTGGGACTGGTACGACCGCATCTGGGCCTACGCCTGGGAGCATTTCGTCGACCACGCGCACGGCGCCTGGTACCGCGTTCTCGGGCCCGACAACCGCAAGCTGAGCGACGAGAAGAGCCCAGCCGGCAAGACCGATTACCACACCATGGGCGCCTGCTACGACGTGCTGCGCGGCCTGGGCGTCTGAGGTCAATCAAAGTTTTCGAACTCTGACGTCAGTCCGGAGCCGCTGACGGCTCCAGTCTCGGCGCCTACAGTTCCCTCCGTGCACAAGATGCCTGGGATCACCCCGGGAGTTCGACCCCCACACGGAGCATTGAAAATGATTGATTCCTTCAAGACACCCCTGGTCATCGTCGGCCGCGTTCTGCTGGCGCTGATGTTCATCTATGCGGGCTTCGGCAAGCTCACCAACCTCGAGGGCACCGCCGGCTACATCGCCAGCGGCGGGCTGCCGATGGCGTCGGTGCTGGCCGTGGTCGTCGGCCTGCTCGAACTGCTCGGCGGCCTGGCCATCGCGGTCGGCCTGCAGGCGCGCTGGGCGGCGCTGGCGCTGGGCCTGTTCACGCTCGCGGCGAGCGTGCTGTTCCACAAGTTCTGGGCGGTCCCGGCCGACCAGGCCTTCGTGCAGCAGCTCATGTTCATGAAGAACCTGTCGGTCGCCGGCGGTTTGTTCATCGTCGCGGCACTGGGCGCCGGCCCGGTCAGCGTCGACGCACGCCGCGGCCTGGTGCCCGCCACGGCCTGATCGCCGAGCGCCCCGCAGCCAAACCCCCGGAGGGCAACCTTCGGGGGTTTTGTGCCACAGTGGCGGCAGATTCCCATCCCCCGGAAGCCGCCATGCGCCTGCTGTTCGTCGCCGACCCGCTGGAAGATTTCAAGATTGCCAAGGACAGCAGCTTCACGATGATGCGCGAGGCTGCTGCTCGCGGCCACAGGCTCTATGCCTGCGAGCCGCGCGACCTGGTCTGGGAGCGCGGCGGCAGGGTCACGGCACGGTTGCGCGAGATCGCGCTGACCAGCGATCCGACGGCCTGGTTCACCGAACTCGAGACGCCGAGCACGCCACTGGCCGAACTCGACGCCGTGGTGATGCGCAAGGACCCGCCGTTCGACAGCGAGTACTTCTACGCCACCCATCTGCTGCAGCAGGCCGAGCGCGAAGGTGCGCGTGTCTTCAACAAGCCGGCGGCGCTGCGCGACCACCCGGAAAAACTCGCCATCCTCGAGTTCCCGCAGTTCATCGGCCCGACGCTGGTGACACGTGACGCCGGCGAGATCAAGAGATTCCACGCCGAACACGGCGACGTGATCCTCAAGCCGCTGGACGGCATGGGCGGCATGGGCATCTTCCGTGTCGGCCCCGACGGCCTGAACCTGGGCAGCATCACCGAGACGCTCAACAAGGGCGGTGCGCAGACGGTGATGGTGCAGCGCTACCTGCCCGAGATCGTGCAGGGCGACAAGCGCATCCTCGTCATCGGCGGCGAGCCGGTGCCGTTCTCGCTGGCGCGCATCCCGCAGGGCAGCGAGATCCGCGGCAACCTCGCCGTCGGGGGCAAGGGCGTGGCGCTGCCGCTGAGCGCGCGCGACCGCGAGATCGCCTCGACGCTCGGCCCCATCCTCGCCGCACGCGGGCTGCTGCTGGCCGGCCTGGACGTGATCGGCGACTGCCTCACCGAGATCAACGTCACCAGCCCGACCTGCTTCCGCGAGATCACCGACCAGACCGGTTTCGACGTGCCGAAGATGTTCATCGACGCACTGGAATCGGCGCTGCGCCACACCTGATGGATGACCCCAGCCGGCTCGATGCCACCACGGCGGCAGCGCTGATCGCGCGCCGTGAACTCAGCGCCGAGGCGCTGCTGCGGGCCTGCCTGGCGCGCATCGCCGAGCGCGACGGCGAACTGCGCGCCTTTGTCTGCCTCGACGTGCAAGGCGCGTTGGCGCAGGCCCGTGCGCTCGACGCCGGCCCGCTGCGCGGCCCTTTGCATGGCCTGCCGCTGGGCGTGAAGGACATCTTCGACACCCGCGACCTGCCGACAGAATGCGGCTCGCCGATCTTCGCCGGCCATCGCCCGCGCGTGGACGCGGCGGCCGTGGCCCTGTGCCGAGAGGCCGGCGCGGTGGTGATCGGCAAGACCGTCACCACCGAACTCGCCAACATGACAGCGGGTGCGACGCGCAACCCCTTCAATCCGGCGCACACGCCCGGCGGTTCGTCCAGTGGCTCGGCGGCGGCAGTGGCCGACTTCATGGTGCCGCTGTCCCTGGGCACGCAGACTGCCGGTTCGCTGATCCGGCCGGCGGCCTGCTGCGGCATCGCCGGATTCAAGCCGAGCTTCGGCCGCGTGCCGCGGGCCGGCGTGAAACCGAACGCGGATTCGATGGACACCGTGGGCGGTTTCGGCCGCACGGTGGCCGATGCGGCGCTGCTCGGTGCCGTGCTCACCGGCGACAAACGCCTCGTGCAGCAGCCGCTGCCCGACACGCTGCGCATCGGCCTCGTGCAGGGGCCCGACTGGGGCGAGGCCGAATCCGACGTGCAAGCCGCCTGGGCGCGTGCCGTGCAGGCGCTCGCCCCGCAGGCGCAGCGCTGCGAAGACGCGGCGTTGCCCGCCGACTTCGGCGATGTCGCCGCGGTGCAGGCGGCGCTTCAGGCGCATGAAACCGCCGCTGCGCTGGCCGACGAGCACCGCCGCCATCCCGACCTGCTCAGCCCCGCACTGCTCGCGCTGCTCGACAAGGGCCGCACGATCGGCGCGGTGGAGATCGAGGCGCATCGCACGCGCACGGCGCGCTGGCGCTTCGAGGTCGACGCGCTGTTCGATGGATTCGACGTGCTGCTCGCACCCAGTGCCGTCGACGAAGCGCCCGAGGGCCTGCAGCACACCGGCGATCCGGTCTTCTGCCGGCCCTGGAGCCTGCTCGGCCTGCCCAGCGTGCACCTGCCCTTCGCGACGGGATCGACCGGGCTGCCGGTGGGGCTGCAACTCGTCGGCCGCCATGGCGAAGATCATCGCCTGATGGCTGCCGCGCAGTGGGCGATGCAGCGCCTCGCGTGATGCTCAGTTGATGAAGTGAAGCTCGCGGAAGCGGTGGCGGAAGCTCTCGACCTCGCGCGCCACGTCCTCGGGCCGGTCGCCCAGCGCCCGCACGATCAATGACGCGAGCTCGCCCATGTGCTCGGGCTTCATGCCCAGGCGCACGATCTCGGGCACGCCGAAACGCAGGCCGTTGATGTCGCCGGCCACCGGCGCGATCGGCAGCCCGATGCCGCAGGCGAGCAGCCCGGCGCGGGCCATGCGTTTCGCGGCGGCCTGGCCGCCGCCCCAACGCGCCGCTTCGACGGCGAATTGATGCGAGGTGGTGGCGCCGCGCGCCGCTGCGTACACCGGCAGGCCCTGGTTCTGCAGCGCCTGCGCGAGCGATCGGGCGGTGTCGCACATCGCCTGCGCGTAGGCCGCGCCGTGGCGCTTCCAGTCGACCAGCGTGACCGCCAGCGCGGCCACCTTGCCGGCGTCGAAGTTGGCCGTCAGGCCCGGGTAGGCAATCGCGTCGAGGCGCTCGGCGAGGCCAGCGTCGTTGCTCACCACCAAGCCGCCCGGCGGGCCGCCCAGGCTCTTGTAGGTGCTCATCGTCATCACGTGCGCCCCTTGCGCCAGCGGGTTGGCCCAGGTGCGGCCGGCGACCATGCCCGACAGGTGAGCAGCATCGAAGAGCAGCTTGGCGCCGACCTCGTCGGCCACCTCGCGCATCGGCGCCACCGGGTGCGGGAAGAGATTGAGGCTGCCGCCGGCAGTGATGAGCCTCGGCTTCACCTCGCGCGCCAGGGCGCGCAGCGCCGCCACGTCGACGGTGTAGCCGTCGGCCCGCACCGGCGCATGCACGATGTTCAGTCCGTACAGGCCCGCAGCCCCCGCCGCGTGGTGCGTGACGTGGCCGCCGATGTCGGCCGGCGGCGCGATGATCGTGTCGCCCGGCTTGCAGGTCGCCATGAACACGTACAGGTTGGCCAGCGCGCCGGAGGCCACGCGCACCTCGGCGTACTTCGCGTCGAACACCTCGGCGGCGAGTTCGGCGGCAATCACTTCGATGCGTTCGATCGCCTCCAGCCCCATCTCGTATTTGTCGCCGGGGTAGCCCAGCGACGCGCGCGAGCCCAGGCCGGAGGCCATCATCGCCTCGGCACGCGGATTCATCACGTTGCTTGCCGGGTTGAGGTTGATGCCGTGAAGGTCGTGGATGCGGCGGTTCTCGGCGACCAGGCGGGCGATCTCGTCGAAGATCGCGCTGCCGTCGAGCTTCGCGGTCTGTCCGGCGACGTTCTGCACCAGGTCTTCGCAATGGGCCGGGACCCAGGGGCGGCGTTCGAGCATGGCGTTCGGAAGGGGCTGGGAATGGGGCCATCGTACGCCGCAGCGACAATCGGGCGATGGCAGTCCTTTCCCTCTCCAACGCGCACCTCGCCTTCGGGCACGTCGCACTCCTCGACGGCGCGGCGTTCTCGCTCGAGTCCGGTGAACGCCTCGGCCTGATCGGCCGCAATGGTGCCGGCAAGTCGTCGCTCCTGAAAATCGTCGCCGGCCTCGAGAAGCCTGACGACGGGCTGCTGCAGCTCACCCAGGGCCTGCGCATCTGCTACGTGCCGCAGGAGCCGCTGTTCGACGCGGCGGCCAGCGTGTTCGACATCGTCAGCGAGGGCGTGGCCGAGGCCAAGTCGGTACGCTCGGCCTACGAGGAGCACGCGCCGGGCGTCGACCTGGACGCGCTGCAGACGCGCATCGAGGCGCTCGATGCCTGGAACTGGGAGCAGCGCGTGGACACCACGCTGCACCAGCTGCACCTGGACGGCGAGCGCCGCGTCGGCGAGCTCAGCGGCGGCATGAAGAAGCGCGTGGCACTGGCGCAGGCGCTGGTGGCCGTGCCCGACGTGCTGCTGCTCGACGAGCCGACCAACCACCTCGACCTCGACTCGATCGCCTGGCTCGAGGAACTGCTGCGCGGCTTCAAGGGCAGCGTGATGCTGATCACCCACGACCGCGCCTTCCTCGACAACGTGGCCACCCGCATCATCGAGCTCGACCGCGGCATCATCCGCAGCTACCCGGGCAACTTCAGCGCCTACGAGAAGTCGAAGGAAGACCAGTTGGCCGCGGAAGCGCAGGCCAGCGCGCGCGCCGACAAACTGCTCGCGCAGGAGGAGGTGTGGATCCGCAAGGGCGTGGAAGCACGCCGCACGCGCAGCGTCGCGCGCATCCAGCGCCTCGAGGTGCTGCGTGCCCAGCGCCAGGCACGGCGCGAATCGCTCGGCCAGGTGCGCCTGGAAGTCGACACCGGCGCGCCCAGCGGCAAGATCGTGGCCGAGTTGCGCGACGTGTCGATGCGCTTCGGCGAGAAGGTCATCGTCAGCGGCTTCAACGCCACCATCCTGCGCGGCGACAAGGTCGGCCTGATCGGGCCCAACGGCGCGGGCAAGACGACGCTGCTCAAGCTCATCCTCGGCGAACTGGAGCCGACCGCCGGCACGGTGCGCCGCGGCAGCAAGCTGGAAGTGGCCTACTTCGACCAGATGCGCAGCGTGCTCGACCTCGACGCGACGCTGGCCGACACCATCAGCCCGGGCAGCGAATGGGTCGAAGTGGGCGGCGCACGCAAGCACGTGATGAGCTACCTGAACGACTTCCTGTTCTCGCCGGAGCGCGCCAACTCGCCGGTGCGCACGCTCTCAGGCGGCGAGCGCAACCGCGTGCTGCTGGCGCGCCTGTTCGCGCTGCCGGCCAACGTGCTGGTGCTCGACGAGCCGACCAACGACCTCGACATCGACACGCTGGAGCTGCTCGAAGAACTGCTGCAGAACTACGCCGGCACGGTGTTCCTGGTCAGCCACGACCGGCGCTTTCTCGACAACGTGGTGACGAGCACGATCGCCTGGGAGGGTGACGAATCGCCCGGCCTGTGGCGCGAGTACGAAGGCGGCTACGAGGAGTGGCGCACGCAGCGTGCGCGCGCGCAGAAGCTGCGCGAGCAGGCGGCGCGCATCGTGCCCTCGGACAAGGCGAAGCCGGCGGCCGCACCGGCGCCGGCGGCCGCACCCGTGGCCAAGCCGCGCAAGCTCAGCTACAAGGAGCAGCGCGAGCTCGACGAACTGCCCAAGCGCATCACGGCGCTGGAGGCCGAGCAGAAGGCGATCAACGAACTGCTCGCCGACCCCGATGCCTACGTGAAGGATCCGCAGCGCATGGCCCAAGCCAACAAGCGCCACGCGCAGATCGACGAGGAGTTGCTGGCGGCCCTGGAGCGCTGGGAGGCGCTCGGCGCGAAGTGAAGCCCGCTGGGCTGGACGGCTAGAACCAGCCGTCGCGCACCGCGTCCGGGTGGGAGCGGCTGACGATCAGCCCCGACTGCAGGTACAGCGCGTTGAGCAGCCGGGTGGCACGCTCGCGGTCCATGCCCGGCCAGTCGGCCAGCTCGCGCAGCGAGGCGCTCTGCCTCGCCAGGCGCTGGATGGCCGCCATCACCGCGCCGATGGCCGGCAGGGCAGATGTGTCCAGGCTCGGTGCGACCCGGTAGACCGCCGGGCCGGCGATCTCGGGCAGCAGTTCGCGGCGCAGGCCGCGCATCGCCATTTCCCACAGCAGCGGCGCCAGCGCGTGGTGCAGGTGCTCGGCACCGACCAGCGCCGCCTGCTCGTCGCCAGGCGGGCGCAGCAAGGCCGGCTCCACGTGCATCACGCGCAGGTCGAGCAGGTGCTTGCCGATCAACTCGTCCATCGGCACCGGGCAGTGCACCAGGCGCTCCTGCGCGAACACGGTCAGAGGCACGACGCGGTCGCCGCACTGCAGGTGGATGGTCACGCGCTTGGCGTGGCGCACGCAGGCGGCCATGACCTCGACCACCTCGGAGGCGCCGCCGTCATGGCCGAAACGCAGCAGATCGGCGCGCAGCGAGGGGCTGAGCTGCGAGATCCGTGTGCTGATGCCGCCGGGATCGGCGTGCAGTTCATCGAGGTAGCGCTGGTAGGCGCTCGCGCGCATCAACTCCGGCTCCCCGATGGGGATGGTGGGCTGGAACAACTCGCTGTTCATCACCACGGCATTCTCCCTCGTTACGCTTGGTCACGAAAGGGGCCGCAGCGAATCCCGGGCGCGTTGCAGCGCCTGCCAGAACCGGGCGTCCTGCGTGGTGGCGAAGTTGATGCGCATGAGGTTCGTCGGTCGGTGCGTGGCATGGAACAGCGCGCCCGGCGCGATCAGCCAGCCGTCATCATGCATCACCTGGGCCAGCCGCTCGGTGTCCACGCCGGTGTCGACCCAGCCGAACAGGCCGCGCGGCTCGGCAGCGAAACGGCAGCCGTGGGCGCGCGCGAGTTCCACCGAGCGCCCGCGTGCCGCGTCGAGCAGGCGCTGCACTCGTTCGGCATGCCGGCGAAGCGGGCCTTGCTCCAGGCAGTGAGCAAGCGCCAACTCCGTCATCGACGGCGTGGTCAAGGTGGAGAGCAGCTTGGTGTCGATCAGGCGATCGACCAGCCGTGCCGGTGCGGCGATGTAGCCGACTCGCCAGCTCGGCGTGAGGATCTTGGAGAAGCCCGACACGTACAGCGTGCGGTCCAGCGCATCGAGCGCGGCCAGGCGCGGCAGGTGCGAGGGCGCCAGATGCGCGTAGGTGTCGTCCTCGACGATGGCCAGGTCGTGCGCCTGCGCGAGCTGCAGCACCTTGTGCGCCGATTGCAGGCTCAGCGAAGCGCCGGTCGGGTTGTGCAGCACCGAGACGGTGACGTACAGGCGCGGCCGTGCGGCCAGCGGCTGCGCCTCGATCAGGCGCTGCATGGTGGCCAGGTCGGGGCCGTCCGGCCCGCGCGGCACCGGCAGCACGCGCATGCCCAGCGCCGCCAGCCGCGCGTACTCGACCGACCAGCCGGGCTCGTCGACCAGCACCGTGTCGCCGGGCTTGCACAGGGTGCGGGTGACGATGTCCAGCGCATGCGTGGCGCCCACCGTGGTGACGATCTGCTCGGGCGAGGCGCTGATGCCGTGTTCGATGAGCCGGCTCGCCAGGGCGCGACGCAGCCGCTGCTCGCCGGCCGGCTCGCCGTACTGCAGCGCGCTGCGGCCGAGCTGGGCGCTCACCTTGCGCATGGCGCTGGCCAGCAGGGGCTGGTCCAGCCATTCGGCGGGCAGCGTGCCGAGACCGGGCATGGGCTGTGCCCCCGGCGGCTGGAACATGCCGCGGATCAGCGTGGTGGCGCTGATCGGCACCGGCGAGCGCGGCGCGGGTGCGCTGCGGCCAGGCTCCGGCGCGGCTTCGGCCAGCGGCCCGCGCACGTAGAAGCCGCGCTGTGCCCGGGCCTCGACCAGTCCTTGCGCCAGCAGCTGGTCATAGGCCGCCACCACCGTGGTCGGGCTGACCTCGTGGCGCCGAGCGCATTCGCGCACCGAGGGCAGTCGGGCACCCGGCGCGAGCAGCCGCTGGCGGATGCGCTCGGCAAAGCGCGCAGCGAGCTGGTCGGTCAGGGTGCTGTCGGCCTGTCGGGACAGGCGCAGCGCAGCCGGGAGTGCAGCGGCATCGAGCATGGCTTGTGCTGGCCTGATCGCCAGTACAGTGAATGAGCAGATGCCGAAAAGTGTACTGCCACTGTGCTGGTGGCGCACCTAGACTGTGCCCATGTCCGCAGAAGAACTCGCCGCCCTGCTGAGTTTCGCCACGGCGATGAGCTTCACGCCGGGGCCGAACACCACCTTGTCGACCGCGCTCGGCGCCAACCTGGGCCTGCGGCGCGCGCTGCCCTTCATCGTCGCGGTGCCCGCCGGCTGGACGCTGATGATGCTGCTGTGCGGCCTGGGCCTGGCGGCGCTGGTGCTGGCCGCGCCGGTGCTGCGCCTGGCGGTCAAGTTCGGCGGCATCGCCTATCTCGTCTGGATGGCCTGGAAGCTGGCCGCAGTGCGCACGCTCGGCGAAGTGGACGCCAGGCAGCTCGACGTCGGCTTCTGGCAGGGCGTTGGCCTGCAGTTCCTCAACATCAAGGCCTGGATGCTGGCGCTGGCGCTGGCCGCCGGCTGGGTGACCAGCGCCGGCAGCCAGCCGGCCGCCAACCCGGGCGAACGCCTGGCCATCGTCTGCGCGGTGATGGTGGTGTTCGCGCTCACCAGCAACTTCAGCTATGCGCTCGCCGGCTCGCTGCTGCGCGGCTGGCTGGCGCAGGGCCGTCGCCTGCTTGTCTTCAACCGCGTGATGGCGGCCGTGCTGCTCGCCACCGCCATCTGGCTGCTCGGCGCATGAACGCGGCGCGCACGCCCCACGATGAAGCGCGTGGCCTGTGGCTCGGGCTGCTCGGCGTGGTCATCTTCGCGATGACGCTGCCGATGACACGCCTGGCGGTCGGCCCGGCGGACGACCCGCAACTGCCGCCGCTGTTCGTCACCGCCGGCCGCGCGGCCTTCGCTGGGCTGCTCGCCGCGGTCTACCTGATCGTCACGCGCGCCCCGCGCCCGCGCGCCGAGCTGGTGCCGACCTTCTACGTGTCGGCACTCGGCACGGTGGTCGGTTTCCCGCTCTTCATCGGACTGGCGTTGCGCCATGTCGACGCGATGCACGCGGCCGTGGTCACCGGGCTGATGCCGCTGGCCACCGCGGTGGCGGCGGCGATGTGGTTCCGACAGCGGCCGTCGAACGCGTTCTGGGCTTGTGCGAGCGCCGGCTGTGGGCTGGTCGTCGCCTTCGCGCTGGTGCAGGGCAGCGGCCGGCTCACGCTGGCCGACGCGCTGCTGCTCGGCGCGGTGGCAAGCACGGCGATGGGCTATGTGGCCGGCGCGCAGCTCGCGTCGCAGATGCGCGCAGAGCAGGTCATCTGCTGGGTGCTGGTGCTGAGCCTGCCGCTGACGCTGCCGGTGGCGTGGTGGAGCTGGCCCGAACAGCCCGTGCGCGCGGCGTCCTGGGGCGGCTTCGCCTACGTCACGCTGTTCTCGATGTGGCTGGGCTTCTTCGCGTGGTACCGCGGCCTGGCGCTCGGCGGCACGGTGCGCGTCAGCCAGGTGCAGCTGGTGCAGCCTTTCCTGTCCCTGCTGTTCGCCGTGCCCGTGCTCGGCGAACGGCTCGATCCGCTCACCGTGGCCTTCGCGCTCGCGGTGATCGCCACCGTCTTCGTCGGCAAGAGGCTGCCGGCCCATCGACCTGCCTGAACAGAGAGCTCTGCATGAACTTCCAGATGGCCCGGCGCGCCGAGCGCATGAACCCGTCGATCATCCGCGAGATCCTGAAGGTCACCGAGCGGCCCGGCATCATCTCGCTGGCCGGCGGCCTGCCGTCGCCGGACAGCTTCCCCGTCGAGGCCATGCGTGCCGCTTGCGAACGCGTGCTGCGCGACACGCCGCATGAAGCGCTGCAGTACGCCGCCAGCGAAGGCTTTGCGCCGCTGCGCGAATGGGTGGCGGCCGAGATGGCGGCGCAGGGCCTGCAGGCCGATGCCTCGCAGGTGCTCATCACCACCGGCTCGCAGCAGGGGCTGGATCTGGTGGGCAAGGTGCTCATCGACCCGGGCAGCGGCGTCGCCGTCGAGCGGCCCACCTACCTCGGCGCGCTGCAGGCCTTCGCCCCGTACGAGCCGGAGATCGTCTCGGTCGAGTGCGACGACGACGGCCCGATCCCGCAGGCGCTGGAGGCCGCGCGCGGCTCGCGTTTCCTGTACCTGCTGCCGAACTTCCAGAACCCGAGCGGCCGCTGCATGAGCGCGGCACGGCGCGCGCAGGTGTCCGATGCGGCGCGTGCGATCGGGTTGCCGATCGTCGAGGACAACCCCTACGGCGACCTCTGGTTCGATGCCGAGCCGCCGCCGCCGCTGGCTGCGCGCTGGGCCGAGGGCACGGTCTACCTCGGCTCCTTCTCGAAGGTGCTCGCGCCCGGTCTTCGTTTGGGCTACGTGGTCGCGCCGCCGGCGCTGTTCCCCAAGCTGCTGCAGGCCAAGCAGGCGGCCGACCTGCACTCGCCAGGCTTCAACCAGCGCGTCGTGCACGAGGTGATCCGCGACGGCTTCCTGCGCGAGCACGTGCCGACCATCCGTGCGCGCTACAAGGCGCAGCGCGATGCGATGCGCGCGGCACTCGAGACGCACATGCCCGCGGGCTGCCACTGGAACGTGCCGGTGGGCGGCATGTTCTTCTGGGTCGAGTTGCCCGAGGGCGTGGATGCCACCGCGATGCTGCCGAAGGCGGTGGAGCGCGGCATGGCCTACGTGCCCGGTGCCGCCTTCTTCGCCGACCATGCCAAGGCGAACACGCTGCGGCTGAGTTTCGTCACCGTCTCGCCGGCGCAGATCGAGCAGGGCATCGGCATGCTCGCGCAGGCGATCGAGGAGTTCGCATGAGCCGGCATGTCTTCACGCAGCTGGACGTCTTCACCGACACGCCGCTGCGCGGCAACCCGCTGGCGGTGGTGCACGCGGCGCAAGGGCTGTCCGACGCGAACATGCAGGCCTTCGCCCGCTGGACCAACCTGAGCGAGACCACTTTCCTGCTGCCACCCACCGAGGCCGGTGCCGACTACCGCGTGCGCATCTTCACGCCCGACCGCGAGTTGCCCTTCGCCGGCCATCCGACGCTGGGCAGCTGCCAGGCCTGGCTGGCTGCCGGTGGCCAGCCGCGAAGCGCAGACGAAGTGGTGCAGCAATGCGGCGTCGGCCTGGTGCGCATCCGCCGTGACGGCACGCGACTGGCCTTCGCCGCGCCGCCGCTGCGCCGCAGCGGGCCGGTCGAACCGGAGGTGTTCGCGCAGATCGTGCGCAGCCTGCGCATTCCGGCCGACGCGATCCGCGCCTCGAACTGGGTCGACAACGGCCCAGGCTGGGTCGCCGTGATGCTCGGCTCGCGTGACGAAGTGCTGGCGCTGCAGCCGGACTTCGCCGCCATGCGCGGTCTCGAGCTCGGTGTCGTGGCGCCCTGGTCGGGCGGCGAGGCGCAGTTCGAGGTGCGCGCTTTCGTGCCCTCGCTGGGCGTGCCCGAGGACCCGGTCACCGGCAGCCTGAATGCCGGCCTCGCGCAGTGGCTGATCGGCGCCGGTCTGGCCCCTGAGCGCTACGTTGCTTCGCAGGGCACGGCGCTCGGGCGCAGCGGACGGGTGTTCGTCGAGAAGCGCAGCGACACGGTCTGGATTGGCGGCGACAGCGTCGTCGTCGTGAGCGGGCAGGTGAGCCTGTGAGCTGGTCGGTCGACCACCTCGTCGTCGGCGCGTCGACGCTGGAGCAAGGCGCCGCGTGGTGTGCCGCCGCGCTCGGCGTGCTGCCCCGTCCGGGCGGCAAGCATCCGCTGATGGGCACGCACAACCTGCTGCTGGCGATCGGCGCGCCGGACTTTCCCCGCGCCTATCTCGAGATCATCGCCATCGACCCGCAAGCGCCCGCGCCACAGCGCCGGCGCTGGTACGACCTCGACGACCCGGCGCTGCGCGCTGCGCTCGCGTCCGGCCCGCGACTGATCCACTGGGTGGCGGGCTGCGACGACGCCGTGGCCGAATGTGCCGCGCTGGCCGACGCCGGCATCGACCGCGGCGAGGTGCTGCAGGCCGAACGCGACACGCCGCGCGGCCTGCTGCGCTGGCGCATCAGCGTGCGCAGCGATGGCCAGCGGCTGGCCGGCGGTGCGCTGCCCACGCTGATCGAG
Source organism: Piscinibacter sp. (assembly GCA_016706565.1). Lineage (GTDB taxonomy): Bacteria > Pseudomonadota > Gammaproteobacteria > Burkholderiales > Burkholderiaceae_C > Piscinibacter. The sequence goes on from JADJJI010000011.1 coordinate 119,300, forward strand.
TGGGGCGACACGCACCCCGCCGACAGCCTGGCTGCGAGCCCGGTGCGGCTCGCGACGCTGTCGGTCGGCCGCCTGCCCGTCGCGGTGGCGCGGCAGCTGCCGGCCGGGGTGACCATCGGCGACGCCTTCAGCGCGACGCTCGACACGCCGCTCGGGCCGGTGCGCCTGGAGGGCCTCGCATGAGCCTGCCCGATCGCGAGGCCATCGATTCCGCGCTCGCGCTGGTGCGCGCAGTGATGCCGCCCACGCCGCAGCAGCGCTGGCCGCTGCTCGATGCGCGCAGCGGCGCGCAGGTGTGGGTGAAGCACGAGAACCACACGCCCGTCGGCGCCTTCAAGGTGCGCGGCGGCCTGGTCTACATGGATGCATTGCGCCGTCGCGAGCCGGCCGTGCGCTCGGTGATGAGCGCGACACGCGGCAACCACGGCCAGTCGATCGCGTTTGCCGCCGCGCGCCACGGCCTGGCGGCCACCATCGTCGTGCCGCGCGGCAACTCGGTCGAGAAGAACGCCGCCATGCGCGCACTCGGCGCCGAGCTGATCGAGCAGGGCGAGGACTTCCAGGCCGCGCGCGAGCACGCCGTGCGGCTTGCCGGCGAACGCGGCGCGCACATGGTGCCTTCGTTCCATGCCGATCTGGTGCGCGGCGTGGCGAGCTACTGGGTGGAGTTCTTCGCCAGCTTCGCGACGGGCGAGGCACCCGAGGTCGTGTTCGTGCCGATCGGCCTGGGCTCGGGCATCTGCGCCTGCGCGGCGGCGCGAGCCCATGCCGGCGTGCGCACGCGCATCGTCGGCGTGGTGTCGGCTCACGCCCCGGCCTACCGGCTGTCCTTCGAAGCCGGCCGCGCCATCGAGGCGCCGGTGAGCACGCAGCTCGCCGACGGCATGGCCTGCCGGGTGCCGGAGCCGCAGGCCCTGGCGATCATCCAGCGCGAGGTGGACGAGATCGTGTCGGTGAGCGACGACGAAGTCGCGGCGGCCATGCGCGCCTTCTTTGCGGACACCCACAATGTGGCCGAAGGCGCGGGAGCCGCACCACTGGCGGCGCTGCTGCAGCAGCGCGAACGCTGGGCCGGGCGGCGCGTGGGCCTGAGCCTGAGCGGCGGCAACGTCGACAGCGCGCAGTTCGCGCGCGTGCTGGCTGCCGGCTGATCAGCGCGCCGGGCCCTTGCGCGTGCGCCAGGCGTCGCGCATGGCCTGCCAGGCTTCGGCCTGCCCCGGCTCGGCGGCCCGCGACAGCGCGGCGTAGCGGCGGATCAGCACCCACAGGCTGCTGAACAGCAGCGCCACGAAGGTCGTGGCAAGCACGATCAGCGCCCGCGACGGCTTCGACTTGTAGTCGGGCGGCAGCGCCACGTCGACCTGCTGCAGCACCGGGCCTTCCTTGGCCTCGTCGAGCTTGGCGATCTCGTACTGGCGCAGCATGCTTTCCAGGATGGTCTCCTGCATCTTCAGCTCGCGGCGGGCGCGCACGTAGTCGATCGCCGCCTCGGGAATCTTGCCTACCGGGATGTCCACGGTGCTGCCGGCAGTGCCGCCCTGGGTCGACTCCATGCGCGCGAGTTCGCCGCGCAGCGCGCGCACTTCCGAGCTCAGGCGCTGCACATCGGGGTTCTGGTCGGTGGCCGAGCCGCGCAGCACACGCAACTGCACCTCGCGCTCGGCGATCTGCGCGCGGATCTGCGCCGCGCCGCCGATCAGCGCCTCGGCCTGCTTGTCGAGCACGATCACGCCGGACTTCTCCTGCACGCGCTGCAGGTCGCGCTCGGCCTTGATGAGGTTTTCCTTGGTGGTCTGAAGCTGCGCCTCGAAGAACACGCGGCGCAATTGCGCCTCGGACACTGCCAGCCGGCTGAGCAGGCGTGTCACTTCGGGCACATGCGCGTTGGCCAGTTCGGCGGCGAACTTCGGGTCTTCGTCGTCGACCTCGACGGCGATCACGCCGGCTTTCTTGTCCGACCAGACTCGCACGAACTTCGGCAACGCCTTGCGCAGTGCCTCGAAGGACTTGAGTTCGTAGCGCTCACGCAGCTTGAATTGCTGGTCCAGTTCGCGGTAGACGCTGTCGCTCTTGAGCAGGGCCACATAGAGCTCGTCGGGCGTCTTCGCGCCCAGGCCGCCGGCCAGGCCGCCCAGCGCACCGAGCGCGGCCAGCGCCGCGGCCGAACCGCTTTGCTGCTGCGAACCCGGTGGCAGCAAGGTGGTGCGCGCGGTGTAGACGGGGGCCAGCAGCAAGGCCACGGCCAGCGAACCCACCAGCGCCACGCCGGTGACGCCGCCGATCAACCGCTTGCCCTCGCCCAGCCAGGTCAGCAGGTCCACCAGGCCGATGCGCGGACCGTCGTCCTCGTCGAAGCTCGCGGACGGCTCTCCCGCCACGTCGTTCTCGTTCTTCATGTGCACGCCGTCAGTTGTTCAGCGTCTTGATCGCCGCGGCGCCCAGGCCGAACTGCGAGAAGATCTGCGACCAGTCCTTCAGGTTGCGCACCAGCGCGCGGCCGAAGGTCTCGAAGTCGAGCTGGTTCGGCACGATCAGCGCATCGCCCGGCTGCATCTCCTGGGCTTCCAGGTTGCTGCCGCCGAAGAAGCCGCGGCGGTCGCCCGCATGCACCACGGTGCCGTCGGCACGCAGGATGAACATGTTCGACGGGTCGGCCGCCTCGTCTGCGCCGGCGAGCTTCAGGTAGTCGCCGGCCTTGCGGCCCGGCTTCCACAGGAACGCATTGCTGTTGACCACCGCGCCGGCCACCGTCACGAAGCCCGGTCGCGGCGGCACGCTGATGCGGTCGCCATGGTCCAGCGGCACGTCCGGCAGCGCCTCGAGGGTCTTGTCGTTCGGGTTCAGTTCGAGGGCGATGCGGCCGTTGGGCTGCAGCCGAGACAGACGCGACAGCTGGGCCTGCGTGGCCGCGGCGCTGACGATGCCAGCGTTCGGATCGTCGCGCCGGTTGGCCGCCTCGCGGGCGGCCTGGGTCGCCGAGAGCGACTCGAGCCGGGCGATCGCCTCGTTGAGGTTCTCGCGCTGGCGCTGCCGGGTCTCTTCGCGGCTGAACTCCAGCCCGTAGACGTAGGCCTGGGGCGTGAAGCCGCCGGCGCGCTGGATCAGCGAGCGCAGCGTCTCGCCGGGTATCAACTGGTAGACGCCCGGTGCACCGACTTCGCCCTCGACCGACACCAGGCGTGTCTGCCGGGCCACCGGAACGCGCACGTCCTTCTGGCTGTAGATGGTGACCACGTCGCCCGCGCGCAGTTCGATGTTGCTCGACTCGTCGCCCTGCAGCACTGCCTTGCCGAGGTTGAACGGAATCACCTGGGTGCTCAGATCGACTTCGCTGAGGCGCTCGACCACCGCGTAGTCCCAGTTCAGCTCGTCGAACAGCGCCGCCGGCGCGCGGCGCGCGCGCTGGGCCACCGCGCGGTCTTCGGTCTGCTCGCGCGTGCGGGCCCGCTTGCCGGGCTGCGTCATCTGGCCCTGTGCCTGTGCCTGTGCCTGTGCCTGCATCGGCGTCACGCCGTTGTTCGCCGTCTGCGGATCGACCGCGCTCTCGGCCAGCCCGTCCGGCTCTTCTTCCTCGAGCACTTGCACCAGCAGGTTCTTGCGGCGGTAGAAGTCGGGCGAGATCAGCGCCTCGCGGTCGGGGATCAGGTCGCGGATGCGCATGCCAGGGCGATAGGGGTAACGCAGCGGCTGCGCCACGTGGCCCTTCAGCGTGACGGCGTTGGCGAACTTCGGTGAAATCGCCAGCAGCGTCAGCACGTCGCCGTCGCGAAGAGGCTTGGACAGGCCGGTGGCGTCCAGGCCGAAGTCCTCGACCACACGCGGCGACTTCGGCATCGCGGGGTCGATGCGTTCGAGCTGCGCGCGGCTCATGTTGGCCAGCACCGTGGCGCCGCCGCTGTAGCGCAGCAGGTCGCGCACCGACTCCTGCGGCGACTTCAGTTCGTAGATGGCCGGCGCGTCGGTGGCACCCGCCAGCGCGACACGCGATCCGACCGGCTCGAAGACGACCACGTCGCCGGCCTGCAGTTGCAGGTCCTTGGACTTGTCTCCCTGCACGACGAAGTCGTAGAAATCGAGCTCGGAGATCACCTTGCCGTCACGGCGCAGCGTCACCTTGCGCATCGAACCCTGCGCGCTCGGCCCGCCCGCGGCGGCCATGGCCGACAGCACCGTCGATTGTCCCGGCAGGGTGTATGAGCCCGGGCGCTGCGCCGGGCCGACGACGAACACGCGCAGCCCGCGCAACTGACCGAGCGTGACGCTCAGGTTGAAGTTGGTGTAGATGCGGCCGATCTGGTTGCGCAGATGCTGCTCGAGGTCGGCGGCCTTCACGCCGGCGACGTTGAAGCTGCCCACCTTGGGCATGTTGAGCTGGCCGTTGCGGTCGACCTTGCTGCGGTAGTCGACGTCGATCGAGCCCCAGGCGCGGATCGTCACCTCGTCGCCGGGGCCCACCAGGTAGTCGCCGGAGACCGGCACGTTGTCTGCCGTGGCGGGCAGCCGGCGCTTGTCGGCGAAGAAGTCGGCGCCGAACACCGGCAGCAGGCGGCCCGTGGCGGCCTCGACGAACTTCTGGAACTCGCTGGGCTTGGCCTGCGGTGCGGGCAGCTCGGGCCCTTCGCCGACCATCCCGTCCTGACGATCGCCGAGCGAGCCTCGGGAATCGGCGGCACGCGCAGGCTGAGCACCGGGGCGCGTGGCAGCGCCTTGCGCGGGCTGACCCGCTGCGCCGGGCACGCGCGTTGCGGTCGGCGGCGTGTAGCCGGGCGTGTTGAAGGTCTGCGGTGACGCCGGTTCATCGGCGGCCTGGACCGCCGTGATGCCGCCGAAGATCAAGGCGGTGAAGAGGGCGGCAGAGCGCACGCGAAGGAGGATCATGAAGTGCCGGCCACGCAGTTCGTTGTGGACCCGCGCCACTGGCGGGCCCGGACGACGCGCCGCGACGGGCCCTGTCGGGCGCTGCGCGGCGCAAGCGAATCGACCCCTGAGGGATCAGCCCGCCATGGTACCGGATGCCGTGCAGGCGCCTCCCGGCGCCCGCGTCACGGCGTCTTACTCCTTGCGGTAGGTGTCGTGGCAACCCTTGCAGGCCTTGCCGACCTCGCCGGTGGCCGCCTTGATGGCGTCGAGGTTGCCACCCTTGGCTGCGGTGTTGAAGGCCACCATGGCGTCCTGCATCTTGGTGGCGCCGGCGCGGAACTTGTCCATCTCGGCCCAGATTTCCGGCTTGGCCTTGGTCTCGCCCTTGTCGGATCCATCCACAAAGCCGGCGAACGGCAGCTTCGACATCGTGGTGGCGATCTCGGCGTTGTCGGCGGCAGCCTTGGCGTCGAAGGGGGCCTTCCCGTTGGCCATGGCGGCCACGCGACCGAAGTGTGCCGCCATCACGGTGAAGGCGGCCTTGCGGTACTTGATCGCGTCTTCCGGCTTCGCGAACTGCGCGGCGGCGGGCAGGGCGGTGGCCATGCCGACGAGCGCGGCGGCGGTCAGCAGGATCGACGGGAACGGACGTTTCATGCGGTTTCTCCTGAGGGGTTCTGTGGGGGCGTCGCACCGGGTTGGACGGCGGACGCTTCCGGGTGTACGCCGCCGGAAGCCGTTTCATTCCCGCGCGCGCCGGGTGCCCGCGCGGCAGTTATGGTGCAGACTTCGGCTCCACGGAGGATGTCCACGGATGAAGGACGATGCGGTGCGCGTGCGGGTGTGGGACCTGCCCACCCGCCTGTTCCACTGGGTGCTGGCCGCGTGCGTGATCGGCTCGGTGGTGAGCGCCAAGATCGGCGGCAACGCGATGGTCTGGCATTTCAGATTGGGCTATGTGGTCTTCACGCTGCTCGCCTTCCGGCTGCTGTGGGGCATGGTCGGCGGCCGCTGGTCGCGCTTCGGCAGCTTCGTCTATGCGCCTGCCACGCTGCTGCGCTACCTGCGCGGTGGCAGCCGCGCCGAGGAGCACCACGAGGTCGGCCACAGCCCGCTGGGCGCGCTGTCGGTGTTCGCGCTGCTGGTGATCCTGGCCGCGCAGGTGGGCAGCGGCCTGTTCGCCGACGACGAGATCTCCAATACCGGCCCGCTGATCAAGTTCGTCTCCGGTGCCACCAGCAGCACGCTGACCGCGTGGCACAAGACCTTCGGCCAGTGGACCATTCTCGCGCTCGTCGCCTTGCACGTGGCGGCCATCGCCATGTACAGGCTGCGCCGCGGGCGCGATCTGGTCCGGCCCATGCTGGTGGGCGACAAGCTGCTGCCGCCCGGCGTGCCGCCCTCGGCCGACAGCCTGGCCACCCGCGGCCTGGCGCTGCTGCTGGTGGCCGGCTGCGCCGCGGGCGTGGGCTGGCTGTTGAGCCTGGGCGATTGAGGGCAGGTCGATGAACCACGATCCCGCACCGGACATCCGGCTCGTCATGCCCGAATCGACCGAGGCACTCGATGCCACGCGCGTCATCTTTCGCGAGTACGCCGCCGGCCTGGGTGTGGATCTGTGCTTCCAGAACTTCGAGTCCGAGCTGGCCGGCCTGCCGGGCGAGTACGCGGCGCCGGCGGGCCACCTGCTGCTCGCGCTGGTCGACGGGGCGATCGCAGGCTGCGGCGGCTTCCGGGCGCTGACCGATTCGGACCACGCCAACGCCTGCGAGATGAAGCGCCTGTATGTGCGGCCGGCCTTTCGCCGCTTCGGACTCGGCCGCCGCCTGGCCGAGGCGCTGATGGACGAGGCGCGCCGTTGCGGTTACTCGGTGATGCTGCTGGACACGCTGGACGACATGGAGGCCGCTCGCGAGCTGTACGCCTCGCTCGGTTTCGTCGAGACGGCGCCCTATTACTTCAACCCGATACCGGGCGCACACTACCTGCGCGCGGCGCTGCTGGACACACCGAGCCGCTATTGAATCGAAGGGATCAAGCCATGAATGCGTTCAGGCACTTGCTCAAGGCCGCCGGTGGCCACCCGCCGGTGGGCACCTGGATCATGTCGGCCAGCCCGCTGCTTGCCGAGGCCACGGGTCACGCCGGCTTCGACTGGGGCGTGATCGACATGGAGCATGCGCCGCTGGACCTGATGGAGGTGGTGCAACTCCTGCAGGCGGTGGCCGCCACGAAGATGGTGCCGATCGTGCGCGTGCCCTGGAACGAGGCGGTGATCGTCAAGCGCGTGCTCGATGCCGGCGCGGCCACGGTGATGTTCCCGTTCGTGCAGGACGCTGCCGAGGCGGCGCGTGCCGTCGCCGCCACGCGCTACCCGCCCGAAGGCGTGCGTGGCATGGCCGGCATGAGCCGGGCCAACCGCTACGGCACGGTGCCGAACTTCTTCGCCACCGCCAACAAGCAGGTCGGCGTGATCCTTCAGCTCGAGACAGTTCAGTCGGTCAAGAAGCTCGAGGCGATCGCGGCGGTCGACGGCGTCGACGCACTGTTCATCGGCCCGGCCGACCTGTCGGCCTCGATGGGCCATGTCGGCCAGACCACGCACCCGGCGGTGATGGACCTGATGGCCCAGGCCGTGCAGCGCTGCAAGGCGATCGGCAAGCCGGTGGGCACGATCGGCGGCGACCCGGAGTCGGTGGCGCAGTACCGCGCCGCCGGCTTCGACTACGTGGCGGTGGGCTCCGATCTCGGCCTGTTCATGCAAGGCGCGAGATCGGCGATCGCCGCGCTGCGCACCCCGGGCGGCGATCACGTGCACTCGGTGTCGTCTGGCACTCGGGGTTACTGAGCATCGGCGCCGCGCCGGTTTTGGCGCCGTACGGGCGTAGCATCGGCGCATGACTGCCCATGCCTCCACCGCTCACAGCTTCGAACTCCACGCCGGCGCGCTGCGCCTGGCGCTGCGCCCCGACCTCGGCGGCTGCATCGCCGGCTTCTGGCACCGCGAAACGCCGATCCTGCGCGGCGCCGAACCGGTCGCGCTGACTGCGTCGCGGCAGGCCGGCAGCTACCCGCTGGTGCCCTACTCCAACCGCCTGGGCTACATGCGTTTTCGCTGGAAGGGGCACGACCACGGCACGCAGGCCAACTTCGGCGACCACCCGCATTCCCTGCACGGCGTGGGCTGGCAGCGGCCCTGGGAGATCGTCTCCTCCAGCGCGCTCGAGGTCGTGCTTCGCTACCGCCACCGGCCCGATGCCGACTGGCCTTTCGCCTTCGAGGCGACGCAGTACTTCACGCTCTCGCCGCAGGCATTGCACATCGAGATGGTGGTCACCAACCAGGCCGACATCGCGCAGCCCATCGGTCTGGGCTGGCACCCGTACTTCCCGAAGCGTGCGCGCAGCCGCCTGCACATCGAACTCTCGGATCGCTGGGACAACGACGCCGCGCAGCTGCCGGTGCGCAAGGTGGCCCAGCCCGGCATCGACAGCGACGTGGCGCACCTGGATTTCGACAACTGCTTCGAAGGCTGGCGCGGTGCCGCACGCATCCGCGACGAACGCTTCTCGCTGCAGCTCACCTCGTCGCTGGACCGGCTGGTCGTCTACACGCCGCAGGACAAGGACTTCTACTGCGTCGAGCCGGTCAGCCACGTCAGCAACGCCATCCACATGGCCGATCCGCTGGCGCACGGCCTGCGCAGCGTGGCGCCCGGCGAGAGCACGAGCGCCTGGATGCAGCTGGACGTGACGGTGGTATGAGTTCTGGCGAGGTGCGCGTCGCCGTCGCGTCGGCGGCGCTGCTGGGTGAGTCGCCGTTCTGGCACCCGCGCGAACGCGCGCTCTACTACTGCGACATTCCCGACCGCAAGCTGCAGAGATTCGACCCGGCCAGCGGCGCGCTGCTGCACTGGGACTTCGACACCGACCTGGCCAGCTGCGCGCCCTGCCTCGACGGGCAGTTGTTGCTGGCTATGCGCGACGGCCTGTGGCGCTTCGACCCCCAAGGCGGCGCGCGCAAGCGCCTTGCCGAGCCACCCTACGACCCGGCGAAGGAGCGCTTCAACGATGGCAAGTGCGATCCGCAGGGCCGCTTCTGGGTCGGCACGATCTACGAGCCGCGCGACGCCGCCAAGGCGACGCTGCATTGCTGGGTCGGCGGCAAGCTGGTCAAGCGAGCCGACAACGCCACGGTCGGCAACGGCCTGGCCTGGAGCCCGAACGGCCGCACGCTGTACTGGAGCGACACCAAGGCCCACACCATCTACGCCTTCGACTTCGAGCCGGCCAGCGGAGAGCTCAGCGGCCGGCGCGTGTTCGCGCGCTTCCCGGTCAAGCAGGATGGACAGTCCCTCGACAACTACGGCGGCCGGCCCGACGGTGCGGCCGTCGATGCCGAGGGCTGCTACTGGGTCGCGATGTTCGAGGGGCAACGGCTGCTGCGCCTGTCGCCGGCGGGCGAGTTGCTCCGCGAGGTGCGCTTGCCGGTGCGTTGCGCCACCATGCCCTGCTTCGGTGGTGCCGACCTGAAGACCATCTACATCACCACCTCGCGCGAGAAGCGCCCGGCGGCCGAATTGATGGCACAGCCGATGGCCGGCTGCGTGCTGGCGCTCGATGTCGATGTGCCCGGCCTGCCGGTGAACTTCGCGTCCTGAGCGGCCGGCGACGCTCGCGGCGGGATCAGTCGGCGTACTTGACCGAGCAGCCGTAGGCCTGCGACGTGGCCACGCTGACCGGCTTGCCGGCGAGTGTCTCGGCCAGCGCCTGGTTGACGTGGTTGGTCGCGCCCTTGATGTCGGCCGGGTTGGCCGTCGGCTTGTTGTCGATGGCGCCGGCATAAACCAGCGCGCCCCGGGCGTCGATCACATACATGTGCGGCGTCGTGCGGGCACCGTAGGCTCGGCCGAGCCTGCCATCGGCGTCCATCAGCGTCGCGGCCGGCGCGGCGCCCTGGTCCTTCATCCAGCCGGCCAGCGCCGCCGGGGCCAGGTAGTCGCTCGCGCCGGCATGCGTCGAATTGATCGCCAGCCACACCACGCCCTTGGCAGCGGCGGACTTCTGCGTCGCCTGCATGTTGGCGCTGTCGTAGTGCTTGCGCACGAAGGGGCAACCGGGGTTGACCCATTCGAGCACCACGGTGCGCCCCTTGAAGTCGGCCAGCGACACTGTCTTGCCCGAGGTGTCGGTGGCACTGAAGGCTGGCGCGGCCTGGCCCACCGCGGCGGCGGCGAAGGCGGGCAGCGGTGCCGACAATGCGGCGCCGAGCGCGGTGACGATCGAGGCGAGGCGGACGGCGGTGTTGTTGTGCATCGCGTACTCCTTGTGCACGGGGTCAGAGCCGGGCCAGCGCGTCGCGCACCTCGCGCACGCTGAGGATCTCGGCGAGGATCTGCGGCGGCCGCGCCGAGTCGGCGCCGTACAGCGCGTAGACCGGCACGCCGTTGCGGCCGAAGCCGGCCAGCGCCGCGGTGATGGCGGCGTCGCGGCGCGTCCAGTCGGCGCGCAGCAGGACCACGCCGCGCGCCGCGAAATCGGCCATCACCTCGGCGTTGGCCAGCGTGCTGCGTTTGTTGTACTGGCAAGTCACGCACCAGGCGGCGGTGAAATCCACGAACACCGGCTTGCCGGCCGCGCGCAACTCGGCCACGCGCTGTTCGCTCCACGGCTGCCAGTGTGGCCCGGCCTCGCCAGTGCGAGGTGCAGGCGAAGCAGCGGCCTGGAAGGCCGGCAGCATCCACGACAAAGCCAGCACCAGGCTCGCCACGCCGACCACGCCGAATGCGGCGCGTGCCACCTGCCCGATGCCCGGCGTGCCCAGCGCCCACGCGATGAAGGCCATGGCCAGCAGCGTGGCCAGCAGTGCCGCGGCGCCGTCGATGCCAGTCTGCTGCCCGATCACCCAGACCAGCCAGACGACGGTGGCGAACATCGGGAAGGCCATCAGCACCTTGAAGCGCGCCATCCAGGCGCCGGGCCGCGGCAACGTGCGGGCCAGGCCCGGCCACAGGCTCGCGGCGAGGTAGGGCAGTGCCATGCCCAGGCCGAGCGCGCCGAAGATGGCCAGGGCCTCGGCGGCCGGCAAGGTGGCCGCCAGGCCGAGCGAGGCGCCCATGAAAGGCGCAGTGCAGGGCGAGGCCACGGCCACCGCGAGCACGCCGGTGAGCAACGAATCGACCAGCGGGTGGCGTGCGCGCAGCGAGGCCAGGCCGCTGGGCAGCACCGAACCGAACTCGAACACGCCGGCCAGGTTCAGGCCGATCAGCGTGAACAACGCGGCCAGCACGGCGATCACGGCAGGCGACTGCAGCTGAAAGCCCCAGCCCAGCTGTTCGCCCCCGGCACGCAGCACCAGCAGCAGCGCGGCCAGGCCGATGAAGGACAGCACCACGCCGGCGGTGTAGGCCACGCCGCCGAGCATCAGTGCGCGACGGTCGTGTGCATGTCCCGCGAAACCCAGCACCTTCAGCGACAGCACCGGGAACACGCAGGGCATCAGGTTGAGGATCGCGCCGCCGATCAGCGCGAACAACAGCGCGGCCGCCAGGCCGAGCGGCGGAGCCGTGCTCGCCGCGGGCAGAGGCGCGGCGGCTGGCACCGCTGCCGCGGCGGGCGCGAGCTTCGGCCAATTGCCGGCGATGGCGAAACCGATCCGCGAGCCCACGGCGCCGCCGGCGGGCACCAGCACGGCGTCCATGCGCTGAGGGCTCTCGAAGCGCTGATCGGACAAAGGCACGGTCACCGTCCAGCGGTTGCCGTTCCATGCGGCCTGGCGCGGCGCGGCGTTGTCGAGCACGCCTGCGGTCTCGGGAAACAGTTCGATCGCCTTGCCGGCCCAGTCGGCGGGCAGCCCGCCGATCTCGATCTGCAGGCCGCTGTCGGTCAGCGACGCCGACGCCGTGGCGCCGGCCAGCGCGCGCGGCGCCGACGCGAGGGCGGCGTCGAACGCGGCCGCCTGCGGCGACCAGGCTGCACGGGCCGGCAAGTCGAGCGCGAAGTCGCCCGACTCGGGAATGCATACGTCCTTGCAGACAAGCCATTCGGCATGCAGCTTGATCGGCAAGGAGTCGGCGGCGAAACCCGCGGGCACCTCCACGCGCACCGGCAGCAGGAGCTGGCCGTCGTAGCCGTGGTTGACCAGCGGGCCGATCGGCATGCGCCGCGGCGTGGGCCACTCGATCTCGCCGGCCTTCACGCCCTCGGGCAGCGTCCACTGCAGCGTGGTCGGCAGGCCGGAGTCGCCGGGATTCTTCCAGTACGTGTGCCAGTGCGGCTGGTGGGCTATGGACAGGCCCAGCCAGATCGGCTGGCCGGCGACCACGCCTTGTGGCGCGTGCGCGACGAGTTCGGCACGGACCTGATCGGTCGTGACGACGGTGCCTGGCGCGGCCAGCGTCGGCAGCGACGAGCCGAGAGTCAGGATCGCAAGGAGCGTGCGCAGCAGCCGCATGGCAGGTTCGAGTGACGGAACAAGAGGAGATTGTCGTTGCTGCGCGGGCCGGGTTGTCTCCAGGCGCAACGAAGCCCTGGAGCGACTCGCGACGGAGGGCGATGGTTCCATGCGCGCGCGCAAAAGCGTGATGTAAGGCAAGCGCCCGAACATGCGCGCGGCGACGCCACAAGACCCGACGGAACAGGGGGTCGGTCGAATAGACCGGGTTACCCCGTATAATTCCGAGGCTTTGCTGCAAGCAGACGTAACCCGCGCACCATGACCGACACGATCGACCAGGGAGCGCGGACCGCCAGCGAGACAGATGAGGCGACGGATCCGCCTTTCAAGACACTGTCCCGCGAAGAGGCGCAGGCCTTGAGAGCGTCCATCCCGCAGGTCTCGCCCTGGCGGGTCGTCGTGGCCCAGGCCGCGGCGGGTTTGGTGTGCGGGGCCATCACCTGGCTCGTCACCGAGCGAAGCGGGGCAGCCTGGTCTGCGCTTTACGGCGCGGCCGCTGTGGTGGTGCCGGGTGCCTTGCTGGCACGCGGGATGACCAGGGGTACCAGTTCCAATCCGGGCGCCGCCGTGTTCGGGTTCATGTTCTGGGAACTGGTGAAGATTGGGGTGGCGGTCGGCATGTTGCTGGCCGCTCCGAGGGTGGTACCCGGCCTGAGCTGGCCAGCGTTGCTGGTGGCGATGGTCGTGTGCGTGAAGGTGAACTGGTGGGCGCTGCTGTGGCGGCGCCGACCGGTAGCGACGAAGACAACATAACGAGTCCGATTCGACATGGCTGCCGACGCTCAACATGGACCCACTGCCGGTGAATACATCGGCCATCACCTTCAGCACCTGCGCTCGAAAGAGCAGCTGAACATCGTCGACTTCACGGTCTTCAACGTCGACACGCTGGTCTGGTCGATCCTGATGGGCGTTCTCGGCCTGTGGGTGCTGCGCGGCGTTGCCAAGCGCGTCACCTCCGGCGTGCCGGGGCGACTGCAGGCTGCCGTCGAGCTGGTGCTCGAGATGGTCGACAACCAGGCCAAGTCGATCGTTCACAACGCGCAGTCGCGCAAGTTCGTCGGCCCGCTGGCGCTGACCGTGTTCATCTGGATCTTCCTGATGAACTCGATGGACTTCCTGCCCGTCGACCTGATCCCGCGCATCTGGGAGTGGATCTACGGCGCCGCCGGCCACGACCCGCACCACGCCTACATGCGCGTCGTGCCCACCGCCGACCTCTCGGCCACGCTGGGCATGTCGATCGGCGTGCTGCTGGTGTGCCTGTACTACAACGTGAAGATCAAGGGCCTGGGCGGCTGGATCCACGAGCTGTTCTCGGCCCCGTTCGGCGCGCACCCGCTGCTGTGGCCGTTCAACTTCCTGATGCAGATGATCGAGTTCCTGGCCAAGACCGTCTCGCACGGCATGCGGCTGTTCGGCAACATGTACGCCGGCGAACTGGTCTTCATGCTGATCGCGCTGATGGGCGCCGCCGGCTTCGGCTCGGCCACGGGCATCTTCCTGTGGATCGGCCACATCATCGCCGGCACCGGCTGGGCGATCTTCCACATCCTGATCGTGGCGCTGCAAGCGTTCATCTTCATGATGCTCACGCTCGTGTATGTCGGCCAGGCGCACGACGCTCACTGAGTTCCCGCTTTTCCTTCCACCAACCCCAACCTTTCTTTCCTCCTAGGAGTCAACATGGAACACGTTCTCGGTTTTGTCGCTCTGGCCGCTGGTCTGATCATTGGTCTGGGTGCCATCGGCGCCTGCATCGGCATCGGCATCATGGGCAGCAAGTACCTCGAGTCGGCCGCCCGTCAGCCCGAGCTGATGAACGAACTGCAGACCAAGATGTTCCTGCTGGCCGGTCTGATCGACGCCGCCTTCCTGATCGGTGTCGGTATCGCGATGATGTTCGCGTTCGCCAACCCGTTCGTGCTGAAGTAATCCGCCGGCGCCCCGATCAACCTGCCCCAAGAAAGGTGTTGCCGTGAGTCTCAACGCAACCCTGTTTGCGCAGCTCGTGGTGTTCTTCATCCTCGCGTGGTTCACGATGAAATTCGTGTGGCCGCCGATCGTGAAGGCGCTCGATGAGCGTGCGCAGAAGATCGCCGACGGCCTGTCGGCCGCCGACAAGGCGAAGGCCGACCTCGTCAGCGCCAACAAGCGCGTCGAGGAGCAGCTCACCGCCGCCCGCACCGACGCAGCACAGCGCCTGGCCGATGCCGAGCGCCTGGCGCAGCAGATGATCGAAGAGGCCAAGGGCCGCGCGTCCGACGAAGGCGCCAAGATCATCGCTGCCGCCAAGGCCGAAGCCGAGCAAGAAGCCGTGAAGGCCCGCGAGGCGCTGCGCGAGCAGGTGGCCGCGCTGGCCGTCAAGGGCGCCGAGCAGATCCTGCGCAAGGAGGTCAATGCCGGTGTGCACGCCGACCTGCTGTCGCGCCTGAAGACGGAGCTGTGATCCATGGCTGAGCTCGCAACCATCGCGCGCCCCTACGCCGAGGCCTTGTTCAAGGCCATCGGCGCAGCCGACGCCCTGGCCGTGGCGGAGCAGGTTGCCGAGCTCGCCAAGGTGGCGGGCGACAGCCAGCTGCGCCAGTTCGCCGACAGCCCGAAGACCCAGCCCGAACAGGTGTTCACGCTGGTGACCTCGGTCGTCAAGGTGGCCCTGGGCGACGCCGCGAAGAACCTGCTGCGCACGGTGATCGACAACGGCCGCCTCGCGGCGATGCCGGAGATCGCGGCGCAGTTCCACTCGCTGGTGAACGCTCGCTCCGGCGTGTCCGACGCCACGGTGTACAGCGCCTTCCCGATCGACGCGGCACAACTCCCCGGGGTGGTGGCCTCGCTGGAGAAGCGCTTCGGCCGCAAGCTCAATGCGAGCGTGGTGGTCGATGCGTCGCTGATCGGCGGCATCCGCGTGGTGGTCGGCGACGAGGTGCTCGACACCTCGGTGGCGGCCCGGCTCGAACAAATGAAAGTGGCGTTGACTGCTTAAGCACCGCTTCGCGTTGTGCGCGTGAGCTGGTCCCCGTCGTCACGGAGAAAGACATGAACCTGAATCCCGCAGAGATTTCCGAACTGATCAAGAGCCGCATCGAGGGCCTCGGCGCCTCGGCGAACATCCGCAACCAGGGCACCGTGGTGTCGGTGACGGACGGCATCGTGCGCGTGCACGGCCTGTCGGACGTGATGGCCGGCGAAATGCTCGAGTTCCCCGCCACCAAGGACGGCCAGCCGACCTACGGCCTGGCGCTGAACCTGGAGCGCGACTCGGTCGGCGCGGTGATCCTGGGCGAGTACGAGCACATCTCCGAAGGCGACACGGTCAAGTGCACCGGCCGCATCCTGGAAGTGCCGGTCGGTCCCGAGCTGATCGGCCGAGTCGTCAACGCGCTGGGCCAGCCGATCGACGGCAAGGGCCCGATCAACGCCAAGATGACCGACGTGATCGAGAAGGTCGCTCCGGGCGTGATCGCGCGCAAGTCGGTGGACCAGCCGGTGCAGACCGGCCTGAAGTCGATCGACTCGATGGTGCCGATCGGCCGCGGCCAGCGCGAGCTGATCATCGGCGACCGCCAGACCGGCAAGACCGCGGTGGCGATCGACGCGATCATCAACCAGAAGGGTCAGAACATGACCTGCGTCTACGTCGCCATCGGCCAGAAGGCGTCGTCGATCAAGAACGTGGTGCGCGCGCTCGAGCAGCACGGCGCGATGGAGTACACCATCGTCGTCGCCGCCTCGGCCTCCGAGTCCGCCGCGATGCAGTACGTGTCGGCCTACTCGGGCTGCACGATGGGCGAGTACTTCCGCGACCGCGGTCAAGACGCGCTGATCATCTACGACGACCTGTCCAAGCAGGCCGTCGCCTACCGCCAGGTCTCGCTGCTGCTGCGCCGCCCGCCGGGCCGCGAAGCCTTCCCCGGCGACGTGTTCTATCTCCACAGCCGCCTGCTCGAGCGCGCCGCGCGCGTGAACGCCGACTACGTCGAGAAGTTCACCAAGGGCGAAGTCAAGGGCAAGACCGGCTCGCTGACCGCGCTGCCGATCATCGAGACGCAGGCCGGCGACGTGTCCGCGTTCGTGCCGACCAACGTGATCTCGATCACCGACGGCCAGATCTTCCTCGAGACCTCGCTGTTCAACGCCGGCATCCGCCCCGCCATCAACGCCGGTATCTCGGTGTCGCGCGTGGGCTCGTCGGCGCAGACCAAGCTGGTCAAGAACCTGTCTGGCGGCATCCGTACCGACCTGGCGCAGTACCGCGAGCTGGCCGCCTTCGCGCAGTTCGCCTCCGACCTCGACGCCGCCACGCGCAAGCAGCTCGACCGCGGCGCGCGCGTGACCGAGCTGCTCAAGCAGCCGCAGTACTCGCCGCTGCCGATCAGCCTGATGGCCGCCTCGCTGTTCGCGGCGAACAAGGGCTACATGGACGACATCGACGTGAAGAAGGTGCTCCCGTTCGAGCACGGTCTGCACCAGCACCTGAAGTCCAGCCACGCCGGCCTGCTCGCCAAGCTCGAGAAGGACAAGGCGATGGACAAGGACGCCGAGGCCGAACTGAACAACGCGATCGCGGCGTTCAAGAAGTCCTTCGCCTAAGGAGCCCGTCATGGCGGTCGGCAAGGAAATTCGCGGCAAGATCAAATCGGTGGAGAACACCAAGAAGATCACCAAGGCCATGGAAATGGTCGCCGCCTCGAAGATGCGCAAGGCGCAGGAGCGCATGCGCGCCGCGCGTCCGTACAGCGACAAGATCCGCAACATCACGGCCAACCTGTCGCAGGCGAACCCCGAGTACCAGTCGCCCTACATGCGCCAGGGCGGCACCGCGAAGAAGGTGGGCTTCATCGTCGTCACGACCGACAAGGGTCTGTGCGGCGGCCTGAACACCAACATCCTGCGTGCCGTCACGGTGAAGATGCGCGAGCTGCAGGGCGAGGGCGTCGGCGTCGAGGCGGTGGCGATCGGCAACAAGGGCTACGGCTTCCTGAACCGCGTCGGCGTCAAGGTCGTGTCGCATGCGATCGCGCTCGGCGACGCGCCGCAGCTCGAGAAGCTGATCGGCCCGGTCAAGGTGATGCTCGATGCGTTCGTCGCCGGCCAGCTCGATGCGGTGTACCTGTGCTACACGCAGTTCATCAACACGATGAAGCAGGAGCCCCAGGTGCAGCAGCTGCTGCCGCTGTCGGCGTCGCACCTGCAGCAAAGCGCCGCCGAGAAGGCCCAGTACGGCTGGGACTACCTCTACGAGCCGGATGCGCCCACCGTCATCGACGAACTGCTGACGCGCTACATCGAGGCGCTGGTCTACCAGGGCGTGGCCGACAACATGGCGTCGGAGCAGTCGGCGCGCATGGTCGCGATGAAGGCCGCCACCGACAACGCCGGCAACCTGATCGCCGAACTGAAGCTGGTCTACAACAAGACCCGCCAGGCCGCGATCACCAAGGAACTCTCCGAGATCGTCAGCGGCGCGGCCGCGGTCTGATCACGCACACGAATACCGATTGAAGGAAAGACAAATGGCCAACACTCAAGCCCAGGGCAAGATCGTCCAGTGCATCGGCGCGGTCGTGGACGTGGAATTCCCGCGCGACCAGATGCCGCGCGTGTACGACGCGCTGAAACTCGAAGGCACGGCGCTGACGCTGGAAGTCCAGCAGCAGCTCGGCGACGGCATCGTGCGCACCATCGCGCTGGGCTCGTCCGACGGCATCCGCCGCGGCCTGATGGTCAGCAACACGAACGCCGCCATCACCGTGCCGGTGGGCAAGGCGACGCTCGGCCGCATCATGGACGTGCTGGGCAGCCCGATCGACGAGCGCGGCCCGGTGAGCGCCGAGCTGGCCATGCCGATCCACCGCAAGGCCCCGACCTACGACGAGCTGAGCCCCTCGCAGGAACTGCTCGAGACCGGCATCAAGGTGATCGACCTGATCTGCCCGTTCGCCAAGGGCGGCAAGGTGGGCCTGTTCGGCGGCGCCGGCGTCGGCAAGACCGTGAACATGATGGAGCTCATCAACAACATCGCCAAGGCGCACAGCGGCCTGTCGGTGTTCGCCGGCGTGGGCGAACGCACCCGCGAGGGCAACGACTTCTATCACGAGATGGCCGACTCGGGCGTCGTCAACCTCGAGAAGCTCGAAGAGTCCAAGGTGGCGATGGTGTACGGCCAGATGAACGAGCCGCCGGGCAACCGCCTGCGCGTCGCGCTGACCGGCCTGACGATCGCCGAGTCCTTCCGTGACGAAGGCAAGGACGTGCTGTTCTTCGTCGACAACATCTACCGCTACACGCTGGCCGGCACGGAAGTGTCCGCTCTGCTGGGCCGCATGCCTTCCGCCGTGGGCTACCAGCCGACGCTGGCCGAGGAAATGGGCCGCCTGCAGGAGCGCATCACCTCGACCAAGGTCGGCTCGATCACCTCGATCCAGGCCGTGTACGTGCCTGCGGACGACCTGACCGACCCGTCGCCCGCCACCACCTTCGCCCACCTGGACGCCACCGTGGTGCTGTCGCGCGACATCGCCTCGCTGGGCATCTACCCCGCGGTGGACCCGCTGGACAGCACCTCGCGCCAGGTCGACCCGAACGTCGTCGGCGAAGATCACTACAACACCACCCGCGCCGTGCAGGCCACGCTGCAGCGCTACAAGGAACTGCGCGACATCATCGCCATCCTGGGCATGGACGAGCTGTCGCCGGAAGACAAGCTGGCCGTGGCCCGCGCCCGCAAGATGCAGCGTTTCCTGTCGCAGCCGTTCCATGTGGCCGAGGTGTTCACCGGCAGCCCGGGCAAGTACGTGCCGCTGAAGGAAACCATCCGCGGCTTCAAGATGATCGCCAACGGCGAGTGCGACGCACTGCCCGAGCAGGCGTTCTACATGGTCGGCACGATCGACGAGGCCTTCGAGAAAGCCAAGAAGATCAACTAAGGAGCCGACATGGCCGCCACCATCCACGTCGACGTCGTCTCCGCGGAAGAGAGCATCTTCTCCGGCGAGGCGAAGTTCGTCGCCCTGCCGGGCGAAGCCGGCGAGCTCGGCATCCTGCCGCGCCACACGCCGCTGATCACCCGAATCAAGCCGGGTGCGGTGCGCATCGAGCGGGCCGACACCGGTGAAGAGGAGTTCGTCTTCGTCGCCGGCGGCATCCTCGAGGTGCAGCCGCACTGCGTCACCGTGCTGGCCGACACCGCCATCCGCGGCCACGACCTCGACGAGGCCAAGGCCACGGAAGCGAAGAAGCTGGCCGAAGAAGCGATGAAGAACGCCAAGAGCGACATCGACTTCGCCGCGGCGCAAAGCGAGTTCGCGACCATGGCCGCGCAACTCGCGGCGATCCAGAAGCTGCGCCGCAAGTAAGCGCCGCGGGCTTCGCTAACAACCCGCCCGGCGGCGACGCCCGGCGGGTTTCTTCTTTTGCGCGGGTTAGTCCTTGCGCACGCCGAAGGCCCAGGCGATCACCGAGAAGCTCACGAAGGCCAGTGCCGTGCTGACCATGATGATGCGCGTCACCCGGCCGTTGTCAGCGCCGTAGCGCTCGGCGAGGATGGCCACGTTGCTCGCGCTGGGCAGCGCGGCGTTGAGCACCAGCACCAGCAACGCAAACTGCGAGATGTTCGCCCCGAGCGCATTGGCCACCACGCCGCCGCTGAGCACCAGCAGGGGATGCACCAACAGCTTGACCAGTGCCACCGGCAGGTAGTCGGCCGTCGGCGTGCGGGTGTGCGCATGCTGCTGCGCGCGCCACAGCACGGCGCCGATGGTGAACAGCGCCACCGGCGTGGCGGCATCGCCGAGCATGCGCACGATCTCCTTCACCGGTCCGGGCAGCGGCACCGACAGCGCAGCCACCGCGGCGCCGAGCGCGATGGCCCAGGGCAGCGGGTTGGAGAAAGCGCCGCGCATGGCACGGCCCAGCGGTGCCCACAGGCCGTGCTGCGTGGCCGTCTCGCTGGCCGGGCGCAGTTGCGCCAGCGCCAGGCACAGCGAACTGGTGACGACGATGTCGATCAGGATGCAGCCGATCAGCGGCCCTGCCACCTTCTCGCCCAGCAGGCCGATCAGCAGCGGGAAGCCCATGAAGCCGGAGTTGGGGAAGGCCGCGACGAGTGCACCGAAGGCGGCGTCCTTCATGGACACGCCAGGCCCCTCGGGCGAGCGGCGCAGCGTCAGCGCGATCGTGAAGCCGACCATCAGCAGCGCGCTGCCGCCCCAGATGGCGATCAGCACCGGGTCGATGAGCTGCGCGAAGGGCATGCTCGAACCGAAGCGGAACAGCATGCACGGCAGCGCGAAGAACAGCACGAAGCCGTTCAATCCCGGGATGGCCGACTCCGGAAGATAGTTGCGCTGAACGGCCAGGTAGCCGAGCAGCACGAGCGCGAAGAAGGGGAAGGTGACGGCCAGGATCGCCTGCATGGCCGCCAGTATCGCAGCGCGCCGGGTGCGCGCGGCTCACGGGTGATTCAGTCCCAGTGCGCGTCGAGCTGCTGAAGCCGTTCGCGTGCCACGTGCTCGCCGTGGGCGAGCGAAATGGCGCCGAACAAGTGCGAGCGCAGATTCCAGAGGTCGGCGCGCCCCTGCGAGCGCAGGATGCGCAGCTCGACCGGCCCGCGTTGCGGCGCAGGCAGATCGTGCACGAGCGAGCGGCACAGCTGGCGGAGGAACTCGACTTCGCCGCTCTCGTCGGTCGGCTCGACTCGCTCCAGGCGGGCCAGCCGAAGGACGCTGTCGAGGGCCCGCTTCCAGCGGGTGTCGGATTGCGATTGCATGAGATGGACCATGGTGGGCTCGACGGGGCTGCCTTCGTGGGACGGCGTTTCGGCCTGGAACGGGGGTGACGACGGACGGGAGTGTCGGCCGGCGCCGGCCGGCACACCACAGGGCGGCGCCACGCGATCGGCACTTCACCTGAAAACGTCACCGCGAGGCGCCACGCCGTGGTGCTGAAGACCACGGCGGCGTGACTTTTGCCCTGGGCGCGGCGTGCGCGGTCTCGCCCCGATGCCGCCGCTATGATGACCCGCTCATCGACTGCATCGCCCGCCGCCTCCTGTGTCCGAACCCGCCGCTTCGCTCAACCCGGCCCAGCTCGAAGCGGTGCACCACCTCGGTGGGCCTTGTCTCGTGCTGGCCGGTGCCGGATCGGGCAAGACGCGCGTCATCACGCACAAGATCGCCCGGCTGCTGCAGGCGGGCTACGCGCCGGGCCAGATCGCGGCGATCACCTTCACCAACAAGGCCGCCGCCGAGATGCGCGAGCGTGCCAAGGCGCTGATCGGCGCGCGCGCCGCCAAGCCGCTGGTCGTCAGCACCTTCCACTCGCTGGGCGTGCGCATCCTGCGCGGCGATGGCCAGCGCATCGGGCTGAAGGAGCAGTTCAGCATCCTCGACAGCGACGACGTGCTGGGCATCCTGAAGGACGCCGGCAGCAGCACCGACAACGCCTTGGCGCGGCGCTGGCAATGGGCCATCAGCGGCTGGAAGAACCAGGGCCTGAGCAGCGGCCAGGTCGAGCCCACCAACGACGACGAGCGAGTTGCGCAGCGGGTCATGCAGCGCTACGAGGAGCGGCTCGCGGCCTTCCAGGCGGTCGACTTCGACGACCTGATCGGCCTGCCCATGCAGTTGCTGCGCCGCGAGCCCGAGGTGCGTGCCAAGTGGCAGGACACGCTGCGCTACCTGCTCGTCGACGAGTACCAGGACACCAACGCGACGCAGTACGAGATGCTCAAGCTGCTCGCCGGCGATCGCGCCATGTTCACCGCAGTGGGCGACGACGACCAGAGCATCTACGGCTGGCGCGGCGCCACCATCGACAACCTGAAGCGCCTGCCGGTCGAGTACCCGCAGCTCAAGGTCATCGCGCTGGAGCAGAACTACCGCTCCACCGGCCACATCCTGCGCGCGGCCAACGCGGTGATCGGAAACAACCCCAAGCTGTTCGAGAAGAAGCTGTGGAGCGCCTTCGGCGACGGCGAGCCGGTGCGCGTGATCGAGTGCGACGGCGAGGAGCACGAGGCCGAGCGCGCGGTGGCCTTCATCCAGAGCCAGCGCGGCCAGGGCGGGCAGGTGGCGTTCAAGGACTTCGCCGTGCTCTACCGCGCCAACCACCAGGCCAAGGTGTTCGAGAAGGCTCTGCGCAAGGCGAGCATCCCGTACAAGGTGTCGGGCGGCCAGAGCTTCTTCGATCGCGCCGAGATCAAGGACCTGTGCGCCTGGCTGCGCCTGCTCGTCAACAACGACGACGACCCGGCCTTCCTGCGCGCCGTGGCCACCCCCAAGCGCGGCATCGGCCACCAGACCCTGGCCAGCCTCGGCGAGTTCGCGGGCAAGTGGAAGACCAGCCTGTACGAAGCGCTGTTCGCCGACAGCCTGGGCACGGCGCTGAACGCGCGTGCGGTCGGCTCGCTGCACGAGTTCGGCCGCTACGTGAACGACCTCGAGTACCGCGCCCGCCACACCACCGGGGCCGAGGACGCGAAGGCGCTGCTGATGGGCTGGCTGAAGGACATCGCCTACGAGAAGCACCTCTACGAGGGCGAAGAGAGCGAGAAGCTCGCCGCCGCGCGCTGGTCGAACGTGATGGATTTCGTCGACTGGGTCGCGCGCCGTTGCGGCGGAGAGATCGAGAACGATGGCGGCCTGTCGGTCGAGACCGAGAAGAAGAGCGTGCTCGAGGTGGCGCAGACCATCTCGGTGATCATCAGCCTGGCCGAGCGCGGTGACGAGCAGGATGTGGTGACGTTGTCGACGCTGCACGCCGCCAAGGGTCTGGAGTGGCCGCACGTGGTGCTCGCGGGCGTCAACGAAGGCCTGCTGCCGTTCCGCAGCGAAGACGACGAGATGACGCCGCAGCGCCTCGAGGAGGAGCGCCGGCTGATGTACGTCGGCATCACGCGAGCGCGCACCACGCTGGCGGTGAGCACGCTGCGCCGGCGCAAGCGCGGGCGCGACACCGTGCAGGGCGTGCCCAGCCGATTCATCGGCGAGATGAAGCTGCACGAGGTGCAGGTGAAGGAAGACCCGCGCGCCAAGCTGAAGGCTCTGCGCGAGGCGGCCGCGGCGCGTGCGGCGCAGGCGGTCGTGGCCGACACGAAGGTGAACCCGTGAGCCGTTTGCTGCCGATGGCCATCGCGTTGGCGGCCGCCGTGGCGATCGGCGCCGGGCTCGGCCTGCTGCCGGCAGGGTGGGTGTTCGTCGCCAAGCCGCTGACCACGGTGCTGCTCATCGCGCTGGCCTGGCCTCGCGGCGCCGACACGCCGAAGCTGCGCCGCCTCGTGCTGGTCGGGCTCGTGTTGTCGCTGGCCGGTGACGTGGCGCTGCTGTGGCCGAAGGAAGGCTTCCTGCCGGGGCTGGTCGCCTTCCTGCTCGCGCACCTGGCCTACATCGCCGCGTTCTGCACGCGCGCGCGCTTCCTGTCGAGGTGGACTCCCTTCGCCGCCTACGCCGTGGTGGCCGGAGCCGTCCTGATGCACTTGTGGCCGGGCGTTCCGGCGGCCCTGCGCGTGCCGGTGCTGCTCTACGTGCTGTGCCTGGCCTCGATGGCGGCGCAAGCGGCGGCGGTATGGCTTGCGGAGCGCGGCACGGCCGACGCGGTGCTGGCGCGATCCGCAGCGATCGGCGGTGCGCTGTTCGTCGCCTCCGATGCGCTGCTGGCGACGAACAAGTTCGCCGGGCCGCTGCCGCTCGCGCCGCTGCTGGTGTTGTCGACCTACTGGGCGGCGCAGTGGTTCATCGTGGGCTCGCTGCGAGAGCGCGCTACCGCTACATCCCTTTAAAGAGCCCCGTGAAGCTGCGCGAGACCTCCAGTTTCTCCGTGTGACCCCTCACGCTGACGAGTTGGCGGCCGCGCAGGTCGCGGCTCACCCCGGCAATGGCCTTCACGTTGACCAGGGTCGAGCGGTGGATCTGCCAGAACAGCTCGGCATCGAGCTCCTCGATCAGCTCCTTGATCGGCTTGCGGATCAGCGCCTCGATCGTCGCTGTCTGCACGCGCGTGTACTTCTCGTCGGAGATGAAGAACAGCACGTCGTCCACCGGGATCATCTGGATGCTCTGGCCGACCGTGGCCTGGATCCACTTCAGTTTCGGCGCGCCGCCCGGGTTCATGTGCTGCGCCAGTCGCTGCAGCATCTGCTGCATGCCGGGCTGTGCCACGCCTTCGGCGCTGCCACGTTGGGCGATGCGCTTGCGGATGCGTTCGGCCGTCACGGCCAGCCGCTCGCGCTCGGCCGGCTTGAGCACATAGTCGGCCGCGCCCTGCTCGAAGGCCTCGACCGCGTACTCGTCGTAGGCGGTGATGAAGACGATCTCGCAGCCGGCCCAGCCATCCTCCACTTCATCGCCACAGGGCAGCTGAGCGATCGCGCGCGCCGCCTCCACGCCGGTCAAACCCGGCATGCGGATGTCGAGGAAGGCGATGTCGGGGTGATGCTGCTCGACCAACTGCAGCGCCTCGTCTCCGTTCTTCGCCTCGCCGACGATCTGCAGCGCGGGCCACACCTCGGCCAGGCGGGCGCGCAGCTGCTCGCGCATCAGCCGTTCGTCGTCGGCGATGACGGCGCGCAGGGCGGCAGGCGTGTTCATGCGGCCATCGTAGCGCCGTCGCGCGCCTGCGCCACGTAGGGCACGGTGATCGTCACCCGCGTGCCGCTGGGCAGGTTCTCGCCCACGCTGAGCGAGGCGCGGTTGCCATACAGCAGCTGCAAGCGCTCGCGGATGTTGTTCAGCCCGATGCCGGTGCCGGCGGTGGCAGCCTTGCCGAAGCCCAGGCCCGTGTCGGCCACCGTCACCGCCAGCTTGCCGTGCACGATCTCGGCCTTCACGGCCAGCGAGCCGCCTTCGGGCTTGGGCTCCAGGCCGTGCTTGATGGCGTTCTCCACCAGGCTCTGGATCATCATCGGCGGGAACTCCGCCGAGCGCAGGCCCTCGGGCACGTCGATCAGGGTGCTCAGGCGGTCTTCCATGCGCACCTTGAGGATCTCCAGGTAGGGCGCGATCACCGCCAGCTCGCGGCCGAGATCGCGCACGCCGTTGGCCGCCGTCTCGCGCATCGTCGGCATGCTCGCGCGCAGCAGCGCGATCAGGTTCTTCTGCATCACCGAGGCGCGCTTCGGGTCGGTCTCGATCAGGTGGTCGATCGAGGCCAGCGTGTTGAACAGGAAGTGCGGCTCCACCTGCGCCTGCATCGCCGCCATGCGCGCCTCCACCACCTGGCGCTTCAGCGACTCGGCCTCGGCCGTCTCGGTGGCCTGCGCGGCCTTCACCTCGGCCTGCAGGCGGCCCTTGTAAGTGATCTTCAGGATGATCGACATGGCGATCCACAGGAAGGCAATCTCCGGCAGCGAGTCGCCGAAGGTCGCGCGGCGCGGCTTGCGCTTCGGGGCCACCTTGACGGTGACATCAGCGGCCTTCTTCGCATCCGCCCTGGCGTCGCGGGCATCCTCGATGGCGTCGGCGATCTCCTCGCGGGCATCCTCGATGGCCTGGCGAACCTCCTCGCTGTCGGCGCCCGGCGGCACCTTGATCTCGATGCTGTTCTTGCCCAAGTGCACCGTCGGGTCGGAGGCCGCGCCGGCGGGCACCTCGGCGTTCGGGCGCACGACGATGCCCTTGCCGCTGATCGAGATCTCGACGCCGCTTCTGGCGCCGCTGGCCGCCGACTCCGGCGGTCGGGGCCCTTCCAGACGGACCACGGGTGCACTCGGCGGCGCAGGCAACTCCGCCTGCGGCGCCTCGGCCGCGAACCACTGCGGCGTCGGCCAGCTGAACGGCGGGATGTTCTGCGCGATGCCGGTGATGATCAGCAGCAGCACCGCCAGCAGCGCGAAGCGCCACCAGCTGATGCCCACCAGCCAGCTGCCGTAGGCATGGAAGGCGCTCAGCGCTGTCGCCTTGAAGGCCTGCCAGCGCCCGCGCGGCACCGGCTGCGGCGGCAGCGGGGGTCGGGGGGGCGGGCGGAACGGGCGGGATCGACATGGGCGGCTTTCGGCAAGACGCCCGAACTGTACGGTCGCCAGGCCGGCGCCGCGCGGGCCGTGCGACAGCCCGCCGCCCCGGGCGGACAGCCTGCAGACGCCGACGACAGGCCGTCGGCCGACCCGCTGCCCCTACAGGAAGCCGAGGGTGCGCGCGCTGCCGAAGTTGCGCAGGTTGGGCAGCACCGTGTCGAGCTGCGCGTCGGTGGCGCCGAACCACGCGAGCAGCGTGGCCGCGTACTGGTCGACCGAGCTGGTCGGGATCCAGCGGCCCTGCAGTTCCCAGCTGTCCACGCCCACGTCGTCGGGGCCGCCCAGCGCCAGCGTCGGATACGTGCCGTAGGTCAGCCCGCCCTTGACGGCACCGCCGACCACCAGGTGCTGGTTGCCCCAGGCGTGGTCGGTGCCGCTGCTGTTGTTCGGCGTGAAGGTGCGGCCGAAGTCGCTCTGCGTGAATGCCGTCACCGCATCGGCCAGCGCCATCGCCTTCATCGCGTTGTGGAAGCAGGCGAGCGAATCGCCCACTTCCTTGAGCAGGTTCGCGTGGTTGCCCACCAGCACGCTGCCGCCGATCTGGTTGGCGTGGGTGTCGAAGCCGCCGAGCTGCGCGAAGAAGATCTGCCGGTTGCCCTGCACCGTGGCGTTGCCGGCGATCAGCTTGGCGATCTGGTAGAGCTGGCGTGGCAGGCCGTCGGCGACGTCGCCATTGGCAATCAGCGGCGCGAAGGCGTTGTCGATCGCCGCCACCGAGCCGGCCTGGCCCGGCTTCACCTTGATCAGCGCGGCCAGCCGGTCCGACATGGCGAAGGCGTCGCGCTGCATGCCCGCGTAGACCTCGGCGAGGTCGTTGTCTTGCGCCTCGCTGTAGATGCCGCGCAGCGCGGCTGCACGCGCCACCAGCGGCGCGTAGCTGGTGCGCCAGCTGTCGGTGCCGAGCTCGTAGGCGCCGAAGGTGGCGCCCGGCTCGGGCAGCACCAGCGGCGCCGACAGCGCCGACAAGCCGAAGCGGCCGTTGCCGCCGACCGAGATCACCGGGTTGGCGGTGGCCAGCGCCTGTGCGGCGCGCCCGCCCCAGCCGGTGCGCGTCAGCGCGTCGGTGCTGCCGCTTTCCCACAGCACCTGCTGATCGCTGTGCGAGAACAGGTTGTCGGGCACCAGGTCGGAACTCTCCGGCGCGGCGCGGAATTGCGCCTTCGTCGTCGGCTGGAACAGCGGGCCGACGTTGAACACCGGCGCGAGCCGGCCCTCAGCCCAGACCGGTGCCAGCGCGGCCAGCGACGGGTGCAGCCCGTAGCCGCTGCTGCCCAGGCCGACCAGGCTGGCCTGCGGCAGCGCCAGGGTCTTGCGCACTGCGCTGTACTGGCCATAGCGCGTGGCATCCGTCGGCACGACGGTGTTCAACCCGTCGTTGCCCCCGTACAGGAAGATGCACACCAGGGCCTTGTAGTCGGCGGCGCGCGCCGGCGCACCCGGCAGCAGCAGGTTGCCGATCGTGCCGGCACCGGCGGTGGCGCCCATCAGGCCGGCGAGCTTGAGCCAGTGGCGGCGGTTCATCGTCATGGCGCGGGCTTTCATCGCTGCACCTGGAAGGCGGGGGTGGCGAACACCAGGTAGGCGGCCTGCTTGACGCGCTCGCTCTGCCAGGTGCTGCTGCTCGAGGCGTTGAAGGCCTCGACGGCGGTGATGATGCGCGTGCGCGTGGTGCTCGGCAGCGCGG
The DNA here is from genome assembly GCA_016706565.1 of Piscinibacter sp. Lineage (GTDB taxonomy): Bacteria > Pseudomonadota > Gammaproteobacteria > Burkholderiales > Burkholderiaceae_C > Piscinibacter. The sequence goes on from JADJJI010000011.1 coordinate 147,310, forward strand.
CGCCGGTGGCCAGCACCGAGAGGCGGTCGACGAGTTTGGCGGCATCGGCCGCATCGGCCTCGAAGGGCACCGTGTTCACCGTCGTACCGAAGGCGCCGGGCACGCTGGCCTCGGCCGTCGAGCCGCCCCAGTAGAGCAGGTAGGTGAGGAAGTTCAGCCGCTCCAGCGCCGAGTTGGCGTTGTGGATGCCGAATTGCGGGCCGACCATCGTGGCGCTGCCGGGCACCGGGTAGTCCGGCGGGTAGAAGTTGAACACCGAGGGCGGCCGGAACACATGCTGGCGCAGCACCTCGCCCCACCACCAGGCCAGGGCCTCGCCGTCGCTGCGGCCGTTCAGTGCACGCAGCACGCCGGTGAACATCAGTGTCGGCTCGCGCAGCTTGCCGGCGCGGCGCGCGGGCGTGTCGCCGCGTGCCTCGGCATCGAGCAGCACGGCCGCCACGGTGGCGGCCAGGTCGCCACGCGTGCCGGCGCCGAAGGTGCGGCCCTCGGCGGTGTAGCTGCCGGCGATGAAGGCCGCGGCCACGCGCTGCACGTAGCCCGGGCTCGGGTTGCTGCTGACCAGGTGCTGGATCAGCTGCTTGCCGATGAAGGGCGCGGTGTTCGGATGCTGCATCACGCTGTCGAGCACCAGCTCGAGCGCCGTCGCCGGCGTGCTGTTGGCCGGCTTGCTGACGCCGCCGAGCAGCGGGCGCACGCTGGTGTCGTGGTAGCGCGTCACCGGCACCATGTCGCCGCCGTAGTACTGGCAGTTCGCGCCGGTGGGCCAGCAGCCGTAGGCGGTGGTGCCGCCGGCCGGGTAGGTCCAGCCGGTCATCGCATAGGCGTAGTTGCGCACCGTCTCGTTGTTGTAGGTCGGCGAACAGGTGCCACCCTTCAGCGAGCCGTCGGCATTGAGCTCGCAGGTGCCGATCGAGAACAGCTGCAGCAGCTCGCGCGCGTAGTTCTCGTTCGGCGCGGCCTTGTCGTTGTTGGCGTTGTTGAGAAAGTCGCCCATCACCGGCGACAGCGTCACCTTCTTCAGCACCTGCCGGTAGTTGGTGAAAGCGTTGTCGAGCAGCGTGTTGTGGTAGTTGCGCAGGCCGTAGGTGCCCTCGACGTCGAGGTTGTTGACGACGACGATCTGCTGCAGCGCGAAGGCCACGCGCTGGCGCAGCTGGTCGGCGTTCTGCGTGGCGTTGCGGTAGAAGTCCCAGGTCATCGGCTGGCTCGAGAACCAGTCGCGCCAGCAGTTCGCGCCGGCGTAGGCGGGCAGGTCGCAGAAGAAGGTGTTGCTGGTGTTCTTGTGGATCGCGTCGCCGTTGCCCGCGGTGTAGCGCGAGGCCGATATGCCCATCTGCGCAGCGATCCAGGCCGCGCGGCCCTGGGTGCGGATGTCGCCGATGAGTGTTTCGGTGGCGCCGAAGCTGGCCTGGTCGGCCAGGCGAAAGGCGTCGCGAACGCTGACGGGCGCCGGTGCGGGCGTAGGAGCCGGTGCCGGGGCAGGAGCCGGTGCCGGGGCAGGAGCCGGTGCGGGGGCAGGGGCAGGGGCAGGGGCAGGGGCAGGAGCAGGGGCAGGGGCAGGAGCAGGGGCAGGGGCAGGAGCAGGAGCAGGAGCCGGTGCGGGCGCAGGGGCCGGCGCGGGCGTTCCGCCTGTCGGCGGGGCTGCGTTGTCGCTCGCGCCTCCGCCGCAGGCGGCGAGCAGTGCGGTCGCGCCCACCGTCGCGAAGAGCGAGCGCAGGGTGCTCGCCGTATCTATTGCCTTGCGCATCGAACTCCCTTCGCCGTCATGTCGCGGCTTGAGCGTCGAACGATGCACGAGCACAGGCGCTACGCAGTGACCAAACGTGTCGCCTGACGGCGCTTCGAGTGCTCGGCGCTTCAGCTTGTCACAGCTGGGCGGGATGTTTCGCGTCGGCGCGACGTCTTCACGAGCCGCGCCGCGCCGCGGTGGCCGAGGCCCGGGCGTTCAGCGCGTTGGGGAAGTACAGCGCCGTCAGGCTTGCGGTGTGCACCGGCACGAAACCCTCTCGCTGCGGCGTGTCGCCTGCAAAGCGACGCCAGTCACGCAGCCAGTGGATGGCGTCGCAGGTCTCCAGCAATCCCAACGTCTCGCGGTCGCCGACGAGGATGCCTTGCACGCGCAAGCCGAGTTCGCTGCGTGCCGACTCCAGCTGCGCCTGGGTGGCCGGCGTGCAGCCGAACTCGCCGTCGCTGACGATCAGCAGGTCGGCACCGCTCCAGCGCGCTTCGTGCACACGCTGCACCGCGCGTTCGATCGGCGCCTGCACGTCGGTGCCGCCGTCGAAGCTCTGGCCGAGCAGCTCGAGCAGCGCATCGAGACCGTCCTGCGGCCGCTCGGCCGGGCGCAGCTCGCGCTCGATCACTTCGTCCGGCCCGCCGAAGGCGATCAGCAGGCAGCCGCGCTTCTCGCGGTGAGCCGTGCGCAGCGCCTCCAGCACCACCGCCTTGGCGATGTTTTCCGGCGCGCCCTGCATCGAGCCCGAGGTGTCGACGCACAGGATGATGGGCCCGCGCTCCAGGCGCTCGGGCTGCAGCGCACTGCGCTGGCGCGCGCGGCCCTCGGGGTCGGGCACGGGCTCGATGAGCACCGCTTCGCTCTGGTAGGTGAGCAGGCGGCTCTCGGCCAGCCGCGCACGCCACAGCTTGTGCAGCACCGGGTGGCGGATCTGCACGGCTTCGCTGCCCAGCATGCGTTCGATGCGGTCGGAATGGCGGATGCCCATCAGCTCGCCCGGCGCGTCGGGCAGGCGCGTTTCGCGCTCGCGCAGTGGCAGCGGTGTGTGGAGCGCCGCTGCCTGCACCGCGAGGGCCGGCGGACGCTCGGGATGATGATGGGCGCGGCCCAGGCTGCGGATCAGCTCGGCCAGCGGCTGCAGGTGCGCCAGCAGCGCGCTGATGCGCTGCGCCTCGCGCCATTCGCGCGCCGTGAGCCGGCCGCGCAGTTCATCCCAGCGCAGGTGGGCGAGGTCGCCCAGGCCCTGCATCAGCGCGAGCGCTTCCTCCCAGCCGCTCTTCTCGACGGCCCATTCCTCGCGAAAGCCCTGGGCGCTCGCCGCGATGGCCTGCGCGCGCGTCAGACGCGGCTGCAGATCGACGATGCGGTCCAGGTGCCACAGCAGCGTGCGCAGCACCTGCTCGGCCAGCGCCGGCACGCCGCGGGAGAGCTGCGGCAATTCGAGCTCGCCGATCGCGACGCGCAGCGGCATCACCGCCTGCGCGTCGCCGAAGTCCAGCGTCTCGTCCGGCAACTGCCCCTGGTCCAGCGCGTCGAGCCAGCCGCGCAGGTCGGCCAGCCGTGCGGCGCTGTCGCCACACGCAGTGACCAGACCTGGCAGCCACAGCTCGCGCGGCAGCGCCGCGAGCCGGTCGTAGGGCGTGTCGATCGAGCCCATGGCCTCAGGCGCCGATGGCGATGGGCTCCGGCGTCTGCTGCGGCAAGGCTTCGTCGACCGGCAGCGCCGCGAAGCCCTCGCGCACCTGAGCCAGCCGGGTGAGCAGCGATTCGAGCGTGGCGATCGTGCGGCACCGGTTGCCGGTCAGCGTGGCCGCGAGCGAGGGAGGCAGCCAGACGCGCCCAGCCAGCGCGCGCTCCAGTTCCGCCAAGGCCGCGCGCAGCGCGGGCAAGGGTTGGTTCGCGCGCCCCATCACCTCGTCCACCTGCGCCAGCCGCGCGGCCACGTGCACCGGGCTCCAGCGGCGGCGCATCGCGTCTTCCAGCGAGGTGGTGACCATGCGCAGCATGCCGCCCTCCGCGGCGCCGCCGATGGCACGTGCCAGCGCGAGCTTGCCGGCGCTGTCGTCGGCACCGTCGGCCGGCATGGAGAGTTCGATCTCGAGCTGCTTCTCGAAGGCCTCGACGGCGCGGGTGAGCCAGGGCGCCTCCTGCAGCGCGGCGTGCGCCACTTCAGCGACGAACCAGTCGTGCAGCGCCGGCACCTGCGCCGGCTGCGCGGCCACCACGTAGGGCACGAGCCAGAGGTCGAGCGTGTCGACGGCGGCACGGCCTTCGGTGTGCGCGGCGCTGCGCAGCAGCGCGACGAGTTGCCGCCAGCGGCGATCGGACACCGTGATGCCCTGCGCCGCCGCGAAGGCGCGCAGCGCCGCCAGCGCGGCCAGCACCTCGGCGGGTAGCGCGACGTGTTCGCGCTGTGCCAGCGTTTCGCGCAGTTCGTCGTTCGACACCGTCACGGCGGCGGCCGGCGCGCCGGGCTGCAGCGTCAGCAGCGCGTTGAACGCCGAATCGCTGACGCCGGCCACCGGAACCCGCACCAGGAAGCGATCGTGGAAGGCCATCAGCGCCTCCTCGGCCGGCACCTCGTTGGTGGCGCCGACCACGCAGATCAGCGGCGTACGCACGCGCGCGCTGCCGTTGTCGAACTCGCGCTCGTTGAGCAGCGTGAGCAGCGCGTTGAGGATCGCGGAGTTGGCCTTGAACACCTCGTCGAGGAAGGCGATGCTGGCCGTGGGCAGGTAGCCGTCGACGAGGCGCTCGTAGCGGTCGTGCTCGAGCGCCTTCAGCGACAGCGGGCCGAACAGCTCCTCGGGCGTCGAGAAGCGCGTCAGCAGCCGTTCGAAATAGCGCGCGCCGCCGAAGGCGCGGTGCAGGCGACGCGCCAGTTCGCTCTTGGCGGTGCCCGGCGGGCCGATCAGCAGCACATGCTCGCCGGCCAGCGCGGCGAGCAGCGCCAGCCGCACCGCGGTGTCGCGTTCGAGCAGGCCCTGTTCGAGCTGGGCGACCAGCGCGCGCCATCGCGCGCGGTCGGTGAGGGCGGCATTCATGCGCGCATTCTGGCGCGATTCACGCCGCCCCGACTTGACGCAGTTTCAGTGCATCACTTGTAGAGCACCTGCGGCAACCACAGGCCGATGGCCGGGAACATGTACAGCAGGAAGATCGCCAGCACCTGGATGCCCATGAACGGCAGCATGCCCGCGAAGATCTGGTTCAGCGTCACGTGCGGCGGGCTCACGCCCTTCAGGTAGAACGCGGCCATCGCCACCGGCGGGCTGAGGAACGCGGTCTGCAGGTTCAGTGCGACGAGCAGGCCGAAGAACAGCGGATCGACGCCGAAGTTGTCGAGCAGCGGGATGAAGATCGGCATGAAGATGACGATGATCTCCGTCCACTCGAGCGGCCAGCCGAGCACGAAGATGATCGCCTGGCTGAGCAGCAGGAACTGCGTCTTCGACAGGTTCATCGACATGACCCAGCGCTCGACCAGTTCCTGCCCGCCCAGCAGTGCGAAGGCGGCCGAGAAGATCGCGCTGCCGACGAACAGCCAGCAGACCATCGCGCTGGTCTTGGCGGTGAGGAACACCGACTCCTTCACCATCGTCATGTTCAACTGCCGGTAGGCCGCCGCGAGGATGAAGCCGCCGAAGGCGCCCACGGCCGCCGCCTCGGTGGGCGTGGCCAGGCCGAAGACGATGGAGCCGAGCACCGCGAGGATCAGGATGACCAGCGGGAAGAAGCTCGCCAGCAGCATCTTGAAGACCTCGAGACGCTGGAAGCTCAGCATCGCGTAGAGGCCGAACAGCGCGATGGCGCCCACGCCCAGGCCGATCCAGAAACCGCGGCTCGCGCTGCGCCGCTCGGGCGCGGCCTGCGCTGCCGCATTGGCCGTGCTGGCAGACGTGGCGGTGGGAGGCTCCTTCACCCCGCCGGAGGCGCCCGGGGGTTCCTGCACGCCGGAGCCGGGAGGCTCTTTCAGGCCACCGCCGGCCGAGGGAGGCTCCTGCAGTCCGCCGGCGGCAGGCGGCTCTTGCAGGCCGCCGCCGGCGCCCGGGGGCTCCTGCACGCCGCCGGACGAACCCGGAGGCTCCTGCACGCCACCGCTGGCGCCGCGCCCTTCGCGCAGGCTGCCCGAGGGCTCGGCCAGGCCACCGGACTGCATCGCCGCCACCGGGTCGAGCGGCTCGGTGGCGGAGCGATACGACAGCCCGGCCACCAGCGCGAACACGATCGCCGGCAGCAGCGTGATGCCGAGCTGCTTGAGGATGTAGTCGGAAGGCACGCCGGCGTTGCGCGAGCCCTTCAGGGCCGTCAGCAGCGCGGGCAGGGCGCGGTTGGACACCGCATCCGAGATGCGCTGCGTCATCGGCGGCAGCTCGATGAAGCGCGCTTGCTCCGACAGCGGCGGCGCCATCTCCGGCTTGAGCTTGGCCAGGATGATCACGTACACGATGTACAGGCCGGCGAGCATGATGCCGGGGAAAAACGCGCCGGCATACAGCTGCACCACCGACACGCCGGCCGTGGCGCCGTAGACGATCAACAGCACCGAGGGCGGGATCAGGATGCCCAGGCAGCCGCCCGCCGTGATGGCGCCTGCCGACAGGCGCACGTCGTAGCCGCCCTTGAGCATCTGCGGCATCGCCAGCAGGCCCATCAGCGTGACCACCGCGCCGACGATCCCGGTGGCCGTGGCGAACACTGCGCAGGTGAACAGCGTGGCCACCGCCAGCGAGCCCGGCACGCGGGCCAGCGCCAGGTGCAGCGACCTGAACAGCTTCTCGATCAGGTTGGCGCGTTCGACGAGGTAGCCCATGAACACGAACAGCGGGATCGAGATGAGCACGTCGTTGCTCATCACCTTGAAGGCCGACTGCACCATCAGGTCGAGCGTCTTCGTCGTGTCCTCCTCGTAGGCGAGCCAGGTGAACACCATGCCCATGCCCATCAGCGTGAACGCGGTGGGAAAGCCCAGCATGATGGCCACGACGACCAGCGCCAGCATCATCAGGCCGAGGTGGCCGTTGGTGATGGCCGGCGCCGAGACCAGCATCACCAGCGTGCCGGCGATGATCAGCCCCATGATGACGAAGCCGAACCAGAGTTCCTTGCGAATCTTCACTTGTGCCCCCCGGCCTGCCCGACGACGTACTTGTCGAGCGCGGCGATGTCTTCGTCCTTCACGTGCACCATCTCCTTGAGCTTGTCGACGTCGACTTCCTCGACGTCGAGTTCGCGCGAGGGCCATTCGCCGTCACGCAGGCAGGTGATGCAGCGCACGATCTCCACGATGCCCTGCAGCAGCAGCATGCCGCCGGCGACCGGGATCACGAACTTGAACGGGTACAGCGGCAGCGCCGTGGCGGAGAAGGTCTGCTCGCGGATCGCCAGCGCCTCGTTGGCGTAGCCCCAGCCGGCGTACGTGAGCGCGACGATGCCCGGCAGGAAGAAGATCACGTACAGGATCAGGTCGATGGTGGCCTGCGTGCGCGGGCGGAAGAACCCGTAGAGCACGTCGCCGCGCACGTGGCCGTTCTTGCTCAGCGTGTAGGCGCCGGCCATCATGAACAGCGTGCCGTACAGCATGATCTGCACGTTCAGGTTCCAGTCGTGCGGGTTGTTCAGCACGTAGCGCGAGAACACCTCGTAGGTGATCAGGAACGTCAGCACGACGATGAACCAGGCGAACAGCTGGCCCAGCCAGGTGGAGAGGCGGTCGACCGCCAACAGCAGTTTTTGCATTGATGTTCCTCGCGGGGCAGCACAAAGAAAAAGGCTGCCGGCCGATGATGCCGGCCGGCAGCCCGTGCGGCCCGGGTCGCGCTTACTTCTTGCCGAAGTAGTGGTTGTAGGCCATCGTGAAGTCGACCATGTAGTCGTTCTGCCAGGCGCCGGCGCGCTGCGCGAAGGCCTTCTGGCTCTCCAGGATCTTCTTGAACATCGGGTTCTCTTCGCTCTTCTTGGCGATGATCTTGTCCCACGACGCGAGCTGCGCGCGCAGGATGGCGTCGGGCGTCTTGTAGAAGTTGACGCCGGCCTTCTTCAGCTCGATGTAGTCCTGCGAGTTGCGCTGGATCGCCTTCCAGCTCATGTCGGCGCTGGCGGCCTGCACGGCGTAGTCGATGATCGACTTGAGCTCGGCGGGCAGGGCATTGAACTTGCCCTTGTTGAACAGGATCTCGAATTGTTCGCCCGACTGGTGGAAGCTCTGCAGCATGCAGTTCTTGCTCACGTCGGGGAAGCCGAGCAGGCGGTCCGAGCTGGCGTTGTTGAACTCGGCCCCGTCGATCAGGCCGCGGTCCAGGGCCGGCACGATCTCGCCGCCGGGCAGCGGGTTCACCGCGGCGCCCATATCGGTATACATGTCGACCGCCAGGCCGACGGTGCGGAACTTGATGCCCTTGATGTCTTCCACGCGGGCCACCGGCTTCTTGAACCAGCCGAACGGCTGCGTCGGCATCGGGCCGTACAGGTAGGACACGACGTCGATGTTCAGGCTCTTGTAGATCTCGTCGAGCAGCGCCTTGCCGCCGCCGTAGTTGTGCCAGGCCAGCACCATGTTCGGGTCCATGCCGAAGGCCGGGCCGGAGCCCCACAGCGCCAGCGCCGAGTTCTTGCCGTAGTGGTAGGCCACCACGCCGTGGCCGCCGTCCAGGGTGCCCTTGGCGACGCCTTCGAGCAGCTGGAACGCGGGCACCACGGCACCGGCCGGCAGCACTTCGATCTTCAGGCGGCCACCCGCCATGTCGTTGACCTTCTTGGCGAAGTCGGTGGCGTACTCGTGGAAGATGTCCTTCGAGGGCCAGGTGCTCTGGAAGCGCAGGCTGGTGGTCTGGGCGTTCGACACCATCGGCGCGGCCATCGCGCCGGCGGCCACGGTGCTGGTGGCGGCGGTCTTCAGGAAGCGGCGGCGCGGGGCGGGCGAGGGCTTGCTCATCGGGGAGTCTCCGGTAGGGCGTTACGACAACGTGGATTGCTCGCGTGTCACCCTGTACCGGGCGGTTGACGCGGACCCCCCTAATGTCTCTATCCCGCCCATTCGTGAGCAAGTGGGTAAAACCCTCCGACACTTTGTCGCACCGCACCATGCTGCGCCGGCCTGCCCGGGAGAGGCTGCCGATTGCCCTGGTGGGGTCGATTCAGTTTCGACCTGCGCGCAAAGATCGCTCGTGCGAAGTCAGGCCCAGCCGGCGTCGACGACGAATTCCTGCGCCGTGACCATGCGCGCGGTGTCGGCGGCGAGGAACAGCACCATGTGCGCGATGTCCATGCCGACGATGCGCCCGGGGATGCAGTGCTGCTTGTCCATCTCGGCCTCGCCGGCGGCGTCGACCCACAGCGAGACCTGCCGCTCGGTCATCGTCCAGCCCGGCACCACGCAGTTGACGCGGATGTTGTCGCGGCCCAGGTCGCGCGCCAGGCAGCGGGTGAAGCCCTGCATGGCCGACTTGGCGGTGGCGTAGACGCTCAGGTTCGGCGTCTTGTTCTTCCAGCTGCCCGAGCCGATGTTGACGATGCTGCCGCCGCCCTTGCCGCGCATCGAGGCCAGCACCGCCTGCGTGGCGAAGAAGTGCGGGCGCAGGTTGACGGCGATGCGCTCGTCGAAGAATTCCGGCGTGATGTCGTCGATGCTGTGTCGCTGGTCGTTGGCGACGTTGTTGACGAGCACGTCGACGCCGCCAGTGCGCGCCGCGAGCCGCTCGATGGCCGCCTTCAGCGCCGGCACGTCGGTCACGTCGACGCTCTCGAAGAAGGTCTCGGGCAGGCTCGCCGCCAGCGCGCGGCCGGCCGCCTCGTCGCGGTCGACGAAGCCGACCTTGCAGCCTTGCTGTGCGAAGGCGCGCACGATGTCGGCGCCGATGCCGCTGGCGCCGCCGGTGACGATCACGCCCTGCCCGGCCAGGCTGTTGAAGCGCACGCCGGCGAATTCGATATATGGAACGGTGGCCACGTGGGTGTCTCCTGGAAGTGGGGCGGCGGGCCGCGAACGGACGTCGCGCAGAATAGCCGCTCATGAGCGAGCCGATCTGCCCCCGCCCGCCCCTGGTGGCCATCCTGCGCGGCCTCGAGGCCGAACGCGCCCTCGAGGTGGCCCGCGTGCTGTTCGACGCCGGCTTTCGCATCGTCGAGGTGCCGCTGAACCGGCCCGGCGCGATCGACGGCATCGCCGCCATCGCGCGTTCGGCGCCGGCCGATGCGCTGGTGGGTGGCGGCACGATGCTCACCCCGGCCGACGTCGATGCGGTGCATGCCGCCGGCGGCCGGATGATGGTCTCGCCGAACTGCAACCGGGCCGTGATCGCCCAGGCCCGGCAGCGCGGCATGTTCGCCGCGCCCGGCGTGGCCACGCCGACCGAGGCCTTCGCGGCGCTGGAGGCCGGGGCCAGCGTGCTCAAGCTGTTCCCGGCCGAAGTGATCGGCCCCGCCGGGCTGAAGGCGATGGCGTCGGTCCTGCCGGCCGGCACCGGGCTGTGGCCGGTGGGCGGCATCACGCCGGATAGCCTGGCGCCCTGGGTGCGGGCCGGCGCCACCGGCTTCGGCATCGGCAGCCAGCTGTTCAGGCCGGGTTTGGCGCTGGCCGAGATCGACCGCGTGGCGCGCGCTTTCGTCGCCGCCTGGGGGGCCACGCTCTGAGTCAGGGGTCCTGAATGGCCTCGACCTGCACGAGCAGCCGCACGCGGTCGGCCACCAGCGGCAGGCCGAACGTCAGCCCGTAGTCGCTGCGCCGCAGTTCCGCCTCGAAGTCGCCGCCGCACCAGCCCCGCTGGACGATCGGGTGCGTGCCGCAGGCAAAGCGCTGCGCGTGCAGCGTCAGCGGCCGGCTGATGCCGCGCAGCGTGAACTCGCCGCGCACCTCGCGCAGCGCCTGGCCCTCGAAGACGAACCGCTCGGCGACGAAGTAGGCCTGCGGGTGTGCGCCGCTGGCGAGCAGGTCGTCTTGCCGCAATCGGCTGTCGAGCACGGCCAGCCCGGTGCTCACGGCCTGGGTCGGCACGCTCAGCGACACCTGGCCCGTGCCGGCGCGCATGTCGAGCCTGGCCAGGCCGTCCAGCGGCCCGAATCGCCCGCGCAGCGTCGCGGTGCCGAAGTGCATCACCTCGAAGTGCACGAAGCTGTGCGACGGGTCGAAGCGGTAGTTCACCGGCTGCGCCGCTGCCGGGCCGGCGGCCACGGCCAGCCCGAGGGCGAGAACTGCTCGACGTTTCATCCCACGATTGTCGGGCGGCGCCCACGGTGCAGTGTGAGAATTCGCGACCAGCATCCCGCCTGCCGATGCGCCCGCCCAGCGACTCCCGCCCTCCCGGGGCCTCCGACCTCGACGCGATCGACGCCGCCGGGCTCGGCTCGCGCATCGATCGCGCCGAGATCGCCCTGCTGTTCGACCGCACGCGCACATCCAACTGGATCGCCTTTCCCGTCGGGCTGCTGCTGTGCTGGCTGCTGTGGAACATCTTGCCGCATGCCACGCTCCTGGGCTGGCTGGCGCTCAAGTTCCTGGTGGCCTTCGTTCGCCTGGGCATCGCCTGGCGCTACCGGCGCGACGGCCCGGCCCACGAGGCGCGCTGGGGGCGGCGCTACGAGTGGGCGCTGGTTGTCGACGGCACGGTCTACGGGCTGATTGCCACGCTGCTGCTGCCGCAGGGCAATCCCGAAGCCGCGGCGCTCTTGAATGCCACCGTGATCGGCGTGGCGGCGATCGGCCTGATCGTGCTGTCGGTGCGGCCGTTCGCCTGCCTGGGGTTCTGCGTGCCGGTGCTGCTGCCGCCGATCCTCTACCAGCTGTCGATGGGAACGCGGCTCTCGCTCTATACGGCGCTGGCGATGACGGTCTTCCTGGGCCTCATCGTCGGCGAAGGGCGGCGTGCAGCGGCGACCACGCGCACCATGCTGCGGCTGCGGTTCGAGATGGCCATCCTCGCCGACCAGCGAGCGCAGGCGCTCGACCTGGCGAAGCGGCACAGCGCGGTGAAGGGCCAGTTCCTCGCCACCATGAGCCACGAGATGCGCACGCCGCTGCATGGCATGCTCGGCCTGGCCTCGCTGGCACGTGCCGGCTCGGCCGAGGCCGACCGCTACCTCGGCATGCTCGAGCACACTGGGCGGCACCTGCTCGGCCTGATCAACGACGTGCTCGACTACTCGAAGATCGAGAGCGGCTACCTGCAGCTCGCGCCGCGGCCTTTCGACCTGTCCGAACTCGTTGCCGCGGTGGCCGAGCTCACGCGCGTCTCGGCGGCGGAGAAGGGCCTGGTCTTCCGTCTCGATCTGGCGCTGCCGAGGCCCTTCTGGGTGACCGGCGATGCGGTGCGCCTGCGCCAGGTGCTGCTCAACCTCACCGGCAACGCCGTCAAGTTCACTGACGCCGGGCGGATCGAGTTGCGCGCGCGCTGCGACGTCGGTGGCCGCGCGGTGTTCACGGTGATCGACAGCGGCGAGGGCGTGCCGCTGTCCGAGCGCGAGCGCATCTTCCAGCCCTTCCACCAGGGAGATGCCTCGTTCGGGCGGCGCCACGGCGGCACCGGCCTGGGGCTGGCGATCTCGCGGGAGCTGGCGCGCGCGATGGGCGGCGACGTGAACTGCGCCGACGCCTCGCCTGCCGCAGGGGCCTGCTTCGAGCTGCGCCTGCCGCTGCCGCCGGCCGAGGCCGCCGAAGCGGCGCCCGACCCCGAGCTCTCGAGCACGCTGCAAGGCGAGGTGCTGCTGGTGGAGGACAACCCGGTCAACGCGCTGGTGGCGCAGGCCATGCTCGAGCGCGTGGGCCTGCACGTGGAGTGTGTCGACGACGGCGAGCAGGCCCTGCTTCGCGTGCGCGAACGCCGCTACGACCTGGTGCTGATGGACTGCCAGATGCCCGGCATGGACGGTTTCGAGGCGACCCGGCGCATCCGCGCCGAGGAGCGCGCCGAGCGCCGCGAGCCGCTGCGCATCGTCGCGCTCACCGCCAACGCGCTGGAAGGTGATCGCCAGCGCAGCCTGGAGGCCGGCATGGACGACCACCTCGCCAAGCCCTTCGGCGAGGCCGAACTGGCCGTCGTGCTGCAGCGCCACCTGGGTGGCGCCTGAGGCGGCCGCAGCGCGGGCGGCCGAGCGCCGGGCCGCTCCCAAGCCGGCCCGCGCCCCCTCGGGGGCCGGCCGACGTACCCGTCGGCCGAGGGGCAGACACTTACTGCTTGACCGCTTCGATCTGGATCAGCAGGCGGATGTTGTCGGGGATGCCCGGCAGGCCGTAGACGATGCCCCACTGGCTGCGCGCGATGGTGGTCTCGAAGTCGCCGCCGCACACCTCTCGCTTGAGCATCGGGTTCTGGTAGCAGTTGAAGTTGCTCGCCTTCAGGGTGACCGGGAGGGTCTTGCCCATCATCGTCAGCGTGCCTGCCACTTCGCTGACCTTGTCGCCGTTGAAGCTGAACTTGTCGCCGACGAACTTGGCGCTCGGGTTGGTGGCGGCGTCGAAGAAGTCCTTGCTCTTCAGGTGGCCGTCCAGCGGGCCCACGCCGGTGCTCACCGAGGTGATGTCGATGGTGATCTCGGCCTTGCCGGACTTGCCGGCGCGGTCGAGCTGAACCGTGCCTTCCTTGCGGTCGAAGCGGCCGCGCAGCGTCGAGGTGCCGAAGTGCTGCGCCTCGAAGGTCACGAAGGTGTGCGTCGGATCGACGCCGTAGGTGGCGCTTTGCGCCTGGGCGAAGCCGGCGGCGGCGATCAGTGCGGAGGCGATCAGTGTCGTTTTCATCGTCGTGTCCCTGTCGGAAAGTGGATTCGGGTGTGTGGGGGTGAAACTCAGAGCGCGCCGACACCCGTCAGCGCGAGCTTGAACTTGACCTGAACGTCGTTGGCGACCATGGAGGTGTCCTTCCAGTCGCCGTCTCCGATCTTGAAATCGAGCCGCTTGAGCACGAAGCCACCGGTGGCCGTGGTGATGCCGCCGGCCTGCGTCAGCGCCACCGGCACCACGACGTTCTGGCTTGCGCCCTTGATCGTGAGCTTGCCCGTGACTTCGAACTTGCCCGCGCCGGCAGGCTTCACCGCAGCGCTCTGGAAGCTGGCCTGCGGAAACTTCTTCGTGTCGAACCAGTCGGGCTTGACGACCTCGCCCTCGGTCTCGGCCGCCCCCAGCGAGACGCTGGCCAGGTCGATGCTGAAGGCGATCTTCGCGGCCTCGGGCTTCTTGGGGTCGAAGCTGACCTGGGCGTCGAACTTGCGGAACTTGCCGTCCACCGGCACGCCCATCTGCTTGCTGGTGAAGGCGATCTCGCTGCCGGCCGGCACCAGTTGCTGCGCGCAGGCGGGCGCGGCGAACAAGGCGGCCACCGACAGGGCGCTGACGACGAGGTAGGTCTTCATGGGGCGGTGTTCCTTCAGGCGCGGCCCGGACGCATGCGGTCCAGCAGGCCGTCGCGGTCGACGAAGTGGTGCTTGAGCGCTGCGCCCACGTGGGCAAGCACCAGCGCGGCCAGCGTAAAGGCCAGGATCTTGTGCAGCGGCTTGATGGCCTCGGCCAGCGCCTTGTCGGGCGAGACGAAATCGGGCAGCGGCAGCACGCCGAAGACGACGATGGGAAAGCCCGCCGCCGAGCTGTAGGCCCAGCCGGCCAGCGGCACGGCGAAGAACAGCACGTAGAGCAGGCCATGCACCGCATGCGAGGCCCGCTGCTGCCAGGCGGGCATCGGCACGTCGGCCGGGGGCCGGTGCGTCAGACGCCACAGCAGGCGCAGGGCCGACAGCGCCAGGATGCAGATCCCGGCCCACTTGTGCCAGTTGTAGAGCTTCAGGCGCTGCGGCGAGATCGGCAACTCGGTCATGTACACGCCCACGCTGAACGAGCCGACGATGGCCAGCGCGAGCACCCAGTGCAGGGCGATGGCCAGGCCGGTGTAACGATCGGTGGAGGCAGGGCTCATGCGGATCCGCAGGTTCAGAAGGGTGGCACTCTAGTTGGCGGCATCGGTGCGGCGCTTCACGCGGCTTGACGTGAGCGTTCAAAAAAGCTGGTGCACCACTCCGATGCAGCCCGGCGACGCCCGTTGCGCTCACTCAACGTCGTAAGACCCGCACTGCCTACAGTGGGTTCGTCTCAGGGCAGAAACAGGAGTCAGTGATGGATACGGTTTCGTGCAGGCGTCGGGTGCGCTCGGCGCTGGTTCCGGGCGTGCTGGCTGCGTTGCTGGCCGCCTGCGGCGGTGGCGGCGGGGACGACGGCGGGCCGCCGGGCAGCATCGACGTCAGCGCGTCCAACCAGGACGTGCTCGTGCGGACCGGCATCGTCGCGATCCAGGGCGACGTGGTCGGCGGCGCCCTGTCACTGGCGTCCGGCCCCGGCCAGTCCGCGCCGCTGGCCAGGGGCTTGCGCAAGCAAATCGCCGCACTCGGCAGCCCGGTGGTCGAGAACTGCTTCATCTCGGGCACCACGACCAGCACGCTCGACGACCGCGACAACAGTGGCACCAAAACCGTCGGCGACGTGCTGACCACCACCTACGTCGACTGCGTCGAATTCGCCGGCGAGGTCACGAACGGGAGTTTCACCGCCACCTACACGCAGATCGACCCTGCGACGCTGACCATCGCTGCCAACGTCACGACGGGCGGCATGTCGTCGGTTTCCAGCACGCGCAGCGTGACCGCGCAGGGCGACTTCAGCATGCAACTGCGATTCGTCAGCGCGACGAGCGAAACCCTGCACATCGCGGTGGGCCAGGGGCTGGCGCTTGCGTTCAGCACGCCGCGCTTCAACGACACGATCACCTGGCGCGCTGGCTACACGATCGATACGACGTACGACAGCTCGATCCTGCCGCCTGGTGGCGCAGTGGCGGGCCTCACCACGACCACGGCCTCCGGGCAGGTGGCATCGGCCAGTGCCGGCGGCTATGTGACGGTGCGCACGCTGCAGCCGATGCTGCAGTACGACGTCGACGCCAACCCGCGCTCGGGTCAGTTCGAGGCGGTGGGCAAGACCGGCTCGCTGCAGGCCACGGTGCTGTCGACCACGCAGGTGCAGATCGATCTGGACGCCGACGGCAACGGTGTCTTCGACGCCAGCAAGGTCGTGCTCTGGAGCGATATCTTCTGAGCAGCGTGGCTCAGGCGGCCTGCCGCGCCGCGCCGCCTCGCCACTGCACCATCAACGACGCCCACTTCGGACGCGCCGCCTTCAGGTGGCGCTCCTTCACGTGGCCGAAGCCGCGGATCTCTTCGGGGAGGCGCGCGATCTCGGCGGCCAGTGCCAGGTTGCCAGCGTTCAGCGTGCCCAGCAGTTCCTCGATGCAGGCGCGGTACTCGCCGATCAGCGCGCGTTCGGTCCGGCGCTCCTCGGTGCGGCCGAACACATCGAAGGCCGTGCCGCGCAGACCCTTGAGCTTGGCCAGCACGCCGAAGGCGCTGCGCACCCAGGGGCCGTAGGGCTGCTTGACGAGTTCGCCGCGGTCGTTGTGCTTGGCGAGCATCGGCGGTGCCAGGTGGTGCACCAGCTTGAAGTCGCCCTCGAACATGCCGGCGATCTTCTGCGCGAAGGCCGGGTCGGTGTGCAGGCGTGCCACCTCGTATTCGTCCTTGTAGGCCATCAGCTTGAACAGGTAGCGCGCCACCGCCTCGCTGAGCTTCGTGGACTTCAGCGGCGCCTCGGCCGCGCGCACCTTCTCGACGAAAGCCTTGTACTGTGCCGCGTAGGCGGCGTCCTGGTAGCCGGTGAGGAACTCGACGCGCCGGGAGACCATCTCGTCGAGCGACGGCTTCTTCACGAACTCGATCACCGCGGCCGCCTTGAACAGCGCCTGCACCGCGGCCAGGTCGTGCGCGCAGCGCCGGCCCCATTCGAACGCGGCCTTGTTGTTGTCGACCTGCACGCCGTTGAGCTCGAAGGCGCGCATCAGCGCGGCATGGGAGAGCGGCACGCGGCCCTTCTGCCAGGCGTAGCCGAGCAGCAGCGGGTTGGTGTAGATCGAATCGCCGATCAACTGCACCGCCGCCTGCTCGGCATCGAAGGCGCCGAGCATGTCGATGCCCACCGCACCGGCCACTGCCGTCTCGCAATTGCCGCCGGGGAACTGCCAGTCGGGGTTGCGCACGAAGGCCGCGGTCGGTGTGCCGTGGGTGTTCAGCGCGACGAAGGTGCGCCCACCGTGCATCACGCTCATCGTGTACTTGCTGGCCGCCACGATGGCGTCGCAGGCGATCACCAGGTCGGCCTTGGCCGTGTCCACCTTGGTGGTGTGGATGGCCTCGGGCCGGTTGGCGATCTGGATGTGGCTCCAGGTGGCGCCGCCCTTCTGCGCCAGGCCGCCGGCGTCCTGCGTGACCACGCCGCGGCCTTCCAGGTGGGCGGCCACGCCGAGCAGCTGCCCGATGGTGATGACGCCGGTGCCGCCGACGCCGCCCACGACGATGCCCCAGGCCGCCTCGGCCAGCGGCAGGCTGGGCTCGGGAAGCGGCGGCAGTGAAGACAGGTCGCCGCGCGTTTCCTTCTTCGCCTTCTTCAGCGTGCCGCCCTCGACGGTGACGAAGCTCGGGCAGAAGCCCTTCACGCAGGAGAAGTCCTTGTTGCAGGTGTTCTGGTTGATGCGCCGCTTGCGGCCGAACTCGGTCTCGACCGGCTCGACCGACAGGCAATTCGACTGCACCGAGCAGTCGCCGCAGCCTTCGCACACCAGTTCGTTGACGACCACGGTCTTGGCCGGCGTGGCCATCTTGCCGCGCTTGCGGCGGCGGCGCTTCTCGGTCGCGCAGGTCTGGTCGTAGATGATCGCGGTGCAGCCGGGCAGCTCGCGGAACTGGCGCTGGATCGTGTCGAGCTCGTCGCGGTGGTGCACCGTGACGCCGGCCTCCAGCGCGACGCCGCCGTACTTCTGCGGCTCGTCGGTGACGATGACGAGCTTGCCCACGCCCTCGGCGATCAGGCTCTTCTGGATCTGCAGCACCGAGTGGCCCTCGGGCCGCTCGCCGACCTGCTGGCCGCCGGTCATCGCCACGGCGTCGTTGTAGAGCACCTTGTAGGTGATGTTGACGCCGGCGGCGATGCTCTGGCGGATCGCCAGCAGCCCGCTGTGGAAGTAGGTGCCGTCGCCGAGGTTGGCGAACACATGCGTGTCTTTCGTGAACGGCGCCTGGCCGACCCAGGCCACGCCTTCGCCGCCCATCTGGCTGAAGGTGCTGGTGCTGCGGTCCATCCACACCGACATGAAGTGGCAGCCGATGCCGGCCATCGCGCGCGAGCCCTCGGGCACGCGGGTGCTGGTGTTGTGCGGGCAGCCGCTGCAGAACCAGGGTGCGCGTTCGCCGGTGTCGGTCTTCAGCTCGAGCAGCGCGCGCTCGCGCTGCGCCACCACGGCCAGCCGCGCGTCCATGCGCGCGGCCACGTCGCTGCCCTCGGGCGCGAGGCCGAGCTTCTTCAGGCGCTTGGCGATCGCCTTGGCGATGATCGCCGGCGTCAGGTCGGCCTTGGCGCGCAGCAGCCAGTTGTCGCTCGGGTTGGGCATCGACCATTCGCCGCCGGAGAAGTCGCCCTCGGTCTCGTCGAACTTGCCCAGCACGTTGGGCCGCACGTCGGAGCGCCAGTTGTAGAGCTCTTCCTTGATCTGGTACTCGATGACCTGGCGCTTCTCCTCGACGACGAGGATCTCCTGCAGGCCCTGGGCAAAGTCGCGCGTGATGGTTGCGTCCAGCGGCCACACCACGTTGACCTTGTGCAGCCGGATGCCCAGTCGCCGGCAGGTGTCGTCGTCCAGGCCCAGGTCGGCCAGCGCCTGCCGCGTGTCGTTGTAGGCCTTGCCGCTGGCGATGATGCCGAAGCGGTCGTTCGGGCCCTCGACGACGTTGCGGTTGAGCCTGTTGGCGCGCACGTAGGCCAGCGCCGCGTACCACTTGTGGTCGAACAGGCGCGCCTCCTGGTCGAGCGCGCCGTCGGGCCAGCGGATGTGCAGGCCGCCCGGTGGCATCGTGAAGTCCTCGGGCATGACGATCTTCACGCGGTCCGGGTCCACCGACACCGAGGCGGACGACTCCACCACCTCCTGGATCGTCTTCATGCCCGCCCACACGCCGGAATAGCGGCTCATCGCGAAGGCATGCAGGCCCATGTCGAGGATGTCCTGCACGCTGGCCGGGAAGAACACCGGCAGCCCGCAGGCCTTGAAGATGTGGTCGCTCTGGTGCGCCGCGGTGGAGCTCTTCGCCACGTGGTCGTCGCCGGCGATGGCGATCACGCCGCCGTGCTTCGCGGTGCCGGCCATGTTGGCGTGCTTGAAGACGTCGGAGCAGCGGTCCACGCCCGGGCCCTTGCCGTACCAGATGCCGAACACGCCGTCGTACTTCTTGCTCTGCGGGTAGAGGTCGAGCTGCTGCGTACCCCACACCGCGGTGGCGCCGAGTTCCTCGTTCACGCCGGGCTGGAAGACGATGTGGTTGGCCTCGAGGTGCTTCTTCGCCGCCCACAGCGACTGGTCGTAGGTGCCCAGCGGGCTGCCGCGGTAGCCGCTGATGAAGCCGCCTGTGTTCAGGCCCGCGGCCAGGTCGCGCTGACGCTGCAGCATCGGCAGCCGCACCAGCGCCTGCACGCCGCTCATGAAGGCGCGGCCGTGGTCGAGGCTGTACTTGTCGTCGAGCGATGCGCTCTCGAGCGCCTTGCGGATCGACTCGGGCAGGGGTGCGTTCATGGCCAGCGCTCCGTGAGTGGGCGAGCACGAGTGTAGAGATTCGGGTGCAGGAAGTGCTTTCTTTCGTTGCCGGGATATGGTCAATGCGAGAAAGCTTCTTGCTCTGAACGGAAGATTCATATCAGAATCACGCCCGACATGGCCACTTCAGGGAAAACCCCAGACCCTTCCCCGGACGCGCCGGACGCGCACGGCGCGAGCCTGGACCGCTACGACATCGCCATCTTGCGCGCCCTGCAGCAAGACGCACGCCTGTCCAACGCCGAGCTGGCCACGCGCATCGGGCTGTCGGCTGCGCCGACCTGGCGGCGTGTGCGCTGGCTCGAGGAGCAGGGCTTCATCACCGGCTACCGCGCCGAGATCGATCGCCGCAAGATCGGCCTGGGCGTGCTCGCCTTCGTCCGCATCGACGCCGACCGCAACACCGCCGCCGCCACGCGCGAGCTCGAGGAAGCGATCCGCCGCATCCCGGAGGTGATTTCCTGCCACTACATCTCGGGCTCGGGTACCTTCGAGCTGCAGGTGATGGCCACCGACCTCGATGCCTTCTCGCGCTTCGCGCTCGACGTGCTGCTCAACCTGCCGCACGTGAAGGACCTGCACACCAGCTTCTCGCTGGGCGAGGTGAAGTCCGGAGGCGCGCTGCCGCTGGGCCACCTGCGCGGCGCCGTCGAGGCCGGCGCGCCGGGGGCGCGATGAGCACGCGCTGGGCGTCGCTGACCGATTGGCTGCTCGGCACCGAGCCGCAGCAGCGCGTGCGTGCGGCGCGCTGCGGCCTGGCCTGCGCGCTGATGCTCTACAGCATCGCCAGCATGGGCTACTTCGTCTGGGTCGGCATGGCGCCCGCCTGGCCGGTGGCCGCGCTGGCGCTGGTCGGACTGGGCGGCATGGTCGCCTGCTTCGCGGTGATCCGCAGCGGCGCCAACCTGCGCCTGGCCGACCCCTCGCTGACCGGCGTGCAGATGAGTTTTGCGCTGATCGTCGGGGCGGTGGCCTACACGCTGGCGGGCCGCGGCCGCGGCGCGGTGTTCCCGATCATGATGGTGGTGCTGATGTTCGGCCTGTACTCGCTCAAGCCGCGGGAAGTGCGGCTCATGAGCCTGCTGGCGCTGCTGCTGTTCGGCGGGGCCATGGCGCTGATGGCGTGGATCTCGCCGGCCATCTACCGGCCCGAGGTCGAGTTCGCGCATTTCCTCGTCATCGCCATCATGCTGCCGGCGGTGTCGATGCTCGCCGGGCAGCTCAGCCGGCTGCGCGACCGCCTGCGCCGCCAGAAGGCCGAGCTGCAGGAGGCGCTCGCACGCATCCAGGACCTCGCGCTGCGCGACGAACTGACCGGCCTGGCCAACCGCCGCCACATGCAGGGCCTGATCGACCTCGAGCGCGAACGCTGCGTGCGCACCGGCGGCAGCTTCTGCCTCGCCGTGATCGACATCGATCGTTTCAAGCGCATCAACGACACGCACGGCCACCCAGCCGGCGACGCGGTGCTGCGCGACTTTGCACGCGAGGCGCTGTCATGCCTGCGCGGCGGCGACGTGCTGGCGCGCTGGGGCGGCGAAGAGTTCCTGCTGATGCTGCCCGACACGCGCCTCACGCTGGCACGCCTGGGCGTCGAGCGGCTGCGCACGCGGGCCGCGGCGCTGACCGTGCTGCACGAGGGCACGCCGCTGGGTTTCACGCTGTCGGCCGGCGTCGTGGAGCACCTGGCCGGCGAATCGGTGGTCGATTCGATCGCCCGTGCCGACCGGGCGCTCTACCAGGCCAAGCAGCAGGGGCGCAACAAGGTGGTGTCGGGTTGAGGCGCCGCAGCGAAGCGCCTGTGCAACTGCGCAGCGCGGGCGGCTCGGCTCAGGCCTGAGCCGTCCGGCTTCGCAGGGCCTTCGCCAGGGCCTGAGCGGCGGGCTCAGCGCGGCCAGAGCACCCACATCCGCAGCGGCTGCTTCATGCGGCCGGCCTGGGCCTCGGCATCGTCGCCCCAGCCCCAGAAGTAGTCGGCACGCACCGCGCCGGTGATGGCGCTGCCGGTGTCCTGCGCCATCACCAGCCGGCGCAGCGGCGTGCTCGACAGCGGCTCGGTGGTGTCCAGCCAGACCGGCGTGCCGTAGGGCACCGACTGCGGGTCGACGGCGATCGAGCGGCCCGGTGTCAGCGGCACGGCCTGCGCACCCTTGGGGCCGACGGTCGGGTCGGGCAGCGGCTCCTCGCGAAAGAACACATAGCGCGGGTTGCTCCACAGCAGCTCGTTCACGCGCTTCGGGTTGGCGCGTGCCCAGGCCTTGATGGCCGGCCACGAAGCCTGCTCGGGCTTGAGCTCGCCCTGCTCGATCAGCCAGCGCCCCACCGACTTGTAGGGCTGGTCGTTGTGGCCGGCGTAGGCCACGCGCAGCTGGCGCCGCGAGCCGTTGCCCTCGGACAGCATCAGCCGCCCCGAGCCCTGCACCTGCAGCAGCAGCGCATCGAGCGGGTCGGCTACGTAGGCGAGTTCGCGGCCGCGCAGCGCTGCCTGCGCGGCGGGCAGGGTGTCGATCTGCTGGCGCGTCCACCACGGCTTGCGCGTGGCCAGGTCATCGGGCAGGCCGTGCAGCGGCACGCGGAAAGCGGCGCGCGGCTGGCGCTGCGCTTCCACCAGCGGCTCGAAGTAGCCGGTCGCCAGGCCCTCGGTCGCGCCTTCGGGCGACTCGACGCGGTAGGGGCGCAGCCGCTGCTGCAGCCAGGTGCGCGCATCGGCGTCGCTGGCCGGCGTGTAGCCGCGCGCGGCCACGCAGATCGACTCCCAGCCCGGCGCGGGCTTGTCGCAGCCGCGCTGCAGCGCGGGCCACAGCTCGCGTGTCGCGTCGCCTTGCCAGCCGGGCAGGTCGGCCCAGTTCGCCGGCACCCAGCGCGATCGTGCGCGCACGAGGGTCGCTCCCGCAGCCGGTGCAGGCGCCGGCGCGGCCTGAGGCGGCGGCGCACGGCCGGCATCTTCCGGCGGTGCGGCGTCAGGGACAAACAGGCCGCAGCCGGCGAGCGCTCCTAGAATCGCCGCGGCAACGAGCCCTCGGTTACGGGACATCTTCATGGCATTGATTCTGCTGGAGGCGCTGGGCGCGCTGGTGATCCTGCTGCTCATCGTGTGGTGGACGATGTTCTCCGGCCGCAAGGGCGGCGAGCGGCGCGACGACGACTCACGCTGAATCCTTCGGCGGCAACACGAACGACACCGGCGCCTGCCGCATCCGTGCCCGGATGGCGCGGTAGATGCGGCTGCGGTCGGCCAGGCGGATGCCGCGCGAGCGCAGCGCCACCTTGAAGGCGAGCACGAAGCTCACCGTGAGGTTGAGCACGCCGGTCACCGCGATGCCCGCCACACACCACCAGAACGCGCTCTCGCGCAGCACCTCGCTGCCCAGGGCGCCGAGCGCTGCGGCCAGCTGGCCGGTGGACAGCGTGACGTGGCGCACCTCCAGCGGCAAGGCGAAGAACGAAGCCACTGCAGGCACCAGGCCGAGCATCAGGCCCAGCGAGATGTTGGCGGCCAGGCCGGAGACATTGGCACGCCACCAGGCGCCCCAGCGCCGCGCTCGCGCCGCGCCGAGCAGTGCGATGGAGCGTGGGTTCCAGGCGATCGCGCTGTCCAGCCGATGCCAGACGAACCAGT
This sequence comes from Piscinibacter sp., assembly GCA_016706565.1. GTDB lineage: Bacteria > Pseudomonadota > Gammaproteobacteria > Burkholderiales > Burkholderiaceae_C > Piscinibacter. The sequence goes on from JADJJI010000011.1 coordinate 170,333, forward strand.
TCTCCGCCCATCCCGCGATGATCGAGCTGGCGAACAGCAGCACGCCGGTGAAGGCCGCGTACAGCGCCGTCGGGCCGAGCAGCGTCAGCGAGTGCAGCACGTACTCGGAAGGCGCCTGGCCCACGAGCGGCGCGCCGAACGCCGCCTGCCAGGTGAGCTGCACGAGCAGCACCACCGGCCCGGCGACCATCAGGTTGCCGAAGATGCCGGCCGCCTGCGAGCGGATCAGGTGAGTGACCTCGTCGACGAAAGCCTCCACCCGCGTGTCGTCGGCCAGGTCGCCGAGCTTGTCGGCCATGGCCGGTGCCGTCATGGCAGGCTGCTTGGTCGCCACCGTCCAGTGCAGCAGGTGGATGAGCACGAAGCTGCCCGCGTAGTTGACGCCGGCCAGCAGGCCGGCCCAGAACGCGGCCAGGCCCAGCGCACCGACCAGGAACTTGACGAAGGTGGTGCCGACGATCACCGCGCCGCCGCCCGCCGCCGCGCGCAGCATCGCGCGGTACTCGGCGCGGTCGCGGGTGATGTAGTGCTCGCCGGTGGCGGCACTGCGCTCGGCCACCTTGCGCGCGAGCAGCGAGTAGTGCCGGGCGAACAGGCTGCGGATGCCGCGCCGTTCTTCCGCCTGCCGGGCCAGGCCGGCGATCAGGTGCAGCAGCTCGCGCGCCGGTCGCGGCGCGAGCAAGGTGTTGAGCACCGCCTCGATGCGGTCGCAGCGGGCACGCAGCTGGTCGACCTCGAACACGATGTCCACCGACACGCCGTACTGCTCGAGGTGCGCATGCACGCTGTCGGCGCAACGTCGGCACGCGTCGAGCAGTGCGCGCAGGTACTGCGACTCCTGCAGCAGCACGGTGTTGTCGGCGTCGGCAGCCCGGGCGCCCAGTCGCTCGGCGGCGCTGGCGAGCTGGCGGAACGGGTCGTCGGCGAGCAGCTCCGGGCTCATGCGCTGGCGCAGCGCACCGGAGTGGCCCGAGGCGCGCACCGCCGCGGCGAGGTAGATGATGCCGTCGGCCAGCGGGCGCCGCCAGCCTTCACCCTCGGCAAGCATCGGCCCGAGCGCCTCGACCAGCCGCGCGAGCGTGTCGTCGTCGATGGCGTCGAGCCATTGCGCGTCGCGGTCGCGCGGGAAGAGCAGGGCGAACAGCTCCCCGAGGTCCAGGGTTTCCGGGGTGATCGGCAGCAGCCGCAGGCGCAGCCGCTGGCCGAGCTCGCCGAAGAAGTTCATGCGCGGCGCGAAGCCGAAGTCGGCGAACAGCGCCACCGTGTCCACCTCGCGCCAGATGCGCGCCAGCATCGCGCCCACCGCGGCGCGCTGCGGCTCGTTGCGCTGCAGGACATTGAGCAGGTGCTTGAGTCGCAGCACCGGCGTGGGCGTGCTGCGTTCGGCCTCGCCTTCCAGCGGCGCGCGGCGCAGCCATTCCATCAGCCGCACCAGCCACAGGTGGCGCTCGGCCAGCGGCGCTTTCGGGTCGGCCGCGTTGAGCAGCGCCGTCAGGTCCCAGCCCGAGCCGGCGCGCGCCATCGGCAGGCTCAATGCAGCGCGGACGCGGTGGTCAGCCCGAACTCGGGCACCGGCGCGTCGAAGGGTTGCGCGTCCTCGGTCATGCAGAAGAACTCGCCGCGCATCGTGCCGTGCGGCGTGGCGATGCGCGTCCAGCTGGTGTACTCGAAACTCTCGCCGGGCTTGAGCATCGGCTGGTGGCCCACCACGGCCAGGCCGCGCACCTCGTCGACGTGGCCGTCGGCGTCGGTGACCACCCAGTGGCGCGCGATGAGCTGCGCCGTCACGTCGCCGGTGTTGCGGATGGTGATGGTGTAGGCGAACGCATGTTCGCCGTTGCCCGGGTCGGACTGCTCGGGCAGGGGGCGCACGACGACGCTGCTGGTGAACTCGGGTTTGGCCATGCGACCCATTCTAGGAGGCCACCTAGAATCCCCCGCATTCGTAGGCTCGACGCCGCGCCATGAGCACCTTTCGCATCGCCCCCAGCATCCTCTCCGCCGACTTCGCCCGCCTGGGCGAGGAGGTGCGCGACGTGCTCGCCGCCGGCGCCGACTGGATCCATTTCGACGTGATGGACAACCATTACGTGCCCAACCTCACCTTCGGCCCGATGGTCTGCGAGGCGTTGCGCAAGCATGCGGTGAAGCCCGACGGCCACAAGGCGCCGATCGACGTGCACCTGATGGTGCAGCCGGTCGATGCGCTGGCCAGCGCTTTCGCCAAGGCCGGTGCCGACCTGGTCAGCTTCCATCCCGAGGCGAGCGCGCATGTCGACCGCACGCTGCAGCTCATCAAGGCCGAAGGCTGCCAGGCCGGCCTGGTGTTCAACCCGGCCACGCCACTGGATGTGCTCGACTGGGTGATCGACAAGGTCGACCTGGTGCTCATCATGAGCGTCAACCCGGGCTTCGGCGGCCAGAGCTTCATCCCGGCAGCATTGAAAAAGATCGCCCTTGCGCGCAAGATCATCGACGCCAGCGGCCGCGACATCCGCCTCGAGGTCGACGGCGGCATCAAGATCGACAACATCCGCGCCGTGGCCGACGCCGGCGCCGACACCTTCGTGGCCGGCAGCGCGATCTTCGGCCAGCGCGACTACAAGGTGGTGATCGACGCGATGCGCGCGCGGCTCGCCGGCTGATCGGCCGGCCCCGCGGCGCCGCGCGCTGCACGAGGAGGACGACGATGGACTCCGCTCGAACCGCCGCTGCCGCGCAGACCGTTCTGTGCATCGAGGACCACCCGGTCAACATGCAGCTCGTCGAGGCCATGCTCGCCGGGCTGGCCGGTGTGCGGCTGCTGAAGGCCTTCACCGGGCGCGACGGGGTGCGGCTGGCCCAGGCCGAGTTGCCCGACCTGGTGCTGCTCGACATGCGCCTGCCCGACATCGGCGGCCTGGAGGTGGTGCGCGAACTCAGCGAGCTCATCTCGCAGCAGCAACTGCGCGTCGTGCTGCTGACCGGCGAATCGTTTTCGATGGACGTGGTCAAGGCGATGAGCCTGGGCGCCCACGACTACTGGCCCAAGCCGCTGACCGCCGAACGTGTGCGCGACGGCGTGACCCGAGCCCTGGCCGACGTGGCCGCGCGGCGTGCCCGCCGCGAGGGCGGCGGCGCAGCGGGCGCGTAGGGCTGCGCCCTCGCTTCAGGCCGGCGCTGCGGCCCGCTTCGTCACACCGACCAGCTGCTTCTTCTGCTCGGCGCGCTGGCCGCGGTGCAAGGCGGACTGTCCCGCCGCCGCGCTTCCGCGCGACTTGTAGACGCCGCAGCCGACGATGAGGTCGTCGCGCACCGGCTCGACGTACGAAGTCTTCAGATCGACCGCGCCGGTCTGCGGGTTGGCGAAGTCGTAGTCGACCCAGCCGCCGCCGCGCGCGGCCTGCTCGAAGGCATCGCGCACCAGCTTGTCGCCATCGACGCCGGGGTTGTCGCGCACCGCCGTGCCCACCCGCTCCGGCTTGCCGGCGAAGGCGCGGTAGATGCCCTGGCGATCGAAGGCGAACACGTACATGTCGCGGTCGGCCAGGCCGCTGGCCGGGTCGGTGATGGTGGCCAGCGCGCTCTGCCCTTGCGCGGCATAGAGTTCGACGCCCTTGCGTACCAGCGCGAGCGCCTCGTCGGCACTGCCCTGGCGCAGACGGAACGAGGCCACCGCCTGGGCCAGCTTGGCCGCGCGCTCGCTCAATTGCGAGGAGCTGTGCAAGGCCGAGTCCACCATCTGCGCGTTCTGCTGGGTCAGCTCGTCGATGTGCTGCACCGCCTGGGCGATCTGCGCGAGGCCGCTGCTCTGCTCGGTGCTGCTGGTGTGGATCGCCCGCACGCTGTCGGCCATCTCGCGGATGCCGGCCACGATCTCCTCGAAGGTGCGGCTCGCCCCGGCGATCTGCACCACGCCGGTCTCGACGTGGCCGGACGACGCGCCGATGAGCGACTTGATCTCGCGTGCCGACGACGAACTGCGCTGCGCCAGCGAGCGCACCTCGGAGGCGACCACGGCGAAGCCGCGGCCCTGCTCGCCGGCGCGCGCGGCTTCCACCGCCGCGTTGAGCGCGAGGATGTTGGTCTGGAAGGCGATCCCCTCGATCACGCCGACGATGTCGCTGACGCGCTTGGAGCTGGCCTGGATGTCGTGCATCGAGGCCACCGCCGACTGGATCGACTGCCCGCCCTGCTCGGCGACACGGCTCATGCGTGCCGCCATCTGTGCCGCGGCCTCGCTGTCCTGCGCGCTCCTGCGCACGGCAGCGCTGATCTCCTGCACGCTGGCCGAGGTCTGCTCCAGGCTGGAGGCCTGCGATTCGGTGCGCTCGGACAGGGCTCTGGTGTCCTCGGCCAGCCGCGAGCCGGCCTGCGCCACGATCGACGAGTTGCTGCGGATGTCCGACACCATCTCGGAGATGCGGCCGGTCATCGCATCGAGCGACTGGCCGACCACCGAAAGCTCGTCGGTGCCGCGCAGCCGGATGCGCGTGGCGAAGTCGCCGGCCGCCAGCTGCGCCACCGAGCCTTGCAGCACGCGCACTGCGCCGAACGACGTGCGGAAGAACACCAGCGTCAGATAGGCCACGCCGGACACCGCGGCGATGCCGGCCGCCAGCGCCATCAGCCAGATGCGCTGCAAACGCTGCGCGCGTTCGTCGAGCAGCGTCTGCAGCCGCTTCGAGCTGGCGCGGCCCACGCCGACCACGGCCTCGATGGCCTGCGTGCCGGACTCGAAATAGGTCGAGGCATCGCCGCCGCCGCCGCCGCCGCCGCCGCCGCTGCCCGAGGCGAGCATCGCCTGGGTGCGATCGGCGAAGGACTTCGACAGCGCCAGCGCCTGCGCGAAGCCCTGCGGGGCCGCCTCGCCGCTGCGGCCCAGCGCTTGCACCATCTGCTGCGCAGTCGCGCTGGTGTGCTCGAGCAGCCGCATCTGCGCGACCAGTTCGCCGGCTTCGGCAGGGTCGATCTGGCCTCGGCGCAGCAGCGCCGCGCCACGACCACGAAGCTGGCCGAGCGATTCCGACCAGGGCACGAGGGGCTCGACGGCCAGGTGCATGAGGTGGAAGGGCGTCGACTCGGGTTCGAGCAGCAGGCCGCTCGATTCCGCGCTCCGGGCGAGCAGCTCGCGCAGGGCGGTCACTTGTCCGGAATGCAACCGGAAGCTCGCTGCGGCATCGCGAGGCACGTCGCCGTCGGCGAGCTTCGTAAGCGCGCGGTGGATCGGCTGCCAGGCTGCGAGCAGTCCGCTGCCGGGCTGCGCCAGCAAGCGGGAGTTCAGCGCCTGACTCGCCGCCTTCAGTGCCGCACGGGTGTCGGCGAGTGCCGCGTCGGCGGCGGTGTCGCCGGCCAACGAGCGGTTGACCAGGCCGCGGTGCTTCTGGGTCTGCACGACCACGTCGAGCGTCAGCCCGATCAGCGGCACGCCTTCGGCTTCGGCGCGCGTGGCCTGGAGATCGCCGTGCGCCGACCACAGCGCCTGCGCCGTCAACCACGACAGCGGCAGCAGCAGCACCACCGTCATCAGCGTCATCTTGGCCGGGAACTTCAGCTCCCGCATCAGCTTCATTCCGGGCTTCATGAACAGGACGACGGCGGGATGCGTGAAGAGGCTCATGTATGACCCGGGTGACGGCGCGTGACGGAACTTCGGCGCCCAGATGGGCGCCTCACCGTCGTATCGGTCGGCGCCGGTGCGACTTGAGCGGGCTCAGCGAAGATCGACCGCGCCGACCGGACAGACGGCGACACAATCTCCGCAGCCCGTGCAGGCGGCGGTATCCACCTGCAGTTGGGCGATGCCCCCGCGTGCCGGCAGGAAGCGCAGCGCGCGGGTCTCGCAGGCATCGCCGCAGACGCGGCATTCGACGCCGCGCCGGTTCAGGCAACGCTCGTCGATCCTTACCCGCCAGACGAAAGCGATCGGGCTCGCCGCCGGATCGATCGCGCCGGTCTTGCAGGATTTCGCGCAGTCGCCGCACAGGCTGCAACCGTTCGCTGCGAAGCTGATCTGCGGGAAGCCGCCATCAGCGTTGCGCAGCACGCCACGCGGGCAGATGCGCACGCAATCGCCGCAACGTGTGCAGTGGTCAGTGAAGGCGCTGTCGGGGCGAAGCGACCACGGCGGCCGCGGCACGGTCGCGATGTCGCCCGACGTCACCGACCGCACGTCACCACGCAGAAATGAGCGTCGACGCGAATCGACCATGGAAGTGCCCTGGTTTGATGGTTATCAATCCGGCTGACGCGGCGCACCTTCACAGTGCGCTCCGAATCGGATCAGGAGACAACAGATGAGCATTCTCGGCGCAGTCGTGCGTGTCCGCCCAGAGCACCTGGCGACTGTCGTGCCTCGGCTGTCGATGCTGCCCGGCGCGGACCTGGCATTGAACCCCGGCGATGGCCGGCTCGTGCTGGTGATCGAAGACGCGCAAATCGACGGCGTGATTCACGGCGCCGCCGCCACGCTGGCCTCGATCGCCTTGTGGCCCGAGGTGCTCAACACCTCGCTCGTCTACGAGTACTCCGGGCCCGACGCGCCGCCCACCGGGGGCGGTGCGGTGGAGGACTACCGCGCCTGGCGCGGCAGCCTGAAGGACTGGGCCGGCTCGTCCGGCGACGCCCCGACCCCGGGTTCTTGAACTGCTTCAACGACAACGACCTGCCGCTCGCGCAGCATGTGAAGCGAGCCAGAAGACGACCAGGCGCGACCTCGCGCCACATGGAGAACCGAAGATGCAAGCCAATCGCCGTGACTTCCTGAAGACCCAGGCCCTGGCCGCCAGCGCCGCTGCGGCCGGCATTCCGATCGTCGCCGTCGGCGCCCCTGCGCCGGCCCCCGCCGTCGACACCGCAGTGCGCTGGGACAAGGCGCCGTGCCGCTTCTGCGGCACCGGCTGCGCCGTGATGGTGGGCGTGCAGGAAGGGCGCGTCGTCGCCACGCAAGGTGACCCCGATGCGCCGGTCAACCGCGGCCTGAACTGCATCAAGGGCTACTTCCTGTCGAAGATCATGTACGGCAAGGACCGCCTGACCACGCCGCTGATGCGCCAGAAGGACGGCAAGTACGACAAGAACGGCGAGTTCGTGCCGGTCAGCTGGGACCAGGCCTTCGACCTGATGGCCGCGAAGTGGAAGGAGACGCTGAAGAGCGATGGCCCCGCAGGTGTGGGCATGTTCGGCTCCGGCCAGTGGACCATCTTCGAGGGTTACGCGGCCTCCAAGCTGTGGAAGGCGGGCTTCCGTTCCAACAACCTCGACCCGAACGCGCGCCACTGCATGGCCAGCGCGGTGACCGGCTTCATGCGCACCTTCGGGATCGACGAGCCGATGGGCTGCTACGACGACATCGAGCAGGCCGACGCCTTCGTGCTGTGGGGCAGCAACATGGCCGAGATGCACCCGGTGCTGTGGAGCCGCATCACCGACCGCCGGCTGTCCAGCCCGAACACCAAGGTCGTCGTGCTGTCGACCTTCGAGCACCGCAGCTTCGACCTCGCGGACATGGGCATGGTCTTCACGCCGCAGACCGACCTGGCGATCCTCAACTACATCGCCCACTACCTGATCAGCAACAAGAAGGTCGACACCGAGTTCGTCAAGAAGCACGTCAACTTCAAGAAGGGTGCCGACGACATCGGCTATGGCCTGCGCCCGGCACACGCGCTCGAGAAGGACGCCAAGAGCAACGGCTACGCGGGCGCCGACGGCAAGCCCAAGGGCAACCCGAACGACTCGACGCCGAGCAGCTTCGACGAGTTCGCGAAGTTCGTCAGCGAGTACACCGCCGAGAAGGTCAGCAAGCTCTCCGGCGTGCCGGTCAAGCAGCTCGAAGACCTGGCGAAGATCTACGCCGACCCGAAGGTCAAGGTGATGTCGCTGTGGACCATGGGCTTCAACCAGCACACGCGCGGCACCTGGGCCAACAACATGGTCTACAACATCCACCTGCTGACCGGCAAGATCAGCCAGCCGGGCAACAGCCCGTTCTCGCTGACCGGCCAGCCCAGCGCCTGCGGCACCGCGCGTGAGGTGGGCACCTTCGCGCACCGCCTGCCGGCCGACATGGTGGTCACGAACCCCGAGCACCGCAAGCACACCGAGGAGATCTGGGGCCTGCCCGAAGGCACGATCAACGACAAGATCGGCCTGCACGCGGTGGCGCAGAGCCGCGCGCTGAAGGACGGCAAGCTCAAGTGCTACTGGACCAGCACGACCAACAACATGCAGGCCGGGCCGAACATCAACGGCGAGATCCTGCCGGGCTGGCGCAACCCGGCGACCTTCGTCGTCGTCAGCGATGCCTACCCGACCGTCAGCGCGATGGCCGCCGACCTGATCCTGCCCTCGGCGATGTGGGTCGAGAAGGAAGGTGCCTTCGGCAATGCTGAGCGGCGCACGCAGTTCTGGCGCCAGCAGGTGGCCGCGCCCGGCGAGGCGAAGAGCGACCTGTGGCAGTACATCGAGTTCAGCAAGCGCTTCAAGGTCGAGGAAGTGTGGCCGGCCGAGCTGATCGCCAAGAAGCCCGAACTGAAGGGCAAGACGCTGTTCGACGTGCTCTACAAGAACGGCAAGGTCAACAAGTTCCCGCTGGCCGACCTCACCCGGGTCAACGCCAAGTACATCAAGGACTACAGCAACCCCGAAAGCAAGGAACTCGGCTTCTACCTGCAGAAGGGCCTGTTCGAGGAGTACGCCGAGTTCGGCCGCGGGCATGGCCACGACCTGGCTGCGTTCGACACCTACCACGAGGTGCGTGGCCTGCGCTGGCCGGTGGTCGACGGCAAGGAGACCCTGTGGCGCTTCCGCGAGGGCTACGACCCGTACGTGAAGAAGGGCGAGGGCGTGAAGTTCTACGGCCACAAGGACGGCAAGGCGGTGATCTTCGCGCTGCCCTACCAGCCGGCCGCCGAGAGCCCGGACAAGGAATACGACCTCTGGCTGTGCACCGGCCGCGTGCTCGAGCACTGGCACACCGGCTCGATGACGCGCCGCGTCGCCGAACTGCATCGCGCCGTGCCCGAGGCGGTGGTCTTCATGCACCCGGACGACGCCAAGGACCGCGGCATCCAGCGCGGCATGCAGATCAAGGTGGCATCGCGCCGCGGCGAGATCACCGCCCACGTCGAGACCAAGGGCCGCAACAAGGTGCCGCGCGGGCTGATCTTCGTGCCCTTCTTCGACGAGGGCCGCCTGGTCAACAAGCTGACGCTGGACGCCACCTGCCCGATCTCGAAGGAGACGGATTTCAAGAAGTGCGCCGTCAAGGTCGTGCGCGCCTGACTCCGCCTCCAACGACCGGACCATGGACCTCTCGCGCCGCACGGTGCTGCAAGGCGCCGCCAGTGCCACCACCGCCGGGCTGATTGCCGGCGGCGCGGCGCTGCTCGGCCGGCCGGCCCAGGCGCGGCCGGCGCAGGCGCTGCGGCCGCCCGGCGCGATCGACGAGGAGCGCTTCCTCGGCGCATGCATCCGCTGCGGCCTGTGCGTGCGCGATTGCCCGCCGGGCAACCTGAAGCTGTCGACCTGGGGCGATGGCGTCGCGCGCGACGTGGCGATCGGCACGCCGTACTTCGAGGCGCGCCAGATCCCCTGCGAGATGTGCGAGGCCATCCCGTGCGTGAAGGCCTGCCCGACGGGCGCGCTCGACCACGCGCTCACCGACATCAACAAGGCGAAGATGGGCGTGGCCGTGCTGATCGATCAGGAGAACTGCCTGAACTTCCTCGGCCTGCGCTGCGACGTCTGCTACCGCGTCTGCCCGGTGATCGACAAGGCGATCACGCTGGAGAAGTTCTCCAACCCGCGCAGCGACCGGCACGCGATGCTGCTGCCCACCGTGCATGCGCAGGACTGCACCGGCTGCGGCAAGTGCGAGAAGAGCTGCGTGCTCGAGCAGGCCGCCATCAAGGTGCTGCCGATGGCGATCGCCCGCGGCGAACTCGGCCACCACTACCGCAAGGGCTGGGAATCCGGCAACCAGGCCGGCCGGCCACGTTTCGAGCAGCCGGTGCAGAACCTGCCCGAGCACGCCGTGCCGGGTGACCTGGTGCCGCTGCGCTCGGGTCGCGATCCGTACGCGCCGGCGGCGTCGGGGGTGCAGAAATGAGCGCACCGACGGTCTCCAGCCGCTCCTTCGGCCTGGCGCGCGCTGGCCACGTGAAGACGCCGGGGCGCGATGCCGTGCGCGTCAAGGGCTGGTGGCTGGCGCACCGCTTCCTCGTGTTGCGCCGGCTGATGCAGTTCGCCATCCTCGCCTTGTTCCTGCTCGGCCCGCTGGCAGGCGTGTGGGTGGTCAAGGGCAACCTGTCGAGCAGCGTTACGCTGGGCGTGTTGCCGCTGACCGACCCGTTCGTGCTGGCGCAGACGCTGGCCACGCGCCACTGGCCCGAAGCCGCGGCGCTGACCGGCGCGGCCATCGTCATCGTCTTCTACGGGCTCGTCGGCGGGCGCGTCTTCTGCAGCTGGGTGTGCCCGGTGAACGTGGTGACCGACACGGCCTCGTGGCTGCGCCGGCGCCTGCGCATCACCAGCGGGCGTGCACCGCGCGGCGGCCTGCGCTACTGGCTGCTCGGCGCCGTCCTGCTGGCCAGCGCGATCGCCGGCCAGACGGTGTGGGAGAGCGTCAACCCGGTGTCGATCACGCAGCGCGCGCTGATCTTCGGCGGGACGCTCGCCTGGGGCGCGGTGGCTGCGGTATTCCTGTTCGACCTCCTGGTCGCACCGCGCGGCTGGTGCGGCCACCTCTGCCCGGTCGGCGCGGCGTACGCGCTGCTCGGCAGCAGGAGCTTGCTGCGCGTGTCGGCGCGACACGCCAGCCGATGCAACGACTGCGCCGACTGCTATGCCGTGTGCCCCGAGCCGCAGGTGATCGTGCTGCCGCTCAAGGGCAAGGACGGCGCCGGCCCCGTCATCACCGACCGCGAATGCAGCAACTGCGGCCGCTGCATCGACGTCTGCGCTCCCGATGTTTTCCGATTCACCCAACGTTTCGACCCCCGAAGGGACTGACCATGAGAGTCCGTGATTTCCTCAAGTTCGCGCTGGCCATCGGCATCTTCGCGCTCGGCACCCAGCTGGCGCCGGCGGCCGACCAGGCGCCGGTGCAGATCAAGGCGCTGCGCGGCGGCACGCCGGTGAACCAGGACAACCTGCCGACGGCCTCGCACCAGGAACGCGACCACCCGGTGTCCGACCGCGACTTCGTGCAGCAGCCGCCGCTGATCCCGCACACGACTTCGGGCTACCAGATCACCCGGAACTACAACAAGTGCATGGACTGCCATGCCTGGCAGAAGGCCAAGTACTCCGGCGCCACCAAGGTCAGCGTGACTCACTTCCGCACCCGCGACGGCCAGGAGCTCGACAACATCAGCCCGCGCCGCTACTTCTGCACCCAGTGCCACGTGGCGCAGACGGATGCGAAGCCACTGGTCGAGAACGGCTTCAAGCGTGCCCGCGGGCTGCAGTGAGGGGCGAGCGACATGGCTGACAACAACAACAAGCAAGACGCCCCCGCGGCCGGCCGCATCCGCCGCCTGGGTGTGTGGGTGTGGGGCATCGCCACCGGCGCGCTGGGCATCGCCTTCGTTGTCGGCATCCTGTTCTGGGGCGGCTTCAACACCGCCATGGAATGGACCAACCGCGAGGCGTTCTGCATCTCCTGCCACGAGATGAGGGACAACGTCTACGTCGAGTACCGCAACACGATCCACTACCAGAATCGCACCGGCGTTCGCGCCACCTGCCCGGACTGCCACGTGCCCAAGGAATGGGTGCCCAAGATCATCCGCAAGATCCAGGCGAGCAACGAGGTGCTGCACAAGGTGCTCGGCTCGATCGACACGCCGGAGAAGTTCAACGCCAAGCGCGCCACGCTGGCGCAGCACGAATGGGACCGCATGAAGCGGAACAACAGCCAGGAGTGCCGCAATTGCCACAACTTCAACTCGATGGACTACGCCGAGCAGAACCGGCGCGCGGCAGACACGCACCAGAAGGCCTTCAATGCGGGCATGACCTGCATCGACTGCCACAAAGGCATTGCGCACACGCTGCCGCCGATCGAGCAGAACATCGGCGCGCCCAAGGCCGAACCGGCGCAGATGCCGGCGGCCTCGAACCCGGCCGCCTCGGGGGCCTCACGCTGAGGGCGGGTTCGCCCGGCTGAGCACGAAGTCGGCGATCGCGCCGATGTCGTGCAGGTCGAGCCAGGCGGGTGGCGCCTCGTCGCCGCCCGGGCGGGGCGCGTCGGAGGCGATGCCGGCGATGCCCGGCCAGTGCGGCCACAGCATCGTGCGGCCGAGCGACGGCCGCCACACCTCGAGCTTGGGAAAGTCGCCCTGCTTGAAGCCCTCGACGAGCACCAGGTCGCAGCGTTGCAGCCGGCTGAGCAGGTAGTCCAGCGGGGGTTCGCTCGCGCCGCGCAACTCGTGCATCAGCGCCCAGCGTTCGTTGCCCAGCAGCAGCACCTCCTGGCAGCCGGCCTCGCGCAGGCGGTACGAATCCTTGCCCGGCCGGTCGATCTCGATCGCCTTGTGGCTGTGCTTGACCAGCGAGACGCTCAAGCCGCGCGAGGTGAGTTCGGGCACCAGCCGCTCGAGCAGCGTGGTCTTGCCCATGCCGGAGTGGCCGGCGATGCCGAAGACGTTCATGCCCGCATTCTGAGCGGTGCGAAAAGACAAACGGCGGCAGGTCGCCCTGCCGCCGTCGATCTGGTCAGGCGCCGAATTACTTCTTCGCCTTTTCCATGGCGTCGCTCTTGGAGAGTTCGCCCGACTTGACCGCGTCCTTGACTTCCTTCTTCACTTCGGCGCGGCTCTTCTCGGACTTCGCCGCCTGTGCAGGGCTGGCCTCGCACTCGCGGCTGGTGCCCTTGCCGGCGGCCTTCACCTCGGCGCGGGTCTTGTCCGACTGGGCCTTGGGCATGGTGGCCGCTTCGGCGCAGTCGGTCGACTTGGTCGCGGCCTTGGCCTCGGCCTTCACTTCGGCGCGGGTCTTCTCGTCGGCGGCAAAGGCACCGTGGGCAGAGAACGCGGCCAGCACCGCAACGATCAACGCAGATTTCTTGAACGACATACCTATCTCCTTGTGGTGGTGCATCGGCACAACCTCGTGCCTCGCCAGAGCATTGTTCGGCATACCGCGGTGGGCATATTGAGTAATCACAATCTCCCGGCGAGCCGGGCTCGGGTGAACACTCCAGGTCGCCGACTTGAAATCGCGTGCCCTGGCCACAGCGGCCGTGGCTTAGAGTGCTCGGCATGCCACCGGTCGAGATCTTCCTGTCCTCGCTGCTGATCGGGCTGTCGATCGCGGCGCCGGTCGGCCCGATCGGCCTGCTGACCATCCAGCGCAGCCTCGAACATGGCCCGCGCGCCGGCCTGGCCACCGGGCTGGGCGCGGCGGCGGCGGACGCGGTGTACGGCGCCATCGGCGCCTATGGCGTGCGCTGGCTGCTCGACGCCCTGATGGCCGCGCGGGTGCCGCTGGCGCTGTTCGGCGGCGCGTTCCTGCTGTGGATGGCCTGGCAACTGCTGCGTGCGCCGGTGGCTGCGCACGCGGCGATCACCGCGCCGGCACGCAACGGCTGGCAGTACTTCGCCAGCACCTTCGTGCTCACGCTGTCGAATCCGGCGACGATCTTCTCCTTCATCGCCATCTTCGGCTCGATGGCCGGCCGGGCCGGCAGCAGCTCGCCGGCGCTGATGGTGCTGGGCGTGCTGATCGGCTCGGCGCTGTGGTGGCTGATGCTCAGCAGCGCCGTGGGCCGGCTGCGCGAGCGTTTCGACGCCACCTGGCGCCGGCGTGTCAATCTGTTGAGCGCCGCGGTGCTGGCCGCCTTCGCGCTGTGGCAACTGGCCTCGCTGGCCCGGAGCTGAGCCGCGGATCGGCCTGCGCTTGATCGGCGTCAACCGTTGCGCGCACGCGGGCGACGACAGTCGCACTCTGGAGGATTGTTCATGCTGCAGAGAACCGACGCCGCCGATGCCATCGACCCGCTGATGCGGCCGTTCTTCGAGCGCAGCGGGCTGGCGGCCCTGAGGCTGGGCGGGCGTGCGCTGTTGCCCATCGTGCAGGGCGGCATGGGCGTGGGCGTGTCCGCGCACAAACTCGCCGGCAACGTGGCTTCGCTGGGCGGCGTGGGCACGATCTCGTCGGTCGACCTGCGGCGCCACCACCCCGACCTGATGGAGCGCACCCAGGGCCTGGCCTCGCGCCCGGGCATGGACGCCGACACCAAGGCCGTCATCGACGCCGCCAACCTCGAGGCCATCGGCCGCGAGATCCGCGCGGCGCGCGTGCTCTCCGAGGGCCGCGGCCTGCTGGCCATCAACGTGATGCGCGCGGTGGCCGAGTACGCCGCCTCGGTGAAGAAGGCGCTGGAGGCCGGCATCGACGCCGTCGTGGTGGGCGCCGGCCTGCCGCTGGATCTGCCCGACCTCGCGTCCGACCACCCCGATGCGCTGCTCGTGCCCATCCTGTCCGATGCGCGCGGCGTGCAGCTCATCGTCAAGAAGTGGGAGCGCAAGAAGCGCCTGCCCGACGCCATCGTCATCGAACATCCGCGCCTGGCCGGTGGCCACCTCGGTGCCGCGAAGATCGCCGACCTGAACGACCCGCGCTTCGATTTCGAGAACGTGATCCCGCAGTCGCGCGCCTTCCTGAAGAGCGCCGGCATCGAGCGCGAGATCCCGCTGATCGCCGCCGGCGGCATCCGCAGCTTCGAAGACATCGCGCAGCTGCAGTCGCTCGGCGCCGCCGGCGTGCAGCTGGGCACGCCCTTCGCCGTCTGCGAAGAAGGCGATGCGAGCGAAGAGTTCAAGCAGGTGCTGGCCTCGGCCAAGGACGAGGACATGATCGAGTTCACCAGTGTCGCCGGCCTGCCCGCGCGCGCGGTGGGCACGCCCTGGCTGCGTGCCTACCTGAAGATCGAGGACCGGCTGCAGGCCGTCTCGCACGCCAAGACGCGCTGCACCAAGGCTTTCGACTGCCTGGCCCAGTGCGGCCTGCGCGACGGCCTGAAGGGCTGGGGCCAGTTCTGCATCGACAACCAGCTCGCCGCCGCGCTGCGCGGCGACGTCAAGAAGGGCCTGTATTTCCGCGGCGTCGGCGCACTGCCCTTCGGCGAGCAGATCCGCAGCGTGCGCGAGCTGATGGAGCGGCTGCTCACCCGCGTGGAGCTGCAGCCGGCCTGAGGGCCCGAGTGCTCGCCGGCGCCCTCAGGCGCTCGCGGGCAGCCACAGTGGCAGGTGCAGCGCCGCCTCCAGCGGCAGCGGCGTGGCGAACAGGAAGCCCTGGCCCTCGGCACAGCCGAGCGCGCGCAGGCCTTCCCATTGCGCGTTCGTCTCGAGGCCCACGGCGCTGACCGGCAGGCCCAGGTTGCCGGCGGTCTGCATCATCGATTCGAGCAGCAGGGCATGGCGCCCGCCGTGGCCCATGGCGGCGACGATGCCGCGGTCGATCTTCAGGCGCGACAGCGGCAGCTCCACGAGCATCGACAGCGGCGAGTGCCCGGCCCCGAAGTTGTCGAGCGTGATGCCGATGCCGGCCTCGCGCAGGCGCTGCAGCTGCAGCATCACCCCGGGCAGCTGCGTGCGGTCGTCGAAACCGTCGATGTCGACCTCCACGCGCGCCGGCGGCAGCCCGGCCATCGCGATCGTCTCGAGCATGTCGGCGGCGAACTCGCCGCGTGCCAGCTCGACGTGCGACACGTTGATCACCAGCCGCATCGGCCGGGGCGCGGCGGCCTGCAGTGTGACGAGGTCCAGGCAGGCGCGGCGAAGCACCCAGTGGCCCACCGAGCCGATCTCGCCGCTGCCCTCGAGCCGGCGGATGAATTCGAGCGGCGCCACCTTGCCGCCGGGCTTGGTCGACAGGCGCAGCAGCGCCTCGAAGCCGAGCACGCGGCCATCGGCCAGGTCGACCACCGGCTGGTAGCGCAGGCCGTAGCCGGCGGCCTCGCCATCGAAGTGCGGGTCGAATCCGGGGTGACTGGCGTGCAGCGGGTCGTCGAGCAGCGAGGGCGTCGGCGTGCCCATCGGCGCCTCGGCCGAGAGCAGGCGGCGGCTGTGTTCGAGCTGGGCCGACAGGCGCGCGCGCTCGGCGGCCACGCGGCCATAACGCAGGCGCACCGTCTGCAGCTCCACCCCGGCCTGCAGTGCCTTGAGCCGCCAGCCGAGCTGTTCGGCGCTGCCGCCGCCGGTGCGCGAGGCAGCCGAGCGATCACGCCATCGGAGCGCGGCGACCGCGTCCTGGGACTGTTCGCACCATTGCGCCAGGGCGTCCATCAGGGTAGGGTCGTCCGGGCGGCCGCCGCGTTGCGCGCTGTCCAGAGCCTGCATGAGGGTCTTGCCGGCTGCCTCGGTCCGGCCGGCGGCCAGTTCGGCGCGGCCGAGCGTGAGCAGCAGGTCGTAGGCGCCACGCGAGTTGGCGCCGACGGTCAGCAGCGCACGCAGCGCGCGCTGGGTCGCCTCGTCGGCGCGGCCCAGGCCCATCAGGGCTTCGGCGGCCGTGGCCTCGATGTGGGCGAGCATCCAGTCACCCTCCCGCGCGGCTTCGGCACTGGAGATGTCCGACAGCGCCAGCGCGATCGAGAAGCGCGACTGCACATTGGCCAGGCAGGCCAGGTTGTGGCGTGCCTCGCGGGCCCGCTTGTCCATGCGCAGCTGCGTGAACGCGGCCAGCGCCTGCTCGAGCTGCTCGCGGCCACGGTCGGCATGGCCGGTCTGTGCGAGCACGCCGCCCAGCAGCGACTGCACCATGGCCACGCCGGGCGGATCGGCGGCGCCGGCGAGGTACTCCGATGCTGCCTCGAGATGCGGCAGCGCCTGCTCGCCCATGCCGAGGCTGGCCCACATGGCGCCCAGGCCGGTGAGCACCTTGGCGCGCACCGCGAGGTTGCCGTCGCTCTCGGCCAGCGACGCGGCGCGCTGCGTGAGCTGCAGCGCCTCGTCGATCGCCTGTTCGTAGAAGCTCGCCTTGCCCTGGAACATCAGGCTCAGCGAGAGCTCGCCATTGGCGCCCAGTTCGCGCGCCAGCTCCTCGGCCTGCAGCGCCAGGGTGCGTGCCTGCAGCGGGTCGACATCGGCGGCCTGCTCGGCCTGGGCGTTCAGGCTGCGCAGGCGCCGCAGACGGACATGCGCCGCCAGCCGCGAAGCGGCGTCGCCGGACAAGGCGCTGGGGAACGAGGACATGCGGAGGGTCGGTGAAGCTGGGCCGCTGCATTGTCGTGCTGCGGCGTGTCGGGCGCCCATCGGATCAACCATGAGCACCACGCGCCGGCCCGCGCCGTGCAAAGAATCACTGCACGCGCAAGATCGGCAGCAGCAGCCGCACGCAGGTGCCTTCGCCCGGACGCGAGTCGAACTCGACACGCGCGCCCAGCGATTTCGCGCGCGCGCGCATGTTGCGCAGGCCGCGGCCGCCGGAGCTGCCGGCGCCGGCGTCGCGGGCCTCGAACGAGGCCGCCGGGCAGCCCACGCCGTCGTCGGCGATCTCCACCTGCACGTCGTCGCCCACCCGGCGCAGGCTGACGTGGACGTGGCGCGCCCGGGCGTGCTTGAGCACGTTGGTGAACATCTCCTGCGCCAGGCGCAGCACCTGAAGCGCACTCGGCGGGTCGAGCCAGGCCAGCGGCGGCACGTCGTCGACGGCCCAGTGCAGTTGCAGGCCGGCGGCCGCGAGCCGGTCGCCCAGGCGCAGGCGCAGGGTGCCCAGCAGCGTGGCGAGGTCGTTCTCGATCGGCTCGAGCGAGTCGATCACCAGGCGCAGATCGTCGATGCATTCGCGCAGCATGCCGGCCAGCGCCGGCTGCGAGAGCTCGCGGCCCTGCACCAGCGCCAGCGAACTCAGCAAGGCGGAGCCCAGGCCGTCGTGCATGTCGCGCATGAGGCGCTGCCGCTCGCGCAGCAGCGCCTGCTCGCGCTCGAAGCCGACCAGCGTCACGTGGTGCGCCTCCAGCTGAGCCTGCTGCGCGGCCAGGCGCAGCTCCTGCTCGGCGTTGGCACGCGCCAGGTCGGCGAAGGCCGCGGCATGCTGGCGCGCCAGCGCATGCTGGAAGGTGAACAGCAGCAGCAGGCAGGAGTAGGGCAGCACGTACAGGTGATCGGGCGGCAGCCGGCCCGACAGCAGCAGCAGGTCGTGCATGGCCAGCACGATGCCGACGAACAGCGTGCCCACCAGCAGGCTGAATTCGGTGCCGGCGCCGCGCAGTGCCAAGGCGGCCAGGAACAGGCAGACACCCAGTGCCACCGCCACGTTCAGCGCATGCTGCAGCACCAGCGCCTCGGCCTGCAGCGGCCACAGCGGGATGGTGAGCAGCGACAGCACCACGCAGAAGCCGAGCAGCGCGCGTTCCAGTGCGACGTAGCGGCGCGGCAGGAAGCGCAGCACGAACAGGTAGAAGAGCAGGGTCAGCCAGCTGATCGAGCTGTTGGTCGCCCACCAGAACCATTCGTAGGCCAGCCGCTCGCCCGGTGGTGCGACGAAGTAGTGCAGGTTGCGCACCGCCCACACCGAGGTGATGGCCGCGAACAGCAGGTGCGAGCCCGGCTGCTGGCGGCGCCAGGCCAGTGCCAGCGCGAGGGCGCCCAGCACGAGCCCGCTCAGGCTGAGCAACTGCATCGCCGTCACCTGCCAGAACTGGCGGCGCTGCTGTTGCCAGGCGACTGCCGACGCCGGGCCGATCTGCGGCGCGGCCAGGCCGAACTGCACGCCATGCACGGTGGGCAGGCCGATGGCGACCTGCACCACGGCACCCGGCGCGGTCAGCTCCGGGGGCAGCGCCACGTACAGCGGCCGGTTCCATTGCGAGAGCCAGTCGGGGGTGTTGTCGAGCAGCAGCCGCCACGGCGCTTCGGCGATGTCGCGCCGGGCCATCACGAGCACCGGGCCGCCGACGGCGCGTGCGATGTGCAGCGCTTGCGGCAGCGGATCGCCTTCGGCCACGCGGTGCTGCACGCGGTACCAGCGCATCTCCAGCGCGTAGCGGCGGCCGCTTTGCAGTGCCGCCTCGCGCGTGGCGTGGTCGGGCAGGACGACCGGCCGCCAGTCCGCACCGTCGGCCGGCGGCAGCTGCCGCTGCGCCGGCGGCAGCGCCAGGATGGCCGACTCCGGCAGGTGGCGGCCGAGCTGCAGTTCCTGCTCGCCCAGCGGCGCGATCGCCAGCACCGCCTGCACGTAGGCCACGGGGGCGGCCTGCTCGGCTCGCTGCGGCGCGTTGAAGTCCAGCAGCAGCGTGGCCGACACCACCGCGGCGAGCAGCAGCGACAGGCCGAGTGCCAGCCAGCGTTCAGCCACGCTCAGTCACGCAACAAGCCGAGCAGGCGAGCCTCGTGCAGCGCCTCGGTCCGGGAGTGCACCTGCAGCTTGCGGTAGCTGCGCTTCACATAGGTCATCACGGTGTGCCGCGTCACGTCGAGCAGCCCGGCGATCTCGTCGTAGCTGAAGCCCTTGGCGGCGTACTGCAGCACGTCGATCTCGCGCTGCGACAGGCCCGGGTCGCCCGCAGTCGGCTCGGGCGGGCTGCTGGGCGACGGCGCCAGTCGCGTGAGCAGACGCCGCGCGATCACCGGGCTGATCGGGCTGCCGCCTTCGCGCAGCGCGCGCACCTGCGCCGACAGATCCAGCGGCAGCCCGGTCTTGAGCAGGTAGCCGGTCGCGCCGGCCTCGATGGACTCGAGCACATGGCGCTCGTCGCCGAACACGGTGATCACCATCACGTCGCAGTCGGGCAGCGTGCGCGCCGCCTCGCGGATCAGCGCCAGCCCGCTGCCGTCGGGCAGGCCCAGGTCGACGAGCAGCACGTCGGGACGCTCTCGCGCGAGCAGCGCCATGCCGCCGCGCACGTCGGCCGCGCTGCCGGCCAGCTGCAGCCCGGCGTCGGCCTCGATGGCCTGCGCGAGTGCGTGGCGGAACGCCTCGTTGTCTTCGACGATGCCGATGCGGGGCGGTTGCATGGGGAGTCCCTGCGGAGCGAAGCCCCAGTCTATCGAGGCTCGGGCGCGGCGTGGGCGCGAGCTGCGACATGTGCACGGCCATCCCCCGCTTCACGTGGTGCTGTCCCTCACGAAGGGGACAGCGGTGCACCCCGCCGGCGCGTCGGCGTTCCTACGATGGCTTCGTGCCGGTGCGTGTCGCGCCGGGCTCCGGGAGAGAACGACCATGAGAAAGCAGTTGTCGATCGGCGCGCTCGCCGCGCTGATGTCGCTGGCCTGCGCGGCGCAGACCGCGGTGCCCATGCGCAAGCCGGGCCTGTGGGAGACCAGGACGGACGCCCGTCAGGGCGCCACGATGCGCCATTGCGTCGGTGCCGGGTCCGACGACCTGATGCAGGCGCAGCCCGGCGCCACCGGGCGCGGCCAATGCACTGCTGCGCGGGTCACGCGCGAGGCGGCGGATCGTGTCGTGGTGGAGTCGAGCTGCCAGTCGCAGGGGCGCACGACGATCACGCGCGCGGTGTTCACCGGCAACTTCGAAACCAACGTCAAGGCCGGCTTCAGCATGCGCATGGACCCGCCGCGCAAGGGCCGCAGCGAGGGTTCCTTCAGCATGGAGATGCGCTGGCAGGGCGCCTGCCCCGCCGGCATGCAGCCCGGCCAGATCCAGCTGCCCAACGGCATGGTGATCGACCCGCGGCAGGGCATGCCGCGCTGATCGTGGCCGGGCCCGGCGGTGCCGCGCGCGCCGGGCCAGGTTCGTGTTCGCGCGCGGCGGCCATCCCATTCACACCAAGAGAGGTTCGTCATGAAGTCGATTCGTCTGAGCGCAGCGCTGCTGCTGGTCTTCGGCCTGCCCATCGGGGCGATGGCGCAACAGGCACCGCTGCCGGGCAAGCAGGGCGCCATGCCGACCGTCAGGGGCACCCAGTCGGCGGGCCAGAGCGAGGGGGGCGGCCAGACCGAAGGCGCCGGACAGGCCGGCCCCAAGGGCGGGGGCGCGCTGATGTTCAAGGAGAAGGAGGGCGGCGGGAAGAAGAGCTCGGCACTGGCTTTCAAGGAAGGTGGTGACAAGGGCGGCGGCAAGAAGAACTCGGCGCTGGCCTTCAAGGATGGCGCAGACAAGGGCGGCGGCAAGAAGGGCCTGGCGCTGGGCGCACAGACCCAGGGCGCAGCGCTCAACCGCAACGGCATGGATCGCAACGTGATGAACAAGGACACGAGCGCTTCGCGTGGCATGGAGCAGGCGCAGCAGCTCAAGGGCATGCAGCGCTGAGCGGTGGCCGGGCAGGAGTGGTTTGACGCACATCAAGTGGTGACATCTGGGCCGGAGACAGTGCTCAAGCACCATGTCGGTGCAGTCGATAACAGGGGGCAGCGCCGCCTTGCAGCGGCGCGGGCCAGCCCTGTCGTAACCCCCTGCGAGAGAAACCGACCATGTCAGCGATCCTCCTGCCCGGCGCCGCCGCCACCGTTCCCGATTCAGCGCGCAGCGCAGCCGCAGACGCCGGCTTCTTCGCCCACCACGGCGTCTGGGCGCCGGGTGTCCGCCTGTTCCGCACGCTGCGCTTCGCCTCCAAGGCCGCCATCATCTCGCTGGCCTTCGTCCTGCCTCTGCTCGGCCTGCTGGGCTGGCAACTCAAGGTGCAGGCCGACCAGGCGCTGCATGCGCGGCAGGATTCGACCCGGCAGCACGTCGAGGTGGCGCACGGCATCGTCGCGTGGGCGCACGCCCAGGAGACGGCTGGCAAGCTCGACCGCGCGCAGGCGCAGCAGCTGGCGCGGCAGGCCATCGCCTCGCTGCGCTACGAGGGCAGCGAATACTTCTGGATCAACGACATGCAGCCGCGCATGGTCATGCATCCGATCAAGCCCGACCTGGACGGCAGGGACCTCGCCGACTTCAAGGACCCGAACGGCTTCGCGCTGTTCAACGCCTTCGTGGCCACGGTGCGCGAGCGTGGCCAGGGCTTCGTCGCCTACCAGTGGCCCAAGCCGGGCAGTGAAAAGCCGGTCGACAAGATCTCCTACGTGAAGGGCTTCGAACCCTGGGGCTGGGTGGTCGGCTCGGGCATCTACATCGGCGACCTTCGCGAGGCGCTGCTGCGCCAGATCGCCTGGGATGCCGGCATCGTGACCCTGGCGTTGTTGCTGGCGGGCTACCTGTTCCTGAGCTTCTACCGCGTGATGGACGGGGGCCTGAAGGAAACACGCCGCCACCTGCGCGCGATGACCGATGGCGACCTGACCACCTCGCCCTCGCCCTGGGGCAACGACGAGGCCGCGCAGTTGATGCTGGAGCTGCGCAACATGCAGGAATCGCTGCGCAACATGGTGCTGCGCGTGCGCCGATCGAGCGACGAGATCGTTCACTCGAGCAGCGAGATCGCCAGCGGCGCGATGGACCTGTCGGCGCGCACCGAGCAGGCGGCCGCCAACCTGGAGGAATCGGCCGCGTCGATGGAGGAGATCTCGTCGACCGTGAAACACAGCGCCGAGCACACTTCCGAGGCTTCGCGCGTGGCCAGCCACAACGCCGAGGTGGCCAGCGAAGGCGGCCGCGTGATGCGCGACGTGGTGGCGACGATGGAGAGCATCCGCGGTTCGTCGGCGCGCATCAACGAGATCATCGGCACGATCGACGGCATCGCCTTCCAGACCAACATCCTGGCGCTCAACGCGGCCGTCGAGGCCGCCCGCGCCGGCGAGCAGGGGCGTGGCTTCGCCGTGGTGGCCAGCGAGGTGCGCACGCTGGCGCAGCGCAGCGCCGCCGCGGCGCGAGAGATCAAGGCGCTGATCGGCAGCAGCGTCGAGCAGGTCGAGGCCGGCACCGGCATCGTGCACAAGGCCGGCGCGACGATGGAAGAGATCGTCGCTGCGTCGCAGCGGGTCAATCAACTGCTCGGCGAAGTCGCCAACGGCGCGCGTGAGCAGAGCCTGGGCATCGGGCAGATCGGCGCCGCCGTTCAGGACCTCGACCGCATGACCCAGCAGAACGCTGCGCTGGTCGAGCAGACGGCCGCCGCAGCCGACGCGATGAAAGATCAGGCGCAGTCCCTGTCGCACGAGGTCGACCGCTTCCGCCTGCCCGCCGGCGCCGCCACGGCGGCCGTCGCCGACGCAGTCACGCCGGACGACTTCGATTTCGATGCGGCGATCGGCGCGCACCGCCAGTGGAAGGTCAAGCTGCGCAAGGCCATCGCCGGCCACGAAACACTGGATGCGCAGACGATCTGCCTGGACGACCGCTGCCCGCTCGGGCGCTGGATCCACGGCCCGGGCGGCAAGCGCTGGGGCAGCCGCCCCACCTTCAGCGAACTGCTCGGCAAGCACGCCGAGTTCCATACCGAGGCGGGCGCCGTGGCGCGCAAGATCAACGCCGGCGACTATGCCGACGCGGAGAGGCTGATCGGCTCGGGCTCGCGCTTCGCGAGCGTCTCCAACGAGGTCTGCACGCTGCTCACGCGCGCCAAGCGCGGCCTCTAGCCGCTCGCGCTGCGGCGGCTCAGATCAGCGACTTCAGCGCAACCGCCGGGTCGCAGGCCACGGTGGGCGCCGGGCTCTTGCCGGTCTCGAGCAGCTTGCGAGCGGCCATGTGATCCAGCGGCGCGTTGACGCTCTCCACGCAGGCGAGCCGATCACCTACGTAGTGCAGGATCGAGAAGCTCGCCGGCGTGGCGCCGGGCCGGCGATGGCGCACGCCGTCGGCCGGCATCAGGCCGGCCATCTGCAGGCGCAGGCTGCCCTGCTCCGACCAGAACCAGGGCAGCGCGCGGTACGGCTCGTGCTGGCCCGTCAACGTGGCCAGTGCGGTGCGTGCCTGGTCGTTGGCGTTCTGCACCGACTCGAGCCGCAGGCGCCGGCCGCTGCCGTGCTCGGGGAAGCTGGCGCAGTCGCCGAGGGCCAGGATCGCGGCGTCCGAAGTGCGCAGCAGTTCGTCGACCACGATGCCGTTGTCGCAGGCCAGGCCGGCATCCTGCGCGAGCTGCACCTGCGGCGCGGCACCGATGCCCATCACCAGCAGCTCGACGGCGTGCGCCTGGCCGTCGACGCTCAGCGAGGCGAGCCGGTCGCCCACGATCGCGAAGTCGCCGACCTTCACCCCCAGGCGCAGATCGATGCCGCTGGCGCGGTGCGTGGCCAGCACGTGCTCGGCGAGTTCGGGCGAGACCGAGCGCGAGAGCAGCCGCGGCGCCGATTCGAGCACCGTGACCTGCTTGCCCAGCGCGCGGGCGGTGGCCGCGATCTCCAGGCCGATGAAGCCGCCGCCGAGCACGGTGAGCTGCTGCGCGGCGCCGAGCAGGCCGCGCAGGCGCAACGCGTCGGCCGCGCTGCGCAGCGCGGCCACGTTGGCCAGCGTGGCCGGCAGCGCCGGCAGCGTGCGCGCGACGGCGCCGGTGGCAAGCACCAGCTGCGCATAGGGCAGCTGGGCCCCGGAGCGCAACTGCACCGTGTGTGCGGCGCGGTCGATCGCCACCACGGCGTCGCCGCGGTGCAGCGTGATACCCGCTTCGGCATACCAGGGCTCGGCGCGATGCGCCTGCACGGCCTGCTGAGGGTCCTTCAGGAAGGCCTTCGACAGCGGCGGGCGCTGGTAGGGCAGCTCGGCCTCGTCGCACACCAGGTGCACGCGCGCACCGAGGCCGGCACCGGCCAATGCGTTGCACAGCTGCGCGCCGGCGTGGCCGCCGCCGATGATCACGATCGGTTCGTTTGGGGTCATGGGACTTCCGGGTTCAATACTGTCGGTCGGGCACGTGCACCACGAGCCCCTGCAGTGGCGCCTCGAGCCGGATCTGGCACGACAGCCGGCTGGTCGGGCTGCGCGGCGCGGCCGTGCAGGCAAGCAGCGCCTCTTCGTCGGGCCGTGGCGCGGGCAGCCTGCTGGCCCAGTCCGGGTCGACGATCACATGGCAGGTGGCGCACTGGGCCGAGCCGCCGCACTCGGCGATGATGCCGGGCACGCCGTAACCCGTGGCCGCCTGCATCAGGCTCACGCTGTCGGGGGCCTCGAAGCAGAGCGCGCTGCCGTCGGGCAGGATGAAAGTGATGTCGGGCATGCCAGCGGGTTCGGGGCGGGTCGGGGCTCGAAGTATCGGCCTTCTTGCGAAGGGGATTTGGCGTGGGTCAAGGTGCAGGAATTCGGGCACCATCCACCCTGTCTTTTCATCCAGGTCAAACGCAGGCGAGTTCCTCGCCGCTACCGTGCGCGCTTCGCACAGGAGACATACAACATGCACGAGACCCGCAAGACCGCTGCCGCCGAGCACACCGCGCACAACCTGCCCGCCCAGCCGATCAGCGAAGAGGTGCTGATCGAGAAGTACGCCAAGGGCGACGAGCGCAGCATCGCCGCCGTGCATGCGCGCGTGGCACGGGCGCTGGCGCAGGCCGAGCCGGCCGAGCAGCGCAAGGTCTGGGAAGAACGTTTCGCCGCTGCGCTCGACGCCGGCTTCGTGCCGGCCGGGCGCATCCAGTCGGCCGCCGGCACCGACCTGTCGGCCACGCTGATCAACTGCTTCGTGCAGCCGGTGGGCGACTCCATCGCGCAGGACGACGAAGGCCACCCCGGCATCTATACCGCGCTGACCGAAGCGGCCGAGACCATGCGCCGCGGTGGCGGCGTGGGCTACGACTTCTCGCGCATCCGCCCGCGCGGCGCCTGGGTGGGCAGCACGCAGAGCAGTGCCTCCGGCCCGGTGAGCTACATGCGCGTGTTCGACCGCAGCTGCGAGACCGTCGAGAGCGCCGGCGCACGCCGCGGCGCGCAGATGGGCGTGCTGCGCTGCGACCACCCGGACATCGAGGAGTTCATCCACGCCAAGGACGCCGGCGACCTGAAGAACTTCAACATCTCGGTGGGCGTGACCGACGCCTTCATGGAAGCCGTGCAGGCCGACACCGACATCGAGCTGGTGCACAAGGCCGAGCCCGGCGTGGCGCAGAAGGCGGCCGGGGCCTACCAGCAGAGTCTCGCGGGCGCGCACGGCAGCGGCCTGTGGGTCTACCGCAAGCTGCGCGCGCGCGACCTCTGGGACCAGATCATGCGGTCCACCTACGACCACGCCGAGCCCGGCGTGCTGTTCCTCGACCACATCAACCGCGACAACAACCTCTCGTACTGCGAGACCATCGCCAGCACCAACCCCTGCGCCGAGCAGCCGCTGCCGCCCTACGGCTGCTGCTGCCTCGGCTCGATCGACCTGACGCGTTTCGTGCGCGATCCCTTCGAGCCGAACGCGGCCTTCGACGAGGCCGGCTTCGCCAAGGTCGCCAAGGTGGCCGTGCGCATGCTCGACAACGTGCTCGACGTGACCGTGTGGCCGCTGCCGCAGCAACAGCAGGAAGCGCGCAACAAGCGCCGCGTCGGCCTGGGCTTCACCGGCCTGGGCGATGCGCTGGTGATGCTCAACCTGCGCTACGACACGCAAGAGGCGCGCGCCATGGCGCGGCGCATCAGCGAAGTGATGCGCGACGCTTCCTACGAGGCCTCGGCGGACCTGGCGCGTGAGCGCGGCAGCTTCCCGCTGTTCAATGCCGACCTGTACCTCTCGGGCAGCACCTTCGCCTCGCGGCTGCCGCAAGCGGTGAAGGACCGCATCCGCGCGCAGGGCCTGCGCAACTCGCACCTGCTGTCGATCGCGCCCACCGGCACCATCAGCCTGGCCTTCGCCGACAACGCCAGCAACGGCATCGAGCCGGCCTTCAGCTGGACCTACACGCGCAAGAAGCGCATGCCCGACGGCAACTTCAAGGAGTACGCGGTCGAGGACCACGCCTGGCGCCTGTACCGCCACCTCAAGGGCGAGAAGGCGCCGCTGGGCAACGCCTTCGTCACCGCGCTGGAGATGAGCGCGAAGGCGCACGAGGCGATGGTCGCGGCGGTCGCGCCCTGCATCGACACGGCGATCAGCAAGACCGTCAACGTGCCGGCCGACTACCCCTACGAGGAGTTCCAGCATCTGTACCTCGAGGCCTGGCAGTCGGGGCTGAAGGGGCTGGCCACCTACCGGCCGAACTCGGTGCTCGGCTCGGTGCTCAGCGTCACGCCCGCGGCCGCCGCGCCGCTGCAGATCGACGACAAGAACCGCCGCCTCGCGCTGGAGCGCCTGCCGGCGCCGGTGCTGTCGTCGCTGCGCTGGCCGGGCCGGCCCGAACTGCCCGGCGGCAACCCGGCGTGGACCTTCATGGTCAACCACCCGTTCGGCAGCTTCGCGTTGTTCGTCGGTGAACTCGCGCCCGAGGGTGGCGGTGCGCCGCAGCCCTTCGAGGTCTGGGTCAACGGCGCCGAGCAGCCGCGCGGCCTGGGCGCGATGGCCAAGACGCTGTCGATGGACCTGCGCGCCAACGACCCGGCCTGGCTGCAGCTCAAGCTCGACGCGCTGGCCACGGTGGCCGAAGAGCGTGCCTTCGAGATGCCTTTCCCGCCGCACGGCGAGAAGCGGCTCTTTCCCGGCGTGGTGGCGGCCACCGCGGCCGTGGTGCGCTGGCGCTGCGAGCAGCTCAAGGCGCTGCCGCGCCTGGGCCACAAGGCGCCCACGCCGGTGATCGACGCCATGTTCAGCCGCGACGAGCCGCACACCGGCCCGTCGGGCACGCTGGCCTGGGCGGTCGACATCGACAACCCGGCCACCGGCGAGGCCTTCACGCTGACGCTCAAGGAAGTCACGCTGCCCGGCCCCGATGGCGGCACCGTCACGCGGCCCTGCGCCGTCGGCTTCAGCGGCAACTACCCGCGTGCGCTCGACGGCCTGGCGCGGCTGCTGTCGCTGGACATGCGCGTCATCGACCCGGCCTGGATCGGCATGAAGCTGCGCAAGCTGCTCAACTACGCCGAGCCGCTGGGCCACTTCATGGCCTTCGTGCCGGGCCTGCCGCACGGCGAGCGACGCCAGCAGACCTGGCCGTCGACCGTGGCCTACCTGGCGCGGCTGATCATCCACCGCTACGCCATGCTCGGCGTGCTCGACGAGCAGGGCTTCCCGCTGCGCGACATGGGCGTGCTGGAGTCGCCCAAGGGCGGCACGGCGACCACGCCGGCGCTGCAGGCCGGCGCCGTGTGCCCCGAGTGCGGCAACCCGACGGTGATCCACAAGGACGGCTGCGATTTCTGCACCGCCTGCGGCTACGTGGGGCAGTGCGGCTGAGCCGCCGCCTGACGCTCCCGGTCGCATCCGTGTGGGTAACGCCATAAGCTGCAAGTTCGACAGCGAAACCCGCAAGTTTTGACGGCGTAACCGGCAAGTACTTTGAGCCCCGTGAACCCCCTTTAGGGAACACGGGGCTCTGCTTTTTTTTGTCGAACGACAAAGCCTGTGTCCCTGCGGCGAACCCAAAAGGCCGAACAAGGCTTATGGCGATGGTTCCCGTAGAAGTGATCTTGCTACAGATCGATTGTTTTCCATTTTGTATTTTCGTGGTATCCTGAGCCAGGTCGAGAACCGTCATGCAGCTCTACGGCGTCATCATCCTGGACGATTTCGCAGTGGCCCACCCGGAGTGCCGCGGGCACCTATCCGCGTGGCGCAACGAGATCGAGGAGGCGCGCTGGAAGAGCCTGAAGCATCTGCAGAAGCGCCACATCACGGCGCAGGTCGCCCAAGACGGCCGTGTCGTCTTCCGGTTGCTGGGCATCTGCATGGTTGACACGAAGGTCCGGTGCGAACTCGGCATCGTCCTCGTGCAAGCGGCATGGGTCGATGGCCAGCCCGCCAAGGCTGCGACCCGCGCGCTGAAGAAATAACCCATACATAGGCGACTCCATGACCACACCCGTACGCATCATCAGGTCCAAGCACGAATACCAGGCGGCCATCAAACGCCTGAGCGACTTGATGGGCACGGAGTTCGAGGCCGGCTCGGACGCGGAGAATGAGTTCGAGTTGCTGCGCTTGGTCATCGGCGCCTACGAGGCCCAGAACTCGCAGCGCTCGCCGGTCGACGCTATCGAGGCCATCAACCTGCGCCTGGATCAGCAGGGGCTCAGCAAGAAGGACCTTGTGCCCTACATCGGCACGATGTCGCGCGTGTCCGATGTGCTGGCCGGGCGCCGCGAGTTGACTACCGCGATGATGCGCAAGTTGCATAAGGGTCTCGGAGTGCCCGCAGCGTCTTTGATCGGCGACGGCGATCTCGACGACGAGGTCGATTCCGAACTGCCGGACTACGACTACACGAAGTTCCCGTTGGTGGAGATGATGGAGCGCGGCTGCTTCGGCGATATCCAGTACGGCTTGGCGAAGCTGCGCGCCAACGCGGAAGAGTTGGTCGCTCCGCTACTGCGCCCGTTGTGCGGCAAGGTGACCCAGCCCGCGCTGTTGCGCGCCCGGCTGCACCAGAGCGGCTCGCGCACGATGGACGAATACGCCTTGTTGTTCTGGCGTGTACTCGTCCTCAAGAAGGCTCGCAAGAACCCGCCGCGCGCGCCCTACAAGCACGGCAGCATCACGAACACATGGCTGCGTGACTTGGCCAAGCTGTCTGCGTTCGACGGCGGACCTCGGCTGGCGCACGAGTTCCTAAGCAAGCACGGCATCTGCCTCGTCTTCGAACGGCACTTTGCCAAGACCTACTTGGACGGCGCCGCCATGCTGGATGGCGACCAGCCCATCGTCGCCCTTACGCTTCGCCACGACCGGCTCGACAACTTCTGGTTCGCGCTGCTGCACGAACTCGTACACGTCGCACGGCACTTGCGCGCCAATCATCTCTTCATCGCCGACAACCTAGAAGACAAGACGCGAAAGGGCCAGGCCGAGGAAGACGAGGCCGATGCGGGCGCGCAAGAAGCCCTTCTCCCGGCCAAGCTCTGGGCCAAGGCTGCGGTGACCACTACGCACTCGGCTCACGACGCGCTGGAGCTGGCGCGCGAAGCTGGTGTTCATCCCGCCATCGTTGCGGGCCGACTTCGGCATCAGACCGGCAACTGGCGCCTGCTCTCCAACCTAGTCAGCGACGCGGGCTCCGTCCGCCAGTACTTCGAGGAGCAGCTCGCATGAAGCTGAACTCGTGCTGCGCGTTGGCACGTATTGCCGCGCAGACAACAGACTCTGAAAGGAGTTTTATGGTCCAGAAATAGTTGCGGCCGAATACCCGGAGGTACTCGACCGCGGAGGATTCACTGCAGGCAGCTCATCCTTGCTTGGTAGGCGAGGCGATTGTCTGTAGCGACCTCTGCGATGTCAAGGAACGTCCGCGCCGGTCAGGCAGCCGGCTGAAGTCTTCTTGATTGAAAGAGGTTCAAATGAACATCGTCGAAACATCGAGCGAGGAACTCGCTCGCCCCCACGGAACGCTGGCTCTGCGTGTCCGTTACCTGGCGTCGCCGCGGCCCTACTTGGAGCCTCGCGCGCCGCTGACCGAGACGCTGGCAACCCTCAAGCCGAAGGTCCTGACCTTCTTCGGCCTGATGGAAGGCGAGGTGGAGGGAGGGCGCAAGGAATATGCGTTCTCTGCCCACGGCGTCATCCAGAGCAACCTGGCCGAGACCTTGGGTCAGCTGGCGCACGGGAAGCACGAACTGGAACTGAAGCTGCTCGAGCAGTTCATCCAGGGGTAGTGCGCCATGGCAACGGACTTCGAGCTTGCGCTCTTCGCGCAGCAGCTGGAAGAAGTCCTGGAGTTGCCAGAGGCTCGGCGCTGGAGTCTGGAGCGGGACGAATCCGTCCCGCTCCAGATCTTCGTCGTCATGCACTCAGTGAGCGACCCCAAGGAGTTCTACAAGGCTCGACTTCGGTGGCGGGACCTTATGAAGCCCCCGTCTTTGAAGTTCATTGACATGACCAGCGACGCGGACAACAACCCGGCCGCGTGGCCCAAGTGCTTCGGGTTCCGCCCAGGCAGCCTGGACGCTTGCCTGCCATGGACCGAAGAGGGCCATGGCCTGCACCCAGAGTGGGCGAACTCCGCCGCCAACGCCTTCCCGAAGGTCGCGGCCCCGGTGCAGTTTGCGCTGCTCCACTTGCAGTCGTCGCTGGATAACTCCTACCAGGGAAGGGGACCGTGATGTCAGAGGAACTGAACTGGGCGTTGCCGGCCAACCTGCTCGCGGTGTCGATAGAGGTCATGCGCCCGCACGGTCGCCTGGGGAACGAAGGGCTCGCGTTGTGGCTCGGCCGCGTAGACGGCCACGCTGCCCAAGTCACCCACGTCGTCGCGCCGCGCGGCCCGGGCTTTCGCGCGTCGCCGTTCCAGCTGAAGCTGTCCTGGAATGCGATGGCGCGGCTGACCGACCTGGCGGACGCGCTGGGGACTTATCTGGTCGGCCAGATCCACTCGCACCCTGGACTCTTCATCGACTTGTCGGAGGTCGATGAGAAGTATGGCGTCCGCTGCCAGGACTACCTCTCGCTCGTCTGCCCGCACTACGCCCAGCGTCCGGTGTCGGGCATCGAAGAGTGCGGCGTTCATATGTTTGATCGTGGCAACTATCGACGCCTCGGCGCCGCCGAAGTCGCGCGCCGAGTCCGGATCTTGCCCGCGAAGGTGGAAGTCGTGGACCTGGAGGTGCCGGCATGACCGCCGCCCACAACGACATCGCATCGAGCCGACCTATCGGTGTGGCCCAGGTGCTGGGCGGCGTCGCACTAGATGAAGCCACGGTGTTCTCGCGCCCGGTCGTATTGACCGGTGAACACACCACCCTGCTGACGCGAAATGGCCAGTGGTGCCTGCTCGACAGTCTGCGGCTACTCTCGCGGATCGTCGGGCCGCTGACGGTCGTCCTGCCCGCGGGGCTCGGGGAGTTCGAAGAGGAAGTGCAACGACTCGCCAAGTCCCTCTGGACCAGGGGCAGCGTGTTCGTCGTGAGCGAGGGCACGCCGGTGGCGTGGAGTTCGGCGACGGCCATCCTCAACGTCGGCGCGCGCATCGACGCCTCCCTACCGTGGAGTTCCATCAACTCGAACGGCTGGGTGGCGCGAGTGTCCTCGGGCCCGACCTCGCTGCCGATGGATAGCGAGCAGAGCAATCCGCTGGCGGCGCTGATGGCCGCATCCCTTGGTGCCACCGAGGTCTTCAAGCGCGTCTATGGCATCCCGCGCGACACGGCGCCGCTGCTGGATGCGACGCAGTTTTCGCTGTTCGAGTTGAGCGCCGCGCCAACGACGCTCGGCCCTTCACTTCCCCCTTCGCTCACGCTGCCTGACACTGTGATGGTCGGTGGCGGCGCCATTGGAAACGGCATCGCCTTGCTGCTATCGCAACTCGCCCTCCGAGGGCGCCTGCACATCATCGACAAGCAGACCTTCCAGCGAGAGAACCTTGGTACCTGCGTCGTGCTTGATGACATCTCCTGGATCGGGTTTTCGAAGGCGACGCAACTGGCTGGTTGGCTCGACCGACCCGACGGGCTTCGCTGCACCGGCGAAGAAGCGTTCGTGGAAGACGCGCGATCGGGTACCACCGTGCGCTCGATGGCGGTGGACCTGGTCTTGAATGGCCTGGATGACATCGGCGCTCGGCACGACGCCCAACGGCTCTGGCCGTCCGTGTTGGTGGACGGCGGCATCAACGCCGTCGGGGCCGCGGTGACCACGCAGCGACTGGACCACCCCGAGGGTGCCTGCATGATCTGCTCCTTCCGCGCGCCAAAGGTCGACGAGCGGACGCTGCAGTCGCGGGCGACTGGCCTCAGCGTGGAATCGCTCAGCATCGGCTTGAACCGCCAGTTGACAGAGCAGGACGTCCTTCAAGCGCACGAAACGCAGCGCGACTGGCTGCGGTCGCAAATGGCGCAAGGCAAGACCATTTGCGCCGCCATCACCGAGGCGCAGACGCGCGCGCTGGGGATGAACACCGTAGTTGGATTCAGTCCATCGGTGCCGTTCGTCGCCACCGCATCGGCTGCGCTAGTGGTGGCTCAGGCACTGAAGGCGCTCTTCTTTCCGAGCAGCGAGTTCGCACAGCGCTTTCAGATGGAGAGCCTCTTTATCGGACCTGAAGCATCGGTGGGAGTTCTAACTCACGCTGACCTGAGTTGCGAATGCGTGGTTCATCGTCGCCTAATCGAAAAGGTCGCTGCCGATCGGCGCCGAGCTGGGGCTACCGCCGAAGCACTCGATGCAGGGGCTCGTTCAGCGCCGCAAAGGCACGGGTGACAGCGTCGAACACGAAGTCAATCGCACGTCCGTAGCCCTGGTTCAGGCTGGCAATATCGAACCCCATCGCCTGCAGCGCTTGTAGCGCACCGCCTAGCGTCTCATGTGCGTCAGCGATTCTGAGGTCGTTGTTCAGGAATAGCGGCGCCATGCGCTGGTTGTCCCGCTGCCAGCCTTCGGGCTCATCCTTGGACACCAGCGCGTCAGCATTCTCCTGGTGGGCATCCAACTCCTCGAAGATGTTCAGGAGCCCCTGCAGCAGCTTCAGGCTGCCCAGATCCTTCAGTGCCTCGCCGGGACAGCCCGCGCGTCGAAGCAGCGAGCGCAAGAACCCTTTGGGAATCCGCTGCCAGATCTCGTGCAGGCTCTTGCATCGGGACAAGAAGGCGCCTTGCGCGAGGTCGAGCGGCACGACCTGCGCCAGACGCCCGAGTTGTGGGTAGCTCATCCAGCCGTTGGCGTCCAACTCTCTACGCGAAATGCCAAACAGCGTATTGCTTTCAACGTTCACTCCGACGGCATGCGCCAATCCGAGCAGACCTTCATCAAGAAGCACCAACTGCTCGACGAAGCGCTGCGTCTTTGAGACGATGTGCTCCTCGTTGAGGTCGCGTCCGGCCACAAGCGCTGGGTCCACCACGAACTTGTGTGCATGGACGATCTCGCGATCAGGCTTCGGTTTGTACAACTCCCTGATCGAAACCCGAACTAGGTTGCGCCCAACGCGCTTGCAGTCCGTAAACGACCATTGCCCGCGATAGGATGGGTTGCTGTCTCCCCTCCTGCTAGGCGTCGAGTCGTAGAAGACGCTTTGCTCGTACCGCTCCAGGAATCGGTCGTCCAGGTGAACCACGCCGCCGTGCAACGTCGCATTCGCGCGATCCCGCGTCATGGGCCCGTCGATTCCCGGCCAAACAAGGCCCTCCGCGCTCTGCTCGGGGCACAACTCGCATGACACTGCAGCCACCGAAGCCCACATCTGAAGAAGGAGCCCACCTTCGGCTTCCTGGATATCCAGGTCGCACCACTTGCCGGCGGCATCAATGGAGGCATGGGACTGACCGCCCATGAGGCCTCGGATTTCAGGCCTGTCCACGAGCAGCGTGCGGTAGTAGAACACCCGCACACCAATCGCTCCTCGCATCCACAGGTACTTGCGCAGGTACTCGTTGGACATGTGCCAACTGACAGGCCGGGACGCGCTCCAGTGGAACTCCGCAGAGATTTCGCCGTCAGCGAGTCCGAACTCCGGCAGGCCGAGGTCGTCATAGACCAGCCGCTGTTGGTCATTTCCGAGGCAGCGAGGTGTAAGCCCCAGAGTCATCCATACCTTCTCTGCCAAGCTGTACGTATAGAACGAGCCGTCCCCCCATGAGGCGACGACGTAGTCGTAGCCGGACACGGAAGGGACGACCTCCTTGGAGTCGCCCTTCTTTGCGAGCCTAGGGACTGACTGGGCGACGACACCATCGCCCGCCTCATTCAGGACGCCGAGCTTCTCAACATCCTCTTCCGGAACTAGCGCCATCAGCAAGTGGAGCGTCTCGGAGCCGACGTCGTCGTCATCGCTCTGACGCATGGCCGAAACTTCCACGTGCTCAAGCGGGTCAAGCCCGACCGGCGACAACAGCGCGCGAAGACTCGGCGGAAGCAGATGCGTCGGGATCGGAAACGCTTCCAGATAGTTCATCGATGCTGCACCAATAGGAAGCTGTGGCC
The DNA here is from genome assembly GCA_016706565.1 of Piscinibacter sp. GTDB lineage: Bacteria > Pseudomonadota > Gammaproteobacteria > Burkholderiales > Burkholderiaceae_C > Piscinibacter. The sequence goes on from JADJJI010000011.1 coordinate 205,068, forward strand.
GACACTAAGCACCCAGCTTCAGCTGCTTCAGATGCGGCCGCAGCGCGCGCTCAAGCCGATCCATCGCGCGACTCAAGGCGTCGTGCAGCGCGGGCCATTGCTCCTCCGGCGAGCGGTAACCGCCCGCAGGGTCTGTGTATCGGATGCGGCACGCTCGTTTGCCTTCCAGACGCTGCCAGCTCAGCGGGCCGCCGAATGCCGTTTCGATCTCGACCTTGTGGGCGAACAACTGGTCGAAGATCGACTCGTTCTCGGCCTCGGCGTCCTTGCCCCGGTCGATGTACAGCTCCACCGCGCCGTCGTCCTGTGTCACCACGTAGTTCAGCTGCAGGCCGCGCACGCCGGAGCTTGTGCCGATCCAGCTGTAGTCGCTGGGCGTGATGTGCACGTGCAGCTTGTTGTACTTCTTCGAGACCTCGATCAGCTGGGTCCACCAGCGGTTGCGGATGCCGTGGCGCTCGGCGATGTCCTTCTTGGTCTGGCCGATGCTGCTGGCCTCTTCCGACGGACCGACGATCTTGGTGAACAGCGCCGCCGGCTGCGAGGCGCCGATCCGCACCGCCTCCACCTTGACCATGTAGAACTGCGCGCTGTTGCTCTCGTTGAGCCAGGCGATGGCGGCCACGTGCTCGGGCCGCGGCTCGGAGACGATCCAGATCGCCGCCTTGGCGCCCATCGCGCTGAGGTAGGTGATGAGCTTGCCGAGGTGGTCGTGGTTGCTCTTCTCGAGCTGGTTCTCGATAATGACCGTGCCGCCACCTTCGTCCTCGGCCACGAGGTCGATGCTGAAGGCCCCGGCGGCCTGCTCGCGGTCGACGTTCACCAGCGTCAGGCCCAGAGCGTCGTTGAGCACCTCAATGTTGTCCTGCAGCCATTGCGTGAAGTCGTAGGCCTCGTGCTCCCAGACTTCGCGCAGCGGCACACGTTCGAGCTTGCCGATGGGCGGCAGGGTGATGGCGTTCATATGACGGACTCCTTGGCTCTCGCCCTGGCCGGGCGGCGGCCCGGCCTGCGGGCCGGTGGTGCTTCCTCGTGCCCAGCCGGATTGCGCAGGCGTGCCAGCAGCGCGCTCGCGGGTTCGTCATTCGGGTCCTGCGGCACGAGCTCGCCGCGAAACGCCTTGGCCAGCAGCGCCGGCGTCAGGCGCTCGACCTGGGCGCGGGCGGCGGTGTAGCGGGCGTCGATGGCGTCGGCGAGCGCGAAGAGGGATTCGACACGTCGGACGATTTCGGCTTGCTCCTGTATGGGTGGAGTACGAATCGCCAAGCCCTTGATCTTGGAGAGGTTCAGGTTCGGCTGGTTGCCGCCTTCGGCCAATGCGCGCATCTGCTCGTACTGCGCCCACAACGCGAGCTTCACAAAGGCCTTTGACGCCTGACTTTCGTCCACGCGGACAGCGGCGCAAGCCTGATTGATGGTGGCATGAATGCGTAGCTCGCTGACCTGGCCCCGAGTCTTTCCTTCCCCGTACATGGCGACCAGCAAGGTACCTGGTGGGTAGGTCTTCAAGCGATGTGCTGCCACGGCCGCAGGAGTTACAAACTCGCCTGCTGTATCGACGTAAGCGAGCCCGGTCGCTGCGCTCGTGACCCACGGCGTTCCGGTAGATGAGTAGAAGGCGGCGTTTGAACGAAGAGGCGTCGACCCTGTCCCTACGTCGGCCACGTCCGCCAACGTGACCGAACGCCAACTCAGCATGCTCACTGAGTTCGAGTCCCGCCATTCCGACGAGAGTTCCCCTCGTAGCGCGGACTCGAGCACAGCCTGCCGAAAGCGCTCGAGGATGCCTGGCACGCGGTCCAGCCGGTGGCGGCAGGCGTCCATGCGGGCGAGCAGGGCATCGAGCTTGTCGGCGATGCGCTGCTGCTCCGGCAACGAAGGCATGGGAATCTCGAGCGCTTTCAATATGCCCTGGTTCAGATTCACCATGGTGGATCCGACCGAATCGCCCTCTAAGCGCGCCACAACAGCAGGGCTGGACAGAAAGCGCTGCAGATACCGAGGCTCAACGCTTCCGTTTGGCCGCAACACGAGGCTTCCAGTCCCGCACAGCCAGCCAGCTTCGACCTTCCCGACCACTGCGCAGCGTCCCAACTCACCGCGACGCCCAAGCACAACGTCACCTTCGGCGAGGCGAAACTCCATGAGCTCTCTTAGCTTGGCCTCTCCGACCCGCGCATCGGATCCTGGTTGTATGAGTCCGCCGCGGATGTGCATCGGATTGACGATCGGGATTCCCGTGGGCAGATAGTCAGACTTGTGGAGCGCGCTGCCGAATGGACCGGTCTTGATGGTCACAACCGCAGCAAGTGGCGCCGTGATCCATCCTTGCGCGAGCTCGGTCAAGATTCCACCTCTTCACCGAGTTCTGCGACGACGGCACGCAGATCTTCCAGCGCGCCTTCCAGTTCGGCCATCGCGTCACGTGCAACGGCCAGCGGGTCAGGCTGATCGCCGTTGCTTTCATCGCTCTCATCCTTCAACCATGCAATGTCGAGGTTGTCTCCCCGCTGCGCAATCGCCTCCCGCTTGAACCGCCGCCACCGCCCCTGCTCGCCCTCGTCCTGACGCTTCTTCAGGCTCGCTGGCGCACCGAGCGGATCGGCGCCGAACGCGACCTCGAACGCCGCGAAGTGCTCGCGCCCGAGCATCGTCCGCTTGCCGAAGGCCGGCATGTTGGCGCGCAGGTCGTAGACCCACACCTCCTTCGTATTGCCCTTGTCCGTTTCGCCGCGGGTGAAGAAGAGCACGTTGGTCTTCACGCCCGGTGCATAGAAGATGCCGGTGGGCAGGCGCAGGACGGTGTGCAGGTTGCACTTGTCCATCAAGTCACGCCGGATTTCGGTGCCGACATTGCTCTCGAACAGCACGTTGTCGGGTAGCACCACGGCCGCCCTGCCGCCTGGCTTCAACGCACGATAGATGTGCTGCAAGAAGCAGAACTGCTTGTTGCTGGAGGGGAAGGTGAAGTCGTCGCGCGTCGGCAGGCCGCCGCCCTTCTTGGTGCCGAAAGGCGGGTTCGTGAGGATCAGCGTCGCGCCCAGCCTGCCCAATGCCTGACCGTCCGGTCCCAGCGTATCGCCGTAGCGGATGCCGCCGGCCTCGGGGTCGCTGTCGATGCCGTGCAGCATCAGGTTCATCAGCGCGAGGCGATGCGTGTCCTGCACATGCTCCATGCCGTAGAAGGTGCTGCGACGCAGCTTGCGCTGCTGCTTCTCGGTAAGCGCATCGAAGTCGTGGTGCTCGCGCAGCCAGTGGTGCGCGGCGATCAGGAAGCCGCCGGTTCCGGCGGCTGGGTCCTGGATCACGTCGTCCAACGACGGTTTCGTCACTGCCACCATGCTGTCGATCAGCGAGCGCGGGGTGAAGTACTGGCCTGCGCCGCTCTTCTTTTCGTTGGCGTTCTTCTCCAGCAGGCCCTCGTACAAGTCGCCGAGGCCCTCTTGCCTCGCGCTGTACCAGTCGAGCTTGTCGATCTCGGTGACGAGGGTGGACAGCGTGGCCGGCTTTTTGATGAAGCTGCTGGCGTTGGCGAAGATCTCTTTCACCAGCAGGCTGCCGTGGCTGCCCAGGTGGATGAGGGTCTTCTTGTAGAACTCCAGCCGCTCGGGGGCGCTCTGCGCCGTGAGGTCGGCCCAGCGGTAGCCCTTAGGCAACTGATGGTGCTGGCCGGTCTCCTCGGCCATCTTCAGGAAGAGCAGGTAGGTCAGCTCGGTGACGTACTGGTGGTAGGTGACCCCGTCGTCCTTCAGGACGTTGCACAGGTTCCAAAGCTTGGCGACGATGTCTTGGGTGGTCATGGGTCAGATTCGTAGCGGGCGCAGCGCCGCCGTCACGCTGCGGGCTGCGACCAGAGGGTGTCGTTGAAGGCGTCTAGCGTCTGCAGCAACTGGCCGCCGAAGATCTTGTCCAGCCGCTGGAAGCCGCCGCCCTGCGTCTTGAACAGCAGGTCGGGGTCGTCCAGCGCGTCGCGGTCGACCAGGGTGTTGGCCTTGGTCTGGGCGGCGATCTTCTTCAGCCAATCGCGCTGCGGCGTGGTCCAGGGCTTTCCGCCGGGCGGGTGCGCCAGCAGATGATTCAGCGCCCGGTCCACGCGCTCGGCGTAGGGTACCAGTGCATCACCGATGGCCGCTTGGCGGATGTAGCCGACGATGCGAGCGGCGATGTCCTGGTTGGTCATCTCGCGCCAGGCAGTGGCGAGGCCGGTTTCGGTGAAGCCGGCTTTGTCCAGTTCCATGGCCAGCTCGCGCAGCTGCTTGCGCGTCAGCTCGCGTGGACGGGTCAGCACGGTCATCAACGCCGGAATGCTGTTGCTGTGACTCTTGATGAAGGCGCTGAACTCGTGCAGGTAGTCCTCCGGCTTCTTCGCCTTGCCGTAGCCGCGCGTCACGTCCTTGAGCTCGTCGGCGTGGTCGGACACGAACACCGGGTCGCGCGGGCCGTTGCCCTTGCGGTCGAGGATCTCACCCAGGTCCGGGTTTTGCGTGAACCAGGCAGCGACATCCGCCAGAACCATGCCGCGCAGTTTGCGGATGAAGGCATCGGGCGGCATCCCGGCACGCGCCTCGAAGTCCTTGGCTGCCTCGTCACCGAGGTGCCGTTTCTTTCGCTGCAGCTTGGCGAGGAACTGGTCGCGCGCCAGCGCACGCGCGTCGTCGTCGCCGACGTCGGCCAGCTCCTTGGCGAGTTGCGTGAAGCTGATGCCCGGGTTGACGACCACCGGCTGCATCGCCGTCATGCCCTGCAGCGCTTCGAAGATCTGCACGGCGTCGAAGACGCGGAACGCCTCCTTGTCGCCGTCTCCGTCGATGCCTTGGCACAGGCGCGTGGCCCGGCCGAGCATCTGGTCGAACAGGATGCGGCTGTTCACGCGGCGCAGGAAGACGAGATTGCAGATCTCCGGAACGTCCACGCCGGTCGTGAGCAGGTCCACCGTAACGGCCACGTTGGGCAGTTTCTCGTTCTTGTAGCGGCGAATCAGCGACAGAGGCTTGTCGGCGGCGCCGGTGATCTTGATGACGGCATCGTCCTCAACCGTGCCGTAGGCCTTGGCGAAGGCTTCCTTCATCAGCTGCACGACCAGGTCGGCATGAGCGTCGTTGACGCAGAAGATCAGCGTCTTTCGGTTGCTCGCCGGGTCCAGCTCGCCGGCGAGGTACTCGCACACCACGCGATTGAAGCTCTCGGTGATGACCTTCCGGTTGAAGGCATCGACCTCGAGCTTGATTTCGTCCGGCGCCTTGAAGAGCTCGATCTGGTTGCGCTGGACGTCGTAGACCTTGAGCTCCTCACCGGCCTTCCACTGGATGCCGCTCGCCGAAAGTTCGGTGGTGATCTGGATCGGCGGCTCGTAGTCGACCAGGTAGCCGTCGATCACCGCCTCTCGATAGCTGTAGGTGTAGACCGGCGCGCCGAAGATTTGGGAGGTGTGCAGGGCGGGCGTCGCGGTGAGGCCGATCTTGACGGCGTCGAAGTAGTCCAGCACCCGGCGGTACTTGGAGATGTAGTCCTCGTAACCGCGGAACGTGAGTTCGGTGTCTGACAACTCACGGTCGAGCAGGTAGCCACGGTGGCATTCGTCGACGACGATGCAGTCGTACTGGTCGACGCTGGGCGGCGTCGCATCGTCGGCCGGGTAGAGTACCCGCGCCACCATGCCCTGCACGGTGGCGATGTGGACCGACGTGTCGCTGTCCGGTGTGATGTCCTCCAGTTCCTTGATGCCGAATGTGTCGGCAAAGGTCTGGAGGTTCTCCATCCGTGTGTCCTTGAACGCGTTGGTCGCCTGCTCGCCGAGGGCGGACCGGTCCACAAGGAAGAGGATGCGGCGGAAACGTTCCGCCTTGAGAAGCCGGTAGATCAGCGCGATGCAGGTCTTGGTCTTGCCAGTGCCGGTGGCCATAGCCAGCAGCAGTTCCCGCTGCCCGGTTTGGATAGCCGCTTCGGCGGCCTTGATGGCAGCCTGCTGGTAGTGCCGAAGCGCAAAACCGTAGTTGAATGGCTCGTGGGCAAGCTTCTCGTGCGCACGCACCTCGTCGCGCTTGAGCAGCGCGGCCAGCCCTTCCGGCGTGTACCAGCCGTCGAGCGGCTGACTCAGGTTGTCGGGTCGGCGCAGATCGCAGAACCACACGCCGCTCTTGGTGGCGAGCTGACGCAAGAACGGCCGACCGTTCGATGAGAAGGCGAACGGCACCTTGAACGCCTCGGCGCCGGTGCCGCTGACGAAGGACATTTCCAGGTCGGCATGGGACGCGAAGTCTCGGCTGTAGCGCTTGGCCTGCTGCAAGGCGCCCGACACATCGATGTTCTTACGTTTCGCCTCGACGACAGCGATGGGCGTCAGACCCGCGAAGAGAACGTAGTCGGCTGGGCCGCTCTGGGTCGGCCACTCAGCGATGGCCAGGTACTTGCCCTTCTGCGGGCGCGCGCCCTTGGCGTACGTATGCGCTGCGGTGTCCGCCGCCCAGCCGGCAAGGGTCAGTTGCTCATCGATGAGTTTCCGCGTGTCGGCCTCGCTGAGTTGCAGCGTCGCGGCGGCAGATTTGGCGGCGTCGACCAGCTTGGTGACTGCCTGCGCGGATTGCGCGGCCGACTGCGCCTGGAGCTTATCGAGCTTCGCCGACAGCTCGGCTTTCGCGGCATCCGCCTCGGCAGCCATCGACTCCCAGAAGGCGCGATCTTGCTCGGTCTGCTGAGCCTGGGCCTGAGTGACTTGCAGCGCCTGGGCTGCGTCGTGATGCGCGACGCGGAATGCGGCCAACTCGGCGCGGAGCGAATCGAGCTCTGCCCTCAGTTCGGCGCCTTCATCAGCCGGCGCTCCGGGTGGCAGGAATGGACCAGACTTGAACGCCGGGTCCTTGAAAGTCCGGTGGAACCAGACACTCAGCTGCCACGTGAGCCGCAGCGCAAGCAGTGCGACGCGATGGTCGCCTGCCAGCTTGTGGTTGGCGTCGTTGCCAGCCTTGCGAACCTCGTGAAAGAGGGCGCTGACCTCGCGCGGCAGGATGCCATGATCTTGGAGGCGACGCAGCAGCTCGGTCTGCTTCTCTTCCGGCCCGGCGTAGATGCCGACGCGCGAGGCAGCCAGCTGCGCCAGTGCTTCGGTCAGCTGCCGAAGCTTGAGCAGGCACGTGTTCGGGTCTTCGGGGAAGTAGCGCTCCGCCAGCAGGCCCAGGCGCACGAGTTGTTCGTCGTGCGCCTTCAGATGGCCGAAGTTGGATGCGCTGGCCTCGCCCATAGCCTCCCTATGTTGCCGCCCGCTATTGTGGGAGCGGTTGGTACCGCTTCGCATGGGCTTGGGAGTGCTTCTGCCGGACTGTCCAGCCGCATTGTCGATGCGCGATACAGACGGATTGGGACTGACCGTGCCCGAGACAGATCACGTGGTCTTGGATTGCGGCGCAGCAGTGAGTTGTGTTCGGGCTACCGACACAGGAACTGAAGATAGGTGCCGACCAACTTGTGAATGGCTTGAGCTTCGTGCAAGGCCGTGCGGCCCGCGCCGATCTCTCGTTTGATGCCTTGGAGGAGCCGCATGAATTCGGGGCTCATGCGGGCCTCATGCTGCGCCGGGACACTGCGGTCGGCCGCCTGCCTGCGAAGCTTTTCAAACTCGAGCCGGAACGGCACCAGCGAACTCTCGAGGGTCTGGTACTTGCGCAGCAGCTCCTCGTTGGCCTTTCGGCTCTTCGACAGCTGCTTGGCCGCATCGGTGATGGGCAGCTCGCGAGTTCGGCCGCGAGGTTGCTTCAGGATGGCTCGCTCTACGAAGACCGAATCGAGCAATGGCTTCACGCCGACCGAGCGATCCGCCTGTCGCTGAAGCGCCAACTCCTGACGAGCTTCGGCACACAGGAAGAGCACGCAGGGCATCCGCTCGGGCTCATCGGGGCGTTCCTTCTGCCCCTTGTTGCGCATGATCCTGTCGAAATCGCTCTTGCGTTGCTTCGGACTCTTTGCCGCCAAGTGGACCTCCCGGATGCCGCCGCGCAAGGCAGCAACTGCTGAATGCGGGCTCACCTCTCTCGGAACGGATTCTGGCGCAGCCTGAAGCGACCGTTCTCGTAACGATGAAAGTGGCCCAACTCGCCGCGTACCTTTGCGACATCACACAAGCGCGATGCGCAGAGGAGAGAGAAATGTCGAGAGGCACATACACACGGGCGTCGGTCGCCGTCACCGTGATGCGCCGACAGCAGCCCAACTCCCGTCGATCAGGGTGCCTTGCTCTGACGCGGCCTGCCGACTCGCGGGCGGACGTACTCCGCGGGCGCCAGCGGGTTCAGGTCCAACGACTCCATTCCCATCGCCCGGCCGACACGAAGAAAGAACGCAAGCGAGAAGCGCCCACGGTTCACCTTGTTGATCAAGGTCTGGACCGACTCGACGGGGTGACCCTCCATGCGCTCGAGCGCCTCCGCGAGCTGACGGAAGCTGATCCCGCGCCGAACCATCTCGGCACGGACGATCCGCGTCGCCTCTGAGGCAAGGAAGTCGTCGGGGTCACCGCTGGGTGACTCCAGGCGCTCAGGCATGGACATGAGCAGGCTCGTTCACGGCTTGACCGTGACGTAGTTCACATAGCCGTTGATAACTCGATTTCAGTTTATCGATCGCATCGCCGAAGACAAATAAACCGATTTCGATGTATCTGCTGCCGCTAAGTGGCTGCAGACAACCGACTGTAGCCCAGAGAAGGAAACGAGATGACCACGAAAAGCATGGCGAAACTCCCGGCACAAGTCCGGACGAGCGTCCTGAACATCGGCCATGCCTGGCCGCGCGATGACCTGCCCCCGCGGCTGAAGGCTCTGCTGGACCCGCAGAGCTCGACCCCGCTCATCGAGATCAACGAGCCCACCAATCCGATCCTGGCAATCGAGTACCCGGCAGCGGGCGAGCTGCGGATGCGCAAGGTGACGTACCGCTCCCGTGTGACCCCGACCGGCAAGTACCCGAGCTGGAAGATGAAGCGAATGCTTCAGTTCGAGACTCCGCCCGAGTCTGATGCCATGTGCACGGTCGACGCGAATGCGCTGGCCAAGGCTCTCGGGGAGCAGCCCGCCCGCATCACGTACCTGATGGACGGCGAACTGCACCTTCACTACCCCGATCTCGAGGTCGACTGGGGCACTGCACGTGAGCTCTGGGAAGTCAAGACGACCACTGAAGCGTCGGATCCCGCAGTCATCCGGCGCACCGAGCTGATGACGGAGTCCCTGGTGATCTTCGGCTACGGCTACCGCCTGGTAACGGACTCACAGCTGAAGAGCGGGTACCGGCTGAAGAACTCCAGAACGCTGCTGCGCCACGGCCGCAGGAGCATCTCGCCGGTCGAGCGTGAGCGCCTGCGGCGACTGCTGGAAGAGACGAGGGGCATCACGTGGGGAGCCGTACTGGAAGGCGTGCTCGGCGATTGGGGCCGAGCGCATGCGTGCCGGCTGGTGCTCGAAGGCTTCCTCCGTTTCGACCTCGACAAGCCTCTTCTCCCTGAGACGCTCCTCCAGATCGCCTGACTTCAAACATCACCCGAGAGACGACGATGAACAACCAAACCACTTCTGCGCCCTCCGACGCGTCGATGCTCGAGACGAGAGAGTTCGTTCTCGATGTTGCGGTCTTCGAGGACGGTCAGACGCACCGGGCGGGCCGATCGCATACGCCGGTCGTCGTGACCGTGCGAGTCGACCGCATCTCGGGTCTCGTGTGCGACTTTGAGCTGCGTGTCGGTTCTCCGCAGAGTGAATGCGGAAACGAGCAACTCGCCAGCAATGAGGAGACGACCAGAGGTCACGAAGCGACGAAGACAGCCGGCGCGCCTTGCGTCATCCCTGCACAGGTGTTGGACAAGGCCAAACTGCGAGACCTCTACATCAAGGCGGGCCTCGCTGTGCCTCCAACCCGCGAGGAGCTCAGGCAAGTCGCGCAGACGATGTGGAAGGTCCTCGGAAAGCCCGAGCGCCCGCCTCACTGGACCACTGTCCGACGCTGGTCTGAGCGCTACCTCGTCGGCGGCAGTGATTTCAGCGCACCCGTTCGACAGCGCCGCAAGCGCCTCCTGAACAACTCGGAGCAGCAGCTCGGAACCGAGCGAGGCTGACATGGGGATCGCCTTCTTCCAAAAGGACGCCGAGATCACGATCGAAGGCAAGGCGTTCGTCCTCAAGCACAAGGTCGACGAACAGCTCTGGCAGGTCGAGGAGACCAAGACCCGTCGCATGCTCGAGAAATCCGACAAGGAGCTCCGCGACCTTTACGTCGACAGCAAGCTGGTCTTCGTCACGAAGAAAGAGACGAGAGAGAGCCGTAAGGGCTTGAAGATCGGCAAGGTCTTCCGCGAAACCCCGGTCAAGTTGTTCGACGAGGCCAAGGCGCGCCGCCTGTACGCCAAGGCTGCGAGCGACGTTCCGCAGACGCAGAAGGAGCTGGAACGCGTCGCCAACAAGGTCTGGGCCGAAATCGGGCAGCCGGAGCGGCCGCCGCACTGGACCACGGTCTACCGCTGGCGCAAACGCTACGTCGCAAGCGGCAAGGACATCAATGGGGTGGTGGCACAGCAGCACAAGAGGGGCAATCGGAAATCTCGGTACCCAGTCGAAGTCATCGAGATCGCAGAGCGTGCGATCGACACCGAGTACCTGACGCTGGAACGCAAGACCGTCCAGGACGCCGTCGACAAGGCCCTGATCGACGTGAAGAAGGAAAACAAGCTGCGTCCCGCGACAACTCAGCTGCTGATGCCGACTCGACGTCTGATCCAGGCGCTCATCAGCAAGATTCCCGCCTTCGACCGCTGCGTCGCCCGATATGGACGCACCGTCGCCGTCCGCCGGTTCCGCTCGGTGCAAAAACACCAGGCGACGGAAGCGCCCCTTCAGCGGTGCGAAGTGGATCACACGCTGTTGGACCTGATGGTGATCGACGACAAAGACGGCATGCCTCTGGGGCGTCCTCTGCTCACTGCCTGCATCGACGACTTCACCCGCTGCGTCCTGGGCATCGCGATCAGCTTCGAGCCGCCGAGTTTCCTGACCGTGGCACGTTGCCTCAAGCACGCGTTCCTGCCGAAGACGAATCTCAACAAGCTCTACAAGGAGATCGTCAACGCCTGGGAGGCATACGGCGTGTGCGGGGAGGTCGTGGTCGACCAGGGTCAGGAGTTCTACAGCAAGGGGCTGGAGGAAGCCTGTCTGAGCATGGGGTGCGAGATCCTGTACTCGCCCCGCAAGACCCCTTGGTTCAAGGGCAAGATCGAACGCTTCCTGGGCACGATGAACCGCGAGGTGACACACGTCGCCCCCGGGACCACCTTCGCGAACATCTTCGAGAAGGGCGACTACGACCCTGCAAAACATGCCGTGGTGCGGCTGAGCACGCTGAAGTGCATCGCGCACAAGTGGATCGCTGACGTCTACCACCAGAGGCCCCACCGCACTCTGAAGATGCCCCCCGCCGTGATGTGGCAGACCAACATCCATCCGGAGGACATCCCGGTGCCGGAGGATCCGGCGCAGCTCGACGCGCTACTGGGGCGTCGCGAGAGCCGGGTCCTGACGCACAAGGGGATCGAGCTGGAAGGGCTCTTCTACAACTCGCACGAACTGAGGGACTTTCGCAAGCTGAAGGGCGAGCGGATTCCGGTGGAGATCTGCATCAACGATGGTGACGTCGGCGCGATCGTGGTGCTGCATCCCGACAGCGAGCGAATGTTCATCGTCCCGGCGCTCAAGAAGCAATACGCGCAGGGACTGTCGATGTGGCAGCACAAGGTGTGCAAGCGCTTCGCCGACCGTCAGATGAGCCGGTACGACCCTGAGGCGTGGCTCGAGGCGAAGAACCGCATCGCCGAAATGATCCGCGAGGACTTCGCGCTCGCCAAGGGTAAAGGTCGCAAGCGTGCGGCGCGATGGATGGGCGCCGACGCGGGCCGCACGAACGAAGGGGCGCCTGCTGCCCGGTCCGAGGAGGGAGTGAACGACCGCGTGGTGGACGATCCGGTGACGCCGCCGAGCGCGGCAGGCGACGCAGCTGTGCCGCCCTCTACGCCCCTTCCGCCTCCGGCCATTGCCAAAGCGCTCACGAACAAGTCCCCCGGCTTCCCGGCGAAGTTCAAGCCTGAGCGGCGTGCTCGCTGATCCATCTACCAACCACCACCGGAGATCCGCATGAACATTCGACGCGTCGTCGAGAACACGCTCGTCCCTCACAGCGCCTTCAACACCGCGAAGGCGCGCCTGAAGCAGTGCCTGGCGAACTCGAAGGACTCGCCTGAGCCGATCGGCCTCGCACTGCTCGGCGAGTCGAGGACCGGGAAGAGCCGGGTGCTGGAGGAAGCCCAGATGGAAATGACCTCCACTCGCGACCGCAAGGGCGCCGTCGTCCCCATCCTGCGCGTCAGCGTGCCGTCGAGTCCGACCGTCGTGGGTCTCTCGGAGGAGATGCTCAAGGAGTTGGGCGATCCGAAGTGGGAGAAGGGAACGCGCTCCCGAAAGTCGCTTCGACTCCACGACCTGATGCGCGACTGCGGCGTTCAGATGCTCATGCTCGACGAGTTCCAGCACTTCGTCGACAAACAGAGTCACCTCGTCTACCACGATGTCACCGACTGGCTGAAGGTGCTCGCCGACAAGACGAGGGTGGCACTCGTCGTGGCCGGACTCAAGAGCTGCGAGGCCGTCCTGCTTCAGAACGAGCAGTTGTCGGGGCGCTTCCAGACGCCAGTGTTCATGCCGCGATTCAACTGGGCGATCCCCGATCACCGGGCAGAGTTCTGCGGGATTCTCGGAGCGTTCACAGAGTCGCTGTCGGAGGAGTTCGATCTGCCGGCGCTGGATTCCGACGAGATGGCGTTTCGGATGTGGTGCGCCACCGGCGGCCTGATGGGATACGTCACGAAGCTGCTGCGGACAGCGGTCTGGGATGCGCTGGACAGCAAGAACCGATCGCTCACCCTCGACAAGCTTCAGGCGGCCTACGTGGCCTCGGTGTGGACCGCCACCGAAGTGCCAGTGGTGGCGCAGCCGTTCTCGGCCGGCTTCTCAGTGATCCCGTCGCCAGACCTGATCAGCCGCGTTCTGACGATCGGCGTACGGCACGAGCCGGGCGACATCCCGCCCCCTCAGCGTGGGCGATCGAAGGCCCCTCGGCAATCGCTGTCACGCGTTCTCACGGCCACGGGAGCCTGAAGAGCATGCATCTGCTGCTGCGCACTCCCGACCCGGCCGACTACGAAGGCATCTTCGGGTATGTCCTGCGTGTGTCGGAGGCGAACCACTACGACACGCCATGGCATGTTCTCAGCCATGCGGGCTACCCGCAGGGTGAGATGCTGACGGCGGCATTCGACGTCGGCCGCCTCGCGTGCGTAGTCGGCAAGGAGCCCGGCGTGCTTCGACGCCACGCGTATCAGATCGAGCTCAGCGGTGGGCGTCGGAGCTACGGGATCTTGGGTGTGCCGATCGGGGCAGGCCTGAGTCATGGGCCATTGCGATTCGCCAAGCCAGCCGTGTGCCCGGACTGCATTGCCGAGACCGGGTACGCCGATGCGTGCTGGGACCTCTCGGTCTTCGTCGCGTGTCCTCGACACAGGAAACCTCTCACCACTGCATGCCACGCATGCGCGAGGCCTCTGCGGTGGTTTCGGCCAGAGCTCTTGACGTGCCAATGCGGCGCGGCGATTGAAGCGTCGCCTGGCGGATCCGCTTCGCCGGCGGTTCTGCAACTGATGCAGGTGATTCAGGACAAGACACGCGGCGTCGCATCGCGCACCGACGACGCTGTGGCTGGTCTCCCGGTTGAGTGGCTGAACGGGATTTCGCTTCGTACGCTGCTCCGGCTCGTTCCTGCACTTGAGCGACTCGCGGAACGGCACATCCTCGACACCCGCGAGACAGAACGCCTTCCGGGGGAGGTCGTGGCGGCGGCTCTGGCCGATTGGCCCGCGGGATTCCATGCGACGCTGCGTCGGGCCGCGGCAGACGCCCAGGAAGGCAAGTCGAGCGGGTTGCGAGCAAGGCTGGAGCAGGTCTACTGCGCGCTGTTTCGGCGGGGCCTGCCTCCGGATGAGACGGCGTTCCTGCGAGAGGCCTTCCTGGACTTCGGCCGCAACGAATGGGGCGATGCGGTAATCGACGCCAAGCTCGAGCGAGGCGAGCGCAAACCGGCGCGCTTCGCCTCCAAGGCTGCAGTTGCGCGCAAGCTCGGCGTTCGTGCCGTAACCGTGAAGCGGTGGGTGGAGAAGGGCGTCGTCCCCGCAAAGGTGGTGTCGGCGGGCACGCGCCCCGGGTACGTCATCGACACAGTCGACATGGATGGACTTCGGCGACCGCGGTCGGAGCGACTGGGTGAGCGAGCCGCGGCGCGCTACCTGGGCGTGCCCGTGCAAGTGCTCAAGAAACTTCGTGAGCTTGGTGCCTACTCAGCGAGCCCGGACGTGAACGGTCGGCAAGGATACTGGCGGGTGGATCTCGAGCGACTGCGGGAACGACTGCTGGCGGTGGGCACGCAGGAGGCGAAGGAGGCAGTCGACCGTCGGGACCTGCTCAGCATGGACTGGATCCTCCGACACAGCAAACTGGGCACAGACGACGCGAAGGCCACCTTTGCGGCTCTGGTTCTCAGCGGATCGATTCAGCCGATTCACTCAGATGGCGAATCTCTGCGCGGCATCCTGTTCCTCCGTGCCGACCTGGAGGCGTTTCGGACGAAGCACGCGGCGGAATCTCGGTGTACGAGCCTGTCGATCGCATCGGCGGCCGAGTTGATGCGGTGCGGTGATCACGTCGTCCGGGAGCTGGTCCGGCACAACCTCATCGCACGCTCCTCTCCGAACGGCGTCGGCGTCTCGAGAGCGTCGGTCGACGCTTTCATGCGGGAGTGGATGCCACTGAGCTCGTTGGCGCGCATCGGCGCGACTTCCGTGCCTCGGCTCCGCCGGATTGCCGAGAGGACGGAGCTCAAGGGGTTTGCGCTGCCCTTTCGAGACGGGCACATGGTGTTTCTCCGGTCGGAGGACATCCCACGCCTCATGCACGAGGCGGGAATGGAAGGTGCCGCCCTCGCACCAGGGCCGACCGACGCACGTCCGATCGACTGCACGGCTGCGCTGCTGTAACCGGTAGCGGAAGAGCATGAGCACAGTGATTGAGCGCAGGCCGACCGAGAGCCCTGATGAGTAGGCGGCGTTGTTCGTGGTGTGGTTCGACGTGAACTGCGGGTACGACGAGCCAGACTGGTGGTGGGAGATACCAGGGGCGCAGCCGCTGCCAGCCGCGCTGGACCTGGCGGCAGAGCTGCGTCGCGGCGGGTGGATCACCCAGGTGTGGCCGGAGCACAAGAATCCGCGGCCCGATGGCCGGTGGGACAACCCATGAGCCTGAGATCGCGGGACAGTAAGGCTACTACTTGCTGCGCAATCCGGCGGACGCGAACTCGCAAGCTGGCCGACACGGGCGAGAAGCAGGCGACGGCCGCAGCGGCGTGGCTGCGGGAACACGCCGGTGCATCAACTGCTGCGGCGCGCGCCTCACCGTGCAGCGGGCCTGCTCGCCCGAGCGGGAGACGCGAGGGATGCGCCGAGCGGCACAACGATGAAACGAAGGAGACAAGCAGTGATCGAGATCTCGAAGCAGCCTGCTCAGTGGGAGTACTTTGATCCGGCAGTGCTGCCGGCCTACACTCGTCGGCGGAAGCCGATTGGGCGGCGCTGGGTGTCGCCGCAGGACATGTCGACCGTGCTCATGGAACAAGTCGGCGTAGTGGTCGCCTCTACTCTGCTGCGGCGGATCGGCGCCGACCTGTCGTGGCTCGCAGACGGTGTGGAAGCGCCATCGTTGTGGCGATTGAGCGTTCTGCAGATCGGTGGCGCGTACCTCGTTCCTTCTGGCGTCGACCGTATGCGTTTCTGCCGGGGAGATCGTCACTTCGACGAGTGTCTTTCGGGGGACGCGGCGGGTCTTTGCGTGACCATGCTATCGCTCAATCGAATCGCACGCGAGTGCGCCGACAAGTTTCAAGCCCCTCCGGCCCGACTTCGGAAGTTGGAGCGGGCGCTTGCAAGCTTCGCGGCCTCGCATCCAGAGCGGAGGGCGATTCTTTCGGTACTCGACTAGACGGGTCTCACAGGACCTGGGGGCGAATGGCCAACAAGCGCCATGGTCCTAGGGCCTGGAAACGACGCCGCTGCCAGCCTGTCGCGGTGACGCTTTGGCCGGTCGCGTCGCCATGAGTTTGCGTGAGCGCAGGATGATGAACTGCTACCAACGACGTACGCCTTGACGGTCCCAGCCAGACTGCACCTAGACTCGCTGTGTGATCAACGAGGGAGGCCATGTGGTGGACGGTGGTTTGATCCGGTGGAGCCTTGAGTCGTTGCTGTCGGCGTTCAAAGGGCAGCGTCGCCGACGTGAGCCGCTTTTCCGGCAGGCAGAAAGACTGCTAGGGGCCTTCGAGGCTCATGGCGTGCCGCCTCACCAATTGCCGCGGCTGATGCCTGAGTCGATTCGCCTGACGCCACAGCAGACGGCTTCAACAGAAGCCTTTGCGAGCCATTTGCGGATCGAGCACCTCGATTGGGCGAGCAAAGAGTTGGCGCTTCGGCGCGACTGGTTGGACCTGGAAGGTGACCAACCGCATCACGTGATTCATGTTTACAAACAGCCGCGCCTCCTCTTTCAATGGTTGCAGGAGCGAGAGATGGTTCGGGGCAATCGCTTCGGATCTGTTCACGTCCTGACTGAGGCGATCTTCGAAGATCCGGGCATCGCGGATGGGCGTTTCGTCGTGATCTATGAGGAGGGCTTCAACGAGATTGACGAGAAGTCACTTAGCCGCTACTGGTACCTGTCGGAAGGCTCGCACTTCGACCACTCCCCATGCGTGATCGATCTCCTTGGCATTCTCGCGATCGCCGAACACTTCACGCTGATGCCCGTTGGACACGTGATCTCGGAGGCCGCGACTCTCTCTGCCGAGCAGGGTACGCTGGGCCTTATCCCGTCAGCCCTCAAACGTAAGCGCGGATGGCGCCCGCAAGACTGGGTGCCTCTGCAGTACGAGACGGCGAACTGTGAGACCGATCGACATCGCGATCTTTGGGAACAAACCCGCGAGAGGCTTCTGGGAGACGGACTGGAGCAGGTGCTCACGCTTCATAAGCGGCCCTGAAGCAGGAATCGCCTAGTGCTCCACTGCCGTTTGCTTGGAAGCAACCTATGCCGCAGCGCATTCCGTCACCGCGCCGCGCCAGAATGAATGACATCGCCTAGTAGAGAGGCCTTGATGAAAACAAGAGAGCAGGCACTTGAACTCGTCGAAGCAGCCTTTTTGCAGGCTCGACGTAAGACAGCTCCCGAGGCGCGCCAGATGACTCTGGCCGTTCTGAACAATCGACTCCTGCAGATGACGGACCATAGGTTTCGGCCGCAGGACTTCGGCGCCAAGGACCTAAAGGCCTTTGCCTCATTGCTGCACCCATATCTGCGCCTCGTAGGAGAGCCGAATCGGCCGGCGGTCGAGTGGACCTCCGCGAGTGACAGTACAGCGTCGGACTCTGCGCCACCATCGGCCGCACACGGCAATACATCTGTCACTGGGCCGACTCAAGTGGCGGTCAATCCTTCCGCGCCGCCGCAGGGGGAAGCTGGTCGTGTGCGCAAGGACTTGTGGATGGCCATCATGGATTACAGCAGTGGCCGTCCCTACATCTGGGACGCGAGCGCCGGACGGGCGCGTGTGGCCCAGGCCAATGACGAAGGGGCCCTGCGTATGCCTACGCTGACAATGGTGGAGTTGGCGGAATGGAGGTTCAGCTTCGTCGAAGCGAACAAGGGGCAACTGCAAGGGCAAGCGCTGGTGAGCGCGCAGCGATGGCAGGAGCAAGGCCTACCAACGACCTATTTGCCGTTCACGCTTCAGCAGCTCTGGAACAAAGAACTAGCACTGCGAGTAAAGCAGCGATTGCAGGACTTCTTCTCTCGATTGAACCAGGGTGGCGCCATCGACACAGAGGAAGTTTCGGCATCATCTCGTGCGGAAGCGGAGCGTGCTGCGCTGGAAGCCGAAGTGGGGGCAGCTAGCGACCGTGGTGATCTCTACTCCGTTGGCGCTCTGCTAGCCCAGGGTCTTTCAGGGGCCGAGCCGGATGCAGCGGAAGAGCTCCTTGCCAAGGTGACAAGCGCGTGGGCGAGCACGCGCGGCGTGGCCACCGATATCAAGTCCTTGGAGGACCTTGTTGGCAGGAAGGAGACGTTCACCGTCTCGAATCTGACAACCGCGTTTGTGAACGCGCTCGGCCGGCTTGATGACCTCGACGCTGCGTTGCCGGAAGGGGTTAGCGACTTTGCGTTTCGGATTCGCGATGAGGTGCGATCAATCTACGACGTTGAGCGGAAGTCGCCCGTTGACATGTGTCGTGCAGCTGTCGCCACCTTGGACCACGCGGTGGGGGAGGTTAGGTCGGCAATCGAGCGTTTCGTGCGCACGTCCCCGGCAACTGCTAGCGCAGTCGCTGTTGAGGTCCTGAAGTACGCGCATAGATTGCAGCCGCTAGTTGTTCCAGCCGAGCGGCAGTTTCTGCGTGACCTCGACATGCTCATCGGGCCATCGTTTAGGAAGCTCTTCAGCGCCTACGAGCGTAGCGACGCTGTCGAAGTCCTCCGCAGAGCTCCGGAGTTTCTTGAGAGCATGCGCAAGCAGCGACCCAGTACGACCGACCCTCGGCAGCGCAGTCAAGTTTGGATGGAGCTGGTGAAGCCGGTCTTCGATCACCTTGAGACGCTGATAGAAGAGGCTACGTCTCGCGGTGAAGTTGCGGTGGCGCCAGCTTTGGCACTTCGAAACCCAAGGACCAAGGCCGATCTGAGCTCGACGAAATCGGATATCACTTTGGCGTTCACGTTGGTCAACCGAGGCCAAGGGCACGCGAACGACGTGTCATTGAGACAGACGGGTGAGACCAACGGTGCAGAGCTGGCCGTGATCGAACCCGCAGGCCCATTCGATGTCCCGCCAGACGGCGAACAAGTCGTGCGTCTTCGCCTGCGCTTGGGTGCCCCAATCACAGAACTGGACATTCCGATCGAGTGGTCGTGTCAGTCCAACTCGGGAAGGATCCTGGCCAGTGCAGATTGCGTGCATGTCTCACAGCAGGTGACCGAGCCAGACTGGAGGGCCCTCCTAGACAACCCGCCTTACAGCCTCAATCCGATACGGCAGCCTGAGCGGCTGTACGGGCGCGCGTCATCCTTGGGCAAGCTGCGGCTCGCCGCCATGGCCGGTGCATCGCACTTCGTCTGGGGCCAGAAGCGCATTGGCAAGACGTCGCTGCTACAGGTCCTGGCCGCCGAGCTCTCTCAAAGAGACGACGTCACCTGCGTTCTCTTGCGCATGGGCGAGGTCGCGTCACTCCACGAGGGGCAGCTTGCTCACTTGATCGCACAACGCTTGGTCGAAAAAGCGCAGGCCGCCGTGCAGGTTCCAGCCGAAGCGGAGTTTGGTGCCAGCTTCAGTCGCTTGATACCCTTCATGGAGGAGTTGGTGGCCTCGAAGGGACAGCACAAGTACTTGGTGATCATCGATGAATTCGATGACCTCGATGCCGCGTTCTACACGGGAGAGCGGGGCAAACAGTTCGTGAAGTCTCTGCGCTCGGTCTCCGAGGTTGGCCTGACCTTCTTCTTTGTCGGAAGTGAACGGATGGAGGCGATCTACAGCCGGCATCAAGCAGACCTGAACAAGTGGCGAAACATTCAGCTGGATCGAATCGATAGCCGCACTGACTGCCGAGCCCTGATTACCGAGCCGGTCATCAACGTCATCGAGTTCTCCTCCGAGGCGGTGGACTTCATCACGGACTTCACGGCAGGCAACCCCTTCTACATCCACAACTTCTGCTACCAGGTCTTCGAGCGCTGTTTGCAGGAGCATCGAACTTTTGTAGATGACAACGACACGCACGCGGTCCGTGACCAGCTGCTTCGCGCGCTTGGCCCAACGAACTTCGCACACCTCTGGGAGGACAACCCGGTCCTGGAGCCAGAGGAGAAGCGTCGCGAGAGCGCGGAGAACTGCGTCACGTTGGCGTGCATAGCTGTTCTCGGAGGGCGTTACGAAGCGGTCGAAGAACTTGCGGAAGCCCAAGAGACGCTGCCCATAGCGGCGGAGGACCGTGCTTCCGCCACGGTACTGCGAAGGGCCTCTGAACGACTTGCCCGGCGTGGTGTCTTGAGCGTTGTGGGCAGCGGCACGGCTCGCGTCATCAGCCTGCCCATCTTCCGGGAGTGGCTCGGTGGAAGTGCCATTGCAAGACTGCTACCACAGTGGAGCGACTACAAGGAGTCACTGCGTCGGACGCAAGATCAGGCGGGCCCTGAACGGGAAGCGATCGAAGCAACCGAACAGGGCGCCTTTCCTATCTCCGAGGACGATCTGCTCGCTATTACCCCTCGTCTTGTCTATTGCGGTAAGCAGAAAGACGTCGCTGAGATCCGCTCTTGGCTGCGGCAATTCGACGACGACAGTCGGATTGAGATGGCGTTTCAACTGCTGCGGCGAGTCGCTGACAAGGGGTTCATCAACGAAGGTGCGAAGACCCTGGCGCTCAACGTCTTGGAACAGATGATCCAGGAGAAGCGCCGTACGACCGGTGAGGGAAAGTGGCAAGTGGTCAAGGAGCGTCGAGACAACCTCGCGCTCGGCTACTTCGATGCTGAACACAAGAGCGGCGGGAGCACTGCACGTGAGCTGCAGAAGATCCTTCGCCCTGGAAAGCTGGGACCCGCCATTGGGTTGGAGGCGTGGATGCGAACGCACTTGGAAGCGGATGCCCTCCTCGTAATCGCCGACGACTTTGCCGGGACAGGGCAAACGCTCGTGGAAGGGATGGCGAAGTTTCAGGCCAAGATCGACCCGGGCATATGGAACCGCTTTGTCGATGAAAAGCGGATCGCCGTCTACGTTATGTTCGCCTTTCCAGAAGCGATTGCCAAGGTGCGCAAGGCCTTCCCCGGTATTGAGGTCGTCGCGGCGACCGTTCTCGGCGACGAATTGAGAGCGTGCGATGAGGCGGCTGGCATCTTTGCTGATGAAGCGGAGCGCCGCTTTGCTGAACAAGTGCTTCAGCAAATCGGCCGTGAACTGAGTCCAACTGCGCCAATGGGGCATGGCGGGCAAGGCGCGCTCGTCATCTTCCACAACGCTGCGCCCAACAACAGCTTGCCGATCTTCTGGTGCAGCGGGACCGTAGGCGAGCGGCCCTGGAAGGCGCTGTTTCAGCGAGCGTAGGCACTTAGATCGGTCGCCTATGCCGCCTGCCATTGCCTCCCGGCATGGCGCGGGCCGGCCACCGTTGGGGGCGCCGCGGTGGCGCGGCCAATGAGGCCGCTCAGCGCGTCGGCGAGCGCGTGATGTGGGTCGACAGCAGCAAAATCACGTCACCCGATGTCAGCACCCTCACGCCTCATCAAGCGTACCGCCATCCCGCTCAGCGGGTACGTGTACCAGAACCTTGTTGGGCTTCGGCTCCTCTGCGACTGGCTCGACGATCCGGGGCTCTACGAGTGGGTCCGGTTCGAGGCCGACCACGACGAGGTTCCTCAGGGCCTCGACGATATTGTCGCGCAGCGCAGGGATGGCCTGATCGTCCTGCTACAGGTCAAGTTCACCGTCGACGCGCAGGACGCCGGAAATGCCTTGACCTGGGACTGGCTGCTTGCCCGCAAGCCCAGGGGCCGGTCCCTACTGCAGAAGTGGTGCGACGCCTTGTCCGGGATTGGGGCTGAGCGCGTCCACGCAGCTGCGCTGGTCACGAACCGGATCCCGAGTCGTGAGTGTGAAGCCACGATCGACGCGTCGTCCCTGCGCGTGACTCTGGACAGCGTCGACGCGGCCGTGCGTAGCGAAATCTTTGGGCAGCTGGGCGGCGAAGACAGGGCCAGGGCCTTCTTCGACCGCTTCGAGTTCCGGCACAGCTATCAGGGCGCGGACGCGCTCGAGAGAAGCGTCGTCGATCGCTTCATCTCGCAACACGGCGATCGCACCGGGTGGCTCGCCCTGTTCCGGGAGGCAATTGACTGGGCGGTGCGCAGGAACTTTCCGCCGCCCGATGGGAGGATCACCCTCGATCTCCTGCGCGGGACTGTCGATGTCCGCCGTCCGAGGCCCCTGGAACAGTCGTTCCGCGTGCCGGATGGTTACCAGCCGCCCGATGGGGAGTTCGCCGATGGATTCCTGCGTGACCTGGACAGGAACCCGGTGCTGGTCCTGTGGGGGTCGCCCGGTCAAGGCAAGAGTACGTTCCTGAGCCACGTCTGCAGAGAACTGGACCGGCGCGGGTTGCCGTACATCCGCCACCACTACTTCCTCGACCTGGGCGACCGCTCTGATCGTTTCACGCTGGGGAGCGTAGCCAACTCGCTCATCTCGCAGATGGAGGTGCGCCACTTCGCCCATGTGCAGGGGCTGCACATCGGCCAGGAGCACCTGCGCGGCTGGATCGAAGCTTGCGCGAACGGATACGCCAGCGAAGGCAAGCGGTTCATCGTGGTCATCGACGGCCTCGACCATGTCTGGCGGGAGAACGACCGCGACCGGCAACCGCTGGACAGTCTCTTCAGGGCCCTGTTGCCCGTGCCCGCCAACGTCACCCTGGTCATGGGCACCCAAAAAGTGACCGACGAGAAACTGCCTTCCCAGTTCGGCCGCTTCGTCGACGCCGACGCCTGGCGGGAGCTTCCGCGCATGTCACTTGTGTCCATCGAGAGCTGGCTCCGGGCTCAGCTCGACGCCGGGCGCTTCGAGTCGGAAAGTGGGAGGCTTCCGGCTGCAGACAGCCTGGTGGGGCTCGCCCGTGCCTTCCAGGACGTCACTGGCAGCCACCCGCTGGTGCTGACCTACTCCTTCGAGGCACTGGTCAGGCAGCATCGGGTCCTGGAGCCTTCGACGGTCCGCTCGAACGCGCTGGCGCCGGACGGAGACATCCGGAAGTACTACGGCATGCTCTGGCAGCAACTGCCGAATCACGCGAAGGACGCCCTGCACCTGCTGGCGGACACCGGCTTCATCTGGCCGCCGCTGGGCCTGGAGACCTGCTTGGGCACGGAGCCGGGCGAACTGAGCCCCGCGATCGGGCACCTGCTCCACAACTCGGAAGCCGGGCAGGTGGCCTTCCACGGAAGCTTGTACGCATTTGTCCGCGAGATCACCGAGCATGCCGGGCGGGTGCAAGTCCTGTTGCCTGGGGTGGTCGCATGGCTGCAGAACCAGGCACCTAGGTTCCACCGCTGGGGCTGGCAGTGGTTGTACGAAGCGCGGGCCGGCGATCCGCGAAACCTGCTGGCCCGCCCTGACAGGAACTGGGTGATCGAGAGCCTCGCCGCCGCGTATCCCCAGGACCAGGTCGAGGCCATCCTAGGGCGTGCCGAGGAAATCGCGTTCAGCAACGGTGATTTCGCGGACGCGATCCGCATCCGGTGGCTCAAGACGCGCGTCTACAACGGACCGCAGTTCCAGGTCGACGACTACGAGCGGCTCTACGCCTGCGCCTTGCAGCTCACCGACGACGAGTTCCCGCTGAAGACGCTGGCTTCCGGCCTGCAGACCGCGAGCATCGATCGCCTCCACCTGCTGGGCAGCCAGTATCTGCTGGCGGGGCGAACCGCCGAGGCGACCGAGTGCCTCGAGCAGATGCGCCGGCGCATCAACGACCGCGTGAGCGTGGGCGCCTACGCCGGCGATGAGTACAAGGTCGCCGTCGAGGGCTGGCTGCAACTTGCCGCGGGTACCGGCCGGTTTGAACCCGAGCGGATCCTTTCCATCACCGGCGGCGCCGGCACGAAAGATGACGCCGCGCAACTGCTCGACGTGTTTCTTCGGGAACTCACCAAGAAGGCCGAGCTCGCGCCGCTCATGGCGTTCGTGTGCCTGCCGATGGCGCTCGTCCAGCGGGTCGAACTCGAGCTGGCGTGCCTGCGTCTCGCCGGTGCACTGCGCGCGAAGGTCCACGAGTGGCCGGCCTTCGCCAGGTTCTCTAAGCACCCCCTGTCCGCATGCTGGCGACTGCTCTACCAGAAGGACACCTACAGGCATCACCACTTCAACGAATGCGAGCCGATGCTCGACGTGGCTCAACACAGCGCACCGTCGCGCGAGGTCACGCAGCGCTATCTGCATCGCTTCTTCTTCGCGAGGGTTGCGCGCTGCTTGTCGCAGCGCGGTGCCGCGGTCGTCGAGCCGGCGCCTGTCTATGGGAAGCGAGCCTGGCTGACGGAAGCCTGCAACCAGATGGCGATGCTGGCAGACACTGTTGGGGCGCTCCTGGCCCGCCACGAGGACCCGGCGTTCGCATTGCCGTTCCGCCTCCTGCACGCAGTCAGGCAGCCCGAGGGCTACGAGGCCGTGACCGACCACATCCCGTTCCGTGACGCGCTCACCGAGGTGTCCGGCGACCTGTTCCTGCTGACCGCGCTGCGCACGGGTCGGGTAAAGGTCTCGTCAACTGAGTGGGCCTACGCCAGGAAGTCGCAGCACTTCGCGTCATCCAGCTGGTGCGACCGGTTCGCCGGTCCTGGCCTGGACCTGCTGGATCGCGAGCTGGTCGGTGACGAGATCGATGGCCGGGCGCGCGACATCACGACGGTCGTGACCCCCTTCAACGAAAGGGCGGCCAGCTATGTCGAGCTCTGCCAGCTCGCGACCACCTTCGGACTCAGGGAGCGCGCCGACGCCCTGTTGCGCAGGTCGCTGGCCTGCGTGATCGGCTACGGTTGGCGCAAGGATCCCACCATCTCTTTCGCGCTTGATGCCGTGAAGGCGATCTCGCCGAAGGATCGTGCGTTCGCGACGGACATGCTGCGCCGGCTTGTCCCGGTCGTCCTGCCCCTGGGGGACATAACTGAGGACTCCGGCACCCGCCCTTCGGACCTTGCGGCCCTGATCATCGATCTGATGCCGGAGGTCTTCGCCGCCTTCTACAACCACTGCCTCATGTCGTCAGAGTGGTATACGGCGGCGAACGTCTTCGCTGAACTGCTGTCGAGCCAGCTGCTCGATGACCCGGCCATGCCTGTCGTTGCCGCGGCGCTGTGGGACAGTACTTCCGTGGCAGCGCTGCGCGGCCGCGCAGCGGCAGGCGATTCCCATGCACAGGCTTTGATCACCGCCAACGCGGAACGCTTCGGCCTGTCGGTCGAAGAGCTCGGCAGCGAGCGGGAGCGCCACAACTCGCCCGAGCCGGAAGAGCCGGTCATCGACGTGACCGCCTATTCCGCCTCCAGTGTCCAGGAACTGCAGGCGGAGCTCCGCTCGCGCAACGCCTACGTGGCGGAGCGCAGGATCGTCCGCAGATGGTTCGAGCATTGGCTGGCACAGGGCCGGGGGATCGAACTGCTGCGCAGCCTCGAGCCGCTGCGCGACCGGCGCGACGGCGTCGGCGGGATCGCCGACATCCTGGACCAGGCCTTCGAGACGAGCCTGAGCCTGGAGGGCAGGGAGACGGCATACCGCTGGCTGGTCGCCGCGCAACTGCAATGCCGCGGCTGGGACGAGTACCAAGGCCTGCAGCAGGCGCTCCGGCGGTACGCGACGTTCGCGGCCCACTACAGGGACAGGTGGAGGCAGTTCATCTCCGATACGACCCGGCCGGACGGGCCCGGTGGCTCTCTGTCCATCCCGCACCATCGCCTAGTTCACTTTCTCCTCGCGGTGGACGAGATTGCCGCGGCCAGGAGCGTGGTCGAGGCAATGGTGGACACGATCGTCGAGGACTTCTCCGACCAGCCGCTGACGAGTCCGGCCTGGCTGGGGCAGGCAAGGGCATGACGGGCGCGGAACTGCTCGATGTTGCGATGTGCAGGCTTCGCCTGCCTGTTCCCATGGCCAAGCTGCAGGTGATCCATCAGGTCGCCGGAGCACTCAAGGACGAGAGGACGGGTGCGGCGACGTGGCAGGCGCTGCTGCGATGGCTGCGTGCGCTCACGCTTGAGTCGGAGGTACTCGAGGCACTCGCGATCGTGGTCGCCGCGCGGGGGGCACCCGTTCTCTCGTCGGCGGATCTGCGGGCCGCGATCAACGCGCCCTCCGCGCTGTCTGATGCCTTCATCGGGCACGCCTTCGGCACGCCCGTGCTCGTGCACTCGTGGCTGAAGGGTCACTCGGGCGAGGCGCCGCGCTTCTACCGACGGCCAGAGCTGAGAGAGGAGCTCGCACTCGGCCAGATCGTGCCTAGGGCCCTGGTGCTCAGCTTGCAGGACCTGCAGCAGGAGTCGCGCAGGCCCTTCATCGCGCAGTGGACCTTCGAGTTCGAGCGGCTGATCGAGCGTACCGACAGCAGCTGGGACGGCCACTTCAGCTTCTTCCTTCCCGAGAGCGACCGGGGCGAGGTGGGCCAGTTCGTCGCGCGGCGTGGCCAGCTCGCGAGGTCTGCCTTCCTAAGGACGCTTGCCCTCGCCGCTGACTTGTGGGACATGCCCATTGCGGAGGCCCAGGCCGCGGCGATGGTCGCGTCGCCGGCGGACCTCAGCCTGTTGCCGATGCTGCCCGGCGAGGTGCCCGGATGGGTGAAGTCCCTCCATGGTGCCCGTCCCAGTACGTCGGACCAGGCTGCTGGGCTTGCCGCGTCGGTGCTAAGGGACGTGCATGAAGCCGGGGGCAACGCGCTGCTGCATCTCAACCTCCCACTGCACGGAGATGCTCGGTACAGCTGCGAACTGGAGATCGTTTCGATCCTTGCTTCCGAGGAAACCGTCGATGCTCGGGAAGTATTTCGTGTTCACGACTTCCTTCTGGGGCGGATGCACGTGCCGAGGGCCGAGGACCTGACGCTTCGCATCGATGCGTTGGACAAAGAGGCCACTTTTCCAACAAGAGCGGGTGGGCGCCTCCGGCCCGCTCTGCTGCCGCTCGTAAGCAACAACGCTGGATATCTGCAGTCAGATCTCGTTAGGCGCATGCCGCGCCTGCCTGCCCACGAGTCGCGGACCCCCCTGATCGTGACTCCTCGCAAGGGAGGTGCGGACGTCCACCTTTCCGGGACCAAGGCTGGCGAGTTGCTTCACTGGAACTGGAAGTGGAGGCCGACCCATCCGAAGCACATGGGCAGCCCCACCGGTGTGTGTCTTGTCATCAACCGCGACGTGGCCACCCGACTTCTTAACGTCGGCGGCATGCGACTCTGCCACGTGTGGAGGGCGAGGGTGCTGACGCGCGAAACCGATTACAAGAATTGGGGCGAGGAACTCTGGCAAGGATCTGTGCCCGATTTGGGGCCGGGCGGCGCGAAGAAGTGCATCAGCAGTTGAACCAGCGCGAGCTACGGCCCCTCCGGCCCGACTTCGGGAGTTGCAGCGGGCGCTTGCAAGCTTCGCGGCCTTGCATCCAGAGCGAAGGGCAATTCTTTCCGTACTCGACTACTAGACGGGCGTAGCGGCCCTCCGTATCGGACCTCCTTGGCAGGAGCAACGCGCCCAAGGGGAGTAACGGTTGCGGCCAATCGGCACAACCACCGTTCGTCAGCGCTTCGGCACTATCAGAGTTGATAGTCCGCGAGGATGCACTGAGCGGCAACATCCGCCTGTCCAACGCCATGAAGAACTGACCCCCTGGGGTCAGTTCTGGATGTCGCTTGACACCATTTAGTGCTGCGCCACGCTCAGGGTTCGGAGGGAAATCGCGATGCGACGCAACAAGGGCTTTGGAAAGCGTCCCAGCGTCCGGGGGGCACACAGTCAACCGTCGGTGCCGGCTGCACCGCCACCGCGGCCCTTGGTCTGGGACGAAATTGTATGGGTGCAGGTAACGCGCGCTTCAGTGCGAGCGCATTCGTCAAGGCTATGCGCGCACCTTTCGATCTCCGAGGAAGAAGCCGTTTTGATATGTGTAAAGAGCCTCGACTTTGCTTCGTATGAAGAGTTCTTGGTTCGCGACCGCAAAGGTCGGGTGCTGTACTTTCTGATTCCGGACCGTTGGGTCAAAGACCTTCGGGCACTGGTTGGAACAGAGCGAGGCGACGCCCTGTCGAACCTAGTTCTCGAAGAATTGTTCTGGGGGGGGGGGGGGGGGGGGGGGGGGGGGGGGGGGGGGGGGGGGGGGGGGGGGGGGGGGGGGGGGGGGGGGGGGGGGGGGGGGGGGGGGGGGGGGGGGGGGGGGGGGGGGGGGGGGGGGGGGGGGGGGGGGGGGGGGGGGGGGGGGGGGGGGGGGGGGGGGGGGGGGGGGGGGGGGGGGGGGGGGGGGGGGGGGGGGGGGGGGGGGGGGGGGGGGGGGGGGGGGGGGGGGGGGGGGGGGGGGGGGGGGGGGGGGGGGGGGGGGGGGGGGGGGGGGGGGGGGGGGGGGGGGGGGGGGGGGGGGGGGGGGGGGGGCCCCCCCCCCTGGACGTTGTTTAGAGAGGTCGGGAGGTAGCGGCGCGAGTTGACTGGCAGCTGTACGCGCTAGTGCCGCCGTTGAACTCGTGGCCTCGAATGGTCAGGGACGACCCGATCCAGTCACCCGACCAGCATCAATAGCGGTCGGCCATTGCTGACCCGATCGGCCACTAACGGATCTTGACTTTGGGATCGCTATGCGGTCGTCCGTCCCTGTTCCCTGTGTCGCGATCAGCGGCGCTCGCCAGCCGCTTCGACAGCGCAGCGTGGCCGCTGACTAGGCCGATTCCCACAAGAACGAACGCGCTGCCGACGATGAAACTTCCCTCGAGGCGCTCCTGCAGCAGCCACGCTCCGAGCACCACGCCGAACAAGGGCGTGAGGAACGAGAACACGCCCAGCTGCGAGGCCAGGTAGCGCCGCAATAGCCAGCACCACGTCAGGAAGCTGGCGAACGACACGATCACGCTCTGGAACCCCAGGTGGGCCATGACCGCGTGGGACCACTCGATGTGCCATTGGCCCGTCAGCCACGCCACCGGCACTAACAGCACCAACGCGCCCAGCAGCTGGTAGCTCAGCGTCTCGGTCGGCGGCGCGGCGGCCAGCGTCGAGCAGCGGATGGTTACCGTCGTCGCGCCCCAGGCCACGCCCGCAAGTAGTGCCAGGGCATCGCCAAGCATCGCCCGTCCGCCCGCGCCAGAAGCGACGCTCGAAGGTTCACCGAGAAAGGCCGCTGCGATGCCGGCAAACGCCAAGCCAATGCCTGCCCACTGCACGAGCCCCAGCCGCTCTGACGGCAGCCGGGCGTGCAGGCCCAGCGCCGCGAAGATTGGCGCCGTGTACAGGAACACCACGACGTGCGATGCGTGCGTAAGCTGCAACGCCTGCGACACCAGCACGTACTCCAGGCCGAACAGCGCCCCGGCCCACGCGCCCGGCTTCCATCGATGGCGGGCAAGCCCTTCGCCTCGTTGTTGCATCAGACCGATCAGCAACACGAGCGCCACCGCCGAACGGATCGCGACCATCAGCATCGGGCTGATCTGCGGCGCGATCGCCTTGAGCGAGATCTGCTGAAGGCTCCATGTCAGGCACAGCAGCGTCATCACGCCCACGGCCCGTGGGTCGACGGCAGTGGGGGAGCCAGGCCACACCGCCACCGGGGCAGTGGGGAGGGTCGGCAGCGATCCGGTTCCGAGTGTCGTCATGTTGACTCGCACTGTGCCGACAACAGAACCTTCTAACGAGCGGATAATTCGAAGAGTTGCCATCTACTTATCGAATACATGCGCGACTTTCAGATC
Source organism: Piscinibacter sp. (assembly GCA_016706565.1). Taxonomy (GTDB): domain Bacteria; phylum Pseudomonadota; class Gammaproteobacteria; order Burkholderiales; family Burkholderiaceae_C; genus Piscinibacter. The sequence continues at coordinate 234,724 of JADJJI010000011.1, forward strand.
GACTGGCTGAAGTGCTTCGTGGCGGCGGTGGATGCCGGCTCGTTGTCGGCCGCCGCTCCGGAGGTGCATCGTTCGCAATCGGCTGTCAGCATGCAGCTGCAAAAGCTCGAGGCGGCCGCGGGTTGCCGGCTGCTCATCCGCGGCCCACGCCTGTTGCAGCTCACGCCGCAGGGCCAGGTCCTGCTCGGCTACGCGCGCCGCCTGCTCGACATGCAGGTTGAGGCGCAGGCCGCGCTGTCCGAAGAGGGCGTCTCGGGTGTAGTGCGTCTTGGCGTGCCGGACGACTACGCGAGCCGCTACCTGACTCCCGTGCTTAAGCGCTTCGCGCCTCGTCACGGCGGCGTCGAGATCCAACTCGACTGTGAGCAGTCGACCTCGCTCATTCCACGGGTGGCGCGGGGTGACCTTGACTTGGCGCTGGTGTCACGTGACCACGCCCGCCGCGGCACGCTCCTTTTCCATGAGCCGATGGTCTGGGTGGGCTCCAGCCAGTTTGACACCTGGCGACGCGACCCGCTTCCGATCGCCGTCTACGAACAGGCCAGCCTGGGTCGACGCAGCGCGATCAACTCCCTCGCCGTGCAAGGGCGTCCGCACAAGGTGGTCTACAACAGCTCTAGCCTGGCGGGGCAGATCGCCGCGGTTGAAAGCGGGTTGGCCGTGGCCGCCCTGACCCAATGCAGCGTGCCCGATCACCTCCAGATGCTGGGACCAGAGCACGGCCTGGGCCCGCTGGAGCCGATGCAGGTGGCCGCCTACCGGAGCCGGGCGTCGCAAGGATCGAGAGCCGTCGACAGCCTTCACCGGATGCTCGTCCAGACATTGCGCCACGCAGCGACTTGACTAGCTTGGCCTGCCCCGAGCGGTCAACTACATCCGCACGCGAAGCCTACCCTCCAGGCACACAAGAAGCAGAGATTCGAGATGACTTGGCCGGACGGATACCGCAAACCAGCGGCGACAGGGAACTTCCCTCTCGCGCTGGCGACCTCGACAAGACGCCCGTCGTCTTCGACGTGACGCATTCTCGGAAGCGTCTCTAATGCGCGCTTCCCTTAGGCTGCTTCATTGAGCAGCGACGTCTTGACAACCCGCGCGCCGCGATTCGAGCTTTGCTCCTTGCGCCAGGAGCCTGGCGCCAAGTCCTGCACCACTCACCTCGGCGCAATGGCCACGTATGTGTTGAGCGCTTCAAGGTCCGTCATGCATTCGGACAGGAGGGCAATGAAGGCCTGCAGCTTCTTTGCCGCATACCTTTGCCGCTGATACGCGCAGAAGATTCTTCTGCGCTCGGGCTTCCACTCGGGAAGAACCGGAACAAGGCTCCCAAGCCGGACTTCAGGGCCTGCGAAAAAGTCCGGAAGCAGCGCGATGCCAAGCCCATCGACACAGAAGGTCTTCATGACCCAGTAGTCATTGGTCCCGACCGTTGATCGTGTCACGTAGGGATGGGAAGTCTTGTCAGTGTGAAGAACTGGAGTCTTCGCAAACTCTGGCATGCGCAAGGTGATCGACACATGCGTCGTCAAGTCTTTTGGGGTCGACGGTGTACCGTTGGCGCGCAGATATTTCGGACTTGCATACAGGCCATAGGTCAATCGACCAACCAGCTTGGCGACGACATCGGGAAGGTCTGGCGCCTCTGCGCAGATGTAGCAGTCGACATCCTCCATGCGCGGTGAGTCTTCGCGGCCTGCAGCGTCCAGCTCACAGCGAATGTTCGGGTACTTCTCGAGAAACAGTCTCGCGACATGGCAGACAAACGTCGTGGTGAAGTGATTGTCTGCGAGTACCCGTAGCCTGCCCTTGCCACCCGTCGACATCTCCTGAACTTCGTGGCGAGCTGTCTCCCATCGTCCGGAGACGTCCGCGAGCAGCGCCTCACAGTGCGCGTGAAAGGCTCTGCCCGCATCCGTCGGCGTGACTTTGCGCGACGACCGGCTGAGCAGTTGCACGCCGAGATCTTCCTCGAGCCTGCGCAAGAGGCGACTGAGTGTCGCCTTCGACATGCCAGTTTGAGTCTCTGCTCTGGTGAGGCTCCCGGCTCTCATGATCAAAGCGAACGCCTCGACGAGCTTGAGTTCCATATCCATGAGTGTCTCCGCACGCACTGTTCCAAACCTGAAACGCTGCGTCTCGGAGTCTATCTTTCGCTCGCCTGACACGCCCGATAAATTTTTGTCAAGCGGATGACTCGGGTCTGCATGACGCAGAGCAACAGACGTCGACGCGTTAACGAAGGAGACGAAGGTGAACCAATTCTTGCGGCGCTCGGCCGCCTGTCTGCTGATCATCACCGCGCCGGCAATCTGCTCGGCCCAGGCACCTGCGAAGGTGGGCTTCATTTACTTCGGTCCGGTCGGAGACGTTGGCTGGACATACCAGCACGACCTGGGACGCAAGGAACTCGAGAAGAACCTGGGCAGCAAGATCGTCGTTCGCACGGTTCCCAACACGCTCGAGGGTGCAGATGGCGACCGCGTCGCGCGCGAGTTGAGTGCCGACGGCACGAAGATGATCTTCGCTGTCGGATTCGGCTACATGAAGGCTGTCCTCCAGATCGCGTCTGAGAACCCCGACAAGTGCTACGCAACCTCGTCGGCGTACATGACCGGGCCCAACGCCAGCGGATACAACGCCAAGTGGCACGAGGGCGGATACCTCGCAGGTATCGTGGCCGGAAAGACCACCAAGTCGAACAGCATCGGCTTCGTCGGAGCCCATCCCGTACCCGATGTGATGTGGTACCTGAACGGATTCGTGCAGGGCGCGCGTTCGGTGAATCCGAAGGCCAACGTGCGCGCTGTCTTCGTGGGCTCCTGGTCCGATCCGCCGAAGGAGACCGAGGCCGCTAACGCGCTCCTGAACCAAGGCGTGGACGTGATGACGCACTACACGAACTCGCCTGCCGTCGTGACGGCCGCCGACGGTCGCGGAGTTGCGAGCATCTCCTTCCACTCGGACATGCGCAAGTACGCGCCCAAGCACTACCTAACCGGAGTGACGCACCACTGGGGCGACTTCTATACCAAGATGACCACCGACGCACTGGCCGGCAACTGCAAGGGCGCTCTCTACTTTGGCGGGATCAAAGAGGGCAACGTCAAGCTCGCCCCGTTTGGGCCTCAAGTGCCAAAGGACGTCGCCGACCTGGTTGCGACCAAAACCAAGGAAATCGCCGACGGCAGGCTGAACGTCTTTGCGGGTCCCATCAAAGATAACAAGGGCGTCGTTCGGGTTGCTGCCGGCAGCGTGCTGCCTCCGTCGGACCTCGGCAAGATGGACTGGTTCGCCGAGGGCATCTCGGTCGGTCAGCGATGAACACGGCAACTGTCCGCACGCCGGAGTGGCATCCGGTCGCACCGTCCCATCATCTGCGCGCAGGCGACAACATCGTCGCCGGCTTCGCAAAGGGGGAGGAACTCGCCCTTTGGCGATCGAAGGACGGGGGGGTCCAGGCATGGGAGAACCGTTGCCCCCACCGAGGCTTGAGGCTGACCATGGGGCGCGTCCTCAATGGCAACCTCTCTTGCGCCTACCACGGCTGGGAGTACGCGCCGGACGGTCGCTGCGCGGCGATTCCCGCGAATCCGTCGCTGCCTCTGCCAAAGAACGTTCGAGTTCGGGCGTTCGCCGTGGAGGAGCGGAGCGGCATGGTGTGGGTTAGCACCGACGCGGTCGAAGCTTCCGGCTCAACGCCGAGGCCGACAGGGTCGGAAGCCTACTTCTGCCGATCCTTGGGAGTTCGACTCGACGCATCCGTTCTCAAAGACCGGCTGGCTCAAGTCGGGTTCGAGCGCCAGGGACTGTGGGCCTGGTCCGGCGCACTCGCCGGGCAGCAGGTCGCGCTGCTCATCAACGAGGCAGGGCATGAACTCACGCTGGTGCATGCATGGTTGAACGAGCGCCTGGACGTTCGGCAGTTGCGCGCGGTGCAGGCGGCGCTACGTCTGCTGCGTCGAGACCTCGAGGCAGGCGGGCAGAACAGGAGACAAGCATGACGTTCCAATGTGATGACCGCACAGTCTTGGACGACTGGCTGACTGTAGGGCCGAGCACGCGATTGACCGGCCGTAGTTCGACCAACCCCTATCGCACCAAGCTCCTCTCCAGCGACGTCGATGTTTGGCGTGACGGCCAAGGCAAGGTGGTAGCTCGCTGCGGCGACTCCACGCTGATGGTCCAGGATGCCTACGGCTACCTGTGGATCTGCCCGAGCGGCAAGCCCACCAAGACGATCTTCTCCTTTCCGGAGTACGCGGAGCCCGGACGGCGCATCGTCGACTGCGACGGAATCGGCGTAGCGGTTTCGGGCCTGCGCATGGTGGAGAACTTTCTCGACATGGGGCACTTCCCCTACGTGCACGCGCACTACCTGGGTGAAGTGCCGCAGACCGAGGTGGCGGCCTACGAGGTGAACGTCGACGAAAGCGCCGGCGAGATCTGGGCCACCAACTGCCGCTTCTATCAACCCAAGACCTCGAAGTCCGCAACGACGGGCCTCGACGTTCAGTATCGCTACCGCGTGATGCAGCCGATGAGTGCGATTCTCTACAAGACCGCATTCCCTCGCCCAGGAGAGATGGATGCCATCGGACTCTTCGTGCAGCCGCACGACGAGGAGTCCATCACTGCGTATTGCCTGCTGGCCTACTACGACGACACGACCACGGAGACCGACCTGCTGTCCTTTCAGCACACGATCTTCGGGCAGGACAAGCCGATTCTCGAAAACCAACGACCGAAGCGCATGCCGCTACAGCCGGGCAGCGAGGTCCCCACGCGCTGTGACGCCATGTCCGTGGCCTACCGCCGCTGGTTGAAAGCACGCGGCACCAGCTACGGTGCCGTACGGTGAAACGTCATGAGCACGAAGAGAACGTTTGTCGTCAGACGCCGGTGGATGACCACCGAGGACGTCGTCGGCATTGAATTGGCTCCCGCCGACTCTTTGCCACTTCCCGCCTTCGACCCCGGCGCCCACGTCGAGTTCTTCATCGATCGGGCAGGGCAACCCCCGCTCGTGCGGCAATACTCGCTCTGCAACGGCCCCGGCGAGACGGACGCTTTCGTGTTTGGCATCAAACGCGAGCCGCAATCGCGTGGAGGGTCTCACTGGATTCACTCGCTCTCGGAGGGCGACCAGGTAAGCCTGGGTGCGGTCAGGAATCTGTTCCCGATCAACCGCGATGCGGGCTCACATTTGCTTCTCGCGGGCGGGATCGGCATCACGCCGGTCCTCGCGATGGCGCAGAAGCTCACCTCCGTGGGCGCCGACTACCAGTTGCACTACTTCGTCCGCGCTGTGGACCATGTCGCGTTCAGGGATCGCCTCAAAGAAAGCGAAGCGGCCGGGCGGCTGCATGTCCACGCGGGACTCGACGCGGCAAGGGTCAGGGCCGTACTGGGCGAAGCGCTCGCGCGGCCACGCCAAGACGCGCACGCCTACTGCTGCGGTCCCGGTGTGTTCATGGACACCGTCGCCGAGGTTGCCGCGGCCGAATGGCCTTCAGAGAGGGTTCACTTCGAACGCTTCCAGGCACCCGCGGCTCAGAGCGCGCAGGCCTCAGATGCGGCCTTTGACGTCGTCCTTCAGAAGTCCGGACGCCGATGCCATGTGGAGGCTGGTCAGAGCATCGTTCAGGCGCTTGCAGCGGTTGGCTGCGATGTGATGACCTCATGCGAGCAGGGCGTCTGCGGGACCTGCCTGACAGACGTCTTGGAAGGAACCCCCGACCACCGCGATGCCTATCTGAGCAAGGCCGAGAGGGAGGGCGGACGGCTGATTCTCCCGTGCGTGTCCCGCTCGAATTCGGCCACCCTCGTTCTCGACATTTGACGAAAACAGCGAGCAAGCGATGCGACTCTACGACTACGAACTCTCAGGCAACTGCTACAAAGTCCGCTTCCTTCTGCATGCTCTGGGAATTGCCTACGAGCGCCACTCGATCAACTTCTTCCCCGGTCGAGAGCACAAGAGCGACCAGTTCCTGAGCGAAGTGAATCCGCTGGGCCAGATCCCCGTCCTGGAGGACGACGGCCTTCTCCTGCGTGATGCGCAGGCCATCCTTGTCTACCTGGCATCGCGCTACGACAAGGCCAAGGCCTGGTACCCGGATGACGCATGCCTTCGCGGCGAGATCCAAGTCTGGCTCGCAACGGCCGACGAGATCACTCGCACTGCTTCGGCAGCCCGCCTCCACGATGCCCTGGGCTACACGCAGTTCGACATCGAGGCGTGCCGTGCCGGTGCGCACGAAGTATTCCGTGTGATCGACGATCACCTGTCTGTGCGCCAGGCCGAGGGTGCGCAATGGCTGGTTGGAGATCGCCCGACGGTTGCGGACATCGCTTGCTTCCCCTACATCGCACTGGCGGGTGAAGGAGGCATCTCAATCGATGGATATCCGGCGTTGAGGCAGTGGCTGTGGCACTTCCGCAGCCAGCCGCGCTTCATCGGCATGGCCGGAATCATGGCTCTCGACCTCACCCACCACTGACAAAACAACGCGAGGAAGACAATGACCACTCAGGTTCAACCCAAGCCGCTCCTCGAGGACCGGACGTTCCTTCGACATTTCTGGCACCCAGTTTGCACGCGCGACGAGCTGGAGACCGCGCATCCTTCGGGCCGCGGCCCGCTGGCGGTAACGCTCCTCGGAAACCGCCTAGCGATCGCCAAGCTCGGCGGCAAGATCGTCGCGATGGACGATCGCTGCGCGCATCGGTTCGCCGCGCTGTCGAAGGGTACGGTCGTCGACGACACGATCCGCTGCAACTATCACGGCTGGCGGTACGACAGTTCGGGCAAGACGGTTCACATCCCCGCATGCCCCGAGTTGCCGATCCCACGCAAGGCAGCCACGAACACGTATCAGTGCGTCCTGAAATACGACCTGGTCTGGGTACGGCTGGACAGCAGCTGGGACTGCACGGAAGTGCCGTACTTCAGCGATTGGGATACGCCGGACATGCGCAATGTCGTGGTGCCATCGTACGGATGGAACACCGCTGCCGAACGGCGGTGGGAGAACTTCACCGACCTCTCCCACTTTGCGTTCGTGCACCCCGGCACGCTCTACGACCCGGCCTATGACAGGCCCCCGATTCCCACAGTGGATCGCGTCGACGGCGAGCTTCGCTTCGCGATCAAGCCGCCGCCCGAAATGATCGACAAGCTTCCCGAAAATGCGCCCATGGGAACGTTCACCTATCGGTGCACGATGCCCTTCTCGATCAATCTGAAACTGGAGCTGTACAAGGATTCGAGCGCCTTCACGCTGTGGACGACCAGTTGCCCCGTCGACGACACGCACTGCCGAAACTTCCTGATCATCAGCAGAGCACAAAAGGACAACGACCCCGACCACGTCCACACCGCGTTCCAGAAGGTGGTCCTTCAGGAGGATCAACCCATCATCGAATCGCAGTTCCCCGCAGAGATCTCCGCCGAGGAGGTCTCCCTGCCGACCGACAAGGTCTCGAACCAGTACCGGAAGTGGCTGCGAGAACTGTCGATCGCCGCAACTGAAGGCAAGGAAGCGTTCGTGCGAACGCTGAAAACCGGGGTCAGGGACGAACCGATCAAGGCCTGAACTTCTCGTCCCTGGCAGGGCGTGCGCCCTGCATCAACTGTGCGGACCAACTCCCCAGGGCGTCAGTGACGCTCTGGGGTCAACTTGTCTATTACCCATGAAGTTTCCATTCTCTTTGGGCTGCAATGGCCGCGGCGTCGTGCACATCGAAGGCACGCCCATGACCGTGGACCAACAGTTCCGGCTCCTCAAGTCCGCCGGCGTCTACGATCACTTTGATCGCATGCCCCAGCCAGGCGAGGAGCGGGAGTATCTCGACGCTGCGAACAGGCACGGCATTCCGATCCGTACCGGCCTATGGTGGTACACGGCAGGCCAAGACGAAGCTCTGCTGGAGAAGAACCTTCGCATCAGCAGAGAAGGTGGAGCCGAGTTTCACGACATCATGCTCCACATCCGGCACCAGCGCGGATCGGTGCTGACGGACGACGAGATCGTTGCCTTCTACGAGCTGGCGCACAACCTCGGCAACAAGATCGGGATCGAGATCGGCTTCGAGAATCACATCTACATGTGGTCCGAAGATCCGCGACGGGTAGAGCCGATCGCGCGTAAGGTGCAAGCGCGAGGCATGCCATTCAAGTTCGTGTTGGATCACAGCCATGTGTTGATCAAGGTCGACAACCCGGAAGAGCAGGACATCATCGGCATCCGCGAAGACGTCGACAGCGGTGCACTGCTGCTCGATCCGTACGAGTCGGGCAACGTTCTGGATCAGTGGATGAACCTGAACATGGTCCACTGGCTACAGGTGCGGCCCGTGTCCCCGAACGGACCAAAGAACCGCTGGGCTATCAAGAACAACAACAGCTACGACGGCGGCAGCTATGGGCGCCCCTGTCAGTACCCATTCATCAAGCCGAAGCCGGGCGAGTGGCATAGCTCTTGGCACGCCTATCGGGTCGAACCTTGCAAGGAGGTCGTACGCCGCATGCTGCGGCATCACCTCTGCAATGCGAGCAGCCCCCTTCGATACATCACGACCGACATGATCGACATGGCGGACTACGGCGAAAACGCCAAGTACTCGCTCTTTGAGCAGAACGTGGCCATTGCGACCTGGATCCGAAGGACCTGGGACGAGATGGTGGACCAAGAAGCGGCCAACCGCGCGCGCGGCCGCGACAGCAAGCAGGAAGGAGCCCGAGAGTGAAGACACGTGCCGCTGTGGCCTGGAAGGCCGGCAGCCCCCTGACGATCGAGACGGTCGATCTGGGCGGGCCGAGGATCGGCGAAGTTCTGGTAGAGATTAAGGCTACCGGCATCTGCCACACCGACTACTACACGCTGTCCGGCGCCGATCCTGAGGGGGCGTTTCCCACGATCCTCGGCCACGAGGGTGCGGGCGTGGTCGTTGACGTAGGCCCTGGCGTAACCAGCCTCAAGAAGGGCGATCACGTCATCCCGCTGTACACCCCGGAGTGCCGGCACTGCAAGTTCTGCCTGTCGCGCAAGACGAACCTGTGCCAGCTCATTCGTGGAACGCAAGGCAAGGGTCTCATGCCCGACGCCACGTCTCGCTTCAGTATCGAAGGCAAGCCCATCCTGCACTACATGGGCACATCGACATTCAGCAACTTCACAGTTGTCCCGGAGATCGCACTCGCCAAGATCCGCGAGGATGCCCCGTTCGACAAGGTCTGCTACATAGGCTGTGGGGTCACCACTGGCATTGGAGCCGTCCTGTTCACGGCGAAGGTTGAGCCTGGATCGACTGTCGTCGTCTTCGGCCTCGGTGGCATCGGGCTGAATGTGATCCAAGGTGCGCGAATGGTTGGTGCCGACAAGATCATCGGCATCGATCTGAATCCGGCGCGCGAGGCTATGGCTCGTCAGTTTGGCATGACCCACTTCCTGAACCCGAAGGAGCATGAAAACATCGTCGACGCGATTGTCCAGCTGACTGACGGCGGTGCCGACTACAGCTTCGAGTGCATCGGCAACACCAAAGTGATGCGTCAGGCTCTCGAGTGCACCCACAAGGGTTGGGGACGGAGCATCATCATCGGGGTGGCCGAGGCGGGCGCAGAAATCTCGACGCGACCATTCCAACTCGTCACTGGGCGGAAGTGGGAGGGTTCGGCTTTCGGTGGCGCACGCGGGCGCACTGACGTCCCTCGCATCGTCGATTGGTACATGGAAGGCAAGATCAACATCGACGCTTTGATCACCCACACCATGCCGCTTGAAAAGATCAACGACGGCTTCGAGTTGATGAAGCGCGGAGAATCAATCCGCGGCGTTGTCCTGTTCTGACTATGACCATCGAAGTTCTCGAGGAGTACCGCTGCTTCGGCGGAGTCACCCGCCAGCTGCAGCATCACTCGGCGGAAATTGGCTTGCCGATGAATTTCTCCGTTTATCTTCCGCCGGCAGTCATGCGCGGCGAGACGGTCCCGGCGTTGATATGGCTGGCCGGTCTGACGTGCAACGAGCAGACGTTCATGATCAAGGCCGGCGCGCAGCGAGTGGCCGCTCAACTTGGCGTCGCCCTGATCGCCCCAGATACGAGCCCACGCGGCGCTAAGGTGCCGGGAGAGGAAGAGGACTGGGACTTCGGTGTGGGGGCTGGCTTCTACTTGGATGCGACCGAGCCGGCCTGGTCGAAGCACTACCGCATGGAAAGCTGGCTCGTTCGGGAACTGGTACCGCTGTTAAGTTCCAGCTTTCGGATCGACGCGAAGCGCCTGGGCTTGTTCGGGCACTCCATGGGTGGACACGGTGCTCTGACATTGGCGCTCAGACATCCAGGCTTGTTCCGCACCCTCTCTGCGTTCGCGCCGATCTGCGCGCCAACGCAGTGCCCATGGGGCTCCAAGGCGTTTTACGGCTATCTCGGTGACGACTTCGAGCGCTGGAAGACGCACGACGCGTCAGCGCTGATGCGGCGCCAACGTTCGGCCCCATTTCCGGAAGGCATCCTTGTGGACCAGGGCCTATCGGACAAGTTTTTGGCATCGCAACTTCTTCCGGAGAAACTCGAAGCAGCTTGCGAGAGTATTGGCCAGTCGCTGACACTGCGCAGACATGAGGGCTACGACCACGGGTACTACTTCATCTCGACGTTCATCGAGGACCACCTGCGGTTCCACGTTGAGAGACTGAACAAGTAGACCTCCCGTTCCGGGCTCACCTCTGGCCCCAGACTGCAGGTGATGACCATGCATTCGGGGCCAGTAGGCGTGCGTGGCCTCGCTGCGCATTGAACTTCTTGGGTCAACTACGCCCGCTTCGCGAATGTGCAAGCGCGCAGCTGTTGACACCTGCGGCCGCACGCGCTGAGCGCATCCAGCCCCCTCCGCACCTCGCCCTTCTGAGGTCCAGTTGCACCTCGCCCGTCTCCGCACGTTCTCGTTTCAAGCATGAAACGGAACGTCTCGCGGCAAGCACTTATCGGCCAGCAGAGCGCCCGCTATTGTGACCAAATCATTTCGTTTGACGCGAAGCAAACAAGCCGCTCTCAAAAGGGGCGCTGTCGCAGAAACCAGACGTTCGATCTCGCAGTGTCTAGCCATCACGTTGCCGAACTCAACGCGCTGCGCAAGCCAGATATGGCGAGAGGGACTGTAGGACTGCGCCACCGCAGATTGCTCGGGTGAGGCGATGCCAACGAGCCGAGCAACTCGGCGTGCCACTGCACTGAACGCTCTCGTCGGTGCTTGGCGCCGCCCAGTAAACAGACAACCACAACCAACGGAGCAACTATGAAACTTTGGGCCATCACACTTGCCCTCCTCGCGACGACAACGGCAAATGCCGCCGACTGGAGCGACGCGTTCATCTCGTACTCGCGAGGTTCGAAGTATCACGAACCTGCAAATCCGGACGACATCACAAAGGACGTGATCACGGTGTCCTACATCGGAGGCAACGGTCTGGGATCGAACTTCTTCGCCGTCGACATGCTGAAGTCGGACGAGAAGAATCCGGCGAACAACGGAACGCATGGAGCCCAAGAGGTCTACGTCGTGTTCCGCAACACTCTCAGCTTCAGCAAGCTCTCGGGCTCTGAGGTGAAGTTTGGCCCCGTGCGCGATGTCGCATTGGAGTCGGGCATCGACTTCAGTTCGAAGAATGACGCCTTCGGTGGCGCCGAGTACAAATGGATGTTCGGACCCAAGTTGGAATTCGATGTTCCAGGCTATCTGTCGCTGGGCCTGCTGGCGCTCAAGGACACAGGGAACAACTCTTTCGCCGGCAAACTCGTCAACTCTCCCGTTACCTGGCGACTGTCGACCGTTTGGAGCTTTGATGTTCCGCTCGGTGCGCCGGCCTTGTTCAAGGGTTGGGCGACCTATACGGGAACCCGAGGCAAGGATGGCTTTGGCGGTGACACCTACCCCGAAATCTGGACGGAGATGGCCTTGATGTGGGATCTCGGCGCGGTGACTGGCGCAAAGCCAAAGAAGTATTACGCGGGACTTGGCTACCAGTACATCCGCAACAAGTTCAACAACTCTCCGGACTTGGTCGGAACTCGCGTCTCGGCGCCCTCGTTGCGTCTCGAGGCCCACTTCTAATGTCCGAGGCGGGGGGCGACGAGCCGCCCTCCGCCGCTATGGAGTTCACCCTTGAGTAGCTGTCGGGGTGACACCCGTTCATCGAGATTCGACCTATGACGAAACCCATGAAGTTCACTCCACTTTTCAACATCTTCTGTCGAGACGTCGAGCGTCAGATGCGCTTCTATCAGGCGATCGTCGGCTGGCGGGACATTCCGGAGTGGTCATCGAGCATCTATCGCGTGCTCGAACGAGACGGCGTGCAGATCGGCTTCAACGGATGGAAAGCTTTCGAGCTGCTCGGACTCGCCGACCGAAGGCGGGCTCCGCGGCAAGACTTCAAGGTCTCGGCGATGCTGAGCTTTGTCGTTGACGAGCCAGCGGCCGTCGACGAGGTGGCCGGCTCGGTGCCGGAGCTAGGCGGACGAGTCATCCAGGGGCCTTTCCCGACCTACTACGGGCACTGGCAACTCGTGTTCGCAGACCCTGAAGGCAATGTCGCGCGGATCACCTGCCCAAAACTGCCACGCGGCGTAGAGATTCCAGTGGTCGATCTGGCGTGAGTCGCTTGACCTCAGTGCCACAGAGCAGCTAGCCACCAGTCCGACAAGTTTGTCTCCGCGCCACCGTCAGCGCCCGTCTGATTGAGCGCAATTTGGCCCGCAGCGAGAGCAGCGGGCCTTTTTTTTGGGCTAGCGCGCCTCGCCGATGAAGGGGCCAATGCGCGCACACGATCTTCGTTGCAGATGTGGAACGCAGCGTTTCGAACGCTCCCTTTCGACACCGGATATGCACAGATAGATTTTGTCAACAGTCAATTCGCCACTGTCACATACGAGGTGAAGCCAGGTGCAGGTCGTTTCGATGGGGTCGATGTTGGGTGCGAGCGCAGCCGTTCTGCGAACCGCACTCGAAGGCATTGAGACACCGAGTACGTCCATGAGCCATAGGCACCAAGAGGTTCAGCTATCCGAGCATGCCCAGCTTCTTGGGCGATCTGGAAGTTTCGCTGAAGGCCGGCTCGGTATGAGCCATTAAGAGTAGATCGACCACTGGAGACAATTTCGTGCAAACCAACCCGCTGATCAAGGACACCTCCTACCTTCGCCATTTTTGGCATCCCGTTTGCTCCCTGCAGGAACTCGAGATGGCAAGCCCCTCCGGACTTGGTCCACTCGCCGTGACGCTCCTGAACGAGCACCTCGTGGTCGCAAAGCTAGGCGGCAAGATCGTCACGCTGAGGGATCGCTGCCCCCACCGTTCTGCCAAGCTTTCTGGAGGCAAGGTGGTGGGAGAGGACATCCAGTGTCCCTACCACGGGTGGCAGTACCGCGCTGACGGCACCTGCTCGCATATTCCTGCGCTGCCGGAAGGTCCGATCCCCGCCAAGGCGCGCGTCGAGCGATTCGAGTGCGAGGAGCGCTATGGCCTGATCTGGGTGCGACTCGATTCGTCGTACGACTGCACGGAGATTCCGTTCTTCAGCGCAGCGAACGATCCGAAGTTCAAGATCATCATTCAAGAGCCGTACTACTGGAAGAGTTCCGCTGAGCGGCGATGGGAGAACTTCACCGACTTCTCGCACTTCGCTTTCGTGCATCCGAAGACGCTCTTTGACCCCAACGCGGCCCAGCCGCCGCTTGTGCCAATGGATCGGGTCAATGGCCAGTTCCGTTTCGTCTACGACACCCCGAAAGGCATGGACGTCAACAAGCTCGCGATCATCGGCAAGTTCTCCTACATCTGCTCGATGCCTTTCGCGATCGACCTCTCGTCACTGAAGTACAGCGACAACACCACGAGCGTCCTGTTCAATGTCTCCTGCCCGGTCAGTGACACGGAGACGAAGAACTACTTCATCTTCGCGCGCGAGAAACACGACGACGCCGACTGGCCGCACATCAGCTTCAACAATCTCGTGTTTGCCGAAGACAAGCCGATCATCGAATCAGAGTCGCCTCAGTACATTCCGGACGACGAGGTTTCCGTCGTCACCGACAAGGTCTCCACGCAGTACAGAAAGTGGTTGCGGGAACTCGAGGCAGCGGCCAAGGAAGGAAAGGAAGCCTTCAAGAAGGCCCTTCACGGGCGTGCGATCGAAAGCGACCGCACCTACACAGGTTGAAGTTCTCTGAGAACAACCGAGAAGGACCTGAAATGATCCGATTTCTTACGCATACCGCGACAGGCGTCGTTCGCGCCGCATCGCGTGGCCTCTTGTTGGCAGCACGAGCTCGTGCATCTTCGAGTCTTCGGCGATCACTCTTCGCGCTCTCAATGCTGCTTGCCACGGGCCTGGCATTCGCGGCGCCGCCCAAGATCGTCTTCCTGTACAGCGCTCCGGTAGGGGACGCTGGTTGGGGCTTCGCTCACGAGAAGGCCCGTCGCGAAGTCCAGGCGAAGTTCGGTACCAAGATTGAGACCAGCTTCATCGACAGCGTTACGGAAGGACCAGATTCGGAGCGTGTGGTGCGAGAACTCATATCGCAGGGAGCGAAGATGGTTGTCGGGACCAGCTTTGGCTACATGGATCCGATGCTGAGAGTCTCTGGCGACTATGGCGACGTCAAGTTCGAACATGCTTCGGGCTATAAGACCTCGCCGAACATGCGGATCTTCAATAGCCGCATCTACGAAGGCTACTACCTGGCGGGCGTTGTGGCTGGCTCGATGACCAAGACGAACGTGCTCGGCTTTGTAGGGGCAGTGCCGATCCCGGAAGTCATTCGAAATCTGAACAGCTTCACCCTGGGGGCTCTGTCGGTCAACCCGAAGGTGACCACGAAGATCGTCTGGACGAACGAGTGGTTCAACCCACCGAAAGAGACAGACGCCGCCAACTCATTGATCAACAACGGCGCGGATGTGCTGATGCAGAACACCGCGTCTCCGGCGGTCCTTCAAACCGCGCAACAGCGGGGCAAGCGTGCGTTTGGCGTCTACTCCGACATGACGTCGTATGCGCCAAAGGCCAGCCTCGGTTCAGCGATCATCAACTGGACGCCCTACTACACGCGAGCTATCCAAGACTACCTGGACGGCACGTGGAAGACCGGCGCCAGCCTCTGGGGGGTCAAGCAGGGTGCCGTCGACCTGGTCGGTCTTGCGGCCGATGTTCCGGCACAGACAAAGGCCAAGTTGGAGGAGGTCAAGTCGGGCCTGCGAAACGGATCGTTCGCGATCTGGAGCGGCCCGATTCAGGATCAGAACGGCAAGGAAGTCCTGGCCAGTAAGGTGGAAGCCACGGACAAGTTCCTTGACGGAATGAACTTCCTTGTCAAAGGCGTCGAAGGCAAGCTCCCGACTCAGTAGCAGAGTGCTGTCGTCGGACGTCGAATGAAACGGCGGTCTGCAGCCGCTGCAGGCCCCGTCTTCTGTTCGGCTCAAAGTATCAGGCGCAGATCGCCAGGAGATTGACAGTGAATTCGTCGTCCGCTTCGCATACCTCGGTACGTGACTCGCAAGCGCCCGTTTCGGCTGGCGCGAGTGCTTCTTTCGTATGGTCCGATGCACGTCTACTTGGCTTCGGGCCGATGGACCATACCCACGAGGAGTTCTATCGCGTTACGTTCGATCTCCTCACTTGCACCTTCGCGGGTGCCTCGGATGCCCTGCACGCGTTTGAGAGCCATGCAGTCGAGCACTTCGAGCAGGAGAACGAGTGGATGGAGAAATCGCTCTTTCCGGCTCGAGATTGCCACATAGCAGAGCATGCTGCCGTCCTCTTGTCGGTTCGAGAGGTCGGCGAAGGTTTCACTTCCGGCGCACTCGGACTCGACACCGTGCACGATCTAGCAATGGAACTGTTCTCCTGGTTTCCAGGGCATGCCGACTATCTTGATTCGGCGTTGGCTGCCTGGATGACTCGGCGCAATATGGGCGGGACGCCCGTGGTGATGCGCCGATCGCTTAGAGCCTGACTCGAGTGCTACACCGATAGCGCGCCGAAGTGCAACATCGCCGCCGCGCGCGGCGACTATGCAATTGCGCCGGCGGAATTAGCGCGGAGAGGCACTAGGTTCAGGACGAAAGGCGATGTTCCTGGACTGAATATCCGTGAACGTCGAGTTCGCGATACTGACAAGGTGAAACCTCTAAGGCCACCCAGGTCAACTGTTGAGGCAGGTGTCCCTTCGCCGGTTCATAGAGCGGCCTGAATCAGGCTCTTTACAGCGGCGGCACGTTTAGCGGCACGCAATGATCCGGCGAACAGCCAGTTCCTAAGCCCGGGCGCGATCGGCCGGGGGAGGTTCTTCACCAGGTTGTCGTCGACAGGTAAGTCGCCTTCCTGCGGGAGACGCCTGAGCACCGCCCGACGCAATTCAAAGTCACTGTGGGCGGCTGGCCAACGGCTTGGCCCCGCCGCCCCGCGAATGCACGAACACGCTCGAATCTAGGATGTCGGGCATTGCTTTCGTGCGCTAGGGACTGGGGCCGAGCGCCAGTTTTGGCTGACTTGCATCGCGACACGCACATCCGTCGAGTTGAGCTCGTGGATCACGCAGCGTCCATCCCCTTCACAGTTCAGCGAAAGTCGCTGATGGAACGAGCAGCGCCTGGGCAAGATCGAGCATGTCCTCAGCGGCATCGCGTGTCAGAGGCGTGAAGCCAATTTCCAGTCCCAGGGTGCGAATTGCGGATGCTGCCTCCATATCAACGGCAGCGAGTTCCACAAATTTGTCGCGGATGTCGGCGAGATCAAGTGCCCGTTGTGGGTGGCAAAGCAAGAGATGCGAAAGATCACCAATCTCGCTCTTTACCAGCGGGTTCAGGCGGCGCCGGGTCGATAGCGGCAGAGCAGAGTAGGACTCCGCAGCGAAGAAGGCGATCTCAGCAGAACCTGACACCACCAGATCGGACGCAGCCACGCTCGTTTCGCAGTAGATGTGCTGAACGCTGGAGTTGTCCAGCCCAGCTGGCTCAAGAAGTCGCATCCCGATCACTTCAACAAATCTATCCGTCGTTAGGGCAATTCGGCACCCCGGTCGCAGGTCAATGATTGTTCTGATGGGTGAAGTTGCAGCACTTGAGATGAGCATCTCATCATGAAGCCGAGTCGGCCTCGCGAACGGAATGAACCCATCGCAACGCACTAGAGCGATTGCGTCAATCGGATTCGCAAGAACTACGTCGATGCCACCAGTCGAAATGGCGTTTTCATATTCCCTCAAATTTGCGGGTGCCAGCAACTCCACGTCGGTATTCCGCCGTCGCATCAGCGCCGCCAACAGATCCCAATCAATACCGCGTTCTCGACCAAAGTCAGGCGAGATGACGATTTTCAGCTTCATCGTGCAGCCCTCTCCTCCGTGACCCAATCCCGATATACCGAAACTACCTCTTCGATACGCGCTCTCGCGGGCTGCCTTCTCACCGACGTGTAGCCCACCACGGCACCATTCCGAACGTTCGGAACGACCGTCGCATAGACCCAGTAGTACGCTCCATCCTTACGCAAGTTCTTAACGTATCCATACCACGTCTCTCCCGCATGAATTGTTTGCCATAGATCAGCAAATACTCGCTTAGGCATATCGGGATGGCGAAGAACATAGTGCGATGCACCAATCAGCTCATCTCTGCTGTATCCGCTTAGTTCGACGAAAGCATTGTTGGCGTGAGTAATCACCCCATGCAGATCGGTCCTCGAGACGATCAGCAGCCCTTCCGGATAGGGAACCTCCCAATCGGAGTAATAGACCTTCCTCGCGCTTCCGTTGGCATAGGTCATGAGAACCTCTTTGCACGGAAGATACTGGTCTGGAATATTCATTGGCTGCATGTGTGCCTCCTCGACTTCGACTTAGTCTCTTGTTCGGACAGGCATGACCTAGCCCGCGAAGAGGCCGCGCTGGTTCAAGATGATTTGCGCGCAAAACTCCCACGCAGATTTTCGAATCAACAATAGTGGTTCGGCAGGAGACCGGGAAGCCGCGCCTGAGAAACACTGTGTTCCACCGCTGGAACAGTTCGACTTGCAGCGCCCTGTAGACCCGTGCACGGAAATCTCCATGGTCAGCCCGTCAACTGCCAGATCGAAGCGGCAGGAATGAACGGCCCGCGTATGTGCATTCGGCCGGCAGTGAGACCAAGTGCTAGCACTCTGGTCTGAATGCCTAATCCGCGCGCACCGGGCCCGACCAGTGGCGAGTCGTGAGGAGCGCCGGAAGGCAGCGCTTTCGGGGCGCTCTGAAGGGGCACGACGCCAATCGTGACTCGATCTTCTTGCCGGGGAGTTCAGCGCCGTGCTTCGGGTAGTGAGCAACGCGACCGTGAACAGCCCTTCTGCATTCCATCAGTTCCGCGCACGGTCTCTTGCCACTCCGTCGCGTTGCAAATGCATGGCCATCCGGCCGAGTGCGGACCGCCCCTCCCCGGGGGACTGTCACTAGCTGCTAACGCAAAAGGTGCCCGCCTCACACACTGGGGCAGGTGGACCAATGATCACGACCCCGGGAAGAACGGCTTGCCGATGGACGCGGGCATGTTCACCTTGATGAAGTTGGCGTTGCGCGAGATCAGCACCAGCACCACGATGGTGGCCACGTAGGGCAGCATGGTGAGGAACTGGCTGGGCACCTGGACGCCTTCTCCTTGCAGGTGGAACTGCAGCATGGTCACGCCGCCGAAGAGATAGGCACCGAGCAAGACACGTGCCGGTCGCCAGGTGGCGAAGGTGGTGAGCGCCAGCGCGATCCAGCCCTTGCCGGCGATCATGCCCTCTACCCACAGCGGCGTGTAGATCACCGAGATGTAGGCGCCCGACACGCCACACAGTGCGCCGCCCACCATCACCGCGATCAGCCGGATGCGCCGCACCGGGTAGCCCAGCGCGTGAGCCGACTCCGGCGACTCGCCCACCGCACGCAGCACCAGGCCGGCGCGAGAGCGGTAGAGGAACCAGGCGAGCGCGATCGTCAGCAGCACGGCGATGTAGACCATCGGGTGCTGGCGGAAAATGGCCGGGCCGACGAAGGGCAGGTCCGACAGCACGGGGATGTCGAAGTGCGCGCGCTCGGTGAGTTTCTCCTGCGTGTACTTGATGCCCACGAAGGCCGAGAAGCCGGTGCCGAACAGGCTCAGCGCCAGGCCGGTGGCGTACTGGTTGGTGTTCAGCCAGATCACCAGCACGCCGAAGGCCGCGGCCATCAGCGCGCCCGCGCCAGCGCCGGCCGCGAAGGCCAGCCAGTCGTTGCCGGTGTTCACCGCGGTGGCGAAGCCGGCGATCGCGGCCACCAGCATCATGCCCTCGGCCCCGAGGTTGACGATGCCGGCGCGTTCATTGATGAGCAGGCCGAGCGCCGCGATGGCCAGCACGGTGCCGGCATTGAAGGTGGCGGCGAGAAGCAGAGCGAGGGAATCCATCTCAGGCCCCCTTTCCGGTGGTGACGGTGGTGGCGGCCGGGGTCGGCGTGATCGCGGGTGCCGTCGGCTTGGCGGCCTGGGGCTGCGCCGCCTTCCAGCGGATGCGGTAGTGGATCAGCGTGTCGCAGGCGAGCAGCGTGAACAGCAGCAGGCCCTGGAACACGCCGGTCAGCGACTTGGGCAGGCCCAGGCGCGACTGCGCCAGTTCGCCGCCGATGTAGAACATGCTCATCAGCACCGCCGAGAAGACGATGCCCACCGGGTGCAGGCGGCCGACGAAGGCGACGATGATGGCCGCGAAGCCGTAGCCGGCCGGCACGTGCGGCGTGAGCTGGCCGAGCGGCCCGGCGGCTTCGAGCGCGCCGGCCAGGCCGGCCATGCCGCCGGACAGCAGCAGCGCCATCCACAGCGCACGGCGCGACGAGAAGCCGGCGTAACGCGCCGCTGCCGGGGCCAGGCCGCCGACCTGCAGCTGGAAGCCGGCGTAGGTGCGGAACAGCAGCACCCAGAACACCGCCACCAGCACCAGCGCGATCGGCAGGCCGAGGTTGACGCGCGAGCCGTCGAACAGACGCGGCACCTGTGTGCTCTTCAGGAAGGTGATGGTCTGCGGGAAGTTGTAGCCCGCCGGGTCCTTCCAGGGGCCGTAGACGAGGTAGCTCAGCACCATGTCGGCGATGTAGACCATCATCAGGCTGACGAGGATCTCGCTGGCGTTGAAGCGGTCGCGCAGCAGCGCCACGATGCCCGCCCAGACCATGCCGCCGAGCACGCCGGCCAGCAGCACCGGCACAACGATCCAGCGGCCGGTGTCGGGCCCGGCCTGCATGGCCACGCCGCTGGCGAAGATGGCGCCGACGATGAACTGCCCCTCGGCGCCGATGTTCCACACGTTCGAGCGGAAACACACCGACAGGCCGAGCGCGATGAGCAGCAGCGGCGTGGCCTTCATGGCCAGCTCCGACAGCACGTACAGGCTCTTCACCGGCTCGATGAAGAACACTTGCAGGCCACGCATCGGGTCCTTGCCGAGCGCGACGAACAGAATGGTGCCGATAACGACCGTGATCGCCAGCGCCAGGAGCGGCGAGGCGATCGACATGAACTTCGACGCTTCCGGACGGGCTTCAAGCTTCACCATGGAGCGCCTCCTTGTTCCACAGGCCACTCATCCACTCGCCAATCATCTCGATCGTGGTCTTTGACGTGGCGACACTGGGCGAGACGCGGCCCTGCGCAATCACGACGAGCCGGTCGCAGATCTCGAACAGCTCGTCGAGTTCCTCGCTGACCACGAGCAGCGCACAGCCCGCGTCTCGAAGCTTGAGCAGCTCGCCGCGGATTTGCGCCGCGGCGCCGACGTCCACTCCCCAGGTCGGCTGAGAAACGATCAGCAGCTTCGGATCGGCATCGATCTCGCGGCCGACGATGAATTTCTGCAGGTTGCCGCCCGATAGCGACTTCGCTGCCGCGTCAGACCCGCCGGCCTTCACGTTGAAGCGGCGGATCAGGTCCTCGGCCAGACTCTTCACGTCGCCGGTGCGGATCCAGCCCGAGCTCTCCACGGTGTCGGTGCGCGTGAGCAGCGTGTTCTGCGCCAGCGACAGCGTGGGCACCGCCCCGCGGCCCAGCCGCTCCTCGGGCACGAAGTGCAGGCCTTCCTTGCGCCGCTTGCGTGGCGAATCGCGCGAGATGTCCTGGCCGAACAGCGAGATCGACCCTTTGGGCGCACGCAGGTCTTCGCCGGACAGCGCAGCCATCAGCTCCTGCTGGCCGTTGCCCGACACGCCGGCGATGCCGACGATCTCGCCGGCACGCACCTCGAAGGCGATGTCCGACAGCGCGGTCGCGAACGGGTCGTCCTTGGGCACCGACAGGCCCTTCACCGCCAGCACCGTGCCGCCGAGCTTGGCCTGGATGTGCTGCAGCTGCGGCGGCTCGGCGCCGATCATCAGCCGCGACAGGCTGGCGTTGCTCTCCTGCGTCGGGTCGACCTCGCCGGTGACCTTGCCGCCGCGCAGCACCGTGCAGTGGTGGCACAGCGCTCGGATCTCGTCGAGCTTGTGGCTGATGTAGAGGATGGAGCAGCCTTCGTCGGCCAGCTTGCGCAGCGTGACGAAGAGCCGTTCGACGGCCTGCGGCGTGAGCACCGAGGTCGGCTCGTCGAGGATCAGCAACTTGGGGTTGGTGAGCAGCGCGCGCACGATCTCCACGCGCTGGCGCTCGCCCACCGACAGCGTGTGCACCGGACGCAGCGCGTCGACGTCCAGCCCGTAGACGCTGGCGACCTGGTTGATGCGCTCGGTCACTTCGGCCAGCGTCAGGCTCTTGTCCAAGCCCAGCCAGACGTTCTCCGCCGCGGTCAGCGTGTCGAACAGGCTGAAGTGCTGGTAGACCATGCTGATGCCCAGCTGCCGCGCCTGCGCCGGCGAGGCGATCTGCACGGCCTGGCCGTTCCAGCGGATCTCGCCCTCGTCGGGGCGCACGGCGCCGTAGATCATCTTCATCATGGTCGACTTGCCGGCGCCGTTCTCGCCGAGCACGGCGTGGATCTCGCCGGGCTTGACGCGCAGGTTGACGCGGTCGTTGGCCTTGACGGCCGGGTACTGCTTGCTGATGTCGATCAGCTCTAGTCGCAACATCTCTGTCTCCTTAGGCGCGGGGTGCCGTTACGCCAGCTCCTCGCGCGTGGTGCAGAGTTGTCCATCGCAACTGCCGGCACCACGACACGTCGAGTTCCTGTAGCGGGCTGGCAGCCCCTAAAGCAAGCCTTGCGTCAAAGACTGTCTCTTCGGACGTCTGTCAGATTCTTCTTCGCTCGAAGATCTACTTCATGCGCTCATTCCTTTGCGACCTAAACAGGACGACTTCTCAGTCGCCCACGCACCGGCTGCCGGTCTCACTTGCGGAAACCAGTGCCCATTGCGCACCACCACGATGTACTACTGCTGCGCCGATGCCCGACCAGACTCATGCGTCCTCGGCTGCACGAAATCCCCCAATCGGGAGGCGCTCTGACCGTTCGGCGCACGAGTTGTCGCCGGGTGCGGCCTCGCTCCATGCAATTGGCGCCGACGGCAAGCCGGCTGATGCAGAAAGGATTCGTTGTGTCACCGGGAAGGGATCTTCCACAAATGTCCTCACTTCAGCATACGCAACGACGTATAGAGTTCATAAGACATTGCGTATGGCGATCGCCTGGATGGCGGTGTACCTTGCCGGGCCAAAACTGACACCTTGCTGCGGCCGGTGGACTTCCCATGACCGTGAGACCAATTCGCTTTCTGCACCGCAATGAGATCGTCGAAGTCGCAGATGCTGCGACTACGCGCAGCGTGCTTGACTGGCTCCGCGAGGAAGCCCACTGCACCGGCACTAAGGAAGGCTGCAACGAGGGCGACTGCGGCGCATGCACCGTCGTCGTCGGCGAACTCGGTGACAACGGCCGGCTGGCCCTGAAGACTGTCAATAGCTGCATCCAGTTCCTGCCAGTGCTCGACGGCAAGGCGCTGTTCACCGTCGAGGACGTGCAGACTGCCGACGGTCTGCACCCGGTGCAGCAGGCGATGGTCGAGTGCCACGGCTCGCAGTGCGGGTTCTGCACGCCAGGCTTCGTGATGTCGATGTGGTCGTTGTACCAGCGATGCGAGACGTCACCGTTGCGGCAGCAATTGGCCGACGAGCTGTCGGGCAACCTCTGTCGCTGCACCGGCTATCGGCCGATCCTGGATGCGGCGCAACGCATGTTCGAACTGCCGCGCGTCGACTTCGATCCAGCGCCGGCAGTGGCCGCGTTGCGCACGCTACGTGACGAGGCAACTTTCTCCTACGAACGCGGCGGCGCGCACTTCCACGCGCCGCGCACTGTGGACGACTTCGCCGCGCTGCTCGATGCGAATCCCGGCGCGCACATCCTCGC
Organism: Piscinibacter sp.; assembly: GCA_016706565.1. Lineage (GTDB taxonomy): Bacteria > Pseudomonadota > Gammaproteobacteria > Burkholderiales > Burkholderiaceae_C > Piscinibacter. The sequence goes on from JADJJI010000011.1 coordinate 258,105, forward strand.
CGGCTCGACCGACGTCGGCCTGTGGGTCACGAAGCAGTTCCGCGAGTTGCCGGTGCTGGTGTCGATCGGCGAGGTCAGCGATCTCAAGCGTATCGACACTGCCGCCGACGGTACGCTGACGATCGGCGCCGGTGCCTCGCTCGAAGCCGCCTGGCAGGCCCTGGCCGCGCGCGTGCCGGCGCTGACCGACGTCTACCTGCGCTTCGCCGCGCCGCCGATCCGCAATGCCGGCACGATGGGCGGCAACGTTGCCAACGGCTCACCGATTGGCGACTCGGCGCCGATCCTGCTCGCGCTCGACGCCTCGCTCGTGCTGCGCAAGGGATCGCGCGAGCGCACGATGCCGCTGGCAGACTTCTACGTCGACTACATGAAGAACCGGCTCGAGCCGGGCGAATTCGTGCAGGCGATCGTCGTGCCACCGCTGCCCGCCGCGCGCCAGGTGCGCGCGTGGAAGATCAGCAAGCGCTTCGACTGCGACATCTCAGCGCTGTGCGCCGGCTTCGCGATCGAGCTCGACGGCGAGATCGTCAAGGCCGCGCGGCTGGCGTACGGCGGCATGGCCGGCATCGTCAAGCGCGCCACGGGCGCCGAGGCGGCGATCGTCGGCCAGCGCTGGGACGAGGCCGCGGTGCAGCGCGCCCAGGCGGCGCTGGCTACCGACTTCAAGCCGCTGACCGACATGCGCGCCAGCGCCGAGTACCGCGCCCAGGTCGCGCAGAACCTGCTGGAGCGGCTGTGGCTCGAGACACGGCCCGCGTCTGCCCTGCCCGCCACGCAGACGACCGTCTGGTCGACGATGACCCACACGGTGGGAGCCTGATGCCATGAACATGTCTCTTCCCGCCGACCTCATCCTGCCCGCCGAAGCCACCGCCCTCGCGCAGGGCGCACGCGTCGGCATCAGCCGCCCGCACGAATCGGCGCACCTGCACGTCGCTGGCGCCGCGCCCTACGTTGACGACATCCCGGAAGTCGCCGGTACGCTGCACGCCGCGCTCGGCCTTTCGCCTGTGGCGGCCGGCCGGCTGCTCGGCATCGACCTCGACGCGCTAAAGGCGATGCCCGGCGTCGTCGCTGTGCTGACCGCCGCCGACATCCCCGGCCCGAACGACTGCGGCTCGATCGTGCACGACGATCCCATCCTCAGCGACGGCGAATTGCGCTTCCTCGGCCAGCCGGTCTTCGCGGTGATTGCCCGCACGCGCGAGCAGGCGCGGCGCGCGGCGGCGAAAGCGAAGCAGGTGCTGAAGGTCGAGCCCGCCGAGCCAGTGCTGACGCCGCAGCAGGCGCATGCGAAGCAGCAGTACGTCGTGCCGCCGATGCACCTGGTCCGCGAATCGTCGCCAGGCAGTACCCGGCGCGCGATCGACGCGGCGCCGCACCGCCTGGCTGGCACCTTCGACGTCGGCGGGCAGGAGCAGTTCTATCTCGAAGGGCAGATCAGCTACGCGATCCCGAAGGAGAACGACGGCATGCTGGTGCACTGCTCGACGCAGCACCCCAGTGAGATGCAGCACCTGGTGGCGCATGCGCTGAAGCTGCACGCGCACCACGTGCAGGTCGAGTGCCGGCGCATGGGTGGCGGCTTCGGCGGCAAGGAATCTCAGTCGGCACTGTTCGCCTGCGTCGCGGCGGTAGCGGCGAAGAAGCTGAACCGCCCCGTCAAGCTGCGCCTGGACCGCGACGACGACTTCCTCATCACCGGCCGGCGCCACTGCTTCTGGTACGAGTACGAGGTCGGCTACGACGACGAGGGCCGCGTGCTTGGCGCCGAGATCACGATGGTCTCGCGCGCCGGCCATTCGGCCGATCTGAGCGGCCCGGTGATGACACGCGCGCTGTGCCACTTCGACAATGCCTACTGGCTGCCCGACGTCGCTATGCACGGCTACTCCGGCAAGACGAACACCCAGAGCAACACCGCCTTCCGCGGCTTCGGCGGCCCGCAGGGCGCGATCGCGATTGAGGCGATCCTCGACTCGATCGCCCGCCGCCTCGGCAACGATGCGCTCGACGTGCGCCGCGCCAACTTCTACGTCGGCAACGACCAGCAGACGCCGTACGAGCAGGTCGTCGAGGACAACGTCATCCACGAGCTGGTCGCCGAGCTGGAAGCGACGAGCGACTACCGCGCTCGCCGCGAGGCCGTGAATGCGTTCAATGCCGCGAGCTCGGTGCTGAAGAAGGGCCTCGCGCTGACGCCGGCAAAGTTCGGCATCTCGTTCAACGTCGCCCACTTCAACCAGGCTGGCGCGCTTGTCCACGTCTACAACGACGGCTCGATCCTGGTGAACCACGGCGGCACCGAGATGGGCCAAGGCCTGAACACCAAGGTGGCCCAGGTGGTGGCGCACGAGCTGGGCGTGGAGTTTGGCCGCGTACGCGTGACGGCGACCGACACGCACAAGGTCGCCAATACCTCGGCCACGGCCGCCTCGACCGGCAGCGACCTGAACGGCAAGGCTGCGCAGGATGCGGCGCGGCAGATCCGCGAGCGGCTAGCTGCCTGCGCCGCGGTGCACCACGGCGGCGACGCCGCGGCAGTGCGCTTCGCCAACGACCAGGTCGAAGTCAACGGCAAGCGGCTGCCGTTCTCGGTGATCGTCGCGCAGGCCTATGTGGACCGCGTGCAGCTCTGGTCCGACGGCTTCTACGCAACGCCCGGCCTACATTGGAACCGCGAGAAACTCAAGGGCAAGCCCTTCTTCTATTTCGCCTACGGCGCGGCGGTCAGCGAGGTGCTGGTCGACACCCTCACCGGCGAGTCGAAGCTGCTGCGCGCCGACGTGCTGCACGACGTCGGCCGCTCGTTGAACCCGGCGGTCGACATCGGCCAGATCGAGGGCGCCCTCATCCAGGGCATGGGCTGGCTGACAATGGAGGAGTTGGTCTGGCACTCCAAGACCGGAATGCTGAGCACGCACGCGCCGTCGACGTACAAGATCCCGACTGCCAACGACTGCCCGACCGATTTCCGCGTGCGGCTGTTCGACAACGGCAATGTGGCCGACAGCATCCACCGCAGCAAGGCGGTCGGCGAGCCGCCGCTGTTGCTACCGTTCTCGGTTTTCTTTGCGATCCGCGATGCGGTCTCGGCCGCCGGTGGTCACCGCGTCGATCCGCCGCTGAAGGCGCCGGCCACCGCCGAGTCGGTGCTTAGGGCTGTGATGGCAGTCTGTTGAGCACTCACTCCAAAGGGCGGGACTGGCTGGCAGAGCCGACGAGGTGGCGCAACTCAAGTCCGTGTGAATCCCAGGTCTTCAACGCCATCGCGCCAGACTGCTCTAGCTAGGCTATCAACTCTGCGTCGATGCAAAGGTCGCTACGGTAAATTGCAGCACGCACGCTGGCGTCTCGCGTCGAATGGCGGCAATCTGGAGTCTTGGCAACCGACGGCTTTTGGCCGGCCAGAGACTGTCGACTCGGAAAGCTGAGAGGCAGCAGTTCAGCGCATCAGCGACCCTGAACCGACGCGGTCAGCCGCCGCGAGTAGGTCAAGCCCTCACCGCCTCGAATGACGTGCCTTTGTCAGCAGTACGCGCCTGACTGCATTCGCGCGATCAACGCTTCGATTTGTGCCCGCCCTTCGGGCGTCCTCATGTAGCTGGCGGGACACGCCCCGCCCAGAGCTGGCACGGGGCTATTGAGCCAGCGCGTCGTCCATTTGAGCGCGTCGAAGCCTTCTGGATTTCCGCTCTCGTTGACAAGGCGCTGAACGAGAGTTGCAAGCGCCGCCACATCGCGCGCGTCTTCTAGTAGATCCATCTTCACAATATATCGGCGGCGGGTACCCGTCGCCATCCGAAGTTTGCTACGCGCGGTTGACCGGCGGCCTCCGGGGCGGCGTCGACTAGCCAGGCTGCGATCGGTGCGCTAGACTTCGTCCACTCGGTCCTCGGAGTGATTCGCTCCGTGCGGCTCGTACGATAGGGAAGCACGTTTGCCTTCCCCCACCGCGAGGCACAAGCCTTGCACTCCGGGTAGCCAAGTCACCGCTACCACCTCGGAGTCATACGGTGGCGGCGCAGCCCTGCTCGCATCTCGCCTTCAACCTCTTACGACCAGACCGGCAGGACACCTGCATCGACAGCATGGGGCAAATTCGCGCCAAAGAGTCGCTTGCAGCTTATGCGTCTGCCGTGGTGCTCAGTAGCGCCTTATGACGTTCGCTGCTTGCAGGAATCGCCGGGGACCTCGTAGCTAAGTGCTTGTCACGACTGGGACTGTGCTTGCCCCTTACGCGCTAGCGCACAATCCGCACCGCCGCTCGGCAGGCTCGAGCGGCGGGCGGGCGCTGCCACTGCGGCACCGAAGGCACCGTAAACGTCGATTTCCGCATGCTGTTCGCCGCTTCGCGCGCGAACGCCTGCGGTTCAATGCAGGCTTGGCATGGAGCTCGCTTGCCCCTTCCGGGCGAGCCCGATCTGTATCCATGAGCAACCGCTGCGCCGCCCCGCAGCCCATCGACGCCTGAGGCCCCACCCGGAACATGTGCCAGCTCTTCGCCCTGAACAGCAACACGCCGAGCGCAGCCACCTTTTCCTTCACCGGCCTGTCGGCCCGCGGCGGGGCCACGGGCGACCATGTCGACGGCTTCGGCCTGGCCTTTCACGACGGCCGCTCCTGCCGTGTCTTCATCGACGAACAACGCGCCAGCGACGCGGCACTGGCCGACTTCCTGCGCCGCCACCCGATCCGTGCACGCACGGTCATGGCCCATGTGCGCAAGGCCACGCAAGGCCCGGTGACGCTGGAGAACTGCCACCCCTTCGTGCGCGAGTGGCAGGGCCGGCACTGGTCGTTCTGCCACAACGGCGACCTGAAAGGCTTCGCGCCGCGCTTGAACGGCAGCCACCTGCCGGTGGGCGATACCGACAGCGAGCGTGCCTTCTGCTTCCTGCTTCAGGAACTGCGCCGCAACTTCCGCCGCCGCGCGGCGCCGCACTGGAAGCACGTCGCCCCGCTGCTGGCCGAACTGGCCGGCGGCGTGGCGCGCTTCGGCAACTTCAACTTCCTGCTCTCCGACGGCGAAGTGCTCTATGCCCACGCGAGCACGCGTCTGCATGCCTTGCAGCGCCAGCATCCCTTCGCCGAGGCGCACTTGGTCGACCACGACCTGGTGCTCGATCTCGCGCAGGCCAACGGCCCGGACGACCGCATGGTGCTCATTGCCACCGAGCCGCTGACCCGCAACGAACCGTGGCGGCCCTTCGCCGCCGGCGAACTGCGCGTCTTCGAGGCCGGCGAAGAAGTCTGGCGGCACACGCCGGCGCGCCGCGAGGCGCCGGCGGCCCACTTCGCGGCCCGGCTGGTCGCGGCCTGAACGATTCGCCACACTGTGCCGGAACCGGCCGGGCGCCGGGCTGCATGAGGCAGACTTCGGCCATGGCATCCGATCCGTCCCTGTCGCCCGCCCTGCAGGGCCTGCTGTCACGCCACTCCGTCGGCCTGCGCTGGATGGCCGAACCCGGCCCGTCCGTGGAGCAGCTGCACCTGGCCCTGCGGGCGGCGCTGCGCGCGCCCGACCACCGCCGGATGCTGCCCTGGCGCGCAGTGCTGATCGACGCGCCGCAGCGCGACGCGCTGGCCGATCGGTTCGAGGCCTTCGCGCGCGCCGTCGGCAAGCCGGACGACGAGGTGGCTGCCGAGCGCGAGCGTGCCTACAACGGGCCGGTGCTGGTGGCCTGGATCGTCCGCCTCACCGATGAGGTGCCCGAGGTGCCGCGGCACGAGCAGTGGATGAGCGCCGGCGGTGCCTTGACGAACTTCCTGACGGCGCTGCACCTGATGGGCTTCGGCGCCAAGACCCTGGCCGGCCGCAAATGCACGCACCCGAGCGTGAGCGACGCCTTCTGTGAGGAGGGCGAGCAGCTCGCCGCGTTCATCTGCATCGGTACGCCGACGCGTGCGCCGCAGCCGCGCGACGTCGACGACACGGGCGCTGCGCTGTCGCGCTGGAACGAGGCCTGAGGCCGGGCCGAGCGTCTCAGTGCGTGTTGCGCGGCGGGGCCTGCGTGAAGAGCTTGGCCGCGCGGCCCTTCAGTTCGAGCAGTTCGCTCGGCGTGACGGAGTAGGTGCCTGCCATCGCATCGACCTCGACGCGGAACTCCACCTCGCGCGTGCCGCTGCTCAGCACGCCGAGCGTGAACTCGTAGTCCTCTCGCTCGGCGGGCAGGCCTTGCGACTCGAGGTCGTAGTCCTGGTACTGCACCTTGCGGATCTCGCCGCTGGCCAGGTCGAGTTCGCCGGTCGCGCGCACTTCGCCCTCGCTCAGCTCGCTGATGATGGTGATCGGTAGCTTCAGGTCCACGGCAGGCTTCCATTCGTTCGAGGGCGTGCCGGCAAAGGCATGGCGATTCTAGGTGCGGCGGCAAGCCGCGCGCGGGCACCGCAGAATGCGCCTCCATGGACTCGCTCTCGCAGATCGCCCTGGGTGCCGCCGTCGGCGTGGCCACGATGGGCCGCCGCACGGCGGTGTGGAAGGCGGCGCTGTGGGGCGCGGTGGCCGGCACGCTGCCCGATCTCGACGTGCTCATCGACCACGGCGACCCTGTCCGCAACATGGTGCTGCACCGTGCCGAGACGCACGCGCCGTTCTGGCTGACGCTGTTCTCGCTGCCGCTGGCCGCCGGCATCGCCCGGCTGCATGGCGAGTGGGCACAGTGGCGGCGCTGGTGGCTGGCCATCTGGCTGGCGCTGGTCACCCACCCGCTGCTCGACGCGATGACGGTGTACGGCACGCAGCTCGCATTGCCCTGGTCGAACCACCCGTTCGCCGTGGGCAGCGTGTTCATCATCGACCCGCTGTACACGCTGCCCTTGCTGGCCGGAGCGGGCTGGGCGCTCGCCACGCGCGGCACGGGCCGCGGCCTGGCGGCCAATGCCGCCGGCCTGCTGCTCAGCACGGCCTACCTTGCCTGGGGTGTCTTCGCGCAGCAGCAGGTGGAGCGCGTGGCGCGTGCGTCGCTGGCGGCGCATGGCATCCAGGCCGAGCGTGTGCTCGTCGCGCCGGCGGCCTTCAGCTCGGTGCTGTGGCGCGTGGTGGCCGTGTCCGGCGACCACTTCCATGAAGGCTTCCGATCGCTGCTCGACACGACGCCGCTGATGGCGTTCGATCGTTTCGAGCGCGGCGCCGCGCTGTCCGAGGAGTTGAAAGGGCTGGACGCGGTGCAGCGCATCGCCGCCTTCAGCAAGGGCTTCTACAAGCTGCGGCTCGAGGGCGACCGCGTGCTGCTGAGCGACTTGCGCATGGGCCAGGAGCCGAACTACATCTTCACCTTCGAGGTGGCGCAACGGCACAGCGCGCCGGAGCCGACGATGCCGCCTGTGCAGGTGGGTACCCGCCTGGACCTGGCCCGCGGCCTGCCCTGGCTTTGGCGGCGCACGCTCGGCGAGCCGGTGGCGCCGCCGCGCTGAGCGCGTATGCCTTCTTCGCCATGGTGTCGACGAAGGACCTGCTGGCCCGGCTGATTGCGCATGTCGATCGGCGTGGACACACCGCGCAGAGCCGCTCGGCGGCGCGCTTCGCCCTGATGCCGGCGCGGTGTCGCGGCGCAGCGGCGAGAATCGCGTCATGACGCTCGCGCCCGTACCGCACCGCCCGCTCTGGCAGCGCGTCGGCTGGACGGCCGCCGGGGCGGCCAGCCTGGCGCTGGGCGTGCTGGGCATCTTCCTGCCGATGTTGCCCACCACCCCCTTCGTGCTGCTCGCCGCATTCTGCTTCTCGCGCGGCAGCGACCGGGTCGAGGCCTGGTTGCTCGCGCACCCGCGCTTCGGGCCGATGGTGTCCGACTGGCGGGCCCGCCGCGCCATCCCGATGCGCGCCAAGCAGCTGGCCTGGGTGATGATGGCGCTGGGCAGCAGCTGGTCATGGTGGGTGATGCCTTCGCCGTGGCGCTGGCTGCCGCCGCTGATCTGTCTGATTGTTGCGACCTGGATGTGGCGCCTGCCGACTGCCGAACCCCGATGAGCACACGCGACATCCACGACGGCCATGACCACCACGATCACGGGCATGACCATGAGCATGCCCACGGCCACGAACATGCGCACGGCCATTCCCACGGCCACGCCCATGCCCATGCTCCGGCCAACTTCGACCGCGCCTTCGCCATCGGCATTGCGCTGAACGCCGGCTTCGTCGCCATCGAGGCCTTCTACGGCTGGCAGGTCGATTCGCTCGCGCTGCTCGCCGACGCCGGCCACAACCTCAGCGATGTCGCCGGGCTGGTGCTCGCCTGGGCCGGCGCGGCGGCGGGCCGATTGCGGCCCGATGCGCGCCACACCTACGGCTTCAAGCGCGCCAGCATCCTGGCCGCCTTCGCCAACGCACTGCTGCTGCTGCTGGCGATGGGCTCGCTGGCCTGGGAGGCGATCGGCCGTCTGCAGGCGCCGCATGCGACGCAGGGGCTGACCATCATCGTCGTGGCGGCCATCGGCATCGTCGTCAACGGCGCCACGGCGCTGCTGTTCCTGCGCGGCGGCAATGACATCAACCTGCGCGGCGCCTTCCTGCACATGGCCGCCGATGCGCTGGTCTCGGCCGGCGTGGTGGTGGCGGGGCTGCTGACGCTGTTCTACGGCTGGGTCTGGACCGACCCGGTGGCCAGCCTCGTCATCGCCGCCGTCATCGTCGCCGGCACTTGGAGGCTCTTCCGCCAGTCATTGCACCTGATGTTCGACGGCGTGCCGGCGCACCTGAACCTCGTCGAGGTGCGCGAATGCCTGCAGGCCATGGCCGGGGTGGCGCAGGTGAACGACCTGCACGTCTGGGCCATGGGCACGTCGGAAGTGGCGCTCACCGCTCACCTGGTGATGCCGGGCGGGCCGGCCGATGACGACTTCCTGCGCCTGGCCGGCCAGACACTGCAGGAGCGTTTCGGCATCAGCCACGTCACGCTGCAGTCGGCGCGCCGGCCGCTGGCCGTGGGTTGCGGCGGGTCGTGATGTGGTTCCTACCCCGTTTCAGGGGATGGGCGTTAGAGTAACTTGTCGTTACTGTCCCGATAACCCTCAGGACACCGCCATGCTGCCTCGCCCCACCGACACCGTGCTCGCTTCCGTGGTCATCTCGGAACTGCCGGCCATGCGCCGCATGCCGGCGCCGACACCGCTGCCCACGGTGCGTGTGCCGCAGCCCGGGCTGGTGGCTCGCCTGGGTGACTGGCTGGCGCCGCGTCTGGCGCGGCGCGCCGCTCCGTCGCTGCCGAGGCACAGCGCGCAGGTGGTGTTCCTGCGCGCCTGACCGAAGCGCCTCGCAGCTACGAAGGCAGGAAGTCCAGCGGCCAGGTGACGACCATCTGGTCGACGTCCTTGGCGCCGAAGTCGAACTGGCGGATGCGTGCCAGCAGCTTGCCTTCCAGATCCGAGGCCTTCAGCTCGCTCGACTCGATGCGCACGTCGGTCAACTGACCCGACGGGGCGATCGTCAGCTTGAGCACCACCTTGCCCTGCAGCGACGGATCGTCGCGCAGCGCGCGGTTGTAGATCGCGTAGATCGCGCCCTTGTTGCGCTCGAAGACGAGCTTGATGTCTTCCAGCGAACGCGCGGCCTTGCCGCTGCCGCCCTTGGCGAGCGAGCCGCCTGAGCCGCCGCCGCCGCCCACGCCGGTGCCGGTGCCGCCCTTGCCGGAGCTGCCACCACCACCCGGGCCGCCACCGCCCCCGCCGCCAGCCACGCCTTCGACCAGCGTGGTAGCGCGGCCCGCGAGGCCACCGCCGCCAGTGTTGCGGCTGTAGGCTGCGGTGTTGATGCCGCCGCTGCCGCCGGTGGCGTTGGAAGTGATCATGTTGCGCGCCGGCAGGCCGGGGTCGGTGCCGGCACCGACACCCACGCCCACGCCCGCACCCACGCCGGGGCCGGCCTTGATGTTCTGGTTGAGCTGCACGGCCACTGGGGCGCCGCGCAGTTCGGCGAGCTGGTCCTTCATCGCCAGCAGACCCACGCCCGCGGCCTTGCGGCGCGCGCCCTCGATCTCGCCCGGCGGCTTGCCGGCGATCGGCCGGCGGGCCTCGGGCGCGACTGCCTTGGGCAGCGGCTTGGCGTCGGGCAACGGCTTGGCCACTTCCGGCTTGGTGTCGGTCTTGGCCTGCTGCTCCGACTTGGCCTGCTCGGCCTTGGCCACCGGCTTGGGTGCCGGCGGCTCGCGTTGCTCGAGCACCAGCTTGGCCAGCCGCGGCGGCAGTTCCACCGGCGCGGCGCGGTCTTCCTTCGGCCGCGGCATCAGCAGCAGCACGATGCAGACGATCGCGCTGATCGCCAGCACGCTGCGCAGGATGCGTTTGAAGCGCGCCTCGTCCTCGGGCGAGATCGCCCAGGGCAGGATCGAATTGCGGAAGGAGATGGCGGCGGCACTCATGAGAGCCCCTCGTCCGACGGGTACGTCGGTCGATCCCCCGAGGGGAGGCGGGCCGGCTTGGGAGCGGCCCGGCGCTCGGCCCGCAGACAGCGGAGCGACTCAGCGTGTCTCATGCCTTGCTCGCTTTCTGCGAGACGGCGAACGACACGTCGCTGAAGTTCGCACGCGCCGCGGTGTACATCACCTTGCGCAGCAGGGTGTACGGGATGGCCTTGTCGCCCATGATGGTGACGGACTGGTTCTGCGGCTCGTTCTCCTTGCGCAGCAAGGTGCGCGTGGCCTGCAAATCGAGCTCGGCCTTCAGCGGCGCGATCAGGTCGCCCTGCGTGGCCATCGCCTCAGCCACCGTCGCCACCTTGCGGCCGGCCACGAGGATGTCGGTGGCGCTGACGGTCACGACGAGCATCTCGCGTGGGCTCTTCTCGGCCGTGGACTGCGGCAACTTGACGGCCTGCGCGGTCGAGAGCACCTCGACGCCGGTGCTCGACATCAGGAAGAAGATCAGGATCGTGAAGATGTCGATCAGCGCGACCAGGTTCATGTCCAGGTCGGAGTGGTTGCGCGCCTTGCGTTCGGCGCGCTTCTGGATCGGGGTCAGTTTCATGCAGACCGCCTATTTCTTGGCGACGCTGATGGGCGCGTCGCCGATCGAGATGTCGGGGAACAGCTCGGCCAACGTCGTCTTCGCAGGCTGGGCGGCACCAGGCACCTTGGTCTCGCGCACCGAATCCATCACCTGCACAAGCACCTCGTAGGAGGTGTCGGGCTGGGCGAGCACGGTGGCCGTCTTGGTCTCCGGGAACTTCGCCTTGACCTGCTGCATGAGCGTGGACAGCGAGGCCAGGTCGTAGCCCTGGGGCGTGTTCGGGATGTGCTGGATCAGCCCGCCGATGCGGTCACCCACGTCCAGCGCATCGGGGCGGATCACCACCTCGAGCTTCAGGTCGTCGACCTTGAGCTGCTCGACGCCGGAGTTCTGCGCCGGCAGCGACAGCTCGATCACCGACAGGCGCGTGAACACCGCCGTCGACAGGAGAAACGGCACCAGCACCACGATCACGTTGATGAACGCGGTGACCTCCAGGCTCGCCGCGTGTTTGCGCAGGCGTCTGACGCGCATGGTGGCTTACCTCGTGGCCGGGTTGGATTCGGACTTGATGCGCTGCACCAGGTTCAGGAAGCTGATCTTGGCGGCCTCCAGGCCGTCGACGATCTCGCTGGTGCGTGCCTGCAGGAAGGCGTGGATGAGCAGGAACGGGATGGCCACCGACAGCGCGAAGGCGGTGTTGTTCATGGCGATCGAGATCGAGGCCGACAGCAACTCGGCCTTCTCGGCCGGGTTGACGGCGGCCACCGCGGTGAAGCCCTTGATCAGGCCGATGATGGTGCCCAGCAGGCCGACCAGCGTGATCACGTTGGCCAGCGTGGCGATGTAGTGGGTGCGCTTTTCCAGGCGCGGCACGATTTCCATCATGCCTTCTTCCATCGCGTTGTCGATGTCCTCGCGGCGCGCCGGGCTCTGCATGCGCTCCAGTCCGTTGGCGACGATCTTGCCGATCGCGGCGTCCGAGCCGGAAGCGACGCTGTGCACTTCCTTGAACTTGCCGCTCTGCAGCAGCGGCAGCACCTTCGCCCACAGCTTGCGGTTCTGGGCGCGGGCCTTGTTCAGGAAGACCCAGCGTTCGATGGCGATGGCCAGGCCGACGGCCATGATCGCAATGCTGAAATAGATGGCAACGCCGCTGTCCTGAAAGAACTTGACGGCGAAATCGAGGACGCTCATGGGCTTCTCCTGTGACGACTGTATGAAGTGATTCGGATTCAGGGGCGGGCTGGTGCCGCCGCGGCTGGGGTGGGGGTGCTCTTGGACTGCAGCTGGGCGTCGTACTGCAGCTGGCGGCGGAACACGTCGCGGTCGACCGGCGCGAGCGCCTCGTCGAGGATGCTGGCGCCCGGCCGGCCGGCCAGGTCGCCGGGCAGCGGCTTCTTCCAGGGCACGATGTACAGCACCTTGGGCAGTTCGCGGTTGCCGATGATCTGCGTGCGGTCGATGTCCGCACGGTCCTGGGCCTGGGCAGCGGTGGCGGCGCAGGCCGTCATCGCCAGCAGAGCCCAGCGGGTGTGCCTGTTCATGACTGCTCCTTCTTGGCCGCCGCGGCGGCCGGCGGCTTGCGGTTCTTCAGGTCGGTGACCCACTTGGCGACGGTCGCGTCCTTGCCGCCGGACAGCGCCATGTAGCGCTCGTAGGACTCCATCGCCCGCGCGCTGTCGCGCAGGTACAGGTCGAACAGGATGCCCAGGTTCAGTTGCGCCGCCGCGTAGTTCGCGTCGAGCTCGATGGCGCGCTCGTAAGCCGCGCGCGCCTTGGCGAACTGCCCTTGGTAGCGGTAGGTGATGCCGAGCTGGTTGAAGTAGACCGGCTGCTCGGGGCTGGCCTTCACCGCACGCTCGAGCGCGGCGGCCGACTCGGGCAGCTTGCCGGCGTTGCGGTAGATCACGCCGAGGTTGGCGTGCGGCCCGCCGAGCTCGGGGTTGGATTGCGCCAGCGCCTTGAAGCCGCGCTCGGCGTCGTCGGCACGGCCGGCGCGCAGCGCGCGCAGGGCTTCGTCGAACGACCGCTGCGCGGCGGCAGGCACCGGCGCTTCGACCTTGACAGGCGCAGGTGCCGCGGCGGCCGATGCAGCCGCTGCCGGCGCGGCGGGCGTGATGGCCTTGGCCACCGGCGTGACCACCGTGTCCTGGATCGCCTTGAAGCCGTCGCCCAGCGTCGAGCAGCCGGCCAGGGCAACAAGCGCCGCCGCAGTCGCCAGGCGCGTCAGGGAGTCAGCGGATCGCATCGACCACCCCTTCCGCACGTTCGGTCTTGCCATAGCGTGCCGGGCGCAGCTTGCCCAGCGCGGTGAAGCTGTTGCGCACCCACTGGTCGTAGATGCCGTCGGCGGCGCGCTTGACGTTGGTCTCGTGCAGCTCGATGGCCTTTTCCTCGAACGGGAAGGCCTGCTCCTCGAGCAGCACGTCGTACTGTTCGCGTTCGGCCTTGGAGAGCTTCTTCGGCCGCTCCGACTTGATCATCGACTGCCCGAAGTCCTGGTAGAGCGAGGCGATCTGGAAGGTCGCCGCCGTGGTGACGTCGGCCACGCCGTAGTTGGCCGCCACCGCGTAGGCCTTCAGCGCGTCTTCCATTTTCGCCTTCTTGAGCTTCAGGTTGCGCGCCAGCGGCTCGACCAGCGACACCTTGCGGTACTCCGCCACCACCGGCTCGGCCATCGTCAGCGCAGCGGTGGCGCCGAGGTAACGCGTGCGGTCGGTGCGGGCGCCGCCGCCGGCCAGGTCGCCCTGGTAGATCTCCTTCATCAGCACCGCCTCGCGTTTCACGTCGCCGTCGGCCTTGGCCATGCGTGCCATGCGGTAGCGTGCCTCGAGGCCGCGCTCCAGCGGCAGCGGGTACTGCTTCAGGTAGCGTTCGTAGGCCTTGGCGGCGGTGACGCGCGAGCCGCTCTTGGCGTCCGCCGCTTTCTCGTGCAGCTCGGCGGATTGCCACAGCGCCTCGCGGGCGAGTTGCGGGTCCTTCTGCGTGGCGGCCACGCGCTCGAACTCGCCGGCAGCCTGCGACCACTGCTGCTTCTCGAGGTACGCCAGCGCGAGCTTGCTGCCCACGTCGGCCTGCAGCGGGTGGTTCGGGAAGCGTTGGCGGAAGTCTTCCAGCGTGCGCGTGGCGCCGTCCCAGTCCTTCATGCCGATCATGGCGGCGGCGGCGTCGTACTGCGCGGTGGCGCGCACCGTCGAGGTGGGCGCCACGGCAGCCACGCGCGCGAAGTGGCCGACGGCCGCCTTCGCGTCGCCGGCGGCGCGCGCCTGTTCGCCCTGCTTGTAGACGGAAGCGGCCAGGCGCTCGGTGAGGTCGTTGCGCGCCGGGTCCTTGTCGGGCGTCAGCGCGAGCACTTCGCCATAGGCCTTCTCGGACTGGTCGAAGCGGCCCTTGTCGAAGGCGTTGTGGGCCACCACCGTCCAGGCCACGCGGCGCTGGGCCGGCGCGGCCGGCGGGTCGAGCTTGAGCACCTGCTGCGCCACGTCGGCGGCCAGGTCGCCGTCGCGCAGCGCGAACAGCTTCTCCGACGCGTTGGTCAGCACGGTGCCGGTGCGCGAATCCTTCGGAAAGGCCTTGGCGAAGCGCAGCGCGCTCTCCACGCCGGTGCGCTGCAGCGCCAGCAGCTGGGCCGCCGCCGCACCCTTCTCCTGGTTCGTGTAGCTCAGCAGTGCGGCATAACCGGCGTCGGCGGCCTTGGCGTGGTTCGGGTACTGGTAGGCCACCTTCTCGTACTCGACCGCGGCCTCGGCGAAGCGCTTGTCTTCGTAGAGCAGCTCGGCGAGCAGGAAGTTGTTCTGCGCCGTTTCCGGGTCGTTCGGGTACGAGGCGATGTAGGCGCGGTACCAGCGCACCGCTTCCTGGTAGTCGGCGCTGGCCTTGCTCTTCTGCGCGGTGGCGTGATAGTGGCGCGCCAGCTCGGTCAGGTGCGTCTTCACCAGCGGCTGCGCCTTCTCCCAGCCGGCCGGGTTGGCGCGGCGGAACTCGCTGCCGGTGCCGTAGCGCGACACGTAGTCCTTCTTCGCATCCAGCGCCAGCACGGGGAAGCCGTTGCGCTGGTAGATGTCGATCACGCGGGCCTGCAGCTGCGGCGCCTGCGCGTGCAGCGGCTGGCGGCGCGCGAAGGCGCTGTAGGTGTCGGCGGCGTCCTTGACGCGGTCCTGCTTGAGGTAGAGCTCGCCGAGCTGCTCGTAGACCCGGTACTCGTAGGAGCGCCGCTTGTCGTCGGTGATGAAGGCCGGGATCGATTCGGCACCCTGCAGGTTGGCCAGGCTGATGCTGGTGACGCGGAAGGTGTCTTCGACCAGCTCGCGGTCGGCGCGCGACAGGCCGACGATGGTGTCCAGGCCGCCGTCGCCGTCGACACCGGCCACCTTCAGGTCGAGCACGCCGAAGAAGGATTGCAGGCCCTCCTCGAGGCGGCCCTGCTTGAAGCGCGACCAGCCCTGCATGTACAGCGATCGCTCGTGGTACTGCGTGCGCTGCGACGAGGCCAGCACGGTGGCGTAGGCCTTCTCGGCCTTCGGGTAGTCGCGCAGCGTGAACAGCAGCTCGCCGCGGCGGAAGTTCGCCTCGTCGCGGTACAGCGTCGCCGGGTAGCTGGCGACGAGGCGGTCCAGCGTCTTCAATGCCGTCTCGAGCTCGCCGGCCTGTTCCTGTGCCCGCGCGAGCTGGTAGAGCACGCGGTCGTTGCCCTTGTCGTCGGGGTAGGTCTTGAGGAAGTCCTCGTAGCGTTTCACCGCGGCGCGGTAGTCGGGTCCGTTGGCCGGGCCCTTGCCGTCGGCCGAGCGCGCGTCGGCGATGTCCATCTCCAGGTCGCCGATGCGCCGCATCGCCTCGGCACGCTGCGGTGCCTTCGGCGCCACGTCGAGGAACTTGCGGTAGGCCGCGATCGTCTTCTCTTCGTTCGCCTCGACCTTCTTGTCCTTGGCGACCTCGATGGTGCGCCCGCCCAGACTCTTCAGCGTGGGCTGGTCGTCGGCGCTGGCGGTCTTCTGACTCGTGGCGCAACCGGCCAGGCCGGCGAGCATCAGCGCGACGAGCGGCAGCAGCGCGTGTTCACTTGGCCGCATCGTCTTCCTTCCGGGGCGTCGTGGCGGCGCGGTCGTACATCTGCGCGACGGCAAAGCGCGCCTGCTGCGAGTAGGCGACCATGCGGTCCTTCTGGCGCGAAAGCTCGGCGACGGCCAGCTCCTGGACTTCCTGTTGCTGGTCCTTCGAGAGTGCGGCCACGCGCGGGATCAGTGCCCGGATGCGTTGCGCCAGTTCGGCGATGCGCTTGGCGAAGGCCTCCTGCCGCGCCGGCTCGTCGCGCTGAGCCTGCGTGATCGCCGCGTCGTGCAGGCGCGCCTGGGCGAGTTCGGTGTCGATGGTCAGCAGGTCCTTCTTCGCTTCCCATGCGCGCGCCGGGTATTCCTGCGCCAGCCGCCAGGTCAGCGCGCCGGCGGCCAGCCGGGCACGCTGGCGCGTGCGTTCGGCGTCGGCATCGGTGCCTAGCGACTTGATGCCGTCCTGCACGCCGGCCAGCAGGTCGAGCAGCTCGCGGTCCTTGATGTCGGCGAAGGCGGCGGCGTCCTGCTCGCGCTCGGCACGCTCGATCTCGCCGGCGACGGCATCGCGGCGCTTGCCCACCGCGTCGAGGTCGACGGCGCCGGCCTTGGCGCGTACCTGCGGCAGCCGCTCGGCGTAGGCGCGGCGGCGGTTGTCGAGCATGTCGCCGAACACTCCGAGCTTGTCTTCCCAGTCCTTCAGGTTCTGGAACAGGAAGCGCAGGTCGCGGTAGTTCTTGAAGGCTTCCTGGAATTCATGGCCGGCGAGCACCTGGTTCAGGTGGCTGGCATGCGGCATCTCCGGCAGTTCGCGGATGTTCCAGAACCAGCCCATTTCTTCGCCGGGATTGCGTTCGAGCAGGCCGTCGAGCAGCTTGCCGGCGCGGATGGCGGCGATCGACTCGTCGATGTTGCCGCTCTCGAGTTCGTAGGCGGCGAGCGCGGCGTTGTACTGGTCGGCCGCTTCGCCGAAGGAGCCCAGCTCGGCGTAGGCGTAGGGCACGGCGATGCGCGCCTCCAGCACGGCGGCGTCGCTCGGGTCGCGCGTGGCGAGTTCGTTCCAGGGCACCAGCGCGAGCTGAGGTTCCTTCAGCGAAGCCGCAGCCCAGCCGAAGCCGAGCAGCGCCTTGTTCGCGTGCACGCCGGTCAGGCGCACGCGCTCGAGCGTCCGGCGCGCATCTTCCGCGCGGTCGTTCTGCAGCGCGGTGAAGCCCAATGCGACGTTGGCCTTGTCGCGCAGGGATCGCATCTCTTCGGTCTCGGCCGGGGCCAGACCGATGGCGTCGAGCAGCTCGGTGCCGCGGGCGGCGTCGCCGCTCTTGATCAGCGCGACGCCCAGGTTGTAGCGCGCGTACTGGCCGATCGGGCTGTCCTTGGCCACGCCTTCGAGCAGCGCCGCCGCACCGGCGTAGTCGCCGCTGGCCATCAGCAGGTTGGCCTGCAGCAGCAGGCGGTCTTCTTCGAGCACGGGCGGCAGGTTCTTCTCGATGCGCGACATCGCATCCGATGCCTCGGCAATGAAGCCGCGCTGGTAGCGTATCTTCGCCAGGTAGAACCAGGCGCGGTCACGCACCGGCGGCGCGGCGCCCTTCTCGATGAGCTTGGCGAAGATCTCGCCGGCCTCCTTGTGCAGGCCGTACGACAGCAGCATGCCGCCGCGCAGGATTTCGGCTTCGTCGGCATGCTGCGCGACACGATCGAAATGCTGCGACGCCATCATCGTGGTGATCGACGTGAAGAAGCGGTCCTGGAAGAAGTGGTACAGCGCGTCGCCGTAGTAGGGCGCCTCGATGGCGCGCGCCTTCTCGTTCGGTGCCACGTCCGAGTAGGCCGGGAAGGTCGGCGTGGCGGCCACGGCCGTGCCGCAGGCGGCCGCCAGCAGCGCGGCAGCGCCGAGGCACCCCGCCCTGCGCAGCGAAAGCTTGGAGAACATGCGCACGGCTACTGCCAGATCTTGATGTCGAACTCCGGCTGCAGCTTGCCGGACGAATCCTTGATCTGCAGCTCGATGTACTTCGGATCGGTGCCCTTGTCGAACTTGACCGTGGCGCCGCGCTTGTAGTCACGCACGTGCGGGCCCTGGCCGGTGAAGAAGGCGACGATCTCGTGCGTGCCGGCGCGCAGGTTGCCCAGGTAGACACGCTGCACGCCGCCACGGTGCAGCGCCTGCACCTCCAGCGGGGTGTACAGGTAGTTGGCGACGACCTTGTCGTCCAGCTTGATCTGCACCGAGTCGAGCGAGAACAGCTTGCCCACGTCCATCGACACGAACAGTGCCACCTGCGTGTTGGCCGGGAACAGCAGTTCCTCCTCGAGCACCAGCAGGTCGCGGTTCAGGCGGATCACGTCGCCCTTGACCTCCTGGATGCGGCCGTCGAGCGTGCTCGGTGCAGGCGCGCTGGCCGCCGCAGCCGGAGCGGCCGCCGTCGCGGGGGGCGGTGCCGAGGCCGCTGCGGCCGGAGCTGCCGTCTGGGCGGCGCAGTGCAGGGCCGCCAGCGCGAGCACGAGGCCCGCGGCGAACGACCGGTGGAATCGATGGATGAACGACATGGCGCCGGTTCTTTCGAGATCAGTAGGTGGCCGTCACGTACAGCTGCAGCAGGTTGGCGTTGAACTTGTACGCCTCGCCGGTGCGGATGTCGGTGAAGTTCTTGTAGTCGAAGCGGATGCGCTCGATGGAGCCGACGATCTTCATCTCGTACTGGCCCGGCACGCGCTTGGCGGTGTAGCTGAGCTTGCCGCCCAGCCCGAAGCTGCGGAAGGCACTGAGCTGGCGGTTGCGCGAGATGTAGGTCGTCTCGGACATCGCGTTGTCGCTGTAGAAGAGCGCGTCGTTCTGCTTGTACAGGCGCGTGAATCCGTCGGCCAGCCAGTCGCTGCCCACGTAGCGGCTGTAGCCCACTTCCAGCGTGTGCGCCTTGATGGCCCAGGTGTCCCAGAAGTAGCGGTATTCGGCACGGGCGGCGTTGCGGTCGCCCAGGTCGCCGATGACGCGCAGCTTCAGCGCGCGGCTGGTGCGCGTGCGCGGGTTGCGCTCCGGGACGGTGGCGCCGAACACGCGCGCCGCCCGGTAGGGGTTGCCCAGGTAGCCGTCGTCGGACACCACCTCGAGGTTGGCGCTGGCCAGCATCGAGGGCGTCAGCACCTGGGTGAGGCCGAGCCGGTACTGCCAGTGCTTGGCGTAGTCGCTGAAGCTGGCTTCGGTCTTCTTGGAAACCTTGTCCAGTGCGCGCGTGTAGCCCAGCGCGACGGTGGTCATGTTGCCGAAGAACTCGTGCGACACGTCGAGGCTGAAAGCGTCGGCGACGTAGTCAGGCTCCTTGCTCTGGTAGACCGACAGCGACATCAGCGAATCGCGGTGCGCGTAGTCGATTCCCAGGTCGTAGGAGGTGCGCTTTTCCTTGAACGGGCTGGCCGTGGTGACCACGTCGATCGAGGCATTGCTGACCGCGTCGACGTAGTACGAGCCCGACAGCGACACCTTGTCGGCCAGGCTCTTGCGCACCAGCAGCGCCGGGCCGTCGGCCGTGACGCCGCCGCCCTTGTAGACGTGGTACAGCGCTTCGGCGCGGTTCTCGGGCAGCTCGATGGCCTTGGCGCCGCCGACCGCCAGCAGGCTGCCGAGCAAGCCGGCTGCGCGCCGCAGCAGCCCGGGCAGGCGCGACGCGATGCGGGCATCAGTTGCAGCCACAACCGCCTCCTTGCGCGCTGTTGGCGCCGCGCGCCGCCTCGCGCACGACGAGCACGTGCTCGCGGTGGCGGCCCGACAGCGGGTCGGCCGAGCCTTTCATGATCGGATCGGCCAGGCGCTCGCGCTCGTAGGGCTTGACCCAGGGCTCGGGCATCTTCGGCAGCGAGAACGAGGAGCAGCCGCTCAACGCGGCGCTGCAGGCCAGCAAGGCCAGCGGCAAGGCACGGGGCATGTTCATGACTTCAGCAACTCGCGGATCTGCTGGTCGTAGGTCTGCTCGTAGCCTTCGCGGTAGCCCTTGTGCAGGTGGCGCAGCTGGCCGTCGCGGTCGATGATCAGCGTGGTGGGCATGGTGCTCAGGTCGTACAGGCGGCTCACCTTCTTGTCGCCGTCGAGCAGCACCGGGAAGGTCACGCCGAGCTTGCTGGCCGTGTTCACCGCGTTGGCCGGGTTGTCGTCGATGTTCACGCCCAGCAGCACGAAGCCCGAGCTGCGGTACTTCTCGTAGATCTTGTTCAGGTGCGGCATCTCGATCTTGCACGGGCCGCACCAGGTGGCCCAGAAGTTGACCATCACGACGCGTCCGCGCTGTTCCTGCAGGCGCATGTTGCCGCCCTCGGTGGTGCGCAGCGTGAAGTCGGGGGCCTTGCCGCTGCCGATGGCGGCGCGCGCCGTGCCCAGGGTGCAGGCGGCCAGGGCGGCGCCGATCAGGCTGCGGCGCTGGCGTGAAGTCGGGGAGGTCGGGCCGTTGTTCATGGCGTGCATCAGAAGTAGTAGGCGATGCCGGTGGTCAGCTCGAGGTTCTGCGTGTTCTGGCGAACGTTGAGCAGGTCGTAGCTGAAGATGTGGTCGCGCACGTCGACGCGCATGGCGAAGCGGTCGCTGAACAGCACGCGGAAGCCGAAGCCCACGTTGAAGGTCTGGCGGCGCTGGTTGGCGAACTTGGTGCTGCCCACGCCGCCGATGAGGTAGATCGACGAGGCCTTGGCGTACTTGTTGCCCAGGAAGATCTCGCCGGGGAAGACGTTGTAGCCCGCCGAGACGTTGTAGTAGCTCAGCTTCTTGTCGGTGTCGGCCAGCGGGCCGGCACCAGGGAAGATCTCCTCGAAGGTCTTGTCGGTGACCTTGCTTTGCGCATAGACCGACTCGACGAAGAAGTCCTCGCTCAGGTGGTATCCCAGGCGCACGCCGGCGACGGCGCTGGCACCGAAGCTCTGCGTCGCGTAGGTGCCCACCAGCGCGCTGATTTCGAAGTCCTTCGACGGGAACTTCGGCAGCGGCACCTCGCGGCGCTGCACCTCCGGCACGATGACCTGCTCGTTGGCGGGCTGTTGCGCCGCCGTGCTCTGTGCGAGTGCGGGGGCGGCCAGGCCAATGCCCAGCAGGGCGGCGAAGGTGAGGGCAGTCTGTCGCATGGGTCGATCTTGTGGTTGTGGCGCTCAGAAGAAGAAGGAAATACCGCCGGTGATGGCGCGGTATTCGCCCGAGCGCGTGTCGTTCAGGAACGCGGTGTAGATGGAGTAGTCGGCGCGCAGCACGAAGCGCTCGGTCAGGTAGTAGCGAACGCCGAGCGAGGCGTTGGAGAGCTTGGCGTTGGTGGGCGTGGCCGCCACCAGGCTGGTGTTCGGGATGTTCTTGAAGTTGCCCACCCCGACCGCGAAGAACGGCGAGATGCGCTGGTCCGACCAGGGCTCGAGCTGCAGGTTGACGTGCCAGAAGTTGGTGCCCGAGAAGATGCCCTGCACCTGGCCGAGCGTGGCCTCGATGCCGATCGACTCCGACAGCTTGTAGCCGGCCCAGAACTTGAGCATCGGCTCGGCCTTGAAGTGGCCCCAGCCGGCACCGAACTCGGCGCGGCGCTGCAGGAAGTCATCGAAGGCGATGTCGCGGAACGAGCGGCTGGCGCCTGCCTCGGTGAGCGTGGTGACCAGCTGGCGCCGGTGCACCCAGCCTTCCTTGCCCCCGTCGGTACGTACCTTGTACCAATCGGTGTAGCGCAGGTGGACCTCGATCCACTCCGCGCGCGCGGCGACGAAGAAGATCGGGTAGCCGCGGCCCGGGCCGGTGCGCAACTCGATGTAGGGGTCGGTCACCTGCAGGCGCTGCGTGCTCGGCACCTCGTCCTCGGCGGCTGCAGGCAGCGCGGCGCTCAGGCTGAGTACCAAGGCACACAGGACACGGATGACTCTGGGCGTCGGCATCCTCATTGGTTGCACACGCCGGCCGTGAACATGCTGTTGCCCGCGACACTGAACTCGTCCTGTCCCTGCGGCATCGGGCGGCTGATCCAGTACGCGATGCGCGCGGCATTGGTGTCCTGCGCGTTCGTGAAGATCTGCCCGCCGCCATGCAGCACGGTGAGCAGGGGCTTGGCCAGCAGGCGGCTCTGCGCGGGTGAACCGATCACCGTCGCGCCCTGCGATGAATAGAAGTTCTTGTACATGTCCGTCGCGCGGATCGCGTCCGCGTCCGGCGGGTCGGCCACGGGCACCTGTGCCGCGCCGCGGATCAGCCGCAGCGCGCCGCCGGTGCCGGTGCCGGTGTCATGGCAGCCGCCGCTCGAGCAGGTGTTGGTGGAGATCACGCCACCCTGGTTGACCTGCAGGCTGGTGTCGTAGATCTCGTTGATGCACTGCTGGAAGTAGATGAACGACAGCTTCTGGCCCGTCGTCGATCCCGGGTTGGAGATCGAGTCGGGGTTGGACAGCGGGTTGCCACCGCCGCAGCTGGCCAGCAGTGCGGCGGCGGAGATCGCGGCAAGTCGCTTCTTCGTCATTGCGTCGGGCAGCCACTGGCGATCCAGTTGGCGATGGCGTTGTAGTTGGCGCTGCCCGCGGGCAGCAGCGCCGTGCCTTGCGCCGTCGCCCCGGAAGGATGCGGCACCGTCGACGGGCGCAGCAGCAGCGCATTCGAAGGCGCACTGCAGACGTCCGAGATCATGGTGAGGCTGACGTTGAAGTCGCCTTCCACGCTGCCGGCGAGCACGAAGCGGTTGTTGGCGAAGGAGGCCGCCGTCTGCGCCGCACCCGAGCTGCCCACCGGCTGGTGGCAGCTTGCGCACTGCGACTGCAGGATCGGGAACACGTTCGCCTCGAACGACGCTTCGCTGAGCGTGGTCAGGCGCACCGGGCTGCCGTTGGCCGACAGGTTGTTGTAGTACAGGCCACCCAGGTCCATCCACTCGCTGATCAGGCGCTTCTCGGCCAGGTTCAGCATGGCGGCATGGTCCGGCGCCGTTCCGGGCGGATTCGGGTGGACCGTGCGCGCGCCGGCGCTGGACTTCAGCGTTTCGCCGAACATGATCTCGGTCAGGCGGCTCGAACGTGCCATGCCCGCGGCATTGCCTGCCATGTTCTCGACCAGGGCCGGTCCGCGCACGATTTCCGGCTCACCGTCACGCAGGCGCGTGACCGGCAGGCCGGTGCCCGGATCGATCTCGGGGTCGCCGAGCAGGAGTTCTTCGTACGAGACCACGCGGCCGGTGCCGGAGATCGTGCCGCGCAGGTCCAGCTTGGCCGGATCGGCGTGGCAGGTCGTGCAGGTGTTGGCGCCGCGATCACGCGTCCACAGGGGCTGGATGTGGTCGGGGTAGTTGATGAAGCCGTTGGTCGGCACCGCCGTGGCCAGGTTGTCTGCCGCGTTGGTGTTGCCAGTGTAGCGGATCGAGATCGGCGCACGAGCGGTCACACCGTTGCGCGAGGTGTCCGCCCACACGTCGGTGAACTCCATGTCGGCGCTCAGGGCGAAGCGCGAGTTGTCCAGGCGCGTGCGCAGCGAGGCCAGGGTCTCGCCGGCCTGGTGCTGGCTGGTCAGCGCCGGGGCGAGCGCAGCCGGTTGCGTATCGACCACCGTGCCGGAATTCAGCGAGGCGCCGCGGCGCGGGCTGTGGCAGCCCAGGCAGGTGCGGCGTTCGCCGGGGCGGACCTGGATCCAGTTCAGGTGCGTCTGGATGCCGCGGCCCTTGGAGTCCACCACGGTCAGGGCCAGCGGCGTGTCGGCCGGCACGCGCAGCTTGAAGGAGCCGTCCGGCTCGATCGGTGCATAGCCGAGGATCTGCTGCGGTTCGAAGTCGGTCTCGCCGATGGCCTCGCGCATGCCTGTGCTGCCGGCCGACGGAGCCACCACGCGGGTGGCGCGCACGAAGCGCATCGGCGAGCAGTGGTAGGCCGGGTCGGCCGGGTCCTTCAGGCGCGACAGGTCGGCCACCTGGGCCCGCGTGTCCGTCGCGTTCAGCGGCGCGGTCTTGGCGATGCCGCTGGTGCAGCCGGCCGGCAGGTCGGCGGCGGCGATCATCGATTCGCCGTTGCGGTCCAGGCCATCGGTGTCATAGACACTGCGCACCTCGATCTCGCCCAGCCCCTGGCCAGCAAGCGTCGCGTCGACGCTGGTCGGGTCGGTGGCGTTCGGCTCGGGGCGCACCTCGATCGCGACGGGGTCGCTGTACATGAAGCCCGGCGGCGGCGAGGCGATCGGCAGGAAGGTCTGCTTGGCCGGGTCGAACATGTAGATCGAGTAGGCCGCCGGTGCGTTGTCCTGCACCGCTTCGAGTGCGCGCTCGGCGCGCGACAGGGTTTCGTCTCCCAGCCGGGCCCGTTCTTCGTCGGTCAGGTTGGCGCAGGGGATCACGACGCCGTTGCGCGTGACCTCGCAGGGGCGGTAGGCCAGCAGCACGCGGTCGGTGCCGTCCCACAGCGGGTACGGCGTGGTGATGCGGCCGTACGTCGACAGGCCACGGCCCTGGTTGATCGGCTTGTCGGTCACCTCGACCTGGCCGCCGGCGGCTGCCACCGTCTTGGTGGCCGGCGTGTTCTGCTCGGAGTAGTTGGCCGCGTCGATGAGCATCAGCGCGCCGCCCTCCTGCGTGCCGGACAGCGACATCAGGTCGGAAGACAGGTAGCCCTTGTACTGGCCCTTCGGGTCCATGTCGCGGGGGTTCAGGAAGCTGTTGCCCGGGCTGTGCGCGCCGTAGAGCACGAACATGTCGGTGCCGTCGGGCTTGACGCGGAAGACCGCGAAGCGGTTGCGCTGGCCCACGTGCTCCCAGCGCGAGAACATGATCTCGCCGTTCGGTCGCACCACCGGGTTGCGGTCGTGGCTGGCGTTGACGGAGATCTGCGTGATGGCCCCGCCCGTGGCGTCCATCGTGTGCAGCTGCAGCACGCGCTCGCGCTCGTACTCGTCGAGCGCGTAGAAGGTCTGTCCACCCTGCACCGTCTTGGTCTTGCCCTGGCGGTTCGAGGTGAACACGAAGCCGCGGCCGCCGGGCAGGTAGGCCGGATCGACGTCGTCGTCGGTGGTCGACGCGGTCAGGCGCCGGAAGCTGCCGCCGGTGTAGCCACCGGTGCTCATGTCGTACTCCCAGATGTTCCAGCGGCCCGTGCAGGCCGGAACACCCTCGATCGTGGCCGGGTTCGAGGCCGGGCACTTCATGGAGAAGACGAGCTTCTTGCCGTCGTACGACACCTCGGGGTCGGACGCGTCGCCATTGGGCACGCCGGCCGCATCGCGCGTGAAGCGCGAAGTGATGTTGTGCTCGGGCGCGCTCGGCGACGACTTCTCGCGGATGATGAGGTCACCGCCGGGTGCGCTGGGCGAGCCGTTGGTCGGGTTCAGCCGCATCGCGGTGGACCGCTGCACGTAGGCGATGGGCACGTCGCCCGCCACCGTGACCGTGCCGGAATCGCTGCCGCTGCAACCCGCCATGACGGCGGCCAGGGCGAGCAGACTGAAAGCCGCGATGCGGCCAGGTTGTGCTGTGAATTTTTTCATCTATGCCTCCACTGATCTCGGATGGTTCAAGGCCGAGCCCTATCGACCGCATTCGGACTGCTCCCGAGCAGCCCGGACGAGTAATGCAGGGCGCCTGCCGCGTCGACGACGACGGCATCCACGCCCGAGAGCGATTCGACGAGTTGCATGCCGCGCTCGAGGCCCAGCACGAACAGGCTCTTTGACAGGCCTTCGGTGGTCAGGCCGTCGTCGGCCAGGATCGTGACGCTGTGAATGCGGTCCGGCGACAGGCCGGTGCGCGGGTCGATCACGTGGTGGCGGCGCACGCCATCACGTTCGAAGAATCGTTCGTAGTCGCCCGAGGTCGAGATGGCGGTGTCTTCCAGCGGCAGCACCGCTACCACGCCGCCTTCGCGGCGCGGGTCGCGGATCGCGATGGTCCAGGGCCGGCCGCGGCGGTCGCCCAGGATGTGGCTGTCGCCGCCGGCGGTGACGATCGCGTTGGTGATGCCGCGCCGCGCCAGGATGGCCGCGCCGTTGTCGACCGCGTGGCCTTTGGCGAAGCCTCCCAGGTCGATGCGCATGCCTTCGCGGGCAAAGCGCAGCGTGCGCGCCTTCGGGTCGAGCACCAGGTGGCGCCAGCCGATGGCGGCACGGCCGCGCTCGAAGGCCTGCGCATCCGGTTCGGTGCCTTCGCGGTAGTCGTAGAGGTTGCCGACGCTGGCGAAGCTGATGTCGAATGCGCCATCGGACAATTGCGAGAAGACCAGCGCACGTTCGATCAGGCCGTACATCTCGTCGCTCAGCGGCACAGCCGTGCGGCCGGCGTCGCGGTTGATGCGCGAGAGCTCGGACTCCGCCTTGTGCGGGCTCATCGCCCGGTCGATGCGGTGCATCTCGTCCATCACCGCGGCCATGGCGGCCTGCGCGGCGCGAGCATCCTCGCACCAGAGCTCGACGCGGATCGCCGTGCCCATGATGGCTTCGTCGCGGCTGTGCCAGCCATCGTTCGCTGCGCGCACGGGCGCCGCGCCGCGGGCAGCGGCGCGTTTGACGAACGACAGGTCAAGCAAGGACAAGATCGACTCCCGTTTGATCCGCCGCAAACCTTGACGTTTGTCGGCGGGCAGCTTCATTGCTGCGTTGCGGGCGGATCTTCAAGCCTTGCGGGGGCTAAATTGCGTCAAAAGTTGGCAAACCGCGATGACCTTACAACCGGTCGCAGAAGAAACGGCAGCGGCGTGTTCCGGCGTGCGAGCAGATGTTTCAAATGCATGCAGAAGCAGCCGGCGCTTGACTTGCCGGCCTGTCTTTCCCTTCGCCGCGGTCGGCGAATCTGAGATTCAGTGCTCGAACTCGGTGACCAGTTCGCCGGCCAGCGGGGCGGCCTCGAGCAGGCCCGCCGCGTTCGCCACTTGCAGGCCGTTGACCCACACGCCGTGCACGCCGAGCGCATCGGTGGTCAGGCGGGCCGCTCCACCCGGCAGGTCGTGCACGCGCCTCTGGGGCGCGCGGCCCACCGTGGCCGGGTCGAACAGCAGCAGGTCGGCCGCATACCCCTCGCGCAGCAGGCCACGGCCGCGCAGGCCGAACACCTGCGCACTCTGCAGGGTCAACCGGCGCACGGCTTCGCCCAGGCTCATGGCGCCGCGATCGCGCGACCAGTGGCCCATCAGGTGCAGGCCGAAGCCCGCATCGTTGAAGAAGGTCAGGTGCGCGCCGGCGTCGCTCAGCGAAACGATGCTGTGCGGGTGCGTCAGCAGCCGCGCCACCGCCTGCTCGTCGCTGTTGAGCAGCTGCGCGGTGAAGATGGTCGTCAGGTCCTCGTCGAGCGCGAGGTCGAGCATCGTGTCCAGCGGGTCCTTGGCCGAGCGGGCGGCCAGCTCGGCGATGCTCTTCTGTTCCAGCGCGCGGTGGCGCTCCTGCGACACCTGCACCACGTGCACCTTGCTCCACTCGCCGTTGAAGAGCCGGAAGGTGGCCGGCGCGGCCAGCTCGGCGCGCACGCGGTCACGGAACTGCGGGTCGGCGAGCAGCGCCTCGAGCGCCGCGCCCTTGAGCGACAGCGCCGGCTGCCAGCTCTGCAGGCCTTCCACCGGGTAGGGCGAGGCGAGCGTGAATTCCATCGTCAGCGGGCAGCACGACACCTGGCCGAGCAGGCGGCGGCCGCGCGTGTTGGCGGCGCTGATCGCGTCGAGGTCGGCGAACACCGCGTCGGGGTTGGTGCCGTTGTGCAGCAGCGCGGCGATCATCACCGGCCGGCCGGCGCGCGCCGCCATCTCTTCCAGCAGCGCCACCGGCATCTGCCCGCCCTTGGTGACCATGTAGACGCCGCCGCCGCGGTGCGCCATCGCCTCGATCAGCGCCAGGTGCTCGGCATCGCTGGCCAGGCGCGAGGGCATCGGCACGCCGCCTTCGCCGTTGTGCGCCGGGCTGGTGGAGCTGGCGAAGCCCACCGCGCCGGCGTCCATGGCCTCGCGGATCAGGGTTGCCATGCGCTCGATCTCGTCCGGCGTGGCCTCGCGCTGCGCCGCGTCGTCGCCCATCACCCAGGTGCGCACCGACGAATGGCCCACGTAGCAGGCCAGGTTGACGGCGCTGCGGCTGCGCCGAAGCTGCGCCAGGTACTCGGCGAAGGTCTCGAACTCCCAGCGGATGCCCTGGCGCAGCACGTCCAGCGACATGCCCTCGACCTGCGTGAGGTTGCGCATCGTGCGCTCGCGGTCGGCCGGGCGGCACGGCGCGATGGTGAAGCCGCAGTTGCCGATCACCGCCGTGGTCACGCCCAGCGCCGGCGAGGGGCGCACGTACGGGTCCCAGGTGATCTGCGCGTCGTAGTGGGTGTGGTTGTCGATGATGCCGGGCATCAGCGCCAGGCCGTCGGCGTCGATCACCTGCGTGGCGTCTGCCGGCAACGAAGGTCCGATGGCGCGGATGCGTCCGGCGCGCACCGCCAGGTCGGCACGGAAGGGCTCGCCGCCGCTCCCGTCATACAGGGTCGCGCCGCGGATCAGCAGGTCATCGCTCATGAGGGTCCTCAGCGGTTGCGGCGCGCGACCCAGTAGGTCGCGCCCTCGGCACCATAACGCTCGGTGTGCGGCACGTTCGCATCGAGCACGAACGGATCGCCAGGCCGCAGGTGCTGCGTGACATCGCCGACACCGAGCCACATCTCGCCCTGCACCACCAGCGCGTCGACCGCAAAGGGATGCGTGTGCGCGTCCAGCACCGTGCCCGGCTCCCAGCGGCGCTCGAGCACCTCGTCGAAACCGCGCGCCCGCGCCTGCGCGGCGAATTCCTCGAATGCCACCGTGGCCATGACGCTCAGGCGGCCCGACGCTGGGGCTGCGCGAACAGGTCTTCCATCGCGCGGCGGGTGCGGTAGGCGTGGGTGGTGGTGTCGATCGCCACGTCGGCCCAGCTCAGGCTCTGCCCCTTCTTCACCGGCCGCACCACCTTGACGTTGTGCGCCAGGCCGAGCGGCAGCCCGCCCATCGCCACCGAGGTGGCCGCCGGCAGCAGCTTGCCCCACACCGTGTAGCCGCCCTCGCCGTCGAGCATCTCGCCGGGCGCCAGGTCGCGCTTGGCGGTGGCCACCACGTCGGCGTTCCAGCCCGTGGCCACGCCGGTGGGTTCGCCGCGCAGCGCCACGCTGGCCACCGACACGCCGACCTCCAGGCCGATCAGGTGCCAGCGCTTGTACAGCGTGAAGTAACGGCCGCTCGGGTCGGTGTGGGCGTTGTACTCCTCGAAGCAGTTCTTGATGTAGTCGGTCTCGGCCTCGACGGTGACCCACACGCCCATGCGGATGTCGTAGGGGATCTTGCGGCCGTCGGCCTCCAGCGAGGAGATCACCTCGACCATGCCCTTTCGCTCGAGCACGCCGCCCTCGCTCTTCGGGCGCGTGACGAAGGGGATGTCTTCGACGCTGGCCGGCGGGTAGAGCAGGCCGTTGCTGGGCACGGTCAGCCCGGTGGCGTTGGACACCGCGGTCGATTCGATCGAAGGCTTGGAGCCATCGAGGAAGCTGTTGAACATCTTCGGGTTCAGCCCGCCGCGCGATGCCTGCTCGGGTGTCAGGCCGTAGTTGCCCCACACCGTCTCGGGTGTCGATTCGCTGAAGTGGGGCAGCCACTTGTGGCCGCGGCCGGCCGCGACGACCGGGAAGCCGCAGGTGCGCGCCCAGTCGACCAGGTCGCAGATCAGCGCCGGCTGGTCGCCGAAGGCCAGCGAATAGACCACGCCGGCGTCGGCCGCCTTGCGCGCCAGCAGCGGGCCGCAGAAGGCATCGGCCTCGACCGTCACGTTGACGACGTGCTTCTTCTGCGCGAAGGCTTCCAGGCAGTGGTCGACCGCGGCGATCGGGTTGCCGGTGCATTCGACGATCACGTCGATCGCCGGGTGGCGCACCAGTGCGCGCCAGTCTTCGCCGACATGCGTGGCACCGGTCTTCAGTGCCTCGTCGAGCGAGCCGGCCTGGGTGCGCTGTGCCTCCCAGCCGACGCGGGCGAGGTTGGTCTGCGCTGCGGCGGGCGACAGGTCGGCGATGCCCACCAGGTGCACGCCGGGCGTGCGCGGTATCTGCGCCAGGTACATGGAGCCGAACTTGCCGGCGCCGATGAGGCCGATGCGCACCGGCCGGCCTTCGGCGGCGCGTTGCTGGAGCTTGGTGAAGAGGTTCATGTCAGGCCGCCTTCTTCGTGTCGGCGATGGGCTCCGAGGAGGTGACCAGCGCGCTGCCGGGCATGCCGTTCTTCCACGGCAGATCGACCGGGTAGGGTTTGACGAGGCAGTCGTCGGGCAGGCATTCGATGGGGGTGAAGTCGCGGTGGGCGATGTACTCCGGCCGCTTGAAGCGCCGCACGTGGTTGCTCACGGCGCACAGGCTCAGGTAGACGCTGACGCGGTTCCACGGGCTCAGGTTGCTGGTCGAGGCATGCACCAGGCAGGAGTGGAACAGGATCATCGAGCCCGCCGGGCCCTGGGGCGAGACGATGCCGCCGTTCTTGCCGCCGGCGCGCGCCACCAGCTGCGTGATCAGGTCATGGTCGACCGTCCACAGCGGGTAGCTGGTGGTGGTGAGGTCGTGCTTGGCGTCGATCACGCCCTTCTTGTGGCTGCCCGGGATGAACATCAGCGGGCCGTTGAACTCGTTGACGTCGTCCAGGAAGATGGCCACGTTCATGGCACGCTCGGTGGGCATCATGTCGTCGTTCTTCCAGGTGCCGTAGTCCTGGTGCCATTGCCAGACGTCGCCTTCGAAGGCCATCTTGCCGTTGATCTTGAACTGGTGCATGTACAGCTGCTCGCCGCCGAACAGGTCCTGCACCGGCTCGATCATGCGCGGGTGGCGGCCCAGCCGCGCGAAGGGCTCGCTGTACATGTGTGCAGCGAAGTTCGTGCGCACGGCTTCGGAGCCCTTCTCGCGCACGTTGTAGGCCTCGCGGCGCGCGTACAGGTCGGGCACGGCGTCGGTCAGTACGCGCGTCTCGTCGGGATTGAACAGTCCGGGGAAGAACAGGTAGCCGTCGCGGTCGAACTGGGCGAGTTGTTCAGGGGTCAGTCTCATGGGGTGTCTCCTGTGGATATGTCGCTTCCGCCGGCACGCCGCGCGGCGGCGTCCAGGTGGCGGGTCATGTGCTCGCCGGCACGCTCGCCGTGCCGTCGCATCAGCCGTTCGGCCAGATCCGCATCGCCCGCGGCGATGGCGCGGGCGATGGCCTCGTGTTCGTCCCACACCGATTCGCGCAGCGTCGAGGCCTGCAGCACGGCGCCCATCGCGCGGCGGATGTGGCTCCAGTGCAGGTGCGCGCTGCGCTGGATCAGCGGGTTGCGTGAAGCTGCGTAGACGGCGCTGTGGAAGGCGATGTCGGCGTCGATCAGCGCATTCACGTCGCGGCCCGCCGCCGCGGCGCGGCCGCGCTCGATCAGCGCCGGGTCCAGCGGCTGCGCCTGTTGCGCCGCCAGCCGCGCCGCCAGGGCATCGAGCGCGCCGCGCACCTGGTAGACCGCATTGATGCCGGCGGCGTCCAGCGGCGCCACCTGCACGCCGCGCCCCGGGGCGTCGAGCACCAGGCCGTCCTGCTTGAGCAGTCTCAGCGCCTGCAGCACCGGCTGGCGCGACACGTCCAGCTGCTGGGCGATCTCTTCCTGTGTGATGCGCGCCAGCGGCGGCAGCGAGCCATCGCTGATGGCGTCCAGCAGCGCCTGGTAGACCCGCTCGACCAGGTCGGGTGCGGCGTGCAGCTTGACGAGGTGGGCGGCCATGGGCACGAGGGCAATGAGGAACTTGGAACTCTGTATACAGAATACATCAAGCTTGCCGCAAATCAAGCCGCAACGACCCCGATCCGGGCCGTGTGCGCGGCGTTCCCATCAATTGGCCCGAAAATACCGGCCTCGGCACGCCCGGCCCCGCCGGACGGCCCGCACTTCCTCAGACCATGGCAACCATCCTCCAACACCTTCCCGCCGGCCAGAAGGTCGGCATCGCGTTCTCCGGCGGCCTGGACACCAGCGCCGCGCTTCACTGGATGAAGCTCAAGGGCGCGATCCCCTACGCCTACACCGCCAACCTGGGGCAGCCCGACGAACCCGACTACGACGAGATCCCGCGCAAGGCGATGCAGTACGGCGCCGGGAAGGCGCGCCTGATCGATTGCCGCGCGCAGCTGGTGGCCGAGGGCATTGCCGCGCTGCAGTGCGGCGCCTTCCACATCTCCACCGCCGGCGTCACCTACTTCAACACCACGCCGATCGGGCGCGCCGTCACCGGCACCATGCTGGTCACCGCGATGAAGGAGGACGACGTCAACATCTGGGGTGACGGCAGCACCTTCAAGGGCAACGACATCGAGCGCTTCTACCGCTACGGCCTGCTCGCCAATCCGTCGCTGAAGATCTACAAGCCCTGGCTGGACCAGGCCTTCATCGACGAGCTCGGCGGCCGCGCCGAGATGTCGGCCTTCATGACCAAGGCCGGCTTCGGCTACAAGATGTCGGCCGAGAAGGCGTATTCGACCGACTCGAACATGCTCGGCGCCACCCACGAAGCGAAGGACCTGGAGCAGCTCAACAGCGGCGTGAAGATCGTCCAGCCCATCATGGGCGTGGCCTTCTGGCGCGACGACGTGGAGGTGAAGCGCGAAGAGGTCACCGTGCGCTTCGAGGAAGGCCAGCCCGTCGCGCTGAACGGCAAGACCTTCGCCAGCGCCGTCGAGCTGCTGATGGAGGCCAACCGCATCGGCGGCCGCCACGGCCTGGGCATGAGCGACCAGATCGAGAACCGCATCATCGAGGCCAAGAGCCGCGGCATCTACGAGGCGCCGGGCCTGGCGCTGCTGCACATCGCCTACGAGCGGCTGATCACCGGCATCC
The DNA here is from genome assembly GCA_016706565.1 of Piscinibacter sp. Lineage (GTDB taxonomy): Bacteria > Pseudomonadota > Gammaproteobacteria > Burkholderiales > Burkholderiaceae_C > Piscinibacter. Next base: position 290,898 of record JADJJI010000011.1, read on the forward strand.
ACAACGAGGACACCATCGAGCAGTACCGCGACAACGGCCGGCGCCTCGGCCGCCTGCTCTACCAGGGCCGCTGGTTCGACCCGCAGGCGCTGATGCTGCGCGAGACCGCGCAGCGCTGGGTGGCACGCGCCATCACCGGCGAAGTGACGGTGGAGCTGCGCCGCGGCAACGACTACTCGCTGCTCAACACCGAGTCGGCCAACCTGACCTACAAGCCCGAACGGCTGACGATGGAGAAGGGCGAGTCGATGTTCTCCCCGCAAGACCGCATCGGCCAGCTGACCATGCGCAACCTCGACATTGTCGACACGCGCGAGAAGCTCGCCACGTACTCGCAGGTCGGCCTGCTGCCCTCCGGCGGCACGGCGCTGCTGCCGCTGCTCAAGGGCGAATAACGCCGCGGTCCGGGGCGCTCAGCCCCGCGCGTCGAAGGCCGAGATCGCGCCGGCCACGCGCTGCAGCGGCAGGATGTCGTCGACGCCGCCCATCGCGATGGCCTCCTTGGGCATGCCGAAGACGATGCAGCTCTCCTCGTCCTGAGCGATGGTGCGGGCGCCGCGATCGTGCAGCGCCTTCATGCCGCGTGCGCCGTCGTCGCCCATGCCGGTCAGGATGATGGCCAGCACGTCGCGCCCGGCGCATTCGGCGGCGGAGCGGAACAGCACGTCCACCGATGGCTTGTGGCGGTTCACCGGCGGGCCGTCGGCCACGACGGCGAAATACTGTCCGCCGGCCTTGCGCAGTTGCATGTGGCGCCCGCCCGGCGCGATCAGCACCACGCCCCGCTCCAGCCGGTCGCCGTCCTTCGCTTCGCGCACGTTCATCGCGCACAGGCCGTCCAGCCGCTGCGCATACATCGCGGTGAATTTCTCCGGCATGTGCTGGACGATCGCGATGCCCGGGCTGTCGCCGGGCAGCTGCGTCAGCACACTCTCGATCGCTTGCGTGCCGCCGGTGGAACTGCCCAGCACGATGGGCTTGTTCATCGACAGCGCATGCAGCCCGGCGATGACCGGCCGTGCTGCCGCCTTCTGAACGGGAGCCGACGACGTGGCGCCCGAGCGGGCGCGCGGCCGGGCGCGTGCCGCGGTCTTCAGGGCCGTCACCAGCTCGCGGCGCGACTCCTCGAGGAACTGCTTGAGCCCCAGGCGCGGCTTGGCCACCACCGCCACGGCACCGGCGGCCAGGGCCTCCAGCGCCGCCTTGCTGCCGTCGGTGGTCAACGTCGAGCAGATCACCGTCGGGATCGGGTCGGTCTCCATCACCTGGCGCAGGAAGGTGAGGCCGTCCATGCCGGGCATCTCGATGTCGAGCAGCAGCACGTCGGGTCGGTTCTTCTTGATGGCCGGGCCGGCCAGCAGCGGGTTCGGTGCGCTGCCCGCCATGCGGATCTCCGGGTCGCCCTGCAGCAGGTGCTGCAGCGTCTGCCGCACCACCGCCGAGTCGTCGACCACGTACACATTGATCGTCATTCGTGTTCCTCAGATCGGCATGGCGGTGACCGTCGGCGCATCGCTGCCCACGGTCCAGCGCAGTCGCCGGTAAGTGTTGCCGCCGACGTCGTGCTGCAGCACGCGCACGCCCGTGGCGGCGAGCGCGTCCAGCACCCAGTCGACATTGCGCGTGCCGATCGACTGCTGCGGGTAGACCCGCGGGAACATGTTGCCCCCGCCATAGACGTAGGCCTCGCACTGCCCGGGCTGCAGCCCGCGCGCGCGCAGCCGCTGGTTCATCTGGCGCAGCGCCGCGTCGGCGTAGGTGGCATCGTCGTGGCGCCCGGCCGGCGCCGGCATGGCGTGGACGATGTGGCACATCGCGCCCACGGTGCGCCGCGGGTCGGTCAGCACGATGGCCACGCAGGAGCCGAGCAGCGTCTCGAAGCGCTCGCCGCGCTCGCCGCACGCCACGCCGCCGGGGTGCAGCACGTGCAGCAGGTGGCCACCCGAATGTTCCTGCTCGGCCACGGTCATCCCGCGACCTTGCGGAAGGCGCCCGGCGCGAGCACTTGCAGCGGCGTGCGGCACGGCACCCGGCCTTCGGCGGTGCCGAGGAACAGGATGCCGTCCGGCCGCAGCTGCGTCAGCACACGGTCGACCACCTCCGCCTTGGTGGGCGGGTCGAAATAGATCAGCACGTTGCGCAGGAACACCACGTCGAACGGCCCGATGTCGTCGATCGGCACGCACAAGTTGAGCTGGCCGAAGCGAACGTGCTCGCGCAGCTTCGGCTGGATCTGGCTGAGCCCTTCGGCCTCGCCTTCGCCGCGCCAGCAGTAGCGCTTCAGCCGCTCGGGAGAGACGTTGCGAAGGCGCTCCTGCGGATAGATCGCCTGGCTGGCGCTGCGCAGCACGCGGTCGCTGATGTCGGTGCCCAGGATCGACCAGTCGTCGCCGATGCGGCCTTGCGTCTGCAGGTCCGCCAGCAGCATGGCCGTGCTGTAGGCCTCGTCGCCGAATGAGCTGGCGGCGCTCCACACGCGCAGCGAGGCGGGCCGCTTGCGAGCCAGTTCCTGCTCGATCAGCGCGTAGTGCGCCGGCTCGCGGAAGAAGTAGGTCTCGTTGGTGGTCAGCAGGTCCACCGCCACCTGGAACTCGCCCTGGTCGTCGTTGCCTGCGATGAGCGCGAGGTAGTCCTCGAAGCCGTCGAAACCCAGCCGCTGCAGGCGCGGCGCCAGGCGCGAGGCGACGAGCGGCTTCTTGTGGGCGGCGAACGACAGGCCGATGGATGTATGCATCAGCTCCGCGATGGCGCGGAACGTGTTGTCGTGAAGAGCGGTCATGGCTTGCGCGTCGTGCCCTTCATGCCGCCAGCGCCTCCTGCGAGGCCTCGCACAGGTTGGCCATCTCGTCGACGTCGAAGGCGCGGTCGGGCTCGAGGATGATGACGAAGCGGTCGCCGCGCTTGCCCATGGCGCGGATGAAGTCGCGGCGCACGGAGGTGCCGAAGTTCGGCGGCGGCTCGATGGCATCGGCGGCGATGTCGACGACCTCGCTGACCGCATCCACCATCAGGCCGAGCTCGACGCGCTCGCCCTCGCGCATGGCGTCGAAGATGACCATGCAGGTCTTCTTGCCGACCTCGCGGCCGGGCGGCCAAAGCGGGCCTGCAGGTCGATCACCGGCACCACCGAGCCGCGCAGGTTGATGACGCCGCGCACGAAGCCCGGCATCAGCGGCACGGTGGTCATCGGGCCGTACTGGATGATCTCGCGCACGCTGCGGATGTCCATGGCGAACACCTCGGCCGCGAGGTGGAAGGTCAGGTACTGGGCGTTGTGTTCCTGCTGCATGGCAGGCTCCTCAGTACGGGCGGAAGTTGCCGTGCGTGCCGGTGGCCGCCATCCTGGGCTGCGCAGCGGAGCTTGCCCGGCCGGAGCCGGCACGCATGGGCGAATTCGGCGCCCTGCGTTCCGAGGGGGCTGCCGGTTCGCCGCGCGAGCCGCGCACCGCGCCGGCATCGAAGAACGCCACCGACTGCTGCAGCTGCTCGGCCTGGCCGGACAGCTCCTCGGACGTGGCGGCCAGCTCTTCGGAGGCCGATGCGTTCTGCTGCGTCGCCTTGCTCAGCTGCGACATGGCGCCGCCAATCTGCGTGACCGACTGGCTCTGCTCGGCCGACGCGGCGGCGATCTCCTGCACCAGCTCGCTGGTCTTGTTGATCGAGGGCACCATCTCGTCGAGCAGCTTGCCGGCGCGCTCGGCCAGGTTCACCGAGCCGCTGGCCAGCTCGCCGATCTCCTGCGCGGCGACCTGGCTGCGCTCGGCGAGCTTGCGCACTTCGGCCGCCACCACCGCGAAGCCCTTGCCGTGCTCGCCGGCCCGCGCCGCCTCGATGGCCGCGTTCAGCGCCAGCAGGTTGGTCTGGTAGGCGATGTCGTCGACGATGCTGATCTTCGCGGCGATCTGCTTCATCGCGGTCACCGTCTGGCTGACCGCCTGGCCGCCTTCGCCGGCTTCCTTGCTGGCCTTGGTGGCCATGCCGTCGGTGACCTTGGCGTTGTCGCTGTTCTGGGTGATCGAGGCCGACATCACGTCGATGGACGCAGTGGTCTCTTCCACCGAGCTGGCCTGCTCGCTGGCCGCCTGCGACAGCGACTGCGCGGTGGCGCTGACCTGGTTGGCCGCGCCGGTCAGCGCGTCGGCGGCGGCGCGCACCTCCTCGATGAGGCCGGCCAGTTTCTCGCAGCTCGAGTTGGCATCCTGCTTGACCTGGTCGAAGGTGCCCTCGTGCGTCGCGGGTGATGCGCTGGGTCAGGTCGCCGTTGGCCAGCGCGGAGAACACGCGGCCGACGTCCTCGATGATGCCGGCGAGCGCCTCGCTGGTCGCGTTGGCGTCGCTGCGAACCTGGCCGAAGGTGCCGGCGTAGTCGCGCGTGATGCGCTGGGTCAGGTCGCCCTCGGCGAGCGCGCCGAAGACCCGGCCGACGTCGGCGAAGATGACCGAGCTGGTTTCCAGCAGCTCGTTGACGCCGGAGCACAGCTCGGCGATCGGCCCGGACTTGCCCTCCATCGGGATGCGCTGCGCCAGGTCGCCGGCCATGGCGGCCGTGGTGACTGCCTGGGCCTGTTCGACGGCCTCGCGCAGCATGCTGGCGGCACCACCTCGGCCGTCACGTCGGTGGCGATCTTGACGAACTTGACGACGCGGCCCATCTCGTCCTTCACCGGCGCGTACACGGCCTGGATCCACACCTCCTGGCCGCCCTTGGCGACGCGCCGGAAGGTGCTGTTGGTAGCCCAGCACCTGCTGGAAGTTGCGGTTGGCGGTGAGCACATGGCCGCCCAGGTCGAACTCGATGTAGGCATAGCTGGTGTCGATCGCGCCCAGGATGCCGCGCGCGTTCTGGCGCTCCAGCTCGGCTTCGGTGATGTCGTAGCGCACGCCCAGGTACTTCATCGGCTTGCCGTTCTCGCCCAGGATGGGGGCGATCACCGCGTCCACGTAGTAGGGCGTGCCGTCCTTGGCGCGGTTCTTCACCACGCCGCGGAAGAGTCGCCGCGGCCGATGGTCGACCACATCTGCTTGAACACCTCCTTGGGCATGTCCGGGTGGCGGGTGGTGTTGTGCGGCTGACCCAGCAGTTCCTTGCGGCTGTATTTCGAGACCTCGACGAACTTGTCGTTGATCGACAGGATGTCGCCCTTCTTGTCGGCCTCGGACACGATGCTCGTGAGGTTCATGATGTCGGTGCGCACCTTGAGCTCGCCCTCCACCTCGTCCAGGCGGGCCTTGACCTGCGCGAGCGTGGACGGCACATCGGCGCGCTCGCGCTCCAGCGCGCGCGCTCGGTCTCGTTCGCGGCGCGTTCGCTTCAGCCGGGCCGGCGCCCGGGCCGGTTGGTTGGCAGTTCAGCACCTGCGACAGGCGGGCCATGAGGAGCAGGGCTGGTTTGGCCTTGCGGTCTTGGGTGGGTTGTGGTGCACGCGGCTGGAGGGTTCGGCGGCCAGCTGGTTCAGGGAGGCAACGTCGAAGATCAGGGCGACCTCGCCGCTGCCGAGGATCGACGAGCCGGAGATGCCGCGCAGGCTGCGGAACATGCGGCCCAGCGGCTTGATGACGGTCTGGTGCTGGCCGAGCAGCATGTCGACCACCACGCCGTAGCGCTGCGCCCGCCTGGATGACCACCACGCTGCCGCGCTCGGGCGGCGGTGCGTCCAGTGCGTACAGGGTGCGCAGGCTGACCACCGGCAGCACCTGGCCACGCAACTCGACCACGCTGCGCCCGCGCGCATCCAGCGCGGTGGCGGTGGGCGGGCCTCGATCACCTCGACCACCGCATCGAGCGGGAAGATGAACTTCGAGCTGCCCACGCCGACCAGGAAGCCGTCGATGATGGCCAGCGTCAGCGGCAGCCGGATGTCGATGCTGCTGCCCTGGCCTTCGGTGCTGTGCACCGTCACCGTGCCGCGCAGCGCCTCGATGTTGCGACGCACCACGTCCATGCCCACGCCGCGGCCCGACAGGTTGGTCACCGTCTCGGCGGTGGAGAAGCCGGGCGCGAAGATCAGCTTGAAGATCTCGGCATCGGGCGGCATCACACCCCGCTCGACCAGGCCGCGCTCCCAGGCGCGCTGCAGCACCCTGTCGCGCTGGATGCCGCGGCCGTCGTCGATGATGCGGATCAGGATGCTGCCGGACTCGTGGCAGGCCGACAAGGTCAGCCGGCCTTGTGCCGGCTTGCCGGCGGCCAGCCGCTCGGCCGGCGGCTCCAGGCCATGGTCCAGGCCGTTGCGCACCAGGTGCATCAGCGGGTCGGCGATGCGCTCGACCACCGACTTGTCCAGCTCGGTGTCGGCGCCCGTGATCTCCAGCGCCACGTCCTTGCCCAGGTCGGCCGCGGTGTCGCGCACCACGCGCCGGAAGCGCGAGAAGGTCTCACCGATGGGCACCATGCGCAGCTTCAGCGTGCCGTTGCGGATTTCCTCGATCAGCCGGCCGATCTGGGTGTTGGCCTCGATCAGCGCGCCCTGGCGGGTCTGGCGGGCGAGCAGCGAGGCGCCGGCACCGGCGATCACCAGTTCGCCCAGCAGGTTGATCACCGCGTCCAGCCGGTCGGCCTGCACGCGGATGAAGCGGTTCCCGTCGGGCGCGTGCCGGGGCCGCATCGCGGCTCTTCGGCGGCTTGCCGGGCGCGGCCTCGACGGGCCGCGAGATCACGTCGCCGGCCTGCGGCAGATCGGCCGCGGGCTGCGGCGCGGCGCCGACGATCTGCAGCGTCGCAGTCGTCGCGCACGAAGCTGAATGCGGCCTCGATCGCATGGCGCGGCTTGTCGGCGTGCAATTCGAAGGCGAAGCCGAGGTGGCATTGCTCCGGGTCCAGCGTCCAGCGCAGGCACCGAGGCGGTGTCGCACTCGGATCGCGGCCATGCTGCCCAGCTGCGCCAGCGTAGCTCAGGATCGCCAGCGGGTCCATGCCGTTGCGGGAAGGTGTCTGCGCCGAATCGCACCGAGATTCGCCAGCGCTGGCCCCGTCCGGCGCCGGTGCGGCGGCGACGGGCGTGGCGGGTGTGGGCCGTGCCGGCGCCTGTGCGCCGAGCCGTGCAACCAGCGCAGCGCGCGTGGCTTCGCCTTGCGCGTCGTCGCTGCCATTGCCGCTGGCCGGGGCCACCAGCAGGCGGATCTGGTCGTTGCTCTGCAGCAGCAGGGTCGAGAGGTCGGGCGTCAGCGCGATCTCGCCTTCGCGCAGGCGATCGAGCAGCGTCTCCACATGATGGGTGAAGGCCACCACCGCATCCAGCCCGAAGATGCCGGCCGAGCCCTTGACGGTGTGTGGCGCAGCGGAACAGCGAGTCGAGCAACTCGCGATCGTCGGGCGCGTCTTCCAGCTGCAGCAGCAGCTGCTCGATCGAGGCGATCTGCTCCTGGGCCTCGCTGATGAAGGCGGGCAGCGCCTCGGCGATGAAGCTGAGGTCTTGTTCGGCGGCTCATGCGCTGGCTCCCGCGGGCAGCCCCGTCTTCGAGCAGGCCCGCCAGCCCAGGACGCTGGCAGGCGCCTGCAGCGCAGGGCTGGGGCCTTGAGCTGCAGGGCGGTGCTGGCGGCCAGGGCCTGGGCCAGCGCCACCAGCAGCTGCACGCCGGCGGCGTCGACCTCGTCACGCCGCTGGCGTCGACCTGGCAGAGGCTCGGCAGCGTCGGCCGCAAGCCAGGCAAGCCACTGCGGGCGCGTTTCGCCCACGGTGTAGATGGTCAGTTCGGCCGGCAGGGCCAGGACGGAAGGCATGCGCGCTCCTAAGGCAGGATCAGCTTGGACACCGCATCCAGCAACTGCGGCGGATTGAAGGGCTTGAGGATCCAGGCCTTGGCGCCGGCGGCGCGGCCTTGTTCCTTCTTGGCGTCCTGCCCTTCGGTGGTCAGCATGATCACCGGCGCGAACTTGTGGCGCGGGTGCTGCTTCACCTGGTCACGAAGGTGATGCCGTCCATGTTCGGCATGTTCAGGTCGCTGACGATCAGGTTCACCTTGGCGGCCTTGTCCAGCTCTGCCAGTGCCTGGCGGCCGTCGCCGGCTTCCAGCACCTCGTAGCCAGCGCGGGCGAGGGACAGCTTCACGACGGTGCGCAGCGAACTGGAGTCGTCGACGATCAGAATGGTTTTGGCCATGACAGCGCCTGGTTCAGAAGAAGGTGGTTCCGGCCGAGGCGGGCGCTCGCCGAGGCCTGCGTGTCCCGGGGCTGGCGATCGCGCGTTGCTCGGCGGTCGTGCAGCCGGCGCTGAGCAGTTCTTGCCATTCGCCGGGGTCGGGTGCCTGCCCGTCGGCCATGGCGGTCTGCAGGCGCTGCGTGGCGCTGTGGATGGAGGCGCCGACCTGATCCAGGATCTGGCTGACGCGGTCCTGGAACTGGAACGCGATCATCAGCTGCTCGACCTGCGAGCGAACCGCTTCGCCGCGGGCACAGGGCTGCTCCGCGCGTTCGTTGAGCTGGGTCACGGCGCCGTCGACATCGGCGATGACCGCGCGGATGGTGTCTTCGAGTGGCGGATCTCGGCGCTGTCGTGCTGGGCGTGCTCGTCGGCCTGGCGCAGCGCGCCGCGCATCCGGTCGCCGAAGCCGTTGACCTGCTCGCTGATGCGCTGGCCGGTCTCGCCCGATGCGCTGGACAGGCGGCGCACCTCGCTGGCCACCACTGCAAAGCCGCGGCCCGATGCACCGGCGCGGGCGGCCTCGATGGCGGCGTTGATCGACAGCAGGTTGGTCTGGCGCGCCAGCTTGCCCACGTCCTCGGCCATGTCGCCCAGGCTGGCCGAGGCGCCGGAGAGTTCGCGCACCGAGCCGAGCACCTGCTCTCGCGAGCGAACCGACTGCTCCAGCGATTGCAGCAGGCCGAGCAGGCGTTGTTCGCACTGCGCGAGCACCGCAGCGCGCTCGTCGAGTTCGGCGTGGCTGGTCGCCGAGGCCGAAGGCGGCGAAATGATCAGGTCGAGCTCGGACAGGATTGCCGAGAAGCCTTCCAGAAGGTGCGTGGTGGCCTCGCGCATCTGCGCCTGCGCGGTGCCGATGTGCGTGGTCCAGGTCTGTGCCGCTTCGGCCAGGCGGTGGCCGAACTCGGCGCTGGCTGGGCTGGCGCCGCGGGACGGCGCCGACGCCTTGCCGTTGAGGAAGGCCAGGGCACGGGTGAGCCATGGCGACCGGCGTGCCGGCATCACGAGCGCAGGCCCGTCGTGGGCGACGCTGCCGGCGGCACTGTTCGAAGTGGTGGACATGTCGTGAGGTGGTTGCGGGCAGCGCAGCGCAGTGCGATCCCTCACCTCAATGTCGGCAATCCTCGATCAGGCATTAGGGCTGTAAGGGCCACAAATGACACGCAAACTGAAAAAGTCGGCAGAAATATGACCGTCGACTGTCACTACACTCACTAATGACAGTCCTCGTGGCCATCTAGACCCGTTCCTCCCGCGGCGGAAGATCCCGCGGCCGCGATCAGTTCGCGAAGGGGTCGCGAACGGCCGCTCCTTGCCCAGCAGTGCTTCTTTCAGCTGTGCATCGGCCGGCGAGTGGCCGAGCCAGATCTTCAGCAGCGCCGAGAAGAACTCGGGTTCCTTGATCGGCTCGGTGGAGGGCCTTGCCGTTGATCAACACCGTGGTGCCCTGGCCGGGCACGTAGTCGACGAAGAAGTACTCGCCTGCGCTGAGCTTCTTCTTGGCCGAGAAGAGGTCGGCCAGCCGCAGCGTGCCGGCGATGGACTGGAGAACTCCTCGCGGGCGCGTTGTCCTGCATGCCGCGGGTGAAGAGCTTGCCCAGTTCGTTGGCATCGATGTCGCGCAGCATCACGATGTGCATGCGCTTCGGTCCGGGCGCGGCCAGCGCGGCCTCGGGCGTCGAGGCCTTGCCGCCCAGGTACAGGCCGGCGGTGTAGACCTTGAAAAGCGCCTTGTAGCGCACTCCGGCACCGTTGAGCAGCAGCTTCGCGTTGCCCAACTGCGCCGAGGGCTCGAACTTGCACGCCACCGACTTCGGTGGTCTGCGCCTGAGCGAGCGGGGTGGAGAAGTGCCACCAGGGTGGCGCCCAGAAGGATGGTGCGACGGATCACGACGCTCTCCAATGTCAGGTTCGAGCAGGCCGATGAGCCCGCAAAGCAGCGCAGTGTGACAAAGCCGGGCCGCCCGTGTCCATGACGGATTGCACGAGTGGGGAGGGCACTCCAGCCCGTATGGCGCCGCTGCTACACTGCGGCCCCATGTTTCGACGCGCAAGCAAACCGAAGGGTCGCACGACCGGGGAGCCTGGCCCTGGCGCCGCTCCTGCCGCCGCGCCGGGCGCTGACCCGGCCGCGTTTGCCTGCCGCGGAGCGCCCCGATCGTCATGGATCCGCGCCCTTCGGCTCCACCGGCCGGACCTGGGTCCGGCCTGCTTCACCGAATCGAACCGTCACGCGTACGCATCGTCGTGCGCCGGGCCGTGGAGGGCCCTGACCCGTGATCACCGAACTCGAATTCAAGAGCCTGGCCGCCCAGGGCTTCAACCGCATCCCCCTGCTCAGCGAGGCGTTCGCCGACCTGGAAACCCCGCTGTCGCTGTACCTGAAGCTGGCCTCGGCAACGGCGGCAGCAAGAACAGCTTCCTGCTCGAATCGGTCGTCGGCGGCGAGCGCTTCGGGCGCTACCCGTTCATCGGCTGCCGGCGCGCACGCTGCTGCGTGCCACCGGTTTCAAGACCGAGGTCGTGACCGACGGCATCGTCGTCGAGACGCACGAAGGCAACCCACTGGACTTCATCGACGCCTACCAGAAGCGCTTCAAGGCGGCGCTGCGGCCGGGCCTGCCGCGCTTCTGCGGCGGCCTGGCGGGCTACTTCGGCTACGACGCGGTGCGCTACATCGAGCCCAAGCTCGCCAAGACCTGGAAGGACGGCGGCATCGACACGCCCGACATCCTGCTGCTGCAATGCGAGGAACTGGCGGTCATCGACAACCTGTCGGGCCGGCTGTACCTGATCGTCTATGCCGACCCCGGCCAGCCCGAGGCCTACTTCCACGCCAAGCGGCGGCTGTCCGAACTGGCCGACAAGCTGCGTTACAGCGTCACCGCGCCGCAGGTCAAGCGCGTCGCGGCGCATGGCGTGGAGCGCGAGTTCGCCAAGGAGGCCTACCTCGCCGCCGTGCTCAAGGGCAAGGAGTACATCGCCGCCGGCGACATGATGCAGGTGCAGATCGGCCAGCGGCTGCGCAAGCGCTACACCGAGAGCCCGCTGACGCTGTACCGTGCGCTGCGCTCGCTGAACCCGTCGCCCTACATGTACTTCTACGACATGGGCGAGTTCCAGATCGTCAGCGCCAGCCCGGAGATCCTGGTCCGCCACGAACACGCGCCCGAGGGCGAGAAGGTGACGATCCGCCCGCTGGCCGGCACACGCCCGCGCGGCGCGACACCCGAGCAGGACAAGGCGCTGGAGGCCGAACTGCTGGCCGACCCGAAAGAGCGTGCCGAGCACGTGATGCTGATCGACCTGGCACGCAACGACATCGGCCGCATCGCCAAGACGGGCACGGTGAAGGTCACCGAGGCCTTCGTGGTCGAGCGCTACTCGCACGTGATGCACATCGTCAGCAACGTCGAGGGCCTGCTCAAGGACGGCATGACCAGCCTCCGACGTGCTCCGGGCCACCTTCCCGGCGGGCACGCTAACCGGCGCGCCGAAGATCCGTGCGATGGAGATCATCGACGAGCTCGAACCCAGCAAGCGCGGCATCTACGGCGGGGCCTGCGGCTACCTCAGCTTTGCCGGCGACATGGACGGGCCATCGCCATCCGCACCGGCATCGTCAAGGACCAGACTCTGTACGTGCAGGCGGCGGCCGGCGTGGTGGCCGACTCGGTGCCCGAGATGGAATGGCGCGAGACCGAGCACAAGGCGCGCGCGCTGATCCGCGCCGCCGAGCTCGTCGAGGAGGGGTTCTGAGATGTTGCTCATGATCGACAACTACGACTCCTTCACCTTCAACCTGGTGCAGTACTTCGGCGAGCTGGGCGAAGAGGTGCGGTGCTGCGCAATGACGAGATCGACGTGGCGGGCATCGCTGCGCTGAAGCCCGACCGCCTGGTGCTCTCGCCCGGCCCGTGTTCGCCGGCCGAGGCCGCCCTGTGTGTCGAGGCGATCCAGCCCTTCACCGGCAAGCTGCGCATCCCTGGCGTTTGCCCGGGTCACCAGGCGATCGGCGCGGCGCTGGGCGGGAAGATCGTGCGCGCGAAGACGCAGATGCACGGCAAGACCGACGTCATCACCACCGACGAGCGCGGTGTCTACCTGGGGCTGCCGCGGCAGTTCACGGTGATCCGCTACCACTCGTTGGTGATCGAGCAGGCCACGCGCCCCAAGGAACTGGAGATCACTGCCACCTCGCAGGACGGCGAGATCATGGGCGTGCGCCACACCGCCCTGGCGGGCACGAAGACGCCGATGGAGGGCGTGCAGTTCCACCCCGAGTCGATCCTGACCGAGCATGGCCACGCCATGCTGCGCAACTTCCTGCGCCAGAGCGACGCCCGCTGAGCCCCGGCGCTCAACGCTGCTGCAGCGCGCTCGCGAAGGCGCGCTGCCCGTCGCGCGCGCCGTAGGGGCTTGCAGATGCTCGGGTGGCCGCGCAGGGCGCCGGCAGGTGATCGGTCTGGGCGTGGCCGCTGGCCACCACCAGCGGGATGCCGAGCTCGGCCAGCCGGTCGGCGATGCTCTCGCTGGTGTGATCGCCCAGGTCGACGTCGATCATGGCGATGTCGAAGCTCCGCTCGGCCAGCAACGCCAGCGCGTCGGGAGCGCGGCCCACGCGGATGACGTCGGTGCAGCCCAGCTGCGCCAGCATCGCCTCCACGGTCAGCGCGATCACCAGGTCGTCCTCGACCAGCAGCACGCTGAGGGGCGCGCCACGCTGCAGCGTCTCCACGGCCAGCAAGCCGGCACTGTCCACGGCGGCGCTGGCCGCGCGCTCGAAGCCGCGCGGGATCACCAGCCGGGCCTGCAGCCCGCCGGGCAGGTACTGCACTTCGGTACGGCCCTGCAGTTCATGCGCGAGCGCCTCGGCAATGACGCGCGAGCCGAAGCCGCGCCGCGTCGGCTCGGCGGTGGCCGGGCCGCCGGATTCGCGCCAGTCGATGCACAGCGCGCCATTGCGGTCGACTTCCCAGTGCACGGCGAGCCGGCCGCTGGCCTGGGACAGTGCGCCGTACTTGCGCGCGTTGGTGGCGAGTTCGTGCACCACCAGCGCCAGCGACATGCATGCGTTCGGCTCCAGCTGGATCGGCGGGCCGGACAGCGCCGACTGGCCCGTGTCGCTGAATGGTCGGATCTCGTCTTCCATCAGGCCCAGCAGCGGCGCAGGGCCCCAGCGCGTCTGCTCGATCTGCATGTGCGCCCGTGCCATCGCGCCGACGCGGTTCTGCAGCGTGGCGGCCAGCTCCCTCGACGCTGTCCGAGCGTGCCGCACTCTGCTGTACCAGGCCCTTGACCAGCGCGAGGATGTTGCGGATGCGGTGATTCAGCTCGCGCACCAGCAAGGCCTGCCGCTGGCCGTCGCGGCGCAAGATGCGCAGGTCGCGCTGCTCTCGCTGCGCCGACAGCAAGCCTTGGATGCGCACGCGCAGCACTTCGGCCAGCTCGACCTGCAACGGCGTCCAGGGCTCGCCATGCAGCCGCACCGATTCGCGCCAGGCCGCGAAGCTGCCGCGCGGCGTCAGGTTGCCGCGTTCGTCGTCCAGTGACTTGTTCGGATTGCCGGCCCAGACGACGTGGCGCCGGACTTCGTCGCGAAACAGCAGCAGCCAGTCGCGCGGGGCTGCGACAGCGGCACCGCCACCATGCCGGCCACGCGCGGTGCCAGCGCAGCCGTGGATGGCCATCGCTGTGCGAGCGAATCGACCACCACCGCCTCCGGCACGGGCGTGTCGGCCAGCAGTTCGCAAAGCGCCGCGACTTTGCGCGGCGGCGGCACCTCGCCCCAGCGCACGGTGCGGCCGTCCAGATGCAGCGAGGCGCCGGTGGCGCACAGCGTCCGGCCGATCGCGGCCAGAACGGCCTGGCGATGCGATGGCGCTGCATCTTCATCCACCAGGGGCTCGACGCCGGGCTGGCTCAACAGCAGAGTGCTGATGTCTTGCTGCAGTCCCTCGCTTTCCAGACGCCCGATGGCCAGCCCGAACAGCCGGCCCAGGGTTTCGGCGATCGCGCGGCAGGCCAGCGCCGGCCGCTTCGGCGCGCCGTGGTGGCAGACGACCAGCCCCCAGAGGCGGCCGTTGACGCGCAGCGTGATCGACATGGTCGCCGCGGTACCCATGTTGCGCAGGTACTGCAGGTGCACCGGCGAGACGCTGCGCAGGGTGGACAGCGACAGGTCCAGCGCGGCGGTGTCGTGGCCGAGTACGTCGATTCCGTCGTCGGCCACGTCGCAGATGATGCGCGAGGGGCTGCGCAGGTACAGCGCGCGCGCGCGGGATGTCGCTGGCCGGGTAGCGCAGCCCGAGGTAGGTGGGCAGGCCAGGCGCGACCTGCTCGGCGATCACCGTGCCGCTGCCGTCGGCGGAGAAGCGATAGACCATCACCCGGTCGTAGCGCGCCAGCTCGGCGATGCCGCGGGCGGCGGCGGTGGCCAGTTCGCCGATCTCGTTGCAGTGGGCCAGTTGCTCCGCGCAGTGGCCCAGGCAGACGATGTCGCGCAGGGTGTCTTCGTCGCTGGCCGGCTCGGCCTCGATCACGAGCAGGCCGCCGCTGTCGTGGATGGACACGTCGACCGGGTCGGCGCGCCCGGGCCAGGCGACGCCGTACAGATGCTGAGCAGCGTCGTGGGCGAGCGAGACTCGGGCGTGTGCGGCGGCGGCGGCCAGGGCCTGGCGCGGCAGGGCCGACTCGGCACCCGAACCCAGCAGCGAGCGCGGCGTGTGGCCGACCCAGGCGGCGGCATTGGCCGAGACGTGCGCGATGTGGCCGCCAGGATCGACGGCCAAAAGAAAGCCGGCCGCCTGGATGCGGCCGAGCCGGTGGATGGGTTCGGAGGCGCATTCCGCCAGCGCGCGCTCCAGCGGGGTCGGTTCGCGGCTCACATACTCCTTCGCCAGCGGCAGACTTCTTCTTGGTGCCGGTGACTTTACCCGACGCTCGATACACTGCGTGCCTTCTTCCAGACTTGTTGATCCGGGGCAAAGCCATGCCGTTCGTCGACCTGCGCAGTGACACCGTGACCCGACCCACCACCGCGATGCGCGAGGCGATCGCACGCGCCGAGGTGGGCGACGACGTGTTCGGCGACGACCCAACGGTCAACGCGCTGCAGCAGCGCATGGCGCAGATGCTCGGCAAGGAGGCGGCGCTGTTCATGCCCACCGGCACGCAGAGCAACCTGTGCGCGCTGATGAGCCACTGCCAGCGCGGCGACGAGTACATCGTCGGCCAGATGGCCCACACCTACCGCTGGGAGGCGGGCGGGGGGCGGTGCTCGGCAGCATTCAGCCGCAGCCGATCGCCCACCAGGCCGACGGAACGCTGGCGCTGGCCGACATCGAGGCCAGCATCAAGCCCGACGACCCGCACTTCGCGCGTTCGCGGCTGCTGTGCCTGGAGAACACGCTGGGCGGCCGGCTGATGCCCATGGCCTACCTGCGCGACGCGACCGCGCTGGCCCGGCGCCACGGTCTGGCGACTCACCTCGATGGCGCGCGCCTGTTCAATGCCGCGGTCGGGCTGGGCGGCGACCCGCGCGCCAACGCGAGGGAGATGGCCGAACTGTTCGACAGCGTCTCCGTGTGCTTCAGCAAGGGCCTCGGTGCGCCGGCCGGCTCGGCCCTGGTGGGCTCCGCGGAGTTGATCGCCCGTGCGAAACGGGTGCGCAAGATGGCCGGCGGCACGATGCGCCAGGCCGGAATCCTGGCCGCGGCGGCGATGCACGCACTGGACCATCACATCGACCGACTGGCCGACGACCATGCCCGTGCCAGGCGGCTCGCCGAAGGCCTGCAGGGGCTGCCCGGCGTGACGGTGCAGATGCCGCAGACCAACATGGTGTTCATCGATCTGCCGCGCGAGCGTGCCGCCGCCGCGGTGGCGGCGCTGCGCGAGCAGGGTGTGCTGAGCACCGGTCTGTACCAACTGCGCCTCGTCACCCACCTCGACGTGAACGACGAGCAGATCGACCAGGCGATTGCCGCGCTGCGCCGCGCGCTGCACTGACTGCATGCCACCCGGGACACCACCATGACCATCACCAACACCGAAGCCCTGACCCGCACGATCGAGCACCGCGAGATCTTCCACGACGAGATGCTCGCGCTGATGCGCCGCATCATGGGCGGCGAGATGTCGCCGGTGATGATGGCAGCACTGCTGATCGGCCTGCGCGTCAAGAAGGAGACCATCGGCGAGATCACCGCCGCCGCGCAGGTGATGCGCGAGTTCTCCACCAAGGTCGAGGTGGCCGACCGCAAGAATCTCGTCGACATCGTTGGCACCGGTGGCGACGGCTCGCACACCTTCAACATCTCGACCTGCTCGATGTTCGTCGCCGCAGCCTGCGGTGCGCGCGTCAGCAAGCATGGCAACCGCAGCGTGTCGAGCAAGTCGGGCAGTGCCGACGTGCTCGAGGCCCTGGGCGTGAGCCTGTCGTTGCCGCCGGCAGCCATCGCCCGCTGCATCGCCGACACCGGCATCGGCTTCATGTTCGCGCCCAACCACCACCCGGCGATGAAGAACGTGGCGCCGGTGCGCAAGGAACTCGGCGTGCGCACCATCTTCAACATCCTCGGGCCGCTGACCAACCCGGCCGATGCGCCGAACATCCTGATGGGCGTGTTCCACCCCGACCTGGTCGGCATCCAGGTGCGCGCCCTGCAGCGCCTGGGCGCCGAGCATGCGCTGGTGGTCTACGGCCGCGACGGCATGGACGAGGTCTCGCTGGGCGCCGCCACGCTGGTGGGCGAGTACAAGGACGGCGGCATCCGCGAGTACGAGATCCACCCCGAGGACTTCGGCCTGACGATGGCGAGCAACCGCACGCTGAAGGTCGAGACGCCCGAGCAGAGCAAGGCCATGCTGCATGCGGTGCTCGACAACGAGCCGGCCCGGCACGCGACATCGTGCTGCTCAATGCCGGCGTGGCGCTTTACGCCGCCAATGTCACCACGACCATGGCCGACGGCGTGGCTCTGGCGCGCGAGGCGCTGGCCTCGGGCAAGGCGCTGGCCAAGATGCACCAGTTCGTCGCGCGCACCAAGGAGCTGGCGCAGGCATGAGCGACATCCTCAACAAGATCGTCGCCGTCAAGCGCGAGGAGATTGCCGAAGCGCGCCGTCGGCGCGACCTGGCTTCGCTGCGCCGAGATGCCGAGTCGCTTGGCGGGCAGCGCGACTTCGCCGGCGCACTTCGCGCCAAGGTGGCCGCCGGAAGGCCTGCAGTGATCGCCGAAATCAAGAAGGCCAGCCCGAGCAAGGGCGTGCTGCGCGAGCAGTTCGTGCCGGCGGATATCGCCGCCAGCTACGAACGCGGCGGCGCGACCTGCCTGAGCGTGCTGACCGACGTGCAGTTCTTCCAGGGCCACGCCGACTACCTGCAGCAGGCCCGCGCGGCCTGCACGCTGCCGGCGCTGCGCAAGGACTTCATGGTCGACGCCTACCAGGTGTTCGAGGCGCGTGCGATGGGCGCCGACTGCATCCTGCTGATCGCCGCCTGCCTCGACGATGCGTTGATGGCCGACCTGGAAGCGCAGGCGCTGGCGCTGGGCATGGCAGTGCTGGTCGAGGTGCACGATGGCGCCGAACTCGACCGCGGTTTGCGGCTGAAGACGCCTCTCGTGGGCATCAACAACCGCAACCTGCGCACGTTCGAGGTCACGCTGGACACCACGCTGGGCCTGCTGCCGGAGGTGCCCAAGGATCGCGTGCTGGTCACCGAGAGCGGCATCCTCGGCCCGGCCGACGTGAAGCGCATGCGAGATGCGAACGTGCACGCCTTCCTCGTCGGCGAGGCGTTCATGCGCGCCGCCGACCCGGGCGCTGCGCTGGCGAGCCTGTTCGCGTGACCGCCGACGATCTGGCCGCGGCCTGCGCGAGCCTGCCGCCGGCCTGGGCGCAGGCGCTGCCCGGCTGGACGCCGCAGCGTTTTGCCGAGGTCATCGACCGGGTGCGCGCCGTTTCCGGTTCGAACGAGATC
This sequence comes from Piscinibacter sp., assembly GCA_016706565.1. Taxonomy (GTDB): domain Bacteria; phylum Pseudomonadota; class Gammaproteobacteria; order Burkholderiales; family Burkholderiaceae_C; genus Piscinibacter. Next base: position 309,020 of record JADJJI010000011.1, read on the forward strand.
GCGCCGGCCGACCCCTTCCGCGCCTTGCGCTTCCATTCGCCCGAGGGTGTCAAGGTGGTGGTGTTCGGCCAGGATCCCTACCCCAAGCCGGGTCATGCCGACGGGCTGGCCTTCTCGGCCGGCCACGGCAAGCCGGCCTCGCTACGTCGCATCTTTCAGGTTCTTGCAGAAGACAGACCGGGGTTCAAGCCGCCGCCGGTGTGGAAACTCGACGGCTGGGCACGCCAGGGGCCCTGCTGCTGAACCCGACCTTGACCATCGAGGTGGGCCGCATCGGCAGCCACACGGGTTGTGGTTGGCAGGCGCTCACATCCGATATCGTCAAGGTTCTGTGCAAGTTACCGCAGCCGCCGGTGTTCATGCTGTGGGGCGACAAGGCGCGGCAGTTCTTCGTCGAGGCGCAGCCGGCCGGGACTTCGGTGCGCACCCTGGTGACGCGCCATCCATCGAACGACTTCCAGTGCCGTTTCATGGCCGAAGGCCGCCATTTCCTGGAGACGGCCGCCCTGGTCGACTGGTGGGCCCTGTAGGGCGCCGAAGCCATTCGGGCCTGTGCTATCATCGCGGGCTCTGCGTGGAGGGGTGCCCGAGTGGCTAAAGGGGGCAGACTGTAAATCTGTTGGCTTACGCCTACGCTGGTTCGAATCCAGCCTCCTCCACCAAAGATCCAGTGAATCGTGTTGTCTCCCGAGCGGGAGTAGTTCAATGGTAGAACCCCAGCCTTCCAAGCTGATGACGCGGGTTCGATTCCCGTCTCCCGCTCCATGTCGCCAGAGGCTTGATGTCCCTCCCGGATTCAAGCCTGTGTCGACGGTCAGTTGATCGGCCCATGTGGCTCAGTGGTAGAGCACTCCCTTGGTAAGGGAGAGGTCGCGCGTTCGATCCGCGCCATGGGCACCAAGTCTTGATATTCATTCTCGTTTTCGAGGAGCGATGTGATGGCAAAAGGCAAATTCGAGCGGACCAAGCCGCACGTGAACGTGGGGACGATTGGTCACGTGGACCACGGCAAGACGACGCTGACGGCGGCGATCACGACCGTGCTGTCGAGCAAGTTCGGTGGTGAGGCCAAGGCGTACGACCAGATCGACGCGGCGCCCGAAGAGAAGGCGCGCGGCATCACCATCAACACCGCGCACGTCGAATACGAGACGGCCAACCGTCACTACGCGCACGTCGACTGCCCCGGGCACGCCGACTACGTGAAGAACATGATCACCGGCGCGGCGCAGATGGACGGCGCCATCCTGGTGTGCTCGGCCGCCGACGGCCCCATGCCCCAGACCCGCGAGCACATCCTGCTGGCCCGTCAGGTCGGCGTGCCGTACATCATCGTGTTCCTGAACAAGTGCGACATGGTCGACGACGCCGAGCTGCTCGAGCTCGTCGAGATGGAAGTGCGCGAACTGCTCGACAAGTACGACTTCCCTGGCGACAAGACCCCCATCATCCACGGCAGCGCCAAGCTCGCCATGGAAGGCGACAAGGGCGAGCTCGGCGAAGGCGCCATCATGAAGCTGGCCGACGCGCTGGACAGCTACATCCCCACGCCCGAGCGCGCCATCGACGGCGCCTTCCTGATGCCCGTCGAAGACGTGTTCAGCATCTCCGGCCGTGGCACCGTGGTGACCGGCCGCATCGAGCGCGGCGTGGTCAAGGTCGGCGAGGAAATCGAGATCGTCGGCATCCGTGCCACGCAGAAGACCACCTGCACCGGCGTCGAGATGTTCCGCAAGCTGCTCGACCAGGGTCAGGCCGGTGACAACGTCGGCATCCTGCTGCGCGGCACCAAGCGTGAAGACGTCGAGCGCGGCCAGGTGCTGTGCAAGCCCGGCAGCATCAAGCCGCACACGCACTTCACCGCCGAGGTGTACGTGCTGAGCAAGGAAGAGGGCGGCCGTCACACGCCGTTCTTCAACAACTACCGGCCGCAGTTCTACTTCCGCACGACGGACGTGACCGGCGCGGTGGAGCTGCCCAAGGACAAGGAGATGGTCATGCCCGGCGACAACGTCAGCATCACCGTCAAGCTGATCGCCCCGATCGCGATGGAAGAAGGCCTGCGCTTCGCCATCCGCGAAGGCGGCCGCACCGTCGGTGCAGGCGTCGTCGCGAAGATCATGGAGTGATGTCAACGGCCACAGGGGCATAGCTCAATTGGCAGAGCGCCGGTCTCCAAAACCGGAGGTTGGGGGTTCGAGACCCTCTGCCCCTGCCAGACGAAGGCCCTGACGGGCCGAGACTGGCTGGTCACAGCAGCCCGCGAGGTGACGAAAAGTCCCTGCGGGCTTTGCTGCTGAAAGGCGGCGCTGCTTTTTTGGGCATGTGTGCCGCGAAGCGAAACGAACAATGGCTACTCCTCAAGTCGAAACTGTCTCCACCGGAGCCGACAAGGCCAAGCTGGCCGTGGCCGGCGTGCTGGTCATCGGTGCCGTGGCGGCGTTCTACGCGCTGGGCAAGCAGGACCTGTGGCTGCGCGTGATCGCGCTGCTGGTGCTGCTGGCCGCGGCCGCCGGCGTGTTCTTCACGGCCGAGGCCGGCAAGCAGCTGATCGCCTATGGCCAGGACTCGGTCAAGGAAGTGCGCAAGGTAGTCTGGCCCACCCGCAAGGAAGCCATCCAGATGACCGGCTACGTGTTCGCATTCGTGTTCGTGATGGCGCTGTTCCTGTGGCTGACCGACAAGACGCTCGAATGGGCGCTGTACGACCTGATCCTGGGCTGGAAGCGTTGAGGAACAAGCCATGAGCGACCAAGCAACCCCCGTGATCACGCCCGAGACCGTGGCGCCGGCGACCAACAAGCGCTGGTACGTGGTGCACGCCTACTCCGGCATGGAGAAGGCCGTGGAGCGCAACCTGCGCGAGCGCATCGACCGCGCCGGCATGCAGGAGAAGTTCGGCCGCATCCTCGTACCGATGGAAGAAGTCGTCGAGCTCAAGAACGGCAAGAAGTCCGTCACCGAGCGCCGCTTCTTCCCCGGCTACGTGCTGGTCGAGATGGAGATGGCCGACGACACCTGGCACCTGGTCAAGCACACCGGCAAGGTCACCGGCTTCGTCGGTGGCGCGAAGAACCGCCCCTCGCCGATCTCCGAGGCCGAGGTGCTGAAGATCGTCAACCAGATGCAGGAAGGCGTGGAGAAGCCGCGCCCCAAGGTCGAATGGTCGGTCGGCGAACTGGTGCGCGTCAAGGAAGGCCCGTTCACCGACTTCAACGGCGCGGTCGAGGACGTCAACTACGACAAGTCCAAGGTGCGCGTGTCGGTCACGATCTTCGGCCGCGCCACGCCGGTGGAGCTCGACTTCTCGCAGGTCGAGAAGGTCTGATTTCGGAGGCGGCGCGGACTCTCTTCCGCGCCCGTTGATGCCGGTGACGAGACACCGGTACGAGGAGCACAGGTAACCAGCCCTGTGCGTTTGAACTCAACAGGATCCGGCCTGGCCGCTGGAACCTGAACTGGAGAGAAACATGGCCAAGAAAATCGTCGGCTTCATCAAGCTGCAGATTCCGGCGGGCAAAGCGAACCCGTCTCCCCCGATCGGTCCGGCGCTGGGTCAGCGCGGTCTGAACATCATGGAGTTCTGCAAGGCGTTCAACGCCCAGACGCAGAGCATGGAACCCGGCCTCGTGCTGCCGGTGGTGATCACCGCATTCGCGGACAAGTCGTTCACCTTCGTTCTCAAGACCCCGCCGGCGACCGTGCTGATCAAGAAGGCCGCCAAGCTCGACAAGGGCTCGCCGCGTCCGCACGTCGACAAGGTCGCCAAGCTGACGCGCGCCCAGGTCGAGGAGATCGCCAAGACCAAGATGAAGGACCTCACGGCTGCCGATCTGGACGCCGCGGTTCGCACGATTGCCGGATCCGCCCGTTCGATGGGCGTGACCGTGGAAGGAGTCTGAGCATGGCCAAGCTGACCAAACGACAGAAGGCCCTCGCAGGCAAGGTCGACAGCAACAAGCTGTACCCGCTGGACAACGCGCTGGCGATCGTCAAGGAATGTGCGACCGCGAAGTTCGATGAATCGATCGACGTGGCCGTGCAGCTCGGCATCGACGCCAAGAAGTCCGACCAGGTGGTGCGCGGCGCCGTCGTGATGCCCAACGGCACCGGCAAGACCAAGCGCGTCGCCGTGTTCGCCCAGGGCGCCAAGGCCGAGGAGGCCAAGGCCGCCGGCGCCGACATCGTCGGCATGGACGACCTGGCCGCCGAGATCAAGGCCGGCAAGATGGACTTCGACGTCGTGATCGCCTCGCCGGACACGATGCGCGTCGTCGGTACGCTGGGCCAGATCCTCGGCCCGCGCGGCCTGATGCCGAACCCGAAGGTCGGCACCGTGACGCCGAACGTGGCGCAGGCCGTGCGTGACGCCAAGGCCGGCCAGGTGCAGTTCCGTGTCGACAAGGCCGGCATCGTGCACGCCACGATCGGCCGCCGCTCGTTCGACGCCGACAAGCTCGGCGGCAACCTGCGCGCCTTGATCGAAGCGCTGAACAAGGCCAAGCCGCCGTCGAGCAAGGGCATCTACCTGCGCAAGGTGGCGGTGTCCTCGACGATGGGCGTGGGCGCCCGCGTGGATCTCGCGACGATCAACGCCGCGCCGACCCAGGCCTGACGAGAGAACGAGGGTCGCCGCTGAGTCTGGCGGCGATCCGATGAATTGGTGGGCCGGGGGCCGCGCAAGCGGCAGCCGGGTCATCCAAGACCGCTGGTGCGGCTCCCTCGGGGGTCGCTTAATCGCCAGCGCAGATGGCGGTCCCGCAAAGAGATGGAAGCAGTTCCGGATCTGGCAGGTCGCTGAACGTGGTGTGCGGTAAGGGCGCGAACCCGATCCGCACGTGATGTGAGGAGCAGACCTTGAGTCTCAATCGCAACGAGAAAGCAGCCGTGGTGACGGATGTGGCGGCCCAGGTGGCCCGCTCGCAGACGCTCGCGCTGGCCGAGTACCGTGGCCTCACCGTGGCTCACCTGGACGCACTGCGCAAGCAGGCGCGCGAAAAGGGCGTGTACCTTCATGTACTGAAGAACACCCTGGCTCGTCGCGCCGTTGCCGGTACGCCCTTCGAGGTGGCCCAGGGTGCCATGGTCGGTCCGCTGATCTACGGTTTTTCCGAAGACGCTGTCGCCGCGGCCAAAGTCATCGCTGACTTTGCCAAGGGCAACGACAAGCTGATCGTCAAGGCCGGCGCCTATGCCGGCAAGGCGCTCGACGCCGACGGCGTGAAAGCACTGGCCTCCGTGCCGAGCAAGGAAGTCCTGCTCAGCCAGATCGCCGGCCTGCTGAAGTCGCCGGTGCAGCGCATGGCCGCCGTGCTGGCCGCGCTGTCCGCAAAGCGTGGCGAAGGTGCTGCAGAGCCGGCGGCGGAAGCCGCTCCTGCCGCCTGAACGATCCGACCCCAGAACTGAAATCCAACGAAATCTAGGAGCCACAAATGGCATTCGACAAAGACGCATTCCTGACCGCCCTCGACAGCATGTCGGTGATGGACCTCAATGACCTGGTCAAGGCGATCGAAGAGAAGTTCGGCGTGTCCGCCGCTTCGATGGCCGCCCCGGCCGCCGGTGGTGGCGCCGCCGCCGCCGCGGTGGAAGAGAAGACCGAATTCAACGTCGTGCTGCTCGAAGCCGGCGCCAACAAGGTGTCGGTCATCAAGGCCGTGCGCGAACTGACGGGCCTGGGCCTGAAGGAAGCCAAGGACCTGGTCGACGGCGCTCCGAAGCCCGTCAAGGAAGCCATCGCCAAGGCCGACGCCGAAGCCGCCCTGAAGAAGCTGGTGGAAGCCGGCGCCAAGGCCGAACTGAAGTAATTCAGCGTTCAGCCTGCGGGGCTGGGAGCCGGAAACGGCTCCCAGCCTCTTGCACTTCCAGGGCTTTGCTCGCAAAGGCCCCTGGAGAGCACTTGAAAGGGTCTCGCCCGACAATCGGGGCCCTCCCAAGTGATCTCGAAAAGTTCTCTGATCCGACTGCAGAGAACGGGTTTGGTCGGACTCCGGTGCAATGCCGGGGTTGTCCGCCAGCGGCAGGTAGTGGCCTGCCACCAAGCTTCGAACGCAAGGTTCGAAAGGCAGTCGCCGACGGAACACCTGCCACGGCCGGGTGGGAGTTCCTGAGACGGAGTGTTTATGGCGCAGCAAACCACCCCCTACAGCTACACCGAGCGCAAGCGGATTCGCAAGAGTTTCGGCAAGCGCGAGAGTGTCCTCAACGTTCCCTACCTGCTGACGATGCAGAAGGAGTCGTACGTCGCCTTCCTCCAGAAGGACGTGCCTCCACAGAAACGCAAGCCCGAGGGGCTGCAAGCCGCATTCCTGTCCGCGTTCCCGATCGTGTCGCACAACGGGTTCGTGGAGATGAAGTTCATCGAATTCAACATGGCCAAGCCCGCGTTCGACACGCGGGAGTGCCAGCAGCGCGGGCTGACCTATGCCGCCGCCGTGCGCGCCAAGCTGCAGATGATCATCTACGACCGGGAGTCGCCGCAGGCGAAGACCGTCAAGGAGATCAAGGAGCAGGAGGTCTACATGGGCGAAGTTCCGCTCATGACCGACTACGGCTCGTTCATCGTCAACGGCACCGAGCGCGTGATCGTCTCGCAGCTGCACCGTTCGCCGGGCGTGTTCTTCGAGCACGACAAGGGCAAGACGCACTCCAGCGGCAAGCTGCTGTTCAGCGCGCGGATCATCCCGTACCGCGGCTCGTGGCTCGACTTCGAGTTCGACCCGAAGGACATCCTGTACTTCCGCGTCGACCGCCGCCGCAAGATGCCGGTGACGATCCTGCTCAAGGCGATCGGCCTGAACCCTGAGCAGATCCTGGCTCACTTCTTCGTGTTCGACAACTTCCGCCTGATGGACTCGGGCGCGCAGATGGAGTTCGTCGCCGACCGCATGCGCGGCGAAGTCGCGCGCTTCGACATCACCGACAAGGACGGCAACGTCGTCGTCGAGAAGGACAAGCGCATCACGGCCCGCCACGTGCGCACGCTCGAGCAGACCGAGACGCAGTTCATCAGCGTGCCGGAAGACTTCCTGGTCGGCCGCGTGCTCGCCCGCAACATCGTCGATGCCGACACCGGCGAGATCATCGCCAAGGCCAACGACGAGCTGACCGAAGCGCTGCTGAAGAAGCTGCGCGCCGCCGGCGTCAAGGAGATCCCGTGCCTGTACACGAACGAGCTCGATGAAGGCGCCTACATCAGCCAGACGCTGAGCTCCGACGAGACCGCCGACCAGCTCGCCGCGCGCGTGGCGATCTACCGCATGATGCGCCCCGGCGAGCCGCCGACGGAAGACGCCGTCGAGGCGCTGTTCCACCGCCTGTTCTACTCGGCGGACACGTACGACCTGTCGCGCGTGGGCCGCATGAAGTTCAACGCCCGCGTCGGCCGCGACACGCCGGAAGGCGCGATGACGCTGTCCAACGAGGACATCCTCGACGTGGTGAAGATCCTCGTCGAGCTGCGCAACGGCCGCGGCGAGGTCGACGACATCGACCACCTGGGCAACCGCCGCGTGCGCTGCGTGGGCGAACTGGCCGAGAACCAGTACCGCTCGGGCCTGGCGCGCATCGAGAAGGCGGTCAAGGAGCGCCTCGGCCAGGCCGAGACCGAGGCGCTGATGCCGCACGACCTGATCAACTCCAAGCCGATCTCCGCGGCGCTGAAGGAGTTCTTCGGTGCGAGCCAGCTGTCGCAGTTCATGGACCAGACCAACCCGCTGTCGGAGATCACGCACAAGCGTCGTGTCTCCGCCCTCGGCCCGGGCGGCCTGACGCGCGAGCGCGCCGGCTTCGAAGTGCGTGACGTGCACGTCACCCACTACGGCCGCGTCTGCCCGATCGAGACGCCGGAAGGCCCGAACATCGGCCTGATCAACTCGCTGGCCCTGTACGCGCAGCTCAACGAGTACGGCTTCCTCGAGACGCCGTACCGCCAGGTGCGCGACGGCAAGGTCACCAACCAGATCGACTACCTGTCGGCGATCGAGGAAGGCAAGTACGTCATCGCGCAGGCGAACGCCACGCTCGACAAGGACGGCAAGCTGATCGACGAGCTGGTCTCCGCGCGCGACAACGGCGAATCGATCCTGACCTCGCCGGAACGCATCCAGTACATGGACGTGGCGCCGACGCAGATCGTCTCGGTGGCTGCTTCGCTGGTGCCCTTCCTGGAGCACGACGACGCGAACCGCGCGCTGATGGGCGCCAACATGCAGCGCCAGGCCGTGCCGACGCTGCGCCCCGAGAAGGCGCTGGTCGGCACCGGCGTCGAGCGCGTGGCCGCGAAGGACTCGGGCACGGTCGTGGCCGCGCGCCGCGGCGGCGTCGTCGACTACGTCGACACCAACCGCATCGTCATCCGCGTCAACGACAACGAGACGGTGGCCGGCGAAGTCGGCGTCGACATCTACAACCTGATCAAGTACCAGCGCTCCAACCAGAACACCAACATCCACCAGCGCCCGATCGTCAAGCGCGGTGACGTGGTGGCGGCCGAGCGACGTCATCGCCGACGGTGCCTCCACCGACCTGGGCGAGCTGGCCCTGGGCCAGAACATGCTGGTCGCGTTCATGCCCTGGAACGGCTACAACTTCGAAGACTCGATCCTGATCTCCGAACGCGTGGTGGCCGAAGACCGCTACACCTCGATCCACATCGAGGAACTGGTGGTGATGGCGCGCGACACCAAGCTGGGCGCCGAAGAAATCACCCGCGACATTCCGAACCTGTCGGAGCAGCAACTGGCTCGCCTCGACGAATCGGGCATCGTCTACGTCGGTGCCGAAGTGAATCCGGGCGACGTGCTGGTCGGCAAGGTCACGCCCAAGGGCGAGACCACGCTGACGCCGGAAGAGAAGCTGCTGCGCGCGATCTTCGGCGAGAAGGCGTCCGACGTGAAGGACACCTCGCTGCGCGTGGACCAGGGCACCAACGGCACGGTCATCGACGTGCAGGTGTTCACCCGCGAAGGCATCCCGCGCGACAAGCGCGCCCAGCAGATCATCGACGACGAGCTCAAGCGCTACCGACTGGACCTGAACGACCAGCTGCGCATCGTCGAGGCCGACGCGTTCGACCGGATCGAGAAGCTGCTGGTGGGCAAGCTCGCCAACGGCGGCCCGCAGAAGATCGCCAAGGGCACGGCCATCGACAAGGCCTACCTGGCCAGCGTCGAGAAGTACCACTGGTTCGACATCCGCCCGGCCGACGAGGACGTGGCCAACCAGCTCGAGTCGATCAAGAACTCGCTCGAGCAGACGCGCCACAGCTTCGACCTCGCGTTCGAAGAGAAGCGCAAGAAGCTGACGCAGGGCGACGAGCTGCCGGCCGGCGTGCTGAAGATGGTCAAGGTCTACCTGGCCGTCAAGCGCCGCCTGCAGCCGGGCGACAAGATGGCCGGCCGCCACGGCAACAAGGGCGTGGTCTCGAAGATCGTTCCGGTCGAGGACATGCCCTACATGACCGACGGCACGCCGTGCGACATCGTGCTCAACCCGCTGGGCGTGCCTTCGCGCATGAACGTGGGCCAGGTGCTCGAAGTGCACCTGGGCTGGGCCGGCAAGGGCATCGGCCAGCGCATCGGCGACATGCTGCAGGAGCAGGCCAAGGTGGCCGAGCTGCGCAAGTTCCTCGACGAGCTGTACAACAAGTCGGGCGGCAAGACCGAGAAGCTGGACAACCTGTCCGACGCCGACATCCTCGAGATGGCCGGCAACCTGAGCAAGGGCGTGCCGTTCGCGACGCCGGTGTTCGACGGTGCGGCGGAAGAAGAGATCCGCGGCATGCTCAAGCTCGCCTACCCGGACGACATCGCCAAGGCCAAGGGCCTGACCGCGACGCGCACGCAGGCCACGCTGCACGACGGCCGCACCGGCGAGGCGTTCGAGCGCCCCGTCACCGTGGGCTACATGCACGTGCTGAAGCTGCACCACCTGGTGGACGACAAGATGCACGCCCGCTCGACCGGCCCGTACAGCCTGGTCACCCAGCAGCCGCTGGGCGGCAAGGCGCAGTTCGGCGGCCAGCGCTTCGGCGAGATGGAAGTGTGGGCGCTGGAAGCCTACGGCGCGTCGTACATCCTGCAGGAAATGCTGACCGTCAAGTCCGACGACGTGAACGGCCGCACCAAGGTGTACGAAAGCATCGTCAAGGGCGAGCACGCGATCGAGGCCGGCATGCCGGAATCGTTCAACGTGCTGGTCAAGGAAATCCGTTCGCTCGGCATCGACATCGAGCTCGAGCGCAACTAAGAAGGAAGGAAACAGAACATGAAGGGTTTGCTTGATCTGTTCCGCCAGTTCACGCCTGATGAGCATTTCGATGCCATCAAGATCGGACTGGCTTCGCCCGAGAAAATTCGGTCCTGGTCATTCGGCGAAGTGAAGAAGCCGGAGACCATCAACTACCGCACCTTCAAGCCGGAGCGCGATGGCCTGTTCTGCGCCAAGATCTTCGGCCCGATCAAGGACTACGAGTGCCTGTGCGGCAAGTACAAGCGCCTGAAGCACCGTGGCGTGATCTGCGAGAAGTGCGGCGTCGAGGTCACCCAGACCAAGGTGCGCCGCGAGCGCATGGGTCACATCGACCTGGCCGCGCCCTGCGCGCACATCTGGTTCCTGAAGAGCCTGCCGTCGCGTCTGGGCCTGGTGCTCGACATGACGCTGCGCGACATCGAGCGCGTGCTGTACTTCGAAGCCTACGTCGTCGTCGACCCCGGCATGACGCCGCTGAAGAAGTTCAGCATCATGACCGAGGACGACTACGACGCGAAGCGCACCGAGTTCGGTGACGAGTTCGTCGCGCTGATGGGCGCCGAGGGCGTCAAGAAGCTGCTCGAGGAGATCGATCTCGACATCGAGATCGACAAGCTGCGCAACGACATGACCGGCAGCGAGCTGAAGGTCAAGAAGAACTCCAAGCGCCTGAAGGTGATGGAAGCCTTCAAGAAGTCGGGCATCAAGCCGAGCTGGATGGTGATGGAGGTGCTGCCGGTGCTGCCGCCGGACCTGCGTCCGCTGGTGCCGCTGGACGGCGGCCGCTTCGCCACGTCCGACCTGAACGACCTGTACCGCCGCGTCATCAACCGCAACAACCGCCTGGCGCGCCTGCTCGAACTGAAGGCGCCGGAGATCATCGTGCGCAACGAGAAGCGCATGCTGCAGGAAGCGGTCGACTCGCTGCTGGACAACGGCCGTCGCGGCAAGGCGATGACGGGCGCGAACAAGCGCGCGCTGAAGTCGCTGGCCGACATGATCAAGGGCAAGAGCGGCCGCTTCCGCCAGAACCTGCTGGGCAAGCGCGTCGACTACTCGGGCCGTTCGGTCATCGTGGTCGGCCCGACGCTCAAGCTGCACCAGTGCGGCCTGCCCAAGCTGATGGCGCTCGAGCTGTTCAAGCCCTTCATCTTCTCGCGCCTGGAGGCGATGGGCATCGCCACCACCATCAAGGCGGCGAAGAAGGAAGTCGAATCCGGCACGCCGGTGGTCTGGGACATCCTCGAAGAAGTCATCAAGGAGCACCCGGTCCTGCTGAACCGCGCGCCGACGCTGCACCGTCTGGGCATCCAGGCGTTCGAGCCGGTGCTCATCGAAGGCAAGGCGATCCAGCTGCACCCGCTCGTCTGCTCGGCCTTCAACGCCGACTTCGACGGCGACCAGATGGCCGTGCACGTGCCGCTGTCGATCGAGGCGCAGATGGAAGCCCGCACGCTGATGCTGGCGACCAACAACGTGCTGTTCCCGGCCAACGGCGAACCGTCGATCGTGCCGAGCCAGGACGTGGTGCTGGGCCTGTACTACGCGACGCGCGAACGCACCAACGCCCGCGGCGAAGGCATCATCTTCTCCGACGTGACCGAAGTGCAGCGTGCGCTGGACAACAACCAGGTCGAGATCACCGCGAAGGTTGCGGTGCGCCTGACCGAGTGGGTCAAGAACAAGGAAACCGGCGAGTTCACGCCGGAAACCAAGCTCGTCGACACCACGGTCGGCCGCGCGCTGCTGTCCGAGATCCTGCCCAAGGGCCTGCCGTTCTCCAACATCAACAAGGCGCTGAAGAAGAAGGAAATCTCGCGCCTCATCAACACCAGCTTCCGCAAGTGCGGCCTGAAGGACACCGTGGTGTTTGCCGACAAGCTGCTGCAGGCGGGCTTCCGGCTGGCCACGCGCGCCGGCATCTCGATCGCCATCGACGACATGCTGGTGCCCAAGGAGAAGCCGGGCCTGATCGAGCGCGCCGAGAAGGAAGTCAAGGAGATCGAGCAGCAGTACGTCTCGGGCCTCGTGACCGCCGGCGAGCGCTACAACAAGGTCGTCGACATCTGGGGCAAGACCGGTGACGAAGTGGGCAAGGTCATGATGGCCCAGCTCGCCAAGCAGAAGGTGCAGGACCGCCACGGCAAGGAAGTCGACCAGGAGTCGTTCAACTCCATCTACATGATGGCCGACTCCGGCGCGCGCGGCTCTGCCGCGCAGATCCGCCAGCTGGCCGGCATGCGCGGCCTGATGGCCAAGCCGGACGGCTCGATCATCGAGACGCCGATCACGGCGAACTTCCGCGAAGGCCTGAACGTTCTGCAGTACTTCATCTCCACCCACGGTGCCCGAAAGGGCCTGGCGGACACGGCGCTGAAGACCGCGAACTCCGGCTACCTGACGCGCCGCCTGGTCGACGTGACGCAGGATCTGGTGGTCACCGAAGACGATTGCGGCACGCACAACGGCATGAACATGCGCGCGCTGGTCGAAGGCGGCGAGGTGATCGAGTCGCTGCGCGACCGCATCCTCGGCCGCGTGACGGCCATCGAGGTGCTGCACCCGGAGACGCAGGAAGAACTGCTGCCCGGCGGCGCCATGCTCGACGAGGACACGCTCGACGTGCTCGAGGCGGCCGGCGTCGACGAGGTCAAGGTGCGCACGCCGCTGACCTGCGGCACGCGCTTCGGCCTGTGCGCCAAGTGCTACGGCCGCGACCTCGGCCGCGGCGGCCTGGTCAACGTCGGCGAGGCGGTCGGCGTGATCGCCGCGCAGTCGATCGGCGAGCCGGGCACGCAGCTGACGATGCGCACCTTCCACATCGGCGGTGCGGCGTCGCGTGCGGCGGTGGCTTCGAGCGTCGACGCCAAGAGCGACGGCATCATCGGCTTCAACGCCACGATGCGCTACGTGACCAACGGCAAGGGCGAGCTGGTGGTGATCTCCCGTTCCGGCGAGATCATCATCTCCGACCAGCACGGCCGTGAGCGCGAGCGCCACAAGGTGCCGTACGGCGCGCTGCTGTCGGTCAAGCCCGACCAGCAGCTCAAGGCCGGTACCGTGCTGGCCAACTGGGACCCGCTGACGCGCCCGATCATCACGGAGTTCGCCGGCAAGGCGAAGTTCGAGAACGTCGAGGAAGGCGTGACGGTGGCCAAGCAGCTCGACGAGGTCACCGGCCTGTCGACCCTGGTGGTGATCGACCCGAAGCGCCGCGGCGCGGCCAAGGTCGTGCGCCCGCAGGTCAAGCTGCTGGACGCCGCCGGCAACGAGGTGAAGATCCCCGGCACCGACCACTCGGTGACGATCGGCTTCCCGGTCGGTTCGCTGATCCAGATCCGCGACGGCCAGGACCTGATGCCTGGCGAGGTGCTGGCGCGCATCCCGGTCGAAGGCCAGAAGACCCGCGACATCACCGGCGGTCTGCCGCGCGTGGCCGAACTGTTCGAGGCGCGTTCGCCGAAGGACAAGGGCACGCTGGCCGAGCAGACCGGCACGGTGTCGTTCGGCAAGGAGACCAAGGGCAAGGTTCGCCTGCAGATCACCGACCCGGACGGCAAGGTGTACGAGGAACTCGTGCCCAAGGAGAAGAACATCCTGGTGCACGAAGGCCAGGTGGTCAACAAGGGCGAGTCGATCGTCGACGGTCCGGCCGATCCGCAGGACATCCTGCGCCTGCTGGGCATCGAGGAGCTGGCGCGCTACATCGTCGACGAGGTGCAGGACGTCTACCGCCTGCAGGGTGTGAAGATCAACGACAAGCACATCGAGGTGATCGTTCGCCAGATGCTGCGCCGCGTGCAGATCACCAACTCGGGCGACACGGCCTACATCGCCGGCGAGCAGGTCGAGCGTTCGGAGCTGCTGGACACCAACGACCGCATGCTGGCCGAGGGCAAGGTGCCGGCCACGCACGCCGACGTGCTGCTGGGCATCACCAAGGCGTCGCTGTCGACCGACTCGTTCATCTCGGCGGCGTCCTTCCAGGAAACCACCCGCGTGCTCACCGAGGCTGCCATCATGGGCAAGCGCGACGAACTGCGTGGCCTGAAGGAGAACGTCATCGTCGGCCGCCTGATCCCCGCGGGCACCGGCATGGCGTTCCACGACGCGCGCAAGACCAAGGAAGCCATGGACGACGCCGAGCGCCGCGCCATCGCCATGCAGGAGGCCGAGGAACTGGCCGCCGTGCAGATGGCGCAGGTCGACGCGGCATCTGCCGCGGCGGCGGCTGCGGGCGAATCCGGCGAGTGAACGAGGCCCTCACGGGCTGAGTGAAGGGGGCGGCCGTGAGCCGCCCCTTTTTTCTTTCAGGAGAGCGAGATGAACCTGGCCCTGATCGCACACGACCACAAGAAGGACGACATGGTGGCGCTGGCACGCACGCACGAGGCACTGCTGCGCCACTGCCGCCTGATCGCCACCGGCAGCCGCCTGGCGCGCGAGGTCGGGCTCGACGTCGAGTGCCTGCTCAGCGGGCCGCTGGGCGGTGACCTGCAGATCGGCGCGCGCTTGGCGCAAGGCGAAGTCGACGCGGTGATCTTCTTGCGCGATCCGATGACACCGCAGCCGCACGAGCCCGACATCAATGCGCTCGTGCGCGCCTGCGACGTGCACAACGTGCCCTGCGCCACCAACCTGTCGAGCGCCAACCACCTGTTGGCGGCGCTCGCCCGCTAGGCAGCGGCCCAGGCCTCGGGCGTGGCGATTCTCAGGCCGAGCGAGCGCGCCCGGCGTGCGAGCTTGAGCACGGCCCGGTCGCGGCTGAGCAGCGTGCAGTCGCCGAGATGAAGGGCCAGATCGATGAACTTCTGGTCGTCGGGATCGCTGCAGCGCAACGGATGGGGCGGCAGGCAGGGCGATGGATCGATCGTCTCGGCGAAGGCTTCCCACGTCGAGAACACGGCAACTCGATCGACCGAATGAGAAGCAAAGTGCTTATAAGTAAGCACACGCTCAGTCTCCAGGCGCATGGCAGCGGTCACACTCCAGCGCACTTGCCCCGAGCGAATGGCCGCCTCCACGGGCCGGCTCGAGGGATCGCGGAAGACGAGCCAGTCGAGCACCACGTTGGTGTCGAGCACGAGCGGCAGGTGGGTGGAAGCGGGCAGCATTTCATTCAGCCCTCGATCTTGCGGGCCTGGGTTCACCCGAATATAATCGCAGGCTTTTCGGCAGTTTCTGCTGCGCTCTTTGTCGGGCGGCTCACCGTGGGGGACTCTCCCAAACCACGGCTTCGGGCCAGTCTTCGCATCGAAGCGCTCGGCTTCTCCCGGAAACGAACCGAATCTGACTTCACACGGGAACAAGTCAAGCCATGCCAACCATCAACCAGCTCGTGCGCCATGGCCGTCAGGTCGAGGTCACGAAGTCCAAGTCGCCTGCGATGCAGAACAGCCCGCAGCGCCGCGGCGTCTGCACCCGCGTGTACACCACCACGCCGAAGAAGCCGAACTCCGCGCTGCGCAAGGTCGCCAAGGTGCGCCTGACCAACGGCTTCGAGATCATCTCGTACATCGGCGGTGAAGGCCACAACCTGCAGGAGCACAGCGTCGTGCTCGTGCGCGGCGGCCGCGTGAAGGATCTGCCGGGCGTGCGCTACCACATCGTGCGCGGCTCGCTGGACCTGCAAGGGGTCAAGGACCGCAAGCAATCGCGCTCGAAGTACGGCGCGAAGCGGCCCAAGAAGGCCTAAGAAAAACTGGACCTCCGGGTCCTCGTCGCCGGCCCCTCTGGCCGGCAAAGTAAGTGAAGGGTCTGCTGGCCCTTCGCGGTTCGGGCTGAAGCCCGGGCCAACTGAAGCTGAAGGAAGAAGACATGCCACGTCGTCGCGAAGTACCCAAGCGGGAAATCCTCCCCGATCCGAAGTTCAACTCGGTCGATCTGTCCAAGTTCATGAACGTGATCATGGAATCCGGCAAGAAGGCCATCGCCGAGCGCATCATCTACGGTGCCCTCGACCAGGTCGAGAAGAAGTCGGGCAAGGATCCGCTGGAAATCTTCACCGTCGCGCTGAACAACATCAAGCCGATGGTCGAAGTGAAGTCACGCCGCGTCGGCGGTGCGAACTACCAAGTTCCCGTGGAAGTTCGCCCCGTCCGCCGCGTCGCGCTCGCGATGCGCTGGCTGAAGGAATCGGCCCGCAAGCGCGGCGAGAAGTCGATGGCCCAGCGCCTGGCCAACGAGCTGCTGGAGGCCGTCGAAGGCCGCGGCGGCGCGATGAAGAAGCGCGACGAAGTGCACCGCATGGCAGAAGCCAACAAGGCGTTCTCGCACTTCCGCTTCTGACCCACCAGCACGCAGCTTTCTCTCGGCCGCTCCTCGGGTTATCACTGACCCGCGGGCGGCCCAAGTATTTGGAGTGACACCATGGCCCGCAAGACCCCCATCGAGCGCTACCGCAACATCGGCATCTCGGCGCACATCGACGCCGGCAAGACCACCACGACCGAGCGCATCCTCTTCTACACCGGTGTGAACCACAAGATCGGTGAAGTGCACGACGGCGCGGCCACGATGGACTGGATGGAGCAGGAGCAGGAGCGCGGCATCACGATCACGTCGGCTGCCACCACCTGCTTCTGGAAGGGCATGGAACTGTCCTACCCCGAGCACCGCATCAACATCATCGACACCCCGGGCCACGTGGACTTCACCATCGAGGTGGAGCGTTCCATGCGCGTGCTCGACGGCGCCTGCATGGTGTACTGCGCCGTGGGCGGCGTGCAGCCGCAGTCGGAAACCGTCTGGCGCCAGGCCAACAAGTACAAGGTGCCGCGTCTGGCGTTCGTCAACAAGATGGACCGCACCGGCGCGAACTTCTTCAAGGTCTACGACCAGATGAAGGCGCGCCTGAAGGCGAACCCGGTGCCCATCGTGATTCCCATCGGTGCCGAAGAGAACTTCACCGGTGTGATCGACCTCATCCTGATGAAGGCGATCATCTGGGACGAGGCCTCGCAGGGCATGAAGTTCGAGTTCCGCGACATTCCGGCCGATCTCGTGCCGGAAGCACAGAAGTGGCGCGAGAACATGGTCGAGGCCGCGGCCGAAGCCAGCGAAGAGCTGATGAACAAGTACCTGGAATCGGGCGAGCTGACCGAGGCCGAGATCAAGCAGGGCCTGCGCACGCGCACGATCGCCACCGAGATCCAGCCGATGCTGTGCGGCACCGCCTTCAAGAACAAGGGCGTGCAGCGCATGCTCGACGCGGTGATCGAGTTCATGCCGTCGCCGATCGACATCCCGCCGGTGCCCGGCACCGACGAGGACGACAAGGAAACCTCGCGCAAGGCCGACGACAGCGAGAAGTTCGCCGCGCTGGCCTTCAAGCTGATGACCGACCCGTATGTCGGCCAGCTGACCTTCGTGCGCGTGTATTCCGGCGTGCTGAAGTCGGGCGACTCGGTCTACAACCCGATCCGCGGCAAGAAAGAGCGCATCGGCCGGATCCTGCAGATGCACGCCAACCAGCGTGAAGAGATCAAGGAAATCCTGGCCGGCGACATCGCCGCCTGCGTGGGCCTGAAGGACGTGACCACGGGCGAAACCCTGTGCGATCCGGAATCCATCATCACGCTCGAGAAGATGGTGTTCCCGGAGCCGGTGATCTCGCAGGCCGTCGAGCCCAAGACCAAGGCCGACCAGGAGAAGATGGGCATCGCCCTGGGCCGCCTGGCGCAGGAAGACCCGTCGTTCCGCGTGCGCACCGACGAAGAATCCGGCCAGACCATCATCTCCGGCATGGGCGAGCTGCACCTGGAAATCATCGTCGACCGCATGAAGCGCGAGTTCGGCGTGGAAGCCAACGTCGGCAAGCCGCAGGTGGCCTACCGCGAGACGATCCGCAAGGACGTGTCCGACATCGAAGGCAAGTTCGTGCGCCAGTCCGGCGGCAAGGGCCAGTACGGCCACGTCGTGCTGACCATCGAGGCGCAGGAGCCGGGCAAGGGCTTCGAATTCGTCGACGCCATCAAGGGCGGCGTGGTGCCGCGCGAGTTCATCCCCGCCGTCAAGAAGGGCGTGGAAGACTCGCTGCCCAATGGCGTGCTGGCCGGCTTCCCGGTGGTCGACGTGAAGGTCACGCTGACCTTCGGTTCGTACCACGAGGTCGACTCGAACGAAAACGCGTTCAAGATGGCCGCGTCGCTGGGCTTCAAGGACGGTTGCCGCAAGGCCAACCCGGTGATCCTCGAGCCGATGATGGCTGTGGAAGTCGAAACGCCGGAAGACTACGCCGGCAACGTGATGGGCGACCTGTCGTCCCGTCGCGGCATGGTGCAGGGCATGGACGACATGCCCGGCGGCGGCAAGGTCATCAAGGCCGAAGTGCCGCTGTCGGAGATGTTCGGCTACTCGACCACGCTGCGCTCGATGTCGCAGGGCCGCGCCACGTACACGATGGAGTTCAAGCACTACAGCGAAGCTCCGAAGAACGTGGCCGACGCGATCATCACCGCGCGCACCAAGTAAGAACCAAGCCGGTCTTCGGCGCGCCGCCGTCTGCTGCCAGTGGCAGGCGACACAGCGAGCCGCCGGAGACCTTAAACCGCACACTGGACAACGCTCTTTGATAACGGAGATTTCGAGATGGCAAAAGGCAAATTCGAGCGGACCAAGCCGCACGTGAACGTGGGGACGATTGGTCACGTGGACCATGGCAAGACGACGCTGACGGCGGCGATCACGACGATGCTGGCGAGCAAGTTCGGCGGCGAGGCCAAGGCCTACGACCAGATCGACGCGGCGCCCGAAGAGAAGGCGCGCGGCATCACCATCAACACCGCGCACGTCGAGTACGAGACGGCCAACCGCCACTACGCGCACGTCGACTGCCCCGGGCACGCCGACTACGTGAAGAACATGATCACCGGCGCGGCGCAGATGGACGGCGCGATCCTGGTGTGCTCGGCCGCCGACGGCCCGATGCCCCAGACCCGCGAGCACATCCTGCTGGCCCGCCAGGTGGGCGTGCCGTACATCATCGTGTTCCTGAACAAGTGCGACATGGTCGACGACGCCGAACTGCTCGAGCTCGTCGAAATGGAAGTTCGCGAACTGCTCGACAAGTACGACTTCCCCGGCGACGCCACCCCCATCATCCACGGCAGCGCCAAGCTGGCCATGGAAGGCGACAAGGGCGAGCTGGGCGAAGGCGCCATCATGAAGCTGGCCGACGCGCTGGACAGCTACATCCCCACGCCCGAGCGCGCCATCGACGGCGCCTTCCTGATGCCCGTCGAAGACGTGTTCAGCATCTCCGGCCGCGGCACCGTCGTGACCGGCCGCATCGAGCGCGGCATCATCAAGGTCGGCGAGGAAATCGAGATCGTCGGCATCCGCGCCACGCAGAAGACCACCTGCACCGGCGTCGAGATGTTCCGCAAGCTGCTCGACCAGGGCCAGGCCGGCGACAACGTCGGCATCCTGCTGCGCGGCACCAAGCGTGAAGACGTCGAGCGCGGCCAGGTGCTGTGCAAGCCCGGCAGCGTCAAGCCGCACACGCACTTCACCGCCGAGATCTACGTGCTGAGCAAGGAAGAGGGCGGCCGTCACACGCCGTTCTTCAACAACTACCGGCCGCAGTTCTACTTCCGCACGACGGACGTGACCGGCGCGGTGGAGCTGCCCAAGGACAAGGAAATGGTCATGCCTGGCGACAACGTCAGCATCACCGTCAAGCTGATCGCCCCGATCGCGATGGAAGAAGGCCTGCGCTTCGCCATCCGCGAAGGCGGCCGCACCGTCGGCGCCGGCGTCGTCGCCAAGATCATGGAATAAGGAGCGGACATGTCCACCAAGCAGAAGATCCGCATCCGCCTCAAGGCCTTCGACTACAAGCTGATCGACCAGTCGGCTCTGGAAATCGTCGACACCGCCAAGCGCACGGGCGCCATCGTCAAGGGCCCGGTGCCCCTGCCGACGCGCATGCAGCGTTTCGACATCCTGCGCTCGCCGCACGTCAACAAGACCAGCCGCGACCAGTTCGAGATCCGCACGCACCAGCGCCTGATGGACATCGTCGACCCGACCGACAAGACCGTGGACGCGCTGATGAAGCTCGATCTGCCGGCCGGCGTGGACGTGGAAATCAAGCTGCAGTAGAATCGCAGGCTTTCCCGGCAGCGCACCTGATGTGCGCAGTCCCCCGGCCAATCATTCGGGTTTGAAAGCCCCGCCAATCGATGTGGGGGCATTGGAGAAAACATGAGTCTGAGCAACCGCCTCGGATTGCTGGGCCGCAAGGTGGGCATGATGCGCATCTTCACGGACGATGGCGACGCCATCCCCGTGACGGTGCTCGACGTGTCCAACAACCGCGTCACCCAGGTCAAGACCGTCGAAACCGACGGCTACAACGGCCATCCAGGTGGCCTACGGAGCGCGCAAGGCGTCCCGAGTCAACAAGCCCGAAGCTGGTCACCTCGCGAAAGCGGGCGTCGAAGCCGGCCAGATCCTGAAGGAATTCCGTGTCGCCGCCGATGTGGCTGCCGGCTTCAAGCCTGGCGCGCAGATCCCGGTGACCACGTTCGCCGTGGGCCAGCTGGTCGACGTGCAGGGCACGTCCATCGGCAAGGGCTTCACCGGCACCATCAAGCGCCACAACTTCAGCTCGCAGCGCGCGTCGCACGGCAACAGCCGTTCGCACAACGTGCCGGGCTCGATCTCGATGGCACAGGATCCGGGCCGCGTGTTCCCGGGCAAGAAGATGTCCGGCCACCTCGGTGACGTGACCAAGACGGTGCAGAACCTCGACGTCGTGCGCGTCGACGAAGCCCGCCAGCTGCTGCTGGTGCGCGGCGCCGTCCCGGGCTCGAAGAACGGCCACGTGGTCGTCAGCCCGGCCGTGAAGGTCAAGGCCAAGAAGGGAGCCCAGTGATGCAACTCGAGCTCCTGAACGAACAAGGCCAGGCGACCTCGAAGGTCGACGCGCCCGACACCGTCTTCGCGCGCGACTACAACGAAGCGCTCGTGCACCAGGTCGTGGTGGCCTTCCAGGCCAACGCGCGCCAGGGTACCCGTGCCCAGCTCGACCGCGAGATGGTCAAGCACTCGACGAAGAAGCCGTTCCGCCAGAAGGGCACCGGCCGCGCTCGCGCCGGCATGACCTCTTCGCCGCTGTGGCGCGGAGGCGGTCGCATCTTCCCGAACTCGCCGGACGAGAACTTCACGCAGAAGGTCAACAAGAAGATGTACCGCGCCGGCATGGCCGCCATCTTCTCGCAGCTGGCCCGCGAAGGCCGCGTGGCGGTGGTCGACTCGATCAGCGTCGATGCGCCCAAGACCAAGCTGCTGGCCGCCAAGTTCAAGGCCATGGGCCTGGACTCGGTGCTGGTGATCGCCGATCAGGTCGACGACAACCTCGCGCTGGCTTCGCGCAACCTGGCCAATGTGCTGGTGGTCGAGCCGCGTTACGCCGACCCGCTGTCGCTGGTCTTCTACAAGAAGATCCTGGTGACCAAGGCCGCGATCGAGCAGCTCAAGGAGATGTTCGCATGAGCGCCGTGAAATTCGACGAGGGCCGCCTGGCCCAGGTGCTGGTGGCGCCGATCGTGTCCGAGAAGGCCACGTCCGCTGCCGAGAAGCACAACCAGGTGCTGTTCAAGGTGCTGCGCGACGCCACCAAGCCCGAGATCAAGGCAGCCGTGGAGCTGATGTTCAAGGTCGAGGTGAAGTCGGTGTCGACCGTGACCCAGAAGGGCAAGGTCAAGCGCTTCGGCAAGTCCATCGGCCGCCGCGACCACGTCAAGAAGGCGTATGTCTGCCTGAAGCCGGGCCAGGAGCTCAACTTCTCCGGGGAGGCCGCGTAATGGCCGTCATCAAAGTCAAACCGACCTCGCCCGGCCGCCGCGCCGTGGTCAAGGTGGTGCACAAGCACCTGCACAAAGGCAAGCCGGAAGCATCGCTGCTCGAGCCGCAGATGCAGAATGCCGGCCGCAACAACAACGGCCACATCACGATTCGCCACAAGGGCGGTGGGCACAAGCACCACTACCGCGTGGTCGACTTCCTTCGCAACAAGGACGGCATCCCGGCGAAGGTCGAGCGCATCGAGTACGACCCGAACCGCACGGCCCACATCGCGCTGGTGTGCTACGCCGACGGCGAGCGCCGCTACATCATCGCCCCGCGCGGCCTGGAAGTGGGTTCCACCGTCCTGTCCGGCGCCGAAGCGCCGATCAAGGCCGGCAACACGCTGCCGATCCGCAACATCCCGGTGGGCTCGATCATCCACTGCATCGAGATGCTGCCGGGCAAGGGCGCGCAGATCGCCCGCTCGGCCGGCGCCTCGGTGACGCTGCTGGCGCGCGAAGGCACCTACGCCCAGCTGCGCCTGCGCTCGGGTGAAGTGCGCAAGATCCACATCGACTGCCGCGCCACCATCGGCGAAGTGTCGAACGAAGAGCACAACCTGCGCCAGTACGGCAAGGCCGGTGCCATCCGCTGGAAGGGCATCCGCCCGACCGTGCGCGGCGTCGCGATGAACCCGGTGGACCACCCGCACGGCGGCGGCGAAGGCCGCACCGGCGAGGGTCAGGCTCCTGTGTCGCCGTGGAACACGCTGACCAAGGGCTACCGTACGCGCAACAACAAGCGCACGCAGACGATGATCGTCTCGCGTCGCAAGAAATAAGGGGCTGACGACATGACCCGTTCGCTCAAGAAAGGTCCCTTCGTGGACCACCACCTGATGGCCAAGGTCGAGAAGGCCGCCGCCATCAAGGACAAGAAGCCCATCAAGACCTGGTCGCGCCGCAGCACGATCCTGCCCGAGTTCATCGGGCTGACGATCGCCGTGCACAACGGCAAGCAGCACGTGCCCGTCTATGTGTCGGACCAGATGGTCGGCCACAAGCTCGGTGAATTTGCGCTGACGCGCACGTTCAAGGGGCACCCGGCCGACAAGAAGGCGAAGAAGTAAGGGATGACGACGATGGAAACGCAAGCAATCGTTCGCGGCGTGCGCCTGTCTGTCGACAAGGGGCGCCTGGTGGCCGACCTGATCCGCGGCAAGAAGGTGGACCAGGCGCTCAACATCCTGACGTTCACGCAGAAGAAGGCCGCCGGCATCATCAAGAAGGCGCTCGAGTCGGCCATCGCCAACGCCGAGCACAACGACGGCGCCGACATCGACGAGCTGAAGGTCAAGTCGATCTACGTCGAGCAAGGCGCCACGCTGAAGCGCTTCTCCGCACGGGCCAAGGGCCGCGGCAACCGCATCAGCAAGGGCACCTGCCACATCTTCGTCACCGTCGGCAACTGAGGCCTCAAGGAAGACCATGGGACAAAAAATTCATCCGGTCGGCTTCCGTCTGCCGGTCACGCGCAACTGGGCTTCGCGCTGGTACGCGTCGAACCAGAACTTCGCCACGATGCTGGCCGAAGACCTGAAGGTTCGCGAGTTCCTGAAGGCGCGCCTGAAGAGTGCGGCCGTCTCGCGCATCCTCATCGAGCGCCCGGCCAAGAACGCCCGCATCACGATCTACTCGGCCCGTCCGGGTGTGGTGATCGGCAAGAAGGGCGAGGACATCGAGAACCTCAAGGCCGAGCTGACGCGCCGCCTGGGCGTGCCGGTCGCAGTGAACATCGAAGAAGTGCGCAAGCCCGAGATCGATGCCCAGCTGATCGCCGACAGCATCACGCAGCAGCTCGAGAAGCGCATCATGTTCCGCCGCGCGATGAAGCGCGCCATGCAGAACGCGATGCGCCTGGGCGCGCAGGGCATCAAGATCATGTCCTCGGGCCGCCTGAACGGCATCGAGATCGCGCGTTGCGAGTGGTACCGCGAAGGCCGCGTGCCGCTTCACACCCTGAAGGCCGACATCGACTATGGCTTCTCCGAAGCCAAGACGACCTACGGCGTCATCGGCGTGAAGTGCTGGGTCTACCGCGGTGACCGTCTGGGTCACGGCGAAGCGCCGGCGGCCAAGACCGAACAGGCCGAGGACGATCGCCGTCCGCGCCGCAGCGGCCCGCGTGGCCCGGGCGGTCCGGGTGCTCCGGGCGGCCGTGGCCGTGGTCCGGGGTCCGATCGCGCACCGCGCCAGGCCGGTGCGCCGGCCGATGGCAGCGACAAGCCGGCCGTCGCCACCGACGCGCCGAAGACCCCCGCCGTCAAGCGCGTGCGCAAAGCCGTCGCGCCTGGCAGCGAGGGCAAAGGAGAATAAGCATGCTGCAACCCGCACGCAGAAAATACCGCAAGGAACAGAAGGGCCGCAACACCGGCATCGCCACGCGTGGCGCGGCGGTGTCGTTCGGCGACTTCGGCCTGAAGGCCACCGAGCGCGGCCGCCTGACGGCGCGCCAGATCGAGGCCGCGCGTCGCGCGATCTCGCGCCACATCAAGCGCGGCGGCCGCATCTGGATCCGCATCTTCCCGGACAAGCCGATCTCGCAGAAGCCCGCCGAAGTCCGCATGGGCAACGGCAAGGGCAACCCGGAGTACTACGTGGCCGAGATCCAGCCCGGCAAGGTGCTCTATGAGATCAACGGCGTGCCCGAAGCGCTGGCGCGCGAGGCCTTCCAGCTGGCCTCGGCCAAGCTGCCGCTGAAGACCACCTTCGTGGCCCGCGCAATCGGCGCCTGAGGAGCAAGACCATGAAAGCATCAGAACTGCGCGCCAAGGACGTCGCTGGCCTCGAGAAAGAGGTCACCGATCTGCTGAAGGCCCACTTCGGCCTGCGCATGCAGAAGGCCACCCAACAGCTCAACAACCATTCGCAGTTGGGCAACACCCGCCGCGACATCGCCCGCGCCAAGACCATCCTGGCCGAGAAGAAGAAGGGAGCTGCCAAGTGAGCGAAGCGCAAACCCAGGCCAAGGCCAAGAACACCCGCACCCTCATCGGCAAGGTGGTCAGCGACAAGCGCGCCAAGACCATCACCGTGCTGGTCGAGCGCCGCACCAAGCACGAGCTGTACGGCAAGATCGTCGGCAAGTCGAGCAAGTACCACGCGCACGACGAGAAGGGCGAGTTCAAGATGGGCGACGTGGTCGAGATCGCCGAGAGCCGGCCGATCTCCAAGACCAAGTCATGGGTCGTGACGCGCCTGGTCCAGAAGGCCGAGATCGTCTAAGTCACCGAACGGGCGAGGCCTTTGACGGGCTTCGCACGACGCGGCCGGAACGCTGGGATACTGGCGACCGGCCGTTTTTCTTGGGTCCACCACGAAGGAGTGCAACGATGATCAAGGTCGGAGACAAGCTGCCCGCGGGCAAGCTGCAGGAATTCATCGAGGTCGAGGGCAATGGCTGCTCGCTCGGCCCGAACACGTTCGAGGTCGAGGCGTCGACCGCGGGCAAGAAGATCGCGATCTTCGGCCTGCCGGGCGCCTACACGCCGACGTGTTCGGCCAAGCACGTGCCGGGCTACGTCGAGAAGTACGACGAACTGAAGAAAGCCGGCATCGACGAGATCTGGTGCGTGTCGGTCAACGACGCCTTCGTGATGGGCGCCTGGGGGCGTGACCAGAAGACCGCCGGCAAGGTGCGCATGATGGCCGACGGCAGCGCCGACTTCGCCAAGGCCACCGGCCTGACGCTGGACCTGACCGCCCGCGGCATGGGCCTGCGCTCCAACCGCTATTCGATGCTGGTGGTCGACGGTGTCGTGAAGACGCTGAACATCGAAGGCCCGGGCAAGTTCGAGGTCAGCGACGCGGCCACGATGCTCGGGCAGGCCCAGCAGATCCTGCGCTGAAGCGGCCCTGCGAGCGCCGCCAGGCCGTTCGCAGGAGACCGCAGAAGACGTTTGACAGCGGTTCGGGTTTTGCCCGATAATCCGCAGCTTCGCCGAAAAGGCGGCCGCTTCGTCACGGAGCAGCTGCCCTCGGATCCGCCCACAACGGGCTGCCGTGCGTCCATGACGCCCCGGCGGAACGACGGGCCCAAGACTGACCACGCGGGCAACCGCGGGTTCAAGTTGGGGACAGACAATGATTCAAATGCAATCGCGACTCGACGTCGCGGACAACACTGGCGCGAAGTCCGTCATGTGCATCAAGGTGCTGGGCGGCTCCAAGCGCCGCTACGCCGGCATCGGCGACGTCATCAAGGTTTCCATCAAGGAAGCCGCGCCGCGTGGCCGCGTCAAGAAGGGCGAGGTCTACAGCGCCGTGGTCGTGCGCACCGCCAAGGGCGTGCGTCGCCAGGACGGCTCGCTCGTCAAGTTCGACGGCAACGCCGCCGTGCTGCTGAACGCCAAGCTCGAGCCGATCGGCACCCGCATCTTCGGGCCGGTGACGCGCGAACTGCGCACCGAGCGCTTCATGAAGATCGTGTCGCTGGCACCGGAAGTGCTCTGAGCGGCTGCGCAAGAAGGACAGGCCATGAACAAGATTCGCAAAGGCGACCAGGTCATCGTGTTGACCGGGCGCGACAAGGGCAAGCGCGGCACCGTGACGCAGCGCGTCGATGACGAGCGCATCGTCGTCGAAGGCGTGAACGTCGTGAAGAAGCACGTCAAGCCGAACCCGATGAAGGGCACCACCGGCGGCGTCGTCGAGAAGACGCTGTCGATCCACCAGAGCAACGTCGCCATCTACAACCCGGCGACCGGCAAGGCCGATCGGGTGGGCATCAAGCTCTCGCCGAAACGGCAAGAAGGAAGGTTCGCGTCTACAAGTCCAGCGGCGAAGAGATCAAGGCCTAAGGGGCCAAGCCATGGCTCAACAAGCAAAGCGCCGCTCGCCTGCAGCCGATCTACCGCGAAAAGATCGTTCCCGAACTCGTCAAGAAGTTCGGCTACAAGTCCACGATGCAGGTTCCGCGCATCACCAAGATCACGCTGAACATGGGCGTGAGCGAGGCCGTGTCCGACAAGAAGGTGATGGACAACGCCGTCGGCGACCTCACCAAGATCGCCGGCCAGAAGCCGGTGGTCACCAAGTCGCGCAAGGCGATCGCCGGCTTCAAGATCCGCGACGGCGTGCCCATCGGCTGCATGGTCACGCTGCGCGGCGTGCGCATGTACGAGTTCCTCGACCGCTTCGTGACGATCGCGCTGCCGCGCGTGCGCGACTTCCGCGGCATCTCGGGCCGTGCCTTCGACGGCCGTGGCAACTACAACATCGGTGTCAAGGAACAGATCATCTTCCCGGAGATCGACTACGACAAGATCGATGCGCTGCGTGGGCTGAACATCAGCATCACGACGACCGCGAAGACCGACGACGAATGCAAGGCGCTGCTCGCCGCATTCAAGTTCCCGTTCAAGAACTGAGGTGGCCCGTGGCTAAGACATCCCTGATCCAGCGCGAACTCAAGCGCGAGCAACTGGTCGCCAAGTACAAGAAGAAGTACGACGAACTCAAGGGCATCGCCAACGACGCCAAGAAGTCCGACGAAGAGCGTTATGCCGCGCGCCTCGAGCTGCAGAAGCTGCCGCGCAACGCCTACCCGACCCGTCAGCGCAATCGTTGCGAGCTGACCGGCCGTCCGCGCGGCACGTTCCGCAAGTTCGGCCTGGGCCGCAACAAGATCCGCGAACTGGCCTTCAAGGGCGACATCCCCGGTGTCGTCAAGGCCAGCTGGTAATCGGCGCGCAAAGGAGCAATTCACATGAGCATGAGTGATCCCATCGCCGATATGCTGACGCGTATCCGCAACGCGCAGATGGTCGAGAAGACCACTGTGGCGATGCCCTCGTCGAAGCTGAAGGTCGCGATCGCCAAGGTCCTGAAGGACGAAGGCTACATCGAGGACTTCAAGATCCGCGGCGAAACCGCCAAGCCGGAACTCGAGATCGCGCTGAAGTACTACGCCGGCCGCCCCGTGATCGAGCACATCGAGCGCGTGAGCCGTCCGGGCCTGCGCATCTACAAGGGCCGCCACGACATCCCGAACGTCATGAACGGGCTCGGCGTGGCCATCGTCACCACGCCCAAGGGCGTGATGACCGACCGCAAGGCACGCCAGGCCGGCATCGGCGGCGAAGTGCTCTGCTACGTCGCCTAAGGGAGAAATAGCAATGTCACGCGTTGGAAAGATGCCGATCGCCCTGCCGAAAGGCGTGGACGTCTCGGTGACGGCTGACAAGATCAGCGTCAAGGGTTCGCTGGGCACGCTGGTGCGCCCCGTCAACGAACTCGTCACGGTCAAGAACGAGGACGGCAAGGTGCTGTTCTCCCCCGCCAACGAATCGGTCGCGGCCGATGCGATGAGCGGCACGATGCGCGCGCTGGTGGCCAACATGGTCAACGGCGTCAGCAAGGGCTTCGAGAAGAAGCTGAACCTGGTCGGCGTGGGCTTCCGGGCCCAGGCGCAGGGCCCAAGCTGAACCTGCAGATCGGTTTCTCGCACCCGGTGGCCAAGGACATGCCCGCGGGCATCACGGTCACCTGCCCGACGCAGACCGAGATCGTGATCAAGGGTTCCGACCGCCAGGTGGTGGGCCAGATCGCCGCGGAAGTCCGCGCGATCCGCCCGCCCGAGCCTTACAAGGGCAAGGGCATCCGCTACGCGGACGAGAAGGTCACGATCAAAGAGACCAAGAAGAAGTAAGGAGCGACGACCATGTCACTGAACAAAAAAGATCAGCGCATCCGCCGCTCCCGCCAGACCCGTGTGCGCATCGCCACGCAGCGCGTTGCGCGCCTGACGGTGCACCGCACGAACCTGCACATCTACGCCAGCGTCATCTCCGACGACGGCACCAAGGTGCTGGCCAGCGCTTCCACCGCCGAGAAGGAAGTGCGCGCGCAGCTCGGCGTGGCGGGCAAGGGCGCCAACGCCGCTGCCGCCACCCTGATCGGCAAGCGCATCGCCGAGAAGGCCAAGGCCGCCGGCATCGAGAAGGTGGCGTTCGACCGCTCCGGCTTCGCCTACCACGGCCGCGTCAAGGCGCTGGCCGAGGCAGCCCGCGAAGCCGGCCTGCAGTTCTAAGCGCCCCACGCATCGGCGACGAGAAGGAATTCGACAATGGCAAAGTTTCAACCCCGCCAGCAGACCGAAGGCAATGACGACGGCCTGAAGGAAAAGATGATCGCGGTGAACCGCGTCACCAAGGTCGTGAAGGGCGGTCGCACGCTGAGCTTCGCGGCGCTGACCGTGGTCGGCGACGGCGACGGCCGCATCGGCATGGGCAAGGGCAAGGCCAAGGAAGTGCCGGTCGCCGTGCAGAAGGCGATGGAGTCGGCCCGCCGCAACATGTTCAAGGTCCAGCTCAAGGACGGCACGATCCACCACAAGGTGATCGGCGGCCACGGCGCGGCCAAGGTGCTGATGGCGCCGGCCAAGCCGGGTGACGGCATCATCGCCGGCGGCCCGATGCGCGCGGTGTTCGAGGTGATGGGTGTCACCGACATCGTGGCCAAGAGCCACGGCTCGACCAACCCGTACAACATGGTTCGCGCCACGCTGGACGCGCTGAAGAGCTCGACCACGCCGTCCGAAGTGGCAGCCAAGCGCGGCCTCACCGTCGAGCAGCTGTTCGGCTGATCGGCACGCGGAGAAGAGTCATGGCAGACAAGAAAACCCTCACGGTGAAGCTGGTTCGCAGCATCGCCGGCACGCGCGAATCGCATCGCGCCACCGTGCGCGGCCTGGGCCTGCGCGGTGTCAACAGCGAGCGCGTGCTCGAAGACACCCCGGCGGTGCGCGGCATGATCAACAAGGTCTCGTACCTGGTGAAGGTGCTGTAATGGAACTGAACACCATCAAGCCTGCAGAAGGCAGCAAGAAGAACCGCCGCCGTGTCGGCCGTGGCATCGGTTCGGGCCTGGGCAAGACGGCCGGCCGCGGCCACAAGGGCCAGAAGTCCCGTGCCGGTGGCTACCACAAGGTCGGCTTCGAAGGCGGCCAGATGCCGCTGCAGCGTCGCCTGCCCAAGCGCGGCTTCAAGTCGCACCAGCTCAAGTACAACGCCGAGATCACGCTGGCCGACCTCGAGGCGCTGGGCGTCGACGAAGTCGATCTGCTGACGCTGAAGGCGGCCAAGCTGGTCGGCCAGATCGCGCAGACGGTCAAGGTCATCAAGACCGGCGAGCTGACCAAGAAGGTCGCGCTCAAGGGCATCGGCGCGACCGCCGGCGCCAAGGCTGCCATCGAGGCGGCCGGCGGCTCCGTGGCCTGATCGGCCGCAGGGCAACGAAGCAGAACGGAACTCAGTGGCAACCAACGCGAATCAACTGGCCAAGAGCGGCAAGTTCGGCGACCTGCGTCGCCGGCTTGTCTTCCTGGTGCTCGCGCTCGTGGTCTATCGCCTCGGGGCGCACATTCCCGTGCCCGGCATCGACCCGCAGCAGCTCGAGCAGCTGTTCAAGGGGCAGGCCGGCGGCATCCTGAGCCTGTTCAACATGTTCTCCGGTGGCGCGCTGTCGCGCTTCACCGTCTTCGCGCTGGGCATCATGCCCTACATCTCCGCGTCGATCATCATGCAGTTGATGACCTACGTGGTGCCCACGCTCGAGGCGTTGAAGAAGGAAGGCGAAGCCGGCCGCCGCAAGATCACCCAGTACACGCGCTACGGCACGCTGGGCCTGGCGCTGTTCCAGTCGCTGGGCATCGCGCTCGCGCTGGAAGGCTCGCCGGGCCTGGTCATTGCGCCGGGCTTCGGCTTTCGCATGACGGCGGTGGTGAGCCTGGTGGCCGGCACGATGTTCCTGATGTGGCTGGGCGAGCAGATCACCGAGCGCGGCCTGGGCAACGGCATCTCGATCCTGATCTTCGCCGGCATCGCTGCGGGGCTGCCCAACGCCATCGGCGGCCTGTTCGAGCTGGTGCGCACCGGTGCGATGAGCATCGTCGTCTCGCTGTTCATCATCGCGCTGGTTGCTGTGGTGACCTTCGTCGTCGTGTTCGTCGAGCGTGGCCAGCGCAAGATCCTGGTCAACTACGCCAAGCGCCAGGTCGGCAACAAGGTCTACGGCGGCCAGTCGTCGCACCTGCCGCTGAAGCTGAACATGTCGGGCGTGATCCCGCCGATCTTCGCGTCGTCGATCATCCTGCTGCCGGCCACCGTGGTGGGCTGGTTCGCCACCGGCGAAGGCATGCGCTGGCTGAAGGACCTGGCCTCGCTGCTGTCGCCCGGGCAGCCGATCTACGTGATGCTGTACGCCGCGGCGATCGTGTTCTTCTGCTTCTTCTACACCGCGCTCGTCTTCAACAGCCGCGAGACGGCCGACAACCTGAAGAAGAGCGGCGCCTTCATCCCCGGCATCCGCCCGGGCGAACAGACCGGCCAAGCACATCGACAAGATCCTGTCGCGTCTGACGCTGGCCGGTGCGATCTACATCACCGCCGTGTGCCTGCTGCCCGAGTTCCTCGTGCTCAAGTACAACGTGCCGTTCTATTTCGGGGGCACCTCGCTGCTGATCATCGTCGTGGTCACGATGGACTTCTGGGCCCAGGTTCAAAGCTATGTGATGAGTCAGCAGTACGAGTCTTTGCTGAAGAAGGCGAATTTCAAGGCGAGCTGAGATGTCGAAAGACGATGCCATCCAGATGCAGGGGGAGATTCTCGAAAACCTCCCCAACGCCACGTTTCGCGTGAAATTGGAGAACGGGCACGTCGTGCTCGGCCACATCTCCGGAAAGATGCGCATGCACTACATCCGCATCCTCCCGGGCGACAAGGTGACGGTCGAACTGACACCCTACGATTTGAGTCGTGCCCGCATCGTGTTTCGGGCCAAGTGAGTTGCCTGACGAAGGCTTAGGAGAAGACCATGAAAGTAGCCGCATCGGTCAAGAAGATGTGCCGCAACTGCAAGATCATTCGCCGCAAGGGCGTGGTGCGCGTCATTTGCACCGATCCGCGCCACAAGCAGCGTCAAGGCTGAACTGAAGGACAAGAGACATGGCACGCATTGCTGGCATCAACATCCCGCCGCACAAGCACACCGAGATCGGCCTGACGCACATCTACGGCATCGGCCGTACGACGGCGCAGAAGATCTGCAACACGGTGGGTGTGGCGTACTCGAAGAAGATCAAGGATCTCACCGACGGCGACCTGGAGAAGATCCGGGAAGAAATCGGCAAGATGACGATCGAGGGCGACCTTCGCCGCGAGATGTCCATCAACATCAAGCGACTGATGGACCTCGGCTGCTACCGCGGCTTCCGTCACCGCCGCGGCCTGCCCGTGCGCGGCCAGCGCACCAAGACCAATGCGCGCACCCGCAAGGGCCCGCGCAAGTCCGGCGCGCTCGTCAAGAAGTGAACTGCCGTTCCTTCCTGACCCAGTGAAGCATTAGAGAAAGACACGACCATGGCCAAGGCACCCGTCAATACCGCCGCTCAACGCGTGCGCAAGAAGATCCGCAAGAACGTTGCGGACGGCATTGCGCACGTCCACGCGTCGTTCAACAACACGATCATCACGATCACCGATCGCCAAGGTGGCGCGCTGGCCTGGGCCAGCAGCGGTGGCCAGGGTTTCAAGGGTTCGCGCAAGAGCACGCCGTTCGCTGCCCAGGTGGCTGCGGAAGTGGCAGGCCGCGCTGCCCAGGAACAAGGCATCAAGAACCTCGACGTGCGGATCAAGGGCCCCGGCCCGGGCCGCGAATCGTCGGTTCGTGCGCTGGCCTCGCTGGGCATCCGCATCAACTCGATCTCGGACGTCACGCCGGTTCCGCACAACGGCTGCCGCCCGCAGAAGCGCCGCCGCATCTGAGCGCTGTTTTCCGCGGTCGGCGAAGCCCTCGAGGCCTCGCCGACTTTTTCGCTTGTAAGAAGCCCACCGCCTGAGCACCGATAACAACACCCGCCAGGCTCGCGCGAGTCTAGACGTCGCGTCAGATTGAACGAAGGACACCAAAGTGGCACGCTACCTCGGCCCCAAGGCCAAACTTTCCCGCCGTGAAGGCACCGACCTGTTCCTGAAGAGCGCCCGCCGCCCGATCAGCGACAAGGCCAAGTTCGACTCCAAGCCCGGCCAGCACGGCCGCACCTCGGGCTCGCGCACCTCCGACTTCGGCCTGCAGCTTCGCGAGAAGCAGAAGGTCAAGCGCATGTACGGCGTGCTGGAGCGCCAGTTCCGCCGCTACTTCGCCGAGGCCGAGCGCCGCAAGGGCAACACCGGCTCGAACCTGCTGCTGCTGCTCGAGTCGCGCCTGGACAACGTCGTCTACCGCATGGGCTTCGGCTCCACGCGCGCCGAGGCACGCCAGCTCGTCTCGCACAAGGGCATCACGGTCAACGGCGAAGTGGTCAACATCGCCTCGTACTCGGTCAAGGCCGGCGACACCGTCGCCGTGCGCGAAAAGGCCAAGAAGCAGCTTCGCGTCACCGACGCCGTCAAGCTCGCCGAAGGCCAGGGCATGCCCAACTGGGTGCAGGTCGATGCGAACAAGCTGGAAGGCGTGTTCAAGAAGGCCCCCGACCGCGACGAGTTCGGCGCCGACATCAAGGAAGCGCTGATCGTCGAGTTGTACTCGCGCTAAGCCCCAGCACGACAACGGGGTGCCGGCCGGCGGCCGACACCTCTTCTCGGTGATGCTTCGCGTGCCGGCACGAAGCGTTGGTTCACCCGCCCGGCGATGTCCGCCAGCCTTATCGGTGTAACGAGCCGAGGGCATCCAGAGGAACAGGACTCAATGCAAACCAATCTGCTCAAACCCAAAGCCATCAACGTGGAGCCGCTGGGCGGCAATCGCGCCAAGGTCACGCTCGAACCGTTCGAGCGCGGCTATGGCCACACGCTGGGCAACGCGCTGCGCCGCGTGCTGCTGTCGTCCATGGTCGGCTACGCGCCCACCGAAGTGACGATCGCCGGCGTGCTGCACGAGTACTCGACGGTGGACGGTGTGCAGGAAGACGTGGTTCACATCATGCTGAACCTCAAGGGCGTGGTGTTCCGCCTGCACAACCGCGACGAGGTCACCCTCGTGCTGCGCAAGGAAGGCGAAGGCCCGGTCACGGCCGGCGACATCCAGACCCCGCACGACGTGGAGATCATCAACCCCGATCACGTGATCGCGCACCTGTCGCAAGGCGGCAAGCTCGACATGCAGATCAAGGTCGAAAAGGGCCGCGGCTACGTGCCGGGCACGCTGCGCCGCTACGGCGACGAGCCGACCAAGTCGATCGGCCGCATCGTGCTGGACGCGTCGTTTTCGCCGGTCTCGCGCGTGAGCTACACGGTCGAGAGCGCCCGCGTCGAGCAGCGCACCGACCTCGACAAGCTGGTGATGGAGATCGTCACCAACGGCGCCATCACGCCGGAAGAGGCGATCCGCTCGTCGGCCAAGGTGCTGGTCGAGCAGCTCGCGGTGTTCGCGCAGCTCGAGGGCCAGGTCGACCAGATCTTCGACGCCGGCCGCAGCGACCGCAGCGACCAGAAGTTCGATCCGATCCTGCTGCGCCCGGTCGACGAGCTCGAGCTGACCGTGCGTTCGGCCAACTGCCTGAAGGCCGAGAACATCTACTACATCGGCGACCTGATCCAGCGCACCGAGACCGAGCTGCTGAAGACGCCGAACCTGGGCCGCAAGTCGCTCAACGAAATCAAGGAAGTGCTGGCTTCGCGCGGGCTCACGCTCGGCGCGCGCCTCGAGAACTGGCCCCCCCAGGGCCTAGATAAGCGCTGAAGCATTCAGCGCAGTGTGCAACCCCCAGTACCTGATCCGGCTGGGGTTCAATAAAGACAGGAAAGCACCATGCGTCACCGTCACGGACTTCGCAAACTCAACCGCACCAGCGAGCATCGCCAGGCGATGCTGCGCAACATGTGCAACTCGCTGCTCACGCACGAGGCGATCAAGACCACGGTCCCCAAGGCCAAGGAACTGCGCCGCGTCGTCGAGCCGCTGATCACGCTGGCCAAGGAGCCCACGCTGGCGAACCGCCGGCTGGCCTTCGACCGCACGCGCGATCGCGCCGTCGTCACGAAGCTGTTCGGCGAACTCGGCCCGCGCTACAAGGCGCGCCCGGGTGGCTACACGCGCATCCTGAAGATGGGCTTCCGCGTCGGCGACAACGCGCCGATGGCCTTCGTCGAGCTGGTCGATCGCCCCGAGCCCGTGGTGGCCGAGGAAGCGGCCGAGAAAGCCGAGTAAGACGCCGCAGGGCGTGAAAGAAGAAGCCGGCATCAGCCGGCTTTTTTCATGGCCGCAGGCGAAAGCCGCGGCCGCGAATCGTCTCGATGGCGTGTCGGCCGAACTTGCGGCGCAGGTTGTACAGATGGACGGCCACGGCGTTGTCGCTGGCCGCGGCATCGCCGCCGATGAGCTGCGCGATCTCCTGTCGCGACACAACACGATCCGGGCGCCTGACGAGCAGCGTGATCACCTGCCACTCCAGAGGCGTCAGCTCGACCGATGCACCGTTGAGCTGGATGAACTGGCGATCGATGTCCACGAGCAGCTCGCCACCCATCAGACGCTGCGCCGCGCCCAAGGCCGTGCGTTCAGCCCAGGCCAGAACGCTTTCCACCAGGGCCTCGAGCCGCGCTGCGGAGCCGAGGGTCGACGTCCCCGCTTCTTCCAGCAGCATCGTGGGCACCGACTCGCCAACGGCGCTGAAACCCGTCGCCTCGGCGGCACGCCACAGCGCACCATCGATGGCCAGCATCTCATGGTCGCCGCCCGCCGCGGGCTCAGGCGCAGGCCACTCCCGCTGCCACCGTGCCTCATGGCCACACGACTGCAGCCGCGCCAGCAGCGCTGCAGCCAGGGTTTGGTCTTCGGTCACCAGGAGAAGTCGCACGGCGCCCTCGGGAAGGCTGCCCGGCCGCCAGGGCAGGCCAGGCCGGGCACTGCGACCCGCAGCCCGTGGCGCTCCCCAATCGAAGCCTTGGCGCGCTGCGCCGTTCCAGTCGTCGTTCATCGCGCGCCGGCAGATTGCTGGACAAAAGCCAGGAGCGGGCACGACCACGTCGCGCGCCGTTCCTGGCGCCTGCAATGGAGTCTGGCGACGGTGCCTTAACCGTCGATGAAGAAACCGGGATCAGACCCGATTCAGCGGGAAATGCACCTGGACGCGCAGGCCTCCCAGCGGCGATTCGAGAAGGCGGATCATGGCCTGATGCGCTACCACCACGGACTGGACAATGGACATCCCCAGGCCGACGCCCTCGTCGCCGATGGCTCCGAGCCGATCGAAGCGTTCGAACACGCGTTCGCGAGACTCCAGCGGAATGCCCGGGCCGGAGTCGTCCACCGTCAAGGTGATGGCCGCGCCCTCCCGGCGTGTGCTGACGTTCACGCGGCCGCCCGTTGGTGTGTAGCGGATCGCGTTGCCCAGCAGGTTGCGCAGAAGCAGCAGCATGCCCAGCTCCATCGCGACGATGCGCTCTTCCATGAAGTCGGACTCGATGCGCAGCCCGCGCCGCGACGCCAGGCTACCCAGATCGCCGACGACGCTTTCGTACACCTTGGCGATGTCCACCGACTGGCGCAGGCGATCCGCATCGCTGGCGACGCTCTCCATGCGAGCCAGGTCGAGCAACTGGTCCAGCAGGTGGGCCGCGCGGTCCACGCCGACCATCACCGCGGCGAGCGACTCGGCGAGCTCCTCCGGCGAGCGGGCCGTGGCCGCGATCTGGGCATGCGCGCGCAGGCCGGCCAGCGGCGTGCGCAGTTCGTGCGCTGCCACCGCCGTGAAGCCGCGCTCCAGCGACAGCGTCTTGTTGATGCGCTCGAACAGCGCATTGATCGAGCTGATCATCGGCTTGAGTTCGACCGGCGGGTTCTCGGCGACCACCGGGGTCAGGTCGATCGGGCTGCGCCGGCTGAGCTGGGCGGCGGATGCATCGATGGAGCGCAGCGAGCGGCGCAACAGCCACCAGGTGATGGCAAACACGATGCCGAACGGGAGCAACAGGAAGCCGATGAAGTAGAGGCTGACGATGCCGATGGCCGATTCGCGCTCGTC
This sequence comes from Piscinibacter sp., assembly GCA_016706565.1. Taxonomy (GTDB): domain Bacteria; phylum Pseudomonadota; class Gammaproteobacteria; order Burkholderiales; family Burkholderiaceae_C; genus Piscinibacter. The sequence continues at coordinate 346,086 of JADJJI010000011.1, forward strand.
CAGGCACTCGCCCACCTGGATGACCATCTCGCCGCCGTTGCCCTCCATCGCGAAGACGCGAAAGTCATCGCCGTCGATCGCCACGGTGCCGAAGCCGAGATGGCGCAGCGGCATCATCGGCACGCTGGGCGAAGCCTTGTAGCTGTGCAGCAGCATGTTGCCGTGTCGCGTCCAGATCTGGTAGCGGTAGCGCGAGCCGAGCGTGGCGGCGGTTTCGGTGTGCATCAGCTCGGTGCGGCCTTCGCCGAGGATCTCGGTGATCTCGTGCTCCGCGAAGGACAGCACCGTGCGCGCCAGGTCCTCGAGACGGGAGTCGAGCAGGCGCGCGTCTTCGCGCTGGGCCGCCCAGTACATGGCGGCGCCGCCGGCCAGCAGCGTGGTCAGGCTGGCCAGCGCCGCGATGACCAGCAGCCTCGTGCGCAGCGACCAGTCTCTCGGTGTGCTAATCATCGATCGTCTCCGCGCCCAACTGGTAACCCACCCCCCGCACCGTCTTGATCAAGCCGGGTTCGAACTTGCGCCGCAGGTGATGGATGTACACCTCCACGGCGTTGCTGTCGATCTCGTCTCCCCACCCGTACAGGGTTTCCTCGAGGCGCTCGCGCGAGAGGATCTGCGACTTCTTGCGCACCAGCGTCTCGAGCAGCCAGAACTCGCGGTTCGTCAACGGCACGAGCTGGCCCTTCCAGGTGGCCGTGCGCCGCGCCGGTTGCAGCTTGAGCGCCCCGTGCGAGAGCACGGCCGATGTGCCGCCCGCCTGCGCGTGCTGCACCCGCCGGGTGATGGCGCGCACCCGCGCGTTCATCTCGTCCAGGTCGACCGGCTTGACGAGATAGTCGTCGGCACCGATCTCGAGCAGGCGCACACGGTCGATCAGGCCCCCTCGCGCGGTGACGACGATCACCGACATGCCCGGGCTGCGCTCGCGGATCGTCTTCAGGCACTCCTCGCCGCTGGCGTCGGGCAGGTTCAGGTCGAGCATCACGCAGTCGTATTCGGCGGCGCGCATCGCGCCGACCAGGTCGCGCCCGAGCTCGATCCAGTCCACCGCGTAGCCGGCGCGCAGCAGCGACTTCTGCATCGCACCGCCAAACAGCTTGTCGTCTTCCACCATCAGGATGCGCATCTGCAGCTTGACCCCCCGCTAAGCCATTCTCGCCAATCGAAGCGCCGGCCGCGACCCCCGGACCCGACGAAGCGCCACGAATTCGACGGGCGATTAAGCCTGGATAAGGCACGTACGGCGTGGCGAAGCCGGGCACCCCGTGATCGCGGGGTGCTGGGGGTCGACCCTACCGTGAAGAGCAGGTCCGCCACCCGCAGCAACAGATCGACACGTCCATAGAGTGACCCCATGGCAAAGGAGCCGCACTCGTGTCGAGCAGCGGTTCGTGGTCAGCAGGGGGAATCATGGAATCACCGACCGTACGCGCGCTCTGGAACCACGCCGGTGCCGGCATCGCCCGGTTGATGCTCGGCTTGACGTGCCTGGGATTGGCCTCCGCTCAGGCGGTGGAGATCCGCGTCAGAGGCACCGACGGCGTCGCCGTCACCGCCTATCGATACACGATCGAGGAAGACGCGACCTACCAGGTCGTCCCCGACGTCACTGGTCTGAACGGCGACCCGACGCTGTCGCTCGGCTTTCATCGCAGCCACACGCGGGTGGTGCAGGTCGGCCACAGCGATGGCGCTGGCGTGGTCAACTTCCCCGCCACCGACCCGAGCAAGCGCTATTACGTCTCGGTGCTTCCCGACAACGCGAGTTTCGGCACCACCGCCACCGGCTACACGATGAACGGCATGCCGATCCGTGCGGCGGCCAGCGGCGGTTTCCCCGACGTCGTCGTCCCTGTCAACCCGCTGCCGTTCAAGACTTCGCAGATCTCGGTCTTCGTGTTCGAGGACAACGCTCCCATCAACGGCACGGCGGATGCCCCGGGGGTGCAGGAGTCTCCGTTGTGCGGCTGGGAGGTGCAGCTCTTCGAGGCCGGCGGCACCTATGGCGCTTCGGGCGGGCGCATGTCCACCGACACCTTCGGCAACCCGCTGGGCACCGAGTACGCGCTCAATGCCGATGGCTCGCCGCGCTACAACCCCGATGGCTCGCTGATGTACTCGAAGCTGGGCGCCAACCAGCTCTGGACCGATCGCAATGGCGTGGTCCGCATCAAGAACCTGTCGCCGGCCAAGTACACGATCTTCTCGATCGCGCCGCCGGTGATGCCCAGCGTGCAGCGCTGCAATTTCGCCGATGCGAACGGCAACGCCACCAACGTGCCGATCTGGATCGCCACCGAAGCGCAGCGCACGCGCGTCGAGCAGGTGGTGTGGGACAACGGCTTCGAGATCGCGCCGTCGATCCACGGCCAGGACCAGTCGAAGTGGCACCAGACCACCACCATCGAGGGCACCTGGGGCGTCGATGCCTGGGTCAAGTCCGGCGAACCGAGCTTCTTCAAGGAATTCGGCCCCCCGGGCCACCATGTCTGGCACGGCTTCGTGCGCCGCTTCAAGGACACATCGGTCACCGGGCTGAACGGGCCTGCTTCGGTGAGCGGCAAGGTCGTCAGCACCCACATGTCGCGGCCGCCGGGCATCCGCTTCTATTCCGGCGCGCCGGTCGCGGCCTGCTGGATCGGCCTGAACGAAGTGGCCGCCGGCGTGGGGCTGGGGCGCACCCTGTACGCCAACTCCTGCGACGACCAGGCCGGCCGCGAAGGCATGTTCACCATCAGCGGGCTGAAGGCCGGCCAGCGCTACCAGCTCGCCGTGTGGGACGAGCCGCTGGACAACGTCATCGCCAGCTACGAATTCGTGATGCCCGCGGACGGCAGCAACCTCAACCTGAACGATGTGCCGGTGTTCAGCTGGTTCAGCAACCTGCAGGGCAAGGTCTTCTACGACAAGGAAGGCACCGGCTTCCCGTACGACGCTGCCGGCGCGGCCAAGCCCGGCATCCCCGGATCGGTGGTCAACATCCGCTTCCGCGACGGCTCGATCTACAACTCCACCGTGACCGACGACGAAGGCAACTACCAGTTCGCCGAGGTCTTCCCGTTCTTCAACTGGCTGGTCGCAGAGACGGACTTCACCCGCTTCAAGGCCACCGGCGCCACCATCATTGCCGACGACGGCGGCGCGGTGGTCGACCCGCCGGCCAACCTGGCCGACCTGTGGCCCGCCAACACGCTGACGCCGCAGTTCCAGCCGGAGAACGGCGACCAGCGCTGGCGCATCTTCGGCGGCAAGAACCCCGATGGCTCGCCGGTCGCACCGAGCTCGGCCAACCTGCTGCAGAACTTCCAGGGCTTCCTCGGCCAGACCAACGTCATCCACTGGGGCAAGAGCGAATACAACCCGGCCGATGCCAACGACCACGGCGGCATCACCGGCGTCGTGCACTACGCCTCGACGCGTGCCGAGAACGACCCGAAGTTCGCCACGCCCGAGAACAACGAACCGGGGGTTCCGAACGTCGAGATCCGGCTGTACCGCCTGAACAACCAGAACAAGGTGGTGGCGCCCAACGGGGCCGTCGTCGAACCGAGCGCGGCCAACCTGAGCCACGCGGTGCAACTGGCCACGTCCGACAGCTTCGACAACGCCATGCCGGCGGACTGCGTCGACCCGAACCCGTACACCGATCGCGCCGGCAACAGCTTCGCCACGGGCACGAACCGCAGCCGCTGCTACGACGGCATGCGCATCTGGAACCAGGTGCGTGACGGCGTGTTCGACGGCGGCTTCGGCTTCGTCGACTACTGCCCCGCCGGCCTGGCTGCCGACGGCAGCTGCAACGCCGACCCGGCGCGCGCCAACAGCGTCGAGCCGGTGCCGCTGCCGCCGGGGCGCTACATGCTCGAAGGCGTCGCGCCCTACGGCTACGAACACCAGAAGGAAGAGGACAAGAACGTCGACTTCGGCGACCTGCTGGTGCCCGGCACGCTGGCCAACCCGGCCGAGTGCCTGGGTTCGCGCGACGAGGCGCTGGACGACAACGGCCAGCCCTATTTCAACGGCACCACGCCGAACCTCGTGCCCGCGTCGCTGACGCTGTTCGAGGGTGTCGAGATCCCGGCGCGCTTCCGTGACAGCTATGCGGCGGACAACACCACCGTGCTGGCCCGCCGCCCGTACTGCAACAAGAAGCTGGTGGTGCTGGCACCGGGCATGAACCCGTTCGCCGACTTCCACATGTTCACCAAGACGCCGGTGGCCGGCCACATCGTCGGCATGATCCTCGACGACCTGGCCAACGAGTTCGACCCGTACGCGCCGAGCTTCGGCGAGAAGTACGCGCCGCCGTTCATGCCCGTCTCGATCCGCGACTACGCGGGCAACGAGATCAACCGCGTCTACTCCGACCGCTACGGCACCTACAACGCGCTGGTGCCCTCGAGCTTCGCGTTCAACGTGCCGATGCCTTCGGGCGTGGCGCCGAACATGGTCAACGTGTGCCTGAACTCGCCGACCATGAAGGACCCGGTGACCGGCGGCACGGTGATCGACCCGCACTTCAATCCTCAGTACACGCAGTTCTGCTACACCTTCCAGTACCTGCCGGGCAAGACGACCTACCTGGACACGCCGGTGCTGCCGATCGCGGCCTTTGCCGGCCCCTCGCAGTACGCGCTGGACACCGAGCAGCCCGACGGCACGCCAGGCATCAAGATGGTGACCGGCCAGTTCAACGCCAACGACGTCGGCCCGTGGGTGCCTGCGGCCGGCGGCACGGTGCGCATCGTGTCGATGGGCCTGACCCAGGTGCACAACCCGGCCTACGACCAGAACGACCTGGGCACGCCCGGCACGAACGCGGCGCCCAAGACGATCGAGCGCAATTACGGCTTCGGCGCCAGCGCTGGCCAGGTGATCATCGGCGGCACCACCATCGCCGCGGCCAACGTGAGCTGGGCCGACGACGTCATCACCGTCAACGTGCCCAGCGGCGTGAGTGGCACGGTCGAGGTCGTCCACGCGAACGGCCGCAAGTCGGTGCGCGGCGCCACGCTGCACGCCGGCACCGTGAACATGGCGGCCGGCCGCGTGCGCCCGGTCACCGTCGGCCAGGGCGGCGGCTACGACTTCGCCACCATCCAGGCGGCGATCGATGCACCGGGCACCGTCGACGGTGATCTCATCACCGTCGCGCCCGGCCTCTACGAGGAAGCGCCGATCGTCTGGAAGCGCGTCCGCGTGCAGGGTTACGGTGCGCCGGCAACGATCATCAATGCCTCGATGGGTGCCGAACCGGTGCGGCTGGCCGCATGGCGCGGCAAGGTCTGCGACCTGGTGCTGAACCAGGGCATGTCGGCCGCCCTGCTGCCTGGGCAGGCGGTGCCGGCCAACATGACCGCCTGCCTCACCGGCGACACGGTGGACAACGCGCCGCCGCTGTTTGCCACCGAGGAGTCTTCCGGCTTCTTCATCCTGCAGCGGCCGCTGGCGGGCAACGCCGCGAGCCTGGCCAACGGGCCGTTCATCCCGGCCTCGGCCAACAACAACCTGCGCCCGGTGCGCGCGCTGCAGATCGACGGCTTCACCGTGTCGGGTGCCGACACCGGCGGCGGCATCGTCGCCAACGGCAATGCGATCCAGCTGCAGATCTCGAACAACCGGATCATCGGCAACCAGGGCCTCTACAACGGCGGCATCCGCATCGGCCACGCCGAGCTGAACCAGGCCGATCTGCCGGTGAATGCGAACAACCTGCTGGTCAACATCCACCACAACGAGATCCTGAAGAACGGCAACACCGCCGGTGAAGTGGTCGGCGGTGGCGGCGGCATCTCGATCTACACCGGGGCACGCGGCTACCGCGTCGCGCACAACTACGTGGCCGGCAACTTCTCCACCGGCGACGGCGGCGGCATGGCGCACTTCGGCCAGAGCAGTAGCTACACCGCCAACGGCAACGCCGCGGTGCGGGCGCGGATGGTCGATCAGGACAACCGCTCGGTGCTGCTGAACGCGGTCACGTACGCCAGCACGGTCTCGGACAACCAGTTCCGCTTCAACCAGTCGTTCAACCAGGCGAAGTCGGTGCAGGGCGGTGGCCTGGCCATCGTCGGCATCGTCGACCCGGCGGGCACCGGCATTGCGCTGGGCACCGGCAACGTCACCGTCATCAACAACGTCTTCCAGGGCAACCTGGCCGGCGCGGGCGACGGCGGCGGCATCGCGATGGTCGGCGTCAACGGTTCGGGCGACGTGAACAACGGCCTGCGGCTGCTGTGGAACCGCGTCGACATCCTGAACAACGTGATCGTCAACAACGGCGCGGGCGTGGCCGGGGGCGGCATCTCGATGCAGGACGCGGCGAACGTCAACATCGTGAACAACACGATCGCGATGAACGACAGCTACGCGACGGCTGCACGTGCCTTCCAGGGCGGCACGAGCCCGACGCAGGCGTCCAACTGCGCGCTCGGACTGGGCGAACCGGGCTGCCTGGTCATCTCGCAATCGGTCGTGCAGAACGGCGCCGGCATCGTCGGCTACGGCCACTCCGGCGGCCTGCTCGCGCGGCTGGGCGCCTTCTCTGCGCTGAACCAGGCGCTGGCCGGCAAGGCACGCTGGTTCTCCGATGGCCAGGTCATCAACAGCGTCGTGCTGGGCAACCGCAGCTTCAACTGGCGCATCGACTACTCGATCGACCAGACCACCTGCTCGTACAACACCGCCAACGGCAACCCCTGCTTCGGGCTGAGCGCGCAGGCGCCGCAGACGCGCAGCGGCAACGACGTGGCGGTGCTGTTCGCGCCGGCCGCCACGCCCGACCCGACGCTGACGACCTCCTACTCGGTCTTCTCGGCGATCAACGCGGGCGATGGCACGGCGGGCGGCGGCGGCAACGCGCAGGGCGACATCACGCTGCCCGGCGTCGACTTCCGCAGCGCCTACGAGATCGGCAGCAACGGCGGGCTGCGGCAGCTGATCGCGGCGCTCGAGCAATCGGTGGTGCGTGGCGCGCCGGTCCTGGAGGTGCAGGAGCCCACGGTGGTGACCACCGCGGCGGCGTTCGACGAGGGCGGCAACTTCATCGATGTGCGCTTCGGCCCGCTGACGCGCGGTGCGACGGTGACGGGCAACTGGGTCGACTTCGGCACCTACAACCCGACGTCCGCCGCGGTCGCGCCCGGGGGCCACTTCTCGCTGGGCCAGAGCCTCGTGATCCTGGCCTGGCCGAAGCTTGCCAACGACCTCAACGGCGCGCCGCGCAGCAACGGCAACTTCGCACGCGGTGCGCTGGCCCAGTAACCCGCAGGGAGTGCAACCATCATGAAGCTCAGCAAGTCCTTCGCAGCCCTGCTCGGTACGCTGGCGCTGCCGACAGCGATGGCCGGCGTGTACCCGCAATGCCCCAGCGACGTCACTGCGCTGGGCACCGACAGCGTCGATCCGGCGACCGGCCTGACCCTGCGCACCTACACACCGCCGGGCGGCAACCGCAAGGTCTGCCTGCACGTGGTCGCCGGCGACGGCTGGCAGGTGCTCGGCGACGGCCGCCAGGCCTACGGCTTCGGCTTCGCCGCAGCGCAGGGCGTCGACGAGCAGGTGATGATCAACGGCACCGCCGCGGCCAAGTTCCCGGCGCCGACCATCACCTTCATGGAGGGCGACGAGGTCTGGCTCTCGCTGACCAACGTCGGCATGATCCACCGGCCCGACCTGTTCGACCAGCACTCGGTGCACTGGCACGGCTATCCGCAGGCATCGGCGATCTTCGACGGCGTGCCGCAGGCCTCGGCCACCGTGCAGATGGGATCGACCTTCACCTACTACTACAAGGTCAACGATCCCGGCACCTTCATGTGGCACTGCCACGTGGAGGCCACCGAGCACATGGAGATGGGCATGCTGGGCATGCTCAACGTGCTGCCACGGCAGAACGGCAGCGCGCGCACCAACGACGGCAAGACCTTCACGCGCTTCGCCTACAACGACGGCGACGGCTCGACCGGCTACGACCGCGAATTCTCGCTGCAGATGGGCGCCGTGGATTCCAACTTCCACGAGCTCCACGAACTGGTGCAGCCGCTGCCCTTCCTCGAGCTGAAGGGCGACTTCACGCAGCTCAACGGCCGCGGCTACCCGATGACGACGCTGGAGAACCAGGCCGACATGCCGGTAGGGCCCGACGCGCCGGCGCTGTCGCAGCAACTGCACTCGGTGCTGCGCGCGACGGCCGGCGACCGCGTGCTGCTGCGCCTGACCAACCTGAGCGTGGACGCCTACTACACCCTCACCGCGATGGGGCTGCCGATGCGCATCGTCGGCCGCGGCGCCTACATCGCGCGTGGCCCGGCGGGCGACAGCTGGGCGCACAACACCGCCTCGGTGACGCTGGGCGGCGGCGACGGCGTCGACCTGCTGATCGACACGCGCGGCGTGGCGCCGGGCACCTACTACCTGTACACGACCAACCTGAACTTTCTGAGCAACGGGGCCAACGAGGACCGGGGCGGTCTGATGACCACCTTCGTGCTGCAGTGAGCCGAGCCACCGGGAGGACCACCACCATGAGCCCGAACCAGATCCTTCACCGCGCCGGGCGCTGGCTGCTGGCCGCCGCGCTGGCGATGGCCGGCGTGCAGGCGCAGGCCGCCATCGTCGGCGCCAGCGGCACGCTTTCGGCGGGCACGCGCAGCTTCGACATGTTCGCCGGCGAGGGCTATCCGAGCATGGCCGACGGCGTGCAGGTCTACTCCTGGGGCTATGGCGCGAGCACGGCCTCGGGCGGGTCCGGGCTGATGCAAATCAGCGGCCCGACGCTGCTGGTGAATCAGGGCGAGACGGTGAGCATCAGCTTCACCAACAACCTGCCGACGCGCAGCTCGATGCTGTTCCCCGGCCAGGTCGGCGTGACGGCCAGCGGCGGCTCGGCGGGCGTGCTGGCCCAGGAGGCCGCGCCCGGCCAGACGGTGACCTACACCTTCATCGCGGGCCAGCCGGGAACCTACCTGTACCAGAGCGGCTCGCAGCCGGGCCTGCAGGTCGAGATGGGCATGGTCGGTGCACTGATCGTCTACCCGAGCGGCAACCCGGCCGGCTCGAAGTGGGCCTACAACCACATCGGCACGGCCTACGACCGCGAGACGCTGTTCGTCGTCGGCGACATCGATTCCGACATCCACGCGGCGATCGACGAGCAGGTCCGGGCGTTCAAGGCCCTGCCGGGCTACAGCGCGACGTCGGAAGGCCTCTTCACGGCCGACCTGTCCAAGCGCTTCCCGAAGTACTGGACGCTCAACGGCCGCACCTCGCCCGACGTGTTCGCGAAGAACTTCTCCGCCGAACTGCCGCACCAGCCCTACAACACGCTGCCGCGGCTGCACCCGGGGGAAAAGATGCTGCTGCGCATGATTGGCGCCGGCACCGACCTGCACCCGATGCACCACCACGGCAACAACTCGTGGGCCATCGCTCGAGACGGCCGCATGCTCGGCAGCACGCCGGCGGCCGGCCCGAACCTGGCCTTCTCCGACTACACCATCAAGGTCGTGCCCGGCCAGACGCTGGACGCACTGTGGAGCTGGACCGGCGCCGGCCTGGGCTGGGACGTCTACGGCAAGCTGTGCAACCCGGCGCAGGCCAACCCGGCGGCGGCCGACTACTGCACGCACACCGCGCAGCAGCGCCACCAGCTCGCCAGCGACATCGGCAAGCCGATCCCGGTGAAGCTGCCTTCGGAGTTCGAGCTGGCCTATGGCGAGTTCTACAGCGGCAGCCCCTACCTCGGGGACTTCGGCATCCGCCCGGTCGGGGCCGGCGCGGCCAACACCTCGGGCGGCTATTTCCACATGTTCCACTCGCACAACGAGCGCGAAGTGGTCAATGGCGGCATCTTCCCCGGCGGCATGATGACCATGTTGGTGATCGAGCCCCACGGCGTGACGATCGACGTCGGTCAGCCTTGAGCGGCAGCAGGGAGCGATCATGAACAGCGCATGCAAAACTGGCGGCCACACCATGGTGTTGCTGCAAACGGCGGCGGCGGCGCTGCTGGCGATCGCCTCGGGCCAGGCGATGGCGGCTTCGGTCACGCTGTGTGCCGAACCGTACACCGTGGACCTGCCCGGCGCGCCCGGCGTGCCGATGTGGGGCTATCGGCAGGTGAGCGACGCGGGCCTGTGCAGCACCACCAGCGCGCTGCGCAGCGCGGCCGATGCTCCCGTGCTCACGGTGCCTTCGGGCGACACCACGCTGGCGATCACGCTGGTCAACCGGCTGACCGTGCCGACCTCGGTGGTGCTGTCGGCGCAGGCCCTGGCCAGCGATGGCGGCGCGCCGGTCACGGCGGTCGACCTGGTCGGGCCTTCGTGCGATCCGGCCACCGGCACGGTGGCCGAACGGCTGGCCTGCCGCGTGCGTTCGTTCACCGGCGAAACCGATCCGGGGGCGAGCCGCACCTACACGTTCACCAACCTGCGCCCGGGCAGCTTCCTGTACCAGAGCGGCACGCACCCGCAGGTGCAGGTGCAGATGGGCCTGGCCGGCCTGGCGCGCGTCACCGGCAGCGGCGATGCGGGCTTCGACCGCGACGCGCCGGTGCTGCTCAGCGAGGTCGATGCCGACATGCACGGCCGCATTGCCGCGACGCTGGGCAGCGCCGACCCGACCACCTGGAAGGCGGGCGGCAACAGCACGCTGAACTACGCGCCGCGCTTCTTCCTGATCAACGGCCGCGTGTTCACCGGCATCGACGGCAGCGGTGCGGCCGCCACCGACCTGCCGGTGGCCACGGCCAACGGCTCGCGCATCGGCCTGCGCATCGCCAACGCCGGCCTGCAGTCGCGCACGCTGATGCTGACCAACGGCACCTGGAAGCTGCTCGGCGAAGACGGCTACCCGTATGCCGCGCCGCGCGAGCAGGCGACGGTCCTGGTTCCCGCCGGCAAGACCACCGATGCGCAGATCATCGCCAACGTTCCGGCCACCGGCGTGAACCGCAGCGTGGCGCTGTTCGACCGCCGCGGCGGGACCGACAATGCCGATGGCTCGGCCCTCGGCGGCCAGGTGGCGCGCGTCGCGCAGTCCGCACCGGTCGGGCCTTCGATCGAGCCGATCGGGTCGCAGGTGGTCAACGAAGGCACGAGCGTCGCGCTGCAGGTGCAGGGCAGCAACATCACCGGAGGCTACACGCTGAGCAGCACGGCCCCGGGCATGACGATCTCGCCGACCGGGCTGATCGCCTGGGCCGCGCCGCTGGGCACGAGCGTACCCACGGCCTACGACGCGACGGTCAGCGGCAGTGACGGCAGCACGACGGTGGCGCAGACCTTCAACGTGCGCGTGAACCACACCCCGAGCATCGCGGCGACCGGCCCGGTCGCGGTGGCGCACGGCAGCGTGACGATTGCCGCGCCCGGCGTGCTGGCAGGTGCCACCGATCCGGACGGCGATGCACTGAGCAGCGTGCAGACCCTGGCGGCGAGCGCCGGCACGCTCTCGCTGAACGCCAACGGCTCCTACACGTGGACGGGCCCGCAGCCTGCCACGGGCACGGCACCGGTGACCTTCAGCGTCGCCTCGCGCGATCCGTTCGGCCTGCAGTCGGCGCCGGCGACGGTGACGCTGAACGTGGCGGCCAACGTGGCGCCGGTGGCGGCGGTCGACGCCTACACGATCACGCTGGCTCGGGGAGGCTTCCTGAACCTGCCGCTGGCCATCGGCAACGCGACGCAGATCGCCGCGATGACGAGGCCGATCGATCCGACCTTGACCGGCAATGACGTCGACCCCGATGGCGGCAGCATCGTTCCGGCCAGCATGGCCGTCCAGGCGGGGAGCGTCCGGCGCATCAACCCGACCACGGGCGCCACGATCGCCTTGCCCACCGGTGGCATCCTGGCAGGTGGGCAGCGTGAAGCCACGGTGACGATCGTTGGCGGCAACTTCCGCTTCACGCCGCGCATTCCGAACACGAACACCGCAGCGCTGCAGGTTCCCGTCGCCGGCACCTACGAATTCATCTACACCGTGCGCGACGAGCAGACGGCAGTCTCCAACGCCGTGGCGGTGCGGGTGACGGTCAACTGATCTCTCGCTTCTCCACGCGAAACGGGGCCTCGGCCCCGTTTCTTAATGGTGGCTAAGCGGGTGTGCCCCAGTGACACGCAGCCATGGGGTCGCGGCGCGGCAGGGGCGGTGCCACCATCGTCTTCAAGGAGAGCCGCCATGGTCGACACCCTATCCAGGGCCCCGAGGTACCGCAGGTTCGCAGTGATCGCCACGTTCGCTGCGCTGATGCCATGCCTGCCGGTGTGCGCGGCCGGCGACGCGGCACCCGGCCCGGCCGCGCCTGCCGCGAGTGCCGCTGCTGCGCAGCGCATCGAGGACTTCGGCGTCGAGCTCGTCGGCGTCCGCCTGTCGGGTGCCGATTTCCTGATCGACCTGCGCTACCGCGTGAAGGACGTCGCCAAGGCGCAGGCGCTGCTCGAACGAAAGATCCAGCCGGTGCTCGTCAACGAGGCCACCGGCGACCGCTTCTACGTACCGCAGGTTCCGAAGGTGGGCTCCTTGCGCCAGTCGGCGACGGCCAAGCAGCCGGCGCAACTGGACAAGGTCTATTTCATGCTGTTTGCCAACCCGGACCGCAAGCTCCGGGCCGGCGAGAAGGTGACGCTCCATGCAGGCGATTCGATGGTCAAGGGACTCGTGGTCCGGTAGGCGGCTCGCGGCACTCGCCGCCGCCGCGCTGGGCATGTCGGCTGCGGGCGCGGCCACGCTCGAGCCGGATCTGGCGGCGCGCCTGGCGCGTGACCAGGGCACCCAGCGCTACCCGGTGATCCTGCGCCTGGCGCAGCAGCCCGATGCGAACGAGATGGCGCAGCGGGTGGCGGCCGTTGCGCAGGGGCAGCGCGGCGGCCGCTTGCTCGAGGCGCTGAAGGCGTTCAACGCGCCGCTGCAGGCGCCCCTGGTGCTCGATCTGCAATCCCGCCACGCCGAACAGGTGGTGCCGCTGGTCACGCTCAATGCGATCGCCGCGCATCTGCCGGCCAAGGACATCCGCGAGCTCGCCAAGCGCAGCGACATCGCCAGCATCCGCTACGACATCGGCCTGCTCGCGCCGTCGCGCCGGCCGGTGGCCGACCCCTGCAAGCCAGCGCGGCCGACGCCGCGCCAGCGCCTGCCCAAGTCGTGCCGTGGCGAGGGCCGTGCGCCCGCCGCCGTGCAAGCCGCAGGCTTCGATGCGCAGCTGCCAGCCTCGCCGGCCTTGCGGGCGATCGGCGCGCCGGCCGCCTGGCAGGCCGGGTACACCGGCAAGGGCGTGACGGTGGCGGTGGTCGACACCGGCATCGACGCCTCGCACCCCGATCTGGCCGGCAGCTTCCGCGGTGGCGCGGCCGACTGGTTCGACGTGCACGGCGAACATGCCCGGCCGATGGACCGCCACGGCCACGGCACGCAGATCGCGGGGCTGGTCAGCGGCGCCGGCGCGAGCGGGCAGACGCTCGGCGTCGCGCCGCAGTCGCGCTGGATCGCCGCGCGCATCTACAACGACCGCAACATCGGCCGCCTGTCGCAACTGCATCGCATCATGGCCTGGCTGCTCGATCCCGACGGCAAGCCGGCCACGCCGGATGCGCCGCAGGTCGTGCTCAACGCCTGGGGTCTGGGCGACAGGCCCGGCAGCTGCGACGACGAGTTCGCGCGCGACCTGCGCTGGCTGCGCGCGGCCGGCATGCACGTGGTGTTCGCGGCCGGCAACGGCGGGCCGATGGAGAACTCGAGCCTGAGCCCGGCCAACAATGCCGGCGCACTGGCAGTCGGCGCGCTCGACGGCGAGGGCCAGATGGCGATGTTCAGCAGCCGCGGTGTGTCCGCCTGCGATGCGCGGCCCTATCCCGACGTGATGGCGCCGGGTGAGCTGCTGCGCACCACCGACCTCGCCGCCGGCAGCATGCCGATCACCACCTTGGCCACCGGCACTTCGTACGCCGCCGCGTTGGTCAGCGGCGAGCTGGCGCTGCTGCTGCAGGCGCGGCCCGACATGCCGATGGCCGAGCGCGAGGCGCTGCTGCGCGCCGTGCCCGGCGAGACGCGGCCGCCGCTGCTGCGCGCGCTCGGCCTCGCGGCGCGCACCGCGCCCTGACGATGCATCGCGCCCGCTCCCCCGAGCGACGCCGCAGCCTCGCCCTGCTGCTCGGCGCGGGGCTGTCCGCCCTCGTGCCGCGCCGCAGTGCCGCGACGGCGGCGGCGCGGCAAACGCAGGTGCTGCACCCGAAGCTCGCGCCCTTGCCGGCGGTGGCGCTGACCACGATGCGGGGCGAGTCGCGCAGGCTCGACAGCGAACTCGACAACGCCGTGCCGCTGGTGCTCAACTTCGTCTTCACCACCTGCTCGACGAGCTGCTCGCTGCAGACCGCGGTGCTCGCGCAGGTGCAGCGCGAACTCGGCGGCCGCGGCCGCAAGCTGCAGCTGGCCAGCATCACCATCGATCCCGACAACGACACGCCGGAGCAGCTGCGCCGCTTCGCCGGCAGCTTCCGCACCGGCCCGGGCTGGCAGTTCTACACCGGCCGCTTCGACGACCTGCTGCAGGTGCAGAAGCATTTCGACGTCTACCGCGGCAGCAAGGCCTCGCACCCACCGGTGCTGCTGATGCGGCGCAGCGCGCGCGCACCCTGGTTGCGCGTCGAAGGCTTCCCCGACGCGGCCGAACTGGTGGCGCTGATCGAATCGCTGCCGGCCGCGGGGTGATCGGCGTGCGCTTGCGCGATGCCCTCGCAGCGCTGTGGGCGCTGGTGCTCGCGATGCCCGTGCCCCCGGCGCAGGCCGCCGACACCGAGCGTGGCCGGGCGCTGTACGAAGGCCGCGTCGCGATGAGCACGGTGGGCGCGTCGCCGATGCCGGCCGCCTGCGCAGCCTGCCACCGCCCCAGCGGCATGGGCAACTTCGAGGGCGGCCTGGCGGTGCCACCGATCGCCGGGCCGATGCTGTTCGAGCCTCTGGACCGCGACACCGCGCGCTTCTTCCCCGCGTCGGCGCGCTGGCGCGTGCGGCCGGCCTACGACGAGGCCTCGCTCGGCCGCCTGCTGCGCAGCGGAGAGTCGCCCGACGGCGTGACGCTGCAGCCGGCCATGCCGCGCTACCGGATCGACGACGCCGACCTCGCCGACCTCAGCGCCTACCTGCGCACGATGTCGCAGGGCACGCCGCCGGGGCTGGACGCCGACACGGTTCGCGTGGCCACCGTCACCACGCCCGATGCCGACCCGCGGCGCCGTGACGCGATGCTGGCCACGTTGCAGCACTTCATCGCGCAGAAGAACGGCCAGTCGCGCCACGAGGTGAAGCGCTCGGTGCAGTCCTCGCGCACGCGCGAGATGGTCATGTACCGCAAGTTCCGCATCTGGCAGCTCGAGCATTGGGCGCTGGAGGGCGAGCCTTCGACCTGGGCCGCACAGCTCGATGCACGGCAGTCGCGCCAGCCGGTGTATGCGCTGGTGGCGGGCATGGGCGGCGCGCAGTGGGCGCCCATCGATGCGTTCTGCGCGCGGCACCGCCTGCCCTGCCTGCTGCCACTCGCCGAGGCAGGCGGCGGGCGCGCGCCAGGCTTCTACAGCCTGCACTTCCATGCCGGCATCGATGCCGATGCCGCGATGGCCGCGTCGCGCCTGAAGGCGCAGGGACTGCGCCGCGCGCTGCTGTGGGGTACGCCGGGCCCGCTGGCCGATCGTGTGCGAGGCGTGTTCGCGGAGCAGGGTGTGGCGCTGGACGACGGCGACAGTGAAGCGCCGGCGATCGTCTCGCTGCTGCCGCCGCAGGCCCATGCAGCGCGCCTGAGCGAGGGCGGCCACGGCTTTCGGGTGGTGGCCTGGCTGCCCGGCACGCACGCGCTCGGCCGGGCCGAGCTGGATGCGGCGCTGCCGCAGACGCAACGCGGCTGGATCGTCACGCCGATGCGCACCGGCGAGCCGCTGGATCGCCAGTTGCTGCGCACGCGACTGTGGCTGCGCGGCCAGGGGCTCGAGAGTGTTCCGGTCGACGTGGCGGCCAGCACGCTGCAGGCCGCCACCGTGCTTGGCGAGGGCCTTGTGCACCTGGACTTCGGTTTCACGCCGGAGTACCTGCTCGAGCTGCTCGAGCATGGGCTGGAGAACGTCATCCCCTGGAGCCCCTATCCGCGCCTGGCCATCGGGCCCGACCAGCGCATCGCCTCCAAGGGCAGCTGGGTCGGCGAGGTGCGCGAAGGACGCGTCGCCTGGCAGTGGCAGGCGCTGCCCTGACGGGGCGCGCCGCGCAGAACCGCAGGATCAGCCGGGCACGCCCGACTCGAAGGCCATCGCCGAGCGCGAGGGCATCTGCGGCCGCTGCACCAGGCCGAGCTCGACCGCCAGCAGCGCCAGTTCAACCGCCGAGTTCAGGCGCAGCTTGCGCATCAGGTTGGCGCGGTGTTTCTCCACCGTCTTCGCGCTCAGGTTCAGGTAGGCGGCGGCGGAGCGGTTCGTGCCGCCCTCGGCGATCAGCTTGAAGATCGTGCGCTCGCGGCTGGACAGCGTGTCCCAGGGGTTCGTGTCGCGCGACTTCTGCGGGTGCAGCATGCCGTCGAGCAGCAGGCTGGCCAGATCCTGGCCGAGGAAGCGCCGGCCAGCGAGCACCGTCTTCACCGCCAGCAGCATCTCTTCGGCCGGGCAGTCCTTGCGCAGGAAGCCGGCGCAGCCGGCGCGCATCGCCTCGCCGGCGTGGATCTCGGAGTCGTACTCGCTCAGTGCCAGAACCTTCTGCTGCGGCAGCCGGCGGCGGATCTGCGCGGTGGCATCGATGCCGCTGGTGCCGGGCAGCGTGAGGTCCATCAGCACCAGGTCGGGCTGCAGCTGGAGGGTCTTGACCACCGCCTCGCGCCCGTCGACGGCTTCGTCGACGACGCTGTAGTCGGGATGGGTGGCAAGCAGCGCCCGCAGGCCGTGGCGCAGCAGCGGGTGGTCTTCGGCAACGAGGATGCGGTAGCTCATGGCGTGGCTGCTGACGAGGTGGCGGTGGAGGGGCTGTTGCGCTGCGGCGCCGGTGATGCCGGCGCCGCGCTGGCGCGGGGAACGAACATGAAGCGCCACGACGCGTACTGCGTGGCGCCCTCGAAGGACTCGAGCCCGGGGGCGAAGGCCGTGCGGCGCAGCGGCTCACCCTCGGCCTGGCTGTAGACGCCGATGATCTGGTTGCCGCGCCGCACGATGCCCCACGGCAGCTCGGGCTGCATCGGGTCGGCGTAGATGCGGCGCAGGTGGCGCACCGGGCTCGGGAAGCGCGAGTCGCGCACCAGTTCGTCCAGCGACACCGGCAGGTGCTTCACCGGGCCGGGCGTGGCGCGGTGATACGACTCGAGCGCGGAGCGGAACTGCTGGCCCACCCACAGCAGCTGCGTCTCGCGTTCGCGCTGGCGCGCGGTGACGGCCGACTCGGCGAACTGCACCGCGGCCAGCCCGCCCAGCGCCAGCAGCACCACCAGGCCCATCAGCACCACGCCGCGCGCCGGTCGCCCGTGTTTCATCGTGCACCCCCCGCGTCGGGCGCCGAAGCCGCCACGGCCGTCGCGGTGACCACCGTGCTGGAGCCGCCCTCGCGCGCGACCAGGTCGGGCAGGGCAGCGGGCGCCGCATCGGCGGCCACGGCGGCAGCCCGGCGCGGTTCGCCGTTCAGGTCGGTCATCGTGCTCTGCACGTCGATCACACCGCCCTTGTCGGCGTCGCGCGGCGCCACCACCACCCAGGTCGGCGATTCGGTGAAGGGGTCGATCGGGATCGCGCGCAGGTAGCGCTGCGTGACCAGGTCTTCCAGCGTGTCCGGGTAGCGGCCGCGGTCGCCGTGGAACTTGTCGATCGCCTCGCGCAGCGCGGCGAGGTTGCTCTGCAGCACCTGCTCGCGGCCGCGCTCCAGCGTGGCCATGTACTGCGGCAGTGCCAGCGAGAGCAGCAGCCCGAGCATGGCCATCACGATGACCAGCTCGATCATCGTGAATCCGCGGGAAGGGCGTGTCGGTGCGAAGCTCATCGGCATCACCACTCGCGGTAGGGCGTGCCGTCCAGCGCGATGCCGGTGGCGGTGGAGTAGACGTCGTAGACGTCGTCGCCGTCGCGCGGCTCGTCGGGCGGGCTGGCGTAGCTGCGCAGGCCCCAGGTGGCTTGCGCATCGGCACGCGCGTCGGCGAAGAACGGGTCGCGCGGCAGGCGCCGCAGGAAGTACAGGCGCCCGCCCTTCGGGTCCTGCGCGTCGGCCACGCCGCTGACCAGCACCGCCAGCGAGGGCGGGTAGCCCGACTCGCCCAGGTTGCGCACGATGCGGCCCTGCAGCGCGGCCGCACGGTAGCTGTCGATCGCGTCGCGGATCTCGCGCAGCGAGGCGCGCAGTGCCTGTTCGCGGCTGCGCTGCACGGCGGTCTCCGCCAGCGGCGCGGCCAGCATGGCCAGCACGCCGAGCAGGGCGAGCGTGACCACCAGCTCGATGAGCGTGAAGCCGCGATGTGTGTGCCGACGGCGCATGGCAGGCTCAGCCTTCGTCCGGCGCCACCGGCGGCGGCGGCGGGGGTGCGGTACCGGCCGGGGCGCTGGGCGAAGCTGGCGCCATCGCGCGGCCCGGTTGGACGGAAGCAGGTGCGGGTCGCCGCTGGTTGGTGCCCGGCGGCGGCGAGCTGCCGACGCCGCCGACCAGGGGCAGGCCGCTGCTGCCGCTGCCTGCGCCCGTCGTGGCGGCAGTCACCGTGCCGGTGCCCTGGCCGGCTGCCGTGGCACCACCAGCACCCGCTGGCGCGGCGCCGCCCGCCGGCGGAGACGACAGCTCCATCGGTGGGCGGCCCGCGTTGAGGATGGTGCTGCCGCCGGCGCCGCCGGCCTTCGGGCCGGTGGCCGGCTGGGCGGCCGCCGCCGCGCTCCCGGCGGCGCCGTTGGAGGGCGCCAGCGCGGGCATGTCGGCCGCATTGCCGCTGCGTGCCGCGCCGATCGGATCCAGGCGAAGCGGCTTCTCGCGCACGATGTTCTCGGTGCCCGACCAGACGTCGCCGTTGCGCGCCTCCGGCAGCGTCTGCGGTCGGATGATGCGCGGCGTGATCGACAGCACGATCTCGCTCTTCGTCGCGTTGCCGTTGTTCGAAGAGAACAGCCGCCCGGCCACCGGCACCTGGCCCAGGCCCGGCACCTTGCTGGCGGTGCTGCGATCCTGGTCGTTGATCAGGCCGGCGAGCACCTGGGTCTCGCCGTCCTTCAGGCGCAGCGAAGTCTGCGCGCTGCGCGTGCCGATCTGGTAGGCCTGGCCCGAGTCGGTGGTGATCGTCTTGGCGATGTTGCTCACCTCGAGGTTGATCTTGATGCCCACGTCGCCGTCGGCGTAGACCTGCGGCTCGACCTCCAGCTTGATGCCCACGTCGATGTACTGGATCGAGCCGGTGATCACCGAGGACTGCCCGGCCTGCTGCGGCGTGATCAGGTTGGTGATCACCGGCACCTTGTCGCCCACCAGGATGCGGGCCTTCTCCTTGTTGCGCGTGCGGATGCGCGGGCTGGCCAGGATGTTGGTCTCGGTGTCCTGCAGCATCAGGTTCAGCGCCACGCCGAGCTGCGAGGTGACGAGGTCGTTGCGCGTCAGCGCCTTCAGGTCGCCGATGGTCCGGGCGTTGGCCGGCGTGGCCACGCTGAACGCGTCGGGCCACTTGATGCCCAGGTTGGACATGCGGTCGACCGACACCTCGAGCACCTGCACCTCGAGCATCACCTCGGGGTCGGGCACGTCGTTGGCCGCGACGAGCTTCTCGGCCACCGCGATCGCGTCGGCGGTGTCGCGCATCACCAGCGTGTTGGTGCGCGCGTCGGTGACGATGTCCTTGGTCTTGAGCAGCGACTTGATGATGTTGGCCACGTGCGCCGCCTCGATGTTGCTGAGCTGGAAACTGCGCACCTTCAGCTCGTTGTATTCCTTCTGCTTGGCCGCCACCGCGGGGTAGACGAACAGCGTGTTCTGGTTGAGCACGCGCTTCTCGAGCTGGTTCTGCAGCAGGATCAGGTCGATGGTGTCCTCCACCGACGCGTCCTTCACGTAGATCGTGGTCTTCAGGTCGCTCTTCACGTCGCGGTCGAGGATGATGTTGACGTTCGCCGTGCGAGACAGCGCTTCGAACACCATCTTCAGGTTGGCGTCGCGGAACTGCAGCGTCACCGGCTTGCGGAAGGCGCTCTGCGCAAGCTGCGCGCGTTCGCGCCCGGCGCGTTCGCCTTCGAGGCGCTCGTCCAGCGCCTTGAGCTGCGCGGCCACGGCGGCGTTGCCCGGCAGGTCCTTCTGCGCCCGGCGCAGCACGTCGCGCGCCGGGTCGGTCAGGCCGGCCTTGAGCATGCGCTCGGCCTGCTGGATCGCCGCCTCGCCCTTGCGCTGATCGTCCAGCTGCATCAGGCCGCGCTGGGCGCGCTCGCTGCCTTCGTCGAGCTGCAGTGCTTCCCGGTAGCGCTGGATGGCCTCGTCGACCCGGCCGGCGGTGCGGGCCTCGTCGGCACGGCGCAGCACGGCCTGCGTGGCCAGCTCGCGCTGGGTCAGGAAGTCGATCCGGTAGCGGGCATTGCCCGGGTCCATCTCGCTGGCCTTGCGCAGGTTCTGCAGGCCCTGCGCGACCTTGCCCTCGTTGAGCTGCTGCAGGCCGTCGGAGTGCATCGACTGGGCGGCGCAGCCGGCCAGCAGCAGGGCGGCGGCGAGGGCGACGAGGCGTCGCGCCATGAAGCGGTGTGCGGGTGACATCAGGAAGTTCCTCCCGCCACGACGAGCTTGAGCGTGACGTTGTTCTGGACGTGGGTGAAGACGAGTTCCTGCCCGGAGATCGCCGTGAGCTTGTAGCCGCCTTCGAGCGTGTCGCCGACGCCGGCCACCAGCAGCTTGTCGCCGAGCGACAGGAAGACGCGCGGCTTCGCCTTCGGCCCTTCGTCGAGCATGCCGACGAAGCGGTAGGGCAGCGTGGGCGGCGGAGGCGGCGGTGGCGGTGGCGGAGGCGGCGGTGGCGGTGCCGGCGGGGGCGGGGGCGGAGGCGGTGGTGGCTTGAACCATTCGCGCGCGGCGAAGGCGTCGTCCCCCGGGGCGGCTTCGATGCGCGGACGGGGCGCCGGGGTGGCATCGGCCACCCGGGCCGCCTGGGTGGCCTGCGTGGTCGACCGGGCGCCGGACTCCGTCGCGGCCACAGGCGGGGGAGCCGGCTTGCGCGCCATGCCGGAGGCCACCGCGCGCGCAGACGCATCGGGCCCGCCGTACAGCATGATCCAGGCCGACCACAGGCCGACCGCGGCCGCGCTGGCGAACAGCAGCGGGCGGCGCTTCACGGCGTCTCCTCGCCGTAGAAGAGCACGAAGCGCGCGGTGGCCTGCAGTTCCTTGGCCTGCGCCGTCGCGCGCTCGATCTGCAGGCTCTCGAGCGCCGAGTGCGGCAACTCGTTGAGCACTTCCGCCACGAAGCGCCGCACGCCGGCATAACTGCCGGTCAGCGGCAGCGTGGCCTCCACGCGCGTGAGCGCTCCGGCGGTGGCCGCACCGAGCGAGTAGTCGGCACGCTCCAGGCCCAGGCCGGCGCGCTGCGCGGCGCTGACCAGCCACTCGAGATCCCGCCCGCGCTGCCGCGTGGACGGCAGCTCGCCGCTGGGCAGGGGCGGGCGCGCCGACGCCTCGACGGCTCGCGACGCCGGCGCGCTGGCCAGCGCGGCCCAGCGCGCCTCGAGGCGCTGCGCATCGCGCTGGAGCATGGGGCGCAACTGCCATTGCACGAGCACCGCGCCGGCCAGCAACGCCAGCCCGGACCAGGCCGGCCAGCCCAGGTGCCGGCGCCAGGTGAAGGCCAGCGTCTGCAAGCGGGCCGGAAGTCGCAGTCTGCCCAGGGGCCAGCCGAGCCGGAGTTTCATCACGAAACCTCCTTCGCTGCACTGGCCGTGGTGCGCCAGCCGGCCTGGATGACGAAGCGCAGCGGCTGGCCGGGCGTGTCCCGCTCGGACTGCTGCGTGGTCAGGGCCACGTGCATGAGGCGCGGGTCGGCCTCGAGTTCGCGCAGGTAGGCGAACAGCGCCGCGGTGTTGCGGGCCTGGCCGGTGACGCGCACCAGGCCGGCCTTGGCGTCGGGTTCGAGCTTGAGCAATCCGATGTCGTTCTTGCCATGTTCCTCGAAGGTGGCGAGCAGGTCGGCCCAGGGCGCACGCAGCTCGCCCGCGACGCGCGTGGCCTGCGCCAGCCGCACCCGCTCGGCCTCGGTGAGCTTGCGCGGTGCAGGGGGAAGCAGGCGCGCCGCACGCTCGTTGACCTGCGCGAGCCGGTCGCGGTTGTCGCGCTGCATCTGCCAGGCCGACGCCGCCGCGGCGGCCAGCGTCACGGCAGCGATCGTGCACAAGGCGATGCCGGCCCAGGGGCGCGGCGCACGGGCCAGGAAGTCCAGGCGGGGCAGTGGCTTCATGCCGGGCTCTGCGCATCTGAGGCTGCCGCGGCCGGCGGCACCGCGCCTTCGCGCGACAGCAGCGTCCACTGGTGACCCCGTGCCAGTCGTTGCCAGGGTTCGCACTGCGCCGCGGAGCGGCAGACCAGCCACAGCGGCTCCGGACTGCTGCTGTGGATTCCGCCCTGGAATGCGAGCAGGCGTTGCTCCACGAGGCGCTGCGCGCGCGTGTCGCAGCGGTCCCAGATCAACTCGGCCAGCGTGCCGCCCGCCACGCGCAGCAGCGTCATGCCCTCGTCGCGCAGAACCGCGACGACCGCTTCGTCGCCGACATGGCCCGCGATGGCCTGAAGGTCGTCCAGCAGCGCCAGCTCGACGTGGACAAGCCGCACACCGGCCTGGGCCAGCGCCTGCTGCCAGGCCTGGAGGTCGGCCGGCTCGATGGCCGCGGCCAGCCAGCCGGAGTGGCCGGGCAGCGGCACCACCTGGACCACCAGGTCCTGCCGGCCCAGCGTCTGCACGAAGTGGGCTTGCGCTTCCCGCTGTGCCGTCGGCCAGTCCGCGCTGGCCGGCCGCAGTGACAGGTACGCGAGTTCGTCCGGCACCAGCAGGCGCGCCTGGCGCGGGAGAGGGGCCGCGCCGCCTTCCTGCAGGGCCCCGAGTGCTTGCGGCAGTGCCACGCCGATCGAGCCTTCAGCATGCACCTCGTGCACGACGCGGCGAGACCAGGGTGCCAGCACCTGGGCGACGCAGCTGCCGCGTGTCAGGCGCAGCAGCAGTTCACTCTTCCACGGCTGTGACACGGTTGGCCTCTTCGAGAGTGGTCTGGCCGGAGGCCACGAGTTCGAGCGCGGCTTCGCGCAGCGTGCGCAGGCCGCGCTCGCGTGCGGCCTCGCGCAACACGGCCGGGCTGGCACGTTCGGCGATCAGGCTGCGGAGGCCGACGTCCATGGCCAGGGTCTGCGCGATCGCATGGCGGCCCTTGTAGCCGGTGCCGCGGCAGTGGGCGCAGCCGATGCCGCGCCGGAAGTTCCAGCCCAGCAGGATGTCGGGCAGCTCACTGGCCTCGATGCGCTCGGCATCGGGCTCGTCGGGGGCGCTGCACTGCGGGCAGATGATGCGCACCAGGCGCTGGGCGACCACGCCGTTGAGCGCGGAGACCAGGTTGTAGGGGTCCACGCCCATCGTCGACAGGCGTCCGATCACGTCGAACACGTTGTTCGCGTGCACGGTGGCGAACACCTGGTGGCCGGTCAGCGCAGCCTGGATGGCGATCTGCGCTGTCTCGGCGTCGCGCATCTCGCCGACCATGATCTTGTCCGGGTCGTGGCGCAGGATGGAGCGCAGGCCGCGCGCGAAGGTCAGGCCCTTGGCCTCGTTGACCGGGATCTGCAGCACGTCGGGCAGCTGGTACTCGACGGGGTCCTCGATCGTGATGATCTTTTCCTGCCCGGTGTTCACCTCGGAGAGCACCGCGTACAGCGTGGTGGTCTTGCCGCTGCCGGTGGGGCCGGTGACCAGCAGCAGCCCGTAGGGCATGGCGCCGAGCTTGCGGATGAAGCGCGCGTTGTCGGCATCGAAGCCCAGGTGTTCAATGTTCAGCGTCTCGTCGGCGGAGAGCTGATAACGGTCGAGGATGCGCAGCACGGCGTCTTCGCCGTACAGGTTGGGCATGATGGACACGCGCACATCGATCGCGCGGCCGCCATAGCTGAGCTTCAGGCGGCCGTCCTGCGGCACGCGGCGCTCGGAGATGTCGAGGTCGGCCAGCACCTTGATGCGCGAGACCACGCGGTCGGCGAAGTCGCGTCCTTCGGGCCGGGCCACGGCCTGCAGCACGCCGTCGAGGCGGTACTTCACCGCCAGGCCCCTGGCAGCGCATTCGAGGTGGATGTCGCTGGCCTGCGCCTTCAGCGCGTCGTACAGCGTGCCGTTGACGAACCGGACCACCGGGCTCTCGTCGGTGCTGATGCCCGCCAGCGAGAGCTTGAGCACGTCTTCCGCGTCCTCAGCAGCGTGGGTGGCATCGTTCGCTGCCTGGGTGGAGCCGTCGAGCGCGCGTGTCTCGCGCTCCAGGCGCGCGTAGAAGGCGGCAACGTCATTGGCGCCCGCCACGTACCAGACCGAAGGCGGGTGGCCGGCAGCCCGGATGCGCGACTCGAGCCACATGCGGGTGCCGTCGTCGAACGGATCGGCCAGCACCACGTGGCGCAACTCGCTGCCGTCGCGAAGCACCACGCACAGGCGTTGCTGACCCTGGCTGAAGGGCACCAGTTCCGTGTCGGCCTGATCGGGCTTCCAGTGCGTGAGATCGGCCAGCGTCAGGCCGCTGCCCTCGCTGAGCCAGCGCTTCATCGCCACGTCGCGCACCTCGGGCCGCTCGTTCTTCAGCAGCTTGCGGGCGGCGGCAAAGCGCTGGCCGAGCCGGGCGATCATGTCCTGTGCCTGGCGTGCGGCGTCGCTGTCGGGCGGGGCGGTGGTCGATGTGTCGCTCATGGTCGGTGCCTCTTGCCCTTCAGCGGATGCTGCTGGCCATCTGGAAGATCGGCACGTACATCAGCACGACGATGCCGCCGACCACCACACCGATGGTCAGCATCAGGATCGGTTCGATCAGCCGGCCCAGGCGCTCCAGGCCGCGCTCGAGCAGCGCGTCGTGCACGTCGGCCACGCGATCGAGCGCGGCATGGAGCTGGCCGGTCTCCTCGGCCACGCGCAGCACGCGCCAGGCCAGTGTGTCGAGCAGGCCGGCGTCGTGCAGCGACTGCGCCAGCGGCGTGCCGGTGGAGGCGGCAGCCAGCGCCCGGTCGAGCCGCGGCTGGTCGGATGGCGCCACCAGCTCCCTGCACATGGCCAGCGCCTTCAGCGCCGGCACGCCGGAGCGGATCAGCATGGCGCCGCTGCGCGCGAGCTGCGACAGGCCGAAGCTGCGCACGTAGGGCCGCATCCAGGGCAGGCGCACGGTCTGCTGCAGCACCCAGCCGGCGAGCTGGCCGGCGCGCGCCTGGCGCCAGAGCATCCAGGCCAGC
This sequence comes from Piscinibacter sp., assembly GCA_016706565.1. Taxonomy (GTDB): domain Bacteria; phylum Pseudomonadota; class Gammaproteobacteria; order Burkholderiales; family Burkholderiaceae_C; genus Piscinibacter. Next base: position 371,501 of record JADJJI010000011.1, read on the forward strand.
GCGGCGACGGCTGCGGCCAGCGTCAGCCAGATCGGCAGCTGGACCTCGTGCATCGCCTTGCCGAGGTGGATCAGCGCGCGCGACAGCGGTGCGATGTCCTGCGCCGCGTTGTCGAGCACCAGCGCGAAGCGCGGCACCACGTAGACGAGCAGGAAGAGCACGACGACGAAGGTCACGCCGATCAGCAAGGCCGGGTAGACGCACGCCGACACCAGGCGGCTGCGCAACACGCGGATGCGCGCAGCGTTGGCGGCAAAACGCTGCAGGCTGTCGCCAAGATCGCCGGTGAGCTCGCTCGCCTTCGCACAGGCCAGCAGCGGCACGCCGAACGCGCCGGTGGCCTGCATCGCACGAGACAGCGATTCGCCGCGCTGCAGCAGCTGCAGCAGCTCGCGCACCGGTGCGGCGGCGCTGCCCGCACCCTGCTCGGACAGCGTGCGCAGCGCCTCGATCAGGCTCAGGCCCGAGCGCAGCATCAGGCTCAGGTCGTGCGCGAACTGCTCTTCGTCGACGTGGAATGCGGCGCGCGCTGCCGGCGTCGGCGCGGGCGACGCCGCTGGCACGCCGGCGCGGGGAGTCGGAAGTTCGATCATGGCGCTACCACGAGACCACGTCTGCCGCCTCGCCCTCGCCGCCGGGCTGGCCGTCGGCACCCAGGCTGACGAGGTCGTATTCGCCGTGCTGCCCGGGGCGCTTGTAGACGTAGGCACGGCCCCAGGGATCGTCCGGCACGTCGCGCTTCAGGTAGGGGCCCTGCCACCGAGCGGCCTGCTGCGGCGCGTTGCGCAGCGCCAGCAGGCCTTGCTCCGAGCTGGGGTACTGGCCGACGTCGAGCCGGTACTGGTCGAGCGCCTGGCCGAAGGATTCGATCTGCGCCCGCGCGACCTTGGCGTTCGACTTGCCGATCTGCGCGAAGTACTGCGGCGCCACGATGCCCGCCAGCAGGCCGATGATGACCATCACCACCAGCAGCTCCAGCAAGGTGAAGCCGCGCGTGATGGCCGCCTTCGATGCTTGCTCCGGACCCGTCATCGCCGCACCCCTTCGTGTTGCGAGGCGGCAGTCGCCATGACTGCCTCGCCTGTGCAAAAACGATTCTTGGGGCAGGGCTTAACCAGCGCTTAAGTCCGCTGCACCCTACCGCGATGGGGAACCCCTGAAGCGCGGGGGAGGGTCTGTCCGATCAGGGGTTCGCCGCGCCCGGCGAGTCCGCGCGAGCGGCATGGGCCAGCACCTTCGCGACGTACTCGCGCGTCTCGGGGTAGGCCGGAATGCGGCGTCCGGCTCGCATCACCGCGCCCTCGCCGGCGTTGTAGGCGGCCAGGGCGAGGGACAGGTCGTTCTCGAACAGCGTGATGAGCTGGCGCAGGTAGGCGGCGCCGCCATGCAGGTTGTCGTGCACCGCGAAGACGTCCTTCACGCCGAAGCGCCGCGCGGTATCGGGCATCAGCTGCATCAGGCCGCGAGCGCCCTTGGGCGAGACGGCGCGCGGATCGAAGCCGGACTCGACGGCGATGACGGCGGTCAGCAGCGACTCCGAGACATCGTGACGACGGGCCGCTTCACGGATCACGGGCGCCAGGGCCGGTGGCGTGATCCGCGCGGCCGTCACTGTCCGGGTCGGCGTGGAGGGGGCGGACTGCCGAGGCGCGAGCGGCGGGGCCGGCGCCGCCTCGGCCGCGATCAGCAAGGTGGGTGTCTCGCCCGACGCGTGGTTGCTCAGCACCACGCTGCCGCCGTCGCCTGCGCCCGTGTAGATCTGCGCCTGGGCCAGCGCACAGCCCAGGCCGGCCCCGCACGCCAGGGCCTGGCGCACGAAGGCATGGAGCACGGGATGGTGTGCTGCGCGGTGGGTGGGCATGGTCGAAACCCATTGAAGCGCATGGCGCCTGGCGCCCCAACGGGGATGCATCCCCGCATGCGCTGGGGACTGTCCCTCGCCTCCCTGCATCCAGGGGGCGGGTTGACGGCGGGGCCTCCCCGGCCTGGGCGGTGCCGGGCGGCATCGCGGCTGGTCTAATACATCTTGTCACCAACCCCGAGATCCGGACTGGAATGCGCTTGTTGCTGGCGGAAGACGACACGGCGCTGGGCCGCGCGACCTGCGTCTACATGATGCGGGACGGGCATGCGGTCGACTGGGTCACCAACGGGAACCAGCTGATCGAGCTGACCGGGAAGTTCGACTACGACTGCGTGCTGCTCGACCTGGGTCTGCCCGAGCTCAGCGGGCGCGACTGCCTCGTCAACATGCGGTCGCGCGAGCTCACCACGCCAGTGATCGTGACCACGGCGCAGGGTTTTCGCGAGCATCGCATCCACCTGCTCGACCTCGGCGCCGACGACTACCTGGTCAAGCCCTACGACCTCGCGGAGCTGTCTGCCCGCGTCAAGGCGATCGTTCGCCGGAGCCAGGCGGTGAATCCGCCGGCGCAGAGCCAGCAGACTTTCGGCCCGCTGACGCTCTTGCCGGCCAGCAACGCGGTGCTCTGGCACGGCAACACCATCGTGCTGACGGCCAAGGAGTTCCGTGTGCTCGAGGCGCTGCTGCAGCGTCAGAACCGCATCGTGACGCGCCAGCAACTCGAGGCAGAGATCTACGGCTGGAACGAAAGCGTGGGAAGCAATGCCATCGAAGTCCACATCCACCATCTGCGGCGCAAGATCTCCGGCGAGCTGATCCAGACCGTGCGCGGCGTGGGTTACCAGGTGGGCACGCTGTGAGGCATCGTGGTCAGCGCAATATGTCACGCGCGCTTGCACGCGTCCGGCGGCAGAATGTCTCTCATGAGTGTCATGGACGCGCCTGAACCCTTGCCGAGTGCCGAGCCGGTGCGAGCGGCCGACCCCGCAGAGTGGACGCGCGTGCGCAGCCCCGCCAAGGACCAGGACCGCGTCCTGCAGAGCCAGACGCACGTGTGGCTGCGCAAGATCCCCTCGGCCATCCATCCCAAGCACCTGTGCCGCTACTACCCGCGCATCGCCAACCGGCTGGCGCTGAGCTGGGGCGACAAGTCCAAGGTCGAGCAGATCTTCGAGGATCTGTTGCACGACCGCCGCGGGCAGCGCAAGGGGTTTTCAGAGCGTGTGCGCGTGGAGATCGAGCGGCTCGAACGATTCCACGCCCGCAAGCTGCACGTGAACTACCCGCCGCTGATGGTCGTGCGGCACCGGCGCGTACCGTCGGCCGGGCCCGATCAGGGCTGATTCTGTTTCGTGCAGGGCCAGCGGCCCGGCGCGACTCTCGGCTGTGCTATACTTGCAGGCTCAGTCGCGAGGTGGAGCAGTCTGGTAGCTCGTTGGGCTCATAACCCAAAGGTCGCAGGTTCAAATCCTGCCCTCGCAACCACCGAATTCAAGAGAACACGGGCCGGAAGAGCCGAAGTGAAACGCCAACCGGAAGGTTGGCGTTTTGCTTTGTGCGTGGGCCTTTCGAGGACGGGAGCTGCGATGAATGACACGACCCCGGCGACCCCGCCGACCGAACGCCCCACGTTGCCTGACCGCCTGTCGACCGACCCGCGCAGCCCGCACCACGTGGCCGCGGTGTTCGAGCATGCCATCGGCATCCGCCTGAACGGCAAGGAGCGCTTCGACGTCGAGGAGTACTGTCTCAGCGAAGGCTGGGTCAAGGTGCCCTCGGGCAAGACGCTCGATCGCAAGGGGCAGCCCCTGCTCATCCAGCTCAAGGGCAAGGTCGAGGCCTTCTACCGCTAGTCCGCTTGTCGCTAGGCCTTCAAGCGGTAGCCGGTACGGAAGATCCAAGCCACGACGCCCAGCGAGGCCACCAGGAACGCGAGCGTCATGCCCACGCTGAGCGCCAGGCCGACATCGGCGACGCCGTAGAAGCTCCAGCGAAAGCCGCTGATCAGGTACACCACCGGGTTGAGCAGCGCCACGTTCTGCCAGAAGGGCGGGAGCATGTCGATCGAGTAGAAGCTGCCGCCCAGGAAGGTCAGCGGCGTGACGATCAGCATCGGCACCACCTGCAGCTTCTCGAAGCCGTCGGCCCAGATGCCGATGATGAAGCCCAGCAGGCTGAAGGTCACCGCCGTCAGCACCAGGAACAGCAGCATCCATACCGGATGCTCGACGCGCACCGGCACGAACAGCCACGCGGTGGCCAGGATGATCAGCCCGAGCAGCACCGACTTGGTGGCCGCCGCACCCACGTAGCTCAGCACGATCTCGAAGGTCGATACCGGCGCCGACAGCAATTCGTAGATGGTGCCGGTGAACTTGGGGAAGTAGATGCCGAACGAGGCGTTGGAGATGCTCTGCGTCAGCAGCGACAGCATCACCAGCCCGGGCACGATGAAGGCGCCGTAGCTCACGCCGCCGACCTCGGGGATGCGCGAGCCGATGGCCGCGCCGAAGACGATGAAGTACAGCGAGGTCGACAGCACCGGCGAGATGATGCTTTGCATCAGCGTGCGCCAGGCGCGCGCCATCTCGAAGCGGTAGATCGCGCGCACGGCGTGCAGGTTCATGCTCATGCGGCGGCCCCTTCCTTCAGCAGCCCGACGAAGATGTCCTCGAGCGAGCTCTGCGTGGTGTGCAGGTCCTTGAAGGCGATGCCCAGGGCGCCGAGATCCTGCATGAGCGTGACGATGCCCACGCGGTCGCCCTGCGGGTCGTAGGTGTAGGTCAGCTCGGTGCCGTCGGCCGACAGCGTGAGACCGTCGGAGGCCAGCGAGGGCGGCAGCTGCGCCAGCGGTGTCGCCAGCTGCAGCGTGAGCTGCTTGCGGCCGAGCTTGCGCATCAGTGCCTCCTTCTCTTCCACGAGGATCAACTCGCCCTTGTTGATGACGCCTATGCGGTCGGCCATCTCCTCGGCCTCGTCGATGTAGTGCGTGGTCAGGATGATCGTCACGCCGGTGGCGCGCAGCTCGCGCACCAGCTGCCACATGTCGCGCCGCAGGTTGACGTCGACGCCGGCGGTCGGCTCGTCGAGGAACAGCAACCGCGGCTCGTGCGACAGCGCCTTGGCGATCATCAGCCGGCGCTTCATGCCGCCGGACAGCGTCATGATCTTGTTGTCCTTCTTGTCCCACAGCGACAGCGCCTTCAGCACCTTCTCGATGTGCGCCGGGTTGGCCGCCTTGCCGAACAGGCCGCGGCTGAACGAGACGGTGTTCCACACCGACTCGAAGGCGTCGGTGGTCAGCTCCTGCGGCACCAGGCCGATCAGCGAGCGCGCGGCGCGGTAGTCGCGCACGATGTCGTGGCCGTCGACGCTGACGCTGCCGGTGCTGGCGGTGACGATGCCGCAGACGATGCTGATCAGCGTCGTCTTGCCGGCGCCGTTGGGGCCGAGCAGGGCGAAGATCTCGCCGCTGCGGATGGCCAGGTCGACGCCCTTGAGCGCCTGGAAGCCGGAGCCGTAGGTCTTGGAGACGCCCGCTATGCGGAGGATGTCGTGCATGGGGGCGAGGATAGCGGTTGCCAGAGCACCACGTCGCTGTCGGCAACCGCCACGCAGGGCAGCACCCAGCCCTCGGCCTTCTCGTCGGCCGACAGCCCCGGCCACTCGATGCGGTGGTGCACGCGGCCCTGCAGCACGCGCGCGATGCAGCTGCGGCAGGTGCCGTTGCGGCAGGCGCTGGGCAGCGCCGCCGCCGGCGCTCAGCGAGGCCTCGAGCAGGCTCTGGCCGGGCGCCACCGTGAGCGTGTGGCCGAGCGGCTCGACGCGCATAGTGAATGCGCCGCTCATGCGCGCAGCCAATCCTGCAGCGCAGGCCCGACCAGGCTGTAGGCGCGGCCGAAGCCCGCCACCAGGCGAGCCGACACCGGCTGCAGCGCGACGATCGAGAAGTCGCCCAGCTCGAACATCGGCGCCGCCTCGGGGAATCGCGCCAGGTAAGCAGCACGGGCCGTCTCGTAAGCGGCGCCTTCTCGCGGCAGCATTGCTGCATCCGCCTGCAGCGCGACGCGCGGCAGCGCCTGCGGCGGCGTCGCGTCGTCAGGCTCGGCCATCACCAGCAGGCTCACGCGCGGATGCTCCTGCATGTCGCGGGTGTGCGTGGCCAGTGCGCTGACGTGGATGATCAACGAGATGCCGCCGCGCGGCAGCACGAAGGGCACCATCGACACCGCCGGCTCGCCGCGATGCAGTGTGCCCAGCGCGGCCACCGGCCGCCGCTCGAGCAGGCGGCGCAGTCTCCGGGCGGTGTCGTCATCCATGGTGTCGGCAAGGTGGGGCTCGCGGGCATCCTAGCGCGGCAGCCCCGATCACGCCTGCCACACCGCATAGCCTGCCTCGCGCAGGCCGATGGCGAGTTCGACCTCCATCTCCTTCGCGGCCTCGTAGGGCATCGGGTTGTAGACCTCGTACAGCGCCGGCAACAGCCGCACGCCGTACTCGAACACGAAGCGGTTGGCCTGGATGCCGGCCTTGTGCTTGTCGAAGCGCAGGTCCGGGTCCAGCCCGGTCATGCCGACGTAGACGCAGGGCTTCTCGAGGCGGTGCTCGGGGTTGGCCTTGCGGAAGCGGGGTTCGTTCCACACGCGGTCGGACAACTCGACCACGTAGACGTGGTGATGGTGGCGCTTCGTTCGAGCGCGGCGGGTGGCCAAGGCAACCGCTCAGACCGTCAGCGCCAGGCCCGCGCAAGCCGCCGCGGCCAGCGACGCGAGCGTGCGCACATGGTTCCACAGCAGCCACTCGCGCACGTACACCGGCCAGTAGTCCGCCGCCTCGCGCGACGCCGCGTCCAGCCGGGCCAGGCGTTCGTTGCGCGGCACGTTGAAAGCTGCCGTCACGCCGAACGAACCGAGCAGGTAGGCGATGCCCGCCGCGAACAGCAGCAGCGAGCGCGTCGTGCCCCAGGGCCAGAAGCCGGCGAAGATGCACACGGCCGCCAGCACTGCCGTGCCGACGAACAGGCCCATGAAGAGCGGATTGAGCACCACCACGTTGATGCGCTGCATCGCGGCCATGCCGTGCTCGGCGGGCAATTGCGCCAGCGCCTTCATCACGAAGGTCGAGAACGCCAGGAACACGCCGCCGACGAGGCCGGCGCCCAGGCAGACCAGAAGCGGCAGGCTGTCGAGCATCGGTGTCGATTCTCGGGCCCGCCGTTCGTCGTCGCAACAAGCCCCCCGCCTCTGTGATCATTCCGAACCGAGGAACGCCATGTTCAAGATCCTCCTGCTCGTCATCGCCGCGGTCGTGGCCGCCGTGCTGCTGTACGCGGCCACCCGGCCCGACAGCTTCGCTCTTCAGCGCAGCACCACCATCAGCGCGCCGCCGGAAAAGATCCACGCGCTGATCAACGACGTCAAGGCCTTCAACACCTGGAACCCCTTCGCGCTGAAGGACCCGGCGATCAAGCTGCGCTACGAAGGCGCGTCCAGCGGCCCCGGCGCCGCCTACGCCTGGGAGAGCGAGACTGTCGGCGCCGGCCGCATGGAGATCGTCGAGGCCGCGGCACCCAGCCGCGTGGCGATGCGGCTGGACTTCGAGAAGCCGATGAAGGCCAGCAACCGCGTCGAGTTCCGCCTGCAGCCGATGGGCGCACAGACCGAGGTGACCTGGGCGATGAGCGGCCCGATGCCCTACCTCTCGAAGCTGATCACGACCTTCGTCAGCATGGACAAGATGGTCGGCGCCGATTTCGAGGCTGGCCTGGCCAACCTGAAGGCGGTGGCGGAGAAGTCCTGAGCCGGCGCGGCCGGGCGCACTCGCGCTAGGATGGGCCGACCGCAGCCCATCCGAGGCGAGTTCCATGACTTCACCCCAGGCCGCCCTGATCGTCGGCGCCGGCGACGCCACCGGCGGCGCCATCGCGCGCCGCTTCGCCCGCGAGGGCTACATCGCCTGCGTGACGCGGCGCAGCGCCGACAAGCTCGAGCGGCTGGTGCAGGGCATCCGCGACGCCGGCGGCCAGGCCCACGGCTTCGCTTCCGACGCGCGCGACGAAGCCGCCGTGACCGCGCTGGTGGCACAGATCGAGCGCGACATCGCACCGATCGAGGTGGTGGTGTTCAACATCGGCGCCAACGTGCGATTCAACGTCGTCGACACCACCGAGCGCGTGTACCGCAAGGTGTGGGAGATGGGCGCTCTGGCCGGCTTCCTGGTCGGGCGCGAGGCGGCGCGCGCGATGCTGCCGCGCGGCCGCGGCACCATCCTGTTCACCGGTGCGACGGCCAGCCTGCGTGGCGGCGCCGGCTTCGCGGCCTTCGCCGGCGCCAAGCATGCGCTGCGCTCGCTCGCGCAGAGCCTGGCACGCGAACTCGGGCCGCAGGGCATCCACGTCGCGCATGTCGTCATCGACGGCGCCATCGACACGCAGTTCATCGCCGAGAACTTCCCGCAGCGCTACGCGCTGAAGGACCGCGACGGCATCCTCAACCCCGAGCACATCGCCGAGGCCTACTGGCAGCTGCACCGCCAGCCGCGCAGTGCCTGGACGCACGAGATGGACTTGCGCCCGTGGATGGAAACCTGGTGAACGCAAGGAGCGCACGATGAGCGACAAGACCTTGGAGTTCTTCTTCGACTTCGGCAGCCCGACCACCTACCTGGCGCACACGCAGCTGCCGCGCCTGGCGCGCGAGAGCGGCGCACGCCTGGTCTACCGGCCGATGCTGCTGGGCGGCGTCTTCAAGGCCACCGGCAATGCCAGCCCGGTGACGGTGCCGGCCAAGGGGCGCTGGATGGGCCAGGACATCGCGCGCTGGGCGGCACGCTACGGCGTGCCGTTCGCGTTCAACCCGCATTTCCCGATCAACACGCTGACTCTGATGCGCGGCGCCGTCGGGCTGCAGATGCGCCGGCCGGCGGATTTCCAGCGCTACGTCGACGCGGTGTTCGAAGCGATGTGGGTGCAGCCGCGCAACCTCGGTGACGCTGCCGAGATTGCCGCCGTCGTGCGGCCGCTGGGGCTGGACCCGGAATATTTCGCCGCGCTGGCCGGCGACCCGCAGGTGAAGGCGGCGCTGGTCGCCCATACCGAGGAGGCGGTGGCACGCGGCGTGTTCGGCGCGCCGACCTTCTTCGCCAGCGGCCAGATGCACTTCGGCCAGGACCGGCTGGATTTCGTGCGCGAAGCGCTCGCCGGCTGAGGAGACGACACGACATGGCTCGCGGGTTTCGTTCCACCGTGGTCGTCGGCGCCGGCGCCGTCGGCAGCTTCTTCGGCGCCATGCTGGCGCGCGCCGGGCACCGCGTCACGCTGATCGGCCGCGCGCCGCACGTGCAGGCGATCCTTCGCGACGGGCTGCAGTTGCACATGGGCGGGCAGGTGCTGTCGGTACCGATGGCCGCGACCACCGAGCTCGCCGCCGTGCGCGATGCGGATCTGGTGCTGTTCTGCGTGAAGTCCACCGACACCGAAGCGGTGGCGCGCGAGATCGGGCCGCTGCTGGCCACCGACGCGCTGGTGCTCAGCCTGCAGAACGGCGTCGACAACGCGGCGACGATCGCAAGCCAGATTCGCCAGCCCGTCGTGCCCGCCGTGGTCTACGTGGCCACCGCCATGCCGCAGCCGGGCGTGGTCCAGCACTTCGGCCGCGGCGATCTGGTGATCGGCCCGCTGAATGCGCGCGACGCACACGACGCCGCGCTGCAGGCGCGGCTGCAATCGGTGGCGGAGCTGTTCGCCGCCGCCCAGGTGCCGGTGCGCATCTCGCCGGACGTGATGGCCGAGCTTTGGAGCAAGCTGATGGTCAACTGCGCCTACAACGCCATCTCGGCGCTGGCGCAGCAGCCCTACGGACGCATGGCGGCGCAGGCATCGATTCGCGATGTGCAGCATGCGGTGGTGCGCGAGGTGGTGGCGGTGGCCCAGGCCGACGGGCAGGCGCTGACGCTCGCAGCCGCCCTCGAGGCGATGGAGCGCATCGCCACGGCCATGCCGGCGCAGTTCTCGTCCACCGCGCAGGATCTCGCACGCGGCAAGCCCACCGAGATCGATCACCTCAACGGCTTCGTCGTGCGGCGAGGTGCCGAGCTCGGCGTCGCCACGCCGGTCAATCAGACCCTGCATGCGCTGGTCAAGCTGGCCGAGGCCGGCCGCACGGCGCCTGCGGCATGAGCGGCGCCGGCCGGCCGCCGCCCGAAGAGTTTGCGCAGGCGCTGCGTGAACTGGGGCTGGCCGGCAGCGAAGCGCTGCGCGGAGAACCGCTGACCGGCGGCGTCTCGTCCGACATCTGGCGCATCGACACGGCACGTGGCCCGGTGTGCGCCAAGCGTGCGCTGGCCAAACTGCGCGTGGCGGCCGACTGGCGCGCGCCGATCGAGCGCAACCAGTACGAGGCACGCTGGATGGCGGTGGCGCAGCAGGCGGCGCCCGGCAGTGCGCCGCAGCTTCTCGGCCAGCACCCGGCGCTGGGCGTGCTGGTGATGCGGTGGCTCGCGCCTGCCGACCACACGCTCTGGAAGCAGCAACTGCGGGAGGGCCATGCCGAGCTGGCGACGGCTCAGGCGGTCGGTCGCAGGCTGGCGCGCATCCATGCGTTTGCGGCGGCGCGCCCGGAGCTGGCGGCGCAGTTCGACACCGACCGCATCTTCTACGACATCCGCCTCGAGCCCTACCTGGTGGCCACCGCCGTCCAGCACCCGGACCTGGCGCCGCAGTTGCACGCGCTGGTCGCGCAGACGCAGGCCCATGCCGTCGCGCTGGTGCATGGCGATGTGAGCCCGAAGAACATCCTCGTCGGCCCGCAGGGGCCGGTGCTGCTGGATGCCGAGTGCGCCTGGTGGGGCGACCCGGCCTTCGACCTGGCGTTCTGCCTCAACCACCTGCTGCTCAAATGCCTGTGGGCGCCGGCGGCACGCGATGCCTTCCTGGCCTGCTTCGACGCGCTGGCCGCCACTTACCTGGCCGGCGTCGACTGGGAGCCGCGCGAGGCGGTCGAGCAGCGTGCCGCACATTTGCTGCCCGGCCTGCTGCTCGCGCGGGTGGACGGCAAGTCACCAGCGGAATACATCACCACGGACGTGCAGCGCGAGCCCGTGCGGCGCTGTGCCCGCCTGCTGATTCAGCGGCCCGTTTCGCGGCTGGCCGATGTGGGCGCCGCCTGGCGCCGGGAGATCGAACGATGACGACGAACCGCATCCGCGCCGTGTTTGGCCGACGCGTGTGGGACAGCCGCGGCCGGCCGACCGTGGAGGCCGAGGTGCACCTGGAGGGCGGCGCGATGGGCCGCGCCATCGTGCCGGCCGGCGCCAGCAAGGGCACGCGCGAGGCGCTGGAGCTGCGCGATGGTGGAGAAACCTTCGGTGGACTCGATGTGCAGCGTGCCGTGGCCCACGTGAACGGCGAGATCGCGCGTGCGGTGATCGGCCTGGCCGCCGACGATCAGGCCACGCTCGACCAGCGCCTGATCGCGCTCGACGGCACGCCGAACAAGCAGCGCCTGGGCGCCAACGCCACGCTGGCGGTGTCGATGGCAGCGGCGCATGCGGCGGCTGCGGCGCGCGGCCTGCCGCTGTACCGGCACCTGGCCGGCGAGGGAGAGGTGCTGCTGCCGATGCCGCAGATCCAGATCTTCGGCGGCGGTGCCCATGCGGGCCGGCGCGTCGACATCCAGGACTTCATGATCGTGTGCCCCGGCGCCAGCAGCTTCACGCAGGCGATCGAGTGGACGGCCGAGGTCTACCGCCATGCCGGCGCGCTGATGCGATCGCGCGGTGCCCTGGCCGGTGTGGCCGACGAGGGCGGCTGGTGGCCGGCCTTCGACAGCAACGAGCAGGCCCTCGAGGCGCTGCTCGCCGCCATCGAGGCCGCCGGCTTCGTGCCGGGCGCGCAGGTGGCGATGGCGCTGGACATCGCGGCCAGCGACTTCGGCCGCGCAGGCCGCTACACGCTGGGCCTGGAGCGCCGCGAGTTCGACAGCGACGGCCTCATCGAGCTGCTGCTGCGCTGGTGCGAACGTTTCCCCATTGCCAGCATCGAGGACCCGCTCGCCGAGGACGACCCGCTCGCCTTTGCGCGCTTCACGCAGGCGTTGGGCCAGCGGCTGCAGGTGGTCGGCGACGACTTCCTCGTCTCCGACGCCGAGCTGTTGCGCGAGGCCGCGGCGGCTGGCGCGGCCAACACCGTGCTGCTCAAGCCCAACCAGCGCGGCACCCTCACCGAGACGCTGCGCTGCCGCGAGGCGGCGCGCGAGTGCGGCTACGCCAGCATCGTCTCGGCGCGCTCCGGCGAGACCGAGGACACCAGCATCGTCGACCTGGCCATCGGCTGGCGCGCCGGCCAGCTCAAGGTCGGCTCCTTCGCACGCAGCGAGCGGCTGGCCAAGTGGAACGAGGTGCTGCGCATCGAGGAGCGGCTGGGCGCGCAGGCGCGGTTCGCCGGGGCGGGCGTGCTCGGGCGCAACCCGACGGCGCTATGAGCGGCCGCATCAGAAGCTCGTCTTCGTCTTGACGAGGAACTGCACCTTCTTGATGTCGGGCGTGGTGTTCAGGGGGAACGCCAGGTCCACGTGCAGCACGTTGCTGAACGCCGCGCGGGCACTGACGATGCGCAGGCCGACGCCGGCATTGCTCAGCCAGCCGGGGTTGATGGTGTTGACGACATCGCCGCCCCAGGCGCGGCCGAGGTCGAAGAAGGCCGCACCGCCGATGCGGAACAGCTGCCACACGTACAGGTCGGTGTAGAAGCGCTCCTCGACGGTGAACAGCGCGCGCCGCGTGCCGCTCTGGTAGCGCAGCGGGTAGCCGCGCAAGCCGTTGTCGCCGCCGAGCAGCAGCAGGTCGGGCAACTCGGGGCGCACCAGCATGTCGCCCGAGGCGCCGGCATAAAAGAGCCATCGCTTGCCCTGCGGCAGGTAGTACTGCGCCTGCGCGCCCAGTCGATGCCGGCGCACGCGGCCCTCGGCGACCTGGCCGGAGACGGACGCCGCCGCGATGAGCGTGTGCTCCGGCAGCGGCTCGAAACCGCGGCTGATCGAGCCCGAGTACAGCCAGGCATTGAGCGTGGAGCCCAGCGCCGTGGAGGCGCGGCCGATCTGCAGCGTCGAGGCCTGGCCGAGCGCGAAGAACTCGGGCCGGCCGATCAGGTTGCGATTCACGGCGCGGTCGAAGCGGTCCTCGACCAGCTCGTAGCGGGCAAAGGGTGCGACCAGCTTCTCGTCGCCGGGCAGTTGCGCCGGCGCCACCTGGCCGGGCTCGTACGCGTAGCCGTCGTTCTCGTAGTTCACACCCAGCGAGAAGCGCTGTACCCAGCCTTCCACCAGCCCGGGCGACCAGCCGGCGAACACCTCGGCCTTGTTCTCGCGATGCCGGTAGGCACTGGCCACGTTGCCGGCGTTGTAGACCGAATCGATGCGGTCATCCTTCGACGCGCTGGCGCCGGCGGCCCAGCGCGCGTCCAGTTCGTAGAAGGGCCGGGTGACGGACAGCGCGGTGCGTTTGCCATCGCTGTTCGACGCGTGATCGAGATTCACGGCCGCCCAGGTACCGAAGGCCCGTGCGTTGGAGAACTGGAACTCGGTGCTGCTGCGGTCGACGTCCTTCGAGCGGCCCAGGCTGATCGAGGTGCCCGTGCCGAGCAGGTTGTATTCGCGCAGCTTGAAGCCGCCGGTGTTGGCGCCGCCCGAGCGCCCGGCACTGAAGCCCGGGTCGAGCGACCAGGTGTCGCGCGTCACGAGCTCGATGTCGACCACGCCGTCGTGCACCGCCACCGGGCGGAACTGCACGTCGTAGAGATAGCGGTTGCTTCGCAGCAGGCGCTCGGTCTCCTCGATCAACCGCGCCGACACCGGCTCGCCGCTGGCGAACAGCAGCTGGCGCTGGATCACGCTCGGCCGAGTCTGGATGTGCAGCTTGTTGGCCGTGCGGAACAGCCAGTTGTCTTCCTTCGGATCGCTGGTGTCGAAGATGTCGCGAACGGCGATGCGGATCTCGCCGACGCGCGCGCCGGCGGACTCCAGTTCGGCGAACGAGGGCAGCGGCACGGCCGGCTCGTCGGCCGGGGCGGCACGGGCCACGCCGAAAACCGCCGCTGCGGCGAGGACCAGCGAACACCATCGAGGCAGGGGGCGATGCCTCAAACCAGGCCCCGCAGGCGCAACAACATGGTCGGACTGTCTCAGGCGATGCTTGACGGAGCCTTAACGGCCTGCCAAGTCCGAGTGTGCCCTGGGAGATAGTCAGGATACTGGAGAACAAATCCAGTAAACTGGAAAAATGGACGTCAACACCCGCATCAGCCGCCGCGTGAAGGAACTGCGCGAAGCCCGTGGCTGGTCGCTCGATGCGCTGGCCGAACGCAGCGGCGTGAGCCGCTCCAACATCTCGCTGATCGAACGCGGCCAGAGCAGCCCCACCGCCACCGTGCTCGACAAGCTCAGCGCCGGGCTGGGCGTCACCCTGGCGTCGCTGTTCGAAGGCGCCACCGCGCGCTCGGCCGATCCCTCTCCGGTGGCACGCGTGGTCGATCAGCCGCTGTGGGCGGATCCCGACTCCGGCTACCTGCGGCGCAATGTCTCGCCGCCGCTGCCTTCGCCGCTGCAGCTCGTCGACGTGGTCTTCCCGGCCGGGCAACGCGTCGCCTACGAGACCGGCGCGCGCGAGGCCGAGGTGCACCAGCAGGTCTGGATGATCGACGGCGTGATGGAGGTGTCGGTGGGCGAAGCGCACTGGCGGCTCGCCGCCGGCGACTGCCTGGCGATGCGGCTGGACCGGCCGATCGTCTACCGCAACCCGACGCAGCGCGATGCGCGCTACCTGGTGGCGCTGGTCACGCTGCCCTTCATCCCCGACCGGAGGCCTGCATGAACGATGGTCTGAACCCCCTCTTCCGCGTGCGACGGGTTGGCGCCGGCGAGGCCGCCGGATGCATCGAGCCGCTGGCCGAGGTGCTGCTCGACTGCGTGGAGGGCGGGGCCTCGGTGAGCTTCATGTGGCCGCTGCCGCGCGAGCATGCCCTGGGCTTCTGGCGTGGCGTGGCCGAAGGCGTGGCGCGCGGCGAGCGCGTGCTGCTGGTGGCCGAGGATCCGGGCGGTGCCATCGTCGCAACGGCGCAGCTGATCCTGTCGCAGCCCGACAACCAGCCGCACCGTGCCGACGTCGCCAAGATGCTGGTGCACCGGCGTGCCCGCCGCCGCGGCCTCGCGCAGCGCTTGCTCTCCGCCCTCGAAGACGAAGCCCGCCGCGAAGGCAAGACGGTGCTGGTGCTCGACACCGTGACCGGCGGCGACGCCGAGCGCCTGTACGCGCGCGGCGGCTGGCAGCGCGTGGGCGAGATCCCGAACTACGCGCTGATGCCCGACGGCCGGCCCTGCGCGACCACCTACTTCCACAAGCAACTGGTGCCCGTGCCCGCTTAGTGTCAACAGGCCCTATGCCTTCGCCTGCACCCCGCGCAAGTAGGCGTCGATCGCCTGCTCGCCGACGCGGGCGAGGTCGAAGGCCGTCGGGTCGAGCATCCAGTTGCTGATCAGCCCGTCGATCAGCGACTGCATGCCCAGCGCCGCCACGCGCGGCGACACAGCGCCCGCCCACGCATGCCGCCGCGCCGCGCTGCGAAAGCCGCGCTCGACGTTGTCGACGCGGCCGCGCAGCCCGTTCAGGCGGCGCTCGCGCACGCCGCGCAGCGCGTTGCCGTGCTCCACCTTGAACAGCGCGATCTCGAACACGCGGCGCGCCTGCGGGTCCTTCACGGTGGCGTGCAGCGCGGCCAGGAAGCTGCCGCGGATCTGCGCCACCGGGTCGTCGAGCGCGCGCTCGCCGCTGCGAAGAATCTCGCTTTCCAGCGGCAAGGTGACGCGGTTCATCATCGCGTTGAATAGGTCGGCCTTGTTGCGGAAGTGCCAGTACACCGCGCCGCGCGTCACGCCGGCGGCGCGCGCCACCTGCTCCAGCGAGGTGCGCGAGACGCCATGGCGATGGAACTCGCGTTCCGCCATGTCGAGGATGCGTTCGCGCGTGCGCTGCGCATCGGCCTTGGTGCTGCGGGCCATCGGGATTTCAACGGGTCGGCGACATACATTCACTCACGTATGTATAGTAGCTGCACTGCGTGCGGCGCCGGGAGGCGCCGACCGAAACAAGGGGAAAACATGTCAGCGTGGCGGCGGTACCGTGTCGAAAACCTGTTGATCGCTCTCGCGCTGCCCTTGGCCGCCTGCGGCCCGAAGCCGGCCGCGACGGCGCCTGCCGCGCCGCCGCCGGCGGAGGTGGGCGTGGTCAAGGCCGAGCCGGCCAGCGTCGGCCTGGTCACCGAGCTGCCGGGCCGCACCGAGGCCTCGCGCATCGCGCAGGTGCGCGCGCGGGTCGCCGGCATCGTGCAGCGCCAGCTGTTCCGCGAGGGCAGCGACGTCAAGGCCGGCCAGCCGCTGTTCCGCATCGACGATGCACCCTACCGCGCCACGCTGGCCAGCGCGCAGGCCGCGCTGGCACGCGCCGAGGCCAACGTGATGCAGACGCGCGCGCAGGCCGAGCGCTACAAGCCGCTGGCCGAAGCCAACGCGATCAGCCAGCAGGAGTACATTGCCGCGCAGGCCGCCTTCAAGCAGGCCGAGGCCGACGTGGCTTCGGCCAAGGCGGCGATGCAGACGGCGCAGATCAATGTCGGCTACGCGGCGGTCGCCTCGCCGATCGCCGGACGCATCGGCCGCGCCCTGGTCACCGAGGGCGCGCTGGTCGGCCAGGGCGAGGCGACGCAACTCGCCGTGGTGCAGCAGATCGACCCGCTGTACGTCAACTTCACGCAACCCGCCGGCGAGGTGATGCGCCTGCGCGCCGCGATCGCCAGCGGTGCCTACACGAGCGCCGGCAGTGCCGGATCGGTGGCGGTGACGGTGCTGCTGGAAGACGGCAGCGTCTACCCGCTGCGCGGCAAGCTGCTGTTCAGCGACCTGTCGGTCGACCCCAGCTCCAACCAGATCACGCTGCGCGCCGAGGTGCCCAACCCGAAGGGCGCGCTGCTGCCGGGGCTGTACGTGCGCGTGCGGCTGGAGCAGGCGCAGGTGCCTTCGGGCATCCTGCTGCCGCAGCAGGCGGTGCAGCGCGGCAGTGCTGGCGACACGGTGATGGTGGTGGGCGCGGACGGCAAGGTCGCCGCTCGGCCGGTGAAGGTCAGCCTCGGCCAGGGCCGGCAGTGGGTCGTGCTCGACGGCCTGGCCGCCGGCGAGCAGGTGGTGGTCGAGGGTTTCCAGAAGATCCGCCCGAATGCCGTCGTCAAGCCGGTGCCCTGGCAGGCCGCCGCCAGCGGCGCCGCGGCCCCGGCCGCACCCGCGGCGAGTGCCGCAGCCTCTGCGCCGGCTGCGCGCTGAGGAGCACCGGCGCATGGCACAGTTCTTCATCGACCGGCCCATCTTCGCGTGGGTGATCGCGCTGTTCATCCTCGTGGTGGGCGGCGTCTCGATCACGCAGCTGCCGGTGTCGCAGTACCCGCCGGTGGCGCCGCCGTCCATCGTGGTCAACGTCGGCTACCCCGGCGCCTCGGCGCAGACGCTGGAGGACAGCGTGATCGCCGTCATCGAGCGCGAGATGAACGGCTCGCCCGGCCTGGCCTACTTCGAGTCGGTCACGCAGGCCGACGGCACCGGCAGCATCACGCTGAGCTTCGAGCCGGGCACCAACCCCGATCTGGCGCAGGTCGACGTGCAGAACCGCCTCTCCCGCGCGACGCCGCGCCTGCCGCAAGCGGTGGTGCAGCAGGGCGTGCGGGTGGACAAGGCGAATCCGAACTTCCTGCTCTTCGTCATCCTGTCCAGCGACAAGGGGGTGCTCGATCCGGTGGCGCTGGGCGACTTCGCCTCGCGCAACGTGGTGCCCGAGATGCAGCGCGTGCCCGGCGTCGGCCAGGCGCAGCTGTTCGGCACCGAGCGCGCCATGCGCGTGTGGATCGACCCGGCCAAACTGGTGGGCTACCGGCTCTCGGCCGCCGACGTCAACGCGGCCATCGCGGCACAGAACGCGCAGGTGTCTTCCGGCACCATCGGCGACCTGCCGAACACGCGCGACCAAGGCATCTTCGCCACCGTGGTGGTGAAGGGCCAGCGCGAGACGGCGGCGCAGTTCGGCGAGATCGTTCTGCGCGCCAACGCCGACGGCTCCACCGTGCGCCTGAAGGACGTCGCCCGCATCGAGCTCGGCGCGCAGGCCTACAGCGTGCGCACCCGGCTGAACGGCGAGCCCTCCACCGGCATCGGCATCCAGCTCTCGCCCACGGCCAACGCGCTGCAGACTGCCAAGCTGGTCAAGAAGCGCCTCGAGGAGCTGCGCCCCTACTTCCCGCCCGGCGTGAAGGCGACCATCCCCTACGACAGCTCGACCTTCATCAGCCTGTCGATCAGCCAGGTGGTCGAAACGCTGATCGAGGCGGTGATCCTGGTGTTCCTGGTGATGTACCTGTTCCTGCAGAACATCCGCTACACGATCATCCCCACGCTGGTGGTGCCGATCGCACTGCTCGGCAGCTTCGCCTCGCTGCTCGCGCTGGGCTTCTCGATCAACGTGCTGACCATGTTCGGCATGGTGCTGGTGATCGGCATCGTGGTCGACGACGCCATCGTGGTGGTCGAGAACGTCGAGCGCATCATGAGCACCGAGGGCCTGCCGCCGCTGGAAGCGACGCGCAAGGCGATGGGGCAGATCTCCGGCGCGATCGTCGGCGTCACCGTGGTGCTGATCTCGGTGTTCGTGCCGCTGGCCTTCTTCAGCGGCGCGGTGGGCAACATCTACCGCCAGTTCGCCGCGGTGATGGTGACGGCGGTGGCCTTCTCGGCCTTCCTCGCGCTGTCGCTGACGCCGGCGCTGTGCGCCACCATCCTCAAGCCCGTCGAGGCCGGCCACCACCATGCCAAGGGCGGCTTCTTCGGCTGGTTCAACCGCGGCTTCTCGCGCACCGCCAAGGCCTACGAGGGCCTGGTCGCGCGCATCCTGCGGCGTGCCGCGCGCTACCTGGTGATCTATGCGGCGATCGTCGCCGCCGTCGTCGTGCTGTTCGGCCGCCTGCCGACCTCGTTCATCCCCAACGAGGACCAGGGCAACATCCTCGTCAACGTGCAGTTGCCGCCTGGCGCCACGCAGAACCGCACCCTGGCGGTGATGCAGCAGGTCGAGAAGTACATGTCCGCGCAGCCCGAGGTGGCCAACATGGTCAGCGTGCTCGGTTTCAGCTTCTCGGGCAGCGGCCAGAACGCCGCGCTGGCCTTCGTCACGCTGAAGGACTGGGGCGAGCGCGAAGGCCCCGGCCAGTCGGCACAGGCGTTGGTGGGCCGCGCCTTCGGTGCGCTCGGCAAGATCCGCGATGCGATCATCTTCCCGGTCAGCCCGCCGGCGATCCGCGACCTCGGCCGCGCCAACGGTTTCGCGATGCGCCTGCAGGACCGCGCCAGCGCCGGCCACGACGCGCTGCTGGCGGCGCGCAACCAGCTGCTCGGCCTGGCCTCGAAGAGCCCGCTGCTGGTGGCGGTGCGCCCCGACGGCCTGGAAGACGCCTCGCAGCTGCAGCTCGACATCGACCGCGACAAGGCCAATGCGCTGGGCGTGGGCTTCGCCGCCATCAACAGCGCGCTGTCCACGGCGCTGGGCTCGGCCTACGTCAACGACTTCCCGAACGCCGGCCGGTTGCAGCGCGTGGTGGTGCAGGCCGATGCGCCCACGCGCATGCAGCCCGAAGACCTGCTGCGCATCAACGTGCTGAACAGCGCCGGCGCGCCGGTGCCGCTGTCGGCCTTCGCCAGCACACGCTGGATCACCGGCCCGATGCAGACGGTGCGCTACAACGGCTACCCGACCATGCGCATCGCGGGCGAGCCGGCGCCGGGTGTTTCCAGCGGCGCGGCGATCTCCGAGATGGAGCGCCTGGCCGCGCAGCTGCCGCCCGGCTTCGCCTACGAGTGGACCGGCCTGTCGCGCGAGGAAAGGCTCTCCGGCTCGACGGCGCTGATCCTGTTCGGCTTCTCGCTGCTGTCGGTGTTCCTGTGCCTGGCGGCGTTGTACGAAAGCTGGTCGATCCCGCTGTCGGTGATCCTGGTGGTGCCGCTGGGCGTGCTCGGCGTGATCCTCGGGGCCAACATCCGCGGTCTGGAGAACGACGTGTTCTTCAAGGTCGGCCTGATCACCATCATCGGCCTGTCGGCGAAGAACGCCGTGCTGATCATCGAATTCGCCAAGGACCTGGCAGCGCAGGGCCAAAGCCTGGTCGATGCCGTGCTGGAGGCGGCGCACCTGCGCTTCCGCCCGATCATCATGACCTCGATGGCCTTCATCCTCGGCGTGCTGCCGCTCGTGCTGGCCAGCGGCGCCGGCTCGGCCAGCCAGCACAGCATCGGCACCGGCGTGATGGGCGGCATGATCACCGCCACGACGCTGGCGGTGTTCTTCGTGCCGGTGTTCTTCGTCGTCGTGCGCCGCGTCTTCAAGGGCAGCGAGCGGCAGCGGCGCTTCGACGCCGCCCATGGCCATGCGATCGGCGCCGACGCGCCGGCTGCCGGTAAGGAGGACGCATGATGTCTGCCCCTCGTCCGACGAATACGTCGGCCGATCCCCCGAGGGGATGCGGGCCGGCTTGGGAGCGGCCCGGCGCTCGGCCCGCCGCCGCGCGGGCGTTCGCCGCGCTGGCAGTGCTCGCGCTGCTCGCCGGCTGCGCCAACCTGGCGCCGAACTACGAGCGCCCGGCCGCACCGGTGGCGGCGCAGTTCCCCGCCGCTGCGGCCTCGGCAGCCAGCACCACACCGGCCGCCGAGCTCGACTGGCAGGCCTTCTTCGGCGACGAACGTCTGAAGCGCCTGATCGCGCTGGCGCTGCAGAACAACCGCGACCTGCGCATCGCCGCGCTGAACATCGAGGCCACGCGCGCGCAGGCCCAGGTGCGCGACGCCGACCGCTGGCCCACGCTCAACGCCGGCCTGACCGGCTCGCGCCAGCCCACCGCCAGCGGCGGCATCAACTCGCTGTACACCGCCGGCTTCCAGGTCACTGCCTACGAGATCGACCTGTTCGGCCGTCTGCGCAGCCTCAGCGACGCTGCGGCGGCCCAGGTACTGGCCAGCGAGGAAGCCCGCAAGGCGGTGCAGATCAGCCTGGTGTCGGCGCTGGCCGCCACGCACATTGCGCTGACCGCCGACGACGAACTGCTGCGTGTCACGCAGCAGACCGTGGCCACGCGCGAGGACTCGCTGCGCCTGATCAAGCTGCGCTTCGACAACGGCGCCAGCTCGGAGCTCGACCTGCGCCAGGCCGAGTCACTGCTCGAGGCGGCGCGGGTGAGCCTCGCGCAGCTCACGCGACAGCGCGCGCTCGACGAGAACGCGCTCGTGCTGCTGGTCGGCCAGCCGCTGCCGGCCGACCTGCCGGCGGGTTCGGCGCTCGAGGCGGCCACCAGCCTGCCCGAGCTGCCGGTGGGCCTGCCCTCCGAAGTGCTGACGCGCCGGCCCGATGTGCGCCAGGCCGAGCAGCAGCTGATCGCCGCCAACGCCAACATCGGCGCCGCGCGCGCGGCCTTCTTTCCGCGCATCACGCTGACCGGCAGTGCGGGCCTGGCCAGCGGCCACCTGTCGGACCTGTTCAAGTCGGGCTCGTCGGCCTGGAGCTTCGCGCCGCAGCTGCTGCAGCCGGTCTTCGACGCAGGCCGCAACGAGGGCAACCTGCAGCTCGCCAAGGCGAACCGCGACATCGCCGTGGCGCAGTACGAGCGCGCCGTGCAGTCGGCCTTCCGCGAGGTGGCCGATGCGCTGGCCGGCCGCGCCACGCTCGGCGAGCAGCTGCGCGCGCAGCAGCGCCAGCTCGAGGCCGAGCGCACGCGCAACCGGCTGGCCGAGCTGCGCTATCGCAACGGTGCGAGCAGTTACCTCGAGCTGCTCGATGCGCAGCGCTCGCTGTTCGCGGCGCAGCAGGCGCTGGTGCAGGGCCAGGCGCAGTCGGCGCAGAACCTCGCGACGCTGTACAAGGTGCTCGGCGGCGGCTGGCGCTGAATCGTGCACCCGGCACCGGTGTACCGGTGCCACCCGCCGAGCGGGTGGCCGCCCGGCTTGGGGCGGCCCGGCGCCGAGCGGCCCCGGCAGGTCAGGTCCGGCGGTCGGCCGCGTCGGCCTCGCGGTACGGGCTGTGCAGCTCGACGGGCTTGGCCTTGCGCTTCTTGCGCGCGTGGATGTTGAGCATCTCCACCGCCACTGAGAAGGCCATCGCGAAGTAGACGTAGCCCTTGGGCACGCGGTGGTCGAAGCCCTCGGCGATCAGCACCACGCCGACGACGACGAGGAACGACAGCGCCAGCATCTTGATGCTCGGGTGCGCCGAGACGAACTCGCCGATCGCACGTGCGAACAGCATCATCAGCGCCACCGAGAGGATGACCGCCGTGATCATGATGCGCACGTCGTCGACCATGCCCACGGCGGTGATGATCGAGTCGAGCGAGAACACGAGGTCGATCACCATGATCTGCAGGATCACCGCGGTGAAGGTCGCCTTCACGGCGCTGCTGGCCTCGCCTTCCTCGCCCTCGAGCGAGCCGTGGATCTCGTTCGTGGCCTTCCAGACGAGGAACAGGCCGCCGGCGATCAGGATCAGGTCGCGCCCGGAGATCTCCTGGCCGAGCACCGTGAACAGCGGCGCCACCAGGCCGACGATCCAGGCCAGCACCAGCAGCAGCCCGATGCGCATGAACATCGCCATGAACAGCCCGATGCGCCGCGCCAGCTCGCGCTTCTCGCGCGGCAGCTTGTCGACCAGGATCGAGATGAAGATGATGTTGTCGATGCCCAGCACCAACTCGAGCGCGGTCAGCGTGGCCAGGGCGATCCAGGCCTGCGGGGAGGTGAGCAGTTCGATCACGGATGTCCTTGCGGGTGGGGCGGGGGATGCTAAGCGCCATCCTGCAACCGGGCCGACAATCCCCTACTGAGCACATTCCCGGAGTTCGCGCGGTGTCCCATCTCTTCCCCCTCGGCTGGCAACATTACCTCGCCGGCGGCCTGTGCATCGGCCTCGGCGTGGCGCTGCTCTACCTGGCCACCGGTCGACTGGCCGGCATGAGCTCGGTGTTCACATCGAGCTGGTCGTACGTTTCCATGCGCGCGGTGTTCCGCCAGCCGCGCTGGCTGGCCAGCCGCGCCTGGCGGCTGCAACTCGCGCTCGGCCTCGTTCTCGGCGCCGCGCTGTGGTGGCTGACGCTCGGGCCGGCCGAGCCGATGTCCACCGGTGTACCGGCGTGGCGGCTGCTGCTCGGCGGAGTGATCGCCGGTTTCGGCGCGCGGCTGGCCGGTGGCTGCACCTCGGGCCACGGCATCTGCGGCATCGGTTCGCTCAAGCTGCCCTCGCTGCTGGCGGTGCTGACGTTCATGGCCACCGGCTTCGTCGCGGCACAGTGGCTGGCCGCTGTCGGAGTGGCGCCATGAGCGGCGCTCGCGAGACCCGCCAGGCGCTGGCCACGGTCGCTGCCGGAGCGCTGTTCGGCTTCGGCCTCGCCTTGTCCGGGATGATCCGGCCGGAGGTCATCCTGTCCTTCCTGCAGTTCCGCGACTGGGGGCTGATGCTGGTGATGGGTGGCGCGCTCGCGGTCACGCTGTTCGCCTACCAGCTCGCGCCGCGTTGGCGCCGCGCGCCGCTGCTCGGCGGCATCTTCGAGGCGCACACCGCGAGCATGCAGCGCGGCACCTTCATCGGCTCGGCGCTGTTCGGTGTCGGCTGGGGCCTCAGCGGCGTGTGCCCCGGCCCGGCCATCGCGGGGCTGGGGGCCGGAAACCTGCAGATGCTGTGGGTGATCGCCGGGCTGGCGACGGGTGCCTGGCTGCAGGGCGTGCTGGCGTCACTGTCGGCAGCACCTGCCGTGCCGCAGGAAGGCTGAGCCGGCGACGTTGCGCACGTTCGAAGGTGCTTGCGAGGCCGCACTCAAAGAACGATTGGCGAACTGGCTCCCGGTGACCGCTGTCGACCCAAAGGGGACGTTCATCAATCTAAGTTGCCGACAGCAAAGCGGTTGCCGCATGCCGCACATCCGACCATCAGCTCGACAGAGTGGATCTCCTCAGGAATCCGCATTGTGTTGGGCTGTGCATAGCGCATGTGCATCACGAAATGCTCAAACGCCGGCGGAGCCGAGGCTTTCCGAGCCTGCCCACGCTCCCTGTCGGCGTCGTCAAACCGCTCTTTGGCGCACTTGCCTCAAGGGTGATTCGAACTCGCAGTAGACCTTTCCTTCGCCAAGCGACAGGTGGCTCTTGACTCCGCCACGCACGCCCATCGACAGCACAGATCTGGCGCCGCTGGCGTCGAGTTCGGCGAGCCGCTCATGCGTCCAGTCCAGCGCATCGCTATCCTCGTTGAATCCAAACCAAACCAGCGCTTCGAGCATTGCAACCCGTGCCTCGGCGACCTCGCCCTTGAGTAGGTGAAGATTCGAGAAGTCGATGAGGTCATGCCCCAGGGCGTGGGCATAGCCAATTGATCTGTCGACCTCGATGGCCCGGCGCATGTAGTCGATCGCTACATCCAACGCCCCTTGGGAGGCGTACTCTGTGGACAGCGCATGCAGCACGCGCGAACTCATGACACGCTCTCCGCTCAGCTCGCTCAGCTTCAGTGCGGCTTCCAGTTTCTCTTTCGATCCGGTCGCGTCGCCTGCCTGACGCAAGGCGTTGGCCCATCCGAACAGGCTCAGGATCTCGCCGGCAGGGTTGCGAGCGGCCCAATGCAGTCGCATCGCCTGCTCAAACCACTGACTGGCCTGCACCGGGCTGCCCAGGCTGCGGTGGATTTCCGCCAGGTTGTGAAGCGCCGTGGCTTCTCCAGTGACATCACCGATGCGCCGGTGCAGATCGAGCGCTTCGCGGGTCCGCTGCAGCGCGTCGGTATGGTCTTCTGCATGCCAGTGCATGAATCCAAGCTCGCGAAGCGCCTCCGCCTCGCCTGGGGCGTCTTCTAGGTCACGAAAGATCTGCAACGCGCGCTCGGCGGCGGCACGCGCCTGCTCGTGATGCCGCTGATAGGCGAGTACGCCGGCGCGGCGCAGGCAGACGATCGCAACTCGGGCCGGATCGGCCAGGCTCTGCGCGATCGACATGGCTTCGTCGAGCACCGCGGCCTGGTCGGCGCGGCGGCCCAGCCGCTCGAGTACGGCTTCCCGGCGCAGCAGCACATCGACCCGCTGCACCGGCGTCTCCATGTCGCGCTTCATCACTCTGAGCGCCCGGTCGTAGAGATCAGCGGCCTGGTTGAAGGCGAAGACACGCTCGGCAGCCTGGCCCGCCCACACCATGGCTTCGGCCTCGCGAGTCGCACCTGGCATGCCGGTGCTCGGCGGTGCGTCAACGGCTCTGGCCGTCACCGCCGGCCTTGGCACCGGAGGTTCGGCGCCTTGCCGGCGCAGCGCGCCATGCAAGGCAACGGATTCGGCAGAGGGTTCAACCCCCAACACTTGCGACAACCGACCGCACAGACGCGTCCATTCCGCATCCACGGAATGCGCCTGCCCCTGTGCGGCGAAGATCCTCATCAGGTACTGCGAGGCGATCTCGCTGAGCGCGTCGAGCTCGCACAGCGTGTCCGCATGGCGCGCCGCCGCCTCCCACTCGTTTCGCGCCATGTGGCCCGTGACGAGGCGCACCAGGTTCTGCAGCGCAAGCGCGCGCAGTCGGTCCCGCGCCGCGAGCAGCCACGCCTCGTAGTCCGGGGCCTGCACGACGACCATGCCGTCCAGCAGTGGTGCGTACGGGATGACCGCCGCTGCGCGCCAGTCGCCTTCGCTCGTGCCGCGCACGGAGCTCAGGAAGCGCTGCACGTCGATGTCAATGGACGAGTCATCGACGGGCGCGCTGAAAAGGACCCACTGAGAGTCCACCTGCAGGCAGTCGTTCAGGCGTCCATCGGCCAGGGTCTTGAGCGAGTAGAGCGCCTGCCGGAGGCTTTGTCTGCCCGAGGCCTCGGGCAGGTCGGGCCAGAGCAAATCAACCAGGGTGCTGCGTGGATGGCGGCGACCCGACTCGAGCACTAGGAAGGCCAGCAGCGCCAGAGTGCGGGCCGAATGGGGGCGAACGCACTTGGCGCCTGCCGTCAGGACGCCCGGGCCGAGGAGTCGCAAGGTCAAATGGGTCATCGGCGGTTATGGTGACTGAGTCGTGACGCAACCTCACTATGCTGCGCCCGGCCGAAGACGGCAATGATCTCAACCGACAGGAGCACGTCCATGACCGCGAAGCTTGCCACCGCAACGGCCGGTTGCCGACTCTCCAACGAGCCCGGCCGAGCCATGCTCACGATGCGTGGCCAGCATGTCGTCACCGATTCCCCGCCCACGCTTGGCGGGCCAAACGAGGCGCCGAATCCGGTCGAGTTGCTGCTGTCTGCACTGGCGGCATGTGCGGTGTTCGTTTGCGAGCGTGCCGCTCGGGAAATGGGCATCGAGCTGAGGGCGATCAACGTGACCGCCGCAGGAGAGTTCGACCCGCGTGGTGTCTGCGGCGAAGCGTTCGACCCGCGCTTCCAGGGTTTCCAGGTCAGGCTGGCGCTCGAAGGCCCCGATGCTGCGCAGTGCGAGCAACTGCTGCAGGCCTTCGAGTCCAGATGCCCGGTCTACACGACGCTGTCGCGCGCCGCACCGGTCGAAATCATTCTGAACTAAGCCCGGCCTCGTGACGGGCCCGTGACGGGCCCGTGACGCGCCCGAGGTCTACTGGCCGCAAGCCACCGCCCCGGGGCCAGTGCGGCCTCGGCACGTCAAGCGTGCGGGTTGGCTGCACCAAGGAGCGGGCGATGTTTGAAGTTCGATGCAAAGATGTGGGCTTCGATTGCCCCGGCGTGGTTCGCGGCATGACGAAAGAGGCGGTCGCGCAGCAAGCCGCAGCCCATGCCGTTGAAGTGCACGGCGCCGTGGTGACGCCGGCGTTGGCCGCCACGGTCATGGCAGCCATCCAGAATGGCGAGAGCCACGGACTCGATGCCTCGCACGGATCGAGTGCGCCGAGGGGCAATGATCATGGGGGTTGAAATGCGTTGCTCCGACCGGCTGTTCCTGGGGGCGCGAATCCCGATGGCTTTGCGCGCCCTGGCCGTCGTGCTCGCCGTGCTCGCTGCGGGGTGCGGCAACATGTTCGTCGACACGAGCTACCTGGAGCTGGCCAGGAAGCAGGCGGCGAATCCCAACCTCACCGAGCCACAGCGCGGCAAGATCTTCGAGGAGGCCGGCGACCAGAGCCTGATCAGGGGGCGCGGCGGGTTCGCGGCCGAGATGTACTTCGAAGCCGCGCTGGCCTACGACGTCTCCGGCTCGACCCAGGGTGACGCCGACGTCCGTCGCGTGTACGGCAAGTGCCTCAGCGGTCGGCTGCAGACGGCAGCGGAGTGCCAGTCGATCGCCGACGTCATGAGCGACTGGAAGGCGGGGCGCGCCGAACCGGCGGGCCGAGCGGGGCCCGCGCCTGGGCCGTCCTTCAGTTACGTCTTCCCGGGCAATCCGGCAGTGGGCGGCACGGCCCTCCCGCCGCGAGCCGCGCCTGTGGTCCCCGGTTCCATTGATGGTCCGATCCAGCAGGCGCAGGCCACCAGGGCAACCCGACCCAGGGTCATGGACGGATGCCCGACTGGCATCGAGCACCTCGCGCCCCAGCTGCCGGTCTGCGCTGCCAACGAAGGTCTCGTGAAGCTGCGGCAGTTGATCCTCGCCACCGACGCGTCCTTTGTCGAAGACCAGGCTGCAGGCTTGAGCCTGCGAGAGGTCGCCTGCGAACGTCGCAGGCTTCTCGATTGCGGGACGAAGCACTGAAGACGACGGAGCGCTCCATGCTGGAGGCCAGCGCCGACAGCAATCGGGCGCGGCGCCGGCTCGCTGCATTGCGGGACTCACCACCCAGCTGCGACGCCGGTCCGTCAGGTTCCTACGGCATGGGAGAGAGCGCGTATCAGGCCTACGTGGGCCAGTACATGGTCGCCATGGCCGATCGCGCCGTCTCGGCAGCGGCGGCATGTCGCGCGCGGGCTCGGCCGTGAAGAAGCATGGAGCGCGAAGGTGCGAACGAGGCGAACATCATGATCCGTGTGCTTTCCGTCGTATTGTCGATATCGGCTGCGCCGGCACTGGCGGCTGACAAGCCCGCGAGGCCGATCGAGGACGGCGCCAAGCAGATCGCGGGCGTCTGGCAGTTTCCCGAATACATCGCGTCCTGCCTGAAGATCGACGCGATCCGAAACAAGGGGCTCGCCGACCTGCGCTTGATCAGGGAATTCGACAAGGCCCTCGGCTGGGTCGGCCCTGCGCTCGGCTTGACGGAAGCCGCAGCGGCGGCAGCACAGGGCCGGGATCTCGACGCGCTGCAGAAGATCGGCGCGGTCGGTATCGACCAGGCCATCTGCACGACGAAGCCCATGCTCTGCCCGGCCTGGGCGGTCGGGCGCAGCGCCGGCGAGGTCATAAACTACCTGGTGTCCAAGGTCGGTGCCAACGGCAAGGACGCGACCGAACTGTTCGAAGACTTCTACATCCAGCGGCTCGAGGCGCCGGCCACCGCTCGGGAATTGTTGAAGCTGCAGGCGGCACTCGAAGCGGCCAAGGCGCGACGGGAGCGCACGCTGCGCGACGCGCTCAGCTGTCCCAACCCAGGGCAGACGCCGCAAGGCGATGACGCGCTTCTGGGCGCGTCAAGGCGGCTCAAGGAAGGCGAGGCAGTTCGACCTCCGAAAATGCCGGGTTCCAGCCCGCCCACGGCCACTTGTGAGGTGCTCAAGGACACGGCGGCCTCGGAGCGATTGTCCGCGATCGACCCAGATGGCTACGACGCCCTGCTGGCGCGCTGCCTTTGACCCGCCATGCAACGACCGGTCGGCTGGCACGCTTCGGCGAGATCACCGCCGTGTCGGCCCGAAGATCGCAATAGCGATCTTCTGCTCTTCCGTGAGCTGCCATCGTCACCGTCAGCTACTGGCCGCATGCTGTCAGCCCAGCGCGCGCAGCTCGGCGATCAACGCGCGCTGCGCGGCCTCGCGCCGCGGTGAATCGCCTTCGGCCCACTGCGGGTGGGCGCGGGCCGGCTGCACGGCCCGCAACAACGGCTGCAGCCGCTCCACCGGCAGTGCCGCGCGTTCCAGGTCGACGCGGCCGTGGGCGGCGTGGCCGCGCGTGCTCAGCGCCGCATGCAGCACGAGCAGCCGCTGTGCCACCACCATCACCACGGCGTCTTCCAGCGACAGCGCCTCGCGGCCTTGCAGCGCTTCCGCCACGCGGCGGCCGAGTGTGCCGAAGCCCTGGCTCGCGGCACCGCCGATCGTCGCGCCCAGCGCCGCGGCACTGCCCAGCGACAGCCCGGCCAGCGCCACGTCGGCGGCCAGCCCGATGCCCGCGCCGATGGCCGCACCCTTGCCCAGCCGCACGCCGGCATCGCGCAGCGTCTCGGGGTGGAACAGGTCCGCTGCCCAGCGGCCGTCGAGCCAGGGCAGCAGGGCGAGCTCGGCGTCGTCATGTGCGAAGGCGTGCACGTCGAGCAACGACTGCACGGCGCGGCGCGCACGCTGAAGCACGTCGGCGCGGAAGCGTTCGACGATCTGTGCCTTGAGCGCCGCCGAGCTCGCCTCTTCGCGCGACAGCGTCACGCGCAAGGCGCCCAGCGAGAGCAGCGCGTCGGCGATCAGACGCAGCCCGGCTTCGTGCCGATCGGCGCGCTCGCGCTCGAGGAAGCCGGCGACCTGCTGCAGCACCGCCTGCCGCTGCGGCAGCAGTGCCTGCAGGCTGGCGTAGAGCTGCGGCTGGCCGCCTTCGAACGGTGCCACCGCGTCGAATCGCGCCTGAGCATGCAGCGCGAAATCGGCCAGCAACGCGCTCCACTGCGCCTCGCGCGACAGCGGGTCGCGCACGAAATTGAGCACCGGCAGCACCGGCTTGCCGCAGGACGCGAGGATCTCCACCTCGCAGCGGAACTTGGCGACCACCGGCTCGCGGCAGTCGATGACGAACAGCGCGGCGTCGACGTCCAGCAGGGCGCGCAGCACCTTCGCCTCCTGCTCGAAGTCCTCGCGCGAGGCGCGCGTCTCGAGGAAGGCGCGGATGCGCTGCGGCGGCGTCATGTCGGCGCGCAGCGGGCCCAGCGCGGCGAGCAGGCCGGTCGGGTCTTCCAGGCCCGGCGTGTCGAAGAAGCGCAGTGCCGCGCGGCCGTCGATGGCCAGGTCGACCGACTCGACATGGCGCGTCGTGCCCGGCCGGCCCGACACCTCGCCGAAATCGCGCCGACGCGTCAGCGTGCGCAGCAGCGAGGTCTTGCCGGCATTGGTGTGGCCGACGACGGCGATGGCCAGCGGCTCAGCCATGGCCGCTCCAGCGCCGTGCCTCGTCGGCCTCGGCGAACACCAGCACATCGGCGCGGCCGGCCGCGTCCAGCCAGTCGCGCCAGCGGGGCAGGGCGGCCGATGCCAGCCCGGCGGGCAGGAGCAGGAGCGCGGTGGGCACCGGGCGCGTGCCGTCGAGAAAGCGGCCGGTGCCGCGATCGGGCGTCGACATGGCATGGCAGACCAGCAGCAGCCGCGCCGGCGGTGCCGCGGCCAGCCGTTGCAGCAACGCGGCGCGCTCCTCGCCGCGGCCTTCGATGCGCTCGCTCCATGCCGCATCGGCCTGCAGCGTCGGCGGCAGCTCGGCCTCGGGCGGCAGCTCGAAGCCGACCAGCGCGAGCCTGCTGCCGCCGGCCGGCGCGGCCATCGCATCGCGCCGCGCTTGCGACACCGCATGCTCGGCGTCGATCACCCGCGTCGGCGCGAGTGCTTCGAAGCGGTTGATCAGCGTGCGGTAGTACGGGTCCTGCGTGTCCAGCGCCAGCGCCGCGCTGCGCGCGCGGGCCACGCCGGCGCACAGCGCCAGCAGCAGCAGGCGAGGCAAGGCGCCGTAGACCAGCGTGCCGGAAATCAGCCACCAGCCCAGCGCGTGCGAGGCGCCGGCGGTTGGCGCGGCATCCGGCACCCGCGCCGGCAGGCCGAGCTGGGCCGGCAGCCAGGCGATCGCACGCGCCGTCTCGTGCAGTGCCTGCGGCGACAGGATGGTGGTTTCGAATCCCAGGCGGTATTCGCTCAGCGACAGCACGGCCGCCAGGCCCAGCGCCGCCAGCAGGTAGGCCACCGCCCACAGCAGGTGGTTCAGCCCGCCGAGCAGCCAGGGAGCGAGGCGGCTTGCATCGAGCAGTCGCAGCGCGGCGGGCGCGACGCGCGCCGAGCGGCGCTGCCACGGGCCGCGGCGTCCGAGCCAGGCCGCTGCGTGGCCGAGCACGCCCGCGCCGCCGTGGCCCGGCAGCGCGGCGAACAACGCCCAGGCGGCGATGCCCGCGAGGTTGGGCAGCACCAGCAGCGCCAGCGCCGCCAGCGCATTGATGCGCCGGCCATCACCGAGCAGCGACATCGTCACCAGCGCGGCCAACAGAACGCCGGCGGCCACCGCGGCCAGCCCCAGCGACGGCAGCGCGCGGCGCAGCCAGGCGGCATCGGCGTCCAGGCCGGTGTCGGCGGCGAGGGTGAGTGCCCGCTGCACGATGCGCGCCTCGCGTTGCGGCGATGCGGCCACCGCCGAGCGCATCGCCCGCTCGTCCTGCAGCGGCGTGGCCGATTCGAGGTCCTTCACGGCCTCGGTGAGCAGCAGGTCCTGCAGGGAAAACACGGGGGCGTGGCGCGGCATCGGGGCAAGGGTAGCAGGCCCGCCGCGCGCGCCCGGCTGTGGGGCGTGTGCGATAGGAGTGTGAAAACTTGCCGCTGCGGTGCCCGACCCGATGGCGGCCGCAGGGGCCGCGCTTCTAAGCTGGGGGCATGCCGAAAGTCGCCCGCGCCCCCACCTACGAAATCGTCGTCAACGACCGCCGCGAATACGCCGTCTGGCCGAGCGCGCGCCCCTTGCCGCAGGGCTGGCGGCACAGCGGCAAGTCCGGCGGGCGCGACGAACTGCTCGCCTACCTGAAGTCGGTGTGCATGGACCCGGTGGAGGTCGTGGCGCTGGCGCCGCCTGTCCGGAAGTGATCGGCGAACGTCGCTGAACGCGTGGCCGCACCAGGGCGGCGAGGGCACAGTGCGGTCATCGCCACCCGACTGAAAAGGAGCCCTCCATGAAAAGCGCATTGATCGTCATCGACGTGCAGGAATCGTTCACCCGCCGTCCCTACTTCTCCGCGGCCGACGTGCCGGCCTACCTGGCCGCGCAGAACCGGCTGATCGAAGGCTTCGAGGCGCAGGGCCTGCCCATCGTGCGTGTGTTCCACGTCTCGCCCGGCGGCGATGCGGGCGACGCCTTCGCGCTGGCCAGCGGCCTGGTGAAGCCGCTCGAGGGCTTGCGCCCCTTCACCGCGGCCCACGAGGTGCACAAGACGCGCCACAGCGCGCTGGTCGGCACCGGGCTGGACGTGTGGCTCACGCAGCAGGGCATCGGGCAGATCGTGATCAGCGGCATCCGAACCGAGCAGTGCTGCGAGACGACCACCCGCCACGCCAGCGACCTGGGCTGGCAGGTGGTGTTCGTGCCCGAGGCCACGCTCACCTTCGACATGGCACTGCCCGATGGCAGCCCGTTTCGCGCCGCCGACATCCGCGCGCGCACGGCCAGCGTGCTGCAGGGGCGTTTTGCCCGCGTGACGGGCGTGAACGACACTCTGGCCCATGTCCGCGCCGGCTGAGCCGCCGAAGCGAAGCGCCTGTGCAACTGCGCAGCGCAGGCGGCTCGACTCAGACCGACGCTGGCCAGCTTCGCAGGGCCTTCGCTCTGGCTCTGAGCCGATCGACGTCTTCTTCGTGCTGCCGCGCGGCAGCCTGATCCTCGACTGGGCCGGCCCGGCCGAGGCGCTGCGTTTCGCCAACACCGAGCTGCCGCCGCGCCGGCCGGCCTTCATGCTGCACTTCGTGGCGCCCGAGGCCGCGTCGCTGAGTTCGGTGGGGGCGATGGTCGCGGGCCTGGCGCCGCTGCCCGAGCGCATCGAGGCCCCGGCCTGGGTGGTGCTGGTGGGCCGCACCTCCACCGCACAGCGCCGGGACGATGACCGCGAGGACCGCCTCGTCATCGACTGGCTGCGCCGCGTGCAGCCCGGGCAGCGCGGCGTGCGGCTGGTGACGGTGTGCTCCGGCGCGCTGCTCGCCGCGTCGGCGGGACTGTTCTCGCGCCGGCGTGTCACCACGCACCACGGCGACCTCGACGAGCTGGCGCGGCGCGCGCCCGACGCCGTCGTCGTGCCCGACCGCGTGTTCGTCAACGACGGCGACACCTGGTCGAGCGCCGGCGTCACCGCAGGCATCGACCTCGCGCTGCACCTGGTGGCCGCACAGTGCGGGCCGGTGGTGGCCGCGCGCGTCGCGCAGCGCATGGCGGTGGCACTGCGCCGCGGCCCCGACGATCCGCAGCTCTCGCCTTTCCTCGCGCACCGCCAGCACTTCAATGCACGGCTGCATCGTGTGCAGGATGCGCTGTCGGCCGCGCCGCGCGAACCCTGGAGCGTGGCTCGCATGGCCGAGCTCGGGCACACCACGCCACGCACGCTGACGCGGCTGTTCGGCGAGCATGCCGGCACCACGCCGCTGGCCTACCTGCGCGGCATTCGCCTGGCGCTGGCGCGCACCGCGCTCGAGGCTGGCAGCAGCGTCGGCGCTGCTGCCGATGCGGCCGGTTTCCATTCCGACCTGCAGTTGCGCCGCGCCTGGCATGCGGCGGGCCTGTCCGGATCGCCGAACGAATCGCGTGGGACAGGGTGAGCAGGGTGCGCAGCGCACCCGTGCGCCTCACCCCACCGGAGCCTCTTCCATGCGATACACCCTCATTGGCGCCCTGCTGTCCGGCCTGGCCGTGGCCACGATCAGCCAGACGGTGCCCGCGCAGGCCCTGAAGACCGAGCTGAGCGGTGCCGCGCAGTCGGCCCGTCAGGCGCGCGCCGAGCGCGACTTCCGCACTGGCCGCTACGCCTCGGCCTACGCCAGCTTTGCCGCCTTGGCCGATGCGGGCCATGCCCCTTCGGCGCAGATCGCTTTGCTGATGGTCCGACACGGGCCAGCGCTGTTCGGCAGCGACTGGTTCGCCACGCCGGCGCAGCAGATGCGCTGGAATGCGCTGGTGATCAACGCGGCGCGCGGCCGGCTCGATCTCGAGGACAACGAGCGCGGCGACTGAGCCGCCTGCTCGCCGTCACGCCGCCGGCGGGGTCGGCCGCACGGCACGCGCCAGGCGCAACTGAACCAGCGCGACGAAGACCGCGGCCAGCGGCCAGACGAGCAGCACGGTGCGCACGGGTTCGCTGCCCATCGACGGCACGCCGACCCGCTCGAGTGCCACGGCCAGCAGGTCGGCGGCCACCGAGATGCACAGGCACAGGGTGCACTCCGACATGCGCTGCGACAGCGAGACGAGCATCAGCGCCGCATAGGCCAGGCCGGCGCCCCACATCACCTGAACGCCGTGCTCCTGCCCGGCCAGGCCGTGCCGCAGCCATGCGGCGACGAAGAACAACGCGCTGCAGGCCAGGAAGCCCGGGCTGATCACGCGGATGGCCGGAGGCAGCAAGCGGTGCGCGCCGGCAAACAACAGCCCGCGCAGGCCGATGCCGATGATCTGCAGCATCAGGCGGCCTGCCAGCCCGATGGACTGCAGGGCGGGGTGATGCGTGCGGTGAGCGTGGATCGGTGTGGGTGCAGGCATGGGATGCTCCTCGTCGAGGCGTTCGCATCAGGCCACGGGCCGGGCGGGGCGGCAATCCGCTCCCTTGGGGGACCACATCCCCCTAGGCCATCGCTGGCGCCGGCAGCGCAGCTGTGCCGGGGGTGTTGCGGCAGGTCATTCCCGGTCGCCGAGGCCGGAGGCGACAATGCCGCCGATGCTGTCCTTCCTGCCTGCTGGCCTGCGTGGCGCCCTTGCCGGGCTCGCGCTCGGCCTGAACACCCTGATCTTCACGCTGCTGATGGTGCCGCCGGCACTCGTCAAGCTGGTGCTGCCGCTGCCCGGAGTGCGCACCGTCTGCGACCGGATGCTCAATGCGCTGGCCTCGCGCTGGGTGGCCAACAACGACGCCTGGATCACCGCGGTGAACCCGCGCGCGGTGTGGGACGTGCAGGGCGTGGCGAGCCTGCACCCGCGCGGCTGGTACCTGGTGTCGAGCAACCACCAGAGCTGGGTCGACATCCTCGTGCTGCAGCGCGTGCTGCACGGCCACGTGCCCTTTCTCAAGTTCTTCCTCAAGGCCGAGCTGATCTGGGTGCCGGTGATCGGGCTGGCGTGGTGGGCGCTGGACTTTCCGTTCATGAAACGCGGCAAGGGCCGCGGCGCGCGCCACAACGACCTGCGCACCACGCGCGAGGCCTGCGAGAAGTTCAAGCGCATCCCCACCACGGTGATGAACTTCGTCGAAGGCACGCGTTTCACGCCGGCCAAGCATGCCGCGCAGGCCAGCCCCTACCGCCACCTGCTCAAGCCGAAGATCGGCGGCCTGGGCATTGCGCTGGCCACCATGGGCGAGCAGTTCGAGGCGCTGCTCGACGTCACCATCGTCTACCCGCACGGCGCGCCGACCTTCTGGCACCTGCTGTGCGGCGACATCGATGCGGTCACCGTGCGCGTGCGGCAGTGCGCCATCCCGGCCGATCTGCTCGGCGGCGACCCGATGGGCGACAAGGCCTACCGGCAGCGCATCGGCACCTGGGTCGAGGCGCAATGGGCCGAGAAGGATGCGTTGATCGATTCCCTGCTCCAGGCCCACGCGCAGGCGCGTCCTCCGGCGCCGCACTGACGGCGGCAGTTCGCGCGCTCAGGGCAGCGCGCGGCCGGCCTTGCGCAGCGCGTGCCGCTGCACCTTGGCGCGGTTGCCGCAAGTGCTCATCGAACACCAGCGGCGGCTGCCGCCCTTGCTGTCGTCGACGAACAGCCAGCGGCACTTCTCGTTCGCGCATTGGCGCAGGCGCACGCGCTGTGCGGCCAGTGCCAGGTCCGCCGCCGACCACAGCACCGGTGCCAGCACCTCGCTCGCGACGGGCGAGACCATGGGCACGCGCCAGCCAGCGCGCCGGCCCTCGAACACCCAGTGCCGGCGCGGCGGTGTGCCGGCCAGCCAGTCGCCCAGGGCCCGGGCTTCGGCCGCGGGCGGCGCGCCGCCGGCCAGCGCAGCGAACAGGCGGTAGAGCAACTCGCGCAACTGCAGCGCGTCGTCGAAGAGTCGCTGCGCCGCGGTGGGGTCGGCGCGGCGCAGCGACTGCAGGCTCGCGCCCGTGCGGGCGTCCACGACGCCGGCGGCCTCGAGCCAGCGCGCCAGCGCAGTGAAATCGACCAGCGATTCGGTGGGGGCCTCGCTGCCGCGCCAGTAGCGCGTGTTGGCGAAGTCCAGGCACAGCGTCGGCGCCGGCGCGGCCACCAGGCGCGAACGGATGCGGCTCTCCGTGGGGAAACTCATGCGGCATCCTACTAACCCCTCAGGCGGTTGACAACGCCCGCGGGGCGGATCGACACTAACCGTCATGACGGTTAGCTCTACCGAATCCGCACTGCGCCCGCCACGCCGGGTGTTGCATCGCGGCCAGGGCCTCTCGGTCGTCGACTATCGCTGCACGGCCGCGCAGGGCGATCCGGCCGTGGCCGAACAGCACACTCGGCATGTGCTCGCCTACGTGCGACGCGGCGGCTTCGGTTGCCGATGCCGCGGGCGGCAGTTCGAGCTGGTGGCCGGCTCGATGTTCGTCGGCCACCCCGGCGACGAATACACCTGCACGCACGAACACCATGCCGGCGGCGACGAGTGCCTGTCCTTCCACCTCGAGCCGGTGCTGGCCGACGAGATCGGCGCGGCGCCGACGGCCTGGCGCGTCGGTGCACTGCCGCCGGTGCCGGCGCTGGTGGTGCTGGGCGAGCTGGCGCAGGCCGCGGCCCGGGGCCGCACCGACGTCGGCGTCGACGAGGCCGGCCTGCGGCTCGTGCGGCGCTTCGTCGAGCTGGTTGCCGGCCGCGAGGCACCGGCACCGGCCGCCTCCGCCGCCG
Source organism: Piscinibacter sp. (assembly GCA_016706565.1). Taxonomy (GTDB): domain Bacteria; phylum Pseudomonadota; class Gammaproteobacteria; order Burkholderiales; family Burkholderiaceae_C; genus Piscinibacter. The sequence continues at coordinate 408,352 of JADJJI010000011.1, forward strand.
ATCGCAGGCGGGCGACACGTGCTGCGCTGTGGATCGAGTCGAATTCGCACGAACCGATCGACCTCGACGCTGCGGCCGCTCAGGCCGGCCTGAGCAGCTTTCACTTCCTGCGCGTGTTCTCGCGCGTGTTCGGGCTCACGCCGCACCAGTACCTGATCCGCCTGCGACTGGGCCATGCCGCGCGGCTGCTTGCCGACGACACGATGCCGGTGACCGACCTGGCCTACCACGTCGGCTTCGGCGACCTGTCGAACTTCGTGCGCAGCTTCGGGCAGGCGGCCGGCATGTCGCCGACGCAGTTCCGCCGCCTGGCCCGGGGCGAGCGGCACGCGTTGCGCGACCGCCTGGGCGCGCCGCTCGCCGAACGCCGCTGAACCGATCGCAGCGCAAGTTTCTCCAAGCGCCGCCGCCGCTTTGCGCGGAGCATGCCGCCATCCAAACAGGAGGCAGGCATGTTCGACCACATCGGCGTCAAGGTCCGCGATCTGCAGGCGAGCGCGGCGTTCTATTCGGCGGTGCTTGCGCCGCTGGGGCATGTGCAAGGTTATGCCGACGAGAGCTGCGTCGGCTTCGGCCCCGCCGCGGCGCCCTCGCTGTGGCTGTACGCCTGCGACACACCGGTCGGGCCCGGCAGCCACATCGCCTTTCGCGCATCGGAGCCCTCGGCCGTCGACCGTTTCCACCGGGCCGCGTTGCAGGCCGGCGGGCGCGACAACGGCGCTCCCGGCCCGCGGCCGCACTACAGCGCCACCTACTACGCGGCCTTCGTCATCGACCCCGACGGCAACAACGTCGAGGCGGTGCGCCCTTGAGTGCCATGAAGGGCCGTTTCGCGCCGCTGATCGTGGCCAACTGCGCCGCCGCGCTGCTGGCCTTCGCCGCCCGGGCCGGTGTGGCTGCACCGGTGCCGGCCGAGGCGCCGGCGAAATCCCAGCTGCTCGCCATCGACCGGTTCATCGTCGGGGCCGGGCCTGCACGCGATGCCGGGTCACTGGGCGCGCTGGTCGGCAGCGATTTCCGCATGGTCGGACACGACGGCGCCCGTGTCGATCGGTCCGCATTCCTCGCCGCGGCCTCGCGGCCGAACGGCCTCGGCAGGCTGTCGCACGAGGAGGTGCGCGTGCGGCTGTTCGGCGCGGTGGCGCTGGTGCACGGCGTGGTCGGGGCGCTCGATGACGGCCAGTCGCCGCTGCGGCTGCGCTACACCCACGTATTCCATTGGCAAGCCGATCGCTGGCTGCTGGTGGCGGCGCAGTCGACGCCGCTGCGCGAGGGCATCGCTGCAGCGGTTCGGCAGGGCAGCGCGCCGCCGCAGGTCAGTGCCTGGCACGGCCGCGATCCGGCCGGCGACGATACCGACGTGCTGCGCCAGCTCAACGAGCAGTACGTGCGCGCGTTCCGCGAGGCGGACGTGGCCTGGTATGAAGCCCACCTGGCGACCGACTACATGGTCACCCAGAGCGACGGCTCGTTCGAGTACCGCGCCGGCGCGCTGGCCGCATTCGCGCGGCCGACCTTCGCCATGAACTTCCGCAGCTTCCCGGTCGAGCAGGTGAACATCCGCCGTTTCGGCGAACTGGCACTGATCGAGGCCGACAACCCGTACGAGTTGAAGGACGGCCGCACCGGCACCGCCCGCTACACCGACATCTGGCAGAAGCAGCCGGGAGGCTGGCGCTGCATCTCGGCGCACATCACGCCGGTGCGCGCAAGCTGAGGCGGCGCGCTCCGCCTCGTTCGTCGGCACAAGCTGCGAACTTCGACACGCTCGCGCGACGGCACTGGTAACGAGCCCTTGTCGCCACGTTGCGTTTGGATACAGTGACTCGCGAGACAAAGGCACACCCGTGCGAAAGCCGGGGTCGCAAAGCTTCCGGTCTACCGCCCTGGCAACGGGGCCACGACAGCGGGGTTGCCCAGCACGCGAGGCCGGCCCGGTTTCGCCTGGGTGCATCGATTCACCCAGCGCAGGAGCCACCCATGCAGGCCATCCGGATCGAGAAGACCCTTCACCGCGGCGCCGGCGAGCACGTCGTCATCGCGCAGGACCCCGCCAACCGCTGCTACGTGGGCGTGAGCAACGGGCCTGGCGAACCGGGCGACTTCATGTTCGTCGAGATCGACCGCGTCACCCTGCTCGAACTCGAGCGCGGCACCACCGATGCCGGAACGGTGATGCGCGATCGCTGCGCAGGCATCGTGCTGCTGCCCCTGGACGCGTAGGCCGCTCAGCGACGGCCCGACAGCGGATACGCCGGGTCGTTGTAGCCCGGCGTGGACGGGTGCCCGGGCGAGACCAGCGAATCGACCAGCGCTTCGTCGGCCGCATCGATGGCGATGTCGAGCGCACCGAGGTACGACTGCCATTGCGCCAGCGTGCGCGGGCCGGCGATGACCGAACTGACCGCGCGGTGCGCGAGCACCCAGGCCGTGGCGAAGTGCAGCAGCGACACGCCCTTGCCCGCGCAATGCGCCTGCAGCGTCTGCGCGATCTGCAGCGACTCTTCGCGGAACTCGGTCTGCAGGATGCGCTTGTCGCCGCGGCCGGCGCGCGTGTCCTGCCCGGGCTGGCTGCCCGGCGCGTACTTGCCGGCGAGCACGCCGCGCGCGATCGGGCTGTAGGGCACCACGCCGATGCCGTGGTGCGCGCAGACGTCGAGCACCTCGACTTCCGGCTGGCGGTTCAGCAGGTTGTAGTAGGGCTGGCAGACCACCGGCGCAGGCATGTTCATTGTGCGGGCCAGGCTCACCATCTCGGCGATGCGCCAGCCTCGGAAGTTCGACACTCCCCAGTAGCGGATCTTGCCGTCGCGCAGCAGCGTGTCGATGGCGCGCAGCGGCTCTTCGAGGTCCATGCCGTTGAAGTCGCGGTGCAGGTAGTAGATGTCGACGTGGTCGGTGCCCAGCCGCTGCAGGCTGGCCTCGCACTCGCGCAGCACCCAGGCGCGCGAATAGTGCGACTCGTTCGGCCGCTCCGACATCTTGTTGCCCACCTTGGTGGCCAGCACCCAGTCGTGGCGGCTGCCCTTCAGCAGTTCGCCGAGCATCGTCTCCGAGCCGCCGGTCGAGTAGACGTCGGCGGTGTCGACGAAGTTGACGCCGTGCTCCTTGGCGTGGGCGACGATGCGGCGCGCTTCGGGCAGATCGGTCTGGTCGGCGAACATCATCGTGCCGAGGCACAGCTCGGACACCTGCAGCGGGCTCTTGCCGAGCGGGCGGTAGCGCATGGACTCTCCTGGACGCATGACGGCGGCGAGGCGCCAGCATAGCCGCAGTGCCGGCGCACCCCGACTACGTGCGCCGCGCCGCCGGCCCAGCCGAGGCCGAGCGCGCCAGGTTGGCCGCCACGAGCGCCGCCGCCAGCGTCACCAGCCACGAGAAATACACCCACAGCAGGAAGACCGGGAACACCGCGAAGGCGCCGTACACCGCCTTGTAGGTCGGGATCTTCAACAGGTACGCGGTAAAGCCGCGCTTGCCCAGCTCGAGCGCGATGCTGGCCAGCAGGCCGCCGGCGATCGCGTCGCGGCGCCGCACCTTGGTGTTCGGCACGAAGTAGAACAGGCAGGCCAGGCCGGCCCAGGCCAGGGCCGCCGGGCCGAGGTTGAGCACGAACTGCGCCTCGCCGGGCAGCGGCCCGAGCCAGCCCATCGACACGCCCAGCACGTAGGAGGTGGCCCACAGGCTCACGCCCAGGGCTGGCGGGCCCACCGCCAGCATCAGCAGGTACAGGCCCACGCGCCTGAGGAAGGGGCGGTTGCGCTTGACGTTCCAGATCTGGTTGAAGGCGTTCTCCACCGTCAGCAGCATGGCGATCGCGGCGCCGAGCAGGAACAGCGAGCCCGCCCAGGTGAGGCCGTTCGCGTTGGCGGCGAACTGGTGCAGGTACCTGAGCACCGTGCGCGCGATGTCGGCCGGCAGCATGCTCCTGAGCAGGTGCTCCTCGAGCGCCGCCTCGAAGCGGCTGAAGATCGGGAAGCGCGTGAACAGCGCGAAGCTCACCGCGAGCAGCGGCACGACGGACAGCAGCGTCGTAAAGGCCAGCGTGCCGGCGATCTGCGGCAGGCGCTCCTGCCGCGCGCGGCGCAGGGTGAGTCGGGTCAGGGTGAACATGGGTCGACCGCGGTGCGGGTCGACCGACGCGGCGCGCAACGATAGCGCACCGGCCCGCTGATCACTCCCGCGGTGGCTGGCCCCGCTGGGCACGCACGCGCACGGCAGCGAGCCGGTACAGAGTGGGTACGCCGGCCAGCAGCAGGATCGGCCACAGGCAGCTGCTGATCAGCACCCACAACGCGCGGCTGGCCAGCGAGACGGGCACGCCCGCATCGGCGGGCCGGGCCCGGCCTTCGCTGAACAGATGCTGAACCGACCCCGTCGCCACGCCGAAGAGGGCACCGACGACGAAGAACACGATGAGGGGAGTGGTCACGACGGCCTCCGAGGGGCCGTGCACGGGGCCCACGGATTCAGTCTCGCCGAATCGCGGCCGTTGACCAAACCCCTACTGCGAGCATGACCGGGCAGGCCCGGCTGGCGGCGGTGGGTGAGCGACTTCTGCGTCGAGGTATTCGCGCCGATGGCTGACGGCATCTGAGCCTGGGTGGCGGACCAGCCCGCCTGAAGATCGCAAGCTCGCGCGCGCGAGTTTCATTCGACGGGCTGCACCGCGCGCCTGAGCTGCGTGCCCAGCGCGCCGAAACGCTTGCGGTACTGCGCCGGCGTCAGCGTCACCTTGCGCCGGAACAGGCGGCCGAAGAAGCTCGCATCCTGATAGCCGACCTCGAAGGCTATCGCCTCCACCGGCAGGTCGCTCGATTCGAGCATCTGCTTGGCTTCTTCGAGCCGCAGCGTGTGGATGTACTCCAGTGGCGGCATGCCGGTGGCCTGCGTGAATCGGCGCTTGAAGCTGCGGTCGGGCAGGCCGGAGAGCGCCACCATCTGCGCCACCGGCGACTCGACGCGGTAGTTCGACGCGGCCCACAACTGGCAGCGTGCGATCAGCTCGTCGGCCGCGCGCGGGCCGCGGGTGAGCGAGGCGTACGCCTGCGCGCTGGTGTGGTTGAGGTCGAGCAGGTTGATGCGCGCGACCTGCATGGCTTCTTCCGGTGACGCAAAACGCGCGATCAGGGCCAGCACCAGCATGTGCCAGGCGACGCCGCTGCCGGCCATGATGATGCGCTGGCCGGTGCCGGCCACCACCAGGCCGCGCTCGGAGTGCCAGCGGGTGCGTGGGTACTCCTGCGCCAGAAGGTCGCAATAGGCCCAGTGCGAGGTGGCATCGTGGCCGTCGAGCAGGCCGGTGCGCGCCAGCAGCAGCGCGCCCGAGCAGGCCGCGGCGAGCGTGCCGCCGGCGTCGAACACGTCGCGCATCCACCCCACCTCCCTTTCGTAGAGGCCGCCCAGCGCCGTGCCGGGCGGGATCATCAGGTCGGTGACCACTGCCACGTCGGGTCGCGGGCAGTCGGCGAAGCTCGCGTCGGGCGTGATGCGCACGCCGTTCCCGCCATCGAAAGGCCGGCCGTCTGCGCTCACCACCAGCGGGCGAAACGGCGAAGGCGTGTCGGGCCCGCCATGCAGCATCTGCCAGTCGCGGCGTGTGCTGTTGAGCGCGTCGAAGAAGCCGTACAGCGTGGCGGCGCTGACCGCAGGGGTGCCCAGCAGAGCCACGGTGATGGGTTGGTCGTGACGGGGCATTGGCATATTCGGCCGTGTCTTGGCGCGATCGACTTTAGTGCGAACGGCGCTCTGGCACCACCATCCGGCTCCTCGACATCTTGATCACGGAGCCTTCATGCCGACCCCCATCGACATCCTTCTCGACCCCATCTCGCTGTGCCTGATGGGCATGTTCGCCGGCCTCATGCTGTGGGAGCGTCTCGCGCCGGGCCGCACGTTGCCCACGGTGCGCGGCTGGCTGCCGCGAGCGCTCGTGGCCGTCACGGCCTACCTGATGCTGTCGTCCTACCTGCCGCTGTTGTGGGCCGACACGCTGGCACCCATCCAGCTGTTCGACCTGTCGGGCTGGCCCACTGCCGCCGCGTCGGTCTGCTGCGTGCTGGTCTACGAACTGCTGGCCTACGCCTACCACCGCAGCATGCACACCTTCACCCCGATGTGGCGGCTGCTGCACCAGATGCACCACAGCGCCGAGCGGCAGGACGCGGCCAGCGCATTCTGGTTCAGCCCGTTCGACATGATCGGCTGGACGCTGGTGATGAGCCTGGCCTTCGGCGTGATCGGCCTGCCGCCTGCAGCCGCCACGCCGGCCATCCTGTTCATCAGCTTCCTCGCGATCTTCCAGCACGCCAACCTGCGCACGCCGCGCTGGCTGGGCTACTTCGTGCAACGGCCGGAAAGCCACTCGCTGCACCACGAGCGCGGCGTGCACCGTCACAACTACTCCGACCTGCCGGTGTTCGACATGATCTTCGGCAGCTTCCGCAATCCGGCGCGCTACGCAGCCGACACCGGCTTCTGGCACGGCGCCTCCTCGCGCGTGGCCGACATGCTGCTGCTGCGCGATGTGTCCACCCGCCCGGCCGACCACCGCTGAGCGAAGCTTCTTCTCAAGGAACCCCGCATGAACATGATCGATTCCTCCGGCCACCCGGTGTCGGGTGCCACTCCCGACGGCCTGGCCGCCTGCGAGCAAGCGGCGCGCGAACTGCTGTGCATGGTCGACGACCCGGCAGCCAGCGTGGCACGCGCCATCGAAGCGAGCCCCGAGATGCCGATGGCGTACGCGCTGCAGGCCTGGCTGCACCTGCTGGGCACCGAGCCTGAAGGCATGGCCGTGGCGCGGGCCGCCTGCGAAGCCGCCAGCGAGTTGCCGGCCAATGACCGCGAGCAGCGCCACCTGGCCGCTGCCCGCGCCCTGACCCGGGGTTGCTGGCGCGAGGCCGCGCTGCGCCTCGAAGACCTGAGCCTGCGCTACCCGCTCGACACGCTGGCCCTGCAGGTCGGCCATCAGGTGGACTTCTTTCGCGGTGACAGCCGCATGCTGCGCGACCGCATCGCCCGCGTGCTGCCCTCGTGGGACCCGGCCATCCCCGGCTGGCACGCCGTGCTCGGCATGCACGCCTTCGGGCTGGAAGAAACCGGCGACTACACACTGGCCGAGTCGCAAGGCAGGCGCAGCGTGGAGCTGGAACCGCGCGACAGCTGGGGCTGGCACGCGGTGGCGCACGTGCACGAGATGCGCAATCAGCCGCGCGAGGGCATTGCCTGGCTGCAGCCCACGAGCGCCATCTGGTCGCAGGGCAGCTTTCTGGGCACCCACAACTGGTGGCACCTGGCCTTGTGCCACCTGGAGCTCGACGACCACGCGCAAGTGCTCGAGCTCTACGACCAGGCCATTGGCGGCACCGGCTCGGCAGTCGTGCTCGACATGGTCGACGCCAGCGCCATGCTGTGGCGTCTGCACCTGAGGGGTGTCGATGTGGGCGAGCGTTGGCAGCCGCTCGCCGATCGCTGGGCGCCGCTGGCGCGCGCCGGCAACTATGCGTTCAACGACTTCCACGCCATGCTGGCCTTCGTGGGCGCCGATCGCGGCGGGCTGCAGCAGGCGGTGCTCGAATCGCAGCAAGAGGCCATGTGCAGCGAAGTCGACAACGCGCTCTTCACCCGCGAGGCCGGCCACCCCGCCGCACGCGCGGTGCAGGCCTTCGGCCATGGCGACTTCAGCACGGCGGTCACGCTGCTGCGCGCCATGCGCCACCAGGCACACCGCTTCGGAGGCAGCCACGCGCAGCGAGACCTCATCGACCTCACGCTGGTCGAAGCGGCCATGCGCAGCGGCGACCCCGCGCTCGCCAGCGGCCTGGCCGCCGAGCGCGCTGCACTGCGCCCGCGCAGCCCACTGGCGCAGCGGCTGGTGAGCCGGGCGCACGCCCTGCAGCGCGGCGGTGGCGGCCACACAGGGGGGCATGGGGCGCATCGCCAGGCCTGAATCGCTGCCGTGCGGCACCCGGCCGAACCGGTGCGCCGCCGTCCGCCCGCGCTCCCGGCTGCCCGGGTGGCCGAGTTCGCCTCGCTCCGTTCACTCCGGGCAGCGGCAGAGTTCCGACGGTCGTGCGTTCCGGAGCGGATAGACGAGCATGCGTTCAGTGCAATGTGCCGACGATCGGCGCCAGTGCGGCGTTGATGCGGGCCGCTTGCTCGGCATTGATCATCGAGCCGAGCACCTCGAGGAAGCGCGGGTCCTGTACGCCGCTCACGATGTACTGCCAGCGGTAGGCTTCCAGCATCGCCCGGTGGATCGCCTGCGTCTGCGCGCCGTCGAAGGCACGTCCGGCCGCTTGGGTGAAGTACTGGGCATCGGCCTCGGCCTGCACCTGCACGATGCCGTCGACCGCGCCCACCAGGCCGATCAGTTCGCCCACGGCCTGGTCGCGCTGCGCCGCGTCGAGCCTCTCGTCCTCGCGCAGCCACTCCATCTCGTCGACGATGGCATGTTGCGACTCCTCCTTCCAGTGGAACAGGAACACGTCCTTCCAGAGCGGGTCGATCTGCGACTGCCCCTCGATGCTGCTGCGGTAGTGCGCCTGCGAGAACAGCTCGATGTCGAAAACCAGCGCCAGCACGGCCCATGTCGATGCGGCCAGCACCGCCTGAGCCACGTCGTTGGGTTGCGGCACGAAGCGGTAACCCGTGGGCATGCCTGGAGCCATCATCGTCTCCAGGCGGCGGAACATCTCCTGGTGCTTGAGCTCCTCGTCGGTCAAGCGCACCAGCGCCTCGAGCGCCACCTGGTCGCCGAGCCAGTGGCTGCGGCTGACCTCCAGCGCCTTGGCGCCGATGAAGCGCTCGACGAGCGCGAACATGTTGGCGTAGGTGCGGCCCTGCACCTGCGAGTACAGGCGCCGATCCTCGGCGCCGAGGAAGGGCAGACGGGCGACCTTCGACAGGCCGTCGGGCAGGAAGGTCTTGCCGAAGTCGAACTGGCGGCCCCGGATCACGTCGCGGTCGGTGTCCCAGCGGATGCGCTTGGACACCTCGACGCACTTGGCGTAGCGGGTGGTGTCGATCGAGTGTCGGGTGACGTGTGACATGGCGGGTTGCTCCTTCAAGCGGGGGTTGCAGGGCTGGCGGCGCCAACAATCGGTGAACGCCTGGTGCACACTCTGCCCAGCGGCCGGCGAAGTGTCTTCAAGCGCGGATCAAGGCTTGTCAAAACCCGTCAACGGCTGCCGACACTCCGGGAGTCGCCCTTGCCACCTGCCGGTGCCGACACACCACTGCGTTTCCACCACTTCGAGCTGCACCCGGCCGAGCGGGTGCTGCGCGTGCGTGGCGAGCCGGTCGCCCTGGGCAGCCGCGCCTTCGATCTGCTGCTGGTGCTGGCCCAATGCCACGAGCGCCTGGTCACCAAGCAGGAACTGCTGGAGCTCGTCTGGCCCGGCCTGGTGGTGGAGGAGCACAACATCGCCACGCAGATCAGCACGTTGCGAAAGCTGCTCGGCACGGGGGCCATCGCCACGCTGCCGGGCTATGGCTACCGGCTGACGGCCGCGCGCCATCCGCAGCCGGATGTGCCTGCGGAGTCGCCCTTGCCCGATGCGCCCTCGCCGCCGCGACACAACCTGCCGCAGCCGCGCACCCGATTCATCGGGCGCGAAGCGGCGCTGGCCGATCTCGAGCGCCTGCTGCTTTCGACGCAGTTGCTCACGCTGACGGGAATCGGCGGCTGCGGCAAGACACGCCTGGCGCTGCAGTTCGCGCAACAGCAGCAGGCCGCATACGCCGATGGCGTGTGGTTCGTCGACCTCGCGCCGCTGAAGGACGCCGAACGCGTGGCGGCCGCCTGCGCGGCCGTGTTCGACCTGCGCGAAGAGGGCGACAGGCCACTGATGCTGCGCCTGATCGAACACCTGGCCGCGCGCCGCACGCTGCTCCTGCTGGACAACTGCGAGCATGTCATCGACGGCGTGGCCGCGGTGGTGGAAGCGCTGCTGTCCACGCAGGCCCGCAGCACGGGCGCCACCGGCACGGTGATCCTGGCGACCAGCCGCGAAGGCCTGGGCGTGGCCGGCGAACAGATCTGTCCGGTGCGCTCGCTGTCGCTGCCGGCAACAGCGGAGCTGTGCGCCGTGCGCGACGCCGAGTCGGTGCGGGTCTTCGTCGACCGCGCACGGCTGGCCTGGCCCGACTTCGAAGTCGGCCCCGACAACGCGGCATCGATCGCGGAGATCTGCAGGCGTCTGGATGGCATCCCGCTGGCGATCGAACTGGCGGCGGCGCGCGTGCCGATGTTGCCGGTGGCGGAGATCGCCGCGCGGCTGGATGACCGCTTTCGGCTGCTCACCGGCGGCAGCCGCGCGTTGCCGCGCCACCAGACGCTGCAAGCGGCCATGCAATGGAGCTACGAGCAGCTGGCGCCGCCCGAGCAACGCCTGCTGCGCCTGATGTCCGTCTTCGCGGGCGGCTGGACGCTCCAGGCTGCCGCCGAAGTCGCGCCGACCGCGGACGAATACGAAGCGCTGGGCCTTCTGACCGTGCTGCACGACAAGTCGCTGCTGGTCGTCGAGCGTTCGCAGGCCGGTGGCCCGCCCCGCTATCGCATGCTCGAGACGGTGCGCCAGTACGCCATGGAGCGGCTGCACGAGCGCGGCGAAGGCGAGGACGCGCGCGGCCGGCATGCGGCCCACTACGTCGGCTGGGCAGAAGGCGCCGAACCGCACGTGCGCGGGCCGGATCAGGACGCATGGATCGGCCGCTTCAGGCAGGAACACGAGAACCTGATCGCAGCGCTCGGCTGGTGCAGCGTGGGCCCGGTCGATGCGCAGTGGGGGCTGCGCCTGGCCGTCGCTTCGAGCTTCTACTGGATCTGGAACGGCGTCGAGCAGGGCTACCGGCTGACGCTGGCCGTGCTCGAAAGAGACGGCGCGGCGGCCGACACCTCGGCACGGGTGGGCGCCCTGTGTGCCGCTGCCCATCTGAGCCTGTTTCGCGGGCGCTACGACGAGTCGCTGGCCCTGGCACAAGCGGCGCTGGCGGCCGCCCGGCGGCTCGGCGCGCCGCTGCCGCTGGTGCAGGCACTCGACGAGGTGGGCTCGGCCCTGAACACGCAGGGCCGCGTCGCGCAGGCGCTGCAGTGCCACGAGGAAGCGCTGGCGCTGGCGCGCCAGCTCGGCGATGCACGATGGATGTCCAGGCTGCTCAACGGCCTGGCGGAGTCGAAGCGCAGCGCCGGCCAGCTGGACGAAGCGGAGAGGCACTACCACGAAGCCCTCGCCGTCGCCCGCGAGCAGGGCGGCCGGCTGGGGATCGTCGTGACGCTCAACAACCTGATCCGCGTGCAGGTCGCCAAGGGCCGGCCCGAACTGGCGCGGACCCTGGCGCTCGAGTGCCTGACCCTGGTGCGCGGTCAGAAGGTCGGCGTCGACCTGCTCGAGGCGTCGGTGGGGCTGGCGGCATGCCTGGCCGAGCACGAAAGGGCGGCGCGCTTCTGGGGCGCGGCAGACCAGACGCTCCAGGCCTGGGGGTATCGGCACCAGCCGGTGGACATCGAGCACACGGCGCCATGGATCGCGAGTGCGCGCCGTGCGCTCGGCGACGCGGCCTTCGAGGCTGCCGAGGCGACTGGACGCGCACTGGAGTTCGATGCGGCCCTGGCCGAGCTGGCGCAGTGGCTGGACAGCCCGGCCTGAAGCGCCCCGGTGTGCTGCGCTACTTGGAAGACCGGTCCCCGGCGGCCCGGTCGCTGCGCAGGGGCGCTTGCTGGCCCACACCGTCGGCCGGGAGTGCAGCTCAGGCCTTCTTCACGAACCCCGACTTCAGCCCCATGGCGCCGATGCCGTCGATCCGGCAGTCGATGTCGTGGTCGCCCTCGGCCAGGCGGATGTTCTTCACCTTGGTGCCGACCTTCACGACCTGGGACGAGCCCTTGATCTTCAGGTCCTTGACGACGATGACGGTGTCGCCGTCCTTCAGCTCCGCGCCATTGGCGTCGCGCACCACGCGCACTTCGTCGGCGGCGGGCGGTGCCGCCTCCCGAGGCCATTCGTGGCCGCATTCGGGGCAGACGAACTGCGAACCGTCGTCATAGGTCAGCGCGGAGCTGCATCGGGGGCAAGCGGGCAGGGTGCTCATGCGCCCAGTGTACGAAGCGCCGGTGCAGCCACGCCGGCGGCTTCTCGTTTCATTCAGGCTCTCGTTGCCTTCGGCCGCCGCACCGCGCGCACCTTGCCGCTCGATCCGCCGCCGCAGTACAGCAGCCCGGCGCCGTCGGACTCGAGCCCGCTGACGCCGGTGCCCGCGGGCATGGCCAGCCGCTCGAGCACCGCGCCGCTGGCCGGGTCGAGGCGGCGCAGTTCGCTCTCCTCGCCTTCCCAGGTGCCGTGCCAGAGTTCGCCGTCGACGAAGCTCACGCCGGTGACGTAGCGGTTGGACTCGATGGTGCGCAGGATCGCGCCGGTGGCCGGGTCGATCTGGTGGATCTTGCGGTCGAGGTACTGCCCGACCCACAGGCTGCCCTCGGCCCAGGTCAGGCCCGAGTCGCCGCCGTGGCCGGGCGCCGGGATCGACGCCACCACGGCGCCGCTGGCCGGATCGATCTTGTCGATGCGCGATTCGGCGATCTGGTAGAGGTGCGTGCCGTCGAAGGCGGTGCCCGCATCGCTGGCGCAATCGAGCGTGCGCGTGGCCTGGCCACTGGCGGGGTCGAAGGCGATCAGCTTCGTGCCGGTGGCGGCCCACACACGCTGCCCGTCGTGGGTGACGCCGTGGATGCGCTCGGCACCCGTGAAGGGGCCGTACTCGCGAACGATCTCGGCGCTGCGCGCAGCGGCCTGCGTTGTCGGCCGTGCGGTCGGGGCTGAAGTGGCGGTCATGTTCTGCTTCCTTTCGGCGCGTCGATGCGGCGCCGCGGAAACGCAATCTACGTGAGCGGCAACGCAGCAGGGAGTAACAAGTTCGTCGTGAATCCGGCCAGCGGCGCGGCCAGCCAGCGCTGTGCGCGCGCCTGCCCGACCGAACGCACGCGCCCGGCTGCCTGCAGTTCCGCGAGTGCGCGCTGCACGGTACGCTGGCTGGCGCCGAGCGCGAGTGCCAGCGCCGAGGTCGACCAGGCCGCGCCGTCGGCCAGCAGCGCCAGCAGCGAGGCCCGATCGCCATCGATGGGCGGCAGCAGCACGACGACGGCATGGGCGTCGATCGGCTCGAGCACGAAGCCGTGCGCGCTGGCCTCGATGCGTGCCAGCGGCGCGGCGAGCGCGCGCAGCCGGCCGATCTCGACACGCAGCCGCGCGCGGTGCGTCTCGTCGGGGCGGCGGGTGTGGAAGGCGCGTGCAATCAGCACCGTGCGATCGACATCGCCGGGCCAGGCCTCGGCCAGCGCGCGCGCCAGCGCGAACAGCACCGGCCGGCGGGCCAGCGGCTGCCAGAGGCGGCCGGCATGCAGGCCGCGGCGGCAGGCGTCGACCACCAGGGTGCCGCTGGCGAGCAGCGCCTCGACCTCGTCCAGGCGCAGCATCTGCTCATGGCCAGCCTGCAGGCGCCGCGCCGCGGGACGCTCGAGCGCGGCACAGGCTTCGCCCACCTCGGCCAGCAGCGCGGGCACGCGCGCACGGCTGGCCGCTGCCTGCGCGCGGGCCAGCGCCGCGCGCGCCGGCGCCGTGCGCAGCGAGCGCAGCGCGAGTTCGGCGGCAGCGAGTTCGGCCACGGCCACCAGCGAGGGCGGCGCGCCGCTCAGCTCCAGCCCGTCCAGTGCGGCTGCGGCCTCGTCGAGCCGGCCGAGCAGCAGCATCCGGCGCAGCGCGATCAGGCGGGCCTGCAGCGCATTGACGCGATCGGCGCGGGCCTCGAGCGTGGCCGATGCCGCCGCCAGCGCGCGCGGCCAGCCGCGCAGCTCGCGCATGGCCAGCGCCACCTCGGCCTCGGCGACCACGCAGCGCGCACGCGCCAGCTCGTCATGGCTGGCGAAGCCGCGCGCCGCGCGCCGTAGCAGCTCGCGGGCACGCGGGAGCTCGCCGAGCTGCGCCATGGCGATGCCGCGCAGCGCGAGCGCCTGCGCGTCCTCGCGCAGGGCCACGTGCTTGAGCGCGCCGAGGGCGTCGCCCGCCACGAGGGCGCGTGCGGCGGCGGCGATCAGGGAGTCCATGGCAAGAGGCTACCCTGCCGGCGACCTGCGGCGAAAATGCCGCCATGTCCGAGCCCTTGCCGCCCACTGCGCCACCGCAACCGAAGAACCCCCTGCACGGCGTCACGCTCGAACAGATCGTCACGCAGCTGGCCGAGCACTACGGCTGGGCGGGCCTGGGCGAGCGCATCGCGTTGCGCTGCTTCACCAGCGAGCCCAGCGTCGCCTCGAGCCTGAAGTTTCTGCGCAAGACGCCGTGGGCGCGCGAGAAGGTCGAGGGCCTGTACCTGTTCATGCTGCGCGAGCAGCGCCGCGCGCGCTGAGCCGCGGCCGGCGCGCTCAGGCGGCGGCGGTCTCCCACGGTGCCGCGTCTTCCGCGCCGGCGTCCGGCAGGGCCTCAGGCGCCGCGGCAGCCTGCCGCTCGTGCAGGCCGCCCAATGCTTCGATCAGCGCCGGCAGCATCTGGCGCAGTTCGCCGGTGGCGATGGCCACGTCGGCATCGAAGCCGTCGTCGTCCTTGCCTGCGTTGGCGGCATCGACACCGGCGCCTTCGAGCACCACGTCGAGCAGCTGGATCTTCTTCAGCGTCAGCGCCTCGGTGAGCACGAAGGAGACGCGGCTGGCCCAGGTGAGTGCCAGCTGCGTGGGCAGCTTGCCCTGGCGGATGTGCTCGCCGACCTCGTCGATGTCCAGCGTGTGGCGCGCGTAGCGCACGGTGGCCTTCTCGCTGTCGGGCTGCTTGAGCTCGCACTCGCGGTCGATGCTGAAACCCGACGGTGCTTCCTTCTCCGACAGCCACAGCGACATCGCCGTGGCTGGAGACAGCTCGGTCTGCAGCAGCGCGAGCTTGAGCCCGCCGCCCAGGCATTCGATCAGCCGCGTGACGACGACGTCGCCGCGCTTCGTGCTGCCGGCGCCCACCCAGACCATGCGTGCCTGGAGGTCGATCCACACCAGCGTGTCGGTGCGCTTGGGGAAGGCGCGCGGCATCAGCGCATGCACCACGGCCTCCTTCATCTCCTTGAGCTGCTTGCCCTTGGGGCGGCGGCCGGTCTGCTGCTCGATGGCATCGAGCTGCGCCTGCAGCTGCTGCTTCACCGCGCTGCCCGGCACGGCGCGCCGCTCGGCGCACAGCTTGACGACCAGCTGCCCGCCGACGATCTCGGCCAGCGCGTCGTGCTTGTCGCCGCGCGGCGCCACCCAGCCGGCCGATTCGGGCTGCGTGAGACCGCACTCGACGAAGGGCGAGCCCGACAGGCGATCGGCGATCTCGGCCAGGCTGGGCTGATCCCAGTGTTCGATGCGGTAGATCAGGGCGTTCTTCAGCATGGCGGGGCGGGGCAGCGGCTCACGGCACGGGTGGTGGGGTGGCGAGTGTAGGGGCAGCCGTCCGCCGGGCCTGCTGCCTGCGTCCGCCGCAACCCCGGTCGCCGGCCGGCGGCTCGGCGAAGCCGGCCTCGATCGCCGCCGCGACCTCGGGGCGCTTGCCGAGCGTCTCGGCGGTGATGCGGCTCAGCGCCTCGGCCAGCGCGCGCTGGCGTGGCGCGCCCTGCGGCGGGCAGGGCTTCAGCATCAGGGGCGGCATGCCGGCTCCTTCGCGCGCAGCAGCGCGGCCGGCCGATGCGCGGCACGTGCCACGGCGTGCCATGCCGAGGCCAGGTGGCGGAAGGCGCTGGCCCAGAAGGCGTCGACCGCCTCGCGGCGTGCCTGCAGCGCACGCTGCCGGGCCGCATCCATGAAGGCTGCCCGCTCAAGGGGCGTGAGCGGGCGATCGAAGGGCGAGGTGTTCATGGCAGCTCCGTTGAATCGGTGCGTCGACTCTAGGCAGCCGCTCCCGCGGCGGAAACGGCACGCCCGGCAAATCGGTCTTGCGCACACCGCAAAGCCGGCGCCCCTACCATCGCGGCCATGGACGGTCTGGGTTTCGACGATCTGAAGCTGTTTGCCCGCGTGGCGGCGCTGGGCACGCTGTCGGCCGTGGCGCGCGAGCGTGACGTGCCGGTGAGCCAGGTGTCGCGTTCGCTGTCGCGCATCGAGAAGGCCTGCGGTGCGCGGCTCATCCACCGCTCCACGCATGGGCTGGCGCTCACCGCCGAGGGCGAGACCTTCCTCGACTACTGCCAGCGCCTGGGCCACACGCTCGAGGAGCTGGAGGGCGAGTTCGCGGCACAGTCGCGCGAGCCCAGCGGCCTGGTGCGCGTGGCCGCCAGCACGGTGATCGCGCAGTACCTGCTGCTGCCCAGCCTGAATGCTCTGAGCGAGAAGCATCCGCGCTTGCGCGTCGAGCTCGAGGTCAGCGACCTGCTCGTCGACATGGCGCGCGGCGGCATCGACATCGCCATCCGCACCACCTCGTCGCTGGCCGACAGCATGGTGGCGCGGCCGATCGGCACGCTTGGCCGGGGCCTGTATGCGTCGCCGGCGTACGTGGCGCGCGCTGGCCTGCCCGACCATCCCGACGAACTCGGCACGCACCGGCTCGTCGCCAACAGCGCGGCGACGCAGCTCAACCACTGGCCCTTCATCGTCGACGGCCGCGCGGTCAAGCTGCCGGTCGAAGGCTTCTGGCGCAGCAACGACACCGGCATGGCGGCCAACATGGTGCTGCAGGGCCTGGGCATCGGGCGCCTGGCCACCATCGCGGCGGAGCCGCTGGTGCGGCAGGGGCGGCTGGTGCCGGTGCTGGCGGGTTTCGTCGATCCGCAACCGGTGCCCATCCATGCGGTGATCGCCGGCGCCCGCCAGCGCCTGCCGAAGATCCGCGCCTGCATCGACCACTGGGCGGCGTGGATCGCACAGTACGAGGCCGCACAGCCACGGCGCTGACGGTTGTCCCCCCGCCGGTGCCGTGTGATCATGCGGCACGCCCACAGCACGGTGCCGCTTCGTGAACCACATCGACACCGACTACCTGGTCATCGGCAGTGGCACCGCCGGCCTGGCCTTCACCGACACGCTGATCGACGAGAGCGACGCGCACGTCACCATCGTCGACCGCCGCGGCAAGCCCGGCGGCCACTGGAACGACGCCTACTCGTTCGTCACCCTGCACCAGCCCTCGGCCTTCTACGGCGTCAACTCGATGGAGCTGGGCAGCCGCCGCAAGGACACCGTGGGCCTGAACCAGGGCCTGTACGAGCTGGCCTCGGGCGCCGAGATCAGCGGCTACTTCGATCGCGTGATGAACCACAAGCTGCTGCCCAGCGGCCGCGTGGCCTACCACCCGATGTGCAACCACCTCGGCGACGGCCGCTTCGAGAGCCTGCTGTCCGGCGAGATCACGCAGGTGAACGTGCGACGCAAGCTGGTCGATGCGAACTACATGGGCCCGTCGATCCCGCAGACGCACACGCCGCGTTTCGAGGTCGGCGAGGGCGTGCGCCTGGTGCCGCCGAACGCGCTGCCGCAGCTGTGGCACGGCCAGCAGAAGGGCGGCCTGCCGCGGCGCTTCGTCATCCTCGGCGCCGGCAAGACGGCGATGGACGCCGCGGTGTGGCTGATCGGCGCCGGCGCGCCGCCCGACGCCATCCAGTGGGTGGTGCCGCGCGACTCGTGGCTGGTCAACCGCATCACCACGCAGCCGGCCATCGAGTTCTTCAAGGAGGCCATCGGCAGCCAGGCCGACCAGATGGAGGCACTCGCGCTGGCCACCTCCACCGAAGACCTGTTCCTGCGCCTGGAGGCCTGCGGCGCGTTGCTGCGTATCGACCGCGAGCGTGTGCCTTCGATGTTCCACCTCGCCACCATCTCGCCGGGCGAGGTGGAGGTGCTGCGGCGCATCCGCGATGTCGTGCGGCTGGGACGCGTGCAGCGCCTCGCGGCGGACGCGATGGAACTCGACCAGGGCCGCGTGCCGGTGGCGCCCGGCACGCTGTTCGTCGACTGCACCGCCTCGGCGGTCGAGCCCCGGCCGGTGCAGCCGATCTTTCAGGACAGGCGCATCGTGCTGCAGATGCTGCGCCTTCCGCAGCCGGCGTTCAGCGCTGCGCTGACTGCCTACGTGGAAGCGCATTACGGCAGCGACAAGGACAAGAACCGCCTGTGCGGCACGGTGCCCTTCCCGCACACGCTGGACGACTACCCGCGCGCCATGGCGGCCAGCATGTGGAACCAGTACCAGTGGGGCCAGGACAAGGTGCTGCGCCAGTGGATTCGCGAGAGCCGGCTCGACGGCTTCGGCAAGCTGATGACCGGCATCGACCCGGCCGACACCGACAAGCTGGCCATCCTGGCGCGCTACAAGCAGCAGGCGGTGGCGGCGATGGCGAACGTGTCGCGCCTGATTGCCGCCTGAGCTCCCGCGGCGGCCTGGCCCTTGCGGCCAGCGGTGGCTTCAAGGGGTGGGCGCTGGCCTCATCCGTTCGCGCCGCTTGCCACCAGCAACGCGAGCCGGCGCGCCTCGGCGCTGCTCGGCATGCCGGCCTGCGGACCGCGGGCGGCCTTCGCGGTCGCTTGCTCGACGGCCTCGAGATCGCTGCACAGGCGCTTGCACAGCGCTTGCCGCTGACGATCCAGGGCGTTGCGAGGGACTGGCCCGCGCGGACGGGCGTACTCGGCCAAGGCGGCGGCATGCTCATGCTGCCCGAGGCGCAATGCGAGCAACGCCATGTCGGCAGCCATTTCCGCGTCGAGCCCGAACTCCCATGCCAGCGCAATCGCCTGCGCGGCTTCGGCACGGGCTCGCTCGATCTCGTCGGCCTCGATCAGGGCGCGAACGAACGCCTCGCTCGCCTGGGCAAGGAAGGCGCGCTGGCCGAGCGCACGAAGTTCGCCGACGGCGTTCGAGCCGATCGCCACCGCTGCAGGCCAATCGCCGGTCATCACGGCGGCACGCGGCAGGTAGGCCTGCACGAAGCAGGCCACGCGCGTCGCCCGGTGCTTGCGGGCCAGGTCGAGCGCCTCGCGCATGTGTGCGAGAAAGTCGGCCGCGTCGCCGCAGTACATCGCGACATGCCCGGCGTGAATCGCCGTGATCATGTCGACCTTGGGGTGCGCCATCGTCCGCGCCACGGCCCGTGCCTGTGCGAGCACCTTGCGGGCACGTTCGGCTTCACCCTCCTTGGCGAGCTCGGTCGCCAGCAGCAGCAGGGTGTGCGACAGCGACATCGGCTCGGGCGGCGTCAGGCGCAGCCACTCGGCCACGGCCAGCTCGGCGGCGAGCCTGGGCGGCAGGTGCTCGTCGCGGACCCAGCTGCAGGTGGCGATCGTCGTCAGCAGCCGCGCCCGCGCGACACCGGTGGCGTGCGGCAAGAGTGCGCGCGTCGCGGGCAGCCGCGCGGGCGTGTTCAGCGTGTCGCCGCTGAGCTGATCGAGCGATCGCAGGCCGATCAGCACGGCCGCGGCCGTGTCGGCATCGGCACGATCGCAGGCGTACTCGTAGGCCTTCTGCATGTCGGCATAACTGCCGACGAAACGGTCCAGAAGTTCATCGTCGCTGCTCGACATGAACGCCTTGCGGATCTGCCACCACTGGCTGGCCATCGCGCGGCTGTGGCGCTGCATGGCGGCATCGGCCTCGCCGGCCTCGAACAGCATCTCGCGGGCCAGCACGCGCGTGGTCTCGAGCAGGCGGTAGCGTACGGGTTCGACACCCTCGGCTCGCACCAGTGACCGGTCCACCAGCGCGCAAAGCGCATCGAGCGCGGCCCACTCGTCGAGATCCGGTGTGGTGATCACCCGCCTGGCGTGGGCCAGCTCGAACGGCCCTGCAAAGACCGACAGGCGCCGCAGCGCCGACAGCTCGGTCGGGCTGAGCAGCGAGCAGCTCCATTCCAGCGTGGCGCGCAAGGTCTCCTGCCGGGAGGGCGCCATGCGCCGGTCGTTGCGCAGCATGCGCAGGTGTTCGCCGAGCAGCGTGTGCACTCCGCTCACGCCCAGCGTGGGGATGCGAGCGGCCGCCATCTCGATGGCCAGCGGCACACCATCCAGCCGCCGGCAGATGTCGATGGCCAGCGGCACGGTCGCCGGGGCCAGCTCGAAGTCCTGCCGCGCCTCGGCCACGCGCCGAACGAGCAACTGGAATGCGCCACAGGCGGCTGCTTCCGCCGGCGATGCGTCCGCTGGCGGAACCACGAGCACGCCAAGGCGATGCAGATGCTCCCCGCCCAGCTTCAGCGCCACCTGCGACGTGGCGAGGACGCGGACCCGGCGCGTGCCGGCCAGAACGGCGGCAATGACCGGGGCGACCGCCGCGACCAGGTGCTCGCAGTTGTCGAGCACGAGCAGGAGCTCGCGCTCGCCCAGTCCGCCCACGAGCCGCTGCAGCGGATCGCCCGTCACGAGCTCGATGCCGGCCGCCACGGCGATGGCCGGCGTCACCTGCGACGCTTCCGACAGGGTGGCCAGGTCGATCCACCAGACGCCGTGTTCGAACAGCCCGACGGCCCGGCGCCCGACCGCGTGCGCCAGGCTCGTCTTGCCGATGCCGCCGGCTCCGACGATGGTCATGAGGCGCTGCTCGCGCAGCGAGGAGGCGACCGTCGCGACGTCGTCGTCGCGCCCGAATAAGGCGGGGTCCGTCGCCGGAAGGTTGGAGACGCGATGCGCCGCGGCCGCGGCGCGGCGTGGAAGTTCGTGCACCAGCGCCCGCGCATCCGGCACCAGCACATAGCCCCGGCGAGCCAGGGTCCGGATGACGCTTCGATCGGTGTCGCCGAGCAGACGCCGGATCTCGTTGACGACCTGCGTCAGAGAGTCGTCGGTGACCACGGCCGGCGACCACACCCGTGCCAGCAGTTCGTCCTTGGAGACGACGTGGCCGGCCTGTTGTGCCAGCACGAGCAGGACTTCGAGGGCCTTTCGGCGCAGCAGGGCCTGTTCGCCGGTTGGCGTGCGCAGCTCACGGCGTTCGAGGTCGAGCTCGAAGCCGCGGATCCGCAGACAGGCCCGATCCGGGGCGGGCGGCGGTGGTGAGCACTCCATGCTGCGTGCGCCTCGCTGGACGCGTGCTTTCGGTCTTCTTTCGGCGAAGGTTCAGGACAGCCGTTGCCCTGGTCGATACGCTGCACATTCTCATCCGCTTCCGTGGCCGCCGGCGTCGTGCCGGTGGACCTAGGGGGGCGGACCTGGGGATGCGCCGCGCCCGGTCTTGGCGCGACAGTCGGCACCACTTGCCAGGAGTCCTTCGCCATGAACCCGAAACCCTACGGCCACATCGTGCCGGCCTTGCCGGACGGCGGCACCGCGCTGGCGGCCGGCGCATTCGACGAACGGCAGGTGCGTGTCGCCGCCGGCCTGACGCTGGCGGCGGGTGCCACGGCTTTCGCCTACGCCGCGCTGGCCAAGGTCTACCTGCCGATCCAGGTCGTCACCTCGCTGTTCTTCGTCGAGTTCGCGATCAGGGTGGCGGCGGGCCTGCAGTACAGCCCGTTCGGCATGCTCTCCCGACTGCTGACGCGCGGGCATGAACCCGAGTGGGTCTCGGCCAAGCCCAAGCGCTTCGCCTGGAGCCTGGGACTCGTGATGTCGTTCGCGATGATGCTGATCACCAATGCCGGCATCCGCGGCAGTCTGCCGCTGGGCATCTGCCTGGTCTGCCTCGTCTTGATGTGGCTGGAGGCGGTGCTCGGCTTGTGCCTGGGCTGCGAGATCTACGCCGCGCTGCGCAGGCGCGGCTGGATCGGCCGCGACCCGGCCATCGAGGTCTGTGCCAACGGGGCCTGCGCCGGCGACGGCCGCGCGGATCGGCGATCATGAGCGCCAGCGCCTCGCCCCTCGGGCCCGCGATGGCCGTGCAGCGATCGCGCATCGTGGGCATCGACCAGCTCGCGCCGCTGCTCGGCGGCTCGATGCGGCCCTACGTCAACCTCGACAACGCGGCCACCGCCCCGGTGCTTCGGGACGTGCTCGACCACGTGAACCAGTGCCTGGGCTGGTATTCGTCGGTGCATCGCGGCAGCGGCTTCAAGAGCCAGCGCACCACGCTGGCCTACGAGCAAGCGCGCGAGGCCGTGGCGCGCTTCGTCGGTGGCCGGCCTGGCGAGCACACGGTGATCTTCGGCAAGAACGCCACCGAGGCCATCAACAAGCTCTCGCACCGCCTGCCGCTGACCGGCGACGACGTGGTCCTGGTCTCCTTGCTCGAACATCACAGCAACGACCTGCCGTGGCGTGCACGGGCGCGCGTCGCCCACATCGGGGCCGATGCGCAAGGGCGGCTGGACGAGGATCACTACGAGCACTTGCTGCGCCTGCACGCCGGCCGCGTCAAGCTGGTCTGCGTAAGCGGCGGCTCGAACGTCACCGGCGTGATGCCACCGATCCACCGGCTGGCGGAGAAGGCCCATGGCGCCGGCGCGAACATCCTCGTCGATGCGGCACAGCTCGCGCCGCACCGGCGCATCGACATCGGTGCACTGGACGACCCGGCGCACCTGGACTTCGTGGCACTGTCCGCGCACAAGATGTACGCCCCTTTCGGCACCGGCGCCCTGATCGGGCGGCGCGACGTGTTCGAACTCGGCGAGCCCGAGCATCGCGGCGGCGGCACGATCGACTTCGTCTCGACCGAGTCGGTCGACTGGGCAGCGGCGCCGGATCGCGACGAGGCGGGCACGCCGAACGTGCTGGGCGTGCTGGCGCTGGCGCGTGCCATGCAGGCGCTGGGCGAGATCGGCTTCGAGGAGATCGCCGCCCACGAAGCGGCGCTGTGCGCCCACGCGCTCGAGCGGCTCGCGCGCGTGGACGGCATCCGGCTCTACGGCGACGCCGACGCCCGGCATGCCGCGGGCCGGCTCGGCGTCGTGAGCTTCAACCTGGATCGTCACCCGCACGCGCTGGTGGCTGCCGTGCTCGGCGCCGAGTTCGGCATCGGTGTGCGCCATGGCTGCTTCTGCGCCCAGCCCTACGTGAGCCACCTGCTCGGCATGTCGCGAGACGAGTCGCAGCGCTACCGCCGAGACATTGCGGGAGGCGATCGAAGCCGCCTGCCAGGCATGGTCCGCGCGAGCTTCGGCCTGTACAACAGCTTCGAGGAGATCGACCTGCTCGCCGATGCGCTCGCGACCATCGCGCACACGGACTATCGCCAGCGCTACGAGCTGGAGGCCGCCAGCGGCACCTTCTCGCCTCGCGGGCACGCACCGGCCGCTACCGGGCCGAGGCCGGATTGCCAGCCATGCACGCTGTGAGCGACAGCACCGACGAGCGCGCCGGCGGCGTTGCCGCGCCGGCGGCATTCGGAACCATCGTGCTGTCGACGGGCCGTGGCGTCGGGCCGACCGCGCTGGCGGCCTTCGATGCCGCCTTGCTGGACGCGGGCGTGGCCAACTACAACCTGATCTGCCTGTCGTCGGTCATCCCGCCGGGCAGCCGCCTCGAGCGGCGGCGCTTCGTCACGCCGCCGCAGGAGTACGGCCAGCGGCTCTACGTGGTGATGTCGCAGATGCGCGAAGAGCGCCCTGGGCACACCGCGCACGCCGGCATCGGCTGGGTGCAGGACGAAGCGAGCGGCCGCGGCCTGTTCGTCGAACTCCACGACGGCCATCACGATCAGCTGCTGAACGATCTGGCCGCGACGCTGGACACGATGCAGGCGAACCGGGGCTTGCAGCTCGGGCCGCTGCACACCGAGGTGGCCAGTGCCACCTGCGATGGCAAGCCGGTGTGTGCCCTGGTGGTGGCGGTCTACGCCAGCGCACCGTGGTGAGCGGGGCCCCGGTTCGCGTCCGCGACCTGCGCGAGCGGATCGTCCAGACGCTCGCCTTCGAGGCGCTGGGCGTGCTGCTCATTGCGCCGTTGTACGGTTTCGTGAGCGGCGCGAGCGGCTCGGAATCGTTCAAGCTGATCGTGGCGCTGTCGGTCGTGGTGATGGCCTGGAGTGCCGCATTCAACTCCGCCTTCGACCGGTTCGAGGCACGCCGCAAGCAGCGTGTGGCCAGCGCGCGCCCGAACTCCGCACGCCTCGTCCATGCCCTCGGGCATGAACTGGGCGCCACCATCGTGAGCTGGCCGGTGATCGTCTGGATGACCGGCATGGGCTGGTGGCAGGCGCTGTTCGCGGACGTGGCCCTGTCGCTGGTCTATGCCGCCTACGCCTACCTGTTCCACCTCGGCTTCGATCGCCTGAGGCCGGTGTAGCGGCGCGCGATCAGGCGCCCCGTGCGGGCGGATCCTGCAGGCACTCCGTCATGAGCGAGCGCACCACCGCCAACCCCGGCGGCAGCGTGCGCCGCCTCAGCGTCACGAGGCCGAATCGCGCGCTCGCAGCGAGCGCAGGCTGAAGCTTCAGTTCGACGAGGTCGGGCGCCGCCGCGCGGATCGCCAGCAGCACCGTATCGCTTTGCCGCGCCACCTCGACCAGGCTGGGCAGCTCTTCGCAGCGCAGCGTCACGCACTCGGCTGGGTGCGCGCGCGCGCCGTAACGCTCGACCAGGATGCGGGCGACCTCGTCCGACAGCGGCGTCGAGGCGATCGGAAAGCGCAGCAGCTCGTCGAAGCTCGGGCCGCCGCGCCGCTTCGTCAAGGGGTGGCCGCGGCGCACCATGAAGGCGCCGCGCATGTCGTGCATGAACTGCGCGTGCAAGTCCGGGGCCGGGCGCAACGAGCGCGCGTCGACGACCAGCGCATCGAGCGCGCGCTCGCGCAGCGCCTGCACCAGCAGCTCGGTGCCGGCGCGCGCGACTTCGACGCGCAGGCGCGGCCGCTCCTGCGCCATCTTCAGCAGCAGCGGCGTCATCAGCATCGCACCAGGCCCCGAGCCCATGCCGATGCGCAGCACGCCTTCGTGGCCGTCACCGACCCCGCGCGCGCTGTCGCGCAGGTCGTCGGCCGCCAGCACGAGTTCACGCGCCCGCTCGACGGCGTCGCGCCCGAACGGGGTGAGCTCGCTGCGGCGGCCGATGCGGTCGAACAGCGGCTGGCCGAGTTCGTCTTCGAGCGCGCGGATGCTGCGGCTGAGCGCGGGCTGCGTCAGGAACAGCGCCGCAGCCGACTGGCTGAACGAGCCCGTCTGGGCCAGCGAGATCAGGTGGCGGAGCTGGACGAGGGTCATGGCAGCCTTGCGACAAAACTGTGCTTCGAACTCATGGTAATCCAAAGAACAATGCATTGGACTTTGATTCGGGCCGCTCCTACATTGGCCTCGCCGACCCGTCCCGGCCGCCTGGCGCGCCCTTCAAGGAGTTCTTCATGTCCAAGTTCAAGCTTCTTCGGTCCTTGGTCCTGTCGGCCGGCTTCGCGCTCGGTGCCGGCCTGGCCCTCGCGCAGGCCTACCCGGCGAAGCCGGTCAACCTGATGGTGCCGTACCCGGCAGGCGGCCCGTCGGATGCGATCGCGCGCATCTTCTTCAACCCGCTGGGCAAGGAGCTGGGGCAACAGGTGCTGGTCGAGAACCTCGGCGGCGTCAGCGGCGCGCTGGCCGCGCAGAAGGTGCTGGCAGCGCCCGCCGACGGCTACTACGTCTTCCAGGGCTCGCCCAACGAGGTGATCCTGTCGCCGCTGGCCAATGCCGCGGTCAAGCTGAAGACGGAGGACTTCCGCCTCGTGCACCCGGTGGCCGATGCGGTGATGGTGTTCGTCACGCGCAAGGACCTGCCGGTCAACAACGTCGACGAGCTGATCGCGCTGGCGCGCAAGTCGGGCGACAAGCCGCTGACCTATGGCAGCGTGGGCATCGGCTCGCTGTACCACCTGATCCTGGAGAACGTGCAGGCGGCCACCGGCATCAAGCTGGCGCACGTGCCCTACAAGGGCAACGCGCCGCTGCTGCAGGACATCGGCGGCGGCCAGGTCGACTTCGCGGTGCTGGTCTACAGCGCGGCGATGGGCGCGCTGGCCGAGCAGGGCCGGCTGAAGGTGATCGGCCAGCTCGGCGCGCAGCGCTCGGAGCTGCTGAAGAACCTGCCGACGGTCAGCGAGAGCCAGTCGCTGAAGAACTTCTCCTACAAGATCTGGACCGGCTACATGGTGCCGAAGAACACGCCCGAGGACGTGGTGGTGCGCCTGCATGCCGCGATCGGCAAGTCGCTGCAGGATCCGTCGGTGCGCGCGCAACTGGCCGCGCAGACCCAGGTCGCCTCGGCGCCGATGACGCTGGCCGAGTCGGCGAAGTTCTTCGACGCCGAGACGGCCCGCTACCGCGCGATCGCCAAGCAGATCAACCTGCAGCCGCAGTGAGCCGATCGTGACCTACCTGCTGCAGGCCCTGCAGGCGCGCGCCGGCGAGTTCATCAGCCTGCGCCGTGACATCCATCGGCACCCCGAGCTGGCCTTCGAGGAACATCGCACCGCCGCGCTGGTGGCCGACAAGCTCGAGGGCTGGGGCTACGCCGTTGAGCGCGGCATCGGCGGCACCGGCGTGGTCGGCACGCTGGTGCGCGGCCGGGGCACCCGGCGCCTGGGCCTGCGCGCCGACATGGATGCGCTGCCGATCGCCGAGGCCAGCGGCGCCGAGTGGTCGAGCCGGAAGGCCGGCGTCATGCACGCCTGCGGCCACGACGGCCACACGGCGATGCTGCTGGCCGCGGCGCGCCACCTGGCCGAGCAGGGTTCATTCGACGGCACGTTGCACCTGATCTTCCAGCCGGCCGAAGAAGGCGGCGGCGGCGCACTGCGCATGATGGCCGACGGCCTGTTCGAGCGCTTTCCCTGCGATGCCGTGTTCGCGATGCACAACATGCCCGGCACCGAGCAGGGCCGCTTCGTGCTGCGCGAAGGCGCGGCGATGGCCTCGTCCGACTACGCCACCGTCACGCTGACCGGCTTCGGCGGCCACGGCGCGATGCCGCACCGCGCGGCCGACCCGATCGTCGCCGCGGCGAGCATCGTGATGGCGCTGCAGACCGTGGTCTCGCGCAACATCGATCCGCTGCAGGCCGCGGTGGTCACCGTCGGTGCGCTGCATGCCGGCAAGGCGAACAACGTCATCCCGGCCTCGGCCACGCTGGAGCTGAGCGTGCGTGCGCTCGACCGCGAGGTGCGTGCCACGATCGAGCGGCGCGTCAAGGCGCTGGTGGCGGCGCAGGCCGAAAGTTTCGGCGTGACGGCGCAGGTCGACTGGAAGCCGGGTTACGCCGTGCTCGTCAACACGCCGGCCGAGACCGCCTTCGCGCGCGAGGTGGCGCTCGAGCTGGTCGGCGAAGCGCAGGTCACGCTGCAGGGCCCGCCGCTGACCGGCAGCGAAGACTTCGCCTTCATGCTCGAGCGCGTGCCCGGCAGCTACCTGCTGATCGGCAACGGCACGGGCGAAGGCGCCGGCGAGGGCGGCTGCATGGTGCACAACCCGGGCTACGACTTCAACGACGCCAACATCGGCCTGGGCAGCGCCTACTGGGTGCTGCTGGCCGAACGTTTCCTTGCCGCGAAGGGGCCTGCCACGGCCGCCTGACATCCCGACCCCGCAGGAGAGCGCTCCGGCCCCCGGCCGGAGCCACCGAAGGCGCAAACTCCCATGAACGCTCAGGTACCGTACTGCACACCACCATCGCCGTCTGGAGAGCCTTCACAGCCGTGAAGCGCCGAAGGAGCAAGGCCCGGCCCGCAAGGCCCGGCTGAATCTCTCAGGCACCAAGGACAGGGGGAGCGGCAAGCACACGTCGACGTCGGTCGCCGTGCGCGCCCTCCCTTCTTGGAGTTCTCTCTCATGAAAGTCATCGTTCTCGGCGCCGGCCTGCTCGGCGTCACCTCGGCCTACTTCCTGCGCCAGCAGGGCCACGACGTGACCGTCGTCGATCGCCAGGCCTCACCCGCCGCGGAAACCAGCTTCGCCAACGGCGGGCAGATCTCGGTCAGCCACGCCGAGCCCTGGGCCAACCCGAGCGCGCCGCTGAAGGTGCTGAAGTGGCTGGGCCAGGAAGACGCGCCGCTGCTGTTCCGCATCCGTGCCGACATGCGGCAGTGGCTGTGGGGCCTGCAGTTCCTGCGCGAATGCACGCCGGCGCGCACGCGCCACAACATCGAGCAGATCGTGCGCCTGGGCACCTACAGCCGCGACACGCTGCAGCAACTGCGCCGCGACATCGGCATCGCCTACGACGAGCGCACGCAGGGCATCCTGCACTTCTACACGAGCGAGAAGGAGTTCGACGGCGCCGAGGGGCCGGCCGCGCAGATGCGCGCGCTCGGCTGCGACCGGCGCGTGATCTCGGCCGACGAGGCGGTGAAGCTCGAGCCCGCGCTGCGCCACATCCGCCCGCATCTCGCTGGCGCCACCTACACCGCCGAAGACGAATCGGGCGATGCCAACCGCTTCGCGCGCGAGCTGGTCCGGCGTTGCGAAGCCGACGGCGTGCAGTTCCTGATGAGCCACACGGTGACCGCGCTGCGCGAGGCCGGCGGCACGATCGACCATGTGGAGGCCACCGATGCGGAAGGCCGCTTCCAGCGCCTGCGCGCCGATGCCTACGTGCTGGCGATGGGCAGCCTGAGCCCGCTGTACGCGCAGCCGCTGGGCATCTCGCTGCCGATCTATCCGGCCAAGGGCTACTCGGTGACGATGCCGGTGAAGGACGCCTCGATGGCGCACCAGGTCTCGCTCACCGACGACGAGTACAAGCTGGTGTTCTCGCGATATACGTCCTTGCCGACGCCTTCGGCGCCGGGTGGCGACCGCTTGCGCATCGCCGGCACCGCCGAGCTCAACGGCTACGACCGTGACCTGAACCGCGTGCGCTGCGAGGCCATCGTCAAGCGCGTCGAGCAGCTGTTCCCGGGCGCGGGCGACGCGAGCCAGGCGCAGTTCTGGACCGGCCTGCGGCCCGCCACGCCGAGCAACGTGCCGATCATCGGCCGCTCGAAGCTGGCCAACCTGTTCCTCAACACCGGGCACGGCACGCTGGGCTGGACGCACTCGTGCGGCTCGGGCAAGAGCATTGCGCGCATCGTCAGCGGCCTGAAGCCGGAGGTGGACTTCGCGTTCTCGGGCGCCTGAGGCGCCGGCGTCACAGCCGCGATCGCTGCAGCGAGATGCGCGTTTCCGCGAACGCGGCCTGTGTCGCCAGCGCGTCCAGCGGCTGGGTGTCCTTGAACGCCGTCGGCCGGAAGGTCTGCGCCAGCGAGGCCGGTGCGTCGGCCGCCCAGATGATCACGGCGCGTGCGCTCATCGGCTTGGCGAACAGGTAGCCCTGCAGTTCGTCGCAGCCCAGGTGCACGGCCAGGTCGCGCTGGGCGACGGTTTCCACGCCGGCGGCGACGACGCGCAGCTTGTGCGAATGCGCCGCCTTCACGGCGTTCTCCAGCAGCTTGCGTGCCTGCGCATCGCGCACGCAGCCCGCCAGGGCCGCGCGTTCGATCTTGAGCTCATGAAGGTGAAGCTGGCGCATCGCGGCCATCGCCGGCGGGCTGGCGCTGAAGTCGTCGATCGACACCTGCACGCCGAGCTGCTCCAGGGTCATGAAGGCGCGCCGCGTAGCCTCGGTGTTCTCGGCCGCCACCGTCTCGGTGATCTCGCAGCTCAGGCCGTCGGGCGGCAGGCCGTGGGTCTTCAGCATGCGACCGAGCTTCGCGGCGAAGTCGTCCTGGCGGAACTGCAGGCCCGAGATGTTGACGGCCACGCGCAGCCGCATGCCGGCGGTGCGCCAGCCGGCCGCCTGCTTGATCGCCTGCTCCAGCACCCAGGCGCCGATCGGCTCGATCAGGCCCTGCCGTTCGGCGATCGGGATGAAGCGCGACGGACTCACCAGGCCGAGCGTCGGGTGCCGCCAGCGCAGCAGCGCCTCCACGGCGGTGACCTGCAGCGTGCCCGCGTCGATCTTGGGCTGGTAGAAGAGTTCGAGTTGCTTCTTCAGGATCGCCTGCTGCAGTTCGCGGGCGATCGTGACTTCCTCGCTCTGCTCGGCCTCGATGCGCGGGTCGAACAGGGCATGGCCGCCGCCGCCGCTGCGCTGCACCGAGTACATCGCGGCCGCGGCCTTGCCGACCACGCGCAGGTTGCTGCCGTGTTCCGGCACCAGGGCCAGGCCGACGGAGGGCCCGAGCCAGACGTCGCGCCCGGCCAGGTCGATCGGCTGCACGAACGCTTCGCACAGGTGCCGGGCCAGCTTCTCGCCGGCTTCGCGCGGTGCGTTCAGCCAGACAGCGAACTCCTCGCCCGCCACGCGGCAGATCGGTGTCGAGGCGCCGCACACCGATTGCAGGCGCTGCGCGGCAGCGGCCAGCAGCTGCTCGCTGGCGGCAGCGCCCGCGCCGTCCTGCGCGATGCGGAAACCTTCCAGGCCGACGTAGAGCACGCAGCTGTCGCTGCCGGTCTTCTCGGCGGTCGCCAGGCCGTTCTGCAGTGCCACCTCGAAGGCGGCGCGCGTCATCAGGCCGGTGAGCGGGTCACGCTGCGCGTCCGCCGATCGGGCCGGCGCCGAAGCAGGGGTGGTCGGCGCGGCGCGCCGGCGCCAC
This sequence comes from Piscinibacter sp., assembly GCA_016706565.1. Classification (GTDB taxonomy): domain Bacteria; phylum Pseudomonadota; class Gammaproteobacteria; order Burkholderiales; family Burkholderiaceae_C; genus Piscinibacter. The sequence goes on from JADJJI010000011.1 coordinate 438,755, forward strand.
GCGAGCGCGAGCCCTGCCACGGCCAGCAGCCCGGCAACCGCGATCCAGGCGGTCGTGGCCTGGCTCCATGCATCGCCCATCTCGTCACCCCTTGTCACTACACCTGTCTAGATCGGCCGGCGCGGCGGCGACTTGAGGGCGCAGGGCGTGAGATCTCAGTCGACGCGCGGCGCTCCGATGCGATCCAGGCAGCGGCGGTGGCGCTCGTCGACGCGCCGGGCGAACCACTCGGTGGTCAGCTTGCGCGTGAACTTCGGGCTGTGCAGGTCGATGCGCGGCAGCACGGCGCGCGGCAGTGCTCGCTTGTCCAGCCGCTCGGCATAGGCGAAGACGCGCTCGTAGAGCGCGGTGTTCGCGAAGTCGGCGTCTTCGCCCTTCTCGAGGTCGCGCCGGATCGCCGGCTCGCCCAGGCCGAGCCGGCCAGCCATCGTTCCGGCGGCACGCTCGGTCTCGCCGCGCGGGGCCCCGCTGCCTCGCGGCAGCAGGTCGCCGTCGAGCGCCAACGGCAGCCCCGAGGCCACGGCCAGCGCGTTCTGGAAGGCTGCATTGCGGCTGGCCAGGCGGCCGGCATTGAAGTCGGCGAAGCGGTAGATCGGCTGGTCGTAGGGCGCGTCGTAGGCGAGCAGGTGCGCCGCGCCGAAGTACAGGCCGCCACGGCGCGTGAACACCTCGCGCCGGATCGACTCGCGCACCGGGTAGGGGTAGGGCCGCGCCTTGGCCTGCGCTTCGGCAAAGGCGATGCTCACCTGCATCGGACCGCCGGTGCGCACCGGGTTGCGGCTCTCGAAGAAGGTCTTGCCCAGCGGCACCATGCCGATGAAGTTCTCGAAGATCTCGCTGAGCTGCCGCTCGGTCTTCACCGCGTCGATGCGCTCGGCGTAACTGCGGCCGTCGGGCGAGTTCAGTGCGAGCGCGGCGCGCAGCGCGAGCCTGGGCACGCCGGCCTCGTCGGCGCGGCGCTCGATTTCCTTGCGCGCGATGGCACCGAGGCCCGGCACCGCCGGGTCGGCGCGAAAGCCCGATTCCTGCTCGGTCACGGCCAGCACGGCGCACAAGTTCGCCGGCGTCGACGGCAGTTCCAGCGTCGACAGCGCAGCGTGGATGTCGGCGGCCCAGCCGGCGCGGTCGTCCGTGCCCGCTGGCAGCAGGCGCACGATCGCCTCGCGTGCCTCGGTAGGGCCCATGCCGGCCGGCTCGGCCATGCGGCCCGGCACGGCACAGCCTGCCAGCAGGAGGGCGATTGCCACGGCGGCGGCCGCGGCGCAGATCGGTCGGGACATGGTTCGGTCTGGGGATGCGCCCGCATTCTGCTGCAGGCAGTCTCATTGCACCGGATCAATGCGCTCGCATGGCGTCCGCATCAGCATGAAGCCTGGGGAGGCTGGGATGGAACGTTCTCGATCGATTCGCGCGGTGAACCTCGCCTTCGTCGTCGGGTTGCTGACGGCATGCAGCACGCTTCACGTAGGTCAATCGCCGCAGGAGCCAACGCCGCCGCAACCCGATGGCCAGTGCATCGCCGGGTTCTATCTGCCGTATGCCGCCCTGGCGGCCGACGTCTACCGGACGCGGGGCGCGGCGATCGAGCGTCTGCAGCTGGTGGTCAACGACGATCTGATCCAGAGGATCACGAACGGGAAGGGCATCACGCGGGAGGAAGTGAGCAGCCTGTACACCCGGGCGCGTACGCAGCAGTGCCAGGCTTCGCAGCCTTGCCTGGGCGAGATCCGCGAGCCGGACAAGGTCAAGGAGATCTTCAACGCCGGAGACGAAGGGTTCGAGGATGCGGTTCCGCAGCAGGATTCGCAGTGCGACGACCGATCGAGCGCCAGGCCCAAGGTGCCGATCAAGGAGGCAGCACGAGAGTTTGGTTGGGAACGGGCCCGGGAACTCGAGAAGTACGCCTTCACCCGGGAGTGGCGCATCTTCGTTCCGGATTTCGCGATCGAGGTCTGGCGCCGCATCCGCAAGGACCCGGTCGCCGTGGGCCAGCAGGAATATGCCCTCGTGTTCCGCGGCACCGCCGGCTACGGCGGATGGTTCTCGAACCTGCGACCCATCACGGCCCTGCTGCCCGGCTTCTGGGATCACTACAAGCAGGCCGAGGCCAGCGCGCGGCGCATCGTCGAGCAGATCTACATGATCGAGTTCCTTCGCTACGAATGGCAACTCGGCCAGGCGCGGGCGGGGGTGGGCCCGCCACCGCGCAGCGACGCCATCGAACTGCCGCTCATCACCATGGTCGGCCACTCGCTCGGGGCAGGACTGGCCCGCTACGCGTACCTGCGTGTCCCCGAAGCGACACGGGTGGTCGGCTTCAATCCTTCGCCGGTCGACGGGGGACACACGCTCTTTCCCCTGGCCGCGCGCGAACGCTTCACGCAGGGGCGCCGGCAGGATCCGGGCGAGTTCTGCGTCGCTCCCGGGACGCCCCTTCCGAGCGAGTCGCCGAGCATGTTCTTCCTGCACGAAATGGGCGATGCGCTGACGGAGATCGCGCCGTGCTTCTCCGGCCCCGAGTGGGGCTCCGAAGGCGGTCCGGTCGCACTGTGCCAGGGCGTCGATCTCAGCCACGGCAGTGCGCTGCGCCAGCACGCCATGAACATCATGGCCTGCAGGTTGTCGGTGCGCTATTTCAAGGACAAGAAGGGATCCGCCTTCGCGAGGCAGCCATGAAGAAGATGTCGAAAGCCTGGTGCGTCGCCCTGGCCGCGCTGGCCGCCCCTGCGCAGGCCGATGTGGCCCGGCCGCTGACGCGGGCGCTCGCGAACGAGGTGGCGCTGTATTCGATGATGGCCTCCAACGCCTATGCCGACGATCCCGGCAAGACCCGCTTCGAGCTCGACCGCCTGGGCTGGAAGAAGGTCGATCTGCAAGGTGGGTCGGTGGCCGAAGGCCGCAACTCCTACCAGCCGAAGACGCCCGTCGGCGACGTGTTCTCCAACCTGCAGTTCGACATCTGGGAAGACTCGAACTCGCAGCGCACCGTCTTCGCCTTCAAGGGCACGAAGGAGAAGATCGACTGGTTCGCCGGCAACGTGGCGGTGGGCATTTCCATCCCGTACAAGAGCGCCAAGAAGCATGTGCGCGAGTACATGAAGGCTCATCCCGAGCGGGCCGTGACGGTGACCGGGCACTCGCTCGGCGGCGGGCTGGCCCTGTCGGTTTCGTTCTGGGAGGGCGTGGACGCGGTGGTCTTCAACACCTCGCCGCGGGTCTTCGATGGCATGCAGAACCAGAACAAGCCGGCCCGGCGGCTGGCGGTGTTCCAGGAGAACGACATCCTGCAGAAGGTGCGCAGCCGCTACCCGAAGTTCCTCGCGAAGATCAAGCCCGAGCAGATCGTCGAGACGCATTTCGACTACGCCGGACGCAGCACGCACCGCAGCGATCTGCTCGCCGAGGGGCTGCTGGCGTGCGCCGCGGAGCCGGCGCTGAAGGAACTGGCCGCCAGCGTGACGCTGTCGGTCCGCTGTGACCTCGAATGACCTGAATCGCTTCTGAACCCAGGGGACCGACATGCGACTCGCCACCTTCAACGTCGAGAATCTCTTCGATCGCGCCAAGGCCATGAACCTGGACACCTGGGCAGAAGGAAAGCCCGTGCTCGACAAGTTCGCACGGCTGAGCGCGCTTCTCGGCGAGATCAACTACACCGCGGCTCGCAAGTCGCGCATGGTCGAACTGCTCACGAGCCTCGGCCTGGCCAAGTCGGACGAGGGGCCGTTCGTGAGGCTTCGGCAGAACCGGGGCGACCTGCTCAAGCGGCCCAAGGCGGGCCCCGTGGAGATCGTCGCCAACGGGCGCGCGGACTGGTCGGGTTCGCTGGAACTGATCGAGAAGCCGGTCGACGACGAAGCCATGCGCAACACGGCGCGGGTCATGATGGACATCGAGGCCGACGTCCTGGCCGTGGTCGAGGCGGAGAGCCGGCCGGCGCTCGCCGCCTTCAACGACGAGATCATCCGGGGCCTGGGCGGCGCGCCGTTTCCCGGCGTGATGCTCATCGACGGGAACGACCCGCGTGGCATCGATGTCGGCCTGCTGACGCGCCCGCCGTATCAGATCGGCCCCATGCGCAGCCACGTCGACGATCGTGATGCGAAGGGCAACCGGATCTTCTCCCGCGATTGCCCGGAATACGGGATCGGCCTGGCCGACGGACGGGTGCTCTGGATCCTTCCCAATCACCTGAAGAGCAAGGGCTTCGGTTCGGCGAAGGACTCCAATGCCCGCCGGCGCGCCCAGGCGCAGCGCATCAAGTCCATCTACGAAGGCAAGCGCTCGGATGGCGAGGATCTCGTCGCGGTCGTCGGGGACTTCAACGACACGCCCGGAAGCGACGCGCTTCAGCCCCTGCTCCGCGACACCGATCTTCGGGACGTCTTCACGCATGCCGCGTTCGACGACGGCGGACACCCGGGCACGTTCGGCTCATGCACCGCGTCGAACAAGATCGACTACATCCTGCTGTCGCCGGCGGCCTGGGCGAGCGTGAAGGGCGGCGGCGTCTGGCGCAAGGGCATGTGGCCCGGCGTCAGGCCCGTGAAATGGGAGGTCTACCCGGAGTTGACCCTGCCTCGGCAAGTCGCCTCGGATCACGCGGCTGTCTGGGTGGACCTGGATCTGTAGGCGCGTGGCAGCGGCTCAGTCGTCCAGCAGCCTCACCTTCACGCTGCGCCCCTTCACCTTGCCGGCCGACAGGCGCTTCAGCGCCTCGGCCGCGATGTCGGCCTCCACCGCCACGTAGGTGGAGAACTCGTTGACGTTGATCTTGCCGATCTGCGTGCCGGCGAAGCCCATGTCCTTGGTCAGCGCGCCCAGCACGTCGCCGGGGCGGATCTTCTCCTTGCGGCCGCCGACGATCTGCAGCGTGCGCATCGGCGGGCGCAGCGGCTCGCGGCCGGCAGGGGTCAGCTCGGGGAGCTTCTTCCACTCGGACTCGAAGCCGCCGGCCTTCTCGATCACACCCACGCGGCCCATCTCGTCCATGCTGGCCAGCGTGAAGGCCCAGCCTTCGGCATCGACGCGGCCGGTGCGGCCGATGCGGTGGGTGTGCGTGTCGGGCTCGGGCGAGACGTCGACGTTGATCACCGCCTCGAGCTGGGCGATGTCGAGCCCGCGCGCGGCGATGTCGGTGGCCACCAGCACGCTGCAGCTGCGGTTGGCGAAGCGCACCATCACCTGGTCGCGGTCGCGCTGGTCGAGGTCGCCGTGCAGCTCGAGCGCCGCGTAGCCCTGCGCGCGCAACACCTGCACCAGGTCGCGGCACTGCTGCTTGGTATTGCAGAAGGCCAGCGTGCTCACCGGCCGGTAGTGGTCGAGCAGCAGCGAGACGGCGTGCAGACGTTCGTCCTCGCGCACCTCGAAGAACAGCTGGCGGATCTTGGTGGCGGCATGCCGCTCGACCAGCTTCACCTCCTTGGGCTCGCGCATGAAGGCGGCGGAGAGCTTGGCGATGCCCTCGGGGTAGGTGGCCGAGAACAGCAGCGTCTGGCGCTGCTTCGGGCACTGCTTGACGACGGTGGCGATGTCGTCGAAGAAGCCCATGTCGAGCATGCGGTCGGCTTCGTCGAGCACCAGCGTGTTCAGCGCCTCCAGGTTCAGGCTGCCGCGCTCCAGGTGGTCCATGAGCCGGCCCGGCGTGCCCACCACGATGTGCGCGCCGTGCTCCAGGCTGGCGAGCTGCGGGCGCATCGTGCTGCCGCCGCACAGCGTCAGCACCTTGATGTGGTCTTCGGCGCGCGCCAGGCGGCGCACCTCCTGCGTGACCTGCTCGGCCAGCTCGCGTGTCGGGCACAGCACCAGCGCCTGGACGGCGAAGCGGCGCGGGTTCAGGTTGGCCAGCAGCGCGAGCGAAAAGGCGGCGGTCTTGCCGCTGCCGGTCTTGGCCTGCGCGATCAGGTCGTGCCCGGCCAGCGCCAGCGGCAGGCTGGCTGCCTGGATCGGCGTCATGGACTCGTAGCCCAGGCGCTGCAGGTTTTCCAGCGTGGCGGGCGGCAGCGGCAGGGTGGCGAAGGCGGGGCCGGTGTCGGCGTTCGGGGCAGAGGTGCTCATGCCGGATTATCGGAGCGCGGCCGCCGCGCCCCCGCGATCAGTGCCAACCGAGCTGCGGCGCCACCCGGCGGATCAGCGCCGTGGCCTCGACATCGAAGCGGAAGGCACCGAGGAAATCGTCGATGCCGTAGCCCGGCGCGCTGGCACGGATCGAGGCCATGATCCGCTGCGCGTCGTCGTGCCGGCCGGCCAGCGCGAGGCAGTGCCCGGCGATGCCCAGGATGTGCACATGCGCGTTCGGCCGCGCGGTGGCCTTCAGTGCCCAGTCGGCGGCTTCGTCGTGGCGGCCCAGCCGCATCAGCGCGAGCGCGCGCGCGCCGAGCATGGCGAACAGCAGCGGGTCGAACGGGCTCAGCTCGCGGGCATGGTCCGACGAGGCGATGGCCGCCTGCGCATCGCCCGACTGCGAGTTGACGAAGGCCAGCGTGTAGTGCCCCTGCGAGAAGTTCGGACTCAGCGCGACGGACATGTCGAGCTCGACGATCGACTCGGGGATGTGCCCGCGCAGCCAGTGCGCGCGCCCCAGCGCCCAGCGTGCGGCCGGGTCCTGGTCGTCGGCGAGCACGCCTTGCGCGGCGCTGCGGTAGGCCAGCTCGGTCTCGTGCACACGCTCGCCCCAGCCGAGGAAGGCGTTCTGGAAATGCGTGAACGACAGCCCTGCGTAGGGCCGCGCGAAGGTCGGGTCGAGGCGGATCGCGGTCTCGAAGAAGTGCCGCGCCTGCTCGTTGTCGTCGCGATGGAAGCGGTACATGTGCCACAGGCCGCGGTGGAACGCCTCCCAGGCGTCGAGCTGGTTCGGCGGCTTGAGCACGGCGCGGTTGCGCTCCGCCATCTCGACCTGGCTGGCGATCGCGGCGACGAGGTGGTTGCCGATCTCGTCGAGCACCGCGAAGGTGTCGCGCCGCGGCGCCTCCAGCACGTCCGACCAGAGGATGCGCGCGCTGCGTGTCTCGACCAACTGCGCCGCCAGCCTCAGGCGCTCGCCCTGGCGGCTCAGCGTGCCGCTGGCCACGTAATCGACGTCGAGCGCACGGGCCGCCTCCTCGGCGCCCAGGCCGCGTGCATCGAGCGCGCTGGTGCTGCCTTGCGAGATCACGAACATGCTGCGCAGCTTGGCCAGCCGCATCGTGACGTCGTGCGCGAGCGCGCCGCCCAGGCCGGCGGCCGACGGCCCCGAGGTGTCGGCGAACGGCATCACCGCGATGGAGGCGCGACGCGGCGCGGCGCGCGTGGTGTCGGGACGCGCGACGAGCTCGATCTGCGTCTCCGGACGTGGAGCGGCATGTCGCTGCTTCGCGCTGCGCCAGGCATGTGCCAGCGGCCCGGCATCGCGGCCTTCGGCCTCGAACTGGCGGCACGCGGCGGCGAGGTGCTCGTCGCCGGCGCGCAGTTCGCCGCGTTCGGCCAGCGCGTCGAGCAGACGCTCGTGCGCGCGCCGGTCGAAGGGGGCAAGCTGCAGCCACGACGCCAGGCAGGCCAGCGCGTCGTCGCCGTCCGGCGGCAGCGCGGCGGCCAGGTGCTCCAGCACGGCGGCGTGCAGCGCGCGCAGGCGGCGGCGCTGGCCGACCAGCCAGGCGCTGTAGGGCGCGCTGCGGGCGATCTCGAGCCCCTGCAGGAACTCGCCCGCGAAGCGCGCAGCCAACGCGCGAAGCGCAGCAGCATCCAGCGACGCCAGTCCGGCGTGCGCGGCGCGGTCGAGTTCGAGCACGTCCACCGATACATCGGCGAGGTCGAGCCGGATCGCATCGCCCTCGGTCAGCACACGCCTTCGGTCGGGGCCATCGAGCAAGCCGCGCAGCTTGCTCAAGCAGCCGCGAAGCTCGGCCCGCGGATCGCTGGGCAGGTCCCAGAGCAGCTCGCACAGCGCGTCGCGCGACAGCGGCCGGTTTGCGAGCGCCAGGTGGGCGAGCAGGGCACGCAGCTTGCGCGAGGGCGGCAGGGCGATCGGCTGGCCGCCGCGTTGCAGCGCCAGCGGCCCGAGCAGGCGGATTTCCACGCTAGTTTCCATGCCTGCATCCACGGCGGCTGCCACGCCCGGCGCGCAAGCTGCGGCCCAGCCCCACGCACCGCGAGGGCTCACCGATTGGCACTGAACGGAGCACTCTCATGAACGAAGCATCTACCATGGCCGCCGCGAGCAGCCATCCCGCAAAGCCCGACCTCGCCGCCGTGAAGGCGCGCCAGCAGGCCGCCTGGTCGTCCGGCGACTATGCCGTGGTGGGCACCACGCTGCAATGGGTCGGCGAACAGCTCGCCGAAGCCTGCGACCTGCGCTGGGACGAGCGCGTGCTCGACGTTGCCGCCGGCAATGGCAACGCGACGCTGGCCGCGGCGCGGCGCGGCGCCCGCGTGACGTCGACCGACTACGTGGCCAGCCTGCTCGACCGCGGCGCCGAGCGCGCGCGCGCCGAGCGGCTCGACATCGAGTTCAAGGTGGCCGACGTGGAGGCACTGCCCTTCGCCGACGCCAGCTTCGACGCCGTGCTGTCCACCTTCGGCGTGATGTTCGCGCCCGACCACACGCGCAGCGCCGCCGAGATGGCGCGCGTGTGCCGCCCCGGCGGCCGCATCGGCATGGCGAACTGGACGCCCGACAGCCTGATCGGCCGCTTGTTCAAGGTGCTGGGCCGCTACATGCCGCCGCCGGCCGGCGTGCAATCGCCCTCGCTGTGGGGCTCTGAGCCGCACCTGAAGGCGCTGTTCGGCGAGCGCGCGGCGGCCATCGCCGTCACGCCGCGCCAGTTCACCTTCCGCTACCGCTCGGCGGCGCACTTCGTCGAGGTGTTCCGCACCTGGTACGGGCCGGTGCACAAGGCCTTCGGCGCGCTGCCGCCGGAGCAGGCCGCAGCGCTGGAGCGCGACATGATCGAGCTGTTCGAGGGCGCCAACCGGGGCGGCGCACATGCGTTCGTGGCACCCAGCGAGTACCTCGAGGTGGTGGTGGCACGCCGCTAGCGGCGGCCTCGCCGCGCCGGCGGACTGGGCCGGGCGAGGCCAGGGGTTAGAGTCGGCAGTCCGACTCTGCCCCCTCCATGCCCGTCTCGCATCCCCCCGGCGCCGCCGCACCCGCTCCCTCGCGCAGCAGCGATTCGCTGAACCTGCCCGACCCCCGCCATGCACAGCGCGTGCCGCCGCACATCGGCCGCGCGCAGCTCGAACGCATCCGCCGCGCCGCCTTCCTGCTGCCGCAGGTGGTGACGCCGGCCGACTACAGCGACGACGCCGGCAACCCGACGGTGCAGCTCGATCGCCTCGGCCTGGTGCTGCTGCAGAAGGCCGCCGCCGGCGCGCGGCCGAGCCGCTGGATCGACCCGGCGCTGATGGACAGCGCCCTGGCCCACCTCGAGGTGGTGGGCAGCGGCGGCACCACGCTGCCGCAGATGCTGGAACGGCGCGCCGCGCTGGAAGCCAACGGCGTGGTGCGCGAAGGCGGCGGTTTCGTGCGCGAAGTGCAGAAGCCGCTGTCCGTGCCGGTGCCCGAGGGGCGGCCGTGGAGCATCACGGTGGCCTTTCGCGTGCCGGTGGATGCCGAGCTCGCCTGGGCCTTCCACCGAAGCGGCAACCTCGAAGCGCTGCGCGCCGAACTCGGTGCGCCGCCGCCGCACCCGCAGGCCGAGGACTTGCGCGCTCACCTGGCCGCGCTGGTGGCGCGCAGCCACGCCTACCAGCCGCGCCGGCTCGAGCTGCTGCTGCCGCGCCTGCAGGCCGAGTGCGCCGCGCCGGTGCCGCTGCCGGCGATGAAGGCCGCCTGCACGCGCGCGCAGGACCGCTGGGAGCACCGCGTCACCGAACTCGACATGCTCGAGGGCCTGAACAGCGAGCTCGCCTTCCAGCGTTATCCCGACAGCTTCGAGACCGCGCGCCACCTGCAGCGCAGCGTCACGCTCTACGTCGGCCCGCCGAACAGCGGCAAGACGCACGCCGCCTTCGAGCGCCTCGCGCAAGCGCTGGACGGCGCCTACCTCGCGCCGCTGCGCCTGCTCGCGCTCGAAGGCCGCGACCGGCTCGTCGCGCGCGGCGTGCCCTGCTCGCTGCTCACCGGCGAGGAGAACGTGCCGGCCGACGACGCCCGCGTGGTGTCGAGCACCATCGAGATGGTCAACACGCGCAAGGCCATCGACGTGGCGGTGATCGACGAGGCGCAGATGCTGTTCGACATTTCGCGCGGCTGGGCCTGGACGCAGGCCATCGTCGGCGTGCCGGCCAACGAGGTGATCGTGATCTGCTCCGACTACGCGGTGCCGGCGATCGAGAAGCTGCTCGGCCTGTGCGGCGAGCGCTGCACGGTGCGCCGCTTCGAGCGCAAGCAGCATGTGCAGCTGCTGCCGCGGCCGGTGCCGCTGGCCTCGCTGCAGCTCGGCGACGCGGTGGTGGCCTTCAGCCGCCGCGACGTGCTGATGCTGCGCGACCAGATCTCCGCCGCCGGCCACCCGGTGGCGGTGATCTACGGTGCGCTGCCGCCCGAGGTGCGCCGCCGCGAGGCGGAGCGTTTCGCCAGCGGCGAGGCGCACATCCTGGTGGCCACCGACGCCATCGGCATGGGCCTGAACCTGCCGATCCGCCGCGTGCTGTTCAGCACGCTGGAGAAGTTCGACGGCGAGGGCGACCGCCCGCTCGAAGAGACCGAGGTGCACCAGATCGCCGGCCGCGCCGGCCGCTTCGGCATGCACGACGAGGGCTTCGCCGGCGTGCTCGACACCGCCGAGCCCACCGCGGCGCGCGAACTGCGCGAGCTGATCGTCAAGCAGGCGAAGGCGCCGCGAGACTTCAAGGCGCCGGTGGCGCCCAACCCTTGGCACGTCGAGACCATCGCCTCGCGGCTGAATCGCAGCAGGCTGCGCGAGGTGCTCGGCGTGTTCGTCGAGCAGCTGCGGCTGGACGACGCGCATTTCCAGGTCGCCGAGCTCGAGCAGATGCTGCAGCTGGCCGAGGCGCTGGACGACAGCGCGCCGAAGCTGACGCTGAAGGAGCGCTTCATCTATGCGCAGGCGCCGGTGGACACGCGCACCGACACGCAGCTGCAGGCCTTCCTCGGCTGGACCAACGCGCATGCGCTGACCGGCCGCGCCGGGCGGCCCTGGTTCCTCGACGAGGTCGACGCGCACAGCCGGCTCGATCGCATGGAACAGGCACTGCGCGCCTGCACGCTGTGGCTGTGGCTGGACCTGCGCTTCCCCGGCATCTACGGCCATGTCGACGAGGTGCAGGCGCTGCGCAGCCTGCTCAACGACGGCATCGAGCGCCAGCTCGGCGGCAAGCGCCCGCTGGCGCAGATGCGCCGCGGCGGCCGTCCGGGCGGCGGCGGCGGGCGGCCTCGCGCATGAAGGCTCCCCCGCGCCTGCAATCGCTGATCGAAGAGGGCCTGATCGACACCGTCGTGCGCCAGCTGATGAGCGGCAAGGAGGCGATGGTGTTCGTCGTGCGCTGCGGCGATGAGACACGCTGCGCCAAGGTCTACAAGGAGGCGACGCAGCGCAGCTTCCGCCAGGCGGTGGACTACACCGAGAACCGCAAGGTGAAGAACTCGCGCCAGGCGCGCGCCATGGCCAAGGGCACGAAGTTCGGCCGGCAGGCGCAGGAGGCGGCCTGGCAGAGCGCCGAGGTCGATGCGCTGTACCGGCTGGCGGCGGCCGGCGTGCGCGTGCCCCGGCCGTACAACTTCCACGACGGCGTGCTGCTGATGGAGCTGGTGGCCGATGCGAACGGCGATGCCGCGCCGCGGCTGAACGACGTCGCCTTCACGCTCGAGGAGGCGCGCGCGCACCATGCCACGCTGCTGAAGGAAGTGGTGCGCATGCTCTGCGCCGGTGTCGTGCACGGCGACCTGTCTGAGTTCAACATCCTGCTCGCCGAAGACGGGCCGGTGATCATCGACCTGCCGCAGGCGGTGGACGCCGCCGGCAACAACCACGCCAGCCGCATGCTGCTGCGCGACGTGGCCAACCTGCGCGGCTTCTTCGGGCAGTCGGCCCCCGAATTGCTCGCCACGAGCTACGGCGCCGAGATCTGGGACCTCTACCAGCGCGGCCTGCTGCGCGTGGACACGCCTCTCACCGGCCGCTACGAGCCGGTACAGGGCTCGGTGGACCTGGGCAGCATCCTGCGCGAGATCGACGACGCGCGCGACGAGGAAGCCGCGCGCCGGCTGCGCATGGGCGTGGCCTGAGAGACCCATGAGCGTCGGCAAGTACCTGCTCGGCTACCCGCCCGACCTGCTGGCGCGGGCCACCGAGCTGCTCGCGCAGGGCCGGCTCGGCCGCAGCGTGCTGGAGCGGTATCCGCAGGCCCACGAGGTGCGCAGCGACCCGGCGCTGTACGACTACGTCACCGAGCTGAAGCGCCAGCACATGCGCAGCGCGCCGCCGCTGGCCAAGGTGGCCTACGACAGCCGGCTGCAGCTCGTGCAGCAGGCGCTGGGCACGCACACCGCGGTGTCGCGTGTCCAGGGCGGCAACCTCAAGGCCAAGCGCGAGATCCGCGTGGCCAGCCTGTTCCGCGAGGCGCCGGAGCCTTTCCTGAAGATGATCGTCGTGCACGAACTCGCGCACCTCAAGGAGCGCCAGCACGACAAGGCCTTCTACGCGCTGTGCCAGCACATGGAGCCCGGCTACCACCAGCTCGAGTTCGACGTGCGGCTGTGGCTCACGGCGCGCGAGTTCGAGGCTTCGGGAGAATCGCGCTAAGCTGGCGGACATGAAAGCGCTCGCCCTGTCCCTGGCCCTGCTGCTGTGCCCGCTGCTCGCGCCCGCGCAGGAGTCCGCCGCCCAGGTCACCGATGTGCAACTCGCCGACTACCAGCTCGGCCTGGAGGCCGGCTGCAGGAGCAGCGGCCGTCGCCGGGGTGACTCGCCGACGAAGATCGAAGCCTATTGCGGCTGCGTGATGAAGACGCTGCGCGACAACGTCACGCGCGGCGAGTGGCAGCAGGCCTTCTACTTCTTCAGCAAGGACATGCCGCGCGAGGAGATGCAGGTGCTCTCGGCCGTGACGCCGAAGTTCCAGGCCTGCCGCTGATCGCGAGGCCGCGCGGCTCAGCTCATGTGGCGCACCGGCGCCTGCGGCTGCGCGGCAGCGACTTCGCCCGGGTGGCGCTCCAGGTTGAACGGGATCGACACGAAGGCGGTGAAGATCACCGGGGCGAGCGTGATCATCACGACGCCGAAATAGCGGCGCAGGAAGCTCTGAAGCTGGGTGTGCATGTCGGACCTTTCGGTGGGTGACTCGGTACGCACAGCATCGGTGACGCGCATTAAGGAGTTCTGAGCGCCGCGCTCACGCTTGCCCCGTGTCGCGGGGTGGTCAAGCCGCCGCGGGAGGGCGCAGCGCCGCACAATCGGCCGATGGCCTTGCTGCACGCCCAGCCCCTGGACACCATCGACCTGCGGCCGTTGGGCGAGTCGCTCGCGGCCACGCCGAGCACCAGCCTGATCAAGACCTCTTCGCTGCAGCTGATGCGCGTGGTCCTGCGCCGAGGCGAAACCTTCGCCGAGCACCGGGTACCCGGCGAGATCACCGTGCACTGCCTCGAGGGCGAGGCCGCGCTGTCCACGCCGACACGTGACTGCCTGTTGACGGCGGGCCAGCTCGTGCTGCTGGCGGGTGGCGAGCCGCACGGGTTGCGCGCCCTCACCGACACTTCGCTGCTGGTGACGCTGCGGCTCGATTGAGCCACAGCGGCTGCGGCGTCAGAGCAGCGAGAACACCCCGCTGGCCTGCTTGGTGATGGCCACCGCGACGATCTGCGCGAAGCACAGCAGCGCGGCGATCCAGGCCAGCGCCCGCTGCGCAGGCGGCCGCTGCGGCCGCAGTGCCAGCACTCCCAGGCCGATGTAGGCCAACAGGCCGGCGATCTTGGCCGCCAGCCAGGGTGTGCTCAGCGGGTTGAGCTGCAGCACCCAGGCCAGGGCGATGGCGGAGCCGAGCAGCACGGTGTCGACGACATGCGGCAAGGTGCGCGCCGCTCGGGATCGCACCCAGGCCATGTTGGCCAGCGAGGCCAGTCCGCGGGCGAAGAAGCCGACGATCGACAGCGTCACGGCGCTCTGGTGCACGAGCTTGATCGTCGCGTAGTCCATCGGCCGTGTCTCAGCCCGGTTTGCCGTCCAGCCGCGGGCGCAGCAGCATCGGCGCGTAGCGCAGCGTGAACAGGCCGAAGCCACAGGCCCACAGCCAGCCCGACACCAGTGCCGCGCCGACGCCGGCACCCGGTGCCGCCAGCGGTACCGCCACGCGCACCATCGCCGCGATCAGGATGCACAGGTAGCAGGCCACGTCGAAGCGGTCGGCGATCAGCGGCCGCGCGGTGTGGCCGCGTGTGGTGCGCGTCATCATCCCGATCGTCAGCCCGCCGATCGCGCCGGCAGTGAGCGCATGCGTGGCCACCGAGGGAATGATCCAGCCGAGCTCGGCCAGCAGACGCAGCGCCAGGTGCAGCACGATCCACGCGTAGGCGGCGTGCAGCACCCACACCAGAGGCGTGTGCAGCGTGCGCCAGGGTTGCCACAGCGCCAGGCGCGCCCCGTGCGCCACGGTGCACAGCAGCAGCAGGGCGGCCAGCGGCGCACCGCCCAGGCCGGCCAGATCGGCCGCGATCAGCGCGAGCACGCTGCCCAGCGCCACGCGCTCCAGCGTCTCGTGGCGGCGTGCCTTCACGCCGGGCACGCCGTTGTTGGTGAACATCGGGATCACGCGGCCGCCCATCACCGCCATGATGAACAGCATCATGTCCAGCGCCAGCCGCACGCCCACCCAGCCCGGCAGTGCGATCACGCCCAGCTGAGCGAGGTGCAGGCCGAGCTGCGCTGCGCCCATCGCGACGAGCAGGCCGACGAAGAAGTAGTTGCGCCGGTTTTTCGCGCGGATCAGAGGCACGGCCAGGCCGGCCGCCGCGGCCAGCGGGAACGCGGTGTTGACGGCCGCCGCGGCCACGCCGAAAGGCGTGAGCACGAGCACGCGGCCGGCTACCCAAAGCAGCGCGAGCAACGCCAGCGGCCAGCCGGTGGGCGTGGGCTGGCCCGACCAGTTGCGCCCGGCGGTGAACAGGAAACCGACGACCACCGCCAGCCCGTAGCCGAACAGCATCTCGTGTGCATGCCACAGCGGCCCGGCGAGGTAGGCGTGGCCGAGCCAGCCGCTGAACTGCAGCGACCACAGCAGCACCGACAGGGCAGAGAAGCAGCCGGCCAGCAGGTAGAAGGGCCGGAAGCCGAGTTGCCACAGCGCGAAGCCGGGGCGCGGCCGCGGTTGCGGCTCCTCGATGTGCAGCATCAGCGTGCTCATGACGGCTGCCTCCGTGCGGGTGTCTCGGGCCGCTCGCGGCCGATGAACAGCATGCGCGACAGCGTCGTGCGGTTGTGCACCAGGTCGGCCAGCGTGTAGCGGTCGAGCACGGCATGGAAGGCGTCGGCGGCCTCCTGCAGCACGCCGTGCAACCGGCACACGCGTGCGATCGTGCAGGTGTTGCCGCCGTCGCGGTCGAAACATTCCGCGGGCAGGTCCGCGCCCTCGGTCTGCCTCACCACCTCGCCGACGACGATCGTGCCGGCCTCGCGCGCCAGCTGCATGCCGCCCCCCTTGCCGCGCACCGTGGCCAGCCAGCCGGCCTGGCCGAGGAAGTGAACCACCTTCGTCAGGTGGTTCTCGGAGACCTCGAAGGCCGTGGCGATCTCGGCGATGGTGGCGCGCCGGCCCGGCTCGCAAGCCAGGTAGATCAGCACGCGCAGGCTGTAGTCGGTGAAGCTGGTGAGTTTCATGGGCGGGGCCGTGGCGGCGTCAGTGGCAGCAGCCGCCGCAGCAGGTGCCGGCCGCGGCGCGCTTGGTGATCTGCACGCGCCAGGTGTCGGGGCCCGATTCGAGATAGGCCCAGTCGAACGCGCCCGGGCTCTCGGCCTCGAACTGGTGGTACAGCGGGCGCGGGTCGTGGTCGTTGACGAGCTCCAGCGCGGCGCCGGGCAGCAGTGCGCGGAAGGTCGAGAAGATCAGCGGATGGCGCTCGCGCGGTGCAATGGCGCGCACGTCGACGGTGGTGGTGTTGGCTGACATGGATTTCCTTTCGGCGGGTAGGAAGGTGTATCGACAATGCACCTATGCTAGCGAGGCAGCGGCGCATAAGCAATATTCAAGATGCACCTTTAAGTTGATGCCGATCAACCCCGGGAGAGGCCGGCCTGCCGACCATGGCGCCATGGACACGAACGACAGCTTCGACGCCGACCGCCGCAAGGCGATGGACGCACTGACGCAGGTGGTCGACCCCGAGATCTGCGAGAACATCGTCGAGCTCGGTCTGGTCGAACGGCTGCAGGTCGAGCCCGCCATCGTCGAGCTGACGCTGGTGCTGACCAGCCCGACATGCCCGATGGGCGATGCGATCATCGACGACGCCGTCCAGGCGCTGCAGCAGGCTTTCCCCGATCGCGAGGTGCGGGTGCTGGAGACGCACGAGGTCGACTGGTCGCCTCAGCGCATGGGCGCGGCTGCGCGCAAACGGCTGGGCTGGGACGATGCGCAAGGCTGAATCCGCCAGGCCGCGCCGCTTTGCAGCGGCCGTGCCGCTGCTCGCGCTGGGCGCTGCGCTCGCGCTGATCTCCGGCCTGGCCGGCGGCCTGGTGCGCATGGGCTGGCCATTGCTGCCCGAGCGCGCGCTCGCCCCGGTGGCGCTGCACGGCGCGCTGATGGTGTGCGGCTTCTTCGGTTTCGTCATCTCGCTCGAACGTGCCGCCGCGCTGCACCAGCGCCTGGCCTGGGCCGCACCGGCCCTGGCCGCGCTGGGCACGCTGGCCGCGCTCGCGTTGCAGCCGGGCGCGGCGGCCCTGGCCTGGCTGGCCGCCGGCCTCGTGCTCACGCTCGCCTACGCAGGGGTGCTGCGCCGCACGCCGGTGCTGCACGTCGCCGTGGAAGGCGCCGGTGCGCTGTGCTGGGCCGGCGGCACGCTGCTGTGGATGCTCGACCGGCCGTTCTCGGTGGTCGTGGCCTGGTGGGGTTCGTTTCTCGTGCTGACGATCGCCGGCGAGCGCCGCGAGCTCGCGCGCTTCGTGCCGCTGTCGGCCGGCGCGCGGAGCGGCTATCTCGCGGTGCTGGCGCTGCAGGCCACAGCACTCGTGGTGCTGGCCGTGCCCTGGCACGACCATCCGCTCGCCGCCGGCGCCTGGTGGGCTTCGATGGCGCTGCTCGCGCTGTGGCTGCTGCGTTTCGACCTCGCCTGCCGCGCCGGCATCAACCGCGCCGGATGGGCGCTGCATACCGCGCGCTGCCTGCGCCTGGGCTACGCGTGGCTGGCCCTTGCCGGCGGCTGGGGCGTGGCCAACGCGCTGCGCGGCATGCCGCTCGATGCGCCCGGGCCGCTGCACATGCTGCTGCTGGGCTTCGTCTTCGCGATGGTGTTCGGCCACGCGCCCATCGTGCTGCCAGCTCTGCTGCGCCGTGCCATCGCGGCGCCCTCGGGCATCACGCTGGCTCCCGTGCTGGTCATGAGCGCCGGCGTGGCGCTGCGCGGCCTGGGTGACGCGCTCGGCGCGGCGCCCCTGCGTGCCGGCGCCGGGGCGCTGCAGGCGCTGGCCATCCTGGCCTTTGCGGCAGTGATGTTGACGCGCTTGCGGCGCCCGTCGCCGCCGCTCAGCGCGCGCTGACGGCGCGCTCGATGAAGGTCCGCGCCACGCGCGGCTTCGGCACGTGCGTGTCGAACCAGCTGCGCACGTCCGCGTCCAGCCCGATGCCGTGCATGTAGTTGTAGATTGCCTTCTTCAGCGCGAGGCCAAGGCGGTCGTGGTCGACGCCGGTCGGGTCGACGAATCCGACGTCGTTCTTGGCGAACGTCGCGGGCGGCAGCGGCAGCAGTGTCACGCCGTAGGCGGCCGGGTCCTTGCCGACCGGCGAGTGCACGGTGCAGGCGAAGCGGTGGAAGAAGCCCGACTGGATGCAGCCGGCCGCGAACAGCTGGCGCACGTACTCCAGCGCGTCGACCGTGTCGTGCACCGTCTGCGTCGGGAAGCCGTACATCAGGTAGGCATGGACCAGGATGCCGGCGTCGCTGAAGCCGCGCGTCACGCGCGCCACCTGCTCGACCGAGACGCCCTTCTTCATCAGCGCGAGCAGGCGGTCCGACGCCACTTCCAGCCCGCCGGAGATGGCGATGCAGCCGCTCTCGGCGAGCTCCTCGCACAGCTGCGGGGTGAAGCTCTTCTCGAACCGGATGTTGCCCCACCACGAGATCGCCAGCCGGCGCTTCTTCAGCTCCTGCGCCAGCGCGCGCAGCGCCTTCGGCGGCGCGGCCTCGTCGACGAAGTGGAAGCCGGTCTGCCCGGTCTCGGCGACGATCGCCTCGATGCGGTCGACCAGCGTCTGCGCATTGGCCGCCTCGTAGCGCGAGATGTAGTCGAGGCTGGTGTCGCAGAAGCTGCACTTCTTCCAGTAGCAGCCGTGCGCCACGGTGAGCTTGTTCCAGCGCCCGTCGCTCCACAGCCGGTGCATCGGGTTGAGCATGTCCAGCAGCGACAGGTAGCGCGGCAGCGGCAGGCCGTCCCAGGTGGGCGTGCCGGTCTCGTCGAAGGGCACGTCGGGCTCGGGGAAGTTGATGTAGCGCACCTGTGGCGAACCGGCCGGGCGCATGAAGGTGCGCACCAGTCGCTCGGCGGAGCGCCGGCCCTCGAGATGCTCGATCAGCGCGAGCAGCGGGCGCTCGCCGGCGTCGAGCGTGACGTGGTCGAAGAAGTCGAACACGCGCGGCTCGGCCAGCTCGCGCAGCTCGGTGTTGACGAAGCCGCCGCCGAGCACGGTGACGATGCGCGGGTCGTGCGCCTTGATCGCCTGCGCGATGCGGAAAGCCGCGTACACCGCGCCGGGGAAGGGCACCGAGATCAGCACCAGCGTCGGCGCGTGGCGCTCGATGGCGGCGAGCGTCAGCGCCTGCAGTGTGCGGTCGATCAGGTTGGGCGGGGCGGCGAGTGCCGCGGCCAACGGGTCGAAACTCGGCTGGCTGGTGGCCAGCTGCTCGGCGTAGCGCACGAACTCGAAACGCGGATCCACCGCCTCGCGCAGCACGTCGGCGATGTCGTTGAGGTAGAGCGTGGCCAGGTGCCGCGCGCGGTCGTGCGTGCCCAGCGCGCCGAAGGCCCAGGCCATCGGGTCGCCGCCGTCCTCGCTGCCATCGTCGGCAACATAGGCCTCGAGCGAGGCGAAGCGCGCGCCCTCGGGCAGGAAGGCGCGGCCGACGATGCGGTGCATCAGCGTGGCGTCGCGGCCCTGCAGGAAGGCGATCACCGGCTCGATGGTGGCGAGGTAGTCGTCGAAACGCTCGGCGAAGGCGGCCACGTTGGCGCTGCGCTGCTTCGGCGCGATCGCCTCGATGCAGTCGCGCACGGCGCGCAGGCCCTTCGCGCGGAGCAGTTCCAGCACCAGCGCGAGCGCGAGGTCCTCCTGCACCGCGGCGATGCCGCGCGAGCGCAGGAAGCCGGTCAGGTAGGCGGTGGACGGGTAGGGCGTGTTCAGCTGCGTCATCGGAGCGATGACGGAGAGCACGCGCGTGGGGGTGGTGGGCATGGGGTCGGGCAGCGGTGCCCCGATTGTCCATGCCGCGGCGCGCTCAGTGCTCCGGTGAGGGCTTGGCCTCCAGCAGCGCGGTGGCTTGCGCGGCCTCGTCGGCGGGCAAGGGTGCCTCCGGCGACCGGCGGCTGCCGGCGCCGAGCAGGCGCCACAGCGCGAGCGAGCCGGCGATCAGCAGCAGCAGCGGCCCGGCCCACAGCAGCAGCGTGGTCGCCTTCACCGGCGGCCGGTAGAGCACGAAATCGCCGTAGCGCTGCGTCATGTACTCGATCACCTGCGCGTCGCTGCGCCCGGCCTTCAGCTGCTCGCGCACCTGGTTCTTCAGGTCGATGGCCAGCGTGGCGTGCGAGTCGGCGAGCGACTGGTTCTGGCACACCAGGCAGCGCAGTTCGGCGGCGAGCTGGTTGACGCGCAGCTCCAGCGCCGGGTCGGCGGCGGTGGGCTGGGCCTCGCCGGCGAACACCGGGGCGCACAGCAGCATCAGGCACAGCGCAGCCAGCGCCGCGCCGGCGCCGGCCGGCAGCGATTCGCGCCGCGTGGCGACGCGATAGCGGCGGTCCAGCGCCGCCAGGGCGCCGCCCAGCGCCATGGCCAGCGCGCCGAACCAGATCCAGTCGACGAAGGGCTTGTGATACACGCGCACCGTCCATTCGGTCTCGGACAGCGGCTCGCCCAGCGAGATGTAGAGGTCGCGCGTCAGCCCGGTGTCGATGGCGGCCTCGGTCATCGGCATCTGCTGCACCTTGTACAGGCGCTTCTCGGGGTGCATCGTGAACGGCGCAGCGTCGCCGCGCTGCACCTGCAGCGTGCCGCGCACGCCGACGTAGTTCGGGCCGCTGAACTCCTGCGCTTCCTGGAACACGATGCGGTGGCCGGCCACCTCGACACTGTCGCCCAGGCGCATCTTCACGTCGCGCTCGACCTCGTAGCCCTTCACCATCGTCACGCCGACGATGAACACGCCCACGCCCAGGTGCGCGAGCACCATGCCGAAGAAGCTCGGTGACGAGCGCGCCAGCTGCGCGAAGCGCGAGCCGAAGCCGGCGCCAGGCTCGCCGCGCAGTCGCTGCGCGAGCAGCGCCGCGGTGCTGGCGAACACCCAGGCCGCGAGCAGCAGGCCGAGCGCCGTGCCCAGGCTCCAGCGGCCGGCCCACAGCGGCAGCACCACCGCCGCCGTGACGCTGGCCAGCGCAGGCCAGCGCAGCTTGCGCGCCAGCTCGGCGGCCGGTGTCGACTTCCAGCGCGCCAGCGGGCCCACGCCCATCAGCAGCACCACCGGCGCCATCAGCGGCACGAACACCGTCTCGAAGTAGGGCGCGCCCACCGAGATCTTGCCCAGGCCCAGCGCGTCGAGCACCAGCGGGTACAGCGTGCCCAGCATCACCGACGCCGCGGCGGTGACGAGCAGCAGGTTGTTGACGAGCAGCAGCGATTCGCGCGAGACGCGGTCGAAGCGCCCGCCGAAACCCACGCTCGCCGCGCGCCAGCCGAACAGCGCGAGCGAGCCGCCGACCACGACGAGCAGGAAGCCGAGGATGAAGATGCCGCGTGCCGGGTCGGTGGCGAAGGCATGCACCGAGGTCAGCACGCCGGAGCGGACGAGGAAGGTGCCCAGCAGGCTCAGCGAGAACGCGGCGATCGCCAGCAGCACCGTCCAGGCCTTGAAGGCGCCGCGCTTCTCGGCCACCGCCAGCGAGTGGATCAGCGCGGTGCCGACGATCCAGGGCATGAAGGAGGCGTTCTCCACCGGATCCCAGAACCACCAGCCGCCCCAGCCCAGCTCGTAGTAGGCCCACCAGCTGCCGATGGCGATGCCCAGCGTGAGGAACAGCCAGGCGGCGGTGGTCCAGGGCCTCGACCAGCGCGCCCAGGCCGCGTCGAAGCGGCCCGACAGCAGCGCCGCGATGGCGAAGGCGAAGGCCACCGCGAAGCCGACGTAGCCCATGTAGAGCATCGGCGGGTGGATCACCATGCCCGGGTCCTGCAGCAGCGGGTTGAGGTCGCGGCCGTCCAGTGCCGCCGGCACCAGGCGCTGGAAGGGGTTGGAGGTGAGCAGGATGAAGAGCAGGAAGCCGATGCTGACGAAGCCCATCACGCCGAGCACGCGCGCCACCATGTCCAGCGGCAGGCGCTGCGAGAACAGGCTCACCGCCAGCATCCACAGCGACAGCATGAACACCCACAGCAGCATCGAACCTTCGTGGCTGCCCCAGGTGGCGGCGATGCGGTAGGCCATCGGCAGCTCGCTGTTGGAGTGCGACGCGACGTTGAGCACCGAGAAGTCGTTGGCCACGAACGAGGCCATCAGGCAGCCGAAAGCGATCGCCACGAAGAGGAACTGCGCCTGCGCCGCCGGCCGCGCCAGCGACATGCTGGCCACGTCGCCGTGGGCCGCGCCGACGATGGGCAGCGTGCCCAGCGCCAGCGCGATGAACAGCGCGACGATGAGCGCGAAGTGGCCGAGTTCGGGAAGCATGAGCGGCGTGGCCAGCAATCGCCATGCCCGTGCGCGGCGGGCCAAGGGGTGGCACGCATGCTGCAGCGGCGCAGTCTCCTGCGCAGCGCCTCCATGCCCTCACGACGCGATCTCTCCCTCTGGCTGCTCGGCAGCGCGCTGGCCGGCTGCGCCGCGCCGCCGGTGCGCCGGCAGTCCAGCCCGTCGCCGGTGTGGCCGGTGCCGCCCGAGCAGCCGCGCTATGCGCACGAGGCCACGCTGCGCAACGCCGCCAGCGCCGCCGACGACTCGCCGGCGACGCGGCTGCGCCAGTCGCTGACCGGCGAGGGCGAGGCGGCCAGCTTCGGCAAGCCGGCCGCGGTGGCGGTGTCGCGCGGCCGCGTCTACGTCGGTGACACCGAGGGCCGGCGCATCTTCGTGTTCGACCTCGCGCGGCGGCGCAGCTTCGCCTTCGGCACGCGGCGCGAGGGCGAGTTGCGCAAGCCCGCCGGCATCGCCGTCGATGCGAACGGCATCGTGCACGTGGTCGATGCGAGTGCGCGCCGGCTCGTCGTCTACGACGCGATCGGGTTGTTCCAGCGTGCCATCGACGGCGCGGCCGAGTGGGTGCGCCCCACCGGCGTGGCCGTGAGCGCCGACGGCGCGCGGCTGCACGTGGTCGACACCGGCGGTGTCGAGAGCGATGCGCACCGCGTGCTCAGCTACGACGCGCAGGGCCGGCTGCTGCGCAGCATCGGCCGGCGCGGTGAGGCGGCCGGCGAGTTCAACCTGCCGGTGGACGCGGCGCTCGCGCCCGACGGCCTGCTGTGGGTGCTGGACGCGGGCAACTTCCGCCTGCAGGCCTTCGACGAGCAAGGCCGGTTCGTGCGCGCCTTCGGCTCGCCGGGCAACGGCCTGGGCCAGTTCGGCCGGCCGCGCGGCCTGGCGATCGACCGCGAGGGCCTGATCTACGTGAGCGACGCCAGCTTCGGCAACGTGCAGGTGTTCCAGGCCGACGGGCAACTGCTGCTGGCGCTCGGCTCGCGCGCCGCGCAGGACGGGCCGGGGCGCTTCTCGCTGCCTTCGGGCGTGGCCTGCGACGAGACGGGCCGCGTCTACGTGGTCGATCAGTTCTTCCACAAGGTCGAGGTGCTGCGCCGGCTCGGCGACGCGGAAGGGCAGCAGCGGCTGCGCGAGGCGCTCGCCGCGGCTTGACCTGCATCACGCCACCGTGCCATCGAAGGCGTGCGGCCGTCCCGAATGCGGGAATGGGCGGCTCGATATCGGGAAACTCCGGCCCCTGCTGCGAGGTGTTCAGCGCCGGTACGGGTATTGCAGCGAAGTCCGCGCTCGCGCACGACGCGAAGGCCAGGGAGGGCGCTCACGATGGATCACGAAAGCATCTGCAAGGTCTGGCGCCTGGGCGCAGTGTTCGCGCTGGCGGCGCTTGTGCAGGCCGGCGCCTGGGCCGGCCCCGACCCGGCGCCGGGCACGGCCTCGAAGTTCAGCAACCGAGGCAGCGTCGCCAACACGCGCCACAACCTCACGCAGCGGCCCAACGAGGTCGGGCCGGGCGGGCCGATCAACGCAGCGCTGATGGACACGCAGCGCAACAACTACGGCGAGGTGTGCGTCTACTGCCACACGCCGCACGGCGCCAACCAGACGATCGCGGCGCCGCTGTGGAACCGCACGACCAAGAACAACACCTACCAGACCTACGACCTGCTCAACACCGCCTCGCTGACGCAGCCGGTCTCGCAGCCCGGTGCGAGCTCGCTGACCTGCCTGAGCTGCCACGACGGCACCACCGCGGTCGACGCGATCGTCAACATGCCGGGCTCGGGGCGCTACAACACGGCCCGTCTCACGTCGGACGCGCCGGCGCTGCTCAACGAGTGGCCGAATGCGTCGGTCACCCACGTCGGCCTGCAAGGCCCCGACCAGGGCTGCCTCGTCTGCCACAACCCGAACGGCGCCGGCGCGGCCTTCCCGACCGCATACGACTTCTCGGCCTTTGCCATCGGCACCGACCTGCGCAACGACCACCCGGTGGGCATCCGCTTCCCCACCGCCGCCGGGCCGGGCACCGACTTCAACGACCCCTCGCGCAAGGAGGCGCGGCTGGCCTGGTTCGACGGCAACGCCAACGCGCGCGCCGACGGCAACGAGATCCGCCTGTACAACAGCGGCGAAGGCTACGAAGTGGAATGCGCGTCCTGCCACGATCCGCACGGCGTGCCCTCGGCCGGGCCCGGCAGCAATTTCAACCCGACCTTCCTGCGCCTGCCCAATGCCGGCAGCGCGGTGTGCCTGACCTGCCACACGAAGTGAGCGGCTGATCGAAGCGGCTCAGCCGCCTTCGCGGCGAAAGAAGGCGCGCGACACGTAGGCTGCCACCGCGTCGATCTCGCCGCGGCCGAGCACATGCCGCCAGGCCGGCATCGAGGTGCCGGGCAGGCCGTCGCGGATCGTGCTGCGCAGCCGCGCGGCCGGCATGTCACTCACCGAGTACAGGGTCAGGTCGCGCGCCTTGGGCTCCATGAACTGACCGATCCAGTTCTTGCCGGTGCCGTCGGCGCCGTGGCAGAACGCGCAGTTGGCCTGGAACAGTTTCTCGCCGCGCCGCTGCTGCGCATCCAGGCCTTCGACACGCGGCACCACGTCGTGCTTGGCATAGACGCTCGCACTCGACACGGCATCCACCGGCGGCGCCGTGTCCTGCCCCGGCACGAAGCCCATGCGCGGGTAGGACAGCGGGCGCGAGCTCCACGCCGGCCCCTCGTCGGCGACATGGGCGCGGTCGTGGCAGGACACGCAGGCCGACAGGAACAGCTGCCGCCCGGCGCGCTGCGAGGGATCGAGCGACTCCACCGGCGCGTCGAGCTTGATCGCACCGGTGGCGAACGGGAACGCGGCGGCGAATCGCCCGTGATCGCTCCAGCCGTTCTCGGCGGTGTGGTACGCGGTGTTGGGCGCCTTGTCGCGCACGAACTCGCGCGCCACGAAGGCGGCCACCGCCGTCATCTCGCGCTCGTCGAGGATGCCGCGGAAGGACTTCATCGCCGTGCCGCCTCGGCCCTCGCGCACGGTGGCGAGGATGGCGGGGGCATCGAGCGGCGCGCCGCGGGTGAAGTCGCGCGGCGGCGGTGCGAGGTAGGTGGCGGCCAGCGTCTTCGCGTCGCCCGAGTAGCCGTGGCAGAAGTAGCAACGGTAGTTGTAGACCTTGCGGCCCAGTTCGAGCGTGGCCGGGTCGGCCGCCGCCGCCGTGGCGGCGCGCGGCGCGGCGGCCTCGGCGGGGCGCTCGCCGCAACCGGGCAGCGCGAGCAGCCCCGCGGCCAGCGCGAGCGCCGCCACGGGTTTCATGGGCGCGCGGCGGTGGCCTGCGCGGCCGGTGCAGCAGCGATGAAGCTGCGGAACACGTACTCGGACACATCGGCGATCTGCTGCGGCGTGGCCACCTGCTTCCAGGCCGGCATCTCGCTGCCGTTGCGGCCCTCGCTCACCGCGGCGTACAGCGCCAGCCGGTTGAAGCGCGCCCGCGATGCCGGCTCGACGAAGTTGCGCGGCTTCGGGTTGATGAAGTAGGCGCGTGGGCCTGCGCCGTCGCCGCGCGCGCCGTGGCAGGCGGCGCAGTTGGCCAGATAAAAAGCACCCCCGCGCTTGAAGTCTCCCTTCAGACCGTTGGGGAGGCCGGCCGTCATGTCGACCTGCACGGGGGTGGAACCGCTGTCGGCTTCACGCCCGCCATGGGCCCGCGTGCCGGAGATGCCCGGCGTGCCGGGGCTGGCCTGCGTGCCGGGGTCGCGCTTGACGTAGGTGTTCAGCACATGGTCGGCGAGCACCGTGATGTCGGACTCGGAAAGCTGCGTCTTCCACGCCACCATCGCCGTGCCGGGCCGGCCGTGGGTGATGGCCAGCACGATGCGTTCGCGCGTGAGTTCCTGTCGCGAGGCCTCGGTGGTGAAGTCGCGTGGCGGCGTCGACAGCGAGCCGGTGGCGCGGCTGCGGCCATCGCCCTTGTCGCCATGGCAGACCGAGCAGTAGTTGTGGTACAGCAGCGCGCCGCGCGAGCTGCCCGCGGGCGCCGGTGACGCGGCCTGTGCGAGCTGCAGGCACTGCACGAGCAGCATCGCGGCGGCGGCGGCCAGGAGGCGCCGCCAGGCGGTCGCGGCGCGGCGTGGCGCGAGGGGCGGATTCATCGATGCTCTCCCGGTGCTCGGTCCATG
The DNA here is from genome assembly GCA_016706565.1 of Piscinibacter sp. Classification (GTDB taxonomy): domain Bacteria; phylum Pseudomonadota; class Gammaproteobacteria; order Burkholderiales; family Burkholderiaceae_C; genus Piscinibacter. The sequence goes on from JADJJI010000011.1 coordinate 465,014, forward strand.
GTGTGGCCTCTTCGTTGCAACTTCCTTGCCACTGGCACGGCGTTTGCACTCCAGCGGCACGAACTTGATCACCACGGAGAGAACGACGATGGAATTCGCAAGAACGGGACTGGGCTTTCTCGCTTTCGGCATCGCGACGCTGGCCGGCACGGCCATGGCGGCCGATGGCAAGGCCGTCTACGACAAGACCTGCGTGGTGTGCCACGCCAGTGGCGTGGCCAACGCTCCGAAGCTCGGCGACAAGGCCGCCTGGGCGCCGCGCATCGCCACCGGCAAGGACGCGCTGCTGCAGTCCGTCGTCAAGGGCAAGGGCGCGATGCCGCCGAAGGCCGGTGCCGCCGACCTGAAGGACGACGACATCAAGGCCGCGATCGACTACATGGTCGGCGCGTCCAAGTAGCCACGTTGGCCCGCCCTCGACAGGCCTGCCCATGACGCGGATCGGGCCCGTTCTCGCCATGGCCGCCGGCACGGCGGCCATGCTGTTGCTGCAGGCCTGCATGCAGGTGCCACCGGCGACGCGAGAGGCGCCGCGCGAGCTGTTCTTCCCGTCGGCACCCGACGAGCCGCGCTTCGTGTTCGAACGCAGCATCCGCTCGAGCGCCGACATCCTGCCGGCCGAATCGGCCAGCGAACTGCGCAAGCTGGTCACCGGCGAGCAGGCCAGCGGTGAGGCGCTGGCCAAGCCCTATGCGGTGGCGGTGCACCGCGGCCGCATCTTCGTGTCGGACACGGTCTCGCGCTTCGTGCGCGTGTTCGACGTGCCGCAGGGCAAGCAGTTCAAGATCGGCGAGGAGGAGGGCGTGGGCCAGCTCATCAAGCCGGTCGGGCTGGACATCGACGCCGCCGGCAACCTCTACGTGGCCGACATCGGCGCCAAGGCCATCATGGTCTATGGCCCGGACCGGCGCTTCCTGCGCCGCGTCGGCAGCGACAAGTGGTTCTCGCGCCTGTCCAGCGTGACGGTCGACCCGGCCGGCACGCGCGTCTATGCCGTCGACCTCGGCGGCGTCACTTCCGAGCAGCACCAGGTGCGCGTGTTCGACGCCGTCAGCGGCGCGCACCTGCAGGACATCGGCAAACGCGGCAGCGGCCCGGGCGAGTTCAACCTGCCGCGCGACCTGGCCATCGGCAAGGACGGCCGGCTGTACGTGGTCGACGGCGGCAACTTCCGCGTCGTCGTGTTCGATCGCGAAGGCCGCTACCTGCAGAGTTTCGGCAGCGTCGGCAAGCAGTACGGCCAGTTCGCGCGGCCCAAGGAAGTGGCGATCGACCGCGACGGCAACGTCTACGTCGTCGATACCGCCTTCGGCAACTTCCAGATCTTCAACCCCGACGGCGAGCTGCTGCTGTTCGTCGGCGAGCGCTCCGAGCGCGACGGCCCGGCGCGCTACATGCTGCCCTCGGGCATCGCGGTCGACGAAGACGGCCGCGTGCTCGTCGTCGACCAGTGGTTCCGCAAGATCGACGTCTTCCGCCCCGTCGGCCTGCCCGAGAAGGGCGGCTTCCTCGCGCGCCCGGCCTCGCCGCTGCGCTGAGCGCGCCTTCCCGATCGCGGGAACGCCGCTTCCCGGAAGCGGGAGGTTCAAGGCCCGTCACGACACCCTTTCGCAGCCCCCGCCGGGCTCGCGGCGCCGCGCGACAAATGGCACAGAAACTGCAGAAACAGGCTCGTCATGCGGGGCATTGGGGAGTGTCGGGCTTGACGACTGTTCAACCAACCTTCGAGAGGGGCGATATGAAGATGGCATGGCTATCCAGCCGAGGGAGGTGGAGGGCGGCGTCCGCAGCGGTGTTTGCGACTCTGTTTCTCGGCCTTTCCGGCACTGCATCGGCGGGCATCAACGACACCCGGCACAACCTGGGTTCCGGCACCGGCATCGCCGGGCGCAACCAGGTCACCGACACGGCCGAGGTCTGCGTGTTCTGCCACACGCCGCACGGTGGCAGCACCACTGCGCCGGTGCCCTTGTGGAACAAGCGGCTGGGCGCGAACGGCACGCCGGCCGGCGGTGGTGCCTACACCACCTACGCGTCGCTGCAGACGCCCTCGCTGGACGGCGCGGTGGCCGCAGTGGGCGGCATCTCGCTGGCCTGCCTGTCGTGCCACGACGGTACGCAGGCGATGGACAACATCATCAACTCGCCCGGCTCCGGCGGTCTCGCCGCCGACGGCGGTGGCAACGGCGGACAGGCCTTCACCTGGAACACCGGCGGCACCGTCAATGCAGCCGGCGCACTGACCAGCGGCGCGGCGCTGATCGGCACCGACCTGTCCAACGACCACCCGATCGGCATCCAGTACTGCGGTGGCGGCATGGACAACACCGGCGCCATCACCGGTTGCCGCGACCAGGACTTCAACCCTGCCACCACCGCCACGATCAACGGCAACCAGGTGTTCTGGATCGACACCGGCGCGCCCGGCACGAAGCAGCGCACCGACTTGCCGCTGTACGTTCGGCCCGGCGAGGCCACGGCCACCGGCCCGCTGGTCGAGTGCGGCAGCTGCCACGACCCGCACGTGTCCACCGGCCAGGCCGGCCCGACCGGCACGGGCCGTGTCGCGGGCGAGACCTTCCTGCGGGTCTCGAATGCGAACAGTGCCGTGTGCACCGCCTGCCACGTGAAGTGACGCGCTGACGCGCTGCAGACCACGGGGCCGGGCATCACATGCCTGGCCCCGTCTTTCTTCCGGACCACCCCACCACGTATCGAGGATGAGCGCCATGTCTTCGGCTTCACGAGCAGCGACCGGCCTGATGGCCCTGCTGGCTGCGCTGAACCTTGCACCCACGGCCGCGGCTGCCGATGCGGCCGCCGCGGGCAAGCCTGCGCCGGCGGCCTTCGCGACGGTGGGCGACACCGTCGTCAGCGCCGCCGACTACCAGCGTGCGCTGGCGGTGGCGATGCGCAAGAAGTACTACCACGCCAAACCGCCCGAAGGCGAGTACGCGAAGTTCCAGCGCGAGGTCGGCGACGAGGTCGTCAACCGCGTGCTGCTGCTGGCCGAGGCGAAGCGTCGCGGCATCCAGCCCGACCGCGCGATGATCGATGCCACCGTCGCCGGCTACGACAAGCAGTACGGTGGCAGCGCCAACTGGAAGGCCAACCGCGACAAGATGCTGGCGGCCGTGGTGCCGCAGCTCGAGAGCGACAGCCTGCTCGAGCGACTGGGCAAGCTGGTCAAGGCCGTGCCCGAGCCGAGCGAAGCGGTGGCGCGCGCCTACTACGACAAGCACAAGGACCTGTTCGTCGAGCCCGAGCAGGTCAAGCTCAGCGTGATCCTGCTGAAGGTCGACCCGAGTTCGCCGCAGGCGGTGTGGAACGGCGCGCTGGAAGAGGCTCGCGGCATCCACCGCAAGCTCAAGGCCGGCGCCGATTTCGCCGAGATGGCCAAGCTGCATTCGGGCGACAAGTCGGCCGCGCAGGGCGGCCAGATGGACTACACCCACCGCGGCATGTTGCCCGAGGCGGTGCATGGCGTGGTCGACAAGCTCAAGGCCCGCGAGCTCGCCGAGCCGGTGCAGCTGCTCGAGGGCGTGGCCATCATGCGCCTGGACGATCGCCGCGCCGCCAAGCAGCGCGCCTTCGACGAGGTCAAGCCGCGTGCCGCCGACCTGTGGCAGCGCGAGGAGTCGCAGGCGCGCTGGGACAAGCTGATCGCCGAGCTGCGCCGAGCCACGCCCGTGCGCATCGACGAAAGCCAGTATGTGCCGCTGCCCGCGACCCCGGAGAAGGTGCGCGCCGGCTGAACGCCGGCGCGTGCGCAGGCTGCCCATGAAAACGGGGAGACGCCTGCCCGTGCGCCTGCGTCAGCGCCTGCGCCTGCGCCTGCTGGCCGCCGCGCTGCTGCTGCGCTCGGCCGGCGTGGGCGCGGCCGCGTTCGTGCCAGGCCCACCCGAGGCCGACCAGCCCACGGGCGCCACCGGCCGCGAGGAGCCGGTGCAGGCGCTGCCCGCCGGCGGCGGCATCCGCTGGGAGCTCGCGCCGCTGCGTTATGCCGGCACGGTGTCGCTCGACGGCCGCTGGCTGCGCCTGGAGGACGGCACCCGCACCACGCAGGGCCTGGTCTTCAACGACATCGAGTTCGCCAGCTACGTCTGGCAGCCCTGGTTCGTGCAGCTGCGCGCCGGGCTCGGCGCGCTGGCCACGCACGACGCTTCGCGCAGCCCCGGCGGCGAATCGGTCGGCACCGACAGCGGCGCGCTGACCGGGCGCTTCTCGGTGTCGGTGTTCCCGGTCAGCCGCTTTCCGTTCGAGCTGCGCGGCGAGGTCAGCGACAGCCGCGTGCGCGGAGACACGCTGGGCACCGACTATCGCTCGCACCGCCTGACGATGAGCCAGGCCTGGCGGCCCGAGACCGGCGGCGACAACTACAACCTCAACCTCGAGTACAGCCGGCTGCAGGCCGGCGACGGCAGCGAGGACACCCTCACCAGCCTGCGCGGCACGGCGCTGCGCCAGTTCAACGAACACAGCTTCGAGCTGTCGGCGCAGCTCAGCCGCAACGACCGCAGCGACAGCGACGACGCGAGCCGCATCACGCTGGTCAGCGGCCGCCACACCTTCCACCCGGCCACGGCGCTGCACGTCGACACCCTGGCCAGTTGGAACGATGTGCGCCTGCGCAGCGGCACCGCTGCCGACCGTTTCGAGGGCCGATCCGACGTCAGGCAGATCTCCAGCTTCGCCACCTGGCGGCCGCGCGAGGGCGAGTGGCTGTACTCGGCCGAGTCGCCGCTGTACCTGACCGGCAGCGCGCGTGTCGTCGACGCCGGCGCCGAGACGGGCTTCGGCGAGCAGCGCGTGCGGGCGATGAACGCCTCGCTCGGCGCCAGCCAGGAGCTGACGCGCGAATGGCGGCTGTCGGGCTCGGTGTCGGGCAGCGTGGTCGAGCCCGACGCGGCCGCGCGCAGCCTGAGCGCCACCGCGAACGCCGGTGTCACCTGGTCGCCCGAGGGGCTGAGCTTCGCGCAGTGGCGCTACACGCCGACGCTGGGCGCCAGCGTGGGGTCGAGCCGCAGCACCGAGGCCGGCGCGCGGCACACGCTGGGCGCGCAGGCCGCGCACGGCGTGTCGCGCAGCTTCGTGCTGGGCGAGACCGACAGCCTGTCGCTGAACTTCACGCAAAGCGCCGGTGCGCTGCGCGAGTCGCAGACGGCCGAGGTGGCGCGGGCGCTGGCGCATTCGGCGAGCCTGTTCTGGCAGGGCACCGGCGACGGCAGCAGCCAGAGCTACGTCGGCCTGTCGGCGAGCGACTCGCGCACCTGGGCGCAGGAGGCCGGGCACTTCCAGCTGATCAACGCCCAGGTCACGCGGCGAACCCAGCTGTCGCGCCATTCGAGCTGGACGGGCGCGCTGACCTGGCAGGCCACGCGTGCCGACACCACCCAGCTCGACGCCTTCACCGGCACGCTGCGCGAAGCCAGCCCGGGCTGGCAGCGCTTCTACAGCGGCACGCTGGGCTACGAGAACCAGCGTGTCTTCGAGGTGCCGCGGCTGCGCTTCACCACGCTGCTGTCGGTGAACAGCCAGCAGCTCGAGAGCCGCCTGGCCGGCGACATCGACGCGCCGGTCGAACGCATCAGCGAGTCGCTGGAGAGCCGCTTCGACTACAGCATCGGCCGGCTCGAGGCGCGCCTGAGCGCGCGGCTGGCACGCGTGGACGGCCGCAAGGTCGCCGCGCTGTTCGCGCGGGTGCAGCGCCGCTACTGACGGCGAGCCCGCCATCCATGCATCCCTTCATCCATCACCTGCCTCGACACCGGAGAGCCCCTTGAACATCCTTCGAACCCTGCGAGTGCCCTGGCGCGGCGCGCTGCTGGCCCTGCTGGCCACCCTGGCGCTGTGGAGCCTGGCGCCGCGCGAGGCGCAGGCCGAGTACGGCGACGTGGTCATCAACAACTTTTCCGACGCGGCAGGCATGCGGCCGGTGGTGTTCCCGCACTGGTTCCACCGCGTGCGCTTTCGCTGCAAGGTCTGCCACGCCGACCTCGGCTTCCAGTTCAAGGCCGGCGGCAACCAGATCAACATGCTGAAGATCATCGACGGCCAGTACTGCGGCTCCTGCCACAACGGCGAGCTGGCCTGGTCGGCCGAGAACTGCAACCTGTGCCACTCGGGCAAGCCGGGCACGCCGACGCAGGTGCACGAGAGCACCCTGCAGAAGCTCGGCGTGCCGCCGGCGCCGGCCGCCGCTGCATCGGTGGCGACCTCGGCGCCGCCGCCTGCACCGGCGAAGAAGTAGGAGCACCGCCATGCGACGACTGCTTCTGGCATCACTCACCGCCGCAGCCCTGATGGCGGCCGCAATGGACAGCTTCGCGCAGGATGCGTCCGGCGCCAAGGCGATCTACGAATCCGCCTGCGCCGGTTGCCACGGCAGCGGCGTGCTCGGCGCACCCAAGTTCGGCGACGCCGCGGGATGGGGGCCGCGCGCCAAGGCCGGCATCGATGCGCTGGTGAAGAGCGCCACTGCGGGCACCGCCAAGGGCATGCCGCCCAAGGGCGGCCGTGCCGACCTGAACGCGGCACAACTGCGCTCGGTGATCGAGTACATGATGAGCGGCGGCAAGGCCGTGCCCAAGGCGACCGAGGTGGCCGCGGCCAAGCCGGCTGCCGCGCGGCCGGCCGCCTCGGCGGCAGCGGCCACCAAGCCGACGCCGGTGGCTGCGGCTCCTGCTCCGGCTGCGAAACCGGCCGAGACTGCACCTGTGGCTGCTCCTGCGGCTGCCCCCGCGCCGGCCACCGCAGCGGCGCCCAGCGCGGCCACCGTCGCCGCCGCGCGAGCCGCCGCGCCCAACCCGCCGGCCACCGCCGAAGTGAACGCCTTCAACCGGCTGCTCAAGCCGGTGGGCCGCTTCAACCGCCCGGCGGTGGAGTCGGGCATCCACGACCCGAGCAACGACATGACGCTGCAGCTGCAGCCGCCCTCGACGGCCTTCGTCGACATGCCCAAGAGCCTGGCCGGCAACCACGTCGACTGGGTCAAGTCGCTGGACGCCAAGGCCATCACCCCGCGCTGGGACCGCAACGATCCGGCTGCCGCTGCGGTGGTGATGGACCTGAACATCGTGCGCGAGGTGAAGGGCTCGATGCCCGACGTGGTCTACCCGCACAAGCAGCACACCGAGTGGCTCGACTGCTCCAACTGCCACCCGGCGATCTTCATCCCGCAAAAGGGCGCCAACCAGATCAGCATGGCCTCCATCCTGCTCGGCCAGAAGTGCGGTGTGTGCCACGGCAAGGTGGCCTTCCCGGTGTCGGAATGCCGGCTGTGCCATTCGAAGAAGAAGGCCGAGGCCGTGGTCGCCGGGGAGAAGAAGCCTTGATGCGCGAACGGCACTTCGCCCGTGCCGCGCTGGCGGCCGCGCTGCTGCTCGGCGTGCCGGGCACGCGTGCCGCCGACGACGACGCTGCGCGTGCGCAGCTCGAGCAGAAGCTCAAGCTGGTCGCGCGGCTGGTGTCCGACTCGCCTTCGGCGCAGCGCATCGCCACCAGCGGCAATGCCGAGGCAGTGGCCCATCTCGACGAAGGCCGCGTCCACCACGCGCTGGCCACCGATCTGCTCGCCAAGGGCGACCTGGCCGGCGCGCGCAAGGCGGCCGACCACGCGCTGCATCACCTGAGCATGGCGCGGCGCAGCGCGCCCGACGCACCGGCGCGGCGCGAGGCTGCCCGGCAGCGCCACGACCAGCTGCTGGCCAGCGTCGAGCGGCTCGTCGAGGCGCTGCGCGCCCGCACCCGCAGCGACGAGGCGACCGACCTCACTTCGGCGATCGGCCTGCTCAGCGTGGCGCGCCAGCATGCCCAGGATGGCCGCTACGACGAAGCCAACCAGGCGCTCGCGCAGGCCGAGCGCCACGTGCTTGCCGGCATGACACGAACGCTCAATGCGACCACGCTCGACTACACGGTGCGCGCCGCCAGCCCGGTCGAGGAGTTCCAGAACGAGCTGGCCCGTCACAAGGGCCTGGCCGAGCTGGTGCCGCTGGCCGTGCGCGACTTGCGCCCGCGCCCCGACGCGATGGCACTGATCGAGCGCTATGGCGAGACCAGCACCCAGCTGTACGGCCAGTCGCTGCAGCAGTTCCAGGGCGGCGACATCGCGCAGGCCCTCACCCATCTCCGCAACGCCACGCTGTACGTGCAGCGGGCCCTGCTCGCGGCCGGACTGGTCGCGCCGCAGCCCACCGGTAACCCGCCATGAAGAGACGACCCAACCTGATGTCCCGGCTGTTCGCGGCGATCGTGCTCGGCAGCTTCGCGGTGTTCGCCGCGGCGCAGGACCGCGAGCAGGTCGAGCGCCGCGTGCAGTCGGTCGGCACGCTGATCGAAAGTTCGTCGGCCGCGAAGCAGATCGAGTCCAGCGGCGTGGCCGCCGCGCGCGAGCGGCGCGACAACGCACGGCTGATCCACCGCGAGGCCGCTGCCGCGCTGCGCGCCGACGACCTGGGCAGCGCCGCCAAGCTGCTCGACCAGGCCGCGCGCGAGATGATGGACGGGGCACGCCTGGCCAAGCCCGAGCAGGTGGCCGGCGAGAAGCACAAGCGCGACTTCGAGACGCGGCTGGAGAGCGCGCGCGCGCTGCTCGCCGCGCAGCAGCGCATCACCCGTGAGAAGTCGGCTGGCCGCGAGGCGCAGGACGCCACGCGCAGCATCGAGCGGCAGATCGGCGAGGCGCAGGCCATCGCGGCGCAGGGCCGCTATGAAGAGGCCAGGCCGGTGCTCGACCGTGCCTACCTCACCGCGCGCGTGTCCATCGAGGCGATGCGCCGCGGCGACACGCTGGTGCGCTCGCTGAACTTCGCCAGCAAGCGCGAGGAGTACGACTACGAGATCGACCGCAACGACACGCACGCCATGCTGATCAAGGTGCTGCTGGCCGACCGCAAGGACGCCGCCGGGGCGATGCCCGCCGTGATGCAGCCCTTCACCGAGAAGGCCGCCGCGCTGCGCGCCGAAGCCGAGGCGCAGGCCAGGCGCGGCGACCATGCGGCCGGCATCAAGCTGCTGGAGGACTCGACGCGCGAACTGGTGCGCGCGATCCGCTCCGGCGGCATCTACATCCCGGGATGACGGGGCGTGGCCGGTGTCTGGCGCAAGCTCGTCGTCTGGGGGATCGGCATCGTGAGTGCCGCCGCCCTGGCCGCGGCGCCGGCGCTGTGGGTCGCGCTCGAGAAGGACGGCCTGCACGACCCGGCCAACCCCGCCATCAAGCTGCTGCAGCAGCCCGCCGAGGCGCTGGCGCCGTTGCCGCGCGACACCGCCGGCAACCAGGTGCGCTGGGTGCAGGCGCTGGACAGCGGCGCCATCGCGCCGCGCACCAACCTGCTGCCCGAGACCAAGGTGCGCGTGCTCGACCAGGACATCATCGTCTCCAAGTTCGGCTCGATGCCGGCGGTGAAGTTCCCGCACCGCCAGCACACGCTGTGGCTGGACTGCAGCAACTGCCACAACGCGCTGTTCAAGGACAAGATCGGCGCCAACAAGTTCAGCATGGTGGCCATCCTCAACGGCGAGCAGTGCGGCCTGTGCCATGGCGCCGTGGCCTTCCCGCTGACCGAGTGCAACCGCTGCCACAGCGTGCCCAACGAGTCGCTGCGCAAGCCGGCGGCCGCCCCATGAGCACGCGACGATGGATTCGCCCGCTGCAGTTCGCCCTGCTGGCGCTGGCCTGCGCGCTGCCGACGGCCACGACCTTCGCCGAGTACGGCGACGTGGTGATCAACAAGCGCTCCGACAAGGAGGGCGTGCGGCCGGTGATCTTCCCGCACTGGTTTCACCGCATCCGCTTCCGCTGCAAGGTCTGCCACTCGGAGCTCGGCTTCAAGATGCGCGCCGGTGCCAACGACGTGCTGATGAGCGACATCATCGACGGCAAGTTCTGCGGCATGTGCCACAACGGCCAGATCGCCTGGGGCCCGGAGCGCTGCGACCTGTGCCATTCGGGCCTGCCGCGGCTGTTGCCGGGCATCGCTGGCGGCGCGCAGACCTCCGGGCCGGGGCGATGGTGAAGCCATGAGACTCGCACGACCCCTGCTGCGCGCCTGCAGTGTCGGTTTCGCGCTGGTGGTGCTGGCCGCCCTCGCGGCCTGCGTTGCCACGGCGCCGACGCCGCGCACGCCCGTCGAGCCGCCCTCGGGGCCGGTGGCGCTGAGTCCCTACCGCACGCTGCCCGGCGGCTTCCTGTCGCCGCCGGGTTCAGCCCTGGGCATGCCGGCGCGGCCGGGCACCGGCGCCTTCGTCAAGCTGATGGCGCCCACCGCGCTGGCGCTGCGCGGCAACGACCTGCTCATCGTCGACAGCGCGGCCGGCCGCGTCTGGCGCGCCGACCTCGGCCTGAACACACTGACGCCGATCGCCGGCGCGCCGGCCACGCCGGCCACTGCGGTGGCGATCGGGCCCGACCTGTCGGCCTGGGTGCTCGACGGCGTCTCGCGGCAGGTGCTGCGCTTTTCGCGCGACGGGCGCCTGATGCAGACCTGGCGCGGCGGCAGCGTGTCGCCTTCGCCGGTGGCGATGGTGCTGGCCGACGGCGGCACGACGCTGCTGGTGGCCGACGACAGCCTGCGCCAGTGGCTCGAGGTGCGCCCCGCCGGCGCCTTCGCCACACCGATGCCGCAGGACGACGCGGTGCGCGGCGTCGATGGCCTGGCGGTCGGCGGCGACAGCGTGTTCGTGCTCGATCGCCTGGCCGGCGTGGTGCACGTGCAGCGCCGCGGCGGGCAACTCGTCGGCCAGCTCGGCCAGGGCGAACTGAAGCAGCCGGTGGCCATCGCCGCCGATCGTTTCTCGCGCGTCTTCGTGCTCGACGCGCAGGACCGCGCCCTCAAGCTGCTCGCCGCGGGCCGGCCGGCGCAGGTGTTCGATGCGGCGGCGCTGCGTGTGCAGCAGATCGGCGGGTTCGCGATCGACGAACGCCTGCTCGCGGTGAGCGACCGGCTGACCGGGCAGGTCGTCATCCATGTGCTCGGCGACGAGGGGCGGCGGTGATGCGGCGCCTGCTCCTGGGGGCGATGTTCGCCGCGCTGGCCGCGCTGGCCGCCTGCGCGGGCCCGCAGGCGGTGCGCGGCAGCATGCACTACGGCATGGCCGATGCGCCCGAGGGCCAGCGGCTGCTGTGGCCGCAGGCGCCCGAGGTGCCGCGCTTCCTCTACGCCGGCACGCTGACCGGCGAGCAGAACTTCCGCCGCGCCGAGGCCGACAGTGGCCTGAAGGCCTTCGGCCGCTGGCTGGTCGGGCTCGACGGCCGCGGCGAGGCACCGGTGGTGCTGCAACGGCCGGCGGCACTGATCGGCGACGAGCAGGGCCGCCTGTTCGTCAGCGACACCAGCCGGCAGGCAGTGTTCGTGTTCGACGAGAAGGCCGGCGAGCTGCAGGTGTGGGAGCGCGCCGAGGGCCTGGCGAACTTCGTCGCGCCTTCCGGACTGGCGCTGGCGCCGCAGGGCGGGCTGTTCGTCGCCGATGCTGATCTGGCCATCGTCGTGCAGCTCGACGCGCAGGGCCAGCCTCGCCGCAGCATCGGCCGCGGCCTGCTGCAGCGGCCCACCGGGCTGGCGCGCGACGCCGCGACCGGCCTGCTGTTCGTGGCCGACACCTACGCGCACGACATCAAGGTGTTCGACGCCAACGGCGCGCTGGTGCGCGTGATCGGGCAGCGCGGCGGCGGCGACGGCGAGTTCAACTTCCCCACCCACCTGGCCTGGGCGAACGGCGAGCTCTACGTGACCGACACGCTGAACAGCCGCGTGCAGGTGTTCAGCGCCGAGGGCGAGGTGCTGGTGCGCAAGTTCGGCCAGCGCGGCCTCTACCTGGGCAACCTGGTGCGGCCCAAGGGCGTGTCGGTCGACAGCGAGGGCAACGTCTACGTGGTCGAGTCCTACTACGACAGCCTGCTGGTGTTCTCGGCGCGCGGCGAGTTCCTGCTGCCCATCGGAGGCACCGGCACCTCCACCGGGCGCTTCTACCTGCCCTCTGGCGTGTGGGTCGATGCGCGCAACCGCGTCCACATCGCCGACATGTTCAACGGCCGCGTCGTGCTGTTCCAGTTCCTGGGGGGCAGTTGATGCGTGCGCGCTGGTTCGGCTCCGTCCTGCTGGTGCTGCTGCTCGCTGCGCCCTCGCTCGCGCAGCGCGTGTCCGACGTGCGCGGCACGCGGCACAACCTGTCCACCAGCGGCACCGGCGGCACGCATGCCACCACCGGCGGCACCAGCGAGGTCTGCGTGTTCTGCCACACGCCGCATGGCGCCACGCAGCAGGACCAGGGCGGCGCGGCGATGCGCGCGCCGTTGTGGAACCGCCGCGTGCCCGACGGCGCCACCTACACGCCCTACACCTCGTCGTCGCTCGACGCACAGGCCATCCTCGACGGGCTGAGCGCGCAGCCGGGCGGCAGCTCCAAGCTGTGCCTGTCGTGCCACGACGGCACACTGGCCATCGGCAACGTCAACGTGCTCAACGGAAATGCCAACGTGTCGATCCCGATGACGGGCACCGGCCCGGGCGGCACGATGCCCGCCGGAGAAGGCGTGAGCAGCGGCTTCACCCGCTTCCTCGGCACCGACCTGCGCAACGACCACCCTATCTCGGTGACCTACAGCAGCGCGCTGGCCGCGCGCGACGGCGAACTGCGGCCGGTGGATGCGGCGCAGCGCTGGCCGGCCGGCAGCGGCAGCGTGATCGGCGTGCGTTCGCCCGGCGTGAAGCCGCTGCTGCCGCTCGAGCCCACCGGTAACAACGGCGCCGGGCAGCTGCAGTGCGCCACCTGCCACGACCCGCACGTGCGCGAGCTCGACCCGGCCAAGGGCAACCAGAAGTTCCTGCGCACCCAGCGCTTCCAGGAGGCCACGCCGACCGGCGCGCACAACGCCGCCGCCGACATCATCTGCCTGTCGTGCCACGACAAGAACTCGGGCCTGGGCGTGTGGGCGTTCTCTGCGCACGCGCGGCCCGACGTGGCCAACGAGACCTACCGCGACGCGGCGGCGGCGCTGCGCGAGTTTCCGGCCGGCACGCCCGTGTGGAAGGCCTCCTGCCTGAACTGCCACGACACCCACACCGTGCAGGGCGCGCGCCGCCTCACGCGCGAAGGCACCGACGCGCCGCTGCCGCCGGGCAACCCGCTGGCCGCCAAGCAGGGCGGCAACCCGGCGCTGGAGAAGACCTGCTACCAGTGCCACACCACCTCGGCCTCGGCGGTGCTCAACAGCGTGGCGCAGGTGCCCAACCTCGAGAGCGAGTTCAACCTCGCGGTGCGCATGCCGATCACCACCGCCGAGCAGGGCGGCAGCACGCAGGAAGTGCACGACATCGGTGGCAGCTTCAGCGATGGCTCGCTGGACTGCAGCGGCCCGACCAACCGCTGCGGGGCCGACTTCATCGAGTCGCGCAACCTGCTCGCGCAGCGCCATGCCGAGTGCACCGACTGCCACAACCCGCACCGCGTGGTGAAGTTCCGCTCCTTCACCGGCGGCGCCGCCGGCATCTCCGGCACGCCCGACGCGGCCGGCACGCACCGCCACGACGAGACCACCGGCTACACCCACAGCAACATCGCCTCGGGCGTGCTGCGCGGTGGTTTCGGCGTCGAGCCGAGTTACGCGTCCACCTCGTTCCAGAGCCTGCCCAGCGGCTACACCGTCAAACGCGGCGACCCGGGCGCGAGTGTCGACACCTCGGTCAGCGCGAGCTACGTGACGCGCGAGTACCAGATCTGCCTGAAGTGCCACAGCGACTACGGCTACACCGACAACAACGTCTACCCATTGGGCACCCGGCCCGCGCTCGGGCGCAGCGGCGGCACGCCGCCGGGCAGCAACAACCTGACCGTCTACACCAACCAGGCGAAGGAGTTCCAGGCGCCGGTCACGCACCGCGGCGAAGGTACCAAAGCGAACAGCGGCGCGGGCAGCAACTACGCGACCAACAACCACCGTTCCTGGCACCCGGTGATGGACGCCACCGGCCGCAACGGCGCCAACGCGGCGGCCTTCCGCGCGCCCTGGGGCAACGCGATCGGCACGCAGACCATGTATTGCAGCGACTGCCACGGCAGCAACACCGCCGACAACAGCGTCGTGCCGCCCGGCGGCGAGGACGGCACGCCCTGGGGGCCGCACGGCTCGAACAACAACTTCCTGCTCAAGGGCGTATGGAACAGCACGGTGGGCGCCGACAGCCGCGGCGACAGCGGCCCGAACGCCAACGGCCTGTGCTTCAAGTGCCACAACCCGAACACCTACGCCAACCGCAATGGCAGCGGCACCACCGGCTTCTTCAACGGCGACCGCGGCAACCTGCACGCGTACCACACCGACAAGATCGAGCGCATCCGCTGCAACTGGTGCCACGTGGCGGTGCCGCACGGCTGGAAGAACAAGGCGCTGCTGGTCAACCTCAACGACGTCGGCCCCGAGGCCGGCCGCGCGGGCAACGAGGAGTGGCGCGAGAACGCCTCCGCACAGGCCTTCAACCAGGAGCCCTACTACCTGAACGCCAAGCTGAAGGTGCGCAACTTCGCCACCAGCGGCAACTGGGTCGACACCAACTGCGGCTCGAACAACTCGGCCACCACCTTCGGCACCAACGGCAACAGCACGGCGAACGGCCGCGACTGGATGCGCGACGTGTGCAGCAACCCGCCATGAACCCCGCGGCCCCGCGCCACGCGCTGATCGCGCACTTCGGCTCGCTGCGCACGACGCTGGCCTGCATGGGCCTGCTCGGCGCTGCCGCCTTCGCCGGCCAGGCCGGCGGCGGGTTCGGCGTGGTCGCGCTGTCCACCGCGATCGCGCTGCTGGCCGTCAACCTGCTCGCCGCGTTGGTGGTGCACCCGGCCTTCCGGCGCCAGCTGCCCTTGCTGGTCTTCCACCTCGCGCTGCTCGCCCTGGTGGTGCTGGTGGGGCTCGGGCGGCTCAGCTCGCTCGACGGCCGCTTCGAACTGGCGCAGGGCGTGGATTTCGACGGCCGGCTCATCGAGTCCAGCGCTGGCGCCTGGCACCGCGACGGGCTGGCGAAGCTGGCGTTCCGCCACGACGGCTTCGAGATCGACTACGCGCCCGGCCGCAAACGCGGCGCCACCCGCAACCGCGTCACGTGGCACGAGGCCGACGGCACGCCGCGCAGCGCGGTGATCGGCGACCACCGCCCGCTGATCATCGACGGCTACCGCATCTACACCAGCCCGAACAAGGGCTTCGCGCCGATGCTGACCTGGACGCCGCAGCAAGGCGAGCCGGTCAGCGGCACGGTGCACTTGCCGGCCTTTCCGATGCACGAGCTGCGCCAGTCGCGCGAATGGATGCTGCCCGACGGCCGCGTCGCCTGGGTGCTGCTGCAGATCGACGAGACGCTGATCGACCCCGCCGCAGCAGCGCGTTTCCGCATGCCCGAGCAGCACCGCCTGGTGCTGCGCATGGACCCGATGCGCACCGAACTGCGGCCCGGCCAGAGCGTGCAGATCGAGGGCGGCACGCTCACCTACGTCGGCCTGCGCAGCTGGATGGGCTACCGCGTCTCGTACGACCCGACGCTGCCCTGGCTGCTGGCCGCCGCGCTGCTGGCGGCGCTGTCGCTGGCCTGGCACTACACGCAGCGCTTCTTCTTTCCGGCCCGAGTGGCCGCGGCCGCTGCGGCGCGCGGCCCGTTGCATGGAGCGGTCGATGCCTGATGCGATGCTGCTGTGGGCTGCTCTGGCCAGCTACGCGTTGGTCGCGCTGATGGCCGTGCCGGCGATGGGCCTGCCGTGGCGCTCACGCACGCGCCGCGCGCAGGCCGTGGCGGCGCTCGCGCTGGCCGCCGCGCTCGCCTTGCACACGCTGTCGCTGGGGTTGCGCTGGAGCACGCTCGGCCACGGCCCGTTCACGACCATGCACGAGATCCTCAGCAGCAACCTGTGGAGCCTGGCGCTGGTCTTTGCGCTCGCCTGGTGGGCGGTGCGCGAGCTGCGCGGCGCACTGCTGCTGGTGATGCCGGTGCTGGCCACGCTGGCCGTGTGGCTGCTGATGGCCGACGCGCGGCCCGG
Source organism: Piscinibacter sp. (assembly GCA_016706565.1). GTDB lineage: Bacteria > Pseudomonadota > Gammaproteobacteria > Burkholderiales > Burkholderiaceae_C > Piscinibacter. Next base: position 481,043 of record JADJJI010000011.1, read on the forward strand.
CCACCTGCCGCCCACCTACGCCACGCCGCTGCTGTACCTGCACACGCTGGTCGGCAAGCTCTACCTCGGCCTGCTGCTGGTGGCGACGGCGCTCGGCCTCGTGCCGGCCTTGCGCCGCACGGCCTGGGGCGCGGCTCGCTGCGCCGGGCTGCCCGACGACCGCCGCTTCGATGAACTCGCACACCGCTTTGCTGCGTACGCGCTGGTGTTCGACACGCTGATGCTGATCGTCGGCGCGGTGTGGGCGCAGGATGCCTGGGGCCGCTACTGGGCCTGGGACCCGCTGGAGACCTGGGCCTTCGCGAGCTGGCTCGCGCTGGCCGCCGCGCTGCATGCGCGCGCCACGCTGCGGCCGGCTCCGGCCGTGTTCGGCCTGTGGCTGGCGGGCGTGTTCGTGCTCGCCTTCCTGACCTTCTTCGGCGTGCCCTTCATCTCCACCGCGCCGCACAAGGGGGCCGTGTGAGCGCCAGCGCCCGTCGCGATCGCCGCTGGCTCGGCCTCGTGCTGACGGCCGTCGTCGTGCTGCTGGGCGGCGCCTGGTTCGCCTGGCTCGAGCCCACGCACCCGGCCGAATCGCCGGTGCAGGAGGCCGGCGAACTGCGCCGGCGGTTCGATGCCGCGGTGCTGCTGCTGCACTCGCGCCAGTTCAGCGACGCGCAGGCCTCGCTGCAGCGCGTGATCGAACTCGCGCCGCAACTGCCCGAGGCGCACGCCAACATGGGCTTCGCGCTGCTCGGCCTGCAGCAGGCCGAGCCGGCGCGTGGGGCCTTCGAACGCGCCATCGCGTTGAAGGCCGACCAGGCCAATGCCTACTACGGCCTGGCGCTGGCGCACGAGGCCGGCGGCGACCTCGAACTCGCGCTCGGCGCGATGCGCAGCTACCTGCATCTCGCGCGCAGCGAGAGCGAAGCGCACCTGCGCCGCGCCCGCGCCGCCGTGTGGGAGTGGGAAACGCAGATCGGCCAGCGCCGCGCTTCCGGCAAGCCGTGAGCCACCTGCCCGTGGCAGCGCTCTTGCTATGGCAGTGCATGCCTGCACAGCTCCCGGCTGCATCGCCCCTGGCGTTCCCGATTCCGGGAAGTCATTCCCGTTCGTGGGGGGAATCGGCACGCGAGGTGCGGCCATGACGGTGTTCTGGAGCGTCGTCGCGCTGCTGCTCGGCGGCGCCTTGTTGATGCTGCTGCCGCCGCTGTGGAGGTCGCGTGCCACGGCCGAGGCGGTGACGCGCGGTGCGGCCAACCTGGCTGTCTACCGCGACCAGTGGCGCGAGGCCGAAGCCGATCTCGGCCAGGGCCTGCTCGCGCCCGACCAGATCGAGCCGGTGCGCGAAGACATCCAGCGCCGCTGGCTGGAGGACGCCGCGGCAGGTGCCGCGCCCCCGATGGGGCCCGCCTTGCCCGCAGCCTCGACGGCGGCGCGCCGCAGTGCCATCGCGCTCGGCCTGCTGCTGCCGCTGGCCAGCGTGCTGACCTATCTGGCGCTGGGCAACCCGGCTTCGCTGGCACCCGTGCCGCCGCCGCCGGCTGCGCCCGCCGCCGGCGAGGCCCGCCACAGCCTGACGCCGGAGCAGATCCAGGCGCGCGTGGCGGCCCTGTCCGAGCGACTGAAAGCCGAGCCCGGCAACGCCGAAGGCTGGGTGATGCTGGGCCGCTCGTATGTCGTGCTCGGCCGCTACCGCGATGCCGCCACCGCTTGGCGGCGCGCCGCCGATCTGCTGCCGGCCAACGCCACGCTGCTCGCCGATCTGGCCGACGTGTCGGCGATGGCGCAAGGCAAGCGGCTGGCCGGCGAGCCGGCACGGCTGATCCAGCAGGCGCTCGACGCCGACCCGCGCCACGTGAAGGCGCTGGCGCTGGCCGGCAGTGCCGCCTTCGAGGCGCGCGACCCCGCCGCCGCGCGCAGCTACTGGGAGCGCGTGCTCGCGCTGGTGCCGCCGGACTCCGACATCGCCCGCTCCGTGCAGGGCAGCATCGTGCAGGCGACGAAGCTCGAAGCGGCGCTGAGCGCGGCAGCGTCTCCTGCATCACCGGCACCGGCCAGCGTGGCTGGCGCGATCGGCGGCGAGGTGAGCCTGAGCCCGGCGCTGGCCGCACGCGTGGCGGCAGGCGACACGCTGTTCGTCTTCGCTCGGGCGGCAGAGGGTCCGCGCATGCCGCTGGCCATCGTGCGCCGGCCGGTCGGCGACTGGCCCGCCGCCTTCACGCTGGACGACAGCATGGCGATGGCGCCGAACCTCAAGCTGTCGGGCTTCGCGCAGGTGGTGGTGAGCGCGCGCATCTCGCGCAGCGGCAACGCCACGCCGCAGCCCGGCGACCTGATCGGCCAGAGCGCGCCAGTGGCGCCGGGTGGCCAGGGGCTGCGCATCACCATCGACGCGGTGCAGCCCTGATGCGGCATCAGGGCTTCTTGCCCTTCAGGTAGGCGCCGGCATCGGCGTGGCCCTGCGCGGCGGCGCGGCCGATCCAGCGCATCGCCTCGGCCTCGTCCTGCACCACGCCAGACCCGCTGAGGAAGAGGATGCCCAGGCTGTACTGCGCCTCCGCATGCCCCTGGCGTGCGGCCTCGAAGTACCACTGCGCGGCCAGCCGGTTGGGGTCGGCATCGGCGCCCGGTTCGGCCAGTCCATAGGCATACATATTGCCTAGCTGGAACTGGGCTTCGGCCAGCCCCTGGCGCGCGGCGCGCTCGAACCACTGCACGGCCTGCGCATCGCTCTCGCGCACGCCGTGGCCGTGGTAGTGCAGCAGCCCCATGCGCAACTGGGCCTGGGCGTTGCCGGCGCGGGCGAGCGGCTCCAGCCATTGCAGGGCGGCAGGGTAGTCCTTGCGGTGCATGGCGGCGATGCCGTCCTGCAGCGGCTCCGCGAGCGCGGGAAGCATCAAGGCAGCGAGGGTCAGGGCGGCAATGGGTCTGGCGATCGACATGGGCGGGCTCCGGGCGTACCACGGGCGCAATGCAAGCGCTGTACCCGTCGCCCTGCGTCGCGTGCCTGGCGTGCAGCGCGCCGGCCGGGGCTGGCCATGAACTCGGCGGCCGCACCGGCGGCGCCCGCGCCGCTGCCACTGCGCAAGTCGCTGCGCGCCAAGGGCCTGCTGGCCATCATCGTGTTGCTGCTGTACCTGCTCGGCTCGGTGGCCCACGTGGCGGCCGAGCGCGGCCGGATCGACGACAGCGTGCAGGAGCTGCAGGCACTGCTGCGCCACGAGAAAGTGCTGGCGCTCGCCGAAGCGGCCGTCAACGGCGCGCTGGTCGATGCCAACGTGGCGGGCGTTGCGGCACTGTCCGGCGCGACGCCGCTCTCGGCCGACTTCTCGCAGCACATGGCATCGAGCACGGCGCTGTTGGGAACACTCGACGAATTCGATCCGGCCTACGCACACATCCAGCGCGTCGTCGAACGAAGCCACGGCGAACTGCTGGCCGCGCCGGTCGGCGACAACTGGCGCCGCCTGCGCGAGTCGCTCGCGCGGGCCTCCGACGAACTGGAGATCCGCCGCCGCAGCCTGATCGATCGGCGCGAGGCGATGACGACCGACTACCAACGCCACTTCGATGCGGTGACGGTCGAGTCGCTGCTGCTGTCGCTGCTGGGCATCGTGGTGTTCGGTGCCATCGTGGCGTGGTTCTTCACGCGGCTGACCGGCGACATCCGCCGGCTCGAGGCGCACGCCCACCGCATCGTGCACGGCGGCCGCGGCGTCGACCTGCCGGTGCGCCGCGAAGACGAGCTCGGCCGGCTGATGATGGCGGTGAACCGCATGTCGGCCGATCTGGACGAGCGCGAGAAGCAGATCGAACTCGACGGCCAACGCCGCTCGCACCGCGACAAGATGATGGCCGTGGGGGCGCTGGCCGCCGGCGTGGCGCACGAGGTCAACAATCCGCTGGCGGTGATCGCCGGCATCGCGCAGGACCTCGGCTCGCTCGAGGGCAGCGTGCCGGCGCCGCGCGTGGCCCAGGCCGCGCAGCTGATCCTGACGCAGGCGCAGCGTGCCTCGCAGGCTTCGCGCAACCTGGCCGAGCTGGCCGCGCCGCAGCCCACCGAATTCGACTGGGTCGACGTCAATGCGATGGTCCGGCGCGTGCTGCAGCTGATGGGCTACGACCGGCGCTATCGCAGCATCGGCTTCCACAGCGAGCTCGACGGCGAGCTGCCCGCGGTGCAGGCGCCGGCCTCCGCACTGCAGCAGGTGCTGATGCAGATGGCGTCGCTCGGCTGCGACGCGATGCCCTCGCTCGCGCCTGCGCCGGGTTCGGTGCGCGTGGCGACGAGCCGAGCGCCGCTGGGCGTGGAGGTGCTGCTCGAGTTCCCGGTGCGCCTGGACTTCACGCGCGCCGACGTGCAGCGGGTGCTGTTGCTCAGCCGTGCCATGATCGAGCCGTTGGGTGCGCGGCTTGCGTTCGGTCAAGACAGCGGGCCCCTGCTGCGCATTAAGCTGGCGTGGCCTGCCGATTCGGCAAAGGCGTGAACGAGGATGTACGCGATGCCCGATTTGAATGTGCTGGTCGTCGACGACGAGCCGGCCGTCAGGCAGGTGCTCGCGGCGGCGATCGGCAAGGCCGGCTATGCGGTGGAGAGTGCAGCGTCGGCGTCCGAGGCGCTGGCGCGGCTGGACAAGACGCCTTTCGACGTCGTGCTCAGCGACGTCTTCATGCCGGTGACCGACGGCATCGAGCTGCTCAAGCAGGCGCGCGCGCGCGGCCATGCCGCGACCTTCATCATGGTCACCGCGTTCGCCTCGGTCGATTCCGCCATCGACGCCATCAAGGCCGGCGCCTGGGACTACATCACCAAGCCCGTGCGCAACGAGGAGATCCTGCATCGCCTCGAGCAGATCGAGGCGATGCAGGGCCTGCGCGAAGAGAACCGTGCGCTGCGCACGCTGGTGATGGGCGGGCCGCAGCCGGCCTTCCAGTTCGCTTCGCCGGCCATGCAGGCGATCGATCGGCTGGTCAGCCGCGTCGCGCCGACCGACAGCACCGTGCTCATCACCGGCGAGAGCGGCACCGGCAAGGGCGTGAGCGCACGGCGCATCCACGAACTCTCGTCGCGGCGCGACGGCCCCTTCATCGCCGTGAACTGCGGAGCGATCCCCGAGAACCTGATCGAGAGCGAGCTCTTCGGCCACACCAAGGGCGCCTTCACCAGCGCCGACCGGCCGCGCCGCGGCCTGTTCACGCAGGCCGACCGCGGCACCATCTTCCTCGACGAGATCGGCGAGTTGCCGCTGTCGATGCAGACCAAGCTGCTGCACGTCCTCGAGGCCAAGGAAGTGCGGCCGCTGGGCTCCGAGCAGAGCCGCAAGGTCGACGTGCGCATCATCGCCGCCACCAACCGCGACCTGCCGGCGATGGTGGCTTCGGGGCGATTCCGCGAAGACCTGTTCTTCCGCCTGTCGGTGTTCCAGATCGGCATGCCACCCCTGCGTGACCGGCGCGCCGACATTCCGGCGCTGGTGCAGCACCTGATGTCGCAGCGCATCGCGCCGGCCGGTTCGGGCCCGGCGCTGACCATCGACCCGGAAGCGCAAGACATGCTGCTGGCTTTCAACTGGCCGGGCAACGTGCGCCAGCTCGAGAACGTGCTGCACCGCGCGGCCATCCTGGCCGACGGTGGCTGCATCCGCGCCGGCGATCTGCCGCCCGAGGTGTCGCGCACGTCGGCGGGCGCGATCACGGCGGCGGCGAGCGAAGGCGGCGAACTGAGCCTGCGCGAACGCGTGCGGCGCTTCGAGGTGTCGCTGATCCAGCGCGCCATCGACGACGCCGGCGGTGATCGCCGTGTGGCCGCAGCCCGCCTGGGCATCGGCCTGTCCAGCCTGTACCGCAAGCTCGAGGAATTTCAGGGCGACACGCCGCCGGCGGGCTGAGCCACTGCAGGCCGGTTGCGGCCCGTTGCGGTCGTCGTTGGTCTGCGTTGCGTGCGACGGGCATGGTCGCAGGTCGACGGCGGTACCCGCGTTCTCCGGCCCACGCTCGCGGGCGGCCTCCGCGGGCCGCCACCGTGGCCGCATCAACACCGGATGTGCCATGCCCTCGCCAGGGCGACCGCGAATGGGGCCTGCGCCCGCGGGCACCACCGCCGCCCTGCCGGCAACCGCGGTGGCCTGCCCTCACGAAGGCCTCGGTGGTTGTGGGGCAGGGGGTTCGGGTGTGCGATCGCAGGCCCCATTCGCGGTTGCCCTGGCGATGGCAGGCCGAAGCTGGCGTTGACGAGGTCATGCGAGGCGAGTCTCGGTGGTCGCCCGCGAGCGAGGGCCGGAGAGCGCATACCCGGACCGCCTGCCCGCGCGCCGATCGAAGCGGTCGCCTTTGAATGTCGCTCAAGGGCCGCGAGCAGTCTGTCGCTCGCCGGTGTTTGGCATGGAAATCGCTCCCTTCGGCCCCAGGGACATGGGGTCCTGGAGGTGCCGGCGTGGTCCAGGCGACGAGGTGGTGGTGGGCTGGAGTGCTGCAGTGCCTGGCGCTGGCGGTGGCCGTGGCCGCGCCCGAAGACGACCACCGCCGCGGCCTGCAGGCCTACAACACCGGCGATGTCGCCACGGCCATGTCGGTGCTGCGGGCGCCGGCCAATGCGGGCCACGCGCCATCGCAGTCGCTGCTCGCCTTCATCCTCGACCGCGGAGACTTCGTCGAAGAGGCCGCGCGCCTGTACGCGCTGGCCGCTGCCCAGGGCGACGCCGAGGCGCAAGCGGCTCTGGGCAACTTCTACCTGAGCGGCCGCGGCGTTGCCAAAGATGAGAAGCAGGCGTTGTCATATTTCTCGAAAGCGGCCGAGCAGGGCCATGTGCTGGCCATGCAGGTGCTGGCGCAGGCGCATCGCGAAGGTGGCTTCGGGCTGCCGCGCGACGCCGCGCAGGCGGCGCGCTGGGAGGCCCGCCTGGCCGAGATCCGCCCGCCGCGCGCCACGCCGGCGAACAAGGCGAAACCATGAAGCGCGCAGCCGCTGTCGGCTTGTGGGCACTGGCCGCGCTGCTGCCAGCGGCGCGGGCTGCCGACACCTCGCATGGCGCGGATCTGTACCGCCAGCACTGCGCCGGATGCCATGGCGGTGACGGGCGTCCGGTGATGCCCGGAGCGCCGGACTTTTCGCGCCCGACCTCGCTGCTCAAGCCCGACCTGACGCTGCTCGGCGCCGTGCGCTCCGGCCGCGGTGCGATGCCGGCCTACCAGGGCCTGCTGCGCGACCGCGACATCCTCGACATCGTCGCCCACCTGCGGACCTTCCGATGACACCTCGACTCTACCGACGCGCTCTGCTCGGCGCGGCCCTGGCCTTTGCCGCATCGCTGGCGGCCGCGCAAGGCGGCCCGCGCGTGAAGGACGTCTACGAGGTCGGCCCCACCGTCTACGTGCGCGCGCTGACCGTCGAGAAGGCGCGTGCCGCACTGTGGGTCGGCACCTCGGCCGGCGTGCACGAGGTCGACCTCGCCAGCGGCAAGCTGCGCAACACCTTCACGCGAAAGGAAGGCCTGGCCAACGAATACGTGTTCGCCGTCGGGCTCGACCGCGACGGCTACAAGTGGTTCGGCACCAATGCCGGCGGTGTGTCGCGCTACAAGGACGGCAAGTGGAAGACCTACTTCCCGATGCACGGCCTGGCCGACTACTGGATCTACTCCTTCGCACAGCAGAAGAACGGCGACTTCTGGATCGGCACCTGGGCCGGCGTCAACAAGGTCGACGGCAAGACCGGCAAATTCAGCACCTACGTGAAGGAGCTGGTCAACGAGTGGGTCTACGGCATCAGCGTCGACGCGCAGGACCGCGTGTGGTTCGGCACCGAGGGCGGCGTGTCGATGTTCGACGGGCGCCGCTGGGTCAGCTGGACGCACAAGGACGGCCTGGGCGCCCCCAACACCGACAACCTGCCCTTCAGCGCCAACACCGGGCTGGGCACGCGCACGAGGCACGACCTGTCGGTCAGCAGCGAGGGCCCGGCCACCTACAACCCGAACTACGTGTTCTCCATCCTGTCGGCGAAGGACGGCTCGGTCTGGGCCGGCACCTGGGGCGGCGGGGCGGCGCGCTGGGATGGCAAGGCCTGGACCAACTTCACGGCGAAGGACGGCCTGGCCGGCAACATCGTCTACAGCGTCGCGCAGGACGCCGACGGCGCGCTCTGGTTCGGCACCAACAACGGCGTGTCGCGCTACGACGGCAAGGCCTTCGTCAACCTCGGCATGAAGGACGGCCTGCTCGAGCGCAACGTCTATGCGGTCGCCGTGGCGCCGGACGGCGACATCTGGGTCGGCACGCGCAAGGGCGTGGCCCGCATCGCCCGCTGAACAGTCTCATGAAAGGAAGCGTGATGGCCATTTCACTGCGGGCCGCCGGCATCGGCGCGATCGCCCTGGGCACGGCGATGGCCGGGGCCTACCAGCTCGGGCGCAGCAACGCTGGCAGCACCCGCGTGGCGGCCGCCGCCGCGCCCGCGGGCCTGGCCGTGGCGCCGGCCGCCCCGCCGGCCTCAGGCGCGCTGCCGGCCGGCCACCCCGCGCCCGCCGAGCCGCAGCGCGAAGGCAAGCTCGCGCCCGACCCGACGCAGAAGTTCACCCACTTCCGTGTCGGCAACAAGAACGTCAAGCGCCTGTTCGTGGACGGCGACAACGTGTGGGTGGGCACCTCCGGCGGCGCGGTGCGCTACGACACGCGCACTGACGAATACAAGCTGTTCGACACCAAGAGCGGCCTGCTGTCCAACGGCGTGTTCCATGTCGGTAAGGTCGGCGAGCGCATCGTCGTCGGCACCTATGGCGGCGGTCTGTCGCTGCTCGATGCGAAGACCGAGCAATGGGAAACGTACAACATCCCCGAGGGCCTGGGCGACGCCTTCGTCTACGACGTGCTGAAGGCGAAGAACGGCGACGTCTGGATCGCCACCTGGTCGGGCGTGAACCGCGTCAAGGGCGGCGACCTGAAGGACCGCTCCAAGTGGGAGCTGCACACGGTGGAGAGCACCAAGGGCGGCCTGCCCAACGACTGGGTCTACGGGCTGGCCGAGGGCAAGAACGGCGAGATCTGGCTCGGCACTGAAGGCGGCCTGGCGCACTTCAAGGAAGGCCGCTGGGAGAACTGGAACCACGCGCGCGGCCTGGGTGCCGACTACGAGAAGGTCAAGAACGACATCCAGTACAAGAACGACCCGTCGAAGGTCTCCGAGCACCACGCCAAGCAGAAGCAGGAGATGGGGCTGGACAAGATCGACGTGGCCTACAACCCGAACTACATCGTCTCGCTGGCGGTCGATGCGCAGGGCACCGTGTGGGCCGGCACCTGGGGCGGCGGTCTGTCGCGCTACGACGGCAAGGCCTGGACGCAGTACACCGTGGCCGAGGGTCTGCCGGGCAACCACGTCTTCATGCTGCACATCGACCCGAAGGGCGTGATGTGGGTCGGAACCAACAACGGCCTGGCGAAGATGCAGGACGGCAAGTTCAAGGTGCTCACCACGCAGGACGGCCTGTTCGGCAACGCCGTGTTCTCGATGACCACCGCGCGCGACGGCACGCTGTGGGTCGGCAGCTTCGGCGGAGTGGCGCGCATCAAGCCTTCCTGAGACGATAGGCGCGATGGACCGCTCGCTGCTGCACGACCTCGCGCCGGAGAACTTCGGCCCGCTGCTCGCGCGGCTGCTCGCCATCGCCGACGACGCGGTGATCGTGGCCGACGCCGCACAGCGCATCGTGCTCTTCAACGACGGCGCCGAGCGCATCTTCGGCTACCGCATCGCGCAGGTGATGGGGCAGCCGCTGGCGATGCTGCTGCCCGAAACGACACGCGCGCTGCACGAGCGGCACCTGCGCGAGTTCGCCGTCTCGCCGCTGGCGGCGCGGCGCATGGGCGACCGGCGCGACATCCACGGCCGTCGCGCCGACGGCAGCCTGTTCGATGCCGAAGCCTCGATCTCGCACGTCGAGCTCGACGGCCATCTGTTCTTCGCTGCCATCCTGCGCGACGTCACCGAGTCGCGCGAGGCGGCGCGTGCCGTGGCACGCAGCGAGGCACGCTTTCGCGAGCTGGCGAGCACCGCGCCGGTGGGCATCTTCCAGACCGATTCGCACGGCCTGTGCGTCTACGTCAACGAACGCTGGTGCGCGATGGCCGGCATGGCGCCGGCCGAGGCGCTGGGCAGCGGCTGGATGCGCGCCGTGCACCCCGGCGACCGCGCGCGCGTGCAGCAGGCCTGGCTGGCCGGCGTCGAGGGCCATGCGCCTTTCGACCTGCGCTACCGCTTCCTGCGGCCCGACGGCACCGAGACCTGGGTGGTGGGCCGCGCCGTCAAGAGCCGCGAGACCGACGGCTCGATCAGCGGCTACCTCGGCACCGTGACCGACGTGACCGAGAGCCACCACCAGGCGCTGGCGCTGGAGCGCGCCAAGTCGGAGGCCGAGACGGCGGCGCGCGCCAAGAGCCTGTTCCTGGCCAACATGAGCCACGAGATCCGCACGCCGCTCAATGCGGTGATCGGCATGACCACGCTGCTGCTGGACACGCCGATGTCGGAGGACCAGCGCGACTTCGCCCGCACCATCCGCGCCAGCGGCGAGACGCTGCTGGAGATCATCAACGACATCCTCGACTACTCGAAGGCCGACGTCGGCAAGCTCGAGATCGAGCAGCAGGCCTTCGACCTGCGCCGCTGCGTGGAGGACTCGCTCGACCTGGTGGCGCCGCGCGCGCTCGAGAAGCACCTCAACCTGGCCTACCTGATCGAGGACGGCACGCCCGAGGCGCTGGTGGGCGACGCCACGCGCATCCGCCAGATCCTCGTCAACCTGCTGTCCAACGCCGTCAAGTTCACCCACCAGGGCGAGGTCTTCGTGTCGGTGGACAGCGAGCCGGTGGACGAGCTCACCCGCCGTATCCGCTTCTCGGTGCAGGATTCCGGCATCGGCATCTCGGCCGAGCACCTGCCGCGGCTGTTCCAGTCGTTCACGCAGGTCGACGCGTCCACCACGCGCAAGTACGGCGGCACCGGCCTGGGCCTGGCGATCAGCAAGCGGCTGGCCGAGCTGATGGGCGGCACGGTCAGCGTGCACAGCGAGCCGGGGCAGGGCTCGCTGTTCCAGGTGACGGTGCTGGCCACGGTGGCCGAGGCGGCGGCGCCGGCGGAGTTCCTGCAGCGCAACGCGCCGGCGCTGGCCGGCAAGCGGCTGCTCATCGTCGACGACAACCTGACCAACCGGCGCATCCTCACGCGCATGGCGCTGCTGTGGGGCATGGTGCCGTCGACGCTGCCCTCGGCGCTGGAGGCGCTGGACCGCATCCGCCACGGCGAGTGTTACGACGTGGCCGTGCTCGACATGAGCATGCCCGGCATCGACGGGCTCGAGCTGGCGGTGGAGATCCGCCGCCGGCGCAGCCCCGACGAACTGCCCATCGTCATGCTCACTTCGCTCGGCCAGCGCCAGGCCCTGCAGGACGAACACGGCGCCGGCCTGGCGGCCTACCTCGCCAAGCCGATCAAGGCGAGCCAGCTGTTCACCACGCTGGTGGCCGTGGTGCAGGGCCAGCGCACGACGCTGCAGCCGCCGTCACCGGCGCCAGCGCCGCAGATCCCGGTGCTCGCCGCGAGCCTGCCGCTGCGCGTGCTGGTTGCCGAAGACAACGCGGTCAACCAGCGTGTCGCGCTGCGCCTGCTGCAGCGCCTGGGCTACCGAGCCGACGTGGCGGCCAACGGCCTGGAGGTGATCGACGCGGTGGAGCGCCAGCACTACGACGTGGTGCTGATGGACATCCAGATGCCCGAGATGGATGGCCTGCAGGCGGCGCGCTGGATCGTGCAGCGGCGCGGCGCCGGCGGGCTGCCGCGGGTCGTCGCGATGACCGCCAACGCGATGCCCGGCGACCGCGAGGCCTACATCGCCGCCGGCATGGACGGCTACGTCGCCAAGCCGATCGAGATGAGCGACCTGGCTGCGGCGATGACACGCGTGGCGATGCTCGCGCGCGGCGGCGCGGCCCCGGATCGGCTGGACGAGCACGAGGTGCTCGACGCGTCGCGGCTGGAGCACCTGCGCGGCATGCAGCTCGACGGCGAGCCGAGCCTGGTGCGCGAGTTGATCGACATGTTCGTGGCCGACACGCCAGGGCACCTGGGCGCGCTCGTCGAGGCACTGGTCGCGGCCGACACCGCGCGGCTGGGCCGCGTGGCGCACCGCCTGCTGTCGGTCACGCAGAACATCGGCGCGCCGCGCATGTCCGCCCTGTGCATCGAGATCGAGCGGCTGTGCCGGCTCGGCGAGATCGACCGCGTCGCCGAGCTCACCGATGCGCTGGCGCAAGAGCACGAGCGAGTCAACGCCGCTCTGCTGGCGGTGCGCATGCGCTACTGAGCCGGGCGTGAACCGATGGCCGCAGACCACACACCGCTGACCCGGCGCCAGGCGCTGGCCGCGCTGACAGGCGCGGTGCTGATGCCGCTCGCCGACCCGGCCGCGGGCTCGGTGCGGCACGAGCGTCATTTCCTGTTCGGCTCGCCGGTGGACGTGATGCTGCGGCACGCACCGGAATCTCCCGGCGATGCGGCGCTGGCGTCGGTGATGCGCGGCCTGCAGCACATTCACGCACAGTGGAACGCCTGGAAGCCGGGCGAACTGGGCCGCATCAACCAGGCCTTCCGCGAGGGGCGCAGCGCGCGCGTCACGCCGGCGCTGCTGGCGACGATCCGCTCGGCGGCGCGGCTCGAGCGGGCCTCGGCCGGCCTGTTCAACCCCGGTATCGGCGGCGCGGTGCGGGCCTGGGGCTTCCACGACGACGTGATGCGCGACGGCGCCCGGCCCGCGGCCGCCACGCTGGCCGCGTGGCGCGACGCGGCTCCCAGCCTGGCGCAGATCGAGATGCGCGGCGACAGGGTGGCCAGCCGCAATCCGCGCCTGCAGCTCGACTTCGGCGCCTATGCCAAGGGAGTGGCCATCGACCGTGCACTCGACGAATTCGCGGCGCGCGGCCAGGGCGACGCGCTCGTCAACCTCGGCGGCAACCTCGGCGCGATGGGCGCGACCGGCTGGCAGATCGGCATCCGCGATCCCTTCGGCGAGGGCCTGCTGGCGAGCCTGGCGACACAGGGCCGCGAGGCGGTCGTCACCTCGGGGAGCTACGAGCGTTTCCGCATGCTCGATGGCGAACGCTGTACGCACATCCTCGACCCGTCCATTGCCGCGCCAGCCCAGGGGCTCGTCAGCGTGACGGTGCTGCACCGCTCGGCGGCGCTGGCCGACGCGGCGGCCACCGCGCTGCTGGTGGCCGGGCCGCTGCGCTGGCGCGAGGTGGCACAGCGCATGGGCGTGACGCAGGTGCTGGCGGTCGGGCCGGACGGCCGCGGCATCGCCAGCGGGGCACTGGCAGCGCGCCTGCAATTCGCCAGCCGCGACTGGCGCGGCCGCATCGCCACGGTCTGAAGCGCGCCGTGCAGTGAGTCACGCTGCCACGCGGCGTGCGGCTCATGTTCGGCGGCCGGCTGCCGAAGGCAAGGCGTCTGGAGACGCCCCATGCCTCGATTCCCCCGTGCCGCCCTGGCCTGCCTGCTGGCACTGGCCTCCCCCTTGTGTGCTGCACAAGCCCTGTGGGTGTGCGGCCTGAGCGACGACGCCGTGCGCCTGGTCTGCGTGGCCGATGCCGACCCGACCCTGCCGAGCGCTGTGCTGACCAGGCCGACGGCGATGGTCGCCGGCACGAGCTTCCCGCTGGACACGCGCCGCCAGTACAGCGTCGACCTGTGGACGCCGCCCAGCGACATGGAGTTCGTCGCGCAACTCGCGCGCGCCACCATCTGCTACCGCAGCCCCGGTTGCAGTGTGGTGATGGCGACGGAGCGACCTGTCACGCTGGCCACGCTGCGCCACTGAGTCTCCTCACTCCTTCGCTGCGTAGTCACCGTGTGATCGACGAAGCGTGACGAATACGCAGTGTGCGCCTGGCGCACTTGTGCGTCGTCAATCAAGCTGCGAAGGTACGCTCACAGACTCGCGAAAGCCTTGCAGGTTCACTCCTCCTCGGCGCGGTCGATAACAACGCAGTCCGGTCGGCCTACGGGGGAACACCTTGCCGCAACCCACCATCCTCATCGTCGACGACAACCCCGAGAACCTGACGCTGCTCGGCGAGTTGCTGCGCGATCGCTACAAGGTCCGCGCTGCGAATTCGGGGCCGCGCGCGCTGCAGCTGGCGGGGCAGGCACCGCTGCCGGATCTCATCCTGCTGGACATCATGATGCCTGGCATGAGCGGCTTCGAAGTGCTCGAGCAATTGCGCCTCGACGATCAGACGCGGGACATCCCGGTGATCATCACCACGGCGATGAGCGGTACCGACGACGAACAGCATGGCCTCGTGCTGGGTGCCGTCGACTACCTGACCAAGCCGCTCAAGCCGGCCATCGTGCTGGCGCGCGTGCATACGCACCTCGAGCTCAAGCGTGCACGCGACCGGCTGCAGCGCGACAACGCCTCGCTCGAGGCCGAGATCGCCCGGCGCATGCGCGAGAACCAGGTCATCCAGGACGTCACCATCCGCGCCCTGGCGCGTCTGGCCGAGACGCGCGACAACGAGACCGGCAACCACATCCTGCGCACGCAGGAGTACGTCGAGACGCTCGCGCGTCGCGCCTGCACCCACCCGCGGTTTGCGGCGGCGCTCGGCGAGCATGCCATCGCGCTGATCGCCAAGTCGGCGCCGCTGCACGACATCGGCAAGGTCGGCATTCCCGACCACGTTCTGCTCAAGCCGGGCAAGCTCACGCCCGACGAGTGGGAGGTGATGAAGACGCATGCGCGGCTGGGCGCCGAGGCCATCGCGCGCGCCGTCGAAGACACGCACCAGCCGGTGGAGTTTCTCGCCTATGCGCGGCAGATCGCGCTGCACCACCACGAACGATGGGACGGCAGCGGCTATCCGGAAGCCCTGGCCGGCGACGCCATTCCGCTGGCGGCTCGCCTGATGGCGCTGGCCGATGTGTTCGATGCGCTGATCTCGCGCCGCGTCTACAAGGCGCCGATGACGCCGGCCGAGGCGGTGGCGATCATGTCGGCGCAGCGCGGGCTGCACTTCGACCCGGACCTGCTCGACATCTTCCTCGCCGGCATCGACGCGTTCTGCGCGATCGCGCGGCGCTACCCCGACGAGGCCGCGCCCGAGCTGCCAGTGGGGCAGCGACAGGCGGCCTGAGGGTTCTGCGGGCATGCGCGAACCGGATGCTCCCGGCACGCCGGCGACGCTGGCGACGCCGTCGCACAGGGGCGCGATGCGTGTTGCGCTGATCTACGCGCTGTTCGCCTCGCTGTGGATCTTCGGCTCCGACTGGCTGCTCGGCACGCTGGTGAGCGACCCGCAATGGCTGGTTCGCATCGGCGCTTTCAAGGGCTGGGCCTTCATCGGCGTGACGGCCGTGTTGCTGTATCTGCTCGTGGGCGGGATGGTGCCGTCGACTGCGGCCGAGGTGCGCGCGGCGCCTCAGCAGGCACCCGAAGCCGCGCAGCTGCAGCGCAGCCCCTTGGCGCTTGTGTCCCTGGCGATCGTGGTTCTCACCGGCGCCATGCTGTGGTACGACCACCAGGATCGAGTCGGGCAGCAGTCCCGGCAGCTGCAGGCGACGGCCGACGTGCGTGCCAAGCAAGTCGGCGCCTGGATGCAGGACCGCCTGTCCCAGGCCCGCTTCGCGCGCAGCAGCGTCCTCTGGGCCAGCCTGTTCCGGCGATGGCAGGACAGTGGCGACCTCCAGGCGCGCGACCAGCTGATGGACCGGCTCATCGAACTGCGCAAGGCCTTTGGCAACAACAGCGTCATGGTGCTGGATTCGCGAGGCGAGCTGGCGCTCGGCGAGCCGGACCACGACACGACGATCTCGCCCGCGCTGCGTGCCGCGGCGCTGCGTGCCATGGCCAAGGGCGAGGCGAACCACACGGGCGACTTCACCACGGGGGTGGCGCCCGGCGCGCTGTGGTTCGACGTGATCGCACCGCTGGCGGGTGGCGGGGCGGGCGCACAGGCCGCCGCGGTGCTGCGCATCGACCCGAAGGAGTTGCTGCAGTCGGCCCTGCAGGGCTTGCCATCTGCGCAGCAAAGTGCGGCCACGCTGTTGGTGAGGCGCGAGGGCGACCAGCTGCTCGGCGTCTTCGGCCGCAATGGCAAGCCGCTGTCGACCCCCGACCTACTGGCGGCGAAGTTCGTCAGCGGGCAGGTACCGTTCGGTGCCATCGCCACCGGCGTCGATTTCCGCGGCCAGGCCGTGCTCGGCACCGTGCAGCCGGTGCCCGGCTCCGACTGGTATCTGGTGGCCAGGATCGAGCGTGCCGAGCTGCGCGCCGCGTCGGTGAAGAACGCGATCTGGATCGTCGCCGCCGGCGCGCTGGCGCTGCTCGGTGCCTTCGTGATGGCCTTTCTCCAGCGAGAGCACCGTGCGCTGGAGCGCGCACGCTTCGAGCAGGACGAGCAGCGGCAGCGCCTGCAGTCGCTGGCCCTGATGCAGGCGATCTCCGAGGGTTCGAACGACGCCATCTTCGCCAAGGACCGCGAGGGCCGCTACCTGCTGTGCAACCGAGCCGCCAGCGGGATGATCGGCAAGCCGGTCGACCAGGTGCTCGGCCGCGATGACCGTGCGCTGTTCGATCCCGAGCAGGCCGCCGTGCTGATGGCCAACGACGCCCAGGTGATGGCGCAGGACCGGCTCAGCAGCTACGAGGAGGTGGTCGGCTCCGGCGCCAGCGAGATCACCGTGCTGGCCACCAAGGGGCCGCTGCACGATGCCGACGGTCGCGTGGTGGGCATGTTCGGCATCTCGCGCGACATCACCGAGCGCAAGCGTTCGGAGCTGGCACTGCGCGAGAGCGAGGCGACGGTGCGCACGCTGATCGGCTCGATGGCCGACGGCATGTTCGTGGCGCAGGCCCATCGTTTCGTGTTCGCCAACGCAGCGCTGCCGCGCATGCTCGGCTACGCGGACGCCGAGTTCGTCGACCAGCCCTTCGAGGCCGTGCTGGCCCCCGAGTTCCTGGAACTGTGGACGCGACGCTTCGAACAGCGCATCGGCGACGGGCCCGAGCCGGAAGGCCACTACGAGGTGCGCTTCCTGTGCAAGGACGGCGGCTCGATCTGGGTGGAGCTGCGGGCGAGCCGGTCGCAGTACGGCGGCCGGCCGGCCGTGCTCGGCCTGATCCGCGACATCACCGAGCGCCGCCGCGGCGAGCAGGCGCTGCGCGAGGTCTCGGAGCTGCTGCAGGCAGTCGAGGATTCGGTGCTCGACCACATGGCCGTGCTCGATCGCGAAGGCGAGATCGTCAACGTCAACGCGGCGTGGCAGCGCTTCGCCGCCGACGATCCCGAGGAGGGTTGCGGTGCCCCGGTGCGCAGCGCCGTCGGCAGCAACTACCTCGCCGTGTGCCGCGACGCGACCGGGCCGGGCGGCGAGACCTCCCGGCAGGCCGCCGAAGGCATCGCCGCCGTTCTGTCGGGCCGCAGCGAGCTGTACACGCTGGAGTACGCCTGCGGCTGCACGCACGCCCGGCGCTGGTTCCACATGAGCGTGCTGCCGCTGCGCACGCAGTCCGGCGGCGCGGTGGTCGTGCATGCCGACGTCACGCAGCGGCGCCGCGCCGAGGATGCCGTGCGCGAGAGCGAGGCGCAGTACCGCTCGGTGGTGGCTGCGCTGGACGAAGGCATCCTGGTGTTCGGAAAGCAGGGCGAGCTCAAGGCGTGCAACCTGCGTGCAGAGCAGTTCTTCGGCCTCGATTTCGCGGCGCTGCAGGACCCGCAGGTCTTGCGGGCCTGGCGGCCGCTGCAGGCGGACGGTTCGATGCTGCGTTATGCCGATCTGCCGGCCTCGCGCACGCTGCGCACCGGCGAGCCTTGCCGCGACGAGCTGATCGGCCTGGTGCCGCCGGGGGGCAGCTTGCGCTGGCTGATGGTAAACGCGCAGCCGGTGCACGATGCGGCCAGCGGCGAACTCCATGCGGTGGTGGTTTCGTTCAGCGACATCACCGAGCGCCACGCTGCTCAGGAGCAGTTGCGCAAGCTGTCGATGGCGGTCGAGCAATGCCCGATCGGCATCGTCATCCGCGACATCGGCGGGCGCATCGAATACGTCAACGAGGCCTTCACGCGCATCAGCGGGTTCTCCAAGGAAGAGGCCATCGGACAGCCTCGCCACGTGCTGCAGCCGCAGCGCAGCCCGGCCGAGCGCGAGATCGACATGCTGGAGGCGTTGTCCCGCGGCGAGATCTGGGCCGGCGAGTTCGGCAACACGCGAAAGGACGGCTCGGCGTACGACGAGTTCGTGCACGCCGCGCCGATCCGCCAGCCCGACGGCCGCATCACCCACTACCTCTCGATTGGCGAGGACATCAGCGAGAAGAAGCGGGTCGGCGCCGAACTCGACCGCCACCGCCACCAGCTGCAGGAGCTGGTGGACGAGGGCACGGGCCAGCTGCGCGAGCTCAACGCCGCGCTGCTCGAGCGTGAGAGGTTCATCCGCACCATGGCCGACAACCAGCCCGGCCTGCTGGCCTACTGGGACGCGGGTCTGCGCTGCCGCTTCGCCAACCGCGCCTACCGCGAGTGGTTCGGACGCAGCGAGGCCGAGATGGACGGCATCCCGATCGCCGAGCTCGTCGGTGCCGAGCACCTGGCGGTGCTCCAGCCCTATCTCGATGGCGTGCTGCGCGGGCAGGCGCAGCGCTACACGAGCGAGCTGCGCAGCAGATCGGGCCGAGCCATCCACGGCCTGGCCAGCTGCATCCCCGATCTGGTGGACGGCGCGGTGCGCGGCTTCCTCGTGCTCGTCTCCGACGTCACGGAGATCAAGCAGACCGAGCGCCGGCTGCAGGAGACCAATGCCGAGCTGATGCTGGCGCGCGATCGCGCCGAAGCGGCCAACCGGGCCAAGAGTGCCTTCCTGGCCAACATGAGCCACGAGATCCGTACGCCGATGAACGCGATCATCGGCCTGACGCATCTGTTGCACCGCGACGCCGACGACCCGGTCGAGCTCGAACGGCTGGAGAAGGTTTCCGAGGCTGCGGGCCACCTGCTGCAGGTGATCAACGACATCCTCGACTTGTCGAAGATCGAGTCGGGCAAGCTCGAACTGGAGCGCACGGACTTTTCCCTGGCGCGGCTGCTCGAGCGCACCCGCTCGCTGGTGAGCCAGCGGGCGCAGGCCAAGGGGCTGGCCCTGAAGGTCGCCGTGGATGCCGATGTGCCCGACGCGCTGCATGGTGACCCGACACGGCTGTCGCAGGCCCTGCTGAACCTGCTGAGCAATGCGGTCAAGTTCACCGAGCACGGCGGCATCGGCGTGCAGGTGGCGCTGCTCGACCACGACGCTGCAGGGGTGCGCCTTCGTTTCACCGTCAGCGACACCGGCATCGGCATCGCGGCCGACAAGCTGCCGCAGCTGTTCAGCGCCTTCGTGCAGGCGGACACGTCGATGACGCGGCGATTCGGCGGCACCGGCCTGGGCCTGGCCATCACCCAGCGCCTGGCAGCGATCATGCGCGGCGAGGTCGGCGTGCGCAGCGAGCCGGGTGAGGGCAGCGAGTTCTGGTTCACCGCGCGGTTCGAGTCGGGCCGGCCGGTGGCGGCCGAGTCCTCGCCGGACGCCCGCTTCGCCGAAGCCGCGCTGCGACGCCAGCACGCCGGCGCGCGCGTGCTGCTGGTCGAGGACAACGCGGTGAATCAGCAGGTCATCGTCGAGCTGCTGCATGCCGTGGGCTTGCGGGTCGAGTTGGCCGGCGATGGGCAGGAAGCGCTCGAGCGCGCGCGGGAAGGGGCATACGACCTGGTCCTGATGGATGTTCAGATGCCGGTGATGGACGGTCTTGAAGCGACGCGAAGGCTGCGTTCGATGACCGGCTGGGCCGCGACGCCGATCGTGGCCATGACCGCCAATGCCTTCGGCGAGGACCGCGCGGCCTGCCTCGCGGCAGGCATGGACGACCACGTCGCCAAGCCGGTCGATCCGCCGAACCTGTATGCGGCGCTGTTGCGCTGGCTGTCGCGCGGCGAGTCCCCTGCGCCTGCGGTGGCGGCGCCCGAGGCCGCGGCGCCGACGGAGCCCGTCGACATGGCCGAGTTGCCGCACATCAATGGCCTGGATGCGGCGCTGGCGATGCGCTATCTCGGTGGGCAGGTGCTGCTGTATCGCCGCGTGCTGCGCCAGTTCGCGCAGCACCACGGCGACGACGTGGCGCTGCTGGCCAGCCCGGTGCGCCACGAGGAACGGCAGGCGCTGCGCGAGCTGGCCCATTCGGTGAAGGGCGCGTCGGCGTCGATCGGTGCGTTGCGGCTGCCGGCCCTGGCGGCCGCGCTGGAGGCGGCCGTGGCCGAGCGCCGCGGCGACGACGAGGTGCATGCCGCGCAACATGCCGTGCAGCGCGAGCTCGAGATGCTGGTGAAGGCGATCCGCGACGGCCTGTCCAGCGGCGAGACACAGCCCATGGTGCTCGAAGGCGGCGAAGTCCACGAGGAGACGCTGGACCGGCTGCTGGAACTGCTGGCCGCGGCGGACTACGAGGCCCAGCCGCTGCTGCGCCGCCTGGCGCCGCGGCTGCAGCGTCAGTACGGCACGGCCATCGAAGAGGCCGAAGCGAGCCTGGGCCGCTTCGACTACGAACAGGCGCTGCAGACGCTGCGCAGCCTGCGCCGTCAGCCGGTCTGAAGCAGTCCGTCGACGAGTCGGCGGTCGAGAAGACCGAGTTCCATGCACTGCGCAGGCAGCACGAAGTCAGGCCGCGACATCTGCTCGCGCATCTGGGCGTCGTCCCATTGCCGCAGCCGGCTGCGGCCCGGCTCGACGGTGCTCTGCGCATAGACCAGCCGTGCGTCCGACTCCCACTGCAGGATCATCTGCGGGATCAGCTCCGGCGAGTGGTGCAGGGCCGGATCGAGCAGGACCACGGCGTCGCCGCGGGAGGCAAGGATGCCGGCCTCGAAGCCATCGGCCAGGCTGGCCGGCCGCCCGAGCGACAGGAAGCGGAACCCCGGCAACTCGCACCAGGCCTGCATCAGGCCGTCGGTGCCGTCGGTGCTGCCGGCATCGACGACGATGAGCTCCCAGGGGTAGCCGCACTCGGTGAGCGTGTCGCTCAGGATGGGCAGCAGCTTGGACAGCGTGCGTGCACTGTTCTCGCAGGGCAGCACGCACGACACCGTCTGGCGTGCACCCGACAACTGCGCCCACCCCGAGGCATGAGCCCAGGCGGGCGCTTCGTCGACGGGCTGCGCCATGGCGGCGATGCCGGCGCGGGGCTCGGTTGGGGTAGGCATGGCAGGGCGGCGGTGCGGTGCAAGGTGGACGCCAGCGCCATTGTTGGGGCGCTTCCTTGTGCCACCTTAAATCAGGCCGCTCGTCACGGGGAATCGGTTCGTGGGATTGTGTCCGATCGTATCCGCGGCAGTGCCCAGTCGGGCTGCTATCCTCGCCGCCGATGAAACTGTCCGTGCTGCTCCTCGCCCTCTCCCTCGGCCTGGCCGCTTGCGCCTCGAAAACGGATGGCGGCCCCTCGGGCACGACGCGCGTGAGCGATGCCGCCACCACGCCACTGTCCGACCTGAACGTGGTGCGTGCCAGCATTCCTCCGGTGCTGCTGGAGGCGCAGAAGGGCCCCTACAAGTTGCCTGCGGAGCCGGGTTGCGCCGCGCTGGCTGCCGAGGTGACGCCGCTCGAGGCCGTGCTCGGTGCCGACCTGGACGTGCCGCCTTCGGCGGCGCGGCCCAGCCTGATCGAGCGCGGCAGCGGCGCCGTCGGCGATGCCGCGGTGGGCGCGCTGCGGGGTGCGGCCGAAGGTGTGATCCCGTTCCGCGGCTGGGTGCGCAAGCTCAGCGGCGCAGAGCGCTATTCGCGGGAAGTTGCGGCGGCCATCGCCGCCGGTACCGTGCGACGCGCCTACCTCAAGGGCGTCGGGCAGGCTCGCGGCTGCACGGCGCCGGCCGCGCCCGCGGCGCCGGCATCGGCGGCTTCTTCGGCGGCGGCATGAGGCGGGGCGCCCTGTTCGTGGCCGCTGTCGCGCTGCAGGCGGGCATGGCGAATGCCGCGTCGTTCGACAGCCGGGGCGTCGCACGCTTCGACGTCGGATATGCGCGCTGCGAGGCGAAGTTCGCGCCGATGAAGGGCCATCGCGACGAGGCCTACCTCGCCGTGTACCGCGTCAAGCCTGACGAGAAATCTCTGGCCCGCCTCGCGGCATTGCGCCGCACGCCCGAGTACCAGAAGGAGCGCAAGGCGGCGCTGGCCGCCAAGGCGCCCGCCGTGGCGGCCAGCGCCGCCAGTTCGGCCGGCAACCGGCTGGACCAGCAGTGCCAGGCACTGTGGGCAGAGACACGGCGCTTCAACGCGCCGACCCGCTGAGCAGGAAGCTGCCGTGACGGGATCGCCCACCTCGCCCGAGCCGATCGGCTGATCACTGCCGCGGGATCACGGCATCTTCGCCGTCGTGCACTGGATCGGCGAGACCGCGCCGCCCGCGCCGGCCGAGGCCTGGCAGGCCAGCAAGCGGCCCGTCGAGGGTTCGTGGAACCACACCATGCTGGCGTTGCCGGCCGAGGCCACGCCGATAGGCAGGTAGACCGGCGTGGCCTGGACCTGCACCTGCGAGCGCGCCAGCGGCGGCACCACGAGGGCGGCCACGCCGGCCAGGGCGACGGCCGCCACGGCGGCCAGGCGGATCGGATGCTTCATGTGCGACTCCCGGAAGATCGGACGCTGCTGAGGGCAGCCGCCCGCGCACGAGCGTCACGAATGCGGGCGGCCCGCGAAGCCTAACGCTTCGCGCGGCGCCGCGGAGCGGGCGCGGCCAGTTCGCTGGCCGCAGCGCGCTTGGCGCGCGTGGCCGCGCGCTGGTAGGCCGTCTCGGCCTGCAGGCGCAGCTTGATCGCCCTGGCCAGGGCCGCCTCGTACTTCTCGGGCGTGTAGGTGTTCTCGGTGCCGATGTACACGCTGCAACGGCGCGGCGAATCGCCGAAGCGCGGCAGCGACACCGCCAGGCTGCAGTCGCGCACGCCGGCCTCGCGGCGCAGCCGCACGATCGGCCCGGAGATGCCCACCGGCAGGTCGGTGGTCTTGTTCTCGTTGGGCACACGCTGCAGCCGCGAGGGCGCGGGCAGCCGGGCGATGCGCGCGAGCAGCTCGCGCGTGGCATGCGCAAGCGCTTCGCTGGCGCCGCTGCCGTCGGGCGAACCGTCGGAGAACAGCTTGGTGCCGCCGTAACGCAGCTGCCAGCCATGCGTGGCGCGATGGTCGATGCGCTGGATGCCCTGAGGCACCTCGAAGCGCTCGCCGGAGAAGATGACGACGTCTCTGACTTTCATGGGATTCCTCGGTCGACGGGAACGGGCCTCCCTGGCGGACTTCTTCTTCTGTTTGTCGCGCAGTGTAGGCAATGTGCGCAGCAGGGTGATTCGGGCCAGGGTGAAAGCCCTGCGAAGCTGGCCAGCGTCGGCCCGAGGTGAGCCGCCTGCGCTGCGCACTTTCAGAGGCGCCTCGCTCCGGCGGCTCGGGCCAGAGCGAAGGCCCTGCGAAGCTGGCCAGCGTCGGCCCGATGTGAGCCGCCTGCGCTGCGCACTTTCAGAGGCGCCTCGCTCCGGCGGCTCAGGCGGGCCGCGCCTGCATGGTGCCGAGCACATGGCGCAGCATCGCCTGCGCGAGTTCGTCCTCGCCGCCGAAGGTGCGGGCACCTTCGCTGGCGAGCCACTGCGCCTCTTCGTCGCTGTGCGTGCGCACCGCCACCTGCACCTGCAGGTTGAGCGCGCGCGCGGCGTCGATCATCTGCCGCACGCCGACGGCGTCGGCCGTGGCCACCAGCAGCATGGCGGCCTGAGCGATGTGCGCCTGGATCAGTACGGCGGGTTCGGCCGCGTCGCCGATCACCGCCGGCAGGCCCTGCGCGCGCACTTCCTCGACACGCTCGCGATTGCGATCGACCACCACGCAGGCGATGCCCTGATCGCGCAGTGCACCGGCCAGGCGCCGGCCGACGCGGCCGTAGCCCACCAGCACCACCTGGCGCGCGAGGTAGCGCTCTTCGGTGGTCGCCGGCAGTTCGGCCAGCGGATCGTCGCGCACCGCGTGGCGCCGCGCGGCCGACGAGCGCGCCAGGATCCAGCGCTGCGCCGGCTCGGCCAGCGAGAACAGCAGCGGGTTGGCGGCGATCGAGATCAGCGCCCCTGCGACGATCAGGCTCTGGCCCTCGGGCGGCAGCAGCTTCAGCGACAGGCCCAGCGCCGCGAGGATGAAGGAGAACTCGCCGATCTGCGCAAGGCTGGCCGACACCGTCAGCGCGGTGTTCAGCGGGTAGCGCAGCAGCAGCACCAGCGCGAAGGCGGCGATCGACTTGCCCACCACGATGATGGCCACCACCGACAGCACCTGCAGCGGCCGCTCGACCAGAACGAGCGGATCGAAGAGCATGCCCACCGACACGAAGAAGAGCACCGCGAAGGCGTCGCGCAGCGGCAGCGACTCCTCGGCGGCGCGGTGGCTGAACTCCGACTCGCGCAGCACCATGCCGGCGAAGAAGGCGCCCAGCGCGAAGGACACGCCGAACAGGCCCGCCGCTCCGTAGGCGATGGTCACCGCCGCGGCCACCACGCACAGCGTGAACAGCTCGCGCGAGCCGGTCCTGGCCACCTGCCACAGCAGCCAGGGGAACAGGCGCCGGCCGACCACCAGCATCAAGGCGACGAACGCCGCCACCTGGGCCAGCGTGATGGCCAGCGTCGTCCACAGGCCACGGCCGCCCGATTCGCTGCTGTCGGTTCCGCCGAGCATCGGCGCCAGTGCCGGCAGCAGCACGAGCACCAGCACCATGGCCAGGTCTTCCACCACCAGCCAGCCCACTGCGATGCGGCCGTTCACCGAGTCGATGGCGCCGCGCGCCTCCAGCGCCTTGAGCAGCACCACCGTGCTGGCCACCGACAGCGCCAGCCCGAACACGAGCGCGGCGCCCAGGCTCCAGCCCCAGGCGGTGGCCAGCGCGGCGCCCAGCGCGGTGGCCGCGGCCATCTGCACCACGGCACCGGGCACGGCGACGCGCTTCACCGCCATCAGGTCGTCGAGCGAGAAATGCAGGCCCACGCCGAACATCAGCAGCATCACGCCGATCTCGGCGAGCTGCGCGGCCAGCGCGCTGTCGGCCACGAAACCCGGCGTGAACGGGCCGAGCACGATGCCTGCGGCGAGGTAGCCCACCAGCGCCGGCAGCTTCAGCCGCGCGGCGATGAAGCCGAGCACCAGTGCCAGGCCGAGCGCCGCGGCGATGGTGGTGATGAGGGTGATCTCGTGGTGCATGTCGTGGCGGGACTCAGCGGCGCTGGCGGCGGACGGCTTCGCCGAGTTCGATGACGGCCATCGCGTAGTAGCTCGACCAGTTGTATCGGGTGATGGCGTAGAAGTTTCCAGTGCCCGCGACGTAGCTCGGAGCGGCGTCGCCGTTGCTCAGTTCGACCAGGGCCAGCTTGCCGTCCCAGGCGTGCCCGGGCTCGTCGAGCACGGCGCCGCGTTCGGCGAACTCGTCGCGGCTGAAGCTCGGCAGGATGTCGGGCACCAGCAGCAGCGCGCGGTCGCGCACCTCGACCGGCGCGGCCACGCCGAAGTGTGTCGGGCCGCCACGCTCCCAGCCGAAGGCGGCGAGGTAGTTCGCCACGCTACCGATCACGTCGGCCGGGCTCGAATGCAGGTCGACGTGGCCGTCGCCGTCGAAGTCGATGCCGTACTTGAGCACGCTCGAGGGCATGAACTGCGGCAGGCCCATGGCCCCGGCGTAGCTGCCCAGCGGCAGCGTCGGGTCCAGCGATTCCCTGCGGCACATCAGCAGGAAGTTCTCCAGCTCGCTGCGGAAGAAGGCGCTGCGGTCGCGCCGGCCGGTGGGGAAGTCGAACGACAGCGTGGCCAGCGCGTCGAGCACGCGGAAGCCGCCGGTCTGCTGGCCGTAGATGGTCTCCACGCCGACGATGCCCACCACGATGGCCGGCGGCACGC
The DNA here is from genome assembly GCA_016706565.1 of Piscinibacter sp. Taxonomy (GTDB): domain Bacteria; phylum Pseudomonadota; class Gammaproteobacteria; order Burkholderiales; family Burkholderiaceae_C; genus Piscinibacter. The sequence continues at coordinate 507,012 of JADJJI010000011.1, forward strand.
CGTAACGCTCTTCGGCGAGCTGCAGCCAGCGTTCGTTGTCCTGCCAGAAGGCCAGGCCGGCGCGGATGCGTCTGGGCTCGACGAAGCGGCCGCGGTAGGCCGCCCAGTTCTTCGCCGTGCCGGCCGGCGGCGGCATGATCAGCCGTGCCACCGTGGGCACGAAGCGCGCCCGCGACAGCGATTCGCGCACCCAGTCGGCTTCGAGGCCCTGGCGCTGCGCGGCCTCGTCGGCGAAACGCATCACGTCCTCGCGTGCGCCGTAGGCGGCCGGCTCGGGCGCGGTGTCGGCGGCTTGCAGCGCAGCGCGGCGCTGCTTGGTCTTCGCGTGCAGGCCTGCCGGGCAGGAAACGGCAAGTGCCAGCGAGAGCAGCGCGGCGCGGCGCAACGTGAAGGTGGGAAGCATCGTCATCGGTCGGGTGCGGGGGACAGGCCACGGGCCGCGGCGGCGAAAGAGCGCGTCAGCGCTGTGTCGGGGTGGCGCCGCGCCTGGCGGCCGTAACGCTGTGCCTGCAGCGTGTCGAGCAGCGCGGCGAGCGCTTCGCCCGCGGCGCCGTGGCGCTCCCTCACGCGCCGCGCCAGGGTGCCCGGCGCGTCTTGCGCCGCCGCCGGCACGCCCAGGCGGCGCAGCGTGCGCAGCAGCGCCTCGCGCTGGCGCATCCAGGGGTCGACGCGGTGGCGGTCCCACCAGGCCCAGGCCGCGCCGGCCAGCGCCAGCGTGCTCAGCGAGATCACCAGCAGCTTGGCCAGGTCCTGCCAGTTCGGCGACTCGAAGCCGAGCTCCTTGAGCACGTCGAACTGCTGGCCACGCGAGTAGTTGAGCACCCACTGGTTCCAGCGGTTGTTGATGCCCTCCCAGGCGTCGCGCCACTGTTGCAGCAGTGCCGGGCTCATGGCATCGAGCGCGCCCGCCACCAGGCCCGGGGCAGGCAACAGGCGCAGGCTGCGCGAGATGCGGTCGGGCGCCACGGCAGCGGTCGGGTCGGCGCGCACCCAGCCGACGCCGGCCTGCCAGTACTCCGCCCAGGCGTGCGCCGCGCTCTGCCGCACGATGTAGAAGCCGTCGACCGGCAGCAGGTCGGCACCCTGGTAGCCGGTGACCACGCGCGCCGGCACGTCCAGCGCGCGCATCAGCACCACGAAGGCCGCGGCGAAGTGTTCGCAGAAGCCTTCCTTGCGATCGAACCAGAACTCGTCGATGGCGTTGCGGCCGTATTCGCCCGGGGCCAGCGTGTAGCTGAAGCCGCCCTCGCGGATGTGCTTCATCAGGTGCTGCGCGAGTTCCCGCGCGCCAGCGCGCGCCAGCGCGGGGTCGCGGCGCAGCTCGGCCGCCCAGGCCAGTGTGCGCGGGTTGAAGCCGGGAGGCAGGTCCACGTAGTCCTGCAGCCCCAGCACCGTCTGCAGCGGGCCGTGCTGGAATCGCAGGTGTGCCTCGGCGCGAAAGCGCAGGCGCTCCAGCACCGGGCGGTCGATCAGCCACTGCAGGTCGGCCGTGCCGCGCACGCGCAAGCCTTCGATCTGCGGCGTGCCGGGGCTGGCCTCGAGCAGCGGCAGCGCGGGCAGGCGCAGCGGCTCGAGCGTCATCTCGTAGCTCAGCGGCACGCCGGTGACGCGCAACTCGGCCTGCGGCTGCAGTCGCGGCGGGAAGCTCGGGATCAACGTGCGCCACTCCGTGCCGTCGAAGCGCGACAGCACCGGGCCGCGAAAGTAGAGCGCCTCGGGAGGCGGTGACTGGCCGTTGAAGCGGATGCGCAGCGCGATGCGGTCATCGAGCGCGATCTCGGCCACGGTGCCCATGCGCATGCGGTCGGACAGCCCGGTGCTGGACAGGCCGTCCTGCGGCACGCCCCACAGCGGGCCGATGCGCGGGAACAGCAGGAACAGCAGCAGCATGATCGGTGCACCCAGCAGCGCAGTGCGTCCGGCCAGGCGAGCTGCCTGCTTCAGGCTGGGCTGGCCCACCGGCATGTGAGACAGCACCAGCGCTGTCAAAAGCCCCCACACCGAGACAAGCATCGCCGCGGCCACCAGCAGCGACTGCGAGTAGAGGAAGTGAGTCAGCACGAGGAAGAAGCCGAGGAAGAACACCACGAAGGCATCGCGCCGCGCGCGCAGCTCCAGCGTCTTCAGCGCCATCAGCACCACCGCCATGGTGACGCCGGGCTCCTTGCCGAGCAGCGTGCGAAAGCTCCAGTAAGTGAGCCCGGCAGCCACCGCCAGCACCACGACCAGCAGCCAGCGGCTGGGCAACGCGCCGTTGCCGACCGCCAGGGCGGCCCGCCAGGCCAGCACCACGGTGGTCAGCGCGATGCACCAGGCGGGCAGGTGCGACAGGTGAGGCAGCACCGTCCAGGCGATCACGCCGAGCAGGAACAGCGTGTCGCGCCCCTCGCGCGGCAGGCGCGACCAACCCGGCCAGTGGGGCAGCCGCCAACCGGGGTCGTTGGGCAGGCTCAGTGCCACAGCGCCAGCGCCTCCAGGCATTCGCGGCGGTGAGACTCGCCTTCGCCGGGCGCGATCGACTGCCCTGGAAGGGCCAGGCCATAGGCGGCGCCGGCGCGCTGGGCCGCCACCACCCAGGCGGCCAGGCGCGACAGGCGCTCCTCGGGGGCGAGGGTGGCGCAGGCCTGCCAGTCGAGCCACAACTGCTGCTGCACGGCGCTGGCGGTGTCGCGGCTGACCAGCTCGCCGCCGCTGGCCAGGGACTTGGCCGCCTTTTTCCAGTAGACGAGCTTGAGCGGGTCGCCGCGGCGGTAGGCACGCACGCCCTCGACCTCGCCGCCGTCGGTTGCGCGGCCGCGCAGCGCACCGCCGGGCAGGGCGCGGGCCGTGGGCAAGGGCGCGGCCGGCTGTTCCGGCGCCGGGTAGACGAGCAACTGCGATCCCGGACGCCAGATCGCCCAGGCGCGGAACAGGCCGAGCGGAAACCGCGTCTCGATGCTCAGGGTGGGCAGTTCGTGCAGGCCGCGCTGCGCCGGCACGAAGCCCACGTGGGCGCTCGCCTGGCCTTGCGCGGGCACGTCGATCCAGGTCAGCGTGGACGTGTCGGCATCGAACAGCTTGATGCCGATGCCGTAGCGCGCCGTGCCGGGGCTGGTCAGCACCGCCTCGAGCAAGGCCGGCTCGCCGGCGAACACCGGCGCGGGTGCGCGCAGCCGCAAGGTCAGCGCGCGCAACGTGTTGTGCGTGACGTGCATCGACACCAGCCCGCTGCCGGCCAGCAGGAAGGTCAGCAGGTAGCCGAGGTTGAGCTGGTAGTTGATCGAGGCGAGCAGCAGCACCATCAACGTGGCCGCGAACATCAACCCGGCCGGCGTGGGCAGGATGTAGACGTTGCGCTGCGTGAGCAGCACCGTGTCGCTGCGCGGCAGGCGGCCTTGCCACCAGCGGCGGAAGCGCTCGCGCACCAGCTGCGCGACGCCGGGCCAGGCGCGGCGTCGCGGCGGAGCGGCTGTCGCAGCGGTCACGGCACGGGCACCGCGTCGATCATGGCGCGCACCTGCTCGACACTGCCTCGCCCGGCACCCGCCACCGGCACCAGCCGGTGGGCCACCGTCTGCGGCAGCACCGACTGCACGTCGTCGGGGGCGACGTAGTCGCGCTGGTTGATCAGCGCGCGCGCCTTGGCCGCGCGCAGCAGCGCGATGCCGGCGCGCGGCGACAGCCCGTCGACGAACCAGCGGCCCGAGCGCGTGGCGGCGATGACGGCCTGCAGGTAGTCGAGCAGCGCGTCCGAGGCATGCACCGCCTGCACCACCTTCTGCGCGGCCACCAGCTCCTCGGGCGTCATCACCGTGGCCAGTGCATGGATGGCTTCGCGCCGGTCCTGCCCGGCCAGCAGGGCGCGCTCGCTCTTCGCATCGGGATAACCGAGCGTGATGCACATGAGGAAGCGGTCGAGCTGCGACTCGGGCAGCGGGTAGGTGCCGAGCTGATCGGTCGGGTTCTGCGTCGCGATCACGAAGAAAGGCTCGGGCAGGCCCCGCGTCTCGCCTTCGACGCTCACCTGGTGCTCCTCCATCGCCTCGAGCAGTGCGCTCTGCGTCTTCGGCCCGGCGCGGTTGATCTCGTCGGCCAGCAGCACCTGGGCGAAGACCGGGCCTTGATGGAAGACAAACGCCTCCTTGCTGCGCTCGTAGACACTGACGCCGATGAGGTCCGACGGCATCAGGTCGGCGGTGAACTGGCTGCGCGAAAAGCGCAGGCCGAGAGACACCGCCAGGGCATGGGCCAGTGTGGTCTTGCCGACACCGGGAACGTCCTCGATCAGCAGGTGGCCACCGGCCAGCAGGCAGGCCACGCAGTCCTCGATCTGCGGCCGCTTGCCGACGATGATCGTGCTAATCTGATCTATCAGGCGGTCAATCTGTTCGGCAAGTGCTGATTTCATGACAAGACCATAACCGAAACAAGAAGACCCCGAGACATGAGCACAGCGTTCTACAGCCACCCCGACTGCCGCCGCCACGACATGGGCGCCGGCCACCCGGAGTGCCCGCAGCGGCTCGACGCGATCGACGACCACCTGCTCGCCATCGGGCTGGACATCGCGCTGACCCGCCATGACGCGCCGCTGGTGGATCTGAAGGACGTGGAGCTGGCGCACACCCACCACTACGTCGCGGAGCTGAAAGACCTGCTCGAGCAGGTCGAGGCCAGCGGCGTCTCGAAAGCGCTGGACCCGGACACCGCCGCCAACCCCGGCACCTGGAAGGCCGCGCTGCGTGCCGCCGGCGCGGCGGTGGCGGCCACCGACGACGTCATCGACGGCCGTGCCGAGAATGCCTTCTGCTCGGTGCGCCCGCCTGGCCACCACGCCACGCGCGACGAGACCATGGGCTTCTGCTTCTTCAACAACGTGGCGGTGGCGGCGCGTCATGCGCTGGACGTGCGCGGCCTCAAGCGCGTGGCGGTGATCGACTTCGACGTGCACCACGGCAATGGCACCGAAGACATCCTCGCCGGGGACGACCGCGTGCTGATGGTCAGCTTCTTCCAGCACCCGCTGTACCCCTACAGCGGCGCCGTGCCCAAGGGCACCAACATGGTCAACCTGCCGATCCCGCCGTACACGCGCGGCGGCGAGTTGCGCGAGATGATCGACGCGCAGTGGATGCCGGCGCTCGAGGCCTTCAAGCCCGAGATGATCTTCATCTCCGCCGGCTTCGACGCCCACCGCGAAGACGACCTCGGCCAGCTCGGCCTGGTCGAGGCCGACTACGAGTGGATCACGCTGCGCATCAAGGCGATGGCCGAGCGCCACTGCAAGGGCCGCATCGTCTCCTGCCTCGAAGGCGGCTACAACCTCAGCGCGCTGGCGCGCAGCGTCGCGGCGCATCTGCGCGTGCTCACCGGCGTCTAGCCGCGGTTCACGAGGTCGGCCCACGCTGTTGCCAGGGTCGGCCTTCTACCCGCATGATGGGCTCCCCATAACAAGAGGAGACCTCATGACCGCATCGAATCGTCCGGCGCGCTGGCGCCTGGGCCTGCTCGCTGCCAGCCTGGCTGCCGCGATCGCGGTGCCGGCATTCGCTCACGACAGGCTGCCCAGCATCGGCACACCGCCGGGCATCGTGCTGCCGCCCACGTCCGAGACGGTGCCGCCGGCGCCGGCCTGGGACGGCCAGGCCTACAAGGGCGGCGTGGTGTCAGTGTCGCACCCGCTGGCCGCGCAGGCCGGCGCCGACGTGCTCGCACGCGGCGGCAACGCCATCGACGCGGCCGCGGCCATCCAGTTCATGCTCAATGTCGTGGAGCCGCAGTTCTCCGGCATCGGCGGCGGTGGCTTCATGATGGTCCACCTGGCGCGGCACAACCGCACTTTCGCGATCGACGCGCGCGAGAAGGCGCCGGCCGCGGCCACACCGACGCAGTTCGTCCTGACCGACGTGGCGCCTGCCGCGCGCTTCACCATCGCCTCCACCAGCGGCCTGGCGGTGGGCGTGCCGGGCACGCTGGCGGCGGTGGACACGGCGCTCAAGCGCTGGGGCACGATCCGCCTGGCCGAGGCGATCGCACCGGCGATCGACGTCGCCGAGAACGGCTTCGCGATCAACCGCTTCCTGGCCGCCAACATCGCCGGCGACGGCGGCCGCACCGGCTTCCAGCCCGAGACCGCGGCGCTGTATCGCCCGGGCGGCGTGCCGCTGGCCACCGGTGCGGTGCTGAAGAATCCGGATCTGGCGAAGACCTTCCGGCTGATCGCCAAGCATGGCCCCGATGTGTTCTACCGCGGCGAGATCGGCCGCGCTCTCGTGGCCGCCCAGCAGCGCAGCCGCACGCCCGTGGCGGCCGAAGGCGTGGGCCGCATGACCATGCAGGACCTGGCCGACTACCGCGTCGTGATCCGCGAGCCGGTGAGCGTCAACTATCGCGGCTGGACGGTGGCCGCGATGTCGCCGCCGTCGTCCGGTGGCCTGACCGTCGGGCAGATGCTCGAGATGGTCGAGCGCTTCCCGATCGGCGATGCCTCGCAGGGCTTCGGCTTCGGCAGCCCGACCACGCTGCACGTGATGGCCGAGGCGATGCGCCTGGCCTTCGCCGATCGCGCGGTGTGGATGGGCGACGAGGACTTCGTGCCGGTGCCCAAGGCCGGCCTGCTCGACCGCGACTATGTGGCCACGCGCTCGGCGATGATCAACACGACCGCGCGCATGGCCACCCCGGCTGCCGGCAACCCGCTGCCCTACGACACGGCGGTGAAGGGCGATCGCAACACGCGCTTCACGGCCGAGAAGGAAGACACGGAGCAGCGGCCCTCGCACACCACGCACTTCTCGGTGGTCGACAAGTGGGGCAACGTGGTCAGCTACACCACGACGATCGAGGCCACCTGGGGCACAGGCATCACCGTGCCGGGTTACGGCTTCCTGCTCAACAACGAGCTGACCGACTTCAACTTCGACCCGACCGTCAACGCGGCCACCGGCAACCCCGGCGCGAACGACGTGGCGCCGGCCAAGCGCCCCCGCAGCTCGATGGCACCGGCCATCGTGTTCCGTGGCCGCGAGCCGGTGGCGGCGTACGGCTCGCCGGGCGGCGCCACGATCATCAACTCGGTGTTCAACGTGACGCTGAACCTGATCGACCACGGCATGTCGATGCAGCAGGCGATCAACGCGCCGCGGCTGTCGGTGACCAGCGCCACCGGCACGATCTCCTGCGAGGGCAGCGAGGCCTTCATGCAGCCCAAGTTCAGCATCGCCACGCAAGACGCCTTGCGCAGCCTCGGCCACCTGGGCCTGGGCGCGGCGGGAGCCAACGGCTGCATCAACCCGATCGGTTCGGTGCAGGGGGTGGTGATCGACTTGCGCAGCGGCCGTCAATACGGCGGCGCCGACCCGCGCCGCGAAGGCACGGTGATCGGCCTGAAGCCGCGCAAGAGCCGCGACCGCGACGACGACTGACGACGTGGAGCCCGGCGTTCAGTGAACGCCGAGTTTCATCATCAGCTTCAGGTACTCGAGCTGCGCGTTCAGCGATTGCAGACGCTGCAGCAACTCGTGCCAGCGCATCTCCTGCGCGTCGGAGCTGGAGGGTTGGCGCGGCGTATGGGGGTCGGGTGCGGCGGGCATGGCGAGGAGGTCCCGAGTGCTGTTGACTGCATCCTCGCCGCCGCCACGTGGCGCGGCAATCCCGCGCTTCGGGTGGGCCGGCGACGCCCCTACCAGGCGGTCTGGCAGGCGGTCAGGCGCTCGCGCTGCGGCAGCGAGAGCATCCGGTTCACCTCGGAGTTGTAGGTGTTGCGGTAGGCCTCGGTCTTGCGGATTGCCGGCAGGTCGAGCTTGCGCTGTTCGACGGCGCGCTGCAGGATCTCCTGCCCGGGCTTGACGCTCTTGGCATCGATCGGCAGGCAGACGAACACCATCGCCTCGATGCCGCCGACGATCTGCTCGGCCGAGCTCCCCGCGGCGAGGCACGGCACGGCCAGCGCGGCCAGCAGGGCCATCGCGACCCTGCGCGGCGGGAAGAAAAATGGGGACATCATGGTGCCCGGCGGGAGTGCAAGCCGGCGATTCTGCCCCCGGCCGGGCCGGGGCGCATCCCGCGTCCGCGGTGGCTCAGCCCGCAGCGCGGCGCCGCGACGGCAGCAGGCGCTCCTGCTCGGGCAGTTCGGCGTCGCCGTCCATCTCGAGCGCCATCTGCGTGCACACGGCGCGGCACAGCGTGACGGCGCGCTGGTTGGCGATGCGGTAGTAGATCTGCGTTCCCTCGCGGCGCCGGCCGAGGATCTGCGCGCGGTACAGCGTGCCCAGATGCTGCGAGAGGTTGGGCTGGGTGGTGTCGATCTGCGCGAGCAGGTCTGACACGTTGCGCTCGCCGTGGCACAGCGCTGACAGCAGCTTCAGCCGGATCGGCGTCGACAGCAGCGAGAACAGCTCCGCCGCCGACTCGAACACTTCGTCGGCTTCGGCGCTCGGCGTGGGGGACTCGGGTGTGGCCATCGGCAAAGTCTAGCGCGCCGCCTTCAGCGAGGCCGCGACTCGAAGTGGTAGTGGTCGCGGTCGAGCACGGCGGCCATGGCCGTCACCTCTTCTGGAAACAGGCTCAGGCTCAGTTCGGTGTTGCAGTACTCGACCATTCCGCGCAATGCACCTGCAGTGTTGATGCGTCCCTTGGGGCGGTAGATCGCGCTGCCGTCGCCGCCCACCTTGCGCGCATGGCAGGCGCTGCACTTGTGTTCCTGGATCAGCTTCTCGCCCAGCGGCAGGTCGGCGTCGCGAAAGATCGGTGCGCCCTGCGCCAGGGCGACCGCGGGCGCGGCAAGCCACAGTGCCAGCAGGGCGGACGTCAGGGTCTTCATGTCGGCTCCTTCATGCACGCTCAGGCGAGCTTGAGCAGTTCCATCACGTCTTCCTCGAACATCTCGCCGGGGATGGCCTGCTTGAGGCGGCCGCCGCGACCGATCAGCATCGTCAGCGGGATGATGCGACGCGTGCTCAGCGCGGCTGCCAGCGCCTCCTGGTCCAGGCTGACCGGGAATGCATAACCGTTGGCAGCCAGGTAGCGGCGCACCGCGGCGACGTCGCGGTCGCGCGAGACCGTCAGCACCTGCGGCCCGCCGTCGCCTGCGGCACGGTACAGCTTGTCGACGTGAGCGTTGTGGCGCTTGCAGAACGGGCAGCTGACCGACCAGAACACCACCACCTGCGCCCGATCGGCCGCAGGCACCCAGCGCGCGCCGTCCAGCAGCGTCAGCTCGGGCCAGTGCACCGGCTCACCGGGTGCGGGTGGTGCCGCCTGCAGCGGCGCAGCGGCCACGGCAGCCAGGCTGCCCAGCAGGTGTCGGCGGCTGAACTTCATTTCGCCTCGTGCTCCATCAGCAGGTAGGTGTTGTAGGCGTTGATGCGGTTGGCGGCACGAAACAGCGGCAGCTTGTCGAAGCGCGACCAGTCGGCCTTCGCATACGCCTCTTCGAAGGGCTCCATGTTACGCGCGGCCTCGCCCATCGTGCGGCGCAGGTGCACGAGGTAGTCGCGCGTCATCTCGAGGTCGGCGCGGGCCGTGGACGACGCCGGGCCGTGGCCGGGCACGACCAGGTCGATCGGGAAGGCCAGCAGTTCATCGAGCGCGGTGATCCAGTGGCCGCTGTCCGCCTGGCCGACGAAGGGCACACGGCCGCGGAACACCAGGTCGCCGGCGAACAGCATGCGCAGCTTCGGCACGTAGACCACCAGGTCCTCGGGCGTGTGCGAGGGGCCGACCGGCTGCAGCCGGAACTCCATGCCGCCGATGGTCAAGGTGGTCGGGCCGTCGATCCAGCGGTCGGCCGGGACGAGCCGGGTGGTCTCGTCGATCCACGGGAACAGCTCCTCGCGGCTGGCCTTCAGCCGCTGCACCGCGGTGTCGGAGTTGAGGTAGCTGCCGGCCGCACGCTGCGCGATCACCGTGGCGCCCGCCGCCTTGAAGGCCTGCAGGCCGTAGATGTGGTCGGCATGGTAGTGGGTGACGATCACGTGGCGCACCGGCAGCGGCGTGACGCGGCGGATCTGCGCCAGCAGCTCCTCGGCGAGCGCGGGCGAGCCCAGGGCGTCGATCACCACCACGCTGTCTGCGGTGACCACGAAGCCGGCGTTGGAGATGTAGTTTCGATTGGCCGACGAACCCAGGGCTGAACCGCCCTGCACCATCCACGCGCCGGGCGCCACCGGCACAGGAACCGGCGTGTCCTGCGCGCGGGCCGACACGGCAAACAGCTGAACGACGGACATCAAGCAGGCAGCCAGGGTTTTCACGATCGCGGGCGACGGCAAGCAACAGTACATTCGAATTGAGTGATATTTGAATCCCGCAGAAGCGTCTTTGGCAAGTGCATAAACCCGCAGGGTGCAGCGGGCCGAGCTTGGACCACAATTCGCGCCACCCACCCGCCGAGGAGACTTCCGATGCCCGTTCGACTGACCCTGGCCGCTGCCGTGCTGGCGCTGGCCGCCCCCTGGGCGCAGGCCCAGGACGCCCACCTGGCGCGCAACCTGGCCGCCACCTGCGCCAACTGCCACGGCACCAACGGCAATGTGCGCGGCAAGGACGTCAAGCCGCTGGCCGGCGTGGCCGCCGAGAAGATCCTCGCGCAGATCGCCGACTTCAAGAGCGGCGCGCAGCCCGCAACGATCATGCATCAGATCAGCAAGGGCTACACCGACGAGCAGCTCAAGTTGATCGCCGCCTACTTCGCCGCACAGAAACCCGCCCCCTGAGGAGCCGCGCCATGAATGCAACGATGTTCTCGCGCCGGCGTCTGCTGGGCACCGGCGCCGCTCTGGGCGCACTCTCGCTGGCCGGCTGTGCCAGCACCGGCGGCCCGTCGATCGGCCGTGTCGTGGTGGTCGGCGGCGGCTTCGGCGGCAGCACCGCCGCACGCTACCTGCGCCTGTGGGGTGGCAACGTCGATGTGACGCTGGTGGAGCGCAATGCCAGTTTCGTGTCGTGCCCGATCTCCAACCTGGTGGTCGGCGGCTACAAGCAGATTGGCGAGATCACCCGCGGGTACGACGGCCTGAAGGCCGCCGGCGTGAAGGTCGTGCAGGGCGAGGTGGTCGCGATCGACGCCGCCGGCAAGACCGTGCGCCTGGCCGACGGCAGCACGCTGCCCTACGACCGGCTGATCGTCTCGCCCGGCGTCGATTTCATGACCGAGTCCGTGGGCGGGCTGGCCACGACGGCGGCGCAATCGAAGATCCTGCACGGCTGGAAGGCCGGCCCGCAGACGGTGGCGCTGCGCCAGCAGCTCGAATCGATGCGCGACGGCGGCGTGTTCGCGATCTCCATCCCGAAGGTGCCGTACCGCTGCCCTCCCGGGCCCTACGAGCGCGCCTGCCTGGTTGCGTCGTACCTGAAGCAGGCGAAGCCGAAGTCGAAGGTGCTGGTGCTCGACGCCAACCCCGAAGTTCAGTCGAAGAAGGCGCTGTTCGAGAAGGCCTTCAAGGAGCGCTACGACGGCATCCTCGAATACCGTCCGAATGCGGAGTTGAAGGAGGTCGACGCCAACGGCGGCACCGCCCGCCTCGAGTTCGAGGACGTCAAGGCCGACGTGCTCAACGTGATCCCGCCGCAGCGCGCCGGCGACATCGCCCGTGCAGCCGGCCTGATCAACGTCAACAGCCGCTGGGTCGGCGTGAACTGGCTGACCATGGAGTCCACGGCGGTACCGGGCGTTCACGTGCTCGGCGATGCCACCTTCCCCGCGCCGACCATGCCGAAGTCGGGCCACATGGCCAACCAGCACGCCAAGGTGGCGGCGGCGGCGATCATCCAGCTGCTCAAGGGCGAGGCGGTCAACGCCACGCCGGTGGTCATGAACACCTGCTACAGCTTCGTGACCGGCCGCGACGTGATCCACGTGGCTTCGGTGCACCAGTACAACGCCGAGCAGAAGACCTTCCTGCCGGTGCAGGGCTCGGGCGGCGTGTCGGCGGCAGCCAACCAGGTGGAAGGGCGCTACGCGCTGTCCTGGGCCGACAACATCTGGGCCGACATGCTCGGTTGACCGCGGCGTCGGCCTACTGCAGCCCGCTGACGTAGGACGACACCGCCTTCAGCTCCAGCTCGGTGAGCTTGGAGGCCACCGAGTGCATCACCGCGTTGTCGTTGGTGCGCTCGCGGCGGCTGAAGGCCTTGAGCTGGTTCTCGACGTACTGCGCATGCTGGCCGCCCAGCCGCGGCATCTTCTCGGTGCCGTGGCCGGCAGCTCCGTGGCAGTCGGCGCACGGTGCCACGCCGGAATACGGGTTGCCGCGCTGGTAGATGAAGCGGCCCATCTGCGCGAGCTCGGTGTCGGCCACCGGATGCTTGAGCGAGGGCTTCGACTCGAAGTACATGCCCAGCAGCCGGAAGTCGTCGGCCGACAGGTCGGTGACCATCGACTGCATCGTGTCGTTCTTGCGCTTGCCGGCCTTGTAGTCGGCCAGCTGCCGCGCCACGTAGCCCGCGTGCTGGCCTGCCAGGCGCGGGAACACCGGGCTGGAGCTTTCGCCTTCGATGCCGTGGCAGATGAAGCACTTGCCTTCGACGATCTCGACGGCGCGCGACAGGTCGGCCGCGCGGGCGGCGGGCAGCGCGGCGGCCAGGGCCAGGGCGAGAGAGACAACAGGAAGGCGGCGCATGGCAAGTTCTCGCGTCGGGGGTTCAGGTGAAAGCGCGGCTGCGCGGCACCGGCTGGTCGCCCAGGTTCGGCTGGGCGGCTTCTAGGCCTCGCTGGTCGATGAAACGATCGGTCAGCGCGGCGGCCGCCCACATCGCGCTGAGCGTGATCCAGGACGTGATGGTGAACACCGCGGCCCCCGACAGGCCTGCGCCGACGGCGCAGCCGCCGGCGGTCATGCCGCCGAAGCCCATCAGCACCGCGCCGATCAGGTAACGGCGCATCGACGCACCGCCGGAGAAGCCCTCGAGCTTCAGCTCGCGGAACAGCGCGGCGGCGACGAAGGCACCGAGGAAGACGCCGGGCACCAGGCCGAAGTCGAAGGTCGGCGGCCGGTCGGGCGCGAACAGCACGCGGCTGAGCACCTCCGCCGACGGGCCGGTGAAGCTCAGCGCCTGGATCGGCGCGAGGCCGGCTTCCATCGACGTGGCCGCCACCGACGCGGTGAACCACCAGGCCGATGCGATGGCCAGCCCGACGGCGCTGGCACCGGCCCAGCCCCAGGGGGCGACCTTCTGGCGGCGCGCCCAGACGATGGCGGCGACCAGCCACACCGCGCCGAACAGCAGCGCGCCGCCGCGGCCCAGGCCGGTGAGCACGGTGAGGTCGCGCGCGGCGCCGCCTTCCACCGTCCACCACGACGAGATGCTTTCGCGCCACGGCGCCAGCGCGCCCTGCCAGGCGGCCTGCGCAGTGACGGCGAACACCAGGCCCGACAGCACCGAGCGCAGGTTGCCCTGCGCGGCGAGCACCAGCAGACGGCTCGAGCAGCCGCGCGCCAGGATCATGCCGATGCCGAACAGCGCGCCGCCGATCGCCGCGCCCGACAGGCTGCCGCGCGCGGCGAGCTGGCGCGCCGTGCTCACGTCCATCGCGCCGAGCGCGATGAGCGACTGCGTGGCCAGCAGCGCGATCGCGAAGGCGAACAGCCAGACGGTGAGCTTGCCGCCGGGCATGCCGCGCGCGAACTCGATCACCGCCGAGCGCAGGCAGAAGCGCGAGCGCTGCGCGAAGAAGCCGAACACGAAGCCGATGAGCAGGCCGCCGGCCGCCAGCAACGGCGCCTGGCCGAATCGGTCGAGCAGGGCTTCGAGGCTCATCACCGCAACATGCCGTTCAGGGCTTGATGTAGGCGGCGCCCTCGCGCTGCAGCTTGGCCACGCGCACCACGCCAGAGGGCGTGAACGCGGCTTCCTCGATGAACTGCTCCTTCTTCAGGTTGCGGTTCTTCAGCGTGATCTCGCAGACCTCGAACTTCACGCCGCGCGCCACCAGCTCCTGCACCGCCACCTCGTAGGGGTTGCCGTTGCGGTCCTTGGCGTCCTTCATCAGGAAGTCGACGCCGTTGGCATGACTCACCGCGGTGATCTTCGCGCTCGGGTCGACGTCGAGGTGGTTCTTGATGTTGCGAAGGCCCTTGAGCGCCTGCGCGGTGGCGTCGTCGAAGTGGTAGACGACCTTGTCCTGCGCCATCGCGCCGGCGGCAGCGAGCGACAACGCGAGGGCGATGAAGAGTCGGCGGATCAGCATGGTCGTCTCCGGGTGGGTGAGGGGGCTCAGACGAGCCCGGGGTTGCCCTGCACGCCGATCAGGCGCGGCGTGTTGATGCGACGCGGCGTGACGCGGCCCTTGGCCTTGAGCCACTGTTCCACGACGTCCCAGACGGGCTTGTTGCCGGCATTCTTCGCTTCCTCGGCCACCGGTGCCCAGCCGGCCACCTTGTAGGTCTTGGCAGCGTCGATCGCCTTGCCGTCCAGGCGCATGTCGGTGATGCGCGCGCCCATCTTCGCACTCGGCTCGATGGCGTAGGTCAGGCCGCCCACGCGCACCATGTCGCCGCCCTGCTGGTAGTAGGGGTCGGGGTTGAAGAGGTTGTCGGCCACGTCCTCCAGCACCGTCTTGATCATCTCGCCGCTCATCGGCGTGACGGTGGCGTACGAGTAGGTGGTGGCCAGCTGGTCCATCATCAGCTCGCGCGTGATCGCTTCGCCCGGCAGCAGGCTGGTGCCCCAGCGGAAGCCCGGCGAGAAGGCGATCGGTGCGCCCTGCACTTCCATCAACGCGTCGCAGACGAGCTGGTCCCAGCTGCCGTTGAAGTTGCCCCGGCGGTACAGCGTGCCGTCGGTCACGGCCAGCTTCTCGGCCAGCTTGCTCTCGTACGGCGCGCGGATCTTCTTGATCAGCGCGGCCATCTCCGCGTCGGGCTGGATCTGGTTGGCGAACACCGGCAGCAGCGTGTAGCGGAAGTCGGCCACCTTGCCGTTCTTCACGTCGAAGTCGATCACGCCGAGGAACTTGCCGTTGCTGCCGGCATTGGTGACGATGGTCGTGCCGCCGGCGTTCTTCACCAGCACCGGCACGGGCATGCCGTCGTGCGTGTGGCCGCCGAGGATGGCGTCGATGCCGCGCACGCGCGAGGCCATCTTCAGGTCGACGTCCATGCCGTTGTGCGACAGCACCACGACCACCTGCGCGCCCTTGCCGCGCGCTTCGTCGACCATCTTCTGCAGGTTGTCGTCCTGGATGCCGAAGCTCCAGTCGGCCACCATGTAGCGCGGGTTGGCGATCGGCGTGTACGGGAAGGCCTGGCCGATGATCGCCACCGGCACGCCGTTGATCGGCTTGATCACATAGGGCGAGAACACCGGGTCGCCGAAGTCGTTGGTCTTGACGTTCTGCGCGACGAAATCGACCTTGCCCTTGAAGTCCTTCTCGACGATCTCCTTCACGCGCTCCATGCCGTAGGTGAACTCCCAGTGGCCGGTCATCACGTCCACGCCGAGCAGCTTGCAGGCGTCGACCATGTCCTGCGCGTTCGTCCACAGCGAGGTGGCCGAACCTTGCCACGTGTCGCCGCCGTCGAGGAGCAGCGCGCCGGGGCGGCTGGCCTTCAGTCGCTTGACCAGCGTGGCGAGTTCGGCGAAGCCGCCGACCTTGCCGTAGCGCTGCGAGGCGGTCTCGAAGTCGAGGAAGGTGTAGGCATGGGCCTGCGCGCTGCCGGGGCGCAGCCCGGCCTTCTTCAGCAGAAGCTCGCCGACCAGGTGCGGCAGTTCGCCGGCCATGCTGCCCAGCCCGAGGTTCACGCTGGGCTCGCGGAAGCGGATCGGCAGCAGCTGCGCGTGGCAGTCGGTCATGTGCAGCAGCGACACCTGGCCGAACTTCGGCACGTCGTACAGCGCCTGCTCGGCGGTGGCGGCATCTGCATCGGCGTGTCGCGCCAGGCCCATGCCGGCCACGCCGGCGGCGCCCAGCACCTGCAGGAACTCTCGCTTGCTCAGGCTCATGATAAGTGTTGACTTATGTTTTGGACCGCAAAAAGCCCGCGGCTGCGGGCTCTTCGGCCGTCACTGGTTGACGGGGGATTTCGGGTCGAGCAGCAGCGCCATCACGTGGCGAAGCTGGTCTTCGTTGAGCAGCCTGGCGTGGCCGAAACGCGGCATGTTCGAGCAGGCCGCGTAGGCCTTACTGTTCCACATCTTGCCCCAGGTGTACTGCACGATCGCGGCAGTGGCCGGGTCGGCCACGTCCTTCACGCCGCGGTTCTTGCCGTAGTTCCACAGGCTCGGGCCGATCGTCCCGTAGGAGATCTCCTTCTTGTCGATCTGGTGGCAGTTGTAGCAGTTGGCGCCGTTGGCCTTCGGGTCGGCCGAGGCGTCGGTCCAGGTCATGCCGCGGCCGTTCTGCGCCAGCTTCTCGCCTTCGCGCCAGTCGCCTACGTACTGGCCGCCCGCCGGCCACTTGATGCTGGCCAGCGCCTCGGCCTCGATCTGCTTGGCGACCGCTTCGGCGGGCGCCTTGTCGGACGAGCAGGCGCGCTGGCCCAGGTCCTGGTTGAGCCGGTCCGCCTTGGCGATGCCCTCGTCGCGGAACGAGGCCTTCATCAGGTCGAGCGTCAGCTTGTCGAGGTCCTGCGCGGACGGCGTGGAAGCGCAGCCGGCGACGATGGCGGCTGCAACGCAGGCTGCCGCAACGAGGAGGGTCTTGTTCATCGTGGTGTTCATTCCGGTGTCAGCGCTTGATGGCCGGGGCGATCGACTCGGCGCCCTTGGCGTTCACGCCCATGTACACGCCGAGCGCGACGGTCGGCTCGCTGCCGAAGCCGGGGAACGGAAAGCGTTGCTGGCGGTAGCAGTCGTTCAGGCGCAGCTGCATGCTCCACATCTGGCCGTTGCTCACGCGGTAGGCCGGCCAGGCCGCGAAGCCGATGCCGTCGCCCGGGTTCTTGGTCAGGTTGGGCAGGTCCTGCAGGCGGATGCGCTTGCCGTCCTCGCCGTGGCAGGAAGCGCAGGAGAAGTCCATCGGCCCGCCGCGGAAGAAGAACACCCGCTTGCCGACCTCGTACATCTTCTTCTCTTCGCCGTGGCCTTGCGGCAGGTTGAAGCGCATGCCGCGCGACTCCGCGGCGATCCAGGTTGCCAGCGCGGTCAGGTTGTTCTGCTCACCCTTGCCGAACGGTGTCTTGGCGATCGCCGCGCCGTCGAATCCCTGCAGCGTCTCCATGCAGGTGACCAGGCGCGTCTCCAGGTCCTGCACCTTCTTTGTGTCGGCGAAGTAGCGCGGCAGTTCGACGAAGGCGCCCTTGACGACGCCCGGTCCCTTGCCGAGGTCGCACTTCTCGAGCGAAACGTTCTTCGGGCCACGCTTCTGTTTCCAGAGGTCTTCGCCCTTGGCTTCGAACAGTTCGGCCGGGTTGCCGTCGGCCAGCATCGCGCGGTACTCGGCGATGCCGTCGGCGGCGCTCTTCTGGCCGAAGGCGGCGGCCGAGACGGCAGCCAGGAAGGTGGTGGCAAGGAGTCGGCGCATGGTGTTCAGCTCACCGTGGCTTCGTCGGTGCGCGTGTCACCCTTGTTGTCCTTCCAGGTGATCGCGACCTTGTCGCCGGCCTTGGCGCCCTTGATGACGAACTGCAGGAAGGGGTTCTTGGCGACGGACGGGCCCCACTGGGCCGTCATCACCGGTTTGCCGTTGTGGTTGGCGGTGACTTCCTGGATGAACCAGGCGGGGATCACCTTGCCGGCGGCGTCCTTGCGCTGGCCGGTTTCCATCTCGTGGCTCATCAGCACGCGCACGGTGGTCTTGTCACCGGCGGCTTGGGCGCGAATGCGCATCGGATCTGCCATGTCGTATCTCCTTCGATTCGGGTGGTGGGGAGGCGGGGCGCTGAACGATCAGCCGCCGCAACCACCCAGGGTGACCTTGATTTCCTTCTGGGCGAAGAGCACCTTGTTGTCGGCGGTGATCACCACGGCGATCACGTTGGACGACTGGCCCATCTTCACGCGGGTGGAGATGTTGGGCTCCACCGCATCGGTGACCTCGAACAGCGCGGCCAGCATCGACGGGTTCTTCTCGACCAGCAGCAGCATGCGCTTGGCGCCGGCCAGCGTGGTCGATGCGCCCACCGGCACCACGGCGCCGTTCTCGGCGATGTCGGGGCCGGTGATGGTGACGTCCTTGCTCTCGGCGGGGGCCGAGACGCCCAGCGCCTTCATCAGGTCGCCCATGGTCTTGGCATCGAACGCAGCCTGCGACCAGGCCGCCTGCGCCGCCTGGGGCAGCAGCCCCAGCCCTGCCAGCGCGGCAGCCACGGACGCACTGCGCGTCAGCATTTCTCGACGGGTTTGCATGTCCACTCCTACGGAATAAAGGGATGTTATGGAAGAGCTCGGGGCAGGCACAGCCGTGACTACCCTTGTCGCGCAGGGCGCTGGTGTAGCACAGCGAAGCGGATGGCTTCGCCGCTCACTTCTTTGCCCCTTCGGCCAGCCACTGCGCGATGGCACGCGCGTCGGCCTCCGACAGCGCCTGCGCCGGCATGGGGATGGCGCCCCACACACCGCTGCCGCCTGCGCGGATCTTGCCGCCCAGGTAGCTGGCCGCGTCGGCCTGGCCGTTGTACTTCTTCGCGATGTCGCGGAAGGCCGGGCCGACCAGCTTGGCATCGACGGTGTGGCAGGCATTGCAGCCGTTCTTGTTCAGCAGGGCCAGTGCAGCGGGCGGCTCCGGCTTCTGAGGCTGCGCGGCCGCGGCAACTGCCGCGCCGGCAGGCCGCGTGGTGTCGGCGCCATGCTGCGCGCCGACGAGGCGGTTCTGTTCGGCCAGGTTGCCGTGGGCATTGCGGGCGTGATCGGGCAGCAGCGAGGCGTGGCCGGCATCGACAGGGCAATCCTTCATGCATGCTGAACCCTGCACGTCGGGCTTGCGCGGCTTGCCGCCGGGCCACATCGCGTGATCGGTGGTCATGCCGTTGCGGTTGGGCAGCAGCGACTGGGCCTGCGCCATCGTGGCGTCGCTGAGCACGAAGTCGTCGGGCAGCACGCCGCCCAGGTTGAGCAGGAAGGCGGTGACGGCGTAGACCTCGTCGGTGGAGAGCGACTTCGGCGCCGTCCAGGGCATGGCACGGTTGATGTAGTCCCACAGCGTCGAGACGGTCGACGCCTTCATCAGCGTGGTGCGGCCCGGGTAGGCCGGGTCGGTGAGGCGCGCCACGCGGCCGGTCTTCACGTCGTCCTTCGTGGTGCCGCCCACCAGCGGCGAGAAGGTCGAGTTCGATTCGCCGAAGATGCCGTGGCAGGACGCGCACTTGGCCTCCCACACGTCCTGTCCCTGCGACACCGAGCCCTTGCCCTTGGGCAGGCCCTTGAAGTCGGGGCGCACGTCGATGTCCCAGGCAGCCACTTCGGGAGCGGTGGCAGCGCGGCCGATGCCGGGGTAGGCCGTCTGCGCGAGCGCCGCACCGGCTGCCGCGAACAGGGCGGCGGCAACGAGGCTACGACAGCTGGACATTCTTCACCTCGCCGCTTTCCTGGACCAGCCACGACTGGATCGAGTTGTTGTGATAGATCGAACGCGTGCCGCGCACGCTGCGGTTCTGGCGGTAAGTCGGCTGCACATGGCCGGACTCGTCGGTGGCGCGGCTCTGCACGATGGCCGGCTTGCCGTCCCAGACCCAGTCGATGTTGAAGCGCGTGAGGCACTTTGCCATCACCGGCCCTTCGAGCCGCGCCGCTCGCCAAGTGCGCCCGCCGTCCACGGAGACGTCGACCTTCCGGATGCGCCCACGTCCCGACCAGGCCAGGCCCGAGATGTTGTAGAAGCCCTTGTCGAGCAGCACCTGGCCACCCGAGGGCGTGGTGACCACGCTCTTGACCTCTTGCGTGCTGGAGTACTGGCGGTGCAGCCCGCTGGGCAGCAGGTCGACGTAGTGGATGGTCTCGTCCTTGGTGCCGTAGGGCTTGTCGCCCACCTCGATGCGGCGCAGGTACTTCACCCAGCTCACACCCTGCACGCCAGGCACCACCAGGCGCAGCGGGTAGCCGTTCTCGGGGCGCAGCATCTCGCCGTTCTGCCCGTAGGCCACCAGCACCTCGCCGGACTCGACCAGCTCCATCGGGATGGTGCGCGTCATCGACGAGCCGTCGGCGCCTTCGGCGAGCACGTAGCGGGCGCGCTTGTAGTCGACGCCGGCCAGGTCGAACAGCACGCGCAGCGGCACGCCGGTGAACTCGCTGCACGACAGCATGCCGTGCGTGTACTGCACCGTCGGCACGGCCACGTTGCCCCATTCCATGCCCGTGTTCGCGCCGCACTCGATGAAGTGGAATCGCGACACGCTGGGCAGGCGCATGAGCTCGTCCATCGCGAAGACCATGGGTCTCTTCAGCAGCGACGGATCGGAGCCGTTGAGCATCAGGCGGTGCTTGGAGGGATCGATGTCCCACCAGCCCTGGTGATGGCGCTCGAAGTGCAGGCCGGCCGGCGTGACGATGCCGAACAGCGACTGCAGCGGCGCGAACGACACCGAGGATTGAGAGGTCTGCGTCAGCCCCGGGCTGGGCCGGCGCTGCACGTTGGCCTCGAATTTCGAGGGCTTGCCGTAGCCGTCGGTGGCCACGGGCTGGCCCAGGCCCTTGCTGTGCTCGGGCAGCTCGAGGATGTTCGGGTCGCCACCGGCCGCGGGCACGGGGTTGGACTGGCCCAGGGCGAGCGGCGCCGCGGCGCCGGCGGCGGCGGCCGCGAAGGCGCTGCGGATGAAGTCGCGCCGGCCGTGACGCGCCTGCGCGAACACGGTGCGCACGCCGTCGCGGTCGACGAAGCTTTCGGGGGCGCGCTGCAGGCGGCCGGGGTCTGAGGGGTTCCGATCCACGGGGGCTCCAGGAAGGAGAGTCGGGCTGAGAATCTGTATATAAGCAAGTAAGAATATACAGATCCTTTGACCTCGCGCAGATTGGTGGAAACGCTAGGTTCGCAGCGGCCGGGCGAGTCTGTCGCAGGCGCGACAGCCGCGAAGGATTGTCCCCAATGGCGGGTTCGCCGGGTGCTGGAGATCATCCCTGCCTCGCCACTGCGCTGGAGATGACCATGCCATCGATTGCCCGCTTGCACCTGTCGCGCCGCTGTCTGCTCGCCGTCGCCGTGGCCGGCACAGCCGTCTGCCTGAGCGCGCCCGCGCCCGTCTCGGCCCAGGCCTTTCCGAACAAGCCGGTCACGCTGATCGTGCCCTGGCCGGCCGGCGGCTCGACCGACCGGCACCTGCGCGGACTCGCGGAGATCGCCGGCCGCCACCTCGGCCAGCCGGTGATCGTCTCCAACCAGCCGGGCGCCGGCGGAACGCTCGGGCCGGGCAACATGGCGCTGAATGCCAAGCCCGACGGCTACACGATCGCCCAGTTCCCGATGGGCATGCTGCGCATCCCGCACATGAGCAAGCAGCAGTGGCACCCGATCAACGATTTCAGCTTCATCCTCGGCGTCTCGGGCTACACCTTCGGCTTCGTCGTCAAGGCCGACTCGCCGCACAAGAGCTTCAACGACTACGTCGACGCAGCGCGCAAGGCCCCGGGCCAGGTCAACTACGGCTCCACCGGCAACGGCACCTCGCCGCACCTGCTGATGGAGGAGGTGGCCGCGGCGGCGAAGGCGCAGCTCACGCACGTGCCCTACAAGGGCAACGCCGACCTGATGCAGTCGCTGCTCGGCGGCCACGTGATGGCGGCCAGCGACGCCACCGGCTGGGACAAGTTCGTCGATGGCGGGCAGATGCGCCTGCTCGTCACCTTCGGCGAGAACCGCACCAAGCGCTGGCCGACCGTGCCCACGGCGAAAGACCTCGGCTACGGCGTGGTGTCGAGTTCGCCCTACGGCCTGGTTGGCCCCAAGGGCATGGACCCGGCGGTGCTGAAGACCCTGCACGATGCCTTCAAGAAGGCGATGGACGACCCCAAGCATCTCGAACTGATCGAGCAGCTCAACCAGGACCTCTGGTACCGCAGCGGCGAGGACTATGCAAAATGGGCCGTCGAAACCTTCGCCAGGGACAAGGCACTGATCGAGCGCCTCGGCCTGGCGGCCAAATGACGGGAACACGGGAATGAGCATTCGATTCGACGGCCAGGTGGCCATCGTCACCGGCGCGGGTGGTGGCCTGGGGCGCCAGCATGCGTTGGCGCTGGCCGCACGCGGCGCGAAGGTGGTGGTCAACGACTTCGGCCGCGCTGCCGAGGGGCAGTCTCTGACGGCTGCCGAGGCGGTGGTGCGCGAGATCGAAGCGGCCGGAGGCACAGCGGTGGCCCACGGCGCCTCCGTCACCGACGAGGCGGGCGTGGCTGCGATGGTGGCCGACACCCTGCAGCGCTGGGGCCGCATCGACATCCTCGTCAACAACGCCGGCATCCTGCGCGACAAGAGCTTCGCGAAGATGGAACTGGCCGATTTCCGCCTGGTGATGGACGTCCACCTGATGGGCGCGGTGATCTGCACCCACGCGGTGTGGCCCGCCATGCGCGCGCAGAAATACGGCCGCGTGGTGATGACGACCTCGTCGTCGGGCCTGTACGGCAACTTCGGGCAGTCGAACTACGGCGCGGCGAAGATGGCCCTGGTCGGGCTGATGCAGACGCTCTCGCTCGAGGGCGCGAAGGATGGCATCCGCGTGAACTGCCTGGCGCCGACGGCCGCCACGCGCATGACAGAGGGGCTGCTGCCGCCGGCCGTGCTGGCGCGCCTGACGCCGGAGTCGGTGACGCCGGGCTTGCTCTACCTCGTGTCGCAGGACGCGCCCACCCGCGCCATCCTGTGCGCCGGGGCCGGCACCTTCGAACGTGCGCACGTCACGATGACCCAGGGCGTGCACATCGGTGCCGTGCCGGACGCGGCGGAACAGGTCGCGGCCCGATTCGACGAGATCTCCGATCGGCACGACGAGACCGTGCCTGACAGCGGCAGCGCACAGGGAACCAACGAGGTCGGCAAGGCCATGCAGGCCGGCTGAGGCTCGCCCGTACAATCCACAGGTTTTGCCCCCGGCGTGGCCGGGGGCGCACTTGCGAGGATGCCACCCGTGTTCATTTCCCAAGCCTACGCGCAGGCCGCTCCGGCGCCTGCCGCCGCACCCGACTCCTTCCTCGGCAGCCTGGGCAGCATGCTGCCGCTGCTGCTGATGTTCGTGGTGCTGTATTTCGTGATGATCCGGCCCCAGATGAAGCGGCAGAAGGAACACAAGGCCATGATCGACGCGCTGGCCAAGGGCGACGAAGTCGTCACCGGCGGCGGGCTGATCGGGCGCGTGTCCAAGATCGGCGAGAGCTACCTGCATGTCGAGGTGGCCAACGGCGTCGAACTGCAGGTGCAGCGCACCGCGATCGTCCAGGTCCTGCCGAAGGGCACGTTCAAGTAAGCGAGTGCCGGGCGATCGCGTGACAACGCGGTCCGCCCCGTGCGGCCCGCCTGCCAAGAGCAGCCGGTCCGGGCTGTCAAGGAAGTCGTCATGAACCGCTACCCGTTGTGGAAGTACGCGATCCTCGTCGTCGCGCTGATCGTCGGGCTGATCTACACGCTGCCGAACTTCTTCGGCGAGGCGCCGGCCGTGCAGGTCAGCAGCGCGAAGGCGACGCTGAAGATCGACGCCGCCTTCGTGCCGCGCGTCGAGCAGGCGCTCGTCGCCGCAGGCGTCAAGGCCGACTTCGTGCAGTTCGACGGCAACTCGGTGAAGGCGCGCTTCGATACCACCGACAACCAGATCAAGGGCAAGGACGCCATCGTCAAGGCGCTCAACCCCGACGCCAGCGACCCGAGCTACATCGTCGCGCTGAACCTGCTTTCGCGCTCGCCTCAATGGCTGAGCTCGATGCATGCGCTGCCGATGTACCTGGGCCTTGACCTGCGTGGCGGCGTGCATTTCCTGATGCAGGTCGACATGAAGGCAGCGCTGACCAAGAAGGCCGAGGCGCTGACCGGCGACATCCGCACGCTGCTGCGTGACAAGAACCTGCGCCATGCCGGCATCACGCGCGACGGCAACAACGTCGACATCCGCTTCCGTGATCGCGACACGCAGGCAGCCGCGCGCAACCTGCTGGCCGAGCAGTTGCCCGACCTGGCCTGGACCGAGGCGCCCGATGGCAGCGACTTCAAGCTGTCCGGCGTGCTCAAGCCGGAAGCTGCACGCGCGGTGCAGGAGACGGCGGTCAAGCAGAACATCACCACGCTGCACAACCGCGTCAACGAACTCGGCGTGGCCGAGCCGGTGATCCAGCAGCAGGGCCTGGACCGCGTGGTCGTGCAGCTGCCCGGCGTGCAGGACACCGCCAAGGCCAAGGACATCATCGGCCGTACCGCCACGCTGGAGGTGCGCATGGTCGAAGACAGCGCCGAGGCCGCCGCGGCTGCAGTGGGCAGCGGCCCGGTGCCGTTCGGCACCGAACGCTACGTCGAGCGCGGCGGCTCCGGCCTGATCCTCAAGCGCCAGGTCATCCTGACCGGCGAGAACCTGGTCGACGCGCAGGCCGGCTTCGACAGCCAGACGCAGGAGCCGACCGTCAACCTGACGCTGGATGCCAAGGGCGCGCGCATCTTCCGCGACGTGACGCGCGAGAGCGTGGGCAAGCGCATGGCCATCCTGCTGTTCGAGAAGGGCAAGGGCGAGGTCGTCACCGCGCCGGTGATCCGCAGCGAGATCGGCGGCGGCCGCGTGCAGATCTCCGGGCGCATGACCACGATGGAGGCCAACGACACGGCACTGCTGCTGCGTTCGGGCTCGCTGGCCGCGCCGATGGAGATCATCGAGGAACGCACCATCGGCCCGAGCCTGGGTGCCGAGAACATCGCCAAGGGCTTCAACAGCGTGCTGTACGGCTTTGCCGCCATCGGCGTGTTCATGTGCCTTTACTACCTGCTGTTCGGCGTCTTCTCGACGCTGGCGCTGGCCTTCAACGTGCTGCTGCTGATCGCCGTTCTGTCGATGCTTCAGGCCACGCTGACATTGCCGGGCATTGCCGCCATCGCGCTGGCGCTGGGCATGGCCATCGACGCCAACGTGCTGATCAACGAGCGGGTGCGCGAAGAACTTCGCAACGGCGCTTCGCCGCAGGTGGCCATCAACACCGGCTATGAGCGCGCCTGGGCGACCATCCTCGACTCCAACGTCACCACGCTGATCGCCGGCGTGGCGCTGCTGGCCTTCGGCTCCGGCCCGGTGCGCGGCTTCGCGATCGTGCACTGCCTGGGCATCCTGACCTCGATGTTCTCGGCGGTGATGTTCTCGCGCGGCCTCGTCAACCTCTGGTACGGCCGCCAGAAGAAGCTCAAGGGCGTGTCGATCGGCCAGGTGTGGAAGCCTGCGGCCGAGCCTGGCACCGAACCCGCGACGAAGGCCTGAGGAGGAAAGACCATGGAATTCTTCCGCATCCGCCGCGACATCCCGTTCATGCGCCACGCGTTGGTGCTCAACGTCGTTTCGGCTCTGACCTTCCTGGCCGCGGTGTTCTTCATCGCCACGCGCGGCCTGCACCTGTCGATCGAGTTCACTGGCGGCACGGTGATCGAGGTCGAGTACCCGCAGGCGGCGCAGCTCGAGAAGGTGCGCGGCACGGTCGACACGCTGAACTTCGGCGAGGTGCAAGTGCAGAACTTCGGCACTTCGCGCGACGTGCTGATCCGTCTGCCGGTGCGCGGCGACGTCAAGCAGGCCGAGGTGGTGACGCGAGTGTTCGAAGCCCTGTGCAAGGCCGAGGGCGCCGCCACGAGCAGCGTGCAGATGACCACCGACAAGGGCGAGGCCATCAGCAAGGTGGTGTGCGGCAAGGACGGCGCCGAGCCGGTGCGGCTGCAGCGCAGCGAGTTCGTCGGGCCGTCGGTCGGCTCCGAACTGGCGCGCGACGGCGCCTATGCGCTGATCGCCACGGTGGTGGGCATCATGCTCTACCTCGCCATCCGTTTCGAATGGAAGTTCTCGGTGGCGGGCATCGTGGCCAACCTGCACGACGTGGTCATCATCGTCGGCTTCTTCGCCTTCTTCCAGTGGGAGTTCTCGCTGGCCGTGCTGGCCGCCGTGCTGGCGGTGCTGGGCTACTCGGTCAACGAGTCGGTGGTGATCTTCGACCGGGTGCGCGAGGCCTTCCGCAAGTACCGCAAGCTCAACTCGCGCGAGGTGATCGACCACGCCATCACGAGCACCATCAGCCGCACCATCATCACCCACGGCAGCACGCTGATGATGGTGGTGTCGATGTACATCTTCGGCGGCGCCACGCTGCACTACTTCGCGCTCGCGCTGATGATCGGCATCCTGTTCGGCATCTATTCGTCGGTGTTCGTCGCCGCCGCCATCGCGATGTGGCTGGGCGTCAAGCGTGAGGATCTGGTGCGACAGGGGCCGAAGGAAACCGACCCCGACGATCCGAATGCCGGGGCCGTGGTGTAGAGTGCCGTAGACATTCCACGACGCCCGCCCACCCCACCACCCAATGGCGATGACGCCCGCGACCCAGAACGCGTTGGCCCAGCAGGCCCGGCGCGCCTACGTCGAGGGTGCGCTGCGCGGCCTTCCCGGCTTGGTGCAATCGGTCGAGCGGGGCGCCAAGTCGCTGGCCAGCCAGAACGCCGAACCGGCGGTGGCCATGAAGCGCCGCGACATGGTGCTCGATCTGCAGAAGGCGGCACCGTTCTGGCAGCAGGGCATGATTTCCATGTTGCGCAGCGCGATCAGCAGCGGCATGGTGTCGGCCTCCCGCCCCGGCGATCTGCCTCACCCCTCCAATCGCGGCAACAACCTGAGCCTGGTCGACGACGACACGATCGAGCACGAGATCCTCAGCTCGCGCCTGGCTCTGGCCATGATGGACCGCGCCTCGTGGGAGTTCAGCGATCTGCGCTCGCGCATCAGCCAGCTCGAGAAGCGCGAGGAACTCGATCCCAACGATGCTCTGCGGCCGCACGTGCTGGCACGCATCGCCACGGCCTCGTGGCGCGCGGCGGGCCTGAGTCTGGACACCTGGCGCCTGCTGCAGACGGTGCTTCACGACGAGTTCGCACAGTTCGTCGAGGAGGGCTATCACGAGATCAATGCCTGGCTGATCCAGCGCCGGGTCATGCCCGATGTCGATCTGCGGCCGTACATCAAGCGCTCGGCCAACTCGGCCTGGGTGGGCTCGGTCGCCTCTGGCGTGCACAGCCTGTCGGGGGCGCACAGCTCGGGCCACGGGCGCATGGGTGTGGGCGAGGAAACCCGGCTGATGACGCGCGCCGGCGCTCTGGCCCGCGGCATCGACCATGCCGAGGCCGTGCTCGGCCGCCTGAACAAGCTGATCGGCCGGCAACTGCCGGAGTTCGTGGCCACGCAGCAGGCCGGTGCCACCGCGGCCGTCGCCTCACCGGCGCTGCGCGCGGCGATCTCCGATGCCCAGCAGGGCATCGCGCGGCGGCTGGCTCCGGCAGGCGCGGCACGCACCGATGTCGGGGCGGTCAGCACGCCCGCCATGCTGGAAGAACTGCACCAGCGCAAGCAGGCCCTCAAGCAGGCCGCCGCGACGCCCGTGGAGCGGGCCACCATCGAAATCGTCGCCCTGCTGTTCCAGAGCATCCTGACCGAAGAGCGCATCCCGGCGTCGGTGCGCGTCTGGTTCGCCCGGCTGCAGATGCCGGTTCTGCGGGTGGCGGTGAGCGAGCCGGACTTCTTCGCCACTGTCGACCACCCGGCGCGCAAGCTGATCGACCGCATGGGCGCCTGCGTGATGGGCTTCGACGCCACCGGACGGGCTGTCGCGGATCTTCTCGAGAAGGAGATCAAGCGCGTCGTGCAGGTCGTCGAGGCCTACCCGGACACCGGGCGCCGCGTTTTCCAGACCGTGCTGACGGAGTTCGAGAAGTTTCTCGAGCACTACTTCAAGAATCAGAACGAGGCGTCGCGCAAGGGCGTCTCGCTGGCGCAGCAGGTCGAGCAGCGCGAGACGCTGGCCATCCAGTACACGATCGAGCTGCGCAAGATGCTCAACGAGATGCCGGTGCAGGAAGGCGTGCGCGAGTTCCTGTTCCAGGTCTGGGCCGACGTGATGGCGATGACTGCGGTGAAGGCCGGCATCCAGAGCGATCAGACCAAGGCCATGAAGCGTGTCGCTGCCGACCTGATCTGGTCGGCCAGCGCCAAGGTCTCGCGCGAGGAGCGCGCCGAAGTGATCCGGCGCCTTCCGCCGCTGCTGAAGACGCTGCGCGAGGGCATGGAGAACGCCGGCGTGCCGGTCGACAAGCAGGACGAGCACATCCAGCGGCTGAACAACTCGCTGGCGGCGGCATTCACGGCCAAGGCGGCCGTGATCCCGCACGAGCGGCTCGAAGAGCTCATGGGACGTCTCGAGACGCTCGAGGAACTGCTCCCCGAAGCAGCCGACGTCGAGATCGACGAATCGATGGTGCTCGATCTCTCCGGCCACGAGAGTTCCGAACTCGAGGTGGTGGGCGAGGGCGGCTCGATGCCGACGCCGGCCATGGTCGCCTGGGCACGCGAGCTCCAGGTGGGCAGCTGGTACATGCTCGACTACCGCAACCGCAACGAAGCGGTGCAACTCGCCTGGCAGGGGCTGCGCAAGCAGCTCACGCTGTTCGTGTCGCCGCAGGGCCGCGGCATCCTGTTCCAGCAGCACCGGCTGGCCGCCTTCCTGCAGGCGGGCCTGCTGGTGCCGGCCCAGGACGAATCGCTGACCGTGAAGGCCACGCGCAGCGCGCTGGCCAAGCTCGACGTCGATCCCGCGCGCCTGTTGAACTGAGCGGCTCGGGCCGCCAGCGTCAGTGGATCAGCCGGTCTTCGGCGGCCACGAACAGTTCGTCGAGGATCAGCGCATCGGGCTCTTCGCCCAGGCTCCAGAACACCATCAGCACGATGATCTTCAGGTCTTCCAGGTCGATCGGCCCGCCGTTGATCGCACTGGCACGGTCGATGACCATCTCGCGCATCGGCGGCGGCAGGACGCCGGCGGATTCGAGGAAGCTGATGAAGCCGATCGACTCTTCGCCGAGGTGATCCTGTTCCTGCGGGGAGTACACGCGCAGTGCGCCGGGACCTTGGTCGCCGACGTAGGACTCGGACGCCGAAGCGAGCCCGTCGAGCCAGCTCAGCGCCTCCTGGATCTCGTCCGACTCGAAGCCCACAGACGACAGCTTGCGGGTCAGCTGATCGTGGTCGGGACACGCATCGGGCCGCCAGTAGTTTTCGTACAGGTAGACGAGCACGTCGAACATGAATCCACTATACCCCAGCGCCCTGGACGAGCGGGCGTGAAGAATCGCTTGCCGGCCTCAGCCCTGGCCGATGCGCTGGAAACACTGGCCCGGCAGCCGGGCCACCACGCCGCCGAGCTCGAGTTCGAGCAGGCGCACGTTGAGTTCCGCCGCGCTCCAGCCGGTGCGACGCACCAGTTCGTCCAGGCTGATCGGTTCATATCCCATCGCCTCGACGATGGGGTGCGCGGCCGCAGGCTCACGCTGCGTCGGGGCAGTGGGAGTCTCCTCGAGGCCTGGCCAGCTCAGTTCTTCGAGGATGTCGCGGGCCGACTCCACCAGTTTCGCGCCCTGCTTGATGAGGGCGTGACAGCCTTTCGATTGCGGTGCGTGGATCGAACCGGGAATGGCGAACACCTCGCGCCCTCCCTCGACCGCCAGGCGCGCCGTGATCAGTGAGCCGGACTGCAATGCAGCTTCGACCACCAGGGTTCCCCGGCTCAGACCCGCGATGATGCGGTCCCGAAGCGGGAAGTTGGGAGCCAGCGGAGGCGTGCCGAGTGAGTATTCGCTGACGATCAAGCCGTTGTCCGCGATGCGTCTGGCCAGGGCGAGGTGGCGCTTCGGGTAGACGCGGTCAAGCCCGGTGCCGACCACCGCGATGGTGCTGGCCGCCGTGTCCAGGGCGCCCGCGTGGGCCGCTCCATCGATGCCGAGGGCGAGGCCGGAGACGATCGTCAGCCCGGCGCGCCCCAGCTCCGCAGCGAAAGCCTGCGCATTCTCCCGTCCCTGCGGCGTCGGGTTGCGGCTGCCAACGATCGCCAGCGATCCGCTGCGAAGCAGCTCGACGCTGCCGATCGCGTACAGCAGCAGAGGTGGGTCGGCCGTCTCGAGCAGCGCCGCGGGGTAGTCGGGATCTCCCAGCGCGACGAGGTGCCGTGGCGGACCATCGGTCTGCGCCAGCCACGCCAGCGTGAGCGCAAGCAACGCGTCGTGGCCATCGCCTGCCTGCGACAACGCGTGCGCGGCGACCGAACCGACGACCTCCTTGCGCCGTGCCTCGCTGGCGGCGAGCACGGCCTGAGGGGAGCCAAAGGCCGCGAGAAGCCGCCGTGCCGACTCGCGTCCGACCTGGGGCGTCTCGAGCAGCCGCAGCCAGGCGGCAATCTCATCCGCGTCGCAGTCGACGGCGCGCATGTGAGCGAGGCGCCGCCGACGCGCGCGACCTTCAGGGCTGGGTGAACCCGTCGCCCGGCTTGACCGGATCCTTGACCGACAGGATCAGTGCGTAGGACATGCGGTCGAACACGCGGAACACGAACAGCATGCCGTGGCGTTCGTCAGGCAACTTGATGGTCGGTCGCGACGCATCGGTCTTGTCGATCACGCGGGTTCCGGTACGCCACAGCGCGAGCACGTGGCCGCGTTCCATGCCGTCGGCGGCACCCTTGTTCAGCGACACGATCTGGTTCTGGCCGGCCGTGAGGGCGTCCCCGTAGATCGACACGATCTGGCCCGACAGCGGGCTCTGCGGCGCATGCGGCGCATAGTTGCTGAACTCGCGCGCCGGCGTCGGCGCCAACCGATCGCCCACACCCGCTTCCTGCTTGATCGAGGTGACGGAGAAAGTGGCTGGGACGATCTCGGGCTTGCCGTCGGCACCGGTGCGGTTCTCGCCCTGGCGCACGTACTCGGCCGAGCCGACATAGTTGGCCTCGTAGCCGAGAATTTCCTTCGTGGCCGGGTCGCGCAAGGGCTTGGCCTCGCGGAAGATCCTGAACTCACGCTGTTGCGGAATCTCGCCACGAACGTACGCGGTGTCACCACGCGCGAGCAGGACGCGGCCTTCTTGCGTGGCCACGATGCGCGGCGCGGTCTCCAGTTCGTTGCCCTGGAAGATCAGTGCCTCGTTGAGGAAAGGCTCGATCAGGTGGAACGGGATCGACGGGATCGAGCCATCGCCGAGTGCCGACGTGCGGATGCGCGGCGACAGCTTCACGGTGCCATCGGGGCCGATCTGCTGGCCCACGCGCAGGCGGGCGCGGCCGCCGCTCTTGTCCAGCAGAAGCACCTGACCCGGGTAGATGAGGTGCGGGTTGCGGATCTGGTCGAGGTTCATGCCCCACAGTTCCGGCCAGCGCCACGGGCTCTTCAGGTAGAGCTTGGAGATGTCCCACAGCGTGTCGCCCGTTTTCACCGTGTACGAGTCGGGTGCGTTGGCGGACAGTTCGGACAGCGGCACGCCGGTCTGCGCGACTTGCTTGGCCGTGCTGCGCTGCTGCGAGGTCACCGGGTAGTCGACCGCCAGGGCCGAGCCGGCAAGCAGCATGGCACCGATGGCTGTCCCGAGCGCAGCGGCCCGGCGGGCAGGGGAGGCAGTGGGCTGGCGACGCTTCATGGGGTCGATTCTCCGGCGGCGCGGGTGTGGACAGTCGCGCTCTAGGGTTGCTGAGCCGAACGCTCCGTGCCCGGCCCGCATTCGGCGAAAATGCTCATACAGTTTCGAAGATTCTGCCTGTAAACCATTGATATCGCAACGAAACTGGTCCGCGGTAGGCGCAGGTGTGAGGCCTGTCACGGAGCAGCCCGTTGTGTGCACTCCACAAGCGGTTCCGGCAGAATCGAATGGATACAAATGGCCGAACTCAACATCCTCCGCTACCCCGACCCCCGTCTTCACACGGTGGCTCGTCCCGTCGACCAGGTCGACGCGCGCATCCGCCGCCTTATCGACGACATGCTCGAGACCATGTATGCCGCCGAAGGTGTCGGCCTGGCCGCCACCCAGGTCGACGTGCACGAACGCGTGATCGTGATGGATACCTCCGAGGGACGCGACGAGCCTCGGGTGCTGATCAACCCCGAAATCGTCACGCGCAGCGACGAAATGGTCTTCGGCGACGAGGGCTGCCTGTCGGTGCCGACCATCTACGACAAGGTGTCGCGCCATGCGCGTGTCACTGTGCGCGCGCTGAACCGCTCGGGCGAGAGCTACCAGTTCGACGCCGAGGGCCTGCTCTCGGTATGCGTCCAGCACGAGATGGACCACTTGCTCGGCAAGGTGTTCGTCGAGTATCTCAGCCCGCTCAAGCGCGACCGCATCAAGACCAAGATGCTGAAGAAGTCGCGCGACGAGATTCGCGGCTGAGGCCCGGCGTGCGCGTCGTCTTCGCCGGTACGCCGGAGTTCGCTGCCGTCGCCCTGAGGCAACTGCACGCGGCGAGATGCGAGATCCCGCTGGTGCTGACCCAGCCCGATCGGCCCGCCGGCCGCGGCATGAAGCTGCAGGCATCGCCGGTGAAGGCCTTCTCGCAGGCCGAGGGCATCCCGGTCGCGCAACCGCGCGGCTTGCGGCTCGACGGCAAGTACGCCGACGACGCTGCGGCGGCTCGCGCGGCCCTGATCGCGGCGCGCCCCGACGTGATGGTGGTCGCGGCCTACGGGCTGATTCTTCCGGCCTGGGTGCTGGAACTGCCGCGCCTGGGCTGCCTGAACATCCACGCCTCGCTGTTGCCGCGCTGGCGTGGCGCCGCACCGATCCACCGCGCCATCGAGGCCGGCGATGCACAGACCGGCATCACCGTCATGCAGATGGACGCCGGCCTGGACACCGGCGACATGCTGCTCGCCGAACCCGTGGCGATCCGGCCGGACGACACCACCGCCTCGCTGCACGACCGGCTGGCCGAGCTCGGCGGTCGCCTGATCGTCGAAGCCCTCGAACTTGCGGCTTGCGGCGGGCTCAAGCCGCAGCGGCAACCCACCGAGGGCATCACCTACGCCCACAAGATCGACAAGGCCGAGGCGGCCATCGACTGGCGACAGGGTGCTGCGGCCATCGAGCGCCGCCTGCGAGCTTTCGACCCGTTTCCGGGTGCCGCCGGCGTGCTCGCCGGCGAGACACTGAAGGTCTGGCGCGCCGAGCCCTGCGCGGGGGCCGGCCGGCCCGGCGAGGTGCTCACGGTCGGCGAGGCCGGCATCGAGGTGGCCTGCGGCGAGGGGGCGCTGCGACTGATCGAGCTCCAGCGGCCGGGCGGCAGGCGCCTGCCGGCCGCCGCCTTCCTGCAGGGCCACCGCGTCGCGCCGGGCATGGCTTTCGACACGCCGGCCGATTGAACTCCGCGGCGCCGCCCGCATCTACGGCACTCCTGTTTTACGAGGACCACGCGACATGTTCAATCTGATGAAGACCGCCATCCTGATGGCGGCGATCACCGCCCTGTTCATGGCCATCGGCTCGCTGATGGGCGGGCAGACGGGGATGATGCTGGCACTCGCGGTGGCGGTGGCCATGAACTTCTTCAGCTACTGGTTCTCCGACAAGATGGTGCTGAAGATGTACAACGCGCGCGAAGTCGACGCGACGTCGGCGCCGCAGTTCTACCGCATGGTGCAAGATCTGGCGCAGCGCGCCGGCCTGCCGATGCCGCGCGTCTACGTGATCGA
The DNA here is from genome assembly GCA_016706565.1 of Piscinibacter sp. Taxonomy (GTDB): domain Bacteria; phylum Pseudomonadota; class Gammaproteobacteria; order Burkholderiales; family Burkholderiaceae_C; genus Piscinibacter. The sequence continues at coordinate 540,583 of JADJJI010000011.1, forward strand.
CGAGGACGCCCCGAATGCGTTTGCCACCGGCCGCAACCCAGAGCACGCCGCCGTGGCGGCCACCACCGGCATCATGCGCGTGCTCAGCGAGCGTGAACTGCGCGGCGTGATGGCCCATGAGCTGGCGCACGTGCGCCACCGCGACATCCTCATCAGCACCGTCAGCGCCACGATGGCCGGCGCGATCTCGATGCTGGCCAATTTCGCGATGATCTTCGGAGGCCGCGACAGCGAAGGCCGCCCGGCCAACCCGATCGTCGGCATTCTGGTGATGCTGCTGGCGCCACTGGCGGCCAGCCTGATCCAGATGGCGATCAGCCGCTCGCGCGAGTTCGAGGCCGATCGCGGCGGTGCCGAAATCTCCGGCGATCCGCGCGCGCTGGCTTCGGCACTGGAGAAGATCCATGCCTACGCGCGCGGCATCCCGATGGCCGCCGCCGAGCGGCACCCCGAGACGGCGCAGATGATGATCATGAATCCGCTGTCCGGCGGCGGGCTGCGCGGGCTGTTCTCCACCCACCCGGCAACGGAGGAGCGCGTGCAGCGCCTGTTGGCGATGGCGCCCGGCGCGCAGTAAGCCCCCGGCGGCCGCCGCGCGGCGCTCAAGTCGCCGCGCCGGCGGCCGATACAGCGGTGAGCCCCTGTCGGGCTGGACCGCCATGAAACGCCATCTCGCCATCTTCGCTCTTGCCCTGCTCGCCGGCTGCGACATGCTGGGCATCGAGTCGCCCGAGAAGGTCGCTGCGACGCGCGAGGCCGACGGCAAGGCCGTTGGTGGCGCTTGCCGCCATGCCGGCCGGGCCATCGAGGACTGTTATGCGCTCAACAAGAAGGCCGATCGGGCCGCGGTGTTTGCCGGTTGGCGCGACATGAACGACTACATGCGCGAGAACAAGATCGAGGAAGTTCCGCCGCAGATCGCCGGCGTGGCCGCCAAGCCTGCCGCCGAAGAGGTCGCCGACGCCCACGTCGAGAAGCGCCCGGCCAAGGGCAGCGAAAGCAAGGCCAAGGACAAGCCGAAGGCGCGCGAGTCCTGAGTCCGGCGGCGCCGGCCGCCCTGCGTGGAGCGACGACAATGCGAGGATGACCTCGCTGCGCGCGCTGCTGCGCGACCCCCATTTCCGCCGCGGCGCGCGCGACATGCTCGACTTCGCGCCCGGCATCGCCGCCTGGGGCCTGGTGACCGGCGTGGCGATGGCCAAGAGCGGCCTGTCGATCCCGCTGGCGGTGCTGATGACGCTGACGGTCTACGCCGGCAGTGCCCAGCTCGCCTCGCTGCCCTTGCTGGCCGCCGGCGCGCCGATGTGGGTGGTGTGGGCCGCCGCCTTCTGCGTGAACCTGCGCTTCGTCATCTTCAGCGCGCAGTGGCGCGTGCACATGGGGCATCTGTCGCGCGGGCGGCGCATGGCCATCGGCTACCTGCTGGCCGACCTGAACCTGATCGCCTTCCAGCGCGCCTGGCCCGGCGCGAAGCGCGAACCCGGGCAGGTGCGCTACATCGTCGGCGGCATCGTGACGATCTGGTTCACCTGGCAAATCCCTTCGCTGTTCGGCATCTTCCTGTCCGAGGCCATACCGACGCAGTGGGGCCTGGGCTTTGCCGGCACCCTGGCCATGCTGGGCCTGACCTACGGTTTGCTGAACGATCGCAGCACCTGGACGGCCGCCGCCGTCGCCGGTGCGGCGGCCGTGGCCACCTTTGCGATGCCGCTCAAGCTCAACATCGTGGTGGCCATCGCCGCGGCCGTGGCCGCCGGTCTGCTGATCGAGCAGGCCGAGCGCGCCGGCCAGCGCATGAAGGGCGGCGCATGACCGACGGCTGGCTCGGCGCCGTGACCATCCTCGGCCTAGCCGTGGTCACCTTCATTGCGCGCAACTTCTTTCTTTTTCCGGACCGCGAGGTCAAGATTCCGGCATGGCTGCAGCGGGGCCTGAAAGTGGCGCCGCTGGCGGCATTGGCCGCGGTGGTGGTGCCCGAGGTGATCATGACCCAGGGCAAGCTCATCGCCACCTGGCAGGACGCCCGCTTACCCGCCGTCGCCGCTGCTTCGCTGTACTACCTGTGGCGCCCCGGAGTGCTCGGGCCGCTGCTCGCGGGCCTGGCGGTGTTCCTGCCGCTGCGGCTGATGTGGGGCTGGTGAGCCGCTGCCCGCTGAATTCCGATTCGCCTTCGTAACCAAGTTACCTTATCATCAACTCTTGAGTTTCATCATGAACGTTCTTCGTTTTACCGATCTCGTCGCCGCCGGCAAGGTGGCGGGTCAGCGTGTCTTCATCCGTGCCGACCTGAACGTGCCGCAGGACGATGCCGGCAAGATCACCGAGGACACCCGAATCCGCGCCAGCGTGCCCTGCATCGAGCAGGCGCTGAAGGCCGGCGCCGCGGTGATGGTCACTTCGCACCTGGGCCGGCCGACCGAGGGCGAGTTCAAGCCCGAGGATTCCCTGGCGCCGGTGGCTGCACGCATGGGCGAACTGCTCGGCCGCGAGGTGAAGCTGGTTTCCGGCTGGGTCGATGGCGTGCAGGTCGCGCCCGGCCAGGTGGTGATGCTGGAGAACTGCCGCCTCAACAAGGGCGAGAAGAAGAACAACGAAGAGCTGGCGAAGAAGATGGCCGCGCTGTGCGACATCTTCGTGCACGACGCCTTCGGCACCGCGCACCGCGCCGAGGCCTCGACCTACGGCATCGCGCAGTTCGCCAAGATCGCCTGCGCCGGGCCGCTGCTGGCTGCCGAGATCGACGCCATCACCAAGGCGCTTGCCAACCCGAAGCGCCCGCTGGTGGCCATCGTCGCCGGCAGCAAGGTCAGCACCAAGCTGACCATCCTGAAGAGCCTGGCGAAGAACGTCGACCAGCTCATCGTCGGCGGCGGCATCGCCAACACCTTCATGCTGGCCAGCGGCCTGCCGATCGGCAAGAGCCTCGTCGAGGCCGACCTGTTGGCCGAGGCCAAAGCGGTCATCGAGGCCATGAAGGCACGCGGCGCGGCCGTGCCGATCCCGGTCGACGTGGTCACGGCCAAGGAGTTCAAGGCCGATGCCAAGGCCACGGTCAAGCTGGCCAAGGACGTCGAGGCCGACGACCTGATCCTCGACATCGGCCCGCAGACGTCGGCACAACTCGCCGCGCAGCTCAAGGCGGCCGGCACCATCGTCTGGAACGGCCCGGTGGGTGTGTTCGAGTTCGAGGCCTTCTCGCACGGCACCGAAGCGATCGCACGGGCCATCGCCGCCAGCTCCGCCTTCAGCATCGCCGGCGGTGGCGACACGCTGGCGGCCATCGCCAAGTACGGCATCGAAAAGCAGGTGGGCTACATCTCCACCGGCGGCGGTGCCTTCCTCGAAGTGCTGGAGGGCAAGACGCTGCCGGCCTTCGAGATCCTCGCGAAGCGCGCGCAGGCATGACAGTCATGCCGGCAGGCCAGGGACAGCGCGTCGCGGCACTTCGATAATCCCCAGACAAAGACAACGGAGACTCCATGCCCCGCGCCACCAAGATCGTTGCCACCCTCGGCCCCGCCTCCAGCTCCCCCGAGGTGCTGGAGCGCATGATGCGCGCGGGCGTCGACGTGGTGCGCCTGAACTTCTCGCACGGCAAGGCGCAGGACCACATCGACCGCGCCATGCTCGTGCGCGAGGTGGCGGCGCGCGCAGGCAAGGAAGTGGCCATCATGGCCGACCTGCAGGGCCCGAAGATCCGCGTCGGCAAGTTCGACGGCGGCTCGACGATGCTGACGGCCGGCCAGTCGTTCATTCTGGATGGCGCGACCACGGCGCTGGGCACCAACGAGCGTGTCGGACTGGACTACAAGGATCTGCCGCGCGACGTGAAGCCCGGCGATACGCTGCTGCTTAACGACGGCCTGTTGCGACTGACGGTCGAGGCGGTGCGCGGCGACGAAGTGCACACGACGGTGGTGATCGGCGGCGAGCTGTCCAACAACAAGGGCATCAACAAGGCTGGCGGCGGCCTCACCGCACCGGCACTCACCGCCAAGGACATGGAGGACATCAAGACCGCGATGGCCTTCCAGTGCGAGTACCTGGCGGTGAGCTTCCCGAAGAACGCCACCGACATGGAGATGGCGCGCCAGCTCGCCAACGTGGCCGGCGAGCCGTGGCGGCACAAGCCGGCACTGATCGCCAAGATCGAGCGCAGCGAGGCCATTCCCGTGCTCGACCAGATCCTCAAGGCGAGCGACGGCATCATGGTCGCGCGCGGCGACCTGGCAGTGGAGGTCGGCAACGCCGCCGTGCCGGCACTGCAGAAACGCATGATCCGCCTGGCGCGCGAGATGGACAAGGTGGTCATCACCGCGACGCAGATGATGGAGTCGATGATCGTCAACCCGGTGCCCACGCGCGCCGAGGTGAGCGACGTGGCCAATGCCGTGCTCGACGGCACCGACGCCGTGATGCTCAGTGCCGAGACGGCCGCCGGCAAGTACCCGGTGGAGACGATCACGCAGATGGCTGCCATCGCGCTGGAAGCCGAGGCCGCCGACGACGTGTCGATCGAGACCGACTTCACCAACAAGAAGTTCGGCCGCATCGACCAGTCGATCGCCATGGGCGCGCTGTTCACGGCCCACCACCTGGGCTGCAAGGCGATCCTCGCATTGACCGAGTCGGGCTCGACCGCGCTGTGGATGAGCCGGCACAACGTCAAGGTGCCGATCTATGCGCTGACGACGCAGCTGGTGTCGCAGCGCAAGATGACGCTGTACCGCAACGTGCGGCCGCTCTTGATGCCGGTGTTCACCGACCGCGATCAGGCGCTGGCCGCCGCCGAGAAATTGCTCGTCGAGCGCGGCGTGCTGCGCCCCGGCGACACCTACGCGATCACCTGCGGCGAGCCGATGGGCTACCCCGGTGGCACCAACATGCTGAAGGTCTGCCGCGTCGCCTGATGGCCAGTGACCTGACCCTGCGGGACATCGAGGCCGCCGCGCAGCGGCTGCGCGGCGAGGTGGTCGACACGCCCTGCCTCGTGTCGCGCACGCTGTCCGAACTGGCCGGCTGCGAGGTCTACCTCAAGTTCGAGAACCTGCAGTTCACCGCCTCCTTCAAGGAGCGCGGCGCCTTGAACAAGATGGCGCAGCTCGGCGAGGCCGAACGCGCGGCCGGCGTGCTGGCGGTGTCGGCCGGCAACCATGCGCAAGGCGTGGCGTACCACGCGCAGCGCATGGGCATCCCGGCCACCATCGTCATGCCGCGCTTCGCGCCGGCGGTGAAGGTGGACAACACGCGGCGCTTCGGCGCGACCGTGGTGCTCGAAGGCGACACCTTCGACGATGCGCGCGCCCACGGCCTGGCGCTGGCGAATGAGCGCGGCTTCACCGTGGTGCACCCGTACGACGACCTGGCCGTCGCCGCAGGTCAGGGCACGATCGCGCTGGAGATGCTGGCGGCTCAGCCGCAGATCGACACCCTGATCGTCGCCATCGGCGGCGGCGGGTTGATCTCCGGCATGGCCACGGCGGCGCGTGCGATCAAGCCGGGCATCGAGGTCTACGGCGTGCAGACCGAGCGTTTCCCGGCGGTGTGGAATGCCGTGCACCACGGCCACCGCGAGAGCGGCCAGGCCACCATCGCCGACGGCATCGCCGTCAAGTCGCCGGGCGCGCTGACGTTGCCGATCATCAAGGAGCGCGTCAGGGACGTGCTGTTGGTGAGCGAGGACGACATTGAGCAGGCCATCCTGATGCTGCTCGAGATCGAGAAAACGGTGGTCGAAGGTGCCGGCGGCGTCGGCCTGGCTGCCCTGATGAAGCACCGCGAGCGTTTCGCGGGCCGCCGGGTCGGTCTGGTGCTGTGCGGCGGCAATATCGAGCCGCTGGTCCTGGCCGAGATCATCGAGCGCGGCATGGTGAAGTCGGGGCGGCTCGCGCGCTTGCGGCTGGACATCCGCGACGTGCCGGGCGCGCTGGCCGACGTGGCCACGCTGCTGGGCAAGCTCGGCGCCAACATCGACGAGGTGCAGCACCAGCGTGCGTTCACCTCCCTGTCGGTGGAGCGGGCGCAGATCGAGGTGGTGGTGCGCACGCGCGGCGTCGCCCACATCGAGCAGATTCTCGCTGCGCTGCGCGCACAGGATTACCGGGCCGAACGCGTCGGTTGACGCGCCTCAATCCAGCGTCGGCACGGCGGGCGGAGCATCCGGATCGAGCCGATCCAGGAGACTGCCATGACGAGCGCGCCGACGAGTTGCATCCGCTGGTTCCGTGACCTGTCGCTGACCGACCTGCCGCTCGTGGGCGGCAAGAACGCCTCGCTGGGCGAGATGTTCCAGCAGCTCACGCCGCTGGGCGTGCGCATACCGGACGGATTCGCGGTCACTGCCGAGGCCTACCGCGATGCGCTGGACGAATCCGATGCGTGGGTGCAGTTGCATCGGGCGCTCGACGGCCTGGACAAGCGCGACATCGCCGCGCTCGCCCGCGCGGGCGCGAAGGCGCGCGAGATCGTCTACGGCGCGCCCATGCCCAAGCACGTGGAGACGACGATCCGCGAGGCCTGGCGCGAAATGAAAGCGCGCTTCGGCGAAGACCTCAGCGTGGCGGTGCGAAGCTCGGCCACGGCGGAAGACCTGCCCACCGCCAGCTTCGCCGGCCAGCACGACACCTACCTGAACATTCGCGGCGAAGAGACCTTGCTCGATGCAGTGAAGCGCTGCCAGGCGTCGCTGTTCACCGACCGCGCGATCAGCTACCGAATCGACAACGGCTTCGACCATTTCAAGGTCAGCCTGTCGGTGGCGGTGATGCAGATGGTGCGCAGCGACCTGGCGTCCAGCGGCGTGATGTTCACCATCGACACCGAATCCGGCCACCCCGACATGGTGTTCATCACCGGCGCCTGGGGCCTGGGCGAGAACGTGGTGCAGGGCGCCGTCGACCCCGACGAGTTCTACGTGCACAAGCCGACCTACCGGCAGGGATTCCGCAGCGTCTTGCGCCGCACGCTCGGCGACAAGCAGATCCAGATGGTCTACGCGAGCGGCCGCACCCGCGAGCCGGTAGTGAACCGCCCGACGCCGAAGGCCGACCGCGCGCGCTTCTGCCTGAGCGACGCCGACGTGCTGGAACTCGCCGGCGCCGCGATCAAGATCGAGGACCACTACAGCCGCCAGGCCGGTACGTTGCGCCCGATGGACATCGAATGGGCCAAGGACGGCCCGGATGGGCCGCTCTACATCGTGCAGGCGCGGCCGGAGACGGCGGTGTCGCAGCGCTCGGCCACGCAGATCGAGGAGTTCGTGCTCGACGGCCAGGGCGAAGTGAAAGCGCGCGGCCGTGCCGTCGGCGCGCGCATCGCCACGGGTGCGGTGCGCCTGGTGGCCGATGCGCGCCACCTGGCGGAGTTCAAGCCCGGCGAGGTGCTGGTGGCCGACACCACCACGCCCGACTGGGAGCCGGTGATGAAGACCGCCGCGGCGATCGTCACCAACCGCGGCGGGCGCACCTGCCACGCCGCCATCGTGGCGCGCGAACTCGGCATTCCGGCGGTGGTGGGCGCCGAGCACGCCACCACGACGCTGGCCAACGGCGAAGGCGTGACCGTGTCCTGCGCCGAAGGAGCGATGGGCAAGGTCTACGCGGGCACGGTGCCCTTCCACCGCGAAGTCAGCGACATCGCCGGCCTGAAGAAGCCGCGCACCGAGATCATGGTGAACCTCGGCAACCCGGAGCTGGCGTTCCAGACGAGCATGCTGCCCTGCGATGGCGTGGGCCTGGCGCGCATGGAGTTCGTCATCAACGAGCACATCAAGGTGCACCCGATGGCGGTGCTGCACCCCGAGCGCATCGTCGACGAGAAGGAGCGTGCTCAGGTGCAGTCGCTGTGGGCCGGCTGTCCGGACGGCGCGAGCTACTTCATCGAGCGGCTGGCCGAAGGCATCGGCACCATTGCCGCGGCGTTCTTCCCGCGGCCGGTGATCGTGCGCCTGTCGGACTTCAAGAGCAACGAGTACGCGGCGCTGCTGGGCGGGCGCGTGTTCGAGCCGCACGAAGAGAACCCGATGATCGGGTTCCGCGGCGCGGCGCGCTACATCCACCCGGCCTACGCGGAAGGTTTCGCGCTCGAGTGCCAGGCGCTCAAGCGTGTGCGCGACGTGATGGGGCTGACCAACCTGAAGGTGATGGTGCCGTTCTGCCGTCGGCTCGATGAGGCCCGCGGCGTGCTCGCGGCGATGGCCGGCCATGGGCTCGGCCGTGGTGTGAACGGGCTGCAGGTCTACGTGATGTGCGAGATCCCGAACAACGTGCTGCTGATCGACGAGTTCTCCGAGTTGTTCGACGGCTTCTCGATCGGCTCCAACGACCTGACCCAGCTCACGCTCGGCGTGGACCGCGACAGCGCGATCGTCGCCGAGTCCTTCGACGAACGCGACCCGGGCATGCTGAAGATGCTCAAGCTCGCCGTCGAAGGCGCCAAGCGCAATGGCCGGCACAGCGGCATTTGCGGCCAGGCGCCGTCGGACCACCCGGAGATCGCGAAGTACCTCGTGGAACTGGGCATCGACAGCATCAGCCTGACGCCGGATACCGTGCTGCGCACGATGCGCGCTCTGGCGGAGATCGAGGCCAAACGGCTCTGAGGCCGGCGCAGCTCAGGCCGCTTCGGCACGCACGCTGTCGACCAGCGCACGCACGCGGGGCGACATGTTCACCGGTTCGAGCGCCAGCTCGGGCTGGCTGCGCGCGAAGACGCGGAAGAGTTCGTCGGCGAAACCGTGGCCGATGTCCGTCACGCCCGAGAAGTCGAGTTGCGCATGGCGGAACTGCTGCAGTCGCTGCGCGGCACACCGGGCCTGGGCGCGCGAATCGAGCGCGCAGCCCGGTGCGGTGAGCAACTGCAGGGGCACGACGGTTCGCTCGAACGCATAGCCCTGGCCGTCGCGGCTGTGTTCGCGCAGTACCGAGTCGAGCGTGCGCGTCGTGTCCAGAGCGATGGCAACGAACACCGAGGTGCCGTGCCGGGCCGCGGGTGTGGTGCGCGACCAGCGGTGGCGCTGCCAGGCGCGGTGCTGGAAGGCGGTGTCGTTCGCATGGAGGTCGAGCACGTCGGCGATGCGAGAGGTGAAGTACAGGCCGCGGCCGGTGTGCCGCTCGGGATCGCTGGTGAGCTTGCCTTTGCTCAGCTCCAGCATGGCCAAAGCGGGGTCGACGATCCGGAAGTACTGCGCGACCTTGTCGAACAGGCCGCGGCCGTCATCGGAAACCAGCAACTGCAGGTGAGCCGGTGTCTGCCGCATCGAGACGGTGACGCTCGTGCCGCCGCTGTGGTCGATGGCGTTGTTCACCAGTTCGCCGAAAGCGTGCTGGGCCAGCCGCACGACGTTGGCGGGCAACGTGAAGTTCGGCGCGAAGTCGCGCGACCAGGGCAGGGCCTCGTCGAGCCCGGCCAATGGGTAGCGCTGCACGACCTGGCGCAGCAGCCCGGGCACATGGTGCGGGCGGCGCGGCATGCCGTGTTGGGCGATCCACTGCGTCTCGACCAGGCGGGCGATCGTCTTGCCTGCCGTGCGGCGACTGACCGACAGGCGTTGCATGAGATGTGCCGCCAGGTCGTGAGGATGGGCGAGTGCGGCCGCGGTGATCCAGGGAGTGATGGCCGTCAAGGCAATGCGCGACATGGCAGATCCTTATGGTCGGCAAAGGGCCGTCCGAACGCCGAGTGTCGGCCGCCGCGCGAACTGCGGGGCCGCGAAAAGCCGGGTGAACGCCAGCCAGTTTCGCCGGCGAATCCCCCGGATTCGGGCATGTTGCAGCGCAAAACCTGGCACCTCGGCTCGCTAGAATCGAACGAGTTACCGCCAGGTTACCGACGATGGTGCGTGGCAAGCCGAACGACTCACTTCCGGAGAACGACCATGCCTCTCGTTTCGATGCGCCAACTGCTCGACCATGCCGCCGAAAACGGCTACGGCATCCCCGCCTTCAACGTCAACAACCTGGAGCAGGTTCAGGCCGTGATGACCGCGGCCGACGAAATTGGGGCGCCGGTGATCCTGCAGGCGAGTGCCGGTGCGCGCAAGTACGCGGGCGAGCCGTTCATCAAGCACCTGATCCAGGCCGCGCTCGAGCAGTGGCCTCACGTCCCGCTGGTGATGCACCAGGACCACGGCCAGAGCCCGGACGTCTGCAAGGGCGCCATCAACCTGGGCTTCAGCTCGGTGATGATGGACGGCTCGCTGCAGGCCGACGGCAAGACGATCGCCAGCTATGACTACAACGTCGACGTGACGCGCAAGGTGGTCGACATGGCGCATGCGCTGGGCGTCACCGTCGAAGGCGAACTCGGCTGCCTGGGCTCGCTCGAGACCATGAAGGGCGACAAGGAAGACGGCCACGGCACCGAGGCCACGATGACGATGGACCAGTTGCTGACAGATCCCGAGCAGGCCGCCGACTTCGTCAAGCGCACGCAGCTCGACGCGCTGGCCATCGCCATCGGTACCAGCCACGGCGCCTACAAGTTCACCCGCAAGCCTACCGGTGACATCCTGGCGATCAACCGCATCAAGGAGATCCACCGACGCATCCCGAACACCCACTTGGTGATGCACGGCAGTTCCAGCGTGCCGCAGGATCTGCTGGTCGAGATCCGCCAGTACGGCGGCGCAATGAAGGAGACCTATGGCGTGCCGGTCGAGGAGATCCAGGAAGCCATCAAGCATGGCGTCCGCAAGATCAATATCGACACCGACATCCGCCTGGCCATGACTGCGGCCATCCGCAAGTACTTCGTGCAGAACCCGGAGAAGTTCGATCCGCGCGACTACCTCAAGCCGGCCCGAGAGGCCGCCAAGGTGATCTGCAAGCAGCGCTACCAGCAGTTCGGCTGCGAAGGCCAGGCGGGCAAGATCAAGGGGCAGGCGCTGATCGACGTGGCCAAGCGATACGCGAGCGGTGAACTGGCGCAGACGGTGGTCTGAGCCGCCAGGGCGGCCTCGCGACGACCCGGCTTCGGCCGGGTTTTTTCATGGGGCCGCTCACTAGAATTCGGCGATTCCCCTGAAACGAACGCCTTCGCGGCGACAAAGGAGCTCCATGACTGCCGCCCTGCTCGAAAGCACCATTCGCTCTCTGCCTCTCGTTGCCAAAGGCAAGGTGCGCGACAACTATGCGGTGGGCGCAGACCGGCTGCTGATGGTGGCGACAGATCGCCTGAGCGCCTTCGACGTGGTCATGGGGGAACCCATTCCGGGCAAGGGCGAGATGCTGACGCGCATGGCGCTGTTCTGGTTCGGCAAACTGGGCCACATCGTGCCCAACCATCTGACGGGGCAGGACCCGGAAAGCGTGGTGGCGCCGGAAGAGCGTGAGCAGGTACGCGGCCGTTCGATGCTGGTCAAGCGGCTCGAGCCGCTGCCGGTCGAGGCCGTGGTGCGTGGTTATCTGGCTGGCAGCGGTTGGAAAGAGTACCAGGAGGGGCAGTCCGTCTGCGGTGTGGCCTTGCCCGCCGGGCTCAAGAACGCGAGCAAGTTGCCCGCCCCCATATTCACGCCAGCGACCAAGGCCGAGATGGGCTCGCACGACGAGAACATCAGTTTCGATCGGATGAAGCAGATCATCGGCGACGTTCTGGCAGAGAAGGTCCGGGAGACATCCGTTCGTCTCTACGCCGAGGCCGCCGCCTTCGCCTTGCAGCGCGGGATCATCATCGCGGACACCAAGTTCGAGTTTGGTCTGGACAAGGACGGGACATTGACCCTGATGGACGAGATCCTGACGCCCGATTCATCCAGGTTCTGGCCCGTTGAAGGGTACGTCGAAGGCGCGAATCCGCCGAGCTACGACAAACAGTTCGTCCGTGATTGGCTAGAGCGGGCGACAGTTCATGGACAGCCTTGGAACAAGAAAGCGCCCGCCCCGCCCCTGGACGCTGAAGTAGTCCTCAAGACTGCTGCGAAGTATCAAGAGGCGATGAAAACTCTGCTGGGGTGAAGAATGAAATCACGTTTTCTAGTGCGGATGGATGAGTTAATTGACGTTGCCGAAAGTTCGAGTAAGGCAGTATGCTTGAATCTTGAGACGGCAAGCTATTTGGCTCGCAGAGGGGATCATATCGAATCAAGAAGTATTGTTCATCGAGTACGAAGCGAAGGGCAACATCTGAAGAACGGAACTATCGGTGCTTGGTTGAACTTCGCTGAAGGGATGCAGTTTCATTCCGCGGGCAACGCTTCTGAAGCGAAACTAAAATGGCAACGTTGTTTAGCCATTGCAAGGTCTGCGAATGCCAATGAGGTTGTGGCAAGAGTATCAGCATGGCTTGCGTTTGTTGATTATACTAATTTAAGCATTTCATCGCTAATATCAAATACGCGCGAGGCACTCTCGGTGCTTGCGGATGATAATTTTGAGGCGATTGCCAGAACAAATCTGACAGCCGCCCAAGTTTTCCACCTATGCGGCGATTACGAAAGCGCAAGACTGTTCTACGAGAAATCTAGAACTGCTTGCCTAGAATATTGTGACGACGTTATGCTCGCTGCACTTATACATAATATGGCATGGCTCAGAGTGTCAGCCCGAAGAAATCAAACGCTCCAAGGCCTTGAGACCAAGGATGAAGGTTTCCTAGTAGAAGCGGCGGCTGAGTCTACGAGCAGCTATGAGAAACTAATTGATTCGAAGGGTTTGGATGTGATGACTCCGCTCCTTGGTGCGCAGGTTGATATCATGTTCGGTAGATATGCGGTTGCAATTGATAAAATCGGTGCGAAGTTGAAGGATCTTCGATCTCAAGGGCTCGCTCGGCTCAGTGGGGTGCTCATAGCTGACTGCGCCTATTGTCGCGCGCAGATTGGCGATATCGAAGGGGCAAAGAACGACGCCATCGTGGCATTAGGATCAATTTCGCAAATCGATCATGTCGATGATCTTGCTGTCCTGTTCACTCGTGTTTCTACAGTTTTCAAATTGACGGGAGATCTAGAAAAATCTACCGAATGCATTGAAAGGGCTAAAGAATTATGGTCCGAGTTCATGCTGCTCCGAAAGAGTATCCTGGTACAGGTCGGTGGGCATCCCGGTTTTGTCGCGTGAACAACCTAATCGATCGCTTCGAGCTTATTTGTGGTACTGTACTTATCTCTTGGATAAAACATAGATAATTCATGTTGGTTCGAGCAAGGAGGGAGTCTTATGATCCGATTGAGCTTATGATCAATGTAGGCAAAGTGTGATTCTGCCCGCCACGGCTCGCAATCTTGGTTGCTCCCACCCGGTTCCCCAGCTGAACCGAATCTTCTAGACTCCACCCCTTCTCCAGACCGGATAGCAATGCCGCGCGAAACGCGTCGCCGCAGCCGGTTGGATCGACGATCTGTTCTGCTTTGACTCCAGGCACATGAGTGCGCTCACCCTGCTGCCAGATGTCGCAGCCGTCGGCGCCCAGGGTGACGACAACACCCTTCAGGTGAGAGCGCGACAGAGATTCCAGCGAGTAGCCGGTCCGGTCGCACAGCATCTTCGCCTCGTAGTCGTTCAACGCAACCCAAGTGGCTTTCGAGATGAAGTCCTTCAGTTCGGTGCCGTCGAACATCGGCAGTCCTTGGCCGGGATCGAAGATGAACGGAATCTTGGCATCAGTCAGCTGCCGTGCGTGCTGGAGCATGGCGTCGCGGCCGTCGGGCGCGATGATCGCCACGCTGATGTCGTCGCGGTGGGGCACGGCCGTCAGATGGGCCGACTGCATCGCGCCAGGGTGAAACGCAGTGATCTGGTTGTTGTCGATGTCCGTGATGATGATGGCCTGCGCCGTGTAGCTGTCCTCCACCACGCGGATGTACTCGGTGGTCGCATTCCACGAGCGCACGCGGGCCAGGTAGTCCTGCCCATCGGTGCCGATCGCCGCCATGATCAGCGGCTCACCTCCCAACTGCTTCAGGCTGTAGGCGATGTTGCCGGCGCACCCGCCGAACTCGCGCCGCAGCGTCGGCACCAGAAACGAGACGTTGAGGATGTGCACCTGATCCGGCAAGATCTGCTGAGAGAATCGGCCAGGAAAAGTGGTGATCGTGTCGAAGGCGAGCGATCCGCAGATCAGGGCAGGCATAGAGGCTCCAAGGGTGAATAGGGGGCTTTGGCAGCGCGGGCTACCGCCGGTTCAGGGATAGAAGACTTCGACGGTGTAGCCCGCGATGCGAACTGCGCCCGTGGACATCGTCGCTTGCAGCGAAGTCTCGCTGCCGGCTGGCATCGTCGCGGTCTGGCTGCGGAAGTCCTGCGGGCTCATCGCCCGCCGAGCCACCAACTGCCCGTTCGCATCGGTCAGAGTCAGGTCGATCCAGGGCAGCGCTGCGACTGTGGTCGCGCGATTGCGAAGTGTCACGCTCAGGCGGAACCCATCGCCCGACGACGCCTTTGCCAGTGCGGTGCTCTCCACCACGATGTCCTCGATGCGCCTCGGCGGCTCTATGGTGCAGCCCGAGAGCCTGCACCAGGCCTGCAGCGTTGCCACAGTGCCGGGCAGCCTCGCGGCCATGCCGTCACGGAAGTGGTTCGCTGCCTGACCAGTGAGCAACAGGGCGAGCACGACCACCATCAGGCGCAGCATCTTTCGCGCACTCGAAGACTGCCATCGTGCTTCCCGCTCCGCGCTGCGAACGAACTCCGGCGCCTCCGCGCCGTCGTGCGCCTCGCTGTCCTGCCCCTGCGTCGATGGATCGAGCATCACCGGCTCGATCGCGTCTGCCGGTACATCGGTATCGAAACGCGCGTCTGCGAAGTCCGGCCCTTTGCGATCGCCGCTGCCCAGTCCGGTCAGCGCGCCGAAGCCGGTGCGACGCGGCGAGCCGAAGATCTGCTCGTCGATGCGATCGACCAGATCCGGGTCGGTTGTCTCTATCGGGCCGTCGTCGGTCGGCTGCAAAGCGCCGCCCGTGCCGCGTGCTGGCTCGGCCCAATCCGGCGGCGAATCGCGATCCAGGTCGAACAGGCCCTCGAGGGCGTTGAACACCTCGTCGCAACGCCCGCAACGCACCCAGCCTTCGGACACCTTGAGCTGATCCTGCACGACGCGGAAAACGGTTCCGCAGGAAGTGCATCGGGTGGCCAGGCTCATGGCCGAATCATGCCATTCCGGCTTCGGCGCCGCGCACGGCCGTCATCAGCACCCATCCCTCCTGAGCATCGCTGACTTCCAGGTCGAGCCACGGAGCATAGGCCGACCGCAGCTCTTCGACCTGCCGTTCGAGGATGCCCGCCAGCACCAGCGACCCAGCCGGAGCGACATGGGCGCTCAGCAGCGGTGCCAGCAGCTTCAGCGGGGTGGCCAGGATGTTGGCATAGACCAGCGCATAGGCGCCTTGGGCGAGTTCGGGCAGGCCGGCATTCACGCTGACGTGATTGGCCTGCGCATTAGCACGTGTGGATTCCACCGCCGCCGGGTCGATGTCCACGGCATCGATGTCACGCGCGCCGTGCAGGGCGGCGCCGATGGCCAGGATGCCCGAGCCGCAACCGTAGTCGAGCACGCGGCTCCAGCCAGCGGCCCGCTGGGGCGCCTGCCGGGCCGTCCAGCGCAGGCACATGCGCGTGGTCGGGTGCGTCCCGGTCCCGAAGGCCAGGCCCGGGTCGAGGCGGATGACCTGGCTTGCCTGCGGTGGCACTTCGTGCCAGCTGGGCACGATCCAGAAACCCGGCGCAACCTCGACCGGCGCGAACTGCGACTGCGTCAAGCGCACCCAGTCCTGCTCGGCCACCGGCCGCATGGCCACCAGCGACACGTCACCGGCCCAGTCCTGCGCCAGCAGCAGCGTCGCGGCTTCGGTGGCCGCCGCCTCGTCGGCAAACAGCGCGATCACCCGCGAGCGGCGCCAGCCGCCTGCCGGCGCTGGCATGCCAGGCTCGCCGAACAGGGCGTGCTCCGCATCGGTGTCCGCGTCGGCGTCCTCGACGGAAGCCGACAGTGCACCGAGTTCGTCGATCAGCGCATCGGAGACCGGCTCGACCGCATCTTCCGGCGCCAGCAGCAACAGTTCAAACATGCCGGCCCGCTCAGCGCTTGTGCTCTGCCATCCACCCCTCGAGGTAATGGATGCTGGTCCCGCCTTCGATGAACTTGGCGTCCACCATCAACTCGCGGTGCAGCGGAATGTTGGTCAGGATGCCCTCCACCACCGTCTCCGACAGCGCGATGCGCATGCGTGCCAGCGCCTGGTCGCGCGTGTCGCCGTGCGCGATGATCTTGCCGATCATCGAGTCGTAGTTGGGCGGCACGAAGTAGTTGGTATAGGCGTGGGAATCGACGCGCACGCCAGGCCCGCCCGGCGGGTGCCACATGGTGATGCGGCCGGGCGAGGGCGTGAACTTGTACGGGTCCTCGGCGTTGACGCGACATTCGATGGCGTGGCCGCGCATCTGGATGTTGCGTTGCGTGAAGGGCAGCTTCTCGCCGGCGGCCACGCGGATCTGCATCTGCACGATGTCGATGCCGGTCACCAGCTCGGTCACCGGGTGTTCCACCTGCACGCGGGTGTTCATCTCGATGAAGTAGAACTCGCCGTCTTCGTACAGGAACTCGAAGGTGCCCGCGCCGCGGTAGCCGATCTTCTTGCAGGCCGCGGCGCAGCGGTCGCCGATGCGTTCGATCACGCGCCGCGGGATGCCCGGCGCCGGCGCTTCCTCGATGATCTTCTGGTGACGACGCTGCATCGAACAATCGCGTTCGCCCAGCCAGACGGCGCTCTTGTGCTGGTCGGCCATCACCTGGATCTCGATGTGCCGGGGGCGCTCGAGGAACTTCTCCATGTAGACGGCCGAGTTGCTGAACGCCGCGCCGGCCTCGGCGCGGGTGGTCTGCACGGCATGGATCAGCGCCGCCTCGGTGTGCACGACGCGCATGCCGCGGCCGCCGCCGCCGCCCGCTGCCTTGATGATCACCGGATAGCCGATGCTGCGCGCGATGCGGATGATCTCCTTCGGGTCGTCGGGCAGCGCGCCCTCCGAGCCCGGCACGCACGGCACGCCCGACTTGATCATCGCCTGCTTGGCCGAGACCTTGTCGCCCATCAGGCGGATCGATTCGGGCGTGGGGCCGATGAAGGTAAAGCCGCTGCGCTCGACGCGTTCGGCGAAGTCGGCGTTCTCCGACAGGAAGCCATAGCCGGGGTGAATGGCTTCGGCGTCCGTGACCTCGGCCGTCGAGATGATCGCCGGCATGTTGAGGTAGCTCTGCGCCGATGCCGCGGGGCCGATGCACACCGCTTCGTCGGCCAGCTTGACGTACTTGGCATCCCGGTCGGCCTCGGAATAGACGACGACCGACTTGATGCCCATCTCGCGGCAGGCGCGCTGGATGCGCAGGGCGATTTCGCCTCGATTGGCGATCAGGATCTTCTTGAACATCGAGTCAGGCTCACTCGACGATGAACAGGGGCTGGCCGAACTCGACCGCCTGGCCGTTCTCGCAGAGGATCTTGGTGACCGTGCCCGTGGTGTCGGACTCGATCTCGTTCATGATCTTCATCGCCTCGATGATGCAGATCGGCTCGCCTTGCTTGACCGCGCTGCCGACCTCGACGAACGCCTTTCCGCCCGGGCTGGAGGAGCGGTAGAAGGTACCGACCATCGGCGACTTGACGACGTGCCCGGTTTCCGCCGGCACGACCGGCGCGGCAGCGACCGGCGCGGCCGCAGGCGCAATCGGTGCGGCCGCGGGTGCCGGCATCTGGAGCATGTGGGCCGCCGGCGCCATCACGGCACCTGCCGGTTCCGACTTCACAATTCGCACCTTGCCGTCGGCCTCGGTGATCTCGAGCTCCGAGATGTTCGATTCCGACACCAGGTCGATCAGTGTCTTGAGCTTGCGAAGGTCCATGCTCTCTCCAACGGTGATTCGAGGTCTGATGCCTCTCGATATGTCTTGTCGCCGTCATCTGGCGGCGATCGGTGCCCAACTTGTCGCGACATCTGGCGGGCAACTTCACGCCCCAAGTCGGGCCGGGTTGTCGAAACAGACAGGTTCGAAAGTTTCGTCAGCGCTTCTTTGATGCACGAAGCCCGCGACTTTACGCGCTTTGTTGCGACTTGCCAGCAATTGACTTTCGCAGCGGTTGGTGCTTGCGATTCTTAGCCGGGGGCGGCCGTCCAGGCCTCGATGTCGGCCGGCTTCAGGGCGCCGAGCTTGCGGGAGCGGACCTGCCCGGCCGCGTCGATCACCACCGTGAAGGGCAAGCCCCCTTGGGTGTTGCCGAGCAGGCGACCGAACTCGACGCCCTCCAGACCGGCCAGCCCCACTGGCAGGGCCAGCGGGCGCTGGCGCAGGAATTCTCGCACCGGCGTGGGGCTGTCGACAGCCAGGCCGACCACGGTCCAGCCGCGCGGATTGTGCTCCCGATGGAAGCGGTCGAGCAGAGGCAGTTCAGTGACACAGGGGGCGCACCAGGTGGCCCAGAAGTTCAGCACCATCGGCTTGCCACGCAGGCTGGCCAGCACGAGTTCGCCGCCTTCGGGCCGCTCGAAGCGGCTGTCCCAGAAGCCGGCGGGCAGCGGCAGATCCTCGACGCGAAGTCGCCACCAAGCGACGCCGGCACCGGCCAAGGCGGCCACGCCGGCCACGCCGGCGACGATCATCGAGCGTCGATTCATGCCGGATCCCCGGCTTCCGACGCCATGAGCCGGCGCAGCGCGGCCAGGTCGCCGCAGGACGTCAGGCCACGTGCGTCGGGCTTGAGGGCGCCGCGCAGGTCATCGTGGTCCAGCACGCTCAGATGCACCGTGACCGGTTCGCCCAGCGTGCGGCTGCCGCTCGAGACGGTCAATACGTCCACGTCCCGGCCGCGTGGCCCCGGGCGGCTGCCGACGTCGAAATCGATGCCCTGGTCGAGCAGGGTGAGTTCCGCCTGCTTGGAATCATCGCAATACAGCTGCAGGTGCACGCAGCTCAGTCGCGTCGCGGTGCCGCGCCAGACGGCGCCGGTCAGGTGCGGCCTCAGGGTCGCCAGGCGTTCCATCCACTGCACCGCCGCCTCGCGCAGCGCGCGCAGTTCGCCCGGCTGGGTGTCGGCACAGAACAGCGCCAGATAGGCCCGCACCTCGTCTTCGACGGCATCGTTGCCCGGCATCTCGGCCGGCCGCACGCTGCTGCGCCCGATCGCCTTGACGGCCTTGCGCTTGGCCGGGCCGTACTCCATGCCTTCTTCCACCACCAGGCGCGCGGCGGTGGTGGCGATCTCTTCGGTCAGCGTGGCAGACATCGCGGCATTCTAGGCAGCCGCCCCAGCCCTGATTCAAGGCGGGTCGATCGCGCCCATGCGCGCCGTGATGGTGCCGGCCCGGCCGAGCACATAGGCCGAGTTCGGGCGCTTCTCGAAGCGCTTGGGCGCCGGCAGCATCACCGCCAGGCGCGCCGCCTGCATCGCCCCGAGCGACGCGGCATCGGTGCGGAAGTAGTGCCGCGCCGCCGCCTGCGCGCCGAACAGCCCCTCGCCCCATTCGACGCTGTTCAGGTAGATCTCCAGAATGCGCTGCTTGCTCAGCAGCGATTCCAGCATCAGCGTGATGACGAACTCCTGGCCCTTGCGGGCGAGGCTGCGCTCACTGCCGAGAAACAGGTTCTTTGCCAGCTGTTGCGTGATCGTCGAGCCGCCGACCACCTTGGCCGCGCGGGGCGGCGGCGCGGCCGGCGCCGGCCTGCCCGCGGGCGCTTTCGACGAGCGGCGCTCCTGCAGCAGGTTCAGGCGCTCGATGCGTTCCTCGGCGCGCTGGTTTCGCTCCCAGGCCTTTTCAATCGCGTCCCAGTCGACCCCGCTGTGCTCCGCGAAAGCAGCGTCCTCCGAGGCGATCACGGCGCGCTTGAGGTTCGGCGAGATGCGCTCGTAGTCCACCCACTGCTGGCTCCACAGGACTTCGCCCTTGTCGACCAGCAGCCGCCAGGCCTCGGAGCGCTGGAAGGTGGTGGACTGCGGGTCGACCACCATCATCAGCGCGATCCGGGCGAGGAAGTACAGCTGCAGCGAGATCGTCGAGAGCACGACCAGCGTCGCCAGGCGCAGCAGCGCCCTCCAGGCCAGGCGCATCATCGCGAGCCGGCGAGCCGCTCGCGCAGCGCGGCGAGCACAGGCGCCGTGTCGGGCACCACGCCGCGCCACAAGGCGAAAGCCTCGGCGGCCTGCTCGACCAGCATGCCCAGCCCGTCGCGGCCGCGCGCTCCATGGGCCTGCGCCCAGTCGATGAAAGTTTGCGCCGCTGGCCCGTACATCATGTCCAGCGCCAGTGCTCCCGGAGCCAGCACGCCGGCACTGACGGGTATGTCCGCACCCCGAAGGCTCGAGGCGGTCGCATTGATGACGACCTCGAATCCGCTTCCGCAGTCGGCCGGTGCGCAGGCCACGAGCTCGACCTGCCCCGCCATGGCACGATGCCGCTCGACCAGGGCCTGCGCCTTGGCCACCGTGCGGTTGGCGACCACCAGCGCCGCCGGCGCAGCCGCGAGCAACGGGCCGAGCGCACCGGCTGCCGCGCCGCCAGCGCCCACCAGCAGCACCCGCGCGCCTGCCAGCGGTACGCCCGCATTGCGCTCGATGTCTCGCACCAGGCCGATACCGTCGGTGTTGTCGGCCAGCCAGCCTTCGGCGTCGAAGCGCAACGTGTTGGCGGCCTGCGCGAGCGTGGCCCGCGGCGTGTGCCGCGTGGCCAGCGCGAAGGCCTCGAACTTGAACGGCACGGTGACGTTGCAGCCGCGCACGCGGCCGGCCGAATCGTCGGCGGCGAAGCGGCGCAGCGTGTCGGCGAAGCCGTCCAGCGGGCACAGCAGCCGGCCGTAGTCGATCGCCTGGCCGGTCTGCCGAGCGAAGGCGGCGTGGATGAAGGGCGACTGGCTGTGCTCGACCGGGTTGCCAGCCACCGCATAGCGGTCCGGATGCGCCGCTGTCATTGCGCGCTCAGCGTCGTTTCGAGTCCGTCCTCGCGGGTGAACTTGAAGCGCGAGGTGATCACCAGCTGGTCAGCCTTGCGGCGCATCGCCCCACTGAAGGGCCCGAAGGGCGAGGCCGCCTTGACGATGGCCACCGCGCGGCGGTCGAGGATCTTCGAGCTCGACGGGCGAACGACCTCGGTGTCGATCACGCGGCCTTCCACGTCCACCGTCACGTTCATCACCAGCTCGCCGTAGAGCTTCTTGCCCTGGTACTCGGGGAAGTTGCGCGTGCCGCGCTCCTCGATCTTGCGGCGCAGCTGGTCGTAGTAGAGCGCATAGACCTCTTCGCGCGTGGCCGGGCTGATATAGCGCTTCTTCGGCCGTGCGTTCTCTTCGTTGATGCGCTTCTCGATCTCGGCGAGCAACTCCACCAGGCGGCGGCGCTTCTCTTCCAGCGAACGTTCCTCGGGTGCACCCTGGTCGCGCTGGGGATCGGGCGGCGGCAGCAGCGCCAGCTCGCGGCGCATCTGCGCAAGCAACTGCTGCTGCGTCTCCATCAGCTGCTCGACCTGGCGGCGAGCGTCCTCGTTCGAGTCGCCCATCTCGATGGTCGCCGCCGGCGGCAGTGGCGAGGTGGCGCGGCCGCGCTCGGCGTCGCCGCCGCCCTGCAGGTTGGCCTGCGCGATCGCAGCGGCCACCGAAGGCGCCTCGCCGGAGCGCGAGTTCACCAGGATCACCTCCAGCGGCGTGTCCTGGAACACGCGGTTGAAGCCTTCCGGATCGACGAAGCGCACGCCCAGCAAGGCGGCATGCACGCCGACCGAGAACAGCAGCGCGAGCTGCAGGGTCGAGAGCTTGCGGCGCTTCGCCATGTCAGTGGCGCCCGGCCGCCCGAAGCCACTGGCCGCTCCCTTGGGGGGCAGGAGCAAAGCGACGTGGGGGTTGGTTCATTTCAGCTCGCCGTGTCGGTGGCCGGCTCCGCGGCCTCGCCCTCGGCAGCCACGTCGATCGCCAGCGTCAGCGGGCCGGCGCTCTCGGCGGCTTCCTCGGCATCGGCTTCGTCCACCGGCGCGTCGTCGGCCGTCGTCGTCGGGTCATCGATGCGCCGCGCCACGCTGGCGTGCAGGTCCAGCGTCAGCAGGTCGCTGCCGGTGATGCGCACGCGCACCCGGGCGCCGCGTGGCAGGCCCTCGGCACCGAGCGCACGGAACACCAGCGGCAGTTCGTCGGCACGCACCAGGCCATCTTTCATGACCGCGGCGTCGAGCTCGGTGATGCCCTGCTGGGCCAGGTACTGCAGCGTCCAGTAGCGTTCGATGCCGGACTGGAAGCCGTTGTACTCGCCGTAGGCCGCGTCGAAGGCCGAGATGATCGAGAACAGCGCCGCGTCCTTGGGCTTGAACGGCGCGGCCAGCGCCGCGGTGCGGCCATGCCGAGCGCAGGCGATGATCTGCCACTGATTGACCAGGTCGACATAGCGGCGCAGCGGCGAGGTGGCCCAGGTGTACTGCGCCACGCCCATGCCGGCATGCGGCGCGGGCTTCACGCCCATGCGTACCTTCACGCCGGGCGCCAGGCTGGCCTGGCTGCGGTAGATTCCGGGCACGCCGCATTCGGCGATCCAGCCGCCCCAGGTGCTGTTGGCCAGGATCATCGCCTCGGCGACGATCAGGTCCAGCGGCGCGCCGCGCTGGCGCGTCGAAATGAGCACCTGCTCCTGTCCCTGCGGTTCGCGCCCCTCGTTGCCGGCGAGACGGAAGTTGTAGTCGGGCCGGTTGAAGTTCTCCGGCTTGCCGCGCACCACCTCTCGCTGCGCCTTCAGGTGCCGCGCCAGGCGGAAGGCGAAGGCGAGTTCGGTCGCGTGTGCGTAATCGGCGGCCGCCTCGCCGAGCAGCGAGGCTTCGGTGATGACCGCGTCGAGCTGGTCGTGGCGCAGGTTGGAGGCGATGCGCACGCGCTCCAGCTTCGTCTCGCTGGACTTCACGGCCAGCGAGGCCTCGTCGAGCGTGACGTAGAGCGATACCGCCGGGCAGTCGCGCCCTTCGGTCAGCGTGTAGGCCTGCACCACCTCGTCGGGCAGCATGGTCAGCTTCCAGCCCGGCATGTAGACGGTGGACAGCCGATCGCGCGCGACCTTGTCGAGCGTCGAGTCGGCCGCGATCGCCAGCCCCGGCGCGGCGATGTGCACGCCGAACACCACCGTGCCGCTGCCCAGCCCCTGCACCGACAGCGCATCGTCGATCTCGGTGGTGGCCGAGTCGTCGATAGAGAAAGCCTGCGCGGCGGAAAGCGGCAGCTCGTCCTTGATCGGCGGCGCCTGCAGCGGCGGGAAGGCCGTGCCCTTGGGGAAGTTGTCGAACAGGAAACGCCGCCAGTGGAACTGGTAGGGCGAGTCGATCGCGCCGGCGGACTTCAGCAGCTCCAGCGGCGGCTTCTGCGCGTGCCGGGCCGCCTTGACGACCGACTTGTACTCGGGCGCGTTCTTGTCCGGCTTGAAGAGGATCTTGTAGAGCTGCTCGCGCACCGGCGCCGGGCACTGGCCGGCGATCAGCTCGCCGGCCCAGGCCTCGATCTGCGCCTGCAGCGCCTTCTTGCGCTCGATGCCCAGCAGCGCGGCCTTCACCGTCTCTTCGGGCGCCTTGCGGAAGTTGCCCTTGCCCAGGCGCCGGAAGTAGTGCGGCGCTTCGAACAGGCGGAACAGCGCCGCTGCCTGCTTGTCGACACCGGCCTTGGCGTCGAAGTAGTCGCGTGCCAGGTCGGCGAAGCCGAATTCATCCTCGGGTGCGAACTCCCAGGCCAGGTCGAGGTCGATCTCGCGCGCGATCGTCTGAGCCGATGCGAACAATTCCGCCGGCAGCGGCTTGTCGAACTTGAGCAGCACGTTGGCGGATTTCACCTTCACGCGCTTGCCCGAATCGAGCTCGATCTGCATCGAGCTGTCCGCTTCGGTCATGACGCGGCCGGCGTGGAACTTCCCGGCGTCTTCGTAGAGGGCATACATAGGAGGGGCGATTGTCGCCTGAACCCGCCCGACGCTAGTAACTGCGACCCTTCTTGTACTGGGCGTGGGCCTTGCGCGACAGCGTTCCGCTGCGCGCGAGGGCCGCAAACGAAGCGCCGGCATGGGCGTGGCAGATCGCCAGGCCCAGGGCGTCGGCGGCGTCCTTGCCGGGCTCGCCGGGCAGCGCCAGCAGCCGCGCCACCATCGCCTGCACCTGCTCCTTGCGCGCCTGGCCGTGGCCGACCACTGCCTTCTTCATCTGCAGCGCGGTGTATTCCGACACCGCCAGGTCGCCCGACACCAGCGCCGCCAGCGCGGCGCCGCGCGCCTGGCCAAGCAGCAGCGTGGACTGCGGATTGACATTGACGAAGACGATCTCCACCGAGGCGCAGTGCGGCTGGTAGCTCGCAGCGACCTCGCGCACGCCCTCGAAGATGATCTTCAGCCGCGCCGGCAACTCGCCGATGGCCACTGCATCGGTCTTGATCGTGCCGCTGGCGATGTAATGCAGCCGCGGGCCTTCGGCCTCGATCACTCCGAAGCCGGTGGTGCGCAGGCCGGGGTCGATGCCAAGGATGCGAAGCGCGGCCAATTCAGGGGCTCCTTCGAAAAGGATGATGGCGGTGACATCCGAGATGGAATTGTCGGGCGAGCATCCGCTTCCGGGCCTTTGCTGTCTTTCGACGTCTGCTGGGCGGGTCTTGGGTGGCGCGGCAAAGGCACGCCCGGGCAGGCTGCGGCGCTTCGCCTCGGCGGTCGGCGCTGCGCGCCGACTCCCCTGCGATGCTCGGTCTCATGGCCCCGTCGCCGAACTCACTGCGCGACCTGCGGTCGCTGCGTTCGGACAGCGTCGACGAGTCAGAAGACGAAGCGCGCTGCGCGCGCGGCCACGAGCCCTGCGCTTCTCGGCACCTCAGAGGCGCGCCTTCGCCTGCCCGGGCGCGCCTTTGCTGAACCGATGGTGGCATGCGGCACGAGACGAACCAGCGGTGGACTTCGCGGCAGGTGCTGCCCGCGGGGGGCGATTTCTGTGGCGACGAGAAGCGCAGCGCCAGGGGCGGCGCGCGCCAGCGCGCTTCGTGGACTGACTTGCCGCGGCTGTTTGAACGCAGCGACCGCAGGTCGCGGAGTGAGTTCTGCGGCACGACCCTGGCGCGAGCATCGCAGTGGAGTCGGCGCACAGCGCCGACCGCCACAGCATGAGCCCCCCGCGGGCAGCGCCTGCCGCGATGCGCGAACCCGGCACGAAAGCGGTCACAAGTGAAAGTCAGCAACGGGCCGCAAGCAGCCCTTGCCGATAGCGGATGGCTCGAGCGCTTCATCCTAGAAGCCGAAGTACCAGCGCACCGAGTGAAAGAACACCGGTGCGGCGAAACACAGCGGCGCAACCCGGTCGAGCAGCCCGACGGCGCCGGTCACCGAGGCCTTGCCGCCCCAGCTGCGCACGCCGGCGTCCTTCTTGAGCGCGCGCATGACGAATTCGCCGAAGCTGCCGCTGCCGCCGGCAAGGAAGCCCATCACCAGCGCCGGGATCGGCTTGAACGGCGTGGCCCAGTACAGCGCCGCGCCGACGATGGCGGCCGTCAGCGCGCCGATCCACCAGGCGCGCCACGAGAAGGACCGGCTGATGGCGCGTGCCACCGGCCGGCGGCGCAGCCAGCGGCTTGCGGCCTCCTGCGCGATCTGCGCCGCGGCCACCACCACCACGAGGTAGAGCACCATGAAGGCGCCGCGGTCCTCGTAGCGCGGCAGGTCCAGCAGCAGCAGCGCCGGTGCATGGCTCATGCCATACACACAGACCATCACGCCCCACTGGATCTTCGCGGTGCGCTCGAGGAAGCGCTGCGGGTCGTTGCCGAAGGCGCTGACCACCGGGATGGCCAGGAACACATAGACGGGGATGAACACGCTGAACAGGTCGAAGTGCTGTGTGCCGACGATCAGGTACTGCACCGGCAGCACGACGAAGAAGGCGAGCAGCAGGCTGCGATGATCGCCGCGCCGCGTCTGCGTGAGCGTGACGAACTCGCGCAGCGCCACGAAGGACAGCACGCCGAACAGCAGCGTCGAGATGAAGGTGCCCGACGCCCAGGAGACCCAGAACAGCACCGAGCCCAGCCACACCGCACGCAGGTCGTGCAGGAAGCGGTCGAACCGTTCCTGCAGCTGCGGCTCACGCTCGCGCAGCGAGCGGGTGTAGGCGACGATGCTGACGATGGTCAGCAGGCCGAACAGGACCACGAAGAGCAGGCCGACCTGCTGGCTGACGGAGAGGCTGCGCAGCGATCCCATCAGGCCACGTCCCGCAGCGCGATGACGGCATGGCGCGCGCGCTCGAGAAAGGCGCGCTTGTCCTCCCCCGGCTGCAGCTGGATCGGCGCGCCGAAGGTCACCGAGCACAGGATCGGCACCGGCACCACCTCACCCTTGGGCATGACGCGCTGCACGTTGTCGATCCAGGCCGGGATCAGCTGCACCTCCGGGAAAGCCTCGGCCAGGTGGAACAGTCCCGCCTTGAACGTTGCCGGGTCCGCCTGGTGGCCGCGCGTGCCTTCCGGGAAGATCACCAGCGAGTCGCCATGGCGCAGCGCCTCCATCAGTGGCTCGAGCGGATCTTCGTCATCGGTACGCTGCCGGCTCACGTACACCGCGTTGAAGATCTCGCGCGTGATCCAGTGCTTCAGCGGCGACGAGGTCCAGTAGTCGCGCGCCGCGATCGGCCGCGTCACGGCGCGCAGATCGCCTGGCAGCGCCGCCCAGATCAGCACCCAGTCGAAGTGGCTCTGGTGGTTGGCGAAATAGATGCGCTGCTCCGCCTTCGGCGGGCTGCCATACCAGTGGCCCTGCGCGCCGGTGATCAGGCGCGCGATGAAGGCAAGGCAGAGTCCTGCGACCTCGGGCAGCTTCACGAAATGCGGTCAGTGCCTGAAGTGACGCACGCCGGTGAGCACCATCGCGATGCCGCGCTCGTCGGCCGCAGCGATCACCTCGTCGTCGCGCATCGATCCACCCGGGTGGATGACGCAGCTGGCACCGGCGTCGACCACCACGTCCAGGCCGTCGCGGAACGGGAAGAAGGCATCGCTGGCCACCGCCGAACCCTTCAGCGACAGGCCGGCGTTCTCCGACTTGATCGAGGCGATGCGCGCCGAGTCGATGCGGCTCATCTGGCCCGCACCCACGCCCAGTGTCATGCCGCCGCCGCAGAACACGATGGCGTTGCTCTTCACGTACTTGGCCACTTTCCAGGCGAACAGCAGGTCGTCGAGCTGTGCCGGTGTCGGCTGCTTCTTCGTCACCACCTTCAATTCGCTGCGCGCGAGTTCGTGGTTGTCGGCATCCTGGATCAGCAGGCCCGAGCCGACGCGCTTCACGTCGTGGGCGTTGCGGCCCTGCAGCCAAGGCGTGTGGCCGCCCGGCGGCAGCGCGATCTGCAGCACGCGCACGTTCTTCTTTGCCGCCAGCGCGGCCAGCGCCTCGGCGGAGTAGCTCGGCGCGATCAGCACCTCGAGGAACTGTTTGGACACCAACTCCGCGGCCGCGGCATCGACTTCGCAGTTGAAGGCGATGATGCCGCCGAAGGCCGAGGTCGGGTCGGTCTTCCAGGCCTTCTCGTAGGCCTGCAGCGCGTTGGCACCGAGCGCCACGCCGCAGGGGTTGGCGTGCTTGACGATCACGCAGGCCGGCGTGTCGAAACTCTTCACGCACTCCCACGCCGCGTCGGCATCGGCGATGTTGTTGTACGAGAGCTCCTTGCCCTGCAACTGCGTCGCCGTGACCAGCGAGCCCGGCGCCGGGTGCAGGTCGCGGTAGAAGGCGGCGGCCTGGTGCGGGTTCTCGCCGTAGCGCAGGTCCTGCAGCTTGACAAAGCGGCCGTTCGATTGCGCCGGGAAGGCGCTGCGCGTGCCGTCGGGCTGCAGCGACGACAGGTAGTCGCTGATCGCGCCGTCGTAGTTGCTGATGCGGTTGAAGGCCGCCACCGACAACGCGAACCTGGTCGCCTGGCTGATGCCGCCGGCCTGCAGTTCGGCGAGCACACCCTCGTACTGCGAGGCGTCGGTGAGCACCGCCACATCCTTCCAGTTCTTCGCCGCCGAGCGCACCATGGCCGGGCCGCCGATGTCGATGTTCTCGATCGCGTCTTCCAGCGTGCAGCCCGGCTTGGCCACGGTGGCCTCGAACGGGTAGAGGTTGACCACCAGCAGGTCGATGGTCGTGATGCCATGCGCCTGCAATGCCTTCACGTGGGCCGGCAAATCGCGGCGTGCCAGCAGGCCGCCATGGATGACCGGGTGCAGCGTCTTCACGCGGCCGTCGAGCATCTCCGGGAAGCCGGTGTGCTCGGCCACCTCGGTGACCGGCAGGCCGGCCTCGGCGAGCAGCTTGGCGGTGCCGCCGGTGGACAGCAGCTTCACGCCCAGCGCGTGCAGGCCGCGGGCGAACTCGAGCACGCCGGTCTTGTCGGAAACGGAAATCAGTGCGGTGGTCATGGGCGTCTTACTTGATGAGCTTGTGGTCGAGCAGCTTGCGCCGCAGCGTGTTGCGGTTGATGCCCAGCCATTCGGCGGCGCGGCTCTGGTTGCCTTCGGCCTGCTTCATCACGACCTCGAGCAACGGCTTCTCCACCACGCGAAGGATCATGTCGTACATGGCCGCGGGCTCGACGCCGCGCAGGTCCTTGAAATAGCCCTCCAGGTTCTCCCGGATGCATTCCTCGATGTGTTTCTTGCTCATGCCTGCCGTGCGAGAAAGTCGTCGTTGGCTGCGCGGCTCGTGGCCGGCAGTCGGGGGTGGTCGTCGGCCAGCGCATCGAACCAGTCGTGCACCGCGCGCAGTTGCGCCGCGCAGTCGTCGATGCGGTTCATGCGGTCGCGAAAGTCTTCGCCGCCGGGCAGGGCGCGCACCGCCCAGCCGATGTGCTTGCGCGCGCTCCGCACGCCGGCGAGTTCGCCGTACAGGCCATAGTGGTCGTGCAGGTGCTCGACCAGCCAGGCCTTGGCCTGCAGCGTGTCGGGCGGCACAAGCTCTTCGCCGGTAGCCAGGAAGTGCGCGATCTCCGCGAAGATCCACGGCCGCCCCTGCGCGGCGCGGCCGATCATGATGGCGTCGGCCTGTGTCGCTGCGAGCACCTCGCGCGCCTTGCGCGGCGAGTCGATGTCGCCGTTGGCCACCACCGGGATGGCCAGCGCCGCCTTCACCGCGGCGATGGTCTCGTACTCCGCCGCGCCGCGGTAGCCCTGCTCGCGCGTGCGGCCGTGCACCGTCACCATCGCGACGCCGGCCGCTTCGGCCAGCCGCGCGATGCGCACGGCGTTGCGCTCGCTGTCGCACCAGCCGGTGCGCATCTTCAGCGTCACCGGCACCTTGCGCGGCGCGCAGGCGGCGACCACCGCCTCGATGATCTGCGCGGCCAGCGGCTCGTCCTGCATCAGCGCCGAGCCGGCCCACTTGTTGCACACCTTCTTGGCCGGGCAGCCCATGTTGATGTCGATGATCTGCGCGCCGCGGTCGATGTTGTAGGCCGCGGCCTCGGCCATCATCAGCGCGTCGGTCCCCGCGATCTGCACCGCGATCGGCGAGGTCTCGCCGGTGTGGTCGGCGCGGCGGCTCGTCTTCAGGCTGTTCCAGAGTTCCTTGCGCGAGGTCACCATCTCGCTGACCGCGTACCCCGCGCCGAGCTTCTTGCACAGCATGCGGAACGGCCGGTCCGTCACCCCTGCCATCGGGGCGACGAACAGCTGGTTCGCCAGCGTGATGTGGCCGATGCGCATGGTAGGGCGGGGGGAGTGTGGTGCTGAAAAGAGAGGCAGCAGTATAGCCACGCCGCCCATGGCGAACTTCGTGCGCTGCATCAATGGATGCATGCGGATAATCGGCGCCGATGGAGGCCTGGTTCGAGTCCGTGCTGGCGCTGCTGGCCTTGCCGAAATACGGGCTCAGCAGCGTATTCCTGGTCGCCTTCGTGTCGGCGACGCTGTTGCCCATGGGCTCGGAGCCCTTCGTCTTCGGCCTCGTCAAGCTCAACCCCGAACTGTTCTGGAGCGCCATCCTCGTGGCCACGGCGGGCAACACGCTCGGCGGCGCCCTGACCTGGGCGATGGGCTACGGCGCCGAACGTGCTTACGAACGTGTCAAGCACAAGCCGATGGAATTGCGCGCGCTGCAGTGGCTGGAGCGGTTCGGCGCCAAGGCCTGCCTGCTCGCCTGGCTGCCCGTGGTGGGCGACCCGCTGTGCGCCGTCGCCGGCTGGTTGCGCCTGCCGTTCTGGCCCTGCGTGTTCTACATGGCGATCGGCAAATTCGCCCGCTACCTGACGATGACGGCCGCGCTGCTGTGGTGGTTCCCGGGCGGGCTCTGAACGACGCCCGGTTCAGGCGGGCGCGAGCGCTGCTTCGAGTTCGTCGAGCACCTGCTCGAGCCGCTTCACCGCCACCGCCGAGGGCAAGCGTTGCGCCGGGCGGCGAGCTTGTTTGCGCAGCAGGCTGCGGTGGTGGTCGTCGAGCACGGCGTCGTTCAGTGCCAGTCCGTGGCGCGCGAGCTTCGCCGAAAGCGCGGGCCGCTGTGCGCGCAACTGCTCGCGCGTCAGGCGGTAGGCATGCTCGGCCAGCCAGCGCCGCTGCGAATAGCCGAAGGTGTTGGCGAGGAACATCTCCGCGTCGCGGTGGTCGGGCTCGAACAACAGGATGTCGGTGCCCGGGTGACTGCGTTCGTAGCCCTTCATTCCGAGCTCGAGCCGCGAGTGGATCAGCGTGCGGAAGGTCTGAGACAGCACCACCGGCAGGCCGCCATCGACCAGCCTCGGGATGCGCGGCTCGCCGCTGGACAGCACGCGGTGCCGCGGCGAATGCGTCGAGTCGAAGGGCACCAGCGGGTTCAGGCACAGCAGCAGATCCACGCCTTCGTCGAGCAGAACCGACGCGTGCAGCGTCTTCTTCAGCGCGCCGTCGACGTAATAGCGCCCGCCGATCTCGACAGGCGGGAACAGCCCCGGCAACGCAGAACTCGCCTGCACCGCCTGCGAGATCGGCACCGCGTCCCAGCCCGTCTGGCCGAAGGGCGCGCTCTCGCCGCTGTCCAGGTCGGTGGCCACCAGCACCAGCTTGCGGCGCAGCTCGCGGAAGTCGTTGCTGCGGCCGGGCCGCGCGAACTGGCGGCGCAGTTGTGCTTCCACGCCGGTGTTCGAGAACAGACCGGTGGGCAACGCGCGGGCCAGGTGCTCGAGCGTGACGCTGGCCGAGCGGCGCTGCAGCGCACCCACCCACAGCGCCTGCGCTGCCACGCGCGGCAGCGAAGCCAGCCGGCGTGCGAACTCGCCCCAGGCGGGGCGCACCAGCAGCGAAGGCTCGAAGATGTCGTGCGCCGCGCCTTCGTTCTCGATGAACGACGCGCATTGCTCGCGAGGGCTCATGCCGTTGGCCAGCGCCGCGGCGATGAAGCCGCCAGCCGACACGCCTACGTAGGCGTGGCAGTCGGCCAGATCGAGGCCATCGATGGCCTCGTCGAGCGCGCACAGCGCGCCGAGTTCGTAGATGGCGCCGAGCGGGCCGCCGCCGGCCAGGGCAACGCCGATGCGTGAACGTGAAACCATGCGCTCAGTCTAGGGCGCAGCGCCGCGCTGCGCCTGGGGCACGGCGTCTAGAGTCGCTTGAGCTTGAGCAATGCAGACGGGGCACCCGAAGTGCCCCGTTTGGCGACTCGAACGAAGCCGATCAGGCCGCAGCCGACTTGCGCGCGGTGGCGCGCTTGGCAGCCGGTTTGGCGGCGCCGTTGGCCTTGGCGGCCGCCTTCCTGGCCGGCGCGGCGGTGCCCTTGGAGAGCTTGGCCACCTGAGCGCTGAGCGTGTCGATGCGCTTGATCAGCGCCTCCACGTCCTTCGCCGAGGGCACGCCGAGCTTGTTCAGCGCCTTGGCAGTGCGCTCCTCGAAGATGGTCTCGAGCTTGTCCCAGTGCTGGCCGGCCTTGCTCTGTACGTCGCCGGCCATGTTGCTCATCTTGCTGGTCACGGCACCGATCTTCTCTTCGGCCACCGCCTGCGTCTTGCGTTGCAGCGACATGCCTTCCTTGACCAATGCCTCGAACACCTTGCCGCCTTCTTCCTGTGCCTTCGAGAAAGCGCCCATGCCGGCCAGCCAGATCTGCTGTGCCGAGTCCTTCACCGAGCCGGCCAGCGCGCTGTCCAGCAGGTTGGCGCTGGAGGCGGCCTTCTTGTTTGCCATTTGCTTGAGCTTCTTGACCATGGTGCGTGTCCTCTGTGTTGGGCGGGTATGAGTTGCACTATAGGCACCCCCCTTGGAGGTGGCAGCCTAAAAGTCTAGGGCGAGGGCTCTACGCCGGGCGTGGCCCGATCCGGGTAAGCGCGCAGCGTCGCTCCGAGGCCCTTGGACAAGAATAGGGGCAAACCCGTTCACTCTCAGGAGGATCCGCATGCAGTACTTCGTCACCGGCGCCACAGGTTTCATCGGCAGGCGCCTCGTCAAGACCCTGCTGTCGCGCCGCGGATCGGTCGTGTACTTCCTGCTGCGGCCCGAGTCGGAGGGCAAGGTGCCGGCGCTGCTGGAGTACTGGGGCGTCGGCAAGACGCGTGCGATCCCGGTCTTCGGCGACCTGACGACCAAGAAGCTCGGGGTGGCCGCCGAAGCGGTCAAGGCGCTGAAGGGCCACGTCGACCACATGTACCACCTGGCCGCGGTGTACGACCTGTCGGCCGACGAGGAGTCGCAGGTCAAGGTCAACATCGACGGCACGCGCAGCGCGGTCGAGTTCGCCAAGGCCATCGACGTCAAGCACTTCCACCATGTCAGCTCGATCGCCGCGGCCGGCATGTACGAAGGCGTGTTCCGCGAAGACATGTTCGAGGAGGCCGAGGGCCTGGACCACCCGTACTTCATGACCAAGCACGAGAGCGAGAAGATCGTTCGCAAGGAGTGCAAGGTGCCCTGGACGGTGTACCGGCCGGCGATGGTGGTGGGCGACTCGACCACCGGCGAGATGGACAAGGTCGACGGCCCGTACTACTTCTTCAAGATGATCCAGCGCATGCGGCAGATCCTGCCGCCGTGGATGCCGGCCGTGGGCCTGGAGGGCGGGCGCGTGAACATCGTGCCGGTGGACTTCGTGGTCGCCGCGCTCGACCACATCAGCCACCACTACCACGCCAGCGGCAAGTGTTACCACCTGGTCGACCCGCGCGGCTACCGCGTCGGTGACGTGCTCGACATCTTCAGCAAGGCCGCGCACGCGCCGAAGATGAACCTGTTCATCAACGCGGCACTGTTCGGCTTCATCCCGAAGAGCGTGAAGAAGGGGATGATGGCGCTGGCGCCGGTGCGGCGCATCTACCGCGCGGTGATGAAGGACCTCGGGCTGCCCGAGGACATGATGCACTTCGTCAACTACCCGACTCGATTCGACCGCCGCGAGACCGACGCGGCGCTCAAGGGCAGCGGCATCGAGTGCCCGAACCTGCACGACTATGCCTGGCGCCTGTGGGACTACTGGGAGCGCCATCTCGACCCGGCGCTTTTCGTCGACCGTTCGCTCAAGGGCACGGTGGGCGGCAAGGTGGTGCTGGTGACCGGCGGCTCTTCGGGCATCGGCCTGTCGGCCGCGTGCCGCTTCGCCGAGGCCGGCGCGATCACCATCATCTGCGGCCGCGGCGAGGACAAGCTCGCTGCCGCGGTGAAGGAGATCCAGGAATACGCCGGCAAGGGCGCTCAGGTCTACAGCTACTCGGTGGACATCGCCGACGAGGCGAGCTGCGCCGAGTTCGTGCAGAAGCTGCAGGCCGAACACGGCGGCGTGGACTTCCTCATCAACAACGCCGGCCGCTCGATCCGCCGCGCGATCGAGTCGAGCTACGACCGCTTCCACGACTTCGAGCGCACGATGCAGCTCAACTACTTCGGCGCGCTGCGCATCACCATGGGCCTGCTGCCCGGCATGGTGGCGAAGAAGAAGGGCCACATCGTCAACATCAGCTCGATCAGCGTGCTCGTCAACGCGCCGCGTTTCTCGGCCTACGTGGCCAGCAAGGCTGCGCTCGACGCCTGGACGGCCTGCGCGTCCAGCGAGTTCGCCGACCAGGGCATCACGTTCACGACGGTGAACATGCCGCTGGTGCGCACACCGATGACCGCGCCGACGAAGATCTACGAGAGCATGCCGCTGCTGATGCCCGAGGAGGCCGCGGCGATGGTCATCCAGGCCTGCATCGAGAAGCCGGTGCGCGTGGCCACGCGCCTGGGCATCTTCGGCGAGGTGCTGCACGCCGCTGCGCCGCGCGTCACGCAGATCATCATGAACACGACCTTCCGCATGTTCCCCGACAGCGCGGCAGCCAAGGGCGAGAAGGCGCCCAAGCCGACGCTGTCGCCGGAGGCGATCGCGATGGCGCAGATGATGCGCGGCATCCACTTCTGATCGGCGGGAAGCGCGGGCCGGTGCGACGCCGCACCCTACAATTTGCGGCGTTGCACCATTTCACCGAAAGGCCCCTGCCATGAGCGCCAAGCCTCCCGCGGCACCCGCCGACCACGACCTGACCCACGTCGGCTCCCGCGACAAGGCGGAGATCCTGGCGCAGGCGCTGCCCTACATCCGCAAGTTCCACGGCAAGACCATCGTCATCAAGTACGGCGGCAACGCCATGACCGACCCGGCGCTGCAGCAGGATTTCGCCGAGGACGTGGTGCTGCTCAAGCTGGTGGGCATGAACCCGGTGGTGGTGCATGGCGGCGGCCCGCAGATCGACGAGGCGCTGGCCAAGATCGGCAAGAAGGGCACCTTCATCCAGGGCATGCGCGTCACCGACGCCGAGACCATGGAAGTGGTCGAGTGGGTGCTCGCGGGGCAGGTGCAGCAAGACATCGTCGGCCTGATCAACGTGGCCGGCGGCAAGGCCGTGGGCCTGACCGGCCGCGACGGCGGGCTGATCCGCGCGCGCAAGCTGAAGATGCTCGACCTCAAGGACCCGAAGGTCGAGCACGACATGGGCCACGTCGGCGAGATCGAGTCGATCGACCCGAGCGTCGTCAAGGCGCTGCAGGACGACCAGTTCATTCCGGTCATCTCGCCGCTGGGTTTCGGCGCCGACAACGAGAACTACAACATCAACGCCGACGTGGTGGCCGGCAAGCTCGCCGAGGTGCTCAAGGCTGAGAAGCTGATGATGCTGACCAACACGCCGGGCGTGCTCGACAAGGCCGGCCAGCTGCTGACCAACCTGAGCGCGCGCGAGATCGACGAGCTGTTCGCCGACGGCACCATCAGCGGCGGCATGCTGCCGAAGATCGGCTCGGCGCTCGACGCGGCCAAGAACGGCGTCAACACCGTGCACATCATCGACGGCCGTGTGCCGCACGCGATGCTGCTGGAGGTGCTGACGGATCAGGCCTATGGAACGATGATTCGTTCTCACTGAGGGCCCCCCCCCCCCCCCCCCCCCCCCCCCCCCCCCCGGGGGGTGTTGCAGCGGGGGGGGGGGGGGGGGGGGGGGGGGGGGGGGGGGGGGGGGGGGGGGGGGGGGGGGGGGGGGGGGGGGGGGGGGGGGGGGGGGGCGCCTTCTTCAGCTGGAGCGGCGGCAAGGACTCGATGCTTGCACTGCACCGCGCGCTGGCCGCGGGTGTGCACGTGGAGGTGTTGCTGGCGATGTTCGACGAAGGCGGCGAACGCTCGCGCTCGCACGCCATCCCGCCGCATCTGATGCAGGCCCAGGCGGATGCGCTGGGCATCGAGCTGGACATCGGCCGCGCCGGCTGGGCCGACTACGAGGCCGTGTTCACTCAGAGGCTGCGCGAGTTCGCAGCACGCGGCATCACGCACGGCCTGTTCGGCGACATCGATCTGCAACCGCACCGCGACTGGGAAGAGAAGGTCTGCATCGCCGCAGGCCTTCGCGCGGAGCTGCCGCTGTGGCAGGAGCGGCGCGGCGCCCTCGTGGACGAGCTGCTCGGGCTGCGCTACCGCGCGCGGGTCGTCTGCGTCGATGCGCGCTTTCTCGACGCGAGCTTCTGCGGCCGCGAATTCGATGCGTCGTTTCTCGCCGACTTGCCTGAAGGCGTCGACGCTTGCGGCGAGAACGGCGAGTTCCACACCTTCGTGTTCGACGGCCCACGCTTCGCACGACCGGTGGCACACGAGGTGGTGGCGGTGCACGAGATCCGCCAGAACGCCCCCGCGCCCGGCCACCATTTCGTTGCGGAGCTGCGTTGATGCGTGGCAAGGCGCCGGTCTGGTTCTTCGACCTCGACAACACGCTGCACGACGCCAGCCACGCGGCCTTCGGCGCGACCAACCGCGCCATGACGGAGTACATCGTCGACCACCTCGACATGGACTTCGATGCGGCTTCGGCACTGCGCCAGCACTACTGGCACCACTACGGCGCCACGCTGCTCGGGCTGGTGCGTCACCATGGCGTGCGCCCGGCGCACTTTCTCGAACAGACGCACCGCCTGCCCGAGCTCGAATCGAAGCTGCGCATGAGCGCGCACGACCGCGCGGTGTTGCGCCGGCTGCCGGGTCGCAAGTTCATCCTGACCAATGCGCCGCGCGCCTACACGCTGCGTGTGATGGGCGGGCTGCGGCTGCTCGGCGCTTTCGACGGCATCCTGAGCATCGAGGACATGACGATGTTCGGCCAGCACCGCCCCAAGCCCGACGCGCGCATGTTCCGCCATGTGCTGGCGCGCCTGAAGCTGCGGCCCGAACAGTGCGTGCTCGTGGAAGACACGCTGATGCACCAGAAGGCCGCACACGGCCTGGGCATGCGCACGGTGTGGATGCGGCGCTACCTCGACGGACGCTTCCGCGGTACTTTGCGTGATGGAATCAACAGCGGGCGCAAGGTCACGAAAGTTGGTGTTCACCCTTGCCACATCCCCCCCTATGTATATGCCAGAATCAATTCGCTGAAGACGTTACGCGCCCTTCGATGAGCCACTCCAATCACCCTGCGTCAGACACTCCCGCCGAGACCGACGCACCCGAGGTGGCTCCGGCCGACGACGCGCCGTCCGCAACGCCGGCGCGCAAGCGCCCCAAGCCGGGCGAGCGACGCATCCAGATCCTGCAGACCCTCGCCGCCATGCTCGAGCAGCCCGGCGCCGAGCGCATCACCACCGCCGCGCTGGCCGCCAAGCTCGACGTGAGCGAGGCCGCGCTGTACCGCCACTTCGCCAGCAAGGCGCAGATGTTCGAGGGCCTGATCGAGTTCATCGAGAGCAGCGTCTTCACGCTGGTCAACCAGATCGGCGAGCGCGAGAGCGACGCTGTCGTGCAGGTGCGCAAGGTGCTCACCGTGCTGCTGCAGTTCGGCGAGAAGAACCCGGGCATGGTCCGCGTGATGGTGGGCGATGCGCTGGTGTTCGAGAACGACCGCCTGCTCACGCGCATGAACCAGTTCTTCGACCGCATCGAGTCGCAGCTGCGCCAGAGCCTGCGCGCCGCCGCCGAAGCCGCCGGCTCGGCCACGCCGACCGTCGACGCCAATGCGCAGGCTTCGGTGCTCACCGCCTTCGCGGTGGGTCGACTGCAGCGCTATGCCCGCTCGGGCTTCAAGCGCAGCCCGACCGAGCACCTCGACGCCGCATTGAACCTGCTCGTCGCCTGACGAGCGCTGCCGAGCCATCATGGTCACGATCGAGGTGGCCGGGCGGGCACTCTCGTTGCTGCCGCAGAAGGCCGCCTTCCTGCCCGACACCCGCACGCTGCTGATCGCCGACGCCCACATCGGCAAGGCGACGAGCTTTCGAGCGCTGGGTGTGCCGGTGCCGCGCGGCACCACGAGCGAGACCCTGTCGCTGATCGGTGAACTGGTGGCCCGCCACGACGCGCGGCGCGTTGTCTTCCTCGGCGACTTCCTGCATTCGGCGCGGTCGCACGTGGCGGCCACGCTGGATGCGGTGAGCCGCTGGCGGGCTTTGCACCCGACGCTCGAACTCGTGCTGGTGCGCGGCAATCACGACGACCGCGCTGGCGACCCGCCGGCCTCGCTGGGCTTCACGGTGGTCGACGAACCGCTGATGGACGGCGGTCTTGCGATGTGCCACCACCCCGAGGCGGTGGCGGGCGCCTACGTGCTCGCCGGCCACCTGCACCCCTGCGTCTCGGTGCACGGCCGCGCACGCGAACGCCTGCGACTGCCGTGCTTCCACTTCGGAGCGCAGGTCGGCGTGCTACCGGCCTTCGGCAGTTTCACCGGCATGCACCCGGCGCGGGTGGCGCCCGGCGATCGCGTGTTCGCGGTGGCCGACGACGCGGTGCGCGAACTGCCCACGTAAACTTCGGCCATGGCCGATCTCGATTCCTTTCTCGCACGTGCGGAGCGACTGCTGCAGCGCCTCGAAGCGGTGCTGCCGCACCCGCCGGCAGCGCCCGACTGGGCGGCATCCATCGCCTTTCGCTACCGCAAGCGTGGCGCCTCGGGCGTGCTCGAACCGGTGCGGCACGTGGCGACGATCCGCCTGGAGGCGTTGGTCGAGGTCGAGCCGCAGAAAGAGCGACTGCTGCGCAACACCGCGCAGTTCGTTGCCGGCCATGGTGCCAACAACGTGCTGCTCACCGGCGCGCGCGGCACCGGCAAGAGCTCGCTGATCAAGGCGGTGCTCAACGAGTTCGCGCCGCAGGGGCTTCGGCTGATCGAGGTCGACAAGGCCGATCTCGTCGATCTGCCCGACATCGTCGACCTGGTCGCTTCGCGGCCTGAGCGCTTCATCGTGTTCTGCGACGACCTCAGCTTCGACGAGGGCGAGCCCGGCTACAAGGCGCTCAAGTCCATCCTCGACGGTTCGGTGGCGCAGGCCTCGGACAACGTACTGATCTACGCCACCAGCAACCGCCGCCACCTGCTGCCCGAGTACATGAAGGAGAACCTGACCTACCAGCACACCGAGGACGGCGAGGTGCATCCCGGCGAGGTGGTGGAGGAGAAGATCTCGCTGTCCGAGCGCTTCGGCCTGTGGGTGAGTTTCTATCCTTTCACCCAGGACGAGTACCTGGCGATTGCCGCGCAGTGGATGCGCGGTTTCGGCGTACCGGAGGACGCGATCGTTGCGGCGCGGCAGGAGAGCCTGGTGTGGGCGCTGGAGCGCGGCTCACGCTCGGGCCGCGTGGCCTTCCACTTCGCCAAGGACTATTCCGGAAGGCATCACGCGTGAGCGCCGGGCCCGAGCGCACGCCGGTAGACGTGGCCGTCGGCGTGCTGATCGATGCGGACGGCCGCTTCCTGCTCACCTCTCGACCCGAGGGCAAGGTCTACGCCGGCTACTGGGAGTTCCCGGGCGGCAAGCTGGAGGCCGGCGAGACGGTCGAACAGGCGCTGCGCCGCGAGTTGCACGAGGAAATCGGCATCACCATCGGCGCCACGCACCCGTGGAAGGTCGAACTGATGGACTACCCCCATGCCCGAGTGCGCCTGCATTTCTGCAAGGTGTACGACTGGGCCGGTGAGTTCGAGATGCGCGAGCGCCAGGCGATGGCCTGGCAGACCTTGCCGGTGCAGGTGACGCCGGTACTGCCGGGCACCTTGCCGGTGCTGCGCTGGTTCGCGTCGGAGCGCGGCTTCACGGGTGCGACACACACCGAGGCATGAGCACTCGATACACTGCCGGCATGGACTGGCTGGACGAGGTGAAGTGGGACGCGCAGGGCCTGGTGCCCGTGATCGCGCAGGAAGTCGGCACGAACGACGTGCTGATGTTCGCGTTCATGAACCGCGAGGCACTGCGCCTGACGGCCGAGCGCGGCGAGGCGGTGTACTGGAGCCGTTCGCGCGGCCGGCTGTGGCACAAGGGCGAGGAATCGGGCCACCTCCAGAAAGTGCACGAACTGCGCCTGGACTGCGACAACGACGTCGTGCTGATGAAGGTGACCCAGCTCGGCCATGAGCCGGGCATCGCCTGCCACACCGGGCGCCATTCCTGCTTCTACCAGCGCCTGGAGAATGGGCGCTGGGCGGCGGTCGAGCCCGTGCTCAAGGACCCGGAACACATCTACAAATGACTACGAGCAGTGACGACACCCTGGCCCGCCTGGCGGCCGTGATCGAGGCCCGCAAGGGCGGCGACCCGGACAAGAGCTACGTGGCCCGCCTGTTCGCCAAGGGCAACGACGCGATCCTGAAGAAGATCGGCGAAGAGGCCACCGAGACAGTGATGGCTTGCAAGGACGGCAATCGCACCCAGATCGTGTACGAAGTGGCCGACCTGTGGTTCCACTCGATGCTGGCGCTCAGCGCTTTCGGGCTGGAACCGGCCGACGTGCTGGCCGAACTGCGCCGGCGCGAAGGCCTGTCGGGGCTGGAAGAATTTGCGGCCCGCAAGGCCAGGACAAGAGAGGAAGACGGAACATGAACGACGTGATCGACGTTTCCCCGGCCGCACCGAAGGACGGTTTGGACCCCGAACGCGACAGCTCGCTGCGCACCATCGGCCACATCAGCTACGGCCTGCATGCGGTGGTGGCCGTCAGCGCGGTGCTGCCCGGTGTGCAGGCCAGCGTGCTGCTGCTGCTGGTGGCCTTCATCCTCGACATGGTGAAGAAGAGCGATGCGGCCGGCACCTGGCAGGAGTCGCATTTCTCCTGGCGCATCCGCACCGTGCTCTGGGCCGGTGGCCTCTATATGGTCACGTCCTGGCTGTGGATCCTGCTGTTCGTGCCCGGCTGGATCGCCTGGACATTGATCTCGGTCTGGTTCCTCTACCGCGTCGTCCGTGGCTGGCTGGCCCTGAGCGACCGCAAACCCATGCCGGCCTGAACCTTCGACCCCCTGCGACCATGAGCGCCGATCCCAACTGCATCTTCTGCAAGATCGTGGCCGGGCAGATCCCCAGCCGCAAGGTCCACGAGGACGATGAACTGCTCGTCTTCCACGACATTGCGCCCTGGGCGCCTGTGCACGTGCTGATCATCCCGAAGCGGCACGTCACGACGATGTACGACACCACCGACGAGCACGCGCCGGTGATGGGCCGCATGATGGCGCTGGCGCCGAAGCTGATGCGCGATCTGGGCGTCACGAACGGTTTTCGCATCGTGGTGAATACCGGCCATGACGGCATGCAGGAAGTGCAGCATGTCCACATGCATGTCATGGGTGGGCCACGCCCCTGGATCAAGGGCTGATCCAGGGCCTGGGGCCGTGTTGAACCCGGCCGCTCCCCTAGAATCAAACGCTCGTCGCAGTCGACAGGAGAAAGTCATGGGTTCATTCAGCATCTGGCACTGGTTGATCGTGCTGGTCATCGTGCTGCTGGTGTTCGGCACCAAGAAGCTCAAGAACATGGGGTCCGACCTGGGCGGCGCCGTGAAGGGTTTCAAGGACGGCATGAAGGACGGCTCCGCCGGAACTGCGGAAACGAGCGCCGCTGCGCAGCAAGTGACCGCCAACAAGGCCACCGACGCCAACACGGTGGACGTGGAAGCCAAGTCCAAGTCGTGATCGACCCCTGCGTGCCCGCGGGCGCGCGCATTCCCGCATGATCGACTTTGGCTTCGACAAGATCGCCCTGATCGGCGCCGTGGCGCTGGTCGTGATCGGCCCTGAGCGCTTGCCGAAGGTCGCACGCACCGTCGGCCATCTGCTGGGCAAGGCGCAGCGCTACGTCGCCGACGTGAAGGCCGAGGTGAACCGCTCGATCGAGCTCGAAGAGCTCAAGAAGATGAAGAGCAGTTTCGAGGATGCGGCGCACGAGGTCGAGAAGACGGTGAACAACGAGATCCATCAGACCACTTCCGATCTCGACCGCAGCTGGTCGGAAGGCACGTACACGCTACCGGCCGACAGCGGCCAGCACGAGGGCCTGAGCACCCCGGTGCCCGAGTACAAGCATCCGAAGAAGAAATGGCGCCTCAAGCGCGGTGCGATGCCGCAGTGGTACAAGCAGCGCCATGGGATCCGCGGCAAGGCGCAGTCGGGCGCTGCGCGCGTGGCCCGCTTCCGGCCGCCCAGGCCGCTGACCTGACGCGATGAGTTCATCCGACGACAAGCCCGACGAACTCGCGGGCACCGAGCAGCCATTTGTCACGCACCTGATCGAATTGCGCGACCGGCTGGTCCGCGCGGCGATCGCCGTGGCCGTGTGTTTCGGCGTGCTCGCCCTGTGGCCCGGCCCGAGCGGCCTGTACGACCTGCTGGCCGCGCCGCTGGTGGCCAACCTGCCCAAGGGCACCACGCTGATCGCGACGAACGTGATTTCACCGTTCATCGTCCCGCTGAAGATCACGTTGCTGGCGGCCTTCCTGATGGCGCTTCCGGTGGTGCTCTACCAGGCCTGGGCCTTCGTGGCGCCGGGCCTTTACACGCACGAGAAGAAGCTGGTCATGCCGCTGGTCATCTCCAGCACGCTGCTGTTCTTCATCGGCGTGGCGTTCTGCTACTTCTTCGTGTTCGGCCAGGTCTTCAAGTTCATCCAGAGTTTCGCGCCCAAGAGCATCACGGCGGCGCCTGACATCGAGGCCTATCTGAGCTTCGTGATGACCATGTTCATTGCCTTCGGCGCGGCCTTCGAGGTGCCCGTGGTGGTGGTCGTGCTCGCACGCATGGGGCTGGTCAGCATCGAGAAGCTGCGCGAGTTCCGCAGCTACTTCATCGTCATCGCCTTCATCATCGCGGCCGTCATCACGCCGCCCGACGTGGTGTCGCAGCTCGCGCTGGCGATCCCGATGTGCCTGCTCTACGAGGTCGGCATCTGGGCGGCGCAGATCTTCATCAAGCACACCCAGGCACCGGCCGAAGAGGGCAGCGGCACGCCGACCTGACTGCCGCCGTCACTGCGGCTGTCTCGCCCTCACCTTGGGCCGCTGCGCGACGGTGACGTCGAGCTCCAGCGCCTTGTCACCGCGCTGTACCGCGATCACCGCAGTCTGGCGCGGCTTCAGGGCCGCCACCGCGCTGAGCAACTGCGCCGTGTTGGTGACCGGCTTGTCACCCACTTTCGTGACCACGTCGCCCGGCCGCACGCCGCCGGCGCTGGCCGGGCCGCTTTGCAGCACGCCGGTGATCAGCACGCCCTGGCGCACCGGCAGGTTCAGCGTCTGCGCGATCTCGGGCGTGAGGTCGCGCGGCTCCACGCCGATCCAGCCGCGCGTGACCTGGCCGTCACGGATCAGCCCTTCCATCACCTGGCGCGCCGTGTTGACGGGAATCGCGAAACCGATCCCCATGCTGCCGCCGCTGCGCGAATAGATCGCGGTGTTGATGCCCACCAGGCTGCCGTTGGCGTCGACC
Source organism: Piscinibacter sp. (assembly GCA_016706565.1). GTDB lineage: Bacteria > Pseudomonadota > Gammaproteobacteria > Burkholderiales > Burkholderiaceae_C > Piscinibacter. The sequence continues at coordinate 583,680 of JADJJI010000011.1, forward strand.
AGCGCGCCGCCGGAGTTGCCTGGGTTGATCGCCGCATCGGTCTGGATGAAGTTCTCGAAGGTGTTGATGCCCAGCTGGTCGCGGCCCAGCGCACTGACGATGCCCGAGGTCACCGTCTGGCCGACACCGAAGGGGTTGCCGATGGCCAGCACCACGTCGCCGACCTGCAGGTCGTCGGTGTTGCCGAAGCTGATCGCCGGTACGCGCTCGAGCTCCACCTTGAGCACCGCGACGTCGGTCTCAGGGTCGGTGCCTACCAGGCGCGCGGTGGCCGTGCGGCCATCGGCGAGCTGAACCTCGATGTCGTCCGCGCCCTCGATGACGTGGTTGTTCGTCAGCAGGTAGCCGTCGGGCGTGACAAAGACGCCCGATCCGAGGCCGACCTGCGGCTGCTGCGGCTGGGCGCCGTCGCCGAAGAAGAAGCGGAACCACGGGTCGTTGCTCTGGGCAGAGCGCTGCGGCGCCTTGCGTGCGGTGATGCTGACCACCGCCGGGGTGGCGCGCCGCGCCGCGCCGGCGTAGCTGCTCACGGCTGCCGTGGGTGACAGCGCCACCGGCTGAGCCGGCAACGCCTGCGAAACGGGAGGCAGCGTGACGACGGGCTCCGGGCCTGCGCGGCGAGGCAGCCATTCCGGCTTCAGCGTGGACACCACGAAGAGCATCGCCACGGCAACCGTCACCGCTTGCGAGAAAATCAGCCAGGTTCTGCGCATCGAAACACCCTGAAAGCCCGACGATGGTCCACCGCACCGAGATCGAATCTCACCTGCAGACGATGCTGGACGCCGGCCGTTTCCGGGATTATGGGCCGAACGGTCTCCAGGTTGAGGGCAAACCCGAAGTTCTCAAGATCGTCTCGGGCGTGACGGCCAGCCTCGCGCTCATCGAGGCTGCCATCGAAGCGAACGCAGACGCGATCCTGGTGCACCACGGGCTGTTCTGGAAGGGCCACGACGGTCGCGTCACCGGCTGGCTCAAGGCGCGGCTCGAGAAGCTGCTGGCCCACCAGGTCAACCTGTTCGCCTACCACCTGCCGCTGGATGCCCACGGCGAACTGGGCAACAACGCGCAGTTCGGCGCCCGGCTGAAGCTGGTGGCCGACGCCCGCTTCGGCGATCAGGACCTGGGCTTCATCGGCGCGCCGGCACAGCCCTTGACCGTGGCCGCGCTCGCGGCGCTGCTGCAGTTCCGGCTCGGCCGTGCCGCCACGGTGGTCGAAGGCGACGGCAGGCTGCTCAAGCGCGTGGCCTGGTGCACGGGCGGCGCGCAGGGCTACTTCGAGGCCGCCATCGCCGCCGGCGCCGATGCGTTCATCACAGGCGAGCTGTCGGAGCCGCAGGCGCACTACGCGCGCGAGACGGGTGTGGCCTACTTCGCCTGCGGCCACCACGCCAGCGAGCGCTACGGTGCTGCGGCGGTGGCGGCCCAGGTGGCGCAGCAGTTTGGCCTCGAGCACCAGTTCATCGACATCGACAACCCGGCCTGAATCGGCATGAGCGCCTTGCTGGCAATCACCATGGGCGATGCCTGCGGCATCGGCCCTGAGATCATCGCGAAGCTGTGCCGCGAGCGCGCCGCGGGCGCCTGCGTGGTGCTGGGCGATGTCGCGGTGATGCGGCGTGCCGCAGTGGCCACCGGCGGCGGGCTGGCCGTGGCCGTGCTCGAGCACGCCGCCGACGCACGGGCCGTGCCGCCGCGCTGCATTCCGGTCCTGCCCGTGCCCGGAGTTCCCGCCGATCTGGTCGGCGCGACGCTGGGCGCCATCGACGCGCGTGCCGGTGCCGCAGCGGCACGATGCATCGAACATGCCGTGGCGCTGGTGCAGGCCGGCGAGGTGGCCGGCATCGTCACCGCGCCCATCCACAAGGAGGCCCTGGCGGCAGCGGGCATCGGTTTTCCCGGACACACCGAAATGCTGCAGGCGCTGGCGGCACGCGACGGCGCCGTGCCGCCGGTGCGCATGATGCTGGCCAACGACGAACTGCGCACCGTGCTCGTGACGATCCACCTGTCGCTTCGCCGTGCCATCGACGCGATCGATACGGCGGCGGTGCTCGAGACCATCCGCATCGCTCATGCCGCGGCAGCGCGCTGGGGCCAGGTGCGCCCGCGCATCGCCGTGGCCGGGCTCAACCCGCATGCAGGAGAAGGCGGGCTGTTCGGCGACGAGGAGATCCGCTTCATCGCACCGGCCGTGGCGGCCGCGCGCGCCGAGGGAATCGATGCTTTCGGGCCGTTCGCGCCGGACACGGTGTTCATGCGCGCTCGCAACGCGCCGGGCCACCCGGGGGAGTTCGACATCGTCGTGGCCATGACGCACGACCATGGCCTCATCCCGGTCAAGTACCTCGGCGTCGAGCAGGGCGTGAACGTGACGCTGGGCTTGCCCTTCGTGCGCACCAGCCCCGATCACGGCACCGCATTCGACATCGCCGGCAGCGGCCGCGCGGATGCCTCGAGCCTGGCAGCGGCCGTGCGGATGGCTCGACGGCTGATCAGTGGCGCGTCGGCGCCTTGAGCGCGGCCAGCTGCTTGCGGGCCCGGGTGGTCGCGCGCTCCATCAGGTAGGCACTTTCGTAGGCACGCATGCGGCCGGTTTCGCACATGCGCGCGAGCATGCGAGCAGTCATGGAAATGGTCTCCTGGTGCTTCTTGCCGCGCGAGAAGACGAAGAAGCTGCGCCCCGGGCTCACGTAGGTCAGCCGCACCTTCTGCCACTCGTCCTTCAGGTGCATCTGGTAGGCGAAGCCGAGCTTGATGTGGTCCATCAGCTGAGGCCCGCGCGAAGGCTCCGGCGGTTCGGAAGGCGACAGGTCGAGGTTCAGGTCCAGTCCCAGGCCGATCGGGGCCGAGTCGTCGGTGTCGGCCAGTCCGTCGGGCTGCGTGTCGCCGGCGTCGTCGCTGGCGCCGCCGGTGTCGATCTCGATGTCGACCTGGCCCGACCAGTCGACGGCGCTTTCCTCGACGAGGCCGACCTGCCGGGCCTCCTCGGGGGTGAAGCGGCGCTCGATCACCTCGCTGTCGACCTCGGGCACCGTGTCGGCCACCGACAGCGAGTCCACGCCAGGGATCGTGGTGTTGAACACACCTTCGATCTGCTTGGCCAGCATGTTGTGGTCGAGCTCGGACATCGGCGCCGCCTTGAGCGACTCGGCGTGCGCCGGCATCAGCTGCGCGAAGAAGGCCTTCTGTGCGGGCTCGGGCCAGCCGATCAGCGCCATGCCCTCGTTGAGATCCTTCATGAGTTGCGGCAACTGCATGAGGAACTTCTTGCGCAGCATCGGCGCCCCCTTGGGCTGCACGCTCATCACCAGGTCGCGCCCGGCGCGCTTGAAGCGCGCATATCGATCCGAAGCCAGGCCATCACGGCGCACCGCCAGTACCAGCGCCTGGCTCCAGACCTGCGAGACGAAGTCGCGCAGGTAAGGCGGCAGCGACATCGGCTTGAGCGCCGCACTGAGCTGAAGCATGAAACGCTGCTGGATGCGCAGCTCCGACTCCTTGCCCTCCAGCGTGGCAGCCGTCGGCGTTTGCTGTACCACCGCCTGCGTCTGCTCGGAGATGAACTGCTCCAGTTCCTCCAGCTTGGCGGTGTAAAGATCGATCTGGTCGAAGTCGCCGTCTACGATCTCCTGCACGAGGTCACGCACGCGTTCGAGGAGCAGCTTGCCGGGGCCGTCGACGAAGTCGTCGAATGCGCAGGCCAGCGAGGCGATGCGGTTGACGAAGCGCCGCACGGGGTGCCGGCGCGAGGAGAAGAAGGTCGAGTCGTTCAGCGCCACGCGCAGCACGGGAAGCTGCAGCCGGGCGATCTGGCGAGCCATCTGCGGCGGCACGCGCGGGTCCGACAGAATCTGGTCGAACAGGCTGCCGACCACGTCGATGACCATGTGGTCGAGCTTGCCGCTCGAGGCCTGCATGAGTTCTTCGCGGTGCGCGCGGATCAGGTTCACGGCCATCAGGCCGGTCAAGCCCTCCGAGTAGCGGCTGGCCTGGCCCGGGCCCGAGCCGCGCAGGCTGCCCCTGGCGCTGTCGGGGCCGAGGCCTGCCAATCCGGGCCGCCCGGTGCTCGCGAAGCCGCCGACTCCGCCGCCAGCGGGCAGGGCGTCGAGCGCTCCGGGCCGGCTCGCCAGCGACGTCAGGCGACGCAGCAAGGTCATCAGATGGGCGTCGGCCTGCGACTGCGCCGTCGAGACGCGCGCACCCAGTTCGCCACGAGAAAGCGTTGAACCGCCGTGACCCGACGTGCCGCCACCAGGCACAGGCGGAAGTCCCGCCAGCCCGGGGCCGCGCCGGTAGCCGGCCGCGGAGTCATGCGTCCCGAGATCGCCCGCACCGGACTCGCCGCCGTAGCCGCCGGTGGAGCGGTACTCGGAGTGCTGCAAGGTCGCGTACCCCGAGTTGACCCCCGGCAGATGGAAACCTGGCCCGTCGCCGGAGCGCAGGTTCATGCTGGCAGCCTTCACGCCGCGCGCCTGCAGGTCGCGCAGGATCTCGGCGTAGCAAGCCTTCATGGCTTTCGCCAGCGCCATGCCCATCTCGCGGGCGAGCAACCTGCGCGGTTCAGCGTCCTTGGTCACCGATTCGATGGCGCGGTAGGTGGCCAGACCGACCGACTGGGCCCGCAGCGGGTTGCGGTCCTCGTCGCGGCGGATCGTGTTGAGCAGGCTGGCCACGTGCGACGACACTTCACTCAGTTCCCATTCGCAGTCCTGGCTGATCTGCGCAGCGATGCGGTCGGCGTACATGCGCTGCTCGACTTCGTTGTCGTCGACCAGGCTGAGGGACTGCCAGTCTGTCGCTTCCAGCCTCCGGCGGCCGTCGGAGCGCGGCGCAAGGTCCTTGCTGATGCCATCGCGCAGCTGGTCTCGGAACACCAGATGGAAGTTGGCCATGTTGCGGCGCAGGTCGAACTGCGCCGCCAGCAGCGCGTCGCGCTCGCTCGTCTTCGTGACCGAAAGCGACAGCGTGCCCAGCAGATCCGAGACGCGGTCCGCCACCGACGCGACGGTCGTGTTGATCAGGCTGACAGCCGCATCGAGTGCGACCTTCTGGCGGGGATCTGTCGGGTTCATCGAGGCGGGGGCGGGGCACGGCCACACTCCCCGCGGGTGCAGGTACTGCTGCGAGCGGGGCGTTCGCGGAAGTATGGCCCGAAAAACACGGGCCAAGCTGTGCGATCCGTCACGGCGGCATTCGGCGACAGCCGGCAGTCGCCGGCGCGCCGAACTACTTCTTCAGGGAGTCTCGGATCTCGCGCAGCAGCACCACGTCTTCCGGCGGAGCGGCCGGCGGGGCGGGCGGGGCTTCCTTCTTCAGCCGGTTGATCTGCTTGACCATCATGAAGATGATGAAGGCCAGGATGATGAAGTTGATCGCCACGGTGATGAAGTTGCCGTAGGCGAACAAGGGCACGCCGGCCTTGCTGAGTGCCTCGTAGGTGCTTGGTCCCTTGAAGTCCGCCGGCGGGGTGGCCAGCATGATGAAGTAGTTGGAGAAGTCGAGGCCGCCGAGAACGCGCCCGACGATCGGCATGATCAGGTCCTTGACGATGGAGTCGACGATCTTGCCGAAGGCCGCTCCGATGATGACGCCGACCGCGAGGTCGACGACATTGCCCTTCATCGCAAACTCTTTGAACTCGCTCACGAAACTCATGGGGAACTCCTCTCTGTTGTTGTCGTGGAATGGCTGTCACTTATGCGCAGCGCTGTGGAGTATTCCCGGCTGAGGATGGATGTCAAGGCGACATGGCGCCCCGGGTGACGGGCTCGAACTCGGTGTGACCGCCCAGCTTCGGCAGTGCGCAGCAATGCACACCCGTGCGGCCCAACCCGATGAAAAGGAGGCCCTTGACTCGTCCGCTAGAATCGCAGGTTGTCCCTGATTTCGAAGACTCGCCAGAGGATCCCCATGAGTGACAGTCCCGTCGACAACGGCAAACGCACCTGGCTCATTGCCTCCGGGTGTGCCGGCGCGGTAGGCGTCGGCTTCACCGCCGTGCCCTTCGTCAGCACGTTTCAACCCTCCGAGCGCGCTCGCGCCGCCGGTGCCGCCGTCGAGGTGGACATCGGCGCGCTCAAGCCGGGTGAGAAGCTCACCGTCGAATGGCGCGGCAAGCCGGTGTGGATCGTCAAGCGCACGCCCGAGCAGCTGGCGGCGTTGCCGAAGGTGGATGCGTTGCTGGCCGACCCGAACTCTGCGCGCAAGCCCGCGGAACTCACGCCCGAATATGCACGCAACGAGCATCGCTCGATCAAGCCCGAGATCCTGGTGGCCGTGGGGATCTGTTCGCACCTGGGCTGCTCGCCATCCGACAAGTTCCAGCCAGGCGCGCAGCCCTCGCTGCCCGACGATTGGGCCGGCGGCTTCCTGTGCCCGTGCCACGGCTCGACCTTCGACATGGCCGGCCGCGTCTACAAGAACAAGCCCGCGCCCGACAACCTCGAGGTGCCGCCGCACATGTACCTGTCCGACACCCGTCTGCTGATCGGTGAAGACAAGAAGGCCTAACCCGGACAGGATGCAAGAACATGGCTGATTTCAAGGAACTGCCCGCCGGCGCGCCTGTCGCCCAGCAGGTGACCAACTGGTTCGAGAACCGCTTCCCGACCGCGTTCGACGCGTACCGGGTGCACATGTCCGAGTACTACGCGCCGAAGAACTTCAACTTCTGGTACTTCTTCGGCTCGCTGGCGCTGCTGGTGCTGGTGATCCAGATCGTCACCGGCATCTTCCTGGTGATGCACTACAAGCCCGACGCGGCACTGGCCTTCGCCTCGGTCGAGTACATCATGCGCGACGTGCCCTGGGGCTGGCTGGTGCGCTACATGCACTCCACCGGCGCGAGCGCGTTCTTCGTCGTCGTCTACCTGCACATGTTCCGCGGGCTGCTGTACGGCTCGTACCGCAAGCCGCGCGAACTGGTGTGGATCTTCGGCTGCGCGATCTTCCTGTGTCTCATGGGCGAGGCCTTCATGGGCTACCTGCTGCCCTGGGGCCAGATGAGCTACTGGGGCGCGCAGGTGATCGTCAACCTGTTCGCCGCGATCCCCTTCGTCGGCCCGGACCTGGCCCTGCTGATCCGCGGTGACTACGTGGTGAGCGACGCGACGCTGAACCGCTTCTTCAGCTTCCACGTCATCGCCGTGCCGCTGGTGCTGCTCGGCCTGGTCGTCGCGCACCTGCTGGCGTTGCACGACGTGGGTTCGAACAACCCGGACGGCGTCGAGATCAAGGCCAAGAAGGACGCGAACGGCAAACCGCTGGACGGCATTCCGTTCCACCCGTACTACACGGTGCACGACATCTTCGGCGTCGGCGTGTTCCTGTTCGTCTTCAGCCTGATCATCTTCTTTGCGCCGGAGTTCGGCGGCTACTTCCTCGAGTACAACAACTTCATCCCGGCCGATCCGCTGAAGACGCCGCTGCACATCGCGCCGGTCTGGTACTTCACGCCGTACTACTCGATGCTGCGCGCCATCACCAGCGAGATGATGTACGCGCTGATCGCCTGCGTGCTGGCTGGTGCCGTGCTCGGAGTGCTCAAGGCCAAGGTGGGCGCGCTGATCAAGGGCGCGATCCTGGTCGGGGCGCTCGTCATCGTGGCGCTGATGCTGGCCATCGACGCCAAGTTCTGGGGCGTGGTGGTGATGGGTGGCGCGGTCGTCATCCTGTTCTTCCTGCCGTGGCTGGATTTCAGCCCGGTCAAGTCGATCCGCTACCGCCCGAGCTGGCACAAGTACGTGTACGGCATCTTCGTCATCAACTTCCTGATCCTTGGCTACCTGGGCGTTCAGCCGCCGTCGCCGATCGGCGAGCGGGTGTCGCAGGTCGGCACGCTGTTCTACTTCGGCTTCTTCCTGCTCATGCCATGGTGGAGCCGGCTGGGCGAATTCAAGCCGGTGCCCGATCGCGTGACCTTCGCTGCCCACTGACGCGACTGCCGGGAACGAACACATCATGAAGAAGATCCTCATCTCCCTGCTCATGGCGCTCGGCCTGTCCGGCGGCGTGCTGGCCTCCGAAGGTGGTTTCCACTGGGACAAGTTCCCCGAGGAAAAGGCGAACGACCTGCCATCGCTGCAGAACGGCGCCAAGCTGTTCGTCAACTACTGCCTGAACTGCCATGCCGCTTCGTACATGCGCTACAACCGCCTGCGCGACATCGGCCTGACCGAAGACCAGATCAAGAAGAACCTGATGTTCGCCACCGACAAGGTCGGCGAGACCATGAAGGTCGCCTTGGACGCCAAGCAGGGCAAGGACTGGTTCGGCGGCGTGCCGCCCGACCTGACGGTGATCGCCCGCTCGCGCGCCGGTTCCGGCGGCTCGGGGGCCGACTACCTGTACACATACCTGCGCACCTACTACCGCGACGACACCAAGGCCACCGGCTGGGACAACCTCGCCTTCCCCGGCGTGGGCATGCCCCACGTCCTGTGGGAACTGCAGGGCCAGCGTGCCGCGAAGTACGTCGAAGAGAAGGATGCTCACAACCCGGCGAAGACGGTGCACCGCTTCGACGGCTTCGAGCAACTCACGCCGGGCAAGTTGTCTGCACGCGAGTACGACGCCGCCGTGGCCGACCTCGTGGCCTACCTGCAGTGGATGGGCGAGCCGGCGCAGGGCCAGCGCGTGCGTCTGGGCGTGTGGGTGCTGATCTTCCTGGGCGTCTTCACGCTCATCGCATGGCGTCTGAATGCCGCGTTCTGGAAAGACGTGAAGTGACCGTCTGCGTGCCTGCCGCCCCGGCCGGGGTGGCGGCCCGATGCGCAGTGGCCTTGCCCGAAACGGCAGCCACTGCGCTTGTGTTTTTTCGAAGCCTCTAGGAGCACACCGCCATGATGGTGCTTTATTCCGGAACGACCTGCCCGTACTCGCACCGCTGCCGATTTGTGCTGTTCGAGAAGGGCATGGATTTCGAGATCCGCGATGTCGACCTGTTCGCCAAGCCCGAAGACATCGCGCTGATGAACCCGTACAACGAGGTGCCCATCCTCGTCGAGCGCGACCTCATCCTGTACGAGTCGCACATCATCAACGAGTACATCGACGAGCGCTTCCCGCACCCGCAGCTGATGCCGGGCGACCCGGTGGCGCGCGCGCGCGTGCGGCTGTTCCTGTTCAACTTCGAGAAGGAGCTGTTCGCGAACGTGAACATCCTCGAGTCGCGCGGCATCAAGCCGACCGACAAGCAGCTGGAGAAGGCGCGCGCGCAGATCCGCGACCGACTGACGCAGCTCGCGCCGATCTTCCTGAAGAACAAGTACATGCTCGGCGATGATTTCTCGATGCTCGACGTCGCGATCGCACCGCTGCTGTGGCGCCTGGACTACTACGGCATCGACCTGTCGAAGAACGCCGTGCCGCTGCTGAAGTACGCCGAGCGCATCTTCTCGCGCCCGGCCTACATCGAGGCGCTGACGCCGTCCGAGAAGGTGATGCGCAAGTAGGACATCTCGATTGCCCTCATGAGCAGCACGCCGCCGATCTCGCCCGCCGGTTCCGGGACCTCCACACGCCCGTACCTGATCCGTGCGCTGCACGACTGGTGCACCGACAACGGCTTCACGCCGTACGTGGCGGTGTTCGTCGATGCTTCGGTGCAGGTGCCTATGGAGTACGTCAAGAACAACGAGATCGTTCTCAATGTCGGTTTCGAGGCGACCAGTTCCCTCAAGCTGGGCAACGAGTTCATCGAGTTCAAGGCGCGCTTCGGCGGCACGTCGCGTGAAATCGTCGTGCCGGTCGATCACGTGATCGCCATCTACGCGCGCGAGAACGGGCAGGGCATGGCCTTTCCGGTCCCCAACGAGGCTTCATCGGGCTCGGCGGCGGCCGATGCGGCCAGCCCCGAGGCGCCCGCGGCCCGCGCAACGCACCTCTCGCTCACCGAGGCGCCGCGCCACGACGCCGATGCTGCAGGCGAGCCGAGCGAGCCGCCGGAGCCGCCCGCGGGCGGGCGCCCGTCGCTCAAGCGCGTCAAGTGATGCGTCGGGTCACGCCCCTATACTGATTTCAGGCGGCCATGGGCCTGCCGGCTTAGCTCAGCTGGTAGAGCACCCGCCTTGTAAGCGGAAGGTCGTCGGTTCGACTCCGACAGCCGGCACCATCTTCGTCACGCTGGGGCCCCTTTGCAGGCCTGATCGCGGCAACCGGTGCAACGGCGTGTCAGTTCGATTGAACCTTGATTCTGATTGAGCTAACCTGCCAGCCCCGCTCCTGAAGAATGCTCTCCAGGCGCGGCTTGATCTGACGTAGTTTGGCTGCCACGGCGGCATTGGCTGCCAGCAGCGACCAGCCTTCGTCGTCGACGGGGCCCGGCATCACGTGGCTGGCGAGCGCACCCGGCAGGGCGCTGCGAATGGCCGAGAAGCGTTCCGCCGAGTCCTGCAGGCGAGCGCGCAGATGAGCCAGCGGCTCGCTGCGCCGCAGGGCCTCGGCCACGGGCAGCGAGTCGGGGACAGTCGGTGGCGGTTTGGAGCTCACACGAGGAGTGTAGCGATGCAGATTCTCATCACGCACGGCACCTTGGCCCGTACGCGTGTCTTGCACTTCAACCGCTGGCAACTGGCGGGCATGCTGATCGGCCTGGTGGCCGTGCTGACGCTGCTGTCCGGCACGGTCTATCACTTCGTGTTCCTGAAGGCGGCACGGGAAGGTTGGCCCGTGGTCAGCCAGATCGTGCGGCTGGTGGTGCGCGACGAGTTCGCCCAGCGTGACCGCTTCATGCGCGAGAACCTCGATGCGATGGCGGGGAAGGTCGGCGAGATGCAGGCCAAGCTGGTCAAGCTCGAGGCCATGGGCGACCGCGTCTCCGGGCTGGCCGGCGTCAAGATCGACGAACTCCGTCAGATGTCGCGACCGGCCGCTGCCGCTTCGTCCGCACAGGGCGGGCCGTACGTGCCGCCGCAGGCGGCCAACCTCGAACAGTTGCGCGGCATCGTCGAGGCGCTCGACCAGAGCACCGACCAGAGCACCGACATGTTCACCATGATCGAGTCGCGCCTGCTCGAGTCCCGTCTGCGCGCATTGATGATCCCGAACAGCGCACCCGTCGTCGGGCCGGTCGGCTCGGGCTTCGGTTTCCGCACCGACCCGTTCACCAGCCGCGCGGCACTGCACACCGGGCTGGACTTTCCGGCCGACGTGGGCACGAAGATCCTGGCCGCCGCCGGCGGCGTGGTGCTGCTCACCGAGACGCACCCCGCCTACGGCAACATGGTCGAAGTCGACCACGGCAACGGCCTGGTGACACGCTATGCGCACGCGTCGAAGCTGATGGTGCGGGCGGGGGACATAGTCAAACGAGGTCAGCTGATCGCCGAAGTCGGTAACACCGGCCGGTCGACCGGGCCGCACCTTCACTTCGAGGTGCTGGTCGACGGCGTGCCGCAGGATCCAGCCAAGTTCCTCGCCGGCGGCGACGCGGCCCAGACCGCGGCAGCCCGGGGCGGGCGCACCCGGCGCTGAGCGCCGGGCCGGCGGCGGCGCCGGATGTAAACTTCGGGGTTTTCCAGGCGCCGCTCGCCTTGCATCTGCCGGGTGCGGCCCCACCTCCTGGCTCCCCGCGTTCGACTGCCTGGTCCGCCAGCCGGCGGGCGCGGCGACCGCTCAATCCCGACGCCGCATGTTCCCCAAGATACTCACCCAGATCTTCGGCAGCCGCAACGATCGACTGCTCAAAGAGTACCGGCGCGCCGGTGCCCAGATCAACGCGCTGGAGCCCGACTTCGAGGCGCTGGCCGACGAGGCCCTGAAGGCGAAGACCGGCGAGTTCCGGCAGCGCTTCGCCAACGGCGAGGCGCTCGATGCGCTGCTGCCCGAGGCCTTTGCCGCGGTGCGCGAGGGCAGCAAGCGCTCGCTGAAGATGCGCCACTTCGACGTGCAACTGATCGGCGGCATGACGCTGCACAACGGCAAGATCGCCGAGATGCGCACCGGCGAGGGCAAGACGCTGATGGCCACGCTGCCGGTGTACCTGAACGCGCTCGCCGGCAAGGGCGTGCACGTGGTCACGGTCAACGACTACCTGGCGCGGCGCGACGCCGAGTGGATGGGGCGCCTGTACAACTTCCTCGGCCTGACGGTGGGCGTCAACACGCCGCAGATGTCGCGCGAGGAGAAGCAGGCCGCCTATGGCGCCGACGTCACCTACGGCACCAACAACGAGTTCGGCTTCGACTACCTGCGCGACAACATGGTCCAGGAGACCGCCGACCGCGTCGCGCGAGGGCTGAACTACGCCATCGTCGACGAGGTCGACTCGATCCTGATCGACGAGGCACGCACGCCGCTGATCATCAGCGGCCAGGCCGAAGACCACACCGAGATGTACGTGCGCATCAATTCGGTCGTGCCGCAGCTCAAGAAGCAGATCGGCGAGGCCGACCCGCGCACCGGCGAAGGCGTCATCGAGCCGGGCGACTTCACGGTCGACGAGAAGAGCCACCAGGTCTTCCTCACCGAGGCCGGCCACGAGAACGCCGAGCGCAGCTGCTCGCGAGGCCGGCCTGCTGGCCGAAGGCGCCAGCCTGTACGACCCGGCCAACATCACGCTGATGCACCACGTGTACGCGGCGCTGCGCGCCAAGCACCTCTACCACCGCGACCAGCACTACGTGGTGCAGAACGGCGAGGTGATCATCGTCGACGAGTTCACCGGCCGCCTGATGACCGGCCGCCGCTGGAGCGACGGCCTGCACCAGGCCGTGGAGGCCAAGGAAGGCGTGCAGATCCAGAGCGAGAACCAGACGCTCGCCTCGATCACCTTCCAGAACTACTTCCGCATGTACGGCAAGCTCGCCGGCATGACCGGCACCGCCGACACCGAGGCCTACGAGTTCCAGGAGATCTACGGCCTGGAGACCGTGGTGATCCCGCCCAACCGGCCGACCATCCGCAAGGACGATCTCGACCTCATCTACAAGACCGCGCGCGAGAAGTACGACGCCGTCATCAAGGACATCCGCGACTGCCACGAGCGCGGCCAGCCGGTGCTGGTGGGCACCACCTCGATCGAGAACTCGGAGCTGATCTCCGAGCTGCTGAAGAAGGCCAAGCTGCCGCACCAGGTGCTCAACGCCAAGCAGCACGCGAAGGAGGCGCAGATCGTCGCCCAGGCCGGCCGCCCGGGCGTGATCACCATCGCCACCAACATGGCCGGCCGCGGCACCGACATCGTGCTCGGCGGCAACGTCGAGAAGCAGATCAAGTTCATCGATGCCGACGAGGCGATCCCGGACGACGAAAAGGCGCGTCGCGCCCAGCAGCTGAAGGACGAATGGCAGGGCCTGCACGAGGCCGTCGTGGCCCAGGGCGGGCTGCGCATCATCGCCACCGAGCGGCACGAGTCGCGGCGCATCGACAACCAGTTGCGCGGCCGCTCGGGCCGCCAGGGCGACCCGGGCTCGTCGCGCTTCTACCTCTCGCTCGACGACCCGCTGATGCGCATCTTCGCCGGCGACCGCGTGCGCTCGATCATGGAGCGGCTGAAGATGCCCGACGGCGAGGCCATCGAGGCCGGCATCGTCAACCGCAGCATCGAGAGCGCGCAGCGCAAGGTCGAGGCGCGCAACTTCGACATCCGCAAGCAGCTGCTCGAATACGACGACGTCTCGAACGACCAGCGCAAGGTGATCTACCAGCAGCGCAACGAGATCCTCGAGGCCGAGAGCCTGACCGAGCAGATCGGCAACCTGCGCGCCAGCACCATGGCCGAGGTGGTGCGCACCTACGTGCCGGCCGACAGCGTCGAGGAGCAGTGGGACCTGCCCGGGCTGGAGAAGGTGCTGCGCGAGGAATGGCACATCGAGGTGCCGCTGGCCGCCGAAGTCGAGAAGAGCAGCAGCATCACCGACGAAGACGTCGTCGAGAAGGTCGTCAAGGCCGCTGACGCTCATTTCGAGGCCAAGCTGGAACGTGTGGGTGCCGAGCAGTTCACGCCCTTCATGCGCATGGTGCTGCTGCAGGCGATCGACTCGCACTGGCGCGAGCACCTGGCTGCGCTGGACTACCTGCGCCAGGGCATCCACCTGCGCGGCTATGCGCAGAAGAACCCGAAGCAGGAATACAAGCGCGAGGCTTTCGAGCTGTTCTCGCAGCTGCTCGACGTGGTGAAGATGGAAGTCACCCGCGTGATGATGACGGTGCGCATCCAGAGCGAAGAGGAGGCCGTGAAGGCCGCCGAGGCGATCGAGGAGCAGGCCGAGCGCATCAGTAACGTGACCTACACCCACCCGAACGAGGACGGCAGCGTCTCCGAGGAGCCCGATGTCGCGACCGTGGCGGCCGAGGTGCCCAAAGTCGGCCGCAACGACCCCTGCCCCTGCGGCAGCGGCAAGAAGTACAAGCAGTGCCACGGCCGTCTGGCCTGAACCCCCTTCTTTCGCGGAGCACGGCATGCCCGTCAACCTGAGCGCGCCGAATCCGGCGGACCTGCACCCGGTGGCGGGTGTCGAACTCGGCATCACCATGGCCGGCGTGCGCAAGGCCAACCGGCGCGACCTGCTGGTGGTCAAGCTGGCGCCGGGGGCGTCGGTGGCCGGTGTATTCACGCAGAACCGCTTCTGCGCCGCACCGGTGCAGGTGTGCCGCGAGCACCTCGGCGGCGAGCAGGGCATCCGGGCCATCGTGGTCAACACCGGCAATGCCAACGCCGGCACCGGCGCCGACGGCCTGGCGCGGGCGCGCTCGACCTGCGCGGCGCTGGGTGCGCTGCTGGGTGTGGCGGCCGAGCAGGTGCTGCCGTTCTCCACCGGCGTGATCATGGAGACGCTGCCCAGCGAGCGGATCGAAGCCGCGCTGCCCGCGGCGCTGGCCGACGCGAAGCCGGACCAATGGGCCCTGGCCGCGCAGGCGATCATGACCACCGACACGCTGCCCAAGGCGGCGTCGCGCCAGGTGCAGATCGGCGGCAAGACCATCACCATCACCGGCATCAGCAAGGGCGCCGGCATGATCCGGCCGAACATGGCGACCATGCTCGGCTTCATCGCCACCGATGCGGCGATCGCCCCGCATCTGATGCAGGAACTGGTGCGCGAAGCGGCCGACCGCTCCTTCAACCGCATCACCATCGACGGCGACACCTCGACCAACGACTCGTTCGTGCTGATCGCCACTCACCAGGCCGGCAATGCGCCGATCGCGCAGGCCGAATCGCGCGACGGCGCGCTGCTGCGCGAGGCGCTGATCGCCGTCGCCCAGCAACTTGCGCAGGCCATCGTGCGCGACGGCGAAGGCGCGACCAAGTTCATCACCGTGCGCGTGGACGGCGGACGCAGCAAGGAAGAATGCCGCCAGGCCGCCTATGCGATCGCGCACTCGCCGCTGGTCAAGACAGCCTTCTTCGCCAGTGACCCCAACCTCGGGCGCATCCTCGCCGCGGTCGGCTACGCCGGCATCGCCGACCTCGACCAGTCGACCATCGACATGTTCCTCGACGACGTGCACGTCGTGCACCAGGGCGGCCGCCGCCCCGAGTACCGCGAGGAGGACGGCGCGCGGGTGATGAAGCAGTCCGAGATCACCGTGCGCATCGACCTGCACCGCGGCCCGGCCCACGCCACGGTCTGGACCTGCGACCTCAGCTACGACTACGTGAAGATCAACGCCGACTACCGCAGCTGACCAGCGCGTTGCGCGGCGCGCAGGATCCAGGCTGCAGCCGCCGCAGCCGCCAGGTGCTTGAGCGTGTGGCCGCTGACCCAGCCGCCCAGCGCGTCCAGCACGGCGTGGTCGGCCAGCTCGAAGCCCTTGGCGACCACGTAGCCGGCGAGCAGGCCCCACCAGGCAGTGTCCGGCACGATTGAACGACCTTGCCGCGGCAGCCGCATCAGCAACGCGGCGGGCACGAGCAGCATCGGCAGGAACTGCACGAACAGGTAGGTGCGCAGGTCGCTGCGGCCAGCGAGTTCGCTGCCCCACCACAGCGCCACCGACGCGCTCGCCAGTGCGATGGCAGTGGCCAGCACGGTGGGGCGTGCCCAGCGAGCGTCTCGGCGCTCGGCGAGAAACGCGCACAGCAGCGCGGCACAGGCCCAGGCGATGGGCAGGCGATCGAAGGCCAGCGAGGCATTGTGCGGCGCCCAGTGGTAGGCCGACGAGCCGGCGGCCGTGGCCACCAGGGCGAGCGCGAAGCCGCGCCAGGGCAGCCAGGCGCCAATGCGTGGCGCGGCGCGGCCGGCCCACAGGGCCCACAGGCCGGCGACCGCGAACGGCAGGTTGCTCAGCACGTCGGCGGCGTGCGGGATGCCCCAGGCTTCGCGCTGGTCGGCGAAGGCGTGGTAGCTGGCCCATTGCCCGATCGGGCCGCGCCACCAGAGGGCAAGTGCAAGCGCCAGCGCGAGCCCGCACAGCACGATGTCTCGAATATCGAGCGACTGATGGGCAGCGGACGCTGCGGGCGATGAAGGACGGTTCTGCAGCGGTGTCATCTGAGGTCCCCGGAAAGACGAGTCGGCGCGATGTTGCTCGCCGTGCCGGCCGCCGCACAAGCGACACCGCACCGGTGCGCACGACCGCCACTGCCGGTATCGCGCCGCGCCACCGATCGCGTCGACTCGGTACAACGCCCCCCACGTTTGCCGCATTGCGTGCGTCGCGGGCTCGCTGATAGGATGGCTTCATAACATTCACACCGACGCCCATGACCACGCACCACCACCACCTGCATCACGCCGCCCGCGGCGTGGCTGCCCGTGGTCTGGCGTGGTGCATTCCGGCATCGCGACCGCGCCATCCGGCGGCTGTATCGGCCGGCATGTGTGCAGCGAATCGCTCGCTCAAGCGGGCATTCGGCGCCTTCTAGTCCTCTCAGCCCCGCCTCCACCGAGGCCCCCGCTGAGAGATCGGCGGGGAGATCGGGTCCTTCGATTCCCTCGCCATACCGGGTCCAACGATCCATCAGGGTGCCCACCGGCGCCCGCCGAGAGACGAACGAGAGGTGGCAACCATGACCCAATGGCTGCTGAGTCTGAAAGAGAGTGCACTGGTCCGGCTGCTGCGATGGCTGGACGGCGTGCTGCCGCGCGACGACCTGCTGCGCCAGGCCACCTACCGCCGCCTGTGGACGTCGATCCTGATCAGCTCCTTCGGGGGGCAGGTCACGATGCTCGCGCTGCCGCTCACCGCGGCGGTGTTGCTGAATGCCTCGCCCACCCAGATGGGCCTGCTCACGGCAATGGAGATCGTCCCCTTCGTGCTGTTCTCGCTGCCCTCCGGCGTGTGGCTGGATCGCGTGCGCAAGCTGCCGGTCTACGTGGTCGGCGAGTCTGCGCTGTCCGTCGTCGTGGCCAGCGTGCCGCTGGCCTGGTGGCTGGGCTGGTTGACGATGCCCTGGCTGTACGTCGTCGGTTTCGTCATCGGCACCATCTACACCACCGCCGGCTCGGCCGCGCAGATCGTGCTCACGCAGGTGGTGGCGCGCGAGCGGCTGGTCGAGGCGCACGCGAAGAATGCGCTGGCCACCTCGGGCGCCGAGGTCGCCGGGCCGGGTTTTGCCGGCGCCTTGATCAAGCTCGTCGGCGCACCGCTGGCGCTGCTCGTCGACGCGGTGCTGCTGCTGGTGTCGGCCGGCATCCTGCGCGGCATCGTCGTCAACGAGGAGCGGCTGGTGCGGCACGATGCGCACTTCTGGCGCGACCTGAAGACCGGCGTGCGCTTCGTCGCGCGGCAGAAGCTGCTGGTGGCGCTGGCCTGTGCGGTCGGCATGTGGCAGATGTGCCATCACGCGGCGATCGTGGTGCAGATCCTCTTCGCCACGCGCACGCTGGGGCTGAGCGAGCAGGCGGTGGGCCTGAGCTACATGGGCATGGGCCTGGGCACCATCGTCGCCAGCGTCTACGGCAACCGCATCAGCCGGCGCGTCGGGCCGGGCCGCTGCCTGACGCTGGGCTTCGCCATCTGCGGCGCCGGCTGGCTGATGCTCGCCTTCGCGCCGGCCAACCGCTGGGGCGTGGCCGCGTTCGCACTGATGCTGCTGATGTTCTCGGCCGGTGCGGTGCTGGTGTTCATCAACTTCCTCGCGCTGCGCCAGGCCGTCACGCCCGAACCTCTGCTGGGGCGCATGACCAGCACGATGCGCTGGCTGATCCTGATCCCCGCCGGCCCGGGCGCGCTGCTGGGCGGCTGGCTGGGCGAGCACGTCGGTCTGCGCGCCTCGCTCGGCTTTGCCGGCGGCACGGCGCTGCTGCTCGCGCTGGTGGCCTCGCGCGTGCCGGTGATTCGCGACCTTCGCGAGCTGCCGAAGCCCGAACGCCACGACGACTGGCTGGGCGCCGAGTCCGCCGGCGTCGTTCCCGAATCGACGAAGTGAACCAAGGAGAGAGTTTCATGGACCCGCTGTTGCTCGAGGTGCCCGAACGCATCGAGACCGAACGACTGATCCTGCGTTGCCCCCGGCCGGGCGACGGCCCGACCGTGAACGAGGCCGAGCGCGAGACGCTGCAGGAGCTCAAGCCGTGGATGCCTTGGGCGCAGACGGCGAAGAGCCTTGACGAATCCGAGTCGTATTGCCGGCGCATGCAGGCGCGCTACCTGCTGCGCGAGGACCTGGTGATGTTCATGTTCGAGCGCGATGTGCTCGGGCGCGAGGGCCGCTTCCTCGGCGGCACCGGGCTGCATCGCATCGACTGGACGCTGCGCAGCTTCGAGATCGGCTACTGGCGCCGCAGGGGCTTCGGTGGCCACGGCTACATCACCGAGGCGGCGCGCGGCCTGGCGCGCCTGGCCTTCGACCGCCTCGGCGCGCGGCGCGTGGAGATCCGCACCGACGACGGCAATTCGGCGAGCTGGAAGGTGGCCGAGCGCGCCGGCTTCACGCTCGAGGCGCTGCTGCGTGGCGACAGCCTCACGCCGGCCGGCGAGGTGCGCAGCACGCGCGTCTATGCGCGCGTGCGTGGCATCGAGGAGCCGCTGGGCTCAGTCCAGCACTGAGGATCCGGGCGAGAACTTGTCGACCGCGTCGGTGATCAGCCCGGCTATGCCCAGGCGAACCAGGCGCTGCGCCTCGGCGGCGTCATTCACCGTGTAGACGAGCGCGCGCATGCCGGCGTGTGCAGCTGCGAGATCAGCGCCGCGTCCATCAGGCCGTGATTGGTCACGCAGGCCCCGCAGCCCAGCGCCCGGGCGATGTCGAACCAGCCGCTCCACAGCGTGTCCAGCAGCAGCGCGCGAGGCAGCTGTGGGGCGGTTTCCTTCGCGCCCTGCAGCGACTCGGGGCGGAAGGAGCTGAGCAGCGGCGGCAGCGCCATGCCGCTGCGGTCGGTGGCCCACAGGCGCGCGGCTTCGCGTGCCACCACGCGGCCGGTCTCGAGTTCCTGGCCCGGCGTCGGCTTGATCTCGATGTTCAGCGCGAAGCCGTTGCGCAGGCAGTAGGCGGCCACCGCCTCCAGGCACGGGATGGGCTCGCCAGCAAAGGCCCGGCTGTGCCAGCCGCCGGCATCCAGGCGAGACAGCTCGCTCCAGGGACGATCGCCCGCGGTGCCGCGCTCGGGTGTCGTGCGCTGCAGCGTGGCGTCGTGCAGCAGGAACGGCCGACCATCGGCGCTCAGCTTCACGTCGCACTCGAAGGCGCGGTAACCGTGCGAGGCACCGACACGGAAGGCGGCCAGCGTGTTCTCCGGCGCCAGCTTGCCGGCGCCGCGGTGGGCGATCCACAGGGGGTAGGGCCAGGTGTCCATGGCCCGCATTGTCAGGCGATTCGCTGCTGCGTCGCCGCGTCGAACCAGTGCAGATGTTCCGGTGGCCCTTGCAGCGTCAGCGTCTCGCCGACGCGCGGCGCGATCAGCGTCGCGTCGATGCGCACGGTGAACAGCGTGCTGCCGATCAGGCCGTGCACGAGGCGCTCGGCGCCCAGCATCTCGGTCATCTCGACGCGAAACGGCCAGCCCAGGCCACCCGCCGGCCGCAGCGCGGCGTGTTCGGGGCGCAGACCGATGATCAGTTCGCCCGAGCGCGGCGCGGCGGCCGGCAGCGGCAGCGTCTGGCCGTCGACGGTGAAGCGCGAGCTGTCCGCCAGCCCCTTCACCAGGTTCATCGGCGGCGAGCCGATGAAGCCGGCGACGAAGGTGGTGGCCGGCCGCGCGTAGACCTCCTCGGGCGTGCCGATCTGCTCCATGCGGCCGGCGTTCATGACGATCATGCGCTGCGCCAGCGTCATCGCCTCGACCTGGTCGTGGGTGACGAACAGCGAGGTCACGCCGAGCTCGGCGTGCAGCTTCTGGATCTCCAGCCGCGTCTGCGCGCGCAGCTTGGCGTCGAGGTTGGACAGCGGCTCGTCGAACAGGAAGACCTGCGGCTGGCGCACGATCGCGCGGCCCATGGCCACGCGCTGGCGCTGGCCGCCCGACAGCTGGCGCGGCTTGCGCGCCAGAAAGGGCCCGAGCTGCAGGATGCCGGCCGCCTTGTCGACGCGCCGCTTGATTTCGTCCACCGGCACCTTGGCGATCTTCAGGCCGTAGGCCATGTTCTCGAACACCGTCATGTGCGGGTACAGCGCGTAGTTCTGGAACACCATCGCGATGTCGCGCTCGCTCGGCTCGATGTCGTTGACGACGCGCCCGGCGATGGCGATCTCGCCGCCGGAGATCTCCTCCAGCCCGGCCACCATGCGCAGCAGCGTGCTCTTGCCGCAACCCGAGGGCCCGACGATGACGATGAACTCGCCGTCGGCGATCTCGGCGTTGACGCCGTGGATCACCTGGTTCGCCTTCGGCCCGCTGCCGTAGCGCTTGACGACGTTGTGGATGCTGATCGCGCCCATGGCTGCTTTCTCTTATTTTTCGGTGTCCACGAGGCCCTTGACGAACCAGCGCTGCATGAGCAGCACGACGAAGGCCGGCGGCAGCATGGCGAGGATGGCCGTGGCCATGATCAGGTTCCACTCGTTGGCCGCATCGCCGCCGACGAACATGCGCTTGATGCCCATCACGATGGGGTACATGCTCTCGTCGGTGGTCACGAGCAGCGGCCACAGGTACTGGTTCCAGCCGTAGATGAACTGGATGACGAACAGCGCCGCGATCGAGGTCATCGACAGCGGCACCAGCACGTCCTTGAAGAAGCGCATCGGGCCGGCGCCGTCGATGCGCGCGGCCTCGACCAGCTCGTCGGGCACGGTCAGGAAGAACTGGCGGAACAGGAAGGTCGCGGTCGCCGACGCGATCAGCGGCACCGTCAACCCGGCAAAGCTGTTGAGCATGCCCAGGTTCGACACCACCTCGTAGGTCGGCCCGATGCGCACCTCCACCGGCAGCATCAGCGTGATGAAGACCATCCAGAAGCACAGGCCGCGGCCGGGGAAGCGGAAGTAGACGAAGGCGAAGGCCGACAGCAGCGAGATCGCGATCTTGCCCAGCGCGATGCTCACCGCGCTGACCAGGCTGACCCACAGCATCGGTGCCACCGGCGCCACCTTGCTGCCGTAGCTGGTGGTGCCGCCGAACAGCGCGATGCGGTAGGTCTCCAGCATGTGCCCGCCCGGCGCCATCGACATCGGCGCCTGCTGCACGATCTGCTCCGAGGTCTGCGTGGAGGCGATGAAGGTCACGTAGACCGGGAAGGCGACCACGATCACGCCCAGGATGAGCACCAGGTGCGAGATGGCACGGCCGATCTTGTCGCGTTCGACCATGTCAGTACTGCACCTTCTTTTCCACGTACCTGAACTGCACGACGGTCAGCGCCACGACGATCGCCATCAGCACCACCGACTGCGCCGCCGAACCGCCCATGTCCAGCGCCTTGAAGCCGTCGTAGTAGACCTTGTACACGAGGATCGCGGTGTCCTTCCCCGGCCCGCCGTTGGTGGCTGCGTCGACGATCGCGAAGGTGTCGAAGAAGGCGTAGACGATGTTGATCACCAGCAGGAAGAAGGTCGTCGGTGTCAGCAGCGGAAACACGATGGTCCAGAAGCGCCGCCAGGGCCCGGCGCCGTCGATGGCCGCCGCCTCGATCAGGCTCTTCGGAATGCTCTGCAGCCCGGCCAGGAAGAACAGGAAGTTGTAGGAGATCTGCTTCCACACCGCGGCCATCACGATCAGCGCCATCGCGTGCGTGCCGTTGAGCAGGTGGTTCCAGTCGAAGCCCATGGCGCGCAGCGCGTAGCTGACGATGCCCACCGACGGCGCGAACATGAACAGCCACAGCACGCCGGCCACCGCCGGCGCCACCGCGTAGGGCCAGATCAGCAGCGTCTTGTAGATCGCCGCGCCGCGCACCACGCGGTCGGCCATCACCGCCAGCAACAGCGCGATCGACAGCCCGCATCCGGCCACCAGGATCGAGAACACCGCGGTGGTCTTGAAGGAGGCCAGGTAGGTTTCGTCATCCCACAGGCGCTGGAAGTTCTGCCAACCGACGAACTCGGTCGTCGTGCCGAAGGCGTCCTGCTGCAGCACGCTCTGGTACAGCGCCTGGCCGGCGGGCCAGAAGAAGAAGACCAGGATGACCGCCATCTGGGGTGCGATCAGCACCCAGGGCAGCCACCAGCTCTTGAAGAGGACGCGCTTCTCGACGGCCAAGATGTCTCAGCTCTTGTTCGCTTTTTCGAAGCGCTCGAGCTGTTCGTTGCCGCGCTTGACTGCGGCCTCGATGCCTTCCTGGGCGCTCTTCTTGCCGCTCCAGACGTGCTCCATCTCCTCGTCGATGATGGTGCGGATCTGCACGAAGTTGCCCAGGCGGATGCCGCGCGACTTGTCGGTGGTCTTGCGGATCATCTGCGTCACCGACACGTCGGTGCCGGGGTTCTGCTTGTAGAAGCCGCTCTTGTCGGTCAGCTCGAACGAGGGCAGCGTGACCGGCAGGTAGCCGGTGCGCTGGTGGCTGGCGGCGGCGACGTCGGCTTGGACAGGTGGGCGAAGAACTGCGCCACGCCCTTGTACTCCGCGGGCTTCTTGCCCGACATCACCCACAGGCTGGCGCCGCCGATCACGGTGTTCTGCGGCGCGCCCGGCACGTCGGGGTAGTAGGGCAGCGTCGAGATGCCGGAGGCGAACTTGGAGTTGCGCTTGATGCTGCCGTACAGCGCCGAGGTGGCGGTGGCCATCGCGCACTCGCCCGACACGAAGGTGGCGTCGGCGGCGTTGCCGCGGCCCTTGTAGACGAACAGGCCCTGCTTGGCCATGTTGGCCAGGTTCTCGATGTGGCGCACGTGCAGCGGCGTGGTGAAGGCCAGCCGCGTGTCCAGGCCGCCGAAGCCGTTGCGCTTGGTGGCGAACTCGACGTTGTGCCAGGCCGAGAAGCTCTCGAGCTGCGTCCAGCTCTGCCAGCTGGTGGTGAACGGGCACTTGTGGCCGCTGGCCTTGAGCTTGGCCGCGGCCAGGGCCACTTCGGGCCAGGTCTTGGGCGGGTTCTCGGGGTCGAGGCCGGCGGCCTTGAAGGCGTCCTTGTTGTAGTGGAACACCGGCGTCGAGCTGTTGAACGGGAAGCTCAGCATCTGGCCGTTGGGCGCCGTGTAGTAGCCGGCCACGGCGGGCACGTAGATCTTCGGGTCGAACTTCTGGCCGGCATCGGCCATCACCTTGCCCACCGGCACGATGGCGCCCTTGCTGGCCATCATGGTGGCCGTGCCGACCTCGAACACCTGCAGGATGTGCGGCGCGTTGCCGGCGCGGAAGGCGGCGATCGCGGCCGTCATCGACTCGTCGTAGCTGCCCTTGAAGGTGGGCACGACCTTGTAGTCCTTCTGGCTGGCGTTGAAGTCCTTGGCCAGGTCGTTGACCCATTCGCCCAGCGCGCCGCCCATCGAGTGCCACCACTGGATCTCGGTCTGCGCCTGGGCCGGGCCGGCCAGGGCGGCGCCGAGAACGAGGCAGGGAAGGGCGAGGCGGGAAGGCTTCATGACGGCTCCGTGATGGAAAGGTGACGCGCCGGGCGGCGCGCCGGCCAGTCTAGGCTGGCGATGTGACAGCCGCGTTTATGGTCCCGGGCGCCCGCCGAGGCAACGGGGATAACCCGCCGCGCGCATCCTGGCCGGGCCAGGGGATTGCTGCACTGCGCTACGATTCGTCCTCAAGCGCCAACACGGGGGCCGAGGCGCCCCCGGCCTCCATGAACGCACCCGTTTCCCTGACCCACATGGCCGCCGTCGCCCGCGCCGGCGCCGCGGCCGACACGGGCGCGCCCCGGCTGCGCGAGATCCCCTACAACTACACCTCGTTCTCCGACCGCGAGATCGTGCTGCGCCTGCTCGGCGCGCGTGCCTGGGAGGTGCTCAACCGGCTGCGCGAGGAGCGCCGCACCGGCCGCTCGGCGCGCATGCTGTACGAGGTGCTGGGCGACATCTGGGTGGTGCAGCGCAACCCCTACCTGCAGGACGACCTGCTCGACAACCCGAAGCGCCGCGCCGCGCTGGTCGAAGCCCTGCACCACCGCCTGGGCGAGATCGAAAAGCGCCGCTCACCGCAGGCCGACGGCGAACGTGATGCCTTCGTCGGCGAGCTGCTGGTGTCGGCACGCTCGGCGGTGGAGCGATTCGAGCAGCAGTTCGACGACATGGCCGAGCTGCGCAAGCGCGTCGTCAAGGTGCTCGGCCGCGCCACGGCCAAGGACAACATCAAGTTCGACGGCCTGTCGCGCGTCGCCCACGTCACCGACGCCACCGACTGGCGCGTCGAGTACCCCTTCGTCGTGCTGACGCCCGACACCGAGGCCGAGATGGCCGCGCTGGTCAAGGGCTGCATCGAGCTCGGCCTGACCATCATCCCGCGCGGCGGCGGCACCGGCTACACCGGCGGCGCCGTGCCGCTGACCTGGAACAGCGCGGTCATCAACACCGAGAAGCTGGAGGCGATGACCGAGGTCGAGATGGTCACGCTGCCCGGCGTCGACCACCCGGTGGCCACCGTCTGGACCGAAGCCGGCGTGGTCACGCAGCGCGTGGCCGACGCGGCCGAGCGGGCCGGCCATGTCTTCGCCGTCGACCCGACCTCGGCGGAAGCCTCGTGCATCGGCGGCAACATCGCCATGAACGCCGGCGGCAAGAAGGCCGTGCTGTGGGGCACGGCGCTCGACAACCTGGCCTCGTGGCGCATGGTCACGCCGCAGGCGCAGTGGCTCGAGGTGGTGCGGCTGAACCACAACCTCGGCAAGATCCACGACGTGGAAGTGGCCAGCTTCGAGCTGCGCACCTTCGCTGCCGACGGCAAGACGCCGGTGCGCACCGAGCGGCTGGACATCCCCGGCAGCACCTTCCGCAAGGAAGGCCTGGGCAAGGACGTCACCGACAAGTTCCTCGCCGGGCTGCCCGGCATCCAGAAGGAAGGCTGCGACGGCCTCATCACCAGCGCCCGCTGGGTGGTGCACAAGATGCCGGCGCACACGCGCACCGTGTGCCTGGAGTTCTTCGGCAACGCGCGCGACGCGGTGCCCTCGATCGTCGAGATCAAGGACTTCATGTTCGCCGAGGCGAAGCGCGGCGGCGCCATCCTGGCCGGCCTGGAGCACCTGGACGACCGCTACCTGAAGGCAGTGGGCTACGCGACCAAGAGCAAGCGCGGCGGCCTGCCGAAGATGGTGCTGGTGGGTGACATCGCTGGCGACGACGCCGACGTGGTGGCGCGCGCCACCAGCGAGGTGGTGCGCATTGCCAACAGCCGTGCCGGCGAGGGCTTCGTCGCCGTCAGCGCCGACGCGCGCAAGAAGTTCTGGCTCGACCGCAAGCGCACCGCGGCGATCAGCCGCCACACCAACGCCTTCAAGATCAACGAAGACGTGGTGATCCCGCTGCCGCGCATGGGCGAGTACACCGAGGGCATCGAGCGCATCAACATCGAGCTGAGCCTGCGCAACAAGCTGGCGCTGGTGGACGCGCTGGAGGCCTTCTTCGCCGAGGGCAACCTGCCGCTGGGCAAGAGCGACGACGCCGGCGAGATCGCCAGCGCCGAGCTGCTCGAAGACCGCGTGCAGCAGGCGCTGGCCGTGCTGCGCGAGGTGCGCGCCTTGTGGCAGGGCTGGATGGCGCAGCTCGACATCGTGCAAGCGGACACGGGCCGCACGGTCTTCACCGACCTGCAGGACCACACGCTGCGCGCCTCGTGGAAGACGCAGATCCGCACGCCGCTCTCGAGCATCTTCGCCGGCGCGGCGCTGGAGCCCATCGTCGACGCCTGCCAGAAGATCCACGGCCAGGTGCTCAAGGGCCGCGTCTGGGTCGCGCTGCACATGCACGCCGGCGACGGCAACGTGCACACCAACATCCCGGTCAACAGCGACAACTACGAGATGCTGCAGACCGCGCACGAGGCGGTGGGCCGCATCATGGCGCTGGCGCGGCGGCTGGGCGGCGTGATCTCGGGCGAGCACGGCATCGGCATCACCAAGCTCGAGTTCCTGACCGACGAGGAGCTGGCCCGCTTCACCGACTACAAGCAGCGTGTCGACCCCGAGGGCCGCTTCAACAAGGGCAAGCTGCTGCGCGGCGGCGCCTTGAAGGCGGACCTGACCAACGCCTACACGCCCAGCTTCGGCCTGATGGGCCACGAGTCGCTGATCATGCAGCAGAGCGACATCGGGCAGATCGCCGACTCGGTGAAGGACTGCCTGCGCTGCGGCAAATGCAAACCGGTGTGCGCCACGCACGTGCCGCGCGCCAACCTGCTGTACAGCCCGCGCAACAAGATCCTGGCCACCTCGCTGCTGATCGAGGCCTTCCTGTACGAGGAGCAGACGCGCCGCGGCATCAGCATCAAGCACTGGCAGGAATTCGAGGACGTGGCCGACCACTGCACGGTCTGCCACAAGTGCCTGTCGCCCTGCCCGGTGAAGATCGACTTCGGCGACGTGTCGATGAACATGCGCAACCTGCTGCGCAAGATGGGGCAGAAGAGCTTCCGGCCGGGCAACGCGGTGGCGATGATGTTCCTCAACGCGACCAACCCCGAGACGATCCGGCTGATGCGCCGCGGCATGGTCGACGTGGGCTTCAAGGCCCAGCGCTTCGCCAACAACCTGCTGCGCGGCCTGGCCAACAAGCAGACCGCGGCGCCGCCGGCCACCGTGGGCACCGCGCCGATCAAGGAGCAGGTGATCCACTTCATCAACAAGAAGATGCCGGGCGGCCTGCCCAACCGCAGACGGCGCGTGCGCTGCTGGACATCGAGGACAAGGACTACGTCCCGATCATCCGCGACCCGAAGGCCACCACGGCCGACAGCGAGGCGGTGTTCTACTTCCCCGGCTGCGGCTCCGAGCGCCTGTTCTCGCAGGTCGGCCTGGCGACGCAGGCGATGCTCTGGCACGCCGGCGTGCAGACGGTGCTGCCGCCCGGCTACCTGTGCTGCGGTTACCCGCAGCGCGGCAGCGGCCAGTTCGACAAGGCCGAGAAGATGATCACCGACAACCGGGTGCTGTTCCACCGCGTGGCCAACACGCTGAACTACCTGGACATCAAGACCGTGGTGGTCAGCTGCGGCACCTGCTACGACCAGCTGCAGGGCTACGAGTTCGACAAGATCTTCCCCGGCTGCCGCATCGTCGACATCCACGAGTACCTGCTGGAGAAGGGCATCACGCTCGATGCGAGCCAAGCCGCCGGCGGCTACCTCTTCCACGACCCCTGCCACAGCCCGATGAAGCTGCAGGAGCCGATGAAGACGGTGAAGGCGCTGGTCGGCGAGAACGTGCGCAAGAGCGAGCGCTGCTGCGGCGAGAGCGGCACGCTGGGCGTGTCGCGGCCGGACATCTCCACGCAGATCCGCTTCCGCAAGACGGAGGAGCTGCAGCGCGACGAGGCGGCGCTGCGCGCCACCGGTGCCGTGGCGGCCACCGGTCCCGTGAAGATCCTCACCTCCTGCCCGAGCTGCCTGCAGGGCCTGAGCCGCTACACCGGCGACCTGAACAACGGCCTGCTGGAAGCCGACTACATCGTCGTCGAGATGGCGAACAAGATCCTCGGGCCCGACTGGCTGCCGGACTACGTGGAACGCGCCAACGACGGCGGCATCGAACGCGTGCTGGTGTAGCGGCCGTGGACCGACGGCACTGGTGTCTCGCCGCGGCGGGCCTGCTGGCCGGCTGCGGGGGCGTTCCGGTGCGCCGCGCGCCGGACTCGCCGGCGGGCAGCCTGCCGCCGTTCTCGGCGATGTATCGCGGTGCCGTGCTCCCCGCGGGCTGGCTTCCGCACGTGATGCGCCGCGACCGCGCGCCGACGCGGTATTCGCTCGACGAGCGCGACGGTCGCGCGGCAGTGCATGCGATCGCCGACCGCTCCACCTCGGGCCTGCGCTGCGATGTCGACATCGATCCGAAGGCCACGCCCTGGCTGAGCTGGGAATGGCGCGTGGACCAGGTGCCCGCAGGCGCCTCGGTCGAGGACGACGATCGCGACGATTCGCCGGCTCGCGTGGTCGTAGCCTTCGATGGCGACGTGTCGACCCTGAGCCTGCGCGACCGGCTGTTCCGCGACACCGTGGAGCTGTTCACCGGCACCACGCTGCCGTTCGCCACGCTGATGTACGTGTGGGACGCGAAGGCACCGCCCGAGAGCGTCGTCGCCTATCCGCGCACGGCGCGCGTGCAGTACCTGGTGGTCGAGAGCGGCGCCGAGCGCGCGGGCCGCTGGCTCGGCTACCGCCGCGACGTGCTGGCCGACTACCGCCGCGTGTTCGGCGGCGAGCCGGGGCGCATCCGCCATGTCGGACTGCTGGCCGACACGGACGACCTCAAGGTGCGCACCGACACCTGGTTCGCCAACCTCGCGTTCAGCGCCGCCTGAGCGGCAGCCGCATCAGTCAGCCGAGAGCTTGCGCTCCTTGATGAGCGCGTGCCAGAAGCTCGTTTCCTTCTGCAGGAAGCTCGCCAGCGCAGGCCCGTCGGTCGGCGTGACCTCGAGGCCGAAGTCCTCGAGCCTGGCCTTCACCTCGGGCGTGGCGATGGCCTTGTTCATCTCGACCGTCAGGCGCGTGACGATGTCGGCCGGCGTGCCCTTGGGCACGAACAGGCCCTGCCACGCGGTGACCTCGAAATCCTTCACGCCGAGCTCGTCGAGCGTGGGCACGTCGGGCAGCGAGGGGATGCGCTTCTTCGACATCACCGCCAGCGCCTTCACCTTGCCCGAGCGGATCTGCGGCAGGCCGGCGGCGGTATCGAGCACCATCATCGGCACCTGGCCGGCGATGACGTCCTGCACCGCCATCGCCGTGCCGCGGTAGGGCACGTGCACGACGAAGGCCTGGGTACGGTCCTTCAGCAGTTCCATCGCCAGGTGGTGCGGGCTGCCGATGCCGGGCGACGCATAGCTGAACTTGCCCGGGTTCTTCTTGATGTCGTCGAGCAACTGCTTGCCGCTGGCGAAGCCGGCGCTCGGGTTCACCGCGAGGATCAACGGAAAGCGCGCCATGAAACCCACTGGCGCCAGGTCGCCCGGCGCGTAGGGGATCTTCTTGTACATCGCTTCATGGAACACCATCGCGCCGTTGTCGCCGGTGACGATCGTGTAGCCATCGGGCGGCGACTTGGCAGCGTTGTCGGTGCCGATGATGCCGGCCGCACCGGGCCGGTTGTCGATCACGATCGTCTGGCCGAGTTGCTTGGCCAGTTGCGGCGAGAGCTGCCTCGCGAGGAAGTCCGAGCCGCCGCCGGCCGGATAGGCCACCACCCAGCGCACCGGCTTGGACGGCCAGGCCTGGGCGAAGCTCTGCAGGGGCGAAAGCGCGGCGACGAGGCCGAGGCCGACGAGAGCGCGGCGGGGCAGGGCGAGGGTCATGGCGGTGGGCGCTGTGCTGATGAAGACGAAGCGGGCATCTTAGCGGGCCCGCTTTCCGGGGGGGGCCGGGTTCGCGCCCCCCCGGCTCAGGCGAGAATGTCGGCCCAGACACGTTTGCGCCCCTTGTTCTCCATGCCCTGGCCATCGCGCTGCCGACCGGTCCCCCAACGACCACGACCCCTTGCCGCGGCACCGCTCTGGCGGGTCTGCGTCACGGCGCTGATGTTGCTGGCCAGCGCGGCGGCGCTGGCCGGGCCGGCTTACCCCGAGGCGCTGCGCCCCGTGCAGGATCAGGCTCTGGATGACCCTGCCGCGGCGCTCGCCCTGGCCGATGCGACGCTGGACACACTCGATTCGGAGTCGCGCTTCTGGCGGCTGCTGGGCAAGGCCGCTGCGTACACCCTGATCGACCAGCCCAGCGCCGCGCAGCGCTCCGTCGACGAGGCCCGCGCGCGGCTGGGCCGGGTGCCGGCAGCGACGCCGCGCCACCACCTGTGGCTCGAGGCCTTCGCGATAGGTGCCCAGTTCCGCACCGAGGATTCCGCCAGTCTGATTCCTCGCAGCGTCGAACTGCGGCGTGCTGCGGCGGCGCTGGGCGACGAGTACCTGCTGTGCGAAATCGCCGCGGGCGACCTGTTCCTGCTGCGCGACACGCATGCCATCGACGAGGCCTGGCGCGTCGCCGAGGAAACCGAACGCTGCGGACGCAAGCTCGGGCTGCTGCACCTGGAGACCAACGCGCTGATCGCCATGGGAAGCATGGCCGGCACGCTGACCGGCAAGGCGCCGACCGACAGCTACTTCGAGCGTGCACTCGAGGTGCTGGGCGCTCAGCCGGCGCGATTCCAGCGCGGCTGGATCGAGTGGGAGCGTGGCAACATGCTGACGCGCCAGGGCCAGGGCGAGAAGGCCGCCCATTCCTTCGAGACCTCGCTGGCACGCAGCCGCGACATCGGCGACGCCGCGGGCGAGGCCATCGTCACCCTCGACCTGGCCGCTCTGCGCCTGTCGCAGGACGAGCCGCAGCGGGTGCTCGAGCTGGTTCGCGGTGTGCTGCCGGTCTTGCAGGGCACCGAGGCGCCGGTGCGCCTGGCCAGCGCGCGTGGCCTGCTCATCGAGGCCCTGACTCGACTCAAGCGTGCCGAAGTGCTGCAGGAGATCGACAAGGCTCGCGCGCTCGACAACATGGTGCTGCCGCCGCTGGAGCGGGCCCGGCTCGCCCACAGGGTGGCCGACGGCTACGCATCGCAGGGCCTGCACCGGGAGGCCTATGCGGAGCTCAAGCGCGCCACCCAGGCGGTCTCGCAGAGCCAGCAGTCGGTCCGCGACACGCAGGTGCTTCGGCTGCAGGCTCGCTACGAAATCGCGCGGCGCGAGGCCGAGGTGGCCGACCTGCGCCACCGTGCCGAAGCCGATCGGCTCGCGCTGAAGGCCCGCGAGGCCCAGCAGCAAGCGTTGTGGGCCGCATTGGTGGCACTGGTCGGGCTGCTGGCCTTCGCGTTCTGGTTGGGTGCCAGGGCACTGCGCCGCCGCCGCCAGCTCGCCGACCTGGTGATGCGCGACGACCTCACCGGCATGCCGAACCGGCGCGCCATCCTGGCCTTCGCGCAGGAGCAGTTCCGCCTGTGCCGCAAACTCGACATGCCGCTGAGCATCGCCGTGGTCGACCTCGACCACTTCAAGCAGGTCAACGACCGAGGCGGCCATGCGGCCGGCGATCGTGTGCTGCGCGCCTTCGCGCAAGCCGCCAGCGAAGTGCTGCGCGGTCAGGAACGTTTGGGCCGCTACGGTGGCGACGAATGGCTGCTCGTCATGCCCGGCACGGGCGTGGAAGAGATCACGATGGTCTTCGAGCGCCTGCGCCACCAGCTGGCCGCGCAGCACGTACATGGCCTGGCCCACCCGCACGGCATCACGCTGTCGATGGGGGCGGCGGCTTTGCGCGACACGCTCGAGTCGGTCGAGGCACTGGTCGACGAAGCCGATCGCCAGCTCTACCGCGCCAAGGCCGAAGGCCGCAACACACTGCGCCACGCGAGCGCCGACGAGCGTTCCGGGGCGGCGCATGCTGGCGCGCTCGCGGCCGAGCCGGATCGCAACCACGTGGCCGTCTCCGCCTGATTCCGCAGCGCCAGCGCGACTGACGCACTCGCGCGACACTTTTCTCGGGCCTGAATTCACGGCAGTACCGGTTCAGTGTCACGGACTCGGTGACATCTTGTTACGGTCCGGCTACAGTCGTCGTTTGTCGCAAACCTCGCGAAAGCGGGGGACGCAAAGCCTCCGGCCTACAGCAGCAATGCCAGGGTAGCGGGGCTGCCGGATCGCCTTCGCGTTCTGGCCTCGAACCCCCACCGAGGCATTTCATGCAACACCGCTTTCGACCGTGCGCGCTCGCGCTCGCCGCCGCAGCCTGCCTGGCCGCGCCCGCCCAAGCCTTCCAGCGTCCCGACACAGCCGATGTGCTGCGCGCAGCGCTCGCCGCGACGCCTGTCACCGACCGCCTGATCGTCAAGTACCGCGACGCTGCCGCCGCGAGCTCGCCGCAATCGCAGTTCGCGGCGCAAGTGGCGGCCAATCGCCAAGGCGTCACGATCCGCCTGTTGCGCCAGACTCTCTCCGGCGCGCATGTCTACAAGCTCGGCCGCTCGATGAGCCACGACGAGGCGGATGTTCTCGCAGCGAGCCTGCGCGGCGGCGATGCCGCCGTCGAGTACGCAGAGCCCGATCGCGTCCTGCAGCCGTTGTTCGTGCCGGCCGATCCGATGTACACGAAACAATGGGCGCTGTCGGACGCGACCGCGGGTATCCGCGCACCGGCGGCCTGGGACAAGTCCAGCGGCGCCGGCATCGTCGTCGCGGTGGTCGACACCGGTGTGCGTCCGCATGCAGACCTCGTCGCCAACCTGCTGCCGGGCTACGACTTCGTGGCCGACACGTTGGTCTCGAACGACAACACGGCACGCGATGCCGATGCATCCGACCCCGGCGATGCGGTAAGCGCGGGCCTTTGCGGGCCGGGCACGCCGGCGCGCAACAGCTCGTGGCACGGCACCCACGTCGCGGGCATCGTCGGCGCGGTCGCCGGCAACGGCAGTGGCGTTGTCGGTGTCGCTTACGGCGCCAAGGTCCAGTCGCTGCGCGCGCTCGGCCGCTGCGGCGGCTACACCTCCGACATCGCCGATGCGATCGTCTGGGCTGTGGGCGTTGCCGTCACCGGGTTGCCGGCCAATCCGACGCCGGCGCGCGTGATCAGCCTGTCGCTCGGCGGCACCGGCAGCTGCGACAGAACGACGCAGGCCGCCATCACGCAGGCGCGGGCCAAGGGCGCCGTGGTGGTGGTAGCCGCGGGCAACGACGGCGCCGACGCGAGCCGCACCACGCCGGCCAACTGCAGCGGCGTCGTCGCCGTGGCGGCGACCAATGCGGCAGGCGGCAAGGCCTCGTATTCGAACACCGGTGCCAATGTCACGCTGGCCGCGCCGGGCGGCGACGCCGGCAGCGGCATCGTCTCGACGCTCAATGCCGGCACCAGCGCACCCGGCGCCGATGCCTATGCGGCCTACGCCGGCACGTCGATGGCGACGCCCCACGTCAGCGCCGTGGCCGCGCTGATGCTGTCGGTGAACAAGAGCCTGACGCCGGATCAGGTGGGCACGATGCTCAAGTCCAGTGCGCGCAGCTTCCCGGCAGCGTGCAGCGGCTGCGGCAGCGGCATCGTCGATGCCAGTGCGGCTGTCGCCCTGGCGGCGGCGGCGGTGCCTGCACCGAAGTCGGCACCCGCGCCGGCGCCTGCTCCGAAGCCCGCACCAGCCCCTGCGCCCAAGCCCGCTCCGGTCCCTGCACCGGCGCCCGCACCGAAGCCTGCACCGAAGCCCGCACCCTCGCCCTCGCCCTCGCCCTCGCCCTCGCCCTCGCCGGTGCCCAACGTGGTCGAGGCAGAGTCCAACGACACCTTCGCGAAGTCACAGGCCATCACCGGCACGCCCACGGTGATCTCGGGCACGCTCGCCAGCACCGCCGACGTCGACTTCTATCGCATCACCATCCCGGCCGGGCGCCGCGTCGTGGCCACATTGCCGGCCAACTCCGCCGTCGGATTCGGTCTCGGCGTGTACCTGTCGGCAAGCCAGTCGCTCGGGCAGATCCTGGGGAGCCCGGGGCAGGCGCTGTCGTTCACCGTCAGCAACAGCGGCACCACGGCCGTCACGGTGGCCTTGCGCGTTTCGCGCGCGTCTGGCGGCACCGGAAGCTACAAGCTCAGCCTCGCGCCTTGAGCCGGTCCAGGGCCTCGATAATCGGCGCATGCCAGCCGATTTCGAGCCCCTGCACGACGCACGCGCCGATTGTGTGCTGTGCCGCCAGCACACCGGCGTGCCGCTGTGGCAGGACGCCGCCTGGCGCGTGATCCGCGCCGAGGACGGCGACTTCCCGGCGTACTACCGGGTCATCGCGCGCCACCATGTGGGCGAGTTCTCGGCGTTGCTGGCGCCGGAGAGGCAGCGCTGCATGGATCTGGTCTGCGCCATCGAACGCGTGCTGATCGATTGCCTGCGGCCGACCAAGGTCAACCTTGCCGCGCTGGGCAACATGGTGCCGCACCTGCACTGGCACGTGATCGCGCGCTTCGACTGGGACAGCCGCTTCCCCCAGGCCGTGTGGGGCCCGCGGCAACGCGAGGTGCCCGGCGGTGCACTGGCGCTGCTGGGCTTGTCGCTGGACGAACTCGACGCCGCGGTGGTCGAGGCTCTCGCGTCGGCCTGATCGGCGTCAATGCCCCTGATCGCATCGCGACAGACGCTTCGCTACACTGCGGCCGGCTCACTCATCGAAGCGTTCCCATGGCCGGCCTCAGCAATTCCACCCCTCAGCCCACGGCCATCACCGTGCACCAGCAATCGCGTGTGCTCGAAGTCGGCTTTTCCGACGGGCAGACCTTCCGCATCCCGTTCGAGCTGATGCGAATCTACTCGCCGTCCGCCGAGGTGCAGGGCCACGGCCCCGGCCAGGAAGTGCTGCAGACCGGCAAGCGCGAAGTCGAGCTGACGGAGCTCGAGCCGGTGGGCAACTACGCCGTCCAGCCGACCTTCAGCGACGGCCACAACAGCGGCATCTTCTCCTGGGACTATCTGTACTTTCTCGGTTCGCAGGAGGCGCAGCTGTGGGCCCAGTACGAGGAGCGCCTGCAGGCTGCCGGCATGCAGCGCGACGCCGACATGCCAGTGGCCGCCGGCGCGGGCTGTGGCCACCACCACTGAACGAGACGCCATGAGCCAGACGCATTTCGGTTTCCAGACCGTCGACGAGGCCGCCAAGGCGCAGAAGGTCCGCGGCGTGTTCGACTCCGTCGCGTCGAAGTACGACGTGATGAACGACCTGATGTCCATGGGCCTGCACCGCGTCTGGAAGGCTTACACCGTGTCGGTGGCCAACCTGCGCCCCGGCGACCGCGTGCTCGACCTGGCCGGCGGCACCGGTGACCTGGCCCGCGCCTTCGCGAAGAAGGTCGGCGCGAGCGGCACCGTGGTGCATACCGACATCAACGAGGCCATGCTGCAGCGTGGCCGCGACCGCCTGCTCGACGAGGGCGTGGTGCTGCCCACGGTGATCTGCGACGCCGAGGTGCTGCCCTTTCCCACCGCCAGCTTCGACCTGGTCAGCGTCGCCTTCGGCCTGCGCAACATGACGCACAAGGACCGCGCGCTGGCCGAGATGAACCGCGTCCTCAGGCCGGGTGGCCGGCTGCTGGTGCTCGAGTTCTCGAAGATCGCGCCGCCGCTGGCCAAGGCCTACGACTGGTATTCGTTCAACATCCTGCCTCGCATCGGCCAGCTCGTCGCAGGCGATGCGGACAGCTACCGCTACCTGGCCGAATCGATCCGCATGCACCCGGGCCAGGCCGAGCTCAAGGCGATGATGAAGAGCGCCGGCTTCGCCCACGTCGACGTGCACAACCTCAGCGCCGGCGTCGTCGCGCTGCACGTGGGCATCAAGTGCTGAAAGACGCGAGCTCATTGCGCCTGCCGTTCGCCGGCGTGCTGATGCTGGCCGCCTTGTGGGCCTTCCCGCGCGACGCCTCGGCGGCCGCGTTGACGGGCCTGAGCACCTCCCTCGGCTTGGCCGGCTCGCTGCTCGCCGTGCTGGCCTTGCAGGGCGGTTCGCCCGGACACGCCGCTGCGCTGCTCGGCACGGCCATGCTGCTGCTCCTGCTGCTGGTGGCGGCCAGGCGTTCGCGCACGGTCTTTGCCCGGGTGCTGCCGCGCTGGCTTCAGCATCGTGCCGGCCGGCCGATGCTCGCGCGTGCGGTGCGCAGTGAAGGCGAACGTCAGTTGCTCGGCATGGCGCGTACGCAGTTCCTCGAACTGCAATCGGCGTGGGACCGTGGCGACCTCGACGCCTTGCGCCGGCTCACCACCGAGTCCATGTTCGACGAGCTGGCTGCCCAGTTGCCCCACCGAGGCGCCGAGCCGAACCGCACCGACGTGCTCTCGGTCGAGGCGCATCTGATCTCACACGAGGCCGTCGGCCCGCTGGAGCTGGCCAGCATCGAGTTCAGCGGCATGGTGCGAGAGTCCGCGGAACTGGGCGCGATGCCGTTCCGCGAGGTGTGGATGCTGGCTCGCCAGCAGCCCGAGAGCAGCTGGCGCCTGGCCCGGCAGCAGGCGCTGCTCTAGGCCGCCTGGGGGTCAGAGGCGCCAGCCGTTCAGGCCTTGCGCGGCGATCTCCGCCGGGTCGTAGGCAGCCTTCACGTCGGTGAACACGGCCTTGTCGACGGCCTTGGCGGCGATCTGCTTGAGGCCCATCTCTGCGTACTGCTTGTGCGCAACCGCAGCCACGATGGCCGAGGCGCGGGGCAACTGCTCCCACGGCGTGAGCTTGATGCCGTACTCGTGCTCGCACTCCGACGACTCGGCGATCGGGTCGTGCACGTGCACACGTGCGCCGAAGCTGCGCAGCTCGTTGACAACGTCGATCACCTTGCTGTTGCGCAGGTCGGGGCAGTTCTCCTTGAAGGTCATCCCCAGCACGATCACGTCGGCACCCTTGACCGGCAGGTCGGCGGCGATCATCTCCTTGACGGTCTGCTCGGCGACGAACTTGCCCATGCTGTCGTTGATGCGCCGGCCGGCCAGGATGACCTGCGGCGTGTAGCCGAGCTTCTCGGCCTTGTGCGTCAGGTAGTACGGATCGACGCCGATGCAGTGGCCGCCCACCAGGCCTGGCCGGAAGGGCAGGAAGTTCCACTTCGTGCCGGCGGCCTTCAGCACCTCGAGGGTGTCGATGCCGATGCGGTGGAAGATCACCGACAGTTCGTTCATCAGCGCGATGTTCAGGTCGCGCTGGGTGTTCTCGATGACCTTGGCGGCTTCGGCCACCTTGATGCTGCTGGCCGGGTACACGCCGGCGGTGATGATGGCGCCGTAGACCTCGGCCACCTTCGCAAGCGTCTCGGGCGTGTCGCCGGAGACCACCTTGGTGATCTTGGTGACCGTGCGTTCCTTGTCGCCCGGGTTGATGCGCTCGGGGCTGTAGCCGACGAAGAAGTCCTGCTTCCACTTCAGGCCGGAGTGCTTCTCGATGATCGGGATGCAGACCTCTTCGGTCGCGCCCGGGTAGACTGTCGACTCGTAGACGACGATCGCACCCTTCTTGATGTGCCGGCCGACGCTCTCGGAGGACTTCACCAGCGGCGTGAAGTCGGGTTGGTGCGCATCGTCGACCGGCGTGGGCACGGCGACGATGATGAAGTCGGCCTCGGCGATGATCTTCGGGTCGGTGCTGCAGGTCAGCTGCGTGGCAGCCTTCAGGTCGGCGCTACTGACCTCGCCGGTTGGGTCGACGTGGCGGCCATAGGCGGCCACCTTCTCGGCATGGAGGTCGAAGCCGAGGGTGCGGAACTTCTTGCCGAATTCGACGGCGAGCGGCAGGCCGACATAGCCCAGGCCGATGACTGCGATGGTGGTCATGCGAATTTTCCTTCTTCTCTCAAGCTTTGAAATAGCTGCGATACCACTGCACGAAGCGGCCGACGCCGTCGGTCACCGGCGTGGCGGGGCGGAAGTCGGTCCACGACTCCAGCTCGGACACGTCGGCCGAGGTGGCGGGCACGTCGCCATCCTGCAGCGGCAGGTATTCCTTCTGCGCGGTCTTGCCGAGCGCGCCCTCGATGGCCTCGATGAAGGCCATCAGCGGCACCGGGTCGTTGTTGCCGATATTGAACACGCGGTACGGCGCGTTGCTGCGCGCCGGATCGGGAGCGGCAGCGTCGAAGCCGGCATCCACCGTGGCCGGGCGGTCGAGCACGCGCACCACGCCCTGGGCGATGTCGTCGATGTAGGTGAAGTCGCGCACCATCTTGCCGTGGTTGAACACCTTGATCGGCTCGCCGGCGAGGATCGCCTTGGTGAACAGGAACAGCGCCATGTCGGGCCGGCCCCAGGGGCCGTACACCGTGAAGAAGCGCAGGCCGGTGGTCGGCAGGCGGAACAGGTGGCTGTAGGTGTGCGCCATCAGCTCGTTGGCCTTCTTGGTGGCGGCGTACAGGCTGACCGGGTGGTCGATGTTGTGGTGCTCCGAGAACGGCATCGCGGTGTTGCCGCCGTAGACGCTCGAGCTCGACGCATAGGCCAGGTGCTGCACCGCGTTGTGCCGGCAGCCCTCGAGGATGTTGGTGAAGCCGACGATGTTGCTGTCGATGTAGGCGTGCGGGTTGACCAGCGAGTAGCGCACGCCGGCCTGCGCCGCCAGGTGCACGACGCGGTCGAACTTCTCGTCGGCGAACAGTTTCGCCATGCCTTCGCGGTCGGCTACGTCCATCTTGACGAAGCGGAAGCCGGCGT
Organism: Piscinibacter sp.; assembly: GCA_016706565.1. Classification (GTDB taxonomy): domain Bacteria; phylum Pseudomonadota; class Gammaproteobacteria; order Burkholderiales; family Burkholderiaceae_C; genus Piscinibacter. The sequence continues at coordinate 622,227 of JADJJI010000011.1, forward strand.
GCGGCGTCAGGCGGGCCAGCCGGTCCAGCTTGAGCTGCACGTCGTAGTAGTCGTTCAGGTTGTCCAGACCGACCACGCTGTCGCCGCGGGCGAGCAGGATCTGCGACACGTGCATGCCGATGAAGCCGGCGGCGCCGGTGACGAGGACTTTCATGGTGGTATTTGGTTCGCTGCGGGCCAAGGCCCTGGGGTCAATAGGGATTGTCCTTGAAGGCGGGCCGCAAACGCACCCGCCCGTTCAGGGGCATGTGTGGTGGCGCAACTACTTCACGCGACCGTAGGTGTCTTCGAAACGAACGATGTCGTCCTCGCCGAGATAGCTGCCGGATTGCACTTCGATGATCTCCAGCGGCACCTTGCCGGGGTTGGCCAGGCGGTGCGTCTCGCCCAGCGGGATGTAGGTGCTCTGGTTCTCCGACAGCAGGATCACCTTGTCGCCACAGGTGACCTCCGCGGTGCCGCTGACGACGATCCAGTGTTCGGCGCGGTGGTGGTGCATCTGCAGGCTCAGCGAGGCGCCCGGCTTGACCAGGATGCGCTTGACCTGGAATCGTTCGCCCGAATCGATGCTGTCGTACCAGCCCCAGGGGCGGTGCACCTGGCGATGCAGCGTCTGCTCGCTGCGGCCGGCGCGGTCGAGTTCGGCGACGATCTGCTTGACCTCCTGGCTTCGGCTGCGATCGGCGACGAGCACGGCGTCGGGTGTCTCCACCACGACGACGTTATCGAGCCCGACCACGCCGACCAGGCGGCTGGCTGCGTGCACGAGCGAATTGCGGCTGTCGCGAAGCAGCACGTCGCCGTGGCTGGCGTTGCCGGCGGCATCCTTCGAACTGACCTGCCAGACCGCCTCCCAGGCGCCGAGGTCGTTCCAGCCGGCGGCCAGCGGCACCATGCGCAGCGAGAAGGCGCCCGGTTCGGCGGCAATCGGCTCCATCACGGCGTAGTCGATCGATTCGGACGGGATCGCGGCGAACGCCTCGCGGCCGGGTCGCACGAAGGCGGCGTCGAGGCTGCGTGCCAGCCACGCCGCACGCGTGGCCGCCGCGATGTCGGCGCGGCAGCGTTCGATCGCTGCCAGCCACACCGAGGCGCGCACCACGAACATGCCGCTGTTCCAGAAGTACCGGCCCTCGGCCAGGTAGCGCTGGGCCGTCGCGAGGTCGGGCTTCTCGACGAAGCGCTCCACCCCCGTGCCGTCGGCCGCACTCGAGGCCTTGATGTATCCGTAGCCGGTTTCGGGGCGATCGGGCAACACGCCGAGGATGACGATGGCGCCGTCGGCCGCCAGGCGCACAGCACGTTGCAGCGCCGCGGTGAAGGCCCTCTCGTCGACGACCGTCTGGTCGGCTGGCGTGACGGCCAGCACCGGGTCGGCGCCCGAGTCGAGCGCCTGCAGGGCGGCCAGCGTCATGGCCGGTGCGGTGTTGCGCCCCATGGGCTCGAGCAGCAGTGTCGCGCCGCCGATCTGGATCTCGCGCAACTGCTCCAGCACCAGGAAGCGGTGCTCCTCGTTGCCGACCACGCAGGTGGGGGCGACGTGGATGTCCGGTGCGGCCAGCGAAGCGAGGCGCTGCGCCGCCTGCTGGAACAGGCTTCGGTCGCCCTGAAGCACCAGGAACTGCTTGGGAAACTGCGCTCGCGAAAGAGGCCACAGCCGCGTGCCGCTGCCTCCGGCCATCACCACGGGTTGGAGGTCGATGGGCGTCATGGGCGGTTCAGGAAAGAGACCGGCTCAGCGGCGCAGCTTCGAACCCGTTCGGGTTCATCGACTGCCAGCGCCAGCTGTCGACGCACATCGCGTCGAGGTCTCGCGTGGCGCGCCAGCCGAGCAGGCGCTCGGCGAGCGACGGGTCAGCGTAGCACGCGGCCACGTCGCCGGGGCGGCGCGGCATGATCGTGTAGGGGACACGGCGCCCGCTGGCGCGCTCGAAGGCCTGCACCACCTCGAGCACGCTGTGGCCGCGGCCGGTACCCAGGTTGACGGTCAGCGACCGGCCGTCGCCGAGCAGCCGCTGCAGCGCGGCAACATGGCCTTCGGCGAGGTCGAGCACGTGGATGTAGTCGCGCACGCCGGTGCCGTCGGGCGTGTCGTAGTCGTTGCCGTAGACGCTGAGCCTCTCGCGCAGGCCCACGGCGACCTGCGTGACGTAGGGCATCAGGTTGTTCGGGATGCCCTGCGGTGCCTCGCCGATCAGCCCGCTTGCGTGCGCGCCCACGGGGTTGAAGTAGCGCAGCAGCGCGATCGCCCAGCCCGGCTCGGAGCGCTCCAGGTCGCGCAGGATGTCCTCGCCCATCAGCTTGGTGGCGCCGTAGGGATTGGTGGACGACAGCGTTGAATCTTCTGTGATCGGCAGCCGCTCCGGCTGGCCGTACACCGTTGCGCTGGAGCTGAACACCAGGCGCCGGCAGCCATGGCGCTGCATCGTGCTGGCCAGCGTGACCAGGCCGCCGACGTTGTTGCGGTAGTAGGCCAGCGGCTTGGCGCTGCTCTCGCCCACCGACTTGAAGGCAGCGAAGTGCACCACGGCATCGATCCGGTGGCGCAGGAAGAGCGACTCCAATGCGGCCTCGTCGCACACGTTCATGCGCTCGAAGTCCGGCCGCTGCCCCGACAGGCGCTCGAGCCGGTTCAGCACCTCGGGCGAACTGTTCGAGAAGTCGTCCAGCCCGAGCACACGCAGCCCTGCGGCCTGCAGGGCCAGCCAGGTGTGCGAGGCGATGTAGCCGGTGGCGCCGGTGAGGAGGATGGTGGGGGCGTGGTTCATCGGTTCGGTGTCGGCGGATTCTGGGCCCGGCCCCTTCGCGAGCCGCCCTTGAATCTGGGGGGACATTGTGACGCCGTGCCTACAATCCGTGAATGCTGCACAGCTTGCAAGCGCTCGCATCGACGGCGGTCATCGAGCGCGCCATCCTCCTCGCCAACCATCTGATCGCCAGCGAACCCGTGGCCGCCCAGCGCCTGCGTGAGCACAGCGGGCGCAGCGTGCTGCTGCACCTGGAGGGCTGGCCGTCGCTGCTGCCGGCCCTGCCGCCGCTGGCCCTGCGCTTCACCGCCGCCGGCCTGATCGAGTGGTGCGGCGACGAGCTGCCCGAGGCGCCCGACCTGCGCGTCTCGGTGGATGCCTCCAACCCCGCCCTGGCCCTGGTGCGCACGCTGGCCGGCGACAAGCCGCGCATCGAGGTCGCCGGCGACGCGCAGCTCGCCACCGACGTCAACTGGCTGTTCGACAACCTGCGCTGGGACTTCGAGGACGACCTCGCCCGCCTGGTCGGCGATGCGCCGGCGCGCGAGCTGTCGCGCTTCGGGCGCAGCGTGGCCGGCGCGATGCGCGAGGCGGTGCGCGCCATCGGCAACGTGGCCTCGCGCCTGCGCGGCGGGGCCGACGAAGGTGGCGGATCGAATCCGCGATGAGGCACGTCGGCCGGCTGATCTTCATCTGCGTCACGGTTCTGCGTTACGGGCTGGACGAGCTGGCGCTGTCCAGCTTCCGCCAGCGCTGGGTGCGCGCCCTGGTGCGCGTGCTGACCATCGGACGCCGCCTGGACCTGCCGCGCGGCGTTCGTCTGCGCCTCGGGCTGGAGCGGCTCGGGCCCATCTTCGTCAAGTTCGGCCAAGTGATGTCGACCCGGCGCGACCTGCTGCCGCCCGACTACGCCGAAGAGCTCGCCAAGCTGCAGGACCGTGTGCCGCCGTTCCCGGCGGCGCAGTCGCGCGCGCTGGTCGAAAAAGCCTTCGGCAAGCCGATCGACGACATCTTCGCCAGCTTCGATGCCGAGCCGGTGGCCAGTGCCTCGATCGCACAGGTGCATTTCGCCACGCTGAAGAGCGGCCGCGAGGTGGCGGTGAAGGTGCTGCGCCCGGGCATGCTGGAAGTCATCGACGACGACCTCACGTTGATGCGCACGCTCGCGGTGTGGGTCGAGCGGCTGTCGGTCGACGGCAAGCGGCTGAAGCCGCGCGAGGTGGTGGCCGAGTTCGACAACTACCTGCACGACGAGCTCGACCTGGTGCGCGAGGCCTCCAACGCCGCGCAGCTGCGCCGCAACATGGAGGATCTGCGCCTGGTCATGGTGCCCGAGATGATCTGGGACCTGTGCACCCAGGGCGTCATCGTCATGGAGCGCATGAAGGGCCTGCCGATCAGCCAGGTCGACCGTCTGCGCGAGGCGGGCGTGGACATCAAGAAGCTGGCCCGCGACGGCGTGACGATCTTCTTCACGCAGGTGTTCCGCGACGGCTTTTTCCACGCCGACATGCACCCCGGCAACATCCAGGTCAGCGTTGCGCCGGCCACCTTCGGTCGTTACATCGCGCTCGATTTCGGCATCGTCGGCACGCTCACCGAGTTCGACAAGGAGTACCTGGCGCAGAACTTCATCGCCTTCTTCCGCCGCGACTACAAGCGTGTGGCCGAACTGCACGTCGAGAGCGGCTGGGTGCCGCCGGAGACGCGTGTCGATGCGCTCGAAGGGGCGATCCGCGCGGTCTGCGAGCCGCACTTCGACCGGCCGCTGAAGGACATTTCGCTCGGCCAGGTGCTGCTGCGCCTGTTCCAGACCTCGCGGCGCTTCAACGTCGAGATCCAGCCGCAGCTGGTGCTGCTGCAGAAGACGCTGCTCAACGTCGAGGGCCTGGGCCGCGAGCTCGACCCCGACCTCGACCTGTGGAACACCGCCAAACCCTTCCTCGAGCGCTGGATGAACGACCAGATCGGCTGGCGCGGCCTGGCCGAGCGGTTGAAGAACGAGGCCCCGCGCTACGTGCAGATGCTGCCCGAGCTGCCTCGGCTGATCCATCAGGCGCTGCGGTCGCGCCAGGGCAATGACCGCGCGGCGCTCGAGGCACTGCTGCTCGAGCAGCAACGCTCCAACCGGTTGTTGCGGGCGGTCGTCGTGATGCTCGCGCTGTCGATCGCGCTGGGCCTGGCCGGCGCCGTGCTGGCATGGCTGCTGCCCGGACTCAGCGGCCAGCCTTGAAATTCGTGAAGGTGCGCGTCTGCACGCGGCGGATGTCCTGCGGCAGGCTGTCGGGAGCGGTCATCCGCGCCAGCTCCTGAGGGCCCGGAAAGATCGACTTGTTCTCAGCCACGTCCTTCTTGACGAACTTGAGCGAGGCCCGGTTCGGGTTGGCATAGAACACCTTGTTCGTCAGCGACGCATGCACCTCGGGGCGCAGGATGTAGTTGATGAACAGATGCGCGTTCTTCGGGTGCGCCGCATCGGCCGGGATGGCCATCGAGTCGAAGAACAGCGTGGCGCCGCTGGGCGGCACCAGGGCCTGGATGTCGTTGCCGTTCTTGGCCTGCAGCGCCCGTGCGCGCGCGATGTTGATGTCGCCGGAGTAGCCCATCACCGCGCACAGCTGCCCGCCCGCCAGTTCTTCGATGTAGCCCGACGACGAGAAGCGCGTCACATAGGGCCGCACCTTCTTGAGCATCTCGCCGGCCGGCGGGTAGTCGGCCGCAGTGCGGCTGAAGCCGGGCTTGCCCACGTACAGCAGGGCCACGGGCAGCACCTCGGAGGCCGAGTCCAGGAAATTCACGCCGCAGCCCTTGAGCCTGGACGCGTACTTCGGGTCGAACAGCAGCGACCAGGGGTTCTCGGGCATCGGCAGGTCGCCCAGCGCCTTCTTCACCTTGGCGGTGTTGATGCCCACGGTGACGAAGCCCCACATCCAGTTCACCAGGTGCTCGTTGCCCGGGTCCAGCTTGGCCATCTGCTCGAGAATGGCCGGATCGAGGTTGCCCCAGTTGGTCAACAGCGAACGATCCAGCTTCTGGAAGAGCTTGGCCTCGATCTGCTGCTTGGCGAAGTGCGCGCCAGGCACCACGATGTCATAGCCGGTCTTGCCGGCCACCAGCTTGGCGTGGAGGATTTCGTTGTTGTCGTAGTTGTCGTAGTTGACCTTGATGCCGGTTTCCTTCTCGAAGTTCTTGATCGTGTCGTCGGCGATGTAGTCGGACCAGTTGTAGATGTTCAGGACCTTCGCTTCCGGGCCGGCGGCAAGGGCAGAATCCGCCATGCCGGCGGTGACGATCCACGTGGCGCAGGCTGCGGCGGTGAAGAACTTGACGGTGCGGCGAATCACATCGAACTCCTGTAGAGGTTGGACGCAAACGAATGGCGGGATTTTAGGTTGACCCGCGCCGGAGCCCCGCGCGCCGCGACTCGGCCGCAGCAGCGCATCCGGTCACCTGCAGCCGCCGCGCGCCGGCATCGTACAATTGACGTTTTTTCCTGCCGAATCAAGGGTTTAGCCATGCCGATCTACGCCTACCGCTGTGCGGCCTGTGGCCACGCGAAGGACGTGCTGCAGAAGATCTCCGACCCGGTGCTGACCGACTGCCCGGCGTGCGGTGCTTCGAGCTTCCAGAAGCAACTCACCGCGGCCGGCTTCCAGCTCAAGGGATCGGGCTGGTACGCAACCGATTTCAAGGGCGGCGGTGCCGCGGCGCAGCCAGCCGCTGGCGCGACCCCACCCGCCGACGCGGCGGCGCCTGCGGCCGCGCCGGCCGCCGGCGGCGACAGCTCCGGCTCGAGCGGGACCGCCTCCGGCGGTTGCGGCGCGTCCTGCGCCTGCCACTGAGCGGCTCCAACCCGGAACTCCCGTGAAGAAATACCTGCTCGCCGGCCTGCTGGTCTGGCTGCCGCTGACGCTCACCGTCTGGGTGCTCACCTCGGTGCTCGGCGTGCTCGACGGCGTGTTCGGCTGGTTCATCTCGGCCACGCAGGCCGTGCTGCCGATGGCCGCCACCGCGCCGCTCGAGGCGCTGCGGCACATCCCGGGCCTCGGCGTGATCGTCACGCTGGTGGCGCTGCTGCTGACCGGCGTGTTCGCCACCAACATCGTCGGCCAGTGGTGGCTGAAGCAGGGCAGCCGGCTGCTCAACCGCATCCCGATCGTCAAGTCGATCTACAACTCGATCAAGCAGGTCTCCGACACGCTGTTCTCCAGCAGCGGCAACGCCTTCCGCGAGGCGGTGCTGGTGCAGTACCCGCGCGAAGGATCGTGGACGATCGCCTTCGTCACCGGCAAGCCCGGCGGCGAAGCGGCGCATCACCTGGTGGGCGAGTACCTCAGCCTGTACGTGCCGACCACGCCGAACCCGACCTCGGGCTTCTTCCTGATGGTGCCGCGCCGCGACGTCATCGAGCTCGCGATGAGCGTGGACGAGGCCCTCAAGTACGTCATCTCGATGGGCGTGGTGGCGCCGCCGATGGGCGCCGTCGCCGAGGTAATCCCGGCCCGAAATTGATTGGGCACTGCGTGCGCAGTGCCCCACCGCCCCACCCGCTGGTCCCACATTGAACGCGCGCGGCCCGATGCGCCGCCCGCCCCGAACAGAACCCGGAGTCAAACCATGAGAACCACCTACTGCGGCCTCGTCAGCGAGGCCTTGCTCGGCCAGACCGTCACCCTGATGGGCTGGGCCCACCGCCGCCGCGACCATGGCGGCGTGATCTTCGTCGACCTGCGCGACCGCGAAGGCATCGTCCAGGTCGTCTGCGATCCCGACCGCGCCGACATGTTCAAGGTCGCCGAGGGCGTGCGCAACGAGTTCTGCCTGAAGATCGTCGGCAAGGTGCGCGAGCGGCCGGCCGGCACCATCAACGCCAACATCACCAGCGGCAAGATCGAGGTGCTGTGCCACGAGATCGAGGTGCTCAACCCCAGCGTCACGCCGCCGTTCCAGCTCGACGACGAGAACCTCTCGGAGACCACGCGCCTGACGCACCGCGTGCTCGACCTGCGTCGCCCGCCGATGCAGCGCAACATGATGCTGCGCTACCGCGTGGCGATGGAGGTGCGCAAGTTCCTCGACGCCAACGGCTTCATCGACATCGAGACGCCGATGCTCACCAAGAGCACGCCCGAGGGCGCGCGCGACTACCTCGTGCCCAGCCGCGTGCACGACGGCATGTTCTTCGCGCTGCCGCAGAGCCCGCAGCTGTTCAAGCAGCTGCTGATGGTGGCGGGCTTCGACCGCTACTACCAGATCACCAAGTGCTTCCGTGACGAAGACCTTCGTGCCGACCGCCAGCCCGAGTTCACGCAGATCGACATCGAGACCTCGTTCCTCACCGAGGAAGAGATCCGCACGATGTTCGAGGGCATGATCCGCAGCACCTTCGAGCACGCCATCGGCGTGAAGCTGCAGGACTTCCCGGTGATGAAGTACGCCGACGCGATGCGCCTGTACGGCTCCGACAAGCCCGACCTGCGCGTCAAGCTCGAGTTCACCGAGCTGACCGACTGCATGAAGGACGTCGACTTCAAGGTGTTCTCCGGCCCGGCCAACGCCGAGGACGGCCGCGTCGTCGCGCTGCGCATCCCCGGCGGCGGCGAGATGAGCCGCGGCGAGATCGACGGCTACACCGAGTTCGTGAAGATCTACGGCGCCAAGGGCCTGGCCTGGGTCAAGGTCAACGACGTGGCCAAGGGCCGCGAGGGCCTGCAGAGCCCGATCGTGAAGAACCTGCACGACAAGGCCATCGCCGAGATCCTCGCGCGCACCGGCGCGGCCTCGGGCGACCTGATCTTCTTCGGCGCCGACAAGGCCAAGGTGGTCAACGACGCCATCGGCGCGCTGCGTGTGAAAGTCGGCCACAGCGAGTTCGGCAAGTCGCGCGGCCTCGTGCAGGGCCAGTGGGAGCCGCTGTGGGTGGTCGACTTCCCGATGTTCGAGTACGACGACGACGCGCAGCGCTGGAACGCGGTGCACCACCCGTTCACCAGCCCGAAGGACGGCCATGAAGACTGGCTCGAGACCGACCCGGGCCGCTGCATCGCCAAGGCCTACGACGTGGTGCTCAACGGCATCGAGCTCGGCGGCGGCTCGGTGCGTATCCACCGCGAAGAGGTGCAGAGCAAGGTGTTCCGCGCGCTGAAGATCAACGCCGAGGAGGCGCAGCTGAAGTTCGGCTTCCTGCTCGACGCGCTGAAGTACGGCGCGCCGCCGCACGGCGGCATCGCCATCGGCCTGGACCGCTTCGTGATGCTGATGACCGGCGCCGAGAGCCTGCGCGACGTGATCGCCTTCCCGAAGACGCAGCGTGCGCAGGACCTGCTGACCAACGCGCCCAGCCCGGTCGACGAGAAGCAGCTGCGCGAGCTGCACATCCGGCTGCGCAACGTGCAGGCGGCTGGCTGAGCGGAGCGAGTCGACTGATGCAGAATTCCGGGGCGCGTCCGATCGCGCCCCTTTTTCATTGCGCGTGGACAAGCCCTTCAAGATCCCCGAGTCGGTGCTGGTCGTGATCCACACGCCCGAGCGCGAGGTGCTGCTCATCGAGCGTGCCGATGCGCCCGGCACCTGGCAGAGCGTGACCGGCTCGAAGGACCGCGACGACGAGCCCTTCGACGAAACCGCGATCCGCGAGGTGGCCGAGGAAACCGGCATCGTGATCGGCTCGGCCGAGGTTCCGCGCGAGGCCCTGATCGACTGGGGCTTGCGCAATGTCTACGAGATCTACCCCGTCTGGCGCCATCGTTACGCACCCGGCGTGATCCACAACACCGAGCATGTGTTCGGTCTGACCGTGCCGCGCGGCACGCCGGTCACGCTGTCGCCGCGCGAGCACCTTGCCTGGCGCTGGCTGCCGTGGCGCGAGGCGGCCGACAGCTGCTTCTCGTTCAGCAACGCCGAAGCGATCCTGCAACTGCCGAACTTCCTGCGATGAGACACCACGCGCCGACCACGCTGGGCCACAGTGACACGCTGCGCGTGGCCACCTACAACATCCACAAGGGCGTGCGCGGCGTCGGCCCACGCAAGCGGCTGGAGATCCACAACCTGGGGCTGGGCATCGAGGCGCTGGACTCCGACCTGGTGTTCCTGCAAGAAGTGCGCAGCTTCCACCACGGCGAAGCGCGCCGCTTCGCGCGCACCTCGTTCGGCTGGCCGCGCGAAGGCCAGGCCGACTTTCTCGCGCCCGAAGGCTACGAAGTGGCCTACCGCACCAACGCGGTGACGCGCCAGGGCGAGCACGGCAATGCGCTGCTCTCGCGCTGGCCGCTGGGCGACATCGGCCACCACGACGTGTCGGACCACCGCTTCGAGCAGCGCGGCCTGCTGCACGTGCCGGTGCACTGGAACGGCAGCGTGCTGCACGCGGTGGTGGCTCACCTCGGGCTGATGCACGCCAGCCGGGTGCGCCAGGTGGAGCGGCTGGCCGCCTTCATCGAGGCCCATGTGCCGAACGACGAGCTGCTCGTCGTCGCCGGCGACTTCAACGACTGGGGGCAGAAGCTCGATGCGCCGATGCGCGAGTGCGGCCTGCAGCGGGCCTTGCCGGAAGGCATGAGCAGCGCGCGGCAGAACACCTTCCCGTCGCGGGTGCCGGTGTTTTCGCTCGACCGCATCTACACGCGCGGCCTGCGCTGCATCTCGACCTCGGTGCCGCGCGGCTCGGCCTGGGCGCGCATGTCGGATCACCTGCCGCTGGTCGCCGAGCTCGTGCACGAATGAAGCAGGCCGATCCGCGCGCCGAGCATGAACTGATGCTGCTCAAGGGCGGCACGGAGCTGTTCCCGGCCATGGTCGAGGCCATCGACGCCGCGCGCTTCGAGGTGATGCTGGAGACCTACATCTTCGACTTCAGCCGCTCGGCGCTCGGCATTGCCCAGGCGCTGGAAGCTGCCGCGAAACGCGGCGTCACGGTGCGCGTGGTGGTCGACGGCCTGGGCACCGGCGACGTGCCCGAAGAATGGCGAGCGCGCTGGGCCTCGGCCGGCGTGCGCTGGCGCATCTTCAACCCGGCGCAGGGCTGGCGCCTGCTGGTGCCGCGCCGCTGGCGCCGGCTGCACCGAAAGCTGTGCGTGGTCGACGGCGAAGTGGCCTTCTGCGGCGGCATCAACCTGCTCGACGACCACCACGACCCCAACCACGGCGAACTCGAGCAGCCGCGGCTGGACTTCGCGGTGCGCGTGCGCGGGCCGCTGGTCGGCGACGTGCACGACACGATGACGCGGCTGTGGTGGCGGCTTCAGGCGGCACGCAAGGTGGGCAAGGGCGACCCCGAGGGTGCGCTGGCCGCGGTGCGGGCGGCTGCGCGGGCCGGCGTGGAAGATCCGCCTTACCCGAGCCGCCTGCTCGGCGGTGCGAGGGCAGCGCTGGTGCTGCGCGACAACTTCCGTTTCCGCCGGCGCATCGAGAGCAACTACCGCGTGGCGATCGCGCAGGCGCGGCGCGAGATCGTCATCGCCAATGCCTACTTCATCCCCGGCGTGCAACTGCAGCGCGCGCTGCTGCGCGCCGCGCGGCGCGGCGTGAAGATCACGCTGCTGCTGCAGGGCCGCTACGAGTACTTCATGCAGTTCCACGCCAGCCGCGCGGTCTACGGCCTGCTGCTGGACGCCGGCATCGAGATCATCGAGTACGAGGCGAGCTTCCTGCATGCCAAGGTGGCGGTGATGGACGCACCGCACGGCGCACTGTCCACCGTGGGCTCGTCCAACCTCGACCCCTTCAGCCTGCTGCTGGCCCGCGAGGCCAACGTGTTCGTTCGCGACGATGACTTCGCCGCCGAGATGATGGGCCACCTGCGCCATGCCATCGCGCACCAGGGGCGCCGGGTCGAGCCCGACGCACATGCGGCGCGGCCCTGGTCCACGCGTGCGCTCAACTGGGTCGCCTACGGCCTGATGCGCTTCGCGCTGATGGTGACGGGCCTGAAGTACTGATGTTGGCCCCCAAGACGCTTCGCGTCGCCCCCCCGAGGGGGAGTGTCCGGCTTGGGACGGCCCGGCGCCGGACCTGACCGCCCAGCCCATGGTCGCCGACCTGGTCGTGCAACGCCCCGAAGGCCTGTACTGCCCGCCGGGCGACTTCTACATCGACCCCTGGCGGCCGGTCGATCGCGCCGTCATCACCCACGCGCATGCCGACCACGCGCGCCGCGGCCACGGCCACTACCTCGCCGCGGCCCCGGCCGAAGGCGTGCTGCGCGCGCGGCTGGGCGAGATCACGCTGCAGCCGCTGGCCTATGGCGAGGTCGTCGAGCACCACGGCGTGCGCATCAGCTTGCACCCGGCCGGCCACGTGCTCGGCTCGGCACAGGTGCGGCTCGAGCACGGCGGGCGGGTCTGGGTGGCCTCGGGCGACTACTTCGTTAGCGGCGCCGGCGACGACAACCGCACCTGCGCGCCCTTCGAGCCGGTGCGCTGCGACTGCTTCATCACCGAGTCGACCTTCGGGCTGCCGATCTATCGCTGGGCACCGCAGCGCGAGGTGTTCGGCGCCATCGACGACTGGTGGCGCGCCAACGCCGCGCAGGGCCGCGCAAGCGTGCTGCTGGGCTACAGCTTCGGCAAGGCGCAGCGCATCCTGGCCGGCGTGGACGCGTCGATCGGGCCGATCCTGGTGCACGGCGCCGTGGAGCCGCTCAACGAGGCCTACCGCGCCGCCGGCGTGGCGCTGCCGGCCACCCGGCTCGCCACCGAGGTGAGCGACAAGGCCGTGCTGCAGCGCGCCCTCGTGGTCGCGCCGCCGTCGGTGCTCGGCTTGGCGTGGATGAAGCGTTTCGGCGAGTGCGCCGATGCCTTCGCCAGCGGCTGGATGCAGCTGCGCGGCGCCCGCCGCCGCCAGGGCGTGGACCGCGGCTTCGTGCTCTCTGACCATGCCGACTGGCCGGGCCTGCAGCGCGCCATCGGCGCCACCGGTGCGTCGCGTGTCATCGTCACCCACGGATACGAGGCAGTGATGGTGCGCTGGCTGGCCGAGCAGGGCCTGGAGGCGGGAGCGTTCCGCACCGAGTACGGCACCGACGACGCCGAGGTCGCTGCATGAACCGCTTCGCCCGGCTGTTCGCCGAACTGGACGCGAGCACCTCGACGAACGCGAAGATCGCCGCGCTGCAGAGCTACTTCGTCGACGCCGCACCGGCCGATGCGGCCTGGGCGGTGTACTTCCTCGCCGGCGGCAAGCCGCGCCAGGTGCTACCCACCGCCGCGCTGCGTTCGATGGCGGTGCAGCAGGCCGGCATCCCCGAGTGGCTGTTCGAGGAGTGCTACCAGGCCGTCGGCGACCTCGCCGAGACCATCGCCCATGTGCTGCCGCCACCCAGCACGCGCAGCGAGGTCGGCCTGGCCGACTGGGTGCAGCAGCGCCTGCTGCCCTTGCGCGGCGCCGAACCGGCCGAGCAGGCGGCACGCATCGCGCGGTGGTTCGATGAACTCGACGCGGCGGAGCGCTTCCTGCTCGTCAAGCTGATCGGGGGCGGCTTTCGCGTCGGCGTGAGCAAGCTGCTGGTGCAGCGCGCGCTGGCGGCGCATGCCGGGCTGGACGCCAAGCTCGTCGCGCAGCGCATGATGGGCTACACCGATGCGAAGGCGTCGCCCGACGCGGCGGCCTATGCGCGACTGCTGGCGCCGGCGGGCGAGGGCCGCCGCGAACCCGGGCAGCCCTATCCCTTCTTCCTGGCGCACGCGCTGGAGGTGCCGCCGGCCGACTTCGATGCGCGGCTCGGCCCGAGCGGCGACTGGCTGGTGGAATGGAAGTTCGACGGCATCCGTGCGCAGCTGGTGCGGCGGGAAGGGCAGGTGTGGATCTGGTCGCGCGGCGAAGAGCTGGTGACCGAGCGCTTCCCCGAGATCGTGCAGGCCGCGCAGGCGCTGCCCGACGGCACCGTGCTCGACGGCGAGATCGTCGTCTGGAAAGACGCGCGGCTGGCGCCGTTCAACCTGCTGCAGCAGCGCATCGGCCGCAAGACGCTGACGAAGAAGGTGCTGGCCGACGCGCCGGTGGCCTTCCTCGCCTACGACCTGCTCGAGTCGCAGGGCGAAGACCGCCGCGACCTGCCGCAGCAGGCTCGCCGTGGCTTGCTCGAGGCCGCCGTGCTGGGCACGCCGCTGCAGCTCTCGCCGTTGGCGATGGCGGCCGACTGGGCGAGCTTCGCGACCTTGCGCCGCGAGTCGCGCGAGCGTGGCGTCGAAGGCTTCATGCTCAAGCACCGCGAGGCGCGCTATGGCAGCGGCCGCACCAAGGCGGATGGCACCTGGTGGAAGTGGAAGATCGAGCCGCTGTCGGTCGATGCGGTGCTGGTCTACGCGCAAGCGGGCCATGGCCGGCGCGCCAGCGTCTACACCGACTACACCTTCGCGGTGTGGAACCGCACGCCGCGCGACGCCGCCGAGGCGCGAGCCGTGCTCGACGCGATCGAGCGGCGCGAGCCGGCCTTGCCCGGCGCGCTGCAGCTGGTCACCTTCGCCAAGGCCTATTCGGGCCTGACCGACGCCGAGTTCGCCGAGGTCGACCGCGTGATCCGCCAGACCACGATCGAAAAATTCGGCCCGGTGCGCAGCGTGCGCCATCGCTGGTGTTCGAGCTCGGCTTCGAGGGCATCAACCGCAGCCCGCGGCACAAGAGCGGCATTGCGGTGCGCTTCCCGCGCATGCTGCGCATCCGCACCGACAAGCCGCTGCACGAGGCCGACACGCTGGGTCACCTGGAGACGCTGCTGGCCGCCGCCGGCGCGGGTACGATGGCGCCAAGGGAGCAAACACCATGAAGCGACCGACTGCGGCCCTGCTTGCCGCACTCACGCTGGCCGCCTGCGGCAGCATCGAAGAGAGCGAGCCCCAGCCGCGGCTGGAGGCGCTGAGCGCGCCCGGTGCCGCCTACGGCAGCACCCTCGTCGGCACGCGCAAGCAGCTCGACTTCGTGCTGCGCAACAGCGATGCCGGGTTCGCGAAGGTGAAACCGCTGGATGTGACCGCCATCGCGGTCAGCGGCGGCGGCGTGACCTTCGGCACCAGTTGCCCTGCCGTGCCGTTCACGCTCGAGGAGGGCGAGAGCTGCTACTTCTCGGTGTACTGGCAGCCAGCTGCCGCAGGCGGGCTCACTGGCGAGCTGCGTGTGACCAGCGTGTCCGCCGAGAGCCCGCAGGCGGTGGCACTGACCGGCACCGCGGTGTCCGTGCTCGACCCGGCCGCTGGCGCGGTGGCCTTCGTCGGCACGCCCGACGGCAACTTCGGCAGCGTCTCCCGTGGCAGCTCGCTGTCGCGCGCCTTCACGATCCGCAACATCGGCAATGACGCCGATACCTCACCATCAGCGGCCCGACGCAAACCGGCTGGACCTTCAGCGAGGACTGCCCCGATACGCTGGCGGCCGGCTCCACATGCACCGTCACCGTGGTCTTCACGCCCAGCGCCGCCGGCGTGTCCTTCCCGTCGGCGCTGCTCATCACCGACGCCTACAACGCCAGCTACGGCGGGCTGTCGCTCAGCCTGGTCGGCACGGGTCTCTAGGGTCAATCGCCGCAGGGCCCATACTGCGCTCCTCCATCTCTCTCGAGGCCCTTGACGCGGGTTTCGCGCCCGCGCCCATGCCCGGCTACCAGACCAAGCAAGAGCACATCGCCGTGCGCGGTGTCGATGACATCGTCATCCGCTCGCTGCTCGACCGCCAGCAGTTCAGCGACCCGCTCGGCGATGCGCTGGCGCAGGGCATCTCGTCGGCCGCCTGGCCGATGTTCGGTCTGCTGTGGCCCTCGGGCGCGCAGCTCGCCGCGCGCATCGCGCTGCGGCCAGTCACCGACGGTGAACGCATCCTCGAGCTCGGCTGCGGCCTCGCGCTGGCCAGCCTGGTCGGCCACCGGCGCGGCGCCGACATGACGGCCAGCGACTGCCACCCGCTGGCCGAGAGTTTCCTGCTCGAGAACCTGCGCCTGAATCAGCTCGGGCCGATGAAGTACCGCCACGGCCACTGGGGCGGCCATGCCGCAGCGCCTGCACGCGGCGAGCTGCCGGCCTCCGAGATGCTCGACGGCCGCTTCCAGCTGATCATCGGCAGCGACCTGCTCTACGAACGCGACGACGACGGCACGCTCTCGCGGACCATCGCGCGCCATGCGGCGCCTGGCGCCGAGGTGTGGATCGTCGATCCCGACCGCGGCAACCGGGCCGCTTTCCACAGGCAGATGCTGGCCGCCGGCTTCAGCGGCCGCGAAGAGCGGCTCGACCGCGCGGCGGCCGGCTTCCAGCTCGCCTACAAGGGCCGCCTGCTGGTCTACATCGCGCCGGCCGCGCTCTGAGCGCTGAGTGCGCCGCGCAGCGCCGCGCTCGCGCGCAGCCGGCCGACCTCGATGCCGTTCCAGTTGCGCAGTGTCGGCTCGCTGAGCGAGCGCAGCAGCGCCGGCTCGTCGGCCTGCAGCGGCACCAGCGCCTCGATCACCGCGGCCATCACCACCTCGGCGGCGCGCGCGTTGTTGCCGTCGTCGATCTTGATGGCCACGCCCAGACCCTGGCCGGGAAGCGCCGCGCAGTACACGCCCTCGGCGCCGACCTTGCAGAAGACACGTTCGTGCAGCCGTTCCATCACCCGGGTGTCGAAGCGGCCGGTGCCGGCGACCATGAAAGGCGCCTTCGCCACCGCCTCGCGCAGCCGCTTCGAAGCCTGCGCATGCTCGCTGGCCAGGCCGCGGCCGGTGGCCACGCGCGCGAAGCCGAGCGCCAGATGGCGCAGCGGGATCGCGAAAGTCGGGATCGAGCAGCCGTCGGTGCCGCGCGGTGCGGCCGAGAGATCGAAATCCGTCGCCGCTTGCAGTGCTGCACTCACCTCGCGCATCACGGCGTGCTCCGGGTTCACGTAGCCACGCGCGAAGCCGCGCAGGCCGGCAGCGCCGTGGCGCGCGCAGGCCAGGCACAGGAAGCCGGCATGTTTGCCCGAGCAGTTGTTGTGCAGCGCGCCGGGCTGCTCGCCCTGCGCCGCCAGCGCCCGCGTGGCGACGTCGTAGCCGGGCCAGTGCGCGCCGCACTCCAGCGCGTCGGCGTCGAGGCCGGCCTTGGCCAGCATGCCGGCGGCGGTGCGCACGTGGCCGGGCTCGCCGTTGTGCGAGGCGCAGGCCAGGGCGAGCTCTTCGTCCGTCAGCGCCAGCGTGTCGGCGGCGCCGCTGGCCACCAGCGGCAGTGCCTGCAGCACCTTCACTGCCGAGCGGGGGAACACCGGCCGCTCGATGTCGCCCAGCGAGAGCACGCTGCGACCGCATGCATCCACCACCGCCAGCGCACCGCGATGCGCCGACTCGAGCGCCGTGCCGCGCAGCACCTCCACCATGATCGGGTTCATCGTTCGTCGGTCAGTGTCCGTGGCTCCGGGGCCGATGATGCCAGTGCGCGCTGCACGAAGGCGTCGACCATGCTGTTGGCCATGCGATCGAACACCGGCCCGGCGGCGCGTGTCACCCAGGCGCTGTCGAATTCGTAGTCGAGTGTGAAGGCGACCTTGCAGGCGTCCGTGCCCAGCGCGCCGAGCCGCCACTCGCCCTCGAAACGGCGGAAGGGCCCGTGCTCCAGATGGATCGCCATGTACTCCGGCCGTCGCTTGGGGTTGCGCGTGCGCATCTCGAAGGTCTTGCCGGCCCACCGCACGCGCAGGTCGGCCGACACCAGTTCGTCGTCGCGGCTGACGATGGTTGCGCCGGTGCACCAGGGCAGGAACTGCGGGTAGTGCTCGGCGGCCTCGATGAGGTCGAAAAGGTGCTCGGCGCTGCGGTCCACCAGCGCGCTGCGGCGCACGATCATCGCGTTCGCCTACATCCGGGCGACGCGGCCTTCGCGGACCAGCGGCTCGTACATCGCGACGTCGGCCTCGATGCGCTCGCGCAGCGCCTGCGGCGTCGACGGCGTGATCTCGAAGCCGGCCTGCTCGGCACGCGAGCGCACTTCGTACGTGCCGAGCGCGCCGAGGATGTCGTGCTGCAGCTGTTCGATCACCGGCGCCGGCGTGCCGGCCAGGCCCACCAGCGCAGCCCAGGGATGCATCGCGACGGGTGGGCCGCCGGCCTCGGCAAGGGTCGGAATGTCGGGGTGGCTCGCCAGGCGCTGCCGTGCGGCGACCGCGAGCGGCCTCAACTTGCCACCGGCCACCAGGCCCGCCACGGTGTTCATGCCGATGGTGGTGAAGTCCACCTCGCCCGAAGCCACGCCCGAGAGCAGCGTGCCGGCGTCCTTGAACGGGATGTGCAGCATCTGCACGCCGGCGGCGCGAGCAAGGCTCTCGACCGCCACGTGGCTCGCATGCCCGTTGCCCAGGGTTGCGTAGCTCACTGCGCCTGGCTTGCGCCGCGCCGCGGCCAGCATCTCGGCGACGCTGCGGAAGCGGTTGCCGCCGCCGACGAAGATCAGGAAGGTGGCGCGGAACAGCAGCGTCAGCGGCACCAGGTCGCGTTGCGGGTCGTAGGGCAGGCTGGCATGCAGCAGCGGGTTGACGGCCAGCGTGGCAGTGTCGGCCAGGTACAGCGTGTGCCCGTCGGCCGGCGTGCGCCGCACCTCGCCGAAGGCGACGATGCCGGAGGCGCCGGGCTTGTTGTCCACCAGCACCGGCTGGCCCCATTGCCGGGCGAGCCGCTCGGCCACGCTGCGTGCCACCACGTCGGGGCCGACCCCCACCGAATAGGGCACGACGATGCGCACGGGGCGCTCGGGAAAGCCGCTGGCGCGTGCGGCCCGCGACGTCGGCCACGCCGTGCCCGCCAGCGTGCCGGCCATGCCGGCCAGCCAGGCGCGGCGCGTGAACGGCCAGCCGCCCATCAGCCTCCCATGCGGCCGAGCAGTGCGCCGGCGGACAGCAGGGCCGCGAACCACAGCTCGAGGCGGAAGGTGCTGAACAGCACCTCGTTGAACGCCGTGCCGCGCGGGCAGGTGACGAAGTCGTGGCGCAGGCGCCAGGCCGCCGGCAACAGCAGCAGCGGCAGCACCAGCCCGGGCGAGTGGCCCCAGGCCAGCATCGGCGCGAGCAGCATGAAGGGCAGGAACAGCAGCGCCGTGAAGAGCCGCCGCGAGCCGGCTTCGCCGAAGGTCACGGCGAAGGTGCGCCGGCCGACGAGGCGGTCGTGCGCGATGTCGCGGTGGTTGTTGACCGCCAGCGCGGCGGCGGCCAGCGAGCCGATGGCCACCGAGGCCAGCGCGCTGACGGCGCCGACGTTGCCGGTGAGCACCCAGTCGGTGCCCATCACGGCCATCAGTCCGAAGAACACGAACACGGTGAGCTCGCCGAAGGGTGTGTAGGCGATCGGCTTCGGTCCGCCCATGTAGGCCAGCGCGGCGAGCAGCGAACTCACGCCGATCGCCAGCACCGGCCAGCCGCGGTAGGCCACCAGCGCCAGGCCCAGCGCGGTGGCCACCAGCGCGACGGCGACGATGCCGGCGCGCACGTGGCGCACGCTGAGCCAGCCGTTGGCGGTGGCGCGAGGCAGCCCGGTGCGCGTGCCGCTGCGCTCGCCGCCGCGCACCGTGTAGCCCACGTCGTTCTGCATGTTGGTGATGACCTGCATCAGCAGCGCGGCACCGAGCACCAGCAGCGTGGCCAGCAGGTCGATCGCACCCTGGCGGGCGAAGCCCAGCGTGCCGCCGACCAGCACCGGGCTGATCGCCACCAGCAGGCTGCGAGGCCGCACCGCGACGGCCCAGGCACGCAGCGATCCGGCGCGGACGGGTTGCAACTCGTTGGCGGAAGCTCGTTTGACGGTCATGACGTCTTCATTGTCGGAAGGAAGGGGGCAAGCGCAGATTGCGCAATGTCAAGCCAGCGGGCGTGTGCCGGCATGGATGCAGGCGATGCCGAAGCTGAGGTCGCGCCAGTGCACATCGGCGAAGCCGGCGTCCTGGATGTGGCGCGCGAAGGCGCCCTGGTCGGGGAAGCGCCGGATCGATTCGACGAGGTAGTCGTAGGCCTGCGGCGAGCGGGCGATCCAGGCGCCCAGGCGCGGGATCACGGTGAAGGAGAACAGGTCGTAGAACGGCCGCAGCCACGGCCGCGGCGTCGAGAACTCCAGGCACAGGAAGCGGCCGCCCGGCTTGAGCACGCGACGTGCCTCCGCAAGCGCAGCATCGAGATGGGTGACGTTGCGGATGCCGAAAGCGATGGTGAGCGTGTCGACCGACCCAGCCGCCAGCGGCAGCCGCTCGGCCGCGCCGAGTTGCCAATCGACATGGGCCAGGCCGCGGGCACGGCCGGCGGCCATCATGGCCTCGCTCGGGTCGATCACCGTCACCTGCCGGTCCGGCCCGGCCAGGCGTGCCGCCACGTCGCCGGTGCCGCCGGCGAGATCGACGATGCACTGCCCCGCGCGCGGTGCCGCGAGCGCGACCAGGCGGCGCTTCCACAGGCGGTGGATGCCCAGGCTCATCAGGTCGTTCATCAGGTCGTAGCGCGGTGCGACCGATTCGAAGACATTGCGGATGCGACGCTCGCGTTCGACCGACGCGACGAAGGCGTTGCCGAAGCTGCGAGAAAGGGGGTCGGTGTCGGGCATGTCGCTCCAGTCGGGTGCGGCCGACGTGCCTGTCCGGTCCGCGTTTCGTCACGATAGACTGACGATTATCGTGTCACGCTTCGTTGACGGCAATCAACGATCGAGCCACTGTCGCCGCCTAAGGTATCGCCGACACAGCCTCTTCGGCAGGTGTCCGGGGGGAGCCAAGAATGAGAATCTCTTTGAAGCCGTTCTGGCGACGCGAGGCTGGTTCCGCGGCAGATGGCGAGTCGGCGCAGGTCGGCGCCGGGGCCGTGCGATGGCTGCGCCCGGCACGCCGTGCCGGTGCACTGGCCGAGGCCGCGGCGCAGTGGCCCGATACCGAACCTCATGCCGACACCGAGAACGCCCAGGCGAACTACCAGTCCGCGCTGCAGACGCTGGCCCAGCGGCCGGGCGAACCCGTCGCGCTGTCGATCCGGCTGCCGTTCTGTGCCGCCCGTTGCCTGTTCTGCGACCGCGACATCCTGGCGGCCCAGCCGAGCGACGTGATCGGCAGCTACGCCGAGGCGCTGGCCGACGAGGTGGCCCTGCTGGCGCAGCACATCGGCCGCGATCGCGACGTGCTTCAACTGCACCTGGGCGGAGGCACCGCCAACGAACTGAGCGATTCGCAGCTGGCCGGCCTGGTCGAGGCCTTGCAGACGGCCTGGCGGCTGCCGTCGGATGCGGAGATGTCGGCCGAGTGCGACCCGCGCCGCGTCACCCGGCAGCACCTCGAGATGCTGCGCGGCCTGGGCTTCCGCCATGTCACGTTCGGCGTGGCCGACTTCGACATCACGGTGCAGCAGGCCATCGGCCGGCGCAACTCGCAGGCGCTCATCGACGACGTGTGCGTGACGGCGCGCGAGGCGGGCTTCGAGCGCATCCAGCTCGAGCTCATCGTCGGGCTGCCGCACCAGAGCGCATCGGGCTGGCGCTCCACGCTCGATCGCCTGATCGCCATGGCGCCCGACCGCGTGGCGCTGTCGTGCTACCAGCACCGGCCCGATCAGGCGCCTGCGCAGCATGCGATCGACAGCGCCGCGCTGCCCGACGGCGCCTTGTGCACCGAACTGCGCTCGATGACCTCGACGGCCATGCTGTCCGCCGGCTACGCCCCGATCGGCGCCAGCCAGTTCGTGCTCGACGACGACGAACTCGCCCTGGCCCGGCCGGAAGGCCGGCTGCGCCGCAACCTGATCGGCTACACGGCCACACCCGCGGTGCCGCTGCTCGGCCTGGGCGCCGGTGGCGTCGGCGAGATCGACGGCAGCATGTTCTGGAACCACGCGGCGCTGCCGGCCTGGCATGCCGCGCTGCGTGAGAAGCAGTTGCCCGTGGCCCGCGCGCGATTGGCGTGCGCCGAAGCCTCCCGACTGATCAACGAAGTGTCCGGGGGCAAGTCGCGCTGGCTCTCCTGAGCTGAACCGCGTCGCCTACGAGGGCGTCTTGAGCACCCAGGTGACGACGGCCTTCAGGTCGGCGTCGTTCAGCCGGGCCGCCGAAGTGGGCGCCATCGGCACTTCGCCCCACACGCCCTTGCCGCCCTTGCGGATGCGCTCGGAGAGCATCGCCACGGCAGTGGGCTGGCCCTTGTACTTGATCGCGATGTCGCGGTAGGCGGGGCCGATCACCTTCCTGGTGGCGGCATGGCAGGTGGCGCAACCGGCCTGGATGGCGATCTTCTCGGAGGCCTGCGCGGCGCTGCTCGAGACCAGAGCGAGCAGGCTGGCCGCCAGGGCCGCAGAGGACGGGTACTTCATCGACAACTCCCGGGGTCTGACCGGGAAAAGTCTAGGCCGCAGCCGCCTGGCTTCGCTTGCGCGCGCGCAAGCAGCCGGCCAGGCTCAGCGCCCGAGCAGCCCCTTGATGACACCGCCCACGCCCTCGACCACGCCGCCCAGGCTCACGCCCAGCGTCTCGGCCAGCCCGCCGGCCAGCTTGGTGGCGAGGTTGTCGTTGATCGAGAAGGCCGGGTCGTCGATGCGCCCTTCGAGCGTGAAGCCCACCTCGATGCGGCCGTCGCGCTTCATCGCCGCGAGCACAGCCTGGCGCGGCACGCCGCCGAAGGTGCCGAGCAGGCCATCGCCACTGGCCAGCTCCAGCCCGCTGAGCGTGACGCGGCCGGGCGCGTGCAGCCGTTTCGCCTTCACGGTGGCGTCGAGCGTGAGGTCGAGCGAACCCCGCTTCACGCCGCCCTCGTTCACCTTCAGCAGGTAGGGCTGCAGCGCGATCAGGTCGACGCCCTGCACCACCGCCTTCAGCTTCGCGTCGAGCGAAGCGACGGTGAATTCGCCGCGGATGCTGATGCGGCCGTTGCGCTGCGGGCCCTTGAGCGTGGCCTGCAGGTCGATGTCGGTGGCTTCGTCGAAGGCCGGGAATGCCAGCGGCCCGACCGAGGCGTCGAGCGATTCGAAGCGCATCTTGTGCGTGCCCTGGCGCACGCTGGCGTCGTGGAAGTCGATCGCCAAGTCGTGCAGAACCACCTGCGCGATGCGCACCTGCGGCGCACTGCTGGTCTCGGCACCGGGGGCGCTGGGTTTCTCCAGCAGCGCCGGTAGCACGCGCAGTTTGCCGTGCCGGCTGCGTTGCATCGACAGGTAGCCGTCTTCCACCTCGATGCGGCCGACATGCCAGCCGCGTGACCACAGGGTGGCCAGGCCAGGCCGCAGGCTCACGCGCTTGGCCACCAGCTCGTCGGCCGAAGGCCAGGCGCCGGGCGCGGCGCGGATGCGCAGATCGCTGATCTCCAGGCCCGTCAGGCCCAGGCGCACGGCACCGATGCTGGCGCGCGGGCCGAGTGCCTCGCGCAGGCTGGCTTCGATCTGGCCGGAGGCCGTGCGCAGGCCGAGCAGCGCGCCGAATGCGAGGAGGGCCAGCAATCCGGCGAGGAGGACGAGGCGGTTTCGGTTCACACGGTCGATTGTCGCGGCTGGCCTCCAGCCGACGCTCGCGTGGGGTGTCTCCGCCGTGACGGCAATCACGCCGGGCTCATCGACAATCCGCGCCATGCCGCTGTCCGCCCTCGCGCTCGTGCTGGCTGCGGCGCTGCTGCATGCGCTGTGGAACATCGTCGCCAAACATTCCGGCGGCGACCAGCGTTTCGCCTTCATCGCCGCCGTGCAGCTCAGCGTGATCTGGGCGCCGCTGGGCTTGTGGGTGGGCTGGGGCGTGGTCGGGCTGTGGGGCTGGCGCGAATGGCTGGCGGTGCTGGCCAGCGCCATCGTGCACCTGCTGTACTTCACCACGCTGCTGCGCGGCTATCGGCTGGCCGACCTCACCGTGGTCTACCCGATCGCACGCGGCACCGGCCCGCTGCTCAGTGCCACCGGCGCGGTGCTGCTGCTCGGCGAGCGCCTGTCGCTGCTGGGCATGGCGGGCGTGGCCGGGGTGGTGGCGGGCGTGTTCCTGATCGCCGGCGGCCCCGCGCTGTGGGGCCAGGCGCACGACCCGGCGCAGCGCGAGCGTGTGCGGCGCGGCATCGGCTACGGCGCGCTGACAGGTGCCTTGATCGCCGGCTACACGCTGATCGACGGTTATGCGGTCACCGTGCTGATGGTCTCGCCCATCCTGGTCGACTGGTTCGGCAACCTGCTGCGCATTCCCTTCCTGCTGCCCGGCGCGCTGCGCGATCGCGCGGGCCTGCGGGAGGCCTGGCGAACGCAGTGGAAACATGCGCTGGTGGTGGCGGTGTTCGGCCCTATCGGCTACGTGCTGGTGCTCTACGCGATGCGGCTGGCGCCGCTGTCGCACGTGGCGCCGGCGCGCGAGGTGTCGATGCTGTTCGCCGCGCTGATCGGCGGGCGGCTGCTCGGCGAGCGCGACCGCGGCCTGCGTGTGGCCGGCGCGCTGTGCATCGCGGCGGGGGTGGTGTCGCTGGCGGCGTGATAGCGTGCCGCGATGCAGTACCCCCCGATCGCCGGCATCGACTTCACCAGCCGCCCGACGCGTCGAAAGCCCATCACCGTGGCGCTGGGCGAACGCAGCGGTGCCGTGGTGAAGCTCGTGCGCGTCGAGGAGCATGCGCAGTTCGAGACCTTCGCTGCATGGCTGCGCACGCCAGGGCCGTGGCTGGGAGCTTTCGACTTCCCGTTCGGCCTGCCGCGCGAGCTGGTGGCCACGCTGGGCTGGCCGACCGACTGGCTGCCGCTGATGCGGCACTACGCAGCGCTGTCACGCGAGCAGATCCGCGCCACCTTCGCCGCCTTCTGCGATGCTCGGCCGGTGGGCGGCAAGTTCGCGCACCGCGTCTGCGACATCCCTGCCGGCTCGTCGCCGTCGATGAAGTGGGTGAATCCGCCGGTGGCCTACATGCTGCATGCCGGCGTGCCCTTGCTGATCGACGCCGGTGTCGATCTGCCCGGCCTGCACACGGGCGACGCGAGCCGCGTCGCGCTGGAGGCCTACCCCGGCCTGCTGGCCCGCGAGCTGATCGGCCACCGCTCGTACAAGAGCGACGAGAAGGCCAAGCAGACGCCCGAGCGGCTGATCGCCCGCAAGGACCTGCTCGAAGCGTTGGAGCAGGGCCGCACGCGCCTCGGCCTGCGGCTGCGCCTCACCCACGCGCAGCGCGACGCGCTGGTCGCCGATGCCTCGGGCGACAAGCTCGACGCGGTGCTGTGCCTCGTGCAGGCGGGCTGGGCCGCCGGCGAGCCGAACCACGGCTTGCCGGCGAACATCGATCCGCTGGAAGGCTGGATCGTCAGCGCAGCCAGCGCTGTGCCCAGTCCAGCGCCGCGTCGAGATTCCTGAGCGCCGCCGCGCCCGGCGGCTCGCCGAGCTCGAAGCGCTCGCCGCGGATCGCCAGCAGCGTGCAGGGCGGCGGGGCGCTCGCCTGCAGTTCCACGTAGACCTGCAGCAGCGCCGCCGGCGACATGGCGTGCGTGGTGAACGTGCGGTCGCGCTGCGCCTGCACCGGCGTGGTTTCGAAGGGCGCGGCGCAGTTCAGGCTCGCATCGACGAACAGCACGCGCTCGCGGCCGACCAGGTCGAGCGCATGCTCCACCTGCAGCTGGTAGTCGTCGAGGAAGTCGATGCGCGCGAGCTCGCCCGGTGCCAGCCGCGCACGCAGCCGTTCGATGAACAGCGGCCCGAGCGCGTCGTCGCCGCGGCTCGCATTGCCCCAGCCGAAGACCAGCAACGGCGCTGTCACACGTTCAGGCCGGCAGGCCGACCGGCGCGGCGAGGTCGCGCCGCAGCGAGCCGTCGTGCGACTTGAGCACGTGATCGAGCACCGACCCGTCGGCGTCGAGCAGCGACACGTCCAGCGGCATCTGGCCCAGCGCGTGCGTGGCACACGACAGGCAGGGGTCGTACGCGCGGATCGCCACCTCGATGCGGTTGAGCAGGCCTTCGGTGAGTTCCTGCCCGTCGAGATATTCGCGCGCCACCGAGCGCACGGCCTCGTTCATGGCCTGGTTGTTGTGCGTGGTCGAGACGATCAGGTTGCACATCGTGACCAGGTCGTCGTCGCCGACGCGGTAGTGGTGGATCAGCGTGCCGCGCGGCGCCTCGATGATGCCCACGCCTTCGCCGACGCGCTGCCCCGTCGACATCAAGTCGCCCGAGAGGATGTCAGGGTCGGCGAGCAACTGCTCGATCACCTCGGCGGCATGCAGCGCCTCGATCATGCGCGCCCAGTGGTAGGCCAGCGTGGCGTGGACCGGCGCGCCCTGGCCGTGGGCCACGAAGACCTGCCGCTGCGCCTCGGCCCGCGGCGTCGGGATGAAGTCGCAGTTCTGCACCCGCGCCAGCGGGCCGACGCGGTACCAGCCGGCTCGCGGCCGAGCGACTTCAGGTGCGGGAACTTCATGTAGGTCCAGGGCCGCACTTCCTCCTCGATCAGCTCGAAGTAGCGCTGATCACTCGCGCCATCGAGCACGATCTGGCCTGCGGTATCGCGCGCGCGCAGCACGCCGTCATAGAGATCCATGGCGCCGTCGGCGCGCACCAGCGACAGCATGTTGGAACGGAAGCTGCCGAAACCGTCGTACAGGCCGGCATTGCTCTCGTGCAGCTGCCGCGCGATAGCCACGGCGTCCTGTGCCCAGGCGATGGTCTGGCCGATGTCGCGTTGCAGCACGTCGCGGTCTTCGCGGCTGACGTGCTTGTTCATGCCGCCGGGCACCGAGCCCGTGCCGTGCACGCGCTTGCCGGCGGTGACGCGGATCACCTCCTGGCCGAACTTGCGCAGCATCACGCCCTTCTTGGCGATGTCCGGGTGCTTCTCGATCACGCCGACGATGTTGCGCTGCTGCACCTCGGAGTCGAAGCCGAACAGCAGGTCGGGCGACGAGAGGTGGAAGAAGTGCAGCGCATGCGACTGTAGGATCTGCCCGTAGTGCATCAGCCGCCGGATCTTCTCGGCGCTGGGCGTGACGGGGTGTGCGCCGAGCACGCGGTCCATCGCCTTGCTCGCCGCGAGGTGGTGCGACACCGGGCAGATGCCGCACAGCCGCTGCACCATCACCGGCACCTCCCAGTAGGGCCGGCCCTCGATGAACTTCTCGAAGCCGCGGAACTCGACGATGTGCAGCCGCACCTGCTGCACGCGGTTCGCCTCGTCGAGCAGGATCGTCACCTTGCCGTGGCCTTCGACGCGCGACACCGGGTCGATGGCGACGCGTCTGAGTCCTTCGGGCGTGGCAGCGGTTTCGAGGTCGAAGGCCATGGTTCAGTCGTAGTGGATCAGGCCATGCCCGAGGTACGGCGTGCGGCCGGCCATCAGGTCGGTGAGGAAGCTCCAGAATGCGTCCGCCGAGGGCGGGCAGCCGGGCAGGAAGTAGTCGACATGCACCACCTCGTGGATCGGGTGCACGTGGTTGAGCAGCAGCGGCAGCTCGGGGTCGTTCGGCACGCCCTGCGGGTAGACGTCGGTGAGCAGCCGGCCGAGGTCGAGGTGGTTGCGCTGCGCCGGCAGGCCGCCATTGATCGCGCAGGCGCCCACCGCCACCAGCGTCTTGCAGTGCGCGCGGAATTCGCGCAGCACCTGCACGTTCTCGGCATTGCACAGCCCGCCCTCGATGAGGCCGAGGTCGCAGTGCCCCACGGTCTTGATGTCGGTGAGCGGCGAACGGTCGAACTCGATGTGCTCGATCAGCTCGAGCAAGCGCTCGTCGATGTCGAGAAACGACATGTGGCAGCCGAAGCAGCCGGCCAGCGACACCGTGGCCACCTTCAGCTTGCGCGGCCCGTGGGCGGGGTAGGGCGTGAGCTGCGCGTTCACGAGGCCTCCTGGCGGCCTGGCTCGGCCACGCTGTCCTGGTCGTAGCGGCGCTCGCCGATCGGGATCACGAAGCCGCGCCGCTTGGGCAGGATCACGCCGACCGGGCAGATGCCCGCGGCGCGGTCGGCCAGCGCCATGTCGGTGTCGCCGAGCTTGCCGCTGTCGCTGTTGACCACCAGGCGTGTGCCGATGCCGTGGCCGGCGATCGCAAAGATGTTCTTGCCGTCGACCTCGCGGCTGGCGCGCACGCACAGCTCGCACAGGATGCAGCGGTTGAAGTCGAGCAGGATGTCGGGGTGGCTCGCGTCCACCGGCCGGTCGGGATAGAACTCCTCGAAGTGAGGGCCTTCCATGCCCATCTGGTAGGCGGTGGCCTGCAGCAGGCAGTTGCCGCTCTTCTCGCACGAGGGGCAGAAATGGTTGCCCTCGACGAACAGCATCTGCAGCATCGTCTTGCGGTGCGCGTCGAGCTCCTCGTTGCGGTTCTCCACCGCCAGGCCCTCGCTGGCCTGCACGGTGCACGCCGCCGCCATGCGGCCGTTGACCTTGACGGTGCAGATGCGGCACGAACCGTGGGCATGGAAATCCGGGTGCCAGCACAGGTGCGGGATGTAGTGGCCGGCGCGGCGCGCGGCCTGCAGCAGGTTGTCGCCGGGCACGAAGGGCACGTCCTCGCCGTCGAGCGTGAAGCAGGGCTCTCTCATTCGGCCGCCTCCAGGTGCGCGGCCGGGTCGTCGCGACCGGTGATGCGCCGCGATACCGAGAGCTCGGCATCGAGGTCGAAGGCGGGCTCGAAGTACAGCGACTTCAGGTGCCGTTCGTAGGCCGGGCGGAACTTGGCGATGGTGTCGCGCAGCGGGTTGCAGGCCGTGGCACCCAGCCCGCAGTGCGTGGCGCCGTGCATCAGCTTGTCGAGCTCGTAGAGCACATCGACGTCGTGGCGCGAGCCGTGGCCTTGCGCGAGCTTGTCCATGCGCTTGACGACCAGCGCCGTGCCGACGCGGCAGGGCGTGCAGAAGCCGCAGCTCTCGTGGGCGAAGAAGTGCGCGAAGTTGCGTGCCACCTCGAACATGTCGCGCGAGCGGTCGAACACCATGAAGGCGCCGGCGGTGGGCACGTCCTCGAAGGCGATGCGCCGGCCGAATTCGAAGGCTGACAGGCACACGCCCGAGGGCCCGCCGACCTGCACCGCCTGCGTGTCGCGCGCGCCGCAGTCCTCGAGGATGCGGCCGATGCGCGTGCCGAAGGGGTACTCGTACAGCCCCGGCCGCTCGCAGTCCCCCGACACCGAATGGATCTTGGTGCCGGTGGACTTGGGCGCGCCGATCGCTGCCCACCAGGCGCCGCCCTGCACCGCGATGTGCGCGGCGGCGCAGAAGGTCTCGACATTGTTCACCGTGGTCGGCCGGCCGAGATACCCCTGCTGCACCGGGAAGGGCGGGCGGATGCGCGGCGTGCCGCGCTTGCCTTCGAGCGATTCGATCAGCGACGACTCCTCGCCGCACACATAGGCGCCCGCGCCGAGGTGGATGTCGATGTCGAAGTCAAAGCCTTCATGGCCCTGGATGGACGTGCCCAGCAGGTGCGCATCGCGGCGCCTCTGCAGCGTGGCGCGCAGCGGCTCCAGCAGGAAGCGGTACTCGCCGCGCAGGTAGACCAGGCCCTGCCTCGCGCCGATGGCCGCCGCGGCGATGGTCATGCCTTCGAACACCAGGTCGGCGTGGCGGCTGAGCAGCACACGGTCCTTGAAGGTGCCGGGCTCGCCTTCGTCGGCATTGCACACGACCACCCGCTCGGTGCCCGGCGCCTCGCGGCACAGCGCCCACTTGGTGCCGGTGGTGAAGCCCGCGCCGCCGCGGCCGCGCAGGTTGGAGCGCTTCATCTCCTCGAGCATCGCCGCGGGGCCACGGGCCAGCGCCGCGGCCAATGCCTCGCCGGCGGCGAGCGGCTGGCCGAGCAGCACGTCGGCGCGGCGCACGTTGTCGTCGATACGGAACCATTCAGCCGGCCACGACGCGGCCGGCGTGTCAGCCTCGATGAGTTCGGCGATGCGTGCCACCCGCTGCGCATCGAGCCG
This sequence comes from Piscinibacter sp., assembly GCA_016706565.1. GTDB lineage: Bacteria > Pseudomonadota > Gammaproteobacteria > Burkholderiales > Burkholderiaceae_C > Piscinibacter. Next base: position 651,770 of record JADJJI010000011.1, read on the forward strand.
GGTGATGACGTGGTGGTGGTTGATCAGCAGGGCCGGCCCCTGGTCGCACAGGCCGGTGCAGGAGGTGGCCGCGACGCTGACCCGCCCGTCGGCGCGCATCTCGCCGGGCTTCACGCGCAGGCGCTGGCACAGATCGGCCATCAACGCCTCGCTGCCGAGCAGGCGGTCGGTGATGTTGTCGCTGAACAGCACGCGCCAGCGGCCCACGGGCTGCAGGTGGAAGAAGCGGTAGAAGCTGGCCACGCCCTCGACATGCGCCAGCGTGAGACCGAGCTCGCGCGCCAGGTCGGCGAGCAGCGGGCGCGGCAGCCAGCCGTGCTGCTCCTGCGCTTCGCGCAACAGCTGGACCAGCGAGTTCGGATGGCGGGGGTACTGCGGCATGGGCACGACGATGGTGTGGCCGGTTCGCACGATCAGACTTGATTTGCGGCAAATGCGCAAGACCGCTGCGGTGTGACAGCCGAAGGTCGAAGAGCGCGATGGCACGCAGGCGCCGTTCCCGGCCCGCGAGATCCGGCGGCACCTCGGGGGCGATATGCCGTGATGCATTGTCTTGTTCGGTCAGAATCCATCTCGTCCCGCCTCAAGTCGCCGCCCCGGCGGCCGAAAGCCGACGAATCCGCGGCGTTTCATCCGCAGCCCTCGACTGTCGTGACCGTTCCAGCCGCCATCCCCCCTGCACAGGCCGCCTCGGCGAGCGAGGCCCCTGCACCTCGCGCGCCCACCGACCATCTGCGCCGAGCGATGCGTACGCAGATCATGGTGCTCTCGTTCTACCTGGTCGACGCACTCTTGATGGCCGGTTATGCCGTGCACGGAGCACTTCCGCCAGTCGCCCCGATCGCTTTCGGCGCTGCAGGATTCGGATTGACGGGCTTGTTTGCCGTCATGGTGCGCATGGGCCTTCACCGGCGAATGGGTGGCGCAGTCTTCACGACGCTCCAGTTGCTCAGCGCGTGCAGCCTGATGCTCGTCACGGCGGCAGCGCTGCCGCAGATCGGCATGCTGCTGTTGCTGACCCTGATCGTCGCGCTGGCCACGGCCGCGCTGCAGATGCCGCTGAGGCACGTGCTGGCGGTGACAGGTCTCATCGCGGCCTTCTCGCTGGCCCTGCTGTTGTCCAACGGCAACCGGTTCCGCATGCCGCTGGACGATGGGTGGTTGCGTCTGCTCAGCGGCCTCTGGTTCGCCGTGGTCCTGGCCAAGATCGTGGCCATCAATCTGATCGGCGCGCAGATGCGCAAGGCCCTTTCGGCAAGCAATTCCCGGCTCGAGGCCGCTCTGACCCAGGTCCGCGAACTCTCGGAGCGCGACGAACTGACCGGTCTGCAGAATCGGCGCAGCATCCTGGCGCTCCTGACCGAGGAGCGAGCACGTTTTTCTCGCGGTGGCCTGGCGTTCGGGGTGGCCATTCTCGACATCGATCATTTCAAGCGAGTCAACGATCGGCATGGCCATGCCATGGGCGACGAGGTGCTGCGGGCGTTCGCGAAGATCGTGGCCGGCAGGCTGCGCAGTACCGACCGCATTGCGCGATATGGTGGCGAGGAGTTTCTCCTGCTGCTGACAAACAGCCCTGAAGCGCCTTCAGCGCAGCTGGCAGTCGAACGTCTGCGATGCGCAGTGGCCGAGTACCCCTGGTCAGACCTCGCGGCGGAGCTCCAGGTCACTTGTTCGATCGGGCTGACGATGAGCTGTGCGGGGGAAGGTGTTGCCGAGATGCTGGAGCGGGCCGACGCCGCCCTGTACCGCGCCAAGTCGGACGGGCGCAACGCCGTGCGTGTCGGATGAGGACGCCGAACCCCTTCGCGACCTGAGGCGTCGGCGCAGCCTTGCTGCACACTCGCATCGATGCGAGAACTGCCGCCACATCTGCCTGACGACGAGCCAGCACGGCGCTGGTTTGCATCGCGAGGCTGGCAGCCGTTCGACTTCCAGCGCGAGGTGTGGGCGGCGATGGCGGCGGGGCGCAGCGGCCTGCTGCACGCCACCACCGGCTCGGGCAAGACCTACGCCGTGGCGCTCGGTGCATTGCAGCGCGGCCTGGCCCGGCCGCAGCCCGCGCGCGGCGCGCCGCCGCTGCAGGTGCTCTGGCTGACGCCGATGCGCGCGCTCGCCGCCGACACCACCCGTGCGCTGGCGCTGCCGCTGGCCGATCTCGCGCCGCACTGGACGCTCGGCCAGCGCAGCGGCGACACGCCGGCCGCCGAGCGAGCGCGGCAGGACAAGCGATTCCCCACCGTGCTGGTGACCACGCCCGAATCGCTCAGCCTGATGCTCACGCGCGAGAATGCGGCGCAGGAGCTCGGCGCGGTGCACACCGTCGTCGTCGACGAATGGCACGAGCTGATGGGCAACAAGCGAGGTGTGCAGGTGCAGCTCGCACTCGCTCGGCTGGCACGCTGGAACCCGGATCTCGTCGTCTGGGGCCTGTCGGCCACGCTGGGCAACCTCGACGAGGCGATGCGCGTGCTGGTGGGCGCGCGCGAGGCCACGCTGGTGCAGGGCCGCATCGACAAGGCGCTGGTGATCGACACGCTGCTGCCTGCGAACCCGGGGCGCTTCTCCTGGGGCGGCCACCTGGGTGCGCAGATGCAGCTGCCGGTGGTGGCGGAGATCGAGCGCAGCAGCACCACGCTGGTCTTCACCAACACGCGCTCGCAGGCGGAGATCTGGTACCAGCTGCTGATCCAGGAGCGGCCCGAATGGGCCGGCCTCGTCGCGCTGCACCACGGCTCGCTCGACAAGGAGGTGCGCGAATGGGTCGAGCTGGGCCTGAAGGAAGGGCGGCTGAAGGCGGTGGTCGCCACCTCGTCGCTGGACCTGGGCGTGGACTTCCTGCCGGTGGAGCGCGTGCTGCAGATCGGCTCGCCCAAGGGCATCGCGCGGCTGCTGCAGCGCGCCGGCCGCAGCGGCCATGCACCGGGGCGGCCGAGCCGCGTCACCATCGTGCCGACCAACACGCTGGAGCTGGTCGAGGCGGCCGCCGCGCGCCGCGCTGCGAAGGCCGGCCGCATCGAGCAACGTGCCTCGCCGGAGAAGCCGCTGGACGTGCTCGTGCAGCACCTCGTCACCGTGGCACTGGGCGGCGGCTTCGAGCCGGAGTCGCTCTACGCCGAGGTGCGCGGCGCACAAGCGTTCCGCGAGCTCACGCGCGCCGAGTTCCAGTGGGCGCTGGATTTCGTAGAGAAGGGCGGCGCGAGTCTGGCCGTCTACCCCGAGTACCACCGCGTCGCGCTCGTCGACGGCCTGTACCGCGTGCCCGACCGCGGCATCGCCCGTCGCCACCGGCTGCAGGTGGGCACCATCGTCGGCGACGCGGCGATGCAGGTGAAGTACCTCAGCGGCGGCAAGATCGGCACCATCGAAGAGAGCTTCATCGCGCGGCTGCGCCCCGGCGACTGCTTCGTCTTCGCCGGCCGCGTGCTTGAGTTCATCCGCACGCAGGACATGGCCGCCTACGTGAAGAAGGCGACGAAGAGCCGAGGCATCGTGCCGTCGTGGGCGGGCGGGCGCATGCCGCTGTCCACCGAGCTCGCCGACGCGGTGGTGGAGCTGCTGGCCGAGGCCGCGCAGGCCGACTGGGTGCGTGACGCCGACGAACCCGAGATGCAGGCCGCCGCGCCCATGCTCGCCACGCAGATGAAGCTGTCGCGGCTGCCGACGCCCAAGACCCTGCTGATCGAACACTACCGTTCGCGCGAGGGCGAGCACCTCTACCTCTATCCCTTCGCCGGGCGCAACGTGCACCTGGGCCTGGTCAGCCTGCTGGCCTGGCGGCTGGCCAAACACGCGCCCAACACCTTCAGCATGAGCGTCAACGACCACGGCTTCGAGCTGCTCAGCGCCGAGCCGGTGGACACCACCTCGCTGCTCGACCAGCGGGCGTTCAGCGCCGAGCACCTGCTCGACGACGTGCTGGCCAGCCTGAACTCCGGCGAGCTCGCGCAGCGGCGCTTTCGCGAGATCGCGCGCGTGTCCGGGCTGATCTTCACCGGCTACCCCGGTGCGGCCAAGAGCACGCGGCAGCTGCAGGCGTCCAGCGGCCTGTTCTACGAGGTGTTCCGCAAGTACGACGCCGGCAACCTGCTGCTCACGCAGGCGCAGGCCGAGGTGCTCAGCCAGGAGTTGGACATCCGTCGCCTGGCCGCCACCTTGAAGCGCTTGAGCTCGCGCCGCATCGAGTTCGTCGAGCTGAAGGCGCCCAGCCCGTTCAGCCTGCCGCTGATGGTGGAGCGCTTCCGTGAGAAGCTCAGCAACGAGAAGCTGGCCGACCGGCTGGAGCGCATCGTGCGCGATGCGGAGAAAATGGCCGACCGATGAACAAGTTCACCCGCTTCTTCCAGTTCGCCAACGCCGCGCGGCTGGCCACCTACCTGATCGCGCTGTGGAAGCTGTTCAAGCACCCGCAGACGCCGCGCGCCGCCAAGCTGGTGGCGATCATGGTGCTGGCCTACGCGGTGAGTCCGATCGATCTGATCCCGGATTTCATCCCGGTGCTCGGCCAGCTCGACGACCTGATCCTGCTGCCGCTGGGTGTGGCGCTGGCCGTCAAGCTCACGCCGCCGGCGCTGTGGGAGGCGCGGCTGCGCGAGGCCGAGGCCTCGGCGGAGAAGCTGCCGCGCCTGTGGTGGGGCGCGGGGCTGATCGTGCTGCTGTGGGCCGTGCTGTTCGGCCTGTTCGTGTGGTGGCTGGTCAGGCTGTTCGCGGCCGCATGAGGACCGTGCTGTGGGTGCTGGGGCTGGTGCTGTCCGGCACGGCGCACGCCTTGAGTGGCATCGTCACGCACGTGACCGATGGCGACACGATCTGGGTGCGACCCGACGAACCGAATCGCAAGCCGGTGAAGCTGCGCCTGGTGGGCATCGACGCGCCCGAGCGCTGCCAGGCGTGGGGCGCCGAATCCACGGTGGCATTGACGTCGCAGGTGCTGCACCGCCATGTGGAGGTGCCCACGCGCGGTGTCGATGCGCACGGCCGCCTGCTCGGCGGCCTGATGCTCGACGGGCGCGACGTCAGCGCCTGGATGGTCGAGCACGGCCATGCCTGGAGCTCGCGCTTCCACCGGCATCCCGGCCCCTATGCGCAGGAACAGCGCGCCGCGCAGGCGCGCGGAGCCGGCCTCTTCGGCGATGCGGCGGCAATCGAACCCTGGCTGTTCCGCAAGGCACACGGGCCGTGCCACTGAAGGCGGGCCGAACCGGCGCTCAGACCAGAGCGAAGGCCCTGCGAAGCTGGCCAGCGTCGGCCTGAGGTGAGCCGCCTGCGCTGCGCACTTTCAGAGGCGCTTCGCTTCGGCGGCTCAGCCAGGCTGGCGCATCAGCGTGCTCTTGCCGAACAGGCTCTCGATCAGGTCGACGGCCAGCGTGGCCGTCTTGTTGCGCACGTCGAGTGCCGGGTTCAGCTCCATCACGTCGAGCGAGGCGAGCCGGCCGGTGTCGGCGATCATCTCCATGCACAGCTGCGCTTCGCGGTAGGTGGGGCCGCCGGGCACGGTGGTGCCCACGCCCGGCGCGATGTCGGGGTCGAGGAAGTCGACGTCGAAGCTCACGTGCAGGTGCGTGTTGGCGTCCAGCGTGGCCAGCGCCAGCTCCATGGTGTGGCGCATGCCCATCTCGTCGATGTAGCGCATGTCGAACACCTCCAGGCCGACCTGGTGCACGAAGCGCTTCTCGCCCTGGTCGACGCTGCGGATGCCGATCTGGCGCACCGCCTTCGCGCTGATCGCCGGCACGGTGCCGCCGATCTCGATCAGCTCCTGCGGGCCGTGGCCGCACAGGCAGGCCACCGGCATGCCGTGGATGTTGCCGCTGGGCGTGAGCTGGTTGGTGTTGAAGTCGGCGTGCGCGTCGAGCCACAGCACGCGCAGCTTCTTGCCCGCCTCGCGGCAGTGCCGCGCCACCGCGCTGATCGAGCCGATGCCCAGGCAATGGTCGCCGCCGAGCAGGATCGGCAGGCGGCCACCCTGCAGCTCGGCGTACACCGCTTCGTGCACGGCACGGTTCCAGGCCACCACCTCGGCGAGGTGGCGGTAGCCGCCCACCGGCGGCAGCCAGGGGTTGGCCGGGCCGGCGAGGTTGCCGCGGTCGAGTACCTCGAGGCCGTGGGCTTCGAGCACCGGCACGATCTGCGCCACGCGCAAGGCCTCCGGGCCCATGCTCGCGCCGCGGCTGCCGGCGCCGATGTCGGTGGGCGCGCCGATCAGGCTGACCTGCTTGTTCATGGAGTCGGGGGCCTCAGGTGTCGTCGGCGAATTCGCCGGTGGTGGTCTCGGGCAGGTCGAAGCCGTATTCCTCGGCGAGCACTGCCCAGGCCTCTTCGGCGGTCTCGACGAAGCGGAACAGGTTCACGTCGCCGGGGCTGATCATGCCGGTCTCGATGAGCCAGTCGAAGTCGATCAGGCGCGTCCAGAACTCGCGGCCGAACAGCAGGATGGGCCGCTTGCGCGACTTGCCGGTCTGCGTGAGCGTCATCGTCTCGAACAGTTCGTCGAGCGTGCCGAAACCACCGGGGAAGCACACCAGCGCGATCGAGCGCATCACGAAGTGCATCTTGCGCAGCGCGAAGTAGTGGAACTGGAAACACAGCTCCGGCGTGATGTACGGGTTCGGCGCCTGCTCGTGCGGCAGCACGATGTTCAGGCCGATGCTCTTGCCTCCGATCTCGTGCGCGCCGCGGTTGCCCGCTTCCATGATGCCGGGGCCGCCGCCGGTGACCACGTAGACCGGCGCTTCGAGCTCGCGCGACTTCGCGGTGACGATGGCGGCGAAGCGCCGCGCCTCGTCGTAGAAGCGCGACATGCTCACGGCCATCTCGGCGCGCTTGACGGCGGCGGCGTCGCCTTCGGCGCGCGCCGCCTCCAGGCGCAGCAGGGCGGCCTCCGGCGGCAGGACGCGCGCGCTGCCGAAGATCACGATGGTCGAGCGGATGCCGTGCTCGGCCTGCACCATCTCGGGCTTGAGCAGCTCGAGCTGCATGCGCACCGGGCGCAGCTCCTCGCGCAGCAGGAACTCGGTGTCGGTGAAGGCGAGCCGGTAGGCGCTCTCGGGGCCGGCGTAGAGCGAAGGCGAGACGACGGCTTCGGCGTCTTCTTCCGCGCTCGGGAAGTTGCGCGCCGTCAGGTCCTGTTTCTTGTCCATGGCGCGGAGGATAACCGCGGCCTCAGCGGCGCAACAGCAGGGCCCCCAGCACCAGGGCGGCCATCCAGAGCGTCTCGGCGGCGAGCAGCAGCAGCGGCCGCCAGCCGGCGCGGGCGAGTTGCATGAACGAGGTCTTCATGCCCAGCGCGGCGATGGCCGCCACCAGGCAGCCGCGCGACACGTCGCCCAGCGCCGCCTGCAGCGGAGCGCCGATCACGCCGGCCGAGTTGACCACCACCATGGCGACGAACAGCCAGAGGAACCAGGGCACCAGCGCCTGCTTCGTCACCGCATGGCCCTGCGCCGCGGCGGCTTCGTCGCGGCGGGCCTTGAAGGCCGCTGACACCGCCACCACCACCACCGCGAGCATCGCCACGCGGAACAGCTTGACGATGGTGGCGTAGTCGCCCGCTTCGGTGCCCAGCGTGTAGCCTGCGCCGACCACCTGAGCGACGTCGTGGATGGTGCCGCCGAGGAACAGCCCGGCCTGCTGCGGCGTCAGGTCGAGCAGCCGTGCGATCAGCGGGTAGACCACCATCGCCAGTGTCGACAATGCAGTGACCGCGACGACGGTGAACAAGGTAAATCGCTCGCCGTCCTTCTCGCGCGGCAGCACCGCCGAGATGGCCAGCGCCGCCGAGGCGCCGCAGATCGCCACCGCACCGCCGCACAGGATGCCCTGGCTGCGCGTCAGGCCCAGGCGACGGCCGAGCGCATGGCCGACGAAGATCGTGCTGGCCACCGCCGCGACGACGATCAGCGCCGTGCTCCAGCCCAGGCCGGCGATCTGCATCGCGGTGATGCGCGCGCCGAGCAGGCCCACGCCCAGGCGCAGCACGGTGCGTGCGCAGAACTCGATGCCCGGCCGGGTGCGCGGCTCGTGGCTGAGGTAGTGGAAAGCGATGCCGAAGAACAGCGCGTAGAGCAGTTGCGGGCCGCCGTGCAGCACCGACACCAGGGTCGCGGCCATCGCGAGCACGCCGGCCAGTGCGACGCCCGGGGACAGTGCGCAGAGGCGGTCGAGCAGCCGCTGCCATGCGGCTGGCGCGTTCACGGCCCGTTCACTCATGCCGGCTCGTCGGCCTCGACAGCAGATGCACGTAGTCGTGGTGGCGGGTGTCGATGGTGGAGACGCGGTACTCCACCGGCCGGTCGCCGAAGGTCAGCGCGGTGCGCCGCACCTGCATCACCGGCGTGCCCAGCGGGATGCCCAGCACGCGCGCGGCGGCGCGGTCGGCGGCCACCGCGCGGGCGCGCTCCAGCGCGCGCACCACGGTGATGCCGAAGTCCGACTGGTAGAGCTGGTAGATCGTCGCCTCGCGTTCGGCGAATCGCTTCTCGCTGAGGCCCTTGAACAGCGCCGCGGGCAGCACCAGCCGGTCATGCACGACCGCCTTGCCCTGCAGGCGCAGCCGGTTCTCGATCTGCACCACCGGGTCGCCCACGCGCAGGCCGAGCGCCTGGGCGGCGTCCTCCTCGCAGCGATGGCGCTCGTAGGAGACCAGGTCGACCTCGGGCGCCTCGCGCAGCCCGTCGGCGCGCTCGACGTGGAAGTACTGGAACAGGAAACGATCCGGGTTGTGCGTGGCGACGAAGGTGCCGCGGCCTTGGCGGCGCACCAGCAGGTGCTCGGCGACCAGTTCGTCGACCGCCTTGCGCAGCGTGCCGATTGACACGCCCAGCGAGCCGGCCAGCTCGGTCTCGCTGGGCAGCGCCTGGCCGGGCGGCGCCTGCCCCGACTCGATGGCGCGCAGCAGCGCGCGCTTGACGACGCGGTACAGGGGCATGCCGGCGGCCTCGGGGGCGATGGCGCGGAAGGCGTGGCGGGCGGGCATGGCGGCGCAGTCTAGCGACGCGATCGCCACTCAAGCAAGTCATCTGTATGACCTGTTTGACGGCGGGTTATCGGCAGCGCAGGATGCCGCCCTGCGGTTCGACATCCCGGAGACATCGATGATTCATTTCGTATTGCACGACGCCAGCGACACCGTCGCGGTCGTGGTGGTGGAAGGCGTGAAGGCCGGCATGGCGCTGACCGGCTGGATCATGGACGACGACCGCATGGTCGACATCGTCGCCCGGCAGGACATTCCCATCGGCCACAAGGTGGCGCTCAAGGCCATGAAGCCCGGCGACACCGTGATCAAGTACGGCATCGACATGGGCAAGGTGGTCGCGCCGATCGAGGTCGGCGAGCACGCCCACGTGCAGAACATCAAGACCAAGCGTTGGTAAGCCGAGGACACCCACCATGAGCATCATCACCAAGGACACCAGCTTCCTCGGCTACCGCCGCGAGAACGGCCGCGTCGGCGTGCGCAACCACGTCATCATCCTGCCGCTGGACGACCTGTCGAATTCGGCCGCCGAGGCCGTCGCCCACAACATCAAGGGCACGATGGCGATCCCGCACCCCTATGGCCGGCTGCAGTTCGGCGCCGACCTGGAGCTGCACTTCCGCACGCTGATCGGTACCGGCTGCAACCCGAACGTCGCGGCGGTCGTCGTCATCGGCATCGAAGACGGCTGGACGAAGAAGGTCGTCGACGGCATCGCCGCCACCGGCAAGCCGGTGGTCGGCTTCGGCATCGAAGGGCACGGCGACCACGACACCATCCTGCGGGCCAGCAAGGCGGCGCGCGAGTACGTGCAGTGGGCCAGCGAGAAGCAGCGCGAGGCCTGCGCGATCAGCGAGCTGTGGGTCTCCACCAAGTGCGGCGAGAGCGACACCACCAGCGGCTGCGGCGCCAACCCGACGGTGGGCAACGCCTTCGACAAGCTGCATCCGCTGGGCACCACGCTGTGCTTCGGCGAGACGACCGAGCTGACCGGCGGCGAGCAGATCGTCGCGGCGCGCTGCAAGACGCCCGAGGTGCGCGACAAGTTCATGTTCATGTTCAACCGCTACCAGGACGTGATCAACCGCCACAAGACCACCGACCTCAGCGAGAGCCAGCCGACCAAGGGCAACATCGCCGGCGGCCTGACGACGATCGAGGAGAAGGCGCTCGGCAACATCCAGAAGATCGGCAAGAAGTGCACGGTCGACGGCGTGATCGACAAGGCCGAGATGCCCACGCATCCGGGGCTGTGGTTCATGGATTCGTCCAGCGCGGCGGCCGAGATGGTGACGCTGTGCGCCGCCTCGGGCTACGCGGTGCACTTCTTCCCCACGGGGCAGGGCAACGTGATCGGCAACCCGATCCTGCCGGTCATCAAGATCTGCGCGAACCCGCGCACCGTGCGGCTGATGAGCGAGCACGTCGACGTCGACACCTCGGGCCTGCTGCAGCGCCAGATCACGCTCGACCAGGCGGGCGACCAGCTGCTCGAGTGCATGCTGCGCACCGCCAATGGGCGCCTCACCGCGGCCGAGGCGCTGGGCCACCGCGAGTTCGTGCTGACGCGCCTGTTCGAATCGGCCTGATCGCAGCATGGCCCGCATCGTCATCACCGAGTTCATGGACGCACCCGCCGTCGCGCAACTCGCGGCGAAGCACGAGGTGCTCTACGACGCGACGCTGGTCGACGACGCACCGCGGCTGCTCGCCGAAGCGGCGAGAGCCGACGCGATCGTCGTGCGCAACCGCACCCAGGTGCGCGGCGCGCTGCTCGAGGCGCTGCGCCGCTGCAAGGTGGTCGGCCGGCTCGGCGTGGGGCTGGACAACATCGACGTGGCGGCCTGCGAGCAGCGCGGCATGGCGGTCATCCCGGCCACCGGCGCGAACGCGCTGTCGGTGGCCGAGTACGTGGTCGGCACGGCGATGCTGCTGCTGCGCGGGGCCTACCAGTCCAGCGCGGCCGTGGCCGCAGGGCAATGGCCGCGCACCGCACTGTCCAGCGGTCGCGAGATCGCCGGCAAGACGCTCGGCCTGATCGGCTTCGGCTCGATCGGCCAGCTCACCGCGTCGCTCGCGCGGGCGCTGGGCATGACGGTGATCGCCTTCGACGCGATGATGGACGAGGACCATCCCGCCTTCGCCGCCGTCGGCGCGCGTTGCACCGGACTGGACGAGGTGATCCGCAGCGCCGATGTGCTCAGCCTGCATGTGCCGCTGGTGGAGTCGACGCGCGGACTGTTCGACGCGGCGCGCATTGCCTCGATGAAGCCCGGCGCCGTGCTGATCAACACCGCACGCGGCGGCATCCTCGACGAGGTGGCCGTGGCCGCGGCGCTGAAGAGCGGGCAGCTCGGCGGCGCGGCGATCGACGTGTTCGGCACCGAGCCGCTGTCGGCCGCGCCGCACTTCCAGGGTTGCCCGAACCTGCTGCTCACGCCGCACGTGGCCGGCCTCACCGCCGAAGCGAACGAGCGGGTGTCGTCGCTGATCGCCGGCAAGGTGCTGGAGGCCCTGGCATGAAGCTCGCCATCGGGCAGCTGCAGGCGCTGGTGGCCGGTGCGCTGTTGCGCGCCGGCGCCAACGCGACGATGGCCGAGTGCACCGCGCGCGCGCTGGTGCTCGCCGAGGCGCAGGGGCTGGTCTCGCACGGGCTGAGCCGCGTCTCGCAGTACAGCGGGCACCTGAGGACCGGCCGCGTGAATGGCGCGGCGCACGCGCAGGTGCTGCGGCGCAAGGGCGGGGCGCTGCTCGTCGATGCGCAGGAGGGCCTGGCCTTCCCGGCCTGCGAGCTGGCGGTGCGCGAGGCCATCGCAGCGGCGCGCGAGCAGGGCGTGGCGTTCGCTGGCGTGACGAACAGCCACCACTGCGGCGTGGTCGTCGACCATTTGCGCCTGGCGGCTGCAGCCGGCATGGTCGGGCTGGGCTTCGCCAATTCGCCGTCGGCGATGCCGGCGGCCGGCGGCCGGCACCCGATCTTCGGCACCAACCCGGTGGCTGCGGTGTTCCCGCGCCGGAATGCCGACCCGCTGATGATCGACCTGAGCCTCTCGGAAGTGGCGCGCGGCAAGTTGATGGTCGCGGCCAGGGAGGGCCGCAGCATCCCGGCTGGCTGGGCGCTCGACAAGGACGGCCAGCCCACCACCGACCCGCAGGCGGGCATGGACGGCTCGATGCTGCCGATCGGCGCCGTCTCCTCGCCCAAGGGCGCGATGCTCGCGCTGGTGGTCGAGCTGCTGGTCACCGCGCTGATCGGCGCGAACTTCGGCTTCGAGGCCTCGAGCTTCTTCGTGGACGAGGGCAACCGGCCGCGCATCGGCCAGGCCTTCATCCTCGTCGATCCCGACGCGCTGGCCGGCGCGGACAGCTACCTCGACCGCATCGAGGTGCTGATCACCGAGATGCTGCGCGACGAAGGCGTGCGCCTGCCCGGCGCGCGCCGCGAGGCGCTGCGCCGCCTTGCCGAGACCGATGGCATCGAAGTGGCCGACAACATGCTCGCCACGCTGCGCGGCTGAAGCAGACGAACAAGGCAAGAACGCAAAGACGATTCCCGCATAAGCACCACCGTTGCGACAGCCGCCCGCCAGAGGCAGCATGCGCGACTTCCCACGGAGACAAACCGACCATGCAACGACGCGATCTGCTCAAGGCGCTGCCCCTGCTGCTGCCTTCCTCCATGGCCTGGGCCCAGGCCGACTACCCGAAGGCCGGCGGCACGATCCGCTACGTCGTGCCGTTCCCGCCGGGCGGGCTGACCGATGTGATGGCACGCCTGGTCGGGCAGCAGCTGGGCACGCGCTGGGGTGTCAACGTGGTCATCGACAACAAGCCGGGCAACGGCGGCCAGATCGGCGCGGCCGAGGTGGCCAAGGCGCCGGGCGACGGCCAGACGCTGCTGGCCATCACGCTGACGCACGCAGCCAACGTGACGCTGTTCAAGGGCAAGGCCAGCTTCGACTTCCAGAAGGACCTGCGCCCGGTGGCGCTGCTGGCCGGCTCGCCGATCCTGGTGGTGGTGCCAGCGGCCAGCCCGATCAAGGACTTCGCGGGGCTGATTGCCGCGGCACGTGCAGGCAAGCTCAACGCCGGCTCCAGCGGCAACGGCACGCCGCCGCACCTGACGCTGGCGCTGTTCAACGACCTGATGAAGACCGAGGTGCAGCACGTGCCTTACAAGGGCGGCGCGCCGTCGATGACCGACCTGATCGGCGGCCAGCTCGACGTGGTGTTCTCCAACATGCCCGAGAGCATCGCCCACGTGAAGAGCGGCAAGCTGCGCGCGCTGGCCATTGCCAGCGGCGCCCGCCATCCGCTGGTGCCGGACGTGCCGACCACGGCCGAGGCTGGCCTGCCGCAGCTCGCGGTGGAGAACTGGACAGCGATCATGGTGCCTTCGGCCACGCCCGAGGCGTCGGTCGCCAAGCTCGGCGCCGAGGTGCTGAAGATCATGGCCGCGCCGGATATCGAGGAGCGTGCGCGCACGCAGGGCTTCCGCGTCGACGCGCGCGGGCCGCAGGCCTTCGGGGCTTATCTGAACAGCGAGGTGGAGCGCTGGTCCAAGGTGATCGCGGCGGCGAAGATCTCGGCGGACTGAAGGCCTCGCCTGGCGCTATGTGCCCTGACGCAGCGCGGCGCAGACCGGGCACGCCGGTGCCCGCGCGACGCGGATCTCGTTCCACTCCATCGATCGTGCATCGAGCATCTGCAGCCGTCCGGCCAGCGAACTGCCCACGCCGGCGAGCAGCTTCAGCGCCTCGGCCGCCTGCATCGTGCCGATGATGCCCACCAGCGGCGCGAACACGCCCATGGTGGCGCAGCGCACCTCCTCGAAGGTCGCTTCGGGCGGAAAGATGCAGGCGTAGCAGGGCTTCGTTTCGCTGCGCGTGTCGTAGACCGAGATCTGCCCGTCGAAGCCGATCGCCGCGCCCGACACCAGCGGCTTGCGATGCGCCACGCAGGCGGCGTTCACCGCATGGCGGGTGCTGAAGTTGTCGCTGCAGTCGAGCACCACGTCGGCGGCGGCCACCAGCGCGTCGAGCCGCTGAGCGTCGGCACGCTCCTGCAGGCCTACGACGCGCACCTCCGGGTTGATGGCGGCGATGGCCTGCGCCGCCGACCCCACCTTGGGCTGGCCGACACGTGCCAGGTTGTGGGCGATCTGCCGCTGCAGGTTGGTCAGGTCCACGGTGTCGTGGTCGACCAGGGTGATCGTGCCCACGCCGGCGGTGCCCAGGTACAGCGCCACCGGCGAGCCCAGGCCGCCGGCGCCGATCACCAGGGCGTGGGCTTCGAGCAGCCTCTGCTGGCCTTCGACGCCGAGTTCGTCGAGCAGGATGTGGCGCGAGTAGCGCAGCAGCTGCTCGTCGCTCAGGCCGTCGTGCTTGCCGTCGTTCATGCGCGCGAGCATACCCAGAAGCGGCGACGCCCGCGCAGGGCGGGCGTCGTTCGCGGGCGAGTCTCGATCAGTTGGTCATGCTGGCTTCGGCCTTGCGCTCGACGATGGTCTTGCTGACCAGCACCGGCTTGCCCTTCAGGCGGTTCAGCGCCTGGGCCAGCTGGAAGTCTTCCGGCGAGCCGAACTCGGGCAGCGGCTTGGCCGTGGAGGCCTTCTTCTGCGCCTCGTCTTCCAGCTTCTTGCGGGCTTCCTCACGGGCCTTCTCGCGCGCCTCGTCTTTCATCTCGGCGCCCTGGCCGCTGGCAATGTGCTTCTCCAGGTCGGCCTCGCGCACGCGCAGGGCGGCGAACACGTTGCCCTCGGCGGTTTCGTCGAGCATCACGTCGGGCACGATGCCCTTGGCCTGGATCGACGCGCCGCTGGGCGTGTAGTAGCGCGCGGTGGTGATCTTCAGCGCGGTGTCGGGTCCGAGCTGGCGCACCGTCTGCACCGAGCCCTTGCCGAAGGTCTGCGCGCCCATCACGATGGCGCGCTTGTGGTCCTGCAGCGCGCCGGCGACGATCTCGCTGGCCGAGGCCGACCCTTCGTTCACCAGCACCACCAGCGGCACCTTCTTCACGCCTTCGGGCAGCTTGCGCAGCGGGTCGCTGCCGCCGCGGCGCAAGTAGTACTCGGGCGCCGCCTTGAAAGTGGCCTTGGAGTCGGCGATCTGGCCGTTGGTGGTCACCACCACGGCATCGCTCGGCAGGAAGGCCGCCGAGATGGCCACCGCACCCTCGAGCAGGCCACCCGGGTCGTTGCGCAGGTCGAGCACCAGGCCCTTGAGGTTCGGGTCCTGCTTGTAGATCTCTTCGAGCTTGCGGGCGAAGTCGTCGACCGTGCGGTCCTGGAACTGGCTCACGCGCAGCCAGGCGTAGCCGGGCTCGACCACCTTGGAGCGAACGCTCTGCACGCGGATCTCTTCGCGCACGATGGTCACCGGGAAGCTGCGCGTCTCGGTCTTGCGGAACACCGTGAGCACCACCTTGGTGTTGGGCTCGCCGCGCATCTTCTTGACGGCCTGGTCCATCGTCAGGCCCTTGACGACCGTGTCGTCGATCTTGGTGATCAGGTCACCGCTCTTCAGGCCGGCACGGAAGGCCGGCGAGCCCTCGATCGGCGAGACCACCTTGACGAGGCCGTCTTCCATGCCGATCTCGATGCCCACGCCGACGAATCGGCCGCTGGTGCCCTCGCGGAATTCCTTGAAGGACTTCTTGTCGAAGAACTGCGAATGCGGGTCCAGCCCCGAGACCATGCCCGAGATGGCGTCGTTGATGAGCTTCTTCTCGTCGACCGGCTCGACGTAGTCGCTCTTGACCATGCCGAACACCGCGGCGAGTTGCTGCAGTTCCTCCAGCGGCAGCTGCGAGACCGAGCTGCTGCGGGCGATCGCCTGGAACTGCATGGTGGTCAGCGCCCCGGCGACAGCGCCCAGAGCCAGCCAGCCCGCAACCTTGAGTTTGATTCCCATCGACTACCCCTTCAGACCCGCTTCAGTGCTGCGAAAACACGCATGCCGAATCAGTATATGACGCGTGCCCCGCTTGGAGCCGGGAGCCGCCGGGAAAGTTGCACGCGGCGGCGGGCTTTCGCGCAACGCCTGGAAACAGGTCGTTCAGGCCGGGTTTCGATCGAAGGTCACCACGTGGTCCACCTCGGCGCGGATGCCGATCCATTCGCCGATCTGGTGGTCGTGGTGCGAAGGCACGTGGGCCATCAGCTTCTCTCCCGAGGCCAGCCGCAACGTGTAAAGAAATTCGGCGCCGCGGAAAGTCTTGCTTTCGATGCGGGCGCGCACCGGGGCGAGGTCGTCGTGCACGATGTCGTCGGCGCGCAGCAGCACCTCGCACTTGCCTTCGGGGTAGGCCTCGGGCAGCGGGCATTCGGCCACGTCGGTGAGGTCGCCCAGCGGCGTGCGCACGATGCAGTTGCAGTGGCCGTCGACCTGCTCGCCGCCCTGCGAGACGATCTGTGCCGTCGTGAACACGCCGTGGCCGATGAAATCGGCGACGAAGCGTGTTGCCGGGCGGTGGTAGAGGGCGTAGGGATCGTCCCACTGCTCGAGACGGCCGCGGTTCATGACGCCGATCAGTTCGCCCACCGCGAAGGCTTCCATCTGGTCATGGGTGACGAACAGCGCCGTCGTGCCGGCCTGCTTGAGGATGGCGCGCAGTTCCTGGGCGAGCCGCTCGCGCAGGTCGACGTCGAGGCTGGAGAAGGGCTCGTCCAGCAGCAGCAGTCGAGGGTTGGGCGCCAGTGCGCGGGCCAGCGCGATGCGCTGCTGCTGCCCGCCGGAGAGCTGGTGCGGCGCCCGCTTGGCGGCATGCGCCAGGCCGACGAGATCGAGCACCTCTTGCGTGCGCTGGCGGCGCTGCGCGCCGGGCAGGTGGCGGATGCCGAAGTCGACGTTGGCCTCGACGCTCAGGTGCGGGAACAGCGCGTAGTCCTGGAACACCATGCCGATGCGACGCGCCTCGGGCGACAGGTGCTGCCCGGTGGCGGCGTCGGCGAGCACTTCGCCATCGATGCGGATGCGGCCGACGGCCAGCCGCTCCAGGCCGGCGACCGCGCGCAGCAGCGAGGTCTTCCCGCAGCCCGAGGGGCCGATCAGCACGCCGATCTCGCCGCGGCGCAGGCCCAGCGTGACGGCATCGACTGCGGCGCGGGCTGTCTGGCCGGGATAGCTGACCGAGGCGTGTTCGATGGCGAGGAACATCACCCTATGATATCGAGCTTCTCGCCAGAACGAGAATCGTTCGCATCAGACTTGCGCCGCGTCAAGTCGCATTGCGTGCCACCTCCGCGATCCTTGCGCATGTCCCGACTGCTGACTTTCGCCTGCCTGCTGCTTGCCGTGCCTGTTCTGGGTGTGCTCGGGTCCTGGATCGGCCTGGACGCAGCCAGCCTGCAGGTGCTGCGCCACCAGTTCGACACCGTGCTGCCGGAGTACGCACTGAACTCGCTGCTGCTCGCGCTGACGGTGGCCGTCGGCGTGGCCCTGCTCGGCGGCGCCACGGCTGCGCTGGTGGCCTTGTTCGACTTCCCGCTTCGGCGCCTCTTCGAGTGGGCGCTGCTGCTGCCGCTGGCCATGCCAGCCTATGTGCTGGCCTATGCCGCCACCGACTTCCTGCAGTTCAGCGGGCCGCTGCAGTCGGCGTTGCGGTCCTGGACGGGCGCCACCGGCGCGCTGTGGCCCGACGTGCGCAGCCTGTGGGGTGCGGCCGCCCTGTTCGTGTTGTGCCTCTACCCGTATGTGTACCTGCTGACCCGCGCCGCGCTGAGCGAACGCGCGGTGCCGCTGATGGAAGCCGCCCGGCTGCTCGGTGCCGGCACCGCCCGCCGTGTGCGCGAGGTGGCGCTGCCGCTGGCCCGCCCCGCACTGGCGGCCGGCGTGGCGCTGGCGCTGATGGAGACGCTGGCGGACTATGGTGTTGGTGCATACTTCGGCTTGTCGACATTCACCACGGGCATCTACAAGGCCTGGCTGGTGATGTACGACCGCGACGCCGCAGCGCAGCTGGCTTCGCTGCTGCTGGTGCTGGTGGCGTTGCTGCTGTGGGTCGAGCAGCGCGCCCAGAAGCGGCTGCGCTTCTCCGCCACGCGCAGCGGAGCGGTGCATGCCGCCGAGGCGCAGGCCATTCCGCTGACCGGAGCGCGAGCCGCGCTGGCCGTGCTCGTGTGTGCGCTGCCGGTGCTGCTCGGCTTCGTGCTGCCGGTGCTGGTGCTGCTGCGACTGGTCTGGCTCGAAGCGGCGCATGGCGAGGTCGGCCTGCCGCTGGCGCGATTCGCGCAATGGGCCTGGGTGAGCTTCAAGCTCGCGGGTCTGGCCGCACTGCTGGCCACGTCCATCGCGCTGCTGCTCGGCTTTTCGTTGCGCCTGCGCGAGAGCGTTGCATTGCGCCTGTCGGCCCGCGTGGTCTCGCTCGGTTATGCGGTGCCTGGCGCGGTGATCGCGGTGGGCATCCTGCTGCCTGTGGGATGGCTGCAGGAGCGCTTCCCTCAACTCGGCAGTGCCGCGCTGGTCACCGGCACGCTGTTCGGACTCATGTACGCCTACCTCGTGCGCTTCTCCGCAGTGGCATTGCAGTCGATCGAGGCGGGCTATGCGCGCGTGCCGACGTCCATCGACGAGACCGCGCATCTGCTCGGCGCATCGCGGCGGCGCATGTTCCTCGAGTTGCATGCGCCGCTGCTGCGCCGCGCCGGCCTGGCCGCAATGCTGCTGGTGTTCGTCGACGTGATGAAGGAACTGCCGGCCACGCTGGTGCTGCGGCCCTTCAACAGCGACACGCTGGCGGTGGTCGCCTACCAGCTGGCGCGCGACGAAAGGCTGGGCGAGGCGGCGCTGCCCTCGCTTGCCATCGTGCTGGTCGGGTTGCTGCCGGTGCTGCTGCTGTCGCGCTCGATGCGGCCGGACCCGGCGCGGCGGTGAAGGTGCCGGCCCGTCAGGGCTCGGCGCGGTCACGCTCGGCGCTCGCCTGCAACCAGGCGGCGAAGGCCTGCACGTCGGCCCGCAGGGCCGCGAAGCGCGCGGTGACGAGGAAGTAGCCGCGCGGAGACGCGAAGCGCTTCTCGAACAGCGCGACCAGGCGGCCCTGGCGCAGATGGCGACGCACCAGCGGGCTGACGCCCAGGGCCACGCCCTGGCCTTCGAGCGCGGCATTGATGAGCTGGTCGTACTGATTGAACTGCACCGAGCCGGCGCTCTGCAGGCCGTGCAGCTTCATGGTCTCCAGCCACACCGGCCAGGCGCCGGTGGGCCAGACCTTCTCGGCCATCTGGTAGTGCAGCAGCACCTGGTGGCGAAGATCGGCGGGTTCGGCCAGCGGCTTGCCCGGCACATCGATCAGCGCCGGGCTGCACACCGGCATGACCTCCTCGCCGAACAACTGCTGCGAGCCGGCGGGCGCGATCTGCGTCGGGCAGTAGCGCACCGCCAACTCGACGCGTTCGCGATCGAGGTCGATCAGGCGGTTGTTGGCGTCGATGCGGATCTCGATGTCCGGATGCTGGGCCCGGAAGTCCCCCAGCCGCGGCACCAGCCACAGCGAGGCGAATCCGATGCTGCACGACACCGTCAATGCACGCGCCTGGTTCTGCGCGCGGATGCGATCGGCGGTGTCGGACAACTGCCGCAGCGCTTCGGCCGCCGTGCGGTAGAGCTGCTGGCCGGCGTCGGTGAGGCGGATCTCGCGATGCCGGCGCTCGAACAGCGGCACCCCCAGGTGCTCCTCCAGGGCCTGTACCTGCCGGCTGACTGCCGACTGGGTGAGGAAAAGCTCGGCCGCAGCCCGCGTGAAGCTGAGTTGCCGCGCTGCGGCCTCGAATCCGCGCAACAGATCCAACGAAGGCAGGGAACGCGCCATGGTGTCGGTTTGCATGCTTCTAACGCATGCGATGAATGCGGAGATCTCGTTTGAGGATCGAGGACAAGACCACGATCATTCTCTCACCGAATCCACCTCCTGGGTGCTCGATCGTCGACGCCCAGCATGCGTGGAATACATGCAAGGAGCGCATCATGACCATCCGCCGCATCGACGACTTGGCCGGCCTCGTCAGCCTGTCCAAGAGAGACGTGTTGTCCCTGGCCGGCCGACCGGGAACACGCATCGAAAGCCGCCATGGCGGCCTGTGGGTCACCCAGGACGGCGATCCTCGTGACATCGTGCTGGCACGCGGCGAGGCCTGCGTCCTGGACCGTTGCGGGCCGGTGCTGGTGCAGGCGCTGGACCCTGCCCTGGTGGTGGTGGAACGGCCGGCGAATCAGGGCGCCAGGGCCCCGGGGCTATGGCAGCGCCTGACCCAGGCGGCGCTCAGCGCTTGAGTCGGTTGAACTCGTCGATGAGATCGCCGGGCAATGTGTCCATCGGCGCTTCACTGACGCGCACTCCGCCGAGCAGTTCGAGCGACGAGGCCAGCCAGCCGTTGTCGCGCGGGTCGACGGACTCCTTGGTCGCAGCCGGGTTGCTGACCGCCTGGCGCGGATCGACGTATTCACCCATCGGCGCGTTCGCCGTGACGCGCCACACCAGCTTTGCGGGCTGCTGCTTGTTCGCCGAGACTCGAGCCATGGGATGAACCGCCTGATCACGCCGGGCGCCCGAATGAGACACCCCTGCATTCATGGTAACGGACTGCGCCCTGGGCCACCATGGCGACCCCTAGGTTGAAGTGGCCGCCGTACGGCAGCCCTGGGGGGCGTCCGCGCACCACTTCCGTCGCCATGGATTTGTACGAGCCCGCGCCTGTGCGGCAGGCCGCGCTGCCGTAATCTTCGCAAGTTCCCGGCGACCAAGAAGTCCAGTCACCAGCGCGTTGGCGATCGCCCACTTGCACGGCGCCGCAGCCAAGGAAACGGAAACCCATGAAGACCTACACCAAGTCCCCCGAAGCGATCGCGCGGCTGACCGCCGAGCAGTTCCACGTCACGCAGCGCAGCGGCACCGAGCGCCCGGGTACCGGCGAGTACCTGGACAACCACGAGCCCGGCATCTATGTGGACATCGTTTCCGGCGAGCCGCTGTTCGCGTCGTCCGACAAGTTCGAGTCGGGCTGCGGCTGGCCGAGCTTCACCAAGCCGATCGTGCCCGCTCACGTCAATGAACTGCGCGATTCCAGCCATGGCATGGTGCGCACCGAGGTCCGCTCCGTCCATGGCGACAGCCACCTGGGGCACGTTTTCCCCGACGGCCCACGCGACCGGGGCGGGCTGCGCTACTGCATCAACTCGGCCTCGCTGCGTTTCGTGCACCGCGACGACATGCAGGCCGAGGGTTACGGCGAATACCTGAACCAAGTCGAGGAGAGCTGAAATGGCAACCGAGCGCGCAGTTCTGGCCGGCGGATGTTTCTGGGGCATGCAGGACCTGATCCGCAAGTTGCCCGGCGTGGTGTCCACGCGCGTGGGCTATTCCGGCGGCGACGTGCCGAATGCAACCTATCGGCATCACGGCACCCATGCCGAGGCGATCGAGATCGTCTTCGATCCTGCCGTGATGAGCTACCGGCGCCTGCTCGAGTTCTTTTTCCAGATCCACGACCCGACCACGCCGAACCGGCAGGGCAACGACCGCGGCATGGCCTACCGCTCGGCGATCTACTTCGAGTCCGAAGCGCAGCGTCTCGAGGCGATCGACACGATCCAAGACGTCGAGGCCTCCGGCCTGTGGCCGGGCAAGGTGGTCACGGAAGTCGCGCCGGTGGGTGCGTTCTGGCAGGCCGAACCCGAACACCAGGACTACCTCGAGCGCAACCCGGGTGGCTACACCTGCCACTTTGCGCGGCCGAACTGGGTCTTGCCCCGGCGCGCCGCGGCCTGAGCGCTTAAGGAGATCCGTTCGGCACATGTCGCTCGCGCACGGGTTCGAACTCAGATTCTCGATGCCGCGCAGGCTGGTGGCGGACGCCACGCGGCGCTCTGACAAGGTGCCGGTGTTCTTCGACCTCGGCAATCCCGCTGTCGAGGTGCGTGCTTCCAGCAGCGTGCGCGCCGACACCTGCCGGAACCGCCGGCTGGCCCCATCGAATGGCCTGAAGGTCGCACGAGAACCCGTGAACCGGGGAGGCGTCGAGACGCATTGGGACGTCGGTGGACGCTGCAATGGTCCCGCCGACAGGAATCGAACCTGTATTTGCCGCTTAGGAGGCGGCCGTTCTATCCATTGAACTACGGCGAGCGGGAGCGGCGGGATTCTCTCATTGCGCGCCCGAGCTCAGTTCCAGCGCCAGGTCCAGATCACGTCCAGCGAGCTGTCCTCGCCCGATTGCGCTCGCAGCGTGAAGCGTTGCGCGATGCGGTAGATCAGCTGCCAGCTGCCGGCGGTGGCGTTCAGGCTGCGCTCGTAGCCGACGTACCAGCGCCGCGACAGCTGCTTGCCCAGCGAGATCACGGTTTCTCGCACCTCGCCGTCGCTCTGCCGCACCGATACTTCGTCCAGCCCGATCGCCCGCGTGAGCTGGTCGGTCGGGCCTTCGCCGTCGCCGGTCAGCAGGGCCAGCGCGGCGCGCTGCAGCAAGGCCGTGTCGGCGCGACCCAGGCCATCGCTGGCGCGGCCGAGCACCAGCCACGAGAGCTTGTCGAGGTCCGACAGCTCGGGCTCGGAGAACAGCCGCACCCGCGGGTTCACTGCCGTGCCGGTGATGGCCACGCCCACCCGCACGTCGAGGTTGGGGCGTGTCGCTTCGATGTCCAGCCGCGGGTTCTCGGCCGCGTCGTTGAACACCACGTTGCCGCGATCGATCTCCAGCTTCTGGCCGTAGGCGGCGTAGGTGCCGCCGGCGGTGCGCACGGTGCCGTTGACGGCCAGCCTGCCTGCGGGTGCCGTCAGGCGAAGTTCGCCGCGCAGCCCGGTGTCCAGGCCGCGGCCGCGCACGCGCAACTGCTCGCCGAGGTCCAGGCGCACGTCCATGTCGATGGTCGGCACGCGTGCGTTCGGCGCGGCCGGCCTGGCTTGCGCCGTCTGCGGGTCGGCCGCCCGGGCCGGGCGGCGGCTGACGGTGACGTCGTCCGACAGCCCGGGAGCGTCGCTTCGGGTGAAGTCGATCAGGCCTTCGTCGACGGCCAGTCGCCCGCCCAGGGTGAGCTTGTCGCGCTCGATCTGCAGCGTCGAATTGCCGCTGACGACGATGCGGCGGTCGACCCGGCCGAGCAGCTGGAATCGCTTCGCTTCCAGCTGCAGCCTGACCAGCGGCGAGGCACCGAAACTCGCATCGCCGCCGAGATCGAGCGTGCCCGCTCCGGCTTGTGCGGTAAAGCGCTCGATGCGCGCGGTGGCGCCCTGCAGCACGATGGCCACTTCGCCGTCGGTGACGTTGACGCCCTGCAGGAAGTTGCGCACGCTCAGGCGGGTGCCGCGCACGGCGCCGGTGTACTCCGGCGCACCGAACTTGCCGCCGATGCCCGCACTCGCGCTGAGTGCACCTCCGAGGCGCCAGCCGGCAGGCACCCAGGTGCCCCAGGTGCCCAGGTTGGCGACCTGCAGCTCCAGCACGCCCGACACCGGCGTGTCGGGCGCGGGCCAGGTGGCCTGCGCGGAGGTGCGAGCGACGAAGGCGCCGGCGGCCACGCCGACAGTCGAGCCGGCCAGGCCCTGCGTGAAGCTCCACACGCCGTCGGCCACGTTCAGCCCCAGACGCAGATCGGTCAGGCCGAGCGATTGCGTGCCGGTTTCATCGGTCACGCTGAGGTCGCCGCGGCTGCGTTCGACGACGATGTCCGCAGCGAAGGTCGGGGCGCTGCGCAGCTCGAGCCGGCCCGTCACCGCCAGGTCTCCGCCCCAGCCAAAGTCGGGTTGCAGGCGCGACAGCAGCGGCGCGATCGTCAGCGGCTCCATCTCGGCCTTGGCGTCGATGCGCGCCGGTGCGCCGCCCTGCGCGGCCTGCCAGGCCAGGCGGTCCCAGCGCAGTGCGGCGCCGAACAGCTCGGCACGGCCCGCCTGCAGCAACAGCTGCGCCGGGCCGGCGTCCAGGCCCAGCACCTGCACGGCGACGTCGCGCGTGCGCAGCCAGGCCGCCGCGGTCGCCGTGCCACCCGAGGGGCGTGCTTCGAGCTGCTGCAGCGTGCCGCGCCAGCCGTCGACTGCGCCGGTGCTGCCAGCCACGAAACCGCCTTGCATCTGCAACGAGGCCAGCGTGCCGTTCTTCGTGTCGATGCTCGTCGGGGCTGTCGGCAGGGCTTCGGTCCAGCCGGGGGGGCGCGCGTTCGAACTGGCGCTGAGCTCCAGGCGGTGTGCCCGGCCGCTGCCTTGCGCACGCAGCTTCGCGTTCTCGAAGCGCGCCGCTCCGAGCGCGAGGCCAGCCAGGTCGAACTCGGCGTCGACCGGCGCGTCCAGCGTGGTGCCGGCCTGCCAGCGCGCGCTGCCGCGCTGCAGCGCGAGCGAACCGGCCTGCAGTTCGGTGGCTTGTGCCTTGCCGGTCGAGCTGATCGCCGGCCAGCGGCCGCTGGCCTGCAACTCGGCCGCGAGCGCGCCGCCCAGCGGCTTGCCGGCCGGGTCCGCGCCGGCCAGGCGCGCCAGCGGCGCGAGCTTGGCCAGCGTCGGTGCCTGCAGCCTGATCTGCCAACGATCGTCGGCACCGCCGGCGGCCAGGCCGATGCGGCCCTCGGCGTCGAGGCGATTGCCGTCCAGCTCGGCCTGCGCGGTGGCCTGCAACGCGCCGGCGGCGGCGCCGCGCAGCGACAGCTGGCCGCGCAAGGGCACGCCGGCGAGCAGGCTGTCGGCCAGCGTGGCCGTGGCCTGGCCGCGCAGCGCGGCCAGCCGGTCGAGCGCGCGGCCGGGGCCGGCCGGCGGCAGCGTCAGGTCGAACTCGCTCTTTGCGTTCAGGCGATGCGGCCCACGCCGCCAGGGCGAGTCTTCGCGGCCCGGCCACCAGACGGCCGGGTCGAAGGCCGCCAGCGTGGCCTGGCCCTTGAGCTGCCAGGCCAGGCCCGGCGCCGCGCGGCTCGCGCTGGCCTTCACCGCGGCGCGGGCGCCGCCGGCCTCGGCCTGCGCATCACGCAGCGTGATGCGGTCGGCACCCGCCTCGCGGCGCCAGTCGCCATCGAGCCGCAGGCGCACCGCCCGGGAGGTGCCACGGTCGCTCACCTTGCCGGTCAGTTCGCCCTTGGCGGCCAGTGTCTGCACGGCCGCGGCCGGTGCGCTGCCGTCGATCGCGAGCGGCCCATCGAGCAGCATGGCCGGGGCGCGCGCATCCAGGCGCTGCGGTTGCAGGGCCTTCAGCGTGGCCTCGAGTCGCCAGCCTTCCCGAGACCAGCGCCCCTGGCCCTGCAGCCGGCCGCCAGGCTCGCGTGGCGTGCCGAGTTCGGCTTCGAGCATGCGCACTTCCAGCCGCGTCGGGTCGTCGGGCCGCGCGCGCAGTTCGATCGCCAGGCTCTGCACGGGCAGCCGGCCATCGCTCCAGCGGCCGGGAGCGGCGTTGCCCAGCCGCGCTGTCACCTGCGCGGGCTCGCTCGCCGACCGGGTCTTGGCGACCGCGCTGCCGCTGAGCGCCGTCACGGGCGCGGCCGGGTGGAAGGCGGACAGGTCCAGCCCGTTCGCCTTCGCATCCAGATCGCCGAGCGGCCAGGCCTCGAACGGACGCAAGGCGGCGGCGAGGTCGAGCGACTGGGCCGGCAGCGGCTTGCCGCCCGGCGCGACCGTGGGTTGTGCCCGCACCGTGGCGATCAGGTTCGGCGCCGCCAGCGGCCCGGCCAGCGAGGCCTGGGCCGACCATTGCAGCTGTGCCGCTGTGCCGTCCTGAGCCAGCGACAGCGTGGCCTGCAGCGGCAGCGGCGCAGCACTGCCGAGCGTTGCGCTGCCCTGGGCACGCAGGCGGTCGAAGCCGAGCGAGAGCTCGTCGAGGCGGTGCACAGCGCCGCCCTCGGCGCCGAGATGGATGCGGGCGCGCAGCCCGCGCAGCGGCGTGGCGCCCAGCGGCACGGCGCGCAGCGTCTGCACCTCGACCGACGTCACCTGCAGTTCGAACGGCAGGGCCAGCGACTCGGGTGCCGGGCTCGGCGCCGGCGCCGGGGCGCCGGGTTTCAGGTCGACTGCGTCCGCGGCCAGACTATCGATCACGATGCGCGGCCGCCAGAGGGCATCTGCATCGATGCGCAGCCCTCGCCACGACACGCCTTCGAGCGTCAGCAGGCCGCCGCGCGGCAGGTCGATCGTCAGGCGCTGCACGGCCAGCGTGCCGCCGAGGAGCGAGCCGCGTACCTCGCCGGCCTGCAGACCCGGCACGCGCTGCAGCGTCCAGGCCGCCCCCGCCTCGGTGCGCAGCAGCCACAGCGCCGCGGCCGCGGCGCAGGAGGCGATCGCCAGCACGATCAAGGCCGACCATCCCCAGCGGGCCCAGGCGGGCGGGCGAGCTTGTGTCGGCTCCATGGGGCTAGAACGCAATGCCCACGCTCAGGTGCATGCGAAACGCCTTCGCCTCTTCACCATAGGCCAGGTCCACGCGCAACGGCCCGACCGGGCTGCGCCAGCGCAGCCCCACGCCGTAGCCGTAGACGGGCTTCAGGTCGGTCCAGCGCTGGGCGGCGTTGCCGGCATCGACGAACACCGCCCACCAGACGGCGGGCATCTTCGCTGAAACGGGCCGGGCGATCTCGGCGCTGCCGGTGAACATGGTGCGTCCGCTGGCGACGGCGCCATCGACCAGCGGGCCGAGCGTGCGGTAGCCGTAGCCGCGTACCGAGTCGTCGCCGCCGGCGCGAAACAACAGCGTGTCGGGAACGCCGACGGCGTCGCGCGCGAACACCTGGCCGGCCTCGACGCGCGCGCTGGCGTACCACGACGCGCCGAGCGGCTGGTACAGCGTGTAGCGCGCATAACCGCGGGCGAAGGGCCCGTTCTCCTCGGTCGAGTTGAGCGCGCGGCCGAGTGCGGTCTGCAGCGACAGCGTGTAGCCGTCGGTCGGCAGCAGAGCGCTGTCCACATCGCGGAACACCCAGTGGTAGTTGGCCGACAGTGCGTTGCTGCTGGTGGCGCCGGCGATGTTGTCGACCCGCGAGTGCGTCAGTTCCGCGAAGTACAGCCGCTCGATGCGCGGCGTGTCCTGCGTGCGGCCGACGCGCGCATTCCACGAAGTGCGGGTCTCCTCGCCGGAGCGCAGCCGCTCGGCCGTGCCCGACACCAGGTTGCGGTACAGGCCTTCGAGCGGGTGCGAGATCAGCTCGCCCTGCCACGACTGCAGCGACGAGCCGATCTCGAACTTGTTGCTGGCCACCCAGTCGATGTCGAAGGGCCGGCGGTGGCGGTGTTCCAGCGTCACGCGCGGCCCGGTGTTGGCGCTGATGCCCACGCCGATGGTGGCCTGCTGCAGGGTCAGCTCGCGGACGCGCACCAGCACCGGCGCCGCCGTGGCGCCTGCGGGGTCGGCGTCGAGCTCGACCGACGCGCTCTCGAACAGGCCGAGCTTCTGCAGCCGCTCCTGGAAGTCGAGCAGCAGCGTCTCGCTGTAGGGCGTGCCGGGCCCGAAGGTGGCCAGCTGCCGCACCGTGCTCGCGTCGTAGCGCTGCAGCCCTTCGATGCGCAGCGCGCCGAGCCGGTACAGCGCGCCGCTGTCGAGCTCGAGTGCGAGCTCGACAGCCTGATCGGTGGCATCCACCTTCGCGGCGGTGCTTTGCCAGGTCGCTGCCGGATAGCCTTCGGCGCGCACGCGGGCCAGGGTGGTCGTCTTGGCCGCCGTCCAGGCCGGCTGCCGGAACGGCTGGCCGACGGGCAGCGGCCAGTCCCGGCGCAGCCGCTCCAGCAGCGACGCGGCCTCGCTGCCCGCCTGAGTGGCCTGCGTTTGCAATTCGCCGCGTGCTGCGAATTCGACGCTGCGGATGATGCTGCGCGGGCCGGGATTCACCTTCACACGCACGACCGGCACGCCGTCCGGGCTGGCGGCGCGCGAGGTCTGCACCTCGGCCGCGAAGTAGCCTTCGGTCTCGAGCAGGGTGCGCGCCTGCGCCGGCGCTGCGGCGGCCAGGCGCGTCAGTTCGGTCGTGTCGATGGCCTCGGTGTCCGGCGCGTTCTGGAAACGCGCCAGGTCGAGGTAGTCGGTGAGCAGCTTGCGCAGTTCGTCGGGGGCTTCGACCTCGACGCGGTACTGCGCCCGCGACGAGGCGGCCGCTGCCTTGTCGTCCGGCGCCGCTTCGCGGCCGAAGGGCAGGGCCGCGCAGCCGGCCAGAGCGGCACAGGCCAGCGCCGCCAGGCCGGCGCGCAGCGCCGGGCGCGGCGCGGCCGGGGTCATTTGCTCAGCAGGCGCATGGCCCCTTCCAGCCCCTGCAGCGTGAGCGGGAACATGCGCTGGTTCATCAGCTGCTGGACGATGGAGATGCTTTGCCGGTAGCCCCACACGCCCTGCGGCTCGGGGTTGATCCAGGCGAACTTCGGGAAGGCGCCGGTCAGGCGCTGCAGCCACTCGGCTCCCGGCTCCTCGTTGTTGTACTCGACGCTGCCGCCGGGCTGCAGGATCTCGTAGGGGCTCATCGTCGCGTCGCCGACGAAGATCAGCTTGTAGTCCTTGTTGTACTTGCGGATGATGTCCCAGGTCGGGAACTTCTCGCTGTAGCGGCGCCGGTTGTTCTTCCACATGAAGTCGTAGACGCAGTTGTGGAAGTAATAGAACTCGAGGTGCTTGAACTCGCTCTTGGCGGCGCTGAAGAGCTCCTCGACGCGGTGGATGTGCTCGTCCATCGTGCCGCCCACGTCCATCAGCAGCAGCACCTTCACCTTGTTGTGGCGCTCGGGCACCATCTTGATGTCCAGCCAGCCGGCGTTGGCCGCGGTGCTGCGGATGGTGTCGTCCAGGTCGAGCTCTTCCTGCGAACCTTCACGCGCGAAGCGGCGCAGCCGGCGCAGCGCCACCTTGATGTTGCGCGTGCCGAGCTCGAGGTTGTCGTCGTAGTCCTTGTACTGGCGCTGGTCCCAGACCTTCACCGCACTCTTGTTGCGGCCCTTGTCCTGGCCGATGCGGATGCCCTGCGGGTTGTAGCCATAGGCGCCGAACGGGCTGGTGCCGCCGGTGCCGATCATGCGGTTGCCGCCCTCGTGGCGCTCCTTCTGCTCTTCGAAGCGCTTCTTCAGCGTCTCCATCAGCTCGTCCCAGCCCATCTTCTCGATGGCGGCCTTGTCTTCGGCGCTGAGTTCGAGCTCCAGGTGCTTCTGCAGCCACTCGAGCGGAATCTCCTGGCTGAAGTCGGTGAGCATCTCCACGCCCTTGAAGTAGGCGGCGAAGGCGCGGTCGAACTTGTCGAACTGGGCTTCGTCCTTCACCAGCGTGGTGCGCGCGAGGTAGTAGAACTGGTCGACGGAGTTGTCGATCACGCCTTCTTTCAGGCCCTCGAGCAGCATCAGGTACTCCTTGACCGAGACCTTCAGCTTGGCCGCGCGCAGCGTGTAGAAGAAGTTGATCAGCATCGGGAAACCGGCGTTCGGGCAGGGTGTTTCGAGGAGGATACACGCCCGGGCGCGGCTGCGTGGCGCCCTAGGTGTTTCGCTTCGTCGCACCTGACCCGACAATGCCGGCCGATGCCCAGTTTCAGCGCCACCGAGATCGCCTTCCTGATGGTGGCCTGCCAGCAGGCCGTGCTGGCCTTCGGCTGGCTGGCCGGCGCCGCGCTGATGGTCGAGTCGCGCCGCGCGGCGCTGCACTGGGCGCTGTACGCGGCGCTGAGCGCCGTCTCGCTGGTGCTGTTCGTGGTCTCCGTCAAGCCCGGCATCGAGCCGCTGCGTGCGCTGGCCAACCTGTGCATCGTGGTTTCTCTGGTGGTGCTGCAGCGCGGCGTGTGGGCCTTCTTTGCTTGCCCCCGACCCTGGCTATGGCATGCCGCCGTGCTTGCCGCCGCCGGCGCCGCCACCTGGTACGGGTTGGACCCGGCCAATGGCGCCTGGCGCGTGGCCATCGTCTCCGGCGCGTTGTCGGCCTTGTGCCTGTCGGTCGGCTGGGACATGCAGCGCGAGGCGCGCGCCCGCATGGAGCTGCGCTGGGGCGCCGTGCTGTCGGTGCCGCTGCTGCTGGGCGGGCTGGTGTTCGGCCTGCGCGCCGGGCGCGCGATGGTCTCGCCCGGCACCATCGTCGCCGAGGTGACGGCCGACAGCGCGCTGAACGTCAGCGCCGCGTTCAGCTATCTGGTGCTCGCGCTGGTGTTCCAGCTGACGCTGGTGGCGCTGGTGGTCACGCGCGGCGTGGTGGAGTTGCGCCGCGCCTCTCGCTACGACGCGCTGACCGGCCTGCTCAACCGCCGCGCCGCCCAGGAGGCGCTCGAAGACGAACTGCAGCGTTCGCGGCGCCTGGGCGAACCGTTCTCCGTGCTGATGATCGACGCCGACCACTTCAAGTCCATCAACGACGTGCACGGCCACGCCGTCGGCGACCGCGCGCTGCAGCACCTGGGCACCTTGCTGTCCGCGCAGATGCGCGACATCGACCGCGTCGGCCGCTGGGGCGGCGAGGAGTTCATCGTCTTGCTGCCCGGCACGCCGCTGGCGCAGGCGCAGGAAGTCGCCGAGCGGCTGCGCGAGCGCACGCAGTCGCTGCCGCCGCGCTGGCAGGAGCGCGCCGTGCCGCTGACGGTGTCGCTCGGGGTCTCGCAATGGGCCGGACCGTCCGACGAACTGGCCGCACTGATGGCCCGCGCCGATGCGGCGCTGTACCGCGCCAAGGCCAACGGCCGCAACCGCGTGGAGGTCGAACCGCCTCCCGGCGCGCCTCGCGTCTCGGTGGTGCGCTAGCGGCTCAGCGCCGCGCCCGGCCGCGGCCGGGGTCGTGCTGCTTCAGCCAGCCGAAGTACTCGGCGTACCAGAGCTTCGAGTTGCGAGGCTTGAGGATCCAGTGGTTCTCGTCCGGGTACCAGAGCAGCCGCGCATCCACGCCGCGCGCCTTCAGCGTGTTGTAGTAGGCCAGGCCCTGGCCGTCGGGCACGCGGTAGTCGAGCGCGCCGTGGATCACCAGCGTGGGCGTCTTCATCTTGCCGGCGAAGGCATGCGGGCTCTGCGCATGCACCTTGGCCATGTCGTCCCAGTACGAGGCGCCGAGCTCGCGCGGGAACCAGGTGTAGGCGTCTTCGGCGAACATAGCCGTCCAGTCGAAGCAGCCGGCATGGCACACGTAGGCTTGGTAGCGGCCGGGCTTCACGTGGCCGTTCATCCACGCCACCATGTAGCCGCCGTAGCTGCCACCGGTGGCGAACACGCGCTTGCGGTCCGCCCAGGGCTTCTTCAGCAGCCAGTCGGTCGCGGCTTCGACGTCCTGCAGTTCGAGCTCGCCCCAGCGGTGCGTGATGCTGTCGAGGAAGGCGTAGCCGAAGCCGCTCGAGCCGTGGTAGTTCACGCAGGCCACGACGTAGCCCTGTGCGGCGAAAACGTGGTTGTTCCAGCGGTAGTGGAAGGTGTCGCCGCTGGCCGCATGCGGGCCGCCGTGGATGGAATGCAGCACCGGGTACTTCTTGCGCGCGTCGAATCCGGGCGGGTAGACGACCCACATCTGCACCTCGTCGCCCTGCGCGCCCTTGATGCGCACATCCTCGTGCGTGCCGAACTTGAGCCTGGCCAGCAGCTCGTCGTTGAAGCGCTCCAGGCGCCGCGGCGGCTCGCCGTCGCGATGCGCATGCACACGCGCCGGGTGATCCATCGCATCGGCCGCGCAGACGACCACGCCGGCCGCCACGTCGAAGGACTGCACCCAGCCGCCGGCCGCGACGCGCGTGGCGCTGCGGCTGCGCAGCTCGAAGCGCCACAGGTGATTGCGTGCCTCGGCTTCGGCGGTGAAGTGCACGCTCTGGCCGTCGTCGGCCCAGCGCAGCGGGCCGTGCACGGCGTGGTCCCACTCGGCACTGAGCACGCGCCAGCGGCCGCCGCGCTCGAGCAGCGCGAGCTGCGCCGGCATCGTGTGCTTCTTGCCCTGGTGGCTGGCGACGAAGGCGATGCGCTGGCCGTCGGGGCTGTAGCGAGGGTGTTCGAGGTCCCAGCCCTTGTCGTGCACCAGGGTCTCGGTCCGCCGCGTGCGCAGGTTCAGCTCGGACAGCACCTTGCAGTTGTCCATGCGCTTCTCGGCCGCCGCGTCGTGCACGAAGGCGATGCGCTTGCCATCCGGCGCGATGTCGAAGGTGTTCGCATCGGGCTCGGCGCGCGAGAGCTCCAGGCCGCTGCCCTCGAACAGGTCGGTGACGCGGCCGCTGGCCACGTCCAGCACGTGCAGGTGGGCGACGCGGCCCATCGGCACGTTGTGGTCCCAGTAGCGGTACTGCGCCTCGCTGGTGGCGTAGCCGCTTTCCTTGCGCTCCTTGAACTCCTTGTGGCGCTTCGCCTGCGCCTGGCTGCCCTTGAGCTCCGGCCAGACCCACGAGACGAAGGCGATGCGCCGGCCGTCCGGAAACCACTTGAAGGCCTCGATGCCGGGCGCGTAGTCGCTCACGCGCCGCGCCTCGCCGCCGTCGGGTGCGATGACGTAGAGCTGCGGCGCCTCGTCCTTCTTGCCCTGCTGCTCGCGCTTGGCGACGAAGGCGATGCGCTCGCCCGTGGGCGACCAGGCGGCCTGCCCGTCCTTCTCGCCGCAGTGCGTGAGGCGCCGCGGGCCGCCGCCGAAGGTGGACAGCAGCCACAGCGAGGACTCGCCCTTGTTCTCCTCCATGGAGAAGGTCTGCAGCGAGCACACCGCCTGCGCGCCGTCGGGCGACAGCGAGATGCCGCCGGCGCGCTCGAATTTCCACAGGTCTTCGGCCGTGATGGCCTTCCTGGCGATCGCCATGTCTGCCTCCTCCTCGAACGATCTGCTCAGCGCGGCCGGGTCAGCTGCCAGAGCAGGTGCGCCTTGACTTCCGGCCATTCGCCGGCAGCCAGGCTGTACATCACGGTGTCGCGCACCGTGCCGTCTCGACGCAATGCGTGGTGACGCAGCACGCCGTCCTTGCGCGCACCCAGCCGCTCGATGGCGCGCTGGCTGGCGAAGTTGTAGTTGTCGGTGCGCCAGCCGACGAGTTGCGCACCCAGCGTCTCGAAGGCGTGCTGCATCAGCAGCAGCTTGGCGCTGGTGTTGACGGCGCTGCGCTGGCGGCTGGCGGCGTACCAGGTCCAGCCGATCTCCAGGCGCTCCACCGCCGGCACGATGTCGTGGTAGCTGGTGCAGCCGATCGGCTCGCCGCTGGCGGCGTCGAGCACCGCGAAGGCGAAGCGGTGGCCCTGGGCGCGGCCCTGCAGCGCAGTCTCGATGTAGGCGCGGGTCTGTTCGGGTTCCGGGACGGAGGTGACACGCAGGTTCCACAGGGCGCCATCGGCCGCCGCACGCTTGAGCCCGTCCTCGTGCTCCAGGCCCAGCGGCACCAGCCGCACCGGCGCGCGTTCCAGCGTGACCGGTTCGACGGGTTTCATCAGCGGTTGTGGCGCTGCATGAAGACGAGCTTCTCGAACAGCGTCACGTCCTGCTCGTTCTTGAGCAGCGCGCCCACCAGCGGCGGCACGGCCACCTTCTCGTCCTTGCTCTGCAGCGCCTCGAGCGGGATGTCCTCGGCCACCAGCAGCTTGAGCCAGTCGAGCAGCTCCGAGGTGCTGGGCTTCTTCTTCAGCCCGGGCAGGTTGCGCACGTCGTAGAAGGTCTTCAGCGCGGCGGCGAGCAGTTCCTTCTTCAGCCCGGGAAGTGCACGTCGACGATGCTCTGCATCGTCTCGGCGTCGGGGAACTTGATGTAGTGGAAGAAGCAGCGGCGCAGGAAGGCGTCGGGCAGCTCCTTCTCGTTGTTCGAGGTGATGAACACCAGCGGCCGGTGCCGCGCCTTGACGAGCTCGCGCGTCTCGTAGACGTGGAACTCCATGCGGTCGAGTTCGCGCAGCAGGTCGTTGGGAAACTCGATGTCGGCCTTGTCGATCTCGTCGATCAGCAACGCCACCGGCTGGTCGGCGGTGAAGGCCTGCCAGAGCACGCCCTTGACGATGTAGTTGTGGATGTCCTTGACACGTTCGTCGCCGAGCTGGCTGTCGCGCAGGCGGCTGACGGCGTCGTACTCGTACAGGCCCTGCTGGGCCTTGGTGGTGCTTTTCACGTGCCATTGCAGCAGCGGAAGCTGCAGCGCACTGGCCACTTCCTCGGCCAGCATCGTCTTGCCGGTGCCGGGCTCGCCCTTGACCAGCAGGGGCCGCTTGAGCGTGATCGCCGCGTTGACCGCCAGCATCAGGTCCGGGGTGGCGACGTAGGTGTCGGAGCCTTGGAACTTCATCTTTGGCGGTCTTGATTCATGTTCAGGGCAGTATAAGGTCCCCCTATAATCGCGCGCTGTCACGCCAACCTGCCTGCCTCGACACCATGAAGAACGTGTTCTCCGCCCTGATCTCGCTGGCCGCCGCCGCCGGCTTCGTCACCGCCGCGCAGGCACAGGATGCCCAGGCCGGCGCGAAGAAGGCTGCCATGTGCATCGGCTGCCACGGCATCCCCGGCTACCAGGCCAGCTTCCCCGAGATCCACAAGGTGCCGATGATCTCCGGGCAGGGCGCGAAGTACATCACCAGTGCGCTGACGGCCTACAAGAAGGGCGAGCGCAAGCACCCGAGCATGAAGGCCATCGCTGCTTCGCTGACCGAGCAGGACATGGCCGATCTGGGCGCCTTCTATTCCACCCAGGCCGGCCCAGCGACAGCCGAGTCGGCCCCGGCGCCGACGCCGCCGGCCACCGTGGCCGAACTGCTCAAGAAGGGCAACTGCGCGTCCTGCCATGGCGAGAACCTGAACAAGCCGATCGATCCAAGTTACCCCAAGCTGGCGGGCCAGCACGCTGACTACCTTTTCGTGGCGCTGAAGGCCTACCAGACCGAGGGCAACCCGCAGGTCGGCCGCGGCAATGCGATCATGGCCGGCATGGCCAAGCCTTTCAGCCACGCCGAACTGAAGCAGATGGCCAGCTACATCGCCTCGCTGCCCACCGACCTGAAGACGGTGCCGGAGTCGCGCTTCCGCTGAATCGCTTTCCTGCCGTGCAGAAAGCCGCTGGTTTCCAGCGGCTTTCTGCGTTCTGGGGTGCTCAAGTCATCCCGGTGCGGGCCGATACTCAGACATGACGGCACCGATGGCCGAAGCCTTTCCATGCTGAAGAAGATTCCCGTCGAAGAACTGCGGCTGGGCATGCACCTGCATGCCATGTGCGGCGCGTGGCTCGACCATCCCTTCTGGCGGACCAAGTTCATCCTGCGCGACACGGCGGATCTGGAGAAGTTGCGCGCCAGCTCCGTGACCGAGGTCTGGATCGACGTCGTGAAGGGTTGTGACGTCGAGCCTGCGGCCGCTGGCGTGGCGCCGCGCCGCGACGCCGCCGCACGTTCGTCACGCAGCGAGCGCCCCGCGCCCTCCGAACCCGCTCCGCCGGCCGCCGAGCCGAAACCGTCCGCATCGATGGCGGCCGAAATGCAGCGCGCCTCGGCGCTGGTCAACCAGTCGCGCGAGGCCGTGAGCTCGCTGTTCGCCGAAGCCCGCATGGGCCGCGCGCTGGACACCGAGAAGTGCCTGCCGCTGGTCGACGAGATCGCCTCCTCGGTGTGGCGCAACCCGGGCGCCATCGTCAGCCTGGCGAGGCTGAAGACGCACGACGACTACACCTACATGCATTCGATGGCGGTGTGCGCGCTGATGGTGTCGCTGGGCCGCCAGCTCGGCATGGACGAGAACAGCGCGCGCGAGATCGGCCTGGCCGGCATGCTGCACGACATGGGCAAGGCGATGATGCCGCTGGAGGTGCTGAACAAGCCGGCCAAGCTCACCGACGACGAGTACGCGATCATGAAGACGCACCCGCAGCACGGCTACGAGCTGCTGCTCGAGGGCAAGGGTGTCAGCGAGGTCGCACTCGACGTCACGCTGCACCACCATGAGCGGCCCGACGGCAAGGGCTACCCGCACGGCTTGTCCGGCGACGCGCTGACGCGGGTGGCGCGCATGGGGGCAGTGTGCCACGTCTACGACGCGATCACCTCGAACCGGCCCTACAAGAGCGGCTGGGACCCGGCCGAGTCGATCGCCAGGATGGCCTCCTGGGCCGGGCAGTTCGACAACGACATCTTCCAGGCCTTCGTCAGGAGCCTGGGCATCTACCCGATCGGCTCGCTGGTGCGCATGCGCTCGGGCCGGCTCGGCGTGGTGGTGGAGCAGAGCGAAGGTTCGCTGGTGGCGCCGAAGGTGAAGCTGTTCTTCTCGACCAAGTCGAACATGCCGATCACCATCGAACTGGTCGATCTGTCTTCGGCCGGCTGCAGCGATGCCATCGTCGCGCGCGAAAGCAACGCGCAGTGGAAGTTCCCGCACCTCGACGAGTTGTGGGCCGGCCCTGAAGTGCTCAGGAAGCTCGGCAAGTCCTGATCAGGCCGCGCGGCCGCCGGCCAGGTCGTCGAGGATTGGACACTCGGGCCGCTCGTCGCCGTGGCAGCCGTGCGCGAGGTGCTGCAGCGTGCGCTGCATGGCGCGCATCTCCTCGATGCGACGCTGCAGGTCGGCGGCATGCTCCAGCGCGATGCGCTTGACGTCCTTGCTGCTGCGCCGGCGGTTGTGCCACAGGCCGAGCAGGGTCTCGATCTCCGGCAGGCCGAAGCCGAGATCGCGCGCGCGGCGGATGAAGCGCAGCGTGTGCACCGTGGCCGCGTCGTACTGCCGGTAGCCCGACTCCGTGCGCGGCACCTTGGGCAAGAGGCCGAGCTCCTCGTAGTGGCGGATCATCTTGGCCGACACGGCCGATTGTTTCGCGGCTTCGCCGATGTTCATGCCTTCGGTCTCCATCGCTTGAGCAGCAGTGCGTTGGTCAGCACGCTGACGCTGGACATCGCCATCGCCGCGCCGGCCACCACCGGGTTGAGCAGCCCGAACGCGGCCAGCGGAATGCCCACCACGTTGTAGAAGAAAGCCCAGAACAGGTTCTGGCGGATCTTCGCCGAGGTGCGGCGCGAGATGTCGATCGCCTGCGCCACCAGCGCCGGATCGCCGCGCATCAGCGTGATGCCGGCGGCCTGCATCGCGGCGTCGGTGCCGCCCTGCTCGCCGGCCATCGCCATGCCCACGTCGGCAGCGGCCAGCGCGGGCGCATCGTTGATGCCGTCGCCGACCATCGCCACCTTGCCGCGGCCGGCGATCTCCGCGCGCAGCGTCGCCACCAGGCCGGCCTTCTGCTCCGGGAGCACCTCGGCGCGCACGTCGTCGATGCCCAGCGCACGGCCGACCGCGTTGGCGCTGCCGGCGTTGTCGCCGCTGATCATCAGCGTGCGCAGGCCCAGGCCGCGCAGCGTGGCGATCGCCGCGGCGGCACCCGGCTTGAGCGTGTCGCCGAAGGCGAGCAGGCCCAGCAGGCGCCACGGCGCGTCGCCGCGCCGGCCGGCCAGCCACGACACCGTGCGGCCCTCCGATTGCAGTTCGAGCGCGCGTGCTTCGAGGGCGCCGCGGGCCACGCCGCTCTCGTCCATCAGCCGCGTGCTGCCGAGTTGCAGCGATTGCCCGTCGACCACGCCGGCGATGCCGCGGCCGGGCAGGGCCCGAACATCCGACGCCGGCGCCAGAGGCTGTTTCGCTGCGGCCAGCACCGCCGCAGCCAGCGGGTGTTCGCTGCCCAACTGGAGCGCCGCGGCCAGGCCGACGAGCTGTTCGGCGCTCAGGCCCGCATCGGCGGCCGGTTCGGCCGCGGCCAGCTGCGGCCGGCCCTCGGTCAGCGTGCCCGTCTTGTCGAAGGCGACCACGCGCACCGCATGCGCGATCTCCAGCGCCTGCGCGTCCTTGATCAGGATGCCGCGCCGCGCCGCCGCGCCGGTGCCGACCATGATCGCCGCCGGCGTGGCCAGGCCCAGCGCGCAAGGGCAGGCGATCACCAGCACAGCCACCGCGTTGAGCACGCCGGCCGACCAGTCGCCGGTGGCGAACCCCCAGCCGAGCAGCGTGAGCAGCGCCAGCCCCACCACCACCGGCACGAACACCGCGCTGACCTGGTCGACCAGCCGCTGGATCGGCGCCTTGCCCGCCTGCGCCGACTCGACCATGCGCACGATGCGCGCCAGCGTGGACTCCGCGCCCACCGCCTGCGTGCGCACCAGCAGCAGGCCCTCGGCGTTGAGCGCGCCGCCGGTGACGCGGTCGCCGGCCTGCTTGGCCACCGGCAGGCTCTCGCCGGTGATCAGCGATTCGTCGACGTGGCTGCGGCCATCTTCCACCCGGCCATCGGCGGCCACGCGCTCGCCGGGGCGCACGACGACCAGGTCGCCCACCGCCAGCTCGGCCACCGGCACGTCGATATCGATGCCGTCGCGCCGCACGCGCGCCGTCTCCGGGCGCAGCGCCTGCAGCGCGCGGATCGCGTCCGAGGTCTGGCGCTTGGCGCGCGCCTCCAGCCACTTGCCCAGCAGCACCAGCGTGATCACCACCGCCGACGACTCGAAGTACAGGTGTGCCATGGCGCCGTCGGCTTGCCACAACAGCCACAGGCTCAGTCCGTAGGCGGCGCTGGTGCCCAGCGCCACCAGCAGGTCCATGTTGCCGCTGCCGGCGCGCAGCGCCTTCCAGCCGGCGCGGTAGAAACGCGCGCCCAGCCAGAACTGCACCGGCGTGGCGAGCAGCCACTGCAGCCAGCCGGCGAGCATCCAGTGGCGGCCGAACAGGTCGCCGAGCATGGGGATCACCAGCGGGGCCGAGAGCGCGGCGGCCAGCG
Source organism: Piscinibacter sp. (assembly GCA_016706565.1). Taxonomy (GTDB): domain Bacteria; phylum Pseudomonadota; class Gammaproteobacteria; order Burkholderiales; family Burkholderiaceae_C; genus Piscinibacter. The sequence continues at coordinate 690,313 of JADJJI010000011.1, forward strand.
CCACCTTCCAGCCGTCGCGCGACGGTGCGGGGGGCGGCGCCGGCTGGTCGGCATTCAGCAGGTGGGCCGTGTAGCCGGCCTTCTGCACGGCCGCCATCAGCTCGGCGGCGCCGGCCGCGCCGCGCACGCGCGACACATGCGCCTGCTCGGTGGCCAGGTTCACGGTGGCCGCCAGCACGCCGGGCACGGCCAGCAGCGCGCGCTCGACGCGGCTCACGCAACTGGCGCAGGTCATGCCCTCGATGCGCATCTCGGCCTCGTCGTGCGGCACGGCGTAGCCGGCCTTCTCGACGGCGGCGGTGAGTGCGGCCGTGGCCACGCGCTGCGACAGCGACAGGGCCGCCGCCTCGGTGGCCAGGTTGACCGTGGCACGGGCGACGCCCGGCACCTTGGCCAGCGCCTTCTCGACGCGGCCGACGCAGGAAGCGCAGGTCATGCCCTCGACGGGCAGGGACAAGGTGGTTTCGGTGTTCATGGAGGTAGTCTGGACCTTGACATGATGTCAGGGTCAAGTACTTTCGGACTTGATCTGCCTCTTGACCTTGCCATCGTGTCAAGGTCTATCGTTGCACCATCGTGCATCCCGAAGGAGCCCCGAATGATCGAACTGACCCTGCCCGACATGACCTGCGGCCACTGCGTGAAGACCGTCACCGGCACGGTGATGAAGCTCGACGCGCAGGCCCAGGTGCAGTGCGACCTGCCCAGCCACACCGTGCGCATCGAGACCACGCAGGCGCCCGATGCCGTCAGGAAGGCGCTGGCCGACGAGGGATATCCCGCCGCCTGACTCGGCCTTCCCGGTCGCCGCGTCCGCGCGGCTTGCCTACACTGCGGCCACATTCCAATCACGGGAGCTGGCCGCATGCTGAAGTTCATCACCACGAGCGCCTTGGTCGCCGCGCTCGCCGTCGCCCCGCAGGCCTTCGCGCAGACACTGCGCTGGGCCAGCCAGGGCGACCCGCAGACCATGGACCCGCACTCGCAGAACGAGTCCATGACCAACATGATGAACGGGCAGGTGTACGAGAAGCTCGTCACCCGCGACAAGACCCTGGCCATCGTGCCGGCGCTGGCCACCGAGTGGCAGCAGGTCTCGCCCACGTTGTGGCGCTTCAAGCTGCGCCCGAACGTCAAGTTCCACGACGGTACGCCTTTCACCGCCGACGACGTGGTGTTCTCGATCGAGCGCTCGGTGGCGCCCACCTCCACGATCAACCAGTACGGCGCCGCGGTGGGCAAGCCGCGCAAGGTCGACGACCTGACGGTGGAGTTCCAGCTCGCCGCGCCCAACCCGATCTTCCTGCAGCACCTCGAGACGCTGTGGATCATGAGCAAGGTGTGGAGCGAGAAGAACAAGGTCACCCGCCCGCTGGACTTCAAGAACAAGGAAGAAAGCTTCGCCGGGCTGAACGCCAACGGCACCGGGCCCTACATGCTGGTCAGCCGCGCGCCGGGCATCAAGACGGTCTACAAGCGCAACCCGGCCTGGTGGGGCAAGTACGAGGGCAACGTGCAGGAGATCGTCTACACGCCGATCGGCAACGACGCGACACGCCTGGCCGCGCTGGTCTCCGGCGAGATCGACTTCGTGCTCGACCCGGCGCCGCGCGACATCGCACGGCTGCGCAACACCGCCGGCGTGAAGATCATCGACGGGCCGGAGAACCGCATCGTCTTCATCGGCCTGGACCAGGCCCGCGACAAGCTGCTGTACGGCAACGTGCCCGGCGACAAGAACCCCTTCAAGGATGTTCGCGTGCGCACTGCCATGTACCAGGCCGTCGACATCGAGACGATGAAGACCAAGCTGATGAACGGCCAGAGCTACCCCACCGGCGGCGTCACGCCGTCACCGCTGGGCAGCTACAACGACCCGCAGATCGAGAAGCGCCTGCCCTACGACCTGGGCGCTGCACGCAAGCTGATGGCCGACGCGGGTTATGCCGACGGGTTCGAGGTGACGCTCGACTGCCCGAACAACCGCTACATCAACGACGAGGAGATCTGCATCGCGCTGGCCGGCATGTGGGCGCAGCTGAAGATCAAGGTGAAGGTCAGCGCGCAGCCGCGCGCCACCTACTTCCCGAAGATCGAGAAGCAGGACACCAGCCTGTACATGCTCGGCTGGGGCGGGGCGATCACCGATGCCGAGACCACCTTCACGCCGGTGCTGCGCAATCGCGGCGAGAAGGGCCAGGGCTACTGGAACTTCGGCGGCGTGAAGAACGACAAGTTCGACGCGCTGGCCGCGCAGTCCAGCGTCGAGCCCGATGCAAAGAAGCGCGAGGCGCTGATCAAGGCGGCGATGCGCGAGTACAAGGAGCAGGTGCACGTGATCCCGCTGCATCGCCAGGTGATCCCCTGGGCGGCGCGCAGCAACGTGAGCGCCGTGCACCGTGCCGACAACTGGCTCGAGGTGCAGTGGGTCACCATCGCCAAGTGATCGACAGCTCAGGCGCCGCGTAGCAGCGCCGCCGCGATCGCCCACATCACCAGGGCGATCGCGCCGTCGAGTACCCGCCAGGCGGCGGGGCGTTCGAAAAGCGGCGCCAGCACCCGCGCGCCGTAGCCCAGCGCGAAGAACCACACGGCGCTGGCCGAGGCGGCTCCGGCGCCGAACACGGCCCGTGCGCCCTCGGGCTCCTGCGATGCGATCGAGCCGAGCAGCACCACCGTGTCGAGCCAGCAGTGCGGGTTCAGGTAGGTGAAGGCCAGGCAGGCCGCCAGAGCGCTGCGCAGGTCGGCCACCGCCGGGCCCTTGATCGCCAGCGCATGCGGCGCGAGCGCTCGGCGCGCGGCGAGCCATCCGTAGACGATCAGGAAGGCCGCGCCGCCCCAGCGCGTGAGCGCCAGCAGCGCGGGATGCTCCTGCACCCAGCGGCCCAGGCCGGCCACGCCCAGCGTGATCAGCAGCATGTCCGACAGCGCGCACACCAGCACCACCGGCAGCACGTGGGCGCGCTGCAAGCCCTGGCGCAGCACGAAGGCGTTCTGCGCGCCGATGGCCACGATCAACGCGGCCGAGGTCGCGAAGCCACGGAGAAAAACGGTTTCCATGGCGTCATCATCCCGAGTCGATGTGCATCGAACCAGCTAAACTTTCTTAACTTCCATTAGCCGGATTCATGCAGCTCGATTCCCGCCAACTCGCCGCCTTCGCCGCCGTGCTGCGCGAAGGCAGCTTCGACGCGGCGGCGCGCACGCTGCACCTCACGCCCTCGGCGGTGAGCCAGCGCATCAAGGGGCTGGAAGAGCGCCTGGGCCGCGTGCTGATCCGCCGCGGCAGCCCCTGCCTGGCTACCGAGGCCGGCGAGTCGCTGCAGCGCCACGCCCAGCAGCTGCAGCTGCTCGAGGCGCAGGCGCTGGCATCCTTCGGGCTGGGCGGCGCGGCGCCGCGCGCCCGCGGTGACGCGGTGGCGACCCCGCTGCCGCTGGCCGTGGCGGTGAACGCCGACTCGCTGGCCACCTGGTTCATGCCGGCCCTGGCCGCGCTGCGCGAATCGCACGACGTCTGCATGGACCTGCACGTCGAGGACCAGGACCATTCCAGCGAGCTGCTGCGCCAGGGCCGTGTGCTCGCCGCGGTGAGCGCCGAGCCCGTGCCCGTGCAGGGTTGCCGCGTTCGCCCGCTGGGCCGCATGCGCTACCTGGCCGTGGCCAGCCCGGCCTTCATGCGGCGCTTCTTCCCCGAAGGCCTCAGCGACGCGGCACTGGCGCGCGCCCCCTGCAATGTCTTCAACCAGAAGGACCAGTTGCAGGCGCGCTTCCTGCGCCGGCTGTCGCGCCGGCGGCTGGCGCCGCCGCAGCACCGCGTGCCCGGCACCCACGGCTTCATCCATGCGGCCGTGCAGGGCCTGGGCTGGGGCATGAACCCCGACGTGCTGGTGGCGCCGCTGCTGGACAGCGGCGAGCTCGTCGAGCTGGCGCCGGGGCAGTCGCTCGACGTGGCGCTGTACTGGCAGCACTGGAGCCTGGAAGCGCAGGTGCTGCGCGCCCTCACCACGGCGGTGGTGTCGGCCGCCGAGGGGGCGCTGCGACCCCTGTCCTCACCTTCATCTGAGGGGTGAAACGTTGATCCCGCAGCGCCTGGCGCGTAAATTGTCACGATTCGAGGTGCGACGACGGGAGTCGCGCCCATGCCTGGAGAGTCGCTCATGGTCACTGCACTCGTGCTCGTCGTCGGCGGGGTCATCGTCTGGCTGCTCGCCGATCACGGCCTGATGTGGTGGCGCGAACGCCGCCACGAGGGGCCATCGGCTTGGCATGGGCAGGGCCCGGGCACGAACTTCCATTCCTCGGGTTTCGAGGACACGGTGCCGCCGCACGAGGCCGCCGAGCCCGTGCGCGCCACGCTGGCCGGCCGGCGCTGAAGCGGCTTCGCTGCGGGCATTTCGCGACGTCCCGTTGCCGCTGGCGCCGCGGCAGGGCGGCTTCGTCGCGGCGCGCTGGCGCCGGGGCTTCCCGGGCGTGATGCTGTGGCACATCGTCACTCCCGACCACCGCCATGACCTCTGCCACCCTGCCCACCCGCCTGCTCAGAACGGCCGTGCTTGCGCTGCTGGCGTTCGCCGCGGTGCTCGCCGCGATGATCGCGTGGCCTTCCTCCGCGCCGCCCCCGCTGACCAGCCTGGCGCAGGCCGCCCGGCGCATCGACGGCACCGGCCTGCCGGCCCTGCAAGCTATGCCGGCTCGAGACGGCACGTCGCTGGCCTACCGGGCCTATCTGCCGGCCACGCCGGTGTCGCGCGTGGCAGTGCTCGTGCACGGCTCCTCGGCCGACAGCCGCAACATGAACATGGTCGGCCGCGCGCTGCGCGACGCCGGCTTCGCGGCCTATGCGCTGGACGTGCGCGGCCATGGCCGCTCGGGCCGCCGCGGCGACATCGACTACATCGGACAGCTCGACGACGATCTCGCCGACGTGGTCGCCGAACTGCGCCGCCGCCATGCCGGCGCTTCGTTCACGATGATCGGCTTCTCCTCCGGGGGCGGCTTCACCTTGCGCAGCGCCGGCGGCGTGAATGGCGAGCGGTTCGACCGGTTCGTCATGGTCTCGCCGATGCTGCACCAGTCGGCGCCGACGGCACGGCCCGACACCGGCGGCTGGGTGAAGGTGAACATGCCGCGCGCCGTGGGCCTGACGATCCTCGACCGGCTCGGCATCCATGCCTTCGAGCACCTGCCGGTGCTCAGCTTCGCGCTGCCGCCGCAGGCCGCGGCCGATCGCACGCCGGCCTACTCGTACCGGCTGCAGCTGGCCTACCGCCCGCACGAGGACTACCTCGGCGACGCGCGGGCGATCCGCCGCCCGACCACGCTGCTCGTCGGCGAGCGCGACGAGCTGTTCCGCGCCGAGGCCTATGCGCCGCTGCTCGAGCCGGTGCAGCCGCGGCTGAAGGTGCAGATGCTGCCCGGCCTGGGCCACCTCGACATGGTCATCGACGAGGCCGCGGTGGCGGCCATCGTCAAGGCCTCGTGAACCGGGCCTGACGCAAGCTCAGGCCAGAGCGAAGGCCCTGCGAAGCTGGCCAGCGTCGGCCTGAGTTGAGCCGCCTGCGCTGCGCAGTTGCACAGGCGCTTCGCTGCGGCGGCTCAGGGCTGCTCGGGCGCGCGCGTGGCGCGCAGCACGCCGCGGCCATCGGCATCGCGCAGCTCCAGCAGGCCGTCGGGCCGCACGCGCGCCGTGGCGGCGATCTCCAGCGCGGTGAGGATGCGGTCTTCCTGCTCCAGCAGCAGCGGGCCGCAGGCCATGCGCGTGGTGGCGATCGGGCCGATCCTGAGCGCGTCGCCCTGCAGCGTGAAGCTGCCGTTCATCGCATTGCAGCTGGTGTGCCCGGAGAGCCGGCCGTCACGGCCCAGCACCAGGCGCGCACGCCGCTTGTCGAGCAGGGGTTCGGTGCGCGCCTGCTCGATCACCCAGGTGCCGTGCACTTCGCGAGAGACGGGCGCCGGCGACTCGGCACTCGGCGCGGCCGCGCAGGCGGCCAGTCCGGTCAGGCACAGGGAAAGAACCAGCAGCCGCATGGGCAAGACCCCGACAGTCGACGACCGCCGAAGTCTAGCCGCGCCGCGCGGGCCGAGCTCAGTCGCCCAGCAGCCGGCGCTTCAGGCGGATCTTCGTCATGTCCTCGACGTTGGCACGTTGCGGCGCGCCGAAGCGGCGTTCCACGAGCGCCAGGTAGTCGGGGTTGGTGAAGTAGGTCTGGAAGGCCTCGTCGCGAAAGCGCAGCACTTCCGCGGCACTCGCGTGCTTGGTGGCCAGCGGCTCGCAGTCGTAGGACAGGAAGGCGTAGCCAGCGTAGCTGTCGGGCAGCTTCCAGCCGTTGCGGATGGCCTGGCGGTAGATCGGGCTGCCCGGCAGTGCCTGGCAGGGGTACATGTTGGCCATCTCGGTGTTCAGTTCTAGCGCCAGGTCCAGCGTCTGCTGCATCGTCGCCAGCGTGTCGTCGGGGAAACCGAAGATGTAGTTGCTGATGACGTTGATGTCGGCGTCGCGCACCGTCTTGCAGATCTCGCGGATGTTCACTTCCTGGAAGGAGCCCTTGGAGACTTCCTTGCGCACCAGCTGGCTGCCTGCCTCGATGCCCAGCGCCAGCCAGCCGATGCCCGCCTTGCGGAACAGCTCCAGCGCCGCGGGCCGCACCGTGTCCACGCGCGAGTAGGCCCACATGCGCAGCTTCAGGTCGCGCTCGACGATGTTGTTGAGCAGCGGCTCGTAGTAGCGCCGGTTGAGGAAGAACATCTCGTCGCTGATGCGCACCGTCTCGACGCCCATCTTCGCCAGCTTCTCCAGCTCGGCGGTGATCAGCGCGGTGCTCCAGAACCGCATGCCGCGCGAGTGGGCGGCATGCACCTCCTCGCCGTTGTCGTTGCGGTTGACGATGTTGATCATGCAGAAGTCGCAGCCGAAGTTGCAGCCCAGCGAGGTGTAGATCGCGGCGAAGGGCGTGCGCTTCGAATGGTCGAAGCCGGCGTGCCAGAAGTGCGCGCGGTACAGGTCCAGCGGGCGCTCCTTGTACGGCAGCAGGTCCCACGCGTAGCCGGGCAGGTCTTCGTCCATCTTCTCCTGCGGAACCACCGCCTGCGGTGGGTTCAGCCACAGTACCGGCTTGCCCTCGCGGTCGCGCTTCTTGTAGCCGATGCCGGCCACCTTGGCGATGTCTTCCTTCAGGTTGCCGCGCAGCAGGTTGTGCAGCGCGTACACGCCTTCGTTGAGGAAAACGATGTCGGTGCAGGGCAGCGCCAGCACCTCGCGCGGCAGCGCGCTGGTGTGCGAGCCGACGAAGGCCACCGGCAGCTCCGGCAGCTCGTCCTTGATCTGCTGGGCCAGCCGCGTCGCGCCGATCATGCTGGTCGTGCCCGAGTTCGGGTTCTGGCCGTAGACGACGAAGACGACGAGCCGCGGCTTGAGCTCACGCGTGCGTTGCACGGCGGCCTCGAGCGAGAGCTTCTCGGCGTCGCAATCCATGATCGCTGCGCCGAAACCCTTGGCCCGGCACGACTGCGCGAGCAGCAGCGACCAGGTCGGCGGCTCGATGGCCGAATAGGTGGCCGCCAGGCCCTGGTAGGCCGTGGCCGACGAATCCGGATTGATCAGCAGGACGTCCAGCGCGCGTTCGTTCATGTTCAGTCCCAGAAGCGGGGGGCGATGCCGGTGCGCGTCCATTCGAGGATCTGCGCCACGCGATGTTCCGACGTGTGGTGGTTCTTCGCGTTGGCCAGGCAGCGTTCGCCGATGCGCTCGGCCAGGCCGGGTTCGCGCTTCAGTCGCTCCAGCGTGTCGGCCAGGCTGTCGGGGTCGTCGTTCTCGAAGAAGAGGATGTGCTCGTCCTCGCGGAACATGCGCGCCGTCTGCGGATGCGACGGAATCCGCCACGACACCACGGGCTGGCCGATGGCCATGCTCTCGACCACGCGGCCGGCATAGGTCTTCACGAAGGAGGTCAGGTTCACCGTCGCCAGGCTGTCCGACAGCCCGTCGAGGAACAGGTCGAACAGCTTGGCGCGTACCTGCTGCAGCGTGTCGACGAAGCGCTCCATGTCGGCCTGGCGGCAAGGCTGCTCGAGCATCGCCTGGCGCACCGGGTTGTTGAGCTGATCGAACATTGCCGGCAGCTCGGTGGCGTGCTCGCCCGACGCGCGGAATTCGAGCAGGCCATTCTTCAGCCGCTCGTGGTGCAGGTACTTGGCTCGCCGCTGGTAGGCGCTGCCGATGAAGACGGCCGGCCGCGCCGTGTTCGGCGCGCTGCGGCGGAAGAAGCGGCGCGGCACGTGGCAGGGCGTCCACATCGCCTGCGCGCCCATGTTCTCGATGTGGCGCACGTCGTTCTCGTCGACCACGCCGAAATGCGTGACGTAGGGCAGCACGGCACGCTGCATCAGCGGCAAGCGGCGGCCCAGCTCGGGCACCTCGGCATAGTCGGCCGGGTCGTAGTGCAGCGTCTCCATGACGATGCCCACGCGCACCGGCGCCAGCGTGGCCAGCCAGGCGAAGTCGACTTCTGTCAGCGGTGGCGGCGCCTCCCAGGCCGGGCGCTGGCCGAGTACGTGGGTGACGTCGTTGATCCAGACCTGGTCGAATCGGTGGTCGCCGACCAGCTTGCGCGACCAGGCCCAGCACGACGTGAACAGCACCAGCACCTCGTGCCCCGCCGCGCGCAGGCCTTCGACGTAGGCCATGTGCGTGGTGTACGACCACTGCCGGGCCGAAGCCCAGACCAGCATGTCGTGCTGGACGTAGAGGATCTTCATGCCCGGGCCCGTGCGCTGCTCAGACGTTGCCGTGCACCGTGTTCTTCACCATCGTGAAGCCCTTGATCAGCTCGGTGATGCCGGCGTCCAGGGTCACGGAGGTCTTGAAGCCGGTGCGCTCGAGCTTGGCGTTGGAGACAACGTAGTTGCGCTGGTCCGGGTCCTTGCCCACCGGGGCGTCGAGGAACACGAAGTCCGGCAGCTGCTTCTGGATGTGCTGGCACAGCTCGCGCTTGGAGACGTTGGCCTCGCTCAGGCCGACGTTGTAGATCTGCCCGCGCATCGCCTCGAAGTTCTCGATGCCGTGCTCGAACACGCGCGCCACGTCGCGCACGTGGATGTAGTTGCGCTTGAAGTCGCCCTCGAACAGCACGACGAAGCGGTCGTGCACGGCGCGGTGCACGAAGTCGTTGACGAGCAGGTCGATGCGCATGCGCGGCGACATGCCGAACACCGTGGCCAGGCGGAAGCTGATGGCGTTCTCGCGCTGCATCAGCTCGCCTTCGATGGCGACCTTCTCCTTCGCGTAGATGGAGATCGGGCGCAGCGGCGATTCCTCGGTGCAGAAGTTGTTCGCGTCGCCGGTGCCGTAGGCGCTGTTGGTCGTCGGCATCAGGATGCGCTGGTTGCGCGAGGCCAGGCGCAGCATCAGCAGGATGGCGTCGTGGTTGATCGTCTTCGCGCCGATCGGGTCGGCGTTGCACATCGGGGCACCCACCAGCGCGGCCAGCGGGATGACGATGTCGGCCTTCTTCAGCAGCGGCGCGAGCGTGCTCTCGACGCGGATGTCGCCCTTCACGACGCTGAACTTTGGGTCGTTGCAGACGTGGTTCAGGCTGGTCTGGCGGAACATGAAGCTGTCCAGCACCGTGACGCGGTGGCCGGCGGCCAGCAGCGAAGGCACCAGCGTGGAGCCGAGGTAGCCGGCGCCGCCGGTGACGAGGATGTCGTAGGCCATGAATCGTTCTCCGTGGGTCGTGTCGGGGTCAGGCGGGCTCGAACAGCGCCGCCTCGACGCATTCGCACAGCGTGTGCGCCATCACGATGTGCAGTTCCTGGATGGTGCTGGTGGCGCTGCCCGGGGCGACGAGGCAGAAGTCCGCGAGCTCGCGCGCACGGCCGCCGCTGCGGCCGGTGAAGACGATGCTGGGGATGTCCATGCGACGGCATTGCTCCAGGGCTTTGAGGATGTTGGCCGATTCGCCCGAGGTGGTAATGCCGAGAAAGACGTCCTTTCCCGTGGCTTTACCGGCCAGCTGGCGGGCGAACACCTGCTCGAAGCCGTAGTCGTTGCCGATGGCCGTCAGGATGGAGGTGTCGGTAGTCAGCGATTCGGCCGGCAGCGGCGCCCGATCGCGCGCCAGCTTGCTGACGAACTCGGCCGCAAGGTGCTGCGCATCGGCCGCCGAGCCGCCGTTGCCGGCGACGTACAGGCGGCCGCCGGCGCGGTAGCGGGCGATCACCGTGTCGACGGCGCGTGCAAAGACCGCCAGCGTGGCGGTGTCGGCGGCCAGCGCCTGCTTGGCACTGATCGAGGCGTCGATGTTGCGGCGGATGCGGTCAACCGGCGAGGTCATGGGCGGGCTCCGTGGATCGTGCGGTGGGCAGCACCGAGGCGGCGCGGTGGTAGTCGGCCGGTACGCCGATGTCGATGAAGGCGCCGTGGCTCTGCACGCCGGCGAAACGCTGGCCGGCGGCCAGCAGCTGAGGGAACAAATCGTTCTCCAGCGACGCGGCTTGGCCCGGGGCGAGCACCGCGGCATCGAGCGCGCCGGGGCGGAAGAGGTAGACGCCGCCGTTGGCCAGCGGCGCGGTGGGTTCGCGCAGCGCGGTGATCAATCCGTCCTTCGACAGCCCGACGCCCATGTAGCGCGCCGGGTCGGTGTTGCGGAACAGCGAGAAGCACCAGTGCGCATCGTGGCGGCGCGCGTGCGCCTGGAGATCGCGCAGCGGCACGTCGAAGTAGGTGTCGCCGTTGAGCAGCAGCGTGTACTCGTCGCGCGGCAGGCCGGCGGTGGCGAGCTTCACGGCCCCGCCGGTGCCCAGCGGGGTGGTCTCGACCACATAGTCGATTGCTGCGCCGTGGAAGCGGCGGCCGAAGTGGCTGCTGATCGCCTCGTGGCGGTAGCCGACGGAGAGCACGAAGCGGCTGACGCCCTGGCCGATCCAGTGGTCCATCTGGTGGGCCAGGAAGGGGCGGCCGGCGATCGGGGCCATCGGCTTGGGCAGGTCGGGGACGGCGCTGCGCAGGCGCGTGCCCAGGCCTCCTGCCAGGATGATGGCGGTGGTCATGTGTTGTGCTCCTGCGGAGAGCCCGCCGGTCGCGCCCGGCCGGCGGTAACTTTGGTAGCCGCTAACTTCGCTGCGCGAAGTAAGCGTCTCCCGCTTCGCTCCATTTGCTGGCCCAAATGAAAGTCACCAAAGCAAAGGGCCTGAATACGATTCGGCTGGTTGACGTGGCAGCAGACCTGAGGAGGCTGGTGTCGCGCCGTGCTGGCTCGAAGCACCGAGCGCGTGTTGGACGATCTTTCGGCTCGATGGCCCTTGGCCTTCAACAGCCGAACCCTCTGGCCAGCGGCAGCAGCCAAATCGTATTCAGGCCCTCTTCTTTGGGTCCTTTCTTCTGGGCCAGCAGAAGAAAGGATCTCGCCGGCCGGGCGAGACCGGCGGGCTGCCCCGCGACCAGCGAGACCACTAGACAGCATTGACGATCCGACAAATCGCATCGATTTCGTCATCCCGCAGATCCGGGAAGTTGCCGATGTAGAACCCGTAGAAGTGCACGTGCTCCGTGTTCGGGAACGCCAGGTGATGATCCACCGGCACCACCCCGCGCAGATACGGCTGGCGCAGCTGGTTGCCGCCGCCCGCGCTGCCGCGGCGGAACTCGATGCCCGTCTCGCGCATCGTCGCCATCAGGCGCTGCACATACTCGGGGTCGGCCGCCTTCATGATCAGGTTGAAGGCGTAGTTGCTGCTGCCTTCGAGCTTGAAGTCGGTCTGGTAGCGCCTGTCGTCGATGCGCTCGAGGAAGCGCTGCAGGTTCTGCGTGCGGCGCAGCACGTTGGCGTCGAGCCGCTTGAGCTGGCTGCGGCCCATGATCGCGCCGATCTCGGTGTTGCGCACGTTGTAGGCCGGGTAGGCGAAGATGAAGTCGGGGTTGAGTTCCGGGTTCGCCTCGCGCCATTCGGTCCGGTAGTCGGCATCGTTGCTCTCGCGCACCATGCCGTGCGAGCGCAGCATGCGGATCTGCTGGTAGACCTGCGCATCGTCGGTGCACACCATGCCGCCTTCGATGGTGCTCATGTGGTGCGCGTAGTAGAAGCTGAAGTTCGACATCCAGCCGATGCTGCCCAGGCGCCGCCCGTTGTGCGTGGCGCCGTGCGATTCGCAGACGTCCTCGATCAACGGGATGCCGCGCTTGTCGAGTTCGGCGATCAGGCCGTCGGTCAGCCCGTCGAATCCCTGCACGTGCGTGAGGAAGACGGCGCGCGTCTTGTCGGTGATCTTCGCGAGGATCTGCTCCGGCGCCATCGCCAGGGTGCGCGGGTCGATGTCGGCGAACACCGGCGTGAAGCCGTTCTGCAGTACCGTGGCCACGTCGGAAATCCAGGTCAGCGGCGGCACGATCACTTCGCCGCCTTCGGGGTGGCGGATCTTCAGCAGCGCCATCGACAGCAGGTTGGCCGAGGCACCGGAGTTGACGAACACGCTGTACTTCACGCCCAGCCACTTCGACCACTCCTGCTCGAAGGCCACGCACTGCGGGCCGTTGGTCAGGATGGGGTCGTCCTGCCGCAGGTGGGCGATCACCGCGTCGAGGTCCTCGCGCGCGATGTTGTTGCGCATCAGGGGGTACTTGGCTGCCATCGCTGCGCTCACTTCTCGGAGTAGTAGTCGCCGTACTCGACGATCAGCGTGCTGCGACCGTCGTCGCGCAGCAGCGCGCGTTCGTAGGCGGGGAAGATGTCTTCGGGCTCGTCCAGGCGGATCACCTCGATGGTCTTGCACATCAGGCGCAGTGCCTCGGTGTAGTCGCCCACGTGCTGGTGCTGCGGGTGCAGCGGGCGCTCGGAGCCGATGCCGGTGCGCACGATCGCCTTGGCCCGGTAGCCGCCGTTGCTCATCACCGCGAGCTTGTCGAGGTGGTTGACGAGCTGGCTCAGGCCGCACATCAGGAAGTTCCAGCGCGGGAAGATGCTCACCGGCACCTGGCCGGCCAGCGCCAGGCCGGTGGTCATGCCCATCTGCATCTCTTCCGCGACGGGCAGTTCGATCAGCCGGCCCGGCGCCACGTCCTTGAGCGTGTTGCTCATCGCCGTGCCCGGCACCGCCACCGCCTGGCCCATGAAGACCACGCGCGGGTCGGCGGCGAGGAATTCCATCGAGCGCTTGAGTTCGTCGAAGTACTTCATCGCGTGCCCCTCAGAACTGCACCCGCTGGCCGGCACCCGCGTGCGGGTAGCGGGTCTGGTAGCGGTAGTAGTGGATGTACTCGTCGCGCTGGTTCTCGAAGCTCAGCTTCGGCTGGTTCCAGGCGGCGCGGGTGTCGGTGCAGACCGACTTCTCGTTGTCTTCGACGATGAAGCGGATCGGCAGCCGGTGGTTGCGGCTGTACTTGATGCTCTCGTGCGCGATGCCGGTCTCGGCCGTCATCTCGCCCATGAAGCAGTGCACGCGGGCGTCTTCGCCACTGCGCGCGATTGCCAGCGCCGTGCCCACCGCGATCGGCAGCACGCCGCCGACGATCGCCGAGGAGTACACACGCTGCTCGGGGAAACACAGCGAGATCGAGCGCCCGGCCATGATCTCGTCCATCACGGCCTCGGGCGGCACGCCCTTGAGCAGGCACTGGTAGTGCGAGCGCCAGGAGCAGAACACCCAGTCGTTCTTGCCGATGCCCTTGAACACCTCGATCATCTGGGCTTCATTGCCCGAGTACAGGTGCACCGGGGCGCGGATCTTGCCGGCGTTGAAGCGCGCGGCCACCTCGTCCTCGAAGGCGATCAGTTCTTGTGCGGTCATCATGGCGGGGGGCTCCTCAGCACAGGCCGTTGGGCTGGTAGAGCACCACCCGGCTGCCGGACTCGTCGAAGTTGAAGGGCACGTGGATCAGGTGCTTGAGCGCCTCGCGCACCTTGGGCTGGTTCTCGGGCTTGACGAACAGCAGCAGGAAGCCGCCGCCGCCGGCACCGAGGATCTTTCCACCGATCGCGCCGGCATCGCGGGCGGTCTGGTAGATCTGGTCGATCTCGCCGGTGCTGACCTTGTCGGACAGCTGCTTCTTGGTCTGCCAGGCCTCGTGCAGCAGGTCGCCGAACTCCTCGATCGGGCGGTTGCAGCTGTGCAGGATCTGCACCGCTTCCTCGACCATCTCGCGCATGCGCATGAGCTCGGTCTCGCGCTGCTTGAGGTTGGCGATCTTCGATTGCGCCACCTCGGCGGCGATGCGCGAGAAGCCGGTGAAACAGAGCATCAGGTGCTTCTGCAGTTCGTTCAGGCGCTTCTTCTTGACGATCACCGGCGACACCTGGAAGGCGCCGCTGCGCAGGAACTCGATGCGGTTGAAGCCGCCGAAGGCCGCGGCCACCTGGTCCTGGCTGCCCACGCTCTCGCCGATCACGTTCTGCTCGATGTGGATGGCGTCGCGTGCCAGCTGCTCCTTGCTGACCATGTTGCCCTTCAGCGCGGCCAGCGCATGCACCAGGCCGACGGTGAACGACGAGCTGGAGCCCAGGCCCGAGCGCGCCGGCAGGTCGCCGTCGTGGTGGATCTCCAGGCCCTTGTTGCAGTTGGCCCAGCTCAGCACGCCGCGCACGGCGGGGTGCTTGATCTCGTCCCAGTGGCGCACGTTCTCGATCGCCGAGTAGACGATGCGGTGCTTGTAGTCGAAGAAGGGCGGCAGGTGCCGGCAGGTGATGTAGCAGTACTTGTCGATCGAGGTGGAGAGCACCTCGCCGCCATGCTTCTGGAACCAGGCCGGGTAGTCGGTGCCACCGCCGAAGAAGGAGATGCGGAACGGCGTGCGCGTGATGATCATCGCCGGTGCTCCTTCAGGCGGCGATCGCGTTCAGCGCGCCCGCCTGCGTGGGTGCGGCGAGGCGGTAGACATGGTTCGCGTCGACTTCGTCGTCGGGCAGCAGCAGCTCGGCCTGCAGCGTGCGCGCGGTGGTGCGCTCCTGCAGCGTGGTCTGCGTCTTGGTCAGCACCAGCTTCATGAAGGCGGCCTGCTCGCGGGCGCATTCCTTCAGCGTGGTGTCGAGGTAGGTCGACGTGGTGACGACGAAGCGGTGCTCGAACCAGCCGAGGTACCAGAACCACTCGGTGTAGTAGAGCCACGAGTTCTCGTTCATGGCGCGCACGTGCGTCGGGTCCTGCCAGGCGGTTGGCGCGTGCTCGTAGGGCACTTCGATGTGGAACTCGCCGCCTTCGGCGAGCAGCGCCAGGCAGTTGCCCATCAGCGTGGGCAGGTCGGCCACGTGCTCCAGCACGTTGTTGGCGTTGATGGCCGAGACGCTGCCGGCTACGAGGCGCACGGCGCCTGCGGTCGGCGAGGCGGTCTCGAAGGGCAGGGTCAGCGGCTTCGACAGGTCCAGCAGCAGGTCGGGTGCGGCGCGCTCGAGCACGTCGAGGTTCAGCCAGCCGGCCTTGTAGTCGCGGCCTGAGCCGAGGTTGATGCGCTCGGGCAGCCAGGCCTCGGTGGGCCGGCGCTCGTGGTGGGCGCCGACGAAGCCGGCGGCGAAGGCCAGCAGGTCGGCATAGGCCTCGATCGGGTCGGCGGCCTCGAAACGCTGCAATGCGGCGCGTGCCACCTCGTAGAAATCGGCCGTGCCGAAATCCTCGGCGAAGAACTGCTCGAGCTGGTCGCCTTCAAGCCAGAACACGCTGTCTTCGAAGGCGGCGTGCGGGCGTGTCTGCGCGGTGCGCTCGGAGATGACCGGTGTGCCCAGCGACAGGCAATGCGCCACGCGCGCCTGCTCGAAGCGGCTGCTCTCGTAGAAGTGGCAGTTGACCACCGCCTTGGCCTGCGCGATGAACTGGTCGCGCTCGGGGCCGTACAGCGCCGAGTCGAACACCGCGACGGTCAGGCCGAAGGCCTCGATGCGGTCCAGCCAGGCGCGGCGGCGATCGTTCATGCTGCCGATGAACAGCAGGTCGATCGGGCGCTCCTCCAGCGGCATCGCCTCGGGACTGGCAAGGTAGGGGGCGTGCAGCAAGGGCACCACCGGCACGGCGTCGGGTTGATCGCTGTAGGCGGCGACGTTGTCGGCGTCGTAGTCGACCACGGCCGACTGGCGCAGCAGCTGGCGGTAGGCATCGGAGACGGTGGCGCCGCCCTCGCCGAGCTGCTCGAGGTTGACGAACACGCAGGCATGGCGCTGGCACTGCGTGGCGTCGAAGCCCAGGTGCGCGCCGAAGACGAAGTTCACCGCGTCGTGGCGCAGCCGGTTCTTCGCCAGGCTCACGTTCGCGCCGAGGCGGCGGAACTGGTAGCGGAAGTAGCGCGCCTGGTCGACCAGACCCAGGGAGTGCACGTAGCCGGCGGGTTGCACGATGCACAGATGGATCTCGGGCAGCTTGCTCATTCTTGGCCTTTCCAGACGACGACGCGGGCGCAACGGGGCCCGGTGAAGGGAGGTTAGGCGGCGCTCGCTCGCGCTAAAGCCCGATGAAAGGCGGCAAAGCCGGCCAAATCAGGCCGGGTCCGCTCGCAGCCCTTTGCTGACTTTCGACGTCTGCTGTGCGGGTCTTGGGTGGCGCGGCAAAGGCACGCCCGGGCAGGCTACGGCGCTTCGCCTCGGCGGTCGGTGCTGCGCACCGACTCCCCTGCGATGCTCGGTCTCGCGGCCCCGTCGCCGAACTCACTACGCTCCCTGCGGTCGCTGCGTTCGGACAGCGTCGACGAGTCAGAAGACGATGCGCGCTGCGCGCGCGGCCACGAGCCCTGGCCTTGCAGGCCGCGCCGGGCCAGGAGGCCCGGCCGTTCGCAAGGCACAAGCAGTCCACTGGACTGCTTGTGTCCCTGCTCACCTTCTCGGCACCTCAGAGGCGCGCCTGCGCCTGCCCGGGCGTGCCTTTGCTGAACCAGCGCCTGCCGCGATGCGCGAACCCGGCATGAGCGAACGTCAGCAACGGGCCGCAAGCAGATGTTCAGACCTTCAGGTGCTCCGGTGGCAGACCTTCGCAGGCGCGATCCCACAGGCGCTCGTACATCGCCTCGATGTCGCGCGCGAAACGTTCGCCGTCGAACAGCGGCCCGGCGTCACAGCCCTTGCGCAATCGGTCACGGACGGCGGCGAGCTTCGCACTGTCTTGTGCCAGCGCGGCCACGGTGTCGACATAGCTTGCCTCATCGCTGCAGACCAGTTCGTCGAGTCCGACCTGGTGCAGCAGGCTGGCGGCCACGCGCTGCGCGAAGGTCTCGCCGATCAACGTGACCACCGGCACGCCCACCCACAGCGCCTCGCCAGCGGTGGTGTGCGCGTTGCACGGCCAGGTGTCGAGAAAGACGTCGGCGCAGGCCAGCCGCGCCAGGTGCTCGTCCAGCGGCAGCAGCGGCGCGAACAGCAGACGCTCGGCGCCGATGCCGCGCGCGGAGGCCGCGGCGAGCAGCGAGTCGCGCACGTTGGTGTTCCACTGCAGCAGCCACAGCACAGCGTCCGGCAGTCGTTCGAGCAGCTCGCACCAGCGGTCGAACACCGCCGCCGAAATCTTGTACGACTGATGGAAGCCGCACAGCACGGTCTTGTCGCTCGGCAGGCCGAATGCGCTGCGGTCGGCGCCGATGGGCCGTGCGCGGCGCGAGTCGTTCGGCTGGTAGCAGCCGGGCAACTGCGCGATCTTCTCCGCGAAGTGCGCGGCATGGTCCAGCGGCGTCACGATCGGGTCGCCGACGATGTAGTCGATGTAAGAGGCACCGCTGGTTCCGGGAAAGGCCAGCCAGTTCAGCTGCAGTGGCGCCGGCCGCGCGGCCAGCACCGGCAGCAGCGTGCCATCGGTGGCGCCCTTCACGTCGACGAGGATGTCGATGCCCAGGTCGCGGATGCGCCGCGCCATCGCGTCGTGGCTGCGGCCGCGAACGTCTTCGAAGCGGTGGCAGGCGGCGCGCAGGCGGCGACGCATCGGGCTGCCGTCGTCGGGCCCGGCGGAGACCAGCGTGACCTCGAAGCGCTCGCGGTCGTGGCTCTCCAGCATCTGCACCATCAGCTGCGCGGTGGCGTGCTGGTAGAAGTCGGCCGAGAGGTAGGCGATGCGCAGCCGCCCGCCGTGGCGCTGCGCACGGCGCGGTGGCAGCGCCTTGACGAAGGTCTGGAAGAAGCGCGCGTAGTGTTCGGCGACGCGGCGGATCGCCAGCGGATCATCGCCGAGCACCGCGTGCACGAACGGGTTGACCTGCAGCGGCGCGCCCTCGGGCCGCGCGCGGATCGCCGCCTCGAGTGCTGCCCACTCGGCATCGGCAGCGGCCCAGCGGCAGCCTTCGCGCTCCATGTAGACGAGCAGGCCACGCGCGAACAAGGCTTCGTCAAAACCGAGCAGCAGCGCCGTGCGGATGCATTCCGCGGCTTCGAGCTTCATGCCGCAGTCGCGGAACGAGACGCCCAGGCGGTAGTGGGTGAAGGCGTCGTCCACCTTCAGCGCCAGCGATTGCAGGAAGCACTGGATGGCGTCGGCGTGCAGTTGCCGCCCCTGCAGCTCGACACCGCGCGCGGTGAGCGTGCGGGCGTCGAGCGCCGCGGCGGGGCGCGAGGCGACGATGGCCATCAGGCCGCCGGCAGGTGATCGGGCGCGAGCCCGGCCACGGCGCGGGCCCACATGCGCTCGTAGAGGGATTCGATGTCGCGCGCGAAGCGTGCACCGTCGAACAGCGGCGTGCTGCCGCGCTGCTGCACGAGGCGCTCGCGCAGCGCGGCGCGGCGCGCGGTGTCGCCGGCCAGCGCGATCACGCGCGCCTCGTAGTCGGCCACCGACGCGCAGCTCAGCTCATCCAGCGCCACCGCGTGCAGCAGGCTGGCTGCCACACGCTGTGCGAAGGTCTCGCCGATCACGGTGACCACCGGCACGCCCACCCACAGCGCCTCGCCGGCGGTGGTGTGCGCGTTGCACGGCCAGGCGTCGAGGTAGAGGTCGGCGCAGGCCAGGCGGCTGAGGTGCTGGTCCAGCGGCAGCATGGGCGCGAAGCACAGGCGCTCGGGGCCGATGCCTCTGGCGCGCGCCGCGGCTTCCAGCGCCGACTGCACGTTGGTGTTCCAGCGCATCAGCCACAGCACCGCGCCGGGCACGGCGTGCAGCACGCGGCACCAGCTGTCGAAGACGGCCTCGGAGATCTTGTATGACTGGTGGAAGGCACACAGCAGCGGCACGCCCTCGGGCGCGCCCCAGTCGCGGCGCGTGGACGGCTGCGGCAAGGCCCGCTTCGCGTCGTTGGGCTGGTAGCACAGCGGCATCTGCGCGAGCTTCTCGCTGAAGTGCGCGGAGTGGTCCAGCGGCGTGGTGATCGGGTCGCCGATGAAGTAGTCGACGTACGCTGCGCCGGTCGTGCCCGGGAAGCCGAGCCAGCTCACCTGCAGCGGCGCGGCGCGGTGGGCCGTCACCGGCATCAGCGTGCCGTGGGTCGCGCCCTTCACGTCGACGAGGATGTCGATGCCGAGCTCGCGGATGCGCCGTGCCATCGCCTCGTGCGACTGGCCGCGCAAGTGCTCGAAGTGTTCGGAGCTGGCCTCGATGCGCGCGCGCATCGGACTGGCATCGTCCGGCCCGGCGGAGAACAGCGTGACTTCGAAGCGGCTGCGGTCATGCTGTTCGAGCATCTGCACCATCAGCTGGCTGGTGGCGTGGGTGTGGAAGTCGGCCGACAGGTAGCCGATGCGCAGGCGGCCCCCGTGGGCCTTGGCCTTGCGCAGCGGCAGCGGGCTCACGCGGCTGGCCACGTGCTGTGCATACAGGCGCGCCACCTTCAGTTGCTCCAGCGGGTCGTCGACGAACACCGCATGCGGGAAGGGACCGGTCTCGCCCGGGCGGTCCGCCGGCGCGGCCTGCACCGCGTGGCGCAGCTTCGCCAGTTCCGTGGCCGCCGGAGCCCAGCGGCAGGCCTCGCGCTCCAGGAAGACGAGCTGCGCGCGGGCGGCGAGCTCGCTGGCGTCCAACCCGAGCAGCAAGGCAGTGCGCACGCATTCGGCGGCCTCGGCCTTCATGCCCTTGTCCTTGAACGACATGCCCAGGCGGAAGTGCACGACCGGCTCGTCGATCTTCAGTGCCAGCGCCTGCATGAAGGCGGGGATGGCCTCGTCGTGGCGGTGGCAGCGCTGCAGCGAGACGGCCAGCGACACCCAGTAGGCATGGTCGCGCGGCGCGCCGGCCGGCAGCGCCAGCAGGCAGGCCACCGCCTCGGCGTTGCAGCCGCGCTCCATCAGGGCGTGCGACTCCAGTGTGTAGGCCAGCGTCAGGGCCGGTCGCCGCTGGCGCAGCGACTGTGCGCGCTGCGCCGCCACCTCGGAGCGGCCCGCCTTGATCAGGGCGTGCGCGGCGGCCAGCCCGTAGGCCGATTCGTCGTGCATCGCGAAGGCCTGTTCGAACTCGATCGCCGCCTGGCCCCAGTGCTCGCGCTTCGCGCAGGACTGCGCGGCGTTCCACTTGCGGTAGGCGCGCTGCTGCGCCGCCGAGGCGGGCGAGGGCGGGGCGGGTTGGGGCAATGACAAGGCCATGGTCGGGCGAGCGTAAGCGCCGGGCCCGGCCCGCCAGCGCCGGAAAAGACCGCCCCGAGACGGCTATTTCGTCGCGGCGGCGGCGCGCCATTGCGCCGCGCGCTCGCGCCAGGTGCGCGCCTGCGCCTCCTGGCCCAGGCTCTGGTGGAAGGCCGCGAGGTTGTGCGCGGCGAGGAAGCTGCCGCGCCCGCGCACGCTGTCAGGCAGCTCGGGCCGCTCGCCGATGGCCACGGCGCGCTGCCACGCGGCCTCGATCCGCGGCAGCAGTGCGGCGGCAAACGCGGGCTGCGCCAGCGCGCAGTCGAGCAGCAGGTCGCCGAGCGTGAAGAAGAAGTCCGGCGAGTCCTGCCAGCGCGATTGCTCGGCCTGTGCCAGCGCCAGCGCAGCGTCGAAGCGCTGCGTCTTCTTCAGGGTGAAGAGCAGGCGCACCACCAGGTCGTGCCGCCACGCGGCGCCGGGCTCGCCGCGGCGGTACGCCTCTTCATAGAAGGGCAGGGCTTCGGCGAAGCGCGAGCGCACTTCGAGATCCTTGCCGAGCTGATAGTGAAGATAGGCATCGTGCGGCTGTTCGGCCAGCGCCAGGCGCAGCAGCCGTTCGTTGCGCCCGGCCTTGGCCTGCTGCGACGCGGCCAGGTAGCCATCGTGGCCCAGCACCAGCGGCAGGCGGCGCCGCGGCAGCGGGCTTGCCGGCTGTTCGTGGATGCGGCCTTCGTAGCGCACGCCGGCCGGCAGCACGCGCGGCAGCCAGCTCGGTGCCTCCTGCAGCAGGCCGCCGTCGGCCTCGACCTGGCTGCTCACCGTGATCAGGCCGACGAAGGCCGGCGGCTCGTCGCGCAGCGCCGACAGCGAGGCTTGGCCTGCGGCGATCCACTCGTCGGCATCGAGGATCAGCCGCCACGGCGCCTCGGTGGCCGCGAGCGCGCGGTTGCGCGCGGCACTGAAGTCGTCGGCCCAGTCTGCCGATAAGACCCGGGCACCGCAGGCCGCGGCGAGTTCGCGCGTGCCGTCGGTGGAGCCGGTGTCGAGCACGAGCATCTCGTCGACCCAGGGCTTGGCGCTGTGCAGGCAGCGCTCGATGCAGCGGGCCTCGTTGCGGACGATCATCACCAGCGCGACGGCTTCAGACATGGCCCCGGCATTGTCGCGCAGCACGCATTGGCAACCGGATGTTGCCGTGCGGTCGATGTGAAGGTGGAAGGCCGTGCTATTTCCACGATCGACCGCTTGACGAATGGCGCGGACCGGGGGGTGGGATGCGCGAGCACCCTCAAGTTCTGCAGAGCGCGCTCCGATAACCCTCGCAACGGTCCTGGCAACGGGGCCGTGTCCGGTTAGCCGGCCAATGGTTGAGCAGGGAGTTGAACTGCACGACACAACGGACGACTGGCGCGGGCGGTGCCGGTGGACGGGGCGACTCGTCACGTGCACTGGTATAGGCAAGGGTCGAAGCGGAGTGCGCTCCACCAGGCCTGAGTTCAACGCCGGCAGCTAGGCCGGGAGTGTTATCAACTGACAGGAGTCTTCATCATGCCCATGACCATCAACACCAACGTGTCGTCGTTGAATGCGCAGCGCAACAGCCTCACCTCGAGCGCTTCGCTGGCCACCTCGCTGCAGCGCCTGTCCTCGGGCCTGCGCGTCAACTCGGCCAAGGACGACGCCGCCGGCCTGGCCATCGCCGACCGCATGAATGCCCAGATCAAGGGCATCAACGTCGCGATCCGCAACGCCAACGACGGCATCTCGCTCGCACAGACCGCTGAAGGCGCGCTGGCCACCGTGACCGACGTGCTGCAACGCATGCGTGAACTGGCGGTGCAGGCCCAGAACGGCACCAACGGCACCAGCGACCGCGCCAACCTGAACACGGAATACCAGCAGCTGTCGGCGGAAATCACCCGCATCGCCGGCCAGACCAAGTTCAACGGCACGGCCATCGTCGGTTCGGGCGCCGGTTCCAACACCTTCCAGGTGGGCGCCAACAACGGCGACACGCTGACGATCACGACCTCGCAGGTCTCGACCGTCGCCGGCGACCTGACCACGGCGGCCAACGCCTCGACCGCAGTCGACGCGCTGGACACGGCGCTGAACACGGTCACCACCAGCCGCGCCACCTACGGTGCCGCGATGAGCCGCTTCGAGTTCGCGATCAGCAACCTGCAGATCACGGGCGAGAACCAGCAAGCTGCCCGCGGCCGCATCATGGACGCCGACTTCGCCTCGGAAACGGCGAACCTGTCGCGTGCCCAGATCCTGCAGCAGGCCGGCTCGGCGATGGTCGCGCAAGCGAACCAGCTGCCGCAGAACGTGCTGTCGCTGCTGCGCTGAGCAACAACGCCGCGGGCTCGTCCCGCACGTTGGAAGGCCGCCCCCGGGGCGGCCTTTTCTTTCTTGGAGCCGCCCCGGCATCGAACTGGCCGGCCATTCCGGCGCTTTTCGCCGGACCGCCGGCGCGGCAGCTGCCGAAGAATCCGTTTGACAGGCCACACCTCCGAACGAGGCCTGAAGTCGCCGGTCGCAAGCCCGGCAGGAATCGGATCCTTCAGGAGCTTTCATGCCGCAGACCATCAATACCAACGTTTCGTCGCTGAACGCGCAGCGAAACCTGAACACCTCGCAGAGTTCGCTGGCCACCTCGATGCAGCGCCTGTCCTCGGGCCTGCGCGTCAACTCGGCCAAGGACGACGCCGCCGGCCTGGCCATCGCCGACCGCATGAACGCGCAGATCCGCGGCATCAACGTCGCGATCCGCAACGCCAACGACGGCATCTCGCTCGCGCAGACCGCCGAAGGCGCGCTGGCCACCGTGACCGACGTGCTGCAACGCATGCGTGAACTGGCCGTGCAGGCCCAGAACGGCAGCAACGGCACCAGCGACCGCGCCAATCTCGACACCGAATACCAGCAGCTGTCGGCCGAAATCACCCGCATCGCCACGCAGACCAAGTTCAACGGCACGGCGATCGTCGGCTCCGGCGCCGGCGCGCAGACCTTCCAGGTCGGCGCCAACAACGGCGACACGATGACCATCACCACGTCGACCGTGACCACGGTGACGGGCGACATCCTCACCTCCGGCACCGCCTCGACGGCGATGAGCGGCATCGACGCCGCGCTCGATGCAATCACCACCAGCCGCGCCACCTACGGCGCCGCGATGAGCCGCTTCCAGTTCGCCATCAGCAACCTGCAGATCACCGGCGAGAACCAGAGCGCAGCCCGCGGCCGCATCATGGACGCCGACTTCGCCGCGGAAACGGCGAACTTGTCGCGCGCACAGATCCTGCAGCAGGCCGGCACGGCGATGGTCGCCCAGGCCAACCAGTTGCCGCAGCAGGTGCTGCAGCTGTTGCAAGGCTGAGCCCGGACGGGCGAGCGCGCCTGCGCGCGGTCGACTGCCTGGCGAAGGCCGGGACGCATGCTTGCGGCCCGGCTGATCGAGGCCCGCCGCGGCGCGGCTCAAGTTCGCGCCGCCGCGGCCGACAACCCGGTATCCGCCCAGGCGGAGTCACGGGTTCGTTCCAGGCGCCGAGCGGACCCGAGCGGTTTCGCGCCGGCGCCGTTCGTCTTTGAAGAAGGGGCAGCACCATGGCCACCATCAGCTCACCGGGCATCGGCAGCGGGCTGGACGTCAGCTCGATCATCACGCAGCTGATGGCCATCGAGCGGCAGCCCCTGAAGCAGCTCGAAACCGCCGAGACGAAGATCCAGTCGCAGATCTCCGAGGTCGGCAAGATCAAGAGCGCGCTGTCCAAGTTCCGCGACGTGGCGGCCAAGCTCGCCTCCACCGACTTCTGGCGCACCACCACCGGCAAGTCGAACAGCAGCGCGGTGGGCGTGACCACCAGCAGCACCGCGAGCCCGGCGAGCTTTGCCGTCGAGGTGACCTCGCTGGCCAAGGCGCAGACCATTGCCGCACCGGCACTGGCCTCGAGCAGCACGACGCTCGGCTCGGGCACGCTGACGATCCAGCGCACCGGCGGCGGCGACCCGTTCGACGTCGCGATCGAGGCCACCGACACGCTGGCGGGCATCCGCGACAAGATCAACGCGGCCGGTGCCGGCGTCACGGCCAGCATCCTCACCGATGCCAGCGGCGCGCGGCTGGTGATGCGCGCCAACGCCACCGGCACCGACAACGCCTTCAACACCACGGTCAGCGGCACCGGCCTGGACGGCCTGAGCTTCAACGCGGCCACGCAGACCGGCGGCGCCACGCCCGCGCAGCCGGCCGCCAACCTGGTGGCGACGGTGAACAACCTGCCGGTCAGTTCTGCGAGCAACACGCTGACCGATGTGTTCGACGGCGTGACGCTGACGATGACCGCCGAGACGGCCGGTCCGGTGACGATCGATGTCGCCGCCGACACCGAGACGCTGAAGAAGACGCTCACCGAGTTCGCCACCGCGTACACCGAACTCTCCAAGCTGATCGTCACCGACACCAAGTACGACGCCACCGCCAAGAAGGCCGGGGCACTGCAGGGTGACAGTGCCATCGTGGGGCTGCAGAACCGCTTGCGGTCGATGCTCGGCGCGAGCAGCGGCGCCTCGACGGCCTACGCGCGGCTGTCCGACGTCGGCTTCGAGATGCAGCAGGACGGCAGCCTGACGGTCAACAGCACCAAGCTCGACAAGGCGATCGCCAACCTGTCCGAGCTGAAGGCGCTGTTCTCCAACTCCAGCCTCACGGATGCCAACCTCGACGGCTTCGGCAAGCGCTTTCGCGTGGTGGCCAGCGACATCCTGGGCATCGACGGCGCACTCACCTCGCGCACCACCGGCCTGAACGACAAGCTCAAGCGCAACCAGACCTCGCAGGACCGCATGGAAGAGCGCCTGGCGCAGACGCAGAAGCGGCTCGAGAAGCAGTACAGCATGCTCGATGCGAAGCTCGGCACGCTCAACGGCCTGAGCACCTACGTGACCAACCAGGTCGCGCAGTGGAACAAGGCCTGAGGCCGACACGCTGAAGCCCGGAACAGGCCGGGTTTGGCGGGTGTTCGGCGACTCAAGTCGCACGGTGGTGGGCCGATATTCATCGCAAGTCAACCAGCAAGAGGCCTTCGATGTTCGCAGCCACCTTCTCCAAGCCGCGCGCCATGCATTCGCTGGCCAGCGCGTACCAGCAGGTCGGGCTCGAGACCGCCACCTCGAACGCGACGCCGCACAAGCTGATCGAGATGTTGTTCGACGGCTTCCAGGATGCGATCGCGCGGGCCCGCGGTGCGATGCTCGCCCGGCAGATCGAGGCCAAGGGCCGTGCGATCAGCCATGCCGCACGCATCGTCGAGGAAGGCCTGAAGGCGGGCCTCAACCTGGCCGACGGCGGCAAGCTGGCCGCCGACCTGGACGCGCTGTATGCCTACGTGGGCATGCGGCTGACCCACGCGAACCTGCACAACGATGCCCAGGCCCTGGACGAATGCGCCAGCCTCATCGAGCCGGTGCGCAGTGCCTGGGCCGAGATCGGCCCGCGCGTGACCCAAGCGGCGCAGTGACGGCCGACCCCCCATGACCTTCTGCGGAACGCCTGCCATGCCGTCGCAACTCCTGAACTACTACGAAGCCATCGAACAAGCCAGCCAGGACATGCTGGAAGCCGCGCGCAGCGGCAACTGGGACCAGGTGGTGAAGCTCGAAGGCGCTTGCGCGCTGCTCATCTCGCAGCTCAAGCATGCCGCCTCGTCGCAACCGCTGCCCACCGAAGAGGCGCAGCTGAAGTCGCGCATCATGCAGCGCATCCTCGTCAACGACGCCGAGGTGCGCCAGCTCGCCGAGCCCTGGCTCGAGCAGCTCGACGAGCTGCTCGCCGGCCGCACCAAGACCCTGCACTGAACCCTTCCTCTGCGCAGCGACATGGAAACATTGCCGATGCCGCTGGACTCGCTGGCCGCCCAGAACGGCGGGCTGGACGAGTTCCGCATCACCGCGCCGCGAGAGATCACGGCCATGCTCAAGCAGTTCCAGGACGGCAACGTGCTGCTGAACCTGAACGGCAGCAACGGCGCGATGCTGTCGACCACGCTGTGGTCGCTGGACCCGGCGCGCGGGCAGCTCAGCTTCAGTGCCGACGCCAACATGCCGGTGACCCAGCGCTTGATCGAATGCGACGAGGCCGTCGCGGTGGGCTACCTCGACAGCATCAAGATCCAGTTCGACGTGCAGGGCCTGGTGCTGGTTCGCGGCATCGGCGGCAGCGCCATCAGCGCGCGCCTGCCGCGTGAACTGTTCCGCTTCCAGCGACGCAACTCCTTCCGCGTGCGGCCCCTGCTGCGCAGCTCGCCGCTGGCGCGCGTGCGCCACCCGGCGATCGCCGAGATGCAGCTCGCGCTGCGCGTCATCGACGTGAGCATCGGCGGCTGTGCGCTGTTCCTGCCCGAGGACGTGCCGGCCATCCAGCCGGGCATGCTGATGAACCAGGTGCAGATCGACCTCGACGCCGACACGCGGCTGGTGGCCAACCTGCGCATGCAGCACGCCACCGTGCTCAACCCCGAGGCCCGGGGCGCGCGGCTGGGCTGCGAGTTCGTCAACCTGGCCAACGACGCGGAGCGCATCCTGCAGCGCTTCATCGACCAGACGCAGAAGCGTCGCCGCCTCATGTCGCTCGACTAGCCGGCCGTTGCAGTGGCCGCGCCTGCGGCGAAATTCACGCCTTGTTACGACTCGGGGGTTTCACCCCTCAAGTCCGGCCATGGGATGCCGATTCCCATGGCATAGCGACTTTCGCCCCTACAAGGAGCGCAACATGAGCGTCAACCACGTCTCAGGCGTCGGACGCGTCGTGCTGCCGGCGACGCCGAGCCGACCAGCCGACACCCCGACTTCGGGCACCCCGCCCAAGGGCGAGGCATCCTCGCTCGTCCAGCTGGACGAGTCCACGCAGCAGCCGATCCCGCCGCGGTTTCCGTGGCTGAGCCGGCTGGCGCGCGAACTGGAGCCGGCATCCAAGCAGCCTTCGCCCTACGGCACCGTGCCGATCCTCGGCGAGAAGCTCGACAGGCAGGCCTGACGTGCGCTTGCCGGGCTGAGCGTGCCGCTCAGACTTGCATGTTCATGATCTCGCTGTAGGCGGACACGAGGCGGTTGCGCACCGTCAACGTGGCCTGGAAACCGATCTGCGCCTTCTGCATCGCGACCATGGTTTCCTCCAGGCTCACCGAGGGGTTGTCCATCTGCAGCTCGCGCTGCAGGCGGCTCGCCTGGTTCTGGCTGTTGCTCACCGAGCCGAGCGCCTGGGTCAGCGCCTGCTGGAAGCCGGTGCCCTCGACGGCGCGGCCTGCCTTCAGCGGCTGTCCGTTGGTGGCCAGCCCCGCTCTTGCAGCGGCCTGGGCGAAGTCGAAAGGTTTCAGCGTGACATTCATGGCATGCCCTCACCATGGGGGGATGGCGTGACTGTAGTCACTGCCCGTCATCCCGGTGGCGCGAACTGGCGGCCGTTTGACGGGCTGTTCGCGGCATTCGCGGGGCTCAAGTTCTCGAACAATCGGTTTCGATCCGGGCGCATTTCCGCCCCGGGCCAGAACCGATCGCCCATGGACAACGCCGTCGTCGCCAGAACCAACGCCAACGCACTGCCCCTGGTCGAACCCGCCGGGTTCGGCGCCCGTGTGGCCGCCGTGCCGCTGAAGGCCAAGCTGAGTTTCGCCCTCGGTATCGCCGCGCTCGGCGCGGTGGTGCTGGCGATGACGATGTGGAGCAGCCAGGGCGACTACAAGGTGCTCTACGCCAACCTGTCCGACAAGGACGGCGGCGCCATCATCGCGCAGCTCTCGCAGATGAACGTGCCCTATCGGCATGCCGATGGCGGCGCGGCCATCCTGGTGCCGGCGGCCAAGGTGCACGACGTGCGCCTGAAGCTGGCCGCCGCCGGCCTGCCCAAGGGCTCGGTGGTCGGCTACGAGCTGATGGACGGCGCGCGCTTCGGCCAGACGCAGTTCCAGGAGCGGCTGACCTTCCAGCGTGGCCTCGAAGGCGAACTCACCCGCTCGATCACCGCGCTGGCCGCGGTGCAGAACGCCCGCGTGCACCTGGCGCTGCCCAACCAGAACGGCTTCTTCCGCGAGCAGCAGAAGCCCACCGCCTCGGTGATGCTGACGCTGTACCCGGGCCGCACGCTGGAGCGCGCGCAGATCGCCGGCATCGTGCACCTGGTGTCGTCCAGCGTGCCCGAAATGAACCCGAAGGCCGTCAGCGTGCTCGACCAGACCGGCGCGCTGCTCACCGCCAGCGCCGAGAACCCGCAGGCCGGCCTCGACGCGCAGCAGTTGCAGTACGTCAACCAGGTCGAGGCGGGCTACCAGAAGCGCATCTTCGAGTTGCTCGAGCCGCTGGTCGGCCGCGACAACCTGCGCGCCACGGTGACCGCCGACGTCGACTTCTCGCAGACCGAGGCCACCGCCGAAGAGTTCGCGCCCAACCAGGGCGACAAGGCCAGCATCGCCATCCGCAGCCAGCAGGTCAGCGAAAGCAGCGGCAGCAACGGCGCGGCGCCCAGCGGCGTGCCGGGTGCGGCCTCGAACCAGCCGCCGGTGCCGGCCACAGCGCCGGTGACGGGTACGCCGCAGCCGCTGCAGGCCGCGCAGGGCGGCGGCGCGAACGCCAACACCCGCCGCGACGCGGTGACCAACTACGAAGTCGACAAGACGGTGCGCGTGACGCGCAACGCCACCGGCACCGTCAAGCGCCTGAACGCCGCCGTGGTGGTGAACCACCGCAGCGTGACCGATGCGAAGGGCAAGACGACGACCACGCCGCTGTCGGCCGAGGAGGTCGAGAAGCTGACCGCGCTGGTGCGCGAGAGCATCGGCTTCAAGCAGGATCGCGGCGACTCGGTGAAGGTCATCAACGCGCCGTTCAAGGTCGACCCGTCGGCCAAGATCGACCCGCTGCCGCTGTGGAAGCAGCCGGAGGTCATCGACATGCTGCGCGCTGCCGCGGTGCCGGCCGGCCTTGCTCTGGTGGCGCTGATCGTGTTTTTCGGGATGATCCGCCCGGCGATGAAGGCCGCGCTCGCGCCGCCCCCGCCGCCGGCGCCGGGTGCGCAGCTCAATGCCGTGGTCGACGACGACAACGCGCTGCCCGAGGGCCAGATGCCTGCGCTGCCGGCACCGAAGACCAACGAACACCTGGACGCCGCCCGCGCGCTGGCCAAGGAGAACCCCGCGGCGGTGGCGAACATCGTGCGCGGCTGGGTGAGCGGCGAGGCGGCATAGGACCATGAGCATGGACGACGAAGGCACCGAAAACGCAGCGATCCTGCTGATGTCGCTCGGCGAGGAAGAGGCCTCCGAGGTCTTCAAGCACCTCGCGCCGAAAGAGGTGCAGCGCCTGGGCGAGACGATCGCGAAGATGAAGTCGATCCCGCGCGAGCGCGTGGAAGGCGTGCTGGTCAAGTTCTCCGAGGTCGCGGGCGAACAGAGCATGCTCGTCACCGACACCGACGAGTACGTGAAGACCGTGCTGCGCAAGGCGCTCGGCGACGACAAGGCCAACCTGCTGATCGACCGCATCCTGCAGGGCGCCGACGTCACCGGCATCGAGAGCCTGAAGTGGATGGACCCGGGCTCGGTGGGCGAGCTGCTGCGCAACGAGCACCCGCAGATCGTCGCGGCGATCCTCGTGCACCTGGACTTCGACCAGGCCGGCGCCGTGCTCAAGACCTTCCCGGAGCGGCAGCGCAACGAGGTGATGGTGCGCATCGCCACGCTCGACGGCATCCAGCCCTCGGCGCTGAAGGACCTCAACGAGGTGATGAGCAAGGTGCTGGCCGGCGGCGACCGCCTGAAGAAGGCGTCGCTGGGCGGCGTGAAGACGGCCGCCGAGATGATCAACCTGATGGGCAGCAGCGTCGAGACGGCGGTGCTCGACTACATCCGCGAGGTCGACAACGACCTGGCCCAGAAGATCATGGACAACATGTTCACCTTCGACGATCTGGAGAAGATCGACGACAAGGGCATCCAGTCGCTGCTCAAGGAAGTGCAGAGCGAATCGCTGGTCATCGCGCTCAAGGGCGCCACGCCGGAGATGCGCGAGAAGGTGTTCAGGAACATGTCCACCCGCGCGGCCGAGACGCTGCGCGAAGATCTCGAATCGCGCGGCCCGGTGCGCGTCTCCGAGGTCGAGGCCGAGCAGAAGGAAATGCTCAAGATCGTGCGCCGCCTGGCCGACGAGGGCCAGATCGTGCTGGGTGGTGGTAGCGACGACGAGTTCCTGTGATGAGTTCACCGAAGGAGCGCATCCGCCAGGTGCCGCCGCCCGCCGGGGGCGGCAAGGGCGCCAGCATGTACGCCCGCTTCATCCCGCGCGAGGAGCTGTCGTCGTTCGCGGCCTGGTCACCGGGTTCGCTCTCGGGCGAGGAAGAGGCCGCAGCGGCTGCCGCCGAGCCGGCACTCAGCCCCGAGGAGCAGCAGGCCGAGGCGCTGCGCGCTGCGCGCCAGGGCGGCTATCACGACGGCTACCGCGACGGCATCGCCGCGCTGGAGAGTTTCAAGCAGAGTTTCGCCTCGCAGGCCACGGCGCAGGTCGGCGCGCTCATGAAGTCCTACGGCGACCAGATGGACATGCTGCAGCAGGCCATGGCCAGCGCGCTGGCCGACGCCGCCACGGCGCTGGCGCGCCAGGTGGTGCGCGGCGAGCTGGCCACCCACCCGCAACAGGTGGCGATGGTGGCGCGGGAGGCGCTGGAGACGCTGCTGCTGTCGGCGCGCCACGTCACCGTGCGCGTACACCCCGACGACCAGCCGCTGGTCGCGCAGGGCGCCGAAGAGGTGCTCGCCGCCCGCGGTGCGCGGCTGCTCGCCGACGCCGCCGTGACGCGCGGCGGCTGCGTCGTCGAATCCGACATCGGCATCATCGACGCGAGCATCGAGTCGCGCTGGCGGCGAGCTGCTGCGGCACTGGGCTCCGAAGCGCCCTGGACGCCGGAGGCAGCCGAATGATCACCACGCAGATCGAAACCCGTGCGCTGGCGACGACAGAGCACTGGAACCGTTTTCTCGGCGACCTGCGCAACTTCGCGGCCGAGCCGGTGCCACTGGAGACCGTGGGCCGGTTCGTGCGCGTGGCCGGCCTGGTGCTCGAAGCCACCGGCATCCGCTTGCCCGTCGGCTCGGTGTGCGAGGTGCGCATGGACGGCGCCCCGCCGGTGACGGCCGAGGTGGTGGGCTTCAACGGCGACCGCGCCTACCTGATGCCCACCGGCGACGTGCACGGCCTGGCCAGTGGCGCGCGCGTCATTCCGCGGCCCACGCCGGTGGTGCCGATGAAGCTCGGCGCAGCGCGCCACCCCTGGCGCCGCGGCGAGGACCGCACGCTGCACCTGCCGGTGGGCGACGGCCTGCTCGGCCGCGTGGTCGATTCGCACGGCCACCCGATGGACCGCAAGGGGCCGCTGGACCTCGTGCACAACGAGCCGCTGATCCGCCGCCCGATCAACGCGATGGACCGCGAGCCGGTGCGCCGCCCGCTGGACACCGGCGTGCGCGCGATCAACGCCATGCTCACCGTCGGCCGCGGCCAGCGCATCGGGCTGTTCGCCGGCACCGGCGTGGGCAAGTCGGTGCTGCTGGGCATGATGGCGCGCTACACCGAGGCCGACGTGATCGTCGTCGGGCTGATCGGCGAGCGCGGCCGCGAGGTGAAGGAATTCATCGAGGACATCCTCGGCGACGAGGGCCTGGCGCGCGCCGTGGTGGTGGCCGCGCCCGCCGACGCGCCGCCGCTGGTGCGCATGCAGGGCGCCAACTACGCCACCGCGATCGCCGAGCACTTCCGCGATCGCGGGCTGAACGTGTTGCTGCTGATGGACTCGCTGACGCGCTACGCGATGGCGCAGCGCGAGATCGCGCTGGCCATCGGCGAGCCGCCGGCCACCAAGGGCTACCCGCCGAGCTGTTTCGCCAAGCTGCCGCAGCTCGTGGAGCGCAGCGGCAACGGCATCGCCGGCGGCGGCTCGATCACTGCCTTCTACACCGTGCTCAGCGAAGGCGACGACCCGAACGACCCGATCGCCGATGCGGCGCGCGGCATCCTCGACGGCCACATCGTGCTCTCGCGCGAGCTCGCCGAGGCCGGCCATTACCCGGCCATCGACATCGAGAAGTCGGTCTCGCGGGTGATGACCAACGTGGCGCCGCAGCCGCACGTGGAGGCGGCACGTCGCCTGCGCCAGCTGCTGGCCAAGCACAACAAGGCACGCGACCTGATCCAGCTCGGCGCCTACGCCCCCGGCCACGACGCCGAACTCGACACCGCCGTGCGCCTGTTCCCGGCGATGCGCGGCCTGCTGCAGCAGGACATGCGCGAGAGCGCGCCGCTCGAGGCCAGCGTGCGCCAGCTGCGCGCCGTGGTGGCGGGCTGATGGCGATCAAGCGATTCGACGCATTCACTGACCCATGAAGAACCTGCAACCGCTGATGGTCCTGCTGTCGCACGCCGAGCGCGAACGCGACGAAGCGCTGGCGCACCGGCAGCGCATGCAGAAGGCACTGGACGCGGCGCGCGCAATCGCAACAGCTCGCCGACTACCGCCGCGAGTACGAGCAGCGCTGGGCCGAGCGTTTCGCGCAGCCCGGCCAGATGGACCTGCTGCGCTGCTACCACGGCTTCGTGACCCGCCTGACCCAGGCCATCGAACACCAGGCCCGCGTGGCCACGCAGGCCGGGCACCAGCTCGAGCGTGCGCAGGAGGCGCTGCAACAGCAGGAGCTGCGGGTCGCCTCGGTGCAGAAGCTGATCGAGCGCCGCGTCACCGAGATCCAGCGCAAGGGCGAGCGCCACGAGCAGAGCCAGCTCGACG
This sequence comes from Piscinibacter sp., assembly GCA_016706565.1. GTDB lineage: Bacteria > Pseudomonadota > Gammaproteobacteria > Burkholderiales > Burkholderiaceae_C > Piscinibacter. The sequence continues at coordinate 723,577 of JADJJI010000011.1, forward strand.
AGATGGCTTCGCGCGCCGCCTGGAACCGCCTGGCCGCCGCCACCACCCGCTACTGAGACCGCGCCCCATGCAGATCCAGCCTCCCTTCGTGTCGCAGCCCGCCGCCCTGCCGCAGACCGCCGAGTCCGCCGGCGCGTCGGGCGTGCCAGGCGGAGGCTTCGCGCAGCTGATGGCGAGCACGCGCAGCGAACGCCAGTCCGCGCAGCCGCGCGAGGCCACGGCCGACCCTGATTCCGCCGACCCGGCCGACGGTGATGCCGCCGCCGCGACTGCTTCGTCGACGCGTCCCGACGAGGGCCGCGCAGCGCGCCTGCGCCAGGCCGGCCGCACCCCGCATGCGCCCCAGGCCGAAGCCCGGCCCGCAGCGAAGCCGCCGGAACCCGCCGACGAGGCGGCGCAGAACCCCGACTCGCCCGTCACCGTCAAGGACGCTGCCACGATGGACCCGGCGCTGGCGCAGTGGCTGGCGCAACTGCATCTGCCGCCGGCCGATGCGGTCGCTCCGAAGCTCGCGGCGAACGCCAGCCCGGTCTCGCCCGACATCGAAGCCGTCTCGAACCCATCCGGTGGCCGCACGGACGAAGTGCCCGTGGCAGACGACAGCCTCGCCAGCGCACGCCCCGGCGATCGCACAGGTGCCGGGCAGGCCGAACGCACCGGCCGCGAGCCGCCGGCCGTCGCGCTGGAAGCGGCCGCGCAGGCCGCCGAGGAATCGAAGGCGTCTTCGGCGTCGGCCGAGCGCGAGTCGGCCGCCGTTCCCGCAGCGCCGGGCTTCTCGCTGCCGGCCGGCTTCGAGCCGGCGCAAGCGGCCGCGGCGCTGCGTACCGAGGCTGCGAGCCCGACCGTGGCGGAAGCCCCTGCCGCCGTGGCGGTTCCCGTGCCGCTCGATTCGCCCGACTTCGCCCAGGCCTTCGGCGTGCAGGTCAGCGTGCTCGCGCGCGATGGCGTGCATGAGGCGAGCTTGCACCTGAACCCGGCCGAGATGGGCCCGGTGTCGGTGCAGATCGCCATGGACGGCGAGCGTGCCCACATCGATTTCGGCGCGCAGGCGGCTGCCACGCGCGCTGCCATCGAGGCGAGCCTGCCCGAGCTGGCTGCCGCGCTGCGCGACGCCGGGCTCACGCTCAGCGGCGGTGGCGTGTCGCAGCACACGCCGGGCCGCGGCGACGCCGGTCGCGACGGCCCGCCCGATGGCGCGGCGAGCACGACGCGCGAGCGGGAGGCGTCCGCCACCGGTACGAGTTCACGGCCGGCGTGGCGGGGCCGGGTCACGGCCGGCGGGGTCGATCTCTACGCCTGATCCACGCCAGCCGCCCCGGCCGCGGACTGGCGGTCAATCCGCCCCCTTTTCGCCGCATCGGCGCAGGGGGCGGTTTTCATAATCCATTGCAATGCCCGGCCATGGTGCCGTGCCTGCCCACGAAGGAGAGCCGATGTCTGCCGCTGCCGCTCCAGGCGCCGAAGTCGCTGCCGCTGCGCCGCCCGCCAAGGGCAAGAAGAAGCTGATCATCATCATCGCGGCGGTGCTGCTGCTGGCCGTTGCCGGCGGCGGCGGCGCGGTCTTCTACATGAAGAAGAAGGCCGCCGAGGCCGCTGCGGCGGCCGAGGCCGAGGGCGATAGCGAAGACGCGGGCGCCCACGGCAAGAAGAAGGACGCGAAGCACGACGTCTCGCACGTGCCGACCTTCCTGCCGCTGGAACCCTTCATCGTCAACCTGGCCGACAAGGAAACCGATCGCTACGCGCAGATCGGCATCACGCTGGAGATCGAGGACGCCAAGATCTCCGAGCAGCTCAAGGCCTACATGCCTGCCATCCGCAACGGCATCCTGATGGTGCTGGCGCACAAGACCTCGGCCGAGCTGCTCGAGCGCAAGGGCAAGGAGGCCCTGGCCGCCGAGATCATGCGCGAGACGGTGCGCCCGCTGGGCATCGAGATCGAGGCGCCCGAGGCCGAGCCGGAAGCCGCCGCTGCGGACGACGCAGCCGCAGACGACGCCGATGCGCCCAAGCCGAAGAAGAAAAAGAAGAAGGCCGCCAAGCCGGCCGTCGAGAACCCCGTGAAGCACGTGCACTTCTCGAACTTCATCATCCAATGAGCCAGCAGATCCTTTCGCAGGACGAAGTCGACGCGCTGCTGCAGGGCATCACTGGCGAGAGCCAGAAGCTCGAGCAGGAAGAGGCGCCGAGCGGGGGCATCCGCTCCTACGACCTGTCGAGCCAGGAACGCATCGTTCGTGGGCGCATGCCCACGATGGAAATCATCAACGAGCGCTTCGCGCGCAACATCCGCATCGGGCTGTTCAACTTCATCCGCAAGAGCCCGGAAATCGCCATCGGCGGCATCAAGGTGCAGAAGTACAGCGCCTTCCTGCGCGAGATCGTGGTGCCGACGAACTTCAACATCGTCAGCGTCAAGCCGCTGCGCGGCAGCGGGCTGATCGTGTGCGACCCGACGCTGGTGTTCGCCGTCATCGACGCGCTGTTCGGCGGCGCCGGCAAGTTCCACACCCGCATCGAGGGCCGCGACTTCTCGCCCACCGAGCAGCGCATCATCACCCGCCTCGTCGAGGTGGTGATCGCCGAGTACAAGAAGGCCTGGCAGGGCATCTACCCGCTCGAGCTGGACTACCAGCGCTCGGAGATGCAGCCGCAGTTTGCCAACATCGCCACGCCCAGCGAGATCGTCGTGGCCACCTCGTTCACGCTGGAGATCGGCGACACCAGCGGCACCATCCACTTCTGCATCCCGTACTCGACGCTGGAGCCGATCCGCGACGTCCTGTACTCGACCATGCAGGGCGACTCCAACGAACCCGACCGCCGCTGGGTGAACCTGCTGAAGAACCAGATCCAGGCCGCCGAGGTGGAGCTGGTCGCCGAGCTCGCGACGGCCGACGCCACCGTGGAGCAGTTGCTCGCGTTCAAGCCGGGCGACTTCATCGAGCTCGACCTGAACAAGTCCATCGAAGCCAAGGTGGTGGGCGTGCCGGTGTTCTCGTGCCAGTACGGCACCAGCGCCGGCAAGTACGCATTGAAGATCGATCGCACGTTGACCGGGTCGAACATGTCCTGGTTGGGAGACCACAATGTCAGCTGAAAACCCCGCCGAAGAACAGGACGCGATGGCCGCCGAGTGGGCCGCCGCGCTCGCGGAGGCCAAGCCCAACGAGACCGCCTCCGAGGTGCAGCCCGAGCAGGTGGCGCCGGCCTCGTTCACCAACTTCTCGCCGACCACGGCGACGAACGCGGGCAACGACATCAACATGATCCTGGACATCCCGGTGCAGCTCACCGTGGAGCTGGGCCGCACGCGCATCCCGATCAAGCACATCCTGCAGCTCGCGCAGGGCTCGGTGGTCGAGCTCGACGCGCTGGCCGGCGAGCCGATGGACGTGCTCGTCAACGGCTACCTGATCGCGCAGGGCGAGGTGGTGGTGGTGAACGACAAGTTCGGCATCCGCCTGACCGACATCGTCACGCCCAGCGAGCGCATGCGCCGCCTCAGCAAGGGTTGAGATGGGACAGGGCGGATTGACCTCGCTGCTGTGGTTCATCGCGATCCTCGCGCTGATCCCGGCTGCGCTGTGGCTGCTCAAGCGCACCCCCGCGGGTGCGATGCTTGGCGGTGCGGGCGGCGCGAACCTGATGAAGAGCGTGGCAGCGCTGCCGCTGTCGGCCAGCCAGCGCATCGTCACCATCGAGGTGGGGCAGGGCGAGTCGCGCCGCTGGCTGGTGCTGGGCGTCACGCCGTCGAGCATCACCACGCTGCACACGATGGAACCCGTCGAGGGCGCCGTGCCCGCTGCACCGGCAGGCCCGGCCTTCGCCGGCCTGCTGGCGAAACTGCAGCGTCCCCAGGGTGATGCCGATGCGCGCTAAGGCCTGGTCGCTCCTGGCCTTGACGGCACTATCGGCCGTTCCTGCAGCGGCTTTAGCGCAGGGTGCCGGCCCGGGCCTGCCGCTGGTCATCGGCCAGGGCGCCGGCGGCACCAGCTACTCGGTGCCGGTGCAGACGCTGCTGTTCTTCACGGCCCTGAGCTTCCTGCCCGCGGTGCTGCTGATGATGACCGGCTTCACGCGCATCGTCATCGTGCTGAGCCTGCTGCGCCAGGCCATGGGCACGCAGGCCGCACCGCCCAATCAGGTGGTGGTGGGTCTGAGCCTGTTCCTGACCTTCTTCGTGATGGGGCCGACGATCGACCGCGTCTACGCCGACGCCTACCAGCCCTACGCGGAGAACAAGATCGCCTTCGACGAGGCGCTCAGGCGCGGCGAGGTGCCGATGCGCGAGTTCATGCTCAAGCAGACGCGCCAGTCCGACGTGATGCTGTTCGCCCGCCTGGCCAAGCTCGACCCGGCGGTGAAGACGGCCGAGGTGCCCTTCAAGGTGCTGGTGCCGGCCTTCGTGACCAGCGAACTGAAGAGCGCGTTCCAGATCGGCTTCCTGATCTTCATCCCGTTCCTGATCATCGACATGGTGGTGGCCAGCGTGCTGATGAGCCTGGGCATGATGATGCTCAGCCCGGTGCTGGTGGCGCTGCCCTTCAAGCTGATGCTTTTCGTGCTGGCCGACGGCTGGAACCTGCTGCTGGGTTCGCTGGCGGCGAGTTTTGCCACTTAGGAAACCCATGAATCCGCAACAGGTGTTCACCTACGGCCAGGAAGGCCTGTACACGCTGCTGATGGTGGCCGCGCCGATGCTGCTCACCGTGCTGGCCGTCGGCCTGCTGGTCAGCATCTTCCAGGCTGCCACGCAGATCAACGAGGCCACGCTGACCTTCGTGCCGAAGATCCTCGCCGCGGTGGCGGTGCTCGCCGTGGCCGGGCCGTGGATGCTGACCACGCTGGTGGAGTACCTGCAGCGCACGCTGCAGGCGATCCCCACCGTGGTCGGTTGATCACCTGCCGATCTGCCGGCCTGAATCGTGCTGACCTTCAACGAGGCGCAGATCCTCGCCTGGGTCACGCCGATCCTGTGGGCTTTCCTGCGCGTGCTGGCGCTGTTCGGCACGCTGCCGGTGATCGGCCAGCGCGCCGTGCCGATGCGTGTGCGCGTGGCACTGGCCTTCCTGATCGCGTTGTGCGCGCAGGCCACGCTGCCGCCGGTCGCACCGATCCCGCTGGACTCGGCGCTCACCTTCCTCGTCGTGCTGCAGCAGATCGTCATCGGCGTCTCGATCGGCTTCGCGGTGCGCGTCGTCTTTGCGTCGGTGGAATTCGCCGGCGAGCTGGTCGGGCTGCAGATGGGCCTGAACTTCGCCGGCTTCTTCGACCCCGCCACCGGCGGCCAGACCACCGCGGTGAGCCGCTTCTTCGGCGTCACGGTGAGCTGGCTGTTCATCGTCACCGGCGGCCACCTGCTGGTGATCGCAGGCGTGATGCAGAGCTTCCAGTCGTTCCCGGTCGGGCCCGAGCCCTTCGCCTTCGTCAAGGCCGCCCAGCCGCACCGCTGGGGCGCCGAAGTGTTCGCCATCGGGCTGTGGATCGCGCTGCCGATGGTGGCGATGCTGCTGTTCGTCAACCTGGTGATGGGCATCGCCGCGCGCGTCGCGCAGCAGCTCAACCTGTTCGCCATCGGCTTCCCGATCACGCTGAGCGTGGGGCTGGTGGGCGTGCTGCTGACGTTGCCGATGATGCAGGCGCCGTTCACGATGGCGCTGGAGCGCATGCTCCAGCACTTCCAGTAGCCGCGCGGTTCAGGCAGAGGCGAGGAAGGCGTCGTAGCGCCGCATGAAATCGGCCGGCAGCTCGAAGTAGGGCAGCGCGCCGGCCTCGAACACGTCGAAGCGCCAGTTCGGCCGCGCGGTGTAGGCAGCCTTGCCGCGGTAGTCGACGAAGTCGCCGCGCGTGCCGTGCGACATCCACACCGGCATGGCCAGCGCGTCATACAGCGCGTTGACGTCGCCGGAGAAAAGCCCGCCGCCGAGGAAGTGCAGTGGCGCGTGGTGCGCTCCGGGCTGGCGCGTGATCAAGGTGTCGTAGCGCCAGAGGTCCTCGTCGATCGCCTTCGACCCCCAGGTCTTCTCGAGGAAGAAGCGGATCACGCCGGGCCGCGTCAGCGCGCGGAACAGGCTGGCGCCCCACAGCGGCACCGACAGCACCGCATGCAGGCCCGGCAGCTTGCGCGTGCTGCCCGGCGGGCCGAGCCGCCGCGTCGTGCCGCTGAAGCCGGTCGGGCTGACCAGCGCGACGCTGCGAAACGACGCGGGTGATTCGACCGCGGCGCGCGCGAGGAACTCGCAGCCCAGCGACACCGCCAGCGTGTCGATCGGCACTGGCCCGTGCAGGCGTCGCAGCTCCTGCACGACGGCCAGCACCGCGTCGGTCATCAGGCGCGGGCTGTAGGGCCGGTCGCCTTGTTCGGACAGGCCGAAGCCGGGCAGGTCGAAGGCGATCACCGGGCGATGCTGGCGGTAGTGCTCGTACAGCGGGCGCACCTCGCGCGCCGAGCCGGCGGCGTTGACGCTGTGCACCAGCAGCAGCGGCAGGGTGGTGGCGGCCTGGCTGGGCGCGCTGCGGTAGACGCGCAGGCGGCCTGCGGCGCTGTCGAGGTCGAAGGCCTCGCCGGGCAGGGCGGGCGGGACGGCGGGAGTGGTGGTGTTCATGGGCGGTCGGCGGGCCACTATAGCCGCCCACCGCCGGCGATCAGTCGCCGCGCCAGGGCGCGGCTGCGTACGCGCGGTGCAGGCCCTCGGGCAGCGGCACCTTGGGCAGCCAGCCCAACGCAGAGATGCGCGAGGAGTCGAGCAGCTTGCGCGGCATGCCGTCGGGCTTGCTGGTGTCGAACACCAGGCGGCCTGGGTAGCCCACCGTGGCGCACACCGCTTCGGCGAGTTGGCGTATCGACAGGTCGTCGCCGCAGCCGATGTTCAGCGGTGCGCCGTCGTAGCCGGTCTCGGCCAGCATCACGCAGGCTTCCGCCAGGTCGTCCACGTAGAGGAACTCGCGGCGCGGCGTGCCGCTGCCCCAGACGACCAGCTCCGCATCCCCGCGCCGCTTCGCCTCGTGGGCTCGCCGCAGCAGCGCCGGCAGCACGTGGCTCTGGCCGGGGGTGTAGTTGTCGTTCGGGCCGTACAGGCTGGCCGGCATCACGCTGATGTAGTTGCGGCCGTGCTGGCGCTGGTGGCTCTCGCACAGCTTGAGGCCGGCGATCTTGGCGATCGCGTAGGGTTCGTTGGTCGGCTCCAGCGGCCCGGTGAGCAACGCGCTCTCCGGCATCGGCTGAACGCAGTCGCGCGGGTAGATGCAGTTCGAGGCCAGGAACAGCAGGTGCTGGATGCCCGCCAGGTGCGCGCCCTGGATCAGGTTGGCTGCGATCTGCAGGTTCTCGTAGAGGAAATCGGCACGCAGCTCGTTGTTGGCCTGGATGCCGCCCACGCGCGCCGCGGCGATGAACACGCAGCGCGGCCGCTGCTCGGCCAGGAAGGCGTGCACGGCGTGCTGGTCGAGCAGGTCGAGCTCGTCGCGCGTTCGCGTGATCAGCCGACCGTAGCCTCGCGAGCGCAGGCAGCGCAGCAGCGCCGAGCCGACCATGCCGCGGTGGCCGGCGACGAAGACGGAGTCGTTCTGGTCGATCATGGCGCGAGGCATGCTCAGGCTGCCTGCGCCAGCGGCGCCGACGGCGTGCGCGACAGTGTCGCTTCCAGCAGCGGCGGCAGCAAGCGGCTCATCGGCAGGGCGGCCTTGAACCTGTCGTGCATGCTGTCGGCGATCTCGCGCCGGTTGGGCAATTCGAGCGCGCCCAGCGCCCAGGGGATCAGGTCGTTCGAAGGGGCGCTCAGCACGAAGGGGTCCAGCGGGCTCGGCAGCTCGTAGGCCTCGTGCAGCAGAAAGCTGCGGTTCTGCAGGTGGAAGTGCATGCGCGAGACCGAGGGAATGCAGTTGCGCGGGGACAGGCGCAGCGACAGGCAGACCTTGGCGCGCGACAGGTGGTCCTGCCGAAGGTATTCGGGCGTGGTCTGGTCGTTCACCACCACGACGTGCCGGCGCGCGAGTTCCGACAGGATCCGCCGGCGGTGCTCGGTCATCGAGCCGGAGAAGTAGAAGTCGATGTCGCGTTCCGGTTCGGGCCGCTGGCGCACGCAGGCCAGCTCGTTCACGTGGCCGTGCGGAAGGAAGCGCACCGGCAGGTCCGGGAACAACTGCTCGTAGGCCGGCAGCATGCTTTCGGCCAGCACCCAGATCTCTTCGGCCATCCGCGCGGCGATCTTGAAGGCGTCGAAGCGCAGCCTCCAGTAGTCGGTGTTGCCGTAGTGCCAGTGCTGGCTTTCGATGCCGCCGTTGAAGACGCCGCCGACGATGGGCTCGGTGGCGATCAGGAGGTAGCGTGCGCCGAGGCGACGCCCTTCGAGGAGATCGCGCAGCGCCTTCTCGTCGACGAAATGTTCGATCAGGATGTTCACTGCACGCGGCTCGATGCCGGTGTTGATGTCCGCACGATGGCCGCATTCCTGCAGCGCGCGCTGCAGCCAGGTCACCGTGTCGGTGATGCTGTTGGAATTGCCGTGGTTGCCGCTGCAGATCGAGAACCTCATGGGCGGACTCTCCTCGTGGGTGGGTCTGTGTGCGCAGCGGCCGCTCAGTGGCCCTGCAGCATGCGGTTGAACGCGTCGTGCGATGCCGGCACCGCGTACCGGCGGCGGCAGTGCTCGAGATTGCGCAAGGCCATCTCGCGAAGCTGGTCGGGCCGGGCGCATTCGGCGATCCGGTCGTGGATCTGCTGCGCGAAGCCGGGCGAAGGTGCCAGGTACGGCTCGTAGCGATCGCTGACCCAGCCTTCGGGCTCGTCGCGATAGACCATGTCGCGCACACCGCGGACCATCAGAACGCTGTCTTCGATGCCGCTGGTGTACTCCTCATAGCCGAGCGCGTCGGAGACGATGGGCACGCAGCCGTGGGCCATGGCGCGCAGCAGGCTGTGCGAGTGCAGGCCGGCGGCCGGCAGCGCGAACAGCTGGTGGCCGAGGAAGAGCTGGTCCAGCGTGGCGTCGTCCACCCGCGAGTTGATCCAGTTCACGCCGATGAAGTGCGACGACGGGAAGCGCGCCATCAGGTCGGCGGGCACCGCGGACAGCACGGTGAGTTCGGCATCGGGCAGATGCCGGCGCAACTGGGCGAAGGCCTCCAGCAGGTGGTGGCCTCCGCGCAGGTAGAAGGAGCCCGGGTTGCCGTGCAGCGAATTGGTGAACAGGATGCGCAGGCGGCCGCCGGGCTCGAACTTCGGCAGCAGCTCGGCGACGTCCCGCAGGCCCATGCCCAGCGGCACGTGATGGCATTTGGCAGCGATGTCGGCGCTGTCGAACACGCGCGTCAGGATCTGCAGGCTGCTGCGCATGTGGCTGAAGATGCGCTTGCAGTCGCTCGAGGCCAGCCGGTCGCGCACCTGCCGGAACCAGCCCTGCGAGCGCAGCTCGATGCCGCGCGTCTGGCCCGTGAACATGAACGGCATGAACAGGCTGGGGAAGCTCTCGAAGTGGAAGATCCACGGCGTCGAGGCCGCGTGCAATGGTGTGGTGTGCAGGAACAGCGCGTCGCAGGCGGACGACTGGCTCTCGATGGCCACCTGGTCGGGCAGGCTGAGCCAGTCGAGGAAGCTCATCAGCAGCTCGTCGGGCACCTGGTGCGCCTGGCGGGTCATGCGCGCGAGCACCCGGGTCTGCGTCTCGCGCGGTACCGTGGCGGCCACCGGCGTGATCGCCAGCGGCTCGACGGCGCCATTGCCTTCGAGGAAGGACAGCACCAGCGGGTGGGCGCCGTTCAGCGGCTGGTAGTGGTGCAGCCGCCAGGGCAGGCCGAGGCGGATCGGCCTGTCCGTCATGCGCTCGCCTCCGATCGCGCCGGGAAGCAGGGGTCGATGCGCCCATCGCTCACCACCATCGGCCGCACTTGTGCTGCTGGGTGCAGGCCGCGCGAGGCCCGGGCCGGCTTCACTGCGCGCAGCTCGACGACCATCTCGCGCACCCGGTTGCGCTGCGTCGCCAGCTCGTCTGCCGCGGCCATCGAGTCGGCCACCAGCGTGACCGACTCGATCGCCCAGTCGCCGCGGTAGGCCGTGCCCTCGGGCTGCACCGGCTGCGCGAAGTGCGCGAACGAGCCTTCGGTCCAGACGCGCTGCTGCGCCGGGTCCTGCCAGGCATCGTCGCGTGCTCCGTGGGCGACGCGCACGAAGAGCTTCGCATCCGGCCGGGCCACGCGATGCAGTTCCTCAAAGAGCGCCTGTGCATCGCGCACGCCTTCGAGCACATGGCTGAGGTGGATGCCGTCCAGCGAGCTGTCGGCCAGCGCCAGTTTCTGGGCGCGGCAGGCCTGCAGGTCGAGGGCGATGTCGAAGCGGCCGGCGCCGCTGCCGGCGTTGATCCAGCCCGGGATGTACTCGCGCCCGCCGTCGACGTGCAGCACCTTCGCGCGCTGCTCGAACGCGGCGACACGCTCGCTCTTCTTCACCCACGAGTCCTTCTTCGACACGCTCCAGTTGGAGAAGGTGGCGCTGGTGTGCTCGCGGTAGTGGCGCTCCTCGGCGGACAGCGCCGCCTCGTCCACGTACCAGGGCGTGTGTTCGGTCAGGTAGGGCGCGCCCAGGCGCAGGTTGCAGGCCTCGTTGGAGAACTCGCCGCGCGCCGGGTAGAGCGCGAAGGTGGTGTCGATCGGCGCGGCGAAGACGCCGGGCGCCACCGGGTGTTCCCAGAACTGCGATTCCCACTTGCGCACCGTGTCGGCTTCGGCGTAGCTGTCGGGCAGGTTGTCGATGCGCAGGCCGGGGCCGACCTTCTTTGCGTCGGGGTGGCGCTGCAGCACCTCGAGCAGCCGGCCGATCAGGTCGCTCGGGCAGGCGGCGTCGGGCACCACGTCGGAGTCGGTCAGCACGTAGGGCGTGTCGAGCACCTGGTGCACACCCTGCTGCCACAGCACGTAGGGGCCGTGGTTCTGCTCCAGGCGCATCAACCTGGCGCCTTCGGGCAGTTGCTCGTACCAGGCCAGCAGCGGCGGGTAGTCGGAGGCGTTGTCCATGATGACCACCCGCCGCGTGCCGGCGGCCAGCAGCCAGCCGACCAGGCGGCGCAGGGCGTCGAGGCGGTTGCGGTTGACGATGAAGACGGGGATGTCGCGCCAGTCGAGGCCTTCGGCCTTCGCGGCCTCGACCGACGCCGGTGCCGGTGCGCACACTGCAGCGCCCGCCAGCTTCGATTCGGTCTCGCTGCCGGGGCGGCGCTGCGCCAGCCGGGCAACGTGCACCGCGGGGTTCTCCTGCAGCGGCAGCAGCCGGCCGCTGCTCAGGGCGGCTTGCGCGGCGGCCAGCGCGGCCTCGCGGCGTGGCACCGGCCCGGCCTGGTCCAGCGTCACGCGCGGGTGCCACCCGGCCTCGATGCCGGCATTGATCAGCCGCCAGCCGAGTTCGAAGGGCGCGCCGGCGGCGGCGAAGTCGGCATGTTCATCGAGCCCGCCCAGGCGCAGCGCGTCCACTCGGCGCATCGACAGGCAGGCGGCAAGTCGCGGGTCGGGGTCGTGGCCGGCCAGGCGGTGCTGCAGCAGCAGCGGGCGGCTCAGCGCGCCCTGGCCGTCGTCGAAGCTCGCCACGATGCTCTCGCCGAAGTGCTCCGGCAGCACCAGCGTGCCGTCGCACAAGGTGATCACTTCACCGCGGGTGCGCAGCAGGGCGGCGTTGGCCTCGGCATGCGTCGGTGCGGCCAGCCATTCGATCTGGCCGTCGGTCAGCGTCTGCCGCGCCAGGGTGTCGCGTGCGGCAGCGATGTCGGGGCCGAACAGCAGCACCGACAGGCGCGGCGAGGCGCTCGCGGTGGCGGCTGGCGTGGGGCTCGTGGCAGGCATGGGCAGGCTTTCGCGGGACAGGGCTCGGCGCAGTCTAGGGAGAAGCCCTCCGGAGCAATCGCGGCGTCAGCCGGGCAATTGCGGCGCATTTGCCCGCCGGCTGTCGGCCCGCCTCGGTTCGTGACCGGCCGCACGAACCGGGCGCCTGCAGATACGTCTTGTAGGAAATTGCCTGACACGCTTCGTGGATGAATCTGGACTCAAGCCACAGAGATGGGCTGATGTTCCAGTCCAGTTGCCTTGCTCAGAATTCCTTCCATGCCGTCACCGACCGACGGCCGCTGAACCCGAGTGACAACCAACACCTCATACGAACCCGGAGCACCGCAATGAACGCCGACCAGATCCTCACCGAAATCCGCGAAGCCAACCTGTCGTACCTGATGCTGGCGCAGAGCCTGATCCGCTCGGACCGCGAGCAGGCGTTGTACCGCCTGGGCATCAGCGAAGACACGGCCGCCATGATCTCGCTGCTGACCCCCGCGCAGATGATGAAGATCGCCGCCGGCAACACGCTGCTGTGCAAGTTCCGCATGGACGACGAACTGGTCTGGGGCCTGCTCACCAGCCACGGCAAGTCGGCCTCCAACGACACCACGACCCGCCTGCACGCGTCCATCCTGATGGCCGGCCGTCACCAGGAAGCTGCCTGATCATGGCCCGCACCAAGAGCATCCTCACCGAAGCCCGCCAGATCGAGCGTGCCGTCACGCTGATCAACCTGGGCGCGCGCCTGCAGGTGCTGGAGTCGGAGACCGATCTGTCCTACGAGCGCCTGCTGCGCCTGTACAAGGAAGTCTCCGGCAAGTCGCCGAGCAAGGGCCAGCTGCCCTTCTCGACCGACTGGTTCATGACCTGGCAGCCGAACATCCACGCCAGCGCTGTTCCTGAACATCCACGAGTACCTGAACAAGGTCGCCGAGATGGACGAGATCGACACCGTCATCAAGGCCTACCAGCTCTACCAGGAGCAGACCACGGCGCAGGGCCTGGAGGCGCTGCTGTCGGTGACGCGGGCCTGGCGACTCGTCAAGTTCATCGACAACGGCATGCTCAGCATGACGAAATGCTCGAAATGCGGGGGGCACTTCGTGACCCATCCGCACGAGATTGCGAAACACTACGTCTGTGGCCTGTGCAACCCGCCGGCCCGCGCTGGCAAGGGCCATGCGGCAGGCTCCATCCGGATGGACGCCGCCCGCGCCGCCAACGCGACAGCGCACTGAAGTTTTCCGGTGGCCCGCCGACAACAGGGCATGTGAAACGGTTTCTTGCTTGTCTCCTCCTGGCACGTCCCTAGTGCCTTCGAAGCGGGTCCCTCGGGACCCGCTCTTTTCTTGGTGGCCCGGGATTGCACCGGCTTCGCCGCCCTGATGCGCAGACCGGCCCCGGCCCCGAGGCGCCAGACTCAAGCCAGACCGCCCACTGCCGATAAGGAGTGCAAACCTCCTGCCACAGGGTGGCCATCAGGTACCGCAGAACCCCACCATGTTCGTACTCATCGGATACGCCGTCGCACTCGGCTGCATCTTCGGCGCCTACATCATCCACGGCGGCAACATGAGCGTGATCATTCACGCCCTGCCGACCGAGCTGATGGCCATTCTGGGCGGAGCGCTGGGCGCCTTCGTGGTGAACAACCAGCCCAAGGTGCTCAAGGCGACGCTGGGCGCGCTGCCCAGCCTGCTCAAGGGCTCCAAGTATTCGAAGGCGCGCTACATGGAGCTGATGGCGCTGCTCTACGACATCCTGCAGAAGGCGCGCAAGGAAGGCCTGATGTCCATCGAGAAGGACGTCGAGGAGCCGCACAGCTCGGCGCTGTTCCAGAAGTACACCACGGTCGGCAACGACCACCACGTGGTCGAGTTCATCACCGACTACCTGCGCATGATGGTTTCGGGCAACCTGAACGCGCACGAGATCGAGAGCCTGATGGACAGCGAGATCGAGACCCACCACCACGAGGCGCACGCGCCGGTGGCGGCGATCGCCCGGCTGGCCGGCGCGCTGCCGGCCTTCGGCATCGTCGCGGCGGTGCTCGGCGTGGTCAACACCATGGGCTCGGTCGGCCAGCCGCCGGCGGTGCTCGGCGGCATGATCGGCTCGGCGCTGGTCGGCACCTTCCTGGGCATCTTGATGGCCTACGGCGTGGTCGAGCCGCTGGGCGGCCTGCTCGAGCAGAAGATCGACGAGAACGGCAAGGAACTGCAGTGCATCAAGACCACGCTGCTGGCCAGCATGCAGGGCTACGCCCCGCAGGTGGCGGTGGAGTTCGGCCGCAAGGTGCTGTACTCCGGTGACCGCCCGACCTTCGCCGAGCTCGAAGGCCACGTGAAGGGAAAGAAGTAAATGGAGCCCCTGCCCAGGCCCGCAGGTAGTCGGAGCACAACATGGCCGGTGACAGCAAAAAGCTCCAGCCGATCATCGTCAAGAAGATCAAGAAGGGTGGCCATGGCCACCATGGCGGCGCGTGGAAGATCGCCTATGCCGACTTCGTGACGGCGATGATGGCCTTCTTCCTGCTCATGTGGCTGCTCGGCTCCACCACCGAGGGCGACAAGAAGGGCATCGCCGACTACTTCAATTCGCCCTTGAAGATCTCGATGATGGGTGGCAGCGGCTCGGGCGACTCGTCTTCGATCATCAAGGGCGGCGGTTCCGACCTGTCGCGCAGTGGCGGCCAAGTGAAGAACGGCGAGGTCGAGGCGAAGAAGCGCAGCATCAACCTGCAGGCCCTGAAGGCCGAGCAGAAGCGCGCCGAGCTGGCCAAGTTGCAGGCCATCAAGGAGAAGGTCGAGGACGTGCTCGCCTCCAACCCCAAGCTGGCGGCGATGAAGTCGCAGATCCAGCTGGACATGACGGCCGACGGCCTGCGCATCCAGATCGTCGACGAACAGAACCGCGCGATGTTCGACAGCGGCAGCGCCTACGTCAAACCGTACATGCGCGACCTGCTGCGCGAGATCGGCCTGGTGCTGGCCGAGGTGCCCAACCGCCTCACGCTCGAAGGCCACACCGACGCGCAGGCTTTCGCCGGCGGCGACCGCGGCTACAGCAACTGGGAGCTCTCCAGCGACCGCGCGAACTCCTCGCGGCGCGAGCTGGTGGCCGGCGGCCTGCCCGACGAGCACGTGCTGCGCGTGCAGGGGCTGGCCTCCAGCCAGCTGTTCGAACCCGCCGACCCGGCCAGCCCGGCCAACCGCCGCATCAGCATCATCGTGATGAACCGCGAGGCCGAGGAGCGCGTGCTGCGCCCGGCCGCCCCCGAAGAGCCCGAGAAGGCCGACCCCGCCGAGAAGCACGCCACGCCGGTGGTGGAGCCGATCTCAACTTTCGTGCCGCCCGCCCGATAAACACACGAACCTGGCCCGAACGAGGACCGACATGAGCACCCCCAGCGACCTGAAATTCCTGATCGTCGACGACTTCTCCACCATGCGGCGCATCGTGCGCGGCCTGCTCAAGGAGATGGGCTGCAACAACGCCGAAGAGGCCGAGGACGGCGCCGTGGCGCTGAACATGCTCAAGGCGTCGAAGTTCGACTTCGTCGTCAGCGACATCAACATGCCGAACATGAACGGCTTCGAACTGCTCGCCGCGATCAAGAAGGACGAGTCGCTCAAGCACCTGCCGGTGCTGATGGTGACTGCCGAGGCGCGCAAGGAAGACATCGTGCGCGCCGCGCAGGATGGTGCCGCCGGCTACATCGTGAAGCCTTTCACCAAGGCCACGCTGGAAGAGAAGGTGCAGAAGATCATGCAGAAGCTCGCTGCCACCGCCTGAACCGGCGCACAAGGGACAAGAACATGAAGATGGACGACCTCTCCACCCTGGCGCCGCAGTTGGCGGCGGGCGCCTCGCCCGAAGTGTTCCACCAGCTCGGGCTGATCACGCGGCAACTGCACGACACGTTGACGCAGCTGGGTGTGATGCCCAAGCTTCAGGTGGCCGCCGACGGCCTGCCCGACGCGCGCAGCCGGCTGACCTACATCGCCAAGAAGACCGGCGAGGCCGCCGACAAGGTGCTCAACTCGGTCGACCAGGCGAAGGCCGACCACGCTCACATCGCCAGCGAGACGCGACGCATCGCCGAAGCGATCGTCAAGGACCCGGTCAAGGCCGTGGCTTCCGGCGCGGTGATGAACTTCGTCGGCGACGTCGAGGCCGCCACGCAGCGCATCGACCAGCACCTGACCGACATCATGATGGCGCAGGATTTCCATGACCTGACCGGACAGGTGGTCGCCAAGGTGGTGTCGCTCGCCGCCGACCTGGAAGACAGCCTGGTCAAGCTGCTGGTTCAGGCCGCGCCGCCCGAGCAGGCGCAGAAAGTCGAGTCGGCCATCCTCAACGGGCCGGTGGTCAACCCCGAAGGCCGCTCCGACGTGGTCGCCAACCAGGGCGAGGTCGACGACCTGCTGGCCAGCCTGGGCTTCTAGAGCGCCGACGCTGCCGACTTTCCCGCCGCAAGGGCCGCGATAAGCGGCCCTTTCCGCCTTCTGATCCGGCTCAAGTTTCCGGCCCCGGCCGGAACAATGGCAAGGCACCCGAACAACGGGGTGCATTCGCCATGGCCGACCAGGACGCACAAGACCGCAACCTTCCCGCATCAGCGCGCAAGCTGAGCAAGGCCCGAGAGCAGGGCCAGATCGCGCGTTCGCGCGATCTGGGCCACTTCGCGGCCATCGCGGTGGGCGGCGCGGTGCTGGTCGCGGCTGCGCCAGCGGCCAGCGGATGGCTCAAGCAAAGCCTGGCGCGCGCGCTGCAGTTCGACCACCGCGCGGTGCAGAACCCGGGCTTCATGGTCGAGCGCCTGGCCGAGCTGGCCATGAGCATGATGTGGCTGGTCCTGCCGCTGGGCTTGCTGATGTCGATCGTGGCGGTGGCCGTCGGCGTGATCTCCGGCGGCTGGAACTTCACGCTCAAGCCGCTGCAGCCGAAGTTCCACTTCCTCGACCCCATCGGCGGCGTCATGCGGCTGTTCTCCAAGCAGCAGGCCATCGACGCGCTGAAGGCCTGCGGCCTCGCGCTGGTGCTCGGCACGATCGGCGGGCTGTACCTGAAGGCCCATGTCGGCGAGTTCGCCTCGCTGCTGGGCATGGACCTGCCCGCCGCGGTGAGCAGTGCCGCCGGCACGGTGCTCGGCGGCCTCGCGCTGCTGGTGCTGGCGCTGGCGGTGTTCGCCGCCATCGACGTGCCGCTGCAGCGCAAGCTGCTGGCCGACAAGCTGAAGATGAGCATGCAGGAGCTCAAGCAGGAGCACAAGGAATCCGAGGGCAACCAGGAGGTCAAGGGCAAGCAGAAGGCGCGCATGCGCGAGATGACCAAGCGCCGCATGCTGGCCGCCGTGCCCAAGGCCGACCTGGTGGTGATGAACCCGACCCACTACGCGGTGGCGCTGAAGTACGAAGACGGCAAGATGTCCGCGCCGCGCGTGGTCGCCAAGGGCGCCGACCTGCTGGCGCTGAAGATCCGCGACATCGCCCGCGGCGCGCAGGTGCCGGTGCTGCAGGCGCCGGTCCTGGCCCGCGCGCTGTACGCCCACACCAAGCTCGACCACGAGATCCCCACCGCGCTGTTCGCCGCGGTGGCGCAGGTGCTGGCCTACGTCTACCAGCTTCGCGCCGCGCTCGCCGGCCAGGCGCCGCAGCCGGGCGATCTGCCCGAATTGCCGGTGCCGCCCGAGCTCGACCCGCACCACACGCCCGCGCCTGACATGGAGCACTTCGAATGAACCCCTTGCTGCAACAGCTGCAATCCCTGTTCGGGACCGAAGGCAAGGCGCTGCGCGCGCTGATGGCGCCGCTGGCGGTGATCATGATCCTGGCGATGATGGTCCTGCCGCTGCCGGCCTTCGCGCTGGACCTGCTGTTCACCTTCAACATCGCGATGGCGCTGATGGTGATGATGGTGGCGGCCTACATGATCCGGCCGCTGGACTTCGCCGCCTTCCCCACCGTCATCCTGCTGACCACGCTGCTGCGCCTGTCGCTCAACGTGGCCTCCACGCGCGTGGTGCTGATGGAGGGCCACACCGGCCCCGGCGCGGCGGGCAAGGTGATCGAGTCCTTCGGCCACTTCCTGATCGGCGGCAACTTCGCGGTCGGCCTGATCGTCTTCGCGGTGCTGGTGGTGATCAACTTCATCGTCGTCACCAAGGGCGCCGAGCGCATCGCCGAAGTCGGCGCGCGCTTCACCCTGGACGCGATGCCCGGCAAGCAGATGGCCATCGACGCCGACCTGAACGCCGGCCTGATCGACGAGAAGGACGCCAAGCGCCGCCGCCAGGAAGTCGGCGACGAGGCGGAGTTCTTCGGCTCGATGGACGGCGCCAGCAAGTTCGTGCGCGGCGACGCCATTGCCGGGCTGCTGATCCTGTTCATCAACATCATCGGCGGCTTCGTCATCGGCGTGGCGCAGCACGACCTGTCGGCCAGCGAGGCGGCCAACAGCTACATCCTGCTGGCGGTGGGCGACGCGCTGGTGGCGCAGATCCCGGCGCTGCTCATCTCGGTGGCCGCGGCGATGGTGGTGTCGCGCGTCGGCAAGGAGCAGGACGTCGGCAGCCAGATCGCCGCGCAGGTGTTCAACTCGCCACGCTCGCTGGCCATCACGGCCGGCGTGATCGGCTCGCTCGGCCTCATCCCGGGCATGCCCAACCTGGTGTTCATCACCATCGCCTCGGCGCTGGGTTATGCCGCCTGGTGGATGAAGGAACGCGACCGCAAGGCCAAGGAGCAGGATCCGGTGCGCCCGGCCGAAGCCGCGCAGGCCAATCCGGAGGCGACCTGGGACGACCTGCAGCCGGTCGACACGCTCGGCCTGGAAGTCGGCTACCGCCTCATCACGCTGGTCGACAAGGCGCGCCAGGGTGACCTGCTCGGTCGCATCAAGGGCGTGCGCAAGAAGTTCGCGCAGGACGTCGGCTTCCTGCCGCCGCCGGTGCACATCCGCGACAACCTCGAGCTCAAGCCCAGCGCCTACCGCATCACGCTGCGCGGCGCGGTGGTGGGCGAGGGCGAGGCCTTCCCGGGCATGCTGCTGGCCATCAACCCCGGCGCAGCGAGCACCAACCTCATCGGCACGCGCACCGTCGACCCGGCCTTCGGGCTGCCTGCGGTGTGGATCGAGGAGCGCCAGCGGGAGGCTGCACAGATGGGCGGATTTACGGTGGTTGATTGCTCGACCGTCGTGGCGACCCATCTCTCACACTTGATGCAACTCCACGCGGCCAAGTTGCTGGGTCGTGTCGAGACGCAACAGCTGGTCGAACATGTGACCAAGCTGGCCCCGAAGCTGATCGAGGACGTCGTGCCCAAGATGGTCGGAATCGCCACACTGCAGAAGGTGCTCCAGCTCTTGCTGGAAGAAGGCGTGCACATCCGCGACATGCGCTCGATCGTCGAGTGCCTGGCCGAGCACAGCGCCACCGTGACCGACCCGTCGGAGCTGGCGCGCCGCATCCGCATCCACCTGGCGCCATCGATCGTGCAGCAGATCTACGGGCCCACCAAGGAACTCGACGTGATCGCCCTCGAACCCGACCTCGAGCGCCTGGTGACCCAGGCGCTGAACTCGCCGCACGGCGCGGTGCTCGACCCCGGCGTGGCCGACACGCTGGCGCGCAGCGCCGCCGAATCCGCCAAGCGCCAGGAAGACCTGGGCGTGCCGGCCTGCCTGCTGGTGCCCGACATGATCCGCGCCCCGATGGCGCGGCTGCTCAAGCGCGCCGCGCCGCGGATGCGCGTGCTCGGGCACAGCGAAATCCCTGAAACGCATTCGATCCGTATCGGCTCGGTGATAGGAGCACAGGCATGAACTGCAAACGCTTCACGGCCCGCAATTCCCGCGAGGCGCTGACCCTGGTGCGCCAGGCCTTCGGCGAAGACGCCGTCGTGCTGTCCACCAAGCCCTGCCCCGAAGGCGTGGAGGTGCTGGCCATGCCGCCGGAGAGCATGGCCCACATCGAGAAGCTTTCGAACACGGCGCCCAAGGTGTCGGCCCCGGCCGCGCGCCCTGCACCGGCCCAGCCCGCGCAAACAGCCGTGCGCAAGGGCAAGGGCCTGGCCGAGCGCATCGAGCCCAGCGCTGCCTCGCCGGTCGAGGACGACGTGAAGCGCCTGTCGATGAGCACGCTGTCGTTCCAGGACTTCGTGCGCGAGCGCATGCTCAAGCGCCGCCAGGAGGCGATGAGCGAGGCCTCGCGCTTCCCCGACGACGCGGTGGACATGCCCTTCATCGGCTCCTACCAGGAAGTGCCGGCCATGCCGGTGGCCGCTGCCGCGCCGGCCCGCCCGGCCGCACGTCCTGCCGAGCCGGTGGCCGAGCGCAGCGGTGCGCTCGGTGCCCGCATGGCCACGGCCGCGCCGGTGGTTCATGCGCAGCCGGCCCGCACGGCCGTGCCGCCCATGCCGGTGCCGATGCTGCACGACACCGTGCCGGCCGCGCCCGCCGCCGACATGCAGACCGCCGCCGCGGCACGCCGCGACCAGGAAGACATGATGAAGGAACTGCGCCTCGTGAAAGGCCTGATCGAGGAGCGCTTCGGCGCCCTGGCCTTCATGGAGAAGCTGCAGCGCCAGCCGGCGCAGGCGCGCCTGACGCAGAAGCTGCTCGACTGCGGCTTCTCGCCGGCGCTGATCCGCAAGCTGGCCGACGCCATGCCGCACGAGGTGAACGACGAGACCAGCTGGGCCGCCTCGGTGCTCGAGCGCAACCTCGTCACCGGCGAGGCCGACGGCGCGCTGGAAGACCAGGGCGGCGTGTACGCGCTGGTCGGTGCCACCGGCGTGGGCAAGACCACCACCACGGCGAAGATCGCCGCCGCCTTCGCCGCCAAGTACGGCGCCGGCAACCTCGGCCTGATCACCCTGGACGCCTACCGCGTCGGCGCCCATGAGCAGCTGCGCGCCTACGGCCGCATCCTCGGCGTGCCGGTGCACACCGCGCACGACCGCGCCTCGCTGGAAGACCTGCTGGAGCTGCTGGCCGCCAAGAAGATGGTGCTGATCGACACCGCCGGCATGGCGCAGCGCGACAGCCGCACTCGCGAGCTGCTCGACATGCTGCAGCACCGCGCGATCAAGCGCCTGCTGGTGGTCAACGCCGCCTCGCAGGGCGAGACGATCGAGGACGTGATGATTTCCTACCGCGCCGCCAGCTGCTGCGGCGTGGTGCTGTCCAAGCTTGACGAGGCCGTGAAGCTGGGGCCCGCGCTGGACGCGCTGATCCGCCACAAGCTCAAGGTGATCGGCGTGGCCAACGGCCAGCGCGTGCCGGAAGACTGGCACCGCCTGTCGGCCAACGCCCTGGTGCACCGCGCGCTGCGCGGCGGCGGCAGCAGCGCCTACAAGCTCGACTCCGGCGACGTGAACCTGATCTTCGCGGCGCCGCGCAGCGGCCTGCTGCACGCCGCGGCCGCCCACTGACACCGCTTCGCACCCACAACGACAAGATTTCCGAGCCCCTGCCGACGATGCGCGACTTCGACTCCAAGCCCATGCCGCTGGACCAGGCCGATGGCCTGCGACGGCTGTTCGCCCGCCACCGCGTGAAGTTCATTCCCGTGGTGTCCAACCCGCATGTCGCCTTCGGCGGCATGATGCTCGAGCGCCTGTGCGCGGGCTTCGCCGAACACGGCCTGCACGTGCTGGTGGCCGATGCGTCGGAGCGCGCCAGCGCGGCCTCCGAGCTGGCGATGATGGACCTGGCCGACGCGATCGAGCCGCTGTCCGCGCAGGTCAGCTACCTCGCGGCGCGCGGCCTGCCGATCCGCCATGTCGACGCCAGCGGCTCGACGGCGCCCTTCCTGCAGGCCCTGGCCGACGCCGTGCCGCAGGCCGACGTGGTGCTGGTGCATGCGCCGGCCACCGAGCTGTGCCGGCTGTTCGCACGCAGTGCCGAGCTGGCGCGGCGCAGCGGCGACGACAGCGCGCTGGTGCGGCCGCTGCTGCTGGCCGACGACCGGCCGGCCAGCGTGACCCACGCCTACGCGGCGATCAAGCTGCTGACGCAGCGTGCCGGCCTGGTGGTGCACGACCTGCTGCTGGGCGCCGCCCCGCATTCGCCGCGCGCCGAGCGCATCGCGATGCAGCTGGCCACCTGCGCCGACGATTTCCTCGGCGCCGTGCTGCGCGACTGGGTGCGGCTCGACCCGGCGGCGCTGGCCGGCGAAGCGCCCAGCGAGGACCTGCGCCGCCTGGTGCGCGAGACGCTGCGCCTGGAGGCCGTGCCGGCCTCGATGGCCGCACCCTACTACGTCGACCGTCCGCAGCAGACCGCGGCCGGCCGGGCGATGAACTGACCACGGGAGCCACGCGATGTACACCGCCAAGGGTCAACTCGACCTCGACTCGATGCTCAAGCAGTACAGCCCATTGGTGCGGCGGCTGGCCCATCAGATGATCGCCAAGCTGCCCGCCAACGTGGAGCTCGACGACCTGATCCAGGTCGGCATGATCGGCCTGGCCGACGCGCTGTCGCGTTTCGACGCCGCACAGGGCGTGCAGTTCGAGACCTTCGCCACGCAGCGCATCCGCGGCGCCATGCTCGACGAGCTGCGCGGCAACGACTACCTGTCGCGCGGCACGCGCAAGCAGCAGCGCACCATCGAATCGGCGGTGCACAAGCTCGAGCAGAAGCTCGGCCGTGCGCCGGCCGAGAGCGAGATCGCCCGCGAGATGGGCCTGAGCCTGGTCGAGTACCAGGAGCTGCTCGGCAAGGTGCGCGGCACCCAGCTGGTGTACCTGGAAGACATGTCGGGCGACGAGGGTGACAACGACTTCCTCGACCGCCACGTGGCCGACGAGCAGGCCAACCCGCTCGCGCAGCTGCAGGACCACCGCATGCGCGAGGCGCTGGTCGAGGCCATCAAGCACCTGCCCGAGCGCGAGCAGTACGTGATGTCGATGTACTACGAACACGACATGAACCTCAAGGAGATCGCGGCGGTGCTCAAGGTCACTGAGTCGCGTGTGTGCCAGCTGCACAGCCAGTCGATCGCGCGGCTGCGCGTGAAGCTGCGCGAGTACTGAAGACCGGGGGAACGCCATGTTGAGTCTGCTTCGCCGGCGCCCGGGCGCCCAGGAGCCGGCAGCAGTTTCGCCGGTCGAGAACCCCAGCAGCAGCGCCATGCTGCACGAGGCCATTCGCTCCATTTCGGGCCGCGCCAGCTCGATGGGCCGCGAGGCTGCCGAGGTGCGCGGCGTCATCGACGACACCACGCAGTCCGCCCAGCGCAGTGCGCAGGCGGTGTCGGCGCTGGCCCGCCGGGTGCAGGAGATCACCGAATCGCAGCAGGCCATCGGCCAGGTCACTCAGGACAGCCTGGGTGCCGTGGACCGTGCGCGCGATGCCGTCGAAGGCGTGGGCCAGGAGGTGGTGGCGATCGTCTCCACGCTGCGCCAGGTGGCCGACGCGGCCGGCGGCATCACGCAGATCGCGCTGCAGACGCGGCTGGTGGCCTTCAACGCCTCGGTCGAGGCCAAGCGGGCCGGCGAGGCGGGCCGCGGCTTCGGCGTGGTGGCCGACGCGGTGAAGGACCTGGCCGGCAAGGTCGAGGCCAGCTCCAAGCAGATCATGAGCACGGTGGCCGAGCTCAATGCGCGCATCGAGTCGCTGGCCGCGGAGATCCGCGCCGAGCCGGGCCAGGCCGCGCAGGGCGCCTTCCACCGCGCGCTCGGCGAGGTGCAGGCCGGGGTGGCGCGCATCAGCACGGCCGCCGACGGCAGCCGCGCGATCTGCGGCGATCTCGGCGAGCGCATGGCCGGCATCGAGCGCGAGATCGCCGGCACCGGCGCTGCGCTGGACGTGGCGATGAAGCGCAGCGAGTCGTTCCTGCGCGTGTCCGAACAGCTCATCGAGACGGTGTCGCAGTGCGGCATCGAGACCGAGGACACGCCCTACATCCAGGCCGCGCAGCAGGCTGCCGCGCAGATCTCGCAGCTGCTCGAGAACTCGCTGCGCACCGGTGTGGCGACCATGGCCGACCTGTTCGACGAGGCCTACCAGCCGATCGCCGGCAGCAGCCCTGCCCAGCACACGACGCGCTTCGTCGGCCTGGCCGATCGGCTGTTCCCGCAGGTGCAGGAACACGCGCTGACGATCAGCCCGAAGGTCGTGTACTGCATCGCGGTGGACCGCAACGGCTACGTCGCCACGCACAACCAGAAGTACTGCCAGCCGCAGCGCGCGGGAGACGTGGTGTGGAACACCGCGAACAGCCGCTGGCGGCGCATCTTCAACGACCGCACCGGCCTGGCCTCGGCGCGCAACGAGCGGCCCTTCCTGCTGCAGACCTACCGCCGCGACATGGGCGGTGGCAACTTCATCATCATGAAGGAAGCCGCTGCGCCGATCGTGGTCGACGGACGCCACTGGGGCGGGCTGCGGCTGGCCTTCCAGTTCTGACGTGTCGGGCCTGCCGTGATCTGGCCGCTGCCGGCACTGCTGGCCTGGGCGGCGTCCTGGGGCTTGTTCAGCGGGTTGACGCTGGCCGACACGCCGGGCGCGCTGGCACTGGGGCTGGCCGCGGCGCTCGGGCTCGTGCTCGCGGCGACAGCCGCCACGCCTTGGCGGCGCGTCTTCGTCGCGGCTGGCTTCCCGCTCTCCCTGGCCGCCTCGGGCCTGGCCGGTGCCATTCCTGCCTGGGCCTGGCTGCTGCCGCTGGCCCTGCTGGCGCTGCTGTACCCGCTGAACACCTGGCGCGATGCGCCGATGTTTCCCACCCCCGGCGGCGCGCTGCAGGGGCTGGCCGGACTCGCTCCGCTGCCCGAGGGCGCGAGGCTGCTCGATGCCGGCTGCGGCCTGGGCGACGGGCTGCGTGAGCTCCGGCGCGAGTACCCGCGCGCCCAGCTGGCCGGCGTCGAATGGAGCTGGCCGCTGCGCATCGCCTGCGCCTGGCGATGCCGCTTCGCGCGTGTGCGACGCGGCGACCTGTGGGCCAGCGACTGGACGCAGCAGGACCTGGTCTACCTGTTCCAGCGGCCGGAGAGCATGCCGCGGGCGATCGACAAGGCGAGCCGTGAACTGCGCCCCGGCGCCTGGCTGGCCAGCCTGGAGTTCGAGGCGCCCGGCGTGCGGCCGGCGGCCGTGCTGCGCGCGCCTGGCCGCAAGCCGGTCTGGCTGTATCGCGCGCCGTGGGTCTGAGCGTGGGCGCCAGGCCACACCCGCCCCTCGTTTGCGCGGGTTTCGCATGGGCCGACTGCACTTTCACACATCTGCACGTGATGAAGTGCCAGTCAGGGCCCCGGACGACGGTACGTCGCCCGGTACCATTGGATCCCTGTGAACGAACCTCAGCCTGACACTGCCACCCCCCCGGGCGAACAGCCTGCCCTGCTCGAGGCCGTGCGCCAGTTGCTGGTGCCGCTGGCGCGTCTGGCCGTGGCGCGCGGCCTGACCCACGCCACCGTCGATGAGATGCTGCGCGCGGCCTTCGTCGAGGAAGCCTATGCGGCCTACCCGAACCTGCTCGAGCACCGGCGCGTCAGCCGCATCAGCGCAGCCACCGGCATCAACCGCCGCGAGGTGACGCGGCTGACGGCCGCACGGCAACAGCGTTCGGAACCCGATCGCTCCTACCCCAGCGAGGCCTTCGCCCGCTGGACCACGCACCCCGAGTACCTCGATCAGGACGGCCGGCCGCGCGTGCTGCCGCGGCTGGGTGCCCTGCCGAGCTTCGAGACGCTCGCCCAGTCGGTGACTCGCGACATGCACCCGCGCAGCCTGCTCGAGGAACTGATGCGCCTCGGCCTGGCCCAGCACGACGCTGCCGCCGACCTCGTGTCGCTGCGCCGCGAGGCCTTCGTGCCGCGCGGCGACCAGGTGCGCATGGACACTTTCCTCGGCGCCAACGTGGGCGACCATTTCAGCGCTGCAGTCGCCAACGTCCTGGCCGGCGGCAGCGAGCATTTCGAACAGGCGCTGTATGCCGATGGCCTGTCGGAGAAATCGCTGGCCTCGCTGCGCGAGCTGGTCGCGCATCACTGGCGCTCGATCACCGGCGACCTGGTCCCGCGCGTGGAGAAGATGATCGCCGACGACGACGCTGCCGGCATCGGCAGCACGCTCGGCGCAGGGAACCGATTGCGTATCGGGTTGTTCAGCTATCAGGTGCCGGTGGATCCACCGGCGCCCGTGGCGCCGGTGGCCAAGTCGGCCCCCAGGAAGTCGGCGCGCCGCCCCGAAGGAGAGTCCTCATGAATCCCAAGCACCTGCCGGCCGTCGCGCCGTGGCTGCGCTGGGGCAGCGCGGTACTGATGTTCGCCGCGGCCGTGACGGCCGGGTGCGGCGGCAGCGTCGGTGTTGGCGGCACCGGGGCCTATGCCTCCGGCCCGGTCGAAGGGTTCGGCTCGATCTTTGTCAGCGGCATCGAGTTCGACGATGCCACCGCCTCGGTATTCGACGATGACGGTGCGCCGAGCACGCGTTCCGCGCTGCGCCTGGGCATGGGCACCGAAGTCGACAGCGGCGCTGTCGGCGGCACGGCCGATGCGCCGACCGCGACCGCCACGAGCATCCGCATGGTGGCCGAGGTGGTCGGCCTGGCCCGTGCGATCGATGCGGCGAACGGCACGCTGACGGTCTTCGATCAGACCGTGAAGGTCGATGCCCTGACGGTGTTCGATGCCGCCTTGCCGAATGGCCTGGCCAGCGTGGCCGACGGCGCCGCATTGCGCGTGCACGGTTCGCTGGATGCGGCGGCCGGGGTCTACACGGCCACGCGCATCGAGCCGGCGGCAGCACCGCTGATGGCCTACAAGGTGCGCGGGACGGTGAAGGACCTCGACACCGCCGCACGCACCTTCCGCATCGGCGCGGCCCTGTTCAGCTACACGGGCACGCAGCCGCTGCTGGTGCCCGAAGCCTTCGTCCGGGTCACTGCCTCCACCACGCCGGTCGCAGGGCGCTGGGTGGTTGTCGGCGTGGTTGCGGGCGCGCGCACGCTGCCGGACATCGCCCAGGCCCGCCTGCGCGGCCCGGTGACCGCATACACCTCGGGCACCCGCTTCAGCGTGAACGGCCAACCGGTCGATGCGAGCAGCGCCAGCTTCACCGGCCCGCCGGGGTCGGTGCTGCTCGGCGTGTCGGTGGTGGTCGACGGCGCCGTGCAGTCCGGCGTGCTGGTGGCCCGTACCGTGCGCCTGGATGACCAGGGCGGCGTGCAGGGCAACTTCAAGCTCAAGGGGGCGATCGAGTCGGTCGACCCCGGCACGCAGACGCTGGTGCTCAAGGGGCTGAGCGTGTACTACGGCGGCAATGGCGTGCAGTACGTGGGTGGCAGCGAGGCCCTGCTCACCGTGAACCGCAACATCGAGGTGCGCGGCGTGCTGCGCGCCAACGGCACCCAGCTCGACGCGCAGCGAATCAGCTTCCTGAATTGAGCTGACGCACAGATGCGCGCTCGCTAAGGCTTGAGCCGGGCTCGGTGCCGCGCCACCTGGGCGCGCACCTGAGCCGGCGCGGTGCCGCCGAGCACGTTGCGGGCATTCAACGAACCGCGCAGTGTCAACACCGCGAACACGTCTTCGCCGATCGCGGGGTTGAAGGTCTGCAGCGTCGCCAGCGGCAGATCGGCCAGGTCCACGCCTTGCTGGATCGCCACCTTCACCGCATGCGCCACCGCCTCGTGCGCATCGCGGAAGGGCAGGCCCTTCTTCACCAGGTAGTCGGCCAGGTCGGTGGCGGTGGCGTAGCCGCGCAGCGCGGCCCGCTCCATCGCCTCGGGCTTGACGACGATGCCGCCGACCAGTTCGCAGAAGATGCGCAGCGTGTCCTTCAGGGTGTCCACCGTGTCGAACAGCGGCTCCTTGTCTTCCTGGTTGTCCTTGTTGTAGGCCAGCGGCTGGCCCTTCATCAGCGTGAGCAGGCCCATCAGGTGGCCGACCACGCGGCCGGTCTTGCCGCGCGCGAGCTCGGGCACGTCGGGGTTCTTCTTCTGCGGCATGATCGACGAGCCGGTGCAGAAGCGGTCCGCCAGGTCGATGAAACCGAAGTTCTGGCTCATCCACAGCACCAGCTCTTCGGAGAAGCGCGAGACGTGGACCATCGCCAGGCTCGCTGCCGCGCTGAACTCGATCGCGAAGTCGCGGTCGCTCACCGCGTCCAGGCTGTTCTGGCAGACACCTTCCATGCCCAGCGTGCGCGCCACGCGCTCGCGGTCCAGCGGGTAGCTGGTGCCGGCAAGCGCCGCGCTGCCCAGCGGCAGGCGGTTGGTGCGGCGGCGCGCGTCGGCCAGGCGTTCGGCGTCGCGCGAGAACATCTCGACATAGGCCAGCAGGTGGTGCCCGAAGCTCACCGGCTGAGCCACCTGCAGGTGCGTGAAGCCGGGCAGGATGACTTCGGCGTTCTTGTCCGCCACCTCGACCAATGCGCGCTGCAGCTCGATCAGCAGCACGCCGATCGCGTCGATCTCGTCGCGCAGCCACAGGCGCACGTCGGTGGCGACCTGGTCGTTGCGCGAGCGGCCGGTGTGCAGCCGCTTGCCGGCGTCGCCGACGAGCTGCGTCAGGCGCGCTTCGATGTTCAGGTGCACGTCTTCCAGCGCGAGCTTCCAGTCGAAGGCGCCGGATTCGATCTCGGCGCGGATCTGCGCCATGCCGCGCTGGATGGCCGCGTGGTCGTCGGCGCCGATGATCCCCTGCGCCGCGAGCATCTCCGCATGCGCCAGGCTGCCGGCGATGTCGGCCTGCCACAGCCGCTGGTCGAAGCCGACGCTGGCGGTGTAGCGCTGCACGAGCTCGCTCATCGGCTCGGAGAACAGCGCGGACCAGGCCTGGGACTTCTTGTCGAGTTGGTTGGAGGACATGTCGGGTGGGGCGGGCGCAACAGGGCGTGAACGGGGCTGCGTGCGCATGGACGTGGCGCCGGGTTTGGAGACAATGCGCGCAGTGCGCCGATTCTATCGGCGAGCCCCGACCCCGATGACCGCCAAGCCCAGCGCCAACACCGCCTCCGCCACCGCACCGAGCCGCAGCAGCGACGGTCGCAGCACGGGCTTCGGCTCGACGCTGCTGGACACGCTGATCCCGAACGACACGCTGGTGGCCAAGGCGCCGGCCTCGCCCTTCGACGTCTGCCACGCCGGCGTGGTGCTGCGCACGGTACTGTTCACCGCCGGCGTGCTGGGCGTGGGCGCCTTGTTCGTCGCCACGGATTTCCCGTCGTGGTTGACGCGCTTCGCCTCGGGTTCGGCGGTGGCCGTGCCGGGTGCGCTGCTGTGGCTCAGCGCGGCGTGCCTGCTCAAGCGGCCGCTGGGCGCGCTTTCGCCATCGGTACGCTGGATGGTGGCCGTCGGGCTCGGCGCCGCGGCTGCGGCCGTGCCGGCGATGCTGGTGCTGCCGCTGGGCCTCGATCTGCTGGGCAGCCACCCGGTGCTCGCGCCCATGCTTGCCGGTGCCGGCGTGGCCGGTGTCGTCTACGCCTGGCTGCAATTGCGCGCGCGGGCGCTGCTGCCCGCCGACACGACGGCGCGTCTGGCGGAGCTGCAATCGCGCATCCGGCCGCACTTCCTCTTCAACACGCTGAACACCGCGCTGGCGCTGGTGCGCGTCGATCCGGCGCGTGCCGAAGGCGTGCTGGAGGATCTGGCCGAACTGTTCCGCGTGGCGCTGACCGACATCGGCGAGTCGGTGACGCTGGCCGAGGAGGTGGAGCTTGCACGCCGCTACCTCGCCATCGAGCAGGTGCGCTTCGGCCAGCGCCTGAAGATCAGCTGGGAGCTCGACGAGGCCGCCGGCACGGCGCGCGTGCCGCCGCTGATCCTGCAGCCGCTGGTCGAGAACGCGGTGCGTCACGGCGTCGAGCCTTCGGCCGAAGGCGGCACGCTGCGCATCCGCACGCGGGCGAAGCTGGGCCGCGCGATGGTGACGATCGTCAACACGGTGCCTGCCGAGCCGTCGCGGCCGGGCAGCGGCATGGCGCTGAAGAACGTGCGCGACCGTCTGCACCTGATGCACGACATGACCGCGCAGTTCGAGACACGCCGTGCCGAAGGGGTCTTCCGCGTCGAAGTGGTGGTGCCGCTGTGACGGCGCCGCTGAAAGTCCTGCTGGTCGACGACGAGGAGCTCGCCCGCCTGCGGCTGCGCTCGCTGGTGGCCGACTGCACGGAGGTGCCCGCGGTCGTCGTCGGCGAGGCGGCCAATGCGGCGCAGGCGGTCGACTTCCTGATGGCGCACGAATGCGATCTGCTGCTGCTGGACATCCACATGCCCGGCCTGGACGGCATGCAGTTCGCCGCGCGGCTGCGCAGCCAACCGAAGGCGCCGGCGGTGGTGTTCGTCACCGCGCACGCCGAGCATGCGCTGCAGGCCTTCGAACTGGAGGCTGTCGACTACCTCACCAAGCCGGTCAAGCGTGACCGGCTGCAAGTGGCGCTGCAGCGTGTCTCGCAGCGCCTCGCGCTGCAGGGCGAGCGGGCCAGCGAGCCGGTGCCCGAGGACGAAGGCATGCTCGTCGTCAGTGACCGCGGCCGCGTGCTGCGTGTGCCGGTGGCCGAGGTGCTGTACCTGAAGGCCGAGCTCAAGTACGTGACGCTGCGCACCGCGCAGCACACCTTCGTGCTCGACGATTCGCTGGCCGAGCTGGAGACGCGCCTGGGCGAACGTTTCCTGCGCGTGCACCGCAATGCGCTGGTGGCGCGCGTGGCGGTGCGTGCCCTCGAGCGCCGCACGCTCGCCGGCGAAGGCGACGACGAAGGCGGCGAAGCCTGGGCGGTGCGCGTCGCGCCGGTCGACGAATGGCTCGCGGTGTCGCGCCGCCAGCTCGCGGCCGTGCGCGAAGCGCTGGTGGCGGTCGGCCGCTGACGGGGCCTATCGAGCATGCGCATCAACCGCATCTGGTTCGACCGCCCCGGCGTGCGCTGGGGGCGTGCACTCGTGATCGCGGCCGTGGTCACGGCCGGCGTGGCGTTGTGGATCGCCGACTCGCGCGGCCTGTGGAACGAAGGCCCGGCGATCGAGGCCGACATCGTGTTGGCAACGGCGCCTGCGGCCAGCATGGCAGCACCCAGGTCGGCGCCGACGGCGGTTTCAGCCGCCGCCGAGCAGGCATCGGCTCGATCGCCCATCGAAACCTTGCGCACGGCGACCGATGTGCGTGTGTGCGGCCTGGGCAGCGTGCCTGTCGGTAGCGACGGGCCGGACCTGGCGGCACGCCGCCTGCGCGCCGAGCGCACGCGGCCGGTGATGGCGCGCTGGCTCGAGGCGCTGCAGGCCAGCGCCGAGCCGCGCGGCAAGGCGGCAGCGCTGGTGCTCACGCCGGTGCTCGCCGCACCGCCCGTGGCCACGGCCCGCACCGCCTGCGGTGCCGATACCGATTGCGCCCCGGCGCCGTCGCTGGCGGGAGTGGTGGCCTGGGCCTCGCAGCGCGAGCGGCTCGCCGAACTGGCCGCGTCCGGCCGCGACCCCGGGGTGCTGGCCATGGCGATGCAGGCTTGCGCCACCGGTTCGCCGCCCGCCGAAGGCAGCGCCTGCCAGCGCCTGGCGGCGGAGGACTGGATCGCCGCCGACCCGGCGCACGCCGAACCCTGGCTGCGCCTGGCCGAGCAGGAACAGGAGCACACCGATGCCGAGCTGGCCGACGAGGCCTTCCGCCGCGCGCTGGCGCTGCCCTTCGGCCGCCTGGCCGAGCAGTCGCTGCTCGGCGCGGTGCAGGCTGCGCAACCTGCCGATGCCGGCGTGTTGGAGAAGCTGCAGATGGGCGAGGCGCTGGCTGCGCTGCGCGGCGGCTGGCGCGAGCCCGGCGGCTCGGCGGTGTCGGCCTACTGCACTGCGCAGCAGCTGAAGCTGGCCGGCCGCCGCGAGCTGTGCCAGCAACTGGCCGAACACCTGGTGCTGCGTGGCGCCACGCTGCAGGACGTGGCCAGCGGCCGCGCCGTGGGCCGGCGCCTGGGTTGGTACCCGGAGCGCATGGCGGCTGCGGCCAGGGACCTGGAAGCCGCCGCGCGCCTGAGCGCCGGCTTCAGCGGCGAAGAGGCCCACGACTGCCCGGCCGCCCAGCGCCAGATCGACTACTACGCTGCGGTGGCAGCGCAGGGCGAACTGGCGGCGGTGAGGCGCTTTGCGGCCAGCCTGCCCAGACCCTGAGCCGCCAACTTCAACCGGTGTTGCGCAGTCCGGCCGCCACACCGTTGATCGAGATGTGGATGCCGCGCTTGACGCGGTCCATGCCCGGGTCGCCATCGCGGCCGTTGCGGTAGCGGCGCATCAGCTCGACTTGCAGGTGGTTCAGCGGGTCGAGATAGGGGAAGCGGTGCTCGATCGAGCGCGCCAGCGTCGGGTTCGATTCGAGGCGGCGCTTCTCGCCGGTGATCAGCGTCAGCGCGTCGTGCGTGCGCTGCCACTCGGCCTTCACCAGGCCGAAGATGCGCTTGCCCAGCTTGCGGTCTTCCACCAGCTCGACGTAGCGCGCCGCGATGCCCAGGTCGCTCTTGGCCAGCACCATGTCGAGGTTGGACATCAGCGTGCGGAAGAACGGCCACTGCCTGTGCATCTTCTGCAGCAGCGCCAGTCGCTCCTTGCGCTGTTTCGCCTCCTTGCCGAGGAACTGCTCGATCGCCGAGCCGAAGCCGCACCAGCCCGGCAGCGCGACGCGGCACTGGCCCCAGCTGAAGCCCCAGGGGATGGCGCGCAGGTCCTCGATCGCGCGCGTGGCCTTGCGCGAGGCCGGGCGCGAGCCGATGTTCAGCTCGGCGATCTCGCGGATCGGCGTGGCGCTGAAGAAGTACGCGGTGAAACCCGGCGTCTCGTAGACCAGCTTGCGGTAGGCGGCATAGCTCGCATCGCTGATCGCATCGGCGGCGTCGAGGAAGGCTTTCGGCGCGCCCATCTTCGGCTGCTTCGCCGGGTGCAGCAGCGTGGCCTCCAGCGTGGCCGCCACCAGCGTCTCGAGGTTGCGCCGGCCGATCTCGGGGTGCGCGTACTTCGACGCGATTACCTCGCCCTGCTCGGTCAGGCGGATCTGGCCGTTCACCGTGCCCGGCGGCTGCGCCAGGATGGCCTGGTAGCTCGGGCCGCCGCCGCGGCCCACCGTGCCGCCGCGGCCGTGGAACAGGCGCAGCGTGAGGTCGTGCTCGCGGCCCAGGCCCTCGAACAGCTCGACCAGCGCGATCTCGGCGCGGTACAGCTCCCAGTTGCTGGTGAAGGTGCCGCCGTCCTTGTTGCTGTCGCTGTAGCCGAGCATGATGTCCTGCTCGGCGCCCGAGGCCTTCATCATCGCCGCGACGCCGGGCAGCGCGTAGAACTCGCGCATGATCGGCGCGGCATTGCGCAGGTCACCGATGGTCTCGAACAGCGGCACGACGATCAGGTCGGTCACCGCGTGCTCGTGCAACTCGCCGCGCATCAGGCCGGTTTCCTTGAGCAGCAGCAGCACCTCGAGCAGGTCGCTCACTGTCTCGGTGTGCGAGATGATGTAGTGGCGCAGCGAATCGCGGCCGAAGCGCTGCAGCATGCGGCCCGCGGTCTCGAAGATCGACAGCTCGCCCATCGCGTGTTCGCTGTACTGCGCAGCGCGCACGCGCAGCGGCCGCGCGTCGTCGAGCAGGCGCAGCAGCAGCGCGCGCTTGTCGGCCTCGGCCAGCGCGCTGTAGCCGGCCTCGATGCGCGCCGTCTTCAGCAGCTCGGCGATCACCGCTTCGTGCTTGTCGGAGCTCTGCCGCAGGTCCACCGTGGCGAGGTGGAAGCCGAACACCTGCACCGCGCGCATCAGCGGGCGCAGCCGCGGGCCGACCAGCGCGCCGGCATGGTGCGAGTGCAGCGAGGCCTCGATGACGCGCAGGTCGGCGAGGAACTCCTCGGCATTCAGGTACGGGCTCTCCGGCGCCACCGCGTGGCGCAGCGCCTCGGTGCCGGTCAGGTCGTGCAGCGTGGCGGCCAGCCGCGCGTACATGCCGATCAGCGCGCGGCGGTAGGGCTCGTCCTCGCGGTGCGCGTTCTGGTCGGGCGAGCGTTCGGCCAGCGCCTGCATCTGCGCCGTCACGGGCGCGAGCATGGCCGACATCGACAGCTCGCTGCCCAGCGAGTGCACTTCGGTCAGGTAGAAGCGCAGCACCGTCTCGCTCTGCCGGCGCAGCGCCATCTGCAGCGTGGCCTCGGTGACGAAGGGATTGCCGTCGCGGTCGCCGCCGATCCAGTTGCCCATGCGGAAGAAGCTGGCGATCTCGTGGCCGGGCAGCGCCTCCTCGATCTCGCGGTACATGCGCGGGATCTGGCGCAGGAAGGTGGCGTGGTAGTAGCTCAGCGCGTTCTCGATCTCGTCGGACACGGTGAGCTTGGCGGTGCGCAGCATGCGCGTCTGCCAGAGCTGCGTGACGCGGGCGCGGATCAGCGCGGTGTTCTCGTCGCGGTCGCGCTCGGTGCGCAGCTCGTCGCGCTCGCCGATCAGCTCGGCGATGGCGCGCTCGGCGCCGAGGATGCTCTGGCGCTGCACCTCGGTCGGGTGCGCCGTCAACACCGGGCTGATGTAGGCATGCTTGAGCGTGCGCGCGATCTCGGTGGCGCGGATGTCGGCCTCGGCCAGGCGCTCGAAGGTCATCGCCAGCGAACCTTCCTGCAGGTGGCCCTGGCCCTCGTGGTGCATGCGCCGGCGCACGTGGTGGCGGTCTTCGGCGATGTTGGCCAGGTGCGAGAAGTAGCTGAAGGCACGGATCACGCTGACGGTCTGGTCGCCCGACAGGTTCTTCAGCAGGCGATCCAGCGCGCGGCCGGCTTGCGCGTCGCTCTTCAGGCGGTAAGCCACCGACAGCTTGCGCACCCGCTCGATCAGCTCGAAGGCGTCCTTGCCTTCCTGCTCGCGGATCACGTCGCCGAGGATGCGGCCGAGCAGCCGGATGTCCTCCACCAGCGGGCGGTTCTTCTCGGCGGCGTCGCTCGCGCTGCGGCGGGGGGCGGTGGGCATGGGCATCCTCTGCGGCTGTAACTCGGTTACGTCGCCGGCATCCTAGCAGCGGGATCCCGCGAAAACGCCTCGGTGGCGGCGCTCGCGGTTACCAACTGGTTTCGAGATGACGGGTCGCCCACCGATGGAGCAAGGAGCGCGCCTGCTAGCATCGAGACCATGGCCGAATCCATCGTCATCGCCACCCGTGAAAGCCGACTGGCCCTGTGGCAGGCCGAACATGTGCGCGACCTGCTCGCGCAGCGCTTCGGGGCGCAGGTCGATCTGCTGGGCATGACCACCCGCGGCGACCAGATCCTCGACCGCACGCTGTCCAAGGTCGGCGGCAAGGGCCTGTTCGTCAAGGAGCTCGAGACGGCGCTCGAGGAAGGGCGCGCGCACCTCGCCGTGCACTCGCTCAAGGACGTGCCGATGGATCTGCCCGAGGGATTCGCGCTGGCCGCGGTGCTCGATCGCGAAGATCCGCGCGACGCCTTCATCTCGCCGCGCTACGAACGCCTGGCCGACTTGCCGCAGGGCGCCAAGGTCGGTACCTCGTCGCTGCGCCGCTGGGTGCAACTCGGTGCATTGCGCCCCGACCTGGTGGTCGAGCCGCTGCGCGGCAACCTCGACACGCGGCTGCGCAAGCTCGACGAAGGCCAGTACGACGCCATCGTGCTCGCCGCCGCCGGACTGAAGCGCCTGGGCCTGGGCGAGCGCATTCGCAGCGTTTTCGAACCCGGGGAGATGCTGCCCTGTGCCGGCCAGGGTGCGCTGGGCATCGAGGTGCGCGCCGACAACCAGCCGCTGCTGGCCCAGCTGGGCACCATGACGCACCGCCCCACCTGGCTGGCGGTGCAGGCCGAACGCGCCGTGTCGCGCGCGCTCGGCGGCAGCTGCAGCATGCCGCTGGCCGCGCACGGCAGCTGGCGCGGCGACAAGCTCTGGCTGCGTGCCGTGCTCGGCCATCCGCAGCAACCGCTGGCTGCCTTGCTGCGCACCGAGGTCGAGGACGCAGTGCAGACCGACGCGCAGGCCCGCGCGCTGGGTGAGCGTGCCGCGCAGGCGCTGCGGTCGCACGGCGCGGCGGGTTACCTCGCCGTATCCTGATCTTCCGGGCATGAAGCTGCTCGTCACCCGTCCCGCCGCACAGGCGGCCGAGTGGGTGGGCTGGCTGCGCGAGCGGGGCATCGAGGCGCTGCCGCTGCCGCTGATCGGCATCTTCGCGCCGCCCGACGAAGCGCCCGTGCGCCAAGCCTGGGCCTCGCTGGTCTCGTGCCGCCTCGTCGTCTTCGTCAGCCCGAACGCCGCCGAACAGTTCTTCGCGCTGCGTCCGGCGGGCATCGCCTGGCCGGAAGGGACGCTGGCCGGCTCGCCCGGGCCGGGCACCAGCCGGGTACTGCGGGCCCTGGGCGTGCCGGCCACCCGCATCGTGGAGCCGGCAGCCGACGCGGCACAGTTCGACTCCGAGTCCCTCTGGCGGCAACTGGCCCTTCGCGACTGGCCAGGTGCCCGCGTGCTGATCGTGCGCGGCGAGAGCGGCCGGGACTGGCTGGCCGACACGCTGCGCGAGCACGGCGCGATCATCGATTTCGTCACCGCGTACCAGCGCGGAGAACCCTCGCTGGACGAGGCCGAACGCGCCCTTCTGAGCGAGGCCTTGGCGCATCCGCAGGCGCACGCCTGGCTGTTCAGCAGCTCCGAGTCCATCGCGCACCTGCAGTCGCTGGCCCCGCACGCGCACTGGCAGGCGGCGCGGGCGCTGGCCACGCACCCGCGCATCGCGCAGCGGGCGCGCGAGGCCGGCTTCGGCCAGGTACACGAATGCCGCCCGTCCGTCGACGCCGTGGTGGCCTGCCTACAATCGATCGGGAATCCACCGACCCCCACGACGTGAGCGACGTTGCACCCACCCCCGAATCGCGCGACGACAGCCCGCCGCCGGGTGCCGTTGTGCCCGCCGCGCCGGTCGCGGCGCCGCCGGCGACGCGCTGGTGGGCCGCCATCGCGGCTTTGCTGCTCGTGCTGGGTGTGCTCGCCCTGGCGCTCGCCTGGAAGACCGACCAGCGTGTCGCGAGCCTCGAGCAGGAGCTCGTCAAGCGCCAGCAGGACAGCGCCCGCCAGGCCGTCGAGGCGCAGATGCTGGCCAAGCAGGCCCACGAGGGCATGGGCGCCGCAGCTGCCAAGGTGGCGCTGCTCGAGGCGCGCGTCGCCGAGGTGGCGCTGCAGCGCACGCAGCTCGAGGACCTGATCCAGTCGCTCTCGCGTTCGCGCGACGAGAACCTGCTCGTCGACATCGAAGCGGCCATCCGCATGGCCCAGCAGCAAGGCGCGATCACCGGCAGCACCGAGCCGCTGGTGCTGGTGCTGCGGCAAAGCGATGAACGCCTGGCGCGCTACAGCCAGCCTCGGCTGGAAGGCGTGCGACGCGCGATCGCTCGCGACCTGGACCGCGTCAAGTCGATCGGCGCCACCGACGTGGCCAGCCTCACCATCAAGCTCGACGAGGCCATGCGCATGGTCGACGATCTGCCGATGCTCGCGGTGGCCGAGCCGCGGCGCGAGCCGCAGCGCCCCGCCGCACCGGCCAGTGCGGCGCGCGCTGCGGCGGCCGCATCTGCGCAGGCCTGGACCTTGCCCGCCGCCTGGGGCGAGGCGTGGAGCGGCGTGTCCTCGCGCGTGTGGGCCGAGATCCGCTCGCTGGTGCGCGTGACGCCGGTCGCCCATCCCGACGCCGCGCTGCTGGCTCCCGAGCAGGCCTTCTTCGTGCGCGAGAACCTGAAGCTCCGGCTGCTCAACGCACGGCTGGCGCTGCTCAGCCGGCAGTTCGCAGCCGCTCAGGCCGATCTGCTGAGCGCCCAGGCCATGATTGACCGCTACTTCGATCGCGGCTCGCGCCGGGCCACCGCGGCCAGCGAGCTGATGAAGCAGGTGGCACAGCAGTCTCGCCAGATCGTGCTGCCGCGGCCGGACGACACGCTCGCTGCGCTGACCGCCGCCGCTGCGGGCCGCTAACGAAGCCCGCATCGTCCATGCGCGCGGTCATCTGGTTCGTCCTGCTCTTCGTCGTGGCGGTGGTCGCCGCCACCACGCTGGGCACCAACGACGGGTTGGTCAGCTTCTACTGGGCCGGCCAGCGGCTGGACCTGTCGCTCAACCTGTTCCTGATCCTGCTGGCGGGCACCTGCTTCGTGCTGATCACGGTCTTCAACGCGATCAGCGCGCTGATCGGCCTGCCCCAGCGGGCGCGCGAATGGCGCGTGGCGCGGCGCGACCGCACGGCGCAGGCTTCGCTGCGTGAAGCGCTGGCGCAGTACTTCGGCGGCCGCTACAGCCGGGCGCAGAAGGCCGCCTTGCGCGCGCTGGCAATCCAGGGCGACACGCCCGAGCTCGCGCAGGACAACGAATTCACCGTGCTCGGCCACCTGCTGGCCGCGGGCAGCGCCCATCGGCTGCAGGACCGTGCCGGCCGCGACCGCGCCATCCAGCGCGCGCTCGAACTCGCACGCCACAGCGCCGCGGCGCGTTCGGCCGAAGAGGGCGCCCGTCTGCTTGCGGCCGAGTGGGCGCTCGACGACCGCGACGCGGCTCGTGCGCTCGAACTGCTCGGCGAGCTGCCCACCGGCGTGGCCAGGCGCACGCAGGCGTTGCGGCTGCGCCTGCAGGCCACGCGATTGGGCCGGCAGCCGCAGGAGGCCTTGAAGACGGCGCGGCTGCTGGCCAAGCACCAGGGCTTCTCCAAATCGGCGGCCCAGGGCCTGCTGCGCTCGCTGGCCTTCGAGTCGCTCGACACGGCCCGCGATGCCGACCAGCTGCGCCGCGTCTGGATGCAGCTCGACGGGCTCGACCGGCGTGATGCCTTCGTGGCCGCGCGCGCCGCGAGCCGGGCCGCCGGCTTCGGCGCCAGCGACGAGGCGCGCGGCTGGCTGCGGCCGTTCTGGGACCGATTGAACGAGCTGTCACCCGAGGAACGTTCAGCGATCTCGCTCGCGCTGGTGGAAGCCCTGTCCGGCCTCGGCGTCGACTGGCTTCCGCGCCTGGAGTCCGCGGCACGCGCGTATGCGCGCGAGGGGGCGATGGCCTTCGCCGTGGGCATGGCACTGGCGGAGCGTCAGCTGTGGGGCAAGGCCGCTCGCCTGCTCGAGGAGTCGGCCGCCGACACCAGCTTGCCTGCGCCGGCGCGCCGCCAGGCCTGGCTCAGGTTGGCCCACATCGCGGCGGAGCAGGACGACGGCGCCCGCGCGGCCCGCGCCTACGAGGCAGCGGCCACGCTGGGCTGAATCGGGCCGGAACACTGCTATACTGCGAGGCTACGCGGCTGTAGCTCAGCTGGATAGAGTACTTGGCTACGAACCAAGGGGTCGTGGGTTCGATTCCTGCCAGCCGCACCAGTAATGACGGGGCCTAGAAGGTGAGCGAAAGCTAACTTTCTAGGCCCTTAGTCTTCTGGAGCCCTCAGGAAGCCTACAAAAAGCCTACAACGCTTTTGCTGGGATCTGGCAATGCGTGGGGCGAACCTCAGCATTCAGCAAGTCCTGTCGCAGTCAGCCGTCGGGACGCGGAAAACAGAACGCCGCCAGCGGCCCGTGGACCGGTGGCGGCGGTTCGGCGAGCGTCGGCTTCTGGCGAGGCTCAGTGCGCGCGCACGCGCGACGACACCCAGGTCTCGATCTCGGACTGCAGCCAGGCGACCGCTCGCGTGGACAGCTTGATCGGCACCGGGAACTGGTTCTGCGAAATGAGCTTGTAGATCGTTGACCTGGCCAGGCCAGTGATTCGCATGACCATCGGCAGGCGCAGCAGGATGGGATGGGCAGCCATGAGCTGGTCGCCTGCGCGTGCGGCCGGCGGATGGCCGCCTTGCGCCAGGTCGGCGGCAGCAAGGACGGTCCTGCCTTGCACATCCGGCGCCAACTGGCTGGTTGCGAGCGCCGGAACGGCGGTTTGGGTGGCGGGCTTTGCGGACATGGCTGAATGCTCGTTCGGGCGTCTGTGCTTGAGTCTCAGCGCGCCCTGATCGCTGCAACCCGTGGAGGTCCTTTCCTTGGCCGACACGCTGACCTCCGCGCGTGCGGGCTGAATTGTTTGTTCATCGGATCGAGTCCGACCGGAGAGCCGCACAGGTCGCGGCGCCAGACACCCTGCTCAAGTGCGCTTCACAGGGGCGTCAAGGGCACACATGCCGCCGTCTACGAACGTCGATCACCATCGGGCGAAGCCGAGGCGTCAATCGAGTCATGTGGCGCGGAGCGTGTGCAGGGGAACCTGCACAGAGGGACGGTCGTGCGGTTCCTTCGCAGGTGATCCGCAGAACGGATCAAGATCAGATGCTGGCTCTGCCGTTCGGGACGGCGTCGACCGACAGTGTCGGTTCGATCTGAGGGAGGGTCACGACCTCGAACGGCTGATCTGGCCCGGAACGGGTAGCGGTGTCAGCACCGGCCTGCTGCAGAACTTCGCCGTCGATGGCAGGCAGATTGCGACGGTCGGGTCCATTTGATCGGCGCCGTCGTTCGTCGTCAAGCAATGCAGATCATCGAACCTGCTTCGATCAAATGATCGTGCGACGACGATGCTGGTGCCGTCCACGGCGGCCTCACCCACCTGGCTCCTACGAAGAAAAGCGGCCCCACCGCGAATGCGATGGGGCCGTAGTGACAGCCTCAGGCTGCCAGTGATTCTTCGGATGCTTCCAGTCCCTGGGTACCGGCCTCGTCCTTGTCGAGGTCCAGTTCGGCAGCCAGTGCGCGCTGCCGTCCCAGGAGTGCAGTCAACCGTTCCTCGTGCTCGAACGGCTTGCCCAGTTCCTCGCGCAGTTCGTCCAGCCGGCGCGCTGTCGACGCGAGCTTGCGCTCGGTCTCCAGGCGCCGGTCCGGCATGGCCAGGATCGTGTCGCGCAGCGCCTGGTACAGCGCCGGCCCCGTCTGGCAGGACCGGCAGTCGTGGATGGCTTCGCCCTTCAGGTACAGGTGCACGTCGTCGAACTCGCGGCCGATGAAGACCCAGAGCTCGAAGCTGCCGACCGCGCCCAGCAGTTCCTCCGTCGACCGGGCCGACACGCTCGCGCGCGCCATCCTGATCACCGTCCGCAGGGCATCGCCCAGGCTTTCCGGACCCCGGTGCGTCCGACCATGGACCGTGGCCACCAGATCTCCCGCGTTGAGCAGGCTGGCCGCCGCGTCGGCATCGCTCGTCAGCGCGCTGAGCAGCTTCTTGCTGCTTTCGATGCGCATCGGCAGGTGCGCCACTTCCGACTCGTTGGCATAGCGCTGGTTGCGCCACACCATGAACAGCGACGAGTAGCGCGCGATGTCGGCATCCACGCCGGCCTTCTCGATCACCTTCGGATTGCCCGAGGCAAGCGCCTTGACCTCCGCATAGCTCAGCGTCGCGAGTTCCACGTCCTCGATGGAACGCAGGCCCTTGTCGCCGCTCATCACCTGCGCGATGAACTTCGCCTTGGTCAGCACCGTCTGCCAGCTGTAGGCGTCGAAGCTGCCCTCCGCGACGTAGCGGATGATCTCCACTTCCTCGCACTCGTTGCCTTGCCGCAGGATGCGGCCTTCCCGCTGTTCCACGTCGCAGGGGCGCCACGGGCAGTCGAGTTCATGCAGGGCGACCAGCCGCTTCTGCACGTTGGTGCCGATCCCCATCTTCTGCGTCGATCCCAGCAGAACACGAACCGAGCCTTCGCGGACCCGGCGAAACAGCCTTGCCTTCTGGGCATCCGCTTCAGCGTCGTGGATGAACGCGATCTCGTCGGCGGGCAGGCCCTGTGCGACGAGGTGATCCCGAAGGTCCTCGTAGACGCTGAATTCCCTGCCGCCCTTCGGCGTCGACAGATCGCAGAACACGAGCTGGGCACACTTGCTGCCCGCTGTTCGCTGCCAGATCTCATGCACCTCGTGGGCACACTTCACCACCTTGCCTTCGGGATCGGCCAGGGCGGTCGCGTCGACGAGCCTCATATCCAGTGCAGCCTTGCGGCCGTCATTGGTGATGCTCAGCATGTTGTCCACTCGCGGATCGATGCGCTCAGTCCTGAGCCGCTCCGCCCGGCGCACCAGCGATTGCACATACGCCTTGAGGGCGCTGCTCGGCCGGCAGGTCACCGTCCGGGGCTTCTGGCCCCTCAGGTCCGGCACCGGCAGATTCAGCATCTCCGCGTGCGGATGTCGGCCAGCTCGCAGAACACACCCATCAGGTCCGGCACGTTGATGAACCGCGCGAACCGCGTGTTCAGGCGGTAGCCGCTGCCGTCGGGTGCGATCTCGAGCGCCGTGACGGTCTCGCCGAAAGTGGCGGCCCAGGCGTCGAATTGTTCCAGCCCGAGTGCCTCCAGCGTGTTGGGCTGCAGGTAGCGCTGGAAGGTGTGGATCTCTGCCATGCTGTTGGCCACCGGCGTCGCGGTGGACAGGACCACGCCCCGATGCTGGCCCCGGTAGAGGCTCATCGTGTGGCGCGTCTTCAGGTACAGGTCGAACGCCCGCTGTGAGTTGGCGAGCGGCAGT
This sequence comes from Piscinibacter sp., assembly GCA_016706565.1. GTDB lineage: Bacteria > Pseudomonadota > Gammaproteobacteria > Burkholderiales > Burkholderiaceae_C > Piscinibacter. The sequence continues at coordinate 765,794 of JADJJI010000011.1, forward strand.
CCTGCGATCCGCGCCATCTTCGTGTGGCGCCAGAGGTTCTTGGCGAGGTGGGCCTCGTCGTAGAGCACCCAGTCGATGCCGAGCGACTCCCAGCTCAGGAAGTCGTCCCTTCTCTTCTCGTTCGCCAGGCGGTCGAGGCGCACCTTCCAGGCCTTCTTCATCCGCTCCAGCTGCTTCACGATCCGGTTGGACCGATCGTCGGACCTCGATATGCGGACGGCCATCTCCAGGTCGTGGATGATGGCCTTGATGTGCCGTGTGGTGTAGGCCACGGACATCCCGAGCATTTCGAAGGTCGAGTGCGTCATCACGATGGCATCCCAGTCGCCGGTGGCGATGCGGGAGACGAACTCGCGCCGGCGGTCGCCGGCCAGATCGTCCTTCGTGGCCATCAGGACCGCTGCGCAGGGGTACAGGCGCACGAACTCGGCCGTGTACTGCTCCAGCATGTGGTTCGGCACGATGTGGGCCGGCTTGGCTGCCAACCCCAACCGCCGCAGTTCCATGCTGGCGGCCACCATGACGGCGGTCTTGCCCGCACCCACCGCGTGGAACAGCCCGGTGTTGCCGGACTGCACGATGCGCCAGATGGCGTTGCGCTGGTGGGCATGCAGTTCGAAGCAGCGGGAGAACCCCGGCAGCTTCAGGTGCGAGCCGTCGAATTCACGCGGGCGCGAGCAGTTGAACAGGTCGTTGTAGATCCTGCACAGCCTCTCGCGGCGCTCCGGGTCCTCGTAGGCCCAGGCCGCAAAGCGTTCCTTCAGCAGGCCCAGCTTCTCGCGCGCCGCCACCGTCTCCGGCTTGTTGACGACGTAGGTGTCGCGGTCGGGATGCGGGTCGCGGACCGTCGGCGTCTGCACGTTGAGCGCGCACAGCACCAGCTCGATCGCGTTCATCCGGGCCGTGCCGAACTCCTGCGAGCACGTCACGTTCCCCTGGGCTTCGTACTTGTTGACCTGGACCGACCAGGTGCCGGCCTTGGCCAGGTACTGCACGGCGGCGCCGCGGAGTTTGAGGACCTCCCTGATGAAGGCCTCGACGGTTTCCGCCGGGATCCACACCGCGCCGAGCCTGGGCTCGATGGAGGCGGGTGGAAGGTCCTCCGGGATCACCCGTTCGAGCGCCCGGACATTCGACTCATATGCCACGCCGGCCGCCAGCGCCGCGTGCAGCTTGCGCTTCACGTTGCCCGACAGGTAGGCGTCGGCTGTTTCATGGTCGCCGGTTTCGGGATTCCGGTAGATCAGGCCGCGATCCTCCAGGTCGCGGGCCACTGCATGCGCATCGGCCTGCAGCAGTTCAGCCATGTAGGCCAGATCGACGCGCCCCGCCATTGCGTGGAGTGCGCCAGCGCTTCGTCGGGCTCCGCGGCCCGGACCGGTTCGACGACACGGCTGACCGTGCGCCGGTGAAAGATGTCCGCCTTGGTCGCCGCTTCCTCCTCTTCGTCGTAGTGCTCCAGCGACAGCAGGAGCGGATAGTCGGGATCCCGCCGGAAGGCGAGGGCGTTGGCACGGCTCGTGACGCAGCCGTGCTTGGCGACGAACCTGTCGTAGCTGCCGTTGAGGCCGCGCCGCAGGTCCGCCAGCGCGTTGTCGCTCACGTCGTCCAGTTGGGCGGCCAGGAGCTTGCGCGCGCGGTCACGGATGTCGCACATGCCAGCGATGCGCTGGCGCACGGTGGCGTTCGTCCTGTCGTGGACGTCGACGAGTTCACCCTGCTGTGCGATGTGGATGCGCCCGCCGTGCAGCACGTGGCTGCCCGGGCGTGCGCCCTCTGGTGCGGCGACCGTGGTCGCCGGAGCGCTCGGTGCTGCTGAGGCCACCGGCAGCGGCACATAGACACCGCTCGGGATCAGGCCGGCTGCCTGCTGCAGTGCTGCGCCGAGGTCGCCGTCGAGGACGGCGGTGGGCACCGGCGTGTAGCCACGGGTCACCTTGTCGATGAGGCCGAGCACGTTGCGCGGGTTGGCCGCGTACCAGGCGTTGATCTGCATGTACTTGTCCTGGCAGCGCGGATCGCGCAACTCGTCGGGGACGAAGTCGAGGTCGACCCACTCCGTGCTGCCCGACTCGCCGGGCTGGCCTCTTCGCAGCATCACGATGTCGGACTGCACGTCGGTGCTCGCCAGCCGCTTGAAGGCCCCTTGCGGCAGGCGGACGGCGCCGACCAGGTCAGCCTGCGACGCCGCATGGGCCGGGCCGATTCGTCGCGCTGGTCGAGGAACCAGGCCGACGTGATGAGACACACCAGCCCGCCCGGCCGCACGAGGTCGAGCGCCTTGCCGACGAACCAGTTGTGGATGCTGAACCGGCTGTACGGCCGGTTGCGGCCGTCGCTGACCTGGTAGTTGCCGAACAGGACGTTCGAGACCACCAGATCGAAGGAG
>JADJJI010000012.1 GCA_016706565.1 Piscinibacter sp.
TTCGCCGGCACGGTTCAGCGCGACGAGCAGCTGGATCAGGTAACGGTGCGCCTCCACCGAAGTCGGGATCGTGGTGCGCCAGGCCATCACGGCGGCCAGCGCCTGGTCGCCCGCGCGAGCCTGCAGCGCGATGTCGGTGGCGCGGCGGAACAGCTGCTCGTCGCGCGTGCGACGCGCTGCGTCGAGAACCACCTGGTAGGCCGTGCCGGCATCGCCGTCGCGCAGTTCGATCTCGCCGATCAGCAGCTGATAGAAGAGCTGTGCGTCGAGCGAGGAGTTGTCGACGGTCGACTTGGTCGTCGGCGTCTGGGCGGGTACTGGCCCCCCGAAGCAAAGCAGCGCGGCCAGCAGGGCACCGAGCAGCGGACGGCCCGGTCGGAACGAAGGGAAAGACATCGTCGAAAGCTCCTGAAGGCGCAAATTCATTCTAGTGGCGGGGCCGATACCCTGCGATCCGCCTGCGTCGCGATAATTCCGCACATGCCCGAACTTCCGGAGGTCGAGATCACGCGGCGAAGCTTCGCCGAACGCATCGAAGGGGCCACGGTGCGCCAGGTGCGCCTCGGCAAGCCGCTGCGCTGGCCGCTGGGCTGCCCGGCCGAGTCGCTGGTCGCGCAGGCCGTCGGCGCGGCCAGCCGGCGCGGCAAGTACCTGTGGCTGCCGCTCGAACGGGGCGGGCTGCTGATGCACCTGGGCATGTCGGGCTCGCTGGCCTTCAGCGAGGCGCCGCCCTCGCCGCCCGGTGCGCACGATCACTTCGACCTCGTGACCAGCCGCGGCACGCTGCGCCTGACCGACCCGCGCCGCTTCGGCGCGGTGGTGTGGTCGCCGGCGCTGGACGACGGCCCGGCGGCCAAACTGCTCGCCACGCTGGGCCTGGAGCCCTTCGACGCCGCGTTCGACGGCGAGCACCTGCACCGTGCGCTGCGCGGCCGGCGCGTGGCCATCAAGCAGGCCCTGCTGGCCGGCGACATCGTCGTGGGTGCCGGCAACATCTACGCATGCGAAGCCTTGTTCGAAGCGCGCATCGATCCGCGCACGGCCGCCGGACGTGTCAGCCGCGCCCGTTGCGACCGGCTCGCACAGGCCATCCGCCGCATCCTTTCCCAGGCGCTGGCACTCGGCGGCAGCACGCTGCGCGACTTCCGCGACGCGCACGGCATGGCGGGCAGCTTCCAGCAGCATGCGGCGGTGTACGGGCGCCAGGGCGAGCCCTGCCTGGTCTGCGGCACACCGGTGCGCCGCATCGTGCAGTCGCAGCGCTCGACCTTCTTCTGCGCGCATTGCCAGAGGCGGTGACGAAGCGCGGTGTCGAAATCAGCCGTGACGAGACGTCACGAGACGTATCCGGGTTTCCCCTGCAGGGCTGGAGAGGCCATGCGACAATCCGCCCGCCCTCGACGCCACTGCGCTCGCACACCGGTGGCCGAGGCAGACAAGAACAGCACCAGCGCCATGCCGAGTGAATCCCAGATCGCGAGCGCCGATACCCTGATCGAGATCGAGCACGTCACGTTCGGGTACGACGCAAGCCGCACCATCCTCAGTGACGTGTCGCTGCGCTTCCAGCGCGGCAAGGTCACGTCCATCCTGGGCAGCTCGGGTTGCGGCAAGACCACGTTGCTGCGCCTGATCGGCGGCGTGCACGGCGTGAACTCCGGCAGCGTGAAGTTCGACGGCGAACTCATCGATGCGCAAGACAGGGAACTGCTCTTCCGGCTGCGCCGGCGCATGGGCGTGCTGTTCCAGTTCGGCGCGCTGTTCACCGACCTCTCGGTGTTCGACAACGTGGCCTTTCCGCTGCGCGAACAGACCGACCTGAAGGAGTCGATGATCCGCGACATCGTGCTGATGAAGCTCAACGCCGTCGGACTGCGCGGCGCAGCGGCGTTGCGCATTTCCGAGGTGTCGGGCGGCATGGCGCGCCGCGTCGCGCTCGCGCGCGCCATCGCGCTCGACCCCGAACTGATCATGTACGACGAGCCCTTCGCCGGGCTGGACCTGATCTCGATGGGCGTGGCTGCCAACCTGATCCGCACGCTCAACGACGTGACCGGTTCGACCTCGCTGGTGATCTCGCACGACGTGCCTGAATGCATGGCGATCAGCGACCATGTGGTGCTGCTCGCATCGCAGGGCCGCATCGTGGCGCAAGGCACGCCGGCCGAGCTGATGGCGTCGACCGACCCCGAGGTGCGGCAGTTCGTGCGCGGCGAGCCCGACGGGCCGGTCAAGTTCCACTACCCGGCGCGGCCGCTGGCCGAGGACTTCGGCGTGAACGCAGGGAGCGCCGCATGACGATGCTCGCCGCGCTGGGGGCGCGTACGCTGGAGGTGTTCCGCTCGTTCGGGCACGCCGCGTTCTTCTTCTTCGATCTGCTGCGCGCGGTTCCCGCTTCGCTGCGCCGCTTCGGCCTGGTGGTGGTTCAGATCCATGCGATCGGCAACCGCTCGCTGATCATCATCCTGGCCTCGGGCCTGGCGGTCGGTTTCGTGCTCGCGCTGCAGATGTACTACGCGCTGGTGACCTACGGCGCAGCCGAATCTCTCGGTCTGATCGTCAACCTGGCGCTGGTGCGCGAGCTCGGGCCGGTGGTGACGGGCCTGCTTTTCGCCGGGCGTGCCGGTACCTCGCTGACCGCGGAGATCGGCCTGATGAAGGCGGGCGAACAGCTCGCTGCGATGGAGATGATGGCCATCGACCCGAAGGAGCGCGTGCTCGCACCGCGCTTCCTCGCCGGCATGGTGTCGATGCCCATCCTGGCGATCCTCTTCTCGGCCATCGGTATCCTGGGCGCCTATGTGGTGGCGGTGCTGCTCATCGGTGTCGACCAGGGCAACTTCTGGTCGATCATGCAAAGCCGCGTCGACGTCTGGCGCGACGTGGGCAATGGCATCGTCAAGAGCGCCGTGTTCGGCGTGATCTGCTCGTTCGTTGCGCTCTACCAGGGTCACGAGACCGACGCCACGCCGGAAGGCGTGGCCTATGCGACCACCCGCACGGTGGTCATGTCGTCGCTGGCCATCCTGGGCATGGACTTCATCCTCACGGCGCTGATGTTCTCGACGCCGTAGATCGAAAGGGAAACGCGGTATGGGCAAGAAAGGCATCGAAACCCTGGTCGGACTGTTCGTCCTGCTGGGCATCGTCGGGCTGGTGTTCCTCGCCCTCAAGGCGGCCAACCTGGCCAGCTTCGGCGGCGGCGACAGCTACCCGCTGGTGGCCAAGTTCGACAACATCGGCGGCCTGAAGGTGCGCGCGCCGGTGCGCAGTGCGGGCGTCACGGTGGGCCGGGTCGCCTCGATCACGCTGGATGCCAAGACCTACCAGGGCGTCGTCCGGCTCGAACTGGATCGCGGGGTGCAGTTCCCCAAGGACTCGTCGGCACGCATCCTCACCGCCGGCCTGCTCGGCGATCAGTACGTCGGTCTGGAACCCGGCGCCGACGAGAAGAACCTGGCCTCCGGCGACACCATCACCCAGACGCAGTCCGCCGTGGTGCTGGAGAGCCTGATCAGCCAGTTCCTGTTCAACAAGGCGGCCGATGCGGGCACGTCCGCCGCGCCGGCGGGGGCCAAGAAGTGAGAGCGCGGCCGGCGCTTCTGGCGCTGGTGTGCGTGGCCACCCTGCTGGGCGGCTGCGCGACGCTGCGCGAGGCGCGCAGCAGCGCGGGCGACAAGCTCGACCCCTGGGAGAACTGGAACCGCAAGGTCTTCGCCTTCAACGAGGGCCTTGACGAGCACGTGCTCAAGCCGGTGGCGACCGTCTACTCCAACGTGGTGCCGCAACCAGTACGACGCGGCGTCGACAACTTCTTCGGCAACGTCGCGGATGCCTGGTCGGCGGTCAACAACTTCCTGCAGGGCAAGGGCGCGGCCGGCTTCCAGGACATCATCCGTTTCGGCACCAACACCGTGTTCGGTCTGCTCGGCGTGCTCGACGTGGCCAGCGAGATGGGCATCGACCACCAGTACGAGGACTTCGGGCAAACGCTTGGCCACTGGGGCTTCGGCACCGGCGCCTACATCGTGTGGCCGCTGCTCGGCCCGTCGTCCGTGCGCGACTCGTTCGCGCTGCCGCTGGACCGCGCGGCGTCGCCGGCCTCTCTCTTCAAGGACGGTTCGTCGGTCTACAGCCTGACCGCGCTGCAGATCATCAACACCCGATCGAACCTGCTTGGTGCGAGCCGCGTGCTCGATGACATCGCGCTCGACAAGTACAGCTTCCTTCGTGATGCATACCTGCAACGCCGCCGCAGCCTGGTGTTCGACGGCAACGAGCCGCCGCCTGACAACCCGCTGGATCCCGAGCCTTCGGCTTCGGCGCCGGCGGCGAAGTGAACCGCTGGGCTTGTTTCGACGTTAACGGATGGTAAGGCGCTGAACCAAGTGGCTCGTCCGATCTCTCAAGACGGGGGCTGCCAGCAAGGCGCCTCATGAAAGGAATCACATGATCTCGAATCGAATCACTTCCTGGCTGGCCGCGGCAGCGCTGCTGTGGGGCGTCGGCACGGCGCAGGCCGCCGATGTCGGCAAGGCCCCGGACCAACTGATCAAGGAAGTCTCCACCGACGTGCTCGACGCAGTGAAGGCCGACAAGACGATCCAGGCAGGCGATGTGCAGAAGGTCATCGCTCTGGTCGATGCCAAGGTCATGCCCTACGTGAACTTCCAGCGCATGACGGCGTCAGCCGTCGGCCGCTACTGGCGCCAAGCCACGCCGGAGCAGCAGAAGCGCCTGCAGGAAGAGTTCAAGACGCTGCTGGTGCGCACCTACAGCGGCGCGCTGGCGCAGGTGAAGGACCAGACCGTGCAGCTCAAGCCGATGCGCGCAGGCCCGGATGACAAGGATGTCGTCGTGAGGACCGAAGTGCGCGGCAAGGGCGACCCGATCCAGCTCGACTACCGCCTCGAGAAGCGCGACGACGGCTGGAAGATCTATGACGTCAACGTGCTCGGCGTGTGGCTGGTGCAGAACTACACCAGCAGCTTCGCGCAGGAGATCGGTGCCAACGGCATCGACGGCCTGATCGCCAAGCTGGTCGAGCGCAACAAGTCGGCCGGCGGCAACGGCGGCTCGAAGTCCTGAGGCCGGAGCCCATGCTGCTGCTGCCCGCCACCATCACGCTGCGCGAGTCGCGCGACACGCTGCGCCTGCTGTCGCAGGCACTGCAGGGCGAGCAGGACGGCGAGGTGGTCATCGACGCCTCGCCGCTGCAGCAGTGCGACACCTCGGCGCTGGCCGTGTTGCTCGAGTGCCGGCGCCTGGCCCAGGCCTGGGGGCGCGGCTTCAACGTCCGCAACCCTCCCGAGAAGCTCGCTTCGCTCGCCAGGCTCTACGGTGTGGGTGATCTGCTGTTCGCTTCGGCGCCTGCCGAAACGGACATGTCAGCCACCTGAGGCACGCCGCGCGCGCCACGCGTTGCGCGCACGCCAGCCGAGCAAGACCGCGATCACCATGGCGTAGACGGCCACTTCGGCGAAGTTGTTCTTCGCCGCGCGCATCCAGAAGAAGTGCAGCAGCCCGAGCAGCACGATGGCGTAGACGCTCTTGTGCAGCGCCCGCCAGCGCGATGCGCCCAGCGCCTTGATGGCGCGGTTGAACGAGGTCGCCGCCAACGGCACGAGCAGCAGCAGCGCGAGGAAACCCACCAGCGCGAACGGGCGCTTGGGGATGTCGCGAGCGATCGTCGCCACGTCGAACCCCATGTCGAGCCAGGCGTAGGCGAGGAAGTGCAGCACGGCGTAGAAGAACACGAACAGGCCGAGCATGCGTCGGAAGCGCGCCAGGGCCGGCTGCTTCGTCCACAACCGCAATGGCGTCACGGCCAGCACGATGCACAGGAAGCGCAGCGTCCAGTCGCCGGTGGCCCGGATCAGCGCCTCGGCCGGGTTGGCGCCCAGCTGGTTCATCACGGCGGCATAGAGCAGCCAGACGAACGGCAGCAGGCAGGCCACGAACAGCAAGGGCTTGGCCGCCGGATGCAGCAACTTCGGCCGGGCGGGACGAAGCGGCGCAGCCGTCGGCGAGCTCATCACGGCGAACATGACCTCAGTAGTTCTTCTTCAGGTCCATGCCGGCGTACAACTGGCCCACCTGCGCTTCGTAGCCGTTGAACATCAGCGTCGGGCGCTTCTTCTGGAACAGGCCGTCTTCGCCGATGCGCCGCTCGGTCGCCTGGCTCCAGCGCGGATGGTCCACGGCCGGGTTGACGTTCGAGAAGAAGCCGTACTCCTGCGACGCCGCCTTCACCCAGGCCGTGCGCGGCTCCTTCTCGACGAAGCGGATCTTCACGATCGACTTGCCGCTCTTGAAGCCGTACTTCCAGGGCACGACCGTGCGCACCGGCGCGCCGTTCTGGTTGGGCAGCACTTCGCCGTACAGGCCGAAGGTGAGCAGCGTCAGCGGGTGCATGGCCTCGTCCAGGCGCAGTCCTTCGACATAGGGCCAGTCGAGCACCGACGAGCGAAGGCCCGGCATCTGCGATTTGTCGGCCAGCGTGACGAACTCGACGTACTTGGCGTTGCCGGTGGGCTCGACACGCTTGATCAACTCGGCCAGCGAATAGCCGACCCAGGGGATCACCATCGACCAGCCTTCGACGCAGCGCAGGCGGTAGATGCGCTCCTCCATCGGCGCGAGCTTGAGCAGTTCGTCAAGGTCATAGACCTTGGGCTTCTTCACCTCGCCTTCGACGGCGATCGTCCAGGGCCGCGGCTTGAGCGTCCCGGCGGCGCGCGCCGGATCCGACTTGTCGGTGCCGAACTCGTAGAAGTTGTTGTAGCTCGTCGCGTCGCCATACGGCGTGAGCTTTTCCATCGTCAGCGCGCCGGCCACGGCACTGCGCGCACCGGGCAGTGTGGCGAGCTTGCCGGGGCGGGCCACTTGCGCCAGCGCGTCTCGGCCGGCCCAGCCAGCCAGTGCCACGCCCGCCGCGCCCGCGGCCAGGTTGCGCAGCAGTACGCGCCGGCCTTCGTAGACTTCGCGCGGCGTGATGTCGCCCGCGTGGGCGTGCGTGAAGCCGCGGTCCTTCAGGTAATGCATGGTCGGATCCTGGGTGAATCGGCGTGGAGTGTTGCTCGGTCGTCGGCGCGGCATGCGCCTTACACGCCGCCAGCGTGGATCAGATCACGTCGCCGAAATCCGTGGGCTCGAAAAGGCGAAGCGAACTCTTAGACACCCGCTCGCGGAAGCTCTTGCGCGCGAACAGCTTGGCCTGCGCCTGTTCGGGCAGATCGGTGATGTTCAGGACATTCTTGACGATCAGCGTGTCGATCACGTCCTCGATCACCCGCACGAAGTCGGCGTCGAGCCGCGAGAAGTCTTCGCTTGCGTCAGGGGCATTGCCGACGAAAGCCTGCACGTCCGGGTGGTCGTCGGGCAGGAACTCGGCGGATTCGGTGGCGCTGCGGTGCAGGCTGTCGACCCGTCCGTCGGCGTTGCGTCGAACATAAGGCATGGCGGAACCCCGTCTGGCGTCGATGCACTATACGACGCTGACCGCCGATGCACGGCCCGAAAAGCAGAAGGCCGGCACGAAGCCGGCCTCCGGGAGTGCTGCTCGCGGCTCAGCGCAGGCCGGCGATGTAGTCGGAAACCGCCTTGATCTCGCCATCGGTCATGCCGGCGGCGACGCCAGTCATCTGGGCGCTGTTCTTGCGAACACCGCCGCGGAAGGCGAGCAGCTGGGCCTCGGTGTAGTCGGCATGCTGGCCGGCCAGGCGCGGGTACTGCGCCGGGATGCCCGAACCGGACGGGCCGTGGCAGCCGGAGCAGGCCGGAACCTTGCGCTCGGCCACGCCGCCGCGGTAAATCTTCTCGCCCAGCGCGACCGTGGCCTTGTTCTTCGCGAAGCCCGGTTTGGCGGTCTTGCTGGCGTAGAAGGCGGCGATGTTCTTCATGTCGGCCTCGGTGGGCAGCGTCGCTGCCATGCCCTGCATGACCGCGTTGGCGCGTTTGCCGGATTTGAACTCGGCGAGTTGCTTCACCAGGTATTCCGGATGCTGGCCCTGCAGGATCGGATTGGCGGGGCTGCCACGCGATCCGTCGAAGGTGTGGCAGGCGCCGCACACGGCGGTGGCCGTGGCCTGGCCCTTGGCAGGATCGGCCTTGGCGGGCGCTGCAGCGTCCGCCGCCGCGGCCGGAGCGGCCAGGGTGGCGGCCAGGAGGCCGGACATCAGGCAGGACAACAAGGCAGCGGAAGCGTTCATGTCGGAAAGGTTCTCTCGTGCAAAACCCGAAGATTTTACAATGGTCAATCTGGAAGACTCATGGCCGACCCTAAAACCACTGACAACACGGCCTCGACTGCCGCATCCGCCACGGCTTCCGACCACGCCGCGCAGGCGAAGCGGGCCATGGCCTGGACCCACACGGCCCGCTTCCTCACCACCGCGAGCCGGCTCGACCAGCTGCCCCAGACCGAGCTGCCGGAAATTGCCTTCGTGGGCCGATCGAACGCAGGCAAGTCCACTGCGATCAACACGCTGACGCAGCAGAAGCGCCTGGCATTCGCGTCCAAGACGCCGGGGCGCACCCAGCACATCAACCTCTTCGAGCTCGGCCCGCGCGATGCGGCCGATGCGCTGTTCGCCGACTTGCCTGGCTATGGCTACGCGGCCGTCTCTCGCACCGACAAGCAGCGCTGGCAGAAGGTCATGGCCGACTATCTCGACGTGCGGAGAAGCCTCGCCGGCGTGGTGCTGATGGTCGATCCGCGCCTGGGCTTCACCGACCTCGACCTGCAACTGCTGGACTTCGTCGGGCCCCGGTTGGCCAACGGTGCGGTCAAGCTGCTGGTGCTGCTGACCAAGGCCGACAAGCTGAACCGGCGCGATGGCGACCGTGCCCTGCAGCAGGCGCGCGACACGCTGGCCGGGATCAGCACCGAAGCATCCGACATCGGCGTGACACTGTTCTCCGCACTGAACAAGCGGGGTGTCGACGACACGGCCGTGGTGCTGCGCTCCTGGGTGGCGTCGCTGCGCCCCGCCGCGGAGCCGGCGGCATGACGATCGAGACCTTCACCGCGACGCTGCCCGGCGGCATCGAGCTGAGCTGCCGCGCGGCCGGGCCGATTGGCGCCCCGCTGCTGATGTTCCTGCACGGCTTTCCCGAGGCGGCCTTCGTCTGGGACGGGATGCTCGAACATTTCGCGCCGCGCTACCGATGCGTCGCACCGAACCTGCGCGGCTACGAGCGCTCGTCAGCGCCCGCGGATGCGCAGTCGTACCGCGCCAAGCACTTGGTCGGCGACATCCGCGCGCTGATCGAGCAGCAGGGCGGCCGCGCTGCGGCGCTGATCGCGCACGACTGGGGCGGTGCGCTGGCCTGGGGCCTGGCGGCCCAGCACCCGGAATCGATCGAGCGGCTGGTGATCATCAACTCGCCGCACCCGGCCACCTTCCTGCGCGAACTGCGCGACAACGCGCAGCAGCAGGCATCCAGCGCCTACATGAACTTCCTCTGCCGGCCCGACGCCGAGAAGCTGCTGGCGGAGAAGGACTTCGCCCGGTTGTGGACCTTCTTCGAGCGCATGGGCGCGACCGATCCCGCCCATCCTGGCGGTGGCTGGCTCACCGAGGCGGTGCGCGAGCGCTACCGCGAGGTGTGGCGCCAGGGGCTCACCGGCGGCTGCAACTACTACCGCGCGTCGCCGCTGCGCCCGCCGCTGGCGCCGGACGACACGATCATGAGCCTGCAGTTGCCGCCCGAGATGCTGACGGTGCGCGTGCCCGCGCTGGTGATCTGGGCCGAGGCCGACACGGCGCTGCCGCCGGCGCTGCTCGACGGTCTGGACGCCTACGTGCCCGACATGCGCCTGGTGCGCGTGCCCAGGGCCACGCACTGGATCATCCACGAGCGGCCGTCGCTGGTGGCGCAGGAGATCGACCGGGTGCTTTCCAGCTGAATCCCGATCAGGGCCGGCCCACGAACAGGTACAGGCCGGTGGACCCGCGCGGCGCGTAGGTCAACCCGAAGTACAGCGGACCGAGGCCGGTGTCGGCACCGAGGAACAGGCTCATGCCGCTGCGCAGATCGGCCCAGCGCGCGTCGCCCCAGCGTGGCCAGGCATTGCCGGCCTCCAGAGTGGCGCCAACGAAGAAGCCGCGCGTGAACACTGGCGCGGTCACGGAGCGCCGGTACCAGGTCAGGCGCGAGAACACCACCGCGTTGCCATCGAGCTGCTCGCTGCGGTAGCCCGACAGCTGGTGGAAGCCGCCCAAGGTGTAGCGGCCCAGCGTGGTGCTGTCGTCCTGGCCCGTGCGCTCGACCCGCACATGGATATTCATCGTGTGCTGGCCCCAGCTGCGTGCCGCCGTGCCCGAGGCCTCGACGCGCGTGAAGTCGGCGCGCAGACCGGAACCGCTGCGGCTTCGCCGGCCCGCGACGAGCTCCGACTCGAGCCGGTAGCCACGCGTCGGGAAGTTGGCGAAGTCGAGCTGGTCGATCACGGCGCCCAGGTGCACGCCGCGCTCGCGCAGCGTGACGGGGCCTTCGACACCGCTCAGGCTGCTGGCGTCAACGTCCGGCGTCGTGCGCTCGATCAGGGCAAGCGCGCCCAGGCGCAGCTCGCCGAATTCACCCCAGGGCTGCCCCAGATCGACGCCGATGCGGCCCAGCTTGCGATTGAACAGGCTGGTCACGGCACCGCTGTCGTTTTCGTACTGCGTGATGTCGCGCCGCTGCACCTCGGCATACCCCGACAGGAACCAGTCGTTGCTGATGCCCAGGGTCCAGTTCAGCGGATGGTAGAGCTCGGTGTACCAGCGCGGCACCTTGCCGATCTGCAGCTGATTGCGCCATTCGCTGCCATTCGCGTCGAGCCAGTGGCGGTTGTGGCTGATCTTGATGTTGAAGCCGCTGCCGCCACGGAAATCGGTCTCCATGTCCAGGCCGATGCGAAAGTAGTGCGGGCCCCAGGGCTTGTCCTCGACGTCGAACACCAGGCCGTCGCCGTCGGGCGTCGAGACGAGCAGGTAGTCGGCGCGCGTGTAGTCGCCGCTGGCCGCCAGGCGGCGTGCATCTCGCTCGGCCTTCGCGGCATCGAAGGGCTGGCCCGGCTTGGACTCGAGCTGGGCGGCGAAACGCTGCGGGTTGGTGAGCTCGGTACCTTCGAACCGGATGAAGGAGACTTGCGCCGCCGTGCCGCCGGGCTGCGGGCGCGACCGCCGCCAGTTCGCATACGCCGCCTCGTCGAGAGCCAGGCCGGCGAGCCGGGCCGACAGCGGCTCGGCGCCGCGCTGGCCACGATCGATCAGCTCGCGCGTGCGCTCGAAGTCGGCCGAGCTGAGCGTGCCCAGGTCCGGTGCGATCAGCACGTCGCGCTCACCGAGCGTGGCCAGGCTGCGCTGAACGTTCTGTTCGGTGAGGATGTTGATCATCTGGGTCGTCAGCCCGGTCACCGACGACAAGGTATCCCGGCCGGCGATGGGCGTGCCGATGTTCACCACGATCAGCACATCGGCACCCATGTCGCGGGCCACGCCCACCGGCACGTTGTCGACCAGGCCGCCATCGCCGAGGATGCGCTGGTTCAGCTCGGTGGGTGCGAACACGCCGGGAACGCTCATGCTGGAGCGCAGGGCCAGCGCCAGGTCGCCCTGCGAGAGCACGACCGGCTTGCCGGACTCCATGTCGGTGGCCAGCGCGCGGAACGGGATCGGCAGCACGTCGAAGTTGCGCACGTCGCGCACCGGCAGGGTGTAGCGGCGCAGCAGCGTCTCCAGCCCGCGGCCCGACAGGGCGCCCAGCGGCGCGCGCAATTCGCCGTTGCGCATGCCGATCTCGATGACCGGCGAGATCTCGAAGTCCTCTTCCTTGCGGCGCTGCGAGAGCAGCTGGCGGTCGACCCGGCTGGCAAAGACGGCATTCCAGTCGACCTTCATCAGCTCGGCCTCGAGCTGCGTGGCGCTCATGCCGCTGGCGTACAGGCCTCCGATGATCGCGCCCATCGAGGTGCCGGTGATCATGTCGATCGGCACGCGCTCGCGCTCAAGCACCTTGAGCACGCCCACGTGCGCCAGACCGCGTGCACCGCCTCCGGAGAGCACCAGGCCAATGCGCGGGCGGCTGGATCCGGGTGGCCTCGAGGCCGCCGGCTGGTCGGAGGCCGTGGCCATGCTCGAGGAGGTCTGCGCGAACGCAGCCGGCCCGTGCGGCCACAACACTACCGCAGCGAGCAGCACCCTTGCTGCAACCCAGGCTCGATTCATGGCCCGCGATTGTGCCGGGCCGGGGAGGTTCACGCCGGCAGCGAGAGCTGGTTCATCAGCGCGTCGACGTTACGTTGCACGAGGGGCCGGTCCTCCAGCGGCTTCAACAGCCCGGCGGCATCCAGGCGTTCAAGCGCGCGTCGGGTGATCGAATGCGTAACGCCGACCTGCTCACTGGCGAAGAGCAGAAACAGGCCCTTGTCGCTTCGCCACAGCAGTTGCACCGGGGACCAGCGGCCATGCAGGAACAGGCGCAGCCGCTCGCCCGGCGCCAGGCCGTCGACGCGCGGGCCGGCGTCTTCGGGCGCGCCGACATCGGTGGCGAGAAAGTCCGCCGGCACGGTCTCCATCGAAGCCAGATCGATCACCGAGTCGCGGAATGGGCGCAGTTCCGGTGAGTCAGGGATGACTTCTTCGCGCATGCGTTGCACGATCTGTTCGGCCGTGAGGGCGGTCGGTGCCGCACGCTGGCCCGGGCGCAGGGCCTCGGCATGCACAGCCATCAGGTCGTCGAGCACGCCCTGCTGCTCCGCAGCCGGCATGGCGATCAGATCCATACCACTGCGCAGGCGCTGCAACAGGCCCGGCAGCAGCGCGATCAGGCGTTGCCGGCTCTGCGGGTGGTCGGGCGTCTGCACGCTCCACAGCAGGTCGTCGACGGCCTTCAGGTAGCTCGGTGTCGGTTCGGCATGGTCGCCGAAGCGCACCATGGATTCAGCCAGCACCTTGGCCCAGGCCGAGGTGACGAAGCGCCGGATGGGCGCGGTGGTGCGCACCGTGGTCATCTGGTCGGTCAGGCGCTGCGAGAGCAACTGCTCGAGCACCTCGCGGCGCTCGGCCCGCTGCAAGGCCACCACGCTGGTGCCGGCCTCGCGCAACTGCCACTGCAATTGCTCGGAGAGGAAGGCATCGACGCGCGCCACGGCGCGACGGAACGGCATCGCGTCGCCGACCTGCGATCGCGAGATCTCCTCCGCCACGGCTTCGCAGAACGACAGAAAGGCGGCTCGCCGCTTGTCGCCCGGCAAGGGGTAGGAAGCGCCTGCCGAGGCGATGCGATTCATCAGCCGCCACACGGGGTGGTCTGCCGACTCGAGCATGGTCGGATCCTGCAACGCCACGCGCATCGCGGCCACCTGCAGCCGGGCGAGCACCGCACGCACGGTGCTGGGCACGAGCATGTCGGCCTGGATCAGTGCGAAGAGGCGCGACAACAGTTCGGCCACGCGTCCGTCGCCGCCCCCGGCAGACAGGCCGGGCAGATGGGGCAGGGCACCAACGGCGGGCAAGGCCGCCGGCATCCGGTCGATCAGCGAGGCCAGGGTACCGCTGACTCGCACGACGGCAGCGGGCTCGCTGCGGCCGGGCACCGAGCCGGGCGCGAGCAGGACGGTCTTGTAGATGCCGGGCTCCACGCCCTGTGCTTCCAGGCGCGAACTGGCAGCCGCCCAGGCGGACTTCAGCAGTCCGGCGGCGACCCCGGCCGACAGGCGCAGCAGGATGGCACGGTTCGCCTGCACGGACGAGACCGCGCCGGAGCCTTCCCAGAGCGCCGTGGCATACACGATGGGCCGCAGAGGGTTGGATTCGGCGCTGACATGCTGCAGGCCGCACAGCGTGGAGGTGAAGGTCTGCAGCTCGCGCAGTTCCCACTCGGCCGTGCTGTCGATGATCTGCATCGCGCGGGAGATCTCGATGTCAATCTCGACCCGGGACTCGTCCATCAGCTCGAGACCGCCGGTGGCGCGGGCCGACGGGCCGAGATCGGTCTCGTCCTGCGCCGCGAGTTCGCGCACCACGCCTTCGCGCAACGCGTCCAGGAAGCGCGACTGGAACCGTGCCCCTTGCTGCTGAAGGGCCTCGACCAGCTCGAAGTGGCGTTCGCGCTCGCTCCTGGCCAGGCCCGTGTCGCGAGGGTCCCGCAACAGTGCGAGCGTACCGGCCAGCACGCGTTCGATCAGCGCGCCGGAGCGTTCGATTTCGTCGTCGACGAACTTGCGCAGCTTGGGCGAAGTCGGCATGCCGGCGGGCTTTGAGGTGGTGCAGCGATTATGTCGTCGTGCCCAAGAAAAAGGGCTGCCTTGCGGCAGCCCTTGGAGAGCATGGAAACTGCTCAGGCGGACATCACATGTCCATGCCCATGCCGCCCATGCCGCCCATGCCGCCGGGCATGCCACCGCCGGCAGACTCTTCCTTCGGAGCCTCGGCGACCATGCACTCGGTCGTCAGCATCAGCGAAGCCACCGACGCGGCATTTTGCAGCGCGGTGCGGGTCACCTTGGTCGGGTCCAGGATGCCCATCTCGAGCATATCGCCGTAGGTGCCGTTGGCGGCGTTGTAGCCGTAATTGCCCTTGCCGGCCATCACCGCATTGACCACCACGCTCGGCTCGTCGCCGGCGTTGGCGACGATCTCGCGCAGCGGTTGCTCGATGGCGCGCATGACGATCTTGATGCCGGCGTCCTGGTCATGGTTGTCGCCCTTGATGGCGCCGACCGCGGCGCGGGCGCGCAGCAGCGCGACGCCGCCGCCGGCCACGATGCCTTCTTCCACCGCGGCACGCGTGGCGTGCAGGGCGTCTTCGACGCGCGCCTTCTTCTCCTTCATCTCGACTTCGGTGGCGGCACCGACCTTGATGACGGCCACGCCTCCAGCCAGCTTGGCCACGCGCTCCTGGAGCTTCTCGCGGTCGTAGTCGCTGGTGGCTTCTTCGATCTGCACGCGCACTTGCTTGACGCGGGCCTCGATGTCGCCTGCGGCGCCGGCGCCGTCGATGATGGTGGTGTTTTCCTTGCCCACCTCGACGCGCTTGGCCTGGCCCAGGTCGGCCAGCGTGACCTTCTCGAGCGTCAGGCCGACTTCCTCGGCGATGACCTTGCCGCCGGTCAGGATGGCGATGTCTTCCAGCATGGCCTTGCGGCGGTCACCGAAGCCCGGCGCCTTGACGGCCACGACCTTCAGGATGCCGCGGATGGTGTTGACCACCAGGGTGGCCAGCGCTTCGCCTTCGACTTCCTCGGCGATGATCAGCAGGGGGCGGCCCGACTTGGCCACTTGCTCCAGCGTCGGCAGCAGGTCGCGGATGTTGCTGATCTTCTTGTCGTAGAGCAGCACGAACGGGTTGTCGAGAACCGCGCTCTGCTTTTCCGGGTTGTTGATGAAGTAGGGCGACAGATAGCCGCGGTCGAACTGCATGCCTTCGACGACATCCAGCTCGTTGTTCAGGCTCTTGCCGTCTTCGACGGTGATGACGCCTTCCTTGCCGACCTTGTCCATCGCGTCGGCGATGATCTTGCCGATCGACTCGTCGCTGTTGGCCGAGATCGAGCCGACCTGGCCGATTTCCTTGCTGGTGGTCGTCGGCTTGGAGGCCTTCTTCAGCTCTTCGGTCAGGGCCAGCACGGCCTTGTCGATGCCGCGCTTCAGGTCCATCGGGTTCATGCCGGCGGCAACGAACTTCATGCCTTCGCGCACGATCGACTGGGCCAGCACCGTGGCGGTGGTGGTGCCGTCACCGGCGTTGTCGCTGGTCTTGGAAGCGACTTCCTTGACCATCTGCGCGCCCATGTTCTGCAGCTTGTCCTTGAGCTCGATCTCCTTGGCGACCGAGACACCGTCCTTGGTGACGGTCGGGGCGCCGAACGAACGCTCGAGCACCACGTTGCGGCCCTTCGGGCCCAGCGTGACCTTGACCGCGTTGGCCAGGATGTTCACGCCTTCAACCATGCGATGACGCGCATCTGCGCCAAAAACCACGTCTTTTGCTGCCATGTCTTGTTCTCCGAAATCAGTTCAGGGTGTTGCGGGAGGCGGATCGAATTACTTCTTCTCGACCACGGCGAAGAGGTCTTCTTCGCGCATCACCAGCAGTTCGTCGCCATCGACCTTGACGGTCTGGCCGCTGTACTTGCCGAACAGCACCCGGTCGCCGACCTTGATGTTCAGGGCCACGAAGTCGCCCTTCTCGTTGCGCTTGCCCGGGCCGACGGCCAGGACTTCACCCTGGTCGGGCTTCTCGGCGGCGTTGTCGGGAATGACGATGCCCGAGGCGGTCTTGGTTTCCTGTTCCAGGCGCTTGACGATCACGCGATCGTGCAACGGACGAAGTTTCATAGCATCTCCTTGATGACTCGGAACTAGCTTCCAATGGGGTTTGAGGCAATGTATGCACTCATTCACTTCGCCGCTTCGGGAGACTCGTCCCTTTCCGGCGGCGTTGGCACTCACCGCAAGCGAGTGCTAGCAGAAAGCATTATAGGGTTCAGTCCCAGCCTTTCAAGTGCCAAGGCCGATCGGCGGCACCCTCAGGGACGAGCGATGCAGGCGTATGCCGAGATGGCGTAGGTGTGCACCACGGCCGCACCGGTCAGGCCGCGTTCGGCGGAAGGGCAGCGTGTCGACGAGCCACGGTACAGCATGCTCTGCCGTGTTCTGCCGCAATAGGCTTGGGCGGCCTTCGACACGTCTTGCAGGCCCACGGCACGCGCCGAGTGCCAGAACACGATGCTGTCTTTGGTGTGCGACAGCACGGCCACTGGCGGGAAGTTCGACCCGACGGGGTCTCGGAACTCACCGGTGAGGTCGAGACCGTGCAGCCTGACATCGACCTTCATGAGGCCCTGGACCGGCGCTGTCACAGCCGAAGTGACTGCCTGCGCCGCAGTCCCGAGCCGGGTGGGCGGGGCGGCGGAGGCGTTGGCCGCGGCACCTGAGCTGTCCTGCGGGTCGCAGAAGCGGAACCGGCTTGTGGACCGTGGCCCGTAGCTGCCCTCGTCGAGGCCGGCGTAAGGCATGCCGGTCGGCGACACGGGCTGCGGGGAGAAGGCCGTGCTGGAGCAGGCAGCGAGCGTCGCGGCCACCGCGGGAGCAAGGAGCCAGGCAGCTTTGCGCATCAATGATGCGGGGGAAGGTCGCCGTCGGCATCGTCCGGCGAAGGATCGCCGGCTTTGCCGACTCGGTAACTCTCGGTCGCCCAGGCGCCGAAGTCGTGGTTCTTGCATCGCTCGCTGCAGAACGGCCGGAACGCATTTCCCGGGCCGTATTCGCTGGGGCCACCACAGCCGGGACAGCGCACGATGCGCGGCTTGTTCGGCGGATTCATGCGCACAAGGTGAGTTCGAAGCTGGTGTCCTCGATGCTGGCCTTGAGCCGCCCTTCGGCGTCCTGGCGCATCAGGCGGATCGAGACCATCAATCGATGGCCGCTGATCTCGGGGACGAAGTCGTGCGTCTGCGGCAGACGCAGGCGCAGCAGGTGATAGATGCGACCCTGGGGCAGGCTCTGCTGGAACTGCCCGCCCGTCGCCACCACCTTGTGCGGGACGCCGGAGTCGCGCAGCAATCCAAGCAGCACCGACAACGCCTGCGCCAGGGGCATCAGCGAACTGGCCCAATGCAGCAGATCGGCGCGGCGACGCTGCGGCTCGTGCTTCTGCCAAGCGTAGTAGCCGGGCAGGTCGAACTCGCAAGTTCCCCCGGGGATGCTGATTCGGCTGCGGATGCTCATCAGCCACTCGTTTCCGGTCAGCACCGCACCGGCCTTGCCCGGCAGCTGATTCAGCCCGCTGAATGCCTGATCGACCCGGGCCAGCACGGCTTCGAGCGCGGCCTCTGAGATCGACGGGTTGCCGCGATAACCGTTGAGCTGCACTTTCTGCCGCTCGAGATCCTTGAGCAGATCGGACTTCAGGTCGGCGCGTGAAGCGACATCCATCACCTCGAAGATGGTTGCCAGCGCATAGTGGTGGTCGACCGGCGCATCCCGCTCGATCAATTGGCCGAGCCTGTCGAACAGATGTTCGAGCCGCAACATCGTGCGGATGCTCTCGTTGAAGGGATATTCGTACAGGATCAAGGTTGGAGGTCCCGGGCCACTTCAGTGCGCATTTCCTTGCAGATCATTGTTTCACAGGCCTTCAGACCAATGGGTCCAGAGAGACTGCACCGCGCGGGCAAGCTCCACCGGCGTGATGCCGTCGTTGAAGATCACGGCATCGGCCGCGCTCCGACGCGCCCTGCGAGCGGCTTGTTGGGCCACCACGGATTGCACAGCCTCAGCCGTCCAGCCAGATCGGGCCACCACCCGCGCCACCTGGGTGGTCTCGCTGCAGTCGATGACGAGCACCTTGTCGACCTGTTCCCGCCAACGCCCGGACTCCACCAGCAAGGGGACATCGAAGACCACGGTGCCAGTATCGATAGCCGCCGCCTGCCGCGAGGTTTCATCTCGTATCAGCGGATGCAGGATGCCTTCGAGCCGTCGCCTTGCCGACGGATCCGCAAAGGCCAGCTGGCGCATGCGGCTGCGATCCAAGGCACCCGTCTGATCGATCGAATCGGGTCCGAACTCCGCGACGATCATCGGGATCGCAGATCCGGCAGCTTGCGTGAGCGCGCGCGCGATGGCGTCGGTATCGATGACGTTACAACCGAGCCCGTCCAACACCCTGGCTACCGTGCTCTTGCCGCTGCCGATGCCTCCGGTCAGGCCGATGCGCAACGGTGCCCGGCGCGGCATCGCGACAACCTCGTCAGGCCCAGCCGATCAGCCCGAGCACGCGCGTCGGCCCTGCCAGCATCACGACCAGTCCAGCGCCGGCCAGAAACGGGCCGAAGGGCACATAGCGGCCTTCACGCAATGCACCGCCCAGTTTCATCACGATGCCGATCATGGCACCGATGATCGACGCAGCCAGCACGATCGGCAGGATCATCTTCAGGCCGAGCCAAGCCCCGAGTGCGGCCAGCAACTTGAAGTCGCCAAAGCCCATGCCTTCCTTGCCGGTGGTGAGCTTGAACAGCCAGTAGACCGACCAGAGCGAGAGGTAGCCGACCACGGCACCCCAGACCGATTCCGACAGTGGAATCGTCCAGCCTGCCGCGCTGCTGATCAGACCTGCCCACAGCAGCGGCAGCGTGAGGTTGTCGGGCAGAAAGGTGGTGTCCCAGTCGATGCCCGATAGAGCCACGAGAACGGCCGCAAAACCGCACCACAGCAGAGCCACGGGGGTTGCGCCGAAGCGCCAGCCGACCAGGCCGAACAGGATGCCTGTCAGCAGTTCCACCAGTGGGTAGCGCGGGGAGATGCGCGTCTTGCACTCCGAACAGCGGCCGCGAAGCCACAGGTAGCTGAGCACCGGGATGTTTTCATACCAGGTGATTGCATGGCCGCACGAGGGGCAGCGCGAGCGCGGTCGGGACAGCGACAGCGTTTCGGCCGGCTCGAGCTGCACGCCCAGAAGTTCTGCGCTTTCGGCGCGCCACTCTCGTTCGAGCATGAGCGGCATCCGATGGATGACCACATTCAGGAAGCTGCCGATGCACAGCCCGAACAAAGCCAGGGCCGGCGGCGTGAGCAGCCCCTGTAAGGATGGCGCGTCCATCGGGCGCGCGTCAGACCACCTGGCCCAGCTTGAAGATCGGCAGGTACATCGACACGACGATGCCGCCGATGAGCGTACCCAGGATGACGATGATGAACGGCTCCATCAGGCTTGACAGGCCCTTGACCGCTTCGTCGACCTCGTCTTCGTAGAACTCTGCGGCCTTACCCAGCATCTGGTCGAGGGCGCCTGACTCTTCGCCGATGGCGCACATCTGGATCACCATCGTGGGGAATACGCCTGTCGTCTGCATCGAAGTGGTCAAGGCCGAACCGGTGGAGACGTCTTTCTGAATCTGCTCGGTGGCCTCCTGGAACACGGCGTTGCCAGATGCGCCGCCCACTGAGTCGAGCGCTTCCACCAGTGGTACGCCAGCGGCGAACATCGTCGACAGCGTTCGCGTCCAGCGTGCGATGCAAGACTTGTTGACCAGCTCGCCGAAGACGGGCACGCGAAGGAGCAGGCGGTCCATGGCCTTCTGCATGCGCACCGACCGCTTCCATGATTCGAGAAAAAAGTACGTTCCGCCACCGATGATGCCGAAGATCAGGTACCAGTAGGAGACGAAGATCTCGGACACCGCAATGACGAAGAGTGTCGGCGCCGGAAGATTGGCCCCGAACGAACTGAAGACATCCTTGAATGCCGGGATTACGAAGATCATGATGACTGCCAGCACCACGAACGCGACCACCATCACGGCCACGGGATATATCAGCGCTGACTTGATCTTGTTCTTCAGCGCCATGGTCTTTTCCTGGTAGATCGCCAAGCGATCCAGCAGTGCTTCCAGGATACCGCCCGCTTCGCCAGCCTCCACAAGGTTGCAGTAGAGCGCGTCGAAGTAAAGCGGGTGCTTGCGGAAAGAAGCAGACAAGCTCGTGCCGGTCTCGACGTCCGAGCGGATATCCGTCAGAAGGCGCGTCATCTTCGGGTTGCTGCTGCCGCGAGCCACGATATCGAAGGATTGAATCAGCGGGACGCCGGCCTTCATCATCGTCGCGAGTTGCCGAGTGAAGACCGCGATGTCCTTCTGCTTGATCGAGCGGCCGCCGCTGAGGCGGCGCTTCTTGACCTTCGTGGTGAGGATGCCCTGCCGTCGAAGGCTGGCACTGACCATCGCTTCACCGCCGGCGCGCATTTCGCCGCGAACAATCTTGCCGTTCTTGTCCTTGCCTTCCCATTCGAAGACGAGGTCCTTGATGTTCTTTGCAGCTGCCGCAGTGGCCATGGTCATTCCGGGAGGTTGCCCCCCGCCCTTCGATATTTGCGTGCTATTCGTTGGTCACCGAGATCACTTCTTCAAGCGTCGTGACCCCAGCCCGCACCTTGATGAGCCCCGACTGTCGCAGGTCCCGCACGCCTTCGCGCTGTGCTTGAGAAGCCAGATCCATGGCGGTTCCTTCGGCGAGGATCAGCCGCTGGATCTCTTCCGATATGGGCATCACCTGGTAGATGCCGACACGACCCTTGTAGCCATTGCTGCAGGCCGAGCATCCGACTGCGCGATAGGGCTTCCAACTGCCGTCCAGGTCCGTCTCCTGGAAGCCTGCCTTGAGCATGGCCTCGCGGGGGTAGTCGGCTGGTGTCTTGCAGTTCTCACAGAGTTTGCGACCCAGGCGCTGTGCCGTGATCAGCAGCACCGCTGAGGCAATGTTGAACGGTGCGACACCCATGTTCAGCAGTCGCGTCAATGTCGTGGGCGCGTCGTTGGTGTGCAGCGTCGACATCACCATGTGGCCAGTCTGGGCCGCCTTGATCGCGATGTCGGCAGTCTCGAGGTCACGAATTTCGCCGACCATGATCACATCGGGATCCTGGCGCAGGAAGGACTTCAGCGCGGCAGCGAAGCTCAGCCCCGCCTTGTCGTTCACGTTGACCTGGTTGATGCCGGGCAGGTTGATTTCTGCCGGGTCCTCGACCGTGGAGATGTTCACCCCCGGCTGGTTGAGGATGTTCAGGCAGGTGTAGAGCGACACGGTCTTGCCGCTGCCGGTCGGGCCGGTCACGAGCACCATGCCGTAGGGCCGCTGGATGCACTTGAGCAGCCGATCCTTCTCGATCTTCTCGTAGCCCAGGGCTTCGATGCCCAGCTTGGCGCTGGACGGATCCAGGATCCGGATCACGATCTTCTCGCCGAACAGCGTGGGCAGAGTGCTCACGCGGAAGTCGATCGCCTTGCTGCCGAACTTCAGCTTCATGCGACCGTCTTGCGGCACGCGCTTCTCGGCGATGTCCAGGCGCGAGATGACCTTGATGCGCGAGGCGAGCTTGTCTTTGATCGCGATCGGCGGCTGGGTGATCTCGCGAAGCTCGCCATCGACGCGAAAACGAACCCGATAGTGGTACTCGTAGGGCTCGAAGTGGAGATCGGATGCGCGTGCATTGATCGCGTCGATCAACATCTTCTGCAAGAAGCGCACGACCGGTGCGTCCTCGACGTCGGTTGCAGCCTCGGCTTCCTGCGGCGTCGTGACGTCGTCGGTGACGTCGAACTCGAAGTCGCCCGACGACAGCGACTCAAGAGCCTCCGATGCGCTTGCACCTGTGGATTCGAGAATCTTGCCGAGCTTGTCGTGCTCGACGATGACCCACTCCGGCGAAAGTTGAGTGGCGAACTTGATGCGTTCGACAGCCTCCTGGTCGGTGGGGTCGGCACCGCCAATGAACAGGCGATTGCCTCGCTTGCCCAGCACGACAATCTGATACTGAAATGCCAGCTTGGCATCGATCACGTTCTTGGGCAACTTCTGGACGTCGATGGCACCGAGGTCCAGGAGCGGTAGCGCAAGCGCCGCCGAAAGTGTGTGGGCGAGATCTGAGGGTGCCACGGCACCGGCAGAAATCACCGAGGAAATGAAGCTGGTCTTCTTTTCCTTGGAACTCTTGACCAGATCCTCGGCGGTCTTGGCGTTCAAGCGGCCGGCGTGCACCAACACCCGTGCCACTCCGGAAAGGGCCGACTGGGGGGCTTCTGCCAATGTGTCCACGTTGGATGGATTGCCGCTAGGTTGCTCTGATGCGGATCATGATCGCTGATCCGCAAGGCACTGTAAACGACCGGGGATGCGCGCGAAGCCAACAATTCCCGCGCGTCTGCGCCGGAAGATGCAACAAAATGAAGCGCTGGCTGGATCTCGTGCTGGCGGGATTGGTCGGGGTGAGAGGATTCGAACCTCCGGCCTCTACGTCCCGAACGTAGCGCTCTACCAGGCTAAGCTACACCCCGAAATCGGTTGCGGCGCTGAAGCACGCCAGACGAATCCTCCATCAGAAGGACCGATCCACAGACCGAACGCAGAATTCTAGCAGAGCTTGGCGGTAGTCCGATGGCGCCAGTTGCGAGAGTTGCGACGCGGCATGTTCCGCCTCGCGGCGAGCGGCGTCCCGGGTAGCCGCGATCGCGCCGGTTCGGCGGACGATCTCCACGATGTCAGCCAAGCGAGCGGCTTCGCCATGCTCGATGGCTTGCCGGATGATGGCACGCTCCTGCGTACTGCCGTTCTCCATGGCAAGAAGCAGAGGGAGGGTCGGTTTTCCCTCGCGAAGGTCGTCTCCGACGTTCTTGCCAAGTTGCGCCGTCGTTCCTTCGTAGTCGAGCAGGTCATCCACGAGCTGGAATGCCGTGCCGAGCGAGCGCCCGTAGGCTGCGCAAGCCTCTTCCACCGCCGTGTCGGCTTCGGCCAGCACAGCGCCCAGCCGAGCGCTGGCTTCAAAGAGCTTGGCGGTCTTGAACCGAATGACCCGAAGGTATTCGGGTACGGTGATGTCCGCGTCGTGCATGTTCATCAACTGCAGCACTTCGCCTTCCGCGATGACATTCGTTGCGTCTGCGAGCACCTCCAGCACCCGCATCCGATCGACCGACACCATCATCTGGAAGGCGCGCGAATAGACGAAATCTCCGACCAGTACGCTCGCCGCGTTTCCGAACAACGCATTGGCCGTCTCGCGACCGCGCCGCAGCGCGGACTCGTCGACGACGTCGTCGTGCAGAAGTGTCGCCGTATGGATGAACTCGACGGTTGCCGCGAGTTCGAAACGTTCTGGCCCCTTGAAGCCCAATGCGTTCGAGAACAGCAACACGAGCATGGGACGGATGCGCTTTCCGCCCGCGCCGATGATGTATTCGGCGATCTGATTGACCAGAACCACGTCGGACGCCAGCCGGCGCCTGATCACAGCATCCACTTCGAGCATGTCTGCCGCAACAAGGCGGACGGCCTCCGGGGTGGCGGAGGGAGGGAGGTGAGGCGTGGATTGCACGTGAAGACCGATCTGCGGCCCCGATTATAGGAAGCTGCTCTGGAGGGGGTGCACAGGTGCCAACTCTGACAGGCACGGTGTCAAGGCTGGCGGGGGTCAAGTGCTATACTCAAAGGCTCTGCGCTTTACGCAGGGTGTCCCGGCATTGTGAAAGCCGAGGCAATTCGAGAAAGGGCTGATATGTACGCGGTCATAAAAACCGGTGGCAAGCAATACCGTGTTGCTGCTGGCGAAAAGATCAAGGTAGAACAGATTGCTGCGGACGTCGGCCAAGAGATCACGATCGACCAGGTTCTTGCGATTGGAAACGGCGCAGATCTGAAAGTCGGGACTCCCTTGGTGGCGGGTGCCAGCGTGAAGGCCACTGTGGTCGCTCACGGCAAGCACGACAAGGTGCGTATCTTCAAGATGCGTCGCCGCAAGCACTATCAGAAGCATGGCGGACACCGCCAGGCCTTCACCGAGCTGGAGATCGGCGCCGTCAGCGCCTGATCGCCGGTCACTCAAGTCAAGGAGTCAGAACATGGCACAGAAAAAGGGCGGCGGGTCAACCCGCAACGGCCGTGATTCGAAGCCCAAGATGCTCGGCGTCAAGGCCTTCGGCGGCCAGACGATCCAGGCGGGTTCGATCATCGTGCGTCAGCGGGGGACCAAGTTCCACCCGGGTACGAACGTCGGCGTGGGCAAGGACCACACGCTGTACGCGTTGGTCGACGGCCAGGTGAAGTTTGCCGTCAAAGGCCCGCTGAACCGGCAAACGGTCAGCGTCGAAGGGGCCTGATCGAGCCGGCCGCCGTGGCGGCCCGGCGCCAAGAAGCCCCGGCTCCCCGGGGCTTCTTCGTTTGCGCCCCTGGAACTACCATCTGCGCCACGCGGACCACCACCGAGAGCCTGAGCCCATGAGCAAGAGCGGAATCATCCTGATCGTGCTGGGTTGCATCTTCCTGGCCAACAACTTCGGGTTGCTGGAGTGGGGATGGCTGCGGCAATGGTGGCCGCTGGCGCTGATCGGTGTCGGCGTCTGGTCGATCGTCGACCACCGGCCGGGTGATCGCCGGCCTTCGCAGGACGTGGACAAGCGATCATGAAATTCGTCGACGAAGCCACCATCGACGTCGTGGCCGGCAGCGGCGGCAACGGTTGCGCGAGTTTCCGACGCGAGAAGTTCATCCCCTTCGGCGGGCCGGATGGCGGTGACGGCGGGCGCGGGGGCAGCGTGTTCGCCGTGGGCGACCGCAACCTCAACACGCTCATTGACTTTCGCTATGCGCGCCGTCACGAAGCGCGCAACGGCGAGAACGGACGTGGCTCCGACCAGTACGGCGCGGCGGCGGACGACATCGTGCTGCGCATGCCGATGGGCACGATCATCAGCGACGCGGAGAGCGGTGACGTGATCGCCGAACTGCTGTTGCCAGGAGAAAAGGTCCTGATCGCCAAGGGGGGCGACGGAGGCTTTGGCAACCTGCATTTCAAGAGCAGCACCAACCGCGCACCGCGTCAGAAGACGAGTGGCTGGCCTGGCGAAAGCCGCAAGCTTCGACTCGAACTGCGCGTGCTGGCCGACGTCGGTTTGCTGGGCATGCCCAACGCTGGGAAGTCCACGCTGATCGCCGCCATCTCGAACGCC
Organism: Piscinibacter sp.; assembly: GCA_016706565.1. Classification (GTDB taxonomy): domain Bacteria; phylum Pseudomonadota; class Gammaproteobacteria; order Burkholderiales; family Burkholderiaceae_C; genus Piscinibacter. The sequence goes on from JADJJI010000012.1 coordinate 25,493, forward strand.
AAGCCCAAGATCGCCGACTACCCGTTCACCACCTTGCACCCGAACCTGGGTGTGGTGCGGGTCGGTCCGGAGAAAAGCTTCGTCGTGGCAGACGTTCCCGGCCTGATCGAAGGTGCAGCAGAGGGCGCCGGGCTGGGGCACTACTTCCTTCGGCATCTTCAGCGCACGCACCTGCTGCTGCACATCGTCGATCTGGCGCCGTTCGACGATGCTGTCGACCCGGTGGCGCAAGCGCGCGCGATCGTGGCCGAACTGAAGAAGTACGACCCGAAGCTTCACGCCAAGCCCCGCTGGCTGGTTCTCAACAAGCTCGACATGGTGCCGGCGGAGGAACGCGAGCGCCGCGTGAGCGAGTTCGTGCGCCGCTTCCGCTGGAAGGGCCCGGTCTTCGAGATCTCCGCCCTGACGCGTGCCGGTTGCGAGAACCTCGTGCGTGCGGTGTACGAGCACGTCGCCAAGCTTCGCAATGTGACGCCGGAGGACCCGGACCCGCGCTTCGAAGCCGTCTCCGACGGAACGGCGCCATGAGTCAGGCGCTCGCCGGCGCCCGGCGCATCGTCGTCAAGGTGGGATCGAGCCTGGTCACCGACGAGGGCCGCGGCGTCGACGCCGCGGCGGTTGGGCAATGGTGCGGGCAGATGGCGGCCCTGGCGAAGGAGGGCCGCGAGCTGGTCATGGTGTCCAGCGGCGCGATCGCCGAGGGCATGAAGCGCCTGGGCTGGACCGTGCGCCCGAAGGAAGTCCATGAACTGCAGGCTGCGGCCGCCGTCGGCCAGATGGGTCTCGCACAGATCTACGAATCCAAGCTGCGTGAACATGGCATGCGCAGCGCGCAGGTGCTGCTCACGCATGCCGACCTCGCCGATCGTGAGCGTTATTTGAATGCGCGCTCGACCCTGCTGACGCTGCTCGGGTTGAGCGTGCTGCCGGTGATCAACGAAAACGACACCGTCGTCAACGACGAGATCAAGTTCGGCGACAACGACACGCTCGGTGCGCTGGTGGCGAACCTGATCGATGCAGACGCGCTGATCATCCTGACCGACCAGAAGGGCCTGTACACCGCCGATCCGCGCAAGGACTCTGCAGCCACCTTCGTTCACGAGGCGCTCGCGGGCGACCCGGAACTCGAGCGCATGGCCGGCGGCGCCGGATCGAGCCTGGGGCGCGGCGGCATGATCACCAAGATTCTTGCTGCCAAGCGAGCTGCGGGAAGTGGTGCGAGCACCGTGATCGCCTGGGGCCGCGAGCCGGACGTGCTTGTGCGGCTCGCGCACGGCGAAGCCATAGGCACCGCACTGATCGCGGCGACGCCGAAGCTCGCCGCGCGCAAGCAATGGATGGCCGACCACCTGCAGCTGCGCGGTACGCTGATCGTCGACGCAGGCGCCGCCAAGAAGGTGCGCGATGAAGGCAAGAGCCTGCTGCCGATCGGGGTGATCGACGTGCAGGGGGACTTCCACCGGGGCGACGTCATCGCCGTGCGTGGCCCCGAGGGTGCGGAGATCGCTCGCGGCCTGGCGAACTACAGCAGCGCCGAGGCGCGCCTCATCTCACGCAAGCCGTCGACGGACTTCGAGCGATGGCTCGGCTACAGCGCCGAACCCGAGATGATTCATCGCGACAACCTCGTGCTGGTCTAGCGGCCCACCGCCAAAGCTCAGTCCGCGGACGCGGCGGGCGGCTCGCCCTGGGCGCCGAAGTCACCGTCGTCCTCGATGCGGTGATGGGGCCGAAGCCCGGAACGCAAGTAGCGGTTGTGATGGTGAGTGCGCGGCAGAAAGCGCGCCAGCTCGGTCAGCGCCATCTGATAGACGTCGCGCTTGAAGTCGATGACCACCTCGAGCGGCACCCAGTATTCGTTCCAGCGCCAGGCGTCGAACTCAGGATGGTCGCTCGCGCGCAGGTTCATGTCGCTGTCGCGGCCGGTGAGCTGCAACAGGAACCAGATCTGCTTCTGCCCTCGGTAGTGCCCTCGCGCATCGCGGCGGATGTAGTGATCGGGAACCTCGTAGCGCAACCAGTCCCGCGTGCGCGCGACGATGCGCACATGCTCGGGCATCAGCCCCACCTCTTCGTGGAGCTCGCGGAACATCGCCTGCTCAGGCGTCTCGCCGTGCTTGATGCCCCCTTGCGGGAACTGCCAGGAGTGGGTGCGTATTCGTTTGCCCCAGAAAACCTGGTTCTTGTGGTTGAGCAGGATGATGCCGACGTTGGGTCTGAACCCCTCACGGTCGAGCATAATCAACCCCGAATTTCGCTAGTTCAAATCATTATTGCATCGGTGTGACGGGAAGCAACCCCTTGGGTTTCCCGCATCCGCACACGCTGCCGCCCCCATGAAAGCCACCCAGTTCTTCATCTCGACCCTGAAGGAAGCGCCCGCGGATGCCGAGGTCGCCAGCCACAAGCTGATGATGCGTGCGGGCATGATCAAGCGGCTCGGCGCGGGCATCTACAGCTACATGCCGATGGGCCTGCGCGTGATCCGAAAGGTCGAGCAGATCATCCGTGAAGAGATGAATCGCGCCGGCGCCGTCGAACTGCTGATGCCTGTGGTGCAACCGGCCGAACTCTGGCAGGAGACGGGACGCTTCGAGAAGATGGGGCCGGAGCTGCTGCGCGTGAAGGATCGCCACGAGCGCGACTTCATCATCCAACCCACGTCGGAAGAGGTCATCACCGACATCGCGCGACAGGAATTGCGCAGCTACCGGGCGCTGCCGAAGAATTTCTATCACATCCAGACCAAGTTCCGCGACGAGCGGCGCCCCCGCTTCGGCGTGATGCGTGGCCGCGAGTTCACGATGAAGGACGCCTACTCATTCGATCGCGACGTCGAATCGGCCGGGCGCAGTTACGAGCAGATGTTTGCGGCCTACGTGCGCATCTTCGAGCGGCTCGGGCTGACGTTCCGCGCGGTGGCCGCCGACACGGGCGCCATTGGCGGCGACCGATCGCATGAGTTTCAGGTGATTGCTGACACCGGCGAAGACGCGATCGTCTATTGCCCCGGTTCTGACTACGCGGCCAACATCGAACTTGCAGAAGCTGTGGCGCCGACCACGCCCCGAGGCGCGCCGACCCAGGCGCTGCACAAGACACCGACTCCGGGCAAGAGCACCTGCGAAGACGTGGCTGCGCTGCTCGGCCTGCCGCTGCAGCGCACGGTGAAGTCGCTCGTACTCGCCACCGATGAACGCAGCCCGGCCGGCGATCTGCTGCGCACCACCGTGTGGCTGCTGCTCGTGCGCGGTGACCACCAACTCAACGAGGTGAAGGCGGGCAAGGTGGCGGGGTTGAATCAGGGCTTCCGCTTCGCGACTGTCGGTGAGATCGAAAGCCACTTCGGCTGCAAGCCGGGCTATCTCGGCCCCATCCAGATGCTCCAGCCGGTCAAGGTGGTGGCCGATCGCACAGTGGCCGCGATGAGCGATTTCGTCTGTGGTGCCAACGCGGCTGACTTCCACTACACCGGCGTGAACTGGGGCCGCGATCTGCCCGAGCCCGCCCTAGTGGCCGACATCCGCAACGTGGTCGAAGGCGAGCCTTCGCCGGACGGCAAGGGGCCGTTGGCCATTCAGCGCGGCATCGAGGTCGGTCACGTGTTCTTCCTCGGCACGAAGTACAGCCAGGCGATGAACGCCACCTACCTCGACGAGTCCGGCAAGCCGCAGTTGATGCAGATGGGCTGCTACGGCATCGGTGTCACGCGCATCCTCGGCGCGGCCATTGAGCAGGGGCACGACGATCGCGGGATCGTCTGGCCCGATGCGATGGCGCCATTCACTGTGGTCGTCTGCCCGATCGGCTACGACCGAAGCGCTGTCGTCAAGGCGGCAGCCGACAAGCTGCATGCCGACCTGGACGCGCTCGGTGTCGACGTGATGCTCGACGATCGCGGCGAACGGCCCGGCGCCATGTTCGCCGACTGGGAACTGGTGGGCATCCCGCACCGCGTCGTCATCTCCGATCGCGGGCTGAAGGAAGGCAAGGTCGAGTACCAGGGCCGCCGCGAGTCGCAGGCCACGGCGCTGTCGGCCGATGGCGTGCTGGCCCACCTGAAGGGCGTGCTGGGGAAATGAGCGAGACGCTCTCCCCCGTCGGGAGAGAGCGCCGTCGGCTCACGGTCGCCGGGCTGCTCTCGCCCGCGGTCGCGCTCGCGCCAGCGTTGGCCCAGGCAGGTGCACAGGTCGAAGAGCCGCTGGCGGATTCGGTTCGAGGCGCATTGTCGGCCGCCATCGCCAACAGTGCTCCGCCCAAGCCCGCCTTCGACAACACCGAGGCACGCCTGGTCTATCTGCGCTGGCTCGGCGCGATGAGCACGCGGTTGCAGCGGCGCAAGGCGGAGCACATCACACGCGTCGAGTTTCTCGAGACTCTCTGGTACGAGAGCAGGCGGGCCGGGCTCGAGCCGGCGCTGGTGCTGGGCCTGGTGCAGGTGGAAAGCGGATTCCGCAAGTACGCGATCAGTTCGGCCGGCGCACGCGGCTACATGCAGGTCATGCCGTTCTGGACCCGCCTCATCGGCGACGGCGATCCATCACGCTTGTTCCACATGCAGACCAACCTGCGCTTCGGCTGCGTGATCATGCGTCACTACCTGGACGTGGAGCGCGGCGACCTGTTCATGGCGCTGGGCCGCTACAACGGCAGCCGGGGTCGGGCGGAATATCCGAATGCGGTGCTCGGCGCACGCAGGGCCTGGCTGCCCGCCGAGGCCTGATTCACGCGGCCGGCAGGCCGCCCCAGGACTTCGGCGCCGCCTGCTCCACGCCGATCAGCGACAGCACACGCTCCACGGTGTCGTCGACCAGTTCGTCGATCGTCTGCGGACGGTGATAGAAGGCCGGCAGCGGCGGGAAGATCACGGCGCCCATCTCGGTGGCGGCGGTCATGTTGCGCAGGTGGGCGAGGTTGAACGGCGTCTCGCGGACCATCAGAACCAGACGACGGCGTTCCTTCAAGGTGACGTCGGCGGCGCGCGTCAGCAGGTTGTCCGCCAGTCCGTGGGCGATCGCCGCCAGCGACTTCATCGAACAGGGCGCGACGACCATCGCATCCGTCGTGAAGGAGCCGCTGGCAATCGCCGCGCCGACGTCGCCCGGTGAATAGGCCGTGTCGGCGAGCGCCTCGAGGGCACGGCGATCGAGACCCAGTTCATGGTGAACGTTCAGCACGCCCGCCGGGCTGGCGACGAGATGGGTTTCCACCTTCGATGCCCGCAGGCGCTGCAGCAGGCGGACGGCATAGACGGCGCCCGTGGCGCCGGTGATGCCGACGACGACCCGCTGCGCAGGCCTCATGCGCTGAGCATGGGCTGCAGCTCTCCGGATTCGTACATCTCCATCATGATGTCCGAGCCGCCGACGAACTCGCCGTTGACGTAGAGCTGCGGGATGGTGGGCCAGTTGGCGTAGGTCTTGATGCCCTGGCGGACTTCTTCGTCTTCGAGCACGTTCACTGTCTTCAGATCATTCACGCCGCAGGCCTTGATGATCTGGATGGCGCGCCCGGAGAACCCGCACATCGGGAACTGCGCAGTGCCTTTCATGAAGAGCACCACTCGGTTGTTCTTGACGATTTCGTCGATACGGGTCTGGACGTCGCTCATGGTCTGCAAGGCTCGGGTTTCGGACAGAAGCCGAGGTTATACGGCAAGCGACGCCGCCCTGGACGGGCCTGGGGAAGAGTCCCCGCAGCGAGGTCCGCCGTCAGAAGGCGTAGGACGCGCCGAACTGCAGCACCGGCGACAGGCGCAGCTCGCGCACCAGGTCGTCCAGACCCTGATTGCCGCCGAACACCCGGCCCAGGCGGACCACGTTGCCGCCGGCCAGCGCTACCAGGCCGAAGTCTGCACTGAAGCTCCAGCCGCTGCGGCCGGCCAAGCCGCTGAAGCCGATGCCCACGTAGGGCAGCGCACTGCCTTCGCCGTACAAGTCGCCGGACTGACGGCGATCGATGCTGAGCGGACCGGAGCTCGCGAAAGTCTGCCCGGCCCACAGTGCAGGGCGTGGGCCGACCACGAGGCCGCTGGTGGCGCGCAAGTAGCTGGCCGAGCCATCTTCGCTGACGGAGCGGCGCAAGAGATAGTCGCCCATGAGGCTGAGACTGCGTGGCTTGAGGCCCTGGCTATCGCTGGCGCCGAAGCCCGTGCGCCACAGCGGCGCGGGGGTACCGATGAGGAGCCTCGCCTGCCATCGCGACCAGTGCAGGAGATCGCTGTTCGCCACCAAGCCATCGCCTTCTGCCGCATGGGTCGCATGAAGCGGAAAGAAGGCACTCGATAAGGTGAGTACCCACTTGGCAGTCTGCATGGCAAGCTCCTCGTGAAACCCGGCGACGCGCTTGGTGCGCCAGTCCGTGACTGACTTCAGGCGATTTCATGCTACGCCGGACAGACGCCTTTGTGGCTCCCAAGACCCCCTGGGCCAGGGTGGCCACGCCAAAAAGTGCCACGGATGCCACACCTCCGACGAGGCGTTACAGGTGACCGCCGCTGCATCTTGGCTGTCCCGACAGATCGAGCCGCGTCTGGACAAGTTGGAAGCCGCGAGCCTGCAGGCGCTGGCGAACGGCCTCGGCCTGGTCGAAGCCGTGTTCGAGCAGGAGCCAACCGCCGGGCGACAGATGAGCGGGAGCCGCGTCGATGATCTCTTCGAGGGCTTCCAGCCCCGTTGGCCCAGGCGCCAGCGCCGAGGCCGGTTCGGCATGCAACGCGGCGAGGTGGGGATCGCCCATGGCGATGTAGGGTGGGTTCGACAAGGCCAGAGCGAATCGGCGGCCGGCTACGGCCTGCCACCACGAGCCTGTGGCCGTCTCGAGCGGCAGTTGCAGCCGCTGGGCGTTCGCGCGGGCGACGTCGAGTGCGTCGGCACTCGCATCGGTCGCCAGCACTTGCGCGGCAGGGTGGGCGTGGCGCACTGCGAGCGCGATCGCGCCACTGCCGGTGCCGAGATCGACGACAGGCGGCTTCTCGACACCGGCCAGTTCGCTGCGCAACAGTGCCACGGCCCAGTCGACCAGGACCTCGGTGTCGGGCCGCGGGACGAGCACGCGCGCATCGACCTGCAGTTCGAGACCGTGGAACTCCTTCGCTCCCACCAGGTAGGCAAAGGGCTCGCCCCGCGCGCGACGCGACACCAGGTGTTCGAAGCGTTCGAGTGCCGTTTCGTCGAGCAGACTGTCGTCGTTGGCGATCAGCCAGGCACGATCGCGGCCCAGCACATGGGCCAGCAGCAGCTGCGCATCGAGGCGCTCCAGGCCGAGCCTGCGCGCGGCCGCCAGCGCGGTGCGCGCGCTGTTCACAGGCCGCCTTCCAACGCCGCCAGTTGTTCCGCGGCGCGAGCCGCCTGCAGCGACTCGATCACTTCGTCGAGGTCGCCGTCGACGATGGCCTGCAGGCGATACAGCGTCAGGTTGATGCGGTGATCGGTGAGCCGGCCCTGCGGGAAGTTGTAGGTGCGGATGCGGTCGCTGCGGTCGCCGCTGCCGATCAGACCCTTGCGCGTGGCGGCCTCCTTGGCGGCACGCTCGCTGCGTTCCTTGTCGCGCAGCCGGGCCTGCAGCACGGCCATCGCCTTGGCCTTGTTGCGGTGCTGCGAGCGGTCGTCCTGGCACTCGGCCACCAGCCCGGTCGGCAGGTGAGTGATGCGGATCGCGCTGTCTGTCTTGTTGACGTGCTGGCCACCGGCGCCGCTGGCGCGGAAGGTGTCGATGCGCAGGTCGGCCGGATTGAGCGTGATCTCGTCGGCTTCGTCGGGTTCAGGCAGCACGGCGACCGTACAGGCGCTCGTGTGGATGCGCCCCTGCGCCTCGGTGGCCGGCACGCGCTGCACGCGGTGCCCGCCGGACTCGAACTTCAGCCGCCCGTACACGCCGTCGCCCTCGATACGGAACACGACTTCCTTGTAGCCGCCGAGCTCGCTCGCGTTCTCCGACATCACCTCGGTGCGCCAGCCGCGGCGCTCGGCGTAGCGCAGGTACATGCGAGCCACGTCACCGGCGAACAGCGCCGACTCGTCGCCGCCGGTGCCTGCGCGGATCTCGAGGAAGGCGTTGCGTTCGTCGTCGGGGTCGCGCGGCAGCAGCGCCGTCTGCAGTTCGCCGTGAAGCCGCTCCATGTCGGCACGCGCAGACGCGATCTCTTCCTCCGCCATGGCCGCCATCTCAGGGTCGGACAGCAGCTCCTGTGCAGCAGCGAGATCGCGCTCGCGCTGCTCGAAGCGACGGAAGCGCCCGACCAGCGACGACAGCTCGGCGTGCTCTCGCGTCAGTTCGCGAAAGCGCTTCATGTCGCTGGCAATGGACGGCTCGGCCAGCGTGGCGTCGAGTTCGTTCAGGCGCATGGCGAGGCGCTCGAACTGCTGGCGGAGTGACTCTTTCATGGCGGGCGGCGGAGGCGGGAAGGGCGGCGCGCTGCGCGCCGACGGGGCAGGCGCCGGCGTGCCGCCGGCAGCGTCTGGGCGCGACGCTAACGCGGCTCGTCGGCCGGGTCGCGCGGGTTCTGCCGCAGGAACAGCTTGGACACGGTGTGCACCAGCTGCGCACGCTGTGCATTGTCTGCCGAGTGCAGCTCGGCCATGGTGCCGTGCAGCATCTTCTGGGTGAGGCCGCGCGTCAGAGCTTCGAGCACGGCATCGACGTCGGTGCCGCGCGCGAGCATCTTGCGCGCCCGCGCGATTTCGGCATGGCGCCAGTCGTCGGCTTGCTGGTGCAAGGCCTTGATCAGCGGCACCGCCTCGCGCTCGCCGAGCCAGTGTTCGAAGCCCTGCACGCCGGATTCGATGATCGCCTCGGCCTGCTCCACGGCCGCCTGACGCTTCTCGCCGGCGGTCTGCACCAGAGCCGACAGGTCGTCGACGGTGTACAGATAGACGTCGGACAGGCGCGCGACTTCGGGCTCGATGTCGCGCGGCACAGCCAGGTCGACCATGAACATCGGGCGGCGCTTGCGTGCCTTGATGGCGCGTTCCACCGCACCCAGGCCGATGATCGGCAGCGAGCTGGCGGTGCAGGAGACGACGATGTCGAAATCGGCCAGCCGTGCCGGCAAGTCCGACAGGCGCAAGGCCTCGGCACCGAAGCGACCAGCCAGCTTCTCGCCGCGCTCGAGCGTGCGGTTGGCCACGGCCAGCGCCTTGGGCGTGCGCGCGGCGAAATGGGTGGCGACCAGTTCGATCATCTCGCCGGCGCCGACGAACAGCACCTTGGTGTCGCGCAGTTCCTCGAACAGCTGCGATGCCAGCCGCACCGCGGCGGCGGCCATGCTGATCGAGTGGGCGCCGATCTCGGTGGAGGTGCGCACTTCCTTGGCCACGGCGAAGCTGCGCTGGAACATCTGGTGCAACGTGGTGCCCAGCGTGCCGGCCGTGTCGGCCTCCCGCACAGCCTGCTTCATCTGGCCGAGGATCTGCGGCTCGCCCAGCACCATCGAATCGAGGCCGCTGGCCACGCGGAAGGCATGGCGAGCGGCCGCCGTGCCCTCGAACACGTAGGAGTGGCTGCGCAGCGTCTGGCTGCTCACGCCGCCGATGCCAGCCAGCCAGTCCATGGCCGGCGTCAGCAGTGTCGGGTTGGCGCCGACATACACCTCGGTGCGGTTGCAGGTGGAGACGATCGCCACCTCGCCCGGCTTATCCAGCCGCTCGCGAAAGCCGCGCAGCGTCGGGCCGATCTGCTCCGGCGTGAACGCGAACCGCCCGCGCAGGTCGACCGGCGCAGTGGTGTGATTCAGCCCGAGGGCGAAGACGCTCATGTGCAGATTATAAAATTCGGTCGCTTGCGGCAGGGGATCTTCCCAGCTGCGCGCTTGGTGAGATTGATGCTCGTCAAGCACCCCCGATCTTCCCACTTTCCTGGATTCTGGCGCATGGGCCCCCTGGATGCCGCCTGGCACCTGCTGAATTTCTTCGCCCCCGCGCTGGGGGTGGGGCTTGCCACGACGGCCATGGCGCGGCTGGTCTGGCGTCGCGAACTGCGCGGCACAAGCTTCTGGCGGCTGGCGGGCTGGGCCAGCGCTGCCTGTGCGCTCGGCCTCCTCGCCGCGCTGATCGTGTTCGGGCGCGACGGCAAGATGGCCGGCTATGGCCTGATGCTGGCGACGGGCTCGCTCGGCCTGTGGTGGGCCGGGCTGCGCGGGGCGCGCCCCTGACGCGCTCGCGGGAACCTCAGGCGACAGCGCCTTCGCGCAACAGCACCTCCGCACGCAGCGAGTGCGGGTAGGCCTTCGTGATGCGCACATCGATCATCTGGCCAACCAGCCTCGGCGCCCCCTCGAAATTGACGATGCGGTTGCACTCGGTGCGGCCCATCAGCTCGTCGGCGTCCTTGCGCGACGGGCCTTCCACCAGGATGCGCTGCACCGTGCCCACGCGCGACTCGCCGATGCGGCGCGCGTTCGCCTCGATGGCGGCCTGCAATTGCTGAAGGCGTTGCAGCTTGAGCGCCTGCGGCGTGTCGTCGGGCAGGTTGGCGGCCGGCGTGCCGGGGCGGGCGCTGAAGACGAAACTGAAGCTGTTGTCGAAGCCGATGTCCTCGATCAGCTTCATCGTGCGGGCGTGGTCGTCATCCGTCTCGCCAGGGAATCCGACGATGAAGTCGGTCGACAGGCTGATCCCCGGCCGTACTGCACGCAGCTTGCGGATCGTGCTCTTGTATTCCATCGCGGTGTAGCCGCGCTTCATCGCCATCAGGATGCGGTCGCTGCCGTGCTGCACCGGCAGGTGCAGGTGATTCACCAGCTTCGGCACCGTGCCATACACGTCGATCAGCCGCTGCGTGAACTCGTTCGGGTGGCTGGTCGTGTAGCGGATGCGTTCGATGCCTGGGATTTCGGCCACGTATTCGATGAGCAGAGCGAAGTCGGCGATCTCGCCGCTGGCGCCCATGGCGCCACGGTAGGCGTTGACGTTCTGCCCGAGCAGAGTGACTTCCTTGACGCCCTGGTCGGCCAGGCCGGCGACTTCGGTCAGCACGTCGTCGAACGGGCGGGACACCTCTTCGCCGCGGGTGTAGGGCACCACGCAGTAGCTGCAGTACTTGGAGCAGCCTTCCATGATCGACACGAAGGCGCTCGCACCCTCCTTGCGCGGCGGCGGCAGGTGGTCGAACTTCTCGATCTCGGGGAAGCTGATGTCGACCTGCGGCCGGCGCTGCGCGGTGCGCCGCGCCAGCAACTCGGGCAGGCGGTGCAGGGTCTGCGGGCCGAACACCACGTCGACGTAGGGCGCGCGTTCGATGATCGCAGCGCCTTCCTGGCTGGCGACACATCCGCCCACGCCGATCATCACGCCCTTTGCCTTCAGGTGCTTGACGCGGCCGAGGTCGCTGAACACCTTCTCCTGCGCCTTCTCGCGCACCGAGCAGGTGTTGAAGAGGATCAGGTCGGCTTCGTCGACGTCGTGCGTCGGCTCGTATCCATCGGCAGCCTGGAGCACGTCGACCATCTTGTCGGAGTCGTACTCGTTCATCTGGCAGCCGAAGGTCTTGACGTAGACCTTCTTGCTCGCGGGGGTCGTCATGGCGGCCTCCGTCAGGGCTTGGACCAGACCTGCGCCACCGGATCGAAGAGCCAGCCTTGCGCTTCCGCTGCCGTGGCGGGCCAGGGCTTCTTCGCGGCTTCGTCGGCGGTCAGGATCCACACATCCTTCAGCAGGCCTTGCGGGTCGACGGTGTAGTGCACGAGGAACTTCTGGCCGGTCAGCGATGCCGAGAGCTTGAGCATGTTGTCCTGCCCGAAGATGCGCGCCCCGGCGGCCAGGCGAGCGGGGGTGGCGTTCAAAGCGACATCCGGCGCCTGAACGACTTCGAACGTGCCGCGCAAGGCGGTCGGTGGGAACTTGCGCGTCGACTGCGCAGACACGCCGCTGGCGAGCAGCAAGGAAGCGAAGAAGGCGATGAAACAGCGGTACATGGTGTGGATCCAGTGGCTGCCTGAGGGATGGGCGAAAACCAGAACGGCTCCCGGTCTGGGGCAGACGAGGAGCCGTTCGGGGAATCTTGGTGGCGCTTCAGGGATTCGAACCCCGGACCTGCGGATTATGATTCCGTCGCTCTAACCGACTGAGCTAAAGCGCCTGAGCCCGCGATTATATCGTGGCTTGGATCCCCGCCCGCGCGGCGCCCGTTCCGGGACCTTGATGTTCAGCTTCTTCAAGAAAAAGGCCACGCCCGCGCCGGTTGTCACGGCCTCGCCCGACGCAGCCTCCCCTGCCGCTGGCGCTCTCGGCGACGATTCGCCAACGCCACGCAGCGGCTGGCTCGACAAACTCAAACAGGGCCTGCGCCGCACCGGCAGCGGCATCGCGCAGGTCTTCACCGGCACGCGCATCGACGACGCGCTCTACGAGGAGCTCGAGGCGGCGCTGCTGATGGCCGATGCCGGCGTGCAGGCCACCCAGTTCCTGCTGGACGACCTCAAGCGCAGGGTCAAGGACGCCAAGGCGAGCGATCCGGCCGGCGTGAAGGCGCTGCTGGCCGACGCGGTGACCGAGTTGCTGATGCCGCTGCAGCAACCGTTGCGGGTGGGCGAGCACGCGCCCACGGTGATCATGGTGGTCGGCGTGAACGGCGCCGGCAAGACCACCAGCATTGGCAAGCTGACCCGGCATCTGGCGGCGGCCGACCAGAAGGTGCTGCTGGCCGCGGCCGACACCTTCCGCGCGGCGGCGCGCGAGCAACTGCTGGTGTGGGCCGACCGCAACCGTGTCGAGATCGTCAGCCAGGAGGGCGGCGACCCTGCCGCGGTCACCTACGACGCGGTGACCGCCGGCAAGGCGCGCGGCTGTGACGTGGTCATCGCCGACACGGCCGGTAGGCTGACGACGCAGTCGCACCTGATGGACGAGCTCAAGAAGATTCGCCGGGTCATCGCCAAGGCCCAGCAGGGCGCGCCGCACGAAGTGTTGCTGGTCGTCGACGGCAACACAGGTCAGAACGCCCTGTCGCAGATCCAGGCCTTCGACACGGCCCTGGGTCTGACCGGCGTGATCATCACCAAGCTCGACGGTACGGCCAAGGGTGGTGTGCTGGCGGCGCTCGCGCTGTGGTCCAGAACGCGGGCGCAGACGCTGCCGGTGTACTTCATCGGCGTGGGCGAGAAACTCGAGGATCTGCAGACCTTCGACGCACGCGAGTTCGCGCAGGCCCTGCTGGGCTGAACGCGCGCCTCAGCGCTTGTTCCGGTCGCCCGGCAGGGGTGCCGGGCCCGAGTTGAACTCGTCGAACCAGGTCGACGGTGGCGGCTCGCGCACTTCGATGAGTTCGTCTTGCGTGGAGTCGCGCTGCGATTCGTCGAACGGCGTGGGCCGCGACGTGCGAACGCGAGTGTCGGCCACGGGCGAGGGCGCCGCCGGGGCCGCCGGCGCGGCGGCCTTCTTGGGCAGCAGCATCTCTCGCGCGGTCTCGACCGAGGGCAAGGCGTTGTCGGTCCACACATGCATCGGGATGCCGGCGGCCTTGAGCACCCTCGCCATGCGATTGAGCCGCTTGCGCGCACGCTCGCTCTCCGAGCCGGCCGGTGCCTGAACGTTGACCACCGCCAGCACCTCGGACGCCATGTCGCAGACCACCAGGTCGGCGCACTGCGTGCCGAGCCGCCGCAGCCACTCGGAGTACGAATACCGGGTCGGCACTCTGAGGAACCGCGCCAGCGGCACCTGCGCCAGGATCATGTAGCCGGGCAAGGCATTCACCAGGGTGCCGTAGGCGCTGCGTTCGGCCGTCGTGAGGATGCGCGTGGCGGTAGGCGGCCAGGCTGCCACCGTGTCGAGGCGACCGCCATCCGCACCCTTGCCGCCCGCGGAAGAACGCTGCCGCAGAACCACCACGATCAACAGCAGCACCACCACCGCGGCCAGCGCCGCCAGTCCCCAACTGGGCATCAACGTTCCTCGCCGTGCTCTTCAAGTGCGCGCAGCATAGCGCGCACTTGAGGGTGCGTCACCGATACCATGGGCTCAGCGCGGCCCGCCGGGCATCTTCATGCCGCCCATGCGCTTCATCATCTTCATCAGGCCGCCGCCCTTCATCTTCTTCATCATCCCCTGCATCTGGTCGAACTGGTTGAGCAGGCGGTTCACTTCCTGGACCTGCACGCCGGCGCCGGCGGCGATGCGGCGCTTGCGCGTGGCCTTGATGAGGTCGGGCTTGCGGCGCTCCAGCGGCGTCATCGAGCAGATGATCCCTTCCATGCGGCGCACGTCGCGTTCGGCGCGGTCCATGTCGGCCTGGCCGAGGTTGGCGGTCTTGCCGCCGGTGAGCTGGGACGGCAACTTGTCGATGAGGCCGGACAGCCCGCCCATCTTCTTCATCTGCGAGATCTGCATCAGGAAGTCGTTGAGGTCGAAGGCATCGCCCGACTTGACCTTGTCGGCCAGCTTCTGCGCGGCCGCGACGTCGACGCCCTTCTGCACCTCCTCGACCAGCGCGACGATGTCGCCCATGCCGAGCACGCGGCCCGCGTGGCGCTGCGCATCGAAGACCTCGAGCCCGTCGAGCTTCTCGCTGGTGCCGGCGAACTTGATCGGTGCGCCCGTGATCTGCCGTACCGACAGCGCGGCACCGCCGCGCGCGTCGCCGTCCATCTTGGTCAGCACGATGCCGGTCAGCGGCAGCGCCTCCTTGAAGGCCTTGGCCACGTTGATGGCGTCCTGGCCCTGCATCGCGTCGACGACGAACAGCGTTTCGACCGGGTTCAGCGCGGCGTGCAGCTCGGCGATCTCCTTCATGAGCGCTTCGTCGATCGCCAGGCGGCCGGCGGTGTCGACGAGCAGCACGTCGAAGTAGTGGCGCCGGGCGTGGTCGAGTGCGGCGGCGGCGATGTCCAGCGGCTTGTCGGTGGGCGCGGACGGGAACCACTCCGCGCCAGCCTGCTTCGTGACGGTCTTGAGCTGCTCGATGGCGGCCGGCCGATAGACGTCGGCCGAAACCGTCAGCACCTTCTTCTTGCGCTTCTCGATCAGATGCCTGGCCAGCTTGGCCGTGGTCGTCGTCTTGCCCGCGCCCTGCAGGCCCGCCATCAGGATGACGGCCGGCGGTTGCGCGGCGAGATTGATGTCGGCCACGCCTTCGCCCATGGTCGCGGCGAGCTCGCGGTTGACGATGCCCACCAGCGCCTGGCCCGGCGAGAGCGAGCCCACCACCTCGGCGCCCAGCGCCTTGTCCTTCACGCGGGTGATGAAATCGCGCACCACCGGCAGGGCGACGTCGGCCTCGAGCAGCGCCATGCGCACCTCGCGCAACATCTCCTGGACGTTGCTCTCGGTGATTCGCGCCTGCCCGCGCATCGTCTTGACGGCGCGACTCAGGCGTTCGGTGAGGGTGGAGGCCATGGGAGAGCGCGGCCCGGAGACGGGGAGCGCGAAAGTACACTGTGGCCATGATTTTATCGTTCGGCCCCGATGCGGCCCCGAGTTCGGCCATTGCATGGGCGCTGGCCATGCCCACGCTGGCCGCGTTGGCGGGCTACCTGTTCGCTGCCTTCCTCGGCGAGACGCGCGAGGCGGCCCTGCGCGGCGCGCTGCTGGCCGGATGGCTCTCGCACGCCCTGGCCATCGTGATCGACATCACCGGCGTGGGCGCCGGCTCCGGCGAGACCGGGGCGAGATTCGGTTTCGCGCCGGCGCTCTCGGTCACCATGTGGCTGGTGCTGGCGGTGTATGCGGTCGAGAGCCGCTTCGTGCCGCTGACCGGCGTGCGCCGCACGCTCGCCCTGCTGGGCGGTGCGGTGGTGGTGTTGGCCTGGTTGTTTCCGGGCGAGTTCCGGCCCAATGCGGTCTCGCGCTGGGCGCCGCTGCACTGGGTTCTCGGCATTGCGTCCTACGGCCTGTTCGGCGCGGCTGTGCTGCATGGCGCGATGCTCAATCGTGCCGAGCTCCAGATGCGCCAGCGCGCCGCCACTGCGCCCCCGAGTGGCATGCCGCTGCTCAGGCTGGAGCGACTGACGTTCCGGTTCGTCGGCGCCGGATTCGTCATGTTGTCCGCGGCGCTGCTGCTGGGGGCGTGGTTCGCGAATCCGTGGCGCTGGGATCACAAGACGGTGCTGTCGATGCTCGGTTGGGTGATCTTCGCTGCGCTGCTGGCGGGCCGGCGCGCCTTTGGATGGCGAGGTCCCCAGGCCACGCGCTGGCTTTACGGGGGTGCCGCCTTGCTGTTGCTGGCCTATGTCGGCTCGCGATTCGTGTTCGAGATCCTGCTGCAGCGCGCGCCGCCGACTTGAGCGTCCACTCGCATGAAGTTCATCATCCTGATCGTGGCGGTGCTGCTGCTCGTGTGGCTGGTCCGCGGTGCCCGTGGCCGCGTCGCGCCACCGCCGAGCCCGCCACCTACACCGGCGGAGCAGGGGCCGCAGCCCATGGTGGCCTGCCAGCATTGCGGAATGCACCTGCCTCGCGACGAGGCCTTGCCCGGACGTGGCGGGGTGTTCTGCGGAGACGCGCATCGTGCCGCGTACGAGAAGCAGCACCCGGCGGGATAGAGCCCCGGGCCTGCGTGCGGGAGCGCGGCCGTGAGCGACGTGCCCCGCGGGCGTGAACGCCGGGTGAACGACCGCCGGAGTCCGCGGCGCGCACCGACGGCCGACGAGTCCTGGTTCGGCGCCTTCGGTTCGGCGGAGGACACGCAGATCTCGCCGGAGGAGGGCGCGGCGACGAAGGTGCCGAAGGACCCGGCGCCGACATCGAGCTCGACACTGGATTCGCGGCTGTTCTCGCGCCAGGCCGAGCGCATCGTCAGCGCCGGGCAGACAGCGTTCGACCGCATCTATCGCACCTTCATCGGCGCACGTGCGGCGCTCGGCGTGGCGCTGGTGCTCGCCCAGGCGGTGACCGGGCTGTTCGGCGCCCGCCCGTCGCTCGAGGCGGCGCTGGTCAGCGTGGTCTACGGCACGCTGGCGCTGAGCCTGTGGCTGCTGCCGCGCAAGAAGCCGATCGAGCCCAAGGCGCTGGCGCGCGTTTTTGGCGGTCCGTGGCTGGCCACCATCGGTGTCGACCTGGTGGCCTTCAGTGCGCTGCACATGTTGACGCCTGGCGCCAGCCTCAACTACGTCGCGCTGCTCGTGCTGCCGGTGCTGATGGCGGGTGTGCTCACGCCGCGCCCGCTGGCGCTGGCCACCTCGGCAGCGGTGGCGTTGATGCTGCTGGTCACCGCCTGGCTGGGCGCCGCGGGCGGGGGCAGCATGACGCAGTTGCTGACGCAAGCGGCACTGGCGGGCAGCGGCTTCTTCGTCATCACCGTGCTGGCCGGCGAACTCGCCGGGCGGCTGGCGCGCGAGGAGCTGAGCGCGCGCGGCAACATGGAGATGGCGCGACAGCAGGCCGCGCTGAATCGCCTGGTGATCGAGGAGATGCAGGACGGCATCCTCGTCGTCGACCGGCGTGGTCGCGTTCGCGCCGCCAACCCTTCAGCGCGCCGGCTGCTCGCGCCTTCCGGCATGAGCCGGCCGGCGCCTTTCCAGTTGCGCGGCGTCGAAGCGTGGACGGGCCTGGTGCGCACCGTCGAACAGGCCTTCATCGAATCGAGCTGGCCCGAGGAGGGCCGCGACGTCACCCTCGAGTTCGAGCCGGGTTCGAACCGCACCTTGCGCGTGCGCGTGCGCTTCACCCGCCACCGTGCTGCGCAGGCCAGCGAGGACTTCTGCGTGCTGTTCCTCGAGGATGTGCGCAACATGCAGGCGCGCAGCCGGCAGGAGAAGCTCGCCGCGATGGGGCGCGTTTCCGCAGGCATCGCTCACGAGATCCGCAACCCGCTGGCGGCCATCGCGCAGGCCAATGCGCTGCTCGCCGAAGACGCGACCGACCCGGGCCAGCGGCAGCTGATGCAGATGGTGGCCGACAACGTCGACCGGCTCAAGCGCATCGTCGACGACGTCATGGAGGTGGCGCCGGGACAGATGCAGGAAGTGCGTGCCATCGATGCCACGGCGCAGGTGGCGGCGGTCTGCAGCGACTGGGCGCGCTCCGTCGGCCTCAAGCTCGGCGACCAGAGCGTGCTGCGCGTCGAACTGCCGCCGCAGCCCCTGGGCGTGGCCTTCGACGCGGAGCATCTGCGCCGGGTGCTCGTCAACCTGCTCGACAACGCGCGGCGCCACGCTAGCAGTGCGCCCGGGGCGATCCAGCTGCGGCTGGAGTCGCGCGACGACGCCCGTGCATTCCTGAGCGTGGCCAGCGACGGTGCGCCGATTCCTCCCGAGGTCGAGCGTTACCTCTTCGAACCCTTCTTCTCGACACGCAGCCGCGGCACGGGCCTGGGCCTGTATATTTGTCGCGAGCTCTGCGAGCGGTACGGCGCGAGCATCGATTACCGGGCCCGCGCTGCCGGCGACCCGCACTGCAACGAATTCTTCGTGGTGATGCGCCGGATGCCGCTGACCGACACCGAAGCCCGACTGCAACTGACCTCATGACCTCCGCTTCGCATTTCAGTCTGCTGGTCGTCGACGACGAACCCGACCTGCGCACGCTGTACGAACTGACGCTTCTGCGCGAGGGCTACGACATCGAGACCGCGGGCACCGTCGAGGAGGCGCTGTTGCACCTGAAGGACCGCACCTACAGCGCGGTCATCACCGACATGCGGCTGCCCGACGGCACCGGGCTGGACCTGCTTCGGCGGCTCGAGGAGACGGGTCGCCGCGAGAAGGCCATCGTCATCACCGCCTACGGCTCGGCCGAGAACGCCGTGGAGGCGCTGAAGGCCGGCGCCTACGACTACCTGACCAAGCCGGTGGACCTGAAGCAGTTCCGCGCCGTGGTGGCGTCGGCGCTCGGCCGCGGCGGGCCGGGCGTGCCGACCATGGATCCGTCGACCCTGCCGTCGGAGAGCGGTGCGCCGGCCGTGCCGCGTGCGGCGCGGCCGGCGGCGGCGCCCGCCGTCCCGGTCAGCGGCGCGTTGCGGCGCATGGCCGGCCATTCATCGGCGATGCAGCAGGTCCGGGCGCTGGTCGACAAGGTGGCGCGCAGCATGGCGCCCGTGCTCGTGCACGGCGAATCGGGCACCGGCAAGGAACTTGTCGCGCGGGCCATCCACGAGGTGAGCCCGCGCGCCGCGCAGCCTTTCATCGCGGTCAATTGCAGCGCGATTCCGGAGCAACTGCTCGAGGCGGAGTTCTTCGGCTACCGCAAGGGAGCCTTCACCGGCGCCGCCGAAGACCGCGAAGGCTTCTTCCAGGCGGCCAACGGCGGCACGCTGTTCCTCGACGAGATCGGCGATCTGCCCTTGTCGATGCAGAGCAAGCTGCTGCGCGCGGTCCAGGAGCGCTCGGTGAGGCCGGTCGGCGCGGTCAGCGAACAGGCCGTCAATGTTCGCCTGCTCAGTGCCACACACAAGGATCTCGGCGCCGAAGTGCAGGCCGGCAAGTTCAGGCAGGATCTGTACTACCGCCTGAACGTGATCCAGATCCGCGTGCCGCCGCTGCGCGAGCGTCTGGAAGATCTGCTGGACATCAGCGAGCGGGTGCTCGAGCGCATCGCGCACGATGCGGGCGTGTCGCCGGCGCCTCGGCTCACCCGCGAAGCGCTGCAACACCTGGCGCGCTACCCATTCCCGGGCAACGTGCGCGAGATGGAGAACCTGCTGCACCGCGCCGTGGCGCTGTCGGGCGGCGAGACCATCGGCGTGGCCGACCTCGGCCTGCCGGAGTCGGAGGTGGTGGAATCGTTCGCCGCCGACGGTGATGCTTTCGACGCCATGGCGCGCGACGAGCCGCCGGCACGGTTCCCGTCGGCGGCGCCGGCGATGCCGCTCGAGGAGCCGTTGCCGACCGACCTGGCGCAGTACCTCGACGAGGTGGAGCGCGACATCCTCGTGCGCGCGCTGGAACGGCACCGATTCAACCGCACGGCAGCCGGAGCCAGCCTGGGCTTGTCGCTGCGCCAGATGCGTTATCGGATGGCGCGACTGGGTGTGAACGTGGGCAGCGATGGCGTCGGCGCCGAGCGCGACTGAGTTGCCGTGACGCCGCGCTGGTACGCCGGGTGGTGGTCGGCGGCGCGCCGATGCCGTTCGCCGAACTTCGGTCAGCGCCCTGCGGGCATGCCGGTATCGCTGCTGGTCGTGCACTCCATCAGCCTGCCACCGGGTGAGTACGGCGGCGATGCCATCGAGCGACTGTTCACCAACCGGCTGGACTGGGCGGCTCATCCGTACTTCGAGACGATCCGTGGCGTGGAGGTTTCAGCACACTTCCTGATCCGACGCGACGGCGAACTGGTGCAGTTCGTTTCGTGCGACGACCGCGCCTGGCATGCTGGCCGATCCCGCTGGCGCGGTCGCCCGGACTGCAACGACTTCTCGATCGGGGTCGAGCTCGAGGGGCTGGAGGGCCAGCTCTTCGAGGCGGCGCAGTACGCAGCACTTGCGTCGATCGCTCGGGGCATCGCGCGCCGCTATCCGATCGAGGCGGTGGCCGGGCATGAGCATGTGGCACCGGGACGCAAGGCCGACCCGGGTGCGGGCTTCGAGTGGTCGCGTCTGCGCGAGCTTCTTTCCGGGATCGGCTTGGCGGATTGGGACTTTCCCGACAGTGCAACATGACGCAACCGGGACGCCCGCCTCGGTCCGTGCGGTCGAGTGCCCGCCGCGCCAGCACCGGTGCGGCTTGGCGAGGCGAAGGCTCGCCGCAGTAACGAGCGCGCAGACTCCGGCACGCTATGGCTAGTGCTTGAAGGCTCGACAGACCCTAGATATAGTGTCTCGTCGTGCTATGCTTGACCTCCTCCCAACGCGCTGTGCCCAACTCGTCGACCGCCGATGCCCAGGCGGTTTCCTGTGCGGTCAGGCGGCACGCGCCGATCCCGTCTTCTTCATCGATCCACGGCCAGCCCTAGTGCCCGGCCGCCTTTCTTGTCGCTCTTGCTCATGACCATCGAAACACTGCCGCACACCAACTCAGGGGAAGCCATGCAAGCCATCCATGTCCCGACCACCACGCCCGCCGCCACCGGTTCGCGGGCTCCGTCGACGGCAGCCACGGTGTCCGCATATCAGGGCTATCAGATCATTCGACGCAACGGCGCCGTGGTGGTGTTCGAGCCGAACAAGATCGCGGTGGCCCTGATGAAGGCCTTCCTGGCGGTGCATGGAACGCAAGGTGCGGCGTCTGCCAGCGTGCGCGAGACGGTGGATGGTTTGACCGAGGCGGTAGTGCGCGCGCTGCTGCGTTCGCGTCCGGGGGGCGGCACCTTCCATATCGAGGATGTGCAAGACCACGTCGAGCTGGGCCTGATGCGAGGTGGGCATCATGAAGTTGCGCGGGCCTACGTGCTCTACCGCGAGCGCCGGTCGCAGGAGCGCGCCCGCCAGGTGCAGCGCAGTGCCCCGACCGAGCCGCAGCTCCACGTCACCGATGGTGGCGTGCGCGTGCCGCTCGACTTCGATCGGCTTCAGGCGCTGATCGAATCTGCCTGCGCCGGCCTCGGCGCCGACGTGAAGGCTGATCCCGTGCTGGCCGAGACGCGCCGCAACCTGTACGACGGCGTGCCCATCGGCGAGGTACACAAGGCGGCCATCCTGGCCGCTCGCACGCTGATCGAGAAGGATCCGGGTTACACCCGCGCCACGGCTCGGCTGCTGCTGCACACGATCCGCCGCGAGATCCTCGGCGAGGACGTGACGCACGAGCAGATGCACACCCGCTATGCCGACTACTTCCCGGGGTTCATCAAGAAGGGCGTGCAGGCAGAGCTGCTGGACGAGAAGCTGCTGCAGTACGACCTGGCCCGCCTGGGTGCCGCGCTGAAGGTCGACCGCGACCTGCAGTTCGACTACCTCGGCCTGCAGACCCTGTTCGACCGCTACTTCCTGCACATCGACGAAGTCCGCATCGAGCTGCCGCAGGCCTTCTTCATGCGCGTGGCCATGGGCCTGGCGCTGAACGAGATCGACCGCGAGGCGCGTGCGATCGAATTCTACGAAGTGCTGTCGACCTTCGACTTCATGAGCTCGACGCCGACGCTGTTCAATTCGGGCACGCGCCGCTCGCAGCTCTCGAGCTGCTATCTGACGACCGTGGCCGACGACCTCGACGGCATCTACGAGGCGCTCAAGGAGAACGCGCTGCTGTCCAAGTTCGCCGGCGGCCTGGGCAACGACTGGACCAACGTGCGCGCGCTGGGCAGCCACATCAAGGGCACCAACGGCAAGAGCCAGGGCGTGGTGCCGTTCCTGAAGGTGGTCAACGACACCGCGGTGGCCGTCAACCAGGGCGGCAAGCGCAAGGGCGCGGTGTGCGCCTACCTGGAGTCGTGGCACCTCGACCTGGAGGAGTTCCTCGAACTGCGCAAGAACACCGGCGACGACCGTCGGCGCACGCACGACATGAACACCGCGAACTGGATTCCGGACCTGTTCATGAAGCGGGTGATCGAGGGCGGCGACTGGACGCTGTTCTCGCCCAGCACCTGCCCGGACCTGCACGACAAGTTCGGCCAGGCCTTCGAGGAGGCCTACCAGCGCTACGAAGCCAGGACGGTCAGCGGCGAGATCAAGCTCTTCAAGAAGGTGCCGGCGCGTGACCTGTGGCGCAAGATGCTCTCGATGCTGTTCGAGACCGGCCATCCCTGGATCACCTTCAAGGACGCCTGCAACGTGCGCTCGCCGCAGCAGCATGTCGGCGTGGTGCATTCGAGCAACCTGTGCACCGAGATCACGCTGAACACCAGCGACACCGAGATCGCGGTGTGCAACCTCGGCTCGGTCAACCTCGCGCACCACCTGAAGGATGGCCAGATCGACCAGGCCAAGCTGAAGAAGACGGTGGCGACCGCGATGCGCATGCTCGACAACGTCATCGACATCAACTACTACGCGGTGAAGAAGGCGCGCGACTCGAACCTGAAGCATCGGCCGGTCGGGCTGGGCATCATGGGATTCCAGGACGCGCTGCACGAACTGCGTGTGCCGTACGCGTCGGAGGCCGCGGTCGAGTTCGCCGACCGTTCGATGGAGGCCGTTTGCTACCACGCCTATTGGGCATCGACGGAGCTGGCGGCGGAGCGCGGCCGCTACGCCAGCTACCGCGGCTCGCTGTGGGACCGCGGCATCCTCCCGCTGGATTCCCTGGACCTGCTTCAACAGCAGCGCGGCGGCTACGTCGAAGTGGATCGCAGCGTCTCGATGGACTGGGATGCACTGCGCTCGCGAATCGCCGAGCACGGCATGCGCAATTCGAACTGCGTGGCCATCGCCCCGACGGCAACGATCTCGAACATCATCGGCGTGAGTGCTTCGATCGAGCCTTCGTTCGGCAACCTGTCTGTGAAGTCGAACCTGTCGGGCGAGTTCACCCTGCTCAACGAGTACCTGGTGCGTGATCTCAAGGCGCTCGGTCTGTGGGACGACGTCATGGTCATGGACCTGAAGCACTTCGACGGCTCGCTGCGCCGCATCGACCGCGTGCCCGAGGACCTGAAGGAGCTCTACGCCACGGCGTTCGAGATCGACGCGCAGTGGCTGGTGGAGGCCGCGGCGCGGCGCCAGAAGTGGATCGACCAGGCGCAATCTCTGAACATCTACATGGCCGGCGCGTCGGGCAAGAAGCTCGACGAGACCTACAAGCTCGCCTGGCTGCGTGGGCTGAAGACGACCTACTACCTGCGCACTGTCGGCGCGACGCACGCCGAGAAGTCGACGGTGAAGTCGGGCAAGCTCAATGCCGTGTCCAGCGGTGCCGGCGATGTCGTGATGGCGCAAGCCGCTGTGGGTTCGAATGTGTCGAGCAGCGAGCCGGCGAGCGACATCAAGTTCTGCGCGATCGACGATCCGACGTGCGAGGCATGTCAGTGAGTTGATCGGCATTTCGATGCGAGGCAGCAACAAGCACTCGGGCCAAAAGTCAAGAAGTGCTTGGTGTTCCAACGCAACACTCGGATAATTGAATAGATCAGGAAGCGACCATGCTTGTTTGGGACGACGAAGTAAAAACCTCCAGATTGCAGAGCGCAGTGAATGCGCTGGGTCACTCATCTTCCGCGCGGCTGCAAGAGCACGCGTTCAAACCGGCGACGCCGGTCTCCGTGGAGCCGTCGCCCTCGGTAAGCGACCGTCGCGTCAAGGCGGCCGACAAGCGGATCATCAACGGGCAGACTGACGTCAATCAGTTGGTGCCGTTCAAGTACAAGTGGGCGTGGGAAAAGTACCTTGCCACTTGCGCAAACCACTGGATGCCGCAAGAGGTCAACATGTCGCGCGACATCGCGACGTGGAAGGATCCGAACGGCCTGACCGAAGACGAGCGGCGGATCATCAAGCGCAACCTCGGCTTCTTCGTCACGGCCGACTCGCTGGCTGCCAACAACATCGTGCTGGGCAGCTACCGCCACATCACGGCGCCGGAGTGCCGCCAGTTCCTCTTGCGGCAGGCCTTCGAAGAAGCGATCCATACCCACGCCTACCAGTACATCGTCGAGTCGCTGGGTCTGGACGAGAGCGAGATATTCAACGCCTACCACGAGATCAAGTCGATCCGCGACAAGGACGAATTCCTGCTGCCTTTCATCGAGCAGATCATGGATCCGGCCTTCAAGACGGGAACACCCGAGAACGATCAACGACTGCTCCAGTCCTTGATCGTGTTCGCCTGCCTGATGGAAGGCCTGTTCTTCTACGTCGGTTTTACGCAGATCCTGGCGCTGGGGCGACAGAACAAGATGACGGGCGCGGCCGAGCAGTACCAGTACATCCTGCGCGACGAATCGATGCATTGCAACTTCGGCATCGACCTCATCAACCAGATCAAGTTGGAGAATCCGCACTTGTGGACATCGACCTTCAAGGCCGAAGTGAAGGTGTTGTTTCAGAAGGCGGTGGAACTCGAATATCGCTACGCGGAAGACACCATGCCCCGAGGCGTGCTCGGCATGAACGCGTCGATGTTCAAGGGGTATCTGCGTTACATCGCCAACCGGCGTGCAACGCAGATCGGTCTGGAGGAACTGTTCCCCAACGAGGAGAACCCGTTTCCCTGGATGAGCGAGATGATCGACCTGAAGAAGGAGCGCAACTTCTTCGAGACCCGCGTGATCGAGTACCAGTCGGGTGGAGCGTTGTCCTGGGACTGAAGGTCCTTCGGATGCAGTCGCTCAGGTCAGTGCGAGAGATCAAGATTCGCGAATCAGGAATGTCTGACGCAGAAGCAGAGTTCGGATTCGCCATGCATTCGTCGTATCGGGGCGTCCCTCCTGGACAGACCTCGGGCGATGAATAACCGCAGGCACCTGATCAAACGACAGGTGGAGGCGGTTTCTTTTCAACTTGATCAAGGAGAAATGTAATGGCAACTGCAAAGAAGGCTTCGGCCAAGAAGGCTCCGGCGAAGAAGGCCGCAGCGAAGAAGGCTCCGGCGAAGAAGGCCGCAGCGAAGAAGGCTCCGGCGAAGAAGGCCGCAGCGAAGAAGGCTCCGGCGAAGAAGGCCGCAGCGAAGAAGGCTCCGGCGAAGAAGGCCGCAGCGAAGAAGGCTCCGGCGAAGAAGGCCGCAGCGAAGAAGGCTCCGGCGAAGAAGGCCGCAGCGAAGAAGGCTCCGGCGAAGAAGGCCGCAGCGAAGAAGGCTCCGGCGAAGAAGGCTGCAGCGAAGAAGGCTCCCAAGAAAGCCTCTGCGAAGAAAGCTGCGAAGAAGCCCGCTGCGAAGAAGGCGCCTGCTGCACCTGCCGCACCGACCGTTTCGCCCCCCGCGAAGACGGCACTCAGCCCGCAGGCCGCTTGGCCGTTTCCCACCGGAACGAAGCCCTGATCGGTCGATTTCGTCTAAGGGGCCCCAGTGATGGGGCCCTTTTTTTATGCAGGTGGTCGTGCCTGCTCGGCGACGCCGATGGTGCTGCCAAGCTCCATCGAGTAGACGTTGGCCTCCTGGTGTGAACTGGTGTCGGCCCGCATGCACTGAACGACGACAGTCTCCCTGCCTGAACTGGTGAAGCGGGCTTCAATGCCGAGTTCATACGGCGACCCGAGGCGAAGAATCGCCACCTACAATCTGCATCCCAGGCAATATCGGAGCAAGCTGTGAGTACCGCACCCTGCCTCGTCGGTGTCGTGATGGGCTCCAGCAGCGACTGGGAGACCATGCGGCACGCGAGCGAGATCCTCGCCGAGTTCGGCGTGTCCAGCGAGGCGCGCGTTCTGTCGGCGCATCGCATGCCGGATGACATGTTCGCCTATGCTCAATCGGCCGCCGGTCGTGGGCTCAGAGCCATCATCGCCGGCGCCGGCGGTGCTGCGCACCTCCCCGGCATGCTCGCTGCCAAGACGACCGTGCCCGTACTTGGTGTGCCGGTAGCCAGCCGCCATCTGAGCGGTGTCGATTCCTTGCATTCGATCGTCCAGATGCCCAAGGGCGTTCCCGTTGCCACGTTTGCCATCGGCCATGCAGGCGCGGCCAACGCGGCCTTGTTTGCGGTCGCCATTTTGGCGGGAGAAGACGCGGTACTGCGCGGCAAGCTGGAGGCCTTTCGGGCTCGACAGACCGAGATGGCACGTGCGATGACCGACGAACTGAAGCGGGTCGGGCCATGACCGCGCCATCGCGCTTCATCGCTCCCGGCGCCACCCTCGGCGTGATGGGCGGCGGCCAGCTCGGCAGGATGTTCGTGCATGCCGCACAGCAGATGGGCTACTTCACCGCAGTGCTCGATCCCGATCCGGCCAGTCCCGCTGGCCTGGCGGCACACTTCCATATCCAGGCCGACTATCTCGACGAACAAGGGCTTGCCCAGCTGATGCAGCGAAGCGAGGCCATCACGACCGAGTTCGAGAACGTTCCGGCCGCAGCGCTGATCACGCTCGGAGCACACCGGCCAGTGGCGCCGGGAGCGGATGCCGTCGCGATCTGCCAGGACCGGTCTCTCGAGAAGGCGCACTTTGGACGGTGCGGCGTGCCTTGTGCAGCGTACTCGGTGATCGAGACGGCAGAAGAGCTCGCCGCCGTCGATGCCAGCAGGCTGCTGCCGGGCATCCTGAAGACAGCGCGGTTGGGCTACGACGGCAAAGGTCAAGTGCGCGTGAAGGATGCTGTCGAACTCACCACGGCCTGGCAGACGCTGCGTCGCGTGCCTTGTGTGCTCGAACAGAGGCTGGACCTCGCCGACGAGATCAGCGTCATTGTCGCGCGAGCTGCAGACGGGACGATCGTTCACCTGCCAGTCCAGCATAACCTGCACCGGGACGGCATCCTCGCGGTGACTTGCGTGCCAGCAACCGGCATCGACACGGGGCAGCAGCGCCTGGCGATCGAAGCGGCCCGCCGGATCGCCGAGTCGATGGAGTACGTCGGCGTGCTGTGCGTCGAGTTCTTCGTTCTGCGCGATGGCACCATCGTTGCCAATGAAATGGCACCGCGACCACACAACTCGGGCCACTACAGCATCGATGCCTGCGATGTCTCGCAGTTCGATCTGCAGGTTCGGTCGCTCACCGGAGCGCCGCTGGTGGCGCCTCGGCTGCATTCGCCGGCCGTGATGCTGAATCTGCTGGGCGATCTGTGGTTCCGCAGCGGCGAAATGGAGCGTGCCCCCGATTGGGCTGGCCTACTGGCCTTGCCGGGCGCGCATCTGCACCTTTACGGGAAGGTGCAGGCGCGCCCCGGCCGCAAGATGGGCCACCTGACCATCACGGCCGAGACGCCGGCCCGCGCTCGCGAGGTGGCGCTGCGGGCTGCTGAGTTGCTGGGCATCGAGGCGTTCTGAATCGTGCTTCTTTCCGGTGATGAACGGTCCGCGATCGAGCGTGCGGCTGACACCCTCGCTGCCGGCGAGCTGGTCGCCTTCCCGACGGAAACCGTCTATGGCCTCGGTGCCCGGGCCGACTCCGACGCCGCCGTCGCCGGCATCTTTGCGCTCAAAGGTCGCCCCAGCGATCACCCGCTGATCGTCCATGTCGCAGATCCGTCGGACGCACCGGCCTTCGCATCGCGTTGGCCCGATGTGGCCCGGCGCCTGACCGACTCGCTCTGGCCTGGCCCGCTGACCGTCATCGTGCCGCGAGCTGCTCGCGTGGCAACTGCTGCGGCCGGCGGCCATGACACCATCGGCCTGCGCTGCCCGTCGCACCCGGTGGCAAGATCCTTGCTCGCAGCGGCGCGAGTGCGCGGTGTGCCGGGTGTCGCCGCGCCCAGCGCCAACCGCTTCGGGCGCATCAGTCCGACACGCGCGAGCCACGTGGTCGAAGAGTTCGGCGACGGCCTGCTGGTGATCGATGGCGGTGACTGCCAGGTCGGCATCGAATCCGCCATCGTCGACTGTTCAGGTGCGCATCCGGTCCTGCTGCGGCCCGGGCAACTCGGCCGAGCACGGCTCGAGGCCGCTGCCGGTGTGGCGATGGGCGAGCCCGATGCCCAGTCGCCGCGCGCTTCCGGAACGCTGGAAGCGCACTATGCACCGCGCGCCAGGCTTCGCCTGATGCCGCCGGCATTGCTGAATACGGCGTTGCAGATGCTCGGCGACAGTGCGCTGAAGCTGGCGGTATATTCGTGCAGCGTCCGGCTGCCGCCGGGGTCGCTGCTTCGATGGCGCGCCATGCCCGGCGACCCGGACCGTGCCGCCCACGAACTCTTTGCCACGCTGCGTGAACTCGACGCCGAAGGCCCGGATCTCATCTGGGTGGAGGAACCCCCGCCGCTGCCGGCGTGGGATGGCGTGCGCGATCGCCTGCATCGCGCCGCAGCAGCCTGATGCGCGCCGGTCTCGACGGTGTGCCGAACAATTTCTGGAGCCCTGATGAATCTGCTGGTGAATAGCCCCCGACGCGCCATGCTGGCGCTGCTGCTCGGCACTGCGGCCTTGCTGGCCTCCTGCGGCGGCGGCACCCAGGTCGAGCCCTTCCAGCCGACACGCGTGCTGGCCTTCGGCGACGAGAACAGTGTCATCACCGCGCAAGGGCGCAAGTACACGGTGAACGGCCTGAAGACCGATGCCAATGGCGTCAAGACGCTGGACTGCGACGTCAACGCCCTGTGGGTGCAGCGCCTGGCCTCCGGCTTCGGACTGCTGTTTCCCGACTGCAATCCGAATGCGGTGGCCGACCTGCGCAGCCGCATCTATGCCGAGGCAGGCGACAAGAAGGTCGCCGATCTGGCCGCGCAGGTTGCACAGCACCTGCAGACCGACACTTTCTCGTCCAAGGACCTGGTGACGATGTTCGTCGGCCAGAACGACGTTCTCGCGCAGTACGCGCAGTACCCCGGCGTGCCGAAGGCGCAGCTGCTGTCGAACGTGTACGAGGCCGGGCTGGCACTCGCGCGGCAGGTCAGCCTGGTCGCTGACAGCGGCGGCAAGGTGCTGGTGTCCACCGTGCCCGACCTCGCCTACTCGCCGTTCGCCATCGCCGAAAACACCGACACCGGTGACAGCACGCGAGGTGCGCTGCTGGGTGAACTGGTCGCCAAGTTCAACGAGGGCTTGCGCGTTGGCATCGCCCAGGAGTCTGGCGAACAGGTCGCGATCATGCTGACCGACGAGCTGGTGCAGGCCATGGCCAAATTCCCGGTCAGCTATGGCGGCATGACCAATGTCATTGCGCCGGTGTGCGACAAGACGCTGGCCGCCACGGTCGATCTGTGCACCACCGACACACTGGTGACCGGTGGCGACGCGCTCAAGTACCTCTGGGCCGACGACACGCACCTCAGCCCGAACGGACATATCTACCTCGGCTCGCTGGCGAGCAATCGGTCGCGTGCCAACCCGTTCTGATACGCGCAACACACCCCTCGGCTGCGTGCCGGGTTTCCACCGCGGCGCGTAAGGTGGCGGCACCTCTATAGTGGCATTCGCAAAAACGAACGACCGTTCGTTTTCTATCGAATCCACGCGAGGTGCGCATGAAGCTCATTCGAAACCTGGCGCCGCTGGCGCTGTCGGCCCTGCTGCTGGCGGCTTGCGGAGGCGGTGATCCTTACGTTCCCGGCAGCGGATCGCCCACCGGCGGGCCGACCACGCGGGGGGCGTTCACTTCGCTGATCTCCTTCGGCGACAGCCTCAGCGACATCGGCAGCTACGCGCCGGCGACGACCATCCCGGGCAGCAGCCCGACGGCCTATTTCGGGGGCCGCTTCACCACCAACCTGAATGACCTGACTTCGCCGGCGCTGCCGTCGACGGCCAAGGTCTGGGTCGACGAACTCGCGACGGCCCTGAGCACGCCCGCGGCGCCCATCATCGTCACGCCCGCCGAAGTGGGATTCGCCGGTCAGTCCGTGGCGTGCCCGGCCGCCGCCAACCCGCTGCTGGCCGCCACCTGCACCGGCTACAGCCAGGGCGGTGCGCGCGTGACCGATCCTATCGGCATCGGCAACTCCTCCGGTTTCCTCACCGTGCCGGTGAGGACGCAGATCGCCAACCACCTGGCACGTTTCGGCAGCTTCAAGGCCAGTGATCTGATCATCGTGTTCGCGGGCCACAACGACCTGCTGTACCAGCTCGGGGTCTTCTCGGCCGCCGCCCAGCAGATCCAGGCGCAGGCTCAAGCCGACGTGTTGGCCGGCCTGATCACGCCCGAGCAGGCGCAGACGCGCGTCTCCCAGGAACTGTTCGCTGCGCAGACCGTGGCCCAGCAGGCGATGAAGACGGCAGCGCTCGAGCTGGCCGGCTACGTGCGCAGCGAGATCCTGGCCAAGGGCGGCAGCTACGTGATGGTGATGAGCATGGTCGATTTCACCGTCACGCCGCGTTTCGCCAACGCATCCGCCGAGACCAAGGTCTTGGTCAAGGGCCTGGGCGATGTCTTCAACCTGTGGCTGCGTGAGGGCCTCACCGGCCAGGCGGTGCGCTGGATGGACACGAACACACCCCTGTACACCTGGCTCGCCGATCCGGCCGCCGTCGGGCTGACCAACACGACGACGCCGGCCTGCGACGTGGCCAAGGTTTCGGATTTGACCGGTGGACAGGTCACCGACGGCACCTCGCTGTTCTGCAACGGCACGACTGGCGCACCGTTCAACACCCTGGTCACCGGCGCCGACGTGAGCAGCTGGTTGTTCGCCGATACCGTGCACCCCTCGGTGAAGGGCCACCAACTTGTCAGCGTGGAAATCCTCAAGCAGCTGCGCGCTGCTGGCTGGATCAACTGACCCACACCCTGGAGAATCCCATGACGAAGATCACCTTCCAGGCCTGTGCTGTCGCTGCGGCCCTTGCCTTGCCCAGTGTGGCGGTTCAGGCGCAGGAGAACACCTTCAAGGTCGGCGCCATCCGCTACACGACCAACTCCAAGACCAACGGCATCCAGGGAGCGGGCGTGCCGCCCGGCGCCGACGCCGAGACCGGAGACGCGACCACGCTGCTGCTGACCTATGAGCGTGCGCTGACTCCCAACATCGGCGTCGAGCTCGTCATCGGCGTGCCGCCGAAGATCACCGCCCGTGCCACCGGCACGGTGGCCTTCCTTGGCGATGACGTGTTGTCGGCGAAGAACGTCGCGCCCACGGTGCTGGTCAACTACCACTTCGGAGCGCCCGGCGACACGTGGCGGCCGTACCTCGGGGCCGGCATCAACTACACGAAGTTCGTCAGCGTCAAGTCCAAGCTCGCACCGGACGTGAAGATGAGCGACTCGACCGGCCTGGCCGTGCAGCTCGGCATCGACTACGCCGCATCGAAGGACTGGGGCGTGTTCGCCAGCATCGCCAAGGTGCAGACCAAGTCCAAGCTCGTCGCGGCGGGCACCACGGTGCTGACCACCGAGATCGACTTCCGGCCGACCACCTACTCGTTCGGCGTGTCCTACAAGTTCTGAGATGGCTGGCGAGGCGGCGGCTCAGCGGGCCGCCTCGCCCGAGCACGATCTTCATCGTCAGGATGCAGGCGGCCAGCGCCAGCGTGATGAAGTTCGCCACGATCACCGGCCAGGCGCCGAGCATCACGCCGTAGACCATCCACAGCAGCACGCCCAGCGTGAAGGCGCTGTACATGCTCAGCGAGATGCCGCTCACGTCGCGCGTCTGGAAGGTATGCCAGACCTGCGGTACGAAGGACAGAGTGGTCAGCGTCGCGGCAAGGTAGCCGAGCCAGTCCATGGCGCTCACGGAAGAGATCATGGGGTACTTCAGTTCTGTTGGTCCGAGCTTGCCGGCGCACTGCCGGCGTCGTTGATGGCCCATTGCACCAGCGCATCGATCGCCGGGCGCGCGGCGCCGGCGTTCGGGTGGTTGACCACGGCCACCACCACGTAGCGCCGGCCGTTGTTCGCCAGCACGTAGCCGGCCACACCGGACACATCGCGCAGCGAGCCGGTCTTCAGGTGCGCACGACCCGGCGTGGCTTTCGAGCGGACCAGCGTGCCGTCGGTGCCCGACACCGGCAGCGACGCCATCAGCTCCGGCATCACCGCGCTCGCCCAGGCCGACTGCAGCAGCCGCGCGAGCTGCTGCGCCGACAGCCGTGTCTCGCGCGACAGGCCCGAGCCGTTGTCGATCACCACGCCTTCGGACGCGCGCCCGAGGCGTTCGCTCAACCAGCGCCGCAGCACCTCGCGAGAGGCCTCGGGCGATCCCGAACCGCCGCGGTTCAGCCCCAGCGTGAGGAAGAGCTGCTGCGCCATCACGTTGTTGCTGAACTTGTTGACCTCGCGCACCACCTCCGACAGGGCCGGTGACACGCTGGTGAAAGCCGGCGCCGAGCCGGGAGCCAGGCCGTCGCGCACGCTGCCGCCGAGCTTGCCACCCATCTCGCGCCACAGTGCGCTGACCATGCGGTCGTTGTAGCTTCGCGGGTCGGCGTAGGCCACCGGCCAGGCCTTCTCGCCGCACGAGGCCGGGAAGCTGCCCGCCAGGCGCAGCCGGGTCGAGTCGCCGAAGTCGGCCTTGAGTTCGCCGCGCCAGTCGTTGCAGGGGCCGGCACCCAGCGGCACGCTGGTGTCGACATGCACGCCCGACAGCGGCGGGTCCACCCCGACCAGCGCCACGCCGCGCGCGGCATCCGGCGTGAAGCTCAGCAGCACCGAGCGGTAGGCCAGCAGCAGCGCGTCGGCGCGCACGTTGTACGGCCGCAGCGGTTCGCCGTCGAAGTCGGCCGGGTTCTGCTCGGGCACGCTGAAGGCGCTGCGGTCGAGCACGATGTCGCCCTTGATCTCACGCACACCCAACTGCTGCACGCGGCGCAGCAGCAGCCACAGGCGCTCGGGCACCAGCTTCGGGTCGCCGCTGCCCTTGATGACGAGGTTGCCGTCGAGCACGCCGTCGGTGATGCTGCCCTGCAGCCACACCGGCGTCGACCAGGTCCAGGCCGGGCCGAGCAGGTCGAGCGCGGCATAGGTGGTGAGCAGCTTGGTCAGCGAGGCCGGATTGACCGGCACGTCGGCGCGCCAGGCCAGCCGGCTGCGCGTGCTGCCGACCTCCTGGACCACCACGACGAGCGACTCGGGTGGCAGCCTGGCACGCTCCAGCGCGGCGTAGATCTCGGGGGGCAGACGGGCCGCCGCGGCGCCGGCGGCGAGGGCCAGCCCCGCGGCCAGCAGGACACGCAGAAACGGTTGCAACGACATGCCGCGATGATCGCACGCACACTGGGGCGCCGCCGGGCCTTGGCCTAAACTCGATGGCATGACCTGCCTGCTGTCCATCGACAGTTCCACCGAGCGGATGTGCATCGCGCTGAGCCGCGGCACCGACACCTTCGTGTTCGAGGGTGAGGGTGGTGCGCAGGCCTCGGCCAGGCTGCTGCCGGAAGTGCTGTCGCTGCTGCAGCGCGCCGGCTGCACGCTGCGGGAGGTCGATGCCATCGGCTTCGGCCGCGGCCCGGGTGCCTTCACCGGCTTGCGCAGTGCGTGTTCGGTGGCGCAAGGGCTGGCGCTGGGTGCCGACAAGCCGGTGCTGGCGC
Organism: Piscinibacter sp.; assembly: GCA_016706565.1. Classification (GTDB taxonomy): domain Bacteria; phylum Pseudomonadota; class Gammaproteobacteria; order Burkholderiales; family Burkholderiaceae_C; genus Piscinibacter. Next base: position 59,293 of record JADJJI010000012.1, read on the forward strand.
TGGACAGCCTGCTGCTGGTCGCGCAGGACGCGCTCGACGAGCTCGGTGAGTCGGCCGCCGACTGCTGGGTGGTGATGGACGCGCGCATGGACGAGGTCTATGCGGCGCACTACCGCCACGAAGGCGAGCGCTGGCATGTCGCCCACGCGCCGATGCTGTGTCGCCCCGAAGAACTCCATGCGTGCTGGTCAGAGGCGCCACCCGGCTTCGTCGCCGGCAGTGCCCTGGCGGCCTTCGGCGAGCGCCTTCACACCGGCGCTGCCCGCCTGCGCCCGGTCACGCGATCACGTGCCGCTGCGCTGGCGCGCCTGGCAGAAGGCGCATGGCGCGAAGGCGCTGCGGTCGATGCCGCACTGGCCTTGCCGGTCTACCTGCGCGACAAGGTCGCACAGACCACGGCCGAGCGCGACGCGGCACGCGCCGCGAGCCTCGCCGCGACAGCCTCCCCATGAGCGCCCAGCCGCAAGCCCTGCAGCGCCTGCTGCTGCCCATGACGCCGCTGCAGCTCGATGCGGTGATGGCCATCGAGACCGAGGCCTATGCCTTCCCGTGGAGCCGCGGCAACTTCGTCGACTCGATCGCGTCCGGCTACGCCGCCAGCGTGCTGTACGACGGGGAGGGCCGGATCCTCGGCTACTTCGTCGCCATGGCCGGCGTCGACGAGATGCATTTGCTCAACATCACCGTGGCGCCGCAGGCCCAGCATCGCGGCCACGCGCTGTACATGCTCGACGCGTTGGTGGACTTGTGCCAGGCCCGCGGCGCCGTGCAGTTGTGGCTCGAGGTGCGCGAGACCAACGCGCGCGCCCGCGCCATCTACCTGCGCCGCGGCTTCGTCCATGTCGGCGTGCGCAGGGGTTACTACCCCGCGCCGCAAGGCCAGCGCGAAGACGCGGCCGTGATGAGCCTGGCCATCCCCGGGGTCGCCGATGGCCTGGAGTGAACGTCAGCGCGCGATGCTCGACGAGATGGGTGTCCGGCTCTGGCTGCCGCCAGAGACGAAGTTCCAGCGGGCACCTGTCGATACGCCCCAGCCGATCGCCCAGCAGGTGCAGGCTGTGGTGCCTGTCGCGCCGTCGCCACGCGGCGACCGCCCCACTGGCGTCGACGCCATGGACTGGCCGGCGTTGCGCGAGGCGGTGACGAATTGCAGCGCCTGCAAGCTCTGCCAGGGACGTCGCCAGACAGTGTTTGGCGTGGGCCACCCTCACGCGCACTGGATGGTCGTCGGCGAGGCGCCGGGCGAGCAGGAAGACCGCCAGGGCGAACCCTTCGTCGGCAAGTCCGGGCAACTGCTCGACAACATGCTTCGTGCCATCGGCCTGACGCGCGCGCAGGCCGAGCCGGCGCAGCAGGTCTACATCGCCAACACCATCAAGTGCCGGCCGCCGGGCAACCGCAATCCAGAGCCCGAAGAGCTGGCGCAATGCGAGCCCTTCCTGATCCGGCAGGTCGAGCTGGTGAAGCCGAAGATCATCCTCGCGATGGGCCGCTTCGCCGTGCAGAGCCTGCTGCGCAGCAACGAGCCGATCGGCCGCCTGCGGGGCCGCGTGCACCGCTACCAGGGCGTGCCCCTCATCGTCACCTACCACCCGGCCTACCTGCTGCGCAACCTCGAAGACAAGGCGCGGGCCTGGGACGACCTGTGCCTGGCCCTGCAGACGCTCAAGGCGGTCGACGCGCCATGAGCTCACGCCGGCTCGCCACGGTCGACCGCGCGGCCTGGGATGCGCTGCCGGGCATGGTCGTTCTGCTCGATGCAGCCGGCGACGCGCTGCACGTCAACACGGCGCTGGCGGCCTTCGCGCGGCGCGAGCCTGCGCGGCTGCTCGGCCGCTCGTGGCAGGAACTGCTCGACGCAGACAGCCGTCGTCAACTGATCGAGCGTCTCGCGGGGCGGCAGGACTTCGCCGTCTCGCTGCCCTGGGCCGGCGCCGGTGGCGAGACGGCCTGGGTCGAGTGGTCGGGCCGTTGGCGCGCCGACACCCGGCAGTGGCTGTGCCTGCTGCACGACGCCAGCGCGGGCAAGCGGGTCGAGAGCGAGGCGCGCGCGCAAGCCAGCCTGTTCCGGCTGCTTGCCGACAACGTGCCGGTGCTGATCGCCTACTACCGCGCCAGTGATTTCCAGTGCCAGTTCGCCAACAAGGCCTATGCGCGCACCTTCGGCACCGACGAGAACGCCATCGTCGGCAAGACCTTCGCCGACGTGATCGGCAAGGCGGCGTCCGAGCAGATCCAGCCCATGGTCGAGCTGATGATCCTGCATCAGCAGGCCGCCTCGTACGAGCGGCAGCTGCCGCAGCCCGACGGAAGCACACGCTTCATCGAGGTCCACCTGCTGCCGCATGTCGGCGAGCAGGGCCAGACCATCGGCGCCTTCGTGCTCATCTCCGACATCACCAAGCACCGCCTGGCCGAACGCGCGGTGCGCGAGTCGGAGGAGCGTCTCGCCAAGTTCATGCAGGCCAGTGCCGAAGGCATCGTGTTCCACAAGGACGGCTTCATCACCGATGCCAACCCGCCGCTGTGCGCGCTGATCGGCTATTCGCTCGATGAACTGCTTGGCCGGCCGACGCTCGATTTCGTCGCGCCCGAGCACGTAGCCCGCGTGGCCACGGTGATGGCCGCCGGGCAGGAGACCGCCTACGAGAGCGCGGTGGTGGACAAGGCGGGCCGGCGCATCGCCGTCGAGTTCATCGTGCGCACGATGCTGCGTGGCGGCGAGCGCATGCGCATGACCATCGTGCGCGACATCCGCGACCGCCAGGCCGCGCAGGCGCGCATCCACCACCTCGCCCACCACGACGCGCTGACCGGCCTGCCCAACCGCATGTCGTTCATGGAGCAGCTGCAGCATCACATGGCGGCCGCCGAGTCCGAGGGCACGCGGCTGGCGCTGCTGTTCATCGACCTCGACCACTTCAAACGCGTCAACGATTCGCTGGGCCACCTGGTGGGCGACACGCTGCTGCGCACGGTGTCGGCGCGCATCCTCGCCAGCCTGCGCGGCACCGACGTGGTGGCACGCTTCGGCGGCGACGAGTTCATGGTGCTGCTGCACGGCGGGCCCTCGCAGGAGCAGCAGCACGACGACGTCGACGAGGTGGCGCGCAAGCTGCTCGCCGCCATCGAGGTGCCGGTCAACGCCGATGGCCGGCCGATCTCGGTCACGCCGTCGATCGGCGTGGCTTTCTTCCCCGGCGACGCGAGCACGCCCGATGAGCTGATCAAGAACGCCGACAGCGCGATGTACCTGGCCAAGTCGCGCGGCCGTGCCAACCACCAGTGCTTCGACCGCGGCATGGCTGACAGCGCCTATGCCGCGCTGGTGCTCGAGGGCCAGCTCGCGCACGCGCTCGATCGCGGCGAGTTCGAGCTCTACTTCCAGCCGCAGGTGCGCCTGCGCGACGACCGGCTGGTGGCCTGCGAGGCGCTGCTGCGCTGGAACCACCCCGAGCGCGGGCTGCTGCTGCCCGACCAGTTCATCCCGGTGGCCGAACGCCAGCGCCTGATGCTGCAGATCGGCCAGTGGGCGATGAAAGAGGCCGCCCGCTGCGCGTTGCGCTGGCACGCGATGGGATTGGGCATCTCGCCGGTGGCGGTGAACCTTTCGACGGTGCAGTTCCAGTCGGTCGGCTTCGTCGAGGCGGTGGCGCTGGTGCTGGCCGAAGACGGTGACGCGCGCGAGGCGGCCAGCCTGCTCGAGCTCGAACTGACCGAGCGCATGCTGATGGACGATCTCGGCGAGGTGAAGCACCGCCTGCTGCGCCTGAAGGCACTGGGCCTGGGCATCGCGGTGGACGACTTCGGCACCGGCTATTCCTCTCTCGGCCACCTGAAGGAGCTGCCGATCGACAAGATCAAGATCGACCGATCCTTCGTACACGACCTGCCGGGCAACCGCGACTCGGCGGCGATCACACGCGCCATCGTGCAGCTGGGGTTGAGCCTGGGCTTGAGCGTGATCGCCGAGGGCGTGGAGAACGAGGCGCAGCGGCAGTTCCTCGCGCAGCAGGGCTGCGAGCAGATCCAGGGCCTGCTGATCGGCGCGGCCATGCCGGCCGCCAAGTTCGAAGACTGGGTGAAGCAGCGGCGCGAGGCCGAACGCCGCGCCTGACACGACTCGAGGTCACAGCTGCAGAAGTGACGCGAGCGACCGGCAAGTCGCGGCCCGTTGCGGTCGTCGTTGGCCTGCGTTGCGTGCGACGGGCATGGTCGCAGGTCGACGGCGGTACCCGCGTTCTCCGGCCCACGCTCGCGGGCGGCCTCCGCGGGCCGCCACCGTGGCCGCATCAACACGGGGTGTGCCATGCCCTCGCCAGGGCAACCGCGAATGGGGCCTGCGCCCGCGGGCACCACCGCCGCCCTGCCGGCATCCACGGTGGCCTGCCCTCACGAAGGCATCGGTGGTTGTGGGGCAGGGGGTTCGGGTGTGCGATCGCAGGCCCCTTTCGCGGTTGCCCTGGCGATGGCAGGCCGAAGCTGGCGTTGACGAGGTCATGCGAGGCGAGTCTCGGCGGTCGCCCGCGAGCGAGGGCCGGAGAGCGCATACCCGGCCCGCCTGCCCGCGCGCCGATCGACGCGGTCACTCGTGAATGTCGCTCAAGGGCCGCGACCGGCCACTGCAGCGCTGTGCGTCCTATGGGCCTCGAGCGCCAATGCGACTGAGTCGCAGCGGCACTACTTCTTCGTCTTAACCGGCCGCTTCCAGCCCGCCAGCGAGACGGCCTTGGCGCGCACCACGGTCAGCTGGCCGGCCGGGGCGCTCTTCGACACCGTCGAACCGGCGCCGATGGTCGCGCCTTCGCCCACCGTGATCGGTGCCACCAGCACGCTGTTGCTGCCGATGTGTACGTCGGCGCCGATCACCGTGCGGTGCTTGTTGGCGCCGTCGTAGTTGGCGGTGATGCTGCCGGCGCCGTAGTTGACGCGCTCGCCCACCGTGGCGTCGCCGAGGTAGGCCAGGTGGTTGGCCTTGGCGCCCTTGGCGAGCGTGGAGTTCTTCACCTCGACGAAGTTGCCGATGTGCACTTCCTCGCCCAGCTCCGCGCCGGGGCGCAGCCGTGCGAACGGGCCGACCAGCGAACCCTTGCCGACGCTGGCGCCCTGCGCCTCGCCGTCGATGTGCGTGAAGGAGTGGATCACGGCGTCATCGGCGATGTTCACATTGCGGATCACGCAGTGCGAAGCGATGCGCACGTTGTCGCCCAACGTCACCTTGCCCTCGAACACGCAGTTCACGTCGATCTCGACGTCCTGCCCGCAGGTCAGCTCACCGCGGATGTCGATGCGCGCCGGGTCGGCCAGGCGCACGCCGGCTTCCATCAGCGCATCCGCGAGCCGGCGCTGGTAACGCCGCTCCAGGTCGGCCAGCTGCGCCGGGCTGTTGATGCCCAGCACCTCGGTCTCGCTGGTGGCGTGCGAGGCCACCACGTGCACTTGGTCGGCCACGGCCATCGCCACCACGTCGGTCAAGTAGTACTCGCGCTGCGCGTTGTCGTTCTTCAGCGCGGCGAGCCAGCGCTTGAGCTGCGCGGTCGGCGCGGCCATCACGCCGGTGTAGATCTCCTGGATGCGGCGTTGCTGCGGCGAGGCGTCCTTGTGTTCGACGATGCCCTCGATCGTGCCGCCGACCGGGTCGCCGCTGCGGATCACGCGGCCGTACCCGCTCGGGTCGGGCAGGACCACGGTGAGCAGCGCGAGCGACTGGCCATTGCAGGCCTGCACCAGCTTGCGCAGCGTCTCGGGTTCGATCAGAGGCACGTCGCCGTTGAGGATCAGCGTCGTGCCCTCGTCGTGCAATTGCGGCACCGCCTGCTGGACAGCGTGGCCGGTACCGAGTTGCGGCTCCTGTCGGGCGAAGACCAGGTTCGGCGCCTGGAGTGCCGCCTCGACCTGATCGGCGCCGTGGCCGGTGATCACCACGGTGCGCTGGGCTTGCAGCCCCGAGGCCGCCTGCAGCACGTGCTGCAGTAGACTGCGCCCGGCCAACCGGTGCAGCACCTTGGGCCGGGCCGACTTCATGCGGGTCCCCTTGCCCGCGGCCATGATCACGATGTCCAGAGCCATGTTGTTGTCTTCCCTGCAGGGCGTGGTGTCGAGACTGCGCATTATCGTGGCGCTGGTCCTGCTGGCCGCGGGCTTGACGGGCTGCAGCGCGGTACGTTTTGGCTACAACCAGGCGCCCGAGCTGGTTTACTGGTGGCTCGACGGCTACGCGGACTTCGACGACGCCCAGTCGCGGCGAGTGCGCGAGATGCTCGGCCAGTGGTTCGCCTGGCACCGGCGCACCCAGCTGCCCGACTACGCCGGCCTGCTCCAGCGCGCCCAGGTCGATGTGCTCGCCGACACCACGCCCGATCGCGTCTGCCGCTGGTGGCACGAACTGCGCCGGCGCGGCGAAGGGGCCGTCGACCAGGCGCTACCCGCCGCCGCCGACCTGATCCCGACCCTGTCGGCGCAGCAGCTCAAGCACATCGAGGCCCGCTACCTGCGCAACGACGAGGAGTTCCGCCGGGATTACCTCGCCGCCGATCCGGCGCAACGCCTGAAGGACTCGGTCAAGCGCACGTTGGAGCGCGCCGAGTTCCTCTACGGCACGCTGGACGACGAGCAGCGCGAACGAGTCGCCCGCCTGGTGGCAGCCTCGCCCTTCGATGCCGAGTCCTGGAACGCCGAGCGGCTGCAACGGCGCAATGAAACACTGCAGATGCTGCGGCGCCTGAGCGCGGAGCCGGCTGACCGCGACGCCGCCCTGGCCACGCTGCGTGCCCATGTGCTGCGCCTGTCGCGTTCGCCGCGCGAGCCCTACCGGCAATACCAGCAGAAGCTGGAGACCTACAACTGCGCCTTCGCCGCCAGCTTGCACAACGCCACCACGCCGACTCAGCGCCAGGCGGCGGCGGCCAAGCTCAAGGGCTGGGAGGGTGACTTCCGCGCACTGGCGACCGCCGCGGATTGAGTCGCGGCGTCGCCATGCCAGTCAGGGCCTGGTGATCTCGGTGGTCACCTGCCGCGGCGTGACGCTGCCGGCCGGGAAGTCCTTCATCGCCGCCTCGAACATCGCCGGCAGCAGCGACTGGATCGACGGCGAGCCGCCGTCGTTGGTGGCGCGGGTCTCGTACAGCGGCTGGCCGGACTTGCGCTCGCGGATGAGCAGCGCCACCTCGCGCTCGTAGGTGGTGGTGGGGATGCCGAAGCCGATGCCATAGTAGGGCCAGGGCCGGCTGAAGCGGTGCGAGTACAGGCCGCCGCGCCACCAGAACGGGTCGTCGTAGTACTGCTCGGTGGCGTTGACGCGGGCGCCCAGCGCCACGATGTACTCGCTCTCCTTGCCATCGGCTGCGGGCGTGAAGCCAGCGGCCTCGAGCGCCGGGCGCGCACTGTCTTCCAGCATCTGTTGCTGCTCCGGGCGGGTCTGCTGCGAGGGCAGCCGCTCGAATGCATAACTGCCCGGCTTGCGATCGGCCGGCCACTGGCTGTAGCTGGACACCTCGCTGGTCAGGCTGTTCAGCGAGGCGCAGCCGGCCAGCGACACGGCGGCGATCAAGAGACTCAAGGTCCTGGTCATGTCATGCTCCCCCAGCCGAAGTTCGGCTCAATCGTCCCGGTGGATGCGGATCGGGCTGGCAGCCGGCGGCCCGCAGTCCTCGTCGCCATCGAATGCGCGGTCACCTTGCGGATCGGCCACGCCCGTCGTTTGGAGCGTGGTGAACGGATAGAGTTTCCTGTCCATCATGTGCGAGGGCACGATGTTGCCCATCGCGGTGAAGATGTTGTCCAGCCGCCCCGGCTGCAAGCGCTCCCACTCGCGCAGCATCTTCTTCATCTGCACGCGCTGCAGGTTCTCCTGGCCGCCGCACAGCGTGCACGGGATGATCGGGAACTGCCGGTGCGCCGCCCAGCGCTCCAGCTCGGGCTCGGCCACGTAGGCCAGCGGCCGGATGACGATGTTTCTGCCGTCGTCGCTGACCAGCTTGGGCGGCATGCCCTTCAGGCGGCTGCCGAAGAACATGTTCATGAACAGCGTCTGCAGCATGTCGTCGCGGTGGTGGCCCAGCGCGATCTTGGTCGCGCCGAGTTCTCCGGCCACGCGGTAGAGGATGCCGCGGCGCAGGCGCGAGCACAGGCTGCACATCGTCTTGCCCTCGGGGATGAGGCGCTTGACGATCGAGTAGGTGTCCTGGGTCTCGATGTGGAAGGGGATGTCCAGGCTCTTCAGGTACTCGGGCAGCACGTGTTCCGGGAATCCCGGCTGCTTCTGGTCGAGGTTGACGGCGATCAGGTCGAACTTCACCGGCGCGCGCCGGCGCAGGTTGATCAGCACGTCGAGCAGCGCGTAGCTGTCCTTGCCGCCGGACACGCAGACCATCACCTTGTCGCCGTCTTCGATCATGTTGAAGTCGGTGATGGCCTGGCCGACCAGCCGGTGCAGCCGCTTCGAGAGCTTGTTGATCTCGTGCAGGTGCTTCATGTCTGCCCCTCGGTCGCGGGCTACCGCGACCGATCCCCCGAGGGGATCTCGCCCGGCTTCGGGCGGCCGGGCGCCGGGCTCGGCGGCGGCATTGTCATCGTCGAGCACGGCGCTCATGAACTTTCCTTCACGGCAAACACCTCGCAGCCGACCGCGTCGCAGTCGGGATAGACATCGGGCTTCTCGCTCGACACACGTGCGGCGCGCACCTTGGGGTGGGCCAGCATCAGCGCCAGCACGTCGTCGCACAGCGTTTCCTGCAGGTGGATGTGGCCGCGCGAGAGCCGCTCCAGGATGCTGCGGCGGATGAAGTCGTAGTCGACCACCTCGTCGAGCGTGTCGTTCGACGGCGTCGATTGCGCCAGCGGCACGTACAGGTCGACGTTGATCAGCACGCGCTGCTCGCCGCGTTTCTCGAAGTCGTGCACGCCGATGTTCATGCGCACCTCGTAGTCGCGCAGGAAGAGCCGCCGGCAGTCGATCAGGCTGGCGTGGTGGAGCAGGCTTTGCATCGGTTCAGGTTCCGGAAGGCTGGACGAGGAAGGCCACGTCGCGTGGCTGCGCCACCAGGTGCTGGCCGCCGTCGACCAGCAGCGTGGTACCGGTCACCGCCGGCGCCTCGATCAGGTAACGCACGGCCTGCGCGATGTCGGCCGGCGTCGACGAGCGCCGCAGCGGCGTGAGGCGGTGCGCGGCGGCGAAGTCGGCCTCGCTCATGTCGCCGGAGATCATCGTCACGCCGGGTGCCACGCCGCACACGCGCAGCCGCGGCGCGAGCGCCTGCGCCAGCATCACCGTGGCGCTTTGCAGCGCTGCCTTGGACAGCGTGTACGACAGGTAGTCGGGATTCGGGTTGGCGAGCTTCTGGTCGAGCAGGTTGACCACGCAGCCCTGCGCGTCGCGCGCCACGAGGTGCGCATGCAGCGCCTGCGCCAGCAGGATCGGCGCGGCGGTGTTGATGCGCCAGTGCGCCTGCATCTCGGCGTGGCCGAAGCTGGCCGCATCGTCGTAGGCGAATCGAGACGCGTTGTTGACCAGCGCATCGACGCGGCCGAAGGCCTGCGCCACCGCTGGCAGCAGGTCACGGGTGGCGGCCTCGTCGGCCAGGTCGGCTGCGAACACCTCGGCGCGTGCGCCGAGCCCGCGCAGTTCGTCGAGCGTCGCGGCCGATTCGGCCGACGCTGCATGGCAGTGCAGCGCGATGTCGAAGCCATGCGCCGCGAGGTCGAGCGCGATGGCCCGGCCGATACGGCGGGCGGCACCGGTGACGAGCACGACGGGGCGGGACGGCATGGCTTCCTACAATGCGGCAATGCAACACAACGAGGGCGACAGTGTATCGGCGGCCCTGCGCCGGCGCATTCACGAGGCCATCGCCGCAGCGGGCGGCTGGATCGCCTTCGACCGCTTCATGGCGATGGCGCTCTACGAGCCGGGCCTGGGCTACTACAGCCGCGATTCGAGGAAGTTCGGAACCCTGCCGTCCTCGGGCAGCGATTTCGTCACCGCGCCCGAGTTGTCGCCGCTGTTCGGCCGCGCGCTGGCGCGGCAGGTGGCGCAGGCGCTGACTGCAGCGGACAGTGGCGCGGTGTGGGAGTTCGGCGCGGGGTCCGGCGCGCTGGCGGCGCAGCTGCTCGAGTCACTGGGCGAGGCCGTGAAACGCTACACCATCGTCGAGTTGTCGGGCTCGCTGCGCGAGCGGCAGCGCGAGCGGCTGGCGGCGTTCGGCGATCGGGTGTGCTGGGTCGAAACGCTGCCGGGCACCCTCGACGGTGTGCTCATCGGCAACGAGGTGCTCGATGCGATGCCGGTGCAGTTGCTGCTTTTCGATGGCCAGGTCTGGTTTGAACGCGGCGTGGCAGCGCACGGCGACAGCTTCATCTGGGCCGACCGCCCGACCTCGTTGCGCCCGCCGGTCGACGGCGCCTTCGTGCCCGGCACCGTCACCGAGATCCATCCGCAGGCGCGCGCCTTCGTCGCCACGCTGGCCGAGCGGCTGCAGCGCGGCGCAGCCTTCTTCATCGACTACGGCTTTCCCGAGGCCGAGTACTACCTGCCGGCGCGCCACGGCGGCACGCTGATGTGCCACCGCGCCCACCGTGCCGACGCCGACCCGCTGGTGCTGGTGGGCGAGAAGGACATCACCGCCCACGTGAACTTCACCGGCATTGCCCTTGCCGGGCAGGACGCCGGGCTGGACGTGATCGGCTACACCACGCAGGCGCACTTCCTGATGAACTGCGGCCTGCTCGAGATGCTGCGGGGCGCCGACCTGCGCAGCACCGCGAACGCGCAGAAGCTGCTCACCGAGCACGAGATGGGCGAGCTGTTCAAGGTGATCGGCCTGGCGCGCGGCATCGCGCTCGACCCGATCGGCTTCGCGCGCGGTGACCGCACGCACACCCTCTGAAAGGCCGCATGCGCTGGCTCATCGTGTTTCTGCTCGCGTTCCTGGTGTTCCAGGGGCTGGCGGGCTGGCTGCGCCGCATCGGCCTGGGCCGGCTGCCGGGCGACTTCAGCTTCCGCTGGCGCGGCCGCGAGTACCACCTGCCGATCGCCAGCAGCCTGCTGCTCAGCCTGATCGCGATGGCGATCGGGGCGCTGATCTGACTTTCGATCAGATCGTGGCCAGCGCGTCCGCCACGGCGCGCACGCGTGCCTCGCGCACCGCCTCGCCGATCGCCGGCCCCGCCAGCCCGCGTGCCGCGGCGGCCTCGGCCACCGGCGCGGTGTCCACCGACAAGGCTGCGCGCAGCGCGGCGGCCAGGCGAGGGCGCTGAGGGTAGGGCTCGTCTTCCTTGCCGGCGCGGCCGCGCGCATCGCACTCGCAGGCCAGCAGTGCTTCCTCGAATCGCTCCGCCCGGCGCAGCGCGTCGCAGCGCTCCAGCAGGCGCAGCACGGCGGCGGCGTTCAGCTCCGCGCTGCGGTGCACGTTGCCATGCTCGCGTGCCACCACCTCGGCCAGCTCGCGGCACTCGGTGGGCACCTTCCAACGATCGCACAGCGCGCGCACCAGCTTCTCGCTGCGCACCTCGTGGCCGATGTGGCGCGGCAGCACGTCGGCCGGCGTCGTGCCCTTGCCCAGGTCGTGGCCGAGGCAGGCGAAGCGCACCGGCAGGCTGCCGCCCAGGCGCGCCGACATGTCCAGCACCATCATCAGGTGCACGCCGGTGTCGACCTCCGGGTGGTACTCGGGCCGCTGCGGCACGCCCCACAGGCGATCGACCTCGGGCAGCAGCCGCGCCAGCGCGCCGCATTCGCGCAGCACCTCGAACATGCGGCTCGGCCGTGCCTCCATCAGCCCGCGCGAGAGCTCCTGCCAGACGCGCTCGGCCACCAGCGCATCGACCTCGCCGGCGCCGACCATCTCGCGCATCAGCTGCATCGTCTGCGGCGCGATCGAGAAGTCGTGGAAGCGGGCCGCGAAACGCGCCAGCCGCAGGATGCGCACCGGGTCCTCGGCGAAGGCGGGCGACACATGGCGCAGCACGCGCCCGGCGAGGTCGCGCTGGCCGCCATGCGGGTCGACCAGCGTGCCGTCTTCCTCGCGCGCCATGGCGTTGATGGTGAGGTCGCGGCGCGCCAGATCGTCCTCGAGGGTGACCTCGGGCGCGGCGTGGAAGGCGAAGCCGTGGTAACCCGGCGCCGTCTTGCGCTCGGTGCGCGCCAGCGCGTATTCCTCGTGGGTCCGCGGGTGCAGGAAGACCGGGAAGTCGCGGCCCACCGGCACGAAGCCCGCGTCGAGCATCTCGATGGGCGTGGCGCCCACCACCACCCAGTCGCGATCGCCCGCGGGGCGGCCGAGCAACTCGTCGCGCACCGCGCCGCCGACCAGGTACACCTTCATGCGGCGGGAGTGTATGCGCGGCCGCCTCGCCGCCGTGCCACGCTCAGCGGTGCTGGCGGTAGGGTTCCTCGAAGTCGAGGAAGTCCTGTTCGGCCAGCGCGTCCTTCACCCAGGCTGCCACGCCGGGCAGGGCCTGCACACTCGCCATGTAGGCGGCGATCCCGGCGGGCACCGGCACGCCGTAGGTGACCAGGCGCATGACCACCGGCGCGAAGTAGGCGTCGGCGATGCTGAAGTCGCCGAACAGCAGCGGCCCGCCATGCTCGCCGAGCAGCTCGCTCCACATCTGCACGATGCGCGCGAGATCGCTGCGCACGCCGGCCTGCTCGGCGAGCACCTTGGCGCCGATCTCGGGCAGGCGGGCCTCGACGTTCATCGGGAAGTGGCTGCGCAACGCGCCGAAGCCGGCGTGCATCTCGGCGCAGACGCTGCGAGCGCGCGCCCTCGCGCGGCGGTCGGCCGGCCACAGCTGCTTGTCGGGGAAGCGCTCGGCCAGGTACTCCGCGATGGCCAGCGTGTCCCACACCGCGAAGCCTTCGTCCACCAGCACCGGCACGCGGCCGGCCGGGGTGTGGCGGGCGAGCTCGGTCTTGAAGGCCGATTCGGGCGTGAAGGCGTCGAAGCGAAGCATCACCTCCTCGAACGCAATGCCGGCCTGCGTGAGCAGCACCCAGGGGCGCATGGACCACGAGGAGTAGTTCTTGTTGCCGATGTAGAGCTTCATGGCTGTCCCTGCGATTTCTGGGAGCGCCATGCTAGCCGGCGCAAACAGGGCGCTGGGTGATCAATGCGCATCGCCACGATGCGCGCGGCGCATGGCTTCGGCGGCTCAGCCGCGCCGCGCGCGCGCCCGCCAGGCGTCCATGCGCGCCGGGCCCCGGCCGTGGCCAAGGTACATCGGCGCGATCGCCGACAGCGCCGTGGCGCGGATGCCCAGGGCGTCCAGCCCCGGCAGTGTGCCGGTGGCGATGTTGGGCACCCGCATCGAGGCGAGGTTGTCGCGCGACATCAGCGGCTCGCCGGGCAGCATCTCCATGACCCTGGCCTGCAACTGGGCCAGGCCGCCGGGCAGCCCGAACACCGGCCGTTCGTGGCCGGCCCAGCGGCCCGCCGCCTGCACCAGTTCGCGCAGCGTGTAGACGTCGGGGCCGGTGCATTCGTAGGTCTTGCCGATGGTGGCCGGGTCGTCGAGGCAGCGCACGATGGCCGCGGCCACGTCGTCCACCCACACCGGCTGGTAGCGCGAGTCGGCGCCCGCCAGCGGCACGAAGGGCGCGAGGCCTTGCAGCGCGGCGAACATGTTCAGCAGCTTGTCGTGCGCACCGAAGATCACCGACGGGCGCAGCACGGTGAGCTCGAGCCCGGCCGCGGCCAGCGCGGCCTCGCCGGCGGCCTTGGAGCGCAGGTAGTGGCTGGGCGCGTTGGCGCCGACACCCAGGGCGCTCACGTGCACCAGCCGCTTCACGCCGGCGGCCTGGCAGGCGCGCGCCAGCCGGGTCGGCAGGTCCACGTGCACATGCCGGAAGCGGCGCTCGTCGCCTTGCAGCACGGCGACCAGGTTGATCACGGCGTCGCGGCCGGCCACCATTTGCGCGAGCTGGGCGTCGTCGTGCACGTCGGCCTGCACAGGCTGCAGCGTGGGCAGCATCTGCAGGTCGCGCGCATGCGCGATGTGCCGCGTGGGAACCACGATGCTGCCGCCCGCACCGCCCGAGCGCTCCACCAGCTTCTCGCAGACGCTGCGGCCCACGAAGCCGGTGCCGCCCAGTACCAGGATGTCGTCGATCATCGATGCAGTCTCGTTCCACGCGGGGCGCCCGGGCCTCGCCGGCACGCTCGCGATCGATTCAGGGAAGTTCCTTGTCCGGCGGCGGTGCCGTGTCGTCGCGCGGCCCGATGGGCCGGCCCAGGCGGGTCTTCAACGACGCCGTCTGGCCGCTGAGCAGGATCGAATAGTAGGTCGCGTTGCTCAGCACCTTCTTGACGTAGTCGCGGGTTTCGTTGAACGGGATGTTCTCCGCCCAGATCGCCGCTTCCAGCGACGGCCCTTCGCGCCAGCGCCGCGGCCGGCTCGGGCCGGCGTTGTAGGCCGCCGCGGCCATGGCCTGCGATCCGTCGAAATCGTCGAGCACCATCTTGAGGTAGCTGGTGCCCAGTCGCAGGTTGACGTCGCGGTCGGTGATCAGGTCGGGCGTGAAATCGAGGCCGATCTTGCGCGCCGTCCAGCGGGCAGTGGCCGGCATGATCTGCATCAGCCCGGAAGCGCCCACGCCGGAGCGCGCGTCCATCACGAAGCGCGACTCCTGCCGAATCAGCCCGTACACGTAGGCGGGGTCGAGCCCGATATCCCTGGCGCGCGCCTGTACCTCGGTGCGGAAGGGCATCGGGAAACGCTGGTCGATGTCGATCTCGCCACGCGTGCGGTCGCTGGTGTTGATGCAGCGGTCCCACACCTCGCGGTCGCAGGCGAGTTGGGCGGCGGCCAGCAGCTGGCGGTCGTCCATGCCGCGCAGCGAGAAGTTCCATTCGCGCACGCCTTCGTTGCGCAGGCCCAGCGCGATGAGCTGCAGCGCGCGCGTCAGGCCCGGGTGGTTGCGCGCCGCCTCGATCTCTTCGGCCGTCAGCGGCGCAGGCTTGCCCGGCAGCTCGACGCTCTGCCCAAGGTCTTCGGCGGCGAGCTTGCCGTAGAAGTGCATGCGCCCGGCGATGCTGGCGAGCAGCTCGCGCGACAGCCCGCGCATGCCTTCGGCATCCTGCGAGTTGCCCGACAGCTTCTGCAGCGCGCGGGCCTTCCAGTACACCCAGGCCGGGTCGCGCTGCTGCTCCGCACTCATCGCGTTGATGCCCTGCATCACTTGCTGCCAGCGGCCGCGGCCGCCGTCGGCGCGCAGCGCGGCGCGCACCTTCCAGGCCAGCGTGTCGTCGGGCCAGTCGGGCTCGGCGCCTTCGCGGCTGGCGCGCAGCGCGGCGCGCTGGAAATGTTCAGTCGCCTCGGGCATCAGCTTCAACGCGGCCTGCTTGCCCACCGCGGCCCAGGCCCAGGCAGCCAGGTCGGGCGGCAGGGCGCGGTCCCAGCGCTCGTTGAGCTGCAGAACAGCGGCGTCGGGGTCGGTGGAGGCCAGCCGCATCAGGGACAGTGCGGCCAGCTCGGCACCGGGCCGTGTCGAGGCCGAGGCACTCTTGGCGAGGAAGCGCAGCGGGCTGTCGCTGAGCTCGACCACGCTGGCGGCCGGCCAGGCGCCGATCAGCACGGCGGCCTGGCGCGCCGCCTTCGGCCGGCCAGCATCGATCGCAACGCGCACCTTGCGCCACAGATCGGCGTTGCTGAACTTCTTCGCGTCGACCAGCGTGGCGGCCATCAGTGCGCAGCCGTCGTCGGCGTCCTTCTGGGCGAGCCAGGTGGCCAGCGCCTCGTCGTGCACGTCCTTGCCGGCCTGATGGTCGAGCATCAGCGCATAGCAGCTGACCTCGCGGTCGTCGTTCATGCGGAATCGCGGGTACTCGACGGCGAAGTTGGCCCAGTCGCGCCGCTTGCCGAGTTCGAGCAGCCAGTCGTTGCGCAAGCGATCTTCGACGTAGGTGGCCGGCCAGCGCGCGTAGAAGGCGTTCAGTTCGGGCTGCTGGGCCTCGGCCAGCCGGTTGCCGAGCTCGAAGTAGTCGGCCCACATCGCCAGCGGGTGCTGGGCCGCCATCGCGGCGCTGCGCGCGGCGGCCAGACGGGTGCGGTCCTTCTTGCGCAAGGCCTCGCGGGCCTCGACGATGGCGCTGTCGGCCGGAGCGGCGCAGGCCGCATGCGGCAGCGTGACGCCCAGGGCCAGCAGGGTCAGACCCAGCATGCGCTGCCAAGGGTGGGCGCGGGAGCGCTCATATACTGGTCTGGCCTGTACCGATTGATTCAACAACGTCGTTCCATTCTGTCTTGACCGATTTCGCCACCCGCCGCGCCGAACTGCGCACCCGACTGCGGGCGCAGCGACAGCAGTTTGCGCTGTCCGAGTCGTTCGACCTTGCTCAGCAGGCCCTGGGCCGCCACCTGATCGCCGTGGTGACCCAGCTCGAACCGCTATGCCTGGGCCTGTACGCATCCATACGATCTGAATTTAACGCAGTGGTTGCACTCGGCGCCGACCCAACTTGCGACAAGTTGCCCTGGGCTCTGCCGTACTGCCTGCGCACGCCGCGCGAGATGCACTACCGCCAGTGGGACCGCAAGGCGCCGATGGTGCCCGACGAGTGCAACATCGCCTCGGCAGCAGGGCCTTTGGTCGTTCCCGACGTGGTGCTGGTGCCCTGCGTGGGCCATGCGGCGGGCAACTACCGTCTGGGTTATGGCGGCGGGTACTTCGACCGTTTCCTGGCGGCGCATCCGCATGTCACGACGATCGGCGTGTCCTGGTCGTTCGCAGCGCTGGGCGAGGCCGACTTCACGCCGCAGCCGCACGACATCCCGCTGACGGTGATGGTCACCGAACTGGGCGTCAGCTAGTTGCGGCCTCGCCGGTGGCGATGCGCGTGAGCTCGGCCTGCGCCTGCACCCACTCGCAGAATTGCCGCACCTCGGGCCGCGAGCGGCTCGTCGGCGGCGCGACCAGCCAGTAGGCGTAGGGGCTGGTGGTGCGTCCGGCCATGCCGAAGGGCTCGACCAGTTCGCCGCGCGCCAGCGCCTCGTAGACCAGTGCCACCCGCGCCAGCGCCACGCCCTGGCCGGCCAGCGCCGCCTGCACCTGCTGGTAGGTGAAGTTCAGGTACAGCCAGCGGCGCGGCTGCAGCGCCGGCTCGCCCTGCTGCGCCAGCCAGTGGCGCCAGCTCAGGTACTCGGTGCTGGCCTTGTTGTCGTCCTCCTCGGCCAGCGTGTGTTGGGCCAGGTCGGCCGGCCGGGCCAACGGCGGGGCCTTGCCATCGCGGATCTGTTCCATGAGCTGGCGGCTCACCGCCGGCGTCAGCGTCTCGCCGAACAGGCGAACCGCGCCGGCTGGCGCCTGCGCAGGGCTGCAATAGCGCAGCGCGAGGTCGAGCTCGGGGTCGTCCAGATCGGCCAGCGAATCGTGTGCCGAGACGCGGATGTCGATGTCAGGGTGCGCGCGCTGGAAAGCCTCGATGCGCGGCAGCAGCCAAAGCGAAGCGAACGAGGCGAAGGTGGTCACGCTGACGCGCTGGCGGCTGTGCTTCTCGCGGATCTGCCGCACGCCGGCATCCAGCCGCGCCAGCCAGGGCTCCACGGTGCGCAGCAGAATCTGTGCGTCCTGCGTCATCTCGACATGGCGCGTGCCGCGCACGAACAGTGGCGTGCCGAGTTCGTCTTCCAGGCTCTTGATCTGCCGGCTGATAGCCGACTGGGTGACGAAGAGTTCATCGGCCGCGTCGCTGAAGCTCAGCCGGCGAGCCACCGCCTCGAAAGCGCGCAGGTTGGTCAGCGAGAGCGGGCGGCGGCGTCCGGTATTCATCTCAAATCCGCATCAATAGAGGTTACCGAAGTCATTGGAGTTTCCTCGGCTCTAGGACGAAGATCCTACCGTGACTTCCAGGAGATTGATGATGAATTCGCAAGCTCAAGCCGTTCTGTCCCTGGCCCCGGGCCAGGCCCGCCGCCTCGGTCTCGGGGGCGGCGAACTGACCGTGCTGCGCGGCCGAGTCTGGCTCACGGGCGAGTGCGGCGACGCCGACCAGATCCTTTCACCGGGCCAGTCGCTGCGCGTGAACGACGCACAGGCGGTGGTCATCGAGGCCTGGGACCGCGGCGAGGGCGCCTCGGTGCGCTGGCAGGCGCGCCGCCCGATGCTTCAGGGCCTGCCCTTGCGCGGCTTCGCCGGTGCCTTCTTCGCTGCCCTGGTGCGCAGCGCGGCCTCCAGCGCCAGTCGCGCCCAGGGCTGCATCAAGGCCGGCGACTCCATGGCGTCCTCCGGCGCAGTGAAGTAGCCCAGCGTCACGCGCTTGCCCTGGCCGTCGTAGACGAAGGGCTCGCAGCCGGCCGCTTCGAAGCGCGGCCGTGTCTGCGCATCGGCCTTCAGGTACAGGCGATCGAAGGCGATGATGGCGAGGAACAGGTCGTCGACGTAGAAGCCGTGCCCGCCGAACATGCGCCGCGAGCGCACGCTGCCCAGCGGCGAGAGCAGTTCCATGCAGTGGGTGACGAACTCGCGGTCGGCGGCCATGCGGCAGTCTTGCACAATCGCGTTTTGGCCCGCCACCGGACGCACCGATGCTGCCTACCGAACGAGATGCCCTGCGCAAGCGCCTGGTCGCCGCGCGCCAGGCCCTGCCCGACCGCCTGGAGCGCGCCGTGGCGCTGCAAAGCGTGCTGCGCGTGTGGCTGATCGGCCGCCCGGAGAAGACCATCGGCGCTTACTGGCCGATCAAGGGCGAGTTCGATTGCCTGCCGGCTCTGTACCGCTGGACCGAAGGTGCGCCCGAAGGCGTGACGCGGCGCATCGGATTGCCGGTGGCGCACCGCGAGACCGGCTCGCTGCGCTTTCACGTCTGGTACCCGGGCTGCCCGACCGAGCTCGATGCCTACGACATCCCCAAGCCGAAGGACACCGAGGAGTTCGTCCCCGAACTGCTGGTGGTGCCCTGCCTGGGTTTCGGCCCGGGCGGCGTGCGCATGGGCTATGGCGGCGGGTTCTTCGACCGCACGCTCAAGTCGATCGAGCCGCGGCCCGTCACGGTGGGGGTGAGCTACAGCCATGGCTTTCTGCCGTTGCTGTTCCCCACCGATCAGGATTTCGTGCTGGACGCCATGCTCACCGAGGACGGCGTCAGCTGGCAGAAGCCGCTCGTCTGAACGGCTCTGCCGAGTTGGACATCAGAAGCGGAAGCCGATGCCCACGCCGATGAGCAGCGGGTCGACCTTGAAGTCGCCGATGTCCGAGCCGCCCGCGCTGACGGTGGTCTTGATCTGCACCTTCTTCACGTCGACGTTGAAGTAGATGTTCTTCTGGATCTCGTAGTCGAAGCCGGCGCCCACGGCGAGGCCGAAGCTGTTGCGGTCGATGTCGGCAGCGCCGCCGAGCAGATCCACGCTGGAGAAGCGCGTGTAGTTCAGGCCCGCACCGACGTAGGGCTTGAAGGCGCCCATGTCCGTGAAGTGGTACTGAAGCGACAGCGTCGGCGGCAGGTGCTTGAGGGTGCCGATCTCGGTGCCGCCGGCCTTCACGGTGTGCTTCTGCGGGTAGGTCAGCACCAGCTCGGCAGCGATGTTGGGGGTGAAGAAGTACGAGATGTCGACTTCCGGGAAGACCTTGTTATTGACCGTGAGGTCCAGGCCGGTGCCGTCCTTGTTGGCGCTGTCGAGGTTCAGCGCGTGCACACGCACCATCCACGGCGTGGCTTGAGCGTGGGCGAACATCGGAAGGGCGAGGCCGCCGGCCACGGCAAGGGCGAGGGCGGCGCGTTGGAAGGTCTTGTGGCTCATGGTGATTTTCCTGTCGTGACGAGGCGATTTCCTCGACAGGAATTTCAGCGCTGCGAGCAGGGTTACTTGTTGCGGTGCGTCAAGATGCCTGAGGCAGCGTGCGACTGGCGCAACGCCGCGTCGGTGCAGCCCTGACCCAGGTCAAACCGGGCGAGCCAGGCGCTTGCAGATCTCCAGCGCGAGCGCCGACTGGTTGAGCGTGTAGAAGTGGATGCTCGGCGCGCCGCCGGCGATCAGCCGCTCGCACAGCTTGGTGATCACCTCCAGGCCGAAGGCGCGGATCGACGCGGTGTCGTCCATGTAGCCTTCCATCTTCATCGCCACCCAGCGGGGGATCTCGATGCCGTCGCGCGCCGCGAACTGCGCGATGCGCGCGAAGTTGTGGAAGGGCATGATGCCCGGCACGATCGGCGCGGTGACGCCCAGCGCCCGCACCTCGTCGACGAAGTGGAAGTAGGCGTCGGGGTTGAAGAAGAACTGCGTGATCGCCGAGTCGGCGCCCGCCTTCACCTTGTCGGCGAAGTGCTGCAGGTCGCGCTTCGCGTAGCGCTGCTGCGGGTGGTATTCGGGGTAGGCCGCCACCTCGATGAACCAGTCCTTGCCCTGCGTCTCGCGGATGAACGACACCAGCTCGCTCGCGTAGCGGAAGTCGCCTGCCGTCGCCGTGCCGCTGGGCAGGTCGCCGCGCAGCGCCACCAGGCGGCGGATGCCCTGCGCGCGGTAGGTGGCCAGGATCTCGCTGATGCCCTCGCGCGTGGAGCCCACGCAGGACAGGTGCGGCGCGGCCTCGTGGCCCATCGCGGCGATGGCGCTGACGGTGGCCAGCGTCTTCTCGCGCGTCGAGCCGCCGGCACCGTAGGTCACGCTGAAGAACTCGGGCTGCGCCGCCGCCAGCTCCTGCACCACCGTCTTCAGCTTGTCGCTGCCCACCGGCGTGTTGGGCGGGAAGAACTCGAAGCTCACGGGAACGGGGAGATCGATCTTGTCCATGTTCAGGCTCCTCGGGCGGCGCCGCGTCGGCGTGCCCGGATGAAGAACTCTCGGTTGCCATCGCCACCGGCGATGGGACTCGCAAACCAGTCGAGCACGGCCAGGCCGCAATCGGCACACGCCTCGCGCAGCCGGATCTGCACGCGCTCGAACGCACTCTCGTCGCGCACCAGGCCGCCCTTGCCGATGTCGGCCGGCTGCAGTTCGAACTGCGGCTTGACCAGCATCAGCATCTCGCCGTTCGGCTTGCGCAGCAACGGCGCCAGCGCCGGCAGCACCAGCGTCAGCGAGATGAACGACAAGTCGCCGACGATCAGGTCGAAGCTCGCCACCGGCAGCGCCGCCGCCTCCAGGTGCCGGGCATTCAGGCCTTCCAGCGCCATGACGCGCGGGTCCTGCCTCAGGCGCTCGTGCAACTGGCCATGGCCGACGTCCAGGCCCACCACCAGCTTCGCGCCGCCGTGCAGCAGCGCGTCGGTGAAACCGCCCGTGCCCTGGCCGACGTCCAGGCAGCTCATGCCCGACACGTCGATGCGGCAGTGCGCCAGCGCGCCCTCGAGCTTCAAGCCGCCGCGCGACACGAAGCGCAGCTCCGCGTCGTCGGTGACCTGCAGCTCGCAGCCCTCGGGCAGCTCCTCGCCGGCCTTGCGCGGCACGGCCCAGCCGGCCGGCCCGCGCCAGCGCACCGCGCCCTGCGCGATCAGCCGTTGTGCGGCTGATCGCGTGGGCGCCAGACCGCGCTGCACCAGCAACTGGTCGGCGCGCATGGCGGCTCCGCCAATCAGTAGCGGTAGGTGTCGGCCTTGTACGGGCCCTGCTTGGGCACGCCGATGTACTCGGCCTGCTCGTCCGTCAGCTCGGTCAGCATGGCACCGACCTTCTTCAGGTGCAGGCGCGCCACCTTCTCGTCCAGGTGCTTGGGCAGCACGTAGACCTTGCCGTTCTCGTAGTAGTCGCTGTGCGTGAACAGCTCGATCTGCGCGATCGTCTGGTTCGCGAACGACGACGACATCACGAAGCTCGGGTGGCCGGTGGCGCAGCCCAGGTTCACCAGGCGGCCCTTGGCCAGCAGGATGATCTTCTTGCCGTCCGGGAAGATCACGTGGTCGACCTGCGGCTTGATCTCGTCCCACTGGCACTTCTCGAGCGCCGCGACGTCGATCTCGTTGTCGAAGTGGCCGATGTTGCAGACGATGGCCTCGTCCTTCATCGCCGCCATGTGCTCGTAGCGGATCACGTTCTTGTTGCCGGTGGCCGAGACGAAGATGTCGGCCTTGTCGGCGGCGTATTCCATCGTCACGACCTTGTAGCCTTCCATCGCCGCCTGCAGGGCGTTGATGGGGTCGATCTCGGTCACCCAGACTTGCGCCGACAGCGCGCGCAGCGCCTGGGCCGAGCCCTTGCCCACGTCGCCGTAGCCGGCCACGCAGGCGACCTTGCCGGCGACCATCACGTCGGTTGCGCGCTTGATGCTGTCCACCAGCGACTCGCGGCAGCCGTACAGGTTGTCGAACTTGCTCTTGGTGACGCTGTCGTTCACGTTGATGGCACGGAACATCAGCGTGCCCTTGGC
This sequence comes from Piscinibacter sp., assembly GCA_016706565.1. Classification (GTDB taxonomy): domain Bacteria; phylum Pseudomonadota; class Gammaproteobacteria; order Burkholderiales; family Burkholderiaceae_C; genus Piscinibacter. The sequence goes on from JADJJI010000012.1 coordinate 81,587, forward strand.
CGACATTTCCTTCAGGCGGTGCACGCCGGTGGTCGTCTCTTCGGTCACACCGATGATCTGCGCGCCCTTGCGCGAGTACCAGGTCGGGTCCTGCGCCAGCTTGGCCTTGATGGCGGCGAACAGGCAGGTCTCTTCTTCGCTGCCCGGATTGGCCAGCAGGGAAGCGTCCTTCTCGGCGCGCTTGCCCAGGTGCATCAGCAGCGTGGCGTCGCCGCCGTCGTCGAGGATCATGTTCGGGCCTTCGCCCTCGGTGCCCTTGGCGCCGAACTCGAAGATGCGGTGGGTGTAGTCCCAGTAGTCGGTCAGCGTCTCGCCCTTGTAGGCGAACACCGGCGTGCCGGTGGCCACCAGCGCGGCGGCGGCGTGGTCCTGCGTGCTGAAGATGTTGCACGAGGCCCAGCGCACCTGCGCGCCCAGCGCCTGCAGCGTCTCCACCAGCACGGCGGTCTGGATGGTCATGTGCAGCGAGCCGGTGATGCGCGCGCCCTTCAGGGGCTGGCTCTTGGCGAACTCTTCGCGGATCGCCATCAGGCCGGGCATCTCGGTCTCGGCGATCTTGATTTCCTTGCGGCCCCAGGCGGCGAGCGCCATGTCGGCGACGGCGTACTGGTCGTTGTGCAGCGGTTTGAGAACAGCGTTCATGTGAGGCTCCAGAAGTGATGGAACCCGCACCGGGACACGTCAGGGGACTTGTTCAATCTCACCCACGAGGTCTGATCGTGCGGGTGAGCGCGGTTGCATGAATGGCTTCCGAGCCTGGGGCCTGAGTGCAGGCCTTGCAACGCTCCTCGGAACAGGCGGAATTCTAGCAGCGGCTTGCGAATCGCGCCTCGGCCGCGGGTCGACGCGGCGCAGCCCAACCGGTAACCTCGCACGAATGGAGCCGTTGCAGGTGGTTGTCATGGGCGTCAGCGGCTGCGGCAAGAGCAGCCTCGGCCAGGCGCTGGCGCACGCGATGGGCGCCGAGTTCATCGAGGGAGACCGCCATCACCCGTCGGAGAACGTCGCGCGCATGGCCGCCGGCGTGCCGCTCACCGATGCCGACCGTGCCGGCTGGCTGGCCACGCTGGCCGATCTGCTGACGAAGGCGCGGCAGGAGGGCCGGCCGGTGGTGCTGGCCTGCTCGGCGCTCAAGCGCACCTACCGCGACGTGCTGCGCCGTGCCGGCCCGCTGCGCTTCGTGCTGATGACGGCGCCCCGCGAGGTGCTCGCGCAGCGTCTGGCCGCGCGCAGCGGCCACTACATGCCGGCTTCGCTGCTGCCCAGCCAGCTCGCCACGCTGGAGCCACCGAAGGCCGACGAGGCCGCGATCGTCGTCGACGCGACACACACCTTGCCCGTCCTCGTGGACACTGTTCTGGCCCAGCTGCGCACGCTCCACACCCAACCCACTGCACCATGAACGTTCTCGACAGTTTCCGCCTCGACGGCCGGCTCGCGCTGGTCACCGGTTCCTCGGCCGGCCTCGGCCTGGCCATCGCCCGCGGCCTCGCGCAGGCCGGAGCACGCGTCGTGCTCAATGGCCGCGATGCGGCGCGGCTGGCGCAGGCCGAGGCGCAATTGCGCGGAGAGGGCCTCGACGTGGTCTCGCGAGGCTTCGACGTCACCGAGCGCGCCGCCGTCGACGCCGCCATCGCCGGGATCGAACGCGACCTCGGCGCCATCGAGATCCTCGTCAACAACGCCGGCATCCAGCGCCGCGCGCCGTTCCAGGATTTCGCCCAGGCCGACTGGCAGGAGCTGATGCGCACCAACCTCGACAGCGTGTTCCAGGTCGGCCAGGCCGTGGCGCGCTGCATGATCCCGCGCGGCCGCGGCCGCATCATCAACATCTGCTCGGTGATGAGCGAACTGGGCCGCCCGGGCATCGTGCCCTACACCGCCAGCAAGGGCGCGGTGAAGATGCTCACCAAGGGCATGGCGGTCGACCTCGGGCCGCTGGGCATCAATGTCAACGGCATCGGGCCGGGCTACTTCAAGACCGAGCTGAACCGCAAGCTGATCGACGACCCGGCCTTCAGCGGCTGGCTGGTCGGCCGCACGCCGAGCCGGCGCTGGGGCGAGGTGGAAGAACTCGCCGGCGCGGCGGTGTTCCTCGCCAGCGAGGCTGGGCGTTTCGTCAACGGCCACATCCTCTATGTGGACGGCGGGCTGACAGCCAGTGTCTGAGCCCGTGCCACGCCCCGCGTCGCTGTCGACTGCCGCCTTCGCCACGCTGCTGCTCATCGCGCTGCTGATGGGCGCGAACCACGTGGCGGCGCGCGTGGCCTTCAACCATGGCGTCGACGTCGCCACCGCGGTCGTCTTCCGCAGCAGCATCACGGCGCTGGTGGTCGGCATGCTGCTCGTCGTGCAGAAGGTGCCGGTGCGGCTCAGCGCGAAACACCGCCGCGCCTTGCCGGCCATCGGCGTGCTGATCGCGGTGCAGAGCCTGTGCCTGTATTCGTCGGTGGCGCGGCTGCCGGTGGCGCTGGCCTTGCTGGCCTTCAACACTTACCCGCTGTGGACGGCGCTGTGGGCGCGTCTCGTCTACGGCCACCGCCCCGAGCGCCGCGTGCTGCTGGCCATGCCGGTGATGCTGGTCGGCCTGGCGCTCGCGCTGGACGTGTTCGGCGCCGCCTCCGGCCTGGGAGCGGCCGGGCAGTGGAGCCGCATCGGTGCCGGCGTGGCCTTCGCGCTTGCGGCGGCAGCCACCTTCGGCCTGGCGCTGGTGTTCACGCAGCACGAGGCGGGCGATCTCGACGGCCGCCTGCGCACGGCGACGACGATGGGCCAGGTGGCATTGCTCGCGCTGGTCGGCGTGGCGGTGCAGGGCGGCTTCCACCTGCCGGATGCCGCCGCAGGCTGGTGGGGCCTGGTCGGCCTGACCCTGCTCTACGGCACCGGTTTCACGATCATGTTCACCGTGCTGCCGCGCCTGGGCGTGGTCGGCAACTCGGCGATCATGAACGTCGAGCCGATCTTCGCGCTGGTGCTGGCCTGGGCCGTGCTCGGCCAGTCGATCGCGCCCTCGCAGGTGGCCGGCGGGCTGGTTGTCGTGGCCACCGTGATGTGGCTGGGCCTGCGCCGGCGCTGATCAGGCCGCCTGCGGCCGCGCGCCGCGCGTGTTCAGGTAGACGGCGTACAGCGAGGTCGTGCCGCAGATGAACAGCCGGTTCAGCTTGGCGCCGCCGAAGCAGACGTTGGCCACCGTCTCCGGGATCAGGATCTTGCCAAGCAGCGTGCCGTCCGGCGCATGGCAGTGCACGCCGTCGCCGGCCGACAGCCACAGGTTGCCGTGCACGTCCACGCGCAGGCCGTCGTACAGGCCCACCGGGCAGGTGGCGAACACCTCGCCGCCCGACAGCGTGCCGTTCGTGCCGACCTTGAAGCGCCGCACATGGTGCGGGCCGTCGGCCTGGTGCGTGGCGCCGGTGTCGACGATGTACAGCAGCGATTCGTCCGGCGAGAAGGCCAGGCCGTTGGGCTGCACGAAGTCGTTGGCCACCACCGTCGTCTTGCCGCTGGCTTCGTCGAAGCGATAGACACGGCGCGCGCCGATCTCGCTGGTCGCCGCGTCGCCTTCGTAGTCGCTGTCGATGCCGTAGCTCGGGTCGGTGAACCAGAGGCTGCCGTCGCTCTTCACCACCACGTCGTTCGGCGAGTTCAGCCGCTTGCCCTCGACCTGCGAGACCAGCACGGTGCGCGAGCCGTCGTGCTCGGTGCGCGACACGCAGCGCCCGCGGTGCTCGCAGCTCACCAGCCGGCCCTGCAGGTCGACGGTGTGGCCATTGGTGTTCATCGCCGGCTGGCGGAACACCGACACCGAGCCGTCGGTTTCGTCCCAGCGCAGCATGCGGTCGTTGGGGATGTCCGACCAGACCAGGTAGCGCCCGGCGGCGAACCAGGCCGGCCCTTCGGCCCAGCGGCAGCCGGTCCAGAGCTCCTCGACGTGCACGTTGGGAAAGGCCAGCGTCCTGAAGCGCGGGTCCAGCACCTCGAAGCTTTCGGTGAGTTCGATGACCATGGCTGTCTCCCGGAACGAGTGAATGCGTCAGTCCGAATGGCGCCGTCCGCGCCCGTAGACGAGCAGCATCGTGATGATCACGATGCCGTAGATGATCTGCCGGCCCATCTCGGGGATCTGCATCACCGACAGGATGGACTGCAGCAGCGTGATCAGGATCACCCCGACCACGGTGCCCAGGTAGGAGCCGCGGCCGCCGAGGATGTTGGTGCCGCCCAGCACCACCGCGGCGATGGCCGGCAGCAGGTAGGCGTCGCCCATCGCCTGGTAGGCCTTGGTGGAGTAGCCGGTGAGCAGCACGCCCGCCGCCGCCGAGCAGGCGCCGGCGATCACGAAGCACATCAGCACCACGCGGCGCGTGTCCACGCCCGAAAGGTAGGCGGCGCGCTCGCGGTTGCCCACCGCATAGATGGATCGGCCCAGCGTCGTGCGGTGCAGCAGGAACAGCGTGGCCGCACCGACCACCGCCCACACCAGCAGCGCGTTCGGAATGCCCAGCAGCGAGCGGCCGGTGGCGATCAGGTGCATCGCCGGGGTGGAGCGGTCCTGCGGCGCGAAGCCGCCGGTCTGCACCACGATCAGCCCCTGCGCCACGGCGTTGATGCCCAGCGTGAAGATCATCGAGGGCACGCGCAGGTAGGCCACGCCGAAGCCGTTGACGGCGCCGAGCAACGCGCCGCAGGCGATGCCGAACGGGATCGCGATGGCCTCGCCGGTCGCGCCCCACCAGCCCGCCGCGGCGGCCGACATCACGCCGCCCACCGTCACCAGCCAGGGCACCGACAGGTCGATGCCGCCGAGCAGGATCACCAGCATCGCGCCGGTGGCGATGATGCCGAGGAAGGAGGCGATCTGCAGTTGCAGCAGCAGGTACTCGGCCGACAGGAAGTTCTGCGAGTACATGCTGCCCACGAGCAGCAGCACGACGGTGCAGCCGGCGGCGGCCAGCACCGGGATGTGGCCAGAACGCTTGAGGCGAAGAGCAAGTGCCGTCATGGATGGAGCTCCCTACGGCCTTCGGCCGGTCCCTCCAAGAGGGAGCATTCGCACTTGGGGCGGCCCGGCGTGCTCATGGCGCCCTCACTTGAACAGATCCAGCCGGTTGCTCACCTTGAGCAACTGCAGCGAGCCCAGGCTCACCGCGGCGAGCAGGATGAAGCCCTGGAACAGCGGCTGCCACAGCGGCTCGAGGTCGAACACGAACAGCAGGTCGCCGATGGTGCGCAGCACCAGCGCGCCGAACACCGAGCCGATCGCCGTGCCGGCGCCGCCGGCCAGCGAGGTGCCGCCGATCACCACGGCGGCGATCGAGTTCAGCGTGTACACGCCGCCGATCGTCGACGAGGCCTCGCCGGAGTAGGTCACGAAGGTCAGCAGCAGCCCGCCGATGGCTGCAAGCAGCCCGGCCAGCGTGTAGGCGATCAGCTTGGTGCGGCCGATGTTCACGCCCGACATGTAGGCAGCGGCTTCCGACGAGCCGATGGCCAGTGCCGCGCGGCCGCTGACCGAGCGGCGGTAGGGCACCCACACGAGCAGCACCACGCCTAGCAGCACCAGCAGCATGGCCGGCACACCGCCGGGCGAGCCGGTCAGCGCGTCGGCCAGGCCGGCGTGCACGTCGCCGCCGGGCACTGGCCGCAGGCCCAGCGCAATGCCGTAGTACACCGTGCCGGTGGCCAGCGTCGTGATGATCGGCTGCAGCCGGCCGTAGACGATGATCGCGCCGTTGATCCAGCCGCACAGCGCGCCGACCGCGAGCACCGCGACCACGCCGAACGCTGCCTGCAGCGGCGTGCCGACCACCAGGTGCGAGGCCACGCAGTTGGCGAGCACGAACACCATGCCCACCGACAGGTCGATGCCGGCGGTGAGCACGGGCAGCGTCTGCGCCATCGCCACGATGGCCAGCAGCACGCCCTTGTTCGCAGCGGTGGTGATCACCGGCGCCGTCCAGCCGGCCTGGTGGTTGAGGATGTACAGCGCGAAGATGACGACGAACATCGCCGCGGCCGCGTAGGCGCCCTTGTGCTCGCGCAGGTGGAACTTCCAGTCGTCATTCATGCCGCCGCCGCCTCCGTCGTCGTCAGGTTCAGGGCGCTGGCCACGAGCGCACGTTCGGTCAGCTCGTCGCCGGCCAGCCAGCGCACGATGCGGCCGTCGAAGAACACCGCGACACGGTCGCAGCAGCCGATCAGCTCGGCGTAGTCGGTCGAGTACAGCAGCACCGCGGCGCCGTCTTCGGCCAGGCGGCGCAGCAGTGCGTAGATCTCCTGCTTGGTGCCCACGTCGATGCCGCGTGTCGGGTCGTTGAGCAGGATGATGCGCGGCGCGTTCATCAGCCACTTGGCGATCACCACCTTCTGCTGGTTGCCGCCCGACAGCGTGCCCACCGGCACCGACAGGTCGGGCGCCTTGATCGACAGGCGCTTGACCATGTCTTGCGCGGCGCGCAGCTCGGCGCCGCTGGCCACGATGCCGGCGCTGCTGAGACGGTCCAGCGCGGCGAAGCTGAGGTTGTCGAGCACCGACATCGGCAGCATCAGGCCGTCGGTCTTGCGGTCCTCCGGCACCAGCGCGATGCCGAAGTCGTCGCGCTTGGCCTGCTTGGGGCTGTGCAGTTGCACCGGCCGGCCTTCGAGCTTGAGCTCGCCGCCGACGCCGCGCAGCACGCCGAACAGCGCGAGGAAGAATTCGCGCTGGCCCTGGCCGTCCAGGCCGCCCAGGCCGACGATCTCGCCCGGCCGCGCCGTCAGGTCGATGTCGTGCAGCCGGCCTTGCCACGACAGGCCGCGCGTTTCCAGCGCAGGCGCCTTGGCGTCCAGGCCGGACTGCACCGGCGGCTTGGGCGGGAAGGCATGCTCGATGTCGCGGCCGATCATCATCTCCACCGTCTGCGCATCGCTTTGCGTGCCGGCGGCAAAGGTGGCCACATGCTGGCCGTTGCGGAACACCGAGCAGTCGTCGGCCAGCTCGGCGATCTCGTTCATGCGGTGCGAGATGTAGACGATCGCCATGCCCTCGTCGCGCAGCCGCTTGAGCAGCGTATAGACGCGCTGCACGTCGGCGGCGGTGAGCGCCGAGGTGGCCTCGTCGAGGATGAGGATCTTCGGGTTGCGCGACAGCGCCTTGGCGATCTCCACCATCTGGCGGCGCGACAGCGAAAGGCTGCCCACCGGCGCCAGCGGGTGGATGTCTTCCGCACCGGCGCGCGCCAGCGCCGCCTCGGCGATGCGGCGCTGTTCCTTGCGGTCGATCAGGCCGACCTTGCGCGGCGGATTGGTGATGCAGATGTTGTCGGCGACGCTCAGATCGGGCATCAGCGACAGTTCCTGGAAGATGCAGGCGATGCCGGCCGACACCGCGTCCTGCGGGTGCGCGAAGCGCCGCTCGCGCCCCTCCAGCACGATGCGGCCCTCGTCGGGCTGCACCACGCCCGACATGATCTTGATGAGCGTCGACTTGCCCGCGCCGTTCTCGCCGAGCAAGGCATGGATGCGACCCGGCGCACAGGCGAAACGCGCGCGCTCGAGCGCGCGCACCCCGCCGTAGCGCTTGGAGATGTCGATCAACTCAAGAATCGGTTCCAAGCAGACTCCTCGCAGCAGCGAGAGTGATCAAGCAGTCGCCGCGGATCCGGCTCCGCCGGTCCGCTGGCGGCCCCCCCTTGAGGGGGAGCGCCGTGAGGCGCTCCGGGGGTGGTCAGTTGTTTTTCTCGTCCTTGGACATGATGTCCTGGGCCCTGAGATTCACCCCGCAGGTCGGGAACTCGTTGGTGGTGAAGAAGTTGTCGGTCAGCTCCGGGAAGTAGTTCACGCCGGCCTTGAAGTTCGGGTGCTGCGTCTGCGGGATCGGCACCGAGATCAGCTGCGGCATCACCTTGCCCTGCAGCGCGGCCACGGCGGCCTTCATCGAGATCGCCACCAGGCCGGGCGACTGGCCCAGCGAGTTGCAGATCAGGCCGTCCTTCGCGCGCTCGGCGCACAGCTTGCGGAAGCCGTTCTCCGACTCGCCGGCCACCGGGATCATCGGGTGCTTGGCGTCGATCAGCGCGCGCACCGCGCCGGTGGAGCCGCCCTGCACGATCATGCCGTCGAACTTCTTGTGCACGGCCACGGCATCGGCCACCACCTTCTGCGCGGTGCCGTCGTCCCAGTTGCCCACCACCTCGACGATCTCGAACTTGTTGCCCGGCGCCTCGACCACCTTGCGGAAGCCGACGTGGCGGTCACGGTCGACCGAGTTGCCGGGCAGGCCACGCACCTCGAGCAGCTTGCCGGTCTTCTTCGGCAGGTGCTTGATCATCCATTCGCCGTAGGCGGTGCCCAGGCCGGTCTGGTCTTCATTGACCTGCATGACCTCTTCGCTGTCGAGCACGTTGTCGAAGGGCACCAGCACCACGCCGGCGGCGTTGGCCCGCTTGATCACCGGCGCGAAGGCCGTCGGGTTGACGGCGATGGTGATGATGGCGTCGTAGCCGGAGTTGATGAAGTTGTCGATCGAGGCGATCTGCGCGGCCACGTCAGTGCCCGTGGAGACGATCTTGAACTCCTTGATGTTGCCCTTCATTTCGGGCGTGGCCGCGTAGGCCTTGGCCATCTTGATCATCTGGATGCGCCAGGTGTTGCCGACGAAGCCGTTGGCCAGCGCGATGCGGTACGGGCCCTTCTTGGCGGGCCACTGGAAGTACTTGGTCTGGTCGGTCCAGGGCTTGAAGCAGCCAGGGTTCTCGCCCGGGCCCTTGACGACCGCCGGGCCGGCGGCCAGCGCGAGGGTGGATACCGAGAGGGCCGCGATGGCGGCGGCGATGCGGGTGTGGAACAGCATTCGAGTCTCCTGAGTGTTGTGGTTAGCGTCGCCTACGTTGAAATGCCCCGACGCCGGGCTCGAAATCAATGGTTGTCTCTTGGCACGAACGAGCCGCGCTTGCCGACCAGGAAATCGAGGTCGACGCCTTCGTCGGCCTGCAGCACGTGGTCGACGTAGAGCTTCCAGTAGCCGCTGGCCAGCGGCGGCGCGGGCGCCTTCCATTCGGCCAGGCGGCGCGCGAGTTCCTCGTCGCTGATGAGCAGCTGCAGGCGGCGCTTCGGCACGTCGAGCTCGATCAGGTCGCCGTTCTTCACCACCGCCAGCGGGCCGCCGGCCGCGGCCTCGGGCGCCGTGTGCAGCACCACGGTGCCGTAGGCGGTGCCGCTCATGCGCGCGTCGCTGATGCGGACCATGTCGGTGATGCCCTTGCGCAGCACCTTGGGCGGCAGCGGCATGTTGCCCACCTCGGCCATGCCGGGGTAGCCCTTGGGGCCGCAGTTCTTCAGCACCAGCACGCAGCTCTCGTCGACGTCGAGGGCCTCGTCGTCGATGCGCTTGTGGAAGTCCTCGATGTCCTCGAACACCACGGCCCGGCCGGTGTGCACCATCAGCTTGGGCGTCGCCGCGCTCGGCTTGATGACGGCGCCGCGCGGCGCGAGGTTGCCGCGCAGCACGGCGATGCCGGCCTTGTCCTTGAAGGGCGTGGCCAGCGGCTTGATGACATCGGTGTTGAAGTTCTCGGCGCTCGCCACGTTCTCCGCCACGGTCTTGCCGCTGGCGGTGACGATGTTCGTGTGCAGCACCGACGAAAGCTCCTTCATCACCGCGGGCAGGCCGCCGGCGTAGCAGAAGTCCTCCATCAGGTATTGGCCGCTGGGCTGCAGGTTGACGAGGCAGGGCAGTTCGCTGGCCAGCCGGTCGAAGTCGTCGATGGTGAGCTTCACGCCCACCCGGCCGGCCATCGCGATCAGGTGGATCACCGCGTTGGTCGAGCCGCCGATGGCGGCGAGTGTCTTGATGGCGTTCTCGAAGGCCTCGCGGGTGAGGATCTTCGACAGCAGCTGGTCTTCATGGACCATGTCGACGATGCGCCGGCCGGCGCTGCGCGCCAGCACGTTGCGGCGTCCGTCGACCGCCGGGTAGGCCGCGTTGCCGGGCAGGCCGACACCGAGCGCCTCGACCATGCTCGCCATCGTCGAGGCCGTACCCATGGTCATGCAATGGCCGTGGCTGCGGTGCATGCAGCTCTCGGCGTCGAAGAAGTCCGCCAGCTTCAGCGTGCCGGCGCGCACCTGCTCGCTCATGCTCCACACGCCGGTGCCCGAGCCGAGCTCCTGGCCGCGCCACTTGCCGTTGAGCATCGGCCCGCCCGACACGCCGATGGTCGGCAGGTCGACGCTGGCCGCGCCCATGATCAGGCTGGGCGTGGTCTTGTCGCAGCCCATCAGCAGCACCACGCCGTCGACCGGGTTGCCGCGGATGCTTTCTTCCACGTCCATGCTGGCGAGGTTGCGGTAGAGCATCGCGGTGGGCCGCAGCAGCGTTTCGCCGAGCGACATGACCGGGAATTCGAGCGGGAAGCCGCCCGCCTCGTACACGCCGATCTTCACCTGCTCGGCCAGCGTGCGGAAGTGCGAGTTGCAGGGCGTGAGTTCGCTGAAGGTGTTGCAGATGCCGATCACCGGCCGGCCGTCGAACTGGTCGTGCGGCACGCCCTTGCCCTTGACCCAGCTGCGGTAGGCAAAGCCGTCGCGGTCCTGGCGGCCGAACCACTGCTGGCTGCGCAGTTCGTGCGGTGCCTTCTTCTTCGTCATGGATGCTCCTGGGTTCAGCCGTTCGCCGGCGGCAGCGCGTTGATGCCGGCGACGAAGTCGGCCAGCATCGGCACGAAACGCTCACCCTGGCCGGCGGCTTCCATCGCCGCGAACAGGTTCTTCACGTCGGCCTGGATGGGGTTCACTGCGCCGAGCTCGCCGGCCATGCTGGCGAGGTAGCGCATGTCCTTGTGCGCATTGCTGATGGTGAAGCGGTGTGCGTTCTCGTCGTGGTTCAGCGACCACTGCATGAAGGTGTCGTAGAAGGGGCTGCGCATGCGCCCGGAGCCGATCACCGCATGGAACTGCTCGATCGACAGCCCGGCCTTGCGCGCGATCGCCATCGCTTCCGAATACAGCGCCGCGTAGCCCATCGCGACGAAGTTGTTGATCAGCTTCATCTTGTGGCCCAGGCTCACCGGCCCGAGGTGCACCACCTGGCCGGCCCAGCAGCGCAGCACCGGCTCGATGCGCGCGAACACTTCGGGCGCGGCGCCGACCATGGTGTCCAGCGTGCCGGCCTCGGCTTCCTTGGGTGTTCGCGACAGTGGCGCGTCGACGAAGTGCACGCCTCGGGCCTGCGCCTCGGCGGCGAGCGCCAGCGTCGACACCGGGTTGGAGGTGGAGCAGTCGATGATGATGGTGCCCGCGCGTTTGGCCGGATCGGCACCGGCGAGCAGCCCGTCGGGCCCGCGCATCAGCGCCTCGACCTGCGGCGAGCCGGTCACGCACAGGTGCACGATGTCGCAGGCCATCGCGAGCTCGCGGGCGCTGCTCGCTTCGCGCGCACCGAGTGACTTGAGGTGCTCCACCGGCTCGCGCTTGCGGTGGCCCATGACCACCAGCGGGTAGCCCTTGGTGACCAGGTTCTTCGCCATGCCGTGGCCCATCAGGCCCACGCCAATGAAGCCGATCACCGGCCGCACGTCGCTCATGGCATCACTCCTTCACCGAGCCGGTCATGCCCGAGACGTAGTGCTCGACGAAGAACGAGTACACGAAGGCCACCGGCAGCGAGCCGAGCAGTGCGCCGGCCATCAGCGGGCCCCAGTGATAGACGTCGCCTTCGACCAGCTCGGTGACCACGCCCACCGGCACCGTCTTGTTCTCCGACGACGACACGAAGGTCAGCGCGTAGATGAACTCGTTCCAGCTCAGCGTGAAGGCGAAGATGCCCGCCGAGATCAGCCCCGGCACCGCCAGCGGCAGCACGATCTTGATGAGGATCTGCCAGCGGCTGGCGCCGTCGATCAGCGCGCACTCTTCCAGCTCGTAGGGGATGGAGCGGAAGTAGCCCATCAGCAGCCAGGTGCAGAACGGGATCAGGAAGGTCGGGTAGGTGAGGATCAGCGCCCAGCGCGAGTCGAACAGCCCCAGCTTGACGACGATCGCCGCCAGCGGGATGAACAGGATCGAGGGCGGCACCAGGTAGGCCAGGAAGATCGCGCCGCCGGCCGGCTTGGCGCCCTGGAAGCGCAGCCGCTCGATCGCGTAGGCCGCCATCACCGAGGCCACCAGCGACAGCGCGGTGGACACCACCGACACCACCACCGTGTTCCACAGCCAGGCCGGGTACTCGGTCTTGAACAGCAGCTTCTCGAAGTGCGCCAGCGTCGGCTGGATGATCCAGAACGGGTTGCCGTCGCGCGACAGCAGTTCGGCGTCGGGCTTCAGCGAAGTGACCACCATCCAGTAGAACGGGAACAGCAGCACGAACACGAAGATGCCGATCGGGATGTACATCGTCACCCAGCGGCGCGGCACGGACTGCAGGTAGTCCATGCCGACGATGTCGTCGTTCGGATTGCTCATGTGGAAAGACTCACTTGTCGCCGCCTTGCTGCCAGGCGCGGCGCTGCAGCCCGAAGTAGCTGAACATGATGGCGGCCAGCAGGAAGGGCACCATCAGCGTGGCGATGGCCGCGCCCTCGGCGAGCGCGCCACCGGAGATCGCGCGCTGGAAGGCCAGCGTGGCCATCAGGTGGGTGGCGTTCAGCGGGCCGCCGCGCGTGAGCACGTAGATCAGCTGGAAGTCGGTGAAGGTGAACAGCACCGAGAAGGTCATCACCACCGCGATGATCGGCGACAGCAGCGGCATCGTCACGTGGCGGAATTGCTGCCACGGCGTGGCGCCGTCCAGTGCCGAAGCCTCGTAGTACGAGGGCGAGATGGTCTGCAGCCCGGCCAGCAGCGAGATCGCCACGAACGGGATGCCGCGCCAGACGTTGGCGACGATGGTCGACAGCCGCGCGTTCCACGGGTCGCCGAGGAAGTCGATGTAGGCGTCGATCCAGCCCAGCTTCATCAGCACCCAGCTGATCACCGAGAACTGCGAGTCGTAGATCCACCAGAACGCGATCGCCGACAGGGCGGTCGGCACGATCCACGGCAGCAGCACCACGGCGCGGAAGAAGGACTTGAAGGGCAGGTTCTTGTTGAGCAGGATGGCCAGCCACAGGCCGAGCACGAACTTGAGGATGCTCGCGACCACGGTGTAGAAGAGGGTGTTGAACAGCGCCAGCCGCGTCACGCTGTCTCCCATCAGGAACGAGAAGTTCTCCAGCCCGATCCACTCGCCCGCGCGGCCGATCTTGGCGTCGGTGAACCCGAGCCAGGTGCCCAGCCCGAGCGGGTAGGTCAGGAACAGCAGCAACAGCACTGCGGCGGGCATCATGAATGCCCACCCCAGCGCGTTGCGGTTGTTCTGGAAGCGTTCCAGGAAGTTCATCAGACTTTGTAGTAACGCTCGGCGCGCTTCTGCGCCCGTTCGGCGGCTTCCTTGGGCGTCTTCGAACCACTGGCGGCCTCGGCCACCATGTTGACGACGATGAAGTCGGCGCCGGCACCGGCCGAGGCGTAGCCCAGCTTGCCCGCATACCCGGCCGGCCGCATGTTCTTCACGCAGTCGCGGTAGGCGGTGTGCTTCGGGTCGGAGGTCCAGATCTCCGTCTTCGAGTAGGCATCGAGCGGGTGGGCGATGTAGCCGCCGGCCGCCGTCAGCCACGGGTCGAACTGCTCCTTCTCCATCATGAAGCGCAGGAACTCCTTGGCCGCCTGCGGGTACTTCGTGTACTTCATGATCATCTGGTTGAAGAACAGGTGCGACTCGGTCGGCACCCCCACCGGCCCGATCGGATAGGGCGCGTGGTGGATGTCCTCCTTCATCGCCATGATCTTCTCGTCCTTCGAGTTCTTGGCGGCGTAGTAGATCGAGATGCCGTTGTTGGTCAGGCTGACCTGGCCGTCGAGGAAGGCCTTGTTGTTGTTCGGGTCCAGCCACGACAGCGTGCCCGGTGCGAACGTGGCGTACATCTCCTTGGCGTACTCCAGCGCCTTGAGCGTCTCGGGGCTGTCGATCACGACCTTGTTGTCCTTGTCGACCAGCTTGCCGCCGTGCGACCAGAGCAGCCAGTTGCACCACAGGCCGTCGCCGGTGGCGTTGCCCAGCGCGAAGCCGGCGGGCGTGCCCTTCTCCTTCATGGCCTGCAGCAGCTTGAGGAAGCCTGCTGTGTCCTTCGGCACGCCGTCGAAGCCGGCGGCCTTCACATGGCTCTGGCGGTACACCAGCATCGCGCCGGCGGCGCCGAGCGCCACGCCGATCCACCTCTTGCCGTCGGGCTTGAGGTAGGCCTCGCAGGCCGGGTACCAGCCGCCGTACTTCTTGCCCAGGTACTCGCACAGGTCGGTGACGTCGAGCAGCTTCTCGGGGTAGAGGTTGGCGTCGTCGTTGGTCGACAGGATGATGTCCGGGCCGGCGCCGGTGTTGGCGGCCACCGCGGCCTTCGGGCGCACGTCTTCCCAGCCTTCGTTGTCGACGCGCACCTCGACGCCGGTCTTGGCGGTGAAGGCGGCGACGTTCTTCATGTACTGGTCGATGTCGCCCTGCACGAAGCGGCTCCAGCGCAGCACGCGCAGCTTGGCGCCCTTCTCGGGCTTGTAGGCCGGTGCGGATTGCGCATGCACGGACGGTGCAAAGACGGCGCCGGCGGCCACGCCGGCGGTGCCTTCGAGGAAGCGGCGGCGGTTGAAGTTGTCCATTGCGTGAGTCTCCTTGCTCTTCGGTTGCGGTGCGTCGTGGGCACCTGGGGGTGAATCCGGATCCGGGCTAGGCGGCCAGGCGCTTGCCGCTGCCGGCATCGAACAGGTGGGCGCGCTGCAGGTCGGGCCGCAGGTGGATGGTGCTGCCCGGCGCGAAGTCGTGGCGGTCGTGGAAGACCACGGCCATTTCGGTGCCGTGGTGGCGGCAGGCGACGAACGTGTCGGCGCCGGTGGGCTCCACCGTCACCACCTGCGTGGGGATGCCACCGGAGCTGTCGAGCTCCAGGTGCTCGGGCCGCGTGCCGTAGATGACCGGCTGGCCGTCGACGCCGGCGGCATTGGCCGGTGCCTCGACCTGTGTGCCATCGGCCAGTTCGACGCGGGCGGCGTTGCCCGCGCGGCGCAGCGTGCCGGGCAGGAAATTCATCGCCGGCGAGCCGATGAAGCCGGCCACGAACAGGTTGGCCGGGTGGTCGTAGAGGTCGAGGGGCGCGCCGGCCTGCTCGATGCGGCCGTCCTTCATCACGACGATCTGGTCGCCCATGGTCATGGCCTCGATCTGGTCGTGCGTGACGTAGATCGAGGTGGTCTTCAGGCGCTGGTGCAGTTCCTTCAGCTCGGTGCGCATGGCCACGCGCAGCTTGGCGTCGAGGTTGGACAGCGGCTCGTCGAACAGGAACACCTGCGGGTCGCGCACGATCGCGCGGCCCATCGCCACGCGCTGGCGCTGGCCGCCGGAGAGCTGGCGCGGGAAGCGGTCGAGCAGTTGCGCCAGGCCCAGGATCTCGGCGGCGCGGCCGACCTTCTGGTCGATGGTGGCCTGGTCGCGCTTGGCCAGCATCAGCGAGAAGGCCATGTTGTCGCGCACGGTCATGTGCGGGTACAGCGCGTAGTTCTGGAACACCATCGCGATGTCGCGCTGCTTGGGCGGCACGTCGTTGACGCGCTTGTCGCCGATGAGGATGTCGCCGCCGCTGATGTGCTCGAGGCCGGCGATCATGCGCAGCAGCGTGGACTTGCCGCAGCCCGACGGGCCGACCAGCACGGTGAAGGAGCCGTCGGGGATCGAGATGTCCACGCCATGAAGTATCTCGACGTCGCCGAAGCGCTTCTTCGCCGCCTGGATGGTCACGTTGGCCATGCCTGTTGCCCTTGGGTCTGTGCTGTTGAACCTGGGCAAAGTTGTATGATAACCTGATGACCATGTCAATCGGTCCCGTCCCGGTCAGTGCTTCCACGGTGCCAGGTGGCGGCCGCCTGGTCGCCGAGCGGCTGTCGGACCGGCTCGCTGCGCTGCTCTCGGCGCAGCTCGAAGGCGGCACGCTGCGGCCTGGCGACCGGCTGCCCAGCGAGCAGCAGATCGCGGTGTCGCACGGTGTCTCGCGCACCGTCGTGCGCGAGGCGGTGCACCAGCTCAAGTCGCGCGGCCTGCTGCTGTCGCGCCAGGGTTCGGGCGTGTACGTGGCCGAGCCCGCGATCAACCAGCCGCTGGCCTTCGACCCCACGGTGCTCGATTCGGTGGACGCGGTGGTCCACGTGGTCGAGGTGCGGCGCGTGCTCGAGGGCGAGATCGCCGCGATGGCCGCGCAACGCGCCACGCGCGCGCAGATCGCCGCCATCAAGCGGGCGCTGGCCGCGATCGACACCGCCGAGGCCGAAGGCCGCGACGGCGTCGACGAAGACCTGGCCTTCCACCGCGCCATCGGCGAGGCCACCGGCAACCCGCAGTTCAGCCTGCTGCTCGGCTTCTTCGAGCAGTATTTGCGCGAGGGCATGCGCATCACCCGGGGCAACGAGGCCCGCCGGAAGGACTTCATGGAACAGGTGCGCAACGAGCATCGCCTGATCGTCGACGCGATCTCGCGCCACGACGCCGCCGCGGCGCGGCGCTGCGCCACGCGGCACATCCAGCATGGTGAGCGCCGGCTCGAGCTCGGCGGCGTGATCGTGCGGCAGCGTGCCGCGAGCAGCAGCACGCGCGGGGTCAGCAGGTGAGCGCGCCTGGACTGGTGCTCGGCGTCGTCGGCCTGGGCTCGATGGGCTACGGCGCGGCCGTGTCGGCGATGAAGCGCGGCGTGGCCACCTGGGGCCTGGACATGACCGAGGCGGCGCGCACGCGCTTCGCCGCCGCCGGCGGGCAGCTCGCCGAGTCCTTGGCCGACCTGGCTTCGCGCTGCGACGTGGTGCAGGTGCTGGTGGTCAACGCCGCGCAGACCGAGGCGGTGCTGTTCGGCGCGAATGGCGAGAAGGGGCTGGACACGCTGCTGCGCCGCGGTGCGGTGGTGATCGCCTCGGCCACGGTCGACCCGGCGCTGCCGCCGTTGTGGGAGTCGCGTCTTGCACAACACGGCATCCACCTGATCGACGGCCCGGTGTCGGGCGGCGCGAAGAAGGCGGCCGACGGGCAGATGACGGTGATGGCCTCCGGCAAACCCGAGGCCTTCGCGGTCGCGGGCGCGGCGCTCGACGCGATCGCCGGCAAGGTCTATCGCCTGGGCGACCACGCAGGCGTGGGCTCGACGGTGAAGATGGTCAACCAGCACCTGGCCGGCGTGCACATCGCCACCGCCTGCGAGGCGATGGCGCTGGGCATACGCGCCGGGGCCGACCCGAAGCAGCTCTACGAGGTGATCTGCAACTCCGCCGGCATGAGCTGGATGTTCCAGAACCGCGTGCCGCACATCCTCGACGGCGACTACACGCCGCTGTCGAGCGTGAACATCTTCGTCAAGGACCTGGGCATCGTGCTCGACGCGGCGCGCAAGCTGGCCTTCCCGCTGCCGCTGGCGGCGGCGGCGCACCAGCTCTACCTCGCCACGGCCGCGGCCGGCCACGGCAACGAGGACGACGCGGCGGTGGTCAAGTTCTACGCCGAGCTCGCTGGCCTCGAACTGCCCGCCAAGACCTGACCCGACGGCCGAGAGAAGGGAGACGAGCATGCCGCGCTTCGCCGCCAACCTGTCGATGATGTACGGCGAACACGCCTTTCTCGACCGCTTCGCCGCGGCCCGGGCCGATGGCTTCGACGCCGTCGAGTACCTGTTCCCCTATGAATTCCCGGCGGGCGAGATCGCCAAGCGCCTGGCCGACCACGGCCTGCAGCAGGCCTTGTTCAACGCGCCGCCCGGCGACTGGGCCGCCGGCGAGCGCGGCCTGGCCTGCCTGCCCGGGCGCGGCGAGGAGTTCCGCAGCGGCGTGCTCAAGGCGATCGAGTACGCCCACGCCTTGCGCTGCCCGCGCGTGCACCTGATGGCCGGGCTGCTGCCCAAGGGCCACGACCGTTCGTCGCTGCGCGACACCTATGTCGAGAACCTCGCCTGGGCGGCCGAGCAGGACCGCGGCATCGACTTCCTGATCGAGCCGATCAACACGCGCGACATCCCCGGCTTCTTCCTGAACCGGCAGGACCACGCGCACGAGATCGTCCATGTCGCCGACGCATCGAACCTGAAGGTGCAGATGGACCTGTACCACTGCCAGATCGTCGAGGGCGACCTGGCCATGAAGATCCGCCAGTACCTGCCCACCGGCCGCGTCGGCCACCTGCAGATCGCCGGCGTTCCCGAGCGCCACGAGCCCGACCTGGGCGAGCTGAACTACCCCTATCTCTTCGCGCTGATCGACTCGCTGGGCTACACCGGCGTGATCGGCGCCGAATACCGGCCGCGTGCCGCCACCTCGGCCGGACTCGGCTGGTTCCAACCGTACAAGAAGGATCGATAAAGCGATGAAACTGCTCATCACCGGCGGTGCCGGCTTCGTCGGCGCGCGACTGGCGCGCACGCTGCTCGCGCGCGGCACGCTCGCCGGCGCGAAGATCGACCATGTGGTGCTGGCCGACCAGTTCGCGCCGCCGGCCGACCTGATGGCCGATGCGCGCGTCAGCGCCCGCACCGGCGCACTGCTGTCGCAGGCTGCGGCACTCGCCGACGAAGGCTTCGACGGCGTGTTCCATCTCGCTTCGGCGGTGTCGGGCGAATGCGAGGCCGACTTCGACCTCGGCCTGCGCAGCAACCTCGACACCACGCGCGCGCTGCTCGACGGCTTTCGCCATGCGGGCAAGGCGCCGCGCCTGGTGTTCAGCAGTTCGGTGGCCGTGTTCGGGCCCGACCCGGCCGTGCCGCTGCCGCCCATCGTCACCGACACCACGCTGCCCGCGCCGCAGACCTCCTACGGCACGCACAAGCTGATCTGCGAGCACCTGGTGGCCGACTACACGCGCAAGGGCTACATCGACGGCCGCAGCGCGCGGCTGATGACGGTGACGGTGCGCCCGGGCAAGCCCAACGGCGCGGCCTCGTCCTTCTTCAGCGGCATCATCCGCGAGCCGCTGGCCGGAGTGGAATCGGTGTGCCCGGTGTCGCCCGAGGTGTCGCACCCGGTGTCGTCGCCGGGGCGCACGGTCGACGCGCTGATCGCCGTCTACGAAGCCAGCCGCGAGGCCTTCAACGGCCGCACGGCGATGAACCTGCCGGCGCTGAACGTGAAGGTCAGCGAGATGCTCGCGGCGCTCGAAGAAGTCGCCGGCAAGGCGGTGCGCGCGCGTGTGCGCTTCGAGCGCGACGAGCGCATCGCCGGCATCGTGGCCAACTGGCCCACCGGTGCCACCGCCGGCCGCGCCGCGGCGCTGGGCCTGAAGCCCGACACCTCGTTCGCCGACATCGTGCGCCAGTACATCGCCGACTGCGAGAAGGGCCCGAACGCGGCCGAGGCGCTGAAAGGGCTCGCCCGATGAACCAGCTCGATCTCAATGGCCGCGTCGCCGTCATCACCGGCGGTGCGCAGGGCATCGGCTACGCCACCGCCGAACGCATGCTGCTTTCCGGCGCCGCCGTGGTGCTGTGGGACATCGACGCCAAGGCGCTGGCCGCGGCGCGCGAGTCGCTGTCGGCACTCGGCACGGTCGACACGGCGCTGGTCGAACTCACCGATGCCGACGCGGTGCTCGCCGCCGCCGGCGCGGTGATGCGCACGCACGGGCGCATCGACATCCTCGTCAACAACGCCGGCATCACCGGCGGCAACGCCACCACCTGGGAGCTCGACCCGGCGATGTGGCGCCGTGTGATCGACGTGAACCTCGTCGCGCCGTACCTCGTGTGCCGCGCCGTGGTGCCGCAGATGCTGCAGCGCGGCTATGGCCGCATCGTCAACGTGGCCTCGGTGGCGGGCAAGGAAGGCAACCCGAACGCCTCGCACTACAGCGCGTCGAAGGCCGGCCTGATCGCGCTGACCAAGTCGCTCGCCAAGGAGTTGGCCACGCAGGGCATCCTCGTCAACGCGGTGTCGCCGGCCGCGGCGAAGACGGCGATCTTCGACCAGATGTCGGAGCAGCACATCAACTTCATGCTCGGCAAGATCCCGATGGGCCGCTTCGTGCAGGTGGGCGAGATCGCCGCGCTGATCGGCTGGCTGTCGTCGGAAGACTGCTCGTTCAGCACCGGCGCGGTGTTCGACATCTCGGGCGGGCGCGCGACCTACTGAAGCGCCTGCAGCGGCGGCGTGGTGCCGCCGCCCGCCAGCCCCGTCAGTCCGGCCGCACCGCGCGGTGCAGAGCGCGCACCACGTCAGACTGCGTGAGGATGCCCACCAGGTGCTGCTGCGCATCGACCACCGGCAGGTGGTGGTGGCCGCCCTCGGAGAACAGCGGCAGCAGCTCGATGACGTGCAGCGCTTCGCTGGCCACGCGAACGCGCCGCATCATGATCGCGCCGACATGCGCTGGCCGCATCGCTGCCGGCGGTGCTTCGTCGGGCACCAGGGCCCGCACGAAGTCGGCCAGCGTGACGATGCCCACGATGCGATGCGACTTGTCGACCACCGGCAGGGCCTTCACTTCTCGCGCACGCATCAGTGACCAGGCGGTGGCGATGGGCGTATCGATGCTCACCGTCAGCGGATCGCGCGACATCACGTCCTGGCAGCGCAGCTCGCCCAGGTTGCGCCGGTAGGCCGCGGCCTCGGCGTGGTGCAGCAGTTCCTCGAGGTCGTCGCGGCTGACGTCGAGCACTTGGTTGTAGTGCACCAGCGCGGCATCGAGATCGGCCGAGCTGAAGCGAGCACCCGCCGGGCTCAGTGGCGCGGCCGGCGTGGTCTGCACATGAGGGTAGCGCCGCCCTGTCAGCGTGTTGTAGGCCATGCCCACGATCACCAGCAGCACCGAGTTGAGCAGGATGGGCAGCAGCGCGAAGCGCGGGTCGTGCGTGTGCACGAGCACGGCCAGCAGGGCCGATGCGCCGCCCGGCGGGTGCAGGCAGCGCAGCAGGAACATCGCGACGATGGCGGCCGACACGGCCACGGCCGCGGCCAGCGCGGTGTCGGGCACGAGCCGCGCGCAGGCCATGCCGATGATCACCGACACGGTGTTGCCGCCGATCACCGACCAGGGCTGCGCCAGCGGGCTGGCCGGCACGGCGAAGACCAGCACTGCGCTGGCGCCCAGCGGCGCGGCGAGCCAGGGGTCGATGGCCAGTTGTGCGCCGACCCAGCGGCTCGCCAGCGCGGCGATCAGCAGGCCGAGCGCGGCGCCAAGCGCCGCACGCGAGCGTTCGCGTGCATCGACCCGCAGCGTGGCCGGCAGCAGGGCAGCCAGCCAGCGCAGGGCGCGGGCGGCGGTGCGTGTCATCGACAGCCCAGCAGATCCGCCAGCGCCATCAGCCCATTCGCCGACACATCCACCGGCACGCTCGCCACCGTTTCGCCGATGCCGGGGCCGTGCTCGTCGGGCCGCGCGATGAAGGCGGTACGCAATCCGGCGGCGGCGGCCGCGGCGAGGTCGGACGAATGGGCGGCGACCATCATGGCCTCGCCCGGCGCGCAGTCGAAAGCATCGGCCGCGCATTGGTAGACGACGGCCTTGGGCTTGTAGTCGCGCGCCAGCTCGGCTCCGGTGATGGCATCCCAGTGCCAGCCGTTGCGCCGCGCCAGATCGGCCATCAGCGAGATGTTGCCGTTCGAGCAGGGCGCGAGGCGGTACTTCAGGCGCAGGCGCGCCAGGCCGGGCGTGACGTCGGGCCAGGCATCGAGGCGATGCCAGGCGAAGTTCAGCTGCACCCGCGTGGCTTCGTCGACGTGATCGAGGCCGAAGGCCTTCAGCACCACGTCGAGGTTGCGCCGGTGCAGCACGTCGAGCTTGGAGAACGGCAGGCGGCCGCTGCGCACCTCTTCCATCGCCGGCTGGTACTGGTCGCGCCAGGCGATGGCGAAGGCGGCGCCGTCGACCGCGATGCCGCGCGCGGCCAGCTGGCCATGCACCTCACGGGCGATCGAGCCGTGCCAGTCGACCAGCGTGCCGAACACGTCGAAGAGCAGCAGCTTCACTTCGTTCATGGCCGAAGCATAGCGCTGCAGGGCCATGCGAGACTTGCGGCCATGCCCGCGTTTTCACGACCGCTTGCCGACTGCCCCGATGCCGCGCTCGCGGCCGTGGCCGGCGTGCTCACCGACATCGACGACACGCTCACGCACGAAGGTGGCATCGAGCCCGAGGCGCTGGAGGCGCTGGCTCGCCTGCGCAAGGCTGGACTGCCGGTGATCGCCATCACGGGCAGGCCGATGGGCTGGAGCGAGCCGTTCGCGCGCGACTGGCCGATCGATGCCAT
Source organism: Piscinibacter sp. (assembly GCA_016706565.1). Lineage (GTDB taxonomy): Bacteria > Pseudomonadota > Gammaproteobacteria > Burkholderiales > Burkholderiaceae_C > Piscinibacter. Next base: position 103,852 of record JADJJI010000012.1, read on the forward strand.
CGTCGCCGAGAACGGCGCGGTGGCGCTGTTCATTGAGGGCGCCGCGCTGCGCACCGAGTACGCGCAGGACGAGGCCACTCGGGCGCACAACGCCAAGCGCCTGGCCGTGGCCGCAGGGCGCGTACTTCGCGAGGTGCCGGGTGCCACGCTGGCGCGCGACAGCGCCGGCCGCGTCACCGACATCGCCATCGACCACAGCGAGTTCGTGCACCTCAGCGCCGAACGCATCAACGAGGTGGTGGCGATCATGCGGGGCGAGGGCATGAATGCCACCGTCAGTTCCATCCACGTCAACGGCTGGTTCGGCACGCACGACAAACGCAGCGGCGCGCAGTGGATCGTGCAGCGCCTGCTCGGCCGCAACGTCGAGGCCGAACGCGATCGCTGGGTCTACGTGGGCGACTCGACCAACGACCAGCTGATGTTCGCGCACTACCCGCTGAGCGTGGGCGTGGCCAACCTAATGCGCTTCGCCGAGCAATTGACGGAGTGGCCGGCCTGGATCACTCAGGCGGAACGCGGCCGTGGCTTTGCCGAGCTGAGCGCGCGGCTGCTGGCCGCGCGGCGCGCATGAGCGACACGGCGCGCGACACCTTCGTCACCGCCGCGGCGCTCGCACTCGGCGCTGCGATCTCGCTCGGGCTGGCGCGCTTCTCGTACGCGCTGCTGCTGCCGCCGATGCGCGCCGATCTCGGCTGGAGCTATTTCACCGCCGGCGCGATGAACACTTTCAACGCGGCCGGCTACCTGGTCGGTGCCTTGCTGCTGCCGCGTGCCTTGGCGCGTTTCGATGCGCGCACGCTGCTGCTGGCCGGCGGCTTCGGCACCGCACTCGTGCTCGCCGCGCACGGCCTGGTGCGCAGCGACGCGTGGCTGTACTCGCTGCGCGCCCTGGCCGGCGTGTGCAGCGCCGCCACCTTCGCCACCGGCGGCCTGCTGGCCGCGCGGCTCGGCCAGGCGCCGGGGGCGAAGCCGGCGCTGGTGCTCGGCCTGTACTACGGTGGCACCGGGCTGGGCATCATCGCCTCGGCGCTGATCGTGCCGCCGCTGTCGTGGCCGGGCGCCTGGGTGGCGCTGGCCATGGCGGCGCTGCTCGGCAATGCGGTGATGGCCCGCGGCACACGCTCGCTGGCTGCGCCGCCGGCGGCTGCGCCGGCGCGCGGCGAGGGTTTCCGCGCGCGCGACTTCGCCTTCGGCCTGCTCGGCTACCTGATGTTCGGCCTGGGCTACATCGGCTACATGACCTTCATCGTCACGCTGCTGCGCGAGCAGGGCGTGGGCGGCGCGGTGATCGTCGCCTTCTACGTGCTGCTCGGCGCCGGCGTGATCGCCTCGTCGTGGCTGTGGGCGCCGCTGCTGCAGCGCTATCGCGGCGGCCAGCCGCTGGCGGTGCTCGATGCGCTGCTCGCCGTGGCCACGCTGCTGCCGGTGGCGAGCGCGCATCCGGTCGCGGTGTTCGCCTCGGGCGCACTGTTCGGCGCGGTGTTCCTGTCGGTGGTGGCGTCGACCACGGTGCTGGTGCGCCACAACCTGCCGCCGGCGGCGTGGCCGGCGGGCATCGCGGCCTTCACCATCGTCTTCGCGGGCGGGCAGATCGTCGGCCCGGTGCTCGTCGGCTGGGTGGCCGACGGCCCCGGCGGCCTCGTGCGCGGTCTCGCGTTGTCGGCCGGCGTGCTGGCGTTGGGCGCGCTGCTGGCGTCTCGTCAACGCGCGCTGCCGAACGCGCCGGCGCATTGAACGAGGCCGCTCCTGCTCACACGCGGCCGCGCACCGCCTGCAGCGACTGCAACTGCTCGTGCACGTCGTGTGTCATCAGCGCGAGGAAGGCGAGCAGCAGCAGGTAGTACAGGCCGTACTCCCACTTCACGCGCGAGCTCACCGCCTAGTGGGTGAGGGCGGCTTCGCCGTCGCGGCGATAGCGGATTGCCTGGCAGACCTGCGGTGCGGCGAGGATCGCCATCAGGATGAGCATCGGGCTGGGCCGGTAAATGAACAGCAGCACCAGCACCGGCACGCCGAGCAGCCAGATGCGCGGCGACAGCACCGCGGTGATGCGCCCGCCAGCAGCAGGAGCAGCAGCCTGATCATGCGGTGCCGGCCGTCGCGCGCCAGGCCAGTCAGGCCGCCGGCGGCGTCGGTGCGTCGGCCGGCTTGCGGCGGCGGAAGAACTTCATGAAGCCGCCGCCGAGCACCGCTGCCCCGAGCAGGATCACCTTGGCGAACTTGGCGAAGAAGGCCAGCGCCAACGCGATGAAGCCGAGCTTCTTGGCCGCCACGCCCACCACCAGCGCAGCCAGGCCGTACTCGGCCACGTGGTCGGTCTTGGCGTCGAAATCGGCGTAGCGCTTGCCCTGCTTGTAGTCGAGCGCGGCCAGCAGCGCATGGGCCTTGGGCTTGTCGGCGGGCAGCTCGGCCAGGCCGGTGACGAGGTTCATGCTGAAGAAGCCCTCGCGGCCCAGCGCGTAGGTGTTGTAGTTGACGCCCTGCGGCGCGTCGGCTGGCTCGCCCTTGTGGCGCGAGCTCATCGCCCACGCCAGGCGGTGCGTGGCGGCGTCGTAGGCAGGCGGCTCGGCCCAGCCGATGATCTCGAGCGCGGGCACGCCCATCTTGGCGCGCTCCTCGTTGCTTGCCTCGGTGCCTTCGCGGAAGCTCTTCAGCAGATCGTCCGCATTCCAGCTCTTCGCGTCGTCGTCCTTCACGTAGCCCGAAGGCTCGAAGCGCACGGTCATGAACCACTCGCCGCCGCCGCGCGGGAACACCAGGCCCTGCAGCTGCGGGTCGGTGCCCGGGTTGCCCATCGCGTTGAGCAGCTTGCCGGCCTGCGGCTGCGGTACGAAGGCATGGCCATCGGGCAAGTGCAGCACCGCCTGGCCGGCGAGCTCGATGTCGGCCGGGCCCACCTTGGCGGCCTGTTGAGCCTCGGCGCCGGCGCGCTCGCGTTCTTCCTGGGTCATCGCCAGCGCGAGGCCGGCCCACAGACACAGCGCCGCCACGGCGGCGCGCCATAGAACTCGTGACATCCCTCTCTCCCTGTCGCAGTTGTTGTGCGGGGAATGGTAGCGTCAGGCCAGGCCGAGAAAGGTGTGCAGACGCGACAGCTCGGCCTCCAGTTCGCGGCGGAAGGCCGCCTCGCGCGGCGCGCGCCCGGCGACGTAGCCGAACTCCGAATTCAGCCGGCCCTCGGCCAGGCTCAGGTTCCCCCATCCGATCACCTGGTCGCGCCACAGCAGCGGCAACGCGTAGTAGCCGAGCTTGCGCCGGGGCGCCGGCGTGTAGGCCTCGAAGCGGTAGGCCCAGCCCCAGAAGAGCTCGAAGCGGCGGCGGTCCCACACCACCGGGTCGAAGGGCGCGAGCAGGCGCACGCGCTCTTCGGCCTCGGAGCTGCGCAAACGTTCGCCGGCGGGCCAGTACCAGCCGATGCCGTCGACCTTCGCGTGCGCGAGGCGCTGCTTCGCGCGCGCCAGTGCCGCCGCGCGTTCGCCTCGCCATTGCGGCGTGCCGCCGCCGCACAGGTGGCTGACCAGCTGGCCCAGCGTGGCGGCCGGCAGCGGCGCATATTTGGCGACGACCACGTCGACCAGCGCATCGTGCGCCGCGCGTGGATCGGCCGGCGGCAGCGTGGCCTCGCGCGCCGCATACAGGCGCACGCCGCCCTCGCGCCGGGCGATGCGCAGCAGGCCGCGGTAGTGCATGCCGTCGAGCAGCTGCGTGCTGGCGTTCGAGGAGCCGCCGAACCAGTTGATGGTCTTGCCGTGCGCGAACTCGGCGTCGACCTCGCGCGGGTGCACCACGCCGCGCTCGCGCACGAACTCGAGCACCGCGTTCGCCTGCTTCCAGCGCGCCTTCGTCCACACCGTGCGCGGCGTGCGCGGGTGCATCAGGTGGTGGGTGCCGCGCGGCAGGAAGCCGTAGTTGACGAAGAAGTCTTCCTCGATCGGCAGCCTCGCGTAACGCCGCTCCAGGTCGCCGGCGCGGTAGTCGGCGACGCGGTGGCGCAGCGTCAGGTCCTGCGCCCGCGCCGGCGCCCGGATCGGGTCGGCCTGCACGAAGCCGAGCTTCGCGATGGCCTTGGGCAGCGTGGTGGGTGTGAAGAGGCTGCGCGCCAGCGCATGGCGGCGCAGCTCGTCCAGCGTCAGGCTCATGGGCCGGCATTGTGGTGCAGGCCAGCCCTCGGTCTAACGACGGCATAACGCTCGACTGCGTACAACCCGGGCGATGCGCTGCGCTGCCGCCCTGCAGATGGCTAAGATGCCTCGGACAGGCCGAGGCGCCCGCGCCGCAGGATCTTCCGTCGACCGCCGCCGAGCCCCCTTGCAACTCCATCTCGCCACCAGTCCGCGTGTCACCGGCCCCGACGGGGCCACGGTGCCGCTCGCGCCACGCGACGCTGCCCTGCTGGCCTGGCTGGCGCTCGAAGGCCCGACCGCGCGCACGCGGCTGGCCGGGCTGCTCTGGCCGGACAGCGATGCCGAGGCCGCGCGCAATGCCTTGCGCCAGCGGCTGTTCCAGCTCAGGCGCCTGCTCGGCCAGACGCTGGTCAGCGGCAACGCCACCCTCGCGCTGGCGCCCGGCGTGGTGCACGACCTGGCCGATGCCGACAGCGTGCTCGCCGGCGCGGCCGACGAGTTCCGCGGTGAGCTCGCCCAGTGGCTGGAGCAGCAGGGCGAGCGCAGGCGGGCCCGCCTGCGCGACGCGCTCGCCGAGTTGTCTGCGGGTGCCGAAGCATCGCGCGACTATGCCGATGCCTTGTCGCACGCCCAGGAGCTGCTTGCGCTCGATCCGCTGTCGGAGGACGCCCATCGCCGCGTCATGCGGCTGCACTACCTGGCCGGCGAACGCGCTGCCGCGCTGCTGGCGTTCGACCGCTGCGAGCGGCTGCTCAAGGACGAGGTCGGCACGCACCCGGGCGCCGAGACTCTGGCCCTGTTGGCGACGATCGAACAGGCCGTGCCGGCGGCCGGGCCTGTGGCGGCCTCGCGGGTGCCAGCGTCCGTGCTTCGCCCGCCCCGCCTGATCGGCCGCGAGCGCGAGCGGCAGGCCCTGCACGAAGCCTGGGATCATGGCCACAACGCCGTGCTCAGCGGCGATGCCGGCATGGGCAAGACACGGCTGGCGTCGGACTTCGCGGCCGAGCGCGGGCGCGTGCTCGTCGGCAGCGCGCGGCCCGGTGACGACCGTGTCGTCTACGCCAGTTTCTCGCGCCTGCTGCGCCAGTTGCCGCGCGATGCGCTCCGGCGGCTCGACGGCACGCTTCAGCAGGCACTCGCCCAGCTGCTGCCCGAATTCGGCGTGGCCGCGCCGCTGCGCGACGAGGCCCAGCGCACGCGCTTCTTCAACGGCGTGGCCGCGGTGCTGGAGAGCGACGAGCTCGGGCTCGAAGGCTGCGTGATCGACGACCTGCACTTCGCCGACCCCGCCAGCATCGAGCTGCTGCAGTACGTGGCCGGCGCCACGCGCTGCCGCTGGGTGGTGGCCGCGCGCGCTGCCGAGGTGGGCAGCTCCGGCCGCGCCTGGCTGGAGGCGCTGCTGTCGCAACCGCAGACGCTGCGGCTGACCCTGCAGCCGCTCGGCCTCGAGCAGGTGGCGGAACTGGTCGACTCGCTGGGCATCGACACACTGAACGGGCAGGACTGCGCCGCGGCGCTGCTGCGCCACACCGGCGGAAACCCGCTCTACCTGCTCGAGACGGTGAAAGCCTGGCTGACCCAGGGTGTGGGCGGGCTGCCTGCGCGGCTGCCCGCGGCGCTCGACGTCAGCGCCCTGATCGAGCGCCGCATCGGGCAGCTCTCGGTGCCCGCGGTACAGCTGGCGCGCTGCGCGGCGGTGGCCGCGCCCGACTTCTCCATCGAGCTGGCCTCGAGCGTGCTGGGCTTGCGCACGCTCGACCTGGCCGACCCCTGGGCCGAGCTGGAGGCGGCGCAGGTGCTGCGCGACGGCGCCTTCGCGCACGACCTGATCTACGAGGCTGCGCTCGCGTCGGTGCCGCGGCCCGTGGCGCGCCAGCTGCATGCCGAGATCGCTGCCTTCCTGCAGCAGCGCGGCGGCGAGCCCGCCCGGCTCGCGGCCCACTGGGGCCACGCCGAACGCTGGGCCGACGCCGCGCGTGCCTACCTCGAGGCGGCGCGGCGCTCGCGCGATGCCGGGCGCTCGGTCGAGCACACGCAGCTGCTGGCGCAGGCGGCCGCGTGCTTCGAGCGTGCCGGCGACGGCGATGAGCGCTTCGCGGCGTTGCTCCAGCGGGCGAGCGTGCTGGCCAGCAACGACCTCGGCAACGAGGCCCAGGCGGCCGCGGCCGAGCTCGACGCGGCGGCCCGCAGCGAGGCTCAGAAGCTGCAGTCGCTGGGCGTGCGGCTCGAGCTGGCCATCACGCGCTTCGAGATCGACGAGGCGCTGCGGCTGGCGCCGCAGGCCGTCGCGGCGGCGCGGGCGCAAGGCGAGCCGGCGCTCGAGCTGCGCTTCGCGATCGCCTGGTCGGGTGCGCTGGGCGACGCGCGCCGCACGCTCGAGGGCGTGAGCGTGCTCGAGCCCCATGCGGCCTGGGTCGAGGCGCATGGCACGCCCGAGCAGCAGTGGGAGTTCTGGGAGGCGTTCTCGCTCGCGCTGGACTACGCCGGCCGGTTGCGCGAATCCATCCGCGGCTGGCAGACCTGCCAGTCGCTCGCGCGAGCGGCCGGCCGGCCCGACCTGCTGTGGCGCTCGCTGTCCAACGGCGCAGCCGGCCAGGCCAAGCTCGGGCGGGTGCGCGAGGCCTGCGAGGTGTCGCTGCAGGCGCGCCAGATCGCCTTGTCCACCGGCGAGGTGGGCCGCGTGCGCCTGCTGCAGATGCAGGCGCCGCATGCCCACCGGCTGCGCGACATCGGCCACTATGCCGAAGCGCTGCCCTTGCTCGAGGAGGCGCTCGAAGGCCTGCTCGCGCAGGGCTCCGCGACCGACATCGCGATGACCGAGCAGCGCCTGGCGGTGCTGTTCCTCCATCTCGGCCAGCCGGCGCGCGTGCAGCGCCTGCTCGCGCACGATCGCGCCGGCATTCCGCCGGGCATCGCGATGTTCCAGCAGGTGCTGCGCGCCGAACTGGCCCACCAGCTCGGCGGCGATGCGCTGACGCCGATGCGCGCGGCGCTGGAGATGATCCCGAACCCCGACGACGTGTACCACCGCATCGCCACGCTGTTCGCCTCGCACATCGTCGCGGCCGACGAAGGCGAGGCGCTGGCCTCCGGCCTGGCCACCTGGGCCGGCGTGCAGGAGCGCTTCGGCCTGGCGCTGTCGGCACATGTGCGGGCCGCCGGCTGCGCGGCGGCGCAGGGCGCCTGGCAGCGTGCGCTGCCGCATGCGCAGGCCGCGCTGGCGCTGGCCGGCCAGCACCAGCCGGAGAGCTTCTACCTCGGCGAGATGTGGTGGGTCGCGGCGCGCGTGCACCTGGCGCTCGGCGACCAGGCGCAGGCCCGGGCGGTGCTGGCCGAGGGGCGGGCCTGGGTGATGCAGCTGCACGCGCTGCACGTCCCCGACCAGTTCCGCGCCAGCTTCCTCGATCGCAACGCGGTCAACCGTGAGCTGCTGGCGCTGGCCGGCCGCCACGGCGCGTGATGCCTTGCGGATCGGGCCATCCCACGAGCAAGGACTGATGCAGATCGTCCTGCTGCGAGAGGATGGCGAGAAAATCCCTTGCACTCTTCACCCGTGGAGTCCGCCATGAACGCCCAGCCCGCCGTTGCCGTCCTGCTCGTCGCAAGCACCTTCGCCGCGACGGCGCAGACCTCGAACGTCAAGCCACCCCAGGCGCAGGCCTGGATCGACGTGGCCACCTACAGCGGCATGGGCATGCCCGGCATGGGCGCGGCCGGCGGCAACCCGCTGGGCGCGCTCGGCGGCCTGTTCGGCGGCGGTGCCGGCGCAGCGAAGAACAGCTTCGGCCAGACGCAGACCGGTGCCGCCGGACGCTGGGTCGACGTCACGCTGATGACCCGCGCCAACCCCTCGCTGGCCGAAGCGCAGCAGGCCGTGCCCGCGGGCTTCCTGAGCCCGGCGCTCAAGCTGCAGTCGCCCAAGGAAGTGCGCACGCCCGCGCCGCGCGACGACGACGACAAGGTGGTCGAGCAGGACTACGAACGCCCGAAGGGCAAGTTGCTGCTCTACTGGGGCTGCGGCGCCACGGTGCGCCCGGGCCAGCCCAAGGTGCTGGACATGGCCACCGCCTCGGCGACCGACATGGCGAAGTTCTTCGTCTCGCGGCGCGCCACGCAGCGCGGCGCGCACAGCGCGGTGGGCCGGCCGGTCTGGCCGAGCCCGGCCGACGAGCGCATGGTGCCCGACAACGCCTCGCTGGTCGGCGAACACCAGTTCAGCGGCAGCGGCGTGCCCGAGGGCTTCCGCTTCCAGATCCAGGCCGCGCAAGACCTGATGCCCGCGCTGCAGATGCAGCAGGTCGACCAGGGCGGCGCCACCGACCTGACCTGGGCCGCACTGCCCACCGCGCGCGCCTACTTCATCGCCGGCATGGGCGCCGCCAAGCAGGACGAGATGGTCATCTGGACCTCGAGCGAAGTGCCCGAGGCCGGCTTCGGCCTGATCGACTACCAGACCAATGCCGCCGTCGACCGCTGGCTGAAGGAGAAGGTGCTGCTCGCGCCGGCCACCACCCACTGCACCGTGCCCAAGGGCGTCTTCCCGGGGCAGGGCGGCATGCTGCGCGCCATCGCCTACGGCAACGAACTGAACCTCGCGCACCCGCCGCGGCCGGCCGACCCGAAGGCCGTGTGGGAGCCCGTGTGGGCGGCCAAGCTGCGCGTCAAGTCGGTGGCTACCGTGATGCTGGGCATGCCGCAGATGGGCCAGATGCCGCCGGCCGGCACCGAGCCCGCGCCGAAGCCGCAGCCCGAAGAGAAGAAGGAAGACAAGATGCCCAAGCCGCTGGACCTGCTGAAGGGGATCCTGGGGCGCTGAGGCCGCTGCAAACGACGACGGGCGACTCCCGTCGCCCTTCTGGTCAGCCGCTTCGCGGTGGGTTCTTCTGGCTTCGGCCGGGGCTGGGGCCCCTTAACTTCGCTGCGCGAAGTTAGCCTGCGCCGACGCACGGACGAACCGTGCGCCTGCGGCGCACGGCGGGCTTACAGCCCGGCTGCGGCCTTCAGGGCCGCAGCTTTGTCCGTGCGTTCCCACGTGAACTCCGGCTCTTCGCGGCCGAAGTGGCCGTAGGCCGCGGTCTTCTCGTAGATCGGGCGCAGCAGGTCGAGCATCTGGATGATGCCCTTCGGGCGCAGGTCGAAGTGCTGGTTGACCAGCATGGCGATCTTGTCGTCGCTGATGACGCCGGTGCCTTCGGTGTAGATGGTCACGTTCATCGGCTTGGCCACGCCGATCGCGTAGGCGACCTGCACCTGGCACTGCTTGGCCAGGCCGGCGGCCACCACGTTCTTGGCCACGTAGCGCGCGGCGTAGGCGGCCGAGCGGTCGACCTTGCTCGGGTCCTTGCCCGAGAACGCGCCGCCGCCGTGCGGGCAGGCGCCGCCGTAGGTGTCGACGATGATCTTGCGGCCGGTCAGGCCGCAGTCGCCCTGCGGGCCGCCGATGACGAAGCGGCCGGTCGGGTTGATCAGGTACTTGGTGTCCTTGGTCAGCCAGGCCTTGGGCAGCACCGGCTTGATGATCTCTTCGCGCACCGCCTCGTAGAAGGCGTCGGTCATCTTGTGGCCCAGGCTGTACTCGGGCGCGTGCTGGGTGCTCAGCACCACGGTGTCGATGCTGTGCGGCTTGCCGTCGACATAGCGCATCGTCACCTGGCTCTTCGCGTCGGGGCGCAGGAAGGGCAGGCGGCCGTCCTTGCGCAGCTGCGCCTGGCGCTCGACCAGGCGGTGCGCGTAGTAGATCGGCGCGGGCATCAGCTCGGGCGTCTCGTCGCAGGCGTAGCCGAACATCAGGCCCTGGTCGCCGGCGCCGGTGTTCAGGTGGTCGTCGCTGGCGTGGTCCACGCCTTGAGCGATGTCATTGCTCTGCTTGTCGTAGGCCACCAGCACCGCGCAGCCCTTGTAGTCGATGCCGTACTCGGTGTTGTCGTAGCCGATGCGCTTGATGGTGTCGCGCGCGACCTGGATGTAGTCGACATGCGCGTTGGTGGTGATCTCGCCGGCCAGCACCACGAGGCCGGTGTTGGTCAGCGTCTCGGCGGCCACGCGCGAGCGCGGGTCCTGCTTGAAGATCGCATCGAGAATGGCGTCCGAGATCTGGTCGGCGACCTTGTCGGGGTGGCCTTCGGAGACGGATTCGGATGTGAAAAGGAAATCGTTCGACACTCTTAAACTCCAGTCAGGTTGCACACTGCGTTGCCGGCCTGGATGGTTTGGAGGAGCGGCGAACGCTTTAGCGGATTTTGTGAGTCGCCCCGCAAGTAGTTCATAACTCGGCGACGCGCCAATTATAGGAAGATGATTCGACTGTTCCGCTGGTTGTCGCGCCGTTCGCTGGGCTTTCTTCACACCCTGGGTGCGGGGGTGGGCTGGCTGGGTTACGTCCTGTCGCCAACCTACCGGCGGCGCTTCCGCGATCACATCGCCCAGGCGGGCATTCCGGCCCCGGCGGCACGCGCGGCCATCGCCGAAGCGGGCCGCATGATCGCCGAGCTGCCCTTCCTGTGGCTGCGGCCCGAATCGACGCCGCTGTCGGGCTTCGTTCAGATCGAAGGCGGCGAATTCGTAGAGGCTGCGCATGCGCAAGGCCGCGGGCTGCTGCTGCTGACGCCGCACCTGGGTTGCTTCGAGATCTGCGCGCAGGCCTATGCCGAACATTTCGCATCGCAGTACGGCCCGATCACTGTGCTCTACCGGCCCGCGCGCCAACTCTGGCTGCGCGAGGTGATCGAGGGCTCGCGCGCCCGCCCCGGCCTGGCCACCGCGCCGGCGTCTCTGGCCGGCGTGCGGCAGATGATCCGCGCGCTGCGCCGCGGCGAGACGGTGGGCCTGCTGCCCGACCAGGTGCCGCCCGAAGGCATGGGCGAGTGGGCACCGTTCTTCGGCCGCAGCGCCTACACGATGACGCTGGCGGCGCGACTGGCGCAACAGACCGGCGCGCTGCCGCTGCTCATCTGGGGCGAGCGGCTGCGCGGCGGCCGCGGCTACACCGTGCGCATCTCGCCGATGCCCGAGCCGCTGCCGGCCGATGCGTCGGCACAGGCAGAATCGGCGGCCATCGTGAACCGCGCGATGGAATCGCTGATCCGCCAATGCCCGCAGCAGTACCTGTGGGGTTACCACCGCTACAAGGCGCCCCGCGCCGGCGCGGCCGACTGAACTTTCCAAGGGACCGACCGTTGGCCGCTCGCCTCCTGCTGGCGCTGTTGTGGGTGCTGCACTGGCTGCCGCTGGGCGCGCAGGCGGCGTTCGGCCGCGGCATCGGTGCGCTGCTGTACCGGCTGGCGAAATCGCGCCGGCGCATCGCCTTGCGCAATCTCGAGCTTTGTTTCCCCGAGAAGACGCCGGCCGAGCGCGAGCACCTGGCGCGCGATCACTTCGGCTGGCTCGGCCGCAGCATCGTCGAGCGTGGCCTGCTGTGGTGGGCGCCACGTGAGCGCCTGATGCGCCTGATCCATGTCGAGGGCGAGGTCGACCTGGCCGAGCGCAGCGAGCGCCCGGTGATGTGGCTGGTGCCGCACTTCATGGCGCTCGACGTGGCCGGCGCCTCGGTGCTGCTGTTCCAGAAGAAGAAGGGCGCCTCGATCTACCAGCAGCAGACCAACGCGGTGATGGACGCGGTGATGCGCCGCGGCCGGCTGCGCCTGGGCAACGCGGTGATCTTCCCGCGCAGCGACTCGGCCAAGCCGCTGATCCGCGAGATCCGCCAGGGCACCGGCTTCTTCAACCTGCCCGACATGGACTTCGGCGAACGCGATGCGGCGTTCGTGCCCTTCTTCGGCGTGCCGGCGGCCACCTTGCTCGCGCCTTCACGCATGGCGCGCGCGCTGGGCATGGTCGTGCAGCCAGTGCTGGCGGAGATGTTGCCGGGCGGGCAGGGGTACCGGGTGCGCTTCATGCCGCCGTGGGCGGACTTTCCGACCGACGATGCGCTCGCCGACACGGCGCGGATGAACCGGTGGATCGAGGATGAGATTCGTCGGAATCCGGCGCAGTACCTGTGGGTGCACAAGCGGTTCAAGACGCGTCCCGCCGGGGAGACTTCGTTGTATTGATCTCCTTGGCGGAGAGCCCGCCGGTCGCGCCCGGCCGGCGGTAACTTTCATTTGCTGGCCCAAATGAAAGTCACCAAAGCAAAGGGCCTGGAACACGATTCGGTCGGTTGAGATGGCAGCAGACCCGAGGCGGCTGGTGTCGCGCCGTGCTGACCCGAAGCGCCGAGCGCGTGTTGGACGAGCCTTCGGTGCGGTGGGCCTGAGCCTTCAACAGCCGAACTTTGTGGCCTGCGGCAGCAGCCGGATCGTGTTCAGGCCCTCTTCTTTGGGTCCTTTCTTCTGGGCCAGCAGAAGAAAGGATCTCGCCGGCCGGGCGAGACCGGCGGGCTGCCCCGCCGTCGAGTCGATAATCCGTCCCAGGATGAAACTCCACTTCACCAAGATGCAGGGCGCGGGCAACGACTTCGTCGTGCTCGACGCCACGCGCGGCCCGCTCGCGCTCACCCCCGAGCAGTACCGCCGCCTGGGCGACCGCCGCTTCGGCGTGGGCGCCGACCAGATTCTCGTCGTCGAGAAGAGCGGCACGCCGGAGGTGGACTTCCGCTACCGCATCTTCAACGGCGGCAGCGGTGACGAGGTGGAGCAGTGCGGCAACGGCGCGCGCTGCTTCGTGCGCTTCGTGCAGGACAAGCATCTCACCGACAAGAGCACCGTGCGCGTGCAGACCATGAACACGCTGCTCGAGCTGCGCGCGCAGCCCGACGGGCGTGTCACGGTTGACATGAACGCGCCGGTGTTCGACCCCGCGCGCGTGCCCTTCGATGCGGCCGGCCTCGTGCCGCGCGAACAGAACGGCTTCGCACTGTGGCCGCTGGACCTCGGCGACTACGCGGTCGACGTGGCCGTGCTGTCGATGGGCAACCCGCACGCGGTGCAGTTCGTGCACGACGTCGACGGCGCCGCGGTCGGCACGCAGGGCCCGATGATCGAGACCCATGCGCGCTTTCCGCGCCATGTGAACGCCGGCTTCGCACAGGTGCTCTCGCGCAGCCACATCAGGCTGCGCGTGCACGAGCGCGGCGCCGGCGAAACGCTGGCCTGCGGCACCGGCGCCTGCGCGGCGGTGGTGGCCGGCATCCGGCTCGGCCTGCTCGATGCGAAGGTCGATGTCGACACGCGTGGCGGGCAGCTGACGATCGAGTGGGCCGGCGGCGCCAGCCATGTGTTCATGACCGGGCCGGCCGTGACGGTTTTCGAAGGCGAGATCGAACTATGACGAAGGGCCAACCGTGAGCATCCAGGGCATCACCGAGCAGGACATCGCCAACTACCTGGCCAACACGCCGGGATTCTTCGAGCGCCATGCCGAACTGCTGGGCGCCGTGCAGCTGACCAGCCCGCACGGCCAGCGCGCCGTCTCGCTGCAGGAGCGGCAGATGGAGATGCTGCGCGACAAGAACCGCGGCCTCGAAGGCAAGATCATCGAGATGATCCGCCACGGCCAGGAGAACGTGGCCATCGCCGACAAGCTGCACCGCTGGACGCGCGCGCTGATGCTCACCGCCAACCCCGGCGAGCTGCCCGAGGTGCTGACGCGCGAGCTGATGCACCAGTTCATGATCCCGCAGGCCGGCATCCGCGTCTGGGGCGCGGCCGATGCCTTCGCCACGCTGCCCTTCGCGAAGGCCGTCAGCGCCGACGTGAAGAGCCTGGCCAGCAGCCTGACGCTGCCCTACTGCGGCGTGAACAGCGGCTTCGAGGCGGCGCAGTGGCTGGACGACGCCGCCTCGGCGCTGTCGCTGGCGATGATCCCGCTGCGCCACGGCGCCACGGTCGAGGCCTTCGGCATGCTCGTGCTCGCCTCGCCCGACCCGACGCGCTACACCGCCGACATGGGCACCGAGTTCCTGCAGCGCATCGGCGAGCTGTCGAGCGCGGCGCTGTCGCGGCTGCTGCCCGTGCGCTGATGGCCGAGATGCCGGCGCCTGACGACATCGCCCGGCACCTCGTTCACCTCGAGGTCGAACGGCGCCTGGCGCCGCGCACGCTGGCGATGTACGGCGAGGCCTTCGAGCGCCTGCGCCAGTTCACCGAGGCCCACCCTGTCGCGCTGCGCGAGGTGCAGGTGCACCACGTGCGCCGCTGGGCCGCGCAACTGCATGCGCAGGGCCTCGCCTCGCGCAGCATCGCCATCGTGCTGTCGGCCTGGCGCGGCCTGTACCGCTGGCTGGGCCGCGACGGGCTGGTGGCGCTGAACCCGGTCGATGGCGTGCGTGCGCCCAAGGCCGGCAAGCCGCTGCCCAAGGCGCTGCCGGTCGACCAGGCGATGGCATTGGCCGACCACCACCCCGAGGCCGGCAACCCGCTTCTCGACGCACGCGACCATTGCATCGTGGAGTTGCTCTACGGCTGCGGCTTGCGCGTGGGCGAGCTGATCGGGCTGGACGTGGGCGCGAGCGCGCAGGCGGCCGGCTGGATCGACGCCAGCGACACCACCGCGCACGTGCTCGGCAAGGGCAGCAAGCGGCGCAGCGTGCCGGTGGGTGCTTCGGCCCTGAAGGCGCTGCAAGGCTGGCTCGCGGTGCGCGAGCAACTCGCCGACGCTGGCGAGCCGGCGCTGTTCGTCAGCAACCGCGGCACGCGGCTCACGCCCAGCCAGCTGCGCTCTCGCCTGAAGCAGCGCGCCATCCAGGCCGGCGTGTCCACGCACGTGCATCCGCACATGCTGCGCCACTCGTTCGCATCGCACCTGCTGCAGTCCAGCGGCGACCTGCGTGCCGTGCAGGAGCTGCTCGGCCACGCCAACATCACCACCACCCAGGTCTACACGCGGCTCGATTTCGGCCACCTCTCGAAGGTGTACGACGCCGCCCATCCGCGAGCGAAGAGGAAGTAGAAGCTCCATGAAGGTCATCACCCTGCGCGACGGCAAGGAACGTTCGCTGCTGCGCCTGCACCCCTGGGTGTTCCAGGGCAGCGTGGGCACGGGCAAGGCCGACGCCGGCGAGACCGTGCGCGTCGAGTCCAGCGACGGGCGTTTCCTCGCCTGGGGCGCCTACAGCCCGAGCTCGATGATCCGCGTGCGCGCCTGGAGCTTCGACGAGGCCGAGCGCATCGACGCCGCCTTCTTCGAGCGCCGCATCGCCCGCGCGCTCGCGCTGCGCAAGCGGCTGCCGATCGAGAGCGACGGCGTGCGCCTGATCCATGGCGAGGCCGACGGCCTGCCGGGGCTGATCGTCGACCGCTACGGGGACGTGCTGTCGGCGCAGTTCCTCTCCGCCGGCACCGAGCGCTGGAAGGGCACCATCGCCGACCTGCTGCTGCAGGCCACCGGCCTCACGCGCATCTACGAACGCAGCGACTCCGGCGTGCGCAAGCTCGAGGGCCTGGAGCCGGCCACCGGCTGGCTGCGCGGCAGCGGCGCCACCGAGGTGACGATCCGCGAGCACGGCTGGAAGCTCACGCTCGACGTGGCCGAGGGCCACAAGACCGGCTTCTATCTCGACCAGCGCGACAACCGCAAGCTGTTCGCCGACACGGTGCGGCACTTCGGCCTGCAGCGCGTGCTCAACTGCTATTGCTACACCGGCGGCTTCAGCATCGCGGCGCTGGCCGGCGGCGCGGCGCAGGTGACCAGTGTCGATTCGTCGGCGCCGGCGCTGGCGCGCGCTGCGGCGCATGTGGCGTTGAACGGCTTCGACCCGGCGCGCCACGAGGCGCTCGACGCCGACGTCAACCAGACCCTGCGCGATGCGATGAAGGCCGGCAAGAGCTACGACGCCATCGTGCTCGATCCGCCCAAGTTCGCGCCCACCGCGGCCCATGCCGAACGCGCCGCGCGCGCTTACAAGGACATCAACCGCCTGGCTCTCAGGCTGCTCGCGCCCGGCGGCATGCTGTTCACCTTCTCGTGCTCGGGCGGTGTGGGGCCGGAGCTGTTCCACAAGATCGTCGCCGGCGCCGGCATGGACGCGGGCGTGGACGGCATCATCTACGCGCGCGTCGCCGCCGCGCCCGACCACCCGCAGACCATCGTCTTCCCCGAGGGCGAGTACCTCAAGGGCCTGGTGATCCTGAAGTCCTGAGCCCGCTCAGGACGAGAGCGTCGGCGAGGGCAGGGCCAGGCCCGGCTCGAACTTGGCGCGGTGCACGCTGAAGAAGGCCTTCACGTTGCGCACGTTGGCGTCCTGCGTGAACAGGCGCTGCACCAGCGCGTGGTAGGCCGGCATGTCGGCCACCTGCAGCATCAGCAGGAAATCCGGCCCCGGCGTGACGCGATAACACTGCCGTACCTCGGCATCGGCCACGGCACGCGCCTCGAAGGCCTGCAGGTGCTCGGCACCCTGGCGGTCCAATGTCACCTCGACGATGGCGGTGAGCCCCGCGCCCAGGCGCTGCGGCGAGAGCAGCGCCACCTGGCGCTCGATGACGCCGGCGTCCACGAGCCGCTTGACCCGCCGCAGGCAGGTCGCCGGCGAGGTGTGCACGACGGTGGCCAGCGCCTGGTTGGTCAGCGAGGCGTCGCGCTGGAGCTGGTCGAGGATGCGCAGGTCGGTCGCATCGAGCTCGAGGGTTGCGGCGATTTCTGCCATGTCAATACAAAGCGTGAACTATTCATTCACCACATTTGGGGGATGGATGAATATTCCATACTGAGACGAAAATTGCAATCAATCGCCTCGGGGGTGTTCCTACGATGCGATCCCTGCCCAGACAAAGGAAGCCACCCATGTGCGGAATCGTCGGCGCCGTCTCCACGCGCAACATCGTCCCCGTCCTCCTCGAGGGCCTGCGCCGGCTCGAATACCGCGGCTATGACTCCTGCGGCGTGGCGGTGCACCAGGGCGGCGAACTCAAGCGCGCACGCAGCACCTCGCGCGTGGCCGAACTAGAGGCCAACGTCGCCAGCGAAGGCGTACAGGGCGGCACCGGCATCGCCCACACCCGCTGGGCCACGCACGGCGCGCCGGCGGTGCACAACGCGCACCCGCACTTCTCGCACGGCCCGCAGGCCAAGTCGGCCAGCGTCGGCCGCATCGCTCTCGTGCACAACGGCATCATCGAGAACCACGACGAGCTGCGTGCCGAGTTGCGCGCCAAGGGCTACGAGTTCACCAGCCAGACCGACACCGAGGTCATCGCCCACCTCGTCGACCGCCTGTACGAGGGCGACCTGCTCGACGCCGTGCAGCGCGCCATCGTGCAGCTGCGCGGCGCCTATGCGATCGCGGTGTTCTGCCGCGACGAACCGCACCGCGTGATCGGCGCCCGCGAAGGCTCGCCGCTGGTGCTGGGCGTGGGCGCGAACGATCGTGCCGGCGAGAACTTCCTGGCCAGCGACGCGATGGCGCTGGCCGGCGTGACCGACCAGATCGTCTACCTCGAAGAGGGCGACGTCGTCGACCTGCAGCTGGGCAAGTACTGGATCACGCGGCGCGACGGCGACGGCCCGTTCAAGCCGGTGGCGCGCGAGGTGCGCACCGTGCACGCGCACACCGGCGCGGCCGAGCTGGGCCCGTACCGGCACTACATGCAGAAGGAGATCTTCGAGCAGCCGAAGGCGATCGCCGACACGCTCGACGCGGTGACGAGCATCACGCCGGAGTTGTTCGGCGATGGCGCCTACAAGGTCTTCAAGGAGATCGACAAGGTGCTCATCCTGGCCTGCGGCACCAGCTACTACAGCGGCTCCACCGCCAAGTACTGGCTGGAGAGCATCGCCAAGATTCCCACCAGCGTGGAGATCGCCAGCGAGTACCGCTACCGCGACAGCGTGCCCGACCCGCGCACCCTGGTCGTCACCATCACGCAGAGCGGCGAGACCGCCGACACGCTGGCCGCGCTGAAGCACGCGCGCGGCCTGGGCATGAAGCACACGCTGACGGTGTGCAACGTGGCCACCAGCGCGATGGTGCGCGAATGCGAGTTCGCCTACATCACGCGTGCCGGCGCCGAGATCGGCGTGGCCTCGACCAAGGCCTTCACGACGCAGCTGGTCGGCCTGTTCCTGCTCACGCTGGCGCTGGCGCAGGTGCGCGGGCACCTGACGGACGAGCAGGAGGCCGAGCACCTGAAGGCGCTGCGCCACCTGCCGGTGGCCGTGCAGGCGGTGCTGGCGCTGGAGCCGCAGGTGGTGGCCTGGAGCGAGGCCTTCGCGCGCAAGGAGAACGCACTCTTCCTCGGCCGCGGCCTGCACTACCCGATCGCGCTCGAAGGCGCGCTCAAGCTCAAGGAGATCAGCTACATCCACGCCGAGGCCTACCCGGCCGGCGAGCTCAAGCACGGCCCGCTGGCGCTGGTGACCAGCGCGATGCCGGTGGTGACGGTGGCGCCGAACGACGCGCTCGTCGACAAGCTCAAGAGCAACATGCAGGAAGTGCGCGCACGCGGCGGCGAGCTGTTCGTGTTTGCCGACAGCGACACGAAGATCGAATCCGGCGAAGGCCTGCACGTGATCCGCATGCCCGAGCACTACGGCGCGCTGTCACCCATCCTGCACGTGGTGCCGCTGCAGCTGCTGGCGTATCACACGGCCTGCGCACGCGGCACCGACGTCGACAAGCCGCGCAACCTGGCGAAGAGCGTGACGGTGGAGTGAGGTCGGCGCGCCATGCGCGTGTTGTTCCGACCAAATAGAGTCGCAAACACGTCAAAACAGTCGAAAACAACTCAATAGAGTCGTAAACGCGGCTCGACACCGACCCGCATCGAATGGTCCGACTTTGGGGCTAAGGCGATCGGAGTTCTGGCCAGTCAAGCGCTCTCGCCTGCAAGGAAGTCGTGGAGGAAGTAGTCCTCCCACTTTCTGGTAGTCGGAGCATCACCGCAGTGGTGTCGTACGTCGTCGCCATGCGGAAACCGACGCTCTATCGAAGGAATGGCCAGGCATTCGCACGGCTGCTCTGCAGCGGTTGCGGTCCTAGTCCCGAGCTGGTTGGATGGCGGCTGAGCTTCTGTTTTCTGACGTTGGGCTGCCCTGAACGCTCGACGTCTGAGATGCACTGGTTGATATCTTCGGTCCAGCCAGGTGGTCAAGATCGAGTGCGGGCAGTGGATCTGCCGCGCTTGCAGGCGAGTCAACCCGACCTTCGTCGTCACTAACAATCGCTGAAGACTCGCCGATTAGCTGCGGCGGTCGATGTCCTGGTCGAGATGCGCAAGCCACTAAGCACGTCGCCTGATCAGGCGATGTCCACGTCACCGATCCGAGTCGGGCCAGACCCAGTTTCGGCTGGCTGTGTCGGCGTGACCGTCACCGTCGGTGCGTGACCAGTGATCGTCAGCGTAGCCCGACGCTTCATCGCCTTCAGCCGAAGCTCGATGTAGTCCTTCAAGAACTCGTACATCTCTTCAGTCGGCTGGACCGCGAACTCAAGTCGAACCGTGTTGCCGTCTGGATCGAGCACCTGTTCAGTGAACGGCAACGTCGGCGCACGCAGCCGAGCCCCAACGACAACGTTTCGCTGTGCCTGAGTACGGTAGTTGTTTCCATCGACTGGAGCGCTGGACGTAACGGCATGGCTTTCCATTATGTCGTCATGCTCAGTGCTATCGCTATCATCGACGACAGTCGAATCTGCAGATAAAGAAGTCCCCTGTGACAGCTTCGCAAGCTGTTGATTTTCCTTGAGAATCTTGACGGCACGTAGTGCGTTCGGCGGAGCGAACGACCGTTCCAAGACAAGATAATGATGTAACGTCTCGTCTGACGGCAATCCATCAGGCCAATTGGCATGTACTTCACTGCAAACGTTGGGACTCAACGCTGCGCGACGCAGCATCTCACCACGTTCGGCCGAATCAGGCCGCGTATCGAGCACGATGCGCAGCGCCAGCTCGGTCAGCCGCAGGCGGCGTTCAGCACCAGAGCCCTCGTCCACCATCAACCCATAGCTCTTCATCGCCGCCACGGTCTGGATCAGGCCGCTGCTGTTCGGGCTGTACTTCCAGTGAATGGCAGCCCGAGTGACGGGCGCTGCGCCCTTGCGCTCTTCGTCGTAGAACGCCTTCGCGCGCTCGACCGCTTGCGCGAGGCTGATAAACGGAAAGTTCGGAGAACGATCCTTGGTCTTCTTGTCTTGCTTGTCGGGTTGCTCGTCCATAGGGCCTCCGTGTTCGGTTCTGCCGATTCTAGGTCTTATCTCGGATAGCTGCAACTCGCTGTCAGTCATTGCGCACCGATTCATCTTGTGCTGCAATCACATCTTGTCAGCGCAATCGGTCGTCGCGCGTGATGCGGGCCTCGAGCCACGCGTCATCGCGTATATCTGCGTGCGCTGATTCACCCACAACTTCTGCGGGGTACTGATGACAAGATGATTCTGAGGCTGCGTTGCTCATCGCCACCGAAGCGCAGCCCCAATAGAAAAAGCTCACGAATCGTGGACCCTGGCAGGCGCGATAGGTGAGCTGGAGTGGCGTGGCGTCGTGCTTGAACGTCGCCTACCTTGGTTCGATCTGTTTTATCTCATTAGGAACATTTTACTATGGCAAAAAGCCAAACGAAACTACTTTCGCCCCGTGTGGCGTCCGCAGCATCGAAGCTGCTCTCCAACCCGAAGACCCCTGCAATCGTGAAGACGGTCGCCGCCTCCGCGCTGACGCAGAAGGTCAAGTCCAAAGGCAAGAAGTAGCCTGAACTGGTCGTCAGACCTTGGGGCGCGGCGCGAGTCGCGCCCCTTTTTCATTCAGCGGCGCTTGCCCGTTCTGATCTCGTCAACGATCCGCTCGACCACAGCCTGCGCCGACTTCCAGTCCTTGTCGGCCGCTTCCAGCTCATCCATGTCGGCGGTCGTTGGCATGCCGTTGCCCACGGGATAGAAGTGACGTTGCACCTTGATGATCGCGTCACGGCGGCGCTCGAACGCGGCACGCCCGTTCTCAATGGCTTCCGTTTCCTCTTTGCGTTGCTCTTCCTGGGTGGCCATGGCGCATTCCCCCTGTGGGCGTCAGTCTAGGCCCAGCACGGGCTGGCGTCGCGCTCAAGGTAGTGACCGTTGATGTGAAAGCGTTCTATGTAAAGAACGTGCAATGGCAATCACGCTCGCCAACAAGACGTTCGGTGCCGACGTAACGTTCAGCACCAGCCAGAACAGCGCCAGGCCGACTAGCAACGGCTCGCGCTGACGATCACCTCCGCAAGGTCACGCAGCGGCCGCTTTGCAGAGGACCGGTCATTGGGTAGTTCGCCAGTGAATGGCGGCTGTCAGTCTTCCGGCGACTGTCAACTCCCTAAGGGGGACACCGCCCCTGCCGGCTCGCTTAGGCTACGTACAGCTGCCCGTTCGGACTGCTGGATCGCTGCCGTGGGCATTGCCATGCGTAAACTCGCGGTACTGCTCGGCCGGTGCCTCGTGAGTCACTTCGACGACGGCGTCGTAGTTCGCTCGGATGACACTCTCGATCTCGGCGATGTCGGCACGGAAGAACTCCTTGCGGCCGTTGACCTTGTTGAGCCGCCCCGCGGCGAAGCGTTCGTGCAGCTTGGCCTCCAGCGCCGGGGCGTTCTCTGAGAACACCAAAGCGTGGACATCGAACCAGAAGGGGAGAGACGCGTCGCCGAGCTCGTCAATCCTTTCCATCGGCTCTAGCCGACGGGTCATCCCGATCTTGTAGATGCCGTCGCCGAACGCGCCAACGTTCGAGATCACGTATACGTAGCCCGCCTTGGCGTTCTGCTCACGGTAGTCGATGACCCGTTCTTCCTTGTCCAGCTCGGCCTTGCCTCGCCTCGACCTCGGCGATCTTGCACTGCAGAGCAGCACGGTCCTCATCGCTCGTTGCCCGTGCCAGCCGCGCCTGGAGGTCATTGAGCGCCGCCGCGAAGTGCTTGCGCTCCTTTGCGATCTTGTCGCGCGCGGCGCGGATCTCCTGCTCCAGCTTCTGCTGCTCCCGCAGTTCCTCCCGCAACCGCTTGGCTTCTCCCTTTCCTCCTGCTTCTTGACCTGGAACTCGTGCGCCGGTGCAGTTCGTCGAGCTTGAGGTTGAGGTACGCCTCCGACAGGCGCACGGTCATCACGCGGCCCAACCGATTGCACGCGTCGAACGCCTGTCGGATGCGCTTTCACCAAGCTCGATGTTGTCGAACTTGACGTTGTCAACGCAGTAGTCGGACTCGTTGTTAAACGAGCGGATCACCAGCTTGACCATATCGTTGATGAGCTTGCGCCCTTCCGACTTCTTGCCGTTGACTGACCACTCTTGGTCACCGGTGGCCGCCCTCGCCGTTCTTGACCATGGCCTTCTGGCGGTCCCTCACGCCATCGAGTCGCGTCTTGTACTCATGGCTGGCGTTGAGCTTGAACTTCGGCTCATAGAGTGCAAAGCTTTCGAGGAGCAGCGTTTCCTCAACCACCAGCACCTGACCGCGCAGCTGAGAAACCTGTGACGCCAACGCGGAGACCTCACGTTCTCCACTCTCAATGCTCAGACGCACTGTCGCCAGCTTCGCCTTCTCTTGCTCAATGAGGCGCTGTACCGACCTGCCCCCCGGATCCCGTATCCCATAGCTGACTACGCGCTGGCTTGCCGGGGTTGGCTGGCGACAGGCTTCTTCGAACTGCATCGGGCTGTGTAGGCCAGCGTCGAGTGCAGTCACCTTCGGTTGTACCAGATGTCCAGGCCAACAACTCCGTCCTTGGCCTGGCGTCTGCTCTTTGAAGCGCTGTCCGTGCAGCCGCTCTACCTTCTGTGACCCAAACAAGGTCTCGCTGCAGGCGTTGTCCCAGGCAACTGCCGCCACGCCGGCTCATCGAGGCAGTGATGCCGTACTCGGTGAGCACGTCGCGGTAGTCCTTGTGACGAATTGGCTGCCCCGGTCGCTGTGGAAGATCAGGCCAGCATCCTTGCCCGGATGGCGCTTGAACCGGGCCATGCGCAACGCATCGATGACCAGTCACGCGTCATGTCCCGGCGCAGCGACTAGCCCACCACCTGGCGGCTGAACAGGTCGATCACCACGGCCAGGAACAGCCAGCCTTCGTCGGTGGCGATGTAGGTGATGTCGCCCACTCCAGACCCTGTCCGGCCTGCTCACGGCGAACGCTTGGTTGAGCAGGTTCGCTGCGATGGGCAGGTCATGCTTGCCGTCGGTGGTGACCTTTGAATCGCCGCTTGCCCCCTGGCGCGGATGCCCGTGCAGCTGCATCAGCTTCTGCACCCGGTCCTCGCTCCACCCGGATGCCCCGGGCCAGCAGTTCCTTCCAGGTCCGCTGGCCAGCCGTAGCCACCGCGTGTCTCGGCGTGGATCGCCTTGATGTGCACCAGCAGCGCATCGTCGCTGAGGTGGCGTCGCTGGGCGTTGCTGGCGCGTCGCATGAAGTGCTCGTGGTACCCGGTCACGCTGACCTGCAGCACCCGGTACTGACGGAGATCGGCCATACCCGCCGGTGGCGCTGGATGAAGGCGTACTTCACTTCGCTGCCTTTGCGAAGTACGCCGTCGCTTTCCCAGGATGTCGCGCCCATCGTCACTGGGCCAGCTCCGCACGCAGCCGCGGATTTCACTTTGCCCGGCACTGACAGGCTCGCTGTCCGCGCCGCTGGAGCTTGCCCCTCGCGCTTTGCCTTGACTCCAGTTGGAACAAGGTCTGATCGACCACGCCCAGCGTCCCGCTCCACTGCCGTAATGCTCTGGCCTCCTTCGACCAGGCGCACCGCCTCCCGCTTGAACTCCATCGTGTAGCGCGCCCCTCGGCGTCGCCTTCGGCTTTCGTCATTTCCGTTCTCCTTGCTGACATTGCATCACCCAGTATGGGAGACGGTTTCCGGGGCAAGATCA
>JADJJI010000013.1 GCA_016706565.1 Piscinibacter sp.
CAAAGCCGACTCGGTCAGTGGCATGACGGCCGCCGCGCAGCGCCGTCACTCGACCAGACTGTCCGCGGTGTCGCGCCGCGCCTGTTCGCCCCTCTAGTCGTCTCCCAGGGCTGCACCATCACATCCCGCTTGTGCATTTCGCTGGCCGCGGGGTATCGAGCCCTCTCCTCCAGCAATGACCTTGCCCCTGGATCCCGTATCCCATAGCTGGACTACGCGCTGGCTTGCCGGGGTTGGCTGGCGAGCCAGGCTTCTTCGAACTGCATCGGGCTGGTGTAGGCCAGCGTCGAGTGCAGTCGGGTTCGGTTGTACCAGAGCACCAGGCCACAACTTCGTCCTTGGCCTGGCGTCTGCTCTTGAAGCGCTGTCCGTGCAGCCGCTCTACCTTCAGTGACCCAAACAAGGTCTCGCTGCAGGCGTTGTCCCAGCAGTTGCCACGCCGGCTCATCGAGGCAGTGATGCCGTACTCGGTGAGCACGTCGCGGTAGTCCTTGCTGGCGTACTGGCTGCCCCGGTCGCTGTGGAAGATCAGGCCAGCATCCTTGCCCGGATGGCGCTTGAACCAGGCCATGCGCAACGCATCGATGACCAGCTCACGCGTCATGTCCTGGCGCAGCGACCAGCCCACCACCTGGCGGCTGAACAGGTCGATCACCACGGCCAGGAACAGCCAGCCTTCGTCGGTGGCGATGTAGGTGATGTCGCCCACCCAGACCTTGTCCGGCTCGCTCACGGCGAACGCTTGGTTGAGCAGGTTCGCTGCGATGGGCAGGTCATGCTTGCTGTCGGTGGTGACCTTGAATCGCCGCTTGCCCCTGGCGCGGATGCCGTGCAGCTGCATCAGCTTCTGCACCCGGTCCTTGCCCACCCGGATGCCTCGGGCCAGCAGTTCCTTCCAGGTCCGCGGCCAGCCGTAGCCACCGCGTGTCTCGGCGTGGATCGCCTTGATGTGCACCAGCAGCGCATCGTCGCTGAGGTGGCGTCGCTGGGCGTTGCTGGCGCGTCGCATGAAGTGCTCGTGGTACCCGGTCACGCTGACCTGCAGCACCCGGCACTGCACCGAGATCGGCCACCCGCCGGTGGCGCTGGATGAAGGCGTACTTCACTTCGCTGCCTTTGCGAAGTACGCCGTCGCTTTCCCAGGATGTCGCGCTCCATCGTCACTCGGGCCAGCTCCGCACGCAGCCGGGTGATCTCCATTTGCTCGGCACTCACAGGCTTGCTGTCCGCGCCGCTGAGCTTGCCCTCGCGCTTTGCCTTGACCCAGTTGAACAAGGTCTGATCGACCACGCCCAGCGTCCTGCCCACCGCCGCAATGCTCTGGCCTCCTTCGACCAGGCGCACCGCCTCCTGCTTGAACTCCATCGTGTAGCGCGCCCTCGGCGCCGCCTTCGGCTTCGTCATTTCCGTTCTCCTTGCTGACATTGCATCACTCAGCATGGGAGACGGTTTCCGGGGGCAAGATCACAATGCGTATAGGCCGGGTGTTTATCTGCAGCTCGCGGCCGTTCTCGGGCACCGTCAGCTGTCGAGCCAGGCCCTCAGGGCTTGCTGGACCGCCGGACTCGATAGCCCCGTCGAGGGGTCGCACAGCACCAACTCTGGCGGTGTCGGCGAGGCGAACTCGCTCGCGTCGTCGTCCACGATGCGGTAGCTCTCGACCGGGTGGTCGTCAAGCCATGCCAGGATGCTCTCGTATCGCCCTGCACAGCGCGGCGTGACCTCGATGACGCGTTCGCCGAGCTCAAGAAGCATCTCGCGAACCTCGTCATCGCTGTAGCTCAAGCGCCACGAGGAGTGCACGACCACGGCCACGTCCGGATGTGGCCGAAGCAGTTGCACGAGCTCGGGCAACCACCCGAAATGGCCGACCTGCAGAAACCGGTCCGAAGGCCCCAGCCGGCCCGGTTCCGGAGCGGGATGCAAGACGCCGTCGATGTCGATGAAAAGCGCTCGCGACCTGGTGGGACCGATGCTTGTCACCACGACCCCACTGGCGACGGCTCACGGCACGCCGATTCGGTCGTTCGCGCGAGGGCTGAGTGCCGACTGAATGGCAAGGCGCCAGTGGCCACCGTAGTGCCCCTACAGCAGGTAGGTCGCCGCCACGAGTTCCGCCCAGCGACGGCGCAGCTGACCTTCGTCGAGCACCGGCGCTGCCGACGCGCCGCTCTCGATGTCGTCGAGCGTGAGCGTCGGATAGCGCCAGAAGCTCTCGTCGAGGCGCACACGTTCCCACAGCAGCCTCCATCGGCCCTCTAGCAACTCGGGGCTGCTCACCGCCACGCGCGCAAACAACGCCACCGTGGCCTCCTTCAACATCCTCTTGGCGGAGTCGTCATCGCCTGCCGGCCCGGTGACCGCATCGACGACCACCTGGTCCAGCCATTCGCGCAGGCGCAGTCCGCGACGTTGTGCCGCGACCAGTGCGGCGACCGAGACCGCGGGCGACAAGTGGAGCATGGTGCGCACGGCTTGGGTGGGTTGGGGCAGGGGTCCGAGCATGCTTGGTTCCAGTGGATGTGATGTCGGCATTCTTCGCAATCCGCTCCCGGTGCTCAAGCGATTTCCATTACGTAATCCGTCCCGCGAAACTGCCTATACGTCGCAGGTCCGGCCTTCGCCAGACCATCGACGAGGACCAACATGGGACGCAAGGGCATCACGAGCGCAGACGTCGTCGCAGCGTACGTCGCGCTGCTCAAACAGGGCCGCAAACCCAGCCTCATCAACCTGAGGCTGCAGCTCGGCTGGGGCAGCTACGCCAGCATCTCGCAACACCTGCGCCGGCTCGCGCTGCGCCAGGTGGCGCTGCAGGCGCAGAGGACGGGCAAGCTCAACCACGCACAGGAGGGTGCCGAAGCACCGGGGCAACCCACGCGGCTCGGCACGGCCGCCGCCGAGGTAACGAGGTTGTGATTCATGCGGGCGACCATCGTGTCGCCCGCATCTTTTCGGCGCGAGTGCACTCGATATAAGCCTGTGTGACTACAGGTCGCATCAGCCCTGGATGAGGACATTGCGACCATGACCGGCGCCACCCAAGAGAACCCGTCGGCCGCCACCACGACATCGGCAGGCCCAGTCCCTGTCGACACACCGAGTCAGCGCCGCATGCTCAGCAAGGCCCAAGTCTCCGCGCCTTGGCTGCAGCGAGCGGTCCTTGGAGCGCCTGGTCAAGCAGGGCCGCTTTCCGCGGTCGCGGCGCTTTGGGCGCGAGGTGGCGTGGTTCGAGGCCGCGGTCGAACACTTCCTCGGCCTGCCGGAAGCGGAGCAACTGCAATGGCGACCTGAGCCAGTCGAACGGGTGCTGCCGTCGGACACCGCGCCGGCGGCCAGCCCGCCGGCCTACGAGTTCGAGGAGCCGGCGCAGCCTGCCGCCACCAAGGCCCACAAGGCTGCGTCCAAGGCCAAGAAAGCGCGAGCCCCTGTGTGAGGTGCTTGGCGAGCCCTTCTTCAGTCTGCACTGCGACGACCTGTTCCTGCTCGTCAACATGCCGACGCTGCCCTGAACTGGCGCTGGCCGTCACTGGGCTCAGCTCGTACGACGGCTCGGCCGCAAGCACTCGCCTGCCCTGCGGTCGCGGGCGCTGGCTCTCTCCTCGACCCTTGCGGCCAAGGGTGCTCGGCCTGTAGGGAAAGCCTTCCGACTCAGTTGCCAGGCTTGGTTCCCGGCAGTTCAAGGAAGGGGACCCCGAACTTGAGGTTCATGGTGACGCCGGTGTTGTCCTTCCCGTTCGAGAAGCCACGCTCACTGACGCTGGCGAGCTGGAGCCAGGTGTCGTCCGCAAAGTTCAACTTGAACTCAGCCCCGAGTGCAACGTGACGCAGCTTCTCAGTCGTATCGTTACCGAGCCGGACCCGACTGCGGCCAAGTTCAAGGAAGCCGTGCCAGGTGTCCTTGCCCAGCTTCAGGCGGACGATGATGTCGCTCGAGTCCTCCCGCAAGAGGACGGTGGCGTCATTCGGGTCGGGAGTACGGTCGTTGAGCTTTCGACCCAAGTAGCCTTGCAGGAGCGTGCGCAACGCCCCTAGCTCTTGCGTCGGTTTCCCGACGAACATTCCGTACGACCCCGCCAACCAGAACGCCTTCACATCTGGGGCACGGTCCGTCAGCGAGCCCGACTTTGAATACCAGGACTGCCCATACCCGGCATACAGGGCGGGCTGGGCCCACAGTGGCTTCTCCATGACACCGTTGGTCAGCGGGTTGCATAGATTGACCGCGTCATCCGCTGGCGTAGAGGTGAGGTCTCTGCCCGCCTTTATGGGTGGCATCGTGGCCTTCCTGAGACAGGCCGCCGTCTCCTTGTAGTAGAGCCCCGGGTCGCCCTGGTCGATGAGCCCGACGCGCAAGCCCCAAGCAGACTTGGAGGCACCGTTCGAGTCGGCGGAAGTCGTCGCCAGCGACACTGTCGTTCGAGCGAATGCGCGCTTCCAATAGTTCTTGAGGCGCAGGTCGTTGTGCGAGTCAGCATCCGCAGCGTATTCAGAGCCCCCTGTGATGAGTTGCTTGAAGAAGACAGAGACAGGCGACATGTCTATCGCGACGCCGTTCACGGGCTTGCCGTCGGCACCGATTCCGCGCACTACTGAGGTGGCAAAGTCCCGGATGGTGCCGGGGCGCTGGACTTTGTCGGGCGAGATGCCCAAGACGGCAAAGGCGGGGCTGCTCGGGACCGAGAGGTCCATTTGGCCAAACTCCGACACCAACTCGAACGCATTCTTCTTCTGAGCGGGTGTCGCCTCACTAGCGCCTGTCTCAGTACCGCCAGAGGCTGGCGCTGATGGTGCCGCGTCAGGGGTAGCAGCCGCGCTGGCGGCTGCTGCCCTCGAGGCGGGAGGCGCTGGCGGCGCTGGTGCGGCTACAACGATACATTGCGGCTCCGACGCACCGGGCGGTGGCGGGTCTTGGCACGCTATGGACACGGGCCCGGGCAGTACGCCCTTGAGCTTGAAGCCGGGCGGGAGCGACTGGGCCCATGCGAACCAGGGCTGAAATGCGACTGCAATCAACATGACGTTGCGCGACTGGCTCATAGCGCGGCTCCCGGTTGCAGTCCCGACATGACCGCCGGCGCGAAGTTGACGCCGTCGTAGATGATGTCGTCGGCAAACTGCCCGTCGGCAATCGCCGCCGAGAACTGTCCGCTTGCCAACGGAGTGCCATCTGCTTGCCTGACCTTTGCGGTCACGCTGTAGTTGGCAAGATTGGCCGCGCTGCGAACCGCTTGAACGCCCCACTTCATGTAGGCGGCGCGACCGTCCACCTTGAAGAGCCAGCTGGCACGCCCTCCGTTTTCGGTGGTGAGCGGGGGGCCGAAGTCGCCGAACCCCACTGCCTGCAGCAGTGTGTCGTCGGCTGCGAAGATTGCAGCCTGCACTCGAGCCAATGGCCCGCCGAACACTTCGACCGACAGGGAGCCGGTGCTGCCTGAGAGGGGTACGGTCGCGCCGAACTTGATGCGACCGTCAATCACGATGGGCATTTTGTACTCCTTGTCAGAGGGGAGACCGGCCGCCTGCCTGGCGACTACACTTTTCGACCCGCGGGTACCGCGGCGGGCGCGCCTTGCGTTCCTCCGCTTCCAGGATTCGCGGCCGAGCCGAGCTTCAAGTTGCTCTCGAGGGCTTGTTTGCCCATCGTTTGGGCGACCGCACTGACTCCGAGCAGCGCGAGCCAAGTGCCGTCGAATATGGGGTATGACAAGTTTTGGACGACGGCTTCAAGTCCGACGACCAGGAGCAGCCCATTCACGACAAGTGCCTGAATTCGGTGCAACTGTTGAGTACCGTCCCAGCCCGTGACGAGGTCCGTGAGGAACCGCTCGGAGGGCTTGAAAGGGCGGCCACCGGCGTTGCCGTCGACTGCAATGGAGACGCTCGTCGTGACGGCGCTGAGTCCCAGTAGGCCCACCAAGGTCGGTTCCGCCGCAGGGAGTTCGCCCAGCACCAGCCACATGAAGAGCCCAGCGGCCACTATGAAGAAGAGCCAGAGCCCGGTCTGCACACGGGCCAAGCTGTACGTGGCCCGCACGACCCTGGCGCGCGGTTTGGAGCCGTTCCGCGAAAGCGTCGGTGGCTGGGGCTGGGACGGGTGGTCGCGGAAGACGTCCGACCCCCTCAGACACCACAAGAAGAAAGCGCCGAGGATTGCTATGGCCCCAAAGGCCACGTACTCCCTTAGCGGAGTCGTGACTTGAATCGTGGGCGCCGACGGACTTGAAGCATCCGCGGGGAACGTATTCGGGACCGAGTCCCAGCCGAGTGACGCGCGCAGAGGAGCAGGCGATGTCATCGGTCGGTCCCGGTACATGGCGGCCCAGAGATTCCGTGTTGTCTTGTCCGTCGCCACGTGAAAACGGAGGTTGACGGTGCCACCCTCGGACATCTCGACGCCGACAAGGGCGCCATCATTCCCGGCGGAAATGCCGTCAATGAAGAGCCGGGGGCGCAAGTTAGCCTGTGGGGCCGCAGCCATCGCCTGGTCCCAGGACTTGCGTGACACGACGACAAAGACGTCACCGCTCCCCGAAAGGGCGCCTCGGGACGCGGCCTTGTTCGAACACGCGGACGGAAGTACCGGCCTGTCGATGCGCGCTCTTGCGACTTCTTCTGGGGTGACCCCTGATGCCGCAGCCGGCGCTGGTGTGGTCGCCAATGGCGAACGAAGGTCAGACCCCGGTGCGATGGTGCACAGCAGCTGCAACGGCGGAACGACGGCGGCTGCCTCAGCGCTCGACGGCTCGGCTTGTGCGCACAGCACCATGGCCGCCAGCGCGGAAGGCCAGGCATGTGACCATGGCCATTGAACCCACTTGTGCATACCCCCTCCCGCGACCGACTGCCACCACGGCCCCCAGAACCGGTGTCTGCTCGGCCGATTGCTTCGACGCTGAGCTTCCTGCTGGTAGGAGAGGAAATTCTTCGACTTTGGGTGCCGACGGTCTTCCGCAGTTTTGATGAGAATCCGACGCGTCTGCGATTCCACGAACCCTTTGCAGCAACCCGTCGTGATGCACACCGTGGGCAGAGGCGACTGTTCGACGTCTGTCTGAAGCGCGACGCAGAAATCGTCGTCGCGAACTTGCACGTGCAGCCGCCGCTGGCTGTCGGAGCGCTTCATCGACACTCCGCGCCAAGTGCCGCGCACGCGTTCGTGAAGGCTTCGCTGCGCTGCTGACGATGGGGTGCGTAGCCAATCAGCGCCTGAGAGCAGGAGCCACGCACGCGCAATCGCCGCTCACGGAGGAAGTGGAGGCGCTTGGCCGTGGCGCCTCCGACCAGTGCAAGGCTGCCGGTCTCAGGCGCGGACCACCGTCATCAAAGCTGAGGATGCGGCTCCCTTCGACCGTCAACAAACTGCTTTGACACTGTCCAGACGGAGGCGACTGGACACTTCTCGGCAGACGCCGCAAGTGCAGGACTGTTCATTGACAGCGCGTCGGCGAATGCGAGAAGCAGCAGCGATGAAGCGACGTGTCCGTTAGGCGAGACGATTCAGGCTTGGACTGCACTGCACAAGAGCCTTCTCGCAGAGCACGGCAGCGTGTGTTCTCAGTGCAGTTGAGGAGCTGGCAACTTCTCTCATGCGGTTGTGGCTCCCTCCATCTCTTCGGTGGAGAGTGGACGGAGTCCCGCCGTGTGCCAGCAGTCTGAGGGAGCTATTGATGCGTGAACCAGAGAGTCCCCCCCTCTCGCGTGCAGCCGCAGACGAGCAGGAACGCGAAGCCATACAGGCTGGTCGCGAGCGGGCGAGCGTACCGAACGACGCGGGCAAGCTGGTCGGACTCGCGCTCTCCGGAGGCGGAATTCGCTCGGCGACCTTCTCCCTTGGCGTCTTGCAGTCATTGGCCAAGAAGGAGAGGCTGACGAGCATCGACTACCTGTCGACAGTCTCTGGCGGGGGGTACATCGGCGCATGGCTCTCCGCCTGGATTTACCGCAAGGGATTGCAGCGAGTACAGGAAGAACTCAAGCCCAAGAGTTCGGTGACGGGAGAGCGCTGTGAGCCACCCGAAGTCACATGGTTGCGCCGCTACAGCAACTACCTGGCGCCG
Source organism: Piscinibacter sp. (assembly GCA_016706565.1). GTDB lineage: Bacteria > Pseudomonadota > Gammaproteobacteria > Burkholderiales > Burkholderiaceae_C > Piscinibacter. The sequence goes on from JADJJI010000013.1 coordinate 8,061, forward strand.
CGCATAGGCCTGTTCTCCGCTGACGCTCTGACACTGGTCACGACTTGGACCCGCAACGTCCTGCTCAACCTCGTCATCGTCTTCTCGCTGCTTGCACTGCTGTTTCTGGTCCCTCGTCTTCTGCTCGAACCGGCGGCGCACTCGTTGCTGCAACACAGCGACGAGTTCGGCTTCGCCGCGGCCTGGTTTGCATTCTTCCTTTTCCCGCTCGCCGTTTCTTTCAATCTCTTCCGCGGGATGCACAGAGACGACCCGTCCCAGTCCGCCTGGATACGCACAACACGAGGCGTCGTGATGGCAGTCATCGTCCCCGGCGTGGTCACGACCCTGGTGGCGAGCATCGCTCTGTTCTCACCCCTGTCAACGGTCAAGAAGGACATTGCCGCTCTCAGCCTCGCAGCGGCGCTGCTTCTTGCGCTCGCCGGTGGCGGCTGGCTCATCGTCCAGCTGCTGGGAAAACGGAAGCTTGGCGCCATCGGGAAAGAGGCAGGCATCTTTGCCCTGGCCTACTTTGTGGCCCTCTTGGTCGGGTACCTTCTCGTCGTCCACTTCATCGTGACCGTTGTCCCGATTGGGGAGACGCGCGCCGAACGCGCAGCGAACCTGCTGACCTTTGGCCCACCGGCACTGCTCTTCACGTTCGGTGTCAGCGGTTCGCTCATCGTCGGCATTGTCGGGAGAACCTACTTCGAGCGAAGCCGCGAATGGTGGGGCCGCATGAATGCCTGGTTCCTCACGATTGGACTTGCCTGGCTGTGCCTGTTCGGGCTCAGCTTCTACGCCGCCCCATTGCTCGGCCTAGCCAATGAGATGAGCAATGTCTGGATAAAGGCATTGGCCGGTGCAGGTTGGGTGGGCAGCCTCGCTTCATCGCTCTTGTTTCCGAAGCCCGGTGAGCCACGAAACCTTCTTGGCAGGGTCGGTGCAAACGCGCTAGACATAGCGGCTTCCGTCGTTGTCATCGGGATTTTCTTCGGTGTTGCCGCAGCCACTTCCCTGACCCTCGTTCATCTGGAGGGCGGTGGGACGACCGCCGTGCCTGAGCCGAGCAAACATGCTGCAAGCCAAAGCAAGAGCGACGCGTCGACGGGAACGATGTCCAAGGAAGTAGGCGTCGACAAGGAGACATTCCGGGCTCGCCTCGAGCAGCACGTCATTGCGAGCTTCACGGACCAGGACCGCGTCTTGGCACACTCAGTTCAGCTTGCGAGCAAATGCGGACAAGACAATGTCGACCGCCCAATCTTCTGTGTCGTGGAATGGGCCGTGCCAGACGAAATCGACCTCACACTCGCCGTGACGCTCGCGTGCTTCGGGACCTTTCTGCTATTTGGCTGGCGAGTCGATGTCAACACCTTTTCCCTGCACAACTTGTACAAGAACAGGCTCATCCGCTGCTATCTCGGGGCGAGCAGACAGGAGCATCGGCACGCTCATCCATTCACAGGGTTTGACGAGGACGACGACCTTCCACTGGCCAAGCTGAGGGTAAAGCCCGCGGCTGGCCGAGAGAATGGCAAAGACAAGCGTGCAGGTCGTCCGCTTCACATCGTCAACGCTGCACTGAACATCACCCAAGGCACGAGCCTGGCGTGGCAGGAGCGAAAGGCGGCATCCTTCACCTTCACTCCGCTGCACTGTGGCTACGCCCTCGGGGCAAGTACGGGCGACATCGAGCCGCTCGTCGCCAGCGGCAACACCGGGCCGAGCGATTCCGCACGTGCCGCTCGCGAGCGAGTCGGCGTAGAAGCCTACCGCGACTCGAAGTACTACGCGTCCGAACGTGGCGAAGGCCGAATGTTGACCCTCGGCACAGCCATGGCGACCTCTGGCGCCGCCGTGAGTCCCAACATGGGTCGCGCAACGACCGCGGCACTGGGTTTCGTTCTGACCGTCTTCAATGTGAGGCTCGCGCGTTGGATGCCCAACCCCAGGCGCGAGAAGTGGCGGCAAGCCGGACCCGGTTTCGGCTTGGTGTGTCTGCTCCAGGAGCTGTTCGGCTTCTCGAACGAGCGCCGGACGTTCGTGCATCTCTCCGATGGCGGGCACTTCGACAACACCGGCATTTACGAACTGGTGCGGCGCAAGTGCAGGACCATCATCGCGGTGGATGCGGGCGCAGACCTTTCGCGCGAGTTTGACGACTTGGCGAACGTGATTCGACGGTGCCGTGTCGACTTCGGTGTGCGCATTGAACTGGGCCTGGGCAAGCTCGGTACGACACGCGCTGAGGAAGCGGCAGCCTCTGGATATGTCGTCGGCGACCTGGACTACGGGGACGGCGCGGTCGGAAGAATCATTGTCATCAAGCCCACGCTGCTTGCCCATGGACGACTTGGCGTGGACGTGTTCTCCTATGCCAAGGGGCATCAAGAGTTTCCTCAGCAGAGCACGGTCGACCAGTTCTTCGACGGTCGCCAATTCGAAAGCTATCGTGCGCTCGGCGAACGAATTGGCACGGCATGCCTGGAAGACCAGGAGTCTCGACTGGCGCTCCCGGGGTGAAGCATGGACTCAATCTCGACCGGTTCAACGCTGTCGCGAGCGACGGCCTGGAGGCTGAAGGTGTACTACTGGATAGCCAAGCATCCCTGCGTAATGGTCGGCCTGTTTGCACTCGCGTTGCTCGTCGGGCTGGGGTTCTGGCAGTCGAGCATCGACCGAGAACTGCCGCGGCAAAGCCGAACCTGTCTCATCGAGGCAGTGTTCGACTTCTCTCTGGCCACCCCACCGGCCTGCGAGGAGACCCTCTCCAGGCTCGTGCGGTCCGTTGACCCGCAGGCGAACCCCTTCGCGTGCCGACCCGAGGGAGGCAGTCCGATTTCGTGCGGGTTCAGAGAGTCCGGGGCCCCGAGGTTGTTCGTTTGGTTGGACAACCTGTTTGTGGACGCCTACACCACGGCCTTCATCGTCGGCGCCGTCGCGTGGTACCGGCGCATGTCCAAGACATCGGAGTCCGGAGAACTGCGCCGTCGAATCCTTCTAAGCGCCACGGTGGTCCTCTGTGTGGTGGGCGGACTCGTCGACCATATCGAGAACTTCTGGCTGCTTGCCCATATCGGGGTGCCGGGACGCGACAGCTATGAACTCGCGGGTGTGGCGGCGCTGTCGGCCTGGAAGTTCCGGCTGTTCATACTGAACGGGGCGGTGCTGCTGGCTTGGATAGGCGCGGCGCTGTTGCTGGCACCGAAGCCACCCGTTGGACCTCCTGCGAGGGATGTCGTCACGGACGCGGTGGCAGACCCCTCGGCTGGGTGACGTGCATCGGAACCGCCCGAACTTTGAAGACCCGCCACTCCTTCGCGGCCAGCAAGGTGCTGACTCCGTTCACAGGTTGGCCGCGGTTCGACCGAAGGCGAAGCCCCACGGGGCATCACTGCGGCCGGGGATTGAGCCCGCGGAACGCCGGTGACTACACTGACCAGGCGCGTGAGAGCCGGATGCAGGGACGTATAGAAGGTTCTGGCGCAAATCTGGCACTCACGTCGGGATTCAAGTGCGCGGAGCTGCGTTCGACTGCGGTTGAGTGCGTTGCAAGTGCTTGATTTTGTTGATTGTTGCGTGTGGGTTCGGTCCTGCCGCGCACGCGGATGTCGATTGCGAATCCGCGTGTGCATGACGTGGCCAGTATTGAATGGCGCGGGGTCGCCGCTTCTGCCAGCCTCGAGGGTGAACTCGACCTTCGGGTTCTTGTTCTGGGACCAGAAGGAGAAGACTTGCTTCGAGATTGAAAGCGAGGCCGCTTCGACCTTGGCCTTGAGTTTCTCGAACGTTGTCGCACTCTGCAACTCCTGGGCGCCCGTACCGGCGAAGTCGAGGAAGTCCTGGAAGTTTTGCTGTCCCGCATTGAGCGTCTTCGCTGTTCTTGCAGCCTCCAGCGCCTCGAGTTGGACGCGTCCGTCCGTGCGGTCATAGCTGGAGAAGTAGAGGAACTCGGGCATTCGCTCGAAGAGAACGTCAGCCTCATCAACTTGAGGCTGCAACTCGGCTGGGGCAGCTATGCCAGCATCTCGCAGCACCTGCGCCGGCTCGCGCTGCGCCAGGGAGCTCTGCAGGCGCAGCGGACGAGCGGGCTTAGCCACGCACAGGCGGGTGCCGAGGCGCCGAGGCGGCCCACGCGGCTCGACATGCCCGCCGCCAAGGTAGCGAGGTTGTGATTCATGCGGGCGACCTTGGTGTCGCCCGCATCTTCTTGGCGGGCGTGCACCCGATATAAACCTGGGTGGCTACAGGTCGCATCACCCCTTGATGAGGACATTGCGACCATGCCCACCACCGCCCTAGAGAATCCGCCTGCCATGAGCGCGAAATCGGCAGTCCCAGCTGCGGTTAACACGCCGAGCGAGCGCCGCCTGCTCAGCAAAGCCCAAGTCGCCGCGCGCCTGGGCTGCAGCGAGCGCTCCCTGGAGCGCCTCGTCAAGCAGGGCCGCTTTCCACGGGCGCGGCGTTTTGGGCGCGCGGTGGTGTGGTTCGAAGCTGCGGTTGAACACTGCCTCGGTCTGGCCGAAGCGGAGCAACTCCAGTGGCGACCCGAGCCGGTCGAACGGATGCAGCCGTCGGAGTCAGCACCGGCGCCTTCCGCCATTCCGCCGGCCCACGAGCTTGAGGAGCCGGCGCAGCCGGCCGCCGCGAAGGCCCGCAAGACGGCGTCCAAGGCCAAGAAGCGCGAGCCATTGCGTGAGGTGCCCGGTGAGCCTGTCTTCAGTCTGCACTGCGACGACCTGTCGCTGCTTGTCAACATGCCGACACTGTCCTGAACCGGCGCTGGCGGTCACTGGGCTCTCCTCGCTCGGCTGCTCAGCCGCAGGCACTCGCGTGCCCTGCGGCCGCTGGCGCTGGCCAGTGCCGCTGCTCCTGTGGCCGACGCTGCTCGGCCTGAACGACTTGTTCGTGTCGACAGCGGACCGACCGTTCGACCGATGCATTGATGACAAAGGCCGAGCCCGCGCTGCGGACTCGGCCTCGTGCGAAGCCAACCTCGTCAGGCAGCTCGCTTCTTCGGGAAGCGCACCACGTTCGGCGGCAGTTCCGGCTGCCCGTTGAGCCTCTGCGCACGGCGCTCGGCCATGATGGCCTTGACGTCCCGGCCGGCATGCACATCGGCGGGTGGCAGCGGCCGCGCAATGCCGCGTTCGGCCTCGGCCCTATCGAGGGCCTCGTGCACATCGGCGTTGACCAGGTTCACGTAGACCTCGGCCATGCGCGTGGACTTGTGGCCCAGAACCGCCTTGAGCTGGTGCGGATTGAACCCGGCCCTGGCATAGAACGTGGCGCCGACGTGGCGCAGGTCGCGGAACTGCAGATTCGGCAGCTGCGCGTTCTCCCGCACGTGGTTCCAGGCCAACTGCACGGCGTTGGATGACATCGAGAACACCTTGTCGGTGCCATCTCGCGGCAGCCCCTTGAGAAGTTCCACCGCGCGCCGCGACAGCGGGAGGGTGACGTTGAAGCCCTTGCCCCAGACATGCACTTCGCGCGTCTCCAGGCTCACCTGTGACCACTTCATCGCGAGCAAGGACCCTTTGCGCGCACAAGTCGTGATGGCCAGCTCGACCAGCGGCAGCATCTGCGGGTTGTCGCAGCGATTCAGGGCCTCCACCAGGCGTTGTTCCTCGTCACTGCTCACGCGCACAAAGCGCGACTCCGACTTGCCGAGCTTGATGCCCACGGCCGGATTCTCGAAACCCTTCCAGCGCCACTCGCGGATGGCGGTGTTGAAAGCGGCCTTCAGCAAGGCGAGCTCCTTCTGCACGGTACTCGGGCTCAGGCCTTCGGACTCCATGGTGGTGGCCAGGTCGCCCAGCAGCTCCGTGGTGAGCTTGGCGCAGGTCATGCTGCCGATGCGATGGATGAGCGCGTAGGTCTCGGTGCGCAGCCCGCGGCGCACGTCGATGTATTGCTGCCAGCCTTCCTGGTTCTTGGCGCGCGGACGCGGGGCCATCTGCTCGAGCTTACGGCGGTCGCTGTCGTCGGTGACCAGGCGCAGGGCGGGCAGGCCGCCACCGTGCAGGTAATTGTTGATGCGCGTGAGCTCCGCGTCGGCGCCGCCCTTGAGAACGGTGCAGCGGTAGGCGTACTTGAAGAGCATCTGCGCCACGGTGGCGCGCTCGGGGCCACCGAGGGCGGGCTGCAGGCCGGCGGCCGCCTGCTCGAGCTGTTCGGCAATCCACTGTTCGGCTTTCGCCTCGGATTCGAACTTGCGCAGCGGCCGCGAGCCATCGGGCAGCGTGGGGTTGGCCCACCAGCCGCTGCGGCCGTCAATCTGGTACGGCCTGGCCTTGCGCGGGCGGCCGCGGGTCTTGGCGGGCTGGCTGGCGCTCGCCAATTGCGCGGTGGCGGCTGCCACCGGCGTGACCGCCGAGGCGGGTTGGTTCTTGGGGGACTTCTCTTTCATCACAGACTCCTGAGGGTTAAGGGGTGCCTGTGACGTTTCTCAACCGCGGTTTAGCCTTCTGGCCTCGCGCGGCTGTGCAGTGCGCTGCGGCAGCGACCGGGTGGTGCGCGTCGTGACATCGTGCACGCATCGACCACCGTGGAGGCCAAATCGCTTGACGCGACAACGACCGACGGTGGGCGACTGCGAGCGACGAACTCCGACAGCGCGCCGACCCGATTTCTGCTGACAGTAGCGCTCGCTAACCACTGTTTTCGGGCCGGAAAAACAGAAGGCCCGAGCGGCTACTCACCGCGCGGGCCTTGTGTCGTCTTGCGTTTTCTGTGGCTCCCCGACCTGGGCTCGAACCAGGGACCTACGGATTAACAGTCCGGCGCTCTACCGACTGAGCTATCGAGGAACAGCCTCGCATTATAGCCGGCTTTGAATTCGGCCTACAGGTCGGCCTGCACCGACAGGCGCAAGGTTCTCGCCGCCAGCGGGAACAAGTACGCATGGCCGAACTGGTACGGCGATTCGCGCCAGGTGCGGCGGTCGGCCAGGTTCTCCACGCCGGCACGCCAGACCACATTGCTCGTCCCCACTCGCTGCTCGTATCGCGCGCCCAGGTCGGCGCGCGCGTAGCCGGGAATCTGTGAGCCGTTATCGGGCAGCACCATGCGTCGGCTCTCGGCGAGCACGCCGCCCTGCAGCGACAGGCCGGGCAGGGCAGCGACACGATAGTCGGCCTGCAGTTTCAGCGTGCGCGCCGGCACGTTGGTCGGTTCCTTGCCGTCCACGGCCGCGTCGGACACGCCTTGCACGCGCGCGCGAAGCCACTGCGCGCCGAAACGCAACGTCCACGCGTCGAGCCGCGTGGCCAGATTGGCCTCGATCCCGCGGTGATGCTGTTCGCCGTTGGCCTGGCGGATGCACGAGTCGTCGACGTCGCAGCTGCCGATGTCGTTGAACAGCGGCCGGCGGATGTCGAAGAGGGCAGCCGACCACTCGGTCAGGTCGCTGCTTCCCTTCAGGCCGAGCTCGGCCTGCCGGCTCTTCAGCGCCGGCAAGGGCTGGCCGGCATTGACGTAGCGGCTGCGGTTGGGCACCACTTCGGATTCGATGCCGCGGCTCCAGCTGGCATACACGAACTGCTGCGGCGCGAAGGCGTAGCTTGCCGCGACGAAGGGCGTCGTGAACGACTGTGCGTAGTTGGTCGGCCGCGAGCCGTCGGTGCGCACGCTCTCGCGGTGCAGGCGTGTGTGGCGCAGGCCGAGCCACAGCGTGCTGCGCTCGTCGATCGTGATCGCGTCGCGCAGGCTCAGCTCGGTGGAGCGTTCGTCACGATTGGTGTTCTCGTCGTTCGGCACCGGGTTGGCGGGCAGGTCGCGCACGCTGCCGTCGACGTTGCCGGTGCCGCTGAAGGCGAAGGTCTGCGAACCGAAGCGATTGCGTACGCGGCTTTGCAGCACGCCGGCACTCAGCGCATGTTCGATCGCACCCGTGCGGAGCTTGCCCTGCAGCGAAAGGTCCAGCGCGTCGGTGCGGCGACGCTCGTTCTCGCTGCGGAAATCGTAGAGATCGAAGTTGCCGTTCGGGCAGTAGCGGTCGGCGTAGTAGGTACCGTCCGGTGCCGGGTCTGGGTCGAAGCAGCCGAACGGGAAGGCGATGCGGTCGTCGCTTCGCAGACGCTGCGTCCCCGCATGCGCAGTGAACTGCCAGCCGTCGGCCAGCTTCTGGCGCCAGCGCAGCGAGGCGGTATCGCCGTCGAGCACGACCGGCTGCGCCCAGGCCTGGTTGTTCAGGTTGAGGCGCGGGTCCACCGGAGCCGGCACGCCGTCGCCGAGAAGGCTGAAACCCGGCACGCTGGGCTGCGACCGGCGGCTGGTCTCGAACTCGGCTTCGATCAGCGTGTCGTCGCTGACGCGCCAGTCGCCGGCCACGGCCAGCAGGCTGCGGCGCCCCGTAGCTTCGCGCACTTTCGGCTCGAGGTGCGATGCGGCCGCGTTGACGCGCACGCCGAAGGCGTCGGCCGCGCCGAAACGCTGGCTCAGGTCGACCGATGCCGTGACGCTGCCGGCCTCGCGCCACTCGAGCGACGCGCGGCGCAGCGGATCGGCCAGCGGCCGCTTGACCACGTAGTTCACCAGGCCGCCCGGTGCGCTGGTGCCGGCCTGCAGGCCGCTGGTGCCCTTGAGCACCTCGATCTGCGCCTTGTTGTCCAGCGGGATCGAGGTCTCGGCGTTGATCGGCAGGCCATCGCGCCGGTAGTTGAAGCGGTTGTCGATGACGAAGCCGCGCACAGTCAGGTAGTCCCAGTAACCCTCGGTGTTGTAGGCGTCGCTCACGGCGGCATCGAAGGAGGTGATGTCCGACAGGCGCTGCACGCCGCGGTCTTTCAGCTGCTCGGCGCCGAAGACGCTGGCTTGCAGCGGCGCGAGCGACAGCGGCAGGTCGCCCCAGCCGGCCGCCGTGGCGACGGGCGTGGCGCGGCCCAGCACCAGCACCGGCGCGAGCTGGGTCTCGCTGCCCGCGTTCTGTGCCCAGCCGTTCTGAAAGGCCAGGCCGAGTGCCAGCACCAGCGGCGTTCGGGATCGGAAGTGGGTGGGTGGGCGGTGAATGTTTGCCATCGTGGATCCTTGACGGTCGATGGCAGGTCGGCGGGGTCGGCGCAGCCGCGGACCGCGGCGCTTCGACCATGCTTCCCTGCGCGAGGATTACCTCAATCAGGTTCGAAGGGACTCTCTCAGTCGGCTCGTTCGCAAGCGAACGGGCCAACACCCCTAGCGGATGCGGCGCAAATCGGCGCCGCGAAGGAATTATCAGGGAAAAGAAAAGGGCCCGCCAAAGGCGGGCCCGCTATCGTTGTCTGGCGAAGCCGTCAGTCGAAGTTCGGCGTCTCTACGCCCAGCACCTTGTGCAGTTTCGGGCTGGTGGTCGTGTATTGCAGGTGGATGCGCTTGTCCGGGAAGATGTACGGCGCCGCCGCGAACGCCGCCAGCGCCGCCTCGTGGAAGCCCGACAGGATCAGCTTCTTCTTGCCCGGGTAGGTGTTCACGTCGCCCACCGCGAAGATGCCCGGCGTGCTGGTCTCGAACTTCTCGGTGTCCACCACGATCTGCTTGCGCTCGATGTTCAGGCCCCATTCGGCGATCGGGCCGAGCTTGGGGCTCAGGCCGAAGAACACCAGCAGCATGTCCATCGGCACCACGCGCGTCACGCCGTCGCCGCCGGTGATCTTGATGCCGCTGAGCTTGCCGTCGCGCTCCTCGATGCCCGTGGCTTGGCCGACGATGAACTGCATCTCGTAGGCCTCGCACAGCTCGCGCATCTTGGCCACGCTGGCCGGTGCGGCGCGGAAGCCGTCGCGGCGGTGGATCAGGATCACGCTCTCGGCCTTGTTCGGGCCGTCCTGCACGAAGTTCAGCGTCCAGTCGAGCGCCGAATCACCGCCGCCGATGATGACGAGGTTCTTTCCCGCGAACTGCGACGGGCTCTTGACGCGGTAGAAGACCTGCTTGTCGTCGTAGGCGTCAAGGCCATCGACCTTCAGCGTGCGCGGCTGGAACGAGCCCACTCCGCCGGCGATGAAGATGGTCTTGGTCAGGAAGCGCGTGCCCTTGGCCGTCTCGACGTAGAAGCGGCCGTCTTCCTGCTTCTGGACGACGGTGACCTCCTGGCCCAGGTGGAAGGTGGCGCCGAAGGGCTCGATCTGCTTGAGCAGGTTGTCGGTGAGTTCCTTGCCGGTGCACACGGGCACAGCGGGGATGTCGTAGATCGGCTTGTCGGGGTACAGCTCGATGCACTGGCCGCCGGGGTAGGCGAGCGAGTCGATGATGTGCGCCTTGATCTCGAGAAGGCCGAGTTCGAACACCTGGAACAGGCCCACCGGGCCGGCCCCGACGATCACCGCATCGGTTTCGATCGGGCCCTCGTGCGCACCGGCGGTGCGAGCCACTTCGTCGTTCAACTTCGGTTCCATGTTCTGCGCGGGCCGCCAGGGCCGCCGTTGGGTTTTACTTCTTCAGTTCGCCGAGCTTGCCGGTGCGGTCTTTCCACTCGTCGGCGTCGGGCAGCGGCGCCTTGCGCTTGGTGATGCTCGGCCAGTTCTTCGCCAGATCGGCGTTCAACTTGATCATGTGCTGCTGGTTGCCCGGCACGTCTTCCTCGGGGACGATGGCATTGACCGGGCACTCCGGGATGCAGACGGCGCAGTCGATGCACTCGTCGGGGTCGATCGTCAGGAAGTTCGGGCCTTCGCGGAAGCAGTCGACCGGGCAGACATCCACGCAATCGGTGTACTTGCAGCGGATGCAGGATTCGAGGACGACGTGGGTCATGGGATGCGACTCTTGGGTGTTGAGGGGCGACGGACGCCGGAAAGCCCGTGATTTTAAGGTCTCAGGGTTTCCTCTTGCTCTTGACCGGCCTCAAGGGCAGGGGATTCTGACCCTTGAAACGACACTGCCGCAAGAGGAAGGGCGCCCGCACCCACCGTCACCACCGTGGGCCGGCCGGCATGCAGCACGGTCGCCTGGCCCAGCGTGGCCAGCGAGTGGCTGCTGTGCAGTGCGTCGGGCCAGCCGGCACGCGAGACCACGCAGACCGGTGTGCCGGCCGCCCAGCCCGCATCGAGCAGGCGGCGCGACAGGGCCGCGAGCTGCTTGCCGGCCATGTAGAAGACCTCGGTATCGGCACTGTGGCCGCCGCGCAGTGCGCCTTCGCGCGTCATCGCGGTGGTGAGGCTGACGCTGCGGCCCTGGCCGCGGCGCGTGAGTGGGCGCTGCGTGTGAGCGGCGGCCGCCAGAGCCGCGGTGACCCCGGGGATCACCTCGCAGGCGATGCCGGCCTGCGCCAGCGCCTCGAGTTCCTCCTCGAGCCGGCCGAACACGCTCGGGTCGCCCCCCTTGAGCCGCACGACCAGACCCGACTCGCGGGCATGGCGAACGAGCAGAGCATTGATGGTCGCCTGGCCGGTGCTGTCGGCAAAGCCGCGCTTGCCGACATTCAGCCACTTGGCGCGCGGCGCCAGCTCGCGCAGCGCCGGGTCGGTGAGGGCGTCGCACAGCACCACGTCGGCCTGCGCCAGGCGGTGCGCACCGCGCAGCGTGATCAGGTCCGCCGCGCCGGGGCCGGCGCCGATGAAGACGACGCTGCCCACGCTCAGGCCGCGGCCTTGACGAGCAGGGCCCCGCTGGTGCGGTTGCTCGCCGGGTCGACGACGATCAGCGCACCGCCGACGCGGTTGGTCTCGTAGCTCTCCACCGGCAGCGGCTGCTGCGTCTCGACGATCACATGGCCGATCTCGTTGACGGCCAGCTCGTGCGCATCGATCGCTTCGAGCGAGTGGATGTCCAGGCGGCTCTCGATGGCCGTGATGCGTGCCTGCACCCAGCGGTTGCCGTGGCGCACCCAGTACTTGCGGCCGATCACGGCGGGCTCGGTGTCCAGCCAGGCCAGCGTGGCCGAGAAGCGCTGCGCCGCATGGATGGTCTTGGGCGTGCCGATCCAGTCGCCGCGCGACACGTCGATCTGGCGGTCGAGCACGATGCCGGCCGACTGCCCGGCCTCGACCACGTCGACCACCTCGCCGGCCAGGCGCACTTCGGCCACGGTGGCGACTTCGCCGTTCGGGAACAGCTGCACCGTGTCGCCGGCCTTCACGCGGCCATGGGCGATGCGGCCCCACAGCGTGCGCGGCTGGTTGCCGGTGCCTTCGCCTTCGCGGGCGACGTACTGCACGGGCACGAGCAGGTCGCCGTCCTTGCGCTCCTGCGCGGTCGGCAGGCTCTCCAGCAACTGCAGCAGCGAGGGGCCGTCGTACCAGGCGGCGTCCAGCGGTTGCGTCACGTTGTCGCCGCGCAATGCCGACACCGGCACGATGCCGGCCACGCGGATGCCGGCGTGTTCGGCGAAGCCGAGCAGTGCGTCGCGGACGGCGGCATAGGCCTGCGCCGGATCGCTCACCGCGTCGAGCTTGTTGACCGCGAACACGATGCTGGGCACGCGCAGCAGGTGGGCGAGCAGCGCGTGGCGGCGTGTCTGCGCGAGCAGCGGCACGGGGCTCTTCGTGGTGTCGAGCTTGGTGATGTCGACCAGCACCACGGCGGCATCGCTACCCGCTGCGGCGGTGACCATGTTGCGTGTGTACTGCTCGTGGCCCGGCGCGTCGGCGATGATGAACTTGCGCGCCCGCGTGGCGAAGTAGCGGTAGGCCACGTCGATGGTGATGCCTTGCTCGCGCTCGGCCTCCAGGCCGTCGGTCAGCAGGCTCAGGTCGATCGGCGCGCCGGCGGCGCGCTTTTCCAGCGTGTCGAGCTGGTCGGCCAGGATCGCGCGGCTGTCGTAGAGCAGGCGGCCGATCAGCGTGCTCTTGCCGTCGTCGACGCTGCCGGCGGTGAGGAAGCGCAGCGCTCGGTGGTCCTGGATGGGGGCGGCGGAGTTCATCAGAAATAGCCTTCCTTCTTGCGGCGCTCCATCGAGGCGTCCGAGGTGCGATCGTCCATGCGCGTGGCGCCGCGCTCGCTGACCGTCACCTTCAGCGTCTCGGCGACGATCTCGGTGGCGCTGGCGGCCGGGCTCTCCACCGGGCAGGTGCAGGTCATGTCGCCGACGGTGCGAAAGCGCACTTCGGCGGTCTCGACCGTCTCGCCGGCTTCCGGCGGCGTCACCTCGGTCAGCGGCACCAGCAGGCCCTTGCGGCGGATCACCTGGCGGTCGTGCGCGTAGTACAGGCTGGGCAGCGGGATGTTCTCGCGGGCGATGTACAGCCACACGTCGAGCTCGGTCCAGTTGCTGATCGGGAAGGCGCGCATGTGCTCGCCCGAGCGGATGCGCGTGTTGAACAGCGTCCACAGCTCGGGCCGCTGCTCCTTGGGCTGCCACTGGCCGAAGCTGTCGCGGTGGCTGAAGATGCGCTCCTTGGCGCGTGCCTTCTCCTCGTCGCGGCGGGCGCCGCCCATCAGCACGTCGAAGCGGTGTTCCTCGATCGCCTCGAGCAGCGCCACCGTCTGGTGGCCGTTGCGCGACTCGAGCGGGTGCGACAGGCGCACCGTGCCGCGCTTGATCGAATCCTCGAGGTGCCCGACGACCAGGCGCTCGCCCATCTCGGCCACGCGGCGGTCGCGGAACTCGATCACCTCGGGGAAGTTGTGGCCGGTGTCGACGTGCAGCAGCGGGAAGGGCAGGCGGCCCTTGTACTGCCCGTCCTTGCCCTTGCTCTTGAAGGCCTTCTCGGCCAGGCGCAGCACCACGCACGAGTCCTTGCCGCCGGAGAAGAGCAGGGCGGGCCGCTCGAAGGCCGCCACCGTCTCGCGCAGGATGAAGATGGCTTCCTCCTCCAGCCAGTCGAGGTGGGTGTGGTCGAGTTCGGGCAGCAGTTGCTCGATGGACAGCGGTGCGTTCATCGCGGGGCTCCAAGGGCGGAAACTTCAGACACGGGAGCGTCCTTCACATGCAGGCCGCACTCCTTGGCCTTCTCGTCTTCCCACCACCAGCGGCCGGCGCGGAAGGGCTCGCCCACGGCGATGGCGCGGGTGCAGGGCGCGCAGCCGATGCTGGGCATGAACTCGTCGTGCAGCGGGTTGTAGGGCACGTCGCGGGTGGCGATGTAGTGCCACACGTCGGCCCAGCTCCAGTCGGCCAGCGGGTTGAACTTGATGCGGCCCTTGTCGTCCGCTTCGCTGAAAGGCACACCGCCACGGGTGTCCGACTGCTCGCGGCGCAGCCCGGTGACCCAGGCGCTGCTGCCGGCGAGCATGCGCGCCAGTGGCTCGAGCTTGCGGATCGCGCAGCAGGCCTTGCGCAGCTCCAGGCTCTCGTACATGGCGCGCTCGCCGTTCGTATTGACGAAGTGCACCACCGACTCGGCGGCCGGCTGGTAGACCTCGACCTTGAGCCCACAACGCTGTTCGATGCGCGGGATCAGCGCCATCGTCTCCAGGTGCAGCTTGCCGGTCTCCAGCGTGGCCACGGCGATCGGCAGGCCGTGGCGCGCGATCAGGTCGGTGATGACCATGTCCTCGGCGCCCAGGCTGGTCGCCTGCACGATGCGGCCGGCGTGTTCGCTGGCCGCGCTCTGCAGCACGGCCACGGTATGCGCGACGCGACCGTCGAAGCCCTCGGTGGCGCGGGCATAGAGATCGATCGCGCTCATATCGACGCTCCGGCGTTGACGAACTCCTGCGACGGCGCCTTGGCCAGCGCCTGCGCGGTGCCTGCCGGCTTGGCGAACAGCGGCCGGTTGTCGCCCACGTCGCCCTGGTAGTGGCCGGGGAAGAAGCCGAGCGCGCGTTCCGCGGCATCCACCGACTGGTCGTGGCGCAGCACCACGGCATCGAATCCGGTGCGTGCCAGCAGCGGCATCATGTCCACCAGCACGTCGCCCAGTGCGCGCACCTCGCCCTGGAAGCGATAGCGCGAGCGCAGCAGGCGTGCCTGGCTGTAGGCGCGACCGTCGGTCCACTTCGGGAAGTGCAACGCGACGAGCGCGAAACGCGGCAGGTCGGCGGCGATGTCTTCCACGTCCTGGTCGTTGCCGAGCTTGATGCCCACCGGCACGCCGGCCGGCCATTGCGCGCGCGCCGCATGCCACTGGTTCGTGTCCAGCAGCAGGTGCGGTTCGGCATTGATGCTGACGGGTGGGCCGTCCTCGCCGCCCAGGGCATGCCAGCGGTCCTTGTGGGTGTCGATGAATTTCATGGGTCGGGTCCTCGCGCTTCAGGCCGCGTGGGCCGTGCTGCGGCGCACGGCGTTGGCCGGGCCCTTGAAGGGCTCGATGCCGATGCGGCGCACGGTGTCGATGAAACGCTCGTTGGCGGCGCGCTGCGCACGGTAGGTGTCGAGCACCGCCTCGATGGCATCGGCCACCTCGTCGGCCGCGAACGACGGGCCGATGACCTTGCCCGGGACGGCCGCACCGCTGAGGGTGGAGCCGTCGGAGCCGCCCATCGTCAGCTGGTACCACTCGCTGCCGTCCTTGTCGACGCCGAGGATGCCGATGTGGCCGCTGTGGTGGTGGCCGCAGGAGTTGATGCAGCCGCTGATGTGCAGGTCGATGTCGCCGATGTCATGGACCTCGTCGAGATCGGCATACCGCTCCGTCAGTTCGGCGGCCAGCGGCAGCGAGCGTGCGTTGGCCAGGCCGCAGAAATCGCCGCCGGGGCAGGCGATCATGTCGGTGACCAGGCCGATGTTCGGCGTGGCGAAGGTCGCGGCCTTGGCCGCTTCCCACAGCGCTGCGAGCTCGCTCTCGCGCACCCAGGGCAGCAGCAGGTTCTGGTCGTGCGTGACACGCAGCTCGCCGTGGCTGAAGCGCTCGGCGATCGCCGCGGCGGATTCCATCTGCTCGGCCGTCACGTCGCCCGGCGCCTGGCCGGCGCGCTTGAGCGAGAGCGTCACGGCGCGATAACCCGGCAGCCGGTGCGCATGCACGTTGCGTTGCAGCCAGCGCGCGAAGGCGCCGCTGGCATTCGCCGGCGCGGCGGCCGGAGCGCCCGCTTCGGCGACGCCCTCGGGCAGCACGAAACTCGCCTTCACGCGGTCGAGCTCGGCTTGTGGAATCAGGTGGGCGCTGCCGTCGGCATCGTCGTTCAGGATGTGCCGGAACTCCTCTTCCACCGCGTCGAAGAACTTCTGGCCCTCGGCCTTGACGAGGATCTTGATGCGCGCCTTGTAGAGGTTGTCGCGCCGGCCGTAGCGGTTGTAGACGCGCACGATCGCCTCGATGAAGACGAGGATCTGCTGCCAGGGCAGGAACTCGCGGATGCGCGTGGCGATCACCGGCGTGCGGCCCATGCCGCCGCCCACCAGCACCTCGAAGCCGACCTCGCCCTGCGCGTTCTGGCGCAGGTGCAGGCCGATGTCGTGCCAGGCGATCGCGGCGCGGTCCTCGGCGGCGCCGGTCACGGCGATCTTGAACTTGCGCGGCAGGAAGGCGAACTCCGGGTGCAGGGTGCTCCACTGGCGCAGCACCTCGCAGTACGGGCGCGGGTCGATCAGCTCGTCGGCGGCGATGCCGGCCAGCGCGTCGCTGGTGATGTTGCGGATGCAGTTGCCGCTGGTCTGGATGCCGTGCATGTCGACTTGCGCGAGCAGGTCCATCACGTCGGCGCTTTGCACCAGCGGGATCCAGTTGAACTGCAGGTTCTGGCGCGTCGTGAAGTGGCCGTAGCCGCGGTCGTACTCGCGCGCGATGCGCGCGAGCTGGCGCAGCTGGCGCGCATGGATCTCGCCGTAAGGCACAGCGACGCGCAGCATCGGCGCGTGGCGTTGCACGTACCAGCCGTTCTGCAGGCGCAGCGGGCGGAACTCGTCGTCGCCGAGCTTGCCGGCGAGGTTGCGCTCGAGTTGGTCGCGGAATTGCGCGGCGCGCTGGTGGACGAAACGGCGGTCGAAGTCGGTGTATTGGTACATCTCAGTGGATCACTTTCAGTCCGGCCGTCACGAGCGCGGTGCACAGCAGGGCACGCACCAGTTTCTCGGGCATCTTTCGCGTGAGTTGGGCGCCCAGCCAGATGCCGGGCACGCTGCCGATCAGCAGGGCGCCGAGCAGGCCCCAGTCCACATGGCCCAGCGTGGCGTGGCCGATGCCGGCAACGAAAGTCAGCGGCACCGCGTGGGCGATGTCGGTGCCGACGACGCGATGCGATTCGAGGCGCGGGTAGATCAGCATGATCAGCGTCGCGCCGATGGCGCCGGCGCCGATCGAGCTCAGCGACACCAGCACGCCCAGGATCAGCCCGCACAGCACGGTCAGCGCCGGCTTGCGCGACTCGGGCAGCCAGCGCTCCAGGCGCAGGCCGACCGCGTGCCAGGCCTGCTTGTAGGCCACCACCACGGCGGTGAGCAGCAGGGCGATGCCCAGCGAGAAGGTCAGCGCGCTGGCCCAGCCCTTGGTGATGCCGGTGAAATGCATCAAGGCGATGGTCGCCAGCGAGGCCGGGATGCTGCCCGCCAGCAGCAGCGCGGTGATGCGCCAGTGCACGTGGCCGGCCTGGTGGTGGGCTGCCGATCCGGCCGTCTTGGTGACGGCGGCGAACCACAGGTCGGTGCCGATGGCCACGGCAGGGTTCAGCTTGAACACCGACAGCAGCAGCGGCGTCATCAGCGAGCCGCCGCCGACGCCGGTCATGCCGACGATGGCGCCGACACCGAAGCCGCTGAGAATCGCAATCCAGTCCATGGGGTCGCCAAGTGGTGAACGGGCGCCAGGGTGGCGAACCGAAGGACGGACTCTAGGAAGCATCTATATATATGAGAAGTACTTTTATGTTGCTTGTTTATGCCTGATGGGAATATGAGAGGTTCGCTGCACCGTCGGCGGTGGCTGCAACTGGCGATGGCAGCTGCCAGCGTGGCGATGGCGGGCTGCCAGACGGCTCCCCAGTTGCCACCGCCCGCGGTGCCGGTGGAGCCACCCCCGGCCGCAGCGCCGCCGCCGCCTCCCAAGCCGCCTCGCATCGGCCTGGCTCTGGGTGGTGGGGCGGCGCGTGGCTTCGCCCACATCGGCGTGATCCAGGCGCTGGAAGAAAGCGGCCTTCGCCCGGACCTGGTGGTCGGTACCTCGGCGGGCAGCCTGGTGGCTGCGCTCTATGCATCGGGCAAGCGGCCGGCCGAACTGGTCCAGTTGGCCGATGCGATGGACGAGTCGGCAATCACCGACTGGGCGTTTCCGGGCCGCGGGCTGATCCGCGGCGAGGCGCTGGCCAGGTTCGTGCGCGAACACACCGGCGGCAGGACGATCGAGGCCATGGCGGTGCCGCTGGGCATCGTCGCCACCGACCTCGACTCGGGCGCGCCCATCCTCTTCCAGCGTGGTGATACCGGCATGGCGGTGCGTGCCTCGAGTGCGGTGCCGGCGGTGTTCCAGCCGGTGCGCATCGGTGCGCGGGAGTACGTGGACGGCGGCCTGGTCTCGCCGGTGCCGGTGCGCTTTGCCCGGCAGATGGGGGCCGAGCTGGTCATCGCGGTGGACATCTCGGCCGCGCCGGAAGGCAATGCCACCGGCGACGCCATGCGCATGCTGCTGCAGACCTTCGCGATCATGGGGCGCAGCATCAACAACTTCGAGCTGCGCGATGCCGACGTGGTGCTGCGGCCGCGCCTGCCGGGCGTGTCGGGAGCCGACTTCGCGGCGCGCAAGAAATCGATCCAGGCCGGCCGGGAGGCCACGCTGGCGGCCCTGGCCGAACTGCGTTCCAAGCTCGCCGCCAAGACTCACTGAACGGTCGGATCGAGCGCCCCAAAAGAAGAGGCCCGGCAGAGCCGGGCCTTCGAAGGTACCTGGTGGTACCGAGGAGACAACCTTTCAGGGAGACCACAAGCAGGGCTTGCGGATCTCGATAGATCGGGTGCTCCCCGGTTAGTTCAACCCCGGCGCAAGTATTTGCGCTCGGGGCGAACCTCCCTGGGCTTTCCTTCAGGCAGCGCGCTTGCCCTTGGTTGCAGCTTGCGTGGCCTTCACGGCGGTGGTGGTCACGGCCTGGAAGTTGGCTTCGGCGACTTCGGCAGCCTGCTTGGCAGCCTTGTGCACGCTTTCGTAGGCGTTGTTGGCGGCAGCGACGGCCGACTTCACCAGGGCGACGGCGTTCTCGGTGCCGGCCGGGGCGTTCTTGACGGCGGTGTCGACGACGGCCATGAACTTCTTCTGCGCGTCGGCGGCGGTCACTTCGGCGACCTTGCCCACTTCGGCGTTGGTCGAGGCAGCGATGTCGTACAGGTGGCGGCTGTAGGCGGCGGCCTTTTCGGCGGCCGGTTGCAGCAGGCCGGCCTGCAGGGCGAACAGCTCCTGCGCGTCCTTGACCGACATGGCGGCCTTGGTCGTGTCGGCGGCTTCGCTCAGGGCGGCCTTGGCGACTTGCAGGTTCAGCTCGACGAGCTTCTCGACGCCTTCGAAGGCCTTGTTGGTCAGACCGAACAGGGTTTCGACGTTGGCCTTGTTGGCGGCAATGACTTGTTCAGCGGTGAGGAAGGACATGCGGGTCTCCGGTTCGAGTGGGTGGATTCGAGGTTGCCGCAGATTTGTTGCACTGCAGCATGGATCGAAGTATATGCACCGTCCGGCAAACTTCAAGCACTTTTTGCTGCAGTGCATCATTGTTAGAGGGCTTCTCCTAGCGGGCAGCCTGCCGGGCACCGGGCGGCAGAATGCGGCCAGTCCATGCAAGCCTTCTATTCAGACCAGTTCGTGCTGCCCTTGCCGCCAGGGCACCGCTTCCCGATGCCCAAGTACCGGCTCTTGCGTGAGCGCATCGACGGCGAACCCGGCTTCCGGCTGCGCCCCGCCGAGCCGGCCAGCGAGGGCGAACTGGCGCTGGCGCACGACCCGTCCTACATCGGCGCGGTGCTGCAGGGCACGTTGTCTGCGGCGATGCAGCGCGAGATCGGCTTCCCTTGGACGGAGCGCATGGTTGAGCGCTCGCGCCGCTCGGTGGGGGCGACCATCGGTGCCGCACGCGCGGCGCTGGCGGAGGGCGTGGCCGCCAATCTGGCCGGTGGCACCCACCACGCCAGCGCCGACAAGGGCGGCGGCTACTGCGTTTTCAACGACGCCGCCGTGGCCGCCCGGCTGATGCAGGCCGAGTGGCACCGCCAGCGGCGCTCCGTGGCCGGTGGGCTGCGCGTGGCCGTGATCGACCTCGACGTGCACCAGGGCAACGGCACGGCAGCGATCTTCCGCGACGACCCGACGGTGTTCACGCTGTCGCTGCACGGCGCGAAGAACTTCCCCTTCCGCAAGGAGGCGAGTGACCTCGACGTCGAACTCCCGGATGGCTGTACCGACGTGCCGTACGTGGCGGCGCTCGACGCGGCGCTGGAGCAGCTCTGGGCGCGCCATGCCGGCTGTCCGCCCGGCCTGGTGTTCTACCTGGCCGGGGCGGATCCGCACGAGGGCGACCGGCTCGGCCGGCTGAAGCTCAGCGCTGCAGGCCTGGCCGAGCGCGACCGGCGCGTGTTCACCGCCTGCCGCGAGCGCCGCATTCCGGTCGCGGTGAGCATGGCCGGCGGTTATGGCCGCGACATCGCCGACACAGTGGCGATCCAGCATCGCACGCTGCACGAGGCGCTGGCGAGCTGGCGGCAATGGAACAATGTCGCCTCATGAGCCACCGCCCCCACGCCGAACCGCGCAGCGCCTACCGCCACTTCATGCCCATCCAGACCCGATGGGCCGACAACGACGCCTATGGGCACGTCAACAACGTCGTCTACTACGGCTGGTTCGATACGGCAGTGAACGGCTACCTCATCGAGGCCGGCGCGCTCGACATCCATGCCGGTGACGTGATCGGCCTGGTGATCGAGACGCGCTGCAACTACTTCGCGTCGCTGGCTTTCCCGCAGAAGGTCGAGGCCGGGCTGCGTGTCGGTCATGTCGGCCGCAGTTCGGTACGCTACGAAGTCGGCCTGTTCGCCCTCGATGCCCCGGAGACGGCGGCCGCCGGCCACTTCATCCATGTCTATGTCGACCGTGTCACGCGCCGCCCGGTCGAACTGCCCGAAGCCCTGCGCGCTGCCCTGCAACCCCTGATCGCGACCGCATGACCGACACCGTCCACACCACGCAGGCCGTCGACGACGCCATCACCTCGCGCCACTCGATCCGCGCCTACCTGAGCACGCCGGTGCCGCGCGAGACGATCCAGGACATCCTGCGCGTCGCCGCCCGCGCACCTTCGGGCACGAACACGCAGCCCTGGAAGGTGCACGTGCTCACCGGTGCTGCGAAGCAGCGGCTGAGCACCGCCATCCGCGCCGCCTTCGACGACCCCGACGAGCGCGGCAGGCACAGCGAGGAGTACGCCTACTACCCGACGCAGTGGGCCTCGCCCTACATCGACCGCCGCCGCAAGGTCGGCTGGGACCTGTACGGCCTGCTGGGCATCGGCAAGACCGACAAGGCGCGCATGCACGAGCAGCACGGCCGCAACTACGCCTTCTTCGATGCGCCGGTCGGGCTGATCTTCACCATCGACCGCGTGATGCAGCAGGGCAGCTGGCTCGACTACGGCATGTTCCTGCAGAACATCATGGTCGCAGCGCGCGCGCGCGGGCTGGACACCTGCCCGCAGGCGGCCTTCACGCAGTTCCACCGCATCATCGAAGCGCAGCTCGGCCTGGCCGACGACGAGATGGTGGTGTGCGGCATGTCGCTCGGGCACGCCGACCCGAGTGCGATCGAGAACACGCTGATCACCGAGCGCGAGCCGGTGCAGGGTTTCACCCGGTTCCACGACTGAGTGCGGGGCCGGCCCGGTCCCTAGAATCCCGGCGGCAGGAGAAGCCGTCGCGCCCACGTCGAGCGCGGGGCCGCGGAGGAACAATCATGTCGTTGCTGGGGATCCCGTTCGATTTCGTGCTGTTCGCACTCACGCTGCTGGGCGTGGCCACGCTGCACCACCACGCGCTCAAGGTCGCGCTGGGCGGGGCGCTGGCGATCACGCTGTACCAGCTGCTCGTCACCGGCTTCAAGGCCGGCGCCGGCATGGGCGGCCTGGCGGCCCACGCCGGCCATGAATGGGTCACGCTGGCCAACCTGCTCGGGCTGCTGCTGGGCTTCGCGCTGCTGGCCGACCATTTCGAGAAGAGCCGCCTGCCGGAGATCCTGCCGCACCTGCTGCCCGACGACTGGAAAGGCGGCTTCGTGCTGCTGATCGGCGTGTTCGTGATGTCGGGTTTCCTCGACAACATCGCCGCCGCGATGATCGGCGGCACCATGGCCTCGGTGCTGTTTGCTCGGCGCGTGCACATCGGCTACCTGGCTGCCATCGTCGCCGCCTCGAACGCCGGGGGCGCCGGCAGCGTCGTCGGCGACACCACCACCACGATGATGTGGATCGCCGGCGCCAGCCCCCTGTGGGTGGTCGAGGCCTACATCGGTGGCTTCGCGGCGCTGATGTTCTTCGGCGTCATTGCCGCCAAGCAGCAGCATGACTACCAGCCGATCCAGAAGGACGATGCTCCCGGCGTGCACGTCGAGTACGGCCGGCTCGGCGTGGTCGTCGCGATCCTGCTCGCTGCCGTGGCGGCGAATCTCTGGTTCAACCTCAACAATCCTGCGGTGCTCGATCACCTGCCGGTCATCGGCATGGCGGTGGTGCTGGCCATCCTGGTCACGGCGCCGGTGCGCACGCCGACCTGGAGCCTGCTGCCCGGTGCGTTCAAGGGCAGCATCTTCCTGCTCGCGCTGGTGTGGTGCGCCTCGCTGATGCCGGTGGACCAGCTGCCGGTGGCCTCGTGGCAGACGGCTTTCGGCCTGGGCTTCGTGTCGTCGGTGTTCGACAACATTCCGCTGACCGCGCTGGCCATCCGCCAGGACGGCTACGACTGGGGCTTCCTGGCCTATGCGGTGGGCTTCGGCGGCTCGATGATCTGGTTCGGTTCGTCGGCCGGCGTGGCGCTGTCCAACATGTACCCGGAAGCCCGCTCGGTCGGCCACTGGCTGCGCGGCGGCTGGCACGTGGCGGTGGGCTACGTGCTCGGCTTCATGGTCATGCTCGTGCTGCTCGGCTGGCACGGGCACCCGATCAAAGAACGCGCCGCGGCCCAGCCGGCGGCCACCCAAGGAGTGTCCAAGTGAGCCGCCGCCCTGCCGTGCTCGTGGCCCGCGCCGTGTTCGGCGACATCGTCGACCGGCTGCGCGTGCACTTCGAAGTCGAGGACAACCCTGCCGACCGCATCTACAGCAAGGCCGAACTCATCGAGCACCTGAAGGGCAAGGCCGGTGCCTTCATCACCGGCAGCGAGCGCATCGATGCCGAGGTGCTGGTCGCGAACCCGCAACTGCGCGCGGTGTGCAACATGGCGGTGGGCTACAACAACATCGACATCGACGCCTGCAATGCGCGCGGTGTGCTGGCCACCAACACGCCCGACGTGCTGACCGAGACGACGGCCGACTTCGGCTTCGCGCTGATGATGGCCACCGCGCGGCGCATGGCCGAGAGCGAGCATTACCTGCGGCGGGGCGAATGGACGCGCTGGTCCTACGACATGTTCACCGGCAGCGACGTGCATGGCGCGACGCTGGGCATCCTGGGCATGGGCCGCATCGGGCAGGCGATCGCGCGGCGCGGCGCGCTGGGCTTCGGCATGAAGGTGATTTATCACAACCGCAGCCGGCTCTCGCCCGAGCAGGAGGCGCCGCTCGGTGCCCGCTACGTCTCGAAGGAAGAACTGCTTCGCATGGCCGACCACCTCGTGCTCGTGGTGCCTTATTCGGCCGCCAGCCACCACGCCATCGGCGCGGCCGAGATTGCGCAGATGAAGCCGACCGCCACGCTGACCAACATCGCCCGCGGCGGCGTGGTCGACGACGCCGCGCTGGCCGCGGCACTGCGTGCGCGCACGATCGCCGCAGCGGGGCTGGATGTGTTCGAGGGCGAGCCGAAGCTGCACCCCGACCTTCTCTCCGTGCCCAACGTCGTGCTCACGCCGCACATCGGCAGCGCCACGGTGGCCACGCGCCGCGCGATGGCCGACCTCGCGGTCGACAATCTGATCGCGGCACTGACCGGCGCGGCGCCGCCGACGCCGGTCAACCCGCAGGTGCTGCCGCTGAAGGCCTGATCAGGCCTTCTTCAGCTGCGCCGTGTCGAACGGCAGGCTGCGCAGCCGCTTGGCCGTCGCCGCGAAGATGGCGTTGGCCACCGCCGGAGCGATCGGCGGTGTGCCGGGTTCGCCGATGCCGCCGGGCTTCTCGGTGCTCGGCACGATGTGCACTTCGACCTTGGGCATCTCGTTCATGCGCAGCACGGGGTAGTCGTTGAAGTTGCCCTGCTCGACGCGCCCATCCTTGAACGAAATGCGGCCGTACAGCGCCGCCGACAGGCCGTAGACGATGGCGCCTTCGATCTGCCGCTCGATGGTCATCGGATTCACCGTCATGCCGCAGTCCACCGCGGCGACCACCCGATGCACCTTGGGCGTGCCGTCGGCACCGATCGACACCTCGGCCACCTCGGCCACGTAGCTGCCGAAACTCTGCGCCACCGCGATGCCGCGGAACACGCCCGCCGGCAGCGGCGAGCCCCAGCCGGCCTTCTGCGCCGCCAGCTCGAGCACGCCCCTGTAGCGCGGCTGCTTGCCCAGCAGTGCGCGGCGGTACTCGTACGGGTCCTGCCTGGCCGCGGCGGCGAGCTCGTCGATGAAGCTCTCGATGAAGAAGATGTTCTGCGAGTGCCCCACCGAGCGCCAGAACCACACCTGCGGCCCCGGCTCCTTGCGGCCGTAGGCCAGGCGCTGGTTGGCGATGTCGTAGGGGTGGTCGGCGATGCCTTCCATCGCGAAGGTGTCGACGCCGTTGTCCGGGATCTTCATGAAGCCTGACGCGGCCATGATCGACGGCGAACCGACGCCGGCCTTGAGCATCGTCGGCCGGCCCTGGCTGTCCAGCACGGCCTCGAACTTCGTCACCGAGGCCGGACGGAAGAAGCCGGCGGCCATGTCGTCCTCACGGCTGTAGATCAGCTTGACCGGCTTGCCGGAGATCTTCGACAGCAGCGTCGCATCGATCGTGAAGTCGGGGGCGAAGCGGCGGCCGAAACCGCCGCCGAGCATCAGCGTGTTGACCTTCACCTTGGCCGGCGTGACCGAGGCCACCTGGCTCAGGATGCCCTGGTTCGGCCCCTGGCTCTGCGTGCCCACCCAGATCTCCACCGAGTCGCCCTGCACCCAAGCGGTGCAGTTCATCGGCTCCATGCAGGCATGCGCGAGGTAGGGCGCTTCGTAGGTGGCGTCCACCGACTTCGCGCCGGTCGCCGCGGCGTCCTTGGTGTTGCCGAGGTCGACCGCCACCGCATCCGGCTCGCCGGCACCTTCGGCCAGCATCGCGCTGACTTTGGCCGAGGACAGGTCCTTCGCGGCGCCCAGGTCCCAGTCGATGGCCAGCGCGTCGCGGCCCTTCTTCGCCGCCCAGTAGCCGTCGGCCAGCACCGCCACGCCGCTCGGGATGGTGATGACCTGCCTGACGCCCTTGACGGCCTTGGCTTTGCTGTCGTCGACCTTCGCCGGCTTCGCGCCGGGCTGCGGCGCGCGCGCCATCACGGCCACCAGCATGCCGGGCACCTGCGCATCGATGCCGTACTTCGCCGAGCCGTTGAGCTTGCCCGGCGTGTCCAGCCGGCGCGTGCGCTTGCCCAGGATGCGGAAGTCCTTCGGATCCTTCAACACCGGCGTGGCCGGCACGGGCAGCTGGGCCGCCGCGGCCGTGAGCGTGCCGTAGCCGAGCTTCTTGCCGCTCTTGTGGATCACCTGGCCGGCCTCGGTGCGGCACTCGGCCGCCGGCACCTTCCACTGCGCGGCGGCGGCGGCCACGAGCATCTCGCGCGCCGCGGCACCGGCCTGGCGCATCGGCTCCCAGAAGGCGCGCACGGTGGTCGAGCCGCCGGTGGCCTGCATCTGGAACATCGGGTTGTTGTAGGCCTTGTCGACCGGTGCCTGCTCGACGCGCACCGTCTTCCAGTCGGCATCGAGCTCTTCGGCGACCAGCATCGGGATGGCGGTCAGCACGCCCTGGCCCATTTCGGCCGAACCGCAGATCACGGTGACCTGACCATCGCTGCCGATGCGCAGGAAGGCGTTGGGCGAGAAGGGCGTGGCGGCGTCGAGGCGCCCCGACAAGCCGGCCAGCGGCAGCGCGAAGCCGATGCTCAGCGCGGCGCCGGTGCCGCTCTTCAGGAAACCGCGGCGGGAGGTTTGCAGCGTGTCCATGCTCAGGCTCCCTTCACCAGCGTGACCGAGGCGTCCTTGATGGCCGCGCGGATCTCGTTGTAGGTGCCGCAGCGGCAGATGTTGCCGCTCATGGCGCCATCGATGTCGCCGTCGGTCGGCGCCTTCTTCTCGGCCAGCAGCGCACACGCGCTCATGATCTGGCCCGACTGGCAGTAACCGCATTGCGGCACGTCGATCTTCGCCCATGCCGCCTGCACGGCCTTGCCGGTGCGCGTGGCGCCCACGCCTTCGATGGTGGTGATCTTCTTGCCGGCGGCGGCCGAGATCGGGGTAGAGCAGGAGCGCACCGGCTTGCCGTCCAGGTGCACGGTGCAGGCGCCGCACAGCGCCATGCCGCAGCCGAACTTGGTGCCGGTGAGCTGCAGGTTTTCGCGCAGCACCCACAGCAGCGGGGTGTCGGCTTCGGCGTCGACGCTCTTCGCCTTGCCGTTGACGTTCAGGGTGACCATGGTTTGCCTCTCGTCGGTGTTTTGATGTCGCGTTCGGCCGGGCTGCTGCTCCGGCGCGGCGCCGACGATACCCTTTCGCCGCTAACTCTGCAGGGCGTGCCGAAACGGGTCACTGTCACAATCGCGGCATGCTCGAATGGACCCTCGTGGCGCTGGCGGCGCTGAACCTGCTCCTACTGCTTTGGCTGCTGCTGCGGCGCGCGGACACCAGCCTCCAGAACGAACTGCGCGAGGACGCCGAGCGCCAAGGCCGGGAGCTGCGCAACGAGGTGCAGGAGAGCGCGCGCGGCACGCGCCAGGAGCTCTCGCAGACGCTGTCGCTGTTCCAGCAGACGCTGCTGACCCAGCAGGGCGACGTGGCGCGCACGCAGAACGAGCAGATCGATTCCTTCCGCACCCAGCTGGCCACCATGCAGCAGCAGGTGGGCCAGTCGCTGCAGGCGGCCACGCAATCGCTGGTGCAGCTGTCGCAGTCGGCGCGCGAGTCGCAGGACGCCTCGCTCAAACGCTTTGCCGACGCGCAGGGCGAGCGGCTGCAGGCGCTGTCGCAGGGCAACGAGCGCGGCCTGGAGCTGATGCGCACGACCATCGAGCAGCGGCTGCAGAGCATCCAGGCCGACAACGAGAAAAAGCTCGAGCAGATGCGCGCCACCGTCGACGAGAAGCTGCACGCCACGCTCGAGCAGCGCCTGGGCGAGAGCTTCAAGCAGGTGGCCGACCGGCTCGAGCAGGTGCACAAGGGCCTCGGCGAGATGCAGGGCCTGGCCAAGGACGTCGGCTCGCTGAACCGCGTGCTGAACAACGTGAAGACACGCGGCGTGTTCGGCGAGGTGCAGCTCGCCGGCCTGCTCGAGCAGGTGTTCACGCCGGAGCAGTACGCCACCAACGTCGAGACGGTGCCGGGCAGCGGCGCGCGTGTCGAGTTCGCGATCAAGCTGCCGGGCCAGCGTGCCGACGGCGTGCCGTTGTGGCTGCCGATCGACGCCAAGTTCCCGCGCGAGGACTACGAGCGCCTGCTCGACGCGCAGGAGCGCGCCGATGCGCCGGCCGCCGAGCTCGCCGGCCGTGCCATCGAGCAGCGGCTGCGCCTGGAGGCCAAGACGATTCGCGAGAAGTACGTCGCTCCGCCGCACACCACCGACTTCGCCATCCTCTTCGTGCCCACCGAAGGCCTGTATGCCGAAGCCCTGCGCCGGCCTGGCCTGAGCGAAGCGCTGCAGCGCGAATTCCGCGTCATGCTCACCGGCCCGACCACCCTGCTGGCCACGCTGAACAGCCTGCAGATGGGCTTTCGCACGCTGGCGCTGGAAAAGCGCAGCGCCGAAGTGTGGGAGGTGCTGGGCGCGGTGAAGACCGAGTTCGGCAAGTTCGGCGACGTGCTGGCGAAGACGCAGAAGAAGCTCAAGGAAGCTTCCGACACCATCGACGCCGCGCAGACGCGCACCAACGTGATGGCGCGGCGCCTGAAGTCGGTCGAGGGCCTGAGCGACACGCGCACACAGACACTGCTGCCCGGCCTGGACGCCGACGCTGCCACCGACGAGGACGTGTCCTGAGGTGGCTCGTGTCCTGGTCGCGCTGATCGTCGGCCAGATCTGCCTGCATTCCTGCATGGCCGGCGTGCGCATGGCCGCGCCGCTGCAGGCCTTGCGCGAGGGCCATGCGCCGTGGGTGGTGGGCGTGCTGATGGGGCTGTTCGCGGCGGCGCCGATCGTGCTGGCGCTGCAGGCCGGACGGCTGGCCGACCGCCGCGGCTACCACCACCCGATGCGCATCGCCGTCGCGCTCACCGTGGCGGGCGCGGCAGTGGCGCTGGCCGTGACCTGGTGGCCGCAGTGGACCTTCGCTGCGATGTGCGTCGCCGCCATGCTGGTGGGTGCGGGCGCCAATGTCGGCCTGATCGCGATCCAGCGCACCGCCGGCCGCACGGCCGCGGACCCGACCGCGCTCAAGCGCGTGTTCAGCTGGCTCGGCCTGGCGCCGGCGCTGTCCAACGTGGTCGGCCCGGTGCTGGCTGGTGCGCTGATCGACCTGGGCGGCTTTCGCGCCGCCTACGCCGTGTTGCTGGTGCTGCCTTTCGGCGCGCTGGCCTGGGCGCGCCGCGTGCCGCGCGAGCCGCCGGCGCACCGCCCGGCCGACGCCGTGCGGCCACGCGCCTGGGACCTGTTCCGCACGCCGGGGCTGCGCCGTCTGCTGGCGGTGAACTGGCTGCTCTCGTCGAGCTGGGACGTGCACGCCTTCCTGGTGCCGGTGATCGGCCACGAACGAGGCTTCTCAGCCTCGGCGATCGGCCTGATCCTCGGTGTGTTCGCGATCTCGGTCGCGGCGATCCGGCTGGCGATTCCGCTGATCGCGCAGCACCTGCGCGAAGGCCAGGTGCTCGCTGGCGCGATGCTCTGGGCGGCCGGCGTGTTCGCGCTCTATCCGTTCGCGCAGGCGGCCTGGCTGATGGGTGTGCTCGCCGCGGCACTCGGCCTGGCGCTGGGCGCGGTGCAGCCGATGATCATGACCACGCTGCACCAGATCACGCCGCCCGAGCGGCATGGCGAGGCGATCGCGCTGCGCTCGATGACGATCAACCTGTCGAGCGCATTGATGCCGCTGCTGTTCGGCGCGCTGGGCGCGGCGGTGGGGGCCTCGACCCTGTTCTGGGTGATGGGTGCGGCGGTGGGTGCCGGCAGCGTGCCGGCCAGGCGCATCGCGCTGCCCGAACCGCTCAGAACCTGAACTTGCCCTCGGCCGGCGGTGCCGGTTCTGCCGGCGCTGCGGCGGTGGGCGCCTGGCGCGCAGGCGCTTCGCGGCGTTCGGTCAGCGGCGAGGGCGACGCGAAGGCATAACCCGGCGGCAGTTTCGACTCGCGCGGGTAGCCGGCGGAATCGAGGTAGGAATTCCAGGTGTCCGGCGACAGGCCGCGCAGTTGCTGCGTGCCGATGGCCAGCACCGGTGCATCGCGGCCGCCGGTGAGCTTCTGGAAGGCGTCGCCGTCTTCGGCGCTGACGACCTGCCGCTCGGCATAGGGCACGCCACGCGTGCGCAGCAGTGCGCGCGCGGCGTCGCAGGGCTCGCAGCTGCCCGCGATCGTGTAAAGCGTCACCGGGTAGCGGCTGAGGGCCTGGCGCAGTTCGGCCGGCATGGCCGGTTCGGCCTCGACCGCGACGGCGCGGCTGTTCAGCGGGCTGACGCGACCTTCGCTCGACGTAGGGGCCCGATCGGTGTAGGTGACCTTGCCGTCCGGGCCGACGACCTTGTACAGCGCCAGGCTCGGGCCGGCAGCGAGGCAGGCGGCGGCGCACACGGCAGCACGCAGGCTCAGGCCGGGCAGTCGGGACAGTGGTCGCATCGTCGTGGTCATGGCGAACTCCGGCACGGCGAAAGGCCGCGCGTCGGCAATGGTACCCATGCGCAGGCCATGCACAAGCGCGGTCGTCGGCAATTGCTCACGCCGCGGGCGTGTCACCGTCGTCGAGCCCCTGGTGCCGCAGCAGCGCGTCGATGCGAGGCTCGCGGCCCCGAAACGTCTTGAAACTTTCCATGGCGCTGCGGCTGCCGCCTGCCTCGAGCACCGCACGCCGGTACCGGCGCCCGGTGGGCATGTCCAGCACGGAGCCGGTGGTCGCGGCTTCCTCGAAGGCGCTCCAGGCATCCGCCGAGAGCACCTCGGCCCACTTGTAGCTGTAGTAGCCCGCCGCATAGCCGCCGGCGAAGATGTGCGAGAAGCTGTTCAGAAAGCGGTTGAAGGCCGGCGTGGGCACCAGCGACACCTCGGCGCGTACTTCGGCGGCGAGCGCGTCGATGCGCGACTCGTTGCCGGGTTCGGCGTGCAGCCGCATGTCGATCAGCGAAAACTCGACCTGGCGCAGCATCTGCAGCCCGCTGTGGAAGTTCTTCGCCGCCAGCATGCGGTCGAACAGGTGGCGCGGCAGCGGCTCGCCGCTGTCCACGTGCGCCGTCAGGCGCTGCAGCACCTCCCACTCCCAGCACAGGTTCTCCATGAACTGGCTGGGCAGTTCCACCGCATCCCACTCGACCCCCGAGATACCCGACACGCCGAGGTCGTCCACCTGCGTCAGCAGGTGATGCAGGCCATGGCCGAATTCATGGAAGAGGGTCTGAACGTCGTCGTGCGTGAGCAGCGCAGGGCGGCCGTCCAGCGGTGGCGCAAAGTTGCACACCAGGTGCGCCACCGGCGTCTGCAGGCCGCTGCCGGGGCGCGCCCAGCGCTCGCGCATGCCGTCCATCCAGGCGCCGGGGCGCTTGCCCGCGCGGGCGTGCGGGTCGAGGTAGAACTGGCCGACCAGCTCCGGCGCGGCATCGCCTGCCGAAGGGCGCTCGATGCGATAGAAGCGCACGCTCGGGTGCCACACCGGCGCCGCGTCGGGCCGGATGCGCACTTCGAAGAGGGTCTCGATGATGCGGAACAGGCCGTCGAGCACGCGCTCCTGCACGAAGTACGGCTTGACCTCCTGGTCGCTGAAGGCGTAGCGCTTCTCCTTGAGGCGCTCGCTGGCGAACGGCATGTCCCAGGCCTGCAGGTCGGGCAGGCCCAGCTCGTCGCGCGCGAACGCGCGCAACTCGGCCAGGTCGCGTTCGGCGCCGGGCCGTGCGCGTCGGGCCAGGTCGCGCAGGAAATCGATCACCTGTTGCGGTGACTGGGCCATCTTCGGCACCAGCGAGACCTCGGCATAGCTCGTCTTGCCGAGCAGCTGCGCTTCTTCCTGGCGCAGCGCCAGCAGCTCGCGCATCAGCGGCCCGTTGTCGCGTTCGCTCGGGCCGAACTCGCTGGCGCGGGTGACATAGGCGGTGTACAGCTTCTCGCGCAGCGCGCGGTTGCGACCGTACTGCATGACCGGGAAGTAGCTCGGGAAATGCAGCGTGAGCTTGCAGCCCTCGCGGCCCTCGGCCTGCGCCGCGGCGCGCGCGGACTGGATCGCGTCGTCGGGCACGCCGTCGAGATCGGCTTCGTCGACGTACAGCGCATGGCTGTCGGTGGCGTCGAGCACGTGCTCGGAGAATCGCCGGGCGAGTTCGGCTTGCGACTCCTGGATCTGCGCGAAGCGCTGCCGCTCCTCGCCCTGCAGCTCGGCGCCGGAGAGCACGAAATCGCGCACCGTGTTCGCCAGCGCCCTGCGCCGAGCCGGGCTCATCGACTGCGAGGCAGGGGTGGCGAGGATCGCCTTGTACTTGGCGAACAGGCGCTCATCGGCACCCAGGCGCGTATGGAACTCGGTGATGCGCGGCAGGTTCTCGGTGTAGGCCGCGCGCAGCGCAGGCGTGTCGAGCACGGCGTTGAGGTGGCGCACCGCACCCCAGGCACGCGAGAGGCGCTCGGTGGCCACGTCGAGAACCGCCGACAGCGCGTCGTAGTCGGCCGGCAACTCGGGGCTGACCGCCTTCTCGAGCGCCGCTTCAGCCTGGGCGAGCAGGCTGTCGACGGCCGGCGTGACGTGATCGGCGCGGATGCGGTCGAAGGGCGGCAAGCCCTGCAGGTCGAGCAGCGGGTTGTCGTTGGACATGGTTCAGCCCTGGGCGAGGGTCGAGAGTTCGGCGGCCTCGATCGTGTTGACCAGCAGCATGGCGCGCGTCATCGGGCCCACGCCGCCGGGCACCGGGGTGATCCAGCCAGCGACCTTCGAGACTCCGTCGAAGTCGACGTCGCCGCACAGCTTGCCTTCGTCGTTGCGGTTCATGCCGACGTCGATGACCACCGCGCCGGGCTTGACCATGTCGGCGGTCAGCACGTTGCGCTTGCCCACCGCCGCGACCACGATGTCGGCCTGCCGTGTGTGGTGGGCCAGGTCGGGCGTGGCGCTGTGGCACACCGTCACCGTGGCGTTGGCCTGCAGCAGCAGCATCGCCATCGGCTTGCCGACGATGTTGCTGCGGCCGATCACCACCGCATGCTTGCCGCGCGGGTCGCAGCCGATCGACTCGAGCATCTTCATGCAGCCATAAGGCGTGCAGGCCTTGAAGCCGGCGCGGCCGATCATCAGCGCGCCGGCGCTGGCGACGTGGAAGCCGTCGACGTCCTTGGCGGGCGAGATGGTCTCGATGACCTTGTTGGCGTCGATGTGGGCCGGCAGCGGCAGCTGCACCAGGATGCCATGGATGCCCGGGTCGGCGTTGAGCTCGCGGATGCGCGCGAGCAACTCAGCCTCAGGCAGTTCGGCCGGGTGGCGGTCGAGCACCGAGTGCATGCCCACGCTCTCGCAGTCGGCGACCTTGTGCTTCACGTAGACCTGCGAGGCCGGGTTGTGGCCGACCAGGATCACCGCCAGGCCCGGTCGATGTCCCTGCTCGGCCAGCGCGGCCACGCGCTGCGCGACCTCGGAGCGGATGTGTCGGGCCAGGGCGTTGCCGTCGATGAGCTTGGCGGTCATGAAGGGTCCTTGAAAGCACAAAGGCCGCTTCGCAGCGGCCTCGGAGGGGTTGAAGCCGATCAGGCCTTGGCCTGGGCGCCGAGGGCGATCTTCAGCAGGTCGGCCACCGTGTTGGCGTTGAGCTTTTCCATGATGTTGGCGCGGTGCGCCTCCACCGTCTTGATGCTGATGCCCAGGTCGTCGGCGATCTGCTTGTTCAGGCGGCCGGCGACGATGCGCTCGAGCACCTGCGCCTCGCGCGTGGTCAGGCGCGACAGCAGCGCGTCGCGGCTGGCGGCCTCCTGGTGCTGGCTGAAGGCGGCGCGGGCGCTGTCGAGCATGCGCTCGACCAGGCCGAGCAGCTCTTCTTCCTTGAAGGGCTTCTCGATGAAGTCCATCGCGCCCTTCTTCATCGTCGTCACGGCCATCGGCACGTCGCCATGGCCGGTGATGAAGACGATGGGCAGCGGGCTCTTGCGCTCCATCAGGCGGTCCTGCAGCTCCAGGCCGCTCATGCCGTCCATGCGGATGTCGGCGATCAGGCAGGCCACCTCGCGCGGGTCGAAGCGCGACAGGAAGGACTCGGCCGAGTCGAAGCACTTGACGCGGTAGTCCTTGCCCTCGAGCAGCCATTGCAGCGAGTCGCGCACGGCCTCGTCGTCGTCGACGACGTAGACGGTGCCCTTCTTGGGTATCAGGCTCATGGGACGGCGGTGGAGTGGGTGGTCGCGGCCTTGGCCGTCGGTTCAGCTTCGCTGCGCGAGATATCGACCGGCAGCGTGAACGAGAAACGGCAGCCCACGACGGTCTCGCCATTGTAGAGGTTCTGCGCCTTGATCCGGCCGCGGTGGCTCTCGATGATCGAGCGGCACAGCGACAGGCCGATGCCCAGGCCGTCGGTCTTGGTCGAGAAGAATGCCTCGTACATGCGGGCGATCACCTCTTCCTTGAGGCCGGGGCCCATGTCGGTCACCGTGAACTCGATCACACCCCCTTCTTCGGGGGTGTGCCGCGGCACCACGCGCAGTTCGATGTTGCGCCGCTTGGGCGGCAGCTGCGCGTTGTCGATCGCCTCGGCGGCGTTCTTCACCAGGTTGAGCACGACCTGCTCGATCAGGATCGGGTCGACCATCAGCATCGGCAGCCGCTGCGCGACGTAGGTGGTGATCGCCACGTTGCGCCGGCGCAGCTCGATGCCGGCGAGGTCGATCGCGTCCTCGACGATGGCCTTGGCCTGCGCCGGCTGGCGCTGCGGCTCGCTGCGTTTCACGAAGGCGCGGATGCGGTGGATGATCTGCCCGGCGCGCTGCGCCTGGCGCGCGGTCTTCTCCAGCGCTGCGATCAGGTCGTCCTTCGAGATGGCCTCGTTGCGCACCCGCGTGACCATGCCGTTGCAGTAGTTGGTGATGGCCGTCAGCGGCTGGTTCAGCTCGTGCGCCACCGACGAGGCCATCTCGCCCATCGTCACCAGCCGGCTCGTCACCTGGGCTTTCTCGGCCTGGTGGGCGGCCAGGTTCTCGGCATTGCGGCGCGCCGTGATGTCGGTGGCGATGAGCATCTGCGCCAGGCGCCCGTCGGTCCATTGCAGGTAGCGCGTGCGCACGTCGAACCACTTGCGCAGCGGCTCGATGAGCACCTCGCGCGAATCGGAGCCTGCTTCGGTGAGCTCGGTGGTGGGCAGGCCGCCGAGCGACTCGATGGTGTCGCCGAATTCGCTGTTCGCGAAGGGCGAGGGCTCGCCACCGGCCAGCAGCGCATGGCCGCGCGCGTCGGCGCCGAACCACAGCCGGTAGGAGCGATTGGCGAACAGCAGCTCCGACTGCTGCACCGACAGCACCGACACCGCCGCGTCCAGCCCTTCGAGCACGGTGGTGAAGCGCTCGTGCGAGGCGGAGAGCTGGTCGCGGATGCGCTTGGCCTCGGTGATGTTGGTCATCGAGGTCATCCAGCCGGTCTGCTGGCCCTTCGGGTCGATCAGCGGCGAGACGTACATGCGCGAGTCGAACACCGAGCCCTCCTTGCGCATCACCTTCACCTCGATGCCGCCGGCCGGGCTGCGGCCCTGAAGCTCCTGCTGCAGCAGGCGGTTGTTCTCCTCGAAACGATCCGGCGGCCAGTACGGGAAGGGTGGCCGGCGACCGATCAGCTCCGACTCGAGGAAGCCGGTCATCGCGCAGAACGCCGGGTTCACGTACGTGATGCGGCCTTCCATGTCCATGGCCCGCATGCCGGTGAGCATGGAGTTCTCCATCGCGCGCCGGAAGTTCGTCTCCGACACCAGCGCGCTTTGCATCTGCACGCGCCGGCGCATGTGGCGCCAGGTGCCCAGCAGCATCCACACCGTCAGTACCGACAGCGCGGCGACCATCCAGAACAGCGTGTTGCCGATCAGGCCGATCGAGGTGCGGTAGCCCTGGCCGCGCAGGAACAGGCCGTTGCCGGCCGGCGCAACCGGCACGTCGTGGACGATCTGCGCGCGCCGCGAGGCGACGCCGGGCATGGCGCTGACGGTGCTGGCCAGGGCGCGGTCGTTGGCGTCGAGCAGCGCGATGGCGTGGCGGTTGGACACCTCCGCCGGCACGAAGTAGCGCACCAGGCTCTCGACCGAGTACTCGGCCACCAGCGAGCCGGCGAAGGCGGCGCGGTCGATCAGCGGCACGTGGATCTGGAAGACCGCATTGCCGTTGCGGTCGCTGAACGGCCGCGAGTACACCGGCTGGCGCAGTTCGCGCGCGGCGTCGAAGGCGCTCTCGGGCTCGGCGGGGCGCTGCGTGCCGGCGGGTTCGACAAGCGCTCCGGTCTCGGCCTGGAAGGTGGTCGCCGAATAGCTCGCACGCCGCGCCCGGTTGGCGCCGATCCACACCAGGCTGGTGATCTCCGGCCGTTCGCGGGTGAACGAGGCGGCCTGGCCGAGGAACTCCTCCTGGTCGATCGTGCGGGTGCCGATCTCGCGCGCGATGCGCACGAGCTGCTCCTGGTTCTCGATCAGGCGCAGGCGGATCTGCTGTTGGGCGATCTCGGTGTCGCGCTTCACCGAAGCCTGCTCACGCTCCAGTTCCTCATTGCGCAGGTACCAGAAGGCCGTGATGATCGCCGCGAGGAAGAGCAGCACCGACACCAGCGGGCCCAGCGTGGCGTAGCGGTCCTGGCGGGCCGGCGACTGGCGGCGCCACCAGCGCCCGAACAAGCGCTGCGGCCAGCCTTTCGCGGTTTTCGCGGGGGCCGCGACGTCGTGGACGGGTTGCATCTGCGCATTATCGGCGGGCGGGCCTTTCGGGCCGGTCACCGGCCCCTGCGGCCCCTGTGCTGAGGGCCTCAAGAAGCTTGACTATTCCATATTACGAAACTCAGTCGCACTATTTGAAAAAGGATTTGTGTTGTGCGACACTCGCGGCCATCCGAAAAACCACCCCCTGGAGACAAGCATGTCAGCAGTGCCTGATTCGTTCCTCGGTGCGGCCGCCAACGATGCGGACGCGCAGGAAACCCGCGAGTGGCTCGACGCCCTGTCGGCCGTCATCGGCACGGAAGGCGGCGATCGCGCCCACTTCCTGCTCGAGCAACTGATCGACCACGCGCGCCAGGCCGGCATCGATGTGCCGTTCTCGGCCAACACCGCATACGTCAACACCATTCCTGCCGACCAGGAAGAGCGCTCGCCCGGCAACATCGAGATCGAGGAGCGCCTGCGCACCTACATGCGCTGGAATGCGATGGCGATGGTCGTGAAGGCCAATCGCCTGCACCCCGCCGATGGCGGCGACCTCGGTGGCCACATCTCCAGCTTCGCGTCGCTGGCGACGATGTTCGGCACCGGTTTCAACCACTTCTGGCATGCCGAGAGCGAAGGCCACGGCGGCGATCTGCTCTACATCCAGGGCCACAGCGCGCCCGGCGTTTACGCCCGCGCCTACATGGAAGGCCGCATCAGCGAGGAGCAATTGCTGAACTTCCGCCAGGAAGTCGACGGCAAGGGCATCTCCAGCTACCCGCACCCGAAGCTGATGCCCGAGTTCTGGCAGTTCCCGACCGTCTCGATGGGCCTGGGCCCGCTGATGGCGATCTACCAGGCGCGCTTCCTGAAGTACCTGCACGCGCGCGGCATCGCCGACACCGCCAAGCGCAAGGTCTGGGTGTTCTGCGGCGACGGCGAGATGGACGAGCCCGAATCGCTGGGCGCCATCGGCCTGGCGGCGCGCGAGAAGCTCGACAACCTGGTCTTCGTCATCAACTGCAACCTGCAGCGCCTGGACGGCCCGGTGCGCGGCAACGGCAAGATCATCCAGGAACTCGAAGGCGAATTCCGCGGCTCCGGCTGGAACGTCATCAAGCTGCTGTGGGGCAGCTACTGGGATCCGCTGCTCGCCCGCGACAAGGACGGCATCCTGCGCAAGGTGATGATGGACGTGGTCGACGGCGACTACCAGGCGATGAAGGCCAACGACGGCGCCTTCGTGCGCAAGAACTTCTTCGGCCGCCACCCGAAGCTGCTGGAGATGGTTGCCAAGATGAGCGACGAAGACATCTGGCGCCTGCAGCGCGGCGGCCACGATCCGCAGAAGGTCTACGCCGCGTTCCACCGCGCCAACAGCCACCAGGGCCAGCCGACCGTCATGCTGATCAAGACGGTCAAGGGCTTCGGCATGGGCAAGAGCGGCGAGGGCAAGAACACCGCGCACCAGACCAAGAAGCTGATCGACGAGGACGTGCGCGCCTTCCGCGACCGCTTCAACATGCCGATCCCGGACGATCAGCTGGCGGACATCCCGTTCTACAAGCCGGCCGACGACACGCCGGAGATGCGCTACCTGCACGAGCGCCGCAAGGCGCTGGGCGGCTACCTGCCGCACCGCCGCACCAAGGCCGACGAGCAGTTCACCGTACCGGCGCTCGACACCTTCAAGGCCGTGCTCGAGCCCACCGCCGAGGGCCGCGAGATCAGCACCACGCAGGCCTACGTGCGCTTCCTGACGCAGCTGCTGCGCGACCAGGCGCTGGGCCCGCGCGTCGTGCCCATCCTGGTCGACGAGGCACGCACCTTCGGCATGGAAGGCCTGTTCCGCCAGATCGGCATCTACAACCCCGCGGGGCAGCAGTACACGCCGGTCGACAAGGACCAGGTCATGTACTACCGCGAAGACAAGGCCGGCCAGATCCTGCAGGAAGGCATCAACGAGGCCGGCGGCATGGGCTCGTGGATCGCCGCGGCGACGTCGTACTCGACGAACAACCGCATCATGGTGCCGTTCTACGTCTACTACTCGATGTTCGGCTTCCAGCGCATCGGCGACCTGGCCTGGGCGGCGGGCGACATGCAGGCGCGCGGCTTCCTGCTCGGCGGCACCTCGGGCCGCACGACGCTGAACGGCGAAGGCCTGCAGCACGAAGACGGCCACAGCCACATCCTGGCCGGCACGATCCCTAACTGCATCAGCTACGACCCGACCTTCGCGCACGAAGTCGGCGTGATCCTGCACCACGGCCTCAAGCGCATGGTGGAGAAGCAGGACAACGTCTACTACTACCTCACGCTGCTCAACGAGAACTACCCGATGCCGGGCCTGAAGGCGGGCACCGAGGAGCAGATCATCAAGGGCATGTACCTGCTCGAAGAAGGCAAGAAGAAGACGCCGCGCGTCAACCTGCTGGGCAGCGGCACCATCCTGCGCGAGTCGCAGGCCGCCAAGGAGCTGCTCGAGAAGGACTGGGGCGTGGCCGCCAACGTGTGGAGCTGCCCGAGCTTCAACGAGCTGGCGCGCGACGGCCAGGACGCCGAACGCTGGAACCTGCTGCACCCGACGGACAAGCCGCGCGTTCCCTTCGTCACGCAGCAGCTCGAGCCGCACGCCGGCCCGGTGGTGGCATCGACCGACTACATGAAGAACTTCGCCGAGCAGATCCGCGCCTTCATCCCCAAGGGCCGCGCCTACAAGGTGCTGGGCACCGACGGCTTCGGCCGCAGCGACTTCCGCAGCAAGCTGCGCGAGCACTTCGAGATCAACCGCCACTACATCGTCGTGGCCGCGCTCAAGGCGCTGGCCGACGAGGGCAGCGTGCCGGCGGCCAAGGTGGCCGAGGCGATCAAGAAGTACGGCATCAAGGCCGACAAGATCAACCCGCTGTACGCATAAGAACGAATACGGAGACACGCCATGGCATTGGTGGAAGTAAAGGTCCCGGACATCGGTGACTTCAAGGACGTCGAGATCATCGAACTGCTGGTC
Organism: Piscinibacter sp.; assembly: GCA_016706565.1. Classification (GTDB taxonomy): domain Bacteria; phylum Pseudomonadota; class Gammaproteobacteria; order Burkholderiales; family Burkholderiaceae_C; genus Piscinibacter. The sequence goes on from JADJJI010000013.1 coordinate 47,194, forward strand.
AAGCCCGGCGACACGGTGAAGGCGGAACAGAGCCTGCTGACGGTCGAGTCGGACAAGGCGTCGATGGAAATCCCGTCGTCGCACGCCGGGGTCGTCAAGGAGATGAAGGTCAAGCTCGGCGACAAGGTCAGCGAGGGCACGCTGGTGCTGGTGATCGAGGCCGAAGGCGCTGCGGCGCCCGCGGCTGCGGCAGCCGCTCCTGCTGCGGCTCCTGCTGCCGCACCGGCTGCACCGTCTGCAGCAGCGCCCGCCGCGGCCGCGCCGGCAGCCAGCAGCGGCCCGGTCGAGGTGCTCGTGCCCGACATCGGCGACTTCGACGAGGTCGCGGTGATCGAGGTGTTCGTCAAGCCCGGCGACACCATCAAGGTCGAGCAGAGCCTGATCACCGTCGAGAGCGACAAGGCCTCGATGGAGATCCCGTCGTCGCACGCCGGCGTGGTCAAGGAAGTGCGCGTCAAGCTCGGCGACAAGGTGGCCAAGGGCAGCGTGGTGGCGATCGTCGAGGTCAGCGGTGGCGCGGCTGCGCCGGCCGCGGCACCGGCCACTGCAGCAGCGGCTGCGCCTGCGGCGGCGACGGCCACCGTGCCGGCCGCCGGTCGCGGCTCGCCCACCGCGGCCTTGCCGATGCACGAACCTACCGCGGCCAAGGGCACGCTGCCGCACGCTTCGCCGACGATCCGCCGCCTGGCGCGCGAACTCGGCGTGCCGCTGGACGAGGTCAAGGGCAGCGGCCCGAAAGGCCGCATCACGCAGGAGGACGTGCAGGGCTTCGTCAAGGGCGTGATGGCCGGTGCCGTGCAGACGCAGGCGCAGAAGGCCAAGGCCCCGGCTGCAGCGGCCGCCGGCGGTGCCTTCCCCGGCCTGCTGCCCTGGCCGCAGGTCGACTTCGCCAAGTTCGGCCCGGTCGAGCGCAAGGATCTCTCGCGCATCAAGAAGATCAGCGGCGCCAACCTGCACCGCAACTGGGTGGTGATCCCGCACGTCACCAACCACGACGATGCCGACATCACCGAGCTGGAAGCCTTCCGCGTTCAACTGAACAAGGAGAACGAGAAGAGCGGCATCAAGGTCACCATGCTCGCCTTCCTGATCAAGGCTTCGGTGGCCGCGCTGAAGAAGTTCCCCGAGTTCAACGCCTCGCTGGACGGCGAGCAGCTCGTGCTCAAGCAGTACTTCCACATCGGCTTCGCGGCCGATACGCCCAACGGCCTGATGGTCCCGGTGATCAAGGACGCCGACAAGAAGGGCATCTTCCAGATCAGCCAGGAGATGGGCGAACTCGCCAAGAAGGCGCGCGACGGCAAGCTGAGCCCGGCGGAGATGAGCGGCGGATGCTTCTCGATCTCGTCGCTGGGCGGCATCGGCGGGCGCTACTTCACGCCGATCATCAACGCGCCGGAGGTGTCCATCCTCGGCGTGTGCAAGAGCAGCACCGAACCGCGCTGGGACGGCAAGGCCTTCGTGCCGAGGCTGATCCTGCCGCTGTCGCTGAGCTGGGACCACCGCGTCATCGACGGCGCGGCGGCGGCGCGCTTCAACGCCTACCTCGGTCAGATCCTGGCGGACTTCCGCCGGGTGCTGCTGTAAGGAGCCGACGATGCCTCTCATCGACATCAAGGTTCCGGACATCGGCGACTTCAAGGACGTTGCCATCATCGAACTGCTCGTCAAGCCGGGCGACACCGTCAAGGCCGAGCAGTCGCTCATCACTGTCGAGAGCGACAAGGCTTCGATGGAGATACCGTCATCGCACGCCGGCGTGGTCAAGGAGCTGAAGGTCAAGCTCGGCGACAGCGTCAACGAAGGCACGGTGATCCTCACGCTGGACGCGGCCGGCGCCTCGGCACCGGTGGCGGCGCCCGCTTCCGCGCCTGCCGCAGCCGCGCCGGCCCCGGCCGCCGCAGCGGCGCCCGCGCCCGTCGCAGCGTCCTACGACGGCGGCGCCGACCTCGAGTGCGACATGCTCGTGCTCGGTGCCGGCCCCGGGGGTTATTCGGCCGCATTCCGCGCCGCCGACCTGGGCCTGAAGACCGTGCTGGTCGAGCGTTTCCCGACGCTCGGCGGCGTGTGCCTGAACGTCGGCTGCATCCCGTCCAAGGCGCTGCTGCACGTGGCCGCGGTGATGGACGAGGTCAAGCACTTCGAGGCGCTCGGCGTGAGCTTCGCCGAGCCCGTCGTCGACCTGGGCAAGCTGAAGACGCACAAGGAAAAGGTCATCTCCAAGCTGACCGGCGGCCTGGCCGCGATGGCCAAGATGCGCAAGGTCACGGTGGTGCAGGGCACGGGCGAGTTCGCCGATCCGTATCACCTGAAGGTCGTGCTGGCCAAGGACGGCAGCGCGCAGACCATCAAGTTCAAGCAGGCCATCATCGCCGCCGGCTCCGAGGCGGTGAAGCTGCCTTTCCTTCCGAAGGACGACCCGCGCATCGTCACCAGCACCGGCGCGCTCGAACTGCGCCAGCGGCCGAAGAAGATGCTCGTCATCGGCGGCGGCATCATCGGCCTGGAGATGGGCACGGTCTACTCGACGCTGGGCGCGAAGCTCGACGTCGTCGAGATGCTCGACGGCCTGATGCAGGGCGCCGACCGCGACCTCGTCAAGGTCTGGCAGAAGCTCAATGCGCCGCGCTTCGACAAGCTGATGCTGAAGACCAAGACGGTCGGCGCCGAAGCCACGAAGGACGGCATCCGCGTGATGTTCGAAGGCCTGGACGGCGCCAAGAGCGAAGGCGTCTACGACCTCGTGCTGCAGGCCGTGGGCCGCACGCCCAACGGCAAGAAGATCGGTGCCGAGAAGGCCGGCGTCATCGTCGGCGAGCGCGGCTTCATCCCGGTGGACGTGCAGATGCGCACCAACGTGCCGCACATCTTCGCCATCGGCGACATCGTCGGCCAGCCGATGCTGGCGCACAAGGCGGTGCACGAGGCGCACGTGGCCGCCGAAGTGGCGGCCGGGCCACAAGGCGGAGTTCGACGCCCGCGTGATCCCCAGCGTGGCCTACACCGACCCGGAGGTCGCCTGGGTCGGCGTCACCGAAGACGAGGCCAAGGCCAAGGGCATGAAGGTCAAGAAGGGCCTGTTCCCCTGGACGGCCTCGGGCCGCGCTATCGCCAACGGCCGCGACGAGGGTTTCACCAAGCTGCTGTTCGACGAAGAGACGCACCGCATCGTCGGCGGCGGCATCGTCGGCACGCATGCGGGCGACATGATCGGCGAGGTGGCGCTGGCCATCGAGATGGGCGCGGACGCGGTGGACATCGGCAAGACCATCCATCCGCACCCGACGCTGGGCGAGAGCATCGGCCTGGCGGCCGAGGCCTTCGAGGGCGCCTGTACCGACCTGCCGCCGGTGAAACGCTAGCCGAGGGATCGGCTCAGCGCTTCGGCGCCGAGCCGGCCGGTGCGGGCGCGTTGGCCTTCATGCCCTCGGCGCGCGCGTCGAGCGCGGCGCGGTCGCTGGAACTGAGCTCGCCCACCACCACCGGGCAGCGCGCCGGCGCATCGCCATCGGCGGCCCAGCCGACGGCTTCGTCGGCGAGCTTGTCGGTGCGGGCGATGCCCAGCTGCGTGCCGAGCTGATTCATCGCGGCGTGCGTGCGGGCATAGGCCAGCGCGAGGTCGTGCTCGGCATTGGCGTAGGCACGGCGCGCGGTGTAGACCTCGTTCTCGGCATTGAGCAGGTCCAGCAGGCTGCGCTGGCCGATGTCGAACTGCTGACGGTAGGCGTCGCGCGCCTTCTCGATGGCCAGTGTGTTGCGCTCGAGGTAGACGAGCTGCTCGGTGAGCTTGCGCGTGTCGTTGTAGGCGATCGCGGCCACCTGGCGAGTCTCGCGGCAGGTGCGGTCGCGCAGGTCGGCGGCCTGGTTCATCAGCCCGACCTGCTGGCGCACGCGCGCCTGATCGGAGCCGCCGTTGTAGAGGTTCCAGTTCAGCACGATCTCGGCGGCACTGTTGCGCGTCTGGTCCTGGATGCCGTCGACGTTGCGGCCGGCGCTGCTGCGCACACGCGCCTCGACGCGCGGTTGGTAGGCCGATTCGCGGGCTTGCGCCTGCGCGCGAGCGGCGCGCAGGTTCTCGATGCTGGCGCTGATCGCCGCGCTGCCCTTCAGCGAGTTCGCCATCGCCTCGCCGGGGCTGGCCGGCACGCCCTGCTTGAGCAGGCTCAGCGCATTGAGCTGAGCTGGCGGCATTTCGCCGACGATGCGCTGGTAGCGCACCGTCACGTCATGAAGGTTGGCCTGTTCGGTGGCCAGGTTCGACTCGGCCAGCGCGACACGCGCGCCCGCCTGCTCGAGGTCGACGCCGCGGCCCACGCCGGCCTTGTAGCGCGACTGGATCTGCAGGAACGCGTAGCGGTGCTGCACGTAGTTGTCTTCGGCCAGCTGGACGAGGCGGCGGAAGCGCTGCACGTCGAAGTGCGCGCGTGCGGCCTCGAGCACGGTCTGCTCGGTGGTCTCGAGCAGCTCGAAGTAGCGCGCCAGGCGGTCGTGCGACAGGCGCGTCACCTCGCCGCGCGTGCCCAGGCCATCCCACAGCAGCTGCGTCAGGCTCAGGCCGACGGCGCTGCGCGTGAGCGACTGCGACTCGGTCGGCAGTCGGCCGTTGATGCGGTCGTTGTCCTTGCCGACGCTGGCGTTCAGGTCCACTCGGGGCAGGAAGCCGCCGCGTGCCACGTCGACGGCGTCGGTGGCGGAGCGGAACGCGTTGAAGCGGGCCGTGACCTCGGGGTTGCCGCTGACGGCCTTCTCGGCCGCAGCGCGCAGCGTGTCGGTGGTCTGGGCAGCAGCATGGCCAGCCGCCAGCAGCGTGACGGCTGCGCAGATTGCCCTGGTCTTCAAATGCATGTTCTTCCTGCTACGACGGAGGCACCGCAATGGCGCGGCACAAGCCCTGGCGAGTGTAGTGAGGGCTGACGCCCCACCACCCGGCAGTGATGTAATGCACGAAGTTTTTCACGGCTGAACGTCACGAGACGGCGTGTTTGCAACAGATTGCGAACGGGCGTGCTGCCCATCCCGGCCCGTCGGCCTCAAGCTGAGCGCCGATCAGACGAGAACACGTCGTCCATGCGTCCATTCACGCCGCCGCCGCTGTCGGCCTCTGCCAGCCCCGCGGGCGCGCCTCGGCGTGTCCGGGCCATGGCATGGGCTCGTCCGGCGGCGGCGATCGCGGTCGTTGTTCTGGCGCTGGCCAGTTCGCTCGGCCAGGCCTGGGACCAGGACCGCATGGCGCAGGCCGCGCAACGCGTCGGTCCGCGTGCGGTGGCGTCGGTGCGTGCCCTTCAGCCCTTGCTGGCCAGTGCTGCGGCGACGGATGAGCGCACGCTGCTCGCTTCGGTCAACGACTTCTTCAATCGCCGTGTTGTTTTCACCGACGACCTCGCCGCCTGGGGCAGCGACGACTACTGGGCCAGCCCGCTGGAGACGCTCGAGCGCGGACAGGGCGACTGCGAGGACTATGCGATCGCCAAGTACTTCAGCCTGATGGCCGCCGGCGTGCCCGTGGCGAAGCTGCGGCTGGTCTATGTGCGTGCGACCATTGGTGGCCCGGGCGGGGCGGTGCAGGCGCACATGGTGCTCGCGTACTACGCGCAGCCTGGCGCCGAACCGTTGATCCTGGACAACCTGGTCGGCGAGGTCCGTGCGGCGTCGCGACGCCCCGATCTCACGCCGGTGTTCAGCTTCAACAGCGAAGGCCTGTGGCAAGGCGCGGCGGGCGCGGCTGCGGGCGACCCGACCGTGCGCCTGTCGCGTTGGCGCGAAGTCCTTGCGAAGGCGCGCGCGGAAGGGTTCCAATGAGTCTCGGGAGGAAAACATGTCCTTGATCGGCCAGATCTGGCTCAAGCTGTTCCTGGTGCTGGTGATGGCATTCCTGGGCAGCGTGGCAGTGCACACCGATGCGATGCGCGAGACGCTGCAGACGCAGCTGCGCCTGAAGAACAGCGACAACGCCACGGCGCTGGCGCTGGTGCTTTCGCAGCAGAAGGGCGATGCGGCGCTGATGGAGCTGGCGATGTCGGCGCAATTCGACACCGGCTTCTACCGGCGCATCCGCTTCGTGGCGGCGGACGGCACGCAGCGTTTCCAGCGCGAGGCAGCGCCCGCCTCGCTGGACGCGCCCGGCTGGTTCGAGCGGCTGCTGCCGATCGAGGCCGTTCCCGGCGTGGCGCAGGTGTCCGACGGCTGGCGTGCGCTCGGCCGCATCGAGGTCCTCAGCCACGACACCTTCGCGCACGACGAGCTCTGGCATGCCGTGAAGCGCGCCGCCGCGGCCATGGCGATCGTCGGCCTGCTCGCGGCCTTGGCCGGTGCCTTGATCGTCAACCGCATCCGCCGGCCACTGGAGCTGACCGTCGAGCAGGCACGATCGCTGGAGCGCGGCGAATACGTCACCGTGGTCGAACCGTCGGCGCCCGAGCTTCGGCGCCTGGTGCGTGCGATGAACTCGATGGTGGCCCGATTGAAGCTGGTGTTCGAAGGCCAGGCGACGCAGGTCGAGACGCTGCGCCGGCAGGCCAACTGCGACCCGCTCACCGGGCTGGCCAGCCGGAACCACTTCATGGGTCAGCTTGCCACGGTGCTGATGCGCGAGGACGGCGCCGCCGAAGGCGGGCTGGTGCTGCTGCGCGTGCTCGACCTGGCCGAACTCAACCGCTCGCTCGGCCACGATGCCGCCGACAGGATGCTCGGCGCCATCTCGCAGGCGCTGCAGGCCTATACGGAGCGGGTGAAGGGGTGTTTCGTCGGCCGCCTCAACGGCTCGGACTTCGCGATGTGCCTGCCCGTGGGGGGCGTATCGGAGGAAACCGCGCGGGCCCTCACCGAAGGCCTGCGCGCCGTGCTGCCGGCCTTCGGCAAGAGCGCGGCCGTGGCCGCCGGTGCCGTCGAACTCGCGCACGGTGTGCCGATGGCGCAGCTGATGAGCGAAGCCGACATGGCACTGGCGCGCGCCGAGGCGCAGGGCGCCTTCGCCGTCGAGACTTCCGGCGAAGCCGGTGCGGCACTCGTCAAGCTCGGTGAGGGCGGCTGGCGGCGCCGGCTGCACGAAGCACTGGCCGACGGCCGCATCGCGCTGGTGGCGTTCCCGGTGCGCGATGCCGGCGGCCGGCTGATGCACCTCGAGTGCCCGCTGCGTGTGCAGCTGGACCTGGACGGGACATTCGAGCCGGCGGCACGATGGCTGCCGCTGGCCGTGCGTGCCCGGCTGACCGCCGCGCTCGACGAGCGCGCGCTGGCCCTGGCGCTGAGCGCGATCGACGACGACGGCCAGCCGCGCGCCGTGAACCTGGCGATCGGCTCGCTCGCCGACAGCGGATTCGCCTCAAGGCTGCGTGCGCAGCTCCTGCAGTCGCCGCGTGCGGCGCGCCAGGTGTGGCTGGAGGTGCCGGAGGCGGCCGCGGCCGATCACTTCGAGTTGGTGCGCGAACTCGGCCGGCAACTGCGGCCCACCGGCGCGCGCCTGGGCCTCGAGCATGCCGGCGAGCGCCTGGGCCGCATCGAGCGCCTGTTCGAGCTTGGGCTGGACTACGTGAAGATCGACGCCGCCATCAGCCACGGCCTGAGCCGCGACGGCAACCGCGCCGGCTTCGTCACCGGGCTGGTGGCGATGCTGCACAGCCTGTCGCTGCAAGTGGTGGCGGAGGGCGTGAACGACGCCGCCGACGCCGCCGCCCTGTGGCAGTGCGGCGTCGACGGACAGACCGGCCCCTGGGTCAGCGCGCAGGTCGACAGCGCGGGCTGAAGTCTCGGCCCGCGCCGCACCTCAGGGTGCGCTGTCGACGATCAGCTTGCCGCGCGTCAGCAGTTCCTGAAGGATCTGCGAGTCGGTGGCCCCGGCGCCCAGGCCGAGCGCCGTGGGAAGGTTGACCCCCTGCAGCACGATGGCCTGGTCTTCCTGCCCCGGCGCGTAGACGCCACCCGCGAACTGTCCGGTCGAGCTGATGTGGATGGTCGTGGAGGTCACGCCGCCGGTGGTGCTGACCTCGAACTCCATGAAGTTGATCAGGTTGCCCGCGGTGTTGCCCGCGCCCATCACGTCGCCCGACAGCAGGTCGCGCAGGTCCAGCACGTCTCCGCCGGCGGAGACCGCGCCGACGTTGAAGTCGGTGATGGTGTCGGTGGCACGTGCGCCGGCAGTGCCGGCATCGGCCAACGACCAGGCGAACACGTCGGCGGTGGCATCTGCTGCGCCGGCGGTGGCGCCGCCGGTCAGCGTGTCGTTGCCCGCACCGCCGCGGATCATGTCGGAGCCGCTGCCGCCGAGGATGATGTCGTTGCCGATGCCGCCGAGCAGCATGTCGTTGCCTGAGCCGCCGTTGAGTGTGTCGGCGCCGCTGCCGCCGATGATGTAGTCGTCGCCGGCGTTGCCCGAGACGTTGTCATCGCCGCCCAGGCCGTCGATCAGGTTGTTGCCGCCGCTGCCGCTGAGCGTGTTGGCGTTGTTGTTCGCGCCACCGGTGGTCGAGGTCGTGTAGTCCGCGAACAGCGTGATCGTCGACGAGACCGAGTCCGCCGAGCCGGTGGCTGTTTCGGTCGACGCGACCGTCACGGTCAGTGCCGTGCCCGCGCTCGGGCTGGAGTAACCAGCCGGCAAGGTCATCGTCAGGTCGTCGAGGTCGGCGGCGCTGAAGGTCCAGACGCCGTTGCCGGTCGAGGTGCCGTGGTTGAAGGTGGCGCCCGTCGGCACGCCTGAAATGGCGATGGAGAGCGTCTCCGAACCGTCGGTGTCCACCAGCGTGGCGAGCACCGGCAGGTTGATGGTCGACTGGCCGCCGCTGCCCTGGGCCATTGTCACGATCGTCGTGTTGCCCGAGATCACCGGTGCATCGACCGTCGGCGTGACCACCACCACCAGCGGGCTCTGCGTGGTGGCCGTGGCGCCGGTGGATTCAGTGGCGGTGGCCGATACGTTCAGCGAGATGTTGCCGGAGAAGTTGGCCGGCGGTGTGAGAGTCAGGTTGTTCAGCGCCCAGCCCGTCACGTTGACGCTGGTCGAGCCGGCGGCGGCGGTGAAGCTGTTCGTCCCGTCGCTCAGGATCGCGCCTGCCGGGATGCTGCCGATGCTCACGCTCAGCGTCTCCGAGCCGTCGGTGTCGACCAGGCTGGCGGTGATGCTGCCCAGGCGGATCGCCGTGTCTTCATTGCCGACCCTGTGGATGGCCGGGAAGTAGCCACCGTCGTTGTTCGGCACCAGCGGGCCGTTCACCGTGCTGCCGGCGAAGCCGCTTGCGTTGGCGTAGAGGCTGAAGTTGGCGGTGCTCAGATCGACGGCTGCGGCGCCGTTGACCGACATGTTGATGTCCAGGTCGCCCGGGCCGTCGCCGTTGTAGGCCGTGACCTCGATCGAGTAGTAGCCGGACACCGCCGGCGTGAACGCCGTGGCACTGAAGGATCCGTAGTTGTTGTAGCCCACGCCGTAGACCTGCGAGCCGCCGAGCTTGACCATCAGCGTGTCGTCGCGGCTGCCGCTGACGGTGTAGGTGTTGCCTGCCTGAAGGAAGATGTAGCCGCTGTACCGATAGGCGTCGTCCTGCCCGATGGTGGCCAGGGTCACGTTGGTGACCACCGAGCTCGAGGTCGGGGTGGCGTTCTCGACGGCATTCTCGAGGGTCGAGATGTTGCCGGCGTTCGACGTGTCGACCGAGGCGATGTTGTCGTAGAACGCGCGCGTCAGGCCCGTGCTCGGCGGGAGCACCGGGCTGGTGACGGTGCCGCTGGTCGACGTTGCAGTGTCGATCACCAGCGTCGGTGCGTCCGCCACTGCGGCGACGTTCACGTTGACGGTGGCCGTCGAGGAGGCGCCCTGGCTGTCCCTCACCGTGTAGGTGAAGGAAGCCGCACCGCTGTACTGGGGTGTCGGCGTGAAGACGATGTTGCCGCCCACCAGCGCCACCGTGCCACCCACGGCATCCTGCACGCTGAAGACGCTGAGCACGTCGCCGCTGTCGACGTCAGTGTCGTTGCCCAGCAGCGTGGCCGGTGCGATCGTCAGCACCGTGTCCTCGGTCGTCGCCACGGTGTTGACGTTGGCCACCGGCGCATCGTTGGTGCCGTTGACCGTGATGACCAGGTTGGCCGTCGAGGTGGCACCCGTGTTGTCGGTCACCGTGTAGGGCACGGTGATCACTTGCGACTGGCCGACAGCCAGCGACTGGTAGGCCGAGTTGGCCGGGTTGAAGCTGTAGGTGCCGTTGCTGTTGAAGGTCAGACCTGCCGGGGCCGCACCGTTGAGCGCGAAGCTCAGCGTGCTGCCGGTGTCGACGTCGGTGGCGATGACCGTGCCGTTCACGATCGCGGCGTCCTCAGCGACGGTGAAGCTGGCCGCCTGTGCGACGGGGGCGTCGTTGCTGCCGTTGACCGTGACGACCACGGTGCGTGCCGTGCCGTCGGCACTGGTGACGACGAAGCTGTCGGTCACCGAACTGCCGGCCGGCAGTGCCTGCACGTTGGTGGCGGAGTTCGCCAGCGTGTAGGTCCACACGCCGCCGGTGGTGATCGAGAAACTGCCGTAGGTGCCGGCGACCGCCGTGCGAGCGGTGAAAGAGGACTGGCCTGCATCCGCGTCGGTGATCGTCAGCGTGCCGGTGGCGGTGAGCGTGGTGTCCTCGCGCACGGTGCCGGTCAGCGGGCCGCCGATGGTCGGCGCGTCGTTGACACCGGTGACCGTGATGACGAGGTTGGCCGTCGACGTGGCGCCGGCGTTGTCGGTCACCGTGTACGGCACGGTGATGGTCTGCGTCTGGCCAGCGGCCAGCGATTGGTAGGCCGCGTTGGCGGGGTTGAAGCTGTAAGTGCCGTTGCTGTTGAAGGTCAGGCCCGCCGGTGCCGCGCCGTTCAACGCGAAGGTGTGCGTGCCGCCGTTGTCGATGTCGGCGGCCGTGACCGTGCCGTTCACGATCGCGGCGTCCTCCGCCACGGTGAAGCTGGCCGCCTGTGCGACGGGGGCGTCGTTGCTGCCGTTGATGGTGACGACGAGCGTCGACGTGGTGCCGTCCGTCGAGCGGACGGTGAAGCTCTCGGTCAGCGTCTGGCCTACGCCGAGGGCCTGAATGGCCGGATTGCTGTTCAGTGCGGTGTAGGTCCAGGCGCCATTGGTGCCCAGCGTGAAGGTGCCGTAGGCGCCTGCTGTTGCAGCTTGGGCCTGGAACACAGCCTGGCCTGCGTCGGCATCCGTGACCGTCAATGTGCCACCGGTTGCGATGTTGCCGCCGACGACGGCAACGTCTTCCGTGACCGAGCCCGTGCCGGCCGAGATCACAGCGGCATCGTTCGTGCCGTTGATGGTGACGACGACGGAGGACGTGGTGCCGTCAGTGGAGGTGACCGTGAAGGTCTCGGTGAGGGTGTCGCCCGTGCCGAGCGCCTGGATGGCGGGGTTCGTGTTCGAGGCGGTGTAGGTCCACACGCCGTTGGTACCCAGCGTGAAGCTGCCGTAGGTACCGGCGGTGGTCTGCGCGGTGAAGCTGGCCTCGCCGCTGTCGGCATCGCTGATCGTCAGCGTGCCGCCGGTGGCGATGTTGCCGCCGACCACACCAACATCCTCAGTGACCGAGCCCGTGCCGGCCGAGATCACGGCGGCATCGTTCGTGCCATTGATGGTGACGACGACCGACGAAGTGGTGCCATCCGCCGAAGTGACTGTGAAGGTCTCGGTGAGGGTGTCACCCGCGCCGAGCGCCTGGATGGCGGGGTTCGTGTTCGATGCGGTGTAGATCCACACGCCGTTGGCGGCGAGCGTGAAGCTGCCGTACGTACCGGCCGTGGTCTGCGCGGTGAAGCTGACCTCGCCGCTGTCAGCGTCGCTGATGGTCAACGTGCCGCCGGTGGCGATGTTGCCGCCGACCACGCCGACGTCCTCGGTGACCGAGCCGGTGCCGGCCGAGATGACGGCCGCATCGTTGGTGCCGTTGATGGTGACGACGACGGAGGAAGTGGTGCCGTCAGCGGAGGTGACGGTGAAGGTCTCGGTGAGCGTGTCGCCTGTGCCGAGTGACTGAATGGCCGGGTTGCCGTTGGCAGCGGTGTAGGTCCACACCCCATTCGTAGCGAGCGTGAAGCTGCCGTAGGTGCCGGCGGTGGTTTGGGCTGTGAAGCTGGCTTCACCGCTGTCAGCGTCGCTGATGGTCAACGTGCCGCCGGTGGCAATGTTGCCGCCGACCACGCCGACGTCTTCGGTGACCGAGCCGGTGCCGGCGGAGATCACTGCTGCATCGTTCGTGCCGTTGATGGTGACAACGACCGACGAAGTCGTGCCGTCGGCGGAGGTAACTGTGAACGTCTCGGTGAGCGTGTCGCCCGTGCCGAGGGTCTGGATCGCCGGGTTCGTGTTGAGAGCGGTGTAGGTCCACGCACCATTGGTGGCCAGCGTGAAACTGCCATAGGCGCCCGCGGTGGACTGGGCTGTGAAGCTGGCCTCGCCGCCGTCGGCATCGCCAATGGTCAACGTGCCGCCAGTGGCGATGTTGCCGCCGACCACACCGACGTCTTCGGTGACCGAGCCGGTGCCCGCCGAGATCACGGCTGCATCGTTCGTGCCATTGATGGTGACGACGACGGACGAGGTCGTGCCATCAGCGGAAGTGACTGTGAAGGTCTCGGTGAGCGTGTCGCCCGTGCCGAGTGCCTGGATGGCGGGGTTGGTGTTGGCGGCGGTGTAGGTCCACACGCCGTTGGCGGCGAGCACGAAGCTGCCGTAGGTGCCCGCCGTCGTCTGTGCAGTAAAGCTGGCCTCACCGCTGTCGGCATCGCTGATGGTCAACGTGCCACCGGTAGCGATGTTGCCGCCGACCACGCCGACATCTTCGGTGACCGAGCCGGTGCCGGCGGAGATCACCGCTGCATCGTTCGTGCCATTGATGGTGACGACGACGGAGGAAGTGGTGCCATCGGCGGAGGTGACCGTGAAGGTCTCGGTGAGAGTGTCGCCCGTGCCGAGGGCCTGGATCGCCGGGTTCGTGTTCGACGCAGTGTAGGTCCAGGCCCCATTGGTACCCAGCGTGAAGCTGCCGTAGGTGCCCGCGGTCGTCTGTGCAGTAAAGCTGGCTTCACCGCTGTCGGTATCGCTGATGGTCAACGTGCCGCCGGTGGCGATGTTGCCGCCGACCACGCCGGCGTCTTCGGTGACCGAGCCGGTGCCCGCCGAGATCACCGCTGCATCGTTGGTGCCGTTGATGGTGACGACGACCGACGAAGTGGTGCCGTCAGCGGAGGTGACGGTAAAGGTCTCGGTGAGAGTGTCGCCCGCGCCGAGCGCCTGGATGGCGGGGTTCGTGTTCGAGGCGGTGTAGGTCCACACGCCGTTGGCGGCGAGCGTGAAGCTGCCATAGGTGCCAGCGGTGGTCTGCGCGGTGAAGCTGGCCTCGCCGCTGTCAGCGTCGCTGATGGTCAGCGTCCCACCCGTGGCGATGTTGCCGCCGACCACGCCGACGTCTTCGGTGACCGAACCGGTGCCCGCCGAGATCACGGCCGCATCGTTCGTGCCATTGATGGTGACGACGACGGAGGAAGTGGTGCCGTCAGTGGAGGTGACCGTGAAGGTCTCGGTGAGGGTGTCGCCCGCGCCGAGCGCCTGGATGGCGGGATTGGTGTTCGATGCGGTGTAGGTCCACACGCCGTTGGCCGCCAGCGTGAAGCTGCCATAGGTGCCGGCGGTGGCCTGGGCTGTAAAGCTGGCTTCACCGCTGTCGGCATCGCTGATGGTCAGCGTGCCCCCGGTGGCGATGCTGCCGCCGACCACGCCGACGTCTTCAGTGACCGAGCCGGTGCCGGCGGAGATCACCGCTGCATCGTTCGTGCCATTGATGGTGACGACGACGGAGGAAGTGGTGCCGTCAGCGGAGGTGACGGTGAAGGTCTCGGTGAGTGTGTCGCCCGCGCCGAGCACCTGGATAGCGGGATTGGTGTTCGAGGCGGTATAGCTCCACAAGCCGTTGGTACCCAGCGCGAAGCTGCCGTAGGTGCCAACGGTGGTCTGCGCTGTAAAGCTGGCCTCGCCGCTGTCGGCGTCGCTGATGGTCAACGTGCCGCCGGTGGCGATGTTGCCGCCGACCACGCCGACGTCTTCGGTGACCGAGCCGGTGCCGGCCGAGATGACCGCTGCATCGTTGGTGCCGTTGATCGTGACGACGACGGACGAAGTGGTGCCATCCGCCGAAGTGACTGTGAAGGTCTCGGTGAGAGTGTCGCCCGTGCCGAGGGCCTGGATGGCGGGGTTCGTGTTGGAGGCCGAGTAGGTCCACACCCCATTCGTGGCGAGCGTGAAGCTGCCGTAGGTGCCGGCGGTGGTTTGGGCTGTGAAGTTAGCCTCGCCGCTGTCGGCATCGCTGATGGTCAACGTGCCACCGGTGGCGATGTTGCCGCCGACCACGCCGACGTCTTCGGTGACCGAGCCGGTGCCCGCCGAGGTGACGGCCGCATCGTTCGTGCCATTGATGGTGACGACGACGGAGGAGGGCGTGCCGTCGGCCGAAGTGACCGTGAAGGTCTCGGTGAGCGTGTCGCCGGTGCCGAGTGCCTGGATGGCGGGGTTCGTGTTCGAGGCGGTGTAGGTCCACACCCCATTCGTGGCGAGCGTGAAGCTGCCGTAGGTGCCGGTGGTGGTTTGGGCTGTGAAGTTAGCCTCGCCGCTGTCAGCATCGCTGATGGTCAGCGTGCCGCCGGTGGTGATGTTGCCGCCGACCACGCCGACATCTTCGGTGACCGAGCCCGTGCCGGCCGAGATGACGGCCGCATCGTTGGTGCCGTTGATGGTGACGACGACAGAGGAAGTGGTGCCGTCAGCGGCGGTGACGGTGAAGGTCTCGGTGAGGGTGTCGCCCGTGCCGAGCGCCTGGATGGCGGGGTTCGTGTTCGAGGCGGTGTAGGTCCACACGCCGTTGGTACCCAGCGTGAAGCTGCCGTAGGTACCGGCGGTGGTCTGCGCGGTGAAGCTGGCCTCGCCGCTGTCGGCATCGCTGATCGTCAGCGTGCCGCCGGTGGCGATGTTGCCGCCGACCACGCCGACGTCCTCGGTGACCGAGCCGGTGCCCGCCGAGATCACCGCAGCATCATTGGTACCGTTGATGGTGACGACGACGGAGGAAGTGGTGCCGTCAGTGGAGGTGACGGTGAAGGTCTCGGTGAGGGTGTCGCCGGTGCCGAGCGCCTGGATGTCGGGGTTCGTGTTCGATGCGGTGTAGGTCCACACGCCGTTGGCCGCCAGCGTGAAGCTGCCATAGGTGCCGGCGGTGATCTGGGCTGTGAAGCTGGCTTCACCGCTGTCGGCATCGCTGATCGTCAGCGTGCCACCGGTGGCGATGTTGCCGCCGACCACACCGATGTCTTCGGTAACCGAGCCCGTGCCGGCCGAGATGACGGCTGCATCGTTCGTGCCGTTGATGGTGACGACGACGGAGGAAGTGGTGCCATCAGCGGAGGTGACCGTGAAGGTCTCGGTGAGAGTGTCGCCCGCGCCGAGCGCCTGGATCGCCGGGTTCGTGTTGGAGGCCGAGTAGGTCCACACGCCGTTGGTACCCAGCGTGAAGCTGCCGTAGGTGCCGGCGGTAGTCTGCGCGGTGAAACTGGCTTCACCGCTGTCGGCATCGCTGATCGTCAGCGTGCCACCGGTGGCGATGTTGCCACCGACCACACCGACATCCTCGGTGACCGAGCCGGTGCCGGCGGAGATGACGGCCGCATCGTTGGTGCCATTGATGGTGACGACGACCGACGAAGTCGTGCCGTCAGCGGAGGTGACGGTGAAGGTCTCGGTGAGAGTGTCGCCCGCGCCGAGCGCCTGGATCGCCGGGTTCGTGTTGGAGGCCGAGTAGGTCCACACGCCGTTGGTACCCAGCGTGAAGCTGCCGTAGGTGCCGGCGGTAGTCTGCGCGGTGAAGCTGGCCTCGCCGCTGTCGGCATCGCTGATGGTCAACGTGCCGCCGGTGGCAATGTTGCCGCCGACCACGCCGACGTCTTCGGTGACCGAGCCGGTGCCGGCGGAGATCACCGCTGCATCGTTGGTGCCGTTGATCGTGACGACGACGGACGAAGTGGTGCCATCAGCGGAAGTGACTGTGAAGGTCTCGGTGAGCGTGTCGCCCGTGCCGAGGGCCTGGATCGCCGGGTTCGTATTGAGAGCGGTGTAGGCCCACGCACCGTTGGCCGCCAGCGCGAAGCTGCCGTACGCCCCGTTGACGGCTTGTGCCTGGAAGTTGGCCTCGCCGGCGTCCGGGTCCGTGATGGTGAGCGTCCCGCCCGTCGAGAGGTTGCCGCCGGCCACGCCGACGTCTTCGGTGACCGAGCCCGTGCCGGCGGAAATCACCGCTGCATCGTTGGTGCCGTTGATCGTGACGACGACCGACGAAGTGGTGCCATCCGCCGAAGTGACCGTTAAGGTCTCGGTGAGCGTGTCGCCCGTGCCGAGTGACTGAATGGCCGGGTTGCCGTTGGCAGCGGTGTAGGTCCACACCCCATTCGTAGCGAGCGTGAAGCTGCCGTAGGTGCCCGCGGTCGTCTGTGCAGTAAAGCTGGCTTCACCGCTGTCGGCATCGCTGATGGTCAGCGTGCCGCCGGTGGAGATGTTGCCGCCCACCACACCGACGTCTTCGGTGACCGAGCCCGTGCCGGCCGAGATGACGGCTGCATCGTTTGTGCCGTTGATGGTGACGACGACGGAGGAAGTGGTGCCGTCAGCGGAGGTGACCGTGAAGGTCTCGGTGAGCGTGTCGCCTGTGCCGAGGGCCTGGATGGCGGGGTTCATGTTCGAGGCGGTGTAGGTCCACACGCCATTGGCGGCGAGCGTGAAGCTGCCGTACGTACCGGCCGTGGTCTGCGCGGTGAAGCTGACCTCGCCGCTGTCAGCGTCGCTGATCGTCAGCGTGCCGCCGGTGGCGATGTTGCCGCCGACCACGCCGACGTCTTCGGTGACCGAGCCGGTGCCGGCGGAGATGACGGCTGCATCGTTCGTGCCGTTAATGGTGACGACAACGGAGGACGTGGTGCCGTCAGCGGCGGTGACGGTGAAGGTCTCGGTGAGGGTGTCGCCGGTGCCGAGCGCCTGGATGGCGGGGTTGGTGTTGGCGGCGGTGTAGGTCCACACGCCGTTGGCCGCCAGCGCGAAGCTGCCGTAGGTCCCTGCCGTGGTCTGCGCCGTGAAGCTGGCTTCACCGCTGTCGGCATCGCTGATCGTCAGCGTGCCGCCGGTGGCGATGTTGCCGCCGACCACACCAACATCCTCAGTGACCGAGCCCGTGCCGGCCGAGATCACGGCTGCATCGTTTGTGCCATTGATGGTGACGACGACCGACGAAGTGGTGCCGTCAGCGGAGGTGACGGTGAAGGTCTCGGTGAGCGTGTCGCCGGTGCCGAGGGCCTGGATCGCCGGGTTCGTGTTCGACGCGGTGTAGGTCCAGGCCCCATTGGTACCCAGCGTGAAGCTGCCGTAGGTGCCGGCGGTGGTCTGGGCTGTGAAGTTAGCCTCGCCGCTGTCGGCATCGCTGATGGTCAACGTGCCGCCGGTGGCGATGTTGCCGCCGACCACGCCGACGTCTTCGGTGACCGAGCCCGTGCCGGCGGAAATCACGGCGGCATCGTTCGTGCCGTTGATGGTGACGACGACGGAGGAGGTCGTGCCATCAGCGGAAGTGACTGTGAAGGTCTCGGTGAGCGTGTCGCCCGTGCCGAGCGCCTGGATGGCGGGGTTGGTGTTGGCGGCGGTGTAGGTCCACACGCCGTTGGCGGCGAGCACGAAGCTGCCGTAGGTGCCTGCCGTCGTCTGTGCAGTAAAGCTGGCCTCACCGCTGTCGGCATCACTGATGGTCAGCGTGCCACCGGTGGCGATGTTGCCGCCGACCGCACCGACGTCTTCGGTGACCGAACCGGTGCCGGCGGAGATCACCGCCGCATCGTTGGTGCCGTTGATGGTGACGACGACGGAGGACGTCGTGCCGTCAGCGGAGGTGACCGTGAAGGTCTCGGTGAGGGTGTCGCCGGTGCCGAGCGCCTGGATCGCCGGGTTCGAATTGAGAGCGGTGTAGGTCCACACCCCATTCGTAGCGAGCGTAAAGCTGCCATAGGTGCCAGCGGTGGTCTGGGCTGTGAAGTTGGCCTCGCCGCTGTCGGCATCGCTGATCGTCAGCGTGCCACCGGTGGCGATGTTGCCGCCGACCACGCCGACGTCTTCGGTCACCGAGCCCGTGCCGGCCGAGATGACGGCGGCATCGTTCGTGCCGTTGATGGTGACAACGACCGACGAAGTCGTGCCGTCGGCGGAAGTGACCGTGAAGGTCTCGGTGAGTGTGTCGCCCGTACCGAGCGCCTGGATCGCCGGGTTCGTGTTCGACGCGGTGTAGGTCCACGCACCATTGGTGGCCAGCGTGAAGCTGCCGTAGGTGCCAACGGTGGATTGCGGCGTGAAGCTGGCCTCACCGCTGTCGGCATCGCTGATCGTCAGCGTCCCACCGGTGGCGATGTTGCCGCCGACCACATCGACATCTTCGGTGACCGAGCCGGTGCCGGCGGAGATGACGGCCGCATCGTTCGTGCCGTTGATGGTGACGACGATCGACGAAGTCGTACCGTCGGCGGAGGTGACTGTGAACGTCTCGGTGAGCGTGTCGCCTGCGCCGAGCGCCTGGATCGCCACGTTGGAGTTCGAAGCGACATAGCTCCACGAGCCATCGGTGGCCAGACTGAAGCTGCCATAGGCGCCGTTCGCCGCCTGTGCCTGGAAGCTCGCCTCGCCGGCATCCGCATCGGCAATCGTCAGTGTTCCGCCCGTCGACAGGTTGCCCGCGACGACGCTCGTGTCCTCCGTCACGCTGCCAATGCCGGCCGAGAGCACCGCCGCGTCATTGGTGCCGGTCACGGTGATCGTGATGATCTGCGGCGTGCCGTCGATGCTGAGCACGGTGAAAGTGTCCGTGCGCGTCTCGCCCTGGCCGAGCGATTGCACGACCGGGTTGCCATTGTTCAGCGCGTAGCTCCAGGCACCGCCAGCGTCGATGGTCAGGCTGCCATAGGTTCCCGCGGCGTTGACCTGCGGCTGGAAGGCCGCCTCGCCTGCGTCCGGGTCGCTGACCAGAAGCTGGCCGCCGGTGCTCAGGGTCGTGTCTTCGACGGCCGCGCCGGCGGCGACTCCACTGATGACTGCAGCGTCGGGCGCTGGCGTCACATTCACGGTGATCGTGTTCGGCAAGGCGTCGAAGGCGCCGGCGCTGTCTTGCACGCTGAACGTGAAGCCGGTGTAGCCATTGCCGTTGGCATTCGGAGCCGGGGCGTAGACAAGCTGGCCGAAGTCGGCCGCGTCGATTACCTGGCCGGCCACCACGGCCACGCCGCCGAGCGTCAGCGTGCCGGCTGCGGGCAGGGCGTCGATGCGCACGGCGGCCAGTGTCTGGCCGAGATCGGCATCGGCAAAGCCGAAGTCGGCTGCGACAAAGACGCGGCTGCCGTCCTCGGCGATCGTGATCGTTGCGTCCGTGCCGGTGGGCGCGTTGTTGGCACCGACATTCACGGAGAGCGTCGCGCTGCTGGTGCCACCCTGGCCGTCGCTGATCGTGTAGTTGATGATGACCAGGCCGGCCACGTTGAGCGCCGGCGTGAAGGCCAGCGTGCCGTCGGGATTGATGCTGACGCTGCCCAGAGCCGGGTTCGCGAGCGTCGCGCTGGTGACCGTCAGCGTGTCGCCGTCGGCATCGCTGTCGTTGGCCAGCACCGCGATGGACGGCAGCGCGGTGTTGATCGCGGTGCTGGCGGTGTCGGCGTTCGCCGTCGGCACGTCGTTGACCGGGTTGATCGCGAGGTTGACGGTCGCGGTGGACGTGCCGCCGTTGCCGTCGGACACGGTGTAGGTGAAGGAGGCCGGGCCGTTGTAGTTGGCCGCTGGCGTGAAGACGACATTGCCGCCGACCAGGGCGACGCTGCCGTTCACGGCGTCCTGTACTGTGGCAATGGTCAGCGTGTCGCCGTCGACGTCACTGTCGTTGGCCAGCAGCGTTGCCGGTGCGATGGTCAGCGCCGTATCCTCATCGGTGCTTAGCGAGTTGGCCTGCGCCACCGGGCCGTCATTGGTGCCGTTGATGGTGACGACGACGGAGGAGGTCGTGCCGTCAGCGGCGGTGACGGTGAAGGTCTCGGTTAGGGTGTCGCCGGTGCCGAGGGCCTGTATCGCCGGGTTTGTATTGAGAGCGGTGTAGGTCCACACCCCATTCGTAGCGAGCGTGAAGATGCCGTAGGTCCCTGCCGTGGTCTGCGCGGTAAAGCTGGCTTCACCGCTGTCGGCATCGCTGATCGTCAGCGTGCCGCCGGTGGCGATGTTGCCGCCGACCACACCAACATCCTCAGTGACCGAGCCCGTGCCGGCCGAGATCACGGCTGCATCGTTTGTGCCATTGATGGTGACGACGACCGACGAAGTGGTGCCGTCAGCGGAGGTGACGGTGAAGGTCTCGGTCAGCGTGTCGCCGGTTCCCAGCGCTTGAATCGCCGGGTTGCTGTTCGATGCGGTGTAGGTCCACACGCCATTGGCGGCGAGCGTGAAGCTGCCGTACGTACCGGCCGTGGTCTGAGCGGTGAAACTGGCTTCACCGCCGTCGGTATCGCTGATTGTCAGCGTGCCACCGGTGGCGATGTTGCCACCGACCACACCGACATCCTCGGTGACCGAACCCGTGCCGGCCGAGATGACGGCTGCATCGTTCGTGCCGTTGATGGCGACGACGACGGAGGAAGTGGTGCCATCCGCCGAAGTGACCGTGAAGGTCTCGGTGAGAGTGTCGCCCGCGCCGAGCGCCTGGATGGCGGGGTTCGTGTTCGAGGCGGTGTAGGTCCACACGCCGTTGGCGGCGAGCGTGAAGCTGCCATAGGTGCCAGCGGTGGTCTGCGCGGTGAAGCTGGCCTCGCCGCTGTCAGCGTCGCTGATGGTCAGCGTCCCACCCGTGGCGATGTTGCCGCCGACCACGCCGACGTCTTCGGTGACCGAACCGGTGCCCGCCGAGATCACGGCCGCATCGTTCGTGCCATTGATGGTGACGACGACGGAGGAAGTGGTGCCGTCAGTGGAGGTGACCGTGAAGGTCTCGGTGAGGGTGTCGCCCGCGCCGAGCGCCTGGATGGCGGGATTGGTGTTCGATGCGGTGTAGGTCCACACGCCGTTGGCCGCCAGCGTGAAGCTGCCGTAGGTGCCAGCGGTGGCCTGGGCTGTAAAGCTGGCTTCACCGCTGTCGGCATCGCTGATGGTCAGCGTGCCCCCGGTGGCGATGCTGCCGCCGACCACGCCGACGTCTTCAGTGACCGAGCCGGTGCCGGCGGAGATCACCGCTGCATCGTTCGTGCCATTGATGGTGACGACGACGGAGGAAGTGGTGCCATCAGCGGAGGTGACCGTGAAGGTCTCGGTGAGAGTGTCGCCCGTGCCGAGCGCCTGGATCGCCGGGTTCGTGTTCGAGGCGGTGTAGGTCCACACGCCGTTGGCCGCCAGCGTGAAGCTGCCGTAGGTGCCGGCTGTGGTCTGCGCCGTGAAGCTGGCCTCGCCGCTGTCAGCGTCGCTGATGGTCAACGTGCCGCCGGTGGCGATGTTGCCGCCGACCACACCAACATCCTCAGTGACCGAGCCGGTGCCGGCCGAGATCACCGCTGCATCGTTCGTGCCGTTGATGGTGACGACGACCGACGAAGTGGTGCCATCCGCCGAAGTGACTGTGAAGGTCTCGGTGAGGGTGTCACCCGCGCCGAGCGCTTGGATGGCGGGGTTCGTGTTCGATGCGGTGTAGGTCCACACGCCGTTGGCCGCCAGCGTGAAGCTGCCGTAGGTGCCGGCGGTGGTTTGGGCCGTGAAGCTGGCCTCGCCGCTGTCGGCATCGCCAATGGTCAACGTGCCGCCAGTGGCGATGTTGCCGCCGACCACACCGACGTCCTCGGTGACCGAGCCGGTGCCCGCCGAGATCACGGCTGCATCGTTCGTGCCGTTGATGGTGACGACGACGGACGAGGTCGTGCCATCAGCGGAAGTGACTGTGAAGGTCTCGGTGAGCGTGTCGCCCGTGCCGAGCGCCTGGATGGCGGGGTTGGTGTTGGCGGCGGTGTAGGTCCACACGCCGTTGGCGGCGAGCACGAAGCTGCCGTAGGTGCCCGCCGTCGTCTGTGCAGTAAAGCTGGCCTCACCGCTGTCGGCATCGCTGATTGTCAGCGTGCCGCCGGTGGCGATGTTGCCGCCGACCACACCAACATCCTCAGTGACCGAGCCCGTGCCGGCCGAGATCACGGCGGCATCGTTCGTGCCATTGATGGTGACGACGACCGACGAAGTGGTGCCATCCGCCGAAGTGACCGTGAAGGTCTCGGTGAGAGTGTCGCCCGCGCCGAGCGCCTGGATCGCCGGGTTCGTGTTGGAGGCCGAGTAGGTCCACACGCCGTTGGTACCCAGCGTGAATCTGCCGTAGTTGCCGGCGGTGGTCTGCGCCGTGAAGCTGGCCTCGCCGCTGTCGGCATCGCTGATGGTCAACGTGCCGCCGGTGGCAATGTTGCCGCCGACCACGCCGACGTCTTCGGTGACCGAGCCGGTGCCGGCGGAGATCACCGCTGCATCGTTGGTGCCGTTGATCGTGACGACGACGGACGAAGTGGTGCCATCAGCGGAAGTGACTGTGAAGGTCTCGGTGAGCGTGTCGCCCGTGCCGAGGGCCTGGATCGCCGGGTTCGTATTGAGAGCGGTGTAGGCCCACGCACCGTTGGCCGCCAGCGCGAAGCTGCCGTATGCCCCGTTGACGGCTTGTGCCTGGAAGTTGGCCTCGCCGGCGTCCGGGTCCGTGATGGTGAGCGTCCCGCCCGTCGAGAGGTTGCCGCCGGCCACGCCGACGTCTTCGGTGACGCTGCCCGCGCCGCTGGAGATCACTGCGGCGTCGCCCACCGCACTGATGGTGAGGTTGACGGTGGCCGTCGAACTGCCGCCGTTGCCGTCGATGACGGTGTAGGTGAACGATGCCGGCCCGTTGTAGTTGGCTGCCGGCGTGAAGACGACATTGCCGCCGACCAGGGCGACGCTGCCGTTCACGGCGCCTTGCACCGAGGCGATGGTCAGCGTGTCGCCGTCGACGTCGCTGTCGTTGGCCAGCAGCGCGGCCGTCGCGAGCGTCAGTGCTGCGTCCTCGTTGGTGCTGGCCGAGTCGTTCACGGCCACCGGCGCATCGTTCGCCGGCGTCACGTCGAAGCGGAAGGTGTTGGGCGCCGTGTCGAATCCGCCCGAGCTGTCCTGCACGCTGAAGCTGAAGCTGGCGTACGGAGCGCCGTTGCCGTTGGCCGCGGGGGCGAAGACCAGCTCGCCGGCAGCGAGTTGCGCCAGCGACACCACGGTCCCCGCGGTCACCGGCACGCCATTCAGCAGCAGCGCGCCAGCGGCGGGCAGGCTGTCGACGCGCACGTTGGCCAGGGTCTGGCCCGCGTCGGCATCCGCGAAGCCGAAGTCGCCGGCCTGCAGCGTGTAGCTGCCGTCTTCGGGCAGGCTGCGCGTCACGTCGGTGCCATCGGGCGCGTTGTTGTTGCCCACGCTGACCGTGACGGTCGCCGTCGACGAGGCGCCGGCGGCGTCGCGCACGGTGTAGGTGATCGTGGCCGTGCCGGTGAAGTTGAGCGCCGGCACGAAGGCCAGGGTGCCGTCCGCGTTCACCGTCACGCTGCCCTGCGACGGGTTGGCCAGGCTGGCGCCCGTCACGGTGAGGGTTTCGCCTTCGACATCGCTGTCATTGGCGAGCACGGCAATCGTCGCCGGCGTGTTGATCGGTGTCGAGGCGAGGTCGTCCTGCGCCAGCGGCGCGTCGTTGACCGGCGTGACGGTCAGCGAGAGCGTGCTCGTGGCGGTCAGGCTGCCATCGGTGGTGGTGACCTGGATGGCCGGCACCGGGCCGTTGAAATGCGGCGCCGGCGTGAAGTTCCAGCTGCCGTCGGCGTTGATCACCAGCGTGCCCACACCGCCCACGATGGCGGTGCTGCCAGCCGGGAAACTCACGCCGCCGAACACGAAGGAGGCGACCGACAGCGCCGGGCCGTCCACATCGCTGTCGTTGCCCAGCATGTTGCCGGTGGCGATGGTGTCTTCGTCGAACGTGGCGCTGTCGGGTGTGGCCACAGGGGCGTCGTTGACCGGGCCGACATTCACCACCGCGGTGGCGGGCGCCGAGGTGGCACCGTCGTTGTCGGTCACGGTGAAGCCGATCGCCACGTTGCCGTTGAAATCGGGGTTGGGCACGAACACCAGGCTCGCGGCCTGCGCCGGCGTCAGCGATGTGCCGGCCACGACCGGCGTGACACCATCGGCCAGGAAGAGCGTGCCGTTGGCGGGCAGAGCGGTCACCGACACCGAGGTCACGGTGCCGTCGACGTCGGTGCCGCCCAGGCGCACGGCCACCGGCGAATCTTCCGTCCCGCTGCCGCCCGAACTGGCGGCAGGAACCGGCAGGTCGTTGACGGCCACGACGGTCATCGACACGGCGGCCGGGGCCGACACGGCGCCGCCGTTGTCTGTCACGGTGAAGACGATCGTCTGGTCGCCGGAGAAGTCGGCGGCGGGGCGGAACAGCAGCGTGGCTGCCTGTTCCGGCGTCAGCGTCTGGCCGCTCAGCACTTGCGTCACGCCGTCGGCCAGCAGCAGCGTGGCGCCAGCAGGGATCGAAGTCACGGTGACGCCGACGATCCGCCCGTCGACGTCGGTGCCGCCCAGCGACACCGGAAGCGAGCCATCCTCGTTGCCGGTCACCGTGGCCGGCGTGGCCACCGGCGGGTCGTTGACGGCGACGAGCGTGATGCTGGTGCCGCCGGTGACCGTCTGGCCGTCGGCAGTGAGCGTGTAGCTGAAGTTGCCGACCGGCGCAACGCCGTCGTAGTCGGCCGGCGGCGTGTAGACGAGCCCGGGCAGGTCGGCGGGCGTCAGCACCGTGCCGGCAGTGACCAGCGTGCCGTCGGCCTTGCGGATCTCGCCCACGGTGGGCACCTGGTCGACACGGATGCTGCCGTTGGCGGCGGGGCCGGTAGGGGCGGCGAGGCCGAGGTTGGTGGTCGAGCCCTCTTCGGCGGCCGAGATGGCGCTGGAGGGCGCGCCCAGCGCGGGCACGCCCGGCACAGGGTCCGGCTCGGCCACGGTGGTGCCGGTGCCATCGGGCAGGGTCTGCAAGGTGGTTTCGTCGGCGGCGCGAGGCAGCACGCCCGCGCCCAGAGGCTCGGCAATGCGGTCCACACGCAGCGCGGCTTCCAGGCTGCCGCCTTCGCCGCCGCTCAGGCCGGCGGCCGGCGCCGCCTCGCGGTCGCCCGCGTTCAACTCGCTGATGGCGCGGTCGACGTCGTTGTCCGCCGGCGCCTTGGCTTCGGCGGCTGGAGTCGGTTCGTCGCCGTTGCTGATCTGGACGATGCCGTTCTGGGTGGTCAGGATCTGGTCGCCCTTGCGCACCATGTCACCAACCTTCAGCACGCGCAGCTGGCCGTCGGCTCCGCGAATCAGGGCGGTGCCCCAAAGGGACATGACTTTTCCTTCGGGGGAACGGGCGATCACGGGCATGGCGGGGCCTTGTTTCATATGCTGCTCTGCAGTAGCAACGGAGCGTAACGGAGCCGGCTGCGTTAAATGCGCTTCATGATGTCAGCGGTGTGACGGACATCACCTAATCGCGGCCTCCGTGCAGCGATAAGGCGGGTATTCGCGGCGCAAATCGACGCTCCGCGAAGACACCCGTGATCGGGTTCTCGGAGCTCCGGCGGCCAACTTGAGGGAGGAAGTCGCGGTCGGCGGCCGCGGCGTGTCAGCGTTCGCGCAGCGCGTAGGCCTTGGCCTTGAGCACCGGCTTGAGCAGGTAGGCCATCACCGTCTTGTTGCCGGTGAGGATGTCGACCTCGGCGGTCATGCCCGGGATGATGGGCAGCTTGTCATTGAACTTGGCGCCCTTGGTGCGCACCCGCACCAGGTAGAAGGCGTTGCCGCGCTCGTCGACCACGGTGTCGGGGCTGATGTTCTCCACTTCGGCGGCCATGCCGCCATAGATGGAGAAGTCGTAGGCGCTGAACTTCACCGTGGCCGCCTGGCCCGGCGCGATGAAGGCGATGTCCTTGGGCTGCACGCGCGCCTCCAGCACCAGCGCATCGTCCAGCGGCACGATCTCGACGATGTCCTTGCCTGGCTGGATCACCCCGCCCACGGTGTTGGCGAGCAGCCGCTGCACGCGGCCGCGCACCGGGCTCTTGATCTGCGACTTGTCGACCTTGTCGGCCAGCGCCACGGCACCTTCGTTCAACGCGTTGAGCTTGCCGACGACTTCGGCCAGTTCCTTGCGCGAATCGTTGCGGAAGGTGAGCTCGGTCTCCTGGATCTTGCGCTGGGCCTCGCCGATCGCCGCCTGCACGCGGGCGATCTGCGCGCGGGCCTGTTCCGCTTCGCCGCGGCTGCGCGCCACGTCGCGCTCCAGGCGCAGGATGTCGACCTCCGAGACGGCGCCGCTGGCCAGCAGCGGGCGCGTCTTGGCCAGCTCCTGCTGGCCCAGATCGAGGCTGCGCTCGGCCGAGGCGCGCCGGGCGCGCATCTCGGCGAGCTCCTGCTCGCGCTGCTGCAGCTGCTGGCGGTTGATGGCCAGCATCGTGTTCATTTCCGACAGCCGGGTCTCGTACAGGCGCCGCTCGCCGTCGACGATGGCCTTCTCGTCGTCGCCGCCGCTGTCCGGCGGCAGGAAGCTGGTGCCGTCGGCCAGCGCGCGAAGCCGCGCCTGGCGTGCGCGCAGCGCGAATCCGGTGGCGGCGCTCTCGCGCACGCCGGAGGTGGCGCGGGTCTCGTCGATCTTCAGCAGCAGCTGGTCGCGCTCGACCACCTGGCCTTCCCGGACCAGGATCTCGGAGACCACGCCGCCGTCCAGCGACTGCACCAGTTGCAGCTGGCGTGACGGGATCACCCGGCCGTCGCCGCGCGTGACTTCGTCGACATGCGCCAGCGAGGCCCACAGGATCAGCAGGGCGACCACGCCCACCGCGGTGCGCACGATGGTCTGCGCGCGCTGGGTGCGCTGGCGGCTCATCACTGCGTCGGCCTCGACCTCGAAGCTGCGCAGGCCGGCGTCGGCTTCCTGCATGGGTTCGCCGAACAGCCTCCTGGAGACCGTGGCGGTGAAGCGGTTCATCGCGTCGAGCTTCATGCCGCCCTCGCGACGCGGCCGCTGGCCAGCGCTTCCATGATGCGGTCGCGCGGGCCGTCGGCGACGATCTTGCCGCCGTCGACCACGATCACGCGGTTGACCATCGCGAGCATCGACGTGCGGTGCGTCACCAGCACCACCGTCTTGTCCTGTGCGAAGGCCGTCATGCGCGCGGTGATCTGCGCCTCGGAGCTGAAGTCCATTGCGCTGGTCGGCTCGTCGAGCAGCAGGATCGGTGCGTTGTGCAGCAGCGCGCGTGCCAGGCCGACACTCTGGCGCTGCCCGCCCGAGAGCGACTCGCCGCGTTCGCCCACCGGCATGTCGAAGCCGCGCGGGTGGCGGTTCACGAACTCGGCCAGGCCCGCCGTCTCGGCCGCCGCGAGCACGGCGCCGTCGTCGGCATAGGGCAGCCCCAGCGTGATGTTCTCGCGCATCGAGCCGTAGAAGAGCATCACGTCCTGCGACACGCAGCCCAGGTTGCGGCGCACGTCGGCCGGGTCGAGCTGGCGCAGGTCGATTCCGTCGAGCAGCACGGCGCCGTCGGTGGGCTGGTACAGGCCCATGATGAGCCGCTGGATGGTCGACTTGCCCGAGCCCACGCGGCCGATCAGCGCCACACGTTCGCCGGCGGCGATCTTGAAGCTGATGCCCTCGAGCGCTGAGTCCTTGCGGTTCGGGTAGGCGAACTGGACGTTGCGGAACTCGATGTCGCCGCGCAGCTGCGGGCGTTGAATGAAGTTGTCGCCGGCCGGCCGCTCGACCGGCTTGGCCATGATCTGCTCGAGGCTGTTCATGGCGGTGCGCGCGCCCTGGTACTGCATCAGCAGCCCGACGATCTGCCCGGCCGGTGCCAGCGCGCGCCCGGCCAGCATCGACGCGGCGATCAGCGCACCCATCGTCAGCTCGCGCTCGTGGATCAGGTAGACGCCGACGATGACGATGCTCACCGTCACCGCCTGAGTCAGGAAGGAGGTCAGGTACATCGCCGTGGACGACACGCCGCGCATCTTCACGCCGGTGGCGGCGAGGAAGGCGTTGGCACGCTCCCAGCGCGCCTGCACCACGCTCTCGGCGCCCTGGGCCTTGATCGTCTCGATGCCGGTGAGGCTTTCCACCAGCGTGGCATTGCGCTGCGCGCCGGCTCGCCAGGTGGACTCCGACAGCTCATGCAGCCGGTGCTGCAGCACCCAGCCCATCAGCAGGATGAGCAAGGCAGCCGCGACGACCGGCACGGCCAGCCACGGCGAGATCCAGGCCAGCACGACGACGAACAGCAGCGCGAAGGGCAGGTCGATCAGCGCGGTGACCGTGCCCGAGGCGATGAAGTCGCGCACCTGCTCGAAGCCACGCAGGTTGGCCGCGAAGGAGCCGACCGACTCCGGCCGCTGCTTCAGCCGCATGCCGAGCACGCGCTCCATCAGCGTGGCGGAGATCTTCACGTCGACCCGCGCACTGGCCTCGTCGACGAAGCGGCTGCGCAGCAGCCGCATGAACAGGTCGGCGCCGAGCACCAGCACCACGCCGATCGCCAGCGCCCACAGCGTCTCGATGGCGTTGTTCGGCACCACGCGGTCGTAGACGTTCATCGAGAACATCGGGAATGCCAGCGCGAACAGGTTGATCAGCAGCGCCGCCCACAACACGTCGCGGTAGACGAAGCGCTGCTCGAGCAGCGCGCCCCAGAACCAGTGGCCCGAGGCGAGCGGCCGCGCCTTCGCTTCGGCACGCTCGGTGCGGCTGTCGAAGCGGAAGTGCGGGCGCGCGAACAGCACCACGCCGGTGTAGCGCTCGGTCAGATCGTCGCGCGACAGGTTCACCGAGCCCTGGCCGGTCTCGGGCAGCAGCACGCGAGCCTGGCCGCTGTCGGCGTCGAAGCCGAGCAGCACGCAGGCGCGGTTGTCCTTGAGCACCAGCACGGCGGGCAGGGCGGCCGTGTCCAGCGCGTCCAGCGCCAGGCGCTGCAGGCGGGTCGTCATGCCGGCGCGCGCGGCGGCGCGCTCGGCCAGCTCGATGGTCAGCCGGCCGTCGCGCAGCGGCAGCGCCGCCGACAGCGAGGCGCGCGTGGCTGCCTGGCCATGCAAGCGGCACAGCTCGACCAGGCAGTCGAGCAGCGGATCCGGGTGGATCAGGTCCTCGCGCAGGCGCACGGTGTTGGCCTTGGCGGCCGCGGCGGGGTCCTGCGGGGTGGGCTGGGTCATGGGCGGGTTCGGTCCGATCAACCAATATCGGCGCAGTGGAAGCCGAATTGACCCTTGCGGCGGTCGTCGAAGTAGCGGTGCAGGGTTTCCTTCACGGTGCGGAAGGCGATCTGCTCCCAGGGGATCTCGGCTTCGCTGAAGAGCTGGGCTTCGATGGTCTCCGGGCCGGGGGCCAGGCTCGTGTCGAGCATGCGGGCCCGGTAGAAGAAGTGCACCTGGCCGACGCGGACCACGTTCAGCACGGTGAACAGGTCCAGCATCTCCACGTTGGCACCGGCCTCTTCGATGGTCTCGCGCAGCGCGCCCTGGGCCGTGCTCTCGCCGAGTTCCATGAATCCGGCAGGCAGCGTCCAGAAGCCGTGGCGCGGCTCGATATTGCGGCGGCACAGCAGCACGCGGTCTTCCCAGGCCGGCACGGTGCCGACCACGTTCAGCGGGTTCTCGTAGTGGATCGTGCCGCAGGCGGTGCAGGTGGCCCGCTCGCGGTTGTCGTCGGCCGGCACGGCGTACTGCGCCGGCGCGCCGCAGGCACGGCAGTGCTTGATGCTGCGGGGGTTGAACATGGCCGCGGCAGTGTAGCGCGCGCTCCGCTGCCACCGGGCGTGCGCCCGTGGCTTTTGACCGCCTGCGTGGCATCATCGACGACGATTCGCGACCCCTTCCTGGAGATCTGCCCATGAGTTTCGTCGTCACGCCACCCGCTCCTGCTGCCGTTCCCGTTGCCGGTGGCGCGCCTGGCGCGCAGTTCCCCGTGCACCGCATCTATTGCGTCGGCCGCAACTACGTCGAGCATGCGAAGGAGATGGGCTTCACCGGCCGCGAGCCGCCGTTCTTCTTCATGAAGCCGGCCGACGCCGTGCTGCCGGTGGCCGAGGGGATGGTGGGGCGCATGCACTACCCGAGCCTCACGAAGGACCTGCACCACGAGGTCGAACTCGTGGTGGCGATCGGCCAGGGGGGCAGAAACATCACTGCGGCCGACGCCATGAAGCATGTCTGGGGCTATGCCGTCGGCCTGGACATGACGCGCCGCGACCTGCAGGGCGAGGCCAAGAAGCAGGGCCGCCCCTGGTGCATCGGCAAGGGCTTCGACGAATCGGCGCCGATCGGGCCGATCCGGCCGGCGGCGCAATGCCAGGTCGGGCCGGACACCGCGATCGTGCTCGATGTCAATGGCGCCAAATGCCAGGCGAGCACCATCGGCAAGCTGATCTGGAGCATCCCCGAGATCATCGAGCACGTGTCCGCGGCCTGGACGCTGGCGCCCGGCGACCTGATCTTCACCGGCACCCCCGAGGGCGTGGCGGCGGTGGTGGCGGGCGACACGCTGAGCGCACGCATCGACGGCGTGGGCACGCTGCAGGTGCAGGTGGTGCAGGGCTGAGTTCACAAGGGAGTCACGGCATGGCGTTGCAGCTCTTCAACTACTTCCGCTCGTCGGCCTCGTACCGCGTGCGCATCGCGCTGGCCCTGAAGGGACTGGACTACGACTACATGCCGGTGCAACTGGCGCGCAACGAGCATTTCAAGGAGTCGTATGCGGCTCTGTCTCCGGCGCGGCTGGTGCCGCTGCTCAAGGACGACGAGCGCATCGTCACGCAGTCGCTGGCCATCATCGAGTACCTCGACGAACTGCACCCGCAGCCGCCGCTGCTGCCCGGCACGGCGCTGGAGCGGGCCCGCATCCGGGCGCTGGCGCTCGACGTGGCCTGCGAAATCCACCCGCTGAACAACCTGCGCGTGCTGCGCTACCTCGTCCATGACCTGAAGGTCTCGGAAGACGACAAGAATCGCTGGTACCGCCACTGGGTGGAGACCGGGCTCGAGGCCGTGGAGCAGCAGCTCGCCTCGCATCCGGCCACCGGCCGCTTCTGCCACGGCGACGCGCCGACGCTGGCCGACGTGGTGCTGGTGCCGCAGATCCACAACGCGAAGCGCATGGACTGCCGGCTCGACCACGTGCCCACCGTGATGCGTGTCTTCGAGGCTTGCATGGCGCACGACGCCTTCGCCAAGACCCAGCCGTCAGCCTGCCCCGATGCGGCCTGAGCGCCGATGACGAGCGCCGGGCATCCCGACTGGCTGCAGCCTGACTGGCACGCGCCCGGTGTGGGCGCGCTGATGACGACACGCCACGGCGGCATCAGCCAGGGGCCGTTCTCTGGCATGAACATTCGTGGCGGGCTGGGCGACGACCCGGCCGCGGTGGCGCACAACCAGGCCCTGCTGGCAGCCGCCATCGGCGCGCGACCTGTCTACCTGGATCAGGTGCACGGCCGCGGCGTGGTGCGGCTCACGCCGGAGCTCGTCGGCCACGTGCCGCAGGCCGACGCCAGCGTCTGCACCGAGCCCGGACTGGCCTGCACGGTGCAGGTGGCCGATTGCCTGCCGGTGCTCTTCGCGGCGCCGGGTGCGCGCGGCGTGGCCGGCGCGCATGCCGGTTGGCGCGGTCTCTCGGCGGGCGTGTTGCAGGCGACCGTCGAGGCCCTGTGCGAGGCGGCGGCCTGCGCGCCCGCCGAAGTGCAGGCCTGGCTGGGCCCGTGCATCGGGCCGCGCCGTTTCGAAGTCGGAGCCGACGTGCTGCGAGCCTTCGGCGCCGACGCGTCGGACGCGAGCGCTGCCTGCTTCCGCCCGCATGCGCCGGGCAAGTGGATGGCCGACCTGGCCGGCCTGGCCCGGCAGCGGCTGCGGGCGGCGGGTGTGACGCAGCTCAGTGGCGGCGACTGGTGCACCGTCGAGGAGGCTTCAAGGTTCTTTTCGTTCCGGCGCGACGGCGTCACCGGCCGCATGCTCGCCGCCATCTGGCTGGAGCGGCGCAGCTGACGCGGCTGGCACTTGCTCCCGGGCGATGCGCAGGCGGCGCCGCGACGGCGTTCCCAGGATGTAAAGCACGATGGACAGCGGCAACACGCCATAGAGCAGGAAGGTGAAGACCGCACCGAGCACGGTCCCATTCGGCGCCGTGGCCTCTGCGACGGCCATCATCAGCACAACGTAACCCCAGGCGATCGCAACGAGATACATGGTTCTTACCGAATGGTGAAATGCACTGTCATTATGTGGTAAGCTTCGCGCGGTAAAAACGCACGCTACAAGAACAGATTCACCGGATCCGAAGCATCCGTGAGGAGACTTACATGAAAGCCACTTCCCGCGCCGCGACCGGGGCATTCACGCCCACTGATCCAGCCGACGCCGCCAAGGCCTTCGGCTCGACTGTCGGCGAGATCTGGAAGTCGATGTCGGGGCTGAATCTGCCTCTGCCCGTGGTGTCGAAGCTGCAGGCCAACTACTTGCAGCAGGCCACCGATCTGTGGAACCTGAACCTGCGCGAAGCCAACCCCGACGCGGCCGCTGCGCCAAAGGCCGCCGACAAGCGCTTCGCCGCACAGGAATGGGCCAAGAACCCGGCCAGCGCCTACATCGCGCAGATGTACCTGCTCAACGCGCGCACGCTGATGGAGATGGCCGACGCCGTCGAAGGCGACGCCAAGACCAAGCAGCGCATCCGCTTCGCCGTTCAGCAGTGGGTGGATGCGGCCTCGCCGAGCAACTACCTCGCGCTGAACCCGGAAGCGCAGCGCAAGGCGCTCGAAACCAAGGGCGAGAGCATCGGCCAGGGCCTCAAGCACCTGTGGAATGACATCCAGCAGGGCCACCTGTCGCAGACCGACGAGAGCGTCTTCGAGGTCGGCCGCAACGTGGCCACGACCGAAGGTGCCGTCGTATTCGAGAACGAGCTGTTCCAGCTCATCGAATACAAGCCGCTGACGGCCAAGGTCTACGAGCGGCCCGTGCTGTTCGTGCCGCCGTGCATCAACAAGTACTACATCATGGATCTGCAGCCGGAGAACTCGCTGATCCGCTACACGGTCGAGCAGGGCCATCGCCTGTTCGTCATCAGCTGGCGCAATGCCGACGAGAGCATCGCGCAGTACACCTGGGATCAGTACATCGAGGATGCGGCGATCCGCGCCATCCGCGAGGTGCAGGACATCACCGGCAGCGAGCAGCTCAACACGCTTGGCTTCTGCGTCGGCGGCACGATTCTCGCCACCGCGCTGTCGGTGCTCGCCGCGCGAGGCGAGCAGCCGGCCACCAGCGTGACGCTGCTGACCACGCTGCTGGACTTTTCCAACACCGGCGTGCTCGACCTGTTCATCGACGAAACGATGGTGCAGATGCGCGAGATGACGCTCGGCCCCCAGAGCCCCGGCGGCGGCAGCCTGCTCAAGGGGCAGGAGCTCGCCTCCACCTTCAGCTTCCTGCGTCCGAACGACCTGGTCTGGAACTACGTCGTCGGCAACTACCTGAAGGGCGAGACGCCGCCGCCGTTCGACCTGCTGTACTGGAACAGCGACAGCACCAACCTGCCCGGGCCGATGTACTGCTGGTACCTGCGCAACACCTACCACGAGAACAACCTGGCCAAGCCCGGCAAGGTGACGGTGTGCGGCGAGAAGATCGACCTCGGGGCCATCAAGGCGCCGACCTACGTCTATGCCTCGCGCGAAGACCACATCGTGCCCTGGGACGGTGCGTACCAGAACACCCAGGTGCTCACCGGCGCCAAGGGCAAGATCCGCTTCGTGATGGGCGCCTCGGGCCACATCGCCGGCGTGATCAACCCGCCGGCCAAGGGCAAGCGCAGCCACTGGATCGGCACCACGAATGCCGTTCCGGCCGACCCGAAGGAATGGTTCGCCAAGGCCAAGGAGCACCCGGGTAGTTGGTGGACCGACTGGGCCGCCTGGCTGAAGTCCCACGCCGGCAAGCAGATCGCTGCGCCCAAGGGCTATGGAAACCGCAGCCACAAGGCCATCGAGCCCGCCCCGGGCCGCTACGTCAAGCAGAAAGCCTGACGAATATCGCTTGATGCCGCCACGGCGAAGCGCGACAGTGCGAACCGTGGCCCGCTTCCACCTCGAACCGTTTCATTGCAGGAGACTTTTCCCATGACCACTGACATCGTGATCGTCGCCGCCGCCCGCACCGCCGTCGGCAAGTTCGGCGGCACGCTCGCTTCGACCCCCGCACCCGAACTCGGCGCCGCCGTGATCGCCGAACTGCTCAAGCGCGCGAAGCTCTCGGGCGACCAGATCGGCGAGGTCATCCTCGGCCAGGTGCTGCAGGCCGGTGCCGGCCAGAACCCGGCGCGCCAGTCGGTCATCAAGTCGGGCCTGCCCAACCATGTGCCCGCGATGACCATCAACAAGGTCTGCGGCTCGGGCCTGAAGGCGGTGATGCTGGGCGCGCAGGCCATCCGCGACGGCGACAGCGAGATCGTCATCGCCGGCGGCCAGGAGAACATGAGCGCCGCCCCGCACGTGCTGCTGAACTCGCGCGACGGCCAGCGCATGGGCGACTGGAAGCTCGTCGACACGATGATCGTCGACGGCCTGTGGGACGTCTACAACCAGTACCACATGGGCATCACGGCCGAGAACGTGGCCAAGAAGTTCGGCGTGACGCGCGAGGCGCAGGATGCGCTGGCGCTGGCCAGCCAGCAGAAGGCTGCCGCGGCGCAGGAAGCCGGCCGCTTCAAGGACGAGATCGTTCCGTTCAGCATCGCGCAGAAGAAGGGTGACCCGATCGTCTTCGCCAACGACGAGTTCCTGAACCGCAAGACCAGCGCCGAAGGCCTGGCCGGCCTGCGCCCCGCCTTCGACAAGGCCGGCAGCGTGACCGCCGGCAACGCCTCGGGCCTGAACGACGGCGCCGCCGGCGTGGTGGTGATGAGCGCGAAGCTCGCCGACAAGCTGGGCCTGACGCCGCTGGGACGCATCGCTTCCTATTCTTCGGCCGGCCTCGACCCGGCCACCATGGGCATGGGCCCGGTGCCGGCCAGCCAGCGCGCGCTGCAGCGTGCCGGCTGGAAGGCCGCCGACCTCGACCTGCTCGAGATCAACGAAGCCTTCGCCGCACAGGCCTGCGCCGTGCACCAGGAGATGGGCTGGGACACCAGCAAGGTCAACGTGAACGGTGGCGCCATCGCCATCGGCCACCCGATCGGC
Source organism: Piscinibacter sp. (assembly GCA_016706565.1). Classification (GTDB taxonomy): domain Bacteria; phylum Pseudomonadota; class Gammaproteobacteria; order Burkholderiales; family Burkholderiaceae_C; genus Piscinibacter. The sequence continues at coordinate 82,543 of JADJJI010000013.1, forward strand.
GCGTCCGGCTGCCGCATCCTCGTCACGCTGCTGCACGAGATGCAGCGCCGCAATGCGAAGAAGGGCATCGCCTCGCTGTGCATCGGCGGCGGCATGGGCGTGGCGCTGACGATCGAGCGCTGAAGCATTCCATACACAAGACGATTTCAACCAGGAGAAGACAAATGGCTCAGAAGATTGCGTACGTGACGGGCGGCATGGGTGGCATTGGCACCTCGATGTGCCAGCGCCTGCACAAGGACGGTTTCAAGGTCATCGCCGGCTGCGGCCCGAGCCGCGACCACGTGAAGTGGATCGGCGAGCAGAAGGCCCTGGGCTACACGTTCTACGCGTCGGTGGGCAACGTCGGCGACTGGGATTCGACCGTGGCGGCCTTCGAGAAGGTCAAGGCCGAGCATGGCCCGGTCGACGTGCTGGTGAACAACGCCGGCATCACGCGCGACGGCATGTTCCGCAAGATGAGCCGCGCCGACTGGGACGCGGTGATCGAGACCAACCTGACCAGCCTGTTCAACGTCACCAAGCAGGTGATCGACGGCATGCTGGAGCGCGGCTGGGGCCGCATCATCAACATCAGCTCGGTCAACGGCGAGAAGGGCCAGTTCGGCCAGACCAACTACTCGGCCGCCAAGGCCGGCATGCACGGCTTCACGATGGCGCTGGCGCAGGAAGTGGCCAACAAGGGCGTCACGGTGAACACCGTGAGCCCGGGCTACATCGCCACCGACATGGTCAAGGCGATCAAGCAGGAAGTGCTGGACAAGATCGTCTCTGGCATCCCGGTCAAGCGCCTGGGCACGCCGGAAGACATCGCCTCCATCGTGTCGTGGGTGGCATCGGACGAATCCGGCTTCGCGACCGGAGCCGACTTCTCGGTCAACGGCGGCTTGCACATGGGCTGATCGCGGTCACGCGACTCGCCTCGAGCCCGGCCTTCGCGCCGGGCTTTTTCATGCCGGCTCAGAACGCGACGTAGCGCCCTGGCCGGTGGTTCAGCGCCAGTGTGAGGTTCAGTGCCAGCGCGCCGGCGATCGACATCAGGATGCGCTGCGGCTCCACCATCGCCAGCGAGGCGACGAGGATGGCGCCATCGATGCCCATCTGCACCCAGCCGGCGCGCCAGCCGAAGCGCTTCTGCAGCACCAGCACGAGGATGTTCAACCCGCCCAGGCTGGCATGGTGGCGGAACAGCACGAGGAATCCCGCGCCCATCAACAGCCCGCCGGCGATGGCCGCAAACCACGGGTCGAGCACGGCGAAGCCGGCCCAGCGCGGCACCGCTGTCGTGAGTGCCGACAGCAGCGTCACCGCGGCGAAGGTCTTCAGCGTGAAGCTGCGTCCCATCGCCCGCCACGCGAGCAGGTAGAAGGGCAGGTTGATGACGAAGAACAGCGGGCCGAAGCCGACGCCGGTGGCGTAGTGCGCGAGGAACGCGACGCCGGCCGTGCCACCGGTGAGCAGCCCGGCGTGGCTGAACATCGCCACGCCGAAAGCGATGAACAGCGTGCCGGTGACGAAGGCCAGCGCGTCGTCGTACCAGGCGTGGCGCAGCGCGCCTTCTCCGGCGCCGCTCATTCGACGATGCCGGAGATGAAGAACTTGATCAGCCCCTTGGCCGCGAAGCCGACCAGCCCTACGCCCAGGCCCAGCAGCAGCACGAAGGTGCCGAACTTGCCGGCTTTCGACTCGCGCGCAAGCTGCAGGATGATGAACACCATGTAGAGCATGAACGCGCTGACCCCGAAGGTCAGCCCGAACCAGGCGATCTGCTCCTCGGTGTAGCCGAACATGCCGTGTCCCGGTCTCAGGGCCGCTCGGCCAGGCCGGAGGTGTCGACCAGGTCGCGGTAGGCGTGCCAGCTGGCGTGCGCGATCCACGGCACCACGACCACCAGCCCGAGCATCAGCGTGGCCATGCCCAGCAGCGTGAGGGCCATGATCAGGCCGGCCCACAGTGCCATCGGCAGCGGGTTGTCCATCACCACGCGCCAGCTGGTGAACACCGCGGCGAGCACGCCGACCTCGCGGTCCAGCAGCAGCGGGATGGCCACCACGCTGGAGGCGAACACCGGTGCGGCGAGCAGCCCGCCCAGCGCCAGCCAGATCTCGAACAGATAGCCCTGATCGGCCAGCAGCACCACGCGCACGAAGTCCTGCGGATTGCGCACCGGTGTCGGCGCGAGGCTGGTGATCAGCGAGGCCGAGGTCATCACCCAGCCGGTGCCGGCGAAGGCGAGCAGCACGCCGAACACCACCAGTCGCCCGTCGCGCGGCCGCCATGCGCGCAGCGAGACCGCCAGGTCGGCGCGGCCGCTGCGCTGCAGGGCTCGGCTCACGGCGTAGAGGCCGGTGGCGAGGATCGGCGCGACGAGCAGGAAGCCGGAGAACGCACCGGACAGCAGCCAGAACTGGCTGCGCGCCGCCCAGAACAGCGCGGCACCGAACACGGCCAGCAGCAGGCCATGCAGCAGGCCGGGCAGCGGGCAGCGCATGAAATCTCGCCAGCCCGCGGCCAGCCAGCCCAGCGGCCGCAGGACAGGCACGGTGCGCGTGCCGAAACGGCGGGACTCGACCAGGGCGGGGCTTTCGCGCATGGGCGGCAGTGTGCCTGCGCCACCGTGCGCCGCTCTTGATCAAGGTCATGCGGGCTTGGCCGCGTGGTGCGGCGCAGCATCGAATCCGCAAACCGGCTACAATGCGCGGCTGCACTCGGAACGATCCGGGTGCATTCGTTCATCTCCTACGACCTCGTCTCGGAAACGCCGCGCACCCTGCGCCGGCCGATTCACGAAACTCTCTCGCCTTTCAGGCTGGGGCAACGGTTGGCGGCGATGCCGTCGCTTCGACTGTTCCCTCGAACGTTCCCCGCGACCTGTTCCGGTCGTCCCGCATGGACGGCCCGGCGGCGTTTTTCGTCGCCGAATTGCGAAAGAGAAAGATGAGTTTCGATACCCTGGGCCTGCACGAAGCCCTCACCAAAGCCGTGGCCGATTCGGGCTACGACAGCGCCACCGAAGTCCAGCAGCAGGCGATCCCGCCGGCTCTGCAAGGCCGCGACCTGATGGTCTCGGCCAGCACCGGCAGTGGCAAGACTGCGTCGTTCATCCTGCCCGCCCTGCAGCGCATCCTCGCCGCGCGCGGCGACAACACCAAGCGCCGTGAGAAGGGCATCGTCTACGGCCCGCGCATCCTCGTGCTCACGCCGACGCGCGAGCTCGCGATGCAGGTCGCCAAGGCGGCCGACACCTACGGCCGCCACGTGCCGGGCCTGCGCGTCGCTACCGTCGTGGGCGGCGTGCCGTACCCGGCGCAGATCAAGGCGCTGCGCGGCCCGCTGGACATCCTGATCTCCACCCCCGGCCGCCTGCTCGACCACCTGAACACCGGCAAGGCCGTGCTCAGCAACGTCGAGATGCTGGTGCTCGACGAAGCCGACCGCATGCTCGACATGGGCTTCATCGACGACATCAACACCATCGCCGACCAGGTGCCCCAGGCGCGCCAGACGGTGATGTACAGCGCCACCTTCGCCGGCAACGTGGGCAACCTCGCGCGCAACCTGCTGCGCGACCCGCAGCGCATCGACGTCGCGTCGCACACCGACACGCACGCCAACATCGAGCAGCGCCTGCACTGGGCCGACAACTCGCACCACAAGAATGCGCTGCTCGATCACATCCTGACCGAGAGCAGCCTCGAGCAGGCGATCGTGTTCACGAGCACGCAGCGTGACGCCGACTGGCTGGCCGACCGTCTGGCCGAACTCGGCCATGCCGTCGCCTCGCTGCACGGCGGCATGCCGCAGGGCCGCCGCAACCGCGTGCTGCAAGGCCTGCGCAGCAAGCACCTGCGCGTGCTGGTGGCCACCGACGTGGCCGCGCGCGGCATCGACGTGCCGACCATCAGCCACGTCATCAACTACGGCCTGCCGATGAAAGCGGAAGACTACGTGCACCGCATCGGCCGCACCGGCCGGGCGGGACGCAACGGCCTGGCGGTGACGCTGGCCGAGCGCATGGACGCCGGCATGATCCGCCGCATCCAGCACTTCACGACGCAGAACATCGCCGTGGCCACCGTGCCCGGCCTCGAGCCGAAGAGCCCGGAGCCGCGCATGTTCGCCGGACGCCCGGCCGGTGGCCCGTCGCCCGAGCGCGGCCGTTTCGGCGGCAAGCCGTTCGGTGCCAAGCCTTTCGGGCCGAAGCCGGCGTTCGGCAACAAGCCCTATGCCGCCCGCGCGACCCAGGGCGATGCACCGCGCAACCCCTTCGACCGCCCCGCAGGCGATCGCCGCCCGCACGATGCGGCCGGCCCGCGCAAGTCGGGCTTCAAGCCGCACCCGGTGGGCGGGCGGCCGAGCCGCTTCGAACGCTGAAGCATCGATTCGGCACAGCAAGAACGACGAAGGGCCCGCATTGCGGGCCCTTCGTCCATCCGGGGTCGGTGCGGCGATTGTCGGGATCAGCCACGCACGACGATGTCGTTCTTGACCAGCTTGACGCCGTTGACCTTGCGGGCAATGGCCTCGGCCGTCGACTTCTCCTGGCTGGACTTGGCGAAGCCCGACAGCAGCACGGTGCCGTTCAGCGTCTCGACGCTGATGGCGGCGGCATCGACCTCCTTGTTCTCGACCATGCGGGCCTTGACCTGCGTGGTGATGGTGGAGTCGTCGATGTATTCGCCGACGGTGGACTGGCCGCGCGAGACGGCACAACCGGGCAGCGTGAACAGGGCAGCCGTTGCGACGGCGGTGGCGGCGAGGGTGGTACGGATCAGCATGGGGATGCTCCTTTTGTGGTTGACGGACGGGAATGGGGAACGGTGGCCGGATCGGCTCAGGGCTTGCGGACCGCGCCGATGCCCAGCAGGGCCAGCGCAACGAAGACCGCGAAGATGAGCAGCGCGATGACGAACAGCGCCTTGGCGATGCCGGCCGCACCGGCGGCGATGCCGGTGAAGCCGAGCAAGCCGGCGACGACGGCGATCACGGCGAAGATCAAGGCCCACTTCAACATGACTTTCTCCTCTGAGATCGGCGTGAACCGATGAGATCACTCTAGGTGTCGCCTGCAGACGGCGGCATCGGCGTGCTGCCCGTCGCGATGTAGGACAAGGCCGCGTCCTGCGCGGCGGCCAGCAGCGCGGACAGCGGCAACTGCGACGCCAGCTGCGACGTCCATTGCGCGGCCAGGCGCGACAGCAGTGCCGACTCGCCGACAGCCCGCCACGGCTTGAACGCAACCAGGGCCGCACCGCCGGCGAAGGCTGTCGCGGCCAGCGCGAACGGGTGCTGCCGGGCCAGCGGCCGAAGCAGCGAATCGCCGGCATCGGCGGCCAGCGTCGCCCCGGCCGGCCACGCGCTGTGGCGGCCTTGCAGCTTGCCGGCCAGGCGTTGCCGCGAGGCCTGCAGGCGCTGAAGTGCAAGGGCCTGGTCGCTCATGATTGCGCTGCGCTGCGCAGCAGCGCCAGGTCCGCGGCCCATTGCTCGCGCAGCACGGACGAACCGCGCTGCGCCCAGGCCCCGCGGGCGGCCTGGTGGCAGGCCAACGCGACCAGCAGAGGCAGCGCCGGCACCGCCACGAGCAGCCAGGGCACGGCCACGGTACCGACGGCCCACAGCATGAGTGCCACGCCCGCCAGCGTCAGACCGACCGCAGCGCAGGCCAGCGCGGCCAGCTGCAGCAGCGCGGCGCGCTGCCAGCGCCCGAGCACGTCGAGCGCTTCGCTGCTGGCCAGCTCGCCATAGGCTTGCAGGTGATCGGCCAGCAGTGCCGGCTCGGAGGCGGCGAGGCGGAACAGCGGGTGCATGCCGTGGGCTCCGTCGCTCAGTTGGGCTGGCGCGAACGCAGCGCGAGGTTGGCAACCGCCATCAATGCGGCGCCGGCGGCAGCGGCGATCAGCACCGACTTCAGCGGTTCATCGCGGATGTAGCCGGCGGTGCGGTCGGACGCATCGGCTGCTCGTTCGCGCAGCTGCGAGGCGTGGTCACGCAGCGCATCGGCACTCTGGCGCACCAGGCTCTCGGCGCGCTCGGCGGCCTGCACGAGGGCCGGCGTGATGCGCTCGCTGCCTTCCTGCACGGCATCGGCAATGGCCTGCGGTGCGGCCTCGACGGCGCGGCGGGCGTTGGCGGCGGTGGTGTGGACGTTGGTGTTCATGGGTAGCTCCTTGCAGGGGGTGGGGAAAGGTGAATCGAGACGCGTGACGCGGTGCGCTACTTGATCAGGCCGACCAGGAAGCTGCCGACGGCGAGCACCGCGAACAGGATGAACAGGAGCTTCGCGATGCCGGCGGCGCTGGCGGCGATGCCACTGAAGCCGAACACGGCCGCGATCAGCGCGATGACGAAGAAGACGACGGCGTAGTGCAGCATGGTTAGCTCCTGAAGTTGTCGGACGCGACCTGATGGATCGCGATGAAGACAGCTTAGGAAGTGCGCCGGCGCTGCACCATGGGACGCCGGCGCGTCCGCGTGTAGGACGAGGCCGACAGCGCCGGCGCGCGTGCCGCGCGCGCCGTGCCCTCAGGCCGCCGTGGCGGCGCCCGACGGCAGGAAGGCCTCGATGCGCGTGCCCTGGCCCGGCGACGAGCGGACTTCCAGGCGACCGCCCACCGACTCGACGCGGTAGGCCATGCCGAACAGGCCGTGCGAGGCCGACTGCGGCTGCGAGGTGTCGAATCCGGCGCCGTCGTCGGCGACGACGATGCGCACGCCGTCTTCGGCCGCCAGCAGGCGCACTTCGACCTGCTTCGCGCTGGCGTACTTGGAGATGTTGGTCAGCGCCTCCTGCACCAGCCGGTAGGCGGTGAGTTCGGCCTCCTCGGACAGCGCCGCGCCGGGCTCGAACGAGGTGAGCAGCGCGACGCCGCCGCGTTGCGCGTGCTCGCGCGTGAGGATGTCCAGCGCGGCGACCAGGCCGAGGTTGGCCAGCGCCGATGGGCGCAGGTCCTCGATGATGCGGCGTTTCAGCGCGATGCCGCTGGTGAGCGTCTGGCCGAGGTGGTCCAGGCGCTCGAGCAGTTCGGGCGCCTGCGGCGTCAAGCGCGAGCGCAGTCTCGCCACGTCGAGCTTGGCAGCGGTGAGCAGAGCGCCGAGCTCGTCGTGCAGCTCGCGCGCGAGCCGGTGGCGCTCGTCCTCGCGCGCCGTCTGCAGGTGCCGCGCAAGTTCGCGAAGCTGGGCGGTGCGGCGCAAGACGTCGTGCTCGAGGTGGTCGCGCTCGAACTGGATCAGCCGCTGCTGCTCGGCGCGCTGCGCATCCAGCGCCGCCGTCTGGCGCAGGTACATGAACAGCGCCAGCACGCTCAGCGCGGTCAGCGCGCCAATGCCGATGCGCGTCAGCATCAACGTGTCGTAGATGTCCTGGCGGCCGCGCGCGACCGCCTTGGTCTCCTCGTCGAGCAGGCGCAGTGACAGCGAGCGGATGCCGTCCATCTGCTCGCGGCCGATGTCGGTCAGCACCAGCGTGCGCCAGTTGTCGTGCTTGCCCTGGTCGTACAGCGAGATCGAGGTCTGCAGTTCGGACAGCTTGGCCTGCACGTGCTTCTCCAGCTCGGCGAGCAGCTCGGCCTGGGCGGGCTCGTCACCGAAGTGCACGCGCAGCGCCTTCAGTGTGCTCTGGATCTCCTCGTTGGCATCGCGGTAGGGCGCCAGATACTCGCTGCGCCCGGTCAGCAGGTAGCCGCGCTGGCCGCTCTCGGCGTCCAGCATCATGCGGTGCAAAGCCTGCAGCGTGGTGCGCGCGACGGCGCGCTGGCCGAGTTCGTCGAGCGACTCGCCGGCGCGCCAGTACGACAGCTCGCTGATCAACAGCATGGCCAGTGCCGCCAGCGCGACCAGCGGGAACGCGAAGGCACTGCGCCGCAGGCGATCGGCGAAGATGCGCGACGACTCAAGCATCTACACTCCGCGCACTGAAGTACCTGTCCACCAGGACTGCCTTGCCATGATCCGGGTTGCCATCGTCGACGACCACGCCATCGTGCGCACCGGATTGCGCCAGTTCTTCTCCGAGCAGGTCGACCTGCGCGTGTGCGGCGAGGCCAGCAACGGCCACGAGGCGCTCGAGCTGGTCCGCCAGGGCGAGATCGACGTGCTGCTGATGGACCTGTCGATGCCCGACCAGAGCGGCGTCGATGCGCTGGCCGCGATCAAGGCGCGCGCGCCCGAACTGCCGGTGCTGATCCTCAGCGGCTTTCCGGAGGAGCACTACGCGACCGCGCTGCTCAAGCAGGGCGCGGCGGGCTACCTGAACAAGGAGTGCGACCCGGAGGAGATCGTCAAGGCGATCCGCACCGTCTTCCGCGGCCGCAAGTACATCACCGCCGGCGTCGCCGAGCGGCTGGCCGAGACGCTGGGCGGCGATGCCGACAAGCTGCCCCACGAACTGCTGTCCGAACGCGAGCTGCAGGTCTTCCTGCGCCTGGCCCGCGGCGAGACGGTCGGGCACATCGCCGACGGCATGTCGCTGAGCGTGAAGACCGTCAGCACCTACCGCACGCGGGTGATGGAGAAGATGGCGCTGGCGTCGAACAGCGATCTGACCTACTACGCGCTGAAGAACGGCTTGATCCAGTAGCGCCGCCCTCGACGACGCGCCGCTCATGGCATCACGCCGTCCTCGGCGAGCCGCCGGCAATAGTCGATCAGCGCGTCGATCTCGCCGGACTTGTCGAACACGCCGTCGGCGCCCAGGCCCAGGCAGCGGCGGCGGATGTCGGGCGTGGCGAAGTTGCTCAGCACCACGCGCTTGCAGCGCTGTGGCTGCTCTCCCAGCCACTGCAACACGCCCAGGCCGGAGCCCTTGCGCAGGAAGATGTCGATGATGACGAGGTCGCACTGCTCGCGGTGCGTGGCCAGCCATTCGCGCGCCTGCGCTTCGTCGCCGGCGCTGCCGATGACCGACACCGGGGCCATCTCCTCGAGGGTGGCGATCAGGTTCTCCCGGATCACCGGGCTGTCTTCGACGAGGAAGGTCTTCAAAGGGGTCATGGTCCGGACGCGTTCGCTCGCCGGCGGAGGGTTGCTCCGGCGCCGTCGCCATTGAACCAGCCCGGCGGCCGGCCGTCTGTAGGAAGAGTCCTACGCGGCGCGTTGGCGCTGCACATGCACCGCCACGTCCATGCCGAGGTAGGCGTCCGGCGGGCCGAACCACGAGCCCAAGATCGGCGCGGCCTGGCGCGGGTCGCGCGCCACGCCGACGCGGATCAGCGTGTTGCCGCCGAGCAGGTTGTTGGTCGGGTCGAACGGCACCCAGCCGGCGCCTGGCAGGTAGGCCTGCAGCCAGGCGTGGGTGCTGCCCGCGCCGACGATGGCTGTGGTGTCTGCCTCCGCGCCGGCTTCGGCATCCCGGTCCAACGCCGGGTCGTAGAGGTAGCCGGAGACGAAGCGCGTGGCCACGCCCAGGCGCCGCGCCGCCTCCATCATCAGCAGCGCGAAGTCGCGGCAGCTGCCGCTGCCCAGGTCGAGCGTCTGCAGCGGTGTCTGCGTGCCTTCCTCGTCGCGCGCCACGTACTCGAAGTTCTCGCGGATGTGCTGGTTCATCTGCACCAGCAGGTCGCGCGTGCCTGTCGGGCCATCGGTGCGAATGAACTGGCGCGCCCAGGCCGTCAGCCGGCCCAGCGGATCGTCATGGTGCGGGCGCAGGTAGTGCTCGAGGTCGAAGCGCTCCTCGACGCTGTAGGCGAACGGGAAGAACTCCGCGCCCGGCGCCAGCGGCAGTTCGAGGTTGTGGCTGTGCGCATGCTCGATGGTGAAGCTGCAGACGATGCGCAGCTCCGCCGCCGGCTCCAGAGGCTGCACGATGGCGATGGAGTTCGAGTGTGGGTCCTGAATGAGGCGGATCGTCGCTTCAGGGCTGACCTGCAGGTCGGTGGCGAGCACGCGCAGGTCGTGGCTGTCGCGCGGCCGGAAGATCACCCGGTGCTCGCCGAACTGCACCGGCTCGCGATAGCGGTAGACCGTCGTGTGGACGATGTCGTAGCGGACGGTCATGCGGACGGCAGACTACACGCCGAGCAGTTCGACCTCGAACATCAGCGTGGCGTTCGGCGGAATCACGCCGCCGGCGCCGCGCGCGCCATAGCCCAGTTGCGGCGGGATCACCAGCACACGCGTGCCGCCGACCTTCATGCCCTGCACGCCTTCGTCCCAGCCGCGGATCACCATGCCCTGGCCGAGGCCGAACTGGAACGGGTCGTTGCGGTCCTTGCTGCTGTCGAACTTGGCGCCCTTGACGCCGCCGTTGTAGAGCCAGCCGGTGTAGTGCACGGTGACGTGCTGGCCGGCGCGCGCCTCGGCGCCGTCGCCCGCTTGGGTGTCTTCGTACTGGAGGCCGGAGTCGGTCGTGATCATGTCGAACTTTCGAGGAGTGGCAACGCAAGGGCCGACATCATGCCAGGGTGCGCCGCCACGCGTTGACGGCCCCGGCCAGGAAGCCGCCGAGGTCGTTCGCGTCCACCGCCAGCCCGAGCACGCGCGCGGCCTCCTGCACTGCCGCCAGCGGATCGCGCAGGTCCAGTGCCGTGGCGCCGTTCTGCTTCGACAGCTTCTCGCCGTCGGCGCCGAGCACCAGCGGCGTGTGCAGGTAGCTCGGCGTGCGCAGGCCCAGCGCGCGCTGCAGCAGGATCTGCCGCGGCGTGTTGTCGGCCAGGTCTTCACCGCGCACGACATGGGTGATGCCCTGGGTCGCGTCGTCCACCACCACGGCGAGCTGGTAGGCCCACAGGCCGTCGGCGCGCTTGAGCACGAAGTCGCCGACGGCGTCGCACAGGCGCTGGCGCTGCGTGCCCAGGCGCCGGTCATGCCATTCGATCTCGGCTTCCTCTGCGGGCGCACCGAGCGAAGTTCTCATGCGCACGGCGCGGGCCGTGCGGCCGTGAAGGCCTTCGCGGCAGGTGCCGGGGTAGACCAGTTCGGCGCCGCGCGGCTTCGGCGTGCCGCGCGAGCGCAGCGCGAGCTCGATGTCGCGCCGGGTGCAGCCGCAAGGGTAGGCCCAGCCGGCGGCGATCAGCCGATCGAGCGCCTGCTGGTAGGCCGCGCCGCGTGCGGACTGCCACAGCGGCGCCTCGTCGGCCTGCAGCCCGCAGGCAGCGAGCTGCTCGATGATCAGCCGGTCCGCCCCGGGCACGCAACGCGGTGAGTCGACGTCCTCGATGCGCAGCAACCAGCGCCCGCCGTGCGCGCGGGCGTCCAGCCACGAAGCCAGCGCTGCCACCAGCGAGCCTGCATGCAGCGGCCCGGTGGGCGAGGGCGCGAAACGCCCCACGTAGCCCGCAGCGCTCATCCGCCCCAGGGGCCGGTGTGGCGCTCCAGCAGCGCGCGCCTCGTTGCGGGGCTCTCGAGCTGGTTCAGCCACCACTGCAGCGCCAGCCCCAGCGGCGCGCGCTTGCCCTTGGAGCCCACGCCGGCGCGCCAGGCATAACCCAGCACGGCCGCCTGCCGGCTGCGCTCGACCTCCTTGACCACCAGCCTGCCGGCCTCGACATGCGGGCGCGCCATCGGCTCGGGGATGTAGCCGCAACCCATGCAGCGGATCTGCGCCTCGATCTTGGCCTGCGTGCTGCTCACCGTCAGCACGTCCTGGCCGGGCAGGATGTTCACCGTGATCGGCGACATGCGCAGCGCCGAATCGGCCACGGCCACGGCGCGGTGGCGCAGCAGCTCGGCATCGCTGATCGGGCCCTCGTGCGCCGCCAGCGGGTGGTGCGGCGCGACGGCGAAGACGAACTCCATCTCGCCGAGCAGCGCGAACTCGATGCCTGCCGGTGGCTGCGACTGCGTGCCCACGCCGATGGCCAGATCGGCCTGGCCGCTGATCAGCGCCTCCCAGGTGCCGGCCAGCACCTCGCTGCGCAGGCGCAGCCGCGTGCCGTGTTCGACGTTCTGCTCGGCGCAGCGCGCGTAGAAGGCCTCGCACAGCTCGAAGATGGTGACCTGCGACATCACCACGTCGACCGCGATGGTGAGTTGCGTCTCCCAGCCGGTGGCCACGCGGCGCACGCGGTTGGCCACCGCATCCATCTCGATGAGCAGGCGGCGGCCTTCAGTGAGCAGTTCCTCGCCGGCGGCGGTGAGCTGGGCCTGGCGCGAGCTGCGGTCGAACAGCAGCACGTCCAGCGCGTCCTCGAGCTGGCGCACGTTGTAGGTCAGCGCCGAAGGCACCTTGCCGAGCTCGCGGGCGGCCGCGGCAAAACTGCCGGTGCGCGCGATGGTGTCCATCATCGCGAGGGCTTCCGGGGTGAGCACGTTGCGGCGGTCGGGCATGTCGAGGTTCGGTGGCGAACAGGGGTTCATCTTATTTGAACGCGAGCTTCAAGGCCGGAGGGCTGGCCGATGACCGGCCGGCTCCTACATTGGACTCATCGCCACCACCCAACACATTGCGGGCACCACCATGATCACCCTGCGCAAGTCCTGCGACCGAGGTTATGCCGACCACGGCTGGCTGAAGAGCTTCCACAGCTTCTCGTTCGCCGACTACCACGACCCGAAACACATGGGCTGGGGCAATCTGCGCGTGATCAACGAAGACCGCATCGCGCCGGGCACCGGTTTCGGCACGCATGGCCACCGCGACATGGAGATCATCAGCTACGTGCTCGAAGGCGAGCTCGCGCACAAGGACAGCATGGGCAACGGCCAGGCCGGCGGCGCCAACGCCGGCGTGATCCGCCCGGGCGACGTGCAGCGCATGAGCGCCGGCACGGGCGTGCGCCACAGCGAGTTCAACCATGCGGCCAACGAAACCACGCATTTCCTGCAGATCTGGATCGAGCCGGATCAACTCGGCGTCGCACCAGGCTACGAGCAGAAGCGTTTCGAGTCCGCCGAGAAGCGCGGCCGGCTGCGCCTGGTCGCCAGCCCCGACGGGCGCGACGGCTCGGTGCGCATCCATGCCGACGCGGCGCTGTACGCGGGCCTGTTCGATGGTGCGGAGTCGATCGAGCTGCCGCTCGACCCGGCGCGACGCAGCTACGTTCACGTGATCCGCGGCGCGGTGTCCGTCAACGGCCAGCCGCTGCGTGGCGGTGACGCTGCGCTGCTGCATCAGGAATCCAGGCTCGCATTGGCCGATGGCCAGAGCGCCGAAGTGCTGGTGTTCGACCTGGCCGCGTGAATCGCGCGGCCTTCATTCCCTTTCCTACCCGTGGAGTACGAAGCATGTCCAAGATCGTCATCGTCTATCACAGCGGCTACGGCCACACCAAGAAGGTCGCCGAAGCCGTGGCCTCCACGTCCGGTGCGGCGCTGCTGGCCATCGACGCCGAAGGCAACCTGCCCGAAGGCGGCTGGGAGCAGCTCGCGGCCGCCTCGATGATCGTGTTCGGCGCGCCGACCTACATGGGCGCGGCCAGCTGGCAGTTCAAGAAGTTCGCCGACGCCTCGTCCAAGCCCTGGTTCACGCAGGTCTGGAAAGACAAGCTGGCCGCCGGCTTCACCAACTCGGCGACGCTCAACGGCGACAAGCTGTCGACGCTGAACTACTTCTTCACCCTGTCGCAGCAGCACGGCATGTTCTGGGTCGGCTCCGGCATGCATCCGAAGAATGCGAAGGCGCACACGCGTGACGACATCAACAACCTGGGCGGCTATTCCGGCCTGATCACCGCCACGCCGTCCGACGCCTCGGTCGACGAGATGGTGCCGGGCGACATCGCCACCGCCAAGGCCTTCGGCCAGCGCCTGGCCGAGGCCACCGCGAAGCTCGCGCGCTGAAGGGCAGTGTGATGGCCACGCTGAAGCTGTTGGCGATCTCGGGCAGCGCCCGCAACGGCTCGTTGAACGGGCGGCTGCTCGCTGCGGCGGCGCAGGCGGCGGCGTCGCGTGGCGCACAGGTCGAGACGATCGACCTGCGCAGCCTCGCGCTGCCGCTGTACGACGGCGACCTCGAGAAAGGCGCCGGTGTGCCCGAGGGCGCGAAGCGCCTTCGCGATGCGCTGCAGGCTGCCGACGGCGTGCTGCTGGCCACGCCGGAGTACAACGGCTTCCCGACCCCGCTGCTGGTTAACAGCTTCGACTGGCTGTCGCGGCTGCAAGCCGATGGCGCGGCGCCCGCGGGGCTGGCCGTGACGGCGGGCAAGCCGCTGGGCCTGGTCAGCGCTTCGCCGGGGCTGCTCGGCGGGCTGCGCTCGCTGAATTTCACGCGCCAGTACCTGTCGATGGCCATCGCCATGATGCCGGTGCCGCAGCAGTTCGCACTGGCAAAGGCCAACGAGGCCTTCGACGAGGCTGGTGCGTTGAAGGACCCGAAGCACCAGGCCGCTCTCGAAGCGGTGGTGGGCGCGCTGGTGCGTGTCGCCGCGGCGCTGAAGTCGCCATCCTGATCACCAAGGCTTGCTAAAGTCGTCGCCATGGAGTTGGCGATCAAGGTTCTCGCGCTGCTGCCCTGGACGGACTGGGCAGGGCTCGCGGCGTTCTTTCTCGGCTGGATCGGCTACGCCGTGTTCGCCAAGCGGCGCAGCACGATGCAGCCCTCGCTGCTGGACACAACGAACCACATCCGCCGGCAGTGGATGCTGCAGTCGACCTACCGCGAGGTGCGTGTGGTCGACGGCATCGTCATCCAGAACCTGTCGACCAGCCCGTCGTTCTTCGCCTCCACCACCATCCTGATCATCGGTGGCCTGCTCGCCGTGCTGGGCACCACCGAGAAGGCCAGCGAGCTGGTGCGCGAGATCCCGTTCGCGGCCCGCACCTCGGTGCTGGTGTTCGACCTGAAGGTGGTGTTCCTGCTGGGCATCTTCGTGTATGCCTTCTTCCGTTTCACCTGGTCGCTGCGGCAGTACACCTTCGGCGCGCTGCTGGTGGGCGCCCTGCCCGAACGCGACGACATCTCCGCCATGGGCGATGCAGGGGAGGCCATGCGCCAGTCGTTCGCCGAGCGTGCCGGCCGCGTCGTCGGCATGGCGGCCGAGACCTTCAACGACGGCCTGCGTGCCTACTACTTCGCCTTCGCGGCGATCGGCTGGTTCTTCTCGCCGCTGGTTTTCGCGCTGGCGACGGCGGGCGTGGTCTACATCCTCTACCAGCGCGAGTTCCGTTCCGACGTGCTCGGGGTGCTGAAGGGCTGAAGCGACGGAAGGCTGACGCTCAGGCGTCGCGGGCCAGGCGCAGGCCGCTGAACTGCCATTGCGCCTCGGGCGGGAAGAAGTTGCGGTAGCTGGCGCGCACATGGCCGGCCGGCGTGGCGCAGGAGCCGCCGCGCAGCACGAACTGGTTGCACATGAACTTGCCGTTGTACTCGCCCACCGCACCGGGCCAGGGGCGGAAGCGCGGGTAAGGCAGGTAGGCCGAGCCCGTCCATTCCCACACGTCGCCGAACATCTGCACCGGCCGCGCCGCCGCGTCCTGCGATGCCGGCATCGGATGGAAGACGCCGCGGTCGGCGAAGTGGCCGGCGCCGCTGTGCACCGATCTCGCGGCGAATTCCCATTCGACCTCGGTGGGCAGCCTTGCGCCAGCCCAGCGGGCGTAGGCATCGGCCTCGTAGAAGCTCAGGTGACACGCCGGCGTGAGCGGGTCGATCTCGACCAGGCCCTGCAGCGTGTGGCTGAACCAGCGCCCGTCGCGCTGCTGCCAGTACAGCGGTGCCGTGCGCCTGCCTGCGCGCACCCAGTCCCAACCGAGCGACAGCCACAGCTCCGGGCGCCGGTAGCCACCGTCGTCGATGAAGCCGAGCCAGTCGCCATGGCTCACCGGCCGCGAGGCGATTTCGAAGGGCCCGAGGTGGCTGTGGTGGCGAGGAGTCTCGTTGTCGAAACAGAAGGGGCCGTCGAGCGCCGCATCGTGGCCGTGCTCGACCAGGCCGCCCTCGAAACCGAACCAGCGCAGCGCTGCGGGCTGAACGCGGGCGATCGGCCAGCGGCGTGCGAATGGTGCATGCGACGGATCGATCGACAAGGCGTGCTTGATGTCGGTGAGCAGCAGCTCCTGGTGCTGCTGCTCGTGATGCAGGCCGAGCGTCACCAGCGCGGCGACTTCCGGCTCTTCGCCGCGCGCGCGCAGCAGCGCTGCCATGCGCGCGTCGATCGCAGCCCGGTAGGCCCGCACCCCCTCCAGCGTGGGCCGCAGGATCAGCCCGCGCTGCGCCCGCGCCGACTGCTCGCCGACCGCCTGGTAGTAACTGTTGAACAGCACGCGGAATGCCGGGTCGAAGGGCGCGAAACCGTGTTCGAAACGTTCGAGCACGAAGGTCTCGAAGAACCATGTGACGTGGGCGAGGTGCCACTTGACCGGGCTCGCGTCCGGCATGGACTGCACCTGACAGTCTTCCGCGGACAATGGCGCGGCAAGCGCCAGCGACGTGGCGCGCACCCGTGCGTAGCGTTCGGCCAGCTCGCCGGCCGAAACTGCCGCGGGCTGACGCTCCGCCGTCATCGGGAAGCCGCCTTCACGACGCCCGAGCCCAGGTAGCCCATGCCCCATTGCGTGGCCTCCCATTCGAATCGCTCGAGCCGCGGTGCCAGCAGGCTCCAGGGTTCGTGCAGTTCATGTGCGTGCACGTTGTAGGGACGGTTCTTCAGCCAGGCCAGCAGGTTCAGCGGAGCCAGCCACCACGGAAAGAACTTCATGCCGGCGACGGCCAGGCGCATGCCGGGGCGGACCTGCGCAAACAGATTGTCCAGCGCCGCCGGTGAGCGGGTGATGTCGTGCACGTAGTGCCACAGCGCGGCGTCAGGTGCCGCGCCCAGCTGGACCTCCTCGGCGCTGGTGCAATGCAGTTCAACCGACCAGCCGTCGGCGCGCAGTGCATCGGCACGCTGCCGCGCCTGCGCGTGCATCTCGGGGCTCTGCTCGAAGGCGATCAGGCGCCCGCTGCGGCCTACACCCTGCAGCAGGGCCTCGAAGCTCAGGCCGGTGCCGCAGCCAACGTCGAGCACCGTCTCGCCGGGGCGCAGCGTCAGGCGCTCGATGCAGCGCATGCGGATCGGCCAGGTGGGCCCGGTGCTCGCGTCGTAGCCTGCCGCGGTGCGGCGGTACAGCTCGATCGAGCGCAGGTTGTCGGCGGTGGGCATGGTGCGGTGGGCGGGGTTCTCGTTCGGTCGCCCGCCCGGCGTGCACCTTACACCGGTTGCAGCGCGATGTTCACGCGTTCGCGCTCGTCGAAGACAAAACAATCGCCCTCGAAGTGGCGGCCAGCGGTTTCCTCGAAGTACTTCAGGATGCCGCCCTCGAGCTGCAGCACACGCTCGACGCCGGCGTCCTGCAGAAACAGGGCGGCCTTCTCGCAGCGGATGCCGCCGGTGCAGTAGCTCACCACCGTCTTGCCCTGCATCTGCTCGCGGTGCGCCAGAGCGGCATCAGGGAATTCGCTGAAGCGGCCGATGCGCCAGTCCAGTGCGCCCTTGAAGCGGCCATGGTCGACCTCGAAGGCATTGCGCGTGTCCAGCGTGACCACCGGCCGGCCTTCGTCGTCGTGGCCGGCGTCGAGCCAGCGTGCGAGCGTGTGCGCGTCGACCGCTGGCGCCCGCGCGGCCTGCGGGCGGATCGCCGGGTGGTTCATGCGGATGATTTCGCGCTTGACCTTCACGAGCAGCTTGCCGAAGGGCACGCTGTCGGACCAGCTCTCCTTTGGCAGCAGGCCGGCGAATCGCTCGTCCTCGTGCAGCCAGGCCACGAAACCGCGCAGCGCGCCGGGTTCGCCGGCCAGGAAGAGGTTGATGCCTTCCTCGGCCAGCAGCACCGTGCCCTTGAGTCCGGCCTCGGCTGCCCTGGCGTGGAGGCGTTCGCGCAGCACTGCCGCGTCGGGCAGCGGCACGAAGCGGTAGGCGGAGATGTTGAGAACGGTGTCCACCCGGCAATTCTACGGAGGCGGGCCTCCTAGAATGCCGTTCATGGACTTCATCCACCTGAGAACGCACACCGAATTCTCCGTCGTCGACGGCACGCTGCGCGTCGACGACATGGTGGGCGCCGCCGCGAAGGACAAGCAGGGCGCGCTGGCCATCACCGACCTGTCGAACATGTTCGGCGCCGTCAAGTTCTACAGCGCGGCGCGCAAGAAGGGTGTCAAACCCATCCTCGGCAGCGACGTCTGGCTGGAGCCCGATGGCGCAGACAAGCAGGCCAGCCGGCTGCTGCTTCTGGTGCAGAACCGCCAGGGTTACCTGAACCTGTGCGAGATCCTCTCGCGCAGCTGGCGCGAGAACGAGCACCGCGGCCAGGCCTGGGTGCGCTGGGACTGGCTGGTCGAGCATGGCCAGGGGCTGATCGTCCTGTCGGGCGCCGAGCTCGGCGCGGTGGGCCAGGCGCTGCTGGCGGGCGACGGCGAGCGCGCCCGTGCGGTGGCGCAGCGGCTTGCCGGCTTGTTCCCGCAGCGCTTCTACATCGAGCTGCAGCGCGGCGGCCTGCCGGCGCACGAAACCCATGTGCGCGCCGCCGTGCCGTTGGCCGCCGAACTCGGCTTGCCCGTCGTGGCCACGCACCCGGTGCAATTCCTCGAGCCCGACGACTTCGAGGCTCATGAAGCGCGTGTCTGCGTCGCCGAGGGCGAGACGCTGACCAACCCGAAGCGCGTCAAGCGCTTCGGCCGCGAGCAGTACTTCAAGACGCGCGCGCAGATGGCCGCGCTGTTCGCCGACCTGCCCGCGGCGCTGGCCAATTCGGTGGAGATCGCGCGCCGCTGCAACCTCAGCCTGGTGCTGGGCAAGCCGCAGCTGCCCGATTTCCCGACACCGCTGGTCGATGGCGTGCCGATGCCGATGGCGGAGTACTTCCGCGTGCAGTCGCACGAGGGCCTGGAAGAGCGCCTCGTGCAGCTCTACCCCGACGCGGCGCAGCGCGAGAAGGAGCGGCCGCGTTACGTCGAGCGGCTCGACTTCGAGATCGCGACGATCCTGAAGATGGGCTTCCCCGGCTACTTCCTGATCGTGGCCGACTTCATCAACTGGGCGAAGAACAACGGCTGTCCGGTCGGCCCCGGCCGCGGCTCGGGCGCCGGCTCGCTGGTGGCCTACGCGCTGAAGATCACCGACCTCGACCCGCTGCGCTACAAGCTGCTGTTCGAGCGCTTCCTGAACCCCGACCGCGTGTCGATGCCCGACTTCGACATCGACTTCTGCCAGGCCAACCGCGACCGTGTCATCGACTACGTCAAGCAGAAGTACGGCCGCGATGCGGTGAGCCAGATCGCAACCTTCGGCACCATGGCCGCCAAGGCCGCGCTGCGCGACGTGGGCCGCGTGCTCGGCATGGGCTACGGCCATGTCGACAGCGTGGCCAAGCTGGTGCCGGCGCCGCCGGGCAAGACGGTGACGCTGCGCCGGCCGCCCGACCCGCCGGACAGCGGCGTGATCTACGCGCGCAAGGAGGCGCCGGAGATCGAGGAGCGCGAGAAGAACGAGGAAGAGGTCGCCGAACTGCTCGCGCTGGCCGAGCGGGTCGAAGGGATCGTGCGCAACGTCGGCATGCACGCCGGCGGCGTGCTCATCGCGCCGGGCAAGATCACCGACTTCTGCCCGCTCTACCAGCAGCCCGGCAGCGACAGCGCGGTGAGCCAGTACGACAAGGACGACGTCGAGGCGATCGGCCTGGTGAAGTTCGACTTCCTCGGCCTGGCCACGCTGACCATCCTGGAGCTCGCCAAGGACTTCATCCGTGCGCGCCGGCCCGGCCAGGAGAACTTCGCCTTCGAGACGCTGCCGCTGAACGACAAGGGCTCGTACCGGCTGATGAGCGAGGGCAAGACGGTCGCCGTGTTCCAGCTGGAATCGTCGGGCATGCAGCGCATGCTGCGCGACGCCAAGCCCAGCGTGTTCGAGGACGTGATCGCGCTGGTGGCGCTGTACCGCCCCGGCCCGATGGACCTGATCCCCAGCTTCTGCGCGCGCAAGCACGGCCGCGAGGAGGTCGAGTTCCCGCATCCGCTGATGGCCGAGGTGCTGCAGGAGACCTACGGGATCATGGTCTACCAGGAGCAGGTGATGCAGGTCGCCCAGCTCGTGGGCGGCTACTCGCTCGGCGGCGCCGACCTGCTGCGCCGCGCGATGGGCAAGAAGAAGCTCGAGGAGATGGTGGCGCACCGCGCGACCTTCGCCGAGGGCGCGGCGAAGAAGGGCATTCCCGAGCCGAAGGCCAACGAGATCTTCGACCTGATGGAGAAGTTCGCGGGCTACGGCTTCAACAAGTCGCACGCCGCCGCCTACGCGCTGCTCGCATACCACACGGCCTACCTGAAGGTGCACTACCTGGCCGAGTTCACCGCCGCCAACATGAGCGTGGCGCTGGACGACACCGACAAGCTGAAGATCTTCCACGACGACGCGGTCGCACTGGGCATCACCTTCGAGCCGCCCGACGTCAACACCGGCGGCTACCGCTTCGCACCGGTGGCCGACAAGGTGGTGCGCTACGGTCTGGGCGCGATCAAGGGCACGGGCCAGAGCGCGATCGAGGCGATCATCGCGGCGCGCGAGGAGGGTGGCCCCTTCAAGTCGCTGTTCGACTTCTGCAATCGTGTCGACCGCAGCCGCATCAACAAGCGCACGGTGGAGGCGCTGATCAAGGCCGGCGCCTTCGACAAGCTGCATGCGGAGCGCTCGTCGATGGTGGCGAGCATCGGCCTGGCCTTCGACTACGCCGACACGCAGGCGGCCAACGCCGACCAGGGCGGCCTGTTCGATTTCGGCGACTCTCATGCAGCGAGCACGCACGAGCCGGAGCTGGTCGCCGCCGAGCCCTGGAGCATCAAGGAGCGCCTGGGCTTCGAGAAGGTCGCGCTGGGCTTCTATCTCTCGGGCCACCTGTTCGACCAGAGCGCCGACGAGGTACGGCAGATCGCACGTCGCCGCATCGCCGACCTGATCGACAGCCGCGAGCCGCAACTGCTCGCCGGCATCGTCGGCGACCTGCGTGTCGTCAACGGCCAGCGCGGCCGCGTGGCGATCTTCAAGATCGACGACAAGACCGAGGTGCTCGAGGCGGTGGCCAACGAGGAGCTGCTCAACGCGCACCGTGAGCTGCTCAAGGACGACGAGCTGATCATCGTGCAGGGCAAGGTGCAGCCCGACCGTTTCTCGGGCGGCCTGCGCCTGAACGTCACGCAGGTGTGGGACCTGGCCGGCGCGCGCTGCCGCTTCGGCAAGTACCTGCGTGTCGAGGTCAACGGCAGCGTGCCGCCGGTGGCCGAGGTGCTGCGCGATTTCCCGTCGCGGCGCGTGGCCACCGAGCAGGGCGATCTGCCCCAGGGCCTGACGGTGCGGCTGCAAGTGCGCCGCGACCGCGCCAGCGGCGAGATCGATCTCGGCGATGCGGCGCGCTTCTACCCCACCGATGCGGCGCTGGAGCGCTGGCGTGCCGGTGCGAGCCAGGGCAAGGCCGAAGTGATCTACGAATGAACGACCAGCCGACCACCGGGTTGGTGCTGACAGGCGGCGGCGCGCGCGCCGCCTATCAGGTCGGCGTGCTCAAGGCGGTGGCGCAGATCCGTCGCGAATCGAACGCGCCGCCGGGCAACCCGTTCCCGGTGATCACGGGCACCTCGGCTGGCGCCATCAATGCCGCCGCGCTGGCCTGCCGCTGCGGCAATTTCGACGATGCCGTGCGCGTGCTCTGCGAGGTGTGGGAGAACTTCCACGCCGAGCAGATCTACCGCTCCGACTCGCTCGGCGTGATCCGCACCGGTGCGCGCTGGCTGACCATGTTGTCGATGGGCTGGGTGATCGCGCGCTGGCGCCGCGCGCGGCCGAAGTCGCTGCTCGACAACGCGCCCACCGCCGACCTGCTGCGCCGCATGGTCAGCAGCGAGCAGCTGCGCGAGGCGATGAAGCAGGGCCACCTGCAGGCCATCGCCGTCACGGCGTCGGGTTACGGCTCGGGCCTGCACGTGACCTTCTACGATGCGGTCAAGGAGATCCTGCCCTGGACACGCTCGCAGCGCATTGCTGTGCGCTCGGAGATCGGCGTGCCGCACCTGATGGCCTCGGCGGCGATCCCGTTCGTCTTCCCGGCGGTGGCCTTGCCCATCGAGGGCCGCACCGAATACTTCGGCGACGGCTCGATGCGCCAGGCCGCGCCGATCTCGCCCGCCGTGCACCTGGGCGCGACGCGCATCCTGATCATCGGTGCCGGCCGCATGCACGAGCCGCCGGGGCCGCGCGCGCACAGCAGCGAGTACCCCAATCTGGCACAGATCGCCGGCCATGCGCTGTCGAACATCTTCCTCGACGCACTGGCGGTCGACGTGGAGCGCCTGCAGCGCATCAACGCCACGCTCAAGCTGCTGCCGCCCGAGGCGCTGGCACGCACCACGCTGCGGCCCATCGAGACGCTGGTGATCGCGCCCAGCCAGCGCCTGGACGACCTGGCCGCCAAGCACCTGGGCAGCCTGCCCGCGCCGGTGCGCACGATGCTGCGCGGCGTGGGCGTGTCGGGCCGCGGCGAGGACGCGCGCGGTGCGGCGCTGGCGAGCTACCTGCTCTTCGAGGCGCCGTACACGCGCGAACTCGTTGCGCTCGGCGTGGCCGACACGATGGCGCGCCGCGACGAGGTGCGCGCCTTCTTCGGCTGGACCTGAGCGAAGCCTGATCAGCTCAGGCCGCCGGCTGCGCCTCGGCCTTCTTGCGCGACGAACCTTTCTCGGACTTCGTCTTGGACTTGGCCTTCGCCTTCGGTGCCGGCGCATCCGATGCGGCGTAGGCCGAGCCGTTGACCGTCAGCCCGTCGGCCGAGAACTTGCGGGCATTGCCGTCGCCCACGCCCTTGACGCGGCTGTGCAGGTCGCCCCAGTTCGTGAACGGCGCCGTCTGGCGCGCGTCGAGGATGCGCGTGGCCATGCTCGGGCCGATGCCCTTGACGGATTCCAGTTCGGCCTGGCTGGCCTTGTTGACGTCGGTGGCCGCGAAACCGGTGGCGCAGGCGAGGGCGAGGATGGCGGCAGTGATGAACTTGAACATGATGAAGCTCCTTGGGTGGCGCAGGCCGCGGAATTGCGTTCTGCTGGAGCCATTGTTCGAAGCCGTGCCGCGGCCGTGAATCGCCACGGCGGGCCACCCGAGCGTCGCCCCCTCCGCCGGGGGACGTGAAGAAGTCTCGACCAGACGCTCAGCCTTGCGCGGCGAGCCAGCTCACGTAGCGCTGCACGCCGGTGGCGACATCGGCGAAGGCGTGGTCGCATCCGCTGCTGCGCAGCCCGGTGAGATCGGCCTGCGTGAAGCACTGGTACTTGCCGACCAGCGCCTCCGGGAAGGGGATGTACTCGACCAGTCCGCGCGAGACGAGTTCGGCCAGGGTGAGAGCGCTCTCCCCCTTCAGGGTGCGTGCCGCGTTGACCGCGGCGACGGCCACGTCGTTGAAGGGCTGCGCGCGGCCGGTGCCGAGGTTGAAGATGCCGCTCTTCCCGGGGTTCTGAAGGAACCACAGGTTCACCGCGACCACATCGTCGACGTAGACGAAATCGCGCGATTGCATGCCGGGGCCGTAGCCGCCGTACTCGCCGAACAGCTTGACCTTGCCGTGCTCGCGGAACTGGTTGAAGTGGTGGAACGCCACCGAGGCCATGCGGCCCTTGTGCTGCTCGCGCGGGCCGTAGACGTTGAAGTAGCGGAAACCCACCACCTGCGATTTCGACGAGGGCAGCATGCGCCGCACCACGTTGTCGAACAGCAGCTTGCTGTAGCCGTAGACGTTCAGCGGCTGCTCGAACTGGGGTTCCTCGCGGAACGAGGCGCTGCCGCCGTAGGTGGCGGCCGAGCTGGCGTAGAGCAACCGCGTGCCCTGGGCCTGGCAGGCGTCGAGCAGGTCCTTCGAGCAGCGGTAGTTGGTGTCGAGCATGTAGCGCCCGTCGTGCTGCATGGTGTCGGAGCAGGCGCCCTCGTGCAGCACCGCGTCGATCTTGCCGAATTCGTGCCGCGCGAATCGGGCGTAGAAGTCGGTCTTGTCGAAGTAGTCGCTGATCTTCGCGCCGAGCAGGTTGCGGTACTTCGCGCCGTTCGTCAGGTTGTCGACGGCGATGACGTCGTCGATGCCGATGGCGTTCAGGCCCTGGACGATGTTGCTGCCGATCATGCCGGCAGCGCCGGTGACGACGACTTTCATGCGAACAACTCCTCGTAGCTGACGCTGGCCGTGCCGAACTTGCCGACCACGATGCCGCCGGCGCGGTTGGCCACCGGCATCGCCTCGCGCAGCGAACGGCCGCAGGCGAGCATGGCGGCCATCGCGGCGATGACGGTGTCGCCGGCACCGGTGACGTCGAACACCTCGCGTGCCTGCGCCGGCACCTGGGTGTGGCCCTGATCGTCGAACAGCGACATGCCTTCCTCGCTGCGCGTGAGCAGCAGGCCGGTGAGCCGATGTTCGCGGCGCAGCGCCTGCGCACGTTCGTGCAGCTGCGCCTCGCTGCTCCAGGCACCGATCACCTGTGCCAGCTCGGCGCGGTTGGGCGTGATCACGGTGGCGCCGGCATAGCGGCTGTAGTCGCTGCCCTTGGGGTCGATCAGCACCGGCTTGCCGGCGGCGCGCGCCAGCTCGATCATGCGCGGGATGTGCGTCAGGCCGCCTTTGCCATAGTCGGAGAACAGCACCGCGCCGTGCTCGGGCAGCACACGCTCGTAGTCGCTGAGCATGCCGGCCAGCACCTCGTGGTCGGGCTGGTTCTCGAAGTCGATGCGGATGAGCTGCTGCGCGCGGCCGATGACGCGCAGCTTGACGATGGTGTAGAGCTGCGGGTCGCTGCCCAGCAGCGCGGCCACGCCTTCGCGCTCGAGCAGGCGCTGAAGCGTGCGCGCCGGCTCGTCGTCGCCGACCACCGTCAGCAATGTGGCCTGCGCACCCAGCGTCTTCACGTTCAGCGCCACGTTGGCGGCGCCGCCCAGGCGCTCCTCCTCGCGGTTGACGCGCACCACCGGCACCGGCGCTTCCGGCGAGATGCGGTCGACGGCACCGAACCAGTAGCGGTCGAGCATGGCGTCGCCGACCACCAGCACGCGGGCCTGGGCGAGTTGTTCGCGGGTCGGGGCGCTCATCACAGATCCTCCTGGCGCTGGGGTGGATAGGTGTCCCAGCCCAGGCAGCCGGGGCATTGCCAGAAATAGTGCTGCGCCTCGAAGGCGCAGGCGGCGCAACGGTAGCGCTGCAACGGCTTGGCGGCGCGCGCCACGGTGTCGCGCACGGCTTGCGACTCGGCGTCGTCGAGCGGCGTGCCGGCGCTGAGCTGCAGCAGCGATTGCGCGGCCGACAGCGCAGGCTGGTGCTGCAGGTGCGACAGCACGCGGCGTCGCTGGCGCGTCGCGTCGTCGTCCAGGTGCGCCAGCGCGGCGAGCAGGTCGGTGGTCGGCCCGCGGCGGTACAGCGCCTCCAGCCGCTCCAGCGCCGCCGGGCCTTCGCCGATGGTCTTGGCGCTGTCGGCGTAGTCCACGGCCACCAGATTGAAGGCAGATGGGTGGGCAGCCATCAGCGTGCCCCATTGCTGAAGCGCCTCGCGATGGTCACTGCGCGCACGTGCGCGCTGGCCGGCCATGATCAGCGGCCGTGGTGCCTGCGGCGCGGCCTCGCGAGCGCGCTGCAGCGCGGCGTCGGCCTCGGTGGTCTGCTGGCGTGCATCGGCCTCCAGCGCAAGCTCGCACCAGTAGTTCGCGATGCGCGTGGCAAAGGAGCCGCTGCCGCTGCGCTCGAGCCGGGCCGCCACCTCGACGGCGGCGCGCCAGTCGCGCGAGCGCTCGTGCAGCGCCAGCAGCGCCAGGCGCGCCTCGGTGTCGAACACCGTACCGTCGAGCGCCTTGAAGGCCTCCTCGGCGCGGTCGAACAGGCCGGCCTTCATGAAGTCCTGCGCCAGCGCATGCTGGGCGCGTTCGCGCTCCGAGGCCGGCAGGTCGGCGCGCTTGAGCAGGTGCTCGTGCACGCGCACGGCGCGCTCGTATTCGCCGCGGCGGCGGAACAGGTTGCCCAGCGCGAAGTGCAGGTCGGAGGTGTCCGGATCCTGCTGCACCGCCTCGATGAAGGAGTCGATCGCCTTGTCGTGCTGCTCGTTGAGCAGCAGGTTCAGGCCCTTGTAGTAGGCCTTGGGCGAATCCTTCTGCTCGCGCTTCCACTGCCGCAGGTCGAAGCGGGAGCCCAGCCAGCCCAGCGCGAAGGCCACCGGCAGGCCGAGCAGCAGCCACTGCAGGTCAAAGTCCATCGCGGGGCGGGTGTTCCGGGCTGAGGGTGGGCAGCACGAGCTGCGAGGTGTCGGTGGTGGTGTCGCGCTCGGCCATCGGCGCATGGCGGCGCGCCACGCGGCGGTGCCGCCACCAGCTGGGCAGCATCGCGACGATGCCGAACACGCAGCCCATCGCGAAGGCGACCAGCACGACGAACACCATCGGCGTGCGCCACTCGTGGCCGAAGAACCAGCGAATGGAAGCCTCGTGCTGGTTGTTCAGCGCGAAGGCGAAGAGCAGGAAGAAGAGGGCGGCTCGAACGAGCCAGACGAGCAAGCGCATCGGGACTCCCGCGTCGATTCTAGCGAGCGGGCGTCGAGGCTCAGGTCTTGGGCGACGTGTCGCCGACCGGGGCGTCGGCGTCGATCACTGGCACATGGGCATCGACGGCTTCCCGCAATGCCTTGCCCGGCTTGAAATGGGGGACGAGCTTCTCGGGGATGATCACCTGCTCGCCGCTGCGCGGGTTGCGGCCCACGCGCGGTGGCCGGCGATTGATCGAAAAGCTGCCGAAACCGCGGATCTCGATGCGATGCCCGCGCGCGAGCGCATCGGACATCGCATCCAGGATGGTCTTGACCGCGAACTCGGTGTCGCGATGCGTGAGCTGGCCGAAACGCTCGGCCAGCTGCGCCACGAGATCGGAACGGGTCATGTGCCGCGGTCAGCCGAGAGTCACTCGCTCTTGTTGTCGAGCTTGGCGCGCAGCAGGGCGCCCAGGCTCGTCGTACCGGCGGTTTCACGCTCGTTGGTCTGCGACAGGCGCGTCATCGCTTCCTGCTGGTCGGCGTTGTCCTTCGCCTTGATCGACAACTGGATCGAACGCGTCTTGCGGTCGATGTTGATGATCAGGGTGGTGACCTCGTCGCCTTCCTTGAGCACGTTGCGGGCATCTTCCACGCGGTCGCGGGAGATTTCCGAGGCGCGCAGGTAGCCCGTCACGTCGGCATTGAGCTGGATCTCGGCGCCACGCGCGTCGACCGTCTTGACCTTGCCCGTCACCGTCATGCCGCGGTCGTTGACCGAGGTGTAGCTGGTGAACGGATCGGAGTCGAGCTGCTTGATGCCCAGCGAGATGCGCTCGCGGTCCACGTCGACGGCCAGCACCACGGCCTCGACTTCCTGGCCCTTCTTGTAGTTGCGCACCGCGGCTTCGCCGGGTTCGTTCCACGACAGGTCGGACAGGTGCACCAAGCCATCGATGCCGGCGGCCAGGCCGACGAACACGCCGAAGTCGGTGATCGACTTGACCGGGCCCTTGACCTTGTCGCCGCGCTGCACGGTGGTGGCGAACTCTTCCCACGGGTTCGCCTTGCACTGCTTCATGCCCAGGCTGATGCGGCGCTTGTCCTCGTCGATCTCGAGCACCATGACCTCGACCTCGTCGCCCAGCGACACGATCTTGGCGGGGGCGACGTTCTTGTTGGTCCAGTCCATCTCGGAGACGTGCACCAGGCCTTCGATGCCCGGCTCGATCTCGACGAACGCGCCGTAGTCGGCGATGTTCGTGACCTTGCCGAACAGGCGCGTGCCCTGCGGGTAGCGGCGCGACACGCCGTGCCACGGGTCGTCGCCCAGCTGCTTGATGCCCAGCGAGACGCGGTTCTTCTCGGCGTCGAACTTGAGCACCTTGGCCTGCAGTTCCTGGCCGACCTGAACGACTTCGCTCGGGTGGCGGACACGGCGCCAGGCCATGTCGGTGATGTGCAGCAGGCCGTCGATGCCGCCGAGGTCGACGAATGCACCGTATTCGGTGATGTTCTTGACCACGCCGTTGACGATGGCGCCTTCGGTCAGCGTCTCGAGCAGCTTGGCGCGCTCTTCGCCCATCGAGGCCTCGACGACGGCACGGCGCGACAACACCACGTTGTTGCGCTTGCGGTCGAGCTTGATGACCTTGAAGTCCATGGTCTTGCCCTCGAAGGGCGTCATGTCCTTCACCGGGCGGGTGTCGAGCAGCGAGCCGGGCAGGAAGGCGCGGATGCCGTTGACCAGCACCGTCAGGCCGCCCTTGACCTTGCCATTCACCGTGCCGATGACGAACTCACCGGATTCCAGGGCCTTCTCGAGCGACAGCCACGAGGCCAGGCGCTTGGCCTTGTCGCGCGACAGGATGGTGTCGCCGTAGCCG
The DNA here is from genome assembly GCA_016706565.1 of Piscinibacter sp. Lineage (GTDB taxonomy): Bacteria > Pseudomonadota > Gammaproteobacteria > Burkholderiales > Burkholderiaceae_C > Piscinibacter. The sequence continues at coordinate 110,806 of JADJJI010000013.1, forward strand.
TTTTCGATCGCGTCGATGGCCACCGACACGAAATCGCCGACCTGGACTTCGAGCTCGCCCTGGTCGTTCTTGAATTCTTCAATGGGTACGTAGGCTTCGGACTTGAGGCCTGCGTTCACCACCACGAAGTTGTAGTCGACACGCACCACTTCGGCGGTGATGACCTCGCCACTGCGCATCTCGGAGCGCTTGAGCGATTCTTCGAACAGGGCGGCAAACGATTCGCCGCCTTGGCTGGTGGCTGCTTGGGTTTGGGACATGTGGAGCTTCTCGGTGCAGCTGACGCTGCGGGTTGGGGTTGATGATCCGTTGCCTCGGCGTGCCTTGCGGCACTGGAGGGGAGGCGACGGGCCTTCTGGGTTGGCCCTGCGGCCGAGCCACTCGCGTGGGCTTCAGCCGAAGGGCCGGCGCTGTTCCCAGGCTGTCAGCACCTGTTCCATCGAGGCTTCGACGGTGAGGGCCGAGTTGTCCAGCAGCAGCGCGTCTTGTGCCGGCTTCAAAGGCGCCACGCTGCGATTCTGGTCGCGCGCGTCGCGGGCTTCGAGGTCGGTACGAAGGGTCGAGATATTAGCCGGAATTCCCTTTGAAATCAACTGCTTGTAGCGCCTTTCCGCTCGCGTCGCGGCGCTCGCGGTGAGAAACACCTTGAGCTCGGCGCCGGGGAAGATCACCGTGCCCATGTCGCGGCCGTCGGCCACCAGGCCCGGAACGCGGCGAAACGACAGCTGCAGCTGGCGCAGCGCCTCGCGCACGGCGGGCCAGGCGGACACCTTGGATGCCATGGCGCCGACGTCCTCGGCGCGCAGCGCCTCGGCCACGTTCTCGCTGCCCAGGTGGGCGTCGCCGCCGACGAAATGCAGCGGCAGCGTGGCCGCGATGCGCGCCAGCGAGGCCTCGTCGCCGGCCGCCACGCCGATGCGCATGGCCGACAGCGCGGTAGCGCGATAGACGGCGCCTGAATCGAGGAAGTGGTAACCGAGCGCCTGCGCCACCGCGCTGGCCAGCGTGCCCTTGCCCGAGGCGGTGGGGCCGTCGACGGTGAGCACCGGCACGGCCTCGACCGGTGTTCTCACCAGGTCGAACAGCGCCTCGAAGTAGTCGGGGAAGGTCTTGCCGACGCACTTCGGGTCGAGGATGCGCACCGGCACGCCCTTGAAGGCGGCCAGCGAGAAGCACATCGCGATGCGGTGGTCGTCGTAGGTGTGGATGGCCGCCGGCCGCAGCGCCGCAGGCGGCGTCACCTCGATGAAGTCGTCGCCCTCGACGACGCCGGCGCCGAGCTTGCGCAGCTCGGCGGCCATGGCGGCGATGCGGTCGGTTTCCTTGACGCGCCAGCTGGCGATGTTGCTCAGGCGGGTCGTGCCGGTGGCGTACAGCGCCATCACCGCCAGCGTCATCGCGGCGTCGGGGATGTGGTTGCAGTCCAGCGTGATCGCCTGCAGCGGCCAGCGGCCCCGCTTCACCTCGATCCAGCCCGGGCCGCTGGCGACCTGCGCGCCCATCGCCTGGGCCGCCTCCACGAAGCGGATGTCGCCCTGGATGGAGTCGGTACCGACACCTTCGATGCGCACGGGTTCGCCGTCCGCCGCGATGGCTCCCAGCGCGATGAAGTACGAGGCCGACGAGGCATCGCCTTCCACGTGGATCCGACCCGGCGAGCGGTAGGCGCTGCCCTGCGGGATGGTGAAGCGCTGCCAGCCCTCGCGCCGCACGGCGATGCCGAAGCGCGCCAGCAGGTTCAGCGTGATCTCGACGTAGGGCTTGGAGATCAGCTCGCCTTGCACCTCGACGGCGATGTCGCCGTCGTGTGCCACCAGCGGCAGCGCGAGCAGCAGCGCGGTGAGGAATTGGCTGGAGACGTCACCGCGCACGCGGATCGGCTGTGCGGCCTGCAGCGCCTGGCCGCTGGCGTGCAGGCGCAACGGCGGGTAGCCCTCTGTGCCCAGGCAGTCGACGGCGCAACCGAGCTGGCGCAGCGCGTCGACGAGGTCGCCGATCGGCCGCTCGTGCATGCGCGCGACGCCGCTGAGCTCGAAGTCTCCGCCCTGCGTCGCCGCGAGCAGCGCCAGCGCCGCGGTGAGCGGGCGCATCGCCGTGCCGGCGTTGCCGAGGAAGAGCTTCGCCTGCTTCGTGGCGAGCCGCCCGCCCAGGCCGGTGACGTGCAGCGCCTCGCCGTCACGCTCGAGCTTGCAACCGAGCACACGCAGCGCCTCGAGCATCACCTGGGTGTCGTCGGAGTCGAGCAGGTCGTGCACGACCGTCGTGCCCGCGCTCAGGCCGGCCAGCAGCAGCACGCGGTTGGAGATGCTCTTGGAGCCGGGCAGGCGCACCGTGCCTGCGGCCGATCGCAGTGGCGGGAGGTCGAGGAACGGGACGGTGTACATCGGGCGCGCCGCGCAGCCCCGGCTGCGCCGCTCAGGTCATCGGTTGGACTTGCCCGCGCCCATCTGCCAGCCGCCGCGCGCGTCGGAGGCCTTGCGGATCAGGTCCTCCAGCGCCTCGGCGTTGCCGGACTTCATCACGTGCTCCATCGCATCGAGCGCGTGCCGGAAGCGTTGCGTCTGCTTCAGGATCTCTTCGCGGTTGGACATGAGGATGTCGCGCCACACGGCGGGGTCGCTGGCAGCGATGCGGGTGAAATCGCGGAAGCCCGGCCCGGCGAGCGACAGGAAGTCACGCCCGGCCGGCTGCCGCGCCACCGAATTGAAGTAGGCGAAGGCCAGCATGTGCGGCAGGTGGCTCACGGCGGCGAACGCCGCGTCGTGGTTCTCCGGCGTCATGCGCAGCACCTGCGAGCCGATCGCGGCCCAGCAGTCGGTGGCCTTCTGCACCAGTTCCGGCGAAGTCTGCGGCAACGGCGTGAGGATCACCTGGCGGCCGTTGTAGAGCGTGGCGTCGGCATGCGCGATGCCGGCGACTTCCTTGCCGGCGATCGGGTGCGCCGGCACGAAGGAGGGGATGCGCTCCTTGAGCACGCGCCGCGCGGCGTCGACCACGTCGCGCTTGGTCGAGCCCACGTCCATGACCAGCACGCCAGGCTCCACGAGATGGCGGATGGCCTTGAAGGTGGCCTCGGTGGCCGACACCGGCACTGCGATCAGCACGATGTCGGAACCCGACACCGCCAGCAGCGCCGACTCGGCGGCCTGGTCGATCACGCCGAGCTGACGAGCCTTCTCGGTGGTGGAGGGCGATTTGCTGTAGCCGATGACGCGCTTGACCAGCCCCGCGCGCTTGAGCGCCAGGGCGAACGAGCCGCCCATCAAGCCACAACCGATGACACCGAGCTGGTTGAACATGTTCAGTGCACGTCGATGGGGTAGGTGCCCAGCAGCTTGAAGAAGGCGCACACGGCGCGCAGCTCCTGCATCGCGGCGGCGACGTGAGGCTGGTCGGGGTGGCCCTGCAGGTCGATGTAGAAGTAGTACTCCCACTGGCCCGAACGGGCCGGGCGCGACTCGAACCGGCTCATCGACACGCCGTGCTTCTTCAGCGGCACGAGCATGTCGTGCACCGCGCCGGGCTTGTTCGCCACGGAGACGACGAGGCTCGTGCAATCGTGCCCCGAGGCGGCCGGGCGCGGCTGGCGGTCCGGGTGCGCGAGGATGGCGAAGCGGGTGCGGTTGTGGGCCTCGTCCTGGATCGCAGGAGCCACCACGTGCAGGCCGAATTCGCTGCCGGCGCGCTCGCTGGCGATCGCCGCGATCGACACGTCGCCGGCGGCCAGTCGCGCGCCTTCGGCATTGCTCGACACCGGCCGGCGCTCGGCATCGGGCAGGTGCAGCGACAGCCAGCCGTGGCATTGCGCCAGCGCCTGCGGATGAGCGCAGACGGCGCCGATGCCGGCCAGCGTGTTCTCGCGGCGCAGCAGATTGTGGCGCACCAGCAGGCTGGTCTCGCCGATGATGAACAGCGGCGTGGTCAGGAACAGGTCGAGCGAGCGTGTCACCACGCCTTCGGTGGAGTTTTCCACCGGCACCACGCCGAAGTCGGCGGAGCCGGCCACCGTGTTGTGCAGCACTTCGTCGAAGTTGGCGCAGGGCACGCGCACGATCGAGGAGCCGAAGAAACCGAGCGCTGCTTCTTCGCTGAAGGTGCCAGCCGGGCCGAGGTAGGCCACGCGAGTGGGGGTTTCGAGCGCACGGCAGGCGGACATGATCTCGCGCCAGATCGGCGCAACGCTGGCCGATTTCAGCGGGCCCGGGTTGGCGGCCTTCAGGCCGTCGATGACCTGCGCCTCGCGCTCGGGGCGGAAGGCCACCGAGCCTTCCTTCTTCTTGACTTCGCCGACTTCCTGGGCGAGCGCGGCCCGCCGGTTCAGCAGGGCGAGCAACTCGCGGTCGAGCGCGTCGATCCGGGTGCGCAGCGCGAGCAGATCGTGTTGTGGCGCGGTCGTGGAATCAGCCATGGCAGACGCCAAATTGTCGCATCACTTCGCGGCAGGCTTGGCGGCTGGCCCGGATGCCTTCGGGGCCGTGGCGGAGGACGCCGCGGGCACGCCCAGCGTGGCCTGCAGCTTGCGTTGCAGGGCCAGCAATTTCGGGTCGAGAAGCGGGCCGGCTTCCGCGATCAGCTTCTGCGTGAAGGCGTTCTGAAGTTCCGGCACGTTCTGCTGGAACTTCTTGTTCACCGGCGATTCGAGCCAGGCGACCAGTTGGCGCAGTTCGTCCTCGGTGAACTTCTCCTCCAGCCCGACGCCGTAGGTCGCCGGCGCGATCTTGATGGCGCGCTCGGTGAGGATGGGCACGCCCTCGTCGACGAACTTGCGGATGTCGGCGTCGATGGACTTGGCTGCCGCCTCGCGCTTGGCAGGCGGCACCTGGGCCTGCAGCGTGGCCGCTGCCGCCTGCATCATCTGCACCGCGGGGCGCTCGACGATGTTGCGGGCGAGGCCCTCGATGCTGGCCTGTTGCAGCTGCAGCACCTTGGCGACCAGCTCCTTCTTCGAGTTCGATTGCGCATGCGCCAGCGTGGCGCCGGTGACCAGCGCCAGAACGATGAGTGCACGCATCAGGAATCCTCTCCGGTAGACGGCTCGTCGCCGGGGGTGTCGCCGTTGGGCTCGCCGGCGCTGTCGACGTTCGCATCGTTCTCGACGATGCGCTGCAGGCCGATCAGCTTGGCACCCGCGTCGAGCGCGATCAGCGTCACGCCCTGCGTGGCGCGGCCGAGCTCGCGGATCTCGGAGACACGCGTGCGCACCAGCACGCCGGTGTCGGTGATCAACATGATCTCGTCGTCGGCGCGCACCAGCGTGGCGGCGACGACCTTGCCGTTGCGCTCGCTCTGCTGGATGGCGATCATGCCCTTGGTGCCGCGGCCGTGGCGCGTGTACTCGACGATCGAGGTGCGCTTGCCGTAGCCGTTCTCGGTGGCGGTGAGCACGCTCTGCGTCTCGTCTTCGGCCACCAGCATCGCGATCACGCTCTGGCCGTCCTCGAGCTGCATGCCTTTCACGCCGCGGGCGGCGCGGCCCATGGCGCGAACGTCGTCCTCGTCGAAGCGCACGGCCTTGCCGCCGTCGCTGAACAGCATCACGTCGTGCTTGCCGTCGGTCAGTGCCGCGCCGATGAGGAAGTCGCCTTCGTCCAGGTCGACGGCGATGATGCCGGCCTTGCGCGGGTTGCTGAACTCATCCAGCGAAGTCTTCTTGACCACGCCCTGGGCCGTGGACATGAAGATGTAGTGGTCTGCGGGGAAGCTGCGGAAGCCGTCGGTCAGCGGCAGCACCACGTTGACCTTCTCGCCGGGCTGCAGCGGGAACATGTTGACGATCGGCTTGCCGCGCGCGTTGCGCGAGCCCTGCGGCACCTCCCACACCTTCAGCCAGTAAACGCGGCCGCGCGTGGTGAAGCACAGGATGTAGTCGTGCGTGTTGGCGATGAAGAGCTGGTCGATCCAGTCGTCTTCCTTGGTCTGCATCGCCTGCTTGCCGCGGCCGCCGCGCTTTTGCGCCCGGTACTCGGTCAGCGGCTGGCTCTTGATGTAGCCGGTGTGCGAGAGCGTCACCACCATGTCGGTGGGCGTGATGAGGTCTTCGGTGCCGAGGTCCTGCGCGTTGTGCTCGATGACGCTGCGGCGGGCGCCGACCTTGGTCTGGCCGAACTCCTGCTTGATGGCAGTCAGCTCGTCGGAGATGATCGTCGTCACGCGCGAGGGCGTGGCCAGGATGTTGAGCAGGTCGGCGATCTCGGCCATCACGTCCTTGTACTCGCCGACGATCTTGTCCTGCTCCAGCCCGGTCAGGCGCTGCAGGCGCATCTGCAGGATCTCGCCGGCCTGGTCTTCGCTCAGGCGGTACAGCCCATCGGCCTGCAGGCCGAACTGCCGGGGCAGGTTCTCGGGGCGAAACGAGTCGCGGCCACCCGGCGCCTGGTTCTCGGCGCGGGCAAGCATTTCGCGCACCATCGAAGAATCCCAGCTCTTGCTCATCAGCGCCGTCTTGGCCACCGGCGGGGTGGGCGAGCTCTTGATCGTCTCGATGAACTCGTCGATGTTGGCCAGCGCCACCGCCAGGCCTTCGAGCACGTGGCCGCGTTCGCGCGCCTTGCGCAGCTCGAACACCGTGCGCCGCGTCACAACCTCGCGCCGGTGCTCCAGGAAGATCTCGATCAGATCCTTCAGGTTGCACAGCTTGGGCTGGTTGTCGATCAGCGCCACCATGTTCATGCCGAACGTGTCCTGCAGCTGCGTCTGCTTGTACAGGTTGTTCAGCACCACCTCGGGCACTTCGCCGCGCTTGAGCTCGATGACCACGCGCATTCCGGACTTGTCGGATTCGTCCTGGATGTGGCTGATGCCGTCGATCTTCTTCTCGTGGACCAGCTCGGCGATGCGCTCGAGCAGGTTCTTCTTGTTCACCTGGTAGGGGATCTCGTCGACGATGATCGCCTGGCGCTGGCCGCGGTCGATGTCCTCGAAGTGGCACTTCGCGCGCATCACCACCTTGCCGCGCCCGGTGCGGTAGCCCTCGCGCACGCCGTTCAGGCCGTAGATGATGCCGGCGGTGGGGAAGTCGGGCGCCTGGATGATCTCCATCAACTCGTCGATCGCGGCCGCCGGGTTGCGCAGCAGGTGATGGCAGGCGTCGATCACCTCGTTGAGGTTGTGCGGCGGGATGTTGGTGGCCATGCCCACCGCGATGCCGGCCGAGCCGTTCACCAGCAGGTTGGGCAGCCGCGTCGGCAGCACCGTCGGCTCCTTCTCGGAGCCGTCGTAGTTCGGCGCGAAGTCGACCGTCTCCTTTTCCAGATCGGCCAGCATCTCGTGGGCGATCTTGTGCAGCCGGATCTCGGTGTAGCGCATCGCCGCGGCGTTGTCGCCGTCCACCGAGCCGAAGTTGCCCTGGCCCTCGATCAGCAGGTGGCGCAGCGAGAAGTCCTGCGCCATGCGCACGATCGTGTCGTAGATGGACTGGTCGCCGTGCGGGTGGTACTTGCCCATCACGTCGCCGACGATGCGGGCGCTCTTCTTGAAGGCCCGGTTCCAGTCGTTGTTCTGCTCGTGCATGCCGAACAGCACGCGTCGATGCACCGGCTTCAGGCCGTCGCGGGCGTCGGGCAGGGCGCGGCCGACGATCACGCTCATCGCATAGTCGAGGTAGGAGCGGCGCATCTCCTCTTCGAGGCTGATGGGCAGGGTTTCCTTGGCGAACTGGGTCATGCGGGGGTGCGAGCGCGAGCTCGAGGAGACGCAAGAACAAACGTGACGCCGGGGCGACACGCGAAACAGGCGATTGTAAGTGCCGCGGCTTGTAGCACCAGAGCAACATCACTCTGGAGGACTGCCGGGCCGGGCGCCAAAATCCCGCCTGGCAAAAACGCTATGGCACAATCTCGCGTCGGTGGTCGGCGCCCGGTATACGGGGGTTTACCAGCACTATCCGAACCCGGGTCGGACGTCATTGCAGAAATACTGCTCAATTCCCTCGAGAGGAGAATCATGAAGAAACTGAACACGGTGGCATCGCTCTTCGCAACGGCCGCTCTGGCCGCCTCGGCCTCTGGCGCGTTCGCTCAGTCGACGGTCGACAACTGGGTCGACAGCAACGGCAACGTCTGGAAGAACGGCACGAACGAACTCTGCTGGCGCGACACCAACTGGACGCCCGCCACCGCCAAGGAAGAGTGCGATGGCGCCCTGAAGAAGGCCCCGCCGGCTCCGCCGCCCGCACCCGCCCCGGCTCCGGCGCCTGCACCCGCTCCGGCTCCCGCCCCGGTCGCTCCGCCGCCGCCGCCCCCGGCTCCCCCGGCTGCCCCGGTGAGCGAGAAGGTCACCTTTGCTGCTGACGCTTTCTACGACGTCAACAAGGCCGTGCTGAAGCCCGAAGGCAAGGCCAAGCTGGACGACCTGGTCAGCAAGATGGCCGGCATCAACCTCGAAGTCATCATCGCCGTTGGCCACACCGACAGCGACGGCAGCGATGCCGCCAACCAGAAGCTCTCGGTGCGCCGTGCCGACTCCGTCAAGGACTACCTGACGAGCAAGGGCGTCGAGAAGAACCGCGTGTACACCGAAGGCAAGGGCGAGAAGCAGCCCGTGGCCGACAACAAGACCAAGGAAGGCAAGGCGAAGAACCGCCGCGTCGAGATCGAGGTCGTCGGTACCCGCACCAAGAAGTGATCTTCGGATCCTTCTGACAGAAGCCCGCCTCGGCGGGTTTCTTCCGGAACCCCGCCTCGGCGGGGTTTCTGCTTTCTGGACCTGCCTGCGCCGCTGCGCTTCGCTACGATCACGCCATGAACACCACGATCAATGCCGATCCCCAGGAACTGGCCAAGTTCAGCGAGCTGGCCCACCGCTGGTGGGACCCCGAGAGCGAGTTCCGCCCGCTGCACATGATCAATCCTCTGCGCCTGGACTGGATCGCCAGCCTTGTGCCGCTGGCCGGCAAGCGGGTGCTCGACGTGGGCTGCGGAGGTGGCATCCTGGCCGATTCGATGGCCCGCCGGGGTGCCGACGTGCTCGGCATCGACCTGGCCAGCAAGCCGCTGAAGGTGGCGCAACTGCACGCCATGGAGGCAGGCACGCCGTCGATCGCCTACCGGGAGGTGGCGGCCGAAGCGCTGGCACTGGAATCGCCCGCGGCCTTCGACGTCGTCACCTGCATGGAGATGCTCGAGCACGTGCCCGACCCTTCGTCGATCGTGCGCGCCTGCGCGACGCTCGTGAAACCGGGCGGCTGGGTGTTCTTCTCGACGATCAATCGCAACCCGAAGTCGTTCCTGTTCGCCATCGTCGGGGCCGAGCACGTGCTGCAGATGCTGCCCAAGGGCACGCACGAGTACGCGCGTTTCATCCGACCGAGCGAACTCGGCCGCTGGTGCCGCGATGCGGGGCTGGATGCGAGCGGCACGCGCGGCCTCGAGTACAACCCGCTGACGCGTCGCTACTGGATGTCGAACGACACCAGCGTCAACTACCTGGTGGCGTGCCGGAAATCGGCATGACGCTGCGGGTGCGCGCCGTGCTGTTCGATCTGGACGGCACCTTGATCGACAGTGCGCCCGACCTTGCAGGGGCCGGCAACGACATGCGCGTCGCACGCGGCCTGCCGGTGCTGCCGCTGTCGCACTTCCGGCCGATGGTGGGTTCCGGTGCGCGCGGCATGGTCGGCCGTGCGCTGCAGGTGCAGCCGGGGGATGCCGAATTCGAGGCACTGCGCGACGAATTCCTGCGGCGCTACGAATCGCGCATGACGCGCGAGACGCGCCTGTTCGACGCCATGCAGCCGGTGCTCGACACGCTGCGCCGCCAGGCGCTGCCCTGGGGCATCGTGACCAACAAGGCGACGCGATTTTCCGAGCCGCTGGTGCGCGCGCTGGGCCTCATCGACGAGGCCGCGACCTTGGTGTGCGGCGACACCACGCCGCATGCCAAGCCGCACCCTGCGCCGCTGCTGGAGGCGGCGCGGCGCATCGGCGTCGACGCCGGCGACTGCGTCTACGTCGGCGACGACCTGCGCGACGTGCAGGCCGGCCGCGCCGCCGGCATGCTCACCATCGCAGCGGCCTGGGGCTACCTCGGCGAGGGTGACCACATCGGCGAGTGGGGCGCCCATCACGTCGTCGAAAGCCCGGGCGAACTCTTGAATCTGCTCGCATTGGCCTAAACTACGCCGCTTGGGGCTGACCTGGCTTCGACGTGGGTACGGAGTTGGATCAGGGCATGCCGAGCACCAGTTCGCTCGTAAATCCACTGGAAACAAAGTAACTGCGAACGATAACTCGTACGCCCTCGCCGCTTAAAACCGGTGAGCCTCGCAACAGTTGGCCGATGGGCTGGGTCTGAGGGGTAACCTGAAGACTGCGAGGTCATACACATTGGCTCGCCCGGCGCCGGGTCACTCGGCACAGGGCTAAATCAAGTGACTCGAGGTGACGGCAGCGTGCTGCTGCGCGGCCGGCACCTCTAAAACCAAATCAGCCAGCTAAGCATGTAGATCTGCCTGACGATGGCTTGCGGACGGGGGTTCGATTCCCCCCAGCTCCACCAGATTTCGGCGCGGCCAAACGGCCGCGCCGAGCCCATCCCCAAACCGTCCATGTCCACGTGACTCGCCCACCCAGCCGCCGCGCTGCCAGACTCGTTGTCGCGCTGTGCGTGCTGGCCGTGGCGCTGGTGTTCCTGGCCTTTCAGTTCGGCACCGAGCGCACCTGGTGGATCGAACTGGCCCGCTACATCCCGTTCCCGGCTTACCTGGCGCCTGCCGCCATGGGCGTTCTGCTGTCGTTCTGGCTGCCGACGCGATGGCGCCTCGCTGCGGTTGCGGCGCTGGCCCTGGTGATCACCGGCATCATGGGTGTGCAACTCAACCGAGGCGAAGAAGGTCATGCGCCACTGCGCGTGATGAGCTTCAACATCAAGGCCTACCTCGCCGACGACAAGCCGGGCGGCTACGCCCGCATCGCCTGGGAGATGGCGCTGCACGATCCAGACGTGCTGGTGATGCAGGACGCGGGCCTGGCCAACAAGCCGGAGGACCTGCCGCCGTCGTTCCGGACGGCGCTGGGCGCGCGGCAGATCCACATCTCCGGCCAGTACATCGTGGCCAGCCGCCACCCGATGACCGATTGCCAATCGGGCGACATCTCATTCCCCGGCGAAGGGCACCACTACGTGCGCTGCACGATCACCGCGCACGGCGTGAGCTTCGACATGGTCACGGCCCACCTGCTGTCGCCGCGCGAGGGCCTGAACGCCACGCGGCACGAGCGGCTCGGTGGCCTGGCCGAGTGGCAAGAGAACTTCGAGATGCGCATGATCCAGGCGCACAAGCTGGCCCGCGACCTGTTCGGCCAGCCCCGCCCGCTGGTGCTGGCCGGCGACCTGAACGCTCCGGATTCGTCGCCGGTCATCGCCGCGCTGCGCGAGTCGGGCCTGCGCGACAGCTTCGCCAGCGCGGGGCTGGGCTACGGCTACACGTTCGGGCACTCGCTGCGCACGCGCTTCTCGTTTCTGCGCATCGACCACATCATGGTCAGCCCGCAGATCGGCGTGAAGGACAGCTTCGTCGGCGGTGCCGAGGCGTCGGCGCACCGCCCGGTGATCGCTGACCTCTGGCTCAAGCGCGACTGAGCCGCGCCACGCGCATTACACCGCCACCGGCGCCTTGATCGCGGCGTGGTGCTGGTAGTCCAGCACCTCGAAATCCTCGTACGCGTAGTCGAAGATCGATTCCGGCCGGCGCTTGATGTTCAGCAGCGGGTAGGGATGCGGCGTGCGCGAGAGCTGCAGCTCGACCTGTTCGACGTGGTTGTCGTAGATGTGGCAATCACCGCCGGTCCAGATGAAGTCGCCGACATCCAGGTCGCACTGCTGCGCCAGCATGTGCGTGAGCAACGCGTAGCTCGCGATGTTGAAAGGCACGCCCAGGAAGATGTCGGCGCTGCGCTGGTAGAGCTGGCACGAAAGCCTTCCTTCAGCGACGTAGAACTGGAAGAACGCGTGGCAGGGCATCAGCGCCATCTTCGGCAAGTCGGCCACGTTCCAGGCGCTGACGATGATGCGGCGCGAGTCGGGGTTGGCCTTGAGCTGCTTCACCACCTCGGCGATCTGGTCGATGTGGCCGCCGTCCGGTGTCGGCCAGCTGCGCCACTGCACACCGTAGACGGGGCCGAGGTCGCCGTCGGGCCTGGCCCACTCGTCCCAGATCGTCACGCCGCGTTCCTGCAGCCACTTCGCGTTGCCGTCGCCGCGCAGGAACCACAGCAGTTCGAGGATGATGGACTTGAGGTGCACCTTCTTCGTCGTGACCAGCGGGAAGCCCTCGCGCAGGTCGAAACGCATCTGGTGGCCGAACACGCTTTTGGTGCCGGTGCCGGTGCGGTCGGACTTCGCGACGCCGTGCGTGTGCACGTGCCGCATGAAGTCCTCGTATTGCGATCGAACCGGGCGTGTGGGGGTGGGGGCCAGCATGCCCGGATTCTAGAATGCCGCCCCGAACTCAGCCTTGCGGCGCCGGCTCGCGCAGGAAGATCTCGACGCGGCGGTTCTGCGCCCGGCCGGCATCGCTGCCGTTGTCGGCAACCGGCTCCCGCGAGCCGTGACCTTCGGTCTCGACGCGGGTGGGGGCCACGCCGCGGCCGGCCAGGTAGTCGCGCACGCTCTGTGCGCGATCGACCGACAGCGGGTTGTTGATCGCGTCATTGCCGGTGCTGTCGGTGTGGCCGATGATGCGCACGCGCATGGTCGGGTCCAACCCCTGCGCGAACTGGTCGAGCACCGGGCGCATCTGCGGCTTGATGGCGGCTCGGCCGACGTCGAACGAGAAGTCGCTCGGCACGTTCACCTTCAGCTGGTTGTCGGGCGTGCGTGCCACGTCGATGCCGGTGCCCTGCGTGGCCTTCTCCATCGCAGCGCGCTTTTCTTCCATGCGCTTGGACCACAGGTTGCCACCCACCGCGCCGATGGCGCCGCCAACGACGGCGCCGGTGCCGGCCTTGCCGCCGGTGGCCGAGCTCAGCACGGCGCCGGCCACGGCGCCGATGGCCGCGCCGGTGGCCGTGCCCTTCTGGCGCTCGCTCATGTCGGCGCAGCCAGCCAGGAAGGCGGCGGCGGCCAGTGTGCAAAGGGTGGTGGTCTTGATGTTCGAACGGATCATTTTTTTCTCCTCGATGGCGCCCAGCGCGCCCGCGCTGCAATTGGAGCTCAGCGGCGGCGCGAAGTTCGATCGCGACCCGGCCAGACGGTATCCGGCCGTTTCAGGCTTCAGTCGGCCGGCGCCTGATCGAACTGCAGGGCCGCCAGGCGCGCGTACAGGCCGCCGGCGTCCGACAGCTGCGCGTGCGTGCCGCTCTCGACGATGCGGCCGGCCTCCATCACGATGATGCGGTCGGCTCGCTGCACCGTGGCCAGCCGGTGCGCGATGACCAGCGTGGTGCGGTCCTTCATCGCGGACTCCAGCGCGGCCTGCACCATGCGCTCGCTCTCGGCGTCGAGTGCGCTGGTGGCCTCGTCGAGCAGCAGCAGCGGCGGGTTCTTCAGGATCGCGCGGGCGATGCTGATGCGCTGCTTCTGCCCGCCCGACAGGCGCACGCCGCGCTCGCCCAGGAAGGTCTGGTAGCCCTCGGGCAAGGCGCTGATGAAGTCGTGCGCAAAGGCCGCCTTGGCCGCGGCGATCACGTCCGCGTCGCTCGCGCCGGGCCGGCCGTAGCGGATGTTCTCCAGCGCATTGGCGGAGAAGATCACGCTGTCCTGCGGCACGATGCCGATGCGCTGTCGCAGCGCCTCGAGCGAAGCCTCGCGCAGCGGCACGCCGTCGATCTCGATGTGTCCTTCGCCTGCGTCGTAGAAGCGCAGCAGCAGCTGGAACACCGTGCTCTTGCCCGCGCCGCTGGGGCCGACCAGCGCGACCGTCTCGCCGGGGCGCACGTCGAGCGCGAACTGGGCGAGTGCCGCGTGCTTCGGTCGCGACGGGTAGTGGAAGGTGACGTCGCGCAGCGCGACCGACGAGCCGCCCTGTGTGGCGGGTAGGGCGCGCGGCCGGGCCGGCGAGGCGATCGACGAGCTCGTGGCCAGCAGCTCCATCAGCCGCTCGGTGGCGCCGGCAGCGCGCAGCAGGTCGCCGTAGACCTCGGACAGCACCGCCACCGAGCCGACCAGGATGGTCACGAACACCACCGTCTGCGCCAGGTGGCCGGCGCTCATCTGCCCGGCGATCACCGCCTGCGTGCCCTGGTACAGGCCCCACAGCAGCGCACCGAAGGTGGCGGTGATGATGAAGGCGACGAGGAAGGAGCGCACCCGCGTACGCTTGCGCGCCGTCTCGAAGGCGCTCTCGGTGGCGTCGTCGAAGCGCTTGGCCTCGCGCGTCTCCTGCACATAGCTCTGCACCACGGGGATCGCGTTGAGCACCTCGGCGGCGATGGCGCTCGAATCGGCCACGCGGTCCTGGCTGGCGCGGCTGAGCTTGCGCACGCGGCGGCCGAGGTAGAGGCTGGGCAGCACCACCAGCACCAGCGTGCCCAGCACCTGCGACATCACATAGGGGTTGGTGACGATCAGCATGGTCATCGCGCCGATGCCCATCACCGTGTTGCGCAGGCCCATGCTCAGGCTGGAGCCGACCACCGTCTGCACCAGCGTCGTGTCGGTCGTCAGGCGCGACAGCACCTCGCCAGTCTGCGTGGTCTCGAAGAACTCCGGGCTCTGCTTCAGCACATGCGCATACACCGCATTGCGCAGGTCGGCGGTGACCCGCTCACCCAGCCAGGTGACCATGTAGAAGCGCGCCGCCGAGAACAGGCCCAGCGCCGCACCCACGCCGAACAGCGCGAAGAAGTGGCCGCGCAGCGCCATCACGCGCTCGCCGGGGTCGGTGGCGACGAGGCCCTGGTCGATCAGCGATTTCAGCGCCAGCGGAAAGGCCAGCGTGCTCAGCGCGGCCAGGATCAGGAACAGCACCGCCAGCGCGATGCGGCCGCGGTAGGGTCGCAGGAAGGGAAGCAGACCCGACAGCGACTTCACCTTGCGCGCCGGTGCCGCAGCGGTGTCGGCTGCCACGGTGGGCCTGGGGGCCGCCAGGGCGGAAGAAGTCTCGGATGCGGCCATGCGCGAGTCTAGGCGAGGGCTTCTATCCCCTGCATGGGACTCGGGATTGCCTGCCGCGGCAGAATTTGCCGGGTCAATCATTGCCGAGGCAGCTTCATGTCCTCCACCAAAGAATCCGCGGCACCCGTGCCGTTCCCGCGCTACGACGGCGACCGCTACGACGTGGGCGAAAGCGTCGGCCACCAGCTCGTCGGCCTGGTGCAGATGATGCGTCGCGAGGTCGAGGCGCGCATGGCGCGGCACGGCCTGACCGACGCGCAGTGGCGCCCGCTGTGGATGATCAAGACCGGCCGCGCCGCCACCGCCAATGAGTTGGCCCGCGAGGCCTGCATCGACGCTGGTGCCATCACGCGCATGCTCGACCGGCTGGAGGCCAAGGGCCTGGTCGAGCGCGTGCGCTCCGAGACCGACCGCCGTGTCGTGCACGTGCGACTCACCGAAGCGGGCGAGCTCGCCACGGCCAACATCCCGCATG
The DNA here is from genome assembly GCA_016706565.1 of Piscinibacter sp. GTDB lineage: Bacteria > Pseudomonadota > Gammaproteobacteria > Burkholderiales > Burkholderiaceae_C > Piscinibacter. The sequence continues at coordinate 126,332 of JADJJI010000013.1, forward strand.
TGCTCGCGTCGGTCAACAACGACTTCCTGCATGGTTTCTCGGAACGCGAATGGCGGCAGCTGCGCAAGCTGGTCGAGCGCATGACGGCCAATGGCCAGGCGCTGCAGGCTGCACAGGAGCAGGCGGCATGAAGCGCAATGCACTGCGTCTGACGGCACTCGTGTCGGCCTTGTGGCTGGCCGGCTGTGCCAGCCCGGGTGCGCCGGTCGCGCCGCGGCCCGTGATCGAGCCGGCCGCGCTGGGAGCCACCGGCAGCACGGCGGCCTGGCCCGCCGAGCGCTGGTGGGCCGCCTGGGGCGACACCGGGCTCGATGCCATCATCGACCAGGCACTGGCCGGCTCGCCCAGTCTGAAGAGCGCCGAAGAACGTGTGCGCCTGGCGCAGGCGGCGGCCGATGCCGCCGGCGCGGCGCGCCAACCGCAGGCCAACTTGTCGGTGGAACTCACCGAGCAGCGCTTCACCGAGAACGGCCTCGTGCCGCCACCGCTGGCCGGCACGATCCGCTGGAACAACAGCGCGCAGATCGGCGTGGGCTGGGAGCCCGACCTGTTCGGCCGCCAGCGGTCCGCGCTCGACGCCGCCATCGGCCAGTCGCGCGCCGCGCAGGCCGATGCGCAGGCGGCACGTGTGCTGCTTGCCGGCAACGTCGCCGCGGCCTACTTCAACCTCGCGCGCCTGCTCGAGAACCGCCGCCTGGCCAGCGAGTCGCTGGCGCAGCGCGAGCAGATCCTCGCGCTGGTGCGCCAGCGCATCTCCGCGGGCCTGGACACACGCGTCGAGCTGCGCCAGGCCGAGGGCCTGATCGCACAGACGCAGGTCGAGATCGAGTCGCTCGACGAAGCGGCGTCACGCGCCCGCCACGCGCTGGCCGAGCTGGCCGGGCGGGGCCCGCAGGTCTTCGATTCGCTGGCGCCGACGATGGCGGCGCTGCGCTCCACCGAGCTGCCGACGGCGCTGCCGGCCGATCTGCTGGGCCGCCGCGCCGATCTCGTCGCGCAGCGCTGGCGCGTCGATGCCACGGCCAAGGACATCGAGGCGGCGCGCGCGCAGTTCTATCCGAACGTCAATCTCGTCGCCTTCGTCGGCCTGTCGAGCATCGGGCTGGACCGCTTCGTCGAGGCTGGCGCACGCACCTTCGGCGCCGGGCCGGCGCTGCACCTGCCGCTGTTCGAAGGCGGCCGCCTGCGTGCTCAGCTCGATGCGAAGCGCGCCGAGGCCGATGCAGCGGTCGACGCCTACAACGGCACGCTGCTGCGCGCTCTGCGCGAAGTGGCCGACGAGGTGAGCAGCCTGCAGTCGATCGAACGCCAGCAGCGTGCGCAAGCCGAGGCCACCGCAGCGGCCGATGCCGCCTACGAGCTGGCGGCGCAGCGCTACCAGGCCGGCCTGGGCAATTTTCTCGTCGTGCTGACCGCGCAGACCAACGTGCTGGCGCAGCGCCGCGCCGCGGCCGAGCTGAAGGCGCGCCACCTCGGCGCCGAAGTCGCGCTGGCTCGCGCACTGGGCGGCGGCTACCGCGCCGCCTGAACAAGAACATCGAAGGAAGCGATCCATGAGTTCGAACCAAGACACTGCCCATCCTGCCAAGCCCGCGCCGGCCGTGGCCGCCTCGCGCCGCCGCCCGGCGCTGATCGCCGTCGCCGGCGTCACGCTTCTCGCCGGCCTGGGCTACGGCGCCTGGTGGGCGTTCGCGCTGCGGCACCACGAGGCCACCGACAACGCCTACGTGCAGGCGCCGGTGGTGCAGATCACGCCGCAGGTCGGCGGCACCGTGCTGGCCGTGCTGGCCGACGACACCGACATCGTCAAGGCCGGCCAGCCGCTGGTGAAGCTCGATCCGAGCGACGCGCAGCTCGCGCTCGACCGCGCCGAGGCGCAGCTGGCGCAGACGGTGCGCGAAGTGCGCACGCTGTACGCCAACAACATGACGCAGGCGGCCAACATCCGTGCCCGCGAGGCCGAGGTGGCACGGCTGCAGAGCGACGTGGCCCGCGCCACCGACGACGTGGCGCGGCGCCAGCCGCTGCTGGCCACCGGCGCGGTGGGCGGCGAGGAGATGAAGCACGCCGAGACCACGCTGTCCGGCGCGAAGAGCGCGCTGGCCGGTGCGCAGTCGGCGCTGGCCGCGGCGCGCGAGCAGGCGCTGAGCAGCCAGGCGCTGACCGACGGCACCAGCGTCGAGAAGCATCCCAACGTCGAGCGCGCCGCCGCGGCGGTGCGCGAGGCCTGGCTGGCGGTGCAGCGCACCGAACTGCCCGCGCCGCTGAACGGCCAGGTGGCCAAGCGCACCGTGCAGGTCGGCCAGCGCATCGCCGCCGGCACGCCGCTGATGACGGTGATCCCGCTCGACCAGGTGTGGGTGGAGGCGAACTTCAAGGAAGTGCAGCTGCGCCAGATGCGCATCGGCCAGCCGGTGAGGCTGCAGGCTGATCTCTACGGCAGCAAGGTCGAGTACGACGGCCGCGTGGCCGGTGTCGGCGCCGGCACCGGCGCGGCCTTTGCGCTGCTGCCGGCGCAGAACGCCACCGGCAACTGGATCAAGGTGGTGCAGCGCGTGCCGGTGCGCATCGAGCTCGACGCGGCCGAACTGGCCGCGCACCCGCTGCGCGTGGGCCTGTCGATGGAAGCGACAGTCGACGTCGCCCCGCGGGATGGCGCGCCGCTGCTCGGAGCGGCCGCGCCACGCAGCAGCAGTTCGACGCAGGCCTTCGAGCCGCAGCGGGCGCATGCCGACAAGATCGTCGCCGGGATCATCGCCGCCAACCTCGGCCGTGCACCCGCGCACGGCCCGGCGCAGGCCGCGTCCGCCGCCAAGCTCGCAGTGATCGCGAAGTCCCGCACGTGAGCAGCCCCGCCCTCACTGCCGGCGACGCGCCGCCGGCCCCGCCCGCGCCGCCGGCACCGCCCGCGCGCGTTGCCTTCGCGCCGCTGGAAGGCAGCGCACGCGTGGCCGGCACGATCGCGCTGTCGCTGGCCACGTTCATGAACGTGCTCGACTCGTCGATCGCCAACGTGTCGATCCCGGCCATCGCCGGCGACATGGGCGTGAGCCCGGCGCAGGGCACCTGGGTGATCACGTCGTTCGGCGTGGCCAACGCCATCGCCGTGCCGCTGACCGGCTGGCTGACACAGCGTTTCGGCCAGGTGCGCCTGTTCGTCGCCAGCGTGCTGCTGTTCGTGCTGACCTCGTGGCTGTGCGGCCTGGCGCCGAACATCGAATCGCTGATCTTCTTCCGCGTGCTGCAGGGCCTGGTGGCCGGGCCGATGATCCCGCTGTCGCAGACGCTGCTGCTGGCCAGCTACCCGCCCATGCTGGCCGGCTTGGCGATGGCGATGTGGGCCATGACCACGCTGGTGGCGCCGGTGATGGGGCCGCTGCTCGGCGGCTGGATCACCGACAACATCTCCTGGCCGTGGATCTTCTACATCAACGTGCCGGTGGGCCTGTTCGCCGCCGCATTGGCCTGGTCGATCTACCGAACCCGCGACCCCGGCCCGCGCAAGGTGCCGCTGGACAGCGTGGGCCTGGGCCTGCTCGTGCTGTGGGTCGGCTCGCTGCAGATCATGATCGACAAGGGCAAGGAGCTCGACTGGTTCGCATCGGGCCAGATCGTCGCGCTGGCCGTCGTGGCGGTGGTGGGCTTCGCGTTCTTCCTCGCCTGGGAGCTGACCGACCACCACCCGATCGTCAACCTGCGCCTGTTCGCGCGGCGCAACTTCGCGCTGGGCACGGTCTCGCTGGCCGTGGCCTATGGCCTGTTCTTCGGCAACGTGGTGCTGCTGCCGCTGTGGCTGCAGCAGTACATGGGCTACACCGCCACGCTCGCGGGAATGGCGATGGCGCCGGTGGGGCTGTTCGCGATCCTGCTCTCGCCCTGGGTGGGCAAGAACGTCTCGCGCATCGATCCGCGCAAGCTGGCCACGGTGGCCTTCGTGGTGTTCGCGCTGGTGCTGTGGATGCGTTCGCAGTTCAACCCGCAGTCGCCGTTCTCCACGATCCTGCTGCCCACCATCGTGCAGGGCGTGGCGATGGCCTTCTTCTTCATCCCGCTGCAGGCCATCGTGTTCAGCGGCCTGACGCCGGACCAGATGCCCGCGGCCTCGGGGCTGAGCAACTTCGTGCGCATCACGGCGGGCGCGATGGGCACCTCGATCTTCACCACGCTGTGGGAGGACCGGGCCATCATGCACCACGCCCACCTCGCCGAGCAGATCAACGCAGGCAGCAGCGCGGCGATGCAGACGCTCACGCAACTCGGCGCGTCCGGGCTCAGCCCCGAGCAGGCGGCGGCCACGATCAACCGGCTGATCGACCAGCAGGCCTACACGATGGCGGCCACCGACCTGTTCCGGCTCTCGTCGTTCCTGTTCCTCGCGATGATCGCGATCGTGTGGCTGACCGCGCCGCGCAAGAGCGCCGTGGCGGCCGACGCGGCCGACGCGGGCGGCGCGCACTGAGGCGCTCGTCGCCGGCGGCCGCCTACAAATTGCCGGCGAACAACCTGCGCACGAAGGCGTCCTTGAAGCTGTGCGTCTCGGCCAGGCCAAGTCGCTCGAGGTAGGGCAGAGGCGCTTCCCGGCCTTCCCACAGGCTCTTGATCGCCATGGTGAGCAGCTCGCCCGGGTGCTGAGTGGCGTGCTTGAGCTTCTTCAGTGCGCGCACGATGTGCAACTCGTCGTCGGTCAGGTCGGTGCCGAACGGGAAGTCCGGCAGCAGCCCGGCCTGCGCCCAGGGGTGAAGACGGTCTTCCAGCACCTGCGGCAGGTTCTGGCGGTAGCGCTCGGGCAGCTCGTAGCCGGCCTCGAGCTTGCCGTGCTCCTTGGCCTGCTTGACCAGTTCGTCCTGGAAACGCGAGTCGGCCACGGCGATGAGGCGCTTGACCACCTCGCTGTCGGACTGGCCGCGCAGGTCGGCCACGCCGTACTCGGTGATGACGATGTCGCGCAGGTGGCGCGGGATGGTCACGTGGCCGTAGTTCCAGACGATGCTGCTGCGCAGCCCGTCCTTGTTGTCGTGCGTGGCGCGCAGCATCATCAGCAGCCGCGCGTCGGGCAGCGCGTGCGCCATGGCCACGAAGTTGTACTGCCCGCCCACGCCGCTGACCACCTGCCCCGATTCCAGCGCGTCGCTGGCGGCGGCGCCGAGCAAGGTGACGATCATCGTCGTGTTCATGAAGCGCGCCTTGCGTCGCTGCGCACGCTTGAGGTCGCCCTGGCCGCCGTTCTCGGAGTACAGCTGGTTGATGAAGTCGATGCGCGTCATGTCGATCTTCGCCAGCTCCTGCGGCGGCATGGTGCGCAGCCGCTCGTAGAAGTCGCGCGGCCCGAGGAAGAAGCCGCCGGTCATGAAGATGCCGTGGGTGAGCCGGCTGCCCAGCATCGTGGCGCCGATGCGCTCCAGGTTGTCTTCGGCGATCAGGTCGTTGCGCAGCTTCGTGCCGTCGAGCACCAGCGAGTCGCCGTCGATGGCCACGCCCTCGCGCAGCACGCCCCAGTGGGTCAGGAAGGCGAGGTCCTTCTTGTCCAGCGGCGAGCGGATGCGCGCATGGCGCAGCAGCGCACGCAGCGTGCCGGTGGTGACCACTTCGTCGATCTCGCCGTCGTTGAGCAGCTGCTGCAGCGCGGCGTCGCCGAACACCTCGCGGCGGATGATGCCGGCCTCGATGAGCTTGAGGAAGCCGTTGACGAACATCTCCGAGCAGCCGTACAGGCCCTGGTCGAAGCGGCCCAGCTCGCGGCCGGCCAGGCCGTCGGGGCACAGCGAGTCGAGGATGCGCCGGTACTCGTCGCCATGCCGGTCGCGCACGATCAGCGCCTGTGCGATCGCGTCGCCCAGCGAGCCGATGCCGATCTGCAGCGTGCCGCCGTCGGCCACCAGGCTGGAGGCGTGCAGGCCGATCGCGTAGTCGGCCGCGCTGACCTTGTTGTTCGGCGGCGCGAACACCGCGTGCGTGCCCGCCGGGTCGGTGACGACCAGGTCGAAGAACGACGGCGGCACCTCCGCGCCGTTGGGCATGAAGGGCATCTTCTGGTTGATCACGCCCACGGTGAGCAGCGGCTGGCCGGCAGCGCGCAGCTTCTCGACCACTTCCAGCACCACGTCCGGGTTGCTCGACAGCGACAGCCGCAGCGAGGCGCCCTCGCCGCGCGAGGCCACGGCCTGGGCGATCACGTTCATGCCCTGCACGGCCATGTCGCGCGCGACGAAGGTGTAGTTGGTCGAGATGTAGTTCTGCTGCGCTGCCGGGTTGCCGAGGTAGTCGCCGGTCTTCATGAAGAACTCGCGCACCTCGATGTTCGGCGGCAGGGTGCCGGCACGCAGGTCCTTCACGTAGGCGAGGTCGGGGTAGTCCTCGAACACCCGCTCGACCAGCGGGCCGAGGAAGTGCTGCTCCAGCTCGCTCTTGCCCACCGGCTTCTCGAGCGACAGCGCGGTGACGATGCGCAGCCGGCGCGCCGGGTTGGCCTTGATGCGGCGGTACAGCACGTTGACGAAGGGGTTGGGCTTGCCGACGGCCAGCGGGATGCCCAGCACGATGTCGCCCTGCACGGTGTCGAGCACATGGTCGACGGCAGCTTCGATGGAATCGATGAACAGGGCCTGGGCCATGCGTGTCTCCTGCTTTGATCTCCGATCAGTGTGAGCTCGACTCCAGGGTCACGCCTTGACGAACTGCAACCGCCGCGTTCAAAGGCGCAGGCGCGCGGCGTAGCCCGTCATCTCCAGGTAGCCCAGACCGACGCGCTGCCCTCGCTCATCGAGCAGTTCCGACAGCCCCTCCCAGTAGATCGCGCCGGTGCTGCCGCGGCTGTCGAGTTCCTGGTCGGCGAGCAGGGCGCGCACTCGGTGCGTGCCGGCGGGCGTCTCGATGCGCCAGTCCACCGGGTAGCTGGCGCGCGAGGCGGCGCTGGTCCAGCGCTCGCCCGCGATGAAGCGCACCTCGTCGTTCGCGAAGGCGCGCACCGCGCTGCCGGCGCGGCGCAGGCTGCCGCCGGCCCACATTACGCCGCCGTCGGCGCGGCGCAGCCGGAAGGCGGTGAGCGCGCTGCCGTCGAGCAGGTTCATGCCGATCCAGTCCCAGCCCACGGCGTCGGCATCGAGCAGCGACTCGCTCCACTCGTGGTCGAGCCAGGCGCGGCCCTGCACCGGCTGGGCACGGCCGTCGCGCGTCAGCGTGCCGGTGACGGCCAGCTGTGGCTGGCTGTAGTAGTGGCTCGCCTGCTCCGGCCGCGGGCCCTTGCGCGAGAAGCCGGCCTCGCCCTGCAGCAGCACCGGCTGCGTGGCGGCGAGTTCCAGATCGATGGCGTAGCCGGCGCTGTCGCTGGCCAGGCGGGCGCGGTAGACGCCGGCCTGCGCCGTGCCGCTGCGCTCGAAGTGCCAGCCGCGCAGCACGACGCGCGTGTCGTCCTCGGAGGCGCCGGCAATCTCGAAGCCGGCGCGCGCGATGCGCTGGTCGTGGCGAAGCCGCCGCTCGCCGAGGTCGGTGAGCGCCGCGTGCGCGAAGATCAGCTGGCTCGCCACGAAGCGGCTCGGGTGGCCGGCCGCCACGTCGGTGCGCGAGCGGAAGAAGGTCACCTGGAAGCCGAAGCGCGGCTCGGCTTCACCGGGCCCCGCCAGCCAGCCGGTGGCGTACCACCACTCGGTGCGCGTGTCGGGGTGGGCGCCGTGGTCGCGCGGGAAGCTCAGCACGCGGCCGCGCTGCACGCCGAGCGCGGGCGCAGCCAGCGCAGCCCAGGGCGGCGCGGCCAGCGCCAGCAGCAGCGCGCGGCGGCGCATCACCAGTCCTCCTTCACCGCCAGCGCGGCCTGTTTCGAGCCGGCGGCGCGGCCCGACCACCAGGCCGTCACGCTGCCGGCCGCCGCCATCGCCGCGCACAGCAGCGCCAGGCGGCCCCAGGGCAGGCGCAGCTCCATGGTCCAGTGGAAGCTCTGCGGGTTGACCACGTGCACCAGCACCGCGCTGACGGCGATGCCCAGCACCAGCCCGAGCAGCACGCCGGCCAGGCTCCACACCGCGCCTTCGCCGGCGACCACGGCGAGCACCTGCGCACGTGTGAGCCCCAGGTGGGCGAGCAGGCCGAACTCGCGCTGCCGCGCCAGCACCTGCGCCGAGAAACTCGCCGCGATGCCCACCAGCCCGATCGCGATGGCCACCGCCTGCAGCCAGTAGGTGACGGCGAAGCTGCGGTCGAAGATGCGCAGCGACAGTGCGCGGATCTCGCCGGCCGAGGCGAACTCGAGCGCGGCATCGGGCCCGGCAAGGTGGCGGATGCCCGCCTGCACCGTGCCTGTGTCGGCGCCCGGCGCGAGCCACAGCGCCATGTCGTTGATGCGCCGGTCGCCGGTGAGGCGCTGGTAGTCGGCCGCGTCGATCGCCACGGCGCCGTGCTGGCGCGCGTAGTCGCGCCAGACGCCGCGCACGAACACCGGCTCGCGCCGGCCGTCGGGCAGCGGCAGCTCGAAACGCTGGCCGGCACGCAGGCCGTAGACGTTGGCCAGCGGCTCGCTGGCATACACCGCGGTGATGCCGGCCGGTGCGTCGAGCAGCTCGCCGAGCAGCGGCAGGCGGCGTGCCGCATCGTCCATCGGCCGCGCGATCAACGCCACCGCCGGGCGCTGCGCGTCGAGCTGGATCGAGGCCACACGCTGGCCCTCGACCCGAGCCACGCCAGGCAGCGCACGCGCGCCTTCGATCAGCGCCGCCGTCACGAACACGGCGTCGCTGCCACCGCTGCCGGAAGCGCGCGCGTAGAGGTCGGCAGGCAGCACGGTGTCGAGCCACTGCGTCACGGCCTCGCGGAAGCTCGTCACCATCACCGTCAGCGCCACGGCCAGCGCCAGGCTCGCCACCACGCCGGCCACCGCGATGGTGGCGCTGCTGCGTTCGTGGCGGGCGCGTTGCATCGCCAGCAACAGCAGGGCGTTGCGCGGCGGTTTCGTCCAGCGCAGCATCAGGCCCAGCATCGCCGGCACACAGGCGATGCCGCCGAGCAGCAAAAAGGCGACCGCCACATAGGCCGCCAGCGGAATGCTGGCGATGGGGGGTGCCTGCGTCAGCGCCACGCCCACGAGCAGCAGCAGCGGCCCCGTCCATGCCGCACCGCGGTGCGAGACCGGCGCGCCGCCCAGGCCCTTCAAGGCCTGCGCAGGCGCGATGCGCTGCGCGATGCGGGCGGGCAGCCAGCCGCCGGCCACCGCCACGATCACGCCCAGCGCGCCGTACACCACGGCGGCCAGCGCGCTGAACTGCAGGCTCGGCGTGATGCCGGGGAAGTAGGTGCCGCCCAGGTCGCCGGCGAGCAGGCGCAGGGCCAGCGCGGCCAGGGCCGTGCCCAGCGCCAGCCCGAGCACGCTGCCCACCAGGCCGATGAACGCCGACTCGGCCAGCACCAGCGCCAGCCGTTCGCGCGCCGACAGGCCCAGCACGCCGAGCAACGCGAGCTGCGGCAGCCGCCGCGACACCGACAGCGACAGGATCGAGAACACCAGGAAGGCGCCGGTGAACAGCGCCACCAGCGCCAGCACGCTCAGGTTGACGCGGTAGGCGCGCGACAGGTTGGAGATGCGCTGCACCGATTCGTCCGGTGCGGCGGCGCGCATGCCCGCAGGCAGCTGCAGCTCGCGCAGCACGGCGTCGCGCTGCGCGCCGGGCACCAGCCGCACGTCGATGCGGCTGACGCGGCCGAGCCAGCCGAACGCCGACTGCGCGCCGGCGATGTCGAGCACCGCGAGCGGCGGGCCATCCGACAGCACGCTGCCGCGCACCACGAAGCTCGCCACGCCGCTGCCGCTGCGCACGCGCAGCGTGGCCGGGTTGCCGAGCCGCTGGCTCGCCGCCGCGTTGAGGAACAGCGCGCCGGGATCGAGGATGGCCAGCCGGTCGGTTTCGTCGGCAGGCCGCGGCATCAGCGCGGGCGTGAGCGGCGCGGCCACCAGTGCGTCCAGGCCGAGCACGCGCAGCGGCACGGCGCTGCCGTCGGCGGCGAACGCCTGCGTGTCGATCTCGATCGCCGCGCTGGCCAGCGCCACGCGCGGGTGCAACGCGACGCGCGTGAGCACGGCTTCGTCGAAGCCGTCGCGCTGTGCGCGCAGCTCGAAGTCGGGCTGGCCGTTGACCTGCCGCACCGCGGCGCTGAATTCGCCCAGCGCCGATTCGTTGATCAGGTGCACCGAAAAGGCCAGCGCCACACCGAGCGCCACCGCCATCACCGCGACGGCGTGGCGCAGCGGCTGGTGCCGCATGTGGCCCCACGACACCTGGCGCAGCAGGGCGGGCAGCGGGGAGGAAGAAGCGGGGAGCGCGGCGCCGGGGTTCACCCGGCCGATTGTGCGGGTGCGCGCTGGCGGGCCTCGAGAAGCCGGGTCACCGTGTCGGCCAGCACCATCGGGCTGAAGGGCTTGGACAGGTACTCGCTGGCGCCGGCGAGCTCGCCGGCGCGGCGGTCGTTCTCCTGCGCGCGCGCCGTCAGCATCACGATGGGCAGTGCGGCGTGGGCCGGGTCGGCACGCAACTGCGTGCAGACCTGGAAACCGTCGAGCTCGCCGGGCATCATCACGTCCAGCAGCACCAGGTCGGGCCGCAGGGCGCGCGCTGCATCCAGGCCCATGCGGCCGTTGGTGGCTTCGAAAATCTCGTAGTCGCCTTCTTCGAGCGACCAGCGGATCAGCCGGCGGATGTCGGCCTGGTCCTCGACGACGAGTATGCGCATCATGTCGTCACCAACTCCTGTGTCTGGGCGGCAGTCGCCAGCGGCAGCCACAGGGTCACCACGGTGCCCTGGCCCGGCTCGCTGCGCATCTCGAGCCGGCCGCCGAGCAGCTCGATGATCTCCTTCACGATGCTCATGCCCAGGCCCGTGCCCGGCACGTTGCCCGAGGCGTCGGCGCGGTAGAAACGTTCGCTGACGCGGGCCAGCTGGTCCGCGGTCATGCCGATGCCGCGGTCGGCGATCTCGATGCCCACGCGCGGCACCGCGCCTGATTCGCGAACGATCCGGACCGCCACCGGGCTGCCGGGCGACGAATACTTGTAGGCGTTCGAGATCACGTTGCCGATCGCCTGGCGCATCTTGTTTCGATCCACCTGCGCGGCAGCCGGCACGGCATCGTCGACGAACTCGGGCCGCTCGCGGCCTTCGGGGGTCTTGAAGTCGCCGATGACGTCGCGCACCAGCGTGCCCAGGTCCAGCGTCTGCAGTTCCAGGTCGAGGCCGCGGCGGGCCTCGATGCGCGCGAGGTCGAGCAGTTCGTTGACGATGGAGACCATCAGCTCGCTCTGCCGGTGGATGGTCTGCAGCACCTCCTGCTGCTTGTCGGGCGACAGCTTGCGGCGCATCAGCAGCTCGGCGAAGCCGTAGATGCTGGCCATCGGTGTGCGCAGTTCGTGCGCGGCCATGGACAGGAACTCGCTCTTCATCTGGTCGACCAGCGTCTCGTGCGTCACGTCGCGCAGCGACAGCACCTGCGAGATCACCGGCGTGGTGCCTTCGCGCAGGCCGATCTCCAGCACGCGCCGGGTCGGGCGCTCGAGCTCGATCAGCGCGCGCTTGGGTGCGGCGCCGTCCAGCGCCTGCCGCGCCTCGGCGCGGATCGCCGCGAAGCCGCGCCACGCGGCGGTATCGCCGCTTTGCGCGCGCAGCAGCGACTCGACTTCCGCCTCGCTGCGCTCCAGCACGGCCTGTGCGGCGATGCCCGTGAGGCGCGAGAAGGACGGGCTCACGTAGTTGGCATGCCGCTCGGCGTCGAAGGAGACGAAGCCGTCCGGGCTGAGCGCGAAGATCGCGTCGAGCTGCTCGCCGCGCACCTGCAGGCGGCTGACCAGCTCGGAGATCATGGCCGAGATCGCGGCCAGGTCGTCCGGGCCGGTGGGGCACAGCGGCAGGTCGCGCGTCAGGCCCTCGAGCACCTTGCGCAACTCCACCAGCGCCGCCTCGCGCGAGCGCAGTTCGGCGCGCAGTCGCTGGTCGAGCTGGTGCTGTTCGCTGACGTCGCGGCAGGCCAGCACGTGCCCCACGGTGGCGCCGTCGGGCGCGAGGATGGGCGACAGCGTCGTCTCGACCACCACCTCGCGGGTGCCGGCGAGCAGCGTCGTGCGGCGGTTGCGCCAGGGCACGAGCTCGTCGCCGGCGTCGAACAACTGCGGCAGCACCTGCGCCACGGGACGGCCGAGCATGTCTTCGGCGCGCCGGCCGAGCATCCCGGAGGCGGCCACGTTGGCCAGCGCGATGCTGCCGGACTGGTCGAGCGTGAACACGCCGTCGGCGATCGAGCCCAGCGTCACCGCGGCCTGCGTTCGCTGCGAACGCAGGTTGGCGGCGGCGCGGCCGAGCACCTCGAAGGTGGCGCGGAATTCGGTGGGCGCCTCGTCGGCGGCGAGCAGCGTGGGCACGGCCTCGCCCTCGTCCATGGCCTTCTCGAACTGTTCGACGCGGCTCAGGTTGCCCAGCCAGTGCACGAGCGGGAAGCGGATCAGCACCAGGCCGCCGGCCAGGCTGGCCAGGGCCAGCACGATCGCGATGCGCGTCTGCGCCCACAAGCTGCCGGCGATGCGCTCGGGGGCGAAGCTCAGGCGCAGCACGCCGTAGTCGCGGCCGCCCACGCCGATGGTCTGGTTGGTGTCGTACAGGCGCTCGGCCACCGTGCGCACCAGCCAGTCGGGCGCATTCACCGGCGGCGCGTCGGCATGCGGTGCGCGCACCAAGCCGCCGCGCAGGTCGATGAAGCTCGCCGAGGAGAACGACGAGTGGTAGACGGCGCGTTCCAGCGTGCGCCGGATGGTGTCGTAGTCGCCGATCACCGCGCTGTCGGCGATGGTGGGCAGCACCACGGCGCTGAGCGTCTCGGCGCGCAGCTGCGCCTCTTCGAGCTCGACCGTGAACTGATAGCGGTAGAACAGCCCCAGCCCGGCCAGCACGAAGCCGGCCAGCACGACGGTGTAGAGCGCGAAGACGCGCCCGACCAGCGAGCCCGGGAGCAGGCGAAACGACATGCGTTCAGCGCAGCGCGAGCGGCGCTGTGCGGTAGAAGTCGCGGTAGCCGGCGTACTCCGCGCCGTTGGAGGCGATGAACACCGCCTCTGCGCCGAGGCCCACCTGCGTGGAGGCCTGCTTCAGGATGGCCATGCCCGCCGGATCCTGCGCCATGCCGACGAAGGCGCGGGCCACGGCGGCCTGTACCTTGTCGGGCACCTTGGCCGAGGACATCAGCGCCAGGTCGTGCAGCGGCGCCGACGACCACAGCACGCGGTACTTCTTGCCCTCGCGCCGCGCGTAGCCCTCGGCGAGCTGGGAGTTCGCACCCACCGCAGCGACCTTGCCGGCGAACAACTGCGCCAGCGCGCCGTCCATGTTGCCGCCGAAGACGGTCTTGAACTCGACCTTCTTCGCCATCAGCTGCGCGGCCGGGAACTTGTACGCCACCAGCGCTTCCGGGCCGGGGAAGGCGACTTCCTTGCCGGCGAGCTGGGCGATGTCGGTCACCGGCGAGTCGTCGGGCACGATGATCTGGCCGTGCACCGGCGGCGTGATGCGCCGGCCGAAGACCTTCCAGCCGAGTTGCTCGCGCTCCGGGCTGAACAGGTGGTTGCTGAAGATGAACTCCACCTCCTGCGCCAGCACGAAGGCGGTGGTGTCGGCCGAGGTGCGGCCGATCTTGAGCTGCAGCTTCACGCCGCTCTTCTCGGAAACGTAGGCAATGATCGGGTTCCAGTAGGCCGCCGTGAGGTTGATGCCGTACTGGTTGACCGGTGAGAAGCGGTAGGTGGTGTCCTCCTGCGCGCGGGCCGGCGCAGCGAGCAGGGCGCTGCAGGCGAGGGCGACGGCAAGCTGGCGGGCGAGGCGAAGGGCGAATGAACGGGCGTGGGTCATGGCAGTCGCGGGAGAGGGCTGTTCGATCCCTATCGGCACGCCGTGCGCCGTCTTGAGGGCGGCTGCTGCAAGAATGCAGGGGCGGGCCTCACGGCCGCGGCATTCGAACCACCCCAGGAGACAACCCATGCAAGGAACCACGCTGCGATCGGCCTTCGTTCTGGCCGCCGCGCTGATGCTCGCCGCCTGCACCACGACGCCGGCGCCGAAGGCCGCCGGCGCCACCCCCGTTTCACCGCCGAAGACGGCGCTGTGGGTGGGCAACAGCTTCTTCTACTACAACAACAGCATGCACGGCCACGTGGGCGCGCTCATCGCCGCGGCCAGCCCGGGCGCCAAGGGCTATCGGGCCACCTCGGTGACGATCAGCGGCTCGGGCATCAACTGGCACGACATGGAGTCGCACTTCAGGCCCGGCGGCGTGGCCTCGTACTCGTTCGACGCCAGCAACAACGTCGTCTTCAACAGTTTCGACAAGCCCTTCGACGTGGCGATCATGATGGACTGCAGCCAGTGCCCCATCCATCCGCAGCTGTCGAAGTTCTTCACCGAGTACACCGCGAAGAACAGCGCCATCGTGCGCAAGTACGGCGCCGAGCCGGTGTTCTTCATGTCCTGGGCCTATGCCGACAAGCCGGAGATGACCGAGCAGCTCGCCGCTGCCTACGTGAAGGCTGGCGCCAACAACCGCGCCAAGGTCGTGCCCGCGGGCCTGGCCTTCGCGAAGTCGATTGCCAGGCGGCCGGAGCTGAACCTCTACGTGGCCGACAAGCGGCATCCGAGCCTGGCCGGTACCTACCTCGCGGCCTGCACGGTGCTGGCTTCGGTGTACGGCCTGTCGCCGGTGGGCGCCAGCTACTCCGCCGGACTTCCCGCCGACGTGGCCGCGCACCTGCAGGCCACGGCCTGGGAAACGGTGCAGGGCTTCAAGCAGCCCTGAACGGGCCCTATGCGGGCACGGCGTAGTCGCGCTCGCTCATCAGGTCCACGCCGCAGGGCAGTGATTCCGCCCAGGCGATGAACTCCTGCACGGCCGCGCCCTGCATGGGCGCGCCGTGCTGCGGCACGATCATGTCGATGGGCAGCTTGCGGACCATCTGCGCCCACAGCCGCATCACCTTGTTGGACACCATGTAGCGGCGGTGGAAGCCCTCCATGCGCGGCACGTGGCCGGCCAGCGAACTGACCGGCTTCTTGGCGGCCTCGCCACCGATGAGCGAGGCACCCAGGTCGCCGGAGAACAGGATCTTGCTGACCGGGTCGTAGAACTGGAAGTTGCCCTCCGAGTGCAGGAAGTGCGCGGGCAGGGCGATCAGCTCGGCGCGGCCGATCGGGATGCGCGCCCCGGCATCGGGAATGCCGATGACGCGCCCGCTCGTCTTGCCCGGCTTGCAGAAGTGGGGCACGAAGCGCTCCCAGATGCGCGAGATGTAGACCTTGGCGCTGCTGGTGGTCGTGAGCCAGCGGTCCAGCGAGGCGATGATGTCCGGGTCGGCGTGCGAGGCGACGATGGCCGAGAGCTGCTGCGGCGAGAAGAAGCGTGTCATCGAGAGATACAGCTCACCGTAGGCGAGGTTGCCGCCCGGATCGATGATCGCGCCGGTGTCGCCGTCGACGATGAGGAACTGATTCGACTGCACGGCCTCGCCGCCCTCTTCGCAGAGGTCGGTGAACATCAGGCACAGATGGCCCTTCTGGTTGAAAAGCTCGATCGGCATGGCGGCCTCGCTGGCTTGGAAGGCGCGAAGTGTGTTGGGACGCGCCGCCGCCGAATTTGACCCACCTCAAGGGCTTGTGGGGCTCAGGCCACGAACAGGCCGTCCGGACGCAACTCCATCACACGATCGGCCCGCTGCGCGGCCGCATGCGAGTGCGTGACGAGCAGGCAGGCGGTGCGATGGGCGCGCGACTGTTGCACCAGCACGTCCATCACGCGCAGTGCGTTGCCGGCGTCGAGGTTGCCGGTGGGCTCGTCGGCGAGGATCAGCTTGGGTGTGTGCACCAGCGCGCGGGCGATGGCCACGCGCTGCAGCTGGCCGCCCGACAGCGTCTGCGGCAAGCGCTCGCCCAGGCCGGCCAGGCCGACTTCGTCGAGCGCGCGCGCCACGGCGGCATCGTTCTGGCGATGCAGCAGCAGCAGCGGCAGTGCGACGTTCTGCGCCACCGTCAGGTGCGGCAGCACGTGGAAGGCCTGGAAGACGAAGCCGAGGTCGCGCCGGCGCAGCAGCGCCTGCTGCGGCTCACTCATCGCCGTCACGTCCGCGCCATCGAGCAGGACGCGGCCGGCATCGAGCGTGTCCAGGCCGGCAATGCAGTTCAGCAGCGTCGACTTGCCCACGCCCGACTCGCCGACGATGGCAACGAACTCGCCTTGTGCCAGATCGAGGTCGACGCCCGCGAACACCGGCGTGCTGCCGTATCGCTTGGCCAGGCCGCGCAGCTGCAGCATCGGTCAGCGCGCCATCAGGCGGTCGGCATGGCGGCGGGCCAACTCGACGGCGCGCTCGATCACGCCGGCCTCGTCGCAGGCCAGCACCTCGCGTGCTTCCATGCCGCGCAGCCAGGTGAGCTGGCGCTTGGCGAGTTGCCGCGTGGCGGCAATGCCGCGCTCGGGCAGTTCATCGAGTTCGCCGCGGTCGAGCGCCTCCCAGGTCTGCCGGTAGCCGACGCAGCGCATCGAGGGCATCTCGGCGTTCAAGTCGCCGCGTGCGCGCAGCGCCCGCACCTCGTCGACCAGGCCCGCCTCGAGCATCTGCGTGAAGCGCTGCGCGATGCGCTCGTGCAGCCAGGCGCGGCTGGCCGGCTCGAGCGAGAGCAGCGGCGGCGCCGCAGAGGCCGGCAGCGGCTCGCGGTGGAACGACGACATCGGCCGGCCGCTGAGGCGGAACACCTCCAGCGCACGCTGGATGCGCTGCGAGTCGCCGGGCGGCAGCCGTGCCGCGGTGACCGGGTCCACCTTCGCCAGTTCGGCGTGCATGGCCGCCGGGCCGCGGCGGAAGGCTTCATCCTCGAGCGCCACGCGCAGCGCGGCATCGGCCGGCGGCATCTCGTGCAGGCCCTGGAACAGCGCGCGGAAGTAGAGCATCGTGCCGCCCACCAGCAAGGGCAGCCGGCCCCGCCCGCGGATCGACTCGATCAGCGTGCGCGCGTCGTCGACGAAACGCGCTGCCGAGTAGGCCTGCGTCGGCTCCACGATGTCGATCAGGTGGTGCGGCACGGCGGCACGCTCGGCCGCGCTCGGCTTGGCGGTGCCGATGTCCATGCCGCGATAGACCAGGGCCGAGTCGACGCTGATGATCTCCACCGGCAGCGCCTGCGCGATCGCCAGCGCGCAGGCCGTCTTGCCGGCCGCGGTGGGGCCGGCCAGGCACAGGCAAGGCAGTGACGCGGTCATGCCGGCCTCGCTTGCGCGGCCAGCGGCTCGCCGGCCGGGTCGCCGTGGCGCTGCACCAGCGTCCAGGCGGTGGCGCACAGCAGCAGGCCCAGCGTGCTCATGCCCAGCGCCATCGGCAGCACCGTGCCGCCTGCCGAGCCGCCGAGGAACAGGCCGACGCCGAAGGCCACCAGCATCATCCAGAAGCCCGACAGCGAGGCGGCGGTGCCGGCCTTGTCGGGGAACGGGCCGATGGCGCCGGTCTGACCGCAGGGCTGGTGCACGCCGTGGCCCACGCAGTACAGCCACGAGGGCAGCAGCACCGCCCAGACCGCGTGCACGCCGGCCAGCGACAAGGTGGCCATGCCCACGCAGCCGGCCAGCGTGAACAGCGCGCCGCGGCGCACCGCGCCGCGCAGGCCGTGGCGGGCGAGCAGCCGGCGGCACCAGAAGGTGCCGACGATGTAGGCGAACGACTGGCTGAGCATGATCAGCCCGTAGGCCACCTTGCTCGTGCCCAGCAGGCCGATGTAGACGAAGCTCGAGCCGGCGAGCAGGAAGAACAGCCCGCCGTACGCGAAGCCCGACAGCAGCGTCCAGGCGCGGAAGGTCGGGTGGCCGGCCACGGCCGCCCAGTTGCGCAGCAGCGGGCCGATCTGCGTGGCGCGCGGGTCGCGCAGCGGCACGGTCTCCTCGTAGTGCCAGGCCACCACGCCGAGCATGAGGGCGCCGCACACTGCCACCACCATCAGCGCCGCCTGCCAGCTGAACCACTGCACCACCATGCCGCCCACCAGCGGGCTGGCCATCGCAATCACGCCCAGGCCGCTGAGTGCGCGCGACATGACGCGGGCGCCATCGCGCGGCGGGTAGAGGTCGCGCACGATCGAGCGGCCACAGGTCACCGCGGCGGCCATGCCGGCGCCCTGCAGGGCCCGCCAGGCGATCAGCCAGTCGATCGAAGGCGCCATCGCGCCGCCCACGCTGGCCAGCGTGTAGACCGACAACCCGACCAGCAGCACCGGCCGGCGGCCGAAGCGGTCGGCCAGCGGGCCGCAGACCAGCTGCGCGAGGCCGAAGCAGATGATGAGTGCCGACAGTGTCAGCTGCGTGGCCGCCAGGCTGGCCGAGAGTTCGCGTTGCAGCGTCGGCAGGGCGGGCAGGTAGAGGTCGGTGGTGATCGGCTGGATGCCCAGCAGCAGCGTGAGCAGCAGCACCACCACCGCGGGGCTCATGCGGTGGGGCGCGGGAACGGGAGAAACCATGCGCGCAGCCTAACAGGCGCCGCCGGGCGACCCTCCTGCCGGCGTTGCATTCGGTCACCGGCCGGGGCCCGCGCTTGTTACGATGTTGCCGGCGTCATGGGAAGCGTGCCCATGCGCCGCACAACAACCAGCAAGCTCCGCTTCAAAGGAACTGAAATGAAGACAACGACCCGTTGGATGACCCGCCTGATCGCTATCTGCCTCAGCTTCGCCGGCTTCATGACCAGCGCGCAGGCCACGCTCGTCAGCACCGAGCAGGTGGCCGCGAGCGAAGGCGTCACCGGTGCCGCCGAACAGCGTGCCCATGTCTACGAAATGCTGACCCGTGCCGACGTGGCTGCCGCGCTGCAGGAGCGTGGCGTCGACATGGAGCAGGCCAAGGCCCGCGTCGCCGCGCTGACCGATGCCGAAGTGGCGCATGTGGCGCACACGCTGGACACCGCCCCCGCCGGCGCCAGCGACGTGCTCGGCACCATCGTCTTCATCTTCCTGCTGCTGCTGATCACCGACATCCTCGGCTTCACGAAGATCTTCCCGTTCACCCGCTCGATCCGCTGAACCGGGCGATGACGCTGCGCGCCGCGATGCGGCGCGCGCTCCTGCTTTGCGCCGCGCTGCTGCTGGGCGGCTGCGCGGTGCAGACCGAGGCGCTGCGCCGCAGCTTGCCGGCCGACATGGCGCCGCGCGTCGAACTCGCGGGCACGCCGTTCTTCGCGCAGACCGACTACCACTGCGGCCCGGCGGCCCTGGCCACCGTGCTCGCCGCCTCCGGCAAGCCGGTCTTGCCGGACCTGCTCGGCGAGCAGATATTCCTGCCGGCGCGCACCGGCACCCTGCAACTCGAGATGATCGCCGGCGCGCGCCGCCAGGGCGTCGTCGCCACGCGACTGCCCGGCACGCTGGAAGCGCTGCTGCGCGAGTTGCAGGCCGGCCAGCCGGTGGTGGTGCTGCTCAACCTGGGGCTGAGCTGGTATCCGCTGTGGCACTACGCGGTGGCGATCGGCTACGACCTGCCTCGCAGCGAGATGCTGCTGCGCTCGGGCACCACCGAACGCGCCGTGCTGCCCATGAACACCTTCGAGCACACCTGGGTCCGCGCCGGCAGCTGGGCCTTCGTGGCGCTGCCGCCTGATCGCTGGCCGGCCACGGCCGAGGAAGCCGCGGTGGTGGAGGCGGCCGTGGGCTTCGAGCGCGCCGCGCCGCCGGCGCAGGCGGTGATCGCCTACCGCAGCGCGCTGCAGCGCTGGGGCGGCAGCCTGAGTCTGCAGATGGGTCTGGGCAATGCGCTGTACGCAGCCGGCGACAAGGCGGGCGCAGCGCAGGCCTTCGAGGCGGCCACCACGCGCCACCCCGACAGTGCGCCGGCCTGGATGAACCTGGCCAGCACGCGCGCCGAACTCGGCCAGCGCGACGCGGCCGTGGCCGCCGCGCGGCAGGCCGCACATGTGGCCGATGCCAACTGGGCTGCGCAGGCGAGGGCGCTGCTGGAGCGGCTGATGCCTGGCACGGGGGCGCCGGTCCAGCCTTGAGACTCAAGCTGGAGTGACCCCCCCGTGACGTCGTCGATGCCCGGCGGTCGCCGGTGAATCGATTCGCACGAGCTCAGGCGACGGACAGCGGTCCGATGCCGAGCAGCCGAGTGGCTGCGATCGACCCGAAGGCGACGTTCAAGAAGAACACTTCGCTGTCTCAAAGCTGCCGTCGAGACGAGCTTCCAATCGACGATCCCAAGGCTATCGCGGCTGTCAGGACCGTGCCGGAAACACGACACAGGTGGTTGTGGCGTGTGCGTACAGCTTGCCATCCGGCGCAACGATGCGCGCCTCGGACGTCGCCATTTGGCGGCCGCTGTGCACAGCTTTGCCGATGGCCCGCAGAGGCCCAGTGTCGATGGTGGCCGCGCGAACCATGTGCACGCTGAGATGTGCGGTGGTGTAGCCCACACCGGCGCCCAGCGTCGTCTGCACCGCGCAACCCAGCGCGAAGTCCAGCAAGGTGGCAAACCAGCCGCCATGCACCACGCCCATCGGGTTGTAGTGCTTCAGTTGAGGCGTGCCCTGGAATACGGCATGGCCAGGACCGATCTCGATCAAGGCCACATCCATCGTCTGCGCCATGTGTGGGTAGGGCAGTTCGCCGCTGAGCAGGCTCTGCATGATCTGCAGCCCTGTCTTGCCCGCCAGGGCGCTGCCGGGCGGCACACCGGGCGTGCCGCCATTCGCGTGCAATGCCGTCTCGACAAGTTCTCTCTGGCGAATCCAAGTCTGCGCTGTATCCGGGTTGTTCATGGCTCACCTTGACGTTGTGTCGCTGACAATTATGATGTGCGTCATATTTGTTGCGAGGTCACGCCATGCGCACAGCTCCAAGCCGCAAGGACATCAGCCACGAGCGCATCGTGGCGGTCGCCGCCCGTGCGATCCGGCGGGGTGGATTCCAGGGTATGGGTGTGGCCGACATCATGAAGGAAGCCGGCCTGACGCACGGCGGCTTCTACGCTCACTTCCGCAACCGCGACGCCCTGCTGGCCGAGGCCCTCGAACGCGCCGGCCAGGACTCGGCTGTTCGGCTGCATGACGGTGTCGCCCGCCGCGAGGCGCGCGGCAGTAGCCCTTTGCGAGCCTTGGTGGAAGCCTATCTGTCCGAACGTCACCTGGGCGAGATCGAGGCGGGTTGCGCCGTGGCCGCGTTGGCCTCCGAGATGCCGCGTCAGGCCACCGAAGTGCGCGAGGCGGCGGCAGAGCGTGTGCGGAGCCTGGTCGCCGGCGTGCGACGGGCGCTGCCCGAGGCGGCGCCGGCGGAGAGTGCCGCTGCGGTGGCCAGCCAGATGGTGGGTGCGCTGCAACTGGCGCGCGCCCTGGGTGACAACGCCGAGGGCCGCGCGCTGCTCAAGTCGGCGCGCGAATCGCTGCTGGCGCTGCACGATCGGCCGACCCGTGGCTGAGCGCACCCCATGAGTGTGCTTTCCGAGCCCCTGACTCCTGGCGCCGCCACGCCAGCCGCATCGCGGACCCAGCTGATGCTGCAGGGGCCGTTGGTACCGACGCTGCTGCGCCTGGCCACGCCCAACGTGGTCGGCCTGTTCGCCATGACCGTCGTCATCGGCTACGACGGCTACATCATCGGCCGGCTCGGCGCGGACGCACTGGCCGGCGTGGCGCTGGTGTTTCCGCTGTCGATGCTGATGATGCAGATGTCCGGCGGCGGCATCGGCGGTGCCGTGACCGCCGCCGTCGCGCGCGCACTGGGCGCCGGGCGGTCGGATGACGCGGGGCACCTCGCGCAGCAGTCGATGCTGATCGCCTGCGTCCTGGCAGCGCTGTTCACGGCCACGTTGCTGGGCTTTGGCCGCAGCATCTTCGGTGCGATGGGCGGCCGCGGTGCCGCGCTCGACGCGGCACTGTCGTATGCCGACGTGCTGTTCAGCGGCGCCATCGTCATCTGGGCCACCAACGTGCTGGGGGCCGTGGTGCGTGGCGCGGGCAACATGCTGCTCCCGGCGCTGATGCTCGTGGTGACGGCGCTGATCCACCTCGCGTTGTGCCCGCTGCTCGTGTTCGGCTGGGGACCGATATCCGGCCTGGGCGTGGCGGGCGCCGCGGCCAGCCTGCTCGTCGCCAACGGCACGGCGAGCGCTGCGCTGGCGTGGCACTTGATGCGCCCCGGTGCGGCCGCGCGGCTCAATGGATCGCGGTGGCGGCTGCATCCGCCACTCCTGCGGGACATCCTGCGCGTGGGCATTCCGGCATCGATGAGCCCGATCGTCAGCAACGGCTCCATCGCCGTGGCCACCGCCTTCGTGGGCGGCTATGGCACGGCTGCACTCGCAGGCTATGGCGTGGCGGCGCGGTTGGAGTACATCCTGGTGCCGATCGCGTTTGGCTTCGGCACGGCGCTGACGGCCCTGGTGGCGACCAACATGGGCGCCGGCAACGCTGCGCGCGCGCACCGCGCGGCGTGGTTGGGTGCAGGCATCGTCGCCGTGATCACCGGCACCATCGGGGTCACCGCGGCGATCGCCCCGGCGCTGTGGATGAACCTGTTCACGCAGGACGCGGCGGTGCGTGCGTTCGGCGCGTCCTAC
The DNA here is from genome assembly GCA_016706565.1 of Piscinibacter sp. Classification (GTDB taxonomy): domain Bacteria; phylum Pseudomonadota; class Gammaproteobacteria; order Burkholderiales; family Burkholderiaceae_C; genus Piscinibacter. Next base: position 148,920 of record JADJJI010000013.1, read on the forward strand.
CTGCAGATCGTGGGTGCCTTCTACGGGCTCTACGGATTCGGGCTGGCCTTGTTCTTCGCCTCGCAGGGCGCCGGCCGCATGTTCTGGCCACTGGCCGGCAGCGTGGCACGCTTAGGCATCGTGGCGCTGGGCGGTTGGCTTTGCCTGCATGTGTTGCAGACCCCGGCGAGCGGCTTCTTCGGCGTCGTGGCGATCAGCCTGGCCGTCTACGGATTGACCATCGCCGGTGCGATCAAGCTCGGCAGCTGGAAGCGATAGCTGCGCCGCGGCAGTCAGGCCTTGCCGGCTTGCAGGTGCTTCGTCAGGCCCTGGAACCACAGCACTTCGACGAAGTCACCGCGGATCAGCAGCGCGCCATCGCGCAAGGCCGACAGAAAGGCGTCCGTTCCTTCCTTCGATGACAGAACGGCATAGCCTGCTTCGGGACTCTTGAACGTCATCGTGAACTTCGGGTGGGCCGTGAGCCCCGCACGCGAGCTCACCTTGCCGTCGGCGATGCTGAAGTGGCGGCCGATGCCGTCGTCCGTCTGGATCTGGAATGCCAGTGCCTTCCCTTCGATGTATCGGGCGAAGGCGGGGTCCTTGCGGGCGGCCCGCTGCAGCAGCTTCGTCAGGGCCCAGAGCAGGAACTTGAACTTGAACATGGTGCGTTTTCGTTGTCGACGCGGGTGTCTGTGAGTTCGCCGGCACGCTATTCGGCGAGGAACTGCACGGCATGCTGAAGGAAGCGCTCGGGGTACTGAAACTGCGCCGCGTGACTGGCGTCCGGGTACACGAAAAGCTGCGAGTTCGGGATGTTCTGCACCATGTGCCAGGAGTTGATGGTGGGAATCATCACGTCGTTCACGCCGTTGAGGATGAACGTCGGCTGCCCGATCTCGTGCAGGTGCGCGAACGGCGCCCTGGAATCGAGCTTGGCCAGGTAGTACATGTTGGCCTCGATCTGGCCCTGCATCACTGCGGGTGAGCTGGGCGGGTCCTGATCCACTCGCTGGTGACGGCGATGCCAGAAGTCCCGCCCCGCCTGCTTCGCGGCCTCGGACGGGCCGAAGAAGAGAAACAGGAAATCATCGAGGATGGGAACGGGACGCGGTGCCCGCTCGAGCACGCCCGGGTCCGAATCGGGGTTGCCACCGCGCGGGCCGGTTCCGAGCAGCATGAGCTTGCGCACGAGGTCGGGGTGGCGCCGGGTCAGGTCCTGGGCCTGATAGCCGCCCAGAGAAAAACCCAGCACGTCCACCTGGCGCAGGCCCAGGGCCCGGATCACCGCCGCCGCATCGTCGGCCATGTCCTCGATCCGGTTGCGCGGCATCCCGGTGGAAGACGCGACACCGCGGCCGTTGTACAGGATCACCTCACGCCCGGCGGCCAGGCCGTCGGTCATGAGCGGATCCCAGTGGTCCATGCCGCCACGAAAGTGCTGGAGGAAGAACAGCGGCGGCTGGGCTGTCGTGGTGTTGCCCCAGCGGCGATAGGCGAACTGCGCGCCGTCCACGTCCACGTGGCGGGTGGGTGCGGTGAGGTGGGTGTGGTTCATGAACGGCCTTCTTTGCTCGGACAGTGCCCGGCTCGTCACGTTGTCTTCGGGAGAGGGTGCTCTGCCGGGCTGGCTCTAGCGGGCCAGGAAGCCGAGCGCGCTGCGCACGAAGTCGACGTGGAACTGGAAGAGACCGCCGTGTCCGGCATCGGGGTAGATGATCAGCTGGCTGTTCGAAAGCCGCCGCGCCAGGTCGTGCGTGTTGACCGTGGGGACCATGCGGTCGTCGTCGCCGTTGACCACCAGCACCGGTTGCTTGACCACCGAGAGGTCGGCTGGCGCCTTGCCGCCCCACGTGCGCAGCGCCTCCAGCTGCGCCAGGAACGCGCTCACCGAGATGTCCTTGTCGCGATCCTCGGTGCGCTCCTGCAACCGTGCCAGGAAGGCCTTCCCGGCCTCTTTGCCGTTCGGCGTGCGCGTGAAGAAGAGGAACTGCTTCGCGTCCTGGCCCGTGAAGAAGCCGCGGAGGATGTCGAGGAAAGTCACGCCCGCCACCGTGCTGATGCCCTCGCCGCCCGCGGGGCCGGTGCCGGCCAGAACCATCTTGCGCACGAGCTGCGGTTCCTTCAGCACGATTTCCTGCGCGACCATGCCGCCCAGCGAGAAGCCCATCAGGTCCACCTGCTGCAAGCCCTTGGCCTTGATGAAGGTGATGGCGTCGTCGGCCATCTGCTCGACCGAGGTCGCCGGTGAGCCGCTCGAGGCCCCGATGCCGCGGTTGTCGAAGGCGATGACATGGTGCTTGGCAGCGATGCCGTCGATCACCCGCGGGTCCCAGTTGTCCAGGACCGCAGCCAGGTGCGTCAGGAACACCACCGGCGTGCCGCCGTTGTGCTTGCCCAGCTCGCGATACTTGAAGTCGACACCTCCCGCGGAGATCGTCTGGGTCGGAACCGTCTTCCAGGTGACCCCGGACTTCGGGTCGGTGGCCGGCTGGCTCAGGGCCGTGGCCGCGGCAACAGGCTCTGCCGCGGCTACCGGCGAGGCCTGCAGGGTCGTGGTCAGGACGAGCCCCAAAGCGACTTGGTTGATCAGGCGTTTCATCATCGGTCTCCGGTTCAGGCGTTGAGCGTGGGGTAGTCGGTGTAGCCCTTGGGGCCGGGCGTGTAGAAGGTCGCCATGTCCAAGGGGTTGAGGGTCGCGTCGGCCTGCAGGCGCGCCACCAGGTCGGGGTTGGCGATGAAGGGGCGGGCAAAGGCGATCAGGTCCGCTTCACCCGCTTCGAGCGCACGCTCGGCGCTGGGCCGGTCGTAGCCTCCGGCCAGGATGAACACTCCCTTGAATGCGGCGCGCATGCCCCGCTTCAGCTCGGTTGGCACGGGCGGTGCACCGAGGGGCGAGTGGTCCAGCAGGTGGACATACGCAGTGCCAAGCTGCGACAGCTCGCGGGCGAGGGTCAGGTACTGCGCGTCGACCTCGGGGTACGCCCCCATGCCGTTGAACACGCCGTGCGGCGACAGCCGAATGCCCACGCGATCCGCGCCGATGGCTTCGGCCGTGGCGCGAACCACCTCCAGCGCGAAGCGGTTGCGGCCCTCGGGACCATCGCCGTACGCATCGGTGCGCCGGTTCACGGTCGCGTTCAGGAACTGCTCGATCAGATAGCCGTTGGCTGCATGCAGCTCGACACCATCGAACCCTGCCTCGATGGCCAACCGTGCCGAACGGGCGTACTCCGCGACGGCGTGGGCGATGTCGTCGGCGGTCATCGCCCGCGGTGCGCTGTGGGGCTGCAGACCCTGGGTGTCGGTGAACATCTCGCCGGGGCAGACCTCGGCGGTCGGCCCCAGCACTTCAGCCCCGGCGGGCAGGTTGGCGACGTGACTGACGCGCCCCGTGTGCATCAGTTGCACGAAGACCTTGCCGCCCTGGGCATTCACGGCCTGCGTCACCAGCTTCCAGCCCTGCACGTGGGCCTCGTTGAACAGGCCCGGGATGCGGGCGTAGCCCAGGCCGTTCGGCGACGGGGAGGTGCCTTCGGTGATGATCAGGCCGGCCGTGGCGCGCTGGCCGTAGTACTCGGCCATCAAGGCGTTCGGCGTGTTGTGCTCCACGGCGCGGCTGCGCGTCATGGGTGCCATCACGATTCGGTTGCGCAGTTGCGGGGCGGGCGTGGAGAGTGGCGTGAAGAGCATGTCGGGCTTTCGGGTGGGTTGAGGCAGTGAGGGTTCAGCGGGCCTGGGGCAGGTAGACCGGGCGCGGCGCCGTCAGGCCCTGCCTGACCTGCTGGGTGAGTGCATCGGCCAGCACCTCGTCGGCGCCCGCAGCCAGGCCGTCGAGCGCGCGCTGCACGATCTCCTCGGCACTGCTCTTCGCAACGTCGAAACCCCGCGTCAGGTCGGTGTCGACATAGGCCATGTGCAGGCCCAGCACCTGGGTGTTCTGGCCGGTCAGCTCGTGGCGCAGTGCGTTGGTGAGCGACCAGGCCGCCGACTTGCTGGCCGAATACGCAGCCAGCTCGCCACCATTGACCCAGGAGGCCACCGACAGCACGTTGACCAGTGCCCCCCCGCCGTTGGCCTTGAGCACGGGCGCAAAGGCCTTGCTCACGTTCAGAAGACCGAAGAAGTTGGTCTCGAAGAGGCGGCGGGCCACGGCGTCGCTGTCGGGCGCGAGGAAGCCGCCGGGCTGGGCGATGCCGGCGTTGTTGATCACCAGGTTCACGTCGGCCGCCGCCTGGACTGCGGCAGCGATGTGCTCGGGCTGGGTGACGTCGAGGCGCAAGGCCTGGACGCCCGGCAGGGTCACGCTGGCGGGGTCGCGTGCGGCAGCGTAGACCTTGCGGGCACCCCGCGCCAGCAGTTCCCGAGCGAAGGCCAGGCCGATGCCGCGGTTGGCGCCGGTGACGAGGACGACTGAGTTTTCGATGTTCATGCGAGGCTCCAAGAAGGTTGGGCAGCTATGCGTATGACGAACGTCATATTTATGGGCGTGGGAAAGTCGATCGCGTGAAACGGTTCATCGCACCTTGATGACCACCTTGCCTTTGGCCCGGCCGCTCTCCACGTAGGCGATGGCTTCGTTGGTGGCGTCGAACGGAAAGACCTTGTCGACCACCGGGCGGATGGCACCCGCTTCGATCAAGGAGGCGATCTGCTTCAGCTGGCTTCCGCTGGCCTTCATGAACAGGAAGGCGTAGCTGAGCCGGAGACGGCGAGCCTGGCGACGAACGCCGAAGCTCAGCGCGCGCATGACCTGCCGCACCGGCCACGGGGCCTTGATGTCTTCGGCGAACTGAGGGTCCGGCGGCCCGGAAATCGAGATGAGGTGGCCGCCGGGCTTGAGCACGCCGAGCGACTTCTTCAGGGTCTGTTCGTCCTGGCTGTTCAGCACCACGTCGTAGTTGCGCAGCTGGTCTTCGAAGGCGTCCTTCCTGTAGTCGACGACGACATCCGCGCCCAGGCTCTTCACCAGCGCGGCGTTGCCGGCGCTGGTGGTGGTCGCCACCGTCGCTCCCAGGTGCCTGGCCAGCTGGATCGCGAACGTGCCCACGCCGCCGGAGCCGGCCTGGATGAAGACCTTCTGGCCCTTGCCGAGCTTGGCCATCTCGACAAGCGCCTGCCAGGCCGTCAGGCCCACCAGCGGGATGGAAGCGGCTTCCTCCATGGTGATGTTCCTGGGCTTGAGCGCGACAGAGTCTGCCTTGACTGCCACGAACTCGGCGAACGTCCCGATGCGCAGGTCATCGGGCCGCGCGTAGACCTCGTCCCCCGCCTTGAACTGGCGAACGCGCGGGCCGACACGCACCACGACGCCCGCCACGTCGTGCCCGAGCACGAACGGCGTGCGGTACGGCAGGATGAGCTTGAACTCGCCATCGCGTACCTTGGCGTCGATGAGGTTGACGGCGGCCGCGTGGACCTCGATCAACACCTCGTCGTCACGCAGGTCCGGCTCAGGCACGTCGCCGGCGCGCAGCGGCTTCCCTTTGCCGTATCGATCCACGATGAAGGCTTTCATGGCATTCCCTTGTTTGGCATGATGAACATCATATGAGCGGTCAAAAAAAGAGAGTCGAGCGGGGTCACTCGCCGGCCGGGGCGAAGTGGTTCAGCACCGCATGGCGCAGTGACTCCGACAACGCCGGGTCATCGACGGCGCGGGCCATCATCAAGGTGCCCACCATGGCGGCCACGGTCACAAGCGCCCGCTCGTGCGCCGCAGGCTGCCCCCAGTCCGGCGACTGGCGGGCCACCATGTCGATCATTTCCTTGATGCGGCGTGTTGCCGCGCGGCGGACTTCCGGCGCTTGACGAGGCATCTCGGAACCCAGGGCCGACACCGGGCAGCCCGTCTCGATGCTGGCGAGATGCTCCTCGGACAGGTAGGCGTGCATCAATGCCTGCAACGATTGTTCGGGCGGCGCCGCGGCAATGACGCGGGCCGCAAAGGCGTTGGACTCCGCGCCCGCGCGGTCTGCGGCCTCGGCCAGCATCGCCTCGCGCGACGCGAAGTGGGCATAGAAGGCGCCATGCGTCAGGCCCGCTTCCTTCATGATGTCGGCCACACCGGTACCGTCGTAGCCGCTGCGCCGGATGGCGCGTGCGGCAGCCCGCACGATGCGCTCGTGAGACTCCTCCTTGGCAGCGGCTCGGGCGTTGGCTGGTTTGTTTCGCATGATGCGCATCATACAACTTGTTGGCGCCGATGGCAAGCGTCGATGTCGAGGACCTTGTCGGAACGCTACGGCCTGGAACCTGGCCGGACCGGGCTTCACGGCCAGGCAGATTCACCAGCGCCGCCCCCAGTGCGAGAACGGCGTCGGCCCACCACATCCACAGGCAGCTCCCGGTGTGGACCACGACGAGGCCGCCCAGCCAGGCGCCGAGCCCCGCCGCGAACAGGTCGAAGCTCCAGGGTTCATTGGGCGCAGCCAGGTAGACGAGGATGGCCAGCGAGGTCGCGGCCACGCCGGCGTTCAGCCCGCACAAGCTGACCTCGCCCGGCATGTGCGTGACCAGGAAGGCGATGTGAAAGCCGCAGGTGAAGAAGCCGGCATGCAGGCGCCCGTAGCTGCGACCACGCAAGGCGATCTTCAGCTGCTGGCGAAGGGTCAATGCCGAAGCCGATGCTCGCGATGCACAGCCCGGTGTGCGTGTTCAGCGGCGACAGGATCAGCCCCATCGACTGCCGCGTGCCCATCGTCACCATCAGGATGGCCGCGGCGACGAGCACGAAGACCCAGGAATTGCGCGTCGATGCCATGGTTCAAGGCTCCGAAGGATCAGCGCGGAACGCAGGAGTCACGAGATCCATCCAGTCATGCAGGGCGCCGGCATCGGCCTCGCCCAGCGTGCGATTGACGAAGCCCAGGGCGACACGCCAGTACGGCATCGCGTCCACGAACGCTGCGCCGCCCTTCGCGGTGATCAGGGCCCGACGCACTCTGGCGTCTGCCAAGTCGGCGCCCAGTGCAACCAGCCCCTGGTCCAGCAGAGGGCGCAGGTTGCGCGTCAGCGTCGTGCGGTCCATGTCCATGGCTGAAGCCAGATCGGACACCGGGACGCCGCCGTCCCTGGCCTCGCGACGCAAGGTGGCGGCCGGCACGCGCAGACATCGCTGGATCGTCGCCAGGCGTACTGACAACTGCCAATGGCCTGGGCATGTTGATCAGGCGACCCGAGAGCCGCCTCTCGCCAATGCCGGCTTGTGGCCGAGACTGCGAGTTCCCGGATCAACTCAACAGCGCGCTCAGAGCGCGAACTGCAGTGAGCGCCAGTTCAGGCCTGTGGCAGCCTGCGCGGCTCCACCCATCCGGTCCTGCATGTACCAGATCAGCGTGGTGATCATGACATCGGCATGGGTGAGCGTTGGCCGCATGCATAGGGTGTGGCAAGGCGGCGCGCGGAACCGGTGATCAAGGCTGCGTCGGCCGCCTGCTCGTCGAGGTAGTCAAGGACCGCAGCACTGTCGATCAGCACCTCGCCGTCGTCCAGGACGAGGGCCGGAATGCGAGTCAGGGAGGGCTGATCTTCGCGACAGCCTGCGCATCTCCGAAGATCGAGCGCGTGTCGCGGCTGTCGTATTGGCCGATTGCATCGTCTCGAGCGCGCCAGCCTCGCCGGGATTTGCGCCGGACCGATGCGCTCCTCACCAGTCGTGGATGTCCGGGTTCGCGAAGCTGTAGTGGTTCGGCACCGCGAGGTTGGAGTACGAGAACGACAGGCTGACATCGAGCGACGTCACCTGGTGCCACCAGCCCAGCGGCAGGAACACCGTGTCGCCGGGCTCGGCGACCACCTCCAGCACCTTCACCTGGCTGAACAGCGGGTAGCGCGCCAGGTCGGGCCGGTCGATGTCGATCGGGCTGAAGACGTTGTTGAAGTTGTAGAGCTTGGGCGACTCCAGCGGCGAGATGAAGCGCCAGCGCTTGCGGCCCACCACCTGGGTGTGGAACAACATGATGGTGTCGTGGTGCAGCGGCGTGTTGGTGCCCGCCGGGCCGAACCAGAACGACGACAGGCGCGGCAGCTCGGCGCGGTCGCAGATCGACGGCAGCGTGCCGATGTCGGCCAGCAGCGGCGCGAACTCCGGCCGACGCAGCGCCTCATTGTTGGCCGTCATGTAGTAGTCGTTGGTCGGCCCGCCGGCGAGCACGCGGTCGACGAAGTCGGCCAGCCGCGCCGTGTGGCGGTGCTGGAGCTTGTTCTCCTCGTAGCGCGGGTCGGCGTTGCGCTCGGCCTGGATCTCGATATCGAGGTGGCCGAAGCGCGCCTTCAGGTCGGCCGGCGACCAGCGCCGCATGGCGGGCCAGTCGGCAGCCACGTCGGTCAGCACCAGCGGGCGGCTGCCGCACACGTAGCGGTCGAGCAGTTCGTCGCGCGACACGCCCGCGCGCTTCTCGACCTGCCCGTAGCCCGGCCGCATCTCCCAAAGCTTCTGCTGGTTGGCGACCACCGATTCGAGCTTGCGCAGCAGCTGCTGATGGCGCAGCGCGGCACGGTAGACCGGGTCGGTCTCGAGCATGGCCACGGCCTGCGCGCACAGCGCACGGTCGAGCCCGGCAGCGGCCATGGTGTCGACCATCGACTCCGGCGTGCAGCCGCGCAGCCGGTTTTCGGCCGCCCATTGCAGCCAGTTGTCGGCCAGCGCTTCCTGCGTGGCCGTGGACGTGGCTGAGGCGGCGGTGTTCATCGCGCCTCAGACGAAGGATTCATCGGCGCCCAGGTAGCGCCACTGGCCGGCCGGCAGGTCGCCGAGCATCACGCGGCCGATGCGCACGCGCTTCAGGCCGGTCACCTTCAGGCCGACGGCTTCGCACATGCGGCGGATCTGCCGCTTCTTGCCTTCGACGAGCACGAAGCGCAGCTGGTCGTCGTTGACCCATTCGACGCGTGCCGGCTGGAGGGCCTCGCCGTCGAGCTCGAGGCCGTGGTTGAGCAGGCGCAGGCCCTCGGCGGAGAGGCGCTCGCCTTCCAGCGGCGCCACGCGCACGAGATACTCCTTCTCGACCATGCTGTGCTCGCCGATCAGCTGCTTGGCGATGCGGCCGTCCTGCGTGAGCACGAGCAGGCCCACCGAGTCGATGTCCAGCCGACCGGCCGGCGCGAGGTGGCGGATGTGCTCGCGCTGGAAGGCGAAGTCGGTCGGGTCGTCCGCCCAGCGGTTCTGCGGCGTGACCAGCACGTAGGCGGGCTCGTAGCCATCCTCGGCCTGGCCGCTGACGTAGCCGACCGGCTTGTTCAGCAGCACGGTGACACGCTGAGCCTGCTGCGTGCGCGCCCGCTTGTCGATCGTGACCTGCTGCGTGGGCAGCACGCGGGCACCGAGTTCGGCGACCACTTCGCCATCGACGCGCACCCAGCCCTTGGCGATCCATTCGTCGGCCTCGCGCCGCGAGGCCAGGCCGAGCTCGCTCATGCGCTTGGACAGGCGCAGGCTGCCGTCGGGGTGGGCCGGGCCTTCGGCGGGCGGCTCGACGACCTTGCGCGGGCGGCCGCTGAAGGCGGTGTTCGGTGTGCCGGCGGCCACGGGCGCGGCGGGCCTCGGCGGTGCCGGGCGGGCGGGCGGGAGCGGTGCACGGCGATCCGGCGCCGGGCGAGCCGAGGCGGGGTGCGGCTCGCCCTTGCGTCCCTGTGCGGAACGTGGTGGCGCCGCGCGACCCGGCCCGGGCCGCGGTGGTGCCGAACGGCCGGCAGGGTTCGGCCGGTCATTGCCCGCAGGCCGGGGCCGCGGTTCGGCAGCGGGCGCCGGACGCTGCGCCTCGCGCTCGGCCCGTTCGGCCTGGGCCTGCGCGAGGGTCGGGCGCTTGCGCGCGCCGGTGCCGCGCAGCGGCGGGCGGTGGGGAGCGGCCGGGGCTGCCGGCGCGCCGCCGGTCGGCTTCTTCAGCTTGATCGTGGCCATGGCCACGATTGGACCATGCCGCGCTCAGCTGCCCAAACCGAACAGGTCACGCAAGGCGTCGCGGTACAGCGCCTGCCCGACACCATTGGTGCTGTAGTGCGTGCCGCCCTCGACGAGCACGAAGCGCTTCGGCCCGGGTGCCCGCTCGTACAGCGCGCGGCCCAGCTCGGGGCGGATCAGCGAATCCGCGCTGCCGTGCACCACCAGGATCGGCACGCGAACCTTGGCGATCTTCTGCGCCGAATCGAAGCGCTGCGTGATCAGCGGCCCGACCGGCAACCAGCCCCACTTGAAGCTTCGGAACACGTCGGGGATGGAGGTGAAGGTGCCTTCGACGATCAGCCCGCGCGCATCGTCGACCTCGCCGGCGAGCTGAACCGCGATGGCGCCACCCAGCGAGTGGCCGAAGATGTAGCGCGGCCGCTGCGGCTGCTCGCGCGCCAGCCAGTCCCAGGCGGCGCGGGCGTCCTCCAGCACGCCGGCCTCGGAGGGCAGCTCGGCGCTGCTCTGGCCGAAACCGCGGTAGTCGAGCGCGAGCACGGCGAATCCGAGGTCGTGCATGTTGCGGATACGGAAGTGGCTGCCCCACACGTTGCGGCGCGCGCCGTGCAGGTACAGCAGCACCGGCGCATCGGCCCGCGGCTGCGCCAGCCACAGCGCGTGCAGGCGCAGCGGGTTGCCGCTCTCGGCGGAGCGGTGCTCGATCCAGACGTCCTGCAAGCCCTCGGCGTTCGACGGCAGCCAGGCCGGCTGGCCGGCGGAGGGCTGGAAGATCCATTGCCGCTGCTTCTCGTCGAGCGTGGCGCAGCCGGCCAGCAGGGCGGCCAGCAGGAGCAGGCTGGCCAGTGGCCAGCGCAGCAGGGTCATCGGTCGGGGCATGGGCAACAGAGCGTGGCGCGGGTGCGAAAGTTCAACGACCGCGCCAGAACAATGCGTCGAGTTCTTTCAGCGTCACCTGCCGCCAAGTGGGCCGGCCGTGGTTGCACTGGTCGGCGCGTTCGGTGGCTTCCATGTCGCGCAGCAGGGCGTTCATCTCCTCCAGCGTCAGCTGGCGGTTGGCACGCACCGCGCCGTGGCAGGCCATCGTCGACAGGATCTCGTGCTGCGCGCGCTGGATGACGTTGCTCGCGTCGTACTGCGCCAGTTCGGCCAGCACGCTGCGCGCGAGCTCGACCACGTCGCCGCCGGCCAGCGCCGCCGGGCGCGCGCGCACCGCCAGCACGGCGGGCGACAGCGGCGCCACGTCCAGGCCCAGCCGGCGCAGCGTGTCGGCCCGCTGCTCGGCGGTGGCGATCTCCTGCGCCGTGGCGGCGAAGGTGGCGGGAATCAGCAGCGGCTGCGACTCGATCGCCTTGTCGTCCAGGCTGGCCTTCAGCCGCTCGTAGACGATGCGCTCGTGCGCCGCGTGCATGTCGACGACGACCAGGCCCTGCGCGTTCTCGGCCAGGATGTAGATGCCGGCCACCTGCGCGAGCGCCTTGCCCAGCGGCCAGTCGCCGCTGGCGGATACCGGCGAGGCTGTCGACACCGGCGCGGCTGCAGCCCACGCCGGCGGCGCCTCCTGTGCGAACAGCACCGCGGCCTGCTGCAGGCCGAGCGAGGCTTGTTGCATCGGCGGCGCGCTCCAGGGGCGCGGCGAAGGCATGAACGCACCCGACGCGGCGGCGTCGGCGGGCACGGCCTGTGGCGTGGCTTCGCCGGCTCGCGAGATCGCCAGCGCGCCGTCGACCGCGCGGCGCACCGCCTGGTGCACCTCGCGCGCATCGCGGAAGCGCACCTCGATCTTGGTCGGGTGCACGTTGACGTCGACACGCTCCGGCGCGATGTCGATGAACAACACGTAGCTCGGCTGGCGAGCGCCGTGCAGCACGTCTTCGTAGGCCGAGCGCACGCCGTGGGCGATCAGCCGGTCGCGCACGAAGCGGCCGTTGACGTAGACGTACTGCTGGTCGGCGCGCGAGCGTGCCGCCTCGGGCAGGCCGGCGCGGCCATGGATGCGCATCGGTCCCAGCTCCATCGCCACCTCGCGGCTGGCGTCGACGAACTCGTCATCGAGCACGTCGCGCAGGCGCTGCGCCGGCGTGGCACGGCGCCATTGTTGCGAGAGCTTGCCGTCGTGCCAGACGGTGAAGCCCACGTCGGGCCGCGTCAGTGCATGGCGGCGCACCGCCTCGATGCAGTGCGCCAGCTCGGTGGCCTCGGTCTTGAGGAACTTGCGGCGTGCCGGCGTGGCGAAGAACAGCTCGCGCACCTCGACGCTGGTGCCCACCGCCCGCGCGGCCGGCGTCAGCTCGCCGGAGCGCGCCTCCAGGCGCTGCGCGTGCGGCGCGTCGGCGGTGCGGCTGGCGATCGCCAGCTCGGCCACCGAGGCGATGGCGGCCAGCGCCTCGCCGCGAAAGCCCATCGTCGCCACGTTCTCCAGGTCGACCAGCGAGGCGATCTTGCTCGTCGCATGCCGGCGCAGCGCCAGCGGCAGTTCGGCGGCAGGGATGCCGCTGCCGTCGTCCTCGACCAGGATGGCGCGGATGCCGCCGGCCGTCAGGCGCACCGTGACCTCGGTGGCGCCGGCGTCGAGCGCGTTGTCGACCAGCTCGCGCACCACCGAGGCCGGGCGTTCCACCACCTCGCCGGCGGCGATCTGGCTGACCAGTTCATCCGGCAGCTCGCGGATGGGTCGGCGCGGGAGGGTGTCGACGACGGCGCTCATGCGGGCATTGTAGGAAGGCCGCCCCTGATAATCGCCGCCCATGGACATCGTGGCCTTCCTGATCGACTTCATCCTGCACGTCGACGTGCACCTCGCCAACTTCGTTCAGGCCTACGGGACCTGGGTGTATGCGCTGCTGTTCGTCATCATCTTCGTCGAGACCGGCGTGGTGGTGATGCCCTTCCTGCCCGGCGACTCGCTGCTCTTCGTGGTCGGTGCGCTGTGCGGCGCGGGGCTGATGAGCCTGCCGCTGTCGATCGGGCTGCTGATCGCCGCGGCGATCCTGGGCAACCAGTGCAACTACGCCATCGGCCGCCACTTCGGGCCCAAGGTCTTCCAGTGGGAGGATTCGCGCTTCTTCAACAAGCGGGCCTTCGAGCAGGCCCATGCCTTCTACGAGAAGTACGGTGGCATCACCATCGTCGCGGCGCGCTTCATGCCCTTCCTGCGCACCTTCGCTCCCTTCGTGGCCGGCGTGGCGCAGATGACGCGCAGCAAGTTCACCTTCTACGACGTCAGCGGCGCCGTGCTGTGGGTCGGCGGCGTCACGCTGGCCGGTTACCTGTTCGGCAACATCCCGTGGGTGAAGGAGAACCTCGACAAGATCATCTGGTCGGCCATCCTGCTGCCCGGCCTGGTGGTGATCTTCGGCGCGTGGAAGGCGCGCCGCGCCGCCGCCTGATCAGTTGCGCAGCGCGTGGCGCAGCGCGGCGGCGCACAGCTGCACCGCGGTGTTCGCCTCGTCGAGCACCTTGCCCATCAGGATGAAGCCGTGGATCTGCCGCTCGAAGCACAGGTGCGAGGCGCGGTTGCCGGCGTCGGTGAGCCGCTGTGCATAGGCCAGGCCTTCGTCGCGAAGCGGGTCGTAGCCGGCGGTGAGCACCAAGGCCGGCGGCAGGCCCGACAGGTCGGTGTGCAGCAGCGGCGAGGCGCGCCAGTCGGCATAGTGCGCCGGCTCGGGGATGTAGTGGCCGGTGAAGTAGGCCATCGTGTCGGTGGTCAGCAGGTAGCCCTGGCCATTGCTCTGGTGCGACGGCGCCGTGCGGTGCTGGTCGGTGGCCGGGTAGATGAGCAGCTGGTAGGCCAGCGGCAGCGTGCCCGCGTCGCGCGCCGCGATCGCCACCACCGCGGCCAGGTTGCCACCGGCGCTGTCGCCGCCCACGGCGATGCGGCTCGCATCGATGCCCAGCGTCGCGGCCTCGCGATGCACCCATGCCAGCGCGGCGATGGAGTCGTCCACCGCAGCCGGGAAGCGATGCTCCGGCGCCAGCCGGTAGTCCACCGAAACCACGGCGCAGCCCGAGTGGTTGGCGAGCTCGCGGCACAGCGTGTCGTGCGTGTCCAGATCGCCGATCACCCAGCCGCCGCCGTGGTAGTAGACGAGCGCGGGCAGTGCTTCGCCTGGCGCGCTGCCCAGCGGCCGGTACAGGCGCAGAGGGATGGGCCCGTGCGGCCCGTCGGCCTGCAGCTCGCGCAGCTCGCCCACCCGGGGTGGATCGGGCTGCGTGAAGCTGCGGCGGTCGCGGTAGATGGCGCGCGCTTCGGCGGGCGTGAGCGTGTGGGTCGGCGGCACGCCGCGTTCGGCGATCAGGTCGAGCAGGGCGCGTGCGTGGGGGTGGAGCATCGTGGTGGCGGTGAGCGGGTGTGGAACGAGATGATGCCCGAGCGCGTCAGCCGGCCGCCGCACCCTGGCGCCCGGCCTGGATGCGCTGCAGCACGCGCTGGCCCGATTCGGCCACCGACTGCATCGTGGCCTCGAGCAGCGCCATTTCGCGCAACGATTGCGCGAAAGCCTGGTACTCGGCGGATTGGGACTGCGCCACCTGCACCGGCGGTGCGGCCTGCTGCAGTGCGCGGGCCACGTTGTCGAAGCGTTCGCGCAGCAGGCCGAGTTGCTCTCGCAGCGCAGGCGACGAGGCGGCGGGAAGGCCGCCGCCGGCGCTCGCCCGATCGAGCATCTGCATCAGCACGTCGAAGGCGCCGGCTTCGCGCGCCACCACCATTTGCGTGTCCAGGCCGCGCTGGGCGCCGTCTCCCAGAGCGTGGAGCGCGCGGTTGCGCAGCCCGTCGAGCTGACGCTCGAGATGGCGGTTCAGCGCGCCGAGCCGCTCGCCCACCCTGACCACCTCGCTGAGGATCTTGTCGAGGTCGTGCACGATCAGCGAGATGCGGTCGAGAAAGTGATTCAGGTCCTGCGCCAGCTCGCCGAACTCGTCTTCGGTCTTGACGCTGGCGCGCGGAGAGAGGTCCATCACGCCCTTGGCCAGCGCGGCCACCGTCGTGCGCAGCGACAGCAGCGGCTCCATGCGCACCTTCAGCAGCAGGAGCAGCACGATGGTGTGGGCGAGGATCTTCAGGCTCAGCGCGCCTGCCGTCAGGCGCACTTCCTGCCACCACACCGCCTCCTTGCGCGCCAGGTAGCTGCGTACCGTGACCGTGCCCAGCACGTCGCCGACCTTGGCCTTCACGTGGCAGCCGAGGCAGAACTGCTCGGCGGTCAGCGACACGCTGGCCTGCTGGTGCGCGCCGGGCGGCCAGCGCGCCTTCAGGCCTTGCGCCTCCATGCCACGCGATGCCTTCATCGACTCGATGGTGACCTCCGCAGGCTCCACGGCGATCGACAGCCCGAGGTCGTCGTAGTTCCGGTTCAGGATCGGGTAGACGGTCTGCGCCGCCGTGGGGCCGCCGGAATTCAGCATGATCGACCTGATGTCGTTGGCCAGCTGCGAGGCCGCGCGGTCGACGCGAGCCGGCTCGGCATGGCGGAAGTCGTAGACCAGGGCGCCGTAGCGGATCCCCATCTCCACGCCGGCCACGGCGATCAGGATCAGGAAGAAGTCCCTGATCATGTGGAACACGAAGGACTGCTCGAACCGACCGATACTGCCTGTCTTCATCGAGTCGCTCCCTGGCGCGCCTTACTGCTGGCGCGTGCCCGATGGGATCACAACTGGCGGGTTCGCGCCAGAGGTGGATTGCGGGCGAAGTAGCGGGCGATACCCGCCACCAGCGCGTCGACCAGCTTCGACTGGTAAGCCGGGTCGCGCAGCTTGGACTCTTCCTCGGGATTCGAGATGAACGCCGTCTCGACCAGGATGGACGGAATGTCAGGCGCCTTCAGCACCGCGAAGCCGGCCTGCTCGACACGCGCCTTGTGCAGCTTGCCGACCTTGCCGATCTGGCCCAGCACCTCGCTGCCGAGCTTCATGCTGTCCTTGATCTGGGCCGTGGTGCTCATGTCGAGCAGGGTGCGCATCACGTCGGCGTGGCGGTTCTTCACGTTGATGCCGCCCACGATGTCGGCGGCGTTCTCCTTGTCGGCCATCCAGCGCGCCGCGCTGCTCGACGCGCCGCCCTGGCTGAGCGCGAACACCGAGGCGCCGCGCGCCTGCGGCGTGAAGAAGGCATCGGCATGCAGCGACACGAACAGGTCGGCCTGCACACGCCGCGCCTTGCGCACGCGCTCCTGCAGCGGCACGAAGAAGTCGGCGTCGCGCGTGAGCATCACGCGCATGCCGGCACGGCGTTGAGCTTGTCGCGCAGCTGCAGCGCGATGGCCAGCACCACGTCCTTCTCGCGCAGGCCGCTGGGGCCGATGGCGCCGGGGTCTTCGCCGCCATGGCCGGGGTCGAGCGCGACGACGATCAGCCGGTCGATCTTGCCCTTGGACAGCGCCGGCGGTTCCTTGGGCGCGGGCGTCTGCAGGCTCGGTGCCGAGGCCGGCGGCTTCGCGCCCGGTGGCCGCTCGACGCGGCCGATGAACTCGCCCAGCGCGTCCTGCACGGCCTGCGCGGCCTGCTGCTCGGCGACTTCCTTCTCGTGGATCAGCGCGAGCAGCGGATCGCGTTCCTTCACGGGGTACAGGTCGAACACCATGCGGTGCTGGTAGGCGGCCACCGGCGGCAGCGTGAAGAGCTGCGGCGCACTCGCCTGTTTCAGGTCGATCACCAGGCGCACCACGCGCGGCTGGTTCTGGCCGACACGCACGCCCTCGATGAAGGGGTCGTCGGAGCGCACCTTTCCGACGATCTCGCGCAGGGCGGGGCTGAGCTCCAGGCCGTCGATGTCGATCACCAGGCGCTGCGGGTTGGCGGCGAGGAAGTGCTTCTCCGACAGCGGCGTGTCGGATTCGATGGTCACGCGCGTGTAGTCGTCGGCCGGCCACACGCGCACTGCGACGATGGTGGCGCCGCGTGCGATCTGTGCCGCGCCGAGCGTCAGCACCAGCGAGCCCATGGCGCGGATCGCCTGGCGGCGCGACGGGCCGCTCATCCGTGCCCCCAGGTCGCTTCGCGCCCGCCCCCCGAGGGGGTGAGCCGGCTTGGGGCGGCCCGGCACCGGCTCATGGCAGCAGCTCCAGGCCGAGCGGCGTGCAGGCGGCCAGCGTCACGCGCCGTGTTTCGGCCTCGAGCGGCTCGATGTCCACGCGCAGGTCGGGCGCCGGCAGCAGGCCCTCGGCCTTCTCGGGCCACTCGGCGAGCTTCAGGCCCGGGCTGGCGAAGATGTCGCGAAAGCCCGCGTCCTCCCACTCCTGCGGGTCGTTGAAGCGGTAGAAGTCGAAGTGCCAGACGCTGCCGCCGGGCAGGTCGTAGGGCTCCATCACCGCGTAGGTCGGGCTCTTCACGCGGCCAGCCACGCCCAGCGCGTGCAGCAGGTGGCGCGCGAAGGTCGTCTTGCCGGCGCCCAGCGGGCCGTGCAGTTCGATGAAGGCCTTGCGCAGCGGCGGCAGGGCGGCCAGCGATCGCGCGGTGGCGTCGCAGTCGGCCTCGGTGGCCCAATGCAGCGTGCGGCTTCCTAGAATCGTCAAATGAGCGTGCTTCGCGGGTTGGAAGGTCAGGCCCTGCTCGCGCAATTGCGCGGCTGGGCTCTGGCGGAAGGATTCTCCCAGATCGGAGTCGCCGACGTGGACCTCGGTTCCGCCGAGGCGGGCCTGCAGTCGTGGCTGCTCAACGGCTTTCAAGGCTCGATGGACTACATGGCGCGGCACGGCCTGAAGCGGGCCCGGCCGGCCGAACTGGTGCCCGGCACGGTGCGCGTGATCACCGCTCGGCTGGATTACCTGCCGCGCAGCGCACCAGCGGACTGGCAGGCGGCGGAATGGCAGCGCCTGTCGCGGCCTGCCGAGGCCGTGGTGTCGATCTACGCACGCGGTCGCGACTATCACAAGGTGATGCGAAATCGCCTGCAGCGCGTGGCCGATCGGCTGGCCCAGGCGGTCGGCCCCTTCGGCCACCGTGTCTTCACCGACTCGGCGCCGGTGCTCGAGGTCGAACTCGCCTCGAAGAGCGGCATCGGCTGGCGCGGCAAGCACACGCTGGCGCTGCACCGCGAGGGCGGCTCGATGTTCTTCCTCGGCGAGATCTATGTCGACCTGCCGCTGCCGATCACCGAGCCGGTGCCGCCGCACTGCGGCAGCTGCAGCGCCTGCATCGACGTGTGCCCGACGCAGGCCATCGTCGCGCCGTACCGGCTCGACGCGCGGCGCTGCATTTCCTACCTGACCATCGAGCACGACGGGACTATCCCCGTGGAGCTGCGCGCCGCGATGGGCAACCGCATCTACGGCTGCGACGACTGCCAGCTCGCCTGCCCCTGGAACAAGTACGCGCAGCGCGCCACGCTGCCCGATTTCGACGCCCGAGCGCCGCTGGATGGCGCCTCGCTGGTCGAGCTCTGGCGCTGGGACGAAGCCGAGTTCCTGCGCCGCACCGAAGGCAGCGCGATCCGCCGCATCGGCCACGCGCGCTGGCGGCGAAATGTGGCGGTGGCGATGGGCAACGCGCTGCGCGCAGGTGTGAGCGCGGAGCACGGCGAGGCGTTGCGCGAGGCCCTGCAGCGCGAGCGTGAACCGGCCGATGCGCTGCTGCGCGAGCACATCGACTGGGCGTTGGCTCAGGCGGAGTGAGTCCGCCGGTCGGATTGAGGCCCGAAGCTGCTTGCGGCCCGCTGCTGCCTTTCGAGGTCTGCTGTGCGGGTTGCGTTGGGCGCGGCAAAGGCCCGCCCGGGCAGGCTACGGCGCTTCGCCTCGGCGGTCGGCGCGTTGCGCCGACTCCCCTGCGATGCTCGGTCTCGCGGCCCCGTCGCCGAACTCACTACGCTCCCTGCGGTCGCTGCGTTCGGACAGCGTCGACGAGTCAGAAGACGATGCGCGCTGCGCGCGCGGCCACGAGCCCTGTGCTTCTCGGCACCTCAGAGGCGCGCCTTCGCCTGCCCGGGCGTGCCTTTGCTGAACCAGCGGCGGCATGCGAGACGAGACGAACCAGCGGTGGACTTCGCGGCAGGCGCTGCCCGCGGGGGGCGATTTCTGTGGCGACGAGAAGCGCAGCGCCAGGGTCGGCGCGCGAGAGCGCGCTTCGTCAACTGACTTGCCGCGGCTGTTCGAACGCAGCGACCGCAGGGAGCGTAGTGAGTTCTGCGGCACGACCCTGGCGCGAGCATCGCAGTGGAGTCGGCGCACAGCGCCGACCGCCACAGCATGAGCCCCCCGCGGGCAGCGCCTGCCGCGATGCGCGAACCAGGCACGAAAGCGGGAACAAGCGAACGTCAGCAAAGGGCCGCAAGCCGCCTGCGCGCGCACTTTCAAAGGCGACTCGCTTCCCGGCGACTCAGCCGAGCGCGCGCAGCGCCAGCAGCGCCAGCGGCAGGCCGACCATGCCGATCAGGGTGGACAGCGTTACCAGCCCGGCCACGAAACTGCCGTCGCCGCCCATGCGCGCGGCCAGCACGTAGGCGCTCGACGCCGTCGGCAGGGCCGCGAAGGCGACCACGATGGCTTGCTGCGGCGGCGGCATCTGCAGCGCGATCACCAGCGCCACGGCCACGGCGGGAAGGATCGCGTGGCGGATCGACAGCAGAGCCGCGGCCAACGCCGGCGCGCGCTTGAGGCCGCCGAAGGTCAGGCCCGCGCCTACCGCCATCAGGCCCAGCGGCAGGGCGGCCGCGCCGATGCGGCCGAGCGTGATGCTGGCCAGCTCGGGCAGGCGCAGCCCGAGCAGGTTGCACAGCAGGCCGGCCGCGGTGCTGACGATCAGCGGGTTCTTCGCCAGCTCGCGCAGGAAACCGTGGCCGCCATGCCGTGCCAGCGGCCAGACCGCCGCGATGTTGCACACCGGCACGCACAGCGCCACGAGCAATGCCACCCAGGCCACGCCCTGCGTGCCGGCCAGCCGCTCGGCCAGGGCCAGCGCCACGTAGGAATTGAAGCGGAACGACACCTGCGCGCCCGAGGCATGCAGCCGCGGGTCGACACCGGGCCACAGGCGCAGCGCATAGGCCAGCACCACGCCCAGCCCCACCACGGCCAGGCCGCAGGCGGCCAGCGTGGCGGCGGCCGATGGCTGCATCGGGTGGCGCAGGATGGCGCTGAACAGCAGCGCAGGGAACAGCAGGTAGTAGACGAGGCGCTCGACGCCGTCCCACACCGGGCGGTTCAACGGTGTGTGCCGGCACACCAGCCACCCGATCACGATGAGGGTGAAATCGGGCAGCAGCAGCAAGGCGTCGGGCATGATGCGAGTGTGCCAGCGGGCCCGGCATGTCCGGGTCCACCCTGTTCGTACTTCCCACACGCTACCCTGTCGTCGTCGCAGGCACGATAGCCGTTGAGGCCCTGCGAGGAGCCTTGCCGATGAGCCGAAACCTGTTGCACACCCTGCGAACCGCCTGCCTGACCTGCATGCTCGTTGCCGGCGCCGGCGCCGGCGCCGGCGCGCAGGCGGCCGTCATCGAGGGCCAGCATTTCGACGACCGCCTGCGCCTGGCCGATACCGAGCTCGTGCTCAATGGCGTGGGCCTGCGGGCGGTGGCCTGGTTGAAGGGGTACGCGGCGGGGCTGTACATCGCGCAGAAGGCCACCACGCCCGAAGCCGTGGTCGCGGCCAAGGGGCCCAAGCGCATCCGCATGAAGATGATGGTCGAGGTCGAGTCCAAGGAATTCGTCAAGGCCTTCGACAAGGGCATGAAGCGCAACCTCGGCGAAGCGGAGTTCGCCGCGCTGACCGAGCGCATGGCGAAGTTCGACGCCATGGTCAATGGACTGGTCAAGTTGAAGAAGGGCGATGTGGTCGACCTCGATTACCTGCCCGCGCGCGGCCTCGTGCTCAGCCTGAACGGCGTTGCCAAGGGCGAAGCGCTGCCCGGCGAAGACCTCTACGCGGGGCTGCTGAAGATCTTCATCGGCACGCGGCCGGTGGACGCCAGGCTCAAGGCCGGGCTGCTCGGCGCCGGCTGAAGGCCCGGCCCTACACTCGTTCGATTCACCCCTCAAGGAGAGCGCACTCATGCACCGCAGAACCCTCGTCGCCACCGCCGCCCTGTTGCTCGCTTCGGCGTCCCCCATTGCCTGGGCGCAGACCTTTCCGTCTGCCAAGCCGGTGCGGCTGGTGGTGCCGTTCGCACCAGGCGGCACGACGGACATCGTGGCACGCATCGTCGCCGAGAAGATGGGTGCGGCGCTCGGGCAGACCGTGGTCGTCGAGAACAAGGCTGGCGCCGGCGGCGCGATCGGCGCGATGGAGGTGGTCAAGGCGGCGCCGGATGGCTACACGCTGAGCGTGGCGACCGTCTCGACGACCGCCGCCAACCCGGCGATCAACCCGAAGATCCCGTACGACCCGATCGCCGACTTCGTGCCCATCATGAACATCGCCGCGACGCCCAATCTGATCGCGGTGCATCCGTCGTTCGCGGCGAAGGACTACAAAGCCTTCATCGACCAGCTCAAGAAGAACCCGGGCAAGTTCAGCTATGCAAGCTCGGGCACGGGCGGCATCGGTCACCTGCAGACCGAGCTGTACAAGAGCCTGTCGGGCACCTTCATCACGCACATCCCCTACCGCGGCGCAGGCCCGGCGCTGAACGACACGGTCGCCGGCCAGGTGCCGATCATCTTCGACAACCTGCCCTCGGCCCTGCCTTTCGTGAAGGATGGTCGCCTGGTGCCGATCGTGGTGGCCGCGCCGCAGCGCCTGGCCGTGCTGCCCGATGTGCCGACCTTCAAGGAGATCGGGCTCGAGCCGGTGAACCGCATGGCGTACTACGGCCTGCTCGCGCCCAAGGGCACGCCCAAGGACGTGATCGACAAGATCCACGCCGCTGCCAAGGCCGCGCTGGCCGACCCCGGCGTGCGCCAGCGCATCGAGGCGACCGGCTCGCTGATCGTCGGCAATTCGCCGGCCGAGTTCGCCGAGCAGATCAAGGCCGAACTCGCGGTCTACAAGAAGGTCGTCGCACAGCAGAAGCTCGCGCTGTGAGCTGAGCCCGGCATTCACCAGCGCTGCGGAAGCCACCTGCGGGTGGCTTCGTCGCCCATGGACGGTTCCGCCGAAATCATCGACCGCTTCATCGACGCCCTGTGGATCGAGGACGGCCTGGCCGCCAACACGCTGGCGGCCTACCGCCGTGACCTCACCCTGTATGCGGCCTGGCTGGCACGCACGCATGCGCGCTCGATCGACCAGACCACCGAGGCCGACCTGCTGGCCTACGCGGTGACGCGCCACGCCGGCAGCAAGGCGACGTCGTCGAATCGCCGCCTGACGGTGTTCAAGCGCTATTTCCGATGGGCGCTGCGCGAGCACCTCGTGCAGGCCGATCCGACACTCAAGCTGCTGGCCGCCCGCCAGCCGCTGCGTGTGCCCAAGACGCTCAGCGAGGCGCAGGTCGACGCGCTGCTGGCCGCGCCCGACGTCGACACGCCGCTGGGCCTGCGCGACCGCACCATGCTCGAGCTGATGTACGCCAGCGGCCTGCGGGTGAGCGAACTGGTCACGCTCAAGACCGTGCACCTGGGCCTCACCGAAGGCGCGCTGCGCGTCACCGGCAAGGGCTCGAAGGAGCGCCTCGTGCCTTTCGGCGAAGAGGCGCACGTGTGGCTGCAGCGCTACCTGGCGACGGCGCGTGGCGAGATCCTGCACGGCCAGGCGAGCGACGCCCTGTTCGTCACCGGCCGCGGCGGCGCGATGACGCGGCAGATGTTCTGGAAGCTCGTCAAGGCCCACGCGCTGCGTGGCGGCGTGCAGGTGCCGCTGTCGCCGCACACGCTGCGCCACGCCTTCGCAACGCACCTGCTCAACCACGGTGCCGACCTGCGCGCGGTGCAGATGCTGCTCGGCCATGCCGACATCTCCACCACGACGATCTACACCCATGTGGCGCGCGAGCGGCTGAAGTCGCTGCATGCGCAGCACCACCCGCGCGGCTGAGCCACGGCCATTGACTTGCGCTAATCTGCACGGATGCGCTACATGCTCCTGATCGTCGAGCCGCCCGGGCAGCGCTCGACCCGAACCCTGGCCGAAGGCCAGGCCGCCTACGACAGCATGCGCCGCTTCGGCGAGCAATTGCAGCAGCGTGGCCAGTTGGTGGCCGTGGAATCGCTGGCCTCCACACGTTCGGCCACGCGCGTGGCGCGGCAGGGCGACAAGGTCACGCTGCTCGACGGCCCCTTCGCCGAGGCGAAGGAGATGGTCGGCGGCTTCTTCATGATCGACGTGCCAAGCCGCGAGCAGGCGCTGGCCATCGCCGCCGAATGCCCGGCGGCGCAGTGGTGCCAGGTCGAAGTGCGGCCGCTGGCGCCGTGTTTCGACGATTCCATCTGACTCCCCGGGGGCTGTCGAAGCCGCGCCGCGCCGTTCGTCGTCGATCAGAGCGGGGCGAGGGCTTCGCCATCGACGCGAGGAGGTCCAGGATGCGCTACATGATCATCGTGCGTGCCACGGCCATGTCCGAGGCCGGCGTCTTCCCCGATGACCCCGGCCTGATGGCCGGCATGGCGGCTTTCCACGAAGACCTGGCCAAGGCCGGCGTGCTGCTCGACGCCGCCGGCCTGCAGCCCAGCGCGAAGGGCTGGCGCGTGCGCCACGGCAGCGGCAGGCCGGTGGTGGTCGACGGTCCTTTCGCCGAAACCAAGGAGTTGATCGCCGGCTACACCGTCATCCAGGTGCGCTCGCCGGACGAGGCGCTGGAGTGGTCGCGCCGCTTCCCGCGGCCCTTTCCGGCCGGCATCGACTGCGAAATCGAGGTCCGGCGCCTGTACGAGCTGGAGGACTTCGCGCCCGACCCGGCCGGCGCTGCATGAGCGCCGAGGCGACGCACCGTGCGATCGATGCCGTCTGGCGCATCGAGTCGGCGCGCATCGTCGCCGGTGTCGCCCGTTTGGTGCGCGACATCGGCCTGGCCGAAGAGCTGGCCCAGGACGCGCTGATCGCCGCGCTCGAGCACTGGCCGCGTGACGGCGTGCCCGACAACCCGGGGGCCTGGCTGATGACCACCGCGAAGCACCGCGCGCTCGACCGGCTGCGCCGCGACAAGCGCCTGGGCGAGAAGCTCGACGAGATCGGCGCCGATCTCGAGGCGCAGCAGGCGCTGGTGGTGCCCGATTTCGTCGATGCACTCGACGCTGCGCGCGAGGACGAGATCGGCGACGACCTGCTGCGCCTGATCTTCACTGCCTGCCACCCGGTGCTCGGCACCGAGGCGCGGCTGGCGCTGACGCTCAAGCTGCTCGGCGGCCTGTCGACCGAGGAGATCGCGCGCGCCTTCCTGGTCGCGGAGCCCACCGTCGCACAGCGCATCGTGCGCGCCAAGCGCACCTTGTCGGCGGCGCGCGTGCCCTTCGAGGTGCCGCGCGGGCCGGCGCTGCACGAGCGCCTGGCCTCGGTGCTCGAGGTGATCTACCTGATCTTCAACGAAGGCTACACCGCCACCTCGGGCGGCGACTGGATGCGCCCGGCGCTGACCGGCGAGGCGCTGCGCCTGGGCCGCGTGCTGGCCGAACTGGCGCCTGCGGAGCCGGAGGTGCACGGGCTGGTCGCGCTGATGGAGCTGCAGGCCTCGCGGGCTGCGGCCCGAGTCGACGCCCAGGGCCGGCCGGTGCTGCTGATGGAGCAGAACCGCGGCCGCTGGGACCGTTTGCTGATCCGCCGCGGCCTGCTGGCGCTGGAACGTGCCGAGGCCTTGTGCGTGCAGGGCGGGGGGGCGCTAGGGCCTTATGCGCTGCAGGCCGGCATCGCCGCCTGCCATGCCCGCGCCGGCACGCCCGATGAGACCGACTGGCCGCGCATCGTGGCGCTGTACGACGCGCTGGCGCAGGTGTCGCCCTCGCCGGTGGTGGAGCTCAACCGTGCGGTGGCGGTGGGCATGGCCTTCGGCCCGGCCGCGGCGCTGGAACTGGTCGATGCATTGGCCGACGAGCCCTCGCTGAAGCAGTACCAGTGGCTGCCCAGCGTGCGCGCAGACCTGCTGGCCAAGCTCGGCCGCCACGAGGAGGCGCGTGCCGAGTTCGAGCGTGCCGCCGCGCTGGCGCGCAACGAGCGCGAGCGCGAGCTGCTTCAGCAGCGGGCCCGCGCGTTGGCCGGCTGATCAGGCGACGGTGACCGGGATCTTGCCGATCTTCGCCTGCCATTCCTTCGGGCCGGTGTCGTGCACGCTGGTGCCCAGGGCGTCGACCGCCACCGTCACCGGCATGTCCTGGATCTCGAACTCGTAGATCGCTTCCATGCCCAGGTCGGCGAAGCCGGCCACGCGCGACTTCTTGATCGCCTTGGCGACGAGGTAGGCGGCGCCGCCCACTGCCATCAGGTAGGCGCTCTTGTGCTTGCGGATCGCCTCGATGGCCACCGGCCCGCGCTCGGCCTTGCCGACCATCGCGATCAGGCCCGTCTGCGCCAGCATCATCTCGGTGAACTTGTCCATGCGCGTGGCCGTGGTCGGGCCGGCCGGGCCGACGACCTCGTCGCGCACCGGGTCGACCGGGCCGACGTAGTAGATGACGCGGTTGGTGAATTCGACCGGCAGCTTTTCGCCCTTGGCCAGCATGTCCTGGATGCGCTTGTGCGCGGCGTCGCGGCCGGTGAGCAGCTTGCCGGACAGCAGCAGCGTGTCGCCCGGCTTCCAGCTCGCCACCTGCTCCTTGGTCAGCGTGTCGAGGTTGACCTTCTTGCTCTTGTTGTAGTCGGGCTGCCAGTGCACGTCGGGCCACAGGTCCAGGCTGGGCGGGTCGATGTAGGCCGGGCCGGAGCCGTCGAGCACGAAATGCGCATGGCGCGTGGCCGCGCAGTTCGGGATCATCGCCACCGGTTTGCTTGCCGCGTGCGTCGGGTACATGGCGATCTTCACGTCGAGCACGGTGGTTAGGCCGCCCAGGCCCTGCGCGCCGATGCCCAGCGCATTGATCTTGTCGCACAGCTCGATGCGCAGCTCCTCGGTCTTGTTCTGCGGCCCGCGCTTCTTCAGGTCGAACATGTCGATCGGGTCCATCAGCACGCCCTTGGCCATCAGCATGGCCTTCTCGGCCGTGCCGCCGATGCCGATGCCCAGCATGCCCGGCGGGCACCAGCCGGCGCCCATGGTCGGCACGGTCTTCATCACCCAGTCGACCAGGCTGTCGCTCGGGTTGAGCATGACGAACTTGCTCTTGTTCTCGCTGCCGCCGCCCTTGGCAGCGACCTGCACGTCCACCGTGTTGCCCGGCACCACGCTCATGTGCACGACGGCCGGCGTGTTGTCCTTGGTGTTCTTGCGCTCGAACTGCGGGTCGGCCACGATCGACGCGCGCAGCGTGTTCTCGGGGTCGTTGTAGCCGCGCCGCACACCTTCGTTGATGGCGTCCTCGATCGAGCCGGCGAAGCCCTCGAAGCGCACGTCCATGCCGATCTTCAGGAACACGTTGACGATGCCGGTGTCCTGGCAGATCGGGCGGCGGCCTTCGGCGCACATCTTCGAGTTGGTCAGGATCTGCGCGATCGCGTCCTTCGCCGCCGGACTCTGCTCCTGCGCATAGGCTCGGGCCAGGTGTTCGATGAAGTCGGCCGGGTGGTAGTAGCTGATGTACTGCAAGGCCGCGGCGACGCTGTCGACGAGGTCGGCGTATCGGATGGTGGTGGGCATGGCGGCTCCAGGCGGGTTCGGTGGCTTTCAGCGCGAAAGTGTAGCCATGGGGCTGACAGCTGCCTGATCCTGTCAAGCACGGCGGCGATGACCGCAGGAACGCGGGTGTACTGTCCGGGCCGGCGCGCTGCCTCCCTAGAATCGCGCCGGACCTGCCTCCCGATCCGACCCTCCACCGATGAGTCCGCTTGCCCTTGTCATCCTGTTGCCGATGCTGCTGGGCACGAGCCTTTGCTTCTGGAGCGGGCGCGTGCAGACGCCGGCGCGACGCCGGCTGACCGCCTGGCTGGCTGCGGCCGTGACCGCCAGCGCGCTCGCACTGCTCCTGGCCCACGCGCCAGATGTTTTCGAGGGCCGGACGCTGCTGACGCGCACCGACTGGGTGGCCGCGATCGGGCTGAATGCGAACTTCCGCCTCGACGGCCTCGCTCTGATGTTCGGGCTGATGATCACCGGCATCGGCCTGCTCATCATCCTGTACGCGGCCTGGTACCTCAAGCCCGAGGATCCGGCCGGCAAGTTCTTCAGCCTGATGATGTTGTTCATGGCCGCGATGCTCGGCGTCGTGCTGTCGGACAACCTGCTGCTGCTGGTGGTGTTCTGGGAGCTGACCAGCATCTCGTCGTTCCTGCTGGTGGGCTACTGGGGCCACAAGGCCGAGGCGCGCGCGGGGGCGCGCATGGCGCTGGCGGTCACCGGAGGCGGCGGGCTGGTGCTGCTGGCCGGCGTGGTGCTGCTCGGGCAGATGGCCGGCAGCTACGACCTGTCGGTGATGTTCGAGCGTGTGCCGCAGATCCACGCCCATGCGCAATTCCCGCTCGCGCTGGTGCTGATCCTGATCGGTTGCTTCACCAAGAGCGCGCAGCTGCCGTTTCACTTCTGGCTGCCCGAGGCGATGGCCGCGCCGACGCCGGTTTCGGCCTACCTGCACTCGGCCACCATGGTCAAGGCCGGCATCTTTCTGCTTGCCCGGCTCTATCCGGTGCTCGGCGGCGCCGGGCTGTTCGAGGCCATCGTCGCTCCCGTCGGGCTGGCGACGATGGTCTTCGCCGCCTATGTGGCCGTGTTCAAGCACGACCTGAAGGGCCTGCTCGCCTACTCGACCATCAGCCACCTGGGGCTGATCACCTTCCTGATCGGGCTGGCCACGCCACTGTCCGCTGTGGCGGCGGTGTTCCACATCCTGAACCACGCCACCTTCAAGGCCTCGCTCTTCATGACCGCCGGGATCATCGATCACGAGACCGGCACACGCGACATGCGCCGGCTCGCCGGGCTGTTGAAATACATGCCCTGGACGGCGACGCTGGCCATGATCGCGGCCGCGTCGATGGCGGGGGTTCCGCTGGCCAATGGCTTCCTGTCCAAGGAGATGTTCTTCGACGAGGCTGTCGGCGCGCAGCGCGGGCTTGCCTGGGGCGTGCTCGTGCCGCTGGCGGCGACACTCGGTGGCATCTGCGCGGTGGCCTATTCGCTGCGCTTCATCCACGACGTGTTCTTCAATGGATCGCCGAAGGACCTGCCCAACCCGCATCCGCACGAACCGCCCTGGCTGATGAAGGCGCCGGTGGCGCTGCTCGTCGTGCTGTGCGTGTCGGTCGGCATCGCGCCGGCGCTGACCTTCGGGCCGCTGGTGCACATCGCGGCCAAGGCGGTGCTCGGAGCACCGCTGCCCGAGTACCACCTGGCGATCTGGCACGGCTTCAACCTGCCGCTGGCGATGAGCACGGTGGCGCTGGCCGGCGGCGTGGCGATGTACTTTGCGCTGCAGCGCCAGTTCAAGTTGCACCTGCATCATCCGAAGGGCTGGACGGGGCGCCTGATCTTCACCCACGCGATCGACGGCCTGTTCGCGCTGGCCGGCCGCTTCACGCAGCGGCTGGAGAACGGCTCGCTGCAGCGTTACGCGGCGTGGATGATTGGTTTCGCCGTGCTGCTCGCCTCCTGGCCGTGGCTGACGGTTTCCGGCGGCGCGCCGGGCACCGGCACGCGCACGTTGTTGCCCGTTTCGCCGCTGGCGCTGGTGCCCTGGGCGCTGCTGATCGCCGCTGGCGCCGCGCTGGTGCTGACGCACCACCAGCGCTTCCGCGCTGTGGTGCTGGTCGGCGTGGTCGGGCTGGTGACCTCGCTGACCTTCCTGGCGCTGTCGGCGCCCGATCTCGCACTCACCCAGCTGTCGGTGGAAGTGGTGTCCACCGTGCTGCTGCTGATGGGCCTGGCGCTGCTGCCGCAGACCACGCCGCGCGAATCTAGCGGCGTCCGCAAGGCGCGCGATGTGCTACTTGCGCTGGCCGGTGGCGGCGGCATCGCCTGGCTGACCTGGTTGATGCTGACGCGCGACCACGACTCGATCGCCTGGTACTTCCTGGAGAACTCGGTGGCCAAGGGTGGCGGCACCAACGCCGTCAACGTCATATTGGTCGACTTCCGCGGCTACGACACCTTTGGAGAGATCACCGTGCTGGGCATCGCCGCGGTCGGCGTGCTGGCGCTGCTCGACGGCTTTCGCGCGCGCCGTCCCGAGGCCGACGCGCAGGGCCGCGCCTGGAGCTTCGAGCGGCAGCCGCTGATGCTGCGCGTGGCCTCGCGCATCGTGCTGCCGCTGGCGCTGGTGGCCAGCGTCTATATCTTCTGGCGCGGCCACAACCTGCCTGGCGGCGGCTTCATCGCCGGCCTGGTCACGGCGATCGCGCTGGTGCTGCAGTACATGGCGCTGGGCCAGGACCGTGCCGAAGCGCTGCTGGGCGCCGGCGGCGGGCGCCGCTACACGCGCTGGATCGCCACCGGCCTGGCCATCGCCGGGCTGACCGGCGTGGGCGCCTTCGTCTTCGGACGGCCGTTCCTGACCAGCGCCTTCGGCCACCCGGTGGCGCCTGTGCTGGGCGAACTGCCGCTGGCCACGGCGGCACTGTTCGACCTCGGCGTCTACGTCACGGTGGTTGGCGCGACCCTGCTGATGGTCTCGGCGCTCGGCGCGGCGAGCAAGGAGCGCTCGGCATGATCAGCATGGAACTGCTCGTCGCCAGCGGCGTCGGCTGGGTCACCGCCTGCGGCATCTACCTGCTGCTGCGTGGCCGCACCTTCCCGGTGGTGCTGGGCCTGACGCTGATCGGCTACGCGGTCAACGTGTTCATCTTCGCGATGGGCCGGCTCTGGAGCAATGCCGCGCCCATCGTTGCAGGCACCACTGCGGTGGCCGATCCGCTGCCGCAGGCGCTGGTGCTGACGGCCATCGTGATCGGCTTCGCCACTACCGGATTCGTCATCGAACTCGCGCTGCGCGGCCGGCAAGAGTCTGGCACCGACCATGTCGACGGGCAGCGCGACCGCGCAGACGGCGAAGGGGCCGCGCAATGAGCCTGGCGAGCCTGTTCGACACCCACCTTGCCATCCTGCCGGTGCTGTTGCCCGCGGCCACGGCGATGCTGCTGCTCCTGCAAGGCGACGCCGCCGGCGACACCTCCGGCAGCCACGGGCACCACAAGCAGAAATGGGCGCGGCGCATCGCCATCGCCTCGGTCACGCTGGGCCTGCTGCTGGCCGCGCGGCTGGCGATCGAGGCTCATGCCGGGCCGGGGGCACTGCGCGTCTACCGTGTCGGCGACTGGCCGGCACCGTTCGGCATCGTGCTGGTGGTCGACCGCCTGTCGGCGCTGATGCTGCTGTTGACCGCCTGCGTGGCGCTGCCGGTGCTGGTCTACGCCAGTGGCGGCTGGGATGCGCACGGTCGCCACTTCCACGCCCTGTTCCAGTTCCAGTTGATGGGGCTGAACGGCGCCTTCGTCACCGGCGACCTGTTCAACCTGTTCGTCTTCTTCGAGGTGCTGCTCATCGCCAGCTACGTGCTCATGCTGCACGGCCAGGGTCGCGAGCGCTACCGCGTCGGCATGCACTACGTGGTGCTCAACCTGATCGCCTCGGCGCTGTTCCTGATCGGCGTGGCGTTGCTGTACGCGCTGACCGGCACGCTCAACTTCGCCGACCTGGCGCTGCGTGTGCCGAAGGTGACGGGCTCCGACGCGGTGGTGCTGCAGGCCGCGGCGCTGCTGTTGCTGGTGGTGTTTGGCTTCAAGGCGGCGTTGATGCCGCTGGCAATGTGGCTGCCGGCCACCTACGCGGCGGCCAGCGCGCCGGTGGCGGCGTTGTTCGCGATCATGACCAAGGTCGGCGTCTATGCCATCGTGCGTGTGCACGGCGTGGTGTTCGGCGCCGATGCCGGTGCCTCGGCCTTCACCGTGCAGCCGCTGCTGCTGCCGCTGGCGCTGCTCACCTCGGCGGTGGGCGTGCTGGGCGCGCTCGCTGCACACACGCTGCCGCGCCTGATCGCCTGGCTGACGGTGTCCTCGGTAGGCACCGTGCTGGCGGCACTCGGCCTGTTCAGCGCCGCGGCCTGGTCAGCGGCGCTCTACTACATGGCCAACAGCACGCTGGTCATCGCCGGGCTGTTCCTGCTCGCCGAGCTGGTCTCGGCGCAACGCGGCGAGGTGGGCGAGCGCCTCGAGCCGGCCTCGGCGGTGGCACAGCCGACGCTGCTCGGCCTGATGCTGCTGCTGGCGGCGGCCTCGGTGGCCGGCCTGCCGCCGCTGCCCGGCTTCATCGGCAAACTGATGATCCTTCAGGCCTCGCTGCCCCATTCCGCAGTGGTGGCGGTGTGGTCGGTGGTGCTGACGGTGGGCTTGCTCACGCTGGTCGGGCTGGCGCGCGCTGGCAGTATCCTGTTCTGGAACGTGCGCAGCGACATGCCTTCCTCGGCCTCGGGAGCGAGCCCGCGGCTGATCGTTGCGACGCTCGTGCTGCTGGGCTTCAGCGTGGCGATGAGCGGTTTCGCCGAGCCGCTCAAGCGCTACACCGATGCGGCTGCGGCGCAACTGTTCGACCGCCGCGCCTACGCCGAGGCCGTGCTCGGCGCTCAAGGCCTGCAGACCGAAACCACGCGGCCCTACCGCGTCACGCCGGGGGGACCGAAATGAACACGCCGCCGAAGACCCCGGCCGGCTGGCTGTCGCACCCGGTGGTGTCGCTGCTGATCGCCGCCACCTGGCTGCTGCTGCAGCAGAGCCTGGCGGTGCCACAGCTCATCGCCGCGACGGTGCTGGCCCTGCTGCTGCCGCGCCTGCTGCACGGCTTCCTCGGGACCGCTATCCGGCTGCGCGCGCCGGGCGCCGCGCTGCGTTTCGTCGGCGTGGTGCTGTGGGACATCGTGGTATCCAACCTCACCGTGGCCCGGCTGGTGCTCGACCCGCGTGCCAAGCCGCAGCCGGCCTGGGTGCCGGTGCCGCTGGCGCTCACCCATCCGGCTGCGATCACGCTGCTGGCCAGCGTCATCACCACCACGCCGGGCACGGTGTCCTGCGTGGTCGACGAGGCGCGCGGCGAGATCCTCGTGCATGCGCTGGACTGCGCCGATGCGGCCGGGATGGCCGCGCAGATCAAGCAGCGCTACGAGGCGCCGCTGATGGAGATCTTCGGATGAGCCCGCTCGCCCTGGCCTTGAACTTCGCGCTTGGCGCCGTATCTGTATCGATGCTTCTGTGCGCCTGGCGGCTGCTGCGTGGGCCGGAAGTCACCGACCGGCTGCTGGCGCTGGACACCCTGTACATCAACACCGTGGCGCTGGTGATCCTGCTCGGGCTGCGCTGGCAGACGGCCCTGCTGTTCGAGGCGGCGCTGATCATCGCGATGCTGGGCTTCGTGTCCACCGTCGCGCTGGCGCGTTACCTCAGTCGCGGCGACGTGGTCGAGTAATGAGGACGACACGATGAGCGAACTGCCGCTGTGGATGGAGTGGATCGTCGCCGCGCTGCTCGTGACCGGCGGTGTGTTCGCGCTGGTCGGTGCGATCGGCATGGTGCGCTTCCCCGATTTCTACATGCGGCTGCATGCCCCCACCAAGTCCACCACGCTGGGCGTGGGCGGCGTGCTGCTGGCCAGCCTGACGGTGTCGTGGTGGCGCGGCGAATTCGGTGTGCCGGAACTGCTGATCGCGCTGTTCCTGTTCATCACGGCGCCGGTGTCGGCCAATCTTCTGGCCAAGGCGGCGATGCACTTGCGCGTGCCGTCGAAGGCGGGCGACCCGCCGCGGGGCGGTACACCGTGAAGCCCGGTGGCTGGCGCGACTGGCTGCCCAGTGAGCAGGCGCTGAAGGGCAATCGCTGGCTGCGCTGGATCGGCCCGGCGCTGCACCACCCGCGCCTGTGGCACCTGAACCGCCGCGGCGTGGCGCTGGGCCTCGCGCTGGGGTTGTTCTTCGGCCTGCTGATCCCGGTTGCGCAGATCCCGCTCGCCGGCGGCGCGGCGGTGCTGCTGCGCGCCAACCTGCCGATGGCGGTGGCCAGCACGCTGGTCACCAACCCGGTCACCTTCGGGCCGGTGTATTACGCTGCCTGGCGCACCGGCAGCGCGATCCTCGGTGACGACGGGCTTTCGCAGCCGCCCGCGGCGCAGTCCGAGGCGCCGCAGGGCAGCTGGTGGCAGCGCTCCTGGCAGCGCATCCAGCAGGCTGGCAAGCCGCTGCTGCTGGGTCTGGCGATCTTCGCCACCGGTTTCGGGCTGCTGAGCTATCTGCTGGTCACGCTGGCGTGGCGGCTCAAGGTGGTCATGGCGCGGCGCCGGCGCCGCAAAGCCTACGCCTGACGCGCCGGCCGCAGCAGCATCACGATCAACGTCACCACAGTCAGCGGCACGACGAAACCGAGCATGACCTTGCTGAAGAAGGGCAGCGCGTCGTGTTGCTGCGCGGCCAGGATCAGGTAGGCGACGTAGGCCAGGTAGTAGCCGACGAAGACGCCACCCTCCCAGCGTGCGATCTCGCGGCCGGTCACGAACACCGGCAGGCAGGCCAGGCTGACCGCCAGCATCACCCACATGTCGAAGGACAGCAGCGACGGCGCCAGCGGCAGCTCGCCCCCGCCGGCTGCCAGCCCCGAAAGCCCCAAGCAGCCGAGGATGTTGAAGGTGTTGCTGCCGACCACGTTGCCCACCGCGATGTCGCGCTCGCCCTTCAGGGCTGCAGTGATCGAGGTGGCCACTTCGGGCATGGACGTGCCGGCGGCGACGATGGTCAGGGCGATCACCACGTCGCTGACGCCCAGCGCTTTCGCGAAGTTCACCGCCGCGCCGACCAGTGCATCCGAGCCGACGACCAGGAAGCCCAGCCCGGCTGCGATCAGCAGCAGTTGCACCGGCAGCTTCGAGTCCCAGGCGCCGGGTGCGGCCGGCCTGACCTCGTCGTCGTACTCGCTGGCCTGCGCCGAGGCACGGCGCGACTGCACGATCAGGAACACCGTGTAGGCGACCATCAGCACGGTGAGCAAGGCGGCGTCGAAGGCGCCGAGCTTCCCGTCCAGGCCGAGCAGGAGGAGCAGCAGCGCCGCGCCGATCATGATCGGCACTTCCTGGCGGATCAGCTGCAGGTTCACCACCAGCGGCGTGATCAGCGCGCTCGCGCCGAGGATGAACAGCACGTTGAAGATGTTGCTGCCCACCACGTTGCCGATGGCGATGTCGGTGCGGCCGTCGAGCACCGCACCGACGGACACCGCGACCTCGGGCGCGCTGGTGCCGAAAGCGACGATGGTCAGGCCGACCACCAGCGGCGAGATCCCGAAGGACAGCGCCAGCTTCGAGGCGCCGCGCACCAGCAGCGTGGCGCCGATCACCAGGCCGGCGAGTCCGGCGACGAACAGCAGCGCGTCCGACATGGCGTGGGCGTCTGTGTCGTCAGTGATCGCCCTTGGTCGCGTGCACCATCACGCGGTCAGCCAGCGCGATGGCGAGCGCCGAGAACAGGAAGGCGACATGGATCAGCGTCTGCCACAGCAGCACCTTGTCGGTGTAGTTGGCGGCATTGATGAAGGTCTTGAGCAGGTGGATCGAGCTGATGCCGATGATGGCGGTGGCCAGCTTGACCTTCAGCACCGAGGCGTTGACGTGGCTCAGCCATTCCGGCTGGTCGGGGTGGCCTTCCAGATCCAGCCGCGACACGAAGGTCTCGTAGCCGCCGACGATCACCATGATCAGCAGGTTGGAGATCATCACCACGTCGATCAGCGCCAGCACGACGAGCATGATGATCGTCTCGTTCAGCGCGGTCGGCGCCACGTCGCTCTTGTAGCCGATGCTCGAGACCAGCTTTTCCAGCGCGCCGGCATTGCCGAAGGCGGCCTCGATCAGGTGCACCAGCTCCACCCAGAAGTGGAATACGTAGACGGCCTGGGCGAGGATCAGCCCCAGGTACAGCGGCAACTGCAGCCAGCGGCTGGCGAAGATCAGCCGGGGCAAGGGCCGCTGGGGGGCGAAGTTCGGCGGGGTATCGGGTGCGGACATGGGGTGACTGCTTCGGGTTACTCTTGTGTTGGCGCAGGATTCTAGGCTGCGTAGCATGACAGACGGGGTGGGGCGTCAGGCCTTCGTAAGAGCATCTGCCTAATGTCCCGGGAAAGCTTCAACCATCACATCCAGGAGACCTCATGAGCACCAGCAACCTGTATCCGCCGCCGGAATCCGCCATCAAGGGCGCCCACGTCTCCGGCATCGAGGCGTACAACAAGCTGTGCGCCGAGGCCGAGTCCGACTACGAGGGCTTCTGGGCCCGCCAGGCCCGCGAGCTCATCAGCTGGAAGAAGCCGTTCGCCAAGGTGCTCGACGAGAGCAACGCGCCGTTCTTCAAGTGGTTCGAGGACGGCCAGCTCAACGTCTCCTACAACTGCCTGGACCGCAACGTCGAACGGGCCTGGGCGACAAGACCGCCATCATCTTCGAGGCCGACGACGGCAAGGTCACCAAGGTCAGCTACAAGTCGCTGCTGGCACAGACCTGCCAGCTCGCCAACGCACTGAAGGCGCGCGGCATCAAGAAGGGCGACCGCGTCGTCATCTACATGTCGATGAGCGTCGAGGGCGTGGTCGCGATGCAGGCCTGCGCGCGCATCGGTGCGACGCACTCGGTGGTGTTCGGCGGCTTCTCGGCGCAATCGCTGCGCGACCGCATCGAGGACGCCGGCGCCGTGGCCGTGATCACCGCCGACGAACAGCTGCGCGGCGGCAAGCAGCTGCCGCTGAAGTCCATCGTCGACGAGGCGCTGGCGCTGGGTGGCTGCGATGCCATCAAGAACGTGATCGTCTACAAGCGCACCGGCGGCAACATCGCCTGGAACGCGCCGCGCGACCAGTGGCTGCACGAGGTCGTCGCAAACCAGCCGACCACCTGCGAGCCGGAATGGGTCGGTGCCGAGCACCCGCTGTTCCTGCTCTACACCTCGGGCTCGACCGGCAAGCCCAAGGGCGTGCAGCACAGCACCGGCGGCTACCTGCTGCATGCGGCGCTGACCACCAAGTGGACCTTCGACCTGAAGGCCGACGACATCTTCTGGTGCACCGCCGACATCGGCTGGGTCACCGGCCACACCTACATCGCCTACGGCCCGCTGGCCCTGGGCGGCACCGAGATCGTCTTCGAGGGCGTGCCCACCTACCCGGATGCCGGCCGCTTCTGGAAGATGATCCAGGACCACAAGGTCACGATCTTCTACACCGCGCCGACGGCGATCCGCTCGCTGATCAAGGCCGCCGAAGCCAATACCGCGGTGCATCCGAAGAGCTACGACCTGACGAGCCTGCGCATCCTCGGCTCGGTGGGCGAGCCGATCAACCCGGCCGCCTGGGAGTGGTACCACAAGCACGTGGGCGGCGGCCGCTGCCCGATCGTCGACACCTTCTGGCAGACCGAGACCGGCGGCCACATGATCACGCCGCTGCCGGGCGCCACCACGCTGGTGCCGGGTTCGTGCACGCTGCCCTTCCCGGGCATCATGGCCGCGGTGGTCGACGAGACCGGCAAGGACGTGCCCTGGGGCCAGGGCGGCATCCTCGTCGTCAAGCGCCCGTGGCCGAGCATGATCCGCACCATCTGGGGCGACCCGGAGCGCTACAAGAAGAGCTACTACCCGGAAGACTTCAAGGGCAAGTACTACCTCGCCGGCGACGGTGCGATCCGCGACGAGAAGACGGGCTACTTCACCATCACCGGCCGCATCGACGACGTGCTGAACGTCTCGGGCCACCGCATGGGCACGATGGAGATCGAGTCGGCGCTGGTGTCGCACACCGAACTGGTGGCCGAGGCCGCCGTGGTGGGCCGCCCCGACGACACCACCGGCGAGGCGATCTGCGCCTTCGTGGTGCTCAAGCGCCCGCGCCCGACCGGCGAGGAAGCCAAGCGCATCGCCAAGGAACTGCGTGACTGGGTCGGCAAGGAGATCGGCCCGATCGCCAAGCCCAAGGACATCCGCTTCGGCGACAACCTGCCGAAGACACGCTCGGGCAAGATCATGCGCCGCCTGCTGCGCTCGGTGGCCAAGGGCGAGACGATCACGCAGGACACGTCCACCTTGGAGAACCCGGCAATCCTCGACCAGCTCTCGCAGGTCAACTGAGGTTCGGGCCTGCAACGGAACGCGGCGCCTCGGCGCCGCGTTTTCGTTGGTGCCGCCGCAGCCTACTCGTGCGGCCGGAAGCTGATCTCGAACGAAGAGGGCACGCGTCCGTCGGTGTCGCGCGGCAGCACTTCGGTCTTGTCGATCGCGCGCAGTACCGCCTCGTCCCAGGACGGCACGCCACTGCTTCTTAGCAGCTTGCGACCGATGATGGTTCCGTCGGGGCCCGCCCTCACTTCCACCGTGGCCTGCGGATTGCCGCTCACTGAATCGGGGAACGTGATGTTCGGCAGGATGCGCGCCTTGATGCGCCCGGCGTAGCTTGCCGACGGACCGGCGGTGCGTGCGGCGGTGCCCGTCGAGTTCGGTTCGCCCGTCGCGCCGGCGATGCCCGCCAGGCGCTTGAGCTGGTCCTCGCGGCGCTTCTCGGCGGCGGCGGCTTCGGCCACGGCGCGTTTCTGCTGCTCCGCGGCTTCCTTCTTCTTCTTGTCGAGCTCGGCCTGCTTGCGCAGCGCCTCGTCCTTCTGGCGCTGCTGTTCCTCGCGTTTCGCCTCTTCCTTGCGCTTCTCTTCTTCGCGCTTGGCCTTCTCGATGGCGATCTGCGCGTCGGGCACCTTCTGCACCGGTTCGACCTTGGGCGGCGGCGGAGGCGGCTCCACCTTCTTCGGCTGGGGCTGCGGCGTGGGCTCGGGTTCGACTGCCCGCGGCGCGGCGATCTGCGGTACCGCGGCCCACAGTTCGGCCTCGACGCCTGCCGGATTGCTCGAGCGCCAGTTGACGCTGAAGGCCAGCGCCACCAGCAGCAGCGAGTGCACCAGCAGCGCGAGGCCGAGCCCGCGGCCCAGGCCGTCGGGATTGCGCGGAATCAGCGCGTCACGGGTCAGCGTGGCGGCGGTCATCGTGCCATCAGGCTCCGCCGCTCTTCACCGACAGGCCCACGCGCTGCACGCCGGAGCGCTGCAGCGTGTCCATCACCTTGACGACGGACTCGTACTTCACTGCCTTGTCGGCGGAGATGACCACCGGCGTGTTGGCGTCGCCCGCCTGTGCCTGTTTCACGCGCGCGGCCAGCGACTTCAGGTTGACGGGGTCGGTGTCCTTGCCGTCCAGGCGCATCTTCAGCGACTCGTCGCCGACCACCACGACCTCGATCACATGCTCGGGGCGCTGCTTGGCCTTGCCCACGGTGGGCAGGTCGATCACGCCGGTGGTGATCAGCGGCGCGGTGACCATGAAGATGATCAGCAGCACCAGCATCACGTCGATGAAGGGCACCATGTTGATCTCGCTGATGGTGCGGCGGCGCGAGCCGCGGGAGGCGACGGCGGGCATGGCTCAGCGGGTGTTGGAGAAGCCGGTGCTCGCGTGCGCGTGTGCCGCAGCCGGGGCGGGCGGGGCGCCGGTGTTGCGCTGCAGGATGTTCGAAAACTCCTCGATGAAGGTCTCGAGCTGCATCGCGATGCGGTCGATGTCGCGCGCGAAGCGGTTGTAGGCGATCACCGCGGGGATGGCCGCGAACAGCCCGATCGCGGTGGCCACCAGCGCCTCGGCGATGCCGGGGGCGACCGTGGCCAGCGTCACCTGCTGCATGTTCGACAGGCCGACGAAGGCGTGCATGATCCCCCACACCGTGCCGAACAGGCCCACGTAGGGGCTCACCGAGCCCACCGAGGCGAGGAAGGACAGGTTGGATTCCACCGCGTCGACCTCGCGCTGGAAGCTCGCGCGCATCGCGCGGCGCGCGCCGTCGAGCAGCGCGCCGGGGTCGGCGACGCGGCGCTCGCGCAGCTTGAGGAACTCGCGCATGCCGGAGGCGAAGATGCGCTCCATCGGCGCACCGTCGGTGCGCTTGGCGGCGTCGGCATACAGCTCGTTGAGGTTGCGGCCGGCCCAGAACTCGCGCTCGAATTCCTCGTTGTCGCCGCGCACGCGCTTGAGGCCGAAGATCTTGCCGAAGATCACCGTCCAGCTGGCCAGCGAGGCGATCAGCAGTCCGGCCATGACCAGCTGCACGACCAGGCTGGCTTGCGTGACGAGGGTGAAGATCGAGAGGTCCTGGTTCATCGCAGTTTTTCGAGGATGCCGTTCGGAATGCGGCGGGGGGTGAAAGTTCCGGCATCGACGCAGCCGATGCGGATGCTTCCTTCGGCCAGCAGCTGCGCAGGCGCCGAGCCGTGGCGCCAGGCCTGCTGCTGCAGGGTCATCGAGACGCGCCCCAGATCGACGGGCAGCACGGTGACCTCGATCAGGTCG
This sequence comes from Piscinibacter sp., assembly GCA_016706565.1. GTDB lineage: Bacteria > Pseudomonadota > Gammaproteobacteria > Burkholderiales > Burkholderiaceae_C > Piscinibacter. The sequence goes on from JADJJI010000013.1 coordinate 188,079, forward strand.
TCGAGCCGGGCCGGGCTCAGGTAGCGCACCGAAGTATCGGCGACGACGAAGATCGCACCTGTGTCGGTTCGCAAGCGTTCCTGGCCGAAGCCCAGGCCGCGCAGCCACTCGGTGCGCGCCCGCTCGAAGAATTTCAGGTAGTTGGCGTAGAACACCACGCCCCCGGCGTCGGTGTCTTCCCAGTACACGCGCAGCGTGTGTCGAAACGGCGTGGTGGCGTCGGGCGCGTTCAAGCGCGGATTATCGCTGCACCCGCTGGTAGACCGGCCCCCACAGCGGATGGCCGGCCTCGGACTTCGTCAGCGCAAACGCCGGGTCGGCGGTGCGCGCGGCGCGGAACTGCGCCTCGCAATCGTTCATGCGGTTGCTGGTGCAGTAGATGAAGGCGAGCAGTTTGTGCGCCGCAGCGCGGTCGCGCGACGACACCAGGCCGGCCTGGATCGCCGTCTGCAGGTGCTTCTCGGCCTGCACGTACTGCGCGTCATCGTAGGCGCGCAGCCCGGCGAGCAGGGACTTCTCGGCCGGGCGCTCGGCCACGTCGAGCAGCCCGGTGGGGGCGGTGGTCGGTGCCTGGACGCAGCCGGCCAGCCCTGCCAGCGCAGCAGCCAGCAGCGGCGCGATCAGCGCGGTGTGCAGGGTCATGATCCGAACTTGTGCCTGAGGTTGACCGACTGGCCCGGCACCACCGTCACGGTGGCCACGAAGGGCGGGAAATCGGCATTGCGGATGGTGACCTGATGCCGGCCTTCCGGCAAGGTCAGCTCGTTCAGGGGGGGGGTGATGCCCACCGCGGCGCCGTTCACCTCGACATTGCCCCAGGGGCTGACGGCGATGCGCACGCTGCCGGTGGCGGCCGGCGCTGCCGCGGCGACGCGGGTGTCGCGCACCGGCCGGGCATCCTTGGCCGGGGCGGGCTTGGCCGGTGCCGCCCTGGGTGCCGCGGCCCGGGCGGGCGCCACCGTCGGGGCCGCGGCCGAGGCGGCCTCGACAGGCGGAGCCGGGACGTCGGCAGCCGGCGCCGTGACGACGGCGGGGGCTTCGGCCGGCGCGGCCGCCAGCACGGGTGCCGGCTCGGGGGCGGGTGGCGGGGTGGTGACCGGTCGAGCCGGGGCGGGGCGGGCCACAGCCGGTGCCCCAGCCATCGTCTCGGCCGGGGCCGGCGAACTGCCGTGCATGGCCAGCCAGACCAGCACGGCGCCGACACCCACGGCCAGCCCGGCGGCCAGGGTCACCCGGCGGCTGCGGCGCTCGGCGGGCGGCAGCTCGCCGCTCTCGGCGGGCACGCTCTCGGGCGAGTTGCCGTTCTCGTCGAGCCAATGGCGCAGTTCCCGCGACAGTGCGCGCGCCGAGCGGTAGCGATGCTCCGGGTCCTTCTCCATTGCGCGTGCCGTGATTTCGGCCAGCGCCGTGGGCACGTTCGGCTCCACCTCGTCGGCCCGCGGCGGCTTGTGCTCGATCACCGCCGTGGTGATCTCGCTGAGCGTGCTGCCACGGAAGGGCTTTCGGTCGGTGAGCAGCTCGTACAGCACCACGCCGAGAGAAAACACGTCGGCGCGGCGGTCGACGGTCTGCTGGCGCGCCTGCTCGGGCGCCATGTAGTAGGGCGAGCCGGCGGCGATGTCGCCGGCGCCGTCGTGCTGGTGCGCGATGCGCGCGATGCCGAAATCGAGCACACGCGGCTGCGTGCGCCCGACCATGAAGATGTTCGCCGGCTTGATGTCGCGGTGCACCACGCCCTTGCTGTGCGCGTAGGCCAGCGCGTCGGCGACGCGGCGCACGATCATCGCGGCCTGCATCGGTGTCGGGCGCCAGCCCTCCTGGCGCAGCTGGCGCAGGTCGCGGCCCTTGAGCAGCTCCATCGCGATGTAGGCGCTCTGGTCGCTCACCCCGGCATCGAACACCGTGACGATGTGCGGGTGGCTCAGGCCGCCGGCCGCACGTGCCTCGTTCAGGAACAGCGCGTTGAACGCGTCGCGCTCTTCCGGCGCGATCTCCAGGTTCAGCGTCTTGATGGCGATCAGGCGCGACAGCAGCGGGTCGTGTGCCGCGTAGACGGTGCCCAGGCCGCCGGCGCCGATCTTGTACTTCAGCGCATAACGGCCGATGTGCCCGATGGTGGGCATCTGGTCGTCGTTCTTGGTCGGCGTGTTGGTCGGGAACGCGGCCGCCGGCCCCGGCGGCGCGCCGATGTCGGTGTCGCCCCACGGCACGATGTCGGACGCGGAGGGCGGCAGGGTCGGCGGGATGTTGTCGGCCGGCTCGGAGTCAGCCGGACCGGGCCGCGATGAAGGGCTCGACGGAGTCACTCCGGGAGCTTAGTGCAGGGGCCGGGGGCAGGCGCGTGAAATAGGGCCGCGGCAGGTCGATTCGTAACAGACTCTCACCAAAGTTTGACCTTCGGTGTGCAGGTGTCACGTCTGCGGCGCAAGCCAGTGGGAAAGGCGCGACAAGGCCTCCTGCAACTGCGGCATCGCGTTCGCGTAGGACAGGCGCACCCATCGCTCGCTGCCGTGCCGGCCGAAGTCGCGCCCGGGGGTCAGCGCCACGTGGGCCTGGCGCATCACGTCGAACACGAAGTCCCAGCTGCTGCTCGCGTGCGCGGAGCAATCGGCCCAGGCATAGAACGCGCCGTCGGGCAGCACCGGCACGGTCAGGCCCATCGCGTTCAGCGCCGGCACGACGAGGTCGCGGCGCGCCTTGAACTCGCTGCGCCGGCGTTCGTATTCGGCGATGGAGTCGGGCTCGAAGCAGGCCAGCGCGGCGCGCTGTGCGATCGTCGAGGCGCAGATGAACAGGTTCTGTGCCAGCTTCTCGATCGCCGGCACCAGCGATTCGGGCAGCACCAGCCAGCCGAGTCGCCAGCCGGTCATCGAGAAGTACTTCGAGAAGCTGTTGATCGAGATCACGTCGTCGCCGTGCGCGAGCGCACTGTGGCCGAAACGATCGTCATAGCTCAGGCCGAGGTAGATCTCGTCGACCATCGTGAAACCGCCGCGTGCGCGCACGGCGGCCACGATGCGGCCCATCTCCTGCGGGTCGATGGAGGTGCCGGTGGGGTTGGAGGGCGAGGCCAGCAGCACGCCGCGCGTGCGCGGCGTCCAGGCCGCCTCGACGCCGGCCGCATCCAGCTGGAAACGCTGTTCGGGCCCGCTGGGCAGCAGCACCGGCACGCCGTCGGCGGCGGCGACGAAGTGGCGGTTGCAGGGGTAGCTCGGGTCGGGCATGAGTACTTCGTCGCCGGTGTCCACGAGCGCCAGGCAGGCGAGCTGCAGCGCGGCCGAGGCGCCGGCGGTGACGACGATGCGCGAGGGGGCGATGTCCAGTCCGAAGCGCTGCGCGTACCAGCCGCTGATGCGCTCGCGCAGCGCCGGCAGCCCGGTGGCATCGGTGTACTGCGTGCGGCCGTCGCGAAGCGCGCGCTCGGCGGCCTCGCGCACCAGCGGCGGCGCGGTGAAGTCGGGCTCGCCGATGTTCAGGAAGATCATCGGCCGCTCTCGGCACGCGGGCGAACGCGCGAGCTCCGTTGCTGCCTTGGCGCACTCCAACACGTAGAAGGGCTCGATGTGGTCGAGCCGAGCCGCCGTGCGCATGGTCCTCAGCGCCGCGCCGCGCGCGCGGCCTGCACCTCGACGGGCCGCAGATCGGCAGCCGCCTTGTCGAGCACGCCGTTGACGTACTTGTGGCCGTCGGTGCCGCCGAAGTTCTTCGCCAGCTCCACCGCCTCGTTGATGGCCACCTTGTAGGGCACGTCGATGCAGTGCTTGAGCTCGTAGGTGCCGATCATCAGCACGCCGTGCTCGACGGGAGAGAGCTCGGTGGTCTTGCGGTCCACGTGTTTGGCCAGCAGCGCATCGATGTCGGCGGCCTCGGCGATGCAGCCGTGCAGCAGCGCGTCGAAATGAGCCGCGTCGACTTCGGAGAAGCCTTCCTGCTCGCGCATGTGGGCGTCGATCACGCCGGCGTCGCCGCCGCCGAGCAGCCACTCGTACAAGCCCTGCAGCGCCGCCTCGCGCGAGCGCCGGCGCGCCGAGGGCGGCCGGTTGCCGGCCGGGCGCGGCTTCTTCTTCGGGGGCGTGGTCGGTTCGGTCACGTGAGGTCTTCCAGCAGGTTGGCCATCTCGATGGCCACGCGGGCCGCGTCGCGGCCCTTGTCTTCCGCGCGCGCCCAGGCCTGCGCCTCGTTCTCGACGGTGAGGATGGCGTTGGCGATCGGCACGTGGTGGTCGAGCGAGACCCGCGTGACGCCTGCGCCGCTCTCGTTGGCGACCAGCTCGAAGTGATACGTCTCGCCGCGGATGATGCAGCCCAGCGCCACCAGCGCGTCGAAGTCGTCGCTCTCGGCCAGGGCGTTCAGCGCCAGCGGCACCTCCAGCGCGCCCGGCACGGTGACGTGGCGAATGTGGCGTTCGTGGACACCCAGGCGCTTGAGCTCCTCGAGGCAGCTCTGCGCGAGCTTGTCCGTCAGCGCGGCATTGAAGCGCGCCTGCACGATGCCGATGCGCAGGTCGCGCCCGTCGATCTCGGCACTGTCGCCCTTGTCAGCGTCCTGCATGGTTGGCTTTCGGTTCGAGGGTCATTCTTTGGCGGACACGAAGCCGGTGACTTCGAGCCCGTAGCCGGTCATGCTGGGCATGCGGCGCGGGCTGCCGAGCAGCCGCATCTTCGCGATGCCCAGCTCGCGCAGGATCTGCGCGCCCACGCCGTAGGTGCGCAGGTCCATCTGGGCGCGCACCGGCGGGGCGTCGGCGCGCGGGCCGGTGATCTGCGGCAGCAGCGATGCGACGTCTTCGCCGCAGTTCAGCAGCAGCGCCGCGCCGCGCGGGCTGGCCTGGATCGCGGCCAGCGCCTTCGGCAAGGGCCACGAGTGGCCGCAGTTCCCGGTGTCCAGCAGGTCGAGCACCGACAGCGGCTCGTGCACGCGCACCAGCACCTCGTCCTGCGGCGTCCAGGTGCCGTGCGTCAGTGCCAGGTGCAGCCCGCCGGTGCGGTCGCGGAAGGCGGTGCACTGGAACTCGCCCTGCGCAGTGGACAGCCGGCGCGCACCGGCCCGCTCGATCAGCGACTCGTTGCGGCTGCGGTACTCGATCAGGTCGGCGATGGTGCCGATCTTCAGGCCGTGCTGCCGCCCGAACTCCTGCAGATCGGGCAGGCGCGCCATCGTGCCGTCGTCCTTCATCACCTCGCAGATCACCGCGGCCGGTGTCAGGCCGGCCATGCCGGCGAGGTCGCAGCCCGCTTCGGTGTGGCCGGCGCGCATGAGCACGCCGCCGTCCTGCGCCTGCAGCGGGAAGATGTGGCCGGGCTGCACCAGGTCGGCTGCGGTGGCATTTCGCGCCACGGCGGCCTCCACGGTGCGCGAGCGGTCGGCCGCCGAGATGCCGGTGGTCACGCCCTCGGCCGCCTCGATCGACACGGTGAAGGCGGTGCCGGTCTTCTGGCCGTTGCGGGAAGTCATCGGCACCAGGTTCAGCCGCTCGCAGCGCTCGCGCGTGAGCGTCAGGCAGATCAGGCCGCGGCCGAACTTCGCCATGAAGTTGATCGCCTCGGGCGTGACGTGGTCGGCGGCGAGCACCAGGTCGCCCTCGTTCTCGCGGTCTTCCTCGTCGACGAGGATGACCATGCGGCCCGCGGCGAGCTCGGTGACGAGCTCCGGAATCGGTGAAATGGACATGGCGGAATTGTAGGTGGCGGGGTGCTGCGCCCCCGGGGAATCTGCCCGCGCCGTCAGTGGCGTGGCAGCGAGCCGCCGAGCATGCGCTCGACGTAGCGGGCGATCAGGTCGATCTCGAGGTTGACGCGATGCCCGGCACGCAGCTGGCCGAGCGTGGTGTTCTCGATCGTGTGCGGGATCAGGTTGATGCTGAACTCGCAGGATTCGGGCAGGTCGACGACCCGGTTCACCGTCAGGCTGACACCGTTGACGGTGATCGAGCCCTTGTAGGCCAGGAAGCGGGCCAGCGCCGGCGGCGCGCTGATGCGCAGCTCCCACGACTCGCCCACCGGCTCGAAGCTCGCGACGCTGCCGATGCCGTCCACATGGCCGCTGACGAGGTGGCCGCCCAGCCGGTCGTGCGCCCGCAGCGCCTTCTCGAGGTTGACGGCGCCGGGCTCGCCGAGGCCCGCGGTCTTGTCCAGGCTCTCCGCAGAGATGTCGATGCTGAATCGGCGGGCCGCCGGGTCGAAGCGGGTCACGGTCATGCAGGCGCCGTTCAGCGCGATGCTGTCGCCGAGTTGCACGTCGTCGAGGTAGCCGGCCGGTGCCTCGATCGTCAGGCGGCGGCCATGCGACGCGTCGGCGCCCAGCGCCTGCACGTCGACGATGCGGCCGAGGCCGGAAATGATGCCGGTGAACATGCCGCCATTGTCGCAGGCTGCCGCCTGGCGGCAGTCGCCTGCGCGTCAGAAGCGTTCGCGGCCGGAGGGGCGGGCGATCAGGCGCAGGTCGTCGCCGATGCGCTCGACGCTCAGGTAGCGCAGCTCCAGCGTGTCTTCCAGGCGCTCCAGCGGGCCGAAGGCCGCGAGTTCGCGCCCGGTGCCCAGCAGCCGCGGCGCCATGTAGACGAGGAATTCGTCGACCAGGTCTTCGCGCACCAGCGAGCCGTTGAGCTTGTGGCCGGCCTCGACGTGGAGTTCGTTGATGCCGCGCCGGGCCAGGTCGGCCAGCATCGCGACGAGGTCGACCTTGCCGCCGGCGCCGGGCGCAAAGGCGATCTCGGCTCCGCGTGCCTGCAGTGCGGCCTGGCGCGCGTCGTCGGGCTGGGCGGCGTAGATCAGCACCGCGCCGGGCGGGTCGAGCAACCTTGCCGTGAGCGGGGTCTCGAGCCGCGAATCGACCACCACGCGCAGCGGCTGGCGCGGCGTGTCGACCAGGCGCACGTCCAGCCGCGGGTCGTCGTCGTGCACCGTGCCCACGCCGGTGAGCACGGCGCTCGCGCGGCGCCGCCAGGCATGGCCGTCGGTGCGTGCCGCCGGGCCGGTGATCCACTGGCTCACGCCATTGTTCAGCGCCGTGCGGCCGTCCAGCGACACGGCGACCTTCAGGCGCACCCAGGGCCGGCCACGCACGATGCGCGAGAAGAAGCCGATGTTCAGCTCGCGCGCTTCATCGGCGAGCAGGCCTTCGTCGACGGCGATTCCGGCCGCGCGCAACCGCGCCGCACCCTGGCCGGCGACCTGCGGGAACGGGTCTTCGAGCGCCATCACCACACGGCCCAGGCGCGCAGCGATCAGCGCGTCGCAGCACGGCGGCGTGCGGCCATGGTGGGCGCAGGGCTCGAGCGTCACATAGGCGGTGGCGCCGTGCACGATCTCGTGGCGCGACTCGGCATCGCGCAGCGCCATCACCTCCGCATGCGGCCCGCCAGCCTGTTGAGTGCGGCCGCGGCCGATCACGCGGCCGTCCGGCGCGACGATGACGCAGCCCACGCGCGGGTTCGGCTCGGTCAGGCCGACCGACTGCGCGGCCAAGGCCAGGGCCTCGTGCATTGGCGTGAGGAAGTCGGGCGCGGTCATGGGTGGCGGGTGGGGTCGGCCCCGCATTCTGAAGGATCAACGCGGCAGCAGGCGCGCGGCCGCGAGCGCTGGATCGCTGGCGGCGATCAGCGTGGCAAGCATCACCTGTTGCGGCTCACCCGCGCGGTCGAGCCAGCGCACGCTGACGTCGACGGCGCGTGCGTTCGGCACCGCGGTGTCATCGACAAGGCGCTCGACGGCGTAGCGCGGGCTGCCGAGTTCGTCGGGCTCGATGGTGTAGGCCGCGCCGACGATGGCGTCGTAGGCCGCTGCGCTGCCCGCGATGCCGATCTGCACGAAGCCGCGCAGGCGTTCGAGGTCCTGCTGTGCCAGCCGCGTGGCCTCGCTGCGCTGGCGGGCCAGTTCGGCATGCTGGCGCAGTTCGGGCTGCAGGCGGATCACGGCGAGCAGGCCCAGCGTCATCACCAGAAAGGCGACGAGCATCTCGACCAGGGTGAAGCCCCTTTGGTGTCGCGACATATCGGATGGCATGGCCAGCTCCTCGTGGGTTGGGGGTCAGAAGTCGCGCCAGCTGCCGGGCAGGCGCACGAAGCTGCCCTGGCGTGTGCGAAGGGCATCCAGAACGTCGGGGTCGATCGCGAGGTCGAGCGAGCTGTCACCCGCCGCTGTGCCCTCGCTGATCAGCGCTCCTCGCACCACCGCGGCGGGTGCGGTCCATGCGAGGCCTTTGCCGTACAGCACGCCATGAAGCACGACATTGCCCTGCAGGCGGATCGCTCCGTCGGCGACGATGAGCATCGGCTTCTGTGGCGAGCCCAGGGTCATCGGGCCTTGCAGCAGCAGATCGCCCGGTATCGACACCAGCGTGATGCCGCGTGCCGCCGCGGCGGCCAATGCAGCGCTGCAATCGCTCTGGCAATCGAGTCGGTGCACGGCGGGTTGACGCTTCCACGCCGAAGGCGACAGGCCGAAGAATCCGACGAAGAAGTCGTGCGCCTCGATGCCGGCACTGCGCACCGTCAACGCCGCCGAGGGCGGTACCGGCAGGGCCGGCTGCAGGGCGAACAGCGCCTCATGGCGCGCCGTGGCCGGGTCGCGGCCGCCGCCGCCGGGCCGGCACTCGCCCGCCCAGTGACTGCAGCCGATGGCGGCCACGCGCAGCACGCCGGGTTGCGGCCCGGCGGTCCAGCGCAGGCCAAAGGCGGCGCCGGCGTCGGGGCCGGTGGCCGGGCCCAGATCCGCCGCAGCGTCGGCCGGGCAGGCGCAGCTCCAGCCGTTCGGACCATGCAGGCAGGCCGGCTGCAACGCGCGCGGTGTCAGCGCCGGCACGCTCGTGTCCAGGTGACGCTCGCGGTAGGTCTCGGTGGCCAACGCCGAGGGGCGGCAGTCGGGGCCGAGCCGCTCGCTCGAATTGAGCAAGGCGAGGGCCCACTCGAGCCCGGCATCCGCGGCCTCGAACGCCGTTGTCGACTGCGTCTGGTTGGCCGACTGGCGTAGCTCCAGCAGCGTATTGCGGTTGGCGGCCAGCAGCACCGGCAGCATCGCGCCGAGCAGCATCAGCGTGACGGCGAGCGTTGTCGCGCCGCGTTGCGGGTGGCGAAAGGGAGAGCGCTTCATGGTCATCCTCAGGCAGGGCAGGCGCCGATGACGCCGTCGTTGCGGATCCGCACTTCGCTGTCGAGCCTGCGCTGCAGCGAGGCGTCGTCGGAGGCGCGCGCCGTGATGCTCACGTGCAGGCTGCGCAGCTCGAGCTGGGCCTCGCAGCTCGTGCTGCCGGTGGGGCAGGGGCGGGCGCAGTGGTCGAGCAGCGACACCGTCTGCACTCGTGGCTGCACGCTGAACGCGGTGACCTGCAGCGTGCCGGCATCGGTCAGCGCCTGCCAGTTGCCGGCGCCGAGCAGCAGCTCGATCACGCCGCTGCGCAGGCGCAGGCCGAACTGCTCGTTGCTGTCGAGCAGCTGGTTCTCGACCGTGTCGCGCGAGTACGCGAAGCGCGCCGCGTCGGAGGCGGCCGAGGCCGGCGCGAAGGCGGCGTACGGGTTGGCGACTGCGCCGGACGCGGCGGCGGCCGCCATGGCGACGGTCGGATCGGTCCAATGGCCCGCTCGCCGCAGGTCGCGCGTGATCACGTCGCTGGCGCTGCGCAAGTCCTGCATCAGTCGCATGGCGGCGGTGGCGCTGCGGTGTTCGCGCCACTGGCCGACGAGCACCGAGAAGCCCGCGGCGGTAATGAACAGGCCGATCGCCAGGCCGATCATCAGTTCGACCAGCGACAGTCCGCGTTGGTGGAGGCGTGGCATGGCGGCCTCCATGCTCAAAGGCTCCAGCAGCGGCGATTCGCTGCCGGCGGGTTGGCCACGCTGTCGTCGGCGCCCGAGGCGCGCGTGATCACGGCGCCGTCGACCACCAGCTTGAGATGGCGACATTCACCGTCGCGGGCTTGCGCACCGCTGGCCCGCGCCACGACCTCGTAGCGCGACTCGTCGGCGGCGATCATCTCCAGTGCGTAGTGGCCGGAGCTCGTCTGCGCCGGCTGGCGCAGCTGCGCCAGGGTGGCGTAACCGCGATGGTTGACGAACCAGCGCTCCTGCGAGATCTGCACTTGCGTCAGCGCGACCAGTGCATCGGTGCGCCGCGCCTTCTGCAGGCTGCCCTGGAAGCTCGGGTAGGCGATGCTGGACAGCACGCTGGCAATGCCCAGCACGCTAAGCACCTCGATCAGCGTGAAGCCGCGCGAGCGACGGCCGAGGGTGGACGAATGCTGCATGGTGGTTCCCTTTCAGCAGGCGCGGTAGCCGGGCACGGAAGCGAGCGGTGAGCAGCTGCGCACCCGGCCCATGACGTTGACGACGTGGTGGATGGCGCGGCCATCTCTGGCGACGACGCGCCAGGTGGCGCTCGGCGTGGCGGTGCCGTGCTGCGGGTCGAAGGCGATCGAGGCGCTGTTCGACTGGACTGCGATGCGGTCGGCCGCCGTCCAGCCCACGCTGCGCAGCAGCGATCCGCCGGCGGCGCAATGGCCGCTGCCGTCGGCCGCACAAGTGCATTGGTCGGCCGCGCCGGTGTGCACGACATAGCAGTTTGCGGCCGCCTGCCAGCTCACCCGCACGACGCGATTGCGGGCGATGGACTCGTTGCGGGCGAGCTGCAGATCGGCGGCGAGCTGGCTCGCACCGGCTTCGAGCCGGCGATGGTCGATCAGGCGGCCGAGGCTCGGTGCTGCTGCGGTGGCCGCCGTGGCGATGATCGCCACGACCACGGCGGCCTCGATGAGGCTCAGTCCGCGCTGGGGGTGATGTGCTTGCATGCCGTGCTCCGTTTGAAACGATGCACGGACTGTAGAAATCGGGCGCGCCTTGCGCGTCCCGCACAGGGGCGAACAGACCGGCCCCGCTGCGGGGCGCCCAGGCCGGGTTCCCCCGGGCGGGGGATCCGCCTCAAATGTCCCGGATCAGCTGCCGGAACTCGTCCACGTCCTCGAAGCTGCGGTACACGGAGGCGAAGCGGACGTAGGCCACCTTGTCGATGCGCTTGAGCTCGCGCATGACGAGTTCACCCAGGCGGGTGGAGGCCACCTCCTTGGCGCCGCTGTTGAGCAGCTTTTCCTGGATGCGCTCGACCGCGGCGTCTATCTGCTCCACGCTCACCGGCCGCTTGCGCAGCGCCAGCGCCATCGAGGCGCGCAGCTTGGCGAGTTCGAAGTCGGCCCGCGTACCGTCCTTCTTGACCACCGAGGGCAGCGCGATCTCTGCCCGCTCGTAGGTGGTGAATCGCTTGTCGCAGGACTGGCAGCGCCGCCGGCGGCGCACGACGTCACCCTCGTCGGACTCGCGTGTCTCGACGACCTGGGTGTCTTCGTGGCTGCAGAAGGGGCAGCGCATGCCGTGCCGGTGGCCGCGTCAGCGGTAGACCGGGAAGTCCTTGGTCAGCGCCGCGACCTTGGCGCGCACGGCGGCGATGTTCGCTTCGTCATGCGGCTTGTCGAGCACGTCAGCGATCAGGTTGGCGGTCAGCCGCGCCTGATCTTCCTTGAAACCGCGCGTGGTCATCGCCGGCGAACCGAGGCGGATGCCGCTGGTCACCATCGGCTTCTGCGGGTCGTTCGGGATGCCGTTCTTGTTGCAGGTCATGTGTGCCATGCCGAGGATGGCTTCCGCTTCCTTGCCGGTCAGGCCCTTGGGTCGCAGGTCGACCAGCATCACGTGGCTCTCGGTGCGCCCGCTGACGATGCGCAGGCCGCGCGAAACGAGCGTCTCGGCCATCGCCGCGGCATTCTTCACCACCTGCTGCTGGTAGACCTTGAACTCGGGCGACAGCGCCTCCTTGAAGGCGACCGCCTTGCCGGCGATCACATGCATCAGCGGGCCGCCCTGGATGCCGGGGAAGATCGCGCTGTTGACCTTCTTGGCGATCTCGTCGCCACGCATCAGGATCAGGCCGCCGCGCGGGCCGCGCAGCGTCTTGTGCGTGGTCGTGGTGACCACGTCGGCGTGTGGCACCGGGTTCGGGTAGACGCCCGCGGCGATCAGGCCGGCATAGTGCGCCATGTCGACCATGAAGTAGGCGCCGATCGCCTTGGCGACCTTGGCGAAGCGCTCGAAGTCGATGCGCAGGGCGTAGGCCGAGGCGCCGGCGATGATCAGCTTCGGCTTGTGCTCGTGCGCCAGGCGCTCCATGGCGTCGTAGTCGATCTCTTCCTTGGCGTTCAGCCCGTAGGAGACGACCTTGAACCACTTGCCGCTCATGTTCAGCGGCATGCCGTGGGTGAGGTGGCCGCCTTCGGCCAGGCTCATGCCCATGATGGTGTCGCCGGGCTGCAGCAGGCCGAAGAACACACCCTGGTTGGCCTGCGAGCCGGAGTTCGGCTGCACATTGGCATGTTCGGCGCCGAACAGCTGCTTGGCGCGGTCGATGGCGAGTTGCTCGACCACATCGACGTTCTCGCAGCCGCCGTAGTAGCGGCGGCCCGGGTAGCCCTCGGCGTACTTGTTGGTGAGCTGCGAGCCTTGCGCGGCCATCACTGCGGGAGACGCATAGTTCTCCGAGGCGATCAGCTCGATGTGGTCTTCCTGGCGCTGGTTCTCGCGCTGGATGGCGGCCCAGATCTCCGGATCGATGTGGGCGACGGTGGAAACGGAACGGTCGAACATGTTGGCAGTCCTTGACAGCGGAAGTACCCGGGGCCGGCCGCAGGGGTTGCGGTCGCAGGGCTGCCCAGGCGAACGGCGGATCCGGCGCCCGCAGCGGCAGGCTCCGACCACGCTTCCCGGTGGTTCACCACCTCAGGCCCCAGGGCGGGGCCGCATCGCCAGTCGCGCGGTCTCGCCAGTGTAGCGGAGCCGCGCCGGCGCTTCAGCGCAGGTAGGCGACCTGCTCCGGAGCTTCGGCATCGCGCGCCGGCGCCACGGCCGGCTGCGCTTCGGGTCGCTGCGCTGCAGAGGCAGCCGCGGCCGGCGCCGACACCGAGATCAGCGCGACGTTGGCCGGCACCGACTTGCCGCCGGCCACCATGCGCAGATTGTTCTGTTCGGCAAGCACCTTGCCGGCATAACCGCCGTCGTCCTCGAGATTGGCCGCGCCCACGTAGTAGCGCAGGCCGGCCTCGACGCTGCCAGCGCGGGCGATGCACTCCTTGAGCACCTGCACGCCGACGCGCAGGTTGGTCACCGGGTCGAACGCCGCCAGATTGCCGCCGAAGGCCTCGTACTTGTCGTCGTGGATCTTCGTCATCACCTGCATCAGGCCCTGCGCGCCGACGGTGCTCTGAGCGAACGGGTTGAAGCTCGATTCCACGGCCATGATGGCCAGGATCAGCGTCGGGTCCAGCCCGGCGCGCTGGCCGACGTTCCAGGCTTCCTGAACGAGGCGACTGATCGGCTCCGGCGCGACGCGGTAGCGGCGCGAGATCCAGTGCGCCACGGCGGCCTGCTGGCGGGTGAGTTCCTTCGGATCGGTGGCCGTGGCGCGGCTGATCGCGTCGGGCTCACTCAACTGGGCTGCCAGCAGTTCAGCCGGCTCGGCCCGCGCTTCGTGACGCGCCTGCAGCCAGCCCAGTACCGTGGTTTCGGCAGCGTGCCGGAACTCGGGCTTGCCGAAGGTAAACACCGCGGCGGCCACGAGCAGCAGCCCGAGCAGCGCCAGCATGTTGTGGCTGACTTCGAGCAGGCCGTGCCCGACGTCCTTCAGGAACACCGTGGCCGACTCGCCGATGGCATCGCGCACCTGGCGGGCACGCGTCGAGCATCGATTCAGCGTTGTCATGTCACTCCTTCTGTTCAGGCCGCCGGCCCCGCAGGGCGACCCCGGCAGACAGCCTGGGGCGACGGTGATAATCCTCGGCCGGAGATCGGGTGCCGTCTTGCGCGGCGTCTTCCGGCAGCGATTCGAACCTGGGTTCGACTGTGGCAGCGGCTCGGCTGCTTCACTATCCCTGCACCATGGGGTTCGGGTTATCCCTTGTTGGTGCGAACGGGCCGAATTCTAGGAAGCCTTTTCATAACTGGTCAAGGTTATGACATCGATCTGTAATTACTTTTCAGTATGAAGTACCGAGATCTCCGTGAGTTTGTTGACGGTCTGGAGCGGCTCGGCGAGCTCAAACGCGTCGCAGAGCCAGTCTCCGCGCGGCTCGAGATGACAGCGGTCAGTGACTCCGTGCTGCGCGCTGGCGGGCCGGCACTTTTTTTCGAATCGCCTGTCGGTTACAAAATTCCGGTGCTCGCGAACCTGTTCGGCACTCCGAAGCGGGTGGCTCTGGGGATGGGTGCCACCGAGGTAAGCGAACTGCGCGAGGTGGGGCAGTTGCTGGCTCGCCTGAAGGAGCCGGAGCCGCCCAAGGGCCTGAAGGACACCGGCCGCTTGTTACACATGATGAAGGCGGTGTGGGACATGAAGCCGGCGTCGGTGCGCCAGGCACACTGCCAGGAGACGGTACTGGAAGGCGCCGACATCGACCTGGCCCGCCTGCCGGTGCAGACCTGCTGGCCGGGAGACGCCGGGCCGCTGATCACCTGGGGGCTGGTCGTCACGCGGGGGCCGCAAGGCGGCCCGAAGGCGAGGTCGCGCCAGAACCTGGGCATCTATCGCCAGCAGGTCATCGGCCCGCGCCAGGTGATCATGCGCTGGCTGGCCCATCGCGGAGGTGCACTCGATTTCCGGGAGTTCGCGCTGGCCAAGCCGGGGCAGCCGTTCCCGATCGCCGTGGCCCTGGGAGCTGATCCGGCCACCATCCTGGGTGCCGTGACTCCGGTGCCCGATACGCTGTCGGAATACCAGTTCGCCGGCCTCTTGCGCGGCAGCCGCACCGAGGTGACCGACAGCGCCGTCGGCGACGCGGGCGTGATGCTTCAGGTGCCGGCGAGCGCCGAGTTCGTGCTCGAGGGGCGTATTCCGGTGGCCGATTCCGGCTGGACCGGCCACAGCGAGCACGGCGTGCCGATGAAGGAAATCAACGGCTACCTGCATGCGCTCGAAGGCCCGTTCGGCGACCACACCGGCTATTACAACGAGCAGGACTGGTTCCCAGTGCTCGAGCTGGACGCGCATCACGCACCGGCGCGACCCGATCTACCACTCCACCTACACCGGCAAGCCGCCGGACGAACCCGCCGTGCTGGGCGTGGCACTCAACGAAGTGTTCGTGCCGATCCTGCAGAAGCAGTTTCCGGAGATCGTCGACTTCTACCTGCCGCCCGAAGGCTGCAGCTACCGCATGGCGATCATCAGCATCCGCAAGGCCTATCCGGGACACGCCAAGCGGGTGATGTTCGGTCTGTGGAGCTTCCTGCGCCAGTTCATGTATACCAAGTTCATCGTCGTCACCGACGACGACGTCGACATCCGCCGCTGGGACGAGGTGATCTGGGCCATCACCACCCGCATGGACCCGGTGCGCGACACCACGCTGGTGGGCAACACGCCGATCGACTACCTCGACTTCGCGTCGCCGGTCAGCGGCCTCGGCGGCAAGATGGGCCTGGATGCAACCAACAAGTGGCCGGGCGAGACTTCGCGGGAGTGGGGGCGCTCGATCCGCATGGACGCGGCGGTCGAGCAGCGCGTGGCAGGCATCGTCTCGAGCCTCACGGGGCGCCAGCCATGACAAGAGGAAACACGAACGCAGATCGTGCTTGAACTCGGGCGTGACATGGCCTAGCTTTGGAGAACCTGCATGCAGGTAAACCCAATGGCGCAGTCCCTGCGCGCCAGGAGCCCCGGACCACTTTCCTCCGGAGCCCCGAACCGGTGGCGTCAGCCACCCGCCCCTCCCACCTCTGGTCGGGAGGGGTTTGTCTTTGTGGGCGGCCCATTTGTCGGCTGTCGCTCCAACAGCAGCCCTTCATGGACGGCCACCCGCTCGAGCGCTTCCTCGAACCGGGCGCGAGAAGCGGCAGTCACCTGACCCAGGTAGTTGTGCAGCGCTGCGTCCGCCGCGCTGCGGTGGGCGCACTCGGCACTGTAGGCCTCGAAATGCGAGAGCTGCATGAGCAACTCGGCGATGTGTCTCGGGCATTCGCAGGCGATGGTGGTCGACAGACCGGCGATGTCGGCCAGCGCCGCGTCATCCCAGCGCCGTGGCCGGGCGGACTCGGCCGCAGGCCAGTCGGCACGTGCCGGTGCAGTGGCCAGCAGCGAGGATCGATCGGTGCTGTCGAGGCCCTGCAGCCATTGGCCGAGCGCGGCGTCTGAAGGTGGCTCGCGAAGCAGCGCCAGGCCGTCAGAGGCGAGTTGCTCGCACACTGATTCGCTGGCGAAGCGGAACACGACCGCGGTGCGCACGGAGCGTGGCACGGCGCGACGCCACAACGTCGGCCAGTCGTCCTGAAGGGTGGGGGCCTGCACCAGCAAGAGATCCACCGCCGCATCGCCGAGTCCTGCCACGGCGTGGGCGAGGTCGTCGAACGGGCCGAGCACTTCCAGCGGGCGATTCAGCCGGCGCCGCAGAGCCGGCCGCTCCAGGCGGCGCGCCAGCGCCGCACCCACCACGGCGACGCGCCACGACGGGCTCGCCACGGCAGGAGCCGCGTCGACCAGCGTGCCGGTGACAGCGCCGGCGTGCGTGGCGGCAACTGCCCGCAGCTGCGCCATGTCCAGCCCCGCCAGGCTGCCGATCGCGTGGCCGAGTTCGGTCAGTTGCTTGAGCAGCGCGATGTGGCGCACGTCGGCGGCGCTGTACAGGCGCTGGCCGCTCGGCGTCTGGGCCGGCGACGAGATCCGATAGCGCCGCTCCCAGACCCGCAGTGTCGCCACGGGCATGCGCACCATGCGCGCAACCGCGCCGCTGCGGTGACGGGGTTCATGGTCAGGATCGGAAGAGTCGCGCATCGCAGGGCAGAGTGAAGTCGAATTGACCTCGATTATCAGGGTCAGTTGGCCGGTGTTTCAATCAATGACCTCACTCTGACGCGGTGAGTCCGTATCCTGCCGGCATGGCAATCAGCGATCGGGTGGGGCGTGTGGCCGTGGTCGGCGCCGGGCTGGCGGGTGCCGTGTGCGCACGACAGCTCTCCTTCGCAGGCTGGCGGGTGCAGGTGTTCGACAAGTCGCGGGGCGCTGGCGGGCGGCTCGCAACGCGTCGTGCGTCATGGCAGGACGCTGCGGGGCAGTCGCGGACAACGAAGTTCGATCACGGCGCCGTCGGCTTTGCCGCCACGACGCCGGCGTTCCAGGCATTTGCGGAGCAGGCGTGCCGTGCCGGTTGGCTGGTGTCGTGGCGGCCCGTGGCCGCGTCGGGCACGAACGACCCGGGGCTGATGTACGTGCCAGTGCCGGACATGCCGCGGCTGACGCGCGAATTGCTCTCGGGCATCGACTTCTGCTGGGACACGCCGATCGATGCCGTGCAACGCAAAGACGACGGTTGGCAGCTGCGCAGCCGCGGCGAAGTGCAGCCGGGTCTGTTCCACGCGGTGATCCTGGCGATGCCGCCGGCCCAGTCGGCCGCGCTGCTGGCAGAGCACGCGCCGGGATGGGCGCAGCAGGCCGTGCAGGTGGACATGCAGCCGTGCTGGACCTTGATGGGGTTGGCCGACACGCCTTCCGCGGCGCCGTGGGACATCGCGCGGCCGCACCATCCAGTCATCGAACTGCTGTCGCGCAACGAGCGGCGCCCGGGCCGGGAACCGCAGGACGGCGAAGCCCACTGGGTGGCGCATGCCCGTGCCGATTGGAGCCGACAGCATGTCGAGCGGCCCGGCGACTGGGTGCAGGCCCGCCTGCAGGACGCGGTGGCGGAGTGCCTGGGCGAGCCGGTGCGCTGGCGGCATGCTGTGGTGCATCGGTGGCGTTATGCGCAGACCGGTCTGCCGCTGGCCGAATCTGGCGACTCCTGCTGGTGGAACGCCGCCTCGGGCCTCGGCGTGTGCGGCGACTTCCTCGGTGGCCTGGGCGCCGAGGGCGCGTGGCAGTCGGCCATGGCCCTGGTCGAGAAGATGCATTGGAACGCCGGGGCTCGCCCCGCGTCTCAACAGGTCGCGCATCCCGCGCGGGCCGAGCTTCAGCCCTCGGGCTGAGCCGGCATTGGGCTCACATCGCACAACGGAGATCAACATGCACAAGTACATTCCGCGTCGCGTATTCCTCATGACACTGGCCGCCTCGGGCGCGCTGATCGGCACGGGCGCGCGCGCCCAGGCGATGGTCGACGAGAAGGATGCGCAGGCCACCGCGCTCGGCTACGTGGCCGATGCCAAGCGCGTCGACAAGAAGAAGTACGCCAAGTACGCCGACGGCCAGCATTGCGCCACCTGTGCCCTGTACCAGGGCAAGGCCGCCGACAAGTCCGGCCCCTGCGGCATCTTCGCGGGCAAGCAGGTGGCCAGCGCCGGCTGGTGCAGCGCCTGGGCCAAGAAGGCGTGAGGCAGCACTTCGCTTCGTTCAAAGGCAACAAGGCGTCGTTGCCCGCCAAGCCCTGCGCCGCTTGCGGCAGGCCGATGAGCTGGCGACGCGCCTGGTCGCGCACCTGGGCCGAAGTGAAGTACTGCTCCGACGCCTGCCGGCGCAGCAAGGCCGCGCGTGGCTGAACTGCGTTCGCTCGTCGTCGTTCTGGGAGACCAGCTCGATCTCGAGGCGTCGGCCTTCGACGGTTTCGACGCGGGCTGCGATGCGGTCTGGATGGCCGAGGTGGCGGAGGAATCCACTCATGTGGCCTCCAGCCTGCAGCGCACCGCGCTGTTCCTCTCGGCCATGCGCCACTTCGCTGCGGCCCTGCGCGAAGCGGGCCTGCCGCTGCACTACACCGCGCTCGACGCCGACGGCAACCGGGGCAGCCTCGCGGCGCAACTGCGTGCGGACATCGCCACGCTGCGCCCGCAACGGCTGGTGGTCACGGCGCCCGGCGAGTGGCGCATCCTGCAGGCGCTGCGCGGTGTGGCCGAGTCCAGCGGGTTGCCGCTGGACATCCGCGAAGACCGCCATTTCTTCGGCAGCATTCGCGAGTTCGCCGCGCACGCGAAGGGCCGCAAGTCGCTGCGGCTGGAATACTTCTACCGCGAACAGCGCGTGCGCCATCGGGTGCTGATGGATGGCAAGGAGCCGCTGGGCGGCGAGTGGAACTTCGACGCCGACAACCGCGCGGCCTTCGGCCCCGAAGGCCCTGGCCGTTTGCCGCCGCGCAGCCGCTTCGCGCCGGACGCGATCACGCGCGAGGTCATCGCGCTGGTGCGCGAACGGTTCGCTTCTCATCCGGGCCGGCTCGACGACTTCGCCTGGCCGGTCACGCGCGAACAGGCCTTGCGGGCGCTGCACGACTTCATCGAACACCGCCTGCCGCACTTCGGCCGCCACCAGGACGCGATGTGGCCCGGCGAGCCGTGGCTGTTCCATGCCCATCTTTCTGCTGCGCTGAACCTGAAGCTGCTCAACCCGCGCGAGGTCGTCGCGGCCGCGGAGGCCGCCTACCACGCCAGGCGCGCGCCGCTGGCCAGCGTGGAGGGCTTCGTGCGGCAGATCCTCGGCTGGCGCGAGTACGTTCGTGGCATCTACTGGACGCAGATGCCGGGCTACCTCGAACGCAATGCGCTGGGCGCGCAGGAAGACCTGCCTGCCTGGTACTGGAGCGGCGACACGGACATGGCCTGCCTGCGCGACGCGATCACGCAGACGCTGCAGCACGGTTATGCCCACCACATCCAGCGGCTCATGGTGACCGGCCTGTTCGCGCAGATGTACGGCGTGCAGCCGCGGCAGGTGCATGCCTGGTACCTGGCTGTCTATGTCGATGCCGTGGAGTGGGTGGAGCTGCCCAACACCCTGGGCATGAGCCAGTTCGCCGATGGCGGCCTGATGGCCAGCAAACCCTACGTGGCCACCGGCAAGTACATCGAGCGCATGAGCCCGCACTGCGCCGGTTGCCGCTACGACCCGGCGCAGCGCAGCGGCGACAGCGCTTGCCCCTTCACCACGCTGTACTGGGACTTCCTGATGCGTCACGAAGCTTTGCTGGCGAAGAACCCACGCATGGTGCTGCAGGTGAAGAACCTGGCGCGCATGGACGGTCCGCAGCGGGCCGCGGTGGTGCAGCGCGCGCAAGCCATCCGACGCGGCGACGTCGGCTGCCGCAGCAAGACGTTGCGTGCCGCGCCGGCCGAAACCGATCCGCTCGACCTGCAGGAAACGCTGCCATGAACAACATGGCCCTCGTCACCGGCGCCGGCGGCGGCATCGGGCGTGCGCTGGCCGCGCAACTCAGCGCCCAAGGCCGACGCGTGGTGGCCGTGGGTCGCGACGCCGCGAGGCTGGCCGAGGTGCCGGCGGTGCTGCGCATCGCCGCCGACACCACCACGCCGGAAGGCGCGGCGCTGGCCTTTGCCGCCTGCCGTGAGGCGCTCGGCGAAGCGCCCGCGCAACTCGCGCATTGCGTGGGCAGCACGCTGATCGCGCCGCTGCAGCGCACGCGCATCGAGGCCTATCGCGAGCTGATGCGGGTGAACCTCGACAGTGCGGTGTTCGTGCTGCAGGCCTGGCTTGCCGAACTGAAGGGTGAGGCGGGCGCGGCGGTGTTCGTGAGTTCGGTGGTGGCGCGCATCGGCGTGGCCAACCACGAGGCGATCGCGGCGGCCAAGGGCGGCGTCGAGGCGCTGGTGCGCAGCGCCGCGGCCACGCATGCCGGGCAGGGCGTGCGCGTCAACGCGGTGGCACCGGGTTTGACCGAGACGCCGATGACCGCAGCCATGCTCAAGCTGCCGGCGATGCGTGAGGGCGCGGCACGCCAGTACCCGCTGGGCGGCGTGCAGACTGCGGAGCAGGTGGCCGAGGTGATGGCCTGGCTGCTCGGCGAGGGTGCGCAGCGCCTGACGGGCCAGGTGATCGCCGTGGACGGTGGTTTCACCAGCGTGCGCCCGCTGGTGAAGTGAGGCGGAGCGGGCGTCGGCGCCCGCCGCGTCAGCGCCGGTGGCCGAGCCGGTGCGACACCTCGGCGGCAGCATCGCGCACCGCGGCGGCCAGCGGCGAATCCCAGGTGGCGGCGAACGTGTCCTCGTGGCCGAGCGCGGTGATCACCAGCGCCGGCCGGCCCTCGTGGTCGAAGGCGGCTGCGCTGAACGCGTTGACGCCCGGGATCGGCCGCCCCAGCGCACGCGCCACGCCGTGGCGGCGCACCTCGGCGGCGATGGACTCGAGTTCGCGGTCGATGTCCTTCACCGCCGTGCGGTCGGCACGGCGCGGCTCGCCCACCGGCCCGGCCAGCACCTCCTTCACCGTGCGCGGCGGCAGCACGGCGGCGAATGCGCGGCCGGTGGCCGTGCCCAGCACCGACATCACCGAGCCGGCGCGCATGTTCACGTGCAGCGGCTGGCTGCCTTCGATCACACGCACGATGGTCGGTCCGAAATTGGCCCACACGGCAATCGCCACCGTCTGGTCGATCGCCTGCGACAGCGCCTCGGCCACCGGCCCCGCCGCCTTGATCGGGTCGAGCTGGTGCAGGCAGGCCAGGCCGAGCTGCAGCGCCGCCGGGCCGAGCGCGTAGCGCCCGCTGGTGCCGTCCTGCTCGATCAGGCCGAGCCGGCCGAAACTCACCAAGTAGGGATGCGCCCGCGAGGCGGGCAGGTCGGCCGCGGCAGCCAGGTCCTTCAGCGACATCGGCGCGGCGTGCTGGCCCAGCGCGATGAGCAGGCGCCCGCCGACCTCCACCGACTGCACCGCCCGCTGCTCGCGGTTGACGATTTGTTCCATGCAAACTAGTTTGACATAGCGCAACCTTGCCCGTAAAGTGCGAATGCGTTTGCAATGAACAAACAACGTGGCCGCCCGGCCACGGACTCCGGAGCCCCCATGAGCCAGAAGACCTTCGCCAGCCAGGCCGACCTCGAAGAGAAGAAGGTCAGCTTCACGAAGCTGTCCGACAACGCCTACGCCTACACGGCCGAGGGCGACCCGAACACCGGCATCATCATTGGCGACGACGCGGTGCTGGTGATCGACACGCAGGCCACGCCGGTGATGGCGCAGGACGTGATCCGCCGCATCCGCGAGGTCACCGACAAGCCGATCAAGTACGTGCTGCTGACGCATTACCACGCGGTGCGCGTGCTCGGCGCGAGCGCCTATGCGCCGCAGCAGATCATCGCCAGCCAGGACACCTACGACCTGATCGTCGAGCGCGGCGAGCAGGACAAGGCCAGCGAGATCGGCCGCTTCCCGCGCCTGTTCCGCAACGTCGAGAGCGTGCCCGCGGGGCTGACCTGGCCGACGATGACCTTCACCGGCAAGATGACGCTGTGGCTGGGCAAGCTCGAGGTGCAGCTGCTGCAGCTCGGCCGCGGCCACACCAAGGGCGACACGGTGGCCTGGCTGCCGCAGCAGAAGATCCTGTTCAGCGGCGACCTGGTCGAGTTCGACGCCACGCCCTATGCGGGCGACGCCTACTTCAAGGATTGGCCGCAGACCCTCGACAACCTGGCTGCACTGAAGCCCGAGAAGCTGGTGCCCGGCCGCGGTGCCGCGCTGGTCACGCCCGAGCAGGTGCAGGCGGGCCTGTCCGGCACGAGGGCCTTCATCGCCGACGTGTACGAGAGCGTGAAGGCCGGCGTGTCCGCCGGCAAGGATCTCAACGCCGTCTACAAGGACACCTACGCGCGCCTGGCGCCGAAGTACGGCAAGTGGGTCATCTTCGACCACTGCATGCCCTTCGACGTGACGCGTTGCTACGACGAGGCCACGCAGTACCCCGACCCGCGCATCTGGACCGCCGAGCGCGACCGCCAGATGTGGGCCGCGCTCGAAACCTGAGGACATCCCGAGGAAACGCACCATGAGCATCCAGCGCATCCATCACGTCGCCTACCGCTGCCGCGACGCCAAGCAGACCGTCCAGTGGTACCGCGAGCACCTGGGCATGGACTTCGTGCTCGCCATCGCCGAGGACCAGGTGCCCTCGACGCACGCGCCCGACCCCTACATGCACGTCTTCCTGGATGCGGGCGGCGGCAACATCCTGGCCTTCTTCGAGCTGCCGAACTCGCCGGCGATGGGCCGCGACGCCAACACGCCGGAGTGGGTGCAGCACATCGCCTTCAAGGTCGGCTCGATCGAGGAGCTCGAGGCCACGAAGGCCAAGCTGCAGGCCGCCGGCATCGAGGTGATCGGCCCGACCGACCACACGATCTTCAAGTCGATCTACTTCTTCGACCCGAACGGCCACCGCGTCGAACTCGCCGCCGACACCGCCACGGCCGAGATGAACGCGAAGCTCGACGCGGTGAAGTGGGACATGCTCGACGAATGGGCGCAGACCCGCCGTGCGCCCAAACACGCGGCCTGGATGCACGAGAAGGAATTCAAGGCCTGAGCCATGAGCCACTTCTGACGCCGCCACCGAGCCGCCCATGCTGAGCACCTACACCTACCCGCGCTATGCCCACCACCGCCCCGCCGAGATCGAACGGCCGGGCGAGGTGCCACGCCACCCGGTGATCGTCGTCGGGGCCGGCCCGGTCGGCCTGGCCGCGGCGATCGACCTCGCGATGCAGGGCACGCGCGTGCTGCTGCTCGACGACGACGACACCGTCAGCGTCGGCTCGCGCGGCCTGTGCTACGCCAAGCGCGCGCTGGAGATCCTCGACCGCATCGGCTGCGGCGACCCTGTGGTCGACAAGGGCGTGACCTGGAATGTCGGCCGTACCTTCTACGGCAACGACGAGGTGTTCCGCTTCAACCTGCTGCCCGAGGCCGACCACCACCGCCCTGGCATGGTCAACCTGCAGCAGTACTACCTCGAGGAATACCTCGTGAAGCGCGCCAGCGAGCTGCCCAACCTGGAGCTGCGCTGGAAGAACAAGGTGGTCGGCGTCACGCCTGCCGGCAACGGCGCACGCATCGAGGTCGAGGCCGCCGAAGGTCGTTATGCGCTCGATGCCGACTGGCTCATCGTCGCCGACGGCGCGCGCAGCCCGATCCGCCGCCAGCTCGGCCTGGACATCGAGGGCAAGGTGTTCCAGGACCGCTTTCTCATCGCCGACGTGGTGATGAAGGCCGACTTCCCGGCCGAGCGCTGGTTCTGGTTCGACCCGCCGTTCCATCCCGGGCAGAGCGTGCTGCTGCACCGCGAGGCCGACAACGTCTGGCGCATCGACTTCCAGCTCGGCTGGGACGCCGACCCCGAGGCGGAGAAGCAGCCCGAGCGCGTGATCCCGCGCATCCGCGCGATGCTGGGCCTGGAGCGCGAGTTCGAGCTCGAATGGGTCAGCGTCTACACCTTCCAGTGCCGGCGCATGCAGAGCTTCCGCCACGGCCGCGTGCTCTTCGTCGGCGACGCGGCGCACCAGGTCTCGCCCTTCGGTGCGCGCGGCGCCAACTCCGGCCTGCAGGACACCGACAACCTGGTGTGGAAGCTCAAGCTGGTGATGGACGGCAAGGCACCGGAGAAGCTGCTGGACACCTACAGCGACGAGCGTGTCTTCGCCGCCGACGAGAACCTGCTGAACTCGACACGCTCCACCGACTTCATCACGCCGAAGAGCCAGGTCTCGCGCGACTTCCGCAATGCGGTGCTGACGCTGGCGCGCGAACATGCCTTCGCGCGCGCGCTGGTCAACTCGGGGCGGCTGTCGGTGCCGGCGCACCTGACTGGCTCGGCGCTGAACACGCCGGATACCGAGACGTTCGAGGGTTCCATGCACCCCGGCGCACCGCTGGCCGACGCGCCCGTGCGGCACCAGGGGCGCGACGCCTGGCTGCTTGCGCACACCGGTCACCACTTCGCGCTGCTGCTGTTCGTGGCGAGCCCCGCCGATATCGACGCCGGCACGCGCGAAACGATCCATTCCCTGGCCGATGCCGCGATTCCAGTGCGCACGCTGATCGTCTCGCAGCTCGACGGCGATGCGCCGGCCGGTGCGACGCTGGTCGTCGATCACCAGGGCGTGGCCGCCAAGCGGCTGGACGCGCGTCCGGGCACCGCCTACCTGCTCCGGCCCGACCAGCACGTGGCCGCACGCTGGCGCCGGCTCGACGCAGCCGCGGTGCGCGCCGCGCTGGCCCGCGCCACCTGCAACGCCTGACCTTTCGCCGAGCCGACGATGGAACACCTCAACACCCGCCCCAACTTCGGCCGCCCCGGCCAGACGCCGCTGCATGCGTTCAGCCCGGGCGACGACTTCTACGAGATGCTGATCGAGACACACCGCGGCCTGTCCGACGAGGCCAGCCGGCTCGTCAACGCGCGCCTGGTGCTGCTGCTGGCCAACCACATCGGCGACCTGCGCGTGCTGCGAGAGGCGCTCGATGCGGCCCGCGCCGGTGTGCCGAGCGGCGAGTCGGCGCGATGAGCGCGGCGCTCGACGAGACGCACGATCCTTCGCTGCGCAGCTGGGTCGCTTCGGCCAACAACGCCGGCACCGACTTCCCGATCCAGAACCTGCCGCTGGGGCGCTTTCGCCGCAAGGGCAGCGAGGAGCCCTGGCGCTTCGGCGTGGCCATCGGCGACCAGGTGCTGGACCTGCGCCTGGCGGCGGAGCAATGCCCCTGGGGACGCGATGTGGCGCAGTGGCTGCAGCCATTGGCCGCCGGAGATCTGCTGGCCTTCATGTCGCTCGGGCCGGTCGCTCGGCGCGGCGTACGCAGCGCGCTGTCGGTGGCCTTGCGCGACGGCAGCGAGCAGGGGCCGTTTCTCGAGCTGTGCGTGCTGCCGCAAGCGGCCGTCGAGATGGCCTTGCCCTGCCGCATCGGCGACTACACCGACTTCTACACCGGCATCCACCACGCTACCGCGGTGGGCAAGCTGTTCCGCCCCGACAACCCGCTGCTGCCGAACTATCAATGGGTGCCCATCGGCTACCACGGCCGCGCCTCGTCGATCGGCGTGAGCGGCCAGCGCTTCCAGCGGCCGCTCGGCCAGGTGAAGGGCCCGAACGACGCGACACCGCGCCTGGCGCCGACCGCCCGGCTGGACCACGAGCTGGAGCTGGGGTTCCTCATCGGTGCCGGCAATGCGCTGGGCGAGCCGGTGCCGATCGCGAAGGCGGAGGACGCGCTGTTCGGCATCGTGCTGCTCAACGACTGGTCGGCGCGCGACGTGCAGGCCTGGGAGTACCAGCCGCTCGGTCCTTTCCTGTCGAAGAACTTCGCGACCACGATCTCGCCCTGGGTGGTCATGCCCGAGGCGCTGGCGCCGTTCCGCGTACCTTTCGAGCGCCCCGCCGGCGACCCGCAACCCTTGCCCTATCTCGACTCGGCGGCCAACCGCGCCGCCGGCGCCTTCGACATCACGCTCGAGGTGTCGATCCAGACGCCGCGCATGCGCGAAGCCGGCCTGCCGCACGAGCGCCTGATGCAGTCGAACTTCCGCGACTCGTACTGGACCATCGCGCAGCTCATCGCCCACCACACCGTGAACGGCTGCAACCTCGGTGCCGGCGACCTGCTCGGCTCGGGCACGCAGTCGGGCCCGCAGCCCGGGCAGGGCGGCTCGCTGCTCGAACTCACCGAAGGCGGCAAGCGGCCGATCACGCTGCCCAACGGCGAGACACGCACCTTCCTCGAGGACGGCGACAGCCTGCTGCTGCGCGCGCACTGCGAACGCGCGGGAGCGCGGCGCATCGGCTTCGGCCTGTGCGAAGGCCAGGTGCTTGCATCGCGCGCGACGGCGTGACACGCTCGTGAGCGAACCAGCACAGGAGAAGCACATGACGCAGTGGCGACGCAAAGGCAAGGACGAGGTCTACACACCCGAGGAGATCGAGGCGCGCCTGAAGGCCGAGTTGCCGAAGTGGACCTTCGAGGACGGCTGGATCCGCCGCAAGTACAAGACCAGCGGCTGGAAGGGCACGCTGATGGTGGTCAACACCGTCGGCCACCTGGCCGAGGCGGCCTGGCACCACCCGGACCTCAACGTGTCGTACGCCTTCGTCACCGTCAAGCTGATGAACCATGCCGCCAAGGGCATCACCGAGAAGGACTTCGCGCTGGCGAAGAAGATCGAGGAGGTGCTGATGTGGCAGCCGGGCCAGGACGCGGAGGCGGCACTCGAAGGCACGCCCGACGACCCGCGCTTCAAGTACCTCAAGTACGACTGACGCAGCCCGGCAGCCGAGGCTGCGTTGACACAGTGTCCCCGGAACGGGACAACGCCGCCCTGCGAACACCGGCGCAGGTGACTTCCCGTGGCGGAACGGCCCTTGCTACCTTGGCCGTATGCTCCGCCCGATCGATGCCCCCTTGCACGCCATGGCCAGCCCCTCGCCGACCTCGCCCCGCGCCGCCGCCCGCGCCGGCGTGAGCGTGCGCGCGCCGGGGCGCCTGCACCTGGGCTTCCTCGATCCTTCGGGCTCGCTGGGCCGGCGCTTCGGCAGCATCGGCCTGGTCATCGATGGCTTCGAGACCGAGCTCGAACTCGCGCCGGCCGACCACGATGCGCTGAGTGCCGACACGCTGGCCGCGCAGGACGAACTCGGCCGGGCCGCCGCGCACCTGCAGCGCCTGCGCGAGCGCAGCGGCTGCCACGCGCCGCTGTCGCTGCGCCTGCGCCAGGTGCTGCCGGCGCATGCCGGCTTCGGCTCGGGCACGCAGCTCGCGCTCGCCGTCGGCCGCGCCTTCGCGCGTCTTCAAGCGCTGGACCTCGACACGCCCACGCTGGCGTCCTGGCTGGGCCGCGGACTGCGTTCGGGCATTGGCATCGCGGGCTTCGACGCCGGCGGCCTGCTGCTCGACGGTGGTCCGGGCCGCGACGGTTCGCCCGCGCAGCTGCTCTCGCGCGTCGAGTTGCCGCCGGGCTGGCGCGTCATCGTCGTCCTCGACGATCGGGTGAGTGGCCTGTCCGGTGCCGGCGAACGCGAGGCGATCGCGCGCCTGCCGCCGCTGCCGCAGTCCGCGGCGGCCGACATCTGCCACCAGGTGCTGATGCGCGTGATGGCCGGCGCGGCGAGTGACGATTTCGCCGCCTTCGCTCCCGGGCTGAACCGCGTGCAGCAACTGCTGGGCGACCATTTCGCGCCGGCACAGGACGGCAGCGCCTGGACCAGCGCAGCCGTCGGCCGGCTGATGCGCTGGTGGGGTGCTTCGGCCGGCGATGCCGCCGCCATCGGCCAGAGCTCCTGGGGCCCGACCGGGTTCGCCATCGTGCCCTCGGCGCAGGCGGCGCAGGGCCTGATCGACGCGGCGCGCACGGCCGGTGTCGTCGACGCCGGATTGCAGATTCGCGTGGTCGGCGCGCGCCGCCACGGTGCTGCGGTGGCCGATCTGCCGGCCCGCTGAATTCTTCTTCCCCCAACCTTCACAGAATGCGATTCGCCATGGAACGCCCCTACATCCTCCACATGATCACGCCGGGCAAGCAGATGAGCCCGTTCGACATCAACATGGCCGCCGACGCCGGCTACCAGATCATCGTGCCGTACTGCGAGGCCGACATGAAGAGCGTGACGGCGCTGACGCAGGATGCGATCTTCTCGCGCGGGCCCAAGGGTGTGGCGCGCACCGGCATCTTCATCGGCGGGCGCGATGCGCTGGTGGCGGCCGACATGCTCGAGCAGTCGGCCAAGGCGATGGTCCCGCCCTTCGTGGTCTCCGTGATGTCCGACCCCAGTGGCTCGTTCACCACCGCCGCAGCGATGGTGGCCTGCGTCGAGGCGGCGGTGAAGAAGACCCGGCCCGACGGGCTGAAGGGCCTGCGCGTGGTCGTGCTCGGCGGCACCGGGCCGGTGGGCCGCATCGCCGGCGTGCTGGCGGCGCAGATCGGTGCCGACGTGGCGCTGTCCAGCCGCAACGGCATCGACGTGGCCGAAGAGGCCGCGCAGCAGACCGGCAAGCGCTTCGGCGTGACCATCCATGGCATCTCCGGCGGCGACCGTGCCGCGGTGCGCAGCTCGATCGCCGATGCCCACGTGATCCTCGCCTGCGCAGCGGCCGGCGTGCAGGTGGTGTCTGCCGAAGACCTGACGTTCGCGAAGAAGCTGCTCGTGGCCGCCGACGTCAACGCCGTGCCGCCCGAAGGGGTGGCCGGTGTCGGCGTGATGGACAACGCCAAGCCGATTGCCGGCTCCACCGCGGTGGGCATCGGCGCGCTGGCCATCGGCGACGTCAAGTACCACACCCAGCATCGCTTGCTGGTGGAGATGCGCGACAAGCCGAAGTCGGTGCTCGGCTTCGCCGAGGCCTTTGCCACGGCGCGCGCCTTCCTGGCCGAGTCCGCGGCCGGCAAGGGCGGCTGAGCCCGCCGTGCTCGCGGTTGCGGCGCTCTCCGCGCGGTCCCTGGTCGAGAGCGCGGCACTCGACGGCACGCGCACGGTCGCGCTCGACTGCTTCGGCGATGACGATACGCGGCGCCTGGCGGCGCAGTGGCACGAGGTCGGTGCTGCATCGGCGCTGTGCATCGACGACGACAAGCTGCTAGCGTCGCTGTCGGCCCTCGCGCAGCGCGGCGACACGATGGGCTGGATCGCCGGCAGCGGCTTCGACGGCCGCGCCGATCTGCTCGAGCGGGGGGCTGCGCTGCTGCCGTTGATCGGCACGGCACCCGCCGACGTGCGCCGCGTGCGCGACCCGCAGGAATTTTTCGGCGTGCTGCATTCGCACGGCATCGGCTTCCCGTCGGTGTCGCTGGATCCACCGGCCACGCCGGCCGGCTGGCTGCTCAAGGACGCCGGCGGTTGTGGTGGCTGGCAGGTGCGGCGCGCTTCGCCGGGCACGACGGCCGGCCCGGGCCGCTACTGGCAGCGCGAGCGGCGCGGCGCAGCGATGTCGGCGACCTTCGTCGCCAACGGGCGCGACGCCGTGCTGCTCGGCTTCAATGTGCAGACGACGCGATCGGCAGGCGAGCGGCCGTTCGTGTTCTGCGGCGTGACCGGGCCGGTGCCGGTGAGCGACACGGTGCAGCGCGAGGTGACGGCGATCGCGCGGCTGCTCGCCGCCGTGTTCCGCCTGCGCGGCCTGGGCAGCCTGGACTTCCTGCTCGACGGCGATACTGTCGAGGTGCTCGAACTCAACCCGCGTCCGCCGGCCAGCTTGGCGCTCTACCTGCGCGTGGGCGAGGGCGGCCCGGTGCGTGCGCACCTGCGCGCCTGCCAGCAAGGCGAGTTGCCGCCGGCGCCGGCGCCGACGGATGGCGTTCGCGGCACCACGATCGTGTTCGCGCCGCGCGCATTGCACATCGATGCCGTCACGGCGGCGCAGATCGCGCAGCGCGACGGTGCCTGTGACCTTCCCCGTGCCGGCACGCAGGTCGCCGCCGGCGACCCGCTGTGCAGCCTCGTGGCCGGCGGCCGCGACGTGCACGAGGTGACCACCCGACTCGCCAGCCGCCGCGACGCGCTGCTGGCTTCCCTGGAGACGACGACATGAGTGACCATCCCGCGGCACTGGCCGGCTGCACGCTGAGCCTGAATGCGCATGTGCAGCCCTGGGTCGAGCGGCTCGTCACCGATGCCGACGCGCTGCGCGTGAAAGTGACGCAGGACGCGAGCGGCGCACGGATCGTCGACGCCGGCATCGCGGCCGAAGGCAGCATCGAGGCGGGCCTGCTCGTCGGCGAGATCTGCCTCGGCGGCTTCGGCAGCGTCTGTGCACGCAGTGGCGCGGCCGACGGCTGGCCGACCTGGCTGGAGGTGCGCAGCTCGCAGCCGGTGCTGGCCTGCCTGGCCAGCCAGTACGCCGGCTGGAGCCTCGCCGCCAGCAAGGAGGAGACCGGCGGCAAGAAGTTCTTCTCGCTCGGCTCCGGCCCGGCGCGTGCGCTGGCCGCCAAGGAGCCGCTGTATGCCGAGCTCGGCTATCGCGATCGCGCCGCGCAGGGCGTGCTCGTGATGGAAGTCGACCGCGTGCCGCCGGCCGTGGTGGTGCAGAAGATCCTGCGCGACTGCGCGCTGCAGCCGCAGGGCCTGACGATCGTGCTGACGCCCACGAGCAGCGCCGCCGGCACCACGCAAGTGGTGGCGCGCGTGCTCGAGGTGGCGCTGCACAAGTCGCACGAGATCGGCTTCGACCTCTCGCACATCGTCGACGGCGTGGCCACCGCGCCGCTGCCTTCGCCCAGCCCCGACGGTGTCGAGGCCATGGGCCGCACCAACGATGCCATCCTCTACGGCGGACGCGTGCACCTGAGCGTTCGCGGCGGCGATGAAGCGGCAGGCGCGCTCGCCGCGAAGCTGCCCTCGCGCAACTCGAAGGACTATGGCCGCTCGTTCGCCGAGATCTTCAAGGCCGTCGAGTACGACTTCTACAAGATCGACGGCGCGCTGTTCGCGCCCGCCGAGGTGTGGGTGAGCAACCTCGACACCGGCAGCACCTTCCACGCGGGCGGCCTGAACATGGACCTGCTGCGCGGCCTGTGGCTGAAGGAAGCCTGAAGTCGCCATGACGCGCGTGGCGATCATGACCGACGAGGTCGGCTGGCACACCCGCCAGCTGCAGGCGGCGCTGCGCGAGCGCGGCGTGGTCGGCCGCTGCGTCGACCTGGCCGATTGCCGCATCGACACCAGCGCCGCCTGGCACGGCCTGGCCATCCCCGGCTTCGGGCGCGAACTGCCCGACGCCGTGCTGGTGCGCGGCATCGCCGGCGGCAGCTTCGAGCAGGTGACCAAGCGGCTCGGCGTGCTTCATGCACTGCGCGAGCTCGGCGTGCCGGTCTACAACGACGCGCGCGCCATCGAGCGAAGCGTCGACAAATCGATGACCAGCCTGCTGCTGCACGCGGCCGGCATCCCGACGCCGGCGACCTGGGCGATGGAGTCGCCGGCGCAGGCGCAGCGCCTGGTGATGCGCGAGAGCGCGGCGGGCCGGGCGCTGGTGCTCAAGCCGCTGTTCGGTTCGCAGGGCAAGGGGCTGCAACTGGTCGGCTCTGTCGACGGCGTGCATCACCCCTTGCCCGATCTGAAGCAGGGCTATGGCGGGCTCGCCTACCTGCAGCGCTTCGTGCCGCCGCTCACGCAGCCGGGCTTCGACTGGCGCGTGCTCGTCGTCGGCGGGCGCGCGGTGACGGCGATGCGCCGCGTCAGCGCGCACTGGGTGCACAACGTGGCGCAGGGCGCGCGCTGCGAGCCGGCCACGCTCGATGAACCGCTGGCACGCCTGGCTGAAGACGCCGCGCGTGCCCTCGAGATGGACTACGCGGGCATCGACATCCTGCCTTGCGGCGCCACGCAGTCGCTGCAGGTGATCGAGGTCAACGGCGTGGCCGCCTGGCAGGGCCTGCAGCGCGTGACGGCCTTCAACATCGCGCGCGCGCTGGTCGACGACCTGCTGGACCGGCGGCTCGCCGCGTCGCGCCGCGGCGCGCAGCGCGCCTGAGCGCCGCGTGGATCGCGCGCTGATCGAACGCGCCCGCGCCTGCTTCCTGCAGGCCTGCTGGCTCGACGTGGCGGTGCGCAAGCCCGGCAACGTCAGCCTGGCCTCGGCGGGGCATCGCATGCAGGCCGACATGTTCCTGGCCAGCGCGCAGGCGGCCGTCGGGCCGCTGTTCGCCCCCGGCGAGCGGGTCGGCGATCGCATCGAGGGCGCGATGGCGGCAACCTGGGCCGCGGTGGGCTGCAACACGAATCTCGGCATCCTGCTGCTGTGCGCGCCGGTCGCCGCTGCGGTGGAGCGCGAAGGCGCAGGCTCGAGCGTGGCGGCGCTGCGCGGCGCCATCGACGCGGTGATGCGCTCGCTCGATGTCGCCGATGCGCGCGCGGCCTACCGCGCCATCGCCCAGGCCAACCCCGGCGGCCTGGGCGATGCGCCGGCGCAGGACGTGCACGAGGAGCCCACGGTGGGCCTGCGCGAGGCGATGTCGCTGGCCGCTTCGCGCGACCGCATCGCGCAGCAGTACGCGAGCAGTCACGCCGACCTGTTCGACATCGGCCGATCTGCCTGGCCCTCAGGGTTTGTACTGGGGGTGCACCCGGCGGGCGAGCCGCCCGACGCGGCCACGAAGGCGGCCGTTCAACGTGTCTTCCTCGGGTTTCTCGGCGTCATTCCCGATTCACACATTGTTCGAAAACACGGCGAGGCCGTGGCACAGACTGTCATGACGGCGGCGCACGCGTGGCGAGGACATTCTTCGCCCGATGACGAGTCTTCGTTTGCCTCCTTGGACGAATCCCTCAAGGCACGGGGCATCAACCCCGGGACCAGCGCCGATCTGACCGTGGCCACCCTGATGATCGCGAGCCTGCTCGGCCCGCAGTGGCATGGAACGTGATAGCGTTTGCGACGCGCTGGACTGAGGCCAGTGTGTCGACACTCAGAGAATCACATTCACAGGAGATACAAACGCCATGGCAAAAATCGATCGCATGATGGTTGGCGAGTCCCTCGTCGGTGACGGCAACGAAGTTGCGCACATCGACCTGATCATCGGGCCGCGCGGCTCGGCTGCCGAAGCCGCCTTCGCCAACGCGCTGACCAACAACAAGGATGGCTTCACGTCGCTGCTGGCCGTGGTCGCGCCGAACCTGCTGACCAAGCCGTCCACCGTGATGTTCAACAAGGTCACCATCAAGGGCGCCAAGCAGGCCGTCCAGATGTTCGGCCCCGCCCAGCGCGGTGTGGCGATGGCCGTCGCCGACAGCGTCGAGGACGGCACCATCCCCGCCGCCGAAGCCGACAACCTGTTCATCTGCGTCGGCGTCTTCATCCACTGGCTGGCCGAAGACGACAAGAAGATCCAGGAATACAACTACAAGGCCGTTCGCGAATCGATCCAGCGCGCAGTCGCCGGTTCGCCCACCGCCGCCGAAGTGGTTGCCAAGAAGGGCTCCGTGGCCCACCCGTTCCAGGCGAAGTGAAGAGAGCGGCGCACCGGTGACGGTGCGCGTGGAGAGAGAGGGTTTGAGATTGCCGACCGGTTCGCCGGTCGGCTTTTTCGTTTCGGGGTGCTCTCGGCTTGCTCAGCGCCCGCCGGGCACCATGCCGCTGCCGATCAGGTGCAGCACCGCGGCGCCGCGCTGCTCGCGCTGCGCCGGCGTGTCGCGATCCGCCGCGTGGCGCTCGATCTGCACGCCCACCGCCTGCACGTCGTCGAACTTGCGCGGCTTGACCACCTTCACGCGCACCCAGCTGGCGCGGAACTCATCGAGCAGGATGTCGGCAATCGCCTCGGCAAAGGCCTCGAGCAGTTGCAGCCGGTGTTCCACCAGCAGGCGCTGCAGGCGCTCGCGCACCACGCCGTAGTCGATCGTGTCGCCGATGCGGTCGGTGTCGCAGGCGCGCGAGCGCGGCAGCCCGGCGTGCAGGTCGATCACCACCGGCTGCGGGTCGTGCAGTTCGGTGTGGTGGATGCCGATCACTGTCTGGCCCGTGAAGCCCTCGATGAAGATCAGGTCCATCGCCGCGCTCGATTGCGGTCCCTGGGAAGGTGCGGCCGCGAAGCCGGTCGGGCGGACATTGAGGGGCGTCAAGGCAGTTTCTCCGTGTTCTGCGGGCAGGCTCGCGGCGGGGCTGCAAAATGCAGGCCCGCGAGAGGTTACAGCACCCGTGGTTTACCCGGTGCGAAGGCCAGCGGCCCCCGCCGACAATCAGGAATTGTTCCCGAAACCGCTCTTGGCTCGTCCTGGAGACCGCGATGACCTTGACCATGCGTGAAGCCCACCGGCATGCCGACCGGATCCTGGAGCTGGTGCGCAGCGGCGTGCCCGAGCAGGCCAACGACCCGGTGGCCCAGTCCTGGAGCCGCTGTCTCAACGAATACCGGCTCGACCCAGCCAAGGCCTGCGAGCCCGCCTTCGTCGCGCGCGTCGAGCTCGAGGAGCGCCGCGCCCGCCGTGCCGACGTCATCGCCTGCGCCCGCTACGAGATGACCACGCTGTACCAGCAGCTCGCCGACGCCGAAGCCGCGGTGGTGCTGACCGACACCGACGGCGTGATCGTGCACATGGTCTCGTCGCCCGAGTTCGCCGCCGAAGTCGGCCCGCTGGGCCTGCGCGTGGGCGGCATGTGGAGCGAGACGGCCGCCGGCACGAACGGCATGGGCACCTGCCTGGCCGCGGCCGGGCCGGTGTCGGTGCGCCGCGAAGACCATTTCTTCACCCAGTTCACCCAGCTCACCTGCTCGGCGGTGCCGGTCTACGACCCGTCGGGCGAGATCGCCGCGGTGCTCGACGTGACCAGCCGATCCAGCCTGATGCAGCAGCACCTGCTGGTGCTGCTGGGCATGACGGCCCGCATGATCGAGAACCGCCTGATCGACGCGCGCTACCGCAACGCCCACCCGCTGCACTTCCACAGCCGGCCGGAGTTCGTCTATACGCTGCACGAGGGCAAGCTGGCCGTCGGCGACGACGGCCGCATCCTCGCCGCCAACCGCAGCGCGCTGTTCCAGCTCGGCCTGCAGTCGATGGAAGACATCCGCTCGCACCGTATCGAAGACCTCTTCCAGACCTCGCTGGAAGACATGTTGCAGCGCAGCACCTCGGCCTCGTTCCACCCGGTGGTGACCTACCGCGCCAACGCCGCTCTGCGCTTCTTCGCGGTGGCGCGCCGGCCAGCGTCGGACGCCAAGGCACCGATGGTCGCCGGCCCGACGGTGGCCGCCAACGCCGGGCAACTCGCCCCGGCGCGCACCCCCGCCCGGCTGGCCGCGCCGAAGCCGGCCAGCGGCACCACCTTCAAGGACGCGCGGCTGGTCACGCACCTGGACACGGCACGCCGCGTCATCGCGCGCCAGACGCCGGTGCTGCTGTGCGGCGAGACCGGCTCCGGCAAGGAGGTCTTCGCACGCGCCGTGCACGAGGCCAGCCCGCACGCTGGCGGCGCCTTCGTGGCGGTCAACTGCGCCAGCCTGCCGGAAACGCTGATCGAGTCCGAGTTGTTCGGCTACCGCGCCGGCGCCTTCACCGGTGCGCAGCGCACCGGACGTCGCGGCAAGATCCTGCAGGCCGACGGCGGCACGCTGTTCCTCGACGAGATCGCTGACATGCCGCTGGAGCTGCAGGCGCGGCTGCTGCGCGTGCTCGACGAGCGGCAGGTCACGCCCTTGGGCACCGAGGAGACGCATGCGGTCGACTTCCAGCTCATCAGCGCCAGCCACCAGCACCTGCCGACCCTGGTGCGCGAAGGCCGCTTCCGCGAAGACCTGTACTACCGACTGGCCGGCATCGAGCTGCAACTGCCGCCGCTGCGCGACCGCAGCGACCGCCGCGACCTGATGCTGGCCGTGCTGGCCGCCGAGGCCGGCGGCGCGGGCTCGCTCAGCGCCGAGGCCGAGCGGCTGCTGCTCGAGCATCCGTGGCCGGGCAACATCCGCCAGCTGCGCCACGTGCTGCGCACGGCCGCGGCGCTGGCCGACGGCAAGCCGATCACGCGCGAGCACCTGCCGACGCTGACCCATGTGGCCACGGCACCCGCGCTGCCGCCGCAGGTTTCGCCGGCGATGCGCCTGGCCGTGTCGATGGCCGACGACGCGGGCGGCGACGACCTGCCGGTCAAACTCAACCCCATCCAGGCCAACGAGCGCCAGGTTCTGCTCCAATTGCTCGAACAGCATCGCTGGAACGTGAGCAATGTCGCCAAGGCGCTCGATGTCAGCCGAAACACCCTCTACCGCAAGCTCCACAAGCTTCACATCGAAGTCTCGCACCCCGACTGACCGGCCGGGCGACGACTTCACGTCGCCCCTGCCGCCGCGCTCGCGCTTTGCCTGGTGCATCACCGGCTCGGGCCACTACCTCGATGAATCGATCGCGCTGGCTGCGCGGCTGCCGGCGCTGGACCTGTTCCTGTCCGACGCGGCCGAAGAGGTGCTGCCGATCTACAAGATGCCGCTGGACGAGCTGCGGCCGCGTTTCGCGCCGGGCTTCCGACTCGTGCGCGACAAGACGGCGAGCGCCGTGCCGGTGGGCATGCTCTACGACGACGTCTACCACACGGTGGTGATCGCTCCGGCGACGAGCAACACCGTGGCCAAGTGCGTGGTCGGCATCAGCGACACGCTGCCGACCAACATGTTCGCGCAGGCCGGCAAGCTGGGCATCCCGGGCATCGTGTTCGCCTGCGACACCGAGCCGGTGGTGGTGACGAAGTCGCCGCACGACTGGGTGACGCTGCGGCCGCGCCGCGTGGAGCTCGACAACGTGGAGCGCCTGCGCGAGATCGACTTCTGTGAAGTGGTGTGCTCGCCGGAAGAACTCGAGGCCGCGCTGCAACGGCGGCTCGACGCACTTTCTCTCGCATGGACCACATCCTCTTCCTGACCGGCCGGCTCGCGCAGCCGCAGCTCGAGCGGGTGCTGGCAGGCATTGACGACGCGCCCTTCACCTACGAGGTGCGCGAGATCGGCCTGCAAGTCGCCGCGCTGATGACGGCCGACATGATCCGGCGCCGTGTCGAGGCGCCCGTGCAGGCCAGCCGTATCATCGTGCCCGGCCGCTGCCGCGGCGACCTGGACGCGCTCGGCGCGCACTACGGCATCCCGGTGCAACGCGGCCCCGAGGAACTGAAGGACCTGCCGCGCTTCTTCAATCGCGCCGCCAAGCCGGTGGACCTGAGCGAGTACGAGGTGGCGATCTTCGCGGAGATCGTCGACGCGCCGCGCCTGTCGGTCGAGGCTATCGTGGCGCGCGCGCAGGTGCTGCAGCGCGACGGTGCCGACGTCATCGACCTCGGCTGCCTGCCCGAGACCGCCTTCGCGCACCTCGAGGACAGCGTGCGCGCACTGAAGGCCGAAGGCTTCGCCGTCAGCGTCGACTCGGTCGACGTGCAGGAGCTGCTGCGCGGCGGCCGCGCCGGGGCCGACTACCTGCTCAGCCTGACGGCCGACACGCTGTGGGTCGCCGACGAGGTGGCCGCCACGCCGGTGCTGATCCCGCGCACGCCGCACGACGAGGCCTCGCTCCACGCGGCGATCGACGCGATGAGCGCCAAGGGCCGCGCCTTTCTCGCCGACCCCATCCTCGACCCGATCCCGTTCGGGCTGGTCGCCTCCATCGTGCGCTACCACGCACTGCGCGCGCGTTACCCCAAGGCGCCGATCATGATGGGCGTGGGCAACCTCACCGAGCTCACCGAAGCAGACACCAGCGGCATCAACGCGCTGCTGTTCGGCATGGCCGCGGAACTGAACGTCGCCGCGGTGCTGACCACGCAGGTCAGCGCCCATGCGCGCCGCGCGGTGAAGGAGGCCGACTGGGCGCGGCGCATCATGCACGCCGCGGCGCGGCAGCGCTCGCTGCCCAAGGGTTTGAACGACGCGCTGATGACGGTGCACGCCAAGCATCCCTTCCCCGACACGCCGGACGAGATCGCCGCCACCGCCGCGCAGGTGCGCGACCCGAACTTCCGCGTGCAGGTGTCGCAGCAGGGCCTGTACGTCTACAACCGCGACGGCCTGCGCACCGGGCAGGGTGCCTTCGAGCTGTGGCCGCAGCTCGGCCTGGAGAACGATGCCTCGCACGCCTTCTACATGGGCGTGGAACTTGCACATGCGCAGCTCGCCTGGCAGCTTGGCAAGCGCTACACGCAGGACCAGCCGCTCGACTGGGGCTGCGCCGTCGACCGCGAGGCCGACGACCTGAACGCCTGGTGCGCGCCCGGACCGACCCGCGCCGCGCCGAAGAAATCCGAACCCTGACGATGAACGACCAGATCTTCGAAACCGTGGTCACCACGCAGTCGCCCGACGGCACGCCGCACATCGCTCCGATGGGCGTGCGCTACCAGGCCGGACGCGTCGTGCTGATGCCCTTCAAGCCTTCGACCACGCTGTCCAACGTGCTGGCCACGCGCCACGCCGTGCTCAACCTGATCACCGACACGCGCGTCTTCGCCGGCTGCGTGACGGGCCGGCGTGCCTGGCCGCTGTTGCCGGCCGAGCGCATCGCCGGCCAGCGGCTGGCCTGCGCGCTGGCTCATGTGGAGCTGATGCTCGACGAGTCCGTCGACGACGTGCAGCGCCCGGTGCTGCGCCTGGCGCGCGTGCACGAGGCCAGCCATGCGCCCTTCATGGGCCTGAACCGCGCCCAGGCGGCGGTGGTGGAGGGCGCGGTGCTGGTGAGCCGGCTGCAGATGCTCGCGCCCGACAAGGTCGAGGCCGAAATGGCCTACCTGCAGATCGCCATCGACAAGACCGCCGGTGCCGGCGAGCACGAGGCCTGGGGCTGGCTGCAGGAGGCGGTGGCGGCCCATCGCGCGAAGGGCGTGAGTTGAGCATGCGCCTGCTGGTCAGCGTTCGCAATGTCGAGGAGGCGCTGCTCGCCGCGGCCGGCGGCGCCGACTTCATCGATTTGAAGGAGCCAGGGCAGGGCGCGCTGGGCGGGCTGCCGGTGGAGACCATCCGGGCCGTCGTCGCCGCGCTGCGCGAGCGCGGCATCTCGCTGCCCATCAGCGCCACGATCGGCGACCTGCCGATGGCCGATTCGGGCGCCATCCTCGCTCGCGTCGAGGCGGTGGGCGCGTGCGGGGTCGACTATGTCAAGGTGGGCATCGAGCGCGACCCCGGCGCCGGTGCGGTGCTGTTCGCGCTGGCCAACTGCGGCCGCCCGGTGGTACCGGTGTTCATCGCCGACCGCGGCCTCGACCAGCACGCCGTCGCGCGGGCACGCACGCTGGGCTTCCCGGCGCTGATGCTCGACACCGCCGAGAAGCGCGCCGGCAGCCTGTTCGACGCGCTGGGCATCGAGGTGCTGCAGGGCTTCGTCTTCGCCACGCGCAAGGCCGGCATGCTCGTCGGCCTGGCCGGCGCGCTGCGCGCCAAGCATGCCGACGCGCTGGCGGAGCTGGCGCCCGATTTCGCCGGCTTCCGCAGCGCCGTGTGCCGCGGCGAGCGCAGCGATGCGCTGGATGCGCAGTGCCTGCAGGATCTGGTGCTGTCGATGCGCTTCGCGCGCGCGCCGCTCACGCCTCGCTGAGCCGCACGTCGCCCAGCAGCAGCGCGCGCATGCGCGCCAGTTCGGCACGGTGCATCACGTCGATCGGGAAGGCCGCACCGGCAGCGATGCCGGCGAAGCGGCTGTCGAGCACGCCGCTGGCGCTCAGGTCGGCCAGGCTCGCGGCCGGATCGATGGCGCAGGACTTCACCACCACCAGCCGCTCGGCGTTGAGCTGGCGGGCCAGGTCCAGCGCGATGCTGTCGGAGCTCAGCTCCCAGCTGGTGTTCGCCCCCGGCTGATCGCGCAGCCAGTCGAAGGGCAGCCACACCGCGGCGTGGCCGCTGTGCAGCACCTCGTGGAGCTCGGTCTTGTTGGTCGCCATGCGCAGATCCGGGCGCAGGCCGTGGGCGAGGTAGGCCGACTGCGCCATCGCCAGCACGGCCATGTTGTGCGCCTGCAGGTCGCCGAAATGCCAGTGCCCCTGTGCACGCCGCACCTCGTCGGCGAAGCCGCCGCCGCCGCACACCAGCGTGACGCGGCCGCCGCCGAGCTGGGCGAGCAGTTCCAGCCATTGCGGCAGCACCGGGTCGTTGTTGAGGCTGCCGCCGATCTTCACCACCCACATCAGGCCTGCTCCTGCTCGTACAGCGCCGCCACCGCCACGGCCGGCGCGCCCACCTGGACCCAGCCCGCCGCGCCCTCGGCCGAGCCGAGCGCGATGCGCGCCACGTCGTGCGCATAGGTCGCGAAGTGCCAACCCTCGGGAACCAGCGCAGGCACGAGGAAAACACCGCAACCGGCCGCCACCACGGTGGCCGCAGCGGCGAGATCGTGGTCGGCCACGACCCGCTCGATCTGGCTGCGCAGCTCCGCCAACTGCTCGTCGCGCCACGCCCGTGCAAAGGCCAGCCACTGCGCGGCGCTGCCGTCGCGTTCGTCGAGGCCGATCATCCGCGCCAGCCGGGCACGCGTGTGCGCCGAGTCCTTGGGGGCGTTGTCGGCGCTGGGGTGCTGGTCGTGCGCCGCATCGAGCTCGCCGGTCAGCC
This sequence comes from Piscinibacter sp., assembly GCA_016706565.1. Taxonomy (GTDB): domain Bacteria; phylum Pseudomonadota; class Gammaproteobacteria; order Burkholderiales; family Burkholderiaceae_C; genus Piscinibacter. The sequence goes on from JADJJI010000013.1 coordinate 228,804, forward strand.
GGTAGACATCGGCGGTGGTGGCGAAGAACTCGTTCATCACGTTCAGCCGCGCACCGCGCCAGCCGATGCGCCGCGCCAGCGCGCACAGCGGCGTGCGTACCACGCCCTGGTAAACCAGCTCGCCATGCTGCAGGCGCTGCGCGTCGCTGCGGCTGGCGGTGAGCACGTGGCCGCGGCGAAAGGCGATCAGGTCGGTGGTGGTGCTGCCGATGTCCACCAGCAGCCCCTCTGCCTGCGGCATGGCCCGCGCCGCGTGGCGCGCCGTGGCCAGCCAGTTGGCCGAGGCGATCTGTTCCCACTGCGTGCCGGCCTGCGCGGCTGCGAACCAGCCGCCGTCGCCGGCGAAGAAGCGTGGCCCAGGCAGGTGGCCGGCGAGCAGCCCGGCGATGCGCTGCACGCCGTCTTCGCGGTGCGCGAACAGATCGACCATCTCGCCGGTCATGGTCACCGCATGGGCGTGTTCGCCGAGAACGGGCCAGCGGCTGCGCGCCTGTGCGAGCACGTGTTCGAGATGATCCAGACCCTGCCACAGCGGGCAGGGCCATTGCGCCGCGTCGAGCACCGCGCCGCCGCGCAGCAGCGCGGCCTTCACGTGGGCGCCGCCGATGTCCCAGCCGACCACGATGCGTTCACGCATTGGCGTGCTCCAGTCGCTGCAGGGCCAGCACCTCGGCAGCCAGGCAGCGGCCGAGCCGGCGCGACAGGCCGACGAAGGCGCAGGTCAGCCGCGGATTGATCTCGATGACCACCGGCTCGCCGCGCGGCGGGCAGACGATGTCGATGCCGACGAAGCCGCGCAAGCCCGGCATCGCCGCAGCCACGCGCGCGGCCAGCGCGGCGAGCGGCTTGCGGCGCGGGTCGAGCACAGGCATCACGTCGATCTCCACGCCTTCGTAGCGCAGCGCGCCGCCGTCGCCGTGGCGGATGTGCTGCCGGTTCACGCTCAGCAATTCGGCGCGGCCGAGCTCGCACAGCAGAGACAGGCTCAGTGCCTGCCCCTCGACCCACGGCTCGAGCCAGGCGCTTTCGCCGCGGCCGCGGCGTGAGGCGAGGTCGTCCTGCGCCGCGGCCAGGTGGCTGTGCACGCAGGTGTCGACGCTGCCCGCGCCGTCGTCGGGCTTGACCACCCAGGCCGCCGCGCTCTCGGCGTGCGCCAGCGGCGTAGCCACATCGTGCGCGGCCAGGTGACGCAAGGTGGCCCCCTTGCTCGACGCGGTGGCGATGCTGTGCGAGTCGCAACCCAGCCAGCGCGGCGCACCGACCACCCGCTCGAAGTCGGCCAGGCAGCCGCCAGTCTCGGGTGCGATGACCCACACCGCCTCGTGTTCCGCGGCCAGGCGCGCGACAAAATCCAGCGGCGTCTCGCCTTCGCGCGCCGCTGTCTCGGCCGCGCCGGCGGGCAGGGCGCCGGCGTGTGCACAGGTGGCCGCGGTGACGTCACAATGCCCGCTGGCCAGCAGGTCGGCGACCAGCGCATCGCGCATCGCCAGGCCTTGCGGCAGCAGCGTGCCGGCGTCACGGTCATCCACCGCGCCGCCGCCGCTGAGATATTCGTAGACGAACACCTGCATCATCGACAGATCCTCGAACCCGCCACCGACATGATCCTCATTCCCGTGATCGACCTGATGCGCGGCCAGGTGGTGCGCGCCGTGCGCGGCGACCGGCAGTCGTACCGGCCGATTGTCTCCACACTGTGCGAGGGCAGCGATCCGGTGGTGGTGGCGCGTGCCCTGTGCGCGCATTGCGATTCGAACCGGCTGTACGCCGCCGACCTCGATGCGCTGACCGGCGGCACCGCGCAGGCCGCGGTGTTGCGGCGCATCCTGCAGGCGATGCCCGAGCTGGAGTTCTGGGTCGATGCCGGCTTTGCCGATGCGGATGCGGCGCAGCAATTGCGCGAGCGCATCGGGCCCGAGGCCGAGCGCGTGGTGACGATCTTCGCCAGCGAGTCGCTGCGCTCGCGCGACGAACTGGCGCGCTGCTTTGCCGAACGCGACGGCGACCGCGAACGCGGCGTGCTCTCGCTGGACCGGCGCGACGGCCAGCGGCTCGACCCGGCCGGCTGCTGGGAGCTGCCGCAGCTGTGGCCCAGCCGCGTGATCGTGATGACGCTGGAACGCGTGGGCGCCGATGCCGGGCCCGACCTTGCCACGTTGCGCGAGGTGCAGGCGCGCTCGCCGGCCACGAAACTGGTCGGCGCCGGCGGCATTCGCCATGCGGCCGACCTCGACGCGGCGCGCGACGCCGGCGCGCATGCGTGGCTGGTGGCCAGTGCGCTGCACGATGGGCGGCTGCCGCCGGTGCGCCGCTGATGCACTCTCCCTGCCTTCGGACAAGCTCGCATGGCGCCGACTGCATCATGATTCGTGCCACGGCTGCAGCCGGGGTGGAGGCACCCTGCGGCCGCCGGATTCGCCACACTGTGTGGCAAATCTGGCCGGATCGCGCCACCCGCAGCCACGGCGCTGCCCGGCGCGCCCAGTGGCACATCGTTTGCGTGACGGATCATCCATGACCACTTCTTCCGCGGCCGCTGGCGTCTGGACCTGCCCGTTCTGCCCCCTGTCGTGCGACCACCTCGGTGTGCGCGCGGGCAGCGGCGACGAGCCGCTGGCGCTGCAGGGCGGCCACTGCGAGCGCGCCAGCCAGGCCCTCGGCCAGTTCGCCAGCGAGGCGCGCGCGGCCTCGCCCGAGGTCGACGGAAGGCCGGCCACCCTCGATGCCGCGCTCGCCGCCGCCGCCGCGATGCTCTCGGCAAGCCGGCAGCCGCTGTTCGCCGGCCTGGGCAGCGATGTCGCCGGCACCCGCGCGCTGTACCCGCTGGCCTGCGCCACCGGCGCGATCTGGGATTCTGCCGGCGGCGATGCGCTGGTGCAGGGCCTGCGCGCCTTGCAGGACCGCGGCCAGTTCACCACCACGCTTGCCGAGGCGCGCACCCGTGCCGACCTGATCGTCTTCGTCGGCGGCCTGCCGACGGCCGTGGCGCCGCTGATCGGCACGCGGCTGGGCATCGGTGACGCGCAGGTGCCGCAGCGGCACGTGGTCGTGCTCGGGCCTTCGGCCGACGACGCCGCCACCCTGGCCGGCTGGGCCGGCGCAGGCGTGACGGTGGAGTCCATCACGCTGCAGGGCGATCTGTTCGACACCATGTCACTGCTTTGTGCGCTCGTTGCGCAGCGGCCCCTGGCGGCTGCACCTGCGGCACTGCGCGCGCTGGCCGAGCGCCTGCACGCGGCGCGCTACGCCGTGCTGGTGGGTGCGCCGCCCCGGCTGCCGGCACAGGGCGCCTTGATCGTCGAGTCGGTTCACGCGACGGTGGGCCACCTGAATCGAAAGACCCGTGCGGCCGCCCTGTGGATCGGCGGCGGCAATGGCGCGGCCACGGCGAACCAGGTGTTCGCCTGGCTGTCGGGCCTGCCGGTGCGTTCGCGTGCCGGTCCGCGCGGACTGGAACATGAACCGCTGCGCTTCGGCGCGACGCGACTGCTGGCCGACGGCGCCGTCGATGCGCTGCTGTGGGTGGCGAGCTTCGATGCCCAATCCGCACCGCCGGCCACGACGCTGCCGCTGGTCGTGCTCGGCCACCCGGCGCTGGCGGCGCAGTGCCGCCGGCCCGGCGCGGTGTTCATCCCCGTCGGCACGCCGGGCATCTGCAGCGCCGGCCATGTGTTCCGCACCGACGGCACGGTGCTGATGCCGCTGCACGCGGTGCGGCCCGATGCGCTGCCCGGCGTCGCCGAGGTGGCGAAACGCCTGCTGCAGGCCCTGCCGGCCAGGAGCGCCGCATGAGCAGTTTGCTGATCCGTGGCGGTCGCGTGATCGACCCGACGAACGGCACGAATGCCGTGCGCGACCTCGTCGTGCGCGACGGCCGCCTCGCCGCACCGCTGGCCGGCGAGGCCTACGACGAGACCTTCGATGCCAGCGGCTGCGTGGTGATGGCCGGCGGCATCGACATGCACACGCACATCGGCGGCGGCAAGGTCAATCTCGCGCGCATGCTGATGGCCGAGGACCACCGCGACGGCGCCAACCCGATTGCCTTGCCCGGCAACCTGCTCGAGCTCGCCTCCTGCGGCAACTGCGCGCCGGGCACGCTGTCCACCGGCTACCGCTACGTCGAGATGGGCTACACCGCGGCCTTCGAGCCGGCGATGGTGCCGAGCAACGCGCGCCATGCCCACATGGAGATGGGCGACGTGCCGGTGCTCGATCACGGCGCGTACGTGATGCTCGGCAACGACGAGCTGTTCCTGCAGTTGCTCGCCGAAGGCGGCCCCGACGCGAAGAACTTCGCGCAGCTGCGCGACTACACCGCCTGGACCATCCAGGCCAGCAAGGCGATGGGCGTGAAGGTCGTCAACCCGGGCGGCATCTCGGCCTTCAAGTTCAACCAGCGCAAGCTCGACGTGAACGAGCAGCACGCGCACTGGCAGGTCACGCCGCGCCAGGTGCTGCACACGCTGGCGCGCGCGCTGAAGGAGCTCGGCGTGCCGCACCCGCTGCACATCCACGGCAGCAACCTCGGTGTGGCCGGCAACATCCGCTCCACGCTCGAGACCATCGAGGCGCTCGAAGGCCTGCCGGCGCACCTCACGCACATCCAGTTCCACGCCTACGGCACCGAAGGGCCGAAGAAGTTCTCCTCGGCGGCGCAGCAGATCGCCGAGGCGGTGAACGCGAACCCGCAGATCAGCATCGACATCGGCCAGGTGATGTTCGGCCAGACCGTCACCGCCTCCGGCGACACGATGCGCCAGTACGCACAGTCGGACCTCGCCAACCCGCGCAAGTGGGTCGGCGCCGACATCGAGGGCATGGCCGGCTGCGGTGTGGTGCCGTTCCGCTACCGCGAGCAGAGCTACGTGAACGCGCTGCAGTGGGTGATCGGGCTGGAGATCTTCCTGCTCGTGAAGAACCCCTGGCAGGTGGTGCTGACCACCGACCACCCCAACGGCGGCCCCTTCACCAGCTACCCGCACCTGATCCGCCTGCTGATGGACCGCAGCTTCCGCGAGGAGCAACTGGCCAGGCTGCACCCCGAGGTGGTGTCGCAATGTGCGCTGCGCTCGATCACGCGCGAGATGACGCTCGACGAGATCGCGGTGATGACCCGCTCCGGCCCGGCCAGGCTGCTCGGCATCCCCGACCGCGGCCAGCTCGGCGTGGGCGCGGCGGCCGACATCGCCGTCTACCGCGAGCAGGCCGACCGCGAGGCGATGTTCCGCGTGCCCGAGCGGGTGTTCAAGGACGGCGCGCTGGTGGCGAAGCACGGCACGCTCACCGCCACGCCGGTGGGCGGCACGCACTTCGTCGAGCCGGGCTACGACACGGCGATCGAGAAGACGCTGCGCAAGCACTGGGGCGATCACGGCGCGATCAACTTCGACAACGTCGCCATCACGCACGACGAGCTGTGCAGCTGCTGCAACGGCGGGCGGTTGCTGCCGGCCGAATGCTTCACCGGGAGTGAGGCATGAACCGCAACGGCGTCGCCATCGACGAAACCTTCGCCGAAGCCTTCCCGATGAAGGCCACGCGGCTCGTCATCACTGCGCACAACATCGAGTGGGCGCGCCATGCCGCCGTGGCAGCCACCGGCTTCGCCACTTCGGTGATCGCCTGCGGCTGCGAGGCCGGCATCGAGCGCGAGATGCCGCCGGGCGAGACCCCCGACGGCCGCCCCGGCATCTCGGTGCTCATCTTCTCGATGTCGGGCAAGGAGCTCGCCAAGCAGATCGAGCGCCGTGTCGGGCAATGCGTGCTGACCTGCCCGACCACGGCCGTCTATGCCGGCATCGACGAGGGCGAGGCGGTGGCGCTCGGCAAGAACCTGCGCTTCTTCGGCGACGGCTGGCAGATCAGCAAGATGATCGGCGGCAAGCGCTACTGGCGCGTGCCGGTGATGGACGGCGAGTTCGTCGCGCAGGAGACCACCGCGGTGGTCAAGGGCGTGGGCGGCGGCAACCTGCTGCTGCTCGCGCGCGACACCGATGCGGCGCTCGCTGCGGCCGAGGCGGCCGTGGCGGCGATGAAGAAGCTGCCCAACGTGATCATGCCGTTCCCCGGCGGCGTGGTGCGCTCGGGCTCCAAGGTCGGCAGCAAGTACCCGGCGCTCGGCGCCTCGACCAACGATGCCTTCTGCCCGACGCTGGTCGGCCTGGCGCCGAAGACCGAACTGACGAGCGAGACACGCTGCGTGATGGAGATCGTCATCGACGGATTGACCGAGGCCGACGTCGGCGCCGCGATGCGCGCGGGCATGGACGCCGGTATCGCGCTGGGAGCCGCCGGCGGGCTGCTGCGCATCTCGGCGGGCAACTATGGCGGCAAGCTCGGGCCCTTCCATTTCCATCTGCACAAGCTGATGGCCGGGGGTGGCTCATGAGCGGCTTCACGCTGAAGGCGAGGGCGGCCGCGCCGCTGCGGCTGGATCTGCGCGGCATCACGCCGGCGGCACTCGCGGCGCTTTCCGCCGCCGAGGTCGAACGTCTCGAGATCGGCCATGGCAACGCGCTGGTGCCGCTGGCCGAGTTCTTCGCCGTCGAGGCGCGAAGCGACGACACGATGGTGCTCGCCGGCGACCTGTCGCGCTGCGACCGCATCGGCTGGCAGATGGACGGCGGCACGCTGATCGTCGATGGCGCCGCCGGTGACTACGCCGGCGCCGGCATGCGCGCCGGCGAGATCGTGGTGAAGGGCGACGCCGGTGCCTTGGCCGCCTGCGAGATGGCTGGCGGCACGCTGCGCATCGCCGGCTCGGTGGGCGACTTCGCGGCCAGCACCTTGCCCGGCAGCATGGACGGCATGCGCGGCGGCACGCTGATCGTCGGCGGCAACGCCGGCGCGCGTTTCGGCGACCGCATGCGCCGCGGCACGGCGCTGATCTTCGGCGACGCCGGCGACTTCCTCGCCTCGCGCATGGTGGCCGGCACCATCGCCTTGGCCGGCCGCGCCGGCGCCCATGCGGGCTACGGCATGCGCCGCGGCAGCGTGGTGTTCGCCGGGCAGGCGCCGGGGGCATCGCCGACCTTCGTGCCGGCGGTGGCCGGCGCACCTGTATTCTGGCAACTGCTGGCGCGCGATCTGGCCCAGCACGGCGGGCCCTTCGCCACGCTCGCCTCGCGCGGCATCGATCGCCAGCTCGGCGACGTCGCCGCCGGCGGCAAGGGCGAGCTGATCCTCGTCCGCTGAACTTCTCTCCCTCTACCGAAGCACCATGAGCAACGACTACCTCTTCCACGCCGGCGAAGCCACCGTGCTGGCCGCCGACGGCCAGTTCACCGACGCGATGCCCGAGATCCTCATCGGCCGCACCAGCGGCCCGGTCGGCCAGGCCTTCGCGGCCATGATGGCGCAGAGCAAGGGCCACACGGCGATGTTCGCCATCCGCGCCTGCAATCAGCTGGTGCGCCCGGCCACCATCACCGTGCCCAAAGTGACGCTGAAGGACGCGGCCAACATCGACCTGTTCGGCGGCGTGGTGCAGAGCGCCACCGCCGACGCCGTGATCGACAGCGTGATCGAGGGCGTGATCCCGAAGTCGCTGGCCAACGAGCTGTGCATCATCAGCCTGGTGTGGATCGACCCGCGCTGCGCGAAGGATCCGAACCTCGACAAGAAGGACATGTACCGCACCAACTACGAGGCGACCAAGCTCGCCATCAAGCGGGCGCTGAACAACGAGCCGTCGATCGAGGAGCTGATCGCCAACCGGCACAAGATCAAGCACGACATGGACGACTGGTCGTGAACCTGGCCCCCCCCGGAGCGCTCACGCGCTCCCCCCAGGGGGCGCCGCCAGCGGCCCGGCGAAGCCGGTTCCGCGGCGGCTGCTCGATCGGTTGAGTGTCGCGATGGTCTGCGCGCTGCTCGACGATCGCGAAGCGACCGACGCGAATCCCAGCAGCCGGCTCTACACCGGCTTCGTGCGCGAGCACCGCTGCGCCGACCCCGACACGCTTCACACCACCTGGGCCGCGGTCGAATCCGACCAGGGTGCCGGCCTGCACGCGCTGCTGCTGGCCGACTACGAGTGGGGCGCGCGGCTGCTGAAAGCCGGCCACGAACGGCTCGCTCCAGCCGACCAGGGCGCGCTGCGCGTGCTGATGTTCGAGCGCTGCGAGCGACTCTCGCACGCGCAGGCGGGCCGCTGGCTCGCCGAGCAGCCCGAGGCCGAAGGCCCTGCCGGCACGATGCATCTGCAAGCCAGCGTCGACCGCACCGAGTTCAGCGCGGCGATCGCGCGCATCCACGAGGCCATTGCCGCCGGCGAGACCTACCAGGTCAACTACACCTACCGCCTGCATGGCCGGATGTTCGGCTCGCCGCTGGCGCTGTACCGGCTGCTGCGCGAGCGGCAGCCCGTGGCCTACGGGGCCTACATCGCGCTTCCCGATGGCGATGAGACCACGCACATTCTGTCGTGCTCGCCCGAGCTGTTCGTGCGCGGCGAAGCCGGGCTGGTGACCGCGAAGCCCATGAAGGGCACCGCCTCCCGCATCACCGCACCCGAGGGCGACAGCGAGACGGCGCGGATGCTGTCGCTGGACATCAAGAACCGCGCCGAGAACCTGATGATCGTCGACCTGCTGCGCAACGACCTCGGCCGCATCGCGCAGATCGGCTCGGTGAAGGTGCCGGAGCTGTTCGCGGTCGAGCCCTATTCGACGGTGTTCCAGATGACCTCGACGGTGCAGGCGCGGCTGCGCCCGGAGATCGGCTTCGCCGAACTGCTGCGCGCGGTGTTCCCCTGCGGCTCGATCACCGGCGCGCCCAAGCACCACACGATGCAGCTGATCGCCGGCCTGGAGAGCACGCCGCGCGGCCTGTACTGCGGCGCGATCGGCTGGCTCGACGCGCGGCGCGACGGCCAGCGCTGCGGCGACTTCTGCCTGTCGGTGGCGATCCGCACGATCACGCTCGGTGCGGCACGGGAGGATGGCCTGCGGCCGCTGCGCCTGGGCGTCGGCGCGGGCATCGTGCAGGACAGCCGCGCCGACGACGAATTCGACGAGTGCCGACTGAAGGCGCGTTTCCTCACCGGGCTCTCGCCGGGCTTCGAGCTGTTCGAGACCGTGCTCTGCACGGCCGCGGGGGAGCTGCCGTGGCTGCAGAGGCACCTCGATCGCCTGTCGCGCAGCGCGGCCGCGCTCGGCTTCGAGTTCGACCCGGCCGCTGCGCGCACGCTGCTGTGCGCCGCCGCTGCCGAGCGCAGCGAATCGCCGCGCCGGCTGCGCCTGGCGCTCGCGCACGACGGCCGCCTCACGCTCGCGCAGGCTGTGCTCGCTGCTGTGCCGGCGGGTGAGGTGACGCTGCGAATCGCCGAGCCACGCTTGCCGGATGCGAACCCGCTCGCTGCCCACAAGACCACGCTGCGCTCGCTGTACGACGCCGGCGTGCGCGAGGCCGAGCGCGAAGGAGCCTTCGACAGCCTCTTCTTCAGCGAGAGCGGCTGGCTCGTCGAAGGCGGGCGCAGCTCGGTCTTCGTGAAGCTGCAAGGCCGCTGGTTCACGCCGCCGCTGGCCGACGGCGCGCTGCCCGGCGTGATGCGCGCGGTGCTGCTGGAGGACGAGGCCTTCGGTGCCCGCGAGCGCCGGCTGACGCGAGCCGATCTCGACCGGGCCGAAGCCGTGGTGGCCTGCAATGCGCTGCGCGGGGCCTTGCCGGCGCGCGTGCTGCGCACGGACACCGTGTCATGAGGCTGGCGCTGTTCGATCTCGACCACACGCTGATTCCTTTCGACAGCGGCATGGCCTGGACGCAGCACCTGGTGCGCCAGGGTGCACTAGAGCCGGCCGCGGAACAGCGCTACCTGGACTTCTGCCACCAGTACGTGGCAGGCACATTGGACATCCATGCCATGCACCGCGCCAACATGGCGCCGCTGGCGGCCTTCAGCGCCCGGCAACTCCAGGCCTGGCGCGACACCTTCGCGCTGGCGATGCAGGCGCAACTGCCGCCGGGCATGCGTGCTCTGGTCGAGCGGCACCGCGCCCAGGGCGACGTCTGCGCGATCGTCACCGCCACCTCGCGCTGGGTGGCCGAACCCTTTGCCCAGGGCTTCGGCATCGAGCACCTGGTGGCCACCGAGGCGGTGATGTCGTACGGCCGCCCCGGCCCCGAGATCGACGGGCTGCCGTGCTTCCGCGAGCACAAGGTCACGAAGGTCGATGCCTGGCTGGCGGCTCTCGGCGCGCCGCCGCTGGCCGCAGCCCAGGCCTCGTGGTTCTATTCGGACTCCGCCAGCGACCTGCCGCTGCTGCAGGCGGTGCGCCACCCGGTGGCCGTGCGCCCCGACGCCCGATTGCGTGCACATGCCCTGTCCGCCGGTTGGCCGGTGCTCGACACGGTCTGAAAGCACTCAAGTAGCGCGTCATTTCTGCCGATAGCCGCGGTCAGACCCGGATCAAAGTGCCGGGATGGGGCCGATCAATCAGTCGGCCGTGGCGAACCCATGGTGGGGGACAAACATGGAATGGATACGCAATATCAGCCTGGTGCGCCGGGTGGTGATCGGTTTCTCGCTGATGGCCGCCTGGGTGGCATCGCTCGGCGCGGCCGCGGTGTGGGCCTTGCCCAGCGGACAGGTCGCCTGGGCGATCGGTACGGCCTCCGCGGCAGGCTGCGTGGTTGCGCTGCTGGCGGGATGGCTGATCCGTTCCAGCATCAAGGACTCGGTCGAATCCACCGTCCAAGCGGTCGTCCGCATTGCCGGCGGTGACCTCGAGACCAAGATCGAATCACCGGGCAAGGACGAGATCTCCTGGCTGCGCGCCGAACTGAATGGCATGCGCAAGAAGCTGCGCAACATGGTGCTGGAAGTGCGCGAAACGGCCGAAGGCGTGAATACCGCATCGGCCGAGATCGCCTCGGGCAACACCGACTTGTCCTCGCGCACCGAGAGCCAGGCCAGCGCCTTGCAGCAGACTGCCAGCTCGATGCAGCAGCTCGCCGGCTCGGTGCGCAGCAATGCCGAGAACACGCACAAGGCACGCGAGGAAGTCGCGCAGTCCAGCTCGGTGGCGGCGCGCGGCGCGCAGACCATGCAGGACGTGGTCTCGCGCATGGGCGAGATCCATTCGAGCGCCACGCGCATCGGCGAGATCGTCGGCGTGATCGACGGCATCGCCTTCCAGACCAACATCCTCGCGCTGAACGCTGCCGTCGAGGCGGCGCGTGCCGGCGAGCACGGCCGCGGCTTCGCGGTGGTGGCCTCCGAGGTGCGCGCGCTGGCGCAGCGCAGCTCCACCGCGGCGCGCGAGATCAAGACGCTGATCGGCGACTCCACGGCCAAGGTCGACGCCGGATCCAAGCTGGTCGACGATGCGGGCCACACGATGCAGGAGATCCTCGACAGCGTGAAGCGCGTGTCGACGCTGATCGGCGAGATTGCCGAAGCCGGCGAGTCGCAGAGCAGCGGCATCGCCGAGATGAACCAGGCCGTGGCCCAGATCGACACGATGACGCAGCAGAACGCGGCGCTCGTCGAGGAGCTCGCTGCCGCGGCGCAGTCGCTGCAGGGTCAGTCCGGGCGCCTCAGCAGCTCGATGGGTTCATTCCGCGTCACTGCCTGAACCCGCGCTGCCCTGCGCGGCGCGCAGCGAGGCCAAACGCTTGCGCGTGCCCGGGTGGGTGGCCGTGTCGCGCTGCACGCCGGTCTGCGTGAAGATCGCGAACGCGTCCTGCGGCGGCCGGCCCAGCGTGCGCAGCACCTGCGCTGCATAGGCATCGGCCTCGAACTCCTGGCGGTGCGACAGGCCCGAGGCCTCGCGGCCGAGCAAGCCGGCCACCGGGTCGGTGGTCTGCGGCGTCACCTCACCGGGCACCCAGCGCCGGTACACCTGGCCCATCTGCAGCCAGTGTCGGCTCGCCACGTGGCCCAGCTCATGCGCCAGCACGAAAAGGCGTGCGCCCTCGGGCAGGTCGGCCAGCGATTCATTGGCGACGATGGTGTGGCCGTGCAGCGTCTCGGCGAGCGTCTCGCCGCGGATCACCCGCAGGTCGACCTGCAGATCGGCGGGCAGGGCCTGCCGCAAGTGCTCGAAACTGGCGCGCACCGCGTCGGCGCGCGGGCCGTCGGGCGCCGGCGCCATCGCGTCCAGCCGCATCTGCTGCGAGCGACGCAAGACGTCGACGATGTCTTCGCTGCGGGCCGGGCCGGCGAGCGCAAGGCCGAGAAGTGTCAGCTGGAACCACCGCATGTTGCACCTCCGAGGGGCAGACCCGGGTGGATCCGCCGACGCGGAGCCGAGTCGCAACAAGCGTGCCCGCTTAGGGGTTAACCCTTAAATGCAGGGTGTTTGCCCCTCATATCTGGATCAGGCCCCATTGCAGCGCGACCAGCGTCAGCTCCGACTGGTTGCTGGCCCCTAGCTTCTGCTTCACGTGATACAGGTGGGTGCCAACGGTGCTGGGCGAGAGTTTCAGGCTCTCGGCGATCTGCGCCACGCTCTGGCCGCGCGCGAGCTGGATGAACACGGAGAACTCGCGCTCGCTGAGCGTCTGCGCCGGGCTGGTGTCACCCTTGACCTGCGCCATCGCCAGCGAGCGTGCGGTCTGCGCGTCGACATACGCCTCGTGGCGCGACACGGCCGTGACGGCGGCGATCAGCGCGTCGGGCGCGCTGCGCTTGGTCAGGTAGCCCAGGGCGCCGGCGCGCAGCACACGCTGCGGATGTGCCGTGTCTTCGTGCGCCGACAGCGCGAGGATGCGCACCTTCGGGTCCTGCGCGACCAGCCGCCGCACGGCCTCCAGGCCGCCCATGCCGGGCATGGACAGGTCCATCACCACCACGTCGGGCAACACGCGGGCGTACTCGGCACAGGCCTGCTCGCCGGTGTCGAGTTCGGCCACCACCTCCACCTGCGCATCGGCCAGCAGCATGCGAAAGCCCATGCGCACCAGCGCATGGTCGTCGACGAGCATCACGCGGATCATTCGCTCTCCGGGTTCAGGGGCAGGTGCACCGCGAGCTGTGCACCATGCGGTTCGACAGGGGCGAGTGCGAGCGTGCCGTGCAGGCTCTCGACGCGTTCGGTGAGCCAGCGCAGGCCGTAGTGGCCGCTGCGCGGCAGGCCCTGAGCCGGCAGGCCGACACCGTCGTCGCTCAGCGTCAGGCGCACCGCATCGGCGCTGCCGGCGACCTCGAGAACGATGCGGGCGGCCTGCCCGTGGCGCAGCGCGTTGGTGATGCCTTCCTGTGCGGCACGGTACAGCGTCAGCGCCGCTTCGGCCGGCACGCGGGCCGTGCCCAGGTCCACGTGCATCTCGAGCGTCAGCCCGGCGTGGCTGCGCCGCGTGCGCTCGAGCAGGTCGCCCAGCGCATCGGCCAGGCCGAAGTTGTCGAGCACCAGTGGCGTGAGCCGCGGGATGATGCCGTGCATCGCGTCGTACAGGCGCGAGGACTCGTCGGCGATGACGCGCGCGGCCTGTGCCGCCTGCGGATCGGTGGGCTCCGTGCGCTGCGCGATCGACAGCGCCATGCTGCGCATCGCGGTGACCGACTGGCCGAGCTCGTCGTGCAGTTCGCGCGCGATCATGCGGCGCTCCTGCTCGATGTGGTGGTCGATCCAGCGTGTCAGCTCGCGGCTGTCGGACAGCTGCAGTTCGGCGCGCACCGCACGCCGCTCGGTCTCGATGTGGCCTTGCAGCTCGCCGACCATGCGGTTGAAGGCCGCGCCGATGGCGCCGGCCTCGCGGCCAGGCAAGGGCGGCAGGGCGACGTCGAAGCGGCCGCCCTGCAGTTCGTTCAGGGCACCGACGATCTGCCCGAAGGGCCGCACCGTGCGGCCGACCAGCCAGAACACCAGCAGGTTGACGGCCACCAGCAGGGCCGCCGCGCCGCCGGCCAGCAGCAGCACGTAGTCCCAGGCGTCGACCGCCGCGCGCGAGGCATTGGCGCGCACCTCCAGTTTGCCATCGGGGAAGGCGATCGCCTGTACGGACAGCGGCGGCGAGATCAGCGCCTCGAACCAGGCCGGCGCATCGCGGCCCGCCTTGTAGGGCGAGGGCGGTGAGCGGTACAGCTCGTTGCCCTGTGCGTCGTACAGGGTCACGTCGTTGGAGCGGATGCGGCCGATGCCCTGCAGGAAACTGAGCATCGCCGGCGTGCCCTGCGCCGCATAGCGCCACGCCGTGCGGTCGAGCAACTGGCTGGCCACGCGGTTGGCGGCGACCACCTCTTCATGCACCGAGTCGCGCATGCTGCGCAGCTGCAGCGCCAGCACGCCGGCCATGAACAGCACGGTCAGCGCGCCGACGATGAGATTGATCTTCAGGCGCAGCGTCATGCGCTCGCCCCGAAGTTGCCATGCGCCGCGTAGTGATCCAGCGCTGCGACGGTGGCGCCCACCAGGGCCGGGTGGGACGGGTCGTGCCCGCCTTCGTCGACCCACTGCAGCGTGGCATGCGGCAGGCGCTGGTGCAGGGCGAACGCGCCGTCGGCAGGGCAGATGCGGTCGTCGCGGGCGTGGATGAGCCGGGTCGGCACGCGCGGCAGGGCCTCGCAGCGCTCCAGCAGGGTCGGCGCCTGCAGCCAGCAGCCATGGCGCAGATAGTGCGCCTGCACGCGCAGGCGGTCGATCTGGAAGGCCAGTGCCTCGCCCTTCGGCGGCGCAGAGGTGCCCGCGGTGCCGGCCAGCGCCTGCTCACGAAGCCACCAGCTCAGCGCCGCTGCTTCGCGCATGGCCATGTCGTTCGAGGAGAGCGCCTCGGCCAGCGCGTCCAGCGAGAGTTCGCCGAAGAAGCCGGCAATGTCCTGCGGCCGCGCGAGAAAGCTGGCGCGCAGCAGCAGCGCATCGATCGCCTCGGGCTCTGCCGCCGCGTGGGCCACGGCGAGCGTCGCCCCCCAGGAGCCGCCGCTGACCAGCCAACGCCGGATGCCCAGGGTTTCGCGCACACGCCGCAGGTCGGCAAGCAGATCGTCGGTGCTGTTGTGTTCGATGCCGCCCCGCGGGAGGCTGCCGCCGGCACCACGCTGGTCGGGGCAGACGATGCGGTAGCGCGCCGGGTCGAAGACGCGGCGCAGCAGCGGCGAGCAGCCCGAGCCCGGCCCGCCGTGCAGCACCGCGGCCGGTATGCCGTCGGCCGCGCCGAACTCCTGCACCTGCAGTACATGCCCGCCGGGCACGGGCAGGGCATGGCTGCGCAGCAGGGGCGGGTCGGGGTACAAGGGCGGCAGCGGCACCCGCCGATGGTATCGACCCGGCGCGGCGCTCGCCGCGTCAAGCACTACGGGTCAAGCCGTAGCCTGATTCCAGATATTCATGAGGCGCGATTCATGGTCAGGGGACTGTGCGCACGAGCGGGTCGGCGCGACCATGCGTCACGGGATGACTGCATCCCCGCGGCTGCCGCCCGGTGCCGTGCCACACCCAGGAGACTTCGTATGCAATGGCAAACCCCGACCGCGACCGACTTCCGCTTCGGTTTCGAAATCACGATGTACGTCGCCGCCCGCTGAGCGACTGATTCGGAGCCGCCGCGCTGGACCGCAGGCGGCGGCTTTCTCTTTTCCCCGACGCCATGCGCATCACCATTCTCGGTTCGGCCGCCGGCGGCGGGTTCCCGCAGTGGAACTGCAACTGCCGCAACTGCGCCGGCCAGCGCGACGGCAGCCTGCGCGCCAAGGCACGCACCCAGTCGTCGATCTTCGTCAGCGGCAGCGCGAGCACCGACGGCGTGCTCTTCAACGCCTCGCCCGACATCCTCGAGCAGATCCGCTCGCATCCGGCGCTGCAGCCCGGGCGTACCGTGCGCGACACCGCCATCGCCGGCGTCGTGCTGATGGACGGGCAGATCGATCACGCCACGGGCCTGTTCATGCTGCGCGAACGCGGCCGCCCGCTGCCGCTGTGGTGCACCGACCCGGTCCAGGAAGACCTGACGACCGGCAACCCCGTGTTGAACGTGCTCGGCCATTACTGCGGCGTGGAGCGTCACCGCATCACGCTCGACGGCGCGGCCTTCGAGGTGCCCGGCGCGGCGGACCTGTCGTTCCGCGCCTTCCCGCTGTCGAGCAAGGCGGCGCCGTACTCGCCGCACCGCGAATCGCCGGTGCCCGGCGACAACATCGGCATGCTGATCAGCGACCGGCGCAGCGGGCGCAGCGCTTTCTACGCGCCCGGGCTGGGCGAGATCACGCCGGCGCTGTTCGACCTGATGTGCGGCGCCGACGCGGTGCTCGTCGACGGCACCTTCTGGACCGACGACGAGATGATCCGCCTGGGCCTGTCGAAGAAGACCGCGCGCGACATCGGCCACCTGCCGCAAAGCGGCGCCGGCGGCATGATCGAGTGGCTGGACAAGCTGCCCGCATCAACGCGGCGGCTGCTCATCCACATCAACAACACCAACCCGATCCTCGACGAAGACTCGCCCGAACGCGCGCTGCTGAAGCAGCACCGCATCGAGCCCTGCGAGGACCGCATGACCCTCGAGCTCTGACATGGCCGCAACTGCACCCGCCTGGGACCGCATCCAATTCGAAGCGAAGCTGCGCGAGCGCGGCCGCTCGTACCACATCCACCACCCGTTCAACGTCATGCTCAACACGGGCAAGGCGACGCCCGAGCAGATCCGTGGCTGGGTGGCCAACCGCTTCTACTACCAGATCGCCATTCCGGTGAAGGACGCGGCGATCATGGCCAACTGCCCGGACCGCGAAGTGCGCCGCGGCTGGGTGCAGCGCATCCTCGACCACGACGGCTTCGAGCTCGGAGGCATCAAGGACGAGGGCGGCATCGAGGCCTGGCTGCGCCTTGCGCAGGCCGTGGGCCTGACGCGCGAAGAGGTGCTCGACCAGCGCCACGTGATCCCGGCGCTGCGTTTCGCCGTCGATGCCTACGTCAACTTCGCGCGCCGCTCGCCCTGGCAGGAGGCGGTGTGCTCGTCGCTCACCGAACTGTTCGCGCCCGAGATCCACAAGCAGCGCCTGGCCACCTGGCCCGAGCACTACGGCTGGATCGACCAGGCCGGGCTGGCCTACTTCCGCAACCGCGTCAGCCAGGCGCGGCGCGACGTGGAGCAGGGCCTGGCGATCACGCTGGACCACTTCACGACCCGGCCGCTGCAGGAGCGTGCGCTCGAGGTGCTGCAATTCAAGCTCGACATCCTGTGGGCGATGAACGACGCGATGGCGCTGAAATACGGCGTGAAGGCATGAACCCGCTGAGCATCGACAGCCGGCCCCGGGTTGGCGCGGGCTTTCGCCTGCAGTGGGAGCCGGTGCAGGAAGCGCACGTGCTGCTCTATCCCGAGGGCATGGTCAAGCTCAACGGCAGCGCCGGCGAGATCATGAAGCGCTGCGACGGTCAGCGCAGCGTGGCCGACATCGTCACAGACCTCGAGCAGGCGTTCAGCGTGCAAGGGCTGCGCGGCGACGTGCTCGCCTTCGTCGAGATGGCGGCCAAGCAGCGCTGGCTGCGCTGGGACTGAGACGATGAGTTCTGGCTCCTCCCGGCCCGGCCCGCCGCTGTGGCTGCTCGCCGAGCTCACCTACCGCTGCCCGCTGCACTGCGTGTTTTGCTACAACCCGGTCGACTACGCGACGCAGCCCGACGAACTGTCCACCGAAGACTGGATGCGTGTGCTGCGCGAAGGGCGCGAACTCGGCGCCGTGCAGTGCGGCCTGTCCGGCGGCGAGCCGCTGCTGCGCGACGACCTCGAAGAGATCGTCGCCGAGGCTCACCGGCTGGGCTACTACACCAACCTGCTCACCTCGGGCGTGGGCCTCACGGCAGAGCGCGCCGGGGCACTGAAGGCGGCCGGGCTGGACCATGTGCAGCTGTCGTTCCAGGACTCGACGCGCGAGATGAACGACTTCCTCTCGCACACCAAGACCTTCGAGCTGAAGAACAGGGTGGCGAAGATCATCAAGGACCAGGGCTGGCCGATGGTCATGAACGTGGTGATCCACCGCCTGAACATCGACCACATCGACCGCATCATCGGCATGGCCGCGGAGCTCGGTGCCGAGTACATCGAGCTGGCCAACACGCAGTACTACTCCTGGGCCTTCGTGAACCGCGCGCAGCTGCTGCCCACGCACGAGCAGTTGAAGCGCGCCGAAGCAGTGACCGACGCCTGGCGCCAGAAGCTCGGTGACCGCATGCGCATCTTCTTCGTGGCACCCGACTACCACGAAGGCAAGGCCAAGAAGTGCGTGAACGGCTGGGGCAGCATGTTCCTCACCGTGGCGCCCGACGGCACCGCGTTGCCCTGCCACACGGCGAAGATGTTGCCCGGTCTCGCCTTCCCGAACGTGCGCGACATGCCGCTGCGCGAGGTCTGGTTCGAGTCCGAGGGCTTCAACCGCTACCGCGGTACCGGCTGGATGAAGGAGCCCTGCGTCAGCTGCGAGCACAAGGAGGAAGACCTGGGCGGCTGCCGCTGCCAGGCCTTCCTGATCGCGCAGGACGCCGAGGCCGCCGACCCGGTGTGCCGCAAGAGCCCGCACCATGGCCAGGTGCTGGCAGCGGTGGCGCAGGCCGAGGCCGAGGCGCGCACGCGGGTCACCGAACACCCGCTGGTGTTCCGTGACCCGAAGGAGTCGCGGCGCCTCGCCGAAGCCGCTTCGGCGGCTCAGCGCGACTGCACGTAGGCCGAGACGGCCTTGAGTTGCGCCTCGCTCAGAGCGCGCGTCTCGTTCTTCATCAGCACGCCGTGCGGCCGCAGCGGCGTGCGGAAGGCCTGCAGCTGGCTGTAGACATACTTGGCGTTCAGGCCGGCCAGGCGCGGGAAGCCGGCCGCGCCTTCGGCCGCGTCGCCGTGGCATTGTTTGCAGGGCAGCACGCCTTGAGACGCGCTGCCGTTCTCGTAGATCTTGCGGCCGGCGGCCTCGAGCTTGGGCTGGGTGGACTTGCCCGGTGCCGGCGTCTGTGCCGCGTAGTAGTCGGCCAGGCCTTCGATCGTTTCGTCGGTCAGCAGCGCCGAGATGCCCCACATGTAGGCCTGCACGTCCGTCTCGGCGCGCGACTGGTTGCGGAAGTCCTTGAGTTGCCGGATCGTGTACTCGCGCATCTGGCCCGCCAGCGAGGGCACGAAGCTCTTCGAGCTGCGGCCGTAGTCGCCGTGGCAGGCGGCGCACACGTGCACGGCGCGCTGCACCGATTCGAGTTCGGCCTTGTTCGAGGATTGCGCGTTCGCCGCGCCCGCCAGAGCGAGCACGGCCCAAGCGAGAAGTCGGATTGTCTTCATGGTGTGATGGTTCTCGTGGGTTGTCTCTGCGAAAGATTTTCTGCAGGGCCGGCGCGGTGGCACTTGCGATGAGTCAAGTGGCTGACATGGCTGTCGGGCCGGCGCATCACTGCTCCAGGCGCAGGATCTCCAGCTGCTCGGGCACCGTCTCGAAGGTGCCGGTGCCCGCGGGCATCTGCATCAGCGGCTTGCCCTTGGCATCGAGCAGCCACACGCTCGGGTAGACGAGCTGGCGGGCGCGTTCGTCGCCGATCGAGCGGTTGAACTCGGCGTAGGGCATGGACTTGTCGCCGATGCGGAAGAACAGGCGATCGGCCTGTACCGACAGGCTGCTGCGCAGGTCGTAGACGATGTAGTCGCGGGCGAAGTGCGGCGTCAGCTCGGCCGCGTTCTTCTCGAGGAAGGCCTCGTACTTGCGGCAGAACGGGCAGTCGTTGGCACCGAGGTAGACGTACAGGCGCTTGTTTTCGCGCTGCGCCCGCTGCAGCGCGGTACTGAGGTCGAACTCCAGTCGCTGCGGCTGCCCGGTGCCCGGCACCAGCGTGGGCGCATAGCGGGCCGGGAAGCCGGCAGCCGCCGCAGCGCCCGCGGCCACGCACAAGGCCAGCACGGCGGCCAGGCGGTGCAGCAGAGTGTTCATCCCACCGCCAGGGTGCCGACGAACTGGCTGTCCTTCGTATCCGTCACCTCGGCACGCAGCTCGCCGCGGCCATGGGGCACGAAGTTGAAGCGCAGCGTCGGGTTCTCGCTGACCGAGAAGTCGAGTTCGGCGTCGAACACCTTGCGCTGCGCGTAGCTCACCTTGATCGAGCGCACGAAGTGCGGCGGGATGTACATCACCGTCACCTGGTTGAGCTCGAAGCCGGTGTCGTTGGGGTGGACCACGGTCACGTCGGCGGTGGTGGGCTGGTCCATGTGCAGCTCGCCGTTGAGCTTGAGCATGGTCTTGCCGATCAGGTGCAGCGCCTCGCGGTTGGGCGGAGCGGAGCAGCCGCCGGAGGTCTTCACGTAGCGCGAGTCGGTGTGCAGCTCGCCGTTGGAAAGTTCGCTGACCACGCGCACGTGGCTGTACTCGTCCACGCGCAGCCGCGTCTCGAAGTCGGCCTGTCCGACCTCGGTGGTGAGGTCGAGCACCGCCGCGACGGGCGAGGGGTTCTTGTCGACCACGATGTACATCTTGCGCACGTAGAGCTCGGGTTTCTGCGCCAGCTTCGAGACAATCTTCACCGGCACCGAGGCACCGTAGGCCGCGCGCAGCGGCACGATCACCTGCACCACCGACTGTCCGGCAATGAGCTTCTTGCCCTGGAACAGCTTGCCGCTGATGCGCTCCCATTCGGGCGACGAGGCATCGTGCGTGGCCGAGGGCAGGCCGCCCACGGCGGCGAATGCGCCGGCCGGCGACAGCGCCAGCGCGGCGAGGCCCTGCAGGGCATGGCGGCGGTTGGTGCGAACAGGTGGCATGGTGAACGGCTCCTCGGACTACTTGAACATCAGCTCGCGCTCGAAGCGCAGGAAGGCGACGGAAGCATTGCGGCGGTGGATCACGTCGTACTGGTCCCAGCCCTCGTACTCGGGCAGCTCGCCGGACTCGGCCACGCCGAGCAGCGATGCGCCGGATCGGACCAGGCCACGCACCTTGGTCTCGAGCTGCGCGAGGTAGCGCTCCACCGTGTCGATCAGCGCCGATGATGAGGCCGGGCCGTGGCCTGGCACCACGGTGCCAACCCGCAGCGCGCGCAGCGACTGCAGCGCCTTCTTCCAGCCCTCCAGATCGCTGTCCTGGATGTCGGGCACGCGGCCGGCGTCGAGCAGTCCGCCGCCGAACAGCACACCGCTGCGCTCGTCGAGCACGGCGATGTCGCCGGGGCCGCTGGAGTGGCCGAAGTACAGCACGCGCACCGGCCGGCCGATCAGGTCGAGTTCGTGCGTGGCTTCGAACTCCTGGTCGGGCTTGTACATCGCGGTGCCAAGCAAGGGTGTCTCACCGACGGTCTGGCGCAGCGCTTTCAGGCAGGTCTCGCAGCGCGAGGCCATCAGCCGCGAGGTGCGGCTGTGCATGCGGATCGGGATGCCGAGTTCGCGAAAGGCCGTGCCGCCGAAGAGGAACTCCGGCCGCGTGTGGGTGACCAGCGCGACGCGCACCGGCTGGTCGGTGACGGCACGGATCGCTGCGAGCAGCGCGCGGCCGTGTGCAAACGAGGTTCCGGTGTCGACCACGATCACGCCGCGCTCGCCGACGATGAAGCCGGCGTTGCCGATGCGCCCGAGGTTGCTTTCGTCGGCTGAGCCGGGGCTTCCGGGCATCACGTACACGCCGGGCGCGATCTGCCGGGCCACCGGCGGTGCGCCCGGCACGGGCGGCGCCGCCGGCGGCGCCGAGCCGCAGCCGGCCAGGGCGGCCATGCCCAGACCGAGCAGGACACGACGTCGCGAGTGCAGGCTCATGATCCGTCTACTTGGCCTCGGCCATCGCCTTCAGGTTGGCCAGCCCCGACTTGTAGACGCCGGTGACCGCGGCCACGGCGGCTTCGTCGTTTCTGTCGGGCGGCGGATCGTTGTTCGGAAAGCCACGGTAGAAGGCGCCGCGCCACTCCACCACCGAGCCCTTGCCCTCGGCCTTCACGGTGATGGTCGAGGTGTAGTTGGTCACGGGCAGGGCGCCGCCGTCCTTGGCGCGGTAGCTGTACTTCATCTTCGCCGCGTCGTGGCTCTCCAGCGTCTCGGTCAGCGCGCCGCCGCCCTTGAGCTTGAGCTCGCGCACCGAACCTTCTTCGTTGGCCTTGCTGGCCGGGCTCTCGGCCACGGCCGGGTGCCAGTTCTTCAGCGCGTCGAAGTTGGCGATGATCGCCCACACCTTGTCGGCCGGCGCGTCGATGGCAATCGTCTCGACCACCTTCTGCCGCGTCGGGCCGTGGGCGGCGGCGGGGCCGGTCAGGCTGGCCAGGCCGGTCAGCAGGGCGAGGCCGGTGAGCCATCGGCGGGTGCGTGAAAACATCGTGCGTCTCCTCGGGTTCGAAGGGTGAAGATTCAGGGGATGTCGGGCGCGCCGATGAAGGCGCCGAAGCCGCGGCTGTTGCGGCCGGTGTCGATGCGCGCGAGCGAACGGCCGCTTTCGGCGTCGAGCACGCTGACGTTGTCGTCCATCCAGTTGACGACGTAGACACGGTCGCCGTGTGCGGCCACGCCCTCGGGGTAGCCGAAGCCGTCGAGCGTGCGCCGCACCGCGAGCGTCTCGGTGTCGACGACGCTCACCGTGTCGGCGTGCTGGTTGGTCACGTAGAGCAGCCGGCCGCCATGGGCCAGTGCCGCACCGTAGGGCGCACGGCCGACCTTCACCGTGGCCTCGACCTTCATCGCGCGCAGGTCGACGACCGAGACGTCGTCGCTGAGCACGTTCAGCGCGTACAGGCGCTGTCGCGGCTCGTCGATCAGCAGCGCGAAGGGATGCGTGCCGACGCGCACACGCGCGCGGATCGCCCGCGTGGCGACATCGATCGCCGCCACGCTGTCGTCGTCGCGTTCGGCCACGTACACCGTGCGGCCGTCGGCCGACGCGGCCACCCCGGCCGGTGCCTTGCCCACCACGACCTCCGCGGCCGCGGCGCCGGGGCGCGTGGTTTCGATCAGCAGCAGGCGGTTGCGGTACCAGTCGGCGACGAACAGCAGCTTGCCGTCGGGCGAGGCATCGATGCCCACCGGGCCCGAGCCGGCCGGCAGCGTGTCGACCAGGCGCTGCGTGCGCATGTCGATCACCGAGATCGTGCGGCTGTCGGGGTTGGAGACGAACACACGGCCAGCGCGGCTGGACGCCACCACGCCGGCCGGCGAGCGGCCCACCGGCACGGTGGCCACCACCTTCTGCTGCGCGAGATCGATCACCGACACATCGTGGCTGCCCTGGTTGGTGATGTAGGCGAACGGCGCCGCCGAAGCTGCACCGCCGGCCAGCCACAGCGCGGTGGCGAGGATCCGACGGATCATTTCGGCGTGTCGCGCAGTGCCTGTGCGGCGACGAAGCGCAGGTCGCGCGAGTCGACCACGGTGGCGCGCAACTCGCCATTGCCCTGCGGCAGGAACCAGAAGCGGAAGTTCGGGTTCTCGCTGATCGAGAAGTCCACGTCGGCGCTGAACACCGGCTTGCCGTCGTAGGTCACGTCGACCTTGCGAACGTAGTGCGCCGGCGTGAACTGGCGCGAGTACTGGTCCATCGCCAGGCCGGAATGGTTGGGGTGGTCGATCATCAGCTGGGCGAGCACCGGCGTGCGGCCCTTCAGTCCGCCCTCGACGCGAAAGCGCATCTGGCCGAGCGAGGCCGCCGCCGCCTGCGCGTCACTGCCGGCCGGCGCCGAGCAACCGCCCGAGGCCTTCACGAAGCGTGTCACGCCGAAGAGCTGGCCATCGCTGGTCTCGGCGATGGCGCGCACGTGCGAGTAGGCATCGACACGCACACGGGTCTCGATTTCGGCCCGGCCGCTCTCGGGCGAGAACTGGAAGATCGCCGAGATGGGCGACGGGTTCGCGTCGATGATCAGGTAGAGCTTGCTGATGTAGCGGCCTGCGCCCTGCGGCCAGCGCGAGCGGATGGCGATCGGCACGACCGCGGCATCGATGGCGCGCGAAGGTGCCTCAAGCACCAGCATATCGGCCGGTGCCGGCGCGATGCTGCGGCCCTCGAAGATGCTCGCACGCACCTTCTGCCACACCGGGCTGCTTTCGGGGTCGTCGGTGGGCTGCAGGTTGCGGGCCTGGGACAGACCCGCAGCGACGAGCAGCAGCAGGGCGAACAGTCGTGCGAGGTGCTTCATGGCAAGACCTACTTCGGCGCGATGAAGCAGCCCTGCTGCACCTTGGCCTGCAGCTCGCGATAGCGCTTGATCTGCGGCTTGACGGTCTCGTTGTCGCGCAGCTCGCCGCCGCGCTCGCCGCCGATCGATATGGCGTTGACGATGGTCTGCATCGTCACGAAGTCCTCGTGCTTGACCTCGCGCGCGATCGCGTCGAGCGCGCAGGAGCATTTGTTGACCATCTCGTAGTTCGGCCCGGGATTGGCCTTCATGCACTCCTGCACGTAGAGGACCCGGTCGACGGTCGGGAAGTCGTTGGCGGCGGCAACGCCGGCCAGCGCCAGCGATGCAGCGGCTGCAAGGAATCGGGGCAGGGTCTTCATCGGGAGCTTCCGGAGTTCAGGGGTTGCGCGCGGAGGGCGTGGCGCCATCGAGCACCATCTCCTCGACCAGCAGCGGCGCGGCAGCGGGCGATTCGCCGTCGATGCGCGTGCGCACGGCATAGACGCCACCGGGCACCGCGTCGGACAGCGTGAAGACGTACTGCTTGTTGGCCAGCTTCTCGAAGCGTGTTCGCAGCGGGTCGTCCAGGTACGGGGCGACGCTGATCTCGCGCGCCGAGACATTCTTGCCGCGGTAGGGCAGCGACACCTCCTTGATCTGCGCACCCCCGGCAATCGCCATGCGGATGCGCTTGCGGAAGTAGTTCGGCTTGCCCTTGGTGAGCCGGCCCATCTCGCGGATGTCGCGCTCCAGGAAGTACAGCACCACCGGGTTGCCCTCGGCCTCCTCGACCTCGGGCAGCGAGAGTTTGCGCGGGCCGCCGAGGAAGTCGGCAGCGGCGGCGCAGCACTTGCCGTCGGCCTTGGCCTTGAGCCTGATGCTGACCTTGTCGTCGAAGGCCTCCTCCATGCTGCCGCTCCTGCTGAACGCATAGTTCAGCGTCGCCGGCGGCTTCAGCGAGGTGAGCTGGTTGGTCATGAACAGCGCACGCTCGGCGGGAGAGAAATCTTCTGCGGCGAGGGCGGGTGCGGGCAGGCAGAGCACGGCGGCCAGCAATGCGGCAGGGCGCTTCAGGGCGGAAGGGAAACGGAGGGTCATGAGGTCAGGGCCGATCGGTGGGGCAGGGTTTCGGGACAGGGGTGGCCGCCGCGCCGCGCTTCGCCACGTCGGCAAGCCGCTCGCGGGCTGCGGCACGTGCGGGTTCGAGGCTGAGCGAGCATTCGAGGGCGAGGCGTGCTTCCGGCAGGCGGTCTTGACGCGCCAGCGCGGTGCCCAGCAGGTACCAGGCTTCGGCATCGCCCGGATCGGCGCGCGACCATTCCGAGGCCAGCGCCTCCAGGTCGCTCCAGCGGTCGTTCTGCACCAGCACGGCCGCCCTGAGGAAGCGTGGCTGCGCGGACGGGCCCGCCTGCCAGTAGGGCAGCGGCTGGCTGTCCAGCGGCATCACCTTGCGGAAGCTGCCGCGCTGCGTTTCGTCGAGCATCTGCGCGACCCACTCCGCCGGCGCGGCGTAGTAGTGCGACTCGCCGCCACGCAGCCGGAAGGTCAGGATGCCCACGAGCCGGCCGTCGTCGTCGAACAGGCCGCCCCCGCTGGCGCCCGAGCTGAACCAGTTGGTGCTCTGGATCACCTGGGCGCCGTCGTGGCGATGCAGTTGCACGACCTCACCGGCGCTGTTCTGGATGCCCAGCCCGCCGGTGTAGCCCAGCGCCGTGACCTGCTGGCCGATGGCCAGCGTGGCGGCGTGTCCCAGCGTCACCGGCCGGGCCTCGAGGCCGGGCACCTGGAGCAGGCACAGGTCGCGCGTCAGGTCGCTCGCCTGCCACTGCACCGGCCAGCGCAGGCCGGCTCGCAGCACATGGATCTGCTGTGCCTCGCGCGTGACATGGCAGTTGGTCACCACCTTGTCGGGGGCGATGGCCACCGCCGAGCCGAAGGCGTAGCCGCCGCGCAGGCGGGGCGCTTCGACGCGCAGCACGCTGGCGGCCAGGCTCACGTAGGCTGCCTGGTCCAGCGCGGCAAGCGCCGTCTGCGGCGGCACGGCCAGCGCCGGCAGCAGGGACAGGGACAGCAGGCACTTCATGGTGGCAGCTTGCCACGCCGTCAGGGCTTCTGCGCGGCGTAGCTCTCGTCGACGATGGGAACGCCGAATTCCTTGAGGATGGCGCCGATCTCGGCCTTGCGGGACTCGAGCAGGCCTTCGACCTGCTGCTTCCACTCGCGCTCGCCGTAGCGCACGCCCATGGCCATCTCGTAGTCGAACTTCACGCCCGGCTCGGAGCGCAGCGGAACCACCGTCAGCGCGGGCGAGGTGACGCGCTTGGCGAAGTAGCCGGCAATCGGGCCCCAGACGATGGCAGCGTCGATCTTGCCGGCGGCGAGGTCGCGCTCGATGATCTCGCCCGGGTATTGCTTCGGGTCGGCGCTCATCATCGGATAGGGCACGCCGCTGTCGACCAAGCCGTGCTTGGACAGCCAGTCGGAGGCCGGCGAACGGTCGTAAAGCCCGATGCGCAGCTTCGACAGCATCGCGCGGTCGAGCTGGAGGAAATCCTGGCCGGAGCGCACCTGGTCCATGCCCTTGCCCTGCGCGAACACGATCGCATAGGTGGAGCGGTAATAGGGCTTGGTGACCGACACCTGGTCGAAACCGGAGGGCACGCCCATCACGATGTCGCAGGGGAAATCCTGGCCCGGCAGCTTGTAGCGCAGCGTGTTGCGGATGAAGTTCATCCGCTGCGGAAACGAGTAGTAGGTGACCGGCAGGCCCAGGGCCTTGCCGAACACCTCGGCGATGCGGTTCTCGATGCCTTGCGCGCTCGTGTTCGAGAACGGCAGGTTGTTCGGGTCCTGGCATACGCGCAGGGCCTCGCGCTTGGGCGGGGCGTCCTGGGCTGCGGCGGGCATGGCCCAAACCATGGCGGCGCACAGCGCCGCGATGCGGATCAGGGTCATTTGGCGATCGGCTCGACCTTGGAGCGCGTGATGGCGCCGTCGGAGCGGCCCTTCAGGTACGCATAGAGGTGATCCATGTTGTCCATCACCTGCTGGCTGGTGCCGAAGCTCTGCATGCCCTTCTCAAGGCGGCCATCGCGCACGGTCTTCACGAACTCTTCCTTCGTCAGCGTCTTCAGGCTGTTGACGAGGGACGGGCCGACCATGCCTTCCTGGTTGGCGCCGTGGCAGCGGTCGCAGGCGGCGGCACGCCAGGTGCGGAAGCCCTTCATCGTGTTCTCGTCGACCTTGTAGCCGTCGACCACGGTGTACAGCTGCGACTGGGCGAAAGCGGAACCGGCAGCGAGAAGAGTCAGGGCCAGCAGAGTTTTCCGAAACATTTGTGCGTCTTCCGTTGTGAAAAAGGGGGACGGTGCCCTCGGGCTCCATCCCCCCGGGTTCAGGCCGGCCAAGTGCCCGGCCCGTGTGCTGCGATCAGTTCGGCAAAGCGAACACGGTCAGCGAACCGCCCAGTTCGGTGTACTGGTTCAGTTCCTTGTAACCACCCACCGCGCCCAGGCCGTCGGTGTCCTTCTCGAGGCCCGCTGCCATGCCGATGCCGGCCCAGCCGCCAATTCCCGAGAACACGCCGATGTACTGCTTGCCCTTGTGCTCATACGTGAACACGTTGCCGATGATCCCTGAGGGCGTCTTGAACTTGAAAAGTTCCTTGTTGATGTCTTTCGCATCGACGCACTTCAGGTAACCCTCGAGCGTGCCGTAGCACGACAGGCCGCCCGCGGTGTTGAGCGAGCCGCTCCACACCGAGAACTTCTCGGCCTTGCTCTGCACGATCTTGCCGGTGCCGGCGTCCCAGGTGATGTAGTTGCCCATGCCGCCGTGGCTGCCCGGGGCCGGGAACATCGACAGCGTGGCGCCGACGTACGGCTGGCCTGCGGTGTACTCGACCTTGAACGGCTCGTAGTCCATGCAGACGTGGTTCGTCGGCACGTAGAAGAGCTTGGTGTTCGGGTCGAACGAGGCCGGCTGCTGGTCCTTGGAGCCCAACGCCGCCGGGCAGATGCCCTTGGTGTTGACGTCAGGACCGTTCTGAGCCGTGGAGTACTTGGCCACGACCTGAGGGCGGCCGGTCTTCATGTCCACGTGCGTGGCCCAGTTCACCTTCGGGTCGTACTTCTCGGCCACCAGCAGGGCACCGTTGGTACGGTCCAGGGTGTAGCCGAAGCCGTTACGGTCGAAGTGCACCAGCGCCTTGGTCGGCTTGCCCTTGACGTTGATGTCCGCCAGGATCATCTCGTTGATGCCGTCGAAGTCCCACTCGTCGAACGGCGTCATCTGGTAGACCCAGTTGACCTTGCCGGTGTCGACGTCGCGCGACCAGATGGACATGGACCACTTGTTGTCGCCGGGGCGCTGCGCCGGGTTCCAGGTCGACGGGTTGCCGGTGCCGTAGAACACCGCGTTCAGCGCCTTGTCGTAGCTGTACCAGCCCCAGGTGGTGCCGCCGCCGATCTTCCACTGGTCACCCTTCCAGGTCTTCAGCGAAGAATCCGGGCCGACGGGCTTGACCGCGCCGTCCGTCCAGGTGGTGGTCTTGGCCGGGTCGATCAGCATCTCGGCGTCGGGGCCGACGCTGTAGCCCTTCCAGGCCAGCTTGCCGTCGGACAGGTTGTAGGCGGCCAGGAAGCCGCGAACACCCCATTCGCCGCCGGAAATGCCGGTGATGACCTTGTCCTTGAACACGTGCGGCGCGTTGGTGTTGACGGCACCCAGCTTCGGGTCGCCGTTCTTCACCGACCAGACCAGCTTGCCGGTCTTGGCGTCCAGCGCGATCAGGTTGGAGTCGGCCTGCTGCAGGATGACCTTGCCTTCGG
This sequence comes from Piscinibacter sp., assembly GCA_016706565.1. GTDB lineage: Bacteria > Pseudomonadota > Gammaproteobacteria > Burkholderiales > Burkholderiaceae_C > Piscinibacter. The sequence continues at coordinate 257,623 of JADJJI010000013.1, forward strand.
CATAGGCCAGACCACGGTTGACCGTGTCGCAGCACATCTGCGGGATCACGGCCGGGTCTTGCTTCGGCTCGTACTTCCAGAGGATCTTCTGGGTGTCGAGGTCGACCGCGAACACCTTGTTCGGGAACGGCGAGTGCAGGTACATCTTGCCGTCCACGACGAGCGGCGAGCCCTCGTGACCGCGCAGCACGCCGGTGGAGAAGGTCCACGCGACCTGCATCTTGCCCACGTTGCCCGTGGTGATCTGGTTCAGCTTGCTATAGCGCTGGTTGAACATGTCGCCAGCCTGCATCGCCCAGTTCTTGGAGTTGGCGATGTTCTTTTCCACGTCCGCGTTGGCCAGCGCCAAGCCCGGAAGTGCAAGAACCGCCAAACCCAATGCCGACCAGGCATGGCTGCGGGATTGCCCTGAAATTCGCATCGATGTCTCCTTGTTGAAGTGACCGGAGTCTGTTTCGCGCGGTACAAACTTTGGACCAACACCCCGCGCGATCTCGAGAGCTCGGCGTCGGCCCAACCGCAATTTCTGCGCCCGCTTTTTCTGCCGCCTGTCCGTCGTCGACGCTTCCGACCGGTGGTTCCAGTCCACAACGCCGACACGCCTGCCGCGGCTGACCATCGTGTGGCCCTGTCGCACCGAAATGTGCCGCCTGATGGCCTCCAACGCATGGACTCCAGGGATGATCCTCATAGGGAAACCACGGGTGCTTGCGGCCTGAACTGCTGACGCGAAGAGCGCTCATTCCGATGCCGCTGACAAGGTGCGCCGAATCCGTGTCATCGACTGCGGAACAGAGTGTTTCATCGATGCGAGACACAATCGGCCGCCCGGATCGGATCGGCGCAGCGGGGTGTGTCACGCGCCGAAAATCAAGCGCGGGATTCCACGCCCTTGCGACGCCGCGCCGGCCCCCATCCAATCCTGTCGCGCGGCGTCGACGGGCCCGGCGCTTGCTCGAACGTTCAACTTGACTCACGCCAATCGCTGATCACCAGGCCCGACTGCATCGATGACCATTGACCCTTCCGCCGCCGTGCTGCGCACGACGGGCCTGACCAAGCGATACGGCAAGCATGCCGCCCTCGACAAGCTGACCCTGGCACTGGTGCCGGGCAGTTTCGTGGCGCTGCTCGGCCCCAACGGCGCGGGCAAGTCGACCTTGTTCCAGGTGCTCACCGGGCTGTTCGCCGCCGACGAGGGCGATGTCGAGGTGGCAGGCCATTCGCTGCGCCATGCCGGCACCGGCGCGCTGCGCCACATCGGCGTGGTGTTCCAGCAGATCTCGCTCGACCTGGACCTGAGCATCCGCCGCAACCTGATGTTCCAGGCCGACCTGCATGGCCTGCCCGGCGCGCTGGCGCGCGAGCGCATCGAGTCCGGCTGCAAGCGCTTCGGGCTGGACGGCCAGCTCGAGCGCAAGGTGCGCGAACTTTCCGGCGGCAACCGCCGAAAGGTGGAACTGGTCCGCGCCACCTTGCACCAACCCAGCGTGCTGCTGATGGACGAAGCCACCGTCGGTCTCGACCCGAAATCCCGCCAGGACCTGCTGGCGGCGCTGCACAGCGACGTCCGCGAGCGCGGCGTGTGCGTGCTGTGGGCCACGCACTGGGTCGAGGAGACCGAAGGCGCCGACCGCGTGCTGGTGCTGCACAAGGGCCGACTGCTGGCCGATGGCAGCCCGGCCGAAGTGACTGCCGCGCTCGGCGAAGCGACGCTCGAGGCCGGTTTCATCGCCCGCACCCACTGACACGAACGATGCAAGGAACGATGCCCATGTTGACGAATGCCCGAGCGCTGATCGCGCTGACGCTCGCCCTGGCCGCAACGGCTGCCGCCGCCCAGGGCACCGCCTATGTCAGCAGCGAGAAGGACGACGCACTGACGCTCATCGACACCCAGACGCTGGCGGTGAAGGGCACCCTGCCGACCTGCAAGCGTGGCCGCCACATCCAGCGCATGCCCGATGGCAAGCTGATGGTCGCCTGCACCGACTCGAACGCCGCCGACATCATCGACCCGGCCACTGGCAAGTCGGTGCGGCGCGTGCCGCTGGGCGACGAGCCGGAGGCCTTCGACCTGTCGCCGGACGGCAAGACGATCTACGTGTCGAACGAAGACGAAGGCGAAGCGAGCTTCATCGACGCAGCCAGCGGCAAGAAGCTGCAGGCCGTCAAGGTGGGCAAGGAGCCCGAGGGCGTGAAGGTCAGCGCCGACGGCAAGACGCTGTACGTCACCTCCGAGGTGGCCAGCCTGGTTCACGTGATCGACGTGGCCACCGCCAAGGTGGTGAAGAACGTCAAGGTCGGCAAGCGGCCGCGGCGCATGGCGATCACGCCCGACGGCAAGGAGCTGTGGGTCACCAACGAGCTCGACGCGAGCGTGAGCATCGTCTCCACCGCCGACCACAGCGTGATCGGCAGCATCAAGTTCGCCGTCAAGGGGGCGCGTGCCGAGGACATCTCGCCGGTGGGCATCACCATGACGCGCGACGGCAAGCGCGCGTTCGTGTCACTGGGCAAGGCCAACCACGTGGCCTTCGTCGACGTGCCCGGGCGCAAGGTCACCGACCTGGTGCTGGTGGGCAAGCGGGCGTGGAACGTCACGCTCGACAAGGCCGAGGCGCGCCTGTGGGTCGTCAACGGCCTGAGCGACGATGTCACCGTCGTCGACGTGGCGGCCGCCAAGGCGATCAAGAGCATTCCCGTCGGCCGCGTGCCCTACGGCCTGGTGGTGGTGGAATGAGGGCTCCCGCCCTGGCGCTGGCCCTGGCATTGGCCACGGCCCCCGCGCTCGCTGCCACGCTGAAGGCGACGCTGCTGATCCCGGCGGACGACTCGCGGCTGGAGCGCTCGCGCGCCGAGCGCGCCTATCTCGGCCACCCGACCGGCCCCGCCGGCGATGGCGTGCAGATGGCCGTCGAGGAAGGCCAGTTCGAGCTCGATGCGGCGCAAGCCGGCGTCGCGGTGACGACGCAGCCGGCCGCCTCGCTCGACGCGGCGCGTGCGGCTGCGCTGGCCGCCGAGAAGGCCGGTGCCGCCGTGCTGCTCGTCGACCTGCCGACCGATTGGCTGCTCGCCGTCGTCGATGCGGTCAAGCTGCCGGTGCTCAATCTCAGCGACCCGGCCGACCGGCTGCGTGCGCAGGACTGCCGCGCGAGGCTGTTTCATCTGATGCCCAGCGAGCGCATGCGCGCCGATGCGCTGGCCCAGACCCTGGTGTCGCGCAAGTGGACGCAGCTGCTCCTGCTGGTCGGCCCGAGCCCGGCAGACCAGCTGCGCGCCGCCACCGTGCAGGCCTCGATGAAGCGCTATGGCCTGAAGGCAGTAGCCAGCAAGCCCTTCAGGATGTCGGCGGATCCCCGCGAGCGCGACCTCGCCAACCCGCTGCTGCTGACCGCCGGCGCGAACTACGACGCCGTCTGGGTGGTCGACAGCGACGGCGAATTCGCCCGCTCGCTGCCTTACCGAACGGTGCTGCCGCGGCCGGTGGTCGGTGACGCCGGCCTCGTCGCCGTGGCCTGGCACGCGCAGTTCGAGCGCTTCGGCGCGCCTCAGGTCTCGCGCCGCTTTGCCAAGGCCACCCGGCGGCCGATGACGGCGCACGACTGGTCGGCCTGGATGGCCGGCAAGGCGCTGGTGGGTGCCGCCGTGGCGGCGCCCAAGGGGCCGAACGCCGCCTGGGCCCAGGCACTGGCCAAGACCCCGGTCGACGGCTCCAAGGGCACGGCGATGACCTTCCGCGCATGGGACGGCCAGCTGCGCCAGACCTTGCTGCTCACCGACGGGCAAGGCGTCATTTCGCAGGCGCCGATCGAGGGCCTGCTGCACCCGAGCAACGTGCTCGACACACTGGGCGCCGATGCGCCGGAGAAACTGTGCAAAGCGCCGCGCTGACCCCCGCCGTGCAGGCGCGCCGCGGCGTCCCGCACGCCTTGCAGGCCTTGCGCGCGATCGTGCTGCGCGAGGTGCTGAAGTTCTCGCAGCAGACCGGCCGGCTCGTTTCGGCACTGGTGCGGCCGCTGCTGTGGCTGGCGGTGTTCGCCGCGGGCTTTCGCAACGTGTTCGGCGTGGCCATCGTCGAGCCCTACGACACCTACATCCCCTACGACGTCTACATCGCGCCCGGCCTGATCGGCATGGTGCTGCTGTTCAACGGCATGCAGTCGTCGCTGGCCATGGTCTACGACCGCGAGATGGGCCTGATGCGGCTGCTGCTCACGGCGCCGCTGCCGCGTTCGTGGCTGCTGTTCTGCAAGCTGTGCGCGACGGCGCTGCTGTCGGTGCTGCAGGCGCTGGCCTTCGTGATCGTGGCGCTGCTGCTGGGTACCGATCTGCCGGTGTTCGAGTGGAGCGTGCTGCATGCGCTCGTGGCGCTGCTCGCCGGCGCGCTGATGCTCGGCGCGCTCGGCCTGCTGCTGTCGGTGCACATCAAGCAGCTCGAGAACTTCGCCGGCACGATGAACTTCGTCATCTTCCCGATGTACTTCATGTCGACGGCGCTCTACCCGCTGTGGAAGCTGCAGGAGTCGGGTGCCGAATGGGTCTATCAGCTGGCCCGGTTCAACCCGTTCACGCATGCGGTGGAATGGATCCGCTTCGCCCTGTACGGCAAGGACCCGGGCCTGGCGCCCTGGGTGGTGCTCGGCTGCCTGGCGGTGTTCTTCGGCCTGGCCTGCTGGGGCTACGACCCGCAGCGCGGCTTCGGCGGCCTGACCAAGCGCGGAGGCGGAGCATGAACGCGCACGGCTGGACGCGTCGGCAATGGCTGGCCTCGATGGCGGCGATCGGCACGGCGCACGCCGCGCCGACACGAGCCAGCGATGCCTTCCCGGCGCGCCCGGTCACGCTGTGGGTGCCGTGGGCGGCGGGCGGTGCCACCGACATCACCATGCGGCTGCTGGCCGACCTTGCCGGCCGCCAGCTGCGCCAGCGCGTGCTCGTCGAGAACCGCCCCGGCGCCGGCGGGACGCTGGCCATGCCGATCCTGCAGCAGGCCGAACCCGACGGCTACACCATCGCGCAGCTCCCGCAGCCGGTGCTGCGCGTGCCCTTCACGCAGAAGGTGCTGTGGGACCCGATCCGCGACGTCACGCCGATCATCCAGATCTCCGGCGTCACCTTCGGCGTGCTGGTGCAGGCCGCCAGCGGCTTTCGCACGCTCGACGACCTGTTCGCCTTCGCGAAGGCGCGGCCCGGCGAACTGAGCATCGCCACCAACGGCGTGGGCACCACGCCGCACATGGTGCTCGAGGAACTGTTCAGCGCGCGCGGCATGAAGTACATCCACGTGCCCTACAAGGGCACCTCGGAGCAGGTGCTGGCGGTGGACACCGGGCAGGTGATGGTGGGCGTCAACTCCACCGGCTTCGCGCCCTTCGTCGATTCGGGGCGGCTGCGCCTGCTGGCCACTTTCGCGGCCAAGCGCTCGCCGCGCTGGCCGGGCGTGCCCACGCTGAAGGAACTCGGCTTCCCGATCGTGGCCATGTCGCCCTATGGTCTGGGCGGCCCGCGCGGCATGTCGGCCGCGGTGGTCTCGACGCTGCACGATGCGTTCCGCAAGGCGATGTTCGACCCGGCGTTCGTGCACGAGATCGGCAAGTACGACCAGGATCTGAACTACCTAGGCCCCGCCGAGTACGGCCAGTGGCTGCGCGAGGAGTACGCCAAGGAGAAGATTGCCGTGCAGCGCATGGGGATGGCACGTGCGCCGAGTTGAGCGCGCCGGGTTGTCGGGGGCCGCGCCGTGATCCGCGTGCTGATCGCCGACGACCACCCTGTGGTGCGCACCGGCTACCAGCGCCTGCTCGAGCAGGCCGGCGACATCCGTGTCGTGGCCGACGCGATCGACGGGCAGGCTGCCTACATGGCGTGGGTGGAGCACGAACCCGACGTGATGGTCACCGACCTGTCCATGCCTTCGGGCGGCATGGAGCTGATCCGGCGTGTCTGCCAGCGCAAGGCCGACGCGCGCCTGCTCGTCTTCAGCATGCATGACAGCGCGATGCTCGTGCGGCGCGCGCTGGAGGCCGGCGCACGCGGCTACATCCCCAAGTCCAGCCCTCCGGAATGCCTGGTCGACGGCGTGCGTGCGCTGCACGAAGGGCGCCGCTACCTGGCACCCGAGCTGCCCGCCGAGTTGCTGCAGCGCGACCCGCTGGATGAAACCGAGCGCCTGGCGACGCTGAGCGCGCGCGAGTTCGAGGTGTTCCGTCGCCTTGCGCTGGGCGAGTCGGCGGCGCAGTGCGCGCAGGCGCTCAACCTGAGCGCCAAGACGGTCTCGAACCACCAGACCGTCATCAAGGAAAAGCTCGGCGTCGCCACCTCGGCGGCACTGGTGCACCTGGCGATCCGGCACCGCGTGATCGACAGCGGGCCGGTCTGAACTGCACGCTCCAGCGCCACGGCGGGAAGATTTCCCTGGATCGCCTCAGTGCCGTTCGTTAGCGTCGGCGTCACGCTCGCCGCACCCAAGACGGCGATTCAAACGAGGAGATCCATGAACATCACCCGCACGCCGCACTGGCGCCTGCAACCGCTGGCGCTGGCCAGCCTGACGCTGATCGCCGGGCTCGCGCAGGCACAACAGACGCTGCCCAGCGTCGAAGTCGTCGGAGCCACCCCGGTGCCGGGAATTGGCGTTCCCAAGGACCAGATTCCGTCGAACGTGCAGACCCTGGGTGACAAGCGGCTGCGCCAGACGCAGAGCCTGAATCTGCCCGACGCGATGACCACGCTGCTGCCCAGCGCCAACGTCAACGAGGTGCAGGGCAACCCCTATCAGATGGACGTCAACTACCGCGGCTTCACGGCCAGCCCGCTGCTGGGCACGCCGCAGGGCCTGTCGGTGTTCCAGGACGGCGTGCGCATCAACGACCCGTTCGGCGACGTCGTCAACTGGGACCTGGTGCCGCGCGCCGCGCTGGCCAACCTGACGCTGCTGCCGGGCTCCAACCCGGTGTTCGGCCTGAACACGCTGGGCGGCGCGCTGACGCTGCAGACGAAGAGCGGCGACAGCCACCCTGGCACCGAGGTCGAGCTGCAGGCCGGCTCGTTCAAGCGCTTCTCGGGCGAGGTCACTCATGGCCGGCGGCTCGGTGAGACGGGCCACCTCTTCCTCGCCGCCAGCATGTTCGACGAAGACGGCTGGCGCGAGTATTCGCCGTCGAAGGTGCGGCAGCTGTTCGTCAAGGGCGGGCAGCACCTGGGCGACTTCTCGTGGACGTTGAGCCTCACTCACGCGAACAACAACCTGATCGGCAATGGCTTGCTGCCTGAATCGATGCTCGAGCAGAACCGGGCGCAGGTCTACACGCGGCCCGACCAGACGAAGACGAAGATGACGATGCTGGCGCTCAACGCCAGCTACGAGGTCAGCGCGACGCACCAGCTGGCTGCCACCGCCTACGTGCGCCGCTCGCGCACGGCCACGCTGAACGGCGACCTGAACGACGACTACGACCCGCCCACCGTGACGGAAACCGGCGTGGAGAACCGCACCCGGACCCAGCAGCGCGGCGAGGGCCTGGCGCTGCAGTCCACGCATCGGCTGTCGAGCCAGCAACTGACGGTGGGCGTCTCGATCGACCGTTCGCGCAGCGAGTTCGAGCAAACCGAGGCGGAGGGCGACCTCGACGCCACGCGCGCGGTGATCCCGACCGACGACCCGGAGGTCGATGCGCTGATCTCCGGCAAGAGCCGCACCACCAGCCTGTACGTGCACGACCTGATCTCGCTGCAGCCCAACCTGCAGCTCACGCTGTCCGGCCGCTACAACGACACCCGCGTGAGCACCGTCGACGACGGCCGCATCACGCTGGGCCTGCCGACCACGCTGGACGGCGAAGGCCGCTACCGCAAGTTCAACCCTGCCGCCGGCCTGACCTGGCAGGCCACGCCGACGCTGACGTTATTCGGCAGCCTCAGCCAGGGCAACCGCGCGCCCAGCCCGATCGAGCTGGGCTGCTCCGACCCGGCCAACGCCTGCGTGCTGCCCAACGCGCTGCAATCCGACCCGCCGCTCAAGCAGGTGGTCTCGCGCACGCTGGAAGTCGGTGCGCGTGGCAAGTTCGCGCCGCAGCTGCAGTGGAACGCCGCGCTGTTCCACACCGTGAACAGCGACGACCTGCTGTTCATCAGCAACGGTCTGGCGGCCGGCTACTTCACGAACTTCGGGCGCACGCAGCGCCAGGGCCTCGAGCTCGGCCTGGCGCAGCAGTACAGCAGCTTCGGCTGGTCGGCCTCGTACAGCTACCTGCGTGCGACCTACGAATCCTCGGCTTGCATCGTGGCCGAAGGCAACAGCACCGCCGAGACCAGCGCCGCCTGCACCGGCGACGACGAGATCGAGGTGCGCCCGGGCAACCGCATCCCCGGCCTGCCGCAGCACAGCTTCAAGTTCGGCGCCGACTGGCAGCCGGCGGCGGGCTGGAGCGTCGGCACGCAGCTGCGCGCCTATTCGGGCCAGTTCGTGCGCGGCAACGAGAACAACGCGCACCAGCCCGACGGTGTCGACTTCAACGGCAGTGGCCGCGTCGGCGGCTTCGCGGTGGTCGACATGACGGCGAGCTGGAAGCCCACTGCCAACCTCGAGCTGTTCGGCAAGGTCAGCAACCTGTTCGACCGCCGCTACGGCAGTGCCGGCATCCTGGGCGAGAACGCCTTCGACGCCGCCGGTGCGATCCAGGCCCCGGCCGACTGGCGTGCCGAGCAGTTCGTCGGCCCCGGCGCGCCGCGTGCCGCCTGGTTGGGCGTGCGACTGCAGTTCTAAACCTGCCGCTGCGGCGGCTTGCCTCTTGCTTCCCCGGGTTGGTGCAGCGCCGATCCGGGCCTGCTGTGCCGTCCCTGGCGCACACTGTGCCAGGCCGTGGCACGATCGCGCAGGTGCAACGAAGGACGCCGCATGGACCGCAACGATGCGCTGCTCGCCGATTGGCGGCAGCGGGCCCTGACGCTGGAAGCTGAAGTCGGCAAGGCGGTGATCGGCCAGGCGCGCGTGCTGCGGCTGGTCAACACCGCGGTGTTCGCGCGCGGCCACGTGCTGCTGCAGGGCGATGTCGGCGTGGGCAAGACGACGCTGCTGCGCGCCTTCGCTCAGGTGCTCGGTGGCGCCTTCGCGCGCACCGAGGGCACCGTCGACCTGATGCCCAACGACCTCGTCTACTACACCTACATCAGCGAGCAGGGCCGCCCGGCCGTCGAACCCGGGCCGCTGATCCGCCATGGCGAAGACCTGGCGATCTTCTTCTTCAACGAGATCAACCGCGCGCGGCCGCAGGTACACGCGTTGCTGCTTCGGGTGATGGCCGAGCGCAGCGTGTCGGCCTTCAACCGCGAGTTCCACTTCCCGCACCTGCTGGTGTTCGCCGACCGCAACCGCGTCGAGCGCGAAGAGACCTTCGAGATCTCGTCGGCCGCCCGTGACCGCTTCATGATGGAGATCACCATCGACGCGCCGGTCGACGACGCTCAGCGCCGCGCGCTGATGTTCGACCCGCGTTTCCACGACACCGACCGCCTGGTCGGCGCGCTGCAGTCGGCGATGGTGCCGCACCGCGAGCTCAACGCGCTGGCCGAGGTGATCCAGCACAGCGTGCAGGCCTCCGACGCGTTGCAGAACTACGCGCTCGGGCTGTGGCGCGCCACGGCCGAGCCGGCGAAGTTCGGCGTCACGCTGTCCGACGTCGACACCACGCAGCTGATGCTCGCCGGCGCCAGCCCGCGTGGCATGAGCCTGCTGCTGCGCGCGGCGCGCGTGGCCGCCTGGCTGGAAGGCCGCAGCTACGTCACGCCGGAGGATGTGCAGGCTGTGTTCGTCGAGACCATCGCGCACCGCCTGTGCTACCAGCCGGTGTTCGAACTGCACCGGCATGAGATCTCGCCGCGGCTGATGGCAGCCATCGTCTCGGCGGTCGCTGCGCCGTGACATGAAGCAGGGGCCGTACTTCCGAAAGTGCGTGGCTGCTTGCGGCCCCCAGCTGTCTTTCGACGTCTGGAGTGCGGGTCTTGGGTGGCGCGGCAAAGGCACGCCCGGGCAGGCTGCGGCGCTTCGCCTCGGCGGTCGGCGCGTTGCGCCGACTCCCCTGCGATGCTCGGTCTCATGGCCCCGTCGCCGAACTCACTGCGCTCCCTGCGGTCGCTGCGTTCGGACAGCGTCGACGAGTCAGAAGACGAAGCGCGCTGCGCGCGCGGCCACGAGCCCTGTGCTTCTCGGCACCTCAGAGGCGCGCCTTCGCCTGCCCGGGCGCGCCTTTGCTGAACCAGCGGTGGCCTGCGAGACGAGACGAATCAGCGGTGGACTTCGCGGCAGGCGCTGCCCGCGGGGGGCGATTTCTGTGGCGACGAGAAGCGCAGCGCCAGGGTCGGCGCGCGTGAGCGCGCTTCGTGGTCTGACTTGCCGCGGCAGTTTGAACGCAGCGACCGCAGGGAGCGTAGTGAGTTCTGCGGCACGACCCTGGTGCGAGCATCGCAGTGGAGTCGGCGCACAGCGCCGACCGCCACAGCATGAGCCCCCCGCGGGCAGCGCCTGCCGCGATGCGCGAACCCTGCACGAGCGAACGTCAGCAAAGGGCCGCAAGGAGTCTGCCGTCCAGCGTGAATGCCACCCCTCTCAACACGCACCATCGAGCGACTGACATGACGCGCATCCGCGAACTCCACTACCGTGTCGCCGGCGCAGCGGTCGGCCTGTTCCCGGGCCACCACCGCAGCCGCAGCGGAACGAGCGGCTTCGAGTTCCGCGGCCACGCGGCCTTGCAGGATGCGCCAGACGTGCGGCGACTGGACCTGCATGCCAGCCTGCGCGACCCCTTCGGTGGCTGGATCGTGCGGCTGCACAGCGAGCGCAAGTCGATTCCGGTGGCGATGGTCGCCGACCTGTCGGCGTCGATGGGCTTCGAGGGCGCACAGCGCAAGCTCGATGTGCTGGCCGATTTCGCCGAGAGCCTGGCGTGGTCGGCCTGGCGCACCGGCGACAGCTTCGGTTTCGTCGGCTGCGAGGAGCGTGTGTTGCCCGCTTTCACGCAGCTGCAGTCGCGCGTGCGCGGCGCCGGCGTGGCGCTGGCGCAGCGCCTGCGCACGCTGCAGCCGCAAGGCCGCTCGGCGCGTGCGTTGCGCGAGGCGCATCGGCATCTGCCGCGTCAACGTGCGCTGGTGTTCCTGGTGTCCGACTTCCATCTGCCGCTGGCCGAAGTCGAGACGGTGCTCGACAGCCTGGCCTCGCACGACGTGGTGCCCATCGTGCTGTGGCAGCCGGCCGAGTTCGCCCTCGGGGCGGCGCGCGGCCTGGCGCAGGTGCGCGAGCCGGAGAGCGGCGCACAGCGCTGGTTGTGGTGGCGACCGGCGCTGCGCGAGCGCTGGGCAGCGGCACACGACGAGCGGCGACAGGCGCTGCTGCAGGCCTTCCGGGCGCGCCGTCTGGCGCCGATGTTCATCGAGGGCGCCTTCGATGCGGACGCGGTGACGCGCCACTTCCTCGCATGAAGACGCTGCATGCTCTGTGGGCAACATGCCTCGCGCTGGCTGCGACGCTCGCGCAGGCTGCGCCCGAGGCGGTGCTGCGTGTCGAGGCGAGCGAGCCGCGCGCTTACGGCTACCGCGTCGGCGATCACCTGCAGCGCCAGGTCGTCGTGCATGTGCCCGAGGGCTGGCGCCTCGACGAGGCCACGCTGCCGCGGCCGGGCGGGCGCGGCCAAGCGCTCGAACTGCGCCACGTGACGCGCCGCGGCCCGGCGGGCAGCGGGCGGCTCGAACTCGATCTGGACTACCAGGTGTTCCTCGCGCCGGCCCAGGTGCGCACGGTCGAGATTGCGCCGCTGCGGCTTCGGTTTGCCGGTGCGTCGCGCATCGAGGAGGTGCTGGTCGAGGCCTGGCCCGTCACCATCTCGCCACTGGTGCCGGTGCAGGCCCCCACCCGTCGCGGCTACGGCGAATTGCAGCCCGACAAGCCGCCGCCGCTGATCGACACCGGCGCGGCGCGCCGGCGGCTCGAGTGGTTCGCAGTGGCGGCGGCGCTGCTGCTGGCCTGGCTGGCCGTCGTGCACCTCGGGCCACCCTGGGCCGCTGCACGCAACCGGCCGTTCGGCGTGGCCTGGCGCCGGCTGCACGGCCTGGCATCCAACCCGGCCGAGGCAGCATGGCGCGAGGCCTGCGTGCAAGTGCACGAGGCGCTGAACCGCAGCGCCGGCGAGGTGCTGTTCGAGCGTGGGCTCGACAGCTTCGTCGCGCGCCAGCCGGCGTTCGCCGCCGTGCGCGACGAGCTTGCGCGTTTCCTGCAGATGTCGCGCGCCGAGTTCTTCGGTGACGCTGCGCGGCAGAAGGACGACGGCGCCTGGTTGCGGGCGCTGTGCCGACGCTGCCGCGACGCCGAGCGGGGCATGGCATGAGCGCGCCGGGCCGCTCCCGAGCGCTCATCCCGGTGCGCGCAGCGCGGAGGGTAGCCCAGTGAGCTTCATCGGTTTCGACGACGCCTGGGTGCTGTGGCTGCTGCCGCTGGTGCTGATCCCGCTGCTCGCGCCGGCGGGTCTGTCGATGGACAACGGCTGGCTCGCCTTCGCGCCGCGCGACCGCGCCTCCGATCTGCTCGGCTGGGCCCTGCGCGCGGCCGCCTCGCTGGCCCTGGCCGCGCTGCTCTTCGCGATGGCCGGCCCGCACCGGCCCGAGTACACCGTCGAGCGGGTCGGGCAGGGCGCCGAGATCGTGCTGCTGCTCGACCGCAGCCGCAGCATGGACCAGGGCTTCGCGCCCGGCCGGGCGCCGCCGCCGGGCAAGGCCAACAGCCCCGAGTCGCTGGAGTACTACTTCAGCCAGACGCCCGGGCGGCTGCGCGAATCCAAGGGAAAGGTGGCGCGCCAGCTGCTTTCCGACTTCACCGCACAGCGGCCCGATGACCGTTTCGCGCTGGTGGCATTCAGCACGCTGCCGATGCGCGTGCTCGACTTCACCGCCGAGCGCGAAGTCATCCAGGCCGCCATCGAGGCCGGCAACATCGGCCGCGGCCTGTCGGAGACGAACATCGGCCGCGCGCTCGAGGTCGGCATGGACCTGTTCAACGACCGCCCCTACAACGGCTCGCGCATCATCATGCTGGTCTCCGACGGCGGCGACCGCATGGACCCGGACACGCGCGAGCGCCTGGCCCACCTGGCGCGCAAGCAGCGCGTGTCGATCTACTGGCTGTACCTTCGCTCATCGAACAGCCCTGGCCTGACGCTGGCCGCCGACGACTCCTTGGCGGCGGCCGAGAGCGTGCCGGAGATCCTGCTGCACGACTTCTTCAATGCCCTGGAGACGCCGTACCGTGCCTACGAGGCGAGCGATTCGCGCGCGCTGCAGCGTGCCATCGACGACGTCAACCGCCTCGAGAAGCTGCCCATCACCTACAACGACCTGGTGCCGCGCCGCGAGCTCGCGCCCTACGCGCAGGCGCTGGCGCTGGCCGCCGTGCTGCTGCTGCTGGCGGCGCGCCTGCTGGAGATTCGCCGATGGGCCTGAGCCGCCGTAGCGAAGCGCCTGTGAAACTGCGCAGCGCAGGCGGCTCATCTCAGGCCGCCGCTGGCCAGCCTCGCAGGGCCTTCGCTCTCGGCCTGAGCCGACGAAACGGCATCCGCCTCGCCTGGACCTTGCTCGCGCTGCTGGCCGCCGCGGCGGCGCGTGACGGCTGGCAGGTGGTGCAGGCCGAACGCCTGAATGCGCACATCGTCGCCGGCACGTTGCCGCCCGAAGACGCGCAATCGCCGGCCGAGCTGCGCTTCGCCCATGCCCACGCGCAGGCCGCCAGCGGCGCCGGCGAGGCCGCGCTGAACCGCTACGGCGCGCTGCATGCCGACACGCCCGTGGGCCAGGCCGCGCGCTACAACGGCGCCAACCTGCTGATGCGCCAGGGCATCGCGATGCGTGCCGGCGCACAGCCGGGCCAGGCGCTGGCGCTGATCGAGCTGGCCAAGGAAAGCTACCGCGAGGTGCTGCGTCACGACCCCGAAGACTGGGCCGCGCGCTACAACCTCGAACGCGCGCAGCGACTGGTGGCCGACCCCGAGGAGGTGGACGACGAGCCGCCCGAGGCGCGCCGCAGCGCCGAGCGCGCCGCCACCACCATGCGCGGCTACTCGCCGGGCCTGCCGTGAAGGTGATGCAGGTCTGGCGGCGCTGGTGGCGGGAGTGGTCGCTCGACCGCGGCCGCCTCGGTCTGGCGTTGGCCGCGCTGCTGCTGGCGATCGGCTTCCTGCAGCCCAGACTGCCCTGGAAGCGCTCGCTGTTCGAGCACGTGGTGGTGATCGACATCACGCAGAGCATGAACGTGCAGGACGAGCTGCTCGATGGCAAGCCGGTGTCGCGCCTGGCTTTCGCCAAGCAGGCCTTGCACCTGGCGCTGCAGGACCTGCCCTGCGGCTCCAAGCTCGGCTGGGCGATATTCACCGAGTACCGCAGCTACCTGCTGTTCGCGCCAGTCGAGGTGTGCGCCAACCGCGCGGAGCTGCGCGCCTCGCTGGCCGCCATCGACGGCCGCATGGCCTGGTCGGGCAACAGCGAGGTCGCCAAGGGCCTGCACAGCAGCATCGTCGTGGCCAAGGCGCTGCCGGGTACGCCTTCGCTGGTGTTCGTCACCGACGGCCACGAGTCGCCGCCGCTGAACGCACGCCATCGCCCCGCCTTCGACGACAAGCCGGGCGAGGTGGCCGGTGTGATCGTCGGCGTGGGCCAGGCCCGGCCTTCGCCGATCCCCAAGCTCGATCCGCTGGGCCGGCCGCTGGGTTTCTGGGGTGCCGACGAGGTCGCGCAGGTCGACCCGCGCAGCCAGGGCCGCGGCGCCAGCGTCGGCCAGGAGTTGATGGTGGACGAAGGCGGGGTGGCCGATGCCGCCGGTCTGGGCGCCACGCCGGGCAGTGAGCACCTGTCCGGGCTGCGCGAGCCCTACCTGCGGCTGCTCGCGCAGGAGAACGGCTTCGCCTTCCACAAGCTGCGCTCTGCCGCGGCGCTGTCGAAGGCCCTGCGCGACCAGGCCTTGTCGCGCCCGGTGCGCGTGAGCGGCGACGCGCGCGTCCTGCTCGCTGCGCTGGCCTTCGGGCTGCTGCTCGTGCCGTACCTCACGGCACTGTGGGCCGCGCGCCGCAGCCGGCGCCTGGCGGCCGCGGCCGGAGGCTGAACTCCGCAAAGGGCCGTGGCGGCCGTCACGCCCGGGCAGGAATCATGCCGGGCGTCACGTGCCGAAGTCACGCAGGTCGGGCTTGAGTTGTCACGGCTTGTGCCGAAGAGCAGTTCGTTGCCCTAGCCTTGCATCCGCCGGCACGACCCTCGCCGTCTTTCAGAATTCCGCGCGCCGAATCCGACCCGCCCACACTTCATGCTGACCTCGCTGCCAGCCCCTGTCGACGACGCCGTCCGCGTGTCGGAGCCGGCCGTCCCTGCCGCGCCGGCAGCGGTCGAGCCCCGCATCGACACCGCGTTGCTCGACGACGTGGTCTCCGGCCCGTTGCGTGCCGCGCCTGCCGTGATCGCAGCGGGCGCGCTGCTGGCGCTGGCCACGGCGTGGTCGCTCGGGCAGTTCAACGCGCTGGCCAGTGCACGCGTCTGGCTGGGTGCGGCGCTGCTGCTGGTCACGCTGAGGCTGGCGCACTGGGCCTGGGCCCGTGCCAGCGCGCCGCTGAGCGACCCGATGCGCTGGACGCGGCACTACCTGGTCGGCGTGGCCGCCTCGGCCGTGCTCTGGGCCGCGCTGCCCTGGCTGCGTTTTGCCGAGCTCGATGCGGCGCAGCGCCTGGTGGCGATGCTGGCGATGGCCGGCTTGGCGCTCGTCGAAAGCCAGGCTCTGCGTGCAATGCCCAGGGCGGCGATCGCCCAGTCAGCGTTGATGCTGCTGTCGGGCGTGGCCTGGCTGTTCGGCATGGCGACGCCGGCGAGCTTCGAGCCTGTCGCGATGCTGCTGGTGCTGCTCGGCGCGGTTGCCGTCTCGGCGCTGTCGAGCGATCGCCAACTGCGTGCCACGCGCGATGCCGTCGAGGCAGCGGGTCGACTCTCGAATGCCGAGGCCGAGCACGCCGAGCGCATCGGTCTGCTCGAGTTCGAACTGGCCAAGGCCGTGGGGGCGCTGGAGACCGCAGCGGCCGAAGCCGCGGTGCGCGAAGCGCATGCGCGTTCGGGCCAGGCGCAATCGGCCGACCAGCGCACCGCCGACCTCGAAAAGCGTTCACTGGACCTGGCGCGCCAGGCCGTGACCGACCCGCTGACGCTGCTGCCCAACCGCAAGGGCATCAACGAGCACCTCGTCGAGCTGCTCGAGCCGATGACGCACCCCGACCACAAGGGCGAGCTCGCGCTGCTCTTCCTCGACCTCGACGAGTTCAAGGAGGTCAACGACCAGCACGGCCACCTGGCCGGCGACGCGGTGCTGCGCGTGGTCGCCGAGCGCCTGCGCGAAAGCCTGCCGCGCGCCGGCTTCGCGGCGCGCTGGGGCGGCGACGAGTTCATCGTCGTGCTGCCCGGCCTGGGCCGCATCGAGCAGGTGCGCATGGTGGCCGAGAAGCTGCGCGCCGAGCTGTGCGTGCCGATCCGCCTGGAGGACGGCACGCTGCGCGTGGGCTGCAGCATCGGCATCGCGCTGGCGCCGTACCACGGGCGCTCGCCCGAAGCGCTGATCATCGCCGCCGACCACGCCGTCTACGCCGCCAAGACCGAGGGCCGCGACCGCGTGCGCGTGTTCGACGTGGCGCTGGCCAAGAAGGCGCAGCGCCAGCACCAGATCGCCCAGGCGCTGCCCGGCGCGCTGGAGCGCGGGCAGCTCGAGATCAACTACCAGCCGATTGTCAGTGCCGTCGACGGCAGCGCCAGCCACGTCGAGGCGCTGGCGCGCTGGCCGCACCCGAGCTGGGGCCAAGTCTCGCCGGGCGAGTTCATCCCGGTGGCCGAGGCCAACGGCCAGATCCACGCGATGGGTCGCTGGGTGCTGCGCCAGGCCTGCCTGGATGCGGCGCGCTGGCCGGGCAACAACCCGCCCAAGCTCAGCGTCAACGTCTCGGCCATCCAGGTCACCTCGGGCAAGCTGGTGTCGCAGGTGCGCGAGGCTCTGGCCGCCGCCAAGCTGCCGCCGCAGCGCCTGGTCATCGAGCTGACCGAGAGCCTGCCGATGGCGCGCAGCGAAGGCGTCTCGCAGACGCTGCAGGACCTGTGCGACATGGGCGTCTCGCTCGCGCTCGACGACTTCGGCACCGGCTACTCCTCGCTCAGTTCGTTGATGAAGCAGCCGGTCAGCCTGGTGAAGATCGACCAGTCCTTCGTGAAGGACGTTCCCGGCGGCGGCGAGGTGCTGATCAAGGCGACCGTCGACGTGGCGCTGCGCTTCGGCCTCGAGGTGGTGGCCGAGGGCGTGGAGACGGCGCTGCAGCGCACCCGCCTCGAAGCCCTGGGCGTGAACTACATGCAGGGCTACCTGTTCGGCCGGCCGATGCCGAACGACCAGTTCGTGGCCTGGCTGGGCCTGCGCGATGGCAGCGACGAGCCTTTCGTGCTGCGGGCGTGAAGCCAGGGCAACTGATCGGGCACGCGGCAATGATCCTTCATCGAGACTCAGGCCAGATGACTTCGACGGCAAGATTGGACACCATCTCAGTGGGCACGGCACCAGCCGGGCGCAGCAGGCGCCAACGTGGGTTCACGCTTCTCGAACTGATGTTTGTCGTCGGCCTCGTGGCGGTGTTGTTCGGCATCGCCACGCCGATTTACCAGTCGTATCGCGACCGCATTCGAACGAACACGGCAACTCGGGAGATCGTCGAGATGGCCGCCATTGTGCAACGCTTCGAGCTCGATCAAAGGGCCTTTCCGGCGTCGCTCGATCAGGTCGGCCTGAGCGCCAAGCTCGACCCATGGGGACGTCCCTATGTCTACTACAACGTCGAGGCCAATGGCCGGGGCGGTGCGCGCAAGGACCGCCGGCTCAACCCGCTGAACACCGATTTCGATCTGTACAGCCTGGGGCCGGACGGCCAGACCAAGAAGCAGATCACGCAGAAGGACAGTGTCGACGACGTCATCCGGGCGAGCAACGGCCGCTATTTCGGCGTCGCGGCCGACTTCTGAGCCCGGCGTCCCGGCCATGAGCGACAACGCGCGTGCCCCCCGCAGCCGGCTGGCACAGCGCCTGTTCCTGTTGTTCCTGCTGGTGGCGGTGCTCCCGCTGGCGCTGACCGACTGGATTGCCAGCCTGGCGACCACGCAGGTCGCCGAAGACCTGAGCCTCGGCGCGCGCAGCCAGACCACGCGTCAGGCCAGCCGCCAGGTGCTCGATCGCCTGCTCAACGCCAAGTCGCTGCTGCGTCTTGCGCCCGATGCGCTGCCTCCCGGGATGGCGGGCAGCATGCTGTTCGAGCCACCCGGCCTGGGCCCCGTGTTCCACCAAATGACGCTGCTGGGGACGAGCGGGCAGACCCACTGGCCTGCCGGCGAACCTGCGAACCTCGCACACGTCTGGGCACGCGCCGACAGCGGCCTGGACCGGCCGGAAGCACCGCACGACGCCGCCGAAGTGCAGTTGCGGCTGGACTTCTCCCTGCCGAGCCAGCCACGCGTGCTGCTCGGCGCCTTCCGCGACGGCTCGCTGCGCTGGATCGCCGAACTCGACAGCGACCACCTGTGGGCGCCGCTGGCCGACGCCGGCCTGGACACCGCCTGGAGCGTGCGCGACAACCGGGGCCGGCTGCTGGTTCGCCAGGTGGGCGAGGATTCGCCGCTGCGGCGCGAGAGCGATCTGGCCGAGGCGCGCGGCGAGGTGGTCAGCTCCAACACGCAGTTGTTCCTGACCGGCGAGCTCGGTGCCGGCGAGTGGCTGTTCACCCAGCAGGCGCCACGGCCACATGTGCGATGGCAGGGTATGCCGCTGGCGCTGTGGCTCGGCGCGGTGGCCTTGCTCGGGCTGCTGGCGGTGGCCTTGTTCAGCCACTGGAGCATCCGCCGCACGCTGCAGCCGCTGCGCCAGTTGACCCAAGGCACGCAGGCGCTGGCCGCCGGCGCTGCCGGCACCCGCGTCGAGATCCTGCGTGACGACGAGATCGGCGAACTGGCGGATGCCTTCAACGACATGGCCCAGCGCATCGAGACGCAGATCGGCACCCTCGAAGGCCTGGCGGCGATCGACCGCGACATCCTGGACGGTGTCTCGTTCGAGCGGGTCGCCGGCCACGCCCTGCAACGCCTGGCGGCACGCTACCCGCGGGCCTGCGCTTCGGTGAACTGGCGCGAAGGTGCATCGGCGCTGCACCGCAGCTGGATGACCCGCGGCCCGGCCGATGCGCTGCTCATCCGCAGCGAGCAGCTCGAACTCGATGGCGAGTCCCTGATGCGATTCGCCGGCCTGTTCCGCGACGAGTTGCTGGACCCCGCGCAGCCCGCCGCAGCGACGCGGCAGGCCCCGCCGCGCTGGCTGTGCCCGGGAGATCCGGCGCGCGTGGCGGCGATCGCGCTGCTCCCGCTGCGGCACGAAGGCCAGACGCAGGCGCTGATCGTGCTGGGCCTGGCCGCCGCAGCAGACGACGCGGCCCTGCAGCCTGCGCGCGAGGTGCGCGACCGGCTGGCCGTGGCGATGGCAGCCCGCTCGCGCGAGCAGGAACTGGTGTACCGCGCCGCGCACGACAGCCTGACCGGCCTGGCCAACCGCTATGGACTGCACCAGAAGCTCGAGCAGACGCTCGACCGCGTTGCCGACGACGCAACGCTGGCCGTGCTGTCGCTCGATCTCGACCACTTCAAGGACGTCAACGACACGCTCGGCCACGAGGCCGGCGACGAGCTGCTGTGCGCTGCCAGCCGCAGGCTGAAGTCCTGTGCGCCCGCGGGCGCCCTGGTGGCGCGGCCCGGCGGAGACGAGTTCATCATGCTGCTGCCAGGTGCCGACCTGGCCGCGGCCGCGACGTTGGCCCGGCTGGCGATCGCCGCGCTCGGCCGGCCGTTCACCTTGCGCGGTGTCGAGCAGCGGCTCGGTGCCAGCGTCGGCATCGCCATGCACCCGCAACACGGCCGCACCCGCGAGGAGCTGCTGCGCTGCGCCGACATCGCGCTGTTCGCCGCCAAGGCCGCGGGCCGGGCGCAGCACATGGTCTTCACCCCCGAGCTCGACCGTGCCGCGCGCGAACGCGTGCAGTTGCAGGCCGAGTTGCGCAGGGCGCTGGAGCGCGACGAATTCGTCGTTCACTACCAGCCACGCGTGCAGCCACGCGATGGCCGCATCCTCTCCGCCGAGGCGCTGATCCGCTGGCAGCACCCCGAGCGCGGGCTGCTGTACCCGGGCGCCTTCATCGACGTGGCCGAGTCCTCGGGCCTGATCGACGAGATCGGCCGCTGGGTGCTCGAAGCCGCCTGCGTGCAAGCGGCCGCGTGGCGCCGCGAGGGCATGCCGATGCGGCGCATCTCGGTCAACCTGTCGACCCGGCAGCTCGGCTCGGGTGAGCTGACGGGCTATGTGCGCGATGCGCTCTCGCGCAGCGGACTTCCCGCCGAGGCGCTGGAGCTGGAGGTCACCGAGAGCCTGCTGATGGGCGACCCCGGCGAGGCTTGCGCGCAACTGGCCGAGATGCGCCGATGGGGCGTGACGATCGCGCTCGACGACTTCGGCACCGGCTACTCGTCGATGTCCATCCTGCGCCAGCTGCCGATCGACGTGATGAAGATCGACCGGTCCTTCGTCGTCGGCCTGGGCACCGATGACGGCGCGATGGCGGTCACGCGCGCCATCGTCGCGTTGGCCCGGTCGCTGCACCTGCACCTGGTGGCCGAGGGCATCGAGACGGAGGCGCAGGCCGAGGTGCTGCGCTCGATGGGCTGCGACGAGTTGCAGGGTTATCTGTTCAGCCGGCCGGTGCCGACCGACGCATTCGAGCTGCTGCCGGGGCTGCGGCAGGGTCCGGCGCTCGTCCCACAAGATTGAAACCAATGATTCCCGCGCGGGCATGACTGCCCGCGGCATGCTGCCGCCGCGTGAAACGGCCGGATGCAATTGCGCCCGCCGGGCCGGTGCCGGTGTCCCTTAGGCTTGCGACCTAGGTCGCGCCCAGGGCCGACGCACCGCCCGAGACCCGCATGGACAACCCCACCGTTCCCTTCAGCGACACCACCCAGTTCCGGCCCACCGACGTGGCCAGCACGATCTTCGACGGTGAAGCGGACGAACTGCAGCCGAGCACCTACACGACCACGCTGAGCCCGTCGCTGCTGTCCGACCTGAAGCGCTTCGCCGACGAACCCGGCGGCACCGAGCTGCTGCCCGTGCTCGCCGCCTGCGTGCGCCACGCCCGGCCGCTGGCCTTGCACCTCCAGCATGGCCGCAACGTGCTGCGCCTGTCGGTGTTCCCGCGCGACCAGCTGTTCCATTGCCCGGAGAACCTGTGCGCGCTGCCGAGCTTCGAGCTCGCCCGCCTGCGCCTCGTGCATGTCGAGCCCGAAGCGCTGCTCGCGCCGTTCGCTCCCGATGGCTCGCGCAGCAGTTCGCTGAACTTCGGCGCACTCGCGCCGCTGCTGTGGCTGCTCGCGCTCAACGGCGCGCGCAGCGAGCTGCTGCCCGAGATCGCCGGCACGGTGCGCTACCGCCTCGCGCCTGGTGTGGCCACGCGCGGCCTGCCGATCGAGAAGTGCGACATGCCGCTGCTGCAGCACCTGCAGGGCAGCCCGGCTTCGCTGGAGGATCTGTCCAGCTGGACGGTGCTGCAGCCGTCTCGCGTGCGCCGGTTGCTCAATGCGCTGTACCTGCAGTCGGGCCTGATCATCTCGCGCGCGTTCACCGTGCCGCCGCGCGACCCGGCGATCGACCGGCCGCGCCACTAGCGTCGCGCGGCACCCGCCACGACGAATCCCTGCGCGGCCGCGGCCAGGGCGGGATCTCGAACTGCGGCAGCTCCTGGAGCAGGAAGCTCAGCGCGATCAGCACCGTGGGCACGTGGTACATCAGCCACCACAGCGGGCTGGCTTCGACGTCGAAACGCGGTAGCGACAGCACCGTGATCACCAGCGCGATCGGCGTGAGCAGCGGGATTGAACGCCGCAGCACGACGCCGTAGCGCGCCTTCAGGTTCTGCTCGTGGTAGCGCGAAGGCGGCTCGGAAAGCGTGCGCGCCAGGTGCGATGCCGCGCGTGCCAGCGCCGACTCGGCGGTGCGCGTGCGGCGGTCGGGCCGGCCGCGCAGGCGCAACTTGCTCTTCCAGCCGTCCTTCTGACGGATCAGCCTCGCCCAGTCCCAGCCGAGCACGGCCAGCGTGTCCTCGGGCAGGGCGAGGCCATGCTCGGCGGTCTCGGTGAGCACGATGTCGGCCGAGACGCCGCTCACCGGCGAGATCGTCATCGCGAGTTTCAGGCCATCGACCTGCACCAGGCCCAGCCGCAGCACCTGCCCGACACCCGAGGCGGCATAGCTGCGCGCGACGACGAAACCCTCGCCCTCGCTGAACTGCGAGTCCGGCGCCACCGCCTCGATGCGGTCGAGCAACTCCTGCGGCGACGGCCCCATCGCCTCCAGCGTGGCCTGCAGGCCGCCGGGGTGGGTGAGGGTGCGCGTGAGTTGCCGCGTGCCGGTACCCAGGTCGTCGAGCTGCAGCACCTCGCGCAATGCGCCACGCTGCATTTCCTGGAAGACGACGCGCCTCGCGATGCGGTCGCTGGCCGCGAGATCGACACGCCGCCCACGCCGCGCGAAGGGCTCGGCCAGCGCGAGGATGTCGTGGTGCGTCAGCGGCGGTGCGTTCATGCGCTGCGTCTCAGGCCAGCACCAGCTTGCGCCCGAAGGGCGGTTCGGCGCGCGCGTTCACCTCGGGCACGGCCCACAGCACCGGCGCGCGCGGCCGGTGCCGCGCCGGGCCGTCGAGGTCGGTGAGCACGACGGTGACGTCGGGGTCGTGCGCGTCGGCCTCTTCGAGCATGGGCGTGAAGTCGGTGCCGCCGCCGCCCTGGAAGGCGATGTCGCCCAGCCTGCCGCGGCCGGGCTCGAAGCGCTGCACGCTCTGCACGCGCTCGTCGCCGATGACCAGGGTCAGCGCCGCATGCAGGCGCCGCGTGATCGCCTCGATCTCGCGCGCGAAACGCTCCATCAGCGCCTCGTCGATCGAGCCCGACACATCGACGATGACCACCAGCCGCGGCGCCGCCTTCGTCGGGCCGATGCCCGGCTCGAAGGGCAATCGCCGGTGCGCACCGATGCGGCCCTGGTTGGCGAGGTAGGAGCGCGAGGGCCGCGACCAGGAGAGGTCCGGCTGCGGCGTCAGGCTGCGTGCGAGCTGCGTGCGCAGCACCTGCTCCCAGGGCGTGCGCACGCGCGGCAGGTCGGCGATCAGCGTGCGCAGCATCGAGTGCGCGCCGTCGCCGGCGTGCGCACGGGTGATGCGCTCGGCCCATTCGCGCGCCGCCTGCGCCTCCTGCTCCGGCGCCTGCTGCTGCGAGGGCGCGGGCCGCAGGTCGGCATGTTCGTCGCGGCCCATCGCGCGGGCCTTCTCGGCCGGCGTGCGCTCGTCCGCGGCGCCGCGCCGGCCGCGCTCGGGGCGTGCGCCCCGGGCAGTGCCTGCCCGGCTGCGTTCGACGAGCGCGCGGTACAGGCGCTCCACGTCCCATTCCAGCAGCGAGGCCTCGACCGGCTGCTCCACTTCCAGCGCGGCCCGCAGCAAGGCGTCGAGCTGCACCACGCCCTCGGGCAGCTCGAGCCAGCTCAGGTGCGACAGCGTGCTGTTGACGATGGCGTCGGCGCAGCGGTTGAACAGCGCCAGGTCGACCGTGCCGAGCAGCTGCTGCAGCTCGACGAAGCGCTGCGTGTGGCGCAGCGCGATGTGCAGCACCTCGTGTGCCACCCAGCCCACCTGCTCGGCCAGCGGCAGCGCTTCGAAGCCGCGCGCATAGAAGATCGTCGTCCCGTCGGTAGCGACCAGCGGCGATGCGTCGTCGGGATCGCTGCGCACCTCGTCGTCGCGCAGGTCGTGATGCCGCACCCACAGCGCCAGGCCGCCCGTGGAGGGCGCGTACTCCACCATGCGCTGCACGGCGCGCGTGCCGCGGTGGCCGAAGGCCTCAGCCATCGAGCCCCTCGGCACGCCGCCGTTCGCTGTAGCGGCGGTACGAGGCGCTGTCGAGGATGGCCGTCTCCAGGCCGCTCTCCAGCGCGCGCTGCATCAGCAGCTCCATCGCCAGCGTCTGCCCTTCGCGCACCGGCAGGCCGGCGGCGCTGCCGACATCCGGCAGCTGTTCGACGATCTCCAGCGCACGCGCCAGCGTGTCGGCGTCGCGGCTGGCGGCGAGCAGGCCGTAGACCATGCCGTACAGGCCGTCGAGCGTGCGCGGCAGCAGCGCCGCCGTCTCGGCGCCGGGCTTGGCGGCGAGCAGCTTCATCACGTCGACGGCGGCCTGCAGCTCGCGCAGCACGCCGAAGAACTCGGCCGCGTTGGCCGCGCCGATGCGGCCCTGTACGAAGACGCGCTTGGCCGATTCCGACAGCCCCGAGCGCAGCACGTTCGAGATGTCTTCCCAGCCGCGCGGGCTGGCGCCGATCAGGTGGTCGTTGGCGAGCTGCGCCTGCGTGTCGTCGAGCTTGTCGGGGCGCACCTTCAGGTAGGCCATCACCTCGGGCGCGAAGTCCATCGCCAGCGCATGGGCGAGGAAGGCGTCGATCACCGTCTGCACGTTGAAGTGGAACATGCGGTCGGCCAGCGCCGTGCCCATGTCGTGGCTGACCGCGCCATGGAAGCTCGCGTTGCCCGCGGCGATCACCTGCCAGCCGTCGGGCAGCCGGTAGTTGCCGACGCGGCGGTCGAGGATCAGCGAGTAGGCCGAGATCTGCAGCCGCTGGTCGGCGGCAGTCAGTTCGTCGAGGAAGAGGATGCCCGCCGGCATGTCCGGCGTGGGCAGGAACTCCGGCGGGAACCACACCGTCTTGGCCTGCCGGTCGTCGGCGAAGATCGCGCCGCGCAGGTCCACCGGCTCGATGGTGGTCAGGCGCAGGTCGACCAGCGGCACGCCGAAATGCTCGGCCACCTGCCGCACCACCGAGGACTTGCCGACGCCGCGCGTGCCCCACAGCATGGTGGCGCGGCGGCGCAGCGTGGCGTCGGCGTACTGCTCGATCAGCGCGGCCTTGGCGGCGGCGATCGAGATCGGCGGGATGTTCATCGGGTTGCCGAGCATCGTTCACCCTGGAGGTCGGATCGCGGCCGCGGCACTGCGCCAAGACAACGCGGTGGAGGGGCGGGGCCGCCGCGGCAGCTCGAAGCGCGGCAGCTCCTGCAGGCACAGGCCCAGCGCCAGCAGCAGCGGCGGGGCGTTGAAGATGAGCATGCGGAACACCGAGTTCTTCGCGATCTCGAAGCTCGGCACCGCCAGCGACGCGCCGATCAGCGCAGCGACGCCGAGCAGCGGCACGCAGCGGCGCGCGGCCACCTTCCAGCGCGCCGTGGCCAGCCGCGCATGGAACTGCGCCGGCGGTTCGGCCAGCGTGGCCGCCAGGTGTGCGGCGGCACGCTCCATCTGGCGCCGGGCATGTTCGCTGCGCGCCGGCTCGCGCCGTGGCAGGCGGAAGCTGCCGCGCCAGCCGGCGCCCACGCGCCACAGACTCGACCAGCCCTGGCCGAGCACGGCGAGCAGGTCTTCGGGCAGTTCGTGCACGTCGCCTTGCGGCGCTTCCACCTCCAGGTCTGCCGGGATTCCCGGCGTCGCGGGCACCTGCAGGCGCAGCACCAGCGCGTCGCAGTGCAGCTCGAGCCTTGTCGCCAAGCTGCGCAGCGGCGCGTCCGCCGATGCCGCGCCGCCCTGCGGCTCCACGCGCAATCCGATGGCCAGCACGAAACCCGGGCCGGTGTGCCATTGCGATGCCGGTGGCACGGTGTCCAGCCGCGCCAGCAGCACGGCCGGGTCGGTGCCGGCCGTCTGCAGTTCCACCTGCAGGCCGTCGGGGCGCGTCAGCGTGCGGGTGAGCAGGTAGCGCCCCTCGGCGGGGTTCTCCAGCCGCAGGCCCTCGCGCAGCCCGTCCGGGCCCGGCACCTCCTTGAACGCCAGGCGCCGCTCGAGGCGCTGGCTCGCGGCCAGATCCACGTGAAGGCCACGCCGCGCAAAGGGCGCGGCCAGTCCGAGGATCTCGTGGTGCGACAGCGGGTGGGACGGCGGGTGGTACTGCATGACGCGCCGGGCCGGCAGCGGCCCATCGTGTGCGCCGATTCTGCCTTCAGGCGCGTGCGGCGGCGCGCCGGGTCTTCCTGGGGCGCGGTGAGGCCGGCGCATCGCCGAGCTGCCGCGCGATCTCGGCCTGCCCGCGTGTGCACAGAAACTTCTCGAAGGCCAGCGCCACCTGCGGCAGCTGGCGCGAGGCCAGGTGCATGACGTGCCAGTCGCGCTCGATCGGGTTGTGGTCCATCGGCAGCAGCGCGAGCACGCCGGCGCGAAGTTCCAGCACGCAGGTGTGCATCGACAGGAAGGCCACGCCGAAGCCGGCCGCGCACATGTGCTTGATGGCCTCGTTGCTCGACAGCTCGGAGCCGATGCGCAATGGCAGCCCGGCATCCTTGAACAGGCGCTCGATGGTCGAGCGTGTGCCCGAGCCGCGCTCGCGCACCAGGATGCGCTGGTCCGACAGCATCGCCATGGTCGCGCGCGGGCCGGCCATCAGCGGGTGGTTCGGCGCGGCGAGAAAGGCCATCGGGTGCTTGGCGAAGGGCGTCGAATCGGTCTTCAGCTCGGCGGGCGGGCGGCCCATGATGGCCAGGTCGATCTCCTGCGAGGCGAGCATCTGCACGATCTCGTCGCGGTTGCCGACCTGCAGCTTCACCTTCACCTGCGGGTGCTCGTTGGCGAAGGTCACCAGCATCGGCGGCAGCAGGTATTCGGCGGTGGTGATCGCGCCCACGCGCAGGGTGCCGGAGAACACGCCCTGCAGCGTGGCCATCTCCTCGCCGGCCTCGCGCCAGAGCTCGAGGATGCGCCGCGCATAACCGTCGAGCAGCTCGCCGGCCTCGGTCAGGCGGATGCCGCGGCCGGTGCGCTGCAGCAGCTGCGAGCGCGCCGACTCCTCCAGCGCGGCGATCTGGATCGACACCGCCGGCTGCGTGAGGTGCATCTCGTCGGCGGCCGCCGACACGCTGCCCAGCCGCGCCACGGCGTGGAAGGTGGCGAGCTGGCGGAAGGTGGCGTTCTTGGTCAGCGGCATGGTGAGATATTAGGAAAAAGACATGTCTGAGTCAAAAGATTTAATTTTCCTAATTGATCGCACTTGCCTACATTGAGCCCATCCGCAACGCACGAGGAAGCTCCATGGGCCACATGAAAGACGTCCAGCAGATCACCGACGCCAAGAAGCGCTACTCCGCCGGCGTGCTGAAGTACGCCCAGATGGGCTACTGGGACGGTGACTACGTCCCGAAGGAAACCGACATCCTGGCGCTGTTCCGCATCACGCCGCAGGACGGCGTGGACCCGATCGAAGCGGGTGCGGCGGTGGCCGGCGAGTCGAGCACCGCCACCTGGACGGTGGTCTGGACCGACCGCCTGACCGCCTGCGACATGTACCGCGCCAAGTGCTATCGCGTCGACCCGGTGCCCAACAACCCGGGCCAGTTCTTCGCCTACGTGGCCTACGACCTGAGCCTGTTCGAGGAAGGCTCGATCACCAACGTCGCCGCCTCGATCATCGGCAACGTGTTCAGCTTCAAGCCGCTGAAGGCCGCGCGACTGGAGGACATGAAGTTCCCGGTCGCCTACGTGAAGACCTTCGCCGGCCCGCCCACGGGCATCGTGGTCGAGCGCGAGCGCCTGGACAAGTTCGGCCGCCCGCTGCTGGGCGCCACCACCAAGCCCAAGCTCGGCCTGTCGGGCCGCAACTACGGCCGCGTCGTCTACGAAGGCCTGCGCGGCGGCCTGGACTTCATGAAGGACGACGAGAACATCAACTCGCAGCCCTTCATGCACTGGCGCGACCGCTTCCTGTTCGTGATGGACGCCGTCAACAAGGCCAGCGCCGCCACCGGCGAGGTCAAGGGCAGCTACCTGAACGTCACCGCCGGCACGATGGAAGAGATGTACCGCCGCGCGCAGTTCGCGAAGGACCTGGGCTCGGTGATCATCATGGTCGACCTGGTGGTCGGCTACACCGGTATCCAGTCGCTCAGCCACTGGTGCCGCCAGAACGACATGATCCTGCACCTGCACCGCGCCGGCCACGGCACCTACACGCGCCAGAAGAACCACGGCGTGAGCTTCCGCGTCATCGCCAAGTGGATGCGCCTGGCGGGTGTGGACCACATCCACGCCGGCACGGCGGTCGGCAAGCTCGAAGGCGACCCGATGACGGTGCAGGGCTACTACAACATCTGCCGCGACACGCACACCCAGGTGGACCTGCCGCGCGGCGTCTACTTCGACCAGGACTGGGGCGCGCTGAAGAAGGTCATGCCGGTCGCCTCCGGCGGCATCCACGCGGGCCAGATGCACCAGCTGCTCGACCTGTTCGGCGACGACGTGGTGCTGCAGTTCGGTGGCGGCACGATCGGCCATCCGCAGGGTATCCAGGCCGGCGCCACCGCCAACCGGGTCGCGCTCGAAGCCATGGTGCTGGCGCGCAACGAAGGCCGCGACATCAAGGAAGAAGGCCCGCAGATCCTGCGCGACGCCGCCAAGTGGTGCAAGCCGCTGGCTGCCGCACTCGACACCTGGGGCGACATCACCTTCAACTACGCCTCGACCGACACCTCGGACTACGTGCCGACTCCGTCGGTGGCCTAAGGAGCAACCACATGCGAATCACCCAAGGCACCTTCTCCTTCCTGCCCGACCTGACGGACGCGCAGATCACCAAGCAGATCGACTACTGCCTCGGCAAGGGCTGGGCGCTGGGCATCGAATACACCGACGACCCGCACCCGCGCAACACCTTCTGGGAGATGTACGGCAACCCGATGTTCGACATCCAGGACGCCGCAGGCATCCTCATGGAGATCAACGCCTGCCGCAAGACCTTCCCGCAGCAGTATGTCCGCGTCACCGCGTTCGACTCGACGCACGGCACGGAGTCGGTGGTGATGTCCTTCATCGTCAACCGGCCGACCAACGAGCCCGGCTTCCGCCTGATCCGCACCGAGGAGCCCGGCCGCACGATCCGCTACAGCATCGAGAGCTACGCCGTGCAGGCGAAGCCCGAAGGCGCACGCTACTGATCGGCCCGCAGTGCCACGCCGCGCCATGGACGCCTCTTCCCCCGCCGCACCCGCTTCGACCGCGCCACGAGCGCTGTTCGAATCCTCGGGCGTGAAAGCGCTGCTCGACCAGCTCGATGCCGAGCTGATCGGCCTGGCGCCGGTGAAGGGCCGCATCCGCGACATCGCGGCACTGCTGCTGATCGACAAGCTGCGGGCCGAGCAGGGCCTGCAGTCGCAGCCGCCGACGCTGCACATGTGCTTCACCGGCAATCCCGGCACCGGCAAGACCACCGTGGCGCTGCGCATGGCCGAGGTGCTCAAGCAGCTCGGCTACGTGCGCAAGGGCCACCTGGTGGCGGTGACGCGCGACGATCTCGTCGGCCAGTTCATCGGCCACACGGCGCCCAAGACCAAGGAGATCATCAAGAAGGCGATGGGCGGCGTGCTGTTCATCGACGAGGCCTACTACCTGTACCGCCCGGAGAACGAGCGCGACTACGGGCAGGAGGCGATCGAGATCCTGATGCAGGTCATGGAAAACAACCGCGACGACCTCGTCGTGATCCTGGCGGGTTACAAGGACCGCATGGACACCTTCTTCGGCAGCAACCCCGGCATGGCCTCGCGCATCGCGCACCACATCGACTTCCCCGACTACTCGGAAGCCGAGCTGATGCAGATCGCCCAGCTGATGCTCGGCAAGCTGAACTACCGCTTCGGCAGCGATGCCCTGCCGGCCTTCGAGCAGTACGTGCACCTGCGCCGCCAGCAGCCGCACTTCGCCAACGCACGCTCGATCCGCAACGCGCTCGACCGCATCCGCCTGCGCCATGCGACGCGGCTGTTTTCCGCCGAGGCCTCGCTCAGCCGCGACGAGCTCGTCACGCTGCACGCGCAGGACATCCTGGCCAGCCGCGTCTTCACACAATCCCAGCAAGGAAAGCAAGCATGAGCGTACAGGCCCTGATCTTCGACGTCGACGGCACGCTGGCCGACACCGAGGAAGCGCATCGCGTGGCGTTCAACAACGCCTTCGAGCGCTACAAGCTGGGCTGGAAGTGGAGCCAGGACGCCTACCGCGAACTGCTCAAGACCACCGGCGGCAAGGAGCGCATCGCCGCCTACCTGGCCAGCAAGACGCTGAGCCCCTCCGACCGCAAGCGCCTGACCGAGCTGATCCCGGCCATCCACGCCGAGAAGACGAAGTTCTACAGCTCCTTCGTCGCCGACGGCGCGGTGCCGCTGCGCGAAGGTGTGGCGCGCCTGATGGAAGAAGCGCTGACGGCCGGCTGCCGCCTGGGCATCGCCAGCACGACCACCGCCGCCAACATCGACGCCTTGCTCGGCTCCACGCTCGGCCCGCGCGGGCTGGAGATGTTCAGCGTCATCGCCTGCGGCGACCAGGTGCCGGCCAAGAAGCCCGCGCCCGACATCTACAAGCTGGCCTTGCAGCACCTGGGCGTCGACGCCGACCAGGCGGTGGCGCTGGAAGACTCGCACAACGGCCTGCTCGCCGCCACGGGCGCCGGCCTGTGGACGGTGATCACCCCGACCTACTGGACCGAGTCGCACGACTTCAGCGGCGCCGACCTGGTGCTGCCCAGCCTGGGCGACCCGGCCAAGCCGATCGCGGGCGAGCCCGGCTCGAAGCTGGAAGACGCTGCCTGGCTGACGCATGCCGAGCTGGTGCGCCGCGTCGAACAGCGTCCGCACTGCGAAGTGGCCGCGCTGTACGCCCCGAGGGCCGCATGATGAGCAACACCATCCGCATCGCACCCAGCCTGCTGTCGGCCGACTTCGCGCGCCTGGGCGAGGAGGTCAGGGCGGTGATCGCCGCCGGCGCCGATCTGATCCACTTCGACGTGATGGACAACCATTACGTGCCCAACCTCACCGTCGGCCCGCTGGTGTGCCAGGCGATCAAGCCGCACGCCACGGTGCCGATCGACGTGCACCTGATGGTCAAGCCGGTGGACGCGCTGATCCCGATGTTCGCGCAGGCCGGCGCCGGGCTCATCAGCTTCCACCCCGAGGCGAGCGAGCATGTCGACCGCAGCATCCAGCTGATCAAGTCGCTCGGCGTGAAGGCCGGGCTGGTGCTCAACCCGGCCACGCCGCTGCACGTGCTCGATCATGTCATCGAGCAGCTCGACCTGGTGCTGCTGATGTCGGTGAACCCCGGCTTCGGCGGGCAGAGCTTCATCGAGTCCACGCTGCCCAAGCTCGAGAAGGCGCGCCGCCTGGTGGACACGGCAATGAAGAACACCGGCCGCGAGATCTGGCTCGAGGTCGACGGCGGCGTCAAGCGCGACAACGCCCGCCGCGTCGCCGAGGCCGGCGCCGACACCATGGTGGCCGGCTCGGCCGTCTTCACCGGCGCACGCAACACCGCGGCCTATGCCGAGGCGATCGCCGGCATCCGCGACGAAGCGCTGGCCGGCCAGCAGAGGCTCGCCCTGGAGACCGTGTGAAGGAGACGCTCCGCCTCGTGCAGGCCGTTGCCTTCGATCTCGACGGCACGCTGGTCGACAGTGCGCCCGACATCCAGCACGCGCTGAACGCCGCGCTGAAGAAGGCCGGTCTCGAGCGCTTCGACCTCGACGCCGTGCGCGGCTGGATCGGCGACGGCCCCGATGTGCTGATCGCCCGCGCGCTGGCCGCGCAGGGCCTGGGCGATGCCGACGACGAGCTGCGCGCGCGCCTGCGCCGCTGGTTCGACGTCGACACCCTGGCCGCGCCGCTGGCGCACGGCGTCGTCTACCCGGGCATCCTCGACCTGGTCAGCGGCCTGCACCGTGTGATGCCGATGGTGGTGGTGACGAACAAGCCTACGCCGCTGGCGCGCGCCGTGCTCGACGCGGCCGGCGTGCTGCCCTTCGTCGACGCCGTGTTCGGCGCCGACACCGCCGCGCTGCGCAAGCCCGCGCCCGGCATGCTGCTGGCCGCCGCGCAGCAACTGGCCATCGCGCCCGAGCAGCTGCTGATGGTCGGCGACAGCGCGCCCGACATGCAGTCGGCCCACGCCGCCGGCTGCCGCGCGGTGCTGGTGCCCTGGGGCTACGGCCACCACACGCTGCCCAACTGGCTCGACCCGCTGCGCGTGTCCGGCCCCGACGAACTGCTGCAGGTGCTGCTCGCCACGCGCGGCGCCGCCGAACCTCTTTTCAACTCGTAGGAGACCGTCATGCCCACTGGCGGAAGACCCACCCTGACCCAGTTCCTGATCGAGGAACGACGCCGCCACCCCGACGCGACCGGCGACCTGAATGCGCTGGTCACCGACGTGTCGCTGGCCTGCAAGGCGATCTCGCGCAAGGTTGCCTTCGGCGCCCTGGCCGACATGCTCGGCCACGTGCAGGACAACACCGTCAACGTGCAGGGCGAAGAGCAGAAGACGCTCGACGTGGTGAGCAACCAGATGTTCCTGCGCGCGGCCGAGTGGGGCGGCATCGTCGCCGGCATGGTGTCGGAGGAGATGGAAGAGGTCTACCACCTGCCGAAGGAGTTCCCGCGCGGCAAGTACCTGCTGCTGTTCGACCCGCTCGACGGCTCCTCGAACACCGACGTCAATGTGTCGGTGGGCAGCATCTTCTCGGTGCTGCGCGCGGCCACGCCGGGGCAGGATGCCAAACCGGAAGACTTCCTGCAGCCCGGTGTTCAGCAGGTCTGCGCCGGCTACGCGATCTACGGCCCGTCGACCATGCTCGTGCTGACCATGGGCAACGGCACGCATGCCTTCACGCTCGACCCGCAGCTCGGTGAATGGGTGCTCAGCCACCCGAACCTGAAGATCCCCGCGAAGACGCGCGAGTTCGCCATCAACGCCTCGAACAGCCGCTTCTGGGAGCCGGCCGTCAAGCGCTACGTCGACGAATGCCTGGCCGGCCAGACCGGCCCGCGCGGCGCCGACTTCAACATGCGCTGGATTGCCTCGCTGGTGGCCGAGACGCACCGCATCCTGATGCGCGGCGGCGTCTTCATGTACCCGCGCGACAACAAGGACCCGGCCAAGACCGGCCGCCTGCGCCTGCTCTACGAGGCCAACCCGATCTCGATGCTGATCGAGCAGGCCGGCGGCCAGGCCAGCACCGGCCGCAAGCGCATGCTCGAAGTGCAGCCCGAATCGCTGCACCAGCGCATCGGCTTCATCTTCGGCTCGTCGGAGGAGGTCTCGCGCATCGAAGGCTACCACCACGAGGAGCCGCAGGACACCTTCAAGTCGCCGCTGTTCGGCAAGCGGGGTCTGTTCGCCACGCCGGTCTGAGCGCCACAAAGGCTCGCGCCATCCACGCGGGCGGGATCAAGGAGTACCCGCACGCTCGCCACGATTTTCTTCACTTCCGGGAACTCCCATGTCCGCCAAGCACCCCATCATCGCGATCACCGGATCGTCGGGCGCCGGCACCACCTCGGTGACGCGCACCTTCGAGAACATCTTCCGCCGCGAGAAGGTCGACGCCGCCATCATCGAGGGCGACTCCTTCCACCGCTATGACCGCCTGGCCATGCGCGCCAAGATGGCCGAGGCCGAGGCCGCGGGCAATCGCAACTTCAGCCACTTCGGCCACGAGGGCAACCTGTTCGAGGAGCTCGAGTCGCTGTTCCGCGACTACGCCGAAAGCGGCACCGGCAAGAGCCGCAAGTACCTGCACGACGCCAACGAGGCCGCGCCCTTCAAGCAGGACCCCGGCACCTTCACGCCCTGG
This sequence comes from Piscinibacter sp., assembly GCA_016706565.1. Lineage (GTDB taxonomy): Bacteria > Pseudomonadota > Gammaproteobacteria > Burkholderiales > Burkholderiaceae_C > Piscinibacter. The sequence goes on from JADJJI010000013.1 coordinate 291,458, forward strand.
CAGGACCTGCCCAAGAGCGAGCTGATGTTCTACGAGGGCCTGCACGGCGGCGTGACCACCGACAAGGTCGACATCGCGCGCTACCCCGACCTGCTGATCGGCGTGGTGCCGGTCATCAACCTCGAGTGGATCCAGAAGATCCACCGCGACAAGAACATGCGCGGCTACTCCACCGACGCGGTGACCGACGTGATCCTGCGCCGCATGCCCGACTACGTGCACTACATCTGCCCGCAGTTCACGCGCACGCACATCAACTTCCAGCGCGTGCCGGTGGTCGACACCTCCGACCCGTTCATCGCCCGCACCATCCCCACCGCCGACGAGAGCCTGGTGGTGATCCGCTTCGCCAACCCGGCCGGATTCGATTTCCCCTACCTGCTGAGCATGCTGCACGACTCGTTCATGTCGCGCGCCAACACGCTGGTGGTGCCCGGCGGCAAGATGGAACTGGCCATGCAGCTGATCTTCACGCCGATGATCCTGCGGCTGGTGGAGCGCCGCAAGAAGGCCCTGGCGAACTGAGGCGGAGGGTACGACCATGACCACCCCCACGCTCGACGCCACCGCCTTGCGCACGCTGTGCGCCAATGCCCTGCGCGTGCTGTCCTTCGACGCCGTGCAGGCCGCCAACTCCGGCCACCCGGGCATGCCCATGGGCATGGCCGACATCGCCGAGGCGCTGTGGCGCCATCACCTGAAGCACGACCCGACCGACCCGCAGTGGATCGACCGCGACCGCTTCGTCGTCTCCAACGGCCACGGCTCGATGCTGCTGTACGCGCTGCTGCACCTGAGCGGCTACGCGCTGCCGATGAGCGAGCTCAAGCGCTTCCGGCAACTGCACTCGCTCACGCCGGGCCACCCCGAGCACGGCCTCACGCCCGGCGTCGAGACCACCACCGGCCCGCTCGGCCAGGGCATCACCAATGCGGTGGGCATGGCGCTGGCCGAGAAGCTGCTCGCCGCCGAATTCAATCGCCCCGGCCACACGGTGGTCGACCACCGCACCTACGTGTTCCTCGGCGATGGCTGCCTGATGGAAGGCATCAGCCACGAGGCCTGCTCGCTGGCCGGCACCTGGCGGCTGAACAAGCTGGTCGCCTTCTACGACGACAACGGCATCTCGATCGACGGCGGCGTGAAAGGCTGGTTCGGCGACGACACGCCGGCGCGCTTCGAGGCCTATGGCTGGACGGTGCTGCGCAACGTCGACGGTCACGACCGCGCCGCGCTCGATGCGGCCATCGCCGCGGCCAAGACCTCCGACCACCCGGTGCTGATCTGCTGCAGGACGCAGATCGGCCACGGCTCGCCCAACCGCGCCGGCACCGCCAAGGCGCACGGCGAGGCGCTCGGCGCCGAGGAGATCAAGCTCACCCGCGAGGCGCTGGGCTGGAGCTGGCCGCCGTTCGAGATTCCCGAGGCGGTGCAGGCTGCGTGGTCGGCGCGCGAGCAGGGCGCGGCACGGCGGCGCGACTGGCAAGGCCGGTTCAGCGCCTATGCCGAGGCCTTCCCCGAGCTGGCGCACGAGCTGCTGCGCCGCCATGCCGCGGCCGGCGCCCCCACCGAGAAGGCCGAACGTGCCTTCGCGCAGGCCATCGCCGACACCGAGAGCAAGAAGGCCACCGTCGCCTCGCGCAAGGCCTCGCAGGAGCTGCTCAATGCGGTGGCGCCCTCGATGCCCGAGCTGCTCGGCGGCTCGGCCGACCTGACCGGCTCCAACCTCACCGACTGGAAGGGCCACAAGCCGCTGCTCGGTGCCGGCACCGGCAACCACGTGCACTACGGGGTGCGTGAGTTCGGCATGGCGGCGATCATGAACGGCGTGTCGCTGCACGGCGGCTTCCGCCCCTACGGCGGCACCTTCCTGACCTTCAGCGACTACTCGCGCAACGCGCTGCGCATGTCGGCACTGATGAAGCTGCCGGTGGTGCATGTGTTCACGCACGATTCGATTGGCCTGGGCGAAGACGGCCCCACGCACCAACCGGTGGAGCATGTGTCGAGCCTGCGGCTGATCCCCGGCCTCGACGTCTGGCGCCCGGCCGACGCGACCGAGACCACCGTGGCCTGGCGCGAAGCGCTGCGCCGCACCGACGGCCCCAGCGCGCTGGCGCTCAGCCGCCAGGGCCTGCCGCACGCCGGCGACGGCAGCGAGCGCGCCGATGCCATCGCGCGCGGCGGCTACGTGCTGCGCAAGCCGGCCCACGAGCAGGTGGTGCTGATCGCCACCGGCTCCGAAGTGGGCGTGGCGTTGGCCGCGGCCACGCTGCTGGGCGAGGAAGGCATCGCCGCGCGCGTCGTCTCCGTGCCCTGCCTGGACCTCTACGAGCGCCAGAGCGAGACCTACCGCGCCGAGGTGATCCCGCGCCATCTGCCGCGCCTGGCGGTGGAGGCCGGCAGCACCGGCCTGTGGTGGCGCCACGTCGGCGAGAACGGCGACGTGGTGGGCCTGGACCGCTTCGGCGAGTCGGCCCCCGCAGGCGACCTGTTCCGCCTGTTCGGCATCACCGCCGAGATGGTGGCGGTACGCGCCACCCGGCTCGTCGGCGCGGCCACGAAGCCCGAACTCGTCCCGCATTGAACTGAACTTCAGGAGCCTCTCATGGCGATGATCTCCCTTCGACAACTGCTCGACCACGCGGCCGAGCACGGCTACGGCGTGCCCGCCTTCAACGTGAACAACCTGGAGCAGATCCAGGCCATCATGCAGGCCGCGCAGAAGACCGACAGCCCGGTCATCCTGCAGGCCTCGGCCGGCGCCCGCAAGTACGCCGGCGAGCCCTTCCTGCGCAAGATGGTCGAGGCCGCGGCCGAGATGTACCCCGACATCCCGATCGTGCTGCACCAGGACCATGGTGCCAGCCCCTCGGTGTGCATCCAGAGCATCCGCTCCGGCTTCACCAGCGTGATGATGGACGGCTCGCTGCGCGAGGATGCCAAGACGCCGGCCAGCTACGAGTACAACGTCGACGTGACGCGCCGCGTCTGCGAGATGGCGCATGCGATCGGCGTCTCGGTGGAGGGTGAACTCGGCTGCCTCGGCTCGCTGGAGTCGGGCCAGGCCGGCGAGGAAGACGGCGTCGGCGCCGAAGGCACGCTGACGCACGACCAGATGCTCACCGACCCCGACCAGGCCGCCGACTTCGTGAAGAAGACCGGCGTGGACGCGCTGGCCATCGCCATCGGCACCAGCCACGGCGCCTACAAGTTCAGCCGCAAGCCCACCGGCGACATCCTCGCGATCGACCGCATCAAGCAGATCCACGCGAAGATCCCGAACACCCACCTGGTGATGCACGGCTCCTCGTCGGTGCCGCAGGAATGGCTGGCGATCATTCGCGAGAACGGCGGCGACATCAAGGAGACCTACGGCGTGCCTGTCGAAGAGATCCAGGAAGGCATCCGCCACGGCGTGCGCAAGATCAACATCGACACCGACATCCGCCTGGCGATGACCGGCGCGATGCGCCGCGCGATGAACAAGGATCGCAGCGAGTTCGACCCGCGCAAGTTCCTCAAGGACGCCACCGCCGCGGCGCGCGACGTCTGCATCGCGCGCATGCAGTCCTTCGGCTGCTCGGGCATGGCCTCGCGCATCAAGCCGGTGCCGCTGGAGGCGCAGGCCAAGCTGTACGCCTGAGCAGGCCGGTTCGAGCCTTGTTACACAAGTTAGGGTCATTAATGACCTAAATGTGGCCTCTTTTCGGCCGAAAGTGATGCCGACGCTTCGTCATTATTGACGTCAATCACTCGCCGAAAAGGACGCCATGAATCTCTCGAACCTGTCTGTCAAAGCCAAGCTCGGCGCCGGTTTCGGCCTGCTTGCCCTCGTGGTCACATGCGTGTCCGCGCTGTCGCTGCGGTCGCTGGAAGCGTCGCACCACGACTTCCAGACCTACGTCGAAGATGACGCCGCCCGCATCTCGCTGGCCAACGACGTGCTCGACGCCGCGAACGCCCGCGCCATCGGCGCTCGCAACCTGGTGCTCGTCGGCGCGGCAGATCGCGATGCCGAGAAGGCTGCCGTCGGCCGGGCGCACGCCAAGTTGCAGGACACGATTGCCAAGCTGAAGGCGGCGTTGGCCAAGGCCGGCGCCGCCCACGAGCAGGAGAAGAAGATCTTTGCCGAACTGGAGCGCGCCGAGGCGAAGTACGGCCCGGTGGCGCTGGGCATCGTCGAACTCGCGCTCGCCGGCAAGCGCGACGAGGCCGTGGGCCGCATGAATGCCGAGTGCCGCCCCTTGCTGGCCGAGCTTCTGCAGGCGGCGAATGCCTACATCGGCGAGGCCAATAGCGCCGCCGCCAAGGTAGTGAAGGAGTCCGAGGCGAGCTTCGCGTCGGCCCGCAACACGCTGCTGGCCATCTGCGCCGCATCGCTCGCCGCCGCCACGATCCTGGCCGTGGGCATCACGCGCAGCCTCACCCGCGCGCTGGGCGCCGAGCCCGCGGACCTCGGCCGCACCGCCGAGCGTGTGGCCGCCGGCGACCTGAACCCGGTGGCCGGCGCCGCGCACGCACCCAAGGGCAGCGTGCTCGCCTCGCTGGCCGACATGCAGACCAGCCTGGCGCGCGTGGTGGGCCAGGTGCGCGCTGCGTCCGACTCCATCGCCACCGGCTCGGCGCAGATCGCCACCGGCAACGCCGACCTCAGCCAGCGCACCGAGCAGCAGGCTTCGAGCCTGCAGCAGACGGCAGCCTCGATGGAGCAGCTCAACTCGACGGTGAAGAACAATGCCGACACGGCGCGCCAGGCCACCCAGATGGCCACCTCGGCCAGCGCCGTGGCGCGCAAGGGCGGCGAGGTGGTGGGCCAGGTGGTGACGACGATGGACGACATCAGCGCCGCCTCCAAGCGCATTGCCGACATCATCGGCGTGATCGACGGCATCGCCTTCCAGACCAACATCCTGGCGCTCAACGCCGCGGTGGAAGCGGCGCGCGCCGGCGAGCAGGGCCGCGGCTTCGCGGTGGTGGCGTCGGAAGTGCGCAGCCTCGCGCAGCGCAGCGCCGAGGCCGCCCGCGAGATCAAGTCACTGATCGGCGACAGCGTCGCCAAGGTCGAGAACGGCGCCCACCTCGTGGCCGATGCCGGCGCGACGATGACCGACGTGGTCAACCAGGTGCAGCGCGTGGCCGACCTCATCGGCGAGATCAGCAGCTCGGCCCTCGAGCAGACCAGCGGCATCGGCCAGGTCAACGATGCGGTGACGCAGCTCGATCAGGTGACGCAGCAGAACGCTGCGCTGGTGGAAGAGAGCGCGGCCGCCGCCGACAGCCTGCAGCAGCAGGCCGCCCGGCTGGCCGAGATGGTGCAGGTGTTCAAGCTCGCGCCGGGCATGGCGCACGCCTGAGCGCGCGCAGCGCGCCTGCTCACTGCGCGCGTGCGCCCGCCGGGTTGGCGGCCACGCGCGTGTCGCCGGCGCGCAGCGCCATCACGCGCGGCGAGAGCTCCATCGCCGGATGCGCGTAGTGGATCTCCGGCTGTTCGACGGGCAGCAGCGCGGTCAGCGTGCTCGGGTGCAGCTGGTCCATCTGCGACTCGTCGAGCTGACGGATGAACTTCCAGCCCATCGGCGTCTTCACGTAGGCGAAGCGCGTCGGCAGGTCGACGTAGACGTCCCACTCCTTCACCTGCACGAAGCTCTGTGCCTGGCTCGGGGTGGAGACGGCGGCAGCGGCGATGGCGAGGGCGGCGATGGCGAGGTAGCTCTTCATGATCGGTGTCCTGGGCTCTGACTTGGGGGCACGCTGTGGGGCGTGGCGTGAGGTCAGTGTCGGCAGGCTCCGTATCAGTCGCGCTTCATCGCGGTGGGCCGCAGGTTTCGTTTGTTGCCCGCAACCGCGCCGGAGCTCAGCGCACGATCTTGTCGGCGTTCTCGGCCTTGTCGAGCCCCTTGGCCTCGGCCAGCCCCACGGCACCGCGCAGCACGGTGGCGTTCAGGTCGGCCTCGGTGAAGTCGGCGCCGGTCACGTCGGCGCCGCTGAGGTCGGCACCCACCAGCTTGACGCGGAAGAAGTTCGCCCCGCGCAGGTTGGCGCCGCGCAGGTCGCAGAAGTTCATCAGTGAGCGGTTGAAGTCGGCACCGGCCAGCGTCGCGCCGGCCAGGCGGGCGTTGGAGAGGTCGGTGCGCATCTGGCCCATGCCCTGGTTCTTGATGTTCACGCCCACCATCGCGCGGCTGAAGTTCGCGCCGGCGAGGTCGGCACCCGGCAGGTCGGCGATCATCTTCACGCCGCTCAGGTCGGCGTTGCGGAACACCGGCATCTTCTTGACCGTGCCGCCGAGGATCACCACCGAGAGCAGGCTCGCGCCGGCCAGCCGCGCGCCGCTGAAGTCGGTGCCCATCAGCCAGGCGCCGTTGAGGTTGGCCGCTTCGAGGTTGGCGCCGCGCAGGTCGGATTCGACCAGCCGGCTGCCGAAGAAGCTGGTGCCGCGCAGATCGGCGCCGCGGAAGTCGAGCCGGCTGAGATCGAGGTCGGACAAGTCCTTGCCCGCCAGGTTGGCAGGCGCGGCCGGCGTGGCCGCTGCGAGCAGGGCAGTGACCTGTTCGGCCGAGAGATCCGCGGCACCGGCGCCAGGCGGCATCGCCGCGGCGAACACCACGATGGCCGTGACGAGGCTTGCGATGCTGCGCGTCATCTTGTCTCCTGCGGATGATCGGATCGCATCATCATCCGCGCCCGGCCGTCAGGCAAGCACGCAAGACCTTGCTGGCATGTCCTGAAGTCCGCGCACCGCACTGGACAGGGCGGCCAACGTGCACGAGAGTGAATGCATCGTGCGTCAGTCTTCGTTCTCGCCAGGAGCCTGCCCATGAGCCACACCGCCGCCGATGCCGTGTTCGCCGGCTCCGTGCCGGAGATCTACGAGCGCTACTTCGTGCCGCTCATCTTCGAGCCCTACGCCGCCGATCTGGCCCGGCGTGCGGCCGCGCTGCGGCCAGCGCGCGTGCTCGAGACGGCCGCCGGCACCGGCGTCGTGACGCGTGCCTTGTCGCGGGCGCTGCCCGCCTCGGCCGAGATCGTCGCCACCGACCTCAACCCGCCCATGCTGGCGCAGGCCGCGGCCATCGGCACCACGCGGCCGGTGCAGTGGCAGCAGGCCGATGCGATGCAGCTGCCCTTCGGCGATGCCAGCTTCGACCTCGTCGTCTGCCAGTTCGGCGCGATGTTCTTTCCCGATCGGGTGCAGGCGTTTGCGCAGGCGCGGCGCGTGCTGCGAGCGGGCGGCACGCTGCTGTTCAACGTGTGGGACGGCATCGAGCACAACGAGCTCGCCGATGTGGTGACGCAGACGCTCGCCGAGGTCTTCCCGGCCGACCCGCCGCGCTTCATGGCGCGCACACCGCACGGCCACGGTGACCTGCGCCCCCTCTTCGAGGAACTGCGCGCGGCCGGGTTCGCCGCGGCGCCGCACAACGAGACGATCACCGCGCGCAGCGGCGCCGCATCGGCCGGCGACGCGGCCTTCGCGTACTGCCAGGGCACGCCGCTGCGCAACGAGATCGAGGCGCGCCAGAGCCCCGATCTGGCCGCTGCCACGGCCGCTTGCACCGCCGCCATCGCACGGCGCTTCGGCGACGGCCTGGTGGACACGAAGATCCAGGCGCATGTCGTCAGCGTGGCGCGGTGATGGCGGCCTGAGCACCCCGGCGCGGACTGCGGCACACTGCGCCGCATGAAGGGTTTCGAATGAACACCGCCGAGGCCGAGGGCGGCCTCTGGCTGGTGGCCTGCCTGTGCGCCGCCTGGTGCCGCACCTGCGACGCCTACACCCCCACCTTCGAGCAGCTCGAACGAGAGTTCGCGCCGCGCGTGCGCTTCGTGCCCGTCGACATCGAGGACCACGAAGACGCGCTCGGCGAGCTCGACGTGGTGGACTTCCCGACGCTGCTGATCGCCGAGGGCGACACCATCCACTTCCTCGGGCCGGTGCTGCCGCACGCGCAGACAGCGCGGCAGTTGATCGAGCGGGCGCTGAAGGGGCAGTTGCTGCCGGTCAGGGATGCGGCCTTGGTGGGGTTGGCGGGGCGGATCGGGGCGTTGCGCGTGGGGTGAGGGAAGGTCCGCAGCGAGGCTGAGGGTGCCGAGGCATGAGATAGTGAAGCGTCAGTCTGCCTGCACCTGGGCCTTCGCTCGAGCGGGGGCCTCCTCCGGCATGGCATCCTGGCCGCAAGGCCGCTCAACTCGGACTCCAGCCTGCCCGTGCACTCCGTCGTCTTCGTCTACGGCACCCTCAAGGAAGGCTTCCGCAACGCCCACGTCAACACCGGCGTGCGCGTGCCGGGCGAGTTCGTCAGCGTGGAGCCTTACCCGCTCTACGTGATCGGCCCCTGGTACTTGCCCTGGCTGGTGTGCAGCCCGGGGCAGGGCGAGCCTGTGGTCGGCCAGCTCTACGAGGTGAGCCCCGAAGGCCTGCAGCGCATGGATGCGCTCGAGCGCATCACCGAGCCTGACTGGTATGCGCGTGGCGAGATCTGGGTGCGGCCGCGGGCTGCGCCGGGCGCGGCGCCACTGCGTGCGATGGTCTACTTCGGCAGCGCCGCGCGCCTGCGCAGCGAGGTGGTGCACGTCGGGCCGCTGGCCGAGTACACGCTGGCTCACGCGGCGCGATTTCGTCCCGCCTCCAGCTGAAAGGAACCTTCCCCATGGCCACCATCCGCTCCGGCAACCGGCCCGTGCTCATCGTCGTCGACGTGCAGGTCGGCGTGGTGGCCGATGCGTGGCAGGCCGATCGCATCGTCGCCAACGTGGCACGCTGCGTCGAGCGGGCGCGCGCGCAGGAGGTGCCGGTGCTATGGGTGCAGCACGGCGACGACGAGTTGGTGGTGGGCAGCCCGGCGTGGCAATGGGTGAGCGCGCTGGTGCCGGCCGAGGGCGAGCCGCGCCTGCAGAAGCAGCACAACTCCTCGTTCGAACAGACAGGCCTGGAGCAGGCGCTCGCGGGCCTGGGCGCCACGCACATCGTGCTGGCCGGTGCGGCCACCAACTGGTGCATCCGCGCCACCGCCTATGCCGCGCTTGAACGGGGCTATGACCTCACCCTCGTGTCCGACGCGCACACCACCTCCACCCGCGAGGCCGAAGACGGCCTGCGCCTCGAGGCGCCGGTGCTGATCCGCGATCTCAACATCGCGATGACGTGGCTGAGCTACCCGGGCCGCGTCAACGGCACGGCCACGGCCGAAGCGGTGGACTTCTTCCGGCCCGGCGGCACGCGCGGCTGATCCGGCTGCAGGCTCATCGCCGCACCCGGCTGCCCAGTGCCGCAGCCACGGCCTGCGCGCGTGCCTCGCACGCCGCGTCGGCATCGAGCCCGCTCACGTCGGCCGCCACGCTGGCCTGCAGCGCGCGGCGCCAGATCAGCGCCTTCGGGTACTCGCCCTGGTGGTGGCCGTCGAAGGCGGCCCAGTCGCAGGCGCACAGCTGCAGCAGCTGCGTGAAGCGCTCGGGCCGCTCGCGCGCCTGCACGCGGTCGAGCAGCGCGGCGATCGGGCCGGCGCGCAGCTCGCTGGCGTGATGCAGGTTGTCGCATTCGTCGATGGCCAGGTGCGCGAAGGCCAACGTCTCGGCCGGCACGGCGGTGTGCGTGGCCAGCGTGGCCAGCGCGGCGTGGGCACGGTCTTCGTGGCGCGGGTGGTGCGGCCAGATCTGCGCCGGCGTGCCGGCCTTGCCGAGCTTGTGCACCAGCGCCGCGAAGCGCACCGGCAGCGGCGCGCCGGCCAGCGCCGTCTCGTCGATGAAGCGCCACTGGTGCGTGCCCACGTCCACCCACACGGGGCTGTCGGAGAGCTGCGGCACGCCGAACAGCGCCTCGGCCTCGGGCAGCCACAGCGCCAGCACGCGCGAGCGGCGCAGCGCCTCGAAGGCGCAGGAGGGCTGCGGCGTCATCAGCGCGCTGGCCAGCAGCGCCCAGCGCCCGGCGGGCGACAGTTTCGCCAGCGAGCCGCCCACGCGCGCCAGCGTCAGCGTGGCCACCTGCTCGGCCGAGGGGCCATCGAGGCGGGGCTGCGCGAGGCAGCGTTGCAGGTCGGTGAGCTGGGTCATCGTCGGGTTCTCGACAAACGCGACCACGCATTGCCCGCGCGCCGCTTGCCGTAGAGCCCATTGCAGAAGCCGTGCCCGCGGCCCGCTCATGCGCTGCGCGAATTTGCTAGCGCGAATTGATTCGTTCGCGAAGGGCAGCCCGCTTCCTACGATGAGCCCATCGCATCACGGGCCGTGTGCCCGCCACGGAACCCCCGAACTCGCCCCCCCTTTCTCGCAACCCCCCTTTTGCGGCGGGGCCGGGGGGCCGCGAGCCTGGCCTCGCCGGCCAAGGACGTCACGCTGCTCAACGTCTCGTACGACCCGACACGCGAGCTCTACGTGGATTTCAACAAGGCCTTCGCAGCGCACTGGAAGGCGAAGACCGGCGACGTGGTCACCGTCAAGCAGAGCCACGGCGGCTCGGGCAAGCAGGCCCGCTCGGTGATCGACGGCCTGGAGGCCGACGTGGTGACGCTGGCGCTGGCCTACGACGTGGACGAACTCGCCGCCAAGGCCCGGCTGATCCCGCCCGACTGGCAGAAGCGCATGAAGCACAACAGCGCGCCCTACACCTCGACCATCGTGTTCCTGGTGCGCAAGGGCAACCCGAAGGGCATCAAGGACTGGGACGACCTCGTCAAGCCCGGCATCGGCGTGATCACGCCCAACCCCAAGACCTCCGGCGGCGCGCGCTGGAACTACCTCGCGGCCTGGGGCTATGCGCTGAAGAAGTTCGGCAACGACGAGAAGAAGGCGCAGCAGTTCGTCGGCCAGATCCTCGCCAACGTGCCGGTGCTCGACACCGGCGCGCGCGGCGCCACCACCACCTTCGTCGAGCGCGGCATCGGCGACGTGCTGCTGGCCTGGGAGAACGAGGCGCTGCTGGCGCTGAAGGAACTCGGGCCGGACAAGTTCGACATCGTCGCGCCCTCGCTGTCGATCCTCGCCGAGCCGCCCGTGGCGGTGGTCGACAAGGTGGTCGACAAGCGCGGCACCCGTGCAGTGGCGCAGGCCTACCTCGAGTACCTGTACTCGCCCGAAGGGCAGGACATCGCCGGCCAGAACTACTACCGCCCGATCGACCCGGCCGCGGCGGCGAAGTACGCCAGGCAGTTCCCGAAGGTGAACCTGTTCACCATCGACGACGTCTTCGGCGGCTGGACCAAGGCGCAGAAGACGCACTTCGCCGACGGCGGCAGCTTCGATCAGGTCTACACGCGCAAGTGATCTTCACCCGGTTGCTTCGCACGCGGCACAGCGTGCTGCCGGGTTTCGACCTGGCGCTCGGCTTCACGCTGCTGTACATCAGCTTCATCGTGCTGATCCCGCTGTCGGCGGCCGTCCTCAAGACCTTCACGATGAGCTGGCCGGCGTTCTGGGACGCGGTGAGTTCGCCGCGCGTGCTGGCCTCTTACCGGCTGACCTTCGGCGCCTCGCTGGCCGCCGCGCTGGTCAACGCGTTCTTCGGCCTCATCGTCGCCTGGGTGCTGGTGCGCTACGAGTTCCCGGCCCGCCGCGTGATCGACGCGCTGGTGGACCTGCCCTTCGCGCTGCCCACGGCCGTGGCCGGCATCGCGCTGACGGCGCTGTACGCCAGCAACGGCTGGATCGGCCAGTGGCTTGCCCTTCAAGGTGAGCTTCACGCCGCTGGGCGTGTTCGTGGCGCTGACTTTCATCGGCCTGCCCTTCGTGGTGCGCACCGTGCAGCCGGTGCTGGAGGACCTGCACAAGGAGATCGAGGAGGCCGCCGCCACGCTGGGCGCGAACCGCTGGCAGACCTTCACCAAGGTGATCTTCCCCATCCTCACGCCGGCGCTGCTGACCGGCTTTGCGCTCGCCTTCGCGCGCGCGTTGGGCGAGTACGGCTCGGTGATCTTCATCGCCGGCAACATGCCGATGGTCAGCGAGATCACCCCGTTGCTCATCATCACCAAGCTCGAGCAGTACGACTACCAGGGCGCCACGGCGATCGCCTGCGTGATGCTGGTCGCGGCTTTCGTCCTGCTGCTGGCGATCAACGCGCTGCAGGCTTGGACACGCGCGAGGCAGGGACGATGACGGCCACCACCGAACCGGCCTGGGTCAAGTGGACGCTGGTCGGCGTGGCGCTGACCTTCCTCGGCTTCTTCCTGTTCGTGCCGCTGGCGATCGTCTTCGCCGAGGCGCTGAAGAAGGGCTGGGACGTCTACCTCGCCGCCATCGTCGAGCCCGATGCGCTGTCGGCCATCCAGCTCACGCTGATCGCCGCGGCCATCAGCGTGCCGATGAATCTGGTGTTCGGCATCGCCGCGGCCTGGTGCATCGCCAAGTTCGAGTTCCGCGGCAAGAACGTGCTGCTCACGCTGATCGACCTGCCGTTCTCGGTGAGCCCGGTGATCGCCGGCCTGATCTACGTGCTGGTGTTCGGGCTGCAGGGCTGGTTCGGCGAGTGGCTGCGCGACCACGACCTGAAGGTGATCTTCGCCGTGCCCGGCATCGTGCTGGCCACCGTGTTCGTGACCTTCCCCTTCGTGGCCCGCGAGCTGATCCCGCTGATGCAGGCGCAGGGCACCGAGCAGGAGGAGGCCGCGCGCGTGCTCGGCGCGAACGGCTGGCAGATCTTCCGGCGCGTCACGCTGCCCAACGTTAAATGGGCGCTGCTGTACGGCGTGATCCTGTGCAACGCGCGGGCGATGGGCGAGTTCGGCGCGGTCAGCGTGGTCTCGGGCCACATCCGCGGCCAGACCAACACGATGCCGCTGCACATCGAGATCCTCTACAACGAATACCAGTTCGCCGCCGCCTTCGCGGTGGCCTCGCTGCTCGCCCTGCTGGCACTCGTGACGCTGGTGCTCAAGTACGCGGTGGAGCAGCGCGTGAAGGCGAGCCGGCGCGCGGCCGGCGAACGGAGCGAATGAACCATGTCTATTGAAGTCCGCAACCTCAACAAGCGCTTCGGCCAGACCGTCGTCTGCGACAACCTGAACCTCGACATCCCGGCCGGCGAGCTGGTGGCGCTGCTCGGGCCCTCGGGCTCGGGCAAGACGACGCTGCTGCGCATCATCGCGGGGCTCGAGGTGCCGGACTCGGGCTCCGTGCTCTTCCACGGCGCCGATGCGACGAACACCGATGTGCGCGAGCGCCAGGTGGGTTTCGTGTTCCAGCACTACGCGCTGTTCGCGCACATGACGATCTTCGAGAACGTCGCCTTCGGGCTGCGCGTGCGGCCCAAGTCGACGCGCCCGCCGGACAAGGAGATCCGCGCCAAGGTCACCGAGCTGCTCGAGCTCGTGCAGCTCGACTGGATCGCCGACCGCTACCCGCACCAGCTCAGCGGCGGCCAGCGCCAGCGCATCGCGCTCGCGCGCGCGCTGGCCGTCGAGCCGAAGGTGCTGCTGCTCGACGAGCCCTTCGGCGCGCTGGATGCGAAGGTGCGCAAGGAGCTGCGCCGCTGGCTGCGCCGCCTGCACGACGAGGTGCATGTCACCAGCGTGTTCGTCACCCACGACCAGGAGGAGGCGATGGAAGTCGCCGACCGCATCGTCGTGATGAACGAGGGCCGCATCGAGCAGCAGGGCACGCCCGACCAGGTCTACGACCACCCGGCGACGCCCTTCGTGCTGCAGTTCCTCGGCGACGTGAACCTGTTCCACGGCCGCTTCGGCCACGCACCGGGCGAGCCCGGTGCGCGCGAGGGACAGCCGGGCGCCAAGGACGGCGAGGTGAGCTATGTGCGGCCGCACGAGCTGCAGATCGTCGAGGCGGCGGAGGAGGGCTCGCTGGCGGTGACGCTGGCGCAGGCGCTCACCGTGGGCCCGAATACGCGGCTGGAGTTCAAGCGTGGCGACGCGTCGGGCTATGTCGACGTGGAGCTGCCGCGTGCCGAGTACGTGGCGCTGCGCGACCGCCTCGGCCTGAAGCCCGGCTCGGCCGTGCACCTGCGCCCACGCAAGGTGACGCGCTTCGCCGAGGAGCTGCCCGACCCGGCGGCGATGATCTGAAGCCGAGCTTCCGGCGAGGCCAGGGCCCGAACGGATGACCTGGGCCGCCCCCCTGGGCAAGGGGGGCACGAGGAGGGTGCCGCGGTCTTTCCGGCCCAGGGCCGATGCGAGAATGCGCCCGCCCACGCCCGGCTGCCGGAGGTGCGGCAAACAACAATCATCGGTGGACGAGGGAGGGTTCGATGCGATCGATCGGCGCGGCGCTGTGGGCGCCATTTGTTGCATTGGCATTGGCTGCCTGCGGCGGCGGCGGGGGCGGGGACGGCGGCAGTTCCGTCCTGAGCTTCACGCCCTCGACGGTCACCGCGAACGTGGCCTCCGGCACATCGGCCACGGTCACGGTGCGCGCCAGCGCCACCAATCCGTCGCTGTTCTCCGGCCCGCTCTACGTCTACGTCGTCGACAGCGCGCAGGTGCTGCTGCCGAGCATCGAACTGGCCCAGGTCGACAGCCGGACGATATCGGCCACGTTGCACACCTCGCCGGCGCTCGCCGCGGGGCGCCATCAAGGCAACTTCCAGATCCAGCTCTGCAACGACGCGTCCTGCACGAGCCAGATCGCCGGCTCGCCGGTGCCGCTGCCCTATGACCTGACGATCACGCCGGCTCCGCTGCAGGCGGTTGCCGCCAGCTCGACCTCGGCGACGGTGCACCGTGGCGGCACGCTCGCCAGCCCGGTCTCCGTGTCGGTGAGCGGGCCGTCGCTGGCTTGGACCGCGACCTCGACGGCCGACTGGCTGCAGATCAATGGTGGCAGCGGCACGGGCCCGGGCGCGTTCAGCGTGAGCTACCTGACGCCGACGCTGGCCGAGGGCAGCTACGCGAGCACGGTGACGGTGCGCACCAGCGACGGCCAGACGGTCACGCTGCCGTTCACGCTGGACGTCCTGCCGGCCGGCTTCGCCCTGGATGGCGGCGTGCCGAGCTTCGCGGCCGTCAACGGCGCGCCGATCGCGTCGCAGACCCTGGGCTTCGCGCTCGACAACGGTGTCGCCTCGGCCTGGACGGCGACGACGTCGGCCGGCTGGTTGCTGGCCAGCCCGCTGGCTGGCACGACCCCGGCCGTGGTCACGCTGCAGCCCGACCCGAGCCGCGGCCCGCTGGCCAGCGGCGAGCACAGCGCCGACCTGCTGCTCTCGGCGGCGGGTGTGCCGGACAAGCGCGTGACGACCCGGCTGACGCTGACCCCGCCGACGCTGTCTGCACCCGCGACGGCGCTGACCTTCGGCGGGCCCAAGGGCCGCGACCTGGCGCCGCAGACCTTGTCGGTGAGCCTGAACACCGGGACGAACAGCTGGCCGTATGTGCTGTCGGCCCTGCCGAGCTGGCTGTCGACAACCACACCGTCCGGATCGGTCGGCCAGGCCGGCACCACGCTCGCGCTGGCGCCGAATCCGGCCAGCGTCGTGCCGGGTTCGAGCACCGCGGTTGTCTCGATGAGCGCGACGGTCAACGGCGACACCGTGCAGCTGCCGCTGACGGTGAACCTGAATGCCGACCAGCGCCGCCTGCTCCCGTCCGCGTGGGGCGTGTCGCTGGCAAGCACGCCCACCGGCACCGTGCTGAGCCGCACGCTGACGATCAGCGACAACTTTGCCGGCACGCTGGCCTGGACGGCGGTGTCGGATTCCTCATGGCTCACCGTGACGGCCAGCGGCAGCACGGCAGCCAGTAGCAGCCTCGTGCTCAGCGCCAATCCGGCGTCGCTGCCGGCCGACACGGTGAGCTACGCGAACGTGACCGTGAGCAGCGCGACGAGCGGGGTCGAGTCGGCGGTCGTGCGCGTGGCGCTGTGGAAGAGTGCGAGCGGCCTGGCGGTGACCACCACGCTGCCGCAGAACTTCAGCCAGATCGTCGCCGACCGGATCCGACCCTACGTCTACGCCCACAACGGGGGCACCTCGATCGACGTGTTCAACGCGTACACCGCGCAGAAGATCACCACGATCACGGGCGTGGGCTCGGCCCTCGGGCAGATGAGCGTGGCACCGGACGGGCGCCGCCTGTATGCGCTGGACACCGCCGCGCGCTCGATGGCGGTGGTCGATCTGGCCACCCTGGCGAAGACCGACACCTGGCCGTTGGTCAACGCGGTCGACACGGGCACCGCGGTGCTGGCCATGCGTCCGAACGGGGTCGAGCTCGTGCTGGTCGGTGATGGCACCGCCTACGTAGGCGGGCGCAGCCTGGGCAGCTCGCAGGTGTCGGGCGTCGGCGGGCCGCTGGTGGCCACGGCCGACAGCCGCAACGTCTACAACCTGGGCGCGCGCTTCGCCGTCGACTACTCGGCGATGTCCGGCGGCGTGCTGTTCGCCAGCGTGGCCAACGGACTGGACAGCAACTCCGGGGGCAACGAGAAAGACGTGGCGGTGAGCCCGGACGGCAGCCGCATCTACGCCGCGTCGGGCGGCGGCGTCAACGTTCCGGGCCGCTACTTCTGCGCGTCGATCGACTCCAGCGGCGCCTTCGTCGGCGCGCTGCCGGGCGGCGATGCCTACCCGAACAACGTCGAGGTCACCGTCGACGGCCGCGCCATCTGCGGCATTTTCGGTTGGTATGCCGTTGCCGACTTCTGGGTGCATTCGCCGGCCGGCGCGCTGCTGCAGGGCTACAAGGTGGCCGGTTATGCCCAAGCGCTGAAGGACCGGCAGATGGTCGTGACGCCGGATGGCCTTGTCGTCGTCGCGCTGACCGACGACCCGCTGATCGCGTTCGTGCCGATCGGCCCCTGAACAGGCTCTAGCCTTCGAGCGACTCGCCGGCCAGCACGCGCTGCACCGCGTCGCGCGTCAGCGTCGGCGCGAACGATTCGATGAAGGCGTACACGTAGCCGCGCAGCCAGGTGCCGCGGCGGACGCCCAAGCGCGTGAGGTTCACTTCGAACAGGTGCCGCGCGTCGAGCGCCCTCAGCGTGCGGTCGCGTTCGGCATCGAAGGCGATGGAGGCGACGATGCCCACGCCCATGCCGAGCTCGACGTAGGTCTTGATCACGTCGGCGTCCATCGCGCTGAGCACGATGCTCGGCTTCAGGCCGGCCTTGGCGAAGGCCTCGTCGATGTGCGTGCGGCCGGTGTAGCCTGTTTCGTAGGTGATGATGGGGTGGCGTGCCAGCTGCTCCAGCGTGACTGGGCCTTCGACCTTCAACAGCTCGTGGCCGGGCGGCACCACGATGCTGTGCGTCCAGCGGTAGCAGGGCAGGGCGACGAGCTGCTCGTACTGCGCCAGCGCTTCGGTCGCCACGCCGATGTCGGCTTCGCCGGAAAGCAGCATCGCCGCCACCTGCCGCGGCGAGCCCTGGTGAAGCTCCAGCGTGACCTGCGGGTAGACCTGGCGAAAGTCACGCACCACCGTGGGAAGCGCATAACGTGCCTGCGAGTGAGTGGCTGCGATCGACAGGCGCCCGGCGTTCTGCGCGGTGAAGTCTTCGCCGACGCGCCTGAGGTTGTCGGCATCGAGCAGCAGCCGCTCGACGATGGGCAGCACCGCGTTGCCGGGTGGCGTGAGGCCGGTCAGGCGCTTGCCGGCGCGCACGAAGATCTCGATGCCCAGCTCGTCTTCCAGCTCGCGGATCTGCCGGCTAACGCCAGGCTGCGAGGTGTGCAGCGCCGCAGCCACCTCGGTCAGGTTGAAGCCCAGGCGGGCGGTTTCGCGGACGGCGCGAAGTTGCTGGAAGTTCATGGTCGGGTCGCCGAAGGCAATCGGGCATTGTCTGCATGCCCTTGGCGACCGGCAACGACGCAGAGCTTCTATGCTTTCTCGTCCCAGGCATAAGCCGGGACAGCGGCCACTGCAGGGCTCAGAGGCCCGGCTTGACCATCGGCCAGCCGCGGCGGGCCCATTCGCTCATGCCACCTTCGACGAAGCGCACGTTGGCGTAGCCACGCTCGCGCAGCGCCTTCAGCGTGCGGCTGGAGCGGTTCTGCGTGTTGCAGATCAGCAGCACGGGCTGCTTCGGGTCGGTGGAGATCTCGGGCAAGCGCTGGCCGAGCTGGCTCATCGGCAGCAGCCGCGCGCCGCGTGCCACGCCGGTGGCGTGTTCGTTGGGCTCGCGAATGTCGATCATCACGACTCGCCCGGCTTCGAACTCGGCACGCGCTTCGTCCAGGCTCACCGACAAGGCATCGGAAGCATCCGCAGCCACCAGGCTGCCCAGCAGGCCGAGGGCGGCCAACGACTTGAGCAGGATGCGGCGCGAAAAGGGAGCAGCGGAGCGGGCCATGGTGCGGTCTCGGGAGCGTTGTATCAGTCAGCAATGATATTCGGATCGGGCGGGAAGCTCTTGTCTCAGATCACGCCGGCCTCATCTGCGGAGGTGACACTCTCGCGCTGCATCGATCCGAAAGGAGCCGGCCATGTCATTGAGCGACGAACTGGGCAAGCTGTCTGAACTTCACCAGCGCGGTGCGCTGACGGACGACGAGTACACCCGCGCCAAGCAGCGGCTGCTGCACCCTGGCGAGGGATCGCAGGCGCTGCCCGTTCTGGCGGCTGTCAATGCGCTGCGCCGCAGCCGCGAAGACCGCTGGGTCGCCGGCGTGTGCGGCGGCCTCGCCAAGTCGACCGCCGTGGAGTCCTGGGTGTGGCGGCTGGCCTTCGCGCTGCTGCTGCTGTTCGGTGGCGCCGGGCTGCTGGTCTACGTGCTGATGTGGATCTTCGTGCCCGCCGAGTGAGGCAGGCGGGCCGCTCCAAGCGGCAGTCAGGGACAATCAAAGCGATGAATCCCTTCCAGACAACTCGCGGGGGCGCCGCACTCTGCGTCTTGCTCGTGGCGGCCGCACTCTGCGGCTGCCAACGGCGCGACGACAACGCAGCGGCTGTTGCGCCGGCCGAAGCGGCATCTGCGCGCGCAGCAGCCGATCAGGCCGCCGCTGACTCGAAGAAGGCGACTGCCGCCGCGGTGCACGCCGCCGCCAATGCCGTCGACGACACCACGATCACCTCGACCGTCCGGTACCACCTGTCGTCCAGCACTGAACTCGGGTTGAAGGAACTCAGTGTGGAGACCCACAACGGTCGCGTGTCGCTGCGCGGCACGGTGCCCGATGCAGCGTCGCGCGATCTGGCGACGCAAGTGTCCGCCGCCGTCCAGGGCGTGGGCTCGGTGGACAACCGGTTGACTGTGCTGCACTAGCCTGGCAAAGCCCAGGCGCATCGGCGCCTGAAGTCCTTCATGACCACCGGTGGCGGAGCGTAGCGGTTGTCGCCGACACTGGCGCCGTGGCCCGAGCATGGACGGCGCTGGCGAGCGTGCGCAGCGGACGCCGCGAGCTTCGGCGTAGCGACTGTGCTTCAACCGCAGGTCAGGCCAGCCATCATGATGAAGTGAAACAATGGTCGCCATGTCTCGACGATCGATGTTCACGCTGGCCGCTGCGGCGCTGGTTCTTGCCGCCGTGCTTGCGTGGTGGTTCACGCGAGCGCCCGTGGTTGCGGCGACGGTGGTGCAGCCGGCGCCGCTGGTGCGCACGCTGCTCTTCTCCGCGCGTGTGGCCGCCGCGTCGCGTGTCGAGCTGGGCAGCACGCTCACCGGCCGCGTGCGCGAGGTGCTGGTGGCCGAAGGCGCCACGGTGCGCCAGGGCGACGTGCTGGTGCGGCTGGAGAGCGAGGAACTGCGTGCCGCGCTCGATCAGGCCCGCGCCAGCGAGCGGCAGGCCGCGGCGCGCCTGGCCGGGCTGCGCAGCTCGGGCCGCAAGGCCGCGCAGGCCGGCGTGGCGCAGGCCGACTCGGTGCTGCAAGCTGCGCAGGCCGAGCTGCAGCGCACGCAGGAGCTGGTGGCGCGCGGCTTTCTCAGCGAGGCACGGCTCGATGAAACCCGGCGCGCGGTGGCGGTGGCGCAGGCGCAGCTCGCCGGCGCCAGCGCGCAGCGCGCCGCCAACGACGAGCAAGGCACCGATGTCACGCAGGCGCAGGCGCAGCTCGCGCTGGCACGCTCCGCGGTGTCGGCGGCGCAGGCCCGGCTGGAGCAGGCCGTGCTCACCGCGCCCAGCGATGCGCGCGTGCTGGTGCGGGCTGTCGAGCCGGGGCAGATCGTGCAGCCCGGGCGGGCGCTGCTCACCCTGGCGCTGGCCGGTGCGGCGCAGCTCGAGGGCCAGGTCGACGAGCGGTATCTCGAACAGTTGCGCGTCGGCCAACCGGCCCGCGTGAGCGCCGACGCCTTCCCGAGCCAGCACTTCGAAGCGCGGGTGCTCAGCATCGCGCCCCTGGTCGATGCGCAGCGCGGCGCGGTGGAGGTGAAGCTGTCGCTGCCGCAGGCGCCGCCGGCCTACCTGCGCGAAGACATGACGCTGTCGGTGCAGGTGGAGACGGGCCGCCGCGAGCGCACGCTGGTCGTGCCGGTGCAGGCGCTGGCCGGCGATCGCGAGGCGCGCTCTGACGGCACGGCGACGGTGTTCGTCGCCCGCGACGGACGCGTCGAGCCACGCCGGTTGCGCCTGGGCCTGGCCACGCTGGAGGCGGTCGAGGTGCTCGAAGGCCTGTCGGCCGGCGACATCGTGCTGCTCGGGCCAGCGCCCGCAGCCGGCCGCCGGGTGCATGCCGACACCAGCGCCACCGCGCAGCGCGCTGCGCAGGCGAGCCGCGAAGACGTCGGCTCGGCGCTGGGCAACGCGATGGGCCGCTGACGCGCACCCCATGTTGAGCTGGCTCGGTTTCGAACGACGCGTCGCCATGCGCTTCCTGCGCGAAGGGCGCATGCAGACGCTGCTCATCGTCGTCGGCGTCGCTGCCGGCGTGGCGGTGGTGGCCTACATCTCCGCGCTGATCACCGGCCTGCAGAGCAACACGCTGGAGAAGACGCTCGGCGCGCAGGCCCACGTGACGGTGAGCGCGCAGGACGACGTGGTCGTGGCGCCCGGGCGGCCCGCCTCCGGCGCCACCACGCTGGCGCAGACGCAGCCGCGCGCGCAGCGCCCGCGCTCGATTCCCAGCTGGGCCGCGCTGGTGCCGGTGCTCGAGGCCATGCCCGAGGTGGCCGCCGTCTCGCCGATGGTCGCCGGCGCCGGCCTGGCGCTGCGCGGCGAAGCCTCCAAGTCGATCGCGCTGGTCGGCGTCGACCTCGACCGCTACGACCGCATCGTGCACCTGCGCTCCAAGGTGGTCGAGGGCGTGGCGCGGCTCGGGCCGGGCGAAGGCATCATCGGCCGCGACCTTGCGATCGACCTGGGCGTGCGCGTCGGCGACCGCGTCAGCATCGTCACCGGCAACGTCGGCGATTCCTTGCGCGTCACCGCGCTGGTCGACCTCGGCGTGCGCGAGCTGAACCGGCGCACCGTCATCGTGCCGCTGCGCGCCGCGCAGAGCCTGATCGGCCTGCCCGGCGGCGCCACCAACCTCGACCTCGCGCTGGTCGACGTGTGGGCCGCACAGCGCCTGGCCGACGACCTCGCGCAGCGTTACCCGTACAAGGTGGAGAGCTGGCAGCAGGCCAATGCGCAACTGGTGTCGGCGCTGAATGCGCAGTCGGTGAGCACCGGGCTGATCCGCGGCGTGGTGATGGTGGTGGTGATCCTGGGCATCGCCAGCGTGCTGGTGGTGTCGGTGGTGCAGAAGCGCCGCGAGATCGGCATCCTGCGCGCCATGGGTGCCACGCGCGGGCAGATCCTGCGCGTGTTCCTGCTGCAGGGCGCGATCGTCGGTGCGCTCGGTTCGATGCTCGGCGTGCTGCTCGCCGTGCTGTTGATCTGGGCCTTCACCAGCTTCGTGCGCGGCTCCGACGGGCTGCCGCTGTTCTCGATCACGCTGGCCCCCGCGCTGGCGCTGCGCATCGCCGCGGTCGCCACGCTGTGCGGCGTGCTCGCCGCGGTGGCGCCGGCGCGGCGCGCAGCGGCGCTCGACCCGGCGCAAGCCATCCGCATGTGAGCCGCCGGTGAACGCTTCTTCCATGCCGCTGATCGAGCTCGATGGCGTCCGCAAGAGCTACAACCTGGGCCGCCCCAACGAGGCCGAGGTGCTGCACGGCGTGTCGTTCAAGATCGGCACGGGCGAGTTCGCGGCGCTGATCGGACCGTCGGGATCGGGCAAGAGCACGCTGCTGAACATCATCGGCCTGCTCGAGCCGATGACCGCGGGCAGCTACACCATCCAGGGCGAGCCGGTGGCCGGGCTCGACGATGCCGGCCTGACGCTGCGCCGCCGCGCGGCGCTGGGTTTCGTGTTCCAGTTTCACCACCTGCTGCCGGCCTTCACCGCGCTGGAGAACGTGACGCTGCCCGCGCTGATGCGTGACGGCAGCGTCAGCGCCGCGCAGCGCGAGCATGCGCGCGCCGTGCTCGCCGCGATGGGGCTGGGCGAGGCGATGGCCAAGCGCCCGGGCGAGCTCTCCGGCGGCATGCAGCAGCGCGTGGCGATCGCGCGCGCGCTGGTCATGCAGCCGCCGCTGGTGCTGGCCGACGAGCCCACCGGCAACCTCGACCGCGCCTCGTCCGACGAGGTGTTCGCGCTGATGCGCCGCATGCACGCCGAGCTGAACACCTCGTTCCTGATCGTCACCCATGACCCGCGCCTGGCCGAACGCTGCGATCGCATCATCGAGCTGGTGGACGGCCGCGTCGAGAGCGACGAGCGGCCTGTGAAGACGCCCGCCTGATCCAGCGGCAGGCCGATGCCGGTGATCGGCCGTGCGCCGGAGCTTCGTCAGGCGGTGCGCCAGCGGTCCATCGCCCACCGCCCAGCAGCGGCCGAGGCGGCGCTGACCAGGCAGCCCCACGCGATGTCGATCACCGACAGCCAGAGCGGCCAGCCCTTCAGCGTGGCCAGGTTGGTGAGATCGTAGGTGGCATAGGCGAAGAAGCCGAACAGCGCGCCGGCCAGCAGCGTCGGCCGCCAGGCCCCGGCCGGCCGGGCGGCGACCGCGAAGATCACGATGCCCAGCGGGTAGAGCAGGTAGAACAGCGCCGCCACGCCGAGCCGCGGCTGCGGCGCCATCAGGTGGCCGATGCCCTGCTGGTACAGCGGTGCGGCGATCAGGCCGAGCCAGAGTGCGTCGAGCACGAGCATCGCGAGGGCGGTGGCGACGTAGGCGGCAAGGTGCTTGGTCATGGAGCGAAGCGTAGCGCCTGCGGCCCGCCTCCCGGAAGCCGCATCGCCCGCGTGACGCCATACGCCGCCCGCACGATCGGCGACACTCGGGCATGACCCTCATGCGCCGACACCACACCGAACGCCACCGCACCGACCGCATCGGCTGGCTGCGTGCGGCGGTTCTTGGAGCCAACGACGGCATCGTCTCCACCGCCAGCCTGGTGGTGGGCGTGGCCGCGGCGAGCGTGAGCCATGCGTCCATCCTGACCACCGGGGTGGCCGGGCTCGTGGCCGGTGCCATGTCGATGGCGGCCGGCGAATACGTCTCGGTGCATTCGCAGGCCGACACCGAGAAGGCCGACCTCGCGCGCGAGCAGGCCGAACTCGATGCCGACCCGGCCGCCGAGCGCCGCGAACTGGCGGCGATCTACACGGCCCGCGGCATCGAGCCGGCGCTGGCCGTGCAGGTGGCCGAGCAGATGATGAAGCACGATGCGCTGGGGGCGCATGCGCGCGACGAGCTGGGCATCACCGACGCGCTCAGCGCCCGGCCGATCCAGGCCGCGCTCGCGTCGGCTGCGAGCTTCGGCGTAGGCGCTGCGCTGCCGCTGGCCGTCGTGGTGCTGATGCCTGCAGCGCAGCTGATGGCCGGCGTGGTCGGCACCTCGCTGCTGTTCCTCGCGCTGCTGGGCGCGGTGGCGGCGCGCGTGGGTGGCGCCGGGCCCTGGATGGGCGCCTGGCGCGTCACCTTCTGGGGTGCGCTGGCGATGGCCCTCACGGCCGGCGTGGGCGCCTGGTTCGGCGCCGTCGTCTGAGCGCCGCGTCGGGCCGCAGCGGCCTTCGTGGCCCGGCCAAAGAAAAAGGCCTTGCAGTGCAAGGCCTTTGGATCGTTTGGTGGAGAGGAGGAGGATCGAACTCCCGACCTTCGCATTGCGAACGCGACGCTCTCCCAGCTGAGCTACCCCCCCACGAACCTTCGTAGTTTAGCAAAGTCCGCGGCGGGGCCCGCCGGGTCGACCGGATGGCGCACGTTGGCATGACGGGGTAGAAACGGGGCCTCGCAGCGAACCTCAGGCTTGCCATGACCCGACTCGACCCCGCGTGGCTCGACGCGCAATACAACAACCGCGCCCGCATCGCCGAGCACGCGCAGATCTTCGAGCGCTGGTCCAACGCCTCGGCTCTGGCGCGCGAGCAGTCCGACTGTGCCCTCGACCTGCCGTACGGCAGCGGGCCGAACGAGACGCTCGATGTGTTTCGCACCGACCGGCCCGATGCGCCGGTGTTCGTTTTCATTCACGGCGGCTACTGGCGTGCCATGGACAAGCGCGACGTCTCCTTCACGGCGCCCGCGCTGGCCGATGCCGGCGCGCTGGTGATCGTGCCCAACTACGCGCTGTGCCCCGCCGCCACGATCGAGCAGATCACGCTGCAACTGGTAAAGGCGCTGGCCTGGACGCACCGCCACGCGCGCGAGCACGGCGGCGACCCGGGCCGCATCGTCGTCGGCGGCCACTCGGCAGGCGGCCACCTCGCGGCGATGCTGCTCAATTGCCAATGGCCAGGTGTTGCGGGCGACCTGCCAGCGAGCCTGGTGAAGTCGGCGCTGTCGATTTCCGGCTTGTTCGAGCTCGAGCCGATCCGCCACACACCCTTCCTGGCGCCTGATCTGCGCCTCACGGCCGCCTCGGCGAAGCGCCTGAGCCCGGCACTGATGCCCGCACCGCGCGGCACGCTGGCCGCGCTGGTGGGTGGCGACGAGAGCGAAGAGTTCCTGCGCCAGAACACGCTGATCCGGCGCGCCTGGGGCCATGCCGCCGTGCCGGTGTGCGAGGCCATCCCCGGCACCAACCACCTGACCGTGCTGCACGACCTCGCCGACGCTGGCTCGCGGCTGCACCGCGTCGCCCGGGGGCTGCTCGGGCTGGCAGGCGGCGAGACTCGCTGAGCCTGGTCAATCAATCGTGGCGATCGCCGGCATAGCCTTTGCCAATCCCCTGCATTGACCATTTGTATTTGCCGCGGCCCCGGCGGTGGGTTAGCGTATCCGAGTGCCGCCATTGGATGCGCCACGGTGCAGGCGGACGTTTCGGTTCATCTCAACGACAGGAGAGCGACATGGGCTTGAAAGGATCGAAGACCGAGCAGAACCTGAAGGACGCCTTCGCAGGCGAATCCCAGGCCAACCGCCGGTACCTGTATTTCGCAAACAAGGCCGACGTGGAAGGCCAGAACGACGTGGCATCGCTGTTCCGCTCGACGGCCGAAGGCGAGACCGGCCATGCGCACGGCCATCTCGAGTTTCTCGAGAACGGTTCGGGCGACCCGGCCACCGGCCTGCCGATCGGCAACAGCCGCCAGAACCTGAAGGCCGCTGTGGCCGGCGAGACCCACGAGTACACCGACATGTACCCGGGCATGGCCAAGCAGGCCCGCGAAGAGGGTTTCGACGAGATCGCCGACTGGTTCGAGACGCTGGCCAAGGCCGAGCGCTCGCACGCCAACCGCTACCAGAAGGCGCTCGACGCGCTGGTGGACTGATCGACGCCTGCGCTCGATGAACAGGGGGCTTCGTGCCCCTTGTTCTTTGGCGGATCGCGAATGTGCCGGCACCGGCCCATCCGCGATCACGCTGCACGGAGAACCCGCCATGGCCACTCGCGAAGGCAACCTCGAGGCCCCGACCCGCCACCCCGTCGACTGGAAGAACCCGGACTTCTACAACGAGGATCTGGCGTTCAAGGAGATGGAGCGCATCTTCGACATCTGCCACGGCTGCCGCCGCTGCGTGAGCCTGTGCCAGTCGTTCCCGAACCTGTTCGACCTGGTCGATGCGACCGACGACGGCGAGGTGCACGGCGTGGCCAAGTCCGACTACTGGAAGGTGGTCGACCAGTGTTACCTGTGCGACCTGTGCTACCTGACCAAGTGCCCCTATGTGCCGCCGCACGAATGGAACCTCGACTTCCCGCACACCATGCTGCGCGCCAAGGCGATCAAGTTCCGCAAGGGCGAGGTGAAGGCCAGCGAGAAGTTCCTCGCCTCCACCGACGTGCACGGCCAGTTCGCCGGCATCCCGATCGTCGTGCAGGCGGTCAACGCGATCAACAGGACGAAGGCGGCGCGCGGCGTGATGGAGAGCGTGCTCGACGTGCACAAGGAAGCCTGGATGCCCGAGCTGGCCACGAGCCGCTTCCGCTGGAGCGCGAAGAAGAAGGGCAGCGCCAGCGACGTGAAGGACGGCGAGCGCAGCCCTGGCAAGGTGGCGATCTTCTCGACCTGCTACGTCAACTACAACGAGCCGGGCATCGGCCACGACCTGGTCAAGTCGCTGGAGCACAACGAGATCCCCTACGTGATCGTCGAGAAGGAATCCTGCTGCGGCATGCCCAAGCTCGAGCTCGGCGACCTGGAGGGCGTGGAGAAGCACAAGAACGCCAACATCCCGGTGCTCGCGAGGTACGCGAAAGAGGGCTGGGCCATCGTCACTGCCGTGCCCTCGTGCACGCTGATGTTCAAGCAGGAGATTCCGCTGCTCTTCCCCGACGACGCCGACGTGAAGGCGGTGCAGGCGGCGATGTTCGACCCCTTCGAGTACTTCATGGCGCGCCACAAGGATGGCCTGCTGAAGACTGACTTCAAGCAGCCGCTGGGCAAGGTGAGCTACCACATCCCCTGCCACGGCCGCGTGCAGAAGATCGGCAAGAAGACCGAAGAACTGCTCAAGCTGATCGGCCAGACGGTGACGGTGCAGCTCAACACCGTGGAGCGCTGCTCCGGCCACGCCGGCACCTATGGCGTGAAGAAGCCGTACCACGAGACGGCGATGAAGATCGGCAAGCCGGTGTTCAAGGCGATGGCCAAGGACGAGCCCGACTACATCGGCTCCGACTGCCCGATGGCCGGCCACCACATCGCGCAGGGCATGGCCAACAACGCGCTGCCGGCCGCGAAGATCGCGCACCCGCTGAGCCTGCTTCGAATCGCCTACGGAATCTGAACCCCTTGATGGAGAAGCTCATGACCATCACCCGCGAAAGCCTCCTGACGCTGGAGGCGTACTCGAAGATCCGCAAGTCCAGCAAGCCCGAGGTGATCGCGCACCGGCGGCTGCGCACCGTGCACCTGGGCGAACACATCAGCGTGCAGTTCGAGGACGAGCAGACGATCCGCCGCCAGATCCAGGAGATGCTGCACATCGAGAAGATCTTCGACGAGGACGGCATCCAGAGCGAGATCGACGCCTACGCGCCGCTGGTGCCCGACGGCAGCAACTGGAAGGCGACGATGCTCATCGAGTACCCCGATCCGCACGAGCGCAAGCGCGAACTGGCGCGGCTGATCGGCGTGGAGGACCGCATGTTCGTCGAGGTCGAGGGCCATGCGCGCATCTACGCCATCGCCGACGAAGACCTTGACCGCGAGAACGAGGAGAAGACCTCGTCAGTGCACTTCGTGCGCTTCGAGTTCCCGGCGGCCGCGCGCGATGCGGTGCGCGCCGGCGCCAGCGTCAAGCTCGGCTGCGACCACACGAACTATCCGGCGCACGTGGTGATATCAGCCGAGTCGCTGGCCAGCCTGGCGGGCGACCTGCGCTGAGGCCGCTGCAGCCCCCTCGAACCGGGGCTGTTGCCGGCCGTGCCGCTGGCAAAATCGCCGGGTACGGCGCCCTGCGCCGGAAAATCCGCAGGGAGATGGCGGCATGGTGAAGGTGTCGTGTGGCCGCGCAGTGGCCTGGCTGTTGGCATTCATGCTTGGCGGCTGCGGCGGTGGCGGAGGTGGGTCGGCGGGTCCCGGCAGCGGTGGCGGTGGAGACTATCTGCCCAGTTCGGCAAACAGCAGCTGGCACTACACCGAAAGCATCGTCCGCATGGCGGTTCGCTCGACCGGACCTGCTGTCGTCGCAGGGCTGAGCGGCGACCTGCTTCGCACCGAGGATGCTGACGGCGCGCTGCTCAACGAGACCCTGATCGTCCACCAGTCTGGCGAGACCTGGGCCGTGCCCGTCAGCGGCCACGACCCGATCACCATGGCCATCGGGGCGGTCAAGCTCTTCGGCGACACCACACCAGGCGCGCGATTCGTTCAGGCGGACCGCAGCGTCGATGTCGATCTCGACTATGACGGCGTGGCCGAGCGCATCGCCGTGCGTTCCGACGTGAGCGTCATCGACAACGCACCGCTGTCCACGCCGGCCGGCAGCTTTGCGGCGACGCTGCACCTGCGTACGGTGATGACGATGGAGTTCGTCTACACCGGGGGCGGTGGTGCCGGGCGCATCGCCACGACGGAGAACGCCTGGTACGTCGCCGGAGTCGGCCTGGTCCGGCGTGATGTCGACGTGCCGGGCTTCTCGACGCTGCAGCGGCTGCTGACGCGGTATGTGGTGGATGGTCGGCGAAACGAGGCGATCGCGCCGGGCATCGTGTCGGTCAGCCCAGAAGGTCTGCAGCCGACACGGTTCCCGACCGTCGTCGTCCAGTTCAGCGAACCGATGGAGGCGAGTTCGGTTTGTGCCGCGCTCTCGGTGACCGACGCGCAGGGACGTGCAGTCGCCGGAAGGTGCCGGTCGATGGGCGACCGGCTGGAGTTCGAACTGCTGTCGCCCGTTTCCGGGACCTTCGATGCCCGAATTGCGCCGGCGGCGACGGATCTGGTCGGCAATGCACTGCAGGCAGAGCGGCGCTGGAGCTTTGCGCTGGACGTAACCGGCCCGACGCTCCTGTCCTCCAATGTGGCCGAAGGGGCGACCGACGTGCCGCTGGACACGTTCTTCATGCTCCGCTTCAGCAAGACCATCGAGCCGGCATCGTTCTCGTTCAGCACATTCACACTGAGTGCGGAGTTCGCCCCGCCAGTCGCCATAGAGGTCGTGCTCGCCGGCGACACGATCACCGTGCGGCCGCGCCAGCCGCTCGCGCGCGGGACGCGGTACACGCTGATCGTTCCGGCCACTCTGTCGGACATGGTGGGCAATGCGCTGGGGCAGCCCTACGTGATCTCCTTCGTCACCGACCAGGGCCGGTTCGGCATGCCGCAGGAACTCCTGCCGCAGGTGCCACTGCTGAGCATCGTCGCCTCGGTCGCGGCGGACGTGAACAACGACGGCCGCAGCGACGTCCTGTTCTTCACCGGCGCTGGCTCGCCACCCTTCGAGCGCTCGCTGGTCGTGCGTCTGCAGGGAACGGACGGATCGCTGTCGGCACCGGTTCCGTACGCTCGCGCACTCGACGACTGCTCGTCGCTGGACTGGATGGAGGTCGCCGACTTCGACGGTGATGGCCGCATCGATGTCGCACTCGGCGGCAGCAGCTGCGCCGCGCGCTGGATGCGGCAGCTGGCCAGCGGCGAATTCGTCGCTGCCGGAAACATCACCACCTTCGGTGCCCGGAGCGGGAGAGTCGTCGACCTGGATCGCGACGGCCAACCCGAATTGCTGGTGAATCTGGTCCAGCGCATCGAGGTCTGGCGCATGCGCGCCGGCGTTTGGGAATTGGCCATCCCGGCCATGACCGCGCCGGTGGGCTCCTGGGACGACATCGCTGGTGGTGACCTCACTGGTGATGGGCGACCCGACATCATTCTGCTCGGCTCAAGCACCACCGGACTCAGTCTGTTGGTGCTTCCGCAAACGCCCAGCGGGACGTTCGACACCCCGCGGTCGGTCGCGTTCCCGAACAGCTACGGCCTGAACAAGCTCGATCTGCTCGACATGAATGGCGACGGGTTGCTCGACGCTGCAGCCAGCTCTTCGTTCTTCACCGATACCCGGCTTGTACTGCAGCAGCCCGACGGCAGTCTGTCATCTCCCGTGGCGCTGGCGGTCGGTTCATCGCGCAACGGTCTGCTGGCCGTGGATGTGGACGGCGACGCCCGAGTCGACCTCGTTTCGGCGACATACGGCTTGGCAGGCGTGCACCTGCGCCGCAGCGACGGCAGCCTCGCGCCCGAGCGTGTCTACGGCTTCGGCAGCGACACGGGTCCGTGGATGCGCCCGGCAGCCGCGGACTTCAACGGCGATGGTCGCATCGACCTGCTTGTCGGCGACGCGATCCTCTACCAGAAGATCAGCATGTTGCCGGACTCGGCACGCGCGAGGGCCCTGGCCGGCGTCATGTTGAACGCGCTACCGCGCCGCTAGCGCGAACCGATCCGTTCGAACATCTCAGGCCGCCGCCGGCACCGCGCGGCGCGACACCCGCCAGCCGTCCGCGCTGTACACCAGCAGCGCCGCCCAGATCAGCCCGAAGCCGATCAGCCGCTGGCCGCCGAACGGTTCGTTGAACAGCCACACGCCCAGCGCGAACTGGATCGACGGGCCGATGTACTGCAGCAGGCCGAGTGTCGTCATCGAGATGCGCCGCGCGCCGGCGGCGAACAGGAGCAGCGGCACGGCGGTCAGCGGCCCCACGCCGATCAGCCACAGGTTGGTGGCGAGGTCGGGCGAGGGGAAGCTCGTCGGGCCGCGGCCCCACCACAGCAGCAGCGCCACCAGCGCGGGCAGGGCGAGCAGCATGGTCTCGAGCGACAAGCCCTCGAGCGCGCCCAGCGGGGCGATCTTGCGCAGCAGCCCGTAGCCGCCGAAGCTCGCCGCCAGCACCAGTGCGATCCACGGCAGCTGCCCGGCGGCCACGGTGAGCCAGACGACGCCGAGCGTGGCCAGCGCGAGCGCCGCCCATTGCAGCCGCCGCGGGCGTTCGTGCAGCACGGTGTAGCCCAGCAGCACGTTGACCAGCGGGGTGATGAAGTAGCCCAGGCTGGCATCGACCACATGGCCGTGGTTGACCGACCAGATGTAGGTCAGCCAGTTGCACGACAGCAGCAGCGCGCTGGCGACGAAGGCGCCGATCACCCTCGGCTGGCGCAGCGTCGGCGCGAGCCAGGCCCATTGCCGGCGCCAGGCCAGCACGGCGAGCACGAACACCAGCGACCACACCACGCGGTGCACCAGCACCTCGGTGGCGGGCACCGTGGAGAGATGGCTGAAGTAGAGCGGGAACAGGCCCCAGAGCACGTAGGCGGAGGCAGCGTAGAGGATTCCGGGATGCATGAAGGCGGCGCGGCGCGCGAGGCGGAGCGGCATTGTCGCCGCGCCCGGCGCTTGATGCAGGACAAGCCCTCTGGCGGGGGCGGCCCGAAGAATGCAGTCACTGCAGCGCAGGAGGAGGCATGTTCCAGATCCGCATCCACGGCCGTGGCGGCCAGGGGGTCGTGACCGGCGCCGAGATGCTGTCGATCGCGGCCTTCGAGCAGGGCCGCCATGCGCAGGCCTTCCCGAGCTTCGGCTCCGAGCGCACCGGCGCGCCGGTGGTGGCCTTCTGCCGCATCGCCGACCGCGAGATCCGGCTGCGCGAGCCGGTGATGGCGCCCGATGCGCTGATCATTCAGGACCCGACGCTGCTGCACCAGGTCGACGTGTTCCAGGGCCTCCAGCCCGAGGGCTACGTGCTGATCAACTCGACGCGCAGTTTCGACGAACTGGGCGTGGGCGAATTCGCCCAGCGCTTTCGCCGCGAACGCCTGTGCAACGTGCCGGCCAGCGAGATCGCGCAGCGGCATGTCGGCCGGCCGCTGCCGAATGCGGCGCTGCTCGGCGGCTTCGCGGCGATCAGTGGGCTGATCACGCTGGACGCCGTGGCGCATGCCATCCGCGACAAGTTCGCCGGCAAGGTGGCCGAGGGCAACGTGGCCGCGGCGACCGAGGCCTTCGACTACGTGACGCGCGAGATGGAGGAACTGTCCCATGCTCAAGCAGACTGAAGGCTCGCGCGCCGTCGCCGAGGCGGTGGCGCTGTCGCGCCCCGATGTGATCTGCGCGTACCCGATCTCGCCGCAGACGCACATCGTCGAGGCGCTCGGCGAGCTGGTGAAGGACGGCTCGCTCGCGCCCTGCGAGTTCGTCAACGTCGAGAGCGAATTCGCGGCGATGAGCGTGGCCATCGGCGCCTCGGCGGCCGGCGCGCGCGCCTACACCGCCACCGCCAGCCAGGGACTGCTGTTCATGGCCGAGGCGGTCTACAACGCCTCGGGCCTGGGCCTGCCGATCGTGATGACGGTGGCCAACCGTGCCATCGGCGCGCCGATCAACATCTGGAACGACCACAGCGACTCGATGAGCCAGCGCGACTGCGGCTGGATCCAGCTGTTCGCCGAGACCAACCAGGAGGCGCTGGACCTGCACATCCAGGCCTTCAAGATCGCCGAGGAGATGAGCCTGCCGGTGATGGTGTGCATGGACGGCTTCATCCTCACGCACGCCTACGAGCGCGTGGACATGCCCACGCAGGCGCAGGTCGATGCCTTCCTGCCGCCCTACGTGCCGCGCCAGGTGCTGGACCCGGCCGAGCCGGTGAGCATCGGCGCGATGGTCGGGCCGGAGGCCTTCACCGAGGTGCGCTACCTGGCGCACGCGCGGCAGATGCGCGCGCTGGAGCGCATCCCGCAGATCGCCGCGGAGTTCAAGGCTCAGTTCGGCCGCGACAGCGGCGGGCTGCTGCATTGCTACCGCTGCGAGGACGCTCACACCATCGTCGTGGCGCTCGGCTCGGTGCTCGGCACGATCAAGGACACGGTCGACGCGATGCGCGACGAGGGCGAGCGCATCGGCGTGCTGGGCATCACTTCTTTCCGGCCGTTCCCGCTGGCGGCGGTGCGCGAGGCGCTGGTGCATGCCGAGCGGGTGGTGGTGCTGGAGAAGAGCTTCTCGGTCGGGCTGGGCGGCATCCTCGCCAACGACGTGCGCATGGCGATGTCGGGCACGCGGCGCAACGGCTACACGGTGATCGCCGGGCTGGGCGGCCGCGCGATCACGCAGGCCTCGCTGCAGCGCATCTTCACCGAGGCGATCGCCGACACGCTGGAGCCGCTGACCTTCCTCGACATGGACTGGAAGGTGGTGGAGCGCCAGCTCGAACGCGAGCGCAGCGGCGAGCGCACCGGGCCGGCAGCCGAGTCCATGCTGCGCGATGTCGGCACCGTCGCGTCGCGGGTCAGCTGAGGGCCAGGCCATGACAGCACAGACGATCAAGTTCTACCAGACCGGCACCTTCACCGTCGGCAACCGGCTGCTCGCGCCGGAGCAGCGCAGCGTGCAGGCCAGCACCGAGCGCAGCAACGCCATCAACTCCGGCCACCGCGCCTGCCAGGGCTGCGGCGAGGCGCTCGGCGCACGCTATGCGGTGGATGCGGCGATGCGCGCGGCCAGCGGCAAGCTCATCGCGGCCAATGCCACCGGCTGCCTGGAGGTGTTCTCCACGCCGTACCCGGAGACATCGTGGCAGCTGCCGTGGATCCACTCGCTGTTCGGCAACACCGCGGCGGTGGCCACCGGCATCGCGGCGGCAATGAAGGTGAAGGGCCGCACCGACGTGCGCGTGCTCGCACAGGGCGGCGACGGTGGCACCACCGACATCGGCTTCGGGGTCCTCTCGGGCATGTTCGAGCGCAACGACGACGTGCTCTACATCTGCTACGACAACGAGGCCTACATGAACACCGGCGTGCAGCGCTCGTCGGCCACGCCGGCCGCGGCGCGCACCGCCACCACGCCGGCGGTGGGCGCCCAGCCGGGCAACGTGTTCGGCCAGGGCAAGAACCTGCCGCGCATCGCGATGGCGCACGGCATCCCGTATGTCGCCACCGCCACCGTGGCCGACCTGCACGACCTGGAGGCGAAGGTCGAGCACGCGATGACGCTGCGCGGCGCGCGCTACCTGCACGTGCTGGTGCCATGCCCGTTAGGCTGGGGTTCGGCCTCGCACGACACCATCCGGCTGGCGAGGCTGGCCCAGCAGTCGGGCAGCTTCCCGGTGTTCGAGGCCGAGCACGGCGAGGTGACGGCGGTCTCGAAGATCCGCCGCCGCGTGCCGGTCGAGGACTACCTGAAGCCGCAGAAGCGCTTCGCCCACCTGTTCGCGCCGCAGCGGCGCGACGACGTCATCGCGCACCTGCAGGCCCTGGCCGATCGCAACATCCGCCAGTACGGCCTGCTCGACCCTGCCACGGAAGCGGTGTGACCATGGACAAGCCCTTCGCGATCACGCTCGACGTCGGCTCCTCACTGGCCAACAAGACCGGCTCGTGGCGCTCGAGCCGGCCGGTCTACGTCGACCGCCTGCCGCCGTGCAACCAGCAATGCCCGGCCGGTGAAGACATCCAGGGCTGGCTGTTCCACGCCGAGGCTGGCCACTACGAGGCCGCGTGGCGGCATCTGGTGCGCGACAACCCGTTCCCGGCCATCATGGGCCGCGTCTGCTATCACTCGTGCGAGGGCGCCTGCAACCGCGGCCAGATCGACGCGCCGGTGGGCATCAACGCGGTCGAGCGTTTCCTCGGCGACGAGGCGCTGAAGCAGGGCTGGCAGTTCGAGCCGCCGGCGGCCGAGACCGGCCGCCATGTCGGCATCGTCGGCGCCGGGCCATCGGGCCTGAGCGCGGCCTACCACCTGCGACGCCTCGGCCACCGCGTCACCGTGTTCGAGGCCGGCCCGCGGCCGGGCGGCATGATGCGCTTCGGCATCCCCAAGTACCGGCTGCCGCGCGAGGTGCTCGACGCGGAGGTGGCGCGCATCGTCGCGATGGGCGTGCAGATCCGGCTGGATACCAAGGTCGCCGACCTGCAGGCGACGATGCGCGACGAGGGTTTGGACGCTGCCTTCCTCGCCGTCGGCGCGCACATCGCCAAGCGCAGCTTCATCCCGGCCGGCGACTCGGCGCGCGTGCTCGACGCGGTGTCGGTGCTGCGCAGCATGGACGGCGAGGACAAGCCGATGCTCGGCCGCCGCGTCGTCGTCTATGGCGGCGGCAACACGGCGATCGACATGGCGCGCACCGCGCGACGACTGGGCGCCACCGAGGCGGTGATCGTCTACCGGCGCACGCGCGACCGCATGCCGGCGCACGACTTCGAGGTCGAAGAAGCGCTGCAGGAAGGCGTGACGATCAAGTGGCTGTCGACCATCCGCCAGGCCGACGCCGGCGAGCTGACGGTCGAGAAGATGGTGCTCGACGCCGAGGGCAAGGCGCAGCCCACCGGCGAGTTCGAGACGCTGAAGGCCGATTCGCTGGTGCTGGCCCTCGGCCAGGACGTCGATCTCTCGCTGCTCGACGGCGTGCCGGGCCTGGCGGTCCACGACGGCGTGGTGCAGGTCGACTCGCACATGATGACCGGCCGGCCGGGCGTGTTCGCCGGCGGCGACATGGTGCCGGCCGAGCGCAACGTCACCGTGGCGGTGGGCCACGGCAAGAAGGCGGCGAAGCACATCGACG
This sequence comes from Piscinibacter sp., assembly GCA_016706565.1. GTDB lineage: Bacteria > Pseudomonadota > Gammaproteobacteria > Burkholderiales > Burkholderiaceae_C > Piscinibacter. The sequence goes on from JADJJI010000013.1 coordinate 326,757, forward strand.
CGTGGCTGCGCGGCGCCAGCGTGCCCGCGACGAAGAAGCACGAGACGGCGGGCTTCGACAAGCTCAACCCCTGGTACTACAGCGACGCGCCGGCGACGGTGCGGCCGCTGCTCGACCTCGCGCGGCGCCAGACCAGCTTCGACGAGGTGCAGGGCGGCCTGGACGAGGGCAATGCCCTGTTCGAGGCGCGCCGCTGCCTGAGCTGCGGCAACTGCTTCGAGTGCGACAACTGCTACGGCGTGTGCCCCGACAACGCCGTCATCAAGCTCGGCCCGGGCAAGCGTTTCGAGTTCAACCTCGACTACTGCAAGGGCTGCGGCCTGTGCGCCGCCGAGTGCCCCTGCGGCGCGATCACGATGGTGCCCGAGACGGTCTGACGATCGGGCCGCACGGCCGCCTGTGGCGGCGAACGCACAAACCATCCCGTGCTCGGGGGGGATGCCTGCGGGTGTGGGATGTCCTGTCACACATCGATTCGCACAATCGGACGCAACGGTGCAGTGCACCGCGCGCCCGGAGCCACCACCATGCCGCAGACCTTCAACGTCGGATCCCGATCCCTGTTCGTCACCACGGTGGCCTGGGTGTTCATCGCCCTGGCGCTGCTGGCCAGCGCCTCGGCGCTGGTGCAGAACGCGGCGGTGGCCTCGCTGCTGCCCGGCTGGCAGACCAGCGGCGCGCAGCACCCGCTGCCGCTGCTCACCGGGCTGCTGATCGCCTACCTGCCATGGGTGGTGGGTGCCGGGCTGGTGGTCTCGCTGGCCACGCTGGCCTCGGCGATCGGGCTGCTGCTGCGCCTGGACTGGGCGCGCCGCGTCTTCATCGGCATGCTGGTGCTGGCCATCGTCGCCAACCTGCTGGGCCTGTGGTTCCAGCACGAGGTGGTGCAGTCGGTGGTCGATGCCACGCTGAGCAGCGCGCCGCTGCCGCAGAAGGCGCTGGGCGTGTTCGGCGGCTTCGTCACCGCAGCGCGCGCGATGGGCGCGGCGATGACGCTGGTGGCCTGCGCGCTGCTCGGCTGGATCATCCACCGGCTGATGTCGGCCGGCGTGCGGCAGGAATTCGCCTGAAGCGCAGGCTTCAGGCCACGTCGCCGTCGACGTAGTACCAGCGCCCGAGTTCTCGCACGAAGCGGCTCGTCTCCTGCAGGCGATGGGCGCGCCCGCCGAGCTTGCTGCGCGCGACGAAGCTCACCGTGGCATGGTCCTCGTCCTGCCGCGCGTGGTGGCGCAGGTCCAGCCCCAGCCATTTCAACCCCGGCGGATCGGGCTCCAGCGCGGCCGGGCGCGTGCTCGCGTGCCAGGTGGCCAGCAGGTAGTCGGCCAGTCCCATCGTGTAGGCGCTGTAGCGCGAGCGCATGAGCCGTTCGGCATCCGGCGCCTGCAGGTGCAGCGCGCCGGCGTGGTAGCGGCCGCAGCACTGCGCGTAGGGCTGGCCGGTGCCGCAGGGGCAGGGGGCGTTCGCAGTCGTCATGCCAGGGTCATCTCCCAGGTTTCGCCGACCTGGTCCAGGCCGAAGCTGCGGTGCGACTCGCTGCCGGTGAGCCGGTAGCCGGCCTTGCGGTAGATGCCACGTGCGGCCGCCAGGCTGGCGTTGGTCCACAGCACGATGCGCCGGTAGCCCTTGTCGCGTGCGAAGCGTTCGCACTCGGCCGTGAGCCGCTCGCCCAGGCCGAGGCCGCGCGCGGCCGGCTCGACCAGCAGCAGGCGCAGCTGCGCCGTGGCTTCGATGACCGCTCCGCTCGTGTCGTCGCGGGCCTGGACCAGCGCGACGCAGCCGACATTGACGCCGTTGCGCTCGGCGATCCAGCAGGCTTCGCGCGCCGGGTCGAATCGCTCGAGGAAGTCGGCGCCGATGCGTGCGACCATCGCCTCGAAGCGGCTGTCGTAGCCGTACTCCTGGGCATAGAGCGCACCGTGGCGGGCGATGATCCAGCCGATGTCGCCCGGGCGATGGGCGCGCAGCACACAGGCCGGTGGCGCGCGGCCTTCGCTGTCGTCGAGCGCGCGTTCGATCTGCGCCATCGAGCGCAGCACCTGCTGCTGCTGTCCGTCGTCGAGCCGTGCGAGCAGCGCCTGCATCTTCGTGCGCGAGCGCTGCTCCAGCGGCGCGAAGGCGCGCCGGCCGGCGGCGCTCAGGCTCAGCTCGGCGATCCGCGCGTCCTGCGCCGAGCGTGTGCTGCGCACCAGGCCGCGTTCCTTCAGCCCGCGCAGCAGGCGGCTCAGGTAGCCCGCATCGAGATCGAGCTCGCGCGCCAGCGTGGCGGCGCTGCAGTGCTCACGGTGGGCGAGCTCCCACAGCAGCCGCGATTCGGTCAGAGTGAAGGGGCTGTCGAGCAGTCCTTCGTGCAGTGCGCCGATGTGGCGGGTGTAGAAGCGGGCGAAGCGCCGTGCGGCATCGATGCGGGCGTCGTCCGGTGTGGGCGCAGTCATGGGTCGATTCTGGGCAGTTAAGTTGCTTCAGGCAACCATGTACTTGTTCAAGGCACGTATTGAACTGGATACTGTATAAAAGTACAGTATCCGAATGGACCGCTTTCCCGCCGCACTCGCTTTGCAGGATCTGCATCCTGGGCTGTGGCTCGGCCACCAGCTCGGCCGGCCGCGCGGCGACGGCGTGACCAGCGGTTTCGCGGCGCTCGATGCACAGCTGCCCGGCGGCGGCTGGCCGCGCCGCGCGCTCACCGAACTGCTGCTGCCTCACCCTGGCGTGGGCGAGGTGCGCCTGCTCGCGCCCAGCCTCGCGACGGCGCAGCGCGGCGGCCGGCTGGTGATGCTGTTCGACCCGCCGGCGCAGCTCTCGGCCTGGGCACTCGCGCAGCTCGGCCTCGACGTCGAGCAGCTGCTGGTGGTGCAGACGCGCACCCGCGTCGTGCCCGGCAGCGACAGCCTGTGGGCCTTCGAGCAGGCGCTCAAGAGTGGCCACGTCGGTGCACTGGTGGCCTGGCTGCCGCCGCGCCTGCGCGCCGAGCGGCTGCGCCGCCTGCAGCTCGCGGCGCAGGCCCACGACGGCGCCGCCTTCGTGCTGCGCGAAACCGCCGCCGAGCAGCGGCCGAGCGCCGCGCCGCTGCGCCTGGCGCTGCGCGCGGCCGGTCCCGACATGCTGGCGCTGCGCGTGCTCAAGCGCCGCGGCCCGCCGCTGGAGTCGCCGATCACGCTGGCACTGCCGCCGGTGCTGTCCGACGCGGCGCGGCAGCGCCGCAGCGCCGAGCGTGTGCTGCCGGCTCCGGCGCTGACGGTGGCCACCTTCGTCGACCTCGGCTGACTGCAGGCATGGACAAGAACCGTGCTCTGGATCGCCCTGCACCTGCCGCTGCTGTCGCTCGAATCGTTCGCCGCCACGCTGACGGGCGAGCAGGCGCAATCGCCGCTCGCGCTCGTCGATGCGCACCACATCGCCACCGTCAACGCGGAGGCGCAGGCGCTCGGTGTCGAGCCCGGCCAGAAGCGCGCCACCGCGCTGGCGCTTGCGCCCGACCTGCTGATCGGCCAGGCCGATGCGGCGCGTGATGCGGCCGCGCTGACGGCCATCGCCCACGCCGCGCTGGCCTTCACGCCGAGCGTGTGCGTGCAGCCTTCGCACGACCCGTCTCGCGGCGCCGACACCGTGCTGCTCGAGGTGCGCGCCAGCCTGCGCTACTTCGGCGGCCACGCGCGGCTGCTGCTGCGGCTGCGCGCGGCGGTCGCGCCGCTGGGCCACCGCGTGCATGCCGCGAGCGCACCCACGCCGCTGGGCGCCGCGCTGCTCGCGCGCGGGCCGCGCCGCGTGCATGCGAGCGAGGCAGCCGAGATGCAGCGTGCGCTCGACACCACGCCGGTGTGGCTGCTCGGCCCCGGTCGCGAGCACTGGGAGGCGCTGCAGGGCATGGGCCTGGGCACGCTCGCCGACCTGCGCCGGCTGCCGCGCTCCGGCTTGGCGCGGCGCTTCGGGCCGGCGCTGCTGGCTGACCTCGACCGCGCCTATGGCGAGCGGCCCGACCCGCGCGTGCCGATCACGCTGCCACCGCAGTTCGAGAGCCGGCTGGAGCTGTTCGCCCGCGCCGACAGCACCGAGCAGGTGCTGCACGCGGCCGGCTTGCTGCTGGCTCGCCTGGCCGCCTGGCTGGCCGCGCAGCACGCCTTCGTGCGCGGCTTCGTGCTGGCCATGCAGCACGAGCCGCGCTGGCGCAGCGATGCGCAGGTGCCGGCGCAGACCCTGCTGTCCGTCTCGCTGGCCGAGCCCTCGCGCGACCCGGTGCACCTGCAGGTGCTGCTGCGCGAACGGCTGGCGCAGTTGCAGCTGCCCGCGCCCACGCTGGAGCTGCGCCTGGCCGCGCGCGAGATCGTGCCCGGCGAGGCACCCAGCGGCGAGCTGTTCCCCAGCGCGGCGAGCGAGCGCGAAGGCCTGGTGCGGCTGGTCGAGCGGCTGCAGGCGCGGCTCGGGGCCGAGCATGTGCAGCGCCTGCAGGCCGTGCACGACCATCGGCCCGAGTGCGCCAGCGCCACCCGGCCGGCCGACGCGGCGCGCGTGGGCCAGCGCGGCGCCTCGGTGGCGGTGCCGCCCGCGCCGCTGCGGCCGGTGTGGCTGCTCGCGCCGCCCGAGCCGCTGCCCGAGCGCGCCGCGCAGCCGCTGCTCGCGGGCCGCGCGCTGCAGTTGCTCAGCGGGCCGGAGCGCATCGAGGCCGGCTGGTGGGACCATGCCCTGGCAGAGCGCGACTACTTCATCGCCGAAGACACCGAGGGCGCGCTGGTGTGGATCTACCGCGCGCGGCTGCCCGGCCGCGAGGCCGCCGGCTGGTTCCTGCACGGCCGCTTCGCGTGACGCATGCCTAACGCTTCAGCAGCACCGGCAGGGCCGCCGAGAGCAGCGCCACGCCCGAGGCCGTGAGCAGCCACAGCACGATGCGCCGGAAGGCCACCTCGCTGATGCCGATGTACACACGCATGCCGATCAGCGCCGGCAGCAGCATCGCCGGCAGCACCAGCAGGATCATCGGCAGCATGTCTCGCGTGACGATGCCGCCCGCCAGGTAGGCGACGAAGGTGACCGTCAGCATCGCCAGGTTGAAGTTCTGGATCACCGCTCGCTGCGTGTCCTTGTCGAAGCCGCGCAGCGTGCACCACAGCGTCGGGATCGCGCCGGTGAAGCCGCCCAGGCCGCCCATCACGCCGCCCGCGACACCCGAGACCGCGTCGCCCAGACGCCCGCCGCGCTGGATGCGCGGCAGCCGCGGCGCCATCAGCATCAGCGGGCACCAGACGACCAGCAGGCCGCCGAGCAGGGCGCGGAACAGCGGCACGTCCAGCCGCGGCAGCAGCCACAGGCCCAGCGGCAGCCCGGCCAGCCCGCCGGCCACGAAGGGCCACAGGCGCTGCAGGTCGAAGCCGCGGCGCACCGTGGCGGCGGCCAGCAACTGGCCGGTCAGCGCGCCCAGCACGGCCAGCACGGCGGCCAGCCGCGGCTCCAGCGCCCAGGCCCAGACGGCCATCGCGGTGAGCCCGAAACCGAAGCCCGACAGGCCTTGCACGAAGCCGGCGAGGGCGGCGCCGAACGCGATGACGAGCAGTGCGGTATCCAGGCGCAGCCTCCCTACAATGCGCCGATTCTCAACCCAGACGACTTCATGCACGTCGACCCCAGCATCTTCAAGGCCTATGACATCCGCGGCGTGGTCGGCGCGAGCATCGACGAGGTCTTCGCGGAACACCTGGGGCGGGCCTTCGGCAGCGAGGCCATCGACGCGGGCGAGCGCGCCGTGGCGGTGGGGCGCGACGGCCGTCTGTCCGGCCCGGGCCTGGCGGCGGCGCTGATTCGCGGCCTGGCCTCCACCGGGCTCGACGTGGTCGATCTCGGCGCCGTGACCACGCCGATGCTCTACTACGTGGCCGCCACGCGCGGCGCGCACGGCTGCAGCAGCGGCATCCAGGTCACTGGCAGCCACAACCCGAAGGACTACAACGGCTTCAAGATGGTGCTGGCCGGAAAGGCCATCTACGGCGACGCCATCCAGGCGCTGCGCCGTCGCATCGAGACGCAGCACTACACGCGTGCCGCCGGCCGCTCGGCGGCAATGGACATCGGTGCCGAGTACCTGGCGCGCATCGCCGGCGACTGCAAGCTCGCGCGCAAGATGAAGATCGTGGTCGACTCGGGCAACGGCATCCCAGGCGCCTCGGCGCCGGCGATCCTGCGCGCGCTGGGCTGCGAGGTGATCGAGCTGTATTCCGATGTCGACGGCGACTTCCCCAACCACCATCCCGACCCGAGCAAGCCGGAAAACCTGGCCGACCTGATCCGCACCGTGAAGTCCAGCGGTGCCGAACTCGGCCTGGCCTTCGACGGAGACGGCGACCGGCTCGGCGTGGTCACCGTCGACGGCCACATCATCTACCCCGACCGTCAGCTGATGCTCTACGCGACCGACATCCTGCAGCGTCGGCCGGGTGGCACGGTGATCTTCGACGTCAAGTGCAGCCAGCGACTGGCCCCGGCGATCCGTGCGGCCGGCGGCGTGCCGCTGATGTGGAAGACCGGGCACTCGCTGATCAAGGCGAAGATGCGCGAGCTGGATTCGCCGATCTCCGGCGAGATGAGCGGCCACATCTTCTTCGGCGAACGCTGGTACGGCTTCGACGACGCCACCTACACCGCGGCGCGGCTGCTCGAAATCCTGTCGCGCTCTAAGAACCCGAGTGCCGTGCTCGATGCACTGCCGACCAGCCACAGCACGCCCGAGTTGAACGTGGCCTGCGCCGAGGGCGAACCGAAGCGCGTCGTGCAGAAGCTGCTCGAGACGGCGAAGTTCCCCGGCGCGCGCGAGGTGATCACCATCGACGGGCTGCGTGTCGAATACGACGATGGCTTCGGGCTGATCCGCAGCTCCAACACCACGCCGGTGCTGGTGCTGCGCTTCGAGGGCCACACGCCCGCAGCGCTCAAGCGCATCGAGGCCGAGGTGATGGCCGCGCTGCGTGCCGTCAAGCCCGATGCCCATGTCGCGGCGGCGGCGCACTGAAAGCCGGACGAGCGCATGAAGGTCCTCATCGTCAAGCTCTCCTCGCTGGGCGACGTGGTGCACGCCATGCCGGCGGTGCAGGACATCCGCGCCGCCCACCCCGATGCGCTGATCGACTGGGTCGTCGAGCCGGCCTTCGCGCCGCTGGTGCGCCGCGTGGCCGGTGTGAACCGCGTCATCGAATGCTCGCTGCGCCGCTGGCGCCGCGGCTGGTGGATGCCCAGCGTGCGTGCCGAGTGGCGCGCCTTCCGCGCGGCGCTGCAGCAGGAGCAGTACGACGCCATCATCGACCTGCAGGGCCTGACCAAATCGGCCCTGGTGGCGCGGCTGGCGCGCGGCACGCGCTTCGGCCTGGGCAACCAGACAGAGGGCTCGAGCTACGAGGCGCCGGCCGGCTGGCTGGTCGACCATGCGATCCGCGTCGAGCCGCACATCCATGCGATGGACCGCTCGCGCGCACTGGTGGCCGCCGTGCTCGGCAAGCCGCCGGAAGGGCCGGCGAAGTACGGCCTGAACCCGAAGCAGCGCGTCTTCCGCACCGCCACGCCGACGGTGGCCTTCGTGCACGGCACCTCGCGCGACGACAAGCTCTGGCCCACCGACCACTGGGTGCAGCTCGGCAAGCGCGTCATCGACGCCGGCTGGCGCATCGCGCTGCCGCAGGGCAACGAGATGGAGCAGACGCGCGCCGAGATGATCGCCGCCGGGCTGCAGTTCGAGAAGGCCTTCCACGTCGACGTCTGGCCTTCGCTCGGCCTGGACGCGGTGCTCGACCGCCTCGCGCTCACGCAGGGCGTGATCGGCGTGGACAGTGGCCTAAGCCACATCGCCGTGGCGCTGGACATGCCGCATGTGCAGCTCTACAACCACCCGACCGCCTGGCGCACCGGCCCGCAGCCGAGCCATGGCCACCGGCACCAGGTGGCGCTGGAAGGGCGGCCGATCCCCACCGTCCAGGCAACCTGGCTGGCCTGGAGCAACGTGCTGGTCGCGGCCTCGTGACGCTGCCGTGGCGCGTGCGCGCCGCCCGTTCGCTGTATTCGGCGCTGCTCGTGCTGGCGCAACCGCTGTACTTGTTGCGCCTGTGGTGGCGCGGCCGTGCCGAGCCCCTGTACCGCGAAGCGATCGGCGAACGCCTGGGCCGCTACCGCGACGCGCCGAGTTCGGGCTGGCTCTGGCTGCACGCCGTCTCGCTCGGCGAGACGCGCGCCGCCGCGGCGCTGATCGAGGCCTTGCGCGCGCGCCGGCCCGGCCTGCGCCTGCTGCTCACGCACAGCACCGCCACCGGCCGCGCCGCCGGCCAGGAACTGCTGCGCGAAGGCGACCGGCAGACCTGGCTGCCCTTCGACACACCCGCAGCGGTGCGACGTTTCCTCGTGCACTTCGAGCCCGCCATCGGCGTGCTGATGGAGACCGAGGTCTGGCCCAACCTGCTGCCGGCTGCACAGGTGCGCGGCATCCCGCTGGTGCTGGCCAACGCTCGGCTGAGCGAGAAGAGCCGCCGGCGCGGCGAACGTTTCGACGCCATCCTGCGGCCGGCGGTCGAGGCCTTGTCATTGGTGCTCGCGCAAAGCGAGGCCGATGCGCAGCGCCTGCGCAGCGCCGGCGCGCGCGAGGTTCGCGTGTGCGGCAACCTCAAGTACGACCTGGCACCCGATGCGGCGCTGCTCGAGCGCGGCCAGGCCTGGCGTGCGGCGCTGGCGCGGCCGGTGCTGCTGTTCGCCGTCTCGCGCGAGGGCGAGGAGGCGCCGCTGCTCGGCGCCTGGGCGCGCCTGCGCAGCACGCTGGCGGCGCCGCCGCTGCTGGTGATCGTGCCGCGTCATCCGCAGCGTTTCGACGAGGTGGCGGCGCTGATGCGCGCGTCCGGCCTGAACATCGCGCGGCGCAGCGATTGGGGAGAAGTGCCGGGCGCTGCGGCGCTGGCCGCCGACGCCTGGCTCGGCGACTCGATGCGCGAGATGCCGCTGTATTACGGCCTCGCCCAGGTGGCGCTGCTCGGTGGCAGTTTCGCGCCGCTGGGCGGGCAGAACCTGATCGAGGCTGCGGCCTGCGGTTGCCCGGTGGTGATGGGGCCGCACACCTTCAATTTTGCCGAAGCGGCCGTGCTGGCCGAGGCCGCCGGTGCCGCGCTGCGCGTCGAGGGCATCGAGGCCGGCCTCGCGCAGGCGCTCGCGCTGCTCGGCGATGCGCAGCGCCTGGCCGATGCGGGCGAGCGTTGCCGCAGCTTCGCCGCCGAGCACCGCGGCGCCGCGCAGCGCATGGCCGATCAGGTGAGCAGCTGCTGGACTGAGGTACAAACACGGGTGCCGTCACCGGCCTGACCGCGAGAATTCCATGCCCACCATCCTCGTCCTCAACGGCCCCAATCTCAACCTGCTCGGCACGCGCGAGCCGGCCACCTACGGCAGCATGACGCTCGCCGACGTCGAGGCCTTGTGCAACGCCGCGGGCCAGAAGCTGGGCTTCGCGGTCGAGTGCCGGCAGTCCAACCACGAGGGCGTGCTGATCGACGCCCTGCACGAGGCCGGCCGCGGCTACAAGGCCGGCGGCGTGGCCGGGGTGGTGTTCAACGCCGGCGCCTACTCGCACAGTTCGGTGGCACTGCACGACGCCATCCGTGCCATCGAGGTGCCGGTGATCGAGGTGCACATCAGCAACGTGCATGCCCGGGAGAGCTTTCGCCACCACTCGTGGCTCTCCCCGGTGGCGGCCGGCATCATCGTCGGCTTCGGCGTCGACGGCTACGTGATGGCCATCGAGGCGCTGGCGCGCAAGGCGGCTGCCAAGGGCTGACCAGCCGCTCTTCAGTGCGTCCAGGCGAGCAGTCCAGCGCCGATCGCGCCAGTACCTCTCGAAGAAATCGTGCAGCACGGTGTCGACGGCCGGCTCGACGAAGGTGATCGCACCGGGCGAACCGCCGCGAGAAGCTGAACAAGCGAATCCAGCAAGCGCTTCGCCGACCTCGCAGCGGGGCAGCGTTCGTGGCACGATGGCGTCCTGGAGATGGACATGACGGGTGACGCGCTCTGGTGGCTGGTGATGGTGCTCGCGGTGGTCTGCACCGTGCTGGCCGTCATGCTGCTGCGCAAGCCGCGTGTCGGGCCCCCCGGGCCGGGTGCGGGGAAGCCGGACGCGGCGGCCATCCTGGCGAGACAGGGCGCCGCGAAATCGGCTGCAGTATCGGCAGGCACCGCCTCGGTGGCCAACGTGCTGGCACCGCAGCCGGCCGCCGGCGCGCCGCAGGGCAACCCGGTCGCTGCGCTGGTGGCGCCGCCCGCCGTGAAGCCCCCCACCACGCTGGTGGCGGCACGGGCGCGGCGCTATGAGTTGCGCGATGGTGCGCCGGAGCCGGTGCTGACCCTGGAGCGCGCCTGCGCCTCCGCCTGGGAGCATGCGCCGGCGGTGCACTGCACGCCGATGCAGCGCGAGACCCTGGCCGCGGCACTTGCTCATGCGTCCTTGCTGGCGCCGTCCGTGCCGCCGTCCGAGGCCGATCTCTACTGCCTGCGGCTGCGTGCCGGCACGGCGCTGGCGCTGGCCCGTGGCGAGATCGCTTCGGCGCCGGGCGGCACGCTGCGCGCCCAGCCGGCGCAGTCGCTGGACTCCGCGCGCGCCGCGCCGCTGGCGGCGATCGTGCTGGCGCTGCGCTGCGCGCCGGTCTACCTGCGCTCGCTGCGCTCGCGGGTAGGTTCCATCCAGGCCGATGCCGGCGTGATTCTGAAGCGCCCGGCGCCGGGCGACGACCGTCTCAAGGCTTTGCTGTAGGACCTGACCCGCTACCTGCGCGAGGTGGAGGAAAACCATGCCGGCGTGATCCGCAAGCCGGTGTTCGTGGCCCGCGTGGCCGACTTCTGCGTGCAGGCCGAGGCGTCATGGCGCGCGGCGATCGACGCCGTCGGCGCCCTGCGCGGCCGATTGCAGTCGCAGCTCGCCCTCGAGCCCTTCGACGCAAGCGCCGCGGCCGACTGGGCCGCGTTGTGGCAGGAGTACGAGTCTCGCAGGCGTCTGGCGCGCTGCGCCGCGCGCATGCTGGCCGGCTGGCACGCGCTGCGCCTGGCACTGGGCGAGGCAGCCCCTTCGGCGGCGGCGGTGCTGCGCGGCGCGATGGAGAGTCTGCGCGCCGCGGTCGAGGCCGACGCGGCGCTGGGCCGCGCGCTTCAGGCGAGGGCGCTCGGCCTCGCGGCTCCGCTCGACAAGGAGGCGGCGCTGGTCGCGCTGGGCGAACTGCTGCACACGGCGCAGGCGATCGATGCCGGTTTCGCCGGTGAGCCCGAACTGCAACTGCTGCTGCGCCTGGACGCGCTCGGCCGAGTGGCCGACGTTCGCGGCCCGCTGGCGGCCGACTGACGGCCGGGTCGAACGGCGTATCGCGTGGCGCTCAGCGCGCCAGCAACTGGTTCAGCGCCGCCACGTCTTCGGGCTTGAGCTGGCCGGCCGCCTGGCGCAGGCGCAGGCTGCCCAGCAGCACGTCGTAGCGCGCCTTGGCGAGGTCGCGCTTGGTGCTGAAGAGCTGGGTCTGCGCATTCAGCACGTCCAGGTTGACGCGCACGCCGACCTTGTAGCCGAGCTGCGTGGCTTCCAGCGCCAGTTGGCTGGACGACTCGGCCGCCTCCAGCGCCTTCACCTGTGCGAGGCCCGACTGCACGCCGTAGAATGCCTGGCGCGTGCCCTGGGCCACGCCGCGGCGCGCGGCGTCGAGATCGTTGCGCGACTTCTCTTCCAGTGCCAGCGTCTCCTTGATGCGGTTCTGGATTGCGTAGCCGGCGAACAGCGGCATGTTCAGCGTGACGCCGATGCTCGTGTTGGTGGAATTGCCCGAGCTGTTGAACGAGAACGGCGGCGCGGCGAGGTCGCCGCTGCTCGACACACGGCCCTTGCCGATGCTGCCGTTCAGTGCCACCGTGGGCAGGTTGCCGGCACGGGCCTTCTCGGTCTCCAGGCGGGCCACGTCCAGGCCGAGCGCGGCGCGGCGCACCGTCGGGTGCTCGGCATCGGCACGCAGCACCCATTCGTCGACCGACGGCGGCAGCACCGGCGGCAGCACCACCGGCACGGCCAGGCCCTTGGGCGTGACATTGCTGCGACCGACCAGCACGTCCAGCGCGATGCTCTTGGTGCGCAGGTCGTTCTCGGCGGCGATCTCCTGCGCGGTGGCGAGGTCGAAGCGGGCCTGTGCCTCGCGCGTGTCGGTGATCGTCGCCGTGCCGACTTCGAAATTGCGCTTGGCCGACGCGAGTTGCTCGCTGATGAAGGTCTTGTTGGAGCGCGTGGTGCCCAGCGTGTCCTGCGCTGCCAGCACGTCGAAGTAGGCTTGCGCCACGCGCACGATCAGGTCCTGCTCGGCCGCCTCGAATTCGGCGCGCGAGACCGACAGCGACTTGTCGGCCTGGTCGATGGTGGCGCTGTTGGCGCGGTTGAACAGGCTCTGCGAGCCGCTGATGCCTGCGCTCACCGAATTGGTGTCGGAGTTCAGCGTGCTGGAGTAAGGCGTGTCACTGCTCGATCGCGTGGCCGCGACCTGCAAGCCGACCGAGGGCCGGTTCAGCGCCTTGGCCTGTTCGGTGCGGTACTGCGCCGAATCGAGCAGCGCGCGCGCCGCCTGGAAGGTGGCGTCGTAGCCGCGCGCCGCTTCGTACAGATCCTGCAGGCTCTGCGCGCGCGCCCCGCCAGTGAAGACGAGGCCCAGGGCGAGTGCCAGGGCGGCAGGGGCGAAGGGCAGGCGGGAACGCTCGACGGACATGGTGGATCCTCTGGGGATTGGCTGCGAAACGCGTGGGCGACGCTCAATAGCGCGGCACGGCCGGGTCGACCTTGGTCGACCAGGCATCGATGCCGCCAGCGAGGTTGTAGACCGAGTCGTAGCCCGATCGCTCGAGGAATGCGACGACTTGCGCCGATCGCACCCCGTGATGACAGATACAGAGGATGGGCTGCGATGGATCGAGTTCCGCCAGCCGCAGCGGCACCAGATGCATCGGCAGGTTCAGCGTGGTGGCGCCGTCGAGCCGGATGGCCGCCAGCCCGTATTCCCACGGCTCGCGCACGTCGAGCAGCAGCGCCGGCCCGGTTTCGCCGATCCAGCGCTTCACCTCGGTGACGGCGATCTGCTTCATGTTCAGAACGTGAAGCGCGCCGGTTCCTCGAAACCCTGCAGGCGCTGCGCCACGGTGTCGAACAGCTCGACGCTTGCGAATGCATGCTCGCCGCTGCGAGTGACCAGCGTGGCGCGCATCATCGGTTGCTGGCCGACGATGGCGATCAGCCGGCCACCGACCTTCAGCTGGCCGAGCAGGCCCTGCGGCACCTCGGCCACCGAGCCCGACAGAACGATGGCGTCGAACGGTGCTTCCGCCGCCAGGCCGCGCGAGCCGTCGGCCTGGCGCACGGTGGCGTTGACGATCGCCGCACGCTTCAGGTTGTCGGCCGCCATCTTGGCCAGCTCCGGCAGGATCTCCAGCGTGGTCACGTGCTGTGCGCGGTGGGCCAGCAATGCGGCCATGTAGCCCGAACCCGCGCCCACCTCGAGCACGCGCTCGTGCTTGTGCACGCCCAGCTCCTGCAGCAGGCGCGCCTCGACGCGCGGCGCCAGCATGCACTGGCCGCCGGGCAGCGGCACCTCGGTGTCGACGAAGGCCAGGGCGCGGTAGGCGGCAGGCACGAAATCCTCGCGCTTGACCACGGTCAGCAGCGAGAGCACGGCGGGGTCGAGCACCTCCCAGGGGCGGATCTGCTGCTCGATCATGTTGAAGCGGGCTTGTTCGATGTTCATGGTGGAGTCCTCCGGGTAACCCCTGATTTTATTCGGCAGGCGCCATGCCGGCGGCTTGACCTGTCGCAGGCGGGCGCGGCATCAGCCGGCGTTTGAGCCAGTTCGACAGGTCGTCGAGGTAGCAATAGATGACCGGCACCACCACCAGCGTGAGCAGCGACGAGGTGATCACCCCGCCGATCACCGCCTGGCCCATCGGGGCGCGCTGCTCCGAGCCCTCTGTCAGCGCGAAGGCCAGCGGCACCATGCCGAAGACCATCGCCAGCGTCGTCATCAGGATCGGCCGCAGCCGCACCTGCGCGGCATGCAGCAGCGCCTCTTCGCGGCCCATCGGCGCGACGTCGTGGTCCAGCCCGTGCTCGCCGGTGTGCTCGCCGCGCCGCGAGCGGATCGCGAAGTCGATCAGCAGGATGGCGTTCTTCGTCACCAGGCCCATCAGCATGACGATGCCGATGATCGAGAACATGTTCAGCGTCGAGCGGAACATCAGCAGCGCCAGCACCACGCCGATCAGCGTCAGCGGCAGCGAACTCATCAGCGCCAGCGGCTGCAGGAAGCTGCGGAACTGGCTGGCCAGGATCATGTAGATGAACACCACCGCCAGGCCGAGCGCGCCCACGGCGTAGGTGAAGGACTCGTTCATGTTCTTCGTCGAGCCGCCGAACACGTAGCGGTAGCCCGGCGGCCAGGCGACGCCGTCGAGAAGCTTCTTGATATCGGCCGACACGTCGCCCGAACTGCGGCCCAGCGCATTGGCGTCGATGTTGATCTCGCGGTTGAGGTCGCGGCGGTTGATCTGGTTCGGCCCGGTGGAGGGCGTGATGTCGGCCACCTGCGACAGCCGCACGACGCGCGGCGAGCCGTCGGCGGCAGCGGCCACGGTGATCGGCAGGCGCTGCAGATCGCCCAGCGCGTCGCGGCCGGCCGGCGTGAGGCGCACGTTGACGTCGTAGTTCTCGCCGTCGGGGGCGCGCCAGTTGCCCACCGTGGTGCCGGCGACCAGCGTGCGCAGCGTGCCGGCCAGCGCGTTGACGTCGAGGCCGAGGTCGGCCGCGGCGTCGCGCTTGACCTCGATGGCCACCGTCGGCTTGTCGGGCTTGAGCGTGCTGTCCAGGTCCACCAGGCCGGGGATCTCGCGCATCTTCGCGGTGATCGCCTGCGACAGCCGCGCCAGCTCGGCGAGGTCCGTGCCCTGGATGGAGAACTGCAGGCTCTTGCTGCCGCCCAGGTCGGTCTGGCCGATGTTGGTGACGGTGATCCCGGGGATGCGCGCGAGCCGCTCGCGCAGTGGCAGCACCATCTGGTTCACGCTGCGCTGGCGGTCCTTGCGGTCGACCAGGCGCACGTAGGTGGAGCCGTAGATCTTGCCGGCCGCGAAGCCGCTGTTGATGGTGGTGACGGTGTAGCGCACCTCGGGCAGTTCGCGCAGTGCGGCGTCGACCTGCTTGGCGCGCATCTCGGTGACTTCGAGCGACGAGCCCACCGGCGTGTAGAAGTTGACCTGCGTTTCGGAGAAATCGGCCTTGGGCACGAACTCCGCGCCGAGCAGCGGGATGATGAAGAAGCTGCCCGCGAAGGTGGCGAAGGCCAGCACCAGCGTGGTGAGCTTGTGCTTGAGCGACCAGCCCAGGATGTGCTGGTAAGCATCCGACAGCCATTGCGTGAGGCGGTCGAACTGCAGCGTGACGCGGCCGATCGTGCGGTCGTACAGCGTCACCGGCGGGCCGCGGTGCACGCCGTGCGCCTGCGGGTCGTGCCAGATGCTCGACAGCATCGGGTCGAGCGTGAAGCTGACGAACATCGAGATCAGCACCGCCGCCACGATGGTCAGGCCGAACTCGTGGAAGAACTTGCCGACGATGCCGCCCATGAAGCCGATGGGCAGGAACACCGCCACGATCGACAGCGTGGTGGCCAGCACCGCCAGGCCGATCTCGGCGGTGCCGTCGAGCGCCGCCTGGTGGGCGGACTTGCCCATCTGCACGTGGCGAACGATGTTCTCGCGAACCACGATCGCGTCGTCGATCAGCAGGCCCACGCACAGGCTCAGCGCCATCATCGTGATGCCGTTGATCGTGAAGCCGAACAGGTACATGAACAGGAAGGTGCCGATCAGCGCGATCGGCAGCGTGAGGCCGGTGATGACGGTGGAACGCCAGCTGTTCAGGAACAGGAAGACGATGAGCACGGTCAGCACGGCGCCTTCGATCAGCGTGCGCTGCACGTTGGCCACCGAGACGCGGATCGAGCGCGAGTTGTCGCGGTTGACCTCGACCTTCACGCCCGGCGGCGTCAGGGCCTTGGCGTCGTCGAGCGCCTTCATCAGCCCGTCGACCACGGCGATGGTGTTCTCGCCCTGCGACTTCAGCACCGACAGCAGCACGGTGCGCTGGCCGTTGTACAGCGCCAGGCTCTCGACTTCCTGCGGGCCGTCGGTCACGTCGGCGAGTTGCCAGAGCTTGACCGGGTTGCCGTTGCGTCGGGCCACCACGATCTCGCGGAAGTCCTCCGGCCGTTTCAGCCGCGCGTTGATCTGCACCACGCGCTCCTGGTCGGCCGAGCGGATCGCGCCCATCGGCAGTTCCTGGTTCTCGCTCTTCACGGCGGCGACGATCTGGTCGACGCCGATGCCGAAGGCTTCCAGCGCCGCCGGCTTCACGTACAGGTTGATCTGCCGCTGCAGCCCGCCGACGACGCTGACCGAGCCGACGCCGCGCACGTTCTCGAGCTTCTTCTGCAGCACCTGCTGCGCCCAGGTGGTGAGTTCCTGCGGCGACTTCTTGCCGTCGGCCGACAGGATCGCCACGTTGAACACCGGCTGGCTGGCCGGGTCGAAGCGCGAGATGCGCGGCTCCTTGACCTCGTCGCGCAGCAGCGGGCGGATCAGCGCCACCTTCTCGCGCACGTCTTCGGCCGCCTTGCGCCCGTCGATGTCGAGGTTGAACTCGACGATCACGACCGAGCTGCCCTCGTAGGAGCGCGAGTACAGCGAGCTGATGCCGGCGACAGTATTGACCGCCTCCTCGACCTTCTTGGTGACCTCGGACTCGACGATCTCCGGCGAGGCACCGGGGTAGTCCATCTGCACCACCACGGTGGGGAAGTCGATGTTCGGGAACTGGTCGACCGCCAGGCGCTGGTAGCTGAACAAGCCCAGCACCACGAAGGCGAGCATGACCATCACGGCCATCACCGGGTTGCCGATCGAGATGCGGGTGAACCACATGCTGCGTTCGCCCCGGCGTCAGCGGGCGGCCGAGACGGCGGCCGGGCCGACCAGGCGCACCGGCGTGCCGTCGCGCACGGAGCCGGCGGTACCCGTGAGCACCGTCGCGCCCTCGCTCAGGCCGCCGGCGATCGCCACCCAGGGTTGGCCGCCGACATCGCCGCGGGTGCCGAGCGTCACCGTCTTCAGCACCGCCTTGCCTCCTTCGACCTGCAGCACGTACGGCTGCGACAGATCGGTGCGCACGGCGGCCAGCGGCACCGCCAGCACCTGGCTCTGCGACACCGCGATGCGCCCGCGCGCGAACAGGCCCTGGCGCAGTGCCGGGTTCGCATCGATGGCGAGGTAGACCAGCACCGAGCGGCTGCCCGTCTGCGCACTCGGGTTGATGCGGGCGACGCGGGCATTGACCGGCTCGATCAGGCCGTCGACCTGCAGCGCAGCCGTCTGGCCCAGCGCCAGCGCCACCACGTCTTCGGGGGCGACGGCGGCCTCGAGTTCGAGCCGCGACAGGTCGACGATCTCGACGATGCGCGCATCCACCGCGACGCGTTCGCCCGGCTGCGCCAGGCGCTGCGAGACCAGGCCGGAAATCGGCGCGACCAGCGTGCCGTCGGCGCGCGCCTTGCGAGCCAGTTCCACCGCGGCCATCGCGGCCAGGTGGTTGGCTTGCGCTGCGGCCTCGTTGGACACCGAGGTCTCCAACCCGGTCGGCGAGATGAAGCCCTGTGCGACCAGCGCGCGGTTGTTCTCCAGCGTGCGCTTGGCGATGTCGAGCTGCGCGCGCGCCGACGAAGCGGTCTGCTCGGCTTGGCGCAGCCGCCAGTCGAGCTCGGTGGTGTCGAGCTGGCCCAGCACCTGGCCGGCCTTGACGCGGTCGCCTTCACGGACGCTGAGGCTGCGCAACTCGGCGGCGACCTTGGCCTTGACCAGCGCGCTGTTCACCGCTTTCAGCCCGCCCGACACTTCCAGCGTGCGGCCCAGCGCCACGGAGCGCGCCACCACCACGTCGGACGGAGCCAGGTCGAGCGCCAGCGTCGAGCGCGCCGAGGGGGCAGCCGCGGCCTGCTCGGCCTTGCGCGCCAGCAGCGCGCGGGCGACCAGCGCGCCGACGACCAGCAGCACCAGCAGCGGGATGATCCACTTCAGGTGGCGCTTCATGCGCGGCTCCGCGCAGCGGGGGCCGCATCGGCCCGCAGGCCGTAGAGCACCAGTTGCACGTGCTGGCGGATGAAGGCATGCGGATCGACCATCTCCACCGCCGGCGCGCAGGCGCCCAGGGAATGTTTGTGCAGGCAGAGCATGACCATCGGGAAGACCAGCGACAGCACCGCCGAGGGCACGTCGATCGGGCGGAATTCGCCGCGCTTGACGCCGCGCTCCAGGATGCCGCCGACCAGCTGAGTGGCCGGCCCCACCACTTCGCTGCGGTAGAACTCGGCGATCTCCGGGAAGTTGCGTACCTCGGTGATGACGAGCTTGAAGACCGCGGAAGTGGGGCTGTCGAAGACCCGGCTCCACCACTGTGTGAACACCTCCGTCAGGAGCGAGGCGCAGGAGCCTTCGTACTGGGCGGCGTACTCGGCCACCGCGGCGATCTCGCTGGACAAGCGCTGGCTGATCACCGCCTTGAGCAGCTCTTCCTTGCTCGGGTAGTACAGGTACAGCGTGCCCTTGGCGACACCGGCTCGTGCTGCCACCTCTTCTGAGCGGGTGGCCGCGAACCCCTTCTCGGCGAACAGCTCGAGCGCCGCGTCGATCAGCTCCTGAGGGCGGGCCTCCTTGCGGCGCTGTCGCGGTGCATGGGGCGGGGCGGTGGCGAGGCTGGGAATCGACATAATGACTGACCGGTCAGTAATGTACCGGTCCGGGTAAGGTGGGTCAAGCATGCCATGCCGCCGTAAAGAAGCATGAACGCCGCGTATCTGAACCGGCCGCGAGCGGCGCGCTGCCTAGAATTCGCGGCCATGAAACACATGCGGTGGTGGGTGGGTGGCGTGGTCGTGCTGGGCGCTGCCGGTGCCGCCTGGTGGTGGACGCAGCGCGACGCCGACTCGGCGACCAGCTACCGCACCGCGAAGATCGAACGCGGCGCGCTGATCGCGGCCGTGTCGTCCTCTGGCACCGTGAACCCGGTGTCGCAGGTCAGCGTCGGCAGCCAGGTGTCGGGCCAGATCAAGGAAATGCGCGCCGACTTCAACACCGAGGTCAAGCAGGGCCAGCTGATCGCCCGCATCGACCCCGAGAGCTTCGAGTACAAGGTGCGTCAGGCCAATGCCGACCTGGAGTCGGCGCGCGCCGCGGTGCTCAACGCGCAGGCCAACGTCGCGGCGGTGATGGCCGGCGTGTCCAAGGCCAGGCTGGAAGCCGACAACGCGCAGCGCGACGCACAGCGCAAGCAGGACTTGCTGGCGAAGAACTTCATCTCGCAGGCGGACTACGACAACTCGCGCAACACCGCGTCGTCGCTGGGCGAGTCGCTCAAGGTGGCGCAGGCCCAGGCCGACGTGGCCCGTGCGCAGGCGGTGAGCGCGCAGGCGGTGGTCAAGCAGCGCGATGCCGCACTGGCGCAGGCCAAGGTCGACCTGGAGCGCACCGAGATCCGCTCGCCGGTGGATGGCGTGGTCATCAAGCGCAGCGTCGACGTCGGCCAGACAGTCGCGGCGAGCCTGCAGGCGCCGGAGCTGTTCATCATCGCGCGCAACCTGCAGGACATGCAGGTCGAGGCCTCGATCGACGAGGCCGACATCTCGCGCGTCAAGCCGCAGCAGGCGGTGAGCTTCACCATCGACGCCTTTCCCGGCCGCAGCTTCGAAGGCCGAGTCAGCCAGATCCGCAAGGCGGCGGTGTCGACGCAGAACGTCGTCACCTACACCGTCGTCGTCGGCTTCTCCAATCCGGGCGGCACGGTGCTGCCGGGCATGACGGCCAACGTGCGCATCGTCACCGAGACGCGCCAGAACGTGCTCAAGGTGCCCAACGCCGCGCTGCGCGTGCGGATCGCCGGCGTCGAGCCGGCGGCGGCGCCGGCCTCGTCGGCCGATGCGGGTGGTGGCAGCCGCACGGGCTCGGCCTGGCAGTGGCTGCCTGCAGCCAACGCTCAGGAGTCCGCGCCGGGTGCGCCGGCCTCCGCGGCCGCGGGCGGGGGGCCGCTCGCGGAGTTGCGCAACCGGCTTGCCGGCGAACTGCAGCTCACGCCGGCGCAACTGGAGAAGGTCGACGCCGTGATCGCCCAGGCCCGACCCCGCTTCGCCGAACTGCGCGGCCTGCCCGAAGACGAACGGGCCAGGGCGCGCGAACGCATCGTGGCCGACATCCGCGCGCGTGTGGCCGAACTGCTCGATGCCGGGCAGAAGGCGCGCTACCAGCAGATTGCGGCCGAATCGGCCGGCCGCCAGCCTGCGCGCGGCCGCCTCTACCTGCTCGACGCCAAGGGCAAGCCCGCGGCCTACAACGTGCGCCTGGGCATCACCGACGGTGTGTCCACCGAGCTGGTCGTCTCTCCCGGATCGCCGAATGCCGACGTGCTGCGCGAAGGCGCCACGGTGATCACCGGCGTGAACGCGCCGGGCAGCGCCGCCCCGCGCAGCGGCACGGCCGGCCCGCGGCCGATGTTCTGAGGCGCGGCGCATGGCACTCATCGAGGCCGACGGCCTGATCAAGACCTACACGATGGGCGACCAGACCGTGCACGCGCTGCGCGACGTGTCGCTGCGCATCGACGAAGGCGAGTTCGTCGCCGTGATGGGCGCCTCGGGTTCTGGCAAGAGCACGCTGATGAACATCCTCGGCTGCCTGGACCGGCCGACCGCGGGCATCTACCGGCTGGCCGGCGAGGAGGTCGATGCGATGGAGGGTGACGCGCTCGCCTCGATCCGCAACCGGCGCATCGGCTTCGTGTTCCAGCAGTTCAACCTGCTGCCGCGCACCAGCGCGCTGGAGAACGTCGAGCTGCCGATGGTCTATGCCGGCGTGAAGCCGGCCGAGCGGCGCGCGCGGGCGCTGGAAGCGCTGTCGCGCGTGGGCCTGGGCGAGCGCGGCCTGCACACGCCGTCGGAGCTCTCCGGTGGCCAGCAGCAGCGCGTCGCGATCGCGCGCGCGCTGGTCAACCGTCCGCAGCTGATCCTGGCCGACGAGCCCACCGGCGCGCTGGACTCGCAGACCTCGGAAGACATCATGCGATTGCTCACCGCGCTGAACGAACAGGGCATGACGATCGTCATCGTCACCCACGAGCAGGACATCTCGGCCTGGGCCTCACGGCGCATCGTGTTTCGCGACGGGCGCATCATCGAAGACATTCGACAGCAGCCGGTGCGGCCTGCGCCTGCCGAGGCGCTGGCATGAACGCCCTGGCCGCGCTGCGCTCGGCCTGGCGCGCACTGACCACCAACCTGCTGCGCAGCATCCTCACGATGCTGGGCATCATCATCGGCGTCGGCGCGGTGATCACGATGATCGCGGTCGGCGGTGGGGCGCAGAAGCGCGTCGAGGAACAGATCAAGGGCCTGGGCTCCAACATCATGCTGGTGCTGCCCGGCGCGGTGTCGCAGGGCGGCGTGCGCCTGGGGGCGCAGACCGGCCAGACGCTGACCGAGGAAGACGCAAAGGCCATCGCCCTCGAAGTGCCCGAGGTTCAGGCCGCGGCGCCCTCGCTGCGCACCGGCGCGCAGGTGGTGGCGGGCAACGCCAACTGGAACACGCAGGTGTTCGGCACCTGGAGCGACTACTTCGAGGTGCGCGACTGGCCGCTGGCCGAAGGCCGCGTCTTCGAGTCCGGCGAGATCGCCGGCTCCGGCAAGGTGGCGATCGTCGGCCAGACGGTCGCCGAGCAGCTGTTCGGCGGGGCCGACCCGATCGACCAGACCATCCGCGTCAAGAAGGTGCCTCTGACCATCGTCGGCGTGCTCGCGCGCAAGGGCCAGAACTCGGTCGGGCAGGACCAGGACGATATCGTCATCGTGCCGCTGTCCACCTTCCGCAACCGCATCCAGGGCATGAGCGGCGGTCGCCTGAAGCGCATCGGCTCGGTGACGGTGAAGGTTCGCGAGGGCCTGAGCATGAAGTCGGCCGAAGACGGCATCCGCGAGCTGCTGCGCCAGCGCCACCGCCTGCAGGCCGGCCAGGACGACGACTTCAGCATCCGCAACCTCACCGAGATGCTCGCAGCGCAGGAAGAATCCAGCCGCGTCATGACGCTGCTGCTCGCCGCGGTGGCCGGCGTGAGCCTGGTGGTCGGCGGCATCGGCATCATGAACATCATGCTGGTCAGCGTGACCGAGCGCACGCGCGAGATCGGGCTGCGCATGGCGGTGGGGGCGCGCTCGCGCGACATCCTCGGCCAGTTCCTCATCGAGGCGGTGACGCTGAGCCTGATCGGCGGCGCCATCGGCGTGGTGCTCGGCGCCATCGCCACCTGGGTCGTGGGAACCTTCGCGGGCTGGCAGGTGGCGCTCAGCCCGGCGGCCATCGTTCTGGCGGTGGGCTTCTCGGCCGCCGTGGGCGTCTTCTTCGGCTACTACCCGGCGCGCCGCGCGGCAGCGCTGCTGCCCATCCAGGCCCTGCGCTACGAGTAGCGCCGCGGCCGGCCGGTATCATCCGCGCCACCTCGGGATCCGGAGAGCGGTTTGGACGTTGCGCTGTGGGTGGTACTGGCCAAGGCGGCCGTGATGGGCGTGGTGGAGGGGCTCACCGAGTTCCTGCCGATCTCGAGCACCGGGCACCTGATCCTGGCCGGCTCGCTGCTCGGCTTCACCGACGACAAGAGCAAGGTCTTCGACATCGCCATCCAGACCGGCGCCATCGTCGCGGTGATCATCGTCTACTGGCAGCGCCTGCGCGACACCGCCTCGGGGCTGGCGCAGGGCAGCGCTCAGGCGCGGCGCTTCACGCTCAACGTGGCCATCGCCTTCGCACCGGCGGTGGTGCTCGGCCTGCTGTTCGGCAAGGCGATCAAGGCGAACCTGTTCACGCCCACGGTGGTGGCCAGCGCCTTCATCGTCGGCGGTTTCGTCATCCTGTGGGCCGAGCGGCGCACGGTGGCCGCGAGCGTGCGCTCCGTCGACGACATGACGACGCTGGATGCGCTCAAGGTCGGCCTGGTGCAGTGCCTGGCGATGATCCCCGGCACCAGCCGATCCGGCGCCACCATCATCGGCGGCATGCTGCTCGGGCTGGACCGCAAGGTCGCCACCGACTTCAGCTTCTACCTGGCCATCCCGACGCTGGTGGGCGCCGGCGCGTACAGCCTCTACAAGGAGCGCGCGCTGCTGTCGATGGCCGACCTGCCGCTGTTCGGCGTCGGGCTGCTGTTCTCGTTCATCTCTGCATGGATCTGCGTGCGCTGGCTGCTGCGCTACATCGCCAGCCACACCTTCACGCCCTTCGCCTGGTACCGCATCGCCTTCGGCGTCGTCGTGCTGGTCACCGCGCAGATGGGCTGGGTGACCTGGGCGGATTGACCGGCGACGCCGCATCGCGGCGCTCGAACACCAGGTCCCACACGCCGTGGCCGAGCTTGAGGCCGCGGTTCTCGAACTTGGTCAGCGGGCGGTAATCGGGCCGCGGCGCGTAGCCGTCGAAGCGATTGCGCAGCCCCGGTTCGGCCGACAGCACGGCGAGCATCTGTTCCGCATAGGGCTGCCAGTCGGTCGCGCAGTGCAGATAGCCGCCGGGAGCGATGCGGCTGGCGAGCAGGGCCACGAACGGGGCCTGGATGAGGCGGCGCTTGTGGTGCCGCTTCTTGTGCCACGGGTCGGGGAAGAAAACGTGCACGCCGGCCAGCGAGGCAGGCGCCACCATCTGTTCCAGCACCTCGACCGCGTCGTGCTGGAAGATGCGCAGGTTGCTCAGTGCGCGTTCCTCGATGCGCTGCAGCAGCGCGCCGACGCCCGGCGGATGCACCTCGATGCCGATGAAGTCGAGTTCCGGCCGGGCCTGCGCGATCTGAGCGGTGGCGTCGCCCATGCCGAAGCCGATCTCGACGATGTGCGGCGCCTTGCGACCGAAGGTTTCGCTGAAATCCGCGGGACGCGGCTCGAACGGCAGCACATAGCGTGGCGCCAGTTCAGCCAGCGCGCGCACCTGCCCGCTGCCCATGCGGCCGGCACGCACGACATAGCTGCGGATGCCGGCACGTCGGGCGGCTTGATCGGGGGGCGGGGCGGTCATCGAAGGGCCGTCGACAAGGCGAGGGCGCGGATTGTGCCCGAAGCGCGACAGCCCGCCCGTCGCGCCCGTTATGCTTGCCTGCAGCGCCTCACGCGCCCGAACCCATGAGCGCCGATCCGCCCGCCAAAGCCCCTGCCGCCCCCCGCACCGACAAGCTCGCCGAGGCCTTGCCGCCGGGCACGCGCTTCGGCGAGTTCGAGATCCTCGGCGTGCTGGGCATCGGCGGCTTCGGCGTTGTCTACCTGGCGCAGGACCATTCGCTCGAGCGGCAGGTCGCGCTGAAGGAATACATGCCGTCGTCACTGGCGGTGCGCGGCGACGGGCCGCAGATCACGCTGCGCACCAGCGCCTATGCCGACACCTACGCCGCCGGGCTGCGTTCGTTCGTCAACGAGGCACGGCTGCTGGCGCGCTTCGACCACCCCTCGCTGCTGAAGGTCTACCGCTTCTGGGAAGACAACGGCACCGCCTACATGGTGATGCCCTACCTGCAGGGCGCCACGCTGCGCGACACGCGCCGCGCCATGACGGGCCCGCCCGACGAGGCCTGGCTGCGCGGCGTGCTCGGTGCCGTGCTCGACGCGCTGGAGCACCTGCACCAGGAGGGTGTGTTCCACCGCGACATCGCGCCCGACAACATCCTGCTCACCCGCGAGGGCGCGCCGATCCTGCTGGACTTCGGCGCTGCGCGCCGCGTCATCAGCAACCACACGCAGGCATTCACGGCGATCCTCAAGCCCAGCTACGCGCCGATCGAGCAGTACGCCGAGATGTCGAGCATGCGGCAGGGCCCGTGGACCGACCTGTACGCGCTGGGCGCGGTGATGCACTTCCTGCTCACCGGCAAGCCGCCGATGCCCTCGACGGCGCGGGCAGTGCAGCCTGGCGCAGACATGCTCGACCTGCACGAGTCGGCCGAGGTGTCGCCGCGCTTCGTGCAGATCGTCGGATGGATGCTCAGTGTGCGGCCGCAGGACCGGCCGCAGAGCGTGGCCGAGCTGCGTGCGGTGCTGGACGGGCAGCGCGCCGTGCCTGCGGTCCACCACGACGGTGTCCAGGAAGCCGGCTCCTCGGCGGCCGCGGGCGAGGCCACGCAGATCCTCGATCCGACGGTTCCCGACGGCGGGCGCTACGCCGAACCGACGCGGCTGGACACGGCCCATCAACCGACCCAGCTGACACCACGCCCGCAGCGGCCTGCGCCGCCCGGCAAGGGCCCGCCGATGAAGGCCACGCCGCCGGGGTCGCCGCCCCCGCTGTACGTGCCGCAGAAGGCCGTGGCAGCGGCTGCGACACCTTCGCCAGCGGTGGCTGCCGAGACGGCCTCTTCGGCCACCGCGCGCCGCCTGGGGCCCTGGATCGCCGGGGCGGTCGGCCTGAGCGTGGCTGCCGCGGCAGCCGCCTGGGTGTGGAGCCAGCGCACAGTCGAGCCGCCGGCCTTGCCGCCACCGGTGGTCAAGGCGCCGGCCGCGGCGCCCGTGCCGGGTTATGCCGGGCCGGCGCTCGGCCAGGTCGCGAGCGTGCCGACCTGGGGGCAGGGCACGTCGGCTCCGGCGCGCTGACCGGGATGATCAGGAGCCGGCGGGCAAGGGCATCGCCAGTTCGCCGCGCCAGTCGAAGCCGAGCGCTTCGGTGAACGGCCCGCTCAGGCGGCCCTTGAGCGACACGTCGAGCTTGCGGTCCGCCGCGCCGTACAGGCCGATCGCGCGCCGCACCTCGCCGAGCGCACTGACGGTCACCGGCACGTCGATGAACACGTCGCCGAGCCGCGGCACGCTGCCGCCAGCCGAGCTGACGCCGGTGCCGATGGTCGCGCCGTTGAGCAGCTTCAGCTCCACCGATGCCCCGGTGTAGGACACCGGCGCATCGTTCGGGTTCTGCACGCGCAGGCGGGCATTGAAGCGCAACTCCATCGCCGCACCCTCGATGCGCTGCACGCTGGCCACGTTGACCTGCAGCGGCGCTTTCGGCGCCGTGACGCAGCCGGCGAGCAGCGTCAAGGGAATCAGCGCGATCAGGAGGCGGCGAGACGTCATCGGAAAACCTTTCGGAGGGTCGGTGGGCAGGGGGTGGCGCAGGCCGCTCACCACTTGTCGTCCTGCTTCTTGCCAGCCTCGGCCGGCGCGATGGCTTCGGCGGCAGGGCGTGCCTTGGCGGCCGGTTTCGTGGCGGCCTGGGGCGTGGCGGCAGCGGGTGCCTCCGCCTGAGCCTGCGCCTTGCCGGCGGCAGGCAGCCCCTCGCGCACCTGCAGCGCGCCGGGCAGCAGTTTGTCCAGCGGGCCGCGCACGTTCTCGAGGTGGCCGTACGACAGGTTCGGCGTCACCCGGTCGATCACCAGCTGGCAGCAGGGCGACTCGAGCCGGCCCAGGCTCTGGCCCGTCTGCGGATCCTTCATCTCGGTGCCCATGGTCACCATCGCGTAGCGCGCACCGGCGCGCAGCGCCTGGCCGCCCTGGCTGAGCACGACGTTGTTGCCCTCCAGGGCGACCACGGTGATCGGGAAGGTGCGCCCGATGATCGACGCCACCACCTGGTCGACCAGTTCGCGTGTCATGCCCTCGAACACCTTGGCCGAGTTGACGCCGGTGCCCAGCGTGGTCGGCGCCGTGGCTGGGGCCTCGCCGCGCAGCGACTCGGAGGCCATCACCTGCCGCGTGGCCACGTTGACCAGCTTGTGCGACATCGACCAGCCGCCCGAATAGCTGACCAGTTCGCGGTCGGAGGTGCGCAGCTGCCTGGCGTGGCGGTTGTAGGCGAGGCTGTGCACCTTGCCGATCCACAGCACGTCGGCACTCGCGGCCTGGCGCAGCTTGGCGGTCTCGGCCGCGGGCGCCTGGCCGCTTTCGATCAGGTCGAGCTCCTGCTGCAGTTCGGGGCTGAACTCGCGGTCGAGCACGGCGAAGCGCCCGGTGTTGACGAGCGCATCGACGATCAGCTGGCGCAACTGCGCCGCGGCCTCGGCCGCCGGCACCTGGCGGTCGCCCATCGGCATCGAGGGCTTGTCGAAGCGCAGCGGCGCCACCACCAGCTTGATCTTCTTGAGCGACTCCGGCGGCCTGAACTTGGCGATGCCGGCTTCGATGCTGGCCTTGTACTTGCCCAGTGGCGTGAGCGGCTCGGACAGCTCGAGCATGCGGAAGTTCTGCACCACGCCGCCGGACTTCTGGAACACCGCCTCGGCGAAAGCCGACGCGCGCAGCGACACCGGCGTCTGGTTGAACGTGGCATCGATGCCCAGGCGGGCGTTGACGGTGTCGACGTCGACCGTGGCCCCGTTGACCTGCAGGATGGCCAGGCGCAGCGCCTCGGCCACCGCTTCGGACGCGCTCGCGCCGAAGCCGTCGGCCGTGACCTTGACGGTCTCGAGCTTGCCGACGTCGGGCGGCGGGATGGTCGCGGTTTCCGGCGTGAGCGGTGCCGGCGTCGGCGCAGGCGAGGGCGCCGCGGCAGGTGCCTGCGCGACGACATCGCCGGACGCAGGCGGCGTGGCGACCGCTTGCGGCGCCTTGCGGTCGCATCCGGCCCCTGCCAGGCACACGGCCAGCAGCAGCCCCGCGCAGAATCGGGTCGACACCATGGCGCGGATCACGCTCAGAGCGCGGCCAGCGCCTGGGTGGCGTCAGGCGGCACGGGGATGTCGTTGCTCTTGGCGAAGGCGCTGGCGTTCTTGACCGAGGTGGCGACGTTGGAGATGCCGTTGGGCAACTGGCCGACGATGTACGCGCCGGACTGCAGCTTGGGCAACACCATCGGCGAAGCTTCCTTCAGGCCGGTGGCGAAGGATTGCGCAGGCTGGCGCAGGTTGACGTACTTCAGCAGGCCCTGGGCCAGTTTGGCCAGGCCCGACTGATAGGTGGCCTTGGACTGCGCGTCGAGCTTCGGGCTCTTCGCGATCTCGGCGGCCACGGCCTCGGTCGATGCACTCACGGCCTTGTTCGAATCCTCCAGGTTGCCCTTGGTGGCGCCGTCGGTCAGTGCCTCGGCGGTGGCGCGGGCGGTGGCCGCCTGGTCCTTCAGGCCGAGCGATTCGGCCATCAGCGCGTTGGCCAGCAGCACGTCCTTGTTGGCGGCGACGTAGCCGCGCACGAGCGCATCGTTCTGGCCTGTGACGTTGCCCGAATCGCCCTTCGAGCTGCCCAGGGCTCCCAGGCCCGGCAGGTTCTTCAGCGAGGGCAGCTGGGCCTGCGCTGCGAAGGGCAGGGCGAGGAGCGCGGCGAGCAGGATCGAAGGGGTCAGGTCTTTCTTGGAGGTCATGTTCATTTCACGCCGAGGTTGGTGAGCTGGGAGGTGAGTTCGCGGGCTGCGTTGTTGGCAGCCAGCTTGAGCGCGTTGGTGCGCGCCTCGTCTTCGGTCGGGCCGACGCCGGCGTACTGCACCGGGCCCACCGACGCGATGGTGTCGGGGATCGGCTGAGTCACGTCGAGCACGCGGGCGTTGACGGTCACGGCCACGCGCGCCATGCCGGTGGCCGGGTCCTTGTCGGCCAGGCCGAGGTCCAGCGTGCCGAGCGCCACGTAGGGCACCTGCGCGTTGCGCATGCCCAGCGCGATCGACTGCATCGTCGCGGCCTTCAGGTCGTTGCCGGCCTTGTAGTCGTCTTCCACCTGCGCGACCTTGAACTTGCCGCCGGTGTAGGGCTCGACCAGCGAGGCCTCGTTGACGCGGAAGCCCGCGCGCGAGAAGGTCTGCGTGAACACCTGGTTCAGGTTGGCGCTCGGGAAAAGCCGGTAGGTGGATTCCGCGGCGCGGCGCGTCTGCGTGCCGCCGGTTTCGGTGGTGACCGAGACGTTGCGATTCACCGAGACGCTCTCGTTCACCGACGCGTTGGTGGACACTTGGCCGCGCTTGATCGACTCGCCCTCGGTGCCCTTCTGCGACGCCGCGAGCGTGCCGTCGGCCTTCAGCGACGCGTCGGCGCGCTTGGTCACGCGGGTGTCGAAGGACTTGATCGAGTCGACCTCGCGCGAGACGAACAGGAACGCCAGCGCCGAGCGCTCGGCACGCGTGGCCTTGCCCACCGCCGAGCCCGCCTTGATGTCGTTGCGCAGATTCGCCACGTTCAGCGACACCTTCACCGCCACCGTGTACTGCTTGCTGCCGGCGTTGTCGTCCTCCGACAGCACCGTGGTCTCGAGGATGTAGCGGTCCGGGTTCTCGATGATCTTCGTGCGCATCGCATCGAAGTTGGCCGCCTCCGACTCGCCGGCTTCGGCGTAGTAGAACTCCACGGCCTTGAGCTGCGCGTTCTGCAGGGCACGGGCCTTGACGTCGGCAGGAGCGGACTTGCCGGTGTAGGGCAGGCTGGCCTTGCCGCGCGCCTGCTGCACCTGGGCTGCCGCGGGCAGCGCGAACGCCACAGCCAGCAGGGCGGAGATGAACCATCGAATCACTTGCATAGCTTGAAGAGCTCCCGGGTGTCGTTGATCTGCTTGTCGATGTCGGGTGCGGCCGCAGCGGCCTTGACCCACTTGGCATCGCGTCCGTCGATCGCCTCGGCCAGCTTGACGAACAGGCCATTGACCGAGTCGTAGAAGGCCGGGAAGTCGTCGACGTAGGTCTGCGTCGAGGGCACCAGCTTGACCTCGCCGTTCTTCAGCGCGGTGTTCATGTAGACCTTGCCGGACAGCGGCTCCTCGATGCGCAGCGAAGCGTAGCTGCCGTAGATGAAGCTCTCGCCGGCGGCGGCGCCGCCGTACTTGACCTTGCGCAGGGCCGAGAGCTCGACGCCGATCTCGTAGTCGGGCTTGGGCAGCTTCAGGTTGTAGACGTCGCCGTCGGAGATGCGCATCGACATCACGTTGCCCACGGCATAACCCTTCGCGTAGGGCACGATCGGCACGCCCGCGCGCGTGCTCAGCGCCTCGCCGACCAGATCGGCGGCCCAGGTTTCGGTGACGGTGCTCGCGCTGCGCAGGTACTCGGGGATGCTGCCGGTCGCCTCGGGCTTGATCGTCACGCGGGTGATCTGCAGCGTGCGCGAAGTGGCCGCCGGCAGGCTGGCGCCCGCCAGGGTGGTGGCGAACCGCGTGAAGATGCCCGGCTTGCCCGCCGCGCCCTCGTAGACGCCGCGCACGCGCACGGCCACCTCGGCGTCGGTCGGCCGGCGATCGAAGATGTCGATGTGGCCGAAGCTGATCGGGTAGGCACGGATCACCGACATCGACTTGAAGTCGAAGAAGAGGGCCTGCGCCCGGATCAGCACGAACAGCTTGTGCAGCCCGGCGAGCTGCTCCACCGAAACGGTCTCGGCGCCGACCACCAGCGCCACCGCCACGGCCTGGTCGCGGCCCTTGAGCTCGTCGATCTGCGTGACGAGCTTGAGCTTGCCGGCCGGCGCCTGCGCGATGGCCTCGCGCAGCATGGCGTGGGCCGGTTTGCCGCCGGCCTTCAGCGCCTTTTCGTAGGCGGTCGAGAAGGGAAAGCGCTGCGACAGCGAGGCCGCGTCGCCTGAGTAGGCCAAGCCAGCCAGCGCGACTTCGGAGCCCTGGGCAAGGGCCAGACCCGGCAGCAGCGACGATGCGGCCGCCGCGAAGGGCAGCCGGCAGAAGCCGCGCCGGGAGACGGCGTCGAAATGTTTGTGATCGGGGAAACGTGGATGCACGCGAAGCCGCAACGGAGTGCTCGAATGGGGGTCGAAGGATGCTAGCCGCTGGGCTGCGTGTTTCGATGCCCGGACCACGATCTAGGGGTCACCCTGGTTGCGGGGGCGGCACCAGGGGCAGGCAGGGGGCGAGGCTGCTGCCGGCACGGGCTAGAATTCCCGCCGACGCGGGTGTAGTTCAATGGTAGAACGGCAGCTTCCCAAGCGTGCGACCTGAGAGTCGCCCAGTCAGCTGTGACTGGCCACACTGCTTCGAAGTGTGGGAGATACAGCCCTAGAGTTGCGGTCCTTCGGGATCGCATGATCTGGCGAGAGCCAGATCGAGTACGGCCCTTGGGTCGTGGGCCTCGGCAAAACCGGGGTCGGGTTGTTCGAGCGGCGCAAGCCGTGAGATGAGTTGTTGCCCACGCGGGAGCGTGTATGCAACTTGGCGTTCAGCCGCCAGTAGCCTAGGTGCAGTGCGGGGTCGGTGACGACCTCGTGCCGAGCGCACTGACAACGTAGCCACCCTCGACGGGTACGCGATGCCCGTGAGGGTCATCGTGTGATTCTGGAAGTCGAAATCCGGATGAGGCGCAAGGCTGGGTCGAAGGACCAACAAACGTGAACCACTGGTAAATGCCGTCAAGCTTGAGCGAGCCAAATCGACTGATAGGCTCCGACCAAAACGGTACGTGATCGGATGTCTCCCTGCTTGGTGGGGACACGCTGACAAGACGATCACCGGCAGAAAGGTGGGGTCCTCCCGATCCGTGCTCATCGCGCGGAACAGGGTAAGCCCGAAGCCGAGTCGCGCCGCGAGGCGCGACAAGCCCGGTTGTAAAATCGGGTGCATCGGTTGCGGGTAGAGGATCGCGGAGAAAGCGAATGCCGGGCTGTAATGGTCCGGATAGGGGATGCAACGATTGCCCCGGCCCGAAAGGGCGCTGACTTCCGTGTGGTGGCCTGTCGCGAGACAGGTCTGCTCCAACCATCCCGAGGGGACAAGCCCTTCGGGGCTGTCCGTTTCCCTCGGGACCGGGCGGGTGTAGCTCAATGGCAGAGCAACGGCTTCCCAAGCCGATGACGAGGGTTCGATTCCCTTCACCCGCTCCACGTCAACGGAGGTTGATATGGACGCAAGCAATTGCGATGTTGCCTCCACCAACTGGACGCACTGGCACGGCATACCGTGGCAGGACGCGCATCAGGTGGTCGGGAGGCTGCAGGCAAGAATCGCGAAAGCAGCAAAGGCAGGCGAATGGCGCAATGTCAAACGCCTGCAGAGACTCCTCACCCGCTCCATCAGCGCGAAAGCGTGGGCGGTCAAACGGGTCACCGAGAACCAGGGTCGCAAGACCCCGGGGATCGACCGGCAGACATGGAGTACTCCGGACGATAAGTGGCAGGCGGTCGGCACCTTGCACCACAAGGGCTACAAGCCGAAGCCGATGAGACGGGTCTACATCCCGAAAGCAAATGGTGACCGACGCCCACTGGGCATCCCGACCATGCGCGACCGGGCCATGCAAGCGCTGCACCTGTTGGCGCTCGATCCGACAGCCGAGACGACCGGCGACACTCACTCCTACGGTTTCCGCCGTGGGCGCTCGACGGCAGATGCAATCGAACAGGTGCGCAATGCGCTTGGTCGAAAGCACTCGCCGAAATGGGTGCTGGAGGGAGACATCAAAGGATGTTTCGACAACATCAGTCACGAGTGGCTGCTCGCCCACGTCCCCATGGACAAAGGCGTGTTGCGAAAGTGGCTGAAAGCCGGGTACTTCGAGGGCAATGCCCTCTTCCCGACAGAGAGCGGGACACCGCAGGGCGGGATCATCTCGCCCGTCTTAGCGAACTTGGCACTGGACGGTCTGCAAAGCAAGCTGGCGGGACTCTTCCGCACGGTGCGCGATGCCAGGGCGGCCAAGGTCAACTTCGTGCGCTACGCCGATGACTTCATCATCACCAGCAGCTCGCGAGAGTTGCTGGAAGAGAAGATCAAACCGCTCGTGCAGGAGTTCATGCGCGAGCGCGGGCTCGAACTTTCAGAGAAGAAGACGTTGATCACCCACGTGGACGACGGCTTCGACTTTCTGGGATGGACGGCCCGCTGGCAAGGCGGCATGTTGTTGACGAAACCAGCCAGGAAGAACGTCAAGAACTTCTTGGAGAAGATTCGCGGGACGCTGCGGCAGATGCGCACAGCCAGACAGGAAGACGTGATCGACAAGCTCAACCCGGTCATCCGGGGCTGGGCCAACTATCACCGAAGCCAGATGGTGACGCGCACGTTCGCGAAGACCGACCATTTGATCTGGCAGGCGCTGTGGCGCTGGGCTCGCCGCCGTCACCCCAACAAAGGGGAGCGGTGGATCAAGGCCCGGTATTTCCGGCGCATCGCAGGTCGCGATTGGCGGTTCGCGGAGAAGGACAAGGCGCTGTTGACGCTGACGAGCTTCCACAAGAAGCTTCACGTCAAGATCGACGGCAGCCGAAATCCGTACAGCCCGGAAGACGAGGACTACTTCGACGCGCGCCTGGCGCGCAAGATGGAGTCGGACTTGAAAGGGCGCCGGAAGCTGGCGTGGTTGTGGTACTGGCAGGAAGGACTGTGTCCGTGCTGCAACCAGAAGATCACGAAGGAGACGGGGTGGCACATCCACCACGTCATCAAGCGGTCGGAAGGCGGGTCGGAACAGATGAGCAATCTTCAACTGCTCCATCCGAACTGTCATCGGCAACACCACGTCAACGAGTGAGTCAGGGGCACGACCGAAGGCCTCGAAAACTTTGCAGCGGTTACCATAGCCAGAAATGGTGGGTGACTTCAGGCTGCTTGAGCCGGATGCGGGGAAACTTGCACGTCCGGTTCTTAGGGGGGAGGGGGAGGCCGCGAGGTGCCCTTCTTACCCGACTTCATACGAGGGTTCGATTCCCTTCACCCGCTCCAACACAATCCCGAAGGGCCCCGATGGGCCCTTTGTCGCATCGGAGGCCGGCCTGCCTTGAGCTTCGATCCCCTGCGCATCCTGGTGCCTGAGGCGCTTGCCGAGCCGGTGCAGGCGGCCTTGGCGGTGTCGACCGCGGCGCCCTTCGAGGTGGTGGTGCGGCGCGGGGAGGCGCCCTTCGACGCCGCCGGTTTCGACGCCGTGCTGATCGAGTTTCCGGCCGCCGAATCCGACCTGCCGGCCCACTCGGCCGCCACCGCGCTGGTGATGGTCTGCGAGGGTGAGGTGGCCGCGCCGTCGCTGCTCGACTGGTTACGCCAAGGTGCGGCCGACGTGGTCACGCCGGCACGACCTGCGCTCGCCGAGCTTGGGCGCGCGCCTGCGCGTCGCCGCGTGGAGCGGCGGCGCATCGATCGGCAGGCGCGCCAGGCTTACGCCACCGACCTCGCCACCGGCTTGCCGCACCGCCAGCGGCTCGTCGAGGCACCGAGCCATCTGATCGCGTTGCGCGAGCGGCAACCGGCCCCGATGGCGGTGCTGGTGCTGCGCATCGAAGGCATCGAGCTCGCCGGCGCGCGGCTCGGCCGCGAGGCGGCCAACGTGCTGCGCCGCAAGATCGCCGTGCGGCTGCGCGCCGGCGTGCGCTCCAGCGATGTCGTCGCGGCACTCGGCGACGACAGCTACGCCGTGCTGCTGGCCACGCTGCTTGCGCCGGGCGACACCGCGCATGTGGGCACCAAGCTGCTCACCTCGCTGCGCACGCCGTTCCAGATCGCAGGCCAGGAGGTGGCGGTGGCCACTGCGCTGGGCATCGCGCTGCACCTGCAGGACGGCGCCCAGCCCGAAGCGCTGCTGGCTCGCGCCAGTGCGCTCGCCGCCTCCGCGCACGCCGAAGGCCGCCACAGCGCGGCGGCGGCCAACGACGGCTGAAACGCGGCCGGTCCTACTTGAGGATGTCGCCCAGGCAGAGGTACTTGATCTCGACGTAGTCGTCGATGCCGTGGTGCGAACCTTCGCGGCCGAGGCCCGACTGCTTGACCCCGCCGAACGGCACCTCGGCCGTCGAGATCAGGCCGGTGTTGATGCCCACCATGCCGTACTCCAGCGCCTCGCTGACGCGGAAGATGCGGCCGACATCGCGGCTGTAGAAGTAGCTGGCCAGGCCGAACTCGGTGTTGTTGGCCGCGGCAATGACTTCCTCTTCGGTCTTGAAGCGGAACACCGGCGCCACCGGGCCGAAGGTCTCTTCCTTCGCGCACAGCATGTCGGCGGTGACGTCGGCAAGCACGGTGGGGGTGTAGAAACGATCGCCCATCTTCGTGCCGCCGACGACGACCTTGGCGCCCTTGCTCACCGCATCGGCGACGTGGCGCTCGACCTTGGCCGTAGCCTGGTCGTCGATCAGCGGGCCCTGGTTGACGCCGGCCTCGAAGCCATTGCCGACCTTGATGCCCTTGGCCTTCTCGGCCAGCTTGGCGACGAAGGCATCAGACCTTGTCCTGCACGTACAGGCGATTCGCGCAGACGCAGGTCTGGCCCGCGTTGCGGTCCCGCTGACCATCGCGCCCTCGACGGCACTGTCGATGTCGGCGTCGTCGAAGACGATGAAGGCGCGTTGCCGCCGAGTTCAAGGCTGAGCTTCTTGATCGTCGGCGCGCACTGCGCGGCGAGGATGCGGCCGACCTCGGTGGAGCCGGTGAAGGACAGGTGGCGCACGATGTCGCTGGCGCACAGCACCTTGCCGACGGCGATGGAGTTGTCGCCGTCCGCGGTGATGACGTTGAGCACCCCGGCGGCATGCCGGCACGCAGCGCCAGTTCGGCCACGGCCAGCGCCGACAGCGGCGTCTGCTCGGCCGGCTTGATCACCACCGGGCAGCCGGCGGCCAGCGCCGGCGCGACCTTGCGCGTGATCATCGCGATCAGGTTCCACGGCGTGATCGCGCGCAGACGCCCACCGGCTGCTTGATGACGAGGAAGCGCTTGTTGTTGTCGGTGGTCGGGATGGTCTCGCCGTAGACGCGCCTGGCCTCTTCGGCGAACCACTCGATGAAGCTGGCGCCGTAGCCGACCTCGCCCTTGGCCTCGGCCAGCGGCTTGCCCTGCTCGGCGGTCATGATGCGGGCCAGGTCGTCGGCGTTGGCGTGCAGCAGATGGAACCACTTCATCAGGATGGCCGCGCGCTTCGCGGTCTTGGCGCGCCAGGCCGGCCAGGCCTTGTTCGCGGCCTGCAGCGCGGCTTCGGTCTCAGCGGCGCCGAGGTTGGCGACATCGGCGAGCTTCAGCCCGGTGGCCGGGTCGTTGACGGCGAAGCGGGGTTGCCGGCGACCCGTTCGGCGGTTGATCAGCGCGTTCGTCTTCAGCAGGGTGGGGTCAGCCAAGGTGGCCAGCGGCGAAGATCTTCAGCTGTCCATGGTCGCGTCTCCGGGGTGCAGCCCGCCACTTTACTGCGGCGGCGATGCCCCCGGGAGCGCCCGGTAAAATGCCCGGCATGAAAGCCTCCGAAATCCGTTCCCGGTTCCTCAAGTACTTCGAGTCCAAGGGCCACGCCATCGTTGCCTCAGCCCGGTGGTGCCGGGCGACGACCCGACGCTGCTGTTCACAACGCCGGGATGAACCAGTTCAAGGACGTCTTCCTCGGCTTCGACAAGCGGCCCTGCAACCGCGCGACGACCTCGCAGAAGCCGACAATTTCTGGATGATGGGCGACACCGGCCCCTGCGGCCCGTGCACCGAGATCTTCTACGACCTGCCCGGAGATCCCGGCGGCCCGCCGGGTTCGCCCGAGGAAGACGGCGACCACTATATCGAGATCTGGAACAACGTGTTCATGCAGTTCAACCGCGACGAAGCGGGCGTGATGCGCAGCTACCCCAAGCCGAGCGTGGACACCGGCATGGGCCTGGAGCGCATCACCGCGGTGCTGCGGCACGTGCATTCGAACTGCGAGATCGACCTGTTCGTCGCGCTTCTGGCGGCGGCCAAGTCGGCGGTCGATGCGGCGGAGGCAGGTGACTGCGAGAGTCGCCGTCGCTGAAGGTCATCGCCGACCACATCCGTGCCTGCACCTTCGCCGTCACCGACGGCGATCCCAGGCAACGAGGGCGCGGCTACGTGCTGCGCCGCATCGCCCGCCGCGCCATCCGCCACGGCCCAGCAAGCTGGGCGCGCGCAACCCTTCTTCCACGCGCGGCGGCCCGCTGGTCGAGAGATGGGCGAGGCCTACCCCGAACTCCGGCGCGAGAGCGCACGGCTGCGAACCCGGGTTGCGGAGACGGAGAGCGCTTTCTCCAGAACACGTCTTAACGGCATGGACGGGATTCTCGAAGCGCGCTCCACTCCGCGGCGGCAAGACCATCGACGGCGAAACCGCCTTCAAGCTGCACGACTCCTACGGCTTCCCGCTCGACCTCACGGCCGACGCTCCGCCGCGAGCGTGGCGTGACG
Organism: Piscinibacter sp.; assembly: GCA_016706565.1. GTDB lineage: Bacteria > Pseudomonadota > Gammaproteobacteria > Burkholderiales > Burkholderiaceae_C > Piscinibacter. Next base: position 363,893 of record JADJJI010000013.1, read on the forward strand.
GTCGACTCCGCCGGCTTCGAGACGGCGATGAATCGCCAGCGCGAGCAGGCGCGTGCCGCCCGCAAGTTCGATGGCGGCCGGGCTGGAGTAACGACGGCGCGGCCACCACCTTCCACGGCTAAGCACCTGGTGTGCGAGCACAGCAAGGTGACGGCGATCTACGTCGACGGCACGCCGGTGACGAAGGCCGCGCCGGCGACGCTGACGCGGTCATCGTTAGCTCGACCACACGCCGTTCCCTACGCCGAGAGCGCGCGGTCGAGACACACCGGCCGAATGCGCACGCCCGGTCAACACCTGCGCACCGGAAAGCGTCCAAGAGTACATGGCCACGCTGGCCACGGACGCATCGTCGAGGACGAGGGAGGTGGGCGACGTGTTCGTCCCGCGCGCGCGTCGATGCCGAGCAGCGCGCGAAGACTACGGTGCGCAACCACAGCGTCACCACCTGATGCACAAGGCGCTGCGCGAGGGGCTGGGCGGCCATGTGCAGCAGAAGGGCTCGCTGGTCAACGCGGAGCGCACGCGCCTCGAATCGCGCACAACGCGCCGGTCACGGCGGAGCAGGTCCGGCCGCATCGGAGGGCATCGTCAACGCCGAGATCCTCGCCAACGAGGCCACGCAGGCGCGCGTGATGGCATCGACGATGCGCAGAGACCGGCGCGATGATGCTGTTCGGCGAGAAGCATGGCGACGAGGTGCGCGTGCTCGACATCGGCAGGAGCCGCGAGCTGTGCGGCGGCACGCACGCGTGCAGCGCACCGGCGACATAGGTCTGTTCAAGATCGTCGCCGAAAGCGGCGTGGCCGCTGGCGTGCGCCGCCATCGAGGCGTGACCGGCGGCAATGCGCTAGCCTACCTGCAGTCGCTCGAAGGCACGGTGTACGCATCGCCGGCACGCTGAGAGGCGGCAGCGGAAGTGCCGGCGCGGCTGGCCCAGGTGCTCGAGGCGGTGCGCCTCGGTCGAGAAGGAGCCGGCGGCCGCGATGAAGCGCAAGCTCGCGTCGGGCAGGGTGACGAATTGCTCGCCCAGGCCAAATCGACGTGAACGGCCTGAAGGTGCTAACCCCGCGCTGCTCGACGGCGCCGACATGAACAACTGCGCGACACACTCGACAAGCTCGAGACAAGCTGGAAGATCCGCTGCCATCGTGCTCGCCACGGTGGAGGCGGCAAGGTGCAGATCGCTGCCAGCGTCACCGCCGACCGCATCGGCGCAAGCTGAAGGCCGGCGAGGCTGGTCAGCTTCGTCGCCCAGCAGGTCGGCCCGGAGGGCGACAACAAGCCCGACATGGCGATGGCCGGTGGCACCGGTCCGAGCCGGATTGGCGCGGCGCTGGCCTCGGTACTGGCCTGGAGTGGCCGAGCGCGCCTGAGCGCCGGGCTCAGGTCTTCGCGGGCGGCTTCGCGAGCCGCTCGCGCAGGCCACCTCCCGCAGGAATCCGGCCGCGGCGTGAACTTCGCGCTGCGCAGTTCGTCGGCCGCCAGGCCGAGCGACGGAATCGCGGAAGATCACCACACGTGCACGCGCGGTGCGCTGGGGCGCAGCCGCGCCGGTGCAGCAGTACGCCGCGATCGAGCGACGCATGCTGCGCGCCAGTGTGAAACGGCAGCACGCGCCGACCGGCTTTCGGGGCCGCAGCCTTGGTGTCGGCCATGGCCTGCAGTCGCAGCCGATCTGGATGCGCCCCATACCCCGCTCCTGTGCGGTCGGCAGCGTACCGCAAGTGGCGCCCCCTCGCGAACCGCCACCGCCGGGCGTTCGCGCAGCGGCGCGCGGAAGCAGGGCCGTCCCGCGCCGCGTCACCCATGGCCTCGCGCATCTTCGTGCGCGGCAAGGTTGCCGCGCCGAGCACCGGCACGCCGGCGCTGCGGCCATCACCACGCCCCTCGTGAACCGGCCACTCCAACCCGCCCAGGCGAGCGCGCCGCGCGCACGCTGGCGAAATCGGCGTCGCGCGGCAGCCCGGCGGTGCTGCGGCCCTGCTCGGCCATCTCGATGACCAGCGCTGCGAGCTCACCGTCCGCCAGCCGGGCGACGCACCGCCTGCTCGATCTGCCACCGCTGGTGATCGGCTGGTCGTGCTGCTCACCGAACACGATCACCTGCGCATCGGCAAGCCCGAGGCAGCAGCTGCTTCGGTGGCCGCGCAGGCGCCAAGCAGGAGCGCCATCGGCAGCGGCAGCGCCGAATCGGTGGAATGTGTGGAGTCCAGCATACGATAGCGGCCCGAGCCGCAAACATTAAGAGCATCACTGCATCCGCCGTACCACCCGGACACCTACCGCCGCCTACCCGCGACTGATGTCGCATCCGTCGGTGTTCGAGCAACCTGATGCAACTGCCGATGCCCAACGAGGGAGCTGTGGCAGGCGCGCCTGAGCGAATCCACCGTGCCCGGGCAAGCCCGACCTGCTGCTCGGCGCCGGGCTCGACGGCGAAAGTGGTGGGCTCCAGCGGGCTGCACCCGGCCGGGCCGCAGCCGCGCCGGCGCCACGTATTTATTCCTCGGCATCTCGGTGTCGCCCTCCGGCA
>JADJJI010000014.1 GCA_016706565.1 Piscinibacter sp.
TCCATGCGTGCGGTCATCGCCAGCGCCGCCTGCGTGGCGTGCAGCGCGTGGTCGGCATCGGCCACCGGTGCGCCCCAGAAGGCCATGATCGCGTCGCCGATGTACTTGTCCAGCGTGCCGCGGTGATCGCGGATCTCTTGCGTCATGGCCGAGAAGAAGCGGTTCACCAGCGCGCGCAGCTCCTCGGGCGGCAACGCCTCGGAGATCTTGGTGAAGTTGCGCATGTCGCAGAACATCACGGTCAGCTCGCGGTTTTCCGCCTGCATGCCGTAACGCTGCGGATCGCGCGCCATCTGTGCCACCAGCTCCGGCGGCACGTAGGTGCCGAACAGCCGGGTGAGCGAACGCCGCCGCGCCCCCTCGACCACGTAGCCCCAGCCGGTGATACCGACGTAGACGAGCGCGGTCAGCAGCAGGGCCGAGGCGAGCGGCAGCGCCAGGCCGTGGCGGCGATAGAGCCATTGGTCGAGCAGGATCAGCACGACGCCGAGGGCGAGCGTGGCGCCCATGGCCGAAGCCGCGCGCAGCTTCGGCAGCAGCAGCGCCAGCAAGGCCGTCACCACGAGCAGCTGGGCCACCTCGTAGCCGCGCGACCAGTCGGGCACCACCGGCCCGCGGCCGTCGAGCAGGCCGGAGAGCAGGTTGGCATGCACCTCCACGCCCGGGTAGACGGCCGCCACCGGCGTGCTGCGCAGGTCGAACACGCCCGGTGCGCTGGAGCCGACCAGCACCAGCCTGCCCGACAGGGTGCCCGCAGCCACGCGGCCTTCGAGCAGATCAGCGGCCGACACGTAGTCGAACGAACCGCCCGCGGGTCCGCCAGGGCCGCGGTAGGGCACGCGCACGCCGCCGCGTGCGTCCACCGGGATGCGCAGACGCTGCGTGCCCTGGGCGAGTTCGATGGCGACCAGCCCGCCGTCGCCACCGATCCCCGACGAGGCGGGCAGCACGGGGCGCACCGCCGGCCCATTGCCGTACGCGCGCAGCATCGCCAGCGCCAGGTTCTCCTGATGGCTGCCCGCCACGTCCGCCACCAGGGGCAGAGTGCGCACGATGCCGTCGATGTCGGGCAGCACGTTGAAGAAGCCGGCCGCGGGCACGGCGGCGGCCAGTGGCGCGACATTGGCGACATGCCCGCTCCACCGCGTCAGCCCGCCGCCGCGCCCGCCGAGAGCCGCCGCGTCGAACACCGCGGCAGGCAGAACGCCGGTGCGCTGCGCGGTGGGTCCGTCGGCAAGGAAGTAGCCGAGCACGGCCGGCCGGCCGCGCAGCGCCTGGGCCAGCGCGAGATCACCCGGATCGGGTTCGGCGAAGACGAGGTCGAATCCGACGACCGCCGCGCGCTGGCGCTCGAACAGCTCCTGCGCCAGCGCTGCGATGCGCTCGCGCGGCCAGGGCCAGCGGCCGATGCGCGCCAGGCTGGCGTCGTCGATGTCCACGATCAGGATGCGCGGGTCGCGCGTGCCGGGCATCGTGGCACGCAGGCGCGCGTCGTCGATGGCCAGATCGATCTGCTGCAGCGGTTGCAGCGGCATCAGGCCGCTGGCGTGCATCAGGGTCAGCGCGAGCGCAAAGCCCAGCAGGGCCCAGCGAAGCAGTCGAAGCGCACCCGTGCTCATGCGCCGGGATGCGCGCGGCGGGCGTCTGCGTGCCGGATCAGGCCTGCACGAACTGCATCTGCGTGCCGGCGAGCTCGACCACGTCGCCGTTCTTCAGCTGCACGGTCTCGCCCGTGACCGGGCTGCCGTTAACGGTCGGGCGCAGGGCGCCCTCGACGTGCGCGAGCACGTAGCCGCCGGGGCGCTTGGTGATGGAGGCGACCTGCACGCCGGGCTTGCCGACGGTGGTCACGACCTTGGTGAGCATGACCTCGCGGCCGGCGGCGGCGCCGTTGAGCACCTTGATCGATGCCGGCGCCGTGGAGCCGCCGAGCGATCCGAAGCCGGAGGCCCCGAAGCCGACGGTGGGCGAGTACGACTGCGGCCCGCCCGAGCCCGGCACGGTGCCGGGCTTCATGATCATGGTCTTCTCGTAGTCGGTGCCGTCCTCGACGAGGTACTTGATCTTGTACTTGCCGATCTCGACCGTGTCGTTGTGGCTGAGCAGCTGCTTCTTGACGGCCTTGCCGTTGATGTAGGTGCCGTTGGTGCTGTTGAGGTCTTCGATGAAGACGTCGGCACCGACCATCTGCAACACGGCGTGCTCGCCGCTGACGGCGAGGTTGTCGATCACGATGTCGTTGTACGGGCGACGTCCGAGCGTGGTCTTGTCCTTGGTGATCTGGACTTCCTTGATCACCACTCCATCCAGCGATACGACCAGCTTGCCCATGCTCGTGTCCTCGTGTCTTCTGTTTGAGTCTTCTATCCGATCCGACGGCACCCTCAACGCCGGAAAGGCCACCACGATCGCGCCGGGCCGGCCGGGCCGCGCACCCTTGCAAGAACGACCGAGATATTATCCTTTCCGCCTGCGTCATTGGCGGCGTCGACCAGGGCGGCCGCCACTTCGGGCAGGACGTCGCTGGTCTGCAACAGCTGCGCGATGCTCTCGTCGTCGAGCATGTCCGACAGGCCGTCGGAGCACAACAGGTACAGGTCGCCCGGCATCACGTCGTGCAGGTGCGTCTCGAGCAGCACCGTGTCTTCGACGCCGACGGCACGGGTGACCAAGTTCTTGTTCGACGAAAACGCAGCCTGTTCCGCGGTGATCAGGCCCGAATCGATCTGCTCCTGCAGCAGCGAGTGGTCATGCGTGATCTGCGCCAGGCGCCCGCCGCGCAGCCGGTAGCCCCGCGAATCGCCCACGTGGCCCATCAGCAGGCGGCCCTCGCGGAACACGCCGACCACCAGCGTCGTTCCCATGCCGGCGTACTGCGGGTTGGAGTTGGCGGCGTTGAAGATGGCGCGGTTCGCGTTGTCGACGCAGATGTCCATGGCGCGGCGCACATCGGTGTCCGACGCATTGTCGGAGGCCTCCGACAGCCAGCGGCCCAGCTCGCTCTTGATGAAGGCCGTGGCCATGCCACTGGCGACTTCGCCTGCGTTGTAGCCGCCCATGCCGTCGGCCAGGACGATGAGGCAGGAGGGCTCGTCCACGGCGACCGAGTCTTCATTGTTGTTGCGCGCCCGCCCCGTGTCGGTCGCGCTGAAGAACTCCAGGGTCATGGTGTCGTCGGGATCGGGCAAAGACATGCGGCAGGGAGGCCGGTGAGGATGGTCCCGGCACAGGCTCTCATGACTCGGAATTGTGCCTTGGTTCCACGCGTGAGAATGTCACGGTTTTCTCGAACTCCTCGACCGTGCCAGATTCGGCCGGCGGGGCGGCCAGCATCGCGGCGACCAGGGTCCGCAGGTCCTGCGCCATCTGGCCGCCGTCGGCATAGCGGACCTCCGGGCGCTTCTCCAGCGCCAGCGCCACCACGTCGGCGAGCTCCTGGGGAAGTTCCGGGCGCAGCGAGCGGATGTCGGGCGCGGGCTCGTTGGCGATCTGATTCATCAGCTTGGCCATGGTCTCGCCCTGGTGCGGCAAGCTCGCGGTGAGCAGCTGGAAGAGCATCACGCCGAGCGAATACAAGTCGCTGCGGCCATCGGTGCGGCGCCCGGCCATCTGCTCGGGCGACATGAATGAGGGCGTGCCCAGCACAAGGCCTGTTCGCGTGCGGCTCGAGTCGTCCAGCCGGGCGACGCCGAAATCGGTGACTTTCACGAGCCCGCTTTCCAGGTCCACCATCACGTTGGCCGGCTTGATGTCGCGGTGCACCACGCCCTGGGAATGCGCATAGGCCAGCGCCTCGGCGACGCGGGCGACGATCTCGAGCAGCTGCGTCACGGGCAGCAGGCGGCCGGGCGAGGTGTAGCGCTGCAGGTCCTCGCCCTTGATGTATTCCATGGCGATGTAGGCGAGGTCCTGCGCCTCGCCGGCATCGAAGATGGTCACGATGCCCGGATGCTGCAGCCTGCCGGCCGTCTCGGCTTCGCGGAAGAAGCGTTCGCGGGCCTCGACCAGCTTGTCGCCCTCGAACTCCCGGCTCAGCGCGAGTGTCTTGATGGCGACCAGGCGGCCGATCTGCGGGTCGCGCCCCAGGTATACGGCGCCCATCGAACCGCGCCCGATCTCGCTTTCGATGCGGTAGCGGCCGAGGGTGGCCGGCGTAGCCTTGCCCGCGGTGGCTGCGGCCGGCACGGGCTGATGCGGGAAGGTCGTTGCCGCCACGGGCGGGGGCGAGTCAGCAGGGCGATCGGGCAGGCGCGAGAAACGCGTGACCGCCAGCCGGTATCCGCCATGGCCGAACAACAAGGCGACCATCGGAACGAGAAGCCAACCCGCCGAGCTCAGCACGAGCAGCACGCCACAAGCGGCAATGAGCAACCCGCTGGAGCACAGCGCCTGCACGGCGGACAGCCGCGGCAGAACGGCCACCAGATAGCCGGCGGCGGCGAGCAACGTGAGGATCAGCGCCGCCCAGCGCAGGCCATCGCCCGGGGTCATGCCGCCCCCCGGTATGCATTGCTGCCCGCTTGCCCGTGCCTCCTGCTCATTGCCAGCGGCACGTTAGCACAGCGATCGGCGCGCGGTTCGCGCCGCGTGGCTCAGTCGGCCAGCGTCAGCATCGCGCTCAGGCCCGCCGTCGCGGCGACCGGATAGGCCCAGGCGCCGCGCTCGGCAGCGGGCTGGCCGGCGCTGATGGGCTCTTCCGTCTTGCCCAGCCTTGGCCGGCGGGCGTCGAGCAGCCGCACGGCACCCAGGCGCCCCTGCAGACGGGCACTGACCTCGACCAGCGGCCGCTTGACCAGCATCTTCTCGACCTTGCTGCCGGCCACCGAGCGCAGGCTCGGCTCGAGCTGGCCGAACAGCTCGGTGCTCCAGCGCTCCAGCCACTGCTGGCGGGCCGCGTGCGACACCCACCTGCCGATGTGGCGGGTCAGCGTGGGCGCGGTGGCCACGATGATCCAGTGTGTGGCTTCCTCGCCCTTGAGCATCGGCTGGATGATGTGCAGGGCGTGCTCCGCATCGTTGACGAACACGGCGATCTTTTCCATCGTGAATCTCCAGGTGGTCGAACGTTGTGCGGGTCAGGTGGCCGATGCGTCGACCGGCTGGCGGTGATGGGCTGCCCACCATCCGGCGGTCAGCACACCGCCGATCAGCAGGGCGTAGGTGGCCACGCGGATGGCCAGGTTCGGGTCGTAGACCTCGTCGAGCAGCGGCTCGCTGATGATCATGTGCGCAGCGGTGTACGCGAGCACCGCGGCACCGACGTAGGTGATGGCCGGGAAGCGCTCGACCAGCTTGAGCACCATCGTGCTGCCCCAGACGACGATGGGCACGCTGATCAGCAGGCCGATGACGACCAGGTCGAAGCTGCCCTTGGCGGCGCCTGCCACGCCCAGCACGTTGTCCACGCCCATCAGGGCGTCGGCGACGACGATGGTCTTCATCGCGCCCAGAAAGGTGCTGGCCTGCGGCTGGTGCTCGGTACCCTCGCCGGCCGGCGCGAGCAGCTTGTAGGCGATCCACACGAGGCCGAGGCCGCCCACCAGCATCAGCCCCGGGATCTTCAGCAGCCAGACCACGCCGATGGTCATGGTGCTGCGCACGACCACGGCGCCGACAGTGCCCCACAGGATGGCGCGCTTCTGCAGGTTGGCAGGAAGGTTGCGCGCGGCCAGAGCGATGACGATGGCGTTGTCGCCGGCCAGCACCAGGTCGATCAGGACGATGGCCAGCAGTGCTGACCACCAAGGGGCAGAGAAGAGTTCCATGGGCGCTCCGGACGAGTTGCACGACGACGGTGCAAGCCGAATGGGCGGGGGAAGCCGCGGAGGCGGTCGGTCAGACGGCTTCGATCCCACCGCTCATGCGGTTTGCATCGAAGGTCTTGCTCGGCGTGGAGTGATTTGTTGTTGCCCGACAGACCGGAATGGAAATGCGTATTGACGACCTGTCGAAACTTTGGCGCACGTCTGAGGCAGCGCGTGCGGTGGAGTCGAGCTACTCCCCTTCTGGGGCGAAGTATAGGCTTCGCGTTCTCCGCCGTGCAAGACGGAAACTACCGATATCAGCCCAGTGCCTTGGCCCGCGCCCGCCTTTGCAGCCACATGCCCACGAACACCACCAGCACAGCGCCAATGGCGCCGGCGCCGTTGATCACATCGTGCGAGAGCTCGCCAAAGCGGCTGATGACAGCCGGATCGGTGAGCAGCATTTCGCCGGCCAGAAAACCCAGCAGCGCGGCACCCAGCGTGATGATGATCGGGAAACGCTCCATCACCTTGAGCAGCAGCGTGCTGCCGAAGATGATGAGTGGGATGCTGACCGCCAGGCCGATGACCAGCAGCGCGGTGTCGCCCTTGGCGGCCGCCGCCACGGCGAGCACGTTGTCCAGGCTCATCACCAGATCGGCGACGAGGATGGTGCGGATCGCCGCGACCATGCCGCCGACTTCGCGGCGGCGAGGGACGATATAGACTAGCAGCACGGCCCCGACGACCTTCAGCCACGGCCTTTGAGCAGCTCGACGGCGATCAACGTCATAACGATCCGCATCACGATGGCTGCGGCACTGCCCCAGAAGATCGCCTGCTTCTGCTGCTTGGGCGGCAGCGATCGCGCCGCCAGCGCGATGACCACGGCGTTGTCGCCGGACAGCACGACGTTGGCGAGAATGATCGACCCGAGTGCCGCCCAGAAGGCGCCGGAAGTAGATCCATGGGCAAGGCCGGTTTGTCGGAATGAAACCGGAGGGCCTCGATGGCCTCCTGGTTTGCGTGTGCGAGCCGCCTGAATTCTAGGCAGCTGCACGGGCCGCGGCGTTCGTACTACTACGAACGCCGGCGCCGGATCAGAGCAGAGCCTTGAGCAGCTTGCCCATCTCCGACGGGTTGCGCGCGTCACGGTGAAGCCGCACTCTTCCATGATGGCGAGCTTGGCGTCGTACGTGTCGGCGCGCCCGAGATCAGTGCGCCGGCATGGCCCATGCGCTTGCCCGGAGGGGCGGTGACGCCGGCAATGAAGCCGACGATCGGCTTCTTCATGTTGGCCTGGCACCACGAGCGGCTTCCGCTTCGTCGGGGTCGCCGATCTCGCCGACTGTCATGATGACGGCGTCGGTGACCAGGTCGTCGTTGAACAGCCGCATCACGTCGAGGTGCTTGAGGCCGTTGATCGGGTCGCCGCGATGCCCACGGCGCTGGACTGGTTCAAGCCGATCTCGGTGAGCTGCGCCACCGCTTCGCTCAAGCCAGCGTGCATGAGCGCGAGACCACGCCGATGCGGCCCTTGCGGTGGATGTGGCCCGGCATGATGCCGATCTTGATCTCGTCGGGCGTGATCAGGCCCGGCAGTTGGGGCCGAGCAGCAAAGTCTTCTTGCCGCCCTTGGCTTCCTTCTGCTTCATCTTGTTGCACTTCCAGCATGTCGCGGATGGGGATCCCCTTCGGTGATGCAGATGGCCGGTCGAGGTCGGCTTCCACCGCCTCCCAGATCGCCATGGCGGCGGCGCCGGCCGGCGCGCATCGTAGGATCACGCTGACGGTGGCGCCGGTAATCTTCGCGGCGTCCTTGACGCTGGCGAAGATCGGGATGCCTTCCCGAGTCCTCGCCGGCCTTTTTCGGGTTCACGCCGGCGACGAAGCAGTTCTTGCCGTTGGCGGAGTCGCGGCAGCCCGCGGGTGTGGAACTGTCCGGTCTTGCCCGTGATGCCCTGGGTGATGACCTTGGTGTCCGCGCCCATTGATGAGGATGGTTGCCATGTCGTTTCTCTCGTGCGGGCGGGTTACTTGACGGCGGCGACGATCTTCGTCGCGGCTTCGGCTTCATAGGTGTTCCGGCGCTGATGATGGGCAGGCCGGACTCCTTGAGCATCTTCTCGCCCAGTTCCTCGTTCGTGCCCTTCATGCGCACGACCAGCGCACCTTCAGGTTGACGGCCTTGCACGCGGCGATCACGCCTTCGGCGATGGTGTCGCAGCGCATGATGCCGCCGAAGATGTTGACCAGGATGGCCTTGACCTTCGGGCTGCTGAGCATGATCTTGAAGGCTTCGGTGACCTTCTCGGCGGTGGCGCCACCGCCGACGTCGAGGAAGTTCGCCGGCTCGCCGCCGAACAGCTTGATGGTGTCCATGGTCGCCATCGCGAGGCCGGCGCCATTGACCAGGCAGCCGATGTTGCCGTCGAGCTGGATGTAAGGCCAGGTCGAACTTGCATGGCTTCGATCTCGGCCGGGTCTTCTTCGTCGAGGTCGCGGGTACGCAACGATCTCGGGGTGGCGGAACAGCGCGTTGCTGTCGTTGAACTTCTAGTCCAGCGCGATCAGGTTACGCCCCTCTTTGCTGTCGCAGTTCAGCGGGTTGATCTCGACCAACGAGGCGTCCGTCTCCATGGCAGCGGTACAGGTTCTGGAACAGCGTCACGGCCTGGGCGTGCGGACGCTTCCGGCACGCCGATCCGGCGCGGCGACTTGCGCGCCTGCGCGTCGGTCGTGCTGACCAGCGGGTCGACCAGTTCGGTGATGATCTTCTTCGGGCGTGCTGTGCGCCACTTCCTCGATCACCATGCCGCCTTCGCTCGAGGCGATCAGGCGACAACCCTTCCGCGACGCGCGGTCGGTGACCAGCGACGCGTACAGCCCCCTTCTGATGCCCGATTCCACCGTCCTCGATGTACAGGCGGCGCACCTTCTGAGCCACAGGGCCGGTCTGGTGAGTCTTCGGCTGCGTAATGCCGAGGACTCGCCAGCGAGCTCTTTGACGCGTCCCAGCGTCTTTTGCCACACTTTCACCTGCCGCCCCTTGCCGCGGCCGCCGGCGCCGGATCTGCGCCTTCACGACCACACCGGGCCGCCGAGCTTCTGCGCCGCTCCGGTCGCTTCAGCACGCTGAAGGGGGATGCACCGCGCGGCACGGGCACGCCGAACTGGCGCAGGATTTCCCTTGCCCTGGTACTCGTGGATCTTCGTGGGGTGTAGCTCCGCTTGGTCTGTACAGTGGGGTTGGAAGCTGGCTGCGGGGTCGACTGCCCCAGTACCAGCAGCGCGGTGAAATCTTCCCGGCCGCGCCATCCGGAACGCAAAGGCATGCCCGCGGTCGATCTGGAAAGGCGCGAAAGCGCGCTGTCCTCGCAAGGTGTCGATCGCTTCGCCGGCAGAAGGCCTGGATGACCGCTATCCACAAGCACCTGGGTCAGCTCAGTGATGTGCGTGCAGCCGGCCACGCCGCCCGGGCGCTCCTTGACGGCCTGTCGGAAGCCGCCAGGAAGCAGGAGTTCGGCCCGACCAGGCTCGCGCAGGCGTCGTCGTGGTCGTCGCAGTGGCCTGGATAAAGGCATCCAGCGCGTCTCGGGCCGGCCTCGACGATATCCAGCCCGCTCGTTGACGACGATGCGCAGCAGCATGTCGTGGATCGGATCCGGCCAGGCGCAGACCGCCCGGCGAGCTTGGCGTCACGTGTGCTGACGTCGGTGATCTCATCGACCTCCCACAGCCCGTTGCCTCGTGCATAGATCTGCCCGTTGATGCTGCGACGGTGCTTCGGCTGGCGCTCCGGGCGCGGCGGGGCGGCAAGGCCATGAGGGAAGGGTTGGAGTGGCTGTGGTGGCGGCGTGCGGCTGACGGGCTGTAGCCCGGGAACCCGCACCGGCTTGCCGCGCAATGTAAGCAATGCTGCGTTGCACCCAAGCTGACGCCGGGCTGGCAGCCTCCATGCGGCCGGATTCGGATTGCTGTCGTCGGCGCGCCCCTTGCCGACTCGCGCAACACGCGCCACTGCCGTCTCGGCGGAGAAGCCGCGGCCGGTGGTCAGGAAAGCGCGCCTGGCGCGC
>JADJJI010000015.1 GCA_016706565.1 Piscinibacter sp.
GCGCATGGTCGGCATCGGCCACCGGCGCGCCCCAGAAGGCCATGATGGCGTCGCCGATGTACTTGTCCAGCGTGCCGCGGTGAGCGCGGATCTCCTGCGTCATGGCCGAGAAGAAGCGGTTGACCAGCGCACGCAGCTCCTCGGGAGGCAGCGCCTCGGAGACTTGCGTGAAGTTGCGCATGTCGCAGAACATCACCGTCAGTTCGCGGTTCTCGGCCTGCATGCCGTAACGCTGCGGGTCGCGCGCCATTTGCGCCACCAGCTCCGGCGGCACGTAGGTGCCGAACAGCCGGGTGAGCGAGCGGCGCCGCGCCCCCTCGACCACGTAGCCCCAGCCGGTGATGCCGACGTAGACGAGAGCGGTCAGCAGCAGGGCCGAGGCGAGCGGCAGCGCCAGGCCGTGGCGGCGATAGAGCCATTGGTCGAGCAGGATCAGCACGACCCCGAGGGCGAGCGTCGCGCCCATCGCCGAAGCCGCACGCAGCTTCGGCAGCAGCAGCGCCAGCAAGGCCGTCCGACGAGCAGCTGCGCCACTTCGTAGCCGCGCGACCAGTCGGGCACCACCGGCCCGCGCCCGTCGAGCAGGCCCGAGAGCAGGTTGGCGTGCACCTCCACGCCCGGGTAGACGGCCGCCACCGGCGTGCTGCGCAGGTCGAACACTCCCGGTGCGCTGGAGCCGACCAGCACCAGCCTGCCCGACAGTGTGCCCGCGGCCACGCGGCCTTCGAGCAGGTCGGCGGCCGACAGGTAGTCGAACGAACCGCCCGCGGGTCCGCCAGGGCCGCGGTAAGGCACGCGCACGCCGCCGCGCACGTCCACCGGGATGCGCAGGCGCTGCGCACCCTGGGCGAGTTCGATGGCGACCAGCCCGCCGTCGCCGCCGAGCCCGGGTGAGGCGGTCAGCACGGGGCGAACCGCCGGCGCATTGCCGTACACGCGCAGCATCGCCAGCGCCAGGTTCTCCTGATGGCTGCCCGCCACGTCCGCCACCAGGGGCAGCGGCGCACGATGCCGTCGATGTCGGGCAGCACGTTGAAGAAGCCGGCCGCAGGCACGGTGGCGGCCAGCGGAGCGACATTGGCGACATGCCCGCTCCACTGAGCGAGCCCGCCGCTGCGCCCGCCGAGCGTTGAGGCGTCGAACACGGGCGCGGGCAGAACGCCGGTGCGCTGCGCGCTGGGCCCATCGGCGAGGAAGAATCCGAGCACGGCCGGCCGCCCCCGCAGCGCCTGGGCCAGCGCGGCGTCACCCGGATCGGGCTCGGCGAAGACGAGGTCGAACCCGACGACCGCAGCGTGCTGGCGCTCGAACAGCTCCTGCGCCAGCGCGGCGATGCGCTCGCGCGGCCAGGGCCAGCGGCCGATGCGCGCCAGGCTGGCGTCGTCGATGTCGACGATCACGATGCGCGGGTCGCGCGTGCCGGGCATCGTGGCACGCAGGCGCGCATCGTCGATGGCCAGGTCGATCTGCTGCAGCGGTCGCAGCGGCATCAGACCGCTGGCGTGCATCAGGGTCAGCGCCAGCGCGAAGCCCAGCAGGGCCCAGCGAAGCAGTCGAAGCGCACCCGTGCTCATGCGCCGGGATGCGCGCGGCAGGCCTCAGCGCGCCGGATCAGGCCTGCACGAACTGCATCTGCGTGCCGGCGAGCTCGACCACGTCGCCGTTCTTCAGCTGCACGGTCTCGCCCGTGACCGGGCTGCCGTTGACGGTGGGGCGCAGTGCGCCCTCCACGTGGGCGAGCACGTAGCCGCCCGGGCGCTTGGTGATGGAGGCGACCTGAACGCCGGGCTTGCCGACGGTGGTCACGACCTTGGTGAGCATGACCTCGCGGCCGGCGGCGGCACCGTTGAGCACCTTGATCGATGCCGGCGCGGTGGAGCCGCCGAGCGAGCCGAAGCCAGAGGCCCCGAAGCCGACCGTCGGCGAGTAGGACTGCGGCCCACCCGAGCCCGGCACGGTGCCGGGCTTCATGATCATGGTCTTCTCGTAATCGGTGCCGTCCTCGACGAGGTACTTGATCTTGTACTTGCCGATCTCGACCGTGTCGTTGTGCGTGAGCAGCTGCTTCTTGACGGCCTTGCCGTTGATGTAGGTGCCGTTGGTGCTGTTGAGGTCTTCGATGAAGACGTCGGCGCCGACCATCTGCAGCACGGCGTGCTCGCCGCTGACGGCGAGGTTGTCGATCACGATGTCGTTGTACGGGCGACGGCCGAGCGTGGTCTTGTCCTTGGTGATCTGGACTTCCTTGATCACCACTCCATCCAGCGATACGACCAGCTTGCCCATGCTCGTGTCCTCGTGTCTTCTGTTTGAGTCTTCTATCCGATCCGACGGCACCCTCAACGCCGGAAAGGCCACCACGATCGCGCCGGGCCGGCCGGACCGCGCACCCCTAGCAAGAACCACCGAGATATTATCCTTTCCGCCTGCCTCGTTGGCGGCGTCGACCAGGGCGGCCGCCACTTCGGGCAGGACGTCGCTGGTCTGCAACAGCTGCGCGATGCTCTCGTCGTCGAGCATGTCCGACAGGCCGTCGGAGCACAGCAGGTACAGATCGCCCGGCATCACGTCGTGCAGGTGCGTCTCGAGCAGCACCGTGTCTTCGACGCCGACGGCTCGGGTGACGAGGTTCTTGTTCGACGAAAACGCAGCCTGTTCCGCGGTGATCAGGCCCGAATCGATCTGCTCCTGCAGCAGCGAGTGGTCATGCGTGATCTGCGCCAGGCGCCCGCCGCGCAGCCGGTAGCCCCGCGAATCGCCCACGTGGCCCATCAGCAGGCGGCCCTCGCGAAACACTCCGACCACCAGCGTCGTGCCCATGCCCGCGTACTGCGGGTTGGAGTTGGCGGCGTTGAAGATGGCGCGGTTCGCGTTGTCGACACAGATGTCCATGGCGCGGCGCACGTCGGTGTCCGAGGCGTTGTCGGACGCCTCCGACAGCCAGCGCCCCAGCTCGCTCTTGATGAAGGCCGTGGCCATGCCGCTGGCGACTTCGCCGGCGTTGTAGCCGCCCATGCCGTCGGCCAGCACGATGAGGCAGGACGGCTCGTCCACGGCAACCGAGTCTTCATTGTTGTTGCGCGCCCGCCCCGTGTCGGTCGCGCTGAAGAACTCCAGGGTCATGGTGTCGTCGGGATCGGGCAATGACATGCGGCAGGGAGGCCGGTGAGGATGGACCCGGCACAGGCTCTCATGACTCGGAATTGTGCCTTGGTTCCACGCGTGAGAATGTCACGGTTTTCTCGAACTCCTCGACCGTGCCAGATTCGGCCGGCGGGGCCGCCAGCATCGCCGCGGCCAGGGTCCGCAGGTCCTGCGCCATCTGGCCGCCGTCGGCATAGCGCACCTCCGGGCGCTTCTCCAGCGCCAGCGCCACCACGTCGGCCAGCTCCTGCGGAAGCTCCGGACGAAGCGTACGGATGTCGGGAGCAGCCTCGTTGGCGATCTGGTGCATCAGTCTGGCCATCGTCTCGCCCTGATGCGGCAAGCTCGCGGTGAGCAGCTGGAAGAGCATCACGCCGAGCGAATACAGGTCACTGCGGCCATCGGTGCGGCGCCCGGCCATCTGCTCGGGCGACATGAAGGACGGCGTGCCCAGCACCAGGCCGGTACGTGTGCGGCTCGAGTCGTCGAGCCGGGCGACACCGAAGTCGGTGACCTTCACGAGCCCGCTGTCCAGGTCCACCATCACGTTGGCCGGTTTGACGTCGCGGTGCACCACGCCCTGGGAGTGCGCATAGGCCAACGCCTCGGCCACGCGGGCGACGATCTCGAGCAACTGCGCCACGGGCAGCAGGCGGCCGGGCGAGGTGTAGCGCTGCAGGTCCTCGCCCTTGATGTATTCCATGGCGATGTAGGCGAGGTCCTGCGCCTCGCCGGCATCGAAGATGGTCACGATGCCCGGATGCTGCAGCCGGCCGGCCGTCTCGGCCTCGCGGAAGAAGCGTTCGCGGGCCTCGACCAGCTTGTCGCCCTCGAACTCCCGGCTCAGCGCCAAGGTCTTGATGGCGACCTGGCGGCCGATCTGCGGGTCGCGCCCGAGGTAGACGGCGCCCATCGAGCCCCGGCCGATCTCGCTTTCGACGCGGTAGCGGCCGAGCGTGGCGGGCAGAGCCCTGGCCGAGGCTGCCGCTGCCGGCGAGGCTTGATCGCCGGCCAGCGCCGATGCCGCCGGGACGGGGCGAGCAGCAGGCGCGATCGGGCAGGGGCGATCGACGCGTGACCGCCAGCCAGTATCCGCCGTGGCCGAACAACAAGGCGACCATCGGAACCAGCAGCCAACCCGCCGACGCTCAGCACGAGCAGCACGCCACAACCGACAATGAGCAAGCCGCTGGCCACAGCGCCGGCGCAGCGGCCAGCCGCGGCAAAACGGTCACCAGATAGCCGGCGGCGGCGAGCAACGTGAGGATCAGCGCCAGCCAGCGCAGGCCTTCGCCCGGGGTCATGCCGCCCCCCCGGATATGCATTGCTGCCCGCCTGCCCGCGCCGCCTGCTCATTGCGAGCGGCACGTTAGCACAGCGACCGCGGCGCACCGTGCTCCGCGGGCAGCGCCGGCGAGCTCAGTCGGCCAGTGTCAGCATCGCGCTCAGGCCGGCCGTCGCGGCCACCGGGTACGCCCAGGCGCCCTTCGCGGCAGCAGGTTGGCCGGCACTGATCGGCTCCTCGGCTTTGCCCAGGCGCTGCCGGCGTGCGTCCAGCAGGCGCACGGCCCCCAGGCGCGCCTGCAGCCGGGCGCTCACCTCGACCAGCGGCCGCTTGACCAGCATCTTCTCGACCTTGCTGCCGGCCACCGAGCGCAGGCTCGGCTCGAGCTGGCCGAACAGCTCGGTGCTCCAGCGCTCCAGCCACTGCTGGCGGGCCGCGTGCGACACCCACCTGCCGATGTGGCGGGTCAGCGTGGGCGCGGTGGCCACGATGATCCAGTGTGTGGGTTCCTCGCTCTTGAGCATCGGCTGGATGATGTGCAGGGCGTGCTCCGCATCGTTGACGAACACGGCGATCTTTTCCATCGTGGATCTCCTGGTGGGGCGAACGTTGTGCGAGTCAGGTGGCCGAGGCATCGGCCGGCTGGCGGTGATGGGCGCCCCACCATCCGGCGGCCAGCACGCCACCGATCAGCAGGGCATAGGTGGCCACGCGGATGGCCAGGTTCGGGTCGTAGACATCGTCGAGCAGCGGCTCGCTGACGATCATGTGCGCGGCGGTGTAGGCGAGCACGGCGGCGCCGAGGTAGGTGATCACCGGGAAGCGCTCGACCAGCTTGAGCACCATCGTGCTGCCCCATACGACGATGGGCACGCTGATGAGCAGGCCGATGACGACCAGGTCGAAGGCGCCGTGGGCGGCGCCGGCCACGCCCAGCACGTTGTCCACGCCCATCAGGGCGTCGGCGACGACGATGGTCTTCATCGCGCCCAGAAAGGTGCTGGCCTGCGGCTGGTGCTCGGTACCCTCGCCGGCCGGCGCGAGCAGCTTGTAGGCGATCCACACGAGGCCGAGGCCGCCGACGAGCATGAGCCCCGGGATCTTCAGCAGCCAGACGACGCCGATCGTCATCGTGCTGCGCACGACCACGGCGCCGACGGTGCCCCACAGGATGGCGCGCTTCTGCAGGTTCGCGGGAAGGTTGCGGGCCGCCAGCGCGATGACGATCGCGTTGTCGCCGGCCAGGACAAGGTCGATCAGGACGATGGCCAGCAGTGCTGACCACCAAGGGGCTGAGAAGAGTTCCATGAAGGCTCCAGACGATTCGCACGACGACGGTGCAAGCCGAATGGGCGGGGGAACGACGCGGAGGCGGTCGGTCAGACGGCTTCGATCCCACCGCTCATGCGGCTTGCATCGAAGGTCTTGCTCGGCGTGGAGTGATTTGTTGTTGCCCGACAGACCGGAAGCAACGCTTCGTATTGACGGCCTGCCGAAACTTTGGCGCACGTCTTTCGCAGCGCGTGCGGTGGAGTCGAGCTACTCCCCTTCTGGCGGGCAGTATAGGCGGCGCGTTCCGCGCCGCGCAAGACGGAAACTACCGATATCAGACCTGTGCCCTGGCCCGGGCACGCTTTTGCATCCACATGCCGACGGCCACCACCAGCACGGCACCGATGGCACCGGCGCCGTTGACCACGTCGTGCGAGAGCTCGCCGAAGCGGTTGGTGACCGCGGGGTCGGTGAGCAGCATCTCGCCGGCCAGGAAGCCCAACAGCGCCGCACCCAAGGTGATGATGATCGGGAATCGCTCCATCACCTTCAGCAGCAGCGTGCTGCCGAAGATGATCAGAGGGATGCTCACGGCCAGGCCAATGACCAGCAGCGCGGTGTCGCCCTTGGCGGCGGCCGCCACGGCGAGCACGTTGTCCAGGCTCATCACCAGATCGGCGACGAGGATGGTGCGGATCGCCGCGACCATGCCGCCGACTTCGCGGTGCTCCCCGTCGCCACCGTCGTCTTCTCCCAGCAGCGAGATGCCGATATAGACCAGCAGCACTGCCCCGACGACCTTCAGCCACGGCCACTTGAGCATCTCGACGGCGATCAACGTCAGCACGATCCGCATCACGATGGCTGCGGCACTGCCCCAGAAGATCGCCTGCTTCTGCTGCTGCGGCGGCAGCGATCGCGCCGCCAGCGCGATGACCACGGCGTTGTCGCCGGACAGCACGACGTTGGCGAGAATGATCGACCCGAGTGCCGCCCAGAAGGCGCCGGAAGTGAGATCCATGGCAAGGCCCGTTTGTCGGAATGAAGCGGAGGGCCGCGAAGGCCCTCCTGGTTTTCGAGCTGCCGGGATTCTAGGCAGCGTCGCCGGGCCGCGGCGTTCGTACTACTACGAACGCCGGCGCCGGATCAGAGCAGCGCCTTGAGCAGCTTGCCCATCTCCGACGGGTTGCGCGTCACGGTGAAGCCGCACTCTTCCATGATGGCGAGCTTGGCGTCGGCCGTGTCGGCGCCGCCCGAGATCAGCGCGCCGGCATGGCCCATGCGCTTGCCCGGGGGGGCGGTGACGCCGGCAATGAAGCCGACGATCGGCTTCTTCATGTTGGCCTGGCACCAGCGAGCGGCTTCCGCTTCGTCGGGGCCGCCGATCTCGCCGATCATGATGACGGCGTCGGTGTCCGGGTCGTCGTTGAACAGCCGCATCACGTCGATGTGCTTGAGGCCGTTGATCGGGTCGCCGCCGATGCCGACCGCGCTGCTCTGGCCCAGGCCGATCTCGGTGAGCTGCGCCACCGCTTCATAGGTCAGCGTGCCCGAGCGCGACACCACGCCGATGCGGCCCTTGCGGTGGATGTGGCCCGGCATGATGCCGATCTTGATCTCGTCGGGCGTGATCAGGCCCGGGCAGTTGGGGCCGAGCAGCAGCGTCTTCTTGCCGCCCTTGGCTTCCTTCTGCTTCATCTTGTTGCGCACTTCCAGCATGTCGCGGATGGGGATGCCTTCGGTGATGCAGATGGCCAGGTCGAGGTCGGCTTCCACCGCCTCCCAGATCGCCGCGGCGGCGCCGGCCGGCGGCACGTAGATCACGCTGACGGTGGCGCCGGTGTTCTTCGCGGCGTCCTTGACGCTGGCGAAGATCGGGATGCCCTCGAAGTCCTCGCCGGCCTTCTTCGGGTTCACGCCGGCGACGAAGCAGTTCTTGCCGTTGGCGTAGTCGCGGCAGCCGCGGGTGTGGAACTGGCCGGTCTTGCCCGTGATGCCCTGGGTGATGACCTTGGTGTCCTTGTTGATGAGGATGCTCATGTCGTTTCTCTCGTGCGGGCGGGTTACTTGACGGCGGCGACGATCTTCGTCGCGGCTTCGGCCATGGTGTCGGCGCTGATGATGGGCAGGCCGGACTCCTTGAGCATCTTCTTGCCCAGTTCCTCGTTCGTGCCCTTCATGCGCACGACCAGCGGCACCTTCAGGTTGACGGCCTTGCACGCGGCGATCACGCCTTCGGCGATGGTGTCGCAGCGCATGATGCCGCCGAAGATGTTGACCAGGATGGCCTTGACCTTCGGGCTGCTGAGCATGATCTTGAAGGCTTCGGTGACCTTCTCGGCGGTGGCGCCACCGCCGACGTCGAGGAAGTTCGCCGGCTCGCCGCCGAACAGCTTGATGGTGTCCATGGTCGCCATCGCCAGGCCGGCGCCGTTGACCAGGCAGCCGATGTTGCCGTCGAGCTGGATGTAGGCCAGGTCGAACTTGCTGGCTTCGATCTCGGCCGGGTCTTCTTCGTCGAGGTCGCGGTAGGCAACGATCTCGGGGTGGCGGAACAGCGCGTTGCTGTCGAAGTTGAACTTCGCGTCCAGCGCCATCAGGTTGCCCTTGCTGTCGCAGTTCAGCGGGTTGATCTCGACCAGGCTGGCGTCCGTCTCCATGTAGCAGCGGTACAGGTTCTGGAACAGCGTCACGGCCTGCGTGCGACGCTTCCGGCACGCCGATCGCCGCGGCGACCTTGCGCGCCTGCGCGTCGGTCATGCCGACCAGCGGGTCGACCAGCTCGGTGATGATCTTCTCGGGCGTGCTGTGCGCCACTTCCTCGATGTCCATGCCGCCTTCGCTCGAGGCGATCATCGCGACCTTCTGCGTCGCGCGGTCGGTGACCAGCGAGACGTACAGCTCCTTCTTGATGTCCGCACCGTCCTCGATGTACAGGCGGCGCACCTTCTGGCCCGCGGGGCCGGTCTGGTGCGTCTTCAGCTGCATGCCGAGGATCTCGCCAGCGAGCTTCTTGACGTCGTCCAGCGTCTTCGCCACCTTCACGCCGCCGCCCTTGCCGCGGCCGCCGGCGTGGATCTGCGCCTTCACGACCCACACCGGGCCGCCGAGCTTCTGCGCCGCTTCGGTCGCTTCCAGCACGCTGAAGGCGGGATAGCCGCGCGGCACGGGCACGCCGAACTGGCGCAGGATTTCCTTGCCCTGGTACTCGTGGATCTTCATGGGAGTGTCTCGCTTGGTCTGGTTTCAGTGGGGTTGGAAGCGGCTGCGGGGTCGACTGCCCCCCGGTACCAGCGCGGGTAGAAGATCTTCACGGCCGCGCCATCGGAACGCAAGGCATGGCAGCGGTCGATCTGGAAAGGGCGCGAAGCGCTGTCCTCGCGGGTGTCGATCACTTCGCCGGCGAAGGCCTGGATGACCGCTGTCGGCAGCACCTGGGTCAGCTCAGTGATGTGCGTGCAGCCGGCCACGCCGCCCAGGCGCTCCTTGACGGCCTGTCGGAAGCCCTTGAGCAGGTTCAGCCCGACCAGGCTCGCATAGGCATCGTCGTGGTCGTCGCAGTGGCCTGGATAAGGCATCCAGCGCGTCTCGGAGCCGGCCTCGACGATGTCCAGCTGCTCGTTGACGACGATGCGCAGCAGCATGTCGTGGATCGGATCCCCGGCCAGGCGCAGACCGCCGGCGAGCTTGGCGTCACGTGTCTTGACGTCGGTGATCTCGGCATCGACCTCCCACAGCCCGTTGCCTCGTGCATAGATCTGCACGTTGATGCTGCGACGGTGCTTCAGCTGGCGCTCGGGCGCGGCGGGCGGCAAGGCCATGAGGAAGGGGTTGGGTGGCTGTGGTGTGGCGTGCGGCTTCCGACGGGCTGTAACCCGGGGGGAACCCGCGCAAACGCCGCGCAATGTAGCATGCTGCGTTGCACCAAAGCTGACGCCGGGCTGGCAGCCTCCATGCGGCCGGATTCAGTTTGCTTTGTCGTCCGGCGCGCCCCTTGCCGACTCGCGCAACACGCGCCGCACCGTCTCGGCGGAGAAGCCGCGGCCGGTCAGGAAGCGCGCCTGGCGCGCACGGCCGGCGGCGTCGGCGGCCGGGGTATCGAACTTGCGTGACCAGACGTCGCGTGCCCTGTCGATTTCACTGGCCTTGAGGGACTGTGCGGCGTCAGGGTCGAGTGCCAGGCCGTGCTGGGCGAGTTCCTGCTGGATGCGCAGGTTGCCGTGGCGGGCGGCGCGCACATGGATTCTCGATTCGACGAAGCGCTGCTGCGATAGGTAGCGGTTGGCCTCGAGCCAGTCGAGCACCTCGGCAACGCGCGCCACCGGGTCGGCGGCGTCGCCGATGTCACCGCCATCGGCCTCACCCTGCGCCGCCAGCGCCCGCGCGTGCGGCAGCAGCTTGCGCTGCATTTCCGCACGGCTGTGCTCGCGCTGCGCGAGCCACTGCAGTGCCCGCGCCTTCAACGAGCGGGGCGCCGCCGGTTTCACTCCCCGGAAGCTTCGGCGGGCGGCAACATCGGGATGCCCACCGCCTCGCGCACCTTGTTCTCGATCTCGTAGGCGATTTCGGGGTTCTCTTTCAGGAACTCGCGGGCGTTGTCCTTGCCCTGGCCGATCTTCTCGCCGTTGTAGGCGTACCAGGCGCCGCTCTTTTCGAGGATCTTGTTGTCGACGCCCATGTCGATGATCTCGCCCTCGCGGCTGATGCCCTGGCCGTAGAGGATGTCGAACTCGGCCGTCTTGAAGGGCGGCGAGACCTTGTTCTTGACGACCTTGACCTTGGTCTCGTTGCCGATGACTTCTTCGCCCTTCTTGATGCTGCCGATGCGGCGGATGTCCAGCCGCACCGAGGCGTAGAACTTCAGCGCATTGCCACCGGTGGTGGTTTCGGGGCTGCCGAACATCACGCCGATCTTCATGCGGATCTGGTTGATGAAGATGACCATGGTGTTGGTCTTCTTGATCGTGCCGGTGAGCTTGCGCAGCGCCTGGCTCATCAGCCGCGCCTGCAGGCCGGGCAGCGAATCGCCCATCTCGCCTTCGATCTCGGCCTTGGGCGTGAGCGCGGCCACCGAGTCGATGACCACCAGGTCGACCGAGCCGGAGCGCACCAGGGCGTCGACGATCTCCAGGGCCTGCTCGCCGGTGTCGGGCTGCGAAATCAGCAGTTCCTGCAGGTTGACGCCGAGTTTCTGCGCATAGGCGGTGTCGAGCGCGTGCTCGGCATCGATGAAGGCGCAGGTGCCGCCGAGCTTCTGCATCTCGGCGATGACCTGCAGCGTCAGCGTGGTCTTGCCCGAGGATTCGGGGCCGTAGATCTCGACGACCCGCCCGCGCGGCAGGCCGCCGACGCCCAGCGCGATGTCCAGGCCCAGCGAGCCGGTGGAGACGACCTCGATGTCCTCGATCACCTCGCCTTCGCCCAGCCGCATGATCGAGCCCTTGCCGAACTGCTTCTCGATCTGGGCCAGCGCGGCCTGCAGGGCCTTGGCTTTTTCGGTGTTGAGGGCTTTGACGGGTGCGTCCATGGGGCGATCTCCTGAAGTGGCGGCCATTATCTCAAAAGCTGGATGTTTGTACAGTACCCTCGTCATACCTTGGCGCCCATCCCTACAATGCGGGCACAGCCGGGCGCGAGCCGGCGAGGAGACATCGCATGCGCATCCTGGTCGCGGAAGACGATCAAGTCCTGGCCGACGGGCTGTTGCGCTCCTTGCGCAATGCCGGCTACGCAGTCGACCGGGTGAGCAGCGGCACGGAGGCCGACGCCGCCCTCGCCTCGCATGAATTCGACCTGCTGATCCTCGACCTGGGCCTGCCCAAGATGCACGGCCTCGAAGTGCTGCGCAAGCTGCGCGGGCGCGGCTCCTCGGTGCCGGTGCTGATCCTCACGGCGGCCGACAGCGTCGAGCAGCGCGTCAAGGGCCTGGACCTGGGCGCCGACGACTACATGGCCAAGCCCTTCTCGCTGCAGGAGCTGGAGGCGCGCGTGCGTGCCCTGACCCGCCGCGGCCTGGGCACCGCCTCGACGGTGATCAAGCACGGCCCGCTGACCTTCGATGCCACCGGCCGCGTGGCCTACATCAACGACCAGATGATCGAGCTGTCGGCGCGCGAGCTGTCGCTGCTCGAGGTGCTGCTGCAGCGCGCCGGGCGTCTGGTCAGCAAGGACCAGCTGGTCGAGCGCCTGTGCGAGTGGGGCGAAGAGGTCAGCAACAACGCGATCGAGGTGTACATCCACCGACTGCGCAAGAAGATCGAGCAGGGGCCGGTGCGCATCGCCACCGTCCGCGGGCTCGGCTATTGCCTGGAGAAGATCGCCGCCTGAATGGCCCCGGGTTCGCGCCCTGGGGGCGGGCGCCGGCGCTGGTCGGCCCGATGAAACGCGCGATATCCTGACCGCCGATGCCGACCTCGAAGGAACAACGGTCCCTGTTCGGCGAGATCCTCGACTGGATGCTCGCGCCGCTGCTGCTGCTGTGGCCGATGAGCGTGGCGCTGACCTGGCTGGTGGCGCAGAGCATCGCCAACAAGCCCTTCGACCGCGACCTCGCCGAGATGACGCGGGTGCTGTCCAAGCAGGTGGTGCTGCGCCAGTCCCCGGAAGGCGCGCGCAGCGCGGCGTTCACGCTGCCCACGGGCGCCACGGAGCTCCTGCACAGCGACGAGGCCGACGACATCTACTACCAGGTGCTGGGCCTGCGCGGCGAGCTGCTCAGCGGCGAACGCAGCCTGCCCCTGCCGCCGGACGACGAGCCGGTGGTGGTCGACGAGGTGCGCTTTCGCGACGGCGAGATGAACAGCGACGACCTGCGCATCGCCTATGCCTGGGTGGCGCTACCCGGCCGCAACGGCGATCCGCCGCTGGCGCTGGTGCAGGTGGCCGAGACGCTGGGCAAGCGCTCGCGCCTGGCCACCGAGATCATCAAGGGCGTGATCCTGCCGCAGTTCGTCATCCTGCCGCTGGCGGTGCTGCTGGTGTGGCTGGCGCTGGTGCGCGGCATCGCGCCGCTCAACGAGCTGCAGCAGCGCATCCGACGACGCGACAGCAGCGACCTCTCGCCGATCGACGAGCGCGAGGCGCCGGAGGAGGTGTCGCCGCTGGTGCGCGCGATCAACGACCTGCTGGCGCGGCTAGACCAGTCCATCGGCGCGCAGAAGCACTTCCTCGCCGATGCGGCGCACCAGCTGAAGACGCCCCTGGCCGGGTTGCGCACGCAGGCCGAGCTGGCCCAGCGCGAGATCGATGCCGGCCAGCACGAGCCGCAGGCGCTGAAGAAGTCGCTCCAGCAGATCGCCCATTCGAGCCAGAGCGCGGCGCACATGGTCAATCAGCTGCTCGCCATGGCGCGCGCGGAGAACCAGGCCCAGGAAGCGCAGCGGCAGAACGTCAACCTCGCGCGCCTGGCCATCGAGACCGTCCGCGACTTCGTGCCGCGCGCGCTCGAAAAGCGCATCGACCTCGGCTACGAGGGGCCCGAGGCCGGCCGAGGTGCGCTCAACGACAAGGGCGCCACGGTCAGCGGCAACCCGCTGCTGCTGCGCGAGCTGATTCGCAACCTGGTCGACAACGCCCTCCAGTACACGCCTGCGGGCGGCACCGTGACGGCGCGCATCGTCGACGACCCGTTCGGCCAGGTGGTGGTGCTGCAGGTGGAGGATTCCGGCCCCGGCATCCCGGTGGCCGAGCGCGAGAAGGTGTTCCGGCCGTTCTACCGCACGCTGGGCACCGACGTCGACGGCAGCGGCCTGGGCCTGGCCATCGTGCGCGAGATCGCCGTTCAGCACGGTGCGCACATCCAGCTCGAGGATGCCAACCTGCGCCATCGCCCCGGCCTGAGCGACCAGGGCGGCGCCGCCTTCGGACCGGGCGCACGCTTCACGCTGCGCTTCCCGGCCGCCGGCGCCCGGACGGACGACGAGCCCGGGTCAAAGGCCGTCGCGGCGTAGCAGTTCGAGCAGGCTGGCGTCGTCGAGCGAGGCGAAGCCGCTCTCACAGGCGCGCGCGAAGAGCGCGGCCGCCTGCGCACCCACCGGCGTGTCGGTGCCCAGCCGGCGCGCCATGTCCAGCGCGAGGTGCGTGTCCTTGTTCAGCAAGGTGGTGTGGGCGCGCGGCGCCAGGTCGCCGGCGAGGGCGCGGCGCAAACGATCCGAACCGATCCAGCTCTGGCCGCTCGATCGCTCGATCACGTCGAGCATTAGCGACGCGTCCAGCCCGGCCCGCTCGGCCAGGGCCAGCGCCTCGGCCGCGCCCACCAGGTTGATGCCGGCCAGCAGGTTGTTGACCAGCTTGACGCGCGCGCCGTCTCCCAGCCGCGGGCCGAGGCGGAACACGGCGCTCGACAGTGCCTCGATGACCAGACGCTGGCGCTCGAAGGCCGCGTCGGCGCAGGCCACCATCAGGCTCATCGTGCCCTCGCGAGCGCGCTGCGGGCCGCCGGACATCGGCGCGTCGATCGGATCCAGCCCCTGTGCGAGCAGCCGCTCACAGAGCGCTTCGGTGTCTTGCGGCGCGATGGTCGGGCACAGCATCACGGCCGCGGCCGGCAGCAGCGCGGCAGCCGCACCGTCGGAGCCGAACAGCACCGCTTCGGCCTGCGCGGCATCGACCACCGCCACGATCGCGCAGCACGCTCCGGTGGCCGCAGCGGCCGCGGAGGCGCACACCGTCAGGCCCTCGGCTCGCGCCTGCGCCTCTCGTGCCGGGTCGATGTCGCGCACCCGCACGGCGTAGCCGCGGTCACGCAGCCGCAGCGCCATGCCCATCCCCATGTTCCCGACCCCGAGGACGGCGACCGCGGTAAACGGGTTCACGACTGCACCAGCCGCCGGCTCTTGGCGACCGACATCAGGATGCCCAGCCCGAGGCCCAGCGTCACCATCGCGGTGCCGCCATAGCTGATGAACGGCAGCGGCACGCCCACCACCGGCAGGATGCCGCTGACCATGCCCATGTTGACGAAGGCATAGGTGAAGAAGCTCAGCGTGATCGAGCCGGCGAGCAATCGCGTGAACATGGTCGGCGCGTCGGCAGCGATCATCAGGCCGCGGAAGATCAGGAAGACGAAGCCCAGCAGCAGCGCCACGCAGCCGGCCAGGCCGAACTCCTCGGCGAAGGCGGCGAAGATGAAGTCGGTGGTGCGCTCCGGGATGAACTCCAGGTGCGTCTGCGTGCCCTTCATGAAGCCCTTGCCCTCGAAGCCGCCCGAGCCGATGGCAATCATGCCCTGGAGGGTGTGGAAGCCCTTGCCCAGCGGGTCCTTGCTCGGGTCGAGCAGGGTGCACACGCGGTGCTTCTGGTAGTCGCGCAGCAGCGGCCATTTCACGCCCGGTTCGCAGATGCTGTCGGCAGAGAGCACCAGCGCGCTGATGGCCACTACGGCCATCACCAGCACCGGCACGATCAGCCGCCATGACAGGCCGGCAAAGAAGATCACGTACATGCCGGCCGACAGCACCAGGATCGCCGTGCCCAGGTCAGGCTGCCTGACGATCAGGCCCACCGGCACGCCCAGCAGCAGCATCGCGACGACGAAGTCCGGCGCGCGCAGCTGCGCCCTCGCGGCGCTGGAACCACCAGGCCAGCATCAGCGGCATGGCGATCTTCAGGATCTCGCTGGGCTGGATCACCATGCCCAGGTTGAGCCAGCGCGTCGCGCCCTTCTTGGTGATGCCGAAGATGGCCGTGGCCACCAGCAGCGCCACGCCCACCAGGTACAGCGGCACGGCCAGCGCCATCAGCTTCTGCGGCGGGACCTGTGCGACGACGAACAGAATTCCGAAGGCGATCAGCATGTTGCGCCCATGGTCGACGAAGCGCGTGCCGTGGTCGAAGCCGGCCGAGTACATGGTCAGCAATCCGGCACCGGCCAGCAGCAGGATGGCCAGCGAGAGCGGCCCGTCGAAGCCGGTGAACACCGGCGCGATGCGCTGCAGGACCGACGGCCGCTCGAAGGCGACGTTCATCGGCGCGGGGCGGGTGCGGGTGTTCATTTCGCCGGTGCGCCCTGAGATTCGCCTTGTGCGACGCGCTGCGTCGGCGGCACGGCCGGCGGCAGCGCGATCGCGGCGGCGCCGGGCAACAGTATCTCGGTGGCGGGCCGCGGCTTGCCCACCGGCGTGGTCGACTTGCCCTCGCGGGTGAGCGCCAGATCTTCTTCGCTGGGCACGGTGCCGTTGAGCACGTAGTCGAACACGCGGCGCGACATCGGCGCAGCGGAATCGGAGCCCCAGCCCGCGTTCTCGACGATCACCGCCACCGCGATGCTCGGCGCCTCCAGCGGCGCGAAAGCCATGTACAGCGAGTGGTCGCGCTGCGCCTCTTCGAGCTTGGCGGCGTTGTACTTCTCGTTGGCCTTCACACCGATGGCCTGCGCCGTGCCCGTCTTGCCGCCGCTCTTGTAGGTGGCGCCGAGGAAGGAGCGCACCGAGGTGCCTTCCTGCGTCACGCCGTACAGCGCACGGTTGATCAGCTCCACGTGTTCGGGCTTGAGCGGCAGCGGCGGCAGCGCGTCGTTGACCAGCACGCGCCGCTCGCCGGTGACCACGTCCTGCACCTCGCGCACCAGGCGCGGCTTGTAGCGCTGGCCGCCTGACACCAGTGTCGCGGTGGCGCTGGCCAGCTGCAGCATGGTGAAGTTGTTGTAGCCCTGGCCGATGCCCAGGGAGATGGTCTCGCCGGCGTACCACTTCTGCTGCTCGGGCTTCTTGTAGGCCTTGCGCTTCCACTCGGTGGAGGGCAGCAGGCCGGTGACCTCGCCCTCGACATCGATGCCGGTCTTGCGCCCGAAGCCGAAGGGTTCGAGCTGCTCGTGCATCAGGTCGACACCCATCTCGTTGGCCAGCGAGTAGTAGTAGACATTGCTCGACTTGACGATGCTGCGCACCATGTCCACCGGCCCGAGCCCGGCGTCGCCATGGCTGCGGAAGGTGTGGTTGCCGAACTGGAAGGTCCCGCCGTCGAAGATCACCTGGCTGGGGCTGCGCTTGCCGCTGTTGAGCGCGGCGATCGCCATGAAGGGCTTGAAGGTCGAGCCAGGCGGGTAGGTGCCGCGCAGCGCCCGGTTCAGCAGCGGCTTGTCGACGGACTCGTTGAGCTCCTTCCACGACTCGCTGTCGATGCCGTCGACGAACAGGTTCGGGTCGAAGGTGGGCTTGCTGACGAAGGCCAGCACCTCGCCGCTGCGCGGGTCCAGCGCGACGAGTGCGCCGCGCCGGTCGCCGAACATCTGCTCGACCAGGGCCTGCAGCCGGATGTCGATCGACAGCACCACCTTGTTGCCCGGCGTGGCCGGGTTGCTCTTGAGCCGCCTCACCGGCCGGCCATTGGAGCTGGTCTCGACTTCCTCGACACCGGTGGTGCCGTGCAACTCGGCCTCGTAGCTCTGCTCGACACCGAGCTTGCCGATGTATTCGGTACCGCGGTAGTTGGCGGCGTCCTCGGTGTCGTCGATGGCTTCCTTTTCGGCCTGGTTGATGCGGCCGATGTAGCCCAGCAGGTGACTGCCCGTCTCTCCGAGCGGGTAGTTGCGGAACAGCCGCGCCTTGATGTCCACGCCGGTGAAGCGGAAGCGCTGCGCAGTGAAGCGGGCCACTTCGTCGTCGGTCAGCTTGGTGCGGATCGGCAGCGACTCGAAGCTCTTGCTCTCTTCCATCAGCCGCTTGAAGCGCTTGCGGTCGCGCGGCTGGATCTCGATGACCTCGCCGAGCCGGCCGATCAGGCCTTCGAGGTCGTCGACCTTCGAAGGCGTGATCTCGAGCGTGTAGGCCGAGTAGTTGTTGGCCAGCACGACGCCATTGCGGTCGACGATCAGGCCGCGATTGGGCACGATGGGCACCACCGCGATGCGGTTGTTCTCCGCCTGGGTGGACAGTTCCTCGTGCTTGACGACCTGCAGATGCACCAGCCGTGCACCGAGCAGGCCGAAACCGACCAGCACGAACGCGGCCGCAGCCAGCAGCCGCGCGTTGAAGCGCGACAACTCCTGCTCGACGTTGCGGATCTCGGTCACGACAACCCCCGGCTCGCCGAGTACGGCAAGCCACCCGCGGGGGGCGGGCCCGGCTTGGGGCGGCCCGGCGCGCGGGCCTGTCTGACGTGGCTGAACATGCTCACAGAGGACGATTCTGATCCGGATCGGGCGGCCTGCGCTGCGGCGCGAGCAGCACCCACGTGACCAAAGGCCACAACAGCGCCTCGAACACCGGCGCGAGCAGCAGCTCCCAACCGGGGAACATGCCGCCTGCCATCAGGCGAACCACCAGCGACACCAGGTGCGCCGCGAAGAACAGCGGCAGGATCTGCAGCGCCTGCGAGGGCACCGTGAACCACAGCAGCCGGCGGTGGATAGTGGTGGCAAAGAAGCCCAGCAGCGTGTAGGCCAGCGCGTGCTGGCCGAGCACGGCGCCGTCGTGCACGTCCATCGCCAGGCCGAACAGGAAGGCCACGCCCACGCCGATGCGGCGCGTCTGGTGCACGTTCCAGAACACCAGCACGACGGCCAGGAAGTCCGGCATCGCCGGCACGCGGCCCAGCGGCACCAGGTTGAACACGAAGGCCAGCACCAGCGTCAGCCAGACGAACAGCGGGTTGGCCGGCAGCAGCAGGGTGTCGCCGCGGGGCATGATCATCGCCGGCCCCCCTTCCTCGGCGCCGGCTTCGTGTCCTCGGGCACAGGCTCCGGCTTGGCCGGCATCTGCATCCCCACCGGTTCGAGCACCAGCACGTAGCGCACGGCGTCGGACAGCGCCACCGGCTCGAGCACGATGCGCGCGAAGCTGGTGTCGATCTTGCGGTCCACCAGGGTCACCCTGGCCACAGGCAGGCCCGGCGGATAGATGCCATCGACACCGGACGTGCTCAGAAGGTCGCCGACCTGCACGTCGGCATTGCCGGCCATGAAGCGCAGCTCCATGCCGTTGCGAACGCCGAATGCGGCACTGCGCACCTGATTGCGCGTGTTGAGCACGGGGATCGCAGCATCCTTGTCGTTGAGCAGGGTGACTTCCGACGACAGCGGATAGACGCGTGTCACCTGGCCCAGCACGCCCGCCTCGTTGACCACCGGCGAGGCGATCGCCACGCCGTGGGTGGCGCCGCGGTCGATGACGACCTTGCGCGAAAACGCGTCGGGCGCGTCGTAGAGCACTTCGGCGGCCAGCGAGCGCACCGTCAAGGCCGGGCGCAGCTCGAGCAGCGCGCGCAGGCGCCGGTTGTCGGCTTCCACCTGCTCCAGGCGCAGCGAGCGCTCGGCCTGGCGCGCCAGGTCGCGCCGGGCGGCGTCGGCCTCGGTCAGGGCCTTCTGCAGGCCGACCAGGTAGTCGCTGCCGCCCTCCCAGGCCGCCACGGGCACGAGCAGCGTCCGCTCGATCGGGTGCAGCACGGTGGCGATCACCGCGCGCACTGGCTGGGTGATCTGGAAGCGCGTGTCGGCCACCATCAGCAGCAGCGCCAGCGCCGAAAAGAAGGTCAGCTTGGTCAGCGCCGACGGGCCCTGGCGGAAGAAGGGCGGCGGGGTCCTGTCGAGGGTGCCGAGGGACATGGCCGGGACTGCGATTCAGGCTTCGGAAGTGAAAAGGCCGGCCACGTGGAAGCGTCGGGCGGCGGGATGGCGCCCGGCTTGGGGCGGCCCGGCGCCCGGTCGCGCGCGCCGGGTACACCATCACGCTCACTCGGAGGTGAAGATGGAGCCGAGCCGCTCCATGCGCTCCAGCGCCATCCCGCAGCCGCGCACCACGCAGGTCAGCGGGTCTTCCGCCACCAGCACGGGCAGCCCGGTCTCCTCGGCGAGCAGGCGATCCAGGTCGCGCAGCAGCGCACCGCCGCCGGTGAGCATCATGCCGCGCTCGGCGATGTCGGCGCCGAGTTCGGGCGGCGTCTGCTCGAGCGCATTCTTCACGCTGGAGACGATCTGGTTCAGCGGGTCGGTCAGCGCTTCCAGGATCTCGTTGGACGAGATCGTGAAGCTGCGCGGCACGCCTTCGGAGAGGTTGCGGCCCTTGACTTCCATCTCCTTGACCTCGGAGCCGGGGAAGGCCGAGCCGATGCTCTTCTTGATCGCTTCAGCCGTCGGCTCGCCGATCAGCATGCCGTAGTTGCGGCGGATGTAGTTGATGATGGCTTCGTCGAACTTGTCGCCGCCCACCCGCACCGAACCCTTGTAGACCATGCCGCCCAGGGAGATGACGCCGACCTCGGTGGTGCCGCCGCCGATGTCGACCACCATCGAGCCGGAGGCTTCCGACACCGGCAGCCCGGCGCCGATCGCGGCGGCCATCGGCTCCTCGATCAGGTAGACCTCGCTGGCACCGGCGCCCAGCGCCGATTCGCGGATCGCGCGGCGCTCGACCTGGGTCGAGCCGCAGGGCACGCAGATGATGATGCGCGGGCTCGGCTTCAGGATGCCGCGCGGATGGACCATCTTGATGAACTGCTTGAGCATCTGCTCGGTGACGGTGAAGTCGGCGATCACGCCGTCCTTCATCGGGCGGATGGCCTCGATGTTGCCAGGCACCTTGCCGAGCATGGCCTTGGCCTCGGCGCCGACGGCCTGGATGGTCTTCTTGCCGTTGGGGCCGCCTTCATGGCGGATGGCGACGACGGACGGCTCGTCGAGCACGATGCCCTTGCCACGCACATAGATCAGCGTGTTGGCGGTGCCCAGGTCGATGGCCAGGTCCGTCGAGAAGTAGCGACGAAAGGATCCGAACATGGTGTGGGAAGCTCTCGACCTGCACGCCGCCGGACCATCGGGTCGGGCACGGTGATGCGGTCGATTGGGGTTGGCTGTTTCGTTCCTTTGGCCCCCGCAAACCAAGGCTGGGCGCGGGCCGCGAGGGCTTGTGGATAACCGGGGATAATACCCCATCGGCCTGCCTCCACCGGGGTGCAGGCCGCGCGTTTTCACCCTGTTTCCGCACCGACGTTTCATGGCCCTGACCCCCCAAGACGTGAGTCGAATCGCCCACCTTGCCCGGCTCGAGCTGTCCGGCGCCGAGCAGGCCTCGCTGCTGACCCAGCTCAACGGCTTCTTCTCGATCGTCGAGCAGATGGGTGCGGTGGACACCACCGGCGTCGAGCCGCTGTACACGCCGCTGTCGGCGGTGCAGGAGGTCAGCCTGCGCCTGCGCGACGACGCGGTGACCGAATCCGACCGGCGCGCCTTCAACCAGCGCAGCGCGCCTGCCGTGGAAGACGGCCTGTTCCTCGTGCCCAAGGTGATCGAATGAAAGCCTTGCACGAGATGGGCGTGGCCGAACTGGGCCGCGCGCTGGCAGCTCGCGAGTTCTCGAGCGTCGAGGCGACCACGGCGCTGCTGGAGCGCCTGGACCGGCATGCCGCGCTGGGCGCCGTGCTGGCCAGCGACCGCGGACTCGCGCTGCGCAGGCCGCGACGGCCGACGCCCGGCGCGCCGGCGGCGAGACCGGCGCACTGCTGGGCGTGCCGATCGCGCACAAGGACATCTTCGTCAGCGCCGCGCTGCCCACCACCGCCGGCTCGATGATGCTCGAGGGCTACCGCAGCCCGTTCGACGCCACGGTGGTCGCCCGTCTCGCGCAGGCTGGCACGGTGACGCTGGCCAAGCTGAACTGCGACGAGTTCGCGATGGGTTCGTCCAACGAGAACTCGGCGTACACCCCCGTGCGCAACCCCTGGGACACCGGCCGCGTGCCCGGCGGCTCCTCGGGCGGCTCGGCCGCCGCAGTGGCAGCGCGCCTCGTGCCCGCGGCCACCGGCACCGACACCGGCGGCTCGATCCGCCAGCCGGCGAGCTTTTCCGGCATCACCGGCATCAAGCCGACCTACGGCGTGTGCTCGCGCTACGGCATGGTGGCCTTCGCCTCCAGTCTCGACCAGGCCGGCCCGATGGCGCGCTCGGCGGCGGACTGCGCGCTGCTGCTGTCGGCGATGAGCGGCTTCGACGAGCGCGACTCGACCAGCGCGCAGCGCCCGGCACAGGACTTCCACGCGCAGATGCTCGCCGCGCGCGCCAGTGCCACGGCGGCGCATCCGCTGGCGGGCCTGCGCATCGGGCTGCCGAAGGAGTTCTTCCCTGCCGCGCTGGCGGCCGACGTGAACGGCGCCGTGCGCGCCGCGCTGGCCGAGCTGGAGAAGCTCGGCGCCACGCTGGTCGACGTGAGCCTGCCGCGCACCGAGCTGTCGATCCCCGTCTACTACATCATCGCGCCGGCCGAGGCCAGCTCGAACCTGTCGCGCTTCGACGGCGTGCGCTACGGCCACCGCGCCGCGCAGTACACCGACCTGCTCGACATGTACAAGAAGAGCCGCAGCGAGGGCTTCGGCCCCGAGGTCAAGCGCCGCATCATGATCGGCACCTACGTGCTCTCGCACGGCTACTACGACGCCTACTACCTGCAGGCGCAGAAGCTGCGCCGCATGATCGCCGACGACTTCCAGCGCTGCTTCACGCAGTGCGACGTCATCGCCGGCCCGGTGGCGCCCAGCGTCGCCTGGAAGATCGGCGCGCAGGGCGACGACCCGGTGGCCGCCTACCTGGCCGACATCTTCACGCTGCCGGCCAGCTTGGCGGGGCTGCCGGGCATGAGCGTGCCGGCGGGCTTCGGCGAAGGGCATATGCCCGTGGGCCTGCAGCTGATCGGCAACTATTTCCAGGAAGGCACGCTGCTGCACGCGGCCCACGCCTTCCAGCAAGCGACCGACTGGCACGCGCGCGTGCCGGCGGGATTCTGAGCACCATGAGCAGCAGCCCCACCCTGATCCGCGGCTACGAGGTCGTCATCGGCCTGGAAACGCACGCCCAGCTGTCCACGCGTTCGAAGATCTTCAGCGGCTCGAGCACCCAGTTCGGCGCCGCGCCGAACACGCAGGCCTCGCCGGTCGACCTGGCGCTGCCCGGCACGCTGCCGGTGATGAACCGCGGCGCCGTCGAGCGCGCCATCCGCTTCGGCCTGGCGGTGGGCGCCACCGTCGCGCCGCTGTCGATCTTCGCGCGCAAGAACTACTTCTACCCCGACCTGCCCAAGGGCTACCAGATCAGCCAGTACGAGACGCCCGTCGTGCAGGGCGGCCGCGTCGAGTTCTTCATCGGCGAGCGCCAGCATGTGGTCAACCTGACCCGCGCGCACCTCGAGGAGGACGCCGGCAAGTCGCTGCACGAGGACTACCACGGCCTCACCGGCATCGACCTGAACCGCGCCGGCACGCCGCTGCTCGAGATCGTCACCGAGCCCGACATGCGCTCCAGCGCCGAGGCGGCCGCCTACGCCCGTGCGCTGCATGCGCTGGTGATGTGGCTGGACATCTGCGACGGCAACATGCAGGAGGGCTCGTTCCGCTGCGATGCCAACGTGTCGGTGCGCCGCCCCGGTGCGCCCTTCGGCACGCGCCGCGAGATCAAGAACCTGAACAGCTTCAAGTTCCTGCAGCAGGCGATCGACTACGAGGTGCAGTGGCAGATCGACCTGATCGAAGACGGCGGCCGCGTGCAGCAGGCCACCGTGCTGTTCGACCCCGACACCGGCGAGACGCGCGCCATGCGCACCAAGGAAGACGCGCACGACTACCGCTACTTCCCCGATCCCGACCTGCCGCCGCTGGTGATCGCGCCGCAGTGGGTGGAGCGCGTGCGCGCCGAGATGCCGGAGCTGCCGCGCCTGATGGCGGACCGCTTCCAGCGCGACTACGGGCTGCCCGCCTACGACGCGGCGATGATGACGCAGTCCAAGGCCACCGCCGCTTACTTCGAGACTGCCGCGAAGGCCTGCGGCCAGGCGAAGCTGGTGGCCAACTGGCTGATGGGCGAGTTGTCGCGGCGGCTGAATGCCGACGACGCCACGATCGAGTTCAGCCCGGTGAGCGCAACGCAGCTGGCCGCGCTGATCGGCCGCATCGTCGACGGCACCGTCTCGAACAACGGCGCGCGCCAGGTGTTCGATGCGCTGTGGACGGGCGCCGGCCGCGAAGTCGATGCCGTGATCGAGGCGCAGGGGCTGAAGCAGATGTCCGACAGCGGCGAGCTCGAGCGCATCGTCGACGAGGTGCTGGCCGCCAACGCCAAGTCGGTCGAGGAATACCGCGCTGGCAAGGACAAGGCGTTCAACGCGCTGGTCGGCCAGGCCATGAAGGCCACCAAGGGCAAGGCCAACCCGACGCAGGTGAACGAGCTGCTGAAGAAGAAGCTCGGCTGATCGCGCGCCGGCGGCGAGAAGAGGCGAGAAGCGCCTACTTGGCCGCCGCCTTGCGCGGCGTCGAGGCGGCTTCGGCAGGCGGCAACGCCCCCAGCGAGCCCGGCTGGGCGCCCGACCA
This sequence comes from Piscinibacter sp., assembly GCA_016706565.1. GTDB lineage: Bacteria > Pseudomonadota > Gammaproteobacteria > Burkholderiales > Burkholderiaceae_C > Piscinibacter. Next base: position 23,987 of record JADJJI010000015.1, read on the forward strand.
GAGCTTGCGCAGGCGCTCGAGCTCCAGGTCGTAGAGTTCGTTGACCCGCACCAGCTCGGCCTTCTGGTTCTGTAGCAGATCGCGCTGCGCCTCGGTGGTGGCGTCGTTGCCGTCGATCTGCTGGCGCAGCTTGATCGGCAGCTGCTTGCCGACATAGAACTCGGACTCGTCGAGCAGCGGCTTGCGTTCCTTTTCTAGTGCGGCCAGCCTGGCCTCGGAGACACGCAGCGCCTTGCGCGTGTCTTCAAGCGCCGCCTGGCGCGCCTTGTTGTGCGCGGCCTCGCTCGGGAAGCGCTGCAGCAGGTTGCGATCGCGGCGGATCGCTTCGCGCTGCACGGCACGGGCGAGCGCCTCTTCCTGCTGGCGCGCCTCGATCGCCGCGCGTTCGTCGGCAGTGGGCACCGGCGGCACGACCTGGCGGATCGAGCCATCGGAATTGAGCAGGCGCTGGTCACGGCTGGCGCACTCGGGGATCGGCCGGTCTGAAGTGAGCCGCTTGCCGTTGGCATCGATGCAGCTGTAGATGCCCGCGCTCTTCTGCGTGCCCTGCGCCGAAGCCACCGTCGGCATGGCCCCGCCGGCCACCAGCACGGTGGCGGCGACAAGGGCATGGGCCGTGGCCGAAACTCGCATTCAGACTCCGTATCGTTCGCGGTACGCGGCCACGGCGCCGAAATGCGCGCTCAGGGCCCCGTCGGCGTTGGACTGCAAGTATTGCAGCAAGTCGGAAAGCGTCGCAATGGCCGCCACCTCCAGACCGAGCTGCTGCTGGACATACTGCACAGCCGACCACGGCGTGTCCGCGCCGCCGTCGGTGGCCTTCTCCTGGCGGTCCAGCGCGATCGCCACGCCGCAGGGGGTCGCCCCCGCCGCCTGGATCATCGCGATGGATTCGCGCACCGACGTGCCGGCCGACATCACGTCGTCGATGATGAGAACGCGCCCGGCCACCTTCGCGCCGACCAGCGTGCCGCCTTCGCCGTGATCTTTTGCTTCCTTGCGGTTGTAGGCGAAGGGCACATTGCGGCCCTGGCGGGCCAGCTCGATGGCCACCGCGGCCGCCAGCGTGATGCCCTTGTAAGCCGGGCCGAACAGCATGTCGAACTGCAGCCCCGAGGCGATCAGACGCCGCGCATAGAATTCCGCGAGTCGGCCCAGCTTGGCGCCGTCGTCGAACAGGCCGGCGTTGAAGAAGTAGGGCGACAGACGCCCCGCCTTGGTCTTGAACTCACCAAACCGCAGCACGCCGGCTTCGACCGCGAACCTCACGAAGTCCTGGGCGAGGGGGTCGGTCGTGGGGCGGGTCGTCATCGGAGACTTTCAGTGTTCCGTCTGGTCACACTCAATCTGAACGGTATCCGCTCGGCGGCCACCAAGGGCTTCGAGGCCTGGGCCGAGGGCGTGGCGGCCGATTGTATGGGGGTGCAGGAGGTCAAGGCGCAGGCGGCCGACGTGGCCGGGCGCTTCGAGGTCGTCGCCGGGCTGACCGGGCACTTCCACTTCGCCGACAAGAAGGGCTACTCGGGCGTGGGCCTGTACACGCGCAAGAAGCCCAGCGCGGTGATCACCGGCATCGGCAACGCGGAGTTCGACGCCGAGGGCCGCTACGTCGAGGCGCGCTTCGACACCGCGAAGCGCAAGCTTTCGATCATCAGCTGCTACTTCCCCAGCGGCTCCAGCGGCGAGGAGCGCCAGCAGGCCAAGTTCCGCTTCCTGGCGCAGATGTACCCGCACCTGATGAAGCTGAAGGCCGAGCGCGACTTCATCCTCGTGGGCGACATCAACATCGCGCACAAGGAAATCGACCTGAAGAACTGGAAGAGCAACCAGAAGAACAGCGGCTTCCTGCCGGAAGAGCGCGCCTGGATGACGCACGCGCTCGACGAGATCGGCCTGGTCGACGTGTTCCGCACGCTCAACCCGCACCCGGAGCAGTACACGTGGTGGAGCAACCGCGGCCAGGCCTGGGCGAAGAACGTCGGCTGGCGGCTGGACTACCACCTGGCCACGCCGGCCCTGGCGAAGAAGGCGAAGAGCGAGCACATCTACCTCGAGCAGCGCTTCTCCGACCATGCGCCGCTGGTGATCGACTACGACTTCACGTTGTAGCGAGCACCTTCAGCAGCCAGCGGTTCAGGTCGGCCACTTCCTCGGGGCACACCGAGTGCTCCATCGGGTAGTCGTGCCACTCGACGGCGTGGCCCAGCGCCGCCAGCGTGTCGCGCGACGCGGCGCCACGCTGCAGCGCCACCACCGGGTCCTGTGTGCCATGAGCCAGGAAGATCGGCACGTCTCGGTTGGCGGCGCTGCGCTCGGCCGCGGTGGTGTCGGCCAGCGGCAGGTAGCCCGACATCCCTGCCAGCCCGGCCAGGCGTTCGCCGTAGCGCAGCCCGGCCATCAGCGTCATCGCACAGCCCTGCGAGAAGCCGGCCAGCACGATGCGGTTCGCCGGCACGCCGCGTTCGCGCTCGCGGTCGAGCAGCGCCGTGATCGCCGCGCACGATTCGCGCAGGCCGACTTCGTCTTCGCGCCGCTGCAGGTCGGTGCCGAGGATGTCGTACCAGGCGCGCATGCGGTAGCCGCCGTTGATCGTCACCGGGCGCACCGGCGCGTTCGGGAAGATGAAGCGCACCGCTCCGATGGCGTCGAGGTCGAGCTCCTCGCAGATCGGCACGAAGTCGTTGCCGTCGGCGCCCAGGCCGTGCAGCACGATGATGCTGGCGCCCGGATTGGGGCCGGTCTCGCCTTCGAGGGTTTCCAGCGGAGAGGTTGCGCTCATGGTCGGCCAGGCGGTGATGTGGCTTGCCATTCTGAGGCCCTACAGTGCGGGCTGTGACTCATCGCATCCCCGCTCCCTTCCTCGCCCGTGTCGATGCGCTGCTCGCCCAGAGCGGGCGCCGCCTGCTCGGCCTCGTCGGCCCGCCCGGCGCCGGCAAGTCCACGCTCGCGCAAGCGCTGCTCGAGGCTTTCCCGGGCGCGGCGCAGGTCGTGCCGATGGACGGCTACCACCTTGCCAACGTCGAGCTCGCGCGGCTGGGCCGCGCCGGCCGCAAGGGCGCGCCCGACACCTTCGACGCCGCCGGCTACCTGGCCTTGCTGCAGCGCCTGCGTGAACAGCGCGATGGCGAGATCGTCTACGCGCCCGAGTTCCGCCGCGAGATCGAGGAGCCGGTGGCCGGCGCCATCGCCGTGCTGCCGGCCACGCGGCTGGTGATCACCGAAGGCAACTACCTGCTGCTCGACGACGGCCCCTGGGCCGGCATCGCCAAGCTGCTCGACGACTGCTGGTACGTCGAGATCGACCCGGCCTTGCGCACGGACCGGCTCGTCGCCCGCCATCGGCAGTTCGGCCGCAGCGCCGAGCAGGCGGCCGACTGGGTGGCGCACACCGACGAACCCAACGCGCGGCACATCGAGGCCACGCGCGAACGTGCCCGCGCCGTGTTCCGCTGGAGCGATGAATGAGCTTTCGCCACCGCACGATTCCCGTGACACCCTTCCAGCAGAATTGTTCGCTGGTCTGGGACGACGAAACGAAGCAGGCCGCCCTGATCGACCCCGGCGGCGACATCCCGCTGCTGCTCGCGGCGGTGAAGGAGCTCGGCCTGACGCTCGAGCAGATCTGGCTGACGCACGCGCACATCGACCACGCCGGCGCCACCGGCACGCTGGCGCGCACGCTCGGCCTGCCGATCATCGGCCCTCACGAGGCCGACCAGTTCTGGATCGACGCGCTGCCGCAGCAGAGCCACATGTTCGGCTTCCCGCCGGCCGAGGCCTTCAGCCCGACCATCTGGCTGCACGACGGCGACTCGGTGCGCGTGGGCGGCTGCAAGCTGCAGGTACGCCACTGCCCGGGGCACACGCCAGGGCACGTGGTGTTCTTCGAGCCGACCACGAAGCACGCCTTCGTCGGCGACGTGCTGTTCGCCGGCAGCATCGGCCGCACCGACTTCCCGCAGGGCGACTTCGACACGCTGGTGCGCTCGATCACCACGCGGCTGTGGCCGATGGGCGACGACGTTCGCTTCACGCCCGGCCACGGGCCGCAGAGCAGCTTTGGCCAGGAGCGGCGCAGCAACCCGTTCGTCGGCGGCACCTGAGGCGCGAACACGGCGCCCGGCAGTGAATATTCACCGCCTGCGCGAACCACTGTTACCTAAGCTCACCTGCAACGGCGCGGACCCCGCAGCGCCGTCGAGGAGGAGCCCAAATGTTCGACCTGCTCTCCCGCGCCGCCGCCGGCGACGCCCCTTCGCCCTGCGCACCTGCGGCCAGCGACCGGCCTTACCGCGGCCCCGAGCGCCGCGGCGCCACGCTGACGCTGTGGCGCTGGCTCTCCGCCGCACTCGACGAGATCGACTACGGCATCGTGCTCGTCGGTGCCAATGGTGCCGCGCACCATGCCAACGAGGCGGCGCTCGCCGAGCTCGACGCCCAGCATCCGCTGGTGCTGCTGCACGGCGAGCTGCGTGCCCGGCGCAGCGCCGACGCCCAGCAGCTCCATGCGGCGCTGCACGACGCACAGGGCCGCGGCCTGCGCCGGCTGCTCACGCTCGGTGATGGCGTGCAGCAGGTCAGCGTGTCGGTGGTGCCGCTGGGCATGCCGGGTGCGACGCTGGTGATCCTCGGCAAGCGCCAGATGGGCGCCGACCTGGCCGTGCAGGGCTTCGCCCGGCTGCACCGGCTGACCGGCGGCGAAACGCGCGTGCTGGCGGCCCTGTGCGCAGGCTCGCGGCCTTCGGAGATCGCGGCGATGCATGGCGTCGCGCTGAGCACGGTGCGCTCGCAGATCAGCAGCATCCGCCTGAAGACCGGCGCCGCAAGCATCCGCGCGCTGCTCGCGCAGGTGGCGGTGCTGCCGCCGCTCATGGGCCGGCTGCGCAGCGGCGCCGAACGCCTGCCGACGTTGCACGACATGGCGCTCGCCTGAGCGCACCGGGCGGCGCGCGGCCGCTACGATGGCGCCTGCGGTCGGCGGGCCATCACGGGCCCGGGCCGCGCCGCGTGCCCAACATCGCCGAATCCGCTCTGTTCGACCGGCTCCCCGACTCGCTGCGTGCTCTGGCGCAACGCGGCGAGGTCAAGCGCTTCCGCAAGCACCAGCGGCTGATCGAGGAAGGCACCTTCGGCGACACGCTGTTCATCATCCTGTCCGGCCGGCTGCGCGCCTTTTCCGCCGACGACCGCGGGCGCGAGATCGTCTACGGCATCTACGGCCCGGGCGAGTACCTCGGCGAGATGAGCCTGGACGGCGGGCCGCGCTCTGCCTCGGTGGTGGCGCAGGAGGCGGCGGTGTGCGCGGTGATCACGCGGCACACGCTGCAGGAGCACATCGCCGCCCACCCGGCGTTCGCGTTCGAGTTGCTCGAGCGCGTGATCCACCGCGCCCGCCTGGCCACGCAAAGTGCGCGCAGCATGGCGCTGCTCGATGTCTACGGGCGCGTGGCCCGCCTGCTCGAAAGCCTGGCCGAGCCGCAGCCTGATGGCAGCGGGCTGATTGCGGAGCACCTGACCCATGCCGAGATCGCCAGTCGCGTGGGCTGTTCGCGGGAAATGATCAGCCGTCTGATGAAGGACCTGGAGCGAGGCGGCTACGTCACGAACGCAGCGGACGGCGCACGCATCGTCGCCAGGCTTCCGGATCGCTGGTGAGCGCACCCCCGGGCGCTCACGCCGGTTCGCCCCGCCGGCGACGCCAGCGCGCCTGCTGTGGCGGTGCCATCGGAACCGCCGGCACCGGATGGCCCTGGAAGTCCTCGATGGTCCGGGTCGGCAGCGCCACCGTGCGCAACCTGTCGGCGATGTACCGCGTCAGTTGCGGTGCCGCCATGCTCGTGCCGCTGAGGGTGGCACACGAGCCGCTCGCCGTGCCTGCCGCGAGCACGCCCTTGAGCACCGGCGAATCCTCGGTGACGGCCAGCACACGCCAGCGCGATGGCTCGCTCGCCTGCAAGGGCACCGAGGAGTAGCGCGCCGCCGTGGCGCCACCCGCGCGGTCGGTGAGCGCGCCGCCGGCCACGTGGACCCTGTCGCCGCTGGCCAGGCCGTTCAGTGTGCCGACGCGGCGTACGTAGGCGGCGTCGGAGTCGCGCACCTCCACCGCGCCGCGCGCGTCGAAACGCTGGTAGTCCTCGTCGTACAGGTAGGACTGCCGCCCCAGCGTCGGCCGGCCCAGCGGCGCATCGTCTCGCTGGACGAAGGCATTGCATTCGAGCGCGCTGGCGCCGGCGTTCTGCAGCGTCACCCGCCAGGCGCCGCTGGGGGCCGCCGCCCTCCACTCGCCCGTGCACTGCGTGGGCGCCACGGCCAGCAGGCCCATGCCCTTGCGGCCGTTGGCCACCTGCTGCTGAAGGCTGAGCATGGCCACGGCCTGCCCCTTCTCGCCCGGCACCGCAACCGAGCGGCCGAGCGGCACCTCGATCGGCTGACCGCCGGGCGGCGTGACCGTCAGGCGGACGCCACCGATGTCGCCCACGCCGGACGCGCCGGACGGATCGGTGAACCAGAGCTCCAGGAAACTCGGCGTGCCGTCGCCCGGCTGGATCTGCCAGTTCAGGGTCATGGCGCTGCCCGGCGGCAGGTCGATCCAGGCGTGGCAGCGCAGTTGGTAGCTGTTGCCCGCGGCCAGCACCACGTCGCAATCGCTGCGCAGGCCGATCAGTTCGTCCAGCGCCTGCTCGAAGATGGAGCTGCCGTCGTGCGGCCCGGCAATGTTGCCGATGCTCAGGTTGATGACCACCGGGACAGCGCTCGCCATGCGGCACCGCGGCATCGGCGGTGGCCAGCACGAAGCGGACGGCATCGAGCATGAAGGCCGTCGACGAGGCACAGGAGGTGTCGGCAATCGAGCCGCCGGGCAGCTGCACGGCCACGATCGGTGGAGCTTCGGGATCGCGAGGGTCGGCGCCGCAGGCGAGGTCCATGACATGGGTGCCGTGCGTGACGCGATGGCGCACTTCCGTGTAGCCCATGCCGGCATGGAGCAGGGCTTCGTCGGCCGGTCCGGCGGCGGCGGGCAGCGCCGCGAAGCGCGCGTTCAGGTCCGCCTGACCGAACACCCGGCCATGGACCCACGGACTCGAGGGCTCGGCACGCTGGTGCTGGTCCCAGAAGGCCAGCAGCCGCGTGGCGTGGCGGCCGTTGGCGAACGACCGGAAACGCTCGTTGGCGATGGCCAGGCCATCGTCGACGATGCCCACGACCACACCCGCCTCAGCGCCTCCCTGCGGCTGCGCCACCGGCAGCGTGGCATCCGGGTCGGGCAGAGCCGACGCGACGAAGCCGATCTCGAAGCGCCGGATCTTCGACAGCAGCTCGGCCCCGGGCACGGCCCCGCCCTCGCCGACGAGCGCCGCGAGAAAGCGCGGCGAACACGCTGCGGTGCAGTACCGTGATCGCTCCAGCCCCTGCGGAGGATTCACGTAGTGGGCAGGCACGCGAAGATCGTCACGCGCCGACTGCCGGGCCGCCGAGGCGAACTCGCTGGCCGAGGTGGTGTCCGACAGCTCGAGCAGCAGCCAGTGCCACTCTCCGCGTGCCCCCGGAAGCACGGCGTCGCGGAAGTTCGTCGCGCGCGCCCAGGGCAGATAGGCATCGGCCAGCGGCAGCCCCGCGGCAGTAGCCTCGTTCGCCGCCATTTCAGCGCCACTCGGCCGAGGCGTGCAGCCACAGCCACGCCATCGCCCTGGAGGGAACGGGCGTGTGCGCGGCGCCCAGCCTGAGGCCGTCTCCGTCCCGATCGATCTGGTTGCTGTCGCTGCCGTCCACCGGGGCCTGGAAGTCCTTCAGCAGATACGCCTCGGCATCGAACTCCCTGGCCGTGTGGCTGCTGAAGGGCGGCATGTGCGCCACCGGCTGCAGTGCCGGATCGGCGCAGCGGCCCACGATGTATTCCGCCAGGCAGGTGCCGAGCACCTGGCCCGCCCGGCTGTCGACGGGATAGTGGACACCGGCGATGGTGCGGTTGACGGCAATGCGCGCAGCCTGCCGCAGCAGCATCGCGCCCAGGCCGTCGCCCTGGTCGTCGACGCCGCGCAACGCCATCAGGACCCGGGCCGCGCAATGCGCTTCGGTCGAGTGCCCGCTCGGAAAGGAGCTGTGCCCCGGCGTCAGGATCATCGGCTGCACCTTGGGCGAGAGCTCGACTGGCCGGGCCAGCGCCAACGCATGCTTGAAGCGCAGCTCGACGGCGATCGCAAAACGCACCGTGGCGCCGAGCAGTTCCATGGTCCAGCGGTGGCGGTCCGGGCGCAACCCGGCAATGGCGGCCCAGTAGGTCATCAACTGCGGGATCTGCGACTGGATCTCGACCTGCCGGTCGCTGCGCAGGTCGGCATAGTCGAGCACGAACTGCAGTTGCTGGCGCATGCCGTCGGAATCCTCCGCGACAGGCCGCAGCACTCGCACCAGCGGACGCGGGACGTCCTTCGCGTCGCGGCACGACAGTTCGAAACCCCGGTTGCCGGCGACGGCGAACTGCAGCGGGGCCAGCAGCTCGACATCGAACACCGTGCCGCGCACCCAGGCCTCCCAGTGCGCCAAGGGCTCGACGGCATCGACGCTCGCGCGCAGGCCGGCCAACGGCGCAGGCGTGAGCGTGGCATCCAGCGTGCTGCCGACAATGCCGTCTCGATTGCCGATGGCAGCCCCCACGTCGAGAGGGCTGTCACCTGCGGCGCCGCCCGCTCCGCCCGCCCCGCCTGCGCCACCAGCACCGCCGGCTCCCCCCGCGCCGCCGGCACCACCGGCTCCCCCGGCACCGCCGAGGCCCCGCGCGCCGCCGAACACGCTCTCGAACACGAACTGCCTCGACTTGAACATGCTTCCCCCTGTGTCGATGTTTGCCGGCCGGCGCCGGCGCTGCGCGCAAACGCTAGGTGGCAGGGACGCCGGCCGCCGCCAATGAGTCCGACCACAGCTTGCCCGTCGCGAAGCCACTGCTCGGCGAGCGGTCCAGGTAGCCGCTGATCGTCAGGTGCGGCTCCAGCACCATCAGCGCGCGCACCGTCTCGCGCGCTTCCTCCAGCCGGCCCAGCTGGACTTGCGCGATGGCCATCGCGCGCAGCGTGGAGGTGTGCGTACGGTGCAGCTTGAGGGAGCGCCTCGCGTGTTCGATCGTGCGCTCGTACTGGCCGTCGGCGAGGGCGGCCGTGGCCGTGAGCGACTCGAAGAAGTAGCGCATCGGATCCAGCGGAGACAGCTCGAGCGCGCGTTCGGCGGCGTGCACCGCGGGCCCGCCCTCGCCCTTGAACGCATGCAGCGTGCCGCTGAAGAGCCACGCCAGCGGCTCGCTCGGGTTCTCGGCCAGCGCGAGCTCGTAGCGGTGCGCTGCGCCGTCCAGGTCTTTCATCAGGTTGCAGTGCACGAAACCGTCGATCGCCAGCGACAGCGAAGAGGCGGGGTCGATGTCCAGCGCGCGCCGCGTGCAGTCGAGCGCGAGGCTGGTGTCGCGCCGCATGTCCGACGACCAGCCCTGCTGCACGCGCATGACGTGCCACTTGGCCAGCCAGGCGTGCGGCGCGGCATGCCGGCGGTCGCGATCGACGAGGTGCTCCAGCATCTCCCGCGCACGATCGAAATCGTGCCAGGCCGTCCCGTGCAGCAGATTCACCGCCGCCATCAGCAGGCAGTAGCTCTCCAGCGTGGCGAGCGGCTCGCGGCGCGCGCGCTCGACCTGGCGCCGGGCCAGGGCCGAGCAGACCCGGTGGGTGAGGTCGTGCACCATCGGGTCGTCGCCGCTGAACACCCCGGGCACGCTGCCGCGGACGTCGCCGGCCCAGACCACCTTGGCGCTCGTCGCCTCGGTCAGCTCGACGACCAGGCGCAGCCGCTCGTTGGCGATGTGCATCGTGCCGGCCAGCACGTAGTCGGCACGCAGGTGCGTGCGGATGCTCGGCAGGGCGCCGGCGCGCCCGCGGAACACGCTGGTCGACAGCCGTGAGACGACCGTCAGTTCAGGGCTGCGGGACAGCGACGCGATCAGTTCGTCGGCAACGGCATCGCCAAGCAGCTGCTGCATCGCATCCTGGTTCGGAGCATCGAACGGCACCACGGCGATGGCGGGGCGCAGCGCGTTGGCGATCATGGGCGGCATCCACGCGGCTTCGGCAGGCGGCGGGCTCAGGCGGTGCGCGCGGACGGGTTCGTCGATGTGCTTGAGGTAGCACTCGCCGAGGTCTTCCACTTCGGCGTCGAGCCCCGGCACGAGCCGGTCGCGCACCTCGCCCGAGACCACGATGCCCCCCGGATCGGCCAGCTGCAGCAGGCGCGCCGCGAGATTGACGCCTGCGCCATACAGGTCGTGCTCATCGACGATGACGTCCGTCACGTGGGCGCTCGCCCGCAGCCGCATCGCCGAGGGCGATGCGGCGGGCGGTGAATGGGCCGCGAGGGTGGTGAACATGTCCAGCGTGCAGCGGATGGCGGGGGGGACGCTTTCGAACTCCAGCATCAAACCGTCGCCCATGCGCTTGACCAGCCGGCCGCCGTGCTCGGGCAGCAGTCGGGTCACGACCTCGTGAACGAAGGCCTGCCAGCGCCGCACCGTGCCTTCTTCGTCGTGTGCGATCAGCCTGACGGACTCGACCAGGTCGACCACCACGACCGTGCGGGTCATGCGGCGAAGCAGGGGCCATGAAGGATCGGTTTGATTGGCCGTCATCTTGTCGCTTCGTCCCTGAACGCGTCATCCGCATTCTGGAGGAGAAGCCCCGACCCAACCAGACCCATCGCGCGGCGCTGCGGCCGCTGCGCGGGCGCCCCTCAGCCGCCGCCGGACTTGGCCGCCGCGGCCGCCGGCTTGGGCGGCCCGAAGCGCTGCGCCGGCCGCTCGGCGCGGTCGTACAGGCCCTGCACCTTCGGAATGTTGGCCTCGATGTCGCGGATGCGTGTCGGGCCGGTGGGGTGCGTGCTGAGGAACTGCGGCGGCGCGCCCTTGGAGGCCTCGGCCATCTTCTGCCACAGCGTCACGCCGGCGCGCGGGTCGTAGCCGGCGCGCGCGGCGAGCTCGATGCCGATCAGGTCGGCCTCGGATTCGTCTTCGCGGCTGAACTTCAAGGTCAGCAGCTGGCCGCCCATGTTGAGCAGGGTGTCGCCGGCGCTGCCCAGGCCGAGCAGCGCCGACAGCGCGCCCGCGCCGATGCGCGTGGCCGCCGTCTTGCCCATGCGCTCGCGCGCATGCTCGCGCAGCGCATGGGCCGCCTCGTGGCCCATGATCATCGCCACCTCGTCGTCATTGAGCTGGAGCTTGCTCAGGATGCCGTAGTAGAAGGCGATCTTGCCGCCGGGCATGCAGAAGGCGTTCAGCTCGCTGCTGCCGATCAGGCTGACCTCCCACTTCCAGCCCTGCGCGCGTGGGTTCCATTCGTAGGTGTGCGGGATGATGCGCTTGGCAACGGCGCGCAGGCGGATCAGCTGCGGGTGGTCGTCGGGCGCCAGGCCCTTCTGCTGCGCAGCCTGCTGGCGCATCTGCTGGTACTGCGAAGCGGCCGCCTTCTCGACCTGGTCGGCCGACACCAGCTTGCTCATGGCCGACGGCTTGCCCACTTCCACGCCTTCGCGAGCCAATGTGGGCAGCGCAGCGCCGGCGAGCAGGCCGCCGGTGAACAGCCGGCGCGAATGCAGCCGGCAGCGGCAGCCTCGCTCGTGCTGCATCGCAGGCAGCGGAACCTGGGCGTCGGTGCGGAAATCGTGGTTCATGGCGGGCGAATTCTAGGCAGCGCTCAATCCTCGGCGGCGGGTGCGGTGATCGGGTCGGCTTCGAGCGCGCGCACCTGGGCGCGCAGCCACCACAGCATCCACAACGCCGGCAGCGCCACCACGGTCGACACCAGGAAGAAGGTCGGCCAGCCGATCGTCTCGGCCAGCACGCCGGCCAGCGGGCCCACCCAGACGCGGCCGACCGACGCGAAGGCGCTGAGCAGCGCGAACTGCGTGGCGGTGAAGCGCCGATTGCACAGGCTCATCAGGAAGGCGACGAAGGCGGCCGTGCCCATGCCGCCGGACAGGTTCTCGAAGGCGATCACCATCAGCAGCCCGCCGTCCACCGGCGTGGCGCTGGCCAGCTTGACGAAGCCCCAGTCGAAGGCCGGGATCACCAGGCCGGGCATCAGGCCCTTGCCGCTGACGGCCAGCCACCAGAAGCCCAGGTTGCTGGCCATCTGCAGCACGCCGAACAGGAACAGCGAGCGCCACAGCCCGAGCTTGAGCATCAGCGCGCCGCCGAGCAGCGCGCCGCCGATGGTCAGCCACAGGCCGATCACCTTGTTGACCACGCCCACCTCGGCCGGCGCGAAAGCCATGCTCTTGAGCAGGAAGGGCGTCATCAGCGAGCCGGCGAAGGCGTCGCCCAGCTTGTAGAGCACGATGAAGATCAGGAAGGCGGCCGCGCCGGGCTGCGCGAAGTAGTTCGCGAGGCCCGACAGCAGCGTCTCGAACTTCGCGCGGCGCGCCGCCCAGGCGCCCAGCGGCAGCGTGATGGCGATGCCGATGAGCAGCGCGAGCAGGTCCGCCCACTTGGTGGCCGAGGCGAACATCGAGCGTGCCAGCGGCGCGACCACGCGGTCGGTGAGCAGCACGCCGACCGCCACCGCGCCGAGCACGGCGACGAAGCCGATCAGGTCGTTGCGGGCCACGCTGCGCGGCGCCGCGATCGCCGGCAGGCGCGGCAGCACCAGCGCCGACAGTACGGCTGCGGCCACCATCAGGCCGGCCATGAAGCGGTAGACCTCGCTCCAGTTCCAGCCGCCACCCTGGTTCGGGTCGGTCCAGATCAGCGCGATGCCGCCGGAGACGATCATCGCCAGGCGGTAGCCGAGCACGTTCAGCGACGAGCCCAGGCCGCGCTCGGCGGCGCTGAGCAGGTCGGTGCGGTAGGCGTCGATGACCACGTCCTGCGACGCCGACACGAAGGCCACCAGCACTGCCAGCATCGCAAAGGCGCGGGTGGCCTGCGTCGGCGAGGTGGCGGCCATGGCCATCAGTGCGCCGGCCAGCGCGAGCTGCGTCAGCACCAGCCAGCCGCGCCGGCGGCCAAGCAGCGGCAGCTCGAAGCGGTCCATCAGCGGCGCCCACAGGAACTTGAAGGTGTAGGGCAGGCCCACCAGGCTCAGGAAGCCGATCGTGGCGACGTCCAGGCCCTCCATGCTCAGCCAGGCCTGCATGGCCTGGCCGGTCAGGGCCAGCGGCAATCCGGAGGCGAAGCCCAGCAGCAGGACGACCGCGAGCCGGTGCCAGGACGCGAGGCGCTTTGCCAGGCCGGCAGCGGGCGCGGCGACGGGAGACGGGGGCATCGGCCCATTCTAGGAGCGGGCCTGCGACGGCCCGGCCCGAGACGGATCAGGAGGCCGGCGTGGCCGACGGCGAAGCCGAATCCTGGCGCTCGATGGCCTCGGCCAGCGCGAGCAGGCGCTCGCGCGGCAGGTCGCCGACGATGGCGTAGCCGCAGGCCGGGTGGCCGGGGCTGTCGCCCTCGACCCAGTAGAACAGGCCGGTGCGGCCCTGCTGCTCGTAGCGGAAGGCCGCCGGCGTGCCGACTTCGGGCTTGCGCAGGTAGATGGTCACGCGCAGCGGCTGCTGCCCGGCCGGCGCCTCGCCGATGGACTGGTACATGAGCTGGGCGCTCGGGCCCTTGGCATCGGGCAGCAGGCGGCCGCCGACCAGCTCGAAGCCCTGCGAACGCAGGTCGAACAGCTTGACAGGCATCTCCAGCCGCTTGGTGAGCCAGCGCGCGAGATGCTCTTCCTGCGCCTTCACCTCGACCGGGTGGCGCACCTCCGGCACGTAGACGCTGTGCGCCACCGCGGCGCGCTGCACCCAGCTCGGCCCACCGGCGGACGAGGCCATCTGGGCGGCCGGACGCTCGACGCGCCAGGCGATCGCCGCACCCACGGCACCACCGACCACGAACACCGCGAAGGCGGCGGCCCAGCGCATCCAGCCCGTGTTCGATGCCGCCGTGGCGGGCGCCTGGCTCCACACCACCTGCGTCAGGCGCTGCGGCACGGGCTCGGCCAGCACGCTGTCCAGCCGGGCACGCAAGCCCTCGGCGTCGGCGGCCCACAGGCGCACGCGGGCGGCTTCTTCGGGATGGTCGCGCAGCCAGGCCTCGACCTCGATGCGCTTCTCGGCATCGAGTTCGTCGTCCAGCCAGGCGTTCAGGAGGGTGTCGATCGGGGGGGCGTTCATGGCAATCCGTTCATGCGACTCAGACGACGCGCCGCAGGCCGCGCGCATTGCTCGGGGCACGGCCGTCGAGCAGGTCGCGCAGCGCCGAGCGTGCGCGCGAGATGCGCGACATCACCGTGCCCACCGGAATGCGCAGCACTTCGGCACATTCCGCGTAGGAGAGCTGTTCGAGCGTGACGAGCAGCAGCGGCTGGCGCTGCTCGATCGGCAGCTTGGAGAGCGCGGCCACCAGGTCCAGGCGCAGGCCGATGTCGTTGCCGATGGCGGGCAGCGCATCGACGACGTCGCGCGCCTCGGTCGGCTCGACCAGGGTCATGCGCTTGTCGCGCCGGCGCTCGTCCATGAAGGCGTTGTGCGCGATCGACAGCGTCCAGACGAGGATGTCGCGCTGCTGGTCGAACTGGTGCCAGTGCGCCAGCGCACGCTCCAGGGTGGTCTGCACCAGGTCGTCCGCCGCGCTCGGGTCGAACACCAGCGAGCGCGCATAGCGCCGCAGGCGCGGGATGGCGCCGAGCAGCTGCTGGCGGAAGGCGGTGGGGGCGTCCACGTTGGGCGTACGGAGCCGGGAGCGCGATTATTCCCCGCGCCGGGCCAAGGGCAGGCCCGTTCCGCGAGAATGTCACGCATGACGCCGCCTTCGCACGCGCCCGCCAAGGCGCGCTCGCCCTCGTTCTCGTCCCCCGAATTCCGCGCGGCGCTGGGCATGTTCGCCACCGGCGTGACGGTGGTCACGGCGCGCGGGCCAGACGGCACGCCGGTCGGGCTGACAGCCAACTCTTTCAATTCTGTTTCGCTGACACCGCCGCTGGTGCTGTGGAGCCTGTCGCGCAAGGCCGGCACGATGCCGGCGTTCCGCGCCGGCTCGCACTACGCGATCAACATCCTCGCCGCCGACCAGCGCGAGCTCGCCGAGCGTTTTGCCGGCAAGGCCGAGGAGCGCTTCGCCGGCGTGACCTGGCACGACGGCGCCGCCGGCGCGCCGGTGATCGACGGTGCGGTGGCGGTGTTCGAGTGCTTCAACCGCAGCCGCTACGAAGAGGGCGACCACGTCATCTTCGTCGGCGAGGTGGAGCGCTGCAGCCACCGCGACGGCGCGCAGCCGCTGCTCTTCCACGGCGGGCGCTACTACACCGAACTGCCGCTCTGACTTGAAATCCGCGCCGGCGGCCTGAACTCCCCCGGGTATCCTCGGAGGACCCCATGCACATCGCCTGCGCCCATTGCGGCACCACCAACCGCGTGCCCGACGAACGCCTCGCCCAGGACCCGGTGTGCGGGCGTTGCGGCCAGCCCCTGCTGGCCGGCGAACCCGTCGAATTGACCGACGCCAACTTCGAGGCCGTGACCTCGCGCACCGAGCTGCCCGTGGTCGTGGACTTCTGGGCCTCGTGGTGCGGCCCCTGCCGCATGATGGCGCCGCAGTTCGAGCAGGCCGCGAAGGAGCTCAAGGGCCGCGCGCTGCTCGCCAAGGTCGATACCGACGCCAACCCGCAGGTCGCCACGCGCTTCGCCATCCGCAGCATCCCGACGATGGTCAAGCTGCAGGGTGGCCGCGAGGTGCAGCGCACCTCCGGCGCGATGCAGGCCGGCCAGATCGTCGGCTGGGTGGGCTGAGGCTGGGCCTCAGCCGGCGTGCGCGGCGGCGCGTTTCGCCGCGAAGTCCAAAAACCACGGCACGCAGGCTGCATTGGCCATCGCGTCGAGCTTGAAGACCTGCTCGGGCGGCGTGCCCATCAGCAGCTTCTTCACCGGCAACTCCATCTTCTTGCCCGACAGCGTGCGCGGGATCGCCTCGACCTGGAAGATTTCGTTCGGCACATGGCGTGCCGACAGCGCGGTCTTGATCGCTTCGCGCAGGCGTTTCGTCAGCGCCGCGTCGAGCACCACGCCTTCGCGCAGCACGACGAACAGCGGCATGTAGCTTTCGCGGCCCAGGTACTCCAGGTCGACGACCAGGCTGTCGAGCACCTCGGGCTGCGCTTCCACCGCGCGGTACAGCTCGGCCGTGCCCATGCGGATGCCGTGGCGGTTGATGGTGGCGTCGCTGCGGCCGTAGATGATCGCGCCGCCGCGCGGCGTGATGCGGATCCAGTCGCCATGGCGCCAGACGCCGGGGTACATGTCGAAGTAGCTGTCGCGATAGCGCCGGCCCGATTCGTCATTCCAGAAGCGCAGCGGCATCGAGGGCATCGGCTTCGTGCACACCAGCTCGCCGACCTCGTCGACCAGCGAGCGACCTCGCCCGTTGGCATCCGGCTCGCTCCAGGCCTCCACCGCCGCGCCCAGGCAGCGGCACTGCATCTCGCCCTCGACCACCGGCAGCGTCGCCAGCCCGCCGACGAAGGCGCCCGCGAAATCGGTGCCGCCGGCGATGGGCGTCAGCCAGATGTCGCGGCCATCGACCTTCGGCATGTGCTTCCAGATCCAGTGGTAGCCGTCGATCGCCAGCGGCGAGCCGGTCGAGCCGATGGCGCGCAGCCGGGACAGGTCGGCCACCTTCGCCGGCTCGATGCCGGCCTTCAGGCAGTTGGCATAGAAGGCCGCGCCGGCGCCGAAGAAGGTGGCGCCGGCATCCGCCGCGAAGCGCCAGATGGTGTTGAGGTCCGGCGCCACGATGCGCCCGCCGGGGTTGCCGTCGTAGATGCACACCGTGGTGCCGCCGAGCAGCGCGCCGGGCTGCGTGTTCCACATGATCCAGCCGGTCGAGCTGTACCAGTGGTAGCGGTCGCCGGTGTCGGCGCTGGCGCCGAGGTTGTTGTGCAGCGCGCCCATCTTCAGCGACTCGAGCACGATGCCGCCGTGGCCGTGCACGATGGGCTTGGGCAGGCCGGTGGTGCCGCTCGAGTAGACGACCCACAGCGGGTGGTCGAAGGGCAGCCACTCGGGCTGCAGCGTCGCCTCGCCGGCCACCAGCGCGGCGAAGTCGTGCAGCGTGCGCCCCGGCGCTGCGAGCAGGGCGGCGTCGGCCGCTTCATCCCGGTAGCGCAGCAGCACCGCATGCTGCACGCTGGGCAGCTCGTCGAGCAGCTGGCGCAGCACCGGCAGGCGGTCGTGCTCGACGCCGCCGTAGACATAGCCATCGACGCCGATCAGCACCTTCGGCTCGATCTGCTTGAAGCGGTCGAGCACCGCCAGCGGCCCCATGTCGGGCGAGCACACCGACCAGATCGCGCCCAGGCTGGCCACGGCGAGGAAGCTGACGATGGTGTGCGGTGTGTTCGGCAGGAAGGCGCAGACCCGGTCGCCGCGCTGCACGCCCATGCCGCGCAGCGCCTGCGCGAGCGAGGCGACCTGGCGGCGCAGCTCCGGCCAGGTGATCTGCTTCATCGTGCCGGCTTCGCGCATGCGCTCGTTCTGGAACAGAAGCGCCGGCTGGCCTGCCGCGTGCGCCGCGTCGGCATGGCGGAACACCTGCTGCACGTAGTTGAGCTGCGCGCCGGGAAACCAGCACGCGCCGGGCATCACTTCCTCGACCAGAACCGTCTCGTGCGGTGTCGGCGACTCGATGGCGAAGTAGTCCCACACCGAGCCCCAGAAGCCGCGCAGGTCGCCCACCGACCAGCGCCACAGCGCGTCGTAGCCCTCGACGGAGCGCGGGTCGAAATCCAGGCCGCGGTGTTCGGCCAGCCAGCGCGTGTAGCGCAGGATCTGCGCTTCGGGCAGCGTCATGTCGGTGTCTCCTTGTCGACCCCGGTGTAGATCCAGGATTCGCGCGCGAAGGGGTGCCGCCAGAAGCCGCGCACGCGCGGCTGCAGCAGGTCGTTGGTGATGGTGTGCACGTGCACCTTGTAGGGCATGTGGGCGACCAGCATGTTCTTGCCCTCGCGCATCAGCGCCTCGCGCTCGGGGCCGTCGGGCAGCACGTTCTGGCGCTCGAACAGGCGGTCGAAGGCGGGCAGCGAGAAACGCGAGTCGTTCGACTCGTTGGCGTTCGGACCGTAGGCGATGCCGAGGAAGAAGCCGCCATCGGGCGAACCGGCCAACCAGCTGTAGCCCCACATCATCAGGCTCGCGCTGCGGCCGCGCTTGAGCAGGTCGCCCCAGGTGGCGAGGTCGAACTCGATGCGCAGGCCGACCTTGGCCAGGTTCTTGCGCCACAACTCGTTCAGGCGGCGCGAGAGCTGGTTGGTGGTGGACGACAGTCGCAGCACCAGCGGCGAGCCGTCGGGCCGCTCGCGCCAGCCGTCGCCGTTGCGGTCGACGTAGCCGTACAGGTCGAGCAGCGCCTTGGCACGCGCCGGCGCGTGATCGCCCATCTCGCTGCGGTAGTCGGCGTCGTAGCCCGAGGTGAAGGGCACCACCACCGACTGCGCCGGCACACCCTGGCCGTGGCGCACGAGGCGCAGCTCCTCCGTGCTGTCGTAGGCCAGCGCGACGGCGCGGCGCAGCGCCACCTTGTCGGGCGTGTAGCCGCCCACCACCGGGTCGAGCATGTTGAAGTAGGTCATCACCATGTCGGGCTGCAGCGCGCGCTGCAGCCGCATGCCCAGGCGCGCCAGATTCGGCGCGATCACCCCGCCGGGCAGCGCCACCGTCGTGAAGTCGACCGGCACGCGGATCTGGTCGATCGCGCCGTTCAGGAAGGCCAGCCAGCGCGGCTGCGCCTCGTCGACGACGTGGATCTCGATGCGTTCGGTCAGCGGCAGCCGCCGCCCGGCGAGTTCGGCGGCGATGGCCTGCGCCTGCGTGTCGCCCTCGGCCGGCTCGCCCTCGAAGAAGCGCTCGCGGTACAGCGGGTTGCGCACGAGCTCGATGCGCGACGCCCGCCGCCACGAGGCCAGTCGGTACGGCCCGGTGCCCACCGGGTGCGCGGCGATGTCGCTGCCGTAGGCCTCGACCACCTCGCGCGCCAGCGCGCCGGTCAGGCCGCACAGCGCGAACTGGTAGACGAAGCGCGGGTTCGGTGCGGCCAGGCGGATGCGGAAGGTGTAGCGGTCGAGCGCGCGCAGGCCCTCGACCTCGCGGTCGTAGTCGAACGGCGTCTTGTCCTTCAACGCCCGCTCGCGCAGCGCCGGCAGGTCGAGGATGCCGGCGTTCTCGAAGACGTACAGGTTCTCGCTGTTGTTGCGCGGGTCGTAGTAGCGCTTGAGCGAGTAGACGTAGTCCTGCGCGACCAGCTCGCGCGGCCGGCCCTTGAATGCCGGGTCGTCGGCGAAGAAGATGCCCGGCCGGATGCAGAAGGTGAAGCTGCGGAAGTCGTCGCCGATCTCCGGCAGCGCCGCGGCCGTCAGCGGCCGCAACTTGACCGGCCGCGCCACGTGGTCGTAGCACAGCGGTGACTCGAAGATGCAGGCGGCCACGCGGTTGGAGTTCTCGTCGCCGATGGCCAGCGGGTCGAAGCCGGTCTCGGCGGTTTCCAGCGCCACGCGCAAGGTGTCGGCAGGTGCCGCGCGCTGCGCCGCCCGTGCCGTTGCCGCCGGCAGCGCGAGCCAGGCCGCCGACGCCCCGAGCCAGTCGCGCCGGCGCATGCGCTCAGCGCGCCTTCGGCTGGCGCGCCGGGTCGACGTCGACGTACTGCCAGAACTGGTAGCCGAACAAGGGGCGGCGGTAGCCCATCAGCCAGGGCTGGGTGAGGTCGGTGACCACGCGGTGCACGTTGTACTTCTGCGGGGCGTAGGCGATCGCGATCTTCATGGCCTCGTGCAGCAGGACCAGCCGTTCGGGGCCGTCGGGCAACACCTGCATGCGGCGGAAGAGATCGTCGAACTGGGCGTTCTTGAAGCGCGAAAAGTTCTGCCCCCCCGCGGCCGGCCCGTAGAGGAGCACCAACCCGTCCTGCACGTCCGGGTTGGTTGCCGTGAAGCCCACCTGCCAGATCATGATCTGGCCGGCCCTCGCCATCTTCAACTGCTCGGGCCACTGTCCCTTGAGGATCTTCAGGCGCAGGCTCAGCGCATCCATGTTGCGCTTCCAGATCTCGTCGAACTGCCTGGACAGCGCATCGGGCTGCGTCGCGTATTCGAGCGTCAGGGGCGCCCCGTCGGGCATCTCGCGCCAGCCGTCGCCGTCGCGGTCGACATAGCCGTACAGATCGAGCAGCGCCTTGGCGCGCCCGACGTCGTAGTCGCTGTTCTCGGTCTTGTAGGCCGCGTCATAGCCCCAGGTGTTCGGAGCGACGAGCGTCTGGGCCGGGATCGCCTGACCGCGACGGACATTGTTGATCTCCCGCCACACGTCAGTGCCCAGACTGATCGCCCGCCGCAGCGCGACATTCTGCGGCGCGTACCCGCCGACGATCGGGTCCTCCATGTTGAAGTAGAACAGGGTGCGGTCCGCAGCGGCCACGCGCTGAAGGCGGATGCCGCGCCGTGCGAGGTTCGGCGCGATCACGCCGTTCGGGGCGGCCAAGGACGCATACTCGAGCGGCACGGCCAGCAAGTCGAACCGCTCGCTCAGGAAGGCAAGCCAGCGCGGCTGGCTGACCTCGATGATGCTGATCTCGACGCGGTCGACCATCGGCAAGGTGCGGCCCACGAAAGCGCTTCACCAGCGCCTGGCCCTCGGCATCGTCGTCAAGTGGCGTCACCTCGTCCTCGTAGCGGACCGTGCGGAAGTTCGGGTTGCGCTCGAGCACGAGCAACGAACTGCGCCGCCACTGCGCGAGCCGGAACGGCCCGGTGCCCACCGGATGCTCCATCGTGCTGCCCGCATAGGCCTCGATGACTTCGCGCGCCACAGCCCCGAGCGCGCCACCCTGGGCAATCAGGTAGATGAAACGCGGGCGCGGTGTCTCGAGCCTGAACTGCACGGTGTAGCGGTCGATCGCGCGCACACCCTCGACCTCGCGATCGTAGTCAAACGGCTTCTTCAGCCTCAGCGCCTCCTCGCGCAGCGCTTCCAGGCCCAGGATGCCTTCTTCCTTGACGTTCTGGTAGATCGGGCTGCGCACCTCGGGGTCGTAGAAGCGCTTCACCGAGTAGACGTAGTCTTGTGCGACAAGCTCGCGCTTCGCCCCCTTGAACACCGGGTCGTCGGCGAAGTAGATGCCCGGCTTGATGCGCACCGTCCAGGTCCGGAACCCGTCGCTCACCTCCGGCATGGCCACCGCGACATTGGGCGTCACCTTGAAGGGGCGCGCTAGGGGGTCGTAGCGGTACAGGCCATCGAAGATGTGCGAGGTGACGGTCTGCGAATAGAGGTCGTCCACGCGCGCTGGGTCAAACCCCGTCTCGGCGACCGGGAAGGAGTAGCGCAGCACGCGCGGCACGGCAGCGGGATCGGCGGCCTGCACCGCGGACACCACGGCCCACCCGGCAACCAGCGCGGCAAAGCCCCGCAGCAAGCTCACTTCGCCTCCCGCTCGCGAATCGCCGGATCGACGTCGAGGTACTTGTAGAACTCGCGCATGAAGGGGTTGCGGCGGAAGCCGATCACCCAGGGCTGCATCAGGTCGGTCACGATGCGGTGCGTGCTCAGCTTGTAGGGCACGTAGGCCACCATCAGCTTGCTCGCCTCTTCCATCACCTGGGCTCGCTCGGGGCCGTCGGGCAGGGTGCCCTGCCTGGCGAAGAGCGTGTTGAAGGCAGGCAGGTCGAATCGCGCATGGTTCGCGCCGCCCTTGTTGGGGCCGTAGGCCAGCGCCAGGAAGGTCTCGCCGTCGGGCGTGCTGGCCGACCAGGCCACTCCCCACATCATCAGCTTGCCGGTGCGCGAGGCTTTCAGGTTCTCCGGCCACTTGGCCACCTTGAAGACGATGCGCAGGCCGACCGCCTTCATGCTCTTCTCCCACAGCTCGGCGAGCTGGCGGCTCGACTGGTCGGGCTGGGTGGCGTACTCCAGCAGCAAGGGCTTGCCGTCGGGCAGTTCGCGCCAGCCGTCGCCATCGCGGTCGAGGTAGCCGTACATGTCCAGCAGCGCGCGGGCGCGTGCCGGATCATGGTCGCTCATCGTGGTCTTGAGCGCCGGGTTGTAGCCGAAGGTCAGCGGCGCGATCGCCGTCTGCGCCGGCACGGCCTGGCTCTTGCGCACCAGGCGGATCTCCTTGTCGCTGTCGTAGGCGAGCGCGATGGCGCGGCGCAGCGCCACCTTCTGCGGCGTGTAGCCGCCGACCACCGGGTTGTCCTGGTTGAACAGCGCCGCCAGCGTGATGTCCACCAGCGGCGAGCGGTCCATCGTGATGCCCCGCTTGGCCAGGTTGGGCGCGAGCTTGTCGTTCGGCGCCGCCACCGGCGCGAACTCGTTGGGCAGCCGCTCCATCAGGTCGGTCTGGCCGTTCAGGAAGGACAGCCAGCGCGGCTGCGCCTCCTCGATGATGGCGATCTCCACGCGGTCGAGCATGGGCAGGCGGCGGCCCTTGAGCTGCGCGGCGATGGCCTGCGAGCGCGGGTCGTCGGCCGGCGCCTCCTCGTCGTACAGCACCTCCCGGTAGTTCGGATTGCGCGCCAGCACGATGCGCGAGCTGCGCCGCCACTCGGCCAGCACGAAGGGCCCGGTGCCCACCGGGTGCTCCATGATCTTGTCGCCGTAGAACTCGACCACCTCGCGCGCCAGCGCGCCGAAGTTGGCGGCGTCGGTCAGCACCTCCTGGTGGAAGCGCGGCGCGGGTTCGGCCAGCTTGACCTGGAAGGTGTAGCGGTCCAGCGCGCGCAGGCCCTCGACCTCGCGGTCGTAGGGGAAGGGCTGCTTGTCCTTGAGCACCTGTTGCCGCAGCTCCGACAGGCCGAGGATCTTCACGGCTTCGAGCCGGTACAGGTTGGGGCTGTTCCAGCGCGGGTCGTAGTGGCGCTTGAGGCTGTAGACGTAGTCCTGCGCGACGAGCTCGCGCCTGGCGCCCTTGAACG
This sequence comes from Piscinibacter sp., assembly GCA_016706565.1. Lineage (GTDB taxonomy): Bacteria > Pseudomonadota > Gammaproteobacteria > Burkholderiales > Burkholderiaceae_C > Piscinibacter. Next base: position 46,954 of record JADJJI010000015.1, read on the forward strand.
CCGGGTCGTCGGCGAAGAAGATGCCCGGCTTGAGCTGGAAGGTGAAGGTGCGGAAGTCTTCGCTGATCTGCGGCATCGCCACCAGCGTGTTCGGCTTCATCTTGAACGGCCGGGCCAGGAAGTCGAAGACCAGCGGCGCCTCGATGATGCCGGCGATGACGGTGCGCGAGTACAGGTCGGAGATCTGCGCCGGGTCGAAGCCGGTCTCGGCGACCGGGAAGGCATAACGCAGCACGCGGGGCGCGTCGGCGGCGGCCGGCTGGGCATGGGCGGCGCCGCAGGCCAGGGCCAGAAGCAGGGCCCGGGTCAGGCCTCGGAGGGACATCGCTGGTTCTCCAGGATCTGAATCGGCCGAAGTCTATGCGCTGATGGCATGCGAGTTGCGTGCGGGGTCACGAGGGCAAACACCGGGGCGAGGGGGCTTTGCCCGGGCCCTAGACTCGCGCCTGCATTCTTCTGGAGATCCCGAGCGCATGGCCGCTTACCTGATCCGGCGCCTTTGGCAGATGATCCCGACGCTGTTCGGCGTCGTGCTGCTGGTGTTCTTCCTCTTCAAGGCCTTCGGCGGCGACCCGGCCGAAATCCTCGGCGGCCTGTCGGCCTCGCCCGAGCAGATCCAGGCCATCCGCACGCAGCTCGGACTGAACGAGCCGTGGTGGGTGCAGCTGGGCATCTTCCTCAAGCAGATCGTCAGCTTCGACTGGGGCCGCAGCTGGGCCACCAACGAATCGGTGGCGAACCTGTTCGCCACGCGGCTGCCGGCCACGCTGACGGTGATGGTGCCCATCCTGCTGCTCGACACGCTGCTGGCCATCCCGATCGCGCTGCTGGTGGCCTACCTGCGCGGCTCGCTGACCGACCGCAGCATCATGGTGGCCACCACCGTCGCGCTGTCGATCTCCTTCCTGGTCTACGTGATCGTCGGCCAGTACGTGTTCGCCTTCCAGCTCGGCTGGTTCCCGGTGCAGGGCTGGACGGACAGCCTGGCCACCAACCTGCTCGTCTACACGCCGCTGCCGGTGCTGCTGGCGGTGATGGTGGGCGTGGCACCGCAGACGCGGCTGTACCGCACCTTCTTCCTCGACGAGATCGGCCAGGACTACGTGCGAACCGCGCGCGCCAAGGGCCTGACCGAGCCGCGCATCCTGCTCACCCACGTGATGCGCAACGCGATGATCCCCATCCTCACCAACGTGGCGGTGTCGCTGCCGGGCATCTTCGTCGGCTCCTTCCTGATCGAGGTGTTCTTCTCCATCCCCGGCCTGGGCCGCGAGGTGCTGCTGGCGGTCAACCGCAGCGACTACCCGGTGATCCAGGCGGTGACGATCTACCTGGCCGTCATCACGATGGTCGTGAACCTGGCCACCGACGTGCTCTACAAGCTGGTCGATCCGCGGGTGGTGCTCAAGTGAGCGCGGTGATGGCCGTGGCGGGCGCGGCGAACCGCTCCGAAGGTGTCTGGGCCGCGGCCTGGCGGCGCTTCCAGGGCGACCGCGTCGGCATGGTCTCGATGGTCATCGTGGCCGGCTTCGCCGTGCTGATGGCGGCCGCCGGCCTGGGCCTGGTGGCGGCCGACTGGCAGGTGGAGAAGGGCGTGCCCAACGCGCCGCCGACATTCATGGGCCCGGCCAAGCAGGAGGCCAGCACGGCGATCCCGGTGCCCACCGGCCCGAACGTCGACATCTCGGCCGTCGACCCGCTCGCGCCGCGCTACGCCGAGTGGGCCGAGCTGGCCAAGAAGTACCAGACCACCGAGGCCGCACGCGCGCAGACGCTGCCCTTCGGCGGCGACCGGCTCGGCCGCGACGTCCTGTCCAAGGCCATCAAGGGCGCGCAGATCTCGGTGTTCGTCGGCGTGCTGGCTGCGCTGGTGGCCACGCTGATCGGCACCGTGCTCGGTGCGCTCGCGGGCTTCTTCGGCGGCCGCCTGGGCGACTTCCTCGAGTGGCTCTACAACGTGTTCACCTCGATCCCGGGCATCCTGCTGATCTTCGCCTTCGCGGCGGTGGCCGGCCGCGGCGTGCAGTCGGTGGTGCTGATCCTCGGCCTGACCGGCTGGACGGGCATCTACCGCCTGGTGCGCGCCGAGTTCCTCAAGCATTCAGTGCGCGAGTACGTGCGCGCCGCCGAGGCGGTGGGGGCGAGCGCCGCGTCGCGCATCTTCCGGCACATCCTGCCCAACGTGAGCCACGTGATCCTGGTGCAGCTGTCGATCCTCGTCGTGGGCTTCATCAAGGCCGAGGTGATCCTGTCGTACCTGGGGCTGGGCGTGAGCGTCGACCAGGTGAGCTGGGGCACCATGCTCGCCGAGGCGCAAAGCGAGCTGATCCTCGGCCACTGGTGGCAACTGGCGGCCGCGACGCTGTTCATGGCGGTGTTCGTCACCGCCTTCTCGCTGATGACCGATGCGCTGCGCGACGCGCTCGATCCCAAGCTGCGCGGAGCCGAGTGATGCTTCTCACCATCAACGATCTTCGCGTGCGCTTCCGCATGGGCCGCGGCGAACAGGCCACGTACGCCGACGCGGTGGGCCGCGGCGAGCAGGGCGTGAGCTTCGACGTGCCCGAGAACACCACCGTCGCGCTGGTGGGCGAATCGGGTTCGGGCAAGAGCGTCACCGCCATGTCCATCCTCAACCTGCTGCCGGAGAACGCGCAGCGCCAGGGCACGATCCGCTTCCAGGGCCGCGACCTGCTCGGCGCCTCGCTGAGCGAGCTGCAATCGCTGCGCGGCAAGGAGATCGCCTGCGTCTTCCAGGACCCGATGACCTCGCTGAACCCGGTGTTCAGCGTCGGGCAGCAGCTGTGCGAGCCGCTGATCCGCCACCTGGGCCTGAGCGCGCGCCAGGCGATGGACAAGGCCGAGGGCCTGCTCGCCGAGGTCGGCCTGCCCGAGCCGAAGCGCCGCCTGAAGGCCTACCCGCACGAACTCTCCGGCGGCCAGCAGCAGCGCGTGATGATCGCCATGGCGCTGGCCTGCGAACCGAAGTTGCTGATCGCCGACGAGCCCACCACCGCGCTGGACGTGACCATCCAGCGCCAGATCATCGAGCTGCTCGCGAGGCTGAAGGACAAGCACCGCATGAGCATGCTGTTCATCAGCCACGACCTAGAGCTGGTCGGCGAGATCGCCGACCGCGTGGTGGTGATGCGCCAGGGCACGGTGCGCGAGCAGGGTGCGGTGGCCGACATCTTCGCAGCTCCGCAGGACGCCTACACGAAGGCGCTGCTCGCCTGCCGCCCGACGCTGGATCAGCGCAGCGCGCGGCTGATGGTGATCGACGACCACATCAAGGGCGGCGTGGCGGCCGTCCAGGGCAAGCTCAAGGACCCGGCCGCGCCGGTGGTGCTCGAGGCCACGGGCCTGACGAAGAGTTTCTGGCTGCGCAGCGGCGTGTTCGGCCGCCGCGAGTTCAAGGCCGTCAAGGGCGCCAGCTTCTCGCTGCGGCGCGGCCACACGCTGGGCATCGTCGGCGAGTCGGGTTCGGGCAAGACCACGCTCGGCCTGACGCTGCTGCGCCTGCACGAGCCCGCCGGCGGGCCGGTCGGCGGCAAGGCGATGTTCGAGGGCCGCGATCTGCTCTCGCTGACGCGGCAGGAGCTGCTGCCGATGCGCCGGCGCATCCAGGTGGTGTTCCAGAACCCGTATGCCTCGCTGAACCCGCGCTTCACGGTGGCGCAGACGCTGGCCGAGCCGATGGCCATCCACGGCGTGGGCGGCACCGAGGCGCAGCGGGTCGCGCGCGCGAGCGCGCTGCTGCGCAAGGTCGGCCTGGACGACTCGGCGCTGAACAAGTACCCGCACGAATTCTCCGGCGGCCAGCGCCAGCGCATCGCCATCGCGCGCTGCCTGACGCTCGACCCCGAGGTGCTGGTGCTCGACGAGGCGGTCAGCGCGCTCGACGTGTCGGTGCAGGCGCAGGTGCTCAACCTGCTGAAGGACCTGCAGGACGAACTCGGCCTGTCGTACATCTTCATCAGCCACGACCTGGCCGTGGTGCGCTTCATGGCCGACGAGGTGCTGGTGATGAAGGACGGCGAGGTGGTCGAGCAGGCCAACGTGAGCCAGATCCTCGAAGCACCGCAGCAGGAATACACCCGCCGGCTGCTCAGCGCGATCCCCCGCGGTTACAGAGCCGCGGCCTGAGACGCCGACGCTGGCCAGTTTCGCAGGGCCTTCGTTTTGGCATGCGCCCGGCGCGGGCCGGCGGCCCGCGACCGGATTGGTCGGGCTTGTATCGAAGCACTTACATAGCGGCCATTTTTTGGAGGGGGCGCTGTGGCGGCGCTTCCAAAAGTGGTCTCATTCCGTGACTTTTGCCACAGCGGCGAAGCTGCTCCGGGATGGCACAGACGTTGCGCTATCGCGCTCACAGGACCGGAACGCGCGACCCCTGGCCGAAGCGCTCCGCCGAACACCCACCGGACGTCGTTGCCCACCATGCCTCAGACCCGCCCCCAAGCCGCTCCCGCCACCCGCCGCCTGCGTCCGGCCAGCCCGCATTGCCGCGGCGGCGCATCGTCGCTGCTTCGCCTGGCCAACCCGGCCTCGCCGCGCCTGCCCAAGGCGCCCGAGCTGTCCGACTGGGTGACGCGCGCAGCCAGCATGCTCGGGCTGGGCGCCGAGACGCGGCCGGCTTTCGCGGCGAGCGAATTCCGCTGACCGACCCGGATTCGAGGCCACCATGCCACCGATCGCACTGACTCCCGCAGCCCGCCTGGCGGCACCGACCCCGGTGCGGCCCGCCACGGTCAAGCCGGCGCCCGCGCCGCGCCAGAACCAGGTGCTGCAGACCGGCCGAGCGCCGGCGCAACTCTCGCTGTTCCTGCGCCCCAGCGGCGCACGCTGAAAGGTTTTCGCGGACTGACACCTGTCCACCAGGGAAGCGGGCGAGCCGGGGAGGTTGAGAGCGAGCCCCGAGCCACACGTCCCGCTTCCCTTTTTTTTCCCCCGTCGCCCGCGCTGCCGGGAAAAGCCTCTGCCGGACCCTGCTGCCGGCGCAGGACACTCCAGGGATCCCACGACCCTGCGAGGATCCGCACATGAGCTTCCCCCTTCGCCGCCGCCTGCTCGCCGCCACGGCCGCCGCGCTGCTTCCCCTCCCGCTGTTCGCCCAGACCGCCTGGCCGTCGAAGCCCGTTCGCATCGTCGTGCCCTTCGCTGCCGGCGGCACCACCGACATCCTGGCGCGCGCCCTCGCCCCCGAGCTGAGCCGTGTCTTCGGCCAGCCCTTCATCATCGAGAACAAGCCGGGTGCCGGCGGCAACGTGGGCGCCGACAACGTCGCCAAGTCGGCCCCCGACGGCTACTCGCTGCTGATGGGCACGGTGGGCACGCATGCCATCAACCCGGCGCTGTACCCGAAGATGCCCTATGACCACGTGAAGGACTTCGCGCCCGTCACGCTGGTGGCCGGCGTGCCCAACGTGCTGGTGATGAACCCGGCCAAGGCCGAGGCCTACGGCATCAAGAGCGTGCCCGACCTGATCCGCTACGCGAAGGCCAACCCCGGCAAGCTGAACATGGCCAGCAGCGGCAACGGCACCTCGATCCATCTGTCGGGCGAATTGTTCAAGACGATGACCGGCACCTTCATGGTCCACTTCCCGTACCGCGGATCGGGGCCGGCGCTGCTCGACCTGATCGGTGGCAACATGGACCTGATGTTCGACAACCTGCCCTCGGCGATGCCGCAGATCAAGGCCGGCAAGCTCAAGGCCCTGGCCGTCACCAGCGCTGAGCGCAGCGCCGCCGTGCCCGAGCTGCCGACGATCGCCGAAGCCGGGCCGGTGAAGGGCTTCGAGGCGAGCTCCTGGTTCGGCCTGCTGGCGCCGGCCGGCACGCCGGCGGACATCGTCAGCCGCATCCAGCAGGAAACCGCCAAGGCGCTCGGCGCGCCGGCACTGAAGGAGCGGCTGCTGTCGCAGGGCGCGATCCCCAGCGGCATGAGCCCGGCCGACTTCACGAAGCTGATCACCGCCGAGACGAAGAAGTGGGCCGAGGTGGTGAAGGCGTCGGGAGCCAAGGTCGACTGAATGCACGAACGTGATTGAGAAGCTGCGGGCCTACCGAGGCGCCGCCCTGCGCGACGACCTCGTCGCCGCCTTCATCGTCGCCATCCTGCTGATCCCGCAGAGTCTGGCCTACGCGCTGCTCGCCGGGCTGCCGCCGCAGGTGGGCGTGTACGCGAGCCTGCTGCCGATGGCGGTGTATGCGGCGCTGGGTTCTTCGAGCGTCAACTCGGTCGGCCCGGTGGCGGTGGTCGCACTGCTCACCGCGCAGGCGATCGCGCCGGTGCTGGCCGACGGCACACCGGCCACGGCGGCCGCCCTGGTGCTGGCGGCCGAGGCCGGGCTGCTGCTCGGCGCGGCGGCGCTGTTCCGCCTCGACGCGCTGGCGGCGCTGCTGAGCACGCCGGTGCTGCACGGCTTCTCGACCGGCGCGGCGCTGGCGATCTCGCTGTCGCAACTGCCCGCGCTGCTGGGCAGCCCGGCGCGCGGCTTCACCGCCCCGGACGTGATCGGCTCCTGGTGGCGCGCCGGCGTGGCCGGCCACGCGCTGACCGCGGTCTTCGGCCTGGGCGCCCTGGCCCTGCTGATGCTGGCGCGCCGGCATGCGCGCGGCCTGCTCGCTCGCTGGCTCGCGCCGGCCACGGCCTCGGTGCTGTCGCGCTGTGCACCGCTGGCGGTGGTTGCGCTGGGCATCGGCGCGGCCTGGGCGCTGACGGCCGACGCGCGCGGCGTGGCGCTGGTCGGCGCCCTGCCGCCCTTCGCCCTGCACTTGGCGCTGCCGCCGCTGGACGCGGCGCTGTGGTGGCGGCTGCTGCCCAGTGCCGTGCCGCTGGCGCTGGTCACCTTCGTCAGCAGCCTGGCGGTCTCGGAGGGCCTGGCGCTGCGCCGGCGCGAGCAGGTCGACGCGCGCCGCGAACTCACCGGCCTGGCCGCCGCCGACCTGGTGGCGGCCTGTTCGTCCGGCATGCCCATCGGCGGCAGCTTCTCGCGTGGCGCCCTGAACGCCGAGGCCGGGGCACGCACGCGGGCCAGCGGTGCCTGGGCCGCACTGCTGATGGCACTGGCCATGCTGCTGCTGACCGCGCCGCTGGCCTGGCTGCCCCGCGCGGTACTCGCCGCGAGCATCATCATCGCGGTGATGGGCGTGGTCGAATGGCGCGCCTTTGCGGAGGCCTGGCGCTACTCGCGCGGCGAATGTGCCTTGATGGCGGTGGTGGGCCTGCTCACGCTGATGGTGAGCTCGGAAGCGGCGCTGGCCGCCGGCGTGGCCTTGTCGATCGGGCTGCTGCTGCAGCGCAGCGCCAACCCGCACGTGGCGCGAATCGGCCGAGTGGGCGAAACGGAGCACTATCGCAACGTCGACCGCTACGACGCGCAGAGCACGCCCGGCGTGCTGGCGCTGCGCATCGACGAGAGCCTGCTGTTCACCAACGCGCGGCGCCTGGCGAGCGTGGTGGCGCAGCACCTGGCCACGCTGCCCGACACGCGCCGGGTGGTGCTGCTGATGTCGCCGGTGAACGCGATCGACTACAGCGCGCTGGAGGCGCTGCGCGCGCTGCACGAAGTGCTGGCCGAGCGCGACATCCGGCTGGACCTGTCGGAGGTGAAGGGCCCGGTGCTCGACAGGCTGCGTGCCGGTGCCTGGGACCAGTGGTTCCAGGGCCGCGTCTTCCTCAGCCACCACCAGGGCATGCTGGACGTGGACGGGCGCGGGCCCTGAGCCGCCGGAACGAAACGCCTATGGAATTGCGTAGTGCAGGCGGCTCACCTCAGGCCGACGCTGGCCATTTGCACAGAGCCTTCGCTCTGGCCTGAGGCGCGCGCCGCGGCTCGCGCCGCCGGGGATCAGCTCACTTCCCAGATCACCTTGCGCCGCGTCGCCACCCAGCCGTCGTACTTCGAGGCGTAGACCTCCTCGATGCGATTGCGCTTGACCTTGAAGGTCGGCGTGATGAAGCCGTTGTCCACCGTCCACGGCGTCGTCACGACGATCAGGCAGTCGAGCTGTTCGTGCGGGTCGAGCGGCGCGTTGACCGCCTTCAGGTGCTCCACGAAGGCCGCCTCCATCGCGCCGCGCTGCGAGCTGTCTTTCGCCCGCTGTGCGGCATCGGCGTTGAGCATCACGATGCCCACCGGCTGGCCGAGGTTGGCGCCGGTGACCACGCAGGCTTCCACGGTGGCGTGCATGACCAGCCGGTCCTCGATCGGTGCCGGCGCGACGTACTTGCCCTTGCTGGTCTTGAACAGGTCCTTCACGCGGCCGGTGATGCGCAGGTAGCCGTCGGCCTCGAGCTGGCCCTTGTCGCCGGTGTGCAGCCAGCCGTCGGGCGTGAACGACTCGCGCGTCAGCTCGGGCTCCTTGTAGTAGCCGAGCATCAGTCCCGGGCTCTTCATCTGGATCTCGCCATTGGCCGGGTCGATGCGGCTTTGCACGCCCTCGTAGGGCAGGCCCACCGTGCCGGGGCGCTGCACGCCGGGCACGGTGGCGTGCGAGACGCCGCAGTTCTCGGTCATGCCGTAGACCTCGATGATCGGCAGGCCGAGCTTGGCGTACCAGTCGAGCAGCTCGGGCGGCATCGGCGCGGCGCCGCCGGCGGCGAACTTGCACTGGTCCAGGCCGAGCGCGGAGAGGATCTTCTTGCGCACGATGCCGCGCAGGATGGGGATCTTCAGCAGCCGCTGCAGCTTCTCGGCCGGCATCTTGGAGTGCACGCCCTGCTGGAACTTGACCCACAGCCGCGGCACCGAGAAGAAGCACCGTGGGCCGGGCGCGCTGCAGGTCGGCGGTGAAGGTGTCCAGGCTCTCGGCGAAGAACACGCTCATGCCGGTGGCCAGCAGCGCATGCTCGACCAGCGTGCGCTCGGCCACGTGGGCCAGCGGCAGGTAGCTCAGCATGCGCGCGTCCATGTCGATCGGCACGCGCTTGAGGCCGGCGCGGATCGACCAGGCAAAGGTCGCGAAGCTGTGCATCACGCCCTTGGGCATGCCGGTGGTGCCCGAGGTGTACATGATGGTCGACAGCTCGGCGCCGTCACGCACCGGCTCGCCGGCCAGCGGCGCGCTGCGCTTCACGATGGCGTCCCACGTCGGGTAGTCGTTGGGCGGCGACAGCGGATAGCCGATGCACGGCAGCGCGGTGGGCACGCCGGGCTTCATCGCGTCCCAGCCGTCGAGCTTGCCGACGAACACCAGCTTGGCTTCGCTGTGGGTGAGGATCTGGCGGATCGTTTCTGCCGCCAGCGTTGGGTACAGCGGCACCGACACGTAGCCGGCCATCCAGATCGCCCAGTCGCTCATCAGCCAGTGAGCGCAGTTCTTCGACAGGATGGCGATGCGGCTGCCGGCCGGGAAGCCGTAGGACTGCAGGTGCGCGGCCATGCGTCGCGTCTCGTCGACGACTTCGCGCCAGCTCATCTCGCGCACCACCCCGGCACCCATGGGCTGGGTGAAGACCTTGCGGTCGGGGGTGGACTTCTCCCAGTGGTACAGGCGCTGGAGGGCCAGGTCCTGCGGGGCGACGGTATCGTTCATTCGTGCTGCTCCTTTGCGGCCGCCACGCTAGTGGAAGCGCGCCGCGGCGCCTACGGGGTTGACCCGCGCGTAGGGTGATGACTCCACACCATCGCCAGAAAAAACGCCCGGGCGGAGCCGGGCGAACGCTCTCTTCACGAATCGGCGGGTGGGATCGCACCCGCCGCACAGGGTCGGGAGGCTGGCCGTTGGAATCGGGTCATCGCGATCCCCCAACCGCAGCAGAACCTCATCGGCCGGCCGCCTCCCGAACTTGTCACCACCAGGTTTCGGCCTGGATGCCGATGGAGGTACCCGACTTCTTGTCGCCGAACACCTCCTGCGTGCGCCCGCTCAGCGTCTGCCGCGCGGCCTCGTTCCAGATGGCGTGCGTCAGGAACAGGCGCACCGTCGGGCGCGAGCCCGCGTCCTTGCCGGCCGAGGCCGCCGCCGCCACGGTGAACTTGGTCATGTTGCGGGTATCGCCGGCATCGGGCTTGACCTGGTCGTGGCCGGCCTCGAACAGCAGCCGGAACGGGCCGCCGAGGTGCGTGTCGGTGCGTGCGCCGATCGCCAGCCACTTGTTGCCGCCGTCGTTGGGCGCGGTGTTGATGCGGTACTCCGCCACCACGTCCAGGGCCGTGGCCGGCGTCAGCGAGCTGCCGTACTGGGCGATCACGCGGGTGTTCTTCACATCGCCGGTCTTGTCGTGCTTGAAGCCGAGCAGCCAGTTGCCGCCGAGCGCGCCGTTGACCGTCTGGTACAGGCCCACCGCGATGCCCTTGGGCTGGTCGGCCGGCTCGACCAGGGTGACCTGGTTCTTGCTCTTGAGCTGCGCCGAGGGCGTGACGTACACCGACAGTTCGCCGTTGGGCAGCGTCTTGATGCCGGTGGCACGGATGGGCAGCGCGAAGCGGTTGTTGGTGGCCTCGTTGTTCGGGTCCATCATGAACGCGACGCTGACCTTGGCCGCGCCGAAGTCCATCTCCTCGATGCCGGCGCCGTTGCCGTCGTTGTTCTCGAGGAACTGGTCGTTGATGCCCGTCTGCAGCCGGTTGTAGAAGCGCCGGCCGGCCCAGACCTTGCCGTTGGCCAGGCCCGAGATCTTGTCGCCGTAGGCGTAGATCTGGCCGAAGCGCGTGGTCAGCGTGTCGGGCTCGTTCGTGCCCTGCGGGCCCCAGCCGTGGTAGACGCTGGGCATCACGTGCACGTACCAGTCGGAGCCTTCGTACGAGGCCAGCTTGGCGACGAAGTTGGGCTCGATGACGTAGTCGCACTCGTTGCCCAGGCGCCATTTGGTGTCGGCGCCGGCCAGGCCGAAACAAACCTGGGTGCCGCCGCGCACGTTGATGCCGGTGCCGGCGCGGACGTAGCCGGAATAACTCAGTTCGACAGCCTGCACGGCGCCGGCCATGCCGGCCAGTGCCATCGCGGCGATCAGGGTGGTCTTCTTCATGGGGTCTCCTCGTCTCCTGGGGTGGTTGAAATGCCGGGTCGCGGCGGGGGGGTGCGTTCCCGGCCCACTCGCTGCGAAATCGTTTTCACGAGCGATGTCGGTCGGCTGACGCGGGGGAACTCGCTGGCCCATCTCGGTGGGTCAGTGGGGTGAGAGGGCGCGGCCGCTGCCGTCGAACAGCAGCGTGTGGGCGGCCAGCGGCACGAGGCCGATGTCCTGGCCGGCGGCCAGGCCGGGGTGGTCGGCAGCCAGTCGCAGCGACACGCTTTCGCGCGAACCGCGCAGGCTGGCGTGCACGATGAGGGCATCGCCGAGGTGTTCGAGCACCTCGATGCGCGCGGCCAGGCCTTCGTCGGCACGCGCCACGCCGAGGTGCTCGGGCCGCACGCCGAGCACCATCTCGTCGGCGCCGGCCGGGCGCCCTCCGGCGGGCAGCGGCAGCTCGATCAGGCCGGCGCCGGCAGCCTCGAACTTCATCCTGCCGGCGCCTGCGGCGAGTGCCTGGCCGCGGATGAAGTTCATGCGCGGTGAGCCGAGGAATCCGGCGACGAACTGGTTGACCGGCCGCGTGTACAACTCCAGCGGTGCGCCGACCTGCTCGACGCGCCCGGCGTTGAACACCGCGATGCGGTCGCCCAGCGTCATCGCCTCCACCTGGTCGTGCGTCACGTAGACCATCGTGGCGCCGAGTTCCTTGTGCAGCCGCGACAGCTCGAGGCGCATCTGCACGCGCAGCGCCGCGTCGAGGTTGGACAGCGGCTCGTCGAACAGGAACACCTTGGGCTTGCGCACGATGGCGCGGCCGATCGCCACGCGCTGGCGCTGGCCGCCGGAGAGCTCGCGCGGCTTGCGTGCGAGCAGCGGGCCGATCTGCAGGATCTCGGCGGCACGGTCCACCGCGGCATCGACCTCGGCCTTCGACTGGCCGGCCATCTTCAGCGCGAAGCCCATGTTCTGCGCCACCGTCATGTGCGGGTACAGCGCGTAGCTCTGGAACACCATGGCGATGCCGCGCTCCGCCGGCGGCACCGCGTTGATGCACTCGCCACCGATGGCGACCTCGCCGTGCTCGATGTCCTCGAGCCCGGCGATCATGCGCAGCAGCGTGGACTTGCCGCATCCCGAGGGGCCGACGAAGACGGCGAACTCGCCGTCGGCGATGTCCAGATCGATGCCGCGCAGCACCTCGACGGCGCCGAAGGACTTGCGGATGCCGCGCAGGGTGAGTGCGGCCATGTCAGCGCTCCTGCCGGGCCGCACGCTGGCGCGCCACGAAATCGCGGTACCAATGCGCGCTGTCCTTGAGCGTGCGCTGCTGCGTCGCGTAGTCCACGTGCACGAGGCCGAAGCGCTTGGCGTAGCCGGAGTCCCACTCGTAGTTGTCGAGCAGGCTCCAGTAGAAGAATCCGCGCACGTCGACGCCGGCTTCGATCGCGCGCGACAGCGCCTCGAGGTGGCCCTTCAGGTAGGCGATTCGCTGCGCGTCGTGCACCTGCCCGTCGACCAGCGTATCGGCGTTGGCCATGCCGTTCTCGGTGATGTAGATCGGCGGCAGCCTGTACTCGCGATGGATGCCGGTGAGCAGGTCGGCGAGGCCCTGCGGGTAGACCTCCCAGCCCATGTCGGTGACGCCGTCCAGCCGCGGCGCCGGACGCGGCGGCTCCTCGCTGGAGACCCAGATGCGCGTGTAGTAGTTGATGCCGAGGAAGTCGAGCGGCTGGGCGATCGCATCGAAATCGTTTTCACGAACCTGTGGATAAAGATGCACCCCGCTGGCCGTCGGGTAGCGCTTCAGGAAGATCGGGTCCATGAACCAGCGCACGAACAGCGCGTACTCGCGCTCGGCCAGCGCCAGGTCGGTGGCACGGTCGGTGGCCGGCACTGCCGGCGACTGGTTCAGCACGAGGCCCAGCGGCACCTTCACGCCGGCCGCGCGCATCGCCTGCAGCGCCAGCCCGTGCGAGAGCAGCAGGTGGTGCGCCACCTGCACGGCGGCCTGCGGATCCTTCAGCCCCGGCGCGAACTGGCCGCTGTGGTGGCCCAGGTGTGCCGTGCACCAGGGCTCGTTGTGGGTGGAGATCGCCGCGACCCGGTCGCCCAGGCGCAAGCCCATGGTCACCGCGTAGTCGGTGAAACGCAGCGCAGTGTCGCGGTTGAGCCAGCCACCTTCGTCCTGCAGCGCCTGCGGCAGGTCCCAGTGGTAGAGCGTGGCGTGCGGCGTGATGCCGCGCTCGAGCAGCGCATCGACCAGGCGGTCGTAGAAGGCCAGGCCCTTGGCATTCCAGGCGCCCTTGCCCTGCGGCTGCACGCGCGGCCAGGCGATCGAGAAGCGGTAGGCGTTCAGGCCCAGGCCGGCGATCAGGTCGAAGTCCTGCGGGTAGCGGTGATAGTGGTCGCAGGCGATGTCGCCATGGTCACCGCCCCGCGTCTTGCCCGGCGTGTGGGCGAAGGTGTCCCAGATCGACGGGCCGCGGCCGTCAACGGCGGCGGCACCTTCGATCTGGTAGGCGCTGGTGGCCACGCCCCAGTGGAAGTCGGACGGGAATCTCGGGTCGGTCACGGTTTCTCTTCCTTGTCGGCGACGCGCCTCAGGCCTTCACGGCACCGGCGGTCAGGCCTTCGATGAGCCGGCGCGAAGCCAGCATGAACAGCACGAGCAGCGGCAGCACGGCGATCGCCGAGCCGGCGGAGATGGCGCCCCAGGGGATCTGCCCGGTGCCCTGCAGCGAGCGCAGCGCCAGCGGCACGGTGTACATCTCCATGTCGCGGATGACGATCAGCGGCCCGATGAAGTTGTTCCACGAGCCGATGAAGGTGATCAGGCCGAGCGTGCCGAGCGCAGGCCCGATCAGCGGCAGCACGACACGCCAGTAGATGGCGAACTCGCCGCAGCCGTCGATGCGCGCGGCATCGATCAGCTCGCGCGGAATGGCCGACTCGATGTACTGGCGCATCATGAAGATGCCCAGCGCACCCACGGCGCCGGGCACGTACAGCGCCCGCGGCTGGTTCATCCACTCGAGCCAGCTCATGGTCAGCGCGGTCGGGATCATGCCGACGAAGCTGGGCAGCAGCATGGTCGCCATGACCATGGCGAACAGTCCTTCGCGCCACTTGAAGTCGTACATCGCGAAGGCGAAACCGGCCAGCGAACAGAAGAAGAGGTTGAGCACGGTGGACATCAGCGCCACGTACACGCTCCAGCCAACGTTCTTCCAGAAGTGCGGCAGGCTGCGCAGCAACTGGTCCAGGTTGTCGAGGAAGGCGCTGCCGAACCACAGCGGCGGCGGCATCGACAGGATCTCGCGGTTCGTGTGGGTGGCGAACACGAACATGAAATAGAACGGCCCGAGCATCAGCACCGCGCCGATGGCGACGATGCCGTAGGCGATCAGGCGCTGAGGTGTGAGGGCGGTGACGAGCATGGTGGCGCCCTCAGTCGCGCTTGCCGAGCAGGCGGTTGTTGGCCCAGGTGGCCGCGCCGATCAGCAGGAAGAGCAGCCAGGCGATCGCCGAGGCGGTGCCGAAGTCGCCGTCGACGAAGGCGGTGCCGTACATGTGCATCGCCGCCGTCTTGCCGGCCTGGCCGATGCCGCCGGTGCCGCCGGTGAGGATGAACGGCTCCTCGAAGAGCTGCAGGTTGCCGATGATGGTCAGCGTGACGGCGAAGAAGATCATCGGCTTGAGCAGCGGCAGCGTGATGTGGCGGAACTGCTGCCAGGGCTTCGCGCCGTCGATGGTCGCCGCCTCGTACAGGTCGCGCGGGATCGTCTGCATCGCCGACAGGTAGAGCACGGCGTTCCAGCCCACGTAGCGCCACCAGACCACGAAGGCGATCATCCACTTGGTGTAGCCGGGCTGGCTCCAGTCGATGTTCGCCGAAGGGAACAGCCAGCCGAGTACCGGCACCTGGTGCAGCGAGGTCAGCATCACGTTGACCATGCCGAAGTCGCGCGAGAACAGCGTCGAAAACACCAGCGAGATCGCCACCGTCGAGGTGATGAAGGGCAGGAAGTACACGCCCACCACCGCGTTGCGCCATCGGCCCAGCGCGCTGTGGAAAAAGAACGCCAGCGGCAGGGCCACCAGGTGCTGCGGCAGGCCGCTGACCAGCGCCAGCCAGAGTGTGTTGAAGATCGAGTGGCGGAACCAGTCGTCGTCCTGCAGCACGTACAGGTAGTTCTCGAAGGCGACGAAGCGCATCGCCGCCAGGCCCTCGGCCGGGTCCCAGCGGTGGAACGAGAGGTAGATCGAGAACAGCAGCGGGAACAGCCCGAACACCGCGAACAGGATGAAGAACGGGCTGATGAACACGTACGGTGCCCAGCGCCGCGACAGCCATTGCCGGCGCACGCGCGCGGCTGGCGCGCGGCGCGGAGGCTGAGCCGCGGTAGCGGCATCGGGTTGATTGGGTGTGGCGCGGGCGTGCATGGTCGGACGGCGTCGGGGCATGGGCAGCGAGGCTGCCCGCGCCGTGGGCCGGGGGGAATCCGGGTCAACGTGGGGTGCGGCCGGCGGGCCGCAGGGTGCGGTCGAAGAAGGTCAGCGGCGAACGCGCTTGGCCACCGCGGCCTGCGCATCGGCGAGCGCCGCCTTGATGTCCTTGTTCTTCTCGAGCACGTTCTCCAGCTCGGCGTTGACCACCTCGGCGGCCACCGGGTCGAACTTGTCGACGTCCATCGCGCTGATCTTGCCTGCGGCGACCTTCCAGAGCTGGCGCGCCTTCTGGCCGCCGAGGTACTCGATCGGCTGATCGATGAAGGCATCGTTCTGCGCCTCGATCAGCGACGGGAAGGCATCGAAACCGCGGAAGGCTTCGATCTGCATTTCCTTCGTCGTGGTCAGGAACTTGATGAAGTCCCAGGCCGCCGCCTTGTTCTGCGCCTTCTTGGGAACGCCGTAGAACGAGCCGCCCCAGGAACCGAACGCGCCGCCAGGCAGCTGCGCCGAGCGCCACTTGCCCTTGGACTCGGGTGCCAGCCAGTTGTTGAGGTGGCCGGCCAGCCACGCGCCCATCATCTGCGAGGCGATCTTGTCGCGCTTGAAGCCCTCGCTCCATTCATTCGACCAGGCGCCGATCTTGCCGTCGATGCCGGCGTCACGTGCCGCCTTGGCCAGCTCGAAGGCCTTGCGGAAGCGCGCGTTGTCGATGGTGGGCTTGCCCGACTTGTCGAAGTAGACGCCCTCGCCGTCCTTCAGGTCGGAGCGGATGTAGATGTCCTTGATGTCGACGGCGCTGGCCAGCAGCCAGGCGCCGGTGGCGGCCTTGAGCTTCTTGCCCGATTCGACGTACGACTCCCAGCTCCTGGTCAGGTCGGCTTCGCTGACCCCGGCCTTGTCGAGCAGGTCCTTGCGGTAGAACAGCGCACCGGGGCCGATGTCCACCGGCATGCCCACCATCACGCCCTGGCCGCTCATTGCCAGCGGGTAGGTGAAGCGAGCCACCTTGTCGCGGTACTGCAGCGCGTTGTAGGGCGCCTTGGCCAGGTCTTCCATGCCGCCGCTTTCGGCGAACTTGCCGATGAAGCCCATGTCCACCGCCATCACGTCGGGCAGGTTGGCGCCGGTGGCCAGCGCGGTGGTCATCGCGGTGTGGTGGTCGGCATAGGCCAGGCTGGTCAGCTTGATCTCGACGTTCGGATGCAGCTTCTTGTACAGCGGGATCGCCAGCTTGATGCCGCGGTCGAGGTCGGGGAAGGACGCGACGCTGATCGTCACGTTCTGCGCCATCGCGGCGGCCGACAAGCCCAGCGCCAGGGCGCCCAGGACGGGTTTCAGAAATGCTTTCATCCGTTGTCTCCATGCCCTCGCGGGCGACATTGTGATGCCAGCTGTCTGGCATCGTTTTCATGTTTGTCGGACTTCGCCCCCCGGGCAAGGCTCTCCTGCACCGGGCTGCATCTGAAATTGTTTTCAGACTGGCGTGCATTGCAGCAGGCCATGAAAACGTTGTCAACGGCACTCGGGGAAAGTCCTGATCCTCTCAGCGAGGCGGCAGCAAAGCCTCCAGCAGTGGTCGGCGCCACTGCAATGAGAGCGGCTCCAGCACCCCGAAGCTCGAGGCCAGCTCCCAGTAGGACCAGGCAAAACCACGGGCTTCGGCGTGTTCGCGCACCGCGCGGGTCCAGGCGATGCGGGTGGGCTCGTCCGCCCGCGAGTAGGCGCCGAATTCGCCCAGCAGCACCGGCCGCCGTTCGCGCGCCGCCCAGCGCGCCACGCGGTCGAAGTCGTCGCGCAGCTTCGCGGTCTGCTCGGCGGTGGCGCTCCAGGTCGTGCCGACCCAGGCGCCTGCGCCGCTGACCCATTCGGCGCCCTGGTGCGTCACGGCCATCGGCTCGTAGTAGTGGAAAGTAGCGATCAAGTTGCGGTCGTCGGCCGGCAGTGCGAGGCTGTCGAGCGCCGGGCCACTGTTCCAGTCGCCGCCGCCCACGATCAGCGTGCGCTGCGGGTTGCTCGAGCGGATGACTGGCAACACCGCCGCCAGCGCCTCGTTCCAGCGTGCACGAGTCAACTCGCGGTTCGGTTCGTTGAGGAGTTCGAACATCACCGTCGCAGGGGCGTCCCGGTAGTGTTCGGCCACTTGCCGCCAGATTGTGAGGAAGCGCTCACGCTCGATAACAGGCTCGAGCATCATGGCAGCGTAGTGATGCATGTCGAGCACGATGGCCAGCTTGTGCTCGAGCGCCAGGCGCACCACACCATCCACGCGCTCGAAGAACGCCGGGTCGATGCGGTACGGTGGCTGGTAGCCGGCTCGGGCATCCCAGCGCACCGGCAGGCGGATCGCGGTGAAGCCGGCCTGTGCCGTGAGGGTGATGAACTCGTCGCGCAGCATCGGGCCGGCCAGGCCTTCGCGAGCGTGGTCGAGCATGTTGCCGAAGTTGATGCTGCGTGCCAGGCGCTGCTGGCAGCCGAGCGCGCGCTGCGCCGGCGGCTGTTCGAAGCTGCAATCGCCGCCACTGGCTGCGGCGTGGGTGGACGTGAGGCTGGCCAGCAGCCCCGCGAGGCTCCAGATCCAGCGGCGGAAGGACTTCGCGCGGTGCATCGCTGCTCCTTTCAGGCCGGTCGGGTGCCGGCAGGATGATTCTGAAAACGTTATCATGAGAAATCCGGCGTGCACAATCGGTGCAAGTCTTCGAATTCCTCTCCCGTGGCCACGCTTTCCGGCATCGACGCTCCTCCTTCCTCCGTGACCGTTCTCGACGTGGCGCGCGAAGCCGGGGTGTCGCCGAGCACGGTGTCGCGCATCCTCAACGGCACGGCGCGCGTCACCTCGGACAAGCGCAGTGCCGTCGAAGAGGCGATCCGCAAGCTCGACTTCCGCCCCAACCTCTTCGCGCGCAGCCTGAAGACCGGCACGACGATGACGATCGGCATCCTGACGCAGGACGTCGAGAGCCCGTTCTACGGCCGCGCCATGAAAGGCATCGAGGCCGGCCTCGCCGGCACCGGCTACGCGCCGATCATGGTCAGCGGCCACTGGAACGCCGCCGAGGAATCGGAGCGGGTGCGATTGCTGATGGCGCGCCGCATCGACGGCCTGGTGATCCTCACCGGCCACCTCGACGACCGCCAGATCGCCGGGTTCGCGCGCCACCAGCCGATCGTCGTGACCGGCCGGCAGCTCGAAGCGCCGCAGGTGCGTGCCTTCACGCTCGACCAGGAGGCCGGCGGCCACCTCGCCACGCGCCACCTGCTCAACCTGGGCCACCGGCGCATCGCGCACATCGCCGGGCCGTCCGACCACACCGATGCCACCGACCGCCGCGCCGGCTACGAGCGGGCGTTGCGCGAGGCCGGCCTCGCTGCGGCCCCGGAGCTGGTGGTGCAGGGCGACTTCATGGAAAGCGGCGGCCTGCTGGCCATGAACCGGCTGCTCGACAGCGGCCAGACCTTCACCGCCGTGTTCGCGGCCAACGACCAGACGGCGTTCGGCGCCCGCATGGCGCTGTACCGGCGCGGCGTGCGGGTGCCCGACGACGTGTCGATCGTCGGTGTCGACGACCTGCCCGCCACCGCCTACGCCACGCCGCCGATGACCACCGTGCGCCAGCCGATCTACGAGATCGGCCTCGCCGCGGCACATGCGCTGCTGACGATGCTCGGCCACGCCATGCCGGCGGTGGACGTGCCGCCACTGGAGCTGATCGTGCGCGAGACCACGCGCCGCCTGTAGCGGAAGGCGACCGCAGCGCCGCGCGCGCTCAGGCGCGTTCGCGTTCCACCGCGTTCTCGATCTGTTCCTGCACCTTGCGCGCGCCGCGCAGCACGAGCGCGGGGTCGAGGTCGGCCTGCGGCGCCACCTTCTCGGCAACGACGTCGAGCGTGTCGGGATCGGTCATCAGCGCGTGCGCCAGCGCCGACAGCGCGCAGATGGCGCGGCGCGGCAGCTGCATCGGCAGCTGCAGCGTGGCGTTGACCATCACGTGGTAGCGCACGCTGGACACCGCCGCGGGCGCCAGGCCCCAGCTCTCGCACAGCGCCGCGCCGAGCGCATCGTGGCTGACGCCGAATTCGTCGTGCTCGAGCAGCAGCAGGTCCTCGTCGTTCTCGGCCGCGCGCAGCAGCGGCTTGTAGCGCTCGGGTGCATGGCGGAACAGCACCGCCTTGCCGCATTCCTCGAACAGGCCGGCCGAGTGCGCCGCCCAGGGGTCGACGTTGAGCGCCTGGCCGATGCGGCCCATCAGCAGGCCGCGCACGCTGGCGCGCTCCCACACCGCATCGAGCTCGGGCGAGGGCGGGAACACCGCCTTCAGGCCCATCTCGAAGGTGACCGAGGCCACCTCGCGCGTGCCCAGGTAGGTGATCGCCTGCTGCACGCTCTGCACGCGGCCAGCGAGGCCGTACAGGGAGGAATTGACGGCCTTCAGCACCGCCGAGGCGAGCGCCATGTCCGAATTGATGAGGCCGCTGATCGACTGCAGATTGACGTCTTCGTCGGCGAGAAGCAGCGACAGCTTGACCAGCGACTCGGGCTGGGCGGGCACATCGATGTTCAGGGAACGCAGCTTCGGATCGACTGGCATGGGGCTCTTTCGCGGGACGGACTCCTGCACGGATGCTAGGAGCGCAGCCCGCCGCCGAAACGCCGAAATGGCCGGGATTTGACGCGTTACTCAGGCCTGGGCGAGGCCTCAGCGAACGAAGGCGTCCCAGCCGGACTTGGCGATCAGTGCCGTCACGACCACGATGAAGGCGGTGCGCACGAAGCCGGCGCCGTGGCGCAGCGCGAGCCGCGTGCCGATCAGGCTGCCCGTCACGTTAGCAAGCGCCAACACAGCCGCAACATGCCACCAGACATGGCCTTTGGAGGCCAGCAGCAGAAGCGCCGAAGCGTTGGTGGCGGTGTTCAGCAGCTTGGCGCTGGCCGAAGCGTGGAGGAAATCGAAGCCCAGCAGCCGCACGAACAGGAACACGAAGAAGCTGCCCGCGCCGGGGCCGAAGAAGCCGTCGTAGAAGCCGACCACCGAGCCGATGGCACAGGCCGTGGCCGTCTGCGCGGCACCGTGCAGCCGCGGCGCGTGGTGGCGGCCGAGGTCCTTGCGCGCCAGCGTATAGGCGAGCACGGCCACGAGCACCAGCGGCAGCGCCTTGCGCAAACTGTCGGGGCTGGCCAGCGTGAGCGCCCAGGCGCCGGCGAAGCTGCCTGCCAGCGCCGCGGCCGCGGCCGGCAACAACGACTTCCACGGCAGCTGCACGCGCCGGGCGAACTGCAGCGTCGCCCATCCCGTGCCCCAGATGCCCGAGCCCTTGTTGGTGCCCAGCAGCGTGGCCGGCGCCGCGCCCGGGTACATGCCGAACAGCGCCGGCACCAGGATCAGCCCGCCGCCGCCGACGATGGCGTCCACACAGCCGGCGAACAGCGAGGCCAGCGCCACGATGGCGAGTTCGGTCATGGGGTCGGGAAGGATGCGGCGCGGCGCAACGCCGGGCCCCAGTGAAAAGGGCGCCGGGTGTTGGCCCGGCGCCCTTTGCATTTTGCATCGGCTGCTCATGCAGCCTGTCGAGTGGCGCGACCTGCGTGTGGCGCGGTGCGCTCTAACGTCTCCTCAGTCCCCCGCCCGGGCCGGCTCCAGGGGAGGTGCCGGTCGCGCAGTGGGCGAACTGTAGGCGTGAGGTCCGAGGTGGTGCAGCCGGGCTTACCCTGCCCCGTTCTCGGGCGCCACGGCAAGCTGCCGGGGCAGCGCGAGGTGCACCTGCGTGCCCTGACCGGGCGTGCTGCGAACCTGCACCGTGCCGCCATGCAACTCGGCAATGCGCTTGACGATCGCCAGACCCAGCCCCTTGCCGCCCTCGCCGGTGGCCGGGGCCACGCTCTGGCGGCTCTGGTAGAAGCGGTCGAACAGGTGCGGCAGGTCGGCCGGCGCGATGCCGGGGCCGGTGTCGGACACGCACACGTGCAGCGTCGTCGCATCGGCGCGCGCGCTCAACGTGATGGCCGCACCGGCCGGGCAGAACTTCAGCGCGTTGTCCACCAGGTTGGCGACGGCGCGTTCGAACAGCTCGATGTCCAGCGCAGCGAACGCCGCCTCGGCCTGCACGGCATGTTCCACCGAGATCCGCACGCCCTGGCGCGCCGAGCGGTCGGCGAAACGCAGTGCGATGTCGTCGAGCAGCTCGCCGGCATCGACCGGCTCGCGGCGCAACGCGAAGCTGGGTTCGTCCAGCCGCGCCAGGTCACCGAGCGACTGCACCAGGCGCGCCGCGTTGCGCGTGTTGCGCAGCGCCACCTCGACAAGGCGGCGCTCCTCGGCGCGGCCGTCACCGCCCTCATCGGCGCGCCAGCGCGCCTCCAGCGTCTCGAGGCAGGCCACCGTGGCCGTCAGCGGCGAGCGCAGGTCGTGCGACAGGTTGCTCACGCCCTCGCGGCGGAAGTGGTCGAGCCGGCGCAGCGCTGCCCACTGCCGCTGCAGCGTGTCGAGCATCATCGAGAAGGCCTGCGTGAGCCGGCCGAACTCGTCGCGGCCGGCCGGCGGCAACAGCGCCTGCGGTGTCGACAGGTGGCCCTCGTCGAGCCCGCGTGCCGACAGCGTCGACACGGCCTGCGTGAGCCGCTGCAGCGGCCGGGTCACCGCCGCGATGATCAGCGCGGCAAAGAGGGTGGTCAGCGCGACGATGCCGCAGATCAGCACCAGCCCGGGCAGAGCCAGGCTGTTGCGCGCCACGTCCCAGCGCGACGCGGGCAGGGCCGCGACCTTGTGGCAGACGAGGTAGAGGTAGCCGGCGGCCACCGCGTCGTTGCGGATGGTGGCGCGCTGCACCGGGCGCGCCGCGATCACCGCGTCGTCGTCCATGCGTTCGGGGTCGTCGCCCATCACGTAGCGGTTGGCGCTGCGGCCGGCCGCCACCTCGGCCGCGGCGCGCACCGGCTCGATCGCCACCTTGAAGCCCGGCGGCAACTGTGCCCGGCCGCTGCTGGCCAGCACCGTGCCCTGCGCATCGAGCAGGTAGAGCTGGGTATCCGGCTCGTAGAGCACCAGGCCGCGCAGCCAGGCACGGAACTCCTCCGGCTGACGCTGCTGCTGGTCGAGCAGGTCGTCGTAGCTGGCGGTGACGCGGGCGAGGAAGGCGTTGGCGCGCTGGAAGGTGGTCTCGTGCTCGAAGCGCTCGAAGGCGTAGAGCACCGCCGCGATGACTCCCAGCGCGGTGAGCAGCCCGGTGGCCACCACCGTGAGCGCCAGCTTCAGCCTGACCGTCATGCCGCCGTGCGCCTCACAGCGGCGACTCGCGCATCTTGTAGCCGGCGCCGCGCACGGTGAGGATGAGCTCCGGCCGCATCGGGTCGGACTCGAGCTTGGTGCGCAAGCGGTTGATGTGCGTCGTCACGGTGTGCTCGTAGCCGTCGTGGCTGTAGCCCCAGACGGCGTCGAGCAGCTGCGCGCGCGAAAACACCAGCCCGGGGTTCGATGCGAAGTGCAGCAGCAGGTCGAATTCCAGCGCGGTGAAGTCGAGCGACGCGCCGCGGTAGCGCACCTGCCGTTTGGCCGGCTGGATCTCCAGCTCGCCGTTGCGGATCACGCTGGTGCTGCCCGCCGACTGGGCCTGCGCCACGCGCAGCAGCTCGGCGCGGCGCAGCAGCGCCTTGACGCGCGCCAGCAGCTCGGCCAGCGAGAAGGGCTTGGTGAGGTAGTCGTCGGCGCCCAGCTCCAGGCCGAGCACGCGGTCGAGCTCGGTGGACTTGGCGGTGAGCATCAGGATCGGCGCCGCGCTGCCGCGCGCGCGCAGTGCCTTGCAGACCTCCAGCCCGTCCAGCCCCGGCATCATCAGGTCGAGCACCAGCAGCTCGCGCGGCTGGGAGATCTGCTGCGCCAGCGCCGTGCTGCCGTCGGCCACCGCCGTCACCTGGTAGCCCGCGTTGCGCAGGTTCATCTCGAGCAGCTCGCGGATGTCGGCCTGGTCTTCGGCAACCAGGATCGATGCGGCGGCGGGAATGGAAGCGCTGGAGGCCATGCCCCGATTGTCGGCCCCGCGAGCCACTCCTTACACCGATGTGATCTTCCTGTGAGCTTCGGTGAGGGTGGCGCGAGATGCGCTGGCCACAGTCACGCCATCGACAGCCCCCACGGAAGCACCCCATGAGCACCGCCACCGCCTTCGCCCCTGCCGCCGCCACGCCTTGCCTCGCCGTGAACTGGGCTGAGATGGTTTCGCACCGCGAGTCCCTGGTGCGCTTCGCGCGGCGCCGCCTGCTCGACCCGGCGCTGGCCGAGGACCTGGTGCACGACGTGTTCGAGGCGGTGATCACCGGCCGTGCGGCGTTCGCGGGCCGGTCGGCGCTGCGCTCGTGGTTGACCGCCATCCTCAAGCACAAGATCGTCGACCTGGTGCGCCAGCGCGCCGGGCTGCACAGCCTCGACCAGGGCCTGGGTGACGACGAGGAAGGCGGCGCCTTCGACATCGAATGCCCGCAGCCGCGCCCCGACGAGGTGGCCGAGCAGCGTGAGCGGCTGGCGCAGACGCTGGCGCGCATCGAAGCCCTGCCGGCCGGGCTGCGCGATGCGATGCAGCAGCGCGTCCTGCAGGACGGCGACACCGCCCAGGTCTGTGCGTCGCTGGCGATCAGCGAGGAGAACCTGTTCGTGCGCCTGCACCGGGCACGCAAGCAGCTGCTGGCCTGAGTCGCGCCGGCGCGCCGGCATCAGGGCGTGCTGAAGCGCGTGATGCCGCTGCGCGTGAGCACGTACAGCGCGCCGTCGCCACCCACGCGCAGGCCCACCGGCGAGCCGCCTGCCGCGCCGAAGGCGTAGGCGGCGCCGTTGGCGAGGTCGAAGCGCCCGATCCACTGCGAGCAGTAGTCGGCGAAGAAGTAGCTGCCGCGGTAGGCCACCGGGAACGGCCCGCTGTCCGGATAGAAAGCGCCGCCGATGATCGAGCAGCCGGTGAAGAAGCCGCCGGGGCCGGTGCCCGGCGGCACCGTCGCACTGTGCCTGTAGGCGAACAGCGGCGCCGTCACGCCGGCGGCCGTGGTCGGGCCTTCGGTGGCCGGCCAGCCGTAGTTGGCGCCGGCAGCGCCGACGTCGATCTCTTCCCAGGTGCCCTCGCCCACGTCGTTGATGTGCATGCGCCCGGTACCCGGCTGCACGGCAAAGGTGAACGGGTTGCGCAGTCCGTCGGCCCAGGCGGCCCGCGCCTGCCCGCTGCGTGACGCGTAGAACGGGTTGTCGGTGGGGATCGTGCCGTCGTCGTTGAGGCGCAGCATCTTGCCCAGCACGGTGGACGGATCCTGCGCGTTGGCGCCATTGGCGTTGTCGCCCACCGCCACATAGAGCTTGCCGTCGGCACCGAAATGCATGGCGCCGCCGTTGTGGTTGCCCGCGCCGAGCGCCGGCAGGTCGGCGATCAGCGTCGTGCTGCCGACCGAGACGGTGTCCGAGCTCGGCGGGTTGGCGGTGACGCGCACGATGCGGTTGTGCGTGCCGTTCTCCGGTGTCGTGTGGTACAGGTAGATCCAGCCGTTGGTGGCGAAGCCGGGATGCAGCGCCACGCCGATCAGGCCGCGCTCGACGGTCGAATCGACGGTGAGCGTGGTGAACGCTGCGGGCAGCAGCGCGCCGTTCTTCACCACGCGCAGCGCGCCGCCTTGCTGCGCGACGAACCAGCGGCCATCGGGCGCCTGCGCCATCGCGGTGGCGTTGCTCAGGCCGGAGACGAAGGCGGTGTTGCGCGTGAAGCCCGTCGGCTGGGTGCGCGTGCCGCCGAACTCCACCGTGGCGCTGGCCCAGGGCGACAGGTTGCCGGCGGCGTCGCGCGCGCGGGCGCGCACCACGTGCTGGCCCGAGGCGTAGGCGGTGGTGTCGAGCTGCACGCTGTGCGTGCCGCCGGTGCCGGTGCTGCCGAACGCCTGGCCATCGACCTGGAACTCGATGCTGCCGACGGCGATGTTGTCGGTCGCCGAAGCACTCAGCGTGATCGTGCCGGTCAGTCCGGCCGCTGCGGCCGCCGGAGCGGTCAGCGTGGTCACTGGTGCGGCGGTGTCGTTGCCGGGGGTGGTGCCGGCGTCGTCGCCACCGCCGCCGCACGAGGCGAGCGCGAGCACCGCCGCGGCGGCCAGCGTGGTGATCGAAAGGCTGAGCTTGTTCATGATGTCCTTCCCTGCATTCGAGCCGCGGCGGATTCTGGAAGACCGCCCCTTTCCCCACTGTGAAGAGTTGTAGCGCCGCTCAACTGAGCCGGCTCAACCAGTCCAGCAGCAGGGCGTTGACACGCTGCGGCTTCTCCATCGTCAGCATGTGGCCGCAGTCCGGCAGCAGGTGCAGCTGTGCCCCGGCGATCCCCGCAGCGATCTCGCGCGAGCATTCGGGCGGCGTGACGCCATCACCTTCGCCGCACACCACCAGGGTCGGGCATCGGATCTCGCGCAGGCCGGGGGCGCCATCGGGCGCGGCGACCATCGCGCGGTTCTGCCGCACCAGCTGCGGCGTGCCGGCACGGCGCACCATCGCCAGATAGCGGTCGAGCAGCGGCTGGTCGTCCCAGGCACTGCGGTCGAAGACGAACCAGACGTTCGCTTCCAGGACGTCGTCGCCCTCGCCGGCTTCGAACATCTCGATGGCCTGCAGGCGAACAGCCCGCAGCGCATCGGTGTCGGCGCGCGCCGTGCTGCCCAGCAGCGCCAGGCCGCGCACGCGATGCGGCGCGAGCCGTGCCGCTTCCAACGCCACCCGCCCGCCCATCGAGGCGCCAATCAGCACCAGCTCGCCGGGATGATCGGCCAGCAGCGTCATGGCCATGCCGGCGATGCTGTCGGCGCGCGTGTGCACGTCGCTCACACACGGCGCGAAGCGAGCGCCCAAGGCCACCTGCTGCGCTTGCCACATCCCGGCATCGCAGGCCAGGCCTGGCAGCAGCACGGTCGCGAAGGGAGCTTCGATGGCGTTCACGCTGCGCAGTGTGCCTCGGGCCGCCAGCAATCGGTTACGACTGCGGCCTCAGGCCGCGCCGGCCGGCCGTCGATAACCGTCTTGTCACCTGCGGCCCGTGACGCAAGACGCGGCCGCATTGCCTCGAATGTTGATCAGGAGCCTTGCATGCCCACCGTCACCGCTACCGCCACCGCCCCGCGCAGCGCCGCGCCGCTCGACCTGAGCATCCCCCGCACCGACGCGCCGAAACGCCAGCGCTGCCAGGACCGCGACGAAGCGGGGCATTGCGACGCTGCGGCGCCGCGCCGCAACCCGCTGGTGGCGGCCATGATGCAGGCGCTCGGCAGCCTGATGCCCAGCAGCAAGACGACGGCGGCACCCGACTCGAAGGCCGCGGCGACCGACGCGTCTTCCGCGTCCGGCACAGCCACCGCCACCGCCGACGCGAGCAGCAGCCTGAAAGACGCCGCGATGGCCTTCGCTCACGAGCTGTTCGACGCGCTGCGCTCGACGGGATCCGGCCGCGACGGCCGCGACTCGGCGAGCGAGCGGGGCCGCGTCCACGGCCATGGCCATGGCCACCACCATCACGGCCGCGGTTACGGCGACCTGGCGCAACGCCTGGAGCGCCTGGCCGCCGAAGTTGCGGCGCCGGCCAAGCCGGCCCAGCCCGCGCCGACCGACGGCACCGCCGTGTCGCTCACGGCCAGCCTGACCACCGCCTCGCTCAGCACCACCAGCGGCGCAGCCGATGGCAGCAGCACCACGTCGGTCAACCTGACCACGGTGAACCTGAGCCTCACGCAGCAGTCCGCCCAGGCCCAGGCCCAGGCACCGAAGGAGTCGCCGTTGCTGTCGGCCTTCCGCAAGCTGTTCGATGCGCTGCAGCCGGCCACGGGCGGCGACGCGGCGAAGCCCGACGCGGCCAGCGGCCTGTCGACCTTCCTTCGCCAGCTCGCACAGTCGCTGCGCAGTGGCCAGGACGCGGACGCGCCGGCCCTGCCCACCCAGGGCAGCCTGCTCAGCGTGGCGGCCTGAGCGCCGCCTGCGCCTCGGGGTTCGCGCGATCCAGCCAGCGCCCTGCTTCGGCCGGCGACAGCGGCCGGGCGTACAGATAGCCCTGCATCACATGGCAACCGGCGGCCCGCACGGCCTCGGACTGCGCCGCCGTCTCCACGCCCTCGGCGATCACGTCGAGCTCCAGCGTCGCCGCCAGGTCGCAGATCGCTTTGACGACCGCGGTGGCATCGCGCGCCGGCAGCGGCTCGATCAGCGTGCGGTCGATCTTCACCGTGCGCAGCGGCAGGCTGCGCAGCATGTTGAGCGATGAGAAGCCGGTGCCGAAGTCGTCCAGCGCGACCTCGATGCCGTGCTCGCGCAGCTGCGCGATGCGGCCGCGCGCCTGCTCCATGTGCGTGACTGCCACGCTCTCGGTGATCTCCAGCGACAGCAGGCCGGGCGGCACGCCGTGGCGATGCAGTGTGCGCAGCACCTCGTCGACGAATCCGGTGTCGAGCAACTGCAGCGGCGAGACGTTCACCGCCACCGGCACGCCGTGGCCGAAGCGGCCGCGCCAGGCCACGATCTGCGCGCAGGCCAGGTCGAGGATCAGCTTGCCGAGCTCGCGGATCATGCCGGTGCGCTCGGCCGCGGGGATGAACTGCAGCGGCGAGATTCGGCCGCCGCTCGGCGGATCCCAGCGCACCAGCGCCTCGAAACCGACCAGCACCGGCGGGCGCAGGGCACTGCGGATCTCCACCTTGGGCTGGTAGACGAGGCTGAACTCCTCGTTCTTCAGGCCCGCGCGCAGCGCCTGCTCGGCCAGCAGCGTGGCGCCCGAGCCGCGCTCGAAGCGCTCCTCGGCGAACTGCAGCGAGGTGCCGGGCGCGTGCTTGGCCTCGTGCATGGCCGCGTTGGCCGCACGCAGCAGCGCCTCGGGGTCGCGGCCGTGCGCCGGGTGCAGCGCCACGCCCATCGACACGTCGAGGAAGAAGTCGTGCCCAGGCAGCGCCACCGGCTGCGCCAGCAACTCGCGCACCGCCTGCGCCACCTGATGGGCCATGTGCTCGCTATCCTGCGCCGGCGCGAGCAGGGCGAACTCGTCCTCGCCCAGGCGCATGGTCTCGGCGCGACCCCGCAGCGCCGCTGCCAGGCTGGCCGCGAGTGCGCGCAGCACGTCGTCGCCGACCGAGTGGCCGTGCGCCTCGTTGAAGAGCTTGAAGCGGTCGACGTCGAGCAGCAGCAGCGCGAAGCCCTCGCCGGCCGCGCACATGTCGCGCAGCCTGGCCAGCAGCGCGCTGCGGTTGGGCAGGCTGGTCAGCTCGTCATGGGTGGCCTGGTGCAGCATCGCCGCGGTGGCGTCGTGCTGCGCGGTCTCGTCGCTGACGACCACCTGCTCGGCCGCATCGCCGTCCCAGTCGACACGCCAGGCCGAGAAGCGCAGCCGGATCGGCGTGCCGTCAAAGCGGAAGCGCTCGCCCGACCAGTCGTCGCGCTGCAGTTCGCCGGACAGCAGCTTGCGATGGCGCGCTCGGCCGATGGCGCGCTCGGCCTCCGGCATGGTGGCGTCGCGCCACAGCGTGCGCACGTCCTCCAGCGAGTTCAGCCCGTAGATGCGCAGCAGCGCCGGGTTGGCGTAGAGCAGCTGCTCGCCGCGCACCACCGCCACGCCCTGGTGCGAGTGTTCGGTCAGGCGCATGAAACGCTCGCGCGCCACCCGCGAGGCCTCCGCCGAGCGGCGGCCGGCCGCATGCAGCAGCGTCAGGCCCATGCACAGCCGGATCAGTGCCGCGACGAGCGATTGGCGCTCCGCCACCACATCGCCGAAGGCGAACACCTGCAACGCGTTCAGCGCCAGCAGCACCAGCAACAGCCCGGCCAGCCGCTCGGCACCGCCGCGGCCCCACAGCCAGGCCGCCGCCGCGGCACCGACGAGCACGTTCAGCCCGGCCGGCACCACCAGCGCCAGCGGCAGGCCCACGGGCAGCAGCACCAGGCCGAGGCCGAGCAGCGCGACGGCGCCGATGCGTCGCTGGCGCGGCGTGAACGGCCGCTCGGCCAGGTGGCCCACACCCACCGCCAGCAGCCCGGCCGACAGCAGTGCCAGCGCGACCAGCGTGGCCAGGCCGGCGGTCTGCAGCCAGCGGTCGGGCGCATTCAGCGCGGCATAGGCCGGCGGCAGGCCGGCATGCAGCAGGAAGGCCAGGCCCACCATGCGCAGGAAGGCCTGGCTGTTGTCGCGCTGCCAGGCCAGCAGCAAGGCCACGCCGAAGCTCAGGCTGACCGCGACGTTGAGGAGATAGATCGCGTTGTTCACGGGCGGGGCGTCAGCGACGCTCCTGCGCGATCCACTGGGCCGCGCGCTCGGCGATCATCAGCGTGGGCGAATTGGTGTTGCCGCTGGTGATGGTGGGCATCACGCTGGCGTCGGCCACGCGCAGGCCCTGCACGCCGTGCACGCGCAGCCGTGCGTCGACCACCGCCATCGGGTCGCTCGCCGGCCCCATCTTCGCGGTGCCCACCGGGTGGAAGATGGTGGTGCCGATATCGCCGGCCAGGCGCGCCAGCTCCTCGTCGGTCTGGAACTGCATGCCCGGCTTCACTTCGCGCGGCTGGTACTTCGACAGCGCGGGCTGCGCGACGATGCGCCGCGTCAGGCGCAGCGACTCGGCGGCGATGAGCCTGTCCGTGTCGGTGGACAGGTAGTTCGGCGCGATGCTCGGTGCGTCGCTGCTCTTCGGCGTGCGGATGCGCACCGCGCCGCGGCTGGCCGGGTTGAGGTTGCACACGCTGGCGGTGAAGGCCGGGTAGCGGTGCAGCGGCTGGCCGAAGGCGTCGAGCGACAGCGGCTGCACGTGGTACTCGAGGTTGGGGTGCGGCTGGCCCGGGTCGCTGCGCGTGAAGGCGCCCAGCTGCGATGGCGCCATGCTCATCGGCCCGCTGCGCTTGAACAGGTACTCCAGGCCGATGCGTGCCTTGCCCCACCAGGAGTTGGCCAGCGTGTTCAGCGTGGTCACGCCGTCGACCTGGAACACGGCGCGGATCTGCAGGTGGTCCTGCAGGTTCTCGCCGACGCCGGGCAGCGCGTGCTCGACGGCGATGCCATGCTCGCGCAGCAGCGGCGCCGGCCCGATGCCCGAGAGCTGCAGGATCTGCGGCGTGCCGATCGCGCCGGTGGCCAGGATCACCTCGCCGCCTTCGCGCAGCCGCGCCTGCACCGGGGCGCCGCCGCCGTGCGGCAGCACCTCGATGCCCACGGCACGGCGACTGCCGTCCCACGAACCCCCGGCTTCGTGGTGCGCGAGCAGCAGGCGCGAGATGTGCGCGCCCGTCCACACCTGCAGGTTGTCGCGCTCCTGCACCGGGCGCAGGAAGGCCTTGGTGGCGTTCCAGCGCACGCCGGCGCGCTGGTTGACCTCGAAGTAGCCGACGCCTTCGTTGTCGCCGCGGTTGAAGTCGTCGCTGGCCGGGATGCCGGCCTGCTGCGCGGCCTGCGCGAAGGCATCGAGGATCTCCCAGCGCAGGCGCTGCTTCTCGACACGCCACTCGCCGCCCTGACGCGCGCCGCTCTCGTCGAAGCCGGGCGCGGCGTGGAAGGCGTCTGCGCCCTTGTGGAAGTCTTCATGACGCAGGAAGAAGGGCAGGCACTCGCCCCAGCTCCAGCCTTCGTTGCCGAGCGCGCCCCAGTGGTCGTAGTCGCGCGCCTGGCCACGCATGTAGATCATGCCGTTGATGCTGCTGCAGCCGCCCAGCACCTTGCCGCGCGGATAGCGCAGCGAGCGGCCGTTCAGGCCCGGGTCGGGCTCGGTGGCGTAGAGCCAGTCGGTGCGCGGGTTGCCGATGCAGTACAGGTAGCCGACCGGGATGTGCACCCACAGGTAGTCGTCGTTGCCGCCGGCCTCGACCAGCAGCACCCGCTTGCTCGCATCCGCGCTCAGGCGGTTGGCCAGCAGGCAGCCGGCCGTGCCGGCACCGCAGACGATGTAGTCGTATCGCGTCTCGCTCATCCCTGCCCTCGTGTTCTGCGCGCGATGATACGGAGTAGCCGGTTCAGCCCGGCGTCGCGGCTCGCGGCGCGGGATCGGTCTCGCCGGGCCACAGCGCCGCCGCGCTCGCCAGCAGGCAGGCGGCCGCCAGCAGCTGCGGTTGGCGCAGGGCATCGCCGCTCCCGCTGCCGAACCACTTGACCGTGAAGGGCCCGATCAACTGGCCGGCCGCGAAGGCCGCGGTCATCGCCGCGATCAGCCGCGGTGCGCCGGCGCCGGCGAGCCGCCGCGCCTCCTGCATGGCGGCCATCGTCATCACCATGAAGGTGCCTCCGACACAAACGGCGCACACCAACAGCCCCGCCAGGCTCGGCCACAGCGCCGCGGCGAGCAGCCCGGCCGCCATCACTCCCTGCGACACCGCCCACAGGCGCCGCGGCGGCGCCTCGCGGAACAGCGCCGAGGCCAGCAGCGTCGACAGCGCCGCCGCCAGGCCGAAGGCCGGCCACACCCAGCCGAACAGCGCCGGGTCGGGCACGAGCTCACGCGCCTGCGCCGGCAGGAAGGTGGCGGGGACGATGTAGCCGAAACCGAAGAGGCCGTAACAGACCACCAGGCGCCAGCCCGCCGACCCGATCGGCGACGGCACGTCGGCGCCGCGCGCGCCGGCCTGGCTGCGCGCCGGCAAGGCCCACCACACCGCGACGGCGACCAGTGCGCTCGCGCTGCCCAGCAGCAGCCAGGTCGGTGCCGGTGCCAGGCCCGCGGTGCCGGCGGCCAGGCCGACCAGCCCGGCCGCGGCGATGCCGGTGCCCACGCCGGCGAACACCACGCCGGCCAGGTTGGAGCGGCCGAGCGACGCCAGCGTCGTCAAGGCCCAGGCCGACACACCGACCAGCACGCAGGCGCTGGCCACGCCGGCACCGAAGCGCAGCAGCAGCCAGGCCGCGAAACCGAGCGGCAGGCCCATCGCCAGCGTCAGCAAGGCCACGGCCGCCAACCCCCAGCGCGCCGCCTGCAGCGGCGGCGGCGGAAAGAAGGCGCAGATCAGCGCGCCGACGAGGTAGCCGAGATAGTTGATCGCGGCCAGCCAGGCGCCCTGCGGCAAGTCGAGCAGGCCGGCGGCCTGCATCAGCGGCAGCATCGGCGTGAAGGCGAAGCGGCCGACGCCCATCGCCGAGGCCAGGCCGGCCAGGCCCACCGCCATGGCCAGCGCCGCGCCGGGCCCGTCTCGCGCCTGCCGCATCGCCAGGCTCAGCGTGCGGTCGCGACCAGCGCCGGGAACAGCTTGACCAGCCCGTCGCTCATCACCTCGACCGCCAGCGCGGCCAGGATCAGGCCCATCAGCCGCGTCATCACGTTGATGCCGGTCTTGCCCAGCACCTTGGCGATGCGCCCGGACAGGCTGAATGCCACCCACACCGCCAGCCCGATGACGACACCGTAGCCCACCAGAACGGCGAGCTCCCACCAGTGGCGCGTCTTGTCGGCGTAGATGACCATGGTGGAGATGGTCGCCGGGCCGGTGAGCAGCGGGATGGTCAGCGGCACGATGGCGATGCTGTCGCCGGCGTCGACCTTGGTGTCGCCGTCGTTGACGTCCTCCTTGCGGCCCTCCGCCGGCTGGGCGTTGAGCATCTGCAGCGACGAGATCAGCAGCAGCATGCCGCCGCCGACCTGGAACGACGCCAGCGAGATGCCGAAGAACTCGATGATCTTGATGCCGGCCAGTGCGCTCACCGCGATGACGCAGAAGGCGCTGAAGGCGGCCACCCGGATGGTGCGTTGCCGCTGCTCACGGCTGAACCCCTGGGTGAAATGGATGAAGAAAGGGATAACCCCGATCGGGTTGACGATAGCCAGCAGCGCGATCAGCGGCTTGAAGAGATCCATCCGTGCATCCTAGTGCCGCGCTGGCCGGCATGCCGAGGCGTGGCGCCAGCGAACCTCAGCCCGAAAACAACACTTTCTGCCGTGAATCGATGCGCAGTTTTGCGCAGTTCACTTATATTCGCCAGTCTGTGTATGGACGCGGCGCCTTCGCTTGAATGGTTCACGATGGGTAGAAGCTCCACATGGTCTGTAGGAAATGGAAAGGGGCTCTCCCATGGGCAACAAACTCTACGTCGGTAACCTCGCCTATTCGATCCGTGATGAGGATCTTCAACAGTCGTTCTCGCAGTTCGGCACGGTGACCTCGGCGAAGGTCATGATGGATCGCGACACCGGTCGCTCGAAGGGCTTCGGCTTCGTCGAGATGGGCTCGGATGCCGAGGCTCAATCGGCCATCAACGGCATGAACGGCCAACCGCTCGAGGGCCGCGCGCTCGTCGTCAACGAGGCCCGCCCGCGCGAAGAGCGTCCGGGCGGCTTCGGCGGCGGCGGTGGCCGCTCCGGTGGCGGCGGTGGCTACGGCGGTGGTGGCGGCTACGGCGGCGGTGGTGGCGGCGGCGGTTACGGCGGTGGCGGCGGTGGCCGCTCCGGCGGTGGCGGCGGCTACGGTGGTGGTGGCGGTGGCCGCTCCGGCGGTGGCGGCGGCTACGGTGGTGGCGGCGGTGGCCGCTCCGGCGGTGGCGGCGGCAGCTACGGCAGCGGCGGCGGAAGCCGCGGCGGCTACTGACAGCAGCCAGTCACGTTCGGCAAGAAGGGCGGGTGCGAAAGCACTCCGCCCTTTTTCATGAGCCGAAATCGAACGAGGCTTTCACGAAGAGTTCGCTCTCGCTGCGGCGCGGCGCGCCCGGTGCGGGCCGCTCGGTCTGACGGCTGAAGCCCGTGCTGAGGCTGCGGCCCAGGCCGAAGCGGCGCTGGAACACGATCGAGGTGCTCTGCCCGCGCAGGTCAGCCGGCGCCGGCAGCTCGCCCGTGCCGTAGCGCACGAAACGCGTGCCCTGCCAGACCGCGCGCAGCGAGTCGCGCGCGTCGAAGTGCAGCACGCCCAGCCACTGCAGCGCCGTGTCGGCCAGCGCGCGGCGGCCGTCGGGCGCGTCGATGAAGTTCTGTTCCAGACGCTGCTCGGACTCGACCCACCAGCGCTGGCCGATCGGCGTGCGCAGGTTCAGCTCGAACAAGGCTCGCACGCCCCGGCCGACGCGGTCGGCCTCGACGTCCAGCCGCTGGCCGAGCGTGCTTTCCACATGCAGCTTGGTGAGCCAGGGCGCCGGGTTGACGCTGTAGTTGAAGTTGATCGCACGCAGTGAATGAAGTGCGGCATCGGTGCGCGCCCGCTCGGCGTCGAACTGCAGTTGCACCGAGGCCTCGGTGTTGCGCGATGCGACCAGCCAGATGCCCGGGTGCACGTAGCGCCCGATGGTCTGCCCGCCGGGCACGACGCCGGCGTCGGCCAGCGTGCTCTTGTGCTGCAGCCACAGGTAGGTCTCGAACTCGTGGGCCCGGAAGCTCAGCGGCCCGGGTACCTGCAGCTCGCCCCAGCGGCGGATCAGCTCGGTCTGCAGGACGCGCGCGCCGGCCTGCTCGACGAAGCCGTTGTCGTTGCGGAACTTCGGGCTGACCTCGGTCGCCTCCGCGGTGAAATTCCAGCCGGGCACACGCATCCACCACGCGGCGTTCAGGTGGTGCCCGCTCTGGCCGGGCCCGCCGGCATCGTCGTGGCTGCGCGAGGCCATCGCGCGGGCGCGGAACTGCTGCTCTTCGTCGGGCCGCCAGACCACGTCCGCCCCGGCGACGCGGTTGTTTGCGCCCGCGGTCTCGTCTCGCTGCGACAGCAGTGCCCCGGCGCTGAACTGCTCGCCGTGCCAGCGCCCGCGCAGCAGCGTGGCCTGCGAACGGCGATCCTGCAGCAGCACGTCGGTGGCAAAGGGGCCGGGGCGCAGCAACAGGCCGCCGCCGTCGTCGCGCAGCGTCAGCGCTGTCGCGTCGGCCTGCACGCCGCGCCAGGTGGCGCGCAGGCCCCAGCCCGGGTCGGTGATCGAGCGCGAGTAGAAGGCCGCCAGCGGCAGGTCGAGCACGTCGGTGCTCTCGAGGAAGAAGGGCCGCTTCTCCGGCACGCTCAGCGCGAAGCGGGTGTTGCCGGCGAGCTGCGGCACGTCGAGCTCGACCTGCGAGAAGTCGGGGTTCAGTGTCGCGTCGAACACCCAGTCGGCGCGTGGGCGCCACTTGATCTCGGCGCCGAGCGCGCCGCGCGTGGCGCGCTCGCTCGAAGTGCCATCGCTGCGGCGAGTCGAGCGCAGCGTCAGCTCCGGCCGCACCGACAGCAGCGCATGCGAGCGCACGCGCTCGGCGATGTCTTCCAGCCCGGCGATGGGCTGCAGTTCGGCGATGAAGTTCAGCGCGTCCTTGGTCAGCGGCGCGCTCAGCATCAGCATGCTGGACTCGCGCGGGATGCCGCGCGTGGCCATGATGCGCCACGGCGCGCCGCCCTCGTAGGGGTAGCGCAGCGTCATCAGCGGCAGGCGCAGCTCGACGCTGTAGCCGTCGCTCAGGCGCTGCACGGCAGCCTCGACTTCGAAGTCCGGCGAGAAATCCTCGGTGTCGGTCGCGGCGATGAACATGCCGTCGGCCACCACGCCCGCCGCGTTGACGCGCACGAACTGCGCCGAGCGCCGAGTGCCCACCGGGTCGATCACCACCGAGACGAAGTCCTGGTCGCGGCGCACCTGGTCTCGCCGCATCAGCGGCGCGCGGATCTCCTCGGGCCGCGGGTCCCAGGCACGGATGCCGACCACCAGCGCATGCTCTTCGATGACGAGTTGCAGCGTGGTGCGGTAGCCCTGTGGCACGGGCTGGCGATCCAGCGGCAGGTACTGCACGAAGGCGTCGTGCACCGGCGCCGTCTGCCAGGGCGCTTCGTCCAGACGGCCGTCGATGCGCAGCGGCGGCGTCTCGGGTGGCGGCCGCAGCGCCCGTGGCTGTGCGCCGACGGGGTAGAACGAAGGCGACGGCGTCTGCGCGACGGCCGTCAAGCTCATGGCGGCCAGGGCACAACTCAACAGCAGGCGCCAGGCGCGAACGCGGCGCAGGGGAAACTCTCTCATGTCGAACTCTCGCATGCGGGCGCCCTCGCTGGCTCGTGGCCGCGCGGCACCTGGATCATCGATGGACCGCGCGCGAAGCGGCGGTCAAAGGGGGCCGGGAGGGTCGGTGAGACCGGGCCCGGCCGGGGCCATCAGGCGTTGCGAATGTCAGTCATGGGAGCCTCCTTGTCGCGGACGCTTGTGAAGCGCCTTGGCGACCGCGCCGTGCGGTGGCCGCGAGTGTAGGCGGGCTCATTCGCCTTGTCGATGCTTGCGCGGCCGCCCGGCCAGCACGCGATCGAACAGCCCGTTGGGCAGCAGACGCAGCAGCTTGGCGACGACACCCATCTGCCACGGGATGACGCGGTAGCTGGTGCCGGCGCGGATGGCCTCGAAGGCCTGGTCGGCGAAGTCTTCGGCGGTCATCAGGAAGGGCATGCTGTAGCGGTTCTCGCGCGTCAGCGGCGTGTCGATGTAGCCGGGCAGCAGCGTGACGACGCGCACGCCGTCGGGGCGCAGCTCGCCGCGCAGGCTCTCGCAGTAGCTGATGACGGCCGACTTGCTCGAGCAGTAAGCGCCATGCCCGGGCAGGCCGCGGATGCCGGCGACGCTGGCGATGCCCACCAGCGAGCCGCTGCGGCGCTGGCGCATCGCACGCATGAACGGGTGGAAGGTCGCGGCCACGCCGATCACGTTGGTCTCGTAGGTGGCGCGCATCACCTCGAGGTCGTCGAAGACCTCGGTGTCGATGCCCACGCTGATGCCGGCGTTGGCGATCACCACGTCGGGCACGCCCTGCGCGGCGATGCAGGCACGGCCGGCGGCCTCGATGGCCGCCAGGTCGCGCACGTCGGCCGCATAGACGCCGGCGTCGGCCTCGCTGCAGCCTTGCGCCGTGACCCAGGCGCGCACCTCGGCCTCGCGGCGTGCCACGAGTGCGAGCCGATAGCCTGCGCGCCGGAATCTCGCGGCCAGCGCCTGGCCGATGCCGCTGGAAGCGCCGGTGATGAAGACGAGTGGTTCGGTGTTCACGCGGCCCTCAGGGTTCGGTCGGCCGCGCGCGCGGCGTGAAGACGGCGCGCTGCCGGCCCTTCAGCTCGACGACGCGGGCCAGGTTGTCGTACTCCATGCCGTCGGCGCGCACTTCGGTGCCGCCGCGCCGCACCACCACGGGCAGGTGCGAGCGCACCCGCTCGGTGTTCAGGAAGGCGTGCAGGAATTCGCTGCGGAACTCCATCGTCTCCTGCACGGTAGGCGCTTCGCGCACCACCTGCGCCGAGCCGAACAGCTGCAGCTCGCTGCCGTCGCCGTTGGACAGCGCGCGCAGCGCCGAGGCCCGCGTCACGCGGCCCGCCGTGTCGACGGCGCGGATGCGCGGGTTCTCGATCTCCAGCGTGTCGGTGTCCGGGTAGTGGCGCAGCTCCAGGCCCTCGATCTGCACGCGCATGCGGCCGTCGGCGGCGAAACGCTGCACGGTGAAGTTCTGCATCGTGTAGTCGGGCTCGTGGCGCGGCGGCGCCACGGCGCGCTGCGTTTCGGGCTGGGGCGTCACGTTCACCAGCCACCAGGTGCCGAGCGCCAGCGTGCTCATCAGCAGCACCGGCAGGTAGGCGGTGAGCGCCTCCAGCAGGCGCAGGTGCCAGGGCAGGCGCAATCGGCGCCGGTCGCTCGCCGGGGCCGGCGCGAGTACCGCCAGGTCGTCCAGCGCCTCGCTCACGAGCCGCCGCCGTCCAGCGTGGTCAGATGCCCCTGCAGCAATTCGACATAGCGGCCGGCTGCGGTGAGCAGCAGGTCGCAGCACTCGCGCGCCGCGCCATGGCCGCCCTGCGCGTGGGTGACGTGGTCGGCGATGGCACGCACCTCGGCGTGCGCGCCGGCCGGCGCGCAGGCGAAGGCGGCGCGGGTCATCAGCGGCAGGTCGGGCCAGTCGTCGCCCATCGCGGCCACGGCGTCCCAGCCCACGCCCAGGCGCGCGAGCATCGGCGTGGCGGCGGCCAGCTTGTCGGACGCGCCGTAGACGGCCTGCGCGATGCCCAGGTCGGCCACGCGCCGGCGCACCGCCGGCGAGTCGCGCCCGGTGATCACCACCGGCACGATGCCGCCCTGCGCCAGCAGCTTCAGGCCGTGGCCGTCGAGCGTGCTGAAGGCCTTGAAGGCCTCGCCTTGCTCGCCGATGTAGATGCGCCCGTCGGTGAGCACGCCATCGACATCGAAGATCGCGACGCGCACGCCCTGCGCGGCGAGCAAGAGCTCGGGCGCGAAGCGCAGGACGGGTTCGACAGCGGGGCGCGGCATGGCCGCCGCAGTCTAGCCGAGGCCCGGTCGTCCAGTAGGATCGGAGCATCCCCACAGAACGCATCCATGG
The DNA here is from genome assembly GCA_016706565.1 of Piscinibacter sp. Lineage (GTDB taxonomy): Bacteria > Pseudomonadota > Gammaproteobacteria > Burkholderiales > Burkholderiaceae_C > Piscinibacter. The sequence continues at coordinate 85,614 of JADJJI010000015.1, forward strand.
CCTCGACGCTCGAACTCGTGCTGCTCTACCTGGTGGCCGCGGTGACTGGCGTCGTCGCCTGCCGTCTGGCCAAGCTGCCGCCGATGCTCGGCTACCTGGTGGTGGGCGTGCTGATCGGGCCCAACGCGACGGCGCTCGCCAAGGACTCGGCCGGCGTGCAGTACCTGGCCGAGTTCGGCGTCGTGTTCCTGATGTTCGTGATCGGGCTGGAGTTCAACCTGCCCAAGCTCAAGAGCATGCGCAAGCTGGTCTTCGGCCTGGGGCTGGCACAGGTGATGCTGACCATCGTCGGCTCGGTGCTGGGCCACTACTTACTTGTCTGGATCTACTCGTTCACGGCGCGGCCCTGGGAGCTGTCGTGGCAGGGCGCCATCGTGCTCGGCGGTGCGATGGCCATGTCGAGCACGGCCATCGTCGTCAAGCTGATGTCCGACCGGCTCGAGCTGGAGAGCGAGCACGGCCGGCGCGTGATGGGCGTGCTGCTGTTCCAGGACCTGGCCGTGGTGCCGCTGCTGGTGCTGATCCCGGCGCTGGACTCCACCGGCCAGGACATGGCCGTCTCGCTCGGCTGGGCGGCGTTCAAGGCCGGCGTGCTGCTGACGCTGCTGCTGGTCGGCGGGCAGCGTGTGATGCGCTGGTGGCTCACGCTCGTGGCCAGGCGCAAGAGCGAGGAGCTGTTCATCCTCAACCTGCTGCTCGTCACCCTGGGCCTGGCCTGGCTGACCGAACACTTCGGGCTGTCGCTCGCCCTGGGCGCCTTCGTCGCCGGCATGCTGGTGGCCGAGACCGAATACAAGCACCAGGTGGAGACCGACATCCGGCCCTTCCACGACGTGCTGCTCGGCCTGTTCTTCATCACCATCGGCATGAAGCTCGACTGGCGGCCGGTGCTTGCCGAGTGGCCGCTGGTGCTGCTCCTGACCATGGGGCCGGTGGTGGCCAAGTTCGTGCTGGTCGCCGCGCTGGCCCGCGTCTTCGGTGCGGCGCCGGGCACCGCGCTGCGCACCGGCCTCTACCTGGCGCAGGCGGGCGAGTTCGGCTTCGTGCTGCTGACACTCGGCGCGGCCAACCAGCTGATCGACCCGCAATGGCTCAGCCCGGTGCTGGCCAGCATGGTGCTGTCGATGATGGCCACGCCGCTGCTGGTGATGTACAGCAACCGAATCGTCATGAAGCTGTCGGCCAGCGACTGGCTGATGCAGTCGGTGGCGATGACGACCATCGCCAAACGCTCGATCAACGCCGAGGCGCACGTGATCATCGCCGGCTACGGCCGCAGCGGCCAGAACCTGGCGCGCATCCTCGAGGGCGAGCACATTCCCTACATGGCGCTGGACCTCGACCCCGATCGCGTGCGCCAGGCTGCAGCCGCCGGCCAGAGCGTGGTGTTCGGCGATGCCGCCAGGCTGCAGAGCCTGATGGCAGCCGGCCTGGCGCGTGCCAGCGCGGTGGTGGTCAGCTACCAGGACACCGCGTCGGCGCTGAAGATCCTGCGCCTGGTGCAGGAGCATGCGCCGAAGGTGCCGGTGATCGTGCGCACCATCGACGACTCCGAGATGGAGAAGCTGCGCGCCGCCGGCGCCACCGAGGTGGTGCCCGAAGCGATCGAGGGCTCGCTGATGCTGGCCAGCCATGCGCTGGCGCTGGTGGGCGTGCCGATGCGCCGCGTGATCCGCGTCGTGCAGGACCAGCGCGACGCACGTTACGGCCTGCTGCGCGGCTACTTCCACGGCGCCGACGACGACACCGCCGACGACCTGCAAACGGCGCGCCTGCACAGCATCACCCTGCCGGTGGCCGCCGCCAGTGTCGGCCGCACCCTCGCCGAGCAGGCGCTGCATGCCATCGGCGTGACGGTGGTGTCGGTGCGGCGCGCCTCCGGCGCCGTCAGCAAGCCCGACGAGGCCATGGTGCTCGGCCCCGGCGACACCCTGGTGCTGTCGGGGCTGCCCGAGCCGCTGGCGCTGGCCGAAGGCAAACTGCTGGGCCGAACCTAGGAGCCTTGTCGCCATGAAGCGCCGCGTTGTTCTGGCCGGGCTCGGCCTGCCCTGGCTCGGCCTGCCGTCGATCGCCGGGGCCGAGGTCGCATCGGTCGTCGATGCGGCGGCTGCACTGCGCCGCGGCGGCGTCGCCGTGCTGCTGCGCCACGCCGCCACCGAGCCGGGCATCGGCGACCCGCCGGGCTTTCGCCTGGGCGTATGCGCGACGCAGCGCCAGCTCAGCGAGCAGGGCCGTGCCCAGTCGCAGCGCATCGGTGCCTGGTTCAGCGCACGCGGCCTGGCGCCGGCCGAGGTGCGCTCCAGCGCCTGGTGCCGCTGCCTCGACACCGCCACGCTCGCCTTCGGCCGCGCACGCGCCTGGACGGCCTTGAACTCGTTCTTCGGCGACCGGTCGGTCGAGTCAGGCCAGAGTGCCGAGCTGCGCAAGGCGCTGGGCAAGCTGCCGGCGCAGGGCTTCGAGGTGTGGGTGACGCACCAGGTCAACATCTCGGCGCTGACCGGCGTGAGCCCGGGCATGGGTGAGGCCGTCGTGGTTCGCCTGGCGGGCGGGAAGGTCCACAATCTGGCGCGCATCCGCTTCGAAGACTGAGCCGTGGCCCACGACGACCTCCCCGAGCAGACCCCCGCCGACTACATCAAGAGCCACATCCGCACCGTGCCGGACTGGCCGGCGCCTGGCGTGCAGTTCCGCGACATCACGCCGCTGCTGTCGAACCCGCGCGTCTTCCGCGTGCTGATCGACCAGTTCGTGCACCGCTACTTCGATCTCGAGCCGACCAAGATCGCCGGGCTGGATGCCCGCGGCTTCATCATCGGCTCGGTGCTCGCCTACGAGCTGAACGTCGGTTTCGTGCCGATCCGCAAGAAGGGCAAGCTGCCCTTCACGACGGTCGAGGAGACCTACGAACTGGAGTACGGCTCGGCGACGGTGGAGATCCACACCGACGCGGTCGGCCCGGGCGATCGCGTGCTGCTGATCGACGACCTCATTGCCACCGGAGGCACGATGATGGCCGGCATGCGGCTGCTCGAGCGGCTGGGTGCCACGGTGATCGAGGGCGCGGCGATCGTCGACCTTCCGGAACTGCACGGCTCCGACAAGCTGCGCGCCGCCGGGTTGCGGCTGCACACGCTGGTGTCGTTCGAGGGGCACTGAACTGCCGGCTGCCGCGCAGCGGCACGGCGCTTCAGCTGAACGGCGTCTGCTTGGCGAGGTTGGCACGCATGCGCACGGCCATCACGTTGCCGGCGGCGCGCAGGATCTCCAGCACCAGCGCCGGCGAGCGTTGCGACAGCTCCTCGAGGCGCGGGCCACGCAGTGCCCAGACCTCGCAGGCGGTCATGGCCTCGACATTGGCCATGCGCGGCCCGTCGTTGAACAGGCCCGGCTCACCCACCACCGACCCGGCGCGCAGGATGGCGATGCGGCTGCTGCCGGGCACGCCGCCCGTCACGAACACCTGCAGGGAGCCTTGGGCGAGGAAGTACATCGAGCGATCGGCGTCGCCCTGCTTGATCAGCAGATCGCCGGCGCGGATCTCGTGGCGCGTCAGGTACGGTGCGATGACACGCCATTGATCCAGCGTGAGCCGGGCGCGGAAGGCGTCTTCCGCGTTGAGCGTCTGCATGGCCTGGACCAGCGGGGCGATGTCCATCGTCTTCCTTGTCGTGGGTGTCCGCGAAGCGGTGCTTTGTGGTCGATTATCGGCCGCGCAATGCGCACACTCAACCCGCAGTCAAGCGTTTGATGCTCCGGCTGTCGACGCAGCGCCACCGCCTGTCGGCCGGAAGGCGCCGGCTTACTTCCCGATACAGAAGCGGCCGAAGATCTCGCCGAGCAGGTCATCGGCCGTGAAGGCGCCGGTGATCTCGCCGAGCGCGTCGTGCGCGAGGCGCAGCTCTTCCGCCAGCAGGTCCAGCGCGCCGTCGCGTTGTGCCGCCAGGGCCTGCGCGCGTTCGAGATGCTCGCGCGTGCGGCGCAGCGCCTGCACATGGCGCGCGCGGGCGATGAATACGCCCTCGGGTTGGGCGTGCCAGCCGGCCAGTTGCAGCAGACGCTCGCGCAGCGCTTCCAGCCCCTGACCGCTGCGCGCCGAGATGACCAACGCATCGCCCTGCGGCGCCGCGCTCGCGGCATCGGCCTTGTTGAATACCTCGACCAGGCGCCCCGACGCGGCCAGGCCCTGCGGCCAGCGCTGCTCGATGCGCGTGTCGCCCGCGTCGTAGCCGGCTTCGCCCCGCCGCGTGAGATCGCGCAGAAAGACCACCGCGTCCGCGCCTGCGATCTCGGCCCAGCTGCGCGCGATGCCGATGCGCTCGACTTCGTCGGCCGATTCGTCCGGGTCGCGCAGGCCGGCCGTGTCGATCACGTGCACCGGCACGCCATGGATCTGGATGGTCTCGCTGACCTTGTCGCGCGTGGTGCCGGGGATCGGCGTGACGATGGCCAGCTCGGCGCCGGCAAGAGCGTTCAGCAGCGAGCTCTTGCCGACGTTCGGCTGCCCCGCCAGCACGACCTTGATGCCCTCGCGCAGCAGCGCGCCGCTGCGGGCGCGGTCGAGCACCGCATCGAGCGCGGCGCAGACACGGTCGAGCCGGCCGCGGGCATCGGCCTTCTCGAGGAAGTCGATCTCCTCTTCGGGGAAGTCCAGCGTCGCCTCGACCAGCATGCGCAGCTCGACAAGGCGTTCACGCAGCAGGTTGACCTGCTTCGAGAACTCGCCACTCAGCGATCGGCCGGCAGAACGCGCGGCCGACTCGGTGCTGGCTTCGATGAGATCGCTCACCGCCTCGGCCTGCGCCAGGTCGAGCTTGCCGTTGAGGAAGGCGCGCTCGGTGAATTCGCCAGGCCCGGCCAGACGAAGCCCGGGCAGCCGGGTGAGTCCCTTCGCATCGCTCTGCGCGGCCGCCTCGAGGCAGCGTGCCAGCAGCAACTGCAACAGCACCGGGCCGCCATGGGCCTGCAGTTCCAGAACCGACTCGCCGGTGTAGGAGTGCGGAGCCGGAAAGTGCAGCGCCAGGCCTTGGTCGAGCGTCGAGCCGTCGGCGGCGAGAAATGGCAGGTAGGTTGCCTGCCGCGGCTGCAGCGGCCGGCCGCACAGCGCCTCGATCAGCGGCTCCAGGTCCCGGCCCGACACCCGCACGATGCCGACGGCGCCGCGACCCGGGGCGGTGGCGACGGCGACGATGGCGTCGTGATGACGGGGCAGCATGCGGGGATTCTGGCGCAGTCGCGCAGAGCCAAGAACGAAGGGCGGTGCGCTGTCAGAACGACAGCGCACCGCCCTCGATTGGCGCGGGGGGTAGCGGCGTCCGGCCTGAGTGCGCCGGTCCGTTGCACTGCCCGAGCCGGCCGGTGCACGCCTTCGTGCTGTACCGGGTCTGCCCCGCATGGAACCGATGGAATTCTTGCTTCCGTGGTGCCCATGGTCGGCGCGTGCGGCCGGGCGAACAAGCCCCCATGCGAGGGGGCGAGCCCCCTAACGCAAACGATTCACGAAATCGGCGGCTGTGTCGGAACTTACTTTCCGAGCACCCCGAGTTGCTTGTTGATCAGGTACTGCTGCGCGATCGACAGGATGTTGTTCGTCAGCCAGTACAGCACCAGGCCGGCGGGGAAGAAGAAGAACATCACCGAGAAGATCAGCGGCATGATCCACATCATCTTGGCCTGGACCGGATCCGGCGGTGTCGGATTCAACCAGGTCTGCAGCAAGCTGGTGCCGGTCATCAGCAGCGGCAGGATGTAGAAGGGGTCGATCGCCGAGAGATCCTGGATCCAGCCGAGCCAGGGCGCCTGGCGCATCTCGACGCTGGACAGCAGCACCCAGTACAGCGCGATGAAGAAAGGCATCTGCGCCACGATGGGCAGGCAGCCGCCCAGCGGATTGACCTTCTCTTCGCGGTAGATGCGCATCATCTCCTGCTGCATCTGCTGCGGCTTGTCCTTCAGGCGCTCGCGCAGCTCCATGACCTTCGGGTTGATGGCCTTCATCTTGGCCATGCTCTTGTAGGCGCTGGCGTTGAGCCAGTAGAAGGCCATCTTCAGCAGCACCACCAGCGCGACGATCGACCAGCCCCAGTTGCCGATCAGCGCGTGCAGCTGCGTCAGCAGCCAGAACAGCGGCTTGGCCAGGATGGTGAACCAGCCGTAGTCCTTCACCAGCTCCAGGCCGGGAGCCAGGGCAGCAAGCTTGTTCTCCTCCTGCGGGCCGACGAACAGCTGCGCATCGAAGGATTTGGTCGCCCCTGCCGCCACCTCGCCGACCGGCAGGAACATGCCGACCGAGTAGGTGTTGGTGTCGATCTTGCCCGTGTAGAACTCGCGCGACAGCTTGGCGCCGCTGCCGTTGTCGACCAGCCACGCCGAGGCGAAGTAGTGCTGCACCATCGCCACCCAGCCGTCGTTGCCGCTGGTGGCGTGGTCGGGCTTGTCGCCGGCCTTGTGTTTCTCGATGGTCTTGAAGTCGATCTTCTGGAACTTGGTGACGTCGGTGTAGACCGCCGGTCCCGTGAAGGTGAAATAGAAGCTCGATTCGCCTTCCGGCGGGTTGCCGTCGCGCACGAGTTGCAGGTACAGGCGCGGGTTGATCGCCGCGCCCGAGCTGTTGATCACCTCGTGCCGCACGCCGATCACATGGTCGCCACGTTTGAACGTGTAGACCTTCGCGAGCTTGACGCCGCCCACGTCGGGCGACTCGAAGCGCACCTGGACCTCGTTGCTGCCGTCGCGCAATGCCAGGTCGCCCGGCACCAGGGTCATCACGGTGTGGTGGTTGGGCAGACCCGCGCCGCCGGCCGGCGGAATCAGGCCCGTCTGGGCGGTGTACAGGCGCTTGGCCGATTGATCGAACAGAACCACGTTCTTGCTGCGATCGTTCTGGTCGCGCTGCTTGAGCAACTCGAGCCGCACCAGAGAGGCGCCCTGGGTGTCGATCGTCGCCTTGACTAGGTCTGTGGTGACGGTGACTCGCTGGGCCTGTGCAGCGGAGGCTGCGGCCGCGGGCACCGCGGCCGGTGTGGCCCCAGGGGCTGCGGTCGCCGCCGTCGGCGTGGCGACAGAGGGCACCGGCACCGCGCCGGGCGCGGTCGACGCACCGGCCGCAGCCGGCTTGGCCACGGGGGCCGGGCCGAACATCGAGGGTTCGCCGTTGTGCCTGTTCCAGGCATCCCATATCAGGACGAGGGACATCGAGAACACCACCCACAGCAGGGTGCGACGCAGGTCGGTCATGGGGTCTTGTCGGACGAAGGGGTGGACGGGGCCGTTTCAGTCACGAAGCGGCGGAACAGGGCTGGCGGGCGGTGCGGCACGGGATCGAACCCGCCGTCACACCACGGGTGGCAACGCAGCACGCGGGCACCGGCAAGGTAACTGCCGGCGGCCGCACCGTGGCGCTGCAGCGCATCGAGCGCGTAGACCGAACAGGTCGGCTCGAAGCGGCAACTGCTGCCCAGCCAGGGGCTGAGCAACAGCCGGTAGCCCCGCACCAGCAGGATCAGGCCACGTCGCGGCAAGTCGATCCAGCGGAAGGGCGCGTGTTCCATGGCGGTGAACTCAGGCCGCCCGCTGGATCAGCTTGGCGAGTTCCTCGCCGGCCAGCTCGCCGAGCGCGGTGGACGCTGCCGCCGGAAAGGCGGCCCGGTCGAAGGGCGAACGCAGGCGCACCACCCAGAGGCCGCCGCTGAGCGAGGACTCGCTGCGGCCGATCGCGGCGCGAATCTGTCGCTTCAGAAGTGATCGGGTCACCGAGCGGCGTGCGTGACGCTTCGGAATCACCATGCCGAGCCAGACACGAGAGCCCGGGTCCTCGGCCTGAATTGCCGAGTCATCCACAGGCAGGACATCGGTTCGGGCTTCGCCTGTTGACAACTGTTCATTTTCGCGCTTGCGCAAGGGCTTGGCGGGCGGCGTGGGCACACCGGCCAGGTGGTGCAGGGCGAAGTGGGCCGACCGTGCTCGCGGCGGGCACCGCAAGACGCGTTCGAAATCGACGGAGCGCACGATTCGGCCGATCACGGCGAGGCGGATGCTGGCAGAGCCTGGGCCGCCGGGCCGGCGGGCCTCAGACGGCCAGGCGCTTGCGGCCCTTGGCGCGGCGAGCGTTGATGACCGCGCGGCCGCCGCGGGTCTTCATGCGGACGAGGAAACCGTGCGTGCGGGCGCGGCGGACTTTCGAGGCTTGGTAGGTGCGTTTCATGATCGGTCCAGCGAAGCAGAGCGGGAATCGGTTCGCCTGCAGCACGCCAAACGGCGCGAAGAGGCTCAGAACCCGACGCGGCAGCCCGCTTCGGGAAACCCGCTATTACAGCAAGAATGTCCTTCCCAGTCAACGACTTGGCCTTTCAGGCGCCTCGGCCAGCCCGGCAGCCGACACCTAGTTCATCTGTGGATAACCACTGGCGCCGGCGATCACGAGGGGTAGAATCCGGCCGCTCCGAGAAGAACTTTTCCACAACATGGCGGCAGACCTGTGGCAACGGGGTTGCGAGAAGCTCGCAGCCGAATTGCCAGAGCAGCAATTCAACACCTGGATCCGGCCGTTGCCGGCCGCCGACGTCACCGATGACGCGGCCGGCGGCTCGGTGGTGACGGTGCGCGTGCCCAATCGATTCAAGCTGGACTGGATCCGCAACCAGTACGCCGGCCGCATCGAGGCAGTGCTGAGCGAGCTCGCCGGCAAGCCGGTGCGACTGGACATCACGTTGGCACCGCGCGAAGCGGTAGCACTCACGCAGCCGCGCCCGCCAACCACCTCGATGCAGCCGATCGCACAGGCGTTCAACGGCAGCAGGGTCGGCGTCGAGCATGCCCCGGTGCCGCGGTCGCCATCCGCCTCAGCGGCTACTGCCGCCCGCGGCCGCCTGAACCCGCAGCTGACCTTCGACACGCTCGTTCCCGGCCGCGCCAACCAGATGGCCCGCACGGCCGCGCTGCACGTGGCCGGCGCGCCCGGGCAGATGTACAACCCGCTGTTCATCTACGGCGGAGTCGGCCTGGGCAAGACCCACCTGATCCACGCCGTGGGCAACGCCCTGCTGGCCGACCGCCCCGACGCCCGCATCCTCTACCTGCACGCCGAGCAGTTCATCACCGACGTCGTGCGGAACTACCAGCGCAAGACCTTCGACGAGCTGAAGGCCAAGTACCACCAGCTCGACCTGCTGCTGATCGACGACGTGCAGTTCTTCGCCGGCAAGGAGCGCACGCAGGAGGAGTTCTTCAACGCCTTCGAGGCGCTGCTTGCCAAGAAGGCGCACATCATCATGACCAGCGACACCTACCCGAAGGGGCTGGTGGACATCGACGAGCGGTTGACCTCCCGCTTCGACGCCGGACTGACGGTGGCCATCGAGCCGCCCGAGCTGGAGATGCGCGTGGCCATCCTGATGCGCAAGGCCGAGCAGGAAGGCTCGCCGATGCCCGAGGACGTGGCCTTCTTCGTGGCCAAGAACGTGCGCGCCAACGTGCGCGAGCTCGAAGGGGCGCTGCGCAAGATCCTGGCCTACTCGCGCTTCAGCCACAAGGAAATCAACATCGGCCTGGCGCGCGAGGCGCTGAAGGACCTGCTGTCGATCCAGAACCGGCAGGTCGGCGTCGAGAACATCCAGAAGACCGTGGCCGACTTCTACAAGATCAAGGTCGCCGACATGTACAGCAAGAAGCGCCCGGCCAGCATCGCCCGGCCGCGCCAGATCGCGATGTACCTGGCCAAGGAGATGACGCAGAAGAGCCTGCCCGAGATCGGCGAGCTGTTCGGCGGACGCGACCACACGACGGTGCTGCATGCGGTGCGCAAGATCTCCGGCGAGCGGCAGAAGAACAGCGAACTGAACCAGCAGCTGCATGTGCTGGAACAGACGCTCAAAGGATGAGGGTGTCAAGGCACAAGCCTGTGGACGGTTTCGGAACAACTGCCCAGCTGTCCACAGGCGCGGAGCGATCGCTGAAGTTGTTGTCGGTCTTCGGCCTCGCGCCGGGTTCCCGGCACACAGGGTTTGCGGCGCGTAAGAGCTTGCTGGAAAAGAGGAAAATGCGGTTCTCCACAGAAAGCCCGGTCCTCTACTAAGACGACTATATGAAGAGGTTCAAATGATTGTCTTGAAGACAACGCAGGAAAAAGTTCTGGCAGCCCTGCAGGCCGTGGCCGGCATCGTCGAGCGGCGGCACACGCTGCCGATCCTGGCCAACGTGCTCATCCGCAAGAGTGGCAGCCAGATCGAGCTGACGACCAGCGACCTGGAGATCCAGGTGCGCACCACCGCCGAGCTCGATGGCGACGCGGGCAACTTCTCCACGACCGTCGGTGCGCGCAAGCTCATCGACATCCTGCGGTCCATGCCGGCCGACCAGACCGTCACGCTGACGGCCAACCAGAGCAAGCTGACGCTGCAAGGCGGCAAGAGCCGCTTCACGCTGCAGACGCTGCCCAGCGACGACTTCCCGCTCGTGCAGGAAGCCGCCGATTTCGGCCCGATGTTCAGCGTGCCGCAGAAGACGCTGAAGGCGCTGATCAACCAGGTGCACTTCGCGATGGCGGTGCACGACATCCGCTACTACCTCAACGGCATCCTGTTCGTCGCCGAGGGCAAGAACCTGACGCTGGTGGCCACCGACGGGCACCGCCTCGCGCTGGCGCAGGCCACGCTCGACGTCGAGATCCCGAAGCAGGAAGTCATCCTGCCGCGCAAGACCGTGCTCGAGCTGCAGCGGCTGCTGAAGGACGAGAAGGATGGCGACGAGGGCGCGATCGAGATGCGCTTTGCCGGCAACCAGGCCAAGTTCGTCTTCAGCGGCATGGAGTTCGTCACCAAGCTGGTCGAGGGCAAGTTCCCCGACTACAACCGCGTGATCCCGAAGAACCACAAGAACGCCGTGACACTCGGCCGCGCGCCGCTGCTGGCCAGCCTGCAGCGCGCCGCCATCCTGACCAGCGAGAAGTTCAAGGGCGTGCGCGTGAACATCGAGCCGGGCACGCTGCGCATCGCCTCGAGCAATGCCGAGCAGGAAGAGGCCAAGGAAGAACTCGAGATCGACTACGGTGGTGACACCATCGAGATCGGCTTCAACGTGACCTACCTGATCGACGCCCTCATGAACATGAGCCAGGAGATGATCAAGCTCGAGCTGCAGGACACCAACTCGAGCGCGCTGATCACCGTGCCCGAGCAGGCCGGCTTCAAGTACGTCGTGATGCCCATGCGAATCTGAGCGGCGCAAGCGTCGATCACACCGAGCGGGCTGCGGCCCGCTTCAGCGTTTCAAAGGGGCCCGCATTGAGCCGCAGGCGGCCCCCGACACAGAGTGAATCTTCCCCATGAGCGATACCCCGAGCACCCCCGAGAACGCACCGAAGCCCGCCGATACCTACGGCGAAGGCAGCATCCAGATCCTCGAAGGTCTGGAGGCGGTGCGCAAGCGCCCGGGCATGTACATCGGTGACACCTCCGACGGCACCGGTCTGCACCACCTGGTGTTCGAGGTGGTCGACAACTCGATCGACGAGGCGCTGGCCGGTTACTGCGACGACATCGTCGTCACCATCCACACCGACAACTCGATCTCGGTGACCGACAACGGCCGCGGCATCCCGACCGGCGTGAAGATGGACGACAAGCACGAGCCCAAGCGCAGTGCTGCCGAGATCGCGCTGACCGAGCTGCACGCCGGCGGCAAGTTCAACCAGAACAGCTACAAGGTCTCGGGCGGCCTGCACGGCGTGGGCGTGAGCTGCGTGAACGCATTGTCGAAGTGGCTGCGCCTGACGGTGCGCCGCGAGGGCAAGGCCCACTACATGGAGTTCCGCAAGGGCTTCCCGCAGGACCGCATCCTCGAGCAGCGCGACGGCTTCGATATCTCGCCGATGAAGATCACCGGCGAGACCGAGAAGCGCGGCACCGAAGTGCACTTCCTGCCCGACGACGAGATCTTCGAGAACATCGACTTCCACTACGAGATCCTCAGCAAGCGCCTGCGCGAGCTGAGCTTCCTGAACAACGGCGTGAAGATCCGTCTGGTCGACGAGCGCAACAACAAGGAAGACAACTTCGCCTTCGTGGGCGGCGTGAAGGGCTTCGTCGACTTCATCAACACCGGCAAGAAGGTGCTGCACAACACCGTCTTCCACGCGGTCGGCGAGAAGAAGACCGAACACGGCAGCATGATCGTCAGCGAAGTGGCGATGCAGTGGAACGACGGCTACAGCGAGACGGTGCTGTGCTTCACCAACAACATCCCGCAGCGTGATGGCGGCACCCACCTGACCGGCCTGCGAGCGGCGATGACGCGTGTCATCAACAAGTACATCGAAGACAACGAGCTGGCCAAGAAGGCCAAGGTCGAAGTCACCGGCGACGACATGCGCGAGGGCCTGTGCTGCGTGCTCAGCGTGAAGGTGCCCGAGCCCAAGTTCAGCAGCCAGACGAAAGACAAGCTGGTGTCGAGCGAAGTGCGCGGACCGGTGGAAGACGCGGTGAGCAAGGCGCTGACCGACTACCTGCTCGAGAACCCGATCGACGCGAAGATCATCTGCGGCAAGATCGTCGAGGCCGCGCGCGCCCGCGAGGCCGCTCGCAAGGCCCGCGAGATGACGCGCCGCAAGGGCGTGCTCGACGGCATGGGCCTGCCCGGCAAGCTGGCCGACTGCCAGGAGAAGGACCCGGCGCTGTGCGAGATCTACATCGTCGAGGGTGACTCCGCCGGCGGCTCCGCCAAGCAGGGGCGCGACCGCAAGTTCCAGGCGATCCTGCCGCTGCGCGGCAAGATCCTCAACGTCGAGAAGGCGCGCTACGAGAAGCTGCTGTCCAGCGACGAGATCCTCACGCTGATCACCGCGCTCGGCACCGGCATCGGCAGCGAGGACTTCAACGTCGACAAGCTGCGCTACCACCGCATCATCATCATGACCGACGCGGACGTCGACGGTGCGCACATCCGCACGCTGCTGCTCACGTTCTTCTACCGGCAGATGCCGCAGCTGGTGGAGCGAGGCCACATCTACATCGCGCAGCCGCCGCTGTACAAGGTCAAGCTGGGCAAGGAAGAGCAGTACCTGAAGGACGGCCTCGAGCTCGACGCCTACCTGCTGCGCGTGGCGCTGAAGGATGCGCGGCTCGACACCGGCGTGCCCGGTGCCGCGGTGCTGCAGGGCGACGCGCTGGAGACGCTGGCGCGCCAGTACGTGCTGGCCAACAACGTGGTGGAGCGGCTGTCGAACTGGATGGACGTGGACGGCCTGCGGGCCATGGCCAACGGTCTCGCGCTGAACCTCGACACGCTGGAAGCCGCCGAGGCCTCGGCCACGGCACTGCAGCAGGCGCTGAACGACGCCGAGGTGGTGGCCGAGTTCGACGCACGCAGCGACAAGCACCATCTGCGCATCAGCCGCATGCTGCACGGCAACGTGAAGAGCAGCGTGATCACGGCCGACTTCGTGCACGGCGCCGACTACGAGGCGCTGTCCACCGCAGGCCGCACCTTCAAGGGCCTGGTCAGCAGCGAAGCGACAGTGCAGCGGGGCGAGGGCGAGAAGATGAAGGAAGCCAAGGTCGGCGACTTCCGCGAAGCCATGGCCTGGCTGATCGGCCAGGCCGAGAACGCCGTCGGCCGCCAGCGCTACAAGGGCCTGGGCGAGATGAACCCCGCGCAGCTGTGGGAGACCACGATGGACCCGACCGTGCGCCGCCTGCTTCGCGTGCAGATCGACGACGCGATCGAGGCAGACCGCGTGTTCACCATGCTCATGGGCGACGAGGTGGAGCCGCGGCGCGATTTCATCGAGACGAACGCGCTGCGGGCGGCGAATATCGACGTGTGAACGTCTAGATCCGTCGGGCGCAAGCGGCCAGGCCGATCAATCCGCCAGCACCAGCCGATCACGCCCTTCGGATTTGGCCCGGTAGAGGGCCCGGTCGGCACGGGTCAGGGCGGCAGCGACATCGGCATCGCCCTCCATCACTTGCGCAATGCCGATGCTGGCGGTCGCCTGCACGGCGATCCCGCCCAGGGTGATCGGGTGGATCCGAAGGTGGGCGAGCAGGCGTTCTGCCGCCAGCGCGGCGCCGCGCATGTCCGTGGCGGGCAGCAGCATCAGGAATTCCTCGCCGCCGGTGCGGGCCACCGTGTCGGTGTCGCGCGCATGGGCCAGCAGACGTCTGGAGGTCTCGATGAGCACCTGGTCTCCGCCGGCGTGCCCATGGGTGTCGTTGATCTGCTTGAAGTGGTCGAGGTCGATGGACAGCAGCGCGAAACCATCGCGCCGGCGCCGCCAGCGCCGCCATTCGCGCTGAAGCTCTTGCTCGATGGCGCGGCGGTTGAACAGGCCGGTCAGCGCATCGCGGTGGCTCAGGTCGCGCAGGCGGGCCAGCAGGCGGTGCGTGACCACCGCCATGAAGCCGAAGTTGAACACTGCAGCGGCCACCATGTACAGGTACAGGGATCGCAGGTTGGCTTCATCGAAGCGATGGATCTCGACCGGCCGGTCCAGGTCCATCAGCTGGCGGCCGAACGGCACCGCGAAGGCGGCGATGATCAGGACGGCAGGGCTGGCGATGGTCACGGCCAGGCGCTGGCCGTAGTCGGCGCGCACCGCGGAGTGGATCGTCGTCATCAGGCGAAGCGTGATCCACATGTCCGCGCCATAGGTCAGCAGCACGCGGGCAGGCGCCTGCTCGACTCCTGCACCCATCCAGGCCAGCAACCCGGCCAGCACGACGAAGGTGACCAGCTGCTCGCGGTAATGACGAGACCGCCGATAGAAGGCGGCCAGGCCGATCCACAGCAGCAAGAGCCCGCCGATGAAGGCCACGCCGCTGCCGTTGAAGGCGAGCCAGGTGCGCGGTTCGCCGCGCTGAGAGGTCAGCAAGAAGCCCAGGCCGATGCAGGCCATGAAGCCGGCCCAGCACAGCACCGCCCTTCGTTCATCGCGAAGCAGCAGGCCGCTCAGCAGCCAGCCGATGGCATACAGCATGAACTGCATGGCCACCAGCGACACCATGGTGGTGATGGGCGGGGCGGATGTCGACATGTCGTGTTTTCGGCCCTTGAGCTCAGTGTCTGAAGGGCATGCTCGACATGGACTGAGCCGTGTCAAGACATCGTTCAGCCGGTGTCGTTGTCAGAGACCTTCTGCGCACCGACGGCCTGCACGTACTCCCGAGTGAAGCCGGGAAACAAGGCGAAGATCCTGCCATCGGCCGCGCGGTACCAGCTGCGGCAACCCGCCCACACCGACTGGCCGAGCCGGGCCTGCAGGGCTGCGTTCGAGGCGCGCATCACCTCGTCCTTCACCTCGATCCAGCGCAGGCCGCGCCGCCGCAGTTCCTGCATCGCCTGCACCGCCCAGCGCACGCCGGGTTCAATGAAGAGCAGCGTGGAAGTGTGGCCGGTGGCGGTGTTCGGCCCGAGCATCAGCCACAGGTTCGGGAAGCCGGCCACCATCAGGCCCAGGTGCGCCTGCGGGCCGACGCGCCAGGCATCCCCCAGGCGCTGCCCGCTGCGGCCGCGGATCTCGAGATGGGCGAGCGAATGTTCGACGTCGAAGCCTGTGGCGCAGACCAGCACGTCCAGCGGGTGCTCGCGGCCATCGGCGGTGACGATGCCGTGCGGCGTGACGCGCGCGATGCCATCGGTGACCAACGCGACGTTCGGCTGGGCCAGCGTGCGGTAGTAGTCGTTCGAGTAGATGATGCGCTTGCAGCCCAGCGCATAGGGCGGCCGCAGCTTCGCACGCAGGGTCTCGTCGCGCACCTGGTGCCGCAGCAGCGCCTCGGCGCTGCGCAGCATGCCGCGGCGCGCGAGCGTGCCCTCGTCGAAGCCGCGCCGGCCCCATTCGAGAAAGAGGTACCAGAGCGCGCGCACCGCCTTCGCGTAGGGCGGCAGTTGCGCCAGCGCGCGGTCGAGCGCGCCGTAGCGGCGGTCCAGGCGCGGCAGCACCCAGTTGGCGGTGCGCTGGAAGACGGTGAGCTGCGCCGCTTGCCCGGCCAGCGGCGGCACGAGTTGCGAGGCCGTCGAGCCGGTACCGATCACGCCCACTCGCTGGCCGCTGGCGTCGAAGGACGCATCCCAGCGCGCCGAATGCAGCACGCGGCCGGCGAAGGTCTCGATGCCGGGGATGTCCGGCAGGCGCGGCCGTGACAGCGGCCCGGTGCTGCAGACGAAGTGCCGCGCGCGCAGCGTGCGGCCGTCGTCCAGTGCGATTCGCCAGCGGCTGTCGGCCTCGTCGAACTCGGCGCTGACGATGCAGCGGCCGAAGCGGATGTGCGGCATCACGCCGAAACGCTGTGCCACGTCCTGCATGTAGGCCTGGATCTCGGGGGCGGCGGCGAAGCGGCGCGTCCAGCGCGGGTTGGGCGCGAACGAGAAGGAGTACAGCGGCGCGGGCACGTCGACATGCGCGCCGGGGTAACGGTTGTCCCACCAGGTGCCGCCCAGGCCGGCCGACTGCTCGATGACGACGAAATCGGCGATGCCGGCACGCCGCAGCTGCACCGACATGCACAGGCCCGACATGCCCGCGCCGAGAATGACGACTTCGCGCTGTTCGGCTTCATCGCGCGCGTGCGCGGTGGTGGCGAAGAGCGCGAGCCGCGCGATCGCGTCGTCGGCACTGGCCAGGGCGCCGCCGTGCAACTGGAAGACATGCCAGCGCTGCGGCGTGATCTCGCAGCGCACGCTCACCCCGGCGGCCTGCAGCGCGTCGTGCAGCTGCACGGCCTGGTCGTGCAGCAGTTCGTCGGTACCGGCCTGGATGAGCACCGGCGGCAGCCCGCGCAGATCGGCCTTCAGCGGCGATGCCCACGGGTGTGTGGCGGCGGTGTCGCGCAGGCACAGCTGGGCGCATGCATTCGCCCAGGGCACGCTGAGCATCGCCTCGCCGGGCGGCTCGTGTGCGGGTGCGCCCTCCATGGTCATGTCGGCCCAGGGCGACAGCAGGAGCAGCGCAGCGGGTGGCGGCTCGCCCGCATCGCGCAGCGCGATCGCCAGCGCCAGCGCGAGGCCGCCGCCCGCGGAATCGCCGCCGACCACCACGGGGCCGTGCTCGCGCAACGCACGGTAGGCGGCCAGCGCATCGTCCACCGCCGCCGGGAACGGATGCTCGGGCGCGAGGCGGTAGTCCGCCGCGAACACGGCCATGCCTGTGGCACCCGCCAGCCGCGCGGTGAGCGCGCGGTGCGTGGCGGGCGCGCCGATGCAGTAGGCGCCGCCGTGCAGGTAGAGCAGCGTGCCGGGCCGCGTGGGCGGCAGGGCAGGTCGCACCCACTCGCCGGGCACGCCGCCGAGCGTCGCTGCCTCGAAGACGCTGCCGCGCGGCACCAGCGACAGCTTCGACAGCACGCCCAGCCAGCGGCGCTGCCACGGGATCGGCACGCGTGCCGAGAAGGCCGGCTTGAGCAGGGCCTTGAGCATCCCGCGCAGCACAGCCGCGATCACGCGCTCGATGCCGCCTCGGGGTGGAAAGTGTTCGATCGTCATCGGGCGCGCACCTCCATGCTCGGCGCGATCATCGCACCCGATCCGCATCGGCCCTGATGCCGCGCAGACGCGTGGCGTGACGGAGGTGGCAGGCTTCGTCCGCGCCCATGCCCTCCCCGGTACCGATAATTCGCGTGGGCAGGGAGGGCGCCGCGCTGGCGGCCCCCGCAGCCTCGAAAGGATCTCCAGCTTGCAAGCCCCTGTGGCCGGCCTCGAGGCCGAACTGGACGCGGCCCGGCTGCGCCTGCACCACGACGCCACGCCCAGCTCGGCGGCTGCGGCAGCACTGGCCGGGCTGGTGCTTGCGATGTTGCTGCGTCCGGCGGTGCCCGCCGACGTGCTGGTTGGCTGGCTGTGCGCGCTGGCCGCCGCGCTGCTGCTGCGTTTGCTCGTGCGCCGGGCCCACGGGCTCGCGGGCGACGCCGTGCCCGCATCGACCTGGATGTTTCGCTATCGCGCCGGCTTCCTGATCCACGGCCTGGTGTGGCTGATGCTCGGCCTGGTGGCGGCGGAGCATCTGGACACAAGCCAGGCCGGTCTGGTGATGATCGTCTTCGCGGCGATGTGCGGCGGCGCGCTCGTCACCGCGGCCTTCGACCCCTGGGCGGGCGCATTGTTTGCCCTGCCATCGCTGGCGCCTGTGGTGCTTCGTCTGCTTGCCGTGGGCGGCCAGCAGGTGCAGGGCACGGCCGCGGCCATCGCCATCTTCATGGTGGTCATGCTGATCGTCGTCGGGCGGCAGAAGCGAACGGTCTTCGACATGGTGCGGGCGCAGCTGGCCGAGCGCACGCGCGCCTCGGATGCCGAACAGGCGCGGCGCGAACTGGCCGACCAGACGGAGCTGCAGCAGCAACTGCTGCGCACCACCAGCCAGGGCTACTGGTTCATCGACACCGAAGGCCGCACGACCGACCTGAACGCGGCCATGTGCGCGCTGCTGGGCCACCCGCGCGAGGCGGTGATCGGCCGTGCGGCGCTCGACTTCTTCGACGGCGAGGGCCGTGCGGTGCTCGAACGCGAGCTGGAGCGGCGGCGCAGCGGCGCGGCCGGCGCCTACGAGATCGACATCGTGCGCCCCGACGGCTCTCGGGCGCACTGCCTGAACAACGCCACGCCGCTGTTCGGCAGCGACGGTCGACGCGTCGGCTCGGTGGGGCTGTGGACGGACATCACGGCGCAGAAGCTGGCCGAGCAATGGCTGCGCACGCACGAGTGGCTGGTGAACGCCGTCACCGACCCGGTCAGCGTGATCGGCGGCGATCGCGCCTACCTCATGGTCAACGACGCCTGGTGCAAGGCCACCGGCCTGGCGCGCGAGGCGGTGATCGGCCGCCCGGTGTCGCAGGTGCTGGGGCCGGGACGCTTCAACCCCGAGCACGCACGGGCGCTCGACGAATGCTTCGCGACGCGCATCGAGCAGCGTGTGCTGTCGCGCGTGCACATGCAGGGCCGCGGCGAACGGTTGCTCGAGTCGATCTACTACCCGCACCTTGACGTGGCCAGCGGCGTCAACTGCGTCGGTGCGCTGTCGCGCGACATCACGGCCGAGGAGCGGGCGATGCAGCTGCTGCAGGCCAGCGAAGCGGAGCAACGGGCCTTGCTGGAGGCATTCCCCGGCTTCATCGCCGCGGTGGACCGCGAGCACCGCTATACCTACGTGAACAGCCGCCTGGCGGCCGCCTTCGGTCGGCCGGCGCAAGACATCGTCGGCCGACACGCGCACGAGGTCCTGGACGCGCCGACCTATGCGGCGATCGCGGCGGAGATCGAGCGCGCCCGGCTCGGCGAGACGGTGCGCAGCGAGCGAACGTATCCTGCCGCGGCCGACAGGCCGCAGATCGACCTCGAGGTGTCGCACGTGGCCGGCCCGCTGGCCGCCGACGGCAACCAGCGCTTCTATGCCTTCGGCGTGGACATCACCTCGCGCAACCAGGCCCTGGCGGCGCTGACGGCGGCACGCGACGAGGCCGAGCGCGCCAACCGCACCAAGTCGCAGTTCCTCGCGCAGATGTCGCACGAGCTGCGCACGCCGATGAACGCCATCGTCGGCTTTGGCCAGCTGCTCGAGAACGACCCGCAACAACCGCTGGCTGCGCACCAGCGCCGCTACGTGCAGGAGGTGCTGCGCGCGGCCAGCCACCTGCTGGGCCTGATGAACGAGCTGCTCGACCTCGGCCGCATCGAGGCCGGCCACCTGACCGTGGACGTGCTCAGCGTGCCCCTGGCCGGGCTGGCCGACGAGTGCCTGGCGCTGGTGCGGCCGCTGGCCCTGCCGCGCCGGGTCATGCTGCATCCGGCGGCAGTGGGCGATCTGGCGGTGGCGGCCGATCCGACGCGCCTGCGCCAGGTGCTGCTCAACCTGCTGGGCAACGCGGTCAAGTACAACCGGGTCGGTGGCGAGGTGCGGCTCGTGGCGCGCCGCGAGGGTGCCGAGGTGCAGTTGTCGGTGCATGACACCGGCCCGGGCATCGCCGCGCGCGACCTGGGCCGCCTCTTCCAGCCCTTCGAGCGCATCGGTGCCGAGCACAGCGGCATCGAGGGCGCCGGCATCGGCCTGGCGCTGAGCCAGCGACTCGTGCACGCGATGGGCGGACGCATCGGCGTGAACAGCGAGCCGGGCCGCGGCAGCATGTTCTGGGTGGCGTTGCCGGTGGCCGAGCTGCCGCTGCCCGGCGCGGTGCCGGCCGCTGTGCTGCCTCCACTGGACGGCGTGGCGCGCTCGTCGGTGCTGTACATCGAAGACAACCCGGTGAACGTGGCGCTGATGGAAGCCATGCTCGCGCGGCTGCCCGGCGTGGCGCTGCGCTGCGCGCCGCTGCCGCTCGATGGCCTGCGCATGGCCGCCGAGTCGCCTCCCGCACTGATCCTGCTGGACATCCAGATGCCCGGCATGGACGGCTTCGAGGTGCTTGCGCGGCTGCGCTCGCGCCGCGCCACGGCGCACATCCCGGTGGTGGCGGTCAGCGCCAACGCGCTGCCCGGCGACGTGGAGGCCGCCATGAAGGCCGGGTTCTCGGCCTACCTGACCAAGCCGCTCGGCCTGGATGAACTGCTGCTCACGGTGCAGCGCATGCTGCGCGAGTCGGCCGCGCGTGGCTGAACCGGGGCGCGCGGCAGGGGTTCAGTCGTCGTGCCGGCCGTGGTGGCGGCTCGGCCGGCAGCGCCAGCTGGCGGCGGATTCGACGTCGCCGTAACCCTTGTAACGTGCCACGTTCGGGTAGGGGCACAGCGGCCGCGTGCGGTTCGGTGCCCAGCTGGCCGGCAGCTCGGCATTGACGCCGCCGGCATTGCCCGCGCCGCGCGCGCTGGCCACGATGCTGCCCGGCGCGCGGCCCTGTTCGACCCAGGCCACCAGCGGGCCGAGGAAGTCGGCCTGGTCGGTGGCCGGGCCGCCGCTGCAATGGCCCATGCCAGGCACGCGGTACAGCCGCGCGAAGTCCTCGGGGTCGCCACCCGTCTCGCGCGAAAGGCCGCGGTACCAGGCCTCGGTGTCGGACACCGAGAAGATCGGATCGCTGACGCCGTGGTAGACCATGATCTTCGCGCCGCGCCGTCGCAGCGTGGAGAGGTCCGACGCATCGGGCGGCGTCATGAACGCCATCGCCGACTCGGTGAAGGTGGCATTGGTGGCGTGCAGTTCGGCGAGCGTCGCGTCGATGTCCAGGCCGAGCGAGAAGGCCGGGCCATTGGCCAGCGCCTGGGCCGAAGGCGGCACCTTGAAGATCACGCCCACCGCGCCCGAGTCCAGCGCCAGCGGCGCGGTGAACTCCCAGAACGGGATGCCGCCCGCGCCCAGGCCGGTGTCGAACGGGAAGCCGGCATAGAAGCGCTCGCCGTTGGCGGTGGTCGCACCGCTGAAGATCGGCGCGATGGCCGCCTTCTGCGCTTGCGTCAGGCAGCTGCCGTCGCGCGCACCCGGGCATGTGGGCACGTCGCGCGTGAAGCTGAAGGCCTTCTGGCAAGCACGTGTGTCCTGCACCAGCCCATCGGCCGCGCCGTCCAGAGCGTCGCAGCGTGCCAGCACGGCACTGGCCACCGTCCTGCGCTCGGCGGCGGTGAAGGCGGTCTCCAGGCCGGCCGGCGTGGACGGGTCGGCCGTGGCCACGCTGGCGTAGCGCTGTGCGCCGAAGACGTTGGCCAGTGCCGCCAGCGGCAGCCGGTAGCCGGGCGCACCGGCGAGGTAACCGTCGTAGTCGTTCGGATAGCGCGCGGCAGCGATCAGGGTGTGGCGCCCGCCGTTCGAGCAGCCGCCGAAGTAGGAGCGGTCCGGCGCCTTGCCGTAGGCCGCGGCGATGAGCTGCTTGGCCATCGGCGTGAGCGTGCCGACGGCCTGGTAGCCGTAGTCCAGCCGCGCCTGCGGGTCCAGGCCGAAGGCCGGGCCGCCTTGCGCGAGCGTGTGGCCGGCATCGGAGCTGAGCACGGCAAAACCCTGCAGCAGCGCGTGGGTCAGCGGGCCGCCGCCGAAGCTGCCGGTGGCCGGCACCACGCTGCCGTCGATGCCGCCATTGCCCTGGTGGAAGAAGCGGCCGTTCCAGGCCTTGGGCAGGCGCATCTCGAAGCCGATCGCGTAGGTCTTGCCGTCCGCCGGGCTGATGCGCTCGTTCATCTTGCCTGTCACGCGGCAATGTTCGGCCACCGGCTGGCCGGCCAGCGCCAGCGTGCCAGCGGGCACGGTGGTGCTGCCGGTGATCACGGTGCCTGGCAGCCCGGAAGCGCGTGCTGCGAGCTCCTCGCAGGTGCCGGCCAGTGCGGCTGGCGTGGCGGCGGCGAGTTGCGGCAGTCGGCCGCGCCCGTGTCCGTCGGCGACCGCCTGGAAGGCGGCCAGGCCCAGCGCCGCTGCGGTGATACTGCTGGCCAGGCCGAGGGGGGTCGATCGCTTCATGTTCCGTCTCCTGCTGCTGAGGGGCTCAGCGAGATCGGTATCGTACTTATCGAATATCAACCGACAATTCCCGGACATACCCTGATAGCGAATCAGGAAATGGTTAACAGACTGACCTTGTACCGCCCCGACCGATGACCCGCAAACCCACCGTTCCCGATGCCGACCGCACGCCGCTGGCGATGCTGGCCGAGGCCGGCGTGCATTCGATCGTCGGCTACCAGCTCGCGCAGGCGGCCATCGTCACCGACCAGGTGTTCGACGACCGGGTGGGCCGCCAGGGCGGCCTGCGCAAGGTGGAGTTCACCATCCTCGCGCTGGTGCAGGGCAACCCTGACGCGACCGCGCGGCAGCTCGCGCGCGCGCTGGCGGTGACGCCGCCGAACATCGCCATCTGGCTCGACAAGCTGGAGTCGCGCGGCCTGGTTTCGCGCACGCGCAGCGAGAGCGACGCGCGCATGCAGCACATTCGCATCACGCGCGCCGGCGCTGCGCTGGTGGACCGTTCGGTGCAACTGCTGCTGGAGGGCGAGCAATCGGCACTCGCCGCGCTGAGCGCCGCGGAGCGCGCCATGCTGATCGAGCTGCTGCACAAGATCGCGATGTCGCGCAAGCGCGGCGACGGCACGCCCTGAGGTTCAGCCCGGCGCGTACATCACGTTGATGCGCGCCACGTACTTGGGCACCGCCCCGCGCACCTGGCAGCCCACGTGCAGCACCGAGTGGGCGCCGAAGCCGTGGCGGAAGAACAGCGCGTTGCCCTTGGCCGGCATCACGTCGTGCGCGCTGCCGTCGGGGCGGAACAGGCGCGTCTGGCCGCCCTGCACGCCGTCGTCGGGCCCGTTCAGGTAGAGCAGCATGGTCAGGCAGGAGCGCAGGCCGGGCCACTGCACCATCTCGCGCCGATCTGCGCTCAGGCCGAAGCCGGGCCAGTCGCCGTCGGTGTGGCGGTTGAAGACGTCGCCGTCGTCGTAGCGGTACATGTTGATGCGCTCGCTCAGCCGCGGGAACAGGTGCGCGCCGTCGATTCGCGGCGGCAGCAGGTGCGCCATCCGCTCGAACAGCGGGCCGAGCAGTGGGGTGTCGGCCACCCAGTGCACCGACTTGTTCATGCGCATGCCGGGTGGCGTGCTGATGCCCGGTGCTTCGTCGCGGTAGCCGAAACGTTCGCTGGCCTCGACGATGGCATCGGCCTGCGCGCCCGTCATCAGGTCGCGGATCTCGAAGGCGAGCAGGCCGCCGAGCTCGATGTCGTGGCGCGTCGGCTTCAGGCCGGTGTCGGCAGCCAGCGCCAGCAACGGCGCGGGGGTCTCGAAGGCATGGATCGGCGTGTCCTCGACCAGCCCGCCCATCGGCAGCGAGCCGGGCATCACGGCCACCGTGCGGTGCGGCGGCCAGTCGCGCGGCGCGCCTGCCATGTTGCTCACCATTGGCCGACGTTGGGCATCGAAGCCCAGGGCTCGGCCGGTGCCAGCGCATTGCCCGACTGCAACAGCTCGATGGAGATGTTGTCGGGTGAGCGCACGAAGGCCATGCGGCCGTCGCGTGGCGGGCGGTTGATGGTCACGCCGTGCTCCTGCAGGCGCCGGCAGGCGGCGTAGATGTCGTCGACCTCGTAGGCCAGGTGGCCGAAGTTGCGGCCGCCGGTGTAGGCCTCCGGGTCCCAGTTGTGGGTGAGCTCGACCTGCGCGTCGGGCTGCCCCGGCGGGGCCAGGAAGACCAGCGTGAAGCGCCCGGCCGGCACGTCGCGCTTGCGGATCACCTCGAGGCCCAGGGCCTCGCAATAAAAGCGCAGCGACGCGTCGATGTCGGTGACGCGGACCATGGTGTGCAGGTATCTCATGCGGGGCCTTTCAGCAAAGCGGGCTCGATTGTCCGCGCGCCGGCGCCGCCGCGCATCAGTGGGGTTTGTGGGTGTCGCCGGCGGCGTCGGGAGGGCCGTCGTGTTCGACGATCTGCACGCCGTCGAGCAGGTCCATCGACGAGGTGGTCCAGCTGTCCATCGGCAGGGTGGAGCGGCCTTCGTCGTCGCGCGGGGGCGGTGCGCTGTGCGCGTCGACCCATTCGCCACCGGGCTTGCCTTCGCTGATGCGCCAGACCTTGCGGCCCGCGGGTGGCGCGGGCGAGCGGCTGCCTTCGGCCGGCCACTTCCCGAGCGTGAGCACGCGCAACACAGCCAACATGATTCGGTTCACCTCTGCGATTCCTGCGCCATCGGGGCAACTGGGGCGGAAGGTACGCACCGTGGCCAGCACTGTCATCGCCACGAGTGATGGCGCCGGCGCACTGCGCACGCAATGGGCCCGCGCAGTCGCCTGGCGGCGACGCCGGCGTGTCGTGTGTCACGGGCGCGGGCGTGGCCCGACCTGATCAGTCGAGCGGCCAGCCGGCCACCTTGGGCACGCTCAGGGCCTCGGCCTCGGTGACCACGGTATCGCCCGCATGCGGCGAGCCGGCGCTGCGCCACCACGGCGTGACGCGCTCCACCTGCGCCGGCTCGACCGGCTCGCCCAGGCGCGGCATGACGAGCTGCACGCCGCGCGCCGGGGCCTTGGCCAGCAGCGTCTCGGCCGGATCGTCCCAGGCGTGCATGGCCAGGCTGAAGGTGCCCCAGTGCACCGGCAGGAGAGCGCCGCCGCCGAGCAGCGCGTGGGCCTCGAGCGCGTTGTCGGGGCCGAGGTGGATGTCACCCCAGGAGGGATGGAAGGCGCCCACCTCGAGCATCACCAGGTCGAAGGGGCCGAGCCGCTCGCGGATGAGGCCGTACTCGGTGGTCAGGCCGGTGTCGCCGCTGAAGAAGACCGAGTGCCTGGCCGTGCGGATCACCAGGGACGACCACAGCGTCGCGTTGCGGTCCTTCAGCCCGCGGCCGCTGAAGTGCTGCGAGGGGGCGGCCGTCACGCTGAGCTCGCCGCCGGGCAGGGTGTGGTGCTCCCACCAGTCGAGCTCGGTGATCAGGTCGGCCGGCACGCCGAAGGCCTCGAGGTGCGCGCCCACGCCCAGCGAAGTGACGAAGGGCACGCCGGTCTTCGCCAGCGCGCGCACGGTGCCGTAGTCGAGGTGGTCGTAGTGGTCGTGCGAGACGATCACCAGGTCGAGCGGCGGCAGCGCGCGCAGCGGGATCGGCACCGACTGGAAGCGCTTCGGCCCGAGCAGCCGCGAGGGCGAGGCGCGCGCGCCCCACACCGGGTCGGTGAGCACGCGGTAGCCGTCGATCTCGATCAGCACCGTGGAGTGGCCGAGCCAGGTGGCGCGCAGGCCGCTGTCGACCGGTTTCGCCCAGCCCGGGCGCGGGTCGATCGAGGGCAGCGGACCTTCGGGCACGCGGCGGTTGCCGCCGCAGACGAAGTCGCTGATCGTGGGCCGCGGCACGCCGTGGTCGCGCAGCCCCGGCAGGATGGGGTGCAGGTTTCGGAAGCCTTCGCCGGCCCAGCGCAGCGAGGCCTGCATGCGCTCGAGCCGTTCGCCGGCCGCGCGTTTGCCGAATGACTTCATCGTCGGTGTGACCTCCAGCGACGCATCATGCCCGCGGCCGCCGCCGCGTGCCGGGGCGGAACCCCTAGACCTTGCGCGGCTTCACGCGCAGCCCGTCGCGCGTGGCCGCCGGTGGGTAGACGATCACCTGCGCGCCCGGCTGCACGCCGGACTCGATCCAGGCTTCGCTGCCGTTGCGAGCGCCGAGCTTCACCGCCACGCGCTTCGCGCGGCCGCCGTCGAGCACGAACACGGCCATGCCGCCTTCGCCCTCGGGCACCGGGAACACGGCGCTGACCGGCACCTTGAGCACCTTGTCGAGCGAACGCGTGACGATGCGCACGCCGACGCGGAAGCCGTCGCCGAGCGCACGCCACTGCTCGGGCGGGCTGCTCAGGTCGATCAGCACGCGCACGCGCTGCTCCTCCACGCCCAGGGCCGAGACCTTGGTGAAAGCGCCCGGCTCGACGCGCCGCACGCGGCCCTGCAGCACGCCGTCGCCGCCCCAGCGCTCGATGCGCACAAGGCTTCCCGGCTGCGCGCGCAGGGCGTCGGCGGTGAGCAGTTCGGCCACCACCTCGAGCCGCGCCGTGTCGCCCAGCTCCAGGATGGGCGCGCCCAGCGCCACCACGCCTTCGCTGGCCTGCACGACCTTGAGCACGCGGCCGGCCACCGGCGCGCGCAGCGCGAAGCCGCGCCCGCCGCCGGGGCGGGTCAGTGCCAGCAAGGCGGCGCGGGCCTGCTCGACCTCGTGGGAGGCGATGTGGCCCTCCTCGACGGCGGCCTCCAGGTCCTTCTGCGCGGCCAGCACCGACAACCGGTCGGTCTCCAGCTTGGTGGGCGCGACGAAGCCCTGTTTCGCGAGCTGTTCGGTGCGCTGCTGTTCGTTGCGTGCCTGCGCCAGCGCGACCTTGGCACCTTCGACGCGAGCGGCGACACGTTGCGTCTGCGCCTGCGCGATCTCGACGCGCAGCTGCTGCTCGCGCCTCGTGCGCTCGTCGAGCATCGCCGGCAGCACCGGCGTGAGCGTGGCCAGCAGCGCACCGGCCTCGACCGCATCACCCTCGCGCAGCGTGATGCGCGGCAGCAGCGCGGCCAGCGGCGCCGAGACGACGTAGCGGTCGCGCAGGCGGGTCTTGCCGTCTTCCTCGATCGAGGTCTCGAAGGGACCCTCGGTGACGCTGGCCACCTCGACTTCCAGCGGCCGCGGCGCGAAGGCCCAGCCGAGCAACGCGGCGATGGCCAGCGTGGCCGCGCTTCCGATGATCCAGGTGCTCTTCTTCATGTTGTCATTCCCTTGTCTTCAGCACGCCGACCATGTCGAGCGTGTCGATGCGGCGTCGCACGATCAGCGCGCTGACCACGCCGGCGGCCAGCACGCACAGCGCCGCCCAGGCATAGGTGCGCGGCAGGATCACCACCGGAAAGTAGAACTGGTCGGAGGCCAGCAGACCCGAGATCAGGTGCACCAGGCCGAAGCCCAGCGCCATGCCCAGCGGCAGCGCCACGCCGATGACGATGGCCAGCTCGCCCAGCAGCAGCGCCGACACCTCGGCGCGCGTGAAACCGAGCACGCGCAGCGAAGCCAGCTCCCAGCCGCGCTCGGCCAGCGCGATGCGCGCGTTGTTGTAGACCACACCCACCGCGATCACCGCGGCAAAGGCGGTCAGGATGGTGCTCATGATGCGCACGTTGCGCGCGCTGATCTCCTGCATGTTGCGCAGCATGGTCGCCTTGCTGAAGGCGCCGGCCACGCGCGGCAGCGACTTGATCGCCTCGAGCAGCCCCTCCTCGCGGCCGCGTTCGACGGCCAGCACGTAGCCGCTGGACAGATCGCCGTCGCCGAGCGCGCGGTTCAGCGCCTCGCGGTCCATGTAGGCGTTCAGGCCCATCATCTCGCGCACCGTGGCGCCGACCGTCAGCGCCACGCTGCGCGGCCGGCCTTCCTCGACCTCGGCGAGCAGTGTGTCGCCCACGCGCATGCCGAGCTTGTCGGCCAGGCGGTCGGTGATGACCAGGCCCATGCCTTCCAGCGTGGTGGCGTGGTTCTCGGCGTCGACGACGCGGTACAGCACGGCGCGGCCGTCGTAGCCGCGGATCAGGCTGCGCTCGCTGCGGTGGCCGTGGCGGAAGGTGACGGGCACGAAGCGGGTCGATTCGACCTGCGTCACCGCGGGCAGGCGGGCCAGGTCGAGCCGCGCGATGTCGTCGCCGGGTTCGACCATCCACACCGCCACGTCGCTGCGCATCGCCACGTTGAACTGGGCGTCGACGATGTACTCGATGGCGTCGCGGAAGAAGTTGCCGAGCACGACGATGGCCACCGCAGCGGCCACGCCGCCGATCGAGATCGTGGTGCGCCAGGGCCGGCGCTCCATGTTGCGGATGATCATGCGCAGCGCGGGGCTCATCCCCCGGATGCCCAGCCGCTCGAGCAGCGTGCGCCGGTAGCGGCCCGGCGCGGGCGGGCGCATGGCCTCGGCCGGCGCCAGCCGCACGGTGGCCATGATGGCGTTCAGCGTGCCGGCCACCGCGGTGGCCACCGTGATGCCCATGCTCACCAGCAGCAGCCAGGGCGCCATGTGATGCTCGAAGCGCGGAAAGCGGAAGAACTCGGTGTACAGGCCGGTGAACATGGCGCCCAGCCGGTCGCCGACGACCATGCCCAGCAGCAGGCCGACGGCGACGATCAGCATCACCAGCTTGAGGTAGTGCGCGGCGATGTCGCGGTTCGGGTAGCCCAGTGCCTTCAGCGCGGCGATCTGTTCGCGCTGCGTGGCCACCAGGCGCGACACCACCACGTTGAGCAGGAAGGCCGCCACGCCGAGAAAGATCGCCGGCAGCACGGTGCCGAGCACACGCTGCTCCTTGATCTCGTTGTCGAGCATGGCGTGAGAGATCTGGTCGGCGCGGCCGTTGACCTGGCGCCCCCCGTAGGGCGCGAGCAGGCGCGACAGCGCGTCGATGACCGCGGGCTCGGACGCCCCCGGTGCCAGCCGGATGGCGATGCGGTTGAAGGCGCCGTTCATGTCGTAGGCCGAGGCCAGCGCCTCGCGGTCCATCCAGAAGATGCCGAAGCCGCGCAGGTCGGGCATGCCCCACAGGCCGGCGAAGACGAACTCGGGCGACAGTGCCGTGCCCACCACGATCAGCGTGCGCTGCCTGCCGTTGACCAGCGCCTTCAGCGTCGAGCCGGGCTTCAGGCCGCGGGCCTGCGCGAAGCCTTCGGAGACCAGCACCTCCAGGCTGCCGTCGGCGCGGCGCACGCCGGCGCCGTCGAGCGCGCGGCCGGCGGCCAGCGTGACGCGATTCAGCGAGAAGGGGCGCTGCGGGTCCATGCCGATCAGCTGGCCGAGGATCGGGTCGGACACGCCGGGCAGCTCGACCCGCACCATCTGCTCCACCGTGGTCTGCACCTCGGCCACGCCGGGCTGCGCGGCCAGCGTGAGGCCAGCGCATTGGGGCGCGCGCTTGACGGCGGCGAACAGGTCGGCGAAACGCGCGTCGGCGTAGAACTCGTCGCGCGCCAGCGCCAGCGAGTCCACCGCCGACAGGCTGGTGATGAAGCCGCCGATGCCGCTGGCCACCACCAGGGCGATGGTCAGCGCCTGGCTCCACATCAGGCGCAGGTCGCGCAGCAGCTTGCGGTCCAGGGCCTTCATCGCGGGCCTACCAGGACAGCTCGGACGGCGTCAGACGATGCTCGTTGTGAAGCACCTTCTGCACGCAGCCGTCGCCCAGCGAGATGACCGTGTCGGCCATGCCGGCGATGGCGGCGTTGTGCGTGATCACCACGGCGGTGGTGTGCAGCTCGCGGTTGATGCGCGCGATCACCTCCAGCACCAGCTTGCCGGTGGTGTAGTCGAGCGCACCGGTGGGCTCGTCGCACAGCAGCACCTGCGGACGCTTGGCGATGGCGCGCGCGATCGCCACGCGCTGCTGCTCGCCGCCCGAGAGCTGCGCCGGGAAGTGGTCGCGCCGCGGCGTCAGGCCGACCAGGTCGATCGCTTCGTCGACCGGCATCGGGTCGGTGGCAATGTCGGTGACCAGGGCCACGTTCTCGCGCACCGTCAGGCTGGGAATGAGGTTGTAGAACTGGAACACGAAGCCGACGTGCTCGCGCCGGTAGGTGGTCAGCTCGGCCTCGCTGGCGCCGGACAGGCGGTGGTCGCCGAACCACACCTCGCCGGTGCTGGGCACGTCCAGCCCGCCGAGGATGTTCAGCAGCGTCGACTTGCCGCTGCCCGAAGGCCCGAGCAGCACGACGAACTCGCCGCGCGCGATCTCCAGGTCGACGTCGTGCAGCGCGCGCACCTCCACCTCGCCGCTGCCGTAGGTCTTGGACAGGCCGTGGGCGCGGAATACGGCTTCGGGGGCAGACGAGCGGGCGGGGGTGTCCATGGGCGAGTCCGGGATCAGGGATTCTCCGGATCCGGCGGCGTCGCGGGATGAGCGACGTCAAGCCAGATTTCGCACGCGCGCGGGCGCTCGCTTCGTGCCGGTAGAACGAACTGCGACAATCATTTCGGATTGCGCCCAACATCCCGACATGCCCGTGACGACCATCCCGACCAAGACCCCGCTGGGTCATGAGGAGATGCGCCGCCGCACCGGCGGCCTGGGGCAGCGCCATCGCACCATCCTGTTCCTGATCGACGGCCGGCGCCCGCTGAGCGAGGTGCTCAGCCTGGCGCTGAAGGCCGGGGCCGCCACCAGCCATTTCGAGGACCTGGTGCGCATGGGTTTCGTCGAGCTGCCGCCGGAGGAGCCGCCGGCACCGCCGCCGGTGGAGCTGCCGTTCACGCCGGCGCAGGCGCAGATCACCGAACTGGCGGTGGAGGTGCCGGCCGAGGGCGAGGCCGAGACAGTGCCGCAGCGGCTCGATTCGATGCAGCCGCCCGCGTCGCCGCCCGATCCGGCCCCGGCGCCGGTGGCCAGGCCCGTCGAGGCGCCGCGCGAGTTGCCTCGGCCGCCAACCCCGCCGCGCCCGCCCGTGGCGGAACGCGTCGATCCGGTCACCGAACTGCCGACGCGGCCGTTCCTGCCGCCCTCGCGCAGCCCGGCGGCCGCGCCGCCGGTCGTCACGCGGGCCGAGGACCTGCCCGTGCTGGAGCAGGCCCGTGCGCAGCTCCAGGAGACGCTGCGCTGCGACCCGCAGCCCTCGAGCGCGCGGCTGGCCGAGCGCGTTCGTCTGGCGCAAGGCGGCTCCGAGCTGATCGATGTGGTGTGGGTGATGGAGCGGGGTCTGCACCACCACCAGCGCTCGCACCGCGGCCTGCTCGCGCTGCAGCGGGCGCGCGAGCTGCTGGGGCTGGGCAACACGCTGGTCGACGAGGACAGCCGGCCCAGCCGGCTGGACGACGAGGACTGGTGAGCGCCTCGGCGCCTAGGCGCCCGCCGGCTACTCGCCCGCGCTGACGCGGTTGCGGCCGTCGCTCTTGGAGCGGTACAACGCCTTGTCGGCGCGGTCGATCAGCGCTTCCATCGGCTCGCCCGGCTGCCAGCTCGACACGCCCAGCGACACGGTGATCGCGCCGATGCTTTCGCTGCTGCTGCCGCGGCGGATGCGTGCGCCGGAGATGGTGGTGCGGATCTGCTCGGCCAAGGCGAGCGCGCCCGACAGGGCGGTGGCCGGCAGCAGCACGACGAACTCCTCGCCGCCGTAGCGTGCCACCAGGTCGCGGCCCTTGACGCAGGAGCGGATCGCCATCGCGATGCTCTTCAGCACGGTGTCGCCGAAGACGTGGCCGTACTTGTCGTTGATCTGCTTGAAGTGGTCGAGGTCGATCAGCACCACGCTCGGGCCGGCCTCGCCGCTCGGGTGCTCGCGCAGCAGCGCCGCCATGGCCTCGTCGAAGCCGCGGCGGTTGCTCACGCCGGTGAGCGAGTCGAGCGTGGCCTCGACCTTGGCCTGGTCGAGTTCGACGCGCAGTTTCGCGAGTTCGGAGGTGGCGGCCTGCAGCCGCTGCATCAGCGTGCTGAGGCTGGCACCCGTGTCGCGCGAGTCGGTGAGCAGCGCATCGAGCTCCACGCCCAGGTTGGCCGGCATGCCCAGGCTGGCCATGCGGCCGCTCTTTTCCTGCAGCGAGGCGGTGAACTCGGAGACGCGCTCGCCGGTCAGCGTGGCGGTGGTGCCGACTTCGTCGATGACGGCGCGCAGCCCGTCGGACACCTTCTGCGCGGTTTCGGCAGCAGACTCGAGGATGTGGCGGCGGTACAGCGTGTAGACCAGCGCATCGCTCATCGGCACCTGCCGCGCGACGACCTGGTCCATCTCGGCCTTCAGCCCCGCGTTGCGGCCGGCCAGGTAGTCGTACCAGACGGCGTAGGTGATCGGATGGAGCGGCGCGGGATGCTGCGCCATCATCGGGATGGCCTGGCGCAGCAGTTCGGCGGAACGGTCCTTCGAATCCGGGTAATGCATGCAGCGACCTGGGCGCAAACTTCTGGAGCGGAATGCCGATTCTCCGGCATCCGGGCCGCGCCGTCTCAGACTTGCGAGCCGCCAATCAGAAGTGAGTCACGGCCTGGCCCATTCCGTCGAAGGCCAGCAACACCTTGTCGCCGGGTGCGGCGGGCGGCGCGCCGGCCCAGGTTCCGGTGGTCACCACCGTGCCGGCGCTCAGCCGGCCGTGGCGCGCAGTGGCGTGGCGCAGCCAGTCGGCCAGCACCCAGGCCGGGTCGCCGCAGGAATGGCTGCCGCGGAAGGCCAGGACCGGCTGCTCCCCGATGCCGAGCCGGCCGCGCTGCGCCGCCCAGTCGCGCCGCTCGAAGGGCTGCCACTCGCCGAGCACCAGCGCGGCGTGCGAGGCGAGGTCGGCCAGGCGCAGCAGCGCCGGCGCGGCCAGGCCTTGCTGCCAGCGCGAATCGACGATCTCGATCGACACGGCCATTGCGTCGACCAGTGCCGCGGCGCCGTCCATGTCGAGCGTGCGCGCCAGTTCGGCATCGACCTCACGGCCCAGGCGAAGCGCGATCTCCGATTCGACCAGGCGGTGGTGCATCGGCCAGCGCGAGGCATCGCCGGGGCTGGCCCACACACCCGCCGCTGGCAGCGGGGCGTGGGTGAGCGGCTGGCTGCGCCCTGGGCCGCCGGACTTCCAGTGGCGCGGCGCGCCATCGCCGAACCAGCCGAGCGCCTGCGCCACCCTGTGCTGCACTGCGTACGCCGCGTTGGCATCGGGCAGCGCGTCGGCCAGCGGCGCGGCGTCGGCGGGGAGGCCGCTGCGGCGAGCCTGCAGCAGCGCCTGGGTGACGGCCTCGATGCCGGCTTCGCTCATGCCGCGTCTCCGGTGTTTTCTCCTGCCGGCCGGCGGCGGAACATGCCCCAGCCCTCCATGGTCAGCACGACCTCGCCGTCCTGGTTGAGCACCTGCCAGCGCGAGCGCACCAGGCCGACGTCGGGCCGGCTGCCCATCGGCCGTGCCTCCAGCACCTCGAGCCGCACGCGCAGGGTGTCGCCGGGATAGACGGGGCGCGTCCAGCGCAGGCTGTCGATGCCGGGCGAGCCCAGGCTTGCGGCCTCGAGCAGGTGGTCGTCGCAGATCATGCGCATGGTCATCGCGCAGGTGTGCCAGCCGCTGGCGGAGAGCCTGCCGAACAGCGAGGCCTCGGCGGCCTCGTCGTCGAGATGGAACGGCTGCGGGTCGAACTCGCTGGCGAAGGCGAGCACGGCCTCGCGCGTGACGGTCTTGGCGCCGAACTCGCGGACCGAGCCGGCGGGGAAGTCTTCCCAGTGGTAGCGGAGGGTGCGGGGTGGGTTCACCGCGCCAGCATAGCGCCGGCCACCAGCTCGGCCGCGGCCAGGTCCTCGAGCGCGTTGCCCACCGCCTTGAACAGCGTGATCTCGCTCTCGCCGCCGCGCCCGGGACGCTCGCCGCGGCACAGCTGCGCGAGCGTGCCTTGCAGCTTCGAGGGCTCGAACGCGCCTTCGGCCGCCGCACCGAGCATGTCGCCCGACTTGGCCAACGCTTCCTCGGTGTCGACGAACACGCGGCTGCGCGCGAAGCACAGGGCGTCGCTCTCGCGCATGCGCGGCGTGAAGCTGCCGATCAGGTCGAGGTGCGTGCCCTCGCGCAGCCACTCGCCGCGCACCAGCGGGGCTTCGGCCAGCGTGGCGCAGCTGACGATGTCGGCCTGCTCGACCGCGCTGCGCAGGTCGGTCGCGGCCTGGGCGTCGAAGCCCTCGGCGCGCCACTGACGTGCCAGCGCCAAAGCGCCTTCGGGCCGATGGTTCCACACCTGCACCTGCGTGACCGGCCGCACCGTGCGCATTGCCGGCGCAAGATGCTGCGCGACGCGGCCGCTGCCCAGCACGAGCAGGCGCGAGGCATCGCCGCGGGCGAGGAAGCTCGCCGCGAGGGCCGAGGCGGCTGCGGTGCGCCGCGAGGTGATCTCGTTGCCGTCGAGCTGCGCGAGCGGCTCGCCGGTGCGCGCGTCGAACAGCGTGTAGAGCGAGTGCAGCCCCGGCAGACCGCGATCGGTGTTGCCGGGAAAGATGGTGACGGTCTTGATGCCGAGGTAGCGGCCAGGCCGCCAGGCCGGCATCAGCAGCACGGTGCCGCCGCGGCCGTCGGGATCATCGACGCGATGGGTGTGGCGAAGCGGGACCTCGCAGCCTTCGGCGAAGGCGAGGCGCAGCGCGTCGATCAGCGCGGGCCAGCCCAGCGGGGCGGCGGTGGCGGTGGCGTCGAGGTGGAGCAAGGGGCGGAGCGCTCAGGTGCGCCCCGCGAGTATCCGATGCGGCGGTCGAAGCGTCTGGCGACGCTCAGGCGAAGAAGTGGCGGAACACGTCCGGCTCGCGCAGCTCGCGCGTCACCAGGCCGCGCATCGGCTCCTGGAACGGGCCGCTCTCGGTGAGCGGGTCCAGCGCGGCGGGCATGGTGACGTCCCAGGTGCTGGAGAAGCTGGAGGAGTTCTGGAAGTCGCCGCGGCGGGCGTCGACGTTGACCAGCCGCTCGGTCAGGGAGGGAAGCTCCTCCCATTCGATGCCCGTGCCGTACTGGCTCAGGCGGCGCTGCGTGCTGGCGAGGTAGCGGTTCGGTTGGCGGTTCATGGTCAGGTCCTGCGGGTGTGACAACGTGATGGGAAGCTTATCGACCGTCACACCATGTCATGAACCCGATAAGGGGCACGCGGAGCCGCCATTTCGACGCCGCAATGGCATTCGCGTGCGAAAGTTCCTCGTTCGGGCGTGGCGTCCCCCGTGCCCGGGG
Source organism: Piscinibacter sp. (assembly GCA_016706565.1). GTDB lineage: Bacteria > Pseudomonadota > Gammaproteobacteria > Burkholderiales > Burkholderiaceae_C > Piscinibacter. The sequence continues at coordinate 120,657 of JADJJI010000015.1, forward strand.
CTTGACGCGACAATCGGGTTCATGGCTCGACTCGACACGCTCCCCGCTCCGCCTGCGGCCACCCCCGAACCGCGCCGCAAGGGCGTGCCCGCCGACCCGCAGAAGTTCGCCGTCGACGTGCGCGCCAGCCGCATCGACGGGCGCGGCGCCTTCGCGGCCGAGGCGATGCCGGCGCGGCGCAAGATCGGCGAGATCCGCGGCGAATCGGTCAGCGTGCGCGAGGCGCGGCGCCGCGCGAAGACGATGGAACGCATCATGATCGTCGAGGTGAGCCACACGCGCGCCATCGATGCGTCCGGCTCCACCGACCCGCTGCGCTTCACCAACCACTCCTGCCAGCCCAACGCGGTGCTGCGCATCCGCCAGGGCCGCGTGGAGTTCTACGCGATGCGCGACATCGCCCCAGGCGAGGAGATCACCGTCAACTACGGCGAGACGCACCACGAGGGCAAGCTGCGCTGCCGCTGCGGCGCGCCCGGCTGCGTGGGCGCGATCTGACGCCGCGCATGCAGACCATCGCCGTCATCGACTTCGAGACCACCGGCAGCTCGCCCGCGCAGGGCGCGCGCGCCACCGAGATCGCCGCGGTGCTGGTGGAGGGCGGGCGCATCGTCGGCCGCTTCCAGCGCCTGATGAACAGCGGCGCCTGGGTGCCGCCCTTCATCGAGCAGCTCACCGGCATCAGCAATGCCATGCTCGCCGATGCGCCGCCTTCGCGCGCGGTGATGCACGAGGTGATGCGCTTCACCCGCGGCTGCCCGCTGGTGGCGCACAACGCCGCCTTCGACCGCGGCTTCTGGCAGGCCGAGGCGGTGCGCGCCGGCTGCGAGCCCGATGACGCGCATGCCTTCGCCTGCACGCTGCTGCTGGCGCGGCGCCTGTACCCCGACGCGCCGAACCACAAGCTGGGCACGCTGGCCGCATGGCATGGCTTGCCCAGCGCCGGCCGCGCGCACCGCGCACTGGCCGATGCCGAGGTCACGGCGCACCTGCTGCTGCGCATGCAGGCCGATCTGCGCGAGCGCCACGCCGCGCTGTGCGAAGGCGGGGTGGATCACGCGCTGCTGTGCACGCTGCAGCGCTTGCCGCGGCGGCAGATCTTTTCTCTTTGCTTCTCCCCCCCGCCCCCTGGTCCGGGCCCGCCCCCCCCCCGGGCCCCCGGGGTCCGGCGCCTCCCCCGGCGCGACTCAGCGCCGCGTCAGCGCAGCCAGGTTGATCGAGCCTTCCTTGGTGAAGCGCACCGAGCCGAAGGCGCCGCCGGCGAGCTTGCCGCGCAGCACATAGGGCATCGTGTCGCGCTGCGTGCCGTCGGCCAGCACCAGCGCCTGGCGCACCGCGTTCATGGCCGAGATGCTCACCGGGATCACCAGGATGCTCTCGCCGTAGCGCGGCACGCTGCCCTTCTGGTCGCTCACGCCGGTGGCGAGGGTCTTGCCGTTGACGTCGAGTTCGAGCGCGGTGCCGTCGAACTCCACCGCGCCGTCGTTGGGGTTCTGGATGCGCAGCTTGACCGCCAGGCGCAGCTCCAGGCCCTGGCCTTCGGCAGGCTCGATGCCGACCACCTCCACGCGCAGCGGGTCGCGCCCGGGCATGGCCGCGCAGGCGGCGAGCATCGCCACGGCGAGCAGCATCAGGAATCGGGCGAGCAGCGGGCGCAGGCTCATGGATCGGTCTCCTTGCGAGTTGTGCAGACGCAGTATGCCGCCCGGCAGTGACGCCGAGTGACAGCTTGATTCAATGCAACACGGCCCGCCCTGGCGGGACTAGGATGGACACGTCCCCCGAAAGAGGCCGTGCCATGAAGTCGCTGAAAGCCGCGTTGAACACCCCGCCGGAGCCCGGCTTCGACGAAGCATCGCTGGCCGACACATCGCTGCCCGACAGCGGCTCCGTGGTGCGCCACCCCGACGGCTACTACTGGCTCGCGGCCGACGGCCACCAGCAGTTCGGCCCCTTCGCCACCGTGCAGGAGGCGCTGGACGACATGAATGCGGCCGGCGAAGAGAGCATCGAGCCCGGCGAGACGCTGCAGGAGGCCGAGCAGGAGCTGGGCCTGGCCGACTGGGTGGACGCCGACACCGGCGAACTCGCCGAACAGAACGGCACGCGCATCGAGGATCACTGACGCAGCGTTTCGGCGAGCGCCTCGCAACGCGCGGCCAGCGTGGCCGCGTCGCAGTCGGTGGGCATGCTCCGGGCGGCTTCGTCGATCGCGACCGGCTCTCGGATGCCGAGCTGGAAGTCGAGCACCTCGAGCGTGGCGTCGGAGGCGTCTCGGCCCGCCGCCATGCGCCGCGCGATGCGCTCGCGCAGCACGGCCTCCGGCGCCGTGCACTCGACCAGCACGAAGCGTGCGCCTTCGGCCGCGGCCAGCGCCCGCAGGTCGTCGCGCTCGCAGCGACGCAGCGCGGCGGCGTCGACGATCACGTTCAGGCCGGCACGCAACAGCGGCCGCGCCAGCGACTGCAGCCGCGCGTAGGTGCGGGTGTTCATCGCCCGGCTGTAGAGCTGCCGCGCCTGCTCGTCGGTCGGCCGCGCGGTGATCGCCACGCCGGCCAGGCGCTTGCGCTCCACGTCGGAGCGAATGCGCACCGCGCCCAGCGGCTGCAGCAGGGCCAGCGCCACCGTGCTCTTGCCCGAGCCCGACAGTCCGCAGCTCAGCACGAGCTTCGGCTGGGCCTGCGGCAAGTGCGAGAGCTCGCAGGCGACGCGCAGGTCGCGCGCCAGCGCTGCGCGTGCCGCGGCGCTCGCGTTCTCGTTGCCGGCCTGCCCGAGGCGCAGCGACGCGACTTGCGCCCGCACCAGCGCACGGTAGACGGCGAAGAAGGGCAGCAGCGCCAGGCCGCCGTAGTCGCCGGTGCGCTCGGCGCAGCCGCTGGCGAAGCGCCATGCCAACCGCGGCAGACCGTGGCGCCACAGGTCCATGAAGGTGAACGCCAGGTCGGCCATCGTGTCGGTGTGGCGCAGCGCGGCGTTGAACTCGATGCCGTCGAAGGGCAGCGGCTCGCCGTCGATGCGCACGATGTTGCCCAGGTGCAGATCGCCATGGCCCTCGCGCACGAAACCCTGCGCGCGCCGCAGCGCGAGCAGCGGGGCGATGCGTGCGAATTCGCGCTCGGTCCACTCGCGCAACGCCGCCGGCGCCTCGCCGCCGAGCGCTTCGAAGTTGGCGCGTGCCCAGCTCAGCACGGCCTGCGGGTCGCCGTAGGCGGCGGGCGAAGCCGGCAACGCGTCGTGGAACGAGGCCACGCGGGTGGCCAGGGCGTCGATCAGCGTATCGGTCAGTTCGCCGCGCGCGGCCAGCCGGTCGAGCAGGCCGTCGTTGTCGAAGCGGCGCATGCGCAGCAGCCAGTCGATCGGCTCGCCGGCTTCATCGGCGCGGCCGAAACGCGCCTGCGCGGCCGGGCCGAACACCGGCAGCACGTCGAGGTAGAGCTGCGGCGCGGTGCGGCGGTTCAGGCGCAGCTCTTCTTCGCAGTCGGCGCGGCGCCGACCGGCGGTGGAAAAGTCGAGGAAACCCAGCGCCAGCGGCTTGCGCAGCTTGTAGGCGAAGCCGCCGGACAGCAGCAGCGTGGAGATGTGCGTCTCGATGCGTTCGGTGCCCTCGCCCAGCGAGCGCTGCAGCGCGTCCACCAGGGCATGGTGCTCATCGAGTCGCGGGTCGCGGGTGTTCACCCGCGGCAGCTTACAGGCCGAGCCGCGTGTAGCGCGCCACGATGCCGGCGAACTGCGCCGGCCATTGACGAAGCGCAGCGTCCTCGCCGTCGAACACATCCTTCAGGAAGGCCAGCGACAGCGCGCGTGTGGCGTCCTTCACCTTCGGGTTCAGCGCCATGCCGCCGGTGCCGCTGCGGTCGGTGAACATGCTGTGCGAGCCGCCGGCAAACACCGCCAGCGCCTTGCGCGCGCTGCCGGTGGCGTCGAACACCGCCACGCGGTCGGTCGCCCCCGAGTAGTAGCCCGGGATGCGGATGATGTCTTCGGTGGCGGTGACGTGCAGCGTGGGCACGGTGATGCCGGCGAGGACCTTCGCCGGGTCGGTCTCGCCGTAGAAGGGCGGCGCCGACAGGATGATCGCCGCCTTGATGCGCGCGTCGCGGAAGTCCAGCTTCTGGCCGGCGCGCTCGACCTGGGCGCCGGCGGCCAGCAGCGTGGTGTTGGCGCCGTAGGAATGCCCGGCCGCGACGATGCGGTCGGCATCGATGCGCGAAGCCAGCGGGCCGGCGAGCAGCTGGTCGAGCGCGAAGTGCAGGTCGAGCACGCGCGCGATGGCCTCCTTGTCCTGCGCGGCGTCGCGCAGCCGGCCGACCAGCCCGAACGGGTTGCCGGCCCACAGGTTGCGGTCGCTGCCCACGTGCTGCAGGTGCAGGCTGGCGTAGCCCTGGCTGGCCCAGTAGCGGCCGAGGTAGCTGTAGCCCATGCGCGAGCCGCCGATGCCGTGCGAGAACACCACCAGCGGCACCGGCTTGCCGGCCGCAGCGGCGTCGGGCAGGTACAGGCGCACCGGCACCGAACGGCTGCGCGATTCGTCGCGCCAGTCGAAGTCCATCGTGCCGAACGGCACGCCGGCCAGTTCGGCCGGAGCCGAGGCGGCCGGTGCGGGGATCGGGCTGTCGGCGCGTGCCGCAGGCGCGGCCAGCGCGGCCGTGAGGCACAGGGCGGTGAGGGTGCGGATGGGTGGCATGTCGGTTCTCGTGCGGGGGCGGCCAAGGGCTCAGTGAGGATCCGCCGGGCCGGGCGAAGTTCCGCCGGCCCCGGCCGGCGCCGGGGTATCGGCGGCGGTGCGGTGGCGGTGCGCGTGTCGGCCGACCCACTGCACCACGTCGTCAACGAAGGTGAAGACCACCGGGACGACCAGCAGGCTCAGGAACGTGCTGGTGATCAGGCCACCGATCACGACGATGGCCATCGGCGAGCGGAAGCTCGGGTCCACGCCCAGCCCCAGGGCGATGGGCATCATGCCCGCGCCCATCGCGATGGTGGTCATGACGATCGGCCGCGCGCGCTTGCGGCAGGCGTCGAGCAGCGCGTCCCAGCGGTTCAGGCCGTGGTCGCGCCGCGCCAGGATCACGTAGTCGATGAGCAGGATCGAGTTCTTCGTCGCGATGCCCATCAGCATGATCAGGCCGATCATCGACGGCATCGACAGCGCCGTGCCGGTGAGGAACAGCGCCAGGAAGGCGCCGGGCACCGACAGCACCAGCGCGGCGAGGATGGTCACCGGCTGCACGAAGTCCTTGAACAGCAGCACCAGCACGATGTAGATGCACAGGATGCCGGTGGCCATGGCCAAGCCGAAGCTGTCGAACAGCTCGCCCATGGCCTCGGCGTCGCCCACCGAGGTGGTGATCACGCCGGCGGGCAGCTTCTTCAGGCTGTCGAGCTCGAAGGCGCGCTTCTCGACCTCGCCCAGCGGCTGGCCGTTCAGCTCGATCTCGAAGTTCACGTTGCGCAGCCGGTCGTAGCGCGCGATCTCGGCCGGGCCGGAGTCGATCGCCAGGGTGGCCACGTTGGACAGCGGCACCGGGCCGCGTGCGCCGGGCACCGGCAGGCGGGACAGCAGGTCGAGGTCGCCGCGTGCCTCGTCGGCCAGCTTGACCACCACCTGCACCTGGCGCTGGCTGAGGTTGAGCTTGGCCAGGCCCTGGTCGTAGTCGCCGTTGGTGGCGATGCGCAGCGTGTCGGCGATGGCCGACGACGTCACGCCCAGGTCGGCGGCGCGTGCGGAGTCGGGCCGCACGATCAGCTCGGGGCGCACCAGGCTGGCGGTGGACGTGACCGCGCCGATGCCGGGGATGGTGCGCAGTTCGCGCTCCACCTTGGCGGCGTGTTCGCCCAGGGCGCGGCCGTCTTCGCCGGCCAGCACGAGCACGTACTTCTCGCTCGATGCGCCCAGGCCCACCTTGACGCGCGCGCCGGGCAGCACGGCCACGGCGTCGCGCAGCTGCGACTCCAGGTCCTGCTTGGACAGGCCCGGCCGGTCGTTGCGGTGCGTCATGTTGATCGTCAGCACGGCCTTGCGCACTTCGGGCAGGCCGCCGCCGGCGAAGGGGTCGGAGCCGGCCGCGCCACCGCCGATGGCGGTGTAGACGAGCTTGACGTGCGGGTTCTTCTGCACGAGCTCGCGCGCCTGCTCGGCTGCGGCGTAGGTTTCCTTCAGGGTGCTGCCCGGCGGCAGCGTCACCGTCACCTGAGTCTGCGACAGGTCGTCCGGCGGAATGAACCCGGTGGCCAGCAGCGGCACCAGCGCGAAGGAACCGAAGAAGAACACCGCGGCGCCGAGCAGCGTGAGGAAGCGGTGCTTCAGGCACCACTTCGCCCAGCCCATGTAGACGGACAGCCAGCGCGGCTCGCGCTCCTCGTGCTTGGGCGCCTTCAGGATGTAGGCGGCCATCATCGGCGTCAGCATGCGGGCGACGACGAGCGAGAAGAACACCGCGATCGCTGCCGTCCAGCCGAACTGCACGAAGAACTTGCCCGGTATGCCGGCCATGAAGGCGGTGGGCAGGAACACGGCGATCAGCGTGAAGGTGGTGGCGATCACCGCCAGGCCGATCTCGTCGGCCGCCTCCATCGCCGCCTGGAACGGCGTCTTGCCCATGCGCAGGTGGCGCATGATGTTCTCGATCTCGACGATCGCGTCGTCGACCAGGATGCCGACCACCAGCGACAGCGACAGCAGCGTCACCACGTTGATCGTGAAGCCCATCAGGTGCATCACGAAGAAGGTCGGGATCGCCGACAGCGGCAGCGCCACTGCCGACACGAAGGTGGCGCGCCAGTCGCGCAGGAACAGCCACACCACCAGCACGGCCAGCGCCGCGCCTTCGTAGAGCAGCTTCATCGAGCCGTCGAAGTTCTCCTCGACCGGGTCGACGAAGTTGAAGGCCTCGGTGATGGTGATGTCGGCGTGCTCGGCCTTGAGCTTGTCGAGCGTGGCGCGCACGTCGCGCGTCACCTCGATCTCGCTGGCGCCGCGCGAGCGCACGATCTCGAAGCCGACCACCGGCTTGCCGTTGAGCAGCGCAGCCGAGCGCGGCTCGGTCACGGTGTCGTGAACCTTGGCGACCTGGTCGAGGCGGATGCGCCGCCCGTCGGACAGCGCCACTTCGAGCGCCGCCATCTCCTCGGCCGACTGCACGGTGGCGATGGTGCGCACCGACTGCTCGGCGCCACCCAGATCGGTGCGGCCGCCGGAGGCTTCCTGCTGCACCTGGCGCAGCTGGCGCGAGATGTCGGCGGCGGTGGCGTTCAGGGCCAGCAGCCGCGCCGGATCGAGCTCGACACGCACCTCGCGCGTCACGCCGCCCACGCGCGAGACCGCACCCACGCCGCGTACCGACAGCATCGCCTTGGTGACCTGGTTGTCGACGAACCAGGACAGCGCCTCGTCGTCCATCTTCTGCGAGGCGACGGTGTAGGTGAGGATGGGCGTGCCGGCGAGATCGACCTTCCTGATGACCGGGTCGCGCAGGTCGGCGGGCAGGTCGGAGCGCACGCGCGAGACGGCATCGCGCACGTCGTCCACCGCTTCCTGGGTGGGCTTTTCGAGGCGGAACTCCGCCGTCAGCGTGGCCGTGCCGTCCTGGATGGTGGCGTACATGTGCTTGAGGCCCTGCACGGTCGCCAGCGAGTTCTCGATCTTGCGCACCACCTCCGTCTCGAGCTGCCCCGGCGAGGCGCCGGGCAGCGAGGCGGTGACGGTGACCATCGGCAGGTCGATGTCCGGGAAGTTCTGCACCTTCATCGCCCGGAAGCCCAGCAGGCCGGCGAGCGTGAGCATCACGAACAGCAGGATCGATGGCGTGGGGTTGCGGATCGACCAGGAGGAAACGTTGATTGCCATGGCCGGCTCCTTACTTCGACGCGGTCTTCTGCGCCGGCACGGCGGCCGGGGGCGCCTCGACCACGCGCACGGTGTCGCCGTCGCCGAGGAAGCCGCCGCCCGCAGCGACCACGCGCGCGGCCTTGTCCAGCCCGCCGGTGATCTCGATGCGGTCGGCCCAGCGCCGGCCCACCGTCACCTTGGTCTGCGTGACCTTGGCGTCGGGCCCGACGCGCAGCACGTAGCTGAAGCCGTCGCGCAGCACCACCGCGCTCTGCGGCAGCGACAGGCCCTGCGCGTTGCCGATCTCGAACTCGCCGCGCGCGAACATGCCGGCCCGCGCCGAGCCGGGCTGCGGCAGGTCGACGTAGACGATGCCGTTGCGCGTGGCCGGGTCGACCGTGGGCGCGACCATGCGGATCTTGCCGACGATGGCGCTGCCGCCGGCCGGCGTGACGCTCGCCGGCACGCCGGCCTTGAGCTGCACGAGGTCTGCGGCCGGCACTTCGGCGCGCCATTCGAGGCGGCCGCCGCGGATCAGGCGGAACAGCTCCTGGCCGGCCGGCAGCACCGCGCCGACGGTGGCGCTGCGCGCCGAGATGACGCCGTTGTCGGGCGCCAGCACCTGCGTCTGCGCGAGGCGCAATTGCTGAGTCTTCGCGGCGGCGCGTTGCGCTTCGAGCCGTGCCTGCGCAGTGCGCTCGGCGGTGAGGTACTGGTTGATCTGCTGCGCCGACAGCGCACCGGTGGTCTGCAGCTCGCGGGCCCGCTGCGCATTGGCGGCGGCCTCGGCCAGCGTGGCCTCGGCCTCGGCGACGGCGGCGCGCGTCTGCGCCAGCTCGGCGCTCAGGGTGTCGGCGGCGAAGGTGGCGAGCACCTGGCCGCGCTTGACCACGTCGCCGACATTCACGCGCACCTCGGCCAGCCGCAGGCCGTTGGCCTCGGTGCCGACGCTGGCTTCCTGCCAGGCGGTGATGTTGCCGTTGGCGTTGATCTTCACCGGCACGTTGGCGGTCTGCGGGCTGGTGACGGTGACGGTCAGCGCCGGCTTGACCGGTGCGGAGGCGGCGGGCTTGTCGGCGGCGTGGACGCTGACGGTGATCAGCGCGGCGGCCAGGGCCACGGCCAGCGGCGTGGCGACGAGGAGCAGTCGGGTCGAGGTGGGCATGGTGTTCATCTCGGAGTCGCCGCGGGCCTTGTGGGCCGTGGGCAGGTGTTCAGGGGTGATTCAGCTGCGGGGGTTCGGGGCGGCTTCCGCCTGCGCCGGATCGGCGGGTGTCCAGCCGCCGCCGAGGGCGCGGTACAGCGAGATCCAGGCGGCGACACGTTCGCGCTGCAGCTCGATTAGCGCGGACTGCGCAGCCACCGCGGTGCGGCGGGCGTCTTCCAGCTCGAACAGGCTGGCCAGGCCGCCGCGGTAACGCGATTCGACGGCGCGGTAGGAGCGCTCGAAGCCTTCGGCGGCGGTGCGTGCGTCGTCGCCGCGGCCGGCGGTGCTCTGCAGTGCGACGAGTGCCGACTCGACCTCGCGCACCGCGGTGCGCAGGCTGGCGGCGTAGTTCACCGCGGCGGCGTCGTAGCGCGCTTGCGCCGCATCCGCGTTCGCGCGGCGCACGCCGCCGTCGAGGATCGGCAGGCTCACGCTGACCGGGCCGATGCTCCACAGCGTGCCGCTGGTGCTGATGCCGCCGGTCTCGAAGCGGGAGGGTGTCATGTTGCCGGCCAGCGCGATGCGCGGGTAACGCTGGGCGCGGGCCTGCGCCGCATCCGCCGCAGCGGCGGCGAGTTCACGCTCGGCGTTGGCGAGGTCGGGTCGCTGCGCCAGCACCTGGGCCGGCACCTGGCTGACGCCGATCTGCGCCGGCTGCGGCAGCTGCGCGCGCCCGGCTTGCAGCTTTGCACGCAGGTCCGGCTCGGCCAGCGCGGTCATCGCGACCAGCGATTTCACCGCCAGGTCGCAAGCCGCGCGTTGCTGGGTGAGCGAGGCGTTGCCTTGCGCGGCGCTGGCACGTGCCAGGTCGGCGCTGGCCGGGGCCTGGAAGCCGGCCTTGGCGGCCAGATCGGTCAGCCGCGCCGTTTCGGCGCGCGAGGCGGCGTCGAACTCGGTCTGCGCGAGCTGCGCCTCGCAGGCGCGCAGCCCGAGGTAGCTCGACGCCGTCTCGGCGGCCACCGAGATGCGCGCGTCGTGCCACAGCGCCAGCGCGCCTTCGAGGCGGGCCTGCGAAGCGTCCCTGCCGGCGCGGTTGGCACCGAACAGGTCGATCTCCCACGCCGCCTGCAGCCCCGCGCCGGCGCTGGTGCCCACCGGCGTGGCGAGGTCGAAGCGGCCGCGCGAGGCACTGGCGCTGGTGTCCAGCGTCGGGCCGAGCGCGGCGCCGCCGGCCACGCGCGCGGCGCGGGCCTGCTCGATGCGCGACCGGGCGGAGGCGACGGTCGGGCTGGCGGACTGGGCCGACTCGATCAGCTGGGCCAGCAACGGGTCATTGAACTGCTGCCACCAGCGCTTGAGTTCGGCGGCGGGGTCGGATGCCGGCAGCGGCGCCTGCCATTGCGCGGCTGGGGCCGGCGGCGCGGTGGGCGTCGTCGCCGGCGCCAGGCCGGCGCAGCCTGCGAGGGCCAGAGCGGCCAGCAGCGCCGACACAGCAGCGCCGCGGCGGTTCGGGGGGGTCGGTTCGTTCATGCTTGTTGTTCTCCCTGTCGATAACAGCGCGGTCAGCCGGTGCCTTGGCGCCTCTGCACCTCGGCCGCGACCATGGCCTCGGCGTACATCACCAGCCTTTCGAGCCAGCGGTCCAGCGCGTCGGGCGTGGCGTTGAGGCTCGGCGCCAGGGCATCGGTGACGTCGCGGCCCACGTGCAGATGCACGCCGAGCGCAGCCACGCACACCGCCAGGCGCTGGATCTCGTCGTCGGGACGGGCGACGCCCACATGCCGGCACAACACCTCGACCAGCGCCTCGTGCATCGGCCGGATGCCCTTGTCGATTTCTTCGGCCCACAGGCCGGTGGGCTCGAGCATCTCGCGCATGTGCAGCTTCATGCACAGCGTGGTCAGCTCGCCCTGCTTGAGCGGCTCGATCAGGCCGATGTACAGGCCGCGCAAGGCGTCGCGCAGGCTCAACTGTGCGCCGCCGAAGCGCTGGATCTCTTCTTCCGGCGCCGACTGCAGCTCGAAGAACACAGCGCGGTACAGCCCGGCCTTGTCGCCGAAGTAGTACTTGATGGCCGCCAGGTTGGTGCCGGCGGCCTCGGCGATCTCGCGTGTCGAGGTCTTGGCGAAGCCCTGCTGCGCGAACAGCGCAAGTGCGGCGTGCAGCAGGCGCTCGCGCGACTGCTCGCCATCGCTTCGCGGCGCGCGTGGGCGGGCGGGGTTGATCTCGGTCATGGCCGCGATGCTATCAAGTAAATCAAACGAATGATTTACTTGGCGGCTTAATGACCGAGTGGTCAGCATGGACATCGGGTTGACCCTGAGGGGTTTGAATCGCCGGCATGCTGACAGACCCCTGCTGACAACGTCGTGTCAGCAGGGGTGGGCGCTCACATGGCGGTCACAAGGGCAGACTGGCCTGCCGCGGCGGGGTACTGGCGCGGCGCATCAGCACCGCGTGCGGCACGTAGCCGCGCGACTCCAGGTTCCACCCTTCGGTGGCCTGGGCCGTGGCGATCTGGGTGAAACGCTGGGTGCCCAGGTGGCGGGCGGCGGCGCGCGCCAGCACGGCCTCGCACTGCGCCGGCGTGACCAGCCGGGCGAAGGCCGTCCAGCGCTTCATCACCAGCGGGTTGCGCCAGGCGTCTTCCACCGCCCAGCGGGCGCGCTGGGGTTCGTCGGTGCGGCCGGCTTCGAGAACGCGCGGCAGCAGGGCGTGGAAGAACATCTGGAAGGCGCGCCGCGCCGGCTTGCCCGGCAGCAGCACCTCGAAGCGGGCGATGCGCTGGCTCCAGCCTTCTGTCAGCAGCTGGCGACCGACGAAAGCCTGCAGCGCCTGGATCGGGTTGAACAGCCGCAGCCGGTTCGGCGGCAGCACCAGCATCGGCAGCGCGGAAGCCTCTTCGTGCGACAGCGGCTCGACGAAGCTGCACAGCACGGCCACACGCGCCCATTGCGCCACGGTCAGGCCGCCTTCGCCGGCGCTGTTGGCGGCCTCCATGTCGCGCACGAAACGCAGCGCGTCGCGGAAGCCGTGGGCCGCCTTGGCGTGGTTCGCCTTGGTGCTCATCACGGCCAGGTTGCCGGCGGCGTAGCCGGCGTCGTTGCGCACCCGGTCGACCGAGGCGTCGCTGGATTCCAGCGTGGCGGTGGACAGCGCCACCCGCGTGATCGGGCAGTGGCTGACCTCGATCTGCTGCAGGTGGTTGGGTGTGACCTGTACCAGCTCGACGCTGCGCCCGCGCAGCCAGGCGTGCAGGCGCAATTGCAGCCATTTGCGCACGTGGCGCGTGGCCAGCAGCGTGCGGGTGCCGAAGGCGGCCTGGCCCGCGAGCAGTCCGTGGCGCAGGCTGGAGGGCTCCTGGTCGTAGGGCGCCGGCGGCGTCAGGCCGTGGTGCGCATAGTCCCAGCCGAGCTCGAAGCCGATGTGCTCGTGCGCGGTGAGCGTGCTGCCCAGGGGCAGGTCATGGGTGAATTCGGTCGTCATGGCGGTTCTCGCAGTGGCGCCGCGGGCTGCGGCATGGAAGGCAGTGTTCCGGCCAGGTGGCTCAGCACGTGAGCCACCGAGGTTCCGCGAACTCGGGGTAAGCTCGCCCCGGCTGGCTCACCGGGTGAGCCACCTTCACCGTAGACACTCCGCATGGACCGCACCGAACGCTTCTACAAGATCGAACTGCTGCTGCGCAGCCGCGGCTGCGTCAGCTTCGCCGCGCTGCGCGACGAGCTGGCGGTGTCGCCGGCCACGCTCAAGCGCGACCTGCAGTACCTGCGCGACCGGCTGAACGCACCGATCGTCTACGACGCCTTCGACAACGGCTACCGCTTCGACACCACCGCCGCCGCGCGCGGCGAGCGCCACGAGCTGCCCGGCATGTGGTTCAGCGAGAACGAGATCCACGCGCTGCTGACCATGCACCAGCTGCTCGCCGGGCTGGACGACGACGGCGTGCTGTCGCGCCACCTGCAGCCGATGCTCGAGCGGTTGCAGGGGATGCTCGGCGCCGACGCGGCCGAGTCGCGCGAGCTGATGCGGCGCATCAAGGTGATCGGCACGGCGCGGCGGCGCGTGCCCAGCCGCTGGTTCGAGCTGCTCGGCAGTGCGCTGGTGCAGCGGCGGCGGATTTGGCTGCGCTACTTCAAGCGCAGCGACCGCCGGGAGAGCGAACGCGAGGTGTCGCCGCAGCGGCTGGTGCACTACCGCGGCACCTGGTACCTCGACGCCTGGTGCCATGCCAGCGACGGGCTGCGCCGCTTCGCGCTCGATGCGGTGCGCGAGGCCAAGCTGCTCGAGGCCAAGGCGAAGAACGTGCCGGTGCGCGAACTGGAGGCGGCGCTGGACGCCGGCTACGGCATCTACGGCGGCGGCGACACCAAGGTGAAGTGGGCCACGCTGCTGTTCAACGCCGACGCGGCACAGTGGGTGGCCAGCGAAGAATGGCACCCGCAGCAGAAGGCTCGGCACCTCGCCGACGGCCGCTACGAACTGCAGGTGCCCTACGCCGATGCCACCGAACTGACGATGGACATCCTGCGCCACGGCGACAGCGTGACGGTCGCCGGCGACAAGGCGCTGGCCGCCGCGATCGCCCTGCGCCTGAAGAGCGCGCTGTCGCGCTACGCTTGAGGCTTCCCAAGGAGACTGCATGAAAGCGATCTGGAACGGCGTGGTCATCGCCGAGAGCGACGACACGGTGGTGGTGGAAGGCAACCACTACTTCCCCGAGGCGAGCCTGAAGCGCGAGTACGTCAGCTTCAGCAACCACCGCACGAGCTGCCCCTGGAAGGGCCAGGCGCACTACTACAGCCTGTTCGTCGACGGCGACGTCAACCCCGACGCCGTCTGGTACTACCCCGAGCCCAGCGAGGCGGCGCGCGAGATCAAGGGCCGGGTGGCGTTCTGGAAGGGTGTGAAAGTCACCGAGTGACAAACCGGCACGGCCGGCTAGCATGTTTCCTGCGGCGGCGACCGGCTGCCGAAAACCTCCTGCACAAAGGAATCCGACCCATGCGCAACTTCGCTCTCGCCACTCTCGCCGCTGCCTGCGCCCTGCCGCTGGCCGCGCAGGCCCAGTCCACGCTCGACAAGGCCAAGGCCAGCGGCGCCATCACCGTGGCCTACCGCGAGTCGTCGATCCCGTTCAGCTACCTCGACGACAAGGCCCAGCCGGTGGGCTTCGGCTGGGAGATCTGCGGCAAGATCGTCGACGAGGTCAAGAAGGCCACCGGCCGCGCCGACCTGAAGGTCAACACGCAGGCGGTGACTTCGGCCAACCGCATCCCGCTGCTGGTCAACGGCACCATCGACATCGAGTGCGGCTCGACCACCAACAACAGCGAGCGCGCCAAGCAGGTCGCCTTCGCCACCAACTACTTCTACACCGGCACGCGCTTCCTGGTGAAGGCCGGCACGCCGGTGAAATCGCTGAATGACCTGAAGGGCAAGCAGGTGGTGTCGACCACCGGCACGACCAACTTCAAGATCATCCGCAACCTCAACGAAGAACAGAAGCTCGGCATCGACCTGCTCGGCGCCAAGGACCACGCCGAATCGGCGCTGATGGTGCAGTCCGGCCGCGCCGTCGCCTTCGCGATGGACGACATCCTGCTCTACGGCCTGAAGGCCAGCTCGCAGAACCCGGCCGAGCTCGCGGTGGTCGGCGAGGCGATCCAGGTCGAGCCCTACGCGATCATGCTGCGCCGCGACGACCCGTCGTTCAAGAAGCTGGTCGACGACACCATCGCCAACCTGATGAAGAGCGGCGAGTTCGAGAAGCTCTACAAGAAGTGGTTCGAGTCGCCGATCCCGCCCAAGGGCATCAACCTGCAGGCGCCGATGAGCCAGGAGCTCAAGGACAACATGAAGGCGCTGTCGGACAAGCCGGCGACCTGATCACAAGGCAGGCGGGGGCAGGCATGGCGGCGATCGTCGACGACCTGTCTCGCCACCCGCAGCACGTCGAGTTCGTCGCCGGCCTCGTCTGGCGCGAGTTCTGGGCCGACGCGAAGGACGGCATGACCCGAGCCGAACTTGCCGACGCCTTCGGCGGGCGTGCCGCGCCGGGGCGCGTGCTCGCCAGCCTGATTGCGCTGGAAGGCCCAGACGACGCCACACCGCTGGGCTGCGTGCACCTGATCGACAACGACGACGACTCGCTGCCCGAGCTCTACCCGTGGCTCGCCGCGATGGTGGTCGTGCCCGAGCGGCGCGGGCAGGGCATCGGCTCGATGCTGGTGAAGGCGATGGCCCGGCAGGCGGCGGGCCTGGGCTTCGAGCAGCTGTGGTTCGGCACCGATGGGCCAGGCTTCTACGAGCGCCTGGGCGCCGTGAAGCACCTGCAGCGCGGCGCCGGCTTCTGGATCATGAAGCTGCCGTTGACCGCATCAGAGTGACGCGGCCAGCCGCGTGCCCTGGTCGATGGCGCGCTTGGCGTCGAGCTCCGAGGCCTCGTGCGCGCCGCCGATCAGGTGCACCGCGACACCGGCCGCGCGCAACGGTGCTTCGAGCTCGCGCAGCGGCTCCTGGCCGGCGCACAGCACCACGGTGTCGCACTCGATCAGCTGGCCATCCTGGCGCTTCTCGCCATACGTGACGAACAGGCCCTGCGGCCCGATGCGCTCGTAGTTCACGCCGCCGATCATCTCCACCTGCTTCATCTGCAGCGCGGCGCGGTGGATCCAGCCGGTGGTCTTGCCCAGGCCACGGCCGAGCTTGCCGGCCTTGCGCTGCAGCAGCGTCACCCGGCGTGCCGGCGGTGCGGGCTGGGCGCGAACCACGCCGCCGCGCACCGTGGCGGGGTCGGCCACCCCCCATTCGGCCAGCCACTCGGGCAGGTTCAGCGTCGGCGAGTGGCCGGCCGGCGTGACGAGGAACTCGGCCACGTCGAAGCCGATGCCGCCGGCGCCGACCACCGCGACGCGCTCGCCCGCCGGCTTGCCGTGCAGCAGCACGTCGATGTAGCTCAGCACGTTGGGGCCGTCCTGGCCGGGGATCTTCGGGTCGCGCGCGACCACGCCGGTGGCCAGCAGCACGGCGTCGAACCGGCCCGCGACCAGCGCCTCGGCGGTGGCACGGGTGTTCAGGTGCAGCGTCACGCCGGCCTGCTCGATCCGGCGCCCGAAGTAGCGCAGTGTCTCGCTGAACTCCTCCTTGCCCGGGATCTTCTTCGCCATGTTGAACTGGCCGCCGATCTGCGCCGCCGCATCGAACAGATGCACCTCGTGGCCGCGTTCGGCCAGCGTGGTCGATGCGGCCAGGCCAGCGGGCCCGGCGCCGACCACCGCGTAGCGCTTGCGCGCCGGCGCGCGCTGCAGCACCAGTTCGGTCTCGTGCCCGGCGCGCGGGTTGACCAGGCAGCTGGCGATCTTCAGCTGGAAGGTGTGGTCCAGGCAGGCCTGGTTGCATGCGATGCAGGTGTTGATGTCGCTGCTGCGACCGGCCTTTGCCTTGGCGACGAAGCCGGGGTCGGCGAGCAGCGGGCGCGCCAGGCTGACCATGTCGGCGCAGCCGTCGGCGAGGATCTGCTCGCCCACCTCGGGCATGTTGATGCGGTTGCTGGTGACGAGCGGGATGGTGAGGCCCGCGGCGCGCAGCTCCTCGCGCATCTTCTTCGTCACCCAGGCGAAGGCGCCGCGCGGCACGCTGGTGGCGATGGTCGGGATGCGTGCCTCGTGCCAGCCGATGCCGGTGTTGAGGATCGTCGCTCCGGCCGCCGTCACGGCCTTCGCCAGCGTGACCACCTCGGGCCACGAGCTGCCGTCGGGAATCAGGTCGAGCATCGACAGGCGGTAGATGAGGATGAAGTCCTTCCCCACCGCCTCGCGCACGCGCTGCACGATCTCCACCGGCAGGCGCATGCGGTTCTCGTACGAGCCGCCCCAGTCGTCCGTGCGCTGGTTGGTGTGCGTGACAAGGAACTGGTTGATGAAGTAGCCCTCGCTGCCCATCACCTCGACGCCGTCGTAGCCGGCCTCGCGGGCCAGCCTGGCGCAGCGCACGAAGGCGCGGATCTGCCGCTCGATGCCGCCTGCGCCGAGCGCACGCGGTGTGAACGGCGAGATCGGGCTCTGGATGCGCGAGGGTGCGACGCACAGCGGGTGGTAGCCGTAGCGCCCGGTGTGCAGGATCTGCAGCGCGATCCTGCCGCCCGCGGCGTGCACGGCGTCGGTGACCAGCTTGTGGCGCCGTGCCGCGCCCGAAGTCGCCAGCGTGCCGGCGAAGGGCTTGGCCCAGCCCTCGATGTTGGGCGCGAAGCCGCCGGTGACCATCAGCCCCACGCCCCCGCGCGCCCGCTCGGCGAAGAACGCGGCCATCGCCGGGAAATGCTTGCGGCCGTCTTCCAGGCCGGTGTGCATGCTGCCCATCAGCACGCGGTTGGGCAGCGTGGTGAAGCCGAGGTCCAGCGGGGCGAGGAGGTGGGGGAAGGCGCTCATGCGCGGCATCGTAGCCGCGCACGAGGGGTCAGATGCCGAGGATCTTCTTCGCTTCCCCGAGCGCCTTCATCGAATCATCGTGCTTGCCGGCCTTGTGCGCGGCCTCGCCGTCGGCGCGCAGCTGCTTGACTTTGGCGGCGTCGGCGTCGGCCAACTTGGGGTTGGCGGCGAGCTTGGCGTCGATCGCCTTCATCTCGTTCGGGCAGTTGTGCGCGAAGGCCGTGCCGGCGGCGAGCGCGAGCGCGGTGGCCAGGAGAGCGTTCTTCATGGGACTTCCTTGTGTGGCAACGGCCGGAGCGGGCCGTCGCGCGCAATCTATGCAGGCGAATCCCTGCCCGCAACAAGGAATCGTTACCGGATCTTGCCCAGCAGGGTCTCGACGTTGTCGAGCATGTGGCCGAGGTCGGCCCGCGCGGCGGGCTTGTCGCCCAGGCGCGCCGACAGCTCCTGCTCCATGAAGCACACCGTCATGCGCACGTAGGCGCTGTCCAGCGCCTTGCGCACGGCCGACATCTGCCCCGCGATGGCCAGGCATTCCTCGCCTTCGCTCGATCATGCGCTGGATGCCGCGAAGCTGGCCCTCGGCGCGCTTGAGGCGGTTGAGCAGGTCGGTGCGGGTCTTCTCGTCGTTCAGGACGGACATGGTGCAGGCGTCCGGGGCGCGAGCGCCCTCGGGAGGTGTCGGTTGAGGCGTCGACATTGTGCTTTAGCCGTGCCGCTCACGCAGCCGACGTCTGTGTCTTGATGGGAATCACCGGCGGCCCTTCGGGCACCAGCAGCGTGCCGGCGCGCAGGCCGCGCACGGTGGCCAGCGTCAGGCCCAGGATCACCAGGGAGGCCAGCGCCAGCAGCGCGAGCGACGGCACGGCGAGCCAGCGGCCCTCGGGCGTGTCGGACAGGCGCAGGCTCAGCACCGCCAGCGCGGCCAGCGGGAAGCTCATGCCCCAGTGCGGAATGCCGAAGGGCTGGTCGGTGATGCGCCGCGTCAGCGTGGCGGCCCACAGTGCCAGGAACGCCGCCATGCCCCACAGCATCCAGGCCAGCGGGGCGGGCGCGCCGAACTGCAGCACCGCGACGCCGATCACCGCCGGCGGCGCGACGAAGATGAACAGCGTGGGCAGCAGCCGCTCCGGCAGCATGCCGGCCTGGCCGAAGCGCACGAAGACCAGCACCATCACCACCGGCCAGAACAGCAGACCGAGGCCGAACTGCGCCGCGGCCCAGGCGCCATAGCCCAGCGGGATGCCGGCCAGCGGCGCGAGCACGTTGCCGACGATGGGGATGAACAGCGCCGGCGTGATGCCACCCCAGTTCCAGGCCGCAGGGCCGGCGGTCGCCGTGGCGCGCAGCCAGCGCGACAGCACCCACAGCGTGACGGCGAACTGCGCCACCGAGGCGATCAGCCACAGCGCGCCGAGCCCCGGCACGCCCGGGCCGAAGTGCGCGACGGCCAGTGTGATCAGCAGCAGCGCCGAGATCGGAATGGCGGCGAAGAAGGCGTGGCGCACCGGGTGCTGCAGGTCCTCGCGCACGGCCGCGTGATGGCGTTGCCAGCGCAGCAGCAGGGCCGCGGCCAGCAGGGCGAAGACGAGCATCGCGATGGCGCCTGCCACCAGCGAGATGCCGGCAGCCATGTCGCCCAGCGCCGGCGTGGCTCGGTGCCAGGCCAGCGCGAGGCCGGACCAGCCCATCACGGTGGCGAACCAGCCGGGCATCAGGTGCCTCAGGGGTGCGTGGTCGGTGCTCATGCCGTCTTCCTATTTGAGTACCGCGCCCTGCGCGTCGATCACCTGCACGCGCACCGGGATGCCCTGCGCGATGCTCTGCGTGACGGTGCAGTAGCTTTCGAACGTGCCCAGCACGCGCTCGAGGTGCTCGAGCGCCTCGGCGGGCACGCCCAGCGTGAGGGTGGCCTGCATGCCGAGCACGCGCAGCCGGCCTTCGGCATTGCGGCCTACCTCGGCGCTGACTTCGCACTGCAGCGGCTCGGGCTTCTGCTTGAACTTGCGCAGCGCGAACAGCAGCGAGTCGGACAGGCAGTTGCCCACCGCCGCAGCGAGCAGCTGTACCGGCGACGGGCCCTGGCCCTGGCCGAGCGGCGCGGGCTCGTCGGCGACCAGCATGGGCACGCCCGGGCCGAACTGCACCTCGAACTGGTAGTCCTGGCGCTGGGCCAGGCGCACGGTGACGGATTCGCTGGACATGGTGAGTCGCTCGTTCAGCGCGCGCAGCTCGGGCCGTCGTCCTTCATGCCGAGCTTCTTCAGCAGGATGCTGGGCGGGCAGAAGTTGGTAAAGCCGGACTGGAACAGGTTGAAGCCGACGAAGGCGGTGAAGGCGAGGAACCAGCGGCTGACGAACAGCGGGCTGCCTTCGACGCCCAGCAGCAGCGAGAGCATGACGAAGAAGCCGGCCATGATGCGGATCACACGTTCGATGGTCATGAAGATCTCCTTGAGGTTAAGCGGGTGGGGTTTCGTGGCGGCGCCGGTACAGCGCGAAATAGAGCACCGGGATGACGATCAGCGTCAGCAGCGTGGAGACGAAGATGCCGAAGATCAGCGAGACGGCCAGACCATTGAAGATCGGGTCGTCGAGGATGAAGAAGGCGCCGATCATCGCGGCCAGGCCCGTCAGCGCGATCGGCTGCGCGCGCACCGCGGCGGAGCTGACGACCGCGTCCTTGAAGGCCACGCCTTGCGCCACCTGGAGCTCGATGAAGTCGACCAGCAGGATGGAGTTACGCACGATGATGCCGGCCAGCGCGATCATGCCGATCATCGAGGTGGCGGTGAACTGCGCGCCGAGCAGGGCGTGGCCGGGCATCACGCCGATGATGGTCAGCGGGATCGGCGCCATGATGACCAGCGGCGTCAGGTAGCTGCGGAACTGCGCCACCACCAGCAGGTAGATCAGGATCAGCCCGACGCCGTAGGCGGCGCCCATGTCGCGGAAGGTCTCGTAGGTGATCTGCGATTCGCCGTCCCACTTGATGGCGTATTGGCGGAACGGGTCGCTGGGCTGCCTGATCCAGTATTCGCCCAGGTTCTCGCCGGCCAGCTTGCCGCGGATGGCGAACAGGCCGTACAGCGGCGAGTCGACGAGCTTGCGATCGTCGCCGGCAACGGCGCGCTCGCCGACGTCGCCCATCACGTAGGACACATGCTGCAGGTCCTTGGTGTAGCGCGGCTTGTCGATCACGCCGCGCTCGACGCGCACCAGCTCCGACAGCGGCACCAGCTGGCCGTTGCCCGAGCGCAGCGGCAGGGCGAGCAGGGCGTCCAGGCCGACCTGCTGCTCGGTGGGCAGCTGCAGCCGCACCGGCACCGGGTACTTGCTCTGGCCGTCGTGCAGCCAGGCCGGCTCGGCCCCGGAGAGGGCGGCGTTGACGGTCTGGGCGATGGTGGCCACCGGGATGCCCAGCGTCTCGGCGCGCTGGCGGTTCACGCGCAGCCAGGCGCGCGGTGCGTCGGCCGCCAGCGTGCTGTCGATGCCGACGATGTGCGCGGTGTCGCCGAATGCCTTCATGACCTTCTGGGCGACCTGGATGCGACCGGCTTCGTCGGGGCCGTAGATCTCGGCGACCAGCGGTGCAAGCACCGGCGGGCCGGGCGGCACCTCGACGACCTTGAGCCGCGCGCCGTACTTCGCCGCGATGGCGCCCAGCGCCGGGCGCAGGCGCTGGGCGATGGCGTGGCTCTGCTCGTGGCGGTGCTTCTTGTCGACCAGGTTGACCTGCAGGTCGCCCTGCTCGGCGTCGGCGCGCAGGTAATACTGGCGCACCAGGCCGTTGAAGGTGATCGGGCTGGCCGTGCCGGCGTAACCCTGCAGGTCGCGCACTTCGGGTTGCTTCGCCAGGTGCGCGCCGAGCTCCTGCAGCGCGGCCGCGGTGTTCTCCAGCGGCGTGCCCGCAGGCATCTCGACGACGAGCTGGAACTCGCTCTTGTTGTCGAAGGGCAGCATCTTCAGCACCACCCACTGCACCAGCGCCAGGCCCACCGACAGCAGCAGCGCCGCCAGGATGCCGGCCAGCAACAGCCAGCGCTTGCGCGCGCTGTCGAGCAGCGGCAGGAGCAGGCGCTGGAAGAGGCGCTGCAATCTGCCCGCCGTGGCCGACGGTGCGGCGGCGTGCCCGGCCGCGTGCGGCTTCATCAGCTTGAGCGCGAGCCAGGGCGTGACCGTGAACGCGATGGCCAGCGACAGCGCCATGCCCAGGCTCGAGTTGATCGGGATCGGGCTCATGTACGGCCCCATCAGCCCGGACACGAAGGCCATCGGCAGCAGCGCGGCGATCACCGTCAGCGTGGCCAGGATGGTTGGCCCGCCGACCTCGTCGACGGCCGTGGGGATGATCTCGCGCAGCGGCATGCCCGGCGTGAGTTGCTGGTGGCGGTGGATGTTCTCCACCACCACGATGGCATCGTCGACGAGGATGCCGATGGAGAAGATGAGCGCGAACAGCGACACCCGGTTGAGCGTGAAGCCCCAGGCCCAGGAGGCGAACAGCGTGGCGGTGAGCGTGAGAATCACCGCCGCGCCGACGATCACCGCCTCGCGGCGGCCCAGCGCCAGCCCGACGAGCAGGATCACCGAGCCGGTGGCGAAGGCCAGCTTCTGGATCAGCTTGTTGGCCTTTTCGGCCGCGGTCTCGCCGTAGTCGCGCGTGATCGTGGCCTCGATGCCTTGCGGGATCACGGTGTTGCGCAACTCGTCGACGCGCGCTCGCGCCGCGCGCGACACGTCGACGGCGTTCTGGCCGGGCTTCTTGGTCACGGTGAGCGTCAGTGCGGGCTGCACCTGGCCGGCAGCGGCGCCCGAGGCCGAGGCGCCGGGCGTGAACCACACGTAGCGGCTCGGCTGACGGGCGCCTTCCTCGACGCGCGCCACTTCCGACAGGCGCACCGGCTTGCCGCCCGCCACGCCGACGATCAGCTCGCCCACGTCGGCGGCTGAACGCAGGAACTCGCCGGTCTCCACGGCCAGCAATCGCGCTGCGCTGCCTTGTTCGTCGAGCACCGCGCCGGCCGGCATGGACTGGTTGGCGGCTGCGAGCGTGGCCTGCAGTCGGGCGATGTCGATGCCGCGCTCGCGCAGGCGGCCCGGGTCGAGCCAGACGTTCACCGCGCGGCCCGGGCCGCCGATGGTCTGCACTTCGCGTGCACCCGGGACACGCTTGAGTTCGGCCTCCATCGTGTGGGCCACGCGCTCCAGTTCGGCGGCCGGCGTGCCTTCACGCGCCCACAGCGTGACGGCGAGCACCGGTACGTCGTCGATGCCCTTGGGCTTGACCACCGGCGGCAGCACGCCCAGGTTGGCCGGCAGCCAGTCCTGGTTGGCGTTGAGCACGTCGTACAGGCGCACCAGCGCCTCGGTGCGCGGCACGCCGACCTGGAACTGCACCGTCATGATCGCCATGCCGGGCCGCGAGACCGAGTAGGTGTGCTCGATGCCGGCGATCTGCCCGAGCACCTGCTCGGCCGGGCGCGCCACCATGTTCTGCACGTCGGCGCTGGACGCGCCGGGGAAGGCGATCAGCACGTTGGCCATCGTCACGTTGATCTGCGGTTCTTCCTCGCGCGGCGTGACGAGCACGGCGAAGGCGCCGAGCAGCAGCGCGACGAGGGCCAGCAGTGGCGTCAGCGTGTGCGTCTGGAAGATCCGCGCCAGCCGCCCGGAGACGCCGAGCGGAACGATGGAATCCGTGCTCACGGGCAGCACCTCAGTTTGCCGCCGGGCGGGCGCCCTGCAGACCCGCGCGCACCGCGTCGATGGCGACGCGCTCGTTCGCGGCCAGGCCCGCCAGCACGTCGACTCGGCCGGCGGCGGCGGGGCCGACGCGCACGGCGCGCAGCACGAATCCGTCGCCCTGAGCCACGTACACCGCGGTCAGTTCGCCGCGGCGCAGCACCGCCTCGGCGGGGATGTTCGGGCGCGGCGTCGCGGCGACGGCCAGTGCCTGCATGCCGGAGGCGATGACTCGGATCGTCTGGCCGGGCCTTGACGTATTCGCCTCGGCCGGCAGGTCCAGGCGCCATTCCACCGTCTGCGACACCGGGTCGGCAGCGGGCAGCAGTTCGCGGGCGACCGGCTTCAGGCTGCGGCCGTCGGGCAGCTGCACCTGAACTTCGCGTGCGGCGGCCACCGCCGTGGCGCGCGAAGCCGGCACCTGCACCACGGCGCGCAGACGGCCGGGTTCGTACAGGGTGACCAGCGCGCGGCCGGGCAGGGCCAGGTCTCCGGCTTCCACGTGCGTGGCCAGCACCACGGCATCGAACGGGGCGGAGAGCTCGGCGAAACCCTGCGCCACGGTGGCCTGCGTGCGGGCCGCGCGTGCTTGTGCCAACCCGGCCTGCGCCGCCTGGTGCTGGGTGCTGGCGGTGTCGACCGCCGCCTGGCTGACGAAGCCGCTCTTCTGCAGGTCGCGGTTGCGTGCCAGCGCCACCTCGGCATTGCGTGCCTCGGCCTCGGCCTGCGCGACCGCGGCGTCGCTGCGCGCCACGCCGGCGCGCATGTCGCGGTCGTCGATGCGCACCAGGGCCTGGCCGCGCTTGACGGTGTCGCCGGCCTTGACGCGCAGCGCGAGCACGTTGCCGCCCACCTGCGCGGTGATCGTGACCTGGCGCACCGGCTGCAGAACGGCATCGAAGTCGGCCACGGCACCCGCCGAGGCGGCGGACGCGGCCACCGTGGGCACGCGCGTCTCGGGTGCGGCGCCTGCCATCGAGGGCGCGAGCAGCAGGACGAGCAGGGAGACAAGAAGGGGCTTCATGGCAGCGTGGTGTTGCATACGGGGTGGAGTATATACCTAGTGGGGTATACAAATCAAGCCGATCCGTCGGACCGGCTACGCTGTGGCCATGGCCTCCGTTCACCCGCCCATTGCCGCGACGTCGCCGATCGCCGGCTCGGCCGTGCACCAGCGGCGCCTGCGGGAAGTATGGCGCTCGGCCGGCTGGCCTTGCCAGGATCTGGTCGAGGCCGAGTTGCTCGCCGCCGGGCTGCTGGAGCGGGTGCACCAGCCCAGCGGCCACGAGACGCTTCGCGTCACCGACGCCGGGGTGGCCGCGCTGGCCGGCACGCTGCAGCGCAACCGCACGCGGCGCGATGCCCATGAGGCGCTGGTCGAGCGGGTGGCGCGCGAGATGGCGCGCGCCGGCCGCATCGCCTGGCGCGGCCTGAGCCTGCGCGCGCGGGTCGGCGAGGGCGAGGCCGGCGCCTGGGTGATGGCGATGCCCGATGTCTTCTCGATCCGCCACACCACGGTGGAGGACTACCTCGAGCCGGTGGCCCACGAGATCAAGGTGGCGCGCGCCGACCTGCTGTCGGATCTGCGCCATCCGCACAAGCGGCATGCCTACCTCGCGCTCTCCAGCCAATGCTGGTACGTGCTGAAGGAAGGCATCGCGACGGCGGAGGAAGTGCCCGCCGAGTTCGGCGTGATGTTCGCGCTGCCGGGGGGCGTGCTGGACGTGGCCCGGCCGGCCCCGAAACGCGCGATGAGGCTGCCGCTGGCCACCTGGATGGCGCTGGCGCGTGCCACGCCGGAGCCGGGGCCCGATGGCGAAGAAGCACAGGCCTGGCTGGGCGGCCCGGTCGAAGAAGGGGACACATGAGCGGCTGGTGGTCGAAACTGTTCGGCGGCACGAAGGCGCCCGATGCGCGGCCCGAGCCGTTGCCCGCGCCGGCCGCGCCGCCGCGCGCCGCCGTGCCGGCACCGAGCTTCGGTGCGCGGCGCCCGCTGGTGGGCGCGAACGGCGAGCTTGCGGGCTTCGAGTTCCGCCTGGCCGCGTCGACCCAGCGCCGCATGCAGGAAGCCAGCGACGGCCCCGCCGCGGCGGCGCACGCCATCGCGCTGCTGTCGGCGATGCGCTCGACGCTGGCCGCCGGCCGCCATGCGCTGTGCGAATTGCCGGCCTCGCTGCTGGCGCGGCCGGCGGTGGCCGAGCAGGTGCCCGACGGCGCCTGGCTGGCCGTCACCGGCGCCTTCGAGCCGGGCGAGAGCATCGCCGGCGCGCTGACGCAATGGCGCACGCGCGGCGTGAAGCTCGGTGCAGCCGACGGCGCGCCCGAACCGCCTGGCGCGAGCTTCGTGCTGCTGCGCCCGGGCGCCGACGGGCTGAACGACGTGCTCAACGGCTGCGTGCGCTGGCAGCAGACGCAACCCGCGCGCACACGCGTGGCGGTGGATCTGCCCGGGGTCGAGGCGATCGAGCAGGCGCTCGAATGCGGCGTGGCGCTGGCCGCCGGCCGCGTCGAGTCGGGCGACGCGGCGTTCGCACAGCGCCGCACGGTTCAGCCGGCCACGCAGCGCCTGTGCCAGCTGCTCAACGACGTGGTGGCCGATCGCGACACGGCGCACCTGGGCGCCGAGCTGCGCGCCGACCTGGCCCTGTCGTACCGGCTGCTGCGCAGCGTCAACAGCCCGGCGGTGGGCCTGTCGAAGCCGATCGAGTCGATCGAGCAGGCGGTGATGGTGCTCGGCCGCGGCGAGCTGTACCGCTGGCTGAGTGTGCTTCTGACTGCCTCGGGCAGCGGGCGCAAGGCCTCGCGCGCGCTGCAGGAGGTGTCGCTGGCGCGCGCCCGGCTGCTCGAGCTGCTGGCCACGGCGCGCGGCAATGCGCCGCCGGCGGCGATGTTCACCGTCGGCCTGCTGTCGATGCTCGATGCGCTGCTGCAGGTGCCGCTGGCCGAAGCGCTGCAGCCGCTGCAGCTGGCCGAGCCGGCGCGCGAGGCGCTGCTGTCGCACTCCGGCCCATGGTGGCCCGACTTGCGCCTGGCGATGGCGATCGAGCGCCATGAGCTCGAGATCGGCGAGGCGCTGGCCGCACCCCATGGCGGCCTGGACGCGGTGTTCGCGCTGGCCGAGCAGGCCTGGGCCTGGTCGGCCGAGCTGTCGCGCGCGCAGGCGGGCAGCGCATGAGGCGGGCCGAGCGCTGGGCCGCTCCCGAGCCGGCCCGCATTCCCTCGGGGGATCGACCGGCGTACCCGTCGGTCGAGGGGCAGTCGTGACCGAACACGCGGCAAGAGAGCGCGCGGCGCTCTGGGCGGCGCTCGCGCTGATCTTGGTGTGGGGGGCCAACTTCAGCGTGCAGAAGGCGGTGTTCGAGGCGCTGTCGCCCGGCGGCTTCCTGTTCGTGCGCTACCTGATCATGCCGGTGGCCGCGGCACTGCTGCTGGTGGCCCACTACGGCACGAAGTGGCCGAAGCTGCCGCGCCGCGAGCTGCTGGCGCTGCTCAAGCTCGGCGTGGCCGGGCACCTGCTGCACGTGGGGCTGGTGACCTACGGCATCCACTGGTCCACCGCCTTCTCCAGCTCGCTGATCCTCGCCTGCGGGCCGGTGTTCACGCTGCTCATCCTGCGCTGGCACGGCATCGAGCACTTCACGCGCGGCCAGCTCGTGGGCGTGACGGTCGCGGTGGTCGGCGTGCTGGTGTTCCTGTCCGACAAGCTGCTCGGCGGCCAGTGGCAGGCCGGCGGTGGCGACCTGACGCTGCTCGTCGCGGCCTCGTTCTTCTCGTACTACACGGTCACCGCCAAGCCGCTGATCGAGCGCCACGGCGGCGTGGTGGTGATGACCTACGGCACGCTGCTGGGCAGCGCGCCGGTGGTGCTGGTCAGCCTGCCCGCCGGGCTGCAGGTGCACTGGGCCGAGGTGCCGCCGCTGATCTGGCTGGGCATGCTCTACGCGGTGCTGATCTCGGCTTTCCTCGGCTGGCTGGTGTGGGGCTGGGTCAACGCCGTGCGTGGCGTGGCCCGCACCGCGCCGCTGATGTACCTGATGCCGCCCGTGGCGGCGCTGGTGGCCTGGCTGGTCACCGGCGAGCGCTACACCGCGATCAAGCTGCTCGGCGCCGCGATCACGCTGGTCGGCGTGGCCTGGGCGCAGTTCGCCTCGGCGAGCACGCGCGACGCGGTGCGCGACTCCGTTCCGCCGGTGGACTGAATCTCGCCGGCTATCATCGGAGTGCTTCAGGTGCTTCCGGCCAGTCCTCGGCCGGGAGTTAAACGGGAAGCAGGTGCCGCGCCCGCAAGGGCGCGAAGGCCTGCGCTGCCCCCGCACCGGTAAGCGGGTACACGGCCATCTCAGTGCCACTGCGGGCGAACACCCGTGGGAAGGCGATGGCCGCGGTGCGACACCTGTCGCATCGACCCGCGAGCCCGGATACCGGCCTGCCAAGCGCAGCCGCCGGCGACCCTCGGGCCACCGGCATACGCCAACAATGCAGCCTGCGGGGACGCTGGCTGCTTGGAGTCCATTCGATGTTCCCTTCCCGTCGTTGCCCGTCCGCCTTGCGCGGCCTGGGCCTTCTCGTCTCTTCCACCCTTTCCCCTCGCCTCCCTGGCCGCCGAGCCGCAGACGCTGCAGCCGGTGGTCGTCACCGCCACGCGGCTGCCGCAGCCGATCGACACCGTGCTGGCCGACCTGCGCGTCATCGATGCCGACACCATCGCAAACGCCGGCCCGATGACCCTGACCGAGCTGCTGCAGACGCGCGGCGGCGTCGAGATCAGCGCCACCGGCGGGCCCGGCCAGGTGTCCAGCATCTTCCTGCGCGGCAGCAACGCCAGCCACGTCGTGCTGCTGATCGACGGCGTGCGCGTCAACTCGGCCACCGCCGGCACCAACGCCTTCGAGAACCTGCCGCTGGCGCAGATCGAGCGCATCGAGATCCTGCGCGGCGTGGGCAGCAGCCTGTACGGCGCCGATGCGATCGGCGGCGTGATCCAGGTGTTCACCAAGCAGGCCGGTGCCGACCGCGCCGAGGACAGCATCGGCGCCGGGCGCTGGGGTACGCGCGAGGCCAGCGTCGGCCTGGGCCGCAAGTTCGGTGACACGCGGCTGTCGCTGCAGGCCGGCTGGCGCGAGTCGGAATCGTTCTCGGCCACCAACGAGAACGCCAGCTTCTCCTTCGAGCCCGACCGGGACGGCTACCGCAACAGCAACCTCGGCCTCAACCTCGACCACGACTGGGCCGAGGGCCAGTCGCTCGGACTGCACGTGATGGGCAGCCGCGGCGCGACGCATTTCGATGCCGGCCCGGGCAGCGACGACGTCAACCGCCAGCGCCTGTCGAGCACCGCGCTGGAGAGCCGCAACCGCCTGAGCGCCGACTGGCGCAGCCTGCTGCGCCTGGCGCGCGGCGCCGACCACATCCGCACCGACGGCGCCTTTCCCGGCTTCGTCGACACCGACCAGGACCAGGCCACCTGGCAGAACGACGTCAACGCGCTCGGCGGCCAGTGGGCAGCCGGCCTGGACTGGCGGCGCGAGAAGGTCAGCAGCGATACGGCCTACACGGTGTCGACGCGCACCTTCCGCGCCGTCTTCGTCGGCTACACCGCGCGCTTCGACGCCCACCTGATCGAAGCCTCGGCGCGCCACGACGAGGATTCGCAGTTCGGCGGCCACGGCACCGGCAAGTTCGCCTACGGCTATCGCTTCGCGCCGCAGTGGCGCGCCTCGGCCAGCCTGGGCACGGCCTTCAAGGCGCCGAGCTTCAACGACCTGTACTACCCGAGTGCCTTCGGGTTTTCCGGCAACCCCGACCTGAAGCCGGAGCGCGCGCGCAGCGCCGAGCTCGCGCTGCGCCACGACGGCGGCGCGCTGCAAGGCGGGCTGGTGCTGTTCCGCAGCAGCGTGCGCGACCTGATCGCGGTCGACCCGAGCTTCACCACGGTGATCAACGTCAACCGGGCGCGCTTGCGTGGCGCCACTGTCGATGCCTCGTTCAGCGAGGGCATCTGGACGGCGCGCGGCGAGTTCACCCACCAGCAGGCCGAGGACGCCGACACCGGCACCCGCCTCGTGCGCCGCGCGCGCCAGTACGGCAGCGCCAGCCTGAGCGCCACCACCGGTGCCTGGCGGGCCGGCGTCGAGTGGGTGCTCAGCGGCGAGCGCTTCGGCACGGCGGCGAACACCGAGGCCTCGCGCATGGGCGGCTACGGCCTGGTGAACCTGAACGCGAGCTGGTTCGTCACGCCGAGCTGGTCGCTGTCGGCGCGGCTGAACAACGCCGCCGACAAGCGCTACGAGCTGGTGCAGGGCTACAACACGCCCGGGCGCAACCTGTTCGTCTCGCTCGCCTACGCGGCCTTGTAGGCGAAGATCGCCGCATGGTCCGCGCGCTGCAACTCTGGCTGCTGCTGGCGCTGTTCGCCGGCGCCGCGATGTTGCTCGCGCTGGCCAGCGGCAGCCTGGCGATCGCGCCGGCCGACGTGCTGCGCCTGCTGTGGCAGCCCGACGGCGGCAGCGCCGCGCAAGTGCTCCACACGCTTCGCCTGCCGCGTGCGCTGGCCGCTTTCGGTGTTGGCGGCCTGCTCGCGGTGGCCGGTGCGCTGATGCAGGTGCTGCTGCGCAATCCGCTCGCAGATCCTTATGTGCTGGGCATCTCCGGCGGCGCCGCGGTGGGTGCGCTGCTCGCGCTGCTGCTCGCCGGCAGCGCGCTGCTCGTCAACGCGGGCGCCTTCGCCGGGGCGATGGTCACCATCGTGCTGGTCTTCGCGCTGGCGCAGCGCGACCTGTCTCGCGTGGACACCACCGCACGGCTGGAGAGCGCGCCGCGGCTGCTGCTCACCGGCGTGATGCTGGCCGCACTGTGGTCGGCGGTGATCACGCTGCTGCTGATGCTGGCGCCGGAGGCGCGCCTGCGCGGCATGCTGTTCTGGCTGGCCGGCGACCTGGGCGGCAGCGACGCCTCCGGCTGGCCGCTGGCCGTGCTGGCCGTGCTGCTGCTGGCGGCCTGGCCGCTGGCGCGTGAACTCAACGTGCTGCTGCGCGGTGCCGCCAGTGCGCAGGCGCTGGGCGTGTCGGTGGTGCGTCTGCGGCGCGTCGTCTACCTGCTGGCCTCGCTGGCCACGGCCGTGGCGGTGACCACCGGCGGCGCGATCGGCTTCGTCGGCCTGGTCGTGCCGCATGCGCTGCGTCTGGTGGCTGGCAACGACCAGCGCGTGCTGCTGCCCGCCTGCGCGCTGGCCGGCGGCACGCTGCTGCTGCTGGCCGACACGCTGGCGCGCACGGTGGTGGCGCCGCAGCAGTTGCCGGTGGGCGTGATCACCGCGCTGCTCGGCGTGCCGACCTTCATCGCCCTGCTGCTGCACCGCGGAGGCCGCCGGTGAACAGCGGCAAGGTGCTGCTCGAGGCGCAGGGCCTGCGCGTGGCCGCCGGCCCGCGCACGCTGATCGAGTCGCTCGACCTGCAGGTGCGTGGCGGCGAACTCTGGTGCGTGATGGGCTCCAACGGCAGCGGAAAGACGACGCTGCTGCACACGCTGGCCGGGCTGCGGCCGGCGCAGGCGGGCACGGTGTCGATCAAGGGCAAGCCGCTGGCCGAGTGGCCGCCCGGCGAACTGGCGCGGCTGCGTGGGCTGCTGCCGCAGACGCAGCACGATGCTTTCAGCGCCGCCGCGCTCGAGGTGGTGCTGCTCGGCCGCCATCCGCACCTGGGCCGCTGGGCCTGGGAGAGCGCCGCCGACCGCCGTGTCGCGCGCGCTGCGCTGCAGTCGATGGATCTCGAAACGCTGGCCGACCACGACGTGACCACGCTGTCCGGCGGCGAGCGGCAGCGCGTGGGCATCGCCGCGCTGCTGGCGCAGGACCCGCCGCTGCTGCTGCTCGACGAGCCGGTGGCGCACCTCGACCTGCACCACCAGGTGACGGTGCTCAATCACCTGCGCCGGCTCACGCGCGAACGCGGCCGCGCCATCGTGATGTCGATCCACGACCTGAACCTCGCCGCGCGGTTCGCCACCCATGCGCTGGTGCTCGGCCCGGGAGCGATGCTGCGCCAGGGCCCGGCCGAATCGACGATGAACGAGGTCGTGCTCAGCGCCGCTTTCGGCCACCCGGTGGCCGGCGAGCGTTTCGGCCACCGGACCGTATTCGTGGCGGACTGATGGCCCCCCCCCGTAGCGCCTTCGGCGCTCCCCCCCTGGGGGGCGCCGCCAGCGGACCGGCGAAGCCGGTTCCGCGGCGGCCGCTTGATCGCGCCGGCCTGTGGCGGCGCATGGTGCCGCCGTTGCTCGCCTTCCTGGCGTGTCTGCCCGTGCATGCGGCCGTGCAGGTGAAGGACGACGCAGGAACCACGATCACTTTGGCCCGCCCGGCGCAGCGCATCGTCAGCCTCGCCCCGCACCTGACCGAGCTGTTGTTCGCCGCCGGCGCCGACGCGCAGGTGGTGGGCGTGGGCGCCTACAGCGACTTTCCCGCGGCAGCCAAGGCCCTGCCGCGCGTGGGTGACGCCGCGATGCTCGATCTCGAACGCATCCTGGCGCTGAAGCCCGACCTGCTGGTGGTCTGGCGCGACGGCAATTCGCCGCAGCAGTTGCAGCGCCTGTCCACGCTGGGCATCCCGGTCTATGCGAGCGAACTGGGCCACCTCGCCGACATCGCGTCGACGCTGCGCCGCTTCGGACGGCTGGCCGGCACCGAGGCGGCGGCGAACGCGCGTGCCGATGGCTTCGAGCAGGAGCTCCAGGCGCTGCGCCAGCGTTATGCCGGGCGCCCGACGCTGCGGGTGTTCTATCAGATCTGGCACCGGCCGCTGCTGACCATCAATGACCGCCACCTGATCAGCGAGTCATTGCACATCTGCGGCGCGCGCAACGTGTTCGGCACGCTGGCGCCGCTGACGCCCACGGTCAGCGAGGAGGCCGTGGTCGCGCAGGACCCGGACGCCATCGTCACCGCGCGCGCCGGCACCGACGGGCCCGACCACCTGGACACGTGGCGCCGGCTCACGCAGCTGTCGGCCACGCGCCGCGGCGCGCTGCTGGCAGTCGACCCGGACACGCTGCATCGCTCATCGGACCGTTTGCCCGAGGGCATCCGCGGTTTGTGCGAGAAGCTCGACGGCGTGCGACGCGCGCCCTGATGCGTCACACTGGGCAGAACGTCCGGGGATGTCGATGAACCGTTCCGCGCCGATCCTTTGTACCGTGCTGGCCGTGGCTGCGCTGGCCGCCTGCTCGAAGCGCGATGCGCCGCCTGCCGCGCCGCCTGCCTCCAGCGCATCAACCGCCCAGGCGGCACCTGCCGACGCCGGCATCGCCTGGGTGCGCGCGGCCAGCGATGCCGAGGTCGACGCCGCCTTCGCACGCGCGCGCAGCGAGGGCAAGCCGGTGTTCGTCTACTGGGGCGCGAAGTGGTGTCCGCCGTGCAACCAGCTGCAGGCCACGCTGTTCAACCGCCAGGACTTCATCGAGCGCTCGCGGGCCTTCGTGCCGGTGTACGTCGACGGCGACAAACCGGGCGCGCAGAAGCTGGGCACGCGCTTCGCGGTGCGCGGCTACCCGACGATGGTGGTGTTCGACCGCGGCGGCCAGGAGCTGACGCGGCTGCCGGGCGAGGTCGATGCGCAGCAGTACAACGAGGTGCTGACGCTGTCGATGTCGGCGCAGCGCTCGGCCAAGGCGGTGCTGGCGCAAGCGCGCGCCGGCGGCCAGGGCCTGGTCGAGGCCGACTGGCGCCTGCTGGCCTACTACTCGTGGGAGACCGATCAGCAGCAGCTCGCCGGCGCCGGCGGCGTGGCAGCGCTGCTCAGGGAGCTGGCGCAGGCCTGCCCTGCCGCGCATGCCGACAGCGCGATGCGCCTGCGACTGAAGGCGCTCGCCGTCGCCGACAGCCAGGCCGGCCCGGTGGCCGGCGCGGCCGCGCAGCGTGCGCCGGTGCTGGCCCTGCTGGCCGACGCCGCGCAGTCACGGCGCCACATGGACGTGCTGACGAACAGCGCTGCGGGCCTGGCCAGCGCTCTCAGCGCGGCTGGCTCCGCGGAGCGCAAGTCGCTGCTCGCGGCTTTCGACGGCGCGCTGGTGCGGCTGCAGGCCGATGCCTCGCTGTCGCGTGCCGACCGGCTGATGGCGCTGGTGGCGCGTGTGCAGCTCGCGCAGCTCGACGCGCCGGGCAAAGACAAGTCCGCCGCCACGCCCGCGGCGCTGCGCGCCGAGGTGCGCGACATGGCCGTGCGCTTCGACCGCGAGATCACCGACGGCTACGAGCGCCAGGCGGTGATCACCACCGCAGCCTGGGCGCTCGAGCAGGCCGGGCTGATGGAAGACTCCGACGCGCTGCTCAAGGCCAACCTGGCGAAGAGCCACTCGCCCTACTACCTGATGGCCGACCTGGCCGACAACGCCAAGAAGCGCGGCGACAAGGCGGCGGCGCTGGACTGGAACGCGCAGGCCTTCGACAAGAGCGAAGGCCCGGCGACGCGGCTGCAGTGGGGCGCGCGTTACCTCGGCATGCTGATCGAGCTGGCGCCGCAGGATGCGCAGCGCGTCGAGCGTGCGGCCGCTCAGCTGTTCGACGAAGCGGCCGCGATGCCGGACGCCTTCGAGGCGCGCAGCGGCCGCTCGCTGCAGCGCATCGGGGGCCACCTCTCGGGCTGGGCCAAGGGCGGCGCGCACGGCGACGCGATGAAGCGCCTGCAGCGGCAGCTCGACGAAGTCTGCGCGAAGCTTCCGGCGGGCGAATCGCGCCGCCTGTGCGACGGCGTGCTCAAACCGGGGTCGTCGGCCTGAGCCGCCGACGCGGGCTGCCGACGCCGTGCGCCCGGTTCAGCGCACGAAGCGGCCTTCGTGCGTGACCTGCACCAGCTCGACGAAGCGTGAACCGGTGACGCCGTTGGCGGCGTAGTCGAGGTCGACGCCGGCCACGCGCATCTTCATGCCGCGCAGCGTGGCGAGCAGTCGCGGCCGCGTCAGTTCGCGGCCGCTGCGC
This sequence comes from Piscinibacter sp., assembly GCA_016706565.1. Classification (GTDB taxonomy): domain Bacteria; phylum Pseudomonadota; class Gammaproteobacteria; order Burkholderiales; family Burkholderiaceae_C; genus Piscinibacter. The sequence goes on from JADJJI010000015.1 coordinate 154,774, forward strand.
CGCAGCGCCTCGAGCAGCACCAGCGCGTTGAGGTAACCCTCGAAGCTGTAGTAGCCCACTGGCACCTTGGCTGCTTCGGCCAGGCGGCGGTACTCGCGCGTGGTCGGGTCGGATTCGCTCCAGGGGTAGGGCACCACCTGCGAGATGGCCAGGCCCCGGGCCTTTTCGCCGGCGACCTTGACGGTGACTTCGCCAGCCACGATCGACATGCCGTAGAACATCGGACTGACACCGAGCGCCCACGAAGCCTTCATCAGCTGCCCGGGCAGCGCGCCGCCCAGGTACATGATCACGGCCTGCGGCGTCGCCTTGGCCAGTGCCGCTGCGGCGTCGGGAATGTTGGCGCCGTCGCCCTTGATCGCGACGGAGGCGGCCGCCTGCAGCTTCTGGCCGGACAGTGCGGTCTCCACCAGCGCGGCGGCTTCCTTGCCGCCGGGGTTGTCGAGCATGGCCATCGCGATGCGGGTCACGCCGATCGTGGTCAGGTGCTGCACCAGGGCTTGCGCCTCGCGGCCGGAGGTGGCGCGCACGAAGAAGCCGGAGCCCTTGAGCTTGTCTCTCGCGCTGTCGGCCACGGCGTAGCCAGCCACCCAGGGCGCGCCGGACTTCATCAGCATCGGTGCCGCGGCGGCCGTGGTCGCCGAGCCGACGCAGCCGAAGAAGCCGAAAACTCCGTCGCCCAGCAGCTTCTCGTAGTTGGCCACCGCACGGTCGGGCTTGAGCTCGTCGTCCAGCGACACCACGCGCACCCGCCGGCCGTTGACACCCCCTTGCGCGCGCGACTCGGCAAAGGCCAGGTCGGCACCGGCCAGCATGACCTTGATCTGCGCGCCCAGCGGACCGTTGAGGATGCCGGTGTGGCCGAACACGACCTCGGTGTCGCTGACGCCCTGCTCGGCGGCGCGCAGCCCCGGAGCGAAGATCGAGGCACCGATGGCGGCCGAGAAATGACGACGTTGCATGGTTCGAGGAGGAGAGTGGGCGAGTACTCCAGCGAGTCTCCCTGTCGAACCAAGAAGTGATGGTGCGGGTTTACCCTTGGCCTGCGTCGGAGTGCCGTGGCGGATTCCGCGCTGGCACGTCGATTCTGCTCAGCGCGCCGGAGCACGCGGCGTCAGACGCAATTCGTAGTGCGTGCGCTTGTCGAGATCGTTGAACTGCAACGCGGTACCGGCCCAGTCGTAGGCCGCGACGAACTCGTCGATTTGCATCGTGCCGTGCATCAGCACCACCTCGACCTGGCTGCTGTGGAGCTTGAGCCGGTAGACGATGTCGCTGATGCGCACGCGCAGCTCGCGTCCGCGCAGCACGTCGACCTCGGCCGGGCCGCAGCTGGCGGCGCTGTCCGAGGCGACGGTGACGCAGAACTGGCCGTCGTATCGGCCCGGTGCCGGCGTGTTCGCCCCGGCGGCCGAAGCCGCCAGGAGCAGGAGCAGGCACGCGGTCCGACGCACGGTCACAGCTTACTTGAGCAGTCCCTCGGCCTTCATCGCGGCCTGCACGGCCGGGCGGGCGAACATGCGTGCAGAGAAGGCCGACAGGTTGGCCAGGCCGGTGATGTCCACGCCGACGTGCGGCGCCCACGAGGCCACGGTGAACAGGTAGGCATCGGCGACGCTGAATTCGTCGCCCATCAGGTACGCCTTGCCGGCGAGCTGGCCGTCGACCCAGGTGAAGCGCTCGACCAGCTTCTTGCGGAACACCGGCCTGGCGTCTTCCGGCACGGCCGGGTTGAACAGCGGCGAGAAGCCCTTGTGCAGTTCGCTGGTGATGAAGTTCAGCCACTCCTGCAGGCGGTAGCGCGCCATCGTGCCGGCCGGCGGCGCGAGCTTCTTGTCGGGCACCTGGTCGGCGATGTACTGCACGATCACCGGTCCTTCGGACAGGCGCTCGCCACCGTCGAGCTCGAGCAGCGGCACGTAGCCCTTCGGGTTGATGCCGTAGTAGTCGGTGCCGTCCTGCAGCTTGTGCGTCTTGGTGCTGGCCAGCACGGGCTCGAAGGCCAGGCCGGACTCGCGCAGCACGATGTGGGGCGACAGCGAGCAGGCGCCGGGGCTGTAGTAGAGCTTCATGGGGACTCCTGGGTCGTGGTAAGGGAGGATGGCATTACACCCATGCCCGCGCTCGCGGCCATGCAAGCCGATTCAGCGCGGCATGCAAATCCGCTGACTCGAAGTGTCCGCGCTCGGCCACTACATTGACAGCATGAACACCACCACCGTCTCCCCCGCCACCGTGACCCGCTCGCGCGGCGTCGAGCGCCTGGTGCGCGGCCAGCCCACGTCCGATGGCGCCGGCGTCAAGCTCACCCGCGTGCTGACCCAGCCGCTGCAGCAGCGGCTCGATCCCTTCCTGATGCTCGATGCCTTCGGCAGCGACGCGGCGAGCGACTACATCGGCGGCTTCCCCGACCACCCGCACCGCGGCTTCGAGACGGTCACCGTCATGAAGGCGGGCCGCATGCGCCACCACGACAGCGTGGGCAACACCGGCCTGCTCGAGCCCGGCAGCGTGCAGTGGATGACCGCCGGGCGCGGCATCATCCACTCCGAGATGCCCGAGCAGGAAGAAGGCCGCATGGCCGGCTTCCAGCTGTGGGTGAACCTTGCCGCGCGCGACAAGATGCAGCCTCCCGCCTACCGCGACGTGCCGCCGCAAGGCGTGCCGGTGTTCGCGCTCGAAGGTGGCATTCAGGTGCGCGTCATCGCCGGATCGACGCACGGCGTGACCGGCGCTGTGACGCGGCCGACCACCGAGCCGCTGGTGCTCGACATCGTGCTGCCCGCGGGCGCAAGCTTTGATGTGCCGCTGCCGGCCGGCCACAACGCCTTCGCCTACGTGTACGGCGGCGTGGCCGCGCAGGTGGGCGGTGCCACCGTGGCCAGCGAGCACATGGCCATCCTGAGCAACGACGCAGCGGCCGATGGCGTGCGCTTCGCGGCATCGGCCGGCGAGCGCGCCGTGCAGATCCTGCTGGTGGCCGGGGCGCCGCTGCGCGAGCCGATCGCGCAGTACGGCCCGTTCGTGATGAACACCACCCAGGAGCTGCATCAGGCGGTGGCCGATTTCCAGAGCGGTGCACTGGCGACCTGAATCAAGGGGGCATCGCGCGGCTGGGCTAACCTCGGGTCTTTGCGCGCCCGAGGAATCCGACCCATGCCCCGCACCATCCTGGAGGAAAGCCGGCTCCACCCGGCGATCCGCGACTTCGTCGCGAACCACCACGCCGATGTCGTCCACAACGTGCAGGCAGCCGCCGCATCGAACCTGATCCTCGTCGTCGGCATGGCCGGCAACCCGTTCGTTCGCCGCGCGCGCAAGCTGCTCGATGCCGCCGGCCTGGCCTACCACTACCTCGAGTTCGGCAGCTACCTCAGCCAGTGGCGCGTGCGCAATTCGCTGAAGATGTGGACCGGCTGGCCGACCTTCCCGATGGTCTTCGCCAAGGGCGTGCTCATCGGTGGCTGCGACGACCTGAAGCGGCTGCTCGACAGCGGCGAGTTCAAGCGCTTTCTCGGCGAAGCGTGAGATCCCTGCGCGCCATCGCCGCCGTTGTCGCGCTGGCGTGGGCCGGCGTGGCGATGCCGACGCACGCGGCGCCGGCGCAGCCTTGCCGCGTCGACGGTCTGGCGCACGAGGTGCTGTGCGGTTCGGTGGCGCGCGCACTCGACCCGGCCCGCCCGGACGGGCCGCAGATCGAGGTGCACTACGTGGTCGTGCCGGCGCTGGCCCGGCGCAAGCTGCCCGACCCGGTGTTCCTGCTTGCCGGCGGGCCGGGCCAGAGCGCGATCTCTCTGGCGCCGCAGGTGATGGGCGTGTTCGCGCGGCTGAACAACCGGCGCGACATCGTCTTCGTCGACCAACGCGGCACCGGCCGCTCGGCGCCGCTGGACTGCGACGAGCCGCGCGAGGCGGCCCTGGCCGAATCGGCCGACCCGCAGGCGCAACTGCGCCGGCTGGCGGCCTGCCGTGAGCGGCTGCTGAAGCTTCCGTATGTGCGCAGCGCGACCGATCTGGGCTTCTTCACGACCACGCTGGCGATGCAGGACCTCGACGCGGTGCGCCAGGCGATCGGCGCCGAGCGCATCAATCTGGTCGGCGCCTCCTACGGCACACGGGCCGGACTCGAATACCAGCGGCAGTTCCCCGGTGCCGTGCGGCGCAGCGTGCTCGACGGCGTGGCGCCGCCCGACATGGTGCTGCCGGCCAGTGCCGCCATCGACGCGCAGGCGGCGCTCGACGCGCTGTTCGCCGCGTGCAGCGCCGAGGCGGCGTGTGCGCGAGAGTGGCCCTTGCTGCGCCAGGCCTGGGATGGGCTGCTGGCTTCGCTGCCGCGCGCCGTCAGCGTGCCCGACCCGCTCACCGGCAAGACCGAGTCGTTCACGATGACGCGCGAGCTGCTGCTCGGCGCGGTGCGCGCGCCGCTGTACGTGCCCACGCTCGCGGCGGCGCTGCCGGCGGCGATCCACGCGGCGTCGCAGGGGCGCTTCGAGGCGCTGGCGGCGCTGGCTGGCGCGCTGTCGCGCCGCGGCGGGCCGCGCCTGTACACCGGCATGCACTTCGCGGTGATCTGTGCGGAGGACGCGCCGCGCCTGGCCACGGCCGGCGTCGCCGCCACGCGCGACTTCGGCGACGGGCTGGCGCCGCTGTATGCGCAGGCCTGCGCCGGCTGGCCGCGCGGTGCGGTGCCCGAGGCCTTCTACCAGGTCGGCCCCTCAGCCACGCCGGTGCTGCTGCTCAGCGGCGGCATCGATCCGGCCACGCCGCCGCGCCATGCGGCGCGCGTGGCGCAGGCGCTGCGCGCGAAGGCACGCCACGTGATCGTGCCGAATGCGGGCCATGGCCTGCTCGGCAGCGGTTGCGTGCCCGATCTGCTTTACCGCTTCATCGACGCGGCCGACGATGCGCAGGCGCTCGCGCTCGACACCGCCTGCATCACGTCGATTCCGCGGCCCGGCGCCTTCGTGCCGCCCGCACCGGAGGCCGCGAAGTGATTCGCATCGAGCAACTCGCCAAGTCATTCGTTGCGCCGCGCCGCTGGCTCGGCCGCGCCGCGGCGCCGGTGCTGGCGGTGCGCGATGTGCGGCTCGAAGCGGTCGATGGCCGCATCACGGGGCTGCTCGGCCCCAACGGCGCGGGCAAGACGACGACCTTGCGCATGCTCGCAGGGCTGATCCGCCCCGACGCGGGGCGGCTGGAGGTCGATGGCATCGACGTCGCCGCGCGGCCGCGTGAGGCGCTGGCGCGCATGGGCGTGCTCAGCGACGCGCGCGGCCTGTACCCGCGGCTGACGGCGCGCGAGAACATCGTCTACTACTCCGCGCTGCAGGGCATGGCGCGCGAAGAGGCGCAGGCACGCGCCGAGGCGCTGGCGCAGATGCTCGACTGCACGGCCTTGCTCGACCGTCGCACCGAAGGCTTCAGCCAGGGCGAACGCATGAAGGTGGCACTGGCCCGCGCGCTGGTGCACGACCCGGCGAACATCGTTCTCGACGAACCGACCAACGGCCTGGACGTGCTGGCCACGCGCGCGCTGCGCGAGACGCTGCAGTGGCTCGCCTCGCCCTCGGGCGGCGGCAAGTGCATTGTCTTTTCCACGCACATCATGCAGGAGGTGGAGCGGCTGTGCGACAGCGTCGTCGTGGTCTCGCACGGGCGCACGGTGGCTCAAGGCACCGTGCCGCAACTGCGGGCGAGCGCTGGAGCGCGTGACTTCGAAGAGGCCTTCGTGCGACTGGCCTACGCTGACGAAGCAGGGGCAGCAACATGAAGGGCTGGCCCGCTTGGACGGTGTTCGTGAAGGAGTGGGTCGACGCGCTGCGCGACCGACGCACGCTCGCGGTGGTGCTGCTGTCCAGTGTGCTGATGGGCCCGCTGGTGCTCATCGCTTTGTCGGGGCTGGTCGCCTCGTTCGAGTCTCGCGCCGAGCGGCGTGAGGTGGTGCTCGACGGAATCGAGCATGCGCCCACGCTGGTCAACTACCTGCAGCGCCAGGGTTTCGCGGTGAAGCCGGCGCCCGAAGGCTTCGAGCAGAAGCTGCGCCGATCCGAGCTGGGCGATCCGGTGCTGGTGGTGCCGAAGGATTTCGAGTCGGCGCTGCGCCGCGCCGAGGTGCCGGTGCTCGTGCTGGTGAGCGACAGCGCCAACAAGCGCAGCGAGGCCGGCAGCGGGCGGCTGCAACGGCTGGTGGCCGGCTTCAACCGCGAGCGCTCCACCTTGGCGCTGGCCTTGCGCGGTGTCTCCGGCGAGGTGCTCGAGCCGGTGCGGCTGGGCGAGAAGGATCTCGCCAACCCGCAGACGCGCGGCACGCAGATCACCGGCATGCTGCCCTTCTTCGTGCTGATGGCGGTGCTCTATGGCGCGCTCAACGCGGCGCTGGACACGACAGCCGGCGAGCGTGAACGCGGCTCGCTGGAGCCGCTGCTGATGAACCCGGCCTCGCCGCTGTCGCTGGTGCTGGGCAAGTCGGCGGCGGTGTCGGCGGTGGCGCTGCTGATCGCGGTGCTCAGCTGCTTCAGCTTCATCCCGGCGCAGTGGCTGTTGCGCAGCGACACGCTGGCGGCGCTGTTCCAGTTCGGCTGGCGCGAGGCGCTGTGGTTCGTCGCCATCATCGCGCCCTTCGCTGCCGCGCTGTCTGCGTTGCTGATGGCGGTGGCGATCCGCTGCCGCAGCGTCAAGGAAGCGCAGGCGAGTTCGGCGGTGCTGATCCTGGCGGTGTCGCTGCTGCCGCTGGTGGGCCTGCTCAACCCGGGCGGCGAAGAACGCTGGCACCTGTGGGTGCCCGCGCTGGCGCAGAACACGCTGATGACGCGGGTGCTCAAGGGCGAAGCCCTGGGGCTGGAGCCGGTGGTGATCACGCTGGCCGTGTGCGCCGTGCTGGCACTGCTGGGGGTGGGCTTCGTCGCCCGGGTGCTGCGCCGCGCGGCGGTGCGCTGAGCCGCCGCCTGCGCGGGGCTCGGGCATCATCTCGGCATGAAGAATTCACCCACGCAACTGCGCTGGCGGTGGTGCCGCTTCGACGAGCTGGGCGTGCACGAGCTGCAGAACATCTACACCGCCCGGCAGCTGGTGTTCGTGCTCGAACAGGAATGTGCCTACCTCGATGCTGATGGCGTCGACGAGCAGTCCCATCATCTCGCCGCCTGGTCGGCACAGCAGCGCGAGCCGCTGGCCTATGCGCGCGTGGTGGCGCCCGGCGTGAAGTACGTGGAGCCGTCGATCGGCCGCGTCATCACCACGGGCGCGGCGCGCGGCACGGGGCTGGGCCGCGAGCTGGTGCGCCGTGCAGTGGAACACTCGCAGGCCACTTATCCCGGCCAGGGCATCCGCATCTCGGCGCAGTCCCGCCTGGAGCGCTTCTATGCCGGCTTCGGCTTCCAGCGGGTCGGCGAGGACTACCTGGAAGACAACATCCCCCACACGGAAATGCTGCTCCCGGCGTGCCCTACTTCGACGACTTCATCGGGCAGGTGTTGATGCCCAGCAGGGTGTAGGCGGGGCACCAGCCGATCAGGCCGGTGGCCAGGGGCACCAGGCCGATCCAGCCCCACACACCCACGGTGCCGGTGGCGGCCAGGGCGATGAGCACCAAGCCGGCGAGAACGCGCAGTGCGCGGTCGATGGTTCCTTCATTCGTCTTCATGTCAGCTCCTTGCTTGCCGGCTCAAGGTGCCGGTGTGCAGGCAGTGTCTCGCTGCGGGCCGGGTCCGTCTGTGACTGCAGTCACACAGCGGGAAGCTCGCCGGCGGCGAGCCGGCGCAGGGCCGCGGCGTCGCGCAGCTCGATGCGTTCGCGCCCGAGGCTGAGCCAGCCGGAGCGCTCGAAGCGGCGCAGCAGCCGCGTCACCATCTCGCGCACCGTGCCCAGCTCATCCGCCAAGGCCTGGTGGCTGGCATGCAGCACCTCGCCGTGGCCGAGCAGTGCGGCCGCCAGCCGCTGGTCGAGCCGCTGGAAGGCGACGGCTTCCGCCAGCGCCATCAGATCGGCCAGGCGGTCCGCAAAGACGCCGAATACGAAGCGGCGGAACGGCTCGTGTTCGCAGCAGGCGTCGAAGGCCGGCGGGGTGAGCACGGCCAGGCGCGTCGCGGAGGTGGCCACGCCGTTCGCGCTGAGCAGGTGCTGCCCGAACAGGCAGGAAGCCGATACGACGCACAGTTCACCCGGGCCGACGCGATACAGCTCCAGGGCACGCCCCTGCGACGAACCGCGGGCGACGCGAACCTCGCCGGACAGCACCATCGGAAATCCCTGGCAAGGCGCCTGCTCCTCGAAGAGAACGGCGCCGGCCGGTACGGTCACCCACATCGCTTGCTGCTGGAGCGCCTGCTCGCAGACGGCTGGTGGCAGTGCCTTCAGCGCCGGGTAGAGCTCCGAGAGCTGGGCAATTTCGATGTCGGTGGGGGCGCTCATGCGGGGGCGGTCGAGACTTCGAGTCGGGTCAGCCAGGCGATCGCTTCGTCGCGGTGCTCGCCGCACATCGCCGGCGAGGGCCGCAGCGAGGCGCACACCGCCGGGCGCTGCGGCAGGCCGAAGACGGCGCAGAGCAAGTCTTCGGTGAGTTGGACGCAGCGCACGCCGGCCCGCTTGCCCTCGGGCATGCCGGGAATCGGGCTGCTGATCGACGGGGCGATGCAGCAGGCGGCGCAGGCGGAGCGACATTCCATGGTCAGGACGGATTGTGTGCGGGAAACCAGCGCCGGGACGGCCCCGAGCAACCCTGGCGCATGACGCCGGCGGTGCTGCTGCCTACAATGGCACCTTGCTCAAAATTTAGGCAGTGCGATGCTGTTCCCGAGAGAATTCGATGTGATCGTCGTCGGCGGTGGCCATGCCGGCACCGAGGCCGCGCTGGCTTCTGCGCGAATGGGTGCGGCCACCCTGCTGCTGACGCACAACATCGAGACGCTCGGCCAGATGAGCTGCAACCCGTCGATCGGCGGCATCGGCAAGGGCCACCTGGTCAAAGAGGTTGACGCGCTGGGTGGTGCCATGGCGCTGGCCACCGACGAGTCGGGCATCCAGTTCCGCATTCTCAATGGTTCGAAGGGGCCGGCGGTGCGGGCGACCCGCGCGCAGGCCGACCGCATCCTCTACAAGGCGGCGATTCGCCAGCGTGTCGAGAACCAGCCGAACCTGTGGCTGTTCCAGGGGGCGTGCGATGACCTGATCCTGCAGGGTGATCGCGTGGCCGGCGTTGTGACGCAAGTTGGTGTTCGCTTCGCCACCCGGTCCGTGGTGCTCACGGCGGGCACCTTCCTCGACGGGCGCATCCACGTTGGATTGCAGAATCATTCGGCGGGCCGCGCGGGGGACCCTCCTGCGGTCGCCTTGTCGGCACGACTCAAGGAACTCAAGCTGCCGCAGGGCCGGTTGAAGACCGGCACGCCGCCGCGCATCGATGGCCGCTCGATCGACTTCACCAAACTGACGGAGCAGCCGGGCGACGGCATGCCGGGCTCGAACGCACCGATGCCGGTGTTCAGCTTCCTGGGCGATGTGTCCATGCACCCGCGTCAGATGCCCTGCTGGATCACCCACACGAATGCACGAACGCACGAGATCATCCGCTCGGGCTTTGACCGCAGCCCGATGTTCACTGGTGTCATCGAAGGCGTGGGCCCGCGCTACTGCCCGAGCATCGAAGACAAGGTCAATCGTTTCGCCGACAAGGACTCGCACCAGATCTTCCTGGAGCCCGAGGGCCTGACGACGCACGAGTTCTACCCGAACGGCATCTCGACCTCCCTGCCCTTCGACATCCAGATCGCGGCGGTGCGCTCGATGCACGGTCTGGAGAACGCGCACATCCTTCGTCCTGGCTACGCGATCGAGTACGACTACTTCGACCCGCGCGAGCTGAAGGCGAGCTTCGAGACTCGGTCGATCGGTGGGCTGTTTTTCGCCGGCCAGATCAACGGGACGACCGGCTACGAGGAGGCGGCGGCGCAGGGGCTGTTCGCCGGCTTGAACGCGGCGCTGCAGGTTCGTGGCGATGCTGCCTGGATGCCGCGCCGCGACCAGGCTTATCTTGGCGTGCTGGTCGACGACCTGATCACCAAGGGTGTGACGGAGCCCTACCGCATGTTCACCAGCCGGGCGGAGTTCCGGCTGCAGCTGCGCGAAGACAACGCCGACCTGCGCCTGACCGAAGACGGCCGGCGCATGGGGCTGGTGGACGACGCGCGCTGGGATGCCTTCTGCCGCAAGCGCGATGCCGTGGCGCGCGAGGCTGAGAGGCTCAAGTCGACCTGGGTGCACCCTGGCGTGGTGCCGGCAGCCGAAGCCGAGCGGCTGGTCGGCAAGGCTCTTGAACACGAGTACAGCCTCGCAGACCTGCTGCGACGCCCGAGTGTCAGCTTCGACCAGGTGGCTGAGATGGCCGCCATCGGCGCGATGGGCCGGCCGGAGGCCACTGTTTCACGTGAAACCCTGCGCGCCGAACTGGGCCAGGGTTTGGCGGATGCGGTGATCGAGCAGGTGCAGATCGGCATCAAGTACGCCGGCTACATCGACAAGCAGAACGAGGAAGTCGAGCGGGCTGCGGCCTACGAAGGCTTGAAGTTGCCGGACGAGCTCGACTACGCACAGGTCACCGCGCTGTCGTTCGAGGTGCGCCAGAAACTCTCGCGCCATCGGCCGGAGACGCTGGGGCAGGCTTCGCGCATTTCGGGTGTCACGCCCGCAGCGATCTCCCTGCTGCTGATCCACCTGCGCAAGGGACGCTTCAAGGGGTTCGCGGCAAACGCCGGCCAGGCCACCGATGCAGCCTGAGCTGCTGCGCGAGTCGCTCGGCGGCATCTGCGTCGAGCTCGGACTGGAGCTGCCGCCGGCGACCGCGGATCGGCTGCTCGCCTACCTGTCGCTGCTGCACCGCTGGAACGCCACCTACAACCTGACGGCGGTGCGCGATCCGGCCGAGATGCTGACCCAGCATCTGGCGGACTGCCTGGCGGTCGTCGGCCCCTTGCGCCGGCAGCTCGCGGCGGGTTCGCAGCGACGGCTGCTCGACGTCGGCAGCGGAGGCGGCCTACCCGGCGTGGTGCTGGCTGCGCTGGAGCCAGGCTGGTCCGTGACCTGCGTGGACTCAGTGGGCAAGAAGGTGGCCTTCATCCGTCAGGTTGCAGCGGAGCTGTCACTGCGCAATCTCACCGGCGAGCACGCCCGCATCGAGGCGCTCCAGGCTCCACCGTTCGACCTGATCACCTCCCGCGCCTTCGCGTCGCTGGCCGATTTCGTCGTTCCCACCCGCCGATTGCTGGCGCCCACGGGTGTCTGGGCCGCGATGAAGGGAAAGTCGCCGGAGCTTGAGCTGGCCGCATTGCCACCAGGGATCACGGTGTTTCACGTGGAACCGCTGACCGTGCCGGGCTTGCAGGCCGAACGTTGCCTCGTCTGGATGCGCGAAGCGGCGCCGCCCTCGCCCGGGCTGGTACATTCCTGAGTCGGCGGCCGGGTCATCCGGAACGTCTCTCTTCCCGGGCTTCGGCCCGCCTCGACCCGCATCCCCCAGCCATGGCCCGAATCTTCTGCATCGCCAATCAAAAGGGCGGCGTCGGCAAGACCACCACCACCGTGAATCTGGCCGCCGGCCTGGCGCGCATCGGCCAACGGGTGCTCGTCGTCGACCTCGACCCGCAGGGCAATGCCACCATGGGCTCCGGCGTCGACAAGCGGTCGCTGGCGCTGACGGTCTACGACGTACTGCTCGAAAGCGCCTCCGTCGCCGAAGCGCGCCAGCGCAGCGAGAAGGCCGGCTACGACGTGATCGGCGCCAACCGCGAACTGGCCGGCGCCGAGGTCGAACTGGTCGAACTGGAGCGGCGCGACAAGCGCCTCAAGGGTGCGCTGGCCGCGGTCGAGGCCGACTACGACTTCGTGCTGATCGACTGCCCGCCCTCGCTGAGCCTGCTGACGCTCAACGGCCTGTGCAGCGCCCACGGCGTGATCGTGCCGATGCAGTGCGAATACTTCGCGCTGGAAGGGCTGTCCGACCTGGTCAACACCATCAAGCAGGTCCACGCCAACCTCAACCCGGACCTGCAGATCATCGGCCTGCTGCGCGTCATGTTCGATCCCCGCATCACACTGCAGCAGCAGGTGAGCGAGCAGCTCAAGGCGCATTTCGGCGACAAGGTGTTCGACTCGGTCATCCCTCGCAACGTCCGCCTGGCCGAGGCGCCGAGCTACGGGTTGCCCGGCGTCGTGTTCGATCCGAGCTCGCGCGGCGCGCAGGCCTTCGTCGAATTTGCCGGCGAGATGGTGCGCCGCATCGAATCGATGCGGTGATCGCCGTGCGCATGAACCCGGTCATCGCCCGTCAGTTCGATCCCCATCTACTCTCCCGTGTCGAAGACGCCGGGCTGAACGCCAGCGCCCCGCCCCAGCAGCGCTGGCTGGATGGTTGGCTCGTGCGCTTGTCGCCGGGCAAGGCCAAGCGGGCCCGCTGCATCAACGCCGTTGCGGCCGGCCGCATGCCGGTGCCCAACAAGCTGGCGCTGTGCGAGCCGGTCTATGCGCAGGCCGAGCTGCCGCTGATCGTGCGGATCACCCCCTTCAGCGAACCGATCGGGCTGGACGCGACACTGGACGCGATGGGCCTGCAGCGCTTCGACGACACGCGGGTGATGGTGCTGCAGGACCTTCCTGCCGTCGACGTGCCGAGCTTGCCGGCGGGCATCTCGATCCAGTCGATCGGCCTGGAGGCATTTGCTCAGCGGGTTGGCGCGCTTCGCGGTTCGCCGTTGTCGCAGCGGCTCGCGCATGGCCAGCGGCTGGTGCAGTCGCCGGTGCCTTTTCGCGCTTTCGAGCTGCGGCTGGACAATGAAGTGGTGGCCTGTGGCCAATCGGCCCAGGAGGCCGACCTTGTCGGCCTGTATGACATCTTCACCGCTGAAGCGGTGCGTGGTCGCGGCTTTGCGAAGCTGCTCTGCACACATCTGCTGGCCGAGGCGCGGGGACAGGGTGCCCGCCATGCCTATCTGCAGGTCGATGGTGACAACCACGCGGCTCGCGCCGCCTACCACCGTCTCGGCTTCGGCGACGCCTACGCCTACCACTACCGCTCGCGCGATCCGTCGGCCACCTGAGCCCTGGCGTCTAGAGGCCCAGGCCCTCGTCCACGCCGAGGTGGACGTTCATCGATTGCACCGCCGCCCCGCTGGCGCCCTTCCCCAGGTTGTCCAGGCGAGACATCAGCAGCGCCTGCGTGTCGCTCGCGAACACGAAGATGTCCACGCGGTTGGTGTCGTTGCAGGCCTGCACGTCGAAGAAGCCGTCCTCCAGCGTGGCCGGATCCGAGAGCGGCATCACCCGAACGAAGCGTTCGCCTGCATAGCGCTGCGTCAATGCAGCGTGCAGCTTGGTCGGCGTGACTCCCGCAGGGAGCTGCGATAGATGTAAGGGCACGCTCACCGACAAACCCTTGTAGAAATTGGAGACGATCGGGACGAAGACCGGTGGCGAAGCCAGCTTGCCGTGAGCCGCCATCTCCGGCAGGTGCTTGTGGGCCAGCTTGAGCGCATAGGGGCGCGGCGATTGCAGCCGTGTGTCGCCCCCCGCCTCGTACTGCTCGATCATCTTCTTGCCGCCACCGGAGAAGCCGGTGATCGAAGTCGCGCTCAGAGGCAGGTCGGCCGGTACGAGCCCTGCGTCGACCAGCGGGCGCAGCAGCAGAATGAAGGCCGAGGCGTGGCAGCCGGGGTTGGCGATGCGCTTGGTGGCGCGCAGTGCTTCCCGCTGCTGCGGCGCCAGCTCGGGCAGGCCGAACACCCAGCCCGGGGCCGTCCGGTGCGCCGTGCTGGCGTCGATCAGGCATGTGTCGGGGTTGGTGACCAAAGCAGCGGCTTCCTTGGCCGCCGCATCGGGCAGGCACAGGAAAGCCACGTCGGCGGCGTTGAGCAGGCGGGCGCGCTCGCCCGCATCCTTGCGCTTGTCGGCATCGATGCGCAGCACCTCGACGTCGGCACGCTGCGCGAGATACTCGTGGATGCGCAGGCCGGTCGTGCCTTCCTGGCCGTCGACGAACACGCGGGTCTTCATGTCACGATTCCCGAAAGATGAACGACAAGGATAAGGCAAACCCCACGCCTGGCGTGGCTGAGGCGCCGACCGTGCTGTTGCTGCCGGGTTGGCTGAACTCGGATGACGCGCACTGGCAGAGCCGCTGGGAGGCGCTGCACGGCCACCGCCGCGTCGAGCAGGACGACTGGCTGTGGCCGCGCCGCGGCGACTGGATGGCGCGGCTCGACGAGGTGCTGCTGGACAGCTCGCACGGCGTGAGGCTGGTCGCACACAGCCTCGGCTGCCAGCTGGTTGCGGCCTGGGCAGCGCACTCGCGACACACGGAACGGGTCGCCGCCACGCTGCTGGTGGCCCCGCCGGACACCGAGCGCGACGACATGCCGCCCAACCTCTTCAATTGGCGGCCGATCGTCCGCGAACGCCTGCCCTTCGCCAGCCTGGTGGTGGCGAGCACCGACGACCCGTACTGCGCGCTGCCGCGCGCCGAGCGCATGGCCGCCGATTGGGGTGCCGCGATCGTCGAGATCGGCCCGCGTGGCCACATCAATGGAGAGTCCGGGCTCGGCGACTGGCCCGAAGGGCTGGCCTTGCTGCGCGGTCTGGCGGGCGATGCCCGCTGATCGCGGACAATCGCGCCCCATGGTCACCAAGAAACCCAAGGGCCTCGGCCTCGGACTGGAAGCGCTGCTCGGCCCCAAGGTGTCGGACGCGCCCCGCCCCGCCGGCGATGCGCCGCCCGCCACGCTCAAGCTCGCCGTGCTGCAGCCCGGCAAGTACCAGCCGCGCACGCGCATGGACGAAGGCTCGCTCTACGAGCTGGCCGAGAGCATCAAGGCGCAGGGCGTGATGCAGCCGATCCTCGTGCGACCGGTGTCTGCCGGCCGCTACGAGATCATCGCTGGCGAGCGGCGCATGCGCGCCGCCAAGCTGGCCGGGTTGGACGAGGTGCCGGTGCTCGTCAAGGACGTGCCGGACGAAGCCGCGGCGGCGATGTCGCTGATCGAGAACATCCAGCGCGAGGACCTCAACCCGCTCGAAGAGGCACAGGGCCTGAAGCGCCTGACCGACGAGTTCGGCCTGACGCACGAACAGGCCGCGCAGGCCGTGGGCCGTTCGCGCAGCGCTGCGAGCAATCTGCTGCGCCTGCTCAACCTGAGCGAACCCGTTCAGCAGATGCTGATGGCCGGCGACATCGACATGGGCCACGCGCGTGCGCTGCTGCCGCTCGAGGGTGCTCAACAGATCCTTGCTGCCGGCGACGTGGTCGCGCGCAAGCTCAGCGTGCGCGAGGCCGAGAAGCTCGTGACCAAGCTGCAGCACGCCCGCCAGAAGCCCCTGCTGCGGGTGGCCAGCGAGAAGACGCGCGACGTGGCGCGCATCGAGGAAGAACTCTCCGACGCGCTGACCGCCAAGGTGGAGATCCGCATCAAGAAGCGCACGAAGCGCGGCGAGCAGGGCGAGGTTGCCATTGCCTTCGGCTCGCTCGAAGAACTCAACGGCCTGCTCGACAAGCTCGGCCTCGGCGCCCGCTGAGGCTCTCACCAAGATGGCTTTGCGGAACTTTGCACGTTGCGGCGTGCTCAGTCGGGTGTTGCCGATCAACCGATCGGTTGCGAGGCACGTTACTTGCTGAAGTTGCGCAGGAGCGACCTGTGTGACAAACAGCCGTGTCATCACCCTTGTTTTCGGGTTCACGGCAGGAGCAAGATGCAGCAAGCTTGACTCGACAGCTGGCCGATCGATCTGGAAAGCTCTGATGGAGCCCGTAGGACTTCATCAGAACTTCCCCCCTCGTGGCACTCTGGTTTCACGCCGGTGTGCCGCAGTCCTGATGCGTAGGAGATCGGCATGGACGTGATCAGCAATTTCACCGCGCGCTTCGAGCGCACCCGCGAAGAAGAGCTCTCGCTCGAGGACTACCTCGCCGAGTGCAAGCGCAACCCGGTTGCCTACTCGACCGCGGCCGAGCGCATGCTCAAGGCCATCGGCGAGCCGCAGACCATCGACACGCGCAACGACCAGCGCCTGTCGCGGCTGTTCGCCAACAAGGTCATCAAGCTCTACCCCGCCTTCGCCGAGTTCTACGGCATGGAAGACGCCATCGAACAGGTGGTCTCGTACTTCCGCCATGCCGCGCAGGGCCTCGAAGAGAAGAAGCAGATCCTCTACCTGCTCGGCCCCGTGGGCGGCGGCAAGAGTTCGATCGCCGAGCGCCTGAAGCAGCTGATGCAGGAGGTGCCCTTCTACGCGATCAAGGGCTCGCCGGTGAACGAGTCGCCGCTGGGCCTGTTCGACGCCGCCGAAGACGGGCCGATCCTCGAGAAGGAATACGGCATTCCGCGTCGCTACCTGAACCGGATCCTGTCACCTTGGGCCGTGAAACGTCTGGAGGAGTTCGGCGGCGACATCCGCAAGTTCAAGGTCGTCAAGCGTTATCCCTCAGTGCTCAAGCAGGTCGGCATCGCCAAGACCGAGCCGGGCGACGAGAACAACCAGGACATCTCCTCGCTGGTCGGCAAGGTCGACATCCGCAAGCTCGAGACCTACGCGCAGGACGACCCGGACGCCTACAGCTACTCCGGCGGCCTGTGCCTGGCCAACCAGGGCCTGCTCGAGTTCGTCGAGATGTTCAAGGCGCCGATCAAGGTGCTGCACCCGCTGCTCACCGCCACGCAGGAAGGCAACTTCAAGGGCACCGAGGGCTTCGGCGCCATCCCGTTCGACGGCGTCGTGCTCGCGCACAGCAACGAGAGCGAGTGGAAGGCCTTCCGCAACAACAAGAACAACGAGGCCTTCCTCGACCGCATCTACATCGTCAAGGTGCCGTACTGCCTGCGCGTCAGCGAAGAGGTGAAGATCTACGAGAAGCTGCTGCGCGGCTCCTCGCTGGCCAACGCCACCTGCGCGCCGGGCACGCTGAAGATGATGAGCCAGTTCGCCGTGCTCACGCGACTGAAGGAGCCGGAGAACTCGTCGCTGTTCAGCAAGATGCTGGTCTACGACGGCGAGAACCTGAAGGACACCGACCCGCGCGCCAAGAGCTTCCAGGAGTACCGCGACTACGCCGGTGTCGACGAGGGCATGAGCGGCATCTCGACGCGCTTCGCGTTCAAGATCATCTCCAAGGTCTTCAACTTCGACAGCACCGAGGTCGCCGCCAACCCGGTGCACCTGATGTACGTGCTCGAACAGCAGATCGAGCGCGAGCAGTTCCCGCCCGAGACGGAGCAGAAGTACCTCTCGTTCATCAAGGAGCACCTGGCGACGAAGTACGCGGAGTTCATCGGCAAGGAGATCCAGACCGCCTACCTCGAGAGCTACAGCGAGTACGGCCAGAACATCTTCGACCGCTACGTCACCTACGCCGACTACTGGATCCAGGACCACGAGTACCGCGACACCGACACCGGCGAGGTCTTCGACCGCGTGTCGCTGAACGGCGAGCTCGAGAAGATCGAGAAGCCGGCGGGCATCGCCAACCCGAAGGACTTCCGCAACGAGATCGTCAACTTTGTATTGCGTGCGCGTGCCGGCAACCAGGGCAAGAACCCCCTGTGGACGAGCTACGAGAAGCTGCGCACGGTGATCGAGAAGAAGATGTTCTCGAACACCGAGGAGCTGCTGCCGGTGATCAGCTTCAACGCCAAGGCCAGCGCCGACGAGGCCAAGAAGCACGAGGACTTCGTCACCCGCATGGTCGCCAAGGGCTACACGCCCAAGCAGGTGCGCCTGCTGTGCGAGTGGTACCTGCGCGTGCGCAAGAGCTCGTGATGACGACCCCTCGCCCGACGGATCACGGCGCCCCGGGGGGAAGGGGGGCGGGGCCGCGGGCGGGGGGGGGGGGGGGGGGGGGGGGGGGGGGGGGCGGGGGGGGGGGGGGGGGCGGCTCAGGGGGCGGCCCGGCGCTCAGCCAGAAGTCATGACAGATCATCGACCGGCGGCTGGCGGGCAAGAACAAGTCCATCGGCAACCGCGAGCGCTTCCTGCGCCGCCACAAGGACCAGATCCGCGAGGCGGTCAAGCGCGCGGTGGACGGCCGCGGCATCCGCGACATGGAGAAGGGCGAGGACATCCACATCCCGCGCCGCGACATTACCGAGCCGGTGTTCGGCCACGGCCAGGGCGGCAAGCGGGAGATGGTGCACCCGGGCAACCAGGACTACGTGCGCGGCGACAAGATCGAGCGGCCCAAGGGCGGCGGGGGTGGCGGCGGCGGCGGGCAGGCCAGCGATTCCGGCGAGGGCGACGACGATTTCGTCTTCCACCTCAGCAAGGAAGAGTTCATGCAGGTCTTCTTCGACGACCTGGCCCTGCCCAACCTGGCACGCACCACGCTCGCCGAGACGCCCGAATACAAGACGCACCGCGCCGGCTACTCGAGCGACGGCACGCCGAACAACCTGCACGTGGTGCGCTCGATGCGAGGTGCGATCGGCCGGCGCATTGCGCTGGGCAGCGAGAGCCGGCGTGAGCTGAGGCAGTTGGAAGAGAAGCTAGAAGCCATCCAGCGCCATCCGAAGCCGAACCCGTTCGCTCACGAGATTCCGGAACTCGAGCGCGAGATCGCCGCGCTGCGCGCGCGGCTGGAGCGCATCCCCTACCTCGACCCGATCGACCTGCGCTACCGCAGCCGCGTGCGCGTGCCGGTGCCCACCAGCAAGGCGGTGATGTTCTGCCTGATGGACGTGTCCGGCTCGATGGACGAGTCGCGCAAGGACCTGGCCAAGCGCTTCTTCATCCTGCTGTACCTGTTCCTCACGCGGCACTACGAGAAGATCGACATCGTCTTCATCCGCCACCACACGCAGGCGCAGGAAGTCGACGAGCAGAACTTCTTCCATGCCACCGAGACCGGCGGCACCGTGGTCAGCAGTGCGCTGGTGCTGATGGAGGAGATCGCCCGCGCGCGCTACCCCACCAGCGAATGGAACATCTACGGCGCGCAGGCCAGCGACGGCGACAACTGGCACCACGACAGCGGCCGCTGCCGCGAGTTGCTGGCCAATGCGATCCTGCCGCTGTGCCGCTACTTCGCCTACGTGCAGGTGGCCGAGGAAGAGCAGAACCTGTGGGACGAGTACGCCGCGCTGGCGGCCGAGACCAAGGCCTTCGCCATCCGCAAGGTGACCGAGGCGAACCAGATCTACCCGGTGTTCCGCGATCTGTTCAAGAAGGAAGGGACGCCCGCATGACGCGCAAGGCCAACTTCGTGCCCGACGGCACGGCGGATCTGTTCGAGCCCGACCTGGCCAAGGCGCGACCGGCCGGTCAGCGCGCTCTCGTGGGCCGTGCAGCCGCTGGCGGCGCCGAGCGACTGGTCGTTCGAACTGATCGAGCAGTACCACGCGGTGATCCGCTCCACCGCTGAGCGCTTCGGGCTGGACACCTACCCGAACCAGCTCGAGATCATCACCGCCGAGCAGATGATGGACGCCTACGCCTCGGTGGGCATGCCGGTGAACTACCGCCACTGGAGCTACGGCAAGGAGTTCATCTCCACCGAGAAGAACTACAAGCGCGGCCACATGGGCCTGGCCTACGAGATCGTCATCAACTCCAACCCCTGCATCAGCTACCTGATGGAGGAGAACACGATGGCGATGCAGGCGCTGGTCATCGCGCATGCGGCCTACGGCCACAACAGCTTCTTCAAGGGCAACTACCTGTTCCGCATGTGGACCGATGCGGCGTCGATCATCGACTACCTGGTCTATGCCAAGAACTACGTCGCCGGCTGCGAGGAGCGCCACGGGCTGGACGCCGTGGAGGAGCTGCTCGACAGCTGCCACGCGTTGATGAACCACGGTGTCGACCGCTATCGCCGGCCGAGCAAGCTGAGCCTGACGCAGGAGCTCGCGCGCAGCAAGGACCGCGAAGCCTACGCGCAGCAGCAGGTCAACGACATGTGGCGCACCTTGCCGCGCAAGGCCGAGAAGGCCGCCAGCGAGAAGGAGGTGCGCCGCTTCCCCGAGGAGCCGCAGGAGAACCTGCTGTACTTCATCGAGAAGAACGCGCCGCTGCTCGAGCCCTGGCAGCGCGAGATCGTGCGCATCGTGCGCAAGGTGGCGCAGTACTTCTACCCGCAGCGCCAGACGCAGGTGATGAACGAGGGCTGGGCCACCTTCTGGCACCACAAGCTGCTCAACACGCTGTACGACGACGGCCACCTGACCGACGGCATGATGATCGAGTGGCTGAAGTCGCACACCAACGTGGTGTACCAACCGCTGGTGGGCCACAAGCACTACAGCGGCATCAACCCGTATGCGCTTGGCTTCGCGATGTACACCGACATCAAGCGCATCTGCGAGAAGCCGACGGACGAAGACCGCGCCTGGTTCCCCGGCATGGCCGGCAAGGACTGGCTCGAGACCATCGACCACGCGATGCGCAACTTCAAGGACGAAAGCTTCATCGGCCAGTATCTCTCGCCGCAGCTGATGCGCGACTTCCGCCTGTTCTCCATCGTCGACGACGAGAAGGAGAGCGAGCTCGAGGTCTCGGCCATCCACGACGAGGCCGGCTACCGCGCGGTGCGCGAGGCGCTGTCGCACCAGTACGACCTGGGAAGCCGCGAACCGAACATCCAGGTGTGGAGCGTCAACCTGCGCGGCGACCGCTCACTGACGCTGCGTCACACCCAGCACAACGACCGGCCGCTGCACGACAGCGCGCAGGAAGTGCTCAAGCACGTGTCGCGCCTGTGGGGCTTCGGCGTGCACCTGGACAGCGTCGACGGGCAGGGCACGGTGACCAAGCACTGGTCGGTGCCGGCCCCGGTGAACCACAACTAGCGCGTGGTCAGAGGGAAAAGATCTTTCCCGGGTTGAGGATGTTCTTCGGGTCGAGCGCGCGCTTGAGCGTGCGCATCATCTCGACCGCGCCGGCACCCGTCTCGTCGACCAGGAAGCCCTGCTTGTGCAGGCCGATGCCGTGCTCGCCGGTGCAGGTGCCCTGCAGCGCGATCGCCCGATGGACCATCTGCATGCTCAGGCGTTCGGCAGTCTCCCGCTCCTTCGCGTCGCCGTCCTTCACCATGTAGGCGAGGTGGAAGTTGCCGTCGCCGACGTGGCCGACGATGTAGTACGGCAGCCCCGAGGCATCGGCCTCGGCAACCGAGGCCTCGATGATCTCGGTCAGGCGCGAAATCGGCACGCAGGTGTCGGTGGTGACGGTGCGGCAGCCCGGGTGGGTGGTCATGCCGGCGAAGTAGGCCTTGTGCCGTGCCGCCCACAGCCGCGTGCGTTCCTCGGGCGTGCTGGCCCATTCGAAGTTCTCGCCACCGGCTTCGGCGGCGATGGCCTGCACCGTCTCGGCCTGCTCCTTCACGCCGGCTTCGCTGCCGTGGAACTCCATCAGCAGCATCGGCGACTCGCGCAGGCCGAGCTTCGAGTGCTCGTTGACCGCGCGCACGGCGTTCACGTCGAGCAGTTCGCAGCGCGCGATCGGCACGCCCATCTGGATGATCTGGATCGTCGCGTCGACCGCCGAGCCGATGTCCTTGAAATGGCAGATCGCCGCGCTGACCGCCTCGGGCAGCGGGTACAGCTTCAGCGTCACGCCGGTGATCACGCCGAGCGTGCCCTCGCTGCCCACCATCAGGCGCGTGAGGTCGTAGCCGGCGCTGGACTTCTTCGCGCGCGTGCCGGTGTGGATGATCTCGCCGCTGGCGGTCACCACGGTCAGGCCGAGCACGTTCTCG
Organism: Piscinibacter sp.; assembly: GCA_016706565.1. Classification (GTDB taxonomy): domain Bacteria; phylum Pseudomonadota; class Gammaproteobacteria; order Burkholderiales; family Burkholderiaceae_C; genus Piscinibacter. The sequence continues at coordinate 176,495 of JADJJI010000015.1, forward strand.
CGCATGGTGCCGTAGCGCACTGCGTTCGTGCCGCTGGCACGCGTGGCTGCCATGCCGCCCAGTGACGCGTTCGCGCCCGGGTCGATGGGGAAGAACAGTCCCGTGTCGCGGATCTCGCGGTTGAGCTGCTCGCGCGTCACGCCCGGCTTCCACGGTGGCCGTCAGGTCTTCCGGGTTGACCTGCAGCACGCGGTTCATGCGCGACAGGTCGATGCTGATGCCGCCCTGCACGGCCAGCAGGTGGCCTTCGAGCGAGGAGCCGACGCCGTAGGGGATCACCGGCACCGCGTGGCGGTCGGCCAGCGACACGATCGCGGCCACCTCGTCGGTGCTCTCGCAGAACACCACCGCGTCGGGCGGGCGCACGTCGAAGGGCGACTCGTCGCGGCCGTGCTGCTCGCGCACCGCCAGCGCCGTGGTGCATCGATCGCCGAAGCGCGCCTTCAGCGCATCCAGCATGGCCGCGGGCACCGGGCGGGGCTCGACGAGGTGCGGCAGTTCGGTCGGGGCGTTCATGGTCGTGCTCCAGCCTGCAAGGCGCAGGGCGTCGAGGGATTCTAGGCATTGGCTACCATCGCGGCCATGGGACAAAGACTCACGCAGATCGCCACGCGCACGGGCGACGACGGCACCACGGGGCTGGGCGACGGCACGCGCGTGTCGAAAGACCACTTGCGCGTGCAGGCCATGGGCGACGTCGACGAGCTGAATTCGCAGATCGGCGTGCTGCTGGCGGAACCGCTGCCCGATGGCGTGCGCGAGCTGCTCGTGGTGATCCAGCACGAGTTGTTCAACCTCGGCGGCGAGCTGTCGATTCCCGGCTTCGAACTGCTCAAGCTCGAAGCGGTCGTCCGCCTGGACGAAGCGCTCGAGTTGCACAACGCGGCCCTGCCCAAGCTGCAGGAGTTCATCCTGCCGGCCGGCACCCGCAGCGCGGCGATCGCGCATGTGTGCCGCACGGTGGCGCGCCGCGCCGAGCGGGCGGTGGTCGCCTTGTCCCTGGCCGACCAGGTGCGGCCCGAGCCGCGTCAGTACCTGAATCGCCTGTCGGACCTGCTGTTCGTGCTGGCCCGCGTGCTGAACCGCGCCAACCTCGACGGCCGCGGCGGTGACGACGTCTACTGGAAGAGCGAGAAGCTGGCGCGCGGCGGCGACTGAAGCAGCGCCGCCGCGGCCCCGCGATCAGCCCGCGGCGGTGTAGCCGGCGGCGAACTCGGCCAGCGTCAGCGCGCCGTCCTTGTCCTTGTCCAGCGTTTCGAACTTGGAAGCGATCGCCGGCAGCTTGGCGGCTTCGTCCTTCGACAGCTTGCCGTCACCGTTGGCGTCGGCCTTGCTGAAGGCGGCCTCGGCGGCCATGCGCGCCTTGGCGTCGCCTGCGGCCGGAGCCTTGTCCTGGGCCAGGGCGGCCGTGGCCAGTGCGGCGCAGGCAGCGGCGACGGAAGTGCGGATGAGCGTGGAGCGAAGGTTCATGGTGTGACCTCTTGGTTGGTTGAGAGAGCCGCCATTGCAGCCCCGATCCCCCCCATCGGCCAGCACTCTTTCCCCACATTACCCGCGTTACGGCCGCAGCCAGCCTGCTTACCTGCCATTGCAAGTGCTTGCTTACATTCTGGTCGGCGAAACCGGTGTGTCAAGCGCCATGTCGGCGCCGCGCTCCTTGCGGCCCCGGCGCCAGGCCTTCTCGGCCTCGGCAGCCAGGTACACGACGGCGGCGGCGGCGAAGCAGATGCCGAGTTCGGCGAGGTCCAGCGCCTCGGTCTTGAAGATCGGCTGCAGCACCGGAACGTAGATCGTCGCCAGCTGCAGCGCCAGCGTGAGCAGCACCGCGCCGAGCAGCGGGCGGTTCGACGCCAGGCCCTGGCGCCACAGCGGCTCGCTCTCGGAGCGGATCGCCATCACGTGGGCCATCTGCGCCAGGGTGAGCACGGTGAACACCATGGTCTGCCAGTGGGCGTGGCCGGTGGCCAGCGCCCAGGCCTGCACGGCAAGGCACATGCCGCCGATCAGCAGCCCGATGAACAGCACGTGCTGCCACAGGCCGCCGGCGAACAGGCTTTCGACCGGCGGGCGTGGCGGCCTGCGCATGATGCCGCGCTCGGCCGGTTCGGCCGCGAGGGCCAGGCCGGGCAGGCCGTCGGTGACCAGGTTCACCCACAGGATGTGGATGGGCAGCAGCGGGATCGGCAGGCCCAGCATGGGGGCCAGAAACAGCGTCCAGATCTCGCCCGAGTTGCCCGTCATCGCATAACGCACGAACTTGCGGATGTTGTCGTAGATGCGCCTGCCCTCGCGCACCGCGGCCACGATGGTGGCGAAGTTGTCGTCCAGCAGCACCAGGCTGGCGGCCTCGCGCGCGACGTCGGTGCCGCCGCGGCCCATGGCCACGCCGATGTCGGCCTGGCGCAGCGCTGGCGCGTCGTTGACGCCATCGCCGGTCATCGCGACGAAGCGGCCCAGCGACTGCAGCGCCTGAACGATGCGGATCTTCTGCGCCGGGTCGACGCGGGCGTACACGCGCACCTCGCCGCAGCGCGCGCGCAGCGCGGCGTCGTCCATCTCCGCCAGCGATTGCCCGGTGAGCACGGCGGCCTTGTCGTCGCCGACGATGCCCAGCCGCAGGGCGATGGCGCGCGCCGTGGCCGGGTGGTCGCCGGTGATCATCACCGGCGTGATGCCGGCGCCCAGGCAATCGTGCACCGCGGCGGCGGCCTCCGGTCGCGGCGGGTCGATCAAGGCGACCAGCCCGATCAGCGCGAGCCCCTGCTCCAGCACGTGCGCATCGGCGCCCACGTCGGCCCGGGCCACCTCGCGGCGCGCCAGTGCCAGCACGCGCAGGCCCTGCGCCGCCATCGTCTCGGCCTGTGCCATCGCGGCGTCGCGATCGAGGGCCACCGCTCCGTCGGCGCGCCATTGCGAGTCGCACAGCGGCAGCACCGATTCGGGGGCGCCCTTGGTGCAGACCAGGAGACCCGTCCCGTGCGGGTGCAGCGTGCTCATGCGCTTGCGCACCGCGTCGAACGGCAGTTCGGCCACCCGCGGCGATTCGGCCTCCAGCGCCGACTTGTCCAGGCCGGCATCGGCGGCCAACGCTGCCAGCGCGGTCTCGGTCGGGTCGCCGAACCAGCGGCCCTCTTCGCCGAGCACCGCGTCGTTGCACAAGGCGGCGGCGCGCAGGGTCTCGCGCTGCACCGGGTCGGCCAGCGGCTCGCCTGGCCGCCATGCCCGGCCGTCGGCGTGCACCAGCTCGGCCTGCATGCGGTTCTGCGTCAGCGTGCCAGTCTTGTCGGAGCAGATGGTGCTGACCGAGCCGAGCGTCTCGACCGATGGCAGCCGGCGCACCAGCGCGTTCTGCCCGACCATGCGGCGCGCGCCGAGCGCCAGCAGCACCGTCACCACCGCCGGCAGCGACTCCGGGATGGCGGCCACCGCCAGGCTCACGGCCGTGAGGATCATGAGCACCGGCGACTCGCCGCGCAGCACGCCGATCACGAAGATCAGCGCGCAGATCGCCAGCACCACGAGGGCCAGCCGCTTGCCGAAGGCGGCCAGGCGCTTCTGCAGCGGCGTGCTCAGGTCGACGGCGCGATCCAGCAGGCCGGCCACCTTGCCGAGCTCGGTGGCCATGCCGGTGGCCACCACCAGGCCCGTTCCCCGGCCGTGCGCCGCCGTCGTGCCCTTGAAGGCCATGTTGAGCCGGTCGCCCAGCGCCGATGCGGCTTCCGCCAGCACGCCCGTGTGCTTGTCGACGGTGACCGACTCGCCGGTCAGTGCCGATTCGTCGATCTTCAGCTGGGCGATCTCGATCAGGCGCAGGTCGGCCGGCACCTGGTTGCCCGCCTCCAGCAGCACGATGTCGCCGGGCACCAGCCGGGCTGCCGGCACCACCTGCCGCTGCCCGGAGCGCAGCACGGTGGCGCGGGCTGCGGCGAGCTGCTGCAGTGCTGCCAGCGCACGATCGGCGCGCCAGGCCTGCACGAAGCCGATCACTGCGTTGAGCAACACGATCACCAGGATCGCCAGCGTGTCGACCAGTTCACCGATCACTCCCGAGACCACCGCGGCGCCGAGCAGCACCAGGATCATGAAGTCCTTGAACTGGTCGAGCAGCAGCGCCACGGGGGTGCGCCGTGCGGCACCGGTGATCTCGTTCGTGCCGTGCTTCAGCGCGCGCAGGGCGGCCTCGGCCTCGTCGAGCCCGAGTGCCGGGTCGACGCCGTGTTCGCGGGCCAGTTCGTGAGCTTCTCTCAGGTGCCAGTGGGCGCGCATCGGGGCATCAGTACACCGTGTGGACCGACTGACCCAGCATCTCCGGCGTGACGAGCACGATACCGCGCTCGGTGACGTGGAAGCGCTCGCGGTCGGCCGCCGCGTCCACGCCGATCTGCGTGCCGTCGGCGATCACGCAACGCTTGTCGACCACGGCACGGCGGATCACCACGTCGGCGCCGATGTTCACGCCCGGCAGCACCACCGATTCCTCGATCAGGCTGCGCTCGCCCACGCGCACCTTCGAGAACAGGATCGAGCGCCGCACCGTGGCGCCGCTGACGATGCAACCGCTGGAGACCAGCGAGTCCACCGCCATGCCGCGCCTGCCCAGGTCGTCGAAGACGAACTTGGCCGGCGGCAGCTGCCGCTGCAGGCTCAGGATGGGCCAGTGCTCGTCGTAGAGGTCGAGCTCGGGCAGGATCTGCGTCAGGTCGAGGTTGGCTTCCCAGTAGCTGTCCACCGTGCCGACATCGCGCCAGTAGGGCCGCGCGCCGGGCGGGCGAACGCAGCTGTCTTCGAAGCGGTGCGCGTGCACGGGCTGCCGCGCCACCACGTGCGGGATCAGGTCGCGGCCGAAGTCGTGTGTCGAGTCGGGATCGCGGGCGTCGCGGATCAGCTCGTCGACGAGGAAGCTTGCGTTGAACACGTAGATGCCCATGCTCGCGAGCACCACGCCGGGCCGACCCGGCAGCGGATCGGGACGGGCCGGCTTTTCCTCGAAGGCGCGCACGCGCCGCTGTTCATCGACCCGAATCACGCCGAATCCGCTGGCCTGCTCGACCGGCACCTCGATGCAGGCCACCGTCAGATCGGCGCCGCTGGCCACGTGGTCGGCGAGCATCACCGCGTAGTCCATCTTGTAGACATGGTCGCCAGCCAGCACCAGGACGTGGTCTGGCCCGGCCTCGCCGAGCAGATCGAGGTTCTGGTACACCGCATTGGCGGTGCCGCTGTACCAGTGTTCGTCGACGCGCTGCTGGGCCGGGACGACATCGATGTACTCGCCCAGGTTCACTTCCAGGAATCCCCAGCCGCGTTCGATGTGGCGGATCAGGCTCTGCGCCTTGTACTGGGTCAGCACACCGATACGGCGGATGCCCGAATTCACGCAGTTGGACAGCGGGAAGTCGATGATCTTCAGCTTGCCGGCGAACGGCACCCCGGGCTTGGCGCGCCAGTCGGTGAGCTGGCGCAGCCGCGAGCCGCGCCCGCCGGCCAGCACCAGTGCATAGGTGCGCTGCGTCATGTGCAGGTGTCGATGCGCTTCGGGCACGGCGGTGGGCGGTTCGGCTGCCATGGCAATCTCCAGCGCACCGCGACGGGGCGCACAGTTCAGCCTAGGCGCCGCGCCGCGCATTGCAATTGCCGTTCGTCAATCGTGCCGTCGTCATCTTCCCGGGCCATCATCGGCACCTGGCGCGCCCGCGCGCAACTCCCTCGACCCGCATGAGCATCCGCCACCTCGACCACCTCTTCGACCCCGCCTCGGTGGCGGTCATCGGCGCTTCGCAGCGCGCCGGCAGCGTCGGCGCCACGGTCTGGCGTAACCTGCACGGCAATGGCTTCAAGGGCCGCTGCTTCGCTGTCAACCCGCGCCACAGCAGCTTCGACGGGGTGCCGGTCTACGCCCGCGTCGCCGATCTGCCCGAGGTGCCCGAACTTGCCATCGTCTGCACGCCGGCCGCCGCCGTGCCGGGGCTGATCGCCGAACTGGGCGCCGCCGGCACCCGCGCGGCCGTGGTCCTCACCGCGGGGCTGGACGCCGCGCAGCGCCAGGCGATGCTGGACGCCGCACGCCCGCACCTGCTGCGCATCCTCGGGCCCAACTGCATCGGCATGCTGGTGCCGCATCGGGGCCTGAACGCGAGCTTCGCGCACATCGACGCGCTGCCGGGTGAGCTGGCCTTCGTCACCCAGTCCGGCGCGCTGATGACGGCGATGCTCGACTGGGCCCGCTCGCGCCACATCGGCTTCAGCCATCTGGTGTCGCTGGGCGAACATGCGGACGTCGACTTCGGCGACATGCTCGACTTCCTCGGCAGCGATGCGAAGACGCGCGCCATCCTGCTCTACATCGAGTCGGTCGAGGCGCCGCGCAAGTTCATGTCGGCGGCGCGTGCGGCGGCGCGCAACAAGCCGGTGATCGTCGTCAAGTCGGGTCGCTCGGCGCAGGGCCAACGCGCCGCGGCCTCGCACACCGGCGCACTGGCCGGCTCAGACATCGTCTACGACGCGGCCATCGCGCGTGCCGGCATGCTGCGCGTGGACACGATGCAGCAGCTCTTCCTGGCCGCCGAGACGCTGGCGCGCTTTCGCGCCAACCGCGGCGAGCAGCTCGCCATCCTCACCAACGGCGGTGGTGCCGGCGTGATGGCGGCCGATTGCGCCGCGCACGTGGGCGTGGAACTCACCGAGCTCAACGCTGACACGATCGCGCGGCTCGATGCGCAGATGCCAGCCAACTGGTCTCACGGCAACCCCGTGGACATCATCGGCGACGCCCCGGCCGAGCGTTACGTGCAGGCGCTCGAAGCGCTGAATGCCGACCCCGGTGCAGGCGCGGTGCTGTTCATCCACGCACCGACCGCCATCGTGCCCAGCGCCGACATCGCTCGCGCGCTGGTGCCGCTGGCCAGCCAGAGCCCACCGCGGGTGCTCGGCTGCTGGCTGGGCGGAGACTCGGTGGCGCAGGCGCGCGACATCTTCCGCGAGGCCGGCATCGCCGGCTACGAGACACCCGAGGAAGCGGTGCGCGCCTTCGCCATGCTCACCACCTATCGCCGCAACCAGGCCCAACTGATCGAAGCGGCGCCGGCCCGCCCGGCTCAGGCCACCGAGCCCGACCTGCCGGCGGTGCGTGCGATGGTGCAGCAGGTGCTGGGCAGCGGCCGCGAGATGCTCACCGAGCCGGAGGCCAAGGCGGTGCTCGCTGCCTACGGCATCCCGGTGGTGGCCACGCAGCGTGTCGGCACCGACCCTGCCGAGGCCGCCGCAGCAGCCGATGCGATGGGCTATCCCGTGGCCTTGAAGATCCTCAGCACCGACATCTCGCACAAATCCGATGTCGGCGGCGTGGTGCTGGGCCTGGAGGGCGCGGCGCAGGTGCGCGCGGCGGCCGCGGTGATGCTCGAGCGCGTGCGCGCCCAGCGCCCGCAGGCCAGGCTCGACGGCTTCACCGTGCAATCGATGGTGCAGCGCGCTGGCGCGCAGGAGCTGATCGTCGGTGCCAGCATCGACCGCGTGTTCGGCCCGGTGATCCTGTTCGGCCAGGGCGGCACGGCGGTCGAGGTGCTGGCCGATCGCGCCATCGCGCTGCCGCCGCTGAACGAACCGCTGGCGCGCGCGCTGGTGGCGCGCACGCGGGTGGCGAAGCTGCTGCGCGGTTTCCGCGACACGCCGCCGGCCGACGAGGCCAGCGTGCTGGCCGTGCTGATCGCAGTGTCGCAGCTGCTCGCCGACGTGCCGCAGATCGCCGAGCTCGACATCAACCCGCTGATCGTCGATGCCAAGGGCGCCATCGCGCTCGACGCGCGCATACGGCTGAGCGTCACCGCGCCGGCCGGTGCGCTGAACTTCGCCATCCGGCCCTACCCGGCGCACCTGACGCAACGCCTCGAATGGCATGGCCGAGTGCTCACGCTGCGGCCGATCCGGCCGGAGGACGAGGCGCAGCACCTCGAGTTCCTCAGCCACCTCGACCCCGAGGACGTGCGCATGCGCGTCTTCTACAGCCGGCGCAGCATCGAGCGCAGCGAGCTCGCTCGCCTGACGCAGATCGACTACGCGCGCGAGATGGCCTTCGTCGCCACCGCGCCCGGGCCGGACGGCGCCGAGCAAACGCTGGGCGTGGTGCGTGCCGTGGCCGACCCCGACAACGACGAGGCCGAGTTCGGGATCATCGTGCGCAGCGAGATCAAGGGCGAAGGCCTGGGCGAGTTGCTGCTGCAGCGTTTGGTCGCGTACCTGCGCGAGCACGGCACGAAACGCCTCGTCGCCACCGTGCTCAGCGAGAACACGCGCATGCTGCAGCTGGCGCGCGAACTCGGCTTCACCGAGTCGCCCAACCCCCAGGAGCCGGGCACCCGCTGGGTCGAGCTCGCTCTGTAGCGCCGAAGCGGCTCGTCAGCCCTTGCGGCGTGCCGAGACGGCGTTCGCCAGTACCTCCAGCACCTCGAGCGAGTCGTCCCAGCCGATGCACGCGTCGGTGATGCTCTGGCCGTAGGCGAGCTGGGCCGGATCGTCCTTGCCGGCGCTGAACTTCTGCGCGCCGGCGACGAGGTGGCTCTCCACCATCACGCCGAAGATGCAGCGGCCGCCGGCCTTCATCTGCGCGGCGACGTCGCGCGCCACGTCGACCTGCTTCTGGTGCTGCTTGCTGCTGTTGGCGTGGCTGCAGTCGACCATCAGCGTGCAGTCGAGCTTGGCCGCTTCGATCTCCTTGCAGGCCGCGGCCACGCTGGCGGCGTCGTAGTTGGGCGTCTTGCCGCCGCGAAGGATGACGTGGCAGTCCTTGTTGCCGCGCGTCTCGACGATGGCCACCTGGCCGTTCTTGTGCACCGACAGGAAGTGATGCGGCCGTGCGGCAGCCTGGATCGCATCGGTGGCGATCTTGATGTTGCCGTCGGTGCCGTTCTTGAAGCCGATCGGCGCCGACAGGCCCGAGGCCAGCTCGCGGTGCACCTGGCTCTCGGTGGTGCGCGCGCCGATCGCGCCCCAGGCGATCAGGTCGCCGATGTACTGCGGCGAGATGACGTCGAGGAACTCGCTGCCGGCCGGCATGCCCGCGCGGTTGATCTCGACGAGCAATTGCCGCGCGATGCGCAGGCCCTCGTCGATGCGGTAGCTCTCGTCGAGGTAGGGGTCGTTGATCAGGCCCTTCCAGCCCACCGTGGTGCGCGGCTTCTCGAAGTACACGCGCATGACGATCTCCAGCCGGTCGGCGTACTTGTCGCGCTGCACCTTCAGGCGGCGCGCGTAGTCGATGGCAGCCGCCGGGTCGTGGATCGAGCACGGGCCCATCACCACCAGCAGCCGGTCGTCCTTGCGCTGCATGATGTTGCGGATCGCCGCACGGGTGTTGCCGATCAGCGTCTCGACCGCCGTGCCGGCGATCGGGAAGAAGCGGATCAGGTGCTCCGGCGGCGGCAGCGGCGTCACGTCCTTGATCCGCTGGTCGTCGGTCTGGCTGGTGCGCTCGCTGCGGGCATACCAGGCCTCGCTGGTGGTTTTGCTGGTCATGGCGGACGGCTCCTCGTGCTGTTCTGGGTGGCGGGATCGGGATGCGCGGGCCGAAAAAAAACCGCCGGGCGGGTGCCCGGCGGTTTCGGATTCGGTGCGCTGTCGTTGTCGGCTAAGCGCTTGCCTCTCCATCCGCCGGGCGGTGCGAGAACCAAAAGTACGCAAAAAAGAAGGACTTCTGCGAGCGCATGGGCCGGACTCTAGCACGACGCGCAGGCCTCAGGCCGTGCCGCCCACGGTGAGGCGGTCGATGCGCAGCGTCGGCTGGCCCACGCCCACGGGCACGCTCTGCCCGTCCTTCCCGCACACGCCCACGCCGGTGTCGAGCTTCATGTCGTTGCCGATCGCGCTGACGCGCGTCAGCGCGTCCGGGCCGTTGCCGATGATGGTGGCGCCCTTCACCGGGTACTGGATCTTGCCGTTCTCGACCCAGAACGCTTCGCTCGCCGAGAAGACGAACTTGCCGCTGGTGATGTCGACCTGGCCGCCGCCGAAGTTGGTGGCGTACAGGCCGCGCTTCAGGCTGGCGATGATCTCTTCCTTGGTCTTGTCGCCGCCGAGCATGTAGGTGTTGGTCATGCGCGGCATCGGCACATGGGCGTAGCTCTCGCGCCGGCCGTTGCCGGTGGGCTTGACCTTCATGAGCCGCGCGTTCAGCGAGTCCTGGATGTAGCCCTTGAGGATGCCGTCCTCGATCAGCACGTTGCGCTGCGAGGCATGGCCTTCGTCGTCGATGTTCAGCGAGCCGCGGCGGTCGGGGATGGTGCCGTCGTCGAGCACGGTCACGCCCTTGGCCGCCACGCGCTGGCCGATGCGGCCCGAGAAAGCGCTCGAACCCTTGCGATTGAAGTCGCCTTCGAGTCCGTGCCCAATGGCCTCGTGCAGCAGCACGCCGGGCCAGCCCGGGCCGAGCACGACACTCATCTCTCCGGCCTTGGCCGGGCGCGACTCGAGGTTGGTCAGCGCCGCCGTCACCGCCTGGTCGACGTAGCTCTCGATCATCGCGTCGTGGAAGTAGCCGAAGCCGAAGCGCCCGCCGCCGCCGCCGGAGCCGACCTCGCGGCGCACCTGGCCGTCGACCGTCTGCTCGGCGATCACCGTGACCGACAGGCGCACCAGCGGGCGAACGTCGGCGGCCAGCGTGCCGTCGGCGCGCGCCACCAGCACCACGTCGTACTCGCCGGCCAGGCCCGCCATCACCTGAACGATGCGCGGGTCCCTGGCGCGGGCCAGCTTCTCGACGCGCTCGAGCAGCGCCACCTTCTGCGTGCTGTCCAGCGTGGCGATCGGATCCATCGGCGCATAGAGGATGCGGCTGGGCGCGATCTTCGTCGGCGTGTCGATCTTGATGCGCCTGCTCTGGCCGGCGGCGGCGATGGTGCGCACCGTGGCCGCGGCGTCGAGCAGCGCGGCCTCGGAGATGTCGTCGGAGTAGGCGAAGGCGGTCTTCTCGCCGGCCACTGCGCGCACACCCACACCCTGGTCGATGCCGAAGCTGCCGCTCTTGACGATGCCCTCTTCCAGGCTCCAGCCCTCGCTGCGCGTGTACTGGAAGTACAGGTCGGCGTCGTCGATGCGGTGCGTCGCGATCGTGGCCAAGGCCTTGCCCAGCGTTGCCTCGGTCAGGCCGAAGGGCTCGAGCAGCAGCGAACGGGCGATGGCCAGGCGTTCGATCGTCGGTTCACGGGAGATCATGGCGGCGTCCTCGGCAAGTGCGGATCATTGTAGGAGCGGCCTTGCTTCGCAGGTCTTTACGAGGGTTTACAGGACGGGCGTGCACGGGCGGCGCGCGGCATTCGTTGAAAGCCCACGAAGCGCAAAACCCACGACGCTTCGCCGACAACCCAAGGACACGCACCATGTTCACCTTCAAGACTCTTGCCGTCGCCGCTACGCTGGCCGTTGCCACCGCCGGTGCATTCGCCCAGGCCGCTTCGTCGCCTGCGGCCACGCCGCGCGTCGACCAGCGCCAGGCCAACCAGGAAAAGCGCATCGACCAAGGCATCGCCTCGGGCGAGCTCAACAAGCGCGAGACGCGCCGCCTCGAGAAGGAGCAGAACGTCATCAACCGCGCCGAGAACCAGGCCAAGGCCGATGGCACCGTCACCAAGTCCGAGCGCCGCCGCCTGCACAAGATGCAGAACCACGCCAGCAAGGACATCCGCCACCAGAAGCACGACGCGCAGACCGCGAAGCCGTGACCTGCGGCCGGCCGGTCCGAGCCGGTCAGCCGCCCTGCGACTCGCGCTTGCGCGCGAGGGCGCGCTCGTAGAGGGCATTGCGCGGCGCGCCGGTCAGCTCGACCGCCAGCGCCACGGCCTGCTTCAGCGGCAACGCGGCGAGCAGCGCATCGAGCACGCGGTCGTGGCGATCGGGCAGCGACTCGTCGCCGCTGTGCCCGAGCGCGTGGATCACCAGCACGAACTCGCCGCGCAGCCGGTTCGGATCATCGGCCAGCCACTGCGGCAGGGTTTCGGCGGGCACGGTGGTGACCGACTCGAACTGCTTGGTCAGCTCCCGGCACACGGTGACGCGGCGCGGGCCACAGGCCGTTGCCAGTTCCGCGGCCAAGGCCGCGATCCGATGCGGCGCCTCGAACAGGATGGCGGTGTGCGCGTCGGCAGCGATGCGCTGCAGCGCCTGCGCGCGCTCGCCGGCCTTGGCCGGCAGGAAGCCGTGGAACACGAAGCCGTGGCCGTCCGCATCGCCGGCCACGCTCAGGGCTGCCGCAGCACTGCTGGCGCCGGGCACCGGGATGCATCGCATGCCGGCTGCGGCCACCGCCGCCACGAGGGCCGCGCCGGGGTCGCTGACGGCCGGCGTGCCAGCGTCGCTGACGAAGGCCACACGCTCGCCGCGCGCCAATCGCTCGATCACGCCCGCGGCGGCTTCTCGTTCGTTGTGCTCATGCACCGCCAGCAGCGGCTTGCCCTCGATGCCCAGCGTGCGCAGCAGCGGCGCGCTGTGGCGCGTGTCTTCGCAGGCGATCGCCTCGACCAGCCCGAGCACGTGGATGGCGCGCAGGGTCAGGTCGGCGAGGTTGCCGATCGGCGTGGCCACGACGTACAGTGCGCCGGCCGGATAACTCTGGCCGCCGGCCGCCGCAGCGGCGGCCTGCCGCAACAACGGGGCGTCGATGGTGTTCACGGGTCGGCAGACGACGAAGGCGATCGGGGATGCGGGGGAGGCGCTCGCGCTGACACATCTTCAGCGTGCGGGCCTGGTGCTGGTGGAACGCAATTATCGGGTCGCGCGCGGGCCTCGGGCGCGCGGCGGCGAAGTCGACCTGATCCTGCGCGAACGCGACGGCACGCTGGTGTTCGTCGAGGTGCGTACGCGCAGCGACGGCGGCCATGGCGGCGCGGCGGCCAGCGTGGGCTCTGTCAAGCAGCGCCGCATCGTGCTGGCGGCGCGTCACTACCTGATGCGGCTGGCCGCCCCGCCGCCCTGTCGCTTCGACGTGGTGGCGATCGATGGCGAGCGCATCGATTGGCTGCGCGGCGCCTTCGACGCTTCGTGACACGGTGTCACCTCGGCGCATGGAACCGCGACGACGGATGCGTGTCTTATGATCGGCGACCATGCTCGAACAACGCATCCAGCAGCAATTCTTCGACAGCGCGGACCTGAAGTACGCCGCTGCGGAGATCCTCTCCAAGCCCATCGCTGATGCCGTGAACACGGTGGTGGGCTGCATCACCGCGGGCGGCAAGGTGCTGGCCTGCGGCAACGGTGGCTCGGCCAGCGATGCACAGCACTTCGCGGCCGAATTCGTCGGGCGCTTCGAACGCGAGCGTCCCGGCCTCGCGGCCATCGCGCTGACCACCGACACGTCGATCCTCACCGCGATCGGCAACGACTACGACTTCAACTCGATCTACTCCAAGCAGGTGCAGGCGCTCGGTGCGCCCGGCGACGTGCTGCTGGCCATCAGCACCAGCGGCAACTCGTCCAACGTCCTGGCCGCGGTGGAAGCCGCACGCGCGAAGGACATGACTGTCGTCGCGCTGACCGGCCGTGGCGGCGGCAAGCTGCGCGAGCGGCTCGGCGAGACCGACGTGCACATCTGCGTGCCGCACGAGCGCACCGCCCGCATCCAGGAAGTGCACATCCTCGTGCTGCACTGCCTGTGCGATGCGGTCGACCTTCAACTGCTCGGTGAACAGGAAAACACATGACCCTTCGCTCCAGACTCGTTCGCCCGTCCTTCGTGCTCGCCGCCGTGGCGGCTTCCACACTGATGTCGGCGTGCGCGCCGCTGCTCGTCGGCGGCGCGGTGATGGGCACCTCGCTGATGGTGACCGACCGCCGCACCTCGGGCACGCAGCTCGAGGACCAGTCCATCGAGCTGAAGGCGATGACGCGCACGCGCGAAGCCGTCGGCGAGCGCGGCCACGTCAACGCGACCAGCTACAACCGCACGCTGCTGCTGACCGGCGAAGTGGCGGCCGACACCGACAAGGTCGCCGTCGAGCAGGCCGTGGCCAAGATCGAGGGTGTGCGCACCGTCGTCAACGAGCTGGTGGTGGCGGGTTCGTCCTCGCTGGCGGCCCGCTCGAACGACGCCATCCTGACCAGCAAGGTGAAGGCGAGCTTCATCGACGCGAAGGACGTGTTCGCCAACGCGATCAAGGTCATCAGCGAACGCGGCACGGTCTACCTGATGGGCCGCGTCACCGAGCGCGAAGCCAACCGTGCCTCCGATATCGCCCGCGCCGTGAGCGGCGTGCAGAAGGTGGTTCGCGTGTTCGAGGTGATCACCGAGGCCGAACTGGCCGAGCTGCAGCCCAAGCAGGGGCAGACCCAGTCGCAGCCTCAGCCTCAAACGCCGCCGAAGCAGTAGAGACCCGTGGCCCGGGTCTCCGGTCAGCGCAGGCGCTTGATCAGGCTCGAGGTGTCGAGCCGATTGGCGCCCTGCGCCTGCAGGTCGGCGTAGAACTGGTCGACCAGCGCAGTGACGGGCAAGCGGGCGCCATTGCGCCGGGCCTCGTCGAGCACCAGGCCGAGGTCCTTGCGCATCCAGTCGATCGCGAAGCCGAAGTCGAACCGGCCCTCGACCATCGTCGGGCCGCGGTTGTCCATCTGCCAGCTCTGCGCGGCGCCCTTGCCGATCACGCCGAGCACGGCCTTCATGTCCAGGCCGGCCTTCTCGCCGAAGGCGATGGCTTCCGACAGGCCCTGCACCAGGCCGGCGATGGCGATCTGGTTCACCATCTTCGCGAGTTGACCTGCCCCGTGAGGGCCGAGCAACGTGACGGCTTTCGAGAAGGCCATCGCCACCGGCTTCATGGTCTCGAAGGCGGCCGCGTCGCCGCCGCACATCACCGTCAGCGCGCCGTTGATCGCGCCGAGGTTGCCGCCGGACACCGGCGCATCGACGAACTGCAGGCCACGCCTCGCAGCCTCGGCGCCGAGTTCGCGCGCCACCTCGGCCGAGGCGGTGGTGTGGTCGACGAATATCGCGCCACGTTTCATGCCGGCGAAGGCGCCGTCGTCGCCGAGCGTGACCGAGCGCAGGTCGTCGTCGTTGCCGACGCAGGCGAAGACGATGTCGACACCCCGCGCCGCCTCGCGCGGCGTGGCGGCATGGCCGCCACCGTATTCGGCTGCCCATTGCGCGGCCTTGGCCGCGGTGCGGTTGTAGACCGTGGTGCGGTGCCCGGCGCGGGCCAGGTGGCCGGCCATCGGGTGGCCCATCACGCCCAGGCCGAGGAAGGCGACGTCGCGCGCCGGCGTGGGTTCGTAGATTCGCGTGCTCATGTCGTGTCCCAAAAAGAACACGGCCTCTGACGAGGCCGTGCGGTGTTCGGCGAAGCGCCAGATTACACGATCGTCAGGTGCTCCGTGCCCGCCGCGAGGTCGGAGCTGCGTGCGCGCTGGCTGTGCAGCTTGACCTGCAGGCGCAGGTCGTTCACCGAGTCGGCGTTGCGCAGGATGTCTTCGTAGGTGACGAGGTTGCTCTCGTAGAGGTCGAACAGCGCCTGATCGAAGGTCTGCATGCCGAGCTCGCGCGAGCGTTTCATCAGGTCCTTGATGTCGGAGACCTCGCCCTTGAAGATCATGTCGGCGATCAGCGGCGTGTTCAGCAGGATCTCCACCGCGGCGACGCGGCCCTTGCCTTCCTGGCGCGGCAGCAGGCGCTGCGAGACCAGGCTCTTGAGGTTCAGCGACAGGTCCATCAGCAGCTGCGCGCGCCGTTCTTCCGGGAAGAAGTTGATGATGCGGTCCAGTGCCTGGTTGGCGCTGTTGGCGTGCAGCGTGGCCATGCACAGGTGGCCGGTCTCGGCGAAGGCGACGGCGTGTTCCATCGTCTCGCGGTCGCGGATCTCGCCCATCAGGATGACGTCGGGCGCCTGACGCAAGGTGTTCTTCAGCGCCTGTTCCCAGCCGTCGGTGTCGATGCCGACCTCTCGCTGGGTGACGATGCAGTTCTTGTGCGGGTGCACGAACTCGACCGGGTCCTCGATCGTGATGATGTGGCCGTGCGTGTTCTCGTTGCGGAAATCGACCATCGCCGCCAGCGAGGTGCTCTTGCCCGAGCCGGTGGCGCCGACGAAGATGACCAGGCCGCGCTTGGTCAGCGCCACGTCCTTGAGCACCTGCGGCAGATTCAGCGTGTCGATGGTCGGCAGCGTCTGCGGGATCGTCCGCATCACCAGGCCGACGTTGCCCTGCTGCACGAAGGCGTTGACGCGGAAGCGCCCGATGCCCTGCGGCGAGATCGCGAAGTTGCACTCCTTGGTGCGCTCGAACTCCGCGGCCTGCTTGTCGTTCATCACCGAGCGCGTCAGCGCCAGCGTGTGCGCGCCGGTCAGCGGCTGCGGCGACACCTTCGTCACCTTGCCGTCGACCTTGATCGCGGGCGGGAAGTCGGCGGTGAGGAACAGGTCCGAGCCATTGCGCGACACCATCAGGCGCAGCAGGTCGTTGACGAATTTGGATGCCTGGTCGCGTTCCATGATTCAGCGTTCCTTCAGGGCTCAGCCAGGGAAGTTCTCGGGGAACTTGGCTTTGGCGCGGGCTTCGGCCGGCGAGATCACGTTGCGGCGCACCAGGTCGGCGAGGTTCTGATCGAGTGTCTGCATGCCCATGCTGTTGCCGGTCTGGATCGACGAGTACATCTGAGCGATCTTGTTCTCGCGGATCAGGTTGCGGATGGCCGCCGTGCCCAGCATGATCTCGTGCGAGGCGACGCGGCCGCTGCCGTCCTTCAACTTGCACAGCGTCTGCGAGATCACGCCGATCAGCGACTCTGACAGCATCGCGCGCACCATCTCCTTCTCGGCGGCCGGGAACACGTCGACCACGCGGTCGACCGTCTTGGCGGCGCTCGAGGTGTGCAGCGTGCCGAACACCAGGTGGCCGGTTTCCGCGGCGGTCAGCGCCAGGCGGATCGTTTCCAGGTCGCGCATTTCGCCCACGAGGATGGCGTCCGGGTCTTCGCGCAGTGCGGAACGCAGCGCGTTCGAGAAGCTCAGCGTGTGCGGGCCGACCTCGCGCTGGTTGACCAGGCACTTCTTGGACTCGTGCACGAACTCGATCGGGTCTTCCACCGTCAGCACGTGGCCGTACTCGTTCTCGTTGAGGTGGTTGACCATGGCCGCCAGCGTGGTCGACTTGCCCGAGCCGGTCGGGCCGGTCACCAGCACCAGGCCGCGCGGCTTGAGCGCGAGCTCGGCGAACACCTTGGGCGCGTTGAGCTGCTCGAGCGTGAGGATCTTCGAAGGAATCGTCCGGAACACGGCGCCGGCGCCGCGGTTCTGGTTGAAGGCATTGACGCGAAAGCGCGCCAGGCCCTGGATCTCGAACGAGAAGTCGCACTCCAGCGTTTCTTCGTAGGCCTTGCGCTGCGAGTCGTTCATGATGTCGTACACCATGTCGTGCACTTGCTTGTGCTCGAGCGGGTCGACGTTGATGCGGCGCACATCGCCGTGCACCCGGATCATCGGCGGCAGTCCGGCGGACAGGTGCAGGTCAGACGCCTTGTTCTTGACCGAGAACGCCAGCAGTTGGGTGATGTCCATGGGGTAACCGGATGTACGAGTCGCGGAAGCGGCGCGGCGTGCGCCGTCGCGGGGATACTCTCGGCGCATTATGGCGACGATCTCCAGCAACATACAACAAGTGCGCGCTCGCATTGCGCAGGCCTGCGACAGCGCGCGGCGCCCCGTGCAAAGCGTCACGCTGCTGTGCGTGAGCAAGACCTTCGGGCCGGATTCGGTGCGTGCCGCGCACGCGGCCGGCGAGCGCTGTTTCGGCGAGAACTACGTGCAGGAGGCGCTCGACAAGATCGCCGCGCTCGCCGACTTGCGCGAGTCCATCGAGTGGCACCTCATCGGCCCGCTGCAGAGCAACAAGACCCGCGTGGTGGCCGAGCAGTTCGACTGGGTGCATTCGGTCGACCGGGTGAAGATCGCGCAGCGGCTGTCCGAGCAGCGGCCTGCGCACCTGCCGCCGCTGCAGCTGTGCCTGCAGGTCAACATCAGCGGCGAGGCCAGCAAGAGCGGCCTGGCGCCCGCCGAAGTGAGCGCGGTGGCGCAGGCCGTCGCGTCCCTGCCGCGGGTGGTGCTGCGCGGCCTGATGGCGATTCCCGAGCCGGCCGGCAGCCTGCAGGCCCAGCGTGCGCCGCACCGTGCACTGCGCGAGTTGCTGGAGGAAGTGCGCGCGCAGGGCCTGCCGCTGGACACGCTGTCGATGGGCATGAGCGCCGACCTCGACGCGGCCATCCTGGAAGGTGCGAGCATCGTTCGTGTCGGCAGCGCGATATTCGGCGCACGCAGCTGAACAGGGCCTGCAGCCGAGGCGGCGCTGCCGCACAATGCGCGCCGATCAGCCCGCGCTCCAGACGGGCCAGGGAGTGACAAGATGATTCGATGCGCAACAGCGCTGGCGGCCGCGATGCTCGTGGCCGCCTGCGGCAAGCAGGGCGTGGAACTCGGCCAGGGCGGCTCGGTGGTCAGCGGCTCAGGCGGCTCGGCGGGGGCCCAGGGGGCCGCCAAGGAACTCGCACGCTGCGAGGCGCCCGTGGCCGTGGTCTCGCTGGTCGAGAACCAGCATGGCTACGTCGGCATCGGCCGCGGCGGCCTGCCCGAGTCGCCGCTGCCGCTGGTGCGCGTGCTCATGCAGCAGAGCGGCTGCTTTCGCATCGTCGACCGCCATGCCGGCCTCGACGCCACGGTGCGCGAGCAGGAGCTGAAGGACAAGGGCGTGCTGCGCCAGGACGACACCACCGTGCGCAAGGGCCGCGGCATCGTCGCGCAGTACAGCGTGGTGCCCAGCCTGACCTTCAGCGAGCAGGACGCGGGCCGGCAGATCGGCGGCATCCTGGCGCAGATCCCCTTCCTCAACAAGCTGGCCGGTGCAGCGGAGCAGGTCAAGCTCAAGGAGGCGCAGGTCGTTCTTCTGCTCACCGACAACGAAACCACCGAGCAGCTCTCCTCGGCCACCGGCGCGGCGCGCACCACCGACCTCGGCCTGGGCGGCCTGGTGATCGGCAAGACCGGCGGCGCCGGCGGCATGGGCTGGAGCAACACCAACGAAGGCAAGGTGATCGCGGCCGCCTTCCTCGACGCGCACAACCACCTCGTGGAGCAGGTGCGCGTGCTCGCCGCCAAGCCGCTGCCCGAGCCGGTGCGGACCAGCGCGAAGGCGAAGTGATCGCCACGCGAGCGGGCGGCTCGCGTCGGCAGCTCAGATCGCCAGCTGCGTGGTGTTCTTCACCTCTTCCATCACCGCGTACGTGCGTGTCTCGCGCACACCCGGCAGCGCCCAGATCACCGAGCCCACCAGCTCGCGGTAGGCCTGCATGTTGGCGACGCGCGTCTTGATCAGGTAGTCGAAGCCGCCGGCCACCAGGTGGCATTCCTGGATCTCGGCGCGCACCTGCACCGCGGCCTTGAAGGCGTTCATCGCGTCGTGCGTGGTGCGGTCGAGCACCACCTCGATGAAGACGAGCATGCCGGCGCCGAGCTTGTCCGGGTTCAGCCGCGCCTCGTAGCCGAGGATGAAGCCGTCGCGCGTGAGCCGCTTGACGCGCTCGAGCACCGCGGTGGGCGACAGGTGGACTTCTTCGGCCAGCTTCAGGTTGGAAATGCGCCCGTCCTTCTGCAGAACGCGCAGGATGCGGGTGTCGATCTTGTCGAGGGCGTAGGCACGGTCGGTGTCGTCAGTCGTCATGGGCTGGCCGAAGTTATGGCGGTGGCGAGTGGCTGGTTTGGCGATTAATCCTAGCGGCCTGTTGCTAACCTAGCAACAAATTCGACGCTCGCCGGATTTTCGGAGCTTCACCATGTTCGTCACCCCGCCGCCCTCGCCCGCCTGCCCGACCCCTATCGCTCCGAGCACGCGGTGCTCGATGCCGCGCTGGCACGACTGTCCGGCCGACTCGACTGGCCCGAAGCCATGCGCCGCGCCGCGCCCTGGGTGCACGGCGTGCGCGACACGCCGGCGCCGTTCTGGGCCATGGAATCGCTGCTGCGCGAGTACCCCATCTCCAGCGCCGAGGGGCTGGCGCTGATGCGCCTGGCCGAAGCGCTGCTGCGCGTGCCCGATGCCGAGACGGCCATCGCGCTCACCGCCGACCAGCTCGGCAAGGCCGAGTTCGACGCGCCCGGCGAAGGCCCGCACCGCATGCTGGCCAGCCTGTCGGCCAGCGCGATCGCGATGTCCAAGCGCTTCCTGCCGGGCGCCGAAGGCGAGTCCGGTTTGCTCAAGCGCCTCGGCGCGCAGACCGTCGTGGCGGCCACGGTGCGCGCCATCCAGCTGCTCGGTCGCCAGTTCGTGCTCGGCCGCCACATCAGCGAGGCGATGGCCGAAGCCGACAGCCAGCGCCGCCAGCAGACCCAGCTGCGCTTCAGCTACGACATGCTCGGCGAGGGCGCGCGCACCGAGGCCGATGCGCAGCGCTACCTGGCCTCCTACCTCGCGGCCGTCGAGCGCATCGCGGCGGGCCCGCGCAACCGCGGTCCCGAAGCCTCAGATGGCATCTCGATCAAGCTCAGCGCGCTGTTCTCGCGTTACGAGGAGTCGCAGCGAGATCGCGTCTTCGCCGACCTGCTGCCGCGCGTGTGGCAGCTGGCGCAGGCCGCCGCGCGCGCCGACATGAACCTCACCATCGATGCCGAGGAGAGCGACCGCCTGGAGCTCTCGCTCGACGTCTTCGAGGCGCTCGCCGCGCGCATTGCGCAGGCGCACCCGCAATGGCGCGGCTTCGGCCTGGCGGTGCAGTCCTACCAGACGCGCGCGCTGGAGGTCGTCGACGAGGTCGCACGCATCGCCCGCACGCACGGGCTTCGCTTCATGGTGCGCCTGGTCAAGGGCGCCTACTGGGACGGCGAGATCAAGCGCGCGCAGGAAGCGGGCCTGGCCGGCTACCCGGTGTTCACGCACAAGCACCACACCGACATCGCCTACCTCGCCTGCGCGCAGGCGCTGCTCGGCCATGCCGACGCGATCTACCCGCAGTTCGCCACCCACAACGCCGGCACCATCGGTGCGATCCTGCAGATGGCGCATGGCGGCAGCGCGAAGTTCGAGATGCAACGCCTGCACGGCATGGGCGAAGGCATCTACCGCGAGGTGATGGGCGTGTCCGACGTGCCGGTGCGGGTCTACGCCCCGGTCGGCGAACACCGCGACCTGCTCGCCTACCTGGTGCGCCGGCTGCTGGAGAACGGCGCCAACTCGTCCTTCGTGCACCAGCTCGCCGACCCGCAGGTCGATGTCGACGCGCTGCTCGCCTCGCCGCTCGTGCCGGCGGCGCAGCCGGGCCTGCCGATGCCGGCGGCGCTGTACGGCGCGCGGCCCAACTCGACCGGTGCCGACCTCGCTTGCGTGGCGCAGCGCGAGCCGCTGATGCATGCGATCGCCGGTGCCCGCATCGAGGCGGTGAAGGAGGCGTCGGCCGAGCAGATCGATGCGGCGATGCAGCGCCTGCACGCGGCGTATCCGCGCTGGAACGAGGTGCCGCTGGCCGAGCGCGCCGCCACGCTGCGCCGCGCCGCCGATGCGCTCGATGCGCGGCTGGCCGAGTTCTGCGGCCTGCTCGTCAAGGAGGCGCACAAGACACTCGGCGACTGCGTGGCCGAGGTGCGCGAGGCGGTCGACTTCCTGCGCTACTACGCCGACCAGGCCGAGCAGCGCCTGGCCGTGCAGACCCTGCCCGGCCCGACCGGCGAGCACAACGAACTGCGCCTGCACGGCCGAGGGTTGTTCGTCTGCATCAGCCCGTGGAACTTCCCGCTGGCGATCTTCGCCGGCCAGGTGGCTGCGGCGCTGGTGGCCGGCAACACGGTGGCCGCCAAGCCGGCCGAGCAGACGCCTTTCGTCGCGCAGCGCATGGTCGCGCTGCTGCACGAGGCCGGCGTGCCCGTCGATGCGCTGGTGCTGCTGCACGGCCCGGGCGAAACGGTCGGCGCGGCACTCGCCGCCGATCGACGCACCGCGGGCGTGTGCTTCACCGGCTCGACCGCCGTGGCGCGCATCATCAACCGCACGCTCGCCGGCAAGGACGGCCCCATCGTGCCGCTGATCGCCGAGACCGGCGGCATCAACGCGATGCTCGTCGACAGCACCGCGCTGCCCGAGCAGGTGGTCGACGCGGTGGTGCAAAGCGCCTTCCGCTCGGCCGGCCAGCGCTGCTCGGCGCTGCGCCTGCTCGTCGTGCACGAGGGCATCGCCGACGCGGTGATCGAGATGATCCGCGGCGCGATGCAGGAACTGGTCGTCGGCGACCCGGCGCTGCTCGCCACCGACGTCGGCCCGGTGATCGACGGCGAGGCCTTCGCCGGCATCCGATCGCATGTCGAGCGCCTGCGCCGCGAGGCCCGCCTCATCGGCGAGACGCCGGTGAGCTCCACCTTCGCGCGGCTGATCGCGCCGGTGGCCTTCGAGCTGGAGTCGATCGCCGACGTGAAGCAGGAGATCTTCGGCCCGGTGCTGCACGTGGTGCGCTGGAAGGGCGACATCGATGCCGTGGTGGCGCAGGTCAACGCGCTCGGCTACGGCCTCACGCTGGGCATCCAGACGCGCATCGACAGCCGCGCGCTGCGCATCGCGAATGCGGCGCGCATCGGCAACGTCTACGTCAACCGCAACATGATCGGCGCGGTGGTCGGCGTGCAGCCGTTCGGCGGCGAGGGCCTGTCGGGCACCGGCCCGAAGGCCGGCGGGCCGCACTACCTGTACCGCTTCTGCGCCGAGCAGACGCTGACCATCAACACCGCTGCTGCCGGCGGCAACGCGGAGCTGCTGGCCGGGCTGTCGCATTGAAGACCGGTGCGGTATGCGACGATCACGGTCATGATCAAGAACATCGTCATCGCGGTCGTCGCCCTGCTGCTGCTGGCCGTCGCCTGGTTTGCCTTCGCGCTCAACTGGAGCTACTCCAGCGGCGAGCGTGCCGGCTGGGTGCAGAAGTTCTCGCACAAGGGCTGGATCTGCAAGACCTGGGAGGGCGAGCTCGCGCTCGTCTCGCTGCCCGGCTCGACGACCGAGAAGTTCTTCTTCACGGTGCACGACGACGCGCTGGCGCACAAGCTCAGCGCCGCGATGGGCAAGCGCGTCAGCCTGCACTACGAAGAGAAGGTCGGCCTGCCGACCAGCTGCTTCGGCGAGACGCGCTACTTCGTCACCGGCTTCGTCGAGACCACCGAGATCCCGATCGGCTCCGGCGTCGTCGTGCCCACGCCGCCGGCGGCTTCGGCCGCGAAATGAGCAACGAGCCAAGGAGACCACGATGAGCAACGAGGTGCTGGCCTTCATCGGCGGCGGCAACATGGCCGCGGCCATCATCGGCGGGTTGCGCGCCAGCGGCCGCCCGGCCGACTCCATCCTCGTCGTCGACCCCGGCGAAGCGCAGCGCGAGAAGCTCCGAGCCGATCACGGCGTGCGCACCTTCGCCGCCGCCGATGCGGCGCTGGCGCAGGCCGGCGTGGTGGTGTGGGCGGTCAAGCCGCAGCTCTTCCAGGCCGCCGCGGCGCCGTGTGCCGCGCACATCGCCGGCGCCTTGCAGCTCAGCGTGATGGCCGGCATCCGCAGCGACGCGATCGCGCGGGCCACCGGCAGCCAGCGTGTCGTGCGCAGCATGCCCAACACGCCGGCGCTGATCGGCCAGGGCATCGCCGGGCTCTATGCGCGAGACGCGGTGAGCGCGGCCGAGAAGGCGACCGCCGAGGCGCTTCTCGCGCCCACCGGCCGCACGCTGTGGGTTGCGCGCGAGGAAGACCTCGATGCCGTCACCGCGCTGTCGGGCTCCGGCCCGGCCTACGTCTTCTACTTCGTCGAGGCGATGGTGCAGGCCGCGCAGGAGATGGGCCTGTCGGCCGAGCAAGGCAAGCAGCTCGCGCTGGCCACGTTTGCCGGCGCGACCTCGCTCGCGCAGGCCTCCAACGAGCCGCCGGCGGTGCTGCGCGAACGTGTCACCTCCAAGGGCGGCACCACCTACGCGGCGCTCACCTCGCTCGAGGCGAGCGGCGTGAAGGCCGCCTTCGTGAAGGCGCTGAAGGCGGCGCAGCAGCGCGCGAAGGAACTCGGCGACGAGTTCGGCTGAGCTCAGTCGTCCCCGCCGGGGATGCCGGCCGCGAACCACGCTTGCGTGCCGGCGGCATTGCGGATCAGCAGCACGGGGCTGAGGCAGGGGCTGGGCGGCACCGCGCCGAGCTTGCCCTTGATGACGAAGTTGCCGGCCGTGTCGAGGTCGACGATCGGCGAGTGGTGGGCCACGCCGCTGCAGAACAGCGTCGCGAACACCTGCGTCACGCCGCCGCGCGTGCCGATCAGGTCGCCGCCGCTGAAGAGCAGGCCGCTGCCCTTGGCGGAGATGCTGCCGTCCGGGTCGATGCTCGCGCGCAGCTTGCGCAGGATCCAGGGCCGGCCACCCGGCGGCACGCCCAGCACCGTGTTGGGCACCGGCGCGCCAGCGGCAATGCCGGCCACCGGGTCGACGCCGATGGCGCCGTTGAACTGGACGAGGCTGTCCCCCGCCAGGGCAGCGCCCGAGGCGAGCGTGGCAGACAGGGCAAGGGCGAACGCAAAGGGCTTCATGCGGGTCTCTCCGGGTGGGTTGGCGCGACGAGCCGCCGCGTTCAGCGTGTACGCGGGCTGCGCCGCATCCATTCCCCAGCCCATGTGCGGGGCAGCGCAAGCCATGCAAAGCCGGCATGACGAACGGTGGAAAACTCGGCGCGCGCGCGCCTACAGTCACGCCCCATGCAGCCGGCCTCGCCACGAGCGTCGCCGGAGCGCGCATCGAGACACCACGGAGACACCGAATGAGCGAAAGCAGCCTGTCCTACGTCACCCACCACGCCGATGGCCCCTGGCAGACCTACCTGTCGCAGGTCGATCGCGTGGTGCCCTACCTCGGCCACCTGGCCCGCTGGGTCGAGACGCTCAAGCGCCCCAAGCGCGCGCTGATCGTCGACGTGCCCATCGAGCTCGACGACGGCCGCGTGGCGCACTTCGAGGGCTTTCGCGTGCAGCACAACATGTCGCGCGGCCCCGGCAAGGGCGGCGTGCGCTACCACCCGAACGTGAACCTCGAGGAGGTGATGGCGCTGGCGGCCTGGATGAGCATCAAGAACGCCGCGGTGAACCTGCCCTACGGCGGCGCCAAGGGCGGCATCCGCGTCGACCCGAAGACGCTGTCGATCAAGGAACTCGAGCGCATGACGCGCCGCTACACCAGCGAGATCGGCATCATCATCGGCCCGCACCAGGACATCCCGGCGCCCGACGTGAACACCAACCCGCAGATCATGGCGTGGATGATGGACACGTACTCGATGAACACCGGCACCACCGCCACCGGCGTGGTCACCGGCAAGCCGATCCACCTGGGCGGCTCGCTCGGCCGCGCGAAGAGCACCGGCCGCGGCGTGTTCGTCACCGGCCGTGAAGCGGCGCGGCGCATCAACCTCGAGCTCGATGGCGCCCGCGTGGCGGTGCAGGGCTTCGGCAACGTCGGCTCGGCGGCCGCCGAACTGTTCGCGCAGGCCGGCGCGAAGATCGTCGCCATCCAGGACCACACCGGCACCATCGTCAACGACAAGGGCATCGACATGGCCGAGCTGATGCCCACGCTCAAGCAGTACGGCGGCGTCGCGGGTTTCAAGGGTGCCGACAAGGCCGACGACGAGGCGTTCTGGGACGTGAAGTGCGACATCCTCATCCCCGCCGCGCTGGAAAGCCAGGTCACCGTCGAGCGCGCCAGGCGCACCTCCGCCAAGCTGGTGCTCGAAGGCGCCAACGGCCCGACGCTGCCGGCCGCCGACGACATCCTCGCCGACCGCGGCATCCTCGTCGTGCCCGACGTGATCTGCAACGCCGGCGGCGTGACGGTCAGCTACTTCGAGTGGGTGCAGGACTTCAGCTCCTTCTTCTGGACCGAAGACGAGATCAACCTGCGCCTGGACAAGATCATGGTCGGCGCGCTCAAGCGCATCTGGGACACCGCCGACAAGCACAAGATCACGCTGCGCACCGCCACCTTCGCCGTGGCCTGCGAGCGCATCCTCACCGCACGCGAGGAGCGCGGGCTGTACCCCTGACGCAGGGGCGGCGATGCCGCCCCCATTGCACTTCCTTACCGATCTGAAGCCGCGCGGGGACGCGCGGTTGATGGCGCTCAACCTCAGGCGCACGCCGAACGCACAGCATACCCATTCAGGTATGCCGGATCGTGATGGCGGGCCTGAGCAAGTGTCAAATCACAAGGAGCAAGCAATGAAGGCAAGACGAGCGATTCCCTGGCTGATCGCCGGTGCCCTCGCGGCATCGGCGGCCATGGCCCAGGACCAGACGCGTGATCGCGATCAGACGCGCGACAAGACGGCCGACCAGACGCGAGATCAGGATCGCACGCGCGACCAGATCCGCGACCGCGACATCTTCGGCTCGAAGCTGATGACGGCGCAGGAGCGCAACGAGTATCGCAATCGCATGCGGGCGGCCAAGACCGTGCAGGAGCGCGAGCAGATCCGCGCCGAGCACCATGAGCGCATGAAAGTGCGCGCCAAGGAGCGGGGAGTCACGCTGCCCGATGCACCGCCTGCCGGTCGCGGACCGGGCACCGGCGCGGGTGCTGGCGCCGGAGCCGGTGGCGGCGCGGGCGGCGGCGGCGGAGGTGGTGGTGGGGGGGGCGGTGGTGGTGGGGGCGGCGGCGGCAAATAGTCGCCGGCCGCACCACCCGAAAGCCAAGTGGCACTCTGCGAGTGCGGGTGCCGCTTCCCGCGGCCCCGCAGCCGACCCTGGCGAGGCTCAGTCCTCGCCGATCTCCAGCTCACCCGTGGTGCCGACGTCGCGCGTCGCATCCACCACATTGGTCGCCAGGCTCGCGACCACACCCCGCGCGCGCACCATCGTCGGCACCGCCGGCGGCACGGCCACGGCGGCGTAGAAGGTCGCAGCGTCGACCAGCGCTCCGCTCAGGTCGCGGTAGCGTGAGTTGGCGCCCGTAGTCACGCCGAAACCCGCCAGCGTGAGCTGCGTGGTCGGCACCTTCGCGTCTGCCGGCCCCTTGACGACCACGAGCGAGTCTGCCGCGGTGCGCTCCACGCGCGTGGCGATCAGGTCGCCCGCCGCATCCTCGTAGGCGTTGACTTCCAGGCGATCGGCCGGATTCAGCGATGCCAGCGTGATGATCGCCGGCTGGTCGGCGCTGGCCAGGCGGTCGCGCAACACCGTGTCGGCCGTGAGCTTGAGCGCGCGGCCGAGCATCGTCAGAGTGCCCAGTGCCGCGTCCTTGGCCTGCAGACCGGATTCGACATGCACGCTGGCCTGCAGCTTGACGACGAGCACGCTGGCGACCAGCACGTTGTTCGTCATCACGCCTTCGGCTTCGACCTTCAGGCCGTTGCGGATGTCGGCGGCCGTGCCATTGCGGATCACCGCGTTGGCCGCATTCACCGCCTGGCCCGCTACCGTGAAGTTCGCGATCGAGACGAAGTCGGCGACATAGCCCTCGACCTCGAGGCCATCGCCGTCGGGATAGCTGATGCGGTCGCGATCGCGGTCGCGCAGCCGGTCGGCGGTGAGGATGCCGTTCGCGAAGTTGCTGCCGCCGACCTCCACGGTCATGCCGTTGGCCAGGCCGGCGGGCCGGCTGCCCGCGGCGATGCCCGAGAAGTTCACCGTCAGGCCGTCGATGGTGCAGGTGCCCGCAGCCGCATCGAGGTTGCTCACCGTGCCTTTGACCTCGAGTTCGCTGACACCGTTCTGGAACAGCCCCTGCCGCTCCATTCGGGTGGCGCGCAGGCGGTTGTTGGCCGGGTCGGGCAGGCAGCTCACTTCGACCTGGTCACCGATCGCAAAGCTGTTCATGTCACGCTGCGTGACGCCGTCGAACACGGTGTCATCGTCCACCAGCACCGTCTGGCCGAGCACGGTGACGGTGTTCTGTACCTGGTTCATGGCAGTGATCGGGCCCTGCACGCAGTCGTTGTAGCGAATGGTGTTGGCCACTCCCGTGCCATTGGCGTTGATGCGGCCGCGCACCTGGACCACCATGCCCACGCGCAGCCGATCGCGCGTGCCTGCGCTGTCGTCCATGGTGATGCTGGCCGCGGTGTCGTCGAAGCGCACGCCATTGACGACAAGGCTGCCGAAGCTGCTGATCGTGCCGATGGCTGTCTGAGTGGGGCCCGGTGCGGGGTCGTCGCCGCCGCCGCAGGCGGCGAGCATCGACAGCGCGCAGGCCGCCGCGGTGGTCTTCCAGTGATGCGCATGCATGGCATGGCTCCTTTGGTGTGGGTTGAGGAACGGCACCAAAGTCAAACGGCGGCTTCTCTTGCGAGAGCCGCCGTCAACTTGCATGCCGGTGTGTGTCGGCCGGTCAGTTCACGGTGATCACCACCGATGAACTCAGGCCGTCGGTGGCCAGCGTCGCTCCGGCATCCGACTTGCTGACCATCGTCACGTGGTTCGGCACGGTCTCGGTGCCCACCGTCGCCTGCGGATCCAGGCTGAAGGTGATCCGGTACTGGCCCGCCTTGTTCGGTACGCCGGTCACGGAGCTGAGCCGGAAGTTGTAGCCGTAGACGATCGAGCCGGCGACGTTGAGCTCGGCACCGTACTTGGTCGAGACCACGGTGCTGCCGCCGCCGCCTTCTTCGGACACGCCGAAGCCTTCGTACACGGCCTTGTCGAAGACGACCGTATCAGCACCGCCACCGGTGGCGATCTTCTCGATCTTCAGCCGGGCGTTGATCGCGAACACGTTGCGGGTCGGTGATGCGATGGTCGTGCCGTCGGTGCCCTGCAGCTCCGTCGTCTGCGAACCGGAGAGCAGCGCCATCCGGTACGCCGTCATCGTGTCGGTCACGCCGGCGATGGTGGCATCCTGCTTGAGCGTCGTCTCGATGCGCACGATGGAGCTCGACGTGTAGGTCTTGCTTAGCAGTGCGTCACCCCAGTCGACGATTGCTTCCATCTGCGCACCCGTGGCGTTGTTGCGCCACTCCGCCTGCCACGTGCTGGCCGTGGCCTGCGGGTAGTAGGTGGTGCCGCCCAGGGACACGGCGGTGGCACTGCTCAGCAGCGGGAAGCTCGTCAGCGTCTCCGTCGACAGCGGGCGCAGCCCGGTGTTGAAATCGAAGGTCGGCAGCGTGGTGAACGGGCCCGTGCCCGGCCAGGTGCCGGCCAGCTTCAGGCCGGTGATGCCATAGCCGTCGGCGAACACGATCGGGAACGACAGGTTGTTGCCGAAGCCGGTGTCGCCGCCGCCACCACCACCGCCACCGCCGCCACCGGCACGGCCGGTCGTGGCCGAGACCTCACCCGAAGGCGCGCTCTCGACATCCGGGATGGCCGGCACGAAGCTGGTCACCACGTAGTAGTAAGTGGTGGCGTTGGCCACGGTCGCGTCGACGAACGGCGCGGTGACGTTGGCGATCTTCGTGGCGCGCGACGCATCCTTGTAGTACGTCGCCAGGCCCGGTTGGAGGCCGCGATAGATGTGGTAACCCAGCTGGATCGGAGCCTGAGCCGACGGATAGTCGGTGACGTCGAACCACTGCACGGTGACCTGCGTCACGTCCTTCGGCGCGATCGCCGTCAGGCCCAGCGGTGCAGGCGGTGCCGGGGGCAGCGGCCGCACGGAGACTTCCGACGAGACCGCGCTCTCGCCGCCCGCACCGACGGCGCTCACCACGTAGTAGTAGGTGTCACCGTTGGTCAGGCCGCTCGGCTCGTAGCTCGTCGTGGTCACGCCCGGAATCTGCGTCACGCCGGCTGCGCCGGGGACGATGCCTGCGGTGTTCGACCAGTACACGTTGTACGAGGTCGCGCCCAGTGAAGCGGACCAGGACAGGTGCACGTGCGTGTCGCCCGTGGTGGCCGTCAGGTTGGCCGGGGCGCCAGGCGCAGGCGGCAGCGGCGTGGCCGACGCTTCCGCCGACACCACGCTCTCGCCACCCGTGTTCACGGCCGTCACCAGGTAGTAGTAAGCGGTGCCGTTCGTGAGACTCAGATGCGCGTAGCTGGTGGCCTGGATGTTCTCGATCTTCGTCACCCCGGCGCCGCCGGGTGCGAACCCGGCCGTGTTCGACCAGTACAGGGTGTACGAGTCCGCACGCGACACAGGAGCCCAGTCGATCGTGACCACGCCGTCACCTGGCGTGGCGTTCACCGTGCCGGGAGGTGCCGGCACGGGTGCGACCGGCATGGCGCCGATCTCGGTCGACAAAGCGCTCTCGCCGTCGGCATTGACCGACGTGACGGCGTAGTAGACGAGCCGGCCGTTCGTGCGGCCGGTGTGCAGATAGGGCGACACCGCGCCCTTGACGACCTGCGCGGTCGCCTTGGCGACCGGCGTGGTTTCCGACCAGTACAGGTTGTACGACGTGGCTGCGGCCACAGCAGGCCATTGCACCGTGTTCAGTTCGTCGCCGGGTTGCACCGACAAGCCCGTCGGTGCCGGTGGCGGCGGTGGCGGGTCATCCGACCCTCCGCACCCCAACATCACGCTGCAGATGCACGTGATCAACAATCCCCTCAACCAAGTCTTCATGATGGTTCCTTTTCGACTTCGGACAGAACCATTCTTGGCAGGCTGGGCGGGAACCAATTGAGTGTGCGCAACGCACACAAGTTGCTGCTGCGCTGTTTCACATCTGTTCGATCTGCGCCACTCAGAGCCCGAGTCGCCCAGTGCGACAGCGGCGCCTATGTCCGCATGCCATAAGCGACCAGGCCGAACCCCGCGTTGTAGACCGCGTGCAGGAGGGTCGCTGGCAGCACGCTGCCGAAACGCTCGCGCAGATGGCCGAGCAGCAGCGACGGTGCGGCCGTCGCCAAAGCCCAGGCCGGTGGCTGCGAGATCAGGTGCAGGCCGATGAAGCCGGCGGTCGTTGCGAGGTTGGCCCAGGTGAACGGCCCCGCCCTGCGTGTGCCGCCGAGTCGCAGCAACTGGCCTTGAAGCACGCCGCGAAAGACGAGTTCCTCGGCGACGGGCTGCACCAGCACCAGCGACAACCACGCACCCCAGGTGTGCGCCACCTGCATGCGGCCACCCATGGTCATGCCCAGGGCGAGCCAGACCGGCAAGGCCGCCAGAAGACTGGCCAGAACATGCGCATCACCCAGCCAGCGCCACCAACCTAAAGGCGGGGTCACCAGCCCGCACTCCCGGCGCAGCGCGGCGGCCGATGCGCGATCGAGATCCTGCGTCATGTGCGCCATCGTCTCATGCACTTCGGCCTGTATGCCGATTCGGGGCGAGCGTCATCAATGAGCGAACGCAACGCGAGCAGGCATTCCCTGCGGAACCATAGGCAGGCGGATGCGAGGGGTCGCATAGGAATAGGTCAAGGTTTGATCAGGAGTCCCAACTTGAAAGTCAGCGTCAAGCTCGGTGTCGGTGTGTTGTCTTGCGCGATTGCGGCGGCGGTGCTGGCGGCGACGGCGCTCAAGCCGGCGTCGACTATGAATGTCAGTCAGACCCCCACGGGGACGGAAAAGGCGAAGGCCGTGCGCCTCGCCTACTTCGATGGCAGCGCATTCAGGAAGGTATGGCTCTACACCTATGGTGATGGGCCGGTGGGCCGCCAGGACGTCTACGCACGCCACTCGTTCGACGATGGCGTGTCGTGGTCGGCGCCGGTGCTGCTGTCGCGCGATGCGGCCGGCGCGGCGACGGGTGGCCAATCGATCACCGTGCGCGACACGCTGGCCTTCAGCGTCGACAACGAGAAGCCCAGCATCTTCGCGCCACCGGACACGTCCGGGCCGAAGGTGGTGATCACCTGGAACAGCGCCTACTGTCCGCAGGACCCGGCCGCGACCGGCAATGCGGGCAGTTACACCAACCCCGTGCAAGGGGCCAGTGACTTCGACGGCGACGGCGTTGCCGACCGGCCGTTCCACTGTGTATGGACGGCGACCATCGTGGATCCGACGCTCGCCGCATGGGACGTTCAGCAGCTGACCAATGGCCAGCGCGATGCCATCGGCGAAGTGGTGTCGGGCAATGCCACCGGCACGGCCTACGCGCTCGCCTGGCAGGAAGATCCGGCAGGCCTGCAGCCTGGCGAGGCCGAGGGGCGGGGAGACGGTGGCATGGGTTCGCACGTCACCGGCGGCACCAATATCTGGTACACGCATGCGCCGGCGCCCAGCGGCGCGACCTGGCGCGCCAACATCGCGCAGCTCAGCGACAACAACGCCACGGGAACCGGGCAGCCCGGCGCGTCGCGGCCGAACCTGCAGATCAGCGGGAGCGTGGCCGCAGTGGGCTACGAGGAATCGTCCTGCCCCGGCGGCAACGGAGGCAAGTGTGTGGTCTACCACGCCTTCCCCTACGCGAGCCACGACACGAACTCGCCTGGCACCGTCGTCAGCGACGTGACGAAGAACGCGCGCCGCGTGCGCTTCGTGCTGCAGGGCGCCGCGGCCGCGGGCACCTCGGCCTTGCGCACGGTGATGCTCTGGCGCGAATCGGCCACTGCCGCGCCGGGCGCGCCGGCCGACATCGTGGTGCGGCGCGGCCTGGTCGACACGCTCGCGCGACCCGGATCGAACGGCTTCCTGCCCACCGACCTCCTGGCCGACACGCCGCAGCGAATGACCGACATGGCGGCGTCCGGCGGCAACGCCAACGCGCACAGGGCCATCGTGCGCGGCGGCTTCATCGGCCTGGCCTACGACCTGACGCCCGACATGCTCGGTGCCGACCCCGAGAAGACGGCCACGCCTTCGGCGAACTACAACCTCTTTTTCACCCGCTCGACCGACGATGGGCGCGCCGGCAGCTGGAGCAGCCCGGTCGACCTCTCGCGAGTCCAGTCGCCCGCGCTGACGGTGGTGGAGCCGCGCCTGGTGCCGACGCCGGGAACGATCGTCAACCCGCTCACCGGCTCGGCCGACGCCGGCGACACGCAGAACCCGAACGTGCTCTACATCGCCTATGCGACCGAGAGCAACACGCTGGCCGGCGAGGCGGGCCGCGTGTACGTGTCGCGATCGACCGACCAGGGCGTGAGCTTCGAGCCCTTCGTGCCGGTGTCGGCGGGCGCGGTAGGTCAGTCCGAATCGCAGCTGCGGCCCCTGCCCGATGGCTCGTCGACCATGGTGCTGTGGATGGGCGAGACCTCGCCCGGCAATGCGGCCACCAAGGAGGCCATGTACGCGGTCATGTCCGCGTTCGACCTGCCCGACCTGAGCCTGAGCAGCAGAGGCGTCTCGTTCACGGCCGGTGGCCAGCAGACCGTGACGCTGGAGGTGTCGAACCATGGCGCCGGCATGGCCCGGAACGTGACCGTGACCGGCACCCTGCCCGACAACCTGCGGCTGGTCGGCATCGGCGATCCGAGCGCCTGCACAGTGCAGGGCTCGACCTTCCGGTGCGCGTTGCCCGAGCTCGGTGTGGCGCAGAGTCGCACCGTGTCCGTCACCGTGGGTGCGGCCGCCGAAGGCAGCTACACGCTCAGCGCCGGCGTGAGCAGCGAGGATCTGGATGCGAACGCGGCGGACAACGCCAGCTCCGCGACGATTCTCGCCACCGCGCAGGCCGTGGAGCCGCCGCCCGGGCCGGGCACCGACCCGATCCTTGCGGCCGACGAGGGCGGTGGCTGCACGATGGCACGCGGGCAGTCACCGTTCGATCCGGTGCTGCCGCTGCTGGCTGGTCTGGGTCTCGCGGGTCTGGCGCTGCGGCGCGTGGGCGGCCGGCGCACTCAGCCGCCGCAGGTCTCTCGCGTCGAGTAGGCGATCGCGTCCCATTCCTGCTGCGTGATGACCTGAGCGCTGTAGGTCACGCCGAGATCGAGCAGCGCGCCATTGAAGGCGCGAAGGTGGTTGCGCGAGCCGCACAGCAGGCTGCGGTAGACGTTCACGATGTCCGCCTCGTCGGTGAGAGCCTGGCGCTGCACGATGTCGCGGATGTCGGTCTCCTCGATCAGCGCACCGACCTTGAGCCCCTCGACCAAGCTGGCTGCTCCGGCCTTCACCAGCGTGTCGTACAGGGCCTGCAGCTGCGGATCCTCGAACACGCCGGCGGCCTTGCCAGCGGCCGGGTCGTCGACACCGTACTTCGTCAGCAGCGAGAGGATCGCCTGCGTGTGCGTCGTCTCGCTCAGAGCGATGTTGGCGAAGGTCCGGTGGCTCCACAAGGCGTCCATCGCGACATAGACGTCATGTGCGAGCTTCTCCTCCTCGCGCATGAACTTGAGGCCAGCGAACTCATCGGCCGACAGGCTCTCGATCGTCGCTTGCGCGGCGACCGGCACGATCGTGTCTGCCGTGAGCGCTGTCGGACCGAGGGCAGCGTCGGTGCCGCCGCCGCAGGCCGCGATCAGCGGCCCGATCGCGGCGCTGCCGGCCAGAGCGCCGAGGTGGCGCAGAAACTGTTTGCGTTGCATGAATGTCCTTCGTGGTGGGGTCGGCAGCTTCAGCGCACGGTGTAGCCGCGCGCGTCCATGCACGCCGCCACCGCCCGCTGGAATACGCCCGCGTCGTTCATTGCCGAGGGCTGGGTGGTCGCCCAACGGTTGCACTCACGGCGGTCGGTCTCGGTTTGCTCGGCGCTCTGCCCGTTGCGCGGATAGATCACCGGCTCCGGCACCGCGGCAGCCGACGCGGTTGCGGCCTCGGCGGGCGGCTCGACGACCACATAGCCGCTGGTACCCGCCGGTGAGTAGTAGACGCCGTTGGCGTAGTAGTAGTACGTGCCGCCGATCCACAGGGTGACGTAGGCTGCCGGCAGGATCGGCACGAAGATGCCGATTGGTGGCAGCACCACGACGAAGCGCGTGCCCGAGGGCCGGTACCACACGCCACCGTGGAAGAAGTAGCGCCCATCCCGGAAGGCGACGCTGATGCTGCCTGTGGGCAGACTGGGCACCAGATACCCCCGCTCAGGGTAGTAGTGGTTGTGCTGGTACTGAGCGTCGAAGCGGATGTGCGGCGTGCGGAACTGCGGTGCGGCGGGACGCCGCACATCGGGCCCGGCCCGGCGGTCGGGGCCCGGCGGGGCCCCCATCGCCGTACCGAGCAGGGCCAGGGCCGCGAGAGCTGCGGCCAGGCTTCGAGTCGTGGTTCTCATGACTTCATCTCCTGCTCGTTGCGGTGATCAGCGGCCGCCACCACCGCCACCGGCGCCGCCGCCACCACCGGCGCCGCCGCCACCACCGCCGCCGGCACCACCACCGCCGCCGCCGCTACCGCCCGCGCCCGAACCCGTCCCCGCCGCCGTGCCTTGCCGGCTGCGGGCCTGTTCTTCCGCGCGCACCTGGGCTTCAGTCCTGGTTCGCGTCTGCGCCTTCACCTTTGCCTTGGCCTGGTCCTTGGACTGATCCTTGGCCTGGTCCTTGGCCTGGTCCTTGGCCTGGTCCTTGGTCTGGTCCCTGACGCGATCACGGTCCTGGTCCTTGGTTTGATCCTTCGACTGGTCCTTGATGCGATCCCGGGTGCGATCCTGGTCCTTGATCTGATCCTTCGTTTGATCCTTGATCTGGTCCTTGGCCTCGGCGCGGGCCTGGTCGCGTGACTGGTCTTGTGCCTGTGCCGACACACCCGCCGCGGCGGCCAGTGCGACGGCCGCCATCAGGGTCTTGAGGGTTTGACTTGCGTTCATGTCGATCTCTCCTTGGGTTGAAACAGAGGCCTGCGGCCTCGACGAAAACTCTCTTGGCCTCATCGGCCCTTGCCGTTGCCGCCGCGTGGCCCGGCCGGCGACGCGGCCGTGCCCTGCGGCCCGACCCCCGCTGCGCCGAGCGCTCCCGCCGCGGCACCCGAAGACATGCGCGCCTCGTAGCCCGTGCCATAGGGCTGGGGTTGCGCCTGCACGGCCAGCGCGCGCGGCGGCAGCGAGCCGGCGGCCACCGCCGGGCGTGCGTCCTGGCGCTCTCGCGAGGCCACGCCGGTCCACTGGCCGGCCTGCCGCGGCAGCGACAGATCCAGCGGCTTCGTGGCGGCTTCGTCTGCGGCCCGTGCCGCTCCGACACCACCCAGCGCGATGAGCAGCCAAGCTGCGATGCGCAACTGCACCCGCGTCGCTTGTGCGATCCCCGTGCCGAGTTCGTGCCTGTCCATAGCCTGCATCCTGAGCGGCCGCCATTGCCTGGCGATGTCGAGCCTGCGCCATCGCGTTTCTCTGCGTTTCAGCAAGAGTCACCGCGTTTCCGCGCAGGCACGCTGGCTACACTGCACCGTGATGAATGCCGCCGCGCCTGCCCGCATCCTCGTCGTCGATGACGACCCGGCGCTGCGCGAGTTGCTGGCCGACTACCTGGGCGCCAGCGGCTTCGTCGTCGACACCGCGGTCGACGGCCGGCAGATGCACGAGCGCATCGCACAGGTGCCGCCCGACGCGATCGTGCTCGACCTGATGCTGCCCGGCGAAGACGGGCTGAGCCTGGCGCGCGAGCTGCGCAAGTCCAGCGAGGTGCCGATCCTGATGGTGTCCGCGCGCGGCGAGGAGATCGACCGCGTCGTCGGCCTGGAGGTCGGTGCCGACGACTACCTGCCCAAGCCTTTCAGCCCGCGCGAGTTGCTGGCCCGGTTGCGCGCGTTGCTGCGCCGCGCGCGGCCGGCTGCCCTGACTTCGGCGCCGGCCGGGCCGCCGGCCGCGACCCTGCCCGCCTTCGGCCCGTACACGCTGGACAGCGCGGCGTGGCGTCTGATGCGCGGCGACACCGAGGTGCCCATCTCGACGGCCGAGTTCCAGTTGCTGCAGGTGTTCGTCGCGCACCCCAACCGGGTGCTGTCGCGCGACGACCTGATCGAGCGGCTCAAGGGCTACGAACGCAGCGCCTTCGACCGCAGCATCGACGTGCGCGTCACCCGGCTGCGCCGCCGCATCGAGGCCGACCCGGCGCATCCGGCCTACATCCGCACGGTGCGCGGCGAGGGCTACCTGTTCAACCCGCAGGGCG
The DNA here is from genome assembly GCA_016706565.1 of Piscinibacter sp. Classification (GTDB taxonomy): domain Bacteria; phylum Pseudomonadota; class Gammaproteobacteria; order Burkholderiales; family Burkholderiaceae_C; genus Piscinibacter. The sequence continues at coordinate 213,367 of JADJJI010000015.1, forward strand.
AGTCGGCCTGATGGGCCGGCAGCGGCAGCAGCCGGGGCTGGCGCAGCAGTACGCGCGCTGGCTCGCAGCGCTGTTCATCGCACTCGAGCTGATCACCGCAGCCGCGGCACTGGGCTTCATCTTCCTGCCGATGGCCCGCCGCGCCGCCGATGACCTGGCCGGCCTGATGGTGCTGTCTGCACAGACCTGGAGCGAGCTGCCGCCCGAGACGCGGCCGGCCTTCGAGCAGGAGCTGGAACGCAGCCACCACCTGGCGCTGCGGCCGGACATGCCGCCGCCGCAGGACACGGGCTTGCGCCATGGGCCCTACCTGCTCTTCCTCGAACGGGCCTTCGAGCGCCGCACCGGCCATGCGATGTACTTCCGGGAGGAGACGGCGGCGGATGGCCGGCTCTGGTTGTGGACGGCGGTGCCCTCCGCGGGCCGCTCGATCGGCGTCGGCTTTGCCGAGGACCGCATGAAGACACAGCCGCTGGGGGCGCTGGCGCTTCCCTTCGCCGTCGGCATGGTGCTGGTGGGGCTGCTGTCGTGGTGGCTCGCGCGGCGCATCGCTCAGCCGGTCGCGCAGCTCGAGCTGGCGGCGGCGCAGCTGGCGCGCGGCGTCAGCCCCGGCTTGCTGGCCGAAAGCGGCCCGCGCGAACTGGCCGGCCTGGCACGCCACTTCAATCGCATGGCGCTGCAGGTGCGCGAGCTGCTGGACGCGCGCACGACGCTGTTCGCCGGCGTCTCGCACGACCTGCGCACCCCGCTGGCCCGCATGCGGCTGGCCATCGAGATGCTGACGCTGCGTCCCGATCCGGCGCTGCTGCAAAGACTCGAGCACGACATCGAGGAGATGAACGCGCTGATCGGCCAGATGCTCGAGATCGCGCGCGGCATGAACACCGAAACGACGACGGACTTCGAACTCTGCAGCTGGCTGCGCGAGCGCGTGCGGATGCATGGAGATGCCGCGCGATCGGCCGGCGCGCAACTCTCGCTGCGCTGCGATCAGTCGATCCGGGTTCGTGCGGCGCCGGGGGCGCTGGCACGTGTCGTCGACAACCTGCTGGGCAATGCGTTGCGCTACGCGCCCGGGCCGATCGAACTGGTCGGCCGGGGGGAGCCGTCGGGCGACCAGGGCGGCGAAGTGGGCCCTGTCTACATCGGCGTGCTCGACCGCGGGCCGAGCATCTCGGAGAGCCAGCTGGCGCTGGTATTCCGCCCGTTCCATCGCGCAACGGACCAGGGCGACACGGCCTCAGGCGCCTTCGGCCTGGGCCTGGCGATCGTGCAGCAGCTCGCGCGCGCGAACGGCTGGCAGGTCGGTGTCACGCCACGCGACGGTGGCGGGCTGGAGGCCTGGGTGCGGGTGCCCGCCGCCTAGCGCCGGGCGGCGCGTGCGCGTTGCCGCGCTTCGTGCAGCGTGCCCAGCGTGATCTTGCGCACCTCGGACTTGCTCTGTTCGATGTGGCTCTTCAGCAGCAGCTGCGCCTGGTCGAGCTTGCGCTGCAGCACCGCGCGCAGGATCTTCGCGTGCTCGGCGTAGGTGGCGTCGATGCGGTCCTCGCGCGTGAAGTCGAGCCGCCGCACGATGCGGATGCGCTCGGTCACGTCCCAGTGCACCTTGGCGATCTCGGCATTGCCGGCGGCCCGCACCAGCGTCGCGTGGAACTGCTCGTCGAGCGCGCCGACCTCGCGCATCTCGGTCAGCCGCTCGGCGGCCGGCACCAGCCAGGCGGCCTTCAGCGCCTCGAGCTCCGGCGGGTCGTTCTCACGTGCGCACAGCCGCGCGACGCTGGCGAGTTCGAGCAGCACGCGCAGGTCGTAGAGCTGGTCGAGGCGGTCGAAGTCGATCGGCTTGACGTACCAGCCGGCCTTGCTCTCGACCTCCATGAAGCCTTCGTTGCGCAGCCGGAAGAGGGCCTCGCGCACCGGCGTGCGGCTGACGCCCAGCCGCGTGCCCATCTCGTTCTCGGAGAAGCGGTCGCCGGGCAGCAGCTGGAAGTCGTGGATCAGCGCCTTCAGCTGCGCATAGGCCTGCTCGGCCAGGTTGCTGCGGATGCTGATCGGGGGGCTGGCGGACGCGGCGCGCAGGGGCATGGGGCGAGTCTACGGCGCGAGCCGCTCGATGAAGTGGCAGGCCGCGAGCTGCGGCCCCACGGCGCGCAGCACCGGCGCCTCGCGGCCGCAGCGGTCCTCGCCGCGCGGGCAGCGGCCATGGAAGCGGCAGGCCTGCGGCGAGGGGTCGATCGGGCTGGCCACCTCGCCGGCGAGCCGGATGCGCGGCCCCTGCCCCGGGATCGCCGACACCAGCGACTGCGTGTACGGATGCTTGGGCGAGCGGAACACCTGCTCCGACGGGCCGATCTCGACCAGCTTGCCCAGGTACATCACCGCCACGCGGTCGGTGAGCAGGCGCACGACGTTCAGGTCGTGCGAGACGAACAGCAGGCTCAGGCCCAGCTCGGCGCGCAGCTGCTCGAGCAGCTGCAGCACCACCGCCTGCACCGAGACGTCGAGCGCGGCGGTGGGCTCGTCGAGGATCAGCAGCCGCGGCTTGACGGCCAGTGCGCGCGCGATGCCCACGCGGGCCTTCTGCCCGCCCGAGAGCTGGTGCGGGAAGCGCGACAGCAGCGCCGCCGGCAGTCCGACCTGCGCCGCCACCTCGTCGACGCGCGCATCGGCCGCGTCGCGGGCCAGGCGCGACAGCAGCGTGAGCGGCTCGCGGATCGCCTCGCGCGCGGTGAAGCGCGGGTTCAGGCTGTCGGTCGGGTCCTGGAACACCATCTGGATGGCGCTGCGCTGCGCCGCCTTGGCGAAGCGGCGCGCCGGCACCGCGGCGAGGTCGACGCCCTCGAACACGATGCGGCCTTCGCTCGCATCGAGCAGCCGCGCGATCAGCCTCACCAGCGTGCTCTTGCCGCAGCCCGACTCGCCGACCAGGCCCAGGCTCTCGCCGGCCATCAGGCCGAGGTTGAGGTCGTCGACCGCGTGCAATTGCTTGCCGCCGGCGACGTTGAAGCGCTTGTGCAGCCGTTCGAGGGTCAGCAGCGGCGCGGCTGGTGGCACGGGCTTGTCGGGCGACGCGGAGAAGCCGTTCATCAGCGGTGCGGCGTCAAGCATGGCGCACGCTCCCGCGCGAGCGCGCCGGCGGGCCGAACAACGGGTGCCAGCAGGCGGCGCTGTGCGTGGCCACGGGGTCGAGCGCGGGGCGCTCGTGCACGCACAGCTCGCTGCGGCGTTCGCAACGGTCGGCGAAGCGGCAGCCGGGCAGGTCGTCGCGGCGCAGGTCGGGCAGGTTGCCCGGCACCGGCTTGAGTTCCTGCGCCGAGCGCGTGCGCTCGCCCGGCGTGGAGCTGAGCAGGCGCGCGGTGTAGGGGTGGCGTGCCTGCGTGAACAGGGCGCGCGCCGGCGCCGCTTCCACCGCGTGGCCGGCATGCATGACGACGATGCGGTCGCAGTGGTCGGCGGCGAGCGCGAGGTCGTGGGTGATGAACAGCGTGGCCATCTGCCGCTCGCGCGCCAGCGAGGTGATGAGGTCCATCACGGCGGCCTGCGTGGTCACGTCCAGCCCGGTGGTCGGCTCGTCGGCGATCAGCAGCGCCGGCCGGCAGGCGAGTGCGAGCGCGATCATCACGCGCTGGCACATGCCGCCGGACATCTCGAACGGATAGGCGCCATGGCGGCGCTCGGGGTCGGAGATGGCGACCTCGCGCAGTGCCTGCACGGCGCGTTCGCGCAGGCTGGTGCCGAGGTCGGCGCCTCGCGCGGCGGCATGGCGGCGCAGCACGTCCTCGATCTGCAGGCCGACCGGGCGGATCGGGTTGAGCGCCGTGCGCGGGCTCTGGAAGATCATCGAGATCTCGCGCCCGCGCAGGTCGGCCAATGTTCGCTCGTCGGCCTTGAGCAGGTCCAGCCCGCCGAACATCGCGTTGCCGCCGGTGACCTTGGCCGCGCGGTCGGAGATGCCGAGCAAGGCATAGCTGAGCACCGACTTGCCCGAGCCGCTTTCACCGACCAGGCCGACGATCTCGCCCTTGCGGATCTGCAGGTCGACGCCCTGCAGCGCATGCACCGTGCCACTGCGAGTGCGGAACTCGAGGCCGAAGTCGGTGACGTCCAGCAGCGGTGGTGCGCTCACGTCCGCCTCCGCGGATCGAAGATGTCGCGCAGCGCATCGCCGAGCAGGTTGAAGGTGAACACCGCCAGCATCAGCACCGCGCCGGGGAAGAAGCTCACCCACCATTCGCCGGAGACGATGAACTGCGCGCCTTCGGCGACCAGGATGCCCCACTCCGGCGTCGGCGGCCGCACGCCCAGGCCGATGAAGGACAGGCCCGCCGCGTTGAGGATCGCCCAGCCCATGTTCAGGCTCACCTGCACCATCGCCGGCGGCAGGATGTTGGGGAACAGGTGCACGGCGAGGATGCGCACATCGCCGTTGCCCGACAGCCGCGCCGCCTCGATGAAGCCGGCGCCGCGCCGCACGTTGGCCTCGGCACGCGCCACGCGGATGTAGAACGGCAGGTTGATGATCGCCGTGGCCAGCACGATGTTGCCCACCGTGTTGCCCATCGCCGCGACGATGCCCATCGCCAGCACGAACAGCGGGAAGGCCATGATGGTGTCGGAGACGCGCGTGATGGCCGTGTCCCACCAGCCGCCGAAGAAGCCCGCCGCCAGGCCCAGCGCGATGCCCAGCGCGAACGACAGCGCCACCGCCGAGATGGCGATGCCCAGGTCCAGCCGCGTCGCCACCAGCGTGCGCGAGAAGATGTCGCGGCCCAGCGCGTCGGTGCCGAACCAGTGCGTGCCCGAGGGCGGCTGCAGCGCCGCGGTGGCGTTGCTGGCCAGCGGGTCGTGCGGCACGATGGCCGGGCCGATCAGCGCGATCAGGATGAACAGCGCGAACAGCGCCGCAGCCGCCATCGTCACCGGGTTTTCGGAGAGCACGTGGCGCACGTGGCGAATGGTTTCGCTGCTCACGAGCCCTCCAGCGTCACGCGCGGGTCGATCAGCGTGTAGAGCAGGTCCACCACCAGGTTGAGCAGCACGAACAGCACGCCCATCGCCAGCACGAAGCCCTGGATGGGCGCGTAGTCGCTGGCCGTCAGCGCGTCGATCGCGTAGCTGCCCACGCCGGGCCAGCCGAACACCTTCTCGATGACCACGCTGGAGCCCAGCATGAAGCCGAACACCATGCCCAGCGTGGTGACCACCGGCAGCAGTGCGTTGCGTAGCGCGTAGGTCACCAGTACCGTGGTGGGCGTCAGGCCCGAGGCGCGCGCGGTTCGGATGAAGTCGCTGCCCAGCACCGACAGCATCGAGGCGCGCGTCATGCGCGCGATCGGCGCGAGCACGAAGATCGCCATGGTCAGCGTCGGCAGGATCAGCTGCTTGAAACTCGCCCACCACAGCGACGCATCGCCGGCCAGCGCCGCATCGATCAGGTAGAAGCCGCTGATCTGCGGCGGCGGCGAGAACATCGGGTCGAGCCGGCCCAGCGGCGACGGCGCCCAGCCGAGCAGGAAGTAGAAGACGTAGGCCAGCACCAGCCCTGTGAAGAAGGTCGGCAGCGACACGCCGGCCGTGGTGACCAGGCGGCACAGCTGGTCGATCCACGAGCCCGGCCGCGTGGCGGCGAGAACGCCCAGCGGCAGCGCGATCGCGCAGGCCAGCGTCAGCGCCAGCAACACCATCTCGATCGACGCCGGCAGCCGCGTGATCAGCTCCTGCAGCACCGGCTGCCCGGTGGTGAGGGAGGTGCCGAGTTCGCCGTGCGCGAGGTCGGCCACGTAGCGGAAGAACTGTTCGACCAGCGGCTTGTCCAGGCCGAGCTGCGCACGCACCTGCGCCACCGCCTCCTGCGTGGCCGCCCCGCCGGCGAAGTAGGCGGCCGGGTCGCCGGGCAGCGCACGCGTGAGCAGGAAGGTCACGACGATCACGCCGATCAGGTTGGGCAGCGCGCCGAGCAGGCGCCTGGCGATCAGCTTGATCATGCGAAGGCGCGCTCGATCTCCGCCAGCGGAGCGGCCCAGCCGACGATGCCGCCCTGCGCCACCATCATCTCGACCACGGCGGCGTGGAACTGCGGGAAGTAGCTCGCCGCGCAGTCGGTGACGAGCAGGCACTCGTAGCCGCGGTCGTTGGCTTCGCGCATCGTGCTCTGCACGCAGACCTCGGTGGTCACGCCGCCGATCAGCAGGTGGGTGATGCCCTGCGCATGCAGGATCGCGTCGAGGCTGGTGGCGTGGAAGGCGCCCTTGCCCGGCTTTCGCAGCACGACGTCGCCGGGCTGCGGCAGCAGCTCGGGCACGAAGCCCGCGCCCGGCTCGCCGGCCACCAGCACGCGGCCCAGCGGGCCGGGGTCGCCGATGCCGCAGCTCAGCGCGCCGCGCGCGCGCTTGCTCGGCGGGCAGTCGGCCAGCTGCGCATCGTGCGCCTCCTGGGTGTGGATCACCGCCATGCCTTTGGCGCGCGCCAGCGCGAGCAGGCGCACGCAGGCCGGCACGATGGGCCGCAGCAGCGACACGTCATTGCCCAGCATCGCGCCGAAACCGCCGGGCTCGAGGAAGTCGCGCTGCATGTCGATCATCACCACGGCGGTGTGCGCCGGGTCGAACGGGAAGTCGTACGGGCGGGCGTGCACGGTCGGCATCACGCAGCCTCCACATGGGAGTCGCCGGCCATGGCTCGGCCGATCGCGCCGATGTCGGCATTGGTGGTCGGGCATTCCAGCGCGATGTGCCCATGCGACAGCACCAGCAGCCGCGAAGACAGCGCGAGCAGTTCGTCCAGATCCTCGCTGACCAGCAGCACGCCGGCGCCGCCGTCGCGCGCCGCGCGCAGCCGCGCATGGATCTCGGCAGTGGCCTGGAAGTCCAGGCCGAAGCAGGGGTTGGCGACGATCAGCAGGCGCGGCGAGATCGGATCAGCCGCCAGCTCGCGCGCCAGCACGGCACGCTGCACGTTGCCGCCGGAGAGGGTCTCGATCGGCGCGTCCGGCCCCGGCGTCTTCACGCGGTAGGCCTCGATCTGCGCCAGCGCCTGGCCGCGCATCGCGGCGCGCGACAGCAGCGCGCCGCGCGCCAGCGGCGGCCGGTCGAAGTTGCGCAGCGCCAGGTTCTCGGCCACCGTGAGCTTGCCCACGCAGCCGTTGTGCAGCGGCTCCTCGGGCAGGCTGCGCACGCCGAAGCGCTGCATCTGCGAACGCGTCGGGCGGTAGGGCTGGCCGTCGATGCGCACCTCGCCGCCGGCGATCGGCATCGCGCCGGTGAGTGCGGCCACCAGCTCGCGCTGGCCGTTGCCCGACACGCCGGCCACGCCGACGATCTCGCCGGCGCGCACCGTCAGCGACAGCCCGTCGACGGCGCGCCGGCCTTCGCTGCCCAGCACCGTGAGCCCGTGCACGTCCAGCCGCGGCACGCTGTCCTGCGCCACCGGCGCCGGGCTGGGCGCGCGGCCCGAGGTGGAGGCCGGCAGCGCCGTCGCGTCGGTGGCCACGCCCATCATCCAGCCGGCGAGTTCGTCGCGCGTCGTCGCCTCGACGCTCGCCGCGCCGGTGCGCCGGCCGCGGCGCAGCACCGTCACCTCGTCGCAGAAGCCGAACACCTCGCGGAACTTGTGCGTGATGATCAGCACCGAGAGCAGCCCCGCGCGGCACATCGTCTTGACGCGGCCGAGCACCTCGTCGGCCTCCTGCGGCGTGAGCACCGAGGTCGGCTCGTCGAGCACCAGGAAGCGCCGCTTCGCGTACAGCGCCTTGAGGATCTCCAGCTTCTGCTTCTCGCCCGCGGCCAGCCCGGCGACGCGTGCATCGAGCGAGAGCGGGAACGGCGCCGTGCGCATGAACTCCGCGAGCTTTGCGCGCTCGGCCTTCCAGTCGATGAAGGCGCCGAGGTCGCGCTGCGCGAGCGCCAGGTTCTCGGCCACCGTCATGCCCGGCACCACGGTGAAGTGCTGGAAGATCATGCCCAGGCCGAGCGCCGCGGCATCGCGCGGGCTGGCGATGGCGCGCTCGCGGCCGTCGACCATCACGCTGCCGGTGTCGGGCTGGTAGAAGCCGATCAGCGACTTCACCAGCGTCGACTTGCCCGCGCCGTTTTCGCCGAGCAGCGCGTGGAAGGAACCCGCCTCCACCGTCATCGACACGTCGTCCAGCGCCTGCAGCGCGCCGAAGCGCTTGCTGAAGTTCAGCATCTCGACCTTGGCCGCGCCGGTCGGCTCGATCTGCGGTGGAATGAGCTCGCTCATGGCATCACCCCAGCGCCGCGAGGATCGTCGCCGACGCGGCCACCGCGCCGAACACGCCGCCCTGCATCGTCACCATTTTCAGCGCCGCCTCGTGGTTGCCGCGGTCGGTGGCGCCGGTGCCGTCGCTGACGATCAGGCACTCGAAGCCGCGGTCGTTGGCCTCGCGCATCGTCGTGTGCACGCACACGTCGGTGGTGATGCCGGTGAGGATCAGGTTGCGGATGCCGCGCGTGTGCAGGATCAGCTCGAGGTCGGTCGCGCAGAACGAGCCCTTGCCGGGCTTGTCGATCACCGGCTCGCCGGCGATGGGCGCGAGCTCGTCGATGATCTGCCAGCCCGGCTCGCCACGCACCAGGATGCGGCCGCAGGGACCGGGGTCGCCGATGCCCACGCCATTGGCGCCGATCTGCCGCGAGCGCCAGCGCTTGTTGGCCGGCAGGTCGGCGAGGTCGGGGCGGTGGCCCTCGCGGGTGTGGATCACGTGCATGCCCTCGGCGCGTGCCTCGGCGAGCAGGGCCTGGATCGGGCCGATCGGCGCGCGTGTCATCGATAGGTCGTAGCCCATGCGGTCGACGTAGCCGCCGATGCCGCAGAAGTCGGTCTGCATGTCGATGATGACGAGCGCGGTGTCCGCGGCGGTCCAGCGGCCGTCGAAGGGCCAGGCGTAGGGGTTCGCGTCGACGGGGGCGAAGTGCTTCATGGTGTCAGCGGTTCAGGGAGAGTTCGCCCGGCGCGCCGTGGCTCGGGCCCGGCTTGCCCAGGCCGATGAGCACGGCCAGCGTCAGCGCGTAGGGCAGCGCGGCGAGCAGGTAGTAGCCCTGGCTGTAGCCCAGCGCCTGCAGCGCCGGGCTGATGGCGCTGGCGCCGCCGAACAGCAGGCCGGCGAGGATGCAGCGCCGCGGGTCCCAGCGCGCGAAGATGACCAGCGCCACCGCCATCACGCCCTGGCCGCTGGACAGCGCCTCGCTCCACGCGCCCGGGTAGACGAGCGACAGCGAGGCACCGCCCACGCCGGCACAGGCGCCGCCGAACGCGGTGGCGGCGATGCGGTAGGCGGTGGGCGAGAGGCCGAAGGCACGCGCCGCGTTCTCGCTGTCGCCGACCACGCGCAGGCGCAGGCCGAAGCGCGTGCGGCCCAGCGCCCAGTGCGTGGCGAAGGCGAGCACGAGGCCGAGGATGAACAGCGGGTTGATGGCCAGCGACGCCTTCACCGCCGCGACATCCGACCATCCGCCCAGCGCGATCGCCGGCAAGCCCGGCGCGCTCGGCTGGATCAGCGGCTTGCCGAGCCAGAAGGCGAGGCCCGAGCCGGCGAGCATCAGCGCGATGCCCATGGCGGTGTCGTTGACGCGCGCGAGGCTGCACAGCGCGCCGTGCAGCATGCCCAGCAGCACGCCGACGCCGGCGGCGGCCAGGCAGCCGAGCCAGGGGCTGCCGGTGGCGAGCGAGACCGCGAAGGCGGTCATCGCGCCCATCAGCAGCGTGCCTTCGAGGCCGAGGTTGATGCGGCCGGCCTTCTCTGTGACCGTCTCGCCCAGGCTCACCCACAACAGTGGCGTGCCGACGCGGATGGCGCCGCCGAGGATGGCCAGCGGCACGCCCCACCAGCCCAGTGCGCTCGCGTCGGTCATGACCTGGCCTTGAAGAATTGCCGTCCACGCAGCGTTTCGCAGGCGATCAGCGCGACGAAGGCGAAGCCGAGCAGCACCGTCACCGCGGCGTCGGGCAGGCCAAGGCGCCGCTGTAGCAGGCTGCCGCTGGCTGCGATGCCGCCGACGAGGATGGCCACCGGCACCACGCCGGCCGGCGAGAAGCGCGCCGCAAAGGCGATCAGGATGCCGGTGTAGCCGTAGCCGGCGATCAGCGAGGCATTGGCCGCGCCGTGCACCGCCGCCACCTCCACCGCGCCGGCCAGGCCCGCGCAGGCGCCGCCGGCCGCGCAGGCACCGATGGTGAGCTTCACGACCGGCAGGCCCACGCCGAGCGCGGTGCGCGCATTGCCGCCGGCCACGCGCAGTGCCAGGCCGAGCGGCGTGAAGCGCATGACGGCCCAGGCGGCGAGCGCGACGAGCAGGCCGAGCAGCAGGCCGTAGTGCACGTCCAGCCCCGGCATCGTCGGCAGCAGCAGCGTGTCGGGCAGCGGCTTCGTCGAAGGTTTGTTCAGGCTCGCGGGATCGCGCAGCACCGTCTCCACGCACTGGTTGAACAGCGCGATGGCGATGAACGACATCAGCAGGCTGGCGATCGTCTCGTTGACCTCGCGCTTCTCGCGCAGGAGCCCGACCAGGCCGATCCAGATGCCTCCGGCCAGCGCCCCGGCGATCGCCATCGCCGGCCACACCAGCCAGGCACCGGCCTGCGCCGAAGCCAGCACGTTGCCCAGCGCCGAAGCGGCCAGGCCGCCGAGCACCAGCGCGCCCTCGTTGCCGATGATCACGCGCCCGGCCTGCGCCGGCAGCGCGACGGCCAGGCCGGTGAGGATCAGCGGAGCGGCGCGCTGCAGCGTGTTCTGCCACGCGAACGCATCGCCGAAGCCGCCGAGCACGATCAGCCCCCACACCTCGAAGGCGTTGAAACCGGCCAGCGCGACGGCCGCCGAGAACAGCAGCACCGTCAGCGCAAGCGCGGCGGCGGCCGGCACCAGCGACTCGGCCAGCGCGCGCCACTTCAGCGCCGCGGCCGAGGGCTCGGCCGCCGGCATGCCGGCCGGGACGGGGATGCTGCTCATGGCGAGGTGCCGGTCAGCCGGGGATCGAGCCGATGACACCTTCGACCAGGTAGTTCATCTTCTCGAGCTCGGCGTCGAACTGGTCGAGGTTCTTGCCCGCAGGGATGACCACCGCGCCCTTGTTGTCCTTCAGCCCACCCTTGAAGATCGCGTAGCCACCCTTGACCATCAGCGCCTTGATCTCGTCGGCCTTGGCCTTGGCGGCAGCACCCACGGCCGCACCGTAGGGCGACATCTTCACGTAGCCGTCCTTCAGGCCGCCGCGCAGGAAGTTGGGCATCGGTGCGCCCGACTGCGCTGCCTTGATCTGCGCGTTGTAGGGCGTGGCCCAGTCCCACTCGGCACCGGTGAGGTAGCCCTTCGGGGCCAGCGCGGCCTGGCTGGCGTGGTAGCCGCTGCAGAACACGCCGCGCTTCTCTGCGGTCTCCATGATCACCTTCGGGCTGTCGACGTGGCAGGTGAGCACGTCCACGCCCTGGTCGATCAGGCTCGTCGAGGCCTCGGCCTCCTTCACCGGCATCGACCATTCGCCGGTGAAGATCACCCGCGTGGTGATGCTCGGGTCGACCGAGCGTGCGCCCATCGTGAAGGCATTGATGTTGCGCAGCACCTGCGGGATCGGCTTGGCGGCGATGAAGCCGAGCTTCTTGGTCTTGCTGGTGTAGCCCGCCACGATGCCGGCGAGGTACTGGCACTCGTCGATGTAGCCGAAGTAGCTGCCGGTGTTCTTCGGGTGCTTGCCTTCGGTCCACATGCCGCCGCAATGCGCGAAGCGCACCTTGGGGTACTTCTCCGCCATCTTCAGCATGTGCGGGTCGAAGTAGCCGAACGAGGTCGGGAAGATCAGCGAGGCCTTGTCCTGGTTGATCATCGCCTCCATGGTCTTCTGCACGGCGGCGGTCTCGGGCACGTTCTCTTCCTCGACCACCTTCACGCCGGGCAGCTTCTTGATCGCCGCGGCGGCCTGCGCCTGCGCCTGGTTGTAGCCGAAGTCGCCGCGCGGGCCGACGTAGATCACGCCGACGACCAGCGGCGTCTGCGCCAGCGCCTCGCGCAGCGCGCCGGGCAGCGCCAGCGAGCCGGCGCCGAGGGCGGTGCCGGCGAGCAGGCGGCGGCGCAGGGCATCGTGGGTGGGGTGGCTGCTCATGGGGCTCTCCTCGTTCAGGGTTGGATGGGGGCGGGCTGGGGCAACAGGCTCACGTGCGCGGCCACGACGCGCCAGCCACCGTGGCCGGGCGCGGCGGTGCGCACCCAGGTCTGGCTCTGGCGGCCGCTCGCGGCGGGGCGGGCGAACTCGGTCATCGCGGTGGCGACGTCGCGGCCGAAGGTGGTGATGACGGTGTGGCGCAGCTCGCGCGCCAGGCCGACCGGTGAGCGTGCGTTGCGGAAGGCGCGGATCGCCTCGATGCCGACCAGGTTCTCGCCGACGCCGTAGCGCACGGTGTGCGGCGAATCCCAGAACAGCTGATCGAGCAGCGTCACGTCGTTGCTTGTCAGCGCCTGTTCGTACAGCGCGAAGATCGCGCTGACTTCGGCGTGCACGTCGGGCAGGTTGATGTCCATGGGCGGCTCAGTTCAAGGCGGCCACGGGGGCGGTGGCGAGGCCCTGTGCCTCGAGCTCGGCGGCCACGCGCAGCGCGAGGTCCTCGCGCCAGGGCGCGGCGATCACCTGCACGCCGATGGGCAGGTGCGGTGCCGCGGGGTTGCGGCCCCACAGCGGCACGGTGACCACCGGCAGGCCGATGCAGGAGATCGGCTGCGTCAGAAGGCCCATGCTCGGGCGCGCCGGCAGGCGCTGGCCGTTGATCTCGAGCCACTCGGTGCCGATGATCGGCGCGACGCAGGGCGTGGCCGGCGCGAGCAGCACGTCGACCGTCTCGAAGGCGCGCGCGAGCTGCCGCGCGAACGCGTGGCGCACCCGCTGCGCCTGCACGACCCAGGCGGCGGGCAGCAGCGCACCGGCGAGGAAGCGGTCGCGCGACAGCGGCTCGAAATCCTGCGCGCGCTGCTTCAGGTCGGCCAGGTGCAGCGTCGAGCTCTCGGCGTTGGTGATCAGGAAGGCGGCGGCGCGTGCCCGGTCGACGTCGTGCAGCTCGACCAGGCGCGTGGTGCCGAGCGCCTGCGCGACGGCATCGACGGCGGCCAGCGCCTCGGGCATCGCCATCTCGCGGAACCAGCCACCGAGCACGGCGATGCGCAGGCCGTCGGCGCGGCGCTCGAGCCGGTCGCGCGTCGGCTCGGGCGGGCGCTGCGCGCAGGCCGGGTCGTCCGGCGCGGGGCCCTGCATCGCGTCGTAGGCGAAGGCGAGGTCGGCCACGCTGCGCGCGAAGGGGCCGAGGTGGTCGAGGCTGGCGACGAAGGGGTAGCTGCCCAGCCGCGGCAGTCGGCCGTAGGTGGGCTTGAGGCCGAACACGCCGCACAGCGACGAGGGCACGCGGATCGAGCCGTTGGTGTCGGAGCCGAGCGTGAGCGGCACCTGCCCCGCGGCCACCGCGGCCGCCGAGCCGCCGGACGAGCCGCCGGAGATGCGCGCCAGGTCGTGCGGGTTGCGCGTCGGGCCGTAGTGCGTGTTCTCGGTGGTGAAACCGTAGGCGTACTCGTCCATGTTGAGCGCGCCGACGAGGATGGCGCCGGCCGCCTCCATGCGGCGCACGAGCAGCGCGTCGCGCGAGGCTGGTGCGGCGTCGCGCTCGATCTTCGAGCCGGCGAGCGTGGGCAGGCCGGCGATGTCGAACAGGTTCTTCACCGCGAAGGGCACGCCGGCAAGCGACAGCTCTGCGCGGCGCGTGTGCTTGTCGATCTGCCCGGCGCGCTTGAGCGCGCGCTCGGCGAGCACGGCAGTGAAGGCGTTGACCTTCGGCTCGGTGGCGGTGATGCGCGCAAGCGACTGCTCGACGGCGGCGGCCGCCGTCAGCGTGCCGGCGCGCACCTGCTGTGCGATGGCCAGTGCGTTCAAGGCGCCGTCCCCCGCGGCGACACCGGCACGAACACGGCGCCGGATTCGTCTTCGATGCCGAGCTCCTGCCCCATCACGCGCTCGGCCATGCCGGCGGCGAGCGTGACGAAGGCGATCACGCCGGGCTTGTGCTCGGCCGCGATGCGCAGGCCGAGCGCGGCGGCGTTGGCCTGCACCAAGGCCTCGATCTGCGCGGGCGTGAGGGTTGTTGGCATGTCAGTGGCTCCGGTGCGCCTGGTCAGCGGCGCGGCAAAGGCACGCCCGGGCAGGCTGCGGCGCTTCGCCTCGGCGGTCGGCGCGTTGCGCCGACTGCCCTGCGATGCTCGGTCTCATGGCCCCGTCGCCGAACTCACTGCGCTCCCTGCGGTCGCTGCGTTCGGACAGCGTCGACGAGTCGGAAGACGATGCGCGCTGCGCGCGCGGCCACGAGCCCTGCGCTTCTCGGCACCTCAGAGGCGCGCCTTCGCCTGCCCGGGCGTGCCTTTGCTGAACCAGCGATGGCCTGCGAGACAAGACGAACCAGCGATGCACGAACCCGGCATGAATGCGGGAACAAGCGAATGTCGGCAACGGGCCGCAAGCGGGTTCGCGCCCAGCAAGGCTCGAAGGCGAGCGCTTCATTTCAAGCCTTGCTCAGCTGCCGGTAGTCCGGCTGCAGGTGGAACCAGTACATGTAGCCCTGCACGTCCTTCTGCATGGCCACGTCCATGGTCGGCTGGAAGAGCGGCACGCGCGGCACCTCGTCGAAGGCGATCTGCACCATGTCCTTCACGAACGAGTCGTACAGCGTCTTGCTCTCGGCGAAACGCGCGTTGGTGATGATCTTGTCGAGCCTGGCGTTCTGGTAGCTCATGGTGTTGAACACGGCGTTCTGCCCGTGGTAGCACCAAAAGAAGAAGTACTCGGGGAAGTCCAGCCAGCCGCCGAAGCGGTTGATGATCAGTGGCATGTCCTTCTTCAGCAGCGCCGCGCGCCAGGTGGCGCCGGGGATCTTGTTGATCTGCGTCTTGATGCCGATCGCGCCGAGCGACTCCTGGATCAGGATCGCCATCGGCTCGCTGATCGTGCCGCTGCCCAGGTCGAAGCTCAACGTGGTCTCGAAACCCGCGCCGGCGCCGGCCTCGGCCATCAGCGCCTTGGCTTTCGCGAGATCGGTCTTGTAGCCGGTGGGCTGGGGCCAGGCGGTGCTGCTGACCTTGTTCGATGGCGCGCCGTACAGCTTGATGGCGCGGCCATAGAGCGCGTTGTCGTAGAGCTTGTCGTAGGGCAGCGCCAGCGCCACGGCCTGGCGCACCTTCGGGTTGTCGAAGGGTGCCTTGGTGGTGTTCATGCCAAGGTAGAACATCGCGTTCTCGATCGGCGTGCTGCTCACCTTCACCGCCGCGCCCTCCTTCGAGAGCTCGGAAAAGTCCTTCGGCGGCAGGTCGTAGGTGATGTCAATGTCGCCCTTGACGAGCAGCGCACGCCGGTTGCCGGCGTTGGGCACCTCGCGCTGCACGATGCGGCGCAGCTTCGGCAACGGGCCGCTCTTCCAGTCGTCGTAGCGCACGTAGACGATCTCCTGCCCGGGGCGGAAGGCCTCGACCTTGTAGGCGCCGCCGCCGGCGGTGTTGTTGCGCGTCCAGGCCAGGCCCCAGGGGTCGGCGGCGGTGGCGTTCTTCTTCACCAGCTCGCTGTTGAAGATCGACGGCACCGGGACCGCCAGGTCGTTCATCGTCAGCTTGTCCTTGCGAAGGAACTTGACGGTGAAGGTGTGGTCGTCGACGACGACGAACTGCTCGGGCTTTTCCAGCGAGCCTGCGGCCATCTGGAAGGTCGGGAAGCCACCCACCGTGACGGCACGGTCGAAGCTCCACTTGACGTCTTTCGCGGTGACCGGTGTGCCGTCGTGGAACTTCGCGTTCTTGCGCAGCTTGAAGGTCACCGAGCCGCCGTCGGGCGCCATCTGCCAGCTCTCGGCGAGCTCGGGCTCGAGCTTGTTGCGGTCGTAGACGACGCGGCCGTCGGGCAGCGTCTTGCGGCCGTAGCTCATCAGGCGGTCGTAGCAGATCCAGCTCACACCGTAGCTCGCGCGATTCGCGCCGACGGTGTGGATGTCCAGCGAGTTGGGGCCGAACTCGTTGCCGACCACCAGCACGTCTTTCGGGCGTGCTTGTGCGCGGCTGGACAGCGGCAGCGCGCCGAGGGCGGCGGCGGCACTGCCCGACTGGATGAAACGACGACGGTCCATGGGTGACTCCGGTTCAATGCAGGGATGCGAGGTAGGCGCGCCAGCCGCCGAAGCCGCTGACGTCAGGCGCTTCGGCGACGGCATGCGCCTCGCACAGGAAGCCATGCACGCGCCGCCCGTCGGCCAGTTCGATCGAGCCCAGCCCCAGCGGCGCAGGGATCAATGCAAGAAAGCTGCCCACCGCCGATTGCGGCATCGCCCAGACCTCGAGCGCGATGGCGTGGCCGGCAGCCTCGTCGCGCACCAGGCCGGGCTTGGGCGGCACCGTGCCGGGCAGCGCGTGCAGCCGGTAGCGCGGCGCGGTGGTGGTGGCTTCGAGCAGCGTGGCGCCGCGTTCGATCAGCTGGCCGTTGAGCGGCAGGCCCGAGAGGTGCGCTCCGACCACGGCGATCGGCAGCAGCGGCGCGTGGCGCGGCCACAGCGCGGGCGCAGTCGCCGGCAGCGACAGCGGCTTGCCGGTGGCGCCCAGCGTCAGTGCGGCATCGGCCTGCCAGCCGCGGGCGAAGCGCGCCAGCGCAGCGTCGTGCCGCGGCGGGGCGATGAAGGTCACGCCGAAGGGCAGCTGCGCCGTCGTGGTGCCGCTGGGCACCGCGAGCGCGCACCAGTCGAGCAGGTTGACGAAGTTGGTGTAGCGGCCGAGCTGCGAGTTCAGGCCGATCGGGTCGGCGTCGATGTCGGCGAAGCGCGGGTGGCCGGTGGTGGTAGGCACCATCAGCAGATCGCAGTCGGCCCACACCGCGGCGGCCTGCACCGCCAGCTCGCGCAAGCGGTACTGGGCGACGAAGGCGTCGGTGGCGCTCATGTCCAGCGCGCGCGAGATGACGCGCTTCACCGTGTCGTCGAAGGCCTCGGGCTGGCGCGCCAGCAGCGTGCGCACGGCGGCGTGGCGCTCGGCCACCCAGGGGCCGTCGTAGAGCAGCGCGGCGACTTCGTGCAGCGGCGTGAAGTCGATCGGCACGATGCGGTGGCCGAGCGCGCCGAGCCGCTCCAGCGCGGCCGGCCAGGCGCCTGCATAGGCGGCGTCGCCGAAGAACTCGGGCTTCGCGGGCACGCCGATGCGCAGGGTCGGCGCGTAGGCCGCCGGGCCGGGCGCGAAGCGGCTGTAGGCGTCGGCGGGATCGTCGCCCTCGATGACGGCGAGCACGCCGGCGGCGTCGTCCACCGTCTGCGCGAAGATCGACACGCAGTCCAGGCTGCGGCAGGCCGGCACCACGCCGGCCGTGCTGGTGCGCCCCGGCGTCGGCTTCAGGCCGACGATCTGGTTGAAGCCGGCCGGCACGCGGCCCGAGCCGGCGGTGTCGGTGCCCAGCGAGAAGGGCACGTCGCCGCGCCCGACCAGCACCGCCGAGCCGGCGCTGGAGCCGCCGCTGATGCGCTCGGGCGCCAGCGCGCTGGCCGGCCGGCCGTAGGGCGATCGCGTGCCGACCAGCCCGGTGGCGAACTGGTCGAGGTTGGTCTTGGCGATCCACACCGCGCCGGCGGCCTCGAGCCGTTGCACGGCGGTGGCGCTGCGCTCGGCGCGGTGCGAGAAGGCCGGGCAGGCGGCGGTGGTCTCGATGCCGGCGATGTCGATGTTGTCCTTCACCGCGAAGGGCACGCCGAACAGCGGCAGCGCGGCGAGCAGCGCGGCGCGATCGGGGTGTTTCGCTGCCGCGGCGTCCAGCGCGGCCAGGCGCGCCTGCAGTTCGGCATCGCTGATCAGGCGGATCACGGCCGCGTCGCGCTGCCGTGCCGCCAGACGGCCGCGCAAGGCACCCAGCAACGCGGCCGGCGAGGCGCCGTCGCGGTAGGCCTGCTGCCATTCGGGGAGCGTGAGGGGCGTGACGGGAGTCGAGATCACGGTTTCGGTGCACCTGCTGGTATACAAGCAGGGATTCAGCAGAAACCGTGCCAAGGCGCCGTACGGTGCCGGGCACCTGGGGCGGGCTCGTTCAGGCCCTGGCGAAGGGCGGCGAGGTGGTGATTCGCGGCGGTGCGCCGCGCGCCGAAACGGGGCGACGGCTCAGGGTGCCGCTCGGCACGGAGTCGCGCTCGCCGCCCAGCGGGACCGGTCGCCGGTCGGCAAGCGTCAGGCTCGGCCATGATGACGCGCACCGGCACCGTGATGGCGGCAAGGCTCTCGGGCGTGAACACCACGGCCATCGGAGCGAGCGCGACCACGGCGCCGATGCGGCGGTCGGGCACGGAAACGATCCGTGCCTGCGGCGCAGAGGCGCTGGCGCCCGGTGCAGCCTGCATGACGGATGACTCCGTCGCGGCTTGCCCCTTGGCCAGCGAGCAGTAGCCTGGATCGTCCTGCACCCCCCGGCAGTGCTGCGCCGAGCGCTGTGGGTCGGCCTGCGCACCCGCCAACGCCAGGACGCTGTAGCCGCCGGCCGAATGACCGACCGCGCCGATGCGCCCGGCCGGGATGCGTGCGCCCCATTCGGGGCTGGCCAGCAGCGCATCGAGCACCCTCGTGAGCTGCTGCGGGCGCTCGCTCAAGTAGCGGCCGGACGTGACCAGCGAACGGTCCTGCCAGTTGTCACGCGCATGCCGCACCGCCGCTGCCGCTGGCGCCTGGCCTGCTTCGAAATCACTTCGTCGAACCGCTTGACTTGAAGTTGAGTTCAACTTCTATAGTTGCTCCAACGTTTCTGATCAAGCCCGCAGGGAGCCGCCATGTTCAACATCCAGGAATCGCTTGCCATCGTCCTCATCGGCGTCGGTGCCACGGCAGTGCTGGACCTGTGGCTGCTTGTCCTGAAGCGGCTGGGCGTGCCCACGGGCAGCTTCGCGCTCATCGGCCGCTGGGTCGCCCACATGGCCCGCGGCCGCTTCAGCCACGCGTCCATCGCGAAGTCCGAACCCGTGCGCAACGAACTGGCCGTCGGATGGGCCACGCACTACGCGGTGGGCATCGTCTTCGCCGCCGTGCTGGTGGCCCTGCAAGGCCCGGGATGGATCCAGCAGCCCAGCTTTGCGCCCGCCTTCCTGACCGGTGTGGCAACGGTGTTCATGCCGCTGTTCGTGATGCAGCCGGCGATGGGCTCGGGCTTCGCCGCCTCCAGGACGCCGACTCCGCTGAAGAACTCCGCCCGCAGCGTCGCCAATCACGCGGTGTTTGGCGTGGGCATGTACCTGACTGCTTTCTTTATCGCGAGGTTCATCCGATGACCTCGCGCCATGGTCCCACTGGCGCCGACTTCGAGTGCACCGGCCGAGAAGCCCGCCATCACAACAGGAGAACTCGCATGACCAAACTGGCCATCATCTACCACAGTGCCCACGGACACACCGAGCACATCGCGCGCCGCGTCCTCGAGGGCGCGCAGCAGGTCGACGGCGTCGAAGTGCGGCTGATCAAGGCCGAAGACATTGGCACGCGGCCCGACGACCTCGTCGATTTCGACGGCTTCATCCTGGGCTCGCCAACCTACCTCGGCGGCGTCTCCGGACAGTTCAAGTCCTTCATGGACGCCACGGGGCGCCTGTGGCGCACGCAAGGGCTCAAGGGCAAGCTGGCCGCCGGCTTCACGGTGTCGTCGCTTCCGGCGGGCGACAAGCAGTCCACGCTGATGTCCATGTTCGTCTTTGCGATGCAACACGGGATGCTCTGGGTGGGCAACCCCATCCTGCCTGAGCAGCACAGCGGCGTGCCCTACGACGAGGCGGCCAATCGCCTGGGCTCGTGGTCCGGCCTGATGGCGCAGGCGGGTCACTCGGCGCCGGCAGACTCGTTCGTCCCAGGCGACGTGAAGACCGCCCGCATGTTCGGCCGCAACTTCGCCGACACACTGCGGCGCGTCGAGGCGCAAGCCCGGCAAGACGCAACCGCGGAGGCCTGAGCATCATGTTTCCCAAGCGATTCGCACCCGCACTCTTCGGCTTCATCCTCTCGGGGCTGATGTCGTTCCTCGTCTCGGGCATCGCCACCTGGCGTGCCGCTGGCCTCGCGCCGGGGCTGCTGGAGTTGTGGACGGCTGCCTGGGTCACGGCCTGGCTGGTGGCGTTCCCGGTCGTCCTCGTGGTGGCGCCACTCACCCGGCGCGCGGTCAACGCACTGGTCACGCAAGAATGATTTGACCGGGCCCCGCAGAGCAAGGCGTCGGTCGTCAGGCGCCTCGGCGGGGCCTGAGTTGTCGCTGTCGGCCTTCCAGCGAGCCGGCGGCTGCTGCCTTCAGCAGCCGCTGGAACGAAGGGCATGCCGCATGGCTCGACGCACGACATGCCGCCGCGTGCCGCAGCCCCTCGATCATCGCCTTCAGCCGTTTGACCATCCGCTCGAGTTCATCGGCCTTGGCAGCGAGCATCGCGCGGTCGATGTTGGGCTCACCGCCAGGAGTGAACATCACCCGAATCTCGTCCAGCGAGAACCCGGCAGCCTGCCCCAGCGCGATGAGCGCCAGCTGGTCCAGCACCGCCGGCGAGAACTTGCGACGCGCGGCTTCGGACTCGAGCGAGTGGATGAGGCCCTTGCGTTCGTAGTACCGCAGCGCCGAGGCCGCGACCCCCGACTTCTTGGCGACTTCAGAGATGTCCATGGAACCAGGGCCTCCTCGGCCTTGAGTTGACTTCAACTTCAATGCTGGTTTCCAGGTCGTGGAAAGTCAATCCGGGCCAAGGAAACCGCAAGGTCTCGCCGAGCGCGCCTGCGCGAACCCGGCCAGCAGGTGCGCGGCTGCGAAACGACCTGGACGGATGTCGCTTCAGGGTCGAGCGCTGCCCGCTGCACAGCGCCGCGAGCACACGCGGCGCGCCGGCCACTCAGCGCAGCGAAAGATCCGCCGCCACGCCCGCGAACACCGCGAAGCCGACCCAGTGGTTGAGCCGAAAGGCGCGAAAACAGCCGTCGCGCGAGCGGTCGCGGATCAGCGTGAAGTGCCACAGCGCGATCGCCGCCGCCACGGCGAGGCCGGCGAAATAGGGCCAGCGCATCGCCAGGCCTGCGCCCAGCGCTGCCCAGATGGCGAGGTAGGCGGCGTAGAAGGCCATCACGCCGGCCACGTCGAAGCGCCCCAGCGTGATCGCCGAGGTGCGGATGCCGATCTTCAAGTCGTCGTCGCGGTCGACCATGGCGTATTCGGTGTCGTAGGCGAGCACCCAGAACAGGTTGCCGATCAGCAGCCACCAGGCCAGCGCCGGCACCTCTGCGCGCACCGCCGCAAAGGCCATCGGGATGCCGAAGCTGAAGGCCACGCCCAGCACCGCCTGCGGCATCGAGAAGAAGCGCTTGGTGAAGGGGTAGAAGATCGAGACCGCCAGCGCCACCACGCTCCACACGATGGTGACGAGGTTGGTGGTCAGCACCAGCAGGAAGGCCACGAAGGCGAGCACCGCGCCGAAGCGCAACGCCTCCTGCGGGCTCAGCGCGCCGCTGGTCACCGGGCGCTGCGCGGTGCGCTTGACGTGGCGGTCGAAGTCGCGGTCGGCCACGTCGTTGACCGCGCAGCCGGCGCTGCGCATCAGGAAGGTGCCGAGCACGAACACCGCCAGCAGGTGCCAGCCCGGGAAGCCGCCGGCCGCGATCCACAGCGCGGCGAGCGTGGGCCACAGCAGCAGGTAGCTGCCGGCCGGCCGGTCCCAGCGGATCAGGTGCAGGTAGAGCGCCAGTCGCGACGGCGCCACGAGGGTGTTCATGCCGCGATTGTGCTGCGCCGCACGCGGCTCGGCACAGGATCGGCCCTCGCCTTGCACATGAATGGAATCAGGACTATCCTTTCACCTGAAATGAGCGCACTGCACAGCCCCCTCCCGCCGTCCAGTCCCTCGCGGGAGTTCTGACTCCGCCGCCGTGCTGGCCACGGCGACGCAGCGCGCCGCGGGCCTGCTGGGCCTCAGCGGCGCCGGCCTGGCGCGCATCCTCGGCGTCAGCGAGGCCACGGTGTCGCGCATGCTGCGCGGCGAGCGCGGCCTGCCGCCGGACTCGAAGGAAGGCGAGCTCGCGCTGCTGCTGGTGCGCCTGTACCGCTCGCTCGATGCGCTGGTCGGCAACGACGAAGCGCGCCGCCTGGCCTGGATGCGCAGCCACAACGACGCGCTGAACGGCGTGCCCGCCACGCTGGTGCTCAGCGCGCAGGGGCTGGTGGCCGCCGTCGCCTACCTCGACGCGATGCGCGCGCCGATCTGACCCGTTCCCGATGCAGCCTTGGCGCGACGAGTGGTTCGCCGACAGTGTGCGGCCGGCCTCGGCGCTGCTGTGGCGCGGCGTGGAAGCGCAGCACAAAGTGGCCACGATGAGGCTGGTCGACAGCCTGGACGACCAGGCCGAGCTCGAGCGCCTGCTCGAAGCCAGCAAGCCGCCGCTGCCGCCGGCGGCGCAGGGCCTGCACTACCTGCTGTCCACACCCTTCCGCTACCGCTCGCCGCACCCGTCGCGCTTTCGATCCGGCACGGACGCGGGCGTCTGGTACGGCGCCAAGGAACGCGAGACCGCCTGCACCGAGGTCGGCTACTGGCGCTGGCGCTTCCTGATCGACAGCGCCGGCCTGCGCGAGGGCGAGCTGGTCACCGAGCACACCTTCTTCCAGGCCCAGGCGCGCGGGCCGGCGGTCGACCTGACGCGCGAGCCCTGGTCACGCGCGGCCGAGGCCTGGAAGCAGCGCAACGACTACGCGCCCTGTCAGGCGCTGGCGCGGGCGGTGCGCACGCACGGCAAGGCGCAGTGGATCCGCTACGAGTCGGTGCGCCGGCCGGGCGGCCTGTGCGGCGCCGTGCTGGCGCCGCAGGCGCTTAGCCTGCCCGAAGCACACAAACTGGAAACCTGGGTGTGCAAGGTGAACGCGAAGCAGGCCTTGATGCTGCACGACGAGGACCGCGTGACGGTCCCCATCGAAGCCTGAACGAGATCAGCCTTCGAGTTGCTTCTGGAAGACAAGCCCCGCGTGCTCGCGCAGTGCGTGGAACTTGATCTTCGGCCAGTTCTCCTGCATTGCGCGCAGTTCGCCGGCGTATTCGAGCAGCACGCAAGGCGCATTGACGGCGTCGTGGGCCACGCGGTGCGAGTTGCCGTCGATGAAACGCTTGAGCTCGCGCTCGTCGGCGTTCGGGCCCTCGCCGGTCTCGCAGGTCACCCAGCGCGCCACGTTGTAGCGCGCCGGCGTGATGCGCGCCTTCACGCCGTACTCGTGTTCGAGCCGGTGCGCCACCACCTCGAACTGCAGCTGGCCCACCGCGCCGAGCAGCAGCAGCGTGCCGGCCATCGGGCGGAACACCTGGATCGCGCCCTCCTCGCCGAGCTGGGTCAGGCCGGCGCGCAGCTGCTTGGTACGCAGCGGATCGGCCACCTCGACGGTGCGGAACATCTCCGG
This sequence comes from Piscinibacter sp., assembly GCA_016706565.1. Taxonomy (GTDB): domain Bacteria; phylum Pseudomonadota; class Gammaproteobacteria; order Burkholderiales; family Burkholderiaceae_C; genus Piscinibacter. The sequence continues at coordinate 236,805 of JADJJI010000015.1, forward strand.
CGCGAAGAAGGGCAGCCCGGTGAACTGCAGGCTCTCGCCTTCGGTGAGCGTGTCGCCGAGCTGCAGCACGCCGTGGTTGGGGATGCCGATGATGTCGCCGGCGAAGGCTTCGTCGAGCAGCTCGCGACGCTGCGACAGGAACGACACCACGGTGTTCGGACGCAGCTCCTTGCCCGAGCGCACCACCTTCAGCCGCATGCCGCGTTCGAAGTGCCCCGAGGCCACGCGCACGAAAGCGATGCGGTCGCGGTGCGCCGGGTCCATGTTGGCCTGGATCTTGAAGACCACGCCGGTGAACTTGGCCTCGTCGGGGTGCACCACGCGCTGGATCGAGGTTCGGTCGCCGGGCGACGGCGCCAGGTCGACGAGCGCGTCCAGCACCTCCTGCACGCCGAAGTTGTTGATCGCCGAGCCGAAGAACATCGGCGTCTGGTGGCCTTCAAGGAACTGTTCCTCGTCGAAGGCGGGTGCGGCCTCGCGTACCAGTTCCACCTCATTGGCGGCCTGCTCGTAGGCGGCGCCGAAACGCTCGTTCAGCGCGGGGTTGCCGATGCCGTCGACGATCTCGTCGCCACCGTCCTTGACGCGGTCTTCGCCGGGCGAGAACACGCGCATCTGGTCTTTGCGCAGGTCCAGCACGCCGCCGAACAGCTTGCCCATGCCGACCGGCCACGTGAAGGGAACGACCGACATGCCGAGCTCGCGCTCGATCTCGTCCATCAGCGCCAGCGGCTCCTGCACCTCGCGGTCCATCTTGTTGACGAAGGTGAGGATGGGCGTGTTGCGCGCACGGCAGACCTGCAGCAGCCGCCGCGTCTGCGGCTCCACGCCATTGGCCGCATCGATCACCATCAGTGCCGCGTCCACCGCGGTGAGCACTCGGTAGGTGTCTTCGGAGAAGTCCTGGTGGCCCGGCGTGTCCAGCAGGTTGATGACGCAGTCGCGGTACTCCATTTGCATCACCGACGAGGCCACCGAGATGCCACGCTGCTTCTCGATCTCCATCCAGTCCGAGGTGGCATGCCGCGTGGCCTTGCGCGCCTTCACCGAGCCGGCGATCTGGATCGCGCCGGAGAACAGCAGCAGCTTCTCCGTCAGCGTGGTCTTGCCGGCGTCGGGGTGCGAAATGATGGCGAAGGTGCGGCGGCGCCGCACCTGGGGCGTGAGTTCGGACATGGGGTGCGGCCAGAAGGGGCGGCCGCCTCGTGAATCGACAGGAAGGAGCGGCGATTATCCCAGCCCGGGGCTGGCACACTGCGCCGCATGCCGGAACTGCCGGACATCACCGTCTACGTCGAGAGCCTGGCGGCCAGGTTGCACGGCGCCACGCTGCAGCGTGTGCGCGTGACGAACCCCTTCGTGCTGCGTACCGCGGTGCCGCCGATCGGCAGCGCCGAGGGGCGGCCAGTGGCCGGCATCGAGCGGCTCGGCAAGCGGGTGGTGATCGCCCTCGAGGGCGAGCTGTACCTCGTCGTCCACCTGATGATCGCCGGCCGGCTGCAGTGGCTGGCCGCCGGCGCCAAACCGGCGAAGACGGCACTGGCGTCCTTCGAGTTCGATGCCGGCACGCTGGTGCTCACCGAAGCAGGCACGAAACGCCGCGCCTCGCTGCACCTGCTCGCCGGGCGCGACGCGCTGGCCGCGCAGGACCCCGGCGGCATCGACGTGATGAGCGCCGAGCCTGCCGCCTTCTTGGCGCGGCTGCAGGCCGAGAACCACACGCTCAAGCGCTCGCTGACGAATCCGCGGCTGTTCAGCGGCATCGGCAATGCGTACTCCGACGAGATCCTGCACCGCGCGCGGCTGTCGCCCGTCACGTTGACGCGCTCGCTCTACGCCGACACCGCGACGCGCCTGCTCGCGGCGGCGCAGGCCGTGATGCAGGAATGGACCGCGCGGCTGCGCGACGAGGCGCAGCGCCAGGGCGGCTGGCCGAAGCAGGTGACCGCCTTCCGACCCGAGATGGCGGTGCATGGCCGTTTCGGCCAGCCCTGCCCGGTGTGCGGCAGCCCGGTGCAGCGCATCGTCCACGCGGACAACGAGACGAACTACTGCGCCACGCTGCCAGACCGGCGGCAAGCTGCTCGCCGACCGCGCCCTCTCGAGGCTGCTCAAGGCCAGCTGGCCGCGGCACATCGACGACATCGATTGAGCCCCGAGGCATTGGGGCCATATCCCCAACTGGGCCACTACCCCCAATCCTCCAGGCTGGCGCGGTCGTCGGCAAAACCAGGAATCCCCCATCGAATCAGGGACTTATGTATCGACTCCGGTCGCCGACCGGCATGGCACGGCAGCTGCAATGGACTGATGCAGACCCCCACCGGCCCCCACCATGAACCACACGAAAACCGCCCTCGGCCTTGCCGCCCTGACCCTGCTGCTCTCCGCCTGCGGGGGCGGCGAAGCCGACTCCACCTCGACCACCCAGGCCTCCGCACGCCGTGCACAGGTGCTCAAGGGCGGTGGCGGGGGCGGGGGCGGGGGCGGGGGCGGCGGAACCGTCACCCCCACGACATCGGTTCTGCCCACCACGCCGCCGGCGCCGGACATCCTGCTGCGCGAATCCTTCGGGCCCGGCCCCGACATCCAGCGTCCGGCCAGCGGCAAAGGCGTGTTGAAGCCGACCTACGTGCACACCACCATCGGCGGCTTCTGGGTGGAGTACCCGGGCAGCAAGAACACCTCCTGGATCACGCCGGACGGCGACCAGACCTGGAAGTTCTGCGGCATCGGCGGTTATCTCGATCCCTACGAGCTGCCTTCACCGCTGCAACCCGACGAGAGCACGCAGGGCTGCGTCTCGTCGGAGTGGTTCGATCTGGTCACGCAGTACCCCACCGCCCTGCTGCCATTCACGCCGCCGGCCACGCCCTATGCGGTGTCCATGGAGGGTTGGCCTTCGGTGGTGCCGGGAGCCTACGTCGCCATCGGCCTCACCGGCTCGAGCGCGACACTGAGCAACTTCACCAGCGTCGGCCAGGTGTGGCTGGGTCTGCGCGCGCAGGAAGCGATGGTCAGCGGCGTGCTGGTCTACGAACTGCGCACCAACGGGATGACCGGGGCGCTGCTGGCCAGCGGCGTGATCGACGACATGACCTGGAACCAGATGCTGCTGCGCTACGACCCTCGCTCCAAGCTGCTGAGCGCCAGCGTGAATGGCGTGTCGCTGGGCGAGTTCCTGCTGGACATGCCCGCGCCGCGCTACGCCGGATTCGAGGGCGTGGGCATTCTCGACAACTTCGTCATCCGCAACGCGCCTTGAGGCCGATCACGCTCAGCTGTCGAGGAAGGGCTTGACGACGCCGAGCACTCGTTCGACGTAGGCGTCCTTCTCGCCCACCGGCGCCACGTAGTGCAGCGCCTGCGTGGCGGCCTCCAGGCCGGCGCGCTTGGCCATCATCCAGGCAGCGAGGTATTGCGCGGAGAGGCAGCCGCCGGCGGTGGCGATCGGCCCACGCGCATGGAAGGGCGCGTCGATGACGCGCACGCCGGCTTCCACCACCCAGGGCTTGGTGGTCAGGTCGGTGCAGGCCGGCAGGTCGGCGATCAGCCCCAGGCGCGCGAGCAGCAGCGTGCCCGAGCACTGCGCACCGATCAGCTGGCGCAGCGGATCCAGGCGCAGGCGGTCGAGCAGCTTGCTGTTCTCGGCGATGGCGCGCGTGTAGATGCCGCTGCCGAAGATCACCGCATCGGCCTCGTTGGCGAACTCCAGCGATCGCTGCGCCTGCACGGTCACGCCGTTCATCGAGGTCACATGCGAGGTCGGGCTCGTGATCTCGGCCTTCCATCCCTGCGCGCCGAGGCGGTTGAGCATCCCGAGGGCGATGAAGGAATCGAGCTCGTTGAAGCCGTCGAAGGTGAGGATGGCGATCTTCATGGCCGCAGGGCCCGCCCGGCCGCCCGAAGGGCCCTGCGAGCCCCCTCGGGGGGCAGCGAACAACGTGAGCGTGGGGGCGCCATGACTAGTCTTCGAGCAGGGAGCGCAGCATCCAGGCCGTCTGCTCGTGCACTGTCAGGCGCTGCGTGAGCAGGTCGGCCGTGGGTTCGTCGCCGGCGGCATCGGCGAGCGGGAAGATGCTGCGCGCCGTGCGCGCCACCGACTCGTGGCCGTCGACCAGGATCTTCACCATCTCCATCGCCTTGGGCGGCTTGGCCGGCGCGTCCTTGATGGAAGCCAGGGCGCCGAACTGCGCGTAGGAGCCCGGTGCGGGCGAACCGAGCGAGCGGATGCGCTCGGCGATCGGGTCGACGGCCGTCCACAGTTCGGTGTACTGGGCCATGAACATCGCGTGCAGCGTGTTGAACATCGGCCCGGTGACGTTCCAGTGGAAGTTGTGCGTCGTCAGGTACAGCGTGTAGGTGTCGGCCAGCAGGCGAGAGAGCCCGCCGGCGATGGCCAGGCGGTCCTTCTCGCTGATGCCGATGTTGATGGCGGGCCCGGACGGGGCCTTGACCTTCTTGCTGCTGTTCTTGGCCATGCGGACTCCGAAGGATTGAGGGCGACCCCGAGACTTTAGCGAAGAGCCGGGGCCGCGGGTTGAGACAGATTCAGGCGATGCGCCGTGCTCGGGCCGTGCTCAGGCCAGGTCGTAGCGGTCGAGGTTCATCACCTTGACCCACGCCGCCACGAAATCGCGCACGAAGGCCGGCTGCGCGTCGCGGGCCGCGTAGACCTCGGCGATGGCCCGCAGCTGCGCGTTCGAGCCGAAGACGAGATCGACGACGGTGCCCGTCCACCTCAGCTCGCCGCTCGCCCTGTCGCGGCCCTCCAGCACGCCCGCGGCGGTGGCGGATTTCTGCCAGGCCGTGTTCATGTCGAGCAGGTTGACGAAGAAGTCGTTCGTCAGCGTGCCGGGCCGCTCGGTGAAGACGCCATGCGGCGCCTGGCCGACGTTGGCGCCCAGCGCGCGCAGGCCACCGACCAGCACCGCCATCTCCGGGGCGCTCAGGGTGAGCGACTGCGCCTTGTCGACCAGCAGCTCGGCCGCGGCGCCCTCGAAGCCCGGGCGGGCGTGGTTGCGGAAGCCGTCGGCCATCGGCTCCAGCACCGCGAACGAAGCCACGTCGGTCTGCTCCTGCGAGGCGTCCGTCCGTCCCGGCGTGAAGGGCACGCTGATGTCCGCGCCGGCCTGCTTCGCCGCCGCCTCGACGGCTGCACCGCCGGCCAGCACGATCAGGTCGGCCAGCGAGACCTTCTTGCCGCCGCCGGCCGTGCCATTGAACGAAGCCTGGATGGCCTCCAGCGTTGCCAGCACGGCGGCCAGCTCTGCCGGCTGGTTCACCGCCCAGTCCTTCTGCGGCGCCAGGCGGATGCGCGCGCCGTTGGCGCCGCCGCGCTTGTCGCTGCCGCGGAAGGTGGAGGCCGAGGCCCAGGCGGTCGAGACCAGCTGCGGCACCGACAGGCCCGAGGCCAGCACCTGCGCCTTCAGCGCCGCGATGTCCTTCGCATCGACCAGCGCATGGTCGACCGCAGGCACCGGGTCCTGCCAGACCAGCACCTCCTGCGGCACCAGCTTGCCGAGGTAGCGCGCCCGCGGGCCCATGTCGCGGTGCGTGAGCTTGAACCACGCGCGTGCGAAGGCGTCGGCGAAGGCGGCCGCGTCCTGGTGGAAGCGGCGCGAGATCTTCTCGTAGGCCGGGTCGAAGCGCAGCGACAGGTCGGCCGTGGTCATCATCGGCGGGTGCTTCTTCGACGGGTCGTGCGCGTCGGGGATCAGGTGCTCGGGCTTGCAGTGCTTCGGCGTCCACTGGTGCGCGCCGGCCGGGCTCTTGGTGAGCTCCCATTCGTAGCCGAACAGCATGTCGAAGTAGCCGTTGTCCCAGGTCGTCGGGTTCGGCTTCCAGGCGCCCTCGATGCCGCTGGTCGTGGTGTGCGCGCCCTTGCCGCTGCCGAAGGCGTTCTTCCAGCCCAGGCCCTGCTCCTCGATGGCGGCGCCCTCGGGCTCGGGGCCGACCAGCTTGGGGTCGCCCGCGCCGTGGGCCTTGCCGAAGGTGTGGCCACCGGCGACCAGCGCGACGGTCTCTTCGTCGTCCATCGCCATGCGCGCGAAGGTCTCGCGCACGTCGCGGCCCGAGGCCACCGGGTCGGGAATGCCGTCCGGGCCTTCCGGGTTCACGTAGATCAGGCCCATCTGCACGGCCGCCAGCGGGTTCGCGAGCTCGCGCTGGCCCGAGTAGCGGCTGTTCGGCTCGCTGCTGCTGGCCAGCCACTTCATCTCGGCGCCCCAGTTGACATCCTCTTCGGGTTCCCAGATGTCGGGTCGGCCACCGGCGAAGCCGAAGGTCTTGAAGCCCATGGACTCCAGCGCGACGTTGCCGGCCAGGATCATCAGGTCGGCCCACGACAGCTTGCGGCCGTACTTCTGCTTGATCGGCCAGAGCAGGCGGCGCGCCTTGTCGAGGTTGCCGTTGTCGGGCCAGCTGTTCAGCGGCGCGAAGCGCTGCGAGCCGCTGCCGGCGCCGCCGCGGCCGTCGGCGATGCGGTAGGTGCCCGCGCTGTGCCAGGCCATGCGGATGAACAGCCCGCCGTAGTGGCCCCAGTCGGCGGGCCACCACTCCTGCGAATCCGTCATGAGGGCGCGCAGGTCCGACACCACGGCGTCGAGGTCGAGTGTCTTGAACGCCTGCGCATAGTCGAACTCTGCGCCCAGCGGGTTGGACTTCGCCGAGTGCTGGTGAAGGATCGACAGGTTCAGCTGCTCGGGCCACCAGTCGCGGTTGCTGCGGCGGCCGGCTTTGGCGTTGCCCGACACGGCGCCGGCGAACGGGCAACGGGCGGCGGATTCTGCTTGGGGGGTGGGCTGCGACATGGTGACTCCTGATGCGGGTGAGGAACGGATGCACCCACTCTAGGAATCGGGCCGCGCCCGGTCAAAGCAATTGCTTCGAAGGGGGCGATAGCCGGCGCGGCTATCGGCGCGATAGGCGGCCGCTCAACCGGTGAGCCGCTTCACACCTGGCAGTTCGCAGGCGTAGATGGCGTTGCGCAGCGCGGCGATCGCCTCGTAGCGCGTGAAGGTGCGCCGCCAGGCCAGCACCACGCGGCGCGTGGGCACCGGCGCGGCGAACTTCACGTAGCGCACGTGCGGCTGCAGATCCTTCGGCACCGAGAGCTGCGGCACGACGGTGACGCCCATGCCCGAGGCGACCATGTACTTGATGGTCTCCAGCGAACTGCCCTCGAAACTCTTGCGGATGCCCTCGGCATCGCTGGAGAAGCGCGCGTACTCCGGGCAGACCTCGAGCACGTGGTCGCGGAAGCAATGGCCGGTGCCGAGCAGCAGCATGGTCTCGTTCTTCAGCTCCTCGGCGGTGATGCTCTTGCGCTTGGCCAGCGGGTGGTTCTTCGGCACCGCAGCCATGAAGGGCTCGTCGTACAGCGGCGCGACGGCCAGGCCGGTGTCGGGAAAGGGCTCGGCCATGATCGCCGCGTCGAGGTCGCCGGTGCGCAGCATCTCGAGCAGCCTGGCGGTGAAGTTCTCCTGGATGATCAGCGGCATCTGCGGCACGCGCTCGATGGCCTGCTTCACCAGGTCGGGCAGCAGGTAGGGCCCGATGGTGTAGATGATGCCCAGGCGCAGCGGGCCCGAGATCGGGTCCTTGCCGCGCTTGGCGATCTCCTTGATGGACTGCGCCTGCTCGATCACCGACTGCGCCTGGCGCACGATCTCGTCGCCCAGCGGCGTCACGCTGACCTCGCTGGCGCCGCGCTCGAAGATCTTCACGTCGAGCTCTTCCTCGAGCTTCTTGATCGCCACGCTGAGCGTGGGCTGCGACACGAAGCAGGCTTCGGCGGCGCGCCCGAAGTGCTTCTCGCGGGCGACCGCCACGATGTAGCGGAGTTCGGTGAGGGTCATGGCGACAAGTATCGCAGCGCCGCGCATCGCCGGCTGCACCGCGCGGCATCGTGCCTCGATACCGCCGCGCTTTCGCCTTGCGGGCGCCGTGCGGTGCGCTGATTCTTCGCCGGCGGCATGTGCCGCGTCACCCGAGAACGCATGAACACCCACTCGCCCCGAACGGTCTCACGCCTTGCCCTGCTCGCGGCCTGCGCCGCCGCCCTCGCCGGGCTCTCTGCCTGCTACGTCGTGCCCGTCGATCCGCGCACCGGCCAGGCCTATCCGCCCGGCCCCTACGTGACGCGCGAATCGTCCGGCGTCACCGTGGTCACGCCGCCCGCGCCCAGTGCGCCGCCGCAGCCCGGCGTGCTCAGCGTGCGCCTGTACCCGCTCAACCCGCAGGCCAACCAGGGCGGCATGCTCAACGCCGTCGTGGTCGACAGCCACACCGGCCGCGGCAGCTTCACGCTGGCCTACCTGGGCGACACGCTGCAGGGCGAGGCGACGCGCGTGGACGCGAACTACGCCGCCTTCGGCCGCCTGCACAACGAGGTGCTGGGCAGCGCGGCACGCAACTTCAGCGGCCGGCGCGGCATCGCCAACGCTTTCGGCAACAAGGGCGTGAACGTGCAGTGCGAGTACCTGATCAGCGGGCCGACGCTGGGCACCGGCGTGTGCCTGTTCTCCGACGGCGCGAAGTACCAGATGCACTTCGGATGAACCGAGTGCCTCAGGCCTTCAGGTAGTCGGTCTTCGAGCCCAGCCAGCGCGTCACGTGGCGCTCGGCGGCCTGCGGATGTTTCGCCAGCAGCGCCAGCGCACTGGCGCGGGCCTGGTGCACCAGCGGTTCGTCGAGCGCCAGGTCGGCGAAGCGCAGCAGCGGTGCACCCGACTGCCGCGCGCCGAAGAACTCGCCCGGGCCGCGGATGTCCAGGTCGCGGCGGGCGATCTCGAAGCCGTCGTTGGTGTCCATCATCGCCTTCAATCGCGACTTGGCCGTCTCCGACAGCGGCGGGGTGTAGAGCAGCACGCACACGCTGGCCACCGCGCCGCGGCCGACGCGCCCGCGCAGCTGGTGCAGCTGGCTGAGGCCGAAGCGCTCGGCATGCTCGATGACCATCAGCGAGGCGTTGGGCACGTCCACGCCGACCTCGATCACCGTGGTCGAGACCAGCACGCCCATCTGCCCCGAGGTGAACAGCGACATCACCGCCGCCTTCTCCGCTGCCGGCATGCGACCGTGGAGCAGGCCGATCATCTGGCCGGGCAGCGCCTCGCACAGCTGCTGGTGCGTCGCGGTGGCGTTCTGCAGGTCCAGCGTCTCGCTTTCCTCGATCAGCGGGCAGACCCAGTAGACCTGCCGGCCCAACGCCACCTCGTCGCGGATGCGCGCCACCACGGCATCGCGCTTGTCGTCGGCGAACAGCTTGGTGACCACCGGCGTGCGCCCGGGCGGCAGCTCGTCGATGGTGCTGATGTCGAGGTCGGCAAACAGCGTCATCGCCAGCGTGCGCGGGATCGGCGTGGCCGACATCATCAGTGTGTGCGGCTCCAGCGGGCCCTCGGCCGCGCCGCGGCCGTTCGTCGATTGCTGCAGCTTGCTCCTCAGCGCGAGGCGCTGCTGCACGCCAAAGCGGTGCTGCTCGTCGATGATCGCCAGGCCGAGCCGGGCGAACTCCACCTGGTCCTGGATGACCGCATGCGTGCCCACCACCAGCGCGGCCTCGCCGGAGGCCACCTGCGCGAGCATCTCGCGGCGGCCCTTGCCCTTGCGGCTGCCGGTCAGCCAGGCCACGGTGATGCCCAGCGGCGCGAGCCAGCCGACCAGCTTGCGCAGGTGCTGCTCGGCGAGGATCTCGGTGGGCGCCATCAGTGCGCATTGCCAGCCCTGCTGGATGGCGACCGCCGCGGCGAGCGCCGCCACCACCGTCTTGCCCGAGCCGACATCGCCCTGCAGCAGGCGGTGCATCGGTGTCTCGCGCGCGAGGTCGCGCGCGATCTCCTCGACGACGCGGCGCTGCGCTTCGGTCAGCGAGAAGGGCAGCGCGGCGAGCAGCTTCTCCTGCAGGCCGCCGGCTTGCAGCGCGAAGGCCGGCGCGCGCTGGCGCTCGCGCTCCTGCTTGGCCTTGAGCTGCGAGAGCTGCTGCGCCAGCAGCTCCTCGAACTTCAGGCGCTGCCAGGCCGGGTGGCTGTGGTCTTCCAGCGTCTCGATGCTGACGTCGGGCGCCGGGTGGTGCAGGAAGTCGAGCGCATCGCGCAGGCTCATCATGCCGGCCGGCACGCTGCCCGGCGGCAGCTGCTCGGAGAGGTCGGCGCGCGACAGCCCCGACGCGACGACCTTGCGCAGGTAGGCCTGCGGCAGCTGCGCGGTGGTCGGGTAGACCGGCGTGAGCGCGCGGGCCAGCGGCGTGGCCTCGTCCACCGCCTTGAAGGCCGGGTGCACCATCTCCAGCCCGAAGAAGCCGCCGCGCGCCTCGCCGCGCACGCGCACCCGCGCGCCTTCGGCCAGCGCCTTCTGGTGCGAGGGGTAGAAGTTGAGGAAACGTAGCACCAGGTCGTCGGCGCTATCGTGGATCTTCACGACGAGCTGGCGCCGCGGGCGGAACTGCACGCGGCTGTCGGTCACCACGCCCTCGACCTGCGCCACGTCGCCGTCGCGCAGCGAGGCGATGGGCACGCGCTTCGTCTCGTCTTCGTAGCGCAGCGGCAGATGCAGCGCGAAGTCGATGTCGCGCACGAGGCCGAGTTTCTCGAGCGCGCGTTGCGGCGCGCTCTTGGGCTTGTTCTCGTTCGATGGGGGCGAGGCCTCGGCCATGATCGGATTCTCGCCGCTGCGGCGGGCGCTGCCGGGCGCGTGACATCTGCCCGACCGCCGTCGCGCCGAAAGGGCGCCCGGCCCCACAAGTGGGCAACGGCATGTCACGGGCCCTTGCGCACGCGACGGCCCGGCATAGCATCGCGCCCTGTCATCTCCAACCGCGTCCCCCTTCATGCGTTTCGTTGCCCGTCTGGCCCTGGTTCTTGTCGTCGTCGCCGTGGTCAGTTCCCTGGTGGCTCTGGCCTGGGATCGTTCGGAGCGCGCGGCGACACAGCCCGCGGTGCGCGTCGGGCCGAATTGAGCTGACGTCGGCCAGGCATGGCACCATCGCGGCCTCTCAGCACAGGCCGGTACAGCCTCCATGCCTTCTCCCAAGTCCTCCTGGACGCTCGGCGAATTCGACTTCGAACTCCCGGCCGAGCTGATCGCCCAGCACCCTGCCCCTGAACGCAGCGCCTCGCGTCTGCTCGATGCCACCGGCCCCACGCCGGTGGACCGCGTGTTCCGTGATCTGCCCGGCTTGCTGGCCCCCGGCGACCTGCTCGTCTTCAACGACACCCGCGTGATCAAGGCACGGCTGCTCGGCGCCAAGGCCAGCGGCGGCGCCGTCGAGGCGCTGGTCGAGCGCGTGCTGCCCGGCAACGAGGTGCTGGTGCACCTGCGCGCCAGCAAGTCGCCCAGGCCGGGCAGTGGCGTGCGTTTCGTCAGCGGCGACGCGGTGTCGTCCTTCGATGCCGAAGTGCTCGGCCGCGGCGGGCCCGACGGCTCGCTGTTCCACCTGCGTTTTCCCGGCGAGCCGCTGGCGCTGCTCGAGCGCCACGGCCATGTGCCGCTGCCGCCGTACATCACGCACGCCGACGACGCCGAGGACGAGCGCCGCTACCAGACCGTGTTCGCGAAGCACCCCGGAGCGGTGGCCGCGCCCACGGCCGCCCTGCACTTCGACGAGGCCGTGCTCGCCGCCCTGAGCGAGCGCGGCATCGGCACCGCGAGCGTGACGCTGCACGTGGGCGCGGGCACCTTCCAGCCGGTGCGCAGCGAGAACCTCGCCGAGCACCGCATGCACAGCGAGTGGTTCGAGGTTGCCCAGCCCACCGTCGACGCAGTGGCTCGCACGCACGCCGCCGGGAGGCGCGTGATCGCCGTGGGCACGACGACGCTGCGCGCGCTGGAATCAGCGGCGCTGCCCGGCGCGCTGACGGCCGGTGCGCGCGACACCGACATCTTCATCACGCCCGGCTTCGAGTTCCGCGTCGTCGACCGGCTGGTGACCAACTTCCACCTGCCGAAGAGCACGCTGATGATGCTGGTCAGCGCGTTTGCCGGCCACGACAAGGTGATGGCGCTCTACCGCCACGCCATCGCACAGCGCTACCGCTTCTTCAGCTACGGCGACGCAATGCTGCTCGACCGCGCCATCACTGCAGCGCCGCGCTGAGGTCGCCGGTCTTCTCGCGCACGCCAGGCAGCGGCTCGAGCTCGAAGCGCTTCGTCACGAACTTGAGGATGGACGCGGTGTCGTACACCGTGTGGTCGACATGGCCGCGCTTGACGTGCGGGCCGACGATCAACGCCGGGATGCGCGTGCCCGGGCCGAGCCTGTCGCTCCAGCCGGCGCCCGAAGGCGGCGGCACGTGGTCCCAGTAGCCGCCGTTCTCGTCGTAGGTCAACACGATCAGCATGTCCTTCCACTGCGGGCTGGCGCGCAGCTTCGCGAGCAGATCGGCCATGTGCTCGTCGCCGCTCTTCACGTCGGTGTACGAGGGGTGCTGCGTGTAGCGCCCGGCCGGCTTGTAGAAGGTGACGGCCGGCAGCGTGCCGGCGGCGATGTCGCGCAGCAGGTCTTCGCCATCCTTGATGTGCGCCGTGCGGTCGGCCGTGCCCGGCGCGAAGCGGCTGTAGTAGTTGAACGGCTGGTGGTGCGGCTGGAACATCGGGCTGCCCTCGTCGCGCGTGTAGATCATCTTGCGCTTGACCGATGGCGGCTGCTTGCCGTCGGCGCTGGCCACGTTCCATCCCCCCGAGTACCAGGCCCAGCTCACGCCCTTGGCGCTGAGCGTGTCGCCGATGGTGCGTTGGCGCTGCGGCGGCAGCGGCTGGCCGAGCGACTTGCTGCCGGCCGGATCGGCGGCTTCGAGCGAGCCGCCTTCGGCCGGCGGCACGCCGCTGGGCTGCCACGGCGGCTGCGTGGTGTTGACCGACAGGCCGTCGGGCGTGACCTGCCCGCCCAGGCCGCTGCTGAACACCTGCACCGCGCCTTCGTTGGCCGAGGGTGAGCCGGGCTTCTTGGTTAGCTTGCCATCGGCATCGAGCACGGCGCGCATCGATTGCGGGGCATCGGCATGTACTGGTGCGCAGGCACAGATCAGGTATTGGTGGTTCAGGTAGGAGCCGCCGAAGGCGCCCATGAAGAAGCGGTCGGCCAGGGTGTATTCCTTCGCCCACTGCCACAGCTTGAACTGATTGCCGTCGTAGTGGCCCATGGTCCAGCCGCCCACGGTCGACATGGCGGCGAACTTGTTGTTCTTGCCGCCATTGATCTGCTCCTGGTTGTGGAAGAAGGCGTGGATCGGGCTCGGCACGATCTCGGTGATCGCCTTGTTGACCGGCGGCGCGTCGATGCGGAAGGGCTTGTTGGGCAGCCGCGGGAAACGCGCGTCGGGCTTGCCGTCGGGGCGGAAGACGATCAGCTCCTTCAGCGGCTGGCCGTCGTGGTCGAGCTGCGTCATCTGCTCGGCGGTGGCGTTGGCCACGCCGTCGGCGCCGGGGAACAGGCCGTAGAGATTGTCGAAGCTGTGGTTCTCCGCAAAGATCACCACCACGTTCTGGATGCGCCGCATCGAGGCCTGGCGGTCGTCGCGCGTCGGGGCGGCGCAGCCTCCGGCCGCCAGGGCGGCCACCAGGGCCAGCAGGGTGCGTCTTGTCGGTGTTCGCATCGTTCGCTCCTCGTTCGAATTTGGCGTCGTTGTACCAAGCTGGCGCAGGCGTCGTCATGCCCGCCACGGGCCTCTGCTCCATCCTGGCAAAACGCAGATTCGGGTTGATGGCGGTCAAAACTGACCGGGGCTTCGCACCTAGCATGGACTCGAACCCGACACTGCAACAGAGGAGAGTCCCCATGAGAACGAGCCTGCGCCACACCACGGCCCTGGCCCTGCTGGCCGCCGTGCCGATGTGGGCCGGCGCCGCCGGCAACGACGACGTGATGACCCAGCTGGCGCGCAACGCCGGCTGCCTGACCTGCCACCAGATCGAGCCGGGCGGCAAGGGCCCGGACGGCCTGCCGCCGATCGGCCCGGCTTGGCGCGAGGTCGCCGCAAAGTACCAGGGCCAGAAGGGCGCCGTCGACGCGCTGACCCTGACCGTGATGAAGGGCTCCAACCCCTACGAGAGCCACTGGAAAGGCAAGGTCAGCGGCCTGGCGATGCCGCCGAATGCGGTGGCGATCAAGCAGGCCGACGCGAAGAAGCTGGTCGGCTGGATCCTGGCGCTGGAGCTGCCGAAGAAGTAGTCGCAGCGAGGGGCCTGGCGCGGCGGCGCCGAGGGTCGCGGGAGCCCCCTGCGACAATCGGCGCATGCTCCGTTTCGAACTGCTTCGCACCGAAGGCCAGGCCCGCCGCGGCCGGCTCACGCTCAACCACGGTGTCGTCGAGACGCCGGTGTTCATGCCGGTGGGCACCTACGGCACGGTCAAGGGCGTGATGCCCTCGTCGCTGGAGGCGATGGGCGCGCAGATCATCCTGGGCAACACCTTCCACCTGTGGCTGCGCCCGGGCATCGAGATCCTCACGCAGTTCGGCGGCCTGCACCGCTTCGAATCCTGGAACCGGCCCATCCTCACCGACAGCGGTGGCTTCCAGGTCTGGTCGCTGGGCGAGATGCGCAAGATCAGCGAGGAGGGCGTGAAGTTCGCCTCGCCGGTCAATGGCGACAAGCTGTTCCTCACGCCTGAAGTGAGCATGCAGATCCAGCGCGCGCTGAACAGCGACATCGTCATGCAGTTCGACGAGTGCACGCCCTACGAGACCAAGGGCCACATCACCACCGAGAAGGAAGCGCGCATCTCGATGGAGCTGAGCCTGCGCTGGGCGAAGCGCTGCCTGACCGAGTTCGAGCGGCTCGCGAACCCGAACGCGCTGTTCGGCATCGTGCAGGGCGGCATGTTCGAGCACCTGCGCGAGGAGTCGCTGCACGCGCTGGTCGCGCTCGACCTGCCCGGCTACGCGATCGGCGGCGTCAGCGTCGGCGAGCCCAAGGAAGACATGCAGCGCATCATGGCGCACACGCCGCACCGCCTGCCCGCGAACAAGCCGCGCTACCTGATGGGCGTGGGCACGCCGGAAGACCTGGTCGAGGGCGTGGGGCGCGGCGTCGACATGTTCGATTGCGTGATGCCCACGCGCAATGCGCGCAATGGCCACCTGTTCACCCGCTTCGGCGACCTGCGCCTGCGCAACGCGCGCTACAAGACCGACGAGGCGCCGGTCGACCCGACCTGCGCCTGCCCCACCTGCACCGGCTTCAGCCGCGCCTACCTGCACCACCTCGACCGCTGCAACGAGATGCTCGGCCCGATGCTGGCCAGCGTGCACAACCTGCACTACTACGTGAACCTGATGCGCGAGGTGCGCGAGGCGCTGGACGAAGGCCGCTTCGCCGCCTTCGCCGCGAAGTTTGCAGAGGACCGCCGGCGCGGCGTGTGAATCCCGGTGCGGCTTGACGCGGGTCAGCGCCGCCGCGCCACGGCGCGTGGAAGATCGTCGTCCTTTCGACGACGGCCGACCGCGATGACCTCCTCCACCGCCCTTCACGACACCGACGTGCTCATCATCGGCGCCGGCCCCAGCGGCCTCGCGCTGGCCGGCGCGCTGGCCGACGCGAACCTGCGCAGCATCGTGATCGATGCACAAAGCGCACAGACGCTCGCCGACCCGGCCCCCGACGGCCGCGACATCGCACTGACGCACCGCGGCGTGGCGATCCTGCGCCGCCTCGGCCTGTGGGACCGCTTCCCCGCCGACGAGGTGGCGCCGCTGCGCGAAGCGGCCGTCTACAACGCCAGCGACCCGCGACCGCTGCACTTCGACGCGAAGGGCTCCGGCGAGGACGAACTCGGCCATCTGGTGGCCAACCACGTCATCCGCCGCGTCAGCTGGGAGGCCGTTCAGGGCCGGCCGGAGATCGAGGTTCGCACCGCGACCCGCGTGCTCGGCCTGCGCATCGAGGCCGGGCAGGCCGTGGTGCGCTGCCGCGGCGCCGACGGCGGGGAGCACGAACTGCACGCACCGCTGGTGGTGGCGGCCGACAGCCGCTTCTCGGAGGCGCGTCGCCAGGCCGGCATCGGCGCGCAGATGCGCGACTTCGGGCGCAGCGTGATCGTCGGCCGCATGGCCCACACGCTGCCCAACCACGCGGTGGCGCAGGAGTGTTTCCACGTCGGCCACACGCTGGCCGTGCTGCCGATGAACGGCGGCGTGAGCTCGATCGTCGTGACGGTCAGCTCGGACCGCGCGCAGGCCATGAAGCAATGGCCCGACGCGCAGTACGCGGCCTGGGCCCAGGAGCAGCTCGGCGGGCGGCTCGGCACGATGACGCTGGCCGAGGAGCGGCACCTCTACCCGCTGGTGGCGGTGTACGCGCACCGCTTCGTCGCGCCGCGCGTGGCGCTGATCGGCGACGCTGCGGTGGGCATGCACCCGGTCACCGCGCATGGCTACAACTTCTGCCTGTACGGCGTCGACGTGCTGGGCGCGCTGCTCGCCAACGCCCGCCGCGACGGCCGCGACCTCGGCAGCCTCGAGGTGCTGCAGCCTTACGAGGCGGAGCACCGGCGCGAGACCTTCCCGATCTACCACGGCACGAATGCGGTGGTCGGCCTGTTCACCGACGACGGCGAGCCGGCACGCCTGCTGCGCCAGGCGGTGATCCGCGTGGCGGATCGCCTGCCGCCGCTGAAGTCGCTGATCACGCAGCGCCTGACGCGCAGCGGGCCGACGCCCTGGCCGCGCCTGCCGGCGCTGCCGACGCCGCCTTCGCTGTCGTCGTTGACGGCACTCTGGCGCGCGCGCTCGCCGACACGGGCGCGCGGCGCCTGAGCGACCGAACTACCGAACCACCGAACTACCGAACTACCAGTATCCCCAGTTGCCGGTGGCGATCACCCAAGCGCCGAGCAGCGTGTTGGTGACGGCGTGCGCGATCACCGCTACCCACAGCTTGCCGGTGCGCACGTATAGCCACGCGTACACGAGGCCCGCGGCGATGGCGGCCAGCCACAGCGTGTGGGCGAGCATGAAGACGAAGGTCGACAGCGCGATCGCGCGCAGCGTCACGCGCTGCGGCGGCACGAGTTCGAAACGCGGGCTGTCGATCCAGCGCATCAGGAAGGAGCGCCAGAAGAGCTCTTCCATCACCGGCACCACCAGCGCGGCGCCGGCCCAGCGCAATGCCACCAGCGGCCAGATCAGCTGGCCCTGCGCATCGACGGGACGGAAGCCCGCGGTGGCGCCGCCCAGCCGCATCCAGGGCTCATCGAGGTTGATCCACAGCAGCAGCACGGCCACGCCGGCGCCCAGCGCCAGGGCGAACTCGCGCGCATCGGGCCACAGCGGCCGGTAGAGCTCGCCGAAGTCGCGCCGCCAGGCGATCAACAGCGCCGCGACCGAAACGGTCGAGGCGCCGTAGAGCCAGCGTTCGTCGAAGCCCCAGGCGCCGTCGGCCGCGAAGCCGCGCAGTGCGAGCAGCAGCATGAACAGCGCGAAGGGCGCGATGCGCAGGAGCGCATGGCGGCTCAGCGAGGCGATCACGGCGAGGTCACGACGCGAGCAGCGCGCCGACCCGCTCGCGCAACACCGCCGGGCTCACCTGCGCGGCGGGCAGCGGTTCGCCGGCAACCAGCCCGACCGGGCTGAACAGGCCGCGACGGAACGGCTTGGTCATTGCCGCGCCATCGATGCGCGAGAAGAACGAACCCCACAGGTTCTGCAACGCCAGCGGCACCACCGGCACCGGGTTCGATTCGAGCAGCTTCATCACGCCGCCCTTGAACTCGCCGAGCTGGCCGTCGCGCGTGATCGCGCCTTCGGGGAAGATGCACAGCAGCTGGCCATCGCCCAGCACCTCGCGGGCACGTGCGAAGGCGCGCTCGTAGGCCTGCGGGTCTTCCTTCTGCGGCGCGATCGGCACTGCCTTGGCCAGGCGGAACAGCGTGCCCAGCACCGGCAGCTTGAAGATGCGGTGGTCCATGATGAAGACGATGGGCCTCGGGCTGGCGGCCATCAGCAGGATCGCGTCGACGAAGCTGACGTGGTTGCACACCAGGATCGCCGCGCCATCGGTCGGGATGTGCTCGTCGCCGCGCACCTTGAATCGGTAGACCGTGCGCGTGGCCACCCAGGCGATGAAGCGCAGCAGGTACTCGGGCACGAGCAGGAAGATGTAGCCGGCCACCAGCAGGTTGAGCACCCCGGTGATGAGGAAGAGTTGCGGCACCGTCACGCCGGTCTTCAGCAGCACCGCGGCCATCCCGGCGCTGGCGATCATGAACAGCGCGTTGAGGATGTTGTTGGCCGCGATGATGCGCGCGCGGTGGCTGGGCTGGGAGCGCATCTGGATCAGCGCGTACATCGGCACGCTGTACAGGCCGGCGAACAGCGCCAGCAGCGCCAGGTCGGCCATCACGCGCCAGTTCTGGCCGAGGGCGACGAACTGCGCGAGCGTCAACGCCGTGTCGGGGTGGGCCAGGCCGCGCGAGGCGAAGTACAGGTCGATCGAGAACACGCTCATGCCGAATGCGCCGAAGGGCACCAGGCCGATCTCGACATGGCGGCGCGAGAGCGTTTCGCACAGCAGCGAGCCGATGGCGATGCCGATCGAGAACACCACCAGCAGCAGCGAGGCCACCTGCTCGTTGCCGTGCAGCACGTCTTTGGCGAAGGCCGGGAACTGCGTCAGGAACACCGCGCCGAAGAACCACATCCACGAGATGCCCAGCAGCGAGCGGAACACGACGACGCTCTCGTGCGCAAGCTTGAGGTTGCGGACCGTCTCGGTGAAGGGGTTCCAGTTGATCTTCAGCGCCGCATCGGTGGCCGGCGCGCTGGGCACGAACTGCGCCGACACGCGGCCGAGCACGGCCACGCCCAGGCAGCTCCAGGCCACGTAGCTCGGGCCGACCTCGGGCAGCGCGATCAGCAGGCCGCCGACCACGTTGCCCAGCAGGATGGCGACGAAGGTGCCCATCTCGACCATGCCGTTGCCGCCGGTGAGTTCGCGCTCCGAAAGGTGCTGCGGCAGGTAGGCGTACTTGACCGGGCCGAACAGCGTGGAATGCACGCCGAGCAGGAAGGTGCAGCCCAGCAGCGCCGGAATGTTCTTCGACGTGAAGCCGTACAGCGCGATCAGCATGATCGCGATCTCCAGGCTCTTCACGAAGCGGATCAGCGTGGCCTTGTCGAACTTGTCGGCGAGCTGGCCGCTGGTGGCCGAGAAGAGCAGGAAGGGCAGGATGAACAGCGCGGCGATCAGCTGCACCACCAGCGCCGGCGCCAGGCCGCTCGCGTGGGCGGTGCCGAAGGTCACCATCACGGTGAAGGCGAACTTGAACAGGTTGTCGTTGCCCGCACCGAGGAACTGCGCCCAGAAGAACGGCGCGAAGCGCCGCTGGCCAAGCAGGGCGAACTGATTCGGATGATCGTGGGGGGTGCTCAAGCGCTCGCCTCCTGGGGTTCTTGTCGTTCGATTCAGCGTATCACCTGGACATTGCCGCCCAGGCCGCTGCGATTCAACCATGCGAACACCGAGTCGACGGTGACGGTCTCGATGCGGTCCGTGAATCGTTTCTCGTTCGGGTGGTCGTCGAAGGCGACGTTCACCGCGGTGGCGCGCGCACCGAGCCGCGTGAAGGCGTTCAGGTGCAGCGTGGTCGGCTCGTAGCCCTGCAGCTTCAGCCAGGCCTGGGCACGCCCGCGGCTCGTGGCTGCCGGGTCCTGCGTCATCGCCAGGGTCTCCAGCGCCCATTGGTTGGATTGCTGGTAACGCTGCGACCACGGGTACGCGACCATGCTGTAGGCCGGCGTGTTCAGCCGCGTGACGCGTCCGTTGTCGCGCAACGTCTCGAGTAGCTTCATCTGCACTGCAGCCGTCGGGATGACGACGGCGGCCTGGTACTCGAACAGGTCGTCGAGGAAGAACTCGCCCAGCCCCTGCCGGTACACCGCCGCCTGTGCGCTGCCGCACTGATTGAGCTTGTGCACCACGCGCCAGCGCGCGCCGTCGCGGTAGGCCAGGCCGAGGTGCGACCAGCCCAGGCCGTACTTCGACAGGTCCTGCCCGGCGCGGGCCAGCACCACCACCTGCGCGCCGCTGGCGTCCAGCGCACGCGCGGTGTGCTCGGCCAGCGTCATGGCGCGCTGCACGTTGGCGGCATCGGGGGCCTTGTTCTCGCACGAGCGGCCGGCCTGCGCCGTGCCGGCCGCCAGGGCCAGCGCGAACGAGATCGCGAGGGAAGCCTTCATCGTGTCAGCCGCTCGTTGTGCAGCAGGGCAGCGCCGATCTCGTTGGGGATGTAGGCGATCGCCTTGCCGGCCGTCGACAACACCCAGCCGGTGCTGAAGGCCGTCACCACCACCGCGGTGCCGGCGGCCACCGACAGGCCGCCGGCGGCTGCGGCCGACAGCGTGACGCTGGCGCGCGCGCCATCGGAGGCGCGTTCGAGCACCCACACCGTGCCCTCGGCCGAGGCCTCGACGGCCACCACCGTGAGCATCACGCCGCCGGAGAGGATCATCACCGGCGCGGCCACCGACACGGCGATCGGCAGGGCCGACAGCACGCTGGCGTCCGACACGTTGGCGTGGGCCTGCGCTGGGCCATGCAGGCTGGCTGCCAGCACGGCGGTGGCCAGCATCGAGCGGAAGAGGTTCGTGCTCATGACGCGCCTCATTGCTCGTTGGCCGGCTGGCGGGCGTGGGCCAGCATCGCGGCCATGCTCGCTTCATGCGCGTCGCGCAGCGTCTTGGCCAGCGTGAACACGCTGGAGATCAGGAACATCCAGCACACGCCGAGAAAGGCCTTGTAGGTCGGGTTGACCTCCATGCGCCACAGGCCCCAGCCGGTCAGCGCCATCGCCAGCGCGAAGCCGCCCCACACCACCGTGCCCCACATCGGCGTGTCGACGCGGCGTGCCTGGTTGTCGCGCACGTACTTGGCGACGGCAAAGGCGGTCGAGAGGCAGAAGCCGAAGCCCATCACCATGAAGGCGCGGTCCAAATCCTGGCCGGGCAGGTAGGCCAGGCCGATGGCGCACAGGCTGGCGGCAACGGCGAAGGAGATCCACACCTGGGCCTTCCAGGCCTTGGTGTCGTGTTGGATCGTGGCGGTGTTCATGCAAATCCCTGTCGGGTGGTTGAAAGTGGCCCCATGTTCAGGTGTGGCGAATCGGGTATCTATCCCCCGCAGGAGGGTTGCGAGTCGGAGGGCCTCCGGTATCTCATAGCGGTACTTTTCGGGAGTTCCCTGCATGAGCACGACCCACGACCTCGTGGCCGCACTGAAAGCCGAGCTGAAAGCCGCCGGCCTGACCTACGCCGACCTCGCGCAGCAGCTCGGCATGGCCGAGTCCAGCATCAAGCGCATCTTCGCCAAGGGCGACATGCCGTTGTCGCGCATCGACGAAGTGCTGCGCGTGCTGAAGATGGATTTCGCCGACCTCGCACGCAAGATCGCCGACGCGCAGCCGCTGCGCCGCGAGCTCACGCACGAGCAGGAGGCCGCGGTGATCGCCGACCGCAAGCTGCTGCTGATGGCGATCTGCGCCTTCAGCCAATGGACCTTCGAGCAGATCGTCGCCACCTACACCGTCACCGAGGCGGAATGCGTCAAGTACCTGGTGCAGCTCGACAAGCTGGGCATCATCGAGCTGCGACCGCTGAACCGCTACCGGCTCAAGGTGGCCAAGGGCTTCCGCTGGCGGCCGCACGGGCCGGTGATGCAGTACTTCCGCGAGCACGTGGCCGACGACTACTTCAGCGGCGGCTTCGACGGCGAGGGCGAGATGCTGATGATGGTGCACGGCCAGATCGGCAAGAGCCTGGCCGCCACCTTCGCCGAGCGCATGCAGCGCATCGGGCAGGACTTCGCGCAGCAGCACCTGGCCGACCAGAAGCTGGCACCGGAGCAGAAGCGCCCCTACACGCTGGTGGTGGGCATGCGCTCCTGGCTGTTCGCGGCCTTCCGCGACCTCAAGCGGGACGCGGTGGCTTCAGCCTAGACAGAACCGCTTCGGTGTCTTCGCCGAGCGTGGGCGCGCGCCGCGTGATCGCACCGGGCGTGAGGCTCAGCTTGGGCACGATGCCCGGCACCTCGAGCGAGAGGCCGTCGGCGCTGGTGATGCGCTCGATCATGCCGCGTGCGCGGTAGTGCGGGTCTTCGGCGATGTCCTTCGCGGTGTAGATGCGGCCGGCGGGCACGTTCGCGGCATTCAAGGCCTCGAGCACCTCGACCACGCGGCGTGGCGTGGTCCACGCGCCGATCGCCGCGTCGATCTCGGCCACGCGCGCCACGCGGCCGGTATTGCCGGCGAGCTGCGGGTCGGCCGCGAGGTCGGCGCGGCCGATCGCGCCCATCAGCCGCTTGAAGATCGAGTCGCCATTGCCGGCCACCAGCACCCAGCCGTCGGCGCAGGGGTAGGCGTTGCTCGGCGCGATGCCGGGCAGGGCCGATCCGGCCGGCTCACGCACGGCGCCGAAGGCGCTGTACTCGGGCAACAGGCTCTCCATGCAGTTGAAGACGGCTTCGTAGAGCGCCACGTCGATCACCTGCCCGCGGCCCTTGGGTGCGTCGGCCGAGACCGTCGCGTGCCGATGCTGCAATGCCATCAGGATGCCGATCACGCCGTGCAGCGAGGCCAGCGTGTCGCCGATGCTCACGCCTACGCGCACCGGCACGCGGCCGGGCTCGGCGGTGAGGTGGCGCAGGCCGCCCATCGCCTCGGCCACCACGCCGAAGCCGGGGCGGTCGCGGTAGGGGCCGCTCTGGCCGTAGCCGCTGATGCGCAGCATCACGAGGCCGGGGTTATCCTGCGACAGCGCCTCGTAGCCCAGGCCCCAGTCTTCCATCACGCCGGGCTTGAAGTTCTCCACCAGCACGTCGGCCTCGGCGATCAGGCGGCGCACGATGTCGCGCGAGTCGGCATCCTTCAGGTCGAGTGCCACGCTCAGCTTGTTGCGCGACTGCACCTGCCACCACACGCTGGTGCCGTTGTGCAGCAGCCGCCACTGGCGCAGCGGGTCGCCGCTGCCGGGCGGCTCGATCTTGATGACCTCGGCGCCGAAGTCGGCAAGCGTCTTGGCGGCGAACGGGCCAGCGATCAACTGGCCGAGCTCGACCACCTTCAGGCCGGTCAGCGGGCCCTGGCGGGCGTTGTCGGGGGAGTCGGCGGCATGCATGCCGCCATCGTAGCGAGGGCGGCGCTCAGCGCTTGGGCAGCATCCCCGTGGCCGAGGTGGCGGCAGCCACCGGGGCGCCGCGCGTGCTGGCGACGCGCGGGCCGGACAGGGTCTCGACGAGCGGGCTCTTCAGCTTCACCGCCAGCGACACCACCGTCTGCGACGGGTCGTGCGGCAGGCTGCGCCACGGCTCAGCGCCATGCGCGAGCAGGTAGACGGCCACGTCGCGCTGCAGCGCAGGGTCGGCGATGAAGGCCGGGGTGATCACGCGCGCCAGCGGCACCCAGCCGATCTGGTCGCCGTTGGCGGGCGGCGCGCGGTTGACGAGGGACGGCACCCGCTGCACCCACCAGTCGAGCGCCTCGAAATTGCCACCGCGCAGCGCCTCCTCGAATCCGGGGCGGAGCTGGCCCCGGTAGGCACCCAGCCCGGCGACAGCGGTGTGGCCGTGCGCCTCGAGCTCACGCGACAGAGGCGTGTTCAGGTGCGTGGGGTGCAGTGCGCCGAACATGCCGAAGGGCAGCACGCCCGGGCGCAACTGATCCTGGGCCTGCCAGCGGTCGAGCACGCCGTCGAGCCCGGCCAGCCGGGCATTCGGGCAGCTCAGCGTGCGCACCGCGTCGTGGTGGATGGCCTGAGCGTCCACTTCGGCCAGCCAGCGCAAGGAGTCGAGCTGTGCCGGCGTCGCGCGAGAGAAGTCCGGACAGGGGTTCGCCTGCGCCAGCGCGACCCAGGGGGCGGTGATGCAGGCTTCGGGTTTCGCGCCCTTGGCGATGAGTTCGGGCAGCATCGGCCAGAACGCAGGCTCGCGCGCGGCCAGCGTCAGCGGGCAGATGGGCAGCCCGGAAGCGGCGACGTCCTTGGCGGTCAGCGAACCGGCCACGTACGTGCCGCAGCGCTGCTGGAAGGCGCGCTCGACCGTGTTCAGCTTGTAGCAGGAGGTCGGGTCACCGTCGGTGAGCTTGTCGTACACATGCATCATCACCAGAGTCGTGGTGCAGCCGCTTGTCAGGAGCGAGCCGGCCGCCAGCGCCAGGGCCGCGGCGAGTCGATGCAGGGTGTTCATGGGAGACGACGGGTGACCGAGGTTCGGTTACAGGGCACCCCGGAAGTATCAAGAAGCATGCCCTGCCCCGAGCTGACAAGACCTGTCGACTTTGGGTAAGAGAGTGTTGCCTGCCGGCCTTGTCCGCGCTCAAGCCTGCCGCTAGGCTGCTGGGATCACCGCCCACTTGGAGCTCGCCATGCGTGCCACCCTCGCCGTCGTGTTGTTGGTGCTTGCTTCGTTCGCCACGGCGCAGGAACGAGCGCTGAACAAGGAAGCGATCGTGCCGGCGCCCGTCGAGGCGGTGTGGCAGGCGTGGACGACGCGCGACGGCATCGTCTCGTTCTTTGCGCCGGATGCCGAAATCGAGCCGCGTGTCGGGGGCGCATTTCACGTCCACATGGACCCGTTGGCGCAGCCCGGCATGAAGGGAGCCGACGAAATGCGCTTCATGGCGCTGCAGGCGCCCACCATGCTCAGCTTCGACTGGAACGCGCCGCCGCACCTGGCGCAGGTGCGGCAGCAGCGCACCTTCGTGGTCGTGCGGCTGAAGGACATCGACGGCAAGTCGACCCGAGTGACGCTGCACCACACCGGCTGGGGTGACGGCGGCGAGTGGGACCAGACCTATGCCTATTTCGACCGCGCCTGGGGCAACGTGCTGGCCAACCTCAAGAAGCGCTTCGAGACCGGTCCGCAGGACTGGACGGACTGGATGGCGCGGCTGCGCAAGTTCCACGAACAGCCGCCCGCGGCCAAGCCCTGAGCGGGCAGCTCAGGCCGGGCGCTGGTCGAGCAGGTAGTTCGCGCCGTCGTACTGGCCGAGCACCTCGACCAGCCAGGGCAGTACGCCGGCCAGCGTGTCGTGCAGCGTGTAGGGCGGGTTGATGACGAACATGCCGCTGCCGGCCAGGCCGAAACCCAGCGAATCGGGCTTGGCCACCGTGAGCCGGGCATGCAGCCAGCCCTTGGGTGCCAGCGCCTCGAGGCGGCGAGGCAGCTCTGCGGCCTCGACCTTCTGCACCTGCGGGTACCAGATCACGTAGACGCCCTCGGCGAAGCGTTGCAGCGCATCGCGAAGGCTGGCGATGACCTTGCCGTAGTCGCCGTTACCCTCGTAGCTCGGGTCCATCAGCACGACGCCGCGGCGCGTGGTGGGCGGCAGCGTGCCTTTCAGGCCGTCGAAGCCGTCGGCATGTCTTACCTCCACGCCGCGCTGCTTGCCCAGGTAGGCGTCGAGGATCCGGTGCTCGGTGGGATGCAGCTCGAACAGGCGCATCTGGTCGGTCGGGCGCAGCAGCATCTGTGCGATCGCCGGCGAGCCCGGGTACTGCTCCAGTGCGCCTTGCGGGTTGAACTGGCGCACCAGCGACACGTAGTCGGCCAGCGGCTCGGGCAGGTCGTCGCGCTCCCACAGCAGTGCGATGCCGCGCTCGTACTCGCCCTTCTTCTGCGCGTAGCGGCCTTCGAGCGAGTAGCCCCCGGCGCCGGCGTGCGTGTCGACGTAGCGGTAGGGCTTGTCCTTGCCGTTCATGTAGCGCAGCACCTGCACGAGCACGAGGTGCTTGAGCACGTCGGCATGGTTGCCCGCATGGAAGGCGTGTCGGTAGGCGAGCATGGGCGGGTCCGGGCAAGGCGTGGCCCGACACTGTATCGTCCCTGACCATGCACCCCCTCTTCTCCCCGTTCCAGGCCGGCGACCTCTCGCTGGCCAATCGCATCGTCATGGCCCCGCTCACGCGCAACCGCGCCCTGCCCGGCCGCATCCCCGGCGACCTGCAGGTCGAGTACTACCGCCAGCGCGCCAGCGCCGGGCTGATCGTCACCGAGGCCTCGCAGATCTCGCCCGAGGGCCAGGGCTACCTCGACACACCGGGCATCTACAGCCCCGAGCAGGTGGCCGGCTGGCGCCGTGTGACCGACGCGGTGCACGCCGCCGGCGGACGCATCGTCATCCAGCTCTGGCACGTGGGGCGCATCTCGCACGTCTCGCTGCTGCCCGAGGGCACGGTGCCGGTGTCGTCGAGCGCCAGGCCGGCCAAGACCAAGACCTTCACGCTCAAGGGCTTCGAGGACGTCTCGGCGCCGCGCGCGCTGCGCACCGACGAGCTGCCGCGCATCGTCGCCGACTACCGCCATGCGGCGCGCTGCGCGATGCAGGCCGGCTTCGACGGCGTCGAGGTGCACGGCGCCAATGGCTATTTGCTCGAACAGTTCCTGCGCGACAGCATCAACGACCGCGCCGACGCCTACGGCGGCTCGATCGAGAACCGCGCGCGGCTGCTGCTGGAGGTGATGCAGGCGGTCGTCGACGAAGTCGGCGCCGGCCGCACGGGCCTGCGCCTGTCGCCTGTCACGCCGGCCAACGATGCTGCGCAGGACAGCGATGCCGCGGCGCTGTATGGCTACGTCGTCGACCGGCTGGCGCCGATGAAGCTCGCCTACCTGCACTTGATCGAAGGCGCCACCGGCGGCCCGCGCGACGCGGTGCCGTTCGACTTCGAGGCGCTGCACCAGCGCTTCAAGACGGCCCACCCGGCCGGCGCCTGGATGGTCAACAACGGCTATGGCCGCGCGATGGCGATGGACGTGGTGGCCCGTGGTGCGGCCGATCTGGTGGCCTTCGGCAAGGCCTTCATCGCCAACCCCGACCTGGTGCGCCGCTTGCGCGAGGACGCGCCGCTGAATCCGCCGCAGCGCGAGACCTTCTACGGCGGTGGCGCGGCCGGCTACACCGACTACCCGACGCTGGAAACCAGCGCCGCGTAGGCAAGGTCCTGCTCAGGCCGGCGGAATGCGCAGCAGCTGGCCCGGGTAGATCTTGTCCGGGTGCGAGAGCATCGGCTTGTTCGCCTCGAAGATCTTCGGGTACGCGTTGGCATTGCCGTAGAACTTCTTGGCGATCGCCGACAGCGTGTCGCCGCGCACCACGGTGTGGTACTGCGACTCGTCTGCCGGCTGCGCGACGGTCATCATGTCGTTGACCTGAGCCACGCCGGTGACGTTGCCGCAGCACAGCAGGATCTTCTCTTTCGTGGACTGGTCCGGCGCCACGCCGGCCACGGTGACGGTGCTGCTCGCTCCGTCGAACTCGACATTCAATCCGTCGGCCGAGAGCTTCTGCGTACCGATGTAACCCTCAATCGCGCTGGCGGCGGCGCGGTTGGCCTGCGCCGAGCGCTCCTGCAACTCTGCCTGGCTCGGTGCCTGCGCTGCTGCTGCCGCTGCGGCCTCGGCGTCCTTGTGACCGAACAGCTTCTCGCCGGCTTCCTTGAAGAAACTCACGATGCCCATGTCTGCGCTCCTTTTGTGAAGGGCCGCGGGTGCGGCGCCTGAGGCCCATTCTGCGCGCGGCCGCATGACGGGTCTGCGGCACCAGCTCGGCGCGCGGACCGGCCGCACGTTGCGACGCGTCAGCGTCGCTGTGCGGCCACGCGGGCGCGGAACAGTTCCGTGATGCCGACCTCACGCGGGCCGGGGACCACTTCGAAGGTGTCGCCCGCACGCAGCGTGCCGGCCACGCGCACCTGGAGGTAGAAGCCGCACCATGCGTTGGACGACATCAGCTGGCCGGCCTGGTCGAAGCCCATCGCGGCGTTGAACTTGAAGCAGGGAAAGCGTGGTTCGCTGACCGCCAGCTCGCAGTCGGCGAAGCGCAGCACGTCGCCGACCCAGGCGTCCTTCTCGAGCAGGCCAGTGATCGTCAGGTTCTCGCCCAGCGCGCCGGGCGGCAGGGCTTCGTCCCACAGCGCGGCGCGCGCCTGCGCCCGCACGGTCTGCCAGAACGGGTAGTGCTCGGCCGGATAGGCGTACACCGCCTTCGACAGGCCGCCGTGGACGGACAGGTCGGCCTGCTCGTCACCCTCGATTCCGAGGGCGCGAACGGCGCGCGGCCCCTCCACCGGGCGCTTGGCGATGGCGGTCATGACCTTGCGGCCCTTGATCTCCACCGGCTGCGCCAGCGCAACATTCAGGCTGGTGATGCGGCGTGTCATGTCCGGGGGCTCAGGCGGGGGCGCGGTAGCCGCGGTGCGCGGCGACCACGGCGCGGCCCTTGGGCCCCGTGATCCAGGCGGTGAACAGCTTGCCGGCCGGGTGGTTGACGCGGAACGAGCGCATCACGTGCACGGGCATCGCCATGCGCGCGTCGCCTTCCACCAGCACCGCGAGCGGCGCACCGGCCTGAGCGAGCCAGGAGCCGCGCTCGACCAGCGCGTAGGCGCCCTGGCGCCTGGCATGCCGGGCCAGCGTGCCATCGGCGGGGGTCTTCAGGTACCAGGGCGCCGCGGGTGCGAGTTTCGCCGCGCGCCACAGCGCCTGCTCGGCGGCATGCGAACCCGAGCCGTCACCCACGGTGAGAAAGGTGACGCTGCCTGGCGCGGCCAGCGCGGCGTCGCGCAGTTGCTGCAGGGCCTGTGCCACGTCTGTCATCTTCGCGATGCCGGCCGGGTCGGGTAGCTTCTTCTTCGGCGCCGGGCCGACGAGTACCAGCGCGGTGTCGGCAATGCGCCTGCGGTCGTGCACCAGCCCTTGCTTGTCCAGCTTCAGCTCCGCCTCGGGGGCGTTGGTGAGCGCGGCATCGATCTCGCCGCGCTCCAGGGTGTCCAGCAGCGGCAGCGCCAGACCGCCGATGAGCTGCACCGCGACGCCGGTGTCGCGCCCGAAGGCACGCTGCAGCGCCGCAGCCAGGCCGGACTCCATGAGCGCCTGATCAGCGCCCAGGCGCAAGGGATCCTTCAGGGAGCGTGTCTGCTGCGCCAGCACGACCGCCGGCCAGGCCAGCGAGGCTGCGGCGGCGCCCAGCAGGAGGCGGCGGCTGCGTGTCATGGCCGGATCATAGGGTTGCGGTCCGCGCCCGTGGCACGGCGCATGCGGACTCTTGCATGAAACTATTCCGCAAATGCATGACCCCCCGGGCTCTGGTGGTTACCGCGGAATTACACTGGGTCGACAATCTCTTCCACAGTGCACAGCACGTGTCGCGGGCGCCGAGATCCGGTACCGACACGAAACTCGCCGTCACCCGAACCGGGCACCAGGCGCAGCGGCATTGGGCAAGCCCTCCGGAGCTGCCGCCGGCTCCCGCCGACTTGCCCAATCCCGCTTTTCTGACTTTGAAGATTGGATCCGACATGAACCGTCCCGTGCTGGAAGGGGTGCGCCTGAACGCGCCCGCGTATGTGCGCCATGCCCGCCTGCTGTCCTGGGTCGCCGAGATGGCGGCGCTGACCGAAGCCCGCGAGGTCTACTGGTGCGACGGTTCGCAGGAGGAGTACGACCGCCTGTGCGCCCAGCTCGTCGCCGCCGGCACGATGAAGCGCTTGAACCCCGAATTGCGCCCGAACAGCTACCTCGCCTGCAGCGACCCGAGCGACGTGGCGCGCGTCGAAGACCGCACCTACATCTGCAGCCAGCGCAAGGAAGACGCCGGCCCGACCAACAACTGGATGGCGCCTGCAGAGATGCGCGAGCTGCTGCAGACCGGGCAGAAGGCGCTGTTCCGCGGCGCGATGCGCGGCCGCACGATGTACGTGGTGCCGTTCAGCATGGGCCCGATCGGCTCGCCGATCGCACACATCGGCGTCGAGCTGTCCGACAGCCCCTACGTGGCCGTCAACATGAAGATCATGACGCGCATGGGACGCGCCGTGCTCGACGTGCTGGGCAGCGAGGGCTTCTTCGTGCCCTGCATCCACACCGTCGGTGCGCCGCTCGAAGCGGGCCAGAAGGACGCCGCCTGGCCGTGCAACAAGACCAAGTACATCGTCCACTACCCCGAGACGCAGGAGATCTGGAGTTACGGCTCGGGCTACGGCGGCAATGCGCTGCTGGGCAAGAAGTGCTTTGCGCTGCGCATCGCCTCCACCATGGGTCGCGACCAGGGCTGGCTGGCCGAGCACATGCTGATCCTGGGCGTGACCTCGCCCAAGGGCAAGAAGTACCACCTTGCCGCGGCCTTCCCGAGCGCATGCGGCAAGACGAATTTTTCGATGCTGATCCCGCCGGCCGGCCTGAAGGGCTGGAAGGTGACCACCATCGGCGACGACATCGCCTGGATCAAGCCGCATGCCGACGGGCGCCTGTACGCGATCAACCCGGAGGCGGGCTACTTCGGTGTGGCGCCCGGCACGAACCACAAGACCAACGAAAACTGCATGGCCAGCCTGACGCGCGACGTGATCTTCACGAACGTCGCGCTGACCGATGACGGCGACGTCTGGTGGGAAGGCATGACCGAGACGCCGCCGGCGCACCTGATCGACTGGCAGGGCAAGGACTGGACGCCGGCGATCGCCAAGGAAACCGGCGCCAAGGCCGCGCACCCGAACGCGCGCTTCACCGTGTCGGCCACCAACAACCCGGCGCTCGACGCCGAGTGGGACAACCCGAACGGCGTGGCCATCGACGCCTTCATCTTCGGCGGCCGCCGCTCGACCACCGTGCCGCTGGTCACCGAGGCGCGCGACTGGACCGAGGGCGTGTACATGGCGGCAACCATGGGCTCCGAGACCACTGCCGCCGCCGCCGGCGCGCAGGGCGTGGTGCGACGCGACCCGTTCGCGATGCTGCCCTTCACCGGCTACAACATGAGCGACTACTTCCAGCACTGGCTGGACCTGGGCGCCAAGCTGCAGGCCGCGGGCTCGACGCTGCCGAAGATCTACTGCGTCAACTGGTTCCGCAAGGGTGCCGATGGCAAGTTCGTCTGGCCGGGTTACGGCGACAACATGCGCGTGCTCGAGTGGATGGTCGAACGCCTCGAAGGCACGGGCGGCGGCGAGGAGCATGTGTTCGGTGTCACGCCGAACTACGAGCACCTCAACTGGACTGGCCTGGACTTCAGCCGTGCGCAGTTCGACCAGGTCACGCGCATCGACGTGGCCGAGTGGAAGGCCGAGATGGCGCTCCACTCGGAGCTGTTCACCCAGCTTTCGTACCACCTGCCCGAGGCGCTGAAGGCGACCAAGGCGAAGATCGAGGCGCGGCTCGACGCCTGAACGGGGCGCTCGCGCCAAGAAAAAGGCCGGCGGTTCGCCGGCCTCTTTCGTTTCGGGGGCTGGATCTCAGTCCGCCGAAAACCCGTTGCGATCGGCCATGCTGGCCGCGGCGCGCAGGTCGGAGGCGTAGCTGGGCTGCGTCGCCTCATAGGATTCGGCCAAGCGCAGCAACTGCGCGGTGGCCTCCGGCACGCCCGGCGAGGGCATGCGCATGGCGTGGCCGAAGGATTGCAGGAGCAGCATTCCGCGCGCCAGGCCATCGGCAAGGCGCGGGGCCAGCCGGTCGGCGAGCTGCGCGGCCTGCCCTTGGGGCAGGATGTACGAGTTCATGTGTATTTCCTTGACGAGACGGCTCAGGCCTTCTCGTTCGTCAGTTCGTGGCGGTCGGCCGCGGCCATCAGGTCGGCGGCGAAACCGGGGTCGGTGCGCTGATAGGCGGTGGCGAAGTTGCGCAGCTCGTTGGCCTCTTCGACCAGGCTCAGGCGATGGTGGTTGCGCACCGGGCGGCGCAGCGAAGCCAGCAGGGCCTCGGTGAGGCGGGCGGTGGCGAGCGCGAGATTGCCCAAGGCCTTGCCAACACCGATCGGGCGTGCAGGCTTGAACGATTGCGAGGGCAGGATGTGGCTGCTCATGGCGATTTCTCCTTGACATCGGGTTGATGTTGCAGCGCAGTATAGGGTAAACACTCATACTGCGTAGTGAATGATATGAATACTCGGCATTCACTCTGGTGATGGGAGAATGCCCGTGAACTTCCGCACGCTCGACCTCAATCTGCTGCGGGTTTTCGACGTCGTGATGGCCGAAGGCAGCATCACGCGTGCGGCGCAGCGTCTGTCCATGACGCAGCCGGCCGTCAGCAATGCGCTGAAAAGACTACGTGATTCGCTGGGTGAGGACTTGCTTACAAGAGCGCCACGGGGGGTCCAGCCGACCGCCTTCGGCGAGGCTCTCTGGCCGCAGGTGCGCTCCTCACTGGGGCAGCTGCGCGAAGCGCTGGAGCCGGGCGAGTTCGATCCGACGGTCGACACGCGGGTGTTCCGTCTGACCATGGCCGATGCCGCGGCCGGGCTGATGCTGCCGGCGCTGATGGCGCGGTTCGAGGCGCTGGGCGCACACAGCCATGTCGAGGTGCGGCCGTTGCTCGACCGCGACCCGCGCCCCCTGCTCGGCCAAGGCGACATCGATTTCGCCATCGGCCACTTTCCGGAAGCCGTCGCCGCACTGGTGGCGCAGGGCCGCGCCGTGCCGCTGCGTCACCGCCGGCTGGCCGAGGGCCGCTACGTCTGCGCCATGCGGCGAGACCACCCTCTGGCCAGCGAACCGCTGACGCTGGACGCCTTCTGCGCCGCCAGCCACGTCCTGGTCAGCTTCAGCGGCCGGCCGCATGGTTTCGTCGACCACGCGCTGGCCAGCCTGAAACGCACGCGCCACATCGCGCTCACGGTCAACCAGTTCTTCACGGCGGCGCACGTGGTGGCGGCCTGCAACCACCTCACCGTGCTGCCGGCGCGCTTCCTGCCGCTGACGGGCTTGCAGGACCGGCTGGTCGAGCGCGAGCTGCCGGTGGCGCCGGGCACCGTCTACCTGGACGCGCTCTGGCACGTGCGCCACGACCGATCGGCCGCCCATCAGTGGCTGCTGGCGCGATTCGACGAGATCGCGCAGGCCGCGGCCCCGGCTTGACGCGCGGCGCGACTTCGCGCATCCTTCGCCAAGTGGTCTAGGCCACTTTGCTCAACCCTTGCTTCGGAAGCCGCCGCCATGAACTCACCCGCCGACCAGAACCGTGTCGCCCACGCCGCCGCCCAAGCCGCCCGCAGCGCCCCGGGGCGTGTCGTGCGCGCCCCTCGCGGCACCACGCTGAGCTGCAAGTCCTGGCTGGCCGAGGCGGCCTACCGCATGCTGCAGAACAACCTCGACCCGGACGTGGCCGAGCGCCCGGAAGAGCTTGTCGTGTATGGCGGCATCGGCCGAGCGGCGCGCGACTGGGCCTCGTTCGACCGCATCCTCGAGTGCCTGAAGGAGCTGGGCGACGACGAATCGCTGCTCATACAGTCGGGCAAGCCGGTGGGTGTGTTCAAGACGCATGCGGATGCGCCGCGCGTGCTGCTGGCCAACTCGAACCTGGTGCCGAAGTGGGCGACCTGGGAACACTTCCATGAACTCGACCGCCAGGGCCTGTTCATGTACGGCCAAATGACTGCTGGCTCCTGGATCTACATCGGCACCCAGGGCATCGTGCAGGGCACCTACGAGACCTTTGCCGAAGCCGGCCGGCAGCACTTCGGCGGCAGCATGGGGGGCCGCTGGATCCTCACCGCCGGCCTGGGCGGCATGGGCGGCGCACAACCCCTGGCCGCCACCTTCGCCGGCGCGGTGTCGCTGAACATCGAGTGCCAGCAGGCAAGCATCGACTTCCGCCTGCGCACACGCTATCTCGACAAGCAGGCGAAGGACCTCGACGATGCGCTGCGCCTGGTGAAGGAGCACACGGCCAAGGGCGAAGCGATCTCCATCGGCCTGCTCGGCAATGCCGCGGAAATCCTGCCCGAGCTGGTCAAGCGCGCCAAGGCCGGCGGCCCGAAACCCGATCTGGTGACCGACCAGACATCGGCGCACGACCTCATCAACGGCTACCTGCCCGAAGGCTGGACGGTGGCGCAGTGGCGCGCCGCGCAGGCCGACCCGGCGCAGCACGAGCGGCTGAAAGCAGAAGCCGCGCGCTCCTGCGCCGTGCACGTGCGCGCCATGCTCGACTTCCACGCCATGGGCGTGCCCACCGTCGACTACGGCAACAACATCCGCCAGGTGGCGTTCGACCAGGGCGTGAAGAACGCGTTCGACTTCCCCGGTTTCGTGCCCGCCTACATCCGCCCGCTGTTCTGCGAGGGCAAGGGGCCGTTCCGCTGGGTGGCGCTGTCGGGCGACCCGGAAGACATCCGCAAGACCGACGCGAAGATCAAGCAGCTGTTCCCGCACAACGCGCACGTGCACCGCTGGCTCGACATGGCCGGCGAGCGCATCGCCTTCCAGGGTTTGCCGGCGCGCATCTGCTGGCTGGGCCTGGGCGAACGCCACATCGCCGGGCTGGCCTTCAACGAGATGGTGAAGAGCGGCGAACTGAAGGCGCCCATCGTCATCGGCCGCGACCACCTCGATACCGGCTCGGTGGCCAGCCCGAACCGCGAGACCGAGGGCATGAAAGACGGCACCGACGCCGTGTCCGACTGGCCGCTGCTCAACGCATTGCTCAATGCGTCGGGCGGCGCGACCTGGGTGTCGCTGCACCACGGCGGCGGCGTGGGCATGGGCTACTCGCAGCACTCGGGCATGGTGATCGTCGCCGACGGCACCGACGCGGCGGCCAGGCGCCTGGCGCGCGTGCTCGTCAACGACTGCGGCAGCGGCGTCATGCGCCACGCCGACGCGGGTTACGAGCTGGCCATCCGCACGGCGCGCGAGCAGGGTCTGAACCTGCCGATGCTGCGCGCATGAGCGCCGCCCTCGCGGGAGTTGAACGCATCGACGTGCGTGCGCTGCCGACGCAGCACTGGAAGAACGGCGCCGGCACGACTCGCGAAGTGGCGCGCGGCCCGGCCGACGCGGGCCTCGACGACTTCGACTGGCGCATCAGCCTGGCCGAGATCGAGCGCGACGCGCCCTTCTCGAGTTTCCCCGGCATCGAGCGCTGCATCGTGCTGCTGCAGGGCGCCGGCATGGACCTGCTCGGTGAATCCGGCGGCGCCGTTCAAACCCTGAACCGCATGGTGCCGTGGACTTTCGATGGTGAACGCGCGCTGTCGGCGCGCCTGACCGGCGGCCCGTGCAGCGACTTCAACGTGATGACGCGGCGTGGCCGCTGGCGCGCAGACGTGCGCGTGCTGCACGGCGCGGCGGCCGTGGCCTCGGGCCACGTCACGCTGCTGCTCGCGGTCGAGGGCGCATGGCAGGTCGGCAAGGAGCCGATCGAGCCGATGCAGGCCCTGCTGTGGCACGGCCTGGAGGCGCCGATCGCAGTCGGCCCGCGCTCGCAGGGCACCGCGTCGGCGCTGATCCACGTGCGGCTGTGCCACGATCCATTCCGATGAACGCCTTGTTCGCCGCCCATGCCTTGCTGCCCACGGGCTGGGCGAGCGATGTGCTGCTGCGGTGGGACGATGCCGGCACGCTGCAGTGCGTCGAGGCCGGCGTGGCGCCCGAAGCCGGCACGCCCCGCGCGATCGGCGTGCTGGTCCCGGGCCTGCCCAACCTGCACTCCCATGCCTTCCAGCGCGCCTTCGCGGGCCTGACCGAATACCGCGGCGCGGCACAGGACAGCTTCTGGACCTGGCGCGACCTCATGTACCGCTTCGCCGGGCGCATCTCGCCCGACGCGCTGGAAGACATCGCCTCGCACCTGTACGTCGAGATGCTCGCCGCCGGCTACACCTCGGTGTGCGAGTTCCACTACGTGCACCACGATCCGGCCGGCCAGCCCTACGCCAACCCAGCCGAGATGTCGCTGCGCCTGGTGGCCGCGGCGCGGCGCGCCGGCATCGGCCTGACGATGCTGCCGGTGCTCTACCAGCACAGCGGCTTCGGCGCGAAGGCCCCGCGCGACGACCAGCGGCGATTCATCGGCTCGGTCGATGGCCTGCTGCGCATCCTTGAAACCCTGCGCGAGAAAGGCGTGCGCTGCGGCGTCGCGCCGCATTCCCTGCGCGCGGTCGCCGCCCCGGCGCTGCAAGAACTGCTGGCCGGGCTGGAGCGCATCGACGCCACGGCTCCGGTGCACATCCACATCGCCGAACAGATCCAGGAAGTCGAGGATTGCCTGGCCTGGAGCGGCCAGCGCCCGGTGCAGTGGCTGCTCGACCACGCGCCGGTGGATGCACGCTGGTGCCTGGTGCATGCCACGCACCTCGACGACCGCGAGCGCCAAGCCGCAGCGAAGCGCGGTGCCGTCGTCGGCCTGTGCCCGAGCACCGAAGCGAACCTCGGCGATGGTGTGTTCGATGCGGTGGCCTGGCACGGGTCGTGGGGCATCGGCTCGGACAGCCATGCCAGCGTCGACGCGGCCGAGGAACTGCGGCTGCTCGAATACACCCAGCGGCTGTCGAAACGCCAGCGAAACGTGCTGGCGGACGCCACGCGCCCCGATGTGGCAGAGGCGCTCTGGCAAGCTGCCGTGGCAGGCGGCGCGCAGGCGGCCGCGCGCCCGATCGCGGGGGTCGCCCCCGGCCAGCAAGCCGACTTCGTCGTGCTCGGCGACCGGCTGCTCGAGGGCCTGACGCCGGCGCAGCAACTCTCGAGTCACGTCTTCGCCAGCCAGCGACGAAACACCGTGCAAGAGGTCTGGGTCGGCGGCCGCTGCCGCGTGCAGAATGGCCGGCACCCGGGAGCGGAGGCGGCCGCCGAACGTTTCGTCGCCGCCCGCCGCCGCCTGCTCACGGAACTGAGATGAATCCGCCGATCGACCTGCTGCTGCGCAACGTGCGCATCGTCACCTGCACCGACGATGTCTGCGCCGTCACGCCACCGGCCTTCGTGGCCATCTTCGGCGGCCTGATCGCCGGCCTCGGCCCGATGACCCAGCTCGACCCGGACGCCGCGGTGGTGAAGGAGTTCGACGGCGAAGGCGCGCTACTCACCCCCGGCTTCATCGACTGCCACACGCACCTGGTGCACGCCGGCCACCGCGCGCGCGAGTTCGAGATGCGCCTGCAGGGCGCCAGCTACGAGCAGATCGCGCGCGCCGGCGGCGGCATCGTCTCCACCGTGCGCCAGACGCGCGAGGCGGTGCCCTCCGACCTGATGGCGCAGTCGGCGCGCCGCTTGGCCGAGCTGATGGCGCATGGCGTCACCACGGTGGAGATCAAGTCGGGCTACGGCCTGTCGCTGAAAGACGAGCTGAAGTGCCTGAAGGTCGCGCGCGACCTCGGCCAGCGCCTGCCGGTCAACGTGCGCACCACGCTGCTCGCCGCGCATGCGGTGCCGCCCGAATTCTCCGGCCGCGCCGACGAGTACATCAGCCACGTCACGCAACACATCGTGCCCGAGGCCGCGCGTCTGCACCTGGCCGACGCGGTGGATGCCTTCTGCGAGACCATCGCCTTCGACTTGCTGCAGACGCGGCGTGTGTTCCAGGCCGCTCGTCAGCACGGCCTGCCGGTCAAGCTGCATGCGGAGCAACTCTCCAACATGGGCGGCGCGGCGCTGGCCGCCGAGTTTGGCGCGCTGTCGGCCGACCACCTCGAGCATGTCGACGAGGCCGGCGTGATGGCGATGGCGAACGCCGGCACCGTGGCGGTGATGCTGCCCGGCGCCTACTACTTCCTGCGTGACACCCACGTGCCGCCGATCGAGCTGTTCCGCCGCCACGGCGTGCCGATGGCCGTGGCCACCGACTGCAACCCCGGCAGCAGCCCGACCACGCATCTGCCGTTGATGATGAACATGGCCTGCACGCTGTTCCGCATGACGCCGGCCGAGGCCTTGCTTGGCGTCACGCGCCACGCCGCCAGCGCGCTGGGCATGCTCGATTCGCACGGCACCATCGAGCTGGCCAAGGCGGCCGACCTGTGCCTGTGGGACGTCGACC
Organism: Piscinibacter sp.; assembly: GCA_016706565.1. Classification (GTDB taxonomy): domain Bacteria; phylum Pseudomonadota; class Gammaproteobacteria; order Burkholderiales; family Burkholderiaceae_C; genus Piscinibacter. Next base: position 274,536 of record JADJJI010000015.1, read on the forward strand.
ACCCGGCCGAGCTGGCCTATGCCATCGGCGCCAGCCCGCTACGGGCGCGTTTCCACAACGGCCGCCAGCATCCGCTGCAGTAGCGGCTGCACCTTGGCCGCGAGGTCGGTGCGGTAGGCGAAGGGCGCGGTCTCGTCCATGTACGTGCACTGGCACATCTCGAGCTGCAAGGCATGCACGCCGCGAGACGGCTCGCCGTAGTGCCGCGTGATCCAGCCGCCCTTGAATCGGCCATTGCTGACGTGGCTGTATTCGCCTTGCGCCGCCATCTGCGCCTCGACGGCGGCCTGCAGCGCCGGCGCGCAGGCGCGGCCGTCGGCCGTACCGAGATTGAGATCGGTCAGCCGGCCCTCGAAGAAGCGCGGCAGCACGCTGCAGATCGAGTGCGCGTCCCACAGCACCACATGCTCGTGCAGGCCGCGCAGGCGATCGAGTTCGCCGCGCAATGCGTCGTGGTACGGCCGCCAGTAGCGCTCGCGGCGCTCGTCGCGCTCGGCGTCGTCGGGTTCCTCGCCGGGCAGGTACAGCGGTTCCTTGCGGAAGGTGTCCATCGGCAGCAGGCCGGTCACGTCCTGGCCGGGGTACAGGCTCTCGTCCTGCGGCGGGCGGTTCAGGTCGATGACGTGGCGGGCGTAGTTCGCCGTCAGCAGCGTGGCGCCCAGGCTGCGAACGAAGCCGTACAGCTGCGGCAGGTGCCAGTCGACGTCGGCGCGCTGCAGCGCGGCCGGCGTCATGCGCCGCTCCAGTGCGCTCGGGATGTGCACACCCGCGTGCGGCACCGACACCAGCAGCGGCGCCGTGCCCCGGGTCAGTGCGAAGATGTCCGATTCCATGCGTGACAACCCTTGGCCAAGTGGTCTAGACAAGTGAGTGCCACAGTGTAGACTGCGGGGCACAAGGCTTGCTACCCGCCGAACACCCCCCACACGCAGGAGACGTGATGATCCTCAAGCGCACCCTTTCCGGCCTCGCGGCCCTCGCCGCCATTCTGACCGCTGCGCCCGCCGCCGCCCAGGAAACCCCTGTGGCCATCGGCATCTCCGGCTGGACCGGTTTCGCGCCGCTGACGCTGGCCAGGGAAGCCGGCCTGTTCAAAAAGCTCGGCCTCGACGTCTCGATCAAGAAGATCCCGCAGAAGGACCGCCACCTCGCCATCGCTTCGGGCGACATCCAGTGCGCCGCCACCACCGTCGAGACCTGGGTGGTCTGGAACGCCAACGGCGTGGCCACGACGCAGATCTTCCAGCTCGACAAGAGCTACGGCGCCGACGGCATGGTCGTCAAGCCGGGCATCACGAAGATCGCCGAGCTCAAGGGCAAGACCATGGCCGCCGACGCGCCCGGCACCGCCGGCTACTTCGGGCTGGCCTGGATCCTGAAGAAGAACGGCATGTCGGTGAAGGACGTGAAGGTGGTCAACATGGGGCCGCAGCCCGCCGCCAACGCGATGATCGCCGGCACCGACGGCATCGACGGCGCGATGACCTACGAGCCCTACCTCAGCGCCGTGCGCGCGAAGCCCGAGGCGGGCAAGATCATCGCCACCACGCTCGACTACCCGATGGTGATGGATACCTTCGGCTGCACGCCCAAGTTCCTGAAGGAGAACCCGAAAGCCGCCAAGGCGCTGGCTGACGGTTACTTCGCGGCACTCGACATGATCAAGGCCGATCCGAAGAAGAGCTTCGAGATCATGGGCGCCGACGTCAAGCAAAGCGGCGAGGCTTTCGAGAAGAGCCAGGCCTACCTGCGTTGGCAGGACAGGGCGGCGAACCAGAAGTTCTTCGCTGGCGAGCACGGCCAGTTCAGCAAGGAAGCGGCCGACCTGCTGCTGGAGATCGGCATCATCAAGCAGATCCCCGACCTGAAGGCGCTGGCCGACACCAGCTTCATCAAGTAAGCCTGTCTTGAAGCCGCTGCGCGAGGTCGAGCCCGGGGTCCGTCTGGCCCTGGGCATCTCCTTCTTCGTCCTGTTCTTCGCCGTGTGGGCGTTCGCCACGCTGGGCGGGTTCGTCTCCAAGACCTTCCTGGCCGACCCGATCACCATGGTGAAGTCGGGCTGGACGCTGCTGGCCGAGCAGGGTTTCGCCACCGACATCGGCTACACGGTGTGGCGGGTGCTCGGCGGCTTCGTGCTGGCGGCGATCGTCGCCGTGCCGCTGGGCGTGGCGATGGGCGCGTACAAGCCGATCGAGGCCTTCTTCGAGCCCTTCGTCTCGTTCGCGCGATACCTGCCGGCCTCGGCCTTCATCCCGCTGCTGATCCTGTGGGCCGGCATCGGCGAGGCGCAGAAGCTCTCGGTGATCTTCATCGGTTCGTTCTTCCAGCTCGTGCTGATGATCGCCGTCACGGTGGGCGCGACGCGGCGCGACCTGGTGGAGGCCGCCTACACGCTGGGCGCCGACGACTGGGGCATCGTGCGCCGCGTGCTGATCCCGGCCAGCGCGCCGCAGATCGCCGAGACGCTGCGCCTGGTGCTCGGCTGGGCCTGGACCTACGTGATCGTCGCCGAGCTGATCGGCGCCTCGCAGGGCATCGGCCACATGATCACCGACAGCCAGGCGCTGCTGGCCACCGACCAGATCATCTTCGGCATCATCACCATCGGCGTGATCGGGCTCGTCTCCGACCTCGCCTTCAAGCGCGCGAACCGCGCCATGTTCCGCTGGGCCGCGCTGTGAGTCGCCTCTCGATCAGGGGCGTCGGCCGCACCTTCCCCGGCGTGAACCGCGGCGCGCCGACTCTGGCTCTGCAGCCCACCGACCTCGAGGTCGCCGACAACGACTTCATCACCGTCCTCGGCCCCTCGGGTTGCGGCAAGTCGACGCTGCTGCGCATCGTCGCCGGGCTGGACACGCCGACGCAGGGCGAAGTGCGGCTCGACGGCGAGCCGGTGCGCGGCCCCGGCGCCGAGCGCGGCATGGTGTTCCAGAGCTACACGCTGTTCCCCTGGCTGACGGTGCGCGAGAACATCTGTTTCGGCCTGCGCGAGAAGGGCATGGCGCCGGCGCAGCAGGGCGAGATCGCGGCACGCTTCATCGCCGAGGTCGGCCTGCTGGGTTTCGAGGGCCACTACCCGAAGCAGCTCTCCGGCGGCATGCAGCAGCGCGTGGCGCTGGCCCGTGCGCTCGCCAACGACCCGAAGATCCTGCTGCTCGACGAGCCCTTCGGCGCGCTCGACAACCAGACCCGCGCGCTGATGCAGGAGCTGCTGCTGTCGATCTGGGAGTTGCACAGGAAGACGGTGCTGTTCGTGACGCACGACGTCGACGAGGCGATCTTCATGGCGAATCGTTGCGTGGTGTTCAGCGCGCGGCCGGGGCGCATCAAGAACGAGCTGGCCATCGACCTGCCCTACCCGCGCCACTACACGGTGAAGACCACGCCGCGCTTCTCGGAGCTCAAGGCGGTGGTCACCGAGGACATCCGCGCCGAGAGCCTGAAAACGGCGCAGATGGAGCGCTGATCAGGGGGCTATGCCCTCTTCGACCATCGCCGTGGCGGCGGCGATGTCCGGCGCCATCAGGCGGTCTTCGATCAGGCGCGGCACGCGGGCGCGCAGGCGGGCGTGGAAGGCCTCCAGCGCCGGCGACGAGCGCATCGGGCGGTGGAAGTCCAGCGCCTGCGCCGCCGCCAGCCACTCGATGCCGACCACGCCGGCGGTGTTGTCGAGCATCTGGTGCAGGCGCCGCGCCGCGTAGGTGGCCATCGACACATGGTCTTCCTGGTTCGCCGAGGTGGGCAGCGAATCGACGCTGGCCGGGTGCGCCAGCGACTTGTTCTCGGAAGCCAGCGCAGCAGCCGTCACCTGCGCGATCATGAAGCCCGAATTCAGCCCGCCATGCTCGACCAGGAAGGCCGGCAGGTTGGAGATGCCCGGGTCCATCAGCATCGCCGTGCGCCGCTCGGACAGCGCGCCGATCTCGGCGATGGCCAGCGCCAGGTTGTCGGCCGCGAAGGCCACCGGCTCGGCGTGGAAGTTGCCGCCCGACAGCGCCTCCATCGTGTCGGCGAAGACCAGCGGGTTGTCCGACACGCCGTTGGCCTCGATGAGCAGGATGTTCCAGGCGTGCGCCATCTGGTCGAGGCAGGCGCCCATCACCTGCGGCTGGCAGCGCAGGCAGTACGGGTCCTGCACCTTCTCGCAGTCGATGTGCGAGGCGCGCAGCGTACTGTCCTTCAACCAGGCGCGGTAGCGGGCCGCCACCTCGCGCTGGCCACGCTGGCCGCGCACCGCGTGGATGCGGTCGTCGAAGGGCGTGTCCGATCCTTTCGCGGCGTCCACCGTCATGGCACCGACGGCCAGCGCGGTGTCGAACACCCGCTCCAGGCGCTGTGCGGCGTGGATCGCCAGCGCGGTGGAGGCCTGCGTGCCGTTCAGCAGCGCCAGGCCCTCCTTCGGCCCGAGCTGCAGCGGCTTCAGCCCGGCGTGCGGCAGGGCCTCCATGGCCGGAAGGCGGCGCCCGCCGACGAAGGCCTCGCCGACACCGATCAGCACGCCGGCCAGATGGGCCAGCGGTGCGAGGTCGCCGGAAGCGCCGACCGAGCCCTTCTCGGGGATGACGGGCAGCACGTCGTGCGCCAGCAATGCGAGCAACCCCTCGATCACCTCCAAACGCACGCCCGACACGCCGTGCGCCAGGCTCGCCGCCTTGAGCAGCAGCATCAGCCGCACCACGGGGGCGGCCAGCGGCTGCCCGATGCCTGCGCTGTGCGAGAGCACCAGGTTCTTCTGCAGCTGCGTGAGCTGGTCGTCGGCGATGCGCGTCTGCGCCAACTTTCCGAAGCCGGTGTTGATGCCGTAGACGGGCTCGTTGCGCGACACCAGTTCGCGCACCGTGTTCACGCTGGCCTCGATGGCGGCGCGGGCAGAGGTGGCGATGGCCAGCTTCAACGGGCCGGCGGCGGCAAGGGCCAGCAGGGTCTTGTCGAGGCCTCCGGGCGTGAGGGCGTGCGTGGTCATGGTCGGGCTCCGCAAAGTGGTCTAGACAACTTTAGCATGGGCATGGCTAGAATGTCACCATGTCCACACCCGCCGCCGCGCCACGCCGCCTGCCCTCCGAGGAGGTCAAGGCCTCGATCCGGCAGCGCATTGCCGAGGGCGGCTGGCAGCCCGGCATGAAGCTTCCGTCTGAGCGCGAGTTGGTGCAGCAGTTCGGCTGCGCGCGCATGACGGTGCACCATGCGCTGCGCGAGCTCGAGGACGAGGGCCTGATCGAGCGCCGCCAGGGCTCGGGCTCCTACGTGGCGCAGCTGCACCCGATCTCCAACGTGCTGCAGGTGCGCGACATCCGCGACGAGATCACCGAGCGCCGCCATGTGCACGCCACGCGGGTGTGCAGCGTGCAGCGCGAGAAGGCCGGCGCGGACATCGCCACGGCGATGCGCCTGCGCAAGGGCGCCACGGTGTTCCACGTCCGCCTCGTGCACCTGGAGAACGGCGTGCCCATCCAGCTGGAAGACCGCCACGTCAACCCGGCGCTGGCGCCCGACTTCATGGCGCGAGACTTCACCCAGGTCACGCCTTCGCACGTGCTGTTCGAGCATGCGCCGCTGACCGAGGCCGAGCAGGTGGTCGAGGCGGTGCTGGCCGACGCCGAGCAGGCGACGTGGCTCGACGTCGCCGAGGGCAGCCCGCTGCTGATGGTGTCGCGGCGCACGGTGTCGCAGGGAGCGGTGGCCTCGGTGGCGCGCCTGTACCATCCAGGATCACGCTATCGATTGATCGGCCGCTTTTCGGTCTGACCTCGGCCCGGACGCCGACGACATCATGCAGAGCCTCAACCAGCAAGCCCCGACCCGCGACCTCACCGACGCCGAGTTCGAGGAGCTCGACCAGCTGCTCGCGGCGACGCCCGAGCCCTTCGAGCCGCTCGACGCGGTGATGCTCGACGGCTACCTGTGCGGCGTGCTGGTGCAGCCGGTGCTGATCGAGATCGAGGCCTGGCTGCCGCATGTGTTCGATTTCGACGGCCAGCCGCTGCCCGACGACGCCGACCCGGCGTGGCGCGAGCGCGTGACGGCGCTGATCACGCGCCGCCATGCGGCGCTGAACCGCTCGATGACCGAGGACGGCTGGTTCGACCCGCTGATTCTCGAACCCGACGACTTCAACCCGCCGCGCACCGACGACCCTGCCGCCAGCCTGAACCCGGTGTCGCAGTCGCTGATGCCCTGGGTGGCCGGCTTCCAGCATGCGCTGGAGTCCTTCCCCGACCTGCTCGAGCTGCCCGATCCGGCGGTGGACATCGCGCTGGCGCGCCTGTATCGGCACCTGCCGGCGCAGTCCGACGAGGAGCGCGAAGTGGTGGCCACGCTCGACAAGGAGCACCCGCTGCCCACGCTCGACGACGCCATCGAAGACCTGATCGTCGTCGTCGCCGACCTCGATGACCTCACGCGCGACCTTCGCTACAAGGTCGAGACCGTCAAGCGCGAGGAGCCCAAGGTCGGCCGCAACGACCCCTGCCCCTGCGGCAGCGGCAAGAAGTTCAAGCAGTGCCACGGCAAGGCTTGAGCCGGCACGGCCTGCGCTGATGCGGATCCAGCTGCTCTCCGACCTGCATCTCGAGACCGAGACCTTCGCGCCCGAGCCGAACCCGGCCGCCGACCTGCTGGTGCTCGGTGGCGACATCGACAGCACCTGGGCCGAACTGGAGCGCTTTCGCGACTGGCCAGTGCCGGTGCTGATGGTGGCCGGCAACCACGAGTTCGACGGGCGCGAGGTCGACGAAGCCTGGCCCGCGCTGCGCGAGCGCTGCAAGTCGCTGGGCATCGGCCTGCTCGAGCGCGAGAGCCGCGTCGTGCAAGACGCAGATGGCGCGCGCATCCGCTTCGTCGCCACGGTGCGCTGGTGTGATTTCGACTTGTACGGCGAGGCCGGCCGCGCCACCGCGATGCGCGCCGCCGGCTACTACATGCGCATCATGCGCAGCACGCGCCACGGCGTGGCCTTCGATCCCGACGGTGTGCGCGAGGAGGCGCTGGTCTGCCGCGACTGGCTGGCCGCCGAGCTGCGCAAGCCGCGTGGCGACTGGGATCGCACCGTGGTGCTGACGCATTTCGCGCCCAGCCTGCGCAGCGCCGACCCGCGTTATGGCGCACAGCCCGGCACGGCGAGCTTCTGCAATGCCGACGACGATCTGCTGCCTGCGGCGAGCACCTGGATCCACGGCCACCTGCATTGCCGCCACGACTACCTGGTCGAGCATGCGCAGGGTCGCACGCGGGTGGTGTGCAATGCGCGCGGCCACGGCCGCAAGGGCGAGGCCGACCGGCACGACCCGCTGCGTGTCTTCGAGGTCTGAGGGCCTCGGGCGCGCCGCAGCGAGTTATTTCACCTCTTCGGCGATCTCGATCTTCAGCCCGCTGGCGCCCACCGCGACGGCCTTCGTGAAGCCCTGCAGGTCGCCCGGCTGCGCGATCGCGTTGCCCGATTTGCTGATGCGCGCTCCGACGATCACCTGTGTGGCGGTGGACAGACGCATCGCCGGGTTCATCGCCATCGAGTCGTCGAGCGTGAAGGTGAGCGGCAAGTCCTTCACCTGCTTGCGCAGGATGGCCAGAGGCACGCGCGGGCCGTCGACGGCGCGGGCGAAGACGAACAGCGTGTCTTCCGGCGAGGCCTTGGCCTTCAGCGCGGTGGCGATGTCCACCTGGCCGGCCAATGAGGCACCGGTCGCTGCGGCCGGGGTCGCGGCCGGGCCTGAAGCCGCTGCCGCGGCAACCGGCGGCATGCCGGCACGCGAGCGCGCCTCGGCCACGCCCGACTGCAGGTTGCGTTCGAGCTCGCTGCCTGGCTCGGCCACCGCCACCGCGGCGGACCACAGCTGCGCCGCCTTGGTGAAGTCGCTGGCGTCGAAGGCGATGGTGCCCGCCAGCGCCAGCGCCTTCAGGTTCTTCGGGTCGAGCTCCAACGCGCGGGCGATCAGCTGGGCCGGCTCGCCGGCGAGCTTGCGGCCGGCGGCCATCGCCGCGGCGTCCGCCTGGTCGGCCAGCGCCTGGGCATCCTTCGGTTTCAGCGTGGACACGCGCTTGAACGCGGCCACCGCTTCCGGGTAGCGCCCCAGCGCGCTGTAGCTGCGCCCGAGCATCGACCAGCCCTCGGCGTCCTCGGGCTGGGCCTTCATGCGCTGTTCGAGCTTGGCGACCATGTCCTCGATCTGGGCAGCCGCGCTGCCATGGCCTGCGCCGGCCTGGTCTTCGCTCTGCGCGACCGGAACGCCTCGCCAGGCCCCGGGGGTGCCGTACACCGCGTAGCCTGCGGCCGCAACGGCGAGCACGAACACCGACATCCCGGCGAGCAGCCGCCGCGAGGGGCGCGCTGCGGCAGCAGCGGGAGCGGCCGGGATGGATGGTGCAGCCGGTGTGCCGGACCCGGCGGCCGTCGATGCGCCGGAGTTCATGACCAGCGTCACCAGCTCCTGCTCGAGCTTGGCGCGAGCAGAGGCCGCCTGATCGGCGGGCAGGGTGCCCGAGGCGGCCAGCTCGTCGAGCTGGCGCAACTGGCGCTTCAAATCTTCGATTCGTGCATTCATCGGTGCGGATGGTAAGGCCCGGCGTGATTGCGGGTTGTCAAGGACGGTGTCGGGCGCTGTGGGAGACTAGGATCGCACCCGAAAATTCCCTCGGAGACGACCCACCATGAAGATCCTCATTGCCGTCGACGGCAGCCCGTACACCAAGCGCATGCTGGCCTATCTGGCCGCCCACGACGAGTGGCTCGGTGGTGGCCGCCACCAGTACACCGTGCTGAACACGGTGTCGCCGGTGCCCGCGCGCGCTGCGGCGGTGATCGACCGCGACACGCTCAAGTCCTACTACGCCGAGACCAGCGAGGCGGTGTTCAAGCCGATCCGCAGCTTCTTCAAGAAGCAGGGCATCGAAGCCGAGTTCGTCGGCAAGGTCGGCCACGCGCCGGAGGTCATCGCCAAGATGGCAGACGGCCAGGATTTCGATCTGTTGATGATGGGCTCGCACGGCCACGGCACGCTGGGCAATCTGGTGATGGGCTCGGTGACCACCAAGGTGCTCGCCAGCTGCAAGACGCCGGTGCTGCTGGTCCGCTGATCGCTCCGGGCGGCGCTCAGCGCCGCGACAGCCCGTCGAAGCAGGTGGACACGAGCAGTTCGATGATCTGCTCGTCGCTGTACTGGCCTGTCAGCTTGAGCAGGCCGAGCACCGGGTCGCAGGCGCGCGCGAACAGCGTGTAGAGGATCACCTCGGGCGGCAGGGCCGGATTCAGGTCCCGGTGGGCCTGCGCGGAGCCGATCCAGGCGCCCAGTCGGTCGCTGACTTCCATCAGCCGATCCAGGTAGACCTTGTTGGTGGTCAGTGCGGCGCGCAGGCTGGAGTTCTGCGCCGGCAGCGAAGGCATCTCGCCGGCCAATTGCACCTGCATGGTCCAGCGCGCCACCGACTTGAGCTGCTCGATCGCGCGGGCCGGCTCCTGGCTCGCCAGGCTGTCGATGAAGGCCATGGCGCGGTCGAGGACGCGGATCATCGCCGCCGCCGCCAGTTCTTCCTTCGAGGTGAAGTGCTTGTACAGGCTCGCCTTGGCGATGCCCACGTCGGCGGCCACCTCATCGACCGTCATCAGGTCGAAGCCTTTCTCGGCGAGCAGCCGGTTCACCGACGAGACGATCGCGTCCTCGCGAGCGCGCAGCACTTGTTCCCGGAAAGACACCTTGGCCATGCCGCGATTCTAGGCGGGCGCGACTGCATTCGTACGCCGGAGTCTCTGAATGACTGCATAGTTCAGCATAGAGACCACACAGTAGTCAATGAATACCAAGTAGTTTAAATTGCGCCCTGTCGGTCTCGTGACGCAGTTCACGGTTCGACTCCCGGCAGCTTCGCAGCCGGCCTCTACCCACCTCGACTGGAGCAGTACACATGTTCGATTGGTTCAAGAGACTGGCGGCCCTGTCCGCCCTCGCCCTCGTGGCCGCCTGCGGTGGCGGTGACGATGATCCTCACCCCGGCAACATCGTCCAGATCGCGCAGGCCGATGCGCGGTTCAGCATCCTCGCTGAAGCCGTCGTGGCCGCCGACCTGGCGACGACCTTGGCCGGCCCAGGCCCGTTCACGGTGTTCGCACCGACCAACGACGCCTTCGCCGCACTGCTCACCGAGCTCGGCCTGACCAAGGCCCAGCTGTTGGCCGACAAGCCGCTGCTCACCGCGGTGCTCCAGTACCACGTGCTGTCAGGCACGGTGCGCAAGGCGGCGGTGCCGCTGGGCGCCGCGATCAGCCCGCTCGAAGGCGGCATCTTCAAGGTCGATAGCGTCGGCGCCGACCTGGTCATCACCGACGGGCGCAACCGGACTTCGACGATCGTCGTCACCGACGTGGCGGCCGCCAACGGCGTGATCCATGCCGTCAACACGGTGCTGCTGCCGGCCGACAGGAACATCGTGCAGACCGCCGTGGCCAGCGCGCCGGAGTTCGGCATCCTCGTCGAGGCCGTCACGGCCGCCGGCCTGGTCGACACGCTCAGCGGCCCCGGCCCGTTCACGGTGTTCGCGCCGACCGACGCCGCCTTCGCCGCGCTGCTCGTGGAGCTCGGTGTCAGCAAGGCGCAGCTGCTGGCCGACACGGCCCTGCTGGACAAGGTGCTCAAGTACCACGTCGTGCCCGGCCGCGTGCTCAAGGCCGGTGTGCCGGTGGGTGCGCCCATCACCACGGTGCAGGGTGAGACCTTCAGCGTCAATGCATCGCTGGCGATCACCGACCAGCGCGGCCGCACGGCCAACATCGTCGCCACCGACGTGCTGACCAGCAACGGCGTGATTCACGTCATCGACAAGGTGATCCTGCCCGCGCCCTGAGCGCGCGCAACTTCGCCCCACAACCCTCACTCCACCAGGAAGTACCCACCATGAAGAAGATCATCGTTCTGTCCGCGCTCTCGTTCGCCGCCCTCTCGGCCTCGGCCAAGGACATCGTCGACACCGCCGTGGCGGCCGGCAAGTTCAACACGCTGGCGACTGCGCTGCAGGCTGCCGGGCTGGTCGACACCCTGAAGGGGCCTGGCCCGTTCACCGTGTTCGCGCCCACTGACGAAGCCTTTGCCAAGATCCCCAAGGCCGACCTCGACGCCCTGCTGAAGGACAAGGCCAAGCTCAGCGCCGTGCTCACCTACCACGTGGTTTCGGGCAAGGTGATGGCAAAAGACGTGAAGGCCGGCAAGGTGAAGACGGTGCAGGGCAGCGAACTGATGCTGGGCACCACCGGCGGCGTGACGGTCGACGCGGCGAAGGTCGTGCAGGCCGACATCGTGGCCGACAACGGCGTGATCCATGTGATCGACAGCGTCGTGCTGCCGAAGTGACCGGCCAATCGCTGGGGGCCGGCCCGCTAGCGTTTGGTTCGACGGCCGGCGCCCTCAGGGGGTGTCCGGCCGTTGTCCTTCTTGGCCGCATTGCCGTCCACGGGCATGGGCAGCGTGTCCATGCTGGCATCCAGGCCGAAGGCCGTTCCCATGTCGCCGTAGTCGGTGTCCTTGGCGGGCGCAGCCTTGCCGAAGCCCAGGGAGGACCACCATGGAACCGAAGACGACTTGCTCATGAGAACCCCGCTGACTGGCTGACCGACCGAACACTCGATGACCGAATGATTCCAGTGTCTGCAAGCTTGCGCGGGCCGGTCCGCGGAACAACTGCACCGCTCGCGTGCATTTCGTGACGCGATGCTTCGGCGCGTGACAAAAGGCGGCTTCGCCGTCAGTCGCGCACCACACCGGCCCGGCCAGCCTCGACCTGGAAGCGTGCCTGCGAATGCAGCCGCGCCTCGGCCTGCGCAGGAAACGGCGTGGCGCGGAAGTCGCACGAGGCGCCGGCGGGCGTGAGCTCGATCAGGGCGTAGCCGCGTTGGTCGCTGCGCGCATGCACGAGGTCGGGGTTGCTGGCGCGGATCGCCGCCATCACCGCTTCCGACAGGCCGCGGCTGGTCACCGAAGTGCACACAAACTCCGTGGCCACCACCGGCGAGCGGCGATCCTCCGGCCGCAGCCGCAGGTTGGCGGCGACATGGCGATGCACGTCGCCGCCCAGGCACAGCACGTCGCGCGACCCCGCCGCGGCGATGCCGTCGAGCAGCCGCTCGCGCGCCCGCGGGTAGCCGTCCCATCCGTCGGTGTGTACGCGCCGCCCGATCGGCAGGTCGATGCCGCCGGGCGCGATCTGGCTGGACTGCCCGATCATCTTCCACTGCCGCGTGCTCGAGGCCAGCCCTTGCGCGAGCCAGCGCTCCTGCGCGGCGCCGAGCATCGTGCGCGAGGCATCGCCCAGGCTGTCGCAGTCGGACAGCACCCGCCCACCGCCCTGTTCGGGCGGGCTGCAAGCCTGCACGCTGCGGTACTGCCGGTTGTCCAGCGTCCATAGCTCGGCCAGGCGGCCCCAGCGGTGCTGCTGATGGATGCGCATCGCCGCGCCCTGCGGCGCCATCGACGGCGCGAACGGCAGGTGCTCGAAGTAGGCCTTGTAGGCAGCGGCGCGGCGGCGCAGGAAGCCCTCGCGGTCCAACCCGCTCGGGCTGGCCTCGCCGGCGTAGTCGTTCTCGACCTCGTGGTCGTCCCAGGTCAGCAGCCAGGGATGCGCGGCATGCGCGGCGCGCAGGTCGGCATCGAGCTTGTAGGTGGCGTGGCGCGCACGGTAGGCCGCCAGCGTCTGCGGGATCGGCCCTTCGTGGGCGCGCACGCGGTAGCGCGCATTGCTCGACTCGTAGATGTAGTCGCCGACGAACAGCACCAGGTCGATGTCGCGCGAGGCGATCTCACGGTGCGCCGCGAACCAGCCCTGCTCGTAGTGCTGGCAGGAGGCCAGCGCGACTCGCAGGCGCTGCACCGGTTCGTCGTCGGCAGGTGCCGTGCGAGTGCGGCCAATCGGGCTGACGGCGTCGCCGGCGATGAAGCGGTAGTACCAGGTGCGGCTGGGAGGGAGGCCGTCCACCTCGACGTGCACGCTGTGGCCATGTTCGGGCCGTGCCGTGAATTCGCCCTGGCGCAGGCCGGTGGCGAAGCGTTCGTCCTCGGCCAGTTCCCAGCGCAGCGCCAGCGGCGTGCCCGGCAAACCTCCGAGCGGGTCGTGCGGCCGTGGCGACAGGCGCGTCCACAGCAGCACCGCACCGGGCCGCGGCATGCCGCTGGCCACGCCGAGCGTGAAGGGATAGTCCAGGTTCGCTGGCCAGGCCGTGGCGGTGCCTTGCGCGCGCGCCTGAGCCCCGAACAGGCTGCCCAGTGCCGCGGCGGCGGCCTGGCGGCTGAGCTGGCGGAGCAGGTCGCGTCGATCCATGTCAGCGAAGGATTGTGGGGGCAGCGCGGCACGCGCCTACAATCGCGCCCCCTCGCGTCAGCCGAACTCCCGACCATGTACTGCGCCATCGACTTCGGCACCTCCAACTCCGCTGTCGCGGTGCCCGACGCGGCACTGGGCATGCGCCTGGTCGAGCTCGAACCCGGCCAGCGCACCATGCCCACGGCCGTCTTCTACTTCGTCGACGGCCCCGAGCGCGACGGCCCGCCGCGCGCCTTCGGCCGCGCCGCCGTCGCGGCTTACGTCGACGGCCTGGACGGCCGGCTGATGCGCTCGATGAAGAGCATCCTGGGCAGCAGCCTGATCGACCAGACCACCGACGTGGGCGGCGGGCGCGGCGTGAAGTACCTCGACATCGTCGCCGGCTACCTGCGCCACCTGAAGCGCTGCGCCGAAGCCGACGCCGGCCAGCCGATCGAGCGCGTGGTGCTGGGCCGGCCGGTGTTCTTCGTCGACGACGAGCCGGCGCGCGATGCGCAGGCGCAGGCGGCGCTGGAGTCGGCGGCGCGCCAGGTCGGCTTTCGCGACATCCACTTCCAGTACGAGCCGATCGCCGCGGCCTTCGACTACGAACGCAGCGTCGACGCCGAGCAGATCGTGCTGGTGGCCGACATCGGCGGCGGCACCTCGGACTTCTCCATCGTGCGCGTCGGCCCGCAACACGCCGCCAGGCTCGAACGCAAGGACGACATCCTCGCCAACCACGGCGTGCACATCGCCGGCACCGACTTCGACCGCCGTGTCGAGCTCGCCGCCATCCTGCCCGAGTTCGGCTACGGCGGTTTCGGGCCCAGCGTGGCCGGCGCGCCGCCGCGCGAGGTGCCCAGCGGCGTGTACTTCGACCTCGCCACCTGGCACCTGATCAACACCGTCTACAACCCGGCGCGCGTGGCCGAGCTGCGCAGCATGCGTGGCTTCTACGCCGAGCCGCGCCACCACGAGCGGCTGATGACGGTGGTCACCGAGCGCCTCGGCCACGAACTGGCCGCGCGCGCCGAGGGCGCGAAGATCGCCGTGGCCGACGGCGGCAGCACGCGCATCGACCTGTCGCACGTGGAGAACCGCTTCGCCGTCGAGCTTGGCGAGGCGCAGGCGCTGCAGGCGCTCGACGCCGACATCGAGAAGATCATCGCCGCCGCGCGCGACACGGCGCGCCAGGCTGGATTGAAGCCCGACGCCATCGACGCGCTCTACTTCACCGGCGGCTCCACCGGCCTGCGCCTGCTCGCGCAGCGCATCGCCGCGGCCTTCCCGAAGGCACGCGCCGTGCGCGGCGACCGCTTCGCCAGCGTGGCCAACGGCCTGGGCGTGTTCGCGCAGCGCTGGTACGGGCGAAGCTAGGGCCTGTTCACAGTACGGGGAGGCTCGCCGGGCTATGCTGGAATCCGGGGCCACCCGATCCCGGAGTCCTCCATGCTGCCCTCGACCCTGCGCCGCCTCGCCGCGGCCGCCACGCTCGCCACCGCGGCCACGGCCCACGCCCAGGCCGACGACCCGATGGTGTCCGCCGTGCTGGCGGATATCTCCGCGCAGCGCATCGAGCAGCGCATCCGCACGCTGGTGGACTTCGGCACGCGGCACACCGCCTCGGAGACCGCGTCCGACACGCGCGGCATCGGCGCCGCGCGGCGCTGGATCGAGCGCGAGCTGCGCGCCTGCTCGCGCGACACGGGCGGGGCGCTGCAGGTGCAGATGCGCAGCCATGTCGAGCCGGCCGGCCGGCGGCTGTCGAAGCCCACCGAGATCGTCAATGTGGTGGCCACGCTGCCGGGCGCCTCGGCCTCTGTCGGGCGCGAGCGCGTGCTGGTGGTCAGCGGCCACTACGACTCGCGCAACACCGACGTCAACGATGCGACTGGCATCGCACCCGGCGCCAACGACGATGCCTCGGGCACGGCGGTGGTGATGGAGCTGGCCTGCGCGATGGCGAAGCACCGCTTCGATGCCACGCTGGTCTTCATGGCCGTGGCCGGCGAGGAGCAGGGCCTTCTCGGTGCTGCGCAGATGGCGCGCGAGGCGCGCCGCGACGGCGTCGCCATCGAGGCGATGATCACCAACGACATCGTCGGCAGTTCGCGCGGCGATTTCGGCCAGCACGATCCGAAGCGGCTGCGCCTGTTCGCCGATGGCTTCGACCCGCTGCTGCGCATGCTCGTCGCGTCGCAGGGCAACGCGGGGCCGGGCGAGGAGGAAGCACGTGCGATGGCCGGCACGCGCGAGGCGCTGCAGGCGCTGGCGCTGGCCGGCGGCGGCGAAGACCTGCCGACGCACCAGCTCGGCCGCCACCTCAAGGCGGCGGGCGAGCGCTACGTGCCCGGCTTCCAGGTGCAGCTGATCCAGCGGCGCGACCGCTACCTGCGCGGTGGCGACCACCTGCCTTTCCTGGAGCGCGGCTACGCGGCAGTGCGATTCACCGAGCCCTTCGAGAACTTCCGCCACCAGCACCAGAACGTGCGTGTCGAGAACGGCGTGGCCTATGGCGACCTGCCCGAGCACGTGGACATGGCCTATGTCGCCGACGTCGCCCGCGTGAACGCCGCGGGCCTGGCCACGCTGGCGCTGGCACCGCCGCCACCGCGCAACGTCAAGCTCGATGCCAGCGAGCTGACCAACGGCAGCACGCTGCAATGGGACGTGGATCCGGCCGTGGCCGGCTACCGCATCGTCTGGCGCGCCACCGACTCGGCGACCTGGCAGCACGCGCGCGACGTCGGCAGCGTGGGCCGTGCGACGCTGGACGACATCAGCAAGGACAACGTCATCTTCGGCGTGATGGCCGTGTCGGCGCGCGGTCACGCCAGCCTGGCCGCCTACCCCTTGCCGCTGGTGCGGCGCTGAGGGTCAGGGGGCGAGGTCGAACAGGCTGGTCGCTTCGAGGTCTAGCACCTCGGTGCCCTTCGCATTGAAGAGCTGCCAGCGCCAGCGCAGGATGCCCAGCGCGCTCTGGCCCTTGGAGCGCCGCACCTCGACCACGGTGGCGCGCACCGTGAGCCGGTCGCCCGGGCGCACCGGGTGCGGCCACTTCACGTAGGCCAGGCCGGGCGAGGCGAACGACTCGCTGCCGGCCAGCGCCGCATCGGCCACCAGCCGCATCGCGATGCCGCAGGTGTGCCAGCCGCTGGCGATCAGGCCTTCGAAGCGCCCGCCTTTCGCGGCCTGCGCATCGGTGTGGAACCACTGCGGGTCGTAGGCGGTGGCGAAGCGGACGATCTCTTCTTCGCTCACCTCGTAGGGGCCAGCCTCGATCGCCTGCCCGGCGTGGAACTCGGCGAACTTCATGCCTGCAGATGCGCGTGGCGGCGCAGCCAGGGGCTGACGCGATAACGCTCGCCGCGGTACTCGGCATCGAGCGCACGCAGCACGCCGACGACACCGTCCACGCTCCAGTGCGCGAGCCATTCGAAGGGGCCGGCCGGGTAGTTGACGCCGAGCTTCATCGCCGCATCGGCGCCGGCGGTGTCGCACACGCCCTGCAGCACGGCGTCGGCGCCTTCGTTGATCAGCATGGCGATGGTGCGCGCCACCACCAGCCCCGGCGCATCGGCCAGCGGCAGCGGCGTGAAGCCCAGCGCGGCGAGCCACGCGCCAGCCTGCGTCTGCCAGGCGGCGTGCGATCCCGGCGCGACGGCATAGGCCAGCGCGCTGCCGGGCGCGATCGGCTGCACCAGCGGGCGGTCGAACACGGCGACGTCGGCAGCGCCGAAGTCGTGCGCCAGTTGCTGCGCGGTGCGGCCATCAGTCAGCACCAGCCGCGCGCCGTCGATCGACAGGCCGACCCAGTCGCTGGCGAGTTCGCGGGCCGGGCCCCAGCCCTGCGGCGCGAGCGCGGCGATGGCGGCGTGCTCCAGGTGGTCGGCGATCGGCCCGATGCCGTGCACCGTGACCTGCCGCGCCGTGGCCGGAGCCTCGTGCACCGCCACCGGCAAGGGCGCCGGGCCGCTGCTGCCCGCTTCGTAGCGGTAGAAGCCGCGGCCGCTCTTGCGGCCGAACAGGCCGCCGGCGACCATCTCGCGCTGCACCAGCGAGGGCACGAAGCGTTTGTCCTGGAAGTTGGCTTCGTAGACCGAATTAGTCACGGCAAAGTTGGTGTCGTGCCCGATCAGGTCCATCAGCTCGCACGGCCCCATGCGAAAGCCTGCTGCCTTCAGGCAGGCGTCGAGCACCTGCGGCGTGGCGGCCTGCTCCTGCAGCAGGGCGAGCGTCTCGGCGTAGTAGGGCCGCGCGATCCGGTTGACGATGAAGCCCGGCGTGCTCTTCGCGTGCACCGGCGTCTTGCCCCAGGCCCGGCTCAGTTCGAAGATCGCCTCGGCAACGGGCGCATCGGTCTGCAGCCCGCTGACCACCTCGACCAGCTTCATCAGCGGCACCGGGTTGAAGAAGTGCATGCCGACCAGCCGCCCCGGGTGCTGCAGGCCGTTGGCGATGGCGGTGACGCTGATCGACGAGGTGTTCGTGGCCAGCACCGCCCCCGGAGCGACGATGCCTTCGAGTTCATTGAACAGGCTGCGCTTGGCCTCCAGCTTCTCGACGATCGCCTCGACCACCAGGGCGCTGTCGCGCGCCTGCGCCAGCGAGTTGATCGCCGCGGTGCGGCCGATCGCTTCGCGGGCCATCTCGGCGTCGAGCCGGCCCTTGTCGACCAGCGATTTCAGCGTGGCCGCGAGCTTGTCCAGGGCCTGGCTGGCCGCGCCTTCGCGCATGTCGAACAGCTTGACGGGATGGCCGGCCAGTGCCGCCACCTGCACGATGCCGATGCCCATGATGCCGGCGCCCACCACCAGCACGGGGGCGCCGCGAAGATCCGTCGTCATGGTCAGTAGGTCTCCAGGTGAAGGCGGCCTTCGCGCTTGAGCGCCGCGCCGACCGTGTCCCAGTCGAGCCCGGCACCGCGTGCGATGTCGCGCAGCGTGGCGACCACGCCCTCTTCCATGGCCTTCAGGCCGCAGACATAGAAGCAGGCGTTCGGATCGGCGAGCAGCGCGGCCAGGTCGGCGGCGCGCTCAGCCATCGCATGCTGCACGTAGCGCTTGGGCTGGCCGGCGGCGCGCGAGAAGGCGAAGTTGATGTCGATGAAATCCTTCGGCAGGTTCTGCAGCGGGCCGAAGTAGGGCAACTCTTCCTTGGTGCGCGCGCCGAAGAAGAGCATCAGCTTGCCGCCCTCGAACTTGCCCGACTGGCGCAGCCGCCGGCGCCACTCGGTCATCGCCCGCATCGGCGCGCTGCCGGTGCCGGTGCAGATCATCACGATGTGGCTCTTCGGATGGTTGGGCATCAGGAAGCTGGCGCCGAACGGGCCGATCACCTGCACCTTGTCGCCCACCTTCAGGTCGCACATGTAGTTGCTGGCCACGCCGCGCACGGGGTTGCCCTGGTGGTCCTCGAGCACGCGCTTGATGGTCAGCGAGAGGTTGTTGTAGCCCGGCCGCTCGCCGTTGCGCGGGCTGGCGATGCTGTACTGGCGCGCATGGTGCGGGCGGCCGTTGGCATCGGTGCCCGGGGGCACGATGCCGATGCTCTGGCCTTCGAGCACCGGGAAGGGCATGGCGCCGAAGTCGAGCACCACGTGGTGGGTGTCGTACTCCTTGCCGACCTCGGTGACGCGCACGTTGCCGGTCACCGTGGCGGTGACACTCTTCTCTGCCGACTTCGGGCCGTACAGATTGACGTAGGCGTGCGCCGCCGACCAGGGCGGCAGCGTGGCGTTGTACTGCGCGCTGTTGAAGGCGGCCTCACTGCCGGGCGTCGCGCTCGCACTGGCGGACGCCGCCGCCGGCTCGGCGACGGGCACGGCATCGGCGGCGACGCCGGACTCGGCCATCTGCTCGGGTGTCAGTTCCGCCGGCAAGCTGTCCCAGACCAACTGCTCGGCCAGGCCGTAGGCCTTCACGCGCGGCATGCTGCGCCAGTTGTCGATGCTGCCGGTCGGGCAGGGCGGGATGCAGGCCATGCAGAAGTTGCACTTGTCCGCGTCGACCACGTAGTTGCGCGAATCGTGCGTGATCGCCTGCACCGGGCAGGTGGCCTCGCAGGTGTTGCAGCGGATGCAGATCTCGGGGTCGATCAGGTGCTGCTTGATGACAGCCGTGTCAGCCATGTCCATGCTCTTGTCTCCTCGGTGCCCTTGTAGGAAGGGGGCCTTGCGGCCCCCCTGTTCCTCACGCGGCCGGTGTGCCTGCTCAGGCAAAACGAATGTATTCGAAGTCCACCGGCTGGCGGTTGATGCCCATGACCGGCGGGGCGATCCAGTTGGCGAACTTGCCCGGCTCGACGACGCGGCCCATCAGGCTGGCCACGAAGGCGCGGTCGCTGCCGCTGGGCAGCCAGTCGTCGACCTTGGCGTTCCACTCGGCTTCGCTGATCACCTGGCCCTCGGGCGACACCTTCACGCCGGACAGCGCGCCGATGCTGCGATGGAACGCCTTGTGCGGCGTCTTCAGGCGGAACGGGATGCCGGCCTTCTCGATCACCTTGTTCCAGCGCTCCACGCCGGCGCGCGAGTCGGCGATGTAGTCGTCGCGCAGCACTTCGTTGAGCGCATTGAGCATCGGCACCTCGCGCTCGACGAGCTTGCCGCCCACGGCCTGCAGCACCTTGTAGGTCTGGCCGCGCAGCTGGTGGTCGTCGACGCGCTTGCCTTCCTCGTAGCGGCCCTTCAGGCCGGTCGAGTAGAAGGTGGCGGCGTTGCTCGACTCGTCGGCGCCGAACAGGTCGATGGTCACCGAGAAGTGGAAGTTCAGGTAGCGCTGCAGCGTCGGCAGGTCGATCACGCCGGCCGCGCGCAGCTTCTTCGGGTCGTCGGTCTTGAGCTCGTTCATCGCCGCGCAGGTGCGCTGGATGACGCGGCTGATGCCCGACTCGCCGACGAACATGTGGTGCGCTTCTTCGGTCAGCATGAACTTGGTCGTGCGGGCCAGCGGGTCGAAGCTCGACTCGGCCAGCGCGCACAGCTGGAACTTGCCGTCGCGGTCGGTGAAGTAGGTGAACATGAAGAACGACAGCCAGTCCGGCGTCTGTTCATTGAACGCCTGCAGGATGCGCGGGTTGTCCTGGTTGCCGCTGCGGCGCTCGAGCAGCGCCTCGCCTTCCTCGCGGCCGTCGCGGCCGAAGTACTTGTGCAGCAGGTAGACCATCGCCCACAGGTGGCGGCCTTCTTCCACGTTCACCTGGAACAGGTTGCGCAGGTCGTACTGGCTCGGGCAGGTCAGGCCCAGATGGCGCTGCTGCTCGACGCTCGCCGGCTCGGTGTCGCCCTGCGTGACGATGATGCGGCGCAGGTTGGCACGGTATTCCCCGGGCACGTCCTTCCAGGCGTCTTCGCCCTTGTGGTCGCCGAAGTGGATCTTGCGGTCCTTCTCGCCCGGGTTCAGGAAGATGCCCCAGCGGTAATCGGGCATCTTCACGTGGCCGAACTGCGCCCAGCCCTGCGGGTCGACGCTGACCGCGGTGCGCAGGTAGACGTCGAAGTTCTGCGAGCCGTCCGGGCCCATGTCGTCCCACCAGGCCAGGTAGTTCGGCTGCCACTGCTCGAGCGCGCGCTGCAGCGTGCGGTCCTCGCTCAGGTTGACGTTGTTCGGGATCTTGTCGCTGTAGCTGATCGTGCTCATGTCTGCTCCGTCGTGATTCGTGTCGTGCGCGGCTTAGACGCGGTTCCAGTCGAAGGCCGCCTTGTCGCCCTTGCCGTAGACCTTCAGGGCGCCCTTTTCGCCGACGGCGTTGGGGCGCTGGAAGATCCAGTTCTGCCAGGCGGTGAGCCGGCCGAAGACGCGGGTGAACATGTTCTCGGGGCCGTTGAAGCGCAGGTTGGCTTCCATGCCGGTCAGCGCGTCCGGGCTCATCGCCACGCGCTCCTCGATGGCGATGCGCGTCTCGTCGGCCCAGTCGATGTCGTCGGGGTTGCTCGTCACCAGGCCGATGGCGAAGGCGGCGTCGGCGTCCAGCGGCTTGCCGGCCTGGGCGCGCACGGCGTCGAGTGCCGGCGCTTCGTCGTAGAAGCGGCGCTGCAGTCGGCTCTGGCCGGTGACCATCGGGAACAGGCCGAAGTTCGTATCGCCCACGGTGATCTTGGGTGCCTTTGATTCGTCGTCGGGCAGCGCCAGGTGGTAGGTGCGGTCGCAGGCCAGCGCCAGCTCGAGGAAGCTGCCGGCGAAGCAGGAGCCCGGCTCGATCAGCGCGAACAGCGAGCGCGACGAGACATCCAGGCGGCTGAAGGTGCGGCGCAGCAGGCCGATCGTCTCGCGCACCAGCCAGTGCTTCTGGTGGGCCATCAGCGTGGCGTCCATCGCCAGCACGTTCGCGGCATCGCCTTGCGTCTTGATCAGCCACAGGCCGATGTCGAGCTCGTTGGTGCGCATCGACAGGATGGCGTCTTCCAGTTCGCGGGCCATCGCCAGCGGGTACCAGTCGGCGCCGGCGGCCTCGATGCCGGCCACGTCGCTCGGCTGCGCGCCGGAGGGCGCCTTGACAGTGAACACGGCGGTGCGCTTGGCGCGGTCGATCTCGACGGTCACGTGTTGGTAGCGCAGCGCATCGGCTTCGACGGTGCGCGCCAGCGGTGCCAGCTTGACGCCCTTGCCGTTGGCCGGGCGGTCGCTCTGCGCGGCCAGCTCGAGCGCACGCTCCTGCACCTTGGCCGCGAACTGCTGCGGCTTGGCGATCGCATCGACGAGGCGCCAGTCCTTCGCCTTCTGGCCGCGCACGCCTTCAGTGGTGGTGCAGAAGATGTCGGCGAGGTCGTGGCGCACGTGGCGCTTGTCGGTCACGCGGGTCAGGCCGCCGGTGCCGGGCAGCACGCCCAGCAGCGGCACTTCGGGCAGGCTCACCGCGCTGCTGCGGTCGTCGACCAGGATGATCTCGTCGCAGGCGAGTGCGAGCTCATAACCGCCGCCGGCGCAGGCGCCGTTCACGGCAGCGAGGAACTTCAGGCCGCTGTGCTTGGAAGAGTCCTCCAGGCCGTTGCGCGTCTCGTTGGTGAACTTGCAGAAGTTCACCTTCCAGGCGTGGCTGCTCACGCCCAGCATGAAGATGTTGGCGCCGGAGCAGAACACCTTCTCCTTGGCGCTGGTGACCACCACCGTGCGCACCTCGGGGTGCTCGAAGCGGATGCGGTTGATGGCGTCGTTCAGCTCGATGTCGACGCCCAGGTCGTAGCTGTTGAGCTTGAGCTTGTAGCCGGGACGCAGGCCGCCGTTCTCGTCGAAGTCGGCGGCGAGCGTGGCCACCGGGCCCTCGAACTTGAGCTTCCAGTGACGGTACTGGTCGGGGGAGGTCTGGTATTCGACGCGAAGGTCTTGGGTCACGGCTGTCTCCTGGTCAGTCTGCGGCGGGCGACACGATTGGCCCACACACTGATGAGCATCATAGTGCACGAACTTTCACTCGTCAAGCAATATCATGCAGTTTTCTGCATGAGGGCTCAGACCAGAGCGAAGGCCCTGCGAAGCTGGCCAGCGTCGGTCTGAGGTGAGCCGCCTGCGCTGCGCAGTTTCACAGGCGCTTCGCTGCGGCGGCTCAGACCAGAGCGAAGGCCCTGCGAAGCTGGCCAGCGTCGGTCTGAGGTGAGCCGCCTGCGCTGCGCAGTTTCACAGGCGCTTCGCTGCGGCGGCTCAGACCAGAGCGAAGGCCCTGCGAAGCTGGCCAGCGTCGGTCTGAGGTGAGCAGCCTGCGCTGCGCAGTTTCACAGACGCCTCGCTGCGGCGGCTCAGGCCGGCAGTTCGAGCGCCTTTCGCACCAGGGATCTCAGGGCCGTGAAGGTCGGCTGCAGTTCCTGCGCGCTGGTGTCCAGCTGGAACTCGGCCTTCGAATAGAAGGCGGCGCGGCCGGCAAGGATGGACTTGAGGTCGTCCATCGCCTCGCGGCTGGCCGCCATCGGCCGCGTGTCGCCCTGGGCGACGACGCGCTTCATGTGGTCTTCCGGGTCGGCCTGCAGCCACACGGTGGTGCAGTGCTGCAGCAGCAGGTTGAAATTGGCCGGGTCGGAGACGATGCCGCCCGGCGTGGCGATCACCGCCTCGGGGTAGATCTGGATCGCCTCTTCCAGCGCACGGCGCTCGTAGCGGCGGTAGGCGTTCTGGCCGTACAGCGCCTGGATCTCGTTGATGCTGCAGCCGGCGAACTTCTCGATCTCGCGGCTCAGCTCGACGAAGGGGAAGCCGAGGTCTTCGGCGAGCATTGCGCCCAGCGTGGACTTGCCGGCGCCGCGCAGGCCGATCAGCGCCACCTGCGGGCTGCGCTGGCGGCCATGGCTGGCGTTCGCGCCGCCGGTGCCGAGCAGCTCGCCCACCGCCACCCGCACGCGGTGCAGCGTGGCCTCGTCGCGGTTCTCGAGCAGCTCGCGCAGCATCAGCCACTCGGGCGAGGTGGTGGTGACGTCGCCGAGCAGCTCGGCCAGCGAGCATTGCAGCGCGCGGGCCACGTCCAGCAGCACCAGGATGGAGGCGTTGCCCACGCCGTATTCGAGGTTGGCCAGGTGCCGCTCGGACACGTCCGCCGCGGCGGCCAGCGCCTTGCGCGTCATGCCACGGCGCGAGCGCAGGGCGCGGGCGCGTTCGCCCAGGGCGACGAGGAAGGGATTCTTCGCCTCGTCCTCTTCGATGACTGCATCCTCTCCCGGTGAAAACCCGGGAGCCTGCATTATAGTGCTTGACATGGTGGGATCCGCGCC
Source organism: Piscinibacter sp. (assembly GCA_016706565.1). GTDB lineage: Bacteria > Pseudomonadota > Gammaproteobacteria > Burkholderiales > Burkholderiaceae_C > Piscinibacter. The sequence continues at coordinate 298,510 of JADJJI010000015.1, forward strand.
CTAAAGTGCCTGCACGCACAATACTGCATCAACCTTGCGCTGGCAAGGGAAGCGCAGGCACCGGAGACGCATCCATGACCCCCGACAAGTTCCGCGCCCAGATCGCTGCGCTGACCGCGCAGCTGGCTGGCCGCCCCATCGACGCCGAGCTCGACGCCTGGCTGAACCGCGAGCACGGCGCGACCAGCACCACCTACGCCGCGCTGAAGGCAAGCTGCGAAGCCGGGGTCGCCGAGGGCTGGCTGTGCAACCGCGAAGGCGGCGGCATCAAGTACGGCCGCATCTTCAAGCCGGCCGAGGACCTGCAGGGCTTCTCGGTCGACGTGGTCGACATGACCGACATCGCCGGCCCGCACCACGTGCACCCGAACGGCGAGATCGACCTGCACATGCCGCTGGGCGGCGAGGCCACCTTCGACGGCCGCCCCGCCGGCTGGGTGGTCATGCCGCCGGGCAGCGCGCACCGCCCCACCGTGAGCGAGGGCCGCGCCCTCGTGCTCTACCTGCTGCCGCAAGGCGCGATCGAATTCACCAAGTGAGCGTTGCCATGACCGAGATCCTTCACAACCACCTCGGCGGCCGCTGGGTCGCCGGCAGCGGCGCCGGCACGGCGCTGTTCGACCCGGTGCTCGGCAACGAGCTGGTGCGTGTCGATGCCACCGGCCTCGGCCTGCACGCCGGCTTCGCCTTCGCCCGCGAGCAAGGCGGCGCCGCGCTGCGCGCCATGAGCTACCGCGAGCGCGCCGCGATGCTTGCCGCGGTGGTCAAGGTGCTGCAGTCCAGGCGCGACGACTACTACGCCATCGCCACCGCCAACAGCGGCACGGTGAAGAACGACTCGGCAGTGGACATCGACGGCGGCATCTACACGCTGTCCACCTACGCAAAATTGGGCGATTCGCTCGGCGACCGCAAGTACCTGCTCGATGGCGAGCCCGCGCGCCTGGCCGCGGGTGCCGACAAACAACCGGTGTTCCAGAGCCAGCACGTGCTGGTGCCCTCGCGCGGCCTGGCGCTGTTCATCAACGCCTTCAACTTCCCGAGCTGGGGCCTGTGGGAGAAGGCCGCGCCGGCGCTGCTGTCGGGCGTGCCGGTGGTCATCAAGCCGGCCACCGCCACGGCCTGGCTGACCCAGCGCATGGTCAAGGACGTGGTCGACGCGGGCGTGCTGCCCGCCGGCGCACTCTCGGTGGTGTGTGGCAGCTCGGCCGGCCTGATGGACGCGCTGCAGCCCTTCGACGTGGTCTCGTTCACCGGGTCGGCCGAGACCGCTGCGGTGATCCGCTCGCACCCGACCGTGACGCAGCGCTCGGTGCGCGTCAACATCGAGGCCGACAGCGTCAACAGCGCGCTGCTGCTGCCGGGCGAGGCCCCGGGGAGCGAAGCCTTCGAGCTGCTCGCCAAGGAAGTGGCGCGCGAGATGACGCAGAAGTCCGGCCAGAAGTGCACCGCGATCCGCCGCGTCTTCGTGCCCGAGGCGCTTTACGCGCAGGCCGCCGAAGCCATCTCGGCGCGGCTGGCCAAGACGACCGTGGGCAACCCGCGCAACGAATCGGTGCGCATGGGCGCGCTGGTCAGCCGGGCGCAGCTCACCGCGGTGCGCGAGGGCCTCGCCCACCTGCAGGCGCAGGCCGAAGTGCTGCACGACGGCGCGAAGCACGCGTTGGTCGATGCCGATGCGGCGATCGCCTGCTGCGTCGGCCCCACGCTGCTGGGTACCCGAAACGCCGCCGGCAGCGACGCCAGCGACCGCGTGCACGACACCGAGGTGTTCGGCCCGGTGGCCACGCTGCTGCCCTACCGCGACCGCGCGCATGCGCTGCAGCTCATCGAGCGCGGTCAAGGGTCGCTGGTCGCCTCGCTGTACGGCAGCGACGCGCAGGCGCTGGCCGACGCGGCGATCGAGCTCGCGCCCTTGCACGGCCGCGTGCACGTCATCAGCCCCGAAGCCGCCGCCCACCACACCGGCCACGGCAACGTGATGCCGCAGTCGCTGCACGGCGGCCCCGGCCGCGCCGGTGGCGGCGAAGAGCTCGGTGGCCTGCGTGCGCTGAACTTCTACCACCGCCGCGCCGCCATCCAGGCCGGCAACACGACACTGGCCGCGCTGGCCTGAAGACGAGGAAACCGCCATGACCCAGATCGACATCGCCGACGTCGCCGCGCCGCCCGACACCTTCAACTTCGCGCAGCACCTGATCGCCGCCAACGCGGCGCGCGCGGCCAAGGCCGCCTTCATCGACGACGTCGCCACCCTGAGCTACGGCGAGCTCGCCGAGCGCGTGCGGCGTTTGGCCACCGGGCTGCGCGCGCTGGGCCTCAAGCGCGAGGAGCGCGTGCTGCTGCTGATGCAGGACTGCAACGACTGGCCGGTGAGCTTTCTCGGCGCCATGTACGCCGGCCTGGTGCCGGTGGCGGTGAACACGCTGCTCACCGCCGACGACTACGCCTACATGCTGGAGCACAGCCGCGCGCAGGCGGTGCTGGTGTCGGGCGCGCTGCTGCCGGCGCTGACCTCGGCGCTGATCAAGTCGGACCACGAGGTCGGCAAGGTGATCGTGTCGCGCCCGGTCGCGCCGCTGCACCCGGCCGAGGTCGAATTCGAGTCGTTCCTCGCCGCGCACGGGCCGATGGCCAAGCCGGCGGCGACGGGCCCGGACGATCCGGGCTTCTGGCTCTACTCGTCCGGCTCCACCGGCCGCCCCAAGGGCACGGTGCACTCGCACGCCAACCCCTACTGGACCTGCGAGCTGTACGGCAAGCGCGTGCTCGGCCTGACCGAGAAGGACGTCTGCTTCTCCGCCGCCAAACTGTTCTTCGCCTACGGCCTGGGCAATGCGCTGAGCTTCCCGCTGAGCGTGGGCGCGACCGTGATCCTGATGGCCGAGCGCCCGACACCGGACGCGACCTTCAAGCGCTGGACCGGTGGCATCGGCGGCGTGAAGCCGACCGTGTTCTACGGCGCACCGACCGGCTTCGCCGGCATGCTCGCCTCGCCGAACCTGCCCAAGCGCACCGACGTGGCGATGCGCCTCGTGTCCTCCGCCGGCGAGGCGCTGCCGGCCGAGCTCGGCGAGCGCTTCAAGGCCCATTTCGGCACCGACATCGTCGACGGCATCGGCTCCACCGAGATGCTGCACATCTTCATCTCCAACCGGCCCGACAAGGTGCGCTACGGCACCACCGGCTGGCCGGTGCCCGGCTACGAGATCTCGCTGCGCGGCGACGACGGCGGCCCGGTGCCCGACGGCGAGCCGGGCGACCTCTACATCCACGGCCCCTCGGCCGCGATGATGTACTGGGGCAACCGGCAGAAGACGCGCGACACCTTCCAGGGCGGCTGGACGAAGAGCGGCGACAAGTACATCCGCAACGCCGACGGCAGCTTCACCTACGGCGGCCGCAGCGACGACATGCTCAAGGTCAGCGGCATCTACGTCTCGCCCTTCGAGGTCGAGGCGACGCTGGTGCAGCACCCGGCCGTGCTCGAAGCCGCGGTGATCGGCGTGCCGGATGCAGAGGGCCTGACCAAGACCAAGGCCTTCGTGGTGCTCAAGCCGGGCGCGAGCGCCACCGACGCCGAGCTGAAGGCCTTCGTGAAGGACAAGCTGGCGCCCTACAAGTACCCGCGCCAGATCGTCTTCGTGAGCGACCTGCCGAAGACGGCCACCGGCAAGATCCAGCGCTTCAAGCTGCGTGACGCGGAAAAGGGCGACGCGTGAGCGACTTCGCCCACGTCGAATGGCAAGGGAAGCGCGTGCGCATCGAGCACGCCTTCATCGCGCCCGAGCGGCGCGACCGGCCGCTCGTCGTGTTCCTGCACGAGGGCCTGGGCTCGGTGTCGATGTGGCGCGACTTCCCGCAGCGCCTGTGCGACGCCGCCGGCGTGCGCGGCCTGGTCTACTCGCGCCCGGGCTACGGCCGCTCGACGCCGCGCGCCGCCGAAGAGGCGTGGGACCTCGACTTCATGCACCGCCAGGCGCACGAGGTGCTGCCGGCGCTGCTCGACGCGCTCGACATCGATGCCACCCGCGACAAGCCCTGGATGTTTGGCCACAGCGACGGCGGCTCGATCACGCTGCTCTACGCGGCGAAGTTTCCGCAGGCGATCGCCGGCGCCATCGTGCTGGCGCCGCACATCCTCGTCGAGGAGCTGTCGGTGGCCAGCATCGCCAAGGCGAAGACGGCCTACGAGACCACCGACCTGAAGCAGCGCCTGGCCAAACACCACGACGACCCCGACTCCGCCTTCTGGGGCTGGAACCGCATCTGGCTGCACCCGCCGTTCAAGCAGTGGTCGATCGAGGAAGAAATCCGCGCCATCGGCTGCCCGATGCTGGCCGTGCAAGGCCTGGACGACGAGTACGGCACGCTGGAGCAGATCCGCGGCATCGCGCGGCGCGTGCCGCACACCGAGCTGCTGGAGCTGCCCGCCTGCGGCCATTCACCGCACCGCGACCAGCCCGACGCGCTGATCGCCGCCGCCACCCGATTCATTCGTTCGAACAACCCCGGAGACAACCCATGAAGCTCAAGCTCATCGCTCTCGCCGCCGCACTCGTCGCCACCGCCTCGGCGCAGGCCCAGTCCGCCAAACTCAAGGTCGGCCTGATGCTGCCGGCCACCGGCACCTTCGCCGCGCTGGGCACGGCGATCGAAAACGGCTTTCGCCTCTACGTGACGGAGCAGGGCGGCAAGCTCGCCGGCCGCGAGATCGAGTTCGTCAAGGTCGACGACGAGAGCGACCCGGCCAAGGCCACCGACAACGTCAACAAGCTGATCAAGCGCGACAACGTCGACGTGCTGGTCGGCACGGTGCACAGCGGCGTGGCGATGGCGATGGCCAAGGTCGCGAAGGACACCGGCACGCTGCTGCTCGTGCCCAACGCCGGCGCCGACGCGGTGACCGGCCCGATGTGCGCGCCGAACATCTTCCGCTCCAGCTTCAGCAACTGGCAGCCGGGTTACGCGATGGGCGAGGTGGTGGCCAAGAAGGGCCACAAGAAGGTCGTCACCATCACCTGGAAGTACGCCGCCGGCGACGAGTCGGTGCGCGGCTTCAAGGAGGCCTTCGAGAAGGCCGGTGGCTCGGTGGTGAAGGAGCTCTCGCTGCCCTTCCCGGGCGTCGAGTTCCAGGCGCTGCTCACCGAGATCGCGGCGAGCAAGCCCGATGCGGTCTACACCTTCTTCGCCGGCGGCGGCGCGGTGAAGTTCGTCAAGGACTATGCGGCCGCGGGTCTGAAGAAGAGCATTCCGCTGTACGGCGCCGGCTTCCTCACCGACGGCACGCTGGAAGCGCAGGGCGCCGACGCCGACGGCCTGCTGACCACGCTGCACTACAGCGACGCGCTGAACACGCCGCGCGACAACGCCTTCCGCCTGGCCTACGCCAAGACCTACAAGCTGCAGCCCGACGTCTATGCCGTGCAGGGCTACGACGCTGCGCAGATGCTGGGCATCGGCCTGGCCGCGGTGAAGGGCGACGTGAGCAAGAAGGCCGAGTTCGCCGCCGCGGTGGAGAAGGCGAAGATCGACAGCCCGCGCGGGCCGTTCAGCGTCTCGAAGGCGCACAACCCGGTGCAGGACATCTACCTGCGCCAGGTGAGCGGCAAGGAGAACAAGCTGGTCGGCGTGGCGTCGAAGTCGCTGGCCGATCCGGCCCGCGGCTGCAAGATGTAAGGCGGGCCCAGGGGAGGCTTCGCCCATGGATCTCGCCACCTTCCTCATCCAGTGCCTCAACGCGCTGCAGTACGGGCTGCTGCTGTTCCTGGTGGCGTCGGGGCTGACGCTGATCTTCGGGATCATGGGCGTCATCAACCTGGCGCACGGCAGTTTCTACATGATCGGCGCCTACATGGCCTTCGCGCTGGCGCCGGTGGTCGCGACCACCTTCGGCGGCGGCTTCTTTGCGGTGCTGCTGGTCGGCACGGTGCTCGCCGTGCTGCTGGGCTACGTGCTCGAGTGGGCCTTCTTCAGCTTCCTCTACGAGCGCGAGCACCTGCAGCAGGTGCTGATGACCTACGGCCTGATCCTGGTGTTCGAGGAACTGCGCAGCCTGCTCGTCGGTGACGACGTGCACGGCGTGCAGCCGCCGGACATCCTGGCCGGCACGCTGCCGCTGGGCGAGATGATGACCTACCCCGTGTACCGCCTGTTCGTCAGCGGCGTGTGTCTGGCGCTGGCGCTGGGCATGTGGTTCGTGTTCACGCGCACGCGGCTGGGCATGATGATCCGCGCCGGCAGCGCCAACCGCGAGATGGTGCAGAGCCTGGGCATCGACATCCAGTTCCTCTACCGCGTGGTGTTTGCCGCGGGCGTGGCCATCGCGGTGCTGGCCGGCATGGTGGCCGCGCCGGTGTCCAGTGTCTACCCGGGCATGGGCAGCACGGTGCTGATCATCTGCTTCGTGGTGGTGGTGATCGGCGGCATCGGTTCGATCCGCGGCGCGCTGCTCGCGGCGCTGCTGATCGGCGCGGTCGACACCTTCGGCAAGGTGCTGGTGCCGCAGGCGGCCGGCGTGCTGGTCTATGTGCTGATGGCGCTGATCCTGCTGTGGAAGCCGGACGGTCTGTTCAAGGCGGGGTGATGATGATGAACACGATCGATCGTTCGAAGGCGGCGTTCGTCGCCGCCTGCTTCGCGGCGCTGGCGCTGCTGCCCTGGCTGGCCGGCAGCTATGGCGTCGACCTGGTCACCAAGATCATGGTCTACGCGGTGTTCGCGCTCAGCCTCGAGCTGCTGGTCGGCGCCACCGGCCTGGTGTGCTTCGGCCAGGCGGCCTTCTTCGGCATCGGCGCCTATGCGGCAGTGCTGCTCTCGCCCGCCAGCGAGCCGGCATCGTTGTGGTGGCTGCTGCCGGCGTGCATCGTGGCCGCGGCGCTGTATGCGCTGGCCGTGGGTGCGTTGAGCCTGCGTACCAAGGGCGTCTACTTCATCATGGTCACGCTGGCCTTTGCGCAGATGGCCTACTACGTGGTGCACGACACGCCGCTGGGCGGCGGCACCGACGGCATCTACCTGACCATGAAGCCGGTGCTCGGCACCTGGCTCGACCTCGACGGCGCGCTGTCGCTGTACTACCTCACGCTGGTGTGCCTCGTGGCGGTGTTCGCCTTCCTCGCCGTGCTCTTGCGCTCGCGCTTCGGCCGCGCGCTGGCCGGCATCCGCGTCAACGAGCAGCGCATGCGCGCCACCGGCTTCTCCACCTACCCGTACAAGCTCGCGGCGTTCACGCTGTCGGGCGGCATCGCCGGGCTGGCGGGCTTCCTCTTCGCGGTGAAGGACGGCTTCGTGAACCCCGAGCTGATGAGCTGGCACCTCTCCGGCGCGGTGCTGATCATGATCATCCTGGGCGGCCTGGGCCACCTGCGCGGCGCGCTGATCGGCGCCTTCGCCTTCGCGCTGCTGCAGGAGTTCTTCAAGTCGGAGGCGATCTTCGGCGCCTTCGCGCGGCACTGGCACCTGGGGCTGGGCCTGACCATCATCGCCAGCGTGGCGCTGCTGCCGCGCGGGCTGGTCGGCCTGCCCGGCCAGTGGCGCGAACGCCTGGTGGGGCGCAGCCGCCCGGTTGCCGTCGGCACGGAGGCACTGAATGAAGCCTGAAACGAATGCGCCCGTGCTGCTGCGCGGCCGCGACATCACGCGCCGCTGGGGCGGCCTCGTTGCCGTCGATCGCGTCTCGATCGAACTCACGCGCGGCAGCGTGCATGCGGTGATCGGCACCAACGGCGCGGGCAAGTCCACGCTGATCAACATCCTCTCCGGCGAGATCCCGCCCTCGGGCGGCAGCGTCGAGCTGCTCGGCCAGGACGTGACCCGCTGGGCGCAGCCACGCCGCGCCCGCGCCGGCCTGGGCCGCAGCTACCAGCGCAACACCATCTATCCGAGCTTCACGGTGTTCGAGAACTGCCGCCTCGCCGCGCAGGCCCGCACGCAACAAGCCTGGCGCTGGTGGAGCGATGCCCAGCGCTGCGAGGCGAGCACCGCCGCAGCACGCGACGCCGCGGCGCGCGCGGGCCTGGACGAGCTGCTCGAGCGCCCGGCCGGGCTGCTCAGCCACGGCCAGAAGCGCCAGCTCGAGATCGCCATGTGCCTGGCCACCGCGCCCGAGGTGCTGCTGCTCGACGAGCCGCTGGCCGGCATGGGCGCCGAGGAGACCGAGCGCATGCTCGCCCTGCTCGATCAGCTGCGGGCAGGCCACGCCATCCTGCTGGTCGAGCACGACATGGACGCGGTGTTCCGCATCGCCGACCGCATCACCGTGATGGTCAACGGCAGCGTGATCGCCTCCGACGTTCCGGCGGCGATCCGCACCCATCCCCAGGTGCTGACCGCCTATCTCGGAGACCACTGACGTGAACCACGACTTCCTCGTCGAGGCCCGCGGCCTGCACGCCTGGTACGGCTCGAGCCATGTGCTGCACGGCGTCGACCTGCTCGTCGCGCGCGGCCAGACGCTGGGCCTGCTCGGGCGCAACGGCATGGGCAAGAGCACGCTGATCCGCACCCTGCTCGGCCACGTCACGCAACGCGAGGGCCGCATCGCGCTGTTCGGCCAGGACGCGTCGAAGGCGAAGCCGCACCAGGTGGCGCGCCTGGGCGTGGCCTACGTGCCCGAAGGCCGCGGCGTGTTCGGCAACCTCAGCGTGCGCGAGAACCTGGTGATGGCGGCGCGGCGCGGCCGCGACGGGCGCAACGAATGGAGCTACGAGCGGGTGCTCGACACCTTCCCGCGGCTGAAGGAGCGCCTGGGCAACCTCGGCGCGCAGCTCTCCGGCGGCGAGCAGCAGATGCTGTCGATCGGCCGCGCGCTGATGACGCACCCCGAACTGATCATCCTCGACGAGGCCACCGAAGGCCTGGCGCCCCTGATCGTGGCCGACATCTGGCGCGTCATCGGCGAGATCCGCGCCAGCGGCATCGCCACGCTGATCGTCGACCGCGACTACCGCCGCGTGCTCGCGCACAGCGACCGCGCGCTGGTGCTGCAGAAGGGCCAGGTGGTGCTCGAAGGCGGCGCCGACGAGGTGGCGGCGAGCCCGGCGCTGGCGGGCTATCTGGGCGTCTGATCGCCCCGCTGTCAGGCGGCGAAGGCCACACGCACCGACAGGCCGCCGAGCGCGGCCGAGCGGCCCGTCGTCACCTCGGCGCGGTGCACGGCGGCGATGCGCCGCACGATCGACCAGCCCAGCCCGCTGCCGGTGGCCGCGGTGCCGAGCACGCGGAAGAAACGTTCGCCCAGGCGCTGCTGCTGCGCGTCGCTGAGGCCGCCGCCGCTGTCGTCCACCGTCAGCACCGGCCTGCCTTCGCGGCGGCCCACGCTCACGATGACGCGCGCGCCGTCGGGGCTGTAGCGCAGCGCGTTGTCGGCCAGGTTGCGAACCAGCACCGACAGCAGCGTGGCGCTGCCGCGCATCGGCACTGCCGCGTCGGCCTCCAGCTCGATCGCCTGGCCGCGTGCCAGCGCCGCCGGTGCCAGCTCGGCGAGCACGTCGCGCGCCACGTGGCTCAGGTCCACCGCGTCGCCGGGCCCGTCGGCCGACGACTCCAATCGCGCCAGCGTGAGCAGCTGCTCGACCAGGCGCGTGGCGCGGTCGCACGCGGCCAGCGTCGCGGCCAGCGCGTGCTGGCGGCCGGCCTCGTCGCCGCCCGCGCCCTGCGCCACCTGGGCCTGCGCGCGGATCGCGGCGATCGGCGTGCGCAGCTCGTGCGCCGCGTCGGCGGTGAAGCGCCGCTCGCTGTCGAGCATGGTGGCGATGCGCTCGAACAGGCCGTTCAACGCGCCCACCAGCGGCGCCAGCTCGCTGGGCATGTTCTCGCCGGCGGCGTCGGCGGCGATCGGCTGCAGCGCTTGCGGCTCGCGCTGCGCGATCGCCTGGCCGATGCGGTGCAGCGGCAGCAGGCCGCGCCGCACTGCCCACCACAGCAGCAGCGCCATCAGCGGCAGGGCGACCAGCAGCGGTGCGAGCAGGCCGCGCAGCATGCCGTGCAGGATCGAATTGCGCGACTCGAGCTGTTCGCCCACGTAGACGTGGATGTCGCGCTTCGCGCCGCGCGTGGCGAAGACGCGCCAGGGCTCGCCGTTCATCGTCACGGTCGCGAAGCCGCGCTGTGTCTGCGCCATCGGCTCGGTGGGGGCATTGGACGAACGCTGCGTCAGGCGCCCCTCGTGCCACACCTGGAAGGCCACCTTGGGCCCGTAGCGGTGCAGCATCGGCGCGTCGACCCGCTCGTCGTCGTCATCGTCTTCGTGGGAGCCGCGGCCACGCTGCACCACCAGCAGCGACGCCGCCTGCGCGAGGTGGCCGTCGAGCAACTCGTCGAGCTCGTGCCGTGCCTCCCACCAGCTGAAGGCCGAGGCGGCCAGCCACACCACGCTCACCGTGGCCAGCACCAGTGCAAGCAGCCGGCCCTGCAGCGAGCGCGGCCCGCTCACGGCTGGGCTTTCGCGAGCGCGTAGCCGACGCCGCGCACCGTCTGGATCAGTTCGGCCTTGAGCTTGCGGCGCAGGTGGTGGATGTGAACCTCGATGGCGTTGCTCTCCACCTCCTGGCCCCAGCCGTAGATGCGCTGCTCGAGCTGCTCGCGCGAGAGCACGCGGCCATCGGCGAGCATCAGCGCGTGCAGCACGTCGAACTCGCGGGCGGACAGCGTCACCAGCTCGCCATCGAGGCTCACCTGGCGCTTGGCCGCGTCGAGCACCACGCCCTGCACGCTCAACTGTTCGTCGGGTTGGCCGTGCGAGCGCCGCACCAGCGCGCGCAGGCGCGCGGCGAGTTCATGCAGGTCGACCGGCTTGACCACGTAGTCGTCGGCGCCGGAGTCCAGCCCGCGGATGCGGTCGGGCACGGCGTCGCGCGCCGTGAGCACCAGCACCGGGATGCGCACGCCGCGCGCGCGCACGGCGGCAAGCACGTCCATGCCGTCCTTCATCGGCAGGCCGAGGTCGAGCACGGCGGCCTCGTGGCCGCCGTCGTTCAGTTCGCGCTCGGCGGCCACGCCGTCGCGTACCCAGTCGACGACGAAGCCGAGCTGCCGCAGCCCGGCGCGCAGGCCGTCGCCGAGCAGGGGGTCGTCTTCAGCGAGCAGGATGCGCATCGAGGGGCCTGTTTCAGTCGTGGTCTTCGTGTTTCTCGTGGCTGGCGCGGGACATCTGCGCGCCGGTGTCGGCCGGGGCCGACTGCCACTGCACCCACCAGAAGCCCAGCACGCCCGCCAGCATCAGGGCGGCCACGGTCGCCCAGCCGCGGCGGATGCCTTCGACCGGCGGCACCGGCTTGCGGCCGGTCAGCATCGAGCGCACCAGGTTCTCGCGGTGCACCCAGCTGCCCACGGCCACGCCGATCAGGTGGATGATCACCAGGCCGAGCAGGCCGTTCGCTGCCACTTCATGCACCTCCTCCAGCCAGTCGCCGGCGATCTCACTGTAGGCGGCCCAGCCCGTTGCGGTGGTGACGGCGATCAAGGCGAGCAGCCCGACGATGGCCAGCGCACCGGCCGGGTTGTGGCCGGTGTGGTGCTCGGGTTTCGGCCCCGACAGCGAGCGCAGGTAGGCGAGCACCGCACTCGGGCCGCGCACGAAGCTCGAGAAGCGTGCATAGCGCGTGCCCAGCAGGCCCCAGACGATGCGGAAGGCGACCAGCGCCGCCATCGTGTAGCCCAGCGTCACGTGGACCAGGCGCCAGTGCTCCGACTCGGCAGTCAGCCAGGCGCCGGCGAAGCACAGCACCAGCAGCCAGTGGAAGAGGCGCACGGGCAGGTCCCAGACCAGGGTGGACGATCGTGTCTCGGTGTTCATGAGGTTCTCCGGTGCGCGCGCTCAGCGCGGGATGCGGATACTTTGTTCGTCGTACATGCCTTGGGCCGCGCCCTCGTGGCAGGCGCTGCAGTTGGCCGCGCTCTTGATCGAGGCGCGCTTCCAGGCGGCGGCCGGCACCTCGCGGTGCTCGCGCACGAACCAGTCGCCGCGCGTGATGCGGTCTTCCGGCGGCGCGGTGCGCGCGCGCTTGCCGCTGCCGGCGTAGGCGGTGAGCCACACGTTCAAGGCCTTCTGCGTGGCCGCATCGACCGAGGCGTCGGTGCCGAAGTGGCGCGGCAGGTCGGTCATCAGCCGCTGCCACGACTCGGCGGGCAGCAGGCCCGGCGGGAAGGGTGCGTGGCAGGAGCCGCATTCCTGCACGTACATCGGCAGCAGGGCGACGCTGCGGCCGTGGTCACCGGCGTGGGCGGGGGCTTGGGCGAGGGCGGCCAGCGCGAGCGCAGCCAGCAGCGGGAGCTTGTTCTTCATCGATGTTCTCCGTGGGGCGCTCAAGGCTTGAGCGTCATCAGCCAGGCCAGCACGTCGGCCTTCTCGCCGGCGCTGCACTCGCGGCCGAGCACGTCATTGCAGTTGCGGCGGAACCACTTCTCGGTCTTGGCCGGATCGGCGAATCGCTCTGCATTGGCCGCCGGCGCGAGCGGCTGGATGGCCTTGCCGGTGGAGGCGTGCTTGCCGGTGCCGGTCGGCGTGCTGCCGTGGCAGGACGAGCAGCTCCACTCCTTGGTGCCGGTGGTGGTGAACAGCTTCTGGCCGCGCGCGGGGTCGGCGGCCGTCTTGGCGGCGGCGGTGTAGCCGGCCAATTGCTCGGACGGCGTGGCGGCGTGGGCGGCGCCGGCCAGGGCCAGCGCGGCGGTGAGGATCGACAGTCTTCGGTGCATGGCAACTCTCCTTGGAGTCGCCATGGTCCCGCCGGGGGGTTAAGAAAGTCTTATCGGCCCCCGCCCCGCTCGGATTTCGCCCGGATCGACGCGATCAGGCCATCACCGCGGCCATCGCCACCGCGGTGGCCTCGACGTTGCCAGTGTTCAGGCCCGCCACGCAGATGCGCCCCGAGCGCACCAGGTAGACCGCGAATTCCTCGCGCAGCCGGTCGACCTGCGCGGCGCTCAGCCCCGTGTAGCTGAACATGCCGCGCTGGGTGAGGAAGTAGTCGAAGTTGCGCCGCGGCACCTTGGCGCTGATCACGCCGTGCAGCTTGCGGCGCATGGCCAGGATGCGTTCGCGCATCGCGGCGAGCTCGCCCTCCCACAGCGCGCGCAGCGCCGGGTCGGTGAGCACCCGCGCGACGATCTGCCCGCCGTGGATCGGCGGGCTCGAGTAGTTGCGCCGCACGGTGAACTTGAGCTGGCCGAGCACCAGCGCCGCCTGCGCCGCATCGGGGCAGACCACGCTGAGTGCGCCGCAGCGCTCGCCGTACACGCTCATGCTCTTCGAGAACGAGTTCGCGACGAAGAAGGACAGGCCCGCCGCGGCGAGGGCGCGCACCGCGTAGGCGTCTTCCTCGATGCCGTCACCGAAGCCCTGGTAGGCGAGGTCGAGGTAGGCGATCAGCTGGCGCTGCTTGAGCAGCGGGATCAGCTCGTCCCACTGTGCGCGGGTGAGGTCCACGCCGGTCGGGTTGTGGCAGCAGGCGTGCAGCAGCACGATGCTCTTCGCCGGCAACGTGCGCAGCGCGGCCAGCATGTCGGCGAAGCGCACGCCGCCGGTGGCGGCGTCGTAGTACGGGTAGGTTTGCACCGCGATGCCGGCGCCCTCGAACATCGAGCGGTGGTTGTCCCAGGTCGGGTCGCTGACCCACACGCTGCTGCCGGGGAACCAGCGCGCGATGAAGTCGGCGCCGACCTTCAGGCCGCCCGAGGAGCCCACCGACTGGATGGTGGCGATGCGTCCGCTCGTCACCGCCTCGTGTTTGTCGCCGAACAACAGCGACTGCACCGCGGTGCGGAAGTTGGCCGCGCCCTCGATCGGCAGGTAGGGTTTGGCACCGCCGGCCGCCACCACCTGCGCTTCGGCGCGCTTCACCGACTCGAGCACCGGGATGCGCCCGGCATCGTCGAAGTAGATGCCGATCGACAGGTTGATCTTGTTCGGTCGCGGATCCTTCTGGAAATCCTCGTTGAGGCTGAGGATCGGATCGCCGGCAAAGGGTTCGATGTGGGAGAACATGGGTGCGTCAGGCCGCCAGTGCGGCTTCGATGTCCTTGCGGAGGGATTCGGGGGCGTCGTTCGGGGCGTAGCGCTTGAGCACCGTGCCGTCGCGGCCGACGAGGAACTTGGTGAAGTTCCACTTCACCGCCTGCGAGCCGAGCACGCCGCGCGCCTCGTTGGTGAGGAACTGCCACAGCGGGTGCGCCTTCGCGCCGTTGACCTGGACCTTGGCCATCATCGGAAAGCTCACACCGTAGTTCAGCTGGCAGAACGACGCGATCTCGTCGTTGCTGCCCGGGTCCTGCGCGCCGAACTCGTTGCTCGGGAAGCCGACGATCACCAGGCCGCGCTCGCGGTAGTCCTTCCACAGCTGTTCGAGCCCGGCGAACTGCGGCGTGAAGCCGCAGGCGCTGGCGGTGTTGACGATCAGCAGCACCTTGCCCTTCTGCGTCGACAGGTGCGCCGGCTGGCCGTCGATCGACAAGGCCTCGAAATCGTAGATGCTGCTGTGCGCCATCGGGTCCTCCGCTGCTGGAGCCGTGATGGTATCGCCGCCGTGAGGAATCACCGTGCAGAACCGGCAATCCCGAAAAGCGAGTGATTGACGGGAACCGCCCCGGGCCCAAAGATGCCCGACGATGTCTGCTGCCGAGTTCACCGATACCTTCACCGTCGCCATCGAGGGCTTTTCTGCCGTCGAGCGCGAGGCGCTGGCGTCGGTCTTCCGCCTGGCGGCACAGCGCTCGCCGACCTTCCAGCGCGGAGAGGAAGCGGGCGTGAGTGATTTCCTGATCGCCGACGCCGACAGCGCCGCCGCCGTGGCCGCCGTGAAGCGCGGCCAGCGCCTGGGCGACACCGTTTTCATCGGAGCCAAGTCGCCCAGCGGTGCGAACGCCTGGCTGCCCCGGCCGATCGACCCGGCGCACGTGCTGCGCGAGCTCGAGGTGCTGGTCGAGTTGCGCCTGAGCCTGCCCGACCCGCCCAGCGAAATGATGCCGCTCGGCCCGGTCGAACACGCCGAAGCCCCGCCTGCGCCGCGGCCGGCAGACGTGGCGGCCGCGCCGCGCGTGGAGCGACGCCGGCGCCCCCGGCCGCCCAAGCCCGCCTGGCCCGGCGGTGGCGGCCGCGAGGTGCTGCTGGTCGAAGACAGCGCCATCGCACGACAGTTCCTCAAGCGCCGGCTCTATCACCTCGGCTACAAGGTCCACGAATGCGCCTCGGGCGAAGCAGCGCTGGAGATCCTGTCCAAGCGCACCTTCGGCATGGCCTTCCTCGACATCGTGCTCGGCCCGCCGGGCAGCATCGACGGGCTGCAACTGTGCCAGCGACTCAAGCAGCGCGGAGCCCATGCGGCGGGCCTGCGCACCGTGGTGGTCATGGTCACCGGGCTGGACGGCGCCACCGACCGCGTGCGCGGCTCATTGGCCGGCTGCGATGCCTACCTGACCAAGCCGCTGCACGAGGCCGAGTTCATCGCCGCGCTGCAGCAGGTCGACCCCGAGTTCGTCTGGGAAAGCGTCGCCGCGCCGGCCTCAGTGTGAGGCGTCCGGCGCACTGCCGAGCGTCGACATCAAGGCCGCCAGCAGGATCAGCGCTCCGCCGGCGAGCAGCTGCGCCGTGAGGCTGCCGCCGCCGAGCAGCAGCGCCGAGACCGAGGCGAACAGGATCTCCGTGAGCATCACCACCGAGGTCACGTTGGCCGGCAAGCGCGCTGCACCGTACTGCAAGGCCATGTTGCCGAACAGGAACAGCACCGCCAGCGCGAACACGCCCGCCAGCCAGGCCGGCTGAGGCGCCGGCAGCCAGGGCGCGGTGCCGGCGCTCGCCAGCCCGAGCGCCAGCACACCGGCCACCCCCATGCCGCCGGCGAACATCGCCAGCGCGCGGCCTTCTTCGGGCCGGTGGGCCTCGCGGCGCAGCATCACGTTGTTCAGCGCGAAGCTGAAGCCGCCGATCACGCCCAGCCAGTCGGGCAGCGAGCGCGGCAGCGGCAGGGCGTCCCAGCCGCTGCGTTCGGCCGGCCACAGCACGATGGCCGCGCCGGCCAGGGCGATCAGCACGCGCACGCCGGCCAGCCGGGTCAGCGGCTCGTTGAGCAACGCCCGCGCCAGCAGCACCGCCCACAGCGGCATCAGGTAGAACAGCAGCACCACGCGCACCACGTCGCCGATGGTCACCGCCCAGTTGAAGGCGGCGTTGGTGGTGCCCGAGGCCAGCACCAGCACCCACAGCGCCGGCGTGTGCAGCAACTGCCTCAGCGCCCGCGGGCGCAGCAGCAGGATCACCGCCACGGCCATGCCGTAGATCAAGACGGTGGCCCACAGCGGGTGCAGGCCACGCGCCTCGAGCTGCCGGAAGGCCCACCACGAAGTGCCCCAGACGAAGGCGTTGACGACGAGGGCGAGGGCGGGCCAGACGGAGGTGGTGCGGGGCAGGACGGCGGACATCCGGCCGATTCTCGCCGCAGCCGTCTCCCCAGCTTGTCGGCTTGCCGCGGCGCCCATGCAGCGCTAACGTGCGCCGGCACACCCCAGGAGGACACCATGAACAAGCTGAAGATCTACCCGCCCTCGAGCCTGAACAGCCCCGACCTGATGCCGCCGTTCAGCGAGTTCGGCTACCGATTCCTCGCCGAGGGGGATTCATGGTTCACGGTCGGCGCCTTGAACCCGCTGAAGAACTCCAACCTGCTGTTCGAAATGCGCTTCGCCCAGACCGGCTGCGTGATCAACTGCGCGACGCCCGGCGACACGCTGAACCACATGTCGGAGCTCAACAGCGACCCGGACTTCATCGACTTGCTCACCGGTAGGCGCGCCCGCGTGTGGGACGGTCTGCTGCTGTCCTGCGGCGGCAACGACCTGATCGACGCGCTGGGCGTTCGCGGGCCGGGCGTGCCGCTCGCCAAGCGCCTGCTGCGCGAGGCCGCGGAGTGGGGCGATGCCTCGCAAGGTGCCGCGCGCTACCTCAGCGACGCCGGCTGGCAGACCTTCAGCACCTACCTGAAGGCGAACCTCAAGCACATGGTCGGGCTGCGCGATGCCGGCCCGTCGCGCGGAGCGCCCATGTTCCTGCACGGCTATGCCGTGCCGATGCCGCGGCCGGCCCCCGCCGAACTGGGCATCGGACCCTGGCTGTACCCCTCGGTGCAGGCCTATGCGGTCCCCGAAGCCGACTACGAGGCCGTGGCCGCACTGCTGATCCGGCGGCTGGCGGCGCTGCTCGCGGAATGCGCGGCCGATGCGGCGAACTTCCCCAACCTGCACTTCTTCGACACCACGTTGATTCCGATCCAGGCGGCCGCGAAGGGCAGCAGCGGCGAGAGTGGCAGCTGGATCAACGAAATCCACCTGAATCGCCAGGGCTGCTCGGCGCTGGCGGTGCCGTGGGCGGCGGCGATCGAGAAGGTGATCCGCGCGGAGCGCGGGGACGACTGAGCGTTCGGTGCCAGTGGCTGCGGCTCACGTAGCCTGCGGCCACATGACCCTTCGCCGCAAGCATTGACCCCAGGTCAATGCTTGTCGGTCCGCGCGATGGCCAGCAGGTGATCCAGCTCGTCCTTGTGCACGATGCAGTTCGAGCGGTGCCAGCGGCGGATCAGCCACATCGTGACCGCCACGACCAGGCCGAAGATGGTGATCGAACCGAAGGCGGACATGCCGAACTTGGTCATGCCGGCATAGAACGCGCCCAGGCCGAGGATGCAGGCCTGCTCGTTGAAGTTCTGCACCGCGATCGAGCGCCCGGCACCCATCAGGTTGTGGCCGCGGTGCTGCAGCAGCGCGTTCATCGGCACGACCAGGAAGCCGCCGAAAGCGCCCAGCAGCATCAGGAACGGCGCGGCCGCCCACACGTTGGTGATGAAGTTCAACCCGATCACCAGCAGGCCCATCGCGATGCCCAGCGGGATCACGCCGGTGGCCTGGTCGAGCCGGCAACGCATCGACGCGACGATCGCGCCGGCGGCCGTGCCGATGGCCACCACGCCCACCAGCGACGAGGCCTGCGTGGTGCCGTAGCCCAGCGCGGCTGCGGCCCAGGCGAACACGATCACGCGCAGGTTGCCCGAGACGCCCCAGAACAGCGTGGTCGTGGCCAGCGAGATCTGGCCGAGCTTGTCGCTCCACAGGCGCGCGTTGCAGTTGGAGAAGTCGCGCACCAGCGCGCCGACGTTGCCCGACAGCACCTGCAGCGGCGCCTCGGTGCGCGGGATCTTCAGGTTGAACAGCGCCGCCGCGACGTAGAGGAAGACGATCAACGAGATGGCGGCTTCAGGCGCCGTGTCGATGCTGGTGTCGATCAGCGGCAAATTGAAGGCGAGCAGGTGGGCAGCGATGTTCTTGCCCACCAGCTGGCCGCCGAGCAGGATGCCGAAGATGATCGACAGGATCGTCAGGCCCTCGATCCAGCCATTGGCCTTGACGAGCTGCGAGGCCGGCAGCAGCTCGGTGAGGATGCCGTATTTGGCCGGCGAATAGGCGGCCGCGCCGAGGCCGACGATGGCGTAGGCGAGCAGCGGGTGGCCGCCGAACAGCATCAGCAGGCAGCCCACCACCTTGATGGCGTTCGAGATGAACATCACCTTGCCCTTGGGCACCGCGTCGGCGAACGCGCCGACGAATGGCGCGAGGATCACGTAGAACAACGCGAACATCGGCGACAGCGCCGGCACATGCCATGCCGGTGCGCCGGAGCTCTTCAGCAGTTCGATGGCCGCCACCAGCAAAGCGTTGTCGGCCAGCGAGCTGAAGAACTGCGCCGACATGATGGTGTAGAAGCCGCGTTTCATTCGCTCCGTTGCACGCGCGCGCGGCCCGGGGATGCGGGGGACTTCGGCGGCGCCGGTTTATAGCACGCGGCCCCGTCACTTCTGCCCGCGGGGGAACCCCCGGTCCGACCGCGCTGGCAGAATCGGCGCACCATGCCCAGACCGATCGAAGCGCTCATCCACACCGAGGCGCTGGCGCACAACCTGCGCCGCGCACGCCAGGCCGCGCCGCAGTCGCGCGTGTGGGCGGTGGTCAAGGCCGACGCCTACGGCCATGGAATCGAACGCGCCTACGCGGGGCTGTCGGGCGCCGATGGTTTTGCGCTGCTCGACCTCGACGAGGCGCAGCGCGTTCGCACGCTGGGCTGGCGCGGCCCGATCCTGCTGCTGGAGGGCTGCTTCGAGCCGCGCGACCTGGAGCTGTGCTCGCGCCTGGACCTGTGGCACACCGTGCACCACGAGGCGCAGATCGACATGCTGGCGGCGCACAAGACGAACGCGCCGCACCGCGTCTTCCTGAAGATGAACAGCGGCATGAACCGCCTCGGCTTCCGCCCCTCGGCCTACCGCGGCGCGTGGCAGCGGCTGTCGGGCCTCACGCAGGTCGACGAGATCACGCTGATGACGCATTTCGCCGATGCCGACGGCCCCGGTGGCGTGGCGGCGCAGATGGCCGCCTTCGAGGCCGCCACGCGTGAACTGCCCGGCGAGCGCTCGCTGAGCAACAGCGCGGCCACGCTGCGCTTCGCCGGCGGGCAGGGCGAGGGAGCGCTGGTCGCCGCCGACTGGGTGCGCCCGGGCATCATGGTCTACGGCTCGGCGCCCGATTACCCGGCGCACGACGCCGCGGGCTGGGTCCTGCAGCCGGCGATGACGCTGCGCGCGAAGCTGATCGCCCTGCAATCGCTGCAGCCGGGCGATCGCGTCGGCTACAGCGGGGCCTTCACGGCCGAGGCGCCGATGCGCATCGGCGTGGTGGCCTGCGGGTATGCCGACGGCTACCCGCGGGTGGCACCCACCGGCACGCCGGTGCTCGTGAACGGCGTGCGCACGCGCACCGTCGGCCGCGTCTCGATGGACATGATCACCGTCGACCTCACGCCCGTGCCCGAGGCCACGCTCGGCGCCGAGGTCACGCTGTGGGGCCGCGGCCCGAACGGCAGCCTGCTGGGCATCGACGAAGTGGCACGATCGGCGGGCACGGTGGGCTACGAGCTGATGTGCGCGCTCGCCCGGCGCGTGCCGGTGAGCGTGGTGTGAGCGTGGTGGTGAGACGAGAGCGCGACGACCCCCTGCACTTCGAACGCGGCGTGCGCGCCGACCTTCGGCAGCGCCGCTGGCTGCGCGTCCATGCCTTCCTGCTCGGCAGCCTGTGTTTCCTCGCCTGCTGGGGCCTGTCGGCGGCGCTGATGCGCGCCGGCGTCGGCAGCCTCGCGCTGCGCTGGTCGGTCGCGCTGGCCGGCGGCTATCTCGTCTTCCTCGCGCTGCTGTGGCTGTGGTGCCGCTGGCTGCTCTCGCGCGCCGAGGCCGACGGCGACTGGCCGCTGGACGACGCGCTGGAGCTGGTCCCGTCACGCCGCGGCGGCGGCGGCGTGGAATGCGGCGACAGCGGCCTGGAGGCCGGCGACATCGCTCAGGGCACGCTCGAGCTGGCCGGCTCGGCCGACGAGGGCCTGGCCGTGGCGGTGCCGCTGGCTCTCGTGCTGGGCATCGCGGCGCTGATCGCCAGCGCACTGAGCGTCGCGGTGTTCGGCCTGTTCGGCGTCGAGGTGCTGCTCGGCGTGGCGGTGGAGATCGCCTTCGCCTCGGCCGGCGGCGCGCTGGCCTTCCGTGCGCGCCGCGAGGGCTGGCTGCTGCATGCGGCGGGCCGCACCTGGCGGCCGATGCTGATCCTGCTGGTGCTGGCGGCCGTGCTCGGCGTCGTGATCGATCGCTGGATGCCGCAGGCCGGCTCGCTGCCGCAGGCGGTGCGGCTGCTGCGCGGCGGCATGCCGTGAACATCCCGTTCGCGATCGACCCGGCCGAAGTGGAGTTCAGTGCCATCCGCGCGCAGGGCGCCGGCGGCCAGAACGTCAACAAGGTGTCGAACGCGGTGCACCTGCGCTTCGACGTGCGCGCTTCCTCGCTGCCCGATGCGCTGAAGCAGCGGCTGCTCGCGACGCGCGATCAGCGCATCACCGATGAGGGCGTGGTGGTCATCAAGGCCCAGCAGCACCGCAGCCTGGAGCAGAACCGCGAAGACGCGATGGCGAGGCTGCATGAACTCGTGGCCGCGGCGGCGCACATCCCGCGCGTGCGCAAGGCGACCAAGCCGACACGCGCGTCGCAGCGGCGCCGCCTGGAGGGCAAGACCCTGCGCAGCGGCATCAAGGCCGGGCGCGGCAAGGTGCAGGCCTGAGCGGGCGGCCTGGTCAACGGCGTGTCTTCAGTGAAGCCCGGTGGGGGCTCCCTTGCCTGGCTCCGGCACCGGCCCGGCCGATGGCGTCGCGGCGCGCTCGGGCAGCCGCTCGAGCTGTGCGCGGGCCAGCGTGGCATACAGCGGCCGGCTGATCAGCCGCGAGAGACCGCTGGCCACCAACGCGCAGGCCATCAGGCTGAGCACCATGGCATGCCCGTCGACCATTTCCATCACGATGATGAAGGCGGTCAGCGGTGCCTGGGTGGCGGCGGCGAGGAAGGCCGCCATGCCCAGGGCGATCAGCGCGGGTGCATGGGCGGATCCGGTGAGCGTGGCGACGTCATGGCCCAGCGAAGCGCCGATCGTCAGCGCCGGGGCGAAGATGCCGCCCGGCACGCCGGACCAGGCCGTCAGCCAGGTGGCCAGGAACTTCAGCGCCACATGGAGCACGGGCGTGGACTCGGCACCTTCGAGCAGGTTGCGCGTGTAGGTGTAGCCGCTGCCGAACGTGGCACCCCCCGTGGCCACGCCGATCACGGCGACGGCGAGCCCGCAGGCCATCGCGAACAGCACGGGGCGGCGCGCACGCCAGCGACTCGCCACGTCCGGTGACCGGCCCGTCAGCGAGGTGATGAGCAGGCGCGAGAACAGGCCGCCGGCGATGCCGCCGGCCAGCGCCACCAGCACGCCGGGGCCAAGCAGCGACACGTCGAGCGCCGGCACCTGGATGACGCCGAAGTAGGTGCCGTTGCCGAACAGCGAAACGGCCACCAGGCCCGCCAACACGATGGCGGCGATGATCAGGCCGCTGTTGCGCTGCTCCGGCGAGCGCGACAACTCCTCGATCGCGAACATCACGCCGCCCAGCGGTGTATTGAAGGCCGCGGCGATGCCGGCCGCGCCGCCCGCGACCAGCAGGCCCTGCTCGGTGACGGCACTGCGCTGCGGCAGCCAGCGCCTGGCGGCGAGCATGACGCCGGCAGCCACCTGCACCGACGGGCCTTCGCGGCCGAGCGAGAGCCCGCCGAGCAGCCCGGCCGAGGTCAGCGCCATCTTGGCCAGCGTCAGGCGAAGCGACACGAACAGGCCGCGGCTGGACGAATCCACTCGGGGGTCGAGCGCGGCCATCACCTGCGGGATGCCCGAGCCCGCCGCTCCCGGCACGTGGCGCCGAACGACCCACACGATCGCCCCGGTGATGATCGGCGTGACGATCAGCGGGAGCCACCACCACGCCGTACGCGCCACGCGAAACAGACCGAGCGCGTGCTCGGTCATCCAGGTGAACGCGACGACGGTCAGGCCGGCGGCGATGGCCACTGCGATCACGACGGCGCGTGCCACCCACAGGCGCCAGTCGGACAGCTCGCGCTTGAAGGCCGCAACGATGCGCAGGTCGTGGTTCACCCTCGCTCCTCTATCATTTCCCCATGACCACTCGCCGCCCGAGCGCCGCTCGCACGAAGCCGCCCGCCATCGAACCGGCCACCGACCGCAAGGGCGCGCAGCTCACGGAACCGGCCGCGCGTGTGCTGCGCCGCTTCCGCCTGGTGTTCAACGCGGTGAAGGCGCACTTCCAGCAGGTCGAGCGGACGGCCGGCATCGGCGGCGCGCAGCTGTGGGCCTTGAGCATCATCCGCTCCCAACCGGGGCGCGGCGTGAACGACCTGGCCCGCGCCATGGACGTGAAGCAGTCGACGGCCAGCAATCTGATCAAGGCACTGTCCGAGCGTGGCCTGATCGCCATCTCGCGCGACGGGCCCGACCGGCGGGCCGTGCAGCTCGAGGTGCTGCCGGCCGGGCGCAAGGTCCTGAAGCAGGCGCCGGGGCCGTTCGCGGGCGTCCTGCCCGAGGCGCTGGCGAGCCTGGACACGCAGACGCTGGAGCGGCTCGACGCCGACCTCGCGAACCTGATTGCCGTGCTCGACGCCGATCCGCAAGGGGCCACGGTGCCGCTCGGTCAATGAACCGCCGTGGCGAGGCCGGGGCCTACTGCTTGGGGTAGACGATGTCGGCGCGGCGGTTCTTCGCCCAGGCGGCCTCGTCGTGGCCGGTAGCCACCGGACGCTCCTCGCCCCAGCTGACGGCTTCCAGCTGGCGGTCCGTGGCACCGTAGATCTTCAGCCCCTTGACGACCGCCTCGGCGCGCTTCTGGCCGAGCGCGAGGTTGTATTCGGCGCTGCCGCGTTCGTCGGCGTTGCCCTCGACCTTGGCCGCCAGCGTCGCGTTGCTCTTCAGGTACTTGCCATGGCGCTCGACGAGCGCAGCGTAGTCCGGCTTGATCGAGAAGTCGTCGAAGTCGAAGTAGACGCTGCGCTCCTTCGAGATCGAGCTGTTCGGGTCGAGGTGCGCGGGCAGGTTGACCATGGCCACGGTGGACGAGGGTGCTGCCGCGGCGGCCGGTGACGGCGCCGGAGCGGGTGCCGGGGCGGGGGCCGGCGCGCTCGCGGGGGCCGGCGCAGTGACGGGCGTGCTGCTGCAGGCGGCGAGCAAGGCGCTGGCGAAGGCGAAGCTCAGGCCCAGGGTCTTGGGGTGCATGGGGGAATCTCCGTGAGTGGCGGCGACGCAAGCGCCGAAGGCCCGAATGCTAATGGAACATTCGGACAAATGTTTACGTCACGATGAAGCCGGCACGTCGCCGGCTGCGCGGCTCAGGCGCCTGGCTTCGGCGGCTCAGGCGCGCTTGAAGAAGGCCAGCAGCGTGCCGGCAACGACGAACAGCGCACCGAAGCTGCGGTTCATCGCGCGCAGGTGCGAAGGCGCCTTCAGCGCGCGCAGCACGCGCGAGGCCAGCGCCGTGTAGCCGGCCATCACGACCAGGTCGGTGAAGGCCAGCGTGAGCGCGATCACCGCGTATTGCGGCAGCAGCGGCCGCGAGAGCTCGAGGAACTGCGGCACCACGGCGAGCAGGAAGATCGTGCCCTTCGGGTTGAGCGCATTGACGATCCAGCCGCGCACGAACAGCTCGCGCCGCGACACGTCGACACCTTCGTTGCCAGCGGCGGCCAGCGGCACGGCCGGCGCGCGCCACTGTTTGATGCCCAGCCAGACCAGGTAGGCCACGCCCACCCACTTGACGACGCTGAACGCCAGGCTCGACGCCGCGATCAGCGCGCCCAGGCCCACGCCCACCACCAGCACCTGCGTCCAGATGCCGGTGACCAGGCCGAAGGTCATGGTGTAGCCGCGGCGAAAGCCGTGGTTCAGGCCGGCGCTCATGGCGGCCACGGCACCGGCGCCGGGCGACAGGCTGATGGCCCAGGCGGCGGCGAAGAAGGCGATCCAGGTCGATAGTTCCATCGGGCGATTGTCGCCGCGCGGCGAGAATGGCGCATGGCCAAGGACAAGTCGATCTACACCTGCAACGAATGCGGCGCCACCAGCCCGAAGTGGCTGGGCAAGTGCCCGGGCTGCGGGGCGTGGAACACGCTGATCGAATCGGTGGCCGAAACGGCCGGCGCGGGCAAGAACCGCTTCCAGTCGCTGGCCAAGGCGCAGCCGGTGGCCACGCTGTCGGAGATCGAGGCCAGCGACGTCGAGCGCCAACCCACCGGCATCGAGGAGCTCGACCGCGTGCTCGGCGGCGGCATCGTCGAAGGCGGCGTGGTGCTGATCGGCGGCGACCCGGGCATCGGCAAGAGCACGCTGCTGCTGCAGGCGCTCGACGCGCTGTCGCGCACGGCGAAGACGCTGTACGTCACCGGTGAGGAGAGCGGCGCGCAGGTCGCGCTGCGCTCGCGCCGCCTCGGCCTGGACGGCTCGCAGGTGCGCGTGCTGGCGGAGATCCAGCTCGAGCGCATCCTCGCCACGATCGAGAGCGAGCAGCCGGCGGTGTGCGTGATCGACTCGATCCAGACGGTGTACTCCGACCAGCTCAGCTCCGCCCCCGGCTCGGTGGCGCAGGTGCGCGAATGCGCCGCGCACCTGACGCGCGCGGCCAAGGCCAGCGGCACGACGGTGGTGCTGGTCGGCCACGTCACCAAGGAAGGCACGCTGGCCGGGCCGCGCGTGCTCGAGCACATCGTCGACACGGTGCTCTACTTCGAGGGCGACACGCATTCGAGCTTCCGCCTCGTGCGCGCCATCAAGAACCGCTTCGGCGCGGTCAACGAGATCGGCGTGTTCGCGATGACCGAGCGCGGGCTGAAGGGCGTGGCCAACCCGAGCGCGATCTTTCTCTCCACGCACGGCGAGCCGGTGCCCGGCTCCTGCGTGCTCGTCACGCTGGAGGGCACGCGGCCGCTGCTGGTGGAGATCCAGGCGCTGGTCGATGCCGGCGGCCCGAGCCCGCGGCGCCTGAGCGTCGGCCTGGAGCGCGACCGCCTGGCCATGATGCTGGCCGTGCTGCACCGCCATGCCGGCATCGCCGCCTTCGACCAGGACGTGTTCGTCAACGCGGTGGGCGGCGTGCGCATCAGCGAGCCGGCCGCCGACCTCGCGGTGATGCTGGCCATCCAGGGCTCGCTGCGCGGGCGGCCGCTGCCGCGCGGCTTCTTCGCCTTCGGCGAGGTCGGGCTGGCCGGCGAGATCCGGCCCGCGCCGCGCGGCCAGGAGCGGCTGAAGGAGGCCGCCAAGCTCGGCTTCTCGGTGGCCGTGGTGCCCCAGGCCAACGTGCCGAAGAAGCCGATCGAAGGGCTGACCATCCACGCCGTCGAGCGCATCGAGCAGGCCATCGAGCTGGTGCGCAACCTTTGACGGCTGCACTGCGCGCGTCGCTAACATCGCGGCCATGAACCCGATCATCGGCTGGTCGCTGGCCACCATTCTCGTCGTCGTCGCCTGGTATTCCTATGGCTGGCAAGGCGTGCTGCTGAGCGTCAGCGTGGTGGTGTTCTGGCTGCTGCTGCAGTTCAGCCGGGCCATGCGCGCCATGCGCCAGGCCGGCCAGGCGCCGGTGGGCCATGTCGACAGCGCGGTGATGCTCAACGCGAAACTGCAGCCCGGCATGACCATGCTGCAGGTCATCGGCCTGACCAGGAGCCTCGGCCGCAAGCTCGACGGCGGCGACGACCATTGGTCCTGGAGCGACGAAGGCGGCAGCACGGTGAAGCTGCGGTTCGAGGGCGGCAAGCTGGCCCGATTCGAGCTGGACCGACCCGCGCCGTAAAATTGCCGGTTCGAGAAAACCCTGGAGAGCAGCCATGTCGATGGCCGACCGTGACGGAAAGATCTGGATGGATGGCCAGCTGGTGGAGTGGCGCGACGCCAAGATCCATGTGCTGAGCCACACGCTGCACTACGGCTGCGGCGCCTTCGAGGGCGTGCGCGCCTACAACACGGTGAACGGCACGGCGATCTTCCGGCTGCGCGAGCACACCGAGCGGCTGTTCAACAGCGCCAAGATCCTGCGCATGAAGATCCCCTTCAGCCAGGAGCAGGTGATGCAGGCGCAGCGCGAGGTGGTGCGCGCCAACAAGCTCGAGAGCTGCTACCTGCGCCCGCTGACCTGGATCGGCTCCGAGAAGCTGGGTGTCAGCCCCAAGGGCAACACCATCCACCTGATGGTCGCCGCCTGGTCCTGGGGCGCCTACCTCGGCGAAGAGGGCCTGAAGCGCGGCATCCGCGTCAAGACCAGCAGCTTCACCCGCCACCACGTCAACATCACGATGACGCAGGCCAAGGCGGTGAGCAACTACACCAACTCCATCCTCGCCAACATGGAGGCCACCGACGAGGGCTACGACGAGGCGCTGCTGCTCGACTCGGCCGGCTTCGTCAGCGAAGGTGCGGGCGAGAACCTGTTCATCATCAAGAAGGGCGTGGTCTACACGCCCGACCTGTCGGCCGGCGCGCTCAACGGCATCACGCGCGACACCATCCTGGCGATCTGCCAGGACCTGGGCCTCAAGCTGGTGGAAAAGCGCATCACCCGCGACGAGGTCTACATCTGCGACGAGGCCTTCTTCACCGGCACTGCTGCCGAGGTCACGCCGATCCGCGAGCTCGACCGCATCGAGATCGGCCAGGGCTCGCGCGGGCCGATCACCGAGAAGATCCAGAGCGCGTTCTTCGACATCGTCAACGGGCGCAACCCGAAATACGCCGAATGGCTCACGAAGGTCTGATGATGAGCACTCAAGCCAAGGCCGTGGTCGAGGTGACCGCGCAGGACGTGCAGGGCCCCGGCGTGGTGGCCTGCCCGAACCCGAAGATGGCGCTGTGGAGCACCCACCCGAAGGTGTACATCGATGTCGCCACCACGGGCGAAGGCCGGTGCCCGTACTGCGGCACGGTGTACCGGCTGAAAGCGGGCGAGAAGCTTCACGCCCACTGACGCCCGGCCGACGATGACGCGCTCGCTGGTCATCGCGCCGCAGTGGATCGGCGATGCGGTGATGTCCGAGCCGCTGCTCGCCGATCTGGCCGCGCGCGGCGAGAGACTCGCGGTCGCGGCGCTGCCCTGGGTGGCGCCGGTGTACCGCGCCATGCCGCAGGTGCGCGAGGTGATCGAACTGCCCTTCGCCCACGGCCGGCTCGACTGGGCCGCGCGGCGGCGCATCGCGGCCACGCTGCGCGGCCGTTTCGACATCGCCTACGTGCTGCCCAACTCGATCAAGGCGGCGCTGATCCCCTGGTTCGCCGGTATCCCTCGGCGTGTGGGCTACCGCGGCGAAGGCCGCTGGCTGCTGTTGAATCGCCAACTCCGCAACCCGGGAGGCCGCCCGCCGATGGTGGCCTTCTACCAGGCGCTGGCAGGCGAGCCGCGCGGGGTCGGGGCGGCGGCCGATGCGCGCCCGAGCCTGAGCTTCGAACGTGCGGTGCTGCGCGCCGCGGCGAACGCGGCCGGCGTCGAGCCGGGCGGCTACTGGGTCTTCGCACCCGGCGCCGAATACGGCCCGGCCAAGTGCTGGCCGGCGGCGCACTACGCCGAACTGGCGCGCCGCCTGCACGCGAACGACAGCCTGCCCGTGCTGCTGCTCGGATCCGGCAAGGAGGCCGCGCTGTGCCAGCAGATCGCCGACGCCGCCCCCGGCGCCTGCCGCGTGCTGGCCGGCCAGACTTCGCTGATGGACGCGATGGCGCTGATCGCCGGTGCGCGCGGCCTGGTCAGCAACGATTCGGGCCTGATGCACGTGGCCGCGGCCTTCGGCATCCCGCAGGTGGCGGTGTTCGGCTCCACCAGCCCCGAGCACACGCCGCCGTTGAACCCGCGCGCCCAGGTGCTGTGGCTGAAGGGCGAGCTCGGCCTGGATTGCATGCCCTGCTTCGAGCGCAACTGCCGCTTCGGCCACACACGCTGCCTGAGCGAGGTGGCGCCGCAGCGCGTGGAGACCGCGCTGCACGACGCCCTGGCGGCGTGATGGACGAAGCCGGGCGCATCACCGAGACGTTGATGCGCGACGCGCTGCTCGGCGCGGGCACCGCCGTGTGGGAGTGGGAGATCGGCAGCGACCGCCTGTCGAACACCGACGCCAGCGCCGCGCTGCTCGGCTACGCACCCGGCGAGATCGGCACCTCGCAGCAGGCCTGGGACGCGCTCATCCATCCGGAAGACGTGGCGGCCAACCATGCAGCCTACCTGTGCCATGTGCGTGGCGAAGTGCCGATCTACGAGCACGAGTACCGCGCTCGCACGCGCGACGGTTCGTGGCGCTGGATCGCCGAGCGCGGGCGCGTGGTCGAGCGTGCGCCGGACGGCACACCGCTGCGCATGGTGGGCACGCTGTCCGACATCACGCTGCGACGCGAAGCGCAGGGCACGGCGCTGGAGATGGCCGAGCGGCTGCTCAAGATCTCGCGCCACGTGCCGGGCATCGTCTTCCAGTTCCGCAACCGGCCGGGCGCATTCAACCGGGGCTACTTTCCCTTCGTCAGCGAGAGCGTGATCGATCTGCTCGGCGTGTCGCCGCAGACGCTGACGGAGGATGCCGGCGCCTTCTTCCGCATGGTCGAGCGCGACGACCGTGCGCAGCTCGAGCAGAGCATCGTCGACTCCGGCCGCATGATGCGGCCGTGGCGATGCGAGTTCCGCATCTTCCGGCGCGGCGCGCCGGCGCGCTGGCTCAGCGGCACCGCCACGCCGCAGGCCGAAACCGACGGCACGGTGACCTGGCACGGCTACCTGCAGGACGTGACCGACCAGCGCGAGCTCGACCGCGTGCGTGAAGCGGCGGCGGCAGCGCAGGCCGCGAACCGGGCCAAGACCGATTTCCTCTCGCGCATGAGCCACGAACTGCGCACGCCGCTGAACGCGGTGCTGGGCTTCGCGCAATTGCTCGAACTCGACAGCAATGCGCCGCTGAACGAGACGCAGCGCCGCCGCGTCGAGCTGATCCGCGAGGCCGGTACGCACCTGCTGCAGATGATCGGCGAATTGCTCGACCTCACGCGCATCGAGTCGGGCCAGATCGTCGTCACGCTGGCGGCCCTGCCGCTCGCGCCGCTGCTGGCCGACTGCGTCGAGTTCGTGCGCGCGCAGGCCGATGCGGCCGGGGTCGTGCTGCACTTCGACGCCGAGGACTCGCCCTGGTCGGCGCGTGCCGATGCCACGCGGCTGCGCCAGGTGGTGCTCAACCTGCTGGGCAATGGCATCAAATACAACCGAGCTGGCGGCAGCGTGCGCCTTCGCGTGCGTGCCGACCGCGAACTCGTCGTGCTGCTCGTGTCGGACACCGGCGTGGGCATCGCCGCTGCCGACCTGCCCACCCTGTTCGAGCCCTTCCACCGCGGCGCGCACCAGCACAGCGCGATCGAAGGCGCGGGCATCGGCCTGGCGGTGACGCGCTCGCTCGTCGAACTCATGGGCGGGCGCATCGACGTGGTCAGCGTGCCCGGCCAGGGCTCGACCTTCAGCGTGACGCTGGCCGCAGCCTGATCGCGAGCCTCGGCGCCTAGAGCTGGCCGACGGCCAGCACCGGCCCGGTCGGCGCGCCGGTGGGCGAGCCGCCCGGCGGCTCCAGGCTCACCGCCAGGTGGTCGGTGCCCAACGGCAGAGCAGCACGCCGCACCACGGTCGCGCCGCTGGCCGAAATCAGGCCCAGCGAGCGCGGCGGGTTCTTGCCCGCGGCGGCCCAGAGTTCGAGCACGCGGTCGGGCTGCAGTGCCACGTTGACCAGCGGCTTGGTGACCACCGCACGGCCGTCGCCGCTGATGCTGGCGACGAAGGAGGCCGGCATCACGCCGCCTGCGCCGCCGGCCGGCGCGGTGGCGTTCATCACCACCACGATCGGCGGCAACGTCGGGCCTGGATTGGCCAGCAGCACGGCCAGGCTCATGGCCGCCACCGAGGCCAGCGCCGCGAAGCCGCGCCAGAACGCCAGGCGTGCCCACCAGGCGGAAGGCGCCGGGGCCGCCGCGGTTGCGCCGCCGATGCGCGCCTGAATGCGCTGCCACACCTGCGGCGACGGCGGCAAGGGCGCTAGCGTGGCCGTCAGCGGCATCAGCCGGTCCTGCCAGGCGCGTACCGCGGCACGCAGCGCCGGGTGCGCCGGCAGCAGCGCCTCGAAGCGCCGGCGCGCCGGCCCACGCAGCGTGCCGGCCACGTAGTCGGCGGCCAGCCGGTCGGCGAGTTCGGGGCGGCTGTAGTCCATCTCAGCCTCGGCCCGCCACGTCGCGCTGCACTGCGGCTTCGAGGCAGCCCTTGAGTGCCATCAGCGCGCGCCGCACCCATGACTTCACCGTTCCCAGCGGCTGCTGCAGCTGGTCGGCGACCTCGGCGTGGCTGAGGCCATCGAAGAAAGCCAGCGCGACGCTCTGGCGCTGCGGCGCGCTCAGGCCTTCCATGCAGTGCGTCAGCGCGCGCGCCTCCGCGGCCCGGCTGAGCAGCTCGAGCGGCCCCGCGCTGTCGTCGGCCAGCTTGTCGTACACGTCGGTGTCCTCTGCATCGTCACCGCCGGAGGTGGGGGCGGCCTGGATCTGCGGCTGGCTCTGCGCGCGGCGCAGGCTGTCGATGGCGCGGTTGCGCGCCACGCTGGTCAGCCAGGTCAGGGGCTGGCTCTGCGCCGCATCGAAGCTCTGCGCCGAACGCCAGACGTTGACATACACCTCCTGGAGGATGTCCTCGGCCTGGGCCCGGTCCCGGTTGATGCGCAGCACCACGGCGAACAGATGCGCACTGGTGCGCTCGTAGAGCGTGGCAAAAGCCGCACGGTCGCCCAGCCCGGCGCGCGCGAGCAGCTGCGCGAGTTCGCGGCTGCGGTCGGACCAGTCGGCGGCGGCGGGCATGGCGCGAGTCTACGAGGGCCGGCTCTTTACAATGCGCCGACCACTGGAAAGCCCGCATGCCCCGCCCGACCGAATTCGTCCTCACCCTGTCCTGCCGCGACACCAAGGGAATCGTGCACGCCGTCTCGGGCCTGCTGTTCCAGGCCGGCTGCAACATCATCGATTCGCAGCAGTACGGCGACGTGCTCAGCAGCGATGCCACCGGCCTGTTCTTCCTGCGCGTGCACTTCGAGGCGCCGCCCCACCTGGCCGACGTGGCCACGCTGCAGCCGCTGTTCCGCCACCTCAGCGAGCAGTTCGGCATGGACGCGCGGCTGCACTCGCTGGCGCGCAGGCCGCGCGTGATGCTGATGGTCAGCAAGCACGGCCACTGCCTGAACGACCTGCTGTTCCGCTGGCGCTCGGGGCAGCTCAACGTCGACATCCCGGCGATCGTCTCCAACCACCCCGACTACGCCGACCTCGCGGCCAGCTACGGCATCGCCTTCCACCACCTGCCGCTGGCCACCGGCTCGGGCGCCGAGGCCAAGCGCGCGCAGGAGAAGCAGGTCGAGGCGCTGGTCGACGAACAGCAGATCGACCTCGTCGTGCTGGCGCGCTACATGCAGATCCTGAGCAGCGAGTTCTGCCAGTTCCTGCGCGGCCGGGCGATCAACATCCACCACAGCTTCCTGCCCAGCTTCAAGGGCGCCAAGCCCTACTACCAGGCGCACGAGCGCGGCGTGAAGCTGATCGGCGCGACGGCGCACTACGTCACCGCCGAGCTCGACGAAGGGCCGATCATCGAGCAGGACGTCGAGCGCGTCGATCACACGCTCAGCCCGGAAGACTTCACCGCCGTGGGCCGCGACGTCGAGTGCGTGGTGCTGGCCCGCGCGGTGCGCTGGCACGTCGAGCACCGCGTGCTGCTCAACGGCAAGAAGACCGTCGTGTTCCGCTGAGACCGGCGAGCCCGAGCCATGCCGCGCATCAAGCCGCCGCCGTCGCCCTCGACGCCCGACGAGATCGAGCAGCAGCTCTACGAGGCGCTGCAGCGCGCCGACATCGAGGCGCTGATGGCGGTGTGGTCCGACGACGACGAGATCGTCTGCGTTCACCCCGGCGGGCCGCGTCTGGTCGGCGCTGCGGCGATCCGCGCCTCGTTCGAGGCCTTGTTCGCCAACGGCGGCGCGATCGACGTGCGGCCCGAGAAGGTGCGCCGCTTGCAGGCGCTGAACTGCGCCGTGCACAGCGTGCAGGAGCGCGTCAACGTGCCCACCGAGCAGGGCCCCAAGGCGGCCTGGGTGATGGCCACCAACGTCTACGTGAAGTCGAGCCGCGGCTGGGCCCTGGCCGCGCACCATGCCAGCCCCGGCTCGCCGCGCGAGGCGCACGACGCCGCCGAGGGCGGCTCGACGCTGCACTGAGCGGCGGTGCAGCAGTACCGCTCGCCCCGCTGGTTGCCCGGCGGCAATGCGCAGACGATCTGGCCGGCGCTGTTCGGCCAGCGGCACCGCGGGCCGGCGATCCAGTTCCGCCGCGAACGCTGGACGACACCCGACGCCGATTTCGTGGATGCCGACTGGCTGGGCGAGGACACCACCGCGCCGCTGCTGGTGATGTTCCACGGCCTCGAAGGCTCGACGCGCAGCCACTATGCGCAGGCCTTCGCCGACTGGGCGCGCCGCCACGGCTGGCGTTTCGTGATGCCGCATTTCCGTGGCTGCTCGGGCGAACTGAACCTGGCGCCGCGCGCCTACCACTCGGGTGACTTCGAGGAGATCGGCTGGATGCTCGGCCAGGCGAAGCAACGCCACGCCGGGCCGATCGCTGCCGTCGGTGTCTCGCTGGGCGGCAACGCGCTGCTGCGCTGGGCCGAGGAGGCGGGTGGCAGCGCCGGCGCCACCGCGAAGGCAGTGGCCGCGATCAGCTCGCCGATCGACCTGGCGGCCGGCGGCCACGCCATCGGCCGCGGCTTCAACCGGCTCGTCTACACACGCATGTTCCTGCGCACGATGAAGCCGCGCGCGCTGGCCAAGCTGGCCCAGCACCCGGGCCTGTTCAGCCGCGAGCAGCTGCTCGCCGCGCGCGACCTCTACGAGTTCGACAACGTCTTCACCGCGCCGCTGCACGGATTTCGCGACACCGACGACTACTGGGCGCGCGGTTCGGCGAAGCCGCACCTGCACCGCATCCGCATCCCGGCGCTGGTGCTCAATGCGCTCAACGACCCGTTCGTGCCCGGCAGCAGCCTGCCTCGTGTGCACGAGGTCGGCGAGCACGTCACGCTGTGGCAGCCGAGGCATGGCGGGCACGTGGGATTCCCCGGCGGTCGCTGGCCCGGTCACGTGATGACCCTGCCCGAGCAGGTGATGGGCTGGATCGCCCGCCATCTTTGACGCAGCATCGGGCCATGGACGAGATCGTCAAGGCGGCGCTGAAGAAGTGGCCGAACGTGCCGCACTGCTGGGGCTGGCTGGCGCTGGATGCGCGCGGCGACTGGTACATGCGCGACGACCGCGTACAGGCCGCCGGCCCGTTCCCGAAGGTCAAGGGCAGCCGCATCCTGCACGACAAGCTGCGCGAGTTCATCCACCGCAACTACCTGGCGGATGAATCCGGCGACTGGTTCTTCCAGAACGGGCCGCAGCGTGTCTACGTCGAGCTCGAGGCAGCACCTTGGACGTGGCGGCTCGCGCCGGGCGAGGCCGCGCCGGCGATCACCAGCCACAGCGGGCGCCAGGCGCAGTTCGAGTCGGCCTGGCTCGACGAGCAGGGCCGGCTCTTCCTCGCCACCGACATCGGCCTGGGCCTGGTGCACACGCTCGACATGGAAACCGCCGCCGGCGCCGTCGAGAGCGGCACCTGGGTCCCGCAGGAGATCCGCTTCGACGAACTGCCCGCTCGATTCGGCTACCGGCTCAGCCCGGCCACCGCGCACGCCGCTCAGCTGCCGTAGAACACGTAGTCGGCCTCGTAGGCCACCTGCTGGCGCTGGCCCTTGCTGGCCGCATCGCAGGCGGCCGCCGGCGCCACGCCGCCCTTGGTGTTCAGCCGCTGGATGTAGCTCACGCCCTGCATTGCGCCCGCGCCCATCGCGGGTTCGGCCTTGACGAGCTGCAGCGGGATGCTGCCAGCCATCGCCGGCGCCACCGCGAGCTGCTTGCCGGTGATCTTGGAGCCGTCGGCGGCTTCCCAGGTCGGGCCGGCGTAGTACTTGCCGATCATCTTCTTGTCGGCGCCGTAGAGCGTGGCCACCGGGGCGACGAAGGCCCATTCGTGCGCGCCGGCCATGCCCGCCTTCTCGCGGCACTCGTAGGTGATCTGGCCGATGCCGGTGGTGGCCATCGTCTGCTTCGTGCCGGCGGGCACGCGCACCGGCTCGGGCAGGGTGGTGTTGTCGACGGGTTTCATGGCCATCATCGAGGGGCCGGCGGCGCAGGCCGACAGCAGGGCCACGGTGCCGAGCAGGGCGAAGGTCTGGGTCATGGTGCTCTCCGGAAGAAGGGTTTGTCGCGGGGCGACAGTGCCCCGACCCCCGGATACGCAGCCCGGCCGCAACTGGATGCAGCCATGAAAAAGCCGGCCCTTGGGCCGGCCTGGTCAGCGAGTGCGGAAGCTTCAGTTCGCGGCGGAAGCGGCCGCGGCCGGCGCCTTGGGCTCGTCGAACTTGGCCCCGCCCTTGTTGGCGATGTAAACCACGGCGCGGCCGATTTCCAGGTCGCTGAAGTCGCCGCCACCCTGGGCGCCCATGGCGTTCTTGCCCTTCAGCGCCGAAGTCAGCAGCGCCTCGTAGCCGGCCTTGATGCGCGGCTCCCAGGCGGCGGTGTCGCCGATCTTGGGGGCGCCTGCGGCGCCGCTGGTGTGGCAGGCCGTGCACTGGGCGTTGAAGACCTGCTCGCCGGATTTCAGCGCGGCCACGTCGGATGCGTCCTTGATCTCGATGCTGCCGATCGGCTGGATGCGCCGGGCCACCGCCTCGGCGCCCAGGCCTTCGCTGCCGGAAGCATCACGATGATCGGTGGTTACGTACATGACCAGCAGGATGATCGCAAAGATCGGCACAACGAAGGAGAAGAACACCGCCAGGATCAACTGCTTGGGCGTCTTGATCGGGCCTTCGTGCGGGCCGTCTTGGTCGTGGGAGTCGCTCATGGTGTCCTCGGCTGCGGGTGCTCTGCGGGGTCGGAATCGGGTTCGGCGCTGCCCCGGGCGGCCCGGGAGAGCAAAAACCCGCGAATTATAGGGGGGTCGCCGCGCCGGCCTGACCTCGCTCAAGACGGCATGGCCGCGGGCGGGGCTTGCTTGACAGGCCGGCCGGGCGCCGCCAAGGTCGCGGCTTCGCAGGTGCCCGTGTCGAGGTGCCGCCTCGACAGGAGACCGGCGATGGAGTCCTTCCAGCGCGAGCACATCGCCACCGTCATGCAGGTGGCCGCCGACGGCACCCACGCTCCGGTGGCGCAGACGCACGACGAGATCATCCGCAGTTCGTGGCACCGCTGCGTGCACGAGCACCGGCTCGACCCGACGCGCATGCAGGAGGCGGTGATCCTGCCGCCCGACCGGCTGCGCGAGCACCAGGATCAGCTCGAGGCCTTCCTGCACATCGCCCGCCACGGCCTGGAGACGCTGTACCAGCAGGTCGCCGGCATGGGCTACGTGGTGCTGCTGACCGACGCGCGCGGCGTTACCGTCGACTTCATCGGCGACCTGCAGGTCGAGCCCAGCCTGCGCAAGGCGGGCCTGTACCTCGGCGCCGACTGGAGCGAACAGCATGCCGGCACCTGCGGCGTAGGCACCTGCATCAGCACCGGCGAGGCGCTCACCGTGCACCTGGGCGACCACTTCGATGCCACCCACATTCCGCTGACCTGCACCACCGCTCCGGTGTTCGACGCCGCCGGCCGGCTCAACGCCGTGCTCGACATCTCGGCGCTCAGCTCGCCGCAGCCCAAGGCCAGCCAGCACCTCGCGCTGCAGCTGGTGAAGGTGTATGCCAACCACATCGAGAACGCCGCCTTCCTGCACCGCTTCTCGCAGGAGTGGATCCTGCGGCTGTCGGCGGCGCCGCAGTTCCTCGACGTGAACCCCGAGTACCTGCTGGCGATCGACGCGAACGGCCGCGTCATCGGCCACAACCGCCGCGCGCAACGCCTGCTCGAGACCGATGCACGCACGCCGCTGCTCGGCCGCGCCTTCGACCGCATCTTCGACGCCTCGTTCAACGACCTCGGCCGCTTCGTGCACACGCGCCCGTCGGACCAGCGCGCGGTGCTGCTCGCCGGCGGCCGCCAGCTCGTCTTCATGACGGCCACGCCCCCGCCCACGCGCGTGGCGCCGGCACGCAGCCTGGCGGAGCGGCAGATCCCGGCGCCGTTGGCCGCGCTGTCCGGCGGCGACCCGGTGCTGGACCGGCAGATCGAGCGTGCCGCGCGGCTGCTCAACTCACCCGTCAGCCTGCTGATCACCGGCGAGACGGGCTCGGGCAAGGAGTTCTTCGCCAAGGCCGTGCATGCCGCCAGCGAACGCCGCCAGCGGCCCTTCGTGGCGGTGAACTGCGCGGCCATTCCCGAGACGCTGATCGAGAGCGAGCTGTTCGGCCACCTGCCCGGCAGCTTCTCGGGCGCCGGGCCGAAAGGCAAGCGCGGGCTGATCCAGGAGGCCGACGGCGGCACGCTGTTTCTCGACGAGATCGGCGACATGCCGCGCTCGCTGCAGGCGCGGCTGCTGCGCGTGCTCGCCGAACGCGAGGTGCTGCCGATCGGCGCGACGCGGCCGGTGGCGGTGAACATCCGCGTCATCGCCGCCACGCACGCCGACCTCGAAGCGCTGGTGCGCGAGGGCCGCTTTCGCGACGACCTCTACTACCGCCTGAACGGCGCGCACCTGCCGCTGCCGCCGCTGCGCGAACGCCGCGACCTGGGCTGGATGATCGACCGCCTGCTGCAGCATGACCTGCCGCGCGGCCACAGCGCGCCGCAGCTGGGCGCCGAGGCACGCGCCTGGCTGCTCGCGCACCGCTGGCCGGGCAACCTGCGCGAGCTGCGCAACGTGCTCGACTACGCGCGCAGCGTGGCCGGCCCCGGCCCGATCGAGCTGAGCGACCTGCCCGACGGCCTGCGCGCCGCTGCGCCACGCGGGCACAAGGCGGCCGAGCCGGCGGCCGGCTCGCGCGAGGCTGCGTTGCTGCTCGAGCAACTGCGCGCGGCGCACTGGAACGTCAGCAGCGCGGCGCGCTCGCTGGGGGTGTCGCGCATGACGCTGTACCGCCGCATGAAGCGCTGGGGCATCGCCTCGCCGAACCAGCTCGACGATCCCCTGCTGCACTGAGCCCGCGCGTCAGGTGTCACAGCCCGACCCTGTGACACCTGTCTCACTGTGACAGCTGCACGGGCGGTGCTGCTGCGGCGCAGCAGCACTGGCGCGCGCCCCGCAAGTGCAGCATCTGCGCGGCCTGCGCACCGGCGTAGCCCCGCCGAATCGCCCCGCAATGCTGCAGGCACACAAGTTGATCTCCATCAGGCACCGGCCCGCCATGCGGCCGGGGTATTCATCCGATGGAGACACACGCATGACCACTGACACGCTGATCTCGCCTACCGAGCAGGCCACGCGCTGGCTCGATGATTTCGGGCGGGCGCTCGCGCGCGGCGACATCGACGCCACGCTCGCGCTGTTCGACCCCGACTGCTACTGGCGCGACCTCGTCGCCTTCACCTGGAACATCCGCACGCAGGAAGGGCCAGCAGCCATTCGCGCGATGCTGCAGACGCGGCTGGCGGACACCAAGCCATCGAACTTCGCCATCGAAGGCGAGGCCACCGAGGCCGACGGCATCATCGATGCCTGGTTCACCTTCGAGACCGGCGTGGCGCGCGGCCGGGGCCACCTGCGCCTGAAGGGCGGCAAGGCCTGGACGCTGCTGACCACGATGACCGAGCTGAAGGGCCATGAGGAGAAGAAGGGCGAGCACCGCATCAAGGGCGCCGAGCACGGCGTGCACCCGGGACGCAAGAGCTGGGCGGAGCAGCGCGAGGACGAAGCGAAGTCGCTGGGCTACACCGAGCAGCCCTACGTGGTGATCGTCGGCGGCGGGCAGGGCGGCATCATGCTCGGCGCGCGGCTGCGCCGGCTGGGCGTGACGGCCATCATCGTCGAGAAGAACGCACGGCCCGGCGACTCCTGGCGCAACCGCTACAAGAGCCTGTGCCTGCACGACCCGGTCTGGTACGACCACCTGCCCTACCTGCCGTTCCCCGACGACTGGCCGGTGTTCGCGCCCAAGGACAAGATCGGCGACTGGCTGGAGATGTACACCAAGGTCATGGAGCTCAACTACTGGGGCTCCACGGTCTGCAAGAAGGCGTCGTTCAACGAGAAGACGCAGGAGTGGGAGGTGCAGGTCGAGCGCGACGGCAAGCCGGTCACGCTGCGCCCGAAGGAGCTGGTGTTCGCGCTGGGCGTTTCGGGCTACCCGAACGTGCCGAAGATCCCCGGCGCCGAGACCTTCCTCGGCGACCAGCACCATTCGAGCAAGCACCCCGGGCCCGAGAAGTACAAGGGCAAGAAGTGCGTCGTGCTCGGCTCCAACAACTCGGCGCACGACATCTGCGCCGCACTGTGGGAGAACGGCGCCGACGTGACGATGATCCAGCGCAGCTCCACGCACATCGCGCCGTCGGACTCGCTGATGGAACTGGCGCTCGGCGGCCTGTACTCCGAGCAGGCGGTGAAGAGCGGCATCGACCACCACAAGGCCGACCTGATCTTCGCCTCGGTGCCCTACAAGATCATGCACGGCTTCCACATCCCGGTGTACGAGGAGATGAAGAAGCGCGACGCCGACCTCTACGGC
The DNA here is from genome assembly GCA_016706565.1 of Piscinibacter sp. GTDB lineage: Bacteria > Pseudomonadota > Gammaproteobacteria > Burkholderiales > Burkholderiaceae_C > Piscinibacter. The sequence continues at coordinate 337,640 of JADJJI010000015.1, forward strand.
CGGCTCGAGAAGGCCGGCTTCATGCTCGACTTCGGTGACGACGGCTCGGGCCTGTTCATGAAGTACCTGCGCCGCGGCTCGGGTTACTACATCGACGTGGGCGCCTCCGAGCTGGTGGCCAACGGCAGCGTGAAGCTCAGGAGCGGCGTCAACATCGAGCGCATCAACCCGAAGTCGGTGACGCTGTCCGACGGCAGCGAGCTGCCGGCCGACCTGATCGTCTACGCCACCGGCTACGGCTCGATGAACGGCTGGCTGGCCGACCTCATCTCGCCGGAAGTGGCCGACAAGGTCGGCAAGGTCTGGGGCCTGGGCTCGAGCACGACCAAGGACCCGGGGCCGTGGGAGGGCGAGCTGCGCAACATGTGGAAGCCCACGCAGGTGCCGCACCTGTGGTTCCACGGCGGCAACCTGCACCAGTCGCGCCACTACTCGCAGTTCCTGTCGCTGCAGCTGAAGGCGCGCCAGGCCGGACTGAAGACGCCGGTCTACGAGCTCGCGCCGGCGCACCACAAGCGCTGACGCGGCCTCGAACGCGGCCTGTTCGACCCAGGGCGGTAGAATCCGCCCTGGCGTGCGACCGTGGTGAAGTGGATATCATGCGGCCCTCCGAAGGCCACGTCGCAGGTTCGATTCCTGCCGGTCGCGCCACCTTCCCTGCGTCGCCCGCTATAATCCCCGCATTCGCCGACGACCGCTTCACCGTGGTCCCTCGCAGCGGCGAAAGGTGCGGCCAGACGCCATGACGTGCTGCACCGGCGCCGATCGCTCGGCGTGACCCCGTCCCCACCCCCGATTGACCTGCAGCGAAAAGCCCTGCAGGCCACGGCACGAAGGACGGCCCGGTTCCATCTTCTCTCCCTCTAGACCCCGCGCACCGGCCTGTGTGCCGCGCCCGGGTTGTACCGAAAGCATTGCATCAAGCATTCCATCGAAATCGGCAAGTACCTTGTCTCGCCGCTGATCAAACAACTCGACGACGGGCTCTTTGCGCCGTCCGTCTCCATCCGCACCGGCCGCGGCAGCGCCACGCACGATCGTGTGCTGCGCCTCACGCCGCGGTTCGACTCCCTGAACGACGCCATCCGCTACGCCACCGACGAGGGCCTGCGCTGGATCGGCACGCCCGCGGCACCTCATTCATCGCAACACTAGGAGCACCCCATGGCCAAGGAAGAACTCATCGAGATGCAGGGGATCGTCAACGAGATCCTGCCCGACCTGCGCTGCCGCGTGACGCTGGAGAACGGCCATCAACTGGTGGCCTACACCTCCGGCAAGATGCGCAAGAACCACATCCGCATCCTGGCCGGCGACAACGTGTCGCTGGAGCTGTCGCCGTATGACCTGAGCAAGGGCCGCATCACCTTCCGGCACCTGGTGCGCAACGGCCAGCCGAGCACGCCGCGCCGCAGCTTCTGACGCCTGCCGCCGACGACGCCCCACGCGTCGTCGGCCTGTTCGGTTTGTCGCAAAGGACACAGCCTCCGGCCCCGGCCGGCCTGCGCTAAGTCCCTGATTCACAACGCTTCGTGCATTGGCACGGGTCTCGCAATGGTGGCTTCGAATCCACCATGCGACGAGGGCCCGCGCGATGAGCAACACAGCGTTCGTATCGATCGGCGATCTCAGGCGCGGCCGCCAGGCTCTGAGCCCGGTCGCACAGATCCTCGAGACCGCGGCGAGCGGCGGCTGCTCGACCAGCGGCGGCGAAGGCAAGGCGAGCTGCGGCTCGTCCGGCGGCCCCGACGACATGCCCGCGGAGATCTGGGAGAAGGTCAAGAACCATCCCTGCTACTCCGAAGAGGCGCATCACCACTACGCCCGCATGCACGTGGCCGTCGCGCCGGCGTGCAACATCCAGTGCAACTACTGCAATCGCAAGTACGACTGCAGCAACGAGTCGCGCCCCGGCGTCGTCAGCCAGAAGCTCACCCCTGACCAGGCGGTGAAGAAGGTCGTCGCGGTGGCCAGCGAGATCCCGCAGATGACGGTGCTGGGCATCGCCGGCCCGGGCGACGCGCTGGCGAATCCGAAGAAGACCTTCGACACCTTCCGCATGCTCCAGGAGCAGGCGCCGGACATCAAGCTGTGCCTGTCGACCAACGGCCTGGCGCTGCCGCAGATGGTCGACGAGATCTGCAAGTACAACATCGACCACGTCACCATCACCATCAACATGGTGGACCCGGAGGTCGGCGCGAAGATCTACCCGTGGATCTTCTGGGAGCACCGGCGCGTCACCGGCATCGAGGCCGCGACCATCCTGCACAAGCAGCAGATGCTGGGCCTGGAGATGCTCACCGCGCGCGGCGTGCTCACCAAGATCAACTCGGTGCTGATCCCCGGCATCAACGACGAGCACCTCTACGAGGTGAACCGCGAGGTGAAGAAGCGCGGCGCCTTCCTGCACAACATCATGCCGCTGATCAGCGAGGCCGAGCACGGCACGGTGTTCGGCCTGACCGGCCAGCGCGGCCCGAGCGCGCAGGAGCTCAAGGCCGTGCAGGACGCCTGCATGGGCGGCGCCAACCTGATGCGGCATTGCAGGCAATGCCGCGCTGATGCGGTCGGACTTCTTGGCGAGGACCGCAGCGACGAGTTCACGCTCGACAAGATCGACGCGATGGAAGTCGTCTACGACCTCGACAAGCGCCGCGCCTACCAGGAGAAGGTGGAGGTCGAGCGTGCCGCGCAGCACGAGGCGAAGCTGGCCGCGCTGGATGCGGTGCAGGACGACGACGGTGTCGACGCCGACATGAAGGTGCTGGTGGCCGTGGCCACCGAAGGCCATGGCAAGGTCAACCAGCACTTCGGCCATGCCACCGAGTTCCAGATCTTCGAGGTCTCGAAGGCTGAAGCGCTGTTCGTCGGCCACCGCCGCGTCGACCTGTATTGCCAGGGTGGCTACGGCGAGGACGAGCAGCTGCCGTCCATCGTCGGCGCCATCAACGACTGCCATGCCGTGCTGGTGTCGAAGATCGGCGCCTGCCCGCGCGATGAACTCAAGGCCGCCGGCATCGAGCCGGTCGACGCGTATGCACACGAGTTCATCGAGAAGGCCGCGCTGTCGTGGTTCGCGGACTACCGCGAGCGCATCGCGCGCGGCGAGATCAGCCACGAGCCACGCGGCGACGCGCGCATCCGGCAGGGCGCGTTCACCGCCGCCGCCTAGTTTTCGTCCGACCCCGAGGAGACCGTCATGGCCCTGAAGATCATCGCCTCCATGTGCACCGCCTGCTCCGCCTGCGAGCCCGAGTGCCCCAACGTCGCCATCCGCGAAAAGGGCGGCACCTTCATCATCGACCCGGCCAAGTGCACCGAGTGCGAAGGTCACTTCGACGCGCCGCAATGCATCGCGGTGTGCCCGGTCGATGGCTGCATCAAGAAAGTCTGAGACCGCCATGCTGCAACCCAAGGTCACGGTGACGCCCGCCGCCGAGAAGTTCATGCGCCGCATGGTGCGTTTCTCGGCCACGCCGGCGGGCGGCTTTCGCCTCACGGTCGCGCCGGGCGGCTGCTCGGGCTACACCTCCGAGTTCACGGTCGAGCCGGCCCCGCAGGGCGGCGACAGCGAGCTGGCCGTCAACGGCCTGCGCGTCTTCCTGCCCGCGGAGAGCCGCCTGCTGCTCGACGGCGTGACGGTCGACTTCGCCGACACGCCGCTGCAGTCCGGCCTGACCTTCGTGAACCCGAACGCGGAAGCCTGCGGCTGTTCGACGGCTGGCGAGAGCAAGCCGCCGGCGCAGGCCTCGGTGTCGCTGTCGTCGATCAAGCGGCTCTGACCGCAGCGCAGGCCATGGACGCCGACTTCGACGCTGCGGTGCTCGGCCAGGGCTTGCCGACGGCGGTCGAGGCGGCGCTCGCCGAGGCCGGCGCGCGGCGCAGCGAACCGGTGCTTGCGATGGCCGCGCTGATGCGCGCGCAGTCGCTCGCGCCGGACCATCCAGCGGTGCTGATCGCGTTCTACCGGCACCACTTCTATGGTCATCGCCTGTCGATGGCGCGCGATGTGGCACGCCGCGCGCTGGTGGTGGGTGCGCAGGCGCTGCGCCTGCCCGTGGTGTGGCGCGAGGTGCCGAAGCGCGCGCTGCCCGGCGCGCGCCACGACGCGCCGACACGCTTCTTCCTCTTCGTGCTCAAGGGCTACGCCTACCTGAGCCTGCGCCTGGACGATGAGGTCGAGGCGCGCGATGCGCTTGCGCTGCTGCGCGCGCTCGACCCCGACGACTGCGTCGGCGCCGCGCTGCTCGAGGCGGTGCGCCAACGCGCGCTGGCGGGCGGCGCCGATGCGGAAGGCGACGAGTCCGTCTACGTACAGGCCACCGGCGCCGCCGCCTGGGCGCGCCTGCCGGCTGCGGCCTGAAGGATCGCGTCATGCAGGCCGTCGACAGCAACGACATCCCGGCGATCGACTGGCACGGCGCGCCGATCACCGAGGCCACCTGTGCGAACTGCGAGCACGCCGTGCTGCGCGCGCGCAGCGCCTGCGAGCCCGGGCGCAGCTGCATGCGCGACGTGTACGCGCGCCGCATCGACCGCTTCTTCCGCAGCCATCCGCAGCTCGCCAATGCGCATCTGGCCGATGCCTACTTCGAGGTGCGGGCGATCGCGGCGCGCTATGCCGACATCTTCCACCTCGGCGCGCTGATGGACGACGCCGACGAGACGGTGCGCCTGCAGGTGGCGCTGCGCGTGCCGCAGCGGCAGCTGCTCGCGCTGCGCGAGGACCCACACCGGGAAGTGCGCATCCGCGTTGCGCAGCGCCTGGCCCCGTCCGAGCTGGCCAGCCTGGCGCGCGATGCCGACTACCAGGTGCGCGCCATCGTCGCGCGCCGCGCGCCCGAGGGCCTGCTGACGCTGCTGATGCACGACGCCGACCTGCAGGTGCGCCAGGAGGTGGCGCGACGCATCCCGATGCCGGCGCTGTGGCGCATGGCCAGCGACACGGCACCCGAGGTGCGGCGCATCGTCGCCGAGCGCCTGCCGGTGTCGCTGCTCGACACGCTGGTCGCCGACGCCGACTGGACGGTGCGCTGGGAGGCCGCCGGCCGCGCGCACGGCGCCGCACTCGAGCGACTGCTGAACGATGCCGAGCCCGAGGTGCGCGAGCGCGCCCGCGAACGGCTCGATGCGATGGAGCCCCTCGGCGAATGTGTACCTTCGCCGATCCCCCGAGGGGATGCGTGCCAGCTTGGGAGCGGCCCGGCGCTCGGCACGATGGAGCCCGTCCATGGCTGACATCGCCCGCGACGACGACGTCATCGAGATCGCGTACCCGCCGCGCTTCGAGATGGGCGAGCGCGTGGTCAGCCGCAGCGTGGTGCGCAACGACGGCACCTACAACGGCCGCGACATCGGCGAGGTGCTGGTGCACAAGGGCGAGGTCGGCTTCGTGCGCTCGATCGGCACCTTTTTGCAGCAGTTCTACATCTACGCCGTCGAGTTCGCCGGCAGCGGCCACCGCGTGGGCATGCGCGCCAAGGAACTCTGCACGCTCGACCACCTGCCCGAGGAGGTGCTCGCGCAGCTCGGCGAGCGCGCGGCGCATCTCGATTCCCTTCGCTGAGGAGCGTCACCATGATCGAAGCACGCGAACCGAAGTACCAATGGGGCCAGCCGGTCGTGGCTGCGATCGACCTCTACAACGACGGCAGCCTGCCCGATGCGCCGCAGGAGGACATCCTGCTCGTCGTCGCCGGCGGCCCTGGCGAGATCGTGCAGATCGGCCACCACGACGAGGCCAACGTGCCGATCTACCTGGTCGACTTCGGCGTGGTCGTGCTCGGCTGCCTGGAAGAAGAGATCGCGCCGATGGCGGAGGCGCTGGCGTGAGTGCCGTGCTGCAGAGTGCTCCGCAGGTGCTGGCGCTGGACCGCGCCCGCATCGCGCGGGCACTCGCGCGGCGCCAGCGCTACAAGTACGTGCGGCCGCGCGTCGAGCGCGAGGGCCTGGGCTGGAAGGTGGTGAGCCCGAACTGCTCGCGCAGCGTCGATGCGACCGGCGGCGAGATCGCCATCGCCTGGCTGGTGCCGGGCAGCAACGGCCAGTGGCTGCTGCATGCGCGCGACCACGATCAAGCCTGCTGGGTACTCAAGGCCTCGGGCTTGCGCCTGGACGAGGCGCTCGGCCGGCTGTGCGCCGACCCGAAGCGGGAGTTCTGGCAATGAGCGGCAGCATCTATCTGGATCACAACGCGACGACGCAAGCCGCGCCGGAGGTGGTCGCCGAGATGGTGGCTGCGATGCAACGCGCCTGGGCCAACCCCTCGTCGACGCATGCGCCGGGACAGGCCGCGAAACGCCTGCTCGCCGATGCGCGCTCGCGCGTGGCGAACTTCCTCGGCGCACAGGCCTCCGAGGTGGTCTTCACCAGCGGCGCCACCGAGGCCAACCACATGGCCGTGCTCGGCGCGCTGGCCGGCTCGCGCGGGCGCTTGCGCCGGCGGCTGGTGCTGTCGTCGGTCGAGCATCCCGGCCTGCTCGCGCTCGCGCAGCGGCTGGCCGACGAAGGCGTGCCGGTCGATCGGATCCGCGTCGACACGCAGGGCCGGCTCGACATGGACCACGCCCGCACGCTGATCCGCGATGACGTGTCGCTGGTCAGCGTGATGGGCGCGAACAACGAGACCGGCGTGTGCCTGCCCGTCGCGGCCCTGGCCGAGCTCGCGCACGCGCACGGCGCCTGGCTGCACGTGGATGCCACGCAGCTCGCCGGCAAGGTGGCGCTGTCGTTCGCGGCCAGCGGTGCCGACCTGATGTCGGTGTCGGCGCACAAGTTCGCCGGGCCCAAGGGCGTCGGTGCGCTGCTGGTGCGCAAGGGCCTGCCGCTGGTGCCGCTGATCGCCGGCCGGCAGGAGCGCCACCGCCGCGGCGGCACCGAGAACCTGCCCGGCATCGCCGGCTTCGCCGCCGCCTGCGAACTCGCCGGGGCCACACTGGCCGCCGACATCGAACGCACGCGGGGGCTGCGCGAGCGCCTCGAGCAGGGCCTGCTGCGCGGCCTGCCCGGCGCCCACCTCTACGGTGCGCAGGCCGAGCGCCTGCCCAACACCGCCTGCCTGCGTTTCGGCGAGCTCGCCGCCGAGCCGGTGCTCGCGCGGCTCGAACGTGCCGGCGTGATCGCCTCGTCGGGCGCCGCCTGCAGCGCCGGCGGCACACAGCCTTCGCACGTGCTGCTGGCCATGGGCGAGAGCGCTGAGCAAGCCCGGTCGGGTGTGCGCTTCTCGCTCGGCCCGGACACCACCACCGCCGACATCGACGCCGCGCTCGACGCCATCCAGCGCGCGCTGCTTCCCCTGCTCGACCCGCAGCCGCTGGCTGCCTGACCTCAAGGAAATCGCATGAAGGTGATGATCCGCAAGACCTCGACCGGCGCCCTGTCGGCCTACGTGCCGAAGAAGGACTTGGAGGAGCCGATCGTCGCCCAGGAGCTCGAAGGCCTGTGGGGCGGCACCATCACGCTGGCCAACGGCTGGCTGCTCGCGCTGCCGGAGATGGCGGCGGGCACGACGTTGCCGATCACCGTCGAGGCGCGTCGCCTCTCCGGAAATTGAGATGGAAGCCGCCACTCTGAGCGAAGCCCTGCTCATTGCCGACGCTGCGGCCAGCGTACGTGAGGCCGCCGCCGCACTGCGCACGCGCTTCGCGAACCTGCGCGTCGTCGTCGTGGATGCCTTCGACATGCGCGGCGAAACACCCGCCGCGGTCGGCACGAAGCGCCAGCTCTACCTCGGCGCGAGCGACGGCCATTGCTGGACGGTGACGCGCGACGCCGGCCAGGCCTGCGGCGTCTTCATCGCCGAGCGCGGCTGAGCCCGACATGTCGAACGACCTGCCCGACGACTGGCTGCTGCTCTGCGAGCCCGACATGAGCGAGCTCGAGTCCGATCTCGTGCAGGCCGCGCTGCGTGCGCCGCGCCTGTCGGCCGGCCGCATGGTCGAGCGTTTCGAGGCCGGTTTCGCACGCTGGGTCGGCCGTGCGCATGCGGTGGCGGTGGGCAGCGGCACACTGGGCACCTGGCTGTCGCTGCGCGCGCTGGGCATCGGCCCGGGCGACGAGGTGATCGCCTCGCCCTACGGCTGGCACCAGGTGGCGCATGCCGTCACGCTGTGCGGTGCCCGCGTGGTGTTCGCCGACATCGACTACTGGTCGGGCTGCCTCGACCCGGCGCGCGCCGCCGCGCAGGTCACGCCGGCCACGCGTGCCATCGTCGCCGGCAATGTCAATGGCCACCCGGCCGCATGGGTGGGCCTGCGCGAGCTGGCCGAGGCTCGCGGCCTGGCGCTGATCGAAGACTCCACTGAGGCGATCGGCTCGGTCTACCGCGGCCGCGTGGTGGGCAGCTTCGGCGACCTGTCGGTGTTCGATTTCTCGCAACCCAGCGCGCTGTGCTGCGGCGAAGGCGGCATGGTGGTCACCGACGACGCGGCACTCGCCTCGGAGCTGCGCTACCTGCGCTCGCGCTCGATCGGCGATCGCCGCTCGGTCTCAGTCGGATCGCGCGTGCCGCTGCAGGCGTCGATCAGCGAAGTCACTGCCGCGCTCGGCGTGGCGCAGCTCGCGCGCATCGACGAGATCCTGGCGCGACGCAAGGATGTCGAGGCGAACTATCTCGCGCAGATGCTCAGCTTCGAGGGCATCAAGCCGCCCTACGTGGCGCAAGGTGTCGACAGCGTGCACTGGATGCTCTACCTCGTGCACCTGGGCAAGCGCTTCACCGCCAGTGCCTGTGCGCAGATCGTCGAAGACCTGGCCACCGAATGCGTGGAGACGGTGATGTACTGCCAGCCGCTGCATCAGCAGCACCACTACATGCAACAGGGCTGGAAGCGCGGCGCGCTGCCGCTGACCGAACGCATCGCCGACCGCGCGCTCGCGCTGCCGCTGCACGGTGGCCTCGAGCCCGACCACGTCAAGTTCATCGTCGAGACGCTGAAGGACTCGTCCATCAACGTCGGCGCCGGTGCCGCGATCTACTGAACCCAGGAATTCCCATGAGCTTCGCCACCCTGAACGACCTGCCCGCCGCCGTGATCGAGGGCCTGGAAGCCGGCACGCTCGCGCCCTACCTCGGGCCGGGGCTGCTGGCCCTGTGCAGCGGCAGCGCGCCGCCGGCCGACCCGGTGGCGCTGGCCGGTGTGCTCACCGCCCGCGTGTCGGTGCCGGGCAAGATCAAGAACCGGCTCACCGCGGCGGCGCAGTTCATCGAGAACTTCAAGCACCGCAAGACGTTGGTGAAGGCGATGGACGAGGCTTTCACCGTGCAGGCCCTGCCTTCGGCGCTGCACCGCTGGCTGGCGGCGCTGCCGGCACCGGTCATCGTCGACGCCTGGTACGACGACACGATGCGCGCGGCGCTGGCCGCCGCCGCGGGTGACTGGGCCGAGGTGCAGGGCCTGTCGCAGAGTGAACACTTCGGTACGTGGACCGGCTGGTACGACGCTGCCGGCGCGAGCCTGCCCGACGCCGCCGCGCCTCGCACCGTGCTCTACAAGCCCTGGGGCGGCCATGCGCCGGCCGGCAACTACCTGGTGTCGGACAGCGACTTCGTCGAGGTGCTCACCGAGATCGACATCCAGACGCCGATCCCTGCGCTCGTGCAACAGCGCCGGGCGCCGCGCTCGGCTTCGTGTTCCTCGGCTGCCGCTTCAACGACCAGCTGCCGCGTGCCTTCGCGCGCCAGATCATCAAGCGCTCGGCTGGCCCGCACTACGCGATGCTGGCCGAGGAGCCGACGCGCATGGAAGCCCGCTTCCTCGCCGAGCAGGGCATCACCCGCATCGCCATCCCCCTGGCCGACGCCGCGGCCGCGCTGTGTGGCGCGGCGCTGCCGGCCTGACCCACCTCAGGAGCCAACGCATGAGCACACTCACCATCAACCCCGGTGCAATCAGCGCCGACGTCGCACCCGGCACCAACCTGCTGCAGGCCATCCTCGCTGCCGGCGGCAAGCTCGTCAGCAAGTGTGGTGGCGACGCCAAGTGCGGCGCCTGCCACGTGTTCGTCACCGAAGGCCGCAAGGGCCTGTCGAAGATGACGCCGGTGGAGAACGCCAAGCTCGACACGATCGTCGGCGTGGGCAGCAAGTCGCGCCTGGCCTGCCAGGCGAGCCTGCTGGGCACCGAGGCGGTGACGGTGGAGCTGCTGGGGGCGCTGTCGGGCTGAGGCAGGGGCGCGAGCGCCCCTGATCTGTGCGCCAGCGGATGCCTTACATTCGCGTCAGCGGGCGCGAGCGCCCCGAAGATGCGGTCGGTGCGCAGTCGACCGCAGGTCTGGACGGGGGGCGAGCGCCGTGGCGGAACGGGCATCCTGGAGCACCGACGGGCACGTCGTGCTGCGACGCGAGACGCTGAAGTCCTTGCGGCGACTGCGTGGCCATTCACAGGAGCAAGTCGCGCTGGAGTGCGCCGAACTGGGACTGTGCGTGTCGATTGCGTCGCTCAAGCGCGCCGAACGCAGTGCCAGCGTGCTCTACCGGACTGCACGTGACCTGGCTCGCTTCTACGAGGTCGAACTCGCCGAACTGATCGAGCTGCCCGCGCCGACGACCGGCGCGTCGGCGGCCGGGACGGCGACACAGGCTCCCGTTGCCAGTCGCCGCAGCCTCGTCGGGCTGCACTGCAGGCTGGTCGGCGGCACGGCCGAGACCGATTGGCTGGCGCGCGCGGCGCTGGATGCCGCCGGACTGTACGACGCCGCCATCAGCTCGCAGGGTGCGGGCGAACTCCGGCTGCTGTTCGGCGTGCACGCGGCCACCGGCAAGGAGGTCGGCAGGGCGCTGGCCTGCGCCTTCCGTCTGCAGGCATGCGCGGACCAGGATGCCGCAAGCCGGGGCAGACTGGCCTGCGCCTTGGCCTGGCTCGAGCATGAACAGGACGCCGATGCCGACCGGACCCTTCGTCGGCTCGTTGCCGCAGCGCCCGGGGGGGCAGTGCTGGCCGCGAACGCACTGCGCCGCAGCGCCCCCGGGCACTTCGGCTTCGAGCCATTCGAGCCGCAGGAGCCGGTCGAAGGCGGCTGCTGGCGTGCGCAGGCCGACCCTGATGCCGATACGGCGCGGCTCGCGCTGGTGGGCCGGCGCGTGGAGGTGCAGCAGTTCCGTGCCGCGCTGGAATCGGTGCAGGCCTACGGCGATCCGCAGGTGATCGGCTTGCGCGGCGTCGCCGGCATCGGCAAGTCACGCCTGCTGGAAGAGTTTGCCCGTCTCGCCGAGCTGGAGGGCTTCGCTTTCCACGTGCTCACCTCGCTGGAACTCGGTGCCGGTGGCCGCAATCAACTGCCAGCCGAACTGGCCCTGCGCCTGCTGGGTGCCGAGCCGGGTGAATCCGCCGCGGCGCTGGAGGTCCGGCTGGCGGACGCCTCGGCCGCCCTGCGCCCCGGCGACGCGGCCTTGCTTCGCGGACTGCTGCAGATGCCTCAGCACAGCGAGGACGCACGATTGATCGACACGATGCAGCACGAGACACGCATCGAAGCGCAGGCCGGCGCGCTCGCCGCACTCGTGGCCAGGCGTTGTGCCACACCGCCCCTGATGCTGGCGGTGGAGGACGTGCACTGGTCGGGCGAGCAGGAGCAGCAGTTGCTGGCGGCCTTGCTCTCGCGGCTGGCCGGCCCGGTGCTGTTCGTGCTGACCGCGCGACCCGGCGAGCGGGCCATGCACGCCTTGCTGCAACACGCGCCGGCCGAGACCTCGGCGCTGGTGCTCGAACTCGCACCCCTGGCGGAGTCCGACGCACGCGCGCTGGCCGCACAGATCGTCGCTGCCGACTCCGCCGATCGGCGGGTCTGCCTGGAACGTGCCCAGGGTCACCCGCTGCTGCTGGAGTACCTGCTTCGTGATGGCTCGCACGGCCCAGCCCACGCCGGCCTGCCGCGCACGGTGCAGTTGCTCGCCCAGTCGCGCCTGGATCAGCTCGACGAAGGCGATCGCCAGGCGGCGCGGGCTGCCGCGGTGCTGGGCGCGCAGTTCGAGCTCGAGGCCTTGCGCGAGCTGATCGCCCGGCCCGACTACTCGCCCGAGCCCTTGTTGCGCAGCTTCCTCGTGCGCCAGCGTGGCGCGCGCCTGGCCTTTTGCCATGCGCTGATCCACGAGGGCATCTACGCTTCGCTGCTGCAGGCCCCGCGTGCCGCGCTGCACGCGCGTTGCGCGCACTGGTTTGCCGGGCGCGACGCCGTGCTGCGAGCCCATCACCTGCTGTGCGCCGGCCACGACGAAGCCCCCGACGCGGCGAGCCGCGCCGCACGTGAACTGATCGATCGCTACCAGTTCGGCGAAGCCCTCGTGCTGCTCGATGCCGCGCTGGCGGCGGCGACGCGCGCGCCGATGCGCTTCGATCTGCTGATCCTGCGCGCCACGGCGTGCATGAAACGAGGTGACGTGGCTGCGTCGGTGCTTGCCTGCGAGGAGGCAGCGCGGTCCGCGCCCGACCGGCGCGGACGCTGCGACGCACTGATCGAGCTGGCCCTCGGGCTGAATACGCTGGAGCGTGTGGCCGATGCGGAAGACGCGCTCGACGAAGCGGGCGCCATCGCCGCGCAGCTCGACCTGCCGGTGCAGGCCTCGCGCGTGCACCACCTGCGCGGCAACTTCCACTTCCCGCGCGGCGACGCGGCTTTCTGCCACGAGCAGCACCGGCTCGCCCTGCAGCATGCCCGCCGCGCCGGCAACGCGGAGCTGGAGGCCCGTGCCTGCAGCGGCCTGGGTGACGCCGCGTACGCCCAGGGGCGCATGTACAGCGCCTACACCCACTTCTCCGACTGCCTGGCGCTGTGCCGCGCGCACGAGTTGCTGCACGTGCAGGCGGCCAACCTCTTCATGCTCGGCACCGTGCGCATCTATCAGAACGAGAACCTGCTGGCGCTGGACAACGCCGAGCAGTCGGTGGCGCTGGCCGGGCGTGTCGGTCATCGGCGGGCCCAGGTGGTCTCGCACCTCACCGCCGGCTGGGTGCTGCTGGACCTGCTCGAGCTGGACCGTGCCGCGTTGCACATCGAGCAGGGGCTGGCACTGGCTGCAGAGATCGGTGCACTTCGCTTCGTGCCGTTTCTGCGTGAGAGCCTGGCCCGCCTGCAGCACCTGCGCGGCGAGCAGGATGCGGCGCGCGCCAGCATCGCACTCGCCTGCGATGAGGTCGCGTCGCTGGGGCTGCGTGCTTTCATCGGCCCCTGGCTGCAGGGCACCCGCGCATTGCTCGCCGCGACGACGCAGGAGCGTGATCACAGCTTGCGGCAGGGCGAGGCCTGGCTCGACGAAGGATGCATCGGACACAACCACTTCCGCTTCGCCGCTGCGGCCATCGAGGCGACGCTGGCTGTCGGCGACACGGACGAGGCCCTGCGCCACTCGCGGCGACTGGCCGAGTACACGCACGACGAGCCCACACCCTGGTCGCGACTGCACATCGAGTCTGCCGAGGCAGCGGCCGAGCCTGTGGCGGCGGCACGCAGCAGGCGCCTGGCCCGCCTGGCCGACACCGCCGCGGCCGCGGGGCTGCGGGCGATGCTGCCGCGCCTGCAGCGCACCGCAGGTTGATCAGCAGGCTCGTCTGGCCGGCAGCAGCCACGCGGCAAGGTCGCGCGCCTGGCGCCAGCATTCCTCGTGAAGGCCGGCGCCGCGACTCCAGCCGCCCGTGAAGTACAGCGGCGCTTGCGTCGATCCGGACAGTTTCTCGTGATAGACCCTCAGCGTCTTCTGCGCCTCGTAGCCCGCGCGATCGAGCACGTTGTGCCGGAACCAGGCCACGGCCTGGTCCGCGTCTCGCTCGGCGCCCAGCCCGGCGGCCTGACCTCGCGCCAGGGCGCCGCGGCTCAGGCCTTGACGCTGCGCCTCGTCGAGCTCCGGGGGCGTCGCCCAGCGAAGGATGAACTCCTGCGGCACCGGTCGCTGCGGGTTGAGCGTGACGAAGAATGGCGGCAGACCGGCACGGTCATACAGGGTGTTCAGCGCGTCGTTCTGGTGCCGGTTGCACACGTAGGTGATGCTGTACGGCTGCAGTGCACAGCCGTCGCGGATCAGGATGTTGTAGGCCCGCCAGAGCGCGGGCGCAGGCGGCAGCACGCCGCTCCAGGTGTGCGCCACGGCCACGCTGCGCGAGTAGCGGATGCGCTCGAGCACCTCGCCGCGCAGCAGGTTCTCCTGCGCCCGCAGCGCCGGCGCTTCACCGAAGTGCAGCAGCGCCGCCGCTTCATCCGCGTGGGTCGCGACGACGCAGCGGTCGAAGCGCCCGGTCCGTACCGCGCCGTCGCCGTCGCGTGAAACCACCTCGAAGCCGTCGGGCGCCACGGTGACCCGGGCCTCCCGGCCCGTCAGGATCGAAACCGTGATGGGTGGTGTCTGGCGGTTCAGCTCGCCCAGCCAGTGCGCGAGTCGTTCCAGCCAGCGTTGCGAGCCGGTGCCGAAATAGCGGCGTCGCGGCTTGTGCGCGTGGCCACCCGACTGACCCTCCTGCGTGCGGTAGTAGCAGAACGGCACGGCCAGCGGAATCTCCTGCGGGCCGCGCTCGTCGGCGAAGTACATGGCGGACATTCGAGGCAGGAAGAACTCGTCGCGCAGCCTTGCCACCAGCCGGCTGAGGCGGCGCACGAACGCCGCATCGGCCCACTGCTGCGCCGACGGCCACGGCAGATCCGGGTCGTGCAGCGTCGGGTAGGGCTGCTCGATGCAGTCCGCGAAGAAGCGGCCGACCGTCATGTCCAGGTTCGGATCGTCCTGGTCGCCGATGATCCTGTTCGCCTTTGCGACGATGAGCGCCTGCAGGCGCGGCAGGTCACCGCCTTCGATCTGGTCGAAATCGAAGCCCGCAAGGCTGGTGCCGGCCCGCATCTCGCCGTCGAGCGTGAATCGCACCTGGCCTTCCGGCGTGTAGTAGCACTCGGAGTTCTCGAGCTCACGCAGTTCGTCGTAGCCGACCCGGGCCATGGCCTCGGCCACGAGCGGATAGGCGTCGAGGTTCAGGTCGTTCACGCCGAGGTCGACAAAACGAAGCAGCTGCTGGCCTTGGCGCGCCTGCCGGCCGAGGCTGCACCAGCCGCTGACGGCATTGCCGCCCACGTCCTGACACTTCTCGAACAGCGTCACGCTCAGCGGCCGCTGCTGCTCGATGGCGCGCTGCGTCAACTCGTAGACCGCGGACAGCCCCGAGACTCCGCCGCCGATCACGGCGACCCTCAGCTCTGCATCGTACATGTCGTCCTCCTTCGGCGAATGGCGCGGCGTGCCATCGCCGGCCTGCCCAATCTAGCCGGCCGGCAGCGTCGTGGCACGCCGCACGAGCAACTGATCCCGAACTGATCCCGTGATGATCCTCCACTGGCCTCGAACGAAGTGGCGTGCCTGGAGACGATGCAGCCATGCCGGATGACGCGGATGTCCCGCCGAGACGGCAGCGCTCACCAGGAGATCCACCATGACGACCGCTTCGATTCTGGCTCGCCCCTTCACGCTCGGCGTTCTCGCCTTCGCCGCCCTGCTGACCGCCTGCGGCGGCGGCGGCGATGGCGGCGCCGGCCCGGCACCCGTCACGCGGGCGTCGGTCGACAAGGAAACCGTTCAGTCCATCCAGGGTGCCGTGGTCGATGGCGCGCCGGGCCAGGGCTACGTGCACGTCTGCCCCGGGCTGAACGACGACGGCCGCCCGCGCAACATGCTCATCGTGGTGCGCGGCTTCGCGCCGCAGGACACCGACCGCCAGCCGGGCGCCGGCGAACTCGACAGCACCTGTGCTGCGCAAGGCAGCGGCAACGACTACCACACGCTGGTGGTGCGCTACCGCAACGGCGCCGACCTCATCCAGCGCAACGCCGGCTTCGTGCGCGCCGTCATCGAATGGGCGATCGACCGCTACGAGCTGACAGCCGCCGACCGCGTGGCTTTGCAGGGCATCAGCATGGGCGGCGTGGTGACGCGCTATGCGCTGCAGTCGATGGAGTCGGCTGGCCGGCCGCACCTGGTCGACCTGTGGCTGTCGGTCGATGCGCCGCAGCGTGGCGCCTACATCCCTATCGGCATGCAGTTCCTGGCCGACCTGTACAAGGACCGCGGCGGCGCCGAGGCGCTGGCAGTGGCCGATTCGCCGGCGGCGCGCCAGATGCTCACGCACCACTACCGCCAGGGCACCTCGACGCAGACCTGGACCGACGAGCACAAGCGGCTCTACGTCGACGAACTGAACGGCACTCTCGGCGGCTTTCCCCGGGCCGCAGGGCTGCGCCGCGTTGGCGTCTCCAGCGGCCGCATGGGCGACGCCCTGCAGGATCCGCAGCCGGGGCAGCGCTACGTGGCCGGGCGGCTGCAGGTGTTCAGCGGCAGCGTACCGGTGAGCTACAGACAGGAGAACACCTTCTGCACGGTCAGCGTCGACCTCAACCTGCCCATCGTGAGCAGCCTGGTGCTGGAAGCCTTCCCGCTGGGCCTTCAGGCAAACCAGAAGTCGCTGGTGGCACGGTCGAATGTCGAGACCAAGGTTGCCGGCTTCGACGTGGACAGCCAGGTGAGCGGCCTGAACAGCTACATCAACGCCCGCGTGTCCATCACGGGCCTGCTGGGGCTTTGCGAAACCTTCGCGTCGTCGGCCAAGACGGCCATCGTCAAGCAGGCCGTCGACGCGGCGGTGGCGCGCGGGAAGAAGGAGGCTGCACCCTACACGGCGACCTACGAGAAGAGTTTCGAGGCCTACGGCGACGGCATCCAGTCCGAAGGCGCACCTGGTGGTCGCAGCAACTACATCGACCAGCTGCGCGGCGCGCTCACGCAGGCCGGCTTCTCTTCGGAGAACGGCGTGACCGGCGCCGGAACGCACATGTTCGTCGCGGTGGCCAGCGCGCTGAACATCGCCACGCCCACCGGCCGCATGGACGCAGCCGCGCTGAAGGCGAGCAGCCCGTTCGACCAGGTGTACCTGGAGAGTTCGAGCAACCTCGACCACTTGAGCTCGACCAGCGGTTACTTCGGCAAGGAGGTGGATGCGCTCTTCAAGCGCTAGGTGGCTGAGTGCCGGCGCACGATGCTGCAACGGGTGGGGTTGGCGATCGAGTCGGTCGCACCCCTGGTGCCGTCGGCAAGCACCAAAGACGCCTCGTTGCAGTGCCTGCCGCGTGTTCGTCACCGAAGGCCGCAATGGCCTGTCGAAGATGACGTCGGGTGCGTTCGTTTCAGGGGCGGCGACCAGTGGACTGCTCGCCACCCCAGGTCGTCGACTTCCATGAGGATTCTGGCCTTCGACCTGCCTCCTGATGAAGTGACTTCTCAGGCCGGCGCCGCACTGCTGCCACCCAGCGCCTGGCAGGCGCGTCGCAACCGGCTTTCTGCTTCGTCGGCGACGGCCTTCACCCCCGGCTTGCCGACCAGGCTGACCATGGTCTGAGGGTCGAGGAATCCCACCACGATGCGTCCAGGCGCTTCCTCGCGGACGATCACGTTGCACGGCAGCAGCAAGCCGATGTCCGGCTCGGCCTGCAGGGCCCGATGGGCCAGGGGAGGGTTGCATGCGCCCAGGATGCGATAGGGCGGCATGTCCGATCCCAGCTTCTCCTTCATCGCTCGCTGCACGTCGATGTCGCTGAGGATGCCAAAACCTTCGGTCTTCAGCGCAGCGGTCGTCTTTGCCAGCGCTTCGTCGAACGACAGGCCGGTGAGCGTGGTGGTGAATCCGTACATGTCTGACCTCACAAATCTTGGTGGCCACGTGGGCCGGAGTGGATGGGGCGGGCGTGGCACCGCACCGAGCGGCCGAAGCCGGGCTGCCAGTGTCTCGCGCCGCAAGAAAACCTGATGCGACTGATACCGTGCATGGTATACCGCAATCGGCGTATAGTGGTAAGTAACTGATGACTTACCGCGACGCGTCCGAACCATGCAGACCCGACTCTCCACCGAAGAACGCCAGGCCGAGATCGTGGCGGCGGCGTTGCGCCTGGCACGCGAGTCCAGCCCGGCGCTGATCACCAGCGGCGACATTGCCGCGGCGATCGGCGTCACCCAGGGCGCCGTCTTCAAGCACTTCCCGACCAAGGACGCCATCTGGCTGGCCGCCATGCGTTGGGTGCGGGAGTCGTTGTTGCAGAAGCTGCAGGCCGCCGCAGACCAGGCGGGCACGCCGCTGGACGCGCTGTCGGCGATGTTCCACGCGCATGTCGAGTTCGTCATCGCCCACCCGGGCGTTCCGCGCTTCATCTTTCACGAGCTCCAGCAACCGGCCGACTCGCCGGCCAAGCTCGAAGTCCGCGGCGTGCTGCAGGGCTACCGAAAACTGCTGCTCGGCTTGCTTGCCCAGGCGATCGAGCAGCGTCTGGTCAGCCCGGCGCTTGACCCGGAAGCCGCCGCCACGGGCTTCATCGGGCTGATCCAGGGGCTGGTGATGCAGTCGATGCTGAGCGGGCGGCCCGGCACCATGCGCCAGCAGGCGGGCCCTGTCCTTGCCCTCTACCTGCGCGGCCTCGGGGAGGCGCCATGAAGTTCACGTCCCTCACGACTCGCCGGCTCGTTCTGGGCCTGCTGGGCGCGGCCTTGCTCATCGCGATGCTCTTCGTGCTCATGCGATCCGGGCCGTTGGCGCCCACCAAGGTCACGGTCGTGCAGGCCAGCCAAAGCCGGCTGACACCGGCGCTGTTCGGCATCGGCACCGTGGAAGCCCGCCGGAGCTACGTGATCGGTCCGACCGTGGCCGGGCGCGTGCGTGCGGTGGCCGTGGACGCCGGCGACAGGGTGAAGGCGG
Organism: Piscinibacter sp.; assembly: GCA_016706565.1. Lineage (GTDB taxonomy): Bacteria > Pseudomonadota > Gammaproteobacteria > Burkholderiales > Burkholderiaceae_C > Piscinibacter. Next base: position 356,353 of record JADJJI010000015.1, read on the forward strand.
GCCAGCTCCTGGCCGAGATGGACCCGGTCGATCTGGACGAGCGCACGGCCGCGCTCGACGCCTCGATCGCCCGCGCCGGCAGTGCCATGGCCGCAGCGGAAGCACAGCGGCGCGATGCGCTCGCCAAGCGTGAACTGGCGGCGATCAATGCACGTCGTTATGTCGAACTGGGAGCACAGAACTTCATCAGCGCCGGTGCCGTCGAGGCCCGATTGCAGGAACAGGCCTCGGCCGAAGCCGGGGTGAGCGCTGCGCAAGCCAACCTCGCCGCGGCGCGGCAGGACCAGCAACGGCTGAGTGCCGAACGTGCCGGCCTGCGCCAGCAGCGCGCCAACGTGCGGCTCATGGCGCCCAGCGACGGCATCGTCACGAGCCGTGACGCCGAACCCGGCTCCACCGTCGTGGCCGGGCAGGCCGTGGTGCGCGTGATCGAGCCCGCGTCGCTGTGGGTCAAGGCCCGCTTCGACCAGGGGCGTTCTGCGGGACTGGCCGTCGGGCTGCCGGCGCAGATCGTCCTGCGTTCGAGTCCCGGCGCTCCGCTGTCCGGCAAGGTGGCCCGTGTCGAGGCCGTGAGCGACAGCGTGACCGAAGAACGCGTGGTGCAGGTGAGCTTCGACCAGCTGCCGGGCAGCCTGTCGGTCGGTGAGCTGGCCGAAGTGACGCTTTCGCTGCCCGCGACGGCCAGCGCCGTGGTGCTGCCCAACGCGGCGATCAAGCGCCTGCAAGGCCAGACCGGCGTGTGGGCGATCGACGCCACGGCGCTCCACTTTGCACCGGTGCGCCTGGGCCAGGCCAGCCTCGACGGCCAGGTGCAGGTGCTCGAGGGCCTCCAGGCCGGGTCAGCCGTCGTCGTCTACAGCGAGAAGGAACTCGGCGCCAGCAGCCGGATCAAGGTCGTCGAGTCGCTCGCGGGGCGCCGGCCGTGATCAGCCTGGCCGGCCGGGACATCCTGCACGCGTGGGGCAAGTTCGTCCTCACCGGTTTCGGCCTGGGGCTGCTGATCGGCGTGACCCTGACCATGGCAGGCGTCTACCGCGGCATGGTCGACGACGCACGAGCGCTGCTGAACAACAGCGGCGCCGATCTCTGGGTGGTTCAGCAGGACACCCAGGGGCCATACGCGGAATCGTCGAGCCTGCGCGACGACGTGGTGCGCGCCGTGCAGGCGCTGCCCGGCGTGCAGCGTGCGGCCAACGTCACCTACCTGACGATGCAGGTGCGGCGTGCCGCCAACGCTGGCGCCACCGACGAAAGGGTCGACAACGAGGACGTGCGCGCCATGGTCGTCGGCTTCGAGTCCGGGCAGCCCGGCGAGCCGGGCTACCTCGTCGCGGGGCGACACATCACGCGCAGCCACTACGAAGCCGTGGCCGATGTGCGAACGGGGTTCGCGCTGGGTGAGCGCATTCGCATCCGGCGCCACGACTACAGCGTGGTCGGCCTGACCCGGCGCATGGTGTCGTCCGGGGGGGATCCGATGGTCTTCATCCCGCTGAAGGACGCGCAGGAGGCCCAGTTCCTGAAAGACAACGACGCCATCCTGAACGAGCGTGCCCGCACTTCCGCGAATCCTGCCCTGAATCGGCCAGGGGTTCCCGGGCTGCTCGAGGCGATCCAGGCCTCGCAGGCGAACAACCGCAACGTCAATGCCATCCTCGTCCAGGTGCGTCCCGGCGTGGCGGCGGCAGACGTGGCCGAGCCGGTGCGGCGCTGGAAGCACCTCGAGGCCTACACACGGGTTCAGATGGAAGAGATCCTGGTGGCCAAGCTGATCGCCACCTCGGCCAGGCAGATCGGCATGTTCCTGGTGATCCTCGCAATCGTCAGCGCGGCCATCGTCGCCTTCATCATCTACACGATGACACTGGGCAAGATCCGCGAGATCGCGGTGCTCAAGCTGATCGGCACGCGCAACCGCACGATCGCCGGGATGATCCTGCAGCAGGCGATGGGCCTGGGCCTGATCGGCTTCATCGTCGGCAAGGTCGCCGCCACGTTCTGGGCGCCGGTGTTTCCGAAATACGTGCTGCTGGAGTCGGGCGATGCCCTGCGTGGTCTGGTGGCCGTGATGCTGATCTGCGCGCTGGCCAGCACGCTGGCCATCCGCGTCGCGTTGAAGGTCGATCCGGCTGCGGCCATCGGGGGTTGATGTGGCGGAACTCGGCATCCGCATCGAGGGCCTGCGCAAGCGCTACGGCGAAGGCGACACGGCCGTCGATGCGCTGAAGGACGTGAACATGACGGTCGCGCCGGGCGAAGTGATCGGCCTGATCGGGCCGTCCGGCTCGGGCAAGAGCACGCTCTTGAAGTGCCTGGGTGCGGTCATCGAGCCCAGCGGCGGCAAGATGGTGCTGGGGGGCGACACGATCTACGACCATGGCTGGAAGATCCCCGACCTGCGTGCGCTGCGGCGCGACAGCATCGGTTTCGTCTTCCAGGCGCCGTACCTGATCCCCTTCCTCGACGTCACCGACAACGTGGCCTTGCTGCCGATGTTGGCGGGCCGGCCGAACACCGAGGCGCGTGCCCGTGCGCGGGAACTGCTCAAGGCCCTGGACGTCGACCATCGCGCGAGCGCGCAGCCCTCGGAACTCTCCGGCGGCGAGCAGCAGCGGGTGTCGATCGCACGCGCGCTGGCCAACCGGCCGCCAGTGATCCTGGCCGACGAGCCGACCGCGCCGCTCGACAGCGAGCGGGCCTTGGCCGTGGTGCGCATCCTCAACGAGATGGCGGTGCAGTACCACACGGCCATCATCGTCGTCACCCACGACGAGAAGATCATCCCGACCTTCAAGCGCCTGTATCACATCCGCGATGGGCGCACGCACGAGCAGCGCGGTGAAGGGCTCAGCCTCTGAGTGGACAGCCTACTTCGACACCTTCGCCCGCTCCGCCTTCGAGTAGTGGCTGAAGTGCCCCTGCTTCGCCGCCGCGCGCCGCCCCGCGGCGATGAGGGCCTGGCTGGTGCCCTGCGGCGCCGTCAGCGAAACCAGGCGCTCCAGCGCGGTGGCCGCGCAGTGCGGGCAGGCGGGCACGGTGCTGCTGCGCACCAGCAGCTCGAACTGCTGGCCGCAGGCATTGCAGCGGTAGTCGTACAGGGGCATGGCGTCCTCACGAAGGCAATGGAAGGGATTGGCGGTCCAGCGCCAGCGCCACGAGTGCGCTGGCCTGGTCGGTGATGTCCTGCACCACGGTGCGCGACAGCCGGCCCAGCCAGCGGCCGGGCAGGGCCTGCGCGCCGCAGCGTGCGCCGGCCAGCATGCCGACCAGCGCGCCGGTGGTGTCGGCGTCGTCGCCCTGGTTCACGGCGGCCAGCAGGGCCGGCTCGAACTCGGCGTGCGACGAGACGCAGTGCAGCACCGTCTGCACCGTGTCGACCACGTAGCCGCTGGCCCGGCCGGGATAGGGCTGGAACGTGAAGGCCGGTTGCGTGGCGACGAAGGCCTCGATGCGCCGCGCCTGCGCTGCCGCGTCGGCGCCGCCGAGCAGGTCGCGCAGCAGGTGGCCGATGCCGAGCACCGCGGCGTCCGACAGCGGATGGTGGTGCGTCACGTGCGCCTGTGCGATCGACACGCGTTCGAAGGCCGCGTCGTCGCCCAGCGTGGCCAGCGCCACCGGCAGGTTGCGCATCAGCGCGCCATTGCCGGCGTCGCCGTCGTTCGGTTCGCCGCTGACGCCGCCCTGCTGCAGGAAGCGCAGGATGCCGCGCCGGCAGGTGTTGCCGCAGTCCACCGGCTTGCCGCGCCACCAGGCGAGGAAGGCCTCGGCGATGAGCCGCGTGTCGAAGGGACGGCCGGCGCGCTCGCCTCGCAGCAACGCGTCGCCGAGCGCCAGGCTCATGGTCGTGTCGTCGGTCACTTGCCCTGGGGCGAGCTTGAGCCAGCCGCCGCCGATGAGGTTCCGGTGCACGCCGCCCTGCGCGGCGAAGCGGTGCTGGATCTCGCGCGGCGTCATGAATTCCACCGTGGCGCCGAGCGCGTCGCCGATGGCCAGGCCGAGATAGGCGCCCAGGGCCCGGTCGAGCAACGCCGCGGCACTAGTCATACCGAGCCTCGACCTCGCAATCCCCGCCGATGGCCAGCACCTCGGCCTCGCCGTGCAGCGAGGTGGTGTTGAGCAGGCCGGGCACGAGCAGCAGCTTGCATTGCGGGACGCGCGCCTGCAGCACCCAGTCGCCGAAACACTGCGCCTCATCGCGCGTCGTGCTGAACGACACCAGGTTGTTCAATCGCACCGTGCAGTGCCGTTCGCGCAGCGAGCCGGCGGCGACCTGCTCCTCGCAGCGCGTGCCGCCGCGCCACAGCGTGGCGTGCGTGCCGCCGCCGAGCAGCGCGAAGCGCACCAGCATCCACTGGCAGAACTCGTAGAGCAGGTCGAGCTGCTGGAAGATGCTGTTGTTGTGATAGCGGCTGGCCGCCTTCTGCTCGAGGTAGGCCACCCAGGCCGGCGACGGGAAGCGCGCCAGCGGCGCGCCGTGGAAGCTGGGCACCAGGCCGAAGCGGCTCTCCACCCAGCCCTTGAGCACGGCACCCGAGGGGCCGTTCGAATCGAGACCCCAGCCCTGCAGCAGCTTCAGGTAGCTGGAGCGCCAGCGGCGCCGATCACCCGACGCCTCGCCGCGCGCCTCGTCGGAAGGCCGCGCCAGCCCGAAGGCCAGGCTCATGTAGTGCGCGAACACGGCACGTGCCTCGTCGGCATCGCGGCTGCGCTGCAGCAGCGCGAACAGGCCGGGGTTGCACTCGCGCGCGCCGGCGATGTGCAGCGGCTGCGGGTGCGCGTTGAAGGCCGTGCTCGCCAGCAGCGGCGCAGGCACGCCGACCAGGTTGGTCGTGTACCAGCGCGCCGGGTCGGCTTCACGGTCGCCTGCCAGGCTCACACAGGCCGGTTCTCGTTCGGGTTGCGCACCGGGCCCATCAGCTTCAGGCCCTCGTCGTAGGTGATCGTGTCGAAGGTGATGTCGAACTTCAGCGCGGCGTCGGCCACGCGGTCGGTCTTGCCCGCGGTATCCAGCTTCTTCAGCTCGGCCTTCTCGAGGTACAGCAGTTCGAGCAGCTCGTTGTAGACGGTGGCCTCGTCGATCGGCAGCACGTAGAACATCGCGCCCTTGAGCGACACCTGGTACTTCTTGCTCAGGTCGATGTTGTTGCAGAAGAGGAAGTACTTGCCGCCCGCCGACAGCGTGTCGCCCAGCGTCTCGGCCACGTCCTTCAGGTGCTCGAAGCTGAGCAGGTAGCCGGCGAAGAAGGGCAGCTTGGGATCACCGACCTGCGCCACCGCGATCACCTGGTCGCAGGTGAGCTCGGGCGGGCGCGCCTCGTCGGCGAGCTTGGCCGCGAATCGCAGCGCGAGCTCGCCGCGGAAGCCGAAGCGCCCCGGCTTCTTCGTCGGCGCCTTGAGCACCGGGTTGAGCAGGCGGCCCTCGGACTCGAGGCGGGCGAAGGCGGTGGACGCGAGTCCGGGTTCGGCGAGGGTGGTGCTCATCAGGGGCTCCGGTGGGTTGAATCGGTGTCGGTGTTCTTCAGGTGATCGGCGACCTTGGCGAACGCGGCAAGCAGCTCGTCGCGCAGCGCCGCATCCGCGCCGATCTCGTCGAGCGCCTGGCGCATGCAGGCCAGCCACGCATCGCGCGCGTTCGTGTCGATGGCGAAGGGCATGTGCACGCGGCGCAGCCGCGGCTGGCCGCGCTCGGCCGAGTAACGCTTCGGGCCGCCCAGCCACTCGGCCAGGTAGATGCGCAGTACGGCCTTCGTCTGCGCGAGGTCGGCGTGATGCATCGCGCGGATGGCGCGCGCATCGGCGCGGCTGTCCATCGCGCGATAGAAGGCCTCGACCAGCCTGGCCACGGCCGCCTCGCCGCCCAGCCGCTGGAAGTGCGGGTTGGGGTTCGCGGCGACGATGGGCAGGGCGCTCATGAGCACTCAGAGAGCAACCGCCGTACCACCTTGCCCGCGCAGCGCACGACGCCCGGTGGAGCGCGCGCCGGGTGGCGCGGCGAGCGTCGTTTCGCGTCCGGGTTTGTCGTGTTTCGAACAATCGAACAGGGCTCCTGCAGCGCCCTCGAAATCGCGCATTTACCTCGTGAAAACAAGCACTTGAATCAAGCCACAGGGGGTGGCACGCGCATTGCGATGAGAAGCCTGCGCGGACCCCATGTCAGGCCCCGAGGGACCTTCCATAAGAAGACCCACAAGGCACCGAAGGCTGCATAGAGATCGCGACGAACGTTCCCGCATCGTCAACTTCTCAACCGAATCAACTGGAGCAACACAATGGCAAAACTTCGGCAGATCGCCTTCTACGGCAAGGGTGGCATCGGCAAGTCCACCACCTCGCAGAACACGCTGGCCGCCCTCTCCGAGATGGGCCAGAAGATCCTCATCGTCGGCTGCGACCCCAAGGCCGACTCGACCCGCCTGATCCTGCACGCCAAGGCGCAGGACACCATCCTCTCGCTCGCTGCCGAAGCCGGCTCGGTGGAGGACCTCGAGCTCGAAGACGTCATGAAGATCGGCTACCGCGACATCCGTTGCGTCGAGTCCGGCGGCCCGGAGCCGGGTGTCGGCTGCGCCGGCCGCGGCGTGATCACCTCGATCAACTTCCTCGAAGAGAACGGTGCCTACGACGGTGTCGACTACGTCTCCTACGACGTGCTCGGTGACGTGGTCTGCGGCGGCTTCGCGATGCCCATCCGCGAGAACAAGGCGCAGGAGATCTACATCGTGATGTCCGGCGAGATGATGGCCATGTACGCGGCCAACAACATCTCCAAGGGCATCCTGAAGTACGCCAACAGCGGCGGCGTGCGCCTGGGCGGCCTCGTGTGCAACGAGCGCCAGACCGACAAGGAACTCGAGCTGGCCGACTCGCTGGCCAAGATGCTGGGCAGCCGGCTGATCCACTTCGTGCCGCGCGACAACATCGTGCAGCACGCCGAGCTGCGCCGCATGACCGTGCTCGAGTACGCGCCGGACTCCAAGCAGGCGCAGGAGTACCGCGACCTGGCCACGAAGATCCACGCCAACGCGGGCAACGGCACCATCCCCACCCCCATCACCATGGACCAGCTGGAAGACCTGCTGATGGAGCACGGGATCATGAAGTCGGTCGACGAGTCGCAGGTGGGCAAGTCCGCCGCCGAACTCGCCGCAGCAGCAGCCTGAACCCTCCGAGGAGTGCACCATGTCCATGACTGTTGAAGAGCGCAAGGCCGTCAACAAGGCCCTGATCGACGAGGTCCTGAAGGCCTATCCCGACAAGATGGCCAAGCGCCGCGCCAAGCACCTCGGCCAGTACGAGGAAGGCAAGCCGGATTGCGGCGTCAAGTCCAACATCAAGTCGCTGCCCGGGGTGATGACCATCCGCGGCTGCGCGTACGCCGGCTCCAAGGGCGTGGTGTGGGGCCCGATCAAGGACATGGTGCACATCTCGCACGGCCCGGTGGGCTGCGGCCAGTACAGCTGGGCCGCGCGCCGCAACTACTACATCGGCACCACCGGCATCGACACCTTCGTGACGATGCAGTTCACCTCCGACTTCCAGGAGAAGGACATCGTCTTCGGTGGCGACAAGAAGCTCGACAAGATCATCGACGAGATCCAGGGCCTGTTCCCGCTGAACAAAGGTATCTCGATCCAGAGCGAGTGCCCGATCGGCCTGATCGGCGACGACATCGAGGCGGTGTCGAAGAAGAAGTCCAAGGAATACGAAGGCCACACCATCGTGCCGGTGCGCTGCGAGGGTTTCCGCGGCGTCAGCCAGTCGCTCGGCCACCACCTGGCCAACGACGCCATCCGCGACTGGGTGTTCGACAAGCTCGACGGCACGAAGCGGCCCGAGTTCGAGAGCACGCCCTACGACGTCACCATCATCGGCGACTACAACATCGGCGGCGATGCGTGGTCGTCACGCATCCTGCTCGAGGAGATCGGCCTGCGCGTGATCGCGCAGTGGTCGGGCGACGGCACCATCGCCGAGCTGGAGAACACGCCGAAGGCCAAGCTCAACCTCATCCACTGCTACCGCTCGATGAACTACATCAGCCGGCACATGGAAGAGAAGTACGGCATCCCCTGGGTCGAGTACAACTTCTTCGGCCCGACCAAGATCGCCGCCAGCCTGCGCGAGATCGCCAGCCACTTCGACGACAAGATCAAGGCCAATGCCGAGGCGGTGATCGCCAAGTACCAGCCGCTGGTCGACGCGGTGATCGCCAAGTACCGCCCGCGCCTGCTCGACAAGACGGTGATGCTGTACGTCGGCGGCCTGCGCCCGCGCCACGTCATCGGCGCCTATGAAGACCTGGGCATGAAGGTGGTCGGCACCGGCTACGAGTTCGGCCACAACGACGACTACCAGCGCACCACGCACTACATCGGCGACGCCACGCTGATCTACGACGACGTGACCGGCTACGAGTTCGAGAAGTTCGTCGAGAAGATCCAGCCCGACCTGATCGGCTCGGGCATCAAGGAAAAGTACGTGTTCCAGAAGATGGGCGTGCCGTTCCGGCAGATGCACAGCTGGGACTACAGCGGCCCGTACCACGGCTACGACGGCTTCGCGATCTTCGCGCGCGACATGGACATGGCGATCAGCTCGCCGGTCTGGAAGCTCGCCAAGGCGCCCTGGAAAGCCGCTGCGTAGTCCACCCCGTTCAAGCAGGAGAACACCATGCCCCAATCAGCCGACAAGGTCATCGACCACGAACTGCTGTTCCGCGAGCCGGAGTACCAGAAGATCTTCGCCGACAAGAAGGCGAACTTCGAGTTCAACCATTCCGATGCGCGCGTCGCGGAGATCCGTGACTGGACCAAGAGCAAGGACTACAAGGACAAGAACTTCGCCCGCGAGGCACTCACCGTCAACCCGGCCAAGGCCTGCCAGCCGCTGGGCGCGGTGTACGTGGCCAACGGCTTTGCGAAGACGCTGAGCTTCGTGCACGGCTCGCAGGGCTGCGTGGCCTACTATCGCAGCCACTTCAGCCGCCACTTCAAGGAGCCGACGTCTTGCGTCAGCTCGTCGATGACGGAAGACGCGGCGGTGTTCGGCGGCCTGAACAACATGGTCGACGGCCTGGCCAACGCCTACAACCTGTACAAGCCGGAGATGATCGCCGTCAGCACCACCTGCATGGCGGAAGTGATCGGCGACGACCTGAACGCATTCATCAAGACGAGCAAGGAAAAGGGCAGCGTGCCGGCCGAGTTCGACGTGCCCTTCGCGCACACGCCGGCCTTCGTGGGCAGCCACGTCACCGGCTACGACAACGCGCTGCTCGGCGTGCTGCAGCACTTCTGGGACGGCAAGTCCAAGACCACCGAGCCGCTGGTGCGCGTGCCCGACGAGAGCATCAACTTCATCGGCGGCTTCGACGGCTTCGTGGTCGGCAACATGAAGGAGGTCAAGCGCATCTTCGAGCTGTTCGGCGCGAAGGTGAACGTGATCTGCGACCCGTCGGAAGTGTGGAACACGCCCACCGACGGCGAGTTCCGCATGTACGAGGGCGGCACCACCAAGGCCGAGGTCGAGGCGGCGCTGCACGCCAAGGCGACCATCGTGTTCCAGGAATACTGCTGCGAGAAGACCGCCAAGTACCTGGCCGAGAAGGGCCAGGAGGTGGTGGTGCTCAACGCGCCCGTGGGCGTGGCCGGCACCGACCGCTTCATCATGGCCATCTCGCGCCTGACCGGCAAGCCGGTGCCCGCGGCGCTCGAACGCGAGCGCGGCCAGCTCGTCGACGCCATGGCCGACAGCCAGGCGCACCTGCACGGCAAGCGCTATGCGCTGTACGGCGACCCCGACCAGATGCTCGGCTACAGCGAGTTCCTGCTCGAGCTCGGCGCCGAGCCGGCGCACGTGCTGGCCACCAACGGCGGCGAAGACTGGGCGAACAAGGTGCAGGCGCTGTTCGACAGCTCGCCCTACGGCGCCAACTGCAAGGTCTACCCGAAGCGCGACCTGTGGCACATGCGCTCGCTGCTGCACACCGAGCCGGTGGACTTCCTGATCGGCAACACCTACGGCAAGTACCTCGAGCGCGACTGCGGCGTGCCGCTGATCCGCCTGGTCTTCCCGATCTTCGACCGGCACCACTACCACCGCTTCCCGACCTGGGGCTACAACGGTGCGCTGTGGCTGCTGACCATGCTGCTCGACGAGTTCTTCGAGACGCTGGACGCGAACACCATCGTGCCCGGCAAGACCGACTACTCGTACGACATCATCCGATAGGCGCAGCCATGGCGAACGTTACTTTCACCTCGCCGCGCATGCAGCGCGACCTCACCGTCTACGCGGTGGCGGGCGACACCCACACGCTGCTGTCGGTGGCGAAGAAGAACAAGGTGCCGCTCGAGTCCGACTGCGAGAACGGCGAGTGCGGCTCCTGCCTGATCCAGGTGAGCGTGCTGTCGGGCAAGGCGCCCGTCGGCATGGCGCTCACCGAGAAGGAGAAGACGGTGCTGCGCTACGCCGGCAAGATCACGCAGGCGCAGATCGACGACGCCGAGACGAACGACAGGCCGCCGCCCTGGCGGCTGGCCTGCCAGTTCATCGTGCGGCACGAAGACATCCTGGTGACCTTCTGAGCGCGGGGCCGGCGCGGCAGCGCCGGCCTGCGTCAGATGGCCATCGCCGCCGCCAGGCTGTCGCGAGCCGCCTTGTTCATGCGGATCTGGTACGGCAGCAAGGTCAGCCGTTCCTCGACCGTCGCCCCGCCGGGGTTGGAGACGTAGTACGAGCCGCCGAGCACCGCGCCGTCGCGGATCAGCGAGCCGGTGTAGACGTTGCCGTTGAGCTGGAAGTAGATGCGGTACTGCACCGTGCTGCTCAGCGTGGCCGACAGCGGCCGCGGCGCCGTGGCCACCCAGACCGGCACGCCGCCCACCGTGCCCAGCGTGCCGTCGGCCAGGTTGTAGGTGGTGACGTCGCTGTTCGAGACGATGCCGGCGGTCAGCGCCGCGTTCAGCGTGGTGGCGCTGGCGCAGGGCGTGATGTTCGCGTCGGTGGTCGCGCCCACGCAGTCGAATGCGGTGTAGCGGTCGCCCAGGCTCGCCGACGTGTACTTGATGTAGCCCGCGCCGGCCTGGTAGGTGGCGCCGGCCGTCAGCACGGCGGGGTTGGCGAAGAAGGAGTTGAACCACTGCGCGAACTCGGCCGGCGTGGCCGACACCAGACCCGTGAGCGAGGCCGAGGTGTAGTCGCTGCGCAGCTGCGAGTAGGCCACCGTGGTGTTGTCGGCGGCCAGCGAATCGACGCGCACGTCGCTGCCCACATACGAGATGCGGTTGGAGGCCTGCAGCGTCGGCACCACCAGGATCGAGCCGTTCTTCAGGATGCGCGTCGGGCCGGTGCTGGTCAGCGCCAGGCTCGTGGCCAGGTTCGCTGGCGCCGATTGCGCGTTGGTCTGCGGGCCGGCGGTCAGCGGCGACTGGGCCAGCACCGAGGATTCGGAGTAGGCGTAGTTGGTGCCGCTGGCCTGCGGGCCGGACAAGTTGAGGTTCCAGCGGAAAAGGTAGCTGCCGTCGGACGGTGCCAGGGCCACGCTTTCGAAGGCCTGCTGGCTGGCGCTGGCCACCAGGCTCAGCGCGGCCGCGCTGCTGGTCACGCTGCCGTCGGCGTTGGTCACCGTCACGCTGTACTGCGCGCCCTGGTCGGCGTAGCTGGCCGCGGGCGTGGTGTAGCTCGCGGACGTGGCGCCGGCGATCGCCGTGCCGTTGCGCCGCCACTGGTAGCTCAGGCCGGCGCCGGTGGCGGTGACCGAGAAGGTGGCGCTCGCGTCGGTCAGCACCGACTGTGCCGTGGGCTGCGCCGAGATCACCGGCGGGTTCAGCACGACCGGCGGGCTCGAGTCGCCGCCTCCGCCGCCACAGGCGGCCAGCGCCGCGGCCAAAGTTCCCCCCACCGCGCTGCGCGCGAATGCCTTCCTGCTCATGCCGATCCTCCCCAGGGCTGTTGGATTTGATTCGTTCAGCCCTCCCGGCGGGAAGGCCGGGGAGGCACTCTAGCCATGCCGGGCCAGCCCGGCAACACCACGGACCGATGTCGCCGCCGCGACAATCCTCGCCTGCCACCCGCCCATCCCTGGAGATCTCTTGACCCTTCTCGCCGGCTCCCCCGCGGCCACGCTCATCCTCGCCGCCATGCTGCTGGCCAGCCTGGCCGGCCTCTACGCGATGCCGGCGCTCATCGAGCGCAGCCTGTTCCGGCCGCACTGGCTGGTGCCGCGTCGCGAGTACGCCACGCTGGTGACCAGCGGCTTCATGCATGCCGACCTGCAGCACCTGCTCTTCAACGCCTTCACCTTCTTCGCCTTTGCCTTCCAGCTCGAGCCGGCGATGGGCACGCCGCGCTTCGTGGCCCTGTACGCCGCCGGCCTGCTGGCCAGCGATGCGCTCACCTACGTCCGGCACCGCGACAACCCCGGCTACCAGAGCCTGGGTGCATCGGGTGCGATCTCGGCGGTGCTGTTCGCCTCGATCGTCTACTTCCCGACCTCGGCGATCTACACCTTCCCGATCCCCTTCCCGATCCCGGCGCCGCTGTTCGCCGTGGCCTATCTCGTCTACTGCCAGTGGGCTGCTCGGCAGGCGCAGGGCCGCATCAACCACGATGCGCACTTCGGCGGCGCGGTGGCCGGGCTGGTGTTCGTGGCGCTGACGGACGCGCCGGCCTGGGCTCGTGCCTGGAGTTCAGTGTTCGGTTGAGATGGCATCGAACCTGCATGGGTGAAGCCGTCTTGTCGCAAAGCCGACAAGCACCCCTTCCATTCATGGCGAGGCCCTGATGCAAGCTGACCCCGTTCTGATCCGCACCACCCACGATGGCCGGCGCATCGAGGTCATCGGCGCGCGCATCTGCCTCGATGGGCAGCCCGAGGCCGACGAGCTGGTCGTGATCGACGAACACCCCAACCGGCAGGCCATCCTGAAGGTGGTGCCGCTGGCCACGCATGTGGCCGGCCGCCTGCCGCTGACGCTGGCCGAGGCCTCGGTGGCGCAGGCCGCGCTGCGCCGCGCCACCGACCGCTTCGACGGCTCGGCGCAGGCCGCGCGCGAGCGGCTGCGCCAGGTGGTGTGGCGCAAGTCGGTCACCGACGGCGTGGAGTAAGCCGGCCCATGATCCACGTGCTCGAGATGCCCTGCGACGCGCCGCCGCGCGTCTGGTTCGCCTTCGACGCCGACGACCTGGCGCGCAAGCTCGATGCCAGCGACGTGGCCGAACTGCATGCCGCCGGCCGCTGCCGCGTGTTCGCCGACGAGTCGGCGGCGCTGGCCGCCTTCGAACGTGCCGACGACCCCGACTGGCAGGGCGAAGGCTGGCGCGCCCGCTGGGCACTGCGCGAGCAGCTGGTCGCGCTCGAGGTGCTGGCCGACGATCTGTGACGGCCCGCGGCGGGGCCGGCGCGGCTACTTCGGCGGCAGAGCCGAGCTCAGGCCGGCGAAGGCGCTGTCGTCGATGATGTCGATGAAGCCGGAGGCAGCGAACGCCGCGGGCGGCTTCTGGCGATCGCGCAGCTCCTTGCGCGCGAAGTACTTGGCCTGCGCGGCCGGCGGCAGGTCGGTGATGCGCACCAGGCCCTTGTCCAGCAGCACGTCGAGCAGGTCCTCGAGCACGCGCACCGTGTCGGCGTCGAGCCGCGCGTAGTCGTCCTGCAGGTCCTTCGCGTCTTCCCGGCCCAGAAAGCGCTGCACCTCCGGCGCCGCCTGCGGCAGGTACTCGACGGCGTCCAGCGTCGGGCTGCGGTGCAGGCTCTCGATCTCGCCGCGGGTGTTGCGATGGACATAAGGCACGGCGGTTCTCCCTCGCCGGTGGTGCAAGTGCGGCCGGCCTGCAGGAATGCTAGGCCGCACGGCGCCCGGCGGCGGTATGCCCCAGGGTGCGCCTGTGCCTTGCATGACAGCTTCTGTGCGCTGCACGAAGCTCATGGCGGCGCGCGCTGAGATACTCACGTCCGTACGCATGAATCACGGAGGCGACGATGGGCAAGACGATCGAATTCAAGCGCCCTGACGGCAAGGCTGTGCACGGCTACCTGGCCGAGGCCGAGGCGCCTGTGGGCGCGGTGGTCGTGATCCAGGAGTGGTGGGGCCTCAACGAGCAGATCCGCGGCGTGGCCGAGCGTTTTGCGAACGCCGGCTTCACTGCGCTGGTGCCCGACCTCTACCGCGGCAAGAGCACCGTGGAGGCCGAGGAGGCGCACCACCTGATGGACGGCCTGAACTTCGGCGAGGCCGCCTCGCAGGACGTGCGCGGCGCCGTGCAATACCTCAAGGCCGCGAAGCTCGGCAGCGGCAAGGTCGGCGTCACCGGCTTCTGCATGGGCGGCGCGCTCACCGTGCTCGCCTCGACGATGGTGCCCGAGGCCGATGCAGGCGTGGTCTGGTACGGCTACCCGCCGCTCGAGTACGTGGATGCTTCGAAGATCGGCATGCCGCTGATGGCGCATTGGGCCACGCAGGACGGCGCCTTCGCCATCGCCGGCGTCGACGCGCTGGAAGCCAAGCTGAAGGAGGCCAAGGTGCGCTACGAAGGCCACCGCTACCTGGCGCACCACGCCTTCGCCAACGAAGACGCACAGGGCCGCCACCGCATCGCCATCACGCAGTACGACGCCGCCTGGGCGCAGCTCGCCTACGACCGCACGATGCGCTTCTTCGGCCTCGAACTCGGCTGATCGTCCTCGGGGCCGCCCTGCCGGCCCCGCGCGTCGAGGATCGCCGGCAGCTTGCCCTCGATCCAGTCGAACAGCTCGCGCACATGGCGGCCCACCTCGCGGCCCAGCGGCGTGAGCCGGTAGTCCACGTGCGGTGGCTGCACCGGGTGCTCCACGCGCAGCACGAAGCCGTCGGACTCCAGCCATTGCAGCGTCTGCGCCAGCATGCGCTCGCTGACGCCGCCGATGCCGCGGCGCAGCTCGCTGAAGCGCAGCGTGCCGCTGCCCAGCAGCGCCACCAGCACCAGCACGCCCCAGCGGCTGGTGACGTGCTGCAGCACCTCGCGCGAGGGGCATTCGGCGGCGAACAGGTTGCCGCGCAGCAGCGGCTCGTGATCGATGTCTGGGGCGGTGGCGGCATGCATGGACACTTACCTCGGCGTTAGTACTTACGAAAAGTAAGCATACCCGACATGATGAAGCCCTGTCATCCACCCGACCCCACGGAGCAAACATCATGATCGTCGTCACCGGTGCCACCGGCCAACTCGGCCGTCTCGTCATCGCCCAGCTCATCGAACGCGGCGTGGCCGCGCAGCAGATCGTCGCCGCCGTACGCACCCCGGCCAAGGCGGCCGACCTGGCCGCCCTGGGCCTGCAGGTGCGCGAGGCCGACTACACCCGCCCCGCCACGCTGGCCGCCGCCTTCAAGGGCGCCGAACGTGTGCTGCTCATCTCGTCCAGCGAAGTCGGCCAGCGCCTGCCGCAGCACCGCGCGGTGATCGACGCGGCGCGCGAGGCGCGCGTGGGCCAGCTCGTCTACACCAGCCTGCTGCGCGCCGACAGCTCGCCGCTGGGCCTGGCCGCCGAGCACAAGGCCACCGAAGCGCTAATCGCCGCGTCGGGCCTGCCGCACGTGCTGCTGCGCAGCGGCTGGTACACCGAGAATTACCTCGCCAGCGTGGCACCGGCGCTGCAGCATGGCGCCTTCATCGGCGCGGCCGGATCGGGCCGCATCGCCTCGGCCACACGGGCCGACTACGCTGCCGCCGCAGCGGCCGTGCTCGCGCAGCCGGTGGGCAGCAACCGCAGCTACGAGCTCGCAGGCGACACCTCGTACATGCTGGCCGAACTGGTGGCCGAGCTGAACCGCCAGACCGGCCGCGCGGTGGTGTATCAAGACCTGCCGCAGCAGGCCTTCGAGGCGGCGCTCGTCGGTGCCGGCCTGCCCGCGCCCTTTGCGGCGCTGCTGGCCGATTCGGACGCCGGTGCCGCGAAGGGCGCGCTGTTCGACGACGGCCATCAGCTCGGCACGCTGATCGGCCGCCCGACCACGCCGCTGGCCGTGGCGATGAAGGCGGCGCTGGCCAAGGCCTGAGCGCCTGCGCTGATCAACCTAGGCTGACCGGCACGAAGATCTGCTGCCCGTCGCGCATCACCAGCAGCGCCACGTGCTTGGGGTGCGCGCGCAGCGCGTCGCGCACCTGCGCGATGCCCTGCACCGGCTTGCCGTTCAGTGCCAGCAGCACGTCGCCGCGCTGCACGCCGGCCAGCTGCGCCGGGCCCGACACCTGCTCGACGAGCAGGCCGTGGTCCAGCCCCGCGCTGCGCAACTCGTCGCGTTGCAGCGGGCGCACCGCCAGGCCCAGCGTGCCGCCTTCGGCCGCGGCCGCCTGCTCGCCGCGCTCGGGCTCGGCGCGGCCCAGCGTCACTGAAAGTTCGCTGCGCGACTTGTCGCGCCACAGCGCGAGGTTCAGACGTTCGCCCGGCTTGGCCAGGCCAACGCGGCCCGACACATCGCCGGCCACCTGAACCGGCACGCCGTCGACCGCGGTGATCACGTCGCCCGACTTCAGGCCCGCCTTCTCGGCCGCGCTGCCGGGCACCACGTTGGCCACCAACGCGCCCGAGGGCGAGGCCAGGCCGAAGGAGCTGGCCAGCGGCGCCGAGAGATCCTGCAGCGTCACGCCCAGGCGCGCGTGGTCGACGCGGCCCTTGGCGACGATCTGCTCCTTCACGTGAAGCGCCACGTCCAGCGGGATCGCGAAGGCCAGGCCCTGGAAGCCGCCGCTTTGCGAATAGATCTGCGCGTTGATGCCCACCACGCGGCCGGACGAATCGAACAGCGGGCCGCCGGAGTTGCCGGGGTTCACCGCCGCATCGGTCTGGATGAAGGGCACATAGCTGTCGCCGGGCAGTGAACGGCCCTTGGCGCTGACGATGCCCTGCGTGGCCGTCTGCTCGAAGCCGTAGGGCGCGCCGATGGCCAGCACCCAATCGCCCACCTGCACGGCACGCGGGTCGCCCAGCGTGACGGCGGGCAGGCCCTTGGCATCGACCTTCAGCACGGCCACGTCGGTGCTGGTGTCGCTGCCCAGCACCTTGGCCGCGAACTCGCGGCGGTCCGACAGCTTCACCGTCACCTGCTTGGCGCCGCGCACCACGTGCGCGTTGGTGAGGATCAGGCCATCGGCGCTGACGATGAAGCCCGAGCCCTGGCCGCGGAAGGGCATCGCGCCCTGCGGCGGCAAACGCAGGCCGGGGATGCCGCGGAAGAAGCGGAAGAAGTGCTCGGCTTCAGGATCGGAGTCCTCGTCGCCGCCCGAGGCATCGGCCCCGACGTTGCGCAAACCCGCCACCGTGACGCCCACCACTGCCGGCCCCTGCGACTGCACGATGGCGCGATAGTTGGGCAGCTGCGCGGGCGGCAGCGGGTTGGCAGCCAGCGTCGCGGGCGTGGCCGCAGCGATGGTGGCCGCCTTGTCGGACGTGGCCGCCGGCGCCGACGCGCTGGCGCCGAAGTGCAGCCATGTCGGCAGGGTGATGGCATCGGCCGCCGTGGCGGCCATGGACAGAACGAGCAGCGCCGAAGCGGCGGCGGTGGCGGTAAACCTGCGGGACATGAGAGGCTCCTTCGATCGTGACGCTGCGCGAGGGGCAGCGGGATGAAGAGCACTCTAGGGAGCGGGGGTGAGGGGTGGGTGAGGGGGAGGTTAGGTGAAGGTGAGGGTCGGGTTTCGAAAGCGGATTCAACTGGTCGAATCAGCACACAGGTACCCGACGACGGCCCCGCTGCGGACGGCACACGGCAAAGGGCAGCAGTCGGCGCGATGGGGGCGCGGCCTGCATCGCGCCGTGAACGATGCCGCGTCTGATCCCCGATATTCGTCATGTACCGGAAGCGAATGTCGATATCGTTGCAGACATGGCCTCCTGGCTAGCCGGAATGGAAGGGTGTCCGGGCCTGCCGAGCCTTCCTCCATGCCTTCGATCCCCGCCGCGCAGCCGTTGAAAACCTCGTACTCGATCGACGCGGAGCTCGCGCTTGCCCGTGTCGGTGCCATCTACCGCCTGGCGCCGCAGCCGCAGGCCGGTGCCGTCGTGTTCTCGCTTGTGGTGGCGTATGCCATGTGGCCGCACATCAGCCCGGCCTGGGTTCTCGGCTGGCTGCTGGCGCGGCTTGCCATCAGCGCCGTTCGGGCCAGCGAAACCGGCCGTTTCGAGCGGGATCCCGCGCGAGCGCAGCGGCTGGGCTACTGGCAGGCACGATTCGACGTGCTGATCGCACTCGACAACCTGTGCTGGTGCGTGATCGCGCTGGTGTTCGTGCCGGCCGTGCGGGACACCATGCTGGGAGCCCTGCTGTTCGCCAGCGTGCTCTGCATCACGGCAATCGGCGTGTTCATCTTGGTCAGCAGCATGCGCACGGCCATGCTGAACTTCCTGACGATCCTGCTGCCGGTCATGGGGCACGCATTGTGGTCGGGACACGAGGACGCGTGGATCGTGGTGGCCAGCCTGCTCGTCTATGGCGCAGTGCTCACGCAGGAGAGCTGGCGGAGCTGCCGCGACTGGACGGATATGACACGCCTGCGCCTCGAGGCGTCGTCGGTGGCCGCCGCGCGCGAGCAGGCGCGCCAGATTGCTGTGGAGGCGAGTCAGGCCAAGAGCCGGTTCCTGGCCAACATGAGCCACGAGATCCGTACGCCCATGAACGGCATTCTCGGAATGTCGGAGCTGCTGCAGGCCACCCGGCTGGATGCCACCCAGGCGCGCTACGTGCAAGCCCTCTCGACGGCGGCGCATGCGCTGCATGACCTGCTGGGCGACGTACTCGATCTGTCCAAGATCGAGGAGGGAAAGGTCAGCCTCGAGCGCGTGGACTTCGACCCGGCCCAGCTGCTCGCGGGCGTGGCAACGATCTACCGTGAACTCGGCATGGCGCGCGGTGTGGCGGTTCACACCGAGATCGCGTTCCAGGCGCTGCCACGGGTCAGCGGCGACCCTACCCGGCTGCGCCAAGTCGTGACGAACCTGCTCGGCAATGCGCTCAAGTTCACAAGCGCCGGGACCGTGACCTTGCGCGGCGGGCCCGCAGCGCGACCCGACGGGGACGCACGACCCTGGATCCGGGTTTCGGTGCAGGACACCGGGATCGGCATGACGGCCGAGCAGATGGTTCAGCTCTTCCAGCGGTTCTCGCAGGCCGACAGTTCCACCACCCGCCGGTTCGGCGGCAGTGGACTCGGCCTCGTGATCGGCAAGCACCTGGTGGAGCTGATGGGTGGCACGATCCACGTGGACAGTGTGCGAGGACAAGGCAGCATCTTCTGGTTCGAGGTGCCTCTGGAAGCGGCGCTCGACCCCGTCCACACCGAGGCGGTGGCCACCTCATCCCCGGGGGCTGATGCAAGCCCGGTCGGGCCGCGTCCGGCACGCGTTCTCGTGGTGGAAGACAACGCCGTCAACTGCCTGGTGGTGCAGGCCATGCTCGAGCGGCTGGGCATGACGGTGACGTTGGCCAACGACGGCGCCCAGGCGGTGGCGGCCATTCAGGCACTAGACGTCGACGTGGTGCTCATGGATTGCCAGATGCCGGTCATGGATGGCTACGAGGCGACGCGACAGATTCGATTGTCCGGGCATCGGCGCGCCCAGGTGCCCATCATCGCGCTGACGGCGCACGCGCTCGCGGAAGACCGAGAGCGCTGCGAGGCGGCGGGGATGAACGACTATTTGCCCAAGCCAGTCACCGCTGAAGCGCTGGCCATGGTGCTGCAGCGGCATCTGGGCTCCCGCGATCCCTGACTCCCTGCGCCGAGGGCATTGCCCCTGGCGACCTCCATCGGCCGGCGCCGCGACGCCGACCCAGCGGCTCGGCGCCGCAGCATGAGCGGCACGTTTGGCACCGATCGACTGGGTCTTGCCCAAAGACGGAAGGTGCTGCAGCGTCAGGGATGCGCCGAATGTCTCAACCGCTCCGGCCATGGCCAAGTCGGCCAGAGACAGCCAGCGCGCGCGCAGACTGATCGTTGGTCACCAGTTGTCGCCAGCTCTGGATATCGCCGGCCACGACAAACACACGAACGGCAGCTTCTGCCGCCCATCGAATTGCGCTTTCGACCCTAAGGAGTCCATCGGCCCTCGAGCCTGATCGCCGAGAAGCCGTCGTAGCGGGCACGACCAAACTCGCCTGGCAGACCTCGTGTAGTCTCAAGGCCCGCCGCACTTCTCGATCATTCGATGCTCCTTCGATGACGCACAGCGAACGCGTTTCACGGTGGGCGCAGGTTTCAGCTGCGCTGGCTTTGCAGAGCGACCAACAATTGAACCGCGTCGTAGACGAGGCCGAGCAGTTGGCGACAGGCATCGGTGGCACCACAGTGGCGTTTGAGATCGAGGGCTTCAAAGTCTTCGCCAAGCGACTCCGGCTGACGGACTTGGAGCAACGCCCCGAGAACCGGCTGTCAACGAGAAACCTCTTCGGGCTCCCGACGTTCTGCCAGCGCAATGTCGGCTCGGTGGGCTTCGGGGTCTGGCGAGAGTTGGCCGCCAACACGATGACGACCGGCTGGGTGCTTTCAAAGGCCTTGGACAGTTTCCCCTTGATGTACCACTGGCGTGTGCTGGAAGGCGTCGCCGCTTCTCGGGCCGCGCCACTGCCCGACGAGTTGGCCGACGTCGACGGCATGGTCAGCTACTGGGAGGGGGCCGAAGCGATGGGCGAGCGACTTAGGGCGCTCGCCAAGGCCACGGCCAGTGTGATGATCTTTCTAGAGCACGTGCCCTGGAATCTTTCCACTTGGCTGGACCGACAGCTTGCCGCGGGGCCCGAGGCCATGGAGGCGGCTTGCACCATGGTCGAGCGCGGCTTGACCGTCGACGTTCCGTTGATGAACTCGCTGGGGCTGCACCACGGCGACGCTCACCTCGGCAACATCCTCACTGACGGGCACAGGCTCTTTTTCGCGGATCTCGGCCTGGCCATGTCCGAGCGATTCGCGCTCTCGGCCGATGAGTTGAGCTACTTGAAACACAACGCCAGCCTGGACCGTGCCTACGTGTTGGCAAAGTGGGTGAACTGGCTGGTCAAGACTTGGGCCCGTACAGCGAACAGCCCACATGATCGGATGGACCTGATCCGTTCCGCCGCTCAGGGGCATCCATTGCACCAGCTTATCCCTGACCTACCTTCTTGCGCCGCTGCGATCGTCCGTCGCCACGCGCCCATTGCGACAGTTATCAACGACTTCTACGTCAAGCTGCACGGTGAACGCAGGAGTGCGCGCTACCCACGCGATGACGTCGAGGCCTTGCTGAGGACCGCAACGGCGTAGCAAGGGACCGCTGCGTGTCGCGATTGCGCGGTAGGGCAAACGTTCCCGTGGGCCGGCGCGGCACAGCCGTCGCTCGCGAGCGCCCGTTCCTGGCCGATACCTGTCATGTCGCTGAGGCGCGCCAAACCTCAACACGCGAGCACCCAGCGTTGCCGTCCCAAGCCTGGCTCCGCCCGCGCCTCTTCGCCACGGCCCGCGCGATTGCCAGCTCCAGCCCGCTGCCCTCCACCTCGTGCACCTCGCCCCCGCTGAGAGCGGCCGAACACGCGCTCGCGCTTCGCGGGCGGGATGCCCGGGCCGTCGTCCACGCGTACGGGTGCGGGCGCGGCCAGAGTGAGCGCGGCGCCGGCCAAGGCGAGCAACCGCTCGACTAGGTAGGGGGCGCGCGGGCCACGCTGGCGCGGTGCTTGATCTACGATGCGCCGGTGCATGGCCAGCGTGCCATGAACCGCGAGATGGAGGGGGCCATGAAACACGGGAACGCGACACATGCGCTGCTCGCGGCAATGCTGGTGGTCCTGGCTTCGGTGCTGCCGGGTTGCAGCAAGTCGCCGATGTCGCCGCCGCCGCAGACGAGTGGTGCCGAGCCGCCACCGGCGCCAGCGCCCGCCCCGGCACCCGCTCCAGCACCGGCACCGGCACCGGCACCACCGCCACCGCCACCGCCACCGCCACCGCCACCACCCGCACCCGCACCCGCACCCGCACCCAAGCCGCCAGCAACGGCGAACGGCAGCGGCGGCAGCGGCACCGGCGGCGCAGTGGCCACTTGCGCGTCGCGCGAGCTGGCCCCGTTCCCCTGGCCCAACCCGCCGACACCCAGCGACAGCGCGTTGATCGCGCCCTACCTGCTGTTCCCGGCCGGCAGCGATGGCAAGACGCTGCTGGACGTCGCGCGGCGGCTCGAAGGCTCGATCGCCGCGGCCGGCTATCTCGAACCCCGCTACCTGGGCGCGGCCTGCAACGGTTTCGCGGTCATGCTCGACCTCGAGCAGATCCAGCCCGACGGCGCGCGCAAGCCCGGCGCGGCGGGCTTCGCGCCGACCACGGCGGAGCCCCGCTTCACGCTGGCGGGCTACATCAGGCGCCTGTTCTACGCGCCGCCGGGTTACTACCGGCAGATCGTCTTCGTCGTGTCCGACATCGGCATCGCCGCCACCACGCCCGCGCCGACGCCGGGTGAACTGCGCGCCATCGCGAAGGACGGCAGCGCCGCGTTGCCGCCGGGTTATGGCAGCGTGCCCTTCTCGTGGAAGTACAAGGTGGTGGCGCTGGTCTACGAGTTCCAGAAGGGGCCCGCCGATGGCGACGCACGGCAGATCCCGCCCAGCGGGCGCCTGCGCGCGCCACAGCACCTGAAGAAGGCGCAGCTGTACTGAAACGAATCCGGGGGCACGGCGCCGATGAAGGTCTTCCTCTCCTACCGCCGGGCCGACAGCCAGGCCACCGCCGGGCGCATGGCGCAGTTCCTCGACGCCATCCCGGCGGTCGCCGAGGTCTTCCTCGATGTCGACGGCATCTCGCCGGGCGAGAACTTCGAAAGCCGGATCCAGCAGACGCTGGCACAGGTCAGCCACGTGTTCGTGCTCATCGGCCCGCAATGGGCGGGCCCGGTGGGCGCCGGCGGCAAGACGCGGCTGTTCGACGACGACGACATGGTGCGCCGCGAGGTGCGGCTGGCGCTGGCGGGCCAGGTGCGGCTGGTGCCGCTGCTGCTCGACGACACGCGCATGCCACGCGCCACCGAGCTGCCGCCCGACCTGAAGGCGCTGTCGTCGGTCAACGCGTTCTCGCTGCGCACGGCGCATTTCGACGAAGACATGGACGCCCTGCTCGATGCGCTGCTCGGCAACAAGCAGGGCCGCGGCTCTCGCTGGCGCCAGGCGCCGCTGACGCTCGCCGGCGCGGCGTGGCGGGTGGCGGCCGGGCTCGCGGCAGGCACCGCGGTGATGGTCGGCGCCGGCCTGGCCAACCGCTGGGCCGACAACGGCTGCTACGACCTGGCGTGCACGCTGCAGGCCGCTCTGGGCATCGCCGACCCGGCCGACGTGCTGGGGCTGCTGTGGATGATCGCCATCGCGGTGCTCGGCGCAGGCGCCGCGGCGCCCTTCGTGCTGCGCTGGTGGCGCGGCCGGCGCTGAGGCGCCGCGGCGCTCAGCTGCCCCGCCGCGCCGCGACGCCTGCGATCCGCGCTGAACCCGCCCCGCTACTTCGCGAACACCAGGTACAGCGGGTCGTCCGGAGTCGCGTGCCGGACTTGCGCGTTGTCGAATGCGGCAAAGCCGAATCCGTAGCGCATGCCCAGGTTCGAGAACTGCACGTCGTACTTGCTGCCGGTCACGAGCTTGCGGCTCACCACCGAGGTGTACATGCCCTTGGCCCAGCTCACCGCCACGCGCACGTCGGCACGGTCGCCCTGCAGCGGGTAGATGAGGAACGAAGCCACTTCATCGCCCGGCTTGAACTTGCTGTCGTCGAACGGCACCTCGTCGCCGCTCTTGATGTAGTAGGTACCCCCGGCGTTCGCCGGCTTGCCGTCGCGGGGCATGAACTGGGGCTTGCCACCGACCATCGGCACGCCCTTGTACTCGCCGGTCGCGGTGCCCGGGTCGTTCTTGCGTCCTGCATTGCGGCTGGTCTTCTCGTCGTAGCGCGTGTGGTCGACGTACTGGTCGTCGACGAAGCCGCCCGGCGCCGTGCGCTGGCCCTTCATGTGCCAGATGTCGGCCAGCTCGCCTTCGCGGCTGGTGTACTTGTTGCCGTAGGGCTTGGTCTTCTCTTCGTGGCAGAGTGCCGCGCAGCCTTCCTTGTCGAAGGCCTTGATGGAGTTGTCGATGGGCCACAGCATGGCCCACTTGTCTTCGTAGTAGACGTTGTCGTCACCGCCCTTGTCGGCCGGGTCGGTGAGCTTCTTCCAGGTGCCGTCGGCCTGCTTCTGGTAGGGGCCGCGGCGCACCGAATGAGTCGGGTCGGCGTGCTGGATCAGCAGGTAGAGCATGTCGGCCGTGTACACGGCCTTCAGCACCGCCTTGGAGTCACCCTTGTCTCCCGGCGGCGCACCGAAGTTGGCGCCATTGGTCAAGGCCACGTTCAGCGGCTTGGCCTTGGCCCACACCGGGTCGTTGGCACCAGCCTGCATGTCGGGTGCGCTGCTGGACATCACGGCCACCAGCGTGTTGGGCTGTTCCTGCTGGCGCCCGGTTTCGCAAGCTGCCAGTGCGAGCGCCGCCACGCCCAGCGCCACCATCGAAAGTGTCGCCTTCATTGCTTTTCTCCTTCGTCATTCGATACCCGTCAGGGCCCCGGATCAGTCTCCGCCCGGGGAGGCTGCTGGCAGCTGAGGTGGATCAAGTGCGCACCGCCCACCGCACACCACCCACCGCCGGCAATTCGCAGGCGCACCGAGCTGCCCCTTGCGCGCGCGTAAGCTCGTCCGCAAGGAGGTGGCCGACGATCCGGCCCGCACATGGCTGCAACCCAGGCTGAGATGTCCGCGCAGGCGGCTGACCCCGATGCGGGCCTGAGCGCAGCCCAGGCCGCCCAGCGCCTGGCCGAGGACGGCGCCAATGCGCTGCCCGGCGGGCAGCACCGCTCGCTGCTGTCGATCGCGGCCGAGACGGTGCGCGAGCCGATGTTCCTGTTGCTGCTCGCGGCGGGCACGCTCTACCTCGTCTTCGGCGACCTGCAGGAGGGCTTGACGCTGTTCGGCTTCGTGGTCGTCACCGTGGCGCTCACGCTGTACCAGGAGGGCAGGACCGAGCGCGCCATCGAAGCGCTGCGCAACCTCACCAGCCCGCGCGCGCTGGTCATCCGCGACGGCCAGCCGCAGCGCATCGCCGGGCGCGACGTGGTGCGCGGCGACCTGCTCAAGCTCAGCGAGGGTGATCGCGTGGCGGCCGATGCCTTGCTGGTGTCGGCCGATGGCGTGCGGGCCGACGAATCGCTGCTCACGGGCGAAGCCGTGCCGGTCGGCAAGCGGGTGGCGCGGCCGGACGAACTGCCGGCGGCCACGCGCCCCGGCGACACCGCCCGCATGCCGCCCGGTGGCGACGAGTTGCCGGGCGTCTACGCCGGCACGCTGATCGTGCAAGGCCATGCGCTCGCGCGCGTGACGGCCACCGGCGCGCGCAGCGAGATCGGCCGCATCGGCACGGCCCTGGGCACGGTGGAGAACGAACGTTCACCGCTGCAGAAGCAGACGGCCCGGCTGGTGCGCAACCTGGCCTTGCTGGCGCTGGCCCTGAGCCTGGCGCTCGTGCTCGTTCACGGCCTCACGAAGGGTGACTGGCTGCAG
Source organism: Piscinibacter sp. (assembly GCA_016706565.1). GTDB lineage: Bacteria > Pseudomonadota > Gammaproteobacteria > Burkholderiales > Burkholderiaceae_C > Piscinibacter. The sequence continues at coordinate 381,917 of JADJJI010000015.1, forward strand.
GCGCTGCTGGCCGGCATCGCGCTGGCCATGGCGATGCTGCCCGAGGAGTACCCGGTGGTGCTGACCGTGTTCCCGGCCCTCGGCGCGCGCCGGCTGTCGAAGGAGGGCGTGCTCACGCGGCGCATCAACGCCATCGAGACGCTCGGCGCCACCACCGTGCTGTGCAGCGACAAGACCGGCACGCTCACCGAGAACCGCATGACGGTGACGCACCTCGCGGCCGGTGGTGTCGGCTTGGCGGATCGGCTCGCCCTGGACGCGGTGCCCGAGGGCCGCCTGCCGGAGCCTTTCCACTCGCTGGTGGAAGTGGCGATCCTGGCCAGCGTGGTCGACCCCTTCGACCCGATGGAGAAGGCCTTCCACCGACTCGGGCAACGATTCCTCGCCGACACCGAACACCTGCACGGCGACTGGCGCCTGGTGCAGACCTATGCGCTCAGCCCGGAGTTGCGCGCGATGTCGCACGTGTGGGCGGCGGCGGGCGATGGCGCCCAGACCGTGGCCGCCAAGGGTGCGCCGGAAGCGGTGATGGACCTGTGCCACCTCGACGAAGCGCAGAAGGCGCACATCGCCGGCGTGGTCGACGAGCTGGCCGCCGAAGGCCTGCGCGTGCTGGCGGTGGCGCGCGGTTCGTTCGCAGGCCAGGAGTGGCCGGCGAACGAACACGACTTCGACTTCGCGTTCATCGGGCTGCTCGGCCTGGCGGACCCGGTGCGCCCGCAGGTGCCCGCCGCGGTGGCCGAGTGCCGCGCGGCCGGCATCCGCGTGGTGATGATCACCGGCGACTACCCGGCCACGGCGCGCGCCGTCGCGCAGCAGGCGGGGCTGGCCACAGGCGCCGGCGAGGTGCTGTCGGGCGAAGAGATCGCCGCGCTCGACGACGCGGCCCTGCGCGAACGTCTGGCCGGCGTCAACGTGTGCGCGCGCATCGCACCGGAGCAGAAGCTGCGCATCGTGCAGGCGCTGAAGGCGCGCGGCGACATCGTCGCGATGACGGGCGACGGCGTGAACGACGCCCCCGCGCTGCGCGCCGCGCACGTCGGCGTGGCCATGGGCGGGCGCGGCACCGACGTCGCCCGCGAGTCGGCCTCGCTGGTGCTCATCGACGACGACTTCGCGGCCATCGTGGCGGCGGTGCGCCTGGGGCGCCGCATCTTCGACAACCTGCGCAAGGCCATGTCGTACATCCTGGCGGTACACGTGCCGATCGCGGGCGTGGCGATGCTGCCGGTGCTGTTCGGCTGGCCCGCCTTGCTGTACCCGATGCACATCGCCCTGCTCGAGCTCATCATCGACCCGGCCTGCTCGATCGCCTTCGAGAACGAACCGGCCGAGCGCGACGTGATGCGGCGCCCGCCGCGCGATGCCGCCGCGCCGCTGTTCGGCGGTGCCACGCTATGGCTGGCGCTGGTCCAGGGCCTGGGCGTGCTGGCCGCGGTGATGGGCGCGTACGCCTGGGCCGCCCCGCGCATCCCCGAGCCCGAGGCGCGCGCTTTCGCGTTCGCCACGCTGGTGGTCGGCAACCTGGCACTCATCCTGTCCAACCGCTCGGCGAGCCGCTCGCTGTGGGCCACGTTGCGCACGCCGAACCGGACGCTGTGGGGGGTGGTCGGCCTCGCGTTCGCGCTGCTGCTGGCCGCGCTCTACGCGCCCTGGGCCGTGGGCGTGCTGCGCTTCGCGCCGCTGCCGCTGGACGAACTGGCCGCAGCCTGCGGGCTGGGCCTGCTGAGCGTGCTGTGGTTCGAGGGCATCAAGTGGGTTCGGTGGCGGGCGTGACCCTGGCGGCAGGGTCGAAGCAGGCCAGGCCCCTGATCGTTGCGACGTCTTTCAGCCGGCCGGCGGGCGACGGATCTGGACGCTCAAGCCCTTCGGCGCGGCCGTGCCGAGCGTGACTGCCGCTCCATGCCGCCTTGCCACGGCCTGCACGATCGCCAGCCCGAGGCCGCTGCCCTCGACCTCGCGCGCCTGCCCGCGCTGGAATCGGTCGAACACGCGTTCGCGCTGATCGGGCGGGATGCCCGGGCCGTCGTCGTCCACGCGCACGAGCCAGCCGCTGGGCCCGGTGGCCTGCACCGTCAGCTCGACGTGCTTGCCGCCGTACTTCACCGCGTTGTCCAGCAGGTTGCGGAGGGCGCTGCGCAGCGCCTGCGCATCGCCCTGGATCCGCACGGGGGCGGCCGCCGCCAGCGTGATCGCGGCGCCGCTGCGCGTGGCCAGCGGCTCGGCGTCGGCCAGGGCCTGGCGGGCCACCTCGGCGAGGTCGATCTCCGCCATCGGCGCGGCGGCGGCCCCCGGCTCGGCGCGGGCCAGAGCGAGCAACTGCTCGACGAGATGGGTGGCGCGGTCCACGCCGGCGCGCAGGCGGTTGATGGCGGCGTCCTGCTCCGCTCCGGCGGGCGTGCCCTGCGTGCCTTGCTGGAGAAGGCCGATCTGCAGCTTCAGCGCCGTCAGCGGCGTGCGCAGTTCGTGCGCCGCATCGGCCACGAAGTGCCGCTGCGTCTCGAAGGCCGCCGCCAGCCGCGCGAGAAGGCCATTGAAGGCGCCCACCAGCGGCTTCAGTTCCTGCGGCAGGCCCGCGTCGGGCAGCGCCTCCATGCTGTCGGCGCCGCGGGCCTGTGTGGCCTGCACCACACGCTGCAGCGGCGCCAGCGACAGGCCGATGATCCACCACAGCCCCAGTGCCACCAGCGGCGCGGCGATGGCGAGGGGCAGCACGCTGCGCAGCGCCGCCGCGGTGGCCAGGCCGCGCCGCACGGCCAGCGGCTGCGCCACCTGCACCACGCGCAGCGGCGTGGCCGCGGCGAACAGGCGCCACTCCTCGCCGGCCATGCGCACCTGGCTGTAGCCGAGCACGGCGCGCGGCGGCAGCGCCTGCGTCAAGCCGCGGGGCCGGCTGGTGTACAGCGTCACGCCTTCCACCGACCACACCTGCACCACGTAGTCGAACTCGGGGTTGGCCAGCGCGTCGCGCTCCTCGTCGCCGATGCGGCCCTGGTCGCGCAGCGACAGCGCCATCTGGCGCAGGTGGTAGTCGAACAGCTCGTCGGCCTCGGCGCGCACGCTGAAGTAGGTGGCGCCGCCCACCGCCAGCGCGGTCAGCCCGGCCAGCGCGAGCAGGAAGGCGAACAGCCGCCCGCGCAGCGAGTGCAGCGCCCCGGTGGTTTTCAAGCGCTGCCGTCCTTGGCCGGGCCGGCGTAGTAGCCCAGGCCGCGCACCGTGTGCAGCAGGTCGTCGCCCAGCTTCTTGCGCAGCTGGTGCATGTAGACGCTGATGGCGTTGCTCTCCAGCTCTTCGCCCCAGCCGTACAGGCGGTCTTCGAGCTGCGCGCGCGAGACGATGGCGCCGGGCCGCTCCAACAGCGCCTGCAGCAGCGCGAACTCGCGTGACGAGAGCAGCACGGCACGGCCGCCGCGAGTCACTTCGCGCGTGGCCGGGTCGAGCGTGAGGTCGGCCACCTGCAGCACGGTGCTGGCGCGGCCGTCGTGGCGGCGGCGCAGGGCGCGCAGGCGGGCGAGCAGCTCGTCGAGCTCGAAGGGTTTGACGAGGTAGTCGTCGGCGCCGCTGTCCAGGCCCTTGACCTTGTCGGGCAGCGCGTCGCGCGCGGTGAGCACGATCACCGGCGTGGTGTCGCCGCGCGCGCGCAGGTCGCGCAGCACCGCCAGGCCGTCGCGCTGCGGCAGGCCGAGATCGAGCAGCACGGCGTCGAAGCGTTCGCTGGCCAGCACGGCATCGGCCGCGCGGCCGTCGCGCACCCAGTCGCAGGCCATGCCCTGGCGCCGCAGCGCCTCGCGCAGGCTCTCGCCGATCATCGTGTCGTCTTCCACCAGCAGCACGCGCATGGGCCGATGATGCCAGCGTGGGCGGCCGCGGCGGTGAGGCGAAGGTGAAAGCCGCCGCGCGTCGGCTTTGTCGCAAACCCGCCATCGGCCACGTGGCCCGCGACGTGAGCCAAGTCCTTGATTCCACGCAGCTTCCGGCGCGCCGTGGCGGTGGCACCGATCCTGCAATGCAGCCTGCCAACCGCACGTGGAGGCCCCGCATGTCTGCATCGCTCAACGCCAAGATCGCCCAGGTCTTCGACGAGCCCGGCTGCGACGTCAACCAGGCCAAGGGCGAGAAGGAGCGCAAGAAGGGCTGCACCAAGCAGCTCACGCCTGGCGCGGCGGCCGGCGGCTGCGCGTTCGACGGCGCGAAGATCGCGCTGCAGCCCATCGTCGACGTGGCGCACCTGGTGCACGGGCCGATCGCCTGCGAGGGCAATTCGTGGGACAACCGGCACAGCGCCTCGTCGGGACCGCAGACCTACCGCACCGGCTTCACCACCGACATCAACGAGTTCGATGTGGTGTACGGCGGTGAGAAGCGCCTGTTCAAGGCGATCCGCGAGATCGTCGAGAAGGTCGACCCGCCGGCGGTGTTCGTCTACCAGACCTGCGTGACGGCGATGATCGGCGACGACGTCGATGCCGTGTGCAAGCGCGCCAGCGAGAAGTTCGGCAAGCCGGTCATCCCGGTCAACTCGCCGGGTTTCGCGGGGCCGAAGAACCTGGGCAACAAGCTCGGCGCCGAGGCGCTGCTCGACCACGTGATCGGCACCGTCGAGCCCGAGCTCAGCACGCCCTACGACATCAACATCATCGGCGAGTACAACCTGTCGGGCGAACTCTGGCAGGTCAAGCCGCTGCTCGACGCGCTGGGTGTGCGCATCGTGAGCTGCATCTCGGGCGACGGCCGCTACAACGAGATCGCCAGCAGCCACCGCGCACGCGCCAACATGATGGTGTGCAGCAAGTCGATGATCAACGTGGCCACGCGCATGCAGCAGCGCTGGGGCATCCCGTATTTCGAAGGTTCGTTCTACGGCATCAGCGACATGAGCATGACGCTGCGCGAGATCGCGCGGCTGCTCGTCGAGCGCGGCGCGCCGGCCGAACTGCAGGGGCGCACCGAGGCGCTGATCGTGGCCGAGGAAGCGCGCGCCTGGGAGCGCATCCGCGCCTACCGCGAGCGGCTGGCCGGCAAGAAGGTGCTGCTCATCACCGGCGGCGTGAAGAGCTGGTCGGTGGTGTCGGCGCTGCAGGAGGCCGGGCTCGAGGTGGTGGGCACCAGCACCAAGAAGAGCACGAAGGAAGACAAGGAGAAGATCAAGGAGATCATGGGCGACGACGCGCACATGATCGACGACATGACGCCGCGCGAGATGTACGCGATGCTGCGCGACGCGAAGGCCGACATCATGCTCAGTGGCGGGCGCAGCCAGTTCGTCGCGCTGAAGGCGCGCATGCCGTGGATGGACATCAACCAGGAGCGCCACCACGCCTTCGCCGGCTATGAAGGCATGGTCACGATGGTGGCCGAGATCGACAAGGCACTGTTCAACCCGGTGTGGCGGGAGGTGCGTTCGCCGGCGCCGTGGGAAGTGGTGGATCCGCTGCTGGTGGAGGCCTGACATGGCCCTCGTCACCGAATCGAAGAAGGCCTGCGCCGTCAACCCGCTCAAGATGAGCGCGCCGCTCGGCGCGAGCTACGCGTTCATGGGCCTGGAATCGTGCATGCCGATGATGCACGGCTCGCAGGGCTGCACCTCGTTCGGCGTGGTGCTGCTGGTGCGCCACTTCAAGGAGGCGATTCCGCTGCAGACCACGGCGATGAACGAGGTCACCACCATCCTCGGCGGCTACGACAACCTCGAGAAGGCGCTGCTCAACATCCGCAGTCGCGCCAAGCCGGCGATCATCGCGATCTGCTCCACCGGCCTGACCGAAACCAAGGGCGACGACGTCGACGGCTACATCCGCCTGGCGCGCCAGAAGCACCCGGAGCTGGCCGACACCGAGATCGTCTACGTCTCCACGCCCGACTACGTCGGCGCGTTCCAGGACGGCTGGGCGAAGGCGGTGCAGATGCTGGCGTCGACCCTGCCCGTTGAGCAGGTCGAGAAACGCGAGCGCCAGGTCAACGTGCTGCCGGGCTGCCACCTGACACCGGGCGATCTGGAAGAGTTGCGCGAGATCATCGAAGCCTTCGGCCTGCAGCCGGTGTTCGTGCCCGACGTGTCGGGCTCGCTCGACGGCCACATCCCGGAGCAGTGGCTGGGCACCACCCTCGGCGGCACGCCGCTGGCCGAGCTGCGCACGCTCGGCGCCGCGGCGCACACGCTGGCCATCGGCGAGCAGATGCGGCCGGCCGCGCAGGCGCTGGCCGATCGCTGCGGCGTGCCCTTCACGCTGTTCGACCGGCTCACCGGCCTGACCGCCAGCGATGCCTTCGTGAAGACGCTCGCCGAGCTGTCAGGCCAGCCGGTGCCCGCGAAGCTGCGCCGCCAGCGCAGCCAGCTCGTTGATGCGATGCTCGACGGCCACTTCCACCTCGGCAACGTGAAGGTGGCGATCGCCGCCGAGCCCGACCTGCTGTGGTCCACCGGCATGTTCCTCGCCGAGATGGGCATGGAGCTGGGCGTGTGCGTCACCACCACGGCGTCGCCGCTGCTCGAGAAGCTGCCGACCAGCGAGGTGCTGATCGGCGACCTCGAAGACTTCGAGCGCAGCGCCGCCGCGGCGGGCTGCGATCTGCTGATAACGCATTCGCAAGGCCGCCAGGCCGCGGAACGGCTCGCGAAGCCGCTGTTCCGCATCGGCATGCCGATGTTCGACCGCGTCGGCAACGCGCACCTCTGCCACGTCGGCTACCGCGGCACGCGCAACCTCGTCTACGCGGTGGGCAACCTGATGATCGAGCAGATCGCCCACCACGGCCCGCAGGACTGGCCGCTGCCGGCGGCGTCGCGCGTGGCCGCCGTGGCTCATGTGCCGGCGCGCATCGAGCGGCTGCCCAAGCCGGGCGACCAGCTCGCGCCGGCGAGCGCCTGAACCCCTTTTGATCCCCCTCTGGAGCGCCCATGAAGATCGCCTTCGCTACCCAGGACCAGCAGCGCGTCGACGCGCACTTCGGCTGGGCCAAGCACCTTGCCGTGTACGAGATCTCGCCGACGGGCTACGGCTTCGTGCAGGACTTCGGCTTCGGCGAAGACCTCGCCGAAGACGGCAACGAGGACAAGCTCGCACCCAAGCTCGATGCCATCAAGGACTGCGCCATCGTCTACGTGGCCGCCATCGGCGGCTCGGCGGCGGCGCGCGTGGTGGCCAGCAAGATCCACCCGATCAAGGTGACGCAGCCCGAGCCCATCGTCGAGATCCTCGACAAGCTGCAGGGCGTGCTCCAGGGCACGCCGCCGCCCTGGCTGCGCAAGGCGCTGCTGAAGGACCAGCCGCGCGAGGTGGACTTCGACAGCGACGACGAGGTGCGGGCATGAGCGCCGACACCGTGGTGGAAGCGACCGACGACGCGGCCTTGCTGGACGACGCCTTCGTGCGCGAGCTGATCAAGCAGATCCGCGCGCAGGACACGCATGGCACCTGGGAAGGCAAGAGCGACCTCAAGCTGCTCGAGCCCTACATCCTCAGCGCCGAGCAGCGCCGGGCACTGCCGTTGATGGGCGACCCCGACCCCGACACGCTGTGGCGGCTGGACCTGTTCCACAACGCCATCGGCCTGGCCATCGAGCGCGCGACGAAGTGCATGGTCTCGCCGATGACGAAGATGAGCCACGAGGGCTTCGGCCGCACGGTGCTCACCACCGGCCGGCTGATCGTGGTCAACCGCCATCTGCGCGACGTGCACCGCTTCGGCTTCGCGAGCCTGGCCAAGCTGGCCGAGGCCGGCAACAAGTACGTGGCCGAAGGCGTGGCGATGATCGAGAAGTACCCGGAGGTGGCCCACTATGGATGACATCGACGCCCTCAAGGCCGAGCTGAAGAAGCTCAACGCCCGTGCCACGCAGGCCAAGATGGACCTGCACGACCTGTCGGAAGAACTGCCGACGAACTGGGAGCGCATCCCCGAGGTCGCCAAGGTGGCGCACGACGCTCATGTGGCGCTGATGGCCGCGCGCAAGCGGCTCGCGGAGGTGTCGTCGTGAGCAGCTTCACCATCACGCTGCCTTCGGGCGCGAGCTGGACGCCGACCTTCGTGCAGTCGATCAACGAGGAGAAGTGCATCGGCTGCGGCCGCTGCTTCCGCGTCTGCCCGCGCGGCGTGCTCGAGCTGGTCGGCCTGAACGACGAGGGCGAGCGCATGGCCGTCGACCCCGATGGCGACGAGGAAGAAGAGTACGAGAAGAAGGTGATGACCATCGCGCACCAGGAGTTGTGCATCGGCTGTACCGCCTGCTCGAAGATCTGCCCGAAGAAGTGCTACACGCACGCGGCGGCTGCGGTGTGAACACGGTGGCCCTGGCCCGCGCCGACGAGGTCACCGACCTCGTGGCGCTGCTGCTCGACCATGCGGATGCCGGCGCGGGCACGCCTGAAGAGATCACGACGGTGGCCGAACGCGTGGCCCTCGCCTGCCTGGGCGACAACCACCTCTGGCAGGACTTGCGCTTCGCCTCGCGCGCCGAACTCTCGGCGCTGATGGGCCACTGGTTCCCCGCGCTGGTGGCGAAGAACCACGCCGACATGAAGTGGAAGAAGTTCCTCTACAAGCAGCTGTGCGAGCGCGAGGAACTGTTCATATGCAAGGCGCCGAGCTGTGCCGTCTGCGTTGACCGGCCGATCTGCTTCGGGCCCGAAGACGCCTAGGCGGCCTCGGCCAGTCTGGCCGCACCCGAGATGTGCCCGAGGCACCAGAGCGCGAGAAAGCGCTGCAGCTCCAGGCGGCTGAAGTTGTCGGTGGTGACGATCTCGTCGACGAGGTAGTCGAACTCCTCGCACTCCGCCGCGTGATCTTCGAGAGCGGCCTCGTCGCGTTCGGCCAGCAGCGCCGCTTCGACCTCGAAATGTGCGCGCGCCAGCGTGCGCAGTTGCTCGAAGGCCTGGTCGAACTGGCGATCGGCCTCGTCGCCGCCGGCGCACAGGTCGGCCAGCCGGTTGCACTGGTCGAGCATCTCCCGATGCTGGGCATCGACCAACTCATGGCCCACACCGAAGCGGGGTTCCCAGGGCAGGCGGGTCGGCATGGTGGGGACTCTTTCGTGAAGGGGGTTCAGAAGCCGAGCGACTCGACGACGGCGACGAGGTCGGCGAAGCTGGCCGCCTTGAGCTTGTGCTCCAGCGCCAGCTTGTCCAGGCCTTCGCATTCGAAGCGCGTCAGGCTGACCTCCAGCGGCAGTTCGCGGATCTCCATCGGCGACATGTAGCCGATGTGGCAGATGTGGGCGATGCACTGGCGTTCGGGCTCGCTGAGCTCGATGCCGTGGTAGCGCATGAGTTCGAGGTAACGCTCGGCGGTGCGGTTGATCTTGCCGCTGATCTCCATCGTGTTCTTCTGGCCGGCAGTGAGGATCGCCAGCGGCGGGCCGAAGAAGATCGGCGTCTTGCCGACGTTGCGCGTCTGCTCCTCGCGCGTCAGCGCCGGGGCGACCCAGGTCGGGTCGCCGCGCTCCGGCCGGGTGGGGTCAGGTGCGCCGGACATCAGTGCTGCGGGATCGCGTGGGTCTTCTCGAACGCCGCATCCTTGAAGCCGCGGGGCAGCTGGGGCGGCGTCTCCGGCTGGAGCTGGATGAAGCCCTTGTTGCGCGCGCCGTCCTGCACGTTATGCGGGTTGTGGCATTCGGTGCAGGTGAACCAGCGCTTCTTGCCCGTGCTGGTGAAGTCGCCGATGCGCTTGCCGTGGATGCCGTCGCGCCAGTCGCGCAACTTGTCGCCGTGGCACTTGCCGCACAGCAACTGCGACTGGTCGATGCTGATCGGGTCGCCGTAGTGGTCGACCAGCATGTTGCGCTTGGTGGTGTGGTGGCAATCCAGGCACCAGACGCGGCCGCGGCCGTGCTGCAGGTTCTTGGCGTCGGGCAGCAGCGCTTCCATGGTCGGGATCGGCACCGGCCGGTTGGTTTTCGGGAAGCCCACGGGGTAGGTGCCGTTGTGGCAGGCCGTGCCGCACTGTGCCAGCAGGTTCAGCTTCTCGGAGCGCGGCTTCACGACAGCCAGGCCCTCGGGGATCGACTCCATCTGCGGCATCTTGCCCATCGGCACCGTGCCGTCGTAGGGGTCGCTGTACCACAGCGCCGCGCCGGTCGTCGGCGAACACTTCACGTTGGGCAGGCCCGGCTGGATCTCGCGCTTCGTGATCTCCGAGGCGCCCTTGCGGCTCTCGAAGCAGATCACCTCGGCTGGCGCCGAAGCGGCGGCGGCCGCCGGTGCTGCCGCAGCAGCAGCGCCGGCAGCGGGCTTGTCCTGCGCGAGGACGGAGAGGATGGCGGCGCCGCACAGGGCCAGCGCCGCCGCGGGAATGATTATTCGCTTCATGGTGATCACCTCATTGCACCGCGGCGGCCGAGGCAGCCGGGGCGGTGCCGCCGAACCGGACTTCGCCCAGCAGGATGCCGATGGCGCCCTTGAGCAGGATGGTCAGGATGAAGAAGCCGAAGGCCCAGATGCCCAGCGTCATCACCCATTCGACGAAGGTCGGGTAGTACTCGGTGACTTCGCCGATCGGCGAAGGGATGAAGCCGGGGACGATCAGGCCCATGCCTTTCTCGATCCAGATGCCGACGAAGGCCATCGCGCAGGGGATGGGCAGCAGCTTCATGTCGTTGCGGAACTTCGGCGTCATGAACAGCGCGAACGCGCCGACCATCAGCACCACCGAGCTCCAGAACCACGGCACCAGCGCCGTCAGGCCGTGCAGGCCGAACATCAGGTAGTACAGGCTGTTGGCGTGCTCGGTGCGGGCGTACAGCTCGATGACGATTTCCGACAGCGTCAGGAAGATCGCCAGCCCCAGGCACCAGATGACGATGGTGGTGAGCAGCTTGATCGCGCTGTCCTCGATCCACATCTTCGTGTTGTTGCGGATGATGAGGAAGGCGATGATGATCAGCGCCGGGCCCGCCGCGAACGCGGTGGTGATGAAGCGGATCGGCATCATGCTGTGGAACCACATCGGGCGTGCCGGGTTCACCGCGATCAGGAAGGCCGTGACGGTGTGGATGCTCAGCGCCCACACGATCGAGATGTAGACCAGCGGCATGAAGATCTTCGTGTTCACCGGCTTGCCCGTGTACTTGGAATACAGGTACCAGAAGCCGACGACGAAGTTCAGGATCAGGTAGCCGTTGAGCACCAGCACGTCCCAGCCGAGCATGGACGAGAAGCTGTAGATGCCCCAGGGCGGGACCATGTGCCACAGCCGGTCGGGCCGGCCCATGTGTGCGAACACGAAGACCATCACCATGATCACCGCCGAGATGGCCAGCATCTCGCCCAGCACGGTGACCTTGTGCATGCCCTCGTGGTGGTACACGTAGGCCGGGAAGACGATGGTCACCGCCCCGGCCGCCACGCCGACCAGGAACACGAGGTTGGCCAGGTACAGGCCGTCGTGGATCTGGCTGGTCATGCCGGTGACGATCAGGCCCTCGGTGTTCTGCAGGTAGAACACGTAGAGCATGCCCACGATCAGCAGCGCCAGCGTGCCCATCCAGGCGTAGAACTTGGTGCCGCCCTTGAGCACGTAGCGGGCGTAGTCGAAGACGAATCGGGTCAGCATGTTCGTCTCCTCAGTCGTAGAAGTAGAAGAACTTCGGGAAGGTGTTCAGCTCGGCCTTGAGCCGGAACACGTTCTTGCGCGCGAGGATCTTGCTCACCTCGCTTTCGGGGTCGAGCAGGTTGCCGAACTTGCGCGCGCCGACCGGGCAGACCTCGACGCAGGCCGGGTAGCGGCCGTGGCGGGTGCGCTGCAGGCACCAGTGGCACTTCTCGACGACGCCGCGCATGCGCGGGCGGTTGCCCAGGTAGTGCGTCACCGGGTTCATGTCCTCCTTGGGCAGGACGGGCGTGGTGAGGTTGAAGCGGCGCGCCCAGTACGGGCAGGCACCCATGCACATCTTGCAGCCGATGCACCAGTTGTAGTCGATCACCACCGGGCCGTCGGCCTCGCGGTAGGTGGTCCGCACCGGGCACACCTTCACGCATGGCGGCTTCTCGCACTGCATGCAGGCGATCGGCATGTAGGTGGCGTCCTTTTCGGGCACCGCCTCGGGGGTGTACTGGTACTGGCCTTCGAGCACCTGGCCGGCCGGGCTGTAGGCATTGCCGCCGACCTGGATGCCCAGGCCTTCGGGGTAGCCCTGGTTCATCTTGTCGGCGGTGAACTCGCCGCGCTCCATGCGCAGCACCTGGATCCACTCGATGCGCTCGCCGGGGCGGGCGCCGCGCGACTGGTTGTTCTCCTCGACGCAGGCCTTCACGCAGCGGCGGCAGCCGATGCATTTGCGGATATTCAGGGCATAACCCATCAATACCCCGGGCTGGGCCTCGGTGATATCGACTGAAACCTTTTTGGAGTATTCGCCGGAGTATCTCTTTTCCAGTCGAGTACGCGCCTCGACCTTTTCTTCCGGGGTCATCAGCCGATAGTTTTTCTGGAAATGTTCGGCCCACTCCACCGCCGCCTTGGCTTCACCCGGCTGGGCCATCAGCGCGGCCGTTCCCATCAGCGAAGACATGCTCAGCATGCCTCCGGAGCGCAAAACGTCACGCCGTGAACGCTTCAACACCGCCTTGGACGGATCGCCCGATGCCGGCGCCTCCTGTGCCGCGCAGGCGGGGGGATTTTCTTTGGTGGTCACGGTAATACTCCAATGCGGGGAATGGCTCACCCGCAAATTCAGGGATTCCGACGGATTCGATCTCGAGTGTGGTGGGGCGGATGCCCGGCGTCGTTGATCGCGGTCAAAACCGGTGGAGGCCCGTTTTGTGGCCGGTCAACGACCTGAGGAATGGGCATCGGCGCGGCGATTCGAGGGGTTTCTGATCCAGGTCAAAAACTCACCCGGCAAGATGCAGCATCGTGCACATCCCGTCAGCCAAGAGATGCAGCAAAGTGCAGCTGGCGTCATCCACCCAGGAGCGAGAACCATGAGCGAGACGATCGATACCCTGACCGAAGTGCCCGAATCCGTGAGCAGCGAGAAGTTCGTCGAAGTGAAGTACGACGACTCGATTCCGAACAACGTCGACCTGGCGTCCGACAAGCAGCTGCAGCGCGCGCTGGAGAGCTGGCATCCCGGCTACCTCGACTGGTGGAAGGACATGGGGCCCGACGGCTTCCAGGACGCCGAGGTCTACCTGCGCACCGCGGTGGGCGTCGACCCGGCGGGCTGGGCCAAGTTCGGCTACGTGAAGATGCCGCAGTACCGCTGGGGCATCCTGCTCGCGCCCAAGGTCGAGGGCCGCACCATCCCCTGCGGCCGCCACAAGGGCGAGCCCGTCTGGCAGGAGGTGCCGGGCGAGTACCGCTCGCTGCTGCGCCGGCTGATCGTCATCCAGGCCGACACCGAGCCGGCCTCGGTGGAGCAGCAGCGCTACCTTGGCAAGACTGCGCCGTCGCTGTACGACATGCGCAATCTCTTCCAGGTCAACGTCGAGGAAGGCCGCCACCTGTGGGCGATGGTCTACCTGCTCGTCAAGCACTTCGGCAAGGACGGCCGCGAGGAGGCGCAGGCACTGCTCGAGCGCCGCAGCGGGCAGCAGGACAACCCGCGCATCCTGGGCGCCTTCAACGAGCGCACGCCGGATTGGCTGAGCTTCTTCATGTTCACCTACTTCACCGACCGCGACGGCAAGATGCAGCTGGCCGCGCTGGCCGAAAGCGGCTTCGACCCGCTGTCACGCAGCTGCCGCTTCATGCTGACGGAAGAAGCGCACCACCTCTTCGTCGGCGAGACCGGCGTGGGCCGCATGATCGAGGCCACCTGCACCGCGATGAAGAAGGCCGGCATCAGCGACCCGAACGACACCGCCGCCATCCGCGCCCTCGGCGTGGTCGACCTGCCGCTGCTGCAGCGCAAGGCCAACTTCCACATGAGCGTGACGCGCGACCTGTTCGGCTCGGAGATCTCGAGCAATGCCGCCGATGCGTTCAGCGCCGGGCTGAAGGGCCGCTTCAACGAAGCGGGCCTCACCGGCGACGACCACCAGCTGCAGGACGCCACCTACGCGGTGACGCGCGTGGTCGACGGCAAGCTGGTCGTCGAAGACGTGCCGGCGCTGCGCGCCATCAACTGCCGGCTGCTCGACGACTACATCGCCGACTGCCAGGGCGGCATCGACCGCTGGAACAAGGTGATCGAGAAGGCCGGCATCGACTTCCGCTTCACGCAGCCACACAAGGGCTTCAACCGGCGCATCGGCGAGTTCGGCGGGCACCGCATCAGCCCGGCCGGCGAATTGCTGAGCGAGGCGCAGTGGGCCGCGCAGCAGGGTGGCTGGCTGCCGAACGACGCCGACGGCGCGTTCATCCAGTCGCTGATGAAGCCCTGCGTCGAGCCAGGCCAGTACGCCAGCTGGATCGCCCCGCCGCGCATGGGCATCAACGGCCAGCCGGGCGAGTACGAGTACGTGAAGATCGCCTGAGACGCAAAGCCCGGGCGGGCGGAGGCCCGCTTCTTGCTGCAAAGCGTTGTGAAGTAACATTCACAACGCTTGGCGGGTGTTTGTCGGGAAACCGACAAGACCCGCCGCACAAGGAGCTCCCCATGCGTCGCCCATTCATCGCCGCCCTGCTGGCCCTCGCTGCCTCGCTCGCCCACGCCGGCGAAGTGCAGGTGGCCGTGGCCGCCAACTTTGCCGGCCCGCTGGCCCGCATCGGCGAGGGTTTCACGGCCGCCACCGGCCATGTGCTGAAGATCTCGGCCGGGGCCACCGGCAAGTTCTACACGCAGATCATCAGCGGAGCGCCCTTCGAGGTGCTGATCGCTGCCGACGACGAGACGCCGAAGAAGCTGGCCGCCGGGGGGCATGCCGTGGCCGGCACGAACTTCACCTACGCCATCGGCAAGCTGGTGCTGTGGAGCGCCCAGCCGGGCTTCGTCGACGACCAGGGCGCGGTGCTGGCCTCCGACAAGGTGAAGCACGTCGCCATCGCCAACCCGAAGGTCGCGCCCTACGGCGCGGCGGCGATGGAGGTGATCAAGGCGCGCGGCCTGAGCGACGCGGTGACGCCCAAGCTCGTCACCGCCGAAAGCATCGCGCAGGCCTACCAGTTCGTGGCCACCGGCAATGCGGAGCTGGGCTTCGTCGCGCTGTCGCAGGTCGCGGTGCCGGGCAGGCCGACCCCCGGTTCGTACTGGGCCGTGCCGGCGAACCTGTACGGCGAGATCCGCCAGGACGCGGTGCTGCTCAAGGCCGGCGCCGACAACCCCGCCGCCAAGGCACTGCTGGACTACCTGAAGAGCGACGCGGCGAAGAAGCTGATCCGCGAGTTCGGCTATGGGCTCTGAGAGTCAACGCGCATGCTGAGCCCCGCCGAATGGAGCGCCGTCCGCCTCACTGCCGAGCTGGCGGGGCTGACCACGGTGCTGCTGCTCCTCGTCGGCACGCCGATGGCGTGGTGGCTGGCGCGCACGAGCTCGCCGGCCAAGCCGGTGTGGGCCGCGCTGGTGGCCATGCCGCTGGTGCTGCCGCCCACGGTGATCGGCTTCTACCTGCTGCTGCTGATGGGCCCGCAAGGGCCGGTGGGCCAGCTCACGCAGTCGCTCGGGCTCGGGCGGCTGCCCTTCACCTTCGCCGGGCTGGTGGTGGCCTCGGTGATCTATTCGCTGCCCTTCGTCGTGCAGCCGCTGCAGCAGGCCTTCGAGGCGGTGCCCGAGCGCACGCTGGAAGCGGCGGCCACGCTGCGCGCCAGCCCCTGGGACCGCTTCTTCAGCGTCGCCGTGCCGCTGGCGCGGCCGGGGCTTCGTGACGGCCAGCGTGCTCGGCTTCGCGCACACCGTGGGCGAGTTCGGCGTGGTGCTGATGATCGGCGGCAACATCCCCGACAAGACGCGCGTGCTCTCGGTGGCGATCTACGACCATGTCGAGGCCACCGAGTTTGCGCAGGCGCACCGGCTCGCCGCGGGCATGGTGGTGTTCGCGCTGGTGGTGCTGGTGACGCTGTACGTCTCGAACCGGCCGCGCCGCGAGGAGCGCCCCGCATGATCGAGGCACGCCTGGCCCTGCCGCGCCGCGGCTTCACGCTCGACGTGGCGCTCGCGCTGCCGCAGACCGGCGTGACCGCGCTGTTCGGCCCTTCCGGCTGCGGCAAGACGACGGTGCTGCGCGCGTTGGCTGGCCTGGAGCGCGCCGCAGGCCGCGTGGCGCTCGGCGCCGAGGTCTGGCAGGACGACGCGGCCGGCCGCTTCGTGCCCACGCACGAGCGCGCGATCGGCTACGTGATCCAGGAGGCGGCGCTGTTCCCGCACCTGGACGTGCGGCGCAACCTGGCCTATGGCCTCAAGCGCATCGCGCCGGGCGAGCGCCGCATCGCACTCGACCAGGTGGTGGAGCTGCTGGGCATCACGCACCTGCTCGAACGCCGGCCCGACACACTCTCCGGCGGCGAGCGCCAGCGCGTGGCGATCGCGCGGGCACTGGCCACCAGCCCGAAACTGCTGCTGATGGACGAGCCGCTCGCCGCACTCGATGCGAAGCGAAAGGCCGAGGTGCTGCCCTATCTCGACCGGCTGCACGCGGAGCTGGGCATCCCCATCGTCTACGTCAGCCACGCCATCGACGAGGTGGCACGCCTGGCCGATCACCTCGTGCTGATGGACGCCGGCCGGGTGACCGCCGCGGGCCCACTGGCCGGCATGCTGGCCCGGCTGGACCTGCCCGTGGCCTATGGTGACGACGCCGGTGTCGTGCTCGACGGCGTGGTCGGCGAGCGCGACGAACGCTGGCTGCTGGCCCGGCTCGACGTCGACGGCGAGGCCTGCCGCCTGTGGGCACGCGACCAGGGCCTGCCCGTCGGCCGCCGCGTGCGCCTGCATGTGCTGGCGCGCGACGTCAGCCTGACGCGTACGCCGCAGACCGGCACCAGCATCGGCAACCAGCTGCGCGGCACCATCGAGGCGATCGCCGACGACGAACATCCGGCGCTCGCGCTGGTGCGCGTGCGCGTGGGCGGCGCGGCGGTGGTCGCACGCCTGACCCGGCGTTCGGCGCACACGCTCGAACTCGCCGTCGGCATGCCGGTGTGGGCGCAGGTGAAAACCGTGGCGCTGATGGAGTGAGGCCGTGAAGGACGGATCGCTGCTGAGTGCAGATCTCAAGCTGGCCGGCCGGCTCGATGCGCGCTTCTTCGCGCTGCTCGAGGCGCTGGACGCCACCGGCTCGATCAACAAGGCCGCGCGCACCGCGGGCCTGAGCTACAAGGGCGCCTGGCTGCTGCTCGAGTCGGCCTGCAACCTGGCGAACGAGCCCTTGCTCGAAACCGTCACCGGTGGCGCCGGCGGCGGCGGCACGCGCCTCACCCTGGCCGCGCGCGGCCTGCTCGGCGCCTGGCGCACGCTGCAGGACGATCACCGCGAGTTCCTGCGCGCCCAGGAGGCGCGCCTGTCCCAACTGCCGGCCTTGAGCGGCCTGCTCCGGAGAATGTCCATGAAGACCACTGCACGCAACCAGTTCGCCGGTACCGTCAAGGCGATCGAGCTCGGGCCGGTGTCGGCCACCGTGACGATCGCGCTGAAGAGTGGCGATGACATCACCGCGACCCTGACCAGCGCCGCCGCGCAGCGCCTGAAGCTGAAGAAGGGCAAGGAGGCGCTGGCGCTGATCAAGGCCTCGGCCGTGGTGCTGGTCACCGATTTCGCCGGCTGGCAGCTCTCGGCGCGCAACCAGCTCGCCGGCACGGTCTCGCGCATTGAGCGCGGCGCGGTGTCCTCGCTGGTCATCCTCACGCTGCCCGGCGGCGCGGCCATTTCTGCCAGCGTCACCAACGAAGGCGTGGAGGCGCTGGGCCTGCAGGTCGGCGCGCAAGCCACAGCCGTGTTCAAGGCGTACTCAGTGATGGTTGCCACGCAACCGTGAGAGGTGATGGTGGCCGCACAGCCCTGACGACGCTAGAGTGGCGTCGGGACGACAGGCTCCGACCCCTCAGGACGACCGGCGGATGACGCAGAAGCAGGACAAGAAGACCTCGGAACGGCGCTCAGGCACCGATCGACGCCGGGCGGACAAGGGGCCGCCGGGCCGGGTCGACCGCCGCCGGGTGGTCGAGCCCCGCAAGCCGGAGGTCGCGGAGCTGGATGTGTCCGATTCGGAATGGGGCGCACTCACCGAGCAGGCCTTCCCCGCCCCGGCGGCGAAAAAGCCGCCGGAGGGTCAAGGCACCTAGACGCTCAGCCCTGCACGCCGTGGCGGATCAGGTGGTCGAAGGCTGACAGCGCGGCCTTCGCACCCTCGCCCGCGGCGATGATGATCTGCTTGTAGGGCGTGGTCGTCGCGTCGCCGGCGGCAAAGACGCCGGGCACGCTGGTCGCGCCCTTCGCGTCGACGATGATCTCGCCGTACTTGCTCAGCTCCACCGCGCCCTTGAGCCACTCGGTGTTGGGCACCAGGCCGATCTGCACGAACACGCCGGCCAGGTCGATGCCATGCTCGGCGCCGGTCGCACGGTCCTTGTAGCGCAGGCCGGTGACCTTCTGGCCGTCGCCGGTGATCTCGGTGGTCTGCGCGTGGGTGTGGATCTCGACGTTGGGCAGGCTCCTGAGCTTGTTGACGAGCACGGCATCGGCCTTGAGCTGCTCGGCGAACTCGATCAGCGTGACATGCGCCACCACGCCGGCCAGGTCGATGGCCGCTTCCACGCCGGAATTGCCGCCGCCGATCACCGCCACCTTCTTGCCCTTGAACAGCGGGCCGTCGCAGTGCGGGCAGTAGGCCACGCCCTTGTTGCGGTACTCGGCTTCGCCGGGCACGTTGACGTTGCGCCAGCGCGCGCCGGTGGACAGGATCACCGTGCGGCCCTGCAACTGCGCGCCGTTGCTCAGCGTGACCGTGGTGGTGCCGCCGGGCTGCAGCGAAGGCTCCAGCTTCTCGACGCGCTGGCCGTTCATGATGTCGACGTCGTAGTGGCGCGCATGCGCCTCCAGCGCCGCGGCGAACTTCGGGCCCTGCGTCTCCAGCACCGAGATGTAGTTCTCGATGCCCAGCGTGTCCAGCGTCTGCCCGCCGAAGCGCTCGGCCACGATGCCGGTCTTGATGCCCTTGCGCGCGGCATACACCGCTGCCGCCGCGCCGGCCGGGCCGCCGCCGACGATGAGCACGTCGAACAGGCCCTTGGTGGCGAGCTTCGCCGCTTCACGCGCGGCGTTGCCGGTGTCGACCTTGGCGAGGATCTCGCCGATCTCCATGCGGCCCGAGCCGAAGGGCTGGCCGTTCAGGTAGACGGTGGGCACGGCCATGATCTGGCGCGCGTCGACCTCGGCCTTGAACAGGCCGCCGTCGATGGCCACGTGGCGGATGCGCGGGTTGAGCACCGCCATCAGGTTCAGCGCCTGCACGACGTCGGGGCAGTTGTGGCAGGTCAGCGACATGTAGGTCTCGAAGACGAAGTCGCCGTCCAGACCCTTGATCTGGTCGATGACATCGGCCTCGAGCTTCGGCGGATGGCCGCCGGCCTGCAGCAACGCGAGCACCAGCGAGGTGAACTCGTGGCCCATGGGGATGGCCGCGAAGCGCACGCCCATGTCGGCGCCGGCGCGGCTGATCGAGAACGACGGGCGCCGCGCGTCGTCGCCATCGAAGCGTGCCGTGATCAGCGGGCTGAGCGCGGCGACTTCGGTGATCAGTTCGCGCATCTCCGCCGAAGCCTCCCGATCGTCGAGCGAGGCCACGAGTTCCACCGGCTGCGTGACACGCTGCAGGTAAGAGGCGAGCTGAGATTTGAGGCTGTCGTCCAACATGGCAAAGGTGCTCCAACGTGATCAAGCGGACGCCGCGGATCCGGCTTTGCCGGTCCGCTGGCGTCGCCCCCTCGAGGGGGGCGCCGTGAGGCGCTTCGGGGGTGGGTGATCAGATCTTGCCGACCAGATCCAAGGACGGGGTCAGCGTCTTCGCGCCTTCCTGCCACTTGGCCGGGCACACCTGGCCGGGGTTCTTCGCGACGTACTGGGCGGCCTGCAGCTTGCGCAGCGTTTCCTTGACGTCACGCGCGATCGCGTTGTCGTGGATCTCGGCGGTCTTGATCACGCCGTCCGGGTTGGCGATGAAGGTGCCGCGCAGCGCCAGGCCTTCTTCCTCGATGTGCACGCCGAACATGCGCGTCAGCTTGTGCGTCGGGTCGCCGACCAGCGGGAACCGGGCCTTGCCGACGGCCGGGCTGGTCTCGTGCCACACCTTGTGCGAGAAGTGCGTGTCGGTGGTGACGATGTAGACCTCGGCGCCGGCGTCCTTGAAGGCGGCGTAGTTGTCGGCCGCGTCTTCCACTTCGGTCGGGCAGTTGAAGGTGAAGGCGGCCGGCATGAAGATCAGCACGGACCATTTGCCCTTGAGCGTCTGGTCGCTGACTTCGATGAACTTGCCGTTCTGGAAGGCGGTGGTCTTGAACGGCTGGATGGTGGTGTTGATGATCGACATGGTGCTTTCCTTGGAGTGATGAAGGTGATGAAACGGATCTGACAGGCGCTATTTTGTGTGCGCTGCAGCATATCGTGGGTTGATTGAAAGAATCCCAACGATTGAGCCTGCCTATCGAGCGCGAATGTCGCGTCGAACACCCGACAAAGTCGACAAGGGCCTGTTCGACGCTGCTGCGAAGCACGCTGACACGAACGCCAAGTGACTGATCCGCAAGGCTTTTCCGGCCGCGGTGATGGCTGGCACGCTTGCTGCGAAGAAGCCTCCCGAACGACACCAGGGAGCGCCCGCGATGGACCTGCCGAACACCAAGCCGATCTACCTGGACTATGCCGCCACGACGCCGGTGGACCCGCGGGTGGTGCAGCAGATGGTGCCGTACCTGTACGAGCAGTTCGGCAACCCGGCCTCGCGCAGCCATGCCTACGGCTGGGCTGCGGAAGAGGCGGTGGAGATCGCCCGCGAGCACGTCGCCGCGCTGATCGGCGCCGACCCGCGCGAGATCGTCTGGACCTCCGGCGCCACCGAGTCGAACAACCTCGCCATCAAGGGCGCGGCGCTGTTCAACAAGGCCAAGGGTCGGCACCTCATCACGCTGAAGACCGAGCACAAGGCCGTGCTCGACACGATGCGCGAGCTCGAGCGCGAGGGCTTCGAGGTGACCTACCTCGACGTGATGGGCAACGGCCTGCTCGACCTCGAGGTGCTGAAGGCCGCGCTGCGGCCCGACACGATCCTGGTGTCGGTCATGCACGTCAACAACGAGATCGGCGTGATCCAGGACATCGCCGCGATCGGCGCACTGTGCCGCTCGCGCGGCATCCTCTTCCACGTCGATGCGGCGCAGGCCAGCGGCAAGGTGGTCATCGACCTGAGCCGGCTTCCGGTGGACCTGATGAGCCTGTCGGCGCACAAGACCTACGGGCCCAAGGGCATCGGCGCGCTCTACGTGCGGCGCAAGCCGCGCGTGCGCATCGAGGCGCTGATCCACGGCGGCGGCCACGAGCGCGGCATGCGCTCGGGCACGCTGCCCACGCACCAGATCGTCGGCATGGGCGAGGCCTATCGGCTGGCGCGCGAGTCCATGGCCAGCGAGAACGAACGCATCCGCGCGCTGCGCGACCGCCTGCTCACCGCGCTGCAGACGATCCCCGAGGTGCGCGTCAACGGCGACCTCGCGCAGCGCGTGCCGCACAACCTGAACATCAGCTTCCAGTTCGTCGAAGGCGAGTCTCTGCTGATGGGCATGAAGGGCATCGCGGTGTCGTCGGGCTCGGCCTGCACCTCGGCGAGCCTGGAGCCGAGCTACGTGCTGCGCGCGCTGGGCCTGTCCGACGAGATCGCGCACAGCTCGATCCGCTTCTCGGTCGGCCGATTCACCACCGAGGCCGAGATCGACCGCGCGGTGGCGCAGGTCAAGGGCACGGTCGAGCGGCTGCGTTCGCTCAGCCCTCTGTGGGACATGCACCAGGCCGGCATCGACCTCGCTTCGATCCAGTGGGCAGCGCATTGATCAACGGAGCATCAGCATGGCATACAGCGACAAGGTCATCGACCACTACGAGAACCCGCGCAACGTCGGCGCCTTCGACGGCGCGGATGGCGAGGTGGGCACCGGCATGGTCGGCGCGCCGGCCTGCGGCGACGTGATGAAGCTGCAGATCCGCGTCAACCCGGCCACCGGCGTGATCGAGGACGCGAAGTTCAAGACCTACGGCTGCGGCTCGGCGATCGCCTCGAGCTCGCTGGTCACCGAGTGGGTGAAGGGCAAGACGCTCGACCAGGCGCTGGCCATCAAGAACACCGCCATCGCCGAGGAGCTGGCACTGCCCCCGGTGAAGATCCACTGCTCCATCCTCGCCGAAGACGCGATCAAGGCCGCGGTGTCCGACTACCGGACGCGCCACGACGCCGGCCCCACCGTGCTCGAACAACCCGCCTGCGCCCCGGTCGCCAAGGCGGCCTGACCCTCCCATCCTTCAGGAGAACCCCATGTCCGCCTGCCAATCCCAAGGCCATGCCGGCCACAGCGCCTCGTCCTGCGCCACCTCCAGCCCGATGGCGGCCGGTGGCTTCGTGCCGCCGGTGCTGCCCGACGGCGAAGCGCCGATCAAGATCAGCGAGACGGTGGTCGGCAAGGTCGCCGAGATGCTCGCCGAAGAGGGCGACCCGGCGCTGCAGCTGCGCATCTTCGTCACCGGCGGCGGCTGCTCGGGCTTCCAGTACGGCTTCGCCTTCGACGACGAGAAGAAGGAAGACGACGTGCGCGTCGAACGCGGCCCGATCACCGTGGTCGTCGACGCGATGAGCCTGCAGTACCTGATGGGCGCCGAGATCGACTACGAGGACAACCTCGAGGGTGCGCGTTTCGTGATCCGCAACCCGAACGCCTCCAGCACCTGCGGCTGCGGCAGTTCGTTCAGCGTCTGAGCACCAGGAGCACGCGATGTCGATCAGCGTCACCCCCAAGGCAGCCAACCAGATCCGCAAGGCGCTGCAAAAGCGCGGCGGCGGTGTCGGCCTGCGCGTGGCCATCAAGACCAGCGGCTGCTCGGGTTACGCCTACGCGCTGGAGTTCGCCGATGCACCCGCCGCCGAAGACCTGGCTTTCGAGAGCGAGGGTGTGCAATTGCTCGTCGATGCGAAGAGCCTGCCAATGATCGACGGCACGCAGCTCGACTGGGTGCGCGAGGGCCTGAACGAAGGCTTCAAGTTCAACAACCCGAACGCCAGCGCCACCTGCGGCTGCGGCGAATCGTTCGCGGTCTAGCCAGGACGAAGGCGATGGCCCTGCTGCAGATCGCCGAACCGGGCCGCGCCGCGGCACCGCACCAGCACCGCCTGGCGGTCGGCATCGACCTGGGCACCACCAACTCGCTGGTGGCCACGGTGCGCAGCGCCGTGCCCACGGTGCTGCCCGACGCGGCGGGCCGGCTGCTGCTGCCCTCGGTGGTGCACTACGGCGACGAAGACCAGGTGCTGATCGGCGACGCGGCGCGCGAGCGGGCCGCGGAAGACCCGGGCAACACCATCGCCTCGTCCAAGCGGCTGATCGGCCGTGCCATGGCCGACGTGCGCGCCGGCACCCTGGCCTACGCCGTCGAGGCGCTGTCGGACAGCGCCGTCGGCGTGCGCACGCGCCACGGCCTGAAGAGCCCGGTGGACATCGGTGCCGAGGTGCTGCGCGCCTTGCGCGAGCGCGCGGAAGGCGCGCTCGGCGGGCCGCTGGTCGGCGCCGTCATCACCGTGCCGGCCTACTTCGACGACGCGCAGCGCCAGGCCACCAAGGATGCGGCCGCGAAGGCGGGACTGAACGTGCTGCGCCTGCTCAACGAACCCACTGCCGCGGCCGTGGCCTACGGGCTGGACCACGCGGACGAAGGCATCTACGTCGTCTACGACCTCGGCGGCGGCACCTTCGACGTGTCGATCCTGCGCCTGATGCGCGGCGTGTTCGAGGTGATCGCCACCAGCGGCGACCCGCAGCTCGGCGGCGACGACTTCGACCACCGCCTGGCCGCCTGGTTCGCCGCGGCCACCGGTGACGACTGGGGCGCGCAGGACATCGGCGCGCTGCACGCCGCAGCGCGCGCCGCCAAGGAGGCGCTGACCGACCGGCTCGAGGCGCGCATGAGCTGCCGCCGCGCCGACGGCACGCTGGAGGCGCTGACGGTCGACCGCGTGCTGTTCGACGACATCACGCACGATCTCGTCGAGCGCACGCTGGGCCCGGTCAAGCGCGCGCTGCGCGACGCGAAGCTCAAGCCGGACGAAGTCAACGGCGTCGTGCTGGTCGGCGGCTCGACGCGCATGCTGCAGGTGCGCGCGGCGGTGAAGCGCCTGTTCGGCCACGAGCCCTTCACCGGCATCGACCCCGATCAGGCGGTGGCGCTGGGCGCGGCGATCCAGGCCGACCAGCTGGCGGGCAACCGCGCCGGTGGCAACGAGCTGCTGCTGCTCGACGTCAGCCCGCTGTCGCTGGGGCTGGAGACCATGGGCGGGCTGGTCGAGAAGATCATCCCGCGCAACAGCAGCATCCCGACCGCGCGCGCGCAGGACTTCACCACCTTCAAGGACGGCCAGACGGCAATGGCGCTGCACGTGGTGCAGGGCGAGCGCGAGCTGGTCAGCGAATGCCGCTCGCTGGCGCGCTTCACGCTGCGTGGCATCCCGCCGATGGTGGCCGGTGCGGCGCGCATCCGCGTGAGTTTCCAGATCGATGCCGATGGCCTGCTGTCGGTCAGTGCCGTCGAGCAGACCAGCGGCGTGCAGGCCCAGGTGGAGGTGAAGCCGAGCTACGGCCTGGCGCCCGATGCGGTGGCCGGCATGCTGATGGATGCGCTGGGCAGCGCCGAGGCGGATGCCGCGGCGCGCATGCTGCGCGAAGCCGAAGTCGACGCGCGCCGCCTGCTCGACGCCACCGAGGCGGCATTGCACGAGGACGGCGCTCAACTGCTGCAGCCGCGAGAACAGCTCGACATCCTCAACGCGATGCAGGCGGTGGCGGATCTGCTGGAGCAATGCGCCGAAGGCGAGGGCACCTCACTGGACGAGCACAAGGGCTTGCGGGTGGCGCTGCGCGACGCCACCGAAGGCCTGAATCGGGCCACCACGCCGTTCGCCGGCAAGCGCATGGATGCGCGGGTGCGGCAGGCGCTGGCGGGGCAGCGGGTCGATCAGTTGGCGGCCTGAGCGAAGATCATGACCGCCCCGATCACCCGCGTCCGGGTGCTGCCCCACCCCGAACTCTGCGCCGAGGGCCTCAGCTTCGAGGCCCGGCAAGGCCGCAAGCTGGTCGATGAACTGCTGGCCCACGGCATCGCCATCGAACACGCGTGCGAGAAGGTGTGCGCCTGCGCGACCTGCCATGTGCACCTGCGCAGCGGTGCCGAGTTCGTGGCTCCCGCCGACGAGGAGGAGGAAGACCAGCTCGACGATGCCTGGGGCCTCGACGCGCAGTCGCGGCTGTCGTGCTGCGTGCGCGTCAAAGGCACCGAATTGGTGATCGAGCTGCCCCGCTTCTCGCGCAACCACGCGCGCGAAGCTTGAACCCGGCCACGCCGGTGTGAAAAAATCGTCGCGTAGCGCGACTTGTCGAAGCCCGAGGCTGCTCCACTGCCCTGCATCAAGGTGTCGACACGGGGAGGGCCCACACTGACGGCACGCCTCAGCAGAGGCGGGTTCCCGATCCCATGGACAAACACTACCTCACGCCGCTCTTCGCCCCCGAATCGATCATCGTCTTCTGCGGTTCGCCCGACGATCCTGCCGGCCAGACCGCGCAGGCGCAGGCCTTGCGTCAGGCCCTGAGCACGCAGCGCTACAGCGGCAGCCTGCAGTACCTCGACATCCACGACACAGGCACGCTGGCCGACCTGGCGCAGGCGCGGGCCGACCTGGCCATCATCGCGCTGCCCCCCAAGGACGTGGCCGCCGCGCTCGAGGTCGCCGGCCGCATGACCTGCCGTTCGGCGCTGGTCATCTCCTCGGGCATCGATGCCGAACAGGCCGCCGAGCTGAAGAAGATCGCGCGCCGCGAAGGCGTGTTCCTGCTCGGCCCCAACTGCCTCGGCATGCAGCGCCCGAAGCTGCAGCTCAACGCCAGCGCCACCGGCCCGATGGCCCGCGCCGGCTCGCTCGCGCTGGTCTCGCAGTCGGGGGCGCTCACCACCTCGATGCTCGACTGGGCGAGCAACAACGCCGTCGGCTTCTCGTCTGTGGTTTCGGTCGGGCCGCACACCGCGCTGGACATCGCGCAGGTGCTGGACTTCTTCGCCAACGATCCGCAGACGCACAGCATCATCGTCTACCTCGAAGGCATCGCCGATGCGCGCCGCTTCATGAGCGCGCTGCGCTCGGCGGCGAACGCCAAGCCGGTGGTGGTGCTCAAGGCCGGCCGCAAGCCGGCCGGCAACGCCGCCGCGCAGACGCACAGCGGCACCATCGTCGGCAGCGACGAGGTGTTCGACGCGGCGCTGCGCCGCGCCGGCGCGGTGCGCGTGCGCTCCTTCGTCGAGCTGTTCTCCGCCGCCAAGTGCCTGGCCTCGCGCTACCGGCCGGTGGGCCGGCGGCTGGCCATCGTCACCAACGGCGGCGGGCCGGGCGTGCTGGCGGCCGACTGGGTCAACGAGATCAACCTGCACCTGGGCCGGCTGTCGGCGCAGACGCAGGCGGCGCTGAAGCCGCAACTGCCGGCCCTGGCCACGCTGTCGGACCTGATCGACCTGTCCGAGGAGGCCGGCGCCGAGCACTATCGCGCCGCCATCGAGGCTGCCGCGCGCGACGGGCAGATCGACGGCGTGTTGACGATCTATTCGCCCAAGGTCGGCGCCGATGCGGCCGGCATGGCGCAGGCGCTCATCGACATCAAGCAGTCGGTCGGCAAGCCGCTGCTCGCCTGCTGGATGGGCGACGCTTCGGTGGGCGAGGCGCGCCGGCTGCTCAACGAAGCCGGCATCCCCAGCTTCCGCACGCCGGAAGCGGCGGTCGGCGCCTTCGGCAACATCGCCTCGTTCTACCAGAACCAGTTGCTGCTGCAGCAGACGCCGCCGCCGCTGACGGCGCTGGCCCAGCCCGACATCGAGGGCGCGCGGCTGGTCATCGAGAGCGTGCTCGCCGAGCGCCGCAACGTGCTCACCGAGATGGAGTCGAAGACGCTGCTGTCGTGCTTCCACATCCCGGTCACGAACACGGTGCTGGCGCGCAGTGCCAACGAGGCCATGATGATCGCCTCGCAGCTGGGCTTCCCGGTGGCGCTGAAGATCGATTCGCCCGACATCAGCCACAAGTCCGACGTGCAGGGCGTGGCGCTGAACATCATGAACGCGACCGGTGCGCGCGACACCTACACCGACATGGTGCAGCGGGTGGCGCGGCTGCAGCCGCAGGCGCGCATCAACGGCGTGACGGTGCAGAAGATGGCAGGCGCGCGGCGCGGCCGCGAGGTCTGCGTCGGCCTGGTCAACGACGAGCCCTTCGGCCCGGTGATCATGTTCGGCGCCGGCGGCACCATGATCGAGCTGATCGGCGACCGCGCGATGGAGCTGCCGCCGCTCAACCAGTTCCTGGCGCGCCGCCTGATCGAGCGCGCCCGCGTGGCCGAGACGCTGGCCGAGTGGCGCGGCGCCAGCGCCGTCGACATGGAGGCGCTCGAGCAGGTGCTGCTGCGTGTCTCGGAGATGGTCTGCGAGCTGCCGCAGCTGCGCGAGATGGACATCAACCCGATCATCGTGGACGAATCGGGCGCGGTGTCGGTCGATGCGCGCATCGTCATCGGCCACGCCGTCTCGAACGCGGGCGACCGCTCGGGCCGCTACCACCACCTGGCCATCCTGCCCTACCCGGCGCGCTACGAGCGCGTCTGGCCGATGCGCGGCGGCGGCCAGTACACGGTGCGCCCGATCCACCCCGACGACGCGCAGATGCTGCAGGCGCTGGTGCGCGGGCTCTCCGCAGAGAGCCGCTACTTCCGCTTCATCTCGTCGCTGGCGGAGCTGTCGCCGGCGATGCTGGCGCGCTTCACGCTGATCGACTATGACCGCGAGATGGCGCTGGTGGCCGTGTACAAGGAGCGCAAGGCCGACGCTCAGGGCGTGATCACCGAGACCGAACGCATCATCGGCGTGTCGCGCTACATCACCAACCCCGACCAGACGAGCTGCGAGTTCTCGCTGGTGGTGGCCGACGACTTCAGCGGCAAGGGCCTGGGCTCGCGGCTGATGGAAAGCATCATGGAAGTGGCGCGCGAGAAGGGCCTGTCCGAGATCGAGGGCCTGGTGCTGGCGAAGAACCCGGCCATGCTCAAGCTGATGAAGTCGCTGGGCTTCGGCGAGAAGCCCTTCCACGAGGACCCGGACTTCAGGATCCTCACCCACGCGCTCTGAAGAAGCGAATCTGTCGGGTGGCCAGGAGGGCTGCAGGCTGAACGGCGGCTGTCGGCCAGGAGCGGCCCTTGGTGAGCGGCAGCTTTCCAGCTGTGCCTCGCGTTTCACGCAAGCGCTGACAGCGCTATGTGATCAGGCGACGTGCGGGCAGCCGTTCCTCGAACCTGGGACGCGCTGGCGCAGCGGCGAGGCCGGCACGCCGGGCCGGATGAGCGACGACGCCGGCGGAGCTCCACGCCCTGGTCGGCGACCGGGTCACGGACGCCG
This sequence comes from Piscinibacter sp., assembly GCA_016706565.1. Classification (GTDB taxonomy): domain Bacteria; phylum Pseudomonadota; class Gammaproteobacteria; order Burkholderiales; family Burkholderiaceae_C; genus Piscinibacter. The sequence goes on from JADJJI010000015.1 coordinate 410,463, forward strand.
GCGCTTCCGCCGCGTGCCGGACCTTCCCTGGCGGTCAAACTGGCGCAAGCTGTTCGAGCGTCGGTCGCATCTCGGCGAACTGGCAGACTGGTCGGCGCGGATGGATGGAGCGCTATCACCACGCGCCCGCCCGGAGCAGTTGTGCGCACGGACCCCGACTGCTGCCTCCATCAAGCAGATCCGGAATCCTGCCGTTGGGCGCGTCGCCAGGTCCTCACGAACGCCACGTCCGGGATGAACCGCAAGGCCAGCAGGCCAAGCCCCAGCAATGCCGGAACCCATCGGAGGTCCGTGCCGATCGGCCGGGGCTGGGCCAAGGCCGGATCGAGCATCGCTTCGGCCGCGACATCGGTCGTAGCGAGGCGCCTGTAGCCGAGACCGAGCAGTTTGCCCAGGGCCTGCAGGTGAGGCTCGCGAAGCTCCGACAGATGCTCGTGTGCCGTGCCGGGCGTTCCCGGCCCGAACCTCTGAACGACGTCGGCGGCAGCCCAGATGCCGACGGGATTGCCATCGCCGTCGAATCGAGGAATGCGTGCAGGCAGGTCACCGCCGACGCCGATCAACCAGCCGCCCACGTCTCCCGGCGTGATGTCTCCCATCGGCGGCGTCACGTCCTTGTTGCGCAGGGGCGGTGACTCCTGCCCGTCGGTGAAGAAGACGACTCGCGTTTCCTTGCCGATCGCCCGTGCGGAGCGCATGGCCCAGGTGATGCCCTTGCCGATGTTGCTCGCGTTGGCCCAGCGCATCCTGCCGTCGATGCGGTCCAGCGATGCCATCAAGGCGTCGTAGTTCTCGCAGACCTCGATGGGCAGCACCAAGGGCATCACACGGTAGTCCGCGAAGATCGCCCAGCCGACCTTCGATCCGCAGGGCATGCGGCGCAAGGCCTCGCGCGCTGCGGCTCGGGCGAAGGCGAGCCGAGATGTGGCGGCTCCTGCCAGCGTCTGGTCGTCCACCTCCATGCTCTGGGTCACGTCGAAGGTCACCAGGTACTGGTACGTCGACCTCTGCAACGTGATGGGCGGCAGCCAGACCGCGACCGCGAGCAGCGTGGCCGCAAGAAGAATGGGCAGGTTCTGCCGGGTTGCCAGCCCTCGCGCGAACCGGCGCCAGGGGCTCATGGAAGATCTCCCGGCGTCATGCCGCGCAGCGAAACGCTGCGGCGCTCGACCGGCTGGTTGTTCTCCTCGGCGGCGCTCTCCTGTTCCTCCGGTGCGACTCGCAGTGCACGTTCGAGGTTGTAGCGGGCATCCCAATCCTGCGGCTCGGCGCGCAGCAGGTCCCTGTAGCGCTGCTTGGCCAGTTCCACCAGCGGCCCCGCGTCGGCTCGGGTGCCCCCCGCGAGCGCCTGGCGCAAGTACATGTTGCCCAGGTTGTATTGGGCGTGGCGGCTCACGGTGTCGCTCTGGCCGGGCTCCAGCAGTCCGCTGTAGACCTTGAACGCTTCATCGAACGCACCCGCCTTGGACAGGGCCGTTGCATGGGCCAGTCGCACGAGTCGTGGCGCATCTCGAGCGACGGCTGCGTCCGGGCGGGACGCAGCGGACGCCGGTTGTGCAGCCGAGGCGGCCAGCGCGGGCGCATCGGCGGGCGACCGCGCTGCGGCGATGATGCGCTGGTTCAACTGCGTCGACTGCTGCAGCCGAACCCCATGCACGATGGAGAGCGTGGCAACCGCCGCGGCCGCCAGGCCGAACAGTGCGTGCACCGAAATACGTTTCATCGAACGGCCTGCCAGTTCTGCAGCTGCAGTGCGCGGCAGACCAGCAGCCCCGCGCAGCACACGAGTGCAGCGAGAAAGCAACCGGCGCTGTAGTCCAGCCGCGGCACCTGTTGGAAATAGGTAAGGGGAAAGTTCTGCTGGCGGTCGATCTCGGCCACCGCGGAGGCCATCGCCTCGGGATCGTCTGTCTGGTAGAGGTGATACGGCGTCGCCAGGGTCTTGAAGAACGAGTGCAGCGCAGCCTCCTCTTCGGAGTCCATCGTGCCTGCGATGGGTCGGGTGAGGTCGGGTGAGTTCGGGCCGCTGCGGATGTAGATCCAGTGCAGCCCGATGCGATGCCGCGACAGGCCGGAAGCGATGCGTTTGCGCTGCGACTCGTCGAGTTGCGCCCCGCCGTCGGAGACGACGATCACGATGCGGCTGCCGGAGTAGGTGCGGCCTTCGAACTGGTCGATGGCCGCGAGCAGCGCTCGACCCATCAGCGTGTCCGGCAGGCCGCGCCCGATGGCCGTGGCCTGCAGGCCGGCTTGCACGGTCGCGTGGTCCTGCGTGAACGGCGCCACCAGCATCGGGCTCGTGCTGAAGGTCATCAGCGCAATGCGGTCATCGGGCCGGCGGGCGACGAAGTCGCTCAGGAGACCTCGGACCACCTGGATCTTCGTCGGCATGCTGGCGTTGAACTGGCCGCCTGCCTTCACGTCCTTCGGCAGCAGGTTGGCATCCATGCTGGAGCTCCGGTCCATCAGGATGAGCACCTCGGCACCCTTGCCGGTGCGCAGGACCTGGGTTCCGCTCTTGCCCGGCCCGGCCAGCCCCAGGATGGCGGCCGCCATCGCCCCGATGGCAAACGCCCGCCAGAGGAAACCGGCGGCGCGGCCCCAAGGATCGGGCGGCAGCCAGGCGACCGCGGAGAAACGCAGCGTATCGCTGCGCCGCCGCAGCAGCGGCAGCGCGGCCAGCGGAAGCAGCAGCAGCCACCAAGGTTGCAGCAGGTCGAATCCCATCGAACCCTCAGCCGTGGTGCTGCCGCTCGGCATCGCGCAGCGCGAGTGCCAGCTGGCGCAGCGACAGGTCACCCGGGGCCGTGCCGGCAGCGGTGGCGAAGAAGCGCTGCTCGGAGTGGCGGAAGAAGGCGTCCAGATCCGACGAAAGCGGCTGCAGGTGTGGCGCTTCCGACAGCAGGCGCGGCAGCGACCGGCCGTGCACCACCCGGCCCGCCGTGTCATTGAGCGCGCGGTGCAGTGCGAGCCAGGCCTGCGCGCTCGTCGGTTCGACGCGCCGGATCTCTTGCCACGCCTGTGCGAACGGAAGCCGGTGCGATTCCCGGTGGTTGCGCCAGGCCCACCAGGCGGCCCACGCGAGCAGTACCGCGGCCAGCGCGGCGAGAGCGCGCTTGAAGTCCCGCTCCAGCCCCTGCGTTGCCTGGGGCTCCACCGGTCGGTCCGGGCGCAGAGCCTGCAGGGCCCCTTGGTCGAACGTGGCGGTCGGTGTCAGCGGCCCGATGCTGATCGGCCACGACGGAACCTGCAGCGGGCCTGCATCGGTGGCGAGCGCGACCGCCGGAAGGTTCGCCACGGTCAGCGCACGTGGCCCGTTGACGACCTGGTACTCGATGACCAGCCAGCGCACGCCGAGCTCATCCTGCTCGATGCGGCTGGCACGCCGTTCGAGGAACACGTTGACCCGATCGGCTGCCGGCATCGACGAAGGCAGCACCTCGCGGCCTTCGCGCAGCAGCAGCACGCGCTGCGTGAGCACGTCACCGAGCACATGGCCGAAGCTTCGCGGCTGCTCGACCGTTGCGACCGGCGTCGCATCGGCCGCCACCGCGACCTGTGTGAAGGCGAGGCACGCCCCCAGGAGCAAGGACACAACGGACATTCGACGCGCCTTCAAACCACGGCCTCCATGAAGTGTCTCGTCAGGGCCTCGGCATCGAACCGGCCCTCGAAGTGGAAAGGCGCCAGCCCGTGCCTGCTGAACAGAGCGTGCAGCGCAGCCCGGCGCTCCACCACCGCATCCGCCCACTGTCGTCGCAAGGGTTCGCGCATCCACAGCGTGCGGCGCACGCCGGTTTCCGCATCGCTGAGGGCAACCAGCGCATGCGCCGAAGGTGGTTCGATCTCGGCCGGATCCCACGCGACGATGGGCACCACGCAGGCCGGGGCCAGCTGTTCGAGCACGCCATGCAGGGGTTGCAGCGGCCAATGGAAGTCCGACACCAGAAAGACCAGTCCTCGGCGGCCTGAAAGCGACGCGATCGTCTGCCGGAGGGCCTCCACGGTCTGTTCGTGCGCTCGGTCATGCTGATACGCCGATTCCGCTTCGCACCGCCGCAGTGCTTCGGCCATCGCGATACCCGCCCCGCGGCTGTGGCGCGCGGGCGCGTAGAGGTCTTCGCGCAGGCCATGGTCGAAGGCCAGCAAGCCCAGCGGGTCGCCGGTGCGAAATGCGCTGTGGCCGAGCGCCTCGATGAAGTCGGCAACGACGTCGAGCTTGCTTCGCCGTGCGCCGAAGTGCATCGACGCCGACACGTCGACGACCGCATGCACTGGGGTGGATACGCGCTGCTGCTGGATGCGGACCAGCCACTCCCGCCGCACGTCCCGCACGCTGGCGCGCAGGTCCAGGCGGCGCGGATCCGGGTGGTCCAGCAGTCGGCGGTGCGCCGCGAAGATCTGCCCTGCGCCCAGGCTGCTGCCCCGGTGTGCCCCGGGCCGCTGGCCGCCGAAGGTGGCCGGAAGCCGGTAGTGGAACTCCTGCGGTTGATGCGTCGCCCCCGTCACGGCGCGGCGACCTTGTCGATGATCTTGTGCACCAGGGCCGGCGCCAGCTCGGCGCGCCGCAGCTCGTACACCGGCGTGAAGAACACCCGGTGCGCGAGGACGGAAGGCAGCACCGCCAGCACGTCGTCCGGAATCAGGTGCGTGCGCCCTTCCAGCCAGGCGACGACGCGCGATGCGCGCAGCAGCGCGCTCATGCCCCGCGGGCTGGCCCCTGCGAGCACCAGGCGATGCATGTCCACGCCATCGAGCTGAATGCCGAAGCGCAGCGGGTCTTCGCTGGCTTCCCAGACGTCCAGCACGTAGCGCTCGATCGTCTCGCTGGTGGTCACCGTCGACTGGATCAGTGCGCCGATCGCATTGAGCCGTTCGGACGGGAGCATCGCGGCCGGCACCTGCTCGAGCAGCGCGTCGACGTCGTGGAAGGCCGTGTCGAAGACCAGCGACCGGCGGATGCCGCGATCGGTGGGCTTGCTCATGTTCAGCTCGAACATGAACCGGTCGCGCGCCGCGGATGCCAGTTCGAAGGTCTCTTCCTTCTCCACCTTGTTGCGGTCGGCGAACACCGTCATGTGCGGGAATCGATACTCGCGATTGAACGCGGAGACCGTGCGCTCGGCCATGGCACGCAGCAGGAGCGACTGCACCTGAGGGCGGGCGCGATTGATCTCGTTGAAGAAGAAGGTGGTCAGCCGCTCCCCGTGGCGCAGCAGCGGGCCGGGGTCGATGCGCGGCCGACCTTCGGCGTCGACATACGTGTGGTAGATCAGGTCGCCGGGCATCAGGTCCACGGTGCCCTCGACGCGTTCGAAGTCGCCGCCGACGGCACGCGAGAAGGCACGCAGCACGGTCGTCTTGCCGACGCCGACGTCGCCTTCCAGCAGCACGTGGCCGCGAGCGAACGTGGCGACGTTGATGAGGCGGATGGTCTGCGCCTGGCCGATCACGGCCTTCGCAACCTCGCGCTCGAGGCGCAAGGCCAGTTCGCGCCAGTCCTGGAGTTCTCGTTCCCGGTTCATGATTGGAATGCGTTGGTCAGAAGGGGCGCAGCGGAGCCCGCCGTGCGCCTGTCGGCATCGGCTGAGGCAGGGCGGGGGAAGGATTCGTCAGCGCAAAGGCGCTGGCGCGGTGGGTGGGTCAGTCATTCGTGCGCCCTGTCGGCACAGGGAACGGCAGTGCCGAGGTCACGTCGTCCAGGCGAATCAGGCCGAGGCTCAGCGCAAACCAGACGAGTTGCGCATCGGTTCGCACGCCGATCTTGCTCTTGATGGCGTAGTGATAGTTGCGAACCGTCTTCTCGCTCAGGTTCAAGGTGTCGGCGATGGCGTCGCTGGTATGCCCCGAAGCCACGAGGCGAAGGATCTCGACTTCCCGGGCGCCCAGTCCATCCAGGACGGCCATGGGGTCCGCCAGCCGCTGGGTCGCAATGGCCTGACGGGTGTCGTCGCAAAGCGCCTGTTCGCCCTGCGCCACCGCCGTGACAGCGCGAATCAGCTCCTTCGGGCCGCTGCTCTTGGTGACGTAGCCCCACGCCCCGGCCTCCAGGACCTTCAGCGCCATCGAGGCGCCGCTGTGCATCGTCACCATCAGCACCCGCGCATCCGCATCGCGCTGGCGGATGTGGCGCAGCGCATCGAGACCGCTCGCGCCGGGCAGCAGCATGTCCATCACGACCACATCGGGTTGGTGACGGCAGAAGGCCTCGTAGGCGCTGTCGGCGTCCACGGCCTCGGCGCAGACGGTGAAGCCCGGCTGTCGTTCGAGCAGGCGCCGATAGCCCTCCCGGACCACCGGGTGATCATCCACCAGCAGGATCGACACTGGCTTCATGCGACCGCTCGCCCCGCATGCGCGTCGTTGGCAGCCAACGGGATCACCGCTGCAACGCGGATGCCGCCCATGGCGTCATCGATCGACAAGGTGCCGCCGAGCGCTGCCAGGCGCTCGCGCAGGCCCGGGATGCCGTGGCCACCGGGTCGGCCGATGCGGGCGGCTCTCCCGCCACCATCGTCCTCCACGGTGACGGCGACGGCTTGTGCATCCTGCGCAACATTCAGCGCCACCTGCCTGGGCGAGCCGTGTCGAGCGGCGTTGTTGAGGCATTCCTGCGCGATGCGGTAGACGTCGATCGCGATCGGCCGCGGTAAAGCCGCGATCTCGCCCGTGACCTTCAGTTGGAACACCGAGCGAGAAGCGGTCTGCAGGTTGTGTTCGGTGACCAGCTGGCGCAGGCTGGCCTCGAGCCCGATCTCCTCGATGTCTTGCGTGCGCAAACGAACGAGGGCACCGCGCAAGGTCTTCATCATTCGGGACTGGGCGCGGCCGATGGCCTGGGCTTCCTCGACGATGTCCTGTCTGTTGACAGGAGCGCCGGCTTCGATGGACGCGGCCAGGGCGGCTGTCGCTGCCAGGCACTGGCCAAACTCGTCGTGCAGGTCTCGCGCCAGTGCCCGGCGCTCGACCTCCTGGACTTCGAGCAGCCGCGTCGTCAGGGCGTTGCGTTCGTCGTTCGTTCGCGTCAACTCGCTGGCCAGCTGGTTGACCGCCCCTGCGATGGATGAAAACTCGGCGGTGCGGAAGGTGGGCAGGCGCCACGCCAGATCACCGTGCTGCAGACGCCGCAGGCCATCGACGATGGCGCGAGCCGGCCGCAAGGTGCGGCCGATCATGAACGCTGCCAGCGTCGCAATGGCAGCGGCCATGCCGGCGGCGATTGCGGCCACGAGGGAGATCTGGCGCCAGGCCTGGCGGGTGGCTGCAGCGCGGTCGGGCGTGTTGACGATGGTGCCTGCGGCGGGATCGCGCGCAAAGAGAGGACGCTCGATCGAGGTATCGCCGGGGAACAGCGCGTCGTAGGCGTGGACGAACCAGCCCGGGGCGGTGGGCCCGAGCGCGGCGGTCTGGCTGCACAGCGTCTGCGGCGATTCGCCGCGCAACGCGAAGGTGACGCAAACGCCGGGGGCGATGAGGTTCAGGGTGGCGAACGATTGCCACTCCGGCGCCGGCGTGTTGAGGCCTGTGCGCCCGCGTCCCCGCCACAACTGCTCCTGCCAGTACAGCCCCTCCAGGTGCTGACCTACGCGGGCGGCGGACAGTTCGGCTTCCCGTTCCACGGAGCGGTGCGCGTCGAACACGATCCACGCGATGGCCGCGACGAGACACGCCGCCGTGATCGCGAACAGCCGGACGACGAGTTGGGGCAGCAGGTTCATTGCGGGGTGATCCCTTTCCCTCCAGGGGCTGCCAGTGTCAGGTGCGAAGTCGTGGATCCGCAAGACGTGCAAACACCGTGCGGGCGCAATCAGGCAAATTGCCCAAGGCCCCAGAGCGACTGCAGCGAAGGCATGCGTTGACGCGCCACTCGCCGAGAACCGACACATCCCTTTCGGACCGCCGGTGCATGCGAACTGATGGCCAGCAGACAGTCGTCGCGCGAGGCACGGCCGAGCCACGGCCATGAGCGGGCGCTGTCGGTATTGCGACAAAGCGGACAGCCTTCGCCGCACACCGCACAGCGAGGCTTAGTCGTTGCGTGACAGGCACTTAGCGTGCGTGCACGGCATGGCACGCCGATTGCGGAAGGCAGCCCAGGAACCCTGGAGCCCGCCGTGCAACCCGATCGCGATGCGACACCCCGACTGAGCATCAACGACACGACCCTGCGTGACGGTGAGCAGACCGCAGGCGTGGCCTTCACCGACGACGAGAAGCTGGCCATCGCGCGCGCGCTCGACGCGGCCGGCGTGCCGGAGATGGAGATCGGCATCCCGGCCATGGGCGAGCGCGAGGTCGAGCTGATCCGCGAGATCGCCGCCTCGGTGAAGCATGCGCGCACCATGGTCTGGGCGCGCATGACCGATGCCGACCTCGCCGCCGCGCTGCGCTGCGACGCCGACATCGTGCACCTGTCGATCAGCGTGTCGGACATCCAGATCGAACGCAAGCTCGGCCGCGATCGCGCCTGGGTGCTCGACACCTTGCGCCGCTTCGTCGACCGCGCGGCCGATGCCGGCGCCACCGTCAGCGTCGGCTTCGAAGACGCCTCGCGCGCCGACCCCGACTTCCTGGTGCGCGCCGCGCAGCTCGCGCAGGCCCGCGGCGCCGTGCGCGTGCGCTACGCCGACACGCTGGGCCTGCTCGAGCCCTTCACCACGCACGAGCGCATCGGCCGACTGCACCGCGAGATCGACATCGGCATCGAGATGCATGCCCACAACGACCTCGGCCTGGCCACTGCCAACACGCTGGCCGCGGTGCTGGCCGGCGCCACGCACGCCAGCACCACCGTCAACGGCCTGGGCGAGCGTGCCGGCAATGCCGCGCTCGAAGAGGTGGTGATGGCCGCGCGCCACCTCTACGGCGTCGACTGCGGCATCGACACGACACGCCTGCCGCGAATCTCGCAGCTCGTCGCGCAGGCCTCGGGCCGGCCAGTGGCGGCGGGCAAGAGCATCGTCGGCGCGGCGGTGTTCACCCACGAGTCGGGCATCCATGTGGACGGGCTGCTGAAGGACCGCGGCAACTACGAGGCCTTCCAGCCCGAGGAGCTGGGCCGCGAGCACTCGCTGGTGCTCGGCAAGCACTCGGGCTCGCACGGCGTGCGCGACGCCTACGCGCGCCTGGGCATGCAGCTCAGCGCGGGCCAGGCGCAGCTGCTGCTCGACGCCATCCGTTCGCACGTGTCCGCCACCAAGCGGGCCCCCACCGATGCGGAGCTGCTCCGCTTCTATTTCGACAAGGAGACGACATGGACAGCCTGACCGACCGACTCAAGGCGCTGTCGAGCGCGGAGGACTTCTTCGCCTTCTTCGCCGTGCCCTTCGACGAGCGAGTCGTGCAGGTGAACCGCCTGCACATCCTCAAGCGCTTCTACCAGTACCTGCACAAGAGCGAAGGGCTCAGCGGCCTGGGCGAGATCGAGATGTTCAAGCGCTACCGCGAACTGCTCGCGCAGGCGTACGAGGACTTCGTGCAGTCGACGCCGGCACGCGAGAAGGTCTTCAAGGTGTTCCAGGACGCCGACGGCACGCAGCACGTGCAGCTGGCCTCGCTGCGCGACAGCCTGGCCGATCGGCGCATACAACGCGCCGCCTGAACGTCTTCCACGGAGCCCACCATGCACATCGTCGTCTGCATCAAGCAGGTGCCGGACTCGGCGCAGATCCGCGTCCACCCGGTCACCAACACCATCATGCGCCAGGGCGTGCCGGCGATCGTCAACCCGTACGACCTGTTCGCGCTGGAGGAGGCGCTGCGCCTGAAGGACCAGTTCGGTGGCCGCGTCACCATGCTGTGCATGGGCCCGCCGCAGGCGGAAGACTCGCTGCGCAAGTGCATCAGCTTCGGCGCCACCGATGCGGTGCTGGTCACCGACCGCGCCTTCGCAGGCGCCGACACGCTGGCGACGTCGTACGCGCTGGCCGCGGCGATCCGCAAGATCGGCCAGGAGCAGGCGGTCGACCTGGTCTTCACCGGCAAGCAGACCATCGACGGCGACACGGCGCAGGTCGGCCCCGGCATCGCCAAGCGCCTCGGGCTGAACCTGCTGACCTACGTGAGCCGGATCGTCGAGGTCGACCTCGACGCACGCCGGCTCAAGGTGGAGCGCCGCGCCGAAGGCGGCGTGCAGCTGCTCGACACCACGCTGCCCTCGCTGATCACCATGCTCGAAGGCACCAACGAGATGCGCTTCGCCAGCCTGGACGACATGCTGCGCGCCGGCCGCTTCCCGGTGCGCAAGTGGAACAAGGACGACGCCGGCATCGAGGACGTCTCCAAGATCGGCCTGAAGGGCTCGCCCACCATCGTCAGCAAGGTGTTCGGCCCGACGCCGCGCACCGAGAAGGCCGACATGCAGGTGGTGGCCGACAGCAACCCGCAGGACGTGACGCTGAACCTGCTGCAGAAGATCTTCACCACGCACCCGCAGATCGAGGCGGAGCTGGTGGAGCGCCTCTCGGCCTGAAGGAGAACGCACCATGAGCGAAGCCGCCAAGCCTGCCGTCCCCGCTGCACCGCGCGCCGCCGGCCGCGCCGGGCGGAACACCGAGCTGCCCGAGCACCTGAAGTCCTACAAGCACGTCTGGGTGTTCGTCGAGCACGACCGCGGCCACGTCAACCCGGTGAGCTGGGAGCTGATGGGCGAGGCGCGCAAGCTGGCCGACAAGCTGCAGGTGCAGGTGGCCGGCGTGATCCTCGGCGGGCCCGACGAGCCGCTGGACGCCTACGCGAAGGAAGCGTACGCGTATGGCGCCGACCGCTGCTATGTGATGCGCGACCCGGTGCTCAAGGGCTACCGCAACGAGCCCTTCACCAAGGGGCTGACCGACCTCGTCAACGCGCACCAGCCGGAGATCATGCTGCTGGGCGCCAGCGCGATGGGCCGCGACCTGGCCGGCTCGGTGGCCACCACGCTGGGCACCGGCCTGACCGCCGACTGCACCGAGCTGAACATCGACGGCCGCGCGCTGGCCGCCACCAGGCCGACCTTCGGCGGCTCGCTGCTGTGCACGATCATGACGCTGGCCTACCGGCCGCAGATGGCCACCGTGCGGCCGCGCGTGATGCAGCTGCCGCGGCGCGACGAGACGCGCAGCGGCGACATCGTCGAGATGCCGCTGGGCATGGTCGAGACCGACATCGTCACCAAGCTGCTCGACTTCATCCCCGACGCCAACCGCAACACGGTGAACCTGGCCTATGCCGACGTGATCATCGCCGGCGGCAAGGGGCTGAAGAATGCCGACAACTTCAAGATGGTGTGGGACCTGGCGCGTGTGCTCGGCGCCGAGGTCGGCGCCACCCGCGCCGTGGTGCAGGCCGGCTGGGCCGAGGCCGAGCGGCAGGTCGGCCAGACCGGCAAGACGGTGCGGCCCAAGCTGTACATCGCCGCGGGCATCAGCGGCGCCATCCAGCACCGCGTGGGCATGGAGAGCTCCGACGTGATCGTGGCGATCAACACCGACCCGAACGCGCCGATCTTCGATTTCGCGCACTACGGCATCGTCGGCAACGCGATGCAGGTGCTGCCGGTGCTGACCCAGGCGTTCCGCACGCACCTGGACAAGCGCATCCGCAAAGTGGCCTGAGCCAAGGAGCACGACATGGCAGAGAAATTCGATGCAATCGTGGTCGGTGCCGGCCCCTCGGGCAACACGGCTGCGTACACCATGGCCAAGGCCGGTCTGAAGGTGCTGCAGATCGAGCGCGGCGAGTACCCGGGCAGCAAGAACGTGCAGGGCGCGATCCTCTACGCCGACGCGCTGGAGAAGGTCATCCCCGACTTCCGCGACGACGCGCCGCTGGAGCGCCATGTGATCGAGCAGCGCATCTGGGTGCTCGACGACAACAGCTTCGTCGGCACGCACTACCGCAGCGACGACTACAACAAGCCGCCCTACAACCGCTACACGATCATCCGCGCGCAGTTCGACAAGTGGTTCAGCTCCAAGGTGCGCGAGGCCGGCGCGCTGCTCATCTGCGAGACCACGGTGGAGGAGCTGCTGATGGACGGCGAGCGCTGCATCGGCGTGCGCTGCGATCGTAAGGGCGGCGAAGTGCATGCCGACGTGGTGATCCTGGCCGACGGCGTGAACAGCACGCTGGCGCGCAAGGCCGGCTTCCACGGCGAGCTGAAGGCCGGCAACGTGGCGCTGGCGGTGAAGGAGATCCTCTTCATGCCCGAAGAGGTGATCCAGCAGCGCTTCAACATCAACGAAGACGAAGGCGTGGTCATCGAGATGATGGGCACGGTCACCGAGGGCATGGTGGGCACCGGCTTCCTCTACACGAACAAGGATTCGCTGACCATCGGCGTGGGCTGCATGCTCAGCGACTTCAAGGCCAACCCGCACAAGACCACGCCCTACGCGCTGCTCGAGAAGCTGAAGAAGCACCCGAGCATCGCGCCGCTGCTCGAGGGCGGCGAGATGAAGGAGTACTGCGCGCACCTGATCCCCGAGGGCGGCTTCCACGCCGTGCCCAAGGTGTACGGCGAAGGCTGGATGATCGTGGGCGACTCCGGCGGTTTCGTCAACGCGGCGCACCGCGAGGGCAGCAACCTGGCGATGACCACCGGGCGCCTGGCCGCGCAGACGGTGATCGCCGCCAAGGCCGCGGGCAAGCCGATGAGCGCGAAGACGCTGAAGGCCTACAAGGACAGCCTCGACGACAGCTTCGTGATGAAGGATCTGCACAAGTACCGCGAGCTGCCGAAGGTGCTGCACGACAGCCCGCACTTCTTCACCACCTACCCCGAGCTGGTCAGCCGCGCGGCCAAGACCTTCTTCACCGTCGACGGTGTCGACAAGAAGACCAAGCAGCGCGAGATCCTGGGCAGCTTCAAGTCGGCGCGCCGCTGGCGTGGCCTGGTGAACGACGCGTTCAACCTGTGGAGGGCGTTCCGATGATTGCCGTGAATGTCGAAGAGAAACTCTTCCAGAACCGCTACAAGGTCGACCATGGCCGGCCGCACATCCAGATCAAGGATGCGGACGTGTGCAAGAACGAGTGCGAGTCGCAGTCCTGCACCTACGTCTGCCCGGCCTCCTGCTACAAGGCCGAAGGCAACCGCGCGGTGACGCTGATCACCGACGGCTGCCTCGAATGCGGCAGCTGCCGGGTGATCTGCACCGAGCACACCAACGTGGCGTGGGAGTACCCGCGCGGGGGCCACGGCATCCTCTTCAAGTTCGGTTGAGTGGCTCACATGAACGACGTCGAACGATTCCTCGCTCACGCGGTGCAGCTCGAGCGCGAGGCAGCGCGCCGCTACGAGGAGCTCGCTGCGGCCATGGGCACCGAGGGCAACCGCGAGCTGGGCGTGTTCTTCACGCGCATGGCGCACTACTCGCGGCTGCACCTGGCCGATGCGATGGCGCGCGGCGGCTTCCGCAAGCTGCCGCCGCTGGAAGCGCACGAATACGAGTGGCCCGACGGCACCTCGCCCGAGACGGCCGGCTGGGAAGGGGTCGATGCGCAGATGGGCCCGCGCGAGGCGCTGGAGCTCGCGCTCGACGGCGAACGCCGCGGCCACGCCTACTACGCCACCATCGCCGCCACCACCACCGACGCGGAGCTGCGCGCCATCGCCAGCACCTTCGCCGACGAAGAGGCCGAGCACGTCGCCGAGCTGGTCAAGCTGCTCGCGGCCTGCGTCGCTTGATCTGCATCAAACGACAACCGCTCGTCACCCTTTTCCCGGGTGAAACCCTGATCCCGGCTTGGATCTTGCACCCCTGACCCACTGAAGCGGCGCATCGGCCTGCGATGCCCGTCGGCGATGCATGGCCGCACCGGCGCGCATCCGACTGCACCGCTCGGGTCCCTCGATCTTGTCCAAGGAGGTGCGTGATGCTCAGCCGAACGAGTCACGATCAGCGCTCCCACGTGGAGCTGATCACCGTCTACGAGATCTGCCGCATCCTGTGCGCGTCGCTCGACATCGACCGCACCTTCCGTGCGGCGCTGAACGTGCTCGCCGCGCAGATGGACCTGCCGCGCGCGATGATCGTGCTGAACGACACCGACGAGAACGCGCTGCGCGTGCACAGCTCGGTGGGCCTGTCGCGCGAGCAGGAGGCACGCGGCCAGTGGCAGCCGGGCGAGGGCGTGATCGGCCACGTGGCCGCCTCGGGCATGCCGGTGGTGGTGCCCGACGTGGCGCAGGCCGCCGAGTTCATCGACCGCACCGGCGCCTTCAGCGCACAGGACGGCCACATGATGGCTTTCGTCGTCGTGCCGCTTAAGACCGACAAGGCGGTGGTCGGCGCGCTGGCCGCGCAGCGCGAGGTGCAGGGCGGCGCGCGCCTGTCCGACGACCAGCGCTTCCTGACCATGGTGGCTTCGCTGCTCGCGCAGGCGGCGCAACTGCACGACGCGGTGCGCGACGAGCACCAGCGCCTGCAGCTCGAGACCACGCGGCTGCAGAAGGCGCTCAAGCGCGAGCCGCGCGGGCGCTACGCGCTGGACAACGTGGTCGGCGAATCCAAGCCGATGCAGCAGGTGTTCGTCGAGGTGCACCAGGCCGCGCCCTCGCGGGCTACCGTGCTGCTGCGCGGCGAGAGCGGCACCGGCAAGGAGGCGATCGCGCGCGCCATCCACTTCCTCAGCCCGCGCAAGGACGCCGCCTTCATCAAGGTCAACTGCGCCGCGCTCACCGAGAGCCTGCTGGAGAGCGAACTGTTCGGCCACGAGAAGGGCGCCTTCACCGGCGCGGCCGGCGAGCGCAAGGGCCGCTTCGAGCTGGCGCACGGCGGCACGCTGTTTCTCGACGAGATCGGCGACGTGTCGCCCGCCTTCCAGGCCAAGCTGCTGCGTGTGCTGCAGGAGCGCGAGTTCGAGCGCGTCGGCGGCAGCAAGGCGGTGAAGGTCGACGTGCGGCTGATCTGCGCCACCAACCGCGACCTCGAGAAGATGGTGCAGCGCGGCGAGTACCGGGCCGACCTGTACTACCGCATCAACGTGGTGTCGATCTTCCTGCCGCCGCTGCGCGAGCGGCGCGCCGACATCCCGGCGCTGGTGGCGCACTTCATCGACCGCTACAACAAGGAGAACCGGCGCGCGCTCAAGGTCTCGCCGGAGGCGATGAAGGTGCTGACGAGCTGCTACTGGCCGGGCAACGTGCGCGAGCTGGAGAACTGCATCGAGCGCACCGCCACGATGATCCAGGGCGACACCATCCGCGACTTCGCCTTCCCCTGCAAGAGCAACCGCTGCCTGACGCAGACGCTGCACTTCCTCGACAAGGCGGATGCGGTGGCGGCAGTGGCTGCAGTGGACACGCACCCCGCGGCCGCGATGCCTTCGGTGCCCTTGCCCATGCCCACACGCCACCGACCGGCGGACGCCGAGGAGCCGGAGGGCGACGAGGTCACGCGCATCGGCCCGACGCAGCGCCTGCCGGCCGGAAGTGCCGCGGCGAGTGCGAGCAGCGAGCCGCCCGAAGGCGAACGCGAGCGGCTGATCTGGGCGATGGAGCAGTGCGGTTGGGTGCAGGCGAAGGCGGCGCGGCTGTTGCGTGTGACGCCGCGGCAACTCGGCTACGCGTTGCAGAAGAACCGCATCGAGGTGCGCAAGTTCTGACGCGCCGCACGCGCGCTCAGGCCGGAGCGAAGGCCCTGCGAAGCTGGCCAGCGTCGGCCTGAGGTGAGCCGCCTGCGCTTCGCACTTGCAGAGGCGCCTCGCTTCAGCGGCTCAGTCCAGCATCACCACGCGGTCCTGCGCGCCGGGTTCGCAGCCTTCGGCGATCGGCTCCCAGCCGCGGTGCACCACCACGCGCGTGCCGGCGTGGCAGAACTCGACGCGCCGCGCGCCGGGCACGCGCTCGTGCACGAAGGCCTCGATCGAGGCCGGCATGCTGACGCGGAACACGGCCGCGTCGAGATCCGCCTGCGGGTGGTCGTCGTGGTGCAGCCAGGGCACCGCCACGCTCAGCCACATCATCGGCGGGAAGGGCAGGCGGAACTCGCTGCCCGCGTAGCCCTGCGCGCGCATCCAGTCTTGGGCACGCACGCGGGCCTCCTCGGCCTGCGGGGCGTCGCTCCAGGCGCTGGCGAGCATCTCCATCACCCACTGATTGCAGTTCTGGTAGCGCAGCCCGTAGGCGTAGGCATTGGCGCTGTAGGTGGCGCCGAGCAGCTGCAGCGCGCGGCGATTGTCCAGCGCCGCCGGCTCGAGCGTGGCCGCCGCCGCCTCGGGCAGGAACACCACCGAGATGTAGCCGCCCTGCGGATTGTTCAGGCCGAGCAGGAAGGCGGTGAGGCCCTGGTCGAACAGGCGCGGCTGGCGCTCCTCGCAGGCGTAGTAGAGCTGGCGCACCGACCAGGGCGCGACCTCGCTGCCCTTCAGGCTCACGCCGGTGTGCGAATAACGCTGGCCGAAGCGGGCGAGGTCGAGGCCAGATCGCGACACCAGTGCGAGGCGCTGGCCCGAGGCTTCGAGCTCGTCGCGCACCAGCGCCGCGAAGCGGAACAGTCGATCGCGCTGCTCGTGGCTCATCTCGCCGTGCTGATCGCAGTAGCGCAGCGCTTCGGCGTGCGCCGGCAGCGCCAGTCCGGCAAGCAGGCCCAGCCCGAGCGCGAGCGCCGCGCGGCGCAGCAGGCTCAAGGCGGGGTCAGAGCGTGACGGGGCGCGTCTGCAGCTCGCGGTACCAGTCGTCCTTCAGCGCCATGAAGAAGCCCTTGAGCGTCTTGGCGTGGGCGAACTCCATGCCGTAGGGCTTGTTGCGCGCAGTGACCACGGCGCCCGCCGAGAGGCGGCCCTGCTCGACGACTTGGTGCGGCACGTAGAGATAGAACTCGCCGTCGGCGCCGATGTCCTTCACGGCCTGCAGCTTCATGCGCATCGTGCCCGGCTGGTCGGCCACGTCGGCGACTTCGATGATGCGGTAGTCGCCCTCGGCCACGGTGTTGCCGGTGGAGCTGTTGCTGGAGCGCTGGATCGAGCCCGAGATGCTGCCCACGCTCTGCGAGGCAGTGGACGATGCCGACGAGGCGGACGACGCCGGGTCGGCCCAGGCGGGCACGGCCGCGGCGCAGGTGATGAGCGCCGCGAGTGCAAGGCGGTTCGCGTGGTGGGCCATGGGGTCTCCTGCGTTGACGAAAGGCAGGGCAATGCTACTGCGCGAACGATGTCGGCACGTTGCCGTTTGTGTCGCCCTGCTGCGGCCGCTCAGGGCTCCACCCACACCGGGGGCGTGTCGAAGCGGACTTCGTCGCAATCGCCATCGGCCTGCGGCCCGCCGCGATCGATGACGACGAAGTCGGTGTCGGCGTCGATCGCGATCAGCGGGTGATGCCAGGTGCCCGGCGCGTAGTTGACGCCCTGGCCCGGCGCTGCGACGAAGCAGCGCAGCAGCGCCGGGTAGGGTTGCGGCCCCGGCGGCGCGACGACGACGAGAAATCGCCGCGGCGCCAGCGCCATGAAGGCCTGGCTGCCCAGCTGGTGACGCTCCATCAGGCTCAGGCGCAGCGGCAGCGGCCGCGCCTTCGCGCGGAAGATGCTCAGCCGCGTGTGCCCGCCCTCGCGGCCGGTGTCGATGCGTGCCAGATCGTCGAAGCGCCGCGCCCAGCCCTCGTTGATGGTGAAGGGCGAAGCGCGGTCGGCGGCCTCGATGACGTCGCCGAAGGTCTGGAAACGATGCGCGTCCAGCGGCTCGATCGGCAGCACGCGGCGGTCGGGGTCGGTCATGGCGGGGCCTCAGCAGTCGATGTCGTCGAGCGCGCCGGTCTGGCCGCCGCGGCGATCGCGGAAGGCCAGGCCCATGGCCAGCGTCTGCGCCAGGCACATCGCCGAGGTCAGCGAGCGGAAGCCGAGCAGCCCGGCGTCGTTCACGGCCAGCACCAGCTCGGCGCCGCGCGCCACCGGGCTGAGCACGCCGTCGGTGATGGCCAGGCGCTTCGCGCCGGCGCGCTGCACCTGCTCGCAGACCTGCAGCGTGTCGGCCGCGTAGGGCGGGAAGCTGATGGCGATGAGCAGGTCGCGCGGGCCCACCGCGCCGGCCTGCTCGGCGATCGCGCCGCCCAGGCCGGTGATCTGCACGCTCGGCCGGCCGACGCGGTTCAGCGCGTAGGCGAGGTAGGCGGCCACCGCATACGAGCGGCGCAGGCCGAGCACGTGCACCAGCCGCGCCTGGCGGATCAGGCGGATCGCGCGGTCGAGATCGAGGCTGGCTGCGTCGTCGCGCAGGTGCTCCAGCGACACCATGTTGGCCTGGCTGAAGGCACGCAGCACCTCGGTGGGGTCGGACGGGTCCTCGATCGCCAGCTCGCCGCCGAAATGGCGGATGCGCTCCCGAAAGCTCGGTGCTGCGGCGCGCTGCAGCGGCGCGAGGAAGAGGCGCTGCAGCTCGCCGTAGCCCGAGAAGCCGAGCGACTGCGCCATGCGGATGAAGGCCGACGCGGCAATGCCCGAGGCCTGCGCGACCGCAGCCACCGGCTGCAGCGCGATGTCGTTGGGGTGCTCGAGCGCGTACTGCGCGGCAGCGCGGGCGCGCGGCGTCAGGCTCTCGCTGGCCTGGCCGATGGCGTCGCGCAGCTGGTCGAGCGTGGCGGGTTTGTCCATCACGCCATGCTAAGGGTGGTGGCGGGCCCGGCTCAGAACGCGCGCACCTCGCCGCGCGGCACGAAGCGGCCCATGCCCTCGCGGCCGTGCCAGTCTGGCCCGTCGACGATCAGCTCGCCGCGCAGGAACACCTTCTCGACCTTGCCGCGCAGCGTACGGCCCTCGAGCAGCGTGTAGTCGCAGTTGGAGTGCAGGTCCTTCGCGCGGATGATTTGCGTGGCGGCGGGGTCGAACAGCACGACGTCGGCGTCGCTGCCCACCGCGATCGTGCCCTTCTTCGGGAACAGGCCGAACAGCTTGGCCGGCGTGGTGGAGGTGAGCTCGACGAAGCGGTTCAGCGACAGCTTGCCCTGCATGACGCCGATGTCGAACAGGCTGGCCAGCCGCGTCTCGATGCCCGGCGCGCCGTTGGGGATCAGCGAGAAGTCGTCCTTGCCGCGCTGCTTCTGCAGTCGGTAGCCGAGGTGGCCTTCCTTCATGCAGAAGGGGCAGTGGTCGGTGGCGATCACCTGCAGGTCGTCGTAGCGCAGTGCGCGCCAAAGGTGCTTCTGGTCGTCGGGCGTGCGCAGCGGCGGCGTCATTACGTACTTGGCGATCTCGAAGTCGTCGGTCGAATACACCGAGTCGTCGAACAGCAGGTAGTGCGGGCAGGTCTCGGCGAACACCGGGATGCCCTCGTCGCGCGCCGCGACGATGTGCTTGAGCGCCTGGTTCGACGACACGTGCACGAAGTAGATCGGCGCATTGGCCAGTTCCGCCAGGCGGATGCCGCGGTGCGTGGCCTCGCCTTCCATGATCGCCGGGCGCGTCATCGCGTGGTAGCGCGGCGAGGTGTGGCCGGCCTCCAGCGCCTCCTTGATGAGCAGGTCGATCACCGTGCCGTTCTCGGCGTGCAGCGCGACCATGCCGCCGTCGGCACCCACCTGGCGCAGCATCTGGAAGATCGCCGCGTCGTCGGCCATCATCACACCGGGGTAGGCCATGAACATCTTGAAGCTGGTCACGCCCTCGTGGCGCATCGCATGGCGCGTGTCGGCCAGCACCTGCGCGTCGACGCGGGTGACGATGCAGTGCAGGCTGTAGTCGATGTTCACCTGCGGCTCGGCGCTGCGCTGGGCGCGCGCGATGGCGCCCAGCACCGAGTCCTGTGCCGTCTGCAGCGCGAAGTCGACCACCGTGGTCGTGCCGCCGAAGGCCGCCGCCTTGGTGCCGCTGGCGAAGGTGTCGCAGGTGATCGTCGGGCCGATCACGTTCTCCATGTGCACATGGGTGTCCACGCCGCCGGGCAGCACGTACAGGCCGGAGGCGTCGACCACCTTCACGTCGGGGCCGACCTCGAGCGCCGTGCCGATGGCGCGCACCACGCCGCCCTGCATCAGCACGTCGGCCACGTAGTCGTCGCTCGCGGTGATGACGCGGCCGTTGCGGATCAGTGTCGAGCTCATGCGATCACCTCCTCGAAAGCGCGGATCAGCCGGTCGATCTCGGCTTCGGTGTTGTAGTGCGCCATCGACACGCGCACCACGCCGCCCTGGCCCTGCAGGCCGAGCGACTCGATGAGCCGCCTCGCATAGAAATCGCCGAAGCGGATGCCGATGCCGTGGCCGTCGACGTGGCGCACGATGGATTCGCTGGGCGTGTCCGCGACGACGAAACTGATGGTCGGCACGCGCTGGCCGTCGGTGGCGGACGGCCGGCCGATGATGCGCACGCCCTTGCGACCGCGCAGCCAGCCGAGCAGCCGTTCGGCGAGGCGGTCTTCATGCGCCGCGAAGGCATCGAAGGCGGCCTGCATGCGCTGGCGCGGCGTGCCGCTGGCGCCCAGCGCGGTGCCGGTGTCGCACAGGTACTCGTGGATGCCGATGCAGCCGTACGAGAGCTCGTAGTTCACGTTGCCCGGCTGCAGCTTGTAGGGGATGACCTCGGGGCCGATGAAGAAGTGGTTCAGGCTGGGCAGCGCGAGCAGCAGCTCGCGGCGGCCCCACATCACCGCGTAGTGCGGGCCGAACACCTTGTAGAAACTGAACACCACCACGTCGGCGCCGCAGGCCTGCACGTCGACCAGCCGGTGCGGCGCATAGGCCACCGCGTCGACGCAGACGCGCCCGCCGGCGGCATGCACGCGGCGCGACACCTCTTCCACCGGGTTGACGGTGCCGAGGATGTTCGACGCGTGCGTCATCGCCAGCCAGGTGGTGCGCGGCGACAGCAGGCGATCGAGGTCGGCGAGTTCGAGCGCGAGGCTGTCGCGGTTGACCTCCCACACCTTGATCACCGCGCCGGCCTCGGCCAGGCGCGTCCAGCCGCCGATGTTGGACTCGTGGTCGGTGTTGGTGACGATGATCTCGCCGCCGGGCTTCACGCCCAGGCGCAGCGCCTGGGTGAGGACGAACATCAGCGCGGTGGTGGCGCCGCCCATCACCACCTCGTCGTCGTGAGGCGCGTTGATCAGCTCGGCGACGGCGCGGCGCGCGGCCAGCACCTTCTCGCCGGCACGCTGCGAATCGGCGTAGCTCGCGCCGAGCTGCACGCTGCTGGTCAGCAGGTAGTCGCGCACGCGGTCGGCCACGCGGCGCAGCACCTGCGAGCCGCCGGCGTTGTCGAGGAACACCGTGTCGCCGGCGAGGGCCGGGAACTCGGCGCGGATCTGTTCGAGGTTCAGTGCGGTCATCTGAAGTCAGTGCGGAAGAATGGCCTGCAGGAAAGCCTGGGTGCGCGCCTCGCGCGGCGCGCCGAAGAACTGCTCTGGCGGCGCCTGCTCCACCACCACGCCGGCCTCCATGAAGACCACGCGGTCGGCCACGCGCCGGGCGAAGCCCATCTCGTGGGTGACGATGACCATCGTCACGCCGGTGTGCGCCAGCGCCTGCATGACGGCCAGCACCTCGCCCACCATCTCGGGGTCGAGCGCCGAGGTGGGCTCGTCGAACAGCAGCACCTTGGGCTCCATCGCCAGCGCGCGGGCGATCGCCACGCGCTGCTGCTGGCCGCCGGAGAGCTGCCCCGGCAGCTTGTCGCAGTGGTCGGCCAGGCCCACCTTGACGAGCAGCGCGCGCGCGCGTTCGTCGGCCTGCGCCCGCGGCATGCCGCGCACGCGCAGCGGCCCGAGCGCCACGTTGTGCAGCGCGCTCAGGTGCGGGAACAGGTTGAAACTCTGGAACACCATGCCGACCTCGGCGCGCACCTTGGCCAGCGCCTTGCCTCGCACGACCTTCTCGCCGTCCACGCGCACCTCGCCGCGCTGGTAGTCCTCGAGCAGGTTGATGCAGCGGATCAGCGTCGACTTGCCCGAGCCCGAGGGCCCCACGACGACGACCACTTCGCCGGGCGCGATGCTCAGGTCGATGCCCTTGAGCGCGTGGAAGGCGCCGTAATGCTTGTGCAGCCCGCTGATCTGGACGATGGCGCTCATCGCGTGGCCTCGCGGTGCCGCGACTCGAAGTGGCCGACCAGCCGCACCAGCGGCAGCAGCAGCGCGAGATACAGCAGCGCCGCGCCGATCAAGGGCGTCGGGTTGGCGGCCAGCGCCTGCGCCTGCGTGGCTTGCTTGAGCAGGTCGGGCATGGCCACCACCGAGGCCAGCGCGGTGTCCTTCAGCACGTTGATGCAGTTGCTCGTCAGCGGCGGCGTGACGATGCGCAGCGCCTGCGGCAGCACCACGTCGCGCATGGTGTTCAGGAAACCCAGGCCGATGGCCTCGGCGGCCTCGAACTGGCCCTTCGGGATGGCCTCGATGCCGGCACGGAAGATTTCCGCCGTGTACGCGCAGGACACCAGCGACAGCGCCGTGGCCGCCGCCGCGAACGACGACAGCCGCACGCCGACGAAGGGCAGCGCGTAGTAGACGAGCACCAGCAGCACGAGCAGCGGGATGGAGCGGAACACGTCGATGTAGACGCGTGCCGCGGCGCGCAGCGGCGCGATGCCGTACAGCCGCAGCAGCGCCATCAGCAGCCCGCTGACCATGCCCGCGACGATGCTCACCAGGCCGAGCAGCACTGTCACCCCCAGCCCCTCGAACAGCAGCGGCAGCGCATCGCGCAGCACGCGCCAGTTGAAGAAGGTGGTGATCAGGTCCACGCGGGGGCGGCGGGCAGGTCGCGGGGCGGGTCAGCCGGACGGTCGGTCAGCCGATCACTTCGGCATGTCCAGCACCTTCACCGTGGCGCCTTCGGCCGGCGGCATGCTGCCGAACCACTTCTGGTGCGTCTTGGCGATGAAGCCTTCCTTCTTCAGCGCGGTCAGCGCGTCGTTCACTTTTGCGGCGTCGGCGAAGGTCTTCGCGAACATGAACGAATAGCGCTCGCCGGTCGGGATGCGGCCGGCCACGCGGTACTGCGGCTTGTCCTTGATGTAGTACTCGACGGCCGGGATGTCGCTGATGTAGCCGTCGATGCGGCCGGCGGCGAGGTCGAGCATCGCCGGCGCCAGGCCCTCGTAGCGGGAGATCTTGGCGATCTTGTACTTGCCGGTGTTCTCGGTGGCCCAGATGTCGCCGGTCGAGGCGGTGTCCACGCCGACGGTCTTGCCCGACAGGTCTTCGAGCTTGTTGATCGGGCTGGCCTTGAGCACCGACAGCGACTGGTCGCTGTCGTAGTAGGGCTGCGCGAAGGCCAGCGTCTCCAGGCGCTTGGGCGTGATGGTGATCGACGAGATGGCGATCTGAATGCGGCCCGAGAGCACCGCCGGGAACAGGCCGTTGAAGGGAATGTTCTCGATCTTCACGGTGTTGCCGGTGCGCTTGGCGACCTCGTTGACGAGGTCGATCTCGAAGCCGACGAACTTGCCCTGGGCGTCCTGGAACTCCCACGGCACGTTGCCGATGTTGGCGCCGACCGTCCATTCGGCGGCGAGGGCAGGGGCCGCCATGGTGGCGGCGAGCGTGAAGACGGCGGCGAATCTGCGGAACTTCATGGGTGCGACTCCTGGGGGGTGAGGGCGCGGCACGCAGCGTGCCGATCGAAGGGCCATCCTAGGAGATTGGAGCAAACAGTTCAAGAGAAAGTCGCAATGAAGCATCCACACCAACGCGGTGCGGCGCCCGCCGTGCTGGTGCACGCGCCGCACCATCCCGAGCCCGAAGCTGTCATCGCATAGCATCGGCCCCGTGGTGATGTCGCGCCCCTTCCTGATGCGCCTGGCCGGTCTCGCCGTGCTGGCGGCGCTGCTGTCGGCCTGCGGCTCGGGCCCGAAGACGCGACCGGGCCGCGACGGCCCCGAGGCCAACCCGCCCGCGCGCCTGTCGGAGGTGCCCGACGCCGAGCCGAAGA
Organism: Piscinibacter sp.; assembly: GCA_016706565.1. Lineage (GTDB taxonomy): Bacteria > Pseudomonadota > Gammaproteobacteria > Burkholderiales > Burkholderiaceae_C > Piscinibacter. Next base: position 434,300 of record JADJJI010000015.1, read on the forward strand.
TCGAAGCGATCCGCAGCGGCGGGCCGAACAAGCCCTACGAGGTGCTGGGCCAGAACTACACGCCGATGACGCAGGACCGCAGTTTCAGCGAGCGCGGCCTCGCGTCCTGGTATGGCAGAAAGTTCCATGGCCGGCGCACGGCCAGCGGCGAGGTCTACGACATGTACGCGATGACGGCGGCGCACCCGACGCTGCCGCTGCCGAGCTACGCGCGCATTCGCAACCCGGCCAACGGCCGCGAGATCATCGTGCGCGTCAACGACCGCGGGCCCTTCCACAAGGGCCGCATCGTCGACTTGAGCTACACCGCGGCGCTCAAGCTCGACCTGCTGCGTGGCGTGGCCCCGGTGGAGCTGGAGCGCATCACCTTCGCGGAGATTCGCAGCGGTGCCTGGCGGCGCGACGCGGCGCCGACGGTGGTGGCGCGAGCACCGGCCGCCGAAGCGGTGCCGGCCAACGCGGCGCCTGCCGTTGCCGTGGCCGCCGCGCCCCTGGACGTGGCGCCGCCGCCGATGGCGCCGCCGGAGCCCGAGGTGGATGGCGCCCCTTTACGGCCCCTGGCCAGCGCACCGCGCGGCTTCTGGATCCAGCTCGGCGCCTTCCGCCAGCGTGACGGCGCGGAGAGCTTCCAGCGCCGCGTCGCCGACGAGCTCGACTGGCTGTCGCCGCAGCTGGCCGTTTTCGTCGACACGCCCTTGTTCAGGCTGCAGGCCGGGCCCTATGCGAGCCGCGACGAAGCGCGTGCCGGCGCCGAGCGTGTGCGCGAGGCGCTGCAGCTCGTGCCGGTGATCGTGGAGCGGAAGTGACGGCTACTTTTTCTGAGCGAAGTGCTCGTCGTAGCGATGGACAAAATCTTTCGCGGCCAGCGGCAGGTGGCAGGCGCGGCAGGTGCTCAGGTCATCCGGTCCCTTCTGGCCGTTGGCCAGGTAGCTCGCATAGACCCAGTTGCCGTTGCGCAGCGACTCGGCCACGCCCTGGCCCCAGCCGGCGTTCTTGCCCATCACGAACACGCGCAACAGCTCGGCCTTGACCAGCTTTCCGTCCGCGCCGGTGGCGAGGCTGCCGTCCGGGTTCGCCTTGGCGGCGTAGTTTTCCATCACGAAGACCGTGCCGTTGCCGAATCCGGTCGAGGCGCTGCCGGCGGCGGCAGTCGGGTTCATGTAGATCTCGCGCACCTGCTTGGCATCGGGCCGCTGGACCGCGCTGAGAAACTTCGGCCACGACTTGTAGTCGGCGGGAACGGCGAGTTCACCGTCGTTCAGCGCCTTGGGGCCGGTGGCACAGCCGGCCACGAGCGCGGCGCCGGCGAGCGAGAGAAGAAAATTGCGGACCATCGAAGACTCCCTTCAGAGGGGGCGTCGAATTGACGCCGATCAACTGTAGGCCACAGTCTCGACGTAGCGCGAGTCCTCGTGCAATCCCCAATAAGCCTGCTGCAACTGCAATGTCACCGGCCCGAAGGCGCCGCTGGCGCGGCCGGCCACCGGCACGCCGTCGACGCGGCTGATGCCGATCACGCCGCCGCCGGTGCTGCTCAGGAACACCTCGTCGGCACGCTTCAGGTCGGCCACCGGCAGCGCAGCCTCGCGCACCGGGATGCCATGCGCGCGCGCCAGTTCGATCACCGTGCGGCGCGAGATGCCTTCGAGCACGCCGGCCGCCGGCGTGACCAGCGTGCCGTCGACGAGCGCAAAGACGTTGAAGCCCGGCCCTTCGGTGATGTCGCCGGCCGCATCGACCAGCACCACCGTCTCGCCGCCGCGCTCATAGGCCTGGAACAGCGCCGTCACCATGTCGAGCCAGTGGTAGTTCTTGATGCGCGGGTCGACGCTGGCCGCGGCGATGCGCTGCACGTCGCTGACGATCAGGTCGATGCCGCGCGCCTGCTTCGCCGGATCGGCAATCCACACGAACGGGATCGCGAAGGCCATGAAGCGATTGGTGCAGCTGCGCGGGTCGCGCGAGCCGGGCGCGGGCATGCCGCGCGTGCACAGCACCTCGACGTAGGCGTCGCGCAGCCCGGCGCGGCGCACGCACTCGTGCATCACCGCGCGCACCTCGTCGCGCGTCTTGCCCGGATTCAGGCGCAGCCGGTCCATGCTCGCAAAGAAGCGGTCGACGTGGTCCGAGAGGCGGAAGAATCGGCCCTGCCACACGTGCGCGACGTCGTAGGTGGCGTCGCTGTGCAGGAAGCCCCAGTCGAAGATGGAGATCTTCGCCTCCTCGGGGGCGACATAGCGGTCGTCGATGTAGGCGCAGCCTTGCATGATCGCGGCGGGTGGTGGTGGTGCGCCGCAGTATGCTCCGCCGGCCCATGCCGCCGCACGACCGCATCGCCACTCGCCCAGCGCCCGGCTTCGAGCCGCGGCAGGTGCTGCTGTTCTCGGGCCACCGGGTCGATGCGCCGGATCGTCCGCAGCCGCGCTTCCCGCCCGGCCAGGTGGCGGCCGCCGCGCGCCGCATCGACGAGGCGCTCGCGCACTGGCAGGCGGGGCCGCAGGACCTGGCGATCACGCAGGGCTCGGCAGGTGGCGATCTGCTCTTCGCGCATGCCTGCCAGGAGCGCGGCGTGCCGCTGCAGCTGATGCTGCCGCTGCCTGAAGCCGAATTCGTGCGCCGGGCCGTCGCGCCGAGCGCCGAACCGGCCCGCTGGCGTGCGGCCTGGTCGCACGTGCGCGCGCGCCTCCAGCTGGCGCCGCTGCTGCTGCCCGAAGCCGGCGGCAACCCCTTCGAGCGCTGCAACCGCTGGATGCTCGACACCGCGCTCGGATTCGGGGCGGCCCGCCTGCGCCTGATCTGCTTGTGGGACGGCGGCGACGGCGACGGACCGGGCGGCACCGATCACCTGGTCGCACAGGCCCGACGCCACGGCGTGCCGGTGACCTGGATCGATACCCGCCGCCTGCGCAGTGTGAACAGCGCCTAGGCCTGCAGTTCGGCAATGCCCTGCGCGAGGGCGTCGGCGATCGGGTCGTCGCGGCCGCGCAAGGCGTCGAGCAGGCGCTGCAGCACCGGCAGCACCGACTTCAGCGTGTCGGCGTCGCCGAGGCTGCGCAAACGCGCATAGCTGGTGCGGGCGTCGCCGGCTTCGCCCAGCAGCAGCTGGCACTGGCCGAGGTCGGCCCAGGCCCAGCGGTCGTTGCGCCGCGCGCCGTGCACCTGCCGCGCGATGGCCTCGACCGCCTTGCGCAGCGCGCTGCGCTGCTGCGTCGCGGTGCTGTCTTTCATCTCGATCGGCAGCACGATGGCGTTGACGAGGTTGTACGAGCTGAGCACCTCCAGGCGATCGGCCGCCTCGATGCGCGCGCCGTCCTGGAAGGCCAGCAGGGCCCGGTCGAGCTGCTCGAGCCGCCGGTGGTTGCCGCCGAGCATGCCCAGGCAGTCGGCCAGGTGCGCTGCCAGGGCCTGCTCGCCCTCGGACGCCGTGCCGTCGTCGAACAGCGTCGCGTGCCATGGCGAGGCGCGCAGCATCGCCACCGTCTGCTCGAGCACCGCCACGGCACCGGGCAGATCGGCGGCGTCGCGGCAGTCCTTGGCTTCTTCCTTGCGCGCCTTTACTCGCGCCGCCAGGCGGGGCAGGTGGGTGCCCGGGTCGCCGGCCGCGCGCACCGCGCTGGCGCCGACGAGCTGGACGAGGTCGGCGCGCCCGCCCAGCCGCGCCCAGCGCCGCACCTGCACCGACAGCAGGTCGAACTGCAGTGCGCGCTGCGGGTCGGCGGCCAGCTCGGCGGCGCTGTAGCGCCAGTGCATGTAGAGCCAGGCGGCCAGGCGCCGCTCCTGCGCGGCGCGGCGCGAGCGTTCGATCAGCGACTTGCCGACGTCGTGGAACAGGATCGGCGAGATGCCCGTGCTCTCCTGGTCGTCGCTGAAGAGCAGGTTGGCGTCCTGCACCAGCTCGTCGTCCACCGCCGGCGGGTGGGCCGAGGTGTCGCTGTCGAGCGCCTCGCCGACGGCACGGTAGACCACGCCGACCTCGCCGCGGCGATCGGCCGCGAGCGTGGCCTCGAAGCGGTCGATCATCTGCTCGAAGGCCTGGTCGTCGCCGGCCTCGCAGGTGTAGCGCAGCGGTTCGAAGAACCGCATCATGGCCTGCGCGTGCGCCGGCGAGCCCTCGGGCAGCACCGCGGCGCCGTCGCGCTCCTCGATGATGTGCACGGCGCCGAGGCGATTCGTCGCCAACCGCACGCCGGCCTCGTACATCACGTTCGGGCGCAGTGCCGTCCAGTCGATCAGGCACATGTCGGTGCGGCGGATCGACTCGAAGAGCGTCTGCGCCACCAGGCGCGGCGTGTCGAGGTCGAGCAGGCGGGCCAGGCGCGGCTGCGCGTCGCGCGGCCCGCCGCCCTCGCGCAGGCGCCGCGACAGCTTGCCGGGCAGCTCTGCGGCGATGGTGCTGGTCCAGTTGCGCTCGCGGTACTCGACCGAGAAGGGGCACAGCACCAGCACCTGCTCGGCGTGGCCGATGCCCTTGTAGGCGCTCGATTCCAGGCCGAGCTGGCGCACCGAGTCGAAGGCCGGCAGGTCGAGGTAGTGGGGCAGCTTGGCCAGGTCGCGCAGGCCGGTCTCGAACTTGCGCGCCAGCAGGTCCCAGGGGCGCAGGCCCTCGCCCATGCGCACCTGCTGCGCCGAATGCGCAGACAGGTTGAGCAGCTGCAGGTTGAAGGGGATGTCGATGTGCTCGCCCACGCGGTGCTCGCCGCCCACGCTGCACACGGTGACGCCGCGCCGCGCCACCGAACGCACGCCGAGCAGGAACACCACGCCCGGCTCGAAGCCGGTGAGGTCGAACACGGCCACCTCGGCGCGGCACAGCGCCTGCACTGCACGCACCAGGCTCTGCGGCGATTCGAAGGCGCGCGCCACGGCCAGTTCGGCCAGCTGCACCGGGCCCTGGCTGCCGGCGGCCTCGAGGATGGCCGGCCCGGTGTGGTCGAAGGCGCGGCGCACGTGCTGCAGCAGCGGCGTGTCGGCGGCGCCGGCTGGGCGCTGCGCAGCCACGACGACGCAGCGCAGCCCCTGGCCGGCCGGCAGCGCGCCCTCGGCCAGCGCGTCGGCAATCGCGCCGTGCGTCGCCGGCTTGCGCGCGCCGGCAGTCGCCGCGGTGCCGGCCGCGAGCACGGGCAGCAGCTCGATCGCCGAGGCGATGTCGCCTTTGGACTGGTCCGGCGAATGCACCTGCGGCCGCACCGCGTCGTTGCGGAAGCGCTCGCGCATGATCGCGTAGGCGCGGTCGCGCACCTGGTTCAGCGTGAGCCGGCGCGGCGTGCCGTCGTCGGCACGCAGCGCCTCGAGCAGCGCGCCGGTGAACATGGTGTAGGTCTCGCCGGCCGGCGCGCGCGCCGGCTCGCTCTGGCTGCTGGCGCACAGCAGCGCGGTGCCCTTCTGCGGCTCGTCGTCCGCGGCACCGTCGCGCACCTCCCCGATGACGACCTGCGCCGCCGCGTCGTCGCTCATCAGTTCGCGCATCGCCGCGCTGGCGAAGCAGCAGTCGAGCACGAAGTACTTGCGCGCATGGCGCGCCTCGGACTTGACGGCCTGGTGCAGGTGCTTGAAGCGGTAGCGCGTGTCGGGCGCGTCCTGGCGGGAATCGTGCAGCGACAGCAGGTACTCCTTGTCGTCGAAGGAGCCGTGGCCGATGTAGTAGACGATCACGTCCTTGCACACCGCCGCGCCTTCGCGCAGGAAGTCGCGGATGCGCTGGCCGAGCCGCGGCGCGGCCTCGTCGCTGTCGTAAAGGTCGAGCAGGCGGCCCTGCGGCAGGCCGAAGCCGGCCGGGTCCTCGAAGTAGTGGCGCACCGCGTCGGCAGAAGCTCGAAAGCGCGGGTTGGACAGCCGCGGGTCGTACGGGTAGGTGCCGGCCCCGAGCAGGATGACCTGCGTCGTCGCCGCGCTGGCGGCGCCGCTGGACACGGCTACCAGCCCCGCCCGTCGCGGCCCGCCAGGGCCCGGGCGATGTGGCCCGGATCGGTGCCGTCGCCGCGGTAGACGACGCGGCCCTGGTGCTCGATCACCACCATGCCGGGCCGCTCGCGCGCCAGGTAGTCGGCCATCCCGCGCGAGACCGGCATCACCGCCGGCGCCGGCACGTTCGCGCGCAGGCTGCTGCCCACGTCCATGGTGTCGCCCGCCACGCGTTCGAGCTGAGCCTGCACCTGCGACGACATGTCGAGCATGACTTCGCGCAAGGCGGCCGCATGCCGGCCCGCGTCGGCCAGCGACGCCGACTCGAATCGGATGACGAAGGGCAGCGGGTTGTCTTCGGTCATGGCCGGCGCAAGGTAGCAGAAATGCCGGGCTGCCACCAGCGCCGCATGGCGGTTCAAACAGGGGAGACCTTGCCCTTGTCCGCCCCCGGGACGAGTCCTAGACTGGGGCCCCCTCTGCAGGAGACAGCGATGACACGGCGCGCACTGTGCATCGGCATCAACAACTATCCGGGCACCCAGATGGACCTGGCCGGTTGCGTGAACGACGCGAACGACTGGGCCGACGAACTCGGCGCCCGTGGCTTCGAGGTCAAGCGCCTGCTCGACGCGCAGGCGACGAAGGCCGCGATGCTCGCCGGCATGCGCGAGGTGATCGGCGCCGCCGCCGCCGGCGACATGGTGGTGATCACCTTCTCCGGCCACGGCACCTATGTGCCCGATGCGAGCGGCGACGAGCGCGACGGCCTCGACGAAGGCCTGTGCCCGTACGACCTGAAGACCGGCGGCGCGCTGCTCGACGACGAGATCCACGCCATCTTCGCCGCGCGCAAGGGTGGCGTGCATCTGGTGCTGATCTCCGACAGCTGCCACTCCGGCACGGTGACGCGTGCCGCGCCCGGTGGCGACGACGACGCCGACCTGCCGCGCCCGCGCTTCATGCCGATGGCCGCCTGGCTGCCGCCCGAGCGGCTGCCGCGCGCGGCCGCCGGCAAGCCCGCCGCGGCGAGCACCGGCGAGTCGCCGTTCGCGCGGGCGGTGTCTCGCGGCGGTGGCGACCTGCTGCTGTCGGGCTGCAAGGAAGGGCCGAACAACTTCAGCTTCGACGCGCGCATCCGCGGCCGGCCCAACGGCGCCTTCACCCACTTCGCGCTGAAGGCGCTGAAGACGCTGCCGCCCACGGCCAGCTACGCCGACTGGCATGCAGCGGTCACCCCGGCCGCGCTGCCGTCCGCCAGCTACCCGCAATCGCCACAGATCGTGGGCAGCGCAGCCGCCCGCAAGCGCCCCGTCTTCGGCTGACGGCCACGAGCCGGCGCACGCGCCGCACGAACCAGAACACACCGAGGAGCCTCCGCGATGGCAATCCAGATCAAGCTCGCCGGCCGGGCCGCTGCGCCGCGCCTGCCCGCGCTGCTGCAAGGCACGGCGCGTTCGGGCACGCAGGCACAGGACCCGTTCCTGCCCAGCGGCTACCTGCAGGCCACCGGCACCTTCGACGTCAGCGCCACCGCGCGCAGCGGCGACGACGCCGCCACGCAGCAGGCGCTGACGACGCAGGACACCGAGATCGTCGTGCTCGAGCTGGCCGACGGCAGCACGCTGATCACCAGCGCGGCCCGCCTGCACGACACGCTCGCGCGCACCCGGCCGGAGCTGCTCGGCCCCGAGGGCGAGGTGCTGCTCGAGAAGCTGCGCACGGCGGGCGCGGCGCCGGGGCGCGGCATCGGCGAAGCGGTCGGCGGGTTGCTGTCGAAGGTCTATACCTTCGTGGCCGGCGGCGTGCCCGATGCGATCATCGACGAGGCGCTGACGCAGGTCGGCAGCCGGGCCGAGCTGGGGGTCAGCTGGGCCGGCACCAAGGCGCTGATGTGGGCCATCGAGAAGCGCCTGGACCGGCAGCCAGGCCTGTACCGATGGGTCGGCGGCACCGGGAAGGCCGAAGACCTCCAGCCGGCCGACCTGTCGTCGGCCAGCGAGGCGCTGCAGCGGCCGATGCTGGTGTTCGTGCACGGCACCGGGTCGAGCACGCTGGGCAGCTTCGGCGAGCTGCGCAACGGCGACCGCGACCTGTGGGCTGCGCTCGAGCGCCAGTTCCCCGGCGGCATCTTCGCCTTCGAGCACCGCACGCTGTCGCAGGGGCCGATCGAGAACGCCATCGAGCTGGTCAGTGCGCTGCCGCGCGGCGCGCAGGTGAGCCTGGTCTCGCATTCGCGCGGCGGCCTGGTCGCCGACCTGCTGTGCCTGGGCGACTTCGACGCGCTGATCGAGCGTTATGCGTACGCCTTCGCCGGCACCGGTGACGCCGATCCGGACGAGGCGCGGCGCGTCATCGGCGAGTTGCAGCAGGCGCATGCGCAGCAGCGCGACCAGTTGCGTGCCCTGGCCCACCTGCTGCGCGATCGGCGCCCGGTGGTGCAGCGCTACGTGCGCGCGGCCAGCCCGGCCAACGGCACCAAGCTGGCCAGCGGCAACTTCGACGTGTTCCTCTCCGGCCTGCTGACGCTGATCGGCCAGGTCCCGCTGTTCTTCGGCAGCCCGTTCTACTCGGCCTTCAAGCGCGTCGTCATCGAGGTCGCGAAGAACCGCACCAACGCGCACCTGGTGCCCGGCATCGAGGCGATGCTGCCCGATTCACCGATGGCGCGGCTGCTGCGCGACGCGCCGGTGCGCGACGGCATGGCGATGGCGGTGATCGCCGGCGACATCCAGGGCGGCCACCTGCTCAAGCGCCTGGGCGTGCTGCTCACCGACTTCCTGCTCTTCGACAACGACGACAACGACCTCGTAGTGAACACCACCGCGATGCTCGCCGGCATCGCGCCGAAGGCGTCCGCGCGCGTGCTGTTCGACCGCGGCGCCGATGTCTCGCACTTCCGCTACTTCACCAACGGCGACACGCGCGCCGCGCTGCGCGACTGGCTGGTCGAGGCCGAGCCGCGCGCGCTGGACATGTTCCGCACCCTGCCGGCGCCGGGCGAGTACGCCGCCGCGCTGGCCGAGGCCTCGCGCGCCAGCCGCGACGTCGAGTCGGCCGATCGGCCGGTGGTGGTGGTGCTGCCCGGCGTGATGGGCTCGCACCTGCGCGCCAACCGCAGCGACCGCGTCTGGTTCGACCCGCTGGACATCGCCTCCGGCGGCCTGGCCAAGATCGCCTTCGATCAGCCCGGCATCGAGGCCGACGAGCTGTTCGGCATGTTCTACGGCAAGCTGTGCAAGGAGCTCTCGCGCACCCACCGCGTCGAACGCTTTCCCTACGACTGGCGGCAGCCGCTGGACGTGCTGGCCGACCGACTGGGCGAATTCCTCGACCGCCTGCTGCAGCAGACCGACCGGCCGATCCGCCTGCTCGCGCACAGCATGGGCGGCCTGGTGGTGCGCGCCTGCATCCACAAGCGCCGGCCGGTGATGGACGCGGTGATGAAGCGCCCGGGCTCGCGGCTGGTGATGCTCGGCACGCCGCACCAGGGCGCGCATTCGATGGTCGAGAACCTGCTCGGCAAGGGCGACACCCTGCGCACGCTGGTGCGGCTGGACGTGACGCACGACATGCAGGAGGTGCTCGACATCGTCGCCGGCTTCCGCGGCGCGCTGCAGCTGCTGCCCAAGCCGGGCTTCGTCGACATCTTCCAGGGCCAGAGCGACGGCGGCGCCTTCTACGACTACCAGCAGGCGCCGACCTGGCAGGCCATGAAGGGCAAGGTGCGCGACCTGTGGTTCGGCGACGGCAAGGCGGGCACGCCGCCGCAGCCGGTGCTCGACTCGGCCGCCTGGCTGTGGACGCAGGACGGCCGCGAGCGGCCCGCGCTGCCGCCCGACTACGAGAAGAAGAGCATCTACGTGTTCGGCGTGGCGCGCAACACGCCCTGCGGCGTGCGCGAGGAGGGCGGCCGCCTGAAGATGGTGGGCACCACGCGCGGCGACGGCACCGTGACCTGGGAGTCCGGCCGCATCGGCGGCATCGGCAGCTTCTACTACATGCCGGCGGTGCACGGCGACCTGCCGTCCACCGAGGCCTACTTCGGCGCGATCGTCGAGTTGCTGGAGGCCGGTGCCACCGCCGGCCTGCTCACGCAGCCGCCGGTGCTGCGTGCCGCCGAGGACGACCAGCCGGTGGGCTACGACGCCGGCCCGCCGACGGCCGACGACCCGAGCACGGTCGAGCTGGGCCTGCTCGGCGGCGCGGTGAACGACCGCATGCCCAAGCCGCCGAAGTTCCGCCTCGAGGTGGCCGTCAAGGCCATGGACCTGCGCTCGGTGCAGCAGCCGATCATGGTCGGCCAGTACGAGCAGGACACGATCGCCGGCCCGCAGATGCTGATCGACCGCGACCTGCTCGGCGGCGACCTCAGCGAGCGCTACAGCCTGGGTGTCTACGCCGGCCCGCTGGGCACCGCGGCCGTGGTGCTCGGCGGCTCGGGCAACCGCTGCACGGACGGGCGCCCGCTGGCCGGTGCCATCGTCACCGGCCTGGGCAAGTACGACGGTTCGCTCAGCCCCGCGATGCTGGTGGACGCCGTGCGCACCGGCGTGCTGCGCTACCTGCTGCAGGTCGCCGACCTGCTCGGCGAGGCGCAGCGCGAGGTGCCGCTGGCGGCCCTGCTGATCGGCTACAACTCGGCCGTCAACCTGACGGTGGGCGCTTCGGTCGAGGCGCTCGTGCGCGGTGTGCTCGAAGGCAATGCCAAGTTCGCCGCCGTCACGCGCAGCAGCATCCGCGTCAGCCGGCTCGACATCGTCGAGCTCTACCTCGACATCGCCATCAGTGCCGGCTATGCGCTGCGCGAGGCCTGCCGCCGGCTCGCGCCGCTGGCCGCGCAGCAGGGCACGCTGCTGAGCTTCCACGAGGAGATCGACCAGAACGACAGCGTGCGCCCGCGCTTGTATGCCGACATGCGGCAGAGCTACTGGCCGCGGCTGATGATCACCGAGGCCGAGCGCGACGCGCCGCCGTCCGCCGCCTTGCCGGCGCGGGCCGACGATGGCGCCGCGCGCACCGCCATCGGCGAGAAGCTGCGCTTCCTCTACGTCGGGCAGCGTGCGCGCGCGGAGTCGGTGTCGCTGCAGCGCCAGCCCGGGCTGATCGAGACGCTCGTGCGCCAGCAGATCCACAGCGCGCTGTGGCGGCCGGAGTTCGGCCGCATGCTGTTCCAGCTGATGGTGCCGCACGACTTCAAGGACGCCGCGCGCCAGCTCGACCGCGTCGTGCTGGTGGTCGACGAGTACACCGCCAACCTGCCCTGGGAGCTGATGCTCGCCGACGACCCGGTGGCCGGTGGCGAAGGCGGGGTCGACAAGGTCGGCGTGCCGCTGGCCCTGCGCTCGGCCGTGGTGCGCCAGTTCGCCACCGCCACCTTCCGCCGCAACGTGCGGCAGAGCCCGAAGCGCACGGCCCTGGTGGTCGGCAACCCGTCGGTGCATGGCTTCGAGGCGTGGTTCCTCGACTCGAAGGGGCAGCCCTGCTCGCCGCCACCCGACCTGCCCGGCGCGGAGTCCGAGGCGAAGGCCATCGCGGCGGTGCTGCGCCACCTCGAGTTCGACGTCAAGGAACTGGCCGGCGACGCGGCCGACGCCACCGGCGTTCTGGCTGCGCTGTACCAGCAGCCCTGGCGTTTGCTGCACATCTCGGCGCACGGCGTGTTCAACCAGCGCCACATCGATGGCAGCCGGCGCAGCGGCGTGGTGCTCTCCGACGGGCTGCTGATCACCGCCGCCGAGATCGGCGCCATGGAGGTGGTGCCGGATCTGGTGTTCCTGAACTGCTGCCACCTCGCGCAGGTCGACCTCGGGCGCACCGGCAACAAGCTCGCGGCGAGCATCGCGCGCGAGTTGATCGAGATCGGCGTGCGCTGCGTCGTGGTCGCCGGCTGGGCCGTCAACGACGACATCGCACGCACCTTCGGCGAGGTCTTCTACCGCGAGCTTCTGCATGGCCAGAAGCCGTTCGGCATGGCGGTGTTCGAGGCTCGCGAGGCCGCCTGGGACGCCGGCAAGGGGCAGGACATCACCTGGGGCGCCTTCCAGGCCTATGGCGACCCCGGCTGGATGGCCGACGCACGCGCCGAGCAGGCCGAGCGCACGCAGAAGCCGCCGATGTTCGTGGCCATCGACGAGGTGCGCGACGAGCTGGCGCGGCGCAACGCCGACCTGCTGCGCCGCGGCGAGGAGCTCTCCTGGAAGCAGGTCGAGGCGCGTGTCGAGCAGGCGGATCGCCTGGTGGCCGAGCGCTGCCCGCTGGGCTGGCGGCGCCGCCCCGAACTCCTGACGGCGCTGGGCGACTACTTCCTGGCGCTGGGGCACCTCGAGCGCGCCTACGCGGCGTTCAGCCAGGCGATCCAGGCCGAGGCGGGCGGCGCCGACGTGCCGTTGCGCGTCGTCGAGGACATGGCCTTCATCGAGGCGCAGCTGGGTGACTGGCGCGCCGAATACGGCCTCGAGGACGACCTGGCGCAACAGGTGGCCGATGGCGAGCGCTCGTTCGAGCTGTCCCTGCGCCGGCTCGCGGCGCTGGACGAGCTGGCCGGGTTGCAGGATGGCGCGCTGGCCGAAGGCGCGGCCGACGCGGCACCGCCGCGCAGCAGCAAGCGCGACGCCATGCGCGGCAGCGCCTGGAAGCGCAAGGCCAGCCTGCATGCGCGGCAGCTGCTCAAGGGCGGGCTGGAGCCTAAGGCGTTCGACGCGGTCGGGCAGAAGATGATCGAGGCCCTCAAGCAGAGCACCGAGGCCTACCGTGCGTCCGAGGGGTTCCCGGGCAGTGCCAGCTTCAACCTCTACATGGCGCTGAACCGCCTGACGCTGGATGCGCTCACCGACTGGGCCACGCCTGCAGCCAAGGACGCGGCCCTGGTGCTGGTCCAGCAGTGCCGCCAGCTGGCGCACGATCGGGCCGAGCGCGCCGACGACCCGTGGGACGAGATGATGCCCAGCGACGCGCTGCTCACGCAGCGCCTGCTCGACGGCAGCCTGGGGCGAGCGGATGAAGTCGGCTCGGCCGCATTCGAAGAACTCGCCCAGGCCTACGAGCAGGCGTTCTCGAGCGTGGCGGTCAAGCCGGCGCAGCTGTATGCCGTCGTCAAGCAGCTGGAGATCATGTCGCGCTTCTGCGATGCGCTGTCTCTCGTGCAGCAGCGCGACGAGAGCCTGCGCCGCACCGCCGACCGGCTGCTGCAGCTGGTGCAGCGCATCCAGCCGCGCCGCGGCCCGCGCGGAGATCGCCCGGCCAACCCCGCGGACTGGGCGCCGGCGGCCGCGCCGCCGGATGCCCAGCCGAAACGCCGCGCGGCCCCGCCGCCCGCCAAGAAGGCGGCCCCCCGCAAGACCGCACCGCGCAAGGCGGCGGTCCGCAAGGCCGCCGCCCGCAAGCGCTGAACCCGAAACGACCCCGAGGAGCACGACCATGGCCAAGGCCCACATCCTGCGCAAGGGCGAAACGCTCGCCAGCGTCGCCGAACAACTGCTCGGCGACCGCCGGCTCGCCGCCGCACTGGCCGATTACAACGGCCTGGCTGGCGTGAAGGACGTGGTGCCGGGCCAGTCCATTGCGCTGCCGCCGCGGCCACGTGCGGCGAAGGCGCGCGCCACGCTGCCTGCCGGCGCGCGCGCTGCCGTCGCGCCCTGGCCGCCGGCGCCCAGCGGCATGGCGGCGATCATCGCCACCTTCGGCGACATCCGCGCCTATGCGCGCGACGACGGCACCGCCGACCCGAAGTGGGAACAGCGGTTCATGGCGCGCGCCGCGCTGCCGTTCGCCATCCCGCTGGACTGGGACACGAGCAAGAGCGCCAGTGGCATCCGTTGCCACAGGCTGATCGTGCCGCTGGTCGAGGCGGTGTTCGCCGAGATCGTGCGCAGCGGCCTGCAGAAATCGGTGAAGACCTACGGCGGCGGCTACACCTGGCGAATGAAGCGCGGCCAGGCCAAGCCCTCGACGCACAGCTGGGGCATCGCCATCGACCTGAACGCGCGCACCAATGCGATGGGCAGCGCCGGCGACATGGACCCGGCGCTGGTGGCCCTGTTCGAGCGCCACGGCTTCACCTGGGGCGGCCGCTGGAGCGGCGCCAACAAGGACCCGATGCACTTCCAGTACTGCAGCGGGTACTGAGCCCACGCCGCACGGCCGGCCAGCGCACGGCCGCTCCGAAGCGGCCGGCCGACCCCCACGGGGGGTGGGCCGCCTACCTGGCGGCCCGGGGGTTCCAGCTACTTCGCGGCGAAGCAGTAGAACAGCCCGTCTCCGCCGGTGGCCTTGAGCGCGTCCTGGCTGCAGGCGCGCGACGGATGCGACGAGTTCCACGAGCGCGAGGGCTCGTCGTCGCGCAGACCGATGCGGTCGTGGTGGCCGACGATGGCCGCGCCCTCGCCGCTCTTCGTCCAGTTGCCGCAAGTGCTGTCGGTGCTGCCGTCCATCGCGCGGCCGTCGGGCGTGGACCCGGTCAGCATGTCGTGCGTGTTGGGCGTGTCGCCGCGGCCGTTGATCGGCGTGCCCTTCTCGGTCAGCGCCGTCTGCTTGGTCAGGTTGTTGCTGCCGTGCAGCGCGGCCACGTCGGTGGCGATCACCGCGCCCTTGGCGTTCTGCCAGGGGCCCTTGCCGATGCGGTCGCGCGCGTTCACGCCGCCCGCGCCGGTGGTGCTGAGGTAGGCGCGCCAGTCCTTGCCGCCGGCACCCACGGCCGCAGCGAGCTTCTCGCAATGCGCGTCGGCACCGGCCAGGCCGCCCAGGTCGGCACCCTTGCCGCTGCCCACGCTGGTGACGAAGAAGCTCATCGGGTTCTTCGGCGCGGAGGCGCAGGCCGCGAGCAGGGTGGCAGCTGCCGCGATCGTGATCAGGCCGGTCGTTCGGGTCATGGTCTCTCCTGGTGTGGGTGAAGGACCCGCCCGGCGGCGCCGCGGCGGTATACGGGATACGCCGACCACGGCGCATTTCTTCCCCGGGGTCTTCCCGGAGTCAGCGCCCGCCGGTGACGTCGACGATGGCGCCGGTCGTGTAGCTGGCCGCGTCGGACAGCAGCCAGACGATGGCCTGCGCCACCTCGTCGGCGCTGCCGGCGCGCTGCATCGGCACCAGCGGCGCCATCTGCCGGACGCGGTCGGGGATGCCGCCGGAGGCGTGGATCTCCGTCTCGATGATGCCCGGGCGCACGGCGTTGACGCGGATGCCCTCGGTGGCGACTTCCTTGGCCAGGCCAACGGTGAAGGTGTCGATGGCGCCCTTGGCCGCCGCGTAGTCGACGTACTGGCCGGGCGCGCCCAGCCGCGCCGCAGCCGAGCTCAGGTTGACGATCGCACCACCGCGCCCGCCGTGTTTCGTCGACAGGCGGCGCACCGCCTCGCGCGCGCAGTGGAAGCTGCCGAAAACGTTGATTGCGAACATGCGCTGCAGGCGCGCCGCGTCCATCTCGTCGACGCGGGCCGGCTGGTCGACCACGCCGGCGTTGTTGACCAGGCCGGACAGCCGCGGCAACTCGCGGTCGATGCGCTCGAACATGGCCGCCACCTGGGCCGCATCGGCCACGTCGGCCTGCACGGCCAGCGCCTGGCCGCCGGCGGCGCGGATGCGTGCGACCAGCGTGTCGGCTGCCGCGGCGTCGCGCGTGTAGTTGACGGCGACCGCCCGGCCCTGCTGCGCGAGTTGCCAGGCGGCGGCGGCGCCGATGCCTCGGCTGCCACCGGTCACCAGCACGGTGCTGGGTTCATTCTTCATCGCTGCCTCCTGAGCCGCCGTCGGACAGCGGCGCTTCCTTGGCCTTGGCGTCGAGCACCGGCTGCAGCGCCGCCAGGCCCTCGACGAAACGATCGGCCGGCACCGGCTTGGCGACGCGCAGCGCCGGCGGGAACAGGTGGCTCATGTAGAGCTCGGCGCCGAGCCGATCGCTGCGCTGGTGGTTGGACCACAGCGTCAGGCCGACGCCGCCGATGAAGGCCATCACGGCCACGCCGCGCATCAGCCGCAGCCGGCCCGGCTCCACCGCCGTCAGGTGGAAGTACAGCGCCGCCGCCCCCACCGCGTAACCGAGCACGAAGCCGAAGTCGCCCGCCCAGGGCCATGACAGCGAGAAGGCGAGCAGGTCGGGCACCACGGCGATCACGACCCAGGCCAGCGAGGCGAGCAGGAACACCTTCAGGTGCCAATCCGCATGCGTCTGCCGCGTGAAGGTCTTCGACAGCAGCGCCCACAGTGCCACCCAAAGCGCCGCGCCCATCACCGCGGTGAGCGCGGCGGCGCCGAGTGCGCGAGCGAAGGTGTCGGGGTCGCTGTCCAGCCAGGTGCTGAAGGCCAGCGCCAGCGCCAGCCCGGTGCCCGCGGCCAGCGTCGGGCCGACACGTCGCAACCAGGTCGCCGCGGCGGCCAGCGGCAGCTCGGGGGGCAGCGCCTCGCCGGCACGGCGCAGGCGCAGGTGCGTGCGGCCGGCGGTCAGCTCCACGGGCGCACCATCGTCGCGCAGCAGTTCGCGCTCGCCGTCGCGCAGGCGCCGGCGCCCGACCTGCACGCCGTTGTGCGTCTGCAGCGCCTGCAGCACCAGGCCAGACTCGCCGTGGTCGATGACGGCATGGTGCGCGGCGACGTGCGGGTCGGGCAGCGACAGGTCGTTGTCGAGCGCGCGGCCGATGCGTACCGGCCAGGCAGTGATCCGGTGCGACTGGCGCACCTGGCCCTCGCGGTCGAGCACCTCGAGCACGGCCAGCACCTCGGGCGCGCTCACTTCACCCATTCGTAGGCCTCGAGGTAGTGGCGCGTCAGGCGCTGCGCATTGGCGAAGCTCACGCCCTGCACGTCGAAGCGGCCCTGCACGCCACCCGCGGGCTGGTCGAGGGTGGCCACCAGCACCGACAGGTCGTACAGCTGCGGCAGCTTCTTGTAGGCACGCAAGCAGACCACCGCGCGCAGCACCAGGCCTTGCCGGTCGACGAAGTCTTCCTGGCACTGCGGCTTGGTCTGCTGCTCGGCGCGCAGCCGCGTGAACGACTCGTTGCGGAAACTCTGCGCGTGGCGCGCCGCGAAGCGCATCGCGCCGATCTTGCTGCCGTCGTAACTTTCGTGACGCACCGAGATCGCACCGATGTTGAAGTCGCCGGCGAAGATGTGCGTGTCCATCACGCAGTCGGAGCGCTCCAGGTCCATGCCGCCGGTGCGCGACACCTCGCTGCCGCCCCAGCAGCGCATGAACTCGTCGGGCGGCACCGGCACGCGGTAGCGCGGGTGCGTCTGCGGCTTCCAGCCCTGGCGGATGAAACGTTCGGTGAGCTCGGCCTGGTGCGCCTGCAACTGCGCCGCCACCGTGGGATAGGCGGGGGTCTTCAGCGGCGCCGCTTCGCGGCCGCGCGCCAGCAGCGCAGCGACGAAGTTCGCCGGCACCAGGAAGCTGACCTGTTCGCCGTCGACGCGCCGCGCGACGTTGACGCCGATCACCTGGCCGTCCTGGTCGAGCGCCGGGCCCCCGCTCATGCCGGCGGACAGCGCGCCGCCGAAGAAGATCTGCGGGTAGAAGCTGCGTCGCACCAGGCCGTTGTAGTTGCCCTCCATCACCGCGAAACCCACGTCCAGCGGGTTGCCCAGCGAGTAGATGCGCTCGCCCTGCGCGAGCGAGCGGGTCGCCGGGCGCAGCGCCAGCGCATCGAAGCGGCGCGCCGGCGCGTCGCCGGCCTTCAGCAGGGCCAGGTCGTGCAGCACGTCGATCTGCAGGATGCTCAGCGGCGCTTCGCGGCCGTCGGCGGTGACGTAGACCAGGTCGTGCCGCTCGGGCTTGAGCGCAGCCTGGCTGACGACGTGGAAGTTGGTGATGATGTGGCCGTCTGGCGTGACGAAGAAGCCCGAGCCCACCGAGGTCTGGCTGGCGCGGCCCTTGAGCACCGTGCGGATCTGCACCAGCTGCGAGCGCGCCTGCTCGTAGACCTTGCGTGCCGACAAGGACAGCGTGGTGCCGCTGTCGGGTGCGGCATCGGCCGTGGCTGCGGCCGGTGCGGAGGCCGCGGTCGCCGGCGCAGTCTGAGCGGGGGTTGCGAAGGCCGCGGCGAGCGCGCACGCCGCCATGCCGACCCGGGCGAGGCGGCTGCAGCCGCGAAGGCGGGCGGGCGTCATTGAAAACCATTCTACGGGGACGCTTCGTTGTGCGTTTACCCCGGGTGCGGCCAGGGTGGGGCCGCGCCAGAATCGGAGCCCGCCGACACTCCTCATGCCCACGCCATGCAACGCCGCACCCTGCTCGCCGCAACCTCCACGCTGCTCGGCCTGCCCGCCCTCGTGCACGCGCAGGCGCTGGAGAAGCCCAAGCTCACCATCGCGGTGGGCGGCAAGAACCTGCTGTACTACCTGCCGCTGACCATCGCCGAGTCGCAGGGCTTCTTCAAGGCCGAGGGGCTGGACCTGACCATCGCCGACTTCGCCGG
Source organism: Piscinibacter sp. (assembly GCA_016706565.1). Classification (GTDB taxonomy): domain Bacteria; phylum Pseudomonadota; class Gammaproteobacteria; order Burkholderiales; family Burkholderiaceae_C; genus Piscinibacter. Next base: position 452,611 of record JADJJI010000015.1, read on the forward strand.
CGGCTCGCAGGCGCTGCGTGCGGTGGTCGGCGGCAGTGCCGACGTCGTCTCCGGCGCCTTCGAGCACACGCTCAACATGCAGTCCAAGGGCCAGAAGCTGCGCGCCTTCGTGCTGCAGGGCCGCGCGCCGCAGATCGTGCTCGGCGTGAACCCGAAGACGATGCCGGGCTTCAAGACCGTCGCCGACCTGAAGGGCAAGAAGATCGGCGTCACGGCACCGGGCTCGTCGACCAACGTGATGGCCAATTTCGTGCTCGCCAAGGCAGGCCTGAAGCCCAGCGACGTGTCCATCATCGGCGTGGGGGCCGGCAGCGGGGCGGTGGCGGCGATGCGCGCCGGCCAGATCGATGCGATGAGCAACCTCGACCCGGTGATCACGCTGCTGCAGCGCTCGGGCGACCTGAAGGTGGTGTCCGACACGCGCATCGTCGCCGAGGCCGAGAAGGTGTTCGGCGGCCCGATGCCCGCGGCCTGCCTCTACGCGCCGCAGAGCTTCATCGACAAGAACCCGGCCACCGCGCAGGCGCTGGCGAATGCGATCGTGCGTGCCGACAAGTGGATCCAGGCGGCCGGCGCGGCCGACATCATCAAGGCCGTGCCCGAGAACTACCTGCTTGGCGACCGCGCCGTCTATATCGATGCCTTCATGGCGGCCAAGGGCGCGCTGTCGCCCGACGGCCTGTTCCCCGAGGCGGGTGCCGCCACCGCGGCGCGCGCGTTGCAGAGCATCGACGAGACGCTGAAGGACGTGAAGTTCGACCTCGCCGGCGCCTACACGAACGACTTCGTCCGCAAGGCACTGGCGAAGTACCCGAAGGGCTGAGCGCTGCCCTACTTCTTCAGCGGGCCCGGGTTGTCGGCGAGGAACTTCTCCATCTCTTCAGGCGAGACGAGGCCGTCCTTGTTGGTATCGATGCGGGCCCAGTCGCGGCCGGACTCGGCCGGTTTGGCGGGCGCGGCCTTCGGCGCGGCTGGTGCCGGCTTCTTCGGCGCGTCGGCAGCAAAGGCGCCGGCCGAGGCGGCGAGCAGGGTGAGCGGAAGCAGCAGGCGAAACTTCATCGTGAACTCTCCAGAGTCAGGGGGGTGGAACGAACGCAGCGCGCACTGTGCGCGGCATGGAGCGCGGCGCGCGCAGCGAAGTTCCGTGTTCCGCCCAGCACCCCTACACTGCGCGGGCCCATTGAGCGCCGACGACGTGAAGACCCCGGACACATCCCCGACATCCGATGCGCTTGCGCTCGACGCCGTGAGCTGCACCTTCGTCGACCGGAATGACCCCTCGCAGCGCTACACCGCCGTGCGCGACGTCACGCTGTCGGTCGGCGCGGGCGAGTTCGTCAGCGTGGTCGGCCCCACCGGTTGCGGCAAGAGCACGCTGCTCAACGTGGCCGCCGGGCTGCTCGCGCCGAGCAGCGGCACCGTGACGGTGTTCGGCCAGTCGCTCGCCGGCATCAACACACGCGCCGGCTACATGTTCCAGGCCGAGAGCCTGATGCCCTGGCGCACCGCGCTGGGCAACGTGATGGCGGGGCTGGAGTTCCGCGGCGTGGCCGACGCGCAGTCTCAGGCGCAGGAGTGGCTGCGCCGCGTCGGCCTGGGCGGCTTCGGCGACCGCTACCCGCACCAGCTCTCGGGCGGCATGCGCAAGCGCACCTCGCTGGCGCAGACGCTCGCGCTCGACCCCGACATCATCCTGATGGACGAACCCTTCTCGGCGCTCGACATCCAGACGCGCCAGCTGATGGAGAACGAGGTGCTGGCGCTGTGGGCGGCGAAGAAGAAGGCGGTGCTGTTCATCACCCACGACCTCGACGAGGCCATCGCGATGAGCGACCGTGTCGTCGTGATGTCGGCTGGCCCCGCATCGCGGCCGATCGGCGAGTTCGTCGTCGACCTCGAGCGTCCGCGCGACGTCGCCGAGGTGCGCACCACGCCGCGCTTCATCGAGCTGCACCAGGCCATCTGGGCGGTGCTGCGCGACGAGGTGCTCAAGGGCTACCGGCAGCAGCTCGCCGCCTGAACCATGTGGAAGCTGATCAAGCCGCGCCCCGGCAACCTCCGACTGTGGCAGCTCGCCGTGCTGGTGGCGGTGTTCGGCCTGTGGCATGTGCTGACGAAGCCGGGCCTGATCCCGCCCGTCGTGTTCGAGAACGACCGCCAGGCAGCCTTCTTCTTCGGCGAGCCGCTGGTGATCTTCGCGCGCATCTGGGCCTGGTTCTTCGGCAACGCCGACATCTACCAGCACCTGTGGGTCACGCTGGTCGAGACGGTGCTGGCCTTCGGCATCGGCACGGCGCTGGGGCTGGGCTGCGGCCTGTGGCTGGCGCTCAGCCCGATGGCCGCAGCCATCCTCGACCCCTACATCAAGGCGCTGAACAGCATGCCGCGCGTGATCCTCGCGCCGATCTTCGCGGTGTGGTTCGGGCTGGGCATCGCCAGCAAGGTGGCGCTGGGCGTCACGCTGGTGTTCTTCATCGTCTTCTTCAACGTCTACCAGGGCGTGAAAGAGGTCAGCCCGGTGGTGCTGGCCAACGTCCGCATGCTCGGCGCCAGCCCGCGGCAGCTGCTGCGCCACGTCTACCTGCCAAGCGCCACGAGCTGGGTGTTCAGCTCGCTGCACACCAGCGTCGGCCTGGCCTTCGTCGGCGCGGTGGTGGGCGAGTACCTGGGCTCCTCGCGCGGCGTGGGCTACCTGATCCTGCAGGCCGAGGGCGCCTTCGACATCAACACCGTGATGGCCGGCATCCTGGTGCTGACTGCCTTCGCGCTGGTGCTCGACGGCGCGGTCGGCCGGCTCGAGCGCCGGCTGATGAAATGGCAGCCCAGAAGCGGGGAGACCGAGAAACTCTGATCGATCCATTCCAGCACGGGCGACGCAGATGGCTAAAGACTTCGAGGCGATGGAAGACAGCAACCGTTCGGCCAATCCGAACATCCACGAGGTGTCGGACCCGGCGCGGCGCACCTGGGTGCAGGGCGGGCTGGGCGCCCTGGTGGGCACGGTGCTGGCCCCCTGGCTGGGCGCCTGTGCCACGGGGCCGGGCCGCGGGCCGCTGCTGGGCTTCAAGGGTATCGCCACCTCGACGGCCGACGCGGTGATGGTGCCGGAGGGCTACGTGGCCGAGGTGCTGGCGCCCTGGGGCGAAGCGGTCGGCGTGGCCGGTGCGATGCCGGCCTGGCGCGAGGATGCCGGCAACACCGCGGCCGAGCAGGCGCTGCAGATGGGTATGCACCATGACGGCATCCACTTCTATGCGCTGGACGGCAGCGGCTCGCGCGGCCTGCTCGCGATGAACCACGAGTACGTCGACGACGGGCTGCTGCACGCCGACGGCCTGAAGACCTGGAGCGCGGAGAAGGTGCGCAAGGCGCAGGCCGCGCACGGTGTCTCGGTGATCGAGGTCGAACTGAAGCAGGGGCGCTGGCAGATGGTGCGACCGTCGCGCTACGCACGCCGTTTCACCGCCTTCACGCCGTTCGCGGTGCAGGGGCCGGCCGCTGGCCACGCGCTGATGAAGACGGCAGCCGACCCCGACGGCCGCACCGTGCTGGGCACGCTGAACAACTGCGCGAGCGGCATGACGCCTTGGGGCACCTACCTGTCGGGCGAGGAGAACTGGGCCTTCTACTTCGACGGTGGCGATGCGCCCGACGCCGACCAGAAGCGCTGGGGCCTGCGCAAGAGCGGCTTCTATCGCTGGGGCGAGCACGACGAGCGCTTCGATGCGCGCCGCCACCCGAACGAGTTCCACCGCTTCGGCTGGGTGGTCGAGATCGATCCGATGGACCCGAGCAGCACGCCGATCAAGCGCACCGCGCTCGGCCGCGCCGCACACGAGGGCGCCTGGGTCGCGGTGACGAAGGATGGCCGCGCGGTGGTCTATTCGGGAGAGGACGCACGCTTCGAGTACATCTACAAGTTCGTCAGCCGCGACCGCATCGCGCCCGGCGGTGCGAAGGCCAACCGCGAACTGCTCGACCACGGCACGCTGTATGTCGCGCGTTTCGATGCCGACGGCAGCGGCCGCTGGCTGCCGCTGGTGCACGGCCAGGGGCCCCTCACGGGGGCGAACGGTTTCGCCGACCAGGGCGAGGTGCTCATCAAGAGCCGCCAAGCGAGCGACCGGCTCGGCGCCACGAAGATGGACCGGCCGGAATGGCTGGCGATCGACCCGGAACGCCGCGAGATCTACTGCACGCTGACCAACAACAGCGCGCGGGGCGCGAAGGACATGCCTGGCGTCGATGCCGCCAACCCGCGCGCCAACAACGTGATGGGCCAGATCATCCGCTGGGTCGAGGACGGCGACTTCGACGGCGTGTCCATGCGCTGGAACCACCTGGTGCTCGCCGGCGACCCGGCCAATGCGCGGCCGCAGGCCCAGGGCAACATCAAGGGCGACATCTTCGCCTGCCCCGACGGGCTGATGCTGGATGCGCGCGGCGTGCTGTGGATCCAGACCGATGCCCACTCCTCGCAGATGAACAAGGGCGAACTCGAGCGCATCGGCAACAACCAGATGCTGGCCTGCGACCGCAGCAACGGCGAGATCCGGCGCTTCCTCACCGGCCCGGTGAACTGCGAGATCACCGGCGCGGCCATGGCGCCGGACGGGTGTTCGATGTTCATCAACGTCCAGCACCCGGGCGAGTCGCCGAGCGACCGCAGCGATCCGGCCGATCCGAACAAGTACTCGCGGTGGCCGTTCGGCGGCCGGCCGCGCTCGGCGACGGTGGTGATCCGTCGCCGCGATGGCGGGCCGATCGGATCCTGATCAGCCCAGCCGGTAGACGTCGAGCAGCACCAGGCGCGCCTCGCGCTGGCCGCAGGCGATGGCCATCACCTTGTTCAGGTGCTGCCAGGCGCTCGCGCCGGTGGTGAATCGCACGAGGGTGCGGAAGAAGTAGTCGTCGCGCGGCACCGATTCGCCGCGTGCGAGCTGCTCCATCACCGCCGGCGGGCCGTGGCGCAGGCCTTCGCTGCGCACCTCGATGAGCCCGCCGTCGTCGGCGCGGATCACGTAGTGCGCGGCAATCTCCAGCACGCCGTCGCCGCGCGCGATCTGCCAGTCGACGCCACCCTCGACCAGCGTGCCGTTGAGCTCCGGCCCGCGCGCGCTGCCACCACCCAGCGGCACGTAGCGCCGCTCGCCCAGCGGCGCCGTGCCCAGCGTGACGAGAGCCCCGACCTGGCAGCGGATCTGCGTCATCGGCACGAGGGCGGGCGGCGGCGGGAAGTGATTCATCGGCTGGCTCTTTCCCCAATGGACAGGTCTGTCGGGGCGGCCATCATGGCAGCTCGAGGCCCGCCGCGCATGTCGGCCGGGAAGATGACGATGGAGTTCGACGACATGGACATGGCGAATCCGATCCAAGCCGGCGCGCAGCGCGCGCTCGCCGGGCTCATCGGCACGATCGGCGGTGAGCGTTTCGCCGCCGAGGCGCTGGACGCGCTCAACGTGCCGCTGCAGGCGGCCTCGTGGTCGGTCTACCGCGTCTGGCGCGACCGCGCGCCGGTGCTGCATTGTTCTGCCAGCCGCGGTGTGGCCGATACCACGCAGGATTGTTTTCGCGCCTACCACGATGGGCTGTACCGCCGCGACCGCAGCTTCGAGCAGGTGGCCGGCGCGCAACGCGGCGGCCATGCGGCGGTGCTGCACATGCGCGCCGACGATGCGCCCAACCGCGACCACCGCGACATCATCTACCGGCGGCACGGGCTGCTGGAGCGGCTGTCGGTGGCCGCTTTCGACGACGATGGTTCGCTGCTCGCCGTGAACCTGTACCACCACGATCACCAGGGGCCGTTCAGCGGTGCCGAGCGCGACGGATTCGCGCAGATCGCGCCCTTGTTGCTGGCCGCGGTGCGACGCCATCTGGCGCTCGTCGCGGCGGCTCCGGCGGCGGATGCGCGCGCTGCGCTGCGGCAGGCCTGCCCGGCGCTGACCGCGCGCGAACTCGACGTCTGCGAGCGGCTGCTGCGCGGCTGGAGCCACGACGGCATCGCCGCCGACCTCGGCCTGTCGGTGGCCACGGTGAAGACCTACCGGGCGCGCGCCTTCGAGCGGCTGGGCCTGCATTTCCGCAGCGAGCTGTTCGCCCGCTTCGGCGCGCGCGGCTGAGCGAGCGACGCGGCTACTTCGCCGTCGGCATGGCGAACTCGGCGCCCTTGCCAATGGAGCCAGCCCAGCGCTGCATCACGCTCTTCTGCTTGGTGTAGAAGCGCACCCCCTCTTCGCCGTAGGCGTGCATGTCGCCGAACAGCGAGCGCTTCCAGCCGCCAAAGCCGTGCCAGGCCATCGGCACCGGGATCGGCACGTTGATGCCCACCATGCCGACCTGCACGCGCCGCGCGAACTCGCGCGCCACGTTGCCGTCGCTGGTGAAGCAGGCCACGCCGTTGCCGTACTCGTGGTCGTTGACCAGTGCCAGCGCCTCGCCGAAGTCCTTCGCGCGCACGCAGGCCAACACCGGGCCGAAGATCTCTTCCTGGTAGATGCGCATCGCCGGCGTCACGTGGTCGAACAGCGTGCCGCCGGTGAAGAAGCCGCTCTCATGGCCCTTGACCTTCAGGCCGCGGCCGTCGACGACGAGCTTGGCGCCTTCTTTCACGCCGAGCTCGATGTAGCCCTCGATGCGCTCGAGCGCCTGCTGCGTGACGATCGGGCCCATCTCGGCGTCGAGCTCCATGCCGTTCTTCACCTTCAGCGTCTTCGCACGCTCGGCCAGCTTGGGCATGATCCGGTCGGCCACGTCGCCCACCAGCACCGCCACGCTGATGGCCATGCAGCGCTCGCCGGCCGAGCCGTAGGCGCTGCCGATCAGCGCGTCGACGGCCTGCTCGATGTCGGCGTCGGGCATCACCACCATGTGGTTCTTCGCGCCGCCCAGCGCCTGCACGCGCTTGCCGTGGTGCGCGCCGGTCTCGTAGATGTACTGCGCGATGGGCGTGGAGCCGACGAAGCTCAGTGCCTTCACGTCCGGGTGGTTGAGCAGTGTGTCGACCGCCAGCTTGTCGCCCTGCACGACGTTGAACACGCCGTCAGGCAGGCCGGCCTGCTGCAGCAGCTGCGCCATGAACAGGCTGGCGCTCGGGTCGCGCTCGCTGGGCTTGAGGATGAAGGCGTTGCCGCAGGCGATGGCCACCGGGAACATCCAGCACGGCACCATGCACGGGAAGTTGAACGGGGTGATGCCGGCCACCACGCCCAGCGGCTGGCGCAGCGTCCAGTTGTCGATCCCGGTGCTCACCTGGTCCGTGAAGTCACCCTTGAGCAGCTGCGGGATGCCGCAGGCGAACTCGACGATGTCGATGCCGCGCGTGACCTCGCCCTGCGCGTCGGTGAACACCTTGCCGTGCTCGGCGGTGATCATCGCGGCCAGCGTGTCGCGGTGCTGGTTCATCAGCTCGAGGAACTTGTTCATCACCCGCGCGCGGCGGATCGGCGGCGTGTCGGCCCAGGCCGGGAAGGCGGCCTTCGCGGCGGCCACGGCGGCGTTGACGTCTTCGGCGCTGCCCAGCGCGACCTGGCGCGCCACCGCGCCGGTGGCCGGGTTGTAGACCGCCTGGCGGCGGCCGCCGGTGCCGGGCACGGCGCGGCCGGCGATGAAATGGCCCACCTCGGCGGTGGCGGTGAAGGCTTCTGGGGCGCCCATGCGTGTCTCCTGTCAGTCGAAGACGGGATTGTCGATCAAGCCCGGTTCCGCTGCCGTCGGAGTGCCTCAGGCGAAAAAAAAGCCCACCCGCGTGAGCAGGTGGGCTGTGTCAAGTCCTCAAGTAAGGACGTCGTTGGGAGCGGTGCCAGTCTCTCGCCCTGTGTGTGCTCGTGAGCAGCGGACGTTTCGGACCTTGAGCGCGTGATCTGTAGAAGATCCCGTGTGACAGCAATGAAGAAGACTCTAGGGCCGGCCTCACCCTTGGGCCATCCCCAATACATGGGGCGAATACTTGACAATATATGGGCAATGTGCACATACAGCGCCAAGCGATCGCGTCAACGCACAATCGGACATGACCACACGACGACACGCACCGCCCGTTGCGCATCGCAGCCCGCCGCAGCAAGCGCTCACGGAAGATGAACTGCTGCAGCTTCAGCAACTGCTCGACACCGTGCCTGCGCCGCTCGAGCCGCTGGATGTGAGCATGCTGGATGGTTTCCTCTGTGGCGTCCTGTTGCAGCCCCAGCGTGTCGCGGAAACGTCATGGATGCCCCACATGACAGACGCCGACGGCCGTGCGCTGCCCGCCGGCTTCGACGTGTCCCGGCTGCGCGTGCTGGTGCTTCGGCGGCATGCCGAACTCGACGCCGCGATCGAGTCCCGACAATGGTTCGACCCCTGGGTGTTCGAACTGGATGGCGACGGGTCGGCGTCGCCGAGCGAAGCCGTCTACGCCTGGGTGGCCGGCTTCGCCACGGCGATGGAGTTCTTCCCGCAGTTGCTCCGACTGGACGCTCAGCGGCTGCGCGAACCGCTGGCGCTGCTGTACCGGCACCTCGATGCCGACGACCTCGAGGATGCCGACGATCTGATCGAGGAGATCGAGTCCCTCGAGCCGCCCGCCGACCTGAGCGAGGCGGTCGAGGAACTGGTGCGCGCCACGCTGCTGCTCGCCGACGTGTCTCGGCCCCTCAAGAACGAACCCACGAAGGCCGTGCGGACACCTCGACCACGGCGCTGAGCCGGCCGCTCAGATGCTCAGCGGGTCCACGTCGATGGCCCAGCGCAGCACCCTGTGCCGCGGACTGCGGCGCAGCTCGTGCAGCGCCGGCACCCACTGCGAGAGGAAGCGCTGCAGCGCCGGGCGTGCGGCCGACTCGACCATCATCTGCATGCGCTCGACCCCGGCCACGCGCGCCACCGGCAGCGGCACTGGCGCGTAGACACTGACCGATTCGGCGCCGGGCAGGTTGGCCGCCAGCTCGGCGGCGGCCTGCAGGAAGGCCTGCGCTGCCTCGGCCTGCTTGGCGTCGGCGCGCAGCATTGCCAGGTGTGCGAAAGGCGGCAGCCCGGCCGCCTCGCGCTCCTTCAGCTGGCTCGCCGCGAAGGCCGCGAAATCGTGCTGGCGCAAGGCCGCGTAGAGCGGGTGCTGCGGATGCCAGGACTGCACCCACATCTCCGACTGCTGCGCGTGATCGGTGGATCGCCCGGCGCGGCCGCCGGCCTGCATCAGCAGCGCGAACAGCCGCTCCGGCGCGCGGAAGTCGCTGCTGAACAGCGCACTGTCCGGGTTCACCGCCGCCACCAGGGTGATGCGCCGGAAGTCGTGGCCCTTGGTGATCATCTGCGTGCCCACCAGCACGTCGACCTCGCCGGCATGCACCGCGCCGAGCTGCGCCTCGAGCGAGCCCTTGAGCCGTGTGCTGTCGGCGTCGATGCGGGCGATGCGCGGTGGCCTGCCGTCGTCGCCGGCGAGCAACTGCGCGATCTGCTCCTCCAGGCGCTCGGTGCCGCGGCCGATCGGTGCGATGTCGAGGTTGCCGCAGTCGGGGCAGGCGCGCGGCACTCGCTCGGTGAAGCCGCAGTGGTGGCAGCGCAGCGTGCGGTCGAGCTTGTGGAAGACGCGCCAGGCGCTGCAGTGCGGGCAGCCGCTCTTCCAGCCGCAATCGGCGCAGTGAAGTACCGGCGCGTAGCCGCGGCGGTTGAGGAACACCAGGCTCTGCTCGCCGCGCGCGATGCGCTGTCGGATCGCCTCGATCAGCGGCGGTGAGAGCGCGGTGCCGGCGCCCTGGCCCTTGGGCTGCTGGTTCATGTCGACCAGTCGAACGCGTGGCAGCGAGGCACCGCCGATGCGCGCCGGCAGGCTCAGCCGCAGGTAGCGGCCTTCATTGGCCCGCTGCCAGCTTTCCAGCGAGGGGGTCGCCGATCCGAGCAGCACGCGCGCGTCCTGCAACCGGGCGCGGTAGACGGCCAGGTCGCGCGCCGAGTAGCGCGCACCTTCCTGCTGTTTGTACGAAGGGTCGTGTTCCTCGTCGACGACGATCAGGCCCAGGCGCGGCATCGGTGCGAACACCGCCATGCGCGTGCCCAGCACCAGGTCGGCCAGGCCCAGGTGCGCGGCCAGCCAACTGCGCAAGCGCTGCGCCGGGGTGAGCCCGCTGTGCAGCGAAACGATGCGCCGCCCGGTGAAGCGCGCCGCGAAGCGCGCCTCCAGCTGCGGCGTGAGGTTGATCTCGGGCACCAGCACCAGCGCCTGCCGGCCGGCGTCCAGCGCCCGGGCGGCGGCATGCAGGTAGATCTCGGTCTTGCCGCTGCCGGTGATGCCGTGCAGCAGCACCGGCACGGCCGGTGGCGCCTGCGCCAGTTGATCGAGCACGGCCGCCTGCGCCTCGCTGGGTGCAGGAGCGACCTCGGCGACCGCATCCGGTGGCAGCGCCATCGCCTTGTGCAACTTGCGCAGCCGCGCCGCCAACTGCCCGCCGTCGAGCTTGTGCAGCTCCGGCGGGAGCACGGCGAGCGCCAGTTCGCCGAGGCCGCGCTGGTAGTAACCAGATGCAAAATCCACAAGGGCGCGCCACGCGTCGTCCAGCGGGGGCAGTTCGCCGAGCACCGCCGTCAGGGGTCGCAATTCGCTCTCGGCCAGCGCTCCAGCGCCCTGCGACCAGACTATGCCCAGCAAGTCGCGGCGCCCCAAAGGCGCTCTCACCAGCGTTCCTGGCGAGAGCGGATGCTCACTCAGGTAGTCCAGTGCGCCGCTCAAGCCAGCGTGCTGAGGCGTGTCCACCGCCACTTGCAGGCGCACCATCGTGGTCATGCCGTCGGTGGGTAGTCAGTTACCGCCAGAAGCTCAAGCGGTTGTGAAGGAATGCCGCCAAGTTGCTGATTCGACTGCGCTTTTCCAAGTTTCCACTCCGCCTGTGGATAACTTTGTGGGGAACCTGCCCAAATCGACGCTAACTGCTTGATCCTGCGGGATTCACGGTTCCGTGCCCAGTTTCCGGGCAAAGAAGAACTTTCAATGAAATCAATGACTTGCAGAGCGCAGCCAGAAAAGCGATATTGCGCCGCAACAGCTTTGCGGTTCGAAGCGGGTGGAGCCATTTTTGGGGATAAGTCAAGCCCTGAGCGCTTACTTACCCATTTCCGCCCGGTGCAGCGAGTGCGCCGTCTCAGGCTGTTCGCATGCGCCGCGACACCTCGTGAACGGTGTCGACCAGCACCGAGACCGATTCCGGAGGCGTGTACTGGCTGATGCCGTGGCCGAGGTTGAACACATGGCCTCCCTGGGTGCCCTGCGCCGTGCGCTGCGGGCCGAAGCTCTCGAGCACCTTGATCGCTTCGGCGCGGATCTGATCGGGGCCGGCGAACAGCACGTTCGGGTCGAGGTTGCCCTGCAGGGCCACGCGGTCGCCGGTCAGGCGACGCGCCTTCGCCAGGCTCATCGTCCAGTCCAGGCCGACCACGTCGGGCGCCACACCGTCGACGCCGGCGGCGATCTCCTCCACCCACAAGCCGCCGCCCTTGGTGAAGACGATGTGCGGAATGCGGGCGCCGGCGTGGTCTCGCTTGAGCTGCTTGAGAACGCGGCGGGTGTAGGCGAGGCTGAACTCCTGGAAGGCGCCGTCGGCCAGCACGCCGCCCCAGCTGTCGAACACCATCACGGCCTGCGCACCGGCCTCGATCTGCGTGTTCAGGTACAGCGCCACGGCGTCTGCGTTGATGGCCAGGATGCGGTGCATCAGGTCGGGCCGCGCGTACAGCATGCTCTTGACGAGGCGGTAGTCGTCGGAGCCGGCGCCTTCGACCATGTAGCAGGCCAGCGTCCAGGGGCTGCCGGAAAAGCCGATCAGCGGCACGCGGCCGTTGAGTGCCTTGCGGATCGAAGTCACCGCGTCGAACACGTAGCGCAACTTGTCCATGTCGGGCACGGCGAGCCGGGCGACAGCAGCCTCGTCGCGAACCGCGTGGGCAAACTTCGGCCCCTCGCCCAGCGCGAAGCTCAGGCCCAGGCCCATCGCGTCGGGTACGGTGAGGATGTCGCTGAACAGGATGGCCGCGTCCAGCGCGTAGCGGTCCAGCGGCTGCAGCGTGACGTCGGTGGCGTACTGCGTATTGGTGGCCAGGCCCATGAAGCTGCCGGCCTTGCCGCGCGTCTCGCGGTATTCCGGCAGGTAGCGGCCGGCCTGGCGCATCAGCCAGACGGGGGTGTGCTCGGTGGGCTGGCGCAGGCAGGCGCGCAGGAAGCTGTCGTTCTGGAGGGGGGCAAACATGCCGCGATTATCACGCCCATAATCCGCCGATCTCTTGAGGAGACACCATGCGAGCCAGCAACGTCCTGCAGACCATCGGCAACACGCCGCACATCCGCATCAACCGCCTGTTCGGCGCTACCCATCAGGTGTGGATCAAGAGCGAGCGCGCCAACCCCGGCGGCTCGATCAAGGATCGCATCGCGCTGTCGATGATCGAGGCGGCCGAGGCGGCCGGAACGCTCAAGCCGGGCGCCACCATCATCGAGCCGACCTCCGGCAACACCGGTGTGGGGCTCGCCATGGTGGCCGCGGTGAAGGGCTACAAGCTCATCCTGGTGATGCCCGACAGCATGAGCGTCGAGCGCCGCCGCCTGATGCTGGCCTACGGCGCGAGCTTCGTGCTGACGCCGCGCGAGAAGGGCATGAACGGCTCGATCGCCCGCGCCAAGGAACTGCTGGCCGAGACGCCGAACTCCTGGATGCCGCAGCAGTTCGAGAACCCGGCCAACATCGACGTGCACGTGCGCACCACTGCGGCGGAGATCGCCGCCGACTTCCCCGACGGGCTGGACGCATTGATCACCGGCGTGGGCACCGGCGGCCACATCACCGGCTGCGCGCAGGTGCTCAAGGCCAAGTGGCCGAAGCTGAAGGTGTTCGCGGTCGAGCCGAGTGCATCGCCGGTGATCAGCGGCGGCAAGCCCAGCCCGCACCCGATCCAGGGCATCGGTGCGGGCTTCATCCCGGCCAACCTGCACACGCAGCTGCTCGACGGCGTGATCCAGGTCGAGGCCGAGGCGGCGCGCGAGATGGCACGGCGCTCGGCGCGCGAGGAGGGCCTGCTGGTGGGCATCTCCGCGGGCGCCACGCTGGCCGCCATCGCGCAGAAGCTGCCCGAGCTGCCGGCTGGTGCCACGGTGCTCGGATTCAACTACGACACCGGCGAGCGCTACCTGTCCATCGAAGGCTTCCTGCCGACGGAGTGAAACCCGCCATCCTCATCGTCGAGGACGAGCCCGGCATCGCCGACACGCTGCAGTACGCGCTGCGCACCGACGGCTTCGAGCCGCACTGGGTGGCCACCGGCGAGGCGGCGCTGGCGCGCCAGCGCGAGGTGCCGGCGGCGCTGGTGATCCTCGACGTCGGCCTGCCCGACCTGAACGGCTTCGAGGTCTTCAAGCGGCTGCGCGACTTCAGCGACGTGCCGGTGGTCTTTCTCACCGCACGCGCCGACGAGATCGACCGCGTGGTCGGCCTGGAGCTCGGTGCCGACGACTACGTCGCCAAGCCGTTCTCGCCGCGCGAACTGGTGGCGCGGCTGCGCGCCATCCTGCGCCGTGCTTCGCGCACGCCCGTGGCCGCGGCGACGCCGGTGCTGCCCTTCGCCGTGGACGAGGGCCGCCGGCAGATCCGCTTCTATGGCCAACTGCTCGACCTGTCGCGCTACGAATACGGCCTGCTGAAGACGCTGATCGAGCGCCCCGGCCATGTCTACAGCCGCGACACGCTGCTCGACAAGGTCTGGGACGAACGCAGCGACAGCCTCGACCGCACCGTCGACGCGCACGTGAAGACGCTGCGCGCCAAGCTCAAGCAGGTAGCGCCGCAGCTCGAGCCGATCCGCACCCACCGCGGCAGCGGCTACGCGCTGGCCGAGGATCTGCCGCCCAATCCGTGAGCCGCAGAACGATCGTCTTCATCGGCATCCTGCTCGCCTATGCGCTGGGTGTGGGGCTGCTGATGTACCGGCTGCTGGCCGACATCGACCCGCGCTACCGCGAGTCGGCCGAGGAGTCGCTGGTCGAGACCGCGCATCTGCTCGCCGCCACCGTCGAGCAGCACAGCAGCGAGGGCCGTATCGACGCGGAGCAGTTGCGCCCGGTGTTCCGCTCGCTGTACGCGCGAAGCTTCTCCGCGAGCATCTTCGGTTTCGAGAAGACCGGCGTCGAGATGCAGGCGCTGGTGATCGGCCGCGACGGCATCGTGCTGTTCGATTCGCTCGGCCAGCGCGAGGGCGAGGACTTCTCGCAGTGGCGCGACGTGCGCGCGGCCCTGCAAGGCGACTACCGCGCCCGTACCACGCCGAAGATCGCCGGTGACGAGCTCAGCTCGGTGATGTACGTGTCGGCGCCGGTGCGCTCGGGCGGCGAGATCGTCGGCGTGGTCAGCGTGGGCAAGCCGGTGCAGGGCCTGAACCAGTTCGTCGCGGCGGCACGTCGCAAGACCCTGGTGGTCGGCGGGACCTCGGTGGCCGCGGTGCTGCTGCTGGCGGTGATCCTGTCGCTGTGGCTGGTGCGGCCCTTCGGCTTGCTTGCCGACTACGTGCGCTACGTGCGCTCGCAGCGCTCCTTCAGCCTGCCGCGCCTGGGTCGGCGAGCGCTGGGTACGCTCGGCGCGGCCTACGACGAGATGCGCGACGCGCTGGCCGGGCGCAACTACGTGGCCGACTACGTGCAGACGCTCACCCACGAGATCAAGAGCCCGCTGTCGGCCATCCGCGGCGCGGCCGAACTGCTGCACGAGCCCGGCATGCCCGCGGCCGACCGGCAGCGCTTCACCGCCAACATCGAGCGCGAGACGCAGCGCATCCAGGAGCTGGTGGACCGCATGATGGAGCTGGCCGCGCTCGAGTCGCAGCGCCGCCTCCCCAAGGTCGAGCCGGTGGGGCTGCGGCCGTTGCTGGAGGATCTGGTGGCCAGCGCGCAGGCCAGCGGCGCGGCGCGCAGCATCCGCGTCGAGCTGGCCCCAGGTGAGCTGGCCTGGGTCGAGGGCGAGGCCTTCCTGCTGCGGCGCGCGATCGGCAACCTGCTGGCCAACGCGCTGGATTTCTCGCCCGAGGGCGGCCTGGTGCGCGTCGAGTTGCTGCAGCGCTCGCGCGGCGTCGACATCGTCGTGCGCGACCAGGGCCCGGGCATCCCGGACTACGCCGACGCGCGCGTGTTCGAGAAGTTCTATTCGCTCGCCCGGCCGCACTCCAACAAGAAGAGCACCGGCCTCGGCCTGCCATTCGTGAAGGAGATCGCCGAGTTGCACCACGGACGCGTGGCGCTGCGCAACGGCGATGGTGGCGGGGCGGTGGCCACGCTGTCGCTGCCGGCCATCGAGGCGCCACCCGCGGCCTGATCCGCCGGCCGGCTATGCTGCGAAGTTGGGCATGCCGGGGAGGGCTGCTGCGCGTGGATGCCAAGACGATCGCCTGGGTGCTGCCGCACTCGGGCTACGACGACGAACAGGTGCTCGGGCCGCTGCGGGAGCAGGGCTTTCGCGTCGTCACCTGCGTGGCCGGCGAGGCGTCGCCGGCCGATGCCGAATTGCGCGTGCTGCAGGCCGACCTGTTCGCCGACTCGCGCCGGCTGCGCCGCGAGTACCTGCTCGACGCGCGGCCGACGCTGATCGTTGCCAGCACCGCCGCGCAGGAGGTCGACGCGCTGGGCTTCATCAAGCCGCGTGACGACGTGGTGCGCGGGCTGCAGCCGGCCGAACTGCTGGTGCTGCGCCTGGCGCGCTTGCTCAAGCATGCCGGCGGCGAGGCGCTGCTGCAGTCGCTGGAGTTCACCGACGAACTCACCGGGCTGGCCAACCGCAAACGCTGGCAGACCCAGCTGGCGCAGGAGCTGGGCAACGAGCTGGCGCAGGAATGCCGTGCCGTGGTGCTGTTCGACCTCGACCACTTCAAGCACATCAACGACCGCTTCGGCCACCAGGCCGGCGACAAGGTGTTGCGCGAGGCCGCGGCGCTGCTACTGGCCGAGACGGCGCCGGGCGACAAGCTGGCGCGCTGGGGCGGCGAGGAGTTCGTCGCGCTGATCTCGCGCTACGACCGGCAGACCATCACCGCCGACGTGCAGCGCATGCTGCAGCGGCTGGCCGGCCATGCCTTCTTCCCGCCAGCGGCCGCGGCGGGCGGAGCGCCCTTCGAGCGGCTCATCAACCGCTTCGACGACACCGCGCCGGCGCCACTGGAGGCCGACACCACGCGGCGCATGCCGGTGACGGCCAGCGCCGGCCTGGCTTTCCTGCGCGAGCGCTCCACCTTCGCCGACGTGATGAACCAGGCCGACGTGGCCCTGTTCGAGGCGAAGAGCCGCGGCCGCGACCGGCTGGTGTCGTACGAGACGCTGCAGGAGGCCTCCGGCAACGAGGACCGTGATCTCTACGTGCGCCACTTCGAGAACGTCACCCGTGTGATGACCGAGCGCATGACCTCGCTGGTCACCAACATGGGCCGCAGCCTGGTCGAGGCCGCGCGGCGCGAGGCCAACCAGGACGCGCTGACGCAGCTGCACAACCGCCGCTATTTCGACTCGCGCCTGGCGCGCGAATTCGAGACGGCGCGCAAGCACGGCCGCTCGCTGACGATCGCACTGGTCGATCTCGATCATTTCCACGACGTCAACGCCACCTACGGCTACCCGACCGGTGACCACGTGCTGCGCCGCTTTTCCGAGGTCGCGCGCAACAGCGTTCGCCTGACCGACTGGCTGGCACGCTACGGGGGTGAGGAGTTCTGCCTGGTGATGCCCGACACCGACCTGGACACCGGTGCGCGCGTGGCCGAGCGGGTCCGGCGCAACGTGGCGGCCACCGCGCTGCAGAGCATCGACCAGCGCCCCGTGGTGCTGACCGCCAGCGTGGGCGTCGCCCAGCTCGGCGCAGAGGTCGACAGCCCGCTGTCGCTGGTGCAACGGGCCAGCGAGGCGCTGCTCGGCGCCAAGCAGGCGGGCCGCAACCGGCTCGTGGTGGCCACGTCCTAGAGCTTCCCGTCTAGTTTGCTGCAGCGCAGCATAAAGCGCTTGCATTCGCCGCCCGGGGCACTATAGTCGAGTCATGCTGCAGTGCAGCAAAAGTGTTCCCATCCCGAACCCTCATCCCACCGACACCCGGAGTCCACCATGCTGAACAACGAACAATTCGCCGCCGCCCAGAAGGCCCAACTCGCCACGCTGATGGGCCTGACCGCCACCGGCATCGAAGCCACCGAGAAGCTGTTCGCGCTGAACATCGACACCGCCAAGGCCGCGCTGGCCGAAGCCCAGGCGAAGGCCGAGTCGGCCTTCTCCGCCAAGGACGTGCAATCGTTCTTCGCGCTGCAGGCCGATGTGATGCAGCCGTCTGCCGAAAAGGCCGGCGCCTATGGCCGCAAGCTGTACGACATCCTCGCCGGCGTGCAGACCGAAGTGAGCAAGGTCACCGAAGCCGGCACCACCGACGCGCAGAAGAAGTTCGTCGCGCTGGTCGAAGCCGCTGCCAAGAACGCCCCGGCCGGCTCGGAGAACGCCGTGTCGTTCGCCAAGGCCGCCGTGTCGGCCGCCAACGATGCCTTCGACAACCTGCAGAAGGCCACCAAGCAGGCCGTCGCCGCTGCCGAAGCCAATGTCACGACGCTCAGCGCCGTGGTGTCCAAGCCGGTCGCCGGCAAGGGCCGCCGCGCCGCCTGATCGGGCTGCCATGAGCCGACTGCGCTGCCACACCGGCACGAGACGGCCATGAACACCCGATGGAATCCGGGCCGTGACGGGCCCGGTGCCATGGCCCCCGGGCCATGGCACGCTGCTCCCTCGGACGCCGACGACGGCTGGGTCGGCACGCGCGAATTGCCCGGCTACCGTGCCGGTGCCGTGGTCGTGCGGCTGTCGGACCTGCCGGGCGTCGACGCCGCGCATCTGTATTTCGACCTGCTGCTGCTCGACGAGAGCGGCCGCACCGAAGAAACCCACTCCGGACCCTGCCCGAGCCTGCGGCGCGACCAGCCGCTGGACCAGCGCTCGCGCTTCGTGCGTGTTGTCGCCGAACTGCTGCGCCATGCCCCCGACCCCGAGCGAGGCCTGGCCGGGCTCGGCGCGGCCTTGACCTTCATCCGCGAGAACGGCGTCGACGGGCCTCAGCTCGCCGCTGCCGCGCAGCGCATCGACGCCGGTTGCAGCGAACCGGCCCTGGTGGCCAGCCTGTGCCATGTGCTCACGCTGAGCTTCGGCGAACACGATGCGGGGGCCAGCCTGGACGCCGTGCTGGCCAAGCTCGTTCCGGGCGTCAGCACCTCCGGCGAACTGGAGGAGCAGGTGCGTCTGCTGGTGCGCTGCGTCGGCAAGACCCAGGCGCGCCGCCGGCTGCGAGAAGCGACTGACTTCGAACTGCTGCCCAGCCCCGATCTGCTCGGCGTCTGAACCCCTGCGGGTTTGCCCGGTGGGGCGCCGCGGATGAATCCCCCTACCGGTAACGTAGACCCCTGAGCGGGTGCACGAGCGCGCCCGGCGGATCCAGACGGGGGGGCCGGAACATGCCATGGTTCGTTGCCAAGCGATCGATCGTCCAGGCGGGCGAAGCGACCGAGCAGTACGAGTACCGGGTTGTCAGCGAGGAGGAGATCGAGTCCATCGAGCCCGACTGGGATTGGGCTTCGTCGGCATTCGACACGCGCGAGGAAGCACAGAACCTCGTCGACGACGAGTTCTGGAACGGACTGGAGTGAGGTGGCACGCGCGCTCAGCGCGTGCCGAACTTGGTCTCGAACTGAATGCCGACCTTGCGCAGCAAGGGAGTCGGCAGCTCACCGCCCGCACACACGATCACCGCCTGGTTGGGCAGCGCCAGCGTGCGGCCCTCATGCTCGACGTTCACCTGCCGCTGCTCGATGCCCTTCACCGTGGACGACAACAGCACCTGCAAGGCGCCGGACTGCCGCATTTCCTCCAGGCGGTCGCGGTTCTTCGCCTTGACCCGTGCGAACGCCGCGCTGCGGTAGGACAGCGTCACCGTCGTGCCGGGCTGTCCGGCCAGCGCGATCGCGGCCTCGAGCGCGCTGTCGCCGCCTCCCACCACCAGCACATGCTGGCCGCGATACTGCTCCGCATCGACGAGCCGGTAGACCACCTTCGAGGCCTCCTCCCCCGGCACGTCGAGCTTGCGCGGCGTGCCACGCCGCCCCATCGCCAGCAGCACCGAACGGCAGGAGAAGCGGCCATGCTCCGTCTGCACGTCGAAGCCGTCGCCGCTGCGCTCGATGCCCACCAGCCGCTCCCGGAACGACACCTGCAGCCCCGTGCGCTTGACGACGTCCTGCCAGAACTCGAGCAGCTGCTCCTTGCTGACTTCGCCGAACTTGACCTTGCCCACCAGCGCCAGCTGCACGGGCGCCGTCATGGCGATCTTGTTGCGAGGGTAGTGGTACACCGCACCGCCGAGCGAATCCTCCTGCTCGATCAGCCGGTAGCGCAGCTTGTGGTGAATGGCCGCGAGCCCGGCCGACAGGCCGGCCGGCCCGCAGCCGACGATCAGCACGTCCAGATCGTGCGAGCCGTTGGCGCGGCGGCGGATCGCGTCCATCGCCTGACGGCCCTGCTCGGCGGCCTTGCGGATCAGGCCCATGCCGCCCAGTTCACCGGCGATGTAGATGCCCGGCACGTTGGTCTCGAATTCGGGGCTGACGTGCGGAATGTCGATGCCGCGCTTTTCGGTGCCGAACACCAGCGTGATCGCCTCCACCGGGCAGGCCGAGAGGCAGGCGCCGTGGCCGATGCAGGCCGAGCCGTTCTTCAGCACCGCTTTGCCGTTGACGACGCCCAGCGCCTCTTCCGGGCAGGCGCGCGCGCAGGAGCCGGAGCCGATGCAGCGCGAGGGGTTGATCACCGGATGCAGCGACGGCGGCTCGCCCAGGCCGGCCGCGAGGCTCTGCTTCAGCTCCTGCGCGTGCGCGTGCTGCAGGCGCCGGTGGCGCCGCACGTACAGCGCGACAGCCAGCACGATGATGAACAGATAGAGGTAGGTGTAGTCCATGGCAGGTCTGCGCCGCGAGGGCCTACTGGCCCGCGGGCTGCGTGATCCCGATTCTCGACCCGCGGCCGCTGCCTGCCGTCGAGGCCGCTGCCGCGGTGCCGGCCAGCCCGCCGAGTTCGCGCGCCTGAGCGATGTTCGCCCGCATCGGCCCGACGAAAGGGCTGTCCGGCGGCGCGACCTCGAGCAGGTGCTCCCAGCGGGCCACCGCGCCGGCATAGTCCTTTCGCTCGAAGGCGGCCGTGCCGGCCAGCGAGAGGGCCTTGGCATGGTCCGGATCGAGCTTGAGCGCTCGCTCGACCAGGGCCGCCGGCTCGCCGGCCAGGCGGCTCTCGCGCGTGACGGCCAGCGCATCCGCGTAGTCCGCCAGCAGCGAAGCATCCTGGCCCTGCAGTGCGACGGCGCGTTCGTAGGCCGTCACCGCCTCGGCACGCCGGCCGAGCATGGTGTACGAGCGGGCCAGCATGGCCCAGCCCTGCGGATCCTTCGGATCCGCTTTCAGGCGCTGGGCGAGCTTGTCCGCCATGTCCTCGATCTGCTTGAAGCTCAGGGCATGGGGAGCCGAGGCAGGCGCAGGGGGCGTGCCGGCCTGGCGGGCCGAAGCGAGCGGCACCTCCGCGGCCGGTGCCGGCGCGCGCGTCCACCAGTAGCCGGTTGCGGCGATCGCCAGCACGGCCAGGCCCATGCCCGCCAGCAAGGCGCGTGACGGCACCGCGGGCCGGCCGGATTCGGGCGTCGCTTCGTGGCCGTCGCGCATCACCGCATCGAGCAGCTTGCGTTCGAGTTCGCCGCGGCTTCGTTCGTAGGCCGCCACGCCGAGCGCGCCCTCGTCGTGAAGGGAATGCAGTTGCCGCAATTGCTGGCGCAGCCTCGCGATGTCGGCGTTCATGGGCGATTCCAGGGATGAAGGGAAGTCAGGGCCGGCACCGCCCCGCGGCGCCGGCCGGCTCACGCGCGCGACTCAGAAGTCGTAGCGCCCGCCGACGTAGTAGAAGAGGCGGCTGGAGGTCTCGGTGCCGTTCGGCCCGCTGCTCTTGCTGTATTCGCCGCTGAGCTCCGACTCGATCGACAGCTGCTTGAGCGCGCGATAGGTCACGCGCAGGCCGGGGCTCCAGCGCGAGGTGCGCGCGCCCACCGAGTCGGTCTGCAGGTAGTACTTCAGCGAGGGCTCGAGCAGCAGCATCTCGGTGACCTGCGACGAGTTGTTGTAGCTCAGCAGCGTGCCGTTGTATCGGAAGGCGGTGTCGCCGGCCAGCGTGTAGCTCGTGCCGCGCTGCCACGAGACGCCGATCACGTGGGTGTCGCGTGCCGAATAGAGGTTGGTGCCGATCACCTGGCCGCCGACCGAGGTGTTGCGGTTGCGGCCCTGGCCCGGGAACTGGATCGACGGCACCGGCAGGATGGTGCCGATGTCGGTGAGGCGCACGTCCGCGCCGACCTGCCAGTTCTTGTTGACCGGGGTGGTGGCGCCGATCAGGCCTTGCGTGGTGTTCGACGTGGTGCCCCGCACGCGATCGCGCAGGGCCTCCAGCGTCGAGTTGGCCAGCAGGTCCTTGAGCCGCGTTGCCAGCAGCGGCTGGGTCGGATCCTGGAAGAACAGCGCGTTGCCCAGCATCAGCAGCGGCGTCTTGCGGCGATCGAACAGCACGTTGACGACCGAGTTGTCCTCCATCTGCCAGGTGCCCTGCAGCGAGGCAATGTTCAGCCCCTTGATCGCCTCGTCGTAGTCGAGGATGCCGTTGGCCGACACGCCACCGCTGAAGAAGCGCATCTCGGTGCCGAAGGCGCTGCGGTCGACCTCGCCATCGATCAGCTGGCGATTGAAGTAGAGGCTGCCGCTGATCTGCGAAGTCAGCGCATCGGCGTCGATCCACACGCCGTAGAAGCTGCGCTTGCTGTCCAGCAGCTTCTCGGCGGGCAGCCCTGCCGCGCCGTTGATGCGCCACTTCGGGGCGAAGGTGTAGCCGGCCTGCACGCCGTCGTAGCGGCCCAGGATGCCGCCGCCCGTGGGCGACTGCCGGCCGAGCCGCACCTGCGTGCCGGCCGACAGCGAGCGGTGCTCGAAGTACAGCGCCGACAGCCGGTTCTTGCTCTTGTCGCTGTACTTCAGGTCGGCCGAATAGGCGTCGCGGAAGACGAAGCGCATGTCGGTGTCGGCATCGCGGTAGCGCCAGTTCACGTCGACGTTGGTCAGCAGCAGGCTCTGGTCGACGCCGCTGTCGTACAGCGGCTCGCCGAGGATCGGCGGCAGGCCGCTGATCTGCGAATCCTCGAAGGCCTGCGTGCGGATCTTCGATGCACCGCCGTAATAGAACTCCGACACCGAGCCCGCCAGCGTCGAGCTGGGCTCGACCGTGGGCTTCGCCTTCTGCTCGACGATGGCCGTGGCCGCGGGTTTGGGTGCCGCTGCCGGCAGCTTCGCCAGCGCCGCGCGCACACGGTCGGCATCCGGCCCGCTCGGGTACAGCTGCAGGAAGGTCTCGTACTCGGCGCGCGCGCGCACCACGTCGCCGGTCTTTGCACGGATGTCGCCGGCCAAGGCCTGCGCCTCGCGGGTCGTGGGGTTGGCCGGCAGGTTGAGCAGCTGGTTGAGCTTGTCGAGCGCGCCGTCGGCATCGCCCTGGGCATCGGCCGACTTGGCGGCCGCCAGCAGCGCGGCGGCCCGTGTCAGCACCTCGGCCGGTGTGGCCGGCAAGGCAGGTGCCGAACCCGCGGGTTCGGGCGCTGCCGCCACCGTTGGGCCCGTCGCCGGAACGGGCGCCGCGACCGGTGCTGGAGCAGGCGCCGGCGCCGGTGTCGGTGCCGGCGGCGGTGCGAGCACGACGATGGCCGCGCCGGGGAAGCGTTTGCTCAGCAGCGCGCGCGCGGACTCCGCCTCGACCAGCGTCTCGAAGTAGCCGAGGTTGACCTCGTAGACCGTCTTGCCGCCGATCTCTCGCTGGCCGGTGAACACCTGGTAGCGCTGCAGCGCTGCCGGGATCGGCGTATCGAGCTGGAGGTTCGGGCTGTCGGATTGCTGCAGCGAGATCTGGAACCCCGAGCTCGGCGCAGGCGCCGTGCGGCCCGACGGCGTGGCTGGGATGTCGCGTCCGAGTCCGATCAGCACCACCTCGATCGTGCGGTCGCCACGGCCCGCCCGCACGCGGAACGGCACCGGCTTGCCCAGCCTCACCGACAGCTTGCGGTTGACGTTCTCGCGCCCCGGGCTCTCGTCGGTGACGGTGATGCCAGGCATCGCGCCTCCGCCGGCCAGTCGGCGCTCCGATGGCACGAGGCGCACGTTGTCGCGCGCGTTGACGACATCGAACACGATCTGCACCGCATCGCCGGACTTCGCAATCAGCGAGCGCCGGTACTGCACCGGCGTCACGAAACGCACCTGCAGCACGGCGTTGTCGCCTTCACGGCGGAAGTCGACGTCGTCGATCAGCTGGGCATGGGCGGTGGAAGTAGCCGTCAAGACGAAAGACACGACGAGGTGCCGAAGAGAGATGCTCACCGTTCAATCCCAGTTCGAGTAGGTGGATCCGCGCGTGCCCAGCGGCCGGTGGCAACCGGACTCGGAGCAGTCGATCGCCGGAGGTGTCTTGCGCTCGTGCGTCAGTGACTTCTTCTCCATGCTGCCCAGGAAGCTGGTTCCACTGGCGTGGCAGCCCTTGCACCAGCCGGCGCCGCCGCCCTGGCTGCCGTTGTGGTTCATGGTCATCGTGCCCCAGGTCGTCGTGCTCCTGTGGCAGGCGTTGCAGTCCATCGCCGCGCCGTTGAGCAGCTGGGTCGCCTCGGGGATGTGGTTGGTCGGCTTGGCCAGCGCGCCGGTCGTGCCTTCGCCGGTGTAGGCGCCGTTGTGGCAGGTCTTGCAGGTCGTCGCCGTGACCACGGTGTGGTTCATCGTCAACGCCGTCGTCCACGATGCCTGCGAGCGGTGGCAGGAGTCGCACTTGGTCGGCCCGGTGGTCACCGGGATGTGCGTGGTCGACTTGCCGCGCGCGGCCGAGCCGTTGTGGCAGGTGTCGCAGGTGCCCGTGCCCACCGCGTTGGCCGCCGAGTGGGCGAAGGTCACCGTCCCCCAGCTGGCGGTGGACTTGTGGCAGCTCTCGCACACCGTCACGCCGGCATGGGTGGCGTTGTTGGGCTTGGCCACGGCCGGCGGGTAGCTGCCGGTGTGGCAGCTCGCGCACTGCGTGCTCACCGACACCGAGGCGTGGAAGCGCGCGCCGCTCCACGCCGTGTAGCCCTGCTTGTGGCAGCTGTCGCAGTTGGTGATCGCCACGCCGGTCAGCGTCTGGTACGGGATGTGGGTCACCGTCCGCCCGTCGGCCGGCGGGAAGGCGCCGCTGTGGCAGCTCGAGCACTGGTTGGTGACGACGACCTGCGAGTGGTTGAAGGTCGTCGGCCGCCAGGTGGTGACGCTGTGGCAGCTGCGGCAGTTGGTGGCGCCCACGGGCACGTGCGTGGCCGACTTGCCGGTGGCGGTGCTGCCGTTGTGGCAGGTCGTGCAGTTGGTCGCCGTGGTGAAGGTGCTGTGATCGACGCGGGCCGAGGCCCAGCTGGTGGTGGACTTGTGGCAGCTCTCGCACACCGTCACGCCGGCGTGGATGGCGGTGTTGGGCTTGCCCACGGCGGGCGCGAAGCCGCCGGTGTGGCAGCTCGCGCACTGCGTGCTCACCGACACCGAGGCGTGGAAGCGCGCGCCGCTCCACGCCGTGTAGCCCTGCTTGTGGCAGGTATCGCAGTTGGTGATCGCCACGCCGCTGAGCGTCTGGTACGGGATGTGGGTGGCGCTGCGCCCGTCGGCTGGCGGGGAAGGCGCCGCTGTGGCAGCTCGAGCACTGGTTGCTGACGGCGACCTGCGAGTGGTTGAAGGTCGTCGGCCTCCAGGTCGTCACGCTGTGGCAACTGACGCAATTGGTGGCCGCCACGGGCACGTGCGTAGCCGACTTGCCGGTGGCGGTGCTGCCGTTGTGGCAGGTGGTGCAATTGGTCGCCGTGGTGAAGGTGCTGTGATCGACGCGGGCCGAGGCCCAGCTGGTGGTCGACTTGTGGCAGCTCTCGCACACCGTCACGCCGGCGTGGATGGCGGTGTTGGGCTTGCCCACGGCGGGCGCGAAGCCGCCGGTGTGGCAGCTCGCGCACTGCGTGCTCACCGACACCGAGGCGTGGAAGCGCGCGCCGCTCCACGCTGTATAGCCCTGCTTGTGGCAGGTATCGCAGTTGGTGATCGCCACGCCGCTGAGCGTCTGGTACGGGATGTGGGTGGCGCTGCGCCCGTCGGCTGGCGGGAAGGCGCCGCTGTGGCAGCTCGAGCACTGGTTGCTGACGGCGACCTGCGAGTGGTTGAAGGTCGTCGGCCTCCAGGTCGTCACGCTGTGGCAACTGACGCAGTTGGTGGCGCCCACCGGCACGTGCGTGGCCGACTTGCCGGTGGCGGTGCTGCCGTTGTGGCAGGTCGTGCAGTTGGTCGCCGTGGTGAAGGTGCTGTGATCGACGCGGGCCGAGGCCCAGCTGGTGGTCGACTTGTGGCAGCTCTCGCACACCGTCACGCCGGCGTGGATGGCGGTGTTGGGCTTGCCCACGGCGGGCGCGAAGCCGCCGGTGTGGCAGCTCGCGCACTGCGTGCTCACCGACACCGAGGCGTGGAAGCGCGCGCCGCTCCACGCCGTGTAGCCCTGCTTGTGGCAGGTATCGCAGTTGGTGATCGCCACGCCGCTGAGCGTCTGGTACGGGATGTGGGTGGCGCTGCGCCCGTCGGCCGGCGGGAAGGCGCCGCTGTGGCAGCTCGAGCACTGGTTGCTGACGGCGACCTGCGAGTGGTTGAAGCTGGTCGGCCTCCAGGTCGTCACGCTGTGGCAACTGACGCAGTTGGTGGCCGCCACGGGCACGTGCGTAGCCGACTTGCCGGTGGCGGTGCTGCCGTTGTGGCAGGTGGTGCAATTGGTCGCCGTGGTGAAGGTGCTGTGGTCGACCTTCGCGCCGGCCCAGCTCGTCGTCGACTTGTGGCACGTCTCGCACACCGTCACGCCGGCGTGGATGGCGGTGTTGGGCTTGCCCACTGCACGCGCAAAGCCGCCGGTGTGGCAGCTTGCGCACTGCGTGCTCACCGACACCGAGGCATGGAAGCGCGCCGGTGTCCACGACGAGAAGCCGCTCTTGTGGCAGCTGTCGCAGTTGGTGATCGCCGCGCCGGCCAGCGACTGGTACGGGATGTGGTTGGCGTTGCGCCCGTCGGCCGGCGGGAAGCCACCGCTGTGGCAGCTCGAGCACTGATTGGCTACAACCATCTGCGTGTGGTTGAAGCTGCTGGGTTTCCAGGAGCCGCCGGTGCGGTGGCAGGCGTCGCAACTCTGGCTGCCCACGGGCACGTGGGTCGCCGACTTGCCGGTGGCGCGCGAGCCGTTGTGGCAGGTCGCGCAGGTGCCCTGCACGACACCGCTGTGGTCGAAGCCCGAGGCCGGCGTCCAGCCGCTGGTCTTGTGGCAGGTGTCGCACGAGGCGGTGGTCTGGATGTGGCTGCTGTTCTTGCCCGGCGCCATGCTGCCGTTGTGGCAGCTCGTGCAGGCGCCCGGGGTCACGCCCGCGTGGTTGAACTTGGCGCCGGTGTAGCTCTGCGTGCCATGGCAGGTGTCGCAGGCCTGCTGGGTGGGGAAGTGGTTCTGGTTCTTGACGACGTTGTTGCGCGACCAGCGCGTGCCCGACACGTGGCAGCTGGCGCAGTCGCGCGGCGTGCCCTTGAAGACACCGCCGACGTGGCATGACTCGCAACGCTCGTTGGCGTGCTGGCCGGTCAGCGCGAAGCCCGTCTTGATGTGCTCGAAGCTGCGCGTGGCCGGTGCGCCCTGCGCCATCGCCAACGAGCTGCCGGCCAGCAGCAGCAACAGCAGCCAGCGGCGCAGCAGCGCGGCCAGCGGCCAATCCAGGGCAGGGCGGTGTGTCATTGCAGCCATCCATTCGAGCCCGGGCGCTCGGCCGACCGCGCGAAGCGGCTGGCCCGTCCGAGCAGGGCAGCGACCTGCGTCGCGGTCGTCTCCGCGTCGGGCGTGGCAGAGCCGCGCAGCACCCGGTTGGAGACCTTCTTCCAGTTGTCGGTCACGTGGCACTGCTCGCAGCGCGCGCCGAAGCTGCCGTCGTGCACGTCGTCCTTGCGGTGGCAGGACAGGCAGTCGCTGCCGAGCGCCGCGAAGTCGCGGCCAGTCGGCGCTGCCTTGACGTGGCAGGCATCGCAGGCCAGCTTGCGGTGCGCGCCGTCGAGCTTGTACTTGCTGCGGCGGTCGTGGTCGAAGTCCCAGATCGCCCAGCTGCGCGCGTTGTGGCAGCTCTCGCACTTCACGCCGAAGACGAGCTTGTGCTTGTCTTCCTTCTTGTGGCAGCCGTAACACTCGCGCGAGGCGTCCTTGTAGCGCGGCGTCGCGTGGCAGTCCTTGCAGGCCGCCTTCAGGTGCTTGCCAACCAGCGGGTAGCGCGTCTTGTCATGGTCGAAGCCGGGGACCTTCCAGTCGCGGTCCGTGTGGCAGGTCTCGCACTGCTTGCCTTCCTGGCCCTCGTGCTTGTCGTCCTTCTGGTGACAGCTGTAGCACTCGAGCGGCGTCTTGCGCATGCTCTTGAGGTCCTTGTGGCAGGCGTCGCACTTGAGCTTCGGCGCGGCATGCGCGTTGCGCAGCTTGAACTTGGTCTTGTCGTGATCGAAGCGGCCCTTGGTCGTCTTCCAGTCGCGCTCGCCATGGCAGTCGCCGCAGGCTTCGCCCAGCGTGCCCTCGTGCTTGTCTTCCTTCTTGTGGCAGCCGATGCACTGCTTGGGCGCTTCCTTGAACATCTTGCTCTTGTGGCAGGCGTCGCACTTCGCGTCGGCATGCTTGCCCAGCAGCGGGAAGTCGGTCTTGTCGTGGTCGAACTTGGCCTTCTCCTTCCAGTCCTTCTCCGTGTGGCAGGCGCCGCAGTCCTTGCCCAGCGTTTCCTTGTGCTTGTCGTCCTTCTTGTGGCAGCTGTAGCAGTCGCTGGGCGTCTTGACCTTGTAGAGGTGGCCGGTGTGGCAGTCGCCGCACTTGGTCTTCACGTGCTTGCCGCGCAGCACGTACTTGGTGTCGGTGTCGTGGTTGAAGGTCGAGGGCTTCCACGCCTTGGCGTTGTGGCAGCTGTCGCACTTCTCGCCGTACTGTCCCTTGTGGCCCTTGGTGCCGTCGTCGTCCTTCTTGTGGCAGCCCACGCAGGTGCGCGGCGCGTTCTTGTAGTCCTTGGTCTTGTGGCAGTCGGCGCACTTGGTGTCGACGTGCTTGCCCTCGAGCGCGAAGCGCGTCTTGTCGTGGTCGAACTTCGCTTCCTTCCAGTTGTTCTCGGTGTGGCAGTCGGCGCACTTCGGCCCGAGCGCACCCTTGTGCACGTCGTCCTTCTTGTGGCATGCGTTGCAATCCGTCGAGGCGGCGCGCCACTTCTTCGCCGGCTCGTGGCACTTCTCGCACTCGGTCTTGACGTGCTTGCCGCGCAGCACGTAGTCGGTCAGGTTGTGGTCGAAACGCTGCTTGTCGAGCTCGACGATCTTCGCGTCGCGGCCCTTGTGGTCGGTGTGGCACTCGTTGCAGGCCTGCGGCTTCATCCGGCCGTGGTAGCCGGCCTTGGCGCGCACGTCCTGGCCGACGTCCTTATGGCAGTCCATGCAGAGCCGATCCTGTGCGGCGCGATCGAACTTGACGTGGCAGGCCTTGCAGTCGTCGTCCCACTTCAGGTGACCCTGGATCAGCTTGCCCGGCGACAGCACCGATTCGATCGATTGCGCCCGTGCCGCCGCAGCCCACCCCACCGCCAGAGCGAAGGCCAGCACCAGCAGGGCGAGCCAACGCTCCACCGGCGTGAGGCCGGTGATCGCGCGTGCAGGGGCGGTCCATGGCACCAAACCAGGCTCTCGGTCAGTAGGCGTGCACGGCGATCACGTGCACCACCGAACTGATCACCAGGATGTAGATGAAGGGCACGTGCACCACGTGCCACAGCGCGAACAACCGCTCGTAGGCGCTGAACTGCGCCACCCGCACCACGTTGGCGAGATAGCGCCGGACGAGCTTGCGCGCGAGATAGCGGCGGCGCGACAGGTCCTCGGCGCTCCAGTGCCGGCGCCGCGCCAGCTGGATCAGCGGATGGCGCAACCCGGCCACGCACTGCCAGTAGACGAGCCACATCTGCACGGGCAGCACGAACACCTGCCGCAGCCAGGTGCTCCAGTTCGCCGCAGCGCCCAGCTGGGCTTCGGAGAATGCCAGCAGGCGAGCTTCGACCTCCGGCGCGAAGTGAAGCCGCGAGCGCGCTTCGGATTCGTCGAGCCCGGCGCGCGACTGAAGCTGCTGCAGGTTCAGCTTCTGCCCTGACAGGCCGCGATGCACGCGCAGGTAGATGAACCGGCCGACCACGCCGCTGCCGGCCACCAGCAGCATGCTGTACAGAGCCACCGCGGCATTGAGCGAGCCGACCTTGAACGTCGAGTGGATCAGGATCAGCAGCGGCCCGCCGATGCCCATGATCATGTGGGCGAGGAACCACCACTTCACCTTGCCCAGGCGGTGCAGCGGCCGCACGTACTTGCGCAGCGGATAGCTGAACAGCGTCAGCATCATCACGCCGCCGGCCACACCCAGCCAGTAGCCGATGTCGTCGCCCGCCTTGAAGTAACCCTGACGCGTGAGCAGCCAGGCGCCGCCGACGAGCGCGCCGATCAGCAGATAGATCCAGAGATCGCTCGACGAGTGATGCCGCGGGCTCGCCTTCGCTTGCGCGGGGGCGGGCATGGTGGCTTCCAGGGTGCTGCTCATGGATGGACGTGACTCGAGAAATCTTCGGGTCATGCTATGGGAATGCTTCCCACATCTTTGCAACATTTCGTGCTTCGCCTGTGCCTCCGGCGCCACTTTTCCGCATGGCGAGTCGATGTCGAAATGGCCGTGCTGCACAGGTGCGGCAGACCCTCGACGCGAGCCGGATCCGCTGCGTAACTGCCTGTGAGCGCGTGCCCCTTGCGCCGTTGTGGGGCTTTGCCGCGTGGGATAGCATCCCATTGCCCATCCCTCTTTCCGGCCGTATCGACCGCGCATGAAGCGAACCAGACCGGCCGCCGCCGACAGCCCCTCGGTGTCCGCCGTCCCCAGCGAGGAACATGCCGCGCTTGCCCTGCGCGAGGCCGCGGCCTTGCTGGCGCCCGTGGTGCGCTGGCTGCTGCGCAACGGCGTGTCGTACAACGCGCTGGCCAACCAGCTCAAGCCGGTGTTCGTGGACGCCGCGCGCGCCGAGCTCGAGCGCGGCGGCGTGCAGCCCACGGGGTCGGCGCTGAGCGTGCTGTCAGGCGTGCACCGCAAGGACGTGCGCACGATCACCGAGGCGCCTCGCGGTGCGGCGCCCGTTGCGCACCGCGGCGTGCCGCTGGCGTCGCAGGTGTTCACGCGCTGGATGACGGCGCGCCGCTATCGCACGCGCGACGGCTCGCCGCGCGCGCTGCCGCGCAGTGGCGCCGGCATCACTTTCGAGAGCCTGTCGCGCGAGTTATCGCTGGACGTGCACCCCCGCACGGTGATGGACGAGCTCCTGCGCCTCGGGCTGGTCACGCTCGAGGGCGACTTGCTGGTGCCGGCGAGCACCACCTTCGTGCCCAGCCGACGGCTCGACGAGCTGACGGCGCTGTTTTCGGCCAACGCCGGCGATCACATCGCCGCCGCCGTCCACAACCTGACGCTCGATGCACCCCGTTACCTCGAGCAGAGCGTCTTCGCCGATGGTCTGGGCGCCGACTCGGTGGCAACCTTGCATGAACACGCCCGGGCGGCCTGGAGCGATGCTTTCGCGATGATGGTCAAGCAAGCCCGCCAGCACGTCGCGGCCGACGCCGGAGTTCCCGAGGCCGAGCAGCAACGCATGCGATTTGGCGTCTATTTCTACAGCGAGCCGACGGCGCCTGCGCCGCGGCCCGGCAAGCCGGCAAGCACGCCTGCGCCGCGTGTTCCGCGCCCGCGCGGCAGGAGAACCCCATGAGATCCAGGAGCCTGGCCGCGTGGGCGGCGGCGTGGTGTGCGGCGCTCGGCCTCGCGGTGATGCAAGGCTGCGGCGGTGGAGTCGGCTCGGGCGGCACCGGCATGAGCGAAGGTGTGGCGCAAGGCACGGTGAACGGCTTCGGCAGCGTGATCGTCGACGGCGACCGTTTCGACGACAGTCGGGTCCCCACGCTCGCGGAGATCGAACCCGGCGTGCTGACGCAGACCGAAGCGCGCCTGGGCGAGCGGGTCGAACTGGAGTACGACACGGCCGGCGTGGCGCGTCGGCTGATGGTGCAGTCGGCGCTGGTGGGGGCCGTGGAAACGGTTTCCGCCCCCGCAGGCTTCTCGGTGCTCGGGCAACCGGTTCTGGTCAATGCCGACGCACGGCGTGGGCCCGTCACCCAGTACGCCGGCGGCTACGCCGGCATCGGCTCGGTGCAGGCCGGCGAGGCGGTCGAGGTGCATGGCTTCGTCGTGCGCGGGGCGTCGGGGTTCTCGATCCAGGCCACGCGGGTGAAGAAGCGCTCGGCGCTGTCGGCCTACCTCAAGGTCACCGGGCTGGCCAGCGAAGTGGGCCCGGCGGACTTCCGCCTGGGTGCACTCGTCGTCGGCACGGCGACCGCCACTGTCCTGCCCGAGGGGCGGCCGCTCGTGGACGGGCAGGTCGTCTCGGTGCTCGCCGCTGCGCAGACGCTGCAGCCGGGCCAGGGCGCCGCGCCGGCGCGGCTGCGCGCGGCGCAGGTCCGCATCCGCAGCCTGGGTGACGAGGGGGCCGAGGTCTACGTCAGCGGCGTGATCTCGGCGTCGGACCGCCTGAGCTTCAGCTTCGATCTCGACGGCGCGCGGGTCAGCTACGCGGGCGCGCTGGTCTCGCCATCGGGCAGCGTGCTGCTCGACGGCCAGTACGTCCAGGTGCGGGGCGTGCTGACGGCCGAGGGTGCGATTCGCGCCACCGGGGTGAAGCTGCGCGACGGGCGCAACGAGGCCGAGGCCGAGCTCAAGGGCAGCGTCGATGCCTACGACGCCGCCACCCAGCGTTTCTCCGTGCGCGGCGTGAGCGTCGACGCCAGCCGGGCCGAGATCGAGGAGTGCCCGGGCGGCGTGCTCGCCGACGGGCTGTACGTCAGCGTCGAGGGGGCGCTCGACGCCACCACGGTGATCGCGAAGTCGGTGCACTGCGAAGGCGAGACGGACGATGCCACCGTCGAGCGCAAGGGCGTGGCCGAGTCCGTCGACGCAGCCGCACAGTCCTTCGTGCTGCGGCCCGACGCCGGCACGCCGCTGAACGTGCGCTGGGCGTCCAGCACCTATTTCAAGAACGTCACCGTGGCCACGCTGGCCGGCCAGCGTGTCGAGGTCGATGGCAAGCTGATCGACGGCGTGCTGGTGGCGCAGAAGGTCAGCGTCAAGAGCGAGGACGAGGACGAGGACGACGAAGACGACGACTGAGCGCGAAGCGCGAAGAAGTACTGGGAATCCGGGGGTTCTCTCGCGAGCGCCTTGACGGCCGGTGATGATCTAATTCGGTAGACACCTCCGTCCTGCCGCATCGCACCGAGCACGCGCCGTCCATGCCCGTCGTTGCCGTCGTCAATCGCAAGGGTGGCAGCGGCAAGACCACGCTGGCCACGCATCTCGCCGCCTGGTTCGCCAATGGCGGCCATGCCGCGATGCTCGGCGACGTCGATTTCCAGGGCTCGGCGCAGGCCTGGCTCAGGCGCCGAGCGGGCCAGGAGGCCGTGCGCGGCAAGCCCATCGTCGGCTGGTCCGCCGACCCGCGCAACGTCCTGCGGCCGCCGGCCGGCGTCACCCATGTGGTGCTCGACACACCCGGCGGGTTGCGCGGCCTGGACCTCGCCAAGGTGGTGATGACCGCCGACGCGATCCTCCTTCCGGTGTGCCATTCGGTGTTCGACCGCGACTCCGCGGCCGACTGCTACGCCGAACTCAAGGCGCTGCCGCGCGTGGCCAGCGGTCGCTGCAAGGTGGCCGCCGTCGGCATGCGGCTCGATGCGCGAACGCGCGCCGACGACGTGCTTCGCCAGTGGGCCGACGGCATCGGCCTGCCCTTCATCGGCGTGATCCGCGAGACGCAGGGCTACGTGCGCTGCGTGGAGCAGGGGTTGTCGCTTTTCGACATGCCGCCGTCCAAGGTGCAGTCGGACCTGGACCAGTGGAAACCCATCTTCGAATGGCTGGAGCCGGTGCTCAAGCCGGTTCCGGCACCCGCCGGCGCAGCGGCGCCCGTCCCGCGGGTGATGTCGGCGCCAGCACCGATGGCAGATCCGGCGACAGCGCCCGTGCCTGCCTCCCGCCCACCGCCCGCGCCTCGGCCGGCAGTGGTGGTGCAGGTCCCGGCCGACGTGCTCGAGGGCCCGCCTCGGCGCGAGGGCCTGGCGTCCCGGCTCGGCTCCTGGCTTGGTCTGCCTCCGCTGCGCCGGCTGCGCCACCGCAACCTGTAGCCGGCTCGGCCGCGTTCAGCGCGGGGCGCTGTCCTTCGCGGTGAGCGTCATCAGGATGTCCGCATACCAGGCGCAATTCAGGCCGAGCGATTCGTCGGCCAGCAGGTCGCGCCCGCCCATGTCCAGACGCGCCGAGTGCACGCCCAGCAGTTTCCAGGGCAGCTTCTGGCGATCGCCGGCGGTCGGGCTGCCCACGCGCAGCAGCACCGGCGCGCCGCTCGTGCCGCGGTGCGTGCGTGCGTCGGTGAGGAAGAAGCCCTGGCCCTGGAAACGCAGCCCGAACGACGAGGCGACGATCGCCTGGCGCACCACCGGCAGGTGATGCAACGTATCGTGGAAACCCAGCGGGAAGCCCACCACCACCAGCGACATGCCGACCTCTACCGCCTCCAGGTCGGCCTGCAGATGGCTGCTGTCGAAGGCGCAATAGACGGCGTTGGCCGGCAGCGCCGCGCGATCGAGCTCGATCACCGCCACGTCGATCTCGCCTTGCGAGTCGCTCCCCTGGCGCCACAGGCTGCGGCCGTCGCGGTACAGCGGGATCGACCAGCGCAGCGATGCGGTCAGGCGTTTCGCATCGGTATGCAGTTCGA
The DNA here is from genome assembly GCA_016706565.1 of Piscinibacter sp. Taxonomy (GTDB): domain Bacteria; phylum Pseudomonadota; class Gammaproteobacteria; order Burkholderiales; family Burkholderiaceae_C; genus Piscinibacter. The sequence continues at coordinate 486,633 of JADJJI010000015.1, forward strand.
TCTCGATGCGGTCGGGCAGGTGGCCGGTCGGCTCGTCGATCAGCACATGCCGGCTGGTGACGAGGAACAGGCGCTCATCGCGCGTGAAGAAGAAGCCGCTGGCGTGCGTCAGCGCGCCGCTGCCGAGAAAGGTCGACACCTGCGTGGCGGTGAAGAGCACGGCCTCGATCATTCCGGGGCATTGTGCCCTCGATGCAATCGAACAGCGTACGATGCAGCCGTGGATCTGCCTGAGACCGCTTCCTGAACTCGTGCCGTGCAACGCGCCCGCGTGCTGCACGATCGATCCCGTCAGTCGCTTTCTTGCGCGCTTCTGCGCTGCGCCGGCATGTGCCGCGCATCAACCGACGAAAGAGATCGACATGACGACACAGACAGGCATCGTGAAGTGGTTCGACGAGGGCAAGGGCTACGGTTTCATCACGCCCGACGATGGCGGCAAGGACCTGTTCGCCCACTTCCGCGAGATCAAGGGTGACGCCGGGTTCAAGACGCTGGTCGAACGCCAGCACGTGCAGTTCGAGGTCACGCAGGGCCAGAAGGGCCCGCAGGCATCGAACATCCGATTGACCTCGGTCTAGGGGGCGCCATGTGGTTGCTGGTGCAGGTCGCTCGCGGAAGCAAGTATTTCGATCCCGACTCGCGGGTCGACAACCGCGTGCTCATCTGCGACAGCGGCGAACTGATGATCTCGGGGCGCTCATCGGGTGACGGCGCCTACCGTTTCGAGGCCCGCCGCGGAACCGAGAACTTCTCGTTCGCCGATTTCAAGGGCCTCGCGCCCGGCGCGTCGCTGAACGAGGAATTCAATGCGCTCGCGCGGCAGCTCGACGCCGTGGGCGCCCCGCCCAAGGCCTGATCGCCTGCGGCTGGCGCCGCGGCGCAGGCCGGTCCAGAATGCCAACGTGCCGGGTTCGCCCCGGCCGTTGCAGGAGGCCGCCATGACGAACCGTCGCACTGTTGTCATCCTTGCCGTCGCTGCGGCCGCACTGGCTGCCACCTCGGCGCAGGCGCATGGCCGGCACGGCCGCGTCTGGGGCGGTGTGAGCATCGGCATCGGCGTGCCGTTCCACTACGGCCCGTACGGCGGGCCGTGGTACGCCCCGGTGCCGGTGTACGCCGTGCCGCCGCCAGTGGTCTACGTCGAACCGCCCGAACAGAGCGCGCCACCGGCGAAAGCGCCACCCGAGCCGATCTTCTACCCGCGCAACGGCCAGAGTGCCTCGCAGCTCGAAGCCGACCGTCAGGCCTGCAACCGCTGGGCCACCACGCAGCCCAGCGCGATGGCCGACGCCGGCGTCTTCCACCGGGCTACGCAGGCCTGCATGGACGCGCAGGGCTACACCTCACGCTGAGCGGATCCAAAGAAGAAGGGCCCCCGCGGGGGCCCTTCGAAGGGACTCTTCGGCTCAGTTCTCGAGCTGCAGTTCTTCCCAGGTCACGGTACCGGAGGAGAGCCGGCCGCGTGCCTTGATCAGCGTGTTGACCTTGGCTGCCGCGAAGAACGCGGCCCGGGAGATCTGCGCGTCGCTCAGGTCCTGGTAGGACGACACGCTCGTTGTCGACACGGTGATCCCCAGCAGCGTCACGCTGGTCTCGGGCGTCACCGCCGAGGCCGGTGCCTGCAGTTCGATGCGGTTGTCCGCGGAACGCACTTCCAGCTGCGAGGCGCCCACCGAGCCATTGTTGCCGAGCTTGCCGCGGATGCGCAGGTGGTTGCCGACCGCCAGTGCACCGATCGAGCCCACGTTCTTCAGCTCGGTGATCGAGGTCACGTTCACCGTGATGCCCGGCAGGCCGGTGAGCGTCAGGTTACCGGTGCCGGCGTTGAAGGTGGCGATGTCGCCTTCGAGCCGGATGGCGTCGCGGAACGACACCTTGGTGGCCGTCAGCACGCCGCCGGAGATCGAGCCCTCGGCTTCGAGCTTGGTGCCCACCGCGATGTCGCCGAACACGCCGCCCTCGTAGCGGGTGGATCCTGTCGTCGCCACGACCTGATTGCCGATCGTGAAGCCGGAGGCGGTCACCGCGGAGACGATGCCCTCGATCTCGGCCTGGGAGATGGACGAGACATTGGCGCCTGCCGGTTCCACCTTGCTGGCCGTGAGGGTGCCGCACACCGGCGCCGTGCCGGAGCAGGCCGTGCCCTTGATATCGACCTGCAGACCGTTCCACGTACCACCCGGCATGTCGGACACGATGGTCGTGCCGCTGTACTGGACGGTCAGCGCACCGATCTGGAAGCGCTGCGCCGTGGTGTCGTGGCTCTTCACCACACCCTTCACCGCGAACGGAGGCGTCGGCGCGGTGGCCTTCTTCTCGACATAACCGGCGGCGATGAGGCCGTCACCCGCGATCAGGCCGTGCACCTCGACGCGATCGCCCTGAACCGGAACGACGTTGTTGTCGAAGCGGGTGGTGTTGTCGATCTGCACCGTCTGGCCCATCACGATCATCCGGTTCGCGTCGAGCACCTGCTCGACGAAGCCCTTCACCGCGTCGTCCACCGTGATGGTGGCGGCCGTGGCGCCGGAGATGGAGCCGTCCACGCGCACCACCATGCCGCGGCGCAGGTCGCTTTCGGGGTGCACCGTGTCGTCGATGCGGATCGTGGCGGTGCCCGACTGGTATTCCACGCCGTTGACCCACACGCTACCGAAGTCGGTGATGGTGCCGTAGGCCACGCCGGTGCCGCCGATGCCGCCGCCGCCGGTGCCGCCGATCCCGCCCGACGAGCCGCCCCCGCCGCATGCCGCGAGCACGAGGGCCGAGGCCCCCGCGAGCCAGGTCACGAGTTTCCTGATGTTCATGTCACTGTTCCTTCCTGTGGCTGGGAACCATCGGTTCCTCGAAGTAATAGATGCCCACGCCCACGCGCATCGCGGGCTGGGAGCTGTGGTCGGTCTTGTCGCTCTTCTCGTGTACGGCGAGCCAGCGATCAAATTTCTCGAGAAGTTCCTGCGCCTGAGCGGAACTCAGCTTGCGGAAGGCAGGCAGTTCCGAGGCGGGGTAGTCCGTGTACATGACCTTGCGCTGGAAGCGCGGGTCGGTGTCGGCGCGCTGCAGGTTGTGGTCGATCGTCGAGATCAGGTCGGCCACGTCGCTGCCGAGGATGCCGAGTTTCTCGGTCTCCCCGCTGCGCGGCACGTAGCCCGACGTGACCAGCTCGAGCTTCTGGTCGTCGCGCTGGCGCACCGAACCGACGCGCAGCAGTTCGTCCAGCACCGCGCGCGCCGGCATGTCGCCGCTGTAGCGGCGCACCAGGACGGCAAAGCTGCGCTGTCCCTCGAGCGGGTCGAGGGCCAGTGGCGTTCCGTGCTCGTCATGGAACTCGGCGTCCCGAGCCCAGCCGGTCAGCACGCGCGCCGCGCGGTTGTAGCCTTCGTCGCTGGCGGCCCGCTCGGGCGCCGTGTCGGCGACCAGGCGCTGCACGTCCTTGCGGGTCAATCCGGTGAGGATGGACGCGCGGGACAGCGTAGGCTTCTTGCCGGGGATGCCGAAGTCGTCCAGCGCCACTTGCACATAGGTGTGCTTGGCCAGCTCTTCAAATGCGGCGAACGGCACGTGGTGGCGCAGCAGCAGTCGGCACAGGGGCCTCAGCAGCTTGAGCACCGCGGCGTTCACGGCAATGTGGATTCGGTTTTCGGCGTCCATGTTTGGGATTATTTTCCCAAGTCGTGAGGTCGTCAAGCTTTTTCTCTCAACAGATTCGCATCAGCGTGTTTCGCGGAAGTCGGTCGGCATGGCCGTCGCCAGGCCGTGCTTGTCGATGCGGTAGCGCAGCGTGTCGCGGCTGATGCCCAGGTCGCGCGCGGCGCGGCTGACGTTCCAGCCGCTGCGCTCCAGCGCCTGCACGAGCGCGTCACGCTCCATGGCGGGCAAGGTGCGCGCCGACACGAGGTCGGTGTTCGCTGCCGCGGCGGCCATCGCGCTGCGCGGCTCCTCGCGCAGGCCGAGGTCGTCGACACCGAGCGTCTGCCCGTGGCACAGCAGCACGGCCTGCTCGAGCAGGTTGCGCAGCTCGCGCACGTTGCCGGGCCAGGCATGCCTCATGAGGGCGTGCTCGGCGTCGGCGCTGAAGGCCGGTGTGGCCCGTCCATAGCGAGCAGCGTGGTGGGCCACGAAACTGCGCGCGAGCAAGAGCACGTCGGCGCCGCGCTCGCGCAGGGGCGGCAACTCGAGCTGCACGACGCGCAGGCGGAAGTAGAGGTCGGCCCGGAAGCGCCCTTCGCGCACCAACTGGTCCAGCGGCCGGTGCGTGGCCGCGACGATGCGCACGTTGACGCGCTGCTCGCGCACGCTGCCCAGACGCCGTACGGTGCGCTCCTCGAGCAGCTTGAGCAGCTTGGCCTGCAGCGGCTGCTCCATGTCGCCGATTTCGTCGAGGAACAGCGTGCCGCCCTCCGCCGTCTCGACCAGGCCGAGCTTGCGCTCGCGCGCATCGGTGAAGGCACCACGCTCGTGGCCGAACAGCTCCGACTCGAGCAGTTGCGCCGGCAGCGCCGCGCAGTTGAGCTCGACGAAGGGCTTGTCGCGGCGCGGGCCGTTGAAGTGCAGCGCCCGCGCCACGAGCTCCTTGCCGGTGCCGGTTTCGCCGCGCAGCAGCACGGCCGGCGCCTCGGTGTCCTGCAGGCTCGCCTCGGCCTGCAACAGCTGGCGCAGCAGCGCGTGGAGTCTGCGCATCCCGGGCGAATCACCCTGCAAGGTGCTGAGGTCGGCGCCTTCGCCGTCGCGCCGCCGGTAGTAGGCCAGCGCGCTGTCCTTGCGGCTTTCGGAGGTTGCGCGCTCGAGCAGCATGCCGAGCTTGGACAGCGCCACCGGCTTGGTGAGGAAGTCCAGCGCGCCCGCCTTCATCGCGTCCACCGCCATTTCGACGTTCGCGTGGCCCGTGACCATGATCACCTGGGTTGCCGGGCTGTGCGCGCGGATGCGCTCGAGCGCCTGCAGGCCGTCCATGCCGGGCAGGTTGAAGTCGAGCACCACCGCGTCGGGCGCGAAGCTGTCCAGCCTGCCCAGGCCTTCCTCGGCCGAGCCGGCGCACTCCACCTCGTAGTCATTGCGCTCGAGGTAGGTGCGCATGTTCTTCGCGAGGATCGCTTCGTCCTCGATGATCAGGATGGCGCCATTCATGGATCGGTCCCCGGTTCAGGTGGATGAGGCCAGGCGCAGGCTGATCGAGACGACCGTGCCCTTGCCCTCTTCGCTGGCGATGTGCAGCCGGCCGCCGTGGCGTTCGAGCACGCGCCGGGCCAGTGCCAGGCCCACGCCCATGCCGTTGGCCTTCGTGGTGAAGAAGGGGCTGCCGGCCTGCGCGCGCTGCGTGCGGCTCATGCCGTGCCCGTTGTCCTGCACACGCAGCGTGAGCAGCCACCGGCGCTCGTCGGGCGTGGCACTGACCGTGATGCGGCCGCCGTCCTGAACCGCGTCCAGCGCGTTGGCCAGCACGCTGCGCAGCACCTGGCCGACGAAGAGGGCGTCGCCGCGGACGGCGGGCAGGTCGTCGGCCAGCTCGGCGCGCGCGCGCACCTGCCGGCGCTCCAGTTCGCGGCCGAACTCCTGCAGGCAGCTCTGCACCAGCGGGGCCACCGACAGGGGCTGCGCCGCGCCCTCGTTCGAGCGCGTGTAGGACAGCAGTTCGCGCAGCCAGGCACCCAGGCGGTCGGCCTGCTCGACGATGTCCTGGGCCGCCTCCTGCGTGGCGCGGGCGTCGCCGGGCCGCGGCGGACCGCTCGCGCTGTCGACGATCAGCTCGGCCGAACTGCGCATGGCCGCCAGCGGATTGCGGATGCCGTGTGCCACCACCGAACTCATCTCGCCGACCACCGCGAAGGTCTCGTTCTCGACCAGCTGGCGCTGCTGCGCCTGGATCAGGCCGTCGGCGCGCCGCACCAGACCGAACAACGCCGCGAACAGCAGCAGGCCGAAACCGATCGCGCCCAGCGCGATGAAGTGGCGCAGCTGCGCGAGAAGCTGCATCAGACCGCGAGGGTTCTTGTAGAACTCGATCGCACCGATCACGCGGCCGGTGCGCGACTGCGTCACCGGCACATAGATCTCGACGAACAGGTCGTCGGGCTGAGTCAGCGCCTCGTACTCGCTCTTGCCGTTGACGCGCTCCTGCTGTGTCTTCTTCTCGACCACCACCGCCCCGCGCAGGGCGAGATCGAGCTCCTCGTTCGGGCCGAACTGGCGCCCGATCAGCGTCCGGTCGCTGGACCACAGAACACGGCGCTGCAGGTCGTACAGGTTGGCACGCAGCATGTCGGGCATCCGTGCGAGGTGCTGGAAGGCCTCCTCGACGTCGGCCGACGGCGCCTCCTTCGGATTGGCGACGTAGTCCTGCATCGCCGTCTCGACCAGCATCAGGCTGTGCACGAAGTCGCGCGTCAGCGCACCCTCCTGCAAGAGCATGCGCTGAGTGACGAACCAGCTCAGCAGCCAGACGCTGGCCGCCGCGATCACCGTGATCGCGGCCATCGAGACGACGCCGAACCAGCGTGTCAGCCCGAAGCCTGCCGGGCTGCCGCCGTTGGGGGTGGACTGGGTCACCTGACCCCCAATCGCTGGGCCATTTGCCCCACCCACACCCCGCGAGGCGGCGCCGCTGCGGGCTTGATCGACGGTAGATCAACAACTTGCACGTGCATGGCGGGGTGGCCTGGTTCTTGTTAGTACTTGGGACAATTTTCCCAAATCTAACCGAAACCTGCAAGAGGCCCCACCGTGAAGCGAATCCTCGTCTACTCGCACGACACCTTCGGCCTGGGCAACATCCGCCGCATGCTGGAGGTGGCGCGCCACCTGGTGCAGTCGTCCGGCGAGGTGTCGGTGCTGGTGATCACCGGCTCGCCGATGCTGCATGCGTTCCGCATCCCGGACCGCATCGACTACGTCAAGCTGCCTTGCCTGTCGCGCAACGTCGACGGCCGATACGGCGCGCGCACCTTGCCGATCTCGCTCGAACAGACGGTGCGGCTGCGCGCCAACCTGATCCGCTCGGCGATCGCCGACTTCGAGCCCGACCTGATCCTGGTCGACAAGAAGCCCTTCGGCGTGGAAGACGAACTGGCCGGCGCACTGGAGGCGATGTCCTCGTCGGCCAAGCGCCCGAAGCTCGTGCTGCTGCTGCGCGACATCCTCGACAGCGCCGAGTCGACCACCCGCGTGTGGCGCAAGAACGGCTACTTCGAGGCCATCAGCGCCTATTACGACCAGGTGCTGGTGGTGGGCTGCCCCGAGGTCTACGACCTGCGCCGCGAGTACGACTTCCCGCCCTTCGCCGCCGCCAAGGTGCGCTTTTGCGGCTACATCGCCCGCGAAGCCGGCCGCCAGCCGCGCGAGGCCGTCCGCCGCACGCTCGGTGTCGACGCGAAAGAGCCGCTGCTGCTGGTCACGCCCGGCGGCGGCGAGGACGGCCACGAACTCGTCTCCAACGTGATGCGCGCGCTGCACGCCATGCCGGCGTCGCAGCGGCCGCGCACGCACATCGTCTGCGGCCCGGAAATGAGCGAACCCCGGCGGGCCGCCGTGCACCAGGCGGCGCAGGCACTGACCAACGCCAGCGTGCAGGACTTCTGCGACGACATGATGTCGCTGATGGCGGCCGCCGACGTGGTGGTTGCCATGGGTGGCTACAACACCGTGTGCGAGCTGCTCACGCTGCGCAAGCGCGCGCTCATCGTGCCGCGCGTCAAGCCAGGCACCGAGCAGAGCATCCGGGCCGAACGCATGGCGGCGATGGGCTTCCTGCGCATGCTGCACCCCGACCTGCTGAGCCCGACCACGATGCTGGCGGCGCTGCAGTCCGAGCTCGCCGCCTGGCGCGCCGAGCAGAAACCCGTGGCCTTGCGCCGCCTGGACGGCCTCGCGCGAGTCAGTGCGTCGCTGTTCGAGGCGATGGACCACCGCCCGGTGGCACCGGCTCTTGTCGCCGAGGCCCCCGCCGATGCAGAACGCCGGCCGACCCGGAACCACCACGCGCCAGACGGCGCCCGCGGAGTCCACGCATGAAGGTCACACCCCGCCCCACGGCGCAGTACGCGCCGCTGACCATTGGCCTGCACTGGCTGATGCTGTTCCTCTTCGTGGCCGTGTACGCCTGCATCGAGCTGCGCGTGCTGTTCGCCAAGGGCACCGACGCCCGCGAAGGCCTCAAGGCCGCGCACTTCATGCTCGGGCTGCTGGTGCTGGCGATGGCCGGGTTGCGCATCGCCGTGCGGCTGCGCCACCACGCACCGCCGATCGAGCCCGTGCCGCCGCGCTGGCAGAACCGCGCCGCGCAAGGCATGCACCTGCTGCTGTACGTCTGGATGCTGTGCATGCCGCTGGCCGGCTGGCTGCTGCTCAGCGCCGAGGGCAAACCGATCCCCTTCTTCGGGCTGGAGATGCCGGCGCTGATGGCCAAGGACAAGGCCACGGCCTCGGTGATCAAGGAATGGCACGAGTTCGCCGGCCGCGCGGGCTACGCGCTGATCGGGCTGCATGCCCTCGTGGCGATGCTGCACCACTTCGTCAAACACGACAACACGCTGGCGCGCATGCTGCCACGCATCACCCGGAGCGCCACATGAGCGCCGACCCGACCCTGGCGGCGCGCCCGATCGGCTTGCTGGTGAAGATGTTCCCCAAGCTGTCCGAAACCTTCGTGCTCGAGGAGGTTCTGGGCCTGGAGAGGCTCGGTGTGCCGCTGCGCCTGTACACGCTGGCCGCGCCCTCCGACGACGTGGCGCACCCGGCGGTCGCGCAGGTCAGGGCGCCGGTGGTGCAGGTGCCCGTCTCGCTGCGTGCCGATGCCGGCCGGCTGGCCTGGCGCCACCTTCGCCTGCTCGCCCAGGGGCCATGGCGCTATGTCGCGGCGCTGCGCGCCGCGGCCGCCCGCGGCCGCCAAGGCCTGCGCGACTTCGCGCGCGCCGGCTGGCTGGCCGGCCAGATGCACCACGACGGCGTCGCGCACCTGCACACGCACTTCATCTCGTCGCCGGCCGACGTGGCCGAGCTGGTTTCGGCGATGAGCGGCGTGCCGTTCTCAATCTCGGCACATGCCAAGGACATCTACCTGGCGCGCTCGACCGACCTGCGCCGCAAGATGAACGCGGCGCGTTTCACCGTCACCTGCACCGAATTCAACTGCCGCACGCTGCGCCGTGCCGCACCGCAGGCCAGCGTGCACCGCATGTACCACGGCATCGATGCCGGCGTGTTCCACCCGTCGCGGCGCGCAGTGCCCTCGCTGGTGCCGCTGCTGCTCAGCGTCGGCCGGCTGCGCGAGAAGAAGGGCCTGGACACGCTGATCGAGGCCTGCCGCCTGCTCAACGGCCGCGGCGTGCCCTTTCGGTGCGAGATCGTCGGCTACGGCGAGGAACAGGAGCGCCTGGCTGCCCTGATCGAAGCGCACCGCCTGGGCGACCAGGTGCAGCTCATCGGCAAGCTCACCCGCGAGCAGGTCATCGATCGATATGCGCGCGCCGCGGTCTACGTGCAGCCCAGCCGCGTGGCCGCCGACGGCGACCGCGACGGCATCCCCAACGTGCTGCTGGAGGCCATGGCGATGGGCGTGCCGGTGGTGGCCACGCGCATCTCCGGCATCCCCGAGGTCGTGCAGCACCACCACAACGGCCTGCTCGTCGCGGCGGAAGACCCGGCGGCGATGGCCGATGCCGTTCAGCTGCTCATCGATGCACCGGCGCTCGGCGCGCAGCTCGGCCGCGAGGCACGCCGCACGGTGACGACGAACTTCGACAACGACCACAACCTGCGCGTGGTGCTCGGCCTGCTCGAAGGCGGCCACGCGCACGACGAGGCGCCTTGCGCCGTCGCCTGAAGGAACTGCCATGACCGCCGACCGCGTCGCCTACGTGATGAACGGATTTCCGCGCCTGTCGGAGACCTTCATCACGCACGAGATCCATCAGCTCGAGCGCCTCGGGATGGATCTGCGCCTGTACTCCGTCAAGCGCGAGAACGAGCCGCACGTGCACCCGGTGGTGGCGGCGATCCGCGCGCCGCTGACCTATCTGCCGCGCGCCAGCTCGCTCACCGGCTCGCACCTGATGGGCTGGCTGGCCGACAACCTGCCCGCCTTCGGCCGCGCGCACCTGCGCGTGGCACTGCGCCACCCGCTGCGCTGGGCCGGCGCGCTGGGCACGGCGCTGCGGCTGGCCTGGGCCCACCGCGGCCGCGACGCGCAAGGAAGACTGCGCCTGCGCAAGGTGTTCATCAAGGAGTTCCTGCAGGCTGGCGAAATCGCCGCCGACGTGATGAAGCAGGGCGACGTCGGCCACCTGCACGGCCACTTCTGCCACGGCGTGGCCACCATCACCTGGCTGGCCGCGCGCATGAGCGCACGCAGCTACAGCTTCACCGCGCACGCCAAGGACATCTACCAGGCCGAGCTCAACCCCGGCGACCTGCTCGAGCGCAAGATGCATGGCGCGCGCTTCGTCGCCACCTGCACCTGCGCGAACGAGCAGGTGCTGCGCGCACGCCACCCGCGGCCCGACGAGGTGCACGCGATCTACCACGGCCTGGACACCGACTGGTTCAAGCCGCTGCCCGGCACCGCGCCGCAGACGCGCCCGCTGATCCTGTCGGTGGGCCGCCTCGTCGAGAAGAAGGGCTTCGACCAGCTCGTCGAGGCCTGCGCGCGGCTGCGCGATGCGGGCATCGATTTCGAATGCCTGATCGTCGGCGAAAGCGGCAGCGCCAGCGCGGCCATCGCCGCGCTGATCGAGGCGCACGGCCTCGCCGATCGAGTGCGCCTGCACGGCCCCGTGACGCAGGCCGAGCTGCGCGGCATCTATGCGCGCGCCAGCCTGTTCGCGCTGCCCTGCCAGGTGATGGAGGACGGCGACCGCGACGGCTTCCCCAACGTGCTGGCCGAGTCGATGGCGATGGGCGTGCCGGTGGTCAGCACGGCGATCTCCGGCATCCCCGAGATGATCGACGACGGCGTGCACGGCCTGCTCGTCGAGCCGCGCGACCCGGATGGCCTGGCCGAGGCGCTGCGCCGCGTGATCACCGACCCCGCGCTGCAGCGCCGCCTGGCGCTGGCGGGGCGCGAACGCATCTGCGAGCGCTTCGATTCGCGCCGAACCACCGTCGCGCTGCGGGATCTGTTCGTCGCGCAGTTGCAGCGCGCCCAGCGCGAAGCCCCGGCGCTGCGCGCCCAGCGGGTGGCGCCGTGAGCAGCGTGCTCGACACCGCGCAGGCGCCGGCGGCCGCGGCCGGCGGTTCGCTCTTCCTCGCGCCCTGGCGCTCGCTGGACGACGCGGCGCTGCTCGCCCACTACCGCAGCGAGCGCGGCGTGTGCTTCGAGCCCGTGGTCGACCCCGAAGAAGTGCGCCCCGAGCGCATCGCCGCGCTGATGCAGGGCCGCTTCGAGTTCAACGGCGAGACGCACACGCTGGCCGAGCCGATCGACTGGCTCGCCAACCCGAGCGCCGACGTCGAGTGGCACATCCTGCTGCACAAGTTCTACTACGCGCCGGGCCTGGCGCTGGCCTGGCAGCGCAGCGGCGACGCGCGCTACGTGCAGCGCTGGGCCGGGCTGGTCGACGGCTGGATGCGCGGCGTGCCGCCAGGCTTCATCGCCGCCGACGTGACGGGCCGGCGCGTGCAGAACTGGATCTACAGCCTGCACGGCTTCGTGATGCACGACCCCGCCGGCAGCGCAAGCGTCGACGCCGCCTTCTTCCGCCGCCTGCTGCGCTCGCTGCACGAGCAGGTCGAGTTCCTGTGCGGCAACCTCACCCCCAAGCGCAACCACCGCACGCTGGAGCTGCTGGCGATCTTCCTCGCCGGCGTGGTGTTCCCGGAGTTCGAGCGGGCCGCGCACTGGCGAGAGTTCGCCCTGCGCGAGACGCTGGTCAACCTGAACGCCGACCTGCTGCCCGACGGCGTGCACTGCGAGCTGTCGACCGACTACCACCACCTGGCGTTGCGCAACTGGCTGCAGGTGCGCCGGCTCGCTGCGCAGAACGGTGCGGCCGTGCCCGCAGGCATGGACGCGGCGCTGCAACGCGCGCTCGAGTTCGGCATGCATGTGCACCAGCCGCACGGAGGAATGCCCAGTTTCTCCGACGGCGACGCGCGCGGCTTCGGCCCGCTGCTGCTGCAGGGTGCGCAGCTGTATGGCCGCGAGGGCCTGTTCTTCGCCGCCACGCAAGGCGCGCAGGGCCGCATGCCGGCGCAGCGCAACGCGCATTTCGCCGCCAGCGGCTACCACGTGCTGCGCAGTGGCTGGGAGCGCGACGCGCAGCACCTGGTGTTCGACTGCGGCCCGCTGGGCGAGGGCAACCACGGCCACTTCGACGCGCTGTCCTTCGAGCTGGCGGCCCACGGGCGAGCGCTCGTCGTCGACCCGGGCCGCTACACCTACAGCGAGGCCGGACCGACCAACTGGCGGGTGCACTTCCGAAGCACGGCGGCCCACAACACGGTGTGTGTCGACGGCCGTTCGCAGACGCGCTACGAGCCCAAGGCGATCAAGGAAGCCTCCCGCCACGCGCCCGGCTCGGTGCGCCACAAGATCGCCGGCCCGGCGCCGGATTGCACGCTGATCGAGTGCATCGACGGCGCACAGCTCGACTTGCTTCACGGCCGCTGCGCCAGCCATGCCTACGACGCGGTGCACGATCGCTGCATCGTCTTCGTCGACCGCCGCTACTGGATCGTCGCCGACACGCTGCGCGCACCGACTGCCCACGCCTACGCACTGAAGTTCCAGCTCGGCGCCGCGGCGCAGGGGCACACGCGGCTGGCCGACGACGCTCTGCTGGCCAGCCCGGGCCTGCTGATCGCGCAGGCCGCGCGCGCCGGCCAGCGCCGCGAGCTCGCGGATTCCTGGGTCTCGGCGCTCTACGGCCACAAGCAGGCCGCGCCTGCGCTGCTCACGCAGGCGCAGGGTGCCGCCGCCGACTTCGACACGGTGCTGCTGCCGTTCAAGGGCGAAGCGCCGACGCTGAAGCTCGACGAGCGGCCGGTGCAGGGCGACGAGGGCCAGGTGGCGAGCGCGCTGCACATCGTGCTCTCGATCGACGGCGACGAATGGCGGGACGGCTGGTTCCATGCCCGTGGCGTGGCGGCGCGATCTTGGGCCATCGGCGAGCTGAGTTTCCACGGCCGCTGGTTGCACTGGCGCTGCTCGGCCGACGGCCGTGTCGTGCGCGCCGTCTCGCACGCCGGCGCCACGCTGCGCGGGCCTGCGGGCTCCGTCCGGCTGCTCATCGAGGCGTCCGCGTGAGCTCCGACGGCGGCCTGCCCGTCGACCCGGCGCTGCCGCAGCTGCGCAGCGCGCTGGACGAGTCCGTGATGGCTGCGCACTTCGCCGACGTGCTGCGCGGCCACGGAGCGGGTGTCGAGGCCTGCTGCGTGGAGCGCGTCAAGTACCGGCCAGGTCGCAACTGCACGCTGTCGTACCGGCTGCAGCTGCGCGACCTGGCCAGCGGCCGCCGCCACGAGCAACGCGTGGCCGCGCGCCTGTGCAGCGCCGACGAGGCCGGTGCGCGCCACGCGCGCGCTGCCGCGACGGCCTGGGTGCCTTCGCCAGCCGGCCCGGCGATGTGCCGCCTGCCCGCGCTGGACATGCTCACCTGGTGGTGGCCGAACGACCCCAAGCTGACTGCACCGGCCGTGCTGGCCGATGCGCGAGGACTGCGCGAGCAGTGGCTGCCGCCGGTGCTGTCGGTGCTCGCCACCGACGCGGCGGTGCTGACCGGCCACGAGCTCGCGGTGGTGCAGTACGTGCCCGAGCACCGTCTCACCGCACGTGTCGACCTGCACTGGCAGCTCGACGGGCGGGCGCAGTCGCAGGCCGTCTATGCCAAGTCGAGCCGCGAGCCGGACGGCGCCAGCGCCCACGCCATCCTGCGCACGCTGCAGTCGTCGGCGGCCTGGCAGGCCGGCCGGCTGAACACGCCGCGCGCACTGCTCTGGCAGCCGCTGACGGGCCTGCACTGGCAGCAGGGCGTGGGCGGCCGGGCGCTGCTCGACCTGCCGCCCGCGCAAGCCGCGGCGCTCGCGCCGTCGCTCGGCGCGCAGCTCGCCGCGCTGCACGGCATCCCCGTCGCGCTGACCCGTTCGATCACCCCCGAAGTGATGCGCAGCCGGCTGGCCGAGGTGCAGGCACTGCTCGGCGACGCGCTGCCGCAGTCGCAGGCCGATCTGTCAATCGCCGTGCGCCGACTGGCCCGGGGCATGCACTGGGTGGAGGGCCAGCAGCTGGCCACGCTGCACGGCGACCTGCACCCGCGCAACGTGATGGCCGAGGGCCGCCACCTGTCGCTGATCGACCTCGACGGCCTGCGCCGCGGCCCGGCGCTGCTCGAACTGGGCAGCTGGTGGGCCGACGGCATCTACCGTGCCGTGCTCGAAGGGGATGCGCCACTGCGCGATGCGCCGGCCTGGCAAGGGCTGCTGGCCGGTTATGCGCAGGGTGGCGGCACGCCGCCGGCCGCGGCCGCGCTGGCCTGGTCGGCGGCGTGGAACCTGCTCACGCAGCGTGCCTGGCGTTGCGTGGTGAACCTCAAGCCCGGGCGCTTCGCGATCGCGCCGCGCCTGGTCGCGCTGGCCGCCGAGCTGGCCGACGCCTCGTTGCCGGAGGCCGCATGAACGATCAGCCGCTCGCCATGGACACCTGCCTCGACCCGGTCGCCATGCGCGACATGCTGCAGGCCTGGCTGCCCGGCGGACAGGCCATCGCCCGGGTGCACATCGGCAAGGTGCGCCGCAGCGCCTCGCGGCATCGCCACCCGAACCCGCTGACGCTGGTCTACGAGACCGAGCTGCATTCCGGCGGCTCGCGCCGCTACTACGCCAAGGTCTATCGACACGGCGCCAGCCTGCAGGCCCTGCACGGCAGCGCTGCGCTGCCGGTGCCGCCGCTGGACATGCTGCTGTGGGCCTGGCCGGCGGACCCGGCGTTGCCGCAATTGCCGGAGCTGCTCGACGGCCGGCGCGCGCTGGCCTGGCTCGATGGTGACGACGCACCGTCGCCGGCCGAGGTCGAGCTGCTCGCCTACGAGCCCGAGCAGCGCGCGACATTGCGCTACACGCGGGGCGATCGGGTGGTCTATGCCAAGACCTTCAGCGACGACCGCGGCGCGCGCATCCACGAGCGCTTCGCGCATTTCTGGTCGCTCGCGCAGCAGGACGACGACGCGCCCGCGGTGGCGCAGCCGCTGGGCTGGCGCGCGGGCACACGCAGCATCTGGCAGGGCCGCGCACCGGGCGAGCCGCTCGTGCAGGTGCTCGGCAGCGTGCTGCCGCGGCGCCTGCCGGTGCGGCTGGCGCGGGCCATGGCGGCGCTGCATGCGCAATCGCTGCCCACCGACGCGGTGCACGACCCCGCGCACTGGCTGCGCGAGGTGCGCCGCCGCGAGCAGAAGATCTCGCGGGCGCTGCCGGCGCTGGCCGGGCGCGTCTCGGCCCTCGCCGACGCGATCGAGCGCGCCGCCTTCACGCTGCCGCTGCCGCTGACCGGCCTGATCCACGGCGACTTCCACGCCGGGCAGGTGGGTGTGCAGGCCGACGCGACGCAGCGCATCGTCTTCCACGATTTCGACGAGTTCGCCCTGGGCGACCCGATGGAAGACCTCGCCGCCTTCGTCACGCGGCTGCCCGTCGACCGCGCGCCGGCCGAGGTCGGTGCGCTGGTCATCGCCGCCTATGCGCAGGAGGCGCCGGAGCGTTTCGGCCGCCGCCGGCTGCAGTGGCACCTGGCCGTGCAGATGCTGCTGCAGGCCAGCCGTGCCTTCGTGTTCCAGATCGACGGCTGGCGCGACGAACTCGAGCGCCGCCTCGCCCGTGCCGAGGCGCTGTGCGCGCCCGGCTTCCAGGAGACCCAGTCATGAACACCCCCAACCGCCCGGCGGTGCGCCCCGGCTCGCGGCTGCGCGCCCTGGTGCGCGAGTGCCTGGCCGAGCAGCGCCTGGCCATCGTGCTGGCCACGCTGGCGCTGGCCGGCGTCGTGCTGGCCGACGTGCTGGCGCCCTGGCCGCTGAAGATCATCTTCGACCACATCCTGCTCGCCCGGCCGCTGCCGGCCACGCTGGCCTGGCTGCAACCGCTGCTCGCACTGGGCACCTGGCCGGCGCTGGGAGTCTCGGCCGCTGCGATCGCGGTGATCGCGCTGGTGGCCGGTGCGCTGTCGTACCTGCAGCTCTACACGAGCGCGAAGCTGGGCCACCGCATCACCTGGCGGCTGCGCGTCGAGCTGTTCGCGCAGCTGCAGCGCCTGTCGCTGGCCTTCCACCGCGACAGCCGCAGCGGCGAGCTGATCACCAAAGTGGCGGGCGACACCAACCTGCTGCGCGACATGTTCTCCGACTGGGCGCTCACGCTCGGCCGCCACGCGCTCACGCTGGTGGCGATGCTGGCGGTGATGTTCATGCTGAACTGGCAGCTCGCGCTGGTGGTGGCCGCCTCGCTGCCGCCGCTGCTGGGCGTGATCTTCTGGCTCAACCGGCGCGTCAAGGCCACGGTGCGAGAGCAGCGCCGCCACGAGGGCCGCATGACCTCGCGGCTGAACGAGGTGCTCAGCTCGATCGCGCTGGTGCAGGCCTTCGGCCGCCAGGGCTTCGAGGAAGACCGCTTCCGCAGCGAGATCGAGGCCAACTACGACAGCGGCATGCGCAGCACGCGCAGCGCCGGCGCCATCGTCAAGGCGATCGCCGTGGTCAGCGCCGCGGGCACCGCGCTGACCGTGCTGCTCGGCGCGCGCGAGGTGCTCGCCGGGCGGCTCACGCCGGGCGAGCTGCTGGTGTTCGTGACCTACGTGACCAGCCTGTACAAGCCGGTGCGCGACCTCGGCCGCCTGGCGACGAAGTTCTCGCGCGCCGGCGTCAGCGCGCAGCGCGTGGCCGAGATCCTCGACCTCGAGCCCGACATCGCCGACGCGCCCGATGCGCTGGAGCTCGCGCGCCCGTCCGGCGAGATCGTCTTCGAGAACGTCAGCTTCGGCTACGCCGGCGGCCGGCCGGTGATCGAGGGCCTGAGCCTGCGCATCGCGGCGGGCGAGCGCGTGGCACTCGTGGGCGCCTCGGGCGCGGGCAAGTCCACCCTCGTCAACCTGCTGCTGCGCCTGTACGAGCCCAGTGCCGGCCGCATCCTGATCGACGGCATCGACATCCGACGCTACAGCCGCGCCAGCCTGCGCCGCGAGATCGGCATCGTGCTGCAGGACAACATGCTGTTCGGCGTGTCGGTGCGCGAGAACATCGCCTACGGCCGGCCCGATGCACCGACCGAGGCCATCGAGGCGGCGGCGCGCGCCGCCCGGGCGCACGAGTTCATCGTCGACCTGCCGCAGGGCTACGACACCGAGCTCGGCGAGCGCGGCGCCACGCTGTCCGGCGGCCAGCGCCAGCGCCTGTGCCTGGCGCGTGCGCTGGTCAAGGAGCCGGCCATCCTGGCGATGGACGAGCCCACCGCGTCGATCGATCCGGTCTCGGCGCAGCTGATCCACGAGGCGGTGGCGCGGGTGCACCGCGGCCGCACGCTGATCGTCATCGCCCACGACCTGGCCGACATGGCGGCCTACGACCGCGTGCTCGTGCTCAAGGGCGGCCGCGTCGTCGAGCAGGGTACGCACGAGGCGCTGCTGCGCGAGCGCGGCGCCTACCTGGCCCTGGTGGAGCGCCGCCATGCGTGAGCCCAGCCTGCCGACGCTGCTGTTCTACTGCCAGCACTCGCTGGGCATCGGGCACCTGACGCGCAGCTTCGCGCTGGCGCAGGCGCTGTCGCGGCACTTCCGCGTCGTCTTCCTCAACGGCGGGCGGCTGCCGCCGGGCGTGCCGGTGCCGGCGGCGATCGAGCGCATCGACCTGCCGCCGCTGGGCATGGACGACGGCCACACCGTGGTCAGCCGCGACGGCCAGCTCGACGTGGCGCGTGCGCAGGCCGAACGCCGCCGCCTCATCGACGACGCGGTGCGCCGCACGCGGCCGGCGGTGCTGCTGGTCGAGCTGTTTCCCTTCGGCCGCAAGAAGTTCGCCGGCGAGATCCTGCCGATGATCCGCGCCGCGCGAAGCCAGAGCCAGGGCGCCGCGCTGGTGGCCTGCAGCCTGCGCGACATCCTCGTCGATGCGCGGCCCGACCAGCAGCACCACGACGATCGTGCGCGCTGGCTGACCGACCGCTACTTCGACGCCGTGGTCGTGCATTCCGACGCGGCCTTCGCACGGCTGCAGGACAGCTTCCATCCGGCACGGCCGATGCGCACGCCGGTGTTCCACAGCGGCTACGTGATCCCGGCGCGCGAACGCGCCGAGCCGGTGCCGCGCGGCGAGCACCTGCTCGTCTCGGCCGGTGGCGGCATCGTCGGCGACACGCTGTTCCGCACCGCACTGGCTGCGCGGGAGCTGCTGGCGCGGCCGCTGCCGCTGCGCATCGTCGCCGGGCCCTTCCTGCCCGAGCCTCAGTGGCTGGCACTGCAGACCCAAGCGGCGGGCGTGCCCGGCGTGGAGCTGGTGCGGCATGTGCCGGACATGGTCGCCGAGATGCGCCGCGCCCGCGCTTCGCTGAGCCAGTGCGGCTACAACACCGCGCTCGATCTGGTGGTGGCCGGCGTGCCGGCGCTGGTCGTGCCCTACGAAACCGTCACCGAGAACGAGCAGCGCGGCCGCGCCGAGAAGCTCGCCGGGCTCGGCGCGATGCTGTGCCTGCCGGCGGGCAATCTGCAGCCGCAGCCCCTGGCGCATGCCATCGAGCGGCTGCTCGCCTTCACGCCGCTGCCGGCCGCACTCGCGCTCGATGGCGCGCAGCGCAGCGCCGACTGGCTGGCCGAACGACTGCAGGCGCGCCACACCGCCCCGGAGGCCGCATGCGCGACGAATTGAGCCCGGTGATCGAGGTGCTCGAAACGCTGGACGCGCCGATCGACGCCTTCGTGCGCGACGACGATGCCGGCTGGGACGATGCCCGCCTGCTCGCGCTGCTCGACACGATGGCGCACGCCGGCGTGCCGATCGACCTGGCCGCGATCCCGCTGGCGGTGAGCGACCCGCTGGCCGCCGAACTGAATGCGCGCATCGATGCCGCGCCCGGCGCCGTCGGCGTCCACCAGCACGGCTGCGCGCACGCCAACCACCAGGCCGAGGGCCGCAAGTGCGAGTTCGGCCCGGCGCGCGATGCGCAGGCGCAGCAGCACGACCTGCGCGGCGGCCGGCTGCTGCTGCAGCACTTCTTCGGCGAACGGCTGCAGCCGATCTTCACGCCGCCGTGGAACCGCTGCGCCGCGCACACGCCGGCACTGCTGGCCGGCATGGGCTTCGCCGCGCTCTCGCGCGACCGTGGCGCACCGGCCCAGCAGGCCCTGCCCGAATTGCCGGTGGACATCGACTGGAGCCGCCAGTGGCGCGAAGGCGGTGCCGCCGCGGCAGCCCGCGCGCTGGCACAGGCGCTGCGCGAGCGCGCTGCCGATGGCGCGCCGCTCGGTCTGATGCTGCACCACGCCGTGATGTCCCCCGACGAACTCGCGCTGCTCGGCGGCTGGCTGTGGCGGCTCGCGCGGCACGGCCGACTGCGCTGGCAGCCGATGGCGGCGCTGCTGCCTGTCGCCGCCTGAGCCCGAACCCCAGCCTCCGAGAAACGAAACCTCCGATGACTTCAATCTCCCGTCCTGCCCTGCTGTGCCTGGCCCTGCTCGCCTGCGGCACCGCACAGGCGCAGCCAGCACGCCCTGTCAGCGAGCGCCAGACGCAGCTCGCGCTGTTCTTCGACCCGCAGGTCGCCAAGGACCCGAAGGCACCCGCAGGCGCCGCGTCGGGCGCCGCCCCGACACGGACGGCGACCCAGCGCGATGGCCAGCGCATCGACGACCGCCGCCCCGAGGAGCCGTTCACCGTCAGCCCGTTCGGCCAGCCGGTGCAGCTCACCGGCAGCTGGGAGTACACCGACGAGCAGCGCAGGAACTTCGACCTCGAGCGTGCACGTGAGCGAGACCGGCGCGTGCGCGAGCACGAGATCAAGCTCGAGGCGCGCACCCGCCCGTCGGCGGACAGCGAGGTCTTCGTGCAGGCGGTCGGGCTGCACGAGACGCGCCGCACGCAGGGCAGCACCGGCAGCACGAAGGCGAAGTCGCTGGAGCGCGGCCAGACCTGGGTGCGCTTCGACCGTGTGGGCGGCTCGCGCTGGTCGCTGCAGGCCGGGCGGGTGCCGCTGATCGACCGCCGCGCCTGGTGGTGGGACGACGACCTCGATGCGCTGCGTGTCACCGGCGCCGGCGATGGCTGGAAGCTCGACAGCGGCCTGGCGCGCGAGCTGATGCGCGTGTCCAGCGCCGAGCGAGGCTTGTCGCCGAGCGCGCGCGGCGTGCTGCGCTGGTTCGGCCAGGCGAGCTGGCGCCTCGCGCCGCGGCATGCGCTGGACCTGTTCTGGCTGGTGCACCGCGACGGCTCGCCGCGTACGCCGGTGGGCGCCACCGCGATCGACGAGGACGCCACCGACCCGAGCGACCTGACGGCGCGCTGGCTCGGCGTGCGTGCCAGCGGCGAATGGCGCCCGGCCAATGGCCTGCGCCTGGGCTACTGGGCCGACGCGGCCATGCTGCGCGGCACCGAGCAGCGCACCGACTACACCGAGCAGGGCGACGGCAGCTTCCTGGCCGGCAACACCACCCAGCGCCGCGTGCGCGGCCACGCGGTCGACCTCGGCTCGGTGCTCATCTTCCCGCTGCCGCTGCGGCCGTCGATCGGAGCGGCTTACGCGCGCGGCTCGGGCGGCGAGCGCAGCGCCACGCTGGACGCCAACTTCCGCCAGACCGGCCTGCAGGAGAACAAGGCCCGGCTGGCCGGCGTGAAGCGCCTGCGCATCTACGGCGAGCTGCTGCAACCCGAGCTGTCCAACCTCGAAGTGCGTTCCCTGTCGGCCGGCGTGCGCCTGCTGGACAACAGCTCGCTCGAACTGATCGGCTACCGCTACCGGCAGCCCGTGCCTTCGACATCGATCCCCGGCGCGCGCCTGTCGGCCGATCCGCTCGGGGTCAGCGGCGACATCGGCCGCGAGATCGACGTGCTGCTCGCGCTGCGCGAATGGAAGCACTTCGAACTGACGCTGCGCTGGTCGCGATTCACGCCCGGCACCGCCTTCGCCGAGGACCAGCGCGACCCTGCGCAGGCCATCGAGCTGGGCGCATCCCTGAACTTTTGATCCGCAGGAGGAACGACATGAAACTGACCGTGGTGGGTACGGGCTACGTGGGGCTGGTCACCGGCGCCTGCTTCGCCGAGATGGGCAACGACGTGCTGTGCATCGACGTCGACGCCGACAAGATCGCGCGGCTGGAAAAGGGCGAGATCCCGATCTTCGAGCCGGGGCTGCGCGAGATCGTGCTGCGCAACGTCGAGCAGGGCCGCCTGCATTTCAGCACCGATGTGCGCGAGGGTGTGCGCTTCGGCACCATGCAGTTCATCGCGGTGGGCACCCCGCCCGACGAGGACGGCGCCGCCGACATGCAGCACGTGCTGGCCGCGGCGCGCTCCATCGGCGAGCACATGACCGACTACAAGCTGGTCATCGACAAGAGCACGGTGCCGGTGGGCACCGCCGACGCGGTGCGCGAATCGATCGCTCAGGCCTTGGCCGCGCGCGGCGTCGACGTGCCGTACAGCGTCGTCTCCAACCCCGAGTTCCTCAAGGAGGGCGCGGCGGTGGAGGACTTCATGCGTCCCGACCGCATCGTCGTCGGTGCCGACGACGTGCGTGCACGCTACCTGATGCAGGCGCTGTACGCGCCCTTCCAGCGCCAGCGCGACAAGCTGATCCTGATGGACGTGCGCTCCGCCGAGCTGACGAAGTACGCCGCCAACGCGATGCTGGCCACGCGCATCAGCTTCATGAACGAGATGGCGCTGCTGGCCGAGAAGCTCGGCGCCGACATCGAACAGGTGCGCCGCGGCATCGGCAGCGACCCGCGCATCGGCACCCAGTTCCTCTACGCCGGCTGCGGCTACGGCGGCTCCTGCTTCCCGAAGGACGTCAAGGCGCTGGTGCACAGCGCCGCGAACGTCGGCGAGCCGCTGCACGTGCTCGCCGCGGTGGAGCGCGCCAACGAGCGCCAGAAGCACGTGCTGGTGGATCGCATCGTGGCGCGCTACGGCGACGACCTGCGCGGCCGCCACTTCGCGCTCTGGGGCCTGGCCTTCAAGCCCGACACCGACGACCTGCGCGAGGCGCCCAGCCGCGTCATCGTGGCCGAGCTGGCACGGCGGGGCGCCCGCATCACCGCGCACGACCCGGAGGCGATGGCGGCGGCGCGCAAGGTGTTCGCCGAGCTGCCGGCGCTCGAGTTCGCGCCCACGCCGATGCAGGCGCTGGAGGGTGTCGACGCGCTGGTCATCGTCACCGAGTGGAAGGCCTACCGATCACCGGATTTCGCGCGCATGGCCACGCTGATGCGCGAGCGCGTGATCGTCGACGGGCGCAACCTGTTCGACCCCGAGCTGGTGCGCGATGCCGGCTTCGACTACACGCCGATCGGCCGCCGAGCAGCGGCTCAGGCTGCCGAAGCGCCGTTCGCCCTGGCCGCCTGAGCACACCGGACCTTCAACCCGACGACAAGGAGATCGCCATGCAGCGCACACGCATCCTCACCACGGCACTTGCCCTGAGCCTCGGCCTGGGCTCCGGCCTCGCGCAGGCGCGTGGTGGCCACGGCGGCGGCCACGGCGGCCACTGGGGCCACTGGGGGCTGGGCCTGGCCATCGGCCTGCCGCTGATCTACGGCCTGAGCCGCAGCACGGTCGTCGTGCAGCAGGCACCGCCGGTGGTCTACACCGAGCCGGCACCCGTGGCTCCCGCTGCGCCGGCCATGCCGCCGGCACCGCCCGAGCCCATCGTCTACCCCAGCGGCGGGCAGAGCCCGGCGCAGACGGAAGCCGACCGCCAGGCCTGCCACCGCTGGGCGACCACGCAGCCCGGCGCCCTGGCTGACGCCAGCGTCTTCCACCGCGCCACGCTGGCCTGCCTGGCCGGCCGCGGCTACACGGTGCGCTGACGCTGCAGCCCGCGCGTCGCCGGTATCGACATCTGTGAGACCCTGTGGCGGCCCGACCCGCCACTCACAGGATCCCACCCGATGAACTCATGCCGATCGACAAGCCTTCGCGCCGCTCCTGAACGGGCGCGGCCATGACCGCGCGCATCGACAGCCACCAGCACTTCTGGCGCATCTCCCGCGGCGACTACGGCTGGCTGCGCGCCGGCGATCCCGCCGTGGCGAAGCTGATGCGCGACTTCCTGCCCGCCAACCTGGTCGGCACGCTCAAGGCCCTGGGCATCACGCAGACCGTGCTGGTGCAGGCCGCGGCGAGCGAGGCCGAGACCGACTTCCTGCTCGAGCTGGCCGATGCCAACGAGTTCATCGCCGGCGTGGTCGGCTGGGTCGACCTCAGCCGGCCCGAATCGGTGGCCACGCTCGAGCGCTGGGCGCGCAACGCCAAGTTCAAGGGCGTGCGGCCGATGCTGCAGGACCTGCCGGCCAACGACTGGATCGCCCGCGAGCCGCATGCCGAGGTGGTGCAGGCCCTGGTGCGGCTGGGTCTGCGCTTCGATGCGCTGGTCAAGCCCTGGCACCTGGAGCCGCTGCTGCGTTTCGTGAAGCGCCACCCGCAGCTGCCGGTGGTGATCGACCATGCCGCCAAGCCGCAGCTCGTGCAGGGCTGGCAGGCGCACTGGGCCGGCAGCTGGCGGCGCCACCTGGCCAGCCTGGCGGCACAGCCGCAGGTGAGCTGCAAGCTCTCCGGCCTGCTCGGCGAGGCCCCGCCGGCGGCCAGCCGCTCGGTGGCCGAAGGGGTGGACGCGCTGCGCCCGGTGTGGGACGCGCTGCTGCAATGGTTCGGCCCCGAGCGGCTGATGTGGGGCAGCGACTGGCCGGTGCTCACCCTGGTGGCCGACTACGCCCGCTGGGTGGCGGTGTGCGACTCGCTGATCGGCGAGCTGTCGCCGCCCGACCAGGCGCGCGTCTGGCAGGGCAACGCGCAGCGCTTCTACGGGCTGCCGGTGCACTGAGCGGCCGGCGACTTCACGCCGACTTCACACAAGGCCGGATCGCTTCGAACCGGCTTCGCAGGCGCCTTCCATCCTGACGTCCGTGCCGCCATCGAGTGCGGCACGCCTTCAGGAGAAGCCGAAATGCGCCGTGTTCGTGGTCCCGTGTTCCCCTTGCTGCGCCACCCGCTGGCGCCGCTGTCTCGCACCGGCCGGGTGGTCGTGTGCGTGCTGTTCGCCCTCTGGGCCTTCGCGATGTCGGTGGCCTGGTCGCCGGCCTTTGCCGACGACTCGCAGGCCGCGCCCGCCGAGGGGCCGTACTTCCAGCTCGCAGGCGGCGACCCGGCCATCGACCGGCTGCCGCTGAAGTCGACCCAGGTCGACGCGCGCATCGCCGGCGTGATCGCCGACGTGACCATCACCCAGCGCTACAAGAACGAAGGCCAGCGCCCGATCGAGGCGCGCTACGTGTTCCCGGGCTCGACCCGCGCCGCGGTGCACGCGATGCAGGTGCGCCTGGGCGGCCGCGTGCTCAACGCGAAGATCGAGGAGAAGCAGCGCGCGCGCATCCAGCACGAGACGGCCAAGCGCGAAGGCAAGACCAGCGCGCTGCTCGAGCAGGAGCGGCCCAACGTGTTCCAGATGAACGTGGCCAACATCCTGCCGGGCGACGACATCCTGGTCGAGCTGCGCTACACCGAGCTGGTGGCGCCCACCGAAGGGCGCTACGAGTTCGTCTTCCCCACCGTCGTCGGCCCGCGGTACCACAAGCCGTCGACGGCCGGCGGCAGCAGCAGCTTCCCGGCCACGCCCCACCTGAAGGAAGGCGAAGCGCCGAACTCGAGCTTCGCGATGACGGTGCGCTTCGCCTCGCCGCTGCCGGTGGGTGAGCTGCGTTCGCCCTCGCACGGCATCGAGGTGGCCGGCGAAGGCACGCCGCAGGCCGAGGTGACGGTCAACGACACCGTCAGCCACAACCGCGACTTCATCCTGCACTACCGCCTGGCCGGCGAGCGCACGGCCACCGGCCTGACGCTGTTCCAGGGCGACGGCCCGGACGGCGGCGGCGAGAACTTCTTCCTCGCGGTCGTCGAGCCGCCGCTGGCCATCGCGCCGGCGCAGATCAACCCGCGCGAGTATGTGTTCGTGGTCGACATCTCCGGCTCGATGCACGGTTACCCGCTGAACACTGCCAAGGTGCTGCTGCGCAACCTGATCGGCCACCTGCGCCCGACCGACACCTTCAACGTGATGCTGTTCTCCGGCAGCAGCCAGATGCTCAACCCGGCACCGGTGGCGGCCACGCGCGCCAACATCGAGCGCGCCATCACCACCATCGACCAGCAGCGCGGCGGCGGCAGCACCGAGATCGTGCCGGCGCTCAAGCGCATCGCCGCGCTGCCCAAGGCCAGTGACGTCTCGCGCAGCGTGATCGTGGTCACCGACGGCTACGTGACGGTGGAGAACGAGGTCTTCCAGCTGGTGCGCAGGAACCTGGGCAACAGCAACGTGTTCGCCTTCGGCATCGGCACGTCGGTGAATCGCCACCTGATCGAAGGCATCGCGCGGGCCGGCCAGGGCGAGCCTTTCGTCGTCACGAAGCCGGAGATGGCCGCCGCCCAAGCCGAGCGCCTGCGCAAGATGATCGACGCGCCCGTGCTCACGCAGCTGAAGGCGCGCTTCGACGGCCTGGAGGTGTACGACGTCGAGCCGGCCACGCTGGACGCGCTGCCCGACGTGCTCGGCGGCCGCCCGGTGCTGCTGTACGGCAAGTGGCGCGGCGAGCCGCGCGGCCAGCTGGTGCTCGAAGGCCAGGCCGCCACCGGCACGCACACCGAGGTGGTGCCGGTGCGCGCCCCCGATGCCGATGCATCGGCGCTGCGCCACCTGTGGGCGCGCAGCCGCATCCAGCAGCTGTCGGACCAGGAGGCGCTCGAGGGCGGCAGCGGCCAGCGCGACGCCATCACCGCGCTGGGCCTGCACTACAGCCTGCTGACGCAGTACACCAGCTTCATCGCCATCGACCAGATCGTGCGCACCAGCGAGGCGGCCGTGCCGGTGAACCGGCCGCTGCCGCTGCCGCAGGGCGTGAGCAACCTGGCCGTCGGCGAAGTCGGCGCCGCGGTGCCGAGCACGCCGGAGCCGGCGGCCTGGCTGTCGCTGCTGGTGGTGCTGGGCCTGGTCGGCGTGGCGCTGTCGCGCCGCGGCAAGTGGTGAGCGGCGGGCGCCATGCAACTCGTCCCCTCGATGTGGATGCGCCCGCGGGCCACGTTCATCGGCACGGCGCCGGTGCTGGCCTGCCGGCCCTCGTACCTCTCGCCGCTGGCCTGGCTGGGCCTGCAGGCGGCAGCGCTGTGGCCGCACGGCGCCTGGATGGCGCGGCGCGTGCAGGACGGCTCCGACGAGCCGCTCGGCCTGGCCGCGCTCGCGCTGTTGTTGATGCTGCTGGTGGCGCGCTCGCACACGCTGCGCATCGCGCCGCACACTGGCTGGCTGGCGGCGAGCGCGCTGCTCACGCTGGCCGCCAACGCGGCGCTACTGGCCGCGCCGCCCTTGCTGTGCGCGCTGATCGGCGCGCTGGCGCTGGCCGCCGCGCTGATGGCCTGGCTGCCGGCGCGCGGGCCGCGGGCGCCCCTGGCCGGGCTGGTGGTGCTGGCGCTGCCGCTGATCTCGTCGCTGCAGTACTACGGCGGCTACCCGCTGCGCGTGCTGACGGCGCAGCTCAGCGCCTGGGCCCTGCAGTTCGCCGGCATCGCCGCGGAGCGCGCCGGCACCTCGATGCTGGTGCGCGGGCAGCTGGTCATCGTCGATGCGCCCTGCTCGGGCGTGCAGATGGTCTGGATGGCGTATTTCTGCGCCTGCGCGGTGGCCGCGCTGACGGCGCTGCGCGACGGCGACTTCCTCAAGCGCCTGCCGGCCATCGGCGCGCTGGTGCTGGTGGGCAACGTGCTGCGCAACAGCCTGCTGGTCGCGCTGGAGTCGCGGCCGCAGGGGCTCGACGCCGACATCCATCAGGCCATCGGCCTGGTGGTGCTGGCGATGGTCTGCGCGGCGGTGGCCGTGACGATGAAGGGAGCGCGCCATGACGACCTGGCCTAGGCACTGGCCGGCACTGATGGTGCTGCTGCTCGCGCTGGCCGCGGCGCTGCCGCTGCTCGCGCCGACGGCGTCGCGCGCGGACGGCACGGCACGCCACGTCGAGTGGCCCACGCAGTGGGACGGCCGCGCGCTGCGTCCGCTGGCGATGAGCGAGGTCGAGCAGCGCTTCGCGGCGCGCTTCCCCGGCGCCATCGCGCGCTTCAGCGACGGCGAGCGCGTGATCGTGCTGCGCCGCGTGGAGCAGCCCACGCGCATGCTGCACCCGGCGGCGGACTGCTTCCGCGGCCTGGGCTACCGCATCGAGCGCGCCGGCCTGGAGCGCGATGCGCAGCAGCGGCTGTGGCGCTGTTTCGACGCGGTCTCGGCCGACGGCCGGCGCCTGCGTGTGCGCGAGCGCATCGAAGCACCCGACGGCGCGTCGTTCATCGACCCGTCGTCCTGGTTCTGGGCCGCCGCCCTCGGCCAGTCGGCCGGGCCCTGGCAGGCCATCACCGTGGTGGAGGCGTTGTGAAGAAGATCCTCATGTTCCTGGCGGGCGTGGCATTGGCCGCGCTGCTCGTGGCCGGCACGCTGGCCGCCGTCGCGCTGCGCGCGTTGACGCCGCAAGCCGGCGAGTGGCGCACCACCTTCAGCCTGTGGCGCTGGCAACACGAGGCCAGCGTGCCCACGCTGCTGCGCTGGGGCACGCACCCGCTGCTGCTGCCGCGGCTGCACGGCCATCGCCTGGCCACCTCGGCCGGCACCTGGCTGCTGCAGGCACAGGGCGAGAGCACGCTGGACGCACGCTGCGCGCCGTGCCGCGTGCAGCTCGATGCACTGGGCCCGCAGCCGGTGGTCGTCGAGCAGGCGCGCCTCACGCTGCACGTGCGCGGCGCCGACCGATACGACGGCATGCTGCAACTGGGTGCGGGCGCAGCGCCGGTGTCGCTGCCGTGGCGCGCCGAGCTCAAGGCCGAGGGCCTGAAGCTGCACGTCGAGCTGGCGCCCACGCCGCTGCAGCCGCTGCTTGCGCTGTTCGGCGATGCCTTGCCCGAGATGAAGCGGGCGCGCGTCGAGGGCCGCTTCTCGCTCGTTGCCGACGCCACGCTGAGCGAGCAGGGCCTGATGTTCCAGCGCCTCGTGCCGCGCCTGGCCGATGTGTCCGTCGACGGCTTGGGCACCGAAGCGCTGGCCGATGCCGACCCTGGCGCCAGCTGCCGCCCGCAGCCCGCCGGCGGGCGTGTCGAAGGCTGGATCCAGAACGCGGTGATCGCCGCGGAAGACCAGCGCTTCTTCGAGCACCCCGGCTACGAGATCGACGCCTGGGTCGCGGTGTGGAAGCGCAACCAGACCGAGCCGCAGGCACTGCAGGGCGCCAGCACGATCACGCAGCAACTCGCCAAGCTGGTCTACACCGGCGACGAGCGCGACGCGATGCGCAAGCTGCGCGAGTGGCTCTATGCGGTGGAGATGGAGCGCACGCTCGGCAAGGGGCGCATCCTGCAGCTGTACCTGGCCATGCTGCCCTGGGGCGACGGCATCTGCGGCGCCGAGGCGGCGGCGCGCCACCACCTGGGCAAGCCCGCCAACCAGCTCAAGCCGCGCGAGGCGGCCTGGCTGGCCAGCCTGCTGATCAACCCCGACCTGCAGCTGCGCCGCTGGGCGCTGGAAGAAGAGCCGGCCCGCGAGCGCGCCGCCTGGGTGCTCAAGGGCATCAAGCGGCTGCCGCGCGAGCGGCGCGAGGCCGAGCTCGACGCGCTGGTCAGCTGGCGGCCGCCGATCGGGCGGCGGCTGCCTCGCTGATCGCCTTCACTTCAGGTGCTTCGCCAGGAAGGTTTCCATGCGCCGAGCGAAGTCGTAGCGGTTCTCGGGCTTGATCCAGCCGTGGCCTTCGGCGTCGTAGACGATCCATTCGGGCTCGCTGCCGGCTGCCTGCATCGCCTCGCGCAGGCGGAGGCCGTGCTCGAGCGGAACGCGCCTGTCCTGCCCTCCGAACGCGAGCAGCAGCGGCGTCTTGAGCTTCGCAGCCAGTTCCACGGGTGCGACTTCGGCCAGCATGGCCGCGTCGGCTACCGGATCGCCAACCATCTGCGGCAATGTGTACTGGCGGAACTCGTCGTTGAAGTCGCTCAGCCAGTCAGATCTGAACAACAGCCGCGGGTCAGTGACGGCCACCCACGAAACGCCGCAGCGGTACAGGTCGCCGTGGCGTGCCAGGCCCATCAGCGTCGCGTAGCCCCCGTAGCTCGCGCCGGCGATGCACACCTTGCCGGCATCGACCCAGCCCTTTCCGGCGGCCCAGCGCGTGGCGTCTGCCACGTCGTCCTGCATCGCGCGTCCCCACTGCTTCCAGCCGGCGCGCTCGTGCTGTTCGCCGTACCCATCGCTGCCGCGGAACTCCGGCTCCACGACCACGTAGCCGCGCGAGGCGAGGAACTGCGCGGTGTCGTGCCAGCCCCAGTGCACGCCGCGCACCCAGGGGCCACCGTGCACCAGCACCACGGCCGGCCGCGGCCCGCCCTTGGCTGCTCCCGGCGGCAACGTCACCCACACCGGCAGATCGCGGCCGTCGCGCGCCTTGATGCGATGCAGGTCGAGCGTGGCCATGCGGCGCGCGTCGATGTCCTTGCGCACCGGGCCCACGCCGACCCACTTGTTGCCGGCCGGGTAGTGCACCCACCAGCTGCCCGGATCCTGGTCGGACCAGCTGTTCACCAGGACCACCCCGTCGTCGGCGCCGCAGCGGCGGCAGCTGACGCGGTTCACGCGGCCGGGGAAGCGAGCATCCACCGTGCCCTGCAAGGACTTCATCTTCGGATCGAACCACACCGTCGTCTCGGCATCGGTGCGCAGTCGCAGACCGACGGCGCGGCCGCTCTCCGGATCGGTGAGCAGCCGGCCATCGAAGTCGAAGCCCGGCGTGCGCACCAGCGCCTGCGCCTGCGGCTTGCCGGTGGCGAAGTCGAAGCGCCGCAACTCGGACTCGCCGGCCGCACCCGATGGCGTGCTGACGAACAGCTGGCCATCCGTGTCGACGAAACGCGGCGTGAACGGTGCGTCCAGGCGGGGAAACTCGGCGATCTTCTTCCACGTCGTTTCGCCCGGAGTGCGCCAGTGGTACTGCATCGTGCCGCCGCTCAAGGTGGTCGCCAGGCGAGGCTCGCCCTTGCGGTCGAACAGCCAGCCGAGCACGTCGCCCAGGCCGCCGATGTCCAGCGAGCGGATCCGCTGCGTGCTCGTGTCCAGCAGCATCGGCGTCACCTCCACCGGGTTGTACCGGCCGTCGTAACGCCAGCGGCCGACCACCACCTCGTTGCCGCCGGTACTCGGCACGGAGAGCAGCTCGTGGAACACCGACAGCGGCTCGCGGCCGACGCGCCGCACGAAGACGATGTCCCTCTGAAGCGCGATCAGCTGTCGCGGGTCGCTGCCGTCGGCCATCACGCTGAAGAGGCCGGTGAAGAAGCGCTGCTGGCCGATCGCATTGCGGCGGTCTTCCAGGCTGTAGACGAGCCGTTCGTCGTTGACCCACTCGAACTCGCCGACGTCGGCATCGTCGTAGTTGGCCACTGGCGTCGATCTGCCGGTGGCCAGTTCGACCACCGACAGCGCGATGCGCTTGGAGCCGGCCGAGGTGGTGACCGCGATGCGCTTGCCCGAGGGCGAGAGTTCGACCTCGGTGATGTCGGGGTCGCGGAAAAAGCTCTCCACCGGCGGGAGCGTTTCGGCCGCCTGCACTGCGCCGACCATCGAAGCCAGCACCAGGGTGCCGGCCGCCAGCGCCGCGTGCAGCGCGCGAATCACATTCATGGAACACTCCCTCCAGGCTCGTCGGCCCGTGGCGACATCCTACAGGCGCTGCCGTGGCGTCGAGCCTTGCGGCAGCGCCTGCCCGCCCAGCCAGGCCCGCACCAGCGCATCGACATCGCCGCCCTGCGCCGATTGCCACACCCATTCGGGCGCCATCACGCGCGTGCCGCTCGGACTATCGATCAGCTGCCGGGCCAGTGCGCTCACCAGCGCCGCCACCTGCGCGGCACGCACCGGCTGCTCGCGCTGCGGCACCATCAGCCGCAGTTGCGCGAGGACCATGTCCGCCAGGCGCTGCAGGCCGCGGGACTCGCTGTCGGCCGGGCGCTGCGCCGAGCGCACCAGGGCCACGTGCGTGAAGCCGAGCGAGGCCACGGCCTGCTCGTCCAGCGTGGCCAGGCCGGCCTTCAGGGCCTCGGGCAGCGAGGCGCTGACATGCGGCAGCACCACCAGCAGGTGGCGAACGCCGGCGGCCAGCAGGCGCTGCGCCAGCGGCAGCAGGTCGGCCGGCTGCGGCTGCGCGAAGGCGGCGTCGCGGCCGTTGGCGTGGCGCGGGCGATCGAACACCACCACGCCCAGCGGCACTTGCGCGTCGGCGGTCTGGCCGAGCGTTTCGGCATCCACCGTCTCCAGCCCCTGCACGGTGGCGTGGAAGTCGCGCATGACCAGCACGCGCACCGGCGCGAAGGCGCGCGAGGCGAGCAGCGCTTCGAGCACGGCAGCGCCGAGCGCGCCGCCACCGCCGGCGACCAGCACGCCCTGCCGCGAGGTCGTTGAAGGCGTGGCCGACTGGCCGCCGCGCAAGGCATGGGGGAGCAGATCCATATGCGGATTCTGAGGGCGGGGCGCGACTAGACTCCGCCTTCCACGAACGAACCCGAGGAGACCGAGATGACCCGCGACACCAGCCAATGGCGCTTCGAGACCAAGTCCGTGCATGCGGGCTACTCGCCCGAACCAACCACGCACGCGGTGGCCGTGCCGCTGTACCAGACGGTGGCCTATTCCTTCGACAGCGCACAGCATGGCGCCGACCTGTTCGACCTGAAGGTCGCGGGCAACATCTACACGCGCATCATGAACCCGACGCAGGCGGTGCTCGAGGAGCGCGTCGCCGCGCTCGAGGGCGGCATCGCTGCGCTGGCGCTGGCCTCGGGCCAGGCGGCGGTGACCTATGCGATCCAGACCATCAGCGAGGCCGGCGACAACATCGTCTCCAGCAGCGCGCTGTACGGCGGCACCTACAACCTGTTCGCGCACACGCTGCCGCAGTACGGCATCAGCGTGCGTTTCGCCGACTACCGCAACCCGGCCAGCTTCGAGCCGCTGATCGACGCGCGCACCAAGGCGGTGTACGTCGAGTCGCTCGGCAACCCGCAGGGCAACATCACCGACATCGCGGCCATCGCCGCCATCGCGCACAAGCACGGCGTGCCGCTGATCGTCGACAACACGGTGCCCAGCCCTTACCTGTGCCGCCCCTTCGAGCACGGCGCCGACATCGTCGTGCACTCGCTGACCAAGTACCTCGGCGGCCACGGCACGAGCATCGGCGGCGCGATCGTCGACTCGGGCAAGTTCCCCTGGGCCCAGCACAAGGCGCGCTTCAAGCGCCTGAACGAGCCCGACGTCAGCTACCACGGCGTGGTCTACACCGAGGCGCTCGGCCCGGCGGCCTACATCGGCCGCGCGCGCGTGGTGCCGCTGCGCAACATGGGCGCGGCGATCTCGCCCTTCAACGCCTGGCAGATCCTGCAAGGCATCGAGACGCTGGCGCTGCGCATGGACCGCATCTGCGAGAACACGCTCGCGGTGGCCCGGCACCTGAAGAAGCACCCGAAGGTCTCGTGGGTCAACTACGCCGGTCTCGAAGACCACCCGGACCACGGTCTCGTGAAGTCGATGATGGGCGGTCGCGCCTCGGGCCTGCTGACCTTCGGCGTGAAGAGCGGGCGCGCCGGCGGCGAGCGTTTCCTCGATGCGCTGCAGCTGTTCACGCGGCTGGTCAACATCGGCGATTGCAAGTCGCTGGCCACGCACCCGGCGTCGACGACGCACCGGCAGCTGTCCCCCGAAGAGCTCGCCGGCTCCGGCGTCAGCGAGGAGACGGTGCGCCTGTGCGTGGGCATCGAGCACATCGACGACCTGAAGGCCGATCTGGACGTGGCGCTGGCGAAGGCGTGATTGAAATGAGGCGGGTCAGTCCCATATCGGGACTCGCGGAGTACCATCGCCGCGCCTCATCACGGAGACCCGCCATGACCTTCTCCATCGCCCGCCGCCTGCTGGGTGCCATCGCCGCGCTGGGCGCTGCCCTGGCCCTCACCGGCTGCGGCTACAACGACTTCCAGCGCCTGGACGAGCAGACCAAGTCGGCCTGGTCGGAGGTGCTCAACCAGTACCAGCGGCGCGCCGACCTGATCCCGAACATCGTCGCCACCGTCAAGGGCGAAGCCAACTTCGAGCAGGAGACGCTGACGAAGGTGGTGGAGGCGCGCGCCAAGGCCACCTCGATCCAGGCCACGCCGGAGCTGGTCAACAACCCGGAGGCGTTCAACAAGTTCCAGGCCGCGCAGGGCGAGCTGTCGAGCGCGCTGTCGCGGCTGCTCGTCGTCACCGAGAACTACCCCAACCTGAAGGCCAACCAGGGCTTCCAGGACCTGCGCGTGCAGCTCGAGGGCACCGAGAACCGCATCACCGTGGCGCGCGGCCGCTACGTGAAGGCGGTGCAGGACTACAACGTGCTCGCGCGCAGCTTCCCGACCAACCTGACGGCGATGCTGTTCAGCTACCCGGTCAAGCCCAACTTCACCGTGCAGAACGAGGCGCAGATCTCGCAGCCGCCGGCCGTGAGCTTCGACAAGCCCGCATCGAAGTGAACCCGTGATGCGCCGCTGGGGCCCCTGGCTCGCTGCCGCCCTGTTGTGGGCGGCAGGGCTGGTGCAGGCGCAGGGACTGCTGCCGGTGCCGCCGCTGTCGGGCCGCGTGATCGACCAGACCGGCACGCTCAGCGCCGCGCAGTCGCAGGCGATCAGCGACAAGCTCGCCGCCGTCGAGACGAAGCGCGGCTCGCAGCTGGTCGTGCTGATGGTGGCCACCACGCAGCCCGAAGACATCGCCGCCTATGCGCAGCGGGTGGCCGACAGCTGGAAGATCGGCCGCCTCGCGGTCGGCGACGGCCTGCTCATCGTGGTGGCCAAGGACGACCGCCGCGTGCGTTTCGAGGTGGCCAAGTCGCTGGAGGGCGCGGTGCCCGACCTCGCCGCGCGGCAGATCATCAGCGACGTCATCACGCCGGCTTTTCGCAAGAACGATTTCGCTGGCGGCCTGAACGCGGCGATCGACCGGCTCGATGCGCGCATCGGCAACGAGGGCCTGCCCGAGCCCGCGGCGCCCGGCGCCAAGACGCCGCCCTCGGGCCAGGGTTTCAACCTGCAGGACCTGGCGATCTTCCTGTTCGTCGCCGTGCCGGTGATCGGTGCGGTGCTCACCGGCATCTTCGGCCGCAAGCTCGGTTCCCTGGCCACCGGCGCGGCAGCTGGCGGCATGGGCTGGTGGCTCAGCGCCAGCATCGCCATCGCGGCCGGTGCCGGTGTCGTGGCGCTGATCCTCGTCGCCATCATGGGCTCGGGGGCCTCTCGGCGCGGCCGCTCGAGTGGCGGGCCGGTGATCTTCGGCGGCGGCAGCGGCGGCGGCTGGGGCTCCGGCGGGGGAGGTGACGGCGGCGGCTTCAGCTCCGGCGGCGGCGGCGACTTCGGCGGCGGCGGCGCGTCGGGAGACTGGTGATGAACAAGCTGCAGCGCATCTTCAGGCACCGCTGGACCGACGAACGCGACCTCGCCCGCGCGCTCGACGACGCTGCCCTCGCTCGCATTCAGGCCCGCGTGTCGGCCAGCGAGAGGCGCCACAGCGGCGAGATCCGCGTCTGCGCCGAGGCCGGCCTGCCGATGAGCTACCTGTGGCGAGGCGCGTCGGCGCGCGAACGCGCGGTGATGATGTTCGGCAAGCTGCGCGTGTGGGACACCGAGCACAACAACGGCGTGCTCATCTACCTGCTGCTCGCCGAGCATTGCATCGAGATCGTCGCCGACCGCGGCCTGAACCGGCACGTGAGCCCGTCACAGTGGCAAGAAGTGATGGAACGCATGCGCGGCGCGTTCCGCAAGGGCGAGTTCGAGGCCGGGCTGAACGACGCGATCGACGCGGTGGACGCCCTGCTCGCGCGTCACTTCCCGCTCGCCCCGGGCCAGGCCAATCCGAACGAGCTGCCGGACGCGCCGCACCTGCGCTGAACGGCTCCTGCGACTGCACAATACCGCGGCGATGAACGCCACGGGCTTCGCCACCACCAAGATCCAGCCGCCGCGAGCGCGCAGCGCGCGCATCGAGCGGCCCGCGCTCGATGCGGCGCTCGGCCAGGCGCTGCGCTCGCGCCGCCTGGTGCTGCTGATGGCGCCGGCCGGGTTCGGCAAGACCTCGGCGCTGGCCGCGCAGATCGAGTCGCTGGGGCCGGGCACGGCGCTGGCCTGGTTCTCGTTCGACGAAGACGACGACGCGGCGCACCTGTTCGCCGGGCTGGCGGGCGCGCTCGAGCCGCTGGACCTGCCGTGGCGCAGCGCCCCCGCGGCGCTGGCCGCGCAACTGGGCGAACAGGGCGAGAACGGCGGCAGCCTGCGCGGCCCGGTTGCCGAACTGGTCAACGCGCTGGCTGCCGCCGGCGTGCCGCACGGCGTGATCGTGCTCGACGACCTGCACCGTGTGCAGTCGCCGGCGGTGAACGCCTTTCTCGATGAGCTGATCGAGCGGCTGCCCGCGCAGTGGACGGTGGTGATCTCCACCCGCGTCGCGCCGCGGCTGGCGCTGGCGCGCTGGCGCGCCGCCGGCGAGCTGGCCGAGTTCACGCAGGAGCAGCTGCGATTCAGCGCAGACGAGGCTCGCGCGCTCGTGCAGGCCGACCAGGCCGACCAGGCCGGCGAGCTGGCGGCGCGCCTGCCCGAGCTCGTCGAGCGCACGCAGGGCTGGCCGGCCGGCCTGCGCCTGTGCCTGGCGGCGCTGCGCGGCCGCGCGCCGGGCGCGGCGCTGCAGGGCGGGCGCCACACGGCGGTCGACCGCAGCCTGTTCGACTACCTCGCCAGCGAGGTGCTCGACGAGATGCCGATCGCGCTGCACGACTTCCTGGTGCGCAGCAGCGTGCTGCCGGTGCTGACGGCGGCCGCCGCGGCGGGTGTGACCGGCGACGCCCGCGCCGCGCAGCGGCTCGACGAGATCGAGCGGCGCGGCCTGTTCGTCACCGCGCTCGATGCCGACGAGCGCACGCTGGTGCTGCACGACCTGTTCCGCGATGCGCTGGACGACCGTCTGCATCGCCGCTTCCCGGACGAGTTGCCTTTGCTGCTGCGCCGCGCCGCCGAGGTGGAGCGCGATGCGCAGCGGCGCGTCGGCCTGCTGCTGCGCGCCGGTGACTGGGCTGGCGCCGAAGCCACGCTGGCCGAGTGCGCCGACGAGCTGCTGCTCAAGGGACTGTCGGCCGACGTGCGGCGCCTGATCGCGCAGTTCCCGGCAGCGTGGCGCGACGCATCGTCGCGACTGCTGCGCTGCGACGCGATTGCCGCGTGCATGCGCTGGCACTGGAGCGAGATGGCCACGCTGATGGAAGCGGCAGTCGTTGCGGCGCAGCGCGCCGGCGATGTCGACGAGCTGCGCCTGTCGCAGGCGCTGCTGCTGGCGGCCTGGAACGCCAACGACCAGATCGAGCCTGCACAAGCGCTGCTGGCCGAACTCACCGGGCAGCCGATGCCGCCCGAGGCGGAACTGCTGCTGCTCGACGCCGAGTGCACGCTGCTGCACGACCGCGGCGACTTCGACGCGCTGTGCGCCCGTTTCGAGCAGGTGCTGGAGCGGCTGGAGTCGCACGGATCGCTGCTGAACTGGTGGGAGTGTTCGCCGCCCACTTCGTGGGCCGGCCTGCCCGGCATGGCGCCGCTGCTCGAGCGCTACGGTCGCGAGGCGCTGCGCCGCGTCGGCGAGAGCGAACTGCCGATGCGCGCCACCTTGCATTCGCTGCAGGCGGCCTCGCTGCTGTGGGCCGGGCGCATCGACGAGGCCGTGGCCTGCACGCGCGAGGCCGAATCCGACGCGCGCTGGCTGTCGCGCGCGGCCGAGATCGCGGTGGCGCTGAACATCGTTCGCACCTTCCTCGACGCGCTGCACGGCGAAGGCGACTCCGTACGCCGCCGCCTGGCAGAACTGTTCGACCAGGAGGCCGGGCACGCTTCGGCGAGCCGGCTGCGTTTCTGGCGCGGGCATGTGTCGCGCATTGCCGTGCGCGTGCTCGACCTGCTCGGCGCCGATGCGACCGCGCTGCGCCACTGGCAGGCCTGGCATCCGGTGCACGAAGGTGCCGGCCCCGGGCCGCTGGAGGCCCGCGCCCTGGCCGCGGAGGGGCGCTGGGCCGAGGCCGCCGAGGCCTTCACGGCGCTGCTGCCGCAGGCCGCGCGGCTGGACCTGCTCGGCCAGGGCATCGAGCTGCAACTGCGCGCGGCGCATGCGCTGCTGCGCGCCGGCCGCCCGCGCGAAGCCGGCGCGCCGCTGGCGCAGGCGCTGCAGCGGGTGATCGACACGCAGTCGGCCGGGCACGCGCTGATGGCCGGCCCGGTGGTGCTGGCGGCGCTGGCGGCACACGACGCTGGCGCCGCCCTGAGCGCAGCACAGCGGCAGGCGCTGGCCGCGCTGGCCGCACAATCGGCGGCGCTGCGCGGCACCGCCGCGCCGGCTCTCGAGCCGGCGGCGCCGGAGCTGCTCAGCAGCCGCGAGCGCGAGGTGCTGGAGCGCATCGCCGCGGGCGACAGCAACAAGCTCATCGCGCGTTCGCTCGACATCAGCCCGCACACCGTGAAGCGCCACGTCGCCAACATCCTCGACAAGCTCGCGCTCGAATCGCGCGGCCAGGCCGCGGCCTGGCTGCACGCGAACCCCTGATCCTTCTTTCGGAGACTGACCATGCAACGCCGTCCCCTCGCCTTCGGCCTCGCCACGCTCGTGCTCGCGCCGCTGGCCGCGTGCTCGAAGAACGACGAGGCCGCGCCGGCCGCTGCTGCCCCCGCGCGCAAGCTCAGCGGCATCGAGGCCTACGCCATCGCCAGCAAGGGCAGCGGTTTCACGATGGGCCCGGTGATGGCGGCCAACACTGTCTACGTGTTCTTCGACACCACCTGCCCGCATTGCGCCGAGCTGTGGAACGCCTCGCAGCCGCTGCTGGGCAAGCTGAAGATGGTCTGGATGCCGATCGGGCTGCTGCGCCCCTCGTCGCTGCCGCAGGGCGCCACCATCCTGGCGGCGGCCGACCCGGCCAAGGCGATGACCGAGAACGAGGCCAGCGTGCTGCAGCGCGGCGGCGGCATCAGCGTGGCCTCGTCACTGCCCGACGAGGTGGTGGCCAAGGTGAAGGCCAACACCGATCTGTTCCGTCAGCTCGACGCGGACAGCGTGCCGCTGATCGTCTATCGCAACGCTCAGACCGGCCAGCACGGCATGCATGCCGGCTCGCTGGACACGGCTTCGCTCGCTTCGCTGGCCGGCATCTGATCCGGACTGGCGTTCAATGATCGAGCCGCAGGCTTGACCGCGGTGGCCGCACTTGGCCCTTTGCTGTCTTTCGCTTGTGGCCGCTTTCGTGCCGGGTTCGCGCATCGCGGCAGGCGCTGCCCGCGGGGGGCTCATGCTGTGGCGGTCGGCGCTGTGCGCCGACTCCACTGCGATGCTCGCGCCAGGGTCGTGCCGCAGAACTCACTGCGCGACCTGCGGTCGCTGCGTTCGAACAGCCGCGGCAAGTCAGTTCACGAAGCGCGCTCACGCGCGCCGACCCTGGCGCTGCGCTTCTCGTCGCCACAGAAATCGCCCCCCGCGGGCAGCACCTGCCGCGAAGTCCACCACCGGTTCTTCTCAGACTGCATGCCACCGCTGGTTCAGCAAAGGCACGCCCAGGCAGGCGCAGGCGCGCCTCTGAGGTGCCGAGAAGCACAGGGCTCGTGGCCGCGCGCGCAGCGCGCTTCGTCTTCTGACTCGTCGATGCTGTCCGAACGCAGCGACCGCAGGGAGCGTAGTGAGTTCGGCGACGGGGCCGCGAGACCGAGCATCGCAGGGGAGTCGGCGCGCAGCGCCGACCGCCGGGGCGAAGCGCCGCAGCCTGCCCGGGCGTGCCTTTGCCGCGCCACCCAAGACCTGCACTCCAGACGTCGAAAGACCGCAAAGGGCCGCAAGCTGCCAGACGCGCCCGTGTGACTTCGTGAGGCCGTGAACGCGAACTGGAGAGAGTGCCCGACGCAGGTTCGCCGCGCTCAGCGCGGCGTCGCGATCGCCCGGCGGAAGCCCGACAGCCAGGCCTTCAGCCGCCGCTCGTGCGTGACGCCGACGCGCACCATGATCTTCTGCCCGGCCGACAGCGACTCGAGCGCCGGGTCGGTGTACTCGTAGCGCACCCAGGGCCGTGTCGAAGGCACCTCGCCCTTCACGTCCACCAGCTTCACCGAGGGCGGCTGCTTCGGCTCCGGTGCGGCGAGCAGGTGGTCGATCACCTCGACCAGCCGGTCGTTGAACTGGCCTTTCGGATAGCCCAGCTCGGCATAGGCCTGGCGGAACAGCGGGTAGAGTCGGCGGTACAGCGCCGCCGCGCGGGCGGGTTCCACCGACACCACGAAACCCACGAAGGGCTCGTAGCGGCGCGCGTTGTCCGCCGCGATCAACTCGGCGTCGCCGGCCAGCAACAACTGCAGCTTGCCCGGCATGGGCTGCACCGGCCACAGCCGCGACGCAGCATGCGGCCGCGCCAGGTTGTCCACCGTCACCACCGTTCGGCGCACGAAGCCGTCGGCGTTCAGGAAGGCCATCACGCCCTGCCGCGTCAGCAGTTCGGCGAGCGCCGCCTGCACCACGCCATCGGCCTCGTCCAGCGGCGGCAGCGATGCCGGTGCGGAGGCCGTGGCCACGGGGGCTTCGATCGGGTGGCGCTCACCGGCTTCGACCACTGCGGCGGGGGCGGACGCGGGTTCCGGCGCAGCGGCGGGCGCTTCGGCCACCGGCGCGGGCGGCTGGGGTTGGGCTCTGTACATCCACCACAGGGTGCCGCCGGCGCCGATCAGCGCGACGAGCAACCCGGTGACGAGCACGATGGTGCGTGTCTTCATGGCATCTCCGGAGATCGACCCTCCCCCACCGGGTCGGACCCGAAGCGTAGCCCCACGTTCGCGCGCAGATGTATCAAGTCAATTCGGATGCGCTTCGGCGCTCTCCGGTTCCGGGCGCGAACGCACCGCCCAGGCCACGCCGGCCACCAGCAGCGCCACGCCGGCCAGCGTCTGTGCCTGTGGCGCCTGGCCGCGCAGCACGAAGGCATAGGCCAGCGCCGACAGCGTCTCGAAGACGATCAACTGCCCGGCCAGCGTGGGTGGCAGGCGCTGGCTGGCCTCGTTCCAGCAGAGTGTGCCCAGCCAAGAAGCGAGCAAGCCGATGGCGAACATCAGCGCCACGAAGTCGGCCGCACGCGGGCCGAAGGGCATGGCGAACGCCGAGCCCGAAGCGGCGAACCAGGCCCACGTGAGCGCATAGCCGATCAGCGCCAGCGGCAGCGTCGCCAGGCCCTGCGCCGTGGCCCAGCCGCGCGGGCTGCGGTCGGGGTGGGCGCGCAGCCACTCGGCGTTGCGGATCGGGTACCAGGTCCAGCAGGCGACCGCGCCCACGGCGAGCGCCGCGCCGATCAGGTAGCGGCCGAGGTCGGCGCCGGGCTCGGCGCGCAGCCGGTCGATCTCGACCTGGTTGACCAGCCCGATGCCCAGCGCGATCAACCCCAGCGACGGCGCCAGCCGCGACCAGCGCAGCGGCTGCTCGCGCCGCGTGCCGTGGCGGTGGCCGCGCAGGTTCGCGGTGATGGCGATGACGACGGGCAGCGTGCCGATGATCATCGTCGGCAGCGGACCGCCGGCGCGCTGGATCGCGCTGGCCAGGAACAGGTAGTAGACGACGTTGCCCACCAGCGCCAGGCGCAGCGCCTCGCGCCAGTCGGCCCGCGTGAGCTGGCGCAGCGTGGCACGGTCGAGCCAGCCCAGCGGCAGCGCGATCAGCCCGAACGCCAGGTAGCGGCCGAAGGACTGCAGCGTGGCCGGGTACTCCGGCAGCAGCAGCGGGCCGACGAAGACCAGGCCCCACATCAGGCCGGCGGCCAGGGCGAAGAGGGTTCCGGTGAAAAGGGGGGCGGTGAACATGAGGCCCGAAGTGTGGCTCAGGTTTGGACGGCGCCTGTGGGCGCTTGCGCTACGCTTGCGGCATGAAGACATTCAACGTCGAAGTGCAGCGCATCAAGGCCATGTCCAACAGCCACGGCCTGGTGCGGGCACGGGTCGATGCGCTGGTGCAGCCGGCGCCGCCGCGCAGCGAGGGCGACGAGAGCAGCGTGCTCAGCATGAGCGTGGAGAACGCGCGCGTGCTCTACCTGCTGCTCAAGCAGCAACTCGCCGAGGTGGACGGGCGCAAGGCGCGCAGCCAGCGCTGAGCCGCAGTCTGATTCTCAGTTCGACGGTGCCGCGATCCACGCGGCGATCGCGTCGACGGCCTGCTTCTCCATGCCGATGAAGCCGTGCCAGTGCAGCGCCTCGCACGCCGCGCCCTGCGGCTCGCCGCCGCCGTCGAGCATCAGCAGCTTCTTGACCGACGCGTTCTTCAGGTCGCGCATCAGGTAGGGCACGTCGGCCGGGCGGCACAGCACGCAGGCGTCTTTTGCGTGGTGCACCACCAGCACCGGCATCGAAAGGGCGGCGAGGTTCTGCTGCATCAGCGCGCCGGGGCGATCCAGGTTGACCAGGCTCGAGCTCAGCACCACGCCGCCGACGCGGCCCGGCGGCAGGCCGATCGCCGCCGCCGCAGCCGACACCGTGCCGCGGCTCGTGCCCACCAGCCACAGCGGCAGCGCACTGCGCCGGCGCAGCTCGTCGACCACCGCACCGATGTCGGCCAGGTGGGCGGCGCCGGTGCGCTCGGCCACGTCGAGCTCGGCCATGTCGGTCGGCTTGCCGAAGATCGCCACGTTCAGGCCCGCCGCGCGGAAGTGCTGCAGCGAACGCACGAGGAAATTGCGGCTCGAGGGCTGGCCGCTGTCGACCTTGCCGAATCCGCCACCGCCGCCGGGAAACAGCAGCACCGTGGCACGTGCGCCGTCCACCGGCTCCCACCAGACGTTGGTGGTGATGCCGTCGCGCGTGGGCAGCTTGAGCAGCATGCCCTGAGCGTGACTCGCGGCACAGAGAGTGGCCAGCAGCAGCGCGGCCAGCCAGCGCGGGATGGTCATGAAGACCTCAGGGGGCTAACGCGCGTCGGCGACGCGCTGTGCCGGTATTTTCCACGTGCCGCTGCGGATCTCGGCATGCGTGAGACGGCGCACTTCCACCGGCGCGATGCCGCTGATGCCGAGCTTGCGCGCTGCCGCGTGGCTGAGGTCGATGACGCGGCCGGGCTTGAACGGGCCGCGGTCGTTGACGCGCACCACCACCTCGCGCTTGTTGCGCGGGTTGCGCACCAGCGCGTAGCTGGGCAGCGGCATGGTCTTGTGCGCCGCCGTCATCGCGTGCATGTCATAGATCTCGCCGGTGGCCGTGCGCCGGCCGTGGAAGGGCTTGCCGTACCACGAGGCGATGCCGGTCTCGGTGAGCGGCACGTCGGCGGCTTCGGGTTCGTAGGTCTCGCCCTTGATCTCGTAGGGCACGTTCGGTGCGCCCTGCGGGATCGCCACCACGCGCGGCACGGCGTCCGGCGGGTCGCGCCGCGGCGCGGGGGCGGCGACCGGCGGTGCGGGTTTGGCGACGACCGGCGGCGCCGGGGCCGGTGCCGGTGCCTGAGCGGGCTCGGAGGAGGCCGGCCACGGCAGGCTGATCGATGGCAGCGTCGGCAGGCGCAGCGAGCCGCAGCCGGCGAGCAGCAGCGGCGCGAGCAGCACGGCGGCCAGCCGAGCCGCGCGGCGGAGGTGAAGCGTCTCCATGTCCGCAGTGAACGGCGGGACAGGGGGGGACTTCAGTAACAGAAACAGTTGTGCGCGTTGATCCGTGACAAGCGGCCGGATTGGCGCGACGCGCGGCGCCATGTGCAAGTAACCGCAACCGCCGGCTGCTGCGCCGGCGCAACGCCGGCGCCGACCCGGCCCTCAGCTTCTTCGCGCCGCCGCCGATAACCCGTCGACACGACGAGGGATACACCATGACGACATCGCCCGCCACCGCCTCGGCCTTCCAGTCCGCCAACCCGCACGCGCTGGCCACCATCCTGCAGGCCAGCGAGACGCAGCGCATCATCGCCGCGACCGACATCTTCGATCTCGCCGGAACCAAGCTGTGGGCGCGCCACCAGCCGGTGTCTGCCGAACTGCAGCGCAAGCTGCTCGACCGCAAGCTGCGCGAGCCGCTGGAGAGCTGCCTGATCGCCGAAGACGGCGTGACCCCGGCCATGCTCGTCGAGCGCCTCGAACAACTGGTCGAGGGCGAAACGCGCCTGGCACCGCTGCTGCGCCCGCAAGCGGCCAAGCTGCTTCGCGAAGCCCAGCACCTGCCTCTGCACCCGGTGGCGCAACTGCTGCTCAGCGCGGCGCAGGCCGCGCGGCCGCACGCCTTCGAGCATGCGGTCGCGGCGATGGGGCTGGCCGGCTCGCTGATGGTCGGCCATGGCGGGCAGACGCCGGAGATCCGGCTGGCGATGCTGGCCGGCCTGCTGCACGACCTCGGCGAGATGTACATCGACCCGCTGCACG
The DNA here is from genome assembly GCA_016706565.1 of Piscinibacter sp. GTDB lineage: Bacteria > Pseudomonadota > Gammaproteobacteria > Burkholderiales > Burkholderiaceae_C > Piscinibacter. Next base: position 530,287 of record JADJJI010000015.1, read on the forward strand.
GCGAGGCCGAGACCGAGCGCGAGCTCGATGCGCTGAGCTACCGCCAGCTCGTCGTGCATCCGCACGTCGGCCTGCTGCTGATCGCGCAACTCACCAACTACCCGGGCTCCGTCGCGCGCGCGGTGGCCGAGCACCACGAGCGGCTCGACGGCTCCGGCTACCCGCATGCGAAGCGCGGCGAGAGCCTGTCGCCGCTCGGCCGCCTGATGGCCGTCACCGACGCGGCGCTGGCCGCGCTGCGCGGGCCGCACGAGCAGCTGCTGCACGCCAGCATCGCGCTGCGTGCCGTGCCGGGCGAGTTCGATCTGGCCTGGGTCGGCCAGCTGTCGCGGGCGGCGAGCGAACAGCCGCCGCTGCAGCCGGCCATGCAGCCGGCGGAGATCCGCGCTCGCCGCGCCGCGCTCGAAGAGGTGCTGCAGGCCGCCGAGGACAACGCCGGGCTGCTGGCCGTCGGCGAGCGTTCGGTGAACATGCATTCGGCGCTCGAGCTCGCGCAGTTCCTGGTCGGCCGGCTGCGCGCCGGCTGGAACGAGAGCGGCCTGTGGAGCCCGCAGGCCGCCACCGGCACCGATGCGGCCGAGGTCGAGGCCGTCGAGGACGAGCTCTACCACCGCCTGCGCGGCGTCCAGCGGGCCGTGCTGTTGCGCGCTGGCGAACTGCCAGCCGACGAGGCCGCCACGCTGGCGGCGCTGTGCGAATCGCTGCCGATGGGCCGCGTGGGCTGAGCGACGGCCATGAAAAAGCCCCCGCGGCTCGCGCCGGCGGGGGCTGCTGGTTCAGCTATCGATCAGCTCAGCGGACCTTGCCCGCCTTCCAGGCATTGAGCAGCGTGTCGTAGGCGATCGTCTCGCCCTTGGGCTTCTCGTTGGCCAGCTTGGCCCACGGGGCACCCTTGTCGCTCAGGTACTTCTTCGGGTCTTCCTTCTTGTTGAGCTTCGGGGCGCAACGGGCCATGCCGGCGCGCTCGAGGCGGGCCATCACCTGGTCCATCTCCTCGGCCAGGTTGTCCATCGCCGCCTGCGGCGTCTTCTCGCCGGTCACGGCCACGGCCACGTTCTTCCACCACAGCTGCGCGAGCTTCGGGTAGTCGGGCACGTTGGTGCCGGTGGGCGTCCAGGCCACGCGCGCCGGGCTGCGATAGAACTCGACCAGGCCGCCGAGCTTAGGTGCGAGGTCGGTCATCGCCTTGCTCTGGATGTCGCTCTCGCGGATCGGAGTCAGGCCCACGATCGTCTTCTTCAGCGAGGTCGTCTTGGCCGTCACGAACTGCGCGTACAGCCAGGCGGCCGCGGTCTTGTTCTCGTCGTGCTTCTCGAAGAAGGTCCACGAGCCCACGTCCTGGTAGCCGTTCTGCATGCCCTGCTTCCAGTACGGGCCGTTCGGGCCGGGGGCCATGCGCCACTTCGGCGTGCCGTCGGCGTTGACCACCGGCAGGCCCGGCTTGGTCATGTCGGCGGTGAACGCGGTGTACCAGAAGATCTGCTGCGCGATCTGGCCTTGCGCGGGCACCGGGCCGGCTTCGCCGAAGGTCATGCCGGTGGCTTCCTTCGGGGCGTACTTCTTCATCCAGTCGACGTACTTGGTCAGCGCGTAGACGGCGGCCGGCGAGTTGGTGGCGCCACCGCGCGAGACCGAGGCGCCCAGCGGCGTGCAGCCGTCGGCAGAGGCGCGGATGCCCCACTCGTCGACCGGCTTGCCGTTGGGGATGCCGATGTCGGCGGTGCCGGCCATCGACAGCCAGGCGTCGGTGAACCGCCAGCCCAGCGAAGGGTCCTTCTTGCCGTAGTCCATGTGGCCGTAGATGGGCTTGCCGTCGATCGTCTTCACGTCTTCGCTGAAGAACGCGGCGATGTCCTCGTAGGCGCTCCAGTTCAGCGGCACGCCCAGGTCATAGCCGTACTTGGCCTTGAACTTGTCCTTCAGGTCCTGGCGCGCGAACAGGTCGGCGCGGAACCAGTACAGGTTGGCGAACTGCTGGTCGGGCAGCTGGTACAGCTTCTTGTCGGGGCCGGTGGTGAAGCTGGTGCCGATGAAGTCCTTGATGTCGATGCCCGGATTCGTCCACTCCTTGCCCTTGCCGGCCATGTAGTCGGTCAGGTTCATGATCTTGCCGTAGCGGTAGTGCGTACCGATCAGGTCGGAGTCGCTGATCCAGCCGTCGTAGATCGACTTGCCCGACTGCATCGAGGTCTGCAGCTTCTCGACCACGTCGCCTTCCTGGATCAGGTCGTGCTTGACGGTGATGCCGGTGATCTCGGTGAAGGCCTTGGCCAGCGTCTTCGATTCGTACTCGTGCGTGGTGATGGTCTCGGACACCACCGAGATCTCCTTCACGCCCTTCGCCTGCAGCTTCTTGGCGGCGTCGATGAACCATTTCATCTCGGCCATCTGCTGATCCTTGCTCAGCGTGGAGGGCTGGAACTCGGCGTCGACCCACTTCTTGGCCTCGGCCTCGCCAGCCCATGCGCTCTGGCCATAGGCCAGAACGGCAGCCGTGATCGCGGCGGCATGGGCCACGGCATTCAAGCGCAATTTCATCTTGGTCTCCTCAGTTGTGCTTCCCGGTCTTGATCTGGGGCGCCGGCTGGGAAGCTGCGGCCGGCGCCGTTTCTCACTCTCTCGTCAACCCTTCTTCATCACCAGCGCGAGCAGCGCCATCGAGGCGACGAAGCTGAACCAGATCGACGGCTCCTGCTCGAGGCCGAACCAGTCGATCATCTT